>CAWAUI010000004.1:0-5893072 GCA_963785165.1 Thermoanaerobaculaceae bacterium
GGCCTCGCCTCTGCCTCGTCTTTCCCCACTTGGGGCTCGGAGGAGGGGAGACCGTCCTGCTGGACGTGGCGTCGGGGCTTCAGAGCGAATTCGAGCTGGACGTCTGCGCCCTGGACGACGGCCGGTTGGAGCGGCCTCTGGCTCCGGAGCTGGACGCTCGGTTCGGCGCCTGGACCCCCATCCGCAAGCGCTGGGAGCTGCGCCTGCCGTTCCGGGCCGCCGACGCCGTGCTTTGGTACGGCGTGGTCAACGCAGTGCCGGACGTGCTGGCGGGCATGGACCGGCGCCCGGCCTCCATCCGGGTGGTCCACACCAGCCGCGAGGAGGACGGCCTCGCGTTTCAGCGGCGTTGGGGTCAGGTCATCGACACTACGGTCTGCGTCTCCCCGGCCGTGGCCCGCGGCATTCCGGGTGCCGTCTTCATCCCCAACACCTGCCTGGGGGACCACCTGAAGGGACCCCGGAGGGAGCTGTTCCCGCCGGGACGCCCCACGCTGGGGTTCCTCGGCCGTCTCGTCCCCCTGAAGAACGTGCCCTGGCTGATCGAAAACGTCGAAGCCCTCGGCTGCAACCTGTTGATCCAGACCCTGGATGCCCCTGAGCAGGCCGGGGAGAGGGTGAGGTTCCTGCCGCCGTCCCGCGACGTGGGGACGCTCCTGCGGAGTATCGACGCCCTCATCCTGGTCTCCGCCCATGAGGGATTCCCCCGGGTGGTCGTCGAGGCGGGGAGGGTGGGGACGCCCGTGATCTCCACCCCCGTGGGAGCGCTGCCGGAGCTGTTCGCCGAGGAAATCCTGTTCGTGGAGAATCCTCCGTCCGTCGCGTCGGTGCGGGCGGCCCTGGAGCGCCTCGATCCCTCGTACGGGCGGCGTCTCCAGGAGGCGGTCTTCCGTCTCTGCGATCCGGCCGCCGTGGTGGGGCGGTACGCGGAGGTCATCCACGCCGCCCTCGCGGCCCGGGCCGCGAGGGCGGCCGCCTGATGCGCCGCCTCGGCACCCTCGCGCTCACCCATTCGAGCCGGGAGACGAACCTCTCCCGCTGCTCCGTGCAGTTCCTCACCCGCCGGTTCGGAGACCCCGGGCGTCTCGACCATCTCCCCCCCTTCGACAGCCTGCCGCCCCCCGAGCCGCTCTACTGCGGCGCGGCCAGCTTCCACGAGGTCTTGGAGGATGAAAACGGCCGGCTCCGGTTCCGCCCCGCCGGCAGCTTTCGCCATCGCGAGAAGGTGCAGCACGTGGTGATCCTTGGGGACGAGACTCTGGTGGGATTCGAACAACGGGTGGAGATCTGGAAGGACCGCACCGTCACCGCCCGCTACGAGCACCCCCTCCTCGCCGGCCTCCACACCGTGGCCCCCCTGCCCAATGACCGAGGGGAGCGCGCCCTCCTCTCCTGCTCGGCCTCGGACGCCCTGCTGATCCTCCATTTGGGGACGGGAGAGATCGAAAAAGTCCTCCGCATGCCCGAGGAGATCTACGGCCACAATTACGACCTCAATCCGCAGACCGACCTCCGTCGCCACTACGTGGGGGACGAGCAGCAGACCACCCACGTCAACGCCGCCCACCCGTTCGACAACGGACGGCTGGCCGTGGTCTCCACCCTGTTCCAGGGCGCCGTGGGGGTCTTCGACCTGGAGAGCGGGGCCTACGAGGAGATCGCCCGCGGCTTCGTGGGGTGCCACGGCGCGCGGGTGAGCGCGGAGGGGGATGTCTACTTCGCGGACAGCACGTCCGGCCACCTCACGTTCCTGGACGACCGGGGGCGGATCGCCCGCCGTTTCGACGCCGGCTCGCGCTGGCTCCACGACGTGCAGCAGGTGCGGGGGAGCGTCTACGCCTTCGCTCTCGCCGACGCCAACGAGCTGCGGGTTTGGGACGTGGACCGCGAGGAGCTCCTCTACCGGCGCCGGTTCGTCTCATGGCCGGTGGAAGGGCTCTTCGGCCTCGCTCGGCGCATGCCGTTCTGGCTGGGCAACAGCACGCAGGCCCTGTCTTTTATGCCTGAATCGTTCAGGCTTGCGGCTTGACCGTCCGCTTGCCGAGCAGCTTCCGGCCCACGATCCAGAACAGCCCGGCGACTCCGAGGACCAGGCCGAACACCAGGGGGATGCTGTCCCAATTGCCAAATAAATTCCGGGCCGTGGCGCCCGTCAAGGCATAGATCAGGGCGGCGGGGAGGGCACCGGCCAGGGTCGCGGCCACCATGCGCCCCCAGCCCATGGGGGAGGCGCCGGCCAGAATGGAGACGGTCTCGGCCAGGATGGGGACCGGCCGGGTGATGAGGATGGCGAGGTCCCCCCACTCGGCGAGCAGGGCGTCGGCCCGGCGCCGCTCGTCCTCGGGCACCAGCCGGGCCAGCAGCGGCCCGCCCCGCCGGCCGAGGGCGAAGCCGAAGAGGGCCGCCCCCACGGCGCCGAGGAGCGAGAGGACCGTGCCCCAGGCCACGCCGAAGAGGGCGCCGTGGGCGATCATCACCAGGCTCGCCGGCACGGGGAGGAGCACGTCCGCGATCAGCAGGCCCACGCCCACCGCCGCCGCGACCCAGCCGCCGCGCCGGAGCCAGGGGTCCGGGTCCGTCAAGAGGGGGATGTGGAGCCACTCGGCCAGGCCGAACAGGGCCAGGAAGGTGACCATCATCACCGCCGTCAACAGCCAGTATCTCTTCATTTCTTTGATCCGGGGCGTTTCCGGTAGGGTATCCCCTGTCGGGATTGAAGAAAAGGGGGTCTCATGGTCCGGCGTCTTCTCCTCGGTGTCTTGCTTCTCGTGAGCCCGTCCGTCCACACCTCCCCAGCCGCGGCGGAGACGCCCAAGATCGTCCACGGCAAGATCGTTCATGGCAAGATCGTTCATGGAAATAATGAGGCCGGATATCCCGCCGTCGGCTGGCTGCGCACGAGCGCCGGTTTCTGTACGGCGACCCTGATCGGCTGCCAGACCGTGCTCACCGCCGCCCACTGCATCTGCACCAACAACGCCGGGGAAGAGCTGCCGCCGGCCCAGTGCGCCGGCGCCGGGCTCATGAATCCGGCCGGCAAATCGGTGTTCTTCCACCACGCGGGCAACTTCACCGTCTCCTCGGTCGCCGTCCATCCGCAGCGGAACCCCGGGGACGACGTCTCGGATCCTTTGCACGACCTGGCCGTGCTCCGTCTCGCCTCGCCGGTCACCGGCATCGCGCCCGCGGTGATCAACCAGTCCGGAGCCGTGGCCAACGGGGCGTCCGGGACCATCGTGGGCTTCGGCGTCACCAACGGCTTCGCGGACGACCTGGGCGTCAAGCGGTCGGGCGCGGTCACCACCGGCAACTGCGACGCCATCCCGGGGCACCTGTGCTGGCAGTTCGACGGTGCCCAGTCGAACACTTGCGGCGGCGACTCGGGCGGCCCCCTGTTCGTCACCACGGCGCAGGGGCAGCGGCTGGCCGGCGTCACTTCCTTCGGGTTCCAGTCCTCCTGCCTCGCGACGGATTTTTCCTATGACGCCGACGTCTTCTCCGACCGGTCCTGGATCGCCACGGCGGCGGGAGGGGATCTGGCGACCGGGGCCCAGCAGTGCGGCTCGCTGCCCAACGCCGGGGGCGCGAACAGCTCGATCGTGGGGCGGGTGGACCCCGTGAGCACGCAGGCCACCTCCAGCCCGGTGGTGGTGCCCGCCGGCACGGCCCAGCTCCGCGTGGGGTCGAGCGGCACCACCGCGCTCCAGGCCACGCTCACGGGGCCGAACGTCACCGTCTCCTGCGGCTCGGGGTTGGCGGCCTACTGCCAGATCGCCAATCCGGCGGCCGGCGGCTATACGGTCAGCGTGCGCAACCTGGGGGGCGGCACGGGCGAGATCCAGACGGTGTTCACCCTGCTGGGCGCGGTGGCGGGAACGGGGGACCCCGAGCCGCCGGCCGGCTCCTGGCTCACCACCTCGCAGCTCCCCGGGTACCGTTTCAAGGTGCGGATCAACGGCGGTGCCGCCGGCACCCAGGTGGCGGACTGCGTTCCCGAGACCTTCTGCGTGGCCGGTGCCCTGCCCACGCGGACGGAGCTGTTCCTGCGCGTCATCGGCCCGCGCCCCAACGGTTTCCTGTGGACGCAGGTGGTGCGCTTCACCACCTCGCGGCTGGAGGTCTGGGTGGAGCGGCCGGCGGCTTCGGTGATCCGCTACTACGACCTGCCGGCGGTCTCGGCGGACAGCGACGTGCTGCCCGGGCTGGTGGACAAGACCGCCTTCGCCCCCTGAGCGGGGAGCTCGACCTCGAAGGCCGCGCCGCGCGCGCTCTCCAGCAGGCGGGCCGTGCCGCCGTGGGCCTCGGCGACCCAGCGCACGACGCTGAGGCCGATGCCGCCCACGCCGCTGCCCGACGCGGGGCCGCCGCGGAAGAACCGTTCGAACACCCGGCCGCGGTCCTCGGGGGGAACCCCGGGACCGTGGTCGGCCACCACCACGGCCACCGTTCCTGCGTCCTCTCTCGCCTGGACTTCGACCCGTACGGTCTCGCCGTCCGGGCTGTGTTTGAGGGCGTTGTCCAGCAGGTTGAACACGGCGAGGCGCAGCAGGGCCGCGTCGCCGTCCACCTCGAGCCCCGGACCGGTCTCGGTTTCGATCCGAATCCCCCGCTCGGCGGCATAGGCGGAGAAGAAGCCGGCCGCGGAGCGCACCAGCTCCCCCAGGTCGAGCGGCGAGCGGGAGGCGAGAACCTCCTGCCCCGGCCTGCCGCGGTCACCGCGGGCGAGCAGGAGGATCCCCTCGACCACGGCGTGCAGGCGGCCGATCTCCTCCAGGTTCTCGCGCAGCAGGGCCTGATACTCGGCGGAGGGGCGCTCGCGGCGCAGGGCGATCTCGATCCCCGTGCGCAGCACGCTCAAGGGGTTGCGGATCTCGTGCGAGGCGTCGGCCGTGAAGCGGCGCATGCGGTCCACGTTCTCTTCCAGCCGCCCCAGGAGGGCATTGAACGAGGTGGAGAGCACGGCCACCTCCTCGACCCCGCCCTCGGGCAGCCGCCGCCGGCCTTCTGAATCCGCGACCCGGGGGTCGATGCCGCGGATCGAAACCACGAGATCCTGAATCGGGCGCAGGGCCTGCTGGGCGAGGGCCCGGCCGCCCAGGGCGGAGAGGGGGATGACGACCAGCCCCACGAGGAAGAGGCCCGCCCCCAGGCGCCGCTTGGCCTGGATCAGCGGCGCCATGGAGCCGATGGCCTCGACGAAGGTCCCCGCCGGCTGCTTCCCCCCCACCCGGTGGCGGACCACCATGTAGGAAGGTTTCGTCTCGAGGTAGTAGACCGACACCACCTCGCCGGGCTCCTCCTCCTGCTCCAGGATGGTGGTGGCGGCCACCGCCACGGCCGGCGTGCCCGGGGTCTGGGCCAGCACCTGGCCGCCCCGCTCCACCCGCAGCCACATGGGAATGGGGTCGTGCTCGGGCTCGGCGAGCTCGGGCGCGTCGAGGGCGCCGCTGTCGGCCACGTAGGAGGCCACGGTCTCGGCCTCGCTCTTGAGAGTCAGCACCGCGTACTGCCGCTCCTGGGCCGAGGCGTAGAAGTAGACCAGGGTGGCCGAAACGCCGTAGAGGGCGAGGAGCGAGCCGGCGAACCACCAGGTCAACCGGGCAAGGAGGGAGCGCGGCATCTTCATCCGGTCTCCTTCATCCGGTCTCCCCGCCGCCGGGCCGCAGCACGTAGCCCACGCCGGGGACGGAATGGATCTTCCGTTCCTCGCCCACCTCGATCTTGCGCCGCAGCCGCGCCACGATGACGTCGATGGTGTTGCTCCGCGCCTCGTAGGCCTGGTCCCACACGTGCTCGGCGATGCGGTCGCGGGAGAGCACCACCCCTGGATGGAGCATGAAGTACTCCAGGAGCGCCAACTCGCGCGGAGTCAGGTCAAGCGCCTCGTCGCCCCGCTCGGCCCGGCCGGCGTCGCGGTCCAGCCGCAGGCCGCCGGCCTCCAGCACGCTCCGCGGCGGCGCGGCCCGCCGCCGCAGCAGCGCCCGCACCCG
Organism: Thermoanaerobaculaceae bacterium; assembly: GCA_963785165.1. Classification (GTDB taxonomy): domain Bacteria; phylum Acidobacteriota; class Thermoanaerobaculia; order Multivoradales; family UBA5704; genus DATARR01. Next base: position 5,991 of record CAWAUI010000004.1, read on the forward strand.
GGCCAGCACCTCCTCGAAGGCGAACGGTTTGGTGAGGTAGTCGTCCGCCCCGGCGTTCAGCCCCTCGACCTTCTCCTCGACCAGGTCGCGGGCGGTGAGGATGAGCACCGGCGCCTCCATCCCCTCGCGCCGCCAGCCGCGCAGCAGGTCGAGCCCGGAATGGTCCGGTAGCCCCAGGTCGAGGAGGATCAAGTCGTACTCGGCACCGGCCGCCTGCTCGCGCGCGGCCCGGCCCGTGGCCGCGCAGTCCACGGCGAAACCCTCTTCGCGCAGGCCGCGGGCCAGGCGGTCGGCCAGGCGGCGTTCGTCTTCGACCAGGAGGAGGCGCATGGGGCAAATATAGGTCAGCAAGGCCGTCAAGGACAGCAAGGACAGCAAGGACACCCAGGACACCAAGAACGCCGCCCGTTCATGACGCGTTCATATCTCCCCTCTAGCCTTGGCGACGTCAAAGGAGAGATCCCATGAGCTTTCGCCCGACCTTCCTTCCCAAATCCAGCCTCGCCCTTCTGATCCTGGCCGCCCTCGCGGCCTTTCCCGTGCGGGCCGAGAATGCCCAGGTGCTCGCCCTCGACCCCGCGGCCTCCAAGGTGAGCTTCACGCTCCCCGCGACCGGCCACGACGTCGAGGGGACGTTCGCCCTCAAATCCGGCCGCATCACCTTCGACTCCCAGACCGGCGCCGCCTCGGGGGAGATCACCATCGACCTCAAAGGCGCGCAGACGGGCAACGAGAGCCGCGACAAGACCATGCACGAGGACGTCCTGGAGACCGCCGCCCACCCCGTGGCCGTGTTCCGGGCCGAGAAGATCCGCGGCACGGTGGCCCCCTCGGGAACGTCGCAGGTCACCCTCGACGGCGTCCTCACCTTCCATGGCGCGGACCACAAGCTGAGCCTGCCCGCCAAGGTCGACGTCCAGGGCGGGCGGCTGAAGGCCGAGACCCGGTTCTCCATCCCCTTCGTCGAGTGGGGGCTCAAGGATCCGAGCATCATGTTCCTGCGGGTGGAGAAGGCCGTACAGGTCAAAGTCAGCGCCGAGGGGCGCCTGGAGTAGCACCATGAACCCTCGCCAATTGGACCTTCGCCATCCGCGTCTTCTGAACGAGCGCGAGGCCCGCCGGGTGCGGAGCGCCTTCGCGGACCTGCTGCCGCTGGGCTCCGGCCTGGAGCCCCGCCTGCGGGGGGTGGTCGCGGACGTCCTCGGGCATCCCGGCAGCCTGGCCCGGGCCCAGCTCGCCTACGGCCTCGGCGTGCGGCGCGGCCTCGAGGCCGGCCGGGCCTTGAAGCTCGGCGTGGCCGTCGAGTACTTCCACTCGGCCTCGCTGCTGTTCGACGACATGCCGAGCATGGACGACGCCGCCGAGCGGCGCGGCCGTCCCTGCCCCCACGTGGTGCACGGCGAGGCCGCCACCATTCTGGGTGCCCTGGCCCTCATCACCCGGGGGTATGGCCTGCTTTGGGAAGCCCTGGGCGAGGGGATCGGCACCCCGGGGGCCGGCGAGCGCTGCACGGCCGCGGCGGCCCTGGTGGGCGAATGCCTGGGGATCGCCGGGATTCTCGACGGCCAGTCGCGCGACGTCCACTTCCGCCGCGAGGGGGCGGACACCGAGACGGCCGTCCGCGTGGCGGTGGCCAAGACCGTCCCCCTGGTCCGCCTCGCCATGGTGCTGCCGGCGGTGGTGGCGGGGGAGAGCGCGGAGACCGTGGCCCGCCTGGAGCGCCTGGCCTCCGCCTGGGGGCTCGCCTACCAGATCCTCGACGACTTCAAGGACAGCCTCATGGGCGCCGAGGAGACCGGCAAGACCCCCGGCCGCGACGCCGGCCTCGGCCGCCCCAACCTGCCCGCCCTCACCGGCCCGGGCCAGGCCCTGGCCCGGCTCTCGCGCCTGCTGGGCGAGGCGCGGAGCCTCGTGGGTGCCCTGACCCTCGAAGGCGGCACGTCCTGGGCTCCGCTCGCCAGCCTCCAGGAGTTCCTCGAAGCCGAGCTGGCCGACGTCGAGAGGCGCCTGGAGGGGCGGGAGGCGGCGTGAGGGACAGGCCCGAAGCGCTGGAGCTCACCACCCTCCACGCCCTCGCCTGGCTCACCGCCGGCTCTGCCGTGGGCGTGCTGCTCTCCGTGCTCCTGCTGGCCCCCGGCCTGGGCACGGTGCTCGGACCTCTCACCTATGGGCGCTGGATGCCGCTCCATCTCGACCTCCTGCTCTACGGCTGGATTGCCCTGCCGCTCGTGGCCCTGCTCTTGCACGCCTATCAGCCGCCGGCGCGGGGAGCCGCGGTGGCCGTCCAGGTCTGGTCGGGGTCGCTCCTCGTGGGCGCCGCGGCGTGGTTGGCGGGGGAGACCACGGGCAAGCAATTTCTGGATTGGCAGGGGATCAGCGGCGCGATCTTCCTCGCCGCTCTCCTGATCCTGGCCGGCGTGCTCGGGGTTGGGCTCTTTCGCGGATTCCGGATCGGCCTCGCCGCGCTCTGGCTGGGTCTCCTCCTGGTGCCCGCCGTCCTGGCCTACGCGACCTCGCCCGGCACCTACCCGCCGGTCAACCCGGCCTCGGGCGGCCCCACGGTGGCGAGCCTGTCGTGGAGCACGGTCGCCATCGCGGCCCTCTTCGCGCTGACGCCGCACCTCCTGGGCCCGGCGGGGCGTGCGGCCTTCCGTGGCCCGGCCGCCCGGCCCTGGATCTGGGCCTTCGTCGCCTGGGGCGTGCTCCTGGCCGCCACCTCGTTCCCGATGTTCGGCCCGGCCCTGCTCGCGCGGGTCAAGTTCACCAACGCCCTCGTGGGGCATGTCCACCTGGCCATGGCCGGCATGGCCACCAGCTTCGCGGCCCTCCTCCTCACCGTGCTCAACCGCCAGACCCGGCTGCGGGGCGTCCTCGTCCCACCGCCCGGCCTTCCTGCTCTGGAACGCCGGCAACGGCGTCCAGGTGCTGGCCTTGACGGCGGCCGGAGCGCTGGAGGCGGGGGACCCCGGCGCCGTCTTCCGGGGCGATTCCGCCATCACCCTTCTCTACGCCGTGCGCGCCGTGGCCGGGTCCGCCATGCTCGCCGCGGCGGCCCTGCTGGACCTCTCAGGCGTCGAGGGCTTTGCGATGAAACAGCGCGCGCGCACCCTGTTTTGCCTCCTGGCCGGCGGCGGCGACGCCGTGACCGGCCTCCTCCTGGTGGCCGCTCCGGCCTTCGTGCTGCGGCTCCTCGGGCTGGGCGTCCCCCAGGGCGGGCTCATCCTGCTCCGTTTCGTCGGGGTGTTCGTGGGCTGCGTGGGCTTCGCCTACCTCTATCCCTGGCTGCTCTTCGACCGCGGCTGCGAGCGGCGGCGCGCCCGCCGCATCGTCTCGGCCCTGGAGATCACGGCCGGCGTGCGGCTCGCCGTGGCCCTCTTCCTGGGCATCGCCGTGGCAACGGCCGCGCTCGACCTCCCCTGGGCCGCCGTGGGCACGTACGACGCGCGGCGTGGCCATCGCGCAGCTCGGCCTGCTCATCTTCGGGAGCTTCGGCGATGCGGACTGAGCGGTGGAAGGCCTGGCGCGGCCTGCCGGCGGGTCTTCTCGTCATAGCGGCCACCTATGTCGCCTTCCTGCTTTTCGCACAGTTCGGTTTTCTGACCCAGGTTCAGCAAGACCTCGGGGACGCTGAGCCGGTGCGTGCGGCCATGGCCGCCATGGGCCTCGCCGGGCTGGCCGCGAGCCTCGGCACGGCCTGGCTCCTCGGCCGCGTCCCCGGTCTGCGACTGGTACGGGCCGGGCTCGGCGCCGTGGCCGTGGTGGCCGTCGCGTCCCTCGCCTGCCACGGCTTTGCCAGCCTGCTCGTGGCCGCGGCGGCCATCGGCGCCTCGATCGGCCTGCTGACGGTGGCCTTGGCCGCGTCTCTGCCGGACCTGGTTCCGGAACGCACGGGGCTCGGCGTGGGGATCGCGACGGGGGCGGCGTACTTTTTGAGCAACGTGCCGGCTCTGTTCGAGGCGTCGACGGCGGTGCGGGCTCTGGTTCCGGCGGGATTGGCGTTGGTGGCGGTGGTGGTTCGTGCCGGGGCGACCTCACCCCAACCCCTCTCCTAAAGGAGAGGGGCTTGAAGTTAGCCGGTTTGCTTTCCCTCCCTCTCCTTCAGGAGAGGGAGCCGGAGGGTGAGGTCGCACGGGCACTGGCCGCGGTTCCTGTCTCCCATCCTCCTCACCTTCCTCGTCCTCGTCTGGCTCGACTCGGCCGCCTTCGCCGTCGTCCAGGCCAACCCGGCGCTCAAGGCGGAGACGTGGGGGAGCGAGGGGCAGAAGCTCGTTCAGGGCGAGCGTCCACTTCGCGGCGGCGGTGGGGGCGGGCGGTGCTGCTCGACGCCGGCTTCGGGATCGCCGTGCCGCTCGCCGCGTGGGCGCTCTTCGCGGTGGCCTTTCCGCTCCTCCAGCACGGCGGCGGGGCGGCGGGATGGCGGGGCCGCTCTACGCCGTCGGCATCTCGTTCTACTCGACGGCCCTGGTGGTGACGCCGACCGGGGGCGGGAGCCAGACCTCGCCGTCCCCCGCGCTGGCGAGCCGGCCTGCTCTTCGGCGTCGCCGGCTGGCTCGGCTCGGCTCTGGGCGTCGGGATGGCCCAGGATCTGGGACGCATCCCGGGCTGGTTCCTCGGCGTGACGGGCGCGGTCCTCGGCCCTCGCCTGGCTCCGCCCGGCCCGGCTGATCCGGCTAGCTCGCACCGGCGCTCGCGCTGGGAGCCGCCGGGTTCCTCGCGGTGTGGATCGCGTCCGAGCGCACCGACGCCGCTCCGCCTGAAGCAGGGCTCGGACGCCGCCGTGGCCCGGGGCCGGCATCGTCTACGTCGCAGGAAGGGTGCATCCATTGCCACTCGCAGTACGTCCGCCCCGGCACGCGGGACGTGGCCTGGTGGGGACCCTGGCGTCCGCTCGACCGCGCCGAGCGCCCGCCGCTCATCGGCACCCGCCGCCAGGGGCCGGACCTGCTCCAGGTGGGCAACCGCCGGAGCGAGGTCTGGCAGGAGATCCATCTGAAAGATCCCCGCCGGCTCAACCCCGGCACCCGCATGCCCTCCTACGCCCACCTCTTCGCGGGCGACGGCCGGCGCGGGCAGGACCTCGTGGCCTACCTCGCCTCCCTGGGCAAGGGCACCTCCGTGGAGCGCTGGGCCATGACCAAGGCCGAGACCCCGCCGCCACCTCCGGCCGCGCCTTCCCTCGCGCGGGGTGCCCGCCTCTTCGCCACCTACTGCGCCGCCTGCCACGGCGCGAACGGCGCGGGGAGACGGCCCTCTGGCCGCGAAGCTGAGCGACCCCTACGCCAACCTGCGCAAACCCGGCGGCTCTCCGCACCCGCCTCCCCCTCGCCAGCGTCGATTCGCCACGGCCTGCCCCCGACCTCGATGCCCGGCCACGAGTGGCTCACGGACCAGCAGGTGGCGGACCTCGTGGCCTATGTGTCCGTCCCTGTCCGCCCGTCACCGTCCGTGCTCGTCCCGACCTGAGGAGACCCGATGACCCGCCCCCGCCTCCAGGAACGCCTCTTCGGCTTCCTCGCCCGGATCTCCACGGCCCGCCCCTGGCGGACGATCGCCGTGGCCGCCCTGCTGGGCCTGGCCTCGCTCGGCCTCGCCGCGTGGCGCCTGGAGCTCAAGACCTCCAATCTCGATCTCGTCGATCCGGACCTTCCCACCGTCGCCCGGTTCCGCGACTTCGCCCAGAGCTTCGGCACGCCCAACATGCTGGTGGTGGTCCTCGAAGGGAACGAGGAGGCGCGCCTGCGCGCCGCCGCCGACCGGGTGGCGGAGACGGTGCGCACGATCCAGGGCCTCACGGCGTCCGGGCCGTGCTCTCCCGCCTCCCCTACGACCCGCCTGTCTCTGGCGTTCCTGCACACCGAGCCCTACTTCATGTCCAAGGACCGGAAGATGTTCTTCCTCTTCGTCCAGCCGGCGGACCCGGACTCCAGCGCCGAGACCATCGCGCCGTTCGTCCACGCCGTGCGGGAGAAGATCGCCGAGGGCCGCCTGGAAGCGGTGGGCGTGCGCGCCGGCCTCACGGGGCTCCCCCAGTACGCCCTGGACGACCGCGACGTCATCCAGCGCGACACCTCGCGCCTCTCGACGCTGTCCTTCCTCGCCGTGTTGGTCCTCTTCATGGCCGGCTTCGCCGAATTCTCCCGGCCGCTCATGGCCGCCATCACCCTGGCCTTCTCGGCCGTCCTGGTCCTGGGCGTCATCGCCGTCGCCCCCGGCCACCTGACCCTCGTTTCCGCCACCTTCTTCTCGGCCCTTTTCGGCCTCGGCATCGACTACGGCATCTACGTGGTGGACCGCCTGGAGGAGCGCCTGGCGGACGGCTGGGAAAAGCGCGAGGCCCTGGTGGCCGCGCGGCCCGCGAGCTCGGGCCGAGCCTCATGACGGGCACCCTCACCACGGCGGCGGCCTTCTACACCATGCTCTTCTCCGGCTTCCGGGGCTTCCAGGAGCTGGGGTGGATCGGCGGCACGGGGATCCTCCTCGCCCTCGTCCTCATGGTCACCCTGCTGCCGGCTCTGCTCATGCTCACCGGGCGGGCGCCGCCGCCGCGAGCGCAAGCTCATGGAGCGCCGGGCCGGCCGCATCCTGGCGCGCATGCAGCAGCCCCGTCCTGGCCGTGGCCCTCGCGGTGGCCGCCCTGGCGGGCCTCGCCGGCGGCTTGCCCCGCTTCGACGGCGACTACCTGAACCTCCAGCCCCGGGATTCCGAGGCCGTGCGCCTGGAGCGGGAGATGGTGCGGCGCTCCGTGTTCTCCCCCCAGTTCGCCGCCTTCCTCGTGGGCTCCGCGGAGGAGGCGGGGAAGACCGCCGAGAAGCTCCGCAAGCTCGACACCGTGGGCGCCGTGCGCTCCGCGGCCGACCTCGCCATGCTCGACGCCTTCGCCCGGCCCATCCCCGCCGAGCGCGCCGCCTTCCAGTCCGGCTTCCAGTCCCCGGACGGCCGCTTCGCCGTCTACGCCTACCCCAACGGCAACGTTTGGGATCCCAAGTTCGAGGCGCGGTTCCTGGGGCAGATGCGGGCGGTCGACCCCAACGTCACCGGCATGCCCGTCCTGGGCCGCTTCATGATCGACCTCTCGAAGCGCGCCCTTCTGATCACCGCGGGCTTGAGCGCCCTCGCCATTCTGCTCCTCGTGCTGCTCGACTTCCGCAGCCCCTCGTGGAGCGCCTTGGCGCTCCTCCCCACCGTGCTGAGCGTGGCCGCCACCCTGGGCACCATGCGCCTCCTGGGGATCGCCTTCAACCCGCTCAACGTCATGGCGCTCCCGGTCATCCTGGGCACCGTGGTGGACGCCGGCGCCCACATCGTCCACCGCTTCCGCGAGGAGAGAGGAGACCTCGACCGTACCCTCGCCGGCACCGGCGGCGCCGTGCTCCTCTGCGTCCTCACCACCATCGTGGGCTTCGCGGCCCTCATGGCCACCACCCACCGCGGCCTCGCCTCCTTCGGCGTCCTCCTCACGGTGGGCTCCGTGTGGTCGTTGATCTTCACCCTGCTGGTGCTGCCGGCCGTGCTTCGAGCCCTCACCCCCTGGCCCCCTCTCCCGCCCCCTCCCTCCCCCCGCACACCGGGAGAGGGGGAAAGGTTGGCCAAGGGACAGTCACGGACGGGCACGGACGATCACGGACAGTTGAAGGCGGAATTCTTTCCGGTTCCCCCTCTCCCGGGCAGGGGTGGGTGGAGGGGCGGGAGAGGGGGCCAGGGGGTGAGGGTCCGGCTCTGGCTCGAAACCATCAAGGTCTCCCATAGCGTCTTCGCCCTCCCCTTCGCCTTGATGGGCGCCTTCCTTGCCGCCGGGGGGCCTCCGGGCTGGCGGACGGCGGGGTGGACCGTCCTCGCCGCCGTGGCCGTGCGCACCGCGGCCATGACCTTCAACCGCCTGGTGGACCGCCGGTTCGACGCCGCCAACCCGCGCACGGCGAGCCGCGCCCTGGCGGCGGGCACCATCCGCCCCGCCGAGGCCTGGGCCGTGGTCGCCGTCTCCTCGGCCGTCTTCGTGGCGGCCTGCGCGGCGCTCAATCCGCTCACCCTGCGCATCTCCCCGGTCGTGCTCGCCCTCACTCTGGGCTACTCGCTGGCCAAGCGCGTCACGCGCCCTGGCGCACCTCGTGCTGGGCGCGGCCCTGGCCCTGGCTCCTTTGGGGGGATGGGTGGCGGTTTCGGGGAGTCTGGCCGGCTATCCCGCCGTCCTCTCCGTTTCCGTCCTCTTCTGGGTGGCGGGCTTCGACGTGGTCTACGCCTGCCTCGACGACGGGTTCGACCGCCAGGCGGGGCTTCACTCCATCCCGGCCCGGCTGGGGCGCTCCGCCTCCCTGCGCCTCGCCCGCGTCTTCCACCTCCTGGCCTTCGCGGGGTTCGCCTGGACCGGCTGGCGCCTGGGATTGGGGGTGCCCTATGCCCTGGGCCTCGCGGCGGCGGGCGCCGCTCTCGCCTACGAGCACTCCATCGTGAGCCCCGGCGACCTCTCGCGCATCCAGGTCTCGTTCCTCACCATGAACGGCGCCGTGAGCGCGGTGCTCTTCGCCGCCACCTGGATCTCTCTGGCTGTCCGCGGATGAGCACCCTGAGCACCGCCGATCCCTACGTGGCCTTCACCCGGCGCTTCTTCGGCCGCTGGAGCCCCGTCTACGACCTCTTCGCCAAGCCCATCGGCTTCGCCTACGAGGCCGCCGTCCGCGCTGCCGGAGCCCGGCCGGGGCGTTCCATCCTCGATCTCTGCACGGGCACAGGGGAGATCGCCCTGCGCTGCGCCCGCCGGGGCGCCACGGTGACGGCGGGGGACATGACCCCCTCCATGCTCCTGCGAGCCGTGGGGAAAGACCGCAAGGCCGGCCGGCGCCTCCCCATCCGTTTCACCGGGCTGGACGGCCGCCACCTGCCGTTCCCCGCCGCCTTCGACGCCGTCCTCCTCTCCTTCGCCCTCCACGACATGCCCCGCCGTGTGCGGATCGAAGTCCTGAGAGAAGCCGCCCGCGTCGCCCGCGAGGCCCTCGTCGTCCTCGACTACGACGTTCCCCGCCGCAACCCCTGGCGCGCCCTCGTCCTCAAGGGGCTCGGACTCTTCGAAACCCCCTACCTCGCCGGCTTCGCGAAAGACGGGGGAGCCGCCGGCGCCATCGCCGAGGCCGGCCTCACCGTGAGGGAGACGAGGCGGCCGATGCCGGGGTTGTTTGTGGTGTATGAGGTGGCGCCGGCCGCCTTCTAGGAGGGCCTCTCCAGAGGCCACCGGCCCACGGTCAGCAGCCCGCTGTCTAGAATAATGTCCATGTCCCGGTCGCGAGCCAGAATCGAGCACGCGTGCTCCTCCGCCAGGACCGCGATCATGCAGTCGATCGTGGAGCGGATCGTCTTGCCCCGTTGACGGAGAGACCGGTACAGACCGGCTGCCCGGAAGTAGAAGTCGATGCCCACGGGCTCCAGAAGAGTCAGGTCCCGGAACAGATCGGAGAGGCGATCCACGCGCTTGCTCTTGCGGAATCCCTGGAAGACCTCGGCGACTACGCCGCCGCAGGTGCAGATTTGATGGTCGCCAGAGAAGAGCTTTGCTACGGCCTGCCTTTCCAGAGAAGGGAAGCCGTTGAAGTAATCCACCCAGGCCGAGGTATCGACCAGGACCCTCAAGCCTTCGTTCTCCGCCCTCTCAAGTCATCCAGGTCTCCCTCCCAGGGCATCTTCCCCTCGAACTCGAGAAACCCCTGCAAGCGCCGGCGCCGGGCGTACTCTTCGAGAGCCTCGTTGAGGATCTCGGTCTTCGTCTTCCCGGGGGAGACCTTCATGGCGCCCGCGAGCGCTTCGTCCTTTACGTTGAAAGTGACCCTCATCGTTACCTCCTATGCAGATCATAGGACGAAATCGTCTGCATCACAAAGCTGCCCACCGCCTGCGGCGCGTGTCATTCCGCGTGGGGTCACCGGGGCCTGAACCGCCGCAAACGCTCCGAGGGGAGCCCACCCAGCTCCGGCTACCGTCCGTGGACGGCTCGTCCACCTCTACGGCTCGTCCACCGTCACGTACAGGCCGCCCGTGGTCACCGCGTAGAGCTTCCGGGGATCGAAGGGATCGAAGGCCAGCCCGTGAATCCGGCTCGCGGGGAAGCTCTCCGTCCGCTCTTCCCAGGTGGCGCCGCCGTTGCCGCTGCGGAACAGCCGGCCGTCCTCCGTGGCCGCCCAGACCACTCCCGCGGCCGGCGAGGCCGCGACAGCCTCTATGGACAAGCCTCTCAGCTCCTCGCCCGCCCGGGCCCAGCCCGCTCCGCCGTCGCCGGTCACCCACACCCCGTCCCCGGGTGTCTCCAGGTCGTCGCGCGTGGCCGCATAGACCCGCCGGGGGTCCACCGGGTCTACGGCCAGCGCCCGGACCGGCGGGGCGTCCAGCCCGGCATCGGCCCGCGTCCAGGTGGCGCCACCGTCATCGCTGCGGCTCACACCGGCCCGCTTCACGGGATCGGCGCCCGCCGCGCGGACTCCGGCCAGGTACACCGTCGAGGGCCTCGAAGGCGCGAATTCCAGATCTTCGAGGCCGACCTCGTCCGTGACGTCCTGATACGCCCAGGTCGCGCCGGCGTCCGGGCTCCGGTAGAGGGAGCTTCCCGGAGCTGGCCCAGAGACCGTCGGGGTCTGCCGGGTCCGCCCACAGGCGCTGCTTCGGATTGAGGCCTCCGGCGGACCCGGTCTGCGTCCAGGAGGGGCCGTCATCGGGGTTCCACCAGACACCGATCGCCCCGGAGCTGTAGGGATAGAAGAGGACATAGGCGGAAAGAGGCGCGAGCGGCGGCACGGCCACGTCGATCACCTGCCCGTTGAGGAGCTGCTGGCGCCGCCAGCGGGTGCCGCCCGTGGGGCTGCGGAACAGTTTCTGCCCGGTATTGAGCCAGAGCACACCGCGCACGCCGGGGTCCGGGGCGAGCGTCAGGGCATCGAGGGCCGCGATGCCGCGGTTGCGCCACGCCCAGGTCAGGCCGCCGTCCTCGCTCGCCATCACACCGGAGGTCTCGCCCCCGCCGGCTGCCGCGTAGACGTAGCGCAGGGCGCTCGGCGCCACCGCGAGGCACGAGAAGGACGTGTCGTCCGGACCTACCGTCTGCCAGTGATTTCCTCCATCCGTGCTGCGTTCGAAGGTCCGTCTCCCATGCAAGGGGTCGTAATTCATTGCGAACACCAGCAGGGGCGAACGGGGAGAGACCCCGAGGACGTAGACGCGTGATTGTGGCGGGAACTTGGTCCTATAGGGCCGCGTCGTTGCCTGCCAGGACTCGCCGCCGTCCGTGCTGCGGTACAGGGCTACACCTGGCGACCAGTGCGACCCGTAGCTCACGCTCGCGTAGAGCGTCCGTGAGTCCGTGGGCGCGACAGCCAGGGCTACGACACCTTCCGGCGACAGATTGCCGTTGGCGGAGTGCCAAGTGCGGCCGCCGTTCCAGCTCTTCCAGATTCCCCCGGTGGCGCTGATGTAGACCGTACCGGCGGGCCGGCGCGCCGCGACGACCAGTCCCACACCGACCGGCCGCGGCAGGCCCTTGGTGGGAGAGGGCTGCCAGGAGGAGCCCGCGTCGAGGCTGCGCCACAGCCTGGCATCGCTCACGGCGTAGAGACGCGAAGGCACGGCCGGGTCCACGGTGAGAGCCGTCACGAGGGAGTCCGGCAGGCCCTGCCCGGCCAGCGTCCAGTGGAGGCCGCCGTCCGTGCTTTTTTTGACCTTGCCGGTGCGCACCGAAACGTAGAGGACGCCCCCGGGCTCCACGGCCGGTCTGGCGGCCACGTAGGCGTTGAGCACCTTGGTCCAGGTGGCCCCGGCGTCCGTGCTCTTGAACAGCCCCTCCTCACCGGCCGTGGCGTAGACCGTGCGCGCGTCCTGCGGGTCCACGGCGACCCAGCCCACCGGGCCGCCGAACGGCCCCAGGGCCGTCCAGTTCGAGGCCGATGCGCTACGCGGGGCGGCCAGGAGTAACGCAAGGGTGGTCAGGATGATGAACAGGCGAGGGTGTCTCATGGCGGGAGTCCTCCTGTCTGCCATATTGGCTGGCAGGAGGTCTCGCGGAAACGCTTCAGAGGGTGGGCGAAGAAGCGCGGAAGGGTGGTGGGCAGCGAGCTATCGTCGTCCCCGCCTCCCCCCTCCCGCTCCGGGCCTCCGGGCCATATAACCTTGAAGCTCGGCTATATAACCGCGTGACCGGGGAAGACCGGTACGGGTCTCGGCTATATAGATTACTGAGCGGGCTATCTGGCCGTGCTTCCCGGACACGCTGCCGCGCCTCTTCCCCTTGGGTCCACGGCAGCGGGCTATATAGCCGAGAGAGAAGGCTATATGGACGCCACCGCGGGGATCCTTCCCGCGTGGCTTCCCAAGGGGGGTGGGCAACGCGGCTATATGGCCGACTGGCAAAATTATATGGCCGAGTCCCTCGGGAACGGGGGGCGCTGTCCCAGGATCGCTGCCGCGAAGCGCGGGATGCGCAAGGCGGGTGCCGGAGCCGTTCCCGCGGAACGCGCGAGCGCTGCCCAACAAGGCGTGCCGAAGTCCGGGTCCTCCGCGATCGAGGGGGAGTGAGCCCCGATCTCTCCCCGGACCCGCGTGGCGTCCGGGGAGTGTTGCGGGAAGGCTTCCTGGACTTACTCCTCCGTCATCCACACCCCGCCGAAGCCGGCGGCGTAGACGCGTTCCGGGTCCGCCGGGTCGAAGGCGAAGTCTCCAACATAGATCAGCCCCTGGGAGCCGTTCCGGTTCTCCCAGGTCGCTCCGGCGTCGCCGCTGCGGAGGATGCTTCCCGTGGAAGTGGCCGTCCAGAGCACGCCCGGCTCGGGGGACGAGGCGAGCGCCGTGAGGATTACGCCCGCCAGCGAGAGCCTCTGCCAGGTGGCCCCGGAGTCCGAAGCCTTGGGGATAGACGTTGACGTAGGCCGTCCCGGCCGGCTGCCGGGGGACGGAGAACGTCACCGCGTAGACGTTTCCATGGACGGGCAACCCCCGGTTCGCGCGCTGCCAGGAGGCGCCGCCGTTCTCACTCTTCCAGATTCCCAATGGGCTGCCGAGATAGAGACGTGACGGCTTGGAGGGATCGGTCGCCAGGCTCAAGACATCGAGATCTTCCGGCAGTCCGTTGCTGATGCGCCGCCAGGAAGCGCCACTGTTGGTGCTCTTGAAAACCTGGCCGGCGTAGCGCTGCCCGGCGTACAGGGTCGAGGGTTTCGCCGGATCGATCGTCACGAAGGCCGGAGTGAACGGAGACCCTGGGAGCAATTTCCAGGACCCGCCCCCGTCCGTGCTTCGGACCACGCCAGGAAGAGGGCCTGCCGCGTAGAGAATCTGGGGATTGGTGGGATGGATCGTGATACCGGTAACCGTGCCGCCCCATGGACCGAGAGGCCTCCAGCGGAGCCCTTCCTGGGCGGGCAGGAGCCCGGGCGCGAGCAGCAGCAGGGCCGCCAAAGCAGCGAGAGAGGTCAAACAAAGACGGCTACGAGACGCGAGGACCATTGGGTTCCCTCCAGGATGAGCAATTCTGCCATCTCTTACGGAAGGAACCCCGAAGGCATCAAGAATCTCCCGTCACGGCTCGCCGGTCACCTGTCGTCCAGCACCCAGACCCCGCTCGACGTGCCCGCGTAGACCCGGCGGGGGTTCTGGGGATCGAGGATCAGGTCGTAGACGACGCGGGCCTGCGGGCCGGGGCGCTCCTGCCACGTCTCGCCGCCGTCCCGGCTGCGGAAGATCCGGCCGTTCTCCATCGCCAGCCAGACGGTGCCCGCGATAGGAGAGGCGGCGAGGGCCGTCACTTCCCGGGACTCCAGGCCCTGCCCGATCAGGTTCCAGCTCGCGCCACCGTCCGCCGTCTTCCAGATCCCGCCACGCGGGCTGCAGCCGGAGCCGCAGACCCCGACGTAGACGAGCCGCGAATCCACCGGGTCGATGGCGAGGGCAGTGGGTTCATTGCCGCCGAGGCCCTGTTGGATCGAAGCCCAGGTCGCGCCGCCGTCCAGGCTCCGCCAGGCGGTGGCACGGGTGAACTTTCCGGAAAGAATCGTGACGCCCACCGCGTACATCGTCGACGGGGAGGAAGGGGCGAACGCCAGGTGCCTCACCCAGCCCGGGCTGGGCAGCGGCTGGCGCAGCCAGGTGGCGCCGCCGTCCACGCTCTTGACGAGATTGTTGCCGTTGCTCCACAGCGTGGTAGGACTCAGCGGATCGACCCACAGGCCGCCGGTGGGCCAGGGCGGCGCTCCTGAGCCCTCGACCGCGGTCCAGGTGGCGCCATCGTCGTCCGTCCGCCAGGTCCGTTGAGTGTCCAGAACGTAGAGGGTCGAGGGCGCCGAGGGAGCCATCGCCAAGCCGGTTCCCGGCATCGGCACGGGCACGAACGTCCAGCCCCGGCCACCGTCGGCGCTGCGGAAGAGCCCCTGGCCCGTTCGAGACGTCCAGATCACGCCCGGGTGGAAGGGGTCCACCAGCACCCGCGGAGCCTCCAGCCCGGCGAGGCTGCGATTGCGGCGCTCCCAGGTGGTGCCGCCGTCCTGGCTGGCGAAGATCCCGCCTGGGTCCGTGCCATTGGGCCTCAGGGCGGCGAAGACGGTGCCGGGAGAGGACGCCGGCACGGCCACCGCCGTTATGCCGGAGATCTCTTGAGCGGCTTCCCGCGGTCCCGCGGCCTTCCAGTGGAAGCCGCCGTCATGGCTGACGAGCAGGCCCCGGCTTTCCGTGCCCGCCCAGACCGTCCGGGAGGAGCGGGGCGACACGGCCAGGGTGACCACGGGGCTGGCCGTCGAACGGACCGCCTCCCAGGACGTCCCGGAGTCGCGGCTGCGGTAGAGGCCGCTCCCCCGGATGGCCCGGGCGCTCGCATAGAGCACCCACGGCTCCGTGGGCGAGGCCGCCACGGTGAGCACGCCCTCGGGCAGCCCGCCGCCGAGGGCGTTCCAGGTCATCCCGGCGTCGGTGCTCCGGAACAGCCGGCCGCCGGTCAGGGCGAAGACGGTGCCGCGCGGCCTGGAGACCGCCAGCAACTGGACCCGGGGATCAAACGAATTCGGCAGCTCCTGGCTGGAGCCTTGCCAGGAAGAGCCGCCGTTGGTGCTGCGGAAGACCCGGAGCCCCACCGCCGCGTAGATCCGCGAAGGGCGGGCCGGGTCCACGGCCACGGCGGACACGCCGGCTTCTTCGAGCCCCCGGCTGGCCGGGGTCCAGTGGGAGCCGAAGTCCGTGCTCTTCACGAGCCGGCTGGCGGGAGTCGAAAGGTACAGCGTGCCCGGGCGGACCGGATCGACCGCCACGTTGCTGTCGATGAACGCGCTGTGGATCGGAGTCCACGAGGCGCCGCCGTCCGTGCTCCGGAACGCGCCTTCATAGGGGATCGTGGCGTAGAGGACCCGGGCGTCCGAAGGCGCCACCGTCAGGGTCTCGATCGTGCCGCCGAACGGTCCCAGCGGCGTCCACGAGGGAGCGGCCAGAACCGGCGCGGCGGCAAAGAGGTTCAGGAAGAAGAGGAGGGACAAGGATCGGGGAAGCGAACATCGCATGGCGAGAACCTCCTGCCTGCCATATTGGCGGGCAGGAGATTTTGTGGAAACGCTTGAATGGGTGGGCGGGCGGGCGCGGGCGGGTGGGAATCCCCGGCCCGCTAGAACGGAATGTCGTCGTCTTCCGGCTCGCCGCCGTACCCGCCGTCGTCATAGGACGAGCCGGACGACGGCTGCTGCCCGCCACCACCGCCACTGCCGCCGTAGCTCGAGCCGGCGCCGGCACCATGGCCGCCGCCTTCGAACTCGCCGCCGCGGGCGCTGCCGAGCATCTGGAAGTTGTCGCAGACGACTTCCGTGCGGTACCGCTTCTCGCCGGAATTCTTGTCGTCCCAGGAGCGGGTCTGAAGGCGCCCTTCCAGGTAGATCTGCTTGCCCTTGGTCAGATACTGGCCCGCGATCTCCGCCTGCTTGCCCCAGACCACGATCTGGTGCCACTCCGTCTGCTCCTGCTTCTGGCCGCCCTTGTCGCGCCACCGCCGGCTGGTGGCCAGGGTGAAGTTCGCCACCGGTTGCCCCGAGGGGGTCGACCGCACCTCCGGGTCCCGGCCGAGGTTGCCGATCAAGATCACTTTGTTGACCATGCGTCCTATCTCCTCTGCTCTTGAATCGGTTACGGTATCACAAACGTCCCGCCGGTCCGGGGGCGGGTTCGAGTACCCTGGGGGGAGAATAAGTGCGCCTCATCCTGCAACGAGTCTCCGAAGCTTCCGTCACCGTGGACGGCGAAACCGTGGGGCGCATCGGCCAGGGCCTCCTCGTCTTCGCCGGCATCGAACGGGGGGACGGCCCCGGCCAAGTCAAGGCCGCCGCCGGCAAGCTCGCCGGCCTGCGCGTCTTCGAGGACGCGGCCGGCAAGATGAACCTGGACCTCCAGGCCGTGGGCGGCGCCTTCCTCATTGTCTCCCAGTTCACCCTCGCCGGCTCCATCGCCAAGGGGCGCCGCCCTTCCTTCGACCGCGCCGCCCCGCCGGAAGAGGCCCAGCCCCTCATCGAGGCCCTGGTGGAAGACCTCCGAGGGCGCGGCTTCACCGTGGAGACCGGCCGTTTCCGCGCCGCCATGAAGGTGGCCCTGGTCAACGACGGCCCGGTGACCTTGATCGCGGATTTTTAGGTCTACCGGACCTGAACGATGTCCAGCGGGGTCGGAATGAAGGACAGGACGAACATGACGAGGGCGAACCAGGCCAGGAGGCGCCGCTTGCGGTCCAGCGGCTCGCTCTCGTCGTAGACGGGGGAATGGCGGAGGCCGATCAGCAGCACGATGAAACACCAGAGGAGCCAGCCGCGCCAGAGGAAGGTTCCCATCAGTCCCAGGATCAGCCAGAGGGGGAGGGCGAGGCGGCGCTGGAGCCGGCCGGTGGCGGCGTAGAGGATGTGCCCGCCGTCGAGCTGGCCCATGGGGAGGAGGTTGATGGCCGTGGCCAGCAACCCGAGCCAGGCGCCCAGGGCCACCGGGTGGAAGTTGAGGATCATTCCCGGGGCCAGCCGGCCATGGAAAAGCCAGGTTGCGAGCTGGATGGCAAGGGAAGAGCCCATGAGGTAGACGTGGGGACCGGTACCGTCTCCTCCCGGAACCACGTCCAGGCGCGCGGGGTGGGAATGGGCGACGCCCCAGAGGAGGAAGGGGACGAGGATCACGAAGCCGGCGATGGGGCCGGCGATCCCCACGTCGAAAAGCTGGCGCTTGTTCAAGAGGGGCGCCTTGATCTTGATGAACGCTCCGAAGGTGCCGAAGTTCAGGGGCACGGGGAGGAAGTAAGGGAGAGTGCAGGGGAGGCCATACCGGCGGCAGGCCACGTAATGCCCCATCTCGTGGGCGAGCAGAATGGTGAGCGCCGTCAGGGAGAACAGGAATCCCATGTGCAGCAATTCGGGGGTCTGCCAGACGCCGGCCACGGTCCGCGGCTCGAGCCAGGGGGCGAGATCGGTGCTCACGTCCGTCCGGCTGAGGACGATCATCACCGGCCCCAGGGTGGTGGTGCAGGCGAACGTCATCACGAAGAGCAGCAGGGCCAGGCCGTAGCGCGGCCGGGAGGTTCTCTGGAGGGCGGAGGCGGGGGCGTAGAGGTCCCCGGGAGCGGGGACCAGCTCGATGACCGGAGACGCGGGCGGGGACGCGGGATTTGAGAACGGCGAAGCCTGCCGCCAGTCGCGGGGTCCGTCGCTCATCTCGTCTCTTGGAGGGGAAGCGTCCCGCTCAGAGGTTCTTCAGGTCCTTGCCGGGCTTGAAGCGGACGGTCTTGCCGGGGGAGATGGCGACTTCCACGCCGGTCTTGGGATTGCGGCCGACGCCTTTTTTGCGGTCCCGCACCTGAAATACACCGAACCCCCGAAGCTCGATGCGCTTGCCTTCGCAGAGCGCATCTTTCATGGCGTCGATGATGGTGTCGACGGCCTGCGCCGCCTTCACCCGGGGGACGTCTGTGATTTCCGCGACGCGGTCGACGATGTCCGACTTGATCATTGCGGCTCCGAAACGGGGGCGAGTCTAACAACGGGTCAGAAGAAGTGTCAACAAACGGAAATCTCTCTCACGGCTTGGCTTCGCCGCGCTTCTTCTGGAGGATGGCCCGCTCCACCGCGTCGGTGGCGAGGGCGGCCAGGCGCTGCAACAGGGAGAAGCTCGACGGGTTGGGTGGCGCCGTCGGCGTAAAGGACGATCACCAGCCGGTCCTTGATGCGCACGGGCAACAGGACGCAGTCGCGCGGCAGGTCGCCGCCCCAGGTGCGGGCGAGCTGGCGGTGGGCCGGCATGGGCGGCAGGGGGCCGAGGTAGAGGCTGTTGCCCTGGCGCAGGTTCAAGAAGATGGAGGGTTGGTCGAAACCGATGGAGAAGGCGGCGAAGGCGTCGCGGTCGATGCCCGTGCCGTGGACCTTCCAGCCGGTGACGCGGTCGCGGGTGACCTGGAAGAGGGCGGCCCGGCGGTGGTCGCGGCCCAGGAAGCCGAGGAGGATCTGGCCGACCTCGTCGAGGCTGCGGTTGGCCCTGGTGAGCTCGGTCTCGACGTCGTCGAGGTTGACGGGCACGGGCAGGGAGCGGTCGGCCGAGGCAGGCTCCACCCAGGAGAAGGCGCCGAGGCTCGGCCCGTTCTTCGGGCGTGAGGGAGACGGAGAGCACCTTGGGCGGCGGCACGGGCCGGGGCGCCGCGGGCTCCGGAGCCGGCTCCACGAGGGAGGCGGCGGCCGTTGCAGGGGCTGGTGCTGCCCGGGCGGCGATGGGAACCGGGGGCGCCGGCGAGGCGGCGGGCGCGGGCTTGAGGATCGGCGGCATCTGCAGAGCCGGGGCCGGTCCGGCAAACACGGGCGCCGGCTCCATGCCCCGGTCGGGCCGGTTGGTCCAGTCGGGCCGGTTGGTCCAGTCGGGCCGGTTGGGCCGGTTGGGCCGGCCCGGTGCGATTGCGGGCACGTCCCCGAAGAGCGGCATCGACAGCTCCGGCAGCGGCGGCGGCGGCTTCATCTTGGGCGGCGCCGTGAACAGGCTTTCGAAATTGGGCATCGGGGCGGGCTCGGGTGCCGGCTCGGCTTTGTCCCACAGGAAGCGGGCCCGGTTGAGCCGGTCGAGGATGGTGCCGTAGCGCGAAGGGCACTCCTCGCCGTAGTGCCGTTCGAGAGCCTCGAACACCCGCACCTCGCCGGCCACGTAGACCTTGACGCGCTTGCCGGAGGCGAAGGCGATCTCGTCCTGGGCGGCAAGGTTTCGTGGGTCCA
The DNA here is from genome assembly GCA_963785165.1 of Thermoanaerobaculaceae bacterium. Classification (GTDB taxonomy): domain Bacteria; phylum Acidobacteriota; class Thermoanaerobaculia; order Multivoradales; family UBA5704; genus DATARR01. The sequence goes on from CAWAUI010000004.1 coordinate 25,208, forward strand.
TCAAGGCGAGGTCGAGCCGGCCGCCTTCGACCCGGAAGGGGACGGCACGCAGGCGGCGGGCGAGCTTGTCGGAGATCAGGCCCAGGACTTCCTCGGGGATGCCGCGCAGGTCGTCGATCTCCACCGGGGGGACGCCCAGTTGCTCGGAGAGGCCTTTCAGCAGCAGATCTTCACGCAGGGCGTCCATCTCGAGCAGGCAGGTGCCGAGCCGGCCGCCGGCCACGTTCTGGTTCTTCAGGGCGCGTGTCAGTTGCTGGACCGTGATCCAGCCGCGCGCCACGAGGAGCTGTCCGAGCTTCGCCATGCTTCTAAATAGTTCACTTTCCTGCACTTAAGCACAAGGGCGACATTATAGGGGTGCCTCGACAGCCTTGTAAAGCGCCCGGGGGCGCTGTTATTCTGGCATCGTGAAGCGCTTTATCCCCGCGGTTTCGGCCGCATGTTTCGCTTTCTTCTCCCTCTCCGCCAACTCTGCTGACGCCGCCGCGCCGGACGGCATCCAGCCTCCTGCGCAGCCTCCCACGGCCTCGTATCAGTTCGCGCTCGGCAAGCTGCTCGCCGTCGAGGGGTCGGTCAACGACGCCATGGCCGCCTTCGAGGAGGCGGAGACGATGGCGCCGGACTCGCGCGAGACGGCCTACGTGCTGCTGGAGCACTCGCAGCTCCTGGCGCGCATGGCCCAGTACGCCCGCAACCCGGCGGCGCGCGACGAGTCGCTGCGCAAGGCGGGAGAGAAGGTGCAGGCGGCCCGCCGCCTGGCGCCGGAGAACCTGGACGTGCTGCGCGGCGTGGGCGACGTCTACATGGAGCTCGCCGCCAACGATCCGGCAGCCCTGGCCACGGCCCGCGACGCCCTGGAAGCCGTGCGCAAGCGCGACCGCAACGACGCGCCGACCTTCCTCACCCTGGGCCGGATCTACCTGGACCAGGAGCAGCCGGCCAAGGCCGCCGAGGTCTTCCAGGAGCTGATCGACAACATCCCCCAGCAGCGCACGGCCTATGCCCTGCTCGTCGAGTCGCTCATGCGCTCCGGCAAGCAGCCGGAGGCCGAGAAGGCCCTGGAGGAGATCCTCACCTTCGACCCCGCCTCGCTGGAGGCGCGGCTCACCCTGGCCGACCTCCAGAGCCGCCGGGGCGACGCGCAGGCCGTGCTGGCCACCCTGCGCGGCGCTCCCGAAGAGGTGCGCGGCGATCCGCGCCTGGAGCGCCAACTCGCCTGGGCCCTCTACCAGGGGGGGGACCTGGAGGCGGCGCTCGAGGAAGTGGACCGGCTGACGGGCAAGGATCCGGACAGCCAGGCCCTCGCCCTGCTGCGCGGCCTCGTGGTGGCCGCCCAGGGGAACAACGAAGAGGCCATCGAGCTGCTCTCCAAGGTGCGGGCGGCCCAGCCGCAGGATTCCGGTGTCGCCCTGGCTCTGTCGCACGTGATGCAGCGCGCCGGCCGCCGTGTCGACGCCGTGGCCCTGCTCATCACCCTCGCCGAGAGCCTGGAGAAGGACAACAAGAAGCAGGAGGCCCAGGAGATCCGCCTGGAGGCCGCCCAGATCCACTTCGACGCCAAGGAGTGGGACCGGACGGTGGAAGTGCTGAAGCCCGTGGCCGGCTCGGAGGAGCCGGCGCTCCACGCCCAGGCCGTGCTCCTGCAGGCGGACGCGCTGGCCCGGGGCGGCCACACCGCCGAGGCCCTGGACCTGCTCTCCCGCGAGAAGGATTCGCCGGCCGTGGCGAGCCGCCGGGCCGAGGTGCTGGTGCGTGCGGGGCGTGACGAGGAGGCGGGCCAAGCCTTCGCCACTCTGGCCGAGGCCGGGGGCGCGTCCGCCCTGGCCGCGGCCCAGGGCTTCCAGCGGCTGGACCGCTACGAAGAGTCGATCCCGATCCTGGAAAAGCTCACCGTGGACCGCCCCGACCAGGCCGTCACCGGCTTTCTCCTGGGTGCGGCCTATGAGCGTACGGGGAAGCGGGACAAGGCGATCGGCGAGTTCCGCCGGATCCTCGAATTGGAACCGGATTTTCACGCCGCGCTCAATTATCTCGGATACACTTTCGCGGAATCGGGGACGAACCTCGAGGAAGCCCTGAGCCTGGTGAGCCGGGCCGTGGCCCTCGACCCCGACAACGGCGCGTACGTGGATTCGCTGGGTTGGACGTATTACCGACTCGGACGCCCGGAGCAGGCCCGCGGTTATCTGGAGCGGGCCTCCCGTCTCGAGCCCGAGGACGCGACGCTGCAGGAGCATCTGGGAGATGTCTATGTTGCGTTGGGGCAGACGGAGAGGGCACGCCAGGCCTACCAGAGGGCGCTCGACATCGGAGCCGGCGGCGCCGAAAAGCCCGAAGAGCTGGAAAAGATCCGGCGCAAGCTGGAGGATCTGGGCAAGCCCAAGTGAACGGGGGCGCCTTGCCTGTGCGACCTCACCCCCGGCCCCTCTCCTAAAGGAGAGGGGAGACAAGCGCACTTCTTCAAAGCCCCTCTCCTTCAGGAGAGGGGTTGGGGTGAGGTCGTTCGTGGCGCTCCTTTCCCTTTCTCTCCTCGCCGGCTGCGCCGGCACCCGCACCCCCTCGCCCCGCCCCCTCCCCGCCACCGCCCTCACGCCCTGGCAGATCCCCCAGGGCGCCTACGGCTCCCAGAGGCTCTACCGGGTCGCCTATTCGGGCCCGGAAGGGGAAGGCTCCTTCCGTGTCAGCCTGCGCCTGGCCACGTCGGCCCGCTACCAGCTTCAGGCCGTCGATCCCGTGGGCCGGTCGCTCTGGAGCCTCGACGTCTCCAACGATTCCGGGCTCTGGCTCAACCACCGCAACAAGACCTATTGCCTGTTCGAGGGGCGGTTCGACGTCGCGGGCGTGCCCCTGGGGCCGTTCCCTCTGCTGTCCCTGCCCTCTCTGCTCTTGGGGCGGGTGCCCGCCGAGCCGGCCGCGGGGACGCCGGGCGCCGAGCCCAGGGGGCGGGAGTTTGATTTCCGCGATCCCACCAACCGCCGCTGGTACGGCACTCTCGGCGAAGAGGGGATCGTGCTCAACTGGACCCTGGCGGAGGACAGCTCGCCCAAGGTCTGGTGGATCCGGCGCGAGGACTGGGCCATCCTCTCCGACCGGGACCGTGGCGTGCAGGTGCGCTGGCGCGAGATGGTGCGGGAGAACCTGGACCAGGAGCCGCCCCGCCTGGAAGCTCCCGCGGGCTACCGCGAGGTGCCGTGCGGCGAGCAGGAAGTCCCGGAGCCGGACGAGTAGGTCTCCCTTTTCGCCCGTTCCCGCACTCTCTTGACAGAACCTGATCCTGGAGACCGCCCCGGATGCTCCCGGGAGGTTCCGTCAGTATATAATGCCTGGATTGATGCCGACGCGTGTATAGGGGCGGCCTTCCGGGGAGGGAAACGAGGCCAGATCTTGGCTGCCGTTTTGCCGCCTCGGAGGAGAATGCCGCCAGAACGCTGACCGGGACAGAGAGCCTCGGACGCGGCGGGCGGATGTTGGTACACGCCGAGGAACGACCAGGGATGACCCGGAGAGGACGCGTAACATGGAGATCACAGAGGTCAAGGTCTTTCCGATTCAGGAAGAGAAGCTGAAGGCGTTCGTCTCGATCGTGTTTGATCATTGTTTCATGGTCAACGACATCAAGATCATCCAGGGGCGGGACGGGCTGTTCATCAGCATGCCGAGCCGGAAGAAGAAGAACGGCGAGTTCAAGGACGTCGCCCATCCGCTCAACAACGAGACGCGGCGGATGATCGAGGAGAAAGTTCTGGCCGAGTACGACAACGCCCTCGAGGGCCGCGGCGAGCCGCCGGCGGACCGGGGAGAGCGGGCCCAGCGAATTCCGGGCACCGGCGAGGAGGCGATGCCCCTCGCGGCGGCCGCCGCGGCGCCGGTCCCTCCGGTTCCGGAGAAGAGCCTGGAGGAGGTCGAGGAGATGCACCTTCGCGATTCCTTCTGGACCGTGTAAGCTTACGCCCCTGTCCCGCGGTCCCTGGCCGCGGGAGCTGGGGCGTCGCCAAGCGGTAAGGCACCAGACTTTGACTCTGGCATCCGGAGGTTCGAATCCTCCCGCCCCAACCACGGCTCGAGCACGAAAACAACGGCCCTATCTTCGTGCATTCGTGTAAGCCCCGCTCCCGGGCGAGCGAGGGGAAACATGGCGGGCGAACTGAAAGTCTTTGGTGGACGTGCCCACCCGGCGCTGGTGGCCGAGATCTGTGACTCGCTGAACATCGAGTCCGGCAAGGTGACGGCGTACAACTTCTCCGACGGCGAGACGTTCTGCCAGATCGACGAGAACGTGCGCGGCTCGGACGTCTTCGTCGTCCAGCCGACCAGCAACCCGGTCAACGAGAACCTGATGGAGCTGTTGATCATGCTCGACAGCTTCAAGCGCTCCTCGGCCTCGCGGGTGACGGCGGTCATCCCCTATTACGGCTACGCCCGGCAGGACAAGAAGGACAAGCCGCGGGTGCCGATCACGGCCAAGCTGGTGGCCGACCTGATCTCGCGCGCCGGGGCCGACCGCGTGCTGACCCTCGACCTTCACGCCGACCAGATCCAGGGCTTCTTCGACATTCCGGTGGACCACCTCTTCGCGGCGCCCGTCCTCCTGGACGCGGTGCGCGAGATGAAGATCCCCGACCTGGTGGTGGTCTCCCCCGACGCCGGCGGCGTCGAGCGCGCGCGGGCCATCGCCAAGCGCCTGGGCGCGGGTCTGGCCATCATCGACAAGCGCCGCACGGCCCCCAACACGGCCGAGGTCATGCATCTGATCGGCGACGTGGAAGGCTGCAACGCCTTGATCGTCGACGACATCATCGACACCGCCGGCACCCTGACCAAGACCGTCGACGCCCTGAAGGAAAAGGGCGCCAAGCGGATCCTGGCGGCGGGCGTGCACGGCGTCCTCTCCGGGCCGGCGGTCCAGCGCATCTCGGACTCGTTGCCTGGAGTCCGTCCTGATCACCAATACGACGCCGTTGGAAGAGAAGCTCGCCCGGCTGCCGAAGCTGCGGGCCCTCTCGGTCGCGCCGCTTCTGGGCGAGGCCATCCGCCGGATCCACGAGAACAGCTCCGTGAGCTCCCTCTTCGTCTGAAGAGACCTGTTTTGAACCGAAGCGAGGAAAACCATGAGTGAAACGATGACGATCGAAGTGAATCCCCGGGAGCAGACCGGGAAGAACGCCAACCGGCGGTCGCGCGCGGCCGGCAAGATCCCGGCCGTGGTCTATGGCGGCGGCAAGGAGAGCGTGGCCATCGAGGTGGACCGCAAGATGCTGGTCGACACCATGAAGGGGCACTCGGGCGAGAACCCGATCTTCCTTCTGAAGCTCGGCGACAAGGAGCGGCACGCCATGATCCGCAACCTGCAGACCGATCCGGTCAGCCGCAAGGTGATCCACATCGACTTCCAGCGCGTGCTGATGGACCAGAAGGTCCGCGTGGCCGTGCCCGGTCGAGCTGCACCGGCACTCCCTACGGCGTCAAGACCGAGGGCGGCATGCTGGACTTCGTCATCCGCGAGATCCACGTCGAGTGCCTGCCGGCCGACATCCCGAAGCACTTGAGCGTCGACGTCGCCGGCCTTCACCTGGGCCAGCACGTCGAGGTCAAGGACCTCCAGGTCCCGGACAACGTCCTGATCCTCGACGACGCGGAGCGCGTCATCGCCTCCGTGGGCCACCATGGCACCAAGGATGCCGACGAGGCTGCCGCGGCGGAGCCCGAGGTCATCAAGAAGACGAAGGGCGAGTAGGGCTCGCCGGGCCGCATGCACCTCATCCTCGGGTTGGGCAACCCGGGCGAGGAGTACCACGCCACCCGCCACAACGTGGGCTTCCGGGTGGTCGAGGAGCTCGCCCGGCGTTGGCAGGTCCCCCTCGACCGCCTGGACTGCAACTCCCTCACCGGCCGCGGGCTGGCCGGGGAGGCTGGGCTTGTTGGGGATCAATCTGCGCTCGATGGGGATCGAACCGTGTTGCTCGCCCAGCCCCAGACCTACATGAACCGCAGCGGCTACGCCGCCCGCTGCTTCGCCGAGCGTTACGCCATCGACCCGGCCGCGGTGCTGGTGGTCTACGACGAGATCAACCTCCCCCTGGGCAAGTTGCGCCTGCGCCGTTCCGGCAGCCCCGCCGGGCACCGGGGCCTGGAGTCGGTGATCGAGAACCTGCGCACGGCCGAGGTGCCCCGCCTGCGCTTGGGCGTCGCCCCGGAAGGGGGGCGGCCCGTGGGCGGGGAAGACCTCGTCGATTTCGTCCTCTCCCCCTTCGCGCCGGACGAGCTGGAGCCGGTGGCGGAGATGGTGCACAGGGCCGCGGACGCCTGCGAGGCCTGGGTGAAGGAAGGGGTCGAGGCGGCCATGGGCCGGTTCAACGGGTAGGGTACGGGAAATTTTCTGGGGAAAGGGGCGGTTGATTCTTTCGATGCGCGTCAGGTAGAATTGACACCCCGGCGCCTGCGTCATAGAGTTCACCAACAAGGAGACCGAACGTGATTCCAGTGCGTGAAGGCGATATCGGCGGCGGATAGTGGTTGGGTCTACTTGCGCTTTGCCCTGAATCGCCATTGATAGCTGTGCCCTTCGGCGGGGGCCCCCTCCACGGCGTATCGCCACCCCTTGTAACCGGATTCACTGACCTCCAGTTCCTGTAAGACCTCATTTTCCACCTTCGCGCTCTCCTGGCGGCACTGGATGGCATACGTGTCGTGCAGTTTCGAGCTGAAGTACACGGTGTACTCGAATTTCGGGACCCGAGTACGGGAATCCAGGCTCAACGAGAACTCTTCGTCACCCACTGTCAGGAGCCTCTTGACCATCCCTGGCCAGACGTAGGAGAAGACGATCTCGCGGGGAGTTTCCTGAGGAGACAGTAGCGGCAAGAAGAAGACCGAGATCTCCTTGCGATGGCTCTCGTTCCTCCGCAAGAGGTAGGCGACCCTATCGGCTCCAGCTCCGTCGCGGACCTTGAACTGGATGTCTTCGAGGAAGCTCACGCTGGGAGCTTCGGGCTCCGCTGCAATCAGAAGCGTCCAGAAATGCAGAGGGCGCTCGTGAGCCCGAATCGTGTAGGTGGCCGTGACCCGAGTCGTCCCATCGGCTTCGATGCAGTAGGAGCGGCTGACCCGTTCAAAGGCGAACGGTGGGCGCTCGGCCAAGGGGTACAACTGATTGGCGATACGGTTGGAGGCCCAGATCATGCCCTGAAGGGTTTTCTCTACGGTCTCGCCGCGGCCCCGCTGTTCTTTTTTCAGGGTATGTCCCTCGAAGGCCAGCTTCACGGTGAGCGAGAGGCTGGCGAGGAGCACGACAGCGGCCAAGGCGAGTCCCCAGCCCCAGGTCTCGCTGAGTAGGAGTTGACTTGAGCCCTTGGGCTTCACCGCTCCGGCGGCGACCCATAACCGAAGGGTCTCAACGAGCTTGTCCAGTTTGAGGACCAGGGCAATCGTGGCCACGATGCCGGCCATGGCTTTCCAGTAGCTCTTCAGGAATCCAAAGACAGCCTGCACTTTCGGCTCCATGCTCCAGTCCTCTTCTATGATTTCTGAGACGAGATTACAGGAATCGAGAAAAAGTATGGAGGGGTCTGCCTCTTGCCTTTTCTCCTACACCCTGTACAATCCACCTCCTTGTCATCGAGCGGGCCGGCCTTTCGGCCAGGTACCGCTGATTCGTTCACCTCTCTGTTCCGCGCGAAGCGGGACCGACCCAAGGCCATAGGGAGGACAGTCACTACCCATGCGTATGTATGAGCTGATGTTTGTGGTCGACCCTCGTGTTGCCGACGAGGAAGTCGTCACCATGACCAACGACTACAAGAACATGATCACTTCCGCGGGATCGCAGATCACCGGGGAAGAGAACTGGGGCCGGCGCAAGCTTGCCTATCCCATCGACAAGCTGAACGAGGGCAAGTACGTCCTGCTCTACGTTTCCAGCGAGAAGGGCAAGACCGCCCTTCCCGAGGTCGAGCACCGGATGCGGCAGAACGACAAGATCCTGCGCTACCTGACGGTGCGTACGGACGAGGACCTCAAGCGGGCGGCGCGACGCCAGCCGGCCGGCGGTCCCCGGACCGGCGCGGGTGCCGAGGACCGGCCCGACGCCGGTGCCGGCTCCGCCGCCGACATCGAGGAAGAGGAGGTTTAAGCCATGGGACGCGCGAGAAAGGTCTTCTTCCGGCGGCGCAAGGTCTGTAAGTTCTGCGCCGACAAGATCGACTACATCGATTACAAAGACGTCAAGCTGCTGCAGCAGTTCATCCCCGAGCGCTCCAAGATCCTGCCGCGCCGGATCTCGGGTACCTGTGCCAACCACCAACGCCCCCTGCAGCAGGCGATCAAGCGGGCGCGCCACCTGGCGTTGATCCCGTTCACCACGGATTAGGAGGGGAAGCGTGAGAGTCATCCTGCTCAGCGACCAGCGCCATCTAGGCCGCCGGGGCGAGGTGGTGGACGTCAAGCCGGGTTTCGGCCGCAACTACCTCGTTCCCCAGGGAATCGCCCTGGAGGCGACCCATGCCAACGTCAAGTACTTCGAGCAGCAGCGGGCCAAGTACGACGCCGCTCACGCCAAGGAGCGTGACGCCGCGGCGGAGATCGGTTCCAAGCTGTCCGGCCTGCGGATCGAGATTCCGAAGCGGGTCGGCGAAACCGGCACGCTCTACGGCTCCGTCACCGCCGGCGACGTGGCGGAGATCCTCGAGAAGAAGGGTTTCACCGTCGACCGCCGGCGTATCGACCTCGAGGGCGGCATCAAGTCCCTCGGCGACCACACGGTTCGCGTCGAGCTTCACCCCGAGGTCATCGCCGAGGTGACCGTGGCGGTGGTGCCGGAAGAGTAAACGGTAGGATAGGGCGCGATGTCGAACGGACCCGGCAGCCCGGGTGGCCCGGAGCATCGCGCCCCCTCCCCCTCGATCCCCGCCGTACCTTCCATTACAGATTTTCTCGGCGAGCCCACCCGGGATCTCGCGGCATGGCGACTGGCTGTGGTCGGGGGACCACCAGCTCCCCATTCGGAGCCATCGGGGCCTTCTGGGCCGGTTCGTCGTCGGCCTGAAGCGCCTTCTGCGCCCGCTCGTCAAGGTCCCCCAGAACGACCTCTGGGAGCGCCAGCGGGCCTTCAACCTCATCCTCCTGGAACACTTCGACCGCCTGGAAGCGGCCCGCGCCGACCACCTGCGGCGGATCGAGTACCAGGAAGCCCTGGACTCCGAAGGCGTCCAGGAGATCATGCGCCACAACGACGCCCTCTACGCCCGGGCGGACCAGAAGCTGGACCGCTACCGGCGCGAGGCTCGTGATCTCCTGGGCGGCTTGGGCGCGGCCCTGGCGGTGGCCCGCTCGGCATCTGGCTCCTCCTCGGCCTCTCCGGAGACCGCCGAGACGGTCGCCCGCACGGTCGCCCGCACCTATGAGGAGCACGGCTACGTCGAGCTGGAGCGCCGTTACCGGGGCACCGAGGAGGAGATCCGCGAGCGCATCGCGGTCTACCAACCGTTCCTCAAGGATGCGCCAGGGCCGGTTCTCGACCTCGGCTGCGGCCGCGGCGAGGCTCTGTCCCTGCTGCGCGACTGGGGCCTGGCCGGCCGGGGTGTGGACGCGAGCGCCAGCATGGTCGACGCTCTGCCGCGGCCGGGGCCTGGAGGCCGAGGTGGGCGACCTCTTCGAGGTGCTGGCCGGCCTGCCCGAGGAGAGCCTGGGGGGCGTCGTCTCCTTCCACGTCATCGAGCACCTGCCGGCTGCGGCGCTCGACCGCCTCGTCCGCCTGGCCTGGCGGGCTCTGAAGAAGGGCGGCGTGCTGATCCTGGAGACCCCGAACCCGCTCTCCATGGTGGTGGCCGCCCGCAACTTCTGGCTCGACCCCACGCATGTGCGGCCCGTCCATCCCGAGAGCCTGAAGCTGATGTATGAGCTGGCCGGCTTCGAGCCGGTCGAGCGGCTGGATCTGCGCCCCTTCCCGGTCCCGCAACGTCTCCCCGAGATCGACCTCGCCACCCTCCCTGCCGAGCAGCGCGTTCTCGCCGACCAGGTCAACCGCTTGCGGGACCAGATCGACGAAATGCTGTTCGGATACCAGGACTTTGGGATGGTGGGGCGGAAGCCCCCTCAACCCTAGGGACAGGGATGTGGGGTCAGGGCGGCGGCGGCGCCCCCTCGTCGCCCGGCGCGGGCGGCTCCACGGGCGGCCCGTCCTGTGGGCCAGGGTCGTCCGTTCCCGCTGCCGGCGGCGCCCCGGGGTCCGCCTTGCCCGGCATGGCCTCGCCTTCCTTGGGGATGTAGAAGGCCTTCTGCTGGTACCACGGCAGGTTGGTGATCGTGGACCACTGGGCGCTGTGCTCGCGGTTGGGCTCGGTGCCGGTGACGAAGGCTTCCTTGATCGTGCGGCCGCCTTCGGCGGAGAGCAGGCCGGAGTAGTACTCGATGTTCCGTTCGATCACGCCCGGCGGCACCGGGAAGGTCTCCCCCTTCTGCAGCCAGCCCGTCTCCAGGCCGTCCTCCGCGATGGTGCGCCACATGGGCAGGGCCGCCACGGCGCCGCTCATGCCGTGGCCGAGCGTCTTCTTGAGGTCGTAGCCCACCCAGGTGAGGATCGTGTAGCGCGGGGTGAAGCGCCACGAACCAGGCGTCGGAGAAGTCGTCCGTGGTGCCGGTCTTGCCCGCGATGTCGATCGGCAGCTTGCTGCAGCTCGAAGGCCGTGCCGTGGTCGATCACCCCTTCCATCATGTGGGTGAGCACGTAGGCCACCGCCGGGGTGGTGGCGCTGTAGGTGGCCGGGAAGTGCTGGAGCAGAACCTGGCCGTCCGGCGTGGTGATCTTCTCGATCAGGTATGGCGCGATGTGTGTGCCCTGGTTGGCGACCGTGGCATAGGCGGCAGCGACTTCGAGCGGGATCAGGTCGGCCGAGCCCAGGGCCACGCTGGGCCACGTGGGGAGCTGGGTCTGGATACCCAGCCGGTGGGCGAAGTCGACCACCCGCCGGCCGCCGACGAGCGTCGCGGAGCTTGACGGCCGGCACGTTGATCGACTGCTCCAGGGCCCGGCGCAGCGTCACGATGCCGTAGTGCTTGTGGTAGTAGTTCTGCGGCCGGTAGCTCAATCGTCCGTCGGCGCCGGTGAAGGCGGTGGGCGCGTCGAGCAGGGTGTCCGACGGCGTCCAGCCCGCTTCCAGGGCGGCGCCGTAGACGAAGGGCTTGAACGACGAGCCCACCTGCCGCTTGGCCTGGGTGATCCGGTTGAACTTGTTGCGGTCGAAGTCCCAGCCGCCCACCATGGCGCGAATGGCGCCGGTGTGGTTCTCGATGACCACGGCGGCCGCCTCCATCCTGCGGCTGCTGCTCCAGCATCAGCCGGGCGTCGGCAGCGTCGGGGCGGGCTCGGGGGCCGGCTCCTTCTCTGCCGGCTTGTCCGGCTTGACCGCGCCGTCCGCTGCCGCTGCCGGCTTCTTCTTTTCCGGCAGCTCGAAGCGGAACCAGGCCACGTCGCCGCGCTTGAGCAGGGTGGCGGGCTCGCGGCGCTGGGTCCAGGCGATCCCCTCGGCGCCGAGGGTGTAGGTCTCCTTGCCGATCTTGACGCTCGCCGTCTTGGCGTCCGACTCCAGCACGAGCCCCTGGTACCAGCGCCCGGGCACCGGCTTGTTCTGCCCCCAGGTGGGGAGCTGCTGGGTGTCGAGGTCCGCCGCCTTGATGGTGGCGATGGGGCCGCGCCAGCCACGCCGGTGGTCGAGCTTCAGGAGGCCCGAGCGGATCGCCTTGTCGGCCGAGCGCTGGATGGCGGGGTCGAGCGTCGTCTGCACCTGGAGGCCGCTTTCGTAGAGGCTGGTGGCGCCGTGGGTGGTTTCCAGGTACTTCCGCACGTCCTCGGCGAAGTAGGGGGCGAAGACCTCCTCCTGCTGCTGCGAGATCACCAGGAGCGGCGGAGGCCAGGGCGCTCTCGTACTGCTCGGGCGAGATGAGCTTCTCCTCCAGCATGCGGCGCAGCACCCGGTCGCGGTTCTTCTTCACGGTGTCGGGGATGCGGTAGGGGCTGTAGCGGCAAGGAGCCGGGATGATGCCCGCCAGCGTCGCCGCCTCGGGCAGCGTCAGCTTCGCGGCCGGCTTGCCGAAGTAGTAGCGCGAGGCGGCCTCCACCCCGTAGTTGCCGTGCCCCAGGTTCACCAGGTTCAGGTAGAGGGTGAGGATCTGCGGCTTGCTGTAGTTCTTCTCCAGCTCCACCGCCACGAACGCCTCTTCCACCTTGCGGCGCCAGGTGCGCTCACGGGTGAGGAAGAGCGTGCGGGCGAGCTGCATGCTGATCGTCGAGGCGCCCTCGACGACCTTGCCGGCCCGCAGGTCGGCCACCGCCGCCCGGCCGATGCCCATGGCGTCGATGCCGCCGTGGCGGAAGAAGTTGGCGTCCTCGGAGGCGAGCACGGCCTGCTGCATCACCTGCGGCATGCCGCTCTCCTTGAGCATCACCCGGCGCTCGCGCGCGAAGGTGGAGAAGACGGCGCCGTTCTTGTCGTAGAGCTGCGTCACCAGGCTCGGGGTGTAGTCGGCGAGGGTGTCCACCTTGGGCACGTGGATGGCGGCCGCGACTCCCACGCCGGTGACGGCTCCCACCACCAGGGCGGCCAGCAAGGGCCACGTCCAACGGATGAGCCGGCGGGAGCGGCGGGGGGGAGCGCTGGGGATGGATGAACGGTTCGCGGGCAGGGGCTCGTACTCCATGGAGACATTATAGAGGTTGCCGGCACCGTTCTCCCGATGATAGAAAGGCCCTGCCAAGCTGGAGACCCCAACGGCACCCGGAGGCCCGAATGGAACCCCCGCAGCCCCCGCCACCCCAACCCGCCGCCCCGTTCGATCCGAACGCCCGGCCCAAGACCGGGGGGTGTCCCAAGCCACTGATCATCGGTTGCGTCGCCGTCCTGCTCGTGGGTGGCGTGCTTCTTCTGGGCGGCTTCCTGTGGGTGGCGAAGAACGCTTCCCAGCTTCTCCAGTGGTCCGTCAACCAGATGGAGAGCGGCGTCATGCAGCAGCTCCCGCCGGACGTCACCCAGGAGGAAAGAGACCGGCTCCGGCTGGCCTTCGGCGACGTCAGCGCGGGCCTCAAGTCCGGCAAGATCACCCCCGACAAGTTCCAGTCCGTGCAGTTCAAGATCCTGGAGATCGTCCGCAAGGAGAACAAGGTCACCCGGCAGGACGTCCTGGAGCTGACCCGGCTCCTGGAAGAGACGGCGGGCAAGGGGGCCGCGGCCGGTGGGGGAGGAGGGCCGGGGAGGTGAGGGCTCGTTTACAATTCCCCCATGTCAGGATTCGAGCTCGTATCGCGCTTCACTCCCCAGGGGGACCAGCCCGAGGCCATCCGCCAACTGGTGGAAGGGATCGAGCGGGGTGACAAGGAGCAGGTGCTCCTGGGAGTCACCGGCTCGGGCAAGACGTTCACCATCGCCAAGGTGATCGAGACCCTCGGCCGCCCCACCCTGGTTCTCTCCCACAACAAGATCCTCGCGGCGCAGCTCTTCCAGGAGTTCCGCAGCTTCTTCCCCCACAACGCCGTCGAGTACTTCGTCTCCTACTACGACTACTACCAGCCGGAAGCCTACGTGCCGGCGACCGACACCTATATCGAGAAAGAGACCAGCATCAACGAGGAGATCGACCGGCTCCGGCTGCGGGCCACCAAGTCGCTGTTCGAGCGGCGGGACGTGATCATCGTGGCCTCGGTCTCCTGCATCTACGGCCTGGGCTCGCCCGAGGCCTTCTTCGGCATGCTCCAGTTCTTCAGCCGGGGCGACACGGAGGGGCTGGACCGGGTCCTCAAGCGCCTGGTGGACATGCAGTACCAGCGCACCCAGCTCGACCTCTTCCACGGCAGCTTCCGGGTGCGCGGCGACGTGCTGGAGATCCTGCCCGCCTATGAGGAGCTGGGCATCCGCGTCGAGTACTTCGGCGACGAGGTGGAGCGCATCACCCGCTTCGACGTCCTCCGGGGAGAGACCCTTCTGGAGGTGGATCGGATCGCGGTCTATCCCAAGACCCACTACGTGACCCCCAAGGACCGCCTGGAGCGGGCCATCGAGACCATCAGGGAAGAGCTGGGGCCGCGCCTCGACGAGCTCGAGGTCCAGGGCAAGCTCCTGGAGCGGCAGCGGCTGGAGCAGCGGACGCGGTTCGACCTCGAAATGCTGAAGGAGATCGGCTACTGCCACGGCATCGAGAACTACTCGCGCCACCTCTCCGGCCGCGCTCCGGGCGAGCCGCCGCCGACGCTGTTCGACTACTTCCCCCAGGACTTCCTGCTGGTGATGGACGAGAGCCACCAGACCATCCCCCAGGTGCGGGGCATGTACCACGGCGACCGCTCGCGCAAGCAGACCCTGGTCGACTTCGGCTTCCGCCTCCCCTCGGCGCTGGACAACCGGCCGCTCAACTTCGAGGAGTTCGACGCCCGCATGGGGCAGCGCATCTACGTCTCGGCCACGCCGGCCCCGTGGGAGCTGGAACGGGCGGGAGGCGTCATCGTGGAGCAGCTCATCCGCCCCACCGGCCTGCTCGATCCGGTCATCGAGGTCCGGCCGGCCCAGGGGCAGGTGGACGACCTCGTGGGCGAGATCCGCAAGGTGGTGGCCCGCAAGGAGCGGGTGCTGGTGACCACGCTCACCAAGCGCATGGCCGAGGAGCTGACCCAGTATCTGAACGAGCTGGCCATGCGCGTGCGCTATCTCCACAGCGACATCGAGACCCTGGAGCGGGTCGAGATCATCACCGGCCTGCGCCGGGGGGACTTCGACATCCTGGTGGGGATCAACCTCCTGCGCGAGGGCCTCGACCTGCCGGAGGTCTCGCTGGTGGCCATCCTGGATGCGGACAAGGAAGGATTCCTGAGGAGCGAGACCTCGCTCATCCAGACCTCCGGCCGCGCCGCCCGCAACGTCGAAGGCCGGGTGATCTTCTACGCCGACCATGTCACCGATTCCATGAAGAGGGCGCTCAGCGAGACCGAACGGCGCCGCGTCAAGCAGCGGAGCCACAACGAAGAGCATGGCATCGAGCCCGCCACCATCCTCAAGGACATCCACAACCCGCTCGTCCAGATGAGCAACCTGGACCTCTATTCCGCCAGCCCCACCCGCCTGGCCGACGCGGCGGACGGCAGCGACCTCCCCCTCGCCGAGCGCATCTCCCGCCTGGAGAAGGAGATGAGGGCCGCCGCCAAGCGCCTGGAGTTCGAAGAGGCGGCGGCGATGCGGGATCAGATCAGGGAGTTGCGGGAGCTGCAGATCTACGCGGGGTAGGAAAGCTCGGCATGCTGGATCGTGGATCACAGTCCGGTGGCGGCTGGGGCCGATCTGACCCCAGCCGCGCGGCTCATTGGCCTAGAAGTGGTAGACGAACCCCACCTTTACGATCAGTGGATCGACGTCCACGTCCAGGAAATCGGCTTCCGTAGAGACCTTCAGGTACTCGACGCCTCCCGTGAAGCCCCAGCATTCCCCAATGAACGCATCGAACCCGGCGTTGGCTCCGTAGGCGAACTATCGTCGAGGTCGGCCCCAACATCACAGCCGAGCTGAACGACAAGGGTGAGCTGATCGGGATCGAGATCCTGCAGGCCACTGCCTTCCTGAGAGATGCCATCATGGAAGGAGTGCAGGCTAAGGTCTTGAATCTGGTCAAGGCCGTTGATGCCTGAGGCTCACGTCGGGCTCGGATAGTGGCTCACACCCCGCTTTGGACGGGGGAGGCCTTTCTTTTACGGAATGATCTGATCCTATAGAAGATGGGGAGCGAGATCAAGCAAGGGCTTTATAGAGAGATGAGTACTCTTCCCTGAATGTGTTTTTAGCCGAGGCCCAGCCTCGCGAGCTCCAGCGTCACGGTGGAGCGGGTGAGCTGGTCCCCACATTCGGTGCTGATCCGTAGAGCCTCCAGGAGGCGCTCCCGGGCTTGGCGGATCTCTCCGGCGGCGCGGGCCACGCGGGCCAGGTTCTGGAGAGCGTCGGCTTCCAGAGGCCGGGCTTGGCTCTGCCGGGCCCACTGGAGCTGCTCCTGGCTGGCGGTCCGGGCGGCGGCGAGGTCGCCGGCCTGGAGCGCCACTCTCGCCCGGGTTCCCCGGAGGCGGATGAAGAGGAGCCGGTCGGCCGCGTGGTGCCCGGCTCTCTCCGCCTGGAGAAGACGGCGGCGGGCCAGCGGCAGGTCGCCGCCGCGGGCCAGGAGGTCGGCCGAGGACGCCAGAACCTCGGCGGCCACCCGTGGGTTGCTCAGCTTCAGCAGGGTCTGGAGCGCGCTTTCCTCCAGCCTCAGGGCTTCGGGGAGCCTGCCCTCGCGGGCTTCGAGCTCCGCCAGGGCGCGGAGCGCCTGCGCCTCGTTGTCACGCCGGCGGATGAGCCGGCTGGCCGCCAGCGCGTCCGTCAAGAGCTGGCGCGCGCCCTCGAGATCACCCATATGGAGGTGGATCGCCGCGAGCTCCGCCTGCGCCTGCCCCTCCCAGAGCCGGTAATCGATCCGGCGGAACCGCTCCAGAGACTCTTCCAGCAGCGCGCGGGCCTCCTCCAGATGCCCCCTCTCGCGCTGGATCTGGCCGAGGTAGAAAAGCTGGACGGAGATGCCGAGCGCGGTGTCGAGCTGGCGGGCGGTGCCCAGGGCCCGCCGGTGCACCTGCTCGGCCCGGTCGAGATCCCCCAGCTGCTGCATCAGGACGCCCAGATTGGCGTCCACCCTCGCCGCCGTCCAGGAGTCCCCGGCGCGAAGCGCCAGCTCCTCGGCCTGGCCCAGGAGCTTCAGAGCTTCCTGGGTCCGCCCCGCCGTCGCCGCCAGGTTGGATTGGTAGATCAGGCCGCGGGCGGTGATCAGCCAGGCCCCGAGCCGGCGCCCCTTCATCACGGTTGCCCGGGCGGCCCGGCTCACCCGGGCGAGATCGAAGAGCCGCCACGCCGCGGCGCATTCGGTGGTGTCGATCCGCGGATCCTCTCCGTCCGGTGCCGGGCGTTTGCGCAGGCGGTCGAGAACGGCCAGCGCCTCGTGGCCGTGGCCCGCGATCGAAAGCGTTTCCGCCAGCTTGAGCCCGTAGTCCAGCTCATCGGGGAACAGCGAGCCGAGGGTCCGGTAGGACTCGGCGGCCCGGTCCCACTCCTTTCCGGTCTCATGGAAGCGGGCCTCGATGGTGAGCTGGGCTTCCTGGGGCAACGAGCCGCGGGCCTTGAAGGCCTTCAGGGCCGCCTCGCGCGCCCGGGTGTCCTGGCCCATCATCATCCAGGTCTCGGAAAACGCGGTCTGGATGGCCACCGAGCCCGGTTCGAGGCTGTCCGCCCGTTGGAGGAGATTGCGGGCCGCCACGGGATCGAAAGCCCGCAGGCGGGACAGCGCTTCCACGTAGAGGCGGATCGCCTCGGCGCCCGCCGGCAGTAGCCCCCTCGTCAACAGTCTCTCGGCGGGGGTGGGCATGGAGAACCCGAGGGCGCTCCGGAGCCGGGCGCCGGCCCGCGCCACCAGCTCGAAAAGCTCGGTCTCCTGGCCCGCCTCCACCACGGAGGCCACGGTATCCCCCTCGGGCATGGTGAGGATGCGGACGTCGAGCCGGATCTGGCGGCCCTCCCGGTCGTCCATGGGAAGAAAGGCCCCGTTGACGGCGAAATCGGCGCCCATCAGGGCGTGGAGGCGTTCCATGGACAGTGCGGTCCGGGCTTCCTCCCTCCGGCAGGTTGAGGGTGCGTTGAGCCCGGGCCGTCCGCTCGCTCGACACGACCCGCAATTTGGCTCCGGCCGCCAGCTCCGCCGTCAGCATCTCCGTGAGAGCGGGGCCGAGCCACTGTTGCGCGGTGTTCCCCGAGAGGTTCCTGAAGCCCAGCACCGCCACGGACCGGCGCCGGTCGGGAGCCGGCCGGCCGGGTGGGAGAGAGACCTGCTTCCCGGCTGTCCCGTCCGGCTTCGGCCCCAGATTCGGCCCCATCTTCGGGAAGTTGCCGGCAGCGGTCAGGATCACCCCCAGGACCAGAACCAGGGCCAGGAGGGGGAGGAGGATCGAGGCGCGCCGCCCCGGTCCGGGCTGAAGGAGCCGGAACCGTCCGCCGGGCATGGACCGCAGAGCGGCCTCGACGCTCTCGGCGGACGGCATGCGGTTCGGCCGGATCCTTCTTCAGGAGAGAGGACACCAGCCGGTCCAGTTTCGCCGGCACGTCCGGCCGCAGCCGCCGGAGGGGCACCGGCTCGCCTTGGAGGATGGCCGCCCGGGCGGCGGTCGCATTCTCTCCGGGGAAGGGCTGGCAGCCGGTCAACGCCTCATAGATCACCACGCCGAGAGACCAGAGGTCCGTACGGGGGTCCACGGGCCGGCCTTCCATCTGCTCGGGGGACATGTACGCGGGCGTTCCCACCACCGTGCCCCCCCGCGTGAGGCCGGAGGTGTCGCTCGCCAGCTTGGCGATCCCGAAGTCGAGGATTTTCACGACCCCGTCGCCGGTGATCATCAGGTTGGACGGCTTGACGTCCCGGTGGACGATCCCCCTCTGGTGCGCCTTGCCGAGCCCTCTCGCGGCCTGGAGGGCGACGTCGATCACCTCGGGGATTCCCAGGGGGCCGCGATCGATCCGCTCTTCGAGGGTCTCGCCCTCATAGAACGGCATCGCCAGATAGAGCTGAAGGTCGGCCGTCTCTCCCACCTCATAGATGGAGCAGACGTTGACATGGTCCAGGGTCGAGGCCGTCCGGGCTTCCTGGAGGAACCTGGCCTTGGACCCGGGGTCGCGCGCCAGCTCGGCGGTCAGCAGCTTCAGGGCCACCGTGCGGCCGAGCCGCGTGTCCTCGGCGCGCCAGATGACCCCCATGCCGCCGCTGCCGATCGTCTCCAGGAGCCGGTAGGGGCCGCAAAAGGCCCCGGCGGCGCATCAGGCCCAGCCGTACCCGAGGGTCTGTCTGGCTCCTGAGCGGGCCACGTCTGAGCGTTCACCGCGACCTCCCCCCAAACAATAGAAATTCGAAACTTCCGATTTGTTGGGAAGTATAACCGGGTTGCCGGTCCCCGAGACACCCCCATTGGGCCGGCGTGGTAGATTGGCCCTCTTTTCTGGAGCCCTTTCGACATGAATGGAACCCGAATCGTCCCGGTTTTGACCCTGGCCGCATTACCTCTCCTGGCGGGTTGTGCCGCCCGCACGGCCGAGCCCCGCCTGCCGGCCCTCTCCGCGATGGACCAGACCCGAAGCGCGCTGGTCACGGCCGGCCTGGAGGCCGGCACCCTCGAGGGGCCTCGCGGCACCCTCCGCTACTTCGAAGGTGGCGAGGGGAAGACGCTGGTGCTCGTCCACGGCAGCGGCAGCCAGTCCGGCGACTGGCAGGCCGTGGTGCCGGCGCTGCTGAAGAACCACCACTTGCTGGTCCTCGACCTGCCCGGGCATGGCGAGAGCGGGCCGGCGGAGGGTGCGCTGCCGGTGGGGGACCTGGTGAACAGCCTGGGGGCTCTGCTGGACGCGCGCAGCGCGGGCAAGCCCGCCGTGCTGATCGGCAACTCCTTGGGGGGCTGGGTGTCGCTCCTGTACTCGCTGAACCATCCGGACCGGGTGGAGCGCGTCATCGGCATCAGCAGCTCCGGCATTCTCGCCGTCCTCAAGGTGCCGTTCTCGCCCAAGACCCGGGAGGAGGCCCGAAGCCTCATGGCCGCCATCCGCGGGCCGTATCTCAAGGGGGAGCCCACGGATGAAGAGCTGGACGCACTGTTGAAGAGGGTCGCCACGGGGCCGGCCCCGCGCTTGCTCGCCGGCCTGCGCACCGAAGATTTTCTGGACAAGCAGGCGGACAAGATCAAGGTGCCGGTCGACCTGGTCTGGGGCGAGGAAGACGGCGTGCTGCCGCTCGACTACGGCCGCCGTCTCGCATCGCTGATCCCCCAGGCGCACCTGCACCCGCTGCCGCGCTGCGGGCACATGCCGCAAGTGCACTGCCCGCAGTCGCTGACCAGGCTTCTCCTCGATCTGCTGGCCGGATAAAAGGCCGCCACCGGGGCTCCGTTCGCTGAGGACGAGGCGTCCCGAGGTTTGGGACGCCGCCCTACAGCCTGAAATCCCGCCGCACCTGCCCCTGCTCCAGATCCAGCACCACGACCCGGCCGCGGTCGTCCGCGAGGATGAGGTGCAGCGGGGTGAGGCGCAGGGTGGTGCGGGCGGTGCGGCCGAGGGTGATCTCGGCGCGGACGGCGGTGGTGGGGAGGTGGATGAGGTAGACGACGAGGGCTTCCGGCGTGTGGACGGGGAGGGCGGCCCAGTCGCCGGAGACCACGGGATCGCCCGGCTTGCCCGGTCCGGGGAGCGGCACCTCGAAGCGGGTGGCGCCGTGGACGTGGAGGGCGATCCGGCGTCCCGCGCCGCCCAGGGCCTCGGCCAGCGTTCCCTCGGGGGAGACGGCGATGGGATGGGAGCGCCGGTGCTCGGGGGCGGGCGGCACCGAGTCTCTCCGCCTCAAGGTGAGGGAGGGGGAGCTCGTAGGTCCAGATCTCGTGCCCTTCCTCGTCGTCCCCGAACGCCAGGGAGCAACGGCCGGTGTCTCGCGAGATGGCCAGGGTCGGCCCCGGCAGGCGCGAGACGCCCCAGGAGCCTTCGAGGCTGGGGGCGGCGGTCTCGACGGCGAGCAGGCCGTCCGGACCGGACACGAACCAGAGGGCGCCGTCGTAGGTGGGGGCGAAGGCGTCGAGGCGGGCGTCGCACCAGGTCTCGGCCCGGCGGTTGACGAAATCGAGCTTGGCGAGGCGCCAGACGTCGCCGCGGCGGGCGAGGGCGATGGCCCGGCCGCCGTGGTCGGAGACGGCGAGGAGATGGGCCGGCTGGTCGAGCTCGGCCACCACGCGCCCGCCGCGCGAGAGGAGGCGGACGCCCGCCTCGCCCAGGGCCACGGCGGTGAGGCCGTTGGGCAGGAAGGCGGCGTCGCAGGCAGGGCGGGTGCCGGCGTCCCGGGCGGCGATCTCCACGTACCAGGGCTCGGGCCGCTGGGTCCACGGCTCCCCGGCGGAGATCGGCAAGGCTTGGGTGTCGGTCCTCAGGGCGCCGTCGCCCGCGAAGGAGGCGAGATCCCGCAGGCCGGCGGTGTCTACGCGCGCGCCCTGGCGGCCGGAGTCGCGGGCCACGGCGCGCACGGCGGCGCGGGCGAGGATGGTGGTGGCCGGCGTCCGGGGGCCGCGGCGGATTTCGTCGCCGAAGGCGAGGCGGGCGGCCACCCCTTCGGCGCGCCAGCTTTCGAGGAGCGTCAGGGCCTGGGTGCGGATCTGCTCGAAGGGCTCCGAGTCCAACCCCGCCTTGCGGGCCAGCATGCGGCCGGCGGGAGCTCCGCCCTGGGCAATGGCCCGGTCCATCCAGTCGAGGGCGCGGAGCCGCTCTTCGGGGAGGGGCCAGAGCACGTCCACGGCGGCGGCGTAGTCGCCGGCTCCGGCCAGCTCCTGGGCCCACAGGCGCCGCAGCTCGGCGGCCTCCTCGGTGCGCCGGCTGCGCTCCAGGCGGGCCACGGCGTCGGCGAAGGTGCCGGTGCGGCGGGCGATTTTGAGGCCGCGCCGCCGGTCGCCGGCCAGGAACCACTGGCGCACCACGAGGCCGGGCGGCAGGTCGCGGGCCTCGGCCACCTCGGCGGCGAGGCGCAGGCGCCCGTGGCGTTCCAGGAAGGCCACGGCCTCCTCGTGGGCATGCAACACCTCGGCGAGGAGGAAGGCGGCCTCCTCGATGCGGCCTTGGCTCTCCAGGCGGTGGAAGGCGTCGCGGTAGAGGCGCCGCAGCTCGCCGTGAAGGCCGGGCGCGATCTCGGCCACGGACCAGGGGCGCGCGGGCCGGGAGTAGCGTTCGGGGCGGATGTGGAGGTCCGCCCGGGGGGCCAGGGGGCGCAGGGGCATCCGGCGGGGTCCGCCGGCCTCGGCCGTGAGGGGTATGGCGTGGCGCAGGGCGTTGTCGAAGTCGCCGCTCTCGAACATCTCCTGCATTTTGCGGATGTAGGCCGCGTGATGCCGGCCGATGGCCCGCGAGAGGCGCGAGGCCAGGGCCGTGCGGCCGGTCAACCGGTGGAGGGCGGTGCCGAACCGGGCGCCCAGGCCGCCGGACCGCGAGCGGTGGGGCTCGCCGGGCTTCGGTTGGTCTCCGGAGTGTCCCTGCGATCCATGAGCGCCATGCGACTCCCGCCGGGCCGGGCGTTCGCGCGCGGCGTGCGGCTTGGGAGCGGCGGGCGCCTCGGTCATTACGGGTGCGGACGCGGGCGGCTCCGCGCGGCGGCCGGCGGTGGGAGGAGCGGCGGCGCGCAGGAGGCGGACGCACATGGCGTCCTCGGGGAGGTCGATCATCACCTCGCCCGCGCTCCAGAGGCCGCGCCGCAGGGTCAGGCCGACGCGCGAGGCGCCCGGCTCCAGGACGTCGCGGATCAGGAGGTGCGAGGCGCCCGGCAGGTCGGGCGGCGAGCCGAGGCGGGGGGCGCCAACCACCCAGAGGTCGTCGCCGTCCAGGTTCCCCGCGATCCGCTCACGCCAGGCCGCGATCTCGCCGTCCGTGGCCTCGTGGGGCGTCCGCGAGCCCACCAGACGGCGCAGACCGTCCGGCGTCAGGCCGGGGGTCAGCAGCGCTTCCGGCTCCTGGAGGAGACCCCAGGAGAGGCTGGCTCCCGCTTCGCCGGCGCGGCGGGCGAGGGCGATCAACACGGCCATCTGCGCGATGCGGGGCGAGCCCAGCTGGCCGGGGCCGGCGTCGAAGATGGTGAGGAGGGTCCGTCCCCGCGTCGGGACCTCCAGGGGACCCAGACAGGCGGCGACCCCGTCGAGGAGGGGGACGAAGGACGCGGCCACCTCCCGGGGGAAGATCTCCAGGTACGGTGCCCACACCAGGAACGAGCCGGGTGACTCCATTCGCGTCCGATCCTCCCCCAGGCCACCCGCGAAGCGGCCCCACGTTCAATGGAAAAGAGAATGCTCTAGGGTACTAGTGCAGGCAGTGGCTTGTCGAGGGACGGACGGCGTCACTTTTCTTTGTCACCCCGCTGACCCCGGCAACGAGAACTGGTGCGGCAGCAGCTCTGCCAGCGTCGTCTCCTCCCGCTCGTCCTGGGTGTTGACGACCAGGATGGGGAGGTCCCTGGTGAACTCGGCGAGGGTCTGGCGGCAGAGCCCGCAGGGGTAGGCGGGCGGGTGGGCGTCCGTCACCACCGCCACGGCCTGGGGCTTGCGCAGGCCCGCCGAGGCCGCGGCGGCGATGGCGTTGCGCTCGGCGCAGATGGCGAGGGCGGGGATGCAGTTCTCGACGTTGGCCGCGGCGTGGATGGAGCCGTCTTCCATGAGCACCGCGGCGCCCACGGCGAAATGGCTGTAGGGCGCGTAGGCGTGGGCGCGGGCGGCCCGGGCGGCGGCGATCAGGGGCTCCCAATCCATGGACAGAGGAATGTAACACGCCTCTGTGATACCGTACGGGCGCTTCCGGGCTCCCGCACCGGAGCCGCGCCCGGTGCATCCCTTCTGGAGCTTGGAGATTTGACCGACGCCGGAGAGGTCGCCTCCCGCGCGGAGGCGTGGATTGAAACCCCTACAGTTTTTCCAGGAGGAGCACGGCTTTGGCCAGGACATTCAATGACTTGACACCGCCCGCGGACGGCCAGCAGATCGTCTGGCACGAGGCGGAGGATCGTTTGGAGGTGCCGGACCGGCCCATCATCCCCTTCATCGAGGGGGACGGCACCGGACCGGACATCTGGAGGGCCACCCGCCGGGTGCTCGACGGCGCCGTGGAGAAGGTCTACGGCGGCCGGCGCGCCATCGCCTGGTTCGAGGTGCTGGCCGGGGAGAAGGCCTTCAACCAGACCAGCGACTGGCTCCCCCAGGACACCCTGGACGCCATCCAGCACTACCGCGTGGCCATCAAGGGACCGCTCACGACGCCGGTCGGCGGCGGCATCCGCAGCCTGAACGTCACCCTGCGCCAGGTGCTCGACCTCTACGCCTGCGTGCGCCCGGTGCGCTACTATCCCCGGCGTCCCCTCGCCGGTGAAGGAGCCCGAGAAGGTGGACATGGTGATCTTCCGCGAGAACACGGAGGACGTCTACGCCGGCATCGAGTGGCGCGCGGGCTCCGACGAGGCGGACAAGATCATCGAATTCATCGCCGGCCTGGGCAAGAAGATCCGGCCGGACAGCGGCATCGGCATCAAGCCGATCTCGGCGATCGGCAGCAAGCGGCTGGTGCGCAAGGCCATCCAGTACGCCGTCAGCCACGGCAGGAAGAGCGTCACCCTGGTGCACAAGGGCAACATCATGAAGTTCACCGAGGGGGCCTTCAAGGACTGGGGCTACGAGGTGGCGCGCGACGAGTTCGGCGCCGTCACGGTGACCGAGGACGAGGTCTGGAGCACGCACGGCGGCAAGGCCCCCGACGGGCAAGGTCGTGATCAAGGACCGCATCGCCGACTCGATGTTCCAGCAGGTGCTGCTGCGGCCGGACGAGTACGACGGTCCTCGCGACCACCAACCTGAACGGCGACTACCTCTCGGACGCGCTGGCCGCGCAGGTCGGCGGCCTCGGCATGGCGCCGGGCAGCAACGAGGGCGACGGCTTCGCCGTCTTCGAGGCGACCCACGGCACGGCGCCCAAGTACGCCGACCAGGACAAGGTCAACCCGGGCTCGCTGATCCTCTCCGGCGTGATGATGCTGCGCTGGCTCGGCTGGCACGAGGCGGCCGACGCCATCGAGGCGGCTCTGGCCAAGACCATCGAGCAGAAGCGGGTGACCTACGACCTCGAGCGCCAGATGGAGGGGGCGACGCTGCTCAAGACCTCCGAGTTCGCCGAGGCCATCGTTGCCAACATCTAACGAATCCAAAGAACCGAAAGAGAGCTTTTCGATGCGATACAAAGTAACCGTGGTGGGCGCCGGCAACGTCGGCGCGACGCGCCGCTCAGCTCGATCGCCCAGGCGGACCTCGGCCGACGTGGTGATGGTGGACGTGGCCGCGGATCTCGCGACCGGCAAGGCGCTGGACATGATGGAGTCGGCCCCGGTGCTGGGCTTCAACGCCCACATCACGGGCGGCGGCGACTACGACCCCGACCGCCGGCTCGCACGTCTGCGTCATCACCGCCGGCCTGGCCCGGAAGCCCGGCATGAGCCGCGACGACCTGCTGGCCAAGAACACGGAGATCGTCACGCGAGGTGGTGCGCCAGCTGGTCTCGCGCTCGCCCGACACCATCCTCATCATCGTCACCAATCCGCTCGACGCCATGTGCGAGGTGGCCCGCCGGGTCTCCGGCTTCCCCCGCGAGCGGGTGATCGGCATGGCCGGCGTGCTCGACGCCGCCCGCATGCGCTGGTTCATCGCCGAGAAGCTCAAGGTCATCGGTCGAGGACGTCGACGCCTTCGTGCTCGGCGGCCACGGCGACACCATGGTGCCGCTGCCGCGCTACGCCACGGTCAACGGCGTCCCGCTGCCGCAGCTCCTGGACGCCGCCGACGATCGAGGCGATCAACGACCGCACCAGGAACGGCGGCATCGAGATCGTCAACTACTACAAGACGGGCTCGGCCTACTACGCGCCCGGCGCCTCGCTCCTACGAGATGGTGGCCGCCATCCTCAAGGACAAGAAGAAGATCCTCCCCTGCGCCGTGCTACCTCCAGGGCGAGTACGGCTACAAGGACCTCTTCGTCGGCGTCCCCTGCCAGCTCGGCCTCGCCGGCATGGAGCGGGTGGTCGAGCTCAAGCTGACGGTCGAGGAGAAGGCCCAGCTCGACAAGTCGGCCCAGGCGGTGAAGGGGCTGGTCGAGGCGTTGCCGAAAGGGGTAGGAACGGCGAGAGCAACCTACAATAGAGCGTTTTCGTACCAAGCCCATGCGAAACGCTCGCTCCCTCCTTCTCTGGCTGATCGCCGGCCTCGCCGGGGTGGCCCTGCTCGCCTGGGCCTTCCCGCGGGCCTTCCCGTTCCTGCCCAAGCCCTGGTCGACGACGCGGGCCGAGGCGGTCGCGCATCGCCCTGGAGCACGTTCGCGACCTGGGCGAGCCGGTCGAAGGACCCCTACGTCGTGGCGACGCTCGACCGGGACTTCTTCCTGGAGCGCCGCCTCCAGCTCGCCCTGGACCAGGGGCGGGAGCGGGAGGTGCGGGAGTCGGCGCTGGCGGACCAGATCAGCGGCTGGCAGGTGCTCGTCTATCCGCGGGGAGCGCGCGCTGGACGACTGGACCTACCGGGCCTGACGTCTCTCCCCGGGGCGAGATCCTCTCCCTGCGCCAGCGGTTCGATCCCGCAGGACACACGGGCGCGCCGATCTCGCCAGAAGGAGGCGGGAGCGCAGGCCGAGCGCTTTCCTCAGGCAGCAGGGGATCGACCTCTCGCGCTTCGACGGACCCGAGATCCGCAGCCAGCAGCTCGCCCGCCGCACCGACCTGACGGTCCGCTATCCGCGACCGCCGGATCTCCTCGGCGCGGGGGCTCACCCACGGCTTCCAGGTCTTCTTCGCCGGCGACCGCCTGGCCGGCTTCGACCCGTGGCTCGACGATCCCGCGGAGAAGAGCAGCTCATCGAGTCGCTCCGGGGCTCAGCTTCCTGTTCGTCAGCCGGGTGGTCTGGATCTTCCTGCTCGCCGGCCTGCTGGCCTTCCCGTTCCTCAAGCGCTATCACGAGGGGGAGATCGGCGTCCGCCGCGGCGTCCAGATCTTCCTCCTGGTCGCCGTCTCGGGCCTGGTCCTGATGCTCCTCGCCGGCCGCGCCAACTCGCAGGGCACCGACTTCGGCTTCGCCTCCCGGCAGCAGAACACCTGGCTCGTGCGTGCTGTTCGACGATGGTCTTCCTGATCCTGCCCGCCGCGCTGCTCGCCTTCTTCGCCTGGTCCGTGGGCGAGTCGATCTGCCGCGAACGCTGGGGGCACAAGCTGGCGGCCTTCGACGCCCTGTTCCAGGGCGACTTGGCGAACCGGACGGTGGCCCGCTCCGCCTTCCGGGGCTGGATGGCGGGGCTCGCCGGCCGCGGGCGGGCTGACGGCGCTGCTGGCTGCCGTCCAGCAGCCTGGGCGGCTGGCCGTTCTCGTCCCTCGTCCTGAGCGCGGACACCCGGTGGCCCGGACTGGAGCTGGTGCTGCGCGCTCCTCGGCCGTCAGCCTCCCCTTCGATCTCGCGATCGTCCTCTGGCTCCTGCCGGTCCTGGCCCGGCGTCTGGGCGTGTGGCGGAGGCTCGTGGCTGACCGTGCTGGTGGCGGCCGTGCGTCCTGCCTGCCCCTGGTCCTGGCCGCTCCCCTGGGCTGGACGCTTCGCCTCGGCGCTGGTGGTGGCTGGCCGTCCTGGTGGCCCTCTTCGTGGCCGACCGACCTGCTGACGGTGCTCCTGGCGGGCTTCGTGACCCAGACCCTGCTCTCGCGCCTGGCCCCTGCTGACGGCCGAGGATCGGCAGCTTCCAGGTTCAGGGCTGGCTCGCGCTGGGCCTGCTGGCGGTGCCGCTGCTCGCGAGCGTCCGCCACCTCGCGAGCGGCAAGGAGTTCGTCTACCGCTACGAGGACGTGCCGCCCCACGTGCGGCGCATCGCCGAGCGCGAGCGCCAGCGGGTGGAGCTGGAGACGGCCCGGCGCATCCAGAGCTCGATCCTGCCCGACCTGCCGCCGCGGCTCGCGGGCGTGGACATCGCCCACGCCTACCTGCCGGCCTCCGAGGTGGGAGGCGACTTCTACGACGTGCTGGCGCTGGAGGACGGCCGCCTCGCCGTGGCCGTGGGCGACGTGGCGGGCCACGGCGTCTCCTCGGGGCTCATGATGTCCATGGCCAAGTCGGCGCTCGCCGTCCAGGTGACCTTCGACCCCGAGGTGGCGGAGGTCTTCCGGACCCTCAACCGGACGGTCTACCAGACGGCCCGCAAGCGGCTGCTCGCGACCCTCTGCTATGCGCTGCTCGATCCCCGCCGGCTGGAGATGGTCTACGCCTGCGCCGGCCACCTCTACCCCTACCGCATCACGGCCGCGGGGCGGGTCGAGTCCCTGGAGTCGATCGCCTACCCGCTGGGCGTACGGGGCGAGCTGCGGATCGAGGAGCACACCGCGCGCCTGGCGCCGGGCGACACGCTCTTCCTCTTCAGCGACGGCCTGGTCGAGGCCCGGCGCGAGGGGAACGACGAGCTCTTCGGCTTCGACCGGCTGGAGCAGAGCCTCGCCCGCCACGCCGGCCGCGGCGTCGAGGGCCTGCGCGACGGCGTCCTCGCGGACGTCGGCCGCTTCACCGGCGACGCTCCCCGCGAGGACGACCAGACCCTGGTGGTGCTGCGGCTGCCCTGAGCCTGGACTGCCTTGAACCGGTCTTAAACCAGGTCCCGCAGCACCAGCGTCACGTCCCGGGATCCGGCGCCGGTCTTGACGGTCAAGCGCACGTTCGTTCCCGGGGCGGACGTCTTGAATTGGCTCCTCACCTCGGGGAGAACCAGATCCTTGGCGTTCCGGCCGTCGATCGCGGTGATCACGTCTCCCGTCTTGAGCCCGGCCTCGGCGGCGGGGCCGTTCGCGGTCACGTCCATCACCTTGAAGCCGGCTTCGTCGCGGTTGAGCCACAGGCCGGCGCGGTCGTAGGCGTCGGGCCGGGCGAAGCTCTCGTTGGGCTCGAGGAACATGCGCTTCTTGCTGTAGTCGAAGGTGACGTCGAACCGCTTCAGGACGCCGCCGCCGACGTTCCCGGCGAAGTACCGGTTGGCGAGGGCTCCCTTCTCGACGAGCGCGAGGTCGGTCAAGGGCGCCGGCACCTCGACGCCGCCCAGCTTGAGCGTCTTCGCCCGGGTGAAGAGCGAGCGCACGCCGCCGCCCACGCCCCAGCCGGAGAGCGCCTCCACCCGGGGCGCGTACTTGGCCTCGAGCCCGTGCTCCTTGACGAACGGGCCGTTCAGGGTGAGCGAGGCCCGGCCGCCGGTGTCGATGGTGAAGAGCCCCTTGATGCCGTCGATCTCGCCTTCCACCTGGGGCGTGTTGTCCTCGAACGTGAAGGGTACCTGGGCCGCGCCCGCCGGCTCCTGGAAAGCTTCGGGGAGGATGAACGTCAGCTTCTCCCTGGCGTACTCGACGCGGGCGATCAGGCGCTTGAGGAGCTCGTACCCCACGACGCCGTTCACGTCCAGCCCTTCGGCCTGGTCGAGCCCGGTCAAGGGGACCACGAAGAACACCTGGTCGCGCAGGGTGACGCCGCCGATGGCGACCTCGGGCACGCGGACGAGGCCGAAGTCCGCCGACTTCTCGCCCACGCCCCGCATCTCGAGGCTCCCCTCGGCCTCGAGGCCCAGCCGTTCGACGCTTTCGGGCGTCAGGATGTTGACACCCCCGGTGTCGAACAGGAATTGGAACGGCTTGCCGCCGATCCGGACCTGGATGTAGACGTGATTGTTGAGCAGCCGGAAGGGGATCGTCTCCGAGGTCTTGCCGCCTGCGATGGCGAAATCGTGGCTCTTCGCCTCGGGCCTCTGGAACCTGGCCTCGTCGATGGGTGCGTTGACCTGGACGCTCTCCACGATGACCGTCTGGTCGTACTTGACCTCGCCGTTCGTGACGCGGAGAGAGAAGGGGATGCGGAGCCCACCCTCGACCTCCCGGTACCCCGAGAAGAACGTCGTGTTGGTGGTGGCGGACGTCTTTTCGACCGTGCGGTCGGCAAGGCCGGTCTGGGCGTCGATCCACATCTCGAACGGCCGGCCGCCTTCGGGGACGATGCGCAGCACGTGAAAGCCGCGTCCGCCGTCGGTCTTCTCCCCGGCGTAGGAGATCTCGGCCTTGTGCCGCTCGGGATACCAGTAGGAGAGAGACCGCCGATAGGCGTCGTTGGCGGCGCCTTCGCGGCCGTCGCCGCTGTCGTCCGAGCGGCTCTGGCCGGAGGAGTCCTGGGTCCAGGGAACCTTGCCGTCAAACCCGTCGGCACCCTGAGCGGGGCCCAGCTTGTAGGTGGCGAGGAAGCGGCCGGTCCGCACGTCCTCCCAGGACTTGACCGTCCCGTCGAGCCCGCCGGTCGAGACCTTGGCGCGGGTGTAGAGAGTCTTCACGTCATCCCAGGCCTTCCCCCCCGACGCTTGCTTGGCGCGGGCGAGGATCGAGGCCGGGTTTTCAGCGGCATGAGCCCGTGGCACGGGAGCCGCGAGCAGAAAGATGGCGGTGAGGAGGGTGGAGGTTCTCATGCCTCCCAAACGTCGCGAGGAGCAGGAAGGTTACATCTTGGGTGTAGTAATCTAGAGAGGCCTTCGCGGCCTCAAACCGGCGAGATCTTATCCAGAGCAGCCTTTGCGGCCCGAAGGGTCGCGAGATTTCAGCCCAGGGCTTCGGCCGGTAGGCCGATGCCCTGGGTTAGCGGGCCCCCACAGTCCTGCGGCCTGAAGGGCCGCGAGAAGCCTGGGCGGATCGGGCATGGGCGCGGACAAAACACGGACGGACACGGACGGACAACGGGGACGGTCCGGCGCAGGTGAGACGCGAGTATTTTCACCCCCAGTCAAAAACACTCGCGAGTATTTTGGAGTGGGGGTGAAATTACTGGCATCTCAGGGCTCCGCGTAGACGATCTCGACCACCGGGACCTCCCAGCGCTCGCACCGGAGGCGCTCGCGGTAGGCGGGATCGCTGCTCTCCTTTTTCCATTCGACCATGGCGGCGACGCGGGCGGATTCGACGGTTTCAACGCGGCTCTGCCACTCTTCGAGCCCCGTCTTCGACAGCCGGGCGACCGTGATGCCCATCGAAGTCTGGAGGTGGAGGGAGCCGTTGCCGGTCCTCGCCATCCGCAGGGTGTCCCCGGGCTGGAGACCGGCCAGGCTGTCGTGGACCGGGTGGCCCGGCGGCAGCTGGCCGGCATAGCTCAGGTGCAGCCCGGAGAGTCCGAGCAGAGAGAAGCGGCGGCGCCGGACCGCGGGCGGCGGCTCCGGCGGATCCAGGCGGCGCAAGAAGGTCTCGGGCCCTTCCTGGAGCAAGGGGACATGGGGGTTGCGCTCGTCGTGGCGCCACAGGAGATGGAGGGTCTCGCGGGCGCGGGTCATGCCGACGTAGTACAGGCGGCGCCGGGTCTCCTCGGCGGACGGTTCCTGGAGGGGCTGGCGCGGTTGCCAGTCCCCGTCCGCCAGGAAGACGTGGGGGAATTCCAACCCCTTCGCGCCGTGGACGGTGAGGAGGTGGACCCCCTCGCCGAAGACGGGGTCCCGCCGGCGCTCGGCCAGCGCCTCGTGGAAGAACTCCAGGGCCGCCGCCGTGCCGGTTTCCGCGTCCCCGACCTCCTCGCGCCACTCCTCCAGGATCTCGAAGACGATCGACCACCAGGGGTTCGTGGCCTGGGCGCCGGCCCGGCGCCGGGCGAGGTCTTCGAGAAGGGAGGCCCGGCAGGGCTCGGACCGCCGATGATCCCGGTTGTCGAGATCGGCGAGGAAGCCCGCGATCTCCCGGACACGATGGAGAGGAGGAAGCTTCTTGCGGTCCGCGTTCCAGGAGACCGGAATGCCCTCGTGCTCCAGAACGGCACGGATGGATTCGAGGATGGACCACTGGGTGGCGAGCACGGCGCAGTCGCGCCATTCGAATCGGGGATCCAGCCTCCGGAGACGCTCGAGCTGCCGGGCGATCGCCACGGCCTGCCTCCCGGCGTCGGCCACCGCCAGGATCTCGACCCGCCCCTGCCCCTCCGGGTCGAGGGCGGCCCACCGGCCTCCTTCAGGCTCGGCAAGGCGCCCGCCGTCAACGCGTAAGGGGTGGCCGCTCTTCATCCGTCCAGGGTTCCGGGCGATCAGCCGGTTGGCGCTGGCGAGGATGTGGCCGGTCGAGCGGAAGCTCTCGATCAGATAGTGGACCTCCGCCGCGTAGTCCTCCCGGAAGCGGCGGATGAAATCGACGTCGGCGCCCTGGAATCCGTAGATCGTCTGGTCGTCGTCGCCCACGGCGAGGATGGCGAGCTTGCGGTCGCGGTCGGCCAGAGTACGCCCGGCGATGGCCGAGACCAGCTCGTACTGGCGGGCGTTGATGTCTTGGTACTCGTCAACCAGGATGTGGCTGTAGCCGGCGAGCAGGCGCTCGCGCAGCTCTTCATCGAAAAGGCTGCCCGTCTCACCGCTTCCGGAGCCCTGGAGGAGCCGGACCGCTTCTTCCAGATAACGATCCAACTCGAGCTCCCCGGTTTGCCGTGCGGCGGTGGCCAACGAGTGGCCGGTCAGGCGCAGGGCCAGCGCGTGGTAGGTCTGAACGGTGACGCCCCGGGCATCGTCCCCGATCAGGTCGCGCAGGCGGCGGCGCAGCTCGAGGGCCGCGTGGCGGTTGAAGCAGAGAACCAGGATCCCCCGCGCCGGCACGCGCTCGACCCGCAGAAGGCAGGCGCAGCGGTGGACCACCACCCGGGTCTTGCCGGAGCCGGGGCCGGCGAGGATGAGCACGTTGCGGTCCGGGGGGGCCGCCACGAGGGCCATCTGCGCTGGATGGTGGAGGCTGTCGACGATCCGCTGGTAGGACTCCTGGCTCGTGGCCCGCTTGACGATCGCTTCCTCACCGGCGAAGTGGCGGCGCACGAAGCTCTCCTTGGCGAGGTGGAAGTAGTCGTCCACCAGGGACAGGGCGTGGCGGATCGCCGTCAGGCCGAGCCGCGCGTAGCGCGCCATGACATGGATCTGGAAGGTCCGTTCGTCGTAGTGCTGGGAGAGCGGCGCGTAGTCTCCCTGGGTATAGCGCCGCCCCTTGGCCTCGGGCAGGGTCCGCAGGGTCATGGCTTGGCGGAAGACGGCGAGCCCGTGCTGGAGCTGCAGGACGCCCTGCTCGTGAAGGAACAGGAGGGCCCGCTCGGCGGTGGCGAGCGGGTCGGAGATCTGCCCGGCGAGGAAGAGGTCGCGGCGCAGGGCGTCCGTCAGGTCTTCCATGGCGAAGGAGACCAGCACGCGCCCCGCCGCCTCGGGTTGCACCCGGGCGAGGAGCGTGTCGAGCACCGCCCCGGCCGCCCTGCGGCGCAGCCCGGCCGTTTCCAGGACCTCGTTCCACCCCTGGAGCAGGCGCGCCCGGTAGTGGTGGCGGGAACGGTAGGCAAGCTCCAGGATGCCGGGCTGGCCGGCCGTGCTCCGGCCCTCGCGGGCGAGCCCCCGCAACAACTGCCGCAGAGTCTCCGGATGGCTCGGAAGCCCTTGGTCGAGAAGCCGCTGGTTGACCAGCCGCAGCGACAGCTCGCACCAGCCGCCGTCTTCTACGTCGGGATTGGCTTCGCGCAGGAGGTCGAGCAGGGCAAGCTCCAAGCGGCACAGGGCCTCGAAGGCGGCGCCCGAGGCGTGGCGGCCCCGCCGCTCCAGGTAGGCCGTCAATTGAAGGCCCCCTTGAATGAGCCCGGCTTCCGCCATTCCTTGGAGGAGGCGGAGGATCCGGTCCCCCCGGGGCTCCTCGAGCCGGCCGGCTTCCAGCTTGAGGCCCGGCAGCTCGGACAGCTCGTCCGCCGTCAGGCCACGGGACGGGTCGGCGTTGATCAGCGCCTCGACCAAGACGAGCCAGCGCCCGCCCGTCCGCCTCGGCAGGCCGGAGCCGAGGGCGGCGATCCGTTGCCGGGCCTCGTCCAGGGTGCGCACGCGGAGCCGGCCCTGGAAGATGCGCGTCCGGTTCTCGCCTCGCTCGATCAGGCCGGCGCGCTCCAGCCAGGCCACGGCGGTCTTCACCTTGGTGTCCGCGTTGCCGTCGAGAGGGCTGAAATCGGTGTCGACATCCTCTTCGCGGAGCAGCTCGCCGCTGGTGACCTCGACCTCCCCGTCTTCGCTTTTGCGGGCCAGTGGCGCAGGCCGCGCAGGATCTGGGCGATGTCCCGCTGGGTGAGCTTTCCCCGGGCGGAAAGCTGGAACTGCCGTTCGAGATCGCCTTCGTCGAACAGCAGGACGCAGTCCGAGGGGAGCCGGTCCCGGCCGGCGCGCCCGGCCTCCTGGAGATAGCTTTCGAGCGAGCCGGGCATCTCGGCATGGAGCACCAGGCGGACGTTCTCCTTGTCGATCCCCATGCCGAAGGCGTTGGTGGCGCAGACCACCGGCACCGAGCCGGCGATGAACGCCTCCTGCACGCGGCGTTTCTCCGGAGGGGGGAGGCCGGCGTGGAAAGCCTCGGCCGGCAGGCCCCGCCCGGTCAGATAGCGCGCGGCCTCCAGCTCCCCCGGCGGCTCGCGAAATAGACGACGGCACAGCCGCCCGGGTGCCGGTCCAGCGTCTCCCGCAGGATCTCGAAGATCTTCGCCAGCTTCTCCGCGGGGTGGGCCTGGGCCACCTCGAACAGCAGCTTCTCCCGTTCGACCCCGCCTTCGAACACCGCCAGCTCCTGGCCGAGCTCGCGGCGGAAGTGATCCAGGATCTCGCCCCGCACGTCCGTCTTGGCCGTGGCCGTGAAGCAGGCGACCGGGGGGACCGGGACGCCCTGGCTCTTCGCCAGCTCCCGGATGAAGCGGGCCGCGTAGAGGTAGTCCGGCCGGAAGTCGTGCCCCCACTTCGACAGGCAATGGGCCTCGTCGAACACCCAGCAGCCGATCTCCCGCTGCTGGACGGCCTCGCGGAACGAGCGGTTGCGCAGCTGCTCGGGCGCCACGTAGAGGAGGGCCACGTCGCCGAGCCGCACCCGCTCCAGCACGTCGCCCGCGCTCCGGCGGCGTGAGCAGCCCGTTGAGCGCCGCCGCGCAGCCCAGGCCCGTGCGCTGGTCAGGTTCTCGACCTGGTCCTTCATGAGGGCCTGGAGGGGCGAGAGGACGAGGGTCAGCAGGCCCCGCCGGGCGTACCGCACCAGGGCCGGCAGCTGGTAGCAGAGCGACTTGCCGCCCCCGGTCGGCAGGATCGCCAGCAGAGAGTCCCCCGCGAGGCCTCTTTCGACGACTTCCTGCTGGAGCCCCTGGCCGCCCGGCAGCACCGGCTTCGGGCGGAAGGCGTCGAGGTCGAAGAAGCGGCGAAGCTGGGCCTGGGGATCGTGGGTCCCGCGGCAGTAGTCACATCCAGGGTCGATGCAGGGGGGCTCGCGCAGGGCGTTCAGGAGCGCGGGCGTGGCCGGGTGGCGGTGGCGCACCCAGGGCGGCAGCACGGAGCTTCCTCCGGCGACCCGCAGCCAGGCGGCGGCGTAGGCCCAGGCGATCCGGCCCTCTGGATGGGCGAGGGCGTCCACCCCGGCGGATCTCAGGGCCGTGAGGCACGCCTGGTCCCGGAGAGTCTCCAGGTAGGGCGCCGCCTCGGCGAGGCTCATCGCGGGCCTTCCCGAGACGGCACCGAAAACCTCTTCCAGGCCCCGTGCCGGGGGCTCCGGCAGCCCGCCCAGGCAGAACGCGTAGAAAGCGAGCCGTTCCGGCTCGCGGGCGGCCAGGGT
This sequence comes from Thermoanaerobaculaceae bacterium, assembly GCA_963785165.1. GTDB lineage: Bacteria > Acidobacteriota > Thermoanaerobaculia > Multivoradales > UBA5704 > DATARR01. The sequence goes on from CAWAUI010000004.1 coordinate 60,449, forward strand.
GGAGAAGCTCTTCCACTGGTCCTCGAAAACCGACGCGGCGAGCCGCGCGTCGGCCACCGGGTCGTTCACCGCCTCGCGGACCAGCTTGTAGTCCTTGACCAGGCGGTGGTAGGGGTTTTCGGGGAAGGCGAGCGGCGAGAGGAACAGCGTGTCGACGACCGGCTTGCGGTGCAGCTCCAGGCCGGGTGCGAGCCGCGCCAGCACCGGCAGGTCATGGCCGATCAGGTTGTGCCCGAGGACCCTCTCCGCGCCGTTCGCCAGGCGGTCGAGCGCCTCCAGGGACTCGCCCAGGGGAAAGCTCCCCTTGCGCTCGAAGACTTCACCTGCCAGGACCGCTCCGATCTTGAGGACTCGGTCCGGGTCCCGCTCACTGGTTTCCAGGTCCAGGAATAGGGACCGGTTGAGAAACGACGGGAGCACGGGGCGTGAGTGTATCAACGGATCCGTGCGAGCCGCTCATCAGCACCGCGAGGGGGCGCAGGGGCTCGATGTGCTCGCAGACGATCTTGAGCATCGAGGTGATGGGCACCGAGAGGATCATCCCCCAGGGTCCCCAGAGCCAGCCCCAGAAGATCAGGGAGAGCAGCACGAGGAGGGTGCTCAGGTTCATGCTGCCGCCCATCACCCGCGGCTCGATGACGTTGCCCACGGCGAACTGGAGCGCGGCGTTGAGCAGGGCGATGAGCAGGGCCAGGCCGGGCGAGAACTGGAGGAAGAGGAAGACCGTCGGCAGGGCCACCGAGAGGATCGCGCCCAGGCTCGGGATGTAGTGGGCCAGGAACGTCACCAAGCCCCAGAAGAGGGGGAAATCGACCCCGAAGGCGGCCAGCAGCAGGGCCACCGCGATGCCCGTGGCCAGGTTGATCAACGTCTTCATGAGCAGGTACCGGCGGGTCTCCTCTTCGATGCTCTGGATGACGCCGTCCAGCCGCTCGGCGTGCTCGGCGGCGAAGGCCCGCCGGAGCTTGCCCGGGAACGCCTCGCTGCCCGAGAGCAGGAAGACCAGGAAGAGCAGCACCAGGACGGCGTCGTTGAAGAAGATCAGGAACGAGCCGACCATGGCCGCCACCACGCCGGTCACGGAGGAGATCTCCACCGCCTTGTCCCACTGGTAGTGCGCGATCTGCGACTGGATCTGGGGGAAGGAGGCGGCCAGCCAGCCCGACATCCCTTCGAGGAGCCCCTTGAGCCGCGCCTGGTACCGGGGCATGGCCTCGGTGAACGACTGGGCGCTGGAGTAAAGCACCATCGAGAAGATCAGGATGACGGTCGCCACCAGGATCAGCACCAGCAGGATCGCCAGGGCGGAGGGCACCCGCCGCCGGTGAGGGAGCCGCCACGAGGGGCGAGAAGATCTGCGACAGGAAGGCCGCGACCACGAAGGGCACCAAGACGGACTTCAGGATGTGCAGCACGAAGCCGACGGCAAGAAAGACCAGGATGCCCAGGAAGATCAGGATCAGCTTCGTGTCACGCATTTTGCGGACCTCGGGCGAATTTTACCTTTCAGCGTAACACAGGGGCCTCAACCGAAGCCGCCGCGAAGCCGCTCCCCGACGCGACGATGGGGATGACCGAGCCGAAGCCGCCCGCGCTGTTGCGTTTGAGGCCGAAGACCGCCAGGGCGCGGTAGGCCAGGCCGCGGAACCTGGACGGCTTCTGCACCGTGAGGGGCCTCGGCGGCTGGTCGGCCGCCGGATCCTGAAGGTAGATCTCGACGCCCGCCTCCTGCCAGCGCAGCAGCACGTGGGAGAGGTCTTCCCGCGGCTGATCCGCCGGGGTCTTCGGCTGCAAGAGGACCACCCGGCGGATTCCCTGCGAGAGGAGGAACGTGGCCGAAGGAAAGTCCTGGGGGAAGACGAGCCAGCGGTTGTCGAACTTGCCCGGTCCCGGCTGCCCGTCGCCGCGTCCCGAGTCCAGGAGAAAGGCCGGCGGCTCTCCGGGCCGGGAGGGGAGGCGGCTGATTTCCTCCGCGCCCGCCTGGAGCTGGTCGAGGATGGGGCGCACGCTCACCACCGCCGCCGTGTGGTCCGCGGTGTTGAAGAGCGGCACCGGCCGGTAGCCGGCCCGGGCCAGGGCCAGCCCGAGCTCGACCGACTGGGCGCCCGGCAGGTCGAGCACGAAGGCCGTGGAGGACTCTTCCAGGACCCTCAGGCGCGGCTCTTCTCTCGGCATCGCCGGAGGTGGCGGCAGCCCTGCCGCCGTGCTCGTCACCACGGTTTGGGTGAACAGAGCGGGCTTGGCCCAGCGCGACCAGACCGAGCCCGCCGGCGCCCAGGTCTCAAACAGCTGCTGCATGTCCATGGAGGACCTCCTCCCGAGGCGCCAGCAGCACGGCGGCGTCCTGGGCCAGATGGTTGATGAGGGGGCGCCGGGCGACGCGGCCATAGGCGCCGGCCGCCCGGCCGTCCACGGTGTAGACGCCCACGCAGGGGAAACAGGGCTCCTCGCCGGGGGCCTGGAACGGCACGGCTTCGAATCGCCGCTGGGCCGCCCACCAGCCGGGGAAGCGGCGCGCGGCCTTGCGGATGGGCACCCACTCTTTCTCCGAGGTGGCGCCCGCCAGTCCGATGCCGTCCCCCACACGGCCGAGCGAGGGTTTGAGCACCCAGTCGGAGCTCCGCTGCCAGCTCGCCTCGCGTGGGTCGCGGGTCTCCGGCAGGAGCGTGCGCCAGGTGGGCAGGGGTGTGGCCAGGCGGTCCCAGACGAGAGGGAAGCGTTTGCTCTGGGTGAGCAGCGCAGCGGCCGGGTTGCTCACCGGCGTCCGTGCGCCGCGAAAGAAGTGCTTCCAGCCGCAGGAGCGGGGGAGGTTGGGCAGCCACTCGGCGGGGAAGAAGCGGAGCAGGGCTCCGGGCTTACCCATGAAATCGCCCGCCCTGACCGTGGCACGCCCGTCCCGCCAGCGCAGGTGGTCGGGTGCGGCGAGCACCGCACGGCGCCCCCGCGCCTCGATCTCGCGGGCCAGATACACCATGACCTGGCGGTCGTCGCTGTAGGCCGTTGCATGCACCAGGACCACGGCGGTTCCCGGCGGGGTCGCGGTGGCGACGGCCTCGGCGAGGCTTCCCGCCGGGTCGCCCGCCGGCTCGCTGCCAGGGTAGTGGGGGCTCATCAGGCGGGTGAAGCCGGAGGCCTCGTTGAACCCTCCGGGCACGTCGGTGTTGGCCTCGGAGATCCGCCAGCCTTCGGCCGTCCAGTGGAAGTCGAAGCGCAGCACCTTGGCGATCCCCGGCGAAGCTCCCCGGGTCCGCGCTCCCTTCAGGGCGCGCCGCACGATCCAGGGGAGCCCGAGGTCGCGGTGGAGCTCCGGCCGGTGCACCAGCTCCTCTTCCGCCGCGGTGACCTCGGCCGCCAGTTGTTCGGCGAGCCGGGCGATTTCGGCCCAGGCCTCACGCCGGAGGAGCAGGGGGAAAGGAGAGAGGGTGGCCACGTCCTCCACCTGGGGGTCCCACTTGCAGCACTCGAAGATGGCCCGCCGGCGCACCTGGGCAAACAAGTCCGGCGGCACCGGCTTCGCGGGCTCCCAGGGCGGGGCCGGTTTAGGGGGCAAGGCGGGGATCAATTCCACCAGCCGGCCCACGCCGTGAAGAAGGCCGCGATCCCCAGGTAGAGGGCGAAGGGGGCGAGGCCGTGGGTGGCCAGCGGAGCCGCGGGCCGCTCCGGGCTGGGGCGGAGCTGGCTTTCCAGCCCCGAGGCCACGAGCCACAGGGCGGCCGCCGGCCAGGCGAGCTTCCCGAAGTCGATGGCCGTGGCGGCAGCCGAGTGCCAGTCGCCGGCCACCGCCCGGCCCAGGATCAGCCCGCTGCCGATGAAGAAGCCCGCGGTCCGCACGCCCGCCGCGGCGTCGCGGTCGATGGTGAGGGTGTCCGCCAGACCCGTGGTCCGGGCGAGCAGCATCCAGGCGATGAAGAGGGCCGCGGTCGAGAGGAAGGCGGAGAAGAACACCACCCACCAGCCCGGGCCGTTGCCGATGTTGGCGCCCGCGAAGCAGAGGGTGAGCCCCAAGAGGGCGCCGCCGATGGCCAGGGCGGCGCCCGGGTTCGCCCGCTCTATGACGTCGTCGCGCGCGCTCAAGCCCTGGTAGGGCAGGGTCCAGGCGGTCACTCCGACCCACGCCGCGCCGACCACCATGTAAAAGGCCAGGTAGACCGGATCCTCGCGCACGTCCAGGGACGAGAACCGCTCGAGGACGGCGTAGAGCACCGCGGCGCAGATCGCGGGAGCGAGCAGGAGCGGCCAGCGGTGCTGGAACCGGGAGCAGCGCGGCGCCGTGAAAGTCGCCTGCCAGAACCAGACGGCCCACGACACGGTGGCCGCGAACCCGCACAGGACCAGAACCATCACCTCGTCACCTGACATCGTCGTCCGCCCTCCCTGAAGAACCCGCCGGTGGCGGTACGGTACCGGGGGTGGTCCGCCTCGTCAACCAGGAGAGCAGAGCCGCCTGAAGGAGGGGCACGGCGGCCAGCAGGAACAGCGCCCCGCCCCCCCGGTCCGCCACGCGCTGGAACACCAGCGCCGAGGCCACGGCCCGCGTGAGCCAGAAGGCTCCCAGGAGAGTCAGCCAGAGGGTGAGGAGCCGCTTCATGGGCATCATCTTGAGTTTGGCTGATTGGAAGTCCGACTTCCAATTAGCCGGAATGAATCGGGCTCACTCCTCCCCTCCGGAGGCACTGACAGGAGTAAGGAGGAACCAAAATGACCCGAACGTTCCGCGTGACCGTCTCGCTGTTGCTGCTGGCTGCCGTCCTCGCTCTTCCCGCCCAGGCCAAGGTGACCCGGTATCTCACCGGCAACGCGGCCGACGTGGTGGTCCCCCTGGCCGGGCCGGCCCATGACTTCGGCGGCGGCGGCACGGACGTGGACGCGGCCCTCCAGTGGATCATCGACCAGGTGCGCGGCTGCACGAGCTGCTCGACCAAGGTCGACGTGGTCATCCTCCGCGCCACGGGCTCGAACGGCTACAACGACTACATCTATGCCATGAACGGCGTCGATTCGGTCGAGACCCTGGTGATCACCCGGGCCAGCGACTCCAACACCACGGCGGTCGAGACCACGGTCAAGAACGCCGAGGTCGTCTTCTTCGCCGGCGGCGACCAGTGCGACTACGTCAAGCTCTTCAAGGGGACCAAGGTCGAGACGGCCGTCGAATCGGTCTACGCCAAGGGCGGCGGCGTCGGCGGCACCAGCGCCGGCCTCGCCATCCAGGGGGACTTCACCTACGACGCCTGCACCGGCAGCGTCACTCTCGAGCCGAGGCCCTGGCCAACCCCTACCACCGCTACGCCACCTTCACCTACGACTTCTTCCACTGGGCCAACCTGCAGGCCACGATCACCGACAGCCACTTCGTGACCCGCGACCGGATGGGGCGGACGATGGCCTTCGTGGCCCGCCAGATCAAGGACGGCAAGGCGGCGAGTGCCCTGGCGGTGGCGGTCAACGAGGCGACCTCGGTGGTGGTGGACCAGAACGGCCTGGCCACGGTGACCGGCGCCGGCCCGGCCTACTTCGTCCTGGGCGACCACGCGCCGGAGGTCTGCCTGGCCGGGACGCCGCTGACGTACTCCAATTTCAAGATCTGGAAGGTGGCCTCCGGCGGCACGTTCGACCTGCAAGAACCGGCCCACGGCGGGCTTCTACCTGCGCAGCGTCAACAACGGGGTGATCAGCTCGAATCCGTACTGACGGCCTGGCGCTGGAATCTGTAACGCAGTCGTTGCATAATCCCGCCAAGTTTGCGGACCTTGAAAGGGGGAACCAGTAATGGGCAGAGGCAGCTCTACGCGTTTCACACTCGCCTTGATCATGCTGCTGGCGATGGCCGTCCCGGCCGTCGCGCAGCTGCAGACGGGCGATCTCTACGGCACGGTCACCGATGAGCAAGGGCAGGCGCTCCCTGGGGTGACGATTACCCTGACGGGAGTGGCTGCGCCCCAGGTGCAGGTGACCGACGAAGGGGGGAGCTTCAGGTTCCTCAATCTCTATCCCGGGAGCTACGCCGTCAAGGCGGAGCTCCAGGGCTTCTCCGACATTGAATACCCCGATGTCGCGATCCGGGTTGGCGGTAAGGCTGACCTCCGGATCACCCTGAGCTCCGCCGTCACGGACACGATCACCGTCACGGGGGAGAGCCCCCTGCTCGACGAACGGCGGGTCAACCAGGGCTCCAACGTCTCCACCGTGGAGCTCGACAAGGTGCCCACGGCCCGCGACCCCTGGTCGCTGCTGAGCCAGGCCCCCGGCGTGCTGGTGGACCGCATCAACGTCGGCGGCAACGAGAGCGGCCAGCAGTCCACCTTCCTCGGGATGGGCTCGAACGGCCGGGACAACACCTTCGCCATCGACGGCGTCATCCTCACCGACATGAACGCGGTGGGCGGCTCGCGCCACGTACTTCGACTTCGGCGCCTTCGAGGAGGTGCAGTTCACGGTCTCCTCCTCGGACGTCACCATCGCCACCTCGGGCGTCACCATCAACCAGGTCACCAAGCGCGGCACCAACGAGTGGCGCGGCGCGGCCCGGTACCTGAAGACCGACGGCGAGTACCAGTCCGACCCCTTCCGGCCCAACGGCAACCGGATCGACGCCGTGGAGGAGTACGGCGCGGACATCGGCGGCCCCGTGGTCAAGGACCACCTGTGGGCGTGGGCCGCCTACGGCGAGAGCGACATCAACAACCTCGTTCCGAGCCCGGGCAATGACCCGACCGACGCGGCGGACCAGCTCGACCGGACGAAGCTCGAAGACTTGAACACCAAGCTCAACTTCCAGCTCGGGGCCAGCAACTCGGGCGTGCTTCACTACTGGACCAACGACAAGCTCAAGTACGGCCGCGGCGCCAGCCTCCGGCGTTCCCCTGAGACGACCTGGGACCAGACCACGCCGCAGGACATCTACAAGGTCGAAGACACCTGGATCGCCAGCCCGGACCTGGTCTTCACGGCCCTGGCTTCGCGGGATGACGGCATCTTCACCCTGTCTCCCAAGGGCGGGCTGGACGCCGACATCTTCGTCGACGAATTCAACGTGCGCCGCGGCACCTGGCTCGACTTCACCCAGGACGCCATCATCGACCAGTACCGGGCGGACGGCAGCTACTTCTTCAATGCGGGACCGACCGACAACCAACTCAAGTTCGGCGGCAGCTACCGCACCCAGCAGAACGAGTCCTCCACGGTCTGGCCGGGTGGCAAGCTCATCTGGGCGGGCAACCTCTACGGGCTCGACGAGGGCGAGGCGGCCGTCGGCTTCCAGCGCGACCGCCAGATCGCCATCGACTCCACCTACGAGTCGGCCTGGCTGCAGGACACCATCACCCGCGACCGCTGGACGATCAACGCCGGCCTCCGTTACGACCGTCAGTACCTGGAGAACAAGGCGGTCTCCGACGGCGGCAACCCGGAGGCTCCGGGCGTCGAGCCCGGCGCGCCGCCGCTCATCCCGGCCATCGACTTCCCGGGCAACGACGCCGGCGGCTTCGAGTGGACCACGGTGGTCCCCCGCGTCGGCATCACGTACGCCATGGGTGAGAAGCGCAACGCCCTGCTGCGCGCCACCTTCTCACGCTACGCCGAGCAGCTCGGCCAGCTCCCGCTGGCCAACCGGGTCAGCCCGCTGGGCTACAGCTACGCCTACTTCTACTTCGTGGACGCCAACAACAACCTGCGCCTCGACGACGCCGAGCGCGCCTCCTTGCGGTTCGCCTATTCCGTGGGCATCAACGAGAACAACCCGGCGTCGCTGACCTCGCCCAACGTCAACGACAAGAACTTGAGCCCCACGCTCACCGACGAGCTCACCTTCGGCTACGAGCGGAGCTTCGGCGCCAACTTCGTCTCCGGGGTCACCCTGACCTACCGCAACGTCCACGACATCCCGGAGATCCGCCTCCTGGTGGAAGACGACGCCACGGGCCAGATCCGCCAGGCGACCCGGAACGACTACGTCCTCTCCGGAGCCCTCGGCTGCGAGCCGGATTCCGACCCCAGCTTCGGCAACTGCACGCTGCCCAACGGGGAGACGGTCGCGCCGTTCCCCGTCTACGACCTGCGGTCGGGCTTGAGCCTCCGTCGGCGGCTTCTACACCAACGGCGACCGCGAGCAGGACTACCTGGGGGCCACGTTCTCCTTCACGCGCCGGCTGGTCAACAACTGGAGCCTGCGCGGCCACCTCACCTACGCCGACTGGAAGTGGAAGATCGGCGACGAGTACAAGCTCCACGACGATCCGACCAACGTCATCTCGGACGACCTGGGCTTCTCGGACGACGACGACCTGTACCTGGAAGCCGGCGGCACCGGCAAGGGGAACTCCTACATCAACAGCCGCTGGAACTTCAACTTCGCCGGCGTCTACCAAGTCAAGCCCGAGCGCCCCTGGGGCTTCAGCGTGGCCGCCAGCGTCACGGGCCGTGAGGGGTACGCCTCGCCGACGTTCGTCTCGGTGGGCTCGGACAACGGCCTCGGCCAGCGCAGCGTCCAGCTCACGGACGACCTCGACGAGTTCCGCACCTCCGACATCTACCTTCTCGACGCCCGCATCGACAAGGACTTCGTCTTCGGCGACTTCACCCTGAACGTCGGCCTCGACGGCTTCAACCTCACCAACGAGCACTACCTGCTCCAGCGGGAACGCGACGCCTTCGCAGACCGGAGCGTCCGCTACCAGACCACCGAAGTGCTGAGCCCGCGCGTGTTCCGCCTGGGCGCCACGCTCCGGTTCCGGTAATCCCCCACAACCCCTGCCTCCTCTCCCCTCTAGGGAGAGGAGGTGGAGGCGCTCACCGTTTCCGACTTGATCCAGCGGGGATCGGCCGGCCAGGGAATCAGCAGGCCGTGGCCGACCCCCTTGGCCACCTCGGGGCCATAGAGCCGGTCCACCAAGTGCATTGCCACGTCGTAGCTCCTCACGCCCCCCTGAGAGGTCAGCACCTTGCCGGCGTCCACGAAGCTGACGTTGATCCGCAGGTCCACCTTCGGAAACGTCTGGGACAGTCTCTTGTAGTCGTCGGGGAAGGTCGTGGCGGCCACGCCGTCCAGCAAACCGGCCTGGGCGAGCACGAAGGCGCCGTCACAGAGCGACACCACATGCCGGGCCCGGCCACCCACCTGCCGCACCCAGTCGATCATCGCCTGGTTCTCGAGATCCTCGTCCATGCTCCCCTTGGCGCTCGGTACCACCAGCACGTCCGGCTCCGGAGACGCTCTGGAAGCCGTACGTGGGGGTGATCCGGAGCCCCTCGAACGTGGTGACCGGCTGGCCGTCCGGCGAGACCGTGAACACCTCCATCCCCGGCTGGGTATGGAATTTCGTGTGCTGGAACACGTCGTACGGGGCCGCCAGCTCGGTGTTGTAAACGCCGTCCACCACCAGGAACGCCACCCTCAGAGGCCGGTCCGCGGGGAGGTCCGGAGCGCTCGCCGTGTCCGTCGTCCTGGGGGGCTCGGGGACCGGCGGAGGAGCGGGGACTGCCGGAGCAGGGGTGACGGCCGGGGCCGGCGAGGCTTCCGATCGTGCCGGCTCACCCTCCGGTTCCCGGGCGCGGCAGCCGGTTTCCAACAGGGGCAAAGCCAGGAGGGCAAGGGTCAGGATCAGGGGTCTGTATCGGTTCATGGCAGCTTTCTCCAGGAGCAAGAATCCGGCCAGGGAATCCCGGGAGCCGGTTTCCTTGTTTTTGATGCTTGGAACTACAATGGATCCCCGACAACAGGCCCCCGTCTTAAAAGGAGGTGCGAAAGTGCCCTATAGCGAGCTTCTGGTCCGGCCTATGCGTGAAGAGCTGACGAGCGCTGGTGTCAAAGAGCTGCGGACGCCCCAAGATGTGGACGCCTTCATGAACGAAAAGGATGGTACGGCGATGCTGGTCGTCAACTCCGTCTGCGGCTGCGCCGCCGGCATGGCCCGCCCGGGCGTACGGCTGGCCCTGGAAGGCGACCGCCGTCCGGACCGTGCCGCGAGCGTTTTCGCCGGCCAGGATCTCGAGGCCACGGCCAAGGCCCGGGCCTACCTCGCCGACATCCCGCCCAGCAGCCCGTCCATCGCCTTCTTCAAGGACGGCGAGCTGGTCTACTTCATGCCCCGCCACCGGATCGAGGGGCGCGACGCCCACTCCGTGGCCAACGACCTGGCGCAGGTCTTCGCCGAGCACTGCGCCGTTCCCGCCAGCTGAGGTGCTTCCGGAATGGGTACCTTTCACCAGGGCAAGAGCGAGCTGCACGGGATCACCGTCGTCGTCGACACCACCGGCCCCGAGATCGTCGTCGGCCGGTGCGACGACATGGATGACCGTGGCATCTTCCTCCACGATGCCGACGTCCACCGGGACGGCGACAACGGGCGCTCCAAGGAGGATTACGTCCGCCGCGCCTCCCAGCTCGGGGTGTGGAAGAAGCACGACCACCTGATGATTCCGCGGGAACGGATCGCGTCCGTCCGGAAGCTCGGCGAGGTCTGAGGCCTCACCGCACCAGGTAGAACTGATCCTGGCGCCGGTACACCCACCGGCGCTCCCCCTTCTCATCCAGATACGCCTCCTCCTCCTGCCGGCAGGGGAGCCTGCGGCCGTTCCATTCCGGAATGGCGGAGGTGGCCTGGAGCTCGATCGAAAACCAGGTGTCCGGCCGGATCGCGAGGTCGCCCCGCACGGGTACGCCCTCCTGCCGGTCCCAGAGGCCGATCAGGGGGCCGGCGCCGTGGCCGTGGTCGCCGATGGGGTGGGTGTAGAGGGTGCCGTCGATCCCCTCCCGGGTCATGGCCGCGCGGGCGGCCTTGAGCGCCTCGTTGCCGGTGCGGCCGGGGCGCATCTCGGCGAGCACGATGTCCTGGAGGCGGTTGCGAGGTGGCGATGCAGGCCTGGAGGCCCGCCGGGGGAGCGGTTTCGCCGGCCTTCAACACGTAGCCCAGGTGCTGGGTGTCCGTGTGGAGGTTCATGGCGATGACGCCGAAGTCCACCCACAGGGCGTCGCCCCTCTGAATGACCCCCCGGTCCCAATCGGTCTCCGCCCCCGCGCGCTCCACGTGGGGCTGGAACCAGACCGTCATCCCCAGCTCCTGCACCCGCTGCCGCAGCCACCACTCGACGTCGTCCACCGTGGTCACGCCGGGCTTCACGACCTCGTTCGAGAAGGCCGTGGTGATGAGGGAATGCACGGTCTCCTGGATCTCCCGGTAGCGGGGCATCATCTCGGGGATGCGCGTGCCGATGTACTCGATGCCCAGACGGGGCTCGCGCACCACCCGCTTGAGCAGCTCCGGCCCCAGCGCCGCTTCCAGCGCTTCCCGCTCGCCGGAGTGGAGGCCGTCCGAGAAGGCGTGCACGGGATCGACGTTCAAGGCGATCTTTTTGGGATTGGCCTTCTCCACGAGCTGGCGCAGGAGCCGCCACTGGTCGTCTCCCACCAGCTCGGCACCCTGGACCGGCGGGTTCGGGTCCCGGTAGATCTCGTAGAGCCCGCCCTGGTCGCCGCCGCCCAGGGCCAGCCGGGCGACCCCCTTCTCTGGACCCTGATCATGGAAGACGTAGATCGACCGCCGCCGGGCCGCGAAGGTGGTGGGCGAGACCATGGAGAAGAACACCGGGTCCTCGGCATACTCGCGCATGGAGAGGATCCAGAGATCCACCCCGTGCTCCCGCATGATCTTCGGCAACACCACCGTCAGCCTCTTCGCGAGCCACGCCTGCTGCTCCTTGGCCTGCTCGCGCAGAGAGGGGAGGGGATGGATACGGGGCGCGGGGGTCTCCGCGGCGCGGATTCCCATGGTGAGGGTCAGGACGGCCAGGACGGCGGCGGAGGCGAAGAGGAGGATGGCGCGTGGTTTCATGGCCGGGGATCGTATGGGCTATGCCGTGGGGAATACAATGACCGCGAGCCGCGGATTGTTTTATACTTGCGGAAAGGAGCTTTTGCTATGATCGAGCGTGCCCTTCGGTCAGCTCTTGTGTGGGCGGTCCTGGCTCTTGTAGCTGCCTCCTCGTTCGCTCAGTCCACGACGTTCTGCCATGATGCGGTTCAGTTGTGCACCGATCCAGAGGTGGGCTGTGTGGCAATTCCTACCTCCCTTCGACCCCTGGAGACCCTTCCGACAGCGACCGACGGCTGGCTTCCGGGCGGCGTTTGCGGCACCAGATCCTGTTACATGCTTTTCCGCTGTCCCTGTGGAAATTCTCTATCCAAAAGCGTTTGCATCGAGGGCGGTGGTAGCGGAGCCTGCGACTGCGGCCCTCGGGCAGGAGGTCAGCCCTGTGAGTACTTGGTAGGGGCGCTCAATAAAATGTTGACGCGCAAGTTGCCACAAGACGGGGAAAGTCCCCCTTCGGTTCCGGCGAAGACATACCTCCCTCAAGAGGGAAGGGCTGGCCTCGACACACCGCACCGAGAGCTCCTGAATGGTTGGCGCGAGCTCTTCCAAGGGCTTTCTTCGGTCCAACTGGAGGCTGGCGTTTGGCTCAACTTCCCTGGCCAAAATGGAGAAGGGGAGCTTAAATATTTGGCTGCCGGACCTAAATACTGGTTGCGGGCCACGGCCGACCATCGTATGGGGCTTGCCCCGAATCTCGAGTCCGCCTATGACGGCAAGCTCTATCAGATTTTGTACCTGGACGACTCCCGCCTCTCCTTATGGCGCAAGGACCCTCGCCAGACACCTGCCCCCTTCCCCAATCCACTCTACCTGCCAGTGTCGTTCCTCGGTCTCTCCGGGGACTCCTGCGATACTTGTGAATGGAAATCCGGCGACATTCGTGACTCTAACCGTTGGCTCCAGCGGTTGAGCATGGCCCGCACTGAGACACCTGGTTCCTTCCTGGTCCCCGGGGGGAGCCTGCACGAAAACTTCTTCTACTACCGCGTTTCGGTCGGCAACGATGGTTTGATCGCTAAAATCGAGTCCGTCCTGTCCACCGGAAAGGTCTTCCGAGCCGTAGAATTATCCAACTATCAACAGGCAGAAGGGAGCCCACACAGATATCCATTCCACCTGCTTGTTTCTGCGTTCGATGAAGAAGGGAAAATCCTTGGGACTGTTCACTACATGGTGAAGGCTCTGCGATTCAATGGCCAAATGAAGTCCGAGAGTTTCACCATCTCTCAGAAAGACGCAAAAGTTATTATCGACGAAGAAGCTCCCACGTTCCTGAAGCACCCTCAGCTTGCGAAGCCGCCGGGACGCCCCGACAGCCGATAACACCAGGAGGTGGGGTTCTTTGGAAGCGGTTGGTGGTTTCATGGCCGGGCATCGTACGCGGTCTGTCCGGGGGGATTACAATGAGCCGCGGACCGAACCGTCCGTGGCCGCGGCACCCCCGCCCGGGCATAAATGCCCGGGCTAGGCAGAAAAAGCCGGCTAAAGCCGACTTTTTGAGTCCCCTTCAGGGGGCTTCTTCAACGTAGCCCGGGCATTTATGCCCGGGCGGGGCGGCGCGGCCACCAGCTTTCTGCACAGGAGACCCCTCATGAACTGGATCTTCCTCGGCGCCTTGGGCGCCGCCCTCTCGGTCGTCGCCGGTGCCTTCGGCGCCCATGCCCTCGCGGAACGGCTCGGGCCTCGCGAGCTGCAGCTCTGGGAGACGGCGGCCCGCTATCTCATGTACGGCTCCCTCTCGCTCGTGCTGATGGGCCTGTTCGCGTCCCCCGGCGTGCGGCGCGTGGACGCCGCCGGTTGGTGCCTGCTGGCGGGGACCGTCATCTTCAGCGGCACGGTCTTCGCCCTGGCGCTGGGCAGCCCGCGCTGGCTCGGAGCCGTCACGCCCATCGGCGGAACCCTGATGATCGTGGGCTTCCTGCTGTTCGCCTGGGCCGCCGTCCGAACCTGACTGGAATGATAGGATTTCGCCCCTATGTCGAACGCGATCTATCCCCTGGCCGTCCCCGTCAACGAGCCGGTCCGGAATTACGGGCCGGGATCCCCCGAGAAGAAATCCCTCAAGAAGCGCCTCGACGACATGTTGTCCGAGGAGATCGAGATTCCGGTCCTCATCGGCGGCAAGGAGGTGCGCACGGGCAGCACCGCCCAGGCCGTCTGCCCCCATGACCATGGCAAGGTGCTGGCCACCTACCACCAGGCGGGCGCGGCGGAAGTGGCCGCCGCGGCCGGCGCCGCCAAGGCGGCCTGGAAGGATTGGAGCGAGACGAGCTGGGAGGAGCGCGCGGCCATCCTGCTGCGGGCCGCCGACCTGCTGGCCGGCCCCTGGCGCGACACGCTCAACGCGTCCACCATGCTCAACCAGTCGAAGACCGTGCTCCAGGCCGAGATCGACTCCGCCTGCGAGATGATCGACTTCTGGCGCTTCAACCCCTACTACATGCGGACGATCTACTCGGACCAGCCCTGGTCCTCGCCGGGGGTGTGGAACCGGCTGGAGTACCGGGCGCTCGAAGGGTTCGTCTTCGCCGTGTCGCCGTTCAACTTCACCTCGATCGGCGGCAACCTGCCGACCGCGCCGGCGCTCATGGGCAACACCGTCCTGTGGAAGCCCGCCTCGACCTCGGTCTACTCCAACTACTTCGTCATGAAGCTCTTGCAGGCCGCCGGCTTCCCCGACGGAGTGATCAACTTCCTCCCCGGCAAGGCCAGCAAGGTGGGCGACCCGGTGCTCGGCCACCCCGACCTCGCGGGTATTCACTTCACGGGCTCGACGCCGGTGTTCCAGTCGATGTGGAAGACGATCGGCGACAACATCGCCACCTACCGCTCCTACCCGCGGATCGTGGGGGAGACGGGGGGCAAGAACTTCGTCTTCGCCCACCCCTCGGCGGACGTCGAAACCTACGTGACGGCCCTGGTGCGCGGCGCCTTCGAGTACCAGGGGCAGAAGTGCTCGGCGGCCTCGCGGGCCTACGTGCCGAAGTCCCTCTGGCCGCGCGTCCAGGAGATGCTGGTCGACCAGATCAAGTCCATCCAGCAAGGCTCGCCCCTCGACTTCCGCAACTTCATGGCGGCGGTCATCGACGAGCCCTCCTTCGACCGCATCATGGGCTACGTCGAGCATGCCAAGGGCTCGGGCGACGCCGAGATCCTCACCGGCGGCAAGGGCGACAAGTCCAAGGGGTACTTCGTCGAGCCCACGGTGGTGCGGACGACCGACCCCCGCTTCAAGCTCATGCGGGAGGAGATCTTCGGCCCGGTGCTCACCGTCTACGTCTACGACGACCTGGCGCTGGAGGAGACCCTGGAGCTGGTGGACACGGCGAGCCCGTACGCGCTGACCGGTGCCATTTTCGCCGAGGACCGCAAGGCCGTGGCGCACCTCTCGAAGGCCCTGCGCAACGCGGCGGGGAACTTCTACGTCAACGACAAGCCGACCGGCGCCGTGGTCGGCCAGCAGCCGTTCGGCGGCGCCCGCGCCTCGGGCACCAACGACAAGGCCGGCTCGCTGGTGAACCTGCTGCGCTGGACCTCGCTGCGGGCGATCAAGGAGAGCTTCGTGCCGCCGAAGGCGTACGCCTACCCCCACATGGAGGAGAAGTAGATGCGAAGAGTCACAGGCATCGGCGGCATCTTCATGAGCGCCAAGGATCCGAAGGCGCTCTGCGATTGGTACAAGAAGCACCTCGGGATCGACGTTCAGAGCTGGGGTGGAGCCGCCTTCGACCTGGACGGACTCCGAAGGCAACCCGACCAAGGGAACCACGATCTGGTCGATCGGTCCGGCGGACGGCAAACACTTCGCGCCGAGCAAGTCGACCTTCATGGTCAACTATCGAGTCGAAGATCTGGCCGCACTTCTCGACAGCCCTGCGCGAGGAAGGTTGCGACGTGCTCGAGAAGACCGACGACTCGGAGTACGGGAAATTCGGATGGGTCATGGATCCAGAGGGCAACAAAGTCGAGCTCTGGCAACCGCCACAAGGGCAATGAAGCTCAAGGCCGGCTCCCTGGTGAACCTGCTGAGCCCTCACCAGGTCCGCGCTGAGGAGGCCGAGGGCAAGCAGCAACACGGTGAGTGTTCTCACATCAAACCTCGCGGCGAGGCGCTCTTCGAAACTCCGGGCCGGAGACTCTGAAAAAACTCCGGAGCTCATTGTATTTAAGCACGAGAACATTGTTTCCCGCATTTCAAACTATGTTTCTCGGCCCTGAAACTATGTAAGTCGAGGCTGGAACTATGTAAAACCTCCGTGCCCCATCGTATTTAAGCGAGAGAACATTGTTTCCCGCACTTCAAACTATGTTTCTCGGTGGTGAAACTATGGAAGTCGAGGCTGAAACTATGGGAAAAGCGCTGGGAACAAGAGGTGAGCCGTCGTCCCGGGATCAGTTGCCCGGCTCCCCGGCGGCTCGGCGCGTACGGTCAGTGTAGGTGATGGCTCTCAGCCTCTCGGGGCCGCCCGTCCCGCCCGCTCAATCTCGGTGATCACCTTGCGCGCCTGCTCCACCGTGGCCCTCTCCAAGTGGGCGGCGTCGCAGAATAGCGTCAAGGCGGCCAAGGCCTCGCGGCTGAAATCCGTGCCGTTGAAGATCTTGCCCAGGGTCACCGCCAGCTCCTTGACCTCCTGGGTACGCCCGGCCTCCAGCAAGAGCACCGCGAGGTCGAGGGAAGAGAGGGCCGCGTCGTAGGGCAGCTCGCGGTCGGTGAAGATCTGGCTCACCTGCTCGAGACCGGCGATGGCCTCCTCCGGCCTGCCCAAGCCGGCCGCTACCTTCGACCGCAGCCAGTCCACGCGGAGGAGGTCCAGCTCATTGCCCAGCTCAACCGCCAGATCCTGCACTTGGGGCAGCAGCTCGGCGGCTTCCCCATAGTGCTCCAGGTGGACCAGGTTTTTCGTTTTCATGAAGAGCAAGATCCAGAGCAGCCGTGCGTCACCCAGAGGCTCGATGAGTGGAGTTGCTTCCACCAAAACCGCCAGAGCACTTTCCGCATCGCCCAGCTCGTCGAATACTTGTTCCTTCTTCAAAAGGATACGCCCAGCAGCGAGAGGGTCGTTGCCACACCCGGCTCGGGCCTGTTCGAGCCGTTGGAGGGCCTCCGGGAACCTGCGCTGGTCCAGGCGCAAGGAGGCCTCCAGGTCGCAGATCCGCCACCCCGAGAGCGGGCCAGGATGGGAATCACTTTCCTCGTCCCAGAGGTGCCAGGCCTGGGCGAAAGCCGTATCCGCTCCGGAAAGATCGTTTGCGACCCGGCGGGCGTTGCCCATGTGCGCCCAGCAGTAGCCCTTGAGCCGCGAGCGCCAGCCCTCCTCCTCGGGCACCCGCTCCGCGATTTCAAGCGCCAGCTCCGCCAGCTCCAGGGCCTCGGCCGCCTTGTGGGCTGCGCTCTTGACGCTCGCTTCGCAAACCCGAACCGCCAACGCCCAGGAGCCCGAACGGGGAGAGAGCTCGATGAGCCGGCGGCGATAAGGCATCGGGTAGCCTTCAAGCGCCGCCCAGATCTGATCCGCCTCCTTGAAGGCGCCTTCCGGGGAGAGGGAGGCACGAGGTGCGGCGGGAGCCGCCAGCAGGTACGGGGTGACCGCCAGCAGGACGGGCTCCAGGCTTGCGGGATTGAGCGCCCTTGCCGGTGAACCGGAGCTTCCCCGCGCCGCGGCGGCGAGGAACAAGGTCAGGTACTGGCGGAGGTGGGCGACGAGCGGCCAGGCCAGGCCGGCGACCTTCGCCATCCGCCTCAGGGTTTTCTCCGAGGGTGCCACCTGGCCGCTTTCGTAGCGCGAGATCTGACCCTGGCTCGTGCCGCACGCCACGGCAAACTCCTCCTGGGACATGCCGGTATGGCACCGCAGAACAGCCACCAACAGCCGCAGGACCATGGGATCACCACGCCTTGGCATCGTCGCCCTCCTCGAACTGGACATGCTCCATGCCGATTTGGTCCACTTTCCCGAGAGGACCGCCCCCTTGGCCATTGAGGCCACGGAGGAGCGCCCTTCCAGGAGCCGCCATGCTCACGATCTCATTTCGTCGCAAGACCCTGTTCCTCCTGTTGGCCCTGTTGCTCGCCACGCCATGGGCAGTATCGTCCGCGCCAATTCCACAGGCCGAGCAGCCCCGAGCCGCCATGACCGCTGAAACAACTGCTCTCGATCTTGCCGGCCGGATTTGGAGCTTCTTGAAGAGCACCTCCAACAAGATCGGTTGCACAGCGGACCCAAACGGTATCTGCGCGCCCGTCCCCGGCCAGAATCCTCCAACCCAGAGTAATAAGATAGGCTGCAGAGTCGATCCAGACGGCCTGTGCCTGCCGTAGACCTCTCATCCTCGGTCTCTCCGCTGAGAAGGGGGAGGGGCCGAGCGTCTCGCCTGCTCGATCTCGGCGATCACCCTCAGGGCCAGCTCGACCGTGGCATTCTCCTGGCGGGCGGCGTCGCAGAAAAAGGCAGCTCTTAGCGAAGGACCGCAGGGGGTACCTGAGAAGGATGGCGCCAGTGCAGGGACATGTAGAGCTGGATGGCGGAGAGCGTATCGGTCGATAAAGTCTTAGCCTCAATTGCGTTTAACAGCGCCTGCCAGACTGATCGGAGCTGCTCGTGAGCAAAGTGGGCGAGAACAGGCTCGGCTAAAGCTCGCTTACATACGCCGAGCGCTTTGGCAAGCTCTCCCTCCAGCACATGGAGCTTGAGAACGAACAGAAGGTCCAGCAAGGCATCCTTGAAAAGCTCGCCTTCTATGTCATCGGATACCACAATGTTGAAAAGTCGGTCGGCCTCAGCGCGTTGGCCGAGTGCATGCAATAGGCGAGCCCCAATGAATCGGTAACGAATTAGCATCCTCCCTCGCGAAGGTCGTTCGCAATGAATAATTCTTCGCGCGGCTTCTTGAGGATTCCCGCTTCCCACGAGCAATTCCACTCGGAGGAGTCCTACACGTGCAGCCAGAGGGTCTCCAGGCTTCAGCAGAGTCTCGGCTTCCTCCAGGCTCGAAAACGCCCTCGCCGCGTCAGGCAGACCACCTTGGGCGTCGGGGATTGAAAGGGTGTCAGCGATCTCGAAAAGCGTTCTGGCGACCTTGTCCTGTAGCCCGAGCTTCTCTGTAGATAGCCGCAGCTTCCTCGAAAGTCTTCACAGCCTCAGGAATATCGTGGCGGTCAGAAAAAAAGTGGCCACGGATAACAAGAAATCTGGCCTTGAGAGACGCGGACCCTGAACCCATCGCCAAGATTTCTTGCGCCTTGGAAAGGGCTTCATCTCCTCGCTTCCACTCTGCCGCACGGCGGCGCGAGTTCGCGAGCTCGATCATGAGTTCCGCTCGAAGAGCGTTCTTGACAGGAAGAGGGCAAGCCGTCTCGTCTATCGAGTTGATGCTGGCCGCTATTACCGAAGCCAACTCCTCGTTGTCTTTCCAGGATTCACCTCTGGTCAATTCTCCCAACAGAATGCGTGTGAATAGAGGCGTTTTGCAAGCTCCCGCTGTTGCAATTCGTTCCTTCTGAGCCTTGACTGCCCAACCCCGGATCTCCGCCCATTGAAGATCAGCGAGGAGCATGGCAACGGCGGAGTCCAGGCCTAGATCCAGGCAGTCCCGCAGGAGAGCGCCGGTTCGCGTGTTGCCAAAGCCCTGAATCAGATCCTCCGACCGGGTTGCGCAAACGGGACATTCAAGCAGGTGGGCCAACACCGCGTTCGACTCCGCAGGGCTAGCGGCGCCCCCCAACGCTCTACTGATCTCGTCCTCAGTTACGTGCCGCATTTCAGTGCACCTAGGAATGTCTCATCCTTAAGAAAAGCGTGAACAGCGAAGCCAGTATATGGTGCCCCTGGGCGGAGGGCAATCCCCAACCCGCTCCCAGGGGCTAAGAGCTGGCAGGTCTGCCTAACTGCCTCCAATTCCTTCTGGGGGCTCGGGCAAGGTTAGTCCGTCTGGGCTGAGGCCACCGCCAGCTTTGAGGAAGTTGAAGTAGTAGAACAGGGCCAGTAGGAATCTAGACATAGCTTTTCCTTTCAGGGTAGCTGCAACGGTGCTTTGTCGCCCCGATCAGCTAACCAAGGGTCGAAGTGTGTGCTCGTAAGCCGAAGAGGACAAGGTGTAACCATGAAAGGGAGCCACCCAGATATCGGTTTGATGGAGAGATTTCTGGCGGTGTTGTCAAACCGGAGGGAAAATTGTTTCGTTGTAAGGCATTTATTGTCGCGTTGTCCTGAGTGCTTGGAGACTGCGCGGCAACTCGCTGCCGACCATCCTGTATTTGCGGGGCACCCTCGTCGGGAGTGTGAGCAGGCATTGACTTCTGGCCGACGTTGCAGCAAGCAGGACAATCCATCTACCCGCCAGTTGCATAGGGAAACCACTTGAATTGCATCAAGAAGAGGAGAGACCGGAGAATATGACGACGCTTCAAATAGAAGTCGAGCTGGAAGCCGCCAGTTTTGAGCTCAACGCCGCCCGTACGCGCCTGCTGAGTCTGGAAGCCCGCCTTCCCATGACTCCCGCCGAGGCCTCCGAGGAGGATCTGGAGGAGGTGAGCGCGATCACGGACGTGCGGTCCGTCTTGCTCTGTGTCGTAGAGGATTCCGTCCGGCCCGCGATCGAGTCCCTTCAGAGGATGCGTGGCAAGGTGGAGCCGGAGAAGGCCGAATGATCCCCGCCCAGGAGGAGACTTCGGCAGAGCAACTGCTCGGCGAGCTGTTGGCGTGCCCGAAGGACCAGCGGGCGGCGCTCCTGGAAGAGGAGCGGTTCCGCAGCAGCGAGTTGCTCGACCGGCTGTTGGAGGAGTGCCATGCCGCTCTGCCCTTCAATGCGGCGAGGGGGTCCGAGATCTTCGCGGCGGCGAGGATTCTCGGCAGGCACTTCGAGCAGGAGACCCTGGCAGACCTTGGCCGCGAGCTGGAACGCAAGCACCGGGCGTTCTGCCTGGGAGGCACGGTGCAGAGGCTGCTGGGGGACGCCAAGGGAGCAGAGGACTATTTCGGCGAGGCCACCTACATGGAGGTGGGTTGGCCGGCGCGGGCGTTCTTCTGCCGGAGCTACGGCCTGTTGCGGTGGGATCTTGGGCGGTTGGAGGAAGCGGCGGCTCTGTTCCACCAGGCCGCCCGCCGGTTTGGAGTCGAGGGGCTGCTCGGGGAACAGGCCTGCTGCCGGGCTCTGGCGGGGCTGCTCGCCTTACAGCAGATGAGCTTCAAGGAGGCTGGCGAGCTTTTGCAGTCCGCTCTTCCGCGGCTGAACCATACTCACCGGCCCTGGCTGGCTTGCGAGGCCGCGCTGGGCCTGGCGCTGTCGCTTCTGGAAGCGGGTGTCGGGGAAGCGGAGGTTGTCGACGGGGTGGCTCGCCTCGTGCGAGAAAAGGCCCTGCAGCTATACCCGGCCATTCCGCATGAGGAGGCGCTGGTGGGGCTGCATTGGCTCGAAGGCCGGGTGGCGGCCTGCCTCGGCGACCCGGCCGGCGCCGAACAGCTTCTGGACTCGGTTCGCCGCAGGTATCTGGAGGGCCGCAGGTTTCCCGAGACCGCGCTGGCAACCCTGGATCTCAGCGAAACCTTGGCCCGGGCCGGGCGCCTGCCGGAGATCGAGCTGCTGGTCCAGGAAATGGCCGCCGCCTTCGAAGGCCAGGCCGGGCTGGACCTCGCTCTGGGCAGCCTGAATCACCTGGCCGAGGAGGCCCGGGCCGGCACGCTGGACCACGCTCTCTGGCTCAGCATGCGTAGCGCGCTACGGCTGCTCTGGCCCCATCACCGGGGGGTGTTCTTCCGTCCGGTGCCGTTCGCATGAAATTGGCTCTGGGTCTGGCCGAGCAATTCGAGCTGGTCGTGATCGCCGCGGGCAGAATCTCTCTGCCGGCGGCGGTGTCTGCCGCCCTGAGCCTGGAGCCGGGAGACGTCTTCGCGATCACGAAGAACGATCTGTCTCTCCGGCTCGACAGTGAACGGGAGCTGCGGACGGACTGGGCGGAGGGCTCGTTGCCGGAGTTCTGGCACCGGGAGTTTCTTCACAGACCTCGGACGGTGGTGGAGGCGGACGGCTCGCTGGCGATTCCCTCTGATCTTCTTTCTCTACCCGAAGGGGTCCGGCTGGTGCTGGAGGTGGTCACCCGGGGCTTGAGCCACGAGGTGTATCTCTACCGGGTGGACGGTTGAGAATGCGGTACGGAGGTGCGGGCGGCATGGGCCGTCATCGTGAGGCCAGGAAGTGTACTGCCCGATCGGCAGCCACGCGGCCAAGGGGATGACGATGACGTTGGTGGTCGGGCAGAGGTGAAGCGTTCGAGGGGTTGTGATCTGGCCTTTTGAGAGGAGGCTTCAGTCGCAGATCCCTCAACGGAAGCCACCCGCCGGGGTTGGGCGATACCACCCAGGCGCGCCACAGCCCCCACTCCATGAGAGGTAGTGACTCTCCTCAAGGTTTCATATCTTGATAAGGAAGGAGGGAACTGCCATGCTCCAGTTAATCAACTACGATCTGCACACACCGACGAAGAGCTACCCCGCGTTGCGGGATGGCGTCGCGCTTGCTGGTGGGGGTATCCATGTCCTCAACGGCCCTTGGATCTGCGGTGCTGCCATGTCGCCCCAGCAGGTGCTGGACGCGGTGACTGGCGAGCTCATCAAGACGGGCGACAGCCTGGAGGGAGATAAGCTCTTGGTGTTCCCCGTGCTGATGGGCGAGATCAGCACCGGAAGAAACCCGAAGTATCAGCCGATCGAGCCCCATAAAGGTACCAAGGTCTTCGCGGTAGCCTATACCTTACGCAACCCTTCGGGTGACTTCCACGTATCCAAGGCCGAACAGGAGAAGCACCGTGTGGCCGTAACCAAGGCGTTGCAGAAGCTCGGAGAGACGTGCCATCCCCTGGAATCCTTATGGCTCGTCAAGACCGACCAGTCAACTCACGACGTGTATGGGGAGCTCGAGCAAGCCGTGCCCCTCAGCCCGAAAGACGAGTTGGTGGTGGCCGAGGTGGATCGGGAAGCGATTCTGAACGGGTACCCGATCAAAGGCGACGAGGCGGGCCTCGATCCGGCCGACCACAAATGGCTCGTGGAGGCGGGGGTGCTCTGATCTGGTTTCTTCCTGGCTCTGCTGCTGGCGGGAGCCGTCCTGTTCGCGGCGCCGGGACCGGTTCTGACCGTTCCGTGCCTCGCGAGTGTGTGGCAGGCCTGCTTTCAGCGTTGCGGCCCGAGCTCTTGAAGAAGCGATTGTCGAAGTCCCGGCCCACCCTGGGGGTCGTCACCTGCGCCACGCGGGGGATCAAGGCGGATGGGACGGTGTTCCTGACGTGCCGGCGGACGTTCCTGGTGCCGACGCGGGCGCATGAACCCCTCACTCCCCTGACCCCTCTCTCCCGGCCCTCCTGCCGCCCTTCCTGGGAGAGAGGGGAACCCTCCTTTCTCCCTCCTGTTCTGAAAGTAGCCGCGCCGCGGCTACTTTCAGAACAGGAGGGCCGGGGAGGTGAGGGTTCTT
This sequence comes from Thermoanaerobaculaceae bacterium, assembly GCA_963785165.1. Taxonomy (GTDB): domain Bacteria; phylum Acidobacteriota; class Thermoanaerobaculia; order Multivoradales; family UBA5704; genus DATARR01. The sequence goes on from CAWAUI010000004.1 coordinate 83,779, forward strand.
CCTTGACCCCCTCCCCGCCCCGTTCTACCATTATCAACACCTAGTCGGAGGAACAGGACGCCGCGCCTCGCCGGGGTGAAATGGAACGCCGGTGCGCGACATCTCCTATGCAAAAGGAGGATCGCCGGCATGATCTGCCCCAAGTGTGGCTTTGAGCAGCCTGAGAGTCTGGAGTGTATGCGGTGCGGCATCGTGGTCAGCCGTTACAAGGGGCCGGTCCTGGGTGGGGCTCCGGCGGTTTCCGGGTTCGGGGGGCCTCCGTCTCTGCCGCCTCCACTCCCTGCGCCCCCGGTGAGAGACAGCGTTCCGGAGCCCGTGGCCGGGGGCGGTACGCTGTACGAGGGGCCGATGCCAGGCGCGGCCGGTGCCGGCGGCGGCACTATGTACGGCGGGACAATAAATGGCGGGCCAATAAATGGCGCGACAATCTACGGCGGGACGGTCTTCGGCGGGCAGGTCTCGGCACCCGTGCCAGGGCGGGTCCAGGGACGGTTCGAGGTCGGCAAGGTTCTGAGTGAGACGTTCTCGATTTACTTCTCGAATATCATCGCCTTTGTCTTGTTGACGGCGATCTCTCTTTCCCCGGTCTACCTGCTGCAGGCCTACGCTGTGGCTTCCGGTGACCCCCAGCTGGCGCTCGTGCTGCAAGGTGTGGCGACGCTCTTGTCCGTTCTGTGTCAGCAGGTCGCGACGGCCGCCATCACCTTTGGGGTCTTCCAGCAGATGTGCGGGCGGGACGCTTCGATCGCCGATTGCCTGGGACGGGGATTTGGCTCCATGGGGCCGGTGCTGTTGCTCGCCATCGTTCAGGGGCTCGGGATATGGCTCGGCTTCCTCCTTTGCGTCGTTCCCGGGATCCTGCTGGCCTTGCGATGGGCGGTGAGCGTGCCGGCGGCCGTCGAGGAGAAGCCGGGGCTGTCCGGAGCCCTGGAACGCAGCGCCTATCTCACCGAGGGCTACCGGGGAGAGATCTTTGGCATCTACTTCGTGCTCGGCATCCTCATTATCGGGGCCGTGTTGGGCGTTCTTGTGGCGACGAAAGACCAGCCGACCCTTCAAATCGTCCTACAGGGGATCGTCAACCTTTTCGTCACGGGCCTTACCGCCACGGCCGCGTCCGTCATGTACTACCGGCTTCGCAGCGTCAAAGAATCGATCGACGTTGACCAGATTTCTTCGGTTTTCGCCTGAACGCGGGCTTGCCGCGTGTCTCCTGGCCGGCGCCCTCCTCGTGGGCGCCGTGCCGGTCTGTGCGCAAGAGGATCGGGCAGGAGAGCTGGCGCGAGAGGTACTGAAGAACCCGATTTTTCAACGGGATATGCCACCGCATGAGAGGGTGGCGCTCGACTCCGATCGTTCAGACTCTGGGAATGGCGAGGGTGGTTCCGGTCAGGCTCCGGTCGTACTGCCGGCGGTGGGAGCAGGGGCCGCCATCGGGAAAACGGTGTTCATCGTCCTGCTCGGGGTCGTCGTTCTTCTTCTGGTGGGTTGGCTCCTCCTGAGCTTCCTGGGCAGGCGGCGCGATTCGCTGGAAGCCGAGGCCGCTCCGGAGACGGGGGATGACACGGAGGTCCGCGAACGGGAGCCCGCCTTCGACGAAGCCACACGGTTGGCGGCGCAAGGGCGCTACGCGGAGGCCGTGCATGCGCTGCTGCTGGCTGCTATCCGGCATTTCGCGGAGCGTGCGCGGGTGCCAATCCAACCTTCTCGAACGAGCCGTGAGCTGGTCCGGCTGCTGCCTCTGGGGGCCGAGGCGCGCACGGCGTTTTCGGATCTCGTGCGGACGGTGGAGCTGTCGCTTTTCGGCGGCGCTCCCGTGGGGCAGGAAGAGTACGAGCGGAGCCTCTCCCGCTTTCGCGAGCTGACGCGGAGAGCCGCATGACGCTCGCCGAAACCTTGGAGACCGTTGAAACCGAGGAGCTGGAAGGCGGCTTTTCACGCAAGGCGCTGGGATGGATCATCGGCAGCGTGGCGGCCTCATTGTTGGCGACCGTGCTGCTGATGATTCATGGGAAGGATCTGGACCGGCCGGAGCCCGGCCACCACAGCTTCAGTGACAGCGCCTTGGGACACAAGGCGGCGCTCGAATTCCTGAGGCAGATGAAGCTCTCTGTTTTGCCGCGAAGGTCGATCTCGGGCGGTGATATCAGCCTTCGGCGCCCCTTGGTGCTGGCCGAGCCGGAAGGACCAGGCTGGGACCCAGGTCGCCTGAAGGCGCTGAGAAAAGAGGCGAAGGCCCGCAAGGCTCCCTTGGTGGTCGTGCTGCCCAAATGGGCGGCCGACGGCGTCCGCAAGGACCGGCCGGACTGGCTTTTGAAGGTTCGCCTGCTGCCCGTGGAGAAGGTGCTGGAAACCGCCCAGAGGTGCCGACCCCAACCTTCGCGAGGCTGCCCTGGACCGCGCTCAGGATGCCCGGCAGTGCTTCGCAACCTGGCCGGGAGAGCCCCGTAAGGCTGTTCAGGTCGAGATCAAAACGGTCCAACTTCTCCAGCCGGACCAGGAGCTTCATCCGCTGGTCGAATGCGCGCGGGGAACCCTGATTGCTCAACGAGATGAGACGGAGGAGAGTCCGCGCATCCTCCTGATCGCCGACCCGGATTTGCTCAACAACCAGGGGCTGGGCCGTGGGGACAACGCGCTGGTGACGTATCAGGTTTTCACGCGAGGGCTCGGGGCCACCGGGGCGGTGTTCGACGAGACGATTCACGGATTCACCCGCACGAGGGGGCTGCTGAACGAGATCCTGCGGTTCCCGCTCGTGCTTGCCGTCGTCCAGGGGCTGGTGCTGCTGGGCGTGGTGCTCTGGGCGGGCATGGGACGGTTCGGCAAGCCGCTGCCCGTTTCGCTGGGGCTCGCGGCGGGCAAGGAAGTCCTGATCGACAACACGGCCAAGCTGTTGGCGAACGGCGGGCATGCTGCGGATGGAGTGGTGCGCTATTTCCGGCAGGCGACGCGGGCCGTGGCCGCCCATTATTTTCTGCCGCCGGACCTGCCGGACGGCGAGCGGATTGCCCGGCTGCAAAAGATCACGAACGCGCGCGGTGTCAAGATGCATCTGGGAGAGGTGGAACGGACGCTGCTTCAGCTTCCCCAGGGCCGGCAGGGTGAGGAGCAGGCCGTACGGTACGCCCGGCGGCTTCACGACTGGCGAGTGGAGATGACGAATGGCCATTGAAAAGGTGCGCGAGCTGGGCCAGGCCCTGCGCGAGAGGGTCGGACGGGTGATCATCGGACAGGACGAGGCGGTGCACCTGTTGATGGTGGCCCTCATTGCGGAAGGGCATCTGTTGTTCGAGGGGCCGCCGGGCACGGGCAAGACCCTGCTGGCGCGCGCTTTCGCGGCGTGCCTGAAGCTCGAATTCAAACGCGTTCAATTTACTCCCGACCTCATGCCGGGTGATCTCGTGGGCACGAACCTGTTCAATTTCCAGACGAACACGTTCACGCTCACCAAGGGGCCGATGTTCACGGAATTGCTGCTGGCGGACGAGATCAACCGTACGCCACCCAAGACGCAGGCCGCGCTGCTGGAAGCCATGCAGGAGCGGACGATCACGATCGACGGCACGTCGCATCCGCTCTCCGGGGGTTTCATGGTGCTCGCGACGCAGAATCCGATCGAACAGGAGGGGACGTATCCGCTCCCCGAGGCGCAGCTCGACCGGTTCCTCTTCAAGGTTCTGATCGGTTATCCCAACCGCGACGAAGAGCTGACCATGGTCAAGACGCACGGCCATCAGACGGCCATGCCGAAGCTGGACGCGCTGGGCGTCAACCCGGTGTGCGACCTGCGGTTCATCCAGTGGGTGCGGCAGGTGGTGGCGGGGATCCGGCTGGCGGATGAGACGGTGTCTTACATCGTCGACCTCATCCGGGCGACGCGCAATCATCCGGCGCTGCAATACGGCGCGAGCCCCCGGGCGGCCAACATGCTGGCCGCGGCCTCACGGGCGGCGGCGGTGCTCGAAGGTCGGGATTTCGTGATTCCGGACGACATCAAAAGCCTTTTCAAACCCCTGCTGAGGCACCGCGTGGTGCTCGCGCCGAGCGCGGAGGTGGATGGGTTGGGAACCGATCAGGTTTTGGACCAGATTCTCGGGCAGGTGGCCGCACCGCGGTGACCGCGATGAGCCCGCGAGCATGAGACCCACCCGCCGCGCCATCCTCGTGGCGGCCCTCGGGCTGGCCGTGGCGCTGTTGCCGACGGTGGTGAATCGACGGCTCTGGCTGATGTGGCCGGTGTACCTGGGGGGGCTGGTGCTCGCCCTGGGGGTGGACGCACTGGCGGCTCCCAGCCGGAAGGGGGTGCGGTGCACGGCGGAGCTGCCGGGAACGCTGTATATCGGCGAGGAGGAGGACGCGGTTTTGACGGTCACGGTGCCCTCCCGGCGGCGGATTCCGGTCACGGTGGCGGTCGATCTGTCGGACCGGCTCGTGCCCCAGCCGCATTTGAGGGGACGGGCGTCGTCGGCCGGGACCGCGCTGCGCCTGCGGCTGGTGCCCACGAGGCGGGGGCGGATCGTGGTCGAACGGGCGTGGATTCGTTATACGGGGCCGCTGGGGCTCATGGCGGCGGTGGCCCAGGTGGACCTCAAACGGCAGGCGGCGGTGGTGCCCAATATCCGCCCGGTCAAGACGGCGGCCCTGCGCTACCTGACGGACCGCGACTTCCGGGCGGGCTTGAAGATCGAGCGCTACAAGGGGGACGGCACGGAGCTCGATTCGCTCAAGGAGCACGTGCCGGGGGAAGACCACCGGGCGATCGATTGGAAGTCCTCCGCGCGGCACAAGAAGATCGTTTCCCGCCAGTTCCGGGCGGAGCGCAATCATCAGGTCATCCTCGCCATCGACACCGGCCACCTCATGTGCGAGCCCCTGGAGGGTATCCCAAAGGTGGACCATGCGGTCAGCGCGGCGCTGCTGCTCTCTTATATCTCGCTCAAGGCGGGAGACCGCGTGGGGATGGCCACGTTCGATTCGCGTTTCGGGTTGTACGTGGAGCCCAAGGGAGGGTTGAGGGGCTTCAGCGTGCTCTCCCAGATGGCGGGAAAAGTGGAGTATTCGGACCGCGAGACCAACTACACGCTGGGCCTGACGTCGATCGGCCAGCGGCTTTCGCGGCGGTCGCTGATCGTGGTGCTGACGGATTTCGTGGATACGATTTCCGCGGAGCTGATGATGGAGAACCTGGGGAGGCTCTCGCGCCGCCACGTGATCATTTTCGTGGCTCTTCAGGACCCCGGTCTCGCGGCCACGGCGGCGGGCGACCCCGCGACGCTCCTGGAGCTCAACCGTGCCGTGGTGGCGGGCGGGCTGCTGCGCGACCGCGAGGTGGTCTTGAGGCGGCTGCGGCGGCTGGGGATCTATCCCATCGACGCCGCTCCGGCGCAGGTTTCGCCGCGGTTGATCAATACCTATCTGGACATCAAGCGGCGTGAGAGGATCTGAGGGGTTGAACGAATTCACCCTGAAATCCGCCCAGTTCCGCAAGGAGCGGGAGGAGTCCTGGCGCGAGCTGGAAGGCCTGCTGGAACGGGTGGAGAGGTCCGGCCTGCGGAGCCTCACGGCGGAGGAGCTGAACCGGCTGCCGGTGCTCTACCGCGGCGCCGTCAGCTCGCTTTCCGTGGCCTCGGCGATCAGCCTGGACAAGAATCTGCTCGATTATCTGAACGCCCTCGTGGGCCGGGCCTATATCTGCGTCTACGGCGCGAAGCGGCGGGTGGGGGAGGCGGTCGCGGAGTTTTTCCGTTTCCAGTTCCCGTGGGTGGTGCGGCGGTATCTCGCCTTCCTCGCGGTTTCTCTGGCGCTGGTGGTGCTGGGAACGTTCACGGGCTATCGGATGACCCGGGCCGATCCCGAAATGTACGAAAGCTTCGTGGGCGGCATGGCGCAGGGGCGTGACTTCACGACTCCTACGGAGGAGTTGCGAGAAATTCTCTACCAGGGAGCCGGCGAAGAAGGACTGCCGGTTTTTGCGACGTACCTCTTCACTCACAATTCCAAGGTCGGAATGCAGTGCTTCGCCCTGGGGTTCGCGGCCGGCGTGCCGGTGATCTATCTGCTCTTCTCGACGGGATTGATGATCGGGGCCATGGCGGCGCTCTATGACTCGCGAGGGCTGGGAGCGGAGTGGTGGGCCTGGATTCTGCCGCACGGGGTTACGGAGATCGGCGCGCTCTGCCTGTGCGGGGCGGCGGGCCTGGTGATCGGTTCGGCGATCGTGTTCCCGGGCCGCCACACGCGGCTGCGAAACCTGGCGATCCACGGCCGGGAAGTGGCCCTGCTGGCCATGGGGGCCGTGGTCCTGTTCTTCATCGCGGGGCTGATCGAGGGCTTCTTCCGCCAACTGGTGCAGGACGTGGCGGTCCGTTGGGCCCTGGCCGCGCTCACGCTCTTTTTCTGGGCCGTGTACTTCGTGGCGGCGGGGCGAAAGGCGCAAGCGTGAGCGCGATCTCGGTCGACCGGGTGCGCATCCATACCGTCCGCACGCCGGAAGGGCTGTCGCTGCCGTTCGTGGTGGCCCCGGCGGGCGACCGCGCGGCGGCGTTCCTCTTCGACATGCTGGTGATCGTGTTGGCCACGCTCCTGGTCTGGATGGTCACCGCGTTCAGTTTTTTCGCCGGCCTGGGCAAGCTGGGCTTGTCGTTCGCAATGCTGGCCGGTTTCCTGTTGTGGAATTTCTATTTCGTTGGGTTCGAGATGCACCGGAGCGGGTTGACCTTCGGCAAGAAGAAAACCAGGCTGCGGGTGATCGCTCGTGACGGCGGGCCGCTGACGGCCGAGGCAGTGTTCGCCCGCAATCTCATGAGGAACCTGGAGTTTTACGTGCCGGCGGTGGTGCTCTTCTTTCCAGGGGCGTTCCTCCCCGAGGGTCCAGGCTGGGGGCGATTCCTGGCCGCCGTGTGGCTGCTGGTGTTCGCGCTGATGCCGCTGTTCAACCGGGACCGCCTGCGTTGCGGCGACCTGGTGGCGGGCACCCTGGTGGTGAAGGCTCCGGCCGCCCTGCTCCTCTCCGACCTGGCCGCCCGGCCGGCGGACGTCCGCCCTGCGCGCCGGACGGATGTCCGGGCCCCGGGCGAGCCGCCGCCGCTGCCCCTGAACGAATTTTCCTTCACCCGCGAGCAGCTCGACATCTACGGCATCCACGAGCTTCAGGTGCTGGAAGACTTGTTGAGGCGCCAGGACGAGGGAACGCTGGATTCCATGATCCTCGAAGACGTCTGCGAGAAGATCAAGACCAAGATCGGCTGGCCCCGCGAGCGCTGGAGCGTGCCGGTGCGCCCCTTCCTCGACTCGTTCTACCGTGCTCAGCGGGGGACTCTGGAGCAGAGGATGCTCTTTGGGCAGCGGCGGGAGCGGAAGCGGCGGTAGGATGAACGACAATATGCGGAAGGAATATGACTTCACGGGCGCCAAGCGCGCCAAGGACGTACCCCATCTCACCAAGTTGCAGGCGATGAAGAGCTGCGCGCCCGTCGACTCTCTACCCCCGCTTCACCACCACCACCGTCACGTCATCCAGAGGCTGCTCGGCGTCCAGGTGGCGCCGGCAGTCGTTGAGGAGGGCGTCCACGATCTCCAGGGCCGGGCGGTGCCCCATGGCCTGGAGGACTTCCCGGGGTCGGTCGAAGCCGTAGGCGTTGCCGTGGCGGTCCACGGCTTCGAAGAGGCCGTCGGAGCAGAGGAGGAGGACGCTTCCCCTGGGCAGCTCGAAGGCGCGGTCGGAGTAGGGTCTCGGAGGTCCCTGGCCCAGGGGGAGGCCGGGGAGGTCGATCTCAGAGACGCGGCCGGCGGTGAAGACGAGGGGGTAGGGGTGGCCGGCGTTGGCGAAGAGGGTGGCGCCCGTGGCCGGGTCGAGGCGGAGGAGGGCGAGGCTCGTGAAGCTGTGGTCGGTGTTGACGCCCCGCAACACCCGGTCCAGTTGGCGGAGCACCGCGGAGGGCGGCTCGGCGGGCGCGATCAGGCTCAGCAGGCCGGCCTTGATCATGGCCTGGGCCACGGCGCAGGAGTAGCCATGGCCGGCCACGTCGCCGGCCGCGATCCAGAGCCCGTTCGCCTCGTCGCGCAGGAAGTCGTAGAGGTCGCCGCCGGCTTCGCTCGCGAGCACGGAGCGGGCGGCGATCTCGTACCCCTCGATGCGGGGCATCTCCTGGGGCAGGAGGCCCAGCTGCATGCGGGCGAGGAGGCTCACCTCGTCCTGGATTCGCCGCTCGTGGGCCAGCCGGCGCATGAAGGCCGGAGGCGGCAGGACGCCGGCTTCCACGGACTCCGGCCGTGCCAGGCCCACGAGGCCGAGGAGGGTGAGGCCCGCCGTGAGCCCCGCCGTGAGGGCGAAAGTGCCCGGCAGCCAGGCCGCGTGGAGCCCTGAGTAGAGCGCGGCGGGCAGGAGAAAGGAGACGGTGGTGGCGAGGATCAGCGTGGTCAGGCCGAAGCGCCGGCAGATCCAGACGAGCGTACCGGCGAAGAGCACGTTGAGGGCGAGCTCGGCAGGATACGGGTAGAACCGCAAGGGCGCGAGGCCGAAACCGGCGAGCAGTGCGGCGGCGGGGAGGACCCAGCGGTCCGGCAGAAAGCGCACGGCCACGGCGGTGGCCAGGGTGATTCCGGCGGCGAGCCACATCCCCTCGAGGAAGGGGCTGGAGGAGCTCCGGAAGGTGGGTATGGCAACGCTCGCCCCGGCTGGGGACAGGCCAGGCAGGGCCACCGCGAAGGCATAGAGGGCGAGCCGGGTGCCGGCCAGCCCGCCGCCCAGGGCGCAGCCGAGGAGGAGCGCTTTGCCGCCGCGGGGGCCCAGGCGTCCCCGCAAGAGGGAATCGAGGCTGGTGGTGAAGCCGGGACGGACCGTCCGCAGGAGAGATTCGCCGGCCGACCACACGAGGAAGATCCACAAGGCCCGGCCGGTGGCGCCGAAGAACAGGTCCAGGAGGACGATCCAGAACGGGTTGTCGATCTTCAGGATCCATCTCGGATCGACCGAGACCAGCGCCAGCAGGGCGAGCACGGCACCGTTGACCATGCCGATCCGGGATCTCAGGAAGAGGAAAAGAAAGATCACGGCGGCCGCGACGGCCCAGGGAAGGAAGGCGAGGAAGCCGAGAATGGCTTGCGAGGTTGTGCTGGCGGGCGCGCCGGTGGTTTTTTCGAGCGGCCGCCGCTCGACGGACACTGAATTGGGCGCCGCGATCAAGGTCTGCACTTGCGTGGGGGGCGAGCTGCCCACCACCTCCCGCACCCGCCAGGCCTGGGCTCCCATGAAGTGGCCTTCGCGTTTCGGCCCCAGCGACTCGCCCGGTGCCAGGATCCGCCGCTCCAGAGCTTGGGCGATGTGCTCGTACCGGGTGTCATCCGCCGAGCTGAAGGGCGAGGTCACGACCGTTTCCCATTGAATCGTGTGAGGACGGCCGTCCAGGGAGAGTTGGGCGCTCAGCTCCTCTTGCGTGTCTTCGCCGGTACTCCGCACGTCCTGGCTCAGGGAGACCAGGACGGCCGAGCGGGTGCCGGTGAGCCAGGCCGCGGCGTCTTCGCCCAGGAGACGGTAGACCAAGGCCAGGGGCCGGTCTTTCGTTTCCAGGCGCAGGCTCGGCTCGTCCACCGCCGGGCGGAAGCCGGCCTCGAGGACCGTCTCGCGGAACCAGGCGTGGACCGGCCGCGGGTCCGGCAGGCCGCCGCTCTGCCACTCGGGGAGAAAGGTGACGGCCAGGGCGGCACCCAGGGCGAAGGCGAGGAGCCCCGCGGCGAGCGCACCCAGGAGGCGGCGGGTGGTCAACCCGGGCCTCCCAGCCGCTTGACGACCACGACGGTGGTGTCGTCGAGCGGCTGCACGGCCCGCAGGTGCCGGCGCCAGTCGGCGAAAAGAAGGTCGAGAATCTTGTCGGCCGGCCGCGAGCCCAGATCCCGGGCCGTTTCGCGCAGGCGGTCGAAGCCATACATCCTGCCGCCGCCGTCCGAGGCTTCGAACAGGCCGTCGGAGGAGAACACGAGGGCGCTGCCGTGCGGCATCTCGACAGCCTGGTCCTGGTACTGCCGCGGAGGCCCGAGGCCGAGGGGGAGGGCCGGCAGGTCGAGCTCCGTGACTTCGCCGTCCGCGATGAGGAGGGGGTAGGGGTACCCGGCGTTGCTGAGCAGCGCCTGGCCGGTCTCGGGCCGGAGGCGCAGGAGTGCGAGGCTGGTGAAGTTGCGCGTGGCCCCGGCCGCCCGCAGAACCTTGTCCGCCCGCTGGAGGACGCCGGCGGGAGTCCTCCCCCGGCCGACGAGGCTCGCGAGCGCCGACTTGGTCATGGCCTGGGCAATGGCGCAGGAGTAGCCATGGCCGGCCACGTCGCCCGCGGCGATCCAGACGTACCCCTCTTCGTCGGTGAGCACGTCGTAGAGGTCGCCTCCCGCCTCGTTGGCGATCACCGAGCGGGCGGCGAGCTCGTAGCCTTCGAGGCGGGGGAGGGTGCGGGGGAGCAGGCCGTGCTGCATCTTGGCCAGCAGATCCATCTCGTGGCGGAAGCGGCGCTCGGCCTCCAGGCGGCGCACGAAGGCCGGCGGCGCCAGGCGCTCGACCTCGGCGGTCGCGGAGCGCGACAGGCCCAGCCAGCCCAGCACGGGCAGAGCGATCGAAAGGCCGGCCGCGGCGGCGAAAGTCCCCGGAATCCAGCTCAGGTAGCCACCGGCGAGAACCGCCGCGGGGAGCAGGTAGGAGACGACGGAAGCGGCCAGCAGGGCGGTGAGGCCGTGGCGCCGCCCGATCCAGACCAGCAGGCCCGCGAGCGCCGCGTTGGCCGCCCAGCCCACGAGGAGGGGATCGACCGGGACGGGATGCAGGAAGAGTCCGGCGGCGAGCGCCGCGGCCCAGGGAGCCCAGCGCACGGGCAAGACGCGCAGGGCGAGCGCGAGGGCCAGAGCCACCGTGCCGGCGAGGTGAACACCGCTCGCCACCGGGCTCGCCAGGGGGCGGAAAACCGGCAGCTCCACGCCGGCGTGCGTGGCCCAGGCCCCGGGAACCGCCTCCGCCAAGGCCAGCAGGCCGAGGCGAAGGCCGGCCAAGGCCGCGCCGAAGCCGAAGCCGGCCAGCAGCGCCCGTCCGCCCCTCGGGCCGAGCCGGCCCGCCCGCAAGGCGTCGAGACTGGTGGTGAAATCAACCGAGCCCGCGCGCAACAGCGACTCGGCGCAGCACCACAGGAGGAACATCCAGACGGTCACGGCGATCGCCAGGGCCAGGCCCGTGAAACGGGGACCGAAAACCGGCAGGCCCGAAAACAGGGTGAACAACGTGAGCACGGCCAGGAGCGCACCGTTGACGACGCTCAAGCGCGACTGGAGGGCGAGGATCAGAAACAGCCCGCCGAGCGCCAGAAACCAGGGGATGGCTTTCCAGAAATCTCCGGCCACGCCCAGGAGCATGGCGTCCGACTGTGCCATGGCCGCCGGCGTCAGGGCGCCGGGCCGGCGCATGAGGAAGCCGTTCTGTTGGGCGGCCACGAAGCCGAAAAGGAATTGAGGGCGGCGGCCTCCCGCGAGGGGATAAAGGACCCGGGGAAAGGCCGCCACCCGGTCCACCCTCTGAGCCCCCAGGGTCTCTCCAGGCGCCAGGAGCTGAGGAGCGAAAGCCTCGAGCAGAGGGGATTCGCCGAGGAGAGTGCCCAGCGAGAAGAATTCGCGGAAATCTCTCGACCACCAGGAGAGGTATTCCGGCCGGCTGTCCAGGGAGAAGTCGATCAGCAGGCCGGCAGCGCCGGCGTCTCCGGGTCCGCGGACCCGCTGGACGGCCGTCACCCGGATGGCGGTGCGGGTGTCGAGGAGCCAGGGGCCTCCCGAGTCGCCCAGGGCTCGGTAGGGCTCGAGCTGCAGGGGGCCGCGGGTCACGAGCTCCAAGGAGGGCTCGCGCGAGTCGGGTGACAGGCCCGCCCTGGCCGCGATCTCCCGTTGCCGTTCGAGGAACACGGACCGCGCCGCCGGCTCGCCCATCCGCCATTCGGGCAGGAACGCCGTGGCCAGCGCCACCCCGCCCGCGAAAACCAGCAGGCCCAGGACGATGCCCAGCAGCAGGCCGGATTTGCCGGGGCTTGTACCGGATCGAGGGGCGGGTCTCATGCCGTGAACATGCCGTTACCGTGAAGTTACCGTGAAAATAGATACGGGAAGCGGGCCGGGGGGTTCTCCCGCGGCCCGCTCCCCTATCCTATCCCGCCGGACGCCGGGCTAACGCGGCGGCTTCTCGGCAGGCGGCGTGCGCTTGAGCACGGGGTGGTTCTCCCGCAGCCACTGGCGCAGCCCCTCCATGTCGGAGGCCACCCAGGCGTAGCGCTCGCCGCGCTCGGTGAGCTGCTTGGAGCCGGGCTTGCGGACGTGGCAGGTGGTGCACTTGGAGAAGGCGACCACCACGTCCGAATAGCCGTCGAGCGAGCGCATCTCCTCGTAGTACTTGCCACGGTCGGTCAGCAGCTTGCTGCCCGGCTTGTCGTGGCAGACGGTGCACTGGAGGCCTTCCTTCTTGGCGATCTTGTTGGACGCCTGGGCCTCGTTGCCCGCCGCCGTCCAGCAGAGGGCGGCCACGGCCGTCAGTGCGAGGGCGAAGATCCATGGACGTTTCATGGCGGTTTCCTCCATTCAGCGAAGGTTCAGCGATCCATGACCCAGGAGACCCCGAAGCTCACGGTCCACTGCGAGTGGTCCACCCGGGCGCCGGGCCCGAAGGGGTTGACCCGCGGATCGGGGTTGTCGTTGACCAGGCTTTTGTTGATGCCACGCTCGACGGCGAAGTCCCAGGTGCGGTTGCCGGAGAGCCAGCCGAACCCCAGCGTCAGGTGCTGCTCGACGGTGGCGGGAAAGAGCGGCGTCAGCGTCGAGGCCGGCACCGGGTTCTCGCCGTAGTTGTAGCCTCCCCGCAGGGTCAGGCGGTCGGTCAGCCGGTAGTCTGCGCCGAGGGCGTAGACCCACTGGTCCCGCCAGTTGAAGACGAAGGGCAGCTCGACCGTGGCCGGCGCGGACTGCACCTCCGGATCGGTCGCCGTCACCTTGACCGTGTTCATGGCGCTGTCCCAGAAGTAGCGTTTGACGTCGAAAGCCACCACCCAGGGCTCGGCAGGGCGCCAGGCGAGACCGGCCCCGGCCTGGGCGGCGAAGGTGAAGCCGTCCACGTCGGCCGAGTAGCGCACCTTGCGGCCGAGCTGCGGATGGGCGGTGAAGTTCACCGTCATGTCGCCGTCCTCGAACTGGCTGTCGGTCTCGGTCTGATAGATGGCGCCGAGCGACAGGGTGGGGTGGGCGCGCCACCACCAGCCCAGCCGCAGGCTGGTCTGGGTCCCCCCGGCCCGCTCCAGGTCGACGCCGAAAAAGCTGTTGGCCGGGTCGGCGGCGTTGAAGAACGACGTTCCGGGGAAGAAGCGGAACGAGGCGTCGGCGTACCCGAGGTTCGCCGACAGCCCGAAGGCCATGTCGTCGTTGACGGCGTAGGCCACGGTCGGGGTTATGGTGGCGAAGCGGACCTCGCTGAAGGTCTCGTCCCGGGTGCCGAAGGGGGTATTGAGCCCCCGGAAGGTGGCGCCCATGCCGCCCTGGCCCACGAAGGCGACGCCCCAGGTCCAGGGCGTCTCCCGGCCGCCGCGCACGTAGGCGAAGGCCGGCAGGGGGAAGTAGCGGTCCTCGGCGTCGGTGGCACCGTTCAAGCCGTTCTCGAATTCGAGCGACGGCGCGAGGAGCGAGAGGTTGGCGGTGTAGTGCTGGCCCTGGAGCTGCGCCAGGCCGGCGGGGTTGAAGTTCAGGGCGAGGCTACGGTCCGAGATGGCGAGGTTGGCGCCCCCCCGGCCCGCGGTCTCCGCGCCGTAGGCGGTCAGATACATGCCGTTGGTGGCGCGGGCGGGAGACGGGGCGGCGAGCAGGGCCGGCAGCAAGAGGGCCACCGGCAGCAGGCGGATGAGAAGGGTTTTCATGGTCGTTGCCTCCTGGGGTCCGTTCACGCGCGGCTCGCAGGCTTGGGTAACCCGGCGATGCGGGCCGTGAGCCGGCCGGGGTCTTCGGGGAAGAGCCGGTGGAGCTCCTTGCTGTCCACGCCGGAGAGTCTGGCGACGCGGCGCAGCCCGGGCGGCTTGCCCTGGCGGGCGGCGTCCTCGCGGCAGAAGGTGATCACCTTCCAGTGCCGCTCGGTCAGCGGATCGATGCCCACCTCCCGCGCGATCTCCCCGGCGATTTCCGGGGTCCACTGCGAGCTGTCCAGCAGGAACCCCTCGGCGTCCACGTCGACCTTGCATCCTTGGTAGGTGAGGGTGATCATGGCGGTTCTCTCCTCGCGCTTCAGGTGGCGTCCGGCCCTTGAAAGAGCAGCCGGCATGCCAATCGTGAAATGGTTTCTTTCCAATGATTTCGGAGGACCGGCGCAAACCCGTGCAACGCCGTGTTGCAACGAAACGTTTCAGGACGAAACGTGGTGAAACACGCCTGCCCCGGCGGGCGGCGGCTGGGCCACCCTTTGGCAAATCGGCACTGCCCCGAAGGGCGTGCAATCCTGCCCGGAATCAGTGCAGATTAAGAAGTGGAGCCGTAGGCGCGCGAAGGCGATCTCGCCCGTAGCTGATCTATTCAATCTCCGCGAGCCGGTTCTGCCGGAGCCCAGCGCGCCTCTCTGAATTCGTCTTGATCTCTTGCCATCCGCTCCCTGGTTGTTTCGGAAGGGAGGGAATCATGAACCTCCGAAAGGTTCTCCCACTCTGCGCGGTCCTGGCCGCCGGGCTCCTGCTGCTCGGCGTACCCCAGGCCGCCGCGGAAATCCGTCCCTCGTCCGACGTCCTGCTGCCGTACTTCGAAGTCGATCTGAAGAACGCTCCGGACCCCGGACGCACCACGCTCTTCGCCCTCTGCAACGACGGCGAGGAGCCCGTTGAAGTAAAGGTTTCTGTCGTCACCAACTGGGGCATCTCCGTCCTGGACCTCAACCTGACTCTGCAGGGCAAGGCGGTGCAGACCGTCAACCTGCGGGACTGGCTGGTCTCCGGCCGGTTGCCGGGCGGCCAGACGCTCCCGCCCGAGAAGATCGCCTTCCTGCAGGCGACCCTCTCCGGCAAGCCGTCTCCCGACAAGGGCATGTACTATGCCACCGAGGTCGCCCCGGACCTCGCCGTGGGGGCCGTCCGCTTCCACAGCCAGGGACTGCTCCAGCCCGACGTGCTGTGGGGTGACTCCTTCGTGGCCGACCCCAAGCTCGGGTACACCGAGGGTGAGACCCTGGTGAACCTCGACCCCGGCACGGAATGCCTGCCGGAGTGCAAACGCCACGGCATCCGGTTCCTCTCGGGCGGCACCTTCGACGCCGGCACCGAGCTGATGATCTGGACCGACAGCGTCGGCCTGCCGTCGGCTGTGGAGAATCCCCCGGGTGCCCACAAGATCAAGCTCGGCGTGGATCTCTACGACGAGGCCGGCCGGCTCTTCGATACGCGGCACCTGCAGTTGATGCCGCTCGAGCGGCTGAAGGTCTCCGACCTCGGGATCACGGAGCCGTTCGGCTGGGCTGAGCTGGTCACGGAGGTCAACGCCTTCGTCACCGCCCACTACAGCGCGAGCTCGATGTACAGCGCCGCCCTCCATGCCTGGTGCCTGCCCCCGAAGCTCACGCCGCCTCCTCCAGGCCCGGGCATCCGCATCGAGAAGCTGACCAACGGCACGCCGGCCGAGGTGCCGCCCGGGCCGATCGTCCCCGTGGGAGACCCGGTGACGTGGACCTACGTCGTGACCAACACCGGCGACGTGAGGCTGATCAGCATCGAGGTGACGGACAGCGACGGATTGGCCGTGGCCTGCCCGGGCGACGTCCTCGAGCCGGGTGAATCCATGACCTGCACCGCCAGCGGCACCGCCGTGGCCTGCCAGCACGAGAACACCGCCGGCGTCACGGCCGTCACGGCCGAGGGCCAGAACGCCAACGACTTCGACATCAGCCACTACTACGGCGAGGAGCGGGGCAGGCTCGACTTCAGCGTCCTGCTCAACGGTGAGCACACCGTGCCGCCGGGACCCACGCTGCAGGCCAACACCCCCATCACGTGGACCTACAGAGTCACCAACAGCGGTGATTTCAAGCTTCAAGGCATCGCCGTCTCGGACCAGCACGGCTTCACGGTGAGCTGCCCGAAGACCGTCCTCGATCCCGGTGAGATGATGACCTGCACCGCCGGCGGCACGGCCCAGACGGGTCCGCACAGCTTCACGGCCACCGCCAGGGGCGAGCCGAATTGCGGCCCTCAGGTGAGCGCTCAGGACTCGTCCCACTACACCGGCTTTGACTCCAGGCCCACGATCTCGATCAAGAAGTACACCAACGGCGTGGACGCGGACCTGCCGACGGGGCCGGTGCTGATCGTAGGCGCCGGGGTCACCTGGACCTACCAGGTCACCAACACCGGCAACGTGACGCTGACCGCCGTCCAGGTCATCGACAGCAAGGGTGTGGACGTGGCCTGCCCGAAGACCACTCTCGTGGTGGGTGAGACCATGACCTGCACGGGGAGCGGCACGGCCCTCGCCGGGCAGTACGCGAACCTCGGCACCGCGACCGGCAAGCCGCCCACCGGCCCCAACGTCGCGGCCACCGATCCTTCGCACTACTTCGGCGCCTGGCCGGACATCGAGATCGTCAAGAAGGTGAACGGCGACGACGCCAACACCAACTGCCCGGCGATCCAGCAGGGCAGCCCGGTCCAGTGGACCTACCTCGTGACCAACACGGGGGACCAGACGCTGGGCGGCGTCACGGTGACGGACGACCGGGACGTGGTGGTGAGCTGCCCCAAGACCGTCCTGCAACCGGCTGAGTCCATGACCTGCACGGGGAGCGGCACGGCCATCCTTGGCTCCTACCGGAACGTCGGCACGGCCACCGGCACCGCCACCCTCGGCGGCTCGGTGACGGCGAGCGACCCCGCCTGCTACAACGGCTTCGTGCCGCCCGCCATCTCCATCGAGAAGCGGGTCAACGGCGAGGACGCCGACGTGCCGCCGGGAGTCATGGTGCGCAAGGGGAGCGCGGTGCAGTGGACCTACGAGGTGACCAACACCGGCGGAGTCCGGCTGACGAACGTCACGGTGACGGATGACAAGGGCGTCCACGTGACCTGTCCGAAGACCGCGCTCGATCCGGGTGAGACCATGACCTGCACGGCGTCCGGCACCGCCATCGCCGGGCAGTACAAAAACATTGGCACCGCGACCGGCAAGCCGCCTGCCGGCCCGAACGTCTCGGCTTCCGATCCCGCCCACTACTATGGCTACTGCCCGGGGATCCACATCGAGAAGCTCACCAACGGCGAGGACGCGGACTCCACACCCGGACCGAAGGTCCCGGTGGGGAGCACGGTGCAGTGGACCTACGTGGTGAAAAACACCGGCGACGTCACTCTGACCCAGGTCACGGTGACGGACGACAAGGGCGTGGCGGTGACCTGCCCGAAGACCGTCTTGCAGCCGAATGAAGAGATGACCTGCACCGGCAGCGGCATCGCCGTGGTGGGCCAGTACTGCAACGTCGGCACGGCCACCGGCAAGCCGCCGTCCGGCTCCAACGTGTCCGACACCGACCCCAGCCACTACTACGGCAAGGTCTACGACCAGGGCTGCACGCCGGGCTACTGGAAGAACCACACCGGGTCGTGGCCGCCCACCGGCTACTCGACCGGCCAGAAGGTCGTGACCGTGTTCGGCGAATCCGCCAGGTATCCCGCGCTCGGCAACGCGACGCTGCTCGCGGCCCTGGCCTTCGGCGGCGGCTCCGGCAACGAGGGCGCGGCGGAGGTTCTGCTCCGGGCGGGGGTGGCGGCGCTGCTCAATGCCGCGCACCCCAGCGTGTGGTACCCGCGCACGCCGGGCGAGGTGGTGTTGAGCGTCAACGCGGCGCTCGCGAGCAACAGCCGCGACGTCATGCTGAGCCTCGCCGCTCAGCTCGACGCCGACAACAACCTCGGCTGTCCGCTCAACTGAACGATTGAGCGATCCCTCCCGGCCGGCTGCCCTCCAGCCGGCCGTTTTTTTTCCTTTTCATTGGACGATCAACTGAAGCTCACGCATCTTGCGCCAGAGTGTGGTGCGGCTCATGCCGAGCGCTTTCGCGGCCTCGTCGCGCCGCCAGTGGTGGGCCTCCAGCGCGGTCCGCAGGCGCTCGCGCTCGCCGGGAGGCGCCGCGGGATCGAAGACCTCCTCCTCCCCGGTCCGCTCGAGGATCCGCTCGGGCGGCGGCAGGGGCAGGGCGTCGAGGATCTCGGCGGGCAGGTCCTCGGCGTGGACCGTCTGGCCCCGGCAGACCGCCACGGCGTATTCCAGGGCGTTCTCCATCTCGCGCACGTTGCCCGGCCAGGAATAGCGCAGCAGCGCCCGCAGGGCGTCCGGGGCGAGGAGGAGCGAGCGGCCGTGGCGGGCCGTGACCTTGCGCAGGAGATGGCCGGCAAGCGGCTCGACGTCTGCCCGGCGCTCGCGCAGCGGCGGGATCTCGAGGGGCACCACGCGCAGCCGGTAGAACAGGTCGTCGCGGAAGCGCCCCTCCTGCACGGCCCGCCGGAGGTCGAGGTGAGTGGCCGCGATGATGCGGGCGTCGCTGCGGCGCGTGACGCTCTCGCCCACCCGTTCGAAAGTGCGCTCCTGGAGGGCCCGCAGCAGCTTCACCTGGAGGGGGAAGGGCAGGTCGCCCACCTCGTCCAGGAACAGCGTGCCGCCGCCCGCGGCCTCGAAGCGGCCGACGCGGTCGCGCACGGCGCCCGTGAAGGCCCCGCGGACGTGCCCGAACATCTCGCTTTCCAGCAGCTCGCCCGGCAGGGCGCCGCAGTTGACGGCCACGAAGGGTCCTTTGCGGCGAGGCGAGTGGAGATGGAGCGCGCGGGCCACCAGCTCCTTGCCCGTGCCGCTCTCACCGCTGAGCAGCACCGTGGCTTCGCTTTCCTCCAGGTTCTCGATCAGCCGGAAGATGCGCAGCATGGACGTCGAGCGGGCCACGATGCCGGCAAAGACCGTGGGCTCGGCACCGGCGCTCGCCTCGACCTCCTCCGCCGCACGCACCACCACCACATAGGAGACCCGGGGATCGCACCGCCCGCCGGGATCGCGCGGGAGGGGGGCGGCCGAGAGCGACACCCGGCGGGGGCCGAGCCGGCTGGTGCGCCCGGTGCAGTTTGCGTAGAGAGTGGCGCCCCAGCCCTCGCGGCGCTCGCCGGCTTCCAGGGCCTGGCGCAGGCTGCCGTTCACCCCGAACAGCTCCGGCCCCAGCACCTCCTCGGCGGTCCGGTTCAGCACGGCCGCCGCCCCGCCTTCGCCCAGGATGCGGTCGATCTCCTCCGAGGCATGGACGATCCGCAGCTCCCGGTCGAGACAGAGAAGCCCTCGCCCCAGCGAGCCGAGAATCGTGCTCGCCGCGTGCAGGAGGTCGGCCAGCTCAGGGGCGGTCCCGGTGCTCATGGCCCCAGGATGAGGTCACCGTGAGATCTCCCGCAATACGAGGCCGGGCGGGCCGGCACCACCCCGGCGGGCGGGGGCTCTACAGCACGGGCGACAGCCAGCGGGCCATGCGGTCGCCGGTCTTCTTGAGCAGGGGGCGGCGGCACCAGTCTTCGAGACGGACCTCCTCGGACTTCTTCAGATCCTCCCGGAACGCCGACTCCATCTTCGCCGCCGTCTCGGGGCAGAGGATCAGCAGGTCGCACTCGGCGTTGAAGAGGAAGGAGCGGAAGTCGAGGTTGGTCGAGCCCACCACGGAGACGAGGCCGTCGGCCACCAGGGTCTTGGCGTGCAGGATGGCGGCCTGGTACTCGAAGATCCGCACCCCCCGCTCGAGGAGTGTCCCGTAATAGCCGTGCCCGGCGTGGCGGACGATCGGCACGTCGGTCTGGCCGGGGAGCAGCAGCCGCACGTCCACGCCGCGGTCCGCGGCCTCTTCCAGGACCCTCAACGCCCGGTGCCCGGGCGCGAAGTAGGCGTTGGTGATCCACAGCGTCCGCCGCGCCGCCGCGACGATGGCCGCCAGCACCGCCGCCGACTCGGCCTGGCCGCGCAGGGGGCGCGAGTCGAGGACGAGGATGCGCGCCCCCGGCGCCTCGGCCTCCTCGGCCGGTATGGAATCGATCTCGAACGGCTCGCCGCCCGCGTGCTCCCAGCCCTCCTGGAAGACGACGGCCATCTCCCACGCGGCCGGGCCGGTGACCCGCACGTGGGTGTCCCGCCAGGTCTCGCCCGGCTTCGGCCGGAACGACCCGTACTCCTCGCCGATGTTCATGCCGCCGGTGAAGGCGACCTTGCGGTCCACCACCAGGATCTTGCGGTGGTCGCGGAACGGCTGGTACCAGAACTGCTCGAACAGGGGATTGAACAGCCGCAACTGGACGCCGCGGCTCTCCATCTCCCGCCAGAACTCGTCCCGGGTGGCATAGGAGCCCAGGGCGTCCGCCACCACCCTCACGGCCACCCCGCGGGCGGCGGCGGCCTTGATGCCGTCGAGGAAGCGCTGGCCGGTGGAGTCGTCCTTGAAGATGTAGGACTCCAGGAGGATCTCCTCCTGGGCGGCCTCGCCGGACTGCCGCATGGCCTGGAAGGCGTCGGCGCCGTTGAAGAACACGTCCACCCGGTTGCCGCCGAAAAACGGCGCGCCGTCGATGCGCCGGAGCAGCATCTCGAACCCGGGATCCTCGATCCCCAGGGGCAAGGCTGAGGCCAGGCGGCCCACGCGGCCGATGCGCAGCTCGCGGGGGAGCTTGCGGCCGACGGCCGGACGGAGGACGGGGCGGAAGCGCCGGGCTCGGTGGTGGCGTCTCATGCGACGACCGGAGTATGGCACCATCGTTCCATGAACCGCACGGCCATCCTCTGCCTCGCCTGGCTCCTCGTCCCCCAGTCCCTCCTCGCGCAACCGCCCTCGTTGGCGAGGCCCCCGGTGCCCGCCGAGGTGGCGGTGAAGTTCCTCGATCAGATCGCCGCCGGGAACTATCAGGCCGCCACCGCGGCCTTCACGGACGACATGAAGGCCGCGGCGCCGGCGGAGAAGCTGGCCGAGATCTGGACTTCCCTCCAAGGGCAGCTCGGGGCCTACAAGAAGCGGACGGCCGTGCGGACGGAAAAGCAGGGGCCGTTCGACTTCGTCCTCGCCACCACGGAATTCGAGCACGCCACGGTCGACCTCAAGGTGGTCCTCGACGCCGGCGGGCGGATTGGCGGGTTCTTCATCGTGCCGCCCAGCGGGCCGAACACAGCCGAATACACACCTCCGGCGTACGTGAACAAGGGCGCTTTCAGCGAGCGGGAGGTCACCGTGGGCTCCGGAGACTGGGCCCTGCCGGGAACGCTCGCCATGCCTGCCGGGCCCGGCCCCTTCCCGGCCGTGGTGCTCGTCCACGGCTCCGGCCCGAACGACCGGGACGAGACGGTGGAGGGCGCCCGGCCGTTCCGCGACCTCGCCTGGGGCCTCGCCTCGCGGGGCGTCGCCGTGCTCCGCTACGAGAAGCGCACCCGCCAGCACGGCGCCAAGCTCGGCTCGGTGGCCAACTTCACCGTGCGGGAGGAGACGGTGGACGACGCCGTCCTCGCCGCGGCCCTGCTGCGGGGAACGGCGGGGATCGACCCGGCCCGCGTCTTCGTCCTCGGCCACAGCCTGGGCGCCATGATGGTCCCCCGCATCGGCGCGCAGGACGCCGCCATCGCCGCCATCGCCGGCTTCATCGTAATGGCGGGCGCGGTCCGGCCGCTCGAAGACATCATGCTGGAGCAGGTCACCTACATCGCCGGGCTCGACGGCACCGTCTCCGACCCCGAGAAGCAGCAGATCGAAGGGCTCCGCCAGGAGGTGGCCAAGGTGAAGGCGCTCCAGCCCGGCGCGGCGGATCCCGCCGGCGGCGTCCTGGGCGCTCCGGCCTCCTACTGGCTCGACCTCCGGGGGTACAACCCGGCCGCGGCCGCCAAGGCGCTCGGCCGGCCGATGCTGATCCTCCAGGGAGGGCGCGACTACCAGGTGACCCCGGACACCCTGGAGGCCTGGAAGAAGGCCTTGGCGGACCGCAAGGACGTCACCTTCAAGCTCTATCCCAAGCTCAACCACCTCTTCATCGAGGGAGAAGGCCAGAGCGGGCCGTCCGAATACCAGAAGGTGGGCCACGTGGCGGAGACGGTGGTGGCGGACGTGGCGGGCTGGATCCTGGGGCAAGTCCTGGCCAAGCCATAGCCCCGCCCCACCCAGGGGGTGGCGCACCTTCCCGCCCGTTCAAGCGTGGCGCTCCGGCGCGGTTCCCTCCAGACTCCGTTCAGAACCGGAGGTGACGCCATGACGATCAAGAAGGCCAGCGAGCTGTTTGCCCAGGATGGCCGGTTTTTCCCGTCGGAGCCCGGTGGCGATGATCCCAACCACGCGGTGTTCGCGCCGCTGCCGTCCGGCGGGATCGAAGAGGAAGATTACGCCGCCCTGGTGGCGCCGGAAGGGCAACTGGAGGAGTGGTGGGTCGCCGTGGGCCGGAGACAGAGGACAGGCTCGGCCGCATGATGAGCTCCGAAGGCCCAGGCGCTGGGGGAAGACCCGGGAGACCTGTCGACCCGGGCCGCTTGAGACTCCTGGAAAAGAGGCCCTCCCAAAGGGCGGGCCTCTCAACCACCCTCCGGAGCGTGGCGTCGAGAGGGCGGTTCGCTCATCATCTCCATGGGATCGAAACGACTGCCAGGAGGATCGCCATGGACGTCATCACCTACGAGCGCTGGACCGAAACCGATGGAGAGAATTCAGGGCTGTTCGCGCACGAAATGCTTCGGCACGACGTGTACAGCCTCCCCGGCGAGGAATCCCTCGTCTTCTGCCCCGAGTGCGGGGAGACCGGGGACGACTTCGGCCAGATCGACCACCGGATCTGGTGCTTCCATGGCGGCCACGAGATCTGCCCCGGCAACTTCTGAGCCGTGAAGGCAGGACCGTGGGAAGGGTAGACTCCTTCCCGCCATGCCCCTGAACCTCGAACACCGGCGTGCTCTCGCCTGGGCCGCGGTGCCGCCCGCTCTCGCGCTGGTGACCGTGCTCGGCCGGTGGGAGGGCGCCAACACGGCCACCATCGGCTTCTTCTATCTGGCCGCGGTGCTGGCGCTCGCCACGTGGGGCGGCTGGGCCGTGGGGGCCGCCGCGTCCGTGGCCTCCATGCTCTGCCTCAACTTCTTCTTCCTTCCCCCCTTCGGCACGCTGACCATCTCGGAGCCCTCGAACTGGGTGGCGCTGTTCGCCTTCCTCGGCGCCTCCACCCTGGCGAGCCGGCTGGTGGCCACGGCGCGGCGCGAGGCCGAAGAGGCGCGGCGGCGCCGGCGGGAGGTCGAGGTGCTCTACGACCTCTGCTTCGGCCTGTTCGCGGCGAGCCAGCGCCCCGGCGTCCTGGGCGAGGCCGCGGCGCGGACGCTTCAGGCGATTGGCGCTGACGCGGGTGGGCTGTTCCTGGGCGATGCGGAAGAGCCGGCGAGCGTCATCGGTCCCGGCCGGCTGGAGACCGATCCCCAGCTCCTCGGGCGGGCGCGGGCGAGCTTGGAGACCGTCCAGGACAACGGCGGGCGGACCGTCTACCTGCCTCTTCACGTCGGCGGCATGAACAATGGGGTCCTGGTGGCGAGAGATACGACGGCGGAGAAGACCCTCCTCGAATCCGCCGGCCGCCTGCTCGCGCTGGCCGTGGAGCGCGAACGCCTACTCTCCGAGGCAGCCCACCTGGAGGCCGTGCGGGAGAGCGATACGCTCAAGACCTCGCTTCTGCGGGCCGTCTCCCACGACCTGCGCACGCCCCTGACCGCCATGCGGCTGGAGATCGAGAGCCTGGACGGCCGGCTCGCGGACCAGCCCGCCGCCCAGGAGAGCCTGCGCGGGCTGGCCGTGGAGCAGGAGCGCCTGGCCCGCCGCATCGACAACCTGCTCTCCCTGGCCCGCCTGGAAGCCGGCGTGGCCCGGCCCCGCCCCGAGCCCACGCCTCCCGGCTCACTGCTCCACGCGGCGCGGGAGAGCCTGTCGTCCATCCTCGCGGGCCGGCCGGTCGAGATCGCCGTCCAGCCGCACTGCCCGGACCTCTGGGCGGATCCGTCGCTGACGCTCGAGATCCTCGTCAACCTGCTGGAGAACGCGGCGCGGGCGGCGCCCCCCGGCCGTCCGCTGGAGCTTTCGGCCGGCCCGGAGGGGGACCGGGTCCGCCTCGAGGTGCGGGACCGCGGCCCCGGCATTCCGCCGGGCCTCCGCCGGATGCTGGAGAGCCCGCGCGACCTCCGGCGGCTGGACACGGGCTCGGGCGACAGCGCCTCGGGCGGGCTCGGCCTCCAGATCGCCCGCAGCCTCGCGGAGGCCAACGGCGGCTCGCTCGCCCTGCTCGAACGCCCGGGCGGCGGCACCATCGCCCGCGTCGACCTGCCGGCGGCGCCGGAACCGGAGGAGATCCCAGGATGATCCATACCGCCCGGAGGATTCTCGTCGTGGACGACGATCCATCGATCCGCCAGACCTTGACCCGCGAGCTGGCCCTGGCCGGCTACGAGACGCTCTCCGCCGCCGACGGCGTCGAGGGCCGGGCCGTCTTCGAGGAGCACCGGCCCGACCTCGTCATCACCGACCTCGCCATGCCCCGGGCGGACGGCCACACCGTCATCGCCGCCGTCCGCCGGGTGGACGCCACCCCCGTCATCGTCCTCTCCGTGCGCGGCGAGGAAGAAGACAAGGTCCGCGCGCTGGATTTGGGGGCGGACGACTACGTGACCAAGCCGTTTTCTCTCCGCGAGCTGTTGGCCCGGGTGCGCACCCAGCTCCGCAAGAGCGGCGCCGGGGCGGTTCCCGAGCAGCTCCGCTTCCCCGGCCTGGAGATCGACCGCGACCGCCGCACCGTGGCCCAGGACGGGCGCGACGTGCGGTTGACCCCCACGGAGTTCGCCATCCTGGAGCTGCTCGCCGGGCACGCCGGCCGGCCCGTCACCCTGCGCCAGATCATCGCCGCCGTCTGGAAAGGCGCCCCGGCCACCACGGCCGACACCGTCCGCGTCCACGTCGGCTCGCTGCGCCGCAAGTTGGAGCCCGATCCCGCGAACCCGCGCTACATCGGGACCGAGCCCTGGGTGGGATACCGGTTCCTGGCCGAGCTGGGGGAGTAGGGGAGAGCGTCAGAAAGCGCTGGAGACCCTGAGAGTCGGCCCGCGGCTCTCGGCGAACGTTGCAAGCCGCCTTCAAGAAGGACCGCAGAGCGCGCAGGACAGATCCTTGCACAATGGCGATCGAGATTGCGTGGTCGTGGTTGCGCTGGCAGCCGGAAAGCCAGCTGAGTCGCTGGTTCCGAGAGCGGTACGGTCCCGGCCGCGCACCGCACCATTCCTCATCCGTCCTTTACGTCCTTGGTGTCCTTATTGTCCTTGACCACGCCCGAGCCCTCTCCCCACGTTCAGAAAGCTTTAAGTGGACAGCATTGGGGCTAATACCGGTCGCCCCTGAGGGGCTGAAGGCGCTGCCACCAAACTTGACTCGTTTGTCCACAAGTCGGGCCCATCAGACGGCTAGTGGCTCTATGGCGCTTCCTTGAATTCGGCGTGGTACGGGTGCCCGGCGACAGACCGGCACGGATAGAAGCTGGCGGGAGCGTGAGATCCGCCCTCTTCAGCATTCCTTCGGGCAACAGGTTCCCAGAGGACGAAGAGGCCTGCTAGAATGGTCGCGGAGACGAGAAGCATGTACAAGATCACTCTGGAAATCGAGCAGTTGCCTGAGGGTCCGTACCTCGGCACGAGTCCTGACCTTCCTGGGCTTGTGGTGCAAGCGGACAACGTTCAAGAGGTTCTTCGACTGGCACCCGATGTGGCTCATGACCTCATTGCGGTGATGATCGAGACCAAACAAAAACTGTCGCCGGGAATCGAGACGGTCACCGCTCCGGGGCGTGTTCCAGTCCTCGTACCCGCTTGACCTACCGCGAGCTGACCCGCCATCTTCGCCGGCTCGGTTGCGAGCTGACCCGCCAGAGCAAGGGGAGCCACGAGATCTGGCACAACCCGAGCCAGAATCGATCGACGGCTATTCCAAGACACTCTGGCGACCTGCCTCCTGGAACGCTTCGGGCCATTCTCAAAGGGCTCGGTATTTCTCCGGAAGATCTGATTTCCAGGTGACGCTCACCGCCCAACCGCCTTGAACGTCCTCACCACCTGGGTCGTCTGCCCCGCGGCCGTCGGGACCGATCACCCAGAGAGGGAATTGCCTGGGATCGCGCAGCCCGTGCTCCTCCCAGCTCGAAAAAGCGATCCGTCCGTCGAGCAGAACCTGGGGATGGAGGGCCATGGCGAGGTTGAGATGGCCGATGAGCTCGGCATTGGTGCCGTCGTCGTCCATGGCGAAGAGCTGCATCACCCGCTCCCCAGGAATAGAGCCAACAGGGCAATCAGGCCTGCGCGTCGCGGCATGGAAGGGCTCCCGTTTGTTTGAATCGCTTCGGGAGTATGACACGGGGGGGGCTTGGAGGGAGGAGGGGAGAGGTGAGGCCCGCCGGGCTCCGGAGAGCCCGGCGGGTTGGACTGCCTTTACTGCTCCTGCCGCCGCTTGAGGAGGCCCAGAGCGAGGGCCGCCAAGGCGAGGGAGAGCAGCACGAGACCCATGGAGGAGAGGGTCGGGATGGCCGGGGTCGGGGCCGGCGCCGGTCCGCCCGCCACCACGATGGGCGTCGGATCGGCCCCGCCGCCCACCGCCGGATCGTCGGTCTGCCGCGTCGCGTCGTTCGTACCGTTGCCGTCACTGTCGTAGGAGATCGTCCCCTGGTTGTTGACGGTGGTACCCGCCGCGGCGGGGAGGATGGTGGCGGTGATGGTGAACGACACCGAGCCGCCGGCCGGAATCGCGCCGTTGAACGTCACCGTGTTGCTCCCCGCGTTGACGCCGGGCGCGGTGACGGAAACCAGCGCCAGCGTGGCCGGCAGGACGTCCGTGAATTCGTTGCCCGGGTTGTCGGCCTGAGCCCCCGTGCCGGTGTTGTTGAGGGTGATCAGGTAGGTGACCGTTCCGCCGGCCGCGTAGGGTCCGCTGGAGGTGACCATCTTGGTGCCCGAAACGTCCGGAACCGGAGCCGGGGTGATCGTGTCGGTGTCCGTGGCGCTGTTGTCGGCCGGGTTGGGATCGGTCACGCCGGCCGGGGCCGTGACGGTCGCCGTGTTGGTGAGCGTGCCCGTCGCCGAGCCCGAGAGAGTGCAGCTCGCCGTGTAGGTGACGCTGCCGCCCGACGGGGAGGTTGACGGTGTCGTTGATGTTGCCCGAGCCGGCGGCGGTGCAGGTGCCGCCGCCCGCGCCCGCGCAGGTCCACGTGCAGGTGAGGGACGCCGGGAAGGTGTCCGCCACCGTGGCGCCCGTGGCGTTGCTCGGGCCGGCGTTGGAGGCCACGATCGTGTAGGTCACCGAGCCGCCCGGGGTCGCCGTGGTGACGCCGTCGGTCTTGGTGATCGAGAGATCGGCCGTGCGGCACGAGCGTGTCGGTGTCGGTCGCCGAGTTGTTGCCCGGGTTCGGATCGGTGACGCCGCGCTCGGAGACCGTCGCGGTGTTCGACGAGCGTGCCGGTCGCGCGACGTGCTGATCGTGCAGGTCGCCGTGTAGGTGACGCTGACCGCCCGCGGGCAGGTTGACGGTGTCGTTGATGTTGCCCGAGCCGGCCGCGGTGCAGGTGCCGCCGCCCGCGCCCGACGCAGGTCCAGGTGCAGGTGAGCGACGCCGGGAAGGTGTCGGCCACGGTCGACGCCGGCGGCGTTCGCTCGGCCCGGCGTTCGTGGCGGTGATCGTGTAGGTCACCGAGCCGCCCGGGACCGCCGTCGTCACGCCGTCGGTCTTGGTGATCGCGAGATCGGCCATCGGGGTGAGCGTGTCGGTGTCGGTCGCCGAGTTGTTGCCCGGAGTCGGGTCGGTGGTCGCGCTCGAGACGGTCGCCGTGTTGACGAGGGTGCCGGTGCGCCGAAGCCGTGATCGTCGCAGGTCGCCGTGTAGGTCACCGAGCCGCCCGCGGGCAGGTTGACCGTGTCGTTGATGTTGCCCGAGCCGGCGGCGGTGCAGGTGCCGCCGCCCGCGCCCACGCAGGTCCAGGTGCAGGTGGCAGGACGGCCGGGAAGGTGTCGGCGACCGTGGCGCCGGTGACCGGGTCCGGCCCGGCGTTCGAGGCGACGATCGTGTAGGTGACGATGCCGCCGGGCATCGCCGTCGCCACGCCGTCGGTCTTGGTGATCGAAAGGTCCGCCGAGAGCGCGCGGCAGGCGGTCACCGTCACGTCGTCGACCGCCAGGCCGCCGAGGTTGACGGTAGTTGTCGCTGTCGAGGTGGAACCGGAGCTCGGTGTTGAGGCCGGCGAGGCTGTCGGCACGCCGGGAGAAGACGCCCCAGCCGGCGCTCTCTCCGATGTTCACCGCCGGATTGCCCGGGGCGTTGGTCATCGTCGCGTCCAGCCACTCGAAGAGCCGCACCGGCGTGGCGCCGCCGACCTGCTGGACGTCGACGAACATGTGGTCGAACGTCGCGTTCTCCATCTGGTAGCGCTGCGCCCAGGTGACCACCACCGGGGCGGCATCAGGCCCGCCAGGTTGATGGCCGGCGACAGCAGATCCTGGGTGACGTTGGTCGCGGTGGAGGCGTTGTAGGTGCCCGTCGAGGTCGGTCTTCCAGCAGTTCACGCCGCTGTTGCAGGTGGTGAACGCCGCCAGGGGGTTGGCCGTGGTGGTGGCGGCCGTGGCCGGCAGGCCGCGCGCCCACTCGTCGCCGGTGCCGGAGTGCGTGAAGCCGGCGTCTCCGCTCTCGAAGTCGGTGGTGAACACCGTCTGCGGCGTGAAGCCCGGCGCGCAGGCCGGCGGCGGCGGCGGCTCGCAGATGCGCAGGCTCCAGGCGGTCAGCGTGCCGCCGCTGGCGTTGGCGCCGTCGTCGCGCAGGTCGAGCGTCCAGGTGCCGCCGGCGTTCTCGCCGTCGAACCAGGAGAGGCGGTAGGCCAGCTCGGGCTTGAGCCCGATCGGCCGCAGCACCGTGAACAGCGGGCGGAATGGCCGCCTCGTCGTCGAAGGTGAGATCCATCTGCGTCTGGCCGCCGGTCGCGGCGGCGCCGATGTCGGTGAACAGGCCGTTGTCGTTGCCCGCCGGCGAGCGCAGGTGGGCGTCGATGTCGGCCATGAGCGCGTGGTTGAGCACGATGCTCGACGTCGAGGTCGGCGATGCGCGGGTTGCCGGGCACGGTGATCGTCGAGCTGACCAGGCCCGCTCCGGGGCCGATCGTCTGCGGCACGTTGGTGCGAGGTGTAGGTCGTGCAGTTGACCCCCTCGTCGGCCGCCGGGTGGATGCTGACGCTCAGAGCGTGTAGGTGGCCGTCGGCCCGCCCGTCGCCGCCGTGGCCGAGTCGACGAAGGCGAAGTAGGTGCCCGCCGTCTTCACCGTCAAGAACATCGCTTCGGAGAGCGGATTGGCCACCGAGCCGGCGCTGGCGTCGTCGACCACCAGGATCTGGTTGTTGGCGTCGCCGAACAGAGCGATCCCGAGCCGGCCGTTCCACTGCACGTTGTCGCGCTCGGGGTCGAGGTCGAGCGAAAGGAAGACGGTGTCGCCGGCGGCGGCGGTGAAGCTGAACCAGTCCTGCTCGGTGGCCGCCGCGGGGTTGCGCGCGCCGCTCACCCAGCCGTTGGCCGGCAAGGGGTTGGCGGTTGCCGGGGTGTCGTTGCTCTCGACCTCGGGGGTCGGCGCTCCGCTCTGCAGACGGAAATGCAGGTCGTAGGGCCGCAACTGGTTGGTGGCGCTGAAGTGCCGGACCTCGAGGAAGTAGGTGCCGGCGCTCGCCAGGGTGGCGCTGGCGATCGTGGAAGAGAGGCCGCCGATCGCGCCGTCATCATCGTCGAACTCGATCAGCGTGGTGCCGTCGGGCATGAAGCACCCGCAGTTGGCTGTCGGTCGAGGCGTTGGCCGAGAAGTTGGTCATCACCGCGGCGTAGAGACGGTCGCCGGCCGCGGCGGTGAAGGAGTACCAGTCGACGTCGCCGTTGGGGTAGACGTTGCCCCGCGCCACGACGTTGGTGCCGCCGAGCGGTGTCGCGGTGCCGGAGGTGTCGTTGGGCTCCACCTCACCGAGGTAGCCCTGGCCCGCCCAGGCCGCATTCCCTCCGAGAGTCAGCGCCAACATCAGAGTCAGTACCAGACCGTTGACCGACCTTGCGTATCTGGACAGCATTAAGGAGTCCTCCATCGCCACGAACCAAGATTTGACCGGCAACTGCGCGGATGCATTAGGGGAACCGGAAACGATCTAGTGTACTCCGGCATATTCTTCTTGGGAAGCCCAGGCGCCCGGGTTGTCTCCCCGGGACGCAATATTTCTTCATGCATATTTTTCGATGTGACGTCCGCCGGACGCGCTGAGGCGGGCGCCGGTTCAGATTCGCTGCGGGCAGGGGCCTACGGGCAGACGCAGGCGGAGCGGACGTCCTGGTGGTACGGCGTCGTGCAGCCGACGTGGGTCGACGCCGCTTCGCAGTAGAAGTACGTATATCCACAGGCCACGCTGCTGCCGGCCTCATAGTAATACCGGGTCAGCCAGCGGTTGCAGGCGGCGTTGGCCTCGGGGGCTTTGGAGGCGCCGGCGAGGGCGGTCAGGCAGAGCATCAGGCCCAGCAGAAGCTTCTTCATGTTCGTTTTCCTTTCAGGTGTCAGGTGTCAGGTGTGTTCCATGAGGTGAGGTGCCCGCCCGGCTGGAAAACGAGCCGCCGCGGTCTGGGATCTCGGCTGACGCGGAAGAAGTAAGCGGTCCGGCAACGCCCTCCCTGGGACCGCCGGCATCCCTGCCGGCAACTAACTCTACTTTGTCAGGAGATTGTGCCTGGCTCTCGAACGTTTACCCTGGGCGCGCCCCCGCCCGGGCATAAATGCCCGGGCTAGGCAAAAGAAGCCGGCTTAAAGCCGGCTTAAAGCCGGCTCAAAGTTTTTTTGAGTCCCCTTCAGGGGGCTTCTTCAACTTAGCCCAGGCATTTATGCCCGGGCGGGGGCGCGCCCAGGTACACAGTCTGACAAAGTAGAGCTAACTTTGTTTTTTTAAAAGAAGGAGTTAGTTAGGCCGGCAGGGATGCCGGCGGTCCCAGGGGCGCTGCGCCCAATGGGTCTTTTCTTGCTGGTCTCTCCCTCTCCTTTAGGAGAGGGAGCCGGAGGGTGAGGTCACTCCGGCTCGAACACGCGCTCGAAATAGCCGCCTTCTTCGGGAGCGATTTGCTCGCCCTCGATCCCGGCCAGCCGGCGGGCCAGCCCTTTCTTGTAGCGAAGATCCATCTGGCGGGCGATCTGGATGCGCTGGGCCTGCGGGGAGCCGGCGCCGTGCATGGACTCGGTGAGGTAGCCCACGGCGTTCCTCCCCAGGGTCATGTTTTCGATCAGGCGCAGGATTCTCATCCGCGTCTCCGTGGGCACGTCCGACTTTCCCTTCAGATATTTCCTCAGCAGATCGCCCGTCTCCGCGCTTTCGAGGTCCTGCTCGGAGGGCATCGTCACCATCAGCCCGCCGGCCAGGTCCTGGGCGAGCCGGCCGATCTCGTAGGGCATCTTGGTCACGTGGTGCTTACAGACGTTGGCGATCATGTCGTCGTTCAGATAACAGCCCGACTTCATGGGGCGCGCCTGGTAGGAGGAGGCGATGCCGGTGGAATAGATCGTCTCGTTGAGGTGGGTCATCTCCACGAGCTTGTCTTTTATATGCGAGGCCTTGTCCACGCCGTTGTATTCGGCGATGGCGGCGGCGGCGCCGATCAACACGTCCCCAACGCCGCTTTTGCACACATAGCTTCGCCGGTGATAGCAGGTGAACCGCTCGACCAGCATCGCCGCGAAGTCCGTCTCCCCGTCCATGAAGACGAGCTCGCGGGGGATGAAGACGTCCTCGAAGATGACCATCGCCTCCTGGCCGGAAAACCTTGCGTTGCCGGCGTCGAGCCCGCTTCCTTCCAAGTGGCGCGTGTCGCACGACTGGCGGCCATAGATATAGGTGATCCCGGGCGCGTCCACCGGCACGGCGCCCACGATGGCGAAATCGCGGTCCTCGGGCCCAAGCCGCAGCGTGGGCATCACGATCATCCAGTGCGAGTTGAGGCAGCCGGTCTGGTGGGCCTTGGCGCCGCGGATCCAGACCCCTTCCTCCGTCCGCTTGGTCACGTGTACGTAGAGATCCGGATCGTCCTGTTGGTGCGGCGCCTTCGAGCGGTCTCCCTTGACGTCCGTCATGGCGCCGCCCACCACCTGGTTGCGCCGCTGGACGCCGGTCAGAAAGGTTTTCAGCCGTTCGTGGTAGCGCCGTTCCGAGCTGCTCGTCGATCTCGAACGTCACCGAATGCAGCGCGTTGAAGGCGTCCATCCCCACGCAGCGCTGGAAGCAGGTGCCCGTGAGCTGCCCGAGCTTGCGCTGCATCTTGTTCTGCATCACCAGGTCTTCCGCGCTCCCGGCCACGTGGAGAAAGCGGTTGATCCGTTCGCCGGTCAGGGGAGAGAGCACGGTGGCCAGCTCCGGCTCGCGCACCGCCAGGTCGTAGGTCTCGGCCACGGCGTTGATCGAGGGCCGGATCACCGGGTGGTCCACCGGCTCCTCGACCCGCTCGCCGAAGAGGAACACCCGCAGCCCGCGCCCGCGGAGGCTCCGGACGTAGTCCTCACCCGTGACGATCGGCGGATTCTCCAGGATGGTCTCCGGTTCGGGCTCTACGGCTGTGGACATCGGTCTCCCCCTTTGGCTGAGATCCTACTATGAGCCCTGGGTTGGGGTGAGATAGCGCGCCGGGCCGTGGCACATCCTCCTCGCCTGGGCAATCCAACCCGGCACCAAGGCTCAACACGAAGGAGCGGACAATGCGAAACTGGCTTTTCACGATGCACCAGGAGGCAGCGGGCAACGCGTTTCTTTACAAGGTCTACAACAGCGTCAGCAAGAGCTGGTCGCACGACCTCCCGGTGCCGGATACCGGCGGTATCAATGGCTGTCCCGGAACGGCCCTCTATCAAGATCTGGCCTACGTCTTCTTCCCGGGGCCCGGGAACGTGTTTTTCTTCAAGACGTTCGACGGCGAGATCTGGACTGCCGACCAACAGGTTCCGAACACGGCGGGGATCGTCGGCGGCGCTTCAGCGGTGGTCTACCAGAACAAGATCTACGTGTTCTTCCCGAGCCCCAATGGCACTCTGGTCTACAAGACGTTTGACGGCTCGGCCTGGTCGGTGGACACGGCGGTCCCCGGCGCCTCCACGGGACTGACTCCCGCCGCGGTGATCTTCCAGGGTGCGATCTACGTGTTCTTTTCAGGTCCGAACAACGTGTTCTCCTACTCCGTCTTTAACGGCACCAAATGGCAAACGCTCCAGGTTCCGAACACCGGAGGGCTCACCACGGGGCCGTCGGCCGTGGTGTTCGGCACCAGCGTGTACCTTTTCTATGGGCACGGAACGGACTTCCTGTGGAAATCGTACGATGGAAAAATCTGGGAAGACGAAGCCCGCGTGCCCAACACGGCCGGCATCAGCTTCAATCCCGGCTCGTCCGTCTATGGCGGGCAGATCTACGTTCTCCACCGCGGTCCGGCCGACCCGGGGTTCTTCTATAAAACGTTCGATGGCACCAACTGGTCGGCGGACACGCGAGTGCCCAACACGGGTGGCACCGGCGTGGGGCCCGCGGCGGTGACGTTTCCCGTAGCCGCCTGACCCGCCGCCAGGGAGCCTCCGTCTCACATTTCGATCCGGGCCTTGAGGCAGGGTGCATCCCTGCTCTTCAAGGTCTGATCGACACCCTTCTGAATCCTCTCAAGGTTTCGGCAGGGATCGAGCTCAACCAGCCAGCGACGCCATGTCGATCACGAACCGGTACTTCACATCCCCCTTGAGCATCCGCTCATAGGCCTCGTTGATCTCCTGGATGGGGATGATCTCCACGTCCGACGTGATCCCGTGCTCGGCGCAGAAGTCGAGCATCTCCTGGGTCTCCTGGATGCCGCCGATCAGCGAGCCGGCGAGCGTGCGGCGGCCCATGATGAGGTTGAACACGGCGGGGGAGGGGTGCGGCACGCCGGGCGCGCCGACGAGGCACCATCACGCCGTCCCGCTTCAGGAGCACCAGGAAGGCGTCGAGGTCGTGCGGCGCGGCCACGGTGTTGAGGATGAAGTGGAAGCTCCCCGCGTGCTTCGCCATCTCCGCGGCGTTTTTGGACACCACCACCTCGTCCGCCCCGAGCCGGCGCGCGTCGTCCGCCTTGCCGGGGGAGGTGGTGAACAGCACCACGTGCGCACCCAGGGCATGGGCCAGCTTGACGCCCATGTGGCCGAGGCCGCCGAGACCCACCACGCCGACCTTCTGCCCCTTGCCCACCTTCCAGTGCTGGAGCGGCGACCACGTGGTGATCCCCGCGCACAGCAGGGGCGCGGCGGCGGCCGGGTCCAGCTTGTCCGAGAGGCGCAGGACGAACTTCTCCGTCACCACGATCTGGTTCGAATAGCCGCCCCGCGTGGGCCGGCCGGTCTCCTTCTCGACGCCGCCGTAGGTGCCCGTGAAGCCGTTCTCACAATATTGCTCGAGCCCCTCGGCGCAGCTCCCGCAGTGCTGGCAGGAGTCCACCAGGCAGCCGACCGCCGCCAAGTCACCCGCCTTGAACTTGGTCACCTGATCGCCCACCTTGACGACCCGGCCGACGATTTCGTGGCCTGGAACCATGGGATAGACCGTGCCCGGCCACTCGCTGCGCACCGTGTGCAGGTCGGAGTGGCAGACACCGCAGAAGAGGATCTCTATGTGGACGTCCTGAGGGCCAGGATCGCGGCGCTCGAAGCTGAAAGGAGCCAGGGGGGTGGTGGCGGACTGGGCGGCAAAGGCTTGGGTCTTGATCATGAAGATAGCTATAGCACACGGCGCAATTCATTGTCCTCCCACAGGGTCGGTCCTGACCGGCAGAGAGGGCGCCGGAACGTGCTCCGGCAGGCTTCCTCCCTCGGGCTCCCGGGGGGAAATGGGGATGGCACGGATCGTGGAATCACAGGGCTCTCAGGAGGTTTCCACAACAATGCGCAAGATGCTCACTGCCTCGATCCTCGCCGGAGCCATGATGCTGGCCCCGATGCTCACATCCCCGGCGCAGGCCAGCCAAGGCTGGCTCTCCATCGGCACGGCCTTCCGGGTCGGCGCCGCCCACATCTCGTTCGTCTTCGGCAGCCCGGGCTACGGGTACGATCCGGCCTACTACTACCGGTACGACCAGCCGATCCGTTACAGCGGCCATAGCTGCAGCCGCTACTGCTACCACGAAGGCGCCTACGACTACCACCACGAGTCGTGCCCGCTGGTGGCCGCCCACTTCTCCAACTACCGGGTCGATCCCCGCTGGGCCTTCGACCGCTACGCCCCGCGCTACGACGGCTACGGCTACCGCTCGTACGGCAACTACGGGTACCGCGACCACCGGTACGACGGCGACCGCCGCGATCGCCGCTACGACCGCTACGACCGTGATGACCGCCACGATCGCGATGGCCGGTACGATCGGTACGACCGGAACGATCGTTACGATCGCGGGGACCGCCGCTACGACCGGGACGACCACCGCGACCGCCGCGGCCACGACCGTCGTGACCGTGGTCGCGACGACCACCGCCGCCACGGCGGACGCGGCCACTGACCTGACCTCACCCCAACCCCTCTCCTGAAGGGAGGGGTTCCAGCAGCCGGGCTCGCTCGGCTGTTTTTGTTTGAGCCCGGGCCTTGATGCCACCCTGAGGCCGTCGCCCTGAAGGGGCGGAATTTGCCCAGCCTGGGGTGTCAACCCCAGGAAAGGCGCCACCTCCCTCCAAGTCCCGGAGGGCCGGCAGAGGAGCTTCGAGAAACCCAATCCCGGCCATGACATCTCTTCCGGCCTTCCAGGGCGGAGCCTGCGAGCGTTCCCGGTCCTGGGGTTGACACCCCAGGCTGGGCAAATCCCGCCCCTTCGGGGGCGGCGGGCATCCGTGTGATCGACGGGAGATGTAGACGGGAGATGTATAAGAGGATGGCATTCATGCCCGGTCCTCACCGCCGCGTATACACGGCCTCCCGGTGCGCCGTGCCCTTCTGCACAAGCTGAAGGCTCCCGTCGGCCAGCAGGCGGCGCAGGGCCGCCGAGGCCAGGCGGGAATCAACGGGCTTGCTCAGCTCCCGCGGATACCGCCGGTTGACCTCCTGCGCCACCCGGGTAGGAGTGAACACCTCGCCCGCCGGCAGCTCCTGGACCAGCCGGGCCACCAACCGGCTCCTCATGACCGGCTCGAGGGGAGGCAGAGGCGGCTCCTCGCGCACTGGTGGTGCCGGAGCGGGGACCACGTTCCGGGCCGCGATCTCGGCCGCGCTCCCCGCCGACGCCTTGAACGCCTCGTAATGCTTCGCGACCGTCTCGTATTCAGCCGCATGAAGAGCCCGTTGCTCGCCATGGAAGACTTCCTGCTCGCGATGGAACACCTCCTGCCGGGCGTGCTCCTCCTCCCGCTCGCGATGGAACGCCATCTGCGTCTCCAGGTTCGCCAGAATCTGCGCCACGGAAAATTCCGCGCTCAACGCTTCGCCTCCTTTCGCCGTGCTCCGCCGTCCCCCGTACATCGCGACAACTCCCCGGAGTCTACTACGCCGCCCCGCACAACGCGACAACGCCTCGGTACATCGCGACGACGCCTCGGTACATCGCCCCAGCGCTACCGGCAACGCGACATCGCCCGTCCGTATCGCGACGGTGCGCCTTTGCAATGCGACAGAGCCGATTGCTACGCTTCATTGTACCAGTTCATTGCGTCGGCACAAATGACAACGCGACATTGCCAGGATTCAATGCGCCGGCGCAATCATGCATTGCGCCTGCGCGTCGACGCAACGCGACGGCGCTCTCGTCATTGCGCCATCGTATCGATGCATTGCGACGGCGCGATGTGCTTTGCAGCATTGCATAGCTGCATTGCATCGGCGCACGAGGCGTAGAGTCGCCGTACGAGTGCATTGCGACGTTGTACAGGTCCATTGAGCCGCCTCTGCGGCAGGCAGGACGTCGTAGCGCCCCCTGGGACCGCCGGCATCCCTGCCGGCCTGACTCACTCCGTTGTTGATTTGATGGTTGTTGACGAGAAGGCCATGCAGAAGAAGACGCAACGTGCTCTAATCTAATAGAGACCACTGAAATCCAACCCCATGCCTGGAGGAATCTTCCTGCTCGACCCCGCCGGGGAGCTCACGGAGATGGCGGAGACCGCCTTCGCCGCGGAGCTGGATCTCCAACAACTCCTCGCCCAGCATCCTAATCTGCTGGCGGGGGACCAGATCGATCCCGGCACACCGCGGCGCTGGCTCCTGGTCTCCCGCGAAGTGGGCATCCCGGACCAGGAGCAAGGTAGCTCCCGCTGGGCTCTGGACCACCTCTTCCTGGATCAGGACGGCGTCCCTACTCTGGTCGAAGTCAAGAGAGGCAGCGATCCCCGCACCCGCCGGGAGGTCGTCGGCCAGATGCTCGACTACGCCGCCAACTCCGTTCTCTACTGGACGCCGGACGCCCTCCAAGGCCGGCTTACGAAGCGCTGCGAAAGAGAAGGCCTCGACCCGGAGTAGCAACTCGCCGGCCTCTCAATAGGCACCGCCTTCTCCTAAGACCTAAGACTTACCTCCTCAGGAAGTGGTGGGAGTTTGCCGCCGCGTAAAGGGTTCAGGATTTCCGGATTGAAGCCCGGGTCTCGCCCGACAGCCTCACGAGCGCCCGAAGCGTCCGAGAATTCCGCGTAGTTCACCCCACGGTACGCATACAGCCCTTCTGCCTACACTCCTTTCTTGACAGCCCCTAACCAACGCTGCTAGCCTGAGCCAAGTTATAGAAATAACGCATCTACACATTGACCTATTGCAATGAAATGCGGGAGGACTTCCTCCTGTATACGTAGCTTTAGAGAAAGTCGCGTGATGACTATCGAAAATAATAGTTCTGCAGGTCAGCAGAACAATCGCGCTATCTCGCTTACTCCCTCGGAGTTGCGGATCGGGATCTTCGCGCCTCCACTCGTCGAACCATTCCAGCCCTCCCTGACTCTGCCGTACTTGGCTGCTCAACTCCGCGACATGTCCTTCTCGCCGGTCTGCCACAACCTAAGCAGCCTTTTCTATATCTGGCTGTTTCGGCGAGTCCGCCTCGAATCGATGTCCCGTTATGCCGAACTCTCCCGTGCCATCAATACTTTGAGAGAGGCCGAGAAGTTTTTCCAACCCACTGAATATCAAGAAGCATTGGACTGCTTGGACACCTACGTCACATCTTTGACAGAGCATGACCACATCCCTTACAGCCTCTTCCCGGCCTCACGGGCGTCGGTAGTGGAGAGCGGCACCAGCTTGAAGAGCCTTGTCGAGGCCATGCGCGGCACTCTGCTAGAGCGGTTCCTTCTGGATTACGTCGGCTTCACCCTGCAACTGGAGAGCTATGACGTCATCGGGTTCTCGGCCACCAATGTCTTCCAACTCGCCTCTTCGGTCTTTATTGCCAAGACCCTCAAGAAGGCGGGCGCCAAGGCGCACATAACCCTGGGGGGCCACTCGGTCTCCATAGCAGGCGCCGACATCGTGCACGGCAATGAGCTTTTTGACTGCTTCGACTCAATCGTCATAGGAGGCGGGGCCGACGTCTTCGCCACGATCTGTGACGATTACGTCAACGGTCGCAAGAAAAAACTCTATTTATCCTTCGACGCGGCACCGCAATTCAGTTACAAACGTAGCTCCTTCCCGACCGACAAGCCCTACCAACTGGTCCTCCAGCACGACATCAACGACCTCTACCTCTCGCCTAACCACGTCTTCTCAATCTACTCTGCTCTAGGTTGCAGCTACGGCGAGTGCACTTTCTGCGGCAGCAATCGTGAGAACGCACAGTACGTCCCGCGTTACGTCTCGGTCTTAGTGGACGAGCTTGAAGCCCTGGGCAAGAACCCCGGAGTTTCGCACTTCAATCTGTGTGACAATAACTTCGACCCTGCCAGGGTCACTTCTTTTTGCCAAGAGCTTGAACGCCGCGGGCTCAAGGGAATCTATTGGCAGTGCACCTCACGTGTTTATCGATCACTCGACGAGCCCCTTCTGCGGCGTTTGCGTAGGAACGGCTGCGTCATGATGAACATCGGGCTCGAGTCTGGAAGCGATCGCATCCTCGATCTGATGAAAAAAGGCTATACGACCGAGGACGTCGACCTCATGCTCGGCGCCTTTAAGGCTGCTGGCATGCCGGTCCATCTCTACTGCATCTGCGGCTTCCCAAGCGAAACCGTAGAAGATAGCGAGATGACGATCGCGGTTCTTCTCCGGCACCTGGGTTCCTGCCATAGCGTCTACTTTCAGGACTACGAAGGGCAACTTGCCGCGAAAGTCTTCGCCGATGCGCTGGGAACTTACACCGAGGGTTACGGCTCCGAGCGCATGATAGCGAAGCTGTGTGAGCACGCGGAAGTCAAGGACCGTTTCGCCGTTCAGGGGAATCTGCTGAGGCGGCGCGGCTACCCATTTATCGAGGATCACAACTTCCTATATCTGGCCAACGAGCACCGCATGGTTGAGGAGAGCATCTGATGAACAGAGGAATCAGACGGGCCGGGCTGGCGTTAGCGCTTTTTGCCACCTTGCTGGCGGGCTGCAGCAGAGAAGATGCCAATGGCGGAGAGGCTGGGCCGAATCAGGCCGAGCTTCCCGTTGTCAAGGTCGCTAT
Source organism: Thermoanaerobaculaceae bacterium (assembly GCA_963785165.1). Lineage (GTDB taxonomy): Bacteria > Acidobacteriota > Thermoanaerobaculia > Multivoradales > UBA5704 > DATARR01. The sequence goes on from CAWAUI010000004.1 coordinate 123,477, forward strand.
CAACACTTGGCCGGGGCTGGGCCCTTTCTACGTCGCCCGCGCCAAGGGGTTCGACCGTGAAGAGGGCGTCCAACTCCAGGTGACAATGACGGAAAACACCGAGGCCCGCACCAGTTCCCTGGTTTCCGGAGAGACGGACCTCGTCGGGATCACCTTGGACAACATTGTCATCTCCCGTGCGCGAGGGTTGCCTTTGGTAGTGGTTGGCAAGTCGGATATTTCCTACGGAGGCGATGGCATCATCGCCAAACCGGAGATCCGTTCCGTCGCCGACCTCAAGGGCAAACGGGTAGCCTGCCCGGAGGGTCTCCCCAGCCATTTCCTCTTGCTCTACCTACTGCGCCAGAATGGCATGGGCCCGACCGACATCCAACTCGTGCCCGCCGACGACGGCGGCCAAGCGGCATTCCTCTTCACATCCGGCAACGCAGACGCCGCCGTAACCTGGGATCCCTGGATCAGTCAAACCAAGAAATTGGCCGGTGGTCATGTTCTGATCACCACTCGGGAAGTTCCCGGATTGCTGCTTGGAATCGTGGCAGCCAACAAGGACTTCCTTCCTGAGCGAGCTGACCGAATCGCCCGCGCCATGCGGGCTTGGTTTAAGGCCGTCGAGTACACAAAGGCACACCCAGACGAAGCCGCGGGCATCATGTCGAAAGAGTTCAACGTTCCTCCTGAAGATTTCAAACGCATGGCAGCCGGTGCCCAACTCTCCGATTTGCCGGACACACTGGAGACCTTCGGCACCGCCAGTCAGCCCGGCCCTGTCCTCCAACTCGCTGTGGACGCGAGTGAGTTGTGGATGGCCTCGAAGGTAATTGACACGCCAGTCGCGCCTGAGGACGTGATTGACTGGACCGTCGTGGACAAGCTGCGGCGACCGGAGGCATAAGAAGTGGCTGATATACAGATAATGCGGAAGAGTGCCTCTAGTGTTGGTACTCCCGACCTGTTAACTGAGATTGAAAATCACGTACTTGATGCTGTAAACGAGCTCGTGCGACGTGCTAGCGGCGACAATCCAGCTCAACCCGAGATTCTTGATAGAAAGAGCCCAAGCAACGATGTCTTCGAGAGCAAAGGAGTCGTCCAGGACTGCGAGTTTGGTTTGATGGTCTTGATGGCAGAAGACTGGCTATCACGACGCAATAGTGCAAGAGGTGAGATAGCCGATGGTGAGAATGTGAGGATCCTTATAACTTCCCTGGTTAAGCGGACTGTCGAGCATGTAACTATGCTGCGAAACAACTCCTTCGCACGGGGACGCCTCGAGAGTAGTCTTGTCTTCTTCTCTGGTGCGCCCTACACGTACTATAGGAACGAGAGGAAGAAGGAGGCGTTCTCGGCAAATCTCGACGCCGCGATGCTTATTATCGCGTTTTTGACCGCAGCCCTGGAAAAGTTTGATGAGTCGCTGAACGAAACAACGTTCACCATTTCTGAAGGATTCAAGCAGCGCGGAGTCACCACGCTACGTGATGCGACCTTGCTTGTTTGCAGCGAAGGACTTCGGTACGCGACCGAATGCCGTGTTGTTCGCGACAAGGTCTTTATCGGCTATACCTGCGATCCAGAAAGCAACAAAGATCCGCACGCCTCTCTCGACGATCACGACCGCCTCTTCTTCTCATGGACGACCTGCGAGACGGTCAACGAGCTCCTTAACTGGCGAACTGCATATCTAGATAAAGTTGATAGCAAGTCCTCAGCGAACACTATCGCTGCGGAAATGAGAACCTTTCTGGACATACTAAGTAGTGACCTTGAAGCGACATCCAGATGGTGCCTTGATAGGTTTCTTCCTTCCTTCAATCAGGTTCTGCCCAACGCTCCACCAATAGGTCGTACGGTTGTGGAAGCAGGGAAGTATAAATCCGAAGAGTCTCTTAGCGATGAGCTTCAGGCTGTCTGCGCCGAGATTGGGAAATTCGTGCAGCATGCCTACCATATTTCTCAGTATGCAGCGATCCGGTCGATTGAGCCTGTGGAAATCAAGGTAGATGAGATCCGTCAAATCCTCCTCACTCTAGACACGTTGGTCAGTCAATATGTACTTAGCACCGGCCTAGATACGGCGGGTCATGAGGATTTATTCAGGACGCTCACCCGCTACTACAGCCTAGGTGTCACTGCCAGCGTTACCTACCGGGACGATGCCTACTTTCCTCTTGTAGTCCGGTCACTCTCAGGTTTATTGAGCCGAACAATTGACATTTTTCGCCCACTAGACAGCGAAGTGCGGGACTTGGTAAAAAGCTTCAGGCTGTCCCTACAGAATCGCTACCAAAACCTGATCATGCGGCAGGCCGAGGTGGAGCAGCCGGGAGATGAGAAGCTGTGGTCCTTCGCTACGGGTAAGCCCTTTGTCCTGTATGCAACCCAGCGCACAATTTTCGCACTTATTGAGTATATGAAATTTCTCCTCAAAATGCATGAAGTTGAATCCGAAAGAGATGATGAGGAGAAAGAACGTAAGGCAAAGCCCAGTGATTTGCGTACCGTCATCAGTAACCGGCTTGCCGAAGTCTTGATTGGACCCGCTATCGATTCTTTTCTCAAAGAATATCCAAGCTTCTCTTTGCTGTCGGCGCAGCCGCAAGTCGATTTAACGGGAAATTATCTCCCCCAGCCTGATTGGGCACGCCAGGTCATGCTTGATTGGCTTGAAAGTGTGAAATCGGACTTCGAGGGCAAGGGTGTACAGAAGGCCATGGAGCAGTATGCATTACAAACCGTCTTGATTTTAACGGAGTGGACGGAACTTGACCCTGGCAAATTGGTCACCAAAGATCCAAGAGACAAATCTAAGAAGTTTGCCGAGTGTGTCGAGGGCCTCTTCGGCATACCTGCTATCGGACCTAAACTTTCTGATATGGCAGAACGTAGATCCTGGGGAGACGAGGACTTGCAGCAGATACTCTTTCGGCATATCTTTCAAGAGTTCGTCAGTAACGGGGGTTCGCTTTCAGATCTTCTAACCGGAAAGACCGGTCTTTCCGGCCATATAAAGAGTGCTCACAAGTACGCCATGGATCTGCGTAAGGACTAATCATGAAAGTGATTACATGTTTCTCGTACAAGGGTGGTTCCGGGAGGACTGTTGCCTCGGCAAATATCGCCGCAGCACTGGCTTCGGCCCAGAGCGTCGCCGCGATTGAAAAACCCCTCGACTTTAAGGTGGCGATTCTTGATCTAGATGTCTTCTCGGCTGGTACTCATCGTGTGTTTGAAATCTCGAACGCGGCCGTTCAGGGCAAGGGCTCCTGTGTCCAGGACTTTCTGCTAGGGCAGGTCGATCCGGCCACGTATGCGGAAGCAGGTATCTGTCTCGATGACGAGGTGATGAGGGGCTTCGGCTCGCGAGGAGCTCAGGGAAATTGCCGTAGTGATCTGACCCTCTTTCCAGCGAAGCCGCAACCCGACCGGCGATTTATTGTGGCGAAGTATCACGAGAACCTCCTGCTAGAGTTGATTGTTGAGTTGGAGCGAAGGGAATTCGACTATGTAGTCCTGGACGGCGAGGCGGGGACTCGAGCTATGGCAGATATAGCGATCCGTCTTTCAGATATAGTTCTCATGTTTTTTCGGTTGACTTGGCAGCACGTCGAAGGAACCTATAATGTGGCTAAATTTTTCAAGGAGCGAGAGGACTCTCCTTCGGTGTATCTAATACCGTCTTGTGTGCCGCTGATCGGAGAGGACGATGGAATCTATCAAGTTGGTGCCTCCGGGCTTGAAGAACTCAAAGATGAAACGCGGCGTATTCCAAGAGACTCTAAGTTGGAAGAGCTTATAGAGCAGGATAAGGAAGGAATGGGTTACTTTTACTCTCAGGGCTTATTTATTCACGACAGCTTGATCCTCAAGGGAGGCGAGCGTATATTGGTATACGACTCCCTCATCGATCGCGATCGTGCCGCCAGCGACTATTATCGTATTGCACGGGAGCTTAGCGAGCTTCACAAACCGAGATAATTTGATACGTCCCGAAGGGACTTGAGAGGTCTCGCATGAGTGACCTTAGTGAGCGCAACGTTTTTCTGATTCTTATTCGCCTCGACCTCACAGAGGCTAACCCCCTTGGCCAGCCTTGGCCCGGGGCTCAAGGCCTTCCCAAGATGGATGAAGATAAGAATTACACCCTTATCGCGGGTCTGCTCGACGCATCACAACAGACGACGAGGACTCCTCTTCTGCCGATTCCTTTCATCAGCAGTGAGCAGAAGGAGTTTTACAATAGCATTGTGTCGAGGTTTGAGGAGCTAATAGAATTGTTCTATGGCCCTGATCACGGCTTAGTCTCCTTTCCCGAGCGCTTCGATGGTCGAGCACAGGCGGAGATTGAGCGAGCAATTCGAGAGATCGGTCGAGACATCTTCGATCTATTCCCACGTTCAACGCCACTTTCTACTTGGCTGGACAGGGTATTCAAGGGAGAGCGCTCCGCTTTGGAGCATGTCACAATCATTACAAATGACTTTAATATCCCCTGGTACTGGATGAAGAATACAGCAGCTAGCCTGATGCTATGCGAGGTAAGTGCGCTCGGCATGCTTCAGCTTACGAGTCGTACCTTCATTGAGCCGGATGAAGATAAAGGCTCTGATAACTCTGGCGGTCGGAATCTGCATGCACTGCTGATCAACGGCTCAGGCGGTTCTGATCTTCCATTCTCCGGAAGCCAGCTCAAATCCTTGCAGGACTTCATACAGGCAGGTAAAGATTTCCCTGATGCGAAGGAAAGATTACGTCCGTTCAAAGTCGATCTCGTGACGGAGGGTGCTGGTGTGCGTGCACTCATGGCAGATCACGGAAGAGAAGATGCGAGAGGGCTGTACAGGTTAGTCCACTACTCTGGCCATTGGAATTACGAAGATATGCAGTCCGTGACGGGTAAGGCATCAAGCGAGAGAGACTCTAAGAAGGAACTCTGGGTAGGAGACAAGCCTATGAGTGTGGCAGACCTTAAGGAGTTCGTGGAGTCGGCAGTACTTGCGCTCGACGGTTGCAGCAGCTCGCATGGACTTCAAGCGTGGTCTGAGGTCGAGAACTTGACCGGCAAGATTCTGAATCTCGGTGCACTTGGCTGTGTAGTGACTACATTGCCTGTCAAGGACGACCCCATAATATCAGACAAGTTTTGGGAGACTTTTTACGGTAGCTTCTTGCGGAGGAGGGGGCCCATGACTTTGGGGCAGGCGCTCAGAAAGGCAAGAGCAGCCCTCAAGGAGCATTTGAGGGCGACGGGTTCAAAAAACCCCGCTTGGGCGTTCTATCAGCTCATTGGAAACCCTAGTGTTCGCCTTATCGACGAAAGCACTAGCAGTGATGGGTAGAGAAAGTTTCTATAGGAGCCTGCTCAGTAAACAGGCTGTACGGTTCCGGCATGTCGGTAAGGAATTTCCATCTCGTCCGGAGCCCGTTCGCGGCTTATTTGATTTCAGTTGCGATATTGCGGAGGGGGAACTCGCCGTAATCCTAGGGCCTTCTGGTTGCGGCAAGAGTACGGCCATCCGGATAGCTGCCGGGCTCGAGATGCCTACCTCGGGTTCGGTACTGGTCAACGGTAGGAGTGTGACTGGCCCCATGAAGGACTGCGGAATGGTTTTTCAGGCGTACACCTCGTTTCCATGGCTATCCGTTCTCGACAACATCGCCTTCGGTCTCCGCTACTCGACCGAACTGAACCGCCAAGAGCGCAGGATGAAGGCTCGCGAGTACGCGACAATGGTGGGTCTTGAGAAGTTTATGCAAGCCTCGATCAAAACTCTGTCTGGCGGCATGAAGCAGCGGGTCGCCATCGCGAGCGCGCTGGCAACCGACCCAGCCATTCTCTTCATGGACGAGCCTTTTGGGGCTCTCGATTCTCAAACTCGATTGCTTATGCAAGAGCATCTCCTGACGATCGTCGAGCAGAGCAACAAGACGGTCATCTTTGTGACTCACGACATTGAGGAGGCCTTACTTCTGGGGGACCGGATCTACATCTGCAGTTCAAGGCCAGCCCACGTACTCGCCGAGATTGATGTGCCGTTCCCGCATCCGCGCAGCCACCTAACCCGAGATCGACGGGACTTCTTCGAGATGAAGCACCAGATCTTCCATCTTCTTCGGGAGGATGCATATGCTCGGCGCTTGGAGGATTCTTATGAGCGGCGGTAGTCTCTTAGAGGGCGGCCCCCGCCACCACTCGTCGGCGCAGTTCCTGCTGGGCTTTATCCCTTTCACTCTAGTTGCTTTGATCTGGACTTTACTGGTGCATGGAGTAGAGATCTCTCCCGTGTTTCTGCCTCCCCTCGAGCTCATGCCCAGAGTTGTCTGGCGCATGTTTTCCAAAGAGGGCATCACCAGGGATATGCTCATCAGTATCTATCGGGTTGTGTGCGGGTTTCTGTTGGCAGTTGCCATAGCGACTCCACTCGGAATGCTGATGGGCTACAGCCGCTGGATGAGCCGTCTCTTCGGCCCGATCATGGGTTTCGTCCGCTACATGCCTGTGCCAGTGTTCATCCCGCTCACTATTCTCTGGTTTCAGAGCGGCGATCGGCAGAAGATGGTCGTCATCTTTCTTGGAGCCTTCTTCCAGTTGGTTCTGATGGTTGAGGATGCGGCGAGGGCGGTACCCAAGGACTACTATGAGGCAGCCATCATGCGTGGCGCCCCTCGGAGACACCTTTTCTTTCGCGTCCTCTGGCCCGCCGCCCTTCCCCAGATTTTCGACAGCTATCGTATCTGTATCGGCTGGGCTTGGACCTACCTCGTCGTTGCCGAGATCGTCGGCGCCAACACCGGTGTCGGATACTACATCATCAAGGCTCAGCGCTATCTGATGATTCCGCAGATTTTCGCGGCGATGGTCTTGATCGGCCTGCTCGGAATGCTGACCGACTTGGCGTTCGCTGCAGCACACGACCGACTCTTCCCGTGGGCTGAGAGGAGTTCGTCGGGAAGGGAGTAATGCGAAATGGAGAGCACTATGCGAGTCCAAATGAGTAAGGCGCCGACGGCGGCCGAATTGGAGCTTGAGGCCAACCTGACTAAATTGCGTGAAACAGTCGCCCTCGTCCAGGAAGCGTCTGAACAGAGTGCGCTGGCCCCTGTCTATGCCGCTCTACGTCTCCTTGATGAAGCAATGTCCGCCGCCGAAGACACCTATTGTTTCGTTCAAGCCCTGGTGGGGCTAGCCCGGGCCATCATCGCAGTGCGCCAGACTGTGCAGCGGGGTCCCCTCGCCGAGCTTCCGGTTCCGCCCTATGATCTCTGGCTGCCGTTCAAGGCTGCGTCATTGCGCCCTTCGGACGAGCCTTCCTTGCGCTACGCCGCCGCGGCCCCGGTGCTCAATAAGAAAATCGTTAGCGAATTGTCGATTCTTCTCGAACTATTGAAGAAGACCCAGCCCTCAGTGGAGGGCTTGCAGGAGGCTAGCAGGGGAGTCAATGAAACCGGGTGGAGCGAGTGATGGTCTCCAGTATCCACCGCCTCAGCTGCTTCTGGTTGGAACCTGAGTATGGAGCGGTCTCATGGAATGCTGCAAGGGAGTTCCTAGGGCGGGTACGGAGTTCCAAAGTAGGTCACGCAAGAGCCGAGGGCCATATCTACGAGCACTACAATCCTCAGGAGTTGCCCAAGGCTCCCGGCTATCAGTGGCTGCTGGATAGACTCGACGAGCTTGTGAAGGAGATGCCTTCGGACCCGGATCAGCCGCCCTTCGATGCTGCCCCGGTCTTCGATCCACGGAATCCTGTCCCGAAACGAGATCCTTTTCCTGCCTTTTTCTGGACTATGAGGTCGCAGGACGGGCGCCCATGGGGTATCCTCGAAGTGTTGATCGGAAGAGACTTCGTTCTTTTTCACCAAAGCGTAATGCAATCGACTGAAAATGGGCTTGGCATTGAGCCGCTCCGGAGCCTCGAAGAGACGGGGTGGGTGATGAGCCATGAATGTACCGACGCACTCTTTACATCTGTGTTCACTCAGGTTTCGGCCCTGGGAGAAGCTGAACATGAAATCATTTTCGCGGAGTTGAAGGAAGATCTCACGCATCATTCCGATGACTTCAAGTTCTCCGGCAAGGGAATCGACTATCAGATCCGGTTGTCGATACGGCAAATTCTGCCGGCCACTTGCCAAGGTCAATCGGCGTCTTACAAGGGGTTAATCTTCGTCGAACCGATTCTTGTACATTCGATAGAGAGCCAGGATTTCTCTGCTTGCCACTTGGACGCTACAAGTTTCATACTTTACCTAGCGACTCTTCTCACCAATTGTTCGAAAATTGAATTCGAACAGGATTTAGCGGAAACAAAATTCAAAAATATTGAAGAAGGTTTGGGTGGTGAGCTCGCCAGGATCGATCGTATCCACGAAAGGCAATCTTGTGCTCTTCCGACTCGACTCCCTCGCAGCCAGGTTAAGCGCCTCCGAAATTCTCTCCATAGCGCCTGGCAGGATCTAGAGTCTGCGCAGCAACTCGTCGAGACCTGCCGGCTCAACTTCAAGCAGTTTGAGGCATTCAGTAGAGTTCTTCTGCATGAACATGACCCCTGGGTGCAGGAGACTTTAGGCAGACTTCGGCAGGTGGGGTGCGATCTTCGGGAACGGCGCCATGCTCTTGAGCATTTGTCATCCTGGCTTCGGGCGAGGATTGATTTCCTGGTGACCACGGGAGGTAGTTTTGGCGGTAATTACAGCCTGGAACTTCTACCGTCGGAAACTGCGCGATGCGCAAGGCGAAGTCAAGAAGCGGAAGGCTTATCTCCACTGATTGTTGAGTCATTAGTTGAAGAGGTCCCTGGTAAGTTCGCGACCCTCTGGATTACTGGTAGGGCGGGACAACAGCAGAGTCAAGCCAACGCCGCGGGTTGGTTAGTCCTGCGGCCGAAGGAGATTACGCCAGATCGGCGTGATGACATGAGAGATTTTTACTTCGAAGCTCTCGGAGATTGTTCTGCGGATGACCTTCGTATTCTTTTGGAGTCCCTCTGTGATCCCGGCGGATGTCTCCGGCTTTCGACTGCGACTCTTGGTAAGTCTACGACTTTACCTATTGGCTTGATCTTCCACCGGGATGATGAGAGGAAGAAGGGCAGTCGAAGTTACCAAGAGGTAGAGAAGGAGGTCATAGGTTTCCTTAAGCATGCTTTGAGTCCGGCGTATGTGGCCAACTCACCTGTCAAGTTGAAGTCCGAAGTTGAGAACCAAGACTGGACGGCAATCTTTTGCCTACGTTCATTTCTCGATGCGGTGATCCGCCTTCTCAATAGACCACCAGATCACCTTGCAGGTGTGTCTAGTGAATTCTCGATTGAACGATCCCGTCTGCTTTTTCTATCAGGCTTTCTCCAGATTGTGTCTGGCGAAGGCAACGCAGCAATGAGTTCCTTAAGGGAAGCGGCCCGCTTGTCTATGGCCGACCACGAGCTTCCTTGGGCCTATTTCGTCGCACAGTTCTTTCAAGCATATCGGCAACTTGAAGTCGGAGTCCCAGAATCTACGCGGATCGCCTACCTGTTACAGAATCGACCGAAGCAGGCTTGGAGAGATCAACTCGCTCTTGACTTTTTGGATGTTTACGACCTTCGCTCGGCTATTGGGCTTGCTCGGGCCGCCAGGCGAGATCCTTTGCGGCGGCCATGGTCCATCAGATTCTGGCTGTGGAGCCTGGCCTTTGCCACGGGAGCGATTTTGCTGGGGGCCGACCACTGGCTTTCGGTATCCACTAAGGGAAGAGAAGTAATTTTTGGATTATCAAGCATCCTTGCCGTTCTAGGAGCTCCTCTGGCGCTCTGGTTGGGAGCGCACGGTGCCTTATCAAGATTGTTTCCCAAGATTCTGTATCCAAGAATCCTTGGTGCCGTTACCATTGCAGCTATTAATTTTTGTGCTACTCAGGAGACTGGAACTCTGGCCTCAGCGGGCCCCCTTATCTTTGGTATTCTAGTAATGATTTCCCTCGGAGTGGGGGAGCTTTATATGTACTCGGAAGTCCGTCGCAAGGTCGGCGACCCTAAAGAAAGCTTGTGTCGCAGTCTCGATGTCTTCAGCCTTGCGTTTCTTGAAGCCATTTCTCTAAGTACAATTTTCGCTTTGGTTTACGAGAGAATGTTCTGGACCTTTGCCAAGGAATTCGAGAGAAGTTCTCTCGGGGCTTATTCAGTTGTCGGAGTGTTTCTGCGGCCTCGCACGATCGTTCTAGTGGCAGTTCTTTCCATGCTGATTGGTATTGTTGTGCAGCTCATGTTCCCTTCCTCGGGTGAGGGAGAGAAGAGTAGTTTGTAGGGATCTCTAATGCAAATCCCCATTCGACCTTGCGAGGCTATGTTCGATATGCTGGGCGCAGCCCTTGCATTCGACTATGTTCAGTGGATAGAGGAATCTCAGGATACTTGGGACTACAAGATCATGGCATCACGCTGCCCTGTGGGGAGGGAGAGTTACGACATCGCCCACCGTACTGGCGTCATAGGTCAGGTTTTTCGCCGAGAGCGACCGATTTTTATACCGAGCGCTCGTGCTCACCCGATTTACGATGTCTACGACCCAATTGTGAAGTGGGAGCTCGCTATTCCTCTCCTGGATGGCTTGAGTGTCGCTGGCGTTCTGAATTTCGAGGGCAGTGGAGATCTCGAATTGGAACCCTTTCTCTGGAGGAGTCTCGGAACGATTGCTTCGTTAAAGATCGGCTTGCAGTTTCCTGAGGCCATGCCAGAGCCCGGCGAGGCGTGGGTGGTCAACACGAGCCGAGTTGTGGTTTCAGAGAGCGGGCAGCCTGCATCTGATGCCGCTTTGCGGCTTGGCCGAGCCGCGGCGAGTGGCGGAGTAAGTGTCCTAGTGGCCGGAGTATTGGATCTCCCGAGTAGTCCTACTTATCCGACAGTAGAGTCTGCGCTACGAAAAAAGCTTCCTATCGGTGGCTGTTTTAGGGGTGGAGGTCATAGACTAGACCTTCTAGTGGTGGGAGATCGTAAGGGTAAGCGCACCGATGAGTCGGCTTGGTGGGGTCTTGCTGAGGGTCGTTATGATTACGTTCTTCTTGTGCCGTGAGGACGGTCGTTGGCTGAGGCTTAGTGCCCGGCACGTGATACCTGTCTCATTCGCCGAAGTTACCGCCCTGGTAGAATCTGGGGCGCGTAATTCGAATATGTAACGGTTGTTTCGTTGCGCGCCCTTAGCGTCCGAAGGAGCGCGCTTTGAACGAGTAGGGCCTATTCCCTGGGTAGTGCTGAAGTATTCAGCCAAAGAGAGTACTTCGGTCCCGAGAGAATACTGTGGTAAGAGATTTATGCGTATCTGCCAATTAACTCGGGAGCGATTGTGGACGATACTAAGTTTGCTAGTAATGGGAGAGTTGGGTGCGTGCTGACTTGCTATTTGAATAGTGCGCCGTACCAAGTTGGAGCATTGAGAGCTCTGCTGGAATGCGAAGCTGACGTGTCTGTTGTTAGCGGATCTGGTGCGGGAGCTCTGAACGCCATGCTTCTTAATTCCGTGGGCATTGATGGTCTGGAGCATGCTTGGGTGAATCAGTCTCTGTACTGGAGGCTGGCACTGGCTAAGTATTGGCGGCTTGGTGCCAGTATCATATTTATTGGAGGAGTTCTGTGGTCTGTCCTGTGGAGTCCTCCTTCACCTCTAATTTTATTTGCACTTATCGTTGTGGCGGTTATTATTTGGTTTGGGGAAAGAGCTGCCTGTAGGGTCTTGTTACATTCTGAACTGTCATCCGTTATGTTAGACGGTCACGAAGACGAGGTTAGTGACCCTGGGGTGAAAAAGAGGCCGGAAATGGTCTCTATTACTCTTTCCGATAGAAGCTACTTATTTGATCCGACAGACTATGGGTATCTTGTTCCTATATCGTCGCGCGGGGCCGCCCAATTGTTCTCGTCCTGGGGTACAGTACTTTTGCACGGTCAAGCCAAGAAGGTTTGGTTTCCAACCTATAAAATATTTAGCAAGTTTGAAAGAGGATCGAATTCTCTGCGGGTAGCTTATGACCCTTCTGAGATTTGTAACTTGCTGCATTATCTTGGCTCCGCCGATCCTGTTCCGTTGAAGCCTGCCCTGGATTCCGGTTGTGGTAGAATTTATATAGTTGGTTCGGTGGCTGCCAGGGGGTTGAGAAATGGATGTGAAGAACGTGAGTGGTTTTTAGAGCATGCGAGGAGCATTAATAAAAAATTTTTATTGAAAGAATGTGGGCCACTTGAGCTTGTAAGACGATATAACTCTATGCTGGCGGCCTCGGGCGCGGAATGCCAATGGGAAAAATCGCCAGACTACACTCAAATCGGAGAGGATCTCCTGGGATCTTTGGGGCAGGAAGCAACTTTCGGACTTGAGAGCGCGGACCTCGTTCTCGTGTCAGGAACGCGGGCTAGACCGCAGTATAGGGAGTTTTTAATGACTAGAAAGAGGGTGGTGCAGCTTATAGCTGCCGGTTACTCGGATATGTGTAAATCTTTAGGAGAAAGCATTGGAGAGAGCAGTACTATTCACTCTGGGGACTAGCCCTGCACAAGTTAGTTAAGTTAGGAAACGACCGCCACTTGCTTGACAAGGGATAACCCGTGTGTGGTCAAAATCCAGATCAATGCCCGGTGGGAGCAACAAGGGGGGGCGGCGACAAACTCGCCAGTCCCCCATGCAAGAGCTCACCGCCTCACGGACGGGGGGCGGCGGGAAGAGCTTCGCGGGTTGGCGTCCGTTTTCGCACCAGGAGCAGTGGCCGCAGGGGTGGGGGAGGTGCTCGCCGAAGTGGGCGGCGAGGAGGGCGGTTTGGCAGCCGTCGTGGGCAGGAGGGTCAGAACCTGGTCGAGGCGGGCGATTTCTCGGGTCTCGCGTTCGAGAGTGTGGTGGTGGAGCGAGGTTCTGGTCGCGGTCAGCTCAGCGGTAGTGGTACTTACAGCCGATGATGGTTACGGCATCCGGATCCACCTTGTAGACCAGCCGATGCTCGCTGTCGATGCGGCGCGACCAGTAGCCCTGAAGCTCGTGGCGCAAGGGCTCAGGTTTGCCCAAGCCTGAAAACGGTTGTCTCAAGATGTCCAAGATAAGGGCAACAATCCTGCGATGGACGCCCTTGTCGGTCGTTGCCCAATCGGTGAAGTCTTCGAAGGCGCTCCGCTCGAAAACGATCTTCCTCATGAAGGATCGCCGAGATCGACTACTTCGAGGTTCTGTCCTTGGGCGACGTTTTCCAAGGCTCGCAGCAACCGCTCGCGATTGGCGGGAGACCGGAGAAGATACTCGGTTTCGTCTTCTGCGCTGTTGGCAGTTTCGCAGATGGCGATTTCGATTTCGCGGTCCTGGAACTGGTGCTTGAGCGTGTCGAGGAATCTTTCATCGAGCTCATCGGCACGAAGCCTGTAGATCGTATACATTTCAAGGGCTCCCGCGGTCACGGCTCGTCTTTGTGAATCGCCGTTCGACGGAACTTTACCACAGCCGAAGTCTGGGAAGGCTGATCCCCAGGCTCCTGACCAGACATCGGGCGAGCGGGTGCGAGGCTGTGGCCCCGTTCGATGGCGCCCTCCTCGAGGAGCCAGGGTTCGTAGCCGTTTGATGACGGCACCGCCCCTCTCGCGGCCCTTCAGGGCGCAGGGATGTGATGGTCTCCCTACCCAGGGCATCGGCCTCCGGCCTCAGAAGCCCTGGGCTGGGTTCTCCCGGCCCGTTGGGCCGGACAGGCATCCCAGACCGTTACGGGAAGGCCACCGCTGTGCTTATTGGACCAGCCTGCGGGGAGCGCCTCCCAGCGAGAATGCCACGAAGCAGACGGTATATATTCCCAGAGCGAGCTGCCTCTCGGTCGAGGGGTTGCGCGCTCTGGCGGAGCGGATCTCCCAGGGGGAGGTCTTGAGCTATGGCGTATAGAGGACTTCCAGAGGATCTTCTGCAAGCTGTCAATCCCCAGGTGATCGGGTCCTATGCCCTTGCGAAGAGCTGGAGACTCTCGGGGAAGGTGGACGGACGATTTACCGTACTCTCTCACCCCTGCTCGGATCTCGATCAGGTTCTGGTGCCCCTGAACGTCTTCGCGCCTGACTACGGGCGGCGGATCGGGGACGCCGTCCAGGTTCTTGCTGAAAGGGAGAATCGGCCAGCCCTGGAGATTGTGAACGATCTCTTGCAAGCGGACGCGGACATCCTTCGGGCGAGGTGACGCTGCTCCTTCTCCATGAGGACTCGCCTTTGCGGGCTCGGGTCGATCTCTCTGCGGATCAGTACAGGACGGCGAACGACGCTCACATGATGGGAGGCGTCGTGGCGGTGGGTGGCATTTTGCACCGGGGGCGGAGAGTCCACCGGCTCATGGAGGTGACCAGCTTCCAGAGGGTCGAGGGTGGGGCGAATAAATAGGTAAGTAGGCCGGCAGGGATGCCGGCGGTCCCAGGGGGGTGCTACGAGTCAACCTCTTCTACCCGTCTCAGCACCTCCGCGAAGGGAACGTCGGCGAACGCCCCGAACAGCGGGTGGGATTTGAGCTTGCCGCGGGTCTGGCGCGGGGAGGGGAGGCCGGTGAGGAAACGGGTGAAGGCTCTGGGGCCGGCCAGGGCGTTGGAGAGGTCCGGGTTCTCTTGGCGCAGGTTGATCGCTTGGCGCAGGCGGGCCTCGTCGAGGTGGACGGGGGGCGGCGGGAAGAGCTTCGCGGGTTGGTTTCCGTTTTCGCACCAGGAGCAGTGGCCGCAGGGGTGGGGGAGGTGCTCGCCGAAGTGGGCGGCGAGGAAGGCGGTCTGGCAGCCGTCGTGGGCGGCGAGGGTCAGCACCTGGTCGAGGCGGGCGATTTCTCGGGTTTCGCGTTCGAGGGTGTGCTGGTGGAGCGATTTCGCCATTTCGTCCAGGTCGCCGGGGGGGCGGAGCCAGCGGTAGGGGTGGCGCAGGCCGGCGGCTCGGACTTCCAGGAGGTTCTGCTCGGCAAGGTAGTCGAGGGCTCGCACCAGGCGGTCGCGGGGTGAGCCCAGGGCTTGCGCCGCGGTTTCGAGGTCGAGGCGGGACCAGATCTTGGCCTTTCTCGATTGCCGGAAGATGCCGTTCAGGAACTCCCGCCGCTCTCCCTGGAAGCGGTTCAGGATCTCCTCGAAGGGCACGATGGGGCGGAGCTCGTATTCGGCGTAGATGGGGGTGCCGGCTTCGAGATAGCCGCTCAGCTCCAGGTAGGTGAGGAGGGTGCGCACCACGAGCAGCCGGATGTCGTGCCGGGCCGCGAGGTCGTAGAGCGAAAGCTCCATGTCACCCGGGATGCCTGAGGAGCTGGCGAGGTCTTCGAGGAGGCCGCGGATGGCTTCGAGGTCCGGGGTGTCGCCGTAGGCGTAGTTCTGGAGCGTCAGGATGTCCGCGGTACAGATGAGGCTCTCGCAGAGGGCGGGGAGGCCGTCCCGGCCGGCGCGGCCGATCTCCTGGGCCAGGTTCTCCAGGCTCTTGGGGAGGTTGTAGTGGATGACTTTGCGGATGTCCGCCTTGTCGATCCCCATGCCGAAGGCGATGGTGGCGACGACCACGGCGTTTTCCGAGGTCAGGAAGCCGTCCTGCACCCGGGCCCGCTCGTCGTCTTCCATGCCGGCGTGGTAGGCACGGGCCGGCAGCCCCGCGTGGGCCAGGGCCTCCGCCACGTCCTCGGCCGTCTTCTGCTGGGTGACGTAGACGATGGCCGGGCCGGCCGGATCGGAAGAGAGGCGGTCGAGCAGCAGGGCGTCGCGGTGGGCGGCGAGGACGGGGGTGGTGCGGAGCGTCAGGTTCTCGCGGTGGAAGCCGGTGCGGACGGCGCAGTCGGGGGCGATGCCGAAGCCGCGGCAGATGTCGTCGAGCACCTTGGGCGTGGCGGTGGCCGTGAGGGCCAGGATGCGCTCGGCGCCGCAGAGCTTGCCGAAGCCGGCGAGCTTCAGGTAGTCGGGGCGGAAGTTGTGCCCCCATTCGGAGACGCAGTGCGCCTCGTCGACCGCGAAGAGGGAGACCCGGATGCGGGAGATCGACTCGCGGAAGCGTTCGTTGTTGAAGCGTTCCGGGGCGACGTACAGGAGGCGCAGGGCGCCCTTCCGGATGCCGTCCATGAGGGCACGCACCTCGTCGCCCGTGAGCGTCGAGTCGAGGCGGCCGGCGGCCACGCCGCGCCGGGTGAGCTGATCGATCTGGTCCTTCATCAAGGCAATCAGGGGCGACACCACGAGGGTGAGCCCCGGCAGCAGAAGGGCCGGAATCTGGTAGCAGAGAGACTTGCCGCCGCCGGTGGGGAAGACGGCCGCGGCGGAGCGTCCGGCCAGGAGGTGGCCGATCACCTCTTCCTGCCCGGGGCGGAACTCGCCGTAGCCAAAGGTGCTCGGCGAGGGCCGCGCGGGCGGCTTCCAGGGTTGGAGGGGCTTCGGTGGGAGAATCAGAGGGAGTTTGTAGGGTCATGTTTTGGAAAGGTGGAAAAGATCGTCGTACAGCACGGTTGATGAGCGTGTCATTTGGCGAATTCGCTTGACAAGGAGCCGTGAGTATACGGTATCTTTCGCCTCCAGAAATGCCCAAACGAATCCCTGAACGGCTCCAAGTCTGGATCGATGCCCGCAGCACGAGGCGAAGCTCCTGCGGGGGGCGAGCACCGAGCCATGAGTGAGTATCAGTACTACGAGTTCCAGGCCATCGACCGGCCCCTCACGCAGCAGGAGCAGCGCGAAGTACGCTCCGTCTCGACCCGCGCCACGATCACGGCGACCCGTTTCACGAACCACTACGAGTGGGGGGACTTCAAGGGAAATTCGGCGGTCTGGATGGAGAAGTACTTCGACGCGTTCCTCTATCTGTCGAACTGGGGCACGCATGAGCTCATGCTGCGGCTGCCTCGACGGGTCCTCGACCTCGAAACGGCAAAGCGGTATTGCTGTGGCGACCCGGCGTCGGCCCGCCTCAAGCGGGACTTCGTCATCCTGGAGCTGGTCTCCGATAACGAGGCCGGCGACTGGGAGGGCGATTGGGATGATGGGAGTGGATGGCTCTCCTCCCTGATCCCGCTCCGGTCTGACGTTGCGGGGGGCGATCACCGGGCTCTCTACCTCGCCTGGCTTCTCTGCGTGCAGTCCGGAAATTTGAAGGATGAAGCGGCGGAGCCTCCGGTCCCCGCCGGGCTGGGGAATCTGACCGCTTCCTTGAAGGCTTTTGCCGATTTCCTGCGCATCGACGGCGATCTCATCACGGCGGCCGCGGCACAGAGCCCGGAGGTGGAGGTGGATCCGTCCGGCCGAGGGTTGAAGAAATGGATTGCGGCTTTGCCCGAGGCCGCGAAGACCGATTGGCTCGTCCGGCTTGCCAGTGGCCGAGAGCCTCATCTGCATGCAGAGCTCTTGCGGCAATTCCGGGAGTCTCATCCTCCGGCCCATCGAGGCAGTGGAGCCCCGCGGACGGTGGGTGAGCTTCGGGAGGCCGCCGAAGAGCGTGCAGAGGAACGGCGCCGGAAGGAGGCCGAGCGGGCTGCCGCCGAGCGTGCCCGGCGTGAGCGGGAGGAGGCTGAGGCCCGGGAGCGGTACCTCGCTGCCTTGGCCAAGCGTGAGGCCGCGGCTTGGCGCGAGGTGGATATGCTCATCGCCACCAAGCAGCCCGCCAGGTACGACGCGGCCGTGAAGCTGCTTGGCGATCTGAGGGATCTGGGGGTTCATAAGGGGCAGGTGGAGGAAATGGAGGCCCGCCTCCTCCGGCTTCGCGAGGAGCATTCGAAGAAGCCGAGCTTGCTCGAACGATTGAAGAAGGCAGGGTTGTGAAGCGCAACTCAGCTTTCGCGATCAAGAAGGTCGAGCAGCCGTAGCCCTTCCTCCCGTGAGCCGAGGGCTGCGCGTGTACGGAAACGCGTTTCGGCGTCGAACTCGACCAAGGCGATGGTCGAGAGCTCGTCGATCAGCTTGTTCATGCTGATCTGGCGTCTCTCCGCCAACCTGCGCAGGCGCGCATGCTTTTCATCGGACAAGCGGATGGTCAAAGTAGACATTCTTAGATCTCCCGTAAAAGCGCTTCAGGTGGCAGGATTCGGAGCCCGGGGAAGTGGAGCTCCGCTCCTTTGAAATCGCGGACGTTCTTGGTGACGATTGCCGAGGCGCCTCCGGCAACAGCGAGCTCGATCAGGTGGTTGTCTGCCTCGTCCCTCAGGTTGGGACGCCAGCTGTAGTAGATGTTCGTCCAGCGGCAGACATTGAGAAAGGCATTGAACAAGTCGTCCCGCTGTCGGGCGTCCAGACGGCATGCAGCGAACAGAGGCTGTCTTGACAGGAGGGACTCGTACTCGGCGAACAATGCTGCCCCCATCAAAGGCTGGAGCCGGCCCTCCAGGCAAGACCTCAACACCGAACGGCTCGCTCCTCCCGGACCGAGCAGTGCGGCTACGAAGATGTTGGTATCGAGCACGACGACCATCCCTTGTATGATAGCGCAGGCGCTATCAAATTAGTCCTTCTGCCTTCTGGATGCCTCTGATACACTCCCCCCGGCCCGGTCCATCCCGGTGCCTCCGGCCCCCCTGGGGGGCAATCCCAAGTCTCGAATCCAGGTTCCCAGGGAACTTTCTCGGAGGAGAACGTCTTGAAGATCCATGAGTATCAGGCGAAAGAGATCCTGCGCCGGTATGGGGTGGTGACCCCCCGGGGCAAGGTGACGGAAGATCCGGAGGAGGCGGCCCGGATCTGTGAGGAATTCGGCGGCCGGTGCGTGGTGAAGGCCCAGATCCATGCCGGCGGGCGCGGCAAGGGGGGCGGCGTCAAGCTGGCCAAGTCGCCGGACGAGGCCCGCGCCTACGCGAAGCAGATCCTCGGCATGCAGCTCATCACCCATCAGACGGGCCCCGAGGGGCAGCTCGTGCGCAAGGTGCTGATCGAGGAGACGGCGGACATCGCCCAGGAGCTGTACCTCTCGATCACCCTCGACCGCGCCCAGGGCAAGCCGGTGATCATGGCGTCCGCCTCAGGGCGGCATGGACATCGAGGAGGTCGCGGAGAAGGATCCGAAGGCGATCTCCCGCGTGGCGATCGATCCCCTGCTGGGCATTCAGCCGTTCCAGGCCCGGGCCGTGGCGCGCGGGCTGGGCCTCAAGGGGCAGACGGCGTCCAAGGCGGCGAAGCTGGTGACCGGGCTGGTCAACGCGTACTGGGACACGGACGCCTCGCTCGCCGAGATCAATCCGCTGATGGTGACGGGCGGCGGCGACGTGATGGCGCTCGACGCCAAGATGAATTTCGACGACAACGCCATGTTCCGCCACAAGGACGTCCTCGAGATGCGCGACCTCGCGGAGGAGAACCCGCTGGAGGTCGAGGCCTCGAAGTTCAATCTCAACTACATCAAGCTCGACGGCAACATCGCCTGCATGGTGAACGGCGCCGGGCTCGCCATGGCGACCATGGACATCATCAAGCTCTACGGCGGCGAGCCGGCCAACTTCCTGGACGTCGGGGGTGGCGCCTCGCAGGAGGCGGTGAAGAACGCGTTCCGCATCCTGGTTTCGGACCCGAACGTGAAGGCGGTGCTGATCAACATCTTCGGCGGCATCGCCCGCACGGACCGCATCGCGCGGGGCGTGGTGGGAGCCATCGAGGAGCTGGGGAACGTCACGCTCCCCGTGGTGGTGCGGCTGGAGGGGACGAACGTCGAGGAGGGGCGGCGCATCCTGCGGGAGGCGTCGTTCCAGTTCATCGTGGCCGAGCAGATGGCCGATGCCGCCGAGAAGGTGGTCTCTGCCGCCAAGGGAGGAGCGTAGTCATGGCGATCTGGGTGAACAACGACACGCGCCTGCTCGTGCAGGGGATCACCGGCAAGGAGGGGATGTTCCACGCCCTGGGCTGCCGCGAGTACGGAACGAAGGTGGTGGCCGGCGTCACGCCCGGCAAGGGCGGCGAGGTGGTCGAGGGGATTCCGGTCTTCGACTCGGTGGCCGAGGCCCGCGAGGCCACGGGCGCCAACGCGTCGATGATCTTCGTGCCGCCGCCGTTCGCGGCCGACGCCATCATGGAGGCGGCCGGGGCGGGAATGGAGCTGGTGGTCGCCATCACCGAAGGCATTCCGGGCAACGACATGCTGAAGGTGAAGGCGTTCCTGCGGGACCATCCCACGCGGCTGATCGGCCCCAACTGCCCGGGCGTGATCTCGCCGGGCATGGCGAAGATCGGCATCATGCCGGGGCACATCCACAAGAAGGGCTCGATCGGCGTGGTCTCCCGCTCGGGCACGCTGACCTACGAGGCCGTCTGGCAGCTCACGAACCTCGGGCTCGGGCAGTCGACCTGCGTGGGCATCGGCGGCGATCCGATCAACGGCACGAACTTCATCGACGTGCTGGAGCGCTTCACGGCAGACCCGGAGACGGAAGGGATCATCATGATCGGCGAGATCGGCGGCAACGCCGAGGAGCTGGCGGCGGAGTGGGTGAAGGCCCACTGCGACAAGCCGGTCGTGGGCTTCATCGCCGGCCGCACGGCCCCGCCGGGACGCCGCATGGGGCACGCCGGAGCCATCGTGGCCGGCGGCAAGGGCACGGCGGCGGAGAAGATGGAGGCGATGACGGCGGCGGGCATCCGCGTCGTGGAGTCGCCGGCCAAGCTGGGCGAGACGATGGCGGGGGCTTTGGGGCGGTAGGGACAGGGGTGAGGACCACGAACCGGCGGTGCCGTTTCGACCTCACCCCGACCCTCTCCTAAAGGAGAGGGAGCTTGAAGTGCTGCCTTGCCTTGCTCCCTCTCCTTTAGGAGAGGGTCGGGGTGAGGTCGCAGTCCTGAAACGGTTCGGAGAAGAAACATGGCGGAAGGCGATCAACATGCCCGGTGAAATCCAGCGCATTCCCGGCACCGGCTGGCTCGTCCTCATCGGAGGGGGCGAGTTCAGCTTTGGGGAGACGGAGGACGCGGACCGGGCCTGGATGGAGAAGGTCCCTCCGGGGCCGATCGGGTTCATCCCGGCGGCTTCGGGGTCGGACGACTATCCCCGCCATTTCGCGGAGTACCTCAAAGAGGCGTACGAGCGGGAGGTGGAGACGATCCCCATCTACCGTCCGCGCGACGCCCGGCGGGGACGGAACTCGGAGCGCATCCGCGACGTGGCGGCGGTCTACATCGGCGCGGGGGTGACGGATCATCTGCTGGACGCGATCCGGGAGACTCCGGCCGAAGAGGCGCTGGCGCGGAAGGTCGCGGAGGGCGGGGTGGTGGTGGCGATCGCGGCGGCGGCTCAAGGGGCGGGCAAGCTGGCTCGCAGCATCTTCAAGGGGGACTTGATCCCCGGGTTCGGCTGGCTGCCGGACGGGGTGGTGGAGCCGAACTTCGATCCCGCCCACGACCGCCGGCTGCGCAAGATGCTGGCGGGGACGGGGGTACGGTTCGGTCTCGGCATTCCGGCGGAGTCGGCGGTGCTCTTGGGGCCGGACGGGGTGGTGGAGCTGGTGGGGGACGTGTTCCGGATCGAAGGGGCGGACGGGGACATCGAGGCGATTTAGCTCGAACCCTCACCTCCTCAGGGGGCGAGGGTCCGGGCGGGAAAACTCAAACGACACGGTTGGGCCTTCTCGGCCCACCTTTATTCTCAGGAGAGACGCGATGGCGATGACGTTGGCGATTCTGAAGCCGGACAGTGTGGAAGCGGGGAACGCGGGCAACATTCTTGCTCATCTGCAGAAGGAGGGCTTCACGATCCGCGGCCTCCGGATGCTGCGGTTGACCGAGGCCCAGGCGCAGGCCTTCTACGAGGTGCACAAGGAGCGGCCGTTCTATGGCAGCCTGGTGGAGTTCATGACGAGCGGTCCGGTGATCCCGGTCGCCCTGGAGCGGGAGGACGCGGTGCCCCACCTGCGGCAGGTGATGGGCGCGACGGACGTCTCCAAGGCCGAGGAGGGAACGATCCGCAAGGCCTTCGGCACGTCGATCGAGCGCAACGCCATCCATGGCAGCGATTCGCCGGAGAACGCGGCGATCGAGCTGTCCTTCTTCTTCTCGCGCACGGAGCTGCTGGCGGCCCGCTAGGAGAAAACATGTACCGATTTCCACACGCGGCTCCGCAGAGCCAGCTTCCGGAGGAACGGCAGGGCCGGACCGTCGGCCGCTTCTGCAAGGTCTGCTTCAGCATCTACCCGCTGCACCGGAAGCTCCACCGGGGGAAGGCGATGTATGGCCGCGACCACATCGCCTCGCCTTGCTCTCACGAGGGGGACGCTTTCGAAGAGGGCGCCAACTGGTGGGAGCCGGCGGTGGAGGTGCTGCCGGAGGCGATCGCGCAGCACGCCGCCGATCTGGTTGTAAACTCGCCGCTCAAGGGAACGTCTCCGTAGGGAGACGGGAGGTCACGACCCGCTTGGGATGAGCGTCGTCGAACATCCGCCGCGAGCCGCTCCGGCGTCTGGAGCGGCTTTCGCCTACCACCGCACGGGGCGCCTTGCCGCGTGGCTCGGTGGCGGGCGGGGTGTCCGTCTCGCCTCCTCGCTGGCCGCGGGATTCCTGGGCGAGCTGCTCACGGGTTGGAGCGGCGGCCTGTTGTTCCCCTTGACTCCCGCCGTCTCGCTGACGGCGGGCCTCGTCTTCGGCGGCTGGGGCCTCGCCGGGGCCGCCGCCGGCCAGCTCGCGGCGGTCTATCTCCTCTCCCGCGATTTCTTCGGCTCCCTGATCTTCGCGCTGGCGTTCTCCCTCACCGGTCTCGCGGGCTGGGCGGTTTTCCGCTGGGTGCCCACGCTGGGGCGGGGCCTTCCGAATCTGAGATCCTTCCTGGCGATTCTGGCGGCGGCTTCGATGGGAGGGGCGGCGGGCGCGCTTCTGACGCTGGCGAGTGGGTTATTGCCTACCGGCGAAACGGCCTGGACGTGGATCTGGACCTGGGTGACGGGCGAGCTGGTGAGCGCCGCTCTGCTGGCGCCGCCGATCCTGCTGGCGTTCCATCGCTGGGGCCGGCGCTGGATGGTCGAGGCTGCCAGGGGAGCTGCTGGTGGAGGACCGGGGGCTGGGAGGTACGATCCCCGGGGGTGCCTGGAGCGGAGAGGAGACGGTCGTTCTGCTGAGGCAGGAGCCTGCCGCCATCGCGAGCCATAAGGATCTGCTGCTGGGAGCCGCCATGGTGGGCGCGGTCGCGGTCTTCTCGCTGGCCCTGGTATGGAAGCTGCCGCAGGGGAGCGGGTGGGCGACGATCCTCTATCTCCTGCCCATTCTCTGGGCGGCCCTCCACCATGGAGAACGCGGGGGAATCCTGGCGGCTTCGGGGAGTGGCGTCTGCCACCTGCTGGGGCTCGCGGGGATCGCGGTGCTCCTGGGCGCGACGGGCCTGGGCAACCAGGTGTGGGCCGGCCGGGCCGACCTCCTGATCCTCTCGATCGCCGGGGCGCTGGTGGGCTGGTCGCGCGACCGCGAGGTGCGGCTCCGCGAGGCGCTCATCGAGTCGAACCGGCTGCTGCGCCGGGATCTCGTGCGCATTTCGGACGCGCTGATGCAGGCGGTCGAGGCCAAGGACGCCTATACCGGCGGCCATCTCCGGCGGGTGGGCGACTACGCGGTGGCGGTGGGGGAGAAGCTCGGCCTGCGCGGGCGCGAGCTCGAGACTCTCCACTACGCGAGCCTGCTGCACGACGTGGGCAAGCTCGGCGTGCCGGAGTCCGTGCTGAGCAAGGAGGGGCCGCTCGACGAGCTGGAGACGGAGCTGATGCGCCGCCATCCCGAAATCGGCGCGCGGATGCTGGAGAAGCTCGAGCTGCTGAGCGGTGCGGCCCCCTTGGTGCTCCACCACCAGGAGCGCTACGACGGCGACCTCGACGGCCAGCACCCCGGCTACCCGAGAGGCCTGGCCGGGGAGGAGATCCCCCTGGGGGCGCGCATCATCGCCGTGGTGGACGCCTTCGACGCCATGACCACGACCCGGCCGTACCGCCCGGCCCTGCCGTCCGACGAAGCCTCCGCGGTGCTTCGCCGGGAGCGGGGGCGGCAGTTCGATCCCCGCGTGGTGGACGCCTTCATGGATTCCCTGGCCGAGCGCCCGTGGCGGATTTGACGCCCCCGGACTGGCAGGCGCTGGACCGGCACCTCGCCCAGGTGCGGGGGTGCCGGATCTGCCCCGCCGTGGAGCCGCCGCCGGTGGCCGCGCGGCTCGAGGTCTGGCCGCGCGTGATGCTGGTGGGGCAGGCGCCGGGACCGAAGGAGGTGGTTCTCCAGCGCCCCTTCGCCTACACGGCGGGCTCG
The DNA here is from genome assembly GCA_963785165.1 of Thermoanaerobaculaceae bacterium. Classification (GTDB taxonomy): domain Bacteria; phylum Acidobacteriota; class Thermoanaerobaculia; order Multivoradales; family UBA5704; genus DATARR01. The sequence continues at coordinate 147,641 of CAWAUI010000004.1, forward strand.
CGCCTCTTCACCTGGTTCAACCGGCTGGGAGTCCCCGAGGAGGAATTCCGGAAGAGAGTCTGGATGTGCGCGGTGATCCGCTGCTTTCCCGGCCGGGCTCCGCAAGGGGGCGACCGGGTGCCGAGCCCGCAGGAGATCGCCAACTGTGCCCCCTACCTGGAAGAGGAGATCCGGCTGATCCGGCCCGCCACGGTGCTGGCGGTGGGCCAGCTCGCCATCAAGAAGCTCCTTCCGGAGACCGCGCCCTTGCAGGAGCGGGTGGGGCGGAGCTTCCCGGTTTCTCGCGGAGAGGCCCAGGGAGAGGTGACTTTCGAGGTGATCCCGCTGCCGCACCCCTCGGGCCGGAGCACGTGGCTGGTACAGCCGGAGAACCAGGCGCTGCTGGAACGGGCGCTGGAGTTGGTGCGGGAGAGCGAGGGGTGGCGGGAGACGTTTGGGCGGTAAGGAGTCTCCAGCGCTATGCTTCCCACCCTATGACCCCTTACGGCTGCCAATCCATGGTCGCGCCCCTGCGCCGCGTCCTCGTCCGCCGTCCGGACGAGACCTTCGGATCCGCCGATCCGGCCCGCTGGCACTACACCTCCCGCCCCGACCTCGAAGAAGCCCGGCGCGAGCACGACGCTCTCGTGGGCGTGCTGCGGGCAGCCAGCCCCGAGGGCCTCGAGGTGATCGAGCACTCCGCGCCTCAGCCGGACCGGGCGGACGCCCTCTTCGTCTTCGATCCCGTCCTCATCACCGAGCGCGGCACCGTCCTCCTGCGCATGGGCAAGGCCTTGCGCCGGGGCGAGGAAGAGGCCCTGGCCCGCCGCCTCGAGGAGGTGGGCGTCCCCATTCTCGGTGCCCTCGAGGGCACGGCCACCGCGGAAGGCGGAGACCTCCTGTGGATCGACCGCCACACTCTGGCTGCCGGCCAGGGTTTCCGCACCAACGCCGAGGGGCTCCGCCAGCTCCGGGAGATCCTGGGTCCTCTGGGCGTCGAGGTTCTCCCCGTCGAGCTCCCCTATTTCGGCGGTCCCGAGGCCTGCCTCCACCTGCTCTCGCTGATCAGCATGGTGGACGACGACCTGGCCGTGGTCTATCCCCAGCTTCTGGCCGTCCCCTTCTGGAACTTGCTGCGCGACCGGGGGATTCGGCTGATCGAGGTGCCGGAAGAGGAATTTCCCACCCAGGGTCCCAACGTCCTGGCCCTCGCGCCGCGCAAGCTCCTCATGCTGGAGGGCAATCCGGTGACCCGCCGCCGCCTGGAGGAGGCGGGCTGCGAGGTGGCGACCTACCGGGGGCGGGAGATCTCCCTCAAGGCCGAGGGCGGGCCGACCTGCTTGACGCGGCCCGTCTGGCGGGACGGTTAGAGCCACCCCTTCCGGGCGGTGTCCCGCCGCACGCCCCTTGCTACATTGAGGGTGGCTCCAGCCGCGCCATTCGTGTCGCGCCTTCCCTGGAGTCCCTGGAGGGACACTCCCATGGCCACGATGATGGATACCGTCAGCGGCAAGAAGGCCGACCTGGCCGGCCCCGGCATTGGCAACTATCCGGACGTCGAGAAGATCCTCCCCACGGGCTACGCCTCGCTGCTCACTCCCAAAGAGACGCAGGTCGCCCTCACCGCCCTCAAGCGCTTCATCGAGGACAACCTCTGCAAGGAGCTGAACCTGATCCGCGTCGAAGTGCCCCTGATCGTGGACGTCGAGAGCGGCGTCAACGATTACCTGGACCGCGACGGCTCGCGCACGCCCGTGGGGTTCCACATTGCCAACGACCACGATCAGCATCCCATCGACGCCCAGGTCGTGCAGGCCGCCACCAAGTGGAAGAGAGTGGCCCTGAAGCAGTTCGGCATGGACGTGGGGGAGGGCTTGGTCACCGACATGCGCGCCGTACGCAAGGACTACTTCCTCGACCATGACCACAGCGCCTACGTGGACCAGTGGGACTGGGAGAAGAGGATCACGGCCGCCCACCGCAACCTGGACTTCCTCAAGGCCACCGTGCGCGGCATCTGGAAGGTCTTGAAGGGCGCCGAGACCTTCATCCAGGGCGAATTCCCCCAGCTCAAGGGTGGCCGCTACCCCGACCTGCCGGACGAGCTCGTCTTCCTCCACGCCGAGGAGATCCTGGACATGTATCCGGACCTCCCGAGGAAGGCCCGCGAGACCGCCGTCCTCCAGAAATACCCGGCGGTCTTCATCGTCGGCATCGGCTGGACCCTGGCCGACGGCTATCCCCACGAGATGCGGGCGGCGGACTATGACGACTGGGTCACCGAGACCGCCACGCCGGAGGGGCGCCGGATGCACGGCCTGAACGGCGACATCCTGGTCTGGAACCCGGTCACCCAGCGGCGGCACGAGCTTTCCTCCATGGGCATCCGGGTGACCAAGGAAACCCTGGTCCAGCAGCTCGAGCTGACCGGCCAGATGGACTTTCTGAAGCTTCCCTATCACCAGGCGGTGATGAACGGCGAGATCCCGCTCTCCATCGGCGGCGGCATCGGCCAGTCCCGCACCACCATGCTGCTCCTCAAGAAAGCCCACTTGGGCGAGGTGAGCGTGACCGTGTGGCCCAAGGTGCTCAAGGAGATGTGCCGGCGCAAAGACATTTTCGTGCTGGAGTGAGGCCGTCGCCGGCCACGGGCTCGCGCGGCCTCCCGCCGGGGTCGTTGCAACAACGCACCCTTTCCTCCATCGGCTCGGGCAGGCTGAGCGCGACCCCGAGGAGTTGCCAGCGGATCCCCTCGATCTGGTTGACGACCCTTTCAAGAGGCCCCGCGCCACCGTGGAGGCTGAGCCGAAGTATTGGACATGGGCTGTCGCTGAGCGGCTGTGCGCGGAGAGCGTGCAGGCCGCGGCCCACCGCGCAGACCGGGCGGCGGAGCTTGCGAAGCTGGCTCTGCGCGTCGCCGAGGCTTCGCCCCCGAATCCGAGCCCTGGCGGAACCGGCTTCGTTCGGTCTCCCCCCAGCTGGATTAGATCAAAGCCCCTCTCCTTGAGGAGAGGGGTTGGGGTGGGGTCGAGCGGATACCCACAGGGCTCAACTACATGTCGGCGCAGCTCATGACGTCGGGGCAGCCCGTGGGAGGCGGCTCCATATAGCAGTGCTCCTCTTCGGTGCCGGTCGCATGGCAGGTGATCACGGCGCATTGTGGGCAGCCCCCCCATCCCTTGGCTACGGCCCGTTCCGGCGGCAGGCCGGCCGCGAAGTTCGAGGTTCCCGAGACCGGCGCGTCAGGAATCAGGTCCCCATTCGTATCCACGATCGCGGCGCCGATCCTGGACTTGACGGACGGCCGGTAGCTCCACGGCAGGGGCTGGGTCGGAAAGGTGAAATCCGCCTGGATCTCCAGCGGCTTCGCACTCTTCGCCCGCCCAGGATTGACCGGGATGAAGGTCATCCTCACGTCGACCGCAAGGGGAGCTGTGAAGTTTCCACCGGCCTCTTGGGTACGGAGGATGCTCATCGTCGTCACCCGCTGATGGCCGGCGAGGGAGACATAAACGTGAAATCCGCCACAGGCGGTTTTGATCGGGGAGGCGCTCACCAGCGACAGAGCCTTGAACTGGAGGCGGGTCATGGCGATGCCCTCGTCACTGAAGGCCGCATTGTCGAGCCGTTCGATAATCGTGTCGGCTCCCCGAAGATCTCCCTGGACCGAGAGAGGCAGGCCCTTGAACGCCACCTTGCCGGTGAAGGCTTTCGAGCGCTCGCAGAAGAAGCCCGGGGGAATGGGATTCTGAGAGAAGTCGTAGTAGGTTTTTCCGTCTCCCACCGTGGTGAATACGTCGAAACCACGCTGGATCATGGAGTCCGCGGCAGCCAGCGGGGAAAGGCCGAGCAGGAGCGACAGTGCGAGCAGGACGACACTTCTGTTTCTCATTTACGTCTCCTTGTCAAAAACCGGTCGTTGCCAGAAGAGGCCAGACCGTCGAAGCACTACGGATCGGCCGGGTGAGCCCACTGTCTTCGACATTGAGCCAGTCCCTACGTAAGCATGTGCTGGATACCATGAATTGCGCGCCACAGAAAGGAGGCGCTCGGCAGCTCACCTCTCGGCACGCGCCGGTGCCGAAAAAAGGGGGAGAGGGGAAGATGGGTGCATAAATGCCCGTGCTAGTCGAACAGAGCCCCTGAAGGGGACTCCAGCAGTCGGGTTTACCCGGCTGTTTTTGCCTAGCGCGGGCATTTATGCCCGGGCGGGGGTGCGGCCAGGCACACTAGAAATCCTCTCCTGATACGCTTGAGGGAATGCCTGCTCCCGCCTCTCCGCCTCCGGGCCGCGATTACTCCCAGCTTCTGGGCTCCATGAACGAGCTGCTGGCCGTGCTGGGGGACGGCGGCGAGGACGCGGCTTTGAGCGCTTCCTTCGAGGCCGCGGCGCGGGGCTTCGGCGCGCAGAAGGCGCTGCTGCTGGTGGTCGAGCAGGCGGAGCCGCTCCGCCTGCGCGCCGTCCACACCCTGGGCCAGCTCACCCGGGAGCAGATCGCGGCCTGCGAACGGGGGGAGTCGGTGCGCGGCGTGAGCCCCTCCGTGATCCAGCAGGTCGTGGCCAGCGGCCGGCCCGAGCTGATCGAGGACCCCCGGCTGCGGGCCGACCCGTCGCACACCCCGTCGCTCGCGGACGGCCAGCACAGCGTGCTCTGCGCTCCGATCTTCGATCCCGTCCGCGCCGCCGTCCTCGCCGTGGTCTACCTCCAGAACAGCGGCCTGCTGGAGGCCTATGGAGAAGGGGACCGCGCCTGGCTCGAAGGCTACGCCTCGGCGGTGGGCCGGCTGTTCGGCCTCTCGTTTCGCCACGCCGTCCAGGAACGCGAGCTGGGGGAGCTGCGCAAGGCGGAAAATGCACCCGAAATCCTAGGGGACTCCTCGCACACACAGGCCCTGCGGCGGTCTCTGCACGAGACCTTCATCCCGGCCCTGGAGGTGGAGAACCCCGAGCCCATCCTCATCCTCGGCGAGCGCGGCACGGGCAAGGATCTCATCGCCCGCTACCTCCACGCCTACAGCACGCGCGCCCGGCGTCCCCTGGTCGTGGTCAACTGCGCCGAGATCACGGACGAGCTCGCGGCCGCCCGCTTCTTCGGCCACAAGAGAGGCTCCTTCACCGGCGCCTTGATGGACGAGCCGGGCTTTTTTCGCGCCGCCGATGGCGGCGTCCTCTTCCTCGACGAAGTCGCCGAGCTGTCATCGCGGGCCCAGGCTCACCTGCTGCGCGTCCTGGAAAGCCACGTGGTGACGCCGGTCGGGCAGACCCGTGAGATCAAGGTGGACGTGGCGGTGGTGCTCGCGACCAACCGGGACATGGATCAGGCGGTGCGCGACGGCGCCCTGCGAGCGGACTTCTACGATCGGTTCCGGACCCTGGCGCTCCATCTCCTCCCCCTGCGCGAGCGTCCCTGGGACATCCCGCCGCTCCTGGAGCATTTCCGCCGCCATCACGAACGCAAGCACCGCAAGCCCACCCTGGGCTTCACCCGCGAAGCCTTCCGCTCCCTGGTCTCCCACCCCTGGCCGGGCAACGTGCGGGACCTGGCCCGCGCCTGCTCGCTCTTCGTGATCCACGCCCAACCCGGAGCATGGATCGATCGCGAATTGATCGAGCGCTGCCTCCCCGAGGTGCTGCGCGGAGCGCCCAACCCCAAGGCCGGGCCGCTCCTCGCGGAGGGCGTTTCGCTGGAAGAGGCCGTCCGGGATTTCGAGCGCGAATTGATCCTGTCGCGCCTGGAGCAGCACGGCGGAAACGTGAAGGCCGCCCGGGAGAGCCTGGGGCTCACCAAGACGACCTTTCACCGGTATATGAAGGGGTTGGGGATTGGGGGCGGGGGTGGCGATCCTGATTAGAAGGCACCGGTGTCGGCGATGGAGGCCGCCCCGGGGGCGGCCTCCACCAGCAGGAAAGTTTTCCTTTCGATAGATTTCCGGGATGTTTCCCCCTGCGGAACCGCTCAGAACGCCGAGGTATCAGCGCCGCCGCAGACAGGCCCCGGACTGGCGTAGCTCTTGAGGAGGCCGGTCACCGTGTCGGTGACTTCGATGTTGTAGGCCTGGTCCGTCATCGAGCCAAAGAACACCCAGTACTTGCCGTTCAAGGGGGTCCCGTCCAGCACCTTGACGAAGATCTCCGTATTGTCGGGCGAGAAGAACCAGAAGAAGCTCGTCTGGCTGGTCACCGGGACCACCTGTTGGTAGGCCGTTCCCCGCTTGACGCGCACCTGGAAACGGCTGCCCAGCAGGCACGTGGTAGTCGCGTTCGGCGCACAGGTGAAGGACTCGACGTAGATCTCCTTTGTGGCGAGGCCGGGCTGTGCAGCCGGTTCCGGCCGCCGGGTATCCGACTTGAGGAAGGAGCTGGTATCGGCACCGCCGCAGAAGGTACCGGCGGCCTTGTTGTAGGTCCGCACCTGGCTCGCGTTGGCGCGGTCCTTGACCGTCAGTGTGTAGGCCACGTCTGTGGCCGCGCCGTGGAAGGTCCAGAACCTGCCATTCACGGGCGAGCCGTCCAGCACCTTGATCGCGACCTCGACGTTGTCCGGCGAGAAAAGCCAGAAAGCGCCGGAATTATCGCCCAGAACCAGCGTCTGGCCGGTGTAATTCGTACCGTTGACGGTGCCGGTGAGATTCGCCTCGAAGCGGCCGCCTTGCAGACAGAGGCGGGTCGCGTTGGTGGCGCAGGGGGTGAAGTCATTGTTGGTGATCGATACCGTTCCACTCGACGGAGAGCCGAGGATGTATCCCGCGCCCGGAGAGAGGCTCAGATTCACGGTCTCCACGTCCTCGATCGCCGTATCGTCGACCGGGTTGACCGCGAGATTCAAAGAGCTCTGTCCCACGGCGAAGGTCTGGCTCGTGGCGATCGACGTGAAGTCCGTGCCATCGATCGCCGTGCCGGAGCGGCTCAGGCTCACGGTGAGGGCCGACGCCGTGCTGCCGGTGCGGGTAAGTGTGAAGGATCCGCCGTTCGGCGCCGTCTCCGAAGCCTCGGGCTCCGAGGCGGTGAGCGTGACCACCGGCAGCGGCGGGATGACAGTAGCCTGCAGGCCGAAGCTGAATGGATTGGCCACCGTCGGGTCGTTGTGGAAAAGCGAGGCGGAGCCGCTGTAGCTTCCGGCGGCGCTGGCCTGGAAGCGGATGGAGAACGTAGCGTTGTTTCCGGCCAAGATGGACGAGGGCGGAGGATTGGAGAACGTGAAGCCGGTGCCCGAAATCGACGAATTCAGCGTCAAGGTGCCCGTGCCGTCGTTGTAGATCCTGAAGATGTGATCCACCAAGGTGTTCGGCGGTATGCTGCCGAAGGAGATCGTGGTGCTCCCCGGCACGAGGGTCTGCCCGCCCGCGCTCTCGGCCACGACGCGGATGCGCGGCGTCGGAGCCGGCCCCACCGTGGCCTGCAGGTTGAAGGAGAACGGGTTGTCGTCGGGATCGTTGCTCAAAAACGAGATCGTGCCCTGGTAGCTCCCGAGCGCCGCCGCCTGGAAACGGACGGTGAAAGTCGCGCTGCTTCCCGAACCGAGCGAGCTCGGAGGCGAGCTCCCGATCATCGAGAATCCGAGGCCGGACACGAAATTCGTGTTGTTGCCGATCGTGAGCGTCGAGGTGCCGGTGTTGGTGATGGTGAAAGTCCGGTCGCGCGGGCTATTGGGCGTAGTGCTGCCGAGGTTGATGGACGAGCCTTTCACGACCACGGCGCCGCCGTTGCCGTTGTCGGTGACTTTGATCTGCGGTATCGGTACGGGTGATACGGAACCGGTGAGATTGACCGTATACGGGTTGTCGTTCGGATCGTTGTTGTCGATCCGCAGTTGTCCCGTGAAAGTGCCGGATGACGCGGAGAGGAGGCGCAGGCGGAACGTCCCCTGTCCGCCTCTGGCGATGCTCGACGGCGGCGGCGTAACCACCGAGTAGGCGGCCCCCGTGAGCGACAGGCTGACCGTCAATGCCTGGTTGCCCAAATTGACGATACGTAAATCCTTGTCGATCGGAGTGCCGGCCTGGGCCGAGCCGAAATCGAAGGTGCTGTTCTTTTTAATGTTTTTCCCTATCGGTGTCTCGAGGATGATGTAGGGATTGGCATCGAGGACCCTGCCGCTGACCCGAAAGGTAATAATTCCAATGCTTGAGGAACATTGAACGGTTGCTGTCTGCGTGCCTGGCGTGTACGCGAGATGCTGGACGGCCATCGAGGTCGAAAAGCCGGCCGGGACGGTAGGACTCGCCGGAAACGGATAATATGGATAGGCGCTGATGACGAAGCTCTGATCGCCGAGGATCGAGCAGGGGCCGATATCCAGCGGAAAGGTGCTGATATTTCTGATGGTGTAGACACGCTGGGCAACGGTGGGATAGGCGATGTCTTCGAACATGGAAACCGTGCTGCTCGGGAAGACGACCTGGTTCGGAGGGGAGGAACCGGTGTCGCGGACCTCCCAATACTGTGCCATGGCAAGCTGCGGCAGAGCCAATAGCAGAGCGAGCGTAATCCAGAAAACGAAGTCCTTTCGGGCCATGAAATACCTCCCTGTCGCGGGGTAGCGGATTCCACCCTGCCGCTGCATGGGGCAATTTCAGGGCCTGGCACCACGGTGCTCACAAGTCGTTGAAAAGCCGAGAGATCGCGCTCACGAAGGCTCTTCGAGGGCTCAGTTCTGGAACACCGGCAGGGGGGGAACGTTCCAGAATTGGAACGCTCTTACCGCCAGTCGCCGGTAATCTGGAACGCCGCCCAGTAGAAGGGGTGGGACGATCCAGACTTCCCCCGGATCTGATCGACCTGCGCCGCCCGCAGGGCTTCATCCTTCGGCTTGCCGGCGCGAAGATAGCCGTAGAAGCGCTTCATGAGATCAGCGGTGGAGGCGTCGGAGACGCTCCACAAGGAGGCGAGCACCGAGCGCGCGCCGGCGAAATGGAAGGCGCGAGCCAAGCCGACCAGTCCCTCGCCTCCGATCTCCTTGCCGAGCCCTGAATCGCAGGCCGAGAGGGTAACCAGATCCGCGTCCAGCCGCAGCTCTTCGAAGATTTCCCAGGCTTGTAGCAGGCCGTTGTCTCGCCCCTCTTCGGGCTTTTGAGGGATGGAGAGGGCCAGGGCGGAGTTGAGAGGGAAGCGTTCATCGAGCAGGCCATGGCAGGCGAAGTGGAGCCGCCGGGCCTGCGGTGCCAGGGACTTGATCGCCTCTTCAGTGGCGTCGGGGCCGAGAAGGATCTGCGTCCCGGGGAAGAGGCTGGAGATCGCCTGCACTTCCCTGCGAGTGTCTGGAAGAGGGCCCAGCCGGAGGCCTCGGCGAAGGGCCGTCTGCACCTGCGGGTCTCCGGACGTCTCATCCTGCTTCTCGAGCCCATTCGGATAGCGGGGGTCGCCCACCGCGAGCAACGCCACGGTCGCCGTCGAAGGTTTCGGGCGTTTCTCCTTGAGCTCTTTGTAGACGGCGACGGACGCTATGAGGTGAATCGGCTTTGACTCCACAAGATAATGGTTTCCGGAGACGAGCGCCGCGAAAGGGAGAGAATGCAGCGGCCCATCCGGAGAGATGACCCAACGGTCAGCCTTTGCGATCACCGGCCTGGCTGGACGCACCAGGAGGTCATAAAGGTCCCGGGCGCGTTGCTTCAAGGCCGGAAGGAGGGTGTCCGGCTGCGCCAGCAGGTTGCGGAAGGCTTCGACTTCTTTTGCCAAGCCTTCTCTGCCAACTGGGATTGGATAAAAGAAGAGCCCCGGGCCGGGTGTACCCTCCGCCTGGATGACGAAAAGAAAGCTGCGCGATTCTCCAACGGCATAGGTGAGGAGCACGGTTCCGGGATCGAGAGTGGAGCGGACCGTGGCCAGGTCAATGGGGGTGGGGTTCGCCAAGGCGGACCCAAGGCGCGGCGAGGAACGCTGGATCCTCTCTTGTACTTTTGCCTGTTCAAGCCTCAGGTCCCGCAAGCGACCCTGGAGAGCTTCCAGTTTCTCCGAGCCCTGTTCGGGTTCCCAGTCCGCAAGGGCCTTCTGTGCCCGGTCATATTCGGCAGCCAGCCGGTGTCGCTCGGCATAGAGGTCCGTTGGAACCTCCTTGGGAAAGCGCAGGTCCCTCTGTGCCAACAATTCCTGGAAACCTTGAGCACGTCCTCTTTCGATGAGCTTCCAGGCTTCCTGTGGCCGGGCGAGCGCGATGGAGTTCCCCGCGGCTTCAAAGTAGAGATCACCGAGCGAGGAGCCATAGAGCCATTGAGACTCCTGGGCACCACCCAGGCGAGTCCGCTGGGCTTCCAGGGCATTGGCGGCTACCAGATACGTCGCGGCAGCTTCCTTGGTCCGGCCATTCCGTGCCTGCAGCCGAGCGAGGGCATGGTAGCCCTCGGGAAGCGGAGAATGGTTCTTCTCTTGAATCTGGATCGCGGTGCGAAGGTGGGTTTCGGCAGTCTTGGGATCATCCTGCTCCAGGAGAAGGACGCCGAGAGCCAGATGAAGGGTCGCGGCGTCGACGGCTTCCGGGTTGATCTTCTGCCAGATCGCCAGGGCGCGCCGCAGAAGCTTTTCGGCTTCGGCGGGTTGCCCTTTCAGCCGTGCCGCTGCGGACAGTCCGCGAAGGCACCAGGCGGTTTTCGGTCCTTCCGGGCCGAGTCTTTCACTGATGGCCAGAGCGCGTTGCCAGGATTCCTCGGCCTTGTCCACCTGGTGCCGCCGCAGCGCGACCTCGCCGAGGCCGGCCAGGCTATCCAGCATCAGGTTGCCGCTTGGATCAACTTTTTCGAACAGCGCGATCTCCCGCCGGAAGAGGTTCTCGGCTCCGTCGTGATCACCGCGCTGGTAGGCGAGCTCTCCGAGATTGTGAAGAGTCTTGGCCAGCGGCATGCTCTCAGGCTGGACTTTTTCGAGGATCTTCTTGGCGCGCAGGAAGGCGGTCTCGGCGCGCGCGAAGTCGCCGCGGGCGTAGACGACGTTGCCGTAGCTCAAAAGGCTTGGGATGATCGCTTCGCCCGCTGGGGTGAGCTTTTCCCGTATTTCAACGGCGCGGGCGGCATAAGACTCGGCCTGGGCAAGATTCCCGCGCCTGCCGGCGATCACCGCAAGGTTGTTGAGCGCTGCCGCTTCGGAACCGCTGCCCGGGGCAAGACGGAAAGCCAGATCGTAGGACCGCCGGTACAGACGGTCGGCTTCTTCCAGGTCGTCTTGTCTTTCGATGACGTTACCGAGCCGGGCGAGCACCGTCGGGACGCCCAGGCTTTCCGGATGATGTTTCTCTTCCAGCCAGAGGGCTCTTTCGAGCTGCTGGCGCGCCTGGGGAAGATCACCGCGCAGCATGAGCGTCTCCGACCAGCCCATCCGAAGGTGAGCTTCCAGTCGGGACGGTTGAGCTTGTGCCAAGGCCTTCCGGTATACCGCGTCCACCGCGGGCCACTGCCGGGCCTTGGCCTGGAGTTGGGCTGCGCGGGTGCGGAGCCACAGTGCCTCGTAATCACAATGGTTTCCATCAGCCCATTCCGCGGTACGCTCGAGCCCTTCTCCGGCGGGCGCGGGATCACCAGCCTGCAAGGAGGACTGGTAGGCTTCAGCAAGCTCGCCGAGGAAGAGCGGCGCCACCGTGAGGCCTTGAAGCGTGGGCAACAGGCTCCAGCGGAGGCTCTCCGCACCTCGGGTCCCTTCGACGACGACTCCACCCTGCTGCACGTCCTCCATCTGGAGATCCAGCCAGTCGAACGGGGTGTGGAGATTTCCTCGCGTGGCGCAATCCCCTCCTCCGCCAGCGGTCCTGCACCAGGAAAAAAGTCGGTCGCCCGGCATCAAGCCGGCACGAAAAGCCGCGGACTCCGGGGCCACCGTCTCAATCACCAACCCTGGTTCGGAGAGTGGGCATCGTACGTCCTCGACAGCCTCAGGTTCCACCTGGAGACCCAGAGCCCGGTCCACGCCCTCCAGAAGCTTGAGATCGTCCGCAACTCCGGAGCCCTGGATCCACCTCTGCAACTCTTCACGGGCTCGAGCCTGGTCGGCTTCCAGGATTCGCAAGGTTGCTTCTCCACGGGCGACGGCGCCTGGCCGGCCAAGGGTCTCAACCGTCCAGTGATAGGTCTTTCCAGGCGAGATGGCGTCGGACGACACGCTGACCTCGGTGCTCCCGGTGTCCTTTTGAAAAAGGGTCTCACCCGCCGGGCCAATAATCCTGACGCGGTACTCGGCTGTCGCAGGCACCGGATCGAAGCGTAATCGAACCGCTGAAGACAAGCTGACCGTCCCTCGATCCGGCTGAAGACCTGTAATGATCTCTGAGCGAATGCGCACGGCCCCCGCTTTCGGTCCAGGCCGGTCCTCCTTTGCGATCGCCGAAAGGCGGGGGAGAGGAGGAACCCGCGGAAGGGAGCGCACCGGGCCGGAACGAGCCGTGAAATCCTTGGACCCGAGCGTCACCCGGGAGCCCTCGCTCAGCTCATAGCGAAGCCCATTCGTGAAGCCCAGGGTCAATTGCGAGCCCGGCCCCACCTCCAGGGCTGCACCCGCGGGGAGGCGGTCGAAGAGCCGCACCGGTTGGTGGGCCGCGCCGAAAGCCTTCCCCGTGAGCACGTAGACGATGGCGACGGGTTGGGGAGGGGCGGCCTGCAAGGGGACGGTGACGAGAAGGCTGAAGCCCAGGATGCGCAGGATGATCATGATGAAGAGACCTCCGGAGGCGCGGATAAGTTCCGGTTGAGAACGAGCGCGGCGAGAACGCCGGTGAGGACGAGGAGCAGGGGCGCCGTGACCGGGAGCATTCCGCCGGCCCACCAGAAGACTGGAAATGTGATCGCCATGTAGAGGACGGCCCCAGCCACGGTCCAGGCCACGGCGGGACCGGTGCGGCGGGAGCAGAGGATGCCGGCCATGGCGAGGGCGGTTGCCAGGACGGTGGCGAGGAGGACGGGCAGCTTTTCGGGCTCGCGAATTGGCAAGCCTGAGCCGATCGTATCCACCATCAGGGCTTGAAGCGTGAGGCCGGACACCTCCGTGTTCCTCCCGGAGCTGTGAGGAACTCGTGGATAGTTGTCCCCGGAGCCTATGAATTCTCCTCCTACGAGGACGATCTGATCGCGGAACAGTCCGGGGCTCCGTTCGAGGGCTGTGGGAACCTGGTGCCAGGAGATCCTGGCGTAATGCGGCCAGTCGATGCGGGTGTCAATCCAGAACGATCGGGGCTCGTGGATGGGCTTCGGGTGAAGCCCTCGCGCGGCCCGGGCGGCCCAGGAGGGGCGTTCGTTCCCCGAACGGTCATGAAACCAGAGCCGGCCCCGGCGGATGGCGTTGTCCCGGTCCTCGTCCAGGTTGACGAAGCCGAAGACTTGCGAAGCGCGTTGGGGGCCCAAGGCCACCGCGGTCAGGTGGTCCATGCATTCCGGCCCGATCAGTTTGCCATTGGGAGCGGAGAAGAGAGCGAGCGTCAGCTTTTCAGAATGCCGCAGAAGCAGGTGGGAAAAACCTTTCGATGCGCTCCACTTCACGTGCGGCAGCAAATCGATGGCCACGCCGCGCGCTCCGGCGTCGAGGATTCGGGAGAGGGTGCCGCCGATCTCGTCCGCCCGGTCGGCCAGGGAGAGCGGGCTGCTGTCGAGGCTCGCTTCGTCCAGGGTGACCAGGAGGATGCGCGGATTGGGGGCTCGCACGGGCGAGGTGCTGACGCGCAGGTCGCCGATCCACCGATCGAGCACGGGGCGGGAGGGCCAGGGAAGAAAGAAGCCCAGGGCGAGAAGGGCCACGGCGAGGAGGGCCGCCAAGCGAAGCCGGCGCGGGATTTCAATGGATTTCCAGCGTGCCTGCTCGGCTTGGGCGATGCCTTCCCGGAGCCGGCGGACGGCCTCGCCGGCGGTGCCTGGGCGCAGGGCCGGGTCTTTCCGCAGAGGTTCCGCCAGGGCCTGCCAGATCTCCGAAGCGAGCGGTAGGGGAGGTGGCTCCTCGTGCAGGTGGCCGTTCAGGACTTCCGCCATGGTCCCTTGAAAGGGGGGCTTCCCGCCGAGAAGCTCGTAGGCGAGCACGCCAAACGAGTAGACGTCCGAGGCCTGGCTGGCCTCGCCGTGCCGGATCAGCTCCGGGGCCGCGTACAGCGGTGTCCCGTGAAGGCTCTCGGGAAGGACCCCGGACTCGCCCGATCCCGTGAGCAGCTCCGCCAAGCCGAAATCCAGGACCTTGGCTCCCGACGCGCAGACCAGCACGTTGCCAGGCTTGAGATCGCGGTGAAGAACGCCCGCGCCATGGGCGGCGTCGACGGCGGAAGCGATCTGCTCCAGGAGCGGCAGGGCGTGTGCGAGCGGCAGCGGACCGTTCCGGCAGATCTCGGAAAGGGGCTGTCCGTCGAGAAGCTCCATGACAAGGTAGGGAGAGCCGCCGGGCTCGTCGATCCCGGAATCGGTGACCTGGACGATATGGGGATGCTGAAGGCGCCCGAGCGCCAGCGCCTCTTTGCGAAAGCGCGCGAGAGCCTCGGGAGTCGGCGTCTCAGCCGTCTGTAAGAGCTTGATCGCGAAAGCCTTCTCCAGGCCGAGATGGACCGCGCGATAGACCACCCCAAGTGCGCCCGCGCCGAGATGCACCTCCAGGCGGTATTTCCCGTCGACAACAGAAGGTGGCGATTGCGACAGGCTCACGCGTAGAGTGCCTCTGGCGAGGAAATGGTTTCGCGGACAGGGCTCTCAGGCCCTGGCTCGCCTCTTGGGCCCGGAGGCACCGCCCAAGAAGCATGGCGTCACCAACTCTACCTGGAAGGTCTCGCGCTTCATTCCCCTCCCACCCGTAAAGTGATTACGGTTTCAACGACTCTACCATCAAGGAGTGGCCGAGGGAGGAATTCCATTTCGCGGGCGACAGGGGGGATTGTCGCCCGCGAAGGCGGAAAGAGAGCCGGGAGATCTCGGCATGTCTCGCGTGTCACCGGAGTTCGATGCACCGCCTTAGATCTCCTTGACCCTATACGCGCAAAAGGAGCGCGCGAGGGGTCATTCGATTTCGTCAGCGGGGTAGAACCCCATCCGGCCAGGAATGTTTAGCGGGTCCTCTGAGTTTGACGGGCCCTCGCTCCCATCCTGTCCACGATGCCCTCTCGAGGTCCGGGGACGGCGGCCATGTCATTCCACAAATCTCGATTTTGGATGTTTGGACTGGGCGATCCAATGGGTTGCCTTGAATCCTTGGGGTGTACCCTCCGAGCGAGACGTCCCGCCGTCCCCGTGATATCTGAAGGGATATCGTGGGCGGTATGGGAACGTCTCTACGGTCCCGATTGTGCCACCCAAAACGCCGTAAGGGGTGCGCTTTCTGGACATCCCGAAACCCTACCGTTTGCGACCGCCGTTTGCGTAGAGACGTTCCCATACCGTCCACGATAACCCTTCGGTCACCACGGGGACGGCGGGACGTCTCTTCGAAGGGCAGAGCGTGCCGCCCCTCCTCACCCTCATGAAGACCCCGAGATGTGTTTAAAGGCATGGCCTTTATACCCGGGCGGGGCGTTACCGTGCAATCCCACAATACAGATCAGGGCAGTACCGAGCCTCGCTGTCATCTTCTGCGTCGGTGCGCTTGGGACTTGTCGCAATCCCACAATACAGATCAGGGCAGTTCCGAGGGAAAATAGACCCGATGCTACAAGCTTTCCCTTGAAAACCTGTCGCAATCCCACAATACAGATCAGGGCAGTTCCGAGGAAGCATGAAGCGATTCACCCTGGCCGTACTCCTGTCCCTCAGGGCAGTTCCGAGGTACCAGCACAGCCAGGGCACGTGGGATCCCAACTTCGTCGCAATCCCACAATACAGATCAGGGCAGTTCCGAGCGAGGACGGAAACGCCGCTATGGAGCAGAGAGCCTTGGCGTCGCAATCCCACAATACAGATCAGGGCAGTTCCGAGGACGAACCGCCAGCCGGGGGAGGATTGAGCCGTGACAGAAAGTCGCAATCCCACAATACAGATCAGGGCAGTTCCGAGACGGCAGCCATCTCAGGCCTCGGTAAGGCGCTGTGGGCGTCGCAATCCCACAATACAGATCAGGGCAGTTCCGAGTGCGGCCTTTCCAACCCCTTGCAGATGCTGGAGTTGAGGGGCCTGTTTTTCCAACCTCGGCGGCGACGGTTGTTTTCTTCCATGATGGTGCTCTCCTGCCGGCGGTCAAATCGACGTAAGTGGTTGATTCCCTGAGGTTTCCCTCTCAGTTTCAACCGGTGTGCCAAAATGGCGAAATGGCGCTGGCATGAGTTTTGTCTGGCATGGCGCTTGAATTGTCAAAGAACGTACACGCCGGGATCTTCGGTGATCGTGCCCATTCCCTGGATCTCCACCTGCCGGTCGCATTCCAGGCAGAGGCGGTAGAGGCGGACGCTGTCTTCCAGGGGATCGATGAGCTTCTCGACCTTCTGGCGGAGATCGTCCAGGGCTCCGGCGTCCAGGCGGCACCAAGAGCATACGAAAACACGATCAGCGTGGCAAGCGGTCGAGATAAGGCCCGTAGGGCCGCAGGCATAAAGGCTGGGGTTTCAACCCCAGGGGCCGGAGCCGATTATTTCCCGAAGCCCCATAGGGGCGTAGGCAGAATCTTGCGAGGATTCGTATCAAAAAAATCTGCCTGCGCCCCTACGGGGCTTTCTTTGGGATGGGGGAGGCCGGGACCTGGGGTTGAAACCCCAGGCTTTATGCCTGCGGCCCTTCGGGCCTCAATGCAATCCCACAATACAGATCAGGGCAGTTCCGAGCGGCCCTGATCAACCCCTACCTCGACGGGGCGCACTGGCTGTCGCAATCCCACAATACAGATCAGGGCAGTTCCGAGGCGAAGGGTTACGGGTTCATCACGCCGCGCGGCGGTGGGTCGCAATCCCACAATACAGATCAGGGCAGTTCCGAGCGGAGCAGGGCTTCGGCTCGATGGACACCCGCGACGGTTTCGTCGCAATCCCACAATACAGATCAGGGCAGTTCCGAGTGCGGCCTTTCCAACCCCTTGCAAAGACTGGGTTTAAGGGGCCTGTTTTTCCAACCTCGGTGGCGACGGCTGTTTTCTTCCACGTTGGGGCTCTCCTGCCAGCGGTCCAAATGGCTCTAAGTGGTTGATCCTCTGAGGTTTCCCTCAAAGTTCCAACCGGTGTGCCAAATTGGCGAAATGGTGCTGGCATGACTTTTGTCTGGCATGGTGCTTGAATTGTCAAAGAACGTACACGTCTGGATCTTCGGTGATCGTGCCCATTCCCTGGATCTCCACCTGCCGGTCGCATTCCAGGCAGAGGCGGTAGAGGCGGACGCTGTCTTCCAGGGGATCGATGAGCTTCTCGACCTTCTGGCGGAGATCGTCCAGGGCTCCGGCGTCTAGGCGGCACCAAGAGCATACGAAAACACGATCAGCGTGGCAAGCGGTCGAGATAAAGGCCCGTAGGGCCGCAGGCATAGAGCCTGGGGTTTCAACCCCAGGGAACGGAGCCTGATTATTTCCCGAAGCCCCGTAGGGGCGTAGGCAGAATCTTGCGAGGATTCGTATCAGAAAATCTGCCTGCGCCCCTACGGGGCTTTCTATGGGATGGGGGAGACCGGGTCCTGGGGTTGAAACCCCAGGCTTTATGCCTGCGGCCCTACGGGCCTAAATGCAATCCCACAATACAGATCAGGGCAGTTCCGAGCAGCATGGTCGGGTACTTCGCGCGGCCCCCCTCAATTCGTTCCTGGTTCGATTGCGCGTGCCGGTATCTCTCGCCGCGGCCCCGCCCGGGCATAAATGCCCAGGCTACGCGAAAACAGCCGGGTGAACCCGACTGCTGGAGTCCCCTTCAGGGGGCTTTTTTTGACTAGCCCGGGCATTTATGCCCGGGCGGGGGCGAGACCCTCGCGGACCTGTCGCAATCCCACAATACAGATCAGGGCAGTTCCGAGGGCGATGACAGCGAAGATTCGTCTCATGAGTCTCATGTCGCAATCCCACAATACAGATCAGGGCAGTTCCGAGAAAAGCGCAATTGGACTACCTGGACGTCTGCTGTCCCGTCGCAATCCCACAATACAGATCAGGGCAGTTCCGAGGAATCGGGTCCATCTTGTGGACGCGCACCGGACATCTCGGTCGCAATCCCACAATACAGATCAGGGCAGTTCCGAGGGGAACCAAGGCGACGATCACCCTCAGCCGGAATTAGTCGCAATCCCACAGTACAGATCAGGGCAGTTTTGGGGTCCGTCAGTTTTCAAAGAATCCTTCAGTCCGCCATTCTACTCCCCAACCTCCACCACCTTCAATCCCAGATGCTCCACGAAGGGCGCGTAGCCGGGGCTGTCGTGGAGGAGGGTCCAGCCTTTTTCGATGGCGAAGGTGGCGATGAGGGTTTCGAGGGTGCTGGGGGCGGGGAGGCTTTTGGCGCGGAGGATGCGGGAGTTGCGGGCGGCGAGGCGGGCGAGGTCGAAGGTGACCATGTTGACGCGGCGCAAGCGGTTGAGGGCGTTTTCGGCGCAGCTCGCGCTCGCGTTCGTCGAGGTAGCCGGCGAGGACTTCGGCGTGGATGAGGTCGCCCACGCCAAGGTAGCGCCAGCCGAGGGCGCGGTCGAGGAAGTCGGTTTGGGGCGTGGCGGTGCCGCCGAAGTAGTCGATCCAGACGGTGGAGTCGGGGAGGATCTTCATGGTCAGCGCCGGCCGCTCTCGCGGGGAAGGTCGGGCTGGCGGTGGAGCTTTCCGCGCAGGCCGCGGACTTCTCCCTCTTCGTAGAGCTGGACGAGGGCGGTGAGGGCCTCGTGCAAGGCCTTGCGGTAGGTGGGCAGGCCCGTGAGGCGCAGGGCCTTGGCCATGAGCTCTTCATCAACTTCGACGTTGATTCGCATCGTTTTCAGGGTCTCCGGGAGCGGCTTTGGCGCGTTGCTCTACAGCTTTCAGAAAATTCTTGGTGTAAAAATCGGGCCTTTATACACGCATTCTTGCGGCGGGTGTGTATAAGGAGGGGATCTTCGCATGAATGGAAGGCCATGGCGCGCCCTTCGATTGGCGAAAGATGCTTTCAGCATCCAGAAATACACAACCAAGTGAAATCTTAGTGTATTGGGCTGGCTGAAGCAAGCGTGCCGGAGAGCTGTTTACACGCTTCCTGGGAGGAATGTGTATGACTGTGCTTTGGCTACACTCTGGACGGGAGGTTTTGTGTATCGCGGGGCTCGAAACGGACTCTTCCGAGGCCGAAGGTCGCTCCCTTACCGACGTGGAGGATCTCGGCGGCGCAGAGGAGATGGCCAAAGGGAGCCAGGCCGCCTTCGAGGTCTACGGTGCCCACGAGGCCGCCGAGGGTCATGTGGGTGCGCTGGCGGCTACTGTAGCGTTCCCAGTCGAACCAGTCCAGAGGGGCGGCGGTGACGCGGACGGCGGCGGTGAGGTCGAGGTAGGGGCGGAAGTCCCAGTCGATGGCGGCTCCGGGGACGTGGAAGTGGGCGATTTCGAGGGTTCGGCGGAGGGCGTGGAAGGCGAAGGTGCGGAAGTCGAAGGTGGTGGCGAGCTGCTGGCGGGTCTGCACGCGCAGGGGGGTGAGGAGGTGGAGGGTGGCCCGGTCCGTGGCGGGGTCGCCGGCCGGCGGGAGGCAGGTGTGGAGGGTTGGAGGAAGGTGGGCTCGGCCGGCTTCGAATAGGGTGTGCCAGGTGCCGTCCGGCTGGAGGGCACGGGCTTCGTGGAGGGTGAAGGGGGCGCGGCGCTCGCCGAGGCCGGCGGCGGCCATGCGCTCGACGGCGAGGAGGGCGTAGGCATGGAGCTCGGCGGCCTGGCCGAGAAGGAGGAGGTCGAAGGGGAGAAGGTCGCCGGGGGCGAAGTCGCGGGTGCCGTCTCCGGGCTCGAAGACGTAGGGGCGCGGGGAGGTGTCGAGGCCGCGCAGGAGGGGGGGCGGCGGATCCTCGATGAAGGTTTCGAAGAGGCGGGTGTAGACGCAGGCCCGGCGCAGGCGGCAGGTGTCGCAGGGTTGGTCCGGACCCATGGCGCAGACCGTGCGGCGCAGGGCATGGCCAAAGGCGCCGCGGAGCATGGAGCCTTTGTAGGGCGGCAGGTGGGCGGGGGCCTGGGCCTCGAGGGTGAGGGCGAGGCGGAGGTAGGGGATGGCGGGGAGGGGATAGGGCACGGAGGGAGTTTAAGGCAGCCTTTACCCGGACGGCCGGCTCGCCCGTGTGCACGGTAGCCCCGCCAGGGACGGCGTCAACGTGCGCTATCCTTGAGGCGTGGCCGAAGAAACCCATTCCGATTGGGAAAGCCTGCTGGCCGCGGAACGCCACCTCCAGGCCCTGGTGCCGGGCTCCGTGCTGGTCGGCGGGACCGCCGCGGCCCTTCATGCCGGCCACCGTTTCAGTCTGGACGGGGATCACGTCGTGACCGATCTCAGGGAGCGGTTCGACGACGTCCTGGCCGATCTGGAAGCCGCCGCGGGTTGGCAGACCGCTCGGGTTCGGCGGCCGGTTCTGATCCTGGGCCAATTGGACGGTGTGCTCACCGGCATCCGTCAATTGCGCCGCGTCGAGCCCCTGGAAGTCGAGGAAATCGCCGGTTTGCGGGTGCCGACGCTCGCGGAGATGGCGCGCGTCAAAGCCTGGCTCCTGGCAACCCGTTTCACGACCCGCGACTACCTCGATGCCGTGGTGCTCCTCGAGCGCCTTGGGGAAGCCGGAGCTCGCGAGGCCCTGTCGAAGCTGGACGAATTTTATCCGCAGCCCAATGGGGCCTCGGTGCTGGCGGAAGTGGTCGAAAGGCTGGGGTCTGCCCAGCCGATCGATGTGGCGGAGATCGAGCTCGAGAGCTATCGGGGCCTTCTGCCGCCGTGGAACGATTGGGAGCACGTTACGGCCCGCGGGCGCTGGTGGGCTCGCGTGCTGGCGGACCTTTTACTGATTGGGAAAGAGGAGAAGGAATGAGCCGTTTCGATCTCTCGACCTCAAGGGCGCTCTGGAACCGCACCGGTCTCGTATTGGAGAGCGACGAGGTTCTGGCTCAGATCCTCGACCGGGGGGAGCTGGAAGCCTGGCGGGAGCTTTACCGGCTCGCCTCGGGAACGGGAGAGCAGGCGGTCGAGCTGCGCCGGAGGATCCTGCGCCTCTGCCAGACGGTCCCCCTTTCTTTTCCTCATCTCTTCATCGCCGCGATGGGAGCCCTCTCCGGGCCGATCGAGCCGTATCCCACAGTCCCTCCGCCCGCCGACGATCTGGCCTGAGTCGACCCTGCGCAGGGCCTGGAACCGGCGCTTGCGCCTGCCGGGTTCGAGGCTTAAGATCCAAAGTCTACATCCAGCGCCGGCGGGCAGCTCTCTGGGAGAGGGAGGTTTATGGCCACGATCTCGCTGAAAGTCAATGACAAGAGTCACGTTGTCGAGGCGGAGCCGCGGACGCTGCTCGTGGAGCTGCTCCGCGAGCATCTGCTGCTCACCGGCACTCACGTAGGGTGCGACACCAGCCAGTGCGGCGCCTGCACGGTGTGGGTGGACGGCAAGGCGGTCAAGAGCTGCACCATGCTCGCGGTGGAAGCCGAGGGCCGGGCGGTGACCACGATCGAAGGGCTGGCGACGAACGGTGCGCTGCATCCAATGCAGACGGCGTTCAACGCCTGCCATGGCCTGCAGTGCGGCTTCTGCACTCCCGGCATGGTGATGGCCGCCACCGAGCTGGTCCGGCGCAATCCCGAGCCGACCGAGCACGACGTCCGCCACGGGCTGGAGGGGAACCTCTGCCGCTGCACGGGGTACCACAACATCGTCCGGGCGGTTCTCTCGGCGGCGGAGACGATGCGGGGAGGTGCGCAATGAGCGGTGTCGGCGGGCAGGGGATGGGCGCCTCCGTTCTGCGCCGGGAAGACCGCCGGTTCCTCCTGGGCAAGGGGCGCTATACCGATGACATCGTGCTGCCGGGGCAGACCTGGGGCGTGTTCGTCCGTTCGCCTTACGCCCACGCCGCGATCCGTTCCATCGACGCCTCGCAGGCTCTCGCGTCGCCGGGCGTGCTGGCCGTCTTGACGGGCGAGGACGTGGCCGCGGACGGCCTGGGCGGCGTTCCCTGCGGCTGGCAGATCACCAGCAAGGACGGCTCGGTGATGGTGGAGCCGCCGCACCCGGCCCTGGCGCTGGGCAAGGTCCGGCACGCCGGCGATCCCGTGGTCGTTGGTCATCGCCGAGACCAAGGCGCAGGCCAAGGACGCCGCCCAGCTCGTGGTGGTGGACTACGACCCGCTGCCCGCCGTGGCGCACCTCAAGACCGCCGCGGCCGACGGCGCCGCCCTGGTGTGGGACGAGGCTCCCGGCAACGTCTGCTTCGACTGGCACATCGGGGATGCCGCGGCCACGGACGCCGAATTTGCCGGTGCGGCACATGTGGTGTCGATCGACCTGGTCAACAACCGCATCGCCCCCAACGCCATCGAGCCGCGCGCGGCCAATGGCGACTACGACTCGGCCGACGACAAATACACGCTCTACACCACGTCGCAGAACCCGCACCTGACGCGGCTGCTCCTGGGCGCCTTCACCCTCAAGGTGCCGGAGCACAAGCTGCGGGTGGTGGCGCCGGACGTGGGCGGCGGCTTCGGATCGAAGATCTTTCATTACGCCGAGGAGCTGCTGGTGCTCTGGGCGTCCAAGCGGGTCGGGCAGCCCGTGAAATGGACCTCTTCGCGCAGCGAGGCGTTTCTTTCGGACGCCCATGGCCGGGACCACGTGTCCCACGCCGAGCTGGCCCTGGACGCCGACGGCAGGTTCCGGGGCCTGCGGGTGCGCACGCTCGCCAACCTGGGCGCGTACCTCTCGACTTTCGCGCCGGCCGTGCCGACCTATCTCCACGCCACGCTCCTTTCCGGGCCGTACGTGCTCCCCGCCATCTACGCCGAGGTGAAGGCGGATGTTCACCAACACCGTGCCCGTGGACGCCGTCCGCGGCGCCGGCCGGCCCGAGGCCACCTATCTGCTGGAGCGCCTGGTGGACAAGGCGGCGCGCGAGCTGGGAATCGATCGCGTGGAGATCCGGCGCAAGAACCTGATCCAACCGGACCAGTTCCCGTACCAGACGCCGGTGGCCCTGCAGTACGACATCGGCGACTACCCCGCGACGCTCGACCTGGCCCTGCGAAGCGATCGATTATCCGAAGCTCGCCGAGCGCAAGGCGGCGTCGAAGTCGCGCGGCAAGCTTCGCGGCTTCGGGATCTCCACCTATATCGAGGCCTGCGGCATCGCGCCGTCCGCCCTGGTCGGCGCCCTGGGCGCGCGGGCCGGCCTGTACGAGGCGGCCACGGTGCGGGTCCATCCCACGGGCAGCGTGACGGTGTTCACGGGCACTCACAGCCACGGGCAGGGGCATGAGACCACCTTCGCCCAGCTCGTGGTGGAAAAGCTCGGCGTGGCGTTCGACAACGTGGAGATCGTCCACGGCGACACCGATCGCATTCCGTTCGGCATGGGCACCTACGGCTCGCGGTCCGCGGCGGTGGGCGGCTCGGCGATCGTGAAGGCGATCGACAAGATCGTGGACAAGGGGAAGAAGATCGCCGCTCATCTCCTGGAGGCGAGCGTGGCGGACGTCGAGTTCGCGGACGGCAAATACCGCGTCGTGGGCACCGACCGCGAGAAGTCTTTCGGCGAGGTCGCGTTCACGGCCTACGTGCCGCACAACTATCCCATCGACACGGTGGAGCCGGGGCTCGAGGACTCCGCTTTCTACGATCCCAAGAACTTCACCTTCCCCGGCGGCTGCCATCTCGTGGAGGTGGAAGTCGATCCGGAAACGGGAGTGGTGGAGGTGACGGACGTGGCGATCGCGGACGACGTGGGAGTGATCATCAATCCCATGATCGTGGACGGCCAGGCGCATGGCGGCCTGGCGCAGGGGATCGGCCAGGCGCTGCTCGAAGAGTGCGTCTACGACGCCGAGGGGCAGCTCCTCTCCGGCTCCTACATGAGCTACTCCATGCCGCGCGCCGCGGACCTGCCGTTTTTCAAGGTGGGCAACCACGTGACCGCGTGCACGCACAATCCGGTCGGCGTCAAAGGGGTGGGCGAGGTCGGCGCCATCGGCGTCCCGCCCGCGGTGATCAACGCCGTGATCGACGCCCTGGAGCCGCTCGGCGTCACTCACATCGACATGCCGGCGACCCCGGAGAAGGTCTGGCGGGCGATCCAGGCGGCGGGAGGTGTCGCATGAAAGGTTTCGAATTCCATCGTCCCCAGTCCGTGGCCGACGCGGTGGCCCTGCTCCAGGGCCGCGCCGTCGCCAAGCTCCTCGCGGGCGGCCAGAGCCTCCTGCCCGTGATGAAGCTCGATCTGGCGCAGCCGGCGGATCTGGTGTCGCTCGCCGCCATCTCCGGCCTCAAGGAGATCCGCGACGGCGATCCGCTGGTCATCGGCGCCTCGGTCACGCACGACGAGGTGGCCTCGTCCGCCGTGGTGAGACAACGCATTCCGGGGCTCGCCTCCCTGGCCGGCGGAATCGGCGACACGCAGGTGCGCAACCGCGGCACGATCGGCGGCTCGCTCGGCCCATGCCGACCCGGCCGCCGACTATCCCGCGGCCGTGCTGGCCCTGGGGGCGACGATCGAAACCGACCGCCGCCGCATCGCGGCCGACGACTACTTCACGGGCCTCTTCTCGTCGGCGCTGGGGGCGGACGAGATCATTACGGCCGTGCACTTCCCCGTGCCGGAGCGCTCGGCCTACGCCAAGTTCGCCAGCCCCGCCTCGAAATACGCGGTGGTCGGCGTCATGGTGGCGAAGACCGCGGGCGGCGTGCGCGTCGCGGTGACCGGAGCCGGTGTCGCAAGTATTCCGCGTCTCCGGCCTGGGAGGCGGCCTTGGCCGCGAATTTCACTCCCGAGGCCATCAGCCCCGGGGCGGTGTCGCCCGCGCGATCTCCGGTCGGACGGCGAGGCGAGCGCGGAGTACCGGGCGCATCTCGTCACGGTCATGGCCCGGCGGGCCGTGCAGGCCTGCCGGTAAGTTGGACCTGCCGCCGTTGGAGCTGCCGCGGACCGTCGAGGAGACACGCGCCGGCTGCTCGCGTCGGGGCGCTACGTCGCCGACGCGAGCCTCGCCACCGCGGTCTTCCTGTCGCTCAAGCTCGGGCCGCCCGCTCCTCCTCGAAGGCGAGGCCGGCGTCGGCAAGACCGAGGTCGCCAAGGTCCTGGCCGAGACCCTGGGCCGGCGGCTCATCCGTCTCCAGTGCTACGAAGGGCTGGACGCCGCGGCGGCGCTCTATGAGTGGAACTATCCCGCGCCAGATGCTGGAGATCCGCCTGGCGGAGCTGCGGCGACCAGGCGCGACAAGTCGCGAGCGCCTCGCGCACGACATCTTCGACGAGCGCTTTCTTCTCAAACGCCCTCTCCTCCTCGCCCTGGAGCCGGACCCTGCCGGGCCGCCGATCCTTCTGATCGACGAGATCGACCGCACCGACGAGCCGTTCGAAGCCTTCCTCCTGGAGATCCTGAGCGACTTCCAGGTGACCATCCCGGAGATGGGCACGGTCCGGGCACCGTCGCCGCCCATCGTGGTCCTCACCTCCAACCGCACGCGCGAGATCCACGACGCGCTCAAGCGGCGCTGCCTCTATCACTGGATCGGCTATCCGGACGCCGCCCGCGAGCTGGAGATCCTCCGCCTGCGCGCCCCCGAGCTCGCCGAGGCGCTGGCCGAGCAGGTCGTCGCGCTTCGTCCAGAGGCTGCGCACGGCCGACCTGTTCAAGCTGCCGGGTGTCGCCGAGACGATCGACTGGGCACGCGCCCTTCTGGCGCTCGATCAGGTCGCCCTGGAGCCCGACACGGTGAACGCGACGCTGGGGGTATTGCTCAAGTATCAGGACGACATCGAGAAGATGGCGGGGGCGAAGGTCGGCGCGATGTTGAACGAAGCGCAGTTGAACGAAGCGCGATGACGAAACTGGCGGAAAACGTAACCCATTTCACCCGCCTCCTGCGGGGCGCCGGCCTCCGCCTGGGTCCGGCCAGCGCTCTGGACGCCCTGGCCGCTTCCTCCGCCGTGGACGTCTTCCACCGTGACGAGCTGTACTGGGCCCTTCACTGCCGTGCTGGTCAAGCGGCCCGAAGATTTCGATCTTTTCGATCAGGCGTTCCGGCTGTTCTGGCGCAATCCGCAGGCCGGAAATCCCGCCTTGGCCGAAATGCTTTCGCATGTACGGATCCCGCCTCCGGGGACGGTGTCGCGCCGGATCGCCGAAGCCTGGAGCCCGCCGGCGCCGGACGGCAAGGCTCCCGCCGAGCGCGTCGAGTTCGACGCGGCGCTCACGTTTTCCGCCGACGAGGTTTTGCGCACCCGGGATTTCGATCAGATGAGCGCCGAGGAATTCGCCCGCGCCCAAAAGGATCGTCGCCCGCATGGTGGTCGCCCTCCGGCCGGTCCGCACGCGGCGGTTCACGGCCGACCCCCAGGGCGACCGCATCGATCTCGCCCGTACGGTGCGGGAGAGCCGCAAGACCTTTGGAGACCTGGCGCCGCTGCGGTTCCGCTCCCGCGTCCTCCTGCCGCCGCCCCTCGTCGTCCTCTGCGACATCTCGGGCTCGATGGGCCGCTATTCGGAGATCCTGCTTCATTTTCTCCACGCCCTCCTGGCCGCCCGCGCCCGCGTTCAAGCCTTCCTGTTCGCCACCCGCCTGACCAACGTGACCCGCATCCTCCTCCGCCGCGACGTCGACGAAGCGCTCGCGCGCTGCGGCCGCGAGGTCCAGGACTGGTCAGGAGGGACGCGCCTGCGGGCCTGCCTGCGCGACTTCAACCGCACCTGGTCGCGGCGCGTCCTGGGCCACGGCGCCGTCGTGCTGCTGGTCACCGACGGGCTCGACCGCGATCCCGAGCCCGGCCTGGACGCCGAGGCCGACCGCCTCCACCGCTCCTGCCGGCGGCTGATCTGGCTCAACCCGCTTCTGCGCTGGGAGGGTTTTCAGCCCAAAGCCCAGGGAGTGAAGGCGCTCCTGCCCCATGTGGACGAGCACCGGCCGGTTCACAATCTGGATAGTTTGGAGGCGCTGGGGCGGGCGTTGAAGGAGGTGTGAATGCAAGGTAAAACAATCCTGATCACTGGTGCCACGAGTGGCATCGGTCTCGAAGCCTCCGTGGCGCTGGCCCGGTTTGGCGCCAGGATCGTCATGGTTGGCCGCGATCCTGCGAAAACCGAGGCTGCCGTGGCCGACGTCATGTCGAGGAGCGGCTCCCGGGAGGTCTCGCATCTGCTCTGCGATTTCTCCTCTCAGGCATCCATCCGCGATCTCGCCAAAACCTTTATCGTCGGCCACGACCAGCTCCACGTCCTGGTAAACAATGCGGGCGGCGTGAACAAGAAGCGCTGGCTGACAGTAGACGGAATCGAGGCTACGTTCGCCGTCAATCATCTCGGCTATTTCCTGCTGACGAACCTCCTTTGGGATCTACTCGTGCGAAGCGCGCCGGCGCGGGTCGTCACGGTCGCGTCCGTTGGGCATCGGCGAGGGACTCTTGACTTCGATGATCTCGGCTACGAGCACGGCTACGGAACCCTGAAGGCCTATACACGCTCGAAGTTGGCCAACGTCCTGTTCGCCGCTGAGTTGGCGCGCCGGCTCGAAGGCACAGGTGTCACCTCAAACAGTCTGCATCCTGGCGTCGTGGCGACCAACATCTGGTCCAATGCCCCGGTCTGGGCAAAGCCTCTCATTCAGATCCTGTACCGGCCGTTCTTCATCAGCGCCGAGAAAGGGGCTCGGACCATCGTGCAACTGGCGGCGAGCCCCGAGTTTGAGGGGGTGACTGGGAAGTATTTTGAGGAGGGAAGGATGATGACGCCGGCTCCTTCAGCTCAAGACGAAGTCTTAGCAAAACGCCTCTGGGAGGTAAGCGCTTCCATGGCCGGCTTGTAAACCGCCGGCTTACTTCTGAACCCCTCTGCGCTTGAAATAAATCTCCGCGTTGCCGTTGCGCCGGTCGGTCCAGATCACGTAGATCGAGCCGGCGGATGCGGCCACCGCGGGCCGCAACACGTCGCCGAGAGGATTGCCGGCGGCGCGGGTCAGCCGCTCGTCCGGGCCCCAGGTCGTTCCGCCGTCGGGCGAGTGCTTGGTGTAGACCTGGATCGTGCCATCCCGGCCGTCGCCCCAGACGGCGTAGACGTTCGTGCCGGAGACGGCGATCGAGGGCCGCAGCGACAGGCCTGGAGCCCGGGTGAGTCGAACGTCCGGTCCCCAGGTGGCGCCGCCGTCCCGCGAGCGCTTGTAGTAGATCTCCCAGGAGTTGGTCCAGGTCGCCAGGAGATCCTGAAAGCGGCGCAGGAGCGCCTCCAGCCGCGCAGGATCTCCGCCACGCCGGACCCAGGCGGGGGCAGCCGCCTGGACCGCCTGCATCTTTTCCTCCAGGCGCCGTGTGAAGGCCGGCAGATAGTAGACCGCTGGATCGCGCGACGGCGAGGGAGGAGCGGGCAGCCCGACCAGTCTCAGGGCCTCCCCGAGCGCGGCCTCGACATCACCGTCCGTGACGCTCGAGTTTCGGCGATCGAACCAGGCCAGGTGCAGGGTGTCGCCCTGCACGGCCAGGGACGGCGCCCAGGAGTCCGCGGCGTCGCGGGTCAGGCGCTGCGCCGGCTCCCAGGTGGCGCCCCCGTCCAGCGACCGCCGGAAATACTCCTCCTCGTTGGCGTCCCCGTAGTCGACGAAACCGACATAGGCCCGCTCGCCGGCGATCTCGACGGTCGCAACCCAGGATTCGTAAGGCAACTCGGAGATCCGCGATTCCTCCTTCCATGTAGCGCCGAAATCGTCCGATCCACGGGTATAGACCTCGGCTTGTCCTTCCCGCCGGTCTCCCCAGACGATGCGGACCCGACGCCCGGACGCGGCAATCGCGGGATTCGCTCCCTTGCCGAGCATGATCTCAGGTCCCCAGGTCGTGCCGCCGTCGGTCGAGCGCCGGAAAACGACTTCCAGCCCTCCAGGAGCGGCGTGGTGCCAGACCACGTAGACCGCGCGGCCTGCACGCGCGACAGCCGGGTACTCGCTGCGCGCCGCAAGCCGCGACAGGCGCACGTCCGGTCCCCAGGTCGCGCCGCCGTCGGTGGAGCGCTTGGTGTAGACCTGCGGCAGACCGTCGCGGGTGTCGAACCATGCGGCATGGATCTCTCCGGCCGGCCCGGATGCCAGGCTGCGGGCAAAGTTGATGGAGGTCTGCGAGTCCCCGGCATGGAAGGTCAGCCGCCGGTCCGCGGACCAGCGGGACGAGGGACGCTTGGCCGCGTCTCCCTCATGAGCGAGAGCCGCGCCAGCGAGCAGGATCGCGAGAAGGCCGCTGGCTGCGAGGCGTGCGAAGCGGTTCATGGGTCACTCCTTCTGCTTGCGGAGCTCCAGCAAGGTGTCCGGCTGGGGCTTGGTCAGGAGGTTCTTGATCTTACCAGGAGAGAGATCTGTGCCCGCTTGATGGGCTCGGCCTTGCGTAGAGCTTCCGCTGCCTGAGCAAGCGTCGTAGGCCGCAGTCTATTGTCCCTGTCTGCCTCAGGAGGTATCTTTGAGCTTCTGAGAGCGGGGGTGGGATGAACCACTGGAAAGAGACCGCGGAGATTCTCTCTCGGCTCGCTGAACTGAAGGCGGCGGGGCGGCGGGCCGCGCTCGCCACGGTCGTGCAGCATCGTCGGCTCCGCCTACCGCCGACCGGGCGCCAAGTTCCTCATCGAAGAGACCGGCGATACCCTCGGCAGCGTCAGCGGCGGCTGCCTGGAGGCCGACGTGCGCGAGGTGGCCGCAAGGGCGTCCTGGCGACCGGCCAGCCCGAGCCTGCGGCACTACAGCACCGGCACCGACGACGACGTCGTCTGGGGTCTCGGACTGGGCTGCAATGGTCTCGTCGACGTCTTCGTGCAGCCAGCGCCTCGGAAGGCCGCTGGCGGCTCAGACGGGCGGATTGCGAGAGCTCCTCGCCGGTGAGGATGCCGCTTTCGTTCTCGCCACCGTACTGGAGGGCGACGACGCCGGGCGCGATCCTGTTGGTCGGACCCGACGGCGCTGTCCACGGCTCTCTGGGATCTCCGGACTCTGGACCGGCTGGCGGCCGAGCAGGCGCGCCGGCTCGTCTCCGGCCGGCCGCTCCGTAGTACGACGGTCGGCGAACGGCGGTCTTCTTCGAGGTCCTGCCGCCACCGCCCCATCTGATCGTCTGCGGCGCCGGCGACGACGCCCGGCCGCTCGTCGCCTACGCGGCGGACGCCGGGTTTCGCGTCACGGTAATCGATCATCGCCCGGGCTGATGGAGCCTGCCTGGTTCCCGCAGGCGGCGCGGCTGGTGCTGGCCCGTCCGGAGAGAGCCGTCGACCTGCCGCCGGCCGCCCGTTCGCTGGCGGTCGTCAAGACCCATTCCCTGGCGAACGACCGCGAATGGGTGCGTCGACTGCTCGCCGCGGGTGTGCCCTACGTGGGTGTGCTGGGGCCGCGCGCGCCGCACGGAGAGCATTCTCAAGGAGATTGGGATGCCGGAGGACGAGCGGGTCTTACGGCCCGTGGGACTCGACCTCGGCGCCGACGGACCGCGACAGGTGGCGCTCTCCATCGTCTCCGAGCTTCTGGCATTTATCACCGGCCGTGAGCCTCGGCATCTCGCGGAACGCAAGGAGGCCATCCATGTCTGATCGCACCGGCCCCGTCGCCGGTATCCTGCTCGCCGCCGGCACTTCGAGCCGCATGGGCAGGAACAAGATGCTGTTCGAGCTGAATGGCGAGAGCGTGCTGCGCGGCGCGGCACGGCGGGCGCTGGCTGCCGGCTTGTCACCTCTGCTGGTGGTGCTCGGCCATGAAGCAGAGAAGTCCCGTCCAGAGCTGAACGGTCTGCCGTGCCAGATCGTGATCAATCCGAACTACGAGCAAGGGATCAATTCCTCGCTCAAGGCAGGGATCTCGGCTGTGCCCGCTGAAGCCCAGGCGGCCGTGGTGATGCTGGCCGACATGCCGTTCGTGACTCCGGAGATGCTCACCGGCCTGATCGAGCGCTACCGTTCGAGCGAGGCGCCCCTCGTCATCTCGGATTATGAAGGGGTCAATGCGCCTCCCATGCTGTACGACCGGGGATTGTTCGAGGAGCTTCTGGCGATGACGGGAGAAGGGTGCGGCCGGCAGGTGGTCAAGCGCCATCGGGACGAAGCAGAGGTGCTGGCGTGGTCCCCGTCCGCCCTCGCCGACATCGACGTGCCGGAGGACTTTGAGCGTCTACAAAGTGGTAATCGCTTAAATTGATGTCGGGTTCTATTGCATGATACGATTCCATCTATGCTGAAACGGATCTTCGTCGACAACTTCCGCGCATTGGTGAACTTCGAGCTCCGGCCAAGCCAGCTCAATCTTTTTTTGGGTGGCAATGGCAGCGGCAAGACCAGCGTGTTTGAAGCTTTAGCCAGTCTACGCGATCTTGTGATTCTAGGCCGACCAGTCACCGAGCTGTTCTCCTCTACACGCACCCGGTGGGATACCCGGGATGTGCAGCGGTTCGAGGTGGACCTGGAAAGCGATGGCGGCATCTACCGCTATGCACTTGAAATTCAGCACCTCGAAGAGCTTCAGGGTAAGCCTTTTATCCGTTCAGAGACCGTTACCTTCGATGGGAGCTTACTTTATCGATTCTCTGCTGGAGAGATCCAGCTATTCCATGATGATGAAACAGTTGGGCCAGTATTTCCGTTCCGTCCAGATCAGTCATTTCTAATGAACCTAGATTCGCCTGGTACTCGACAGGTGGCTCGGCTGGTCGGATTTAAAAAGATGATGGCCCGTTTTTGGTTCATTCAGCCGAATCCCTTTGACATCGATCGGGTGTCGAAGGAGGATCAGGTTTTTCTGAATCGTTACGGCCAAAACATTGCCTCCTTCTTCAGCTACCTCAACAGCGAACGACCTGACGCGAGAACAGATCTCGAATCTCGGTTGCGCGATGCCCTTCCGGGTTTTTCCAATTTTCTCTTTCGCCGGGCAGGCGATAGTAAGCTTCTGCTCGCGAAATTCAATGAAGATAAAAAACGTTCCGCGGAATACACGCTTTTGGAATTGTCGGAAGGGCAGAGGATCCTGACGATTCTGTATGCGGCCGTTTGCGGTCTGGTAGATCCTGGAGCATTGCTTTGCTTCGACGAGCCGGACAACTTCGTAGCCCTGTCGGAGATCCAGCCCTGGTTACAAGTCCTACGCGATAAGCTTGAAGAGCAGGGCGGGCAAGCAATGATTATCTCGCACCATCCCGAGGTCATGGACTATCTAGCGCAAGACTCTCTCTGGTGGTTCGAGCGGCCTGCCGGGCCAGTGATTGCCAGACCGTACGAAGCGGATGTCGAATCTCCTCTGAAGCTTTCCGAGCTCATCGCGCGGGGAGCGGCCTAGGATGCTGAAGAGGCTCAGATGCCAGTTGCTTTGTGAAGACGTCGAACAGGAGCGGTTGTTTCGCCCGATCCTGGAGCGTTATTTTCGCCGTGTCTATGTTGAACACCCGAAGAGCCACGGCGGGGCCAGTTTCGTTTTGCAGCGCGTCCAACGCTTGGCCGACTACATCCGAAAACGCCACCAGGAAGCGGTGGGCTTGCTGGTAGTGATCGACGGGGACGCGTCTGGTCTCCATAGGCGTCTCGAAGAGATCCGTACCGCCGCGGGTTTGACCGGAGCCACCTGGGAAGAGCGAATCGCGACATGCGTCCCGTCTCGTAGCGTCGAGACGTGGGAGATGTGGCTGTGTGGTGAACGTGAGTTGGACGAAAGGGCCTCCTATAAGGATGTCTACCGGCGCGAGTGCGAACGGGGCGCTATGAGCTCCCGGAAGGCGGTTGATGCCTGGTTCGTGACTCTCACACCCGAGGAACAGCAGACTGAGGAAGTCCGCCTCCCGGCTCTCGCTTACGGACGAAAAGAGGTCGCTCGCCTCCAACGCTTTGCCAAGCCGTGAAACTTGACCATGGCCGGAACTGGGCCAAGGTTTCGGCTAGACTTCTATGTCTATGCGCGCCGGCATCCCTGCCGGCCTCTAACTCTAACCAAGAACGTCTCCGGCGCCTCCGTTCGGTGCGGCCCAAAGGGTCGCGAGATCTCAGCCCAGGGCATCGATCGGCCTCCGGCCGATGCCCTGGGTCAACAGGCCCACAGCCATGCGGCCTGAAGGGCCGCGAGAACTTGGGCGGATCCGGGCCGGCGCGGGGCCATCCCGTCCCGCTAGAACCACGAACACACACCGAGCCTCCCCATTGATCTGCTTGCACTTCGCGCGCACGGCGCTATCATGCCGCCGTGAATGGAACCAACCGCAAGACGCTGGAGAAAGTGCTCACCTACAAGGGCTACACGACAAGCATGGTCTTCGACGCAGCAGACAAGATCATTGTTGGCCGCGTCCAGGATGTGGACGACATCATCTCGTTCCATGGCGAGTCGGTGTCCGAATTTGAAACCAACTTTCACGCTGCGATCGATGCCTATCTCGCCGCATCCAGGGAGTTGGGGTCTGCTCCAGAGAGGCCAGCGAGCGGCAAAGTCATGTTGCGCATCGCACCAGAGGTTCATGCAGCTGCCCTCAAGGCTGCTGCTCGAAGCGGAACCAGTCTCAACAAGTGGGCTGAAAGCGCGCTTGGCAAGGCAGCGAGAAAGGTACCCACTCGTGTCGCTGCACGCAACGAAGCCTAAGAACGTCTCCGGCGCCTCCGTTCGGTGCGGCCCAACGGGTCGCGAGATCTCAGCCCAGGGCATCGCTCGGCCGCAGGGCGATGCCCTGGGTCAACAGGCCCACAGCCATGCGGCCTGAAGGGCCGCGAGAGCTTGGGCGAATCCGAGCAGGCTGCTACCTGCCAGGGGGAACCCTAACTTCTGTCTCTACAGCAATTTCCCTGGGCTCAACCGGGCTGGATTTTGCGCCTCCTGAAAGGCGAGCCCCGCAAGTTGCCTTACCGCCCGCGACGGGCCTGTATTGACGAGGATTAGAAGCAAGCGTAAGATGGAAGATACATGAAATCAATAAGTTGCCTCGGCAATGGCTATCGTTCCTTCTGGGCCTGTGGCCCGGCGGTATGCAGTTTAAGGAAACTTGAAACGTGCCGGATACAGTTGAACTAGGCGGTTATGTGTTGGTGGGGGACCTAAATGTCGACTCTAAGGCGATTTACTTTTGACGTTCCTGAATCCGACGACCTTCGTGAGATCCTAGAGGAGAGGCTCTCGGAAGTCCTTGCCTCGAGCGGCGCCTTCGGAGCCAGCCTTCGATCCACAGGCAGGAACCTTATGTTTGAGTTTCGACAGCCTTATGGCAACTGGGGTTCGCGCGATCGGGCAGATGCAATTGTTGACGCTGCGCTGTACGCAGCCCGGGACAGAGTGCATAAATTACTTCAAGAAAATGCTGTGTATCTTGTGCGAGATGAGCTTTTGGAGTTTCGTGACTTTGTGGAACGCCAAGGTTATCGTGCCGTGGTGATCGACGGTACTCCTCGTGAAGAAATTGGCAGAACTTTACTTCAGGCGTTCCTGGTTAATCGGAGTTACAGAGAAGTTCCAGTCCGAGGTGGTCGAAGCGATCTACTGATCTACTTAAACTACGGTCGTAGAATTCTGATCGAGACGAAGATTTGGCGCGGCCCGCACTATCATGAGCAAGCAATTGCAGAGCTTGGGGAGTATGCTCGGGGGGAAAATGATGACGGTAGGCTGGCAGCTTCCTTCTTGGTTGTTTTTGACAATACGGAGGGTGGCATGGCGGCTCAATACTTGTCAGATAGTCGTAGCCAAGTGGCGGGGAATCGTGAGCAACTGCTTATCCCTGTGCCGATTCGACTCAACTTACCCCAGCCGAGTAAGACATTGAAGGATCCTGGTCGTGATACTAATCACAGCAGTTAAGCTTTGAAGATGCTTGTCAAGGCGAACTTTCCGAGTGAGGCGAAGCGAGCTTGGCAAGCTCGTAATTGCTCACATAGAACGAGAAGCTCTGCGATGAGCCGAAGGACGATCTCTCGACCGAAGGAACTGCCGGAGATGAAGACGGCGAATCTGGTTCGATACAGACGTGACGCCTAAACCCGCGCATCAAGCGGATGGCTGACGCCCCCGCTTATGCTCACAGCGTTCGCCGACATTAAGGAGTGGAATGCTCACAGCTGAGGAACTCACGATTCTGCGCGAGAGCTTCGAGAGGATCGGCACCAAAGCTGAGGAGCACTTTGCCGCCTCGCTTGAAGCCGCTGCCCAACTTGCCCAGGAGCACTTTGCCCAGAAGCAGCACACTCCCGGCATGGTCGATACGTGGAGGAGAACGGCCGAGAACAACTGGAGTCGATATGCTCCTGAAGAGCTAGTGCGTGCTGGTGAAGCTCTCGGTAGGGAAATCCCTCCTCTTATGTCGCGTCTTATGCGCTTCGTGCGACAGGCACCACTACTCTCTGATGCAGACTTGGCTGAACTGCGGCGCCTATCGAAGGAGCTTATTTCTGCCCTCCGTTACCGGGAGCACCGCGAGTGGGGGCCCGAGGTGCTCCATGACGGCGACTTCGTCGTCGGTGCGGAGCCAACAGGCCAAGACGATAGCAAGGGGCTCTCAATCAGCTCGTCCCAAAAGGTGTTCCGGCGTTCCCTCAAGGATGTCTTTCGGATTATTGACTTTCTCGTGGTTCAGGACGAGGATCTGTCCGCGGCAATTGCCGCAACCCGCGAGAAGGCTGTTTTACAGGTGAGGCCAAACACTGCCTTTATTATGATGTGGATGGATCGGGCACGGCCGGAGCTCGAAGATGTCAAGGAAGCGATAAAGGAGGAGTTCCGCAAATTCGGAGTCATCGCCAACCGCGCCGATGATATCGAGCACCAGGACGTGATCACAGAGCGCACCCTAAACGAGATTGCAGCCGCGGAGTTCCTCATTGCTGACCTGACCGGTGAACGGCCGTCCGTCTACTATGAGGTTGGCTACGCACACGCCATTGGTAAGCGTCCGATCCTCTTCCGGCGTGTGGGAAGCCCATTACACTTCGACCTGTCTGTACACAACTGTCCTGAGTACGAGAACATCACTGACTTGAGGGCAAAGCTTTGCCGTCGGCTAAGTGCTCTCACCAACCGAGGCTCAGGCGAGTAGGGCGATGTCGGCGAATACGGGCGGTCGAGCGGACGGATACCGCGCAAAAAGCGCGCGGCCCCGCCGCTCACCGCCAGAGCGACTGGCCGACTCAGAGGCGCTTTAGTGAACCACGTACATCATGAACGCTCCAGACTCACTGCTCTCGCCTATATTTGCCATTCCGGTCCCATTGCCAGAAGGATCAGTTGGTCTGATCCTTTTTGTGATGTATGTGATTTTCGGACCTGGCAATGTCTTATTCCAGATAGTCGCGCTCATTCGGTATTATATGTTGGGCATAACTTCCATAGAGCCAAAGGCTTTAATCCAATGGCCTACAGACCCTCGGGAGATAAAGTTCTACCTTGGTATTGGGGTTCTCATCACACTTGCTCCGGTAGCCTACGCCCTGCTAACTCGAAACAGATGAACCCAACGTCGCCTAACCCTTATGAGGCCCCGGGTTGTCAAGGAGTAGAGGTTCCATAGGAACTGCTCTTTTGGGGCAGCCCGAGTCAAAGATCACGATAGGAACCAGATGATCGCCTCTGACTTCGTTGCCGCCATGAAGGAAAGGATCTGGGCGCCCCGTAGGGGTGCGGGCATGAAGCCTGGCGTTTCAACGCCAGGAGAGGAGCCTCCCCCTCTCCTCCCCAAGCCCCATCGGGGCGGAGGCCGCGCCGCCCGAAGTAGTGCGGCTAATTGTCATCTTGAATCGTCACCGAGTGTGTGAGGATTTTATCGCAGATCGCTTTTTGTCTAGGAGGGTAACCCCGCGAGAAGGCTGCCGTCGCCCTTACAGGGCTTTGGGAGATGGGGGGATGGGCTCTTTCCTGGCGTTGAAACGCCAGGCTCAACGCCCGCACCCCTACGGGGCGCCACGATGCCGATCACGACAAAGCGGAACCGTCGGTCCTGCCCCAAACAGGCTACCCGACGAGAAGGCCCTAGCGAAGCCTCCGGCCTCAAACCGACCAGATCTGCGAAGTCCTGTCATCCTGATGGGAGCCTCGGCGACCTGAAGGATCTGGGAGGGAGGCAAGCTTCCCTCCACCCAGATCCTTCCCGCTTCGCGGGGCTCGCCCTCAGGATGACGTGACTGGAACATCAACAGCCATCAGGGAAAACTCAGCTCGCTTGTCCAGAAGTCGGGCCTATCAGACGGCTAGCCGTCTCCAACCTTGAACCCGCCGCCGTCCGGGGGTATCGTTGGCGCACCATGCGCGCCGAGCTGCTCCAGATGGCGGCGGACCTGGCTCAACGGGAGGAGCCGTTCGTGCTGGCCGTCGTGGTGCGCCGGCAGCCGGCCAGCTCTTCGCAGGCCGGAGACATGGCCCTCATCACGGCAGCGGGTGTCTTCCACGGTTGGCTCGGCGGCAGTTGTACGCAGCCGACGGTGATCCGGGAGGCGAAGCGGGCTCTCGCCGAGGGCCAGCCGCGGCTGGTTGCCCTGGCGCCCGATCCGGAGACGGTCCAGCGGCCCGGAGTCACCGCCTTTCCCATGACCTGTAACAGCGGAGGGACCGTGGAGATCTACCTGGAGCCTGTCCTGCCGGCGCCTCGACTGGTTGTTTTCGGTGTTTCTCCCACGGCCCGGGCGCTGGCGAAGCTGGCCAAGGCCATGGGGTACTCGGTTGTCGCGGTCGATCCCGCGGCCGAGCCGGAGCTTTTTCCCGGGGCCGATCAGGTCGTGACTGATCTTTCCCGGTATCCCCGCCTGTATGCCCCCTCGAAAGGCCCGCGCTTCGCCGTTGTTGCCACTCTGGGTGAGCGTGATGAGGAGGCGATCCGCGATGCGCTGGCCTTGGCTCCGAGCTATCTCGGAGTGGTTGCGAGCCGGAGACGGTTCGCGCTGATGCGGGAGATTCTTCTGGATCGCGGCGTCACCGCGGCGGCCCTCGACGCCATTCACAACCCGGCGGGAGTGAACATTGGAGCCACGGCGCCGGAGGAGATCGCCATCTCGATTCTCGCGGAGATCGTCGAGAGCCAGCGCGCCGGGAAAGTCGAAGAGGAAACCGTTGTTGAGGCAACCGCGATCGATCCGATCTGTGGAATGACGGTGGAGATTTCCTCCGCCCGCCATACCGCCGAGCACGGGGGCCAAACCTGGTACTTCTGTTGTGGCGGCTGCCGCCAGCGCTTTCTGGCCGAGCCCGAGAAGTGGGCCGCGGCGAGAGGCGCCGCCGCGTGAGGCCCGAGATTGCGGCCTTGCAGGAGGACATGGCGCGGCTGGGGTACATTGCTGATCCGGCCATCGCCACCGCCGTGTTTCTGGCCCGCGAGATGCGCCGGCCGCTGCTGATTGAAGGGGATGCGGGCGTTGGCAAGACCGAGATTGCCAAGGTTTTGGCGCGCCTGCTGGAAACCGAGCTGATCCGCCTCCAGTGTTATGAAGGATTGGACGTTGCCACTTCCCTGTACGAATGGAATTACCAGCGGCAGATGTTGCGCCTGCGGCTGGCCGAGGGGGAGGGGAAGAGCGCGGACGAGATCGAAGATCTGATCTTCGGCCGCGAATACCTTTTGGAACGGCCTCTGCTGCGCGCGATCACTCGAAAAGAAGGACCGCCGGTGCTGCTGATCGACGAGATCGATCGCGCTGACGATGGCTTCGAAGCGTTCCTGCTGGAGGTTCTCTCAGATTTTCAGGTGACCATTCCGGAGTTGGGCACCATCAAGGCCGAGCACGTTCCCTACGTGGTGCTCACCTCGAACCGGACCCGCGAGATCGGCGACGCCCTGCGCCGGCGCTGTCTCTATCTCTACGTCGAGCACCCTTCGCTGGAGAAGGAAGTGCGCATTCTGCGCGCTCGCGTGCCGGGGGCGGGGGAGCGCCTGTCGGAAGAGATCGGCCGGTTCATGCAGGCCCTTCGGCGGCGGCGGCTCAGCAAGGCTCCGGGTGTGGCGGAGACGATCGATTGGGCGCAGGCGTTGCTGCGCCTGCACAGCGATCATCTCGATCTCGAGACGGTGGAGCAGACCCTGGGCTGCATTCTGAAGGATCGCCACGATCTGCGCGAGCTGGCAGGAGCCGGGCTGGAAACGGCATTGGAAGAAGCGCAAGGAGTGGGATGAGCGACGACCTCGTTCACGACCTCGTTCATCAGCTCGCCTTCTTCGCCCGTGCCTTGCGCGAGCGGGGAGTGGCGACGACCCTGAGCGACGAGGCGGACGGTCTGGCGGCTTTGACTCTGGTGGATCTCGGCGACCGTGAGGAGGTGCGGCTGGCGTTGAGGACGGCGCTCAAGATCCGGCCCCGCGATTCCGCGGTGTTCGAGGAGCTGTTCGCACTCCTGTGGAAGGCCCGTGCGGCCTTGCGGGCGCCCGAGCAGAGGGTCTCGCGCCGTGCACCGGACGTCCCCCGATCCCGGCCGGGATCGCCTCGCCCGGACGGCTTGCCCAACGATCGATCCTCCGAAGTGTCCACGAATCCGGAAGGGGAAGAGCCTGGCTACAGTCCGGAGGCCGCGTTGCGCCGAAAATCTTTCGAAGAGTGCTCGGCCGCCGATTTGCTGGCGATGGAAAAGCTCCTCTCCAGGATGGCTCTGCGCCTCGCCACCCGCCCCAGCCGGCGGCGGGTGCCCGTGCGCGGGCGGGGTGAGGCCGACCTGCGGCGGAGCTTCCGCAAGGCCATTGCCCAGGGTGGCGAATTCTTTTCGTTGGCGCGCCGGGCTCGGCCCATCGAGGAGCCCCGCTTGCTGGTGTTGTGCGACACCAGCGGCTCCATGGATCCCCACACCAGATTCCTTCTCACTTTCGTGTTGGCGCTCCGGCGGGTGGCTCGCCGGAGCGAGATCTTCGCCTTCAACACGGCCCTGGTGCGTCTCACTCCGTGGCTCCGCCGGGGCTGGGTGGGGCTCAACCTGGAGCGGCTGGCTTCCAGCGTTCCCGACTGGTCGGGCGGCACGAAGATCGGAGAGTGCCTGGCCGAATTTGTGGAGTACTATCTCGACGAGCTAGTCGATGGAAAAACGGTGGTGCTGATCCTGAGCGATGGCCTCGATCGCGGCGACGTGGAGCCCTTGGCGGCGGCCCTGCGCGCCATCCAGGCCCGGGCTCGGCGGGTCGTGTGGCTGAATCCTCTGGCCGGGGATTCGCGGTATGAGCCCACCGCCCGCGCCATGGCGGCGGCGCTGCCGTATGTCGACGATCTCCTCCCGGCGCACAACCTGGAGTCGCTGGAGCGGCTCCTTCCTCTTTTGGCGGCTTGAGGATCTCAAATCATGGGCATGCAGATCGAAAAGAGCTTCGTCGTCAAAGCCCCCGCCAGCGCGGTGTGGGACTTCCTCACCGATCCCTACCGGGTGGCCCGCTGCCTGCCGGGCGCCGCCATCACCGAGAAAATCGACGATCAGAGCTATGGTGGAACGATCACCGTCAAGGTGGGGCCGGTAACCGCCAATTACCGCGGCAAGATGCGCTTCGAGCGCCTGGACGCCGCGGCGGGG
The DNA here is from genome assembly GCA_963785165.1 of Thermoanaerobaculaceae bacterium. Taxonomy (GTDB): domain Bacteria; phylum Acidobacteriota; class Thermoanaerobaculia; order Multivoradales; family UBA5704; genus DATARR01. Next base: position 188,077 of record CAWAUI010000004.1, read on the forward strand.
GAGGCGGACATCGCCGCCTCCGGCCAGGAGACCCGCGGCAAGGGCGGCGCGGACATGCGGATGAAGAGCCGCGTCGTCGAGAAGGGCGCCGGCGAGACGGAGGTCACGGTGGTCTCGGACGTCAACGTCGTGGGCATGCTGGCCCAGTTCGGCCGGGGCATGATCCAGGACGTCAGCGATCAACTTTTCCAGAAATTTACCGACGCCATGCGGCGGGAGCTGGAAACGCCGGCCGCCGCGGCACCCGAGGCTGCTCCCGTGGTTTCTGAGATGTCTTCGGTAGCACCGCCTGCACCCGGCTGCCGCCCGCGCGCCGCTGCCGGCGAGGCCGCTCTGGACATCGGCTCGCTGGGAGCCGCCGCGGCCGGCCGGGCGGCCACCCGCATGCTGCAACGACCTGGTTTCTGGATCGCAGTGATCGTCCTCGCGCTGCTCCTCTACTGGCTCCTGCGCTAGCGGAGGCTTGGCAGCGCGGGGAAAGGAGAGACGATGATCCCCGCATCTTTCGACTACCACTCGCCGCAGACCCTGGAGGAAGCCTTCGCGCTCCTCCAGGCCCATCCCGACGACGCCAAGGTCCTTTCCGGGGGGCAGAGCCTCCTGCCGCTGCTCAAGCTGCGGCTGGGCGTCGCCGGCCACTTGGTGGACATCGGCCGCATTCCCGGGCTGGAGTACATCGAGGAGAAGGACGGCATGCTCCGGATCGGCGGCCGGACCCGCGAAGCCGCCCTGGAGAATTCCGATCTGATCCGTGCTCGCTACCCGCTGTTGTTGGAGACCGCGGAGGTCATCGCCGATCCCCTGGTGCGCAATCTCGCCACGATCGGCGGCAACCTGGCGCATGGCGATCCGGCCAACGATCATCCGGCCACCATGCTGGCCTACCGCGCCGAGGTGGTGGCGGCCGGCCCCAACGGCACCCGCACCATCCCCATCGACGACTTCTTCGTCGGCCTGTTTACCACGGCGCTCGAGCCGGCGGAGATCCTCACCGAGATCCGCATTCCGGTGCCCGGCGCGAGAACCGGCGGCTCCTACGTGAAGCTGGAGCGCAAGGTGGGGGATTTCGCCACCGCCGCCGCCGCCGCGCAGGTGACCCTCGCCGCGAGCGGCGAGGTGGAGAAGGTGGGCCTCGCCCTCACCAACGCCGGCCCCATGCCGCTACGGGCCACCGAGGCCGAGGGCTACCTGGCCGGCAAGCAGCCCACCGCCGAGGCGATCGCCGAGGCGGCGCGGCTGGCCGGGGCTGCCGCTTCGCCCAACGCCGACCGGCGGGGGGCCGTCGAATACAAACGGCAAATGGCGCGCGTCCTGACGGCGCGTGCCCTCAAGCGGGCCATTGACCGCGCCCGGGAGCACTGAAAGCCATGGCGACCCACAACATCAAGGTCAAGGTCAAGGGCGTCGAGCATGCGGCCGAGGTCGAGTCGCGCCTCCTGCTCGTTCACTTCCTGCGGGAGACTCTGGGGCTCACCGGCACCCATATCGGCTGTGACACCACCCACTGCGGCGCCTGCACCGTGCTGCTCGACGGCACGCCCGTCAAGTCCTGCACCGTGCTCGCCGTGCAGGCCGACGGCCGCGAGGTGATGACCGTCGAGGGCTTGGAGCAGGGCGGCCAGCTCCACCCCGTTCAGGAAGGTTTTTGGCAGGAGCACGGGCTTCAGTGTGGTTTCTGCACGCCGGGCATGATGCTCACCAGCTATGCCCTGCTGAAGCAGAACCCCGATCCCGACGAAGGGGAGATCCGCCGGGCCATTTCCGGCAACCTCTGCCGGTGCACCGGCTACGTCAACATCATCAAATCCGTTCAATACGCGGCCAACAAGCTGCGCCCGGCGAATAATCCGGCCGAATAATCCGGCCGAATAAAGAGGAGGATCCATGGCTCTCAAGACGTCTCCAGAAGTCTGCGGCATGGGCCACTCCATGAAGCGCAAGGAAGATCCGCGCTTCATCCGCGGCCAGGGCCGTTTCGTCGACGACATCAAGCTGCCCGGCATGGTCCACATGGACATCGTGCGCAGCCCCTTTGCCCACGCGAAGATCCTGGCCATTCACACCGAAAAGGCGATGGCCATTCCCGGCGTCATGGCGGTGATCACCGGCGAGACCCTGAAAGGTTTCAATCTCCACTGGATGCCGACCTTGATGTCGGACACCCAGATGGTGCTCCCCGTCGAAAAAGTGATGTATCAGGCCCAGGAGGTGGCCGCTGTGATCGCCACCGACCGCTACACCGCCGCCGACGGCATGGACGCGGTGGAGGTGGACTACGACCCGCTGCCGGTGGTGGTCGATCCGTTCAAGGCCCTGGAGCCGGGCGCGCCCGTGCTGCGCACCGACAAGGAAGGGAAGACGGACAACCACATCTGGCACTGGGAGACCGGCGACCGCGCGGGTACCGACAAGGCGTTCGCCGAGGCCGACGTGGTGGTGAAACAGGACATGCACATTCCGCGCATCCACGTGGCCTCCATCGAGACCTGCGGCTGCGTGGCCGACTTCAACAAGGCGACCGGCCACCTCACCGTTTACATGACCACCCAGGCGCCCCACGCCATCCGCACCGTGTTCGCCCTGGTGGCCGGGCACGTCGGATTGTCGGAAGAGAAAATCCGCATCGTCTCGCCCGACATCGGCGGCGGCTTCGGCGGCAAGGTGCCCATCTATCCCGGCTATGTGATTGCAGTCGCGGCCTCGGTGGTGCTGGGCCGGCCCGTCAAGTGGGTCGAGGACCGCATGGAAAACCTCCAGGCCGACTCCTTCGCCCGCGATTACCACATGACCGCCGAGCTGGCCGCCAAGAAAGACGGCACCATGACGGCCCTGCGCATCAAGACGCTGGCCGACCATGGCTACACCGACGCGGCGGCCAATCCGTCCAAATATCCGGCGGGGCTGTTCTCCATCTGCACCGGTTCCTACGACATTCCCCACGCCTTCACGGAGATGGACGCCGCCTACACCAACAAGCCGCCGGGAGGCGTTGCCTACCGCTGCTCGTTCCGCGTCACCGAGGCCGTCCATGCGATCGAGCGCGTTACCGACGTGCTGGCGCAGGAGCTGAAGATGGACCCGGCGGAGCTGCGGTTCAAGAACTTCATCGCCAAAGACAAATTCCCTTACAAATCGGCGCTGGGCTGGGAGTACGACAGCGGCGACTACCCCGCGGCCCTGCACAAGGCCATGGAGAAGATCGGCTATAGCGAGCTGCGCAAGGAGCAGGCCGAAAAGCGGGCGAAGGGCGAATTCATGGGGATCGGTATTTCTTCTTTCACGGAAATCGTGGGCGCCGGACCCTCCAAGGACTTCGACATCCTGGGCATCAAGATGTTCGATTCCGCCGAGATCCGCGTGCATCCCACCGGCAAGGCCATCGCCCGCTTTGGAACGAAATCGCAGGGGCAGGGGCACGAAACCACCTATGCCCAGATTATTGCGGAAGAGCTGGGCATTCCCGCGGCGCACATCCAGGTGGAAGAAGGCGATACCGACACGGCGCCCTACGGCCTCGGCACCTACGCCAGCCGCTCGACGCCGATGGCCGGGGCGGCAGCCGCCATGGCGGCGCGCAAGATCCGCGACAAGGCCAAGAAGATCGCCGCCCATCTCCTGGAAGCCAGCGAGGACGACCTCGAATGGGAGACCGGCAAGTTCTTCGTCAAGGGCGCGCCGCAGAAGTCCAAGACCATCCAGGAGATCGCCTTTGCCGCCTACACCAACCATCCTCAAGGGATGGAAGCGGGCCTGGAGGCCGTGAACTATTACGATCCGCCGAATCTCACGTTCCCCTTTGGCAGCTACATCTGCGTGGTGGACATCGACCGCGGCACCGGCGAGGTGAAAGTCCGCCGCTTCGTGGCGGTGGACGACTGCGGCAACATCATCAACCCCATGATCGTCGACGGCCAGATCCACGGCGGCCTCTCCATGGGCCTCGCCCCCGCCCTCTACGAGGAAATCACCTACGACGAGAGCGGCAACATCTCCGGCGGCAGCTTCATGGACTACCTGGTGCCCACCTCCATGGAGACCCCGAGCTGGGAGACCGACAAGACGGTGACCCCCTCGCCGCACCATCCCATCGGGGCCAAGGGAGTCGGCGAGTCGGCCACGGTAGGCGCCCCGCCCGCCATCGTCAACGCCGTCGTGGACGCCCTGGCCCACCTCGGCGTGCGGCACATCGAGATCCCGATGACTCCGGAGAGGGTGTGGAACATTCTCAGGGAGAAGGGGGTGGCGGAGTGATCGATCCGATCGTTGAAGAGGTCCGTAGGGTGCGTGAAGCCTACGCGGCCAGGTTCAACTACGACTTGGAGGCGATTTTTCAGGATCTCAAGCGGCAGGAACGAGAGAGCGGTCGAACCTTTGTCTCGTTCCCGCCGCGGCGGATCAGCAAGCTGGCAGATGCGGTCAACGTCGCGTTGCGGGAGAGCTCCAGCAACTTCTTTACGGCCTGTTCGCCGTCCTCCCGGCGGGCGTGCCGTAGTCCGTTCCCTCCTCGATGACCGGCAGAGTGAGAGCGAGCTTGCGCCTCGGCGAAGGTGGTGACGCCGGGAGAGTCCTGGGGTGGGTGGGGTAGAGGGTCCTTACTCACAGGCACACGCAATCGCCAGAGCCTGGCAGACCTCCAGCATTTTTGCGCGACTCACAGTCCCGACGAAGGTCCTCAGCGCCTTCTGGTCGACCGTGAAGAGATTGCAGAGATTGACACAAGATGTCTGCTTGAGCCCCTCCGCAACCCCCAGCCCCACTTCGGTGGAAGAGCCGCGGAGCGTTGACGTGATCGCGGCAACGGTAACGGTATGAAGCAGGGGGATCAACGAGGGGCGACTGAGGACCAGAACGGGGCGCCGCTTGTCTGGACGGGTCAGCTCAAGCAGCCAGATCTCTCCGCGGTTCAATCGCTCGGCCATGATTGGAGACTCATGAGCTCCTCAATCTCTTCGAGCAGACTGTCAGCTTCGCCCCCGTACGCTTGGGCCAGCCGCGCCTCAATTTCCCGCCGTTCCTTGGCCTTGAGGTAGAGCTGCACGGCGGAACGGATGAAAGCCGATCTCCCCTTCTCGCGCGCTTCGGGGTCCGCGTCGATTTGACCGAGCAGGTCGGAGTCCATGGAGATCTGAATGGGGTGCGCAGCCATAGTGAGAGATTACAACAAGGTTCTTGTTGGGTCCATGGGGGGCCGCTCCTGTTCCCCCAGGCAAGCCCCCCCTGTAACCTTTCCCCCATCCTCAACGTAAGAGGTCCGAAGGCAGTTGACGGACTCGACGACATCGACCTCGAATCGGGGTCGTTCCAGGAAAGAAGGACCTTATGCGTAAGAGGACATGGGTGATTACTGGTTCCGCGGTGGCGCTGCTGGCCGGCAGTCTCGTGGTCGCCCGCGCCACCACGAAGTCCGCCCCCGACGATATTGAATCGCCGTTCCGCCTCGGCACGGTTCAGGCCGAGGATCTCCAGGTCAGCGTCCGCGAGGTGGGGGTCGTGGACCCCGTGATCAAGGCGGACGTCAAGTCTTCCGTGTCGGGCCGGGTGCTGGGCCTGCGGGTGCGCGAGGGGGACGTGGTGCGGACCGGGCAGGTTCTGGCCGAGGTGGAGCCCGACGTCAACCAGGCGCAGTCGCTCTCCGACGTCAAGTCCGCCGTCACCCAGGCCGACCTCAAGCTGCGGGACGCCGAGCGCGAGCTGACGGCGCAGACGGCACTGTACGAGAACGGCCTCATTCCCCGGGAGACGATGCGCAACTATCAGACCTCCCGCGACCTGGCCGCCGAGTCTTTGGCTGCCGCCAAGTCCCGCTATCAGATCGTGGAGCACCATGGCATTCCGATCTCCGGCGCTTCGGTGACCCAGAACGCGCGGGTGACGTCCCCTATGTCCGGCGTCGTCATCACCAAGGGCGTGGAGCTGGGCGAGACGGTGACCTCCGGCGTCTCCTCGTTCAACGAGGGGACGGTGATGTTCACCGTGGCCGATTTGAAGTCGCTCATCATCCGCGTCAACCTGAACGAGGTGGACATCGCCAAGGTGCGCGTGGGCCAGCCGGTGCGTGTCACGCTCGACGCCTATCCCCAGAAGGTCTTCGAGGGCAAGGTGCATTTCGTGGCCCCGGCCGCCAAGGTGGTGGAGAAGATCAAGGTGTTCGAGATCGAAGTGGCGCTCGACAAGCTCGACGAGTCGTTCCGCACGGGCATGAGCGCCAACGTCGAGATCCTCGGCGAACGGCGGGCGAGCGCGCTGTCGATCCCCCTCGAAGCCCTTCAGCGGCGTGAGGGCAAGACCGTGGTCTACCGTCTGAAGCGCAACCTGCCCACCGAGGAGATCGACGAGGCGCGCGAGGCTCTGGAAGGCCGCAGCAAGTTCGTCTGGCTCTCCGAGAATTGGAAAGATTATTTCGAGCCGGTCCCCGTGAACGCCGGGGTCGCCACCCTGGAGCGGGTCGAGATCATGACCGGCCTGCGTCCGGGCGATGAGGTGGCGCTCGAAGACGTGACGCGCAAGAAGGTCGAGAAGGACGACGAGAACAACTAGCGAGCCCGCTGGAAAAGAAGCGGAGAACCAGCCATGCGAATCATCGAAACCAGGGGCCTCGACAAGGTCTACGGCACGGGGGGCAACGCGGTCCATGCCCTGCGCGGCGTCGATCTGAGCGTCGAGCGCGGCGAGCTCGTGGCCTTGATCGGCCCTTCGGGCTCCGGCAAGAGCACGCTGATGTCCATCCTCGGCTGCCTCGACGTGCCGACCGGCGGCACCTACGCGCTCGACGGCCTCCAGGTCGAAAAGCTTTCGGGCGCCGACCTGGCGGCCATCCGCAACGAAAAGATCGGGTTCGTCTTCCAGCAGTACAACCTGCTGCCCAAGGCGACCATTCTGAGAAACGTCGAGCTGCCCATGCTCTACGCCGGCGTGTCCCGCAAGGAGCGCCGGCAGCGGGCCCTCGAATTGCTCGAGCGGGTGGGCATTCCCGACAAGGCCAACACCCTGCCCGGCGCGCTCTCCGGCGGCCAGCGCCAGCGGGTGGCCATCGCCCGTGCCCTCGCCAACCGGCCGGCCCTGCTGCTCGCCGACGAGCCCACGGGCGCCCTCGACTCGAAGACCGGCCAGGAGGTGCTCGGCCTGTTCCGCGAGCTGCACGCCCAGGGGAACACCGTGCTGCTGGTGACCCATGACCCGGCCGTCGCCGCCCTGGCGGAGCGCCGCGTGGAGATGCGCGACGGCCTCCTCTACCTGGAAGAGGAGATGGCGGCATGAGCTCCAGCGGCGCCTTCCGCGAGCGGCTGCTCGAAGCCTGGATCGAGCTGCGGAGCAACCCCGGCCGCTCCGTCCTCCAGGCCCTGGGAGTCATGCTGGGCGTCGCGTCCGTGCTCGGCGGCTTCTCGATTTCCGACAGCCAGCGGCGCCAGTCCGACCGCCTGTTCGACCGCATCGGCGGCATCGACAAGGTCAACATCCTGCCCAGCGACACCGCCTGGCAGGGCACGCCGAGCGCCCTGCGGAACGCCAATCTCGGGCTTCGGCTGGACGACGCCGTCGGAGGTGGCAGCATGGCCTCCGCCAAGGGTGTCAACGCCACCAGCGTGCTGCGGGAGGCCCGGGTGCGGGTCCGTTCGGAGTTCGCCGATCAGGAGCGCGAGGTCTCCGGCATCGGTGCCGACTATTCGGCCATGAACGGCTACGAGATCGAGCAGGGGCGTGGCTTCTCGGCTCACGACTTCTCGGCCGGCGCTCCGGTCGCCGTGCTGGGCTCCCAGGCGGCGAGCGTCTTCTTCCCCACGGGCGACATCGTGGGCAAGCCCATCCGCATCGGCGACGTGCCGGTGACCGTGATCGGTGTCTACAGCGAGAAAACCTTTCGGTTCCGCGAGGGGCAGCAGAACATGTTCGCCTGGCGCAACCGCATCGTGGCCGTGCCTTCCCTCCTGGTGGCCGCGCGCATGGAGGGCGACGACTACCACCGCCTGGACCGCGTCACCTTCCGCATTCCGGATCTCGAATCCATGGCGGACTTCACCAAGGAGCTCTCTTCGCTGGTGGCCACCAACCACCGGCTTCAGGAAGACTTCCGCATCGACGACGTCTACAAGCGCATGGAGCGGCGGCGGAGCCAGGGGGACGTCTACAACATCGTCTTCATGCTTTCCGGCATCCTTGCCCTCATCGGCGGCGGCATGGTCAACGTCAACATCCAGCTCGCCTCGCTCAAGGAGCGGGTGCGCGAGGTGGGCGTCAAAATGGCCATCGGCGCCTCCGGCCGCGAGATCTTCAAATCGTTCATGACCGAGGCGCTGCTGCTCACCTTGCTGGGCGCCGCCGCGGGTTATGTGATCGGTATCGCCTTCGCCTGGGTGATCACCAAGTCGATCGGCGTGCCCATGGCGATCGCACCCCTGAGCTTTATCTGGGCCACGGGCTCTGGCCGTCGTCTTCGGCTTCCTGTTCGCCCTCTACCCGGCCGCCAAGGCCAGCCGGCAGTCGCCGATGGAGGCGCTGCGCTATGAATGACACCGCGATTGACACCGCGATCTTGACCCCGTCTCCCATGGCGTCGACCCCTGCGGTGACCACGGCGGGAATCCCGCGCCGCCGCCGCAGCCTGGGCAATCGCCTCTCCCTGGTCTGGGAGGTCGTCACCGGCGGTCTGATCGAATTGTGGGCGCACAAGCTGCGCTCGCTGCTCACCCTGACACTCCTCATGCTCGGCGTCTTCGCCCTGGTGGTGATGACCTCCGTGCTCGACGGCGTCAAGGACAAGGTTTCCACCGGTTTCGCCGGCATGAGCTGGGACGGCACGCTCGTCCTCGTCCCCCGCCCGCCCAAGACCTCCGAGCAGCAGAAGCGCTTCGCCATGAGCACCGGCCTGCGCTACGAAGACCTTGTGCGCATCGCGGCTCCGCACCCTCAGGTGCTTGGGATTCTCCCCCCGCGCGACCCGGCGGAGCGTGGTCCAGGTCTCCGGCGGCGCCGAGCAGATCTACGTCACCGGCGTCACCTCCGAGTACTCGTACCTCATGGACCGCCCCGTGGGCCTCGGCCGCGGCATCACCGAGGACGACCAGCGCCGCCACTCGGCGGTGGCCGTGGTGGGCGCCACCCTCGCCTCCAAGCTCTTCGGCGGCAGCGACCCCGTGGGGCGCGACTTGGTGATCGAGGGCGTGCCGTACCGCATCGTGGGAGTGCTGGCCGGCGGGCAGATCTTCAACGAAGAGCTGTGGCAGGACTCCAATGGCGTGCTCCTGCCGCTCGAAACCTACATGGACCGGCTGGACGCGGACCATCAGCTCACCCTGGTCACCGTGAAGCTCAAGTCCACCCGCGATCTGGACGAGGTCTCCGCCGCCATGCTCGCCCGCGCCCGGCAGGCCCATCACGGCATCGAGGACGTGGAGGTGAAGGATCTGGACGCCGAGCTTGCGCGTGCCTACCAGGACTTCGACAGCCAGATGCACGGCTGGAGCGTGGTGCTTCTCAGCCTCGCCGGCACGGTGCTCCTGGTGGGCGGCGTGGGCGTGTTGTCCGTGATGCTGATCTCCTTCTCCGACCGGCGCTACGAGATCGGCCTGCGCAAGGCGATCGGCGCCAACGACGGCCAGATCCTCACCCAGTTCCTGCTCGAAGCCGTGGTCCTGGCCGCCATCGGAGCCTCGATCGGCACCCTGGCCGGCAGCGCCCTCTGCCGCGCCCTTTCCGACAAGTTCCCCTGGGGCCTGGTGGTCAACCCCTACGGCCTCGCCGCCGCCTGGATGATCGCTCTCCTCCTCGCCGTCACCTTCGGCCTTTACCCGGCGATCCGGGCGGCCCGGCTGTCGCCGATGGAGGCGATGCGGTAGGGGAGAGCGCTGCGTGGTATCATGGCGAACCTTTAAATAAGGAGGTTCGCCCATGAAGACCGTCGCAAAGCTCTGCCTGGTGATCTCGATCGTCAGCAGCACCCTGTTCCTGGTTCCTCAGGGAGAGGCCGTGGTCAACTGTTGTGCGTCCTGTGGGTTCCAAACGCAGGGATGCATCAAGCGATGTGGTCTGAATCTAGGCTGCCGGGCGAATTGCGAGGCCCAATACGACTCGTGCGCCGCGGCCTGCGCGCTGCAGGGACAGTACTGTTGAGCGCACGCCGCAGGAGGCGATCCTGGTGGGATCACGGCCTGTAGCACGTCTGCTACGCTGATGGTATGAAGACGATCGCCCAGCGCGAGCTCAGGAACCATAGCGGCGAGATCCTGCGGCAGGTCGAGTCCGGAGAGCAGTTCACGATCACCGTCGAGGGCCGTCCGGTGGCCGTGCTCGGTCCCTATCAGAAGCGCCAGTGGGTTCCGAGGGAAGAGCTTCTGAAGATCCTCAGGGTGCAACCTCCGGATCCCTCCCTCCTCGAAGACATTAAGGGGATGGGCGGGACCGTGGGTGAGCTGGATGACCCATGGGAGAGGTGAGCCGAGGTCTGCTCGATACCTCGGTGCTCATCGCTCGGCAGGACGCCGCTGATGTCGCGCCGTCGCTTCCTCAGGTTTGACCCCAAGAACCGGATAGAGCCTCCTCTCCATACCGCCTAATCTCCTTCTGAACGCAGGCTCCAGGAGGAGAGACTCATGACCACCAACATCGCACACCCGCCGGGACGGCTCGTCGACGTCGGCGACACCCAGCTCTGGATCGAGACCGAGGGGACGGGAGAGCCCCTCCTGCTGCTCGCGGGAGGACCGGCCAGCTCGCATCTCGTCTTCCATCCCTACTTCTCAGAGTTGAACGACCATCAGGTGATCTACGTCGATTACCGAGGGCGCGGACGGTCGGCGCCCGTCGCGGACCCTTCGGACGTGACGTTCATCGGAGACGTGGCGGACATCGCCGCCCTCATCCGTGCGCTCGGGTTCGGGGCCGTCAACGTCTACGGCTTCTCCTACGGCGGCATGGTGGCCATGGCGCTCGCGCTCGATCATCCGGAGCTGGTCAAGCGCCTGATCCTCGCCAACACCCTGCACAGCCCGGAGATGTGGCAGAAGAACCACGAGAACATCAATCGCGAGATCGAGATGCAATATCCCGAGGTCTGGGAGAGGATCCTGGCCCTCCGCGCCGAGGGCGTGCGCTCGACCGATCCGCGCGTCCAGGACCTCTACCGCGTCCACTCGAAGCTCATCCGCTTCTACAATCCGGACAACGCCGCCAGGCTCCTGTCCGAGCCGGGGTCGAAGAACGGGGAGCTCTGTCCCGTGTTCGTGGGCGACGACGTCGAGTTCTTCATCGGCGGCGAGGTCGCGAAGCTGCCTGATTTCAGGCCCCGCCTCAAGGAGCTGAGGATGCCGGTCCTGATCCTCGCCGGCCGCTACGACCGCGCGCTCTGCCCGAAGTATCAATGGGATTTCAAACGCTTCGCTCCCCAGGCGGAATTCGTCTGGATGGAGCGAAGCGGCACCTTCTCCCACATCGAGGAGCCGGACGAAGTCTTCGCGCTCGTGCGGCGGTTCCTGGCCGGTGCTACGGGTTGGGATCGCAGTTGAGCAGGCACTGGTACCGCATGTAACCGTCGATCTTCCACTTGCCGTCCGGCGCCATGTAGCAGCTCGTCGTATAGACCACCTCCGAGAAGCAGGTCTCGCAAGGGACGACCGCGACCAGCTTGAGGTAGAGCTTGTTCTTGGCGTCCGTGCAGGTCACGCCCTTGGCCCAGTCCGCGGCGGTCTGATGGACCGTGGGGACGCAGTAGCAAGCCACCGCGGTTTTGGGGGTCGCCAGGACCAGGGACATGGACAGGGCTGCCAGGGCGAGGGCGAGCACAGCGATTCTCTTCATGGGGGCCTCCTTTGAGCCGACGACACCGCCGATCCGGTGTAGCGTCGCTTTCCTAACCCTCAAGGTGCGGAGAGGGGGTTCCGGAGAGCCGGCTGCTCCCTGCTGGTACGTCTGCTCCTACGGTGCTACCGAGTACTGTTACTATGGGGATTATTGCGTCCCCCACTGCTGCCGCTACGACGACTGGGAGTGCCTCAACCCCTGCGCGCCGTAGAGGGACGGTGGCCGCACCGTCCACCGCTTCCGCGGCAGCACCCTCGGCGAGACCTTGCAGGAGCTGAGAGTCCGCCACCTCTGCGCAGGCTTGGCCGAGCCTGGGAGGTCCCTTACCGACCTCGCTCTGGACGCCGGCTTCGCCGACCAGAGCCACTGCACCCGGGTCTTCAAGCAGCGCACCGGCATGACCCCCGGGGCCTTCCGAGCGGCCCTGGGGGCGTCGTAAACCCTGAGATCGGCTGTCGAAGCATTCATTTCGGGTCCTGAGGCGTTCATTTCGGATCTGGAATCCACTGGATTCCAGAGTCGAAGCCACTGATTTCAGTCTGGAATTCACTGGATTTTACTTCGGAATCCAGTGGATTCTGACTTCAAGCACAATGCTTCTGCGGAAGAACGAGTAGATTCGAAATTGGAAATGAACCATTCCGGCCAGAATCCACTGGATTCCAGATTCTAATTCATTGAATCCAAGGATTGAGAAGAGCTCTGCGAAAGTGGAATAGAGAGATTTGGGGTCTGGACAGAATGCCTGGCTCTGCCATATTCTAATTCGGCGGGACCAAATAAGAGAAGACGCCAAGGAAATGACTGGAAGGATCTCGCCCGTCCGGTGCTGGATTGCCGGAGCTGGGCTCATTGACAATTGATACGAGTACCCGGGAGGCCGCTTGGGGCGGCAGCCTCCCGGCCCCACCTATTCTGGCCGAGGGGGCCGAGGGGGTGGCCCTCGGCCTGTCGATCCTTGGCGCGTCAGGGTGGCAGGACCGTCCCAGGATCGTGGTGACAACAGGCACACAGAAGCGTAGCATCCTGCCAACTGCCTGAAGAAAGGTGAGCCCAATGCCGAAGATCGATGCCTACGAAGAAGAAATTCTAAGTGCCTACGCGGAGGGGAAGCTCAAATCGGTTGTCACTAAGGAGGAACTTGCCAAGTTCAAGGAGACTGCTCATGCAACGCTGTCAGGTACCGAAGACGACCGTCCCTCTGTCATTCCCAGGTCGAATAGTTAATCCACATTTATGTGCCTTGGTACGCACCCTCTGCTTGCGTGAGTCATAGGAGACAGAACACGTGTCTACGCCTTTCATACTAATAGAAGACCATGAGAGTTGGATTAAGCGTGCGTGTAGAAAGTACGGGCACACTCGCGAGTACTGGCGGGAACTTATTCGCCGCCAGCTCGGGGCCTGCGCATTCTCCCAGGCGCCTCTGTTCTTCAACACCGCATATGGCACTCCCGTCAAGGGAGGGCCCAGCCAGCATCCTCTATATGCCGTAGTGGATCACTGCGCGCCAGGCTCAGACGAGTATGGCCATGAGATCGTGTGCAACGACCTCAACGATATTAAGGGCCATTTGCCGTACGCCTGCTTTCAGGCGCTTCGCAGGACAGACGCGTGGAGACAGTTCATGCTTCGTTGGCGGCAACAGGCCCAGAGAAATCCGGACCGCGCAGCTCTCGGAGCATTGCGCCGGGCGGGCGCCCTAGATCTAGCGGATTCGGAAGGTTCCCTGGAACCCCGGCCTGACGAACAAAACGGAGTAAGCAGGCCGGCAGGGATGCCGGCGCTCCCAGGGGGCGCTACGCCAATCCTGTAGGCCAACCCAAACCACCAACCCTGCGGTCCCGCCAGGGACCACCGTCGGTAGCCAGGGATTTCAATCCCTGGCGAGGGGACTACCATCCCCAATCTGGAAGCCCTTTGTCGATTTCAGGCTCCCCCGAACGACTACTAGACGATACAGTCGTTCAACGACGCTAAAGGAGCCAACGATGAAATACCTATGCCTGGCCTACGGTGCAGAAGAGAAGATGAATGCGTTGTCCAAAGAGGAAATGGATTCCCTCATCGGCAAATGCCGGACGTACGATCAGGAGCTTCAGAAGTCTGGCCACTTGGTCTCAGGGATGAGCCTCGGTTGGGGATCCACGATCCTGCGGCTGCGCAACGGCAAGCTCTCCGTGACGGATGGCCCCTATTCGGAGACCAAGGAAGTGGTGGGTGGGCTGGTCGTGATCGAGGCGCGGGATCTGAACGAAGCGATTCAGGTGGCTTCGCTCCATCCGGCGGCACGGATGGGGGAGGACATCGGGTGGGGGATCGAGCTGCGGCCCATCGAGGAGTTTCCGATCTGCAAGCCGAAGCCGGCGGACGCGGAGTAAGCGGATGGGTGAGGCTGCGGCTGTTCGCGAGGTGGTGGAGGAGGTCTACCGCTCCGAGTCGCGCCGCGTCCTCGCCACTCTGATCCGCCTCCTGGGTGACTTCGATCTCGCCGAGGAGGCGCTGCATGACGCGTTCGCGGCGGCCCTGGAGAGGTGGCCACGAGAGGGGCCGCCCGCCAAGCCCCGGGCGTGGCTCGTGTCGACGGGCCGGTTCAAGGCCATCGACACCCTGCGCCGGCGTTCCCGGTTCGATGCCTCGATGGCGGAGCTGGCCGAGCGTGTCGATGCGGCCCGGGCGGCGGAGGACGCCATGGTGTGGGATGGGGAGGGCTTGGAGGACGACCGGCTGCGGCTGATCTTCACGTGCTGCCATCCCGTGCTGCCGCCGGACGCGCAGGTGGCCTTGACGTTGCGCCAGGTCTGCGGCCTCACGACGGAGGAGATCGCGCGTGCCTTCCTCGCGCCTCCCTCGACGGTGGCCCAGCGGATCGTACGCGCCAAGGCGAAGATCCGCGAGGCGCGCATCCCCTATCAGGTGCCCTCGGTCGCCGAGCTGCCGGACCGGCTGGACGCCGTGCTCCACGTGATCTATCTCGTTTTCAACGAAGGGTACTCCGCGTCCTCGGGGGAGTCACTGACGCGGGCCGATCTCTCGGCCGAGGCGATCCGCCTGGGGCGGCTGCTGGTGGAGCTGCTGCCGGAGCCCGAAGCCTTGGGACTGCTGGGATTGATGTTGCTTCAGGAGTCGCGCCGTGCCGCGCGCACCTCACCGGCGGGGGAGCTGGTTTTGCTGGACGATCAGGACCGTTCGCTCTGGAACCGCGAGCAGATCGCGGAGGGTGCGGCGCTGGTGGAACGGGCGCTTCGGTCCCGCCGGTTCGGCCCCTACACGCTTCAGGGTGCGATCGCGGCGGTGCACGCCGAGGCGCCGGATGCCGCCTCGACGGACTGGGCCCAGATCGTGGGGCTGCACGACGTGCTGGCGCGGGCGGATCCGTCGCCAATCGTCGAGCTGAACCGCGCCGTGGCGGTGGCCATGCGGGATGGTCCTTCAGAGGGGCTCGCCCTCGTCGAAGCCATTCTGGAGCGTGGCGACTTGGCGGACTATCACCTGGCGCACGCGGCACGGGCGGATCTGTGTCGGCGGTTGGGGAGAACGGCGGAGGCCCGCTCTTCGTACGAGCGGGCCTTGAGTCTGGTGAAGCAGGAGACGGAACGGCGCTTTCTCGAGCGGCGTCTGGCTCAGTTGGGGGTGACGATCGGGTAGACGGCGCCGGAGTCGGCCTGAAGGGTCACGCCCTCGGGGATCTGGTTGATCACGAGCCGGGCCGTGGCGTCGGCGTTATGGTCGCCGCTGAGGTTGATCTTGTAGGACGTCTTGGTCATGACCCGCAGCTTGGCGTCGACGCTGAGCTTGGAGCCGACGGTGGTGTTGAGCACGAGCTGAGGAGCCACGGCGCTCGTATCGCCGTAGATGTAACTCGTGGACCAGCGCGACCGTGCCGTGCCGGCGCCGATCTGAAGGGTCATCTCGATATAGCCGCTATAAGTACCGGTCCGGTCCCACCGGTTGATGGTCACGTCATTGCCGAAGACGATCGTGACCGGCGTGCCGGCCGGCAGGATGTCGGACTTGACGGTCAGCCGGTCGCGGAAATAGGCGTAGGCGTATCCGTAGGGCTCCGACGCGTTGGGGACGTTGGTGCCGCTCACGACGTGCGCGTGGCTGCTCGCCGTGGCGTGGAGCTCCGCCTGCTGGGCCTCGGAGCTCGCGGCGACGTCAGCGTACAGGGAGGCGTAGCCCGGAGCCGACATGGTGACGCCCTGCGGGTCGGACAGCGTGTCGGCGTAGGTGCCGCCGGGCAGCCACCCGGAGTCATCGGTGTAGGTGCCGGTGTAGCCGAGCGTCTGAGAGGTCGACTGCACGCCGTAGTAGTAGGTCTGAGCCTGGGCGGGCGCGGTGGCGAAACCAAGGGTGGTGAGAGTCAGAGCGGCGGCCAGGACGGTGTTTCGGGTGAACATTTAGCGAATCTCCTCGCAAGTGATCTCGCTCGTGGAGCGAAAGGATTCAAGTTTTTTCAGGATCGGCCGGCGCCTTCCGCGCCAGCCTGCCTTAAGAACGAATCCGCGAGCCGATTCCCTCACCCGCATTCAGGATCGTGAAAAGGGGCTGCCCGGCGACACCGGGCAGCCCAAGCTGAGGACGGTTTCTCTCTTTAAATTTCGATCGCGGTGCCGCTGAAGCTGGTGAAGCGGAAGCTTCCGCCTTCGTTGAACGTGGTCTTGTGCTCCTTCAGCAGGGCGATGGCGATCGCCTCGCCCAGCATGAGGGAGTTAAAGCCGTCGCTCCTCCAGTGCACGCCGGCGATGTTGCGGCCGGTGGCCACGTTGGAGGCCAGCTTGTTGAGCTCGCCGCCGACCGTGAGGCGAGCGATGGTGGGCACCGGCACCAGCTCCGTGCCGTCCTGGTTGGGCACGACCGGGTTGGGGATGGGGAAGGTTTCGTCGAACAGCGCCTTGAGGATGGTGACGCACGCGCCCGCGACGGTGGCGTGGCCGGCGCCGTAGGCGGGATGCGTCGGCGAGCCCTCGGGGAAGGTCTGGGGCAACAGGAAGGCGCCGGTCAGCTCCTTGGTCCCCCTCAGGGCCAGCGAATTCAGCACGTCGGCATGGAGCGGGTACTGCCTCCAGCCGTTCTTGTGGACGTGGATGCGGCCGCCGAACGCCTCTGGCCGCAGCCGGCGATGGACGAACCACTTCTGGAACCAGACGGTCTTCAGGGCTCGGGTGGCGACCTCGCAGAGCAGGGTCTTGAAGAAGGGCCCGCCCCAGGTGCCGAAGCCGTCCTGCGTCCGGGAGCTGAGGTACGGGTTGCCCGGGTTCGCCGGGCAGCCGATGCCGCCGCCGGTGAAGGGATCCGAGGGATCGGGCGGAGTGCCGAGGATCAGGCAGGCGTTGAAGTAGGCCTGGAACAGGACGTCGACGTGCACCCACTGCCCGAGGTCGCGGCCGTTGCGGATGTAGCGGAGAGTGGAGTCGAACCTCTGGGTGCCGATCACGTTCCCCCGCTGCACCTCCAGCCACTCATTGAAGTTTGTCATGTGATCGCTGCCGGCCTGGAGAGTGCGCATGCGCCGCAGCACCAGCTCGGCGCCGAAAGGCGTGTTTTTGAGCATGAACTGGGAGATGTAGGGGCCGTCGAGCGTGCCGGGCAGCTTGTCACGGAACAGGGTCTGCGCCGTGACCTGGCCGTTGATCTTGGGGCCGCGGAAGTCCGAGAGGCGGGAGAAGCTCCGCGACCGCCGCCTGGGCGATGGTGTTGCTGGCGTAGCTCGTGAAGGGCACGTCCCGCAGCAGGTACATCCAATACAGCTCCACGGCCTCGCCGGCCTCCTCGGCGCTCGCGAAGGCCGGGGCCACCGGGAACTTGAATTGATGAGGGTCGAGACCCTCGGTGTCGAAGGCCAGGCCGGCCTGGGGATTGGTGAGCTTGCGCGCCCCTCCCAGAATGATGTTCTCGAAGTCGGCCGGATGGCCGGTGCTCAATGCGAAGAGCAGACCATTGTAGGCAGCGGGGTCCACCTCGCCGAATTGGTTATGGGGAAGCCCTTTCGAGTAGTTGCCGATACGGCTGGGGTAGAGAGTTTCGTCGCCGTTGCAGGGGTGCCGGGAGGGGATGCCGGCCGCCGCCATTCTGTTGGCGGCTTCGATGCGAAGCTCATAGGCGGCCTTCAGGCGCGGATCGCCGATCAAGGGACCGACCTCGGCGGCGGCGGCCTGGCTGCCGGAGCTCACCAGCGGCTCGAGGCCCGTGGCGCCCACCGTCATGGCGGCGGCGAGGCTTCCCACGCCACCGAGGAACTTGCGCCGGCTCAGGGCCGTGGCATTCTGCGTTTCGTTTTCAGTGGCCTCTTCCAGACGTACATTTTCAGGAGTAAACATGGACACACAACTCCTCTTTGAGAATAGGTTCTTCAACCTTCCGTTACGGCGTACATCCTGGGCAGCGGCCGCTGCTTCCCTGCTTGGGCTCAAGGACGAATCCATCTCGTCCCTGCTTCCGTAATATGGGGTGTAGCAACGAACGAAAGCGGGACAATCGAAGTAAAGATTTTTTTGCGGCTGGTTTTTATACCTTCCTTGGTTTTACTGAAGGTGAAATCGTTGCGGAACAGCGCTCGCCCGGAGTGTGTGACAGGCTGTGAATGCCCGCGGGGGCGAGGTTTATTCAGGGGCTTGATTCCTGGAGGAGGTTTGTAACTCAATTGTAACAATCCATTTATGATCCGCCCGGTGCGGGATTGGCGCGATCGTTCTCCGGCTCGCGGTGTGATGAATCGCGGGCGTCGCCGGACCCTCGCGTGGCGATCCGTGCGCCTCGCGGAGAGGAAATAACGTTTCTATTGAAGGGGGGGAGTCTGTGCGGTGGGTGAGGCGGGGACGCCCGAGCGCCCCCGCCTTTCTGGCTGTAACGGCTACTGCTGAGTGATCTTCACGTCGTCGATCCCCGCTTCCACCAGGCTGGCCGTAGAGGCGTCCGCGGCCTCGATGAGGATGCGGACGGTCTGGCCGGCGAAGGCGTTGAGGCTGATCGGCGTGGTGGTCGCCCAGGCCGCGTCGTCGTCGTTGGCGGCGTTCAGCTCCTGGAAGACCTGCGTCGTGGTGGAGCCGACGATGCTCACCCGCAGGAAGTCGGCGGACGAGGAGTTGGTGCCGTGCGCCATGTAGTAGGCGAACGTCAGGTTGAGCGTGCCGGTCGCAGGCAGGGTGATGGCAGGCGACTGGATCCGGGTCACGCCGCCGTCGATGTCATGATCGCCCGCCGCGGCTCCCGCCAGAGGGCCGGTGACCAGGTCGGTGGTGGCGCTGAAGGCGGCGATCTGCTTGGGGCCGCTGGAGTTGGTGGCCTGCGGGACGGCGCGCTCCCAGAGGCCCGTGGTCGCCGTGTCCGTGCCATTGGGGTTACGGGTCCAGCCCTGGTCGGTGGTGAAGTCGTCGAAGAAGACGGTCACCGGGCCCGGACCTGACACGGTGAGCGAAATGCCGGAGGTGCGGGTCAGCGAGCCGCCCACGCCCTGGGCCTGAATGCTGTAGGTGCCGGGGGTGGTCGAGCCCGCCACGGAGACCGTCAGCGTGCTGGCGGCGGTGCCGTTGGCCGGCGGCGTCACCGAAGCCGGCGCGAAGGCGCAGGAGGCGCCCGCGGGCAGGCCGGTGCAGGAGAGGGCTACGGCGCTGTTGAAGCCGTTCACGGAGGTCACCGTGCAGGTGCTGGTGGCCGTACCGCCCTGGGCGGCGGAAAGGCTCGCCGGGCTGCAGGAGAGGGTGAAGTCCGGCGTCACCGAGGCCGCCGGGGTGACGGTCAGGCAGTTGCTCACCGGGCCGTGGCAGGAGGCGTTCGAGCCCACGGCCACCACGTTGTAGTAGTAGTTGCGGCCGTTGGCCACCTGCGTGTCGGTGAAGGTGGTGCCGGTGATGTCCGCGATCCGGGTCTTGCCGAAGTCGCAGCCGGCGTGCCCCTCGGTGCGGAACACCCAGTACCGGGTAGCGCCCGCCACGGTGTTCCACGACAGCCCGGCCTGGTAGTCGCCCGCGGTGCCGGCGAGCGTCGCCGCCCCGGTGGGACCGGCGGCGCAGCCGCTGTTGACCGGCGTCGGCGTGGCGCAGGCGATGCCGTGGCGGTTGAAGGCGTTGAAGATGGCCGTCATGTGCGGCGTGCCGTCGTTCAGGTTGCCGTTGTCGTCGTCCGCCGTCAGCCACTGCATGTAGCCGTTGGTCGCGCCGCAGCCGCTGGCCGAGGAGCCGCAGGTGCAGGAGTGCCAGGAGCCGATGTTGCCGCTGCCCAGGTAGAAGATGCGGTTGGCCGACGATGAAGGCCGATCTGGCTGTCGAGGTTGAAGGGAGCGCCGCGCAGGTCGCGCGCCACGAGGTCCCAGGCCGCCTGGCGCGACGGGCGCCGCCGCGCAGTGCACCTGGCGGCCGCAGGGGCCGGAGCCGGTGAGGCAGGAGGTGCAGACGAAGCCGAGCGGCGTGTCGGGGGTGTTGGGGTTGTGCTTGGCCCAGTCGGCGTCGCGCACGCCCGAGCAGTCGGTGTCGCAGTGGGTCGCGCCCTGCTGCGCCTCGTTGGCGTTGAAGCCGGTGCCGTCGACGGTCTGGCCGCAGCCCTTGTCGCTGGTCGAGAAGAAGCCGTGGCCGACGCAGGAGGCCTGCAGGCGGTAGATGGCCGCGATGTCGGCGTAGCCCTTCGCTCGAGTTGGAGAGCGCGCCGGCGGCGTCGTTGTCGTCCAGGCCGTGGCCCCATTCGTGGTCGAACACGCCGGCGATCTCACCGGTGTTGCGGCAGCCGCCGCCGGAGCGGTAGAAGTTGATCGAGCTGCCGTTCCAGAAGGCGTTGCAGGTGTTGTTGAGGTTGACGTTGGTGGTCAGCCGCGCTTGCAGCCAGGTGTTGGTGGGCAGCCAGCCGCGGGCCATGCTCGGCGAGCTTGTTGACCTCGTAGAACGCCGTGCGCGAGGCCGACGGTGTTGCCGGCGCCGCCGCCGCCCGGTGGTGCAGTCGTGCTGGGCGTTGGTGCCGCCGAGGCTGATCGAGCCGGTGGTCGAGCTGTTGCTGACCGCGCCGCAGGAGTCGACGATGTCGACGTAGCGGCCGGTCAGCGTGGTCGTCGTCGTGCCGCTCGTCCAGTTGAAGATGCCGGCGCTGTTGGTGAAGTTGTTGGGCGAGGCGAGGCCGGTGTCGGCGAACGGCATCGGCCAGCCGCTCTGCATGGTGCCGCAGGTGCCGTTGGTCGGGCAGATCTCCGGTGCTGGTGACGGGTAGACGCCGCCGGTGACCTGGTGGTTGACGTAGTGGTTGACGTCCTGGAAGGCGAGCACCTCGCCGCTGTGGGCGTCGACGATGACCTCCCAGCTCGCGTCCTCGGGCGCCCGGCGGAAGACGAAGGTCCAGACCAGGCGGTGGCTGTAGCCGTTGCCGATCGCGTCCACGGAACCCGCGAGGTATCCCTGCGGGCTGACGGGGATGATCTCGAGGGCGGGCTGGCGCACGATCTGGTCGAGCGCCGAGCTGCCGCCGGCGTAGTCGAAGCCGAGCGACAGGGCCTCTGGCGGCGTCCACGGTGGGCTTGGTGTTCAGCCCCTTGACGTCGCCCCAGGTCTCGGTGCCGATCACCACCAGGTTGCCGTTGTTGAGCGAGGCGGCCAGGCGGCCGTAGCGGACCGGGATGCCGTTGTAGGTCTGCGGGAATGCTCACCTGCCAGAGTTTGGGGGCTGACGTCGGACGGAACGGACGGCGCCGAGCTGCGCCGGGTCGATCTTCAACACGTCCACGTGCTGGAGCACCCAGGCGAGCACCGCCTCGCTGACCGTCAGCGAATCGACCTTTTCAACCGTGCGGCCAAGCTTCGCGGACAGGTCCGCGAGCTGCACCCGGTTGCCGAGGCCGCGGCCGGGGATGAGGGGAACGGAGTCGATGAGGCTGGTGACCGCTCCGGAGCGCGGGTCGATGAAGACGCGCGGGAGGGCGTCGCCGGGCTTGAGGGCCTTTTCGCGCGCCGCGAAGTAGCTCTCCCAGGCCCCGCCGTTCGGGAGGCTGCCGAGGATCTCCTCGATGGGAACGTGCGAGCTGCTGATGTACAGCTCCGGCTTGAAGAACTCCTTCTGCTGGAGATAGGAGCCCTGGTCCTTGGGCTCCAGGCCCCAGGCAGGACTTCCGGGAAGACCGGCGAGACCGCCGGCCATGACCAGCAAGGCTGCGATCAGCCCGGGCCACCCGCGAAAACGGCGAGACTTCAGTGACTCCATAAGCCACCTCCTCTGGATTCGCCCCCGGCTCCTGGCCGGGAGGATTGAATGCTGGCGCGGGCTCGTATCAGAGGCGGTACGCGAGGAGGGATTGCAGGAGGTGTGAGAAGCCTCTAAAAGATGGGGTGCCGTTGGCTCTGGAAGCGTGACAAGTGGGGACGGCTAGGATCGGCGCAGCAGGACACTGATCTGCTGGATGAGCGCTTCGCCGGCCGCGATCCAGGTGCCCACCTCGACGGCTGTCGCCCCCAGGAGGATCTCAGACCCGTCGCGCAGAGTGCGGACGAGCGGGAGATGAGTTGGCAGGTAGGCCTCGATCCAGGCGTTGGGGAGTTGCAAGGATTCCGGCGGGTTGAATCCGTCCATCGCTGCCCTGGCTTGGAGGCTGAGCTCGACGCCTTCGCGCAAGGAGGGGAGGGCCTCGACAGGGAAACCGCCTCCGGAAAGCACCGCCGCCATTTTGATCTTCCGCTCGGAGCGTCCCAGGAGGTCTCGCGCTTCGGCGAGACGCCGTTCCCGCACGGCATCTCTTTCCTGATCGAGGAGGGGATCGAGGGCGGTGGAACGGTGCAGGCGACGGCCGCCGGAAGTGAATTGGAGCACTCCCATTTGGACCAAGCGCTCGATGGCTTGGAATGCCGCACGGTCAATCAACTCCAACGCCGGTGCGGGTCCGGTGAGGTGATTCTGCAAGGCCGTTTCGAGGGCCATCCGGTCAGCACTGCCCTCCACGACGGCGAGGAGGGTCTCTCGGCCGTCCAGAGCCGTGCACACTTCGAGCTCCAGCAGGCGATCCCCCAGGACGGGGAGCAAGGCGCTGGCGAGGGGATCGGTGGACACGGTTGGGGATTGGGCCTCGGCACCTGTCAGGGGGGCGGCTTTAGAGGCGGTGAGGCCGGTCAAGGCTTCGAGCCTCTGCATGAGGGCCTTGCGGCCGGAGGGGAGAGGCAGGTTGGAGAGGTCGCCCCGGAGGTCGAGGACGCTGTCGGCGAGGGCCTGCTTGCCGGCGAGGACCGAGATCATCCGGTGCTCGATGCTGTCTTCGGTCACGAGATGGAGCACCCGGACGGGCCGCGTCTGGTGCTTGCGCCAGGCACGGGCGATCCGTTGCTCCAGGCGTGCCGGGTTCCACGGCAGGTCGAGGTTGATCACCACGCTTGCGGCCTGGAGGTTCAGCCCCACGCTGCCGGAATCGGTGGAGAGGAAGAGGCGGCAGCCGGGGTCTTCCTTGAAGCGGCGGATCTCGCCGCGGCGCTTCATGGTGGGCACGGAGCCGGTATGCCAGGCGAAGCCGGCCTCCATCTCCTGGACGGCTTCGCGGACCAGCTCCAGCATCCGCTCCCATTCCGAGAAGACCAGGATCTTGGTGCCGGGCTCGGCCAGAGTTTCTGCGAGGATCTCCTTGAGCTCGGCGAGCTTGGGACAGACCCGGCATTCCGAATCGAGGATGTAGGGGGTGTCGCAGATCATCCGCATGCAGGAGAGCCAGCGCTGGAGCTGGTCCATCTCGTCAGGGGTCAGGGGCCGCCGCTGTGCCTGGGCGATGAGCTGGGCGACCTTTCTCTCGTAATCGGCGTAGCGGGCGAGCTGCTCGGTCTCCATGGGGACGAAGTAGTGCTTGTCCGTGCGGCCGGGGAGCTGCCCCTCGACCTCGTCCTTGCGGCGGCGCAGGAGGACCGGCGCCACACGGCGGTGGAGCTCGCCGAGGTTCTTGTAACCGGCGGCCCGTCCGCGCTCGTCGAGCTCGTAGAAGTCGCGGTTGAAACGGAAGAGTGGGCCGAGCAGGCCTGGGTCGAGGAACTGGACGATGGAGTAGAGCTCGTCAATGCGGTTCTCAATGGGCGTGCCGGTGAGGACGAAGGCATAGGGGCTGCGCAGGCGCTTGACGGCCCGGGCCGTCTGGCTCTGCCAGTTCTTGATCCGCTGCGCCTCGTCGAGGATGATCACGTCCGGGGCGAGGCGCTGCTGTACGTCGTCGCCATCATAGAGAATCTGCTCGTAGTTCATGACGTAGAAGAAGGCCCCGGGACCCTCTCCCCCTTGATATTGGCGCAGGCGCTGTGCGCGGGGACCGAAGATGAGGCGCACCGGCAGGTCGGTGAAGCGGGCGATCTGCTCCTCCCACTCGCCCTTGAGCGACGCCGGGCAGACGATCAGGACGCGCTCGACGCC
Organism: Thermoanaerobaculaceae bacterium; assembly: GCA_963785165.1. Taxonomy (GTDB): domain Bacteria; phylum Acidobacteriota; class Thermoanaerobaculia; order Multivoradales; family UBA5704; genus DATARR01. The sequence goes on from CAWAUI010000004.1 coordinate 212,221, forward strand.
GCGCAGCTTCTGGAGCAGGGCGCAGGCCGCGATGGCCTGGACGGTCTTGCCGAGGCCCATCTCATCCGCCAGCAGAGCCCGCTCGGTGAAAGCCAGATGCAGCATGCCCTCGCGCTGGTACGGGTAGAGGGGGAGCTTGACCACGTCCAGGGTCTCGCGACCGGCTTCGACATCGGTCAGGAAGCGCTCGCGGGCAGCCGTCCGGGCCGCCCGGCGGCTCTCTTCTTCCACCCACGGCAGGAGATGGCGGGAGAGCCGGATCGTCCCGCGGGTCCGCGCCGGTGCGGCGGTGAGGGCTCGGGCCAGGTCCGGCAGGCGGTTCAAGGGATTGCCGCGCAACGAGCCGTCCGAGGCGAAGAAGCGCTCCACCAGGGCGAAGGCCGCCGAGCGGCGGGCTCCCGCTGGCCACTGAGCCCTCACCTCGGGGTGTTCGCCGTCGCGGCGGAGGAAGACCTCGATCCGCTCGCTCTCCTTCTTTGACGTTTTCCCCGGCCGGCTCCGGGCCAATACGGCCTCGACATGCTTGCAGGTGCCGAGGCCGTTCACTTGATAATCCGGGCATCCGCAGGAGTTGTCGCGGCGGGAGAGGGAACGGATCTCCACCTCGTAAGCTCCTCCGGTCTCCGAACCCACGCGGAACGTCCCGAAGACAGGATGGGCGGGCTCGGTCGCCTCAACCGTGAGGGGCTCGGTGGCGGCCCGCTGCCGGCGGCGCTCGATCTCCTCCTCGTCAGTGGTCCGCCAACCCTGGATCTTGAGCGGACGGGTGGCTGGTTTCTTTGCCTTGCCGGCGCTGCTCCGTAGCGGCTTGGGGTCGGTAAATGCCTGGCTCATCGGGGGAGATGCTATACGATCCCCCGTTGCCGCGACAAATAGTGGTGAAGAGATGTGGGCTGAGTTTCTTGCGGGGCTCTTCGTTCTGCCTTTCGAGATCTACGAGTGCACTTTCTCGCCCCGGTTGAGCATGCCGATGAACTTCTCGATCCGCCGTGCCCGGGTCTCCGGCTTCTTGGCTTCCTCGATCCGGTAGAGCACGGCGTACCGGTTGGCGCTGTCGAGCGTGGCGAAGAACGCCGCCGCCTCGGGGTTCCGGTCGAGCTCCGCCTGGAGATCGTGGGGCACCGACGCCTTGCTCTGGGAGGCATAGGCCCGCTCCCATCGGCCGTCCCCCTGGGCCTTCTCAATCTCCGCGAGACCCGCGGGTTTCATGCGGCCGGCCTCGATCAGCGCCAGCGCTTTCTCCCGGTTCACCTTGGACCAGGCGCTCCGCGGGCCGCGCGGGGTGAACCTCTGAAGCCAGAACTGCTCGTCGAGCGCACCTTTCTGCCCGTCGATCCAGCCGTAGCAGAGAGCGTCTTCCAAAGCCTCCGCATAGTTGACGGTGGCTGTTTCCGATCCCTTTTTGGCGATCTTGAGCCAGAGGCCCTTGGACGTATCGTGATTCTTGGCGAGCCATTCCTCCCATTTTTTTGGGGATGGAAAGGAGAGGATGGGCAGGCCCTGCTTGGTGTCCATGAAGACCTCGTGGAGCCTAAAGATCGTCGTCGCAGGCTTCTGGATGCGCGGCCAGCCAGCTCTGAATCGCGATCAGGATCTCTTCCACGTCACCTCGCTTGCCGACGAGGATGCTGTAGAGCTCAGGCGGAAGGACCTGGTCGTAAAAGTGCACCATCCGATTCCGGTAGCGCGCCATCAGCCGCAGCTTGGCACCGCTTTCCGGAGACAGGATGCCCTGAGCCGCCAGCGCATCGGCAACGGCGGCGTAGTCGGGCACGACCTTGCCGAAACCCTTGGCCAAGACGTGGCGGCCGAGGTCGAGCAAGCCTTCCAGAGACCGCCGGAGAAAAGACTCACCGGCCGCCACCATCCGCACGTCCGCGGCGAACTCGGCTTCAGATCCGAGGGGTAGGGTCTGGATGGCGGCCAGCATTTCGCGGATGAGCTCCGCCTTGGCCGTCACGCTTCTGAGACGGATTTTGTTGGGGCTCATGGCTGGAGGAGCCGGCGGCGGCGTTCCCGTTCGAAAGGCGCGAGGTCGCCGGCACGGCGCATCACATAGAGATCGAAATCGTCGCAACGGTCTTCGTCGGTACAGAAGACGCGCTCGCCACGAATGATGTCGAGAGCGAGAAACGCGCTGGCCCGCCCTGCGTCGACCAGATCGACCTTGGCCCCGAGCCGCTTTTCCAGATTGTCTTCAAGAAGCAGGACATCTTCCAAAGTCTGGTTCTGGTGGAAGAGGACGGCAACGTCGACGTCGGAATCTTCTGTTTCCTGGTGGCGTGCCCGTGAGCCGAAAAGGTAGAGCGCCAGAATACGGGGGTCACCGGCTCCGACGGCTCGAATCTCCCGTTCGATTTCGGTCTTGGTTGGGGTCGCTGCCGTGGCGCCTTCCATACGATTAGCCTAGCACCAGTCAGAGATGGGGTGCCGCCGCCCCCTCCAGGGCTCCTCCCCGCCCGTGGGATTGCTGGGAAGGAGGCGCGTGGGGGGATTCCATACACATTTTTTCCGCCGCGGGGTGTATGGCGGCGAAAACCGGAGGGTGGGCGGGAGCCGCCGACCGGTCGGCGGCAAAGCACGACCGGTCGTGCGCGGAGGCCGTACACACGGCGGCGGAAAAATTGTGTACCGCGGCAGCCGCGCGGGGTGCGGTGGCTCGTGCCGTACACATTTTCGCCCGCAACGGGTGTACGGCGGCGGAATCCTTACACCCGTTGCGGGCGAAAATGTGTACGGCGGCCTGGTCGCCGCCGCCTTCGGCATCAAGGTCTCCGTGGTCTCGGGAGGCCTCCTCTGCGTCGTGGGGTCCTCTGCGCCCTCCTCCTGCCGCGCTTCGTGGCCTACGACGCGCGGGCGACCTCACCCTCCGGCTCCCTCTCCTGAAGGAGAGGGAGGGAAAAACAAACTTGACCAACTCAAAGCCCCTCTCCTTTAGGAGAGGGGTTGGGGTGAGGTCGCAGGCTGGGGGAGGTGAGGGTTTCGGCTCGCAGGCTTCGTTTTGTCTCAGTACTGCTCAGCTAAGCACCCTCTGGATTGAGGGCTCTGTCGATCACGCCCGCAGACAACACGTTCGCAGCACCGCGGAGGAGGCAAGCATGCACATCCAGAAGCTGGACCCTGAGAAATTCTTCGAGGCCTATGGCATCCAGATCCAACTGGTCTATCCCTGGGAAGGGGTGGTCGAGCCGCCGTTCGGAGCGGCCTGGTCCGTGGTCGAGCCGGGAGGGGAGACCAAGCATCATGCCCATCAGGAAGGAGAGACCTTCTTCTTTCTCAAGGGGCAAGGGCGGGTCAGCATCGGGGGCGACACCCGGGACGTGACGGCGGGGGACGTCGTCTTCCAGCCTCCGTTTCACGAGCACACCCTGGTCAACACCTCCGAGACCGAGGATCTTTTCTTCCTCTCCTGCTGGTGGGAAGACCTGAAGCTGTGGACCGGCGCCAAGGAGGGTGAAGCCAGGCCGGCCAAGCGCCCCGCGCGCACCATGGTCTGCGCCGCGCCCCCCACGGCCAACGGCGACCTCCACGTGGGGCACCTCTCCGGTCCCTACGTGGCGGGCGACGTCCACACCCGCTACCTGCGCCTGCGGGGCGTGGACGCCCGCTACATCTTCGGCACGGACGACAACTGGAGCTACGTGGTGACCAACGGCGTCCGCCTGGGATTGGGACCCCAGGACGCCGCCGACAAGGTGGCGGGGGAGATCGAGGCCACCTTGAAGGCCGCCGGCGTGGAGATGGACGAGCTCGTCCGCCCCAACACCTCGCCCCACCACGTCCGCATGACCCAGGAATTCTTCCGGCGCCTCTACGACGGCGGGCACCTGGTGGCCCGCGAGGTGGCCTCGCCCTGGTGCGACACCTGCGACCGCTACCTCTACGAGGCCTACATCCGCGGGCGCTGCCCCCACTGCGGTGCCCCCTCCGGCGGCTGCATCTGCGAGGACTGCGGCCGTCCCAACGACTGCGCGGACCTGCTGGACGCCGTCTGTACCCAGTGCGGCCAGGCGCCCTCGCGGCGTACCTTCACGCGCCTCTTCCTCCCTCTCGCCCGCTGGGAAAACGAGCTGCGCGAATTCCACCGCGCGACCCCCATGGACACCAATCTGCGCACCCTCTGCGAGCAGATCCTGGCCCTGGGCCTGCCGGAGATGACGGTGACCCACGTCACCGACTGGGGGATCCCGGTGCCCGTCGAAGGCTTCGAGAACCAGCGCATCTCCGTCCTCTGCGAGCTGGCGCCCATGTACTTCGCCTACGCTCAGCATTTGGGGGACTGGGAGGCCTGGTTCAAGGCGGACGACGCCGAGATGGTCCACTTCATCGGCTTCGACAACGCCTTCCACTACGCCATCTTTCTGCCCGCCATGTACATGGCTTACGGCCAGGGCGTCAAGCAGGCCTCGGCCTTCGTCAGCAACCAGTTCTACCGGCTGGACGACCTCAAGTTCTCCACCAGCCGGCTCCATGCCATCTGGGGGCGCGAGCTGCTGGCCGACGTCTCCCCGGACGTCGCCCGCTTCTATCTCGCCTACACCCGGCCGGAAGTGGAAAGCACGAGCTTCACCCTCGCCGAATTCGCCGGCACCTGCGACAAGGAGCTGGGCGGAAACTGGCAATCCTGGCTCTCGGCCCTGGGAGACAAGATCCGCCGCGATTTCGGCGGCAAAGTCCCCGCCACCGGCGACTGGACGGACGCCCAGCGCCGCTTCTACCACCGCCTGGAGACCCTCCTCGCCGAGGCCGCGGAAGCCTACGAGGCTCCCACCTTCTGCCTGCAAAAGGCGTCGAGAGTGCTCTGTGAGATGGTGCGCGAAGCGCGCTTCTTCGGCAAGTCGCAGGAAGGCTGGCGCCGAGTCCCCACCCGTTCCGAAGAACGCCGCACCGTGGCCGCCCTGGAGCTGCCTGGCCGCCAAGCTCCTGGCGATCACGGCCTCGCCCATCCTCCCCAATTTCGCCGCCCAGCTCTGGAAAGGGCTCGGTTACGACACCCCGGTCACCGGCGAGCGCTGGGAAGAGACCCCCACCTGGGTCCCTGCCGGGCAGGCGATCGGCACTCTGGGGGGGCCGTACTTCCAGAACGTGGGGGAGGCCCTGCGGCGCTCCGGCAAGCTGGCTGCGCCGAAGGCCGCGGCGGAGGAGCTGGTGAGCGTGTAGCACAAGGGGGTGTCGATCGTGCTGTTCCTGGGGCTGTGCGTGTACGTGTGGCGGGGGTCGGTGAAAAGGGCGAAGGCGTAGAAGGAGGAGAAGCGGGCCTTTCGCGGGCCGGACGTCTTCTGGGTGGGAGGCATCGATCCGTACCGGAAGCGCGAGGCGTGGATCGCCCACGACGGAGAAGCGGCGCCAGACGTCCCACAGGCGGGGCGGCAGGGCCCCGTCAAAGTCGTGCTTCGGTCATCTCCGCTACATCCGCCGGACATGCGCAACGGCCTGGGGAGTACGGCCCAGCTTCCGGGCGATTTCGTCGTCCGGAGCCGTCCCGACGAGGGCGAAGCTCTTCGGGTGTCCACCTCCGTTTCTCCTGAAAGGGTGGAATTCCATGCCGCCTGCGCTTCTTGTTCACGACGCTCTCCGCGATCCCGAGCTCGCGCGCGATCCGGCGATCGGGCTCCCGCCCGAGGCGGGCGACGAAGCTCGGGAGTCCAGCGCCGGGGCCGTTCGATACCAAGCTTCTCGCGCAGAACGCGAATGGTCGTGGGAGACAGGCCCGTCCTCCGCTTCACCTCTTTGCTCTTCTCGTGCAGCAACTCGATGAGAGCGGGAGTTGGAACTATGGCCCCGTACCTGCCCCCCGGGCGGATGCCGAGCGCGGCGCGCTTGCGCTGGACGCTGCTCACCGAAAATCCGGCGCGGCGCGCCAGCTCGCGGTCGGTGACCTTGCCCAGGAGCGCGAGCAACGCCTCGGTCCACTGGTAAACAGGGCGCGGCGGCCGGGACGCGGCAATCCCGAGTTGCTTCCGTTTCGTCGACACCGTGGCCTTGCGGATCCCGAGCTCCTCGGCGACCTCCGCATCCGACATCGTTCCGAGCAACGCGAGCTCCTGGGGCGTCCACTCGTCAGCTCCTGCATAGCGTCGTTTCGGATGGAACGGCGGGATCCCGAGGAGCTGTCGCTTGTAGCGGACGCTGGAGCCGTGGATGCCCAACTTTTTGGCGACGACCGTATCGCTGGCGGTGCCAAGACGCCGGATCATCTTTGGGGTCCATTCGATCGGCTCGACGGGCGGCCGGAAGGCTCTGATCCCGCGCCGCTTCCGTTCCCTGGCGACCGCCTCTGCCGAAATCCCGGCGAGGCTTGCGATCTCGCGGTCGGGGAGCTTGCCCAGCCGGGCGACAAGCTTCTGGGGCCACCGGAACCGCTCCTTCACCGGAGCGCGCTTGACGGCCATGCGCGGTTTCCCGCGGCGAGCCCGGCGGAACGCTGGAATGCCCAGGGACTTCCGCTTTTTGCGGATCACATTTTCCGAGACCCCGAAACGGTTCGCGATGCTCCGGTCGGTTTCCTGACCGAGGCGGGCAAGGAGCTTGGGGCTCCAGCGGCGGCGCAAGTCGATACCCTGTTTCCGGCGCAGATCGGCGATCGTCTTGTGGCTGAGACCGGTCAGTCGCTGGACCTCGATGGCCGGCCGGTGGAGCAGCTCGATCAGCTCCGGCGTCGCAACCACCGCCCCGGCGGGAACCACGCTGGGGATGCCGAGCCGAGACCGCTTCGCTCTGACGGTGTTGCCAGAAATGCTGAAGTGCTCCGCCACCTGCGAGTCAGGGACCTCGCCCAGGAGCACGACCATCTCCTCCGTCCATTCGATCGGGAGCGTCGGCGGCTTGAAGGAAGGAATCTTCAGGACCTGGCGTTTCAACACGGCAGAGGCGACACTGATCCCGAGCTGTTCGGCGACCTTTCGGTCGGGCATGGTGCCGAGCAGAGCCAGGTCTTCCGGCTCCCAGGGAATGGCCGACTCGACGGCACAGGAGGGCGGTGGGGCATACGGAGGAAGCCCGAGGAGCTCGCGCTTGCGCCGGATGGTGGTCCGGGAGAGCCCCAGCTCCCGGCCGACCACGCCATCGCTTTCCTCCCCGATCAGGGAGATCATCTCCGGTGTCCATTCGACGGGACCGCGCGGCGGCCGAAATGACTCGATTCCGCGCCGCCGACGTTCTCTGGTCACCGTCCCGGAGCTGATGCCGGCCCGCCGTGCGAGCTTTTCGTCGGAGACCTTCCCGAGCAGGGACGCCAGCTCGTCCGTCCACGAAACCATGGCCCGGGTCGAACGCATCGTGGACGCCGGGACGCGCTCGACGGGCAGCGGTGGCGCGACGGAGCGGCGCTTCAGTGGCCGAGTTTTTTTCGGCGGGCGAGACATCGGGTGCAGATCGTATCGCATCTGGGCGCTGCAGCAATTCCCGCGAAAAGAAGCAAAAAACGCCCTTTGATCTCTCTCCCCTCTCCCCGGTGAGGGGGGAAGGGAGGGGGCGGGAGAGGGGCCGGGGGTGAGGGTTCGGAGGCTCTACGCCCGCTCCTCCCAAACCTTCGCGATCTCCACGATCACTTCCACGGCCTTCTCCATGTCCTGGGCGGAAACCCATTCCAACCGGGAGTGGAAATTCTGCTCGCCCGCGAAGACGTTGGGCGTGGGCAGGTTCATGAAGCTCAGCTTGGAGCCGTCCGTGCCGCCGCGGATGGGCTTCTCGATGGGCGTCAGGCCAACCCGGCGGAGGGCTTCGCGGGCGCACTCCATCACGTTCGGGTGATGGTCCAGGATCTCCCGCATGTTGCGGTAGCTCTCCTCGATCTTGATCTCCAGGGTGGCGCCCGGCCAGCCGGCCACGGTCTCGCGGGCGAGCTTCTCCAGGAAATCTTCCTTCACCTTGAGCTCTGCCGTCTTGAAATCACGGATCAGCACCTTGACCGAAGTCCGCTCCACGCTCGCGTTGACCACGTAGGGATGGACGTACCCTTCGTAACCGTCGGTCGTCTCGGGCGACATGTCCTTGGGCAGGCGGTTGATGAAATCGGCGGCGATCTTGATCGAATTGATCATCGAGCCCTTGGCGTAGCCGGGATGGGTGTTGTGCCCCTGGAAGGTCAGCGTCACGGCGTCGGCCGAAAAGCTTTCGTATTCGATCTCGCCGCGGGCGCCGCCGTCCATGGTGTAGGCGTACTTGGCGCCGAACTTCTCCACGTCGAAGAACTTGGTGCCGGTGCCCACTTCCTCGTCGGGCGTGAAGCCGATGCGGATCGTGCCGTGGGGGATCTCGGGGTGCGCCAGCAGGTACTCGGCCGCGGCCACGATCTCGGCCACGCCGGACTTGTTGTCCGCGCCCAGGAGGGTGGTGCCCGAAGCCGTGATGATGTCGTCGCCCATCCGCTCCTTGAGGTAGGGGATCTCCGAGGGGCGCAGCACGGCCGTGGGGTCGTCCGGCAGCACGAGATCCTGCCCCTGGTAATTCCTGTGGATGATGGGCTTGACCCCCTCGCCGCTCATCTCGGGCGAGGTGTCCACGTGGGCGATGAAGCCGATGACGGGGATGCCGTCCTTCTTGGAGGTGGCCGGGATGGTGGCCATGACGTAGCCATGCTCGTCGAGCGCGGCGTCGGCGATCCCCAGGGCCTTCAGCTCCTCGACCAGGTGGCGCGAGAGGTCGAGCTGCTTGGCGGTGCTGGGATAGGTGTCGGACGTCTCGGTGGACTGGGTGTCGAACGTCACGTAGCGCAGGAAGCGCTCAACGACGGAAGAGGGTTCGGTCACGGGGGGCCTCCTCGGGAACGGGCAGCCGTCAGCGGTGCGGGGAAAGGCTAGCACGGATGCGCTAGACTCTTTCCGCGGGCTCTCCTTCCGCAGGCCCCTCGCCATGATCCGACGACTCCTCCTGCCGCTCCTCTTCCTGGTCCTGGCCGCCGGCACTTCGGCCGATCTCCGCACCGCCCGGGCGGCTCTCCAGCGCAATCCCCCGGAATTCGCCTGGGACCTCTTCCTGGAGCTGAATTCGCCGCTTGCCGGGCCGGGACCCAGGACGTGGGAGGCCACCTTCCGGCAGACCAGCACGATCTACCTTCCCGAAGGCCGGAAACCCGTGCCGTGGGGTGCCGAGCAGGGTCCATGCGGGCCGGGCGTTCACGACCTCGACTCCGCGGTGCAGGTGGACGGCTTCAAGCTCCTCGACAAGTGGGGCGAGCCGGTCCGCTACCAGATCCTCATGAACGAGCCCGCGTTCGATTACCTGGTGGACCGGGACCTCTACAGCGTGAACGGCCAGGAAAAGGCCGCGGCCTCGACTCTTCCGGTCAGCTTTCCGCAGAGCGCCTCCGAGCTCAAGGCGTCGTGGATCTGGATCGGCCAGGACGCGGCGAAACGCCAGGCGCTGGCGGGGAAATACCTCATCGCCGACGCGTGCCATCAGGTTTTCGATGGCAAGGGCCGGCCCGCCGGCTGGAAGAAAGGCGCCGCCGCGCTCGCCGGTCTCCACGTTTCGAACAAGCTCGTGCCCACCTGGGTCTGGATCACGTTCGAGAACGTCTACAACGATCAATTCACGAAAGCGAAGCTCGAACTGCCGATCGCCGCGCCGGTGCAGGCGGCCAACCAGATCTACCAGCAACGTCTGCAGGGGATCGGCTCCGTGCTCGCCAACTACCAGCTCATCGGCGTCCAGACGGCCTACACCGAGCCGGGCTTCCTGGGGGACCAGACGCCGTCGCTGCTCGCCAACTCCACGATGGAGACGCGCTTCCAGTCCCAATCCTCCTGCGTCACCTGCCACGGCACGGCCGCGATCCATCCCGGACGGGCGCTACTTCGCCGCCGGAACCCCCGTGGGAGCCCCGCTCGACCTGCATGGTAAAGGTTTCGTCCCCCTGGACTTCGTCTGGTCGATGAAGCGGGCGTCGCGGACGGTTCAGGCAAGATAGACACACATGCACCTGTGGTACCCTTCCCGTACTTCCTGTTATCGAAGCTGGAGCCTGATGGCTGCATCCTGGCGGAGGTTCTCCGTAGCCCCCCGGACAAGGCCGACGAGGGGGAGATCGAGATGGCGGAGGCGGTTCTGAGAAGCATTCGTTGCCGGTGGACGGGTCTGGCGGCCGGCGCGGTGATGGTGTTGATGGCGGCTGTTCCGGGGTGGGCCCAGGCGCCGGGGGGAACGCCGACGCCGGTGCCCGCGGATTCGGACTTCGACGTGGTGCAGGTGGACCTCGAGGGGCAACTCTTCAACCGGGTCCTGCCGTTCGACGTGCCGTTCATCCTCACGGGCATGGTGCCCTCGGGCGTCACCCGCTTGCAGATCCGGTGCTGGGAGCTGCCTCCCGACCAGGCCAAGAGCAGCGGCCTGCCTCCGACGGCCACGGGACGCGGCCTTGCGAACGGCGCCGGAAAGCGTCTGCTGGCCCGAGGGGGCGCCCCTGGAGTGGCGCAATACCATTGATCCCGCGGCGGCCAACCCCACGTTCCGCGTGCTGGTGCCGCGCCTCGACGCTGAAAAGTTTTATCAGTTCCGGTTCAGCTTCGAGAAGAAGGTCACGCCGGCGGACGCCCAGGCTTTCGCCGCGGAGGTCCAGAAGGTGGTGAACGGCGACCTCTGGGGGGATCCGGACGCCACGGCCGACCTGCCGCTCTCCGGCGATCTCACGGGGGACCATTTGGCGGCGATCCGCGCGAACCTCATCCAGTCACTCCAGGACATCACGGGAGCCGACCAGGTGACGGAGCCCGGGTCGATGCTCAATCCGGATACTCCTTTCGATTCGGTCCGGGATGCGTTCAACGGGCTGCTCCGGCCCGTCCGCAACGCCCAGGGGCAGATCAACGACGCGGCGGAGGACTATCAGGACGAGATCGCGGACCTGAATCCCCTGCTGGCCGAGCTCCGGGCCGACCCCACCCTGCAGAAATTCGCCTCGGCCCTCGCGGCCCGGGCGGCGGCCGATCCCAGCCTCCAGGACCGTGCCGAGGAGGTGTCCGCCGCGCTGGCCGTGGGGGACGCGCCGGTGCTGTTCCGGAAGGACCGCCAGAGTCCCGCCGCGCTCGCGGGCTTCGTCCAGCAGAGCGCGCCCTACTACGCGGATGCCACGGCCAAAATGGACAAGCTCCAGGATCTTCTGGCCAACAAGTTGGTGGAGGCCGACGGCTCGCCCCGCCCCGCGGTGCAGCCCCTGGTGGCGGCCGGCCAGCTCACGGCGGACGACCTCGCCCGGCTGGCGGCCCTGGGCCAGCCCACGCAGCCGGTGGGGAGCGCGAGCCGGGCGCTGGCGCGGGTGGGGCTGCTCCTGAGCGACCGCCTCACCACCCTGCTCAACAACCGCACCACCGCCGTGGCCGCCCTGGCCGCGGCGTACCGCACGCAGACGGAAGGGATTGCCGTCATCGCCGGCTCCTCGACGGGCAACTTCCAGACCCAGAGCCGGAACTACATCAGCGCGGACACGGGCATCGTCTGCACCCCCGAGCTGAGCGAGTGCAACACCTACGCGGGCACCAACATCTACTTCCGGCCGATCAACAAGGACGCTCCCCTGAACCAGTTCGGAGGCTTTTTCCAGACGCTCAGCCGGCGGCTTTCGGCCACGCTCGGTTTGACGGTCCAAGGGGTCGGGGACGACAAGACCCGCGACGACCTGTTCAACAACCAATCCCTGCTGCTGGGCCTGGGCGCGCGGATGACGACCTCGGTGCGGCTGACGGCGGGGGGCTTGCTGTTCAAGAAGCGCGACCCCAACCCCCTGGTGACGGACGAAAAATTGACGACGACGTATTTCCTGTCGGTTTCTTTTGACATTGATGTCGTACCATCGCTTCAAGGGATCGGCAGCCTGTTCAAGTCGGCCCTGCCGGGCCAGTGAGGCGTGGGAGGAGCCTTAAGATGGCGATCGTGATCGATGAGAATCTGACGGCGTCCCCGGCGAAGACGGGGATGCCCAGCGGGCCCATCACGCTGCGGCAGACGCTTCATTCCGATCTCGGCAACGAGACGGTGAACGTCACCTACACGCTCGACGGGCGCCACAACATCTTTTTCCAGACGGCGCAGGGGCAGGTCAAGCAGATCCAGATCAACGGCCTGAAGATTCCCGGCAGCTCGATCGAACGGTCGGACACCGTGGCCTTGGTGGAAGTGGGAGATTCCGACGTCGGGCAGATGGTCATCAAACAGCAGATCCGCGGTGAGAACACCACCCGTGACAGTGTAACGATCGCCGTTGTGGGTTTAAGCTGAGAAGATCGCTGAGAAGATCATGAAAGACCGCCGTTCCCTTGTTGTCCTTGCCGCCGTCCTGGTTCTTGCGCTGAGTGCCTGCTACGACAAGTCGGATTATTCGCCGACCGCGGCGCAGGTGGACCGCATCGTGGTCCTGAGCGCGGAGAACGGCGCCACGAGCCTGCCGGCGGACGGCTTTTCGCGCCTCCGCCTGGTGGCCCGGCTGGTGGGCGACCCGGACTTCGCCAAGCGCACGGTGGTGTTCTCGGCGTCGAGCGGCACGCTCGTGGGGGGCACGCCGGTCACCAACTGCACCGGTTGCGTGATGGTGCCGGCGGACGGCAGCGGGCAGGCGACCGTCGACCTCGTCAGCTCGCAGCAGGTGGGCACGGCGGTGGTCCGTGCCTGGCCCGCGGACGCGCCGGGCATCACGGCCTCGTTGCCGATTGCCTTCGGAGCGGCCCAGCCGGACCAGACGATCCAATTCGTGAGCGCTCCGGACCGCGCGCCCGCGGACGGCGCCACGATCTCGACGTTTACGGTGGGGGTGTCGCCGTCCCTCCCGGCGGGGTCGCGCCAGGTGACGTTCCAGACCACGGCCGGCACGTTCGCGCCCTCCGGCACCTCGGTCCAGGTGCCCGCGGATGGCGGAGGCAGGGCCTCGGCGGACCTGGTGAGCCCGCGCCAGATCACCTCGGCCCGCGTCACGGCCACCGTGAACGGTGTGACCCGCGAAGCCTCCATCCGCTTCGAGCGGGCCTTGCCGAACGTCATCACCGCGGCCGTGGACATGCCGATCGCCACGGCCGCCGTCAGCACCAAGATCCACGTCACCGCGACCCTGCTGCGCAACGTGGGGATGGTGACCGACGGCACGGTGGTGACCTTCCGGGCCACCAAGGCGGACGGCACCACCGTGGGAATCTTCACCAACGTCACGACCTCCAGCCAACGGCACGGCCTCGGCCGACTTCCTGCCCAACACGACCGAGGCCGGCACCTTGACGATCACCGTCGGCGCCCAGGACACCGGCGTCCGGGGTACCGTTCAGTTGGTGCTGACGGAGAGCTGAGCCGGGTCTTTACTTCACTTCACTCCTTCACTCCAGCTTGGGATTTCCGGTCGCCCGGGCCACGCTCCAGGGCCCCGCGCCCCTTGCGGCGATGTAGAGGAACGCGAAGCAGTACAGCACGGCGGTCTCACCATGGTTCTCGATGGGCCAGAACCCACCCTTCATGAAATGCACCATGAAGTAGGCCACCGCCATGGTGCCGCTGGCGAGGAACGCGGCCCAGCTCGTGAGCAGCCCGATCATCACCAGAATCCCGCAGGTGAATTCGATGAGGCCCGCGAGGCCCGCGAGAGAGGCGAGCGGGGGCTGCCCCTCGGCTCCGAGGACGCCGAAGAGTTTCTGCATTCCGTGACAGCTGAAGAGGAGACCGATGACGATGCGGAAGATGGCGTAGATCCGGTCCGCGTGACGGCCAAGAATTGCGTACATGGCACCTCCCTTGAAAGGGCTGCATTCTGAGACCCCGGTCATCCTATCAAGTACCGTTTCAGAGCGGGAGAATGCTATGACTCGAAGTGGAATTGAGGCAGGAAACTACGTTCTCCTTCGGCTTTCGGCTCAAAAGAGCTGAAAACTGTGAGCGGTCCAGTCCGTAGACGAGATACTCCACTCCCGCCACCCTGGCGGTACCTTCCAGGCTTTCACCGAGCCGCTCGGCAACCCGGATGGACGCTGCGTTGACCGGCCTGATCAGGCTGATGACGTGCCCCTGGCTCAGCTCATTGAACGCGTAAGACAAGGCCGCCCTCGCGCCTTCCGTTGCATACCCCCGCCCCCACCGGCTGCGCACCAGTGCCCAGGCCAGCTCGAAGCCGGGCCATCCCTCCGGGCACGAAAACCCGATCCTGCCGACGAATTCTCCGGTAACCCGGTCCTCAACGGCCCAGGTACCCACGCCGCAGAGCAGCCAGTGCCCCATGAGAAAGGCCAGGTGCCGCCAGGATCTTCCCTGGTCCCATACCGCACCATCGCCAATATAGCGCTGCACTTCCGGGTCCGCATTCAGCGCGGCATAGTCAGCGAGATCACTCTTGTGAAAAGGCCGCAACCGCAGCCGTTCCGTCTCCAGGGTCGGGATGTCGAGCCCAGCCATAGAATGGGTCATGCCGGTCCTCCTTGAACCCAGGATGGCAAAGGGGACAAACTGCGAAGGGAGAATTTTTTCGACTTGGGTAGCACGGTAACACCCAAGCCCTCAACCTCCCGGAAAGGCAGTGATCCATGGGCGTATTTCTATGGTTGGCTCAGTCTCTCACGGGAGCTCTTCGCAGGGGGCACGTGGGACCCGAACGGCTCTGAAGCTGGAGGTGTATGGGACCCGAACGGCTCTGACCTAGGGAGCACGTGGGACCCAAACGGGTAGGGGATTCGGAGCCACGGCATAGGGGTGGGGAAGAGGGAAACAGTTCTCTCTTCCTCTCTTTTGTTGCTGTATACTTGCGACTCGGAGCTTCCTGATGGGAAGACATATTTCAAAAGACGAAATCAGGCGTGTCTTTTCCTATGAATCCACCGCGGTCGAGGTCAACGATGCCGCGGCCCACATAATCGATTGCCCGAGTTGTTGGGCACTTGCCTCGGAAGTCATCGCATCCCTCAAGACAACCGATGACTTGGTGCCGAGGAAGAGAGGGCGCCCACCCGAGGGGCGGTGCAGAGATGTAAGAGACGCACTCATTTTCCTCATGGAAACCCGGGAGCAAAAGAGTATCGGATGGCTCCGGGCCAAGGGGTGGTGGGCTGAGCTAAAGCAGTTGAATCCAAAGGAGCAAGCCAGCAAGGTCAATTCGGTTGCGGCCGTTCATCAACGGGATGTCGTTGAGACGATCCTTCGGGAGGCCAAGCTCGCTTGTGGGCGAGATCCTTATTCAGCTGAACATCTGGCGATGACCGCGCACAGGCTGATCGAGCATCTGCCGGGCGGCGAGTTTCCAACTCATGTTAAAGATGGCCTTCGACTGTCCGCCATGACGGTGGTAGCGAACTGCCGCCGCTTGGCGGGTGATTGGACAGGCTCGGCCTCCGCTATCAGCTGCGCGAAGGGTTACCTTTTCGCGGGGAAGATTGAGCCTGGCGCAGAAGCCTACCTGCTCTCGGTGCACGCTTCTCTTGTGGGTGATACGGGCCGTCTGGAGGACGCCGTGCTTCTTGTGAGCAGGGCTGCCGACATCTACAGGAATGCCCGTGACTTCAAAGGGCTGGCAACCATGAGGATCCAGGCGGCAGGAGCCCTTCAGGCCGCCAGTAAGCCGAGTGAAGCCATTTTGATGGCCGAGGATGCTCTGGCCCTGTTGACGCCCGATTGCATCCGGCTGGAGATGCTGGCCAGGAGCATCATCACGGAGAGCATGGTGGCGCTCGGCAGGCTCCCGGAAGCTTTGAAGAGTTACGAGGCCACCCAGCTTCTCTATGATGAGGTCGGCGACGAATTGACGTTCTTGAAAGCAGAGTACCTGGAGGCCAAGCTTCTTGACGCGTTGGGTTATGCCCGTGAATCCGAGAAGCTCTTCCGGAGTGCCATTCACGGAGTGACTGAAATGGAGATCTACCGGCTTTCCATCCTCTGGAGGTTTGAGTTCTTCGCGTCCCTGTTCAAACGGAATGCCCTTGGCAAGGCGGCTCGGCTCTGTCAGGAAGGGATCGACCTGCTTCAGATGACGGACCGGGTCCACACCCAGATGTGCCAGGTCTGGCGAGACCTGCTCGCTGCCGTCGAAGCGAAAGCGTTGGTGGAAGATCACCTGGCGGAGATGAGAGAATACTTGGTGCGCCACTGGGCCCTGCCCGCTCTCCGGGCGCCGTTGTTTGGGGGGGAATGAAAGGGAGCCGAGTGGAGGTTGCGCCCCCTTTCCGCTTTTGAAGTGGGCGCTCTTCTCAAGGAGGTGATCTGATGCACAAAGCAATTTCGGCGTCAGTAATAGCCATGCTGTTGGCGATCCTTGGCTCGGACAGCGTCCACGGGGAAACTCCGCCTCCGCTCCTGAAGCTCGACCCGGCCACGCGGTTGCAGCGCCAGGCCTTGGACCGCGAATCGGTAACGGTCTATCGCTCAGGGCTCGCGCGTCTCGTGGACTTCACGCATTCGCGCTCCGACCTGTTCCCGCCCGCCAAGTTGCGCACTCCTCGGCTGTTGCAGGAGGGCGATCGCGAGGCGGTGCGCAGCACCTGGAAGTCCCTGTTGGACTATTACCTCGCTCTCGACTCGCTGGCGCGCTACCACGCCAACGCGTACGCCTTGGCCGGCTCGCGGAATCTGGCACCTTCGTTCCACGTCTCACGCGGTGCCTTCCTTGCCCAGTACCGGTTCGCGCTGGATTTCATCGAACGCACGGAGAACGATCGCAAGCTGGCCATCCTGCTCAACGATCCCGTGCCGGAGCTTGGGCTTCCGGCCGGCACCTACGATCAATTCAAATTTCGTTATCTGAACGTAGCGGCCGCTTCCCAATTCGCGGCCTATGGCGCCGCCTCTCGCCTGTTGCCAGCCCCGTCGGACCAGAACCTTGCGCGAGGGATGGCCGAGGACACGGCCCGCATCTGGAAAGCGGGGAAGGGGAGAGGCGAAGCGCTCACCGCGGCCAATGCCGTGAACGTCGTCAAGAAGCTCGGCGGCCGGCTGTCTTTCCCCGTTCAGACCGGAATCTCGGAATGGATGGGGGACACCAAAGTCCGCCGCCAGAACCTCGCCCTCATTTCCCCCGAACAGATCGCGGCGATCCGTCCGCGTCTCCAGCCTGGAGACATCCTGTTGCAGCGGCGTGAGTGGTACATGTCCAACGTAGGGCTGCCAGGATTCTGGAGCCACGCCGCCCTCTACGTGGGCACGCCCGAAGAGCGGCGCGGCCTCTCCGGCGATCCGCAGGTTCGCCGCTGGATCGTCAGCCAGGGGGAGCCCAGCGGAGACTTCGAGAAACTCTTGCAACGCCGGTACCCCAAGGCTTATGCGCTCGCCATCAAGCCGCAGGAACATGGGCATCTTCCGCGCGTGCTGGAAGCGATCAGCGAAGGCGTCGTCTTCACGACCCTGGAGCACTCCGCCGCCGCGGATTCCATGGTGGTGCTGCGCCCACGCCTCCAGCCGGTGGAGAAGGCCCAGGCACTCCTCCGCGCCGTGCGCTACATGGGCCGTCCGTACGACTTCAATTTCGATTTCCAGACCGACTCCACACTGGTCTGCACCGAGCTCGTCTACAAGGCGTATGAGCCCGCTCCCGGCTTCCACGGAATCCACTTCAATCCGGAAGAAGTCATGGGCCGCACCGCCATCCCGGCGAACTCCATCGCCCGCCAGTTCGACGAGGAGCCCGGCAAGCAACTGGAGATGGTGCTGTTCCTCGACGGCCAGGAGAAGCGCGGCACCGCCGTGGAAGCCGGTGTCGCGGAATTCCGGAAGAGTTGGAAGAGGCCGAAGTGGCACGTGCTGGTGCAGGCCCAAGAGGAGACCCAGGGAGGTCCGTAGGACCATTGGCTCGGTGCGTCCTACTTGACTGGGGCGCCCCCTCCTAACCTCCCCCTGGCCAACCTTCCCCCTCCCAGGGGGAGGAACCTACAGCCCGAACCGTCGCGTACGAGATTCAGGTCAGTCTTGCCTCGACAGACCTCTCTGGGAGGCTTCTACACCCGCGCCCGGATCGGCAGCACCACCATCGGCACGCCCACCCACTGGAGCCGGTTCTGGATGATCTTCGAGGTTTCGTTGTGGAGGAAGCCGTAGAAGAAGCGTTCGCGGCGGAAGACCAGCTTGCCCGTGAAGATGGTCGCCTTGGGGTAGATCTTCGCGATCTGCTGGCAGAGGCCTCCGAGGCGACGGTGACGACCTCGATCCCGACGTGCCAGACGCAGTCGGCCGCGAGGCCCATCCGGCGGGCGACGTCGACGTACTTGTCCAGGTCTGCCCGGGTGCTCTGCTGGAGCGCCTCGATCTCCTCCTTCCCCTTGAAGGTGCCGGAGTCGACCACGGCGACCGAGACGAAGATCACCTGTTTGTAGAGGCCCGGGAAGTATCGCAGGATCGACAGCAGGGTATGGATCCCGAAGCCGCTGTAGGAGCTGACCAGCAGCACGGCGGTGGGAGCCTTGGGATCCAGGCTCCTGGGCAAGGCCTCGCCGGTCTGGGGCAAGGTGTCGAGAATGTCGTCGAGCTGCCTCAGGCCTTCCTTGGAGCGCCGGTAGTGGCCGTGGATGGCGTAGCAGAGCGCCACGAAGAGGGAGGTGAGCACCACCGTCACCCACCCGCCGTGGGTGAAGCGCTCGAACACGGTGAGCCCCAGGATGCCCACGCAGAGCACCAGCGCCACGCCGTGGATGGCGAGGTGCCGGCGCCGCTTCGGCTCTTTCTTCCGGTCCTTCCAGAAGCGGGTCATGCCGAGCTGGGAGAGCGAGAAGGTGAGGAACACGTTGATCGAGTACATGTAGACCAGCGTCTGGATGCTGCCCCGGGTGTAGGCCAGCATGGCGAGGGCCGCGAGCCCCATCAGCAAGACACCGTTCTGCATGGAGAGCTGCTCGGAGAGGGAGGCGAAGCGGTGGGGTAGGTAGGAGTCCACCGCCATGTTGGCCATCACCCGGGGGCCGTCGATGAAGCCGGCCTGGGCCGCCACCACCAGCAGCAGCCCCTCCGAGACCAGGGTGACCAGCACCAGCCAGTAGCCCACGGGCAGGGTGCCCAGGTGCCAGGCGCCGAACACCCGTTCGGAGAGGATGGCGTTCATGGTCTTGCCCGGCGTGTGCTGGACGTTGAGCAGCAGGTAGCCGATGAGGATGCCGGCCGCCGTCACGGCCAGGGAGACCGCCATGTAGAGCATGGTCCGCTTGCCCGTGGCCACCCGCGGCTCGCGCATGATCTGGAGGCCGTTCGAGACCGCCTCGATCCCCGTGTAGGTGCCGCCGCCCAGGGCGTAGGCGCGGAGCGTCAGCAGCAGCATGCCGCCCAGCCCGAGGGTCGAGAGCCCTGAGGTGAAGCCCTGGTGGAGACGGCTGGAGACGGCGGGGATGTCATCCACGTGCTGGAAGACGGCCCAGCCGATGAGCAGGGCATGGGTGGCGAGGAAGACCAGGAAGACGGGCACCAAGGCCTGGACCGACTCCTTGACCCCCCGCAGATTGAGCGCGATCAGCAGGGCGATGGCCGCGAACTCCATCGGCAGCTTCCAGACGGCCATATGCGGGGGAAGGAAGCTGAAGATGGCGTTGCCGCTGCCGGCGATGGAGACGGTGATGGTGAGGATGTAGTCCACCACCAGCGCGCAGCCGGAAACCACGCCGACGCGGGGGCCGAGCAGGTGGGAGGCCACCACGTAGCCGCCGCCGCCGGTGGGGAACTGCTCGATGATGCTGGTGTAGGAGGCCGAGATGATGAGCACGGTCACCGCCGTGGCCAACGCCAGGGCCCCGGCCAGGTAGGTGTGCTCCCCCAGGGCCAGGAACGCCTCCTCCGGGCCATAGGCGGAAGACGACAGGCCGTCCGCCCCCAGGCCGACCCAGGCCAGGAAGGCGATGAGCGACATCTTGTGGAGGTGCGAGACGTCCGACGGGTCCCGGGGAGCCCCCAGGAGGGTCCTCCGGATTCGCTGGGTGAGCCCCTCGTTCTGTGATTGAGGCTCCTGCGAGCCGATTCCAATTCCGGTCATCTCTGAAGCTGGGCCTCCTGGCTCGACGGTATCCCGAGCCAGGCATCGCTTTCCAGGTGGAGGATGAATCTTTAGAGATTCTTTAGGCCTGTCCTATCCTACTTTGCCGAAATCCCGCCTGCCGGGGTGGCTCACTCTGTGCGCTTTTCGCCGCAGGATTGAAGTGAGGGATGAAGCCCGGAGCCGTTCTCTCCTCGCCGCGATCTTCATAAATTCTTTCGATCTCCTTCCGGACTTCTTTGCTTTCCTGCGGCGAGACTGAGGCCATCAGGGGACGCCATCCCCGAAGAGGAGCGCGGTCATGGACAGCCATCACAGTCATCGCAGCGATCAGAAACCGGGCCGGCAGGGAGGCCTCGGCCTCAGGACCAAGCTCGTCCTGGGCTTCGTGGGCCTGCTCGCGATCCTGATCGCGGTAGGCGTCGAGAGCATCACCCTGCTCGACGATCTCGGCGGCTCGATCGACGTCATATTGCGTGAGAACTATAAGAGCGTCATCGCCTGCGGACAGATGAAGGAAGCGCTCGAGCGGATGGACAGCGGCGCCCTCTTCGCCCTGGCGGGTGAGGAGGCACAGGGGCGCGCCCTCGTTGAGGAGCACCGCCCCCGGTTCGACGAGGCCCTGAAGACGGAGCTCGGCAACGTCACCCTGCCGGGCGAAGGGGAGCGGGCTCAGCGGCTGAGCCAGCTTTTCTCGGCCTTCGTGCCGGTCCTCAACCAGGTCCTCGATCCGGCCCTTCCCCTGGAGGCGCGGCGCGGCCTCTACTTCCAGCAGCTCTATCCCACCTTCCGGCAGATCAAGGGCACGGCCGGCGAGATCCTGGAGATGAACCAGCGCAACATGGTGGAGGCCAAGGACCGCGCCCGTGAGACCGCCAACGGCGCCACGCGCCGCATGGCCCTGCTGCTCCTCGCCGGCACGGCCTTCGCCGGCCTGTGCGTGTTCTTCCTCACCCGCGCCATCCTGGTGCCGCTGGAGCGGCTGACCTGGGCGGCGGGGGAGATCGAGAACGGCAACCTGGACCTCGCCGTCCCCGTCACCTCCGGGGACGAGATGGGGCAGCTCGCCACCGCCTTCAACTCCATGGCCGGGGGGCTCAAGGAGCTGCGGGAGACCGAGCAGGGGCACCTGCTGCGCGTCCGGAACGTCCTGCAATCCGCTCTCGACCAGCTTCCCGAAGCCCTTGCCATCTTCAGTCTCGACCGGCGCGTGGAGCTGGCCAACCAGGCCGCCGTGGAGCTCGGGCTGCGCCCGGGTGAGCCCGTCCCGGAGCGGCATGCCGGGTGGCTCAGCCCCCTGCTGGACCGGATCGGGTCCGGACGCGGCGTGTCCCCGGGAGCTTCGGAAGCTCCGTTCCGGGTTTCCGCCGAGGGCGGCGAGCGCATGTTCCTGCCGCATGGCAAGACCTTCCTCGATGGCCAGGGACACCCGGACGCCCTGGTGCTCATCCTGGAAGACGTCACCGGCCGCCACCGCGGGCGGGAGGTGCGCGCCGGCCTTCTCGCCAACGCGGCCCGCGACCTCGAAAGGGCGTTGGTTCCTCTCCGCTCGGCCCTGGAGTCGCTGGAGGCGGAGCGCATCGGCCCTCTGACCCCCCGCCAGAAACAGCGGCTCGAGGAGGTGCGCGCCGAGACCGGGCATGCCGCCGAGGTCGCCGCCAACCTCCTGGCCATGGCGGGCCTGGAGGAGAGCCGCGAGCAGCTCCGCCCGGAGGCGGTCACGCCCGGCGACCTGCTGGCTCCCGCTCTGCGCGAGACCGCGCGGGGGTGCCAGGAAAAGGGCGTGCGGCTGGTGACGGACGCGGACCCCGAAGCGCCGCGCGTGCTCGCCGACCGTGAACGGGCCGGGCTGGTGCTCACGTCCCTCCTCCGCAACGCCTGCGCCCACACCCCGGCCGGCGGCTCGGTGACCGTGAAGGCCGACCCCTGGGAAGGCCGGGTCCGTTTCACCGTCTCCGACACCGGCGAGGGGATTCCGTCCGCTCATCTCGAACGGATCTTCGAGCCCTTCTACCAGGTGCCGGGAACCCAGGACCAGGGAGGCGTGGGGCTTGGCCTCCCGATCTCCCGGGACATCGTGCGGTCACACGGTGGCGAGATTCACGTCGACAGCGAAGAAGGCCGCGGGACGACCGTGTGGTTCACCCTCCCGGCGGCCGTGGATTGACCGAAAAAGGAAAGGAATTCGTACCGATATGCGAAACGAAATCACTCTGACGCCCAAGCATAGGGTCTGGGCGCTGATCTTCTTGGTCGTGGCCGCGTTGTCGGCCGGTGCCGCCCGGGGGCAGGAGTCGCCGATCGTCACCGACCGGCCCGGCCTTCTGTTCAGCAGCCTCACCGTGGGCCCGGGCGTGTTCCAGACCGAGCTCGGCCTGCCGTCGGTGACGCTGATCGAGGACGGAGAGAGCGAATTCCGGGCCACCAGCGCCGTGGCGCTCTTCCGCTACGGCATCGGCGACGACTTCGAGCTGCGCCTCGGCGGTCCCCTGTATACGGAGATCCGCAGCGAATTCGGCCGGTTCAGCAATACCGAGAGCGGCTACGGCGACCTCGAGGTGGGAGCCAAGTGGCACCTCCTCGACAACCAGGGCGGCCGGCCATCGTTCGCCCTGATCCCGTCCGTGATCCTGCCCACCGGTGAGGAGGGCTTCTCCGCCGAAGACCCGATTTATCAGGTGAACGCCATGGCCGAGTGGACGCTGGCCAACGGCTGGGGGATCGGCGCCCTGGCGGGTTATCTGAACGGCCCCGACGGAGATGACCGCTATGGACAGGAGACCTTCGGGCTCGTGGCCGGCCGCTCGTTGCCGTCGCCTGCTTGGAGCGCCTACGGCGAGGCCGTAGTCGTGACGAGCAACGCCGGGGACGGCAGCACCGACGCCCCCTACCTGGGTGCAGGGATCAAGTACCTGGCGACGAACGACTTCCAGCTCGACCTCAGCTTCGACCGCGGGTTGAGCGACGACGCGGCGGACTGGTTGTTGGGCTTCGGCCTGGCGGCCCGGTTCTAAGGAGAGATCGAAATGGACATCGCCTTCCTCATCCTGGTTCTCGTCTTCTTCCTGGCTTCCTGGGGCTTCGTGCGGCTGTGCTCCGGCCTGGAGCCGGTCAAGGAGGAAAAGAAATGAACGGTCTCTACATTCTGGGCCTCGTGGTGACGCTCTTGCTGACCGTCTACCTGTTCGTGGCCCTGCTCAAACCGGAGCGCTTCTGATGACTACCAACGGTCTTCTTCAGATCGCTCTCTACGTCCTCGTCCTGCTGGCCCTCGCCAAGCCGCTCGGCGCCTACATGGCCCGGGTGTACGAGGGGAAGCCGTTCGGTCTCGACCGCGTCCTCGGACCGTTCGAGCGGCTGATCTACCGCCTGACCGGCGTCCGCCCCGAGGAGGAGATGGACTGGAAGGTCTATGCCCTCTCCCTGCTCCTGTTCAGCCTCGTGAGCGTGCTTTTCGTCTACGCCCTGCAGCGGCTCCAGGCGCTTGCTGCCGCTGGAACCCCCAGTCGCTCGGCGCGGTGACTCCGGACTCCTCGTTCAACACCGCCGTCTAGCTTCGCCAGCAACACCAACTGGCAGGGGTACGGCGGCGAGACGACGATGAGCTACCTGACGCAGATGGTGGGGCTCACCGTGCAGAACTTCGTCTCGGCGGCGGCCGGCATGGCCGTCCTCGTGGCCCTCATCCGCGGCCTCGTGCGCCGCGAGCACGAAGACGATCGGCAACTTCTGGGTGGACCTGACCCGGACCACGCTCTACATCCTGCTGCCGCTGTCTCTGGTCCTGGCGCTCGTTCTCGTGTCGCAGGGCGTGGTGCAGACGTTCGCGGAATACCGTGCGGTGCCCCTCGCCGAGGCCACGGTGGACGCCGATGGCAAGGCGGTCACCGAGCAGATTCTGGCTCTCGGGCCGGCGGCTTCGCAGGTCGCCATCAAACAGCTCGGCACCAACGGCGGCGGCTTCTTCAACGTCAACTCCGCCCATCCGTTCGAGAACCCCACGCCGCTGTCGAACTTCCTGGAAATGCTGTCGATCCTCCTGATCCCGGCGGCCCTCTGCTACACCTTCGGCCGCATGGTCGGGCGATACCCGCCAGGGCTGGGCCCTGCTCGCCGCCATGACGCTCGTCCTGCTGCCGCTCCTCTTCCTCTGCTACGGCGCCGAGCAGGCGGGGCAATCCGGCCTTCGGCCGGCTCGGGCGTGGACCAGCAGGCGAGCGACCGCTCCAGCCGGGCGGCAACATGGAAGGCAAGGAGGTGCGCTTCGGCATCGCCAACTCGGCCCTCTGGGCGGCGGCGACGACGGCGGCCTCCAACGGCTCGGTCAACTCCATGCACGACTCCTACACGCCGCTCGGCGGGCTCGTGCCGCTCTTCCTCATGCAGTTCAGCGAGGTGATCTTCGGCGGCGTCGGCTCGGGGCTCTACGGCATGCTGGTCTTCGTCATCGTCTCCGTCTTCATCGCCGGCCTCATGGTCGGCCGCACGCCGGAGTACCTGGGCAAGAAGATCGAGGCCTACGAGATGAAGATGGCCTCCCTGGTGGTTCTCATCATGCCGCTCGCCGTGCTGGGGTTCACCGCCCTCGCCGTGGTCGTCGAGGCCGGGACGAAGACGATCTGCGAACCCGGGCGCGCATGGCTTCTCCGAGGTGCTCTACGCCTTCACGTCCCAGGGAACAACAACGGCAGCGCCTTCGCGGGCCTGGGCGCCAACAATCCCTTCTACAACACCACGCGGCGGCCTCGCCATGCTCTTCGCGCGCTTCTGGCTGGCCATTCCGGCCCTGGCGATCGCCGGCTCGCTGGCGAACAAGAAGCAGGTGCCGGCCGGCCCGGGGACGCTGCCCACCCACACACCGCTGTTCGTCGTCTTCCTGATCGGCGTGGTCGTGCTGGTCGGGGCGCTGACCTTCTTCCCGGCCCTGGCCCTCGGCCCCATCGTCGAGCACCTCCAGATGCTGGCCGCCGGCTAGGAAAGGATGACTGACATGTCCAGGAAAAAGACGTCCCTGTTCGATCCCAGGATCCTCCGCCAGGCGGCGGTCGACTCCTTCCGCAAGCTTCGACCCGCGCCTCATGGTGCGCAACCCCGTGATGTTCGTGGTCTACGTGGGGAGCTTCCTCACCACGGGCCTCTGGGTCCAGGCGCTCGTCGGGCCAGGGCGAGGCGCCGGCCGGGTTCATCCTGGCCGTGGCCCTCTGGCTCTGGTTCACCGTGCTCTTCGCCAACTTCGCCGAAGCCATGGCCGAGGGGCGGGGCAAGGCCCAGGCGGCGGCGCTCCGCAAGACCCGCAAGACCGCCGTGGCGAAGAAGCTGGCCGAGCCTCGGCGCGACGCGCCCCAGACCCAGGCCTCCTCGGCCGACCTCCGCAAGGGGGACGTGGTCCTGGTCGAAGCCGGGGACACCATTCCCGGCGACGGCGAGGTGCGTCGAAGGGGCGGCCTCGGTCAACGAGGCCGCCGTCACCGGCGAGAGCGCGCCGGTGATCCGCGAGAGCGGCGGCGACCGCAGCTCCGTGACCGGCGGCACCCAGGTGCTCTCGGACTGGCTGATCGTCCGCATCACCGCCAACCCGGGCGAGACCTTCCTCGACCGCATGATCTCCCTGGTCGAGGGCGCCAAGCGGCAGAAGACGCCCAACGAGATCGCCCTGTCGATCCTGCTCGCCGCCCTGACGCTCGTCTTCCTCATGGCCACCGTCACCCTGCTGCCGTTCTCCCTCTACAGCGTTCACGCGGCGGGGATCGGGACGCCGGTGACCGTCACGGTGCTCGTGGCGCTCCTGGTCTGCCTGATCCCCACCACCATCGGCGGGCTGCTTTCGGCCATCGGCATCGCGGGCATGGACCGCATGATCCAGGCGAACGTCATCGCCATGTCGGGCCGGGCCGTGGAGGCGGCGGGCGACGTGGACGTGCTGCTGCTCGACAAGACGGGCACCATCACCCTCGGCAACCGGCAGGCCACCGAGCTTCTGCCGGCCGAAGGGGTGGGCGGAGGCCGCACTTCGCCGACGCGGCCCAGCTCTCCTCCCTGGCCGACGAGACCCCCGAGGGGCGGAGCATCGTGGTGCTCGCCAAGGAGAAGTACCAGATCCGCGAGCGGGACATCCAAGCCCTGGGCGCCCACTTCGTGCCGTTCACCGCCCAGACGCGGATGAGCGGCGTGGACCTCAACGGCCGCAAGATCCGCAAGGGAGCGGCCGACGCCGTGGAGGCGTTCGTCCAGGCCCTGGGCGGGGCCTTCCCGGCCGATGTCCGCACCAAGGTCGAGACCATCGCCAAGACCGGCGGCACGCCGCTCGTGGTGGCCGAGGACGGGCGGGTGCTGGGGGTGATCCACCTGAAGGACATCGTCAAGGGCGGCATCCGCGAGCGCTTCGGCGAGCTGCGGGCGATGGGGATCAAGACGGTGATGATCACCGGCGACAACCCGCTGACCGCCGCCGCCATCGCCGCCGAGGCCGGGGTGGACGACTTCCTGGCGCAGGCGACGCCCGAGACCAAGCTCAAGCTGATCCGCGACTACCAGGCGGGCGGCCGGCTGGTGGCCATGACCGGCGACGGCACCAACGACGCCCCGGCGCTCGCCCAGGCGGACGTGGCGGTGGCCATGAACTCCGGCACCCAGGCGGCCAAGGAGGCGGCCAACCTGGTGGACCTGGACTCGAATCCCGACCAAGCTGATCGAGATCGTGGAGATCGGCAAGCAGCTCCTGATCACCCGGGGCACGCTCACCACCTTCTCCATCGCCAACGACGTGGCCAAGTACTTCGCCATCATCCCCGCGGCCTTCGCCACCACCTACCCGGTGCTCGACCGCCTCAACCTGATGGGGCTCGCGAGCCCGGCAGAGCGCCATCCTCTCGGCCGTCATCTTCAACGCCCTCATCATCATCGTCCTCATCCCGCTGGCGCTGCGGGGCGTCAAGTTCCGCCGCCATTCGGCCTCGCGCCTGCTGCGCGACAACCTGCTGATCTACGGCCTGGGAGGCGTGATCGTTCCCTTCATCGGGATCAAGCTGATCGACCTCCTTCTCCAGGGCCTGGGACTGGTGTAACCATGAGAGAGCCTGTAGCCATGAGACAACTGAAACCGGCAATCCTCATCTTCCTCGTCCTGACCGTGATCACCGGACTGGCCTATCCTCTCCTGGTGACCGGCATCGCCCAGGTGGTTTTCCCCCGGCAGGCCGAACGGCGACGCCTCGCTCATCGGCCAGCCGTTCAGCGGGCCGCGCTACTTCTGGAGCCGCCCCTCGGCCACCTCGCCGCCGTACAACGCGGCGGCGTCCTCGGGATCGAACCTGGGACCCACCAATCCCGCCCTGACCGACCGGATCAAGGCGGACGTGGAGCGGATCCAGGCGGCCCATCCCGGCAAAGGACCGGTGCCCGTGGATCTCGTCACCACGTCGGCCAGCGGCCTCGATCCCCACATCAGCCCGGCGGCGGCCCTGTATCAGGTGGAGCGGGTGGCCGCCGCGCGGGAGCTTGATCCGTCCGCAGTCCGTGGACTCGTCGACCGGCACACCGAAGGGCGCACCTTCGGGCTGCTCGGCGAGCCGCGGGTGAACGTCCTGAAATTGAATCTCGATCTCGACCGCCTTTCTCCCCCTCTCCCTGGCCGGGCGGGCGGAGGGCCGGGAGAGGGGGCCGGGGGGTGAGGGCTTGAACGACCGTCCCGATCCCGACGCCCTGCTCGCCCTCGCCAACGCCGAGGAGGAGGCGGCGCGGCGCGGCAAGCTCAAGGTCTTCCTCGGCGCCACGGCCGGGGTGGGGAAGACCTTCGCCATGCTGGAGGCCGCCCGGGAGCTGAAGCGCCGGGGGACCGACGTGCTCGTGGGGGTCGTGGAAACCCACGGGCGCAAGGAGACCGAAGCCCTGCTCGAGGGTCTCCAGGTGCTGCCGCCCCAGGTGATCGAGCACAAGGGGATCCGCCTCCGGGAATTCGACCTCGACGCCGCCAAGGAACGCCGGCCGGCGGTGATCCTGGTCGACGAGCTGGCCCACACCAACGCCCCGGGCGTTCGTCATGCCAAGCGCTGGCAGGACGTGGAGGAGCTGCTCGCGGCGGGGATCGACGTCTTCACGGCGGTCAACGTCCAGCACCTGGAGAGCCTGAACGACCTGGTGGGAAAGATCACGGGCGTGGCCGTCCGCGAGACCGTGCCCGACTCGATCCTGGAGCGGGCCGACCAGGTGGAGCTGGTGGACCTCCCGCCCGAGGAGCTGCTCAAGCGCCTCCAGGAGGGGAAGGTCTACGTGCCCGACCAGGCGGCGCGGGCGGTGGAGAGCTTCTTCCGCCCGGGCAATCTGATCGCCCTGCGCGAGCTCGCCCTGCGCAAGACCGCCGAGCGGGTGGAGGCCCAGATGCAGCGCTACCGCGAGCTGCACGGCGTGGCCGAGACCTGGCCGGTGGCCGAGCGCCTGCTGGTCGCCGTCAGCTCCGGCCCCACGGCGGCCAAGCTGGTGCGCGCCGCCCGGCGTTTGGCGGAGCGGCTGCGGGCCGAGTGGGTGGTCGTCTACGTGGAGACCCCCGCCGAGGTGCGCCTGCCGGAGAAGGAGAAGGACCGCGTCTGGCAGACCTTGCGGCTCGCCGAGAAGCTGGGCGCGCAGACGGCCACCCTCTCCGGCGAGCGGCCGGCCGAGGAGATCCTGCGCTATGCCCAGCGGCGCAACGTCTCGAAGATCGTGGTGGGCAAGCCCCTCCACTCCGCGCTGGAAGGACCTCCTCTTCGGCTCCGTGCGCGACGAGCTGGTGCGGGGAAGCGCGGGGATCGACGTCTACGTCATCTCGGGCGACGCGGAAGGGGGGTGGGCCGTGCCGGAGCGGCGTGTGCCCAAGGGGATCGACCGCCAAGGGTATGCCGTCGCCTTGGGGGTGACGGCCGCCGCGACCGGAATCTCGGCCCTGATCCACCCCCGGTTCGAAGAGGCCAACCTGGTCATGCTCTTCCTCCTCGGGGTGGTCGGGGTGGCCTCGCGCTACGGCCGGGGGCCGGCCATCCTCGCCTCCGTGCTCTCCGTGGCCGCCTTCGACTTCTTCTTCGTCAATCCGTACCTGACCTTCGCGGTTTCCGACACCGAGTACCTGGTGACCTTCCTGGTCATGCTCATCACGGCGCTCGTGATCTCCACCCTCACCGTGCGCCTGCGCCAGCAGGCCGAGGCCGCCCGGGTGCGGGAGGAGCGCACGGCGGCCCTCTACGCCATGAGCCGCGACCTGGCGGCGGCCAAGGACGACGAGGCGATTCTCCACGCCGCGGCCCGGCACATCCAGTCCGTCTTCCTCTCCCAGGTGCTCCTCCTGCTGCCCGACGAGACCGGGCGCCTGGCCGAGCGGGCAGCCGAGACCGTCACCTTCCTCTTCGACACCCGCGAGCAGGCCGTGGCCCAGTGGGTCTTCGACCACGGGCAGATGGCCGGCAAGACCACGGACACCCTGCCGGCGGCCAAGGGGCTCTACCTGCCTCTGCGCACCTCGAGGGGGATCATGGGCGTCCTCGGCGTGCACCCGGCGGACCCGGGGCGGCTGGTGGTGCCGGAGCAGCTCCACCTGCTGGAGGTCTTCGCCAATCAGATCGCGTTGGCGGTGGAGTAGACCTCGTGTTTCTCCGTCTCCCTAGCGCAGCAACGCCCGGATCTCCGACCGGCTGAGCCCCGCCTCGCGGAGGACCGCCTCCGTGTGCTCGCCCAGGGCGGGGGCCGAGGAGGACGGGACGGCGCGCCGTCCGCCGAAGAGGAACGGCGCGGCGACGGTGGGGAGGACGCCGTAGGCGCCGGCGGGGAGGTCCATCACCTGCCCGCGCTCCCGGGCCTTGCCCAGGGCCTCGCCCACGGTGGCGGGCGGTCCCCCGGGCACGCGGTGGGCGCGGAGAGCCGCATCCCAGTGGGCCACGGGACGGGTGGCGAAGATTCCGCCGAGGAGGGCGTCGAGATCCTCCCGGTGGCGCACCCGGTCCGCGCTGGTGCGGAAACGGGGATCGTCCGCCAGCTCCGGCCGTTCGAGGGCCGCGCAAAAGCGGCGCCAGAGGTCCTGGCTTCCCACCCCCACCACGAACCAGCCGTCCGCGGCGAGGTAGGCCCCATAGGGAGAGAGATTGGGATGGGCGGAGCCCAGGCGCGCCGGCTGCCGACCGTCGGCGAACCAGGACTGGGCGGCGTAGGAGAGGAAGGACGTGCCCGCGTCGGCCATGGAGACCTCGACGCGGCTCCCCTTTCCCCTCGCGTCGCGCCGGCGCAGTGCGGCCAGCACGGCGGCGAGGCCGTAGAGGGCGGAGAGGACGTCCACGATGGCGACGCCCACCCGCACGGGTTCGCCCTCCTCGAAGCCGGTGAGCGACATGAGGCCCGACTCGGCCTGGAGCACCACGTCGTAGGCCGGGCGGTCCGCCTCGGGGCCGGCGGTGCCGTAGCTGGTGACCGTGCACTGCACGAGGCGGGGGAAGAGGCGGTCGAAGCGGCTCCTGCGGAACCCCAGCTTGCGCCATTCGGAGGGGAGGAAGTTCTCCACCAGCACGTCCGCCCCCGCCACCAGGCGCTCGAAGGCCGCCCGCGCCTCGGGGCGCTTCAGGTCCAGCGCCACGGACCGCTTGTTGCGGTTGGCGGAGACGAAGTAGGCGCTGGTTCTGGCGTCACCCTCGCCCACCCAGGGCGGCCCCCAGGCCCGCGTCTGATCCCCCGCGCCCGGCCGCTCGACCTTCACCACGTCCGCCCCCAGGTCCCCCAGCAGCATGGCGAGATACGGCCCGGCGAGGACGCGCGAGGCGTCCACGACGCGGACTCCGGCGAGGGGGCCTTTGCGATGAGGCCGGCGGGAGGGCATGGCGGCGGGATGCTACCACTGCGGTTTCGCCCGATCTGCTCCCCGGCCGGGTGGCCCTCCGGCCTGCCCGGCCGTGTGAACCGGGGCCACCTGCGCAGGTGTGGAGAGGTTGGAGCCCCGGGGCTAGTCTCAATCCGGAGCCCGGAGACGGGTGGGGAGATTGGCAGAGGATTCCGGGCTCCAGGGAGGACACCATGTTGGAGAAGATGAAGAAGGATCCGATGATGTTGTTCGACGACCTGCGGGCCGATTTCGAGCAGCTCTGGGACAAGCCGTGGATGCCGCTCAGCTTCCGGCGCTTCCGGATGGACAAGAACACGCCCTGGATGCCCAAGATCGACATGTTCAAGAAGGACGGCGAGCTCGTCCTCAAGGCCGATCTGCCGGGCATGAAGAAGGAGGACGTCCAGGTGCTCTTCGAGGACGGGAACCTGGTCCTCAAGGGTGAGCGCAAGGAGGAGATGGAGGTCAAGGAGAACGACTTCTATCGGGCCGAGTGCAGCTACGGCTCGTTCTACCGCACCCTGCCCCTCGCCTTCACGGTGGACCCGGCGAAGATCGTCGCCAGGTTCCTGGACGGTGTTCTC
The DNA here is from genome assembly GCA_963785165.1 of Thermoanaerobaculaceae bacterium. GTDB lineage: Bacteria > Acidobacteriota > Thermoanaerobaculia > Multivoradales > UBA5704 > DATARR01. The sequence goes on from CAWAUI010000004.1 coordinate 243,536, forward strand.
GAGGTCCGGGTGCCGATGCCGGTGGTGGAGGAGCCCAAGCCCACCCCGATCGCCATCAACTGAGGCCGGCCGGGGGGGCGAGCGATCGCCCCTCCGTACTCGTCTGGAGGCAAGGAGGGAGAGCCATGGAAAGGAAGATCAAGACCGTCGTCATCGGCACCTCTCTGACCGAGATGAGCGATCCGGTCGTGAGCGCCGGGCTCGCCGTGGCTCGGGCCGCGGGAGCGAAAGTCTTGCTGGTCCACGCGTTTCAGCTGCATGCCTCGATCGGCGGCGGCGCGCCCTACGTCCCGGACGTGTTCCTGGACGAGGCCGTGGCGGCGGAGCGGCATGCCATCGCGGACCGCCTGGAAGAGCAGGCGGATCGCCTGGGGATCCGGGAGGAGGAGACCGCCGGCCTGCGCATGGAGCTCGGTGCTCCCCACCGCGTCCTGGTCGAGGTGGCGGACGCGTCCAACGCGGACCTCGTGGTGGTGGGCTCGGCCGAGTCGCCCCGGCGGGCCAAGGTGTTCGGCTCCACGGCCGACCGGGTGGTGCGCAAGTCGCTGCGCCCCGTGCTGGTGGTGCGGGGGCGCTTCGAGATGCCGCCCGAGCGGGTGCTGCTGCCGGTGGACCTCTCGCCGGTCTCGGCGGAGGCCTTCCGCCGCGGCCTCGGCGTGCTCAGCCAGATCGCCCTGCCCACCCTGAGCCTGGAGGCTCTGTACGTGATTCCGGCTCTGGACCCGGGGCTGCTCGACGGCGGGCGCACCTCGGAGCAGAGCGAGGCGGCGGCGGCGCGGGAGCTCGGGCAGTTCGTGGCGCACAACACCTTCCTGAGCCCGCGCCGAGTCGAGACCCGGGTGGCCCGCGGCGAAGTGGAGGAGGTCATCCGCGAGCGGGGCGAGGAGTGGGGAGCCGATCTCATGGTGCTCGGCACGCACGGGCGCGGCGGCTTCGAGCGCTTCCTGCTCGGCAGCGTGGCCTCGGACGTGGTGCGCCGGGGCACCGTCAGCGTGCTGGTCATTCCTCCCGTGGTGCCGGCCGAGCAGGGGAAGACGGAGCGGGTCCTGGAGGCGGCCGCCGTGTTGGCGTTCGCTTGACGCCCCTCTCTTCCCGGAAGGGTGGGTGGAGGGCCGGGAGAGAGGGGCCAGGGGAGTGAGGGCCTACGTCGGGGGCTCCACGAGCCGGTGCCGGATGGCGTAGCTGACCACTTGGGCCCGGTTGTGGAGGTGGAGCTTGTCGAGGATGTTCCGCACGTGGAACTTGATGGTGTTCTCGCTCACGCCGAGCTGCTTGGCGAGCTTGCGGTTGGAGGTGATGCCGTTGACCAGCAGCTCCAGAACCTCGCGCTCGCGCTCCGTCAGGGCGTCGGGGTCCTGTGGCAGGATCGGGGTCTGGGCCGGGCGGGCGAACTCCTGGAGGAGCTTGCGGGCGAGAGCCGGGGTGAGCGCCGGCTCGCCCCGGTTGACGCCGTCGAGCAGGGCGAAGAAGTCCTCGGACTCCAGGTTCTTGAGCAGGTAGCCCTGGGCGCCGGACTTGATGGCCTCGAAGAGCTTGGAGTCCTCGTCGGACGCCGTGAGCACGACGACCTTCACCTCCGGCTGGTCGGCGCTGATCAGCTTGGTGGCGGCGATGCCGTCCATTTCGGGCATGGAGAGGTCCATCAGGACGACGTCCGGCTTGAGCTTGCGCGCCAGCTCCACGGCCTCGCGCCCGTTTCTCGCCTCGCCGATCACCTCCAGGTCGTGCGCCTCCAGCAGGCTGCGGAGGCTGTCGCGGAAGAGGGCGTGGTCGTCGGCAATCAGGATCTTCATGGGGAGTCTCCTCGGTCCAGCTTCTCGGTCAAGGGGTTCTGCTTCGGCGTGGGGAGCTCGAAGGTGATCCGGGTGCCGGCTCCGGGGGAGGACTCCAGCACGAAGGTGCCGCCCAGGGTGCCGGCGCGTTCGCGCATGGTGGCCAGCCCGAAGCGGGGGAGCTCGGAGCGGCCGAGCTCTCCGGGGTGAAGCCGGCGCCGTCGTCCTTTACGGTCACCTGCAGCCGGTTGCCGCTCTGCTCCAACATCACGTCCACCCGGCGGGCGCCCGCGTGCTTGCGGATGTTGGTGAGCGACTCCTGCACGATGCGGAGCACCTGGAGCTGGCCGTTGGAGGTGAGCCGGGGCTCGCCGGTTACGACCAGGCGGCAGTCCACCCCGGTGTTGGCCTGCCAGGTGTCGACGTACTCCTGGAGCGCCTCCGCGACCGTGCACCCCGGGGCGGCGGCGCTGCGCAGGCCGATGATGGACTCGCGCACGTCGGCGTAGACCTCGCGGGCGGCGGCCGCGAGCTGGTCGAGGTGCTTCTCCGCCTCCTCGGTACGGCCGGTGTGCAGGTACTGCCGTACGGCCTGGGCCTTGGTGTTGACGTAGGCCAGCACCTGGGCGAGGCCGTCGTGCATCTCGTGGGCGATGCGCAGGCGCTCCTCGGTCACCGCCAGGCCGTTGAGGCGGACGTGGAGGTACGAATTGTCGATGGCGAGGGCGGCCTTGGTGGCGAAGCGTACCAGGCTCTCTTCATCGTCCCGGGTGAACTCGGCTCCCTCGGCCTTCTCCGTCAGGTAGAGGTTCCCCCGGAACGGGCTTTTGCACACGATGGGCACCGCCAGCAGGGTCCGCATAGGCGGGTGGTGGGCGGGAAAACCGGCCGAATGGGGGTGGCTCCGCAAATCCCCCAGGCGCAGCCGGTGCCCCGCGTTGAGCACCTCGCCGAGCACGCCGTGCCCCACGGGGGAGGACCGATGAGCGCCCGCTCCTCGTCGCTGATGCCCGACGTGATGAACGACTCGATGCGGTTCTGGTCGTTGATCACGGAGAGGGCGCCGTACTGGGCGTTGACCAGGTTGCAGGCGCGGTCCACGACCTTCTGGAGCACGGTGTCCAGGGCGAGCTCGCCGTAGATCCCCAGGGTGGCTTCATGGAGGGCGAGCAGCTCCCGGTTGCGCAGCTCCAGGCGCGCCTGCATCCGTTCCAGCACGCCGAACAGGGCGCCGAAGAAGAACAGGCAGCCGGTGAACACCGCGGCGCCCATCAGCAGCCGCCCCTCGATGGAAGGGAGATACGGGTAGAGCGCCCGCCGGACGGCTTCCAGGAGAAGGATGAAGACGAGGGCCGCGAGGACGGTGATCCACTTCAGCCGCCGCAAGGTTATGGGGGAGGCGGGGTCTGGGGCCGGAAGCCCTGGAGGCTCGGAGATCTGGCATGTCTTCCAGAATCTTACTCTTACTTGAGCCAACACAGGCCCTTCTCAGCGTTTGTTGTTGCGCGAGGAGGGTCTGAGGGTGCTGATTCCCAGCAGGGCGTAGACCGGGCACCAGCCGAGGAGGCCCGTGGCCAGGGGGATCCACCCGAACACCTGCAAGGCGATCCGCCATACGCCGCCGGCCAGCCCGGCCCAGCCGGCGGCGAGCATCAAAATGCCGAGGAGGATTCGGAGGCAGCGGTCCAGAGAGGAGAGGTTGGCGTATTGCATGGCGGATCGACGAAGGATCCATGATTTCCGCGAACGGGGGTACGCCCCCAGGGGTGGCTGCAAGTCCCATCCTTTGGGATGGGGAATAGGTGCACCGCCGCCGTGGTAGACTTCCAGGCCTTCAAAGGTGACCCCGCATGATCGTCGAGAAACGCCATCTGGACGGCTTCACCCTCCTCAACGTGGAAGGGGTCATCAAGCTCGGCGAGAGCGCCCAGTTCTTCGCCCAGACCCTGGAGCGCACGCTCTCGGACGACCGCGGCCACGTCATCGTCGACTTCTCCAAGATCAACTACATCGATTCGACCGGCATCGGCGAGCTCGTGGGCTACCTGGGCCGGTTCCGCAACTCCAAGCGCGAGCTGATCCTCGTCAACCCGTCCGAGCGCATCCGCAAGCTTTTGCAGGTCGCCCGCCTGGACGCGCTGTTTCCCACCTACGGCTCGGTGGAAGCGGCCGTGGCGGGGGAGCGCCCGTAGCGAGGAGCGCCTCGAAGTGGACCGGGAGGAGGTAGACTAGGGTGCCACGATGAAGCGATCCCTCGTCCTCCTTCTCATCCCCTTCCTGTTGGCCGGTTGCTCCCTTTTTCACCGGAAACGGGACCGCCCTCCCTACAAGAAGGTCACTCCGGCCATCGCCTACGAGATGATGCGGGACAACCCCGAGATGCTGGTCATCGACCTGCGCCCGGTGAAGGAGTACAACGGCGAGACCGGCCACGTCCGCCGGGCCGTGAGCATCCCTCTCAAGAGCCTGACCTTCAAGTTCCTCGAGCTCAAGTCCTTCCGTGAGGACACAGTCCTTGTCTATTGCCACAACGACGACTGTGGAGAAAAGGGTGTCGCGGTCCTTCTCGGCTTCGGCTTCGAGAACTTGGTCCTGATGGAGGGCGGGATCGACAAGTGGATCCGGGAGGAGTTCAAGACCGTGCTGCCCGCGGAGATCGCGGGCCGGCCGGCCTCGGCCCTGCCGGACGACGGCAAGGGGGCCATCATGCCCCTCCGCCCCGGCAAGCCTTCCAACGACATCACGGTCGAGCCGCCACCTCCCCCGCCGCTTTTGCCGTAGAGACTGTAGATACCGAAGAACCCGAAAGATCAGGAAAGATCAGGGAGATCCCATGACCGTTCATACCGAAATCTCGACCGCCGGCGCTCTGCGCGAGCTGAAGGACCTTCTGGGCGACCGCATCCTGCTGGACGGCGAGGTCCGTGCCCAATACCGCTCCGACTTCGGCCGCACCACCGACCGCCTGCCCGGCGCCGTGGCCCGCTGCGCCTCCGCCGAGGAGGTGGCCGAGGTGGTGCGCTTCTGCCGCGAGCGGAAGATCCCCTCGGCCGTCCGCGGCCAGGCCCACACCCAGAGCGGCCAGACCACCACCGAGGGCGGCCTGCTGCTCGACACCTCGGTCATGAACCAGATCTACGAGGTGAACGAGGCGGAAGAGACCGCCACCTGCGGCGCCGGCGTCATCTGGCGCGACCTCGTCACCGCCACCCTGGAGAAGGGGATGGTCCCCCGGGTGCTCACCAACAACCTGGGCGTGCAGATCTCCGGCACCCTCTCCATGGCCGGCCTGGGGGTCGCCAGCTTCCGCTACGGCACCCAGGCGGACAACGCCGTCGAGCTCCAGGTGGTGACCGGCACGGGCGACGTCGTGACCTGCTCGCGCGAGCAGAACCGCGACCTCTTCGACGTCGTCCGTTGCGGCCTCGGCCAGTTCGGCGTCATCACCCGCGCCAAGGTCCGGCTGCGCAAGTGCAAGAGCACCGTGCGCAAATATTACCTGGTCTACGACGACCTCGGCGCTCTCATGGAGGACGCCAGGAAGGTCATGGATCCCGGCAATCCGACCTTCAACTCGCTGGAATCGTGGTGCACCCCCTGCCTCCAGGGGATCAAGAAGATCGGCGAGGGGATGGAGCTGGGCGAGGGGATGCAGACTTTCGCCCTCTGGCTCTACCCCTTCCACGTGACGGTCGATTTCGAGCCCGGCGAGGAGCCGGACGAGGCGGCGGTGCTCGCCGGCCTCACCCCGTACCGGCACGTCCACACCGAGGACTTCACCCAGTACGAGTTCGCCAACCGCATGGATCCCGTGTTCGAGCTCTGGCGGCGCAGCGGCTACTGGGACATGGCCCACCCGTGGATGGAGACGACCCTCCCTTGGGACACGGCGCGCGAGTTCATCGAGTCCGCTCTCGCCATCACCCCGCCCCAGGCCCTGGGACCGGGCGGCCACGTGCTCCTCTGGCCGGCGGCCACCCACACCTCGGACGTCCCCCTCTTCATGCACCCGGGCGGCGACTACGTCATGGGCTGGGGGATCCTGCCCGGCGTCCCCGCCCGCTTCCTGGACCGCGCGCTCGCCCAGCTCGACATGGCGAGCGAGCTGTCCATCGCCTACGGCGGCAAGCGCTATTTGTCGGGGTTCATCACCTTCGATACGGCGGAGAAGTGGGCCGCCCACTTCGGCGACCGCTGGCCCATGATCCTCGAAGCCAAGAAGAAGTTCGATCCCGACGGGATCATGGCTCCGGGGTTCATTCAGTACGAATGACGCCAAGGACAAAAAGGACGTCAAGGACGAACAAAGGACGCCGCGGAGAGGCGCGTGCCCGTCCTTGACGTCCTTGTCCGTCCTTTGTGTCTTTGGCGTTGGGCAGGGTGAGGGCCCCTTACCTGTACCGGATGTCCGTCACCTCGATCGCCTTGCCGCCGCAGCGCGAGCGGAGGCCGTCGCGGCCGACGACCTGGGCGTGGCGGCCGTCCTGGAACCGGTTCAGGTCGCCCACGAGGTCGTAGTACTCGCCGCGGTCGCCGCGGATCACCGGGCAGTCACCGCTGTCGTCGAGACGGCCTTCGAGGACGATGGAGCGGCGGCCGTCCGGATCGTAGCCGTCGCGGTCGTACCGGTCGCGGTCATTGCGGTCGTAGCGGCCATCGCGGTCACGGTCAGTGCCGTTGCGGTCGTACCGGCCGCCGTTGCGGCCATACCGTCCGCCGCTCCGGTCGTAGTACTCGCCGTCATAGCGCCGGTCGAAGAGCACCTGGCGGTGTCCGGTGTCGGCCCAGACCCGGTCGACGGTGGAGACCCGGAAGGCGGTGCCGCAGGACGTGTTGCTCTGGATACGGCCGGCGAGCAGGAGATGCTCACCCCGGCGCAGGTCGCCCGGGTTCCCCACCAGCGGGATCACCTGGCCGCTGTGATCGCGGACGATCACGCAGCCGTACTGCTGGTCGACGAAGGTGCCGTCGAGCTGAAAGACGGTGGAGCCGTACTTGGTGTACCGGCGGTTCCAGCCGTCCCAGGAGCGGCGGGCGCCGCGCTGCACGGGGACCGCCACCACCACGGGCCGCTGGACCACGACCGTCCGCTGCACCGCCACGGGGCGCTGGACGACCACCGGGCGGACGACGGTCCGCTGCTGGACCACCACCCGCTTCTGCTTCTGCACCTTCACCTTCTCGACCTTGACCTTCTGGACCTTCACCTTCTGCTTGTCGTTGTGGTTCTTGTCCGCCTTGTCCGCCGCATGGGCCTTCCCATTCGCTGCCGGGGCGGCCATGCTCGCGGCGGGCAGGGCGAGCGCCGCGGAGAGGAGCAGGACGGGGATGAAGCCCTTCGCGAGATATCGGTTTGAATTGGTTTTCATGGCTGTGCCTCCTGGCTGTCGGATCGGATTGAGGCCCGGTTGGCCTTTCTTCACTCGCCATCTCTTACTGCCAGATGCGTGCCATGCGCGATAACGGCTCGAAACAAAGGCGTTATCTGAGAAGCCCGGGCCGAGGGCCATAGAATCGTCCTCTCCAGGGGACGGATTCAGGAGACTCGGGCGCGAGAGCGCCGGCGTCCTCGATTCTGATAGCCTCCAAGGCCATGACCGACGCCAACAAGAAGCTCATCCGCATCGCCCACAGTCCGGACTCGGACGATGCCTTCATGTTCTACGCCCTCACCCAGGGGATCCTCGACGTCGAGGGGCTGGAGATCAGCCACGTCCTGCAGGACATCGAGAGCCTCAATCAGGCGGCCTTCCAGGGCACCTACGAGATCACGGCCCTCTCCTTCCACGGCTACGCCCACCTGGCGGACCGCTACCAGATCATGCCCTCGGGCGCGAGCTTCGGAGACGGCTACGGCCCCGTCGTGGTCTCCCGCAATCCCTTGGGACGGGCGGACCTGCCGGGCCTCAAGGTGGTGATCCCCGGCGAGCTGACCACGGCCCACCTGGCTCTGCGCCTCTGGCAGCCGGCGGTGACCACGGAGATCGTCCCCTTCGACCGCATCCTGGACGTGGTGCAGAACGGCGAGGCGGACGCCGGCGTCGTCATCCACGAAGGGCAGCTCACCTACGGCGACTTAGGGCTGCGCTGCGTGGTGGACCTGGGGGAGTGGTGGAAAGAGGACACCGGCCTCCCCCTGCCGCTCGGTTGCAACGGCATCCGGCGGGACATCGACGAGCCGCTCAAGCGGCGCCTCTGCCGCCTCCTCACCGAGAGCATCAACTACGGCCTCGACCACCGGGAGGAGGCTCTGGGCTACGCCGTGCGCTACGCCCGCGGCCTCGAGGACGACCCCGAGCGCTCCGACCGCTTCGTGGGCATGTACGTCAACGACTGGACGCGGGACTACGGCGAGGTGGGCCGCCGCGCCGTTCAGCTCCTTCTCGACCGCGGCCACGAGGCGGGCATCCTGCCGAAGCGGGTCCAAGCCGAGTTCATCGAGCCTTGAAGCGTCCCGCCGCCCTCGTCTTCGATCTCGACGGGACGCTCATCGACTCCCGCCGCGACATCACCACCGCCATCAACCGCATGCGGGCGGACCTCTGCCTGCCGCCCCTGGCCCTGGAGCAGGTCGTGACGATGGTGGGGGAGGGCGTTCGCCTGCTCGTCGAGCGCGCCCTGGGCCCGGAATGCCCGCCGGAGCGGGTGGACCTGGCCCTGGAGCGCTATCTCGGTTACTACGGCGAGGTCTGTCTGGACGAGACCCGTCCCTACGCCGGAATCGAGGAGATGCTGGCGACGCTGGCCGGCACCTATCCCCTGGCCCTCCTGAGCAACAAGGGAGAGGCCTTCTCCCGCAAGATCCTGGACGGCCTGGGCCTCACCCACCACTTCCGCGAGATCCTGGGGGGAGACAGCCTTCCCACCCGCAAGCCGGACCCCGCCGGTCTGAAAGCCGTGGCGGACCGCCTGGGAGTCCCCCTCCAAGACCTGATGCTGGTGGGAGATACCTGGGTGGACGCCGAGACCGCCCGGAATGCCGGCTGCCCCTTCGCGCTCGTCGAATGGGGTTTTCCGCGTCCCCCCAAGCTGGATGACATCCGCGCCACCCTTCGTGCGTCCCGCGCCGAAGATTTGACGGCAGCGCTGAGCGCTCCCGCGTAACCCGGCGGAATTCCCGCGGGTCTCCCCCCTCGCCCCGTCTGACCCGGCGGCGTTGCGCCGTCACCCGGTATCGAATCCGCGCCTCCTGGCAGCGCCCGTGCGGTGCTCCCTCCGTTCCCGCGGGTCCGGCCCATACAATTTTACGAGTCCCCTATATAGCCGAGCGTCGTACCAGCGAGGGGAAGACACGCGGGAAGCTTCCCTGAAGGCTCTGCTATATAGTTTTGTGACTCCCCTATATGGCCCGGTGCCGCGTACAGAATGGCCCGGTGCCGCGTACAGAAGGGGGAGAGGCGCGGATATATAGTTTTATTGCTCGGCCATATGGGGGCGGCCGCTACCCGTCTTCCCCGGTCACGCGGCTATATAGCCGAATCGTAAGGCTATATGGCCGCGAGGCTTGGCCCTGCGGGCTCAGGAACCAGATCCTTCGGGGCCATCCCCCTACTTCAGGTTCGCCTTCAGGAACGCCACCGTCTTCGGCCAGGCCTTCTGGGTGGCCTTGAGGTTCGCGCCCTCGCGGCCGTCCTGTGACGCAGGAAGCCGTGGCCGGCGCCGTCGTAGATGTTGGGCTCGTAGGTCTTCCCCAGCTTCTTCATCTCGGCCTCGGCCGGCGCGACGGTGGCGTTGACGCGGGCGTCGTCGCCGCCGTAGTGGCCGAGGACGGGGGCCTTGATCTTGGCGAGGTCGGCCGCTTCCGGCGAGGTGCCGTAGTAGACGACGGCGGCGTTCAGGCCGGGCTGGGTGGCGGCGTAGGCGAAGCTGCGGCCGCCGCCCCAGCAGAAGCCGATGGTGGCGGTCTTGCCGTTGGCGGCGGGGAGCTTGAGGGCGTAGTCGCGGACGGCGTTCAGGCGGGCCGTCGCGTCCTCGGGGGTGAGGGCGCGCACGAGCTTGGTCACGTCGTCGCGGCTCGCCGCGGAGTCGGTGCCGCCGCCGTTCGGTCCCGATCCCGGAGATCAGGTCGGGCGCCGACGGCGATGAAGCCGTCGTTGGCGAGCTGGTCGGCCGACGCCGCGGATCCAGTCCGAAAGGCCGTAGATCTCGTGGATGACGATGACGACGCCGGCCTTGTCCTTGCGCTCGGGATAGACGACCCAGGCCCGGATCGGGGTGCCGCCCGCGGGGGACTTGATGTCCACCCATTCGCCATGGCGGGGGGATTTCTCCAGCGCGCCCTTGGCCTCAGCCTCGCCGGGAGGGAGCTTCTCGTCGCGCAGGGCCGGGGCGGTGGCCGCCTTGGGAGCCTCGGCAGCAGGAGCTGCCGCGGGGGTCTGCGGGGTCATCAGGAGTGCGGTAAACAGGAGAGGTGCCCACATGTTCGGCCTCCAGGTAAGTTGTCCGCGCGGATTCTAATACGTCGCCCGGGCATTCCCGCTCAGGCTATCCTGTTGTCCCTGCGGGAACCGCCATGTCAGACCAGCACGACCACCTCGCCCAACGCATCCGGGAGCTTCCCGACAAGCCCGGCATCTACATCTTCAAGGATGCGGCGGGGAAGGTGCTGTACGTCGGCAAGGCGAAGTCCTTGCGCAAGCGGGCGTCGTCCTACCTGACGCGGGACCACGAGCCGAGGCTGGCTGCCATGGTGTTCGAGGCGGTGGACCTGGAGTTCGTGGTGACGGACTCGGAGTCCGAGGCGCTCCTGCTCGAAAACAACTGGATCAAGCGGAAGCGCCCCCGGTACAACGTCTTGCTGCGGGACGACAAGACCTATCCCTATCTGAAGCTGACCCTTCAGGAGGAGTTCCCGCGGATCGCCTTCACCCGGCGGATCCGCGACGACGGGGCGGAGTATTACGGCCCCTTCCTCCCCGGGGGGCTGGCCCGCAAGGCCATCAAGCTGGTCCAGAAGCTGTTCCAGATCCGGGTCTGCCGGATCGAGATCGACGGCTCGCTGCCGCGCCCCTGCCTGTACTACGACATGCACCGCTGCCTCGGCCCCTGCTCCGCGGGGCTGACGACCCAGGAGGCCTATGACGAGGCGGTGCGCCAGGCCCGGCTGTTCCTCTCGGGGCGGAACGACCAGCTCGTCAAGCAGCTCAAGAAGGAGATGGGGGAGGCCGCCGAGGAGATGGACTACGAGCGGGCGGCCCACATTCGCGACACCCTGCGGGAGGTGGAGGCGATCAGCCAGCGGCGCAAGCTGTCGTCGGTGGAGGATGAGGACCTGGACGTCTACGGCTTCCACATCTCCGGAGGCAACGCGGCCCTGGCGTCCCTCATCATGCGCGGCGGCCAGGTGCTGGACCGCCGGGAGCTGTTCTGGGAGCAGGTGGGGCAGATCACGCCGGAGCTTCTGCTCTCCGAGGTCTTGCCCCAGATCTACGACCGCACGACCTTCATCCCCAAGGAGGTCCACCTGCCGGTGGCGATCGAGGGCGAGGAGGCCCTGGCCGAGTGGCTGTGTGAGAAGAAGGGGGAGAAGGTCTACATCCGCATGCCCCACCGGGGTCCGAAGGCGGAGCGGGTGGCCCTCGCCATGCACAACGCCGAGCTCGCCCACAAGCGCCGCTTCCGCGGCGCTGAAAGTGGCTCCCGGGAGCCTCGGCGCTGGAGCGCCACCTGGGGCTGGAGGAGCCGCCGCGGCGGATCGAGGGCTTCGACATCTCTCATTTTCAGGGGGGCGAGACGGTGGCCTCCATGGTGGTGTGGGAAGAGGGGCGGATGCGCAAGGGGGAGTACCGGAGCTTCAACATCAAGGACATCCGCCAGCCGGACGACTTCGCGTCCATGCACCAGGCGGTGGAGCGCCGCTACCGGCGGGTGCTGGAGGAGACCGGCGCCATGCCGGACCTGATCCTCATCGACGGCGGGCGCGGCCAGTTGAACGCGGCCCTGGCGGCGCTGGCGGAGCTGGGGGTGGAGGAGACGTCCATCGTCTCGCTGGCCAAGCGGGAGGAGGAGATCTACACGCCGGAGGCGCCCGTTCCCCTCCGGCTGGGGCGGGACGACGCCGGCCTGCGCCTCCTCCAGGAGATCCGCGACGAGTCGCACCGCTTCGCCGTCTCCCGTCACCGGGCCCGGCGGTCGGCGCGCACCCTCAAGAGCAAGCTGGACGAGCTGGCCGGGATCGGCCCCAGCCGCCGCAAGCTGCTGATCCAGACCTTCGGCAGCGTCCAGGGAGTCCGGGAGGCGAGCCTGGAGGCGATCCAGAAGGCGCTGGGGCCGGCGACGGGGCGGCGGATTTTCGCGCAGCTCCATGTGGAGGAGGGGGCTGGGGCGGACGGCCTTGATGTTACGATGACTCCATCGGAGACAGAATGAACCAGAATCATTCCTTGACCGGCATTATCGAGCGTGAAGGTGATGGCTACGTTGCCCTGTGTCCTGAGCTGGACGTCGCCAGCCAGGGCGACACGGTCGAGGAGGCGCGGCGCAATCTGGTGGAAGCCCTTGAGCTCTTTTCGAATGCGCTGATCCCTCAGAAGTCGAGGATCGGCTTCGCAACGAAGTCTTCGTCACGAGGCTAGAGGTCAAGGTTGGGTAGACTGCGCGTGCTTTCCGGTCGGGAGACCTGCCGGATTCTTGAACAGCATGGATTCAGTGAAGCTCGGCGGCGGGGGAGCCACGTCGTCATGCAGATGAGGACGGGAACTACGACGATCACCGTCCCCGTCCCCAATCATCCAGAGCTTCGAACCGGGACCTTGCTGTCGATCATCCGCCAATCGGGCTTGCCTCGAGCGCTCTTCGAGGCTGAATAGTCCTCGGCACCCGCCGCAGCACGTACACCACCTGCTCGTTCCCGCGGAACGCGAGGAGCGAGAAATGGGTGGGGTAGACCCCGAACTTCGCCACCATCTGGTAATTGGCCATCATGCGCGCCCGGACGTCCGAGGAGATCTTCGGCGCGCCGGTGCGGCGGGTCAGCTCGCCCGTCACGATGTAGCGGAAGCGCCGGTTGAGGACGCGGTCTTGCGCCTTGGCCCAGGGTAGGACGTCGGTCTGGGCGGCCTTCAGGGTGGCGATTCGGGAGGGGAGAACGGCGAGCTCCTGGGAGAACAGCACCTTGTCGCGGGGGCCGGTGTTCTTCTGGAGCCAGCGGATGGCCTGCTCGCGGGAGTCTTCGAGGTGCAGCTCGTAGACGATGTAGGGATGGAGGGTGGAGGCGAAGAGGACGACCGGCAGCACCGCGGCCACCAGATCTGCAAAGACGGGCTTGGAGATGCGCTCCCGGATCTTCGCGTAGAGCAGGGCGACCAGGATGCAGGCGAGAGGGATCACCGCGAGCAGGTTGCGGAAGGCCCGAAAGTCGTAAGGGGCCAGAAGCAGGCCGGTGGCGGCACCGAAGAGGAGCCATCCCCAGGCCGGTTTTGCCCAACGGCGGTCGAGCAGGGCCACGGGCAGGCCGAGGGCGGTGAGGATGAGGAAGGTAATTCCCAGCTCGGGACGGTGAAGCGGCAGGTCCCACTCCGCCCAGCGGACGGCTTGCTCCCAGTAGGAGCCGAGCTTCTGGGTCTTGTAGAAGTTGGAGATGATCGAGAGGTCGTGGATGACCTCCTTCAGCCGCAGCACGAGGGGCGGCATGGCCGCGATCAGGGCGACCACCGCCGCCGTGCCGGCCAGGACGAGCCGGCGGAGCTTCTCCAGCCAGGGCACGCTAGAGAGGAGAACCACCAGGACCACGGGCAGGCAGATCATGACCGCCGGATATTTGCAGGCGGTCGCGAGGCCGATCATGACGCCGGCCAGGACCAGGTCCCGGCGCGGGCGGCGCCCCTCGCGCACGGACTCCACGAAGAGGAGGGTGGCGAGTGAGAAGAAGGTCACCAGCGGGGCCACCGTGATGGGGGTGCCGCGGGCCACGAAAGCCGGCAGCAGGGCCGCCAGCCAGGCGGCGAAGAGGCCGGCGGCGGGCCCCGCGAGGCGCCGGGCGAGGAGGCCGGTCAAGACCACGATGCCGAGGGAGAACGCGAGCGTCACCAGCCGGCCGAGGACGATCAGCTCGGGCGGCTCCAGGATCTCGTAGGAGGTATAAGGGAACGGCGAGAGGTCCTGCCGCAGGGGGCGGCCGTGGACGGCCTCGTAGACCGGGGAGTAGGCCACGGCGGCGGCGGCCACGAGGTAGATGGGGAAGGAGGGGTAGCTGTACTGGGTGGGCTCCCAGGTCTTGTCGGCGAGCAGGTGGACGGCGGGGTGGAGGATGTGGTTTTCGTCCACGTAGCTGATGTAGGGAAGCCCGGCCGTGAGCGCCGGCAGGCGCACGAGGGTTGCGGCGAGGAGAATCGCAAGACCGGGAAGGAGAGCCTTGAAGCGTTCCATCGACGGCGGAGTTTATGGCAACTCATTCCGGTAGAGCCATTTCGTCTGGATTGCGGTAAAATCAGCTCCAGCTTATGGAGAACCAGACGCCTCGCCCGACGCAGGAAGAGCTTCCAGCTTTTCTCGGACCGGATCGCTCGCCGGCTCTCCGACCGCCCGCTCGATCTCGATCCCACGTCGCACCAGCAGCGGGTGGCCGGCCTGCTGCGGCAGGCCGGGGACGCGAGCTTCTACCAGCTTCTGGACCTCGTGCCGACGGCGACCGCGCAGGAGGTTCATGACGCCTTCGAGCAGGTCGCCCAGCTGGTGCATCCCGCCAATGCCCGGCGTTTGGGGCTCGCGGGGCGCGAGGGCGTGCTGGAGATGCTGTTCGAGCGGATCACGCAGGGGTATCTCACCCTCTCCCAGCCGAGCCGGCGCAAGGCCTACGACCGGGAGCTGTCCCCGGGGGCCTGGACGGCGGCCTGGAGCCCGGCGCCCGACCGGCGGCGCGACGAGGCGCGGAAGCTCGCGCAGCAGTATTACGAGCGGGCGTTGATGCTGGTGGCGTCCGAGGAGATCCACTTCGCCATCGAGCTGCTCCAGCAGGCGGTGCGGTCGGACGATTCGCGCGCGGACGTCCATGCCCTGCTCGGCAAGCTGCAGGCGAAGAACCCCCGCTGGCTGCGCGCCGCCTCGGAGAACCTGCAGAAGGCGATCGACCTGGGCGCCAAGGATGCGGAGCTGCCGGCGGCCCTGGACCAGGTGCTGCAGCGCCTCCACTCGGGTGAGGCCATGAGGCCCGTCTCCAGCCTCGGATCCTTCCGGCAGCGGGAGGCTCTCGCCGAGCTCGAAGTGCTCGATCCGGACGAATTCGACGTGCCTCTCCCCGAAGCCCGCAAGTACCGCCAGCCGTAGCCCCAGATTTGCCCTCCTCCCGTTTGTGGATATGATGTTCTCGCGCTGGAGAGCTCCAGGCGGTCGCTCTGCGGGATCTTCGGATTCGCGCGGAGAGGAAAGTCCGAGCTCCAACGGGTAGCATGCTCGCTAACGGCGAGGCGCGGCGACGCGACGGAAAGTGCAACAGAAAATAAACCGCCGGGCTCCTTCGGGCGTCCGGTAAGGGTGAAACGGTGCGGTAAGAGCGCACCGCTCCGCCGGTGACGGCGGAGGCACGGCAAACCCCATGCGGAGCAAGACCAAATAGGGGAGCGGTACGCGGGCGGCCCGTCCCGCCTTCGAGTCCGGTTCGCCGGGCCCGGGGCCGTTTCCGGGTAGGTTGCTGGAGGCCGGCGGCAACGCCGGTCCCAGAGGAATGACCGATAACCGGCGCTTCGGCGCCGGGACACAGAACTCGGCTTACGGAGCTCTCCGGCGTCTTGATTCCCCCTGTTCAGCTGCCACCTCCCGCCGGTCCCGGCGACCGGGTGGGCGTCGCGGCCCTCTCGGGGCCGGTGGAGCCGGCGCGTCTGGAGGCGGGCTTGGCGGCCCTGCGCCGCCTCGGCTTCGAGCCGGTGGTGGCCCCCAACGTCCTGTCCCGCACCGGCCTGTTCGCGGGCACGGACGCCGAGCGGCTGGACGGTTTCCACCGGCTGGCCGCCGATCCGAGTCTCGCCGCCATCTTCTTCGCCCGCGGCGGGCACGGGGTGCTGCGCATCCTGCCGGGGATCGACTGGGACCTGCTGCGCCGCCATCCCCGGGCCTATGTCGGCTACTCCGACCTGACGCCATTCCTCCTGGAAATCGTCCGCCGGCTGGGTTTCGCCGCGTTCCACGGCTCCATGGTGGCGGCGGACCTCGCGCGGGGTCTCCTGCCCGAAGAAGAAGAGGCGCTGCTGGGGGCGCTCGCGGGCCGGTATCCCATGGAGATCCCTCTCGAACGCTGGCTGCGCGAGCCGATTGCCGGGACAGAGGTCAAGGGGCCGCTCCTGGGCGGCTGCCTCTCCCTGCTCACGGCCACGCTGGGCACGCCGTTCGCCCCCCGGTTGGAGGGCGGGCTGGTCTTCTGGGAGGACTTGAACGAGCCCCCCTACAAAGTGGACCGCATGTTGACCCACCTGGGGCTGTCGGTTAATCTCGGCACTATCGCGGGTATGATGGTCGGCCAGATCGGCAACGGCCAGGAGGGTAACTTCCTGGAGTGGCCGGCGCGGATTGGTGAAGGAGTCGCAGGGTACACCTGGCCACTGGCGTGGGGGCTCCCGAGCGGGCATTTCGCCCCCAACCGGACCTTGCCGCTGGGGTTGTCCGCCCGGTTGGCCTCACTGGACGACGGGAATCCGCGGCTCGTGCTCGGCGAAAGATAGAATCTCCTTATGGGCAATCCAGTCTTCAAGACCACCAGCGGCCCCGGCGGCCCCGCTTCCGGCGCGGACAAGAAGGGCTATGCCCTGGAGATCAAGGAAGGGGAATTCGTCTTCCGCGAGGGCGAGCTGGGCACGGAGATGTACATCATCAACGAGGGGAAGGTCGAGATCCTGAACCAGGTGGGAGACGAGGAGCAGGTCCTCGCCACCCTGGAGAAGGGGGACTTCTTCGGCGAGATGTCCGTGCTGGAAGACCTGCCGCGCGCGGCCTCGGCGCGGGCCGCCACCGACGTGCGCCTGCTCCAGATCAACGGCTCCACCTTCGACCAGCTCCTGCGGGGGAACCCCGAGATCGCCGTGCGGATGATGCGCAAGCTCTCCCGCCGGCTGCGCGACGCCGACGAGATGCTCAAGTCCATCATGGGCACCAAGGTCACCTCCCGCGAGCTCCCCCGGCCCGTGCCGCAGGTGCTGGCGGAGGGTCCGGAGCGGCTGGTTCACGATCCGTCCGGCATGGAGTTCCACCTCTCGAACAGCTCCGAGACGACCATTGGCCGCAAGGATCCGGTGACCGGCATCTACCCCGACATCGATCTTACGCCCGTGGACAACCAGCGCTCGGTCAGCCGCCGCCACTCCAAGATCTACCGCCGGGGGAGCAAGTTCTTCTTCGGCGAGGAGATCGGCACCATGAACAGCACGTTCCTGAACGGCAAGCGGATGGACACCGGCATCCCCGCCGAGATCCATACGGGCGACGAGCTACGGTGCGGCGTCGTGATCCTCCGCTTCGAGGCGTCCTAGGACGGACCTGCTTTTCCAGATCCCCATTCGCTATGAGGACCGGCGCCATCCCACGCCGGTGGCGGAAGCCGCGGCCGGCGGATCCTTCACCTTCCGGGGCCGCCTCTCGGGGCTGCGCCGCATCTTTACCCGCCGCCGGGGTATGAGCTTTGTCCGCGGTGTGCTGGAGGACGGCACGGGCAAGCTCCCCGTGGTCTGGTTCAACCGCCCGTACCTGGTCAATCAGGTCGCGGCGGGCGAGGAGTACGTGCTTCACGGATCGGTCCGGCAGGGCAGGGGTGGATTGGAGCTGCTGAATCCTTCGTGCGAGCGGGCAGGGGAAGACGAAGGGATCGTGGCGGTGTATCCAGCGAAGATGGGGAAAGTCCTGCACGACGCCCTGGGCCGTGTGGACCTTTCCGCCATCCCGGAAAACCTGCCGGAGGAGCTGCTGGAACGGTACGGACTGCCCGGATTGGCGGAGTCGCTCCAGGCCCTGCACCGTCCGGAGGACGGCGTGGACCTCGAAGCCCTGAACGCGCGGCGGACCCCCTGGCACCAGCGGCTTGTCTACGGCGAGCTGTTCGAGCTTCCAGCTCACGCTGGCCCTGCTGCGCGAGCGGGCGAAGAGGGAGAAGAGGACGCGGACCTATCGGGTGGACCGGAAGATCCTGGCGGAGATCCCTCCCTTTCCCCTCACCGGCGCCCAGGAGCGGGTCGTCGGCGAGATCCTGGACGACCTCGCGCGGCCCCACCCCATGCTCCGCCTGCTTCAGGGGGACGTGGGAAGCGGCAAGACCCTCGTGGCCGCCCTGGCGCTCGCCGCCGCCCTGGAAAGCGGCTACCAGGGCGCCTTCATGGCCCCCACCGAGCTGCTGGCCGAGCAGCACTACGCGAACCTCGAACGCCTGCTGGACGGCCGCTATCCCATGGCCCTGCTGACAGGGAGCACCGCCAGCGCTGCCGACGCGGACCGGCTTCGGGCAGGGCTCACGTCGGGAGAGATCCGGCTCGTGGTGGGCACCCATGCCCTCATCCAGGAGGGGGTCGAATTCCAGGATCTTGGCTTGGCCGTGATCGACGAGCAGCACCGCTTCGGCGTCGAGCAGCGGGCGCTGCTGCGGGGGAAAGGAGACCGGCCGGACCTGCTGGTGATGACGGCGACGCCCATCCCCCGGTCCCTCGCCCTCACGGCTTACGGCGACCTCCCCGTCTCCACTCTGGACGAGATGCCTCCGGGCCGTTCGCCCGTGGTGACCGAGGTCGTGCCGGCCAAGGAAAGGGGGAAGGTCTACGGACGCCTGCTCGAGGCGCTGGAGGCCGGCGGCCGGGCCTACGTGGTGGCGCCGCTCATCGAAGAGAGCGAACAGATCGCTGCTTCGTCCCTGGCCGAGGTCGAGGAGAGGGTCCGCGAGGAGCTTCCCGGAATCCCCAGCGCCGTCCTCCATGGCCGCGTCCCCGCCGCCGAGCGCGAGCGCATCATGAGGGCCTTCGCCCGGGGCGAGATCCGTGTGCTGGTGGCGACGACCGTGATCGAAGTCGGGGTGGACGTGCCCGAGGCGACCTGGATGGTCCTCGAAAGCGCCGAGCGCTTCGGCCTCGCCCAACTCCACCAGCTCCGGGGCCGGGTGGGGCGCGGCACCGGCCAGGCGGTCTGCGTGGCGATCCACGGCCGGCTTTCCGAGCTTGCCAAACGGCGGCTGGAAGTTTTCGCCTCGACCGTGGACGGCTTCGAGATCGCGGAAGCGGACCTGGCCATCCGCGGCCCGGGCGACCTCCTGGGGACCCGGCAGGCGGGGCTCCCTTCGCTGCGAGTCGCCCGCCTGCCGGAAGACTGGGACTGGCTGCTGCGCGCCCGCGATGACGTAAAGGAGATGCTGGGGAGATTGGAGGGGTCGGCTTTGGCGGCGTTGACGGGAAGGGTTGAGGGGGTGGAGGCTTGAGAATCTTCAGCCTGGATCAGGCGTTCCCGCCACAGCGACCTCACCCCAACCCCTCTCCTAAAGGAGAGGGGCTTGAAGAGAGTTTTCTTGCTGGTCTCCCCTCTCCTTTAGGAGAGGGGCCGGGGGTGAGGTCGCGCGGGCAAGAGGGCCCGCTGTCGAGAAAAGAGAGGGTGACGGCGTGCGCGTCCTTCTGATCGCCAACACCCTCCCTCCCAAGGACGTTTCCGGGGTCGGGGAACAGGTGCTACAGTTGGCGGTCGGCCTGCGCGGCCATGGGGACG
This sequence comes from Thermoanaerobaculaceae bacterium, assembly GCA_963785165.1. GTDB lineage: Bacteria > Acidobacteriota > Thermoanaerobaculia > Multivoradales > UBA5704 > DATARR01. The sequence continues at coordinate 262,966 of CAWAUI010000004.1, forward strand.
AGGTGGAGGTCTTGGGCCGCGGTCCGAACGGGGCCGCGGGTCCGAAGGTGCTCTTCCCCCTGACGGTGGTGCCGGCGGCCTGGCGGGCGGTCCGCCGCTTTCGTCCCGACGCAGTGCAGGTGCACGAGTCGGACGGCGCGCTGGCCGCTCTCGCGGTGAAGGTTCTGGGAAAGCTCGTCGAGCCGCGCCCCCTCCTGATTGCCCTGCTCCAGGTGAGCTATGTCGAGGAGCTGCGGGCCGTCCGGCCGCTCGTCGATCGGAATGGGAAGGTTTTGGGCCGGCCCGGGAGCGTCGAGCGCCGGTTCCGCTGGCTCAAGGCGCCGCTCCAGATCCTCCTCGGGCAGATCACGGCGCGGGTGGCCGACCGGGTGCTGGCGCCCAGCGCGGCGACGGCCCTGGAAATCCGCCGCGACTACCGTGTGGACGACGTCGGGGTGGTCCCCAACGTCACCGGCGGGCTGCCGGTCGAGCCGGCTGGCAATTTGGAGGGCAATCCGGAGGGCGAGCCGGGCTATCTCCTCTTCGTGGGGCGCCTGCGCATCCGCAAGGGAGTAGAGGTGTTGCTCGAAGCCCTGAGGGAGCTGCGGCGCCGGTTTCCTTCGGCTGTTCTGAAGATCGCCGGGGACGGCGAGCACCGGGAGCGGCTGGAGCGCAAGGTGGCCGAGCTGGGCCTCGGGCCTTCCGTGGTCTTCCTGGGCACCTGCGGCGCCGCCCGGGTCCGGACGCTCCTTGAGGGCGCGGCGGCCCTGGTGGTCCCTTCGACCTATGAAGGGATGCCGCTGGTGGTGCTGGAGGCCATGGAGGCGGGCGTGCCGGTGGTGGCGAGCCGGGTGAGCGGGATCCCGGAAGTGGTCGTCGAGGAGACGGGCTGGCTCGTGCCGCCCGAAGACCCCGCGGCTTTGGCCGGAGCGCTCGCGGAGATCCTGGCCGACCCGGACGAGGCGAAGCGGCGGGGCGAGGCCGGACGGCGGAGGGTGGAAGAGAAGTACCGTCCCGCGGTGGCCGCGGCGAGCTGGCGGGCCGAAGTGATGCGGTAAACGTTTGGAGGATTGGTTCGATGATGGGACGTGCCTTGTTGATCGTCGGCTTCATGGCCACTCTGGGAGTGGTGGCCACGGCTGTGATGGGCTATCTGCTCAACGCGCCCACCGACCCCGACATGCCGCGCCACGTGCTCGTGGCGTTGGCGTCGAGCCTGCTGCTCCTCTTTTCCCACTGCTGGATCATGTTCTACCTGATCGGCACGGGGAAGGCGATCAAGGACGCGGTCAAGGAAGGCGGGCTCGATCCCGATTTCGCCGAGAAGACCAAGCACTTCAAGAACGCCTCCTACCCCTCGATGATGCTGGCGATGGGGCTGGTGATGGCCACCTTCATCCTCGGCGGCGGCGTGGCAACGGGCTCCATCCCCCGGTGGATCCACCACGGCCTGTTCTACGCCGCGGTGGTGGTGCAGTGCTGGTCGCTGTGGATCGAGTGGCGTGTGCTCACCGACAACGAGCGGCTGATGACGGAAGTGGACCGCCAGCTGGCCGCCGGCTCCAGAACAACGCCGGGGTCCGCGGCATCCGCAGGGGCTGGAGCCTGAGTGGGCAACCTCCGGATGGATTCGAGCTTCGTCTTTTCCGCCATCGTCCAGATTCTCATCCTCTGGCTGGCGATTTCGCTCCACGAGTCCGCCCACGCCTGGGTGGCCGGGCGGTGCGGCGACCCCACGGCCCGGGACCTCGGCCGGGCGAGCCTGAGCCCGGTGCGCCACGTCGACCTGCTGGGCTCCATGCTGTTCCCGAGCCTGCTGCTCGCCATGGGCTTGCCCCTCTTCGGCTGGGGGCGGTCGACGCCGGTGGCCCGGGAGAAGCTCCGGCGCCCCGTGGGGGACGACATCCTGGTCCTCGCCGCCGGGCCGGCCGCCAACTTCACCGTGGCCGTGGTGGCCACCATCGCGATTCTGGTGACCTTGCAGGTGTTGGGGCCGGACGGCCGGGACGCCGCCCTCCAGGTGCTGCTCCATTTGCCGGGGGTGCCGGGAGCACCGGGGGCGGAACCGGCCAGCTCCTTCCCGATCATGTTCACCCTCATGCGGCTGGCCTCCATCAACGCCGCCATGGCGGTGTTCAACCTGCTTCCCCTGCCGCCGCTCGACGGTGGGCAGATCGTCCTTCATCTGCTGCCGCCCGACTGGGCCGAGCGGTTTTCCGCCATCCGCCCCTACGGCTTTATGATCGGGGTTCTGGCCGCGCTGGGTCTGGTGCCTCTGCTGCTCCTGCCCTTCTACGGCATTCTGGGTGTGGTGATCAATTTCTCCTGAGGAGAGCGGACGAGTGAGTGAACAGAAAACCGTCCTCTCGGGCATGCGCTCGACGGGCAAGATCCACCTGGGCAACTACTTCGGCGCCTTGAAGAACTGGGTCGAGCTGCAGGACCGCTACCGCTGCTTCTACTTCGCGGCGGACTGGCACGCCTTGACCAGCGACTACGCCGATCCTTCTGAGATCGCCGCCAACACCATCGAGATGGTGATCGACTGGATCGCGGCCGGGCTCGACCCCGAGCGCTCGACCCTCTTCATCCAGTCCCTGGTGCCCGACCACGCCGAGCTCCACCTGCTGATGTCGATGATCACCCCCCTGGGGTGGCTGGAGCGTGTGCCCACCTACAAGGAGCAGATCCAGCAGATCGAAAACAAGGATCTCGCCACCTACGGCTTCCTGGGCTACCCCGTGCTCCAGACGGTCGACATCTGCATCTACCGCGGCGACTTCGTCCCCGTGGGCGAGGACCAGGCGAGCCACCTGGAGATCAGCCGCGAGATCGTCCGCCGCTTCAACTACCTCTACAAGCAGGAGGTCTTCCCCGAGCCCCAGGCGCTGTTCACGCCCACGCCCAAGGTGCCGGGGATCGACGGCCGGAAGATGTCCAAGTCCTACGGCAACGCCATCAACCTCTCGGACTCGCCGGACGACATCCGCAAGAAGTGCATGCAGATGTTCACCGACCCCCAGCGCCTGAAGCGGAGCGATCCCGGCCGCCCCGAGGTCTGCAACCTCTACGACTTCCACAAGCTGGTCTCGCCGACGGACGTGCAGGAGCGGGTCGCCGTGGAGTGCCGGGCCGCCACGATCGGCTGTGTCGACGACAAGAAGCTGCTGGCCCAGATCCTCATCGACTTCCTGGAGCCCATCCGCAAGCGCCGCGAGGAGCTGGTGCGCGACCGCGACACCGTCTACGACATCCTGGTCGAAGGCTCACGCAAGGCCCGCGAGCGGACGGCCGAGACCATGGAGCGGGTGCGCTCGGCCATGGGGCTCGACTACCGCAAAGTCATGGAGAAGGTGGCCGCCGGATGAGCGACGACACGCCCGAGCTGCCCCTGGTGCTCGAGACGCCCGAGGTGCCGGAGATGCCCGAGACGCCTGAGGCATCGGCTCCGGAGCCGGTCCGGCCGCGCCGCCGCCGGAAAGGGGCCTCTGAGCCCGCCGAGGAAATTTCACCGGAGGCGGCACGAGCCTCGAACGCCCAGGACGGCGACGGGTCCCAGATCTCCTGCCGGACACCTGGCGGGTGCACCTGCCCATCTTCGAGGGGCCGCTCGACCTGCTGCTGCACCTGATCAAGCTCAACAAGGTGGAGATCACGGACATCCCGGTGGCCACCATCTGCGACCAGTTCCACGCCTACCTGGGGATCATGAAGGACCTCAACCTGGACGTTGCCGGCGAGTACATCTACGAGGCCGCGTTCCTGATCCACCTGAAGTCCAAGATGCTCCTGCCGCGCCCGGCCAAGGCCGAAGGGGAGCCCGAGGAAGACCCCCGCCAGGAGCTGGTGGAGCGGCTGCTCGAATACCGGCGCATGAAGGAGGTCGCCCAGTCCTTCGCCGAGGTGGACCGCATGCGCATGGGGATCTGGACCCGCCGGCCCCAGCCCATGCCGGCCCTGCCCGAGGACGAGGAGCAGCAGGTGGACCTGGGCGAGGTCTCGCTGTTCGACCTGCTGTCGGCCTTGAAGACGGCCCTCGTGCGCTACGACCGGGAGCACCCGCCGCCGATCCAGCTCACCCTGGAGGCCTACTCGGTGCGCGGGCAGTTCGACCGCCTCCTCGCCTTGCTCGACGCCGGCCGGCCGTTCGACCTGATCGCCGACTTGAAGGAGCGTTCCTGCCGGGCCGAGGCCATCGCGGCGTTTCTGGCCGTCCTGGAGCTGGCGAGGCTCAATCTCGTCCGTCTCCACCAGACGGAGAGCGGCGACGTCCTGCTCTACCGCACCACGCGGGAGCTGGGGGACCAGGATCGTGAGGAGATCGGCGTATGAGAGAGGGCAAATGAGGAAGCGCAAATGACGGAGCGCAGTGACATGGAGGCGGCCCTCGAAGCGATCCTCTTCGTCTCGTCCGAGCCCGTGCCGCGGGCCAAGCTCATGGAGCTGTTCGAGGAAGGGGAGCGCGAGCAGGCCGCCGAGGCGCTGGAAACGGTGCTCGCCCGGTATTCGGGGGCATCGGGGGAATCGGGAGGAGAGGGGCGCGGTGTGCTGGTGGAAGACGTGGCGGGCGGCGTGCGCATCGCCACCCGGCCCGAGGCCGTGGGCTGGCTGCGCCGGTTCTTCGACGTCTCCGGCGGCAACAAGCTCTCCATGGCGGCCCTGGAGACGCTGGCCATTATCGCCTACCGGCAGCCGATCACCGGCCCCGAGATCCAGGAGCTGCGCAGCGTCAGCCCCTCGGGGGTCATCAAGACCCTCCTCGAGCGCCGCATGGTCCGCATCGCCGGCCGCAAGGAGGTGGTGGGCAAGCCCTTCCTCTACGGCACCACGCGGGAGTTCCTGGTCCACTTCGGCCTCAACAGCCTGAAGGATCTGCCGCCGCTCGAAGAGTTCGAGGAGACCTTCGGCAGCGGCGACGCCTCGGCCGTGGCGGGCCTCTCCGAGCTGGCCTCGGGGCCGGCGGAGCTTGGCGGGGACCGGGAAGAGCGCTTCCTCCAGGAAGTGGCCCAGATGGAGGAGCAAATCGAAGAGAAACTTGAGGAGCGGCAGGACGCGATGTCGTTCGAGGAGACCTGATGAGCGAAGAGCGCCTGCAGAAGATCCTGGCCCGGGCCGGCATCACCTCCCGCCGCAAAGCCGAGGAGCTGATCCGCGAAGGAGTCGTCACCGTGAACGGCCGCGTCGCCGAGATCGGCGAGAAAGCCGACCCCGAGCACGATGCCATCAAGGTGGACGGCAAACGGATTCAGCCCAGCCATGGGCACCGCTACCTCCTGCTCAACAAGCCCAAGGGGTACATGTCCACCAGCTCCGACCCCGAGGGGCGGCAGACGGTGATGGACCTCGTCCCGCCCGCGATGCGCAAGGCCCTGGTGCCCGTGGGCCGCCTCGACTTCAACACCGAGGGGCTCCTGCTCCTCACCGACGACGGCGAGTTCGCCCAGCGCGATCGCCCATCCCCGGTACGGCAGCAGCAAGGTCTACGAGGTCAAGGTGAAGGGCACACCCAACGAGGCGCAGATCGACAAGCTGCGCGGCGGCATCCTGCTCGAAGGGTACCGGACGGCGCCGGCGAAGATCACGCCCAAGGCCCCGGGCCGGCCCACCGGCCCCCGCCGCCGCGGCGAGCCCGAAGGCGACAATTCCTGGTGGACCGTCGAGATCTCCGAGGGGCGTACGCGCCAGATCCGCGAGATGTTCCACCGCATCGGCCACCCCGTCCAGAAGCTGCGCCGGGTGGCCATCGGCCCCCTCCGCGACGCCCGCCTGCCGCTCGGCGCCCTGCGCGAGCTGACCGAGCAGGAGGTTCAGAAGCTTCTCCGCTCGGCCGCCCAGGAGAAGAAACCGGCGGTTGCGCCTGCCAAGACCGCTGCCAAAAAGGCCCCCGCGAAGAAGGCGGCGGACAAGCCGGCCCCCAGGCCTGCCGCTCCCCGGAAGCCTGCCACCAAAAAGACAGCGTCCGGCAAACCGGCGCCCAGGGCGCCCAGGAAGCCCGATGCAAGAAAGGCCTCCGCGCGGCCCGCCGCGAAGAAGGCCTCCACCCCTTCGAGAAAGCCCCCGACCGGCGTCAAGCGGGCCGGAGCCAGGAAGCCGAAGCCCAGGCAAGGACGGTGATGACGCCTCCTCTGATCGTGGCCATCGACGGGCCCTCCGGCGTCGGCAAGAGCACCGCGGCGCGCCGCTTGGCCGGCCGCCTGGGCGTCCCCTTCCTCGACACGGGCGCCATGTACCGCGCCATCGGCCTCAAGGTGCTGGAGAGCGAGGTCGACCCCCACGACCAGGAGGCCGTGATCGGGATCGCCGGAGACGCCGACGTGCGCCTGGGCTGCCGGGAGGACGGCAGCTTCGAGGTGCTCTTGGACGGCGAGCCGGTCGAGTCGCGCATCCGAACCCCTGAGGTAGGCGAGGCGACCTCGGCCATCTCCGCCTACCCGGAAGTGCGCCAGCGCATGGTCCGCCTCCAGCGCGAAGCCGCCGGCCAGTTCGGCGCCGTGCTGGAAGGGCGGGACATCGGCACCCGCGTCTTCCCCGACACCCCCCACAAGTTCTTCCTCGACGCCCGCTCCGACATCCGCTTCCAGCGCCGCTACCAGGAGCTCACCGCCGCCGGCCGCCCCGTAACCCTCGACCAGGTCGCCGCCGAGATCTCCAGCCGCGACCATCGCGACAGCACCCGCGCCGACTCGCCCCTCACCCACGACGACAGCTATACCCTGGTGGATACCTCGGACCTGACGATCGACGAGGTGGTGGAGCGGATGGCTCGGGCGGTTGAGGGCGCGGCCAAGCCCTGACCAGGGGCCCGCCGGACGGAACGAGCCTACCGCGAGGTTCCGCGAGCAACTCGTTCCGCCAGCCGATGCTGCAACCCGATAGGCAGCCATCTTGCAGGCTCTCCCGGCATCCGGTGGGGCGCAGTCCCCGCTTCTTGCAATCACAACGGTAAAGGAGCACAACGATGGGTCTCATCGATTTCGTCAAGAACGTCGGCAGAAAGCTCGACTTGAACAAGGATGACGACAAGCCTCAGCAGCCCCCCAGAAGCCCGCCCAGGCCAAGCCCAATCCGGCCGCGGCTCAGCAGGCCGCCGCGGTCCGTGATCTTGCCCAGGCCAAGGAGCGCAAGCGGGAGACGGCCCTGGTCAACCTCGTCAACCAGATGGGCTTCGGCGTGCGCGAGCTGGCCGTGGACGTCGAGGGCGACAAGGCCCTGATCCGCGGCTCGGTGGACAGCCAGGAGGAGCGGGAGAAGATCATCCTCCTGGTCGGCAACACGGACGGCATCGCCTCGGTGGACGACCGGCTCGAGGTCTCCCGTCAGGAGCCCGAGGCTCAGTACTACGACGTGAAGGCGGGGGATACCCTGTCGAAGATCGCCAAGCAGCTCTACGGCGACGCCAACAAGTACAACCAGATCTTCGAGGCCAACCGGCCGATGCTCAAGGACGCCGACGAGATCTATCCCGGCCAGAAGCTGCGCATTCCGGCGGAAGCCACGGCCGGCGTCCGCGCCTGACCCTTACTTCCCCTGGATCGGCACGAGTCTCGCCTCCGAGAGGCTCGTGCCGTCGTAGACCCGGAGCACGAGGCCCGAGCCCTGGGCCGTGGCGGCGCAGCCGGAGAGGAGGATCCAGGTGTCCCCCTGGGGGACCAGCACCTGGGTGACCGGCAGCCGCTCGCTCTTGGTCTTCACCTCGCCGGGGGCGTCGACGACACGCTGCCAGCCGGACGGCGTCAGGCGGCTGAGGACGACGGTCTCTTCCTTGGGATTGCGGCGGTCGAACCACACGAGGCGGAGCGACCCCCGGTGGTCACCGAAGGGGAAGTCGACCCAGTAGTCGTTCCCCTGGCGCCAGATGCCCGTGGTGCCGGTGGAGCCCCACGGGGTCCAGGTCGAGCGCCGCCAGTTTTTACCGGAATTCTCGGAGAGGTAGGCCACCCCGTCCCCCGAGACGTAGGCGGCGGCCGTGCCGTTGAGGGCGATGAGCTGGCCCCGGCGCTCCGCCGGAATACCGGGGAGGCCCGTGACCCACGCCTGGGGCGGTCCGGAGACGGAGAAGAGGCCGGTGCCGGCAAGGACGCCGTCCTTGCGCTGGGGCGCGGGGAGAGCGGCCGGCTGGCCCACGGCGGCCACCGTCATGGAGCCGCGGCTCTGCCACTCCCGCCCTTCCAGCCGGAACGCCCAGACCTTCTGCTGGCCCGTGCCCTCGGCACCACCGAAGAGCAGGAACCACGGCGCTCCCGAGTGGTCGTAGGTGGGGGCCACGGTTGAGGCCGTGGGTGCCGGGAGGGACTCGCCGAGCGGCTCCCAGGTGCCGTCCTTGAAGCGCACGGGCTGGAGGCAGGAGGGGCCGCACGGCTGGGCGGCCAGCACCGGGCCGGGCCCCACGGAGCCGGAAAAGCGCCCCTTGGGATCGTCGGGCCAGGCCCGCGCCGCCTTGCCGTCGCCGTCGAGCTCCACCAGCCAATAGGCCTTGCCGTCGCTCGACGGTATGGAGAAGAGAGTCCGGCCGCTCGCCGTATCCATGCCGACCAGCGTCAGGGTCGTGGTGCCGTCGCAGATCGGCGGGGCGGCTGCCAGCGGCGATACCCCCAAGGTAAAGACGAGGCCGAAGGTAAAGACGAGCCCGAAGGCAAGGGCGCGAAGGAGGGCCGGGGTTCTCATGAGTGTCCTCTTCTGGTGCCCTCTTCTAGGAGGGCTCCGCCGCGCGGTGCCGCACCGTGCGCACCCAGTTCCGCGATCCGAGAGCCTTGATCCGGGAGATGCGCTCCTCGGCAAGCTGTTCGGCGGCGCGGTGGGTCGGGATCGACTGCGTCCGTGAGATCTCGAACACGCGCAGCATGTTGGCGTAGATCCCCCGGGACATGCGCAGGGCGACCTCGCGGTTGTAGCCCGCCAGCTCATTGTAGACGTTGATCAACCCCCCGGCGTTGCCCACGAAGTCCGGAGCGTAGAGGATCCCCCGGTCGTGCAGCTCCTGGCCGTGCCGGTCGTCGGCAAGCTGGTTGTTGGCGCCGCCCGCCACGATCCGGCAGCGCAGCTTGGGGAGGGTGTCGTCGTTGAGCACGGCCCCCAGGGCACAGGGCGCCAGGATGTCGCAGTCCACCGCCAGGATGTCGCTGGTGGGGACGATCTCGACGCCGAATTCGCTCTCCGCGCGGGCCGTCACCTCGGGGTCGATGTCGGCGCCGAAGGTCTTGGCCCCTTCCTCCCGGAGGTACTGCGCGAGGTACGAGCCGACGCTGCCGAGACCCTGGATGGCCACGGACTTCCCCTTGAGCGAGCCGTCCCCCCACTTGTGCTGGGCCGCGGCCTTCATCCCCTGAAGCACGCCGGACGCGGTGACCGGCGAGGGGTCGCCGCCGCCGCCCAGCGCGGGCGGCACGCCGGTCACCCAGCGGGTCTCATGGTGGATCTCCTCCATGTCCTCGGTGTCCGTGCCCACGTCCTCGGCGGTGATGTAGAGGCCGCCGAGCGACTCGACGTAGCGGCCGAAGGCGCGGAACAGCGCCTCGCTCTTGTCCTTCTTGGGGTCGCCGATGATGACGCCCTTGCCGCCGCCCAGGTTGAGGCCGGCGGCCGCCGCTTTATAGGTCATTCCACGCGAGAGGCGGAGCACGTCGACGAACGCCTCCTCGGTGCTTTTGTAAGGCCACATCCGCACTCCGCCCAACCCCGGCCCGAGAACGGTCGAATGAACGGCGATGATGGCCTCCAGGCCCACGTCGGGGTTGGAGCAGAAGAGCACCCGCTCATGGCCCATCTCCACCATCTGCTGGAACAGATCCATCAGGAATCCCTTTCTTGTCTGGAAGAACCCTGGGAGGGGTCCGGGTATGGATGCCGCCCGGTTGCCTCGGGAGAGGAGGCCGGAGGCGGCGGTAGTGTACCCGATGATCCGGCGGACCAGAAGGGAACGGACGCGTTGAGCAGGCTTGTCACGTCTTCCTGCTGACGAACACCATTAATTTTGTACGTAAAAATCGTACGATCCCTCAGCAAAGGAGACGTGGAAATGGTGGAAAGACTCTCTCGGTTGCTGCTCTCAGCATTGGCCCTGGCGTTCCTGGCGCTTCCCGTGGCGGCCCAGCCGATCACGGTGGCGCCGGGCAACGACGGCTGGACGACCCCGGCGGCCAGCTCCCAGATCGACCTGAGCGTGTTCCCGCTCGCGGCGGTGTTCGGCGCACCTGGGACCGCCAGCCCGGCGCTGGTCTCCCTGGGCGGCCAGCCGCTCACCGGGGCCCTGGGCACGATCGACACGCTCTTGGAGCGTTATCCCCCGTCGGTGACGTTCGCCACCTTCCCGGAGACGCACACGTTCAGCGTCGAGATCAAGGGCCTGCGCCTCAAGGGCCAGACGACGGTCAACGGCGTGCTGTACAACCTGGTGGTCGCCCTGTCGGAGATCCCGTCGGGAGCGGGCACGATCACGGCCACCCGGCTGACGCCGGACGGCGGCAAATTCAATTCGAGCTTCCCCGTGCTGCCGAAGCTGGTGTTCACGGAGGCTGCGAACCCCGCCAACCGTGTCGTCCTCGACTGCGGCCTGGTCCCGGGTTGCCCGGGGCCGCTGACGCTGGGCGCCGCCAACGTCTGCTGGGAGGTCGCTTTCGGACCGAACGGCTTCAACCCGGCCACCAAGGGCATCACCCCGATCGCGGCCGGCATCCCCGTCGACGGCACCTTCAACGGTGTCAACGAGTACACGACGGTGGGCCGCAAGCGGGCCGGTTTCGCGGGCCTGGAGGCTCCACATCGGCTATGACCCGACGCCACCCTGGAACCCCTGCGGATCCGTCACGCACGACCACGCGGTGTACTCGCTGAAGCACGTGGCGAAGCCTGCGAACGACTGCCCGCCGATCTCGGGCGGCACGACCACCACCACGTCCGTCAACGGCACCCTCCAGGGTACGTCTGCCACCGAGGTGAATACGCGGCAGGCGACAGACGTCGACGCCACGCCGGTCGAGGTCGAGCCCAGCCCCGCGCCCACCCGCGTACTGTGCCCCGTGCAGGTGGTCCCGGTCCAGCAGCAGTTGCCGTAAGCAGACCCGAGTCTTCAGCGGAAAGAAAGGCCGGCGCCTCGGGCGCCGGCTTTTTTCTTGGGCGCTTCACTTCCCCGCCCGGCGCAGGATCTCCGGCAGGAACACGACCGTCGCCGCGTAGCTGGCGAGCATGGCCGTGGCGAGGAGCAGGCCGAGGCTGGCGTTGGGCTTGATGGCGGAAAAGGCCAGCACGGAGAAGCCGAAGGCGAGGACGAGCGCGTTCCAGAGCAGGCCCCGGCCGGCGGTGCGCAGGGTGGCGAGCACGGCTTCGCCGTGCCCGAGGCCCTGCCCCTTCTCGCGCCGGTGGGCATGGACGTAGTGGAGGGCGAAATCGACCCCCGCGCCCAGGTTCAGGGCCGCGAACATGCTGGTGGCGATGCCGAGCGGGATGTCCGCGTAGCCCAGGGCCGAGAACAGCAGGAGGGTGGCGGCGAGCACGGGAGGGATGGCGATCGCCGTCCAGCGCAGGCTGCGGAAGGCGATGAGCAGGGTCAGGGCGATCATCACCGCGGTCCAGCCGATCGAGCGAAGCTGGTTGCCCACGACGGCCCCCACCACCGCGAGGCCCACCGGCACGTCGCCGGAGACGTGGGCGTGGACGCCGTGGCGCCGGGCGATCTCGGGCAGGCGCCGTTCGAGCCAGGCGCGCAGCTCCTGCCCCTTGGCGTAGTCGGCGTCCGGTACGAACAGGCGGACGCGGGTCTTGCTCTTGTCCGCCGTCTGGTACTGGCTCAGGCTCACCCGGAGCGCCAGGAGGTCGACCATGGCGCTGGCCCGGCGGGCGTCGAGCGCCGAAAGCTTCGAGACCGGCAACGGCAGGCCGAGCGCCTGGGCGCCCAGGTCCAGGAACTGGAGGACGCCGAGGACGCCGCCCACGTGCGGGGCCTTGCGGGCCAGGCGGTCCACGTCCGCCAGCAGGGCGGCGCCCTTGGGCGTCAGGAAGAGGTCCCGCTCCCCTTCGAGCACCACGTCCAGGCGGTAGCTCCCCCAGAAGGCGGCGTTGAAAGCCCGTTCCGCGGTGACCAGAGAGGACCGGGGATCGAAGTTGTCGATCCAGGAGTCCTGCACTCTCAGCCGGAAGAGCCCGGGCACGGCGAGGAGGAGCAGGATGGCCCCCCCCAGGGCAAAGGCCCGCGACCGCCGGGCGAGGAGCCGTTCCCAGGCGGGGAGCGCGAGGGCCGTGCCCGTCTCCCCCGATTCCCGGCGGACCGTCCATCCCGGCGGCAGAAGGGCGATCAGGGCCGGAACCAGGCTGAAGGAGAAGGTCATGGCGATCAGCAGCCCCACGCCTGCGAAGAGGCCCAGGTGCCGCAAGGGGGCCATGGAGGAGCCCAGGAAGGAGAAGAAGCCCGCGGCGGTGGTGAGCGAGGTGAGGGTGAGAGGGGAGACCAGGTCGGCGTAGGAAGCCGCCGTGGCCCCGGTCAGCCGCTCACGGGCGGAGCCGGACGGCGGGGTCTCGCTCAACCGGTGCCGCACCCGTTCGAGCAGGTGGATCTCGTCCGTGATCGACATCGCCATGAGGAGCACGGGGAGGATGGTGGTCACCAGGGTGACGGGCACGCCCGCCCAGCCCATGAGGCCGAGCGTCCAAACCAGGGTGGCGAGCACCTGGACGAGGGGAATCAGCACGCCGCCCGGAGTGCGCAGGGAAAAGGCCAGGAGGAGCGCGACGGCGGCCACCATGAGGGGAACGAGACGGGCGAGGTCGCGGAGCACGGTCTCGCCGAGGACCGCCTCGGCGGCGGTGGGGCCGGTGATCCGCAGCTCGAAGGGGGCCGCGGAACGGGCGGCGAGCCAGCTCTCGATCTGGCGGATCAGCTCGCGGCGGTCGGCCTTGCGGGTGGCGGGGACGTAGACGGGCGCGGTGGTGCCGTCCCGCGAGAGGAAGAGCCCGGTCGCCACGGGGAGCCGGCGGATGCGCGCCACGAGAGCCTGGAAAGCGGCGGGATCGTCCGGGATTTGATCGAGATACGTGACGATCGCGATCTTCCCCGGTGGCGGTGGCTCGACGAGGTCGGCGAGCGAATGGACGCCGGAGCGGTCCACGCCGGGGAGCCGGCGCAGCTCCTGGTCGATCCGGCGCAGGAAACGGAACCCCGCCGGCGATTCGAGCCGGGGGCCGCCCGGCCGGGAGGTGACGACGGCGATGATCTGGTCCGGCTCGGCGAAGGTCTCGCGGTCGGCCAGGGTCCGCTCGACGGTGGGCTCCCCCTCGGGGTAGATGGCGGCGCCGTCGGTGCGGATCTCCAGGCGGAGCAGGCCGGGGGCCAGGGCCACCGTGCCGAGGAGGAACAGGAGAAGGGCGAGCCGCGGTCGCGCCAGGGCGGCGCGGGCGAGGTGCAGCATGCCGGACCAGCTCCTCTACGCGTAAGGCTTCAGCGCTTCGCGCAGGGGACCCGGGATGGGGGTGGGCACGGCGCCCTTCCCCTCCCGGCGCATGCAGGCGATGACCTGCTCGCCGCGGGCGATCAGCTCTTCGCCTGCGGCGTCCCCGTTCTGGCGCCCATCGTTTTGGCGCCAATACTCGAACAGGAGCGTGATGCGGTTCTGCACGGTGCCGCCCAGGCGCATGCGCAGGACGACGGAGTCGAAGGCTTCGAAGCTCGGCCAGGTAGTCGCACGAGCAGCGCACGGTGGCCAGGGCCAGGCCGTTGCGGAGGTCTTCCAGGATCTCCGGGGCGTGGTCGCGCAGGAACATCTCGCGGCACCGCCCCTGCCAGCGCAGGTGGTTGACGTAATAGACGTTGCCGACCAGGTTGGTCTCCTCGAACCCGACCAGGTGGCGGTACTCGTAGGTCTTCAATGGACGCTCTCGGCTCCGCCGGTCAGCACGGCGAGGACGGCGGAGCCGGCCAGCTCGCGCACGGGGACGAGCAGGGTGCCGATCCGCAGCTCGCCCGAGCGCAGCAGCAGCCAGCCGTCTTCCCCGGAGGTCTCCAGCACCAGGGGCGCGCCGTGGGGGGCGCCGGCCTTGGTGAGGCTCTCGGCCGCGGCCCAGACGCGGGTGGCCGCGGCGTCGCGCGACTCGCCCCGCTCGCGGGCGATCAGCTCGGCCAGCCGGAAGCGCTCGGCGCCCAGCAGCCCTTCCCAGACCTCGCCGGTGCGTGCGGAGACGGGTTCCATGTCACAGCCGAGCCGGCCGCCGCCGTTGGCCACGGAGAGGGTGAGGCTGCCGGCGTGGGACACGGAGAGGCCGGAGCCCTCCTCCGCGGAGTCCGGCTTGCCGTCGGGCCGATGGGCCCGGCGCTTGGCGCCCTTGCCGCTTTTCTCTTCGAGAGCGATGCGGATATGGGAACCGGGGAGGATCTCCTGGAGCCGGCGCTCGACGTAGGGGCCGAGCAGGGCGGCGGACCAGACCGCGGGGAGTTGGGTGCGGTCCACGGCGCGCAGCTTCAGCCCCTCCCAGCGCTCGCGCAGGCAGCCGTCGAGGGTGAGCAGCTCCAGGTCGTAGAGGAACTCGTCGCCGCTGCGGCTCCGCTCGCGGGCGGCGAGCAGCAGGGGCGCCTCCCTTTCGAGGCCGAAGCTCGTCACCCGCTCGACGCCGATGGGCAGCAAGGTCGCGTGGGGAATGCAGGCCTGGATGCCGTGGATGGCGGCGTCGCGGGCCCCGGGGTCGCCCAGCACGAGGCGGTCCGGCAGGTAGCGGCCGAACCAGGCCGTGATGCCGTCGGGCGCGATCTCGGCCAGGCACTCGGTGGCGCGCAGGCTGCGGTACCCCCGGACGCGGCGGAAGCGGCCGCGGTGGAAGAGGATGCCGCTGTAGAGGTCGCCCTCGGGATCGAGGTGGATCCGGTCGCCGTCCTTTCCCATAGGCATGAGCAGCCGGGAGGCCGCATCGCGCTCCTGCCCGAAGCGGCAGACGGCACGGAAGTGGTCGGCGGCGAAGCCCGTCGAGGCGTCGCGCAGGACCACGTCCACCACGCCGGGGGCCCGCACCAGGGCGGCGACCCGCAGGGTGGTCGAGCGGCCCGGGGGGACCGCCACGGGGCGCGCGAAGACGGCGTTCTCGAAGGCGGGGATCTCGTCCGTGCCCACGAGCGCCATGGCCGCCTGGGCCATGGCCTCCAGGCCGAGCACGGCGGCGAACAGGGGCTCGCCCCGGAACACGTGGTCGGAGAGGTGGGGATCGGTGTCGGCCGACACCTCGGCGTCCACCACCAGCTCGACGCCGGGGACGTAGACGCGCGGCTTCTCCAGATAGCGCAGGAGCGGCAGCTCGGGGCGCTCGACCTCCAGCGTCGGCACCTCGCCGAAGCGGCTGGTGGCGATGAGGGAGACTGCCAGGCAGGTCTTGTGAGATCAAATCGCGCAGCAGCTCGACCCCCGCTTCCGGGGGAATGGGCGAGATCCCCTGCCGCATGAGGCTCTCCAGGGTGCCCAGCCGCTCGCCCATGCCCACGCCGGCCCACACGGACCATTCAAGGGCCAGGCACCGGCAGCCCGGCTGCTCGCGGCCGAAGCGCTCGGTGGCGCGGGCCAGCCATTCGTTGGCCACGGCGTACTCGGCCTCGCCGCGCAGGCCGGTGCGGGCGATGATGGAGCCGAAGGTCACCAGCAGCTTGAGCCCGCCGGCGTCGACGGCGGCCAGCACGTTGCGCAGGCCCGCGATCTTGGGGGCGAGGGTGCGGAGGAAACCCGCCTCGTCGAGGGCCGAGAGGAGCCGGGGGGAGTTGGCGCCGGCGCCGTGGAGCACGGCGGTCACGGGCCCCAGGCCGGCTTCCATCCAGGCCACGGCGGCGGCCACGGCATCGGCGTCGGTGACGTCCGCGGCGGCGTAGAGCAGGGTGACGCCGGCCGCCGCCATCCGTTCCAGGTTGGCGGCCAGCTCGGTGTCCTCCTCGGGGAGCGAGCGGCCCATCAAGGCCAGCCGGGCGCCGGAGGCGCGGGCGAGGTCCAGGGCGCATTCCGCGGCGATCCCCTTGCCGCCGCCGGTCACCAGGAGCACGTCACCTTCTCCCAGGGGGAGCTGGCCCGCCGGAGAGTCGCCCAGGAGGCGCAGCACGGGCACGCGCCGGTTCCCGGCCTCGTCGTAGTGGGCCTCGGTGTAGCCGGTGGCAACGGCGACTTCGGCCGCCACCCAGGAGGCGGCTTCCGGGTGGTCGAGGGGGAGGTCGATCACCGTGGTGGTGGCGTCCGGCACCTCCAGGTGCAGGGTGCGGGCGAAGCCGCCGCCCGTGCCCCCTTGCTGGACGAGTGCGAAGCGGAGGGGGCCGCTGGAAGGCGCCGCGGCCAGGGCGGCTCGGGCCGCCTCCACGAAGAGCGCGGCGTGGCTCTCGTCCGGCTCGGCCGGCAGGCAGAGGGCGACGCCGGTCCCTTCGAGCAGCCGTGGGAGGGCCTCGGCGAGGGCGGCGCCCGGGGGCGCGATCACCTGCCAGGCGCGCTCCTCCGTCTCTGGAGAAGACCTCTGGGGGAGCGCCCGGGGGACGAGGTCCACCGTGAACGGCCGCACCCAGGTATCGACGCCGGCCGGGGCGCCGGGGGCCTCGCCGGCCGGTCCGGCGGGCGCCTGCTCCTCCAGGGCCTGGGCCACCTCGGCCACCGTGGCGCGGGCATAGTCGGTGGGGGAGGCGGGCGGGCGCAGGCCCAGCCGCCGCGAGGCCTCTACCACGAGCTGCCCCACAGAGATGGAGTTCAGGTGGAGGTCCGAGAGCAGCCGGCTGTCGTCCGCCACCGCCGTCACCGGCAGCTCGGCCCGCTCGGCCACGAGCTGGCGGATCAGCTCGCGCGCGCCCCGGTCACCACCGGTCGCCGGGAGTGGCGGACGGAGGGGACGGGCACGGACGAGGCAAGGACTTCCACGGACTCCGTGATGACAGGTTTGGGGGCCGGCAGCGTGGTGTCCCCGTGGAAGGCCGGCGCCAGCTCGCACGGGTTGACCAGGAACTTGAGCGGCCGGTCGAGGTCCAGCGGACGGCTGAAGCGCCCTTCGAAGAGGAAGGCCGCGTCGAGCGGCGCGCCGAGCGCGAAGGCGGCGCCGGCCGCGTTGAGCAGGCCGGTGAGGGAGGGGCCGCCCGCGTCGAGGGAGATGACCGGGGCCTCCAGCAGCTCGCCCGCCAGCTCGGAGGCGGCGCGCCCCGGCCCCACCTCGATCCACAGGTCCGCCAGGCCGGCGGCGGCCGCGACGGCCTCCGTGAAGCGCACGGGCGCCGTGAGCTGATCGAGCAGCAGGGCGCGCAGATCCGCTCCCGGCTCCAGGAGCTTGCCGGTGACGGTGGAGGCCACGGGGCGGACGGGTGCCCGCAGGGCCATTCCCTCGAGCCCGGCTGCCAGGAGCGGCACGGCCGGCTCCATGAGCGGCGAGTGGAAGGCGTGGGAAACGCGGAGCCGCGTGGCTTCGAGACCGCGGTCCCGGGCGCGCTCCACGGCGGCCTCGACGGCGGCCACGGGGCCGGAGATCACCGTGCGCCGGGGGGAGTTGTAGGCGGCGATGACCGCGCCTTCGGATCCCAGGATCCCCGAGACCGTGGCGGCATCCGCGCCCAGGCTCGCCATCGCTCCATGCTCGCCCTGCCCGGAATGATCGCCACTGCCGTCGGCCATGGCCCGGCCGCGGACGGCGGCGAGGCGCAGGGCGGCGGCGCCGTCCAGGGCGCCGGCCCAGTGCAGGGCCGCGATCTCGCCCAGGCTGTGCCCCACGGCCACGGCGGCCCGCAGGCCCAGCCGGTCGAGCAGCCAGAGGCCGGCCAGCGAGTGGGTGAGGATGGCAGGTTGGGCCACCGCCGTGTGGACGGCGTCCGCCTTGGGATCGAGGCCGGCCGGCTCGTAGACCGCCTCCAGATCCTCGAAGCGTCGGCGCCAAACGCCGCCGTCGAGGTGAGAAGGGGAGCCCTGGCCCGGGAAGAGGAAGCCGATGCGCCGCCCGCGGGCCGTTCCAAGATTGGAGATACTGAAGAAAATGCCATGGCGCGCGTCCAGGCGGGAGGTCTCCCCGCCGCGCAACCCCTCGGCGAGCCTGCGCAGACGCTCCGCGGCCTCGGCGGGCTTCCCCGCCACCACCGCCGCCCGGGCGGGTCCGGAGCCCGCGCGCCGAGCCAGCTCGGCGGCCAGGTCCGTCAGCTCCGCGCGGGAGAGCCGCTCGACCTTCCCGGCCAGCCTCTCGGCCTCGTCCGCGAGAACGGTGGGATCGGACGCCGTCGAGGAGGAGCAGCTCGGCGTCCTGCCAGGAGGAGATCAGCTCGCGCTCGCGCCCGGCCAGAGCGCGGCGGCGCACCGGCGCGTCCCCTTCCAGCACCACGTGGGTGTTGATGCCGCCGAACCCCATCGCCGACACGGCGGCGCGCAGAGGTTGCCCGGCCGGCCACGGCTCGCCCTGGGCGAGCACCCGCAGGGGCGCGTCCGCGGCCAGCAGCTCCGCGTGCGGATCGTCGCACCCCGTGGTGGGCGGCAGGATCTGGTGATGGACGGCGAGCGCCGCCTTGATCAGCCCGGCCACGCCGGCCGCGGCCTTGGTGTGGCCGATGTTGGCCTTGATGGAACCAAGAGCGGCTTTGATGGAACCAAGAGCCGCGACGTTGGAGGTCGCCGCCGCCTCGCGCCGCGCCGACGTCAGCGCTGTCAGCTCCGCCGCGTCGCCCACGGCGGTGCCGGTGCCGTGCCCTTCGAAGTAGCCCACCGTCTCGACGCCGAAGCCGGCCCGCTTGTACGCCCGGGCCAGGGCCATCTTCTGCCCCTCGGCCTCGGGCCGGCTGATGCCGCCATGGCCGTCGGAGGAGATCCCCCAGCCGCGGATGACGGCGTAGCTGCGGCAGCCCAGCCGCGCCGCGTCGTCCTCGCGCATCAGCACCACGAAGCCGCACCCCTCGCCGGGGAGGAAACCCGCGGAGCGCGCGTCGAACACCCGCATCTCGCCCGCGGTCAAGGCGCCCACGCGGGCGAAGCCCACCAGCTCGAACGGGTCGAGCGAGAGGTCCACGCCGCCCGCCAGGGCCACGTCGAGGTCGCCCGCGGCCAGGGCCGAGCAGGCGTTGGACACGGCCAGCAGCGAGGAGGCGCAGGCGCCGTCCAGCGTGTAGCCGCCGCCGTGGAGGTCGAAGTGGTTGCAGATGCGGCCCGCGATGGTGTTGGAGAGGCCGCCCGCGAGCGACTCCTCCATCGGCACGGGGAAGGGCGACTTGTACGACGCCTCCATACGGCCGAGGAAGCCGTCGATCCGCTCCGATTCCCATCCTTCTTCCGTGAGCGAGGCGGCGAGCACCCGGCGCACGAACGGCCAGCGCAGCCGCAGGGTGTTGGCGCGGGAGAACTCGCCCGTCAGGGTGTTGCCGAGGAGCACGCCGGTGGCGTCTCGCGGCAGCCCCTCGGCGTCGGGGAAGCCGGCGTCGGCGAGCGCCTGGGCCGCCACTTCCAGGGCCAGCCAGTGGGCGAGGTCGGTGGCCCGGTAGGTGCGGCCGGCCACCTTGAAGCGCACGCGGTCGAACTCCCACCCTTCGAGCAGGGCCGCCTCGGCCAGGTAGAGGCTGTCCGGATCGTTGGGATTGTTGGGATCGTGGGGAAACCCCGGCAGATAATCGGCGAGGTGCAGCCGCTCCGGCGGCACCCGCCGGAAGGCCCGCCGGCGGGCGAGCACGTTCTCCCACAGCTCGCCCGGCGTGCGGGCATCGGGGTAGCGGCACGCCATGCCGACGATGGCAATGCCCCCGTTCCCCGCGGTCATCATCAAGCCTCCGCCGCCACCGAGACGTCCAGCCCCGGCTCCTGGCTTCTCCGGGGAGCCCGGCTCTCGGCCTTCTGGGCCGCCAGCGCCTGGAGATAGAGGACCGCCCCCCGGCCGATGCACACCGCGGTCAGGCCGAAGAACAGGCCGAACACCACGTGGAACGCCATCAGCGTGCCGTAGGCCACGGCCACCGACGCGCCGAAGGCGATCTGGCCGCGCAGCGAGGAGGGGGTCGTCGCCGGGTCCGTCACCATGTAGAAGGTGAAGAGGAGGAAGGCGACTCCCGTCATCGGGTTGAGCGAGGCCAGCAGGACGTTGCCGAAGACGAAGTGGCGGACCACCGCCTGAAGGGCGAAGGCGCCGAGCCAGGCGACGATCAGCGGCAGGCGCTTGGTGAACATGCCGTTCAGGAACGTGCCCGAGCAGACGATGACGGCGGGCAGGAGCCAGTCCCAGCCCCCGGAGAGGTTCTCGGTGAACATGTAGGGCTGGGCGATGCCCACCCAGGGGAAGGCCAGGAGGGTCGCGGTGATCCCCAGGTTCGACGGGTTGAAGAAGTGCCGGCTCGCGCCGTTGGTCCCTACTCGGAAGAGATGCTTGGAGCCGATGGCCACCACCGCCGCGAAGGCGACCGGCAGCAGGTGGTCGTTGGCGTAGAGGAGCATCGCCACCGCCAGGCCGCTGATGTGGGCCGAGAGCAGGAAGTCCATGAACGTCGTGCCCGGTCCCAGGAAGCGGGGCTTCTTGCCCAGCCGGCGCGCCAGCAGCCACTCGAGCAGGATCTCCGTCGAGTAGGCCGCGAGCAGGGCCGCGACCGGCTGCGCCAGCGACTGCTCGAAGCCGAGCACGGTGTGCCCGAGGACGTTGAGGATGGTGATCGCGGTGGCGAAGCGCCGCAGCGCCGCGAGGCGCATGTCCTTGCCTCCGGCCGTGGTTGCCATGGAAGCCGCTCGAGCCATCTCAGCCATTGGTCTCAACCCGCCTTTCCCCGAGCACCACCCGGTGCCGCCCGGGGGTGAGATTCATGGTTTCCGTCCGGACCCGCCCCGCGCCGTCGCGGCAGCGGACATCCACCCGGACGGCCTGCGAAACCCGGCCGAGGCCGAAGTAGATCTCGGGCGACCGCTTGCCCGAGTGGCCGCTGCCGCCGTCGACCTGGGACACCAGCCGCCGGCCGTCCGGCAGGGTGACCACCGCCGACGCGCCCACGGCCGGCCGCGTCATGCCGGGCCTTCCCTTCGTGATGGGCAACCGCAGGTCGAGCCCCAGAGAGGCGTTGCGCCGCGGCGCGTCGTTTCTCAGGAACCACGAGGGCTGCCACTGGTTGGCGATGGCGAAGTCGAGGTCGCCGTCGCCGTCGACGTCGGCGATGGCGATGGCCCGCGTCACGTAGCTCTCGTCCAGCCCGATCTCCGGGGCGAGGTCGTAGTACCGGCCGTCCTTCGCCCGCACGAAGAAGGGGTTGTGCAGCTGCCCCGAGAGGTCGTCGCCCAGCGTGAAGTGCGGCCACGCGCCGGGGTTGTACATGTTGTTGTCGTTGCCCATGGCCAGCTCGTGGAGCTCGGGCCAGCGGTTCTTCTCGCCGCGCAGGAAGCCGATCGCCTGGAGCGCCTCGGGCACGCCGTCGTCGTCGAAGTCGGCGAAGCGGGCGTCCCAGCCCCAGCCGCTGCGCGACAGGCCGAGATCCTCGCCCTTGTCGTCGCAGGGGGCCACGCCGTCCTTGATCGGCGAGAGGTCGCCCGTGCTCACCCACACGAAGTGGCTCTCCTCCAGGGCGAAGTTCTGGGCGATGTTGCTGACGTAGATGTCGAGGATGCCGTCGCCGTTGACGTCGGCGAAGTCGACGCCCATCCCCTTGAAGGAGTCGTGGCCCAGCACCTTGGAGGCCGGCGTGGTGAAGGTCTTCCGCCCGGAGAGCACGGCGAAGCGGGGGTGCCCCGGCGTCGAGAGGTTGTGGAGCAGCCGGTCGTTGCCGAAGTCGTTGCCGAAGTAGATCTCCGGCAGCAGGTCGCCGTCCAGGTCCACGGCGCCCGCGGCGAGCGTCCACGAGTAGGCGGTCCCGGGGTCGTAGGCGTCCGGCACGTCGCGAAACCGCACGGCCGGCTCAGCGGTCTCCGAAGCCGGCGTGCCGCCCTGCCAGAGGAGCAGCCGGTTCTTGCCGCCGTTCTCCGAGCGCGACATGGAGCGGTGCATGTGGGCCTGGTCCACGGCCCGCGCGTCGAGCACCCGCATGCCGTCCGGGAAGTAGTTGCCCACCACCAGGTCCAGGTGGCCGTCGCCGTCCACGTCGGCGCTGGTCAGGGCATTGGTGTTCCAGATCTGGTTGCCCGGGGCGACCTCGACCGGCCGGTACGCGGCCAGGGAGGGCACTCCCTCGGCAGCCCGCCGCAGGAACGCGACCGGCGGCCGGCCCCAGTAGTAGACCAGCAGGTCCATCCGCCCGTCCTCGTTCCAGTCGCCCGGCAGGCAGCCCATGGGCGCCGTGGTCCGCGCGTCGTAGGCGAGGGGCGCGGGATCGAGGATGAACATCGGGTAGCGCGGCCCGGTGCCCGGCACCGGCTCCACCAGGACCCGGTCCACCCGCGGGTCGACCGAGCAGAGGTCGTTGGCCAGCCCGTCGCCGTCCAGGTCGTTCAGTGCCGCGCCGGCCCCCACGGCCGAGATCCAGGCCGCGATGTCCTTGAAGCCCGGGTGGACCTCGCGGATCGAGCGGTCCAGGTTCCCCGGAGGGGCCGCCAGGGGGAGGCGCGAGAAGGCGAAGCGCGAAGCCAGCGCCTCCCGGTCGCTCTCGGGCAGCGTGGGCAGGCGGGTGAAGCCGTAGAGCCCGCCGATCAGCACCAGGGCCACCAGGCGCACCGCGTTGCGGCGCAAGAAGCCGGGCTTCTCAGTCATCGGTTGGATACCTCGCTGGGTTCGGACGATACGTCCGGGAGACGTTGCTGGTTCAGGAAACTTTGCTGAATCCGCCGGCGCCAGGCCTCGAACGCGGGCTCGCCCGGCCGGTCGGCGGGCAGATCGTGGCGGACGCCGTCCGTCACCTCCGCGGCCTCCCGGGCGGAAAGCCCCCAGACCACCTCGCAGGCCAGCTCCGTGTGCGCGGCGATGTTGTCCGCCCGCTCCCGGCACTTGGCCGCGAACGCCACGCCCTGCGCGAAGTCGGGGGAGCAGGGGCCGGCGGACTCCACCAGGCCCTCGATCTCGGCGCGCGTCCGGCCGCCCGCGTAGGCGCAGGCGAGCCCCAGGCCGCTCCAGAGGTCCGGCCGGCGCTCCGCGGGGAAGGCGCCGATGGTGACCGGCAGCCGCCTCACGTCCGCACCCTCCACGAACCACAGGCTGCGGCCGAGCCCCTGGTCGAACCCCCGCCGGGCGTAGGAATGAGAGGCCCCGTGGAGCTTCCGCGGCACCTCCTGGCGGTCGACCGACCGGGGAAAGTCGAAGAAACCCTCATGGAACCCGTAGCCGTCCAGGGCCAGCCAGGCCAGCACCGGATCGGGCAGCCGGGCGAGCAGGCGCTCGACGGACAGGGGCATCCGGGCCAGGATCCAGCCGGCCCCCACGTAGATGATGTAGGCGTGCGCGTCCCCCGGCCCGGCCAGGAAGCGGGCCAGCCGGTCCCGCCGGAGTGGGGAGAGCGCGTCGCGCAGAGCGAGCGCCATGCCCGCCCCCTCATAGGAGAAGCCGTGAAACTCCCGCTCCACCTGTGACTCGACCAGCGCCGCCAGCGGCTCCGGCCGGTCTTCCGCCAGGGCCGCGTGGTAGCCGGCCACGAAGCTGTGCCCCACCTTCTCCAGCCGGTCGCGCACCGGACCCGCCTCGCCGCGGAAGCCGCGGCGCGCGAAAGAGGTCTCGCCCGGCGCGATGCCGAACAGCATCCGCCGCAGGGACGAGCCCAGGTTCTTGGGCGCAGGCCTTCTCTCCGGGAAGGGGAGGATCGTCGGTCGGGAAGTTGGGGGAGTCATCACAGGAATTCTCCTCAAACTCTCTAGTGCCACGAAGGCCCCGGAGCGAGCCGCTCAGGGCTGACGACTAGTCATTGCGATTGATTGTAAAATAAATTGCCTGGTTTCGCTTCAAGAACCGCGGGCCGCGATCCCCGCGGCGCCTACCGGTTCGCCGCTTCGAGAGGCGGGCAGACCGTGTCCCGCCGCCGCTCCAGGTCGTTCACCACGGCCCGCCGGAACCCCTTCACCCCGCCCTCTTCCAGGCAGGTTTGGCGGTAGGCGGCGATGTCCAGCACCTCCAGGCGCAGGCGGATCCGCTTGAACAGGCGGGGGAACTTCTCACCCGGCGTCTGCACGTGGTGAAGGCCACCGCTGTAGGCGATCAGGAACCGCCCCTCGTTCATCGTCTCCAGGATGTCGGCGATGCCGCCGCGCACCGTCATCGGCTTCCCCTGGGAGTCCAGCCCGTTCGCCCGCTTCATCCGCCCCTCGGGGAGGATCAGCACCATGGCGTCCGGATCGATCTGCCGCAGCACCTCGCTCCACGTCTCGTCCCGTTCGCGCGAGATCGAGATCACCCGCGCCGCCACCATGCCGTAGAAGCGCCCCACCACCGCCCGTCCCGCCGTCTTCTGGGCGATCGGCACCACCCCGTGGCGGGCGATCCGCCAGAGGAAGTGGTTGGGGCAGCCCGCGGCCAGCAGAGCCTCGTACAGGCTCGTGTGGTTGAGGATGCCGCAGACGCGGATGTGCCGCCACGGATCGGGCGGCACGTCGCCGATCCACTTCACGTCGAGCCGGTACAGGCACCGGGTCACCGCCTTCACCAGCAGCAGCAGCAGGAACACGAGGTAGGAACGCACGGCGGGATTCTATAGCACCTCTGATACCCTTCCTCTCCCTATGGCCACCCCTCTCACCGCCCGTCCCCGCGTCTCGGCGATCATCACCACCTTCAACGAAGAGCCAACATCGCCGGCTGCGTCGAGTCGCTCCTCTGGTGCGACGACATCCTCGTGGTGGACTCCTTCTCGACCGACCGTACCCCCGAGATCGTACAGCGGCTACGAGAAGGTCCGCTTCCACCAGCGCACCTACTACGGCTCGGCCGCCCAGAAGAACTGGGCCATGGACCAGGTGACCAACGAGTGGATCCTCATCTTCGACGCCGACGAGCGCTGCACCCCGGCGCTCCAGAAGGAGATCGAGGCCCTGCTCGCCGCCGGCCCCACCCACGAGGCCTACACCATCCGCCGCCGGGTCTACTTCCTGGGCCACCTCATCCGCTTCTCCGGCTGGCAGCACGACCAAGTGGTCCGCCTGATCAAGAACGGCTCGGCCCGCTACCCCAACCGCCGCGTCCACGCCGACATGATCACCCGCGGCCCGGCGCCGCTCCTGCGCAATCCCATGGACCACTACATGACCGATTCGTTCGACGACTACGTCCGGCGGATCGAGAAGTACAGCTTCTGGGGCGCCTCGCAGAACTGGCGCGAGAAGAAGAAGTCCGGCCCCCTCCAGGTCTTCGGCCGCTCCGTCTGGCGTTTCCTCCGCACCTACGTCTTTCAGCTCGGCAGTCCTCGACGGCATGCACGGCCTCGTCTTCTGCATGCTCCAGGCGTACGGCACCTACCTGAAATGGGCCTTCCTCTGGGGCTGGCACGTCAACGCCGCCCGCGGCCGCATGCCCGACCTCCCCATCTTCGACGACAGCGAAGAGACCTGGCGCGGGCTCGAAGAGACGGACAAGCCGGCGTAGGCCGGATGAGGGGTCTTGGGCGGGTGGGGTACCATCCCACCCCGTGAACGACACCCCCCGAAACCTCCTGGCCCACCTCCGCGCCCGCCAGGACGCCATGGCCGCCCTTCTGCGCGACCTCGTCCTCCTCGAATCTCCCTCCCTCGACGCCGCCTCCCAGGCCCCCGTCTTCGACCGCCTCGCCGCGGAGCTGGAAGCCTCGGGCCTGCGCACCCGGCGTCTTGCGGGAAAGCTCTCCGGGGGGCAGCTCTGGGCCGTGCGGCGCGGGAGGCGGCGCGGCGCTCCGGCCCAACTCCTCCTCGGCCACTGCGACACCGTCTGGTCCGTGGGCACCCTCGCCTCCATGCCCGCCGAGATTCGTGACGGCCGCCTGAGCGGTCCCGGCGCCTACGACATGAAAGCCGGGCTGGTCCAGGGGATTTTCGCCTTGCGGGCGCTTCAGGACCTGGGCCTGGAGCCGGAAGTCGAGCCCGCCTTCTTCATCAACTCGGACGAGGAGGTCGGCAGCGCCGAATCCCTGCCCAGAATCGAGCGTCTGGCCCGCCACGTCCGCCGCGTCTTCGTCCTGGAACCCTCTTTGGGATCCGAAGGGAAGCTCAAGACCCGCCGCAAGGGATCGCTCCGTTTCTCCATCCGGATTCACGGCCGGGCCGCCCACTCCGGCCTCGATCCCGAAAAAGGCGCCAGCGCCATCCTCGAGCTTTGCCGCGTCATCCACACCCTCTACGCCCTGGCCGATCCCGAACGCGGCATCACCATCAACGCCGGCGTGGTTTCCGGCGGCACCCGCGCCAACGTCGTGGCCTCCGAAGCCCGCGCCGAGCTCGACGTCCGCTGCCTCGCCTGGGAAGACGCCCTCCGCCTCGAAAAAACCATCCAGGGCCTCACCCCGACCACTCCCGGCACCACCCTGGAAATCCTCGGCGGCATCGACCGTCCTCCCCTCGAAGCCACCCCCGGCAACCGCCTCCTCTGGAACGCCGCCCGGCGCCACGCCGCCGGCCTCGGCATCCCCCTCGGCGAAGGCACCGCCGGAGGAGCCTCCGACGGCAGCTTGACCAGCCGCCTCGTCCCCACCTTGGACGGCCTCGGCGCCGTGGGAGACGGCGCCCACGCCACCCACGAGCACGTCCGGCTGGACCGCATGCCCGAACGGGCGGCGCTCCTCGCCCTCCTCCTTCTGGAAGGCGCCATCCATCCTTGACCGTTGATCGTCCTTGCCCGTCCGTGCCTGTCCCTGCCCGTCCTCCTTCCCCCCAACCTGGCACCCCCTTTGCTCCAACTTCCCCCTGCCCGGGAGAGGACATCTCAGCTCTCTTCACGTATATATGAGGATACGGCCCGCTGGGGGGCCGCCGTTCCGGGCGCAAGGGGGAGTCTCGATGCCGCCGTTCCGCCGTCTCGCCGTCTGCCTGTCCGCCGTTCTTCTCTGGACCGCTTCCCTCCAGGCCAGCCAGAAGGCCACTCTCACCAAGGCCGAAATGCGCCAGGCCGAGCAGTGGCTCGCGAGCCTCGGCTACTGGACCGGACCCATCGACGGCGTCTGGGACGGCGCCTCGCGCCATGCCCTCACCGCCTTCCAGAAAATGCAGCGGGCCAAGCCAACCGGCCGCCTCACCCGTGCCGAATGGAACGCCCTTTCCGTGGCCACCCCGTTCCAGCCCCGCCATGCCCAGGGACCCCACGTCGAGGTGGACGTCGGCCGCCAGGTTCTCTTCCTCGTCGACGCCGAAGGCAAGGTGGGGAACATCCTCCCCATCTCCTCCGGCAGCGGCAAGACCTTCCATGAGAACGGCTACCCCGAGACCCAGGCCATCACCCCCTGCGGCCGCCTCGAGGTCTACCAGAAAGCTTCGGGCTGGAAGAAGAGCCCCCTCGGCGAGATGCACAACCCCCTCTACATCGTGGGCGGCATCGCCATCCACGGCAGCCAGGACGTGCCCGCCTACCCCGCGAGCCACGGCTGCATCCGCATCCCCATGTTCGCCTCCGCCACCTTCCCCAAGATGGTCCCCATGGGAACGCCTGTCTACGTCTATGGGTGCAAGGGGGAAGCGGAAGAGATCGCGGCGCGGCAGTAAACCTGATCCATGCATGCGAAGGCCCCGCGGCTGCAGACCAACCCAGGGGGCCTCGAGGCGAGCTTCAGATCGTGCCCGCCCGAAGCTCCTCCGCCGCCTTCCGCACCGCCGGCTCCTGGCTGGCGTCGAGGAGACCGGTGGCGTCCTGGAGGGTTTTCCGGGCCTCCGCCAATTTCCCCGGGGTGCCCTGGGCGAGGAGGGCGCGGACGAGCACGAGGGTGGCCGCGGCCTCGCCGGGGGCGTTGCCGAGCTTTTGGTAGGTGGCCAGCTCTCCGCGCGCGGCGGCTTCCGCGGCCACGGGCTTGTCGTCCGCCAGAGCGACCCGGGCGAGGGCTAGCCGGCTCTCGGCGGCCATGAGACTTTCGCCCATGCCGGTGCGGGCCGCGAGCGCCTCTTGGTGCCGCCGGCGAGACTCGCCGGCCTTCCCTTGCGCGAGGAGGACGTCGCCCAGGCCGAAGAGGGCGGCGGCCATGCCGCTGCGCTCTCCCCGGCTCCGGTAGATGGCGAGCGCTTCCTCGAAGCTTCGGCGGGCCGCCTCGAGATCGCCCCGGTCTTTCTGGATGTGGCCGAGTCCGACCAGGGCCTCGGCCAGGATGGCGGGCTCCTCGACCCGCCGGCTGAGCGCGATGGCCAGCTCCTGGGCGGCGCGCCCCCGCTCGAGCTCGCCCCAGCGCCAGAGCGCCCGGCCCTGGTGGGCGAGCACCTGGGCCTCGTAGCTCCTCTGGCCGGCTTCCCGGGCCACGGCGAGAGCGTGCTGGTACCGCTTGAGAGCTTCCGTGAGGTCGCCTTGAAGGGTGAGGACGGTGCCGATCTCGTCCTCCGTATCCGCCACCCGGACGTTGAGGCCCAGGCGCTGGTAGACGGCGAGGGACTGTTCATAGAGGCCGCGGGCGGCGGCGAGGTCTCCGCGCTGGCGGGCCACGTCGGCCAGCCCGGCCACGGCCCGGGCCTCTTCATGCTCCACGCGGGTAGCTCGGGCTGCCTCTCGCGCCTGCACGCGCTCGTCCTGGCTCTGGGTGAGCTCCCCCTGTGCAAAGCTCACTTCGGCCAGATTGTTGAGCGCTTCGGGCACGCTTTTCTCGGCGCCCATCCGCCGGTAGACCGCCAGGGCCTCCTGGAAGCTTCGGCGTGCGGTCACGAGGTCCCCCTGAGAGTGCGAGATGGTGCCGATCCCCTGGAGGGAGGCCGCCTCCCCTTGGGCAAACCCGATCTCTCGATGAAGAGCCAGCGCTTGGCGGAAGAGCTTTTTAGCCTCAGTCAGCCGGCCACGCATCCAGGTAACCTTGGCGAGGTTGTGGAGGATGGCGGATTCCAGACGCCGGTCGCCGAGACGGTAGACGGGGGCCAAGGCCTGCCGGTAGAAGGCTTCCCCCCGGTCGAGCTGTCCGGTCGACATGTAGAGGTTGGCAATCTGCTTCAGCCCGTCCACGGCCTGGCCCTCGGCGCCGATCCCCCGGTAGACCGCGATCATCTCCAGATACGCGTCTTCCATGGCGTCGAGCCGCTCCTGGCGGTAACGGACCAGCCCGAGCCCCTTGTAGGCCTGGGCCACAAGGAGGGGATGGTTGGCGCCCGCCGCGTCCCGCCGGGCCTGCTCGAAGGTTCCCTCCGCGTCGGCCAGCTCTTTGAGCCAGATCTGCGCTTCTCCCAGGGTCAGCCGGGCCTCGGCGGCAAGCGCCTGGTCTCCCCAGGCCTCGGCCTCGCGGACCGCCCGCTCGGCGGCTCCTTTCTGCCGGTGGAAGTCGCGGAGCGCGCCTGCCGCCTGTGCCTGGGCAACGGCGATCCGCGGATCGCCGCCGAGGGGCGAGGGCAAGCGGATCAGCCGCTCCAAGGTCGCCTCCGCCTCGGCGCCCAGGTCGGCCCGGATCTCGGCAGCCGCCAGGAGCAAACCGGCTTCGAGATCGTCCGGGACACCGGCCGTGATCTCCTGATACGAGGTGACGGCCTCGGGAAGCTCGTCCGCCAGCTCGTGGTAGCGGGCCTCGATGGCCAGCCGGTCCTCCCGCCGCAAGGACGCCGCCAGGGCGACCGCCCGCTTGGCTTCTTGCTGCGCGGTCTGGGGATATCCCAGGTCTCGCCAGGCGGTGGCCAGGGCGGAGTGCACCAGGGCCCGGTCGGGGTCCGCGGCGACGGCCCGCAGCAGTAGATCGCGGGCGGCGGGCGCCTCGAAGCGGCGTAGGTGGCCGAGCCCTTCAGCGTAGAGGCGGGCGGCGCCCGGTGCCGGAAGGGCGGCCCTCAGGGCTTCTTCGTCCCCCGTGAGGAGATCGCCTGCTCCCAGGACGGTCCGGAGCCGCTGGCCGAGACGGCCCAGCAGGCCGGGTCCGGAAGGTTCGGTGAAGCGCGTCAACGGTTGGTCTGTACGAGCGTACCGGACGACGAGGTCGTAACGGTTGGACAGGAAGACGCCGCTCACCAGGAAGTCCGCCCCTAGCCGCTTGCGTAGGCGGGGACCGTCGGTTCCGAGGACGCGCACGGCCCGGTCGACTTCGTCTGGAGAAAGGACGCGCAGCTTGCCCGTCGCGGCCAGCTCCATAGGCAGCAGCTCGAACAGTACGGAATCGCTGCCACCTTTGTCGGTCAGGTCGTCGAAAGGGAGGACGGCCACGGAAGGGCGGAGTACGACGGCGGCCGGCACGCTTTTCGGAGCCACAGTTTCGGGGGCTGGCAGGCTCTCAGGTTCCCGGCGAGCGATCCCGGCGCTGAGCAAGGCGCCGAGGGCGAGCAGCACGGCAAAGCCGATCCCCAACCGCCAGCGGGGCTCCAGGAGGGGCCGGTGCCGGGATTTCGGGAACAAGGTCAGGGGCGAGGTGGCGTCCTCCTCGGCCTTGGTGGCGCCGAGCGAACGCACCACGTGGCGGACGGTGGGGAAGCGGAGGGCGGGGTCGCGCTCCAGGCAGCGCAGGATCGTGGTCTCCCAGGCCGGGTCGAGGTCCGTGAGGTGGACCCGTGGCGAGGGGGCCGGCTCCTGGAGCCGCTTCAGGGCCGTGTAGAAGGCGCTCTTGCCCACGAAAGGGAGCTCGCCCGTGATCATCTCGAACATCACGACGCCCAGGGCATAGACGTCCGTGGCCGGCGTCGCCTCCTCGCCGCGCACCTGCTCCGGAGCCATGTAGGCGGGGGAGCCCACGAGCTCGCCGGTGGCCGTGAGCGAGGCCGCCGAGGAGTCCTCGTGGATGGAGCTCCAGGCGAGGCCGAAGTCCGTGACCACCGCGCGGACGCCGCCGGACGGGTTGGGCACCAGGAAGACGTTGCCGCTCTTCAAGTCGCGGTGGACGACTCCATTGGTGTGCGCGGCGGCGAGCGCGGCGGCGATGTGGCCGATCACCGGCAGGGCCTCGGCCGTGCTCATCCTGCCCTCGCGGGCGAGCCGCTCCTCCAGGGTCTCGCCGTGGAGCAGCTCCATGGTGAGGAAAGCCCCCGAGGGTTTTCCCGAGGATCCCGGCCCGCCGAGGTCCGGCTTGACCAGGTCGGGCTTGACCAGGTCGGGCTTGACCAGGTCGGGCTTGACCAGGTCGAACACCCGGCAGACGTTGGGGTGGGTCACCCGCCGGCCGAGCTGGATCTCGCGTTTGAACCGCTGAAGAACCCGCTCGTCGCCCGCGATCTCGGGGCGCAGGATCTTGAGGGCGATCCGTTCGCCCAGCTCGAGATCCTCGGCCTCGTAGACCTCGCCCACGGCTCCCTGACCCAGGAAGGCGGCCACCCGGTAGCGGGCGGCGAGCACTTGCCCCGGCTCCAGGGCCGGGCGGCGCCCAGCCTCACGGGGACCGCTGTCTGGATCTGTCATGGATTTTTTGATTCTACCTCTAGCCGTGGTAGATCCCGCCCGGGCCGCGCGGGTTTAGCGCTGGTTTAGCGCGGTTTAGCGCGAATCAAGGGAGGATGCGGTAGAACGCCACCACCGCCAGGGTGCCGAGCACGAGCACCGTGGCGTTGAGGAAGACGCCGATTTTCGCGAGGCCTCGCGTTTGGGGCCGGCGCAGGCCCAGGAGGCCGAGGAGCAGCCCCAGGCCCGCCAGGGCGAACACTCCGTAGCCGGGCAGGAAGACGCGGCCGAAGTAGGTATGGCCGATCGGCAGCAGCTTGACGAGGAAGCGGGAGCCGAGCGACGCGGCGAAGCAGGCCAGCGAGGCCACATGCCAGCCCGCCGGCATGTCGAGGGCACCGTATTCGTCCTCGGTGTAGTGGGGAAGCTGTTTTGGCTCCATGGCTCGGTTAGAGTCTACTCCCCATGCCCTTGCGCCGTTTCTTTTTCCCGCCGGTCCGCTGGGCCTCGCCCGACGGCGTCATCGCCGTGGGCGGCCGGCCCGATGCCGAGACGCTCAAGACGGCCTACGCCCGGGGGATCTTCCCCTGGCCCCACGAAGGGGTGCCGATGCTCTGGTTCTGCCCGGACCCCCGCTTCGTGCTGGTGCCGGAGGAGGCCCGCGTCTCCCGCTCCCTGCGCAAGGCGATGGGCCGCGGCACTTTCGAGGTCCGCGCCGACACGGCGTTCCGGGAGGTCATGCGCGGCTGCGCCGCCACGCCACGCCCCGGCCAGGGGGGGACGTGGATCTCGGAGGCCATGATCGAGGGGTATACGGACCTCCACGAGCAGGGGTTGGCCCACTCCATCGAGGCCTGGCAGGACGGCCGGCTGGCCGGCGGGCTCTACGGGGTCTCCATGGGCTCGATCTTCTTCGGCGAGTCCATGTTCGCCCACGTGCCCAACGCCTCCAAGGTGGCTTTCGCCACGCTGCTGGCCAACCTCCTGCGCTGGCGTTTCCCGCTGGTGGACTGCCAGAGTCGTACCGCCCACCTGGCATCTTTCGGCGCCGTGGACTGGCCGCGCGCCCGCTTCCTCGCCGTCCTCAAGAAGGCCCTCCGCGAGCCCACCCGCGCCGGCCGCTGGGAGCTGGAGCTGGGACCCGTCGAAGCGGCGGAGGTGTTCCGGGCCGTGGAGGCTTGACCGCGTCGCGTAGACCTGCCGGCGCTCCCAGGGGCGCTACGCCCACGGGCCGACTACGTTCCCGGATGGCCGGGTGGCGCTCCCGCGCCTCCGCCCAAAGGATCTGCATCATTCGGCAAGAGAGGGGAGCCGGCGCCCCCTCGTCGTGCATCATTCGGATGTCTTGGGGCATGACGTACCTCTCGTGCCGCGTAATTCCCCCCTCGCCCCGCATCATTCCCCCTTCCTGGTGCGCCATTCGGCGCTGATGCCGCGAGGCCCGGAAAAGAGGGGCGCGGTCCGGGGAAGAGAGGGGAATGATGCACCCCTCTTCCCTTGTGTTGCATAAGGCGAGCCGAATGACGCGGGATCCTTCCCTTGTAAGGTGGCAGGAGGGGGTGGTGTTGCACCCGGGGTGGGGAATGCTGCGGGAGTCTTCCCCTGTGATGCGGAAGCCTTATTTTGTGTTGCAGGACCGTTCCCGGTTGGCGCCGGAGTCTTACCGGCACCCCCGGAATCAGGCCGCGGCCGGTTCGAAGCGCAGTTGGGGATTGCGGCGGGCGCGCTGGAGGTAGGCGGTGATCTCCTGGACGAGGTGGGGTGTGGCGGTGTCGAGCTCGGCGGCTTTCTGGAAGACGGCGAGGGCGGCCACGGCCTGGCGGTGGACGTCGTGGGAGAGGAAGACGGTGAGCATCTCGTCGGCCAGCGTGCGCACCTCGGCGTTGCGCCCCTCCTCGAGATAGAGCTTGGCGAGGTCGAGGGTGACCAGGGAGGCGTCGTAGCCCTGCCCCTGCTCCAGGAAGCGGAGCTTGACGTCGCGCAGGGTGCGCTCGGCTTCTTCCAAACGGCCCATCCCCGCGGCGATGCGGCCGGCGAGCCAGGAGAGGCGCAGCCGGATCCAGAAGTCGTCGAACTCCTGGTAGGTGTGGCGGAAGCGTTCGAGCTGGTGGAACGCCTCCTCGCTCTTGCCGCAGTCGTTGAGGAACCAGGCGAGGTTGTGGCGCGCCATGAGCACCAGGCGCGGCTCGCGGTCCCAGTCGAGGTGCCCCAGCCCGCGGCGGATCTGGCGGATGGCCTCCTCGGGCCAGCCGGCGTAGCCCAGGATGACCCCCTTGCTGATCATCGCCCGGCCCTTGCGGTGGGACTCGCGGATGTCTTCATAGATGTCGATCACGGCGTCCAGCAGCTCCGCGGCCTGCTCGAAGCGCCCCTGGTCGGACAGCAGGGAGGCCCGGAGGTCGAGGATGCGGGCTTCTTCCAGTGGATCGGCGGAGCCCTCCTCGGCGACCCTCTCGGCGTTGGCGAGGGCCTCCTCGGCGCCCGTGAGGTCGAAGGCCAGCCGGCGGGCGTTGCCGAGGAAGGCCCAGGCGCGGGCTTCCAGGTCGCGCACCACGGAGAGGCCGTAGCGCTCCCCGTCGAGAAGGCCGGCGGCGAGCAGGCCCAGCTCCGCCAGCTCGACGGCCAGCGCGTTGTCGCGGAATCCCCCCTCGAAGCTCTTGTCGATCAGCAGCTCGCAGACGGCCAGGGTCTGGAAGCGGCCGCTGTGGCGGGCGAGGATCCGCCGTTCGGCCGGCGGATAGCCCAGCAGCTCCGCCACCAGGGCGGGGGCCTCCCGCCTTTCGAGCACCACCCGGGCGAGCCGCTGCTCCAGGATGGCGAAGAGGCGGTCCCAGCGGGCGGCCTCCTCCGGCTCGGGATCGAGGTCCGGCAGGCACGGCTCGCCCAGGGGGAAAGGAGCCATGGTGAGCACGAGCAGCGCGTCCACCTCCTTCTGGCAGACGGCGCAGGCCGAGCGGAGGTGGTCCTCGATCCAAAGCTCCTCGGCCGCGGAGGCATGGCCTCGCGAGAATCGCTCCAGAGCGTTGCGGTCAGGATGGCGCGGGTTCATCGAATCTCCTCGAGCAAAAGACCTCCAATGGACTGCCTCTACCATTAAGTTGCTGCAAGGGGGGAAAAAGTGACACCGGATTTCAAAGGATCTGGATTTTGAGCCCGTGACGGCTCCCCGGCGCCCCTCTTTTGAAGGGGAGCGGACCGGGAGGCCGTCCGGACCGGTCGCCCCTACTTGTGGCCGTTGGGGTCCATGGCGCCCCCGGTGAAGTCGAACAACAGGCGCAGGAACGCGAAGACCCCCCTCTCCCTCGGCTCCCGGGCCGGGCCCTCGATCGAGCGGCGGGCGGGGCTCCAGGCCTGAACGGCGGGCGCGGCGGCGAGCGAGGCCAGGGTGGAGATGAGCAGGGCGGCGGCGATTTTCCGGAACGGGTTGGAAGACATGAGGACCCCTCTGGGACCGGGCGATCCAAGGCTCGCGGCCACCACGGCCGCGGGGGGCCCAGCCCTTCTATTCTTTTAAGTGCCGCGCAGGGCAGGGTGGGGTCTGAAGGCGCCACGGGAGTTGCCACGGGAGTTGCCACGAACGGAGCCGCACCCAGAATGGGCGGCACAAGGCGTCTAGGAAGGGAGAAATCAATAATCCGGCCCCCGGAAAGGCCGCGGGCGCGGCAACCGGTCCGGGTGGTTGAGCCCGGACCGGCCCGGGGGCCGGTATGGCCGCGCGAGAGGAGCGCGCGGCACTGTCAGGATCGGCAGGCGGAACCTAAGAAGAGTCCACCCGCAGGTGGGATGGCGGGTGCCGGGCCCGAGAGTCCGGCAGCCTGCCACGACCGCATGGTACTCCTCTCGGAGACTGTTCGCAATTCCCGTCACCACTCGGTGGCTCCCGATTTGCTAACCTCCCGTGGCATGGGCGCCGGCCATTCGCACTCTCACCAGCACGCCTCCAGCCGCAACCGGAAGCGGCTCGGCCTGACGCTGGGGCTCGCCGCGGTCTACATGGTGGCCGAGGCCGTGGGGGGGTGGCTCACCGGCTCGCTCGCCCTCCTGGCCGACGCCGGGCACATGCTCTCGGACGTGGCCGCCCTCGGCCTCTCGATGTTCGCCATGTGGATGGCCCAGCGCCCCCCCACCTCGCGGCGGACCTTCGGTTACCACCGGCTGGAGATCCTGGCCGCCCTCGCCAACGGCGCCACCCTGGTGGCGATCTCGATCCTGGTGCTGGTGGAGGCGTTCCACCGGTTCCGCAACCCGCCGGAGGTGGACGCGCCCGTGATGATGGGGAT
Organism: Thermoanaerobaculaceae bacterium; assembly: GCA_963785165.1. Taxonomy (GTDB): domain Bacteria; phylum Acidobacteriota; class Thermoanaerobaculia; order Multivoradales; family UBA5704; genus DATARR01. Next base: position 298,482 of record CAWAUI010000004.1, read on the forward strand.
CGCCGCCGGGGGCCTGCTGGTCAACCTGGCGGGGCTCTGGATCCTCCACGAGGGGCGCGAGGAGAGCCTGAACGTGCGCGGCGCCTGGCTCCACGTGCTCACCGACGCCCTGGGCAGCGTGCAGGCGATCGCGGCGGGCGCCCTGATCTGGGGTTTCGGCTGGCAGTGGGCCGATCCGGCGGCCTCGGTGCTCATCGCCCTGCTGGTGATCTACTCCTCCTGGTCGCTGCTCAAGGAAGCGGCCGGGGTGCTCATGGAGAGCGCCCCCTCGCACATCGACGTCGACGAGGTGCGGCAGGCGATGGCCGCCGTCCCCGGGGTGATCGAGGTCCACGACCTCCACGTCTGGACCATCACCAGCGGCATGGAGAGCCTCTCCGCCCACGTGGTGGTGGAGGAGAGCTGCTACGACTGCGATGTGCTGGCCGCGATCCGCGCCACCCTGCACGACCGCTTCGACATCCACCACATGACGGTCCAGATGGAGACCGAGGCCTTCCAGGAGCATCCGGTCCAGGAGTGAGGGTTCGGGCGGGGGGAGACGCGCGTGTCAGGCGGCGTACGTGCTGATGATCCCCTCCGCGATCCCGTCCACCGTGATCTGGTAGATCGACAGGGGAGGTGCGCTCCCTTGGCGGCGGGCGGTGGCGCGAAACGGCCTCCCGGTGGGGATGGCGCCCAGGAGCCGGGCCTCGCGGATGCCCACCAGGTAGCCGATCCGTGGCCCCCCGCCCTCCGTGCGCTGGAGCACCTCCAGGACCGCCGCCGCCTGGGCCGCCGCCTCGATGCCGAGAAGGGCGGGAGCGCGGCCACCTTCGGCCAAGGGATGGTTGAGCGGGATCTCGGCCACGACCGTGATCGCTTCCGGAGAGGCTTCGACGACCCCGAGAATCAGCCGCGCGGGCGGCGCGTGGGGGATCAGGCCTTCAACGGGAGAAAACGCGCCCGGGAAAGCCAGGTCCCGGGGAGGTCCCGCCGGTTCCGTCCGCCCCGCCGGTTCTGTCCGTCCCACCCCCATGCTGACCGTCTCCCCGCCGCGGCGCAGCTCGAACCGGGTCCAGCCGCCCCCGTCCGGATCGCCCAGGGAGAGCTCCAACTCCTCTCCCGGCGTCACCAAACGGCGCAGCTTGACCGATCGGAGGGCGGCGAGCGGCACGCCCAAGGCGCGCTCCACCAGGGCGAGCTGCGCCACGGCGGGCAGGATGGGGTGACCGGGGAAATGCCCCTCGAAAAACGACTCCGGCAGCCCCAGGCGCAAGCTCATCCGGCGCTGGTGACGGGCTCGGTGGCGGGCAACGGTGATTCCGGGGCTGTACCGTCCGGAGAAGCGTTGAACAGCGAGAAACGCTCCCGCCGGGGAACCAGCGGGAACCACTGGTTGAGCCACGCCAGCAGCTCGAAAACCTTGAGCCGCCAGCGCAGGGAGAACGCCGCCCGCGGGAAGACGTTGCCGGCCAGCACGGACATGATCGCCCGGTGCACCTGGAGCGGCCCCTGTCCCTCCAGGAACAGCTCGCGGAAGGAGTGCTTGTAGTACAGCTCGATCATGCGGAAGAACGGCGCCGAGCTGCCCGCGATGAACTGGACATGGTCGCGCCGCACCGTCTCCGGGTTTGCGCTCTCCCGGAGGATCGCGAGAATCCCCTCACCCGCGCGGGCACCGCTCATCATCCCCAGGCAGACGCCGGTCGAGAAGATCGGATCCATGAACGTGGCGGCGTCCCCCACCAGGAAGTGGCCCGGCCCCGCATAGGGCATGCACCGGTAGCTGAAGTCGGCGTTGACGTGGGTCGTGCCCACGAACGTGGCGGGTGCCGTGATGCGCCGCACGAAAGGCGCCCGGGCGATGGCCCAAGAGAGGATGCGGTCGGCCGGGATGCCGAGCCCGCGGGCGGTGTCCGCGTCCAGCACCAGGCCGATGCTGGTGCGGCGGCCGCTGATCGGGATCACCCAGAACCACCCCTCGTCGAACATCACCATGGTGGGGAAGCCGCCGCCAACTCCCTCGCGGCGGACGACGTCGTCGAAATGGCCGAAGTAGGCCACCTTGCGGTGGTTCGGCAACACCTTGCGGGTGCCCAGGTGCTTGGCGAGCACGGTGGCCTGGCCGCTCGCGTCCACCAGCCAGCGGGCGGAGATCTCCTCGCCGTCGTCCGTCACCACCTTCACGTCGCCGTCCTCGAGCTTCGGGAAGGCCTTGGCGGCCCGCCCCTCGGTCACCTCGGCGCCCGCCGCGCGGGCGGCGTCGAGCAGCAGGGCGTCGAACGGCGCCCGCTCGATGCTGAACACCACGCTCTCGCCGCCGAGGAGCCCCAGGGAGAAGGGGAAGAGCACCTCGTTCTTGCCGTCGGCGGTGGCGAACGCCGCGCCGTGCTTCTCAACCTGGGGAAGCTCGAGCAGCGCCTCTTCGACCCCCAGGTCGCGGAACAACTGCATGTTCCGCGGCAGGAAGGACTCTCCGATGTGGAAGCGGGGGAAGGTCGAGCGCTCCAGCACCCGCACCTTCAAGCCGGCGCGGGCCATCACCAGGGCCGCGGTGGAGCCGGCGGGGCCGCCGCCGATCACGAGAGCGTCATAGCATGGAGAATTCATAGAAGTTCCTGCGAAATTATCGTGAAAGTGGACCGGGATCAGCTTAACGGGCACCTGCGGGGGGCGTCAACCCGCCGAGGCGCCTTGAAATCTTCCTCCAAGAGCACACTTTTTGCCAACTCGTGCCACCCTTTCCTTATTTGGGAGGTTTCCCTGCGAGCCATGGGGGCCACGCGGGGCACCCGGAGAGGAGATGAAGTCATGTCTCGTTTCGTTCGTCGTGCTTTGAGCGCCTTCGTCCTCGTCTGTCTAACGGCGGGCTCCGTTCAGGCCCTGCCCGCCCGTCCCGCCTTTGCCCTGCCGGAAACCGGCAGCCTGCTCGACGCCGCTCTGAGTTGGCTGGCTGGCCGCCTGGGGACGGCGGAGCCGCCGGCAACAACCCGGCAGGAGGGAAGGCAACCTTTGAAGTATGGCTGCGGTATGGACCCGGACGGCAAGCCGAGGTCTTGTACCACCTGAATTCCGTCGACTGAATTCCGTCCCCCGAAGTCTGATCTTCCGGGGGACGTGGTGCTTACTTCCAGCGATTCCGCAGTCCTCGTAGAGAGGTTGGGGAAAGCTAAGTGTGGCGGGTCTTTGGGGGCTAATTCCTTCTCCAAGAGATTGGGGAGCAGATTCGTATTCGCAAGGGGAGTGCTTGGGGAGCGGGTTTCTGGTATATTTGCCGTATGGCAGAGAATCCTCCCCGCCTCTCTCGCACCCAAATGAGCGAGCAGGAGCGGCACCTGCGCTCCCAACTGGTCCAACTTCTCAGCGGCGTCGGCTTCCTGCGGGCGACCCTCAATCCGCGCCAGAAGGTCTGCGGCAAGTCCCGCTGCCGGTGTGCCCGCGGCGAGAAGCACTCGGCTTTGTATGTCGTGGCCAGCGAGGACGGCAAGCTTCACCAACTCTTTGTTCCCCACTCTCTGGAGCCGCAGGTCCGCCAGTGGGTGGCTTCCTATCAGCGCATCCGCGAGTTGCTCGAGGAGTTATCCCGGTTGTACTGGGACAAGCTGTCCCGCAGGGAGCCCTAGCCATCCTAAGACGCCTGCTGAGTTGGGCCGAAAAAGTAGCTGCGTTGGGTTCGCGGCTTGATCGCCTCACGGATGCGCGCTCGCAACCCAGGATTGCCACCCCTGTCATCGTCCGCAGCTTGTTGGTGACGATCGTCGCTCGCCTGGGCAGTCTCAATGCCGCTGAGCAAACGCGCTCCAGTTTGTTCTGGCGGCGCTTTTTGCGCGATGCGCTGCCGAGTGCCGACACCCTCGGCCGCGTCGCCGCCCAGATGGATCCCGATCCGCTGCGCGAATCCTTGCTGGACCTCTATACCGACCTCAAGCGCAACAAGGCCCTGCCCCCGCCCTGGCACGGGCTGATGGCTTTGGTGGTCGATGGCCATGAATCGCACTCCACCGAGCAGCGCCACTGCCCGGCTTGTCTGGAGCGCAGGATTTCCACCGCTCGCGGTGAGCACGTCCAGTACTACCACCGCCACGTCACGGCCATGCTCTTGGGCCGGGACTTTCCGATCCTGCTCGACGCCGAACCCCAAAAGCTCGGCGAGGATGAGGTCGCGACGGCCCTGCGTCTGCTCGAACGGCTGCTCGGCCGCTTTCCACGAGCCTTCGACGTGGTCCTCGGCGATGCCTTGTACACGGACCCTCGCCTGTACAACTTCCTGCTCGACCGCGGCAAAGATGTCCTCACCGTGTTAAAAAACGAGAACCGCGATCTGCTCACGGATGCCCGCGCCCTGTTCGAGACCGACTCGCCCCAGCGCTCCACCGAGGGCTCCACCACCCGGGAGGTCTGGGACCTTCAGGGCTTCACGACCTGGCCCCAGGTTCGCCAGCCGGTGCGCGTGGTACGCAGCCGAGAAACCACCACTACCCGCCGCCAACTCGACGGCCAACTCCATGACCAAGAAGCGGATTGGGTGTGGGTGACTACCCTATCGACCCACCGGGCCAGTCTCCCAGCGGTGGTTGACCTCGGCCATGCCCGCTGGAGCATCGAGAATCAAGGCTTCAACGAGACGACCAACCGCTGGGCCGCCGATCACGTCTACAAACACCACCCCACCGCCATCCTGATCTTCTGTCTGATGACCATGCTGGCCTTCAACCTCTTCTACGCCTTCTTCCACCGCAACCTCCAGCCCGCCTACCGCAAACGCCACAGCGCTCAACACGTCGCCCGCTGTCTGGCTAGTGAGCTCTATCAGGGTTTGGCGGAAAATCGCGCTCCGCCCTCCTGAGGACCATCCCGGCATCTTGGCTCTCCCCGGCTCTCCCCTGTCGCCGGGCTGGGATCCGACTTGCTCGCCGCCACCGCAGCCCTGGAAACCCCCGGTTCGCCCTCTGAAACAAACCCCTCGCGGCCCCAAGGCGCGCTCCGCAAAGCCCAACTGGGCCTACCCGAAAGCGCCCGGCCTCCGCAACAGGGGCCAAAACCAACAACCATGGGCTCCCGGACGGCCAAGCTGCGGAATCGCTGGCTTACTTCTAAGAAGCTGGCACAATGTTACCCCCAAGGGTTATCATGATGCCATGCCTTGGGAGGGCGCTCGTGAAGATTCATCCTCACGATCATTTGTTGGAAGAATTCGCCTCTACTCTTTCCGGTGCCCACGGCCCGGTGGTGGGCCATCTCGTGGATTGCCACCGCTGCCGGGAACGGCTCCTGTTCCTGATGGACCATGCCTGCGCGTCGTCTCGGAACGGCAGGATGGCGGACGTCCTGCCGTGGCCGGTCGCTCCGGATGTGGATTATGGGCCGGCCATCGACGGTGCGGAACGGTCGGTTTGGAGCCACGCCCGCGCCCTGGCCGCCGAGCGGGCTGAAGCTTCGAGGCGGATCGCCGAGCTTCTGGAGCAGCCTCTGGAGCGCCGGGAGATGCTGATGCGCAACCATCCCCGGTTCCAGACCTGGGGCTTGCTGGAGCGGATGATCGAGCGCGTGCGCGAAGAGACCTTCGAAAATCCCCGGGAGGCCCAGGTTCTCGCCCGTTTGGCTCTCATCCTCGCGGACTGCCTGGACACCGGCTACTACGGCGCGGAGCGGATCGAAGACCTGCGGGGCCGCACCTGGGGGTATACCGGGAACGCACGTCGCGTCGGCTCGGACCTCTCCGGTGCGCAGCGAGCCTTCGACCGCGCTATGCGCCATCTGCGCAAGGGTACGGGCGACCCCCTCGAGCGGGCGCTCCTCCTGGATCTCAAGTCCTCGCTGCTGCGCGATCAGCGCCGGTTCGAGGGGGCCAGCCATCTGCTGACGCGAGCCTTGGGCGTCTACCAGGAAGTGGGGGAGACCCACCGCTCCGCCCGGGTCCTGGTCAAGCTCTCGACCCTCCACGAGCACGCGGGGACGCCGGAACAGGCGATTTCCCTGCTCCAGGAGGCGCTTCCGTTGATCGACTCCAGCCGGGAGCCGCGTCTCCTGTTGAGCGCCCAGCACAACCTGATCAACGCCTTGGCCGAGGCCGGCCGCTTCATGGAGGCTCACGGCCTCTTCATGCAGGCCCGGCCGGTCTACGCACGCTTCCCGGACGCCTGGACCCGGAACCGCTGCCGCTGGGTCGCCGGCAAGATCGCGGCCGGGCTGGGCCAGGCGCGCGAGGCGGAGGCGCATCTGACTGCCGCGCGTACCGGTTTCCTCGCCGAGAGCGCCGCGTTCGACACCGCTCTCGTCTCCCTGGACCTCGCCTCGATCTATGCCGCCCAGGGAAGGATGGCCGAGCTGAGGGAGACGGCGGGCGAGGTGCTGGCCGTCTTCTCCTCCGGCCAGATTCACCGCGAAGCCCTGGCGGCGCTCTCGTACCTGCGGCAGGCCGCCGAGGCCGAGCGTGCAGGCCTCGACGTGGTGGCCCATGTCGCCGCGTTCCTCAAGCGCCTGCGGCACGACCCGAGCCTGGCCTTTGGCCAAGGGGACGCGCTGGTCTCCGGATCCCTTGACTTGATGAAGTTCCCTCGTCGTTGACGATCTCTGCTCTGGCGACCTACAATCTCGGCATGAAGATTGAGACGACGGTTTCTCTTTCCGAAGACGTTATTGCGACCTTGAATAGCCGGACTCATGGCGTTCAGGATCGGTCCGCGATCGTTGAAGCTGCTTTGCGCGCCTATCTCGCGTGGCCACGCCCTGGTGAAGACGCGGGCGATCTTGAGATCATCAACTCCCATGCGGCTGAGCTCAACGAAGAGGCCGCCGACGTGCTGGAGTATCAGGTCATCCCGTGAAGCGGGGTGAGCTTTACCGAGTCAAGCACCCTTCGGCACGCGACCCTCGGAAATCGAGAGTCTTCGTTATCGTCAGCCGGCAGCTGCTCATAGACTCCAATTTTTCCAGCGTGGTTTGTGCTCCGGTCTATACACGCCGTGACGGTCTCCATAGCCAGGTTTCTGTCGGCATTGAGCAGGGGCTCAAGCACGACAGCAGCATTCACTGCGATGAGCTCGTGAGTCTCCCCAAGATCCTTCTCACCGACTATGTCGGCTGCCTCTCGTCAGACAGGCAGTTGGAGGTTGACCGGGCGCTCGCCTTTGCCCTTGAGCTAAGAATGTCGAAGGTCAATTAGGCCGGTAATTTGTCAAATCTTCCAACCTGTGGCATCCTTGGCACCTCGGCACCCTGACCCTTGAAAGGCGAGGGGCCGCCGATCGCCTAGTGATCAGTTAGTAACGGCGGCCTCGCCGGCTCAGTCCTCCGTTCCCGAATTCCAGCCGGTCCGAGATTCTCTCGGGCGACCGAAGTGACGCGCCGTCACGGCTCGACGAGCCGTCCGCGTCCTCAGAAAGCACATCAGAAAGAATGAGTTTTTCCACCTTTGGCCTTCACCCCAGCCTGCTCCGCGGTATCGGCGAGCTCGGTTTCACCACTCCCACCCCCATCCAGCTCGATTCCATTCCGCCGGCCCTCGAAGGGCGGGACATCCTGGCCTGCGCCATGACGGGCAGCGGCAAGACCGCCGGCTTCGCCCTGCCGATCCTGCACCGGCTGCTGGAAGGCAAGCGCGGCGTCACCCGCGCCCTGGTCCTCGCCCCCACGCGGGAGCTGGCCGCGCAGATCACCGAGCACTTCAACGACCTGGGCCGTCACTCGGGGCTGCGGGCCGCCGCCATTTACGGTGGCGTCGGCATGGGACCCCAGGAGCAGGCTCTGCGCAGGGGCGTCGAGATCCTCGTGGCCTGTCCGGGGCGGCTGCTGGACCATTTCCAGTATCCCTACGCGCGCCTGACGGGGCTCGAGATCCTGGTCCTGGACGAAGCCGACCGCATGCTGGACATGGGCTTCCTGCCGGACATCCGCCGGGTTCTGCGGCACCTGCCGCCCCCGTCGCAGACGCTGTTCTTCTCCGCCACCCTGCCCGCGCCGATCCGCGAGCTTTCCCGGCAGATGCTCCGCAACCCGGTGAGCCTGAACATCGAGCGCCCCTCGGCGCCCGCGGTGGGAGTCGAGCAGGCCGTCTACGCGGTGCGCCAGGAGGCCAAGCCGACGCTGCTCCTGGAGCTGCTCAAGGACGCGGCGATCGAGAACGCCATCGTCTTCACCCGCACCAAGCACCGCGCCAACCGTTTGGCCCAGTTCCTGGAGCGCAACGGCGTGCCCTGTGAGCGGGTGCACGGCAACCGCAGCCAGTCCCAGCGGACGCAGGCGCTGGCCGGCTTCAAGAGCGGCCGGTTCCGGATTCTTGTGGCAACGGACATCGCGGCCCGGGGGATCGACGTGGAGGGCCTCTCGCACGTGGTCAACTTCGACGTTCCCCACGTGCCGGAGGACTACATCCACCGGGTGGGCCGTACCGCCCGGGCCGGGGCCACGGGGCAGGCGCTGACCTTCGTGTCGCCGGACGAGATGAACGACCTGCGGGCGATCGAGCGGGCGGTGGCCCGGACCCTGCCGCGCCGCCGGCTGGAGGGCTTCGACGACCAGGCCCGGCCGGCCGAGCGCTTCGAGATCCCGGTGGCCGAGCGCCTCGCCGCCATGCGCGCCCAGCGGCGTCCGGCTGCTGCCCGGCCTGCCACCCCTGCCAGACCTGCTTCGGCCCGTCCGGCCGCCGCGAGGCCCCAGGAAGCGCGCCGTTCGTTGCGAGGAGCGGCCCCGGCCCCCCGGCGTCGCCGGCTCGTCTAGCAAACGGACACTTTCGACGCCCGGACTCGCCGGCCTGACGTACTGCGTCAATAAAGGCTTACGGTGGTACCCCCTCTGAGGCGGAGAGAGGGCTGGGCCGTGCGCAGATGGAAACCGCCCAGGCGGACCTCCTCGGCGCCGAGCCAGGGAATCCGCGGCGGCCTGGGGGGCGGCCCGAAGGGGCCGTTGGGGAACCACAGGGACATCACGCCGTCCCATACCCGCCGCCGGACCCGCCGGCGCAGGTGGATGGGATCGAGGCCGTACCAGTCCACGGCGGGCTCCACGAGTTGGACGCCCCGCATCTCCCCCAGTTTCCTCAGCCGGCCGTCGAGGTCCCGGGCGCGGTCGAGGAGCCCGGGCCAGGGGACGGGCCGGCCGGGAAACAGAAGAGCGGCGGCGAGCCGGATCTGCCGCGAGGTCAGCCGTTCCAGGCGGGGCAGGGGGAGAAGGGTCAGGACGGTTTCGGATTCCTGGTCCGCCAGCCGGTGGAGGCAGGTCTCCACCCAGCCCGCGATCTTTCCAGGGCTCGCACCGTAGACGAGGTCGTTGCCGGCGTCGGTGACCAGGGCCAGGGTACGGCCGGCCGGGCGGCTGGCGAGCGCGGGCCAGAGGCCGCAACCGGCGATGCCGGGCAAGTGGCGGAGAAAGAGGTAGCGGCTCCAGGTGCCGTAGGACCGGCCGTGGCCGCAGGCGGCGAGCACCTCGACCGGTCCGCCGGCCCGCTGCCGGAGCCCGGCAAGAAGGGTTGGAAGAGCGAGTTTGAGATTGCTCGCTCCCAACAGAATGGCCCGCGCCGCGGGCTCGCCGTGCGCCACTCCCTCAGTCTGTCACGCCTACCCTTCAGAGGGCGGCCGGCAGATCCATGGCTTGCATGTCGCGGACGGTCGTGTCGATCAGGCGCCGGAGCTGGTCCCAGTCCTTGCACACCACGGCCTCGCTCATGCGGGCGCTCAGCTCGCGGCAGCCGCCGAACTGCTGGTAGAACAGGCAGTGCCGGCACCGCTCGATGCCGTTGCCGGCGTCGTCCTCGGATTTGGCGCACAGGTCACAGACGGCGTTGATCTCCGTCAGCAGCTCGACCTCGCTGGCCGTGCCGATGGAGTCGCGGATGGTGGTCCATTGACGAAGAGTCCCGTCGATCGCCTCGGTCCAGTTCATGACCTCCTCCTTCCCCTGTCAGTCGCCAGAATGGACCGGGTTTGGAACGAGCGCCACGGGTGATGGGGTGGGAGCGGGCCACCCGGCAGGGTGGCCCGTCAGGCGGGCAGCCGTTTCCGGAGCGTGGCCAGCGATTGGAGGACGAGGCTCTCCGCGTTCTCCGACGCCAGGTCTTCCAGGCGCAGGGAGGCGAGCGCCGCGATGGCGGCGGCCTGGCCCGCGGGGGTCCGCGGGATTCCGGAGAGCCGGTCGCCGAGTCGCTCGAGATTCCCGGCGGCGGCTACGAGGAGCCGTTGGAGCACCCGGAAGGCACCGTCCGACAGGGGCGGTCGGCCCCGGTAGATTTCCAGCCGCGCGCCGGGGCGGAAGCGGGGAGGGTCCTCCAGTCCCATGAACTTCAGGAACCAGGCCGCCCGGAAGCGCCCCGTGGCCCCGGTGAGCCCCGCCCAGTCGGCGATCAGCTCGTCCAGTGCGTTGTTGCGCATGGAGCCGAAGAGCCGGCGAGTGAAGTAGTGGGTGCACTCGTGGCCGCGCCGGACGGCGAGCGAGAGATCCCGCCACTCTTCCTCCCCCAGCCCCAGCTCCGCCGCGGGCACGGCGCTGTAGGGGCCTGTGGAGAGGAGGATGAAGCGGTCCTGGTACAGCTCTGGCCGCCCCTGGAGGCGCCGGAATTCCTCACCCCAGTCCGCGGACTCCCGGGCGGACGGATCCCGGGCCTCCCAGGCGCGGCGGAGCTCGCCGACGCGGCTCCAGTTGTTGAAGCCGGAGACCATGAGGGCGCCCTGAGAATCAGGCACGGGCACGGGCTCGTTGCGCTTGGTGAGGGCCTGGATCAGGGCGGCGAATTCCGGCCGGCGGCGGGCGATCAACAGGGGGATGCGGCCGGCGGGGCTCTCGTGGATCGAGAGCTCGATGGCTTCGGGATGTTCCAGCTCCAGCCCGGTGGCCTCGGGGATCGCCTCGGCCGGCGTGCCCCGGCGGGTGGCGGCGCGGTAGGGCTCGGTCTCGCTCAACCCCGCGCGGACGGGGAAGGCGAGCTGGGGGAGATGCTCGCGCAGCACGGCGAAGGCGCCGCCCGGTCCGCGAAGCCGGCTCTCGCGCACCCTTTCTTCCCAGAAGGCCACGAACGGCTCGTCCGGCAGGGGAAAGCGCGTATCCGGGCCGAGCGAGCCCAAGTCGAAGGTGTTTTCGTTGTAGGCCAAAAGCTCCGCCGTCTCTTCCGAAGAGGCGCCCAGGGTGGCAAGGAGCCCGGCTTGAGCCTGTCGGGTCATGGCGTTAGCCTAGCCCAGCTTGGTCCGGCCAGAGAACCATGTAGGATTGTCGCAGGATAGGCTGGCCATGTCTTCGACGACGAATGCTTTCAGGTTGCCTGGCTTCTGGCTTCTTTGCCTCTGTTTCCTGGCGGGGAAGGCCATCTTCGCTCAGCCGCCCGATTCATCTCGGCCGGAGGCCCCGGGCATCGGTCTGGCCGATGCGGTTCGGCTGATGCTGCGCGAGGATCCCAACCTGTCGATCGAGGAGAGCCGTTTGCGCTCCTCCCGGGGAATCCTGCTCGCTACCCAGGGCGCTTTTGATCCCGTCGTCAGCACCAGCCTCACGGAGGAGGAGGTCGACGATCCGCTCTCCGAGAACGCCAGCCGCCAGCAGAGCCTCCTGACGAACAGCCTGGGGGTGAGGAAGCTTTTCCGGACGGGGTTGTCGATCGAGCCCGAGCTGCAGCTCCAGCGCACGGCGGAGGACGATCCGGCCGTCAACGTGGGGACGGTCGCTTTCACCTTCCGCCAGCCGCTGTTGCGGGGGCGCGGCCGGGCCGCGGCGGCGGCCCCGGAAGCTCTCGGCGGAGCGGCAGGTCTCGGCGAGCGAGCTCGACCTGCGGCAAAGGGCTTCCGAGCGCGCGCTGGCGGTGGTTTCGCAATACTGGCTGGCCCGGGCGGCGCTCCTCAACCTCGCAATCTTCGAAGAGAGCGAGGCCCGAGCCCGGGAGCTGCTGGAGACCACGCGCAAGCTGATCGGCGCGGACGTCACGCCGGCGGCCGACCTGATCCAGGTCGAAGCCAATGTCGTCGCCAAGGAAACGGCCCGTATCGGTGGTGAACGGGAGGTCTTCGAGGCTCGGCAGGCGCTGGGCCGGGAGATCGGCCTGCCGCCGGAGCGGATCGCCAGCCTGCCCGCGCCGTCCGATCCGTTCCCCCGGGTCCAGGCCGCGAGCCTGCCCGCCGCCAGGGAGGGAGCGGATTGGATCGCCCGCGCACTGGAGCGGCGGGCCGACCTCCGGGCTGCCCGCGAGAGGCGGGGCGCGGCCGAAATCCTCCTGCGGGCCGCGGACAACTCCCTGAAGCCGCAGCTCGATCTGTTCTTCACCCCCAGCTACTCGGGCCTGGTGCAAGGGGCGGGTGCGGAGACGTTCTTTTCGCCCCTGTACCGCAACGTGCCGGGAGCGGGGTCGTTGCTGTCCGTATCGCTGTCCTGGCCGACGCTCAACCGCCAGGCGCGAGGCGAGCTGGCCCAGGCGGATGCGGTCCGGGAGCAGAGCGCCTTGCGGGAGGACCTGATCACCCGCCAGATCGGGGCCGACGTTCCCATCGCCCTCGACGCCGTGGCCCGGGGCTCCTTGCAGCTCGAACGGGCCGCCGAGGCCGTCCGGCTTTTCGAGCGGGTGGTCGAGAACGAGGAGAAGAAGCTGCGGGCCGGCACGTCGACCCTGATCGACGTCATCTCCCAGCGCGACCGGTTGACGTCGGCCCGCCAGTCGCAGGTTTCGTCTCACCTGGCCCTGGCGGTGGCCGTGGCCCGCCTGCGGTTCGAGACCGGGACCCTCGTGCCCGATCTCCAGGAAGTCCAATCCGCTCAGCTCACGACGATTCCCTTCGGGGCAGGAGGCGAGCCGTGATCTTCCGCAAGGTGGCGCTCGAAAGGCTGTCCTCTCCCGAGCAGCTCGACCAGCTCCTGCAGGTGACCGCTCCGAGGGGCTGGCTCGCGCTGGGAGCCCTCGGGCTGCTCCTCCTCGCTTCCGTCACCTGGGGCGTCTTCGGCTCCATTCCCACGGAGGCCCGGGGCGAGGGGATCCTCCTGCGCCAGGGTGGGGTGTCGAGCCTGGTGTCGGCGGAAAATGGCCAGGTCGAGGAGATCCTGGTCGCGGTGGGCGACGTGATCCAGAAGGGGCAGGCGGTGGCCCGGATCCGCCAGGAGGAGCTGCTGCGGCAGATCCAGGACTCCCGCGACAAGCTCGCCGATGCCCGCTCGGAATACCAGGGCCTGGTGCGCTACGCCGGCCAGCAGCGCCGCCTGCGGGACCGCGGACCTGGCCCAGCAGCGGGCCAACCTGCAGCAGGCCATCAAATCCCTGGAACGGCAGGTGGAGCTGACCCGGGAGCGCCTGGCCTCGGAACGGGACCTTTTGAAGGATGGATTGATCACCAAACAGACCCTCCTGGCGTCCGAGCAGAGCCTGAACACGGCGCAGGACCAGCTCGCGACCGCGCGGCTCTCGCTCAACGGCCTGGAGCTGCAAGCGGGTCGAGGCCGAGCAGCAGGTCGACCAGCAGATCGAGACCCGGGAGGGCGCCATCCGGGGGCTGGAGATCGAGCTGAGGGAGCGGCAGGCGCGCCTGGGTGAGGCCGCCCGCGTGGTCTCCAACCGCGCCGGCCGCGTCCTGGAGCTGCTGGTGGACCGCGGCGACGTGGTCACCCCCGGTACGCCGCTGCTGAACCTGGAGGTGGTCTCGGACGACCTGGTGGCCGTGCTTTTCGTCCCGGCCACGGCCGGCGAGCGGATCGAGCCCGGCATGCCCGTGCGGATCTCCCCTTCGACCGTCCGGCGGGAGGAGTTCGGCTCGATCCTGGGCCGGGTGGTCTGGGCCGCGGAGTATCCGTCGACGTCCCGCGGCATGGTGCGCCTGCTGGGCAACGAGGCCCTGGTCGACAAGCTCATGCGGGAGGGGCCGCCCGATCCAGGTCGAACGTGGCCCTGGAGCGGGACGCCGCGACCCCGACCGGCTTCCGCTGGTCTTCCTCGAAAGGGCCTGGTTTCAAGATCAGCAGCGGCACCCTGGCCACGGGCGACGTGGTGGTCCGCCGGGAGGCGCCCGGTCAACCTCGTCATCCCCAACGTGCGGGAGAAGCTGGGTTTCTGATGGCAGCTAGGATTCTCTCCCGGCTCTTTTCCCGGAAAGCCGGCTCCGGCCAGGAGGAGCGGCCCCGGCGCGTCCGGACGCCCACCGTGCTCCAGATGGAGGCGGTCGAGTGCGGCGCGGCGGCCCTCGCGATCGTGCTCGCCCACTTCGGCCGCTGGGTGCCGCTCGAGGAGCTGCGCATCGCCTGCGGCGTCTCGCGCGACGGCAGCAAGGCGAGCAACGTGGTCAAGGCCGCGCGCCTGTACGGCCTGGAGGCCAAGGGCTTCAAGAAAGAGCCCGCAGAGCCTGCGGACGATGCGGCCACCCATGATCCTGCACTGGAACTTCAACCATTTCCTGGTGCTGGAAGGCTTCAGCGGTCCCCGGGCAAAGCGAAGGTCCACCTGAACGACCCGGCCGTGCGGGCCGCAGCAGGTCACGGAGGAGGAGCTCGACCAGGCCTTCACCGGAGTCGTGCTGACCTTCGAGCCGGGCCCTGAATTCGACAAGCAGGGCGAGCCGCCGAGCCTGATCCCGGCGCTCCGGACGCCGCCTGTCCGGCATGCGGGCGGCGCTCTCCTTCGTCTTTCTGGCCGGCCTGGCCCTGGTGGTCCCCGGGCTCGTCGTCCCGGTCTTCTCCAAGGTCTTCGTCGACAGCGTGCTGCTGGAGAGCCGGCGGGACTGGCTGCCGCCGCTCCTGCTCGCCATGGGGCTCGCCGCGCTCATGACCGGCGCCCTCACCTGGCTCCAGCAGGCCTACCTGCTGCGCCTGGAGACCCGCCTGGCGGTGGCGGCGTCGAGCCGCTTCTTCTGGCACGTCCTGCGCCTGCCGATCGAGTTCTTCACCCAGCGCTACGCGGGCGACATCAGCTCCCGGGTGGCGATCAACGACCGGGTGGCCCAGCTCCTGTCGCGCGACCTCGCGACCAACGCCCTGGGCGTGCTGATGATCGTCTTCTTCGGCCTCATCCTGCTTCCAGTACGACCCTGTGCTGACCCTGGTGGGCATCGCCATCGTCTCGCTCAACGTGGCCGCCCTGCGCTGGGTCTCCCGGAAGCGGGTGGACGGCAACCGCCGGCTGGTCCAGGACCAGGGCAAGCTCCTGGGCACCGCCATCGGCGGCCTGCAGACCATCGAGACGCTGAAGGCCACGGGCGGCGAGTCCGACCTCTTCACCCGCTGGGCCGGCTACCAGGCCAAGGTGGTCAACGGCCGGCAGGAGCTGGAGCGCTACACCCAGATGCTCGACGCGGTCCCGCCCCTGCTCGCGGCCGTCAACACGGCCCTGATCCTGGGGATCGGCGGCCTGCGGGTGATGAACGGCGACACTGACCCTGGGCGGACTGGTGGCCTTCCAGGCTCCTCATGGCCAGCTTCATCACCCCCGTCAACCGGCTGGTGAGCCTGGGCGGCAAGCTGCAGACGGTCGAGGGGGACATGAACCGCCTGGACGACGTGCTGCGCTACCGGATCGATCCCACCTTCAGCGGCCCCGGGAACGCGCCTTCGGGCTCCTCCGCCCCCGCCTCCGCAATTGCCCGCAATGCCGCAATTGCCCGATGCCCCGCCATAGCCGCCGCCGGCCCGGCGCGGGTCAAGCTGGCCGGCCACCTGGAGCTGCGGGCCGTCTCCTTCGGCTACAGCCGCCTCGATCCGCCGCTCATCGAAGGCTTGAGCCTGGTCGTTGAAACCCGGCTCCCGGGTCGCCCTGGTCGGCGGCTCGGGCAGCGGCAAGTCCACCCTCTCCCGGCTGGTCACCGGCCTCTACGAGCCCTGGAGTGGCGAGATCCTGTTCGACGGCCGGAGCCGGTTCGAGCTGCCGCCGCGGTGTCCTCACCCAGTCGCTCGTCGTCCGTCGACCAGAACGTCTTCCTGTTCGAGGGGACCGTGCGGGACAACCTGACGCTTTGGGATTCCACCATCCCTCTCCCCGAGGTGGTGGCCGCGGCCAAGGACGCCTGTATCCACGAGGAGATCGCGGCCCGTGCGGGTGGCTACGACAGCCTGATCGAAGAGGGCGGAGCCAACTGGAGCGGCGGCCAGCGGCAGCGCCTGGAGATCGCCCGCGCCCTGGTGCAGCCGGCCCACGGTCCTGGTGCTCGACGAGGCCACGAGCGCTCTCGACCCCACCACCGAGAGCCGGATCGACCAGGCCCTGCGGCGGCGGGGCTGCACCTGCCTCATCGTGGCGCACCGGCTGAGCACCATCCGGGACGCCGACGAGATCATCGTGCTGGAGAGCGGCAAGGTCGTCCAGCGGGGGACCCACGACGAGCTCAAGAACCTGGAAGGCCCTTACGCCCGTCTCATCAGCGCCGAGTGAGCCATGAGCGAGACTCTCCTCCTCGCCGGCAATGCCCCGCTCCCTCTCGACTCCGGCCTGGACGTCTGGCGGATCGAGGAGGGGATGGTCGAGGTCTTCGCCGTGCCGTGCGATGGCTCGGGCCCCCGGACCCATCTCTGGACGGCGGCCGCCGGCCAGATGCTTTGCGGTCTCGAAAGATCCGAAGGGGAGCGGGACGGACACGGTCTGGGGCTCCTTGCCGTGGGGCACCCGGGCACCCGGCTGCGGCGGTTCGGCGAAGCCGAGATCCAGGACCAGATCCGTGACCCCGCGACGGCGTCCGGTCTCGCGTCCGGTCTCGAAGCCTGGCTCTCCGGCCTTTTCAGCGAGATCGCTCGCGCGGCCGGTCCCAAGGCCTTCGACGAGCTGCGGCCCGGCGCCGAAATTCATATCGAAGAGGCCCGCCGGCCCGCGCGGGCACGGGAAGGTGTCGCCTGGGTGCGCCACCTGGAAGGAACCTCCCACCTGCTGGGAGAAGAGAGCCTGCTCCTGGATGGCGGCCTGGTCCCGCTCCCCGAGGGGATCTGGCTGGTCAGCGCCGGTGAAGCCCGCATCTCCTCCCTGGGGACGGCGGAGGTGTTGCGGGATTTTCATATCGCGGGCGGCCTCTGGCAGAGCCTCGCCCGCTACCACGGCCTCTGCCTGCGGTACGTCAACCTCCAGGCCGAGCGGACCGAGCGGCGCGAACGGGAGCGGCTGGACCATAAGGTGGACCTCGACCGCTCCACTCTGCGCAGCGCCTACGCCCGGCTCGCCTCCGTGCTCACACCCTTGTCCCGGAGCGGAGCCCTGGAAGAGGCCCCGGATCCCGCCCTGGCCGCCTGTCCGGCTGGTGGGGGAGGCCCAGGGGATCGCCATTCATGCCTTGCCCGACTGGCAGGCCGTGCCGCGCCAGGGCGACCGGCTCACCCAGGTCTGCGAGGCCTCGCGGATCCGTTCCCGCCGGGTCATCCTGAGGGAGGACTGGTGGCGCCGCGACAATGGCCCCCTGGTGGGCTTCCGCTTCCTCGACGCAGAGCAGAAGGTCCGGCGCCCGGTCGCCCTGCTGCCCCTTTCGGCAGGGTGTTACGAGCTGGTCGATCCGGTCGAGCGGACGCGGTCCCCCGTGGACGCCGCCGTTGCCGAGACCCTGAGCGGCGACGCCTACATGCTCTACCCCTCCCTGCCCGAACGGCCGGTTACGCGGGGCGACCTGCTCCGCATGGCCCTCCGGGGGAGCCGGGGTGACGTCGTGACCATTCTTCTCATCGGGGCGGCGGGCGGGCTCCTGGGACTCCTGGTACCGATTCTGACCGGCCAGGTTTTCGGCGGCGTCATTCCCGGCGCCGACCGCTCCCAGCTCTGGCAGATCACCCTGGCCCTTCTGGCGAGCGCCCTCGCGGGCGCCGTCTTCCAGGTCACCCGGAGCCTTGCCGTGCTGCGTCTCGGCGGCAAGGTCGACGGCTCCCTCCAGGCGGCGGTCTGGGACCGGTTGCTTTCGCTGCCGGTTTCCTTCTTCCGGCGCTTCTCGGTCGGCGACCTGGCCGACCGCTCGCTCGGCATCAACGCCATCCGCCAGATGTTGACGGGCAACGTCCTGACCTCGGTCCTGGCGGCGCTCTTCTCCCTCTTCAGCTTCGCCCTCCTCTTCTATTACAGCGGGCGGCTGGCCCTGGTCGCCACCGTCCTCGTGGGGGTCCTGGCGGGGATCACGGTCGGGTTGACCTGGCTCCAGGTCCGCCACCAGCGCGCCCTTCTCGAGCTGCAAGGGAAGATCGCCAGCCTCCTCTTCGGGCTCATCCACGGCATCGCCAAGCTCCGGGTCGCGGGCGCCGAAGCGCGCGCCTTCGCCCGCTGGGCCGAGCGCTTCGCCGAGCAGCGGCAGAAGACTCTCGCGGCGCAGAAGGCCGCCAACGTCCAGACCACCTTCAACGCCGTCTACGGGGTGCTCACGTCGATGGCCATCTTCGCCGTCGTCGGCTTCTCCTCCGAAGACGCCATGCCCCTTGGCGAGTTCCTGGCCTTCAACGCCGCCTTCGGCCAGTTCCTGGCGGCGACCCTGACGCTGGTGGGAGTCTTGTCGAGCGTGCTGGTCATGGTCCCCGTCTACGAGCGCCTGGAGCCCATCCTGGCGGCGGTCCCCGAGGTGGACGAGTCCAAGGCCGAGCCGGGCGAGCTGGCCGGGGAGATCGAGTTCAGCCACGTTTCCTTCCGGTACCACAACGACGGGCCGCTGATCCTCGACGGCGTCTCCTTTCGGGCGGGGCCTGGAGAGTTCATCGCCCTGGTCGGTCCGTCGGGTGCGGGCAAGTCCACCTGCCTGCGGCTGATCCTGGGCTTCGAGAAGCCCACCTCGGGCTCCATCTACTTCGACGGCCAGGATCTTTCGGGCCTGGCCGCCCAGTCGGTGCGCCGCCAGATCGGCGTCGTCCTCCAGACCGGCCGGCCCATGGCGGGGAGCATTTACTCCAACATCGTGGGCAGCGCCAACCTGGGGATCGAAGCCGCCTGGGAGGCGGCGCGCATGGCGGGCCTGGAGGACGACGTCAAGGCCATGCCCATGGGCATGCACACCGTCATCAGCGGAGGGCGCCGAGACCTTCTCCGGCGGCCAGAAGCAGCGCCTGCTCATCGCCAGGGCCATCGTCCACCGGCCGCGCATCATCCTCTTCGACGAGGCCACGAGCGCTCTCGACAACCGCACCCAGGAGATCGTCAGCCGCAGCCTCGAAGGGCTGAAGGCCACCCGCATCGTCATCGCCCATCGCCTGAGCACCATCCAGAACGCCGACCGCATCTACGTCATCGACGGCGGCCGCGTGGTGGAGGAGGGCACCTACGGCGAGCTCCTCCACCGGGACGGCCCCTTCGCCCGCCTCGCCGAGCGCCAGATCGCCTGAGGAGCCCCTGATGAGAAAAGTCCTCTTCCTCTTCGGCCAATTGAACGACGACGACGTCGAGTGGATGCTCAAAGCCGGCTCGACGAGATTCGTCCCCGCCGGTGGTGTCCTCATCGAGCAGGGCGTCCCGGTCGGACTCCATCTTCATCCTCCTCGAAGGGCGGCTCGCGGTATGGCTCCGTTCCCGCAGGAGCCCGGAGCGGGAGATCGCCCGCCTGAGCACCGGCGAGATCGTGGGCGAGATGTCCTTCGTCGATGCCCGTCCCCCCTCCGCGACCGTGAAGGCCCTGGAAGACGCCACCGTCTTCGCCATCTCCAAGCCCGCTCTCAACGCCAAGCTCGCCACGGACTCCGGCTTCGCCGCCCGTTTCTACCGGGCGCTGGCCATCTACCTCTCGACGACCGTCCGCGAGCGGCACCGGGCCCTGGGCGGCTCGGGGACGGGGGAGGCTCCGGAGGGGGACGAAGAGGATGACGTGGACGAGCTCGACCCCAACGTGCTCGACGGGGTCTACCTGGCCGGGGAGCGGTTCGACCGGATGGTGAAGCGGGTGTTGGTGTCGTAGATTGACGCTGCCCAGCGAATGCCGCCTCTGCCGGTTTCCTGGCCGCCGCCACCCTGAAGAGATCGTCGAGGATGACGCTCTTGAGATAGGAGCAGAAGGTGTCGACTCCGTGGTGGTCGCCTGTCGCATGTCGCAGTCCCGGCAGACAGGACTGTTGGCTTCGACATCCATCGAGCGGGCGAGTTCCTGGAGCTTCTCGCCGAAGAAAGTGGCCTCGAAAGAATCGCGGAAGGTGTTGCCGAAATGGAGCTCGCTGACGTGGAAAAGGTGGCAGGGGTATACGTCACCGGTGTCCGCGATGCTCAGGCTGCTGCTTCCCGCGTGGCAGCCCCGGTTGCGTTGACCCGGGACGTAGTCGATGTCGCTGCCCATCCTTTGGAGAAATCGTAGAAGTTGTCGATCGAGTCGCCGTCCATCTCCGTGCCCCGGCCCATGGGCAGCAGGGGAGTGAACACGACTCTCACCTTGGGCAGCTCGGCCTGGGGAGGGATTTGGAGCAGGATGTTCGCAAGGTACAGATCGAGCTAAATGCTGGCCAACATAAATACGAATACGTAACTTTTGACCCCTATGCGGCAAACCATTCCGTGAAGAAGGAACGCTGAGCGCCCGAAATCTCCAACGGGCGCCCTGACGAATACGTGACTGAACTTCCGTGCCAGAGCACTAAGCCTGAGCCGCGATCGCTCTGGACAACGGCGTTTCCAGATCTTCTGCAGGGCTGTCCCGGTTTGGCGCTCACAAGCACCTGTTTAAATGAATGCGTACTCTGCGGTGGCACCTCCAAGGAAGGGGGTGCCCTAGAGAGAGGGCTCGATCCCAAGACTTCAGAGGAGGTTGGTATGCCTACGGGAATGACCAGCAAGTTCAACATTCTGCAACAGTCTCCCCACGATCTGGAAGAGCTAGAGCCGGTGGAGCCGCCACTCATGGGAGATCCCCAAGCCGACCGGTGGGTTCCTTCACGGTACAACATCCGGGCGGTGACTGAGGATGGTAGGTTGGTGGTCTGGAATTCCTACAAGCGCTCCATGAGCGTGTTTGGAGCTTCTCAGCGTGAGACGATCGAGGGTTTGCTCAGTAAGAAAGGATTCTACGCCCGCCCTAAGGGGATGGTCAAGTATCTCCGGGACCGAGGATTCCTTCTTAAGGAAGGAACGGATGAG
Source organism: Thermoanaerobaculaceae bacterium (assembly GCA_963785165.1). Classification (GTDB taxonomy): domain Bacteria; phylum Acidobacteriota; class Thermoanaerobaculia; order Multivoradales; family UBA5704; genus DATARR01. Next base: position 319,411 of record CAWAUI010000004.1, read on the forward strand.
TACCGGCGCATTCAACTTGGCTTCGGCCAGCAGCAGTACAGGACCGATACGCTACAATTTACCCTGCTGGCATCTGAAGACTGTAATTTCCGCTGTCAGTACTGTTATGAAGAATTTGCCCGTGGCACCATGCATCCCCAAGTAAGGACTGGTATAAAGCGGCTCGTCGAGAGACGCTTGAACGGGCTGAGGAATCTCTCGGTCAGCTGGTTTGGCGGAGAACCACTCTATGGTTTTCAGGCTATCGAGGATCTTGCTCCATTTTTCGTCGAGGTTTCGGAGAGCCAGGGATTACATTTTTCCAGCGGGATGACGACCAACGGATACCTACTGACACCAGAAGTCGCAGACAAATTGTTAGCCTGGAAGATAGATCGGTTTCAGATTACGATTGATGGCACGCCGGAGGATCATGACCGCAGTCGACCCACTCGGGACGGGCAAGGTTCATTCTCAACGATTCTCGATAATCTGCGGGCAATGCGGGGGCGCCCCTCCTCCGAAGACTTCGAGATAGACATCAGGGTGAATTGGGATCGAAGGAATTACCCTCGTCTTGGTGGCTTCCTGGATATCATCGAACAGGAATTTCGGGAGGATCCACGCTTCAAAGTGCGATTTCATTCGGTATTCCCGACGGGAGGGCCTAACGACGCCCAACTTGAGATTTGTGGCCTGGACGAAGCGGTCAAACTCCAAAAGGAGTTGGAGAGAGAGGCACGGAAGCGCGGCCTCACTCTGGCGGAGGATCTGCGCCAGGTCAAACCAGTGAGCTCAGGTGTGTGTTACGCGGCGCGGCCCTATCATTTCGTCATAGGCGCCACGGGTAAGGTTATGAAATGCACTATCGAACTCGACATGGCTGATCGGAACGTCGTTGGTTATCTTTCTGAAGAAGGGGAAATGCAGCTTGATATTGACAAAATGGCTCTCTGGTGCGAGCCTGCTTTTGAAAAAGACACTAAATGCCAGAAGTGTGTTGTGCTACCCGTGTGCATGGGCAGCTCATGCCCCTTGATTCGGTTTGAGAGGAATACATCGCCTTGCATACCTTTGAGAAAATCTGCCAAAGCCGAACTCAGAGCTTTGGTGGAGCTGGAGGCTGACAAGGTCAGGAAGGTCTCGATGGAGGGCGGATTGTCTTCCGAAACAGCTCAATCCTGAATCGTCCTCACCGCGAGGGCGAACGAGAGCCATAACCTAAGAAGAAGAGGAGAAGTACCATGGCGGAGAACGAGTTCAAGCCCGAAGATCTAGAAATCACCGAAGTGGGCGAGTTGGAAGAGGGTGATCTCGAAGATGTCTCCGGAGGTCTGCGAGAAGAGCTGCAGGACAATACGAACTGTGGCAATACGCAGTGCTGCGGCTGAGCTTTCATCCTGTTTAGGGGGGCCTTAGGGTGCCTGCAAGGGCCCCCCTCTCCATTCTCCCAAGTGGCCTCAGAGCAACCTGGCAGCATCGCTGCATCCGGGCCTTGATACGCACCTACGGACGCAGATGAAAGTTTACGGACTCAGTGAAGCGAACTCGGGCTAATATCGATCGGGCTTTGGTAGAAATATCGGACCGTCAGCCGGAGAATTCGGACTTAGGAGGAGTTTCTCGGACGCAGACTGTGTTTCAGCGCCGGACAGGTTTTTCGGCGCCGAGATCCTGGCCAATTGCCGATAGATCCTCCCGCACCACGGTACGAATCAGTTCGGCCAACTCCTCGCGGGTTGCGGGCAAACGAGGGGCTGTCGCCAATCCTTGACTGCGTTCAGGACCCAAGCAGTTGACCAACCAGTTCTGAGTGTCTGGGTGGCTCCTCGGCAGCCGAGTTCCAGGAGTTCCGCGGGTAGGATCGTGATGTGCAAGAATGCTACCGGATGTCTCACCCGCGGCTCCAGCGTCCCGTTGAGCAGGCGCTCCAGGTTGCCGTGCCCGACCTCTATCGCCGCTTCGACGTCACGGGTGTACATGCGCGAAGCCTCGACCGCGTCACTGAGCAGCCGGCGTAGCTCTTTCAGATCCTGGTTGACAATGGCGGCGGTTAACTGTATGGCGTCCAGGTCCCTCTCCGTCCCCTGGTAGTACACTGGCTTTCAGGCACCGGCCATGAAATGTCAGCAATGCCAGTTCGACAGCCCCTCCGGCATGAAGTTCTGCGGCCAGTGCGGCGCGAAGCTGGGGGCGTTGTGCCCCAAGTGTGGCGCCGAGAGCCCCCCGGGCTTCAAGTTCTGCGGCGAATGCGGCTCTCCGCTGGGGGCGCCAGCGGCTGAGCCTGCTCCTGCCTTACGCAATCCGCCTCTCCAGGAGTACACCCCGCCGCATCTGGCCGATCCGGTCTTCCAATCCAGGTCCGCTCTCGAAGGCGAGCGCAAGCAGGTCACCGTCCTCTTCTGCGATCTCGTGGGCTCGACGGCCCTGGCGGAGAGGGTGGGGCCCGAGGCCATGCATCTCGTGCTCAACCGGTTCTTCGAGCTGGCTTTGCGGGAGGTCCACCGTTACGAGGGGACCATCAACCAGTTCCTGGGCGATGGCTTCATGGCGCTGTTCGGGGCGCCCATCGCCCATGAGGACCACGCGCGGCGCGCCGCGCTGGCCGCGCTCGGGCTCCGGAAGGCCCTGAAGGAGCACCCCGCCGAGCTCGCGGACCCCCAGGAGGCGGAGCTCGAGCGTCCGGATGGGGATCAATACCGGATGGGTGGTCGTCGGGGGGATCGGCGACCAGCTCCGGCGGGACTACACGGCGATCGGCGACACCACGAACCTGGCCGCCCGCCTTCAGCAGGCCGCGGAGCCTGGAGCGGTCCTGGTCAGCGAGGCCACGAGCCGCTTCCTCCAGGGGGTGCAGTTGGCGCCTTTGGAGCCGCTCCAGGTGAAGGGCAAGGAAGAGCCCGTCCGGGCCTTCCGGGTCCTGGGGGCAGGCTCCGTCCAATCGGAAGAGACGATCCTCGGCGCCATGTCGCGCACGCCTTTCATCGGCCGGCGCCGGGAGATGGCGCTGCTCGAGGAGCTGCGGGAGCGGGCCGAGGGAGGGGAGGGGCAGGTGCTGGGCATCGCGGCCGAAGCCGGCTCCGGCAAGTCACGGCTCCTCTATGAGCTTCACCAGCGGCTCTGGGACCAGCCCATCCTCTGGCTGGCCGGGCGGTGCCTCTCCTATGGCGGGGGGATGCCCTATCTGCCTCTCCTCTACATGCTGCGCAACGAGTGGGGGATTGGCGAGGCCGACGATGTACCAACCGTCACCGCCAAGGCCGCCGCGGGTCTCGCGCGCGCCGGCATGGACTCCGGGGAGCAACTGCCCTATTTCCTCCGCCTGCTGGGCGTCGAGGAGGGGGCCGGCAGGCTGGCGGAGCTGAGCTCCCAGGCCATTCAGGCCCGGACCTTCGCCCTGCTTCGGCAGTGGATGCTGAGCGCCGGCCCGGGCCGGCTGGTGGTGGTGGAGATCGAGGATCTCCATTGGGTCGACGAGACCTCGGAGGAATTCCTCGCCCTGCTCGTCGAGGGATTGACGGCCGCCCGGATGCTCCTCCTCCTCACCTACCGGTCCGGCTACCGGCCCCGCTGGATCGACAAGTCCTATGCCACCCAGATCTCCCTTTCGCGCCTGACGGACCGGGAGAGCCAGGAGGTCATGCGCTCCGTGCTGCGCCGCACCGAGCTGCCGGACGACCTGCTCCCCGTAATTCTGAGCAAGGCCGAGGGCAACCCGTTCTTTCTGGAAGAGCTGACCCGCTCCCTGCTGGAGCGGCCGGACGTCTCCGTTCCGGACACCATCCAGGGCGTGCTGATGGCGCGCATCGACCGCCTGCCCGAAGACCACAAGCGGCTTCTGCAGACGGCTTCGGTCCTGGGCCGGGAGTTTCCCCTGCCGCTCCTGGCGGCGGTCTGGGACCGGAGCGAGGAGCTGCCAACCCTCCTCGCGGACCTCAAGCGCTGGGAGTTCCTCTACGAGGAGCCCACGGCGGAAGAGCCGCTCTACTTCTTCAAGCACGTCCTTTCCCAGGAAGCGGTCTACCAGACTCTCCTGACGAGCCGGCGGCGGCTCCTGCACGCGGCCGCGGGCCAGGCTTTCGAGGCCCTCCACGAGGACCGCTTGGAGGAGGTCTTCGACCGGTTGGCCTACCACTATTCGGAGGCCGCCGATCCCGAGAAGGCGGTCCACTGGCTGGTGCTGGCCGCCGGCAAATCGGCCCGGGGCAACGCGCACGCCGAGGCGGCCAAGGCGTTGCGGGAGGCGCTGGTCCACGCCGCAAGCCTGCCGGAGGCCGTGCGTGGCCGCTGCCTTCTCGAGCTGATCCTTCAGCTCGCCGAGTCCCTGCTGCCGCTGGCCCGTTTCTCCGAGACGCTGGAGCTGTTCCTGCGGCACCGCGACACCCTGGACCGGCTGGGGGACCCGGCGCTCACCGGGTGCTACTTTTTCTGGCTTGCGCACACCCACAGCTACCTCGGCCATCCGGAGGAAGCCGCGGACACCGCGCGGCTGTCCATCGAGGCGGCGTGCCGGGCGGGGGACTCCTCCACAGAGGGGAAGGCCTGGTACTTGCTGTGCCGCGACGCTTTCTGGTCCGGCCGGTTCCCGGAAGGGATCGAGCATGGGCGCCGCGCTCTCGCCCTCCTGGAGCGGAGCGCGGACCGGTGGTGGCAGGGGCAGGCGTACTGGGTGGCGGGTTTCCATCACTACGTTCTGGGCCGGTTCGAGGACGCGTTCGACTGCATGTCCAAGGCCGAGGAGATTTGGCGTGCCCTCCAGGATCCGCGCCTCGATCCTTCGTGGAGCACCGGCTACTTCCATGCCTCCCTGGGGGAGTGGGACCTTGGGATCGAGGAGTGCAAAGGCGGGCTGGAACGTGCCCAGGACCCGCTCAATACGGCCGCGGCGCTGGGTTTCCTGGGCTATGCCTATCTGGAGAAGGGCGACCTTCCCCAGGCGATCGAGGCCTTGGAGGGCTCCGTCGAGCGCCTGCACCAGGCCGGCATGCAGCAGCTCCTGGGCTGGTTCTCCGCCTTCCTGGCCAAGGCTTATCTCCTCGCGGACCGGCCGGCCGAGGCCCGGACCCTGGCCCAGGAGGCCCTGGAGACGACCGAGGGAGCCGGGTTCCGCTACGGGAGCGGCATGGCCCAGCGGACTCTGGGGCACGTGGCCCGCGCCGCCGGCGATGGCGGCACGGCCCGTCAATGGCTCGAAGAGGCCCTGGAGAGCTTTGAGGCGATTCAGGCACCCTTCGAGGCCGCGCGCACCCGGCTCGATCTGGCCCTCCTGCCGGGCGCGGGGTCCGAAGAAGGTGCGCGGCAGCTCGGAGAGGCCCGCCGGATCTTCGCGGTGTTGCAGCTCCCTCGCTACGTGGAGGCGGCCGAGGTTCTCGCGGCGGAGCTGAGCGCCCCCATGGCAGAGCGGTTGAGCGGATCGAACGCGAGATAGGCCTTCGCTTCCGGCTCCCGGTCCGGATGGCAGGCCAGCTTCAGGTGGCTCAGAGCGCGGACGCAGAACCCCCGGGGGCCGGCCTCGGCCAAGGGCCAGCGTTCTGGCGCCGTCCAGAAAGAGTCGTATCCGGGCCAGCGGAGCAGGGCATCCCGCTTGTCCGGCGAGCAGAGCCCCTCCTCGACCAGCCGTGTGAGGAGGCTCCGCCAGCGCGGCTCCCGCGGAGGCTGCCGAGGGAACGATCCTTCAAGGCCGATTCGGGGCAGGATTTCCTCCGCCGTGACGTCGAACGAGAGGTGGAGCCTCTCCGCGCCCTCCAGGAGCGAGGCGGCCCGGGTGACATCGGGCACCCGGGCCGGAGCGATCGTTTGCAGGTAGCCGAGAATCTGAGGCGCCGTCATCCCGAAAATCTCCATGCGGACGGCGGAGCTCCCCCGAGCCCGGAGAGAGAAGAGGTAGAGGAGATGGGCGGAGGCCGGCATGGCTTCTAGACAGTCGCGGATCCTGCCGCGCTGGCCGGGCGGCGGCGAGGCTCCCAGCAGGGCGGCGAGCAAGCTGCCGGTGAGCCAATCCGGATCGGCAGCCGGGGGGAGCCTGGCGCAGAGAACCGGATCCAAGGCCGGCCTGGGCTGGCGGTCGAGATCGATCTCGATCCAGACGGAAGCTCACGGGGGAGAGCGGTCCCCCAGGCTGGGCCCAGGCAAGGAGAAAGGCCTTCCCGGCGGAGGGCGGCAACCGCTCCGCCATATCTCGAGATTGCAGGGCCGTGAGCAGGCGCAGCGAAAGATCCACCGGTGCCGGGCCCGGTGCCAGCCGGATCTCCAGGACACCCTGGCAATCGCCGGGAAGGCCTTGGGCAACCGAGAGGAGGCGCGCCACGGCCTCGCGGTCGAACAGGGGCGGGACCAGCCGGGGCTCAAGGACCGCCAGCCAGTGGGCGCAGGTCAACGGCACGTCTGAGCAGGACTAGCCGCCACCCGTTCCACCGGTCGTTCCGCCCGTCCCGCCGGTGGTTCCACCCGTCCCGGTTCCCCAGGCGTCTTCGCCGCCGGCTACCTTGTCGAGGCTCGCAGTCGGAAAGCTCGCCATCACTCTCCAGAAGCTCCTCGACATCCTGAGGAGTCAGGCGGATGCCCTGGCTGCCGGCCCAAAGGATGGCGGCATCCGGGGTGCTGAGCAGGGACCGAAATTCGTCAAGGCGGCGCGGATCTGTTCGAACGCTTTCAAGAAAGCGCTCTATCTCATGTCTCATGTCGTTCCTCCTCTGGGGTTTCTTCTCCACAATGAGCCAATTCCAAGAGTAAATCAACCCCTGGGGGAAGAATTCTCAGCCTTCCCGATCCTGCAAACAAAGAACGCCTCCATGCCCTCCGTGGGCTCGATCCGCACCGCCTGGGCCAGCCGGGGATCGTAGCTCTTCTGCTCCCAGGACTTGAGGCCCGGGAGGGCGTTCGGAATCTCCAGGATGTCCGAGGGAAGGGGCTCCACCGTGGCTTCCGGGTGGTGCTTCAGGAGGTGATGGACGGTGTCCTCGTTCTCCTCGGGGGCGAAGGTGCAGGTGGAGTAGACCAGGGTCCCTCCCGGCTTGAGCCGCTTGAAGGCCGCGGCCAGCATCTTCTTCTGGAGGTGGCTGAATTTGGTGATGCGCTGAGGGGACCAGAAGCGCAGGGGTTGCGGGCGGTCCAGGTTCACCATCCCTTCGCCGCTGCACTGGGCGTCGAGGAGGATGCGGTCGAAGCTCTGGTCGACGTATTTGTCCAGATACTGCCCCGGGTGGCTGGTGAGGTGGCTGTAGCGGACGTGGAAGGTGTCCAGGATCCCCCGCATCTTCTCGGCCCGCGGCTTGATGGCGTCGTTCACCCACAGGTCCCCCTGGTTGCCGGTCAAGGCGGCGATGTGAGCCGTCTTGCCGCCCGGGGCCGCGCAGACGTCCAGGATGGCATCTCCCGGATGGGGATCGAGCGCCAGGGGCGGGATCAGGCTCGACGCGTTCTGAAGGTAGACGTGCCCCTGCTGGAAGAGGTCCGACTCCGAGACGTCCCGCTTGGCGCTCCGGAGGAAGTAAGCGTCCTCGCACCAGGGGATGGGCTCGAGCTCCACACCGGCCTCCCGGAGCTCGTCGAGAATCCGCGCGGGAGCCTTGGGGCTCAGCCGGTTGATGCGGAGCGAGCTTGTGTGCTCCAGGCTGGCGAGCCGCCGGGCTTCCTCCAGGGAGACGCGGTAGATCTCCGCGATCCGCTTCAGGAACTGGTCCGTCTTGATCCGCTCGAAGTCTCTCCTCATGCGTCCCGGTCCTGAGAGTCCACCATCTGCCCAGCTATCTGGAGAATCCGCCGGTAGACCGCCTTGCGGTTGAGCTGAAACACGTCGGCCACGATGCTCTGCACCTGGCTGGGGGCGAGGCCTTCCTGGAGCAGGCGCCCGGCGGCGCGCTGGGCGGCCTCGGGCCAGTCCTCCCCGTCCCCCTCCGGGGCGCCCTCGACGACCAGCGTCAGCTCGCCCGCCACGAATTCCTGGGCGGCCAGGGTCTCCCGGATCTCCGAGAGGCTCCCGCGCAGCACCGACTCGTGCTCCTTGGTTAGGTTGCGCGCCAGCACAGCCTTCCGGTCGCCGAGCACCGCCAGCAGATCCTCCAGGGTCTCCAGCATGCGGTGCGGTCCTTCATAGAGCACGAGCGTGGCCCGTTCCCGGGCCAGCTCCTCGAAGGCGGAGCGCCGCTTCCCCCCTTTGCGGGAGGGGAACCCCAGCACGAGGAAGCGGTCCGTGGGCAGGCCGGAGAGCGAGAGGGCGGCCACCGCCGCGCACGGCCCCGGCAGGGCCACCACGCGGACCCCCGCCGCCGCCGCCGCGCGCACGAGGCGGAAGCCGGGGTCGCTGATCAGCGGCGTACCCGCGTCGCTCACCAGGGCCACGTCGAGCCCTTCCTGGAGCTTCTTGAGGATCTGCGGCGTGCGGCCCGTCTCGTTGTGGTCGTGGAAGCTCAGCATGGGCTTGTCGAAGCCCAGCCGCTTGATCAGGGTGAAGGCGACCCGGGTGTCCTCGGCCGCGATGAGACCGGCCTCCCGAAGGGTCCGCTCGGCGCGCGGGGAGAGGTCTTCCAGGTTGCCGATCGGCGTCGCCACCACGTACAGGGTGCCGGTGGTCAAGGCTCTCCGGGCTCTCCGGCCAGGGGCGGATCGACCACCGTCAGATAGAACGTGGTGCCGGCTCCCGGCTCGCTCTCCAGCCAGATGTCGCCGCCGATCTGCTCGACGGCCGTGCGGGCGATGGAGAGGCCCAGGCCCGTGCCGTCGGCGACTCCCGGGTGGGCGCGGACGAACTGCTCGAAGACGAGGATGTCACCCAGGGTCTCGAACTCCTTGCGCACCATCTCCTCGGAGCCCAGGTCGCTGCCGGAGCAGAGATAGTCCAGCCGTTCCATGAGCCGGTCCAGCCAGGCACGGGTCAGCTCCGTGGAGCGCCGGTGCAGCTCCGCCCCGAGGTGCGCCTCCAGGGCAAGGACGTACTTCTGTTTGTACCTCAAGGTGTTCTCCGGCTCAGGCGTCGGGTTCGCGGCTTGGGTGCCGGCCCTGATTCTACCCCAGTGCCACCGGCCGGGACCGCACCCTCGTATCGTCGAGAGACCCCTTCTCGGACACCTCCCGCGCGACCTCCAGGGCCTTCTCCATGGTGCGGTGCACGGAGAGGCGGTCGCGGTGCCCCCGCAGGTCCGATTTGGCGAGCGCCCGCAGGGACTGGCCCTGAACGCCGCCGATCACCACGATCATCCCGAGCTGGTGCAGCCGGGAGACGGCGGATTCGAGGCTGACGAGTCCCGTGGCGTCGATCGCCGGCACCGAGGCGAGGTCGAGCACCACGACCTTGATCCCCGTCGGCACCCTCTGGAGCGCGCTCATGGCCTTCTGGGCGGCGCCGAAGAAGAGGGGGCCCGCCACCTCGTAGATCAGCACGTTCTTCGGCAGTCCCTGGCTGGCGATGGGGTGCTGGTTCACCAGGCGCACGCTCGAGACCTCCGCCATGCGCTTCATGAAGAGGAGGGCCGCCAGGAGCACGCCCACGGTCACCGAGACCACCATGTCGAAGACGACGGTGAGGCCGAAGCAGGTCAGCAGCACGAAGCACGTCGCTCCGCGGCGCCACCCGCATGGCGTGCGACGAAGTGCTTGGCCTCGCTCATGTTCCAGGCCACGATGAGGAGCAGGGCCGCGAGCGAGGCCATGGGCAGGTAGTTGAGCATCGGCGCCAGCAGCAGCACGGAGAGCAGCACGAACGCCGAGTGGAAGAGGGCGGCGAGCGGCGAGCGCGCCCCGGAGCGGACGTTGGTGGCCGTGCGGGCGAGAGCCCCGGTGGCGGCGATGCCGCCGAAGAAGGGGGCCACGATGTTGCCGATCCCCTGGGCCACCAGCTCGGCGTCGGGATCGTGCGAGCCGCCCGTCATGCCGTCCGCCACCACGGCCGAGAGGAGCGACTCGATGGCGCCCAGCATGGCGATGGCGAACGCCGAGGGGGCGAGGGCGCGGATCAGCCCGAAGGAGAGGCCGAGCGGTTGGCCGTCCGGCCCCGGCAGGTTCCAGGGGAGGACTCGGCAGGGGCGGAAGCTGCGGGATGCCGTCCGCGAACCGGCTGTGAATGGTGGCCACCTCGAAGCCCGGCAGCCAGCGGGTGAGCAGCGCGGCCAGGATCCCCCCGAGGCCCAGGGCGATGAGCGGCGCCGGGGATCTTGCGGGTGATCCGTGGCCAGAGGAGGAGCACGGCCAGGGTGAAGAGGCCGATGGCGAGATCCTCCCAGCGCACGGTGGGCAGCGCCCGCGCCAGGGCCGCCACCCGCTCCAGGTATTCCTGGGGCATCTTCGCCACGGAGAGCCCGAGGAAATCCTTGAGCTGAAGGGTGGCGATGACCACGGCGATGCCGGCCGTGAAGCCGGTGGTGACGGGATAGGGGACGAACTGGATCAGCCCGCCCAGGCGGGCGATCCCCATGACGACGAGGAGGATCCCCGCCATGAGGGTGGCGAGGATGAGCCCGCCCAGGCCGAACTTGGCGGAGATGGGGGCCAGCAGCACCACGAAGGCCGCCGTGGGACCCGAGACCTGCACCATGGAGCCGCCCAGGGCCGCGACCACCGCGCCGGCCACGATGGCCGTGTAGAGGCCGTATTGCGGCGCGACCCCCGAGGCCACGGCGAGGGCCATGGAAAGCGGCAGGGCCACGATCCCCACCACCATGCCCGCCAGCAGATCGCCCCGCAGGTCTTCGCGGCTGTAGCCGTGGCGCAGCCGCTGGCGCAGGGCGGTCCCCAGGCGGAGGGGGACGGAGATGGGCGCGGTGCCGGACAGGCCTTCGTATCGTCTGGGCATGGGTCAGGCCTTGGCCCGCCTCCAAAGGAAGTAGACCGGGATGCCGGTCAGCACCAGGAGCAGCCCCGGCCAGGTCGTTTTCGTTCGGTAGGCCAGCAGGGCCAACACCACGAGGCTCGCCCCGGCAAGGTAGAAGAGCGGCACCACCGGATAGCCGAACGCCCGGTAGGGGCGCTCCGCGTCCGGCTGCCTGCGGCGCAGCACGAACAGGCCGGCGATGGTGATGACGTAGAAGAGCAGCACGGCGAAGATCACATACTCCAGGAGGTTGGAATAGAGGCTACCATACTGGACGGCTCCCGCGGCATCCACCGTCCGGGTGCGTGGCAAGACCAGCAGACACGCCCACACGCACTGGAGGACGAGCCCCACGGCCGGCACGTGGGCCCGGTTGAGCCGCCCCGCGCCCTGGAAGAAGAGGCCGTCCTGGGCCATAGCGTAGGAGACCCGCGCGCCCGCCAGGATCAGCCCGTTGTTGCAGCCGAAGGTGGAGATCATGATGGCCACCGCCATGATGGCCGCCCCGCCGCCGCCCAGAACCGTCTCCAGCATGGCGGTGGCCACCCGGTCGTCCGGGGCGTTGCGGATGGCCTCGAGCGGCAGCGCCCGCAGGTAGGCGACGTTGGCCAAAAGGTAGAGACCGCTCACCAACAGCACCCCGGCGGCGAGGGCGATGGGCAGGTTCCGCCTGGGGTTGCGCACCTCCGCCGCGGCGAAGGACACGTCGTTCCACGCGCCGGCCGAGAAGAGCGGCCCCACGAGCGCCAGGATGAAGACGGTGAGCAGGGCCAGGCCCCCCTCGCTCGCCGACACCGCGGGCATGCCCGGCAGGTCCGGCGTCACCGTCACCGTGTCCCGAGGCGTCCAGAGATCCTCGAAGTTTCCGGCCGCCCGGCCCGCCACCAACCCGAGCACGATCAGGGCGGCGAGAGCCAGGGTCTTGGTCCAGGTGAAGACGTTCTGAATCCGCTTGCCGGTGCGGATCCCCTGGGTGTTGACGAAGGTCAGGAAGGCGATCAGGAGGATCGCCGCGAGCTGCTGCGCCGAGAGGCTCAGGGCATAACCTTCGGACAGGGCGATGGGCTCTACGATCCACGCCGTGGGGGAGACCGCCGGCACCAGAACGCCCAGGAACCGGGCGAACGCCACGGCCACGGCGGCGATGGTCCCCGTCTGGATGACCAGGAACATGGCCCACCCGAAGAGGAACCCCACGAGCGGCGAGTAGGCCTCCCGGAGGTAGACGTACTGCCCGCCGACCTTCGGCATCATGGCCGCCAGCTCGCCGTAGGAGACCGCCGCCGCCGCGATCAACAACCCGCTGAACACCCAGGCCGCCAGCAGCCACCCCGCCGACCCGAGCTGCCGCACCACCCCGGCCGAGACGATGAAGATGCCGGAGCCGATCATCGACCCCGCCACCACCATGACCGAGTCGATCAGGCCAAGCTCGCGGACGAAGCCGCGCTGATCCTCATCCTGGGCCGTACTTTCCATGCTTCTCCTCGAAGTGGTGTCGAGGATAGAGCAGGGGTAGGGTTTTTGGGTAGGGGTAGGGGATCTATCGCGGGCTGATGGCAGCTCGGGCTGATGGCTGCGAGACGATGCGAGCCCGTAGGGCGTCCTACTTGTAGCCCAGGGTGCAACCCTGGGTGGGCGGGGGGTGATTCGGTAAGGCTCGGACGATTCGGCCGTGATGGGATTCCCGTCCCCCTCCACCCAGGGTTGCACCCTGGGCTACAAGTAGGACGCCCTACGGGCTCGCATCGGTGCAAAAAAAGTTGAGCCGGTCTCAGGGCACCCGTCAAGTCTGCGCTGGCTGAGGCGTTTCTGCCGTCGCCACCAGTTGCACCACCGTCTCCATATGCCCCGTCTGTGGGAACAGGTCGAAGAACACCACGCTCTCCACCGTGTACCCCTTCTGGAGCTGGCGCAGGTCGCGGGCCAGGGCGGCGGGGTGGCAGGAGACGTAGGTGATGCGGGCCGGGCGGCGGTCCAGCAGGATCGTGCGGACCTTGACGGAGAGGCCGGTGCGGGGCGGGTCCACCACCAGGCGGTCGAGGCCCGTGGGGAGCTTGTCGACGAGCCAGGTCTCGACGGCCTGGTTCACCGTCTCCAGGTTCTCCACCTTGTTGCGCCGCACGTTCAGGCGGGCATAGCGCGCGCTGATCTGGTCCCCTTCCACGGCCATCACCTTGCGGTAGCGCCGGGCGAGGGGAAAGCTGAAGAGGCCCACGCCGGAGAAGAGGTCCACGGCCGTCTCCCCTTCCCAGGAACCCACCGTCATCTCGACGAGCTTGGGCAGCAGCCCGCGGTGCCCCTGGAAGAAGCAGCGGGCGTCGTAGAAATAGGTGAAGTCCCCCACCTGGGTGGAGATTTCACCTTGGGGCAGCCCTTCCACGGTGGGGGAGGCGGTGACGGCCCCGCGGTCGCCCGCCGCCAGATCCAGTCGGCGCGGCGCTTCCCGGCCCAGGAGGGCCGGCAGCTCGCCGAGCAGGGCTTCGAGCCTCCGGCACCAGCAGGGGGCAGCGGGCGACGGCGATGAGGTCGTTCGTGCCGCGTGCGTGGTAGCCCACCCGCACGCCGCCGGCCACGGGATCGATCTCGGTGTGGAGCTGGGTGCGCAGGCGGTAGCCCCAGGGGGCACCCGTGATCACCGGCGCATCCGGGGGAACGGTGACCTGGCCCAGGTGCTGGAGGGTCTCGCGCACGGCCTGGGCCTTGAGGCGGGGCTGGGCTTCGTCGGTCAGGTGCTGGAGATCGCAGATTCCCGTGCGGGAGAGCTCCGGCACGGGATCGGGCCGGCGGTCCGGCCCCGGCTCGAGGATCGCGACGATCTCCGCCCGGCCATAGTCGGCCCGGCGCTCGACGAGCTGGACCCGGAGACGGTCGCCGGGCGCGGAGCGGGGCACGAAGATGGGCACGCCCTCGAAGCGGGTGATGCCGTCGCCGCCGGCCACCAGCTTCTCGATGGTCACCTCCAGCTCCTGGACGTCCACCAGCTTGGCGCCCGGTGGCGGTGGAGACGGCAGAACCTCAGCGGCCGGCGGAGCCGCCATCGCAAGCGGCGGAAAGGGCTTCGCGGTTATCGCCGATACCTCAGGCACTGCAGGCGTGCCGTTCAGGACTTTCTTGGCATGCTCGAACGCCTCGGAGCGTCTAGGCCCACGGCGCGGCGGTCCCCCTCCTCCCGGTCCCCCTTCTCGCCTGGGGCGATCCGCGCCGGGACGGTCGGAGCCTGGACGGAAGCTCGGACGGTCAGCTCTGGGGCGGTCCTCCCTGGGCCGGTCGGGACCGCGCTGCTCGGACCGTCCTCCTTCGGCCCGGCGCGGCGGGGGCCGTTCCTCGGAACCCGGACGGAACGGGCGATGGCCTCCGCCCGGGCCTCCGGACCCTGGCCGCCTGTCCCCTGGCCCTCCTCCCGGGCCGCGCCCGCGGTCACCCGGCCCCTTGCCTGATCCTTGTCGTCCTCTCATCCGGCTTGTCCTTCCACGAGAATGTGAATGCGGGGCGCCAGCTCCGGCAGGCGCCGGTCGACCTCGGCCCGCAGATCCTCCACCCGGAACCGCCGGGAGAGGTGGTGCAGGACGATGGCCTCGTTCTGAAGCTCATCCGCCCAGTGGGCGATGTCCCCCAGGTGGAGATGCTTGAAACGCTCCCCCTTGTCGCGGTGCTCCTCGCCCAGGAAGGTGCACTCCAGCATCAGCACCTTGGCGCGGAAGAGGCGCGGTTCCCGCTCGAAGATGGCCGGCCCCGTGTCGCCGCAATAAGTGAGCCAGAGATCCTCCACCACTTCCGACGTATCCACCCCCTGCTCGCGCAGCGTGATCAGCTCGGCCGGCGGCAGGCCCGCGAAGGCCGGGGCCAGCCGCCGCCGCGAGCGCCAGAGGTGGTAGCCGAGGCTCGGCACCACGTGGTCCGTGGCAAACGCTTCCACCCGGAGGGTCCGGCTCACCGCCACGCCGTCGCCCGGCTCCAGAGGAATCAGATCGTACCGGTACCGCGCCCCCTCCAGGCGTTCGGCCGCGTTGATGAACGCCTGCATCGCCTCGGCGATCGCCGCCGGGCAGAACACCCGCGTGTGCACCAGCCGGTGGAGCGAGCGCTGGGAGAGAACGTACGGCAGCCCCAGCGCATGGTCCAGGTGACCGTGGGACAGAAAGACGTCCTGGGCGCCGGCCAGCTGCAGCGCGCCCCGGCCCACGTCGAGCGCCAGCCCGGGAGGATGGACGCGGAACCAGTTGTCGTCCCCCGCGCGGGACCAACCCTCGATTCTCAGATCACCAAAACGAAGCTCGACGGGGCGCATGACGACCTCACCCCCTGGCCCCCTCTCCTAAAGGAGAGGGGGAAACAAACCTGAGCCCCTCTCCTTTAGGAGAGGGGTTGGGGTGAGGTCGCACGGGGGATCAGATCTCCCGGTACAGCCAGCGGCGGAAGGGCGCGAGGCGGTTCGCGACGGTCTCCCAGTTCGGCTCGATCAGCCAGAGGGCCGCCGCCACCGAGGAGAGCAGCGAGTTGCCGTCCTGAGGCGTGAAGCAGAAGCCGTAGATCTCCCGCTTGCGGCGCACGGCGAGCGTCGGGGCCACCACCACGGTCTGCGACAGGATGCGGCCGTAGTAGCCGTGGTCGCGGCCGAAGCTGAAGATCAGGTTGGCGAAGCGCTTGTCCGTGGTGGCCACGAGCGGGTTCTCCCGGAAACGCTTCTTGACCTCCTCCAGCGTGATGTCACGGTTGAGCTGGAGATTGAACCAGATCGAGTGCATGTACTGGGTGTTGAGCTTGACCGCGCTGGAGAAGAGGTTCAGGTCCAGGCCCAGGGTCTCGAACACGTAGTGGGCGTCCCGGGCATGGTGGGTTCCGAAGTCGGGGTCGTCGTGCTTGCCCACGTTGGGGGCCGGCACGAAACCGTCCGATTGGGAGATGTCGTTCGAACGCCGCATGCAGACGAAGGTGCCCCTCTCGATGGGAGTAGCTCCCCTCCTCGTGGCAGAGGGTCTTGATGAGCGTCGAGATGTTGTGCGTGTTGCAGGAGACGATCTGGATGAAGCGGTCCTCGCCCGGCACCAGGATCTCCTCGTTGATGCCGCGGGCGTAGGGCTTGCCGAAGCCGAACTCGCTCCCCTGGGCGAGGAAGCCCTTGGGGCCGGTCAGGTTCTCGTAGAACTTCTCCTTGTTCTCGTTGCCCGCGGGCGTGCAGTCGAGCACCACGGTGGCCCGTTCCAGCGCCTCGCGGGACTCGAAGCTCACCTCGTGCCCCAGCTTTTCGAACTCCGAACGGACGTCCTCATCCACCGCCAGCTTGGCGCCGCGCTGAATCAGGTGGTTGAGCTTGGCCCGGTCGGACGCGAGGGGCGTCCGCTTGTGGAAGGTGACTTCATCGATCCCCAGCCGGTCCCGGAAGTCGGTGAAGAGACCGAGCAGGGGCTCGCCAATCGTGCCCGTGCCCACGATGTGGACGATCTTTTTCATGATTTCCCTCTCGAGAAAGCAGTAGTTGGACGGAAAGGAGCCGCCACCCGGCGACGGGCGGAGATTAGCACAGGGGGGCTCCCCTGGCTTCAGGGCTGCTGGAGAAGGGCGCGGATTGGAGGGTGAAATCGTTGGCGTGGTTGGCCGATCGAACACGCCAGCCTCCCCGTGAGTCCGGGCGTTGGGAGTGTCCGTTTGCGCCCCGTTCTGGGGCCGCTTCTGCGCATACCGCGAGCCCGGAGGGCGTCCTTCTTCTAGCCCCGGGTGCAACCCGGGGAATGGCGACGGGGCGGCGGGGCGTCCGATGACACGTCTTGGCGATGGCCACGCGTCGCCACCCAGGGTTCCACCCTGGGCTACGAGTAGGCCGCCCTCCGGGCTATTCCCTCAGCTCCGCTTTCGCTCACGGATGCGCGCAAGCCTTGCAGCGCCTGGCACCGGCAGCCCGGCACCGCCGTCCTGCGTTAGGATGTCTCCATGCGTCCTGTCTTCGCGGATCCCAAGACCGACTTCGTCTTCAAGCGCATCTTCGGCAGCGAGGTCCACAAGCCTCTCCTCATTGAGCTGCTGAACGCTCTCCTGGAGCTTTCCGGGGACCACCGGATCGTCGACCTGAAGTACCTCTCCCCCGAGCAGCACGTGGCGGTCGACGAGCTGAAGCTGTCGGTGGTGGACGTCAAGTGCCTCGACCAGAGCGGCCGGCACTACGTGGTCGAGATGCAGGTGCTCAACGTCGAGGGTTTCGAGAAGCGGGTGGTCTACAACACCTCCAAGGCCTATGTCACGCAACTGCGCACCGGCGAGGACTACCCCGGGCTCGACGACGTGGTGGGGGTGACGATCTGCGATTTCCTGCTTTGGCCCGGGCCTCCGGACCCGGGCGGCGTGGCGGTGCCGATGCTCAGCCGCTGGCGGATGCAGGAGCAGCACGGTGGCGCCCGCGGCCTTTCCCAGGTGCAGTACGTCTTCCTGGAGCTGCCGAAATACCGCTCCGGTGACGATCCACAGGGAACGATCGACCGCTGGGCCTATTTCTTCCGCGAGGCGGAGAACCTCGATCTGGTGCCGCCGGCCCTGTCGCAGACGCCGTACCGTGAAGCGCTGGAGGTCGCCCGCATGGCGGGTTTCAGCGCCGGCGAGCTCGACCTCTACGACCGCTCGAAGATCGCCGAGCAGGACGCCCGCGGCGCCCTCACCCTGGCCGAACGGCAGGGCCGCGAAAAGGGACTGCGCGAGTCGATCCGGGCCATTTGCCAGGCCTTCGAGATCACGCTCGGCGCGGAGCGTGAAGCCGTCCTGGCCAGCCTGGGGGCCGATGAGCTGAGCGGGTTGCAAGCCCGCCTTCTGCGCGAGCGGCGTTGGGACTGACGGCCCGGGGGGGGCTCGGTTGAACGTTTCGCTCCTGCGTTAGGATGTCTCCATGCGTCCTGTCTTCGCGGATCCCAAGACCGACTTCGTCTTCAAGCGCATTTTCGGCAGCGAGGTCCACAAGCCTCTCCTCATTGAGCTGCTGAACGCTCTCCTGGAGCTTTCCGGGGACCACCGGATCGTCGACCTGAAGTACCTCTCCCCCGAGCAGCACGTGGCGGTCGACGAGCTGAAGCTGTCGGTGGTGGACGTCAAGTGCCTCGACCAGAGCGGCCGGCACTACGTGGTCGAGATGCAGGTGCTCAACGTCGAGGGTTTCGAGAAGCGGGTGGTCTACAACACCTCCAAGGCCTATGTCACGCAACTGCGCACCGGCGAGGACTACCCCGGCCTCGACGACGTGGTGGGGGTGACGATCTGCGATTTCCTGCTTTGGCCCGGGCCTCCGGACCCGGGCGGCGCGGCGGTGCCGATGCTCAGCCGCTGGCGGATGCAGGAGCAGCACGGTGGTGCCCGCGGCCTTTCCCAGGTGCAATACGTCTTCTTGGAGCTGCCGAAATACCGCTCCGGCGACGATCCACAGGAAACGATCGACCGCTGGGCTTACTTCTTCCGCGAGGCGGAGAACCTCGATCTGGTGCCGCCGGCCCTGTCGCAGACGCCGTACCGTGAAGCGCTGGAGGTCGCCCGCATGGCGGGTTTCAGCGCCGGCGAGCTCGACCTCTACGACCGCTCGAAGATCGCCGAGCAGGATGCCCGCGGCGCCCTCACCCTGGCCGAACGCCAGGGCCGTGAAGAGGGACTGCGCGAAGGCGTCGAAAAGGGACTGCGCGAAGGCGTCGAAAAGGGACTGCGCGAGTCGATCCGGGCCATTTGCCAGGCCTTCGAGATCGAGCTCGGCGCGGATCGTGAAGCCGCCCTGGCCAACCTGGGAGCCGATGAGCTGAGCGGGTTGCAAGCCCGCCTGCTGCGCGAGCGGCGTTGGGCCTGACGGCCCGGGCGGGGGCTCGGTTGAACATTTCGCTCCTGCGTTAGGATGTCTCCATGCGACCTGTCTTCGCGGATCCCAAGACCGACTTCGTCTTCAAGCGCATCTTCGGCAGCGAGGTCCACAAGCCTCTCCTCATTGAGCTGCTGAACGCTCTCCTGGAGCTTTCCGGGGATCACCGGATCGTCGACCTCAAATACCTCTCCCCCGAGCAGCACGTGGCGGTCGACGAGCTGAAGCTGTCGGTGGTCGACGTCAAGTGCCTCGACCAGAGCGGCCGGCACTACGTGGTCGAGATGCAGGTGCTCAACGTCGAAGGTTTCGAGAAGCGGGTGGTCTACAACACCTCCAAGGCCTATGTCACCCAACTGCGCACCGGCGAGGATTACCCCGGGCTCGACGACGTGGTGGGGGTGACGATCTGCGATTTCCTGCTTTGGCCCGGGCCTCCGGACCCGGGCGGCGTGGCGGTGCCGATGCTCAGCCGCTGGCGGATGCAGGAGCAGCACGGTGGCGCCCGCGGCCTTTCCCAGGTGCAGTACGTCTTCCTGGAGCTGCCGAAATACCGCTCCGGCGACGATCCACAGGAGACGATCGACCGCTGGGCTTACTTCTTCCGCGAGGCGGAGAATCTCGATCTGGTGCCGCCGGCCCTGTCGCAAACGCCGTACCGTGAAGCGCTGGAGGTCGCCCGCATGGCGGGTTTCAGCGCCGGTGAGCTCGACCTCTACGACCGCTCGAAGATCGCCGAGCAGGACGCCCGCGGCGCCCTCACCCTGGCCGAACGGCAGGGCCGTGAAGAGGGACTGCGCGAAGGTGTCGAAAAGGGACTGCGCGAGTCGATCCGGGCCATTTGCCAGGCCTTCGAGATCGAGCCTCGGCGCGGATCGTGAAGCCGCCCTGGCCAACCTGGGGGCCGATGAGCTGAGCGGGTTGCAAGCCCGCCTTCTGCGCGAGCGGCGTTGGGCCTGACGGCCCCGGGGGGGGCTCGGTTGAACATTTCGCTCCTGCGATAGGATGTCTCCATGCGTGCTGTCTTCGCGGATCCCAAGACCGACTTCGTCTTCAAGCGCATCTTCGGCAGCGAGGTCCACAAGCCTCTCCTCATTGAGCTGCTGAACGCACTCCTGGAGCTTTCCGGGGACCACCGGATCGTCGACCTCAAATACCTCTCCCCCGAGCAGCACGTGGCGGTCGACGAGCTGAAGCTGTCGGTGGTCGACGTCAAGTGCCTCGACCAGAGCGGCCGGCACTACGTGGTCGAGATGCAGGTGCTCAACGTCGAAGGTTTCGAGAAGCGGGTGGTCTACAACACCTCCAAGGCCTATGTCACGCAACTGCGCACCGGCGAGGACTACCCCGGCCTCGACGACGTGGTGGGGGTGACGATCTGCGATTTCCTGCTTTGGCCCGGGCCTCCGGACCCGGGCGGCGTGGCGGTGCCGATGCTCAGCCGCTGGCGGATGCAGGAGCAGCACGGTGGCGCCCGCGGCCTTTCCCAGGTGCAGTACGTCTTCCTGGAGCTGCCGAAATACCGCTCCGGCGACGATCCACAGGAGACGATCGACCGCTGGGCTTACTTCTTCCGCGAGGCGGAGAATCTCGATCTGGTGCCGCCGGCCCTGTCGCAGACGCCGTACCGTGAAGCGCTGGAGGTCGCCCGCATGGCGGGTTTCAGCGCCGGCGAGCTCGACCTCTACGACCGCTCGAAGATCGCCGAGCAGGACGCCCGCGGCGCCCTCACCCTGGCCGAACGGCAGGGCCGTGAAGAGGGACTGCGCGAAGGCATCGAAAAGGGACTGCGCGAAGGCGTCGAAAAGGGACTGCGCGAAGGCGTCGAAAAGGGACTGCGCGAAGGCGTCGAAAAAGGACTGCGCGAAGGCGTCGAAAAGGGACTGCGCGAGTCGATCCGGGCCATTTGCCAGGCCTTCGAGATCACGCTCGGCGCGGAACGTGAAGCCATCCTGGCCAGCCTGGGGGCCGATGAGCTGAGCGGGTTGCAAGCCCGCCTGCTGCGCGAGCGGCGTTGGGCCTGACGGGGCCTGACGGGGCCTGACGGGGCCTGACGGGGCGCAGGCCTCGGTGCTGCCGGCGCAGCAGCCCGGCCATCGCCGTCCTGCGTTAGGATGTCTCCATGCGTGCTGTCTTCGCGGATCCCAAGACCGACTTCGTCTTCAAGCGCATCTTCGGCAGCGAGGTCCACAAGCCTCTCCTCATTGAGCTGCTGAACGCTCTCCTGGAGCTTTCCGGGGATCACCGGATCGTCGACCTCAAATACCTCTCCCCCGAGCAGCACGTGGCGGTCGACGAGCTGAAGCTGTCGGTGGTCGACGTCAAGTGCCTCGACCAGAGCGGCCGGCACTACGTGGTCGAGATGCAGGTGCTCAACGTCGAGGGTTTCGAGAAGCGGGTGGTCTACAACACCTCCAAGGCCTATGTCACGCAACTGCGCACCGGCGAGGACTACCCCGGGCTCGACGACGTGGTGGGGGTGACGATCTGCGATTTCCTGCTTTGGCCCGGGCCTCCGGACCCGGGCGGCGTGGCGGTGCCGATGCTCAGCCGCTGGCGGATGCAGGAGCAGCACGGTGGCGCCCGCGGCCTTTCCCAGGTGCAGTACGTCTTCCTGGAGCTGCCGAAATACCGCTCCGGCGACGATCCACAGGAGACGATCGACCGCTGGGCTTACTTCTTCCGCGAGGCGGAGAATCTCGATCTGGTGCCGCCGGCCCTGTCGCAGACGCCGTACCGTGAAGCGCTGGAGGTCGCCCGCATGGCGGGTTTCAGCGCCGGCGAGCTCGACCTCTACGACCGCTCGAAGATCGCCGAGCAGGACGCCCGCGGCGCCCTCACCCTGGCCGAACGGCAGGGCCGTGAAGAGGGACTGCGCGAAGGCGTCGAAGAGGGACTGCGTGAAGGCGTCGAAAAGGGACTGCGTGAAGGCGTCGAAAAAGGACTGCGCGAGTCGATCCGGGCCATTTGCCAGGCCTTCGAGATCACGCTCGGCGCGGAGCGTGAAGCCGTCCTGGCCAGCCTGAGGGCCGATGAGCTGAGCGGGTTGCAAGCCCGCCTGCTGCGCGAGCGGCGTTGGGACTGACGGGGGCCCCACGGGGCGTGGCGTCCGTGAGGGTTGCGCCACTGTCCAAATATTGTAAAGTCTCTATGTGACGCCGCGCTTTTCAGTCCGCCGGATTCCCATCCCCTTCCTCGCCGTGCTTGCCGCCACCTCGCCATTCGGGGTCGCGGCGGGCGAAGCTGTCGATCTCCCGGGGGACTTCGACGATCGTGCGGGTCACGTTGGGGTCGCAGACGCCGTTCTCGCACTCGTAGGTGTAGACGTTCCACTCCTCGCGCCGGCCGAAGGTTGAAAGCGTCTGGTAAGTGTTGCAGTTGCCGCACTTGATGGAGATGTTCCGGATGTTGACCTCGTCGCTCATGGCGATCCTCCTCCCCCTGATCTTGCCACGATGGCCCGGCTTTTGCACTTTCCGGACCCCGCGATGAGAGGAACGGAACGCCTTCGGGCCCTCACAGTCTTGGCGGCAATCGCCGGGCTCGCCCCGGTGATGGCTCCCGGGGTGGCCTTCACCCAGAAGCCGCCGGCCTCGACGTTCGCGGACGAAGTCTCGGTGGGGCTGGTGCTGGTGCCCGTGGTGGTCCGGTCCGGCGCGGGGTTCGCGAAGAACCTGGACCAGGGGGATTTCAACCTTACGGTGGAAGGCAAGCCGGTGAAGATCGAGAGCTTCGAGCGCCGCTCGGACGCGCCGGCCAGCGTGGTGATCCTTCAGGATCTCTCGGGGAGCATGGAGACGGCCGGCAAGATGGACTGGAGCCGCCAGGTGCCGCGCTTCTTCTTCGACAAGGCGCTGCCGGGGGACGAGCTCGCGCTCGCCATCTTCGCCGGTGACGAGGAGCTCCAGGTGGAGGTGCCGTTCACCTCGGACCTGTCGGTGCTGCGCGAGTCCGTCTCCCGCTGGAAGGCCTACGGCACCACGGCCCTCCACGACGCCGTGGCAAGCATGCCGCGCATCTCGCTCGAGGGGCGCAACCCGAAGCGCTTCGCCATCCTGGTCACGGACGGGGTGGACAACGCGAGCCGCATCACCCCCGAGCAGGCGCGCCTCGTGGTGCAGGAAGCCCAGCTTCCCACCTACGTTTTGGGACTGGGATCGGGCAACCCGTACGAGCTCTCCACCGACGGGAAGAAGATCTACCGGTACGCCGACGTGCTCAGCCTGCTCGCGGCGGTGACGGGCGGCCGGTACTACTCCATCAACAGCAGCGAGGATCTCCAGAAGGCCCTGACGGCGATCCTCGACGACGTCCGGCATCAGTACGTGTTGGGATTCTCGACCGGCGATGGAGCCGTACGATTTCGCAATCTCGCCGTTGAGGTGAAGGGCAAGGACAGGAGCCGCCGCACCGTCGTCTTTCGGCGCGGCTACAAGGGAACGCCCCCCGTGGAGTCCCGGGCAGGGGGTTGAGCTCGAACTGGGCCGCGCTCCCCGCTGCCAGGCAGACTGTCAGGCGGAGCGGCCCCTCATCAAAGGGAGAAACCAAGTCATGAAAACGAAGCTTTGCATGGTCGCCCTCTCGCTCGCCGCCCTCGTCGGCACGACCGGCTGCGCGACCAAGAAATACGTCCGCCAGGAGACGGGCACCGTCAATACCCGTGTGGATGACGTCCAGGGGCAGGTCGAGCAGGCCCAGACCCGTCTCAACGAGCATGACAAGCAGATCGGTGACATCTCCACGACGGCTCAGGACGCCCTGCGCCGCGCCCAGGAGGCGGGCAAGCTCGCCGAGGGGAAGTTCCTTTATGAGACCGTGCTGACCGACGACAAGGTGAAGTTCGGCTTCGACACCGCCGACCTCTCGCCCGAGGGGCAGGCGGCCATCGACCTGTTCGCCGATCAGCTCAAGTCGGAGAACAAGAACGTCTACATCGAGATCCAGGGGCACACGGACAACGTGGGCTCCGAGAAGTACAACGAGGAGCTCGGCCTGCTGCGGGCCGAAGCGGTACGCCGGTACTTGAACCAGAAGCACGGCTTCCCGCTCCACCGCATCAACGTGATCTCCTACGGTGAGAGCGCCGGCGTGGCGGACAACAACACCCGCGAGGGGCGTTCCCAGAACCGCCGGGTCGCCCTCGTGGTCCTGCAGTAAGCCGAGGCCGGATGGGCGGGGGCCTAGGCTCCCGCCTTCTTGATGATCTGCCGCAGGGTGTCGCCGTCGGCGATGCCCGACTCGAAGTAGGACACCTTCCCCTTCTTATCCACCACCAGCAGCGTCGGCAGCGCAAAGATGCCGAGGTCCGAGGAGATCTCCTCGGACGGATCCATGAGCACGGGATAGGGGAAGGGCTTGTCCTTGAGGAACTTCTTCACCTGCTCCGGATCCTCGCCCACGTTGGCGGCCAGGAACTGCACGCCGCGCCCCTTGAAGTCGCGGTAGACCGGCTCCAGGATGCGGGCCTGGAGATGGCAGGGGCCGCACCAGGTGGCCCAGAAGTCCACCACCACGACCTGGCCCGGGAAGTCCTTGGGGCCGAGCGTCTTGCCGTCGACCGTCTTCAACCGGAAGTCGGTCCTGGGCCCGGAGGCCTTGGCCGCGGGGCCGCTGCCGGCCGTGGCGCCGTCACAGCTCAGAAAGAGGAAACAGGCGGCGACGGCGCCCAGGAAGACACGCCGGGTCGGGAACGGACGGAAGGGATGGGTCATCTTCATGGCCTCGCAAGGAATAGTCGAGCAAGAATAATCCACCCGCGAGAACAAAGGAAAAGGGGCGGGAAATCCCGCCCGGCAGGGTTCAGGTCAGCCTGCTAGCTGCAGCCGCTCGTCGAGCCGCAGTTCAGGCACTTGTAGCAGCTGCCGTTGCGCACCATGATCGAGCCGCAGTCGTGGCAGCTCGGGGCGTCCTGCTGGTAGAGGAACGTGGGCTTCGGATGCTCGTGGGCCACCGCCTGGGCCACGGGCTCCAGCCGGCCGCCGCCCAGGAGGGGCATGGACGGAATCTCTCCCGCCAGATCCTCGCGCAGAACCACGCCGGCCGCGATCTTGTCGTCGCGCGACAGGAACTTCGAGGCCAGCCAGCGGAAGATGTAGTCCGTGATCGACTTGGCGATCGGGATTTCCTTGTGCTTGGTGAAGCCCGAGGGCTCGAAGCGTGTGTGGCTGAACTTGTCGACCAGCGTCTGAAGCGGCACACCGTACTGGAGGGCGATCGAGATGGCCGTGGCGAAGGAGTCCATGAGCCCGGAGATGGTGGAGCCCTGCTTGGCCATCACCAGGAAGATCTCGCCCGGGGTGCCGTCCTCGTAGAGCCCGACGGTGATGTACCCCTCGAACTCGTTGATGGAGAACTTGTGGGTGATCGCCTGGCGCTCGTCCGGCAGCTTGCGGCGGACGGCCCGGCGCTCCTGGAGGGGGATCACCAGGGCCGGCTCGTCCCTCTTGGTGGAGAGCGGCTGGCTGCGCTTGCAGTTGTCGCGGTAGATGGCGACGGCCTTCAAGCCCATCTGCCACCCCTCGACGTAGGCCTGCAGGATCTCCTCGGCGGTCGACTCCTCGGGCATGTTGATGGTCTTCGAGATCGCACCCGAGATGTAGGGCTGGACGGCGGCCAGCATCTTCAGGTGCCCCATGTAGTGGATGGAGCGCGAGCCCTTGGCGGGCTTGAAGGCGCAGTCGAAGACCGGGAGGTGCTCTTCCTTGAGGTAGGGAGCGCCCTCGATGGTGTCGTTCTCGTCGATGAACTCGACGATGGCCCGCACCTCCTCCTTGTCGTAGCCCAGCCGCTTCAGGGCCTGGGGCACGGTCTGGTTGACGATCTTGATCATGCCGCCGCCCACGAGCTTCTTGTACTTGACGAGGGCGATGTCGGGCTCGACGCCCGTGGTGTCGCAATCCATCATGAAGGCGATGGTCCCGGTGGGGGCCAGCACGGAGATCTGGCTGTTGCGCAGGCCGTGCTCGTCGCCCAGCAGCACCACCTCGTCCCAGGAGCGCTTGGCGGCCTGGAGCAGGTCGAGCGGCACGTGGGCGGCGTCGATCTTCTTGACGGCGTCGCGGTGCTTCCTCATCACCCGCAGCATGGGCTCGCGGTTCGGCTCGAATTCGTCGAACGGCCCCATGGCCTCGGCCACGCGGGCCGACTGGGCGTAGGAGGCGCCGGACATGAGGGCGGTGATGGCCGCCGAGTAGTCCCGCCCGGAGTCGGAGTCGTAGGGGAGGCCGCGGGCCATCAAGAGAGCGCCCAGGTTGGCGTAGCCGATCCCCAGGGGGCGGAACTTGTGGGAGTTCTCCTCGATCTTGGGGGTCGGGTAGCTGGCGTTGCCCACGATGATCTCCATGCCCGAGATCACCACCTCGCAGGAGTGCTTGAAGCTCTCGACGTCGAACCCTGAGTCGGCGTCATAGAACCGCATGAGGTTCAAGGACGCCAGGTTGCAGGCGGTGTCGTCCAGGAACATGTACTCGCTGCACGGGTTGCTGGCATGGATGCGGTCGGTGTTGGCGCAGGTGTGCCAGTCGTTGATCGTGGTGTCGTACTGCATGCCGGGGTCGCCGCACACCCAGGCCGCGTCGGCGATCTCCTGCATGAGCTTGCGGGCCTTGAAGGTGGCCATGGGCTTCTTGGTGATGCGGGCGCGGGTGGACCAGTCGCCGTCGGCCAGCACGGCGCTCATGAAGTCGTCCGTCACCCGCACGGAGTGGTTGGCGTTCTGGTAGGCGATCGAGTCGTAGGCGCCGCCCACGATGTTGAAGCCCCCCTCGTAGCCCGCGTCGATCAAGGCCCAGGCCTTGCGCTCCTCGACCTCCTTGCAGCGGATGAACTCCTCGATGTCCGGGTGGTCGACGTCCAGGATGACCATCTTGGCCGCCCGCCGGGTCTTGCCGCCGCTCTTGATGACGCCCGCGAAGGCGTCGAACCCCTTCATGAAGGAGACCGGGCCGGAGGCCGTGCCGCCGCCTGCGAGAGGCTCCTTGGCCGAGCGCAGCCGGGAGAGGTTGCTCCCCGTGCCCGAGCCGTACTTGAAGAGCATTCCCTCGGTCTTGGCGAGGGTGAGGATCGAGTCCATGGTGTCGGCCACGGAGTTGATGAAGCAGGCCGAGCACTGGGGCTTCTCCTCGATGCCGACGTTGAACCACACGGGCGAGTTGAAGCAGGCGAGCTGGTAGAGGAGGATGTGCTTGAGCTCGGCATGGAACGTCTGGACGTCCGCCTCGGAGGCGAAGTAGCCGCCGCCCCGGCCCCAGGCGGCGAGGGTGTCCACCACCCGGCCGATGAGCTGGCGGACGCTGCGCTCGCGCTCGGGCAGGCCGAGCTGGCCCCGGAAGTACTTGGAGACCACCACGTTGGTCGCCGTCTGCGACCAGAATTTGGGCATCTCGACGCCCTTCTGCTCGAAGACCTTCTCCCCCTTCTCGTTCGAGATCACGGCATCGCGCAGCTCCCACTCGACGGTGTCGAAGGGGTCCACCCCGGGCGTCGTGTAGTAGCGCTCGAAGTGGAGGCCCCGGGAGGCCGCGGGCTCAGCCGCGGCGGCGGGCGCATCCTTCCTGGGCGCGCTCGCGCTGCTCGCGCTGGCACCCACGGGCCGGTTGCGGATCGCTTTGCCGTTCGTCTCGTCGGAATGCAGGGGCTCCATCAGTCTCTTCTCCTCGTTGTTGGCGACTCGGTTGTCCTGCTCGGCGTACAGCGTTCCGAGGCACGCTCCCGCCATCTACACCCTGTGACCTACACCTGCTCAGTTGCTGCGACTCCCTGGGATCGAACGAACGCGTCAAAAGACTCGCGCCGGGAAAGGATCGGAATGCTTCAGCCCGCGTGCAGCCCTGCTGAAAAACATCTCCAACCCTACGCCCGGCTCAGTCCTCTGTCAAGAGGGGAAACCACAAGATGTAGGGGTTGTGCCAGGCCGCGCCCCAAGGACTAGGAAAGAGCGATGGGGATGATTTTACAATCCACATCTTCCTGACAGGTTTTCCACAGACGGAATTACCAGCCTCCCAAGGAGGCCGGTGTGGAAAACCGTTGTAGAGACCTCACCGGTCGCGTGGACACCCGACAGGGCAGTTCCCGATCTTCTGGCGGAGATCGTCCAGAGCCCCGGCGTCCAGGGGGCCGTTTTCAGGGTCTCCGGGAGCGGCTTTGGCGCGTTGCTCTACAGCTTTCAGAAAATTCTTGGTGTAAAAATCGGGTAATCATACACGCCGTTCTGCGCTGATGGTGTATGGCGGCGGTATCTTCGCACGAATTGTGGGCCGTGGCGCGTTCTTCGGCTGGCGGCAGATGCTCTTCGGCACCAGATATACACAATTCTACAGAGAGGTGGTGTATCTGATGGGCTGAAGCAAGCTTGGCGGAGAGCTGTTTACACGCTTCCCGGAAGGAAACGTGTATGACATCGTTTTGTTTACACTTCGGAAGGGAGGTTTTGTGTATGGCGAGGCTCGAAACGGACAAGCGCCGGGGAAGGCTTCAAGTCTGTCTGGAGCCCGCGCGCCAGAGGAGAAATCCGCCGGCGAGGCCGCTCACGAGCGAGGCCATGAGAACGCCGAGCTTGGCTTCGGTGAGAAGGGCGGGGGCCTGGGTGAAGGCGAGCCCCGCGACGAAGAGCGACATGGTGAAGCCGATGCCGCCGAGCCAGGAGACGCCATGGATGAGGCGCCAGTTGACGCCCCGGGGCAGGGAGGCGGCGCCGAAGCGGACCGCGGCCCAGGAGAAGAGCGTGATGCCGAGGGGCTTGCCGAGCACCAGCCCGAGGAGGACGCCGAGGGTGACGGGGCTCGACAGCAGGCCCTCCTCGCCGCCGCCGCCGGTGAGGGCCACGCCCGCGTTGGCCAGGGCGAAGAGGGGCATGATGCCGAAGGCCACGAAGGTGTGGAGCTTCCGTTCGGTCCTCTGGAGCGGCGTCTGGGCCTGCTCGCAGAGGGCTTCGAGGGTGAAGAGCGCTTCCTGCTGTTCCCGGTTGGTGAGCACGTTGGTTTCGGGTCCGCAGGCCCGCTCGAAGGCTTCGACGCTCCGGTGGGCGCCCTTGAGGAACTCGTCTTCGTTGATCCGCGTGCGCGAGGGGATGGTGAGGGCGAGCAGGACGCCGGCGACGGTCGCGTGGACGCCGGAGGTGAGCACCGCGGCCCAGAGGACCACGCCGATGAGGGTGTAGACCCAGGGATGGCGGACTCCCGCGAGGTTGGCAAGGGCTGCGAGGAGGAGAAGAACCCCGGCGGTGCCCAGGGCGAGCCAGTTGACCTCGGCGGTGTAGAAGACGGCGATGACGAGGACCGCGCCGATGTCGTCGACGATGGCGAGGGCGGCCAGGAAGACTTTGAGCCCCGCCGGCACGCGGTTTCCCAGGAGAGCGAGGACGCCGAGGGCGAAGGCGATGTCGGTGGCCATGGGGATTCCCCAGCCGGGTGATCCCGGGCCGCCGGCGTTGAGCGCGGCATAGATCGCGGCGGGCACGACCATGCCTCCCAGGGCCGCGGCCGCGGGGAGGGCGGCCTGGCGGACGGAGGCCAATTCGCCGATGCGCACCTCGCGCTTGATTTCGAGCCCGACGAGGAAAAAGAACACGACCATGAGGCCGTCGTTGATCAGGTGGTGGAGGGTCGAGCGGGCCGCGAAGGGCCCGGCCGCGAGGGCGATCTCGGTTTCCCAGAGATGGTGGTACGACGCGGCCCACGGCGAGTTGGCCCACACGAGGGCGACCGCGGTGCAGGCCAGCAGCACGATGCCTCCGGACGACGCGGTGTGCGCGAACTGCGCGAACGGCTCGAGGATGCGGTCGATGAGCGGCGGTGCGGGCCGGTGCGAGGCGCTCTGGGCGGAGCTGTTGGCGGAAAGTTGCGTGCTCATGCCGCCCTCCTTCCTCTGAAACCTGGTTGAGATTCGTTCTCTGGGCAGCACGCCAAGGCTGACGGCCAACGGTCCAAAACGAATCCTAGCATGCGGTTTTAGAGCGCTTCGCTCCCTCCTCTCCCGGTGAGGGCGGGAGAGGAGGGCCGGGGAGGTGAGGGCCTACCCCGGCGGTCCGCATGCCTCCGGAGGCGGGTGCAGGCGTACGATCACCACGCCCGGGTCGCCGCTGTAGCCGGGGCCGAAGAAGCCTCGGAGAGAGTCGCTTTCGAAGAGGGCGCGGCGTTCTTCCAGGTAGGGGCGGTCGAGGACCAGGGTGTTGACGCCCATGCCCAAGGCCATCATGCAGAGGAGGCGGTCGGAGGGGAAGTTCTGGTCCATGTCCACCTGGAAGGTGCCGTAGCCGGAGGGGAAGTAGCCCGAGTAGCCGTTGAGGAGCGGGCGGTGGTGGTCGATCTGGGCGTACATGCGCCATGTCTCCATCTCGTAGTCGGAGACGTGGAGGCCGCCCGGGAACGGGACGTGGGCCACGACGAGCTTCCCCGGCTGGTCGCGCAGCCAGGTCGTCCAGGCGGTGCGCGGAGTCGGGGGGACGGGCACCAGGACGCCCGGGGAGGCGAGGTTCTCGGTGGCGGCCAGGATTCCCAGGGTGAGGGCGAGAATTGTACCGGTCTTGCCGCGCCAGGCCGCAAGGCGGGCCAGGGCGAGCGCGGCAAGCGCCGCGAGCACGGCCTGGGAGAGGGCCACGGCGCGGAACGGGCTGCGCAGCGTGCTCAAGCCCGGCACCACCTCCCGCAGGCTGGCGAAGGGACGCCAATCGCCGATCTTCAGGTTGAGGCCGAGCGCTAGAAGCACGCCTCCCACGGCGCAGGCGAGGAGGCAGGCGATCCAGAGCCTCCGCTCCTTCTGGCGCCAGGCGAGCGCAGGCTCCGGCCAGCGCCTAGGCCGAGGAGGAGGAAGCCGGGAAAGAGTCCACCGGTATCCCCTTCAAAGGCGTTCTCGCGCGGCGGAAAGGCGAGGTAGGAAGAGGCGGGGCGGGTGATGAAGTCCCCGGGCTGGGCGGAGAGGGCCGCCACGATCTCTTCGGACCTCGTGAAGCCGTATTTCTCGTGAAAGAAGCTGACCTTGCCGGCGATGGGTGTGAGCAGGAGGGCCCCGAGGATTGCCGTCGCCCCGAGCGCCACGACGGCCCGGGTGCGGAACCTCTGTTCCGCCAGCGCCACGAGCCCCGCCAGGAGAAGAAACGGCAGGCTCAAGAGCGCCATCTGCTCGCCCGCGAGGAACTGCGCGGCGAACGACACGACCGCCAGCGTGGCGGGGCGCCAGCCGCCTTTCTCCCCAAAGCGGACGAGGGCGGCGAGCGCCCAGACCGTGCCGAAGAGGGGGAGCACGGGGAGCACGCCCAGAACCTTGGCGGTGTAGGGGAGGGTGACGCCGGCGAGCGACGCCAGGAGGGCCGCGCGGCGCGGCGCACCGAGCGCCCGCGCGAGGCTGCCGGTGGCGAGGCCGTTGCAAACCAGGGTCGCCAGAATCGCCAGGTTGTAGATGGCGGCGGGCCGGACGCCCAGCCACCAGAGAGGCGAGAGGGCGGCGCCTTGCAGGAGCAGGGGCTCGGAGAAGGTGAAGGTTCCTTCGAGCGGATGGAAGATGGGAGCGTTCCAGAGCCCGAGAAAGCCGTGCGGCACGCGGTCGGCGTCCCACCACAAGGTCCACAGGTTGAACAGCGGAACGGTGGCCTCGTGCTCGGTCCCCAGCGGCAGGGCACTGGCAAGGGACGGCAGGAGGGGCCAGGTGGCAACGAGGGCCGCCAGCAGGCAGAGGGCGGCAGGGACCAGGCGGTGCGGCAGGCGCTCGAGATTCATATAGGGATTGGGGCTCCAGAGGCGCCGGCGGGACTGGGTTGCCCCACCGGCGCGGCTGGATTCAGGCGGGGAAGACTACTACTGCTCGGGGTGCTCGCGGACGGTCCGCTCGACGTCGGAGAGCACGTCCTGCAGGGTGACGCCCTCGAGGTCCGCGGCGAAGCTCTTCTTGTCGGTGTGGACGGCCGGAACCAGTCCGTTGCGGGTCACCTGATAGCGGCCTTCCGGGGCGATCACCATGAAGGTGCCGTCCTCGCGCTCGGTCAGGAACAGCAGGTAGCGGTGACCCAGCTTGTAGCTCGGGTCCTCGTCGAAGCGGTTTTCGTGGTTGCCGTTCTGGAAGAGGACGAAGGACTCGCGGACGCCGAGATCGCCCTTCTGGCTGCGGGTGACGGTGAAGTGCACGCGCTCCGTGGGGATGTCGAAGCCGCCGGCATCGGTGCTCCTGATGGGCTCGCCCGCGGTCACGTAGTCCGCCGTCGCGACGACGACGTGGGACGACATGCGGGTGGCCTCACCGAAAGAATGGGGGGTGTTGATCCAGAAAGCGTGAAGGCGGGGGAAGCCGGCCTCGGGTCCGACGACCGGGTGCTCGGGGTTCTCGCCATGCTTGTTGGCATACATCGTGCCGATCTCGTTGATGTTGCCCTGGACGATGGTGTAGTGGGTGCCGATGTCGTACCAGTAGCCGCCGCCCATGCAGCCGCCGTCATTGGAGTGGTCGAGGCCGAAGGTGTGGCCGACTTCCTGGCAGTGGACGCCGCGGGCGGCGTTCGTGGTCCAGGAGTAGTAGGTGTTGAGCTGCGCGGTCGCCCTCTTGATGGTGCAACCAGTGTAGCTGGTGATGCTGGCGAGGCCGCCCCAGCCGGTGTTGCCGGAGTTGGCGTTGAAGACGTAGGTCTCTTCGCCCGAGCTGACCGAGGAGAGATTGAGGATGGTCAAGCTGTTCCAATCGTTGACCGCCGCGGTCGCGTTACTGGCGGTATTGCGGATTTTCACGTTCCGGTCCGTCTGGATCCAGCAACCCCACCGTTTCGCTTCCGCGGCGCTTCCCGCAAGCCCGAGGATGAGCACCGTTGCAGCAATGAAGACTGATTTCCTGTTCATGATTACCTTTACCTCGACGTCTCCGTCAAAAAAAGTTAAACCTTCACGCCCCGTCCATGACGGGGGCACTCCTGCACCGAACAGCTCCACCCTGCGATGCGGCGGAACCTTGAACACTGGGTCTCATAAATGGGGGGTGCTTCATTCCGCCAAAAGCGAGCCGGGTTCCCAAACTTTTTTTGAGGGAATCCGGTCCAGGCCTGATTCATAGATGAGCCTGCATGGGCGGCGCCCGTAATGCTAAGATCCCCCGGACCCATGAAGCGCCATCTCTGTATCCACGGCCATTTCTACCAGCCGCCGCGGGAGAACCCGTGGCTGGACGCGGTGGAGGTGCAGGACTCGGCGCGGCCCTACCACGACTGGAATGAGCGGATCACGGCGGAGTGCTATGCGCCGAACGCGGCGTCGCGCATTCTGGACGGCGAGCAGCGGATTTCGCGCATCGTCAACAATTACTCACGGATCAGCTTCAATTTCGGGCCGACCCTGCTGGCGTGGCTGGAGCAGAAGGAGCCGGAGGTGTACCGGTCGGTGCTCCGGTCGGACGAGCTGAGCCGGGAGCGGTTCTCGGGGCATGGCTCGGCGCTGGCGCAGGGGTACAACCACGTCATCCTGCCGCTGGCGTCTTCGCGGGACAAGAAGACCCAGATCCTTTGGGGGATCGCGGATTTCGTGCACCGGTTCCGGCGGCGGCCGGAGGGGATGTGGCTGCCGGAGACGGCGGTGGATCTGGAGTCGCTGGATCTGATGGCAGAGGCGGGGATCCTCTTCACCATCCTGGAGCCCCACCAGGCGCGGCGGATCCGGCGCAAGGAGACGAAAGGGAAGGAAGCCAGGGGAAAAGAGGGATGGGAGGACGTGCCGGGCGGGCGGATCGATCCCACGCGCCCGTACGAGGTGGCCCTCCCCTCGGGCCGGCGGATCGCGGTGTTCTTCTACGACGGCGCCGTATCGCGGGCGGTGGCGTTCGAGGGGCTGCTGTCGAGCGGCGAGCGGTTCGCGGGGCGGCTGCTGTCCACCGTACCGGAGGACACGGACGTGGACCGGCTGGTGCACATCGCGACCGACGGGGAGACGTACGGCCATCACCACCGGCATGGGGAGATGGCGCTGTCCTACGCGCTCCATCACGTGGAGTCGCAGGGGCTCGCGAAGCTCACGAATTACGGCGAATACCTTGCCAATCATCCGCCGGAATACGAAGCGGAGATCGTGGAGAACACGGCCTGGAGCTGCGCTCACGGCGTGGGCCGGTGGCAGGCGGACTGCGGCTGCCGCGTGGGGAGCGCTCCGAGCCAGGCGTGGCGGGCGCCTCTGCGGGAGGCGCTGGACTGGCTGCGCGACGTGGCCGCGCCCCGCTACGAAGCGGCGGCGGGCGCGCTCTTCCGGGACGCCTGGGCGGCGCGGGACGGCTATGTGGACGTCGTGCTCGAACGGTCGCCGGAGCGGATTGCAACCTTTTTCGAGCGGCACGCCAAGGGCGGGCCGCCGGAGGGGGCGGACCGGGTGCGGGCGCTCCGGCTGCTGGAGCTCGCAGCGGCACGCCATGCTCATGTACACGAGCTGCGGCTGGTTTTTCGACGACCTGGCGGGGATCGAGACCCTTCAGATCCTTCGCTACGCGGGCCGGGTGGTGCAGCTCCTGGAAGAGCTGTTCGGCGAGCCGGTGGAAGAGGAGCTGCTGCGGCGGCTGGAGCGCGCCCGGAGCAACGCCGGGGAGAGCGGCCGGGATCTCTATGAGTCGCTGGTGCTGCCGGCCAAGGTGGACCTGCCGCAGGTGGCGGCCCACTACGCGGTGGCGTCGCTGTTCGAGGATTTTCCCAACCCCGCGCCGATCTATTGCTATTCGGTGGAGCGGGAGAACGGGCGGAATTTCCGCGCCGGCCGGGCGCGCCTGTCGATCGGGCGGCTGCGGGCCACCTCCGAGCTGACGGGGCGGGAAGGGCGCTTCGTCTTCGGCGTGCTGCATTTCGGCGATCACAACCTGAACGCGGGTGTGCTGCCGTTCGAGGATCTCGAGAGCTATCAGAAATTGATCGCGGAGGCCGGCGGGGCCTTCGAGCACGGCGATCTGCCGCAGGTGGTGCGGCTGCTCGACCGGTATTTTGGCGACGTGCCCTATTCCTTGCGATCCCTTTTCCGCGACGAGCAGCGCCGCGTGCTGGACCGGATTCTTTCCTCCACGCTGGCCGAGGTGGAGGATGAGTTTCGCGACATCTTCCAGCACCACGCGCCGCTCATGCGCTTCCTCAAGAGCCTGAACAATCCCCTGCCCCGGGCCTTCACGGCGGCGGCCGAGCTGGTGATCAACATGGACCTGTGCCGCCAGGTCGGCGATTCCGTTACGGACCTGGAGGAAATCCACCGTCTCCTCGCCGAAAGGAGCGCGCTGGGCGTGGACCTCGACGTCAAAGAGCTTTCCTACGCCTTGGAACGTGCCCTGGAGAAACTGGTCGAGCTCTCCCACGAGCGGGCGGACGATCCGGATCTGCTGCGGAGGGTGGACGAGCTGGTGATGCTGGCCGGCACGCCCCCCTTCCGGGTCGACCTCTGGCGCGTCCAAAATCGTTGCTATGAGCTGCGCAAGACCGTGTTTCCGCGCCAGGAGGAAAAGGCCGCGGAGGGAGATGCCCGGGCCATGGAGTGGGTGGCGCGGTTCGGGGTGCTGGAGGCTCGGGTGGGGGTGCGGGTGGGCTGAGATGCCCCTCCCTGGCTCACCCCTTGCAGCCGAATCCGGCGTGCCCAATCAGCTTTCCACCCATCTTCCGCTCTCCACCTACCGCGTCCAGCTCCGCCCCGAATTCGGCTTTGCTGAAGCCGCCTCGGTCGCCCCGTATCTCGCCGATCTCGGCATCAGCCATCTCTACAGCTCGCCCTACCTTCAGGCGGCGCGAGGGAGCACGCATGGGTATGACGTGATCGATCCCACACGGGTCAATGATGAGCTGGGGGGCGAGGAGGGGCATGCGCGGATGTGCAAGGCGCTGGGTGCTGCGGGGCTCGGGCAGGTGCTCGACGTGGTGCCCAACCACATGGCGATCACCGAACGGCGGAGCCTGTGGTGGTGGGACGTGCTGGAGAACGGGCCGTCGAGCCGCTATGCCTCGTATTTCGACGTGGATTGGGACCCGCCCCAGTCGCGGCTGCGCAACACCGTGCTGCTGCCCATTCTTGGCGACCACTACGGGCGGGTGCTCGAAGCGGGGGAGATGAGGCTGGTGCGGCGGGGTGGCAAGCTCGAGATCCACTACCACGAGCACCGCATGCCGGTGGCGCCCTCGTCGCTCGACGCGCTGCTGGCCGAGGCGGCGCGGCGGTGCGGCTCGCCGGACCTGGCCTTCATTGCCGACTCGTATGGGCAGCTTCCGCTCGCCACCGCCACGGACCGGGAGAGCGTGGCCCGGCGGCACCGGGACAAGGAGGTTCTGGGCGGCCAGCTGGGCCGGCTCTGCGAGGAACGGCCGGAGATCGACGAGGCCGTCGAACACGGTCATCGCGCAGTGGAACGCGGACCCGGACCGGCTGGACGAGCTGCTGGAGCGCCAGAACTACCGCCCGGCGTTCTGGCGCACGGCGGGGCATGAGCTGGATTACCGGCGGTTCTTCGACGTCCACACCCTGGTGGGCCTGCGCACGGAGGATCCGGTGGTCTTCGCGGACACCCATGGGTTGATCCTGGGCTGGCTGAAGGACGGAGTGATCGACGGCGTGCGGATCGACCACCCGGACGGCCTCCGTGATCCCCTGGAGTATTTCCGCCGCTTGCGGGCCGCGGCGCCCGGGGCCTGGATCGTGGCGGAAAAGATCCTGGAGCCCGGCGAGACGCTGCGCGAGTCCTGGCCGGTGGACGGCACCACGGGGTACGACTTCCTGAACCTTGCCGGCGGCCTGTTCGTGGACCGGGACGGCCGAGGGGGAGCTGACCGATCTTTACAAGGAATTGACGGGCGAGAGCCCCGAGTGGGCCGAGCTGGTGCGGGACAAGAAGCTCCGGGCGCTGGAGGATCTCCTGGCGAGCGACGTGAACCGGCTGGCCGAGGTGTTCCGGCAGGTCTGCGAGCGGAACCGCCGGTACCGGGACTTCACGCGCTTCGAGCTGCGGCAGGCCCTGCGGGAGGTCGCTGCGAGCTTTCCCGTGTACCGCACGTACGTGCGGGCCGAGGCGGGGGAGGTGAGCGCGGAAGACGTGCGGGAGGTCGCGGTGGCCATCGAGGCGGCCAAGGCCCGCCGTTCCGATCTCTCGCCCGACATCTTCGATTTTTTCCGCGACCTGCTATGGCTCAGGTTTCGTGGGGATCTCGAAAGTGAGCTGGTGATGCGGTTCCAGCAGCTCACCGGGCCGGCCATGGCCAAGGGCGTGGAAGACACGGCGTTCTATAATTTCCACCGTTTGATCTCGCTGAACGAGGTCGGCGGCAGCCCCGGAGTCTTCGGGGTTTCCGTGGAGGAATTCCACCGCGCGTGCGCCGAAGCTCAGCGGCGGTGGCCCGCGGCCATGCTGGCGACGTCCACGCACGACACCAAACGCAGTGAGGACGTGCGGGCACGGATCTGTCTGCTGTCGGAAATTCCGGAGCGGTGGGGCGAGGCCGTCCGCCGCTGGTTCGGTCACAACGGAAAGCACCTGCGCGGCGGCTGTCCGGACCGCAACGCGCAATATCTGATCTATCAGACCCTGGTGGGCGCCTGGCCGATCTCCGTCGAACGATTGCAGGCCTACATGGAGAAGGCGGCCCGCGAGGCGAAAGTGCAGACTTCCTGGAACCGGATCAACGAGGAGTACGAGGAGGCTCTCCGCGGCTTTCTCCAGGCGATCCTGGAAGACCGGGACTTCGTGGCGGACCTGGAAAGCTTCGTGTCCCTCCTCGTGGAGCCGGGCCGCATCACCTCTCTCGCGCAGACTCTGCTCAAGCTGGCGGCCCCCGGAGT
Organism: Thermoanaerobaculaceae bacterium; assembly: GCA_963785165.1. Lineage (GTDB taxonomy): Bacteria > Acidobacteriota > Thermoanaerobaculia > Multivoradales > UBA5704 > DATARR01. Next base: position 356,768 of record CAWAUI010000004.1, read on the forward strand.
CCCCGACTTCTACCAGGGAGCGGAGCTCTGGGATCTTTCCCTGGTGGATCCGGACAACCGCCGGCCCGTGGACTACGAGCTGCGGCGCCACCTGCTGGACGAGCTGAAAGAGGGGATGACGCCGGAGGCGATCCTCGCCCGCATGGACGAGGGGGTCCCCAAGCTCTGGCTGATCCGCCAGGGCCTCCACCTCAGGCGAAACCGGCCCGCCGCGTTCGGGCGGGAATCCACGTACGAGCCCCTCGCAGCATCCGGAGAGAAGGCGGACCATGTCGTGGGATTTCTGCGGGGCGGCGAGGTGGCGGTGGTGGTGCCGCGGCTCGTCCTCGCGCTGGGTGGGGATTGGGGGGATACGGGAATGGAGCTGCCGGAGGGGCGCTGGCGAAACGAGCTGACGGGCGAGAGGGTGGCAGGCGGGCGGGTGGCTCTCAGGGATCTGCTGGGGCGGTTTCCGGTGGGGTTGCTGGTCGTTGACGGAGCCGAGGATTGCGTCCCCTGAATTCGTACCTGGTTTCTGAGCCCGGAGGGCGGCATACTCATAGCCCCGGGTGTGAACCCGGGGAACCTCGGCGCTTCGCCTCGCCGCCCAGGGCTCACGGCCTGGGCTAAGAGTATGGCGCCCTCCGGGCTCAGAAACCGGATACGTGTAAGATATGAACCGCCATGCGCGACGACGAGATCGACGACCTGCCGGAAGAGCTTTCTCTTGACGATACGGGGGAGCTTATGGAGCAGCTCGACTCCAGCTTCGGGGAGATGGGTTTTCTGGATGAGAACCCCCTGACGGGCGCGGTCCTCAGCCGCCAGGAGATGGACGACCTCGTCGACCGTTCGATCGCCGAAGAGCTTTCCCGCCTCAACAGCTCGGCGTAGGGCGGCCACGCAGGGCCGCCCCTGCAACCTTCCTGTCGCCTATGGCCCCGCCGCGATGCCCGCGGTACTCGCCTCGGGGCCGGTCCGGTGGGGAGTGTAGCCGCAGGTGTCGAAGCGGCCTTCGATCGAGCCCTTGCCGGCCGCTCCGTTGTAATCCCCCTCGAAGGAGCCGCTGAGGAGCAGGAGGGCGCTGCCGTCCTGCAGTTTCCGCTCCTTCACCTCGACGTCCGCGCCGCCGGTGGAGGTCACCAGGGCCCCGGTGCGGGAGCGGCCGGTGACGAACAGCCGCGCCCGGTACGGGCCGGTTCCTTGAAAATCTTCGATGCGCACCGCGACCGCCGGCAACTCGGGGTCGCGGGTGCGGAAGTTGACCTGAAGCCCCCGATCCTCGTGGACCACGCAGCGGAAGGCCGCCGGCCCCTCGAACGACTGGCGTCCGATGGCAGCCAGCACGGCACCGCCGTTCTTCACGGACTGTTCCCGATCCAGCGGGATCTCCGCCGGGCGGGGGCCCACGTCCGCCAGCCTCGGCGCCTCTTCCCTGCCGCAGGCCGCGAGCAGGAGAAGGCCGGCGCAGAGGACTGGAAGCCGGGAGGAGAGGGGGCTGGACATCGAGATTTCCTCAGGCCGCGCCGCGAAGCACGCAGCGGCGGAAGCTGCCGGCGACGGTCCCCTGACCGCCGGCGCCGTCGTAGGTACCGGTGAAGGTGCCGCTGAGCGCGGTCCGCTTCCCCTTCCCCATCTCGCGGCTCTGGATCTCGATCTTGGCGGTGCCGTTGCGCTCCGTGGCGCCCTCGCGGACGACGACGGTGGCGTCGTAGCTCCCGGCCGCCGTGAAAGTGGGGATCTTGACCTGGACCTGGGCGGGTCCGGCCTGCTCGAAGTTGAGCTCGAGCCCCTGGCCGGCCTGGGCTCCACACGCGAGACCCGTGTCGCCGTCGAAGGTCAGGGCTCCCGTCAAGGTCACGTGCCCCCGGGGGCCGCGCTTGCCGCCGCCCCCCGGGTTTGGCTCGGCGGGAGGAGGTGCGGGGCTCTCGGCATCCTGTTGCACCTGCTCACCCTTGTCGGGGCCTCCGCCGCAGGCCACCAGGGGGAGAAGGAGCGACAGCAGAACGGGGACGAGGAAAAGGCGACGGAAGACGGAGCTGGATCGGTTCATCGGGTTCAGGGTCTCCTCGGTGGAGCGGGGCTCCGCCGTTGGGTTGGATTTGCAGGAAAGGTGCCACGGCCCCAGGGCCGGAGGAGGAGATTCTACCGCTTCGAAAGAATCCCCCAAAGGAAGACCATCCCGGCCCCGAGGGCGAGCCACCGCCCGTAGGGCTCGCCGGGCGCGTCCACGTGGAGCATGGCGCCGGCGATGAGGAGGGCGGCGGAGGTCACCATCCAGGAGAGCCGGTGCATGGAGCGCTCCAGGCGCTGGACCAGCTTGCGCGTCTCGGGCGTCAGGGCGGTCTGCATGCTGAGCGTCCCCCGTTCCGCCTTGCCGAGAACGGCGTCCACCCGCCGGGGAAGAGCCATCAAGATCTGGACCTGGGCGAGCCCCTCGCGCAGGAGGCCGCGCCAGTCCCGCTTCAGCTCCTCGGTGGCGAGACGTTCGGCGAATGGGAGCGTCTCGGCCCAGGGGTCGAACTCCGGGTCGAGGTGGGTGGAGAGGCCTGCCAGCAGGCCCACGGCCCGGGAGGCGAACAGCAGATCCACCTGCACCTGGAACGGGAGCTCGTAGAGGAGATCCCGGTACTGGAGGAAGAAATACTCCGCCTCCGAGAACGCGGCGTCGCGCAGGCTGCCCAGCCGGACCCCCCAGAAGCGCTCGAACAGCTCCTCATGGATCTCCTCCAGGCGTTGGAGGTCCGCCCCGGGGAGGAGCACGCCGGCCGCCACGTAGGAGTGGACCATGCGGGCGGCGTCGCGGGTGCCGAGCGCGATGGCGTATTCGCGCAGGGCCGCCCGCAGGCGCTGGGGGACGGTGGCCACCATGCCGAAGTCCACGAAGACGATCTGGAACGGGCGTTTGGAGCCGTCCGCCGGCGCGGGCACGGCGGCCCCCGGAGGGAAGGGGAGCTCGCCTTCCACGGGCAGGGGCCGGAGGAAGAGATTGCCGGGATGGGGGTCGGCGTGTACGAAAGAGTGCTCGAAGATCTGCAGCAGGTAGACCCGGTAGAGGATGCGGGCCACCTCGGGGCGGGAGATGCCGGCGGCGTCCACCGCCGCGAGATCGCCGATCTTGATCCAGCCGACGTTCTCCAGGGTGAGCGTGCGCCCGGCGCTCCAATCCCAATAGACCTTGGGGAGATACACCCGGGAGTCTTTGGCGAAATTGGCCGCGAAGCGCTCGGCGTTTTTCCCCTCGGCCGCGAGGTCGAGCTCGGCGCGGGTGGTCTCGGTGATCTCGGTGCCGAGGCGCTGGAGGTTCACCCGGCGCCGGATGGTCTTCGAGAAGCGCAGCAGGCGCAGGGCGAGCCGGGCCGCCGCGAGGTCGGTTTCGACGACCACGTCGATCCCCGGCCGAAGCACCTTGACGACCACCTCCTGGCCGTCCGGCAGCCGGGCGAGATGGGCCTGGGCGAGCGAGGCCGCGCCGAGCGGCACGGGCTCCATCCAGGAGAAGACCTGGCCGAGAGGGCGTCCGAAGTCCTCCTCGATCTGCCGGGCCACGCCCTCGAACTGCTCGGGAGGCACCTCGTCCTGAAGGCCGGAAAGCTCCTGGGTGATCTCCGGGGGAAGGATGTCCACCCGGGTCGAAAGGAACTGCCCGATCTTGATGAGGACGCCCCCCATCTCCGCCGCCAGGGCGCGGTACCGCCGGGCGATCTCCTGGTAGCGGGCGAGAGGAGGCCGCCGGAGCCGCCGCAATCCGGGGACGTTCAGCACCACGTCCCACCAGACGACCTGAACGAAGGTGAGGGTTACGAACCGGCGAACCTTGCGATAGCGCCGGAAATCGATCCCCGTAGGCATGGGGGGACTATACCGCTCCGGCCTGGGCTTCGGAGGGCCGCTCCTGTTGTGGCAAGATCCTCCGGACATGGCCATCCTCGGCTTCCAGAAGACCGATCCTGACGGCACCACCTTCCGTCCGCTCTCGTCGCTGCCGGACTACGAGGCTTGTGTGGAGCTTCAGCGGCAGACGTGGGGACGGGACTTTTCCGACGTCGTCCCTTTGAGCATCCTCAAGGTCACCCAGAAGGCCGGGGGGATCGCCGCCGCGGCGTTCTCGCCGGAGGGCCGCATGCTCGGCTTCATCTACGGCCTCGCCGGCTGGAAGGACGGGCGGGCCTTTCACTGGTCCCACATGATGGCGGTCGAGCCGGACGCGCGGGACCTTGGGCTGGGTACCCGGCTCAAGCTTTACCAGCGCGAGATCCTCCTCCCCCTGGGGGTCGAAGAGGTGCAGTGGACCTACGATCCGCTGGAGGCGCGCAACGCCCATCTCAACTTCAACCATCTCGGGGTGGGCGTGGCCGAGTACGTGGAAGACATGTACGCGGGCGAGCTGTGGAGCGACCTCGCGGTGGGGATCGGCACGGACCGCTTCATCGTCTCCTGGCGGATCGCCAGTGATCGCGTGGCCCGGGCCCTGGCGGACCGGCGGGCGGGATCGGAAGAGCCTTTCCGCGAGGCTCCGGTGACGAATCAAGAGCTTGCCGACGCGCCTCGCGTGCGGATCGAGATCCCGGAAAACATCCAGGCCGTCAAGGAAGTGGACCTGGAAGCGGCGGTCGCATGGCGGGCCTCCACCCGCCGTGCGTTCGAGCACTACCTTGGCGCGGGCTACCGGGTCGAGGCTTTCTATCGAAATTCCGAGGGTTGTTTCTACGGATTGGAAAAGGACTGACATGCTGCGGATCGAATCGATCACCTTGCGCGAGGTCGCTCTCGCCTTGAAGGAGCCGTTTCAGATTTCCTCCGGCACCCAGGCCCAACGGCGCATCCTGCTCGTCGAGCTGCGCGGCGCCGACGGCCAAGTGGGCTGGGGAGAGTGCACGGCGGGTGAATTTCCCAACTACAGCCCGGAGTCGGCGGACACCTGCTGGCTCGCTTTGCGCGAGTGGGTGGCTCCCCGGGTGCTCGGCAAGGATTTCCCGGGTCCGGAGGCGATCTATCCGGTCCTCGAGGTCAACTTCCGCGGCCACAACATGGCGAAGGCGGCGGTCGAGATGGCGGCCTGGGAGATGACGGCGCGGGCAGAGGGGGTTTCGCTCTCGAAGAAGCTGGGAGGCACCCGGGAGCGCATCCGCGTGGGGATTTCGCTGGGCATCCAGCCGAGCCCGCAGGCCCTGGTGGAGAAGGCCCGGACGGCCCTGGAGCGCGGCTACCGAAAGGTCAAGATCAAGATCAAGCCGGGTGCGGACGTCGAATACGTGCGCGCCGTGCGCGAGGCCCTGGGGCCGGCGGCGCCGCTCATGGCGGACGCCAACAACGCGTACAGCCTGGAGGACACGTCGAGCCTGGAAGCCCTGGACGAGCTCGGTCTTATGATGATCGAACAGCCCCTGGCCTGGGATGACCTGCTGCGCCACGTGGAGCTTCAGAAGCGCCTGAAGACGCCGGTCTGCCTGGACGAATCGATCACCAGCGTGGACCGCGCGGAAGACATGATCGCTCTCGGCGCCGGCAGGATCGTGAACATCAAGGCCGGCCGCGTGGGCGGCTTTCTCCAGTCCAAGGCCATCCACGACCTCTGCCAGGCGCATGGCATTCCTGTCTGGTGCGGCGGCATGCTGGAGAGCGGGGTGGGCCGGGCGCACAACGTGGCCCTGTCCTCGCTGCCCAACTTCACGCTGCCGGGCGACGTTTCGCCCAGTGAGCGTTACTGGGAGAAAGACATCGTTTTCCCCGAATGGACCATGGACCGCGACGGTTGGGTGAACGTGCCGGTGGCGGAGCCCGGGATGGGCGTGCGGGTGGATCTGGACCGGGTGGACGATTTGACGACACGTTGTGAGGAGCTGCACGCCTGAACGTTGAAATCAGCTGAGCGCTTGTGCTCGCTATTTCAGTCCGCTCGCACCTCCCTTTGTAGCGGCCATGGAATCAGCCCCGGCCGCTAATTGGGAGGTGCGGAATGAAAGCTTCGAAAATCTTCTTGTTGGCAGGGCTCGCGATGCTGATGCTCGCGGGTGCGTCCTTGGCGCAGATGCAGCTCACGGTCACGGATGGCCGGGAGACCGAGGATTTGGCGGCGCAGGGTTGGACGCAGGTCGAGGAAGGGCTCTGGGAACGGATCGCGCTGGATGGGCGCAAAGAAAAGTTCGTGAGCGGTGTTGCCGGTCTCGAGAAGGTTCTGCCTTCCCTGCGGGAACAGTTGGCGAGCCTGATGGACACCTACCTCACGCATCCGACCGCGGCCAACAAGAGGGCTCTGGACCAGCAGTCCCAGCTCATCAGCGCCGTGGAAGCCAACGTGGGCAGCGCGCGCGGCAAGAACCCCGGTACCAAGGCTGCGGCGGCTCCCTGCTCGCGGACCTACACTTACAGCGCGGACACGAGCTACCATCACTGCCTCGACCAAGCCTATGCGTCCGCCGGCTACTCCACGAGCAACCCGACGGCTTGCCCTCAGCAGTGCACCGTTTATTCCTACGCCTACGTCTCCAAGTACTGCGGTGGTGTCCAGACCCAGGATTCACAGAGCTGCACCCAGACCGGCACGAACGTGTCGTGCAGCTCGTTCGTCGAAAACTACGCGGGTACCAACTGCTACCACTACGCTTACGCCTCGATTCACTGCCCCCAGCTCAACAACCTCTACTTGTCGCAGAGCGACTTCGCAACGACCTGCGTCTGTAGCTGCTAGGGTAGATTTCGCCGCTCTCTCCGTGAATGGAGGGGGCGGAGTTGTTCGAGAGGCTATCCATGTATATACTTGGAGATCCCGGGAGGGTTCATCATGCTGACCAAAGTCCAGAAGTGGGGGAACAGCCAGGGAGTTCGCGTTCCCTTGAGGCTCCTGGAGGAAGCCCGGATTGCCGTTGGAGACCCGGTAGACGTCACCGTCGATGACGGCAAGATCGTGGTCGCACCTTCACCGCTGGTTCGGGGCAGATACCAGCTCGCGGAGCTTCTTGAACGCATGCCTGAAGATTACGAGCCATCCGAAGAAGACTGGGGCCCTCCAGTGGGCCGCGAGGTGTGGTAGGACATGGCTGACTACGTCCCTGCCAAAGGAGATCTGGTCACCGTCACGTTCGATCCCCAGTCAGGCCATGAACAGAAGGGTAGACGGCCGGCCCTGGTGATCAGCAACGATCTGTTCAACCAACGTACCGGCCTCGCGATCGTCTGTCCCATTACGAACCGGCAGAGGAACGTTCCTTTTCACGTTGCTTTACCCCAGCAGAGCGGCGTCACGGGTTTCGTGATGGTCGAGCAGGTGAAGTCGATGGACTTCCGTGCACGCCAGATCGGCTTTCTTGAGAAGGCTCCCGAGGCCCTTCTCAACGAAACGCTGAGCCTTCTCGACGCCTGTATTTATTAAATCCGGCGGAGTTTCCAGACGGTGGCGAGGCCGAAGAGAAGGCCAATGCCTCCCAGAGCCCAGGCCCAGGCGGGCATCCCCATCCCTTTCCTCCCCCCCGGCAGCGGCACCATGTCGCCGTCCCCCAGGACGACGAGGCCTGCCCAGGCGGCGGCCGGGGCGTCTTCGGCGATGAGGTCGCGCTGGGCCGCCTGGAGAGCCGCGGACAGGCTCAGCCCCCTGCCGAGGTGGCGGTAGAAGCGGTCGAAGAAGTTCGCGGCCTCGTCATCCCTCAGGCGCCAGAGGCTCGCCACCACGCTATGGGCCCCGGCCTGGAAGAAGGCGCGGGCGAGGCTCATCACGCCCTCGCCTCTCAAAAGGGCGCCGGTGTTGCTGCTGCAGGCCGAGAGCACCACGACGCGGCCGTCGAGGTCCAGGTCCACGATCTCGCGGATCTGGAGCAGGCCGTCCTGATGGTCGTCGCCGGGGGCAAGCAGAACCCCGGAGCGGTCCGGATTGCCCTCGTCCGTCACGGCATGGGTGGCGAAGTGGAGGATGCCGTAGGTCTTCAGCGAGTGGCTCTTGAGGAAGGCTTCAGAGGCTTCCTCTCCCAGCCGGCGCACGCTATCTCCCCCCAGGTCCCGCACTACGGAACGGCTCTCCTCTCGTGCGTAGGGGAGCGGCCCCAGGCGGATGCCCGAGGTGAAGATGGCCACCGCGCGTTCTGGAGCCGGCACTGGAGGGCTTTCCTCTCCGCCGTTACCGGGCAAGGGCGGGTCGGCGAAGGCGAGGACGGGCACGGGAGCGGGGCCGGGACGGTGCCCTTTCCACCGTAGCCAGAGCGTGGCGGAGGGGACCATGGAGATCTGGTACCGAAGCGCGAGCGGACGCGCCGCCGCCGACTCCCGCAGGGCGCCGAAGGGGAGCTTGTGGAGGGCATCGTCGGGGATGACGATCAGCCGGCGGATCCCGGGCGGCAGATCGCTCAGCGCGGGTGCCAGCAGGGCCTTGTAGAGGCCGGCACAGCTCGCGGCCTCCGTGCCGGCCCGGCCTTCGAAGAGGCCCGTGAACAGGGCGACGGCGGGCCGCAGCTCCACGCGGTCCATCAGGCGGTAGACCCGGGTGGCGCCGCGGGTGGCGACGAGCAACCAGGAGCCGCCGCCGAAATCGCCGGTGAAGTCCTTCCAGGGGGCGATCTGGAACGAGAGCAGGGCCTCGTCCGAGTCAAGGCCGTTCCGCAACGCCTGAAGTGAAACGAGCTCGGAACGGAGGAGAGAGGAGACGGCCGGGCTCGCCTGGGCCAGTTGGTGCCGGAGGTCGGCCTCCTCGAGCTTCCAGGCGTTCGAGTGCGTGGCGGGATTCAGCCTTCTCCCAGGGCGGCACGCCCGGATCGAACAGGCCGCGCTGGATTCCGGCGATTTCTCCCAGGATGGCGGCCCGCCGTTCCCGGAGACGGACGGCGGCCTCGGACTCGGCCGGCCGGGCGCGGGCGGCCTCCAGGGCGCTGGTCAACGCCCGCGACCGCATGCGCTCCGTAACGTCGAAAGCCCGTTCCGGCAGGCCGGCCTCCAGCAGGCGGCCGGAGAGCCAGTAGTAATCTTCGGTCCCCGAGGCCAGCCGTTCGGGAGAGGCCGGGTCGCTCCGCGATTCGCGCAGGGCCTCCAAGGTCTGGAGGGCCGAACCCGAGTCCAGGGCCGCCTGTTTCGGAGGCAAGGTCTTCCAGGCCAGCCGCATCCGCTCACGCCAGGCGGCGACGAGGCCGTCGAGGTCACCGCTCTCCCTCGCCAGAGTGAAAGCCTGCTCCACGAGGGCCGAGGAGCGGGCAGGCTCGGTGTCCGCCAGCCGGCGGGCCAGCATCCCCAGGCAGTAGCTCCGGCCGAGGGGAGAGGGTGCCGTTTCGGAACAATTCTCCAGGTGGCCGCGCGATTCGGGATCCGTAGCCAACATGCCGAGGATCAGATGTGTTTTGGCCTCGACGCTTCGGTGCCCCGCGGCCTCGGCCGCCGCCAGGGCCTGGCGCGCCGAGGCGAGGGCTTCCCGGCGGACGCTCTCTCGCGGGAGCTCGTCGATCTCGTCCATCAACGAGCGGGTGAGGCTGTAACTCGCCGTGGCCTCGGCGAAGCGGTCGGCGTTCCCGTTGGCGAGCCGGGCGAGGCGCCGGAAGGCGTCGCGCGCCTCGTGGATCTTGCCGAGCACCAGGCTGGCGTTGCCCAGCAGGAGCAGGCAGTCCCGTTGCCTACCGTACTCCGCTCCCGGGAACGCCGTGGCTTCCGCCTGGCGGGCCAGATAGTAGACACGCTCCATGTCCCGTTTCTGCATGAAAAGGTGGCGTGCCTCGAGGAGCTGGGCGCGCAGGTGGAGGCCTGGATCGGTTGACGTACCGGCGACCTGGACGGCCCGGGCCACCTCGCGGTCCGCCTCCTCGGGCCGGCTCAGTTGCATCAGCGAGAGTGCGCGGCTGTCTCTTGCGCGAAGCTCGCCCAGGGCGTCCCCCCGGGCCGCGAACAGCTCGGCCGCTTCCCGGAACAGCCCCTCATTCCGGGCTGGATCGGTCCAGCGCAAATGGCCGAGATAGAAGAGGAGCCAGGGGCGTCCGGGGAAGCGGGTCCGCAGCTCCTCCAGGCGTTGGATTGCCGGCTCTTGGGCCCCCGGACCCTGGCCGGCCTTGTGGAAGCACTCCGCCGATTCTTCCGACTCCGGGTCGGCAGCCAAGTGAGAGGCGCAGGCGGCAAGCTCCGCGCCGTCTCCCCATCCGTAGACCGGAGCCAGGGCAGACGCCAAAAGGAAAGCAACCAGAATTCGGCGGGCAGCCATCCTGCGAAGCTTAACTGATCTCGCAAGGAGGGCCACCCGCCGGTGGCGCCGCTGTCCCTGGTAGGCCTGAGAGACCTAGGCGGTCTTGACGATATAGGAGACCTCGATCCTGTACTGGAGCTTGTCGCTGATGGGCTGCACCAGGATCTCCTTGACCGAGTTGTTGCCGGTCGTCTGGAGCGGGAAGTCGAATTGAACGTTCGTACCGTTGACTTGCAGGTTCATGACGTATGTCTCCAAGTTTGAAAAGAAATCCGTTGGAACGGTCTACGCGTTGGGAAGGTCTTTGGGCGGGGGAGCGCTGGTTGGCGGGCCTGCGTAGACCTCTTCGGGCGTGACGGAGTAGGCGACGGTGACCTCATAACCCAATGCGAGCTGCGTTTCGGTTACGGTGGTGGTGGCGGCTAGAGGGAACTGGCCGCTGACTCCGGACTGGTCGACGTTCATGGCGATATCTCCTATGTATTTCAGACTGTGTAATCGTTTTCTACGCCTGCACGTGTCTTGAACGAAGGAGAGGGGCCAACCCCCTCACGGGGACGAAGAAAAATCAGGCAGAAAAATCAGGAAGCTGTTTTCTTGCGCCGGAGCCAGACCGCAGCGATTCCTGCCAACAGGACCGCTCCCGCCACCCAGGCCCAAACCGGGACCGCGATCCCCTTCCGGCCGCCCGGCAGGGGAATCAGGCCGCCGTCGCCGAGCACCACCAGGCCCGCCCAGGCCGCGGCCGGTGCACCTTCGGCCATGAGATCGCGCTGGGCGTCCCGCAGGGCGGCGGCGACGCTTTTGCCCTGGCCGACGTGGCGGTAGAAATGGTCGAAGAAGTCCGCGGCCTCGTCGTCGCGCAGGCGCCAGAGGCTCGCCACGACCGTATGAGCACCGGCCTGGAAGAAGGCCCGGGCGAGGCTCATCACGCCCTCACCTCTCAGCAGGGCGCCGGTGTTGCTGCTGCACGCGGAGAGCACCACGACGCGGCCCTCCAGGTCCAGGTCCACGATCTCGCGGATCTGAAGCAGGCCGTCCTCATTCGCGGCGCCGGGGGCGAGGAGCACGCCGGAGCGGTCGGGATGGGCCGGGTCCGTCACGGCATGGGTGGCGAAGTGGAGGATGCCGTACGTTTTCAGGGGATGGCACTTCAGAAAGGTTTCTGAAGCGTCCTCTCCCAGCCGGCGCAGGCTGCCGCCGGCGAGGAGGCGCACCACGGACCGGCTCTCCCGGCGGGCGAAAGGGAGGGCGCCGAGGCGGATGCCCGAGGCGAAGACGGCGGCCCGCTCTCTCGACGGTTGGGCTCCTTCGCCGCCCCCGGCGCCTCCAGGTAGCGGCGGGTCCGCGAGGGCCAGGGCCGGAATGGGGGCCGTGCCCGGCCGGCGGTCTTTCCAACTCAGCCACAAGGTGGCGGAGGGGGTCTCGGTCAGCTCGAAGCGGGCGGCCAGCGGCGGGGCCTCGGGAGAGGCGCGCAGAGCCCCGAAGGGGAGCTGGTGCAGGGCGTCGTCCGGCACCAGGATCAGCCGGTTCACGCCCGGCGGCAGCTCGCGCAGGGGCTGTTCCAGGAGCTGCCGGTAGAGGCCCGCGGCCGGTGCGGCCTCGCCGCCGTTCCGCTGATCGAACATGCCGCTCCAGAGCCGGACGGCGTTGCGGATCTCGGCGCGGCCCGGCAGGCGGTAGACCCGGGTGTCGGCGCGGCTCACCACCAGGAGCCAGGAGCCCCCGGCGAAGCCGCCCCGTTCGTCTTTCCAGGGAGCGACCTGGAACGACAGCAGCGCCTCGCCGGGGCCGAGAGCGCGGCGTACCCGGGCGAGCGTGGCGAAGTCGGGCTGCCGCGAGGCGCCGAGGGCCGGGGCCATGCGGGCGAGCTGATTCTCGAGGTCGGCCTCTTCGGTCTCCAGCCGGGCCAGATCCTGAAGCGCGGCGGTCCGTGCGGCGGGGGAGAGGTCCGGGTCCAGGAGCTGGCGCTGGACGCCGGAGATCCGCTCGAGCACGGCGGCGCGCTTGTGCCGGACCGGCGCCGCGGCGGCCGGCAGCGCGTGGGCCGCCTCCAGGGTGCCGACGAGGCTCCGTGCCCGCAGGCGCTCGGCGACTCCGAACGCCCTCTCCCAATTGCCAGGATTGCCCAGAGTACCCAAATCGCCCGGGCCGTCCTTCAGCGCTTCTTCGATCAGCCTGCCGGAGAGCCAGTAGTAATCCTCGGACCAAGTGGAGAACGCTTCCGCCTGTCCGGCCGACCCTGCCTGGAGATCTCGCAGAGCCTCGATGGCGTTCAAGGCCGACCGCGAGTCTTCGATTGCCCGATCTTCGTCTCCAACCTCCCAGCTCACCTGCATCCGTTCCCGCCAGGCGAAGGCCATGGACCAGTAGTCCTCCGCCTGCCGCGCCAGATCCAACGACTCGTCGATCGCCCTCTGTGCTCCCTTGGGATCGGTGGGAGCCAGCAGGCGGGCCAGCCCGTTCAAGCAGTAGCTCCGGTCGCGGACGGATTCGGCCACGCCGAGGCAGGCTTCGAAATGCCGGCGCGCCTCCGGGCCCGCCGTCAGGCTGCCGAGCATGAAGTGGGCTTTGGCCTGAATACTGGGATGCCCTGCCGCTACTGCCGTCTCCAGGGCTTCCCGCGCCAGGCGCGCGGCCTCCAGGCGGCCCTGTTCCCCCGGCATCTCGGCCGCGCCGTCCAGCACCGCCCGGGCCATGCCGTACCGGGCGTTGGCCTCGGCGAATTTGTCCTGGTTTTCGACAGCCAGGTCGGCCAGACGGCGAAAAGCGTGAAGCCCTTCCTGGAAACGGCCAAAATCGAGAGCGAGGTTGCCCAGGCCAATCAGGCAGTCTCGCTGGGCCGGAAAGGAGTCGCCGGGAAACAGGGCGGGCTCGGCGCTGCGCAGCAGGAAGTAGGCCCGCTCCAGATCCTCGCCGACGGTCCAGAGATGCCGGGCCTGAACGACGCGTCCGTGGGCGATCAGCTTGGCATCTCCGGACGCCTCGGCTACCCGAAGGGCTTGAGCGGCCTGGTCTCCCGCCTCTTCCATTCTTCCAGCGCTGGAAAAAATACGCTGAAGATTGGAGTGCGCGAGGAACTCTCCCCGGGCATCGCGGCGGGACGCGAAGCCTCGGGCTGCCGCCTTGTACAGTGCCTCGGAATGGTCCGTGTCGAGATGCCCCAGATACAACAACACCCAGGGGTGGCCGGGATGGCTCGCGAGCAAAGCGCGCAGCCGCCTCGTGGCTTCGGCTTTCTGATCAGTTTTTTTGCTGAATTCGTAAAAGCACTTCGTAGAGTCTTCCAGGTTGGGCTGAAGAACGAATCGGGATTCGCAAGCGGCGAAGCTCAGAGCCGGCGTGGGGGCTGAGGGTACGGAAACAGCGAGGAGGAGAGCCGCGAGGAGCGCCGAAGTCATTTTTGAGGAGTGTACTGCAAAGACGGCGACGGGCGGCTCGGGAGCCGCCCGTCTATGTAAGAGGGATTTCCGTGAGATCCGGAGATCATCCTAGGTGTCGGGCCCGCCATCGGGATCGCCCGGGGCCCGGCAGCAACCGCCGTCATCGCCACCCTGATCCGGATCCTGGGCTGATTGGGTTACCACGGGGGTGTGCTCGTCGCTCATGAGAATCTCCTTATTGATCGAATCGACAGTTCATTGGGCTGGTGATAGGAACGAACGGACGGTCTCGATCCCCTCACTTCGTCCTTAGAACGTTCGGAGCCCTAAAATGTTTCCAGACAAAAGAGCGTCCCTCGTCTCTCCGGCGTGGCAGCAGTGGCAGCCGGGGAGAGGAGGGACGGTGAGAGGCGCGGTGAGGCGCGGTAGGTCGTGGTCTTACCGGAGCGGGTTGGTGAACGTCGGCGAGCTCTGGTGGGTGCCGTCGGAGAAGACGGCTTCCACCTGCCAGAGCAGCTTGGTGCCCGCGGGGAGCGCCGCGAGGGCGCTTTCCGGGATGCGGTACTCCGTCCCCGTCTGGCCCTGTGCCGTGTCGACCAGGGTCAGGTCGTCCGTGCTGATCCGCACGTCATAGGAGGCGGCGCCCGCCAGGGGCGACCAGCGCAGCACGGCGCCTTGCCGCGGCAGGGCCTGGCCCTCGGCCAGCAGGGAATGGACGGCGGCGCCCGGAGCCTCGCGGTACGTGGGTTCCTGGGGCGCGAAGCCGCCCGTGCGGTAGACGCCCACGGCAATCAGCAGCCCGGCGGCCAGCGCGGCGGCCGCCGTCCAGGTTCGCCACGGGCCGAAGCGCCCCCGGATCACGTTGCCGGCAACCGGTGCCGGAGCCTCGGTCCGCGTGGCGGTCGACTGCTTCTCGACCTCGACGGCCAGGCGCCAGTCTTCGGCGCAGGCCGCGCAGGCGGCGGTATGCTCCACGACCTCCCTCAGCTCCCGGGGAGGAAGCTCGCCCCGCACGGCGTTCCAGATCGCCTCGGGGGCCGGGCAGGTTGCAGGGTTCGGGGCAGCGTCCGGAAAAGCGAACGCCGCGCGTAGCCGCTCAAGCTCCTGGGTATCCTGGCTCATCGTTGCACCTCTCTTCCATTCTGCTCAACACAGTAAATCAAGGGATTGTCCCCGCGCTGGGGCCTCCGTAGGGAGAGAAACGTCGCGGGCCCCCGATTCCCCTCACTGTGTGAAACATCCGAGCCAGCCGGGCGTATTGTCAGTGCTGGATTCCCTTCTCGCCCAGGCAGCCGCGCAGGTCGGACATCCCCCGGTAGACCAGGTTCTCCGCCTTCTTCGCGGTCCAGCCCAGGAGCCTGCCGATCTCCGGCACGCTGTGCCCCTGGAGGTTCAGGGTGACGGCGTGGCGGCGGGGTGCCACCATGCGGCCCAGGCAGTCGCGGATGGCCCGGCCCGCCTGGCGCCCGGCCGAGGCGCGCTCCGGGTCCGGGCCGGGAGCGGCCGGATCGTAGGAGACCGCCTCCTCCTCGTCGCCCGCCGTCCCCTCCAGCGAAACCTCCTGGCGCCGGCGCAGCCGCCGGATCTCGTCGATCAGGGCGCTGTAGGCCACCTTCTTCAGATAGAAGGCGCTGAGCTCGGCCGTCCCTTCCTTTTTTCTCTGCACCTCCATCACCCGCATCAGGGCCACCTGGACGAGGTCGTCCGCCCGGTCGGCCATCCAACGCGGGCAGACGCGGCCTACAGCCTTCACCAGATCCCGGTGAAGCTGGGTGTAATCCATGGAAGATTCGACAGTCTTCTGCGGGGTATCCGTGGTCAAGGCGCGCTCCGGTCAGCCGATCGAGCGCATAGCCTACTACGAGGGGAGGGGAGTCCCGAAGCCCGTACGGGCTGCTTCAAACCGCAAAAATGAAAACGCCCCGGTGCGTGAGCACCGGGGCGCCGATCGTTCAGGGGATCAGCTCGGGATCAGGGCAGGAGAGCAGCACCCGACCAGACGCTGGTGTTCCCCGACTCGAAGCCGTCGCTGAAGATCGCGGCGGGCAGGCTGGTGGTAGGTGCCAGGCACCACTCGGTCAACGTGCCGAGGTCGGCGCCGGCGTTGTCCGACACCGTGATCCGCCACGTCCCCGCCAGGTTCTGTCCGTCGAAGGCGCTGAGCGGGTTGTTCGGGCTGAACGTGCCCGCGATCGTCGGCACCGAGCCGGCGCACACTCCCTCGACCGGCGTCGCACCCTCGTCGCTCAAGGTGGCGTCGATGTCATTGCCGGAGCAGCCGTTGGTGCTGGCGGGTGCGCCGGGCCGGTCGAAGAAGGTGACCGTGGTCGCGGTCGTGACGTTGGTCAGCCGGAAGATCAGATCGCCCACCCAGGTGTGGGTGGTCTTGAGGGTCACGTCGAGATCGGTCAACGTGCCGGCGGTCGCGACCACCATGTCGTTGGTCACGCCGGCCGGGGTGGCGTCCGGAATGGCCAGGGCGGGCGACGAGCAGATCAGGTTCACCGTGGTGAACGTGAAGGTGGCCGAAGCCGAGCCCGTGCCGCAGGGGTTGGTCGGAGTCACCCGCCAGTAATAGAGGGTGTTGGCGGCCAGGTTCGAGGCCACCTGGTGGCTCGTGCCCGTGATGCCGCTCATCGTGTAGACGATGCTCGAGAACGCGGGGTCCGTGGCGACGTCGACCGTGTAGCTGGCCGCGCCGGTGGCGGCGGACCAAGTCAGGGTCGGCCGCAGCGGCGATCCGGTCGAGCCGTCGGCCGGAGCCGTCAGCGTCGGCACGGCCGGGTTGCCCACGAACACGTTCAGGTTGACGGGAAGCATTACGGTCTGCGGCACCGCGTCCGTGGCGCTGACCGTGATCATGTAGCTGCCGGCCGCGACACCTGCAGTGTTGCTGACCGTCATCGCGCTGCTGCCGGGCACCGTGACGACCGGATTCGGGCTGAAGGCGACCGTGCTCGGCGAGGGGACGGTGGCCGAGAGCGTCACCGGCGGCGTGAAGGCGGAGCCCAGGGTGATCGTGTAATTGGCCGGCTGGCCGGCGCAGATGTTGACGGTGTCCTGGGGAGTACCGAGGAAGTCGCAGCTCACCGGGATGTTGAAGCCGTTGGTCGCGGTCTGCGAGTTGGGGCCGACGGTCGTGGCGTTGACGCCCAGGCCGAAGGCCGCGAAAGCCCGCCAGATCAGGCAGACGTCCTCACCACCATGGTTGTCCATGGCGGCCTGGATGATGCCGTTTCTGGTGTCGAGGAAGCTCGGGCTGCAGACCGTGTCCTTCAGGCCCTCGGTGACGTACAGGAGGGCGCGCTGGTTGCCGGCGTTGCCGGCGGAGTTGTAGATATTGGCGTCGAAGCCATGCTCGGAGACCAGGGCATGGTAGACCTCCCAGACCCCCTGCGCCCAAACCGAGCCCACGCCGTGGGGGACCGCCATGCCGGCGATGTTCGTGTAGGTCCAGGTATTGACGGCCGGGTCGGTGCTGTAGCGCTGTGTGCGGACGCCCGGGCCGGTCGTCGGCTGGCCCAGGAGATAGGTGCCCACGCCGCGCGGCATCGGGCCGGTGTCGGTCGGCAGCGCGGTGAGGATCAGACCGAACAGGTCGCTCCAGCCTTCACCGGGCTGCTGGGTGTTCTGCAAGCAACTGACGTTCGCCGGGCCGCCGACGAGGCGGTTGGAGACGCCGTGGCCGAACTCGTGGGTGATCACGCCGTGGTCGAAGTCGCCGTCTTGGGAGGGCGTCGCGCCGTTGCAGGTGAACATCCGCATGCGCGGGCGCTGCCCGTCCGGCGGCGTGCCGAAGTTGGCGTTGCAGTTGCCGGCCGCCTGCGCGAGGGACTGGACATCGTCGTTGCCCATGCCGCCGCGGCCGTAGTTGTTGACCTGGAAGTTGCCGCCCGGCTCGTCGAAGCCGTAGTGCCAGAGCACGTCGTGGATGAGGTTGTTCCAGTAGAAGAGGTTGGTCACCGCGGCCGGCCGGTAGGTGCTGGGCGCCCCGGCCAGATTGACGGGGAAGTCGCACAGCAGGCCCGCGCCGCAATCGGGCTCGAGGCCCGCCGTGGGAGGCGTGTCGTTGCCGTCGCTGTCTTCCCAGCTATGGGTGTTGTTGCCGCGGTGGATGGTGAACTCGGCCCCGGCGGCGCCGTTGGTGTCATGCCAGCCGAAGGGCGAGGCCATGGTGTCCTGGGGATCGGCGACCAGCGTCCGGCCGTCGGCCGGCGGCAACGGAGTCGTGTGGTTGGGGCTCTCGACGGGGATGGGGTAGACGCGGTAGGAAGCGTCCGCGATCCAGTCGAAGCGCGTCCACACCTTCCCGGAGGCGGCGTCGATGGTGAAGTCGAACCAGTTCTCGCCGTCGAGCGTCTCGATCTGGAAGTTCCACACCAGCCGCGCCTCACCGGCGCGGATCGGCAGCCACATCAGCTTGGCCTCGATCGACTGGCGGGAAATGCCCGTGCCGTCCATCCGGGTGCGCTGGTTGGCACCCTGAGGGGCCGACGTCACCCGCGGCGCGGCGGCGTCGATGCCGATCGAGCGGGTGGCGGCGAACACCGCCGAGGCGGCGTCGAGCGTGGGCGTCAGCGTGTTGACCGCGCCCTTGAGGTTCGGCAGGAAAGCGTTGTTGACGCTGATCAGCCGGCCGTCGCGGTTGACGTTGAAGTGGAGTTGGCCGTTGTAGACCGGCAGCCCGGCATAGACCTGCCGCAGGTAGAGGTGGGTCGCACCGGTGGGCTGGGAGTAGACGTCGTCGGTGATCTCGTAGCCGGCCAGATCGTCCTCGGTGAGCCCGAGCAGGTCGCGGTTCTGGCTCGCGAAGGCCATGCCGACCTCGAGAGGGGACTGCGTCGACTGGGACGGCCCGCTCAGGTAGCCGACGTGGCTCGAGACCGTGCGCGCGGCGCCGGTGGCGGCGTCGAAGCTGACGGCGAGCTCGGTGACGCTCTTGCCGAAGCGCTCCTGGGCGGCCCGTTGCGCCGCACTGGGGTTGGGGAGGAGGCCTTCGCTCAGCTCGATGCGAGCGTCGAAGGCGCGTCCTTGGTTGCCAGAGTGCCCCGGCTTCTCGCTCGCGAAAGCGGCTCCTGCGATGAGGAGCCCTGCGACCAAGGCCGGGAAATAGAGGTGCCGGTTCGGACGGTTGGAGCGTCTGTGGTTCACGAGAGACTCCTCAGAGGTCATGGAGTGGGCCGTTCTGCGAAAACGTGAGCCGGTATGATAACCGAAAAGCGGTTGCAGGGAAACTGCCTCCCGCCGTGAGCACCTGAAGGGAAGAGACCCGCCGCGCTTTTACCGCTTCCGGAGATTTAACGCCCCCTGAAGTCCTCTGGGGAAGTTTCGTAAGTTCCTGTCCCCTATTTTCCTGCCCAGGCACCACCTCTATAGGGAATGGCCAAAGGCTGGCCGGCCGTGAAATTCCGGACCGCCCGGGGAGCCGACGGCGTTCTGGCGAACGCCTGGCCGGAGGCTTGCCTTTTCCCGCCAACTTACCGCGGGCCGTGCCCGCCATGGAGGAAGTGTGTCATGAAGAGGAGTTTCGTCTGTTATGCCGTCGCCATCCTTTGTTGCGCCCACTTTGCGCTGGCGCAGAGCCGCAACCCCAATCTGCTCACGGCGGACGTCCGCAATCCTTTCGGCGTGACGGCTGAAAACCACGCGTCGGCCACGTGGTGCGCACCCACCCACTGGAAACCCTGGGGCGGTGACTGGGCCTGCGACATCTGGGTAGACAACTTCACGACCGACGTCGGGTACTCCCAGACCTGCAACCAGCCCGTCTACCTCAAGATCTCTCCCGGCATGATGCCCGGGGGCATGGTGCCCGACAAGGTGCGCGCCGTGGCCCAGGCTCCGGGCATGGCCTGCGCTTCGGGCGTCTACTCGGAAGGCGGCTACTCCCAGCAGTTCCTGATCTATGCCACCTACAAAGGCACGGAGCACTACCTCGGCTGGGTGCTCTACGCCCACCTCGCGAACCTCAACTATCCGAGTGGCGGCAACATCGCCGATCCCATGAACGTCCAGATCGGCACCACCTTCAGCGGCAGCACGACGAGCGGCTGCTGGGGGAGCTGCCACATCCACATGGAGTTCTTCAACGATTGGAACTGGTCGTGCTGGGCCAACGTCGCCCCCGGCCGCTCCGGCATCGGCGCCTGGGGCACCAGCTCGGTGGTCGGCAAGATCGGCGGCACCGTCGGCGGCGCCTCCACCGCCTGCCCGGCCTGCAACGAAGAGGGCAACGCCTGCTCCACCTGGGACATGGACCTCAACGCCTGCAACGCCCACGGGAGCAACGACGCGAACAAGGCCAACGACACCCAGGACTGCGCCTATTACACGACCACCAGCAAGTGCCGCCCCCGCGGCACGTCCAACTGCCAGGCCGGCATCTCGTCAGCCTGCGGCGCGAGCGACGAGACCTTCGCCTGCAGCACCTGGGACGGCAACCTCTCCACCTGCGACCTCCACGGCGGGAACGATCCGAACAAGGCCAACGACACCCAGGACTGCGCCTACTACACCTCCACCGGCCGGTGCGCCTCCCGCGGCACGTCGAACTGCTCGACGGGCTGCACCTGGTGCCCCGACTGCACGAGCTGCCGCTGACCCCCTGAGCCCGGGGCCTGCCACGGCAGGCCCCTTCAGGCCTCGACTCCGGGGGCCTCCGGCAGATCTATCTCAGCCCGGATCTCTCCGCTCCCTGGGAGGTCGCCCATGCCGAGGCCCTGGACGAGATCTACGGCGCGGTCGGCAATCTCTACGTCGACTTTTATCTGGGCGACGATCCCCACTTCTTCAGTCTGATCGACGGTAAAATCGCGGTGATTCTGCGCCAGGGCTACCAACCCTTGGAACGCTGCCGGATGGGGCGCGGAGAATTCGCCTTTACGCCGGACGGCGGCATCCGCGCTTCAACGGCGGGATGAGGGTTCCCCACCTGCACCTGGGTGACAAGGTCTACAGGCTCACCTCAGAGCACGATGACCGCCACCGCTGCGGAGAGCCTTTCCGTCACGGCGGGACCGTTCCCTTCCGGCCGGAGTCCCTATAGGATGCGCCTGGATCTTTCATCGCACCGCGAGAGGACGGGGAATTGTTCAAGGGGACCGCCTTCGTGATCCTGCTCGGCGCCGTGGTCGGCGCCGCTTTCGGCATCGGAGGGTATACCTTCGTCTACGCCAAGGGCGGCTCGTATTTGACGAACGATCCGGCGGCGTGCGCGAACTGCCACATCATGGAGTCGCAGTACAGCGGCTGGCTCAAATCTCCCCACCGCGCGGCCGCGGTCTGCAACGACTGCCACACACCGCACTCGCTGCTCCCCAAATACGCGGTCAAGGCCGAGAACGGCTTCTGGCATTCGTATGGCTTCACCACGGGCGATTTCCACGAGCCGATCCAGATCAAGGCCAAGAGCCGCCGCATCACCGAGGCGAACTGCCGGCGGTGCCACGGCGAGCTGACAGAGGCCATCGAGGGACCCCACCGGCCCGGACAGGCGATGAGCTGTATCCGGTGCCATTCGGACGTCGGACATTTCTGAAGAGGGACGGCTGATGGAAACCAAACCCCCCGGGAAGGGACGGACCCTGCGGCTCCTGCTGGTGACGGCCGCCGCGGCGGCTCTGGCGGCGGCTGGGATGACGGCCCTGCTGGTCAACATTTTCGAGCGCAAGCAGGAGGCCCGCGAGCCGTACTTCCGGGTCGTGGAGGTCACCGACGAGACCGAAGACCCCGCAATCTGGGGGAAGAACTTCCCGCTCCAGTACGACGCCTACCGCCGGACGGTCGACCAGGTGCGCACGCGCTACGGCGGCAGCGAGGCCGTGCCGCGGACTCCCTCCGCGGTGGATCCCCGGTCCGTGGTGGCCGAGTCGCGCCTGGAGGAGGACCCGCGTTTGAAAAGGATGTGGGCCGGCTATGCCTTCGCCACGGACTTCCGCGAAGAGCGCGGCCACGCCTACATGCTGGACGACCAGACCTACACCGAGCGCCAGCGCGTGAAGGTGCAGCCCGGCACGTGCCTCCACTGCCATGCCTCGGTGTACGTGACCTATAAGAAACTGGGGGGCGGCGACCTGATCAAGGGCTTCGAGAAGGTCAACCAGATGCACTATGCCGACGCCCGCAAGCTGGTGAAGCATCCCGTCGGCTGCATCGACTGCCACGATCCTTCCACCATGCAGCTGCGGGTGACCCGGCCCGGATTCCTCGAAGGCATCCGCGCCCTCAAGGCCTCCCAGGGCGTCGAGAGCTATGACGTGAACACCATGGCGACCCGCCAGGAGATGCGGTCGTACGTGTGCGGACAGTGTCACGTGGAGTACTACTTCAAGGGTCCGGAGAAGAGGCTGGTCTACCCTTGGGCCAACGGGTTGAAGGTGGACGACATCCTGGCCTATTACGACACCGTGGGCTTCAAGGACTGGGATCACGCGGAGACGGGCGCGCCGGTGCTCAAGGCGCAGCATCCGGAATTCGAGATGTGGAACCAGGGGATTCACTCCCGCTCCGGCGTGGCCTGCGCCGACTGCCACATGCCCTACGTCCGCGTGGGAGCCCAGAAGATCAGCGATCACCACGTGCGGAGCCCGCTGCTCAACGTTGCCAACGCCTGCCAGACCTGCCACCGCTGGCCGGAGGAGGAGCTGAAGGCGCGGGTGGAGACCATCCAGAACCGCACCTACGAGCTTCGCAACCTCGCCATGAACGCGCTGATCGACCTGATCGACGATCTCGAGGCCGCGCGGGAAGCCGGGGCCACGGACGCCGAGCTCGCCCCGGCCCGGGACTTCCAGCGAAAGGCCCAGTTCTTCCTCGACTTCATCGAAGCCGAGAACTCCATGGGCTTCCACGCTCCCCAGGAAGCCGCGCGAATTCTCGGCCATTCCATCGACTCCGCGCGGCAGGGGCAGAAGGCACTGCGGGGGCTGAATTGAGCCGATGAGCACGAGCCCCGTGGACAGGGTGTGCACCCTGGTGGCCTCAGGGCTTCCGCTTCCTCGGGGGCTTGGCCTTTTCCCTGTTCATCTGGTCGGCCACGGTAGCGAGGTGCCTCTCGAGCATCGTCTGGATCTTCCGGTTCAGCCTCTCGTCGGTGAGATCCTCTGAAAGCGCGGGCTGTGCCTGGGGGGGGCGGGGAGAGGGCTTGAGCTCCTCGAGCAGGTCCGTGAGCTGCCCGGCGGTCTCGCTGGGCGGGTCGTTGCGCGCGGGATAGGCGAAGGCGAAGAACTCGTCCGCCGTCAACCCCATCGCGCGGGCGATGTCCACGATGTGCTCGAACCGCAGCTCGATCTGGCCGCTGAAGAGGCGGGTGAGGTAGCTCGGGGTGTACGCCAGCCGCCGCTCGATCTCCCGGTTGGTGTGGCCGAGGAGGCGGATGGCCACTCTCAGCTTGCCGATGATGCGTTCTGCTTCTTTCTTCGCGGTGCTCTCCATGACGCTATTCTACGACGGCCCGGAGATTGGCGGCAAGCAGTACACGCCGTAGGATAGAGGCTGTACCCCGTCCGCATCTTTGATGCGTCCCGTCGCGGATCCACCAGGAAAGGCCGCGGACCCATTGGATCCGCTCCCCGACCCACTGGAAAGAATGGCGGACCCAATGGGTCTCGCCTTTTCCTGGTAGAAAAAGTCCCGTACCCAGTAGGAACATCCGCGGACCCATTGGAGCACGACCGCGACCCGGTAGAAAAACCGCGGACCCATTGGGTCGCGGTCGAGATCCAGCAGAAATCCGCCGCCCCCTTGGGATGAGGCTTCTCTCCAAGGGGATCGGGAGGAAGCAAGAATTTTTTTGTGGACACCTATTGCACTCTCGATGCGACTCATGCTATCTTCTAGACCGTCACCGGTGACACGAGACGAGATTCGGGTGGAGGCGTGCTCCGCCCGAACCGAAAAGCAGTGAATTGTACGTAGGACGTTTCAAAGAAAGAGAGGAAGTTGTCATGGCCAGAGCCAAAGTTTCATCGATCCGAGTCCGTAGCTGGGACCTCCTGAACGAGAGTCTCCAGCCGCTCCTGACGGAGATGCCGCACATCCAGCCTTTGCTGGTGGAGCTGCAGTCGTTGCTGGAGGGGGTGCGTTCGCTCGACAACGAGCAGGAGGCCGCACGCTCCCGCTTCCGGGACCTCGTCCACCGCCGGAGGGATGCCGAGCGGCAGGGTGAAATCGTGCGCCGCCGGGTGGAAGCCCACCTGCGCGGGTCGTTCGGCTACACCAGCGAGGATCTCATCAAGTTCGGCATCAAGCCCCGCCCGCGGGTGATCCGGAGAAAGGCGGTTGAGACGCCTCCGCCGGCGGAGGCGTCACTGAAGCCCCCGTCCGCGTAGTCTCACCGAGATTGTTCCTGTCGGGGCGGCCCGCACGCGTGGGGGCCGCCCCTTTATCGATTGCAGTTGTAGACCCGCGTGCCCTACAATCTGGCGGCGCTACCGCCAGAAACGAAGCAAAAATGGCGAAAGTCCTCCGATTCTTCCGCGATCCCCGGTCCCACTACTTCCTCTTTGGCCCTCGCGGCACGGGCAAGTCGACGTGGCTCCGGGAGGCGTATCCGGAGGCTCTGTGGATCGATCTTCTGGCTCCCGACGTCCACCGGCTCTACGCGGCGCGGCCCGAGCGGCTGCGGGAGGCCGTCACGGGCAATCCGGACAAACGGGTGGTGGTGATCGATGAGGTGCAGAAGGCACCCGTTCTTCTGGACGTGGTGCATGACCTGATCGAGACGGTGCCGGGGCACCAGTTCGTGCTCACCGGCTCCAGCGCACGGAAGCTCCGGCGCGAGGGTGTGGACCTGCTGGCCGGCCGGGCGCTCCTCAAATCCCTCCACCCTTTCATGGCGGCGGAGCTGGGGGACCGGTTTCGGCTGGAGGCGGCGCTCACTCAGGGGCTGGTGCCCCTGGTATGGAGCGCGGCGGACCCCCGGGAAGTCCTGAAAGCCTACGTCGGCCTCTACTTGCGGGAGGAGGTCCAGATGGAGGGGCTCGTCCGGCGCTTCGACAGTTTCGCCCGCTTCCTGGAGGCCGTCAGCTTTTCCCATGCCGCGGTGCTCAACGTCTCGGAGGTGGCCCGGGAGTGCCAGGTGAGCCGCAAGACGGTGGAAGGCTACCTGGAGATCCTGGAAGACCTCCTCCTGGCCTTCCGCATTCCGGTCTTCACCAAGCGCGCGCAGCGCAACCTGACCACGCACCCCAAGTTCTTCTGGTTCGACGCCGGAGTCTTCGTCGCCATGCGGCCCGCGGGACCCCTGGACCGTCCCGAGGAGATCGCCGGGGCCGCCCTCGAAGGGCTGGTCGCCCAACACCTGCGGGCCTGGATCGAATATTCGGAGGCGGATCTCGCCCTGAGCTTCTGGCGGACCAAGGCCGGCAACGAGGTGGACCTCGTGCTCTACGGCCGCGACGGCTTCTGGGCCCTCGAGGTCAAGCACGCCGCCACGGTACGGGCCGCGGATCTCAAGGGCCTCAAAGCGTTTCGGGAGGATTATCCCGAGGTGACGTGCCGCCTCCTGTACCGTGGCCAGGAAACCCTGGAGATCGACGGCATCCGCTGCCTGCCGTGTGAGGACTTTCTGCGGGAGCTGGTGCCCGGCCAGCCGCTTCCGTAGAAGCTGCTACCCAAGCCCTAGCCGGGCGGCTGAAGCTCGGCGAGGAGGCGCTGCCAGCCGGCGACGTCCAAGGGTTCTTTGGTGTCGAAGATGCGGTCGGGGCGCGCCAAAAGATCGGGCGGCGGGAGGGGCTTGCCCTGGGAGTAGATGGCCTCGGACCAGTTCCGGCCGCCGTTCTTGGTGATGTAGAGGTAGTAGCCGAGCCGGGGGGCGTTGGGGCGGGGGTCCTCGTCGAGGCGGAGGATGAGCGTGCCGCGCTCCTCGTTCAAGGTGAACAGGTCGATGACGGCCGAGGGGGAGACCTTCTGGAGGAAGCCGCGGACGCGCCAGGCCCGGCCGGAGTTGCCGCTCCAAACGAGGCTCAAACCCGTGCCGGCGCCGCCGGTCTGGGTGATCCCCCAGACGTCGGTGCCCGAGGCGGCCCGGCCCGCGTAGACCCAGGTCGAGTTGTGGACGTCCTCGGGGAGCTGGACCAGCCGCCAGCCGTCGCGCGAGGAAAGGAAGACGCGCGGGTCGTGCTCCTGAGTATTGCCGCTGCGGACGAAGACCAGGCCCGGACGGGTGCTCCCCTGGCTCTGGAAGGCGAAGACCGGAGTGGACTGCGCGAGGGTCTCCGGCGGCAGGCCCGAGTCCTGGGCGGTTCCCGCGAGGGACCCGAACAACATCCCCACCCCCGCCGCCACGATCGCCAAGGCCAACTTCCGTGAAGCCATTTTCAAAACCTCCGTACGGGCTGTGGAGTGGTGGTCTTCGGAGGTCATCTTACATTCAACCGTGCCATACTGCCTCTACTTTCCCGGCGGAGCGGCGATGAGATGGCTCCAGGTGCTCTTGGCAGCTCTCCTTGTATCGCGGATCAGGGGAGGGCGTCCGCCAAAGCTTCCGCCAGGTGGCGCGCCCGCCGCCCCGTGACCTGGGCGATCTGCTCGCGGCAACTGAAGCCGTCCGCGAGGACCAGGGTCTCCGGACCCGCCTCGCGGACCCGTGGGAGCAGGACCCGCTCCCCGCAGGCGATCGAGACCGTCGTAGTGGTCCCGCTCGAAGCCGAAGGCTCCGGCCATGCCGCAGCAGCCGGAGTCGAGGATTTCGACGTCCAGCCCCGTCCTCTCCAGGATCGTCCGGTCCGCCGCCATCCCCATCACGGAATGGTGATGGCAATGACCGTGGACGATCGCGCGGCCCTCCTGGCGGGGAGGCTCCCAGCCTTCCCGGGCCAGGAATTCGGCGAGGGTGAACGTCTGGGCGGCAGAGGCGTCGTGCGAGATCGTCCTCGGGGAAGAGGTTGACGCAGCTCGTCGCGGAACACGGCGACGCAGCTCGGCTCCAGGCCGACGAGCGGGGACGCCGGCCTCGATCTCCGGCCGGCAGGACGGTCGAGGATCTGCCGGAGCTGGCGGCGGGCGAGGTCGAGCATGCCGAAGTCGTAGAGCGGGCGGCCGCAGCAGAGGACCCGCCGGGGATCGAGACGCGGTGCCCCGCGGCTTCGAGGACCGCGACGGCGGCGTGGGCGATCTCCGGCTGGAAGTGGTTGGTGAAGGTGTCGGGCCAGAGGAGGACCGGACCCTCACCCGCTGGCCCCCTCTCCCGCCCCCTCCCTGGCCTCCCTCCCCGGGAGAGGGGGAATGCTTGACGGAAGGTTTGCGGGGCGAGGGGCGGGAGGTGGCGGTCTGGATGGACCCCGGCGATCCCCTTGAGGAGTCCGCCCAAGACGGTTCGCCACGCCTGGAACGGCCGAGCCAAGCCGGGCCCAGCAGTACGACCAGCCCCGCCGCGTAGGCGAGCGGGGGGCGCGGACGGCCCTGGTAGTGGTGATGGAGGAACTCGGCCTTGTAGGTGGCCATGTCGACCCCGGCGGGGCACTCCGTCCTGCAGCCCTTGCAGGCGAGGCAGAGGTCGAGGGCTTCGCGGACCTCGTCGCTGCGCCAGCCGTCCCGGATCACCTCGCCCTCCAGCATCTCGAAGAGCAGGCGCGCGCGGCCGCGCGTGGAGTGCTTCTCGTCCCGAGTCACCCTGTAGCTCGGGCACATGATTCCGTCACGTCTTCACGCCGGCACTTGCCGACCCCCACGCAGCGGCCGGCGGCGCGGGCGAAGCTGCCGTCGTCTCCGGGATAGCGGAAGGCGGTCTCCGGGTTCGGCCAGGCGTAGCGAGGCGCAGGTCCACGTCGAGGGGAAGAGGATCGACCATCTTGCCGGGGTTCATGCGGTTCCGCGGGTCCCAGATCGCCTTGAATTCGCGGAAGGCCTCGACCAGCTCCTCGCCGAACATGCGCGGCAGAAGCTCGCCGCGCGCCTGGCCGTCGCCGTGCTCGCCCGAGAGCGAGCCGCCGTGGGAGACCACGAGGTCCGCCGCCTCTTCCATGAAGGTGCGGTACCGGCGGACACCCTCCGGAGTTGTGAAGTCGAAGTTGATGCGGGCGTGGAGGCAGCCTTCGCCGAAGTGTCCGTAGAAGGCGGCGCCGTAGCCGATAGCGGGCGAGGAGGCGCGTTCAGATCGCGCAGGTAGGCGGCGAGGCGCGCCGGAGCCACGGCGGCGTCTTCCCAGCCGGGCCAGCCGTCGCCGAGCCGCGGATCGCGGGAGGTCGTCGCCGACGGCGGCCTCGCGCACCTGCCAGATCTTCGCCTGCTCGCGCGGGTCTTCGAGGATCAGGGCCGGCGATCCGGCCACGAAGCGCCGCGCGCCGATCCGCGCGCCTCTGCTGGAGACTCACCGCCGAATTCAACCATCAGCCAGGCGTCCGCCCTCCGGCAGGCGGGAGAGGGCCTCGCGGTAGGAGCGGCGGGTGAATTCGTTGTCCACCAGGAAGCGGTCCATTCCTTCGAGACCGATGGGGCCGGCGGCCAGGACCTCCGGGACGTGCTCGGCGGCGTGGATGACGTCCGGGTAGCCGAGGACCACGAGGACGCGGGCCTTGGGCGCGGGCACCAGGCGCACGGTGGCTTCGAGGACGGTGACGCAGGTCCCCTCGGTGCCCACGAGGGCGCGCGCCACGTGGAAGCCGTTCTCGGGGAGCAGCTCGTCGAGGTTGTAGCCGGAGACGCGGCGCGGGATGCGGGGGAAGCGCTCGCGGATGAGGGGGGCGTAGCGGTCCCGCAGACTCGCGCAGGCGGCGTAGATCTCCCCCCGCCGGCCGCCGGAGCGGACGATGCGGTCGATCTCTCCCTCGGGCGTCGGGCCGACCCGCAGGCGCAGGCCGTCGTAGGTCAGGATCTCCAGCTCCTCGACGTTGTCCGAGGTCCGGCCGGCGATCACCGAGTGGACGCCGCAGGAGTTGTTGCCGATCATGCCGCCGAGCGTGCACCAGGCGTGGGTGGCGGGGTCGGGGCCGAAGGTGAGCCCGTGCCGCCCCGCCTCGCCGACGGAGGTCGTCGAGCACCGTGCCGGGCGCGACGCGGGCGAGCCGCTTCGCGGGATCGATCTCCAGAATGCCCTGTCAGGTGGCGGGAGACGTCCAGCACCACGGCGACGTTGCAGGCCTGCCCCGCGAGGCTGGTGCCGCCGCCGCGCTGCGAGCGACCGGAGCGCCGTGCCGCCGGCAGACCGCCACCGCCGCCACGACGTCGTCCTCGTCGCAGCGGCACCACGACGCCGATCGGCACCTGGCGGTAGTTCGAGGCGTCGGTGGCGTAGAGGGCGCGGCTGCCGGCGTCGAACCGCACCTCGCCGCGTACGGAGCGGCGGAGGTCGTCCTCAAGTCCTACCGTGTCGCCTTGCCAGCCCGTTTTCGTTTTAGGATGCATCTGCTCTCCTCGACTGACTGGGAACTATAAAGGCCGGGCCGTCTCTTCCCCTGGAAGGAGGATCGACATGTTCGGAAACGTTCTGGACGTAGCCATCGGGCTGGTGTTGATGTACACCCTCTTGAGCCTCATCTGTTCGACGATCAACGAGGGGGTCTCCTCGCTGCTGGCCCTGCGGGCGGCCACGCTCAAGGGAGCCCTCGACAACCTTCTGGGGGACGATTTTGCCCAGAAGGTGTTCAGCCACCAGCTCGTCAAAGGGCTGGTGCAGAAAAACCGGCTCCCCTGGAAGCGGCGCCCCTCCTACATCCCGAGCCGTACCTTCGTGCTCACCGTGCTCGACTCCCTGGGGCAGGCGAACGGGAGCGGCTTTCCGGCCACGGTCGCCGAGGTGAAGGCGGGGGTGGCGAAGATCGCCGAGGTCAATCCGCAAGTGGGGCGGGCGCTCATGGCCCTGGTGGACGAAGCGGGCGGCGACCTCGAAAAGCTCAAGAAGAACATCACCACCTGGTTCGACTCCTCGATGCAGAGGGTCTCCGGCTGGTACCGGCGCAAGGTGGAGACGATCATCCTGGTCATCGCCATCCTGGTGAGCTTCGTGGTGGGGATCGACAGCATCCTCGTCGCCAAGACCTTGTGGGCGAACCCGGCGCTCCGCGCCATGGCCGTGGCGGCGGCGGAGAAGGCGGTGAACGATCCGCCTCCGGGGTTGCCGACCCAGCCACCGGCCCAGGGATCTCAGCCCGCCGCCCGCTCTCTCGACCAGGTCGCGGGGGACATGAAGACTCTGCAGACGCAGCTCGACGCCCTGGAGCTGCCGCGGGTGCCCTACATCTGGGGAGACAATTTCGTGGACTGGCTGATGGCCCACTTCTTCGGCTTCATCATCACCTCGGTCGCCCTGTCGCTGGGGGCACCGTTCTGGTTCGACCTCTTGAACAAGCTGGTGAGCCTGCGCTCGAGCGGCGAGAAACCGAAGGCGGAGACCCCGGCGGTGGCCGAGACCTGAGCGCATATACTTCGACGGCCATGACCGCCCTCCCCCGGACTCATCTCGGCATCGACCGCCGCCTGTGCGGCGAGCCGGTCGAGATCGGGGAGGGCTCGGCCGCCGTGGCCTGGACGGCCCTGCCGGAGATGGCGGCGGACGACCGCGGGCTCGTCCACGGCGGGTTCGTCTTCGGCCTCGCCGACTATGCCGCCATGCTGGCCGTGAACCACCCCAACGTGGTCCTGGGGAGCGCGGAGACGCGGTTCCTGAAGCCGGTCACGGTGGGGGAGCGGCTGGTGGCCCGGGCTGAAGTTGAGGAGACCGACGGCCGCAAGAGCCGGGTGCAGGTCGAGGTTCTGCGGGGGGACGAGGCGGTGATGACCGGCACTTTCCGCTGTTTCACGCTGGAGAACCACGTGCTGGGAGACTCGGGATGAACGGCGGCGACCGGATCGCGCAAGCTCTCGAAAAGCAGGGGGTGCGGTTTCTCTTCACCCTCTGTGGCGGGCACATCTCGCCCATCCTGGTGGGGGCGAAGGCTCTGGGCATCCGGGTGGTGGACGTGCGCCACGAGGTGGACGCCGTGTTCGCCGCGGACGCGGTCTTCCGCCTGACCGGCGTGCCCGGCGTGGCGGCGGTCACGGCCGGGCCGGGCGTCACCAACACCATCACCGCCATCAAGAACGCCCAGCTCGCCCAGTCGGGCGTGGTGCTCCTGGGCGGCGCCGCCGCCACCCTGCTCAAGGGGCGGGGCTCGCTCCAGGACATCGACCAGATGGCCCTCTTTGCGCCGCACGTCAAGTGGGCCGGTTCGGCCAAGGCCGTGCGCGACCTCGTGCCGATGGTCGAGAAGGCGTTCGACGTCGCCCGCTCGGGCGTGCCCGGCCCGGTGTTCCTGGAATGCCCGGTCGACCTCCTCTACGGGGAGGAGCTGGTGCGCCAGTGGTACGGCGCCAGCTCCAAGGGCGGGGGGCTCGCCGGGGCCGGCATGCGCCTTTACTTGAACCGGCACGCCTCGAACCTCTTCGCCCGGGCGGACAAGCACGTGCCGGCGCCGCCGCGGACGATCCCGCCGCCGGCTCCCGACCGGGGCGACGTGCGCAAGCTCGCGGCCCGGCTGCGCAAGGCGAAGCGCCCCGTGCTGGTGCTGGGCGGGCAGGTACTGCTGTCGTCGCCCACCCGGGAGCAGGCGTGGGGCCTGGCGGCGGCCATCGAGTCGGCCGGCGCGCCGGTCTACCTGGCGGGCGGCGCCCGGGGCCTCCTCGGCTCCGGCCATCCGCTTCAGCTCCGACACAAGCGCAAGGAGGCGCTGCGCGAGGCGGACCTCGTCCTCCTGGCAGGCATTCCCAACGACTTCCGGCTCGACTATGGGCGGCACGTCAGCCGCAAGGCCTTCCTCGTTTCGGTCAACCGGAGCGAGCACGACCTGACGATGAACCGCAAGCCGGACCTCGGCATTCACGCCGATCCGGGGCTCCTCCTCCGGGCACTGGCGGAGACCGGCAAGGGGGCTCCCTGGGCGGACTGGCTGGGGACCTTGCGGGCTCGTGACCAGGAGCGCGAGACAGGAGATCGACCAGCAGGCAGGCGTCCAGGGCGAGCGGATCAACCCGATCCATCTCTGCCGGGAGATCGACCAGGCCCTGGCCGCCGAGAGCGTGATCGTGGCCGACGGCGGCGACTTCGTGGCCACGGCGGCCTACACCCTGAGCCCCCGGGGGCCGCTCGCCTGGCTCGATCCCGGCGTCTTCGGCACCCTGGGTGTGGGCGCCGGCTTTGCCCTGGGAGCCAAGCTTTGCCGGCCGGAGGCGGACGTGTGGATCCTCTACGGCGACGGCTCCGTGGCCTACAGCCTCGCCGAATTCGACACCTTCGCCCGCCACGGCATTCCGGTCATCGCGGTGGTGGGCAACGACGCCGGCTGGACCCAGATCGCCCGCGAGCAGATCGAGGTCTTGAAGGACGACGTGGGCACGGTGCTCGCAAGGACGGACTACCACAAGGTCGCCGAAGGGTACGGCGGCCGCGGGCTCCTGCTGGAGAGGGGAGAGGACGTCCGGGCGGTGCTGGCGGAAGCCTTGAAGCTGGCCCGCGGCGGGTCGCCGGTTTTGATCAACGCCCACCTCGACAAGACGGAGTTCCGCAAAGGCTCGATCTCGATGTGACCTCGATACGAGGAAAGGGGAGGGTGTGTGATGAGCAGGAGAGCTTGGCTGGGCCTCGGAATTTTCGTCCTTCTCAGTTTCGCCGCCGCCGGCCTCGGCGGGTACTGGACGGCTCCCGCCACCTCGGCGGGGGGCTGGTACTACCAGATCGAGAAACCTGCCTGGACGCCGCCCTCCTGGCTCTTCGGCCCGGTCTGGACGGCGCTCTACCTCGCCATGGCGGTCGCGGCCTGGTTGGTGTGGCGCCAGGGAGGGTGGGCGGCCCGCCGGAACGCGCTCACGCTGTGGCTCGTCCAACTCGCCCTGAACGCGGCCTGGTCCGGCCTCTTCTTCGGCCTCCACCAGCCGGGCCTGGGGATGGCGGGGATCGTGGGCCTCTGGATCGCCATCCTCCTCACCCTGCTCGCCTTCTTCCGGGTCTCGCGGCCCGCGGGGTGGCTGATGGTCCCCTACGTCCTCTGGGTGAGCTTCGCTTCGATGCTCAACTTCGCGGTCTGGCAGTTGAATTCGTAGGATAGACTCGTACCCGTTTTCAGAGAAGGATTGTGGATTCCGGGGCGCGGCGTTTCGCCGCCGCGGAACCGTATTGCCGTAACCCCCTTGACGGAGTGTACGAGCGTGCATACAATCGACGGGTATGAGTGGAATCCCAGCAAAGCCACCGCGAATGTCTGGAAACACGGTATCGACTTCGCCGAGGCGGCCACGGTCTTTGCCGATGAATGCTGCGTTACGGTGGAAGACGAAGACGCGGACGAGCGGCGGTTCGTCACGATTGGCGCCAGTGCCACGGAGCAGATCCTCGTGGTGGCCTACACTTGGCGCCGCCTGAAGATTCGGATCTTCTCCGCCCGGAAGGCCACTCCGCGCGAGAGAAAAATCTATGAGGCCTGCGAATATGAAAGACATGAAAGAGGAGTACGACTTCAGCCAAGGAAAGCGCGGTCCCGTGGAACCGGTTCCTCAGGGGAAGACCCGGATCACCATCCGCCTGGATGACGACATCCTCGACTGGTTTCGGGAGCAGACCCACCTCGCGGGCGGCGGCAACTATCAGACGCTCATCAACCGAGCCTTGCGGGACCATATTCAGGACCGGCGGGAGGCCCTCGAGGCGACTCTCCGCCGCGTGCTGCGGGAAGAGATCCAGGCGGCCTTCCCGGGGAGACGGCTTGCCTCCGGATGAGCGGCCGAAGTAGCCTCACCGCTTGATCTCCCCGGTGAGCCGCCAGCGATCCCTGCTCTTCGCCGCCGGCGTCCTTCTGCCTTTCGGGGTTGGAGCGGCGCTCCGCCTCTGGAACTTGCCGAGCCAGATCCTCGGGGGAGACGAGGTCCACGCCCTCCGCGCGGCCCTCAACCTGCCCCTCGGGCAGATCCTGGTCACCTACCAGAAGACCGACAACTGCATTCCGCTGACGGCGGTCTACAAGCTGCTGATGGACTGGGGCGTGCCGGTGACCGAGATGGTCCTCCGGCTGCCGGTGCTGCTGTGTGGAATCGCAGCGCTGCTGGTTCTCCCGGCCGCGTTTTCGGACCGGTTGAGCCCGGGCACGGTGGCCGTCTACCGGTGGCTCTTGGCGATCTCGCCGGCTCTCGTCCTCTACAGCCGCATCGCCCGGTCGTACATGCCGATGGTGCTCTTTTCCTTCGGCGCCGTCCTGGCGTTCGAGGCGTGGTGGCGGACGCGGTCGTGGCGGGCTGGTGGGGCCTATGTGATCCTGGGGGCCCTGGCCGTCTGGTTCCACCTGGGAGCGGGGCCGATCGTGGCGGCGCCGTTCCTGTTCGCGGCGGGCGACGCCTTGGTCCGGCGGGAGAACCTCGGACGGGATCTTCGGGATCTGGCCCTTCTGGGATTGTCCCTGACGGCGGCCTTCGCACTGTTTCTGGTGCCGGCGCGAGCCTCTCTGCTCGGTGTGATCGCAGGCAAAAGCGTGAAACAGGCCGTTCCCTGGAGCGAGATCCTGCCCAACATTCTTCGCCTCCAAGCGGGCACGGCCTCGGGGTGGCTCGCGGCGCTCTTCTGGCTGGCGGTCGTGGCAGGCTTGATTCTGATGATCCGCAAGGACCGGCGGCTCGCTCTTTTCACCCTCACCGTCGCGGGCGGGCACGTCGTGGGCCTGCTGATCCTCTCCCCGGTGGGGATGGCGAGCCCGGTCATCCTCGGGCGCTATCTTCTGCCCGTTCTTCCTTTCGTTCTGCTGTGGGCATCGGTGAGTCTGGGGAGCCTCCGGTGGGGCGCGGGCGTCGTCGTCCTGGTCCTCGGCCTGTTGGGGCCGTTCGGGGACTCGTTCGCCCGCCGGACCTCTTTCCTTCACCACAACGACTTCGTGGG
This sequence comes from Thermoanaerobaculaceae bacterium, assembly GCA_963785165.1. Lineage (GTDB taxonomy): Bacteria > Acidobacteriota > Thermoanaerobaculia > Multivoradales > UBA5704 > DATARR01. The sequence continues at coordinate 391,107 of CAWAUI010000004.1, forward strand.
GTTCTACCGGTCCTACCGGACGGTGCCGGCTGGAGAGGTTCCTGCCTTCTATCGGAGACTGAAGGGAGAGACGGTCCTCGAATTTCCCTGGATCTTCGTCTGGGATTCGAACCGCACGTTCTACGTCTATCAGGAGATCCACGGCGGCCGGGTTCTCGTCTCGACCCCCCAGCGCATCCTCTTCCGGCCGCCGCTTGGCCTTCGGAACGCCGTGGCGCCTGATCCCCAGGCGTTCTGCCGGAGCGGCGCCCGGTACCTGGTCGTCCACCGCAACGTGGCCCGGGAGGAGGACCGGATCGCACCGGGCGGGAGGATCTCCGAATTCGAGGTCGCCCAACCGCTCCGGCGCCAACTCCGGGAGTCGGCGGCGTCCCTCTCCCGCCGATTGCGGAGCGAATGGGGAGATCCGGTCTACGCGGACCGGCTGCTCTGGGCCTGGGACCTCGCCGCGGCGTGCGGAGGCGGAGAGCGGTGAGCCGGCCCATCAGGAATGGGCATCTTATAATGGAGAGGTATTCCGTTCAGTGCTCAAGCCCCATGGAGGCCCCTATGCGCCCTGCTGACTTCCGCCGGATCGATCCACGTCACACCCCGGCGTTTCGTGCGGTTACCTTGGCGACCCTGCTGCTGTTCACCGCGTCCTGCGTCTCGACCCAGCTGCCGCCGATCTCCAGCCAGGGCGGCTCGTTCAAGCCCCTGGCCGACGAACAGGCTCTCTGGGATCAGTCCCGTGAGGAAGAGGCCAAGCTGCTGGAAAAGGCCAAGCTCTACCAGGATCCGCTCCTGGATTCCTATCTCGAGCAGGTGGTCTCCCATCTCAACCCCGAGGGGATGGCCGCCAACCCGGCCATCCGCTACAAGGTGCGGGTGCTCGAAGACCCCACGCTCAACGCCTTCGCCTACCCGCACGGGTCGATCTACGTCCATACGGGCCTCCTTGCCCGCATGGAAAACGAGGACGAGCTGGCCACCGTGCTCGGCCACGAGATGACCCACGTCGAGAACCGCCACATGCTGCGCTACCAGCGGAGCGCCCACAACAAGCAGGTCGGGCTCTCCATCGCCGCCGTGGCCGCCGCGGTGGTCCTGGCCGGCGTCGAGGGGGACGCCCTGAGCGATGGCGACTGGGCGAAGGCCGCCGCCGTCGACGTGTTCGGCGAATTGCTGATCGGGCTGGGGCTCCAGCTCGCCTTCCTGGCCTCGGTCAACGGCTACGGCCGCGGCCTGGAGATCGAAGCCGACGAGGGCGGCTTCCGGAAGATGGGCACCGCCGGCTACGACCTCCAGCAGGCGCCCAAGGTCTACCAGGCGCTCATGGACGACCACGGCGAGCCCAAGAAGGTCGAGGCGTTCTTCTTCGGCAGCCACCCCCGCCTGAGCGAGCGGGTGCAGAACACCAAGGCCTACCTCGCCCAGCATCCCGCCCCGGCGCCGGTGGACGAGACCGCCCGGCTGGAACGGGAGGACACCTTCACCCGCCGCATCCGCCCCGTGGTGCGGGACGACGCCCGCCTCAACATCGAGATGGGCCGGCTGGCGCTCGCCGAAAGCCAGCTCGACAAGGTCCGTGCCTGGATGCCCGAGGATCCCGAAGGGCACTTCCTCCGCGGCCGCCTGAGGCTCGCCCAGGCCGCCGCCGAGAAGAGCCCGGCGGAGCAACGCGATCTCCGGGACCGCGCCGAGGACTCCTTCCGCAAGGCCATCGAGCTGGACCCGGAACGCCCCGGTCCCCGCCGCGAGCTGGGCCTCCTGCTCTACGAGCGCCAGGCCTTCCGCGAAGCCTGCGCCCAGTTCCGGCGCTACACCAAGCTGGCCCCGGAGGCCGACGATACGGAGCGCGTCCGCGACTACGTGCTGGAGCTGGAGCGGGACGGGAAGTGCCGGTGAGCCCTGAGATTCGTGGAGTCCTCCTGAAGGAGGCCCGCGAGCTGGCGGACGAAGTATCGTTCACCGGGATGAGAGAGCAGCCATCCCAGAAGCCTGGCGCGAAGCCGAGATCCCAGGAGCTGTTCCAGGACGGGAGGACTTGCAGTGTGATTTACCACGCTTGCAGTATACGGCACTGCAAGCCTCGAGGAGCCTTCTCTCGGGCTCTGGTAGAGTCTCCCTAGTCTGGATCCAGGATTTCGATCGGAGAACCTCTGATGCTCAAGTGTCTGCACGCTTGCTTTCCTCGGCCTTCCGGCCCTGCCGGCCGCCGCCGCCGAGCCCCATCCGTTCACGGTCCAGGATCTGCTCGCCATGGACCGGATCTCGGAGCCCCAGCCTTCCCCCCAGGGGGACAAGGTCGCCTTCGTCGTCCGGACCACGGACCTGGAGGCGAACCGGGGCCGGACCGACATCTGGATGGTGAACCTCGATGGCTCCGGCCTGATCCGCATGACGAGCGATCCGGCCGGGGACAGCAACCCGCGCTGGGCGCCGGACGGCCGGAGCCTCTACTTCCTGTCGACCCGCTCCGGCTCCAGCCAGGTCTGGAAGGTGTCCACTGCCGGGGCTTCCGGGGCCGACGCGGTCCAGGTCACGAACCTGCCGCTCGACGTCGCCAACCTGACCGTCTCGCCGGACGGCTCGCGGCTGGCGTTCAGCCTGGAGGTGTTCGTGGACTGCCCCACGATCGCCTGCACCCAGGAGAGGCTCGGCCAGAAGGAGAAGTCCAAGGCCTCCGGGCGGCTCTACCAGGGGGACGGCGGCTTCTTCCGCCACTGGGACACCTGGTCGGACGGCCGGCGCAATCATCTGTTCGTGATGCCGGTCGGCTGGTCGGCGATCCGGTGGACCTCTCCCGCGGCATGAACGCCGACGCTCCTTCGCGGCCGTTCGGCGGCGCGGAGGAGTTCGCCTTCTCGCCCGACGGCAAGACCGTGGTCTTCACCGCCCGCGACGGCGGCCGGGAGGAGCCCTGGTCCACGGACTTCGACCTCTACCAGGTCGCCGTCGACGGCTCGCAGCCGCCGCGCAACCTGACGGACGCCAACCCGGCCTGGGACACCCAGCCCGGTCTTCTCGCCCGACGGCAAGACGCTGGCCTACCTCGCCATGTCGCGTCCCGGCTTCGAGGCCGACCGCTTCCGCATCCGGCTGCGCGACGTCGCCACGGGGCGCGAGCGGGTGCTGGCCGAGGAGTGGGACCGCTCGTCGGACGGCGTCGATCTTCTCGCCGGACGGCAAGACGGTCTACACCATCGCCTCCGACGTGGGCCAGACGCCGCTCTTCGCCATCGACGTGGCGACCGGCAAGGTGACGAAGGTGGTAGGCGACGGGCACGTCCGCGAGGCGAAGCTGGTGGCCCCGGGAGATCGCTTCGTCTTCGGCCGCGACACCCTGCGCTCACCCGTCGAGCTGTACACGCGTGCGGCGCGACGGCTCCGGGCTGCGCCCAGATCACCCGGGTCAACCAGGAGAAGCGTCGCGGCGGTCCTCATGGGCGAGTCCGAGCAGTTCTCCTTCCAGGGCGCCAACGACGACACCGTCTACGGCTGGGTCACCAAGCCGGCCGGCTTCAGGCAGGGGCAGAAGTACCCGTCTGGCCTTCATCATCCACGGTGGCCCCCAGGGCTCCTCCAGCAACGAGTTCCACTACCGCTGGAACCCGCAGGCCTACGCCGGGGCGGGCTACGCCGTGGTGCAGATCGACTTCCACGGCTCGACCGGCTACGGCCAGGCCTTCACGGACGCCATCCGCCAGGACTGGGGCGGCAAGCCCCTGGTTGACCTCCAGAAGGGGCTGGCGGAGGCGCTGGATCTCTACCCCTGGATCGACGGTAAGCGTGCCTGTGCCCTCGGCGCCTCCTACGGCGGCTTCATGGTCAACTGGATCGCCGGCAACTGGCCCGACGGCTTCAAGTGTCTGGTCAACCACGACGGCATCTTCGACCAGCGGATGATGTACTACGGCACCGAGGAGCTCTGGTTCCCGGAGTGGGAGCAGGGCGGGCCGTACTGGCAGAGCGCGGCCACCTACGAGAAGCACAACCCGGTGCTGTTCGTCGACCGCTGGAAGACCCCGATGCTGGTGGTCCACGGCGGCCTCGACTACCGGATTCCGGTGGACCAGGGGCTCGGCGCCTTCAACACCCTCCAGCGGCGGGGGATCCCCAGCCAGCTCCTCGTACTTCCCCGACGAGAACCACTGGGTGCTCAAACCCGCCAACAGCATCCTGTGGCACCAGACCGTGCTCGGCTGGCTCGACCGCTGGCTGAAGCCCGCCTCGCCCGCGCAGTAGCGCTGCTGCTGAAGGGACCTTGGGGCGGCCCTCCGGCCGCCCGTTTTGGACGATTTCTCCTTGAGCATTCCCGCGATCGTTGCTGTAAACCCCTGAAAAAAGGGCAATTCAAAAAAATTTTGGGATTTTTGTCACGAAAAGGGCGCCAGCGGAAACAAGACTAGTAGAGGCGGACTAGACTCCCGAAGTCCACCGCCCGCATCTGAGGAAGGAAGGCGATTCATGCTTTACGTCACCCCCATGCCCATGCCCGGTGCGCTCCGGCTTCGAGCCCTGCACCCCCTGATCGAGGGGGACGGCTCGTGCAGCCTGATTTACGACCTGGAGCGCGCGGCGGTGGTGGAGGTGCCGGAAGAGCTGCAGTTCCACGTTGCGCCCGCCCTGGAGACGGGCGACCTCGACGAGGCGCTGCTCGGCTGGCTCGTCAACGAGGATCTGCTCACCGCGGAGGGCGGGATCGGCTGGGGCACCGTCTCTTATACGGCCGATACGGCGGGCTGGTGGAACCCGGGCACCGTCTACCGGATCGACGACACGCTCCACGCGCGCATCGGCCAGGCTTGTGAGGAAGCCGCCCTGGAGATCATCACCTTCGCCTTCAACCAGAACACCGGCAACAGCCGGGTGAAGCTCCACCTGAGCTGGGACGGCGCGTTCCCGGGCAATGCCCTGCTGGAGCGGATCGCCGTCGAGTCCGCGCGCCTGGGCGGCCTCCTGGGGCAGGAGATCTCCTGGGAGCTGACGCTCGCCGCCGGCGAGGTGACGCCGGCCCGGGCGGCCTTCCTCGCCGGCTACGCCTTCCAGGTGCGCCTGCTCTGCGGCGGCTTCCCGGCTCCCGCCGAGGGCTTCTACTCGGACGGCGCGAGCCCGTGCGGCGTTGAGCCCTGGGCCGCCGAGCCCGCCGTGCGGCTGCTGTTGGACAGCGTGGGCGACCGGCTGACCGTGCATTGTGCGCTCGGCCGCGGCCGCCTGCTCGACTTCTGGCAATGGGCCAAGCAGGCCGGGGTCCGGCACTTGGACGCGACCGTGCTCGACGAAGCCTGGAGCCTGCAGCCGGGACGCTCCCGGAACCTGCGCAACGACCTTCTCGCCGTCTGCGACGAGATGGCCGGTGCGCTCGCCGCCCAGCGCATGCCGGTGGACTACAAGCCGCTGACGCGGGTCGTCGACCGCCTGATGCGCAGCGAGCCCCTGGACCAGGCCTACGGCGAGCGCGGCAGCTTCGGCGGCCTGATGCCCATGGCCGACGTCTATCCCCGCTCGGTTCTCAACAGCTTCGATCTGCGGCTGGCGAGCCTCACCGGCAGCCCGCCGGCGGCCGAGGCCGGTGCGGACGGGGACGAGCTCCCCTGCCAGGGTTGCTGGGCCCGCCACGTGTGCAGCCACAGCACGCTCCTGGCTTCCGCCCAGCCGGTGGAAGAGCAGGGCGCGCAGGAGATTTCGGACGGGCACTGCTCCCTCTGGCGCACCGAGGTCGAGGTGGCCCTGCGGTTCTATCACCGCCTGGCCCACACCGACCCCATGCAGGTGCGCCGGTTCTTCGACGATTCGTCCCGCGAGCCCGCCTCCACCGGGCTTGGGCTCCGCGAGGACCTTGGACACCTGAGGATGCCGTTTTGAGCGGGTCACCAAAGGCCGGCTCCGGATCCTCGTAACGCCTCCCCTCGGGTAGAGGCGTCCCCCCTCCGGGGCGCCTCTACCCACCCTTTTTTTCCTCCCTCAGCCGTCCAGGATCATCTAGAGTCACCCTGCCATGCCTTCGAACGCCTGGCATCGGTTCCGCTATACCCTCTGGGCTCCCCACTACGACCGGGTCACGAAGTTTCACCCGGAGCGCCGGCGCTCCGTGGATCTGCTGGGCCTTCGGGCCGGCGAGCGGCTGGTGATCATCGGCTGCGGCACGGGGGCGGACCTGCCTTTTATTCCGGCGGACGTCCAGGTGCTGGCGGCCGACCTGACCCCGGCCATGCTGCGGCAGGCCCAGGCCCACGCCCGCCCGGGCATTGAATTCCGGGTTCTGGACGGCATGGCCCTCGACCTGCCGGACGGGGCTTTCGACGCCGCCCTGCTGCACATGGTGCTGGAGGTGATTCCCGACCCCGCCCGCTCCCTTCGCGAGGCGGCGCGGGTTCTCCGGCCCGGCGGGCGGCTCGCCGTGTTCGACAAGTTCCTGCCCGACGCCGACCAACCCGGCGCCTTGCGGCGGGCCGGGCTCGCCCTGCTGGACTTCGTCTTCACCAGCACGAACCGGCGCATGGGGGAGATCCTCGCCCGCTCCGGCGCGCCTTTCGTCGTGGAGCACGACGAGGCCGCCACCGGTCCGTACCGGCACTTGATCCTGCGCCGGGTCTAGGTCCGGCCGCCCCGTGGGGTGGTGCCCCCCCAGGGAGCCAGGCGTTATCCTAGAGCGGCCCAACCTAAGGAGAAGCCATGTTCGACCCCACCCGCGGCATTCAGGACTTCCTCGTCTTCGGCGAGTTCGGAGACGTGAACCCTTCCATCACCGACTCGTCCACCTATACCTTCCTGAGCCCCGACACCATGAAGGAGCTCTTCGAGCACGAGATCGAGGGCTGCTTTCTCTACTCGCGCCACTGGAACCCCACCAACAAGTACCTGGCCCGTGCCCTGGCGGCCATGGAAGGCGCCGAGGCCGCCCAGGTGACGGCCTCCGGCATGGCGGCCATCAGTTGCACCCTGCTGCAGCTCTGCTCGGCGGGCGACGAGATCGTGGCCAGCCGCACCGTCTACGGCGGCACCTACGCCTTGCTCAAGAACCTGCTGCCGAAGTTGGGAATCAACGTCCGTTTCGTCCACTTCCAGGATCTGGACGCGGTCCGGGCGGCGATGACGGAGCGCACCCGCGTCCTCTACTGCGAGTCGATCAGCAACCCCCTGCTCGACGTGGCCGACCTCCCGGCGCTCGGCGCCCTCGCGCGGGAGGGTGGCGCCAAGCTCGTGGTCGACGGCACGTTCAGCCCCATGATCCTGTCCCCTCTGCGCCTAGGGGCGGACGTCGTCGTCCACAGCCTCACCAAGTACGTCAACGGCACGAGCGACTGCGTGGCAGGCTGCATCTGCGGCAGCGCGGACCTCATCCACCAGCTCACGGACGTCAACCAGGGCACCTCCATGCTGCTGGGACCCGTGCTCGACAGCATTCGCGCGGCGGGCCTGCTCAAGAACCTCCACAGCCTCCACGTGCGCATGCGCCAGCACAGCCGCAACGCCCTCTACGTGGCCCAGCGGCTCGAAGACCTCGGCTGCAAGATCTATTATCCCGGGCTCCGGAGCCACCCCCAGCACGAGCGGATGGAGCGGATGATGAACCCCGGCTTCGGCTTCGGCGGCATGCTGGCCATCGACACCGGCAGCCAGGAGACCGCCAGCCGGCTCATGGGCATGATGCAGGAGGAGAAGGTGGGCTACCTCGCCGTCAGCCTGGGCTACTTCAAGACCCTGTTCAGCTCGCCGGGCAACAGCACCTCCTCGGAGATTCCGAAGGAAGAGCGGGAGCGGATGGGGCTTTCCGACGGCCTCGTGCGGCTCTCCGTGGGGCTCGACCACGATATCGAGCTGAGCTTCCAGCGCATCCTCTCCTGCCTGCGCCGCCTGGACCTCGTGCCGGCCGAGCGGGCCGCGCCGGTGGCGGCGGGCTGAACCGGGGACCGGCTGGGATATCATCTGCCGGCCATGAGCGGAGACCAACGGTTGCGCGGTGCGGGGGGGACGCCGGGAGGGCTCGGCGAGTTCCTGATCGGCTTCGCCATGGCGGTGGCGGGTGGCTACCTGCTGACCCAGCAGGTGACGGTGACGAGCGGCTACTGGCACTTCTGGGGGTACAACGCCTTCGGCCTGTCGCTGGTGCCGCTCCTCTTCGGCGTCGCCCTCCTGTTCTTCAACGGCCGCTCGATTTTCGGCTGGCTCCTGCTGATCGGCGGGGCGGTGATCGTGCTCGCGGGGATCCTCCTCAACCTGGAGATCTACTTCCGCAACACGAGCCTGTTCAACACCCTCCTCATGCTCGTGCTCCTGTTCGGCGGGCTCGGCCTGATCGCCCGCTCCCTGCGGTCTCACCGGGAGACCGGGGGAGACGGGAGCTAGATTGAGCACGGCCAACGAGATGCACGCCGCGATCGTCCACTACTTCGCGGGGGAGAAGCGGGAAAGCCTGTTCTTCATGGCCGTGGGGTTCGTGGCTCTCACCGTCTCCGTATACCTCTGGCGCACCGGCAGCCCTTGGCGCGGAATGGCCTGGCCGCTCTCCGCCATCGCCCTGATCCAGATCGTGGTCGGCAGCACCGTCTACTTCCGGACGGACGCCCAAGTGCTCGGCCTCCATGGCCAACTCGCCGCCGATCCGGCCGCCTACCAAGCCGCCGAGCTGCCGCGCATGGAGGCGGTGCGGCGGAGCTTCAACCTGTACAAGGGGATCGAGATCGCCCTTCTCGCCCTTGGGGTCGCGGGATATTTCCTCCTGCGGGACCGCCAGACTCCGTTCGCGATCTCCCTGGGACTGATGGCCCAGTCGGCCCTCATGCTGGCCTTCGACCTGATCGCCGAGCGCCGGGCCGACGTCTACATGGGGCACGTCCGCCGCCTCGCGGACTGAAAAGATCCCGCCGCAACTCCTGGGAAGGACCGGAAAGCCGCCTGTTCCGCCGTGGAGCAAAGACTCCACCGCAACGTCTTCGGCTCCACCGCGATGCAATTTGCTCCACCGCAACGTCGCCAGCTTCACCGCGGAGCAGATTCTCCACCGCAAAGTAAAACGCTCCACCGCAGAATGAAAATCTCCACCGCAACATCGCGCACTCTGCGGTGAAGATTTTTCTCCACCGCAGAATTGGAAGATCCACCGCAATGCAAGATTCTCCACCGCAGAGACTTTTCTCCACCGCAGCCTTAGAATCTCCACCGCAACGTCGCCGACTCCACCGCATCGTTAAAAGCTCCACCGCGGCGTCTTTTCTCCACCGCGACGTCCCGTTCTCCAGGACGATTCGGCCTTCACCAGAGCAGCATGGCCAGCACGGCCACGGCGAGCGAGATCAGCGTCACCGGCAGCCCCACGCCGATGTGCTCGCGAAAGCCGAGCCGGATCCCCAGCCGGCCCGCCTGCTCGGCCACGATGAGGTTCGCGATGCTTCCCACCAGCACGGCGTTGCCGGCGAAGGTGCTCGAAAGCGCCATGGCGTAGCCCGTCGCCGGCAGCCGGCCTACAAAAGGCAGCAGCAGCATGACGGCCGGCACGTTCCCCACGGCGAGCCCCAGAAGGGAGACCGCCACGACCAGCACCGCCGGATGGGAGAGGTCGGCCCCCGCGCCGGCCAGGGCGCCGCGGGCCGCCTCCGTCCAACCCGAGACCTCGAATCCCCGCCCCACGATGAAGAGCGAGACGAAGAGGGCGAGCAGGTGCCAGTCCACCAGGGCCAGCATGTCCCGGGTATGCATCCGCCGGCTGGTCAGAACCACCCCGGCCACACCGAGGGCGGTCAGCGGCGCGGGCACGGGGGAGACGAACAAGGCGATGGCGGCCAGGGTCAGCACGATCGCCTTCACCGCCTCGGGGCGGTGCAGGGGGATGGGTTCCTCGATGGCTGTTGACAGATCCTGTCCGTGCCCATCCTCCTTCAGCCTCCGAGCCATGAACAGGTAAAGGGCTCCCAGGGAGAGCACGACGGGCACCGCGCACGCCAGCACGAAGGGGAGGAAGGGGAGGTGGAGGGTCTGGGCGATGAGGATGTTCTGCGGATTGCCGATGGGCGTGAGCGCGCTGCCGATGTTGCTGGCGCAGGCCAGAGCCAGCAGGTAGGGGAGCGGCGGACGCTTCGAAGCCAGCAGCGAGGCCGCGAGGAGCGGCGTCAGGGCGAAGCAGACCACGTCGTTGGTGAGCACGGCCGAAAGGAGCGCCGTGACCAGGATCGTCCCCAGGAGCAGCCGCTTCGGCTCCTCCACCCGCGCCAGCCACCCCCCGATCACCGAGTAGAGCCCGGACTGCCGGTACTGGGCCGAGAGCAGCATCATGCCGAAGAGCACGGTGATCGTGGGCGCGTCGATGGCCGCTTTTGCGTCCTCGACGGAGATCGAGCCCGTGGCAAGAAAGGCCACGGCCCCCAGCACCGCGAAGCCCGTGCGGTCGAGCGCCAGCCCCGGGATGCGCCCCAGGGCCAGCCCGATGTAGGTGAGGATGAAGAGGATCAGCGGCAGGAGCGGGGGGAGGCCCATGGCCCGGGGATTATGTACGGGAATTATCTCTGGATTCTCCCCGGGCCGGGTGCGCAGAGGTTCCTTACTTCGCCGGCTCGAACTTGAGCGACACCCCGTTCATGCAGTACCGCAGCCCGGTGGGCGGCGGGCCGTCGGGGAAGACGTGGCCGAGGTGGCCGCCGCAGCGGGCGCAGTGGACCTCGGTGCGGGTCGAAAAGAAGCTCTTGTCGACCGAGGTGCCGATGTGCGTGGGGTCGATCGGCGTCCAGTAGCTGGGCCAGCCGGTGCCGGAGTCGAACTTGGTGTCCGAGGAGAAGAGGGTCAGGCCGCAGGCGGCGCAGACGTAGACGCCCTTCTGCTTGTTGTGGTTGAGCTCGCTGGTGCCGGCCCGCTCGGTGCCGTGCTCGCGCAGGACGTAGTACTGCTCGGGAGTCAGGAGTCTTCTTCCACTCGGCGTCGGTCTTGGTGATTTTCTCGATCACGTTCTTCGATCCTTTCGGAGGCTGCGCCGGGCCGGCGGACGAAAGGGTCGCGGCCAGGACGAGCACGAGGGCGAACAGGGTGGAGGCAAGTTTCATTTGAGATCCCCTGGATGGTGGCGGCGGCCGGAAATTCATCTCTTCATGGAGGAAAACGGGTCAGACGGCGATCCCATTCCCTGCCAGGAAGGCCACGAATTCCTCTTCGTTCATGGTCTTGACCCCCAGCTTCCGGGCGTCCTCGGCCTTGGAGCCGGCGTCCTCGCCGACCACCACGACGTCGGTCGCCTTGCTCACGGAGCCGGTGGCGCGGGCGCCCAGGGATTCTACGTGCGCCTGGGCATCGCGGCGGGAGAGGCGGGAGAGGCCGCCGGTGAAGACCCACTTCTGCCCCGCAAGAGGTTTTACGGCTGCGGCCTCCTGCACGGATCGGCTCGGTCTCGACCAGCGTCATCTTCGTGCCCGAGCTCGTCGAGCACGGCCGCGTTGTGGGGCTCGCGGAAGAAGGTGGTGATCTGCTCGGCCATCCGGGGTCCGACGCCGGGGACCTCCTGGAGCACGGCCTCGTCCGCGGCCGCGCAGGCGGGCGAAGGTGCCGAAGTGCCGGGCGAGGTCGCGGGCCACGGCCACTCCCACCTCGGGGATCCCCAGGCCGTAGAGGAAGCGGGGCAGCTCGGCGGCCGAGGCGGCCTTCTTCAAGCGCCTCCACCAGCTTGGTGGCGGACTTTTCGGCGAAGCCCTCGAGCTCCATGAGCTGGCTCGGCGCCGAGCTCGAACAGGTCCGGGAGCTGGCGCACGAGCCCCTTCGAAACGAAGAGCTTGGAGGTCTCATCCCCCAGCCCCTCGACGTCCAGGGCGTCGCGGGAGGCGAAGTGGACGATCCGCCCCGCGAGCTGCGCCGGGCATTCGAAGCTGTTGGGGCAGACGGTGAACGGCCCGCGCTCGGTTAGCTGGGTGCCGCAGGAGGGGCAGGCGTCGGGCATGCGCCATTCGGGGGCGCGCTCGCGGTCCGGCTCCTCGATCCGCTCGATCACCTGGGGGATCACGTCGCCGGCCCGCTGCACCCGCACCCGGTCGCCCTCGCGCACGTCCTTCCTCGCCACCTCCTCGCGGTTGTGGAGGGTGGCCCGGGCCACGGTGACGCCGCCGATCTCGACCGGCAGCATGATCGCCACGGGGGTCACCACGCCCGTCCGCCCCACCGAGGGGAGGATCGAGAGGATGCGGGTGATCTCCTTGCGCGGCGGAAACTTGTAGGCGAAGGCCCAGCGCGGGTGGCGGGAGGTCCAGCCCAGGGTCTCGCGGGCTTCGAGGTCGTTCAGCTTGATGACGACGCCGTCGATCTCGTAGCCAAGGTCGTCCCGCGCGGACTCCAGGCCGTTGTGGTACGCCAGGACGTCGTCTACGGTGGTGCCCTTCTTGACCCGTTCGTTGACCTTGAGCCCCCAGCCGCTGAGCGCCTGGAGGACGTCCCACTGGGTCTCGACTCCCTCCAGCCCTTCCGAGGCCAGGATGTCGTAGGCGTAAAGATGGAGGGGGCGGGTGGCGGTGATCTGGGGATCGAGCTGGCGCACGCGCCCCGGCGGCGGCGTTGCGCGGGTTGGCGAACGGCTCCTTCCCCTCGGCGATCAGGGATTCGTTGAGCTTGTCGAAACCCTTGGAGAACATGATGATCTCGCCCCGCACAGCCAGGAAGGGCGGGATCGGACGATGGCCCTCGCGCAGCCTCAGGGGGACGCTCGCGATGGTCCGCACGTTCGCCGTGATCCCCTCGCCCTTGCGGCCGTCGCCGCGGGTGGAGGCCTGGAGCAGGGCGCCGTCCCGGTAGACCAGCTCCACCGACAGGCCGTCGAGCTTGGGCTCCAGGACGTACTCCACCGGAAAGCCCTCGCCGAGGCCCTTCCGCAGCCGCTCGTCGAACCGGCGCAGAGCCGCTTCCTCCTGGTGGGAGTCGAGGGACAACATGGGAGCCGCGTGCTCGATCGTCGGAAAGGTGTCGAGCGGCTGCCCGGCGACCCGCTGGGTAGGGGAGTCGTCCGCGATCAAATCGGGGAACTGCTTCTCCAGGTCCTCCAGCTCGTGGAAGAGGCGGTCGTAGTCCGTGTCGGCGATATCAGGACGGTCTTCGACGTAATAGAGATAGTCGTGGTGGCGGATCTCGGCTCGCAGCTCGGCGATCCGTTCAGCGGCCTTGGATGGATCCCCTGAAGGGCGGGTCATCGTTTCTCCTTCGACATCTTGGCCGGGGACTTTAGCATTGGTCCTTCGGCCCCTCACCCCCTGGCCCCCTCTCCCGGGGGAGGGCGGGAGGGAGCGGGCGGGAGAGGGGGCCAGGGGGTGAGGGGCCGGGCGGGGGCTCCTGTTATCTTTCCCGCCATGACCTCCCTCTGGACCCGCGCCGGCCTCACCTGGAAACAGCTCGGCCTGCGGCTGTGGCGGCAGATCTGGGAGGACGAGGTTCTGGGGCGGTGCGCGGAGCTGGCGTACTTCTTCCTGTTCTCCATTTTCCCCCTGCTGCTGTTTTTGACCACGCTCCTCGGGTACCTGGCCCAGTCGAGCACCGAGTTGCGGTGGAACCTGTTCCGGTACCTCGCCCGGGTCTCGCCCAGCCGGGACGTGACGGCTCTCCTCAACAACACGCTCAACGAGATCACGGGAGCGCGCACGGGGACCAAGCTCTACCTCTCCCTGTTCGCCGCCCTCTGGGTGGCCTCGAACGGCATGCTGGCCGTGTCGCGCACGCTGAACACGGCTTGCGGCCTCAAGGAGAACCGTCCCTGGTGGCGGCGGCGGATCCTGGCGATCCTGCTGACCGTGACGGTGTCCATCCTCATCGTCTGCGCCCTGGCTCTGGTCTTCTACGGCGGCGCGATCGGCGAGGTGATCGCGGACAGCCTGGGGATCGGCGCCGCCTTCGCCTTCACCTGGCGGATCCTGCAGTGGCTACTGGTGCTGGTGTTCGTGGTGATCGGCTTCGAGCTGGTCTACAACTACGCCCCAAACCTGGGTGACAGCCCGAACCGCTCGTGGGGCACGCCCGGCGCGGTCACGGGGGTCATCCTCTGGCTCCTCGCCTCCTTCGGCCTGCGCCTCTACCTTTCCTACTTCCATGCCTACACCACGGCCTACGGGTCGCTGGGTGCCGTCATCCTGCTGCTGGTCTGGTTCTACCTGACGGCTTTCGCCCTGTTGATGGGAGGCGAGGTCAACTCGGAGATCGCCCGCGAGCTGTCCGCCCGGCGAGGAGAACCCCGTCCCCGGCTGACCCGGCGCCGGCGGGTGATGCTCCGCCGGTTGAAGGAGAGGTTCCGGCGGTAGGCGGGTTCTACACGCTCTCCCGCTCCGGTTGGAAGACCTTATAATCCCGGGGCATAGATCGTTTCCCCAAGAATCTTGTCTCTCAGGCGTGGTTTGATCACGCTGGAAAGCACAAGGTCGACCCGCCGGCCGAAAAGCTCTTCGAGAAGGGCTTTGAGATCCATGTAATTGTCGAAGGACTTGGCGCCGGGCTTGAACTCGACCAGAAAATCCAAGTCGCTGGTCTCGTTGGCCTCATCTCGTGCAAAAGAGCCGAACAGTCCCAGCCTTCTCGCCCCTAGGGCCTGGATCGGCTCCAGGTGGGCTTCCAGGGTGCGAAAAATCTTCTGCCGGTCGGTAATCATCCCGTGATTCTAGCCTGTCAAACGCTTTCCCGCGCCGGCTCCCGGAGGGGGATCATCCTCTTCGCCATCCGCAGCTCCCAGGGATCGTCGTACCGCCCCGATTCGTAGCGCCTTTTTGCCAGGCCGCGCAGGACGGCCTTGCCCCAGGCCGGCGTCCGGTAGTCCTGGACGGTCGGGAAGCGGCAGCCTAAAACGGTGGCGAAATCCTGGACCCGCCGGCGGGTGCGGGAGGTGAGCCAGGGGGCGTCCTGGTGGCAGACGTAGCTCTGCCATTTCGGCTCCGTCCACTCCTCGGGGGTGGTGGGGAGGGGCGGGCCTTCCGGGCCGTAGCTCTCCAGGTGGGGGAGGCGGAGGCCGGAGGTGGCGGAGAGCGCGGCCGGGTCCCGCTGTGGGGTGGGGCTGTAGAAGTAGAGGATGACCTCGCATTCGGGATGGAGGGCTTTCAGGCGCTTGATCAGCTCGAAGGTTTTCTCGATCTCCCCTTCGGGATCCTCGGGGCCGCCGAGGACGAAGGAGAATTCCGGCACCACGCCATGGGCACGGCACAGGCGGGCCGACTCGAAAGTGTGCTCCACCCGGCTCCCCTTTTTCATGGAGCGGAGCACGCTGTCGCTCGCCGCTTCGGCGCCGATGTAGGCCATCCTCAGGCGGCTCCGGCGGATCAGCTCCCAGGTCGACGCCGAGAATTCGGCCAGCGTGTCCGCCCGGGCGTAGCACCACCAGGGCATCCCCATCCGCGCCAGAACCTCCAGGATGGGGAGGCTCGTCTCTTCCCGGTCGAAGAAGTTGTTGTCGTAGAACTGGGCGGCCGTCGCTCCAAAACGGTCGCGCAGGGTCGTGAGGGCGGCCTCGACCCTGCCCGGGGCGTCCAGCCGCGTCAGGCCGTTGAACATGGAGACCACGCCGCAGAAGGTGCAGCGGTAGCGGCAGCCGAGGGCCGCCTGGTGCACGGCCGTGCGCGTGCCCATGAAGCTCGGCCGCAGGTAGCGGTCCATGTCCCCTGCCACGCGGCCGTAGGGAAGGGGCGGAAAGCGGTCCGGCGGCTCGAAGGGGCGGTCCTGGTTGTGGCGCACCTCTCCGGCGTGCTTCCAGGTGAGGCCGGCGATGTTCGCCACGGCCGAGCCGTCGCGGGCCGAGGAGGTGTGGGAGGGCGGCCCCGCGTCCGGCAAGGCGGCGAGGAGCTCCAGCAGCGTGGTCTCCCCCTGGCCACGGACTACGTAGTCCACGTAGGGAGCGTTGATCGCCGCCTCCGGGTACATCGTGGGGAAATAGCCGCCCCAGGCAATGGGCACGCCGGGGTGGGCCTCGCGCACCGCCCGGGCGATCTCGATGGCCGGCGCCACCTGCGGCCCCGGCATCACCGTGATCCCCAGCAGGCCGCACGGCTCCGACGCCAGCTCACGGAGGACGGTGCCAGGGGCATCGGGATCGACGTTTCCGTCGACGATCCGGTACTCGTACCGATCCTCCAGAACCGCGCCCAGGGAGAGCAGGGAGAGCGGCATGCGCACCGCCTTGGGCGGGCACATGCGGGGGTTCACGAGGAGAACCTTGCCGGTCATCCGCCGAGCCTCCGAACGGCGTGGACCGTCACCACCTCGTTCCCCAGATCCTTGCGGGCCGCCGTCTCGATGCCGAAGCCGCCACGGAGCAGGGCCGCGAGGAGCGCCTCGCCGTCGCCGTCCGTCGAGAGGCAGAGGAGGGCCGTGCCCCGCTCCGCCAGCGCGCCGGGCAGGCCGGCGGCGAAGCGTTCCAGCACGTCCGTCCCCCTCCAGGCGAGGTCGAGGCGGTCCCGTGGGGCGCCGCGGAAGAAGGGGGGATTGAAGAGGAGGAGATCGAAGCGCTCCCCCGCGACCGGACCAAAGAGATCCCCCTCGCGGACCTCGACCCGGTCTTCCAGATGGTTGAGCAGGACGTTGGCGCGGGCGCACCGGACGGCCTCGGGGTTGAGGTCCACCGCCACCACCTGGAAGCCCCGCCGGGCCGCGAACACGGCGCCCGCGCCGGAGCCGGTCCCCAGGTCCAGGGCTCTGCCGTTGTCTCCCTCCAATCGCTCCGGCGGCAGGGCGAACGGCGAGGACGCCACCGTCCGGGCGAGGATCTCGCCGGTGCGGAACAGCACGGGATTGAAGACCTGGGGGAGCACGGCCAGCGGTACGCCGTCGATCTCCTCCAGGGTGACCCGGCCCAGGCGGCGCCGCAGCAGCGGACGCTGGACCGAATGCCCGAGAAGGGTCAGGCGGCGGGTGATGGCGTTCATCCTGGAGCGGCCAAGAAAGAGCTGCGGGTTCCCGGCGATTATGCCCCAGAACCGATCTTGCGGAGGATCTCCGCGTGGGCTTCGTCCACCGCGGCCCGGCCGGCGTCGAAGCATTCGGCGGCGCGGTTGTATTCGAGGAAGCCGATGTGGCCCACGGCGGGAGCGAGGACCACGTCCGGGCTTTCGAGGGTGAGGCGCGAGCGGGCAAGGCGGGCCTGGGCGATGTAGAGGCTCCGCTCGATGACTTCCAACAGGCTCGGCTCCCCTCGCCGGCGCCGGACGGGGCCGGGCTCGGTGCCGTCCTCCTCTTCCGGCAGGGGCGTGGGATCGAGGGGACGGTCACGGTCGAGGAGGCTCTGGTTCACGTCCACGGCGATGACGAGCTCCGCTCCCAGGGCGCGGCAGAGGGAGACCGGCACGGGGTTGACCAGCCCGCCGTCGATCAGCCACCGGCCGTCCACCTGGACGGGGCGCAGGAACGCGGGCACGGAGAGGGAGGCGCGCACGGCCTGGAAGATCGAGCCCTTGCGGAGCCAGACCTCGGAGCCGTTGGCGAGGTCCGTGGCCACGGCCGCGAAGGGGATCGGCAGATCCTCGATCCGCCGGTCTTCGACGTGCTCGCCGAAGAACTTGAACAGGCGCCGGCCCTTGATGACGCCGCCCACCAGGGTGAAGTCGAGGTAGCCCACCACGTCGCGCCACTCGAGGAGTGCGAGCCAGTTCTCGAGATCGTCCAGCCGCCCCAGGGCGTAGGCGGCTCCCACCAGCGCGCCCGCGGAGGTGCCGCAGACGACCTCCGGCCGAATCCCCCGCCGTTCCAGGGCGCGGAGGACGCCGACATGCGCCCACCCCCGGGCGGAGCCGCCGCCGAGGGCGATGCCGATGCGGGGGGAGGACATGAGCGCAGCTTACTACCTGGGATACGATCTCTCCCGTGCAACAACTTCGCGACCTCCTGGTAAGGCTGGCCGACCGCAACGCGAAGCGGTCTGAAGCGACCGTTCAAGCCGACGTCCGCACACTGTTGTTGGAAGCTCCCCTCCAGCTTTCCGAGGACGACCTTCGAGACGTCCATTTGGAGTCGCCGGCCGGCGAGCGCCGCCGCATCGACGTCGAAACCGGCACCACCGTCATCGAGGTGAAGCGGGACCTTCGCCGCGCGGGAGTGCTCGCGGACGCCGTCAAGCAGCTCGCCGGGTATGTGGAAGCCAGGGAAGCTGAGATGAAGCGCCGCTATGTGGGCGTCCTCACCGACGGCGCCGAGTGGCGCTGCTTTCAGCTCACCCCCAACGGCCTCGAGGAGGCGTCCACCCTCACCCTCCGGAAAGACAAGCCCGATCAGGATGCCCTGGTGATCTGGCTCGAAGGCGTTCTCGCCACAGCCCAGCAGATTCCCCCGGTGCCCAAAGAGATCGCTGCACGGCTGGGAGTGGGAAGCAGTGCCCACGCCCTGGACACCGCAAGTCTGCGGGCCCTCTACGCCGCTCACAGGGCCCATCCTTCCGTCCGCATGAAGAGGCAGCTCTGGGCTCGCCTCCTCACCACCGCCCTGGGATCTCAGTTTGAAGACACCGACGAGCTCTTCGTCGAGCACACGCTCCTTGTGAATACCGCGGAGATCATCGCTCACGCGGTGCTCGGGCTCGACCCCGCCCAGATTCCACCGGCCTCGCTTCTCTCCGGATCCAGGTTCGCCGAGCATGGCCTTCACGGGGTCGTCGAGCCCGACTTCTTCGACTGGGTCGTCTTCGTTCCCCGCGGAGAGCCGTTCGTTCGAACCCTCGCCCGGCGCCTGTCCCGGTTCGATTGGCGGGCGGTCGAACATGACGTCCTGAAAGTGCTCTATGAGTCAGTCATCCCCAAGGAAACGAGGAAGAAGCTGGGGGAGTACTACACGCCGGACTGGCTGGCGGAGCGGATGGTGGAAGACACCATCCGCGAGCCGCTGGAGGAACGTGTCCTCGATCCCTCCTGCGGCTCCGGGACCTTTCTTTTCCACGCCGTGCGCAGATATCTCCAGGCTTCGGACGCCGCAGGCCGGTCCGTGCGGGAATCCCTGACCGGTGTCTCGTCGCACGTGATCGGAATGGACCTGCATCCGGTGGCCGTGACCCTGGCACGGGTGACCTACGTCCTGGCGATCGGACCGGAACGGTTGACACAGCCCGAGCGCGATGCGATTCAGATCCCCGTCTACCTTGGCGACTCCATGCAGTGGCAGCAGAAACAGCTCGAGCTGTGGACGGCCGGCTACCTCGTCATTCAAGTGGATACAGATCTCAACTTGTTTGCCCACGAATTGAGATTCCCGGACTCCCTTGTGAACGACGCACGGAAATTCGATGAGTTGGTCGAAGAAATGGCAAAGAGCGCAAGCAGCCGGCAAGCGGGATCGCCCATCCCATCGCTGCAACCTCTCTTTCAGCGTCTTGGAATTCCGGCAGCGACGCACAAGACGGTCGAGGAGACCTTCCTCTCCATGTGCCGGCTCCACGATGAGGGACGGAACCACATCTGGGGTTATTACGTCCGCAATCTCGCCCGGCCCGTCTGGCTGGCGCAGCCCGAGAACCGAGTCGATACGCTGATCGGAAACCCGCCGTGGCTGGCATACCGGCACATGACGCGCGAGATGCAGGCGAAGTTCCGGGAGATGAGTGAGTCCCGAGGTCTATGGCAGGGTGCAAAAGTCGCGACCCACCAGGATCTCTCCGCTCTCTTCGTCGCGCGGGTGCTTCAACTGTACTCGCGAAGCGGCGGGCGATTCGCTTTCGTGATGCCCAACGCCGTGCTGGACAGAGCGCAGTTTGTGGGTTTCCGAAAGGGCGAGTACTCCGATCCGTCGGATCTGGTCCGCGTCGCCTTTGAGACCCCTTGGGACCTGCGCCGGCTCCGCCCGCACATTTTCCCTCGAGGCTCCGCGGTCGTCTTCGGGCAGCGGGTTCCAGAGAGGGTCCGGCGCATGCCCTCGGCCTTCGAGGTCTGGACCGGCCGCCTGCCCGCTGATGCAGGCTCATGGGCGGCCGTGCAGGACAGACTGGACCGGCAATTGAAGGAAATCCGCACGGCCGAGCCGGAAGAGAAATCCCCCTACAGGAAGAGGTTCCGCCAGGGAGCCACGGTCGTGCCTCGGGTTCTCTTCCTCGTCGAGCAAAAAGCTCCCGGCCCGCTCGGATTGAAATCCGGGACGGTGATCATTCGTTCCGTGAGGAGCGCGAACGAAAAGCGGCCCTGGAAAGATCTGGATTCGCTCGAAGGGGTGATCGAAAGCGACTTCGTCTATCGCCTGTACATGGGGGAGCATGTGCTGCCCTACAGGACGCTTCCGCCCGCGAAAGGCGTCATTCCCTGGTACAACCGCGATCTTCTCCATGGCGGCAACCCCAACCTGGACCTTTTTCCCCGGTTGGCCACGTGGTGGCGCCGTGCCGAAGAGCTCTGGGAAGCGAACCGGTCCAGCGATCGCTTGTCTCTAATCGAACGGTTGGATTTCCATGGAGAGATGTCAGCGCAGTTCCCGCTTCAGCCCAGCCAGATCGTATACGGCAAGGCGGGAATGCACATCGCCGCCGCCCGCATCGAGGACTGGCGGTGCGTCATCGATCACAAGCTTTATTGGGCTACACCGGCGAGCCAGGAAGAGGGGTTGTATTTGTGTGCCATCCTGAATGCAGCAGAGCTGACGCGGCGGGTGCGGCCCCTCATGTCCTATGGCAAGGACGAGCGAGACATCGACAAGTACATCTGGAACCTCCCCATCCCCGACTTCAACCCTGCCGATCCACTCCACGCCGAGATCTCAACCCTGGCGGCCGAGGTCGAGCGGGAGGTTGGAGCCCTTCCAATCGATGAGGCCAAGAACTTCGTTTCCCTCCGCCGCCAGCTCCGCAGCTTCCTGGAGGAGAACGCGAAGGCGAAGAGGATCGAGGTTCTGGTGGCAAAGTTGTTGGGGTGAGATCGTGATCCTTATCCCTCCCAATCCCCCGTCCCCAAAAACTCATTGATCGACTTCGCCGCCTTCCGCCCCGCGCCCATGGCGAGGATCACGGTGGCGGCGCCGGTGACGATGTCGCCTCCCGCGAAGACGCCGCGCTTGGAGGTGCGGAGGGTTTCGCCGTTGGCGGCGATGTAACCCCTGCGGTCCGTGGCGAGGCCGGGGGTGCTCGACTGGACGATGGGGTTGGCGCCGGTGCCCACGGCGATGATGACGAGGTCCAGGGGGATCTCGAAATCCGAGCCGGGGATGGCGTTGGACTTGCGGCGGCCGGACTCGTCGGGCTCGCCGAGCTCCATTCGCATGCAGCGGGCGGCGCGGAGGTTGCCCTTCTCATCCCCCAGGAATTCGACGGGATTGGTGAGGGTCATGAAGCGGATCCCTTCCTCGCGGGCGTGGTGGACTTCCTCGGCGCGGGCGGGCATCTCGGCGTCGGAGCGCCGGTAGACCAGGGTGGCCTCCCGGGCTCCTAGGCGCAGGGCCGTGCGGATGGAGTCGAGGGCGGTGTTGCCGCCGCCCACCACGGCGACCGACTTGCCCCGGCAGTCGTAGACGGGCTCGTCGTACTCGGGGAAACGGTAGGCCTTCATGAGGTTGACCCGGGTGAGGAACTCGTTGGCCGAGTAGACGCCGTTCAGGTGCTCGCCGGGCACGCCCAGGAAGCGGGGGAGGCCGGCGCCGGTGGCGATGAAGACGGCGTCGTACCCCTCCTCCGTCATCAGCTCGTCGATGGTGACGGTCTTGCCCACGACCACGTTGGTCTCGAACTCGACGCCCATCAGGCGCATGGTGTCCACCTCCTGGCGGACGATGTCCTTGGGCAGGCGGAACTCGGGGATGCCATAAATGAGCACGCCGCCGATCTCGTGAAGCGCTTCGAAGACGCGCACGCCGTGGCCGCGTTGGACGAGGTCGCCGGCCGCCGCGAGGCCGGCCGGGCCGCTGCCCACCACGGCCACGCGCTTGCCCGTGGCAGGGGCCCGCGCGGGCAGGCCCACGGCGCCGGTCTGGCGTTCCCAGTCGGCCACGAAGCGCTCCAGGTGACCGATGGCGAGGGGCGCGCCGCGCTTGCCGATGAGGCAGGAGCCTTCGCACTGGTCCTCCTGGGGGCAGACGCGGCCGGTGACGGCGGGCAGGACGTTGTCTTCCCGGATCTTGGCCGCCGCGCCCAGGAAGTCGCCGGCCTCAATGAGGGCCACGAACGCCTTGACGTCCACGCCCACGGGGCAGCCATGGCTGCAGGTCGGCTTGGCGCAGGCGAGGCAGCGGAGGGACTCGTTCTGGGCCGTCTCGGGCGCGAAGCCGAGGTTGACCTCGCGGAAGTCGTGCCCCCGCTCTTCGGGGGCGCGGGCCGGCATGTCGAGCCGGGGGAGCTTCATGCGGTCGCTGGGTTTCAGGGCGTTCATGCCTCGGTCTCCGCTATGGGTATCTGGCAGGCGCCGTGGACGAGGGCCAGATCCTTCTCGGGATCGGCCACGAAGTCGTGGAGGGCCTTGGCCTCGGCGTCGCGGTACATGGCGTTGCGCTGTTGAAGGACGGCGAAGTCCACGATGTGGGCGTCGAACTCGGGGCCGTCCACGCAGGCGAACTTGCTCTCTCCCCCCACCAGGACCCGGCAGCCGCCGCACATGCCGGTGCCGTCCACCATGATGGAGTTCAGGCTGACGATGGTCTTGATCCCCAGCGGCCGGGTGGCCTCGGCCACGGCACGCATCATGGGCACGGGGCCGATGGCGAGCACGCGGTGGACGGGCTCGGCCGCCATGAGGTCCGCGAGGGCCTGGGTGACGAACCCCTTGCGCCCGTAGCTCCCGTCGTCGGTGGTGACCACGAGCTCGTCGCAGACGGCGCGCATCTCCTCTTCCAGGATGACGAGGTCGCGGCTGCGGGCGCCCACGATGCCGAGCACGCGGTTGCCGGCCTCCTTGAAGGCCACGGCCGTGGGGTAGGCGATGGCCGTGCCCACGCCGCCGCCCACCACGGCCACGGTGCCGAACCGCTCGACCTCCGAGGGCTGGCCCAGCGGCCCCACCACGTCGAGGAGGGCGTCGCCGGCCTCCAGGCGGTTCAGGAGCTTGGTGGTCTTGCCGATCCCCTGGACGATCAGGGTGATGGTGCCTTCCGTTGGGGACGAGCCCGCGATGGTCAGCGGGATGCGCTCGCCCTGCTCATGCAGGCGGACGATGACGAACTGGCCGGCCTGGCGCTTGCGGGCGATACGGGGAGCTTCGACGCGGAAGAGCTTGACTTCGGGAGCGAGGAATCGTGCCTCGGTGATGGAAAACATGGGGCGGTCGCACCTCCAGGACGTTGAAGCCAAAGTACCGGAGGTCCCCACCGGTGCGCGCCGTACGCCCGGGTGGTTCCCGCCCACCCTTCCCCGCCCACCCCGTGGGGGCGTGGCAGGAGGCCGCCGAAGCGCAATGATGGAGCTGTCTCTAGGAGGAGACCGTCATGAAAACCACTGAGAAGAAAGAAGACGTCCAGAAATTCGCCCCCTGCGGCGCCTCCGAGTGCGGCGCCTCGCACGGCGACTGCCCGAACACCTGGAAGGGAAGCTGCGACCGGGAGGCGGGCCACGACGGCTCGCACCACTGCGACAAGTGCAACGCGGCCTTCTGAGACCTCACTCCCGGCCCCTCTCCTTGAGGAGAGGGGTTGGGGTGAGGTTACGCCTCCACCGTCTCCGCCTGCCGGGCCGCCATGGCGACCACTTCGAGGGCCGGGGGCTCCAGGATGTGGCGCTTGACGGCGCACTGGTCGGCCGCGCGGACGATGGCGTCGTGGTACTTCTCCGGGAATCCCGCCGGAAGCTGGATTTCGACCCGGATGTTGCTGAGCCGGCTGGCGCCGGGCTCCTTGGTGGTGACGAGGGTGACGCCCAGGCCGGAGGTGTCGAGCGCCCGTTGCTGGCAGAAGCGCAGTGCATAGAAGGCCGCGCAGGTGCCGATCGAGGCCAGGAAGAGGTCGAACGGTTGTGGTCCCGAATCCTGGCCGCCATTTTCGACGGTCTGATCGGTGTGGACGGTGAACCCCTTGAAGTGGGCGTCTACGGCCACGCCGCCGGGGAAGGTGATCTTCATCTCCATGGCCTCCTCCTTCTCGAGTCGCGTCAAGGCTAGCCGTGCTTGGACCGGTGCGCACCGTACGAACGGGCGGGCCGGCGCCTACCCGGGGGGAGGTAGAGTTGGACGCGCCCACATCGAGTCTAATCCCTCCTCTGGGCCAGCAGGGCCTCCACCGCCTCCTGCGTCCGCCGGGCCAGCTCGGCGCGGTCGTCGCGGGTCAGGCCGGCCGTGGGGATGGGCTCTCCGATGACCAGCCGGACCGTGCCGGGGCGGGCGCGGAAGGCGTCGCGGGGGAGGATGCGCCCCGTGCCCGTCAAGGCCACGGGGACCACGGGCACGCCGGCTTCCAGGGCGGCGGCGAAGGCGGCGGTCTTGAAGGGCCGGACGCGGCCGTCCGGCGAGCGCGTCCCCTCGGGAAAGGAGAGAATGCTGAGGCCCTCCCGGAGCCGTTGCGCCGCCAGGCTCACCGTGCGCACCGCCTTCCCCCGGTCGTGCCGGTCCACGTAGACCATGCCCATGGCCTCCATGTAGCTGCCGAGAAAAGGGATGCGCCCGAGCTCCCGCTTGGCCAGGAACAGCAGGGGCACGGGCAGCGCCGTGAACAGGGCGGGGACGTCCGCCAGGGACTGGTGGTTGGCGGCGAAGAAACAGGGTTGGGAGAGGGGCAGGCGCTCCCGGCCCTCCACTCGCAGCCTTACCAGCCCGATGAGCAGGATCCCGGGAGCCCAGACGAGGCGGGCGAGGGTCAGGCCGGGCCTCTTGCGGCGAAGCACGGCGCAGGCGGCCAGCGTCAGGGAGACTCCGGCGGCGGTCCACAGCGCGATGAGCACCGCCTGGAGGATATTGAACGGAAGCCAGAGGAAATGCCTGAGGATCGGCTCCGCCTTGGGATCCACCGTGGGGACGATCTCCTGGGGTAAGCTCACCCGGGGATTCTATCCGTGGGCGCCGCCACCAGACGCGAGATCGAGATCTTCTACCTGGAGATGACCTCTCCGGGAGACCTCCGCCCCACCCGCCTCCCGGGCGTGGACTTCCCCATCCGGCAGGCCCGCATCCCCTCTCCCGAGCTGAACCGGTTCCTCTACACGGCCGTGGGCGGCGACTGGTTCTGGATCGACCGCCTGAGCTGGACGTACGAGCAGTGGCTCGCCTGGCTGAGCCGCCCCGAGGTCGAGACCTGGATCGGATACGTGGAAGACACCCCCGCCGGCTATTTCGAGCTCGAGCAGCAGGCCGAAGGAAACGTGGAGCTCTCCTACTTCGGCCTCCTGCCCCGCTTCATCGGCCGCGGCCTGGGCGGCGCGCTGCTGACGGCGGCCGTCGAAAGGGCCTGGGGGATGGGAGCCTCCCGCGTGTGGGTGAACACCTGCACGCTCGACGGCCCGGCCGCGCTCCCCAGCTACCAGGCGCGAGGCTTCCGCCTCTTCAGGACGGAGCGGCTCGCGAAGGAGTTTCCCGGCGAGACACCGGGTCCTTGGCCAGGGGCTCGGGCCGCCACTCGATCCCCAGGGTGAGCAGGGGTTCCTGCACCTTCCGGCTCCCTGCCTTCAGAGCGAAAAGGTAGGTGATGGATGGGAGAGAGCCCTTCTCATGGAGTAAGCTTGGCTTGGAGTCAACGATATGAGTCTTGAAGAAATCAAGGTTGCCGTCACCCAACTGTCTCATGAGGAGCTTTCCCGTTTCCGGGAGTGGTTCCACGAGAAGGACGCTGCGGTCTGGGATCGAAAACTGGAAGGGGACGTGCGGGCGGGGAAGCTCGATTTCCTAGCTGAGGAAGGGCTGCGCGAATTCCACGCGGGCAGAGCCAGGAAGCTGTGAATCACTGGGCCAGCTCCCGTTTCTGGGAGCACTATAAGAGCCTCCCGGCCCAGGTCAGGGAACTGGCTGACCGCAGCTTCGAGCGGTTGAAGGCCGATCCTTCCTATCCATCTCTTCATTTCAAAAAAGTTGGCCGGTTCTGGTCGGCCCGCGTTGGTCGTGGCCATCGAGCCCTGGCCGTGGAGGTTCCGGAGGGGCTTCTCTGGGTCTGGATCGGAGACCATGAGGACTACGACCGGATGGTCGCCGGGCAAGGCTGAGCTGATATTGCCTGAAGAACGCCCATATTCCGGTTCGGGTATATCATCGGTCGATCCTGGAAAGCACGGCCCGAAAACGTAGTCTGATGCCCTGCCTCCGGCGGTTCCTCCGCCCTCTGGCCTGGAGTGTCCTCGGCGGCGCATTACTGGCCGCAGTACTGACCGCGTCGCCTCCTCCCTCCGTCCTCGTTCCTAAAACTCCCGCCGAGCGCGAGCTGGCGGCGGGGGAAGCGCATGCCTACTCGCTGGATCTGACCGCCCGGCCCTGGCTCGTCACCGTCGAGCAACGGGGAATCGACGTGGTGGTCGAGATCTCGGCTTCGGACGGCAAGCGTCTGGCCGCCGTGGACAGCCCTCAGGACCGCCAGGGTCCGGAGACGGTCCTGGTGGACCCCTCGGTGGCGGGGACGTTCCGCGTCGAGGTCCGCGCCCATGAGCCCGCGGCGCCGGGGGGACGCTATGAGATCCGCGTCGAGGAGATCCAGGACAGCCGGCTTGCCGCGGAGCGGGCGGTTTCCCGGGCGGGAGAGCGGTACCTGGAGGGGACGGCCGAGGCGCGGCGGCAGGCGATCGCCGAGCATCGCGTGGCCCTGGAGGGGTGGCGGTCGCTGGGGGATCTCCGGGCGGAGGCGCGGTCGCTCTATGCGGTGTCCGTGCTCTCCCGGCTGGTCAGCGACACGCGGGAAGCCCTGAAGATGGGGACGGAGGCGTTGCCTCTCTGGCAGTCCCTGGGCGACCGGCTCTGGGAGGGCGCCACGTGGAACGAGATCGGGCTCGACCGCTGGCTCCTGGGCGAGAGCGCCGAGGGGCGGGCCGCGTTCGAGAAGGCCCTGGAGATCCAGCGCGCCACGGGCGACCGCTACGGTGAAGGCGTCTCTTCGAGCAACCTCTGCCTCATGGACCTCGCCCGCGGGGACCTCGAGGCGGGGCTCGCCTGCTACGAGCGGGCGGTGCCGATCCTGCGCGAGGTGCGGGCCGGGGCTTTGGAGGGCGCGGCGCTCACCAACGTCGGGCGGGTCTACGACCTCCTGGGCGAGCCCCAGCAGTCCCTGGCGACCTACCGCAAGGCCTTGGACCGCCTGCGTTCCCTGGGCGACCGGGCGGGGGAGGCCTGGACGCTCAACCACCTGGGGCTCCTCTACCAGGAGCTGGGCGACCACCCGCGGGCGGTGGGCCACCTGGGGCAGTCTCAGGAAATTTTTGAAGCGCTGGGGAACCGGCGCGGACAGGCCACCGTGCTCCACAACCTGGGTGTGGTCTACGCGAGCCTCGGCGAGGGACCCCGGGCCGCTGCTTCTTACGAAGCGGCCCTGCGGCTGCGGCGCGACCTGGGCGACCGGGCCGAGGAGGCCGCCACGCTCACCGGCCTGGGCTCGGTCTACCTCGCCATGGGCGAGCGGGTCCAGGCGCTCGAGGCCTTGAAGCGGGCCCTGGAGCTGAAACGTGCGGTGGGCGACCGGCTCGGCGAGGGGGTGGTGCTGACCCGCTTGGGACGGGCGGCGGGCGAGGCCGGGGATCTCCAGGCGGCTCTCACCGCGTTCGGCCAGGCCCTCGGGCTGCTCGAGGCCACGGGAGCCCTCGCGGACGAGGCGGAGGCCTTGCGCAGCCGGGGCGAGACCTGGCTGGGCCTCGGGGAGACCGCCAAGGCTCTGGAGAGCCTGGAGGCGGCCCTCCAGAGGGCGCGCGCCGCCGGCCACCGGGCGGGCGAGGCGCAGGCGGAGGTCGCGCTGGCCCGCGCCGAGCGGGCCGCCGGCCACCCCGGCCCGGCGCGGGCTCACGCGGAGGCGGCCCTCGCCATCGTGGAGACCCTGCGCACGGGGATCGCCGACCCCGACCTGCGCACCGCCTTCTCGGCTGCCGGCCACCGCGCCTACGAGCTTCACCGCGAGCTGCTCCTGGAGGCCCACCGCGCGGACCCCGCCGCCGGCTACGGCCGGGCGGCCCTGGAGTCGAACGAGCGCGCCCGCGCCCGCACGCTGGTCGAGCTGCTGAGCGAGGCCCGGGTGGACGTCCGCGAGGGCGTGGATCCCGCGCTGCTGGAACGCCGCACGGCGCTCCTCCAGCGGCTGAGCGCCAAGGCCGAGCGGGCTCTTCATGAGCCGTCTGGTGCCCGAGAGTCTGAGAAGCGGGCGGCCCTGGAGGAGGACCGGCAGGAGATCCTCCGCGACCTCGATCTGGTGGAGGCCGAGATCCGGGAGAAGAGCCCCGGCTTCACCGCCCTCACCCAGCCCCAGCCGCTCGCCGCCGCCGGCATCCAGGCCCTCCTCGATCCCGAAACGCTGCTGCTGAGCTACGCCCTGGGCGAGACCCGGAGCGTCCTCTGGGCCGTCACCTCGCAGGGGATCGCCACCTTCGAGCTCCCCGCCCGCGCGGAGATCGAAACGGCCGTCCGCCGGTTCCACGAGGAGCTGAGCACCTTCGATCCCGCGGACCGCCCGCTTCAGGCGGAGCACGCGGCGGCGCTCGGGCGCATCCTCCTCGGACCCGTGGCGGACCGGCTGGAAGGGCGGCGGCTGGTGGTGCGCTTGGTCGTGATAACCGACGGCGCTCTCGAATACGTCCCCTTCGGAGCGCTGGAGATTCCTGGAGGCGGAGGCGCGGTTCTCGACCGTCACGAGGTCGTCTATCTCCCCTCCGCCTCGGCTCTCGCCGTGCAGCGGCGCGTGCTGGCCCGGCGCCCTCCCGCGTCCCGCCGGTTGGCCGTGCTCGCCGACCCGGTGTTCGACGCCGGGGACTCCCGGGTGACCCCTCCGGTCAAGGGCGCCGCCCGAGCCGGCGCGCCCGGCTTCGAGCGCCTCGCCGGCTCACGGCTCGAGGCCGAGGCCATCGCGGCCCTGGTGCCGCCGGGGGAGGCCATGGTGGCGCTCGATTTCGACGCCAGCCGTGCCCGCGCGCTGGGGGACCGCCTGAGCGACTTCCGCGTGGTCCACTTCGCCACCCACGGCGTCATCGACGCCGAGCGCCCGGCCCTCTCCGGCCTCGTGCTCTCCCGGGTGGACCGCGAAGGGCGCCCGCAGGAAGGCTTCCTCCATCTCCACGACGTCTACAACCTGCGGCTGAACGCCGATCTCGTGGTGCTCTCCGGCTGCCGCACGGCCCTGGGCAAGGAGGTCCGGGGCGAGGGTCTCATCGGGCTCACCCGGGGATTCCTGTACGCTGGAGCCCCGCGCGTCGTGGCCAGCCTGTGGAAGGTGGAAGACCGGGCCACCGCGGCCTTGATGACCCGCTTCTACCGGGCCCTGTGGATCGAGGGGCTGAAGCCGGCGGCGGCGCTGCGGTCGGCCCAGCTCTCCCTCCAGGGGGAGCGGCGCTGGCGGGACCCTTTCTACTGGGCCGGGTTCGTCCTGGAAGGGGATTGGAATTGAATGGGGTGCGATCTGCGGACCTGCGATGACCGGAGACGTCGTCCCACTCTCCGGTAGACAAGGAGGCGCGAACATGAGTGTGTCGATTGGAGATTTCCGCGGAAGCTGGAAGATCACGGGGGCGACCGGCCCCGGCAGCGTGCTGGGGGAGGGGGAAGGCTACCTCCTCATCGGCACCGGAAGCAGTTGGGGAGACAGCCTGCCCAGCTTCACGGAGAGCTATCAGGTCATCGTCGGCTTCGCCCTGGTCAACGACGGCCAGGTCGTCGAGCTGTCGGACGTGCCGCTCTCTTCGGGAGAGCACGGAGGGCAGCAGCCTCTCGCCTTCCTCTTCCAGGACGGCTGCCTGCGCTGGTCCGGCTACTTCGGCCAGAAGCCGTTGCGGATCTTCGTCTCCGCCGCCGAATTCGGCAAGGCGGACGGCAGCCGGTACGTGGCGATCTACGGCACCACCATCCAGGGTGATCCCGAGCAGGTCGGCGTCTGGGGGGGCAGCGGCTCCCCGCCGCCGGGCCCTCCGGGCGGCTAGGCCGGTGCTAGAATCCGCCTGCCCTTGACCACGGCAGGGAAACCCTCTTCTGGCCAGCCACGAGACAGCCGTTCCGGACCCCGACCGGCCTGAAGCCCTGGTCGCCAGGATCCAGGCCGGGGACCGTCGGGCCGAGGAGCGGGTCGTCGAGGTCTACGGCCGGGGTGTGGCGATCCTCCTCGATCGCCACACCAACGGCCGGCCCGAGGCCCAGGATCTCTTTCAGGACACCTTCCGCCTCGTCCTCGAAAAGCTCCGCAAGGGCGAGCTGCGCGAGCCCGCGGCCCTCCCCGGCTTCGTGGTCCAGATCGCCCGCAGCCTCGCCATCGAGCACTACCGCAAGGCCACCCGCCGCAAGACCGAGACTGACAGCGAAGCCGGCGCCGAAGCCGTGGCGCCGGCCGTGAGCCCCTTGCAGGAGCTGCTTGGCCGCGAGAACGCCTCCCTCGTGCGGCGCGTCCTCGGCGAGCTCGCCAACGAGCGCGACCGCGAGCTCCTCCTGCGCTTCTACATCGCGGAGGAGGACAAGGACCGCATCGCCGCCGACTATGGCCTGACCAGCCTCCAGTTCAACCGCGTCCTCCACCGGGCCCGCCAGCGCTACAAGGATCTGCTCGTGGCCCGCCTCGGCCGGAGCGGCTTCGGCTGCCGCCGTTGCGGGGGCCATCGCGGGGACCATCGCAGGGGCTGTTCTAGTCACTGCGATAAGTCTGCTCCTTATCCCACTATGGAGAGGAATGAGTCGAGCTGCCGGGGGCTGAGCCATGGACCACGCCTACATCGAAGACAACGCTCTCGTCGAGCGCTACCACCAGGGCCTGCTGGCACCGGAGGAGGAAGCCCGCTTCGAGGAGCACTTCGTCACCTGCGCCCCCTGCATGGAGCAGCTCGAGCTGGCCCGTGGTTTCCAGCGCGGCATCAAGACCGTGGTCGCCGAGAACGCCCTGCAAGCCGTGGTGGTCCAGGCCGGCCTCTTCGCCTGGCTCGCCCGCCGCGGCCGGCTGGCCCAGTGGGGCCTGGCCCTGGCCGTCCTGCTCCCCGCCGCCGGGTTGCCCTCCCTCTGGCTGGCGGGGCAAAGCCGGAGCGAGCGGCTGGCCGCGGTCCGGGAGATCGAGACCGAGCGCCGGAGCAAGGAGAGTCTGGTGCGCCAACTCGCCGCAACCGAGCAGCGCCGGAGCGAAGAGCGCCGCGAGCTCGAAGCCCAGCTGGCCCAGGCGCGGAAACCGTCCGTGCCGCCGTCCGTGACCGTCCTCGCCCGTCCTCTCGGAAGCCTGGCCGTCGTCCTCCTCACCGCCGTTCGTGGGGACGGCGAGCCCGCCGTGGTGCGCCTCTCGGGCCCCGGCGACCTCCTCGCCCTCGCCGTGGACGCCGGGGCCGATCCCCGTTTCACCAGCTACCGCGCCACGATCACCCGGACGGGAGGCGGTGCCGTCTACCGCCAGGGCGACCTCAAACCGAACGCCCTGGAGACGCTGATGCTCACCTTCCCCAAGACCTTCTTCCAGCCGGGGGAGTACCGGCTGAAGATCGAGGGCGTTCAGGCAGATCGGCAGACGGTGGAGATCGGTGGGTACCCCTTCCGGGTGGTAGGCTGAATTGGCTCCCGCATCCCGTGAAACCTGAGCCCGGAGGGCGTCCTACCCGTAGCCCAGGGTGCAACCCTGGGAATTCAGGGATCGGGTGGAACAGACCGCACAATGGACCCATGAAAATCACCCTCCTCGTCCTCCTCGGTCTCCTCCTCGTCCTCGCCGCCGTGGCCGCGGTGGTCGCGGTGGTCGCGGTGGCCAACTGGCGCTGGCGCGCGCGGACGGCCGGTTTTCTCGAACGCCTTCAGGATCATTCCCCCGGTCCGTCCGCCGTCTACTCCTCGGCTCAGCTCGAAGGCTTGCCGGCTCCCGTGGCCGCCTACTTCCGCGCCGTCTTGCGGGAGGGGCAGCCCATGCTCCGTGGCGGCCGGCTCACTCAGGAGGGAGACTTCCTCGTTCAGCCGGAAAAGAACGGTTGGGGGCCTTTCAAGGCCACCCATCACTTCTTGGTTGGACCCCCGGGATTCGTCTGGGACGCGAAAATTCTCATGGGGCATGGGCTCTCGGTCCAGGTCCGCGACGCCTTCGTGGACGGCCAGGGCTCCATGAACGCCGGCCTGCTGGGCGTGATCCGCCTCGTCTCCGTCGAAGGTACGCCGGAGATCGCCGCCGGCTCGCTGCACCGCTATCTGGCCGAGGCGCCCTGGTATCCCACCGCCCTCTTGCCCTCCCAGGGAGTGGTCTGGACGCCCATCGACGAAAAGAGCGCGCGGGCGACGCTGTCCGTGGGGGCGACCACGGTCTCCCTCGACTTCCGTTTCCGGGGCGACGGCCTGGTGGACACCGTCTATACCCCGGCCCGCTCCCGCGACGTGAAGGGGCATTCCGTGCCCACTCCCTGGCAGGGCCGCTTCTCCGACTATGCCGAACGCGGGGGCGTGCTCATCCCCCTGCGGGGCGAGGTCGGCTGGCTGCTTCCGGAAGGCCCGCAGCTCTACTGGCGCGGCCGCATCACGGAAGTCTCCTACGAGCGGACCGAAAGGTAGAGCGACCGTAGCGCGGGAGCGGAGTGGACTCCTGGGTCCCGGCGGGGCACAATCCCGCTCCGTGCGCCTCTTCTCCCGCCCTTCGCCCGAGACCGCGTGGTCGTTCGCCTTCCCCCGGCCGGACTTTACCGCCGGCTCCTACGATCGCCGGACGTTCCTCTCCCCTTCGAACCACCTGGGGGAAGACAGCGAGCACGCCCACCACGACTCCGTCCACGCCATCGCCGACGGCATCGTGCGCGAGTCCTGCCGGGCCACGGGATACGGGAGGGTCGTCGTCGTCGAGCACCGCCTGCCGGACGGCGTCCAGGTCTGCTCCATCTACGGCCATCTCTGCGGGCATTCGGGGTTTCCGCTGATCCGCGACAGGTCCCTGGTGAAGAAGGGGGACGTGGTGGGCTACATCGGCGACCGGTTCGAGAACGGCGACGGCCTGGAGCACCTCCACCTGGGTCTCCGCAAGGGGGCGTACGACGGCTACTTCTGCGGCTACGCGCGGTCGCCCAACTGCACCGCCAAGCACTACCATCCGCCGACCAAGTTCATCCAGGCCCGGAGTGGCCTGATGCGCTTGGCATCGAGGATCGAGTCCTTCCCCACGGCCCCCGGCAACCGGGACGTCACCTTCAAGGCCGGCGTGGTGAATGGCTTTTTCTACGGCGGCGAGTTCGAATTCCGCCTCCGCGTCCCCGCCGGGGAGTCAGAACGCTTTACGAGCGAGGTCCAGAAGCGCAAGCTCGCCCCCGGCGCCACGGCCTCCCTGCTGTTCCCCACGGGATTGCCGGATTCGCGGACGCCTGCGGCCGTGCTGGAGCTTCGGGCTCCGGGGACGGAGACGTGGTGTGCGGTGGAGGTTGGAAGCAAGGACATCAAGGACGAAAGGGACGTCAAGGATTCCAATAAGAATTGAGGGACAAGCGACGTTGAAGTCCTTTCCGTCCTTGGGGTCCTTGTCCGTTCACCCTCACCCCTGCCGGCTCTTCTGAGCCTCATCCTCTTTCGGCTCTTTCGGAAAGGGCATCGCGAACGTCTCCGAAGTCTGCCGCTGGCCCGGCACGGGGCCGATCACGCGGTCACGCCCGTCGGCCTTGGCCTGGTAGAGGCGCTGGTCGGCGCTGCGGAGGATCTCGGCGGGGGTGGCGCCGTCGTCGGGGAAGATGGCGACGCCGATGCTGACGGTGATCGTGGCGGGCTTGGAGCGGCCGGGCAGGTGGATGGGCTTGACCGCCAGGACCCGCCGCAGGCGCTCCAGGAGGTCGTGCGCGCGTCCGCTCATGACCCCGGGGAGGATCAAGGCGAACTCCTCGCCGCCGTAGCGCGCCACCACGTCGGAGGCGCGGCAGGAATCCCGCAGGGTCTGGGAGACCAGCCTCAAAGCCTCGTCACCGCCCGCGTGGCCGTAGGTGTCGTTGAAGCGCTTGAAGTGGTCGATGTCGATCATCGCGACGGCGAAGCGGGCGTCCTCGCGGCGGGCGACGGCGACCTCGCGCTCGAGCTGCTCGTTGAACACGGCGCGGTTCAAGAGGCCGGTGAAGCGGTCCCGCGTCGAGAGCAGGCGCAGCTCCCGTGCGCGTACCACGATGGTGGCCGCGATGGTCGTGGCGCCCACCAGCTGGACCATGCGCCAGATCTGGGAGCTCCACTGGAAGAGGCCGAAAGAGCTGGCGCCGGCGCCGGCCGGGCTCAGCTCCCACCGCCAGTCGGCATAGAAGGCGATGGCGGCGTACTGGGCCAGGGCCAAAGCGCCGGTGGTGATGCAGATCCGCGCGTCGTAGCGCAGGCTCGTGGCGGCGATGGCCAGGAAGTAGACGGGGAAGATGACCAGGTTGTTGGTGGCCTCCAGCGGGCGGCCCAGCACCAGGAAGATGGCGAGCATGGCGCTCACCAGGGTGACGTCGAGCAGGCCGCTGGCGAAGCCGATCCAGGCTTGGCCCCGGCGGCGGTGGGTGGCCGAGTAGATGCCGAGAGCCAGCACCAGCCCGACAGCGACCACGAAGCCGAGGACCCGGCCGTCGTAGCCCAGCGGCTGCCGGAGCAGCTCACGCAGGGGAAAGTAGAGGAGGACGACGAAGAGCAGCAGCCGCACGCCGGCGACCAGCAGCTCGCCGCCGAAGCCCGCGTTGGAGATCTCGGGCTCCGGCGCGCTCCAGACCCGGCGCCAGGCCCACGGCTCGGCGGGCACGGCCACCGGCGCGGTCTTGGAGGAGGCCGCGCTCGTCACCTTTGCTGCGATTTCCTGATGGCCCATACGCGAGACCCCGCTCCGTCGCGGGGCAGCTCCTCGCTCCCTTCAGCGGATTTCAGATGACCGACAAGTGGATGGACTTTAGCATGGCATGGGGACTTCGCGGAGTCACTCCGTGAGCACCCAGGCGCCGTTTCATGAATCCTCCCGCAAGAAGTAGCCGTGCAATTTCTTACGGATCAGCCGGCCGTTCCATCCAAGGCCCAGGCCCCGCCCAGTCCCTCTCCGGGGCTGCGATATACTCCGGCCACCATGGACCGGGCGCGCTATCAGCAGGAAGCCCAGCGACTCGCCGCCATCCTTCGCGGAGAGATCCAGCGCCAAGGTGTCTCGATCCGGTCCCTGGAACAGAAGATGGGGGTCGGCAACTCCGTCTACCAGAAAGTCCTCGGCGGCAAGATCTCGATGACCCTGGGCCATCTCCTCCAGATGGCCGACGCCCTGGGCCTCGACTGGCCGGACCTCTTCCGCATGGCCTACCCCGGAACCTCCCCAAGCTCCGAAGCCCCGGCCGCCGAAGGGGACGATTTCGATCAGAAGGTCATGGACGTCCTGCGCCGCCACGGGCTGCTCCCGGATTCGGCGCCGGGGGGGTGAGGGACCTTGGGGCTGAGCCCCTCCCACTCTGATCCTACTGGGGGTAAGTCCAGTCTGAGTGAGGAGGGGCTTCCAGGGGGGGATGGGAAGCTACTGCCGGTTCAGGTTCCAGATCACTATGGGCTTCGGCCTGCCCGTGTCGATGCGGGCGAATTCGCCTCGGGCGCCATTCTGGTAGATCGCGCCGTCGTATTGACGGACCCGGCCCGTACCTTCTTCCTCAAGGGTCACCTGCACCTTGAACAGGTCCGCGGCGAGTTGCTGGACGTTGACTTGGTAGACATAGCTTCGGTGGTCGGGGGTACCCATCGTTCCGGTGTGCTCGCCCGGGATGATCCGGGTGCCGACGATACGCCCTGCCGCGTCCTCGTCCTCTTCGACGGCTCCCCAGAGGGCAGCCCCCAGAAGCGGGTCCTTGGAACCCGCAGCCTTCATGAAATGGGGAAGGATTTTCGTGCCCTGGGCGGTGAGCGGAACCGGGAAGTCACTGTCGGGGTCACCGGAGCAGGAATTCACGTCATTCTGATCGCAAACCCCCTTGGGCCTGCAATTGAGTATGCCGAATCGTTGGCCGATCACACACTGGCAGTTGCCGGAGAGCGTAGACGGCTGCTCAAAGCATTCACCTTCGCTGCCGCAGACGACACAGGCGAAGGCGGGGCTGGCTCCGAAAGCAGCCGCAAAGAGAATGAGTCCAAAAAAGCAAGTCCGAAGAATCCGCTGGGCCGTCATTCACGCTCTCCTTCTGTAGGGCCTATCTTTATCCTACATTAGCAGGCGCTTTGATCTTGGGCAACGGCAGCCCTCGGAATCCGCTCCTACGGCGCAAACAGCGCCGGCTCGAAGCGCCGTTCGTCGCGGACGTAGTTTCGAAGCGGATGGCTTTGCCAAAGCTCCCGCTCTTCGCCACCGGGTACACTTCGAAGGTGTCGCCACGGAAGAAAAAGATCCTTCCCGTCTGATCCGCCTGAACGAATTGCTGCCCCTCCCAAACCGGCGCGGAATCCTGGCCAAAGACCGGCGCGGGTTGCAAAGCGTCCGCGCGCGTTGGGAGGATTGCCAGGAGAAGCGGCAGAAGGAGGCGTACCTTTGATTTCATGGACCCGCGGCCTTACAAAGCTCTCTAGTTTCCTTCCTCGCTTCTGAGCCCGGAGGGCGCCATACCCATAGCCCCGGGTGTCAACCCGGGGACCAGCCGGCCCCCAAATTTCCAAGAGTCCCGTAGGGCCGACAGACCGGTCCGCTTTGATTAGGCACCACGCCTCGCCAACCGCCCAGGGCTCACGGCCTGGGCTACGATCTGGCGCCCTCCGGGCTCAGAAGCAATGACGATCTTCGGCGGGCCGCCCCCCTACGGCGCAAACATCGCCGGCTCGAAGCGCAACCCCACCTGCCAGGGAAGCCTCTCCATGAAGCTCCGAACCCGCTCGATCATCGGCACGGTGACGGCCTGGCAGCGGCAGGCCTCGCGCACGAAGTAGAGCGCCCGGGCCGCCTCCGTGTGGACCCCCAGGTCGTCCAGCGTCTCGTGCATCTCCTCGGCCAGCGCCAGCACCTCGGCCGACCGGCCCGTCTTCAGCCAGACCGCCGCCAGGTCCAGGCCCACAAGGGCGGCGTCGTACTCCTGCTCTCGCTTGAGGAACCCTTGTCGGGCTTCGTCAAAAGCGGCTTCCGCCCGTCTCAGGCGGCCGAGCCCGGCGTGGATCTTTCCCTCGACCCACCGCAGCTTCAGGAGATTGAGAGGCTCGGCCGCGAAAGCTTCCCGGAGGCCGCTCTGGAGAAGGAGGCGGCTGGCCTGTTGGTATTCGTAAGATCTCGAGAGGGCATCAATCAGGTTGAGCTGACTAAAGGACTCCAGAGCAGAATCTCGAGTAGAGTCTAATAATTCCAGGCCCTCCTGCAGAAGACGAACAGCCTCTTGGGATTGGCCTTGATAGAGGGTAACGCTGCCCTTCGAGACTAGAGCCCGGCCCGCCAGGTGAGTATCGCCCGCATCCAGATAGAGCCGATAGACACGATTTAACAAAACAACAGCTTCGTCGAGTCGTCGTTGGCTATTCCGGAGCGACGCTTCGAGATCCAAAACTCGCGCGCAGAGCAGCGGATCGCCGGTCCCGTCGTCTAGAAACTCGCGCGCCTGGTTGAATGCAACTTCGGCGTCCTGGAACCTGAGGGCAAGGCGATAAGCGTTGCCCAGCTCAGAGAAAGCCTTGGCCCGGAGGTCGGCTACGAATCCTGGCCAAGGGTATTTTTCCGGCTTTATATGCTTAGCGACCCCTGCGGCATTTTCCGCCAAGGCCAACATCCGCTTGGGATCGCTGAACCGAACTTCATAGCTTTTTTGCAGCAGGGCTTCGCAAAGAGGCCAGCCATGGAGTGTTTGAGCTTGGCGATATGAGAAGCCTGGGTCCCCGGGACCACCCGGAGCCTGATCGAGTAGCGCGAGAGCCTGTCCAAGCTTGGCGGTTTCCTTACGCCAACGGACGGCTAGTGATCTCGCGGCGACACTGGCCCGGGAGACGGCTTGGTCGTAGGCTTCTTCCGCTACGGGCTCGGCTGCCGTCCACGGTTCCTCGGAAACGATCTGCTCGGTCAGCTTCTGCACCAAAGGCTGACAGCGCGAACAACTTTCCCCAAACAAATGGCGGGCCACCCGGCGGCGGTCTTCAGCCACCAACCGGCCAGCGAGGAAGTCTTCGATCTCTCCCTTCCCGGGATGCGTCATCAGAACGCCTCCGTGCGCAACGAATTACACCAACGCTACGGAAGTATTTCACAGAGATCCGTTCGGAGAGAACCCGGAGGGCGGAACCGCCCCCCAGGGCACCTCTCCAATTGGCCAAGTCAGTGGTTGCCGTTAGGGTCGATTTGGGAACCGTGGTCTGCTTTTGCCGCCGATCTGTCTTTCGGGCAGCCGTCAGGGTCAATCTGCGATCCGTGCTCACACTTTGGGCCGCCCGCCCAGCCCAGCCCCAGCCAGTCCAGGACGCGCGGCACGATCCGCGCCGACCAATCCCAGGATTCTCCCATGCCAAGGGCTCCCGCGGGAGCGGCGGACGACAGGGACAGCACGGCAACGAGCACGGCGGCGGCTCCGAGTCGAGTCTCTCTTTTCAAGAACATGATGATTCTCCTCCATCGCCGTGGCTCGC
Source organism: Thermoanaerobaculaceae bacterium (assembly GCA_963785165.1). Lineage (GTDB taxonomy): Bacteria > Acidobacteriota > Thermoanaerobaculia > Multivoradales > UBA5704 > DATARR01. The sequence continues at coordinate 429,551 of CAWAUI010000004.1, forward strand.
GCGAGGATCGTCATTGACCCCGGCGTCCACGGGATCGCCGAACGGCGCTCCTAGTTTGCTCCTCGTAGTGCCTTTCGGTTCTCTTTTGTTGTGTGAGAGTCAATAAGAGCCCTTCATCAGGCAGGGTGCGGGATCGGGTACCGGCGAGTACAGACTCTCCATCCGTAACAGGTTGACCGGTAGACAACACGGAGAGGCAGATTTGACCTTTCTCAGGCTTCCCGGAGCCATTGAGACGCTGGATCTACAATCCAATAAAAATGGGTTGACAATCGGCGTTGATGCCGCTCATCATGCTGCGCATGGATTATGAAGCGACACTTCTCAGGAATGCGGAGGATTGGAACAAGACCTTCCGGCAGTCTTTTGGTTCCCGCTTGGGGAAACTTCGGCGGGTGAAGGGCTGGAGGCAGAGGGAGCTGGCCCAGCGCGCCCGGATCGATCCGGGACGGCTCTCGAAGCTGGAGCGCGGGGTGGTGCGGGCGAGTGTCGCGGAGCTGGTGCGGCTGTCGCTGGCCCTCGGCGCCGCGCTCGACGAGCTCGTTTTCGGCGCCGCCGCGTGCCCCGAGGCCGAGTGGCAGAGCCTTCAGAGGGACGTCGAGAAAGCCGGAGGCCGGCCGGCTCTCGACTGCGCGGCGCGCCTGTTGCGGGTGCTGATCCAGGGTTACAGGACGGAGAATGGAGCGGCGGACTTCACGAGCGAAGGGAGGACGGTATGACGACGGACACCGAGGCGAGGATGAGGTTGCTGAAGATCGTCTACGAATTCGAGGCCGCGGGCCTCTCCTTCACGCAGGTCTTCGAAGGCCGCCCCAAGCCGCCGGAGATCCCGGCGGTCTCCGCGCCGATCCGGGAGCGTGGGATGGGAGCCCAGGCAAGAGAGCCGGATCACCCGGGATGACCGCTCGGCCGTTTCCCCCCGGTTCCGCGCCACCCGGCAAGGAGTCCGCGTCATTCGGCAAGAAGGGGGAGCCATTCCCCCTCCGTTCCGCATCATTCCCCTCCCTTGCCGCGTCTCCTACCCGCCGGTCCGCACCATTCCCCTCTCTTGCCGCATCATTCACCCCTCTTGCCACCCCATTCCCCCTTCTTGCCGCGCCGCTTCCCTCCACTTCCGGCTGGCGCGGGAAGAGAGGTAGGCCCCAGGGTAAGAGGGGGGAGTGGCGCGGAACGAAGGGGGAGCGGCGCGTCACGGGAGGGAAATGAGACGGCGCTCTTGCGTAGTGTTGCGGGAAGGCTCCCGAAGGATGCAGAAGTCTTACCGAGCAGCGCGGGAGCCTTGTTTTGTGTTGCAGACCCCTTGCCGGGAGGCTCGGGAGCCTTCCGTTGTGTTGCAGCGGGACCCCGGCATTTGTCTGCGCATCATCCCTGTGGTAGAAAGAATCAATTCTTTCTGAAGTGAAGATGGAGGCCTGGGATGGCGCTTGGGGGCCGGATCGGATTGGTTTTCGTCAGCATTTCCCTCGGGATGCTCGGCTCGACGTCCGCCTTCGCCCAGTGTGGTCAGGTGGGCTGCGGGCTGTGCCCCTCGGGGTTGACCTGCGGGATCTCGGAGATCACGGGCACTCTGGCCGGATGCTCCTGGCTGCTTGAGCCTCTTCTGCAACCAGCCCGTGGTGGCCATGAATCCCGTCCAGACGACCGTCACCTCTGAGAGTGGAGGGAAGCTTCAAGGTGCGGGCGGAGTTTGCAGTCGACGTTCCAGGGAATCACAGCATTACCGAGGTCTGTACGGCGGACGCTCACTTGTTCAGCACCAGTTCTCCGCCGTCCGACCTCTCGGCGCGGACGGGCCTGTGCCATTCCGGCGATTGGGACCGGTTCCGCGTCTTTTTGGAGATCGGCGGTCTGACGTGCGGGAATCTGTCGGCCAAGCCGGCGCTCAAGGTGTATTCCTCGAGCGTTGTGGCCTGTGCCGGAGGGAACTGCCAGAGACGGACCGATGTGCCGCGGATCGATCTCTCGGTGCCGAAGGTTCAAAGCCTGCTGGGGTGTCCTCTTCCTCGAAAGCACAGGTGCGATAGCTGTACGTCCTGCATCGGGACGGGCGGCGGCTGCGGGGCGAGCATTTCGGGCGATGGCCTCACCTGCAAGTTGGCGGGTCCGGGCGCGAACCTCTACTACGCCACGGGAGGGGCGGGGAACACCGGCCTGCCGGGCTCGGCGGCCTGGGCGCCGGTGCTGGGCCGCAATTTGTCGCACGATTACGCCCAGAGGATCGTCCTCGATCCCACGGACGCGCACGTCTGGCTGATCACCGGCACGGCGACCTTCCGGGAGTGGAGCGGCCTGTCGGGCGGGGTCTACGGAACGGTCTCGCCGAGTGACGAGAAGAGGACTCTGCGCCGGACCGCCTCCGGCTGGGAGCTGACCGAGCTGGACGGCATGGTGCACGTGTTCGACGCCACGGGCCGCTGGACGCGGACGGCGGACCGGAACGGCAACGCCAAGGTGGCGATCTACAACGGCGGAGGGCAACTCGCATCCGTCTCGTTCCCCGACGGCCGGAGCGAGACCTTCGCGTATCACGGATCGGGCAAGCTGGCTTCCATCTCCGAGGTTGGCGTGGGAGGCAGCCCGACGCGGGTTTGGCTCTATACCTGGACCGGGGACGATCTGGCCCGGGTGGACCGGCCGGACGGCACGGCTTGGGAGTTTTTCTACACCGGCACCGGCCTGCTCACCCGCTGGGACCTGATCTCCACGAATCTGGCCCGGCGTATCGAGGGGGCCTGGGAGTACGACAGCTCCGGCAACGCCATCAAGGCCTGGCGGGGTGATCCGGTGTCGGACGGCCCCAGCGCGGTGGACCTCTACACTTTCAGCTACGACGTTCCGGCGCGGCCGACCCGGACCCAGGTCACCGATCCGCTGGGAATGGTCACGATCTATGACGTGGCCCGTGACACCGTGAGCGATTCGCCCAAGGCCACCAGGATCCAGGGTGACTGCCCGACCTGCGGCCTGGGACCCAATTCCCAGCTCACCTACGCCGACGCGGCCAACCCGTTGCTGCCCACGCAGATGATCGACGGCCGCGGGCTGGTCACCCAGTACTCCTACAATTCCAAGGGGCAGATGACCTCGAAGACCGAAGCCGCGGGGACGCCGCTGGCGCGGACGACCACGTACCAGTATGACGCCCCCGGTTTTCCCCAGTTCCCGACGCGGATCGAGATGCCCTCCACGTCCGGAGGGAGCGCTGTAAAGGCCACGATCTTTTCCTACTCGGGGACGGGGGATCTCGAGACCCGAACCGTGGAGGGGGCCGAAGCGGGAGGGGCCTTCAGCTACGCGACCCAGGCGGCCTACAACGCGGCAGGCCAGCCGCTCACCCTGGACCCGCCCGGCCACGGCACGGCGGACCAGACCACCTACACCTACGACTCCACCCGCGGCAGCCTCCTGCCGCTCACGAGGACGGACCCCCTCGTGGGCGCCACGTCCTTCGCTTATGACGGCTGGAACCGGCAGACCACGGTGACCGATGCCAACGGCGTCCAGACCATCACCAGTTACGACGCGCTCAACCGGGTCACGTCGGTGACGCAGAAGGGCGCCACGCCGGTGGAGGATCTGGTCACCACCCATGTCTACAACCCTTTCGGAGACCTGCTCCGTACGGTCCTGCCCCGGGGCAACGCCATCGAATACGGCTACGACCCCGCGGGCCGGCTGGTCATTGTCGAAAGAAAGCCCGACGCCGCCACGCCCGCCGAGCGGAGCCTTTACACTCTTGACGCCTATGGGCACCGGACGAAGGAGCAGCTCCAGCGCTGGAACGGCACGGCCTGGGTGACCGGCTCCTTCACCGACTTCGTCTACTCCTCCCGTTGCCACCTGGACAAGACCGTCCACGCGGACGGCACCGTTACCGAGTACGCCTACGACTGCAACGGCAACCTGGAGCAGGTCTGGGACGCGAAGCATCCCCGGGGCACGAATCCCATGCCGACCCAGCTCTACGCCTACGACGCCTTGAACCGCCTGACCTCCATGACCCAGCCCTGGACGGGGGCGGGCGGAGGCACCGCCGTCACCTCCTATGGCTATGACGTTCAGGACCACCTCAACCGGGTCACCGACGCGGAAGGGAACGTCACCACCTACACCTACGGCGACCGCGACCTGATGACGGCCCAGGTCTCGCCCGCCTCGGGCACCACGGCCTACGCCTATGACGAGCACGGGGAACAGATCCTGGAGATGGACGCGCGAGGGATCGCCCAGGCGCGAACGGTGGACGCCCTGGACCGGGTGACAGCCGTCACCTATGCCAACTCAGAGCTGAACGTCGCCTATACGTACGACGATCCGGCGGTTTCCTTCTCGAAAGGGCGGCTCACTCGGATCACCCGGCATGGCGAGGCCGTGGACTACCGCTACGACCGCTTCGGCCGTATCCTTCAGGACGGTGCCCTCGGCTATGGCTACGACGCGAACGGCAACCCGGCTTCTCTCACCTACCCCGGAGGCGTGGAGGCGGTGACCACCTTCGACTACGCCGACCGCCCCGCCACCCTGCTGGCAAGGCGCTCCGGCCAATCGGACCAGCCCCTGGTGACGGCCTCGGCCTATCTTCCCGCCGGCCCCCTGTCGAGCCTCACTCTCGGCAACGGGCTCACCGAGACGAGGACGTTCAACAACCGGTACTTCCCCTCGGGGATCTCACTCGGCAGCCCATTGAGCTGGAGCTATTCCACGGACGCCGTCGGCAACATCCTCTCGATCACCGACACCCTGAGCGCCGCCAGTCTGAACGCCGCCAACAGTCGAACCTACGGCTACCAGGATGTCCACTACTTCCTCACCCAGGGGAACGGCCCCTGGGGACCGCGCGCCTGGACCTACGACAAGATCGGCAACCGCCTGACGGAGACCCGGGGCGCGGCGACGGACACCTACGCCTATCTGCCTGCCGGCGGGGGAGGGCACACTCCGGTCCTCAGCCAGGTCCAGCCCGCCGCCGGTCCAGCCCGCACATACCAGTTCGATGCCGCCGGCCACCTGAAGAGCGTCGCCACGGGAGCCGACACCACCACCTTCCTCACCGACGAGGCAGGCCGCCTCGCCGCCCTCGAAAGGCCCGTGGCCCCGGCGGGCGTCTCCTTCCGCTACGACGGCCGCGACTTCCTGAGCCTCGCCGACTCCGAAGGCCTCGCCTTCCGGAACGGCTTCGAAAGCGGAGATGTCTGTGCCTGGAGCGGAGCCATCGGCCTGACCTCCACGCCCAACTGCACCATCCGTCCCGCCGTCCGGGCCACCTACAGCTCCGAAGGCCTGCTCCACTCCCTGCACCGGAACGTCGCCCCGCAAAGCAGCTACGTCTTCTACTTCAACGGCCGTCCCGTGGCCCAGCTCGACGTCTCCGCGGGCACCGGCACCTGGAAATGGCTGACCACCGACCACCTGGGAACCCCCATCGCGGCAACCGGCCCCAGTGGAGCCCTGCTCTGGCAAGGAGGCTTCGAGCCCTTTGGAGCGGACTGGAGCGGAGCGGGCGGGGCAGGGGTGTTTCTGCGGTTTCCGGGGCAGTGGGAGGAGGGGGCTTGGGGAGCTGGCGGGGAGACGGTGTACTACAACTTGCACCGATGGTATGGCTCAGGCACGGGAAGGTATACGCAGCCGGACAGGCTGCGGTCCCCCTTCGCCTATTCTGATTATCTCTACATATCCGCCAATCCTCTAGGGGGAACGGATCGATTCGGATTGTTTCCAGATGAAATTTTAGATTTCAACTTAGATAACACGTGCGCCTTATATTGGGGCCGCGAAGGTCAGCGGCAGGGGAGGGTCCGCGGCTGGCGCTGGGCCCATTGTTGGACGAGCTGCATGATTGATAAAGCCTGTGGACGAAGAGCTGCCCGTCTAACGGAAATTGAGAAAGAGATCTTGGATGTAGTGAAGTGCCTCGGGGAAGTCCTTGCCGGCAGGGTCCCTCCTGATGGCAATTGTTGGAGTGCTTTTCAGGCTTCCGATTTTGAAGATAATACTCTGGGAAGGGCGTGTCCGAACAAGATGAGTTGCGATGAGCAATGTAAACAGGTTCCTAATGAATTGTCGAAGCCAGGGCCGCTATGGGTCCCGGCAGCTTCTGTCAGGCTTCCCCGATGAAAATGAAGGCCCATTCCCTCCTCTACCCATTGCCCCTAGTCATTGTGCTTTTTGGGGTACTTGGCTGCGGCCCTGACGAACCGGTAGTGCATGGAGCCTGCCCTCCCGGTAGCGAAGCTGACGAATTCAATGTCTGGTTTGACAATGTCAGCATCTATCCCCGGTCGTCTGCCAAGGAGCTTATTGATTCTGCTTTCTGGCAGGGAGTTGACCATACGATGTCTAGGAGGGAAGTTGAGACGGTTCTGGCTCCCTATCTCCGGGCTCGTCAACTTAATTCCTCAGAATTTGAAACTCCTCTCGGTCGAGTTCGATGGAGCCTTGACCATGAGGTCTCGGGAGGAGATGAAGCCAGGATTCCACGGATATATCTGTACCCTAGAAAGCTATTCCTTGGTGATGTGCTCGCAGCCGAGGTCGTGGACTGCCTGCGGAAGGCCGCACCGAAGGCAAAATACGTAGTGGTCATGGGAGGCCAGGATAGGGACCAGCGCGCCACGATTGTGGTGGAGGGTCTCACGATCAAGAAAGTCGTCTGGCAGCAGACAAGGCTCTGAAGGATCGCCCTTCATTTTGTGACTCCAAGCGGGGTGTGCCGTATGCGGGAATTGAGAACGTTGTGCCGGTGCGCCTCTCTCAGCGCTATTACATTTATTTTGGCTTTCCCTGTGAGTGTTCCTGCTGCCTCGTACACGAACGACGACTTTGAAGGGAGGAGGTTCAGCTGTAACGACCCCGCTTGGGTCAACATCTGCCTTGCTCCTCTCAAGCCGGGCTCGTCGCTGTCCATAGCCCCTGGAAGAGGATTGCCGAGAGAGCCAGACGACAAGCTCATCTTGGTCAGCGACAAGCAAGCTTGGGTAATTACTGGACCCGTGGATCTCGTGGGACACGTAGATATCAAGAGTGAGCAAGATGCTTTGGAATACCTACGGTTTTTCTCTTCCTTTAGGACGGTGCATCTTTTTGCGGCAGGGGAGCTCGAGGTCTTTAAGGGGAAGTGCTTCGCGGTGTGTCTTTCGAGCGAACGTTGGCGGAATCTGGGGCTGAGTGATGCCCGAGTGGCCCTAGGAGAAGACGGCTTCGACGTGACGCGTTATGTAATCAAGCCCACGGAGCGCATCCCGGAGGTGCAGCTCTATCGTGTTCTTCAGAGGGTTCGGCGCGACGGTAACGTCTTGACCTTGGAAAGCGTTCCAGTGCCGTTGTCAATAGGGGATAGGTTGCGATTATCCTTTCCGAGGTTTCTGTGAGCCGCTCAATGACCGAGCTCCCAGAGCTTGAGCGACTTACGGACGAGGCCATTCATTCCGCTATTTTTGACTTTGACCCTGACATTTCAGAGACCTATGACGAATGCGGGCAAGCATTAAGGGATCTTGAGCGAAGAATTGAATCCGACCTTGAGGAGTCATTCGCAAAGAGCTCCCTCCTTATAAGGCTAAAGTCGCACTTGGCACTCATGGCATCTGAGATGAATAACCACTCCGAGGCGGAGAGACTGGCTGCCGAAGTACTGATGCGAGCTCCCGCCGCCGATCCGAACTTCGCCTTAGCCGTATTGCTCAGGACAAGATCTCTCCATTCGCTGGAAAGGCATGATGAGGAGATCCGCGAGGGGTTGAACTATGCTGAATCCGAAGGCGTCGAGGGTCATACGCTCGTATATCTTCTTGCAGAGCTGGCTAGCCGGCACCCCGGGAGCATGGAATGGAAGGCTGCCCTTGTCTCTCGGGTTCAAGCGTACGTAGAGGCGTCGCCGGAGCTGGTTGGTCGCGTTCAAACCTCTCCAGATCCTGAGGAGGACCCGCACGGATATGTGCTGGCTGTGGCTGACGCCGTTCGGCAGATGAGTTTTGAAAAGACTACCCGTTGGCTTGGAGAGATGCCCTGAGGCTAAGGAGGCAACTCCGTCGCACCTAATGGGACCTTGCCTTCCCCAGACCTTCCCTCCATCATAAGGACCGTCAATTCTTCCGAAATGGAGGCAACGCATGAAGAAGAAGGCGCTCAAGCTGTCTCTCCACCGTGAAACCGTGGCGCTGCTCTCGGGCGAGCGGCTGGAGAGGGTCGGGGGCGGGGTTCCCGAGACGTACGACAAGTCGTGTCTGCTCTCCTGCTTCGCGGGTTGCAGCGCGATCGGGTGCACGGACGGCTGCCCGTCGTACCTGGTGGGCGGCTGCTAGAAACGGGCGGACTCCAGGGGAGCCCGCCCTGCCTTCAATGGGGGCGGGTTCCGTAGCGCAGCCCGATCCTCAGGGACCTCCCCGGTCCCGGAAAACCGATCAGCGTCTCGTACTCCCGGTCCGCCAGGTTGTCGATGCGGCCCAGGATCTCCCAGGGTCCGGTGAGGTTCCAGGTGGCGCCCAGGCCGGCGAGGGCGTAGCCGGGGACGGTGTCGCGGTACGGGACGGGGATCTGCTCGTCGTAGCTCCGCGTGACGCCCTGGCTGTCCAGTTGGAGGCTCAGGCGGTCGAGGGGGCGCCAGTCGATCCGGAACCCGGCCACCCAGCGGGGCCGGTGGCGCAGCCGGGCCTGGGTGGTGAGGTCTTCCACCCGCTGCCAGGTGACGTTGGTGCGCAGGGAGAGGCGGTCGGTGGGGGTCCAGCCGAGGGTGGCCTCGGCGCCGCGGGCTTCCACCTCGGAGCGGTTGACGTGGGAGAAGGTCTCGAAGTCGAAGTCGATCAGATCCTCGTAGCGGTTGTAGAAGAGGGTGAGGCCGGTCTCCAGGCGGGCGCCGGCGAAATGGCGGTCGATCCCTACGTCACCGCCGAGGACGGTCTCGGGCCGCAGAGCCGGGTTGCCGCCGAGCTGGGGCGGGCTCGCCAGGGCGAAGAAGCTGGGCTGTTTCCAGGCCCTGCCGGCGGAGGCGTGGAGGCGGGTGGGGCCCTTTTCGGAGGCACCGGAGGCACCGGGGCGGTAGCTCACGCCGAGGCGCGGGCTCCATTGGCGGGGGCCGTCCTCGGGGAGGTCGAAGCGGGAGCCGGCCTCGAAGACGAAGGCGCCGCGGTCCACCACCAACTCGGCGAAGGCGCCGGGGAGGGTGCGGGTGATGGAGTAGTCGCCGCTGACCTCGCCGCCGAATTCGGGGGGGAGGAGGAGGACGCTGTCGTTTTCCCCCTTCTCCCGCTGCACGTCCACACCCGCGCTCAGCCGCACGCCCCCGGCATCGTGAAGGGTCGAGAGCCAGCCGGCCCGGGCCACGGTGTAGAGGGCGGATTCGACCGACGGCGGCACCTGGGGGAAGACGGCGGGGCTGTCCGTGTCGCGGTCGTGGCGGTAGAGGGCCAGAGTGACCTTCTGGGCGACCCGGCCGCCGAAGCTCAGCTCGGAGGCGAGGGAGGCCTCCTGGTGGTCGGACCGGCGGAGCTCGCCGCTTCCGTAGATGGGGCCGCCGGAGGCGTCGGGGTAGTCGTCGCCCCGCCAATCCGCCCAGCGGGTCTTCAGCTGAAGGCGCGTCTTGCCGAGGGGGACCGTGACGTTGGCGTGGAGGCTCGACTGGCGGAATTGCTCGTCCGCCACCCGGTGCTCTTCCTCTTCCCACGAGCCGCCCAGGAAGTAGGTGGCCCTCCCCAGGGAGCCGGAGACGGCGCCCTGGCCCCGCTGGAGGGAGGCGTTCCCCACCATGGCTTCGGCCTCGACGTCGATCGGGCCGTCCTGCCCCTGGCGGGTGACGATGTTGATGGCGCCCGCGAGGCCGGTGGAGCCGTAGAAGGAGGACAGGGGGCCGCGGACGATCTCGATGCGCTCGACGGCGGCGGCCGGCAAGCCTTCCAGGTTGAACACGTCGCCCACCTGGTAGGTGGGGTCGTTGAGCGGCACGCCGTCGAGCAGCACGAGGGTGAAATTGGGATCGCCGCCCCGGATCTGGGCGGTGGAGAAGCCGCCCCGGGCGCCGTTGGTGGTGACGTCCAGGCCCGGGACGAAGCGGAGCACCTCGGTGACGGTGCGGGCGCCGGAGGCCACGATGGACTCGCGGTCGAGCACCGTCACCGAGCCCGTGGCGGAGGAGAGCGGGCGCTCGACCACCGTGGCCGTCGAGTAGAAGGTGGCGGACGGCGGTTCCTGGGCCGGCATGGCCTCCGGCAGAACGGCGAGCGCCAGCAAGGAGGCGCTGAGGGAAAAGCGGATTTTTCGCATGGGTTCGATTGGGGCCCCTGAAGCTTCGGTTCTACAGGATCAATGCCGCGACGCCGAGGTCTATCTCACGCCTCTTCAGCCTCGCTCCGGGGAGCTTGTAACAGTTGTTGAGGAAATGAAGATACCACGTCCAGATCCGCCTCCGGCCCTTTGTAGGGTGGCGTGAGCCCCAGGAGCTGCCGGCGCAGGGGTGTCGCGGCCGACGCGGCGAGGCGCTCCGAGGGCTCGTGGCCAGCCCACATCCGCATCCATTTGTGGCCGTAGTTGAAGAGGAGGACGCGGCGGGTGGCCGTGCCGCGGTTGGTGCCGGGGGAGTGGACGAGGTTGCCGTCGAAGAAGTAGGCCGTGCCGGCCTTGCAGGCCAGGGCCACGGCGCCGGGCATGTCCTCGGGCACGGCGACCTTGGGGATGGGCGTGCCGTCCGGCTGGCGGTGGGTGCCGGGGAGCACGAGGGTGGCGCCGCCGTCCTCGGGGATGTCGTCGAGGGCGATCATGACGCGGACCATCATCGTGGAGCCCGCGTGGTGGACGCCGGGCACGCGCTTTCTCACGTCGGTGTGCCAGGCCTCGCCGTCGAGCACGCCGCCGGGCGGGGTGATGTAGTAGGCGTGGTCGATCAAGGCGATGTCGGGAGACAGGATCTCGCGCACGAGCGGGAAGATCCGCGGATGGACCGCGAGGTCCAGGAACAGCGGGTCGTACTCCAGGATCCCCTCGATCTCCAGGAACTCGGGAATGCGCGTGCCGGGGCGCGAGAGATCGGCCCGCCAGACGGCCTCGGCGGCATCGGCGGCCCGGCGGGCGGCGGCCAGCTCGGCGGGGGAGAGGGCGTTTTCGAGGACCCCATACCCCCCTCCCGGCCCCTCACCCCCCCGGCCCCCCTCTCCCGCCCCCTCCCTTCCGCCCTCCCCGGGAGAGGGGGGAGAAAAGAAGGAGATTTTTTGTCTTGCTCCCCCTCTCCCGGGGCGGGAGGGGGGAGGGGGCGGGAGAGGGGGCCGGGGGGTGAGGGGCCGGGAGGGCGGCCCATACGGGTCCGTCAACCCCAACAACTGCCTTCTCACCTCCGTCTCCGCCCAGCCCTTCAAGGCCGTGGAAGGCCGGTATTCGTCCCACATCCGCATCCACTTGTGCCCGTAGGTATAGATCAGCAGGCGCCGGACCACGGCCGAGCGGTTGTTCCCCGCCGAGTGGTAGGTGCGCCCCGTGATCATGTAGGCCGAGCCGGCGGGGAGGGCCATCTTCACGGCGCCGGGGAGGTCTTCGGGGACTTCGGAGTTGGGCATCTCAGCCCCTGGCGGGGTGCGGTGGGAGCCGGGGAGCACGAGGGTGGCGCCGCCGTCGTCCGGAATGTCTTCCAGCACGTAGAAGACCTTCACCAGGAGGCGGGAGCTTGGATGGTCCACCCGCGGCATGTCGAAGTCGAAGTGCCAGCCGAAGGGGATCTCGGCGCCCGGCGGGGTGATGAAGTAGTCGTGGTCGAGCATCATCACCGCGGGCCCGGCCAGCTCCTGGATGACGGGGAAGACCCGCGGGTGCTCCAGGAGACCGGCGAGGAAAGGGTCGTACTCCATGATCCCCAGCACCTGCTCCAGGTCGGGGCGGCGGACGCCGGGAAGGGACGGGTCGGCCCGCCACCGGGCCTCGGCGGCGTCCGCGGCTCGCCGGGCCTGGGCCAGCTCCTCGGGCGTCAGGGCATTGGGGATGACGAGATAGCCTTGCTCGTCGAAGAAGGTACGCTGCTCCTCGGTCAACATCTTCGACTCCGGCCTCCGTTGTATCTTTGCTCGAGTCTTCACGGAGAAGGATGGCATGCGCGAGGTCCGTTGGGAAAGGATGTTCCCCCACGAGCTCGAGGAGGCCTTCGCGGCCTGCCCGGCGGCGTGGTTCGCCTACGGCCTCTGTGAGCCGCACGGGCCGCAGAACGTGCTGGGCCTGGATGCCTTGAAGGCGCACGGCCTGCTGGTGCGGGCGGCGCGGGCGCACGGAGGGATCGTGGCGCCGCCGGACTACTGGCACGTGCACGAGCTCGGCGGCTACGCCATCTGGGCGGAACGGGAGATCGGCGAGGCCCGCCCCTGGCTGACGGCGGTGCCGCCCTGGGTGCACTTCAAGAACGTTTGCTACCACGTGCGGGCGGCCGAGGTGCTGGGGTTCCGCGCGGCCGTGCTCCTCACCGGCCACTACGGCCCCAACTGGGAGGATCTGAAGACCCTGGTGGGCCTCCTTCAGCCGTGGGTGAGGATGCGCCTCCACGGCCTGCCGGACTTCGAGGTGAACCGCCCGGGCTTCCCTGATGACGGAGCGGACGGCGACCATGCGGGCAAGGTGGAAACCTCCCAGCTCGCGGCCCTGGAGCCGGAGGGGGTGGATCTCTCCCGCATCCCGGCCGAGCCGGCCTACCCTCTGTTCGCCATGGGGAAGGACGCCGCCTTGGCGAGCCGGGAGGCAGGGGAGCAGATGGTGGCGGACATGGTGGCGGGCCTGGGAGAGATTCAGAGGCGGCTCCTGGCGGAGTGGGACCCGGAGCGCCCCTCGCTCCTGCGGACCTTCGGGGACGTGGAGCGGTTCTGGGACGAGGGGGTGAAGCCGGCGCTGCCGGGGTTCAGGAGCCTGCGGTCCACCTGGTACGAGAAGGAGTCCCCGGAGCGGAATTCGCGGTGGTTCGAGAACTGGCCCTCACCTCCCCGGCCCTCCTCTCCCGGCCCTCCGCCCGCCCTTCCAGGGAGAGGAGGGAGCAAGACAAAACAAGACTAACCTTTCCCCTCTCTCCCCGGACGGTGGGTGGAGGGCTGGGAGAGAGGGGGCAGGGGAGTGAGGGCCTTCACCCGCAATCCCAATCGCCGCGCCTCCTCTTCGAGATGGCGGGCGATCCAGTCGTCGCGCTCCATCCAGACCTCAAAGGCGGCGTTTGGCTCCGGGAGCCCTCCCAGGGTCTCGTCCACCACATCCTGGCGCCGGCCATAAACCTGCCGCCGGAAGGCCGGGGTGGCGATCCGCCAGAGGGAGCGGGCGGGGTCGGGGGAGACGGCGGCCACGAGGTCCGGCAGGAGGCCCACCCCCTCGGCGACGACCGCGGGTTTGGGGCCGGGCAGGGCGCGGAGGTCGTCGAGCACCATTGCCCATTCCTCCCGGTAGAAATCGAGAAGCTCCCCGGCGCGGGCCTCGGCCGGCGGCGCGAAGAGGCGGGCGGGCGGCAGGTCCATGAGGGCATGGAAACAGGGGTGGAGCAGGGGATCGGCGCGCCGCCGGTGGGCCTCGAAATGGCCGTCGCAGGAGTAGAGCGCGAGGCCATGGCGGGAGGCCAGGCGGCGGGCCAGGGTGGTCTTGCCGGCGCCGGCCGATCCACCCAGCCAGAAGACGTGGGAGAGATCGTCCATCTCACGCATGGCGCGGGTATACTACGTCGCGCAACAACTTTCGCCAGCAAGGAGGCCCGGGATCGCGACCTTTTTCGATCCGCGGCAGCCACCCATTTCGGCTCCCGCGAGCTCTTTCGGCCCGCCCGCTCCCCGTCCGGCGGAAAGCGCGATCTTCACCGGGCTGACCCCTTTTGACCGGGCGGGGCGGCTGCACGTGCTCTGTCTGCGGCCGATCCACCACGTGCTGGAGCTCGAAGGGCTCCAGGGGCTGCTGGAGGCCCTGCGCGAGGTGGCGCCCAAGGCGGAGGTGTTCCTCTACCTGCGCTCGGCGCTCCAGGATTCGGCGCCCTTCGGCCTCCTGCCCGTCCAGCGGGTGTTCAAGCTCTCGGAGAGCGGGCGGGGGAAGCTGGCGGCAGGGCTGCGCGGTTTCCTGGACGCCCTGCCCGAGGGCTCGGCGTGCGTGCTGATCGCGCCCCCGCGGGGAGCCCTGAGCCGGAACCCGGGGTGCTCGCACTTGCGCCACGTCCGCGTGGTGGGGGCGGTGCCCCTCGACTTCCGTACGGCCTGCGCCTGGCCGCCGGAGAACCGGCAGGCGGCGCCGGCGTTCGTGGGCGCGCTGCGGGCGGAATCACCGCGGTGGTCGGCGGTGGCGGAGCCGCCGGCCGCGCTGTTCGCGCGCGGCGCGGCACTCGGCCCGGTCCGCTTCCTGGTGCACCAGGCCCGTTTCCACGTGGGGGACACCCTCTGGCTGACCCCCCTGCTGCGCGAGGTCGCCCGCCGGTTCCGCGGCGCGGACGTCACGGTGGTGGGCCCTCCCGCCGCCGTTCAGGTTCTGGAAGGGAACCCGCGGGTGGCGAGGATCGTCTCCTACCAGCCGGAGGACGGTGAGACTGGCCGGCGGCGGGTGCTCGAAGAGCTGGCCGGGCTGCCTCGCTTCGACGCGGCGCTCTTCGCCTTCGCCCGGCGGTGGGAGAGCCGCTGGCTGGCCGAGGCCGCGGCCTCCCGGGACGTGCCCTGGCGGATCAACCTCGAATACCACGATCTCTTCCAGGGAGACGGCCTCCTTGAGGACAGATTCCTGGGAGGGTTGTTCACCCACGAGGCGCGGTTCTTCTGGGGCTCCATGGCGAGCCCCCGCATGTTGCTGCACGCCCTGGATCCTCTCCTGCCGCCGGAGCCCTGGGACCGGTTCCAGGGCGACCGCCGGGTGGAGGTCCACATCTCCAGGCCGTCGCGGGAGCGGGCCGCCGGGCTGCTTCAGAAGAACGGCTTCGGCCTCGAGCCGTTCGTGGTGCTGGCGCCCGGCGGCTCGTCGTCGCGCCGCTGGCCGGTGGAGAAGTGGACTCGCCTGGCGGTGCTGCTGACGCGGCATTTCGGCTTCCACGTGCTCCTCTCGGGCGCTCCCGGGGAGGCGGGGCTGCTGGCCGAGATCCTGGCGGCGGTGCCGCCGGGGGAGGCGAAACGGCAGATCGTGGCGGCCACGGAGCCGTTGGGCGTGCTGGCCGCCTTGCTCGAAGGGGCGCGCCTGCTGGTGGCCAACGACAGCGCGGCCCTTCACGTGGCCGAGGCCGTGGCCGCCCCCACCCTCTATTTCGCCCAGCGCGAGAAGCTCGCCCACTCCCACCCGCGCACCCGGGCCTGCTGGGCCCTGTGGGACGACGGGGCCAATGATCCGGCGGCGGTGACGGTGGAGCAGGCCCTGGGAGCCATCCGGGAGATGGGCCGGCGCGGCCTCGTGCGGACGGGGGTGAGATAGGGGGCCGGGCCGTGGCAGAGGGCAAAGAGAGACTCTCAAAGAGTTGCAGTGGCGGCTGGTCAAGCGCAGAGTTTTAGAGTAACGTGTAGCAAAAGAGCAGCGGTTGAGTCTTTGAACTGAGCTCGGGCCGGTCCCGTAAGGTCGGGACGTGGGTCCGGGTTTTCAACGCCCCGAACGCCAAGGCTGCTTCGCGCCGGCGTGGGGATTTTTGGAGGGAGCCTCGATGAGAGTCGAACATCGCTTCAGGCGTATCCTGACGGTAGGCGCTGCGTTGCTCGTCCCGCTCGGCGTGACGGCCGCCGCCACCGCCCAGGGCCCATCGTGCGCGCGGACGGTCACGGCGTATGTGGTGGCCCTCGACCAGCCCCTCATGCTCAACCGGCTGGGCGCCAGCATACCCGGAGGCATGATCTTCGCCCTGGCCCGGGACGTGGTGCAGACGGACGCCCAGGGCAACCCCACGAACAAGATCTGCTACCCGGTGAGCAACTGCACGGCGGGCCAGGTCACCCTGCGCTACGACAAGCGTCCGCGCCCCATCGTGCTGCGCGCCAACGAAGGGGACTGCCTGAAGGTCGTGTTCAAGAACCTCCTGACCCCCCCCGCCGGCTCCGGGCTGCTCTCCGCCGCCGCGGAGGCCCTTCCGAGCCGCCCGGCCGCCGCTCTCAAGGAACTCGAGGACACGGCGGCGAACGAAGGCCAGCGCAAGGCCGCCGAGGACAAGGGAAAGGTGCGGCTCCGTGATCTGCTTCCGCCGCGCCTCGACGCCGCCGCGGCGGCAGAGGAGCAGCCGCAGGAGGGTTGGCCGACGAGCCGTGCGGCCTCCATCCACGTCCAGGGCCTGCCTTGGGCCACGCCGCCGCGGGACCCCACCAAGTTGGGTCAGGACGACGGCTCCTTCGTCGGCAAGAACGTCAACAGCCTGGCGAAGCCGGGAGAGACCAAGACCTACACTCTATTCGCCGAGCACGAAGGCACCTACGTGCTCTACAGCACGGCCGACGACTTTACGCTCGCGCCGACCGGCAACGCCGACGGCGGCAGCCTGCCCCAGGGGCTCTTCGGCGCGGTCAACATCCAGCCCACCGAGAGCGACATCAAGCCCTACGGGCAGAAGTTCAAGCCCGAGTGGTACCGCAGCCAGGTGACCCAGAAAGACCTCTGCCTGGCGAGCGCCGACGGCGTCTACGATGCCGGAAGCGACACCTGCTCGCGCAAGAACCCCAACGTCCTGCCGGTCCTCAACTACCAGGCCCGGTATCCCGCCAACTACAGGGACGCCAACCGCCGCAACCTGCCCATCCTCAACATGCTCTGTACGCCGGAGGCGGCGGCCGCCCAGGCCTGCGTGGCCAACGAGATCATCCATACCGACCTGAACGCCATCATCACCGGGCCGAACGCGGGTGCCTTCCCCGATCTCGAGCCCCAGCCGCCGGCTCTGCGCGCCATCTACTCGCTGCCGGACCGGCTCCAGCCGTACCGTGAGTTCACGGTCATCTACCACGAGAGCTTCAACGTGGCGCAGGCGTTTTCGAACCTCTACAACGGCAGTGGTGCGGTGAAGAGCATCGGCAGCGCCGCCGACAACTTCGGCATCAACTACGGCATGGGCGGCATCGCCTCCGAGATTCTGGCCAACCGCCTGGGCGTCGGCCCGATGCAGGACTGCACGGAGTGCAAATACGAGGAGTTCTTCCTTTCCGCGTGGGCGGTGGGCGATCCGGCGATGAACGTGGACAAGCCGGCGGACGAGTGCACGAGCACGCCGGGGCAGCCCTGCGCCACGCTCGCCAAGTACCCGGACGACCCCTCGAACGTCTTTCCGAGCTACATGGCCGACCACGTCCGCTTCCGCGTTCTCCACGGCGGCTCGGACCTCCACCACGTCCATCACCAGCATGCCCACCAATGGCTGCACTCGCCCAACACGCCGGACGGCGACTACACGGACAGCCAGTCGATCGGGCCCGGCTCGTCGTTCACCATGGAGATGGTCTACAACGGCAGCGGCAACGTGAACCAGACGGTGGGAGACTCCATCTTCCACTGCCACTTCTACGCCCACTTCGCCTCGGGCATGTGGTCCATGTGGCGGGTTCTCGACACCCTGCAGACCGGCACTCTCCTGGGGCCGGACGGCCGCCCGGCGGACCGCGTCAACCCCTTCACCGGCAAGACGGAGGCCTCACCCGCGCCCTGCCGGACGGCGAGATCGCCAAGGGCACGCCGATTCCGGCGGTGGTGCCGGTGCCCACGCTGCCCATGCCGCCCCTGCCCGCGCCCGTCAGGCTGAGCAGCGACGGCAGCAAGTACGAGGTCATGCTGGTCGAGAAGGCCGGCGACGTGGGCCCCTGGCAGAGCCCCTACGCTTCGGGGGATCCGGGTGCCAAGGCGTTTCTCAACCCCGGCTATCCGTTCATGATCCCGGGCATCGCCGGCCACCGGCCGCCGCATCCGCCCATGGACTTCGCCTATGCCTGCTCGGACAGCCCGAACCCCTGCCGCCCCGGCGACGTGTCGCAGTGCCAGAGCCCGTCGGCGACCTGCGAGCGGCTGGACGGCGGCCTCCCCCGGCACCTGATCTCCGCGGCCAACGTGGCGATGCCGCCGCTCAACAACACGGACTTCAGCAAGATCCTCGAGGCCAGCACGGCCGTCCTGCTCGACGAGGGCGGCACCCTGGTCGAGAAGATCGCCATGAAGACCCATGCCCAGCGCCTGCATCCGAGCTGCCTGCCGAACGGCACCTGCACCGGCGCCTGCTCGGACAACGGCGCCCCGTGCACCAATACCCTCCCGGGGCGCTGGCAGTGCGCCAACCCCAACACCGCCACGTGCGATGCGGCCAAGCCGGTGACCTTCGTGCTCAACGGCCTGCCGCCCACCGCGGGTGCGCCTTACGCCGATCCCTGCATCAAGTTCAGCCGCGAGGGCGGGCGGGCGCCGGACAGCCCCCTGCGCCGCTACATGGCGGCGGACATCCAGTTGGACGCCATCTTCAACAAGGCCGGCTGGCACTTCCCGCAGCAGCGCATGATCTCGCTCTGGCAGGACGTGGCCGACACCCTGGACGGCAAGCGGGCGCCGGAGCCGCTGTTCTTCCGCGCCAACTCCAACGACTGCATCGAGTACACGCTGGCCAACCTGGTGCCGAACGTCTACGAGCTGGACGACTTCCAGGTGCGCACGCCCACGGACATCCTGGGCCAGCACATCCACCTCGTGAAGTTCGACGTCACCTCCTCGGACGGCGCCGGCAACGGCTTCAACTACGAGGACGGCACCTTCGCCCCCAACGAGGTCACGGAGCGCATCACCTCGATCAACAACACGGCCGGCGGCGGCAAGCTCGACTGCAGCAACGTGCCGGCGGGCCAGTGCCCCACGAAGCTCGAGCCCAAGGCGATCCCGTTCTTCGGCCCCGGCCCCGGCGGCACCTGGCTGGGAGCCCAGGCCACCATTCAGCGCTGGTACGCCGATCCGCTGTACAACAACAACGGCGTCTGCTCCAACGACGCCACGCGCCCCTGCACATTGCTCGATCTCAGCAAGTGCGGCAGCCTCGCCGCCACCTGTGACGTGAGCGGCGGCTTCTGTTCCGACAACGGCAAGAGCTGCACGGCCTCCAACCGGGCCGCTTGCGGCGCCGCGTCCGCCGAGTGCATCGCCTTCCACGACCGGACGCTGCGCACCGTCTTCACCCACGACCACTTCGGACCCTCGACCCACCAGCAGGCCGGGCTCTACGCGGGCCTGGTGATCGAGCCCAAGGGCTCCAGTTGGCTCAACAACGACGACGGCGCCAAGTTCGGCGGTTTCGACCCCGCCAGCAAGGGGATCTTCAAGGCGCCCGGCCGGTTCGACGGCGGCCCGACCTCCTGGCAGGCGGTGATCCAGACGGTGAAGCCGGAGCAGAGCTTCCGCGAATACCTGCTGGAGCTTCAGGACACCACTCTCACCTACCAGGCCTTCGCGATGCCGGGCTTCAAGCTCCCGGGTCAGGACGGCTGGGAGAAGCAGTTCACCAACGGGGACGTCGGCGTCTGCGCCCACCGCGAGCCCTGGGAACCGTGCGGCTTCTGCAGCTACAACGGGGTGTGCGTGACCCAGGCGACCGGTGTGGTGGTCTCCCCGGTCACGGCCTGCACCGTGCCGGCCCTCGGCTCGGGCTCGGCCGATCCCTGCGGCCAGACCGGCGTCCAGTGCCAGCTCCGCACCGGCAACCTGACCGCCTGCACGCCGGAGCAGTTCTCCCAGTGCGCGGGCCAGGATCTCTGCAAGAATCCACCCTGCGCCCCCGCCTCTCCGATCAATGGCCCGATCAAGGCCTGCAACCTGATGTCGGGGTTCCCCAGCCTCTCCTGGGCGAGCTCGCCGATCGACTCGCCGGTCACCTTCAACTCGACCTTGGGAAGCCGGATCCTCAGCCCCGAGGCGATCACGTTCTTCGGTGCCACCAACAACTTCTCCTTCAACTACCGCAACGAGCCTCTGTACACACGGACGACGGACCCGGTGACGGGCGCGGTGCGGAGCGGCAACGCGGGCGACCTGGCCTACGCCTACAGCTCCGATCCCTCGATCTCCCGCCCGAACCCCCGGGGCTCGGTGTGCCTGAACCTGCTCAAGCAGGCCACGGGCAAGGGGTGCAGCGCCGACTCCGACTGCGGCACGGGAGCCGACGCCCTATGCCAGCCGGCCGGCTTCTGCTCGGACAACTTCGCCCTCTGCACCAGCGGCTACCTTCAGCTCTGCCGCAACGCCGCTACGGCGTCGTGCCAGATGACGGGACCCTATGCCACGCCGGGCTACGTCAAGCCGGGGGACCCCTTCACCCCCCTGCTGCGAGCCTACGCCGGTGACGACGTACAGCTCCGCGTCCTGACCGGCGCTCACCTGAACCCCCACAACTTCACCATCCAGGGGCTCAACTGGCTGATGGAGCCCTCCTTCGTCGATTCCGGTTGGCGCAACAGCGAAGTGATGGGGATCTCCGAGCACTTCGAGCTGATCTCCCGCGTGCCCCCGGCTTTCTCGGGCGGGAACGCGGACTTTCTATATCAGCCGGGCGCCGCGGCCATCGAGCAGGCGGGCGGCAACTGGGGTCTCCTGCGCTCCTACAGCACGAAGCAGGCGAGTCTCCATCCCCTGCACCAGAACACGCCGCCGGCCTCCGCGCCGTCCGCGACCCCGGTCTGCCCCAAGGTGCAGCCGGCCGGGACCCAGGTCCGCAAGTACGACGTCGTAGCCCTCACCGCCAAGCAGGCGCTGAGCGGTGGCGCGCTGGTCTACAACGGCCCCTACAAGGACAGCGGCGCGCTCCTCTTCTTCCACAAGGATTCTCTGCAGTGCTCGAACCCCAATGACATGTCGACCTGCAAGCTGCCGTCCGGCGTGCCGGCCGAGCCGCTGGTGATGCGGGCCGCGGCGGGCGATTGCATTCACGTCACCCTCCACAACGGGTTGCCGTCCACCCCGATCACCGGCGGCGTCACCTCGCCCCAGCAGGCCATACCCTTCGGCTGCGCGTTCAAGGTGACGATCACGAAGACTCCGCCCAACTGCGGCACCAACACCGGCCAGCCGGCCTGCTGCGGCACCTCCGGCCAGCCGGCCTGCCCGGTCAACTGCGGAGGCGGCGGCCAGCCGGCCTGCTGCATCAACGCCCTCTCGAACGTCTCCACCCAGGTGGGCCTCCGGCCGCAGCTCGTGGCCTTCGACCCCGCCGCGGGTGGCGGCGTCAACGCGGGCCTGGATCCCATCGGTTCTTCCACCCAGGGCATCCAGACCGCCGGGCCGGGACAGGCGGTCACGTACACGTGGTACGCCGGCAACGTCGACGCCAAGGCGGCGAACGAAGCCGAGCGCTACATCCCCATCGAATTCGGCGCCGCCAACCTTTTGGCGCCGGACGTCATCAACCACTACCCCCATGCCCTGATCGGCGGCCTGGTCATTGAGCCGTTCGGGTCGTCGTGGGAGGCCGCCGGTGCCACGGCCGCCATCAAGAAGCAGGACGGCTCGCAGTTCCGCGAGTTCGTGGTGTTCACGCAGGACGACCTCGCGGTTGCCGGCGTCGAAGCGGTCAACTACAAGTCCGAGCCGTTGGACCAGAACGGGGCCTTCAATCCCCGTCCTGTGGCCCGCTTCTGTTCCAAGGCGGCTTGTGATGCCTTCGCGGCCTCCGTCAACGTGGGGGATCCCACGGTCCAGGACGCCGAGTGCTCGTTTGCCCAGTCCGACACAAAGACCCTCTGGTGCGGAACGGCCAACACGTCCGGCAAGGTCTCCTGCGCTGAGTGCAGCTTCGCACCCGTGACTCCGACCTTCACCGCCTGCGCCGGAGACTCGGTGCGCTTCCGGGTGCTGCATCCGGGCGGCTTCAACACCTCCGAGGTGTTCGAGCTCTACGGCCACAACTGGTCCGAAGCGCCCTACACCACGGACTATGACCATTGCGATTCCCCCACCACGCACACCAACCTGTGGGCCTCGCAGCAGCAAGGCACCACCAACCAGTGCGGTAACCATGGGTTCACTCTCGGCGACATGTCGGTGGCGAAGCGCCACGAGGCCCTCTGGGATGCCAGCCTCAACACCTGGCAGGGGTCGCGCATGGGACACGGCCCCACCAACCACATCGACGTGCTGATTCCGCAGGCGGGCGGGCCGTTCCGGATTCCGGGTGACTACCTGTACCGCACCTACCCGGCCATGCACTTCCACGGTGGCATGTGGGGCTATTTCCGGGTCAACCAGTGCGCGGCTCCGAAGCCGGACTCGGCACTCTCCAACCAGCTTCCGGGCAGCTCCCGGTAGCCCTCTGGGAGGCGGCGATGCTCTACCGTTCCGGAATCCTCACCCTCTTGGCCGGAGCGCTCCTCGCGGGCGCGCCGGCGGCAGGGACCGTGGTCCAGGTCGGGGGCCTCGCCGTCGAGCTCTCCGTTGCTCCCGTCTCGCCTGTGGCCGGCGTGCCGGCCGGAGAGTTGCGGGAGGGGGCCGACGCCGTCTTCCACTTCAAGATCGTCGACTCGGCCACGGGGACGCCGCTCACCGGCGTCTCCCCCGCGGCCTGGGTCGAAAGCTGGGTCCAGGCGCCCGTGACCGAGTCCCGGAGCTGCAAGGACACGGTCGAGGAGCTCATCTCCAGCAGCGTTCTTTCGCGGCCGGAAATCGACCTCAACGCCTACCAGGTGCTGGCGCTCAACGGCGACGCCTCCATCTCGGTCATCGATCCCGTCGTCGGATTCGGCGGCAGCCGGCTGCTCGCCATGGTGTTCCTCGACAGCCCGGGGGAAGACTGGGTCCTCTCCTCCGACCAGAAGAGGCTCTTCGTCTCCCTGCCGGACTCCAACCGGGTGGCGGTGGTCGACACCGCCTCCTGGCAGGTGTTGGCGAGCGTCGAGGTGGGTTCCCGGCCCGGCCGGCTGGCCTTGCAGCCGGACGGCGCCTACCTCTGGGTGACCCTGGAAGGCGGGGGAGTGGGCGGCTCGAGAGAGGTGGGCGTGGCGGCGCTCGACACGGCCCGCCTCCAGGTGGCCGCCCGCATTCCGGTGGGCCTGGGGCGCCACGAGCTGGCGCTCTCGGACGACAACCGGTTCGTCTACGTGACCAGCGGCGAAGACCGGACCCTTTCCGTGATCGACGTCGCGAAGCTCGCCAAGACCGGCGAGGCCCCCCTGAACGCCGTGCCCACCTCCGTCGCGTACTCGCCGATCGCGAAGGCGGTCTACGTCACCAGCGAGGAGCAAGGCGTCGTCGTCGCGGTGAGCGGCGCCGTGAGCGGGACCGGCAAGCCCGAGGTGCTGGCGCGAATGCCGGCGGACCCGGGGATCGGCGCCATCCGCTTCGCTCCCGGCGGCCGGCTGGGGTTCGTGGTGAACCCGCGGATCAACCGCATCTACATCCTCGACGCCTCGCGCAACCGCATCGTGCAGACGGGAACGGTCGAGCCGGGGCCGGACCAGGTCACCTTCACCGACCACCTGGCCTACGTGCGGCACCGCGGCAGCGAGATCGTCTTGATGATTCCTCTCGACCAGGTGGGGGAGGAGGGGAAGCCCGTTCCCGTGGTCGACTTTCCGGCCGGCGAGAAGCCGCTGGGCCAGATCCGCCGGCCCAGCCCGGCCAGCTCGATCGTCCAGGCCCCGGTGCCCAACTCGGTGCTGG
Source organism: Thermoanaerobaculaceae bacterium (assembly GCA_963785165.1). GTDB lineage: Bacteria > Acidobacteriota > Thermoanaerobaculia > Multivoradales > UBA5704 > DATARR01. Next base: position 453,092 of record CAWAUI010000004.1, read on the forward strand.
TGGCCAACCCCGCCGACGAGGCCATCTACTTCTATAAAGAGGGGATGGCCGCGCCCATGGGAAGCTTCCGCAACTACGCGGGGGAGCCGCGGGCCGTCCTGGTGGTCGACCGCAGCCTGAAAGAGCGGTCCCCGGGGGTCTATGAGACGGTGGCCCGGCTGACGGCAGCCGGCACCTATCAAGTGGCCTTCTTCCTCGACTCTCCCCGGGCGGTCCACTGCTTCGACCTTGCGATCGCCCAGGACCCGGAGGTGTCGGCCCGCCGGTTGCGCGAGCAGCCCGCCGTGGTGGAGCCGCTGTTCGATCCGGCGCTCACGCTTCCCGCCGGGCAGCCGGCGAAGCTGCGGTTCAAGCTGAGCGAGCCGGGCACCGGAAAGGCGGAAGAAGGGCTGGGGGACGTGGTGGTTCTGGCCTACCGGACGGCGGACAACTGGCAGGTGCGGCGCCCGGCGCGGGCCCTGGGCAACGGGGTCTATGAAGCCGAGATCGTGCCGACGCGGGAGGGGAGCTTCCACGTGGCCGTCGAGTGCCCGTCCCGCAAGCTCCCCTTCCATCTTTCCCCCCAGTTGATCCTGAAAGCCGTGTCCACGGAGACACCGCCGAGCCCTTGACGATGCAGGTCTCCCCGGCCCGCGCCGCCTACGACGCCATCGCCGGCACATACGACGGCGCCGTCGCCCCCTCGGCCTGGGTCCGCGAGCGGCTCTGGGAACGGCTGGACGCGCTGTTTCCCTCGGGAGCCCGGGTGCTGGACGTCACGGCGGGCACCGGCCTCGACGTTTGTCATCTCGTCGAACGGGGAGTCCAGGTCACCGCCTGCGACGTCTCACCGGAAATGCTGGCGCGCCTGGCCGTGAAGTCCCCGTCCGTGCCCGTCTTCGCCATCGATCTCCAGGACCTCGGCGAGGTGGACCTCCGCGGCCCCTTCGACGGTTTGCTCTCCACGTTTGCGGGCCTCAACGCCGCGGCGGACCTCGTGGGTTTCGCCCGCGCCGCGGCCCGGCTGGTGCGGCCCGGAGGCGTTCTCTTTCTCCACGTCCTCAATCCCTTGCGCAAGGGGAGGAGACTGAGCGTGAGGATCGCCGGGGTCGAGGTGCCCCACCGCCTCTGGAGCCCGCGCGAGCTGGCGCGCTTCTTTGAACCGGAGTTTTCGGTCACCCGGATCGCCGGGCAAGGTATCCTTCGTCCGGTGGACGATCCTGGAGGGGCTTGGGACCGCTGGGAGCGGGTCGTCTCGGAAGTGCCGGGCCTGCGGAGGCTCGGGACCTTCTTCTCCCTGGAGCTGATACGGAGATGACCCGGCGTGGCTGACGTCCTTCTGGCCCACTCCTTCTTCCTGCGGAACGACCCCAAGCAGGTCGAGAAGATGCGTCCCTACGCGCCGCTCGCGACCCTCTACGCCGCCGCCCTTCTGCGCGAGGCCGGCCGGGACGTGGCGCTCTTCGACGCCATGCTTTCGGCGGGCGAGGAGGAATTCGCCGTGGCCTTGGAGCGCCACCGGCCGCGCTTCGTGGTGTTCTACGAGGACAGCTTCAACTTCCTCTCCAAGATGTGCCTGGAGCACGCGCGCGCGGCCGCCTGCCGCATGAGCCGCCGCGCCCGCGAGGCCGGGGCCACCGTCATCGCCGCCGGCTCGGACGTGACCGACCACCCCGGGCCGTACTTCGAGAGCGGCGTTCAATTCGGCATCGTGGGCGAGGCGGACCACACCCTGCGCGAGCTGCTCGAAGGGCTGGCGAACGGGGAGCCGGACCGAAGGCGTGGCCGGCCTCATCCTGCCGGGCGGGCACCGCACGCCGCCGCGCGAGCCCGAGCGGCATCCCGACGTCTTCCCGTTCCCCGCCTGGGACCTGCTGGACGTCGAGCGCTACCGCGCCGCGTGGAAGGCGGCCCACGGCGTCTTCAGCCTCAACCTGGTCACCACCCGCGGCTGCCCGTTCCACTGCAACTGGTGCGCGAAGCCCATCTGGGGACGGCGCTACGCCATGCGCTCGGCCGCCAACGTGGCGGAGGAGATGGCCCTGGTCAAGCGCACCCTGGCCCCGGACCACCTCTGGTTCGCCGACGACATCTTCGGCCTCCAGCCCCGGTGGGTGGCCGAGTTGGCCCGCGAGGTGGAGGAGCGGGACGCCGTCATCCCGTTCACCATCCAGACCCGTGCCGACCTGATGACCCCGGTGGCCGTGGCCGGGCTCGCCCGCGCCGGCTGCGTCCGAGGCCTGGCTGGGCGCCGAGAGCGGCAGCCAGAAGATCCTCGACGCCATGGACAAGGGGACCCGCGTCGAGCAGATCGTGGAGGCCACCCGCCGCCTCCAGACCGCCGGCATCCGCGCCTGCTGGTTCCTCCAGTTCGGCTACCCGGGCGAGACCTGGGAGGACGTCTCCGCCACCGTCTCCCTGGTCCGCGAGGTCCTGCCGGACGACGTCGGGGTCAGCGTCTCCTACCCCCTCCCCGGCACCCGCTTCTTCGACATGGTGCAGGCCGAGCTGGGCGAGAAGACCCACTGGCAGGACAGCAACGACCTCGCCATGATGTTCCAGGGCACCTACCAGACCCCCTTCTACCGCAAGCTCCGGCAGGTGGTGCACCGCGACCTGGACCTCCGGCACCGGCTGCGCAAGGGAGATCCGGACCTGGGGTCCGAGCTCGACCGCGTGACCGATGACTGGCGCGAGCTGGGCCGGCTGGAGCAGAGCTGCCGGAGCGCCGCCCCCACCACCGTGCACAAGCCCTGCGAGGCCCTGCCCGAGCCGGACCTCTCGCGCGCCTGGAACTGACATGCCGGACCTCCTGCTCACCCACGGCTACTTTCTCGAAGAGGACGAGAAGGAGCGGGAGATCATGAAGCCGTACCCCACCCTGGGGCTGCTCTACATCTCCTCTTTCCTGCGGCAGAAGGGCTTCGACGTCGAGATCTTCGACACCACCTTCGGCCGCCGCGAAGACCTGCTGGCCCGCTTCGCCGCCGGAGCCAGGGGTGCGTCGTGGGCCTCTACACCAACCTCATGACCCGCCGGCCCGTGCTCGACCTCGTGGCCGCCGCGAAGAGCCACGGCTGGACGGTGGTGCTGGGCGGCCCCGAGTCGGCCAACTACCCGGACGAGTACCTCGCCCACGGCGCGGACGTGATCGTGGCGGGGGAGGGGGAGGAGACCCTGGCCGAGCTGCTGCCGGCCCTCGCCGGGCGCGGCCCTCACCGGCTCCACGGGGTGGCGGGCACCGTGTTCCGCGACGAGGCGGGCGCCGTGGTCCACAACCCCGAACGGACCCAGATCGCCGATCTCGACACCCTCCCCTGGCCCGACCGGGAGCGGATCGACCAGCAGCGCTACGTGGACGTCTGGCGGACCCACCACGGCATGGGGAGCGTCAACCTCATCACCGCCCGCGGCTGCCCCTACAAGTGCCGCTGGTGCTCCCACGCCGTCTTCGGCTTCAGCCACCGGCGGCGGAGCTTCCTCGACGTGGCCAACGAGCTGGAGCACATCCGCGACCGCTGGCAGCCCGACCAGGTCTGGTACGCGGACGACGTCTTCACCATCAGCCACCGCTGGCTCTTCGACTACGCGAAGGAGCTGGACCGCCGCGGCCTGCGCCTCCCCTTCGAGACCATCTCGCGGGCCGACCGCATGATGCGCGAGGAGGTGCTGGAGACGCTGGCCCGCATGGGCTGCTACCGCATCTGGATCGGCTCCGAGAGCGGCAGCCAGCGCATCCTGGACGCCATGGAGCGCGGCGTCACCGCCGAGCAGGTGCAGTGGGCCACCAAGGCCGCCCAGCGCCACGGCATCCAGGTGGGGATGTTCCTCATGTGGGGCTACGAGGGCGAGACCCTGGAGGACATGGCGGCGACGGTCGAGCACGTCAAGAAGTCCAACCCGGACGTCTTCTTCACCACCGTCGCCTACCCGATCAAGAACACCGGTTTCTGGGACGATGCGGCCCGCCGCGTGGTGGCGCCGGGCTCCTGGGAGAGCTGCGACCGATCGAGACTACCTCCTCCGCGGCCGCCACTCCCGCGCCTACTACAAGCAGGCGGACCGCTGGCTGCGGGGCGAGGTCGCGGCGTTTCGCATGGAGGCGGTGGACCCGGACGGGGCTGCCGCGAAACGGATCGAGGCCCTGGCCGCAAGGGAGGCAATGGCGGAGATGGTGGGGGAGGTGGAAGCGTGAGCCGGCCCCGCCCGGGCATCAATGCCCGGGCTACCCAAAAGAGCCCCCTGAAGGGGACTCAGGGAGTCGGCTTCAGCCGGCTTTTTCCGCCTAGCCCGGGCATTGATGCCCAGGCGGGGCTGCGGACGGCTGAAACGCCCTTCGACACCCTCGCCCCCACCTACGACCAGGACTTCACCGCCACCCCCCTCGGCACCCATCTCCGCCAAGCCGTCCACCGCCGCCTGGACGCCCGCTTCTCGCCAGGCCAGCGCGTCCTGGAGCTCGCCTGCGGCACGGGTGAGGACGCCGTCCACCTGGGCCGCCGAGGCGTGCAGGTGCTGGCCACCGACGCTTCTCCGGAGATGGTGGACAAGGCGCGGGCCAAGATCGCGTCGGCCGGGCTGGAAGGGACCGTCGAGGCGCGGCGGCTGGCCATCGAGGACCTGGGCACCCTCTCCGGCTCGTTCGGTCCCTTCGAGGGTGCCTTCTCCAACTTCGGCGGCTTCAACTGCGTGGCGGACCTGGGTCTTGCGGCGACCTTTCTGGCGGACCTCCTGAAGCCCGGCGCGCCTCTCCTCCTCTGCGTCATGGGACCGCTGGTGCCTTGGGAGTGGGCCGGGTTCCTGCTCCAGGGGAGACCCGGCGAGGCCTTCCGCCGTCTGCGGCGCGACGGCGTTCCTTGGCGAGGGATCACCGTTCGTTATCCCTCCATCGGCGCGACTGCGAGACACGCTTCGCCCCGGGTTTCCGGCCGCTCCGCGTCAGCGCCGTGGGGGCTCTTCTGCCGCCTACCGAGTGGGAGCCCTGGACCGTGCGCCATCCCCGCCTTCTCGCCGCGCTGGCCCGCTGGGAGCGCCGCCTCGAGACCGTGCCGCCTCTGCCCTGGCTCGCCGACCACTACCTCCTCGAGCTGGAGCGGCGATGACCGTCCTGGCTCCGCGGCCCGTGCCGGAGGTTGAAGCCGGGGACAGCCCTGCCGAGGCTCGATCCGGTCACGCGGCTCCCCATCCTCATCCTCTACCCCCACAGCCGCTGCAACTGCCGCTGCCTGATGTGCGACATCTGGCGCGACCGCAACCGGCAGGAGATCTCGGCCGCGGACGTGGCCGGCTGGCTCGCCGAGTGGCGCTCTCTGGGAGTCCGGCGGGTGGTGCTTTCCGGCGGCGAGGCGCTGCTGCATTCCCATCTCTGGGACCTCTGCGGGCTCCTCAAGGACGAGGGGATCGGGATCACGGTCTTGACGACGGGCCTCCTCCTGCGCCCGCGACGCCGACCCTCTGGCGTTCTACTGCGACGACGTCGTCGTCTCCCTGGACGGCCCCCGCGAGGTCCACGACCGCATCCGCAACGTGACCCGGCGCCTTCGAGCGGCTGGCCGAGGGCGTCGCGGCGCTGCGCGCCGCCGGCTCCGAGATCGCGATCTCGGGGCGGTGCACCGTTCAGCGAGACAACTTCCGCCATCTGCGCGCCACCGTCGAAGCCGCCCGGTCGCTGGGACTGGACCGCCTGAGCTTCCTCGCCGCGGACGTCACGAGCGAGGCCTTCAACCGCCCCGGCGGTTGGGATTCCGATCGCGTTTCCGAGGTGGCTCTGCGCCGTGAGGATCTGCCGCTGCTGGCGGCGGAGCTCGATGCTCTGGATTGGACGGATGGCTTCATCGCCGAGAGCCCCGAGAAGCTCCGCCGGCGGCTCCTCCAGCATTTCGCGGCCCTGGTCGGGGAGGGGGACTTCGCGCCCGTCGACTGCAACGCCCCCTGGGTCTCGGCCGTGGTGGAGGCGGACGGCACCGTGCGCCCCTGCTTCTTCCAGCCCCCTCTCGGCAACCTCCGGCAGGCCGGGAGCCTGGACGCCCTCCTCAACTCCCCCGAGGCCCTCGCCTGGCGCCAGGGGCTCGACACCCGCCGGGACGCCATCTGCCGCCGCTGCGTCTGCTCGCTGTCGCTGCGGGAAGGAGCCGTGGCATGACGAGGCGCCACAAGGTCGTCCTCTACAACCCGCGGGCGGTCTTCTACACCATGCCCCTCGCGCTCGTCGCCGTCGGCTCCCATCTCGATCCCGAGCGCTACGAGGTGGTCATCGTCGACGGCCGCCTCGAAGCCGACCCGGCCGCCGCCGTCCGCGCTCATCTCGACGGCGCCCTCTGCCTGGGGGTGACCGTGCTGACCGGCGCGCCCATCGCGGACGCCGTCGCCGTCTCCCGCGCCGCCAAGGCCCACAGCCCCGGCCTGCCCGTCGTCTGGGGCGGCTGGCACCCCTCCATGTTCGGCCGCGAGTGCCTGGAAGAGCCGAGCGTGGACGTCACCGTCCAGGCCCAGGGCGAGATCACCTTCCACGAGATCTGCGACCGGCTGGCGGCGGGGGAGTCCCTCGAAGGCTGCCCCGGCTGCGTGGTCCGCACCGCGGGCGGAGAGGTGCGGCAGAACCCGCCCCGCCCCCTCCAGGACCTCAACCGCCTGCGCCCCCACGACTACCGGCTCCTGCCCGTCGAGCGCTACTACGATCTCAAGGGCAAGCGCCAGCTCGACTACATCTCCTCCCAGGGCTGCGCCTTCCGCTGCGCCTTCTGCGCCGATCCCTTCGTCTACAACCGCAAGTGGGTGGGCCTGGAGCCGGAGCGGATGGGCGAGGAGATCGAGACCCTCTGGCGCCGCTACCGCTTCGACGACCTCTCCTTCCAGGACGAGACCTACTTCACCTACGCCCCGCGCGTCGAAGCCGTGGCCGACGAATTCCTCCGGCGCGGCCTCCCCATCACCTGGGCCGCCACCATGCGGGCCGACCAGGGCGAGCGCCTTCCCGACGAGGTCATGGCGAAGTGCAAGCGCTCCGGCCTGCGGCGGGTCATCATCGGCGTCGAGTCCGGCTCGCAGGAGATGATGGACCGGATCAAGAAGGACATCAAGCTGGAGCAGGTCTTCGAGAGCGCCGAGAAGTGCCGGCGCCACGGCGTCAACGCCATCTTCCCCTTCATCGTCGGCTTCCCCGGCGAGAGCGACGCAGAGCGTCCAGGCCTCGCTCGACGTGGCCAAGCGCCTGCGGTCCATGTCGCCCGGCTTCGAGACGCCGATCTTCTACTTCAAGCCCTACCCCGGCTCCGCCCTCACGGACGACGCCGTCCGCGACGGCTACGTCCTCCCTCGCACCCTGGACGACTGGGCCCGCTTCGACTTCATCGGCTCCGCCGGCCCCTGGGTGAGCCCCGAGACGCCACCGCCTCATCGAGCGCTTCAAGTTCTACCAGCGCCTCGCCTGGAACCGGACCGCCTCCTGGAAGCGCCCCGTCCAGACCCTCGCCCGCTGGCGCCTGAAAAGAGACGCCTACGGCCTGCCCGTCGAGAAGTTGCTCGGCGACTGGCTGTGGCCGCAGGCGGAGATGTCGTAGGGGGAGTTACAACCCAGGTATAATCGCCCCGTTGGCGTAGCGCCCTGGGAGCGCCGGCATCCCTGCCGGCCAGACTCATCTGCCTGCCGCTTCGCGCTCGACCCGCTCGAGGCCATGCCGGGAGCGGCGGAGGGCGCCCCGGCTCCCCCCCGCGAAGGCGAAGGCCGGCGACCGTGCTCTGGAGACTCCTGCCAATGCCTCTGACACCGAATCCGCGGAGCCTTGATCGAACTCATCTGCGGAACAATTGTCGCCTGCCGCAACACTTCGGCGGCGGCGCCCATCATCTCGCGCATGCGGAGCGGCAGGCCCCAGCGCTCCTGCCAACTGTAGATCTCCCCGGTGCGGATCTGCTCGCGAGAACGCACCAGGAGTCCGCGGCGGATGAGGGTGTCTCGCTCTTTTCCCAAAGCGTCGATCTCGTGGCAGGACGGGACGCTCTACGTGACCGAGACTCCCCATGGGATCGAGCTCACCTCCTACAATCCTGAATTCGTTGGCCAGATGGAAGTAGCCGAGCGCATCATGCGAGAGGATCGCGATGTCCTGCGGAAGTTGGCGGGTAATCTCCTCCTTTGAAAGAGCCTGTCTGGATCCTGGATGACGTGGTGCTCGCCGTCCATCGTCGACAGTTGGCGAGAGCCGGTGGGGGCGAGGGGTTCGGATCCGGTCTCTTGGACTCTCTGGCGCGAGGCGGAGCGAGCCGATCTTCCCGGCGGCCCCTCCTATGCCTTTGGCCTCATCCGGAACCACCTTTCGTGGACGGCAGCGGAAGTTGGCGGGGTAATCTCCTCCTTTGAAAGAGCCTGTCTGGATCCTGGATGACGTGGTGCTCGCCGTCCATCGTCGACAGTTGGCGGAGCACGGTGGGGGCGAGGGGGTTCGGGATCCGGGTCTCTTGGACTCTGCCTTGGCGCGGCCGAAGAATCTCCTCGCCTACACCGGCGGCGAGCCCGATCTTCCGCGGCGGCTGGCCGCTCTCCTAATGCCTTTGGCCTCATCCGGAACCACCCTTTCGTGGACGGCAACAAACGCACGGCATACGTTGTCTGCCGGACCTTCCTGAAGTTGAACGGATTAGACCTCGATACCACCCAGGAAGAGAAATACCTCACCTTTCTTCAGCTTGCGGAAGGGCTGCTGTCAGAAGAAGAGCTGGCGGTCTGGATTGGAAGCCGCCTGACCAGCAATGGAATCGAAGAACGACAGCTCTCCCACAAACTGGTCGAATGCGTCTCGACCTCTCTGGAGCGGCTCTCCGTCGACGAGAAGACTCGGGGTTACCTCGTCGTCCTTTGGCAGTTTCTGAGAGTCCAGGCTTCCGAGGACGCCGAGTTGGAGGCCGTGTCGCGGCTCGACCGCGCGCTAGTGGCCGAGATAGAGATTTCGGGCGAAAAGCGGCCTTCCCTGCGTAAGCTCGCTGAGCAATTGCGCATTCCCCGCGAACGACTGCCAGCGCTCTACCGGACCCTGGGAGACCTGTTGGAGCGGTGCCGCGCTGCCAACTCATAGAAAGGCTGCTGCTACTTCTACTTCAAGCCCTACCCGCGGAAATGTCGTGATGTTCGAGCGCTTGGAAGCCGCTACGGAACCGTGGTGACGCTGATGGAGTAGGGGCCGTTCGCTCCCTTCACCCGCACGTAGTACCACCCGGAAGGCCGTCCACCGCCAGCCATGGGGAGATATCGCGGGCCATCTCGGGATGTTGCCAGCTATGGGGAGATATCGCTGGCTATCTCGGGCTGCCGCCGGCTATGGGGAGATGTCGCCGGCTATCTCGGGATGCTGTCGAGCTACGGGAAGATATCGCCGGCTATCCCGGGATGTCGCGAGCCATGGGGAGATATCGCCGGCTATCCCTGGATGCCGCCAGCCATGGGGAGATGTCGCCGGCTATCTCGGGATGCTGTCGAGCTACGGGGAGATATCGCCGGCTATCCCGGGATGTCGCGAGCTATGGGGAGATATCGCGGGCCATCTCGGGATGCTGTCGAGCTACGGGGAGATGTCGCCAGCCATCCCGGGATGTCGCCAGCTATGGGGAGATATCGCGGGCCATCCCGGGATGTTGCCAGCCATAGGGAGATATCGCCAGCCATGGGGAGATATCGCCAGCCATAGGGAGATATCGCCAGCTATGGGGAGATATCGCCAGCCATCCCGGGATGTCGCCGGCCATGGGGAGATATCGCGGGCCATCTCGGGATGCTGTCGAGCTACGGGGAGATGTCGCCAGCCATGGGGAGATATCGCCGGCTATCCCCAGGAGGCCGCTCGACCCTCGCCGATCCTCTCGCGGACGCGGGGCCCCAGCTCTCCTTCCCCTCGTCGTGACCCTTTCCACCCCGGACTCTCGCGTTAAGCAGGCAAGGAGCCGCTAGGGGGCAGCATCCGGCCTGCCGGCCTCCTCGATGACCTGGCCATATTGATCTATCTGTCTTTCCGGTGATTCTGGAGAGGGATGACCTGCGCGATGATTCAGCGGGTACGACCATGACGCTTGCCGTCCGGGCGCCTGACCTGGAGATGCAGGTCAGGACCAAAAGCGAGCACGGCAAAACCTGGCTGAAGTACACTCTGGATTCGCCAACCGGGGCCGTTGGATTCTCCCGTTACACCGTCGCCGGGCCTGTCTTTTATGGCAACCCGGACGAGTTTCATCGCTATTTTTCAAGCAAGATCGAGCAGCTTGGAGACAGCTTGGACTTTGACGGCTCGCCTCTCCTGGCCGAAGGAGTGGACCGCAAGCTGGTGAACCTCGGCCGGGTCCTGTGGCGCGAGCTCATCCCATCCGAGATCCGAACCGCCTATCGCGACTTCCGGCAAACCGTCCATTCCTGGTTGATCATTTCCGACGAGCCCTGGATTCCCTGGGAATTGATCAAGCCCTACGACGACAGCCGCCCCGAGGAGATCCTCGACGACGACTTCCTCGGTCTCAAGTTCGAGCTGACCCGTTGGCTGGCCGGCAAGAGCACACCCGCCCGAGAGCTCACGGTCCATTGCTTTGCCGCTCTGGAAGTGGCAGAGCTTCCTCACGCAAGGGAGGAGAGGATTCTCCTGGAGGATCTCGCCCGGTCGAGCCCCGGTCTGGCGGGCCAGGCGCCTCCCTGCGAATCCGCCGACGACCTCCTGAGCTACCTCGAGACCTCTGAAGCCCAGCTTCTTCACTTCATGGGCCATGGCACCCAGGTGGCCTTACGAGCGGACGAAGCAGGCCTTCCGCTCCCCGACGGCAGCTCCCTCCGCCCACTGGACCTGGAAGGTCCCGTGGCGACACAGATCCTCCGCAACCATCCTCTGGTTTTCCAGAACACCTGCTGGGCGGGCCAGCAAGGGTGGTCCCTGACGCGCCTCGGCGGCTGGGCCTCCCGCTGGATCGGTATCTGCGGCTGCAGCGCCTTCGTGGCCCCCATGTGGCCGGTTCGCGATCAGATCGCGCTGAGCTTCGCCCGTGCCTTCTATGGCGCCCTCGCCAGTGGCGACCCCCTCGGTAAGGCGGCCTGGAAAGCGAGGCACCAGATCTATCAGGAGCGTTCCGGAGACCCGTCGGTCCTGGCGTATGCCGTGTATGGCCATCCCCATATGGGAGTGAGGTTCGGAGTTGATTCCTCCGCCGAAGAAATCCTTTCGATTGCCGAAACACCCAGGGGGCGGCCGATCCAATGGACCCGCCGCCGCAGTTGGCGGTGGCGTCCCTGGTGGACTTGGGAGGCCGCCGCCGTGATCCTTGCGGGCCTTCTCCACCTCTCGGCTGAACCGATCCTTGACCGGTTTTTTACAATGGACGTCTCCCCGCAGCCAATCTCCCTGATGGCGATGCGGCCCAAGCCCCCAGTCAAAGCCCCACAAGAATCTGAGCCCACCCGCTCCACCAGGGCTGCCACAGAGGTGAAGGTTGGAGGCCTGCGCTTCGTGGTCTCCGGCGGCTCCTCCCAAGTCAACTCTGCGTTAAGAACGGCCCTGAGCAGTGCTGCCAAAGCCCTGTCCGCGGAGAAGACCTCCGGTTGGACGGTCACCCTCAGGCTCGACCCGCCCACGATTACTTCTTTTGAAGAGTTTGGCACCTCCATGGTTTCTTGCCGGCTGACAGGAGAGATCAGCGCTGCGGGACCGGGCGCTCCGATCGACCTGGGGTCCATGAGCAAAATCATCTCCCAGACGAACGAATACAGCGCCTGTAACGCGGCATCCAAGGCGCTGGCGAAAGCAGTCGTATCCGAGCTCATCCCAAACTTGGGAACAGAAGGAGAAATATGAAGACTACTCATCGAGTCGTCTGTACGGCCTGTTGCCTCGGCAGCCTTTTTTTGGGCACGGCGAGCGGCGCTGAAACGGCGGCCGGACTTCCTGCGGCCAAAGCCGGGGCATCTGTCGCTCAAGCCCCCTCAACCAGGTTCGAGGTCACCAACGGCTATACGGCGCAACGCCGGCCACGCGTGGCTGTCTACGTCTTCGACAATTCCAACAAGGTGGCGCAAAAAACCCTCTACGGCTCCTCCGTCGAAGCCATGCTGGTGACGTTCCTCAAGCGCAAGAGCCAGTTCGTCGTGCTTGAGCGTAAGGAATTGAACCTGAAAAACATCTTCGCGGAAAAATCACGGATGCAGGGTGGGGTCGTCAATCCCGACGACGTTGCATCCGAGGCTCTCTTAGAGAGAGCTGACGTCTACGTGCTGGGAAGCGTCACAATTCTCGACCATGCTCCCCCTCTTCCACAAAAGGGCGAAGACAAAAGGGACGGCGACAAGGTCACAGGGGAGGTTTCCAGTCAGAGCGAATCCGACCAGGACCGTGCCAGGAGACTCGACTCCATTCCAGGTCCGAGGATCGAAATCGACCTCAAGCTCATCTCCCGCTTCGACGGCCGCATTATCGCTGCCGCTCAGAGGAGCGGTCCCGTGGCCTGTCTGCGTTCGATCGTTGAACGTCTTGGGATCGCCCTTGAGCAGGAATTCCTGAGACCCTATTATGGCAAGCTCACCGTCAATCTGACGGAGCCTGAGTACATCCGGGTTTTCCTCACTCCCATCCTCCCCGAAGAAGCCCTCGACGAGGAGAAGCCTCCAGTCGAGTACAGCTCCACTGTCACCATCGGCAGCCTCTACGACACCGTTGAGACTTGGACCACCGATCCGACGACCTACACCATCCGAAACGTCCTGAGCGGCTGGTACTCCATGCGGATCCAGCGCCCCGGCTACGCTTCGATCGGGTTGGAAAACTCACGTTGGGAGGTCCGCAAGCGCCAGGGTAAGGAGGTTGTGTACGACCGGGTGGCGAACGTTCCTCTCGACAAAGCCGACCCTCAGGACAGCCGTTTCGTCGTGCGGGTCGATCCGTTGACCACCGAGGTGGTCGATGGCAATGCCCTCGGCTTCAAGTTCAACAAAGAAGGGGGCTCTCTCGCACTCCGGGTCAAGCGCCAATACCTGGATAACGACTTCTCGCAGGCCCCCCGACGCGTCGTTCTGCTAGGAGATGCGGAAATCGAGCTCAACCAGTTGCAGCGACCCGCTGAATATGCTGACAACGAAAGGTGCGATCTCTTCAAGGAAAGCGATCCCCCGCCCCTCAACTATGGCCGTACCTATATCGCCGCGGGGCAATCCTTCGATTTCGGCTCGTTCAAGGGCGGCCAATTGGTCATAGAGGATTACAAGGGCGAGGTGGTTCCCGTAGGTGCTTACAAAATGGTCCTTTGGGAGCCCTCCTATCAGACGGAAGAAACCGAAGTCCGGGTGCGCTCCGGAGACGACAAGAAGCAGGTCAAAACTTCACTGGTTCGTGAGACTGCCGGCCTGTCTCTGACGTCGACCGGACCGCGCTCGGCCAACAAGGTGTTCCTGGAAGGGCGCGAGACTCATGTGCGGTACGAGCTTCCTTTGGATTTCGACAAGCCCCTGGAAGTCCACGCCTTGCCCGCCGATACCTACGTTACGTCCACCGACGTCACAGGCCTGGACGGCTGGCAACGGAGCGCCGTCGTGCCGGCCTCGAATCTCCAGGAGCCGAAGTTCAACATCAACAGCCCGAGGCATGAGCTCAAGCTCATCGAAGCTCCACGTCCCAAGACCGAGGTCATGGCGCGTGCCGGGGTCAAGACTCGCTTCGGCCTGGCCGGTCGGCTCGAGACTCTGAGCCGGAGGCCCGATCCGGTGGCGGCCGATCTGTTCATCGATGACAAATTCCCGGCTCTCCTCAACCTCCTCCTTTACGGTGCGCCGAACCGGCTTGACGCGCGGGGAAACTTCCTCACGGCCTCTGAAGAGGCCGGGAAAGGCTTTCCGCCAAGGGTCAAAGTCGACATATCCGGCAAAAAGGATGAACCTGATGGAGGTGGGATCCGCAGGCTCTTCCGCAGGGGGGGCACCGTCGACCTTCCGACGCCGGATTCTTCCGAGGAGCCCCTGTCAGAGGCCCCCGACGGGCCCTACATCCTCATCGAGATCACGCCTTTGGCACCCGAGCAGCTTCTCAAAGACCCGGTCTTCCTGCGCACGCTCCTGGCCGAACGGTTGGAATATCTCGACTTGGTCGTTCTTGATCAAGAGGACATGGCGCGTTTGCGCCGGTCCCCCGAAGTCGCCGGGATCTTCTCTCGCTACGTGGCCTCGGGGGGAGCACTGTTCGCCTACGTGGCCGACGCGGGAGACTATCGGCAGGTGATCGGCGCACCTCTCGCCATCGAAAAATTGAGTAAACGGACCCGGCGCCTCGACCTCGCACCCGGTGAAGTGGCTGGGCTCATCCCCAAGTTGAAGCGGAGGGAAGTCAAGGTGAAGTCCAGCCGCGCGCTTCCGGAGGTGGCCGACCTCTCCGCGCCTTGGCGTATTCTCGCCTACACCCGCAAAGGCCGCAGGCCGCGCATCGTAGATCGAGGCGGACAGGTGGAAGGGGGCTACGCCGCCCTCTGGCTCGACAATCCGCAGGCGTTCCGAAGCCGCTGGGGCGGCACCCGGCCGAAAGTCGAAGAAACCCGTGGTCTGGTAGAAGATCACATCATGCAGCAGGCCCGGACCTTGATGCGGCGCCGTTTCGATCGCAGCGGCCAGGCTCTGCAACCCTGTACGCCTCCCACGGCTCCCGCGCCTGCCGCGCACTGATGGAACAGTGATGACTGGCTGGTACACCAAGGCCCTCGCTCCCCTCGCGGGGGCTGCCTTTCTGCTGGCCGCCGCGGTCGCCGAGGCGCAAGAGGCGGGGGTCAAGGTGGGTTCGCAATTTACTGCCCAGCAGCGGCCCAGGGTGGCGTTGTTCGAATTCGACGATGCCAACGCCGAAGCTAAGGCGAAGGGCTACGCCGGCCCTGTGGAGGCCATGCTGGGCACGGTCCTCCAGAAGAGCCAGCTCGTGGTCGGCGAGCGCATGGAACTCGGCGGGTTGTACGAAGAAAAGCGGCGCATTCAACAAGGACTGGTCGATCCGGAAGGCGATGAAGCCACCGAGCTGCTGAAGAAGGCCGACGTATTTATCCTGGGCAATGTCTCTCTGCTCGACGGTTCCCGGATTGAAATCGATACCAAGGTCTTCTCCGGTTTCGACAGCCGGATCGTCGCCACCGCCCAACGCAGCGGTTCCGTGACCTGTCTGCGCGCGATCGTCGATCGGCTCGGCGTCGCGCTCGAACAGGAAGCTCCTGCGTCTGTACCATGGCAATGGCAGTTTGGAAGTCCGGTTGACGACCCCTGAGAGCGTACGGATCTTTCTGACTCCCATCCCTCTGGACACCGCCTCCACCGAGGCGCCGGCAGAGCGAAGCTCGAGCGTCAACATCGGCGGCGAATACGACACCATCGAACCGTGGATCACGGATCCCATGAGCTATACGATCAGAAATCTTCTTCCCGGCTGGTACACCTTGCGCCTCGCACGGCCCGGATATGAAGACGTAAAGATGGGCGCCGGGCGCTTCGAGGTTCGCCAAGCCGCCGGCAGGCTGGAGGTCTACGACCGCACCACAGGGCTTCCCCTAGACCGCATGAGCCCCGAGTTGCGGCGCTTCGTGGTTCGCGTCGATCCCCAGGCCACCGGAAGGCTTGACGGGAATGCGCGCGGGTTTACCTTCCGCAAGAAAAGCGGCTCCCTGGCGCCGCGGGTTAGGCGTAAATATCTCGACAAAGATTTCACGCGCATCCCCCAACGTGTGATCCTGATGGGGGCCGAAGGTCTTGATCTCAACGCTTCAGAACCCGCCAAGCGGCCCGGCGAGGATCCAAAATGTGATCTGTTGAGAGAGGCGCCGCCCCTCGTTCCCGAGCGGAGCCGTACCATCATCGCCCCTGACCAGACGTTCGACTTCAACGCGTTTCAAGGGGGCGAAGCTCATCATCGAGGACTACCGGGGCGAGATGGTTCCAACCGGTCAGTATCGACTGGCCCTTTGGGACGCCCACTATAAGGCGGCAAAGGTCGCCGCCACCGTACGTGACGGCGATCACGGGAAAGTGGTGAAAAGCGATCTCGCCCGCGAAACCCTTACGATGACTCTGGAGGCGACCGGGGCCCGGCCGGGCTACCATGTGATCTTGAAAGGGAGCACGACCCATCATCAACTCAAAGTGCCCCTTGATTTCCCCAAGGTCAAAGAACTGCGAGGCCTGCCCGCCGACACCTACAAGATCTCCACGAACGTTCCCGGGCTCACTCGCTTGAAGTGGACCCTCGTGCATACGCCCGGCAATCCCATTGCTCCCCGGTACTTCCGGCAGAGCTCGGCCAACGCGTTGGAGAACACCGAAACCTATGAAGACAAGCCGGACCGGCCATCCAGCCTGATCGTCAAGACCCGCTTCGTTCTCGCGGGGCGTCTCGGCCTTCTCAGCCGCCTTTCGGATCCGCAGGCCGCTGACCTTCTCCTGGATGAAGAGGCCGGAAAGATCTTCAATCATCTTTTCCCTGAACCGGGGCGGCAACTCAGTCCACCGGACGACCTCCGACGGCGCCTGACCCAGCGCCTGGAGGTGGTCGACCTGCTCGTCCTCAATTCGCGGGACATGGCCGGGCTTCGAAGATCTCCCGAAACGGCGGCGATCGTCCGGGACTACGTAAAGAAGGGAGGCGCCCTTTTCGCCTTCGTCTCCGAGCCCGGCGACTACGAGGAAATCGTTGGCGCGCCGCTGGTAATCGAACCCCCGGGCAGATTCTCCCAGAAGAGTCCTTCGCCGAAGCTCCCTCCGGGATCCTGGCGGGAAATCGCCTTCTCGGAGGGTCGCGAGGATCCCCGAGCCCTCGAGCGTGGCGAGAAGGACTCCGGAGGCTACGTGGCTCTCTGGTTGGACGACCCGGAGTCCTTCCGAGACCGTCAGGGAAGGACCGCTGCCCGGATCGAAGAAGCCCGTGGCAAGGTGGAGGAGCGCATCCTGAAGCGGGCGAAATACTTGATGTACCGGCGCTACGACAAGGCGGGCAAGCTGCGCCGGCAGGCGGCGGAGGGGTTGGGGTGGTGAAGACGGGGATGGCCCCTCAGTGGCCTTTCAGAGCCCGGCACGGTATGCTTTGGACACTACCAAGGCCCGGCAGGAAACAACGGCAGCGTTGCCCTCTGGTCATTTCGGAGAGGAACCTGGTTTCTGACCCATGGATGACATGGCGCATGATTCAACGACCGCCCAGGGACGTGCTTTTGAGCGCCGGGTGGGAATGCTTTTCGAGCTGCTCGGCTATCGGGTAGACCCGGACCGGCTGGTGGCCGGGCGGCAGGTCGACCTCTTCCTGGAGGATCGCAGCGGGCCTTTGACGCGGCTCTACATCGTCGAGTGCAAGGACCAGGCAAATCCCGTCAATACCGCGCAGTACGACTCCTTCCTGGGGCGGCTCCGTGCCGGACGGTCGGCTCTCTCTCCGAAGCTGCGGGGCATTCTCGTCGCTAGCGTCGGCTTCGTCAAAGAGGCCAAGGCGCAGGCCCTGCACGAAGACATCGAGCTGGTGACCATCTCGGAAGCTCGAAAGCTCCGTCATCGATTTTCGCCAGTACGTGCGGGGCCTGATCCGCCAGCTTCAGGAGGCTCCGGGCCTCGCTCATTTCGTCCCTCCCCGGCTGGCCCGCGAGCACCTGACCGTCCCGGAGCCCGCCATGGCCGCGGTCGAGAGCTGGCTCGGCGATCCCGAGGCCAATCAGCTCACTCTGCTCGGGGACTATGGGACGGGGAAGACCACTTTCCTCAAGCATCTGGCTCTGCGGCTGGCGCGCCGTTACGAAAAGGAAGTCATCGAGGAGGGAGCGCGCGGCCGGGTGCCGATTTTCGTCGACCTCAAGGAGTACACGCAGGCGCTGTCGCTCAAACAGATCGTCCTCGACCTGCTCGACAACCACGGCATCCGCTGTGCCTCCTATGCCGCTTTCGAATACGTTTTGCGGGAAGGGCAGGTGCTGCTCATCCTCGACGGTTTCGACGAGATGGCCAGCCGGGGGAACTATCAGGTCACCCTGCGCAACTTCCGCGAGCTCAACCGCAGTGCCCTGGGCCGTGCCAAGATCATTCTTTCCTGCCGGAGCCACTACTTCACGGATCATCGCGACATGCAGCGCTTCCTGGGCCGTGGCACTCTGCAGGAAGCTTCCGTCGTCTACACCGAGCTCTACCGGGAAATCGCGGGCCGGCCGAACTTTCTGATCACCTACCTTCAGGAGTTCGACTCCGGGGAAGTGGAAGCCTATCTGGAAAACCGCTGCGGCGGGGCCGCGGTGCGCGTTCGTGAATTCATTGCCAACACGTACCACCTGGAGGAGCTGTCACGCCGGCCGGTGCTGCTCGACATGATCGTTTCGTCGGCCGGCAACCTCTCGCAGCAGACCGAACCGGTCACGCCCGGCATCCTGTACCGGATCTATACGGACATCTGGCTTTCCCGCAACGACTGGAGCACCTTGCTCGACATCGAGACCAAGCGGGGGCTGTTGGAGCTGTTCGCCGCCAAGGCCATGTCCGAGGAAGACTCCCAGCTGCATTTCACGGAAATTCCCTCCCTGATCCGCGCCTGGCGGCCGGAGACCACCCATGTAGACGAGCAGGAGATCGACCGCGAGCTGCGCACGGCGACGTTCCTCGTCCGTGACCAGGGCGGTGAATACCGCTTCTCGCACAGCTCGTTCCTCGAATTCTTCTATTCCTGCCATCTGGTCAGCACGGCCGCGCGGGGTCAGGCCGCCGTGTGGGCAACGGCCCTCTTCCGTACGGAAATCTACCGGTTCGTTCAGGATCTCCTGGATCTCAAAGAGGCGAGGCCTGCTCTCAACCAACTGCTGGCCTGGGTGGGCGACCCCGGCGTCGATCCCGGGGTGCGCGGCTATGCGGTCAAATGCGTGAGCCGCCTGCAACAGCCGGGGGTCACGGCAGCCTTGATGGACGTGCTGGTTCAGAGCGGCGAGCTGAGGCTTCGCCGTTTCGCCGCCACCGCCCTCGGCTACCATCCCAGGCTGGACGTGGTGGAGCTGTTGATTCGGATCGCCGGTGACCAGTCCGAAGAAATCATGCTCCGCGCCAACGCCTGCCTGTCGCTCGTAAGGCTCGGTCTCGACGAAGGCGTTGTGTTCGTTACATTCCTCCTGGAAGAGCACCTGCAGGGCAACATTCTCCAGAATCCGATGCTGGCGATGGTTTTCCGTGCCGCCAAGGTGACGCCTCGAATGGATCTGGTCCGCACCTGCCTGCGGTGTGCGGACCACCCGCTGGCCGATCCTCAGATCGTCCTGCTCGGCCTCGAGCTCGGGGCCGCGCGGCACTGCGAGGAGGCCGAGGGCCTTTGTCATTCGGTCCTCGGCTCCACCCAGAATCCCCGCCTGGCCCTTGCCGCCTTCACCTCGTTGCCCGCGGAGCACAGAGGCGGGTATTTCGAACGCCTGGAAACCTTGCTGAACCATCATCCGGCTCATCCCCAGGCGCGTCAGCTCGTGCTGGCCCTGGGAGGCTTGCAACGTCCGGAAGTCGAGGTGTTTCTCACGCGCCTGGTGGACGATCACTCACCGCTCGCCGTGGACGCCTTGGAGGTGTTGGCCCGCGACTATCCCGAGGCCATCCATCAACAAGGCCCGCGGTGGGCGAAAAGCCTGGGCCGTAGACATCACCAGTTCAAGCTCAAGCTCGTTCAAGTCTACGTCGAACGAAAACCGGCCGAAGGCCTGGACCTTCTGAAGGCCATTTTCACCGGTTCCCGAGCCTTGACCAAGCGGGGCCTGCTGAATCTCTTCTCCCGATTTTATCCCCAATCCCTGGCCGGATTCCTGCGCGACATCTGGGACCAGGAGCCGGTCACACTGGTCAAACGGCATGCCCTGGAGCTCCTCCTGAGGGTGGACCGGGAATCCGCGATCGATCTCATGCTGTCGAGGGGAGTCCGCGAAAATCGGATCGGTACACGGGTCGCGGTCTGCACGATCCTCGCGGCCGTGCGCAGCGAAGAGGCCACCGAGGCCCTGATCGAGAGGCTGCGCCAGGACCCCTCCCGCTTCGTACGGCTGCAATGCCTGCGCAGCCTGGTCTCTCCCGGCAGAACCGTCGACTGGCGGCGAATCACCGAAGCCCTGCGGGGAGAGGCGGACCCCGGCGTGCTGGCGCTGAAGAATCAGCTCGTCAGTGGCGGCAATGGCGGCGAGGCCCCGGCTTTCCTTTGATGGGTGGCGGGGGAGCGGCTGGCCAGACCGCCATTCGAAGGACAGAAGCAGCGTTGGCACCGGCACTTGGCGGCTGATCGAAAGCTTCGACGAGTTGGCCGGTTTGGGAGATCCGCCGCGAGCAGGCAAAAAAAAGTCACGGATCTCGCGACACCTTGAGATGTTGGCGAAGGGCGTACTGAGGCGGCCGTGTACTTTTCAGCCTCAAGAAATGCAGGTTCCCCGTCGATTCGCCGGCGATGACAAGCCGAGCATCCGGTGAGATGGCGCAGGCCGAGATCGGGCCTTCTCCGGTAAAGAGGGCCAAACACTCCCCTGTTTCGAGGCTCCATACGCGCAGGGTATTGTCGTCTGAGCCTGAAGCGATGTAGCGACCATCCGGGGTCACTGCGAGACTAAAGATTCGATCGGCATGACCCTCTAGACGGCGGAGCTCTTGGCGGCTCGCAAAGTCCCACATCCGGATCGTGGCATCATGGGAGCCTGTCAGGACACGGTTGCCATCCGAAGTGATCAATGCTACTTGCACGGCTCCGCCGTGACCTCTCAGCTCGCCGACCACATGACCCGTCCTGAGATCGAGAATGGCGGGCCATTCGTTTCCCTCGTCTTGGAAGCCGACGACCGCTAAGCATCCATCTGTGGTGGCTGCGAGAGTCGTAAGGTAGCCGCTTGGCCGGTGGTAGGAGTGGGTTTCGCGCCCATCCTCCAAGGAGAATACCTTCACTTCGGACCAGACTCCGCCAGAAATCGCAAACCTGCAATCTTCGGTGATCGAGATGGCGAGGATCTCGCTTTGATGTCCCGTCAGTGTCCGCAGGTTCTCGCCGGTCCCCAGATCCCAAATTTTGAGAGTATTATCGAATGAGCCGGAGACCGCGCAGAGACCGTTCGGGTATATGGCGATCGCGCCAACCGACCTGTTGTGCCCCGTCAAGGTTCGTACTTCCTGTCCGCTCCAGAGGTCCCAGATCTTGATCGTGCCGTTCGATGAAGCCGAGAGGAGGAGGCGACCGCCGGGTACCAGAGAGAGCGCCGTAACGGCGGCAGAGGGGCGGGTTTTCGTCTCCTCCGATCGGAAAACTGAGAGGTCCCACAACCTCACCTTGTTACTGTTGTCGCCGGTCATTGCCCGACTACCGTCCGAGGTAAGGGCTACAGAGTTGAAGGATTCCGACGCAGAGAAACCCCCTTGCACCCGCATTTCCAGCAGATCACAGATCATAAGCCTTCCACTGGAAACAGAGACCAGTGTTCGACCGTCCCGTGAAAGAGCCAAGCCGCTCGCTGGCCAACGGTGTCCCTCGAACGTCGCTTCCATGCGTTGGTCGACCATGCTGTAGATACCAATCGTCCCATTCTGGAGGGAAATGACAATCCGGCCGCCCTCGGGAGTGGCGACTACGGACCAGACTGGCATGTCGAATTTTTCGACTCGATTCACAGATCCGGTTGCCAAGTCCCAGATCCGAAAGGTTCCATCATCAGATCCCGAAACTAGCCGCAATCCTTCCGGCGTGATCGCGAGACTCCGAACATTCTTCTTATGTCCAGTCAGCCACCGTACAATTCCCGTCGAAAGGCCCACAATTGCGATCGCGCCATCGCCTGAGCCTACGGCAATCTGTTCGCCGCGCGGTGCCACTGCGATAGCCGACACTGCTCGGCCTATCGGGACCTCCTGCTCTTGCTCACCAGTCTCTAGCTTCCAGATCCGTATCGTTTGGTCCCACGAGCCCGAAACCACACGCTGGCCATCGGGGGTGATCTTGAGCGCCGTCACTCCCTTGCCATGTCCCCTCAGGACTAGGGTCTCTCGACCGGTCGTGAGGCTCCAGACCCGGATCGTGCGGTCTGAGGAGGCAGCCACCACATATTCTCCGTCAGGGGTGAGGTCGACGGCATAAATGCTGCCGTTGGTTCGTGGTACGGCCGTGAAGACCTGGAGCAGTGCTCCTCCAGGCCGCGTCAGTGATGCCGCGACCGGAGCCAGCCCGTCGGATTGGTGCTCCCGTGCCGATACAAGGAGCCCCGTGATCTCACCGTCTTCAGTGATCGAGCAGCCTACCGAGGAGTTGGCTAGGAAGCTGGTCCGGATCGTGATCGAGGATATGGGCTGACATTCGGACAGCCGCTTGGACGAGTCGCAGGGAGGAACCCTCTGGGAGGTAGTCGTAGTCCGAAAGCAACTCATGCGATGGCAGGTTTCTGACTTTTTCTTCCAGGAAGGCGTAGGATCCCAGGAGAGCTTGGAGCCGCGGTCTGTCTCCCCGGAATGCAGGTATCCGGGCAGATGGCGTAGCGCGTGGAGATGCTTCTCACGGGGCATGGGCAGAGCACCAGCAGTACCGTTCCTTCCAGGATACCTCCTCCCTGCCAAGAAGCGGTAGAATCTCCAAGACTCGACGTTTTGACCTGACGTCATCAAAAGGCCCTAGGTGACCCATGCCCCCTGCTGACCTGGATTTCCGCGTCAAGATGGAGTTTCGTGACGGCCTGATCCAATTCACTTATCTCCTGCACTCTCATTTGGGCAAGCCGGGCTTCACCTATCGGGAGGTCCCCGGGCCGGTGATTCCCGGACGCCTCGAAGATTTTCAGGCTCATCTGATGGCCAAGCTCGACAAGCTGGGGGATGGGTACGACGTCGATGGCTCGTTCCTGCTGGGTCCAGATGTCGAGCGCAAGCTCGCCCGGTTTGGCCAGGATCTCTACCTGGAGCTCTTTCCTTCCGAAATGCAGCAGGTCTACCGGGAGATCCGGCGCCATGAGGTGCAGACGGTCCGGATCGTCTCCGACGAGCCCTGGATTCCCTGGGAGCTCGATCAAGCCCTACGACGACAGCCAGCCCGCCGATGTCATCGACGACGATTTTCTGTGCATGCAATTCGAGCTGACGCGATGGCTGCCCGGCTACCGGCCTCCCCGATCCGAGGTCCGGGTCCGGCGGCTCGCCTGTATCGTGACGGACGACACCCTGCCGAAGGTTGGAGAGGAGCGTGGTGTCCTGGCAGGGCTCGTCAAGGACGGGCAGGGGATCGAAGACGCGAGCCCTTCGCTTTCGAGCGCCTCCGAGGCCATGGCGTTCCTGGAAGCCGGGGGCGTCGACATCCTCCATTTTGCCGGTCACGGCACGTTCGACGCTTCGCAACCGAACGAGTCCGGTCTCCCTTTCGTCGATGGGAGCGTCCTGCGTCCTCAGGATCTCCAAGGCCGTTTGCGGACCCGGATCGGACAGGACCGCCCGCTGGTTTTTCTCAATGCATGCTGGAGCGGCCAGCAAGGTTGGTCCTTCACGCGCGCCGGGGGTTGGGCCGACCGTTGGGTTCGGATCTGCGGTTGCGGAGCTTTCGTCGCTCCGATGTGGCCGGTACGAGACTCCTTGGCCCTGGAATTCGCAAAATCTTTCTATGAGGCTCTCGCGGACGGCGCCACCTTCGGCCAGGCGGCGCGCCAGGCGCGGGAGAACGTCCGCAAGCTGAATCCCGGCGACCCCTCCTGGCTTGCGTATTCCGTGTACGCCGACGTGAACGGCCGGCTCGCCCTGGGGGATTCCCCGAGCCGCGAAGATCAATGGCAGGAGCCTGGGATTCCCGATGCGCCGTTGGAGATCCGCAACAAGATCCGGGACTTCAGCCGTTTGATCGCAAGGAAGACGGAGGGTTTCGTCGGCCGGCAGTGGCTCTTCGATGCGGTCGATGGTTTCGTTGGCAAACAGAAGAGCGGTTACGTCCTCATCCTGGGCGATCCCGGGATCGGAAAGTCCACCTTGATCGCGGAGATGGTGAAGCGCCACGGACATCCGCACCACTTCAACGTGCGCAGCGAGGGTATCCGGAGGCCAGAGGACTTCCTTCCCAGCGTCAGTGCCCAGGTTATCGCCAAACATGGGCTCGGCTACTCTGCCATCCCGCCTGACGTCTCCCGGGACGCAACGTTCTTCAAGGCCGTCCTCGAACGGGCCGCCGCGAAGCTCCTGCCGGAGCAGAGGCTCTTCGTCCTCGTCGATGCCCTGGACGAAGCCGATCCGGCCGCCGTTCAAAGGGGGGCCAACACCCTCTACCTCCCGGCCGACCTTCCGCCTGGCGTCTTCCTGGTCGTGACCTCCCGGCGCGGGGCTTTTCAGCTCCAGATCTCTTGTCCGGAGCACACCATCGATCTCAAGACGGAGAAGGAGAACAACTTCGCGGACGTCAAGCTCTTTGCTCAGAGCTGGCTCCGCCGAGAAGGTATACGCGATTATATTCGAGCGCAGGACGTGGGCGAGATGACGTTCGTCGAAGAGATCGTCCGGCTGAGCGAAGGCAACTTCATGTATCTCCACTACGTCCTGCCGGAGATCGAAACGGGTACGTACAAGGGCCGCTCGTTCGACACCCTGCCGGTCGGCCTCGAGAGGTATTACGAGGATCAATGGGCTCGCATGAAAGAGCTCGACTCCCAGGGTTGGATCGAGTACAAGCTGCCGGTCCTCGTGGCGCTGACCGTGGCCAAAGAGCCGATCTCCATGGACCTGATCGCCGAGTTCTCCCACGTCCAGGACCGCGCACGCATCCAGGTGGCTCTGGAGGAGTGGAGCCAATTCCTTCAGCCCGTGGAAGCCCAGGACGACGACGGCCGTCCGCAAAAACGCTACCGCCTGTACCACGACTCCTTCAATGATTTCATGGCGAGGAAGGATCAGGTCAAAGAGAAGGGGGTCGATCTCGTGGCCGCCCACCGTCAGGTGGCAGATGCTTTGTGGCGGGACTCTGTATCCGGAGGGGCTAGGATAGAGCTTCCGTCTCCATGAGCCTCAGGATGTGGACTTCGCCCAGGCGGTCTCCTGTGATGATGCTTTTCCTATCCGGCGCCACGGCGCAGGTGAAGAAAATATGGTCGCTTGTGTAGGCTGCGACGATTTCTCCGCTGTCCAGATCCCAGACCGGGAGCGAGCAGTGAGCTGAGCCTTCTCGGCCACTTTGCGGGTTTTAACTTAACTTTCCTCCCGAAACATCGCCTTCACCGCGGGGTCCCCCAGCACCACGAAGTTCCTCACGTCGCTGCTGGCCCGGAAGGCTCGTGCAAAGCGGGTCTCCTCTACGTCGAGCAGTCGCTCTCTATCTTTGAAGATCTCCGCGAAATCGACGGCCAGCTCGGCGTGGCGCTGGTTGAAGAATTCCATGGCAGAACCGATTGGGTGTCCATCGAGCAGACGCTTCAACGTGTTCTCGTAAAGATCGACCTGGTCTCTGTCCGACCAACTGAAGGACGTGCTCCACGCCCGGTCAACGTGCCCTACGACCGCGAGCGCACCCCGCGGATGGCTGAGGAGACGCTGGGCTAACTTGGCGACGAACGGGGCTGGCGCACACGGCTTGGGGCCTTGCTCGTCGAATCGTCTCTGAAGCTGCTGACTGCAGGTGCACCGCCGCTATAGCAGGCGAAGTGGAAAGAGATGAGGCCGCGCAGGTTCGCATCGTCGGAGAGGTCTGCGCGGAGAAATAGTGCTCGGGCAGCACAGGGTGGCCCTCTCCTGGCCAGTCTTGGCAGAGAAGAGCTCCTTGAGCTCGATAGCTGAAGGCTCGTCCTCGAGGGGATAGCCCAGTGCCATGACTTGCGGTCAACAGGAGCGCCGGTGTCTCGCCTCGTCCCAGGAGCCGCGAGAGCTGCGCTTTGTTTGCCTGTGACCGACGAAACGATTGATCTTCCAACTCTGACGCTCTTCCGCAAGGATTTCGGCGAGCGGTTGGACCAACTCCTCCTCCGCGCGTTGGGTGGCTGGATCACCTTGGTGGGAGACTCCAAAGAGGGTGATCTGTTTCGGCGGCAGTGCAGCGGTGCCCTGCTCCGGGCCGTCTCTGCTTCCACGACGTTCTGGGCATAGGCTTTGTAGGCCTCGACGTCTTCGTTGCCGTCCTTGGTGGTGAAGTGAATCCGCCCCACCGCATATTGAATGTCGAGGTCGTATTGGAAATCGAAGGAAATCTCCGTGGGACTGCCGACGATCAACAGGTAGTAGGGTGTTTTCCCCTTTCTCGGGTTCGCGGGGCCTGGTTGGCGCCGGTGCAGGTGAGGAAAGTCGTCCTTGGTCGCCAGCTGTTGGGCGGTCGGCGATAGGTTCTGTAACTCACGCCCGCGGCGTCCGCGCGGTCGCTTCAGGAGCGGCAGCAGGGCGTTCTCGACCGTCGGAGGAGATGGAGGGAGCGAAGATCACCCCCCATCCCGCCGATTCGAGCTTCAGAGGATCGACATCCACGGCGGGAGCACGCTTCGGGTCGTTGATTGCGTAGCGCTGGATCCACCACTTATAATCGAGCAACTGCTTTGGGGTCAGACGCGTGTCGTGGATCCGCCGGACGAATTCCTCTTCTGTTTCCGGAGCCCTCAGATACCGGCCCGTCCTGGCGTCGACGCCGTTGAAGATCCTTCCTCCGCTCATCTCTCCCTCCTCGAATAAAAACCCATCAGTCCAGGTCCGGGCACGGAGGAAATCCCTCCGATCCGGGCGGCGGGAAGTCAACGTCCGGGGCGGGCGGTGGTTGACTTGTTGCCACTTGCTTCTCGAAGGGAGGCTCGCCGGAGCCGCTGCGGGTCTGCCAGTCTCCCTGGAAGATGAAAGGAGCCCAGTAAGTAGGGCGAGCTCCATTCCGGTTTGCGCCGCAGGGAGAGCTGCGCGCAGCGCAAGGCGGAAGAAGGCGGGAGGCCTTTTTCGATCAGACGCACGGTAGAACCGTGTCATCAGCTCGGCGGTGGCGCGGTCGTTGACGTTCCAGAGGCTCACCACCACTTTGGGGACCCCGGCCTGCATGAAGCTCCGCGTGAGGCTGACCAGCCCCTCGCCGCGGATTTCGTCTCCAAGCCCGGTCTGGCAGGCGCTCAAGACCACCAGTTGGGCCCTCAGATCGAGGTTGCTGATCTCATAGGAGAGGAGGAAGCCGTCGTCACGGGGATGGCCTTGCGGATCCACCTGGGAGAGGACGAGCCCGGACAGCTCAGGGTGCTTTGAGTTGAGCAGCCCATGGGTGGCGAAGTGCAGAATGCGGTAGCGCTTGAGCTCCTGGCTTTCGATCAGGTCGCGGCTCGCTTCGAAATCCAGAGCCACGCGGCTAGCGTGCTTGGGAAGGAGTTGGGCGATCGATTCGGCTTCGACGCGGGAGAAGGGCAGGCGTTCAAAGCTCTCGATTTCGAAGTCTTCGGCGGCCCGTGAGAGGTCTGGGTTGGCGGGGGCTGGATGGTCTCCTGACGCCGTGGCCTTCCCCTGGACGCGGGGATCGTTCCGCGAGAAGACCGGGTCGGCCAGGATGCCGATCCAGGATGGGGGAGCCGCCCGCCGGCGGCCACGGCGCAACGCCGCCAGGGTGGAAATGGACGGCAGGTGGACGATCTCGTTGCGCACGAGGAGCGGCCGGGCGGCCTCGCCGGCAGCGGGGTCGTCTTTCAGGTCCCGAGGATCCGGGAGGGCTGCGAAAGGGAGGGCTTCGAGGGCGCCGTCGGCGACGATCAGAAGGCGTTTCTCGCCGAGATCGGCGGCAACCGGCGCCAGGATCTTCTGGCTGAGCTGCGCGGCCCATTGGGCCGCTCTGCTCTCAACGCGGGGGCGGCCCCAAGCGGCACGGAGGTTTTTCGCTGCCTGCTCCAAAGTCTTTCGCGGCGGCAGGGTATAGCTTTTGAGCTCGCCGTCGCCCGACAGGCTCCAGAGCCGGCTGTCTTTTTCGCCGAGAGAGTAGACGAGGAGGAGGCTCCAGGGCCCCACCAGCTTCTGCATTTCGGAGAGCGTCAGCGCCTGCGGTTGAAGGGGCCCGGAGCTTCCGCCACGGATTTGGGCCTCGAGGTCGCCACGTTCGATCAGCAAGGAGCGCAGCTTTTCTTCGATCTCTGCAATCTTGCTTTCGTTCCCGGCCCGGCTGGCGTCGCGGAGCAGGGCGTCCCCTTTGTTGATCCTCTGCTGGAGCTGGCTGTACTGGGCCTGGAGCTGTGGGTCCACCTCGCTTTGGATCACGGTCTCTGCTTTGGCCTCAGCGAGGGTTTCCAGCAGGCCGCGCGCCCTGCGCCGTTCGTTCATTGCCAGGGCCTGGACATCCAGGCCGGTGCCGGGATGTCGTTCATTCAGTTGCATGAGGATGTCGATGTAAAGATCGAAGTAGTGCTGCTTGGTGGCAAAGAAGGAGCTTCCGCAGGTCCCGGTTCTCGGATTCAGCCCGCAACATTTCGACTCCGTTGACGACCTTGTCGAGGTGCTGCCGGGCTGCTTCGAAGTCGCCCAGAGCGTGGAGGGCGCGGGCACAGCCGAACAACGTCGAGACTTCGCCGCGGCGAAATCCGATCTCCTGGAAAAGCACCGCGGACTGTTCATGAAAGCGTAGGGCCTCTCGAGGGTTGCCGAGGTCAAACTGGTGCCGGCCGAGGTTGAGGCGCGTCATGGCCTCGCCGTACCGGTTGGCATTGTTCCGCGCAAGGGCGAGGGCCTGATCGTAGGCCTTGCCAGCCTCACCGGTTTCCCCTTTGAGAAGGTGGATGGTGCCGAGACTGTTGAGCGTTACGACCTGGCCTTCATGGTCTCCAGTGCTCTGCAAGATGGAGAGGGCTTCTTGAAGCTGGGTGAGGGCGTCGTCCAGACGGCCGAGGCGCTGAGAGATCGCCGCCATGCGGCTCAAAACATGAGCGGCATCGGTCGGGGGTTCCTGTGTGCGGAAGATTTCCAGGGCTGAATTCAGAGAATCCATCGCCGGCCCGTATTGTCCCTGGACGAGGAGGATCTCGCCGATGCCTCGGAAGGAGGAGGCTACTTCTTCCGGGTAGCGCAGAGCGGTCCGCGCCCGATCGAGGCCCAGCCTGTAGGCGGCGAGGCCTTTCTGTGGCTCGTCCGCCATGTCATAAGCGCCGCCCAGGTTGTTGAGCGCGCCTGCCTCCAGGCCAGGCCGGCCGATGTCGTGGAAGATCGCGAGGGCCTGGCGGTGAAGCTCGATGGCTTCCTGGACCCGCCCTTTTCGCAGCTCGATCGCTCCGGACCAGTTGAGCGCGATCCCCTCCTTGTCACGCTGGCCCAAGCTCCGGAAGAGAGGAAGGGCCTCCTGCCAGGTGGCGAGCGCCTGATCCAGCTCTTGCAATCGATTCTGCCGGACGTCCCCGATACGGAACAGGCTCTCGGCCTGCCACTCCTGGTTGGCGAGCTCGCGCCAGATGGCCAGGGCCTCTTGGTACTTCGCCACGGCTTGCCGGGCTGCGGCGGTCTCGTTCTGACGGCGAAGGCCATCGCCCTCCAGGTAGAGCTGAAAGGCTTGGACGTGGCGCCGGTCGGCCTCGCTTGCGGGACGCGGCAGGTTGAGCTTCACCTCATAACGGCCGACTGGCGCGACCGTGTCGGTAGAGACGATTTCTATAGGAAATCGGCCCGACATCTGCGGAATCGTGAAGAGCTGCTCGGGACCGTGGTCACCCGTCGGGCCGTCGACCTCCACCAGGTTGCCTTCCGGCGTGCGCAGGCGGAGCACCACGTCAACCCCCCGCTGGTCGGCGACGAGGTGCACGTATTGTCCCGCTTCGAGATCGGCTTCGTAGCGGTGCCCTTCCCCTCCGTTCAACTCCGCTTCGACCGGTTGCCCGGGTTGGAGTCTTGTGACGTCCCCCGTGAACTGGATCTCCGTGCTCACCCTCACCTCCTTCGATGTAGACCAAGGGAAAATGGCTGTGCCGGTGGTTCTCGCCCACCAGATTCCGAGGACGGCAAGCCCGGCAAGACAAAGCAGGCCCCATTTGCTCGTGGAGGACAAAGTTTTTGATCCTCAGCTTGGCGAAGTTAAGTCGTAACCACGAGTCTATGCCAGAAGCTCAAAGGAGGTGGCCCGGCTGGCGCCCCGACCCGTTTCTGCCCACAACGCGAGAATTGGGAAGAAAACGGGCCATTCCGGTTCAGGGGCTCCGGCGGGGCGTCCTCTTTTGGTAAAATCAGGGAACCTCATGGCAGATCCCCAATCGGACGTAACGAAGTTACTCCAGGACTGGAGTCAGGGCGACTCCTCGGCCCTGGAGAGGCTCATCCCCCTGGTGTTCCGGGACTTGCGGGAGATCGCCGGGCGCCTGTTCCGGCGGGAGAGCGACGGGCATACGCTCCAGCCGACGGCCCTGGTCAACGAGGCCGTCATCCGCCTCATGGACCAGCGGGGGATGCACTGGGCGAACCGGGAGCAGTTCTTCGGGGTCGCCGCCCTGCTGATGCGCCGCATTCTGGTGGACTACGCCAAGGGGCGCCAGGCGATGAAGCGGGGGAGCGGCGCGGTCAACCTGCCTCTGGACGAGGCGATTGGAGTGGCCGCCATCCAGCAGAACCTCGACATGGTGGCCCTCGACGATGCCCTGTCCAGGTTGGCGGAGCTCGACGAGCGCCAGAGCCGGGTCGTTGAGCTCCGCTTCTTCACGGGCCTCAGTCATGATGAAATTGCAGAGGTTCTGGGGATCTCGGCCACGACGGTCAAGCGGGAGTGGCGGACGGCCAGGTTCTGGCTGCACCGCGAGCTGAAAAAATCGTAGAGCCGTTCCGCCGCCGTCTCTCGCGTTTCAGAAAGACGGATGATACGACAGGGAGCCCGGACGGCTCCGGGGGAACGGTGACACCGGATCGATGGCAGCAGGTCAAGTCAGTTCTGGAGGATGCCCTGGATCGGGAAGGATCCGAGAGGGTGGCGTTCCTTGCCGACTCTTGCCAGGGCGACGACGAGCTGCGGCAGGAAGTGGAATCCCTCCTCGTCTCCGAGGCTGAGATCGGCGACTTCATCGAGACCCCCGTCTTCCGGATTCATCCGGAGGACTCGGAGCCCTCAGCCTGAGAGGGATCTCTTCCGCGGGAGAGGGCTACGCCGCCGCGTGGAGCGCGGCGAGGCGGGCTTCGATCTCTTGGGCCTCTGCGTCCTCCGGGGAGGTGCCGCGCTTGAGGAGGGTGTTGAGGAGGCGCTCGAGGTCGCGGGCGGCTTCGCTGACCTGGGGGAAGCCGAAGGTGCCGCCGGCTCCGGCGAGGGAGTGGGCGAGCCGGTGGAAGGTGCGGAGGGCGTCGCCGGTGAAGCCCGCGTCCCGGGCGGCGCGGAAGGCCTCGTCCATTTCGGCCAGGCGCTCGGGGAGGCGGGCGGTGAAGTACTCCCGGAGCCCTTCGAGAGTGGGCTGCTCGGGATCGCTCACGCCTCTCCAGGGTGGAGGGTGTGCCAGATGGAGCGGACGGTGTCGGACAGGGTCATGGGATCGAACGGCTTGGCGATGACGTCCGCCGCGCCCATCTGCCGGTAGCGGGCCACCTCGTGGGCCTGGACCCGGGCGGTCATGAAGACGACCGGGACCGTCTCGGCGCCGGGGAGCCGGCGCAGGGCTTCCAGGGTGGTGGGGCCGTCCATGCCCGGCATCATGACGTCGAGCAGCACGAGGTCGGGGGTGAGCGCGGGGAAGCGCGACAGGGCTTCGCCGCCGGAGCCGCAGGCGGTGACGGAAAATCCGCCGATCGCTTCGAGAGCCATGGTGGCCACGACCTGGATGTCAGGGTCGTCTTCCACGAAGAGGATGCGGCGCAAACCAGTCGAGGGCGGCATGGTCAGAGTGTAGCCGCGGCCGAGGGAGAGGGGCTCCGGCGCGCCAGTCTCCGCACCGGGGCTCCGGTCAGGGCGTCCAGGACGTCGAGCAGGTTCTCGACGCGGTGGAACTGGGCCTCGAGAGCGGTGCGGGTCCGGCCGCCGTGAGGGGGCATTCTGCCGGGCCAAGGGCCTTCCCTGGCAAGCCGCCGGGCCTCGGCCAGCTCGCTCACCAGAACCTTGGGGGGGGAGGTGGCGGGACGCATGCGAAGGCTCCTTAGCGGCTCGAATTAGCGGCTCGAACGGGAAAGCCCGATGGTAGACGTCGCGGATTACGGCCGGCATTACGCCCGGGAAAAGGTCCGGGAAGGGGTGAAGGGATATACAATCGGGCTCGACGGCGGAAACTTAAAGTGTTGAGCGATCCTTGTGACCCGCGGGGGCAAACCGGACGGCGCGTTCTGGCCGTGGAGGATGACCCCGATCTCCTCAAGCTGATTCAGCGGGAGCTGGAGACGGCCGGCTTCGACGTCTGGGCGTGCCTCTCGGCCGAGCAGGCGCTCGAGGTGGTGGAGAAGAAGGGGCTGCCGCACCTGGCCCTGGTGGACATCCTGCTGCCCGGGATGGACGGCCTCGCTCTCGCCCGCCGGCTCCAGGATTGGAGCGATCTGCCGATCGTGATGCTGACCTCGGTCGACGAGGAGGGGACGGTGGTGGAGGCGATCGAGTCGTTCGCCGAGGACTACATCCGCAAGCCGTTCAATCCCCGGGAGATGGTGGCCCGGATCGAGCGGGTGTTCCGGCGCATCGGCGACTTCGGCTACACCCTGCAGCCGGTGATCCAGGTCGACGGCCACCTGTCGATCGACCTGGGGCATCAGAAGGCCCTGGTGGACGGCCGCTCCGTGCCGTTGACCTCCACGGAAACCAAGCTCCTGTACGTCCTCATGCGCAACGCCGGCCGCGTGGTGGCGACGGACTTCCTGTTGCGCCGGCTCTGGCCCTCGGACGAGGTGTTCGAGGACACGTTGCGGGTGCACGTCCACCGGCTGCGGGGGAAGATCGAGCCCGAGCCCTCGCGCCCCCGCTACGTGGTGACCGAGCGCGGGGCGGGCTACCGGTTCCCGCCGGTCCAGGCCAACCTGTGAAGCTCCCCCGGCTCCGCCTGGGACTCCTGGCCCGCACCGGCCTGGCGCTCGCCGCCGTCGGCCTGCTCCCCCTCGCCATCTCCTACTTCGGCCTCGTGGGGGTGAACCGGCAGGCCCTCACCGACCAGGTGCTCAACACCCACGCCCTCGCCGCGCGCACCGTCGCCGGGCAGGTGGGGGCGTTCCTGGACACCCGCCTGTCGCTCGCCCGGGGGGCGGCGGGGAGCGCGGCGTTCGCCGACCCCCGCTCGCCGGAGGCGCAGGAGCTGCTGGCCCGCAGCCTCACCGCCTGGGCCGAGCTGGGGGTGGACGCGGTGGCCGTGGTCAACGCCGCGGGCGAGGAGGTCGTGCGGGCGCAGCGCAAGGGCCCGGCGGCGGCGCGGGCGGGGCAGGCGCTCCGCCTGCCCGGAAACCAGCCGGTGGCGGCGGTTCCCGGAGCGCGGCCGATGCTTCTGCGGATCTCGGCGCCCTTGCCGGGCGGAGCCGGGTCGCTGCGCCTGGTCTGCGACGGCTCGCCGCTTTCGGAGGTCATCCGCCCCCAGGAGCTGGGCACCGACGCCGAGCTGGCCCTGGCGGACCCGGCGGGCCGGGTTCTGCTGGGCGATTCCCCTTCCCTCGCCGGATTTCCCAAGGCCCTGGTGGAGGCGGCCCTCGCCGGCCGCTCCGAGGGGGCGGGCCGTTACCATGACCCGAGCGGCCTGGAAGTGCTGGGCGCCTACTCACCGCTGACCGCGCCCGAAGCGCGCGGCTGGGTGGTGATCTCCCGCCAGCCGGCGGGCGTGGCCGAAGCCGTGGCCGTGCGGCTGCGCCGGCAGTCTCTCCTGGCCCTCGGCGCGGCGCTGGTGCTCATCGCGGGCCTTTCGGCCGCGGCCTGGGTGGCGGTGGTGCGCCCGGTGCGCGAGCTGGCGGCGGCGCAGCGCGAGCTGGCCGGAGCGGGCGCGCCGGCCGCCTCGGGACGCAACGAGATCGAGGACCTGCGCCGGGGCTTCGAGGCCCTGCGGCGGGGGATCACCGAACGCCGCGCCCTGGACGACGTGTTCCTGGGGCGCTACCAGGTGCTGGAGCTGCTGGCAACGGGGGGGATGGGCAGTGTCTTCCGCGGCTGGGACCCGAAGCTCCAGCGCCCCGTGGCGCTCAAGACGTTGCGCCTGGGAGTCGACCTGCCGGAGGAGACGCGGCGGTCGAGGATCGAGCAGCTGGTGCGCGAGGCGGTGACGGCGGCCCGTTTCAGCCATCCCAACGTGGTGGCCGTCTACGACGTCGAGCACGTGCCCGAGGGCGCCTTCATCGCCATGGAGCTGGTGGAGGGGATCAGCCTGGAACGCCTGCTGCTCCGGCGCGGGCGGCTCCCCCCCGCGGAGGCCGTGCCGCTGGGCGCCGCCATCGCCCGCGGCCTGGCCGCCGCCCATGGCCGGGACATCGTGCACCGGGACGTCAAGCCGGCCAACGTGATGCTCGGCCGCGAGGGCTCGGTCAAGGTGACCGACTTCGGCATCTCCGACCTCGTGGCCGCGGCGAGCCAGGCCGACGACCGGGTCTTCGGCACTCCCGGGTACCTGCCGCCCGAGAGCCTGCGGGGACAGGGCCAGGGGCGGCCGGGGGATCTCTTCGCCCTCGGCGTGATCCTCTACGAGTCGCTGACCGGGGTAAAGCCGTTCGGTGGATCGGAGGCGTCGGACATCGTGCATTCGACGCTC
Organism: Thermoanaerobaculaceae bacterium; assembly: GCA_963785165.1. Lineage (GTDB taxonomy): Bacteria > Acidobacteriota > Thermoanaerobaculia > Multivoradales > UBA5704 > DATARR01. The sequence continues at coordinate 487,619 of CAWAUI010000004.1, forward strand.
TTCGGGGCGATCCGCCCGATGGCCGGGCGGACCAGCGGGGAGGTGCCGCCCGAGCTCGAGTCCATCGTCATGCTGCTCCTGGAGCGGGAGCCGGGGCGCCGCCCCTCGTCCGCCAGCGCCGTGGCCGAGGAGCTGGAGCGCATCGCCGCCGCGCGGCTCTGGCGCTGGAAGCTGGACGAAGCCGGAGGCCGGCCCGCCGCCGCGCCGGCCGAGACGGCGGGGATCACCATGGAAGCGCAGTGGGTGCCCACCATGGCGGTGAAGATCTAGGCCTGATTTAGGCCGGCGCCGCAGAAAGCTGAGTCAAGGACATAAAGGACCCCAAGGACGTAAAGGACACCAAAATTATTCTCCCTTGGTTCCTTTGATGTCCTTCTCGTCCTTCCTGTCCTTGCTGTCCTCCCGCATCACAACCTCCTTTTTGCTCACGTTCCCCACGAGGTCCGTGGCTTCGACCTCCAGGATCACCCGGTCTCCGCCCTCCACGCGGGTGCGGAAGATCAGGCGGTCCACCCCGGCGCCGTCGGCGTCGTCGGCGGCCACCCAGAGGAAGTGGTGGTCGCCCAGGGCCTCTTCCTTGTCGTCCACGGTAATGCCGGTCTTCGTGGCGGCGAAGAAGGCCTGGGGATGGTCGCTCACGATCTCCACGGGGAAGCTGGCGACGCGGGAGAGGTCCTGGTCCTTCATCCAGGGGACCGGGATCTGCCAGACCCCCGCGAGCGAGGGCCAGGAGGCGCGGCTGGCCTTGCCGCCGCTGCGCCGGTTGGCGAGGCGCCGGCGCGCCTTCTCGGAGTCCGGAGCGAGACGGTCCTCCAAATCCTCCTGGTCGCCCACCTCCCAGCGGATGACGGGCGCCACGGCGTCCACCACGAAGGTGATCGGGGCGAGGGCGCCGCGGTTGCCGCAGCCGTCCAGGGCCACGGCGGCGACCGTGTGCGGGCCCGGGGTCCAGGTCGTGGGCCAGGAAGCCTCCTCCTTGCCTCCGATCAAGGGCACGGCCTGGGCCGAAGCACCCGCCGCGTCCACGGCCGTGGTCTCCATGCGGGCCCCGGGGCTCACGAAGAGCGTCTCGCCCACGCGCACCTGGGGTCCTCCGGCCTGGAGCGATCCCGTGGGGCCGGGCACGTCCACGCGCTCGGAAGTGACGCTGAAGCGGGCGCCCTCGCTGGGGTAGCCGTCCAGCCCCGAGGCGGCGCGGGCCGTCACCCGCCAGAGGAGATCGGCGAGGGGCAGGCCGGCGGGGCGCCAACGGGTCGCCGTCTCGCCCGTGCGCCGCTCGACCAGCTCGCCGCAGCCGGGGTCGCGGCACACCTCGATGGTGTACGAGACCGCGCCCGGGACCGGCTCCCAGGCCAGGACCGGGTCGCCGCAGGCCCGCGCGGCGCCGCCCACGGGACCGGCCAGCTTGGGCGCCGGGAGCAAGGGCTCCGGCGGCGAGGGCGGACCCTGGGGACCCACCGAGGTGCCCATGCCGCGCGGCACCTGCACCTTGGCGCCGCCCGCCTCGACGTCGCTCTCACCGCCGTAGGCCATGAGCTTGGCGCCGCCCTCCTCGGAGCGGCGGGCGCGGGTCTGGGCCGGCCCGGTACGGTCGGCGCGCGAAGTGGCCCGGGTGTTGCCGAGGACGATCTCGACCTCCGGAGAAAGGGCCGCGCCCCCCGCCGAGGCTCCGGATTCCAGGTCCGCCTGCCCCTCGACGATCTCGATCGCGCTACGCTCGACGCCCCGGAGCCGGGCGCCCGAGCGGCGGAGGAAGACCAGGGAGTCCTCGGTCATCAACAGCCGGGCGCCGTCCAGGAACTGCATCTCCGCCGACGACTTGCGGCGGGTGCGGACGCCGTCGCGCTCCACCAGCATGTCGCCCAGCTGGGCCGCGCGCCAGCCGATGGGGGCCGGCTGGTTCTCCACCTCGCGGGAGAGCCGGCTGAGCCGGGCCGCCGGCAGGTTTGCCTTGGGGGGCGGCATGCGCAGGCGCACCCCGGGCTCGATGCGGTCCGGGTCGGTGACCCCCGGGTTCAACCGGTGGATCTCCGGCCAGTGCTCCGAAGAGCCCAGGAAGCGTTCGGCGATCCCCCGCAAGGTGTCGCCCGGGCGTACGATGTGCCAGGCCGTGGTGGAAGCCTGCTGGCCGTAGGCGCCGGGGGCGGCGAGCAGCAGGGCGAGAAGAGCTCCGGAAACAGGGTTCAGGCGTCGGTGCACGGCTTGCTTCCTCCTGGAGCGCGGAAAAGGCGCGCGTTCGGCTCGTCTGGGGTCGGTCCGAACCGTATACTAATCCGCTCCGGGAATCCGGGGGTAATTTAAAGGCTATGATAGACATGCTGAGATTGAAATGCTGAAGTCTTGTGTCAAAGGCCGGGTCGAGAACATCACGCTCGCCTCTTTCCTCCAACTGCTGGAGATGGAGCGCAAGACGTGCGCGTTGGGAGTCTCCTCCCACGGCTTCCAGGGGTTCCTCTATCTGCGCGAAGGGCGCCTCGTGGGAGCCGAGACGGCGGGCCTCGACGGCCAGGCGGCGGCCCTCGAGATCGTCACCTGGGAGCACGCCGACATCGAGATCTCCGAGCACGTCCCCCCGTTCCATCCGGAGATCGAGGCCACCCTGCGCTTCCTGCTGATGGAGGGAATGCGCCTCAAGGACGAGCGGCAGGGCGCCATGCCGTCGTCCCCTCCGCCGCCTCCGGCTCCACCAACCAAGGTGGCCACCGCGCCTCGCGGCCCGGTCCTGGACCTGGGCCTCGCCTTCGCCGAGATCATGAAGAGCGGCCAGGCCATCAAGGGCTCCCAGGGAATTTTGCTGGTGGACACGGAAGGGGGCGAGGTGCTGGGGGCCGCGGGCTCGGGCGAGGGCGTGGACCTGGGCTCCACCATGGCTCTCCCCGCCGCCCAGTTCCTGCGCCAGGAGCGCCGGGTGGCGGACCGCTTGGGGCTCGGCGATCCCCTTCAGGACGTGGTGGTGACCACCGCCGAGCGCTACTACCTGGTGCGCGTGGTGGGGGAGGGGGAGAACTTCCTGCTCCTGGTGCTGGACCGGCACAGGGCGGACCTCGCCAAGGCCCAACTCGACCTGCTGGGGCTGGAACGGGCGCTGGGGGGCTTTTAGGTGGTACTGCCAGGAATCCAGTTCCCCTCCTCCCGGCCGGGATCGCCGGAAAGAGGGGGCCGGCCGTCAGGAAATCCTCAGTAGATGCAGCTCCAGACGCCGTTGAGGCACCGGCAGACTCCCCACTCGCAATAGCACTCCGGGGCCATGATGCACCGCTTGGATACGCCGTTCACCGGGCAGGCCGTGCCATCCGTGGTCTGGCAGACCGCATAGCCCGTCACGTTGCAGAACAGGCAAGCCTCCGTGGGCGGAACCGACCAGACCGCGACCAGCACCATCAGCAAGGCTACGAGAAGAAGCGATTTTCTTGTCATGTTGAACGATCTCCTTTCACCTCTCCCGGTGCCGCCCGAAGGAGAAACGGGACAGCCGGACTCCGGCGTCAAGGTCGACCTGCCCAAGACCGCCAAGGTTGGCTCCCTTCCCGGCGAAGACACCCAGCTCCGCGTCTCCATCGACCAGGACGGCGCCGTCTACGTCCGCGACGCCCTAGTGGCCGACGCCGACCTCGTCGCCACCCTGGCCGCCATTCACCAAGCCGAGCCGGACCGCGAAGTCATCGTCCGTGGCGACCGCCGCCTCTCCTACGAGAAGGTCAGCGAAGTCCTCACCCTCGTCAGCCGCGCCGGCTTCGGCCGGGTGGGGCTCATCACCGAGAAGCGGCAGGAGAGCACGGGCTACTAGGCACGGCGCACCCTCTTTCCCCGGAATCCCAACCGTCCACCCCGAGGGGAAACCCGATTTCCCCCGGGGGCAGGCGTTCAGGGAGCCGGGGAAAACGGTTCGGGAACGAATCTCAGCCATTTTCCCCGCGGGGCGAGCGGTCGGCCCCGAGGGGAAAACCACTCGGGAGCCGGGCCGAACCGTCCGCCCCGAGGGGAACGTGTCTTTCCCCAAGGGCCGAACCGTTCACCCCGAGGGGAAACTCATTTTCCCCACGGGGAAACAGCCCTACCCCTCGGGCCCAACCGCCCACCCCGGCTCCTCAACCGCCCGGCCCCCGGGGAAAGACCCGTTCCCCTCGGGGTAGACCTTGCGGCCCTCGGGGAAAATCGTCGGAAAACGCCCCAGGTAGCCGGAGAAGAGCTTCGTGAAGACCGAGAACCGGCCCGCGGCCGTCCCGACTTCGTCCGTGGCTCCTATGGATTCCTCCCCGCATACCAGGATCTCCGGAAGACGAATTGAGGAAAATTCCTCACCGGCCGGGGCTTGACCCCTGGCCTTACGCGGGCGTAAGATCGGCGAAAGTCGGGGCTGCTCTCCCGGAGCCCAGAGCCCGCAACCTTGTTCCCGTCGTAGTTCCCGTCGTAGAAGAGAAGCACCTGGCGTACTCGGCACGCATGGAGCAAGCATGAAAAGACCAACACGCGCTGGAGCCATCCTCGTAGCGGGTTTCTGCCTGACCTGCTGTCTAACTCCCTTTGCGTATTCACAGACCCCACAGCCCGCTCCAACCCCAAAGGCGACCTCCATGACCCAGCACGCAAGCGGCTCCTTCGACGTCAAGCTCCTCCCCCAGGCCCCGGACGACAAATCCGACACCGCCGTCGGCCGGATGCTTCTCGACAAGCAATTCCACGGCGACCTCGAAGCCACCAGCAAAGGGCAGATGCTCGCCCACAGCACCGCCGAGCCCGGCTCCGCCGGCTACGTCGCCATGGAGCAGGTCACCGGCACCCTGAACGGACGCACCGGAACCTTCGTCCTCCTCCACACCGGCCTCATGGATCGAGGCACCCCGAACCTGTCCATCACCGTCGTCCCCGACTCCGGCACCGGCCAACTGAAAGGCCTCACCGGCAAGATGGATATTCAGATCGAGAGTGGGAAGCACTCCTACGTGTTTGACTACACGCTGCCGGACGCTCAGTGATTCCTGGTCCCTCCGGGACTTGTGGGGGAGGAGAGAGACCCCCAACCCGGCGTTGAAACGCCGGGCTCTATGCCCTTTGCCCCTTCGGGGCGCCTTGTTGCGGTAACCGCTCCTGAGGAGAACCATGCCCCCGAAATCGCCACCCGACACCGTCGAGACCTTCCTCGCCGCGCTGGAGCATCCCTCCAAGCCCGAGATCCTCGCCCTCCGGGAGATCATCCTGGGAATCGATCCCGCCATCACCGAAGGGATCAAATGGAACGCGCCGAGTTTCCGGACCGCGGATGACTTCGCGACGTTTCATCTCAAGGCGAAGGATGGAATCCAGATCATCCTGCACCGGGGTGCGAAAAAACGCACGAGCCCGATGTCCCGAGATGCAATCGCGGATTCGGACGGGCTTTTGGAATGGCTGGGCGATGACCGGGCGACGGTGAAATTTCGGAATCTGGAGGAGATCCAGGCGAAACGGTCCGCCTTTGAAGGCATCCTCCGCCAATGGATCCAGCATGTGTAAGACGGCACCGTAAACCTTGCGGTCCCCTACGAACCCGAAAAGGCCACGTCCAGAAATCCCCAACATCCAACAGGAGACTCCCGTGATCGAGAAGACACAGATTGTGCAGACCACCGCCCAGCCGGCCGCGATCATCCGCTTCACGATTCCGCGGGAAGAGATTCAGAAGGTCATGGGACCGGCCTTCCAGGAGTTGATGGGCGTCGTGGGCGCGCAGGGAATTGGGCCTGCCGGGGCGTTTTTCTCGCATCACTTCAGGATGGACCCCGGGATTTTCGATTTCGTCGTCGGCGTTCCGGTCTCTGTCCCCGTGTCACCGACAGGCCGTGTGGAAGCCGGAGAGCTTCCCGCCGCCACGGTGGCCCGGACGGTGTATCAGGGCGGATACGAGGGGCTCGGCGAGGCCTGGGGAGCCTTCAATTCCCAGATCGCCTCCGAGGGGCATAAACAGAGGCCGGACCTCTGGGAGAGCTACGTCACGGGCCCCGAGTCGAGCCCGGACCCGGCCAATTGGCGCACCGAGCTCAACCGGCCGCTCGAGGCCGAGTCGTAGAAAGGGAACGGATGGCCCTCAGCGCCTTTGACGACCTTGCGAAATGTCCGGACGCGGCGACGCTCCGGAGCGTCCTGGGGCCGGCGGGTCCCCTTTGGGAGTCGATCCGCCCGTTCGCGGCCTCCCAATGGGATCCGGTGGGGGAGGAGTGGGTCTTTTCCAGCAAGAAGGCGGGATGGTCCGTCCGCATCCGGCACAAGGGGAAAATCATCCTCTACCTGATTCCCCAGGAGGGCTACTTCCTGGCCGGCTTCGTCCTGGGCGGCCGCGCCGTGGAAGAGGCTCGCAGGGCTGGATTGCCGGACGCGGTGTTGGAACAGCTCAACGGCGCCAAAAAGTACGCGGAAGGGACCGGCTTTCGCTTCGTGGTCAAAACCCAGGAGGATCTTCGCGCGGTGCAAGAGCTGGCGAGGATCAAGATGGGAAAAACCGTTTCATCTCACGAGTGAGCTGCAAACAGCCGGCGGTCGGCTCGCTGGCCATCGGCATCGCCCTCGCGCTCAACCCGAACACCTTTCGAGGCGCCCCGCTCCGGCGGTCGCGGACCTCCCTTTGAGAGGACGACTCCCTCTGTCCTCTCCTCCAACAGCCCAAGGCGGAAACCTTTGCCTTCAGCGGAGCGCATCACTTCGGCGGCAACTACGAGGCGGTTGCGGATCGGATTTTGGGGGCTCTTCGCTAGAGGTCTGTCAACGCAGAAATGATGGCCTGCGTATGATGGCCTGCGTAGGGTGCGCTGTGCGCACCAAGAACGGTTGTGGTGCGCACAGCGCACCCTACGGACTGAATCTCGTTTCTGGTATTAGAGCCCGGAGGGCGCCATACTCATAGCCCCGGGTGTGAACCCGGGGGCGGGTCAGCCGCCAAGGTTTCACACCGTCTCCCGGAGAATCCCGCCATCGTGTCCAAAATCCTTCCCTGGCTCAAGCGCCTCCTGCCGGTCGCCCTCTTCGGCCTCGCGCTCTGGCTCCTGCGCCGTGAGCTGGCCGACCTCCATTTCCATCACATCCTGGCCTTCATTCGTGCCCTGCCGGCGCACCGGGTGATGGCGGCGATCGCCTTCACCGTCTTGGGTTATCTCGCCCTCGCCGGTTACGACCTCATCGCCTTCCGCAATGCCGGGCTCCGGTTTCCGCTCTGGAAGATCGGGTTCTCCTCCTTCACCGGCTACGCCATCAGCAACGCCCTGGGGCATCCGCTTTTTACCGGCACGGCCCTGCGCATGCGGCTCTACACCAGCTGGGGGCTGTCGACTCTGGAAGTGGCGCGCGTGGTGGCCTTCAGCCTCCCCCGGATCCTCGCCGATCTCGTCGTGCTGATCTCGAGCAGCGTGCGCGGCACGTTTGGCAAGTGAGGGGCCGCGAGGCCGCCGGGGCCTGCGCTATGCTCCCCGCCCGTGAAACGCTTCATCCTCTACGGGCTGGCCGGCGGCGTGCTCCTCGTGCTGCTCAAGGTCATCGAGTACAAGCACTTCGTCCATGCCTATCCCACCGAGATCTATGGCGGCCTGGTGGCGGTGATCTTCTCCGGCCTGGGCATCTACTTCGGGCTGCGGTGGGCCGGTCCCGGAGGTCGACCCGGGAGGTCGTGGTAATTCAGGAGGTGGTCCAGGAGGTGCGGGTCCCGGTGAGCGAGCCGTTCGGGCTCGACGCCGGGAAGCTCAAGGAGCTCGGCATCACCCCGCGCGAGCACGAGATCCTCGGCCTCATCGCGGAAGGGCTGAGCAACCGGGAGATCGGCGAGCGGATCTTCGTCTCGGAGAACACGGTCAAGACCCACTCCTCCCGCCTGTTCGACAAGCTGGGGGTCAACCGCCGGGTCCAGGCCGTCTCGAGGGGAGGGAGCTGGCCGATCCTTGATCCGCCTGAGGGGGTCAACGAAAGGATGATTTCGGCCCTCGGGAGCGCAAATCACCCGAACGGATGACGCCCGGCGCGGCACCGCGACGGTAGATTGCGGCCAACTCAAGGAGGACAACGGCAATGCAGAAAATCGTGCTTCGCTTACGGACTCGCGTCGGGTGCCCTGCTGGCGGTTCTGGCCGCGATCTTGACGCCCCTGTGCATGAAGGGACATCGACCACGGCGAGATCCTCGGCTACAGCTCCATGGTCCTGTCGTTCCTGCTGGTCTTCTTCGGGGTCCGCCCGTACCGCGACACCGTCGCCGCCGGTACGATCAGCTTCGGCAAGGCGTTCCAGGTCGGCCTGCTCATCTCCCTGGTCACCTGCGCGATGTATGTGATCGCCTGGGAGATCGTCTACTTCAACTTCGTCCCGGACTTCCTCGACCAATACAGCGCTCACTCCCTCGCGAAGATGCGGGCGGCCGGAGAGAGCGAGGCCGCCATCCAGGCGGCGACCGAGGAGATGGCCCAGTTCGCGAAGCTCTACGCCAATCCACTCTTCAATGTCGGCATCACCTTCATGGAGGTGTTCCCGGTCGGGCTCATCATGACCTTGATCTCCGCCGCGATCCTCCGCCGCAAGCCGGGGCAGGGCGCGCCGGAGGGCGCCGTGACGGCCTGACTTCGTACGAGGCGGGCCGCCCCCTGATAGTCTTCCCCCTGATAGGCTTCCCCGCCATGCCCGATCCCCAAACGTCCACCCTGCGGCGCGGTGTCGGCCTGCGGGCCGCCACGGCCCTGGTGGTGGGCAGCACCATCGGAGTCGGGATCTTTCTGACTCCGGTGGGCATGGCACGGAGCCTCGCCTCACCGGGGCTGCTGTTCCTGGTCTGGCTGTTCCTGGGCGGCACGGCACTGTGCGGAGCCCTTTGCTTCGGCGAGCTGGCGGCGCGGTTTCCGGAGGCGGGCGGGCTGTACGTCTATCTCCGCGAAGCCTTCGGGCCGGCCGTGGCTTTTCTCTACGGCTGGAAGTGCCTGCTGGTGCTGGACCCGGGTTTGACCGCGGCGCTCGCGGTCGGTTTGGGAACGTACACGCAGGCCCTCTGGCCGGGAGTGAATGCCAAGGCCGTGGCGTTCGGCGGCGTGTTGCTGGTGGCGGCGGCGAACTGGGCCGGGGTGAAGCTGGCGGCGGGAATCGGTCACGTTTTGACCGTGGTGAAGGTGGGGCTGCTCGGGTTTCTGGTCCTCTGGGGATTCTTTTCGGGAGCGGGAGACGCGTCCCGGTTCACTCCCTTTTGGCAGCGTCAACCGGATGCCATGCCCCTGGTTCCGGCCTTGGCGGGGGCGGTGATCGCGGCGTTCTTTTCCTTCGGAGGCTGGTGGGATCTGAGCAAGCTGGCGGGGGAGGTGAGGGAGCCGGGGCGGACTCTGCCGCGCGCCTTGGGGCTCGGCGTGGCCGCGGTGACGCTGCTGTATATGGCGGTGAGCGCGGTCTTCCTCTACCTCGTGCCCCACGGCGGCGCGGCCTCGAACGAGGCGTTCGCGGCGCAGGCTGGAGCGGCGCTTTTCGGCCCGAGGGGCGGGCAGGTGCTTTCCGCCATCGTGGCCCTGTCGGTTTTGGGCAGCCTCTTCGCCTTCATGACCGCGGCCCCCCGTGTTTATTACGCCATGGCGCGGGACGGCGTGATGCCCAGGATGGTCGCCCGCGTCGATCCGCGAACCGGAGCGCCGGCCGGAGCCGTGGCGCTTCAGGCCGCGCTGGCCCTGGTGCTGGTGGCGCTGGGAACGTTCGACGCCATCATCGCCTATTTCATTTTCATTACCGTGGCCTTTCTGGGGCTCACGGCCCTCGGGCTCTTCCGCCTCCGGCGCCGCTCCGGGAGCCCGGGGTACAAGACGCCTTTCTTTCCTCTCACGCCCATCCTGTTTCTCGTCAGCGTCGCCGTGGTGCTGGTGCTGCTTGGCGCGGGACGTCCCCGCGAAGCCGCGCTCGGCGTGGCCGTGGTCGCGCTGGGCCTGCCGGCGTACGCGCTTTTCCGCCGCTCGCACCGATTGGCTGAAGACCAGAATGGCTGACGAAGGATGGCTCGAAGTCGGCGGCGTCCGCCTGGAGTACCGCCGGGTGGGGGCGCCGCCGGAGAGCGCGCCCACGCTGGTCTTTCTCCACGAGGGGCTCGGATCGGCCTCGCTGTGGAAAGATTTTCCGGACAAGCTCGCGGAGCGGACGGGCTGCGGTGCCCTGGTCTACTCTCGGGCCGGCTACGGAAGATCGGATTCTATCGCCCTGCCGCGCCCCGTCCGGTTCATGCACGACGAGGCCGGGGTTCTCCCCCGGGTCCTGGAAGCCGCCGGAGTCCGCGAGAGCATCCTCGTGGGGCACAGCGACGGCGCGTCCATCGCCTTGATTCATGCCGGCCGCGACCGACCCGCCGGCCTGTTGGGGATGATCCTGGAAGCCCCCCACGTCTTCACCGAGCCGGGGGGACTCAAAAGCATTGAGAAGATCGCGGAAGTCTACCGGACCACGGACCTCCGGGAGCGCCTGGCGCGGCATCACGGCGCGAACGTGGACGTGGCCTTCTGGGGGTGGAACCGGGTCTGGCTCGATCTCCAGTTCAAGGCCTGGAACATCGAGGAATTCCTCCCCGGCATCCAGGTCCCCACCCTCATCGTCCAGGGAGACCGGGACGAATACGGTACCTGGCGCCAGATCGAGGCAATCCAAAGGCAATCGGGTGCGGCGGTCGAGTCCGTGCTGGTCCGGGGCTGCGGTCATTCGCCGCATCGGGATCAGCCGGCATTGACTTTGGAGTCGATGGCGAAATTCATCCGCCGGTTGCGAGAGCCCGTTCAATAATCTTTTCAAAGTCCGTCCCGGCCGGAAGAGTCCCGAACGCCCGGCCGCCATCCCCCGCGAGCCGGCTGGCGCAGAAGGCATCCGCCACGTCCGCGGGGGCGTGCCGCACCAGCAGCGACGCCTGGAGGGCCAGCGCCAAGCGCTCCACGAGGCGGCGGGCCCGCGTTTCCAGATCCTCCGTCCGTCCCAGCTCTGCCCGAAGCTCGCTCGTGTAGAGATCCAGGCGGTGGTCCGCACCCCGGGCCTCCTGAATCTCGGTGAAAAGGGCGGTGAGCGACTCGGGGGACTTCTGGACCGCGCGCAGAACGTCCAGGCACTGAACGTTGCCGGATCCTTCCCAGATCGAATTGAGCGGCGCTTCGCGGTAGGTCCGGGCCAGTCCCCACTCTTCCACGTAGCCGTTCCCGCCAAGGCATTCCAGGGCTTCCGCCGCGTGGACGGGGGCCCGCTTGCACGTCCAGTACTTGAGAACCGCCGTGGCGAGACGCCGGAACGGCGCGTCCGATTCCGATGTATAGGCATCGTAGGCCCGGGCCAGGCGCATCATGGCCACCGTGGCGGCCTCGGATTCAATCGCGAGATCCGCCAGCACGTTTCGCATCAGGGGCTGATCGATCAATCCCTTTCCAAAAGCTTGGCGATGGGCCGCGTGATGAATCGCCCGCGCCGTGCCCCACCGCATGCCGGCGGCGGAACCGATGACACAATCGAGCCGCGTGTGATTCACCATCTCCAGAATCGTCTGAACGCCCCGTCCCTCCTCGCCCAGAAGCCGTGCCCAGGCCGCGCGGAATTCCACCTCGCTCGATGCGTTCGAACGGTTGCCGAGCTTGTCCTTGAGCCGCTGGAGAAGGAAACGGTTGCGCTCCCCGTCCGGTGTAAAGCGGGGGAGCAGGAAGCACGAAAGGCCGCCCGGAGCCTGGGCCAGCACCAGGAACGCATCGCACATGGGAGCCGAACAGAACCATTTATGCCCCGTGATCTCGTACTCCGCCCCCGGCCCACCCGCCCCAACCGCGCGAGCCTGCGTGGTATTGGCCCGTACGTCCGAACCTCCCTGCTTCTCCGTCATCGCCATCCCGCAGAGAGCCCCAGTTTTACCTTCCGAGGGAATGAGCCGCGGATCGTAAACCGTGGACGTGAATCGAGGCTCCCACTCCGCCGCCAGCTCGGGCTGAGTCCGCAGGGCCGGGATCACCGAATAGGTCATCGAAAGCGGGCACCCCACCCCCGCCTCCACCTCGGCCAGCAGCATGAACATCGCCGCCCGCGCCACATGAGCCCCCGGCCGGGCCTCGCGCCACGGCAGGGCATGGAGGCCATGCTCCACCCCGAGGGTCATCAAAGAGTGCCAAGCCGGATGAGACTCCACCTCGTCGATCCGCTCGCCGCGCCGGTCATGGGTGCCCAGGACGGGAGGGTGCTCATTGGCCTGGAATCCCCAGGAGATCGTCTCCCGACGCCCCACGAGTTGTCCGAAAGCCGCCGCGCGCTCCTCGGCCCAGTCAGCGCCTTCGCGGCGGAGGGCCTCGGCGAGCGGGCGGTCCGTGGTGAAGAGGTTGACGTCCTCGAAGGGGAGCGGCTGGTTGAAGACGGTGTGGGTGGCGTGAGGGGGCGGCTCGGGGATAGGATTCCGCATGGGCAGAGGATACCGGATTGGAGGATAGCGGTTTGATAGGGGCATCGCCGTCGATGCTTTTTAGTCATGGCGATACCCTATGCCGATCGAGCGGTAGTCTCCCGCGATTGACCAGTTGCTACGTCCTTTAGGCAGGAAGGGGTACGAGATGGAAGACACGATTCAGCCCCTCGAGGTGGTTGCGCTGACTGTTGACATTTCGGAGCACAAACTCCAGCGAGGCCAAGTTGGTACCGTTGTGGACATCCTGGGGGCGGGCAAGGCGGTGGAAGTGGAATTCTGTGATCGGAATGGCCGGACGTATGCGTCGCTCGGGCTCCGACCTGAGCAGTTAATGGTACGAGCCACAGCGGCGAACCGCTTGATGTCAGGCTAGATCGAATCCTGCGATTCTCAGGGCCGCCCCATAGGACCGCCCTTTCAAGTTGAGACCTGACTAAAACGCCGGCCCCGAAATATCCGACGGCTTCCGCGGATCGCCGGAGCCATCGTCAACGGAGAGCTATCGGCGAGCTTGCCCGCGTCGCCCGTTTTCAGGAAGCCGTCTTCGTCGAAGATCTCGCGGGTGAGGTCCGGGCGCTGCCAGTAGCCGGGGGTGACGTTGGGGCCTTTGACGCGCAGCTCGAATTTGCCGCTGAGGGGGGCGAGCTTGATCTCCGTGCCGGCTCCAGGCAGGCCGATCACACCGGCGCGATCGATCAGGAAATGGATCTGCGTGGAGCTGGGCGCCGTTTCGGTCGATCCCCAGGCGGAGAGCATGACGGCGAGCCGGCCCGTTGCCTGAAGGGAGAGTTTCTCGAGCTTCTCCCACAGGTGCTGCGGCAGCGCCGCGGCGGCGTAGAAGAGGGCGTCGAGATCGCGGAAGAAAGTATCGCGCAACTCGGCGTCCCGCTCGAGGAAGGGGATCAACATGTCGAAGCCACGCGGTACGTTGAAATGCAGGGTCGTCGGCACCTCCCGTAGGTTCCGCACCGTGGTTTCGATCAGGCCGGGCGCGGGCTTGCCGCCGTCGATGTAAAGCGTTACGCCATTGCGCAGGATCAGGTTGAAATTGTGATTGCCGCCGAAGGTGTGGCTCCAAGGGAGCCAGTCCGTCCAGGATTACGGGCGGACGTTCCTCCAGGAAGGGCCACGCCTGCGCGAGAGCCTGTTGGTTCGAGCAGAGCATGCGCTGGGTATTGAGGACTCCCTTGGGTGGAGGGGTTTGACCGGGGGTTCGCTCATGATCGTCGGCGAATGGTTCCTCAGGAGACAGACGCCGAGCGGCTGCAAGTATAGGCTGAAGGGCATGCCGGCCTACAATCTGCGCCTCCTCATCGATGCCGCGGACCTGCCCACGATTCAGTCAGTGGGCCTGAGCGTCGTCCTTGCGCGGGCGTTCAGCGACGCCTCGTCCAACGTGGCCTGGGCCAGCTTTGCTCCCTTTGAGCAGAACACAGTCTCTTGGGACAATGTATATGGGCTGTACGCCGCGGCATCGGTATCCTCCAGCAGGATCCAGCCCCAGAGCACGACCGCGCTGGGGATTCCTTCCGGCATGTACTACAACTTCGGAGGGTCGTTTGCCGGACCCTTCGCGGGCGATTTCGCGCCGGCCGTGGGGTCGTATCGGGTCGTCAATAAGATACCATCCGCTCAATCTCCCACCTTCGTCTTCGGCTTGGCCCAGAGCGTAACCTCCAACGGAATCCTTGCCACCTCCAATCCGGCCACCATGGCGACGGTTCCAGCGAATTTCTTCGCCACCTTTACACCCCTGGATACCGTGTACGTGTGGCTGCAGACCAACGCGGCACCGGGCAACGTCGTTCAGGTCCCTCCTCCTCTGGCGCAGGGTTTCGCGCCCGGGGTCTCCGGCGGCTCGACCACCGTCCAGTTCAACACCCCCTCCACGCTGACGTACAGGTACAGCGCCACGGTTGGCGGTTTCCTGCCGTCGGCCTGACGTCCCTCCGGCGGTCTCTTCCCGTATCCCCGAGTCCAGCTTTCAGAGCACTTCAGCAGTGCTCCAGTGTCTCCTTTTGAACTGAATTTGAACCCCCGGGGCGATACCCTCGCAATCGTTCCCGGCTGGTTAGCCGACTTTGGAGCGACTCAGGTGGTGCCTTGGAATGATGATTTGCGCCGATTCAAACATTGGGGGTTGGAGGTGCGAGATTGGAGACGCATTTTTATCCGGTAGAGGAGCCCGGAGGATCGTCGTCAAGAAGCAGCAAGCCCTCTACTCCTGCGGTGAAAAAGACCAAAGCGTCTATTTCATCGAGAGCGGGTCGATCAAGGTCGCGACGCATTCGAAAGAAGGAAAGGAATGCATTTTGAGGATCCAGGTCGCCGGCGAGCTCTTTGGAGAGCGTGCGCTGCTCGGGCCTTGCCACCGCCTGGAGACCGCGACGGCGCGCGAAAAGGGCGTCCTCTGGCGGATCCATGGAGAGGACTTCGCCCAAGAGCTGCGCGACCGGATGCTTTATGAAGAGCTCCTGCTGCACCTGGTCGGGCGTGTGGCGGAGCAGGAAAGGCGGATCAGCGACTTCGTGATGGAGCCCAGCGTGAGGCGGCTGGGGAAGATGCTGATCCTGCTGGGCGACAGGATCGGCACACGGACGGGTGACGGGATACGGATCAGCTATTGGATCTCTCATGACGAATGGGCGGGAATGATTGGAGCGACGCGGCCTCGGGTGAGCACGTTCCTGACTCAATTTAGATTTCTGAATCTGATCGCCGTGACCCGGGAGCACCATTTGATCATTCATGAGAACCGCCTCAGGAGGTACCTGGGAAGCGACAGGGAATAAGCCCTGGCGATCGAAAGCCTGGCCTTACGCAGCGCGGACCGGGACGTTCCCGGTCCGCATCATGAACCGGACCTGACAAGAGGAGAAAGAGATGCCCACGTTCACTCTGAAGACCAACTTCACGCAAGACTCCCTGACCATGCTGTACGCGACCGGCACCAACATCGTCGTCGCCAAACCGAGCTCCGGTGACGGCTCTCCCAACGTGGCCTGGATCGTATTCCGCCCCCTGCAGGGCAATACGATGACGTGGGAGGAGCAGTATGGAATCTACACTTCCACACAGAGCATCCAGAACGGAGCGACGCTCACCCAACTGTCCATCACGCCCTTTCCCGCCGTGGACGGGCAGGTCTACGCCCTGGGCTCAGCCGGGTTTTTCGGCCCTCCCCAGGGAGGCGGCAGCCTCGGCAGCTACACCGCGGTCAACCAATACAACAACCTGCCGCCCAATGGGCCTGGCTACCTGACCTTCGGCCTGTACCAGAACGCGTCGGTGAACGGCTCCGCGATGAACGGCAACGCCGTTTCCGCGGCCGCGGTGCCGTACCAGAGCACGGCCGTCATGACTCCGTTCACGACGATCTACATCTGGACGCAGTCCCAGGTGAGGAGCAACACGGTGGTCACCACCGTCTCCTCCACACAGACGAAAGTGACCTTCGGAGGAGCCATCAGGGAGGTCTCTCTCAATTTCAACCCCCAGACGGGCGGATTCATCCCCGCCGGGGCGTCTCTCAAGACCGAGGCGAAGTCCGGCAAGCTCCTCATGGCGGGAGGAGAAGAGCTGGGCGAAGGCATCACCGTGCAGCATCGCCTGCCCATGCTGGCGTAAGCCGCCGCCCGTAGAAATCGCCACGCCTGGCATGCCGGTGCCCCAAGGCCGGCATGCCAGGCGGACCGTTCACGGATTACCAAAGAAACAGTTCTGCTCAGAAAGGAAAAGCCATGATCATCGTCTGCACTCAAGATCCGGCAGTCCGCAACAACCAGAGCGGAGCGGCAAACTGGGGCGCTTTCAACCTGCTGAATCCTGGCGGCCAGCCCGGTGCCACCGTTCAGCTCGGAGGCTTCCTGGCTCAACTGGGGCAGAATGAGGCTCTCTGCCTGTCCGCCCACGGCAACAATGACGAGATCGGAGACCCTGCCCCGCCGGGCTGGGAATGGGACGTTTCCGATATCGCAACCCTTCTCGTGACGAACACTCCCGGTGGGTACGCGGGGCCGATCCTGATCCACGCCTGCGCCACCTCGATCGTGAACTTCTCCGCCAATCTGGCGCAGGAGCCTCCGGAACCAGGGCGCCCTGGTAGGCATCTGGATCTACGGATACAACCGGGCTTTGGGTACCGGCGAAGGCTACCCGGCCCCCGCGAACCTCGACCGGAACGTATCCTTGCAGGGTACCCAGGTCTGAGCCAGGTGAGGAGCAACCGTTCACGACCCGAAAGAGAGGATCGAAATGGAACACCTTCTGCGTAGACGCCGGCTCGTAATCGCCTTCGCGGCCGCCGCGGTTCTGGCTCTCGGTGCCTGTACCAGCCAGCGAACGGAGCCGAGGCCCGCGGCCAGTCTCGTCGTCGCGGCCTGCAATCCCGCTTTCTGCAACATCTCCGACGCCGTCTGGCAACACATCGAGATGCGGCACTGCCAGGGCTGCGTAGTCAATGACAAAAGCGCCTTCGTCGCAGGCTATTGCGGTAGCAAGGCCAACGCGGTGAGTTTCTGCCAGGCGCTCATGGGCCGGCCCAACTGTGCGGGCGTCCAGCAGGTCAACAACCGTGTCGCCTATTCAGCTGATTTCGCCGCCGTCATCGGCTCCACGAGAACCGCCTGCAACGACACCGTGCGGGGTACGGTAATCTATGACACGAACACCAGCGCGGTCGTGACCCAGTTCCCCGGGAACCCTTGAGCCCCGGCCCCGCGGCGGCCCGGCTCCATTCGGAAGGGCCGCCGCCTAGACGAGGGAGTCGCCATGCGTGACATCTGGATTCGTGACGCGGCAGGAAACCTGCTCCGCGAGCTCGGCGGCTGCGGCCTCTCGACCGAGGCCTGGAGCGCTCTATATCCGCGGCTCGCCGGTGACTCCGACCGCCCTATCCTGGCTCGGCTGTGGCGCGAGCAGTGGGGACCCGAGGCCGATGCCACCCTGTCGCCGGCCGAGGTCGGAGCCCTGGCCTCCGAGTTGGAGACCCTGTGCGCGGAGCTCAGCCCTGAAGCTCCCGGGGCGGTTCATGAGCTCTGCACCGGCCTCGCCGCCCTCTGCACCCGGGCTCTGGAGCTGGGAAACGGGCTCGAATTCGTGGCCGACTGACCCCCGCAGCGAAACGTTTCCTCCGCCCCGGCCACTCACGGACGGCTTCTTTTCAATGAGGAGGATTGGGATGTCCCCGCATTCACGTCTCGTCGTTTTTCGTCCTGGAGCCGCTTTCGATCGGCGGCTGTTGCAAGTGGCGGCGTTCCTGGCCGGCTGGATCGGACTGGCGGGTCTTGCGGCCGCGCAGAGCCCGGCCACGCAGTGGCATCGCTGGGAGCTGCCGCTACAGAGTACGCGGGACTACCACCAGATATTGGTCAACGGGGAAGCCTCGTTTGAAGAGCCTCCTTCTCATTCGTGCCGGCATCGGCGACGTTGAGGGTTCCCGTCTTGTTCAGGGCCGAGTCCGTCGAACAGTTGAAGCCTCCGGAGCTGCCGGTGCAGCTCACCGTGTAGCGCCAGGTCCCCGCGGGAAAGGAGGCGCGGATCTTGAACAAGCGCCCCGTCTCCCAGAAGCCATAGCCGGTTGGGCAATGCCTTGCGGGACGCCGCGCCTCGACTGCGGCTCTGAACTCCGACGGCTCGAAGCAAATGAAGATCCTGGGGGATCAGCTCAACCTGGGGCCCTGGCAGATGCTTCAGCGCCAATCGTCCCGTGTCAAGTATCAGGCCGGCGACAACGAACAGGACAAGAAGATCACCATGGCGGCGACGGCGGACAACAACTTCGTCCTGATCTATCTCCCGGACAACGCGGACGTCCGTTTCGACGCCAGGTTCTTGACCGGCTTCAGTTGCGCTGCTTCGGGTCCATGGTCGATTGTCTGGGTCAACCCGCGGACTGGGAAAATACCAAGTTCCAGTGACCCTCAGCCAGCTTGTACGCTCCTCACCAATGACCCGGCTGGTGCAACACTCAAGCTCACACGACCTACTTGTACAGGTACTGGCAGTGCTGGAGATTGCGATTGGGTGATTAAATTGAGAAGGAAGGGTACGTATGGAGCACTGGCCTCTGCCATCGAAGTCTGGCCATCCCTTGCCGAGGACGGGTCCGGGTGGAGGATCATGGCTGGGAAACCTGACGGAGGAGAAGTTGCCGCGGTCAGCGAGGCGAAGGCGGACGAAAAGCAGGTGAAGCTTCCAGCCGTAGCCAAGGCTGCGGATGGAAAGTTCTTCGTGGTCTGGGAAGGCGAGGACGATGGTGATCTCCATGGCATTTTCTTCCGGTTTGTCGATGAGCAGGGTAACCTCTCCGAGCACGAATATTCAGTCAACACAACCCAGCAGTACGACCAGACGAACCCCTGGGTAGCGGCCGGCCCATCCGGCAAGGGAGGAGTGGTCTCGTGGACGAGCTATGACCAGGATGGCGATTCCGGGGGCATCTTCGCTCGCCTTGTGGATGATGCAGGGGTTCCGTATGGGCCAGAGATCCAGGTCAACGAATACTCCGTTGGACGGCAGGACTTCTCCAAGGTCATCATGAACCCTCAAGGCGGCTTTGTCGTTGCCTGGACCAGCGAAGGGGAAGATGGAGATGCGGAGGGTGTCTATGCCCAGCGGTTCGATGAAAACGGCAATCCCCTGGGAACCGAGCTCCGCGTCAACAGCACCGCGAAAGGAGGCCAATGGTTGACAAACCTGGAGACGAGCCCGGACGGCGGCTTCTTCGTCTCCTGGACCAGCTACTCCTCCGACGATCTGGAGCTCGGCATCTTTGGGAGACGCTTCGACGCCAGCGGATCTCCCTTGGAGGACGAAGTTCTGGTCGTGCCGCCGCCAAGTCCTGTCCCTCAGGATGGTTTAGACTAAGCCATGGCAGCCACCGATATGAGGCCCCTTCTTCTTTCCTCGGCCTGTGCCTTGACCCTGGCGTTGGGCTTGCCGAGCGGCGCCCTCGCTCAGACCCCCTTGGGAAATGAGTTTCGGGTCAACGAAAAGACCGAATTGACACAAGACACTCAGCACCTGGCGGTTAGCCGGGACGGCAGCTTTGCCGTGGGATGGGAAGATCTTCGTGGCGAGATCAGTCCCTACTATGCGTTCAGCGTAATAAGGTTTTTCGACCCTCAAGGTCAGCCCAAGGGCGGCGAGATCAGTCTCTCTGAGGCTCCCGGGAGCTCGCCTTGGCCTTTGGCGAAGTCAGGAGGAGGTTATCGGCTGCTGTGGGCCGGTGAACAGAGTTCTGAACCTGTCCATTTCCTCCAGGATCGAGGACCCATGGGCGAAGCTATTGCAGTTCCTATCTCCAGGCCCCTCTTGGAGCCGCAAGGCCTGCTCATCACCAACGTTGCTCTAAACCCTGCAGGACGTATCGTCCTGTCGTGGCTGTCGAATCAATTTAATCTGAAGGCGGCCCGATTGAGCGCACGTGGGCAGCTTCTGGGCGATAAAATCCTCATCGCGAGCGGGAAAGAGCCTGACGATCCACTGTTCATTGGCGACATCGAAGTGGATCGTCACGGCACCGCGGTCGTCACGTGGACGGGCGATTGCCGATCCTTCAACGACGATGCCCAATGTGACATTTTTGCCCAACGCCTTTCGCTTTCTGGACTCGTCGGAGATCCCATCCGGGTGAACACTTTCAGGAAAGGCGTTCAGTCTGGGGCTCGGGTTGCCGTCGCTCCGGACGGGCGGTTCCTGGTGGTCTGGCAGACGAAAGAGCTGGACTTTCCCGAGAATCGCTTTGCCGTTGACGTTTCCGGACAGTTCTTTTCCCCTGCCGGCGTGAAGACCGGCCCGGAGCTTCATCTCGGTACGGTTCCGAACTTCTCCGGCTCTCTCCGGAAGCCTCCGCGGATCCTGACGGCAACTTCATCGCCGTGTGGTCCAGCTTCAGGCGGGAGAACGGCCTTTATGGCTGGGACATTCTCGGCCGGCTCTTCCGGCACGACGGGCGGCGCGTCGGCAAGGAATTCCGGATCAACACGCGCCAGACCCGCAACGAATTCGCCAGGCCGCAGGTGGCCTTTGGTGGCAACGGCACTTTCGTGGTGGTCTGGAACGCGGACGACGGCGATTTCGATGGTGTCTTCGGTCAGCGGTTCATGGCCTCGGCGGCCGATGAGGCCTGCCTGGTGCGCGGCGAGAGCCTTCTCTGCGATGCGGGCCGCTCCGGAGGGGAGGCCGAGCTGAGGCTTTCCATTCCCGGCGGCGGCGTGGTCCTCGGGGACGTGGATGGAGAGGGCCGCAAGGACCCCTGTGTATTCGAGGCGGGTCAGTTCCAGTGCGATACGGATCACAGGGGAATGCCTTATGAGACGGCTCTCCGCTTTGGGCAGGCGGGTGACGTTCCACTTTTCGGAGACGTGGACGGGGACGGCCGTGACGAGCCGTGCGTCCGGCGGGGCCGGTTCCATCTCTGCGACACAGGTCACGACGGAGGCCGGGCCGAGTCGAGCTTCGGAATCGGAAGGCCCGCGGACCAGCCTCTCCTCGGCGATCTGAACGGTGACGGCCGGGACGACGCGTGCGTCTTCACCGGCGCCCGCTTCCTTTGCGATATCCGGCACAACGGGGGAGCCGATGTTGGGATCGTCTTCGGTCAGCCGGGGGACCTCGCAGCCCTGGGCGACTTCGACGGTGATGGAGATGACGATCCTTGCGTTTTCCGGAGAGGAAGACTGCTCTGCGACACGGCCCATGACGGCGGCGCGGCTGAGAGGGAATTGAGCTTTGGCCAAGCAGGAGACAGGCCGTTGCTGGGCAATTTGGATGGCCTGTAGAGTTGAAGAATCTGGGTAGATCGTTACCTCCAGATCTCTGTCGGGAAGGTCAGCTCTATCTCAGTGCCCCCGCGTCGCGGCCTGTTCTACCGGATCGATCCCGGCGGCCGCGTAAACCGCGCGGCCGCCGTGGACAACGCTCAGTTGCAGACGCAGCAAGCGCCGTAGGTAACCGGCGGTCCCGCTTGCGAGACCGCCGTGCAGTTGCCCGGAACTCCGGCGATCGAGCACGACTGCCCCGCCGAGATCTGAGTCTGCGACAGAAGGCGAGGGCAGGAGCAGGTCTGTGGACCGGCCGAGTTGCTGATGCAGATACCGAAGAACGCACCGGGCGGCGTGGCCGAGGTCTGCACCGTGCCATCCGGGAAGACGATGCCGTGGCCGGCGCCGACGATCGCGACGTCGCCATTGACATCAAGGGTGTGCGCCGGCTGGTCCACGCCGATGCCCACCCGGTTGCTTTCAGTCGCCACCATCACGGTCGTGCCAACCTGGCCATGAGGGTCGAGGCTGGCTTGATGGGCGAGGCGGAAGAGCCCACCGGCGTTCACGATCTGCCACGCCTGGCTGGTGGTGGTGGCGTCCCGGGCCAGGAGCAGCCGGCTGGTCGCAATGACCTCTCCCGTGACGTCCAGATTGTTGCGGGGCTCCGTTGTAAAGATCCCCATGGAGCCCCCCTTGAGAGTCAAAGCCGGATAAGGGAAGAGGCTGCCGTTCAAGGGGTAGTGGAGGTAGAAAATGAACGACGTACCGCGGCTTTCGACTCGATAGTAGGGGGCGAGAGGATCGGTGGAAGGGTTGGGGAAGACGATTTCGTTGATTCGAGCGCCACCTCCCACGCTGAGCGTCCCGGTCACGTTGAGATTCCCTGTCACGTCCACGCCGGTTGTCCGGGCGGTCAAAATTTCCGTTCCGCTCGCGTTGAAGTACGGCTGGAAGAAGAGGCGGAAGCGCGAGTCCACCGCGTCGAGCGACCAGGTTGGCGACGAGGTGCCCGAATCCTGCGTCAGAGTCAGCCGTTTGGCGGCGAGGGTCCCCATGATGTCGAAGTCGGTGCGGGGGGTGGGCATCCTCAGGCCGAGGAAATAGCCGTTGTCGTACAGAACCGAGGAGCTGATCATGCTCGGGCTGGTGAACTTGGCGAGGTAGCCCGTGGTTCCCTGCCCATAAATCGGAACCTGTGCCTTGGGGCGCCCGCTAACCGGTTGGCCGGCTTTGGCCTCGGCCGGTAGCGCTTCTTCAGAGGTTTTTTCGATCCTCAGGTACGAAGACGCCGGCCAGCCGCCGAGCGTTTCGGCGTCAGCGGCCTTGAGCGCGTAGGGGACGCTGACCAGCATGACCGGCGGCTGTTCGTGTTGGCCTTCCAACTGGACTCCCAGCCAATGGGCCTCCATGCCGGAGAACAGTGGGAGCGGGAGGCCGCCTTCGGTTCCCGCGCCCAACAGCACCGAGTAACGCCCCAAGGGGGCGACCTCGACCTGTTGCGTCTCGGCCCAGAGCGGCGTCGTCCCCTCCTGGTCCTGGTAGAGAGTGAACCGGATCGTTTCCTGGGAGGGGACCGTGCTGGCGCTGAGCTCTTTCAGAGCCCCACTGATGCGGATCGTGCGGGGGACCTGAGCATGCAGTGGGGGCGCGGGAGTGACGGTTGAGGGAGCTCCGCTCTCCGGGTTCTCCGCGGCCAGGCCGAAAGGAACGAGGAGAAACGCGGAAAGAGTCAGGCGGATGGAGAGATTCTGGAGCATAAGAACCTCCTTGCTGAGCGTTGAGGAACGCTTGGTTCAAGGTGCGCGCGCGGCCTGCGTTCTGCTAGCGCCGCAGTCACCTTCCTGCCAGTATTTTCTTTCTATTAGAATGTTAGAAATACCCGCCGGGGTGGCTCGGGTCGCCGGGGCGGGGGCCGAGCCCCACCCTCTTGGGGTGGTACGCGAAATCTGGAACGGTTGCGTTCGTACAAGACGGCGGCGCCGCGCCGGCCTAGACTCCCCCGCATGAAATCAATCGCCCTCTATTCGTCAGATCCCGCGAAGGGCTGGCTGCCCTGGGGCGCTCTCGCCCCCTTCCTCTGTGTCCTGTTCGTGGCGGCGCCCCTCGTCGGGGTGTCGAACGTGGAGGAGCACTTTCACCTAGTTGATGCCAAGGGCAACCCCACAGGCCTTCCGGGGTTGTTCTCCTTTCTGGTTTTCGAGTTTGGCCTGACGGGGCTGGTCGTCCTGGCCTGGGTGCGCTTCGTCGAACGCCGCTCCCTGGCCACCATCGGCCTGGTCGATTCCCAGCGAGCGCGGACCTTCCTGAAGGGGCTGGCGATTGGTATCGCAACCTCCCTGGGCGTCGTTTGCGCGATCTGGCTGGCGGGCGGCTACAGCGCCGGCGGATATGGCAAGGCTTTCGGTTCGCCGAGTGCTCTTTTGAGCATCGGATTTCTGCTGGTCTGTTTCGCCGTGCAGTCGAGCGTGGAGGAGATCCTGTTCCGGGGTTGGCTGCTGTCGGTAATCTCCCGGAAACTCAATGTTCCCCTGGGCGTCGCGCTCACCTCGATCGTCTTTACCCTCCTGCATTACAGCCCGCACCAGCACTGGGGCGTCACGTTGGGAATCCTCCTCTTCTCGTTGTTCACCTGTGCGTGGGCCCTCAGAACCGGCAATATCTGGGGCGTCATGGGGTGGCATTCGGGATGGAACTGGCTGCTGGCCGTGGGCTTCGAAGTGCCGATCACGGGCCTCGATGCCAAGCTGCCGGCGCTGCTGGTCCGGTTGACTCCCGTCGGGCCGGCCTTTCTGAACGGCGGAGCGCAGGGTCCGGAGGGGAGCTTTCTCTGCGGTCTCTTCTTCGCCAGCTCGATCGCTTTCCTCGTCTGGCGGTCGCGAGAGAGCCGCGAGGTGCCGGCTACGGCCTCGTCGGTAACATCGAGCGGGGATGCCTCGTATTAGAGGGATGCTAGACAGCCGGACAGGTGGTGACGCCGCGATTCGGATGCCGTTCGGCCAGTTCTTCGGGCGGGCGGCCGAGGAGCGGGAGATCGCGGGGTTCACGCTGGCGCGCTTCGTTCCGACCGTGCCGAAGAGCCGGGTTCAATGGCATCTGCACGAGGAGGCGCATTTCGTTTTCGTCCTGCGCGGAAGGTACGAGACGAGCGCGCGGCAGGCCTGCGACTCGTCCGGACCGCGCCTCATCTACAGCCCGCCGGGAACGATGCATCGGGATTGTTTTGCCGAGGAGGATATTTCGCGATCGGCGTTTGCCACCCTCTGCGTCTCCCCACCCGTGTTTGCCGAGGCCATTGCGGAAGCGAGGCTGCCGGCAGAGGCGGTCTGTCTGCCGGAGTCGGCTCTGGGTTTGGTACGGCAGATTCTTCTCGACTTTCAGGGTCCCAAGAGCCAGGACGATCTTTCGGAATGCATCACCGAGGCTCTCTGCCTGGAGCTGCTTCAACGGACCGGCGCCGAGCCCAACGCGGCGTTGAGTAGTGCTCCCGCCTGGCTTCGGCAGGCGCGAGAGCTTCTGCGCGACACTTGCCTCGACGAAGGGCCGCGGTCGGTACGCGAGATTGCCGGCGAGACTCGGGGTGCATCCGGTCTATTTCGCACGCCGCTTCCGGCAGAGCTTCGGCATGACGCCCGGCGAGTACCTCCGGCGCTGCCGGCTCGATCGTGCCTGCTGGCTCCTGCGGCGCAGCTCGGCGGGTTTGGCGGAGATCGCGGCGGCCACCGGATTCAGCGACCAGAGCCACTTCAGCAACGCTTTTCGCAAAGGGTTCGGCGTCAGCCCGGGGGTTTACCGGCGGTGTGAAAAGCGGAGTTAGTCAGGCCGGCAGGGATGCCGGCGGTCCCAGGGGCGCTACGCCACAGGCCGAACCTGCCTTGACAGACAAATAGGGTGCAGGCCGAGTAGGGCGTCCAGTCCGCGATAAGATCGCCCCGGACATCCAAGGAGACTCCCGTGGCTATTCGCGAAGGTGCTTGGGACTGCCCGGTCTGCGGGCGAAAGAAGAATCGAGGACCGGAGAAGTTCTGCGGGGGGTGCGGCTCGCCCCGCGGTCCCGAGGTGAAGCTCTACCTGCCTGAGGATGCTCCCGAGGTGTTGGAGGCCGAGGCTCTGAAGCGGGCTCAGGCGGGGCCGGACTGGGTGTGCCCTTACTGCGACGCGGACAATCCCGCCGACCATACCTTCTGCTCGGGGTGCGGGGCTCCCAAGGACCCCGGCACCAAGGTCCGCGAGGTGGCGGTGCATCCCGCGGGGGGGCCTCCTCCGGTTCCCGCTCAGCCGCTGGCCGCTCCTCCTTCTCCGGGGAAGAGCTTCCCGTGGAAGAAGGGGTGCGGCATTGGCTGCCTGGGGCTGATCGCCCTTTTCGCCCTCGTCATGATCCTGGGCCGGCCGAAGTCGGCGGATCTCACGGTCACCGGCTTCCATTGGGCTCGGACGATCGCGGTGGAGGAGCTTCGCCCGGTCACCGAGCAGGCGTGGGAAGGGGAGGTGCCGGCCGGTGCCCGGATTCTCGGCAGCAGCCGCGAGGTCCATCACGTCAACAAGGTCCAGACCGGCACCCGGACGGCCAGCCGTACGGTGTCCGAACAGGTGCAGACGGGCACGGAACGGGTCAAGACCGGCTCGCGCGACCTCGGCAACGGCTATTTCGAGGACGTGTACGAGGACCGGCCGGTCTACGAGACCCGCGAGCACGAGGAGTCGTACCAGGAGCCGGTCTACCGCGAGGATCCGGTCTACCGGAAACGCTTCCGCTACGAGATCGACAAGTGGATGCCCGACCGCGAGGCCAAGGCCGAAGGGGAGGACCGCTCGGCCTCATGGCCCGATCCGGACCTCGGCGAGAACGAGCGCGAGGGGGCGAAGAAGGAGACCTACGAGGTGCTCCTGCAGGACAAGAAGGGGAAGGCGGTCCGCTACAAGGCTCCGAACGAGCAGGTCTGGGGAAGCTTCGAGGAGGGGCGAACTTACAAGGCCAAGGTCTATGGCTCGGGAGAGGTGGCGGAGATCGAGGGGATGCCCCCGCCGTTGAAATGATTCCTGAGAGGAGAGGAGAAGGGGAGGATTTCTCCTCCCCTCCGGGCCGCCCCTACTTGACCTCGAAGTCCTTGACGCCGGCGGAGGTGCCGTCCACGAAGATCTCGACCTTGTACTTGCCCACGGGCCAGCCGTCGGGCTTGGAGATGTGGAACTCGGTGGCGGCCGGGCCGGTGGGAGTGAGGGCGGGGCTGTCCTCTTCCTTGACGAGCTGGCCGGCGTCACCGAAGGTCCACTTGGCCTTCATGATGACGTTGGTCGCCGCGCCGTCGGTGGAGACGGAGGCGTAGATGGTGTCCTTGGGACCGAAGGTGGTGGTGGGCTCGCTGATCTTCTTGTCCGAGCCGATGGCCTTGCCGAGGTCGATCGAGGTGACGCCGAAGGGCACCACCGCGGGTTCGGGCATGGGGGCCGGCTCGGCTGCCGGGGGCGGCGTCTGCTCGACCGGCGGAGGGGTCTTCTTGCAGCCGGCCAGCAACGCGGTACAGGCCACCAGGAACACCAGCATCAGGGTCAGGTTGCGGTTCAAACGCATGGCTTCTCTCTCCTATCTCTCTACTCGGTATCGGTGTGGGTGTCGGTGGGGGTGTCAGTCGGGAGGGTGGGGATCTTCAGAACCTGGCCGGGGTGGATGAGGTCCGGGTTCTTGATGACGTCCTGGTTGGCTTCGAAGATCTTGCGCCACTTGCCGGATTCGCCATAGAAGTGCTTCGCGATCTTCGACAGGGTGTCGCCGGAGACCACGGTGTAGGTCTGCTCGGCCGGCGCCACGGGTTCGGCCAGGGGCGCCGTCGAGGAGCTGCCGCTCACCACGTTCGAGAAGTCCGGCTTTTCTTCACTGCTTGCCATTCGATCCTCCTTTCGAGGTTGGCTGGGAACTGGATGGGAACCGTGGCAGCGGGGAGGACGGGCAAGGGAGAGTCCACGGAGTAGTTCCTAAGACTATAGCGCGAGACCTTACGGCGCGTGTTACAGGTGGGTCGACTTTCTCCGCCTCCTGTGGTCCGCCTCCCGGAAGCTTGGGGGGGGGAAACTCTGTTCTGTAATGTGCGTAGAAAGGTAAGACGTCCATACTGAAGTCTGAAGTCGCGAAGATGAGCCGAATCACGAAGCAGAACGCGGAATGAGGAGAGGCACATGGAACGGCACTTCACCTCAGAGGATCTGAAGGCATTCGCGAACGGCAAGCTGCCACGCGAGAAGGTGCGGGCTGGAGTGGCCCACCTTCTGCGCGGGTGCCAGGACTGCAAGTCTGAATCGGCGGCGCTCTTGCGCCGCCAGAAGCCCGTTCCGGAAGTCTCGTATGACGCCGCCTTCAGCCGTGTCGCCGCCGTGCTCCGGGAAGACCGGGGCGCCGAGAGCGTGAGCTCGGTGGAGGCCCTGCTCGCCCAGGCCTGGGCCCTGCGCCACGAGAGCCCGGCCGAGATGCTCCGGATCTCCCGCTTGGCTCTGCTGCGCACGACCTGCATTTCCTCCGAGGTCGAGGGCGCGGCCCAGGTGGCCGACGTGCAGAGCCGCGCCTGGGCCATCTACGGCAACGCCTGCCGCGTGAGCTCGGACCTCGACGAGGCGCAGCGGGCCCTCGACCGGGCCGCCGGCCTGCTGGACCAGGGCACCGGGGACGTCCTCATCCGCGCCCAGATCTACGACCTCCAGGCCTCGCTGGAAGCGTCCCGGGGCCATTACGAACAGGCCCTCACGGCGCTGGAGGCGGCCTACGCCATTCATCACGAGCGGGGCGACCAGCACGCGGTCGGCCGCACCCTGATCTCGATGGGCCTTCATGCCGGCAACGCGGGGCGGATCCGGGATGCTCTGCGCATGACGCGGATGGGCCTCGACCGGGTCGACGAGGCCCGGGATCCGGGTCTCGTCGTCTCCGCCCTCCACAACCAGCTCTGGTTCTTCCTGGAGAGCGGGCGCGCGCGGGAGGCCCGGACCCTCCTGCGGATTCACCGCACGCGCCTGGCGACGGGCGAGGCCCAGCGCCTGGACCTCCTGTGGCTGGACGGCCGGATCAAGGCCGCTCTGAAAGACGCGGAGGGAGCCTTGGAGGATCTGGAGGCCGCCGAGCAGGGGTTCATCGAGACGGGCCGGCAGGCCAAGGCCGCCAGCGTGAAGCTCGACCAGGCCGCAGTTCACCTTCTCCTTGACGATTCGGACCGGGCCCTGGCCCTGGTCAGCGCCTGCGAGGACGAGCTGCGGCAGGCGAACGTGGCGAAGAACATCCTCATGGCGCTGGGCTTCCTGCGGCAGACCCTCGCCGAGCGGCATGTCAGCTCCCAGTTCGTCCTGCGCCTCGCCAACGTCGTCCGGCGGGATCAGCGGGAAGCCTGAAGTGCCCTGAAGCAGGGGCGTGCCAGCCTTGACGGGTATGCCACGCCCCTGCCGCCGGGCAGCCGATGATGTAGGGAGCAACCTTGAAAGGCACGGTGAATTACCGTACAGTGTGGCTGTCAAGGAGACTTTCATGGCAACCTCAACCCGCCCCAAGCAGCCTGCAAATCGGGAGATCAAGAGAGAACGCATCGAGTTGCGCGTAGCCCCCTCGGCCAAGACGCTCATACAGCGCGCCATGGCGGTCTCGGGACTGACGGCCGGTGACCTTGCTTACGAAGGAGCTCGCCGGGTTCTGGAGGAGCACGAACGGATGGTGCTGGTCGGAGCGGACAGGGATGCTTTCCTGCAAGCTGTCCTGGAGCCGCCCGAGCCTACGGAAAGGCTCGTAGCGGCTCTGAGACGCCACCGTGCCACCGCGGGATGAATCGTCTTGGGCCTTTTGATCGAACCTCTCGGCAAACATCATGACCGGGCGCGGTTCTCTTGCGGACAACCCCAACTCGACGAGTGGTTCCGGCTGAGGGCGAGCCAGGATGAGAAGCGGAATGTCGCACGGGTCTTCGTGGCAGTTGACGATGACTTGGGAGTGGCGGGCTTCTACAGCCTGAGCTCTTTGTCCCTCTCGGTGGAAAATCTGCCGGAAGAGATCGCCCGTAAGTTGCCCCG
Source organism: Thermoanaerobaculaceae bacterium (assembly GCA_963785165.1). Lineage (GTDB taxonomy): Bacteria > Acidobacteriota > Thermoanaerobaculia > Multivoradales > UBA5704 > DATARR01. The sequence goes on from CAWAUI010000004.1 coordinate 516,817, forward strand.
GTACGACGCCATTCCAGCTGCCTTGATTGGCCGGTTGGCGCGTGACGAGAGGACGCGGGGACAAGGTGTCGGTGAGCTCCTGCTGGCGGATGCGGTCCAACGCATTCTTGGAGCGGGACGTTCCGTCGCCGTCTTCGCGATCGTGGTAGACGCTAAAGACAACCGCGCGGCTGATTTCTACAAGGCCTTCGGTTTCCGAGAGTTTCCACTTCAGCCCAATCGGCTCTTCCTCCTGACGGCCACGGCGGCCTTGGCCTTTCAGAGGGCTTGAGGCCCTCGATCCCTGAAACGGGGTTCCCAAGGCAGGCTCCCCTTCGCGAAGAACCCGTGGGGGCTCGAAACGTATCTCCCCAGGGGGATGGCTCAGGTGGTACGGTTTGAGCCCCCGTTCGACCTCAAGGAGCCCTCTCAAATGAACCGCTGGTTTCCGGCCCTCCTCGTCCTTCCCGTTCTCGCCGCTCTCGCCCTCCCTGCCGCCCATGCCGAGGAACGCCCCTTCGCGGCGCTCCCCTACACGCCGAGCCTCGACCCGTCGGTCATGGACCGCTCGGCCGATCCCTGCGTGGACTTCTACCGCTTCTCCTGCGGCAAGTGGCTGGAGAAGAACCCCATTCCCGCCGACCGCTCCTCCTGGAGCGTTTATGCCAAGACGTCGGAGGAGAACCAGCGCTTCCTCTGGGGGATGCTGGAGGAAGCCGGCCGCCCCAGCCCCGGGCGTGACGCCAACACCCAGAAGATCGGCGACTACTTCGCCTCCTGCATGGAGGAAGCGGCCGTCGAGAAAGCCGGGGCGGATCCCATTCAGCCCGGCCTCGCGGCCATCGCCGGCCTGAAATCCCGGGCGGACCTGCCTGCGCTCCTCGCCCGGCTACACCTCCAGGGCGGAGCCGGCGACGTGCTCTTCGGCTTCGGCTCCGGCCAGGATCCGCGCGACGCCTCCCGGGTCCTCGCCGTCGCCACCGCGGGTGGCCTGGGCCTCCCCGAGCCCGAGTATTATCTCAAGGACGACGAGAAATCCAAGGAGACCCGCGAGCGTTACCAGGCCCACGTCCGAAAGATTTTCGAGCTTCTTGGGGATTCGGGGCCGGTGAAGAACGCGCAGGCCGTGCTGCGCATCGAGACCGCCCTGGCCAAGGCTTCGTTGACGCCCGCCGAGCAGCGCGATCCCTACAAAGTCACCCATCCCATGAAACGCAAGGAGCTCCAGGCGCTCACGCCCGGGTTCCCTTGGGACGCCTACCTGAAGGCCCTGAGCCTGCCGGACCAGGAGGACTTCAACGTCACCGAGCCCGCCTTCTTTCAGGCCCTGGACAAGGAGATCGCCGCCGCCAGCCTGGACGACCTGAGGGCCTACCTCCGCTTCCACCAGGCGAACGGGGCCGCCCCCTACCTCTCGGCTTCCTTCGTCCGCGCGAGCTTCGACTTCTACGACGCCTACCTCCAGGGGGCTCAGGAGATGTCGCCCCGCTGGAAGCTCTGCGTCACCTGGATCGACCGGGATTTGGGCGAAGCGCTGGGCGAGGTCTTCGTGAGCAAGGTCTTCCCGCCCCAGGTCAAAGCCGGCACCCAGAAGATGGTCCAGCAGATCAAAGACGCCATGGAAGTGCGCATCCGCGAGCTTCCCCTGGATGGATGAGGAGACCAAGAAGCAGGCCCTCGTCAAGCTCCACTCCATGCGCGACAAGGTCGGCTACCCCGACCGCTGGCGCGATTACTCGGCCCTGGAGGTGCGGCGGGGTGACTTCGCCGGCAACGTCGAGCGGGCCTCGACCTTCGAAGCCCGGCGGGACCTGGAAAAGATCGGCCGGCCCGTGGACCGGGGCGAATGGGGGATGACGCCGCCCACCGTCAACGCCTACTACAACCCGGCCATGAACGACATGAACTTCCCGGCCGGCAGCCTGATGCCGCCCCTTTACGATCCCAAGCTGGACGCCGCCCCGAACTATGGGGACACCGGCGCCACCATCGGCCACGAGCTGACCCATGGCTTCGACGACGAAGGCCGCCAGTTCGACGCCCAGGGGAACCTCCGCAATTGGTGGACCGATCAGGACGACAAGGAATTTCGCCAGCGGGCCGCCTGCGTGGCCGACCAGTACGCCCAGTACACGGTGGTGGACGACGTCAAGATCAACAGCCAGCTCACCCTGGGCGAAGACGTGGCCGACCTGGGCGGCACCATCCTCGCCTGGCTCGCCTGGAAAGAGGAGACCAAGGGGCAGAAGCTCGAGCCACGCGACGGCCTGACGCCCGACCAGCGCTTCTTCGTAGGCTTCTCCCAATGGGTCTGCGGCGGCGCGCGCCCCGAAGCCCTGCGCCTCTCCGCCCGCATCAATCCCCACTCGCCGTACGGCTACCGCATCAACGGCGTGGTGGTGAACATGCCCGAATTCGCCCAGGCCTTCGCCTGCAAGCCCGGGCAGCCCATGATGAAGGAGCCGGCGAAGGTGTGCCGGATCTGGTAGGGGGAGCTTGGAGCGCACGGCGCGGGGACAAGGTGTCGGTGAGCTTCTGCTCGGCCTCTCCTCGGCGAAGCGGACGGTCAGGTCGTAGAGGGTTCGAACTATGAATGAGAGCATAAGCAGATGAGGATTGCAGTATTAGTGGCTCAGCACTAAAATCGCTGCAAGGCTTCCCGGTGCCTCACAGGCATCGAACCCAAGGAGGTGTCGTCATGACCGCATTGTTGAGCGTCATCGTTCTCGCCGCCAGCACCTTTGCCGCACCCTCTACTCCGGCCTTGTGCCCCAGCGCTCCGGCGCCGGTGGAGCAGGCCGCCTTTAGCAACGGCGTCACCGCCAAAGCGATGTGCACCGCCTTATGCGGGTCGTCCCCCAGCGTTTCTTGCAGCGGCAGCACATGCAGCGCCGTGAACCAGAGCTGCCCGGGGCAGCGGGGGTCCGTCACTTGTGATGGCAGCACCTTTTACTGCCCTGCCTGTCCCGCCCCGTGCACCGAGGGACAGATCAAGAACGTGACCACCGGCCCCACGTGCAGTTGCGAGGACGGGATGACGACCCCCAAGGATCGTTACAAGTGCATCGGCGGCGTGTGGGTGTACCAATACTCCTTCTGCGGCGGGCCCTTCTGCCCGGGGCTCTAGCTCTAGTCAGCGGCATTGCCATCGAGACCTTCGTCACGGCCTGAGCCGCAGGCGGAAAAGCCCTTGGTGGGTCAGGGCGTAGAGGGTCCGCGGATCAGCCGGCGCCAGCTTCTGCCGTTCAGCTTGGCGGAGTCGCATCGGCCTCTCTCCCCTTTTTCAGAAGGGGAGAGGGGGCTTGGTCCGTCTGCCCGCCGTGCTCGCAAACCCAAGCCCGGCGGGGGTTTTCGATAATTGCCAAATTTTTCCGTCTTATGGGGGGCATGAGAAATCTCCGCTACGTGCCTCACGCGTAAAGCCTGCCTTGCGCCGTGGGCATGGAGTGTTGTCCTATTGGCCCATGGCAACTCCCCTCCCGGCCTCGATCCGAACCTTCCTGCGGCGCGAGCTTCCACAGCCTTCGCCTGGAGCTGGAGGCGTATCCTGCCGAGCAGCTCCTCTGGGCCCTCCCGCCCGGGCTTCCGAACTCGGCGGGAACCCTGGCTCTCCACGTGGCGGGCAACCTGCGGCACTACGTGGGAGCCCTTCTCGGTGGCAACGGCTATGTCCGGAACCGCGACGAGGAGTTCTCAGCCCGCAACGTACCCCGGGCCGTGCTCCTCGAAAAGCTCTCCGAGGCGGAGGCGGCCGTCGAATCGACCCTGCCCGGCCTGAGCGAAGAGCAGATGTCGCTGCCGTTTCCCGAGCCGATCCGGGAGCATCACCTGCAGACGGGCGAGCTCCTGCTCCAACTCGCCGTGCATCTCGCCTATCACCTGGGGCAGGTCAGCTACCATCGCCGCCTCGTCACAGGCGATGCCCAGGGAGTCGGTGCCCTGTCCGCCGCGGAGCTTGTTTCGGCTCGATCGATCCTCGATCCTCCGGCTTGACTCCTGGAGACACGTAAACCCGCAACAGCTTCCATCCCCACCCCGGCTGTGCTCTAATATTTCCTTATCAGCTCAATGGGTGATGAAATTTCCACTGGCCGCCCAAGTGGCGAACCCGGTTCTCCGGCCCTAATCGAGAAGCCGACCCTTTCCTTTGCAACCAGCCCCTCCGATCCAGGCCGGTTGGTCGCGGGTCGCTATCAGGTTGGAGCCTTGATTGGTCAAGGCGCGTTTGGCAAGGTCTACCGCGCCTTCGACCAGAAGCTCCAGCGGGTCGTAGCTCTCAAGATCCTCATTCTCTCTCAGGAAAGCCTTGCGCAGGAAAAGATCCTGCGGTTCGAAGAAGAGGTCCGGGCAGTCGCCCAGCTGGATCATTCCTCCATCGTGCCGGTTTATGACGCCGGCTTCGAGGATGAGGCGCCTTGGATGGCCATGAAGCTGATCGCCGGGCGCAGCCTCGAAGAAATCCTTCGCGAGGAAAAATCCCTCGCTCCTCCTCGGGTCCTCCGCCTGCTGATTCACGTAGCCAGCGCCCTGTCGCACGCCCATCGAAGCGGCATCATCCATCGCGACGTCAAACCCGCCAATATCCTTCTGGAGGAGCGCGAAGGTGAAGAGCAGGCATGGTTGACTGACTTTGGGATCGCGAAGCTCCTCACCAGTGTCAACCTCACCCATAAGGGGGTGGTCCTGGGAACGCCGAGCTACATGTCCCCGGAGCAGGCAACCGGCAAAACGGTGGACGCGCGGTTCTGACATCTTCTCTCTCGGCTGCGTTGCGGCAGAACTGGTCACAGGCCGCCCAGCCTTCAAAGGAAGCTCCGTCGTTGAGCTTCTGCAAGCGATCATCCACAAGCCCCCAGATCTGGAGGGATTGCGGGGGCGGGCGGGCTCAGGTTTCGAAGCCATGGTCTTGCGTAGTCTGGCCAAGTCTCCGGAGGATCGTTGGAAGACCGCCAGGGATCTCGCTCAGGAGCTGGAGGCCCTGGTCTCACCCAGCGGCGAAAAGCCAATCGAAGAACGAGCGCGATGGCGGCTCGGGTTCAACCGGCGGCGTCGGGAAATCCCCTGGGATGGCGCTTTCCCACTCCAGGCGGCCGGGTTGACCAAAAGCTTCGGCTTTGGCAAGCCCGTCCTGTCCGGAGTCGACTTCGAGATCCCTCGCGGTTCCGTCTACGCCCTGATGGGCCGGAACGGCTGCGGAAAAACAACTCTGATCCGCACCTGTTTGGGCCTCTACCGGAAGGATGCCGGGCGCGTGGAGGTTTTCGGACGGGATCCGGAGCGCGAGGGGCCGGCGATCTTGGCAAGAGTTGGCTTGGTGCCGGATGCCTTGGCGGTGGACGAGAAGATGAAGGTCCGTGAGTTGCTGGCCTTTGCCTCCCGCTTCTATCGCCAATGGGACCAAGCTCATTGCTACCGTCTGCTCGCCCGGTATGACTTGCCCCTCGAACAGAAAATCCGCGATCTTTCCCGAGGAATGAAGACCAAGATATCTCTGGTGATGGCCCTCGCTCACCGGCCCGACTTGCTGATTCTGGACGACCCAACCTTGGGTCTCGACGCAGTCATCCTGGAGGAATTCGTCGAAAGCCTGACCGAGGCCGCTCGGGAAGGTGCCACGATCCTCATCGCATCTCACAACTACGGCGATGTAGAACGGATCGCCACGCACGCCGGGTTCTTCAAAGAGGGCCGGATTATCTTGTCCTCAACGATAGCGGATCTAAAAGCCCGGTTCACCGGAGACCACGAGCCAACCTTGCGAGACATCTTCGTCCAACTCTTGCGATGAGACGAGCCCTTTTCGCCCGCGAGTTCCGTTCGGCCCTGGTACCGAATCTGGTTACTGTGGGAGCCATCCTGGTGACGCTTGTCGCTTTCGAGAGGTTCTATGGTCTTCGATTGGGCAAGGCGGAGGACGTCCGAGTTTTCATCGACATTATTCTACTGGCCGGGCTGGTAGTGTCGGGATTTATTTCAGGCGAGAGGTGCTTCCCCGCGGATTTTAAAGAGTCGCGGATCTTCTTTCTCTCGTCTTTGCCTCTCTCCCGGACTTGGTCCTGGCTGATCATCGTCTCAGCCCGCCTGTTCGCTGCCCTGCTGTCGTCAGGCTTCGCGGTCGTGCTCCGTCACCCCCTGCTAGGGAATCCAGAGATCGAAAAGTTTCTCTGGTGGGCCATTACGCTCACCCTCTTCTTTTACGGCCTTTTCTTTTCGGCGGGGACACTGTTTTCTCTCCTCTTTCGCCGGACCTTCATATCGTACGTTGCAGGTTTCATCCTCTTGGGGATCCTAATAATTGAGACTCTTTTCTCCAGCAGTTACGCCGCGAAGTGGCCTACGCTGGAAGCGTTGGTAGATATCCCGGCAATTACTTTCGAAGATCCATTGCTGCCAACGTTCTTGATCTTCCTTATATTGTTGCTGCTCTTTCTTTCCTGTAGATTCTTCATCTGTGGCGAGCTCGGCAATCTGAAGCGGCGGATCCATAATCAGATTCTCTTCGGAATAACGGCAGCGGCGTATCTCGGCTTCGTCTTCTGCGCTGCGTCCAGCACAAATATCGCTTCGCTTTGGAGCACGTGGAGAGTGTTTGACTACAGGCTTGCCGACATATATCCAAGCGTACTCGGAAGCAAGACCTACGGAGTCTCGGCAAATGGTCGCTATCTCTTCCTGTTTGAGTCGTCGGGTAAGCGCCCCTTCATGGTGCGAGTCAACATTGTCGACAATCAGACGGGGCGCCACACCTACCAGTCGGTGTACGGAGGAGTGGTCAAGGGTTATTGGTCTGAAGGGAATGTTTTGAGCCTGTTAGCCCTGAATAACTCTCCCCTCGATCGGTGGGGGTACTTGGTAGACGGCTCCGTAGATTGGATCCGACTCTCGCCTAACGGCCGGGAGATCTCGAGGCTGTCCTTGAAAGGGATTGAGGAGGTTAGTATCCTCGATGAGGGCCGCGCCCTCGCCGTCCTACGGGAAGGCGACATGGGCCGAGTTGGCCTCTTAGACGGTACCAGCGGCCAGTTCTCCGAGATTGTTCGCGCTCCCCTTGATGGAAAGGTGGAGATCCTTGGAGACGGACTATCCACGCTGATCTACTTCGAAAACATTATCCTTCCAAGGAAAGCTTGGATCATTGATTCTCAGGCCCACGAGATTCCGCTTCCCCAATCGCCCAGCGGACCTGTCTATGTTTTTTCCAGCAAAATAATTGACTCTTTTAAAGAGTCGCAAGCGGGTATGATACGAAGGTTTAACCAGCCTCTGTCGCCGGAAGGTTCCCCGATTCGGGGAAATTTCGTCCTATCTGACGCTGGTACGGTCTGGAGCCTGGCGGCGAAGTCCGACGTCAAGGCCGTGTACTTCATTGAGGAAGTCCCAGATGCAATAGTCCTTTGGGCACGGTCAACCGTTCCGGACGGCCAATGGGAGAAGCTACCCAGCGCGGAATACTACCGAAATTCCATCGATCACTACTCAGGTATTGGTGCCTTCCGAGCGGAGGACACCAATGCTGGACAATTTTTCATTTACGATCCTCAACTCGGCTTCTTTTTTGAAGGGGAACACTGCGATGCAGGGGATCGCCCCATCCTCACGGTTGATCGAGTACCCGGGCTCAAAGGCATCCTTATGAGATTGACATGCATGAAGAAACCACCTACTTTCCGCGAGAACACGCGATTATTCGAGTACTTTCCCGGTTCAGGCAAGTTGCGCACTATCAAGGTCGTTCCGGCACGGTCCGGTGGCTGGACTTCCCTGTACCTCGATGAAAGGGGAGGCGAGGTTTGGGCATCCGGCGTCCCCCTGCTTGAGATCTGGCGCTCCTCCCCAGGGGCAAAGGACCTCCGCATCTGGCCGCCCCAGTGACGATCTTGACTTCTAGCGGGCTGCCTCCCGGCGGCGCAGCCGCAAAAGGAACGCTCCACCCAGTGCCAGGAGCATGGCGAAGATCGTGAAGGCCGCTCCGGAGAGCGTTGGCACGTTGCTCGGCGGCAACAGGCAGGCTGAGGTGGGAACAAATTCAATCGAGCTTCCCGAAGGTAGATCGCCTGTCAGATCGGTAAGTTGTCCCGCGCCGTTCAACTGGTAGAGGCGCCCGTTCTTGTTGCTCATGATGTACAGCGTGCCATCCGGTGCGAAGCGAAGGTCGCTAGGATTTTGAATGACGGGGGACCCGGGAGCGGCGATGTCCAGGAACGCACCGGTGGTGGCGTTGTAGCGCAGGATTTCGCCGCTCCCTCTGCTTCCCACGTAGAGTCTTCCCAGAGCATCGATTGCGAGCGGGCTCGGCATGTCCAACTGCCCGCTCTGGGGAACCAGGACGCCCTGGGCGAACAAAGCACCTGGGAAGGGGGCCGCAGGAAAATTTGCTCCTGTCGAGGTGTAACGCAACACCTTAGAGCCGTCAAAATCAGCGACGAAGAACGAACCTCCTGGACCGAAAGCGATGCCATCCGCGTTCGCGTAGGGCCCGGTCACGAAGTTATTCAAGAAGGCCCCCGTCTGCCCGTTGTAACGTTTCACGGGGCCGGCTGCCTCGGTAACGTAGAGGGCACCGTCGGGGCCAAATCGCAACGAGTGGGCGTGGACGATCGCGGTGTTCCCGAAGTCGCCCAAAAACCTGCCATCACAGGCGTCGAACCGGCGTACAGGTCCATTCACATGCGGCAGCACATACAGCGCGCCGTCGGGACCCAGGGTGAAACTGACCGGAGCGCCCAGCCCCGTGATGAACGGTACAAAGTTGCCGGTTTGGGGATTTCGGCGGTAGATCGTTCCACTGTCCAGCGATTGGACGAGAACTGTATAGGAGGTTTGGGCTTCCAAGAACTGCGCAGCAAAGAGCACAACTAGGAAAATGATCAGTCGTCTCATAGGCTCTCCTCTCGCACGAGCTGAAGGTGGGACAGCTAGGCGGTCCTCGGCAGGGACGGTGCGGCAAGCCGTCAGTCCGAGTGCTTGGAATCGTGTGGCGAGGAGGAGGTTACGAGGCTTCAGCTTCGATGTCGAAGTTGTTTATTAATTTTCATTTGGAGAGTTGGCTCGAAGGGCTCCGCGGCCCGCCTCCGGCGGGGATTTCGCTGATCCGGGCGAGACGGCAGAGCTCTCCGAGACACCCCGGAGCCCGGCCGCAAGGCTGAGGAAGATGGGAAATTCGCTGAGGAAGAGGGCGCGGCGGCTCGGCAAGGCCGCCGAACCCCCGCGAAGCGGGGCCGCGTCGTTTTCCCCCAGGGGCGCGCCATTTGCCCCAGCGGCGCGGCCGCCGGGGAAGAGGGGCGCATCATTCGCCCTGCGGGGAAACCGGCTGGCCCCGCGGGGCGCATCATTCGCCCCACCCTCTGCATCATTCAGAGATCGGGGAACAACATTGGGGAACCGGGCTGCAACATTCGCCCCTCGGGGCGCACCGTTCGCCCCAACTTCCCCAACATTCGCCCCTGGGGCCGAGAGCCCCGGGACTCGGGCCGTACCCTGTTCCCCGAGGGGAAACCGGCCGAGGAGCCGGGGCCAGGGTTGCACCCCGAGGGGCAGATCGCCGGGCAACGCTCCTCTGTGTTGCAGATCGACTCCCTGAATGGGCGCGAGCCTTCCTGAATGTTGCAGAACGGCTCCCCCGAGGCCCGCGAGCATTTCCGAATGTTGCAGAGCTGCAACGCGAGCATTTCTCGGGGGAGGGAGAACTCAGAACACCCAGTGTCACGGCCTGATCCGCAGGCGGAAGACCCCCTGGTGGGTCAGGGCGTAAAGGGTCCGCGGATCGTCTGGAGCCAGGGTGAGGAGGGCGTCAGCACCGGCGCCAACGATCTCCCAATGGCGCCCCTCGTCCTGAGTCCTCAACAGGTTGGAGCCTCCCGTCAGGTAGAGGGTGCCGGGGAGGCCGGGGGGGACGGCGAGGTCGGTGACCGGCAGGTCGGGCCGCTCCAAGGGTACGGCCGCCATCGTCCGCCAGGTGGTCCCGAGGTCGTCGCTGGCCGAGAGGGTGGCGCCGCGCACGAGCCACAGGCGGGAAGATTCGGCATCCCAGCCGAAGGAATCCAGGTCGTTGGCGATGTTCTTCCAGGTACGGCCCCCGTCGCGGCTGCGCCAGAGGATGGAGGGGAGGCCGTTGAGCGGGCCGTGGTTGGGGTAATACTCCCGGTCGAGGAAAGTGAGGGCGAAGACGAGGTCCGGGTGGGTGGGCTCGGCGACCAGCTTCTGGACGGTCTGGAGGGCGCGGCGGTCCCGCGGGCTCGAGCAGGAGAGCACCTGGGCCCAGGTCTTGCCATCATCGCGGCTGCGCAGGACGCCGCAGCCTCCCGCGTAGAGGAGCTTGCCCCGGGCGCGCACGGCCAGCTCCATTTCCGGGGAGTAACCGCCGGAGAGGGTCCGCCACGTCTTGCCGCCGTCGGCGGTGGTCGCCACGATACTGCCGACCGCGGTCATCCTGTTCGGATCGGCGGGATCGAGGATCACGTCGTTGATCCCGCTCGGAGCCGCCGGCAGCCAGCGCCAGGCCGCGCCGCCGCTGTCACTCAGAAACATCCTGTGCCCATAAACGAAGGCCATGCGCGCGGGATGGCCGGGCTGGAAGGCGACGCGGCTCGGCGGCCGGTCGGGATCGTAGAGAACCGGAAAGACGTCGTTCCAGGTGCGGCCGCCATTGGTGCTGCGGGCGAATCCTCTCGGGCTGTTGGCGTAGAGAACGCCAGGCTCGGGGCCGGCGGCGATGATTTGAAAGACCGGCACCTTGGCGCGCCGCGTCCAGGTGGTGCCGTTGTCCGAGCTAAGCCAGAGGGTCTGGCCGCTGGACGTCCAGACGATCATCCAGAGGGCGCCGGGCGCGTGCGGATCCGTGTACAGCCGGGCCTCGCTGAAGGGCTCTTCCGGCTCCCCTTGCAGGATCTCTTGCCAGGTCAGGCCGCCGTTGAGGCTCCGCAGCAAAATGGCCGGGCTGGGGCCATGAGCGGTGAAGAGAGCTCCCTGGCTGAGGGTCAGCCTGCCGATTTCGCAGAATTCCGAGGAGAACGGGCAGGGAAGGGGTGTCCAGGTGAGGCCGGCGTCCCGGGTCTTGAAGAGCCGGTTCGCGCCGTTCGAGTTGACGGTGATGTTGAGGGCGCTCGGCGCGGTGGGGACCACGTCCACGATCCAGGAGTTTTCACCCCCCTCGAACACCGTCCGCCAGGTGACGCCGCCGTCGAAGCTTCCCAGGAGACGCCGATAGACCTTCAGGAAGACGTCCTGCGGCGCCGCCAGCGAAGTGGTGATCTCCCCGGGGGTTTCCGTGGCGCCCAGAAGGGCGGCGTAGGTGGGGCCGGACACGCGTTGCCAGGGAGCGCCGTTTCCCCGGGTGTGAAGAAACTCGGTCGCCGTGGCGGCCCACAGCGCGCCCGGCATGGAGGGATCGGCAGCCACGGAGCTGACGTAGCCGGACGGATACGGTGCGCCGGCCCAGGTCCAGCTGTTCCCCCGGTTGGTGCTCTTGTAGGCGTTGATCCAGACGGTTCGCGGCGCCGCGGGGTGAGTGGCGACGGGACCTGAGGAGGTGAAGAGCCCGGTCGGGCCCACGGGGGTCCAGAATCCATCACCGGCCGAGGCGGGAACGGCGAGGACGAGGGCCAGGATGAGGGAACCGAGGGGGATGAGAGAGCGCTTGAACGGCATGAGGCACCTCCCAGTGCGGAGAAGGGCCAAGGCGCGGGTCCTTCAAGGACATCGTAGATCCTCGAAGGCTGCAAGGCCGCCATGCCAAAGGGCGGGACCGGGGGACGCGGTGGGGGAGGCCAGGGATGGATCAGATGACATGGAGATCGTCGAAGGGATTGTAGAGGGGGACACCAAAGCCTCTGAAATGCGCGACGTTCCTGGTCGCGACTCCCAAGTCACGGGACTTGGCGATGGCGAGGATCAGGAGATCTCTCAGCTCGAACGCTCGGCCGAGCCGTCGAGCTTCAGCCTCCAAAGCGGCGCTGTTGAGGGCAGCAGGGCCGTCGAATGGCAGCACGTCGCAATCCGCACCCAGAAGCTCAGCCAGCCAGGCCTCCAGAAATTCTCGTTTCTTGCCAGGGGCGAGCCGCTGAATGCCGGAAGCGATCTCATAGAGTCCAATGGCGGGAAGAACCAGAGGAGAACGCTGACCGAGCCAACGCATTACGTTGGCATCCGGATCTGGTTTGGCCGTCTCCGAGATGACGTTGGTGTCGATCAGATAGCTCACGCGAAAGGATCAACCGGCACGAAGTCGAGGCGGGCAGGCTCGAAGCCGTCGACGCCCCCACCATACCGTTGCTTCAAGATCTCAATCCTGCGCAAGAGCTCCGCGCCACCAGCCCTCTGGGCCTGTTGTCCGGCTGACAGCCGCTCGTAGTCTTCCATCCCAAGGACCACCGCAAGGTCTCTTCCCCGACTATGGATGACGGTCGGTCCATTCTCCACGTCCCGCAATACTTCCGAGAGCTTGCTTTTGGCCTCTGCGACTCCCAATCGGCGCGTCTTCTGCACTTCAGCTCCCTTCCTTCATGACCATCATAGTCTACTAGATGGTCACGAAGGCTGCAACGCACGGACTCTACGGCGCGGCGCCGAAGAGAGCGCCGACGCCGGCGGTCAAGGCCATGGCCAGGGCGCCCCAGAAGGTGACGCGGGCGGCCGCGACCAGGGGCCTGGCGCCCCCGGTGTACGCGGCCAGGCCTCCGAGGAGGGCGAGGAAAATCAGGGAGGAGGCGCCGACGATGAGGATCCGGTGGGCGGCGGGGGAGAGCACGACCGCGAGGAGCGGCAGGGCTGCCCCGACGGAGAAGGTCGCGGCCGAGGCCAGGGCGGCCTGGACGGGGCGGGCGGAGACCATGTCGGAGAGGCCGAGCTCGTCGCGCATGTGGGCGCCGAGGGCGTCGTGGGCCATGAGCTGTTCGGCGACCTGGGCGGCGAGGGCGGGGTCCAGCCCCCGGCCGACGTAGATCTGCGCCAGCTCCTGGCGCTCGAAAGGCTCGTCGGTTTCGAGCTCCTTGCGTTCCCGCTCCATGTCCGCCCTTTCGGTGTCCGCCTGGGAGCTGACGGAGACGTACTCTCCAGCGGCCATGGACATGGCGCCCGCGACGAGCCCGGCGACTCCGGCCACGAGCACCTGGCCGGAAGCCGCGTGCGCGGCGGAAACGCCGACCACCAGGCTGGCGGTCGACACGATGCCGTCGTTGGCGCCGAGAACGGCCGCGCGCAGCCAGCCGATCCGGTGGGTGAAGTGCCGCTCGGTGAGGGGGACCGGCGTCTCTTTCTTGAGGGTCTCGGGCATGGTCAATCATTCTCCTCTTCTTCTTCACGCCCGCCCTCGCCTTCGGCTTCGCCCTCCTGCCCGCTGCGGTGGCATCTGGCGCAATTTTCGATGCTGCGGATACCTTCCTCCCGGTGCTCCGCGAGGATCCCCGAAGGGGTGTGCTCATGGCAGCCGTAGCAGGAGTAGGTGGAGTACGTGGCCTTGTCCGTGTGACAGGTCTCGCAGCTCGCGGGGTGATTCGTGTCGAACCGGAAGTACCGGCTGTGATCGAAGCTGGCGGGGCGCCATCCCGCGGGGGTGTGGCATTGGGCACAGCTCGCCGCCACCTGGCGATGGAGCGCGTCCTGGGGCCGGTCTTCCAGGTGGCACGTCTGGCAGTCGCGGCGGATCTCGGGCGCCAGCATCTCATGCTGGAAGGATGCCGTTTTTCGGTGCCGAACGCCGGCGTGCAGGGTGTGGCACTGCATGCAGTCCATGCCGCCGAGGCCCGCATGGAAGCGGAGCTTCCGGGAGCGTTCGGCGGGCAGGGGCAGGCCGGCCGTGGTCACGCGGCCGATCTGGGGCAGCTTGTGGCAGCTCAGGCAGCTCGCGCTGGCCGCCCCGCGGATGGGTGCATGGCAGCCGAAACAGTCCCGGTCGAGGTTGCGGTGGCCTTCGGAAAGCTTTCCCGGCTTGATCATCGCACTGGGAAAGAGGGTGCTCAGGATCACGGCGAGAACCAGCGTTGCGGCCGAGGGGAGGAGCCAGCGCATGTCACCACCTCCAGAAGATCAGGATCGAGAGGATGTGGAGCACCGCGAGAGTCCCGAAGATGGCGGTGATGGGGATGTGAACGGCCCGCCACCGCTGCATGACTTCGACCGTGGTGGCATCCAGGAAGCTGGCTTCTTTCGATTTGAGCGCCTCTCGTGCATTTTTCAGGAGGTGTTTGCCCACGAAGCCGCTGGCCACGGCCACGAGCATCAGCAGTACGGCTGCCCAGGGGAGAAGGGCATTGAAATGCACCCCGGCGTGGACGAGGATCATCAGCGCCCCGATCCAGGCCAGGGTTTCATGCAGGTCCAGCAGCGCCTTGGGGGAACCGGTCTCGATGATCTTGCGTTTGCGCAGCGAGTAGGCGAAGGAGGCAAGGATGAGAACGGCGCCAAGGATGCCGAGGTAGCGTCCGATCCAGTACAGGCCGATCCGGTGGAGGAGGGAGTCCAGCCCGATCGCCGAGAGGATCAGGAGTGTGTACAAGGCAAGAGAAGGGAAGATCTTCCGGACTACGAGGGATTTCAGCATCGCGCCTCCTACCGTAGATTAGGAGGGAAGGCGGCGCGGGAGCCTACCCTGGAGGGTGGGCTCCGGCTCGCTGAAAGGTGGCGTCACGCCAGGTGGATCATCTGCCGCGTTTCACCACGATGTCCCCCGCCACGTCGCCGTCGAGCGCGAGGACGGTCTCGCCGACTTCGAGCACGTAGGAGGGGTGGCGCTGGACGAGGCGGACCTCGGAGCCGGGGACGAGGCCGAAGACGGCGAGGTGGTTGCGGCGGGAGGAGCTGTCGCCGGCCAGGCAGAGGACTTCGGCGCGCTCACCCGCGCCAAGGTGCTTGACGGTGAGCAGGCCGTCCTCCGGCCTGGGGGGCACGGCCGCGGCGCCGCCTTTCTGGAAGAGCCGGCGCAGCCAGGACTTGCCGGGGAGCTGCTCGGGGAACTCGTACTCGCAGGCGGGGCAGCGGGCGAGATTGCACATGGCGCCCAGGGGGCAGCCGTGGTGGCAGAGCGAGTCCGCCTTCTGGAACTCGAAGCCGCAGAGGGGACAGGTCAGAAAATATTCAGCCATAGCCCGATGTGGTGAACCACACCACCCACGAAGAAGGCGAAGGGGAAAATAAAAGCGGCCATCGCCCACGCGACCTTCATGCCGTGTTCTTTGCCGATCATCAGGAAGTTCGCGATGCAGGGCATGAAGAGCGTGATCGTGACCATGGAAACGAAGATCTGGAGCGGCGACAGGAGCGGATGCGGACCGCCCGTCGAAGTTACCGCGTCCAGTATGTAGACCGCGCCGAAGTCCCGGCGCAGGAAACCGATCAGGAAGGCGTTGGACATCTCCTTGGGGAGGCCCAGCCAGCCCGAGACGAGGGGCTCGCCGGCCTGGCGATGGCGGGGAGGATGCGCAGGCGGTCGAGCAGGAACAGGGCCGCCGTGCCGACCACGAAGAGGGGGATGACCTCGCGCAGGTACCAGTTGAGCCGGCCCACGGTTTTGAGCCAGACGTTGGCGAGCTGCGGCCGGCGCATGGGCGGGATCTCCAGGATGAAATCCCCGGTCTCGCCCGGGAAGGCGCGGGCGGTGAGCGAGCCCACGAGCAGGACGATGATCACCATGAGCCCCAGCCAGGCCACGGCCGCGAGCCGGCGAGAGGCTCGCCATCATGGCGAGGAGCACGCCGAGCTGGGCCGAGCAGGGCACGGCCAGGGCCAGGAGCATGGTGGTGACCACCCGTTCCTTGCGGGTCTCCAGGATGCGCGTGGTCATGGTGGCCATGGTGTCGCAGCCGAGGCCGAGGATCATGGGGAGCACGGCCTTGCCGTTCGAGTCCCATGAGGCGGAACGTGCGGTTGACCATGATCGCCATGCGCGGCAGGTAGCCGGAGTCTTCGAGCAGGCTGAAGAGCAGGAAGAAGCTGGTGACGATGGGCAGCACGATGGCGAAGGCGTAGGAGAGCGCCATGGTGACGGCGCCGTAGGGGCCCACCAGGAAGTCGTGGAGGAAGCGCAGGGTCTCGCCGCTCCAGCCCAGACGGGCGCCCGGCGCCAGGTCGTAGGCCGGGCCGAGGACCGTCCGTACGGTCGTGCCCAGCGGGATCTCGTGGACCGGTGTGAGCGGGAGGGAGAAGGTGAAGGAGACGGTTGCGCTCCGGTGCGTGTGGGGGAACGGCAGCACCGCGTCAGGGCGCGGATGGCGAGCGGGGTGACCCGCTGCTGGAAGACGCCGGTCTCCAGGAGGCCCACGAGGGTGCCGGCACCGAACAGTCCCACGAACCAGAAGACGAAACCCAGAATGACCAGCACAAAAGCAGCGCCTTTGACGGGATGCATGGCCCAGAACCCCAGGCGCACGCCGAGGGAGGCATGCCGGGGCTGGGTGAGAGCGTAGGTCTCGGCCAGGATCTCGTGGACCCGGCCGAGACGGCAACGGTTGCGGTCGTAGGCATCCCCTTCCAGATCCTCGGAAAACGGAATGGCCGGCCCGGCGTCCTCGAGGGCCGCCACCAAGTCGGCCGTGCCTTCGTTGCGCAGGGCGATGGTGCCCACCACGGGGATGCCGAGGAGGTGGGAGAGCTTCTCCATGTCGATCCGGGCGCCGCGGGCCGCGAGCTCGTCGAGCATGTTGAGGACGAGGATCATGGGATGGCCCAGCTCGGCGAGCTGAAGGGTCAGGAGCAGGGCGCGGCGGAGGTTCTTGGCGTCGGCGACCTGGATGACGGTGGCGCCGGGGTTTGCCTCCAGGAGCTTGCAGGGTGACGCGGGCGTCGTCGCTCCGGGGCGAGAGGTCGTTGACGCCGGGGGAGTCGACCACGTCGAACCCGCGGTCCTTGCGCCCATGGAAGGCGGACTTGGCGCGGGTGATCTCGACCGTGGTGCCGGGGAAGTTGGAGACGTTGACGTACCGGTTGGTCAGGTTCTTGAACAGCAGGCTCTTGCCGACGTTGGGGTTGCCCACCAGGAGCACGGTCTCGGTGGCCGGCTTCGCGGTGGGGAAGTGGAGGATCCTGGCCCCGTCGTCATCCTCTTCTTCCTGGCGGAGCCGGAGACCGGGAGCCGGGCTCTCATGGCTCAGACCGTCCTGGAGTACCGGGCGGGCGCGCCCGCCGCCGTGCCGCCACCGACGACGACGGCGGTGAGGTAGGCGTCGAAGGCCATGGCCACGTTGCGCACCAGGAGCCGGCCGAGGGGGGTGACCTCGATCGGCTCCTCGCCGCAGCTCGACGAGGCCGTCGGCGGCCATGGGCGCGAGGCTCGCGAGCTCGGCCGGCGAAACGGCGGTCGAAGGCGATGCCGTGCCGCGGCCTCGATCTCGCGCTTGTCGAGGCGGAAGTGGCACATCAGCTCTCAGATCACGTCGTGCCGCAGGCGGTCCTCGGCGGACAGGACCAGGCCCCGGGAGGTGGCGAAGCGACCGGCCTGCATGGCGTCTGGCGATACTCGCGCAGACGGTCTTGACGTTCTGGGCGTAGCCGCCCGCCACCTCGCTGATCGAGGAGACGCCGAAGGCCACGAGGTCGCTCTCGGCGCAGGTGGTGTAGCCCTGGAAGTTGCGGGTTGAGCGTGCGGTCGCGAAGGGCCTGGGCGAGGGGATCGCTCGGGCTGGGCGAAGTGGTCCATGCCGATGAAGACGTAGCCGGCCTCGGTCAGCGTGGCGATGGACTCTTCCAGCATGCGTCAGCTTGTCCGCCGGAGCGGGCAGGGCCGCGGCGTCGATCGTCCGCTGGTGGGCGAACATCGAGGGGCAGGTAGGCGAAGTTGAACAGCGCCAGCCGGTCCGGTGACATGCGCACGCACCTCGCGCACGGTGGCGGCGAAGGTCTCCGGCGTCTGGTGGGGGAGGCCGTAGATCAGGTCGACGTTGAGGCTCGTCATCGCCCCGGGAGCGGGCGCCGTCCATGACCGCCCAGGTCTCGTCGACGGTCTGGACCCGGTTGACCGCCCGCTGCACCTGGGGATCGAGATCCTGGAGGCCCATGCTCAGGCGGTTGAATCCGCCGTCCGCCGAGGGCGTCGAGCTGCGTCGGCCGTGCACTCGCGGGGGTCGATCTCGACGCCGATCTCGCAGTCCGGGGCGAAGCGGAAGTTGCGGCGCAGGAGGCCCATGAGCTCCGTCAGGTCTTCGGCCGGCAGGAAGGTCGGCGTGCCGCCGCCCCAGTGGACCTGGACGACCTCCCGGCGGCCGGCCCGCAGCTGGACTGCGGCCATCTCCATCTCGCGCGCCAGCATGGGGAGATAGCGCTTCCCCCAGGTACGGTCGCGCGAAATGGTGACGTTGCAGCCGCAGAAGAAGCAGCGGACGTCGCAGAAGGGGACGTGGACGTAGAGGGAGAGCGGGCGTTCGGCAGTATTGCCGGGGTCTCCGCTCCGGGACAGGAGGGCCGCGTAGTCGGCGGAGCCGAAGTCCTCCTCGAACTGCGGAGCCGTCGGGTAGGAGGTGTAGCGGGGACCGGGCCGGTCGTACTTGACGATCATCTCCCGGTCGAAGCGGATCGGCTGCCAGAGGTCGTCCATGGAAAGGAAGCGTAGGAGCGTTCCGGAAAACGCGCACCACACCGGGGGAGGGTGCGGAAGCCGCCCGGATGGGGCTACCCGGGGGCTACCCCAGGGGGTGGGGCGATCCTCGAGCTTCGAGTAGGGCCAGGCCCCAGGGGCGCTACGCGAACAGGACGTGAGCTCATTCCCTTGTCTTGGGCGATGGTAGTACGGGGCGGCTTTGAGGTGGACGGACACGGACGGGCACGGACGGACATGGACGGTTACGGACGGACAGGCGCATGAATCGTCTCGCTTCGCGATGAAATCCGGTAGGCTTGTGCGGGCCGCTCTTTGCTCAGGCGCAAGGAAGACCCCGCAGGCAGCCTTTAGGCTGGGGGCGTCCGACAGAGGGGGAATCCTCGATGAGTGAGCCTTCCACAGCATCCAATGTCCCGTCCAATACCCGTCCTTTGGTCCTGGGGACGATCTCCTTTGCCGTCTGCTTCGCCGCCTGGGGCCTGGTCAGCGCCTTCGCTCCGCGTTTCCGCGAGCTGTTCTCGCTCAGCGCCACCCAGACGGCGTTCCTGGTGGCCGTGCCGGTGCTGCTCGGCTCGCTTGCCCGGCTGCCGATGGGCATGCTCGCCGACCGCTTCGGCGGCCGGGCCGTCTTCACGGTCCTGATGCTGCTGGTGGCCGTTCCGGCCTGGCTGGTGCCGGCGCGCGGACAGCTACCGCGACGCTGCTGGTCGATCGCCTTCTTCCTGGGCATCGCCGGCTCGTCGTTCCCGGTGGGCGTGGGCTACGTCTCGCGCTGGACGCCGGCCGGACGGCAGGGCACGGCCCTCGGCGTCTACGGCCTGGGCAACATCGGCCAGTCGGCGGCCGTGTTCCTGGGTCCGCTGCTCGCGGCCGCGGCTCGGCCTGCCGTCGGTCTTCCGCGGCATGGCCGTGCTGCTGGTCGTCTGGGGCGATCGCCTTCGGCCTGCTGGCGCGCGACGCCCCCGCGGCCGCCGCGCCCCAAGGGCATCGGCGCCATGATGCGGGTGCTCACCCGGGAGCGGCTCGCCTGGGTGCTGTCGCTCTTCTACTTCCTGACCTTCGGCGGCTTCGTCGCCTTCTCGATCTACCTGCCGACGCTGCTCGCGGACCAGTTCGACCTGACGCCCGCCGACGCCGGGTTCCGCGCCGCCGGGTTCGTGGTGCTGGCCACCGCTGATGCGGCCGGTGGGCGGCTGGCTGGCCGACCGCATCGGCGGCGCGCGCGTGCTCTCCGGCGTCTTCCTCGGGCGTCGTGCCGTTCGCCCTGCTGCTCACCTGGCCGTCGATGCTGCCGTTCACCGTCGGCGCCCTGGGCTGCGCCGCTCTGCTGGGGCTCGGGCAATGGCGCGGTGTTCAAGCTGGTGCCGCAGTACTTCCCCGAGCGAGACGGCACGGTCACCGGGCTGGTCGGGCGCCATGGGCGGCCTGGGCGGCTTCTTCCCGCCGCTGCTCCTCGGCTTCTTCCGCGACCGGCTGGGCGTGGTCTGGCCCGGGCTTCGTGCTGCTGGCCGGCATGTCGGTGCTGCTCGCGTGGTCAACCGCCGGGTCTTCCTGCTCGCGCCAGGAGGCGCTCGAGCTGACCCTGCCGCCGGAGCTTGCCCGCGCCGCCGACCGCGCTGCGCGCCGGCGCCTGGGCGACGTTCTGGACGGCGCTCCTCGTGGCCGCCATCGTGGTCGGCTCGCGCAACCTGCAGAACTTCGATCGCGGCCCTCGTCATCTACACCTTCGCGGTCGATCTTCGCCACCTGGGGCGTCGCCTACCACTACTCGGTCTGGCTGCAGAAGCCGCCGACGCGCGATCTACTGGCGGCGCGGCTGGCGAGCTCGTCCGCGCAGCGCGGCGTCGCTGCGGAGCCTCGGCCGGCTGCTCGGCCGCTGGCCTGGCACGCACCTCGTGGCGCAGACGTTCATCCGCCGGCGCTCGCGCGCTGCGCTGGTGGATGCACCAGCTCCTCTTCTGGGGCTGCCTGCTGGCGGTGCCGATCACGTTCCCGCTGGTCTTCGGCTGGATCCACTTCGGCAGCCGCGCCCGAGCGACCAGATGACCTACGTCACCTATCGTCTTCGGCTTCCCGACGGGCTCCTTCCGCATCCGCACCGTCGTCGTCCTGGCTGCTCTTCCACGGCCTCGACATCGCGGCCGTCCTGGTGCTGGGCGGGATCGCGCTCTCGCTCTGGCGGCGCATGCGCGACCAGCGGGGCGCGGGCGCGTCCAGGACTTCGGCCGCGACTTCTTCCCGCTGATCCTGCTGTTCGCCATCTCGGTGACCGGGCTGGCGCTCACGGCGTCGACGACTGTGGCTGCGCGGGCAGCTTCTACGGCTTCCTCGCCATCCTGCACGCCATCACGGTGATCGCGGCGCTGCTGTACCTGCCGTTCGGCAAGTTCTTCCACATCTTCCAGCGGCCGGCGCAGCTCGGCGTCAAGCTCTACCAGCAGGCGGGCGACGAGGGCGAAGGCGCCCGCTGCGCCCGCTGCGGCGAGCGCTTCGCCTCGCGCATGCACGTCGACGATCTGCAGCCGGTGCTGCCGCGAGCTCGGCTTCGACTACGCGCTCGCCGGGCCCGGCCGGCCACTGGCAGGAGCTCTGCCCCGCCGTGCAAGCGGAAGACGCTCGCGCGCGCGCGCAGCTGCGCCTGCAAGGAGGACGCGCTCGTGGCTAAGCCGCCCGCTAGCCGATCGAAGAGCTGATCGAGCGCTACGGCCCGCACCTGCAGCTACGCGCCGCCGGGCGGCTGGGACGAGCAGCGCGACGCGTCCGCCGGACCGGCTGGTCAAGACCCACTGCTGCTTCTGCGGCCAGCAGTGCGGCATCCAGCTCAAGGTGCGGGACAACCAGGTGGTGGGCTTCGAGCCCTGGGAGGAGTTCCCGTTCAACCAGGGGCATGCTCTGCCCCAAGGGCGTGCAAGCGCTACCTGCAGAGCGGCCACCCCGACCGGCTGCTCGATCCCGCTGATGCGCGCACCGGACGGCTTCCGCAAGGCCACGCTGGGACGAGGCGCTCGACTTCACCGTCCGCGCGCCTGCACGGAGATCCAGGAGACGCACGGCAAGGACGCGGTCGCCATGTACGGCGGCGCCTCGCTGACCACCGAGAAGGCCTATCTGCTCGGGCAAGTTCGCGCGCGTGGCGCTCGGCACCCGGCACATCGACTACAACGGCCGCCTGTGCATGGTCTCGGCCGGCACGGCCTACAAGCTGGCCTTCGGCGTCGACCGCTCGCCCAATCCCTGGAGCGACATCCCCAAGGCCCAGGTGGTGCTGGTCATCGGCGCCAACATCGCCGAGTGCGCGCCCATCACCACCGACTACCTCTGGCGCTGCCGCGACGCACGGCGGCAAGCTGATCGTCGCCGATCCGCGGATGACGCCCGATCACCCGCAACGCCGACCTCTACCTGCCGGTGCGGCCCGGCACGGACCTCGCGCTGTTCATGGGCATGCTCCACGTGATCCTGCGCGACGGCCTGGAGGACCGCGAGTTCATCGCCGCCCACACCACCGGCTTCGAGGCGGTCGCCGAGTCGGTCGCAGGCCTGGGACCCGCGACCGCGCGCGCGGAGTGACCGGCGTGCCGCCGGAGGCGATCGAGAAGGCCGCGCGCTGGATCGGCGAGGCCGACCGCGCCATGGTCCTCCACGCCCGCGGCCTCGAGCACCAGTCGAAGGGCGTCGAGAACTGCCTGGCCGATGATCAACCTCTGCCTGGCCACCGGCAACATCGGCCGCGAGGGCGCGGGCTGCATGATGATCACCGGCCAGGGCAACGGCCAGGGCGGGCGCGAGCACGGCCAGAAGTGCGACCAGCTGCCCGGCCAGCGCTCGATCGCCGATCCCGGCGGCGCGCGAGCACGTGGCCCGGGTCTGGGGGATCGCGCCCGAGGAGATCCCCCAGGCGGGCCTCTCGGCGCGTGGAGATCATGGAGGCGATCCACCGCGGCGAGATCAAGGCGCTGCTCTCGATCTGCTTCAACCCGCTGGTCTCGCTGCCCGACGCCGACTACACGCGCGAGGCGCTGGAGAAGCTCGAGTTCTTCGGCGTCATCGACTTCTTCCTCTCCGAGACCGCCCACCACGCCGACGTGGTCCTGGCCGGCAGCCTGCAGGAGGAGGAGGAAGGCGTCGTCTGCAGCGCCGAGGGCCGCGTGCATCCAGATCCAGAAGGCCGTCGATCCGCCCGGCGAACGCCCGGCAGGACTGCGCGGATCTACTGTCGATCTCGCGCGGCGCCTGGGCAAGGAGCAAGTTCTTCCCCTACCAGTCGCCGCGCGAGATCTTCGACGAGCTGCGCGAGGCCTCGCAGGGCGGCACCGCCGACTACTCCGGCATCACCTACGAGAAGATCGACCGCGCAGATGGGCGTCTTCTGGCCCTGTCCCGACCGAGGACCATCCCGGCACGCCGCGGCTCTTCGAGGGCGGCCGCTTCTTCCACCCGGACGGCAAGGCGCGCTTCATGGTCACCGAGTGGCGGCGAGAGCGGCGATCCGGTGGACGAGGACTTCCCGGTCTACCTGACCACCGGGCCGCGTGGTGAGCCAGTATCTCTCGGGCACCCAGACCCGCCGCATCGGGCCGCTGGTCGACCAGTATCCCGGAGCCGCGCGTGGAGATCCACCCGCGCCTGGCCGAGACGCTACGGCATCGCCGACGGCGACTGGGTGACGGTCACCACGCGGCGCGACGCCATCACCTTGCAGGCGATGGTCGTGCGGACGATCCGGCCCGACACGGTCTTCATCCCCTACCACTGGCCGGGCCGGCGGAGCGCCAACCGGCTGACCCACCGCACGCTCGACCCGCGCAGCAAGATCCCCGAGTACAAGGTCTCGGCCTGCCGCATCGCGCAAGGCCGAAGCGCCGCCGGCATGAGCCGGGCGACGCGCGAGCTGCCGCGCTGGCGGGGCGCGGCTGATGTTCGGCTACGAGTTCTACGTCGATCCGTCGCGCTGCATCGGCTGCCAGGCCTGCGTCAACGCCTGCGCGGAGTGCGACACGCCACCGCGGCCGTCTCGATGATCCACGTCGACTTCCTCGACCGCGCAGCACATCGATCGCCACGGTGCCCGACCGTCTGCATGCACTGCGACGACCCGACCTGCGCCGCAGGTCTGCCCCGCGGACGCCATCAAGAAGGGCGACGACGGCGTGGTGCAGTCGGCGCTCGAAGCCGCGCTGCATCGCCTGCTCGAACTGCGTGCTGGCCTGCCCGTTCGGCGTCCCGAAGATGATGTCGAAGCTCGAGCTGATGATGAAGTGCGACATGTGCTACGACCGCACGTCGGTGGGCAAGCGGCCGATGTGCGCCACCGTCTGCCCGAGCCAGGCGCTGGCCTACGTGCCGCCGGAGCACGATCGCCCGCGAGCGGCGCGAGAAGCCGGTCAACGTCTTCCAGTTCGGCCACCAGACGGTCACCACCAAGGTCTTCATGATGGCTGCCGCCCGGGCGAGACGGCGGTGGCCGTGGACGTCGCCGACTACATGTGGGATCGAAGGAGGCCGAGTCATGAAGAGGTCCGAGGCGGCAGGACCCGCTCTGGCGCGAGGAGTTCTCGATCCGCTCGGCCGACGAGCGCTACGTGAACCGCCGGCAGTTCGCCAAGTTCCTGGTGCTGACCAGCCTCGGCATGTTCGTGGGCAACCTGTGGATCCTGGGCCGGACGCTGGCTCAAGGGCGAGCCGGTCTACCCGCGTCGCGTCCCGTGGCGCATGGCCGGCGAGATCCCGGTGGGCGGGCGTCAAGCTGTTCCGCTACCCGGGCCCGGACGATCCCTGCATCCTGGTCCGCACCGCGCCGAGACGGAGTTCGTGGCCTACAGCCAGAAGTGCACCCACCTCTCCTGCGCGGTGTACTACTCGCCGGAAGCGTGGCCGCCTGGAGTGCCCGTGCCACGAGGGGTACTTCTCCGTGCGCGACGGCCGCGTGCTCCAGGGACCGCCGCCGCGGCCGCTGCCGAGGATCGTCATCGAGCGCCAGGGCGACCGGCTGATCGCCATGGGGGTCGATCTGCAGACCGATTTCCAGAAGGAACGGAGGGCCTGACGCCATGTCCCAGCATTCCGCGCCCCAGCGCCGCGGCCTGACCGCCATCGACGGCGCCTTGGCCCTGATCGCCATCCTGCTGATCGTCCAGATGTGGCTGCTGACGGCCACCCTGGAGTCCTTCCTCGCCGGCCACCGCGATGGCGTGCTGCCGGCGGCGATCGTCTCCGCCGTCCTGCTGCTCGCCTGCCTCGGGCTCTACCTGTTCGTCCGTGGGGTGGACCGGGAGGTGCGGCGGTAGCGGACGGCCCCATGTAGTAGCATCTCCCGTCCGCCCCAGCCGGAGAAGAATGCCATCCATGCCGTCCAAGCTTCTGAAAATCCCGTGGGTCCTGATCCTCCCCATCATCATCCTCGCCGCCGGCTGCCGGGACAAGCCTGGCGAGGGCGGTCCGGTGCCGGCCGCGGAAATCAAGGCCCCCCGGCGGGTCTTCCTGATCACGGTGGACACGCTGCGGGCGGATCACATGAGCCTGTACGGCTATCCGCGGGAAACCTCGCCCCGCCTCGCCAAGCTGGCGGCGACGGGGGTGACCTTCGATCGTGCGGTGAGCCAGTGGCCGAAGACGGGGAGCTCGTTCGCGGCGATGTTCACGGGTCTCTATCCCCATACGACCGGGCTCACCCACAAGGCGGTCCTGAGGATTCCGGAGCCGTACCTGACGCTGCCGGAATTCTTCAAGGCGGAGGGGTACCAGACCTTCGGGGTGAATTCGAACGCGGTGCTCGCGGCCCAGTTCGGCTGGAACACCGGGTTCGACGAGTACCGGCAGACCTGGGGGGACGGCGACTTTCCGGACGATCCCAAGGCGTTCCGGCCCCTGGCGAGCGCGATCCGGGTGAACAACCTGGCCATTCCACTGCTGCGCAAGCATGCCGGGGACGGCAAGCTGTTCGCGTGGATCCATTATTCGGATCCCCATGCGCCGTACGTCCTGCCGGACGGCACCTCGAACGTCTTTCTGGACGACGATCTCTACGGGAAAGGGGACCGCCCCCTGCCGACCCGGGTGGTCAAGGGGTACACGCTCGACAACCGCACGGACCTCAAGTACTACGTGGCCCAGTACGACGCGAACGTGCTGGTGGCGGACGACTACGTCCAGCGCCTGATCGACGAGATGCGCGGCCTGGGGCTGCTGGAAGACAGCCTGGTCATCTTCACGGCCGACCACGGCGAGAGCCTGGGGGAGCACAACTCGTGGTTCGAGCACGGGCCGCTCCCTTACAACACCACAGCCCACGTGCCGCTGTTCTTCCTCATGGACGGCCTGCCGGCGGGGAAGCGGGTGGGCCGGCCGGTTGAGCTGGTGGATCTCTATCCCACGCTGCGCGAGCTGATCGCTCCGGACCGGCCGGTCCCGGGCCTGGAAGGGAAGAGCCTGTGGCCCCTTTTGCGGGCGGCGAATCCGGAGAGGTCTTCCGGCAGGCCTTTTCGGAGGCGGGCCGGCGGCCCAACCTCTACCACAGCGTCCAGGAACCGGTCTGGAAGCTGGTCTTCAACTCCGGCGGCAAGCGCTCCCGGGCCGCCCATTCGGCCACGGGGGGGTTCGAGCTCTACAACCTCGTGGAGGATCCGCTGGAGACCCGCAACCTCGCCGCCGAGCATCCGGAGGAGGTGCGCCGGCTGCGCCGCGATCTCGTGACCTGGATGCGGAAGGCGCGGGCGGTGGGGGACGACGAGGAAGGGGACGCCGAGACCGAGCGGGCGCTGCGGGCCCTCGGGTACGCGAATTAAGTCGCTGGAGTGGTCGTCCGGCCGAAGTTCGAGGCCAGGACGGCGAGATCGGTGCCGTCCACACTGCCGTCCGCGTTGAAGTCGGCGTTGGCGTTGAAGCGGGCGTCCCCCCGCTGGGAGCCGAAGCTGCGGCCGAACCGGATCAGGTCCATGCCATCCACCCGGCCGTCTAGATTCACGTCTCCGGGAAGCGCTCCGGCACCCTGAACCGCGAAGTTGGCGATCTCGCGGTCGATGACGTTGGGCGTCGTGGCGAGGTCGCGGGAGCGCAGGCCGATGGTGACGATGCCGCTCAAGGGGGCCGGCGGCTGGTAGGTGAAGTGGGCCCGGCGGAGCTCCCCACGGGCACCGACTGGACGGGCTGGCCGTTGACCAGCAGGACGGAGCTCGCGAGGTCGATGCCGGTGCCGAAGTCCCAGAAGTCGACGTCGATGGCGGTGTCGGCCCGCACGTTGCGGGCGCCCTTGACGGGGTTGACGATGCCGGGAACGGGGGAGACGGTGTCGATCCCCTGGATGACGTTGAAGAAGACCCGGGCCAGGATGTCGTAGCCCGCCGCGTTGGGGTGCCCCACGGGGTCCGGCTTCTCGGTGCTGTAGAAACCGGCGAAGAGGTTGGGCGTGTTGCGGTAGGCCTCGTTGGGGTCGGCCAGGCGCCGCTGGCGCAGCCCGGCCAGGTTGCGGATGCGGCCGTTGAGCTGGTCGGTGAGCGCGTTCTCCGGGTCCAGCCGCGCGTCGGGGTAGCGGGGGATGATGGTGGCGTGGATCACCCCGAGGCTCAGGGTCTCGGCCCGGCTCGCCATCTCGTCCAGGTTGAAGATGGTGGTCTCCAGGGAGACGCTCTGGGAGACGTCGTTCGTCCCCTCCATGAGGATCAGGACGTCGCCGGCCGTGCCCTGAGCGAGGACACCGTTGATGCGGGAGATCCCCTCGGAGGTCTTCTCGCCGCCGACGCCGAAATTGAGCACCGTGGCGCTCACGCCCGCGGTCTGGAGGAGGTTCTCCAGGCGGGGCGTGTAGCCCTTGAGGGCGCGGGCCGGGTCGTCGCCCACGCCGAGGGTGATGCTGTCGCCGAAGGCGAGGTACTTCCGGGGCGTCGTCTGCGCGGCGGCGAGGGACGGCAGGACCCCGAGGATCAGGAGCGCGGAGGCGAGGCGGCGCGGGCTCACTGAACCTTTTCCAGGCGGGCCGCGGCCTGCCGTTTCTCGTTGGGCCAGCGCATCCGGACCGCGCCGCCTGAAAAAGCGAGCACGGGCCGGCCGAGGGCGGAGGGGAGGGTGGCCCGGGCCATGACCTTGCCGGTCCGGTCGAGGTCGAGAACGGTCCAGGCGCGGGGCACGGCGTCCATGTAGAGGAGCCGGGTGCCCAGGAACGTGGGATAGAGGGAGCCGGACGGCGCGGCGTCGTGCTCGCCCTTCCATTCTCCGCCTTCGAACGTGGCCATGCGCAGCCGGTAGCCCTGGCCGTCGTAGCGGCTCCAGGCGATCAGCGCCCCGCCGGCGGGGAGGGCCGTGAGGGCGGGGGTGATGTCGGGCACGGCGTTGGCCTGGGAGAGGCGGGAGACGGGGAGCCAGGTCTCGCCCAGCCTGCGGCTCCAGACGATTTCGTCCGCCGTGCCGTCGAAGGCGCTCCAGGCGAGGAGCCAGGAGCCGTCGGCCAGCACGGTGCCGGTCAAGGCGAGCTGGCTGCCCGGTCCCGGGAAGGAGACCTGCTGGATGGTCCCCCAGCCGCTCCCCGTCCAGGCGGCGGCGCGCACGGAGAGGGAGCGCGGGTCGTCCCCTTCCAGCCAGGCCATGCCGGCGAGCCGGCCGCCTTCCACCAGGAGCACGGGGCTCTGGCGGATGGCGGCTTCTTGCGACGGGGGCGCCGCCAGGGGATTCGCGCGCTTGCCGTCGCCGCGGAAGAGGACCAGGTTCCTGCCGCCCAGGGCGCTGGGGGCACTGCCTGCCACGGCCCAGTTGGAGCCGGTGCCGAGCGCCGCGAGGGTGGAGAGATCGGTCCGGTCGGGGAGATCGAGATTCAGTGAGCGTCCACCGGGCAGCTCCAGACGGGCCGAGCTCTCGGCCGGCACGAGCGCCAGCGTCTCACCCTCCCGCAACACCTGGAGGGTCTCCTGGGCGGAAAGGGCGGCAGCTCCGTACAGGAGAAGGAGACAAACGAGCCCTGAAATCGGGCGAAGGGACGATCCTCGCACGTGGAGTATCCTACCGCATCCGGCGCCGACGCCGGATTGGAGACCGTCTTGCACCGAGGAACACCCTACCGCCCGCTCGTTTTCGCCGCGCTCGTTCTGGCCCTCGCCGGCTGCCGCCGCGAGCCCCCCGTGCCCGTTCACCACGGACCCATCGTGCTCATCACGATCGATGCCCTGCGGGCCGACACCGTGGGAGCCCTGGGCGGGCCGCCGCGGGTGATGCCGGCCCTCTCCGGCCTGGCCAAGGAGGCGACGTGGGCCGGGCGTGCGATTACGCCGTCGAGCTGGACGGTGCCTTCCATGGCGGCCCTGTTCACCGGCTATCAGCCCTGGCGGGCAGGCAACTGGGGGAGTGGACGGGCCGTGCTGGACGCCCGGTTCGTCACCCTGCCCGAGGCGCTCAAGGCGGCAGGCTACCGCACGGCCGGCTTCCGGTCCAACCACTGGCTGCAGGCCGAGTACGGCTACTCCCAGGGGTTCGACACCTTCCGCTACCTGCGGGAGGGGAAGCGGGCCGAGGGGTATCTGGCGGATCTCAAGGGCGGGCAGGAATTCGTCTGGATCCACATCCTGCCTCCCCATGCCCCCTACGTTCGCCGCGATCCGCTGCTCGGCCGGCTGGACGGCGCGCCGGCTGATCTGCCGAAGCAGGTGCGGCCCATCGATCTCGAGCCCTACTTCGATCCGGCGGTGGACCCCACGCCCAAGGAGCAGCGGGTGATCCGCGCCCTGTACCACCTGAACGCCGCCTGGGCGGACCAGATGCTCGGCCGCATGCTGGAGTCGCTCAAGAAGAGCGGCCAGTGGGACCAGACGCTTCTCGTGGTCACCTCGGACCATGGCGAGGAGATGGGGGAGTACGGCCAGATCGCCCACGGCGGCAACCTCGGCCGCAAGCTGATCGAGGTGCCACTGGTGATCAAGCTGCCGGCGGGCTTCGGCCGCAAGCTGGAGCTCCCCGTGGGCGGGCACCCCGCCACGGTGCGGGTGGGCGCGACCCTGATCGAAGCCGCCGGGGGCACGCCCGCGCCGGGCGCGGCGCCCAGCTTCTTCCATCCCTACGGCAAGGGGGCTCTTTCCGAGCTGTACTCGGGCGACGGCGTCAACCGCTTCTCGCTGGTGGACGGCGACGTCCAGCTCCTCTGGGAAAGCCGCTTCGCGCCCTCCGAGCCAAACTACTACCGAGCCCGCTTCGAGGGTCTTGGCGGCACGCCCGAGCCGCCGCTCGCGGAGCCGGCCAAGGCCGTCTTCGACCGCCTGGAGAAGGCGTTCGCCACGGCGCTCCCCCTGACCGGCTTGCGCGCTCAGAAGCCCCAGCTCAGCCTCTGGCGCTGGACCGGGGAAGGCAGCGAGAGCGTGAGCGACCCCGCGCGGCTCGACCGCATGACCCGCCAGCTCAAGAACGCATGGACCGCCGCCAACGGCGCCGAGGTGGCGCCCGGCAGCGCCACGGGCCAGCAGCCCAAGCTCACTCCGCAGCAGTTGGAGGAGCTGAAGGCTCTGGGGTATATCGCGGGCGGGAACTAGCCCCTCACTCCCCCAACCCCCTCTCTCCCGGCCCTCCACCCAACCTCCGGGGAGAGAGGGGGCTTCAGGGTATGATTTTGACGTTCTCCCTCCTCTCCCCGGCAGGGTGGAGGGAGGGCTGGGAGAGGAGGGCCGGGGAGGTGAGGGCTCCGACCACCGCCAGGAACACCCCGTTCATCACCGCCACCGTCCAGGCGAATTCCACCAGCGAGCCGTGGAAGAGGGCCAACGCTCCAGCTTCCAGGGCAATCAGTACGGGCAGGAACGCGTAGGAACGGAGCGAACCCGTGGACAGCCGGTAGAGCAATAGGGCGTTGCTGAAGGACATGAGGGTCATGGCGATCCCCAGGGGTAACACCAAACCAGCCGCGTCCTGGTAGACCGCTCCTCCCACCGTTCGCACCAGCAGCTCCGGAATGAGGGCGAAGGCCGCGAGGACCGGGGCCACGCAGAGGGCCAGGATGCCGAGGGTGCCGGCGAGGACACGCTTACCCCCGCCTTCTCCTCGCGCGGCGGCCTCGGTCGAGAGGGGAAACATGGCCTTGGTGACCGGCGCCGTGCCCAGGAGGATCGACTTGCCCAGGAACGAGGCCACGGCGTAGCCGCCGGCCGCCGCGTCCGGGAAGAAGGCCCGGGCGAGCAGCACGTCCAGGCTGTAGAACCCCATCACGGTCGCCGTCACCACGAACACGGGCACGCTGTAGTGGTAGACGCCCGGCAGGGTGGCCGGCTCCGCGGGGGTGCCGTAGACGTCCCGCAGGGGTAGGTAGGAGACGGCAAAGGCCACGCAGAGGCCCAGGCTCACGCCTGCCACGGCGCCGTACTCCCGGGCGCCGATCCAGACCAGCCCGACCCCTAAGCCCAGCTTCGCCACGACCTCCCAGATCATGTTCAGGCCCAGCGCGGCGAAGCGCTTGCGCCCCTGGAGGGCGCCGCGGTGAATGGGCAGCAGGCCCACGCCCACCAGCGACAAGGCAAACAGGGCCATCAAGGGATAAGGGATGCGCAGCCACCGTCCGAGAGGCACCGCCGCCACGAGATACAGGAGAAGCATCCCCAGCGTGGCCTTGCCGCCCTTGCGCAGCGCCCGGCGCAACAGGTCGTGAAGCCGCCCAGGGGCGGGCTCCGCCGAGGCGTAGCGGGCGATGACGGTCTGGGCCGACTCGGCGAAGACGTTCAGCACGTAGAGAATGGCCAGCAGCGCCGCCAAGGCCCCGTAACCGGCCGGCCCCAGCATCCGCGCCATGGCAATGTGGAATACGAAGTGCAGCGCGTTGGCCAGGTTGAGCGTGAAAAGGAGCAGGGCACTGCCGCCGAGCAGCCCCGTAGAAGCCGGCCGGATTTTCAAGGCACCGCCGGTGCCGATGCCGGGGCCGCGGAAGGCGTCGGCCGCCACCGGTGGACTTCCATTCCGAAGGCCCGGGGGCGGTCCGTGGGCTGCGCCGGGATGCGCACCCGGATCTCCTGGCCGGTGATCTCGAAGCGCGGGCTCATGCGGAAGAACCGGTTGAGCCGCCGCCCCGTGTCGAGCACCGGCACCGCGCGCCCGCCGGGATCCAGCCGCAGCTCACGAACCTCCCGGCCGGCGGACTCGCGGGGTACCCAGAGCACCAGAGAGACCGTGTCGCCCGGCTTGGCCAATCCATCCGGCAGGCGGCTCACCAGATAGGGCGCGCCGTCCGGCCGGCGGACCCGCAGCTCCGTAGGGGCGCCGTCCTGTTCCCAGAGGTGACGCACCACCACCACGGGCTCGCCGCGGCTCTCGAACGGCTGGTGGCCGAGGATCGTCACCTGGGACCTGGGCACCCGGTCGATGCGCGCCTGATAGAAGGCGCCGTCCGGCCCGTCGATCCGCCTTTGGGGAAACACCTCCACGTCCGCCCGGTTCAGGAAGGCACGGTCGAGCGCCAACAGGCGGTCCACCCGGGTGAGCAGCGGCCGGCGGGGCCTGCCGCCCATCTGGAAGGCGCCCATTCCCTTCTCATACACCACGTGCCGGAGCCCGAACGGCTCCAGGCTGCCGAGCAGGACGCGGTTGACCACCTGGAACGCCGTGGGCACCACCCGGTGGTAGACGATGTGCCACTGCTGGGCGAGGAGCGCCAAGATCACACCGGTCAGGGCCACGGCCGCCGCCGGCGCCCAGGCGAGACTGCTCACCCGCCGCGTCAGAAGCCGCCAGATCTCCACCAGGGCCCAGGCGGCGGCGAGCGAAGAGAACGGCACGACCGGCAGGTAGTTCTGTCCCCGGAACAGGGTCATCCCGAGAGCGTGAACGACCGAGTACCCCAGCAGCAGGCTCAGCACCAGGATCGATCCCAGCTGCCGGTCCGGAGAGTCTTCGGGCGCGGGCTTCCAGATCCGCCAGAGCAGCCCGAGAACGCCCAGGGCCACGAACGCCGCCACGACCGGGCCGTGGTGCTCGACGAGGAACTCCACTTGCCGCTCGAAGACCACCCAGTGGTTGCTCTCCTCCTCGACCCCCTTGGCCGCGTAGCCGTTGACCAGCTTGGGGATGAACTTGAAGACCACGCTCAGATAGGGGTTGAGCGCCACGAAGGTGGCGACCGAGGCCCCACCCGCCGCGATCAGCCAGACCCATTGCCTGTTGGGGGTCAATTGGCGGCGGTCCCGCCGGCCCCCGCCGGTATTGACCAGCGCGGCGGCCGCGATGGGGATCGACCCCGCGATTCCCGTGTACTTGGTGGAGACGGCGAGCCCCACGCCGAACCCCACGAGGAGGTAGCGCGCGAGAGTGGGCCGGAAGGCGGCGCCGAGCGTCCAGTAAAACGTCAACGTCACCAGCAGGATGACCAGGATGTCCGGCTTGAACTCGACCGAGCTCAGCACGTGCCGGGGGAACGCCGCCAGGATGGCCGCCGCCAGCAGCCCCACCTCCGGCGACCAGATCCGCCGGCCGATGAGAAAGAGAAGCAGCAGGCTCAAAGTGCCGTAGAACACGTTCACCATGCGGCACAGCCAGTACGCCGTGGGCGAGTAGCCGTCCGTGGTGTCGCCGTAGATCGAAAACGGCGGGTACCGCGTCGCCTTGTACAACCCCTGGCTCACCGCCAGCACCCCCGCCTGAGGCAGGTAGGAGAGGCTGAGGTAGAAGGCATGCCGGGGCCGGTAGTCGCCGTTCTTCAAGAGCGACGTGATGTTCTTGAGAGTAAACCGCTCGTCGAAGTAGCGGCTGGCGTTCAGGCCCTGGCTCGCGTCCCACGTCCGCAGGGCGAAGCTCGCCGTGACGAGCGCGATCAGCAGCCAGCCAATCAGGCGCCTCGACGAGCGGGTGGGGTCATAGCGGGCCATGGTTTTTCGTTTTCGGGAGGATTCGGACGCAGACGGGGGGATGGTACTAGACCTTCCGCACGGCGGCGAAGCCTAGCACCTTGCCGCTCCATTCTCGCGGGTGATAGCATTTCGCCCTTCCCTCCGGCGGCAGGCTTTTCACCATGCAGAGCGATCGAGACGGCAAGCTGAAGATCCTGATCTGCCTGCTCTACTACCTGCCGCACCGCACCGGGCTGACCCTTTACGTCCAACAGCTCGCCGAGCGCCTGGCGGCCCGCGGGCACCAGGTCACCGTCCTCTGCGCCCGGCACTCGCCGGAGACCCCTCTGGGAGAATCCGTCGAGAACGGTGTCCGCGTCGTCCGCCTCTGGCCTCTGCCGGTCGCCATCAGCCGCGGCATGGTGCTGCCCGGCTATCCCCGAGCGCTCTTCCGTCTGATCCGTGAGCACGACGTGGTGAGCGTCCACACGCCCATGCTCGAGACAGCCCTCGTCGGCCTCGCCGCGCGCATGACGGGCCGGCGGATCGTGGTCACCCATCACGGCGACCTGGTGCTGCCCACGGGGCTGGTCAACCGGCTGATCACCGGCGCCATGTTCGGCTTCTACCGCTTCATGGCGAGCGCGGCGCCGGCCTTCGTCTGCCATACCGAGGACTACGCCCGCCATTCCTACTACCTCCAGCCGTATCTGGAGAGAGTCGAGGTGATCCCTCCCTTCATCGACGTGCCGAAGCCGGACCCCGAGCGGGTCCGCGAGCTGCGCCGAGCCTGGTCCCTGAACGGCGGGCCAGTCATTGGCTTCGCCGGCCGTTTCGTCGAGGAGAAGCGGCCGGACCTGCTGATTCAGTCGCTGGAGGTGGTCAACCGCACCTTCCCCACGGCGCGGGTCGTCTTCGCGGGCCAGCACCAGATTCCCTACGAGTCCTACTGGCCCCGGCACAAGGCGTTGGTGGAGCGCTATCAGGACCAGCTCGTCTTCCTGGGCATCGTCCCCTCACCCCAGGACATGGCGGACTTCTACGCCGCCTGCGACGTTCTCGCCCTGCCGAGCGACACCGAGTGCTTCGCCCTCGTCCAGGTCGAAGCCATGCTCTGCGGCACCCCGGTGGTGATGACCGACACCCCCGGCGGCCGCGTCCCGGTGCAGGTCACCGGCATGGGCAAGATCGTGCCCCGGAACGACTGGCAGGCCCTGGGCGAGGCCATCGTGGAGATCCTCGCCAACCGGGACCGCTACGTCCGGCCGGCCGCGGAGATCGAGCGGCATTTCGCGGTGGAGGAGACGGTGTCGCGGTACGAGGAGCTGTTCGCGCGGCACGCGGCGCGGGCGGACGAGGGCGATCCTCTGCCCTCCCTTAACCCTTCCGCGCCTTCAAGCACAGATTGACCGTCGACCGTCCTCGCGGCTCATTCATCGCGTTCTTCCGGTCCATCCAGTTCAGCATCTTCAAACCCAGGTTGACCGGGTGACGGGGGCTCCCGGCGTCCCGGTCGAAGCCGCCTCGGTCCGCCACGTCGGCGAGGCCACGGCCAAAGAGTCCGGATTCGAGAAGCGGCTTGCCCAGGCCGTAGAGGAGGTTGTGGACGAAGGGGAAGGCGTGGTGGGTCTGGGAGCGCTCCTCTTCGACCTGGAAGCCGGCCTCGAGCACGGCGGTCCGCAGCTGCTCCGGCGTATAGAGGCGGACGTGGAAGGCCCAGATCCCGGCGAGAGGGCCGCGGCCGATGTGGGTTCCGAACAGCGTCTCGAGCGTCTTGTTGATCGGGTCCCACCAGAAGGGGTATTCGGTGTGGGGGACGGTGATGAGGGCCATGCCTCCGGGCTTGAGCACCCGGCGGACCTCGCGGAGGGCGTCCACGTCACGGTCCACGTGCTCCAGGATCTCCGAGAGGATGACGGCGTCGAAATGCTCATCGGGATAGGGAAGCTCGTAGATCGAGGCGTTGGCGATCAGGACGTCTGGTAGATCCGCCGTGTTCCGCCGCGCCTTCCTCAGATAGGGCAGCTCCAGGTCGATCCCGAACAGCCGCGCGCTCCCCAGGTGCCGGAGCATCTTGAGGTAGAACCCACGTCCGCACCCGCAATCGAGGATCGTCCGGCCATCCGTCCCCCCCAGCCACTCGAAAATCGTCCACGCCCGCCGTTTGAAGGCCATGTCGGCCTCCTTGCGGGTGAGGTACTGGTAGCACTGGTTAGGGGCGGTCATGGGGCGGGATCTTATCCGGGCTGCATGATTGGACCATAGTAGGATCTCCAACGGAAACGGAGGTGTTTGTGGAGACGGTGACGATTCGAGTCTTCGAAGCAATCTTCGAGAATGGCGTATTCAGGCCTCTTCAGGATCCGGGATTGAAGGAAGGCCAGCGTGGAATCCTGGTGCGCGAGGAATCGCCGGACAGCAGTCCTGAAGATCCAGTGGTTTACAAATTTTATCTCCGGGAACAGATCGAAGCAGGTCTCGAAGATGTGGACGCGGGGCGTACCTGGAGCGTGGAGGAGTTGCGGGCTCGGTTTGGGCTTGAATAACCATGCCTTCTTCTCCCCTCCTCGGCCTCATCCCCGCCGCCGGCCGCGCGGAGCGCCTCGGCCCCCTTCCCTGTAGCAAAGAGCTTCTTCCCATCGGCTTCCGGGAGACGCCTCGGGGACCGGCTCCAAAGGTGGCGGGACACTATCTGCTGGAGCGGTTCCGGGCCGGGGGAATCCGCAAGGCCTTCATGGTGCTTCATGAATCCAAGGTGGACGTGCCTCGGTACTTCGGCACCGGGGAGATCGCGGACCTGTCGCTCGCCTACCTCACCATCCCAGGATCCCGAAGCGTCCCGGAGACGCTCGACCGGGCGTTTCCGTTCGTCGAAGGCGCGGTCGTGGCCCTGGGATTCCCGGACGTGATCTTCCAGCCGATCGACGCCTATGCCCGGCTCGTCGAGCGGCAGGCGGCCACGGCGGCGGATCTGGTGCTCGGGCTGTTCCCCACGGAGCGATTCCGGACGACGGACATGGTGGAGCTGGGGCCTGACGGCAGAGTGGTGCGCGTCGAGGTGCGGCCGGAGAGCACGGTGCTCCGTTTCAACTGGCTGATCGCCGTCTGGGGGCCGGCGTTCACGCACTTCCTCCACGAAGCCGTCCAGAAGACTCCGGCAGGGGAGGGGGAATTCCAGATCGGCACCGTGGTCCGGGGAGCGGTCGAGGCCGGGCTGCACGTCGAGGGAGTCGAGTTCCCCGAGGGCTCCTACCGCGATGTCGGCACGCCCTCTGAGCTGGCGGCGGCGATGAGCGAGCACGCGCGAATCCGTCCTTGAACCGAGGGCAGAGATTGCCCTCATGGGGGCAGCCATCTCCCTGAAGAGGGCCGTGATTGCCCTCATGGGGGCAGTGTGATCCCTGATGAGGGCAATGATTGCCCCCATAAGGGCAACGGCTGCCCTTGCCGGGGCAATGACTGCCCTTTTGAGGGCAGCGTGATCCCTTGTGAGGGCAGCGTGATCCCTTGTGAGGGCAATCATTGCCCTCAAGGGGGCCATTGTTGCCCTCACGAGGGCAACGGCTGCCCTCCCTTCGCGCGAGACCCACCTCCGTACGGAATCTGGCGAGAGCCTGGAAAGGGCTCTGGTAACATACGCCGCCGCTCCGGTGTACCCGAGCCTCTTCATGGTGAAACCGAATCCTCCCAAGCTCCGCCTTGCCGTCGTCGGCTGTGGCGCCGTGGCCACGATCCACCACCTGCCGGCCATTGCCGCCTCCGAACAGGTGGAGGCGACGGTGCTGGTGGATGCGGACGCGGGCCGCGCCAAATCCCTCGCGGAGCGCTTTGGAGTCCCCGAGGTGGCCACCGACGTCAAAGGGCTCCCGGGGAAGGTGGACGCCGCCGTCGTGGCCCTGCCGAACCACCTCCATGCCCCGGTGTCCGTCGAGCTGCTGCGGCGGGGCGTCCATGTGCTGGTCGAGAAACCCATGGCGATGAACGTCCGCGAGTGCGACGAGATGATCGCGGCGGCTGGGGACGGCCGGGCCGTGCTGGCCGTGGGGCTCGACTTCCGCTTCTTCGATTCCTCGCTCCTGGTCCGCAATCTCCTTAAGGATGGGCTGAAAGACGGCCTGCTGGGCGAGATCCGCCGGTTCGAGATGCACCAGGGGGTGATCCCCCGCTGGCCGTTCGCCACCGACTTTTTGCTCAAGAAGGAGATGGCCGGCGGCGGCGTTCTGGCGGACTTCGGCGTCCACGTGCTCGACCTGCTGCTCTGGTGGCTGGGCGACTGGGCGGAGGTCGAGTACCGGGACG
Source organism: Thermoanaerobaculaceae bacterium (assembly GCA_963785165.1). Lineage (GTDB taxonomy): Bacteria > Acidobacteriota > Thermoanaerobaculia > Multivoradales > UBA5704 > DATARR01. Next base: position 554,395 of record CAWAUI010000004.1, read on the forward strand.
ACGCCATGGGCGGTATTGAATCGGACTGCGAGATGGACCTCAGGATGCGCTCCGGCGTCTCCGGCACGGTCGAGATCAGCCGCACGCGCAACCTCGCCAACACCTGCGTGTTCGAAGGGACGCGGGCGACGCTGGAGGTGGGGGTCTGGGACCCGGACCCCGAGATCCGCCTCTCGATCGCGGACCGCGCGGTTTCCCTCGCCGGCCATGCCCGGCCGGACCTGCCCGGGAAAAGGGGCGGGCTCGACTTCACGGACGTCTTCGTGCGCCAGATCGACGACTTCGCGGAGGCCATCCGCAAGCGGCGCGAGCCCTTCGTCCCGGGCCGCGAGGGGCGCCGGTCGCTGGAGCTGATCGAGGCCTGCTATGGGCGCCGCAAGCCTCTGGAGCTTCCCTGGTCGGTGGTGCCCGTGCGCAAGGAGCAGGTGTCGTGAGCCTCGCCTCGATCGAGGGCGCCCTCGCCGGGCGCCGGGCGCTGGTGACGGGCGCCACCGGCTTCATCGGCGGCCGGCTGGCGGAGCGTCTGGTCCTGGAGCACGGAGCCGAGGTGCGCGCCCTGGTGCGCAACCTGGCCGGCGCGGCCCGCCTCGCCCGGTTTCCCGTGACCGTGGTGCGGGGCGACGTCACCAGCCCCTCAGACCTGGAGGCCGCCATGCAGGGGTGCGACGTGGTGTTCCACTGCGCCTACGGCACCTCCGGCAGCCAGAAACACCGGGCCTGGGTGAACACGGAAGGCACACGCCGGGTGCTCGCGGCGGCCCAGGCGGCGGGCGCGAAGAGGATTGTGTATCTCAGCACGCTCATGGTCTACGGCCAGACGGAGGACGGAGACCTCGACGAGACCGCCCCGCGCAAGCGCTTCGGCAACCCTTATTCGGACAGCAAGCTGGAGGCGGAGCGGATCGCCCTCGCCTCGGGCTTGCCGGTGACCGTGCTCCAGCCCACGGCGGTCTATGGCCCCTGGGGCGGGGTGTGGACCGAGACCGTGCTCAAGTCTCTGCGGAGCGGGCGGCAGATCCTCGTCAACGGCGGCGGCGGCTTGGGGAACCACGTCTACGTGGACGACCTGGTGAGCGCCATGCTGCTCGCCGCGGTCAAGGACGAGGCGGTGGGGCAGGCGTTCCTGGTCTCCAGCGAGGAGCCGGCGACCTGGAAGGAGATGTTCGGCTGCTTCGAGCGGATGCTGGGCGGCGAGCCCCGCACCGTGGACATGACCGAGGCCGAGGCGCTGGACTACTGGAAGGCGTGGCGGCGCGCCCGGCCGCGCCTGGTCGGCGAGGGCCTGCGGATCGTCAAAGGGGAGCAACGCATTCGCGAGCGCCTGGAGCGGACGCGGGAGGGCGTCTGGCTGCGGGAGCTGGCGAGCACGGTGCTTCCCGAGAGCTGGCAGCAGAAGATCAAGAGCCGCTTGGCCGCCGGCCGCGGGGTGCGTTCGGCCTCGGCGGAGGGCGAGCTGCCCATCCACCCCCTGGATCCCAAGATGATCGGCTTCTTCCGCCCCCGCACCCGGGTCCGCATCGACAAAGCGAGACGGCTCCTGGGCTACCGGCCGGCCTTCGACCTCGAGACCGGCATGGACCTGACCGAGCGGTGGGCGCGATGGGCGAACCTGCTCTGAAAGGCGGACGTTTCCGCCGCGCCGACCTCACCCCAACCCCTCTCCTGAAGGAGAGGGGCTTGAAGAGAGTTGTCTTGCGGGTCTCTCCCTCTCCTTCAGGAGAGGGAGCCGGAGGGTGAGGTCGATGGGGCAAGGGCCTGCCACGGCGCACTCCACCGAGCAGCGCATCCTGCGCTCGACGTTCGCGTCGTACGCCATCCAATTGGCCCGCTTCGGCATCTCCTTCGGGGCCAAGCTGGTGCTGGCCCGCCTCATCCTCCCCGAAGGGCATGGCGTCTACGAGCTCGCCCTGCGGATCGTGACCGTGGCCTCGGCGATCCGCGACCTCGGCCTGCCGTATCACCTGGTGCGCGACCCGCGCCGCCCGTATGGGACGGTCCTGGCGTTCACGGTGGTTTCGGGCGCGGCGATCACGCTCTTTCTCATCGCGCTGGCCCCGGTCTTCGGCCACCTCACGCCGGAGCTGCCGCTCGTCCTCAAAGTCTTCGCCCTCTGGGTGCTGCTGGACGGCCTGGCGGTGGTGCCGCGAGCCTTCTTCGAGCGGGAGCTGACGATCGGCAGCCTCGTGGCGCCCGAGATCTGGCGGGGCTTCGTCATCACGGTCGTGGCCGTGGGGCTCGCCTGGCTCGGCTGGGGGTACTGGAGCCTGGTGATCGGCGACCTTGCCGGGGCCGCGCTCCTGGCCGCCTACTCCTGGGGGAAGGCGTGGGGGAAGGTTCCCCTCAAGATCGAGCCCGCGCTCCTGCCGGACCTCCTCCGCCGGAGCTTCTTCCTGTTCCTCATCTGGATCAGCCTGCAGCTCGTCACCTACATCGACGCCTTCATCATTGAGGGCTTCCGCGACACCACGAGCGTCGGCCTCTACGCCCGCACCTACGGGCTCGTCTTCCTGGTGGCCAGCTTCGTCTATCCTCGGGCTTTGTTCCCCACGCTCGTCGAGTACCTGAACGACCGGCCCCGGTTCCTCGAATTCTTCCGGTTGAGCACCATTCAGCTCCTGGGCTGCCAGGTGGTGGCCAGCTACTTCCTGTTCTTCAACGCCGAGAAGGTGATCCGCATCATGTTCGGCCCGGGGTGGGAAGGCGCCGTGCCGATCCTGAAGGCCATCGCCTTCATCCCCTTCTTCGACCAGTTCACCATTCTGGGCGGCGAGATGTTGAAGGCCGAGCACCGGGACCGGGAGTGGTTCCTGATCGAGCTGCTGAACCTCGTCTCGCTCGTGGGCTTCGGGGTCTGGTTCACCCAGCGCTGGGGCGCTCCGGGGATGGGCGCGGCCAACTACCTTCTGGTCGGGAACCTGGTGATGGCCTGGGAGGTGGCCCGTGTCTTCGGGCCACGCTTCAAGGGGCTGCTGGCGGACCTGGCGCAGCTCTACCTGATCCCCCTGCCCCTCTTCGCCCTCGCGGTTTGGTTGACTCCCGCGGCGTCCTGGCCCCGTTTCGCCGTCTCCGTCGCCGCCGCGGCTCTGGCGGCGGGAGGGCTGGCCGCGCGGTACTGGAAGCCCTTCCGGGCGTTCTTCTCGGAGTCTTCGGCAGCGCCTTAGTACGGCCTCAGTACGGCGTCATCTCGATCCTGAGATCCGAATAGCTCCAGCCGTAGCTCGCCACCTCCGGGCCTTCCTGCCCCGCATAGTGCCCGAACTCCACCGTCAGCCCCTTGGCGGGGATGGAGAGGACGCCGTTCGGGGCCGTGCCGGGGAAGCTCAGGGTCTTGATCGTGGCGCCGCCGGAGGAGAGCACGACCGTGATGGTGTTGACGGCGGCGTCATAGGTGTAGCGCAGGTGATAACGCTTCCCCTGCTGCCAGGCGACGCCGCCTTCGTCCTGGGTGCCTTCCTGGGGCCCGAGGTTGATGTTCTGGGCGGCCTTGAGCGAAGACTTGGTGGGGCTGAAGGCGTTGACGTTGGCGATGGTGTTGCCGCGGAACTTGTCGCGGTAGAGCCAGACGAGGGCATGGTTGCCGGGGATCTTGGACCGGTTCCAGGGGCCGACGGTGAAATCCATGTCGAGCACCAGCCGCCTGAGCGACAGCGCCTCGGCGAGGGTGATCGTGTAGGTCTTCTTGGGGTTCGCCGTGGTCGCCGTGTGGAACGTGCCGGCCACGGAGAAGACGTTCGAGCCGCCGGCCGGCGGCGGCGCGCTGTCGCCCGGGGCCGTGAGGGTCGATTCGCCCGAGGCCGCGGGGGTGACGAACATCAGCTGGCCGTTGGCCGGCGTGAGGAGGGTGGCGAAGGCGTAGAACGGCTGGCCGCAGGAGACCTGAATGCGCGCGTCCGCCACCTGGAAGGCGTTGAGCAGGCCGAACGCGTCGGGGAAGGAGCGGACCGACAGCGGGCTGAACGACAGGGTGGCCGCGGCACCGATCTGGGAGCCGTCCGCCCGGAAGAGCCTGATCTCGCACTGCGTGGCCTGGTGGGAGAGGTTGACCACGCCCAGGCTCGTGACGGTGCCGTTGGTGTCGCTCCTCGCCAGGCCCTGGAGGACGGCCGTCTTGCCCGCGGCCAGCAGGTTTTCCGAAGAAATCACCGGCACCGGGCTCACCGTCGGCGGGTTGTTCGAGGGAGTGTTGACGACCCGGGCCTCGACGGTCAACTGGGAATTGGCGTTGAGCTCCAGGAGCCGCACCTTGCCCTGGGCTCCCAGGCCGGTGAGGAGGACGGTACGGCCCGCCGCCACGCCGACCTCCGGGGGCTTCGAGGAGGGCCTCTTGGTGCCGTCGGTCTCCGCTTCGAGGAGGGTGGTCGAGTAGGGGCGCTGGACCGTTCCGGTGTTGCTGACCCAGACCTGCATCACGTGGGAGCTCCCCGTGCTGACCGGGTCGGGGACGGGGACGTAGACCGTGCCGGCCGACGCGGCGCCGGCTCCCAGCAGGGAGAACACGAGACAGGCGGCGAGCGGTCTGCTCATGCGAACGTCTCCTTCACAGGCCCCTATTGAGCAAAAGACTGATCGAACAAATTGAAACTTCCGTATGTTACCGCCGGGAAGGGAAGGAAGGCAAGCTGGGTTAGGATGCGCGACGCGATGGCGACGAACGGCAACCGCTGGGCCCGCAGGGCTTTCAAGCCCATGTACATCCTCTATTACAAGCTCCTTTTTGGCCGCCGCTTTCCGTTTTCCGCGAAGCTGGCCGAGCGCGTCCACGCCTGGGAGCGGGCGACCGGCCGGGGCGACGCGCCCGCGGAGAAGGCGGTCTGGGAGGAGCAGTACGAGAAGGGGCACTGGGAGCTCATGCGCCGGTTCGACGAGGTGGCCCGCTACAGCGTCATCGCGGGCTACGTCCATCACCTGAAGCCCGGGGGCTCGGTGCTCGACGTGGGGAGCGGGGAGGGCTTGCTGGCGGATCATCTGCGCCCCTTCGGCTACTCCCGCTATCTGGGGGTGGACCTCTCCGAAGCCGCCATCCGGCAGGCAGCCGGCCGGGCGGACGGCAAGACGGCCTTCAGTGCGGCCGACGCCGAGACGTATGCACCGCCTGGGTGTTGGGACGCCCGATGGGACGTCATCATTTTCAACGAGTGCGTCTACTACTTTCAGGACCCGGTGGGCACGGTGCGCCGCTACGAGAGCTTCCTTGCGGAGGGGGGAGTCTTCGTCGTTTCCACCTTCCGTTCGCGCCGGGCCGACGTCATCGTCCGGCGCCTCCTGGAGGCCTATACCGCAAGCGAGGAGACTGCGGTCAGCAACCGGAAGGGAACGTGGGTGATCCGGGTTATCGAACCCTCACCCCCTGGCCCCCTCTCCCGGCCCTCCACCCTTCCCGCCAGGGAGAGGGGGAAATAAAGCGCTCTCCTTACGGCTCCCCTCTCCCCGGCAGGGTGGGAGGAGGGCTGGGAGAGGGGCTGGGGGTGAGGGCCTACGCCGGAGTCACGGCCTGCCAGCGGAGCGACGAATCCAGCCGCCCCTCGCCCTGGAGCTGCTGGATCCGCTTCAGGCGGATGAAGCGGGCGCCCTGGAACTGCTCCGCGGTCAGGCCGGCTTCCAGGTAGGCCTGGTGGAGCTCGCGGGCGCCGCGGCGGGCGTCCCATTGCGGCTGGTAGGCGGGGAGGAGGCGCTCGATCTTGGCGCAGTCCACGCGGTAGCAGCGCAGGTCCGGGCCCGCGCCTTCGGCGTAGGTGATCTCGCACCCCGGCACCGTCTCGGCCACGATCTCCGCCAGCTCGCGGATGCGGTAGTTCTCCGCCGTGCGGCCGACGTTGAACGCCTGATCGTGCACCGTCTCGCGGGGAGCCTCCAGCACGGCGAGGAAGGCCCGGCTGATGTCCTCAATGTGGACGATCGGCCGCCAGGGCGTGCCGTCGGAGAGCATGTGGATGCGCCCCGTGGTCACCGCATAACCCACCAGGTTGTTGAGCACCAGGTCCACCCGCAGCCGGGGGGAGACCCCGTAGGCCGTGGCGTTCCGGAGGTAGGTGGGGCTGAAGGTGTCATCCGCCATCGCCGCCAGCTGCTCCTCCAGCCGCACCTTGGAGACGCCGTAGGGGGTGACCGGGTTGAACGCCGCCGTCTCGTCCAGGAAGTCGTCCCCCGCCGCGCCGTAGGTGCTGCACGAGGAGGAAAAGAGGAACCGCTCGACGCCGGCCTGCTTGGCGAGCCGCGCGAAACGGACCGAGGCCTCGTCGTTGATCTCGAAGGTCAGCGACGAGTCGAGGTTCCCCAGCGGGTCGTTCGACAGGCCGGCCAGGTGGATTACGGCCTCGAACCCTTCCAGGTCCCGCTGCTCGACGTCGCGGAGGTCCTTGTGGATGGCCGGCACCGGCGCCGCCGGCCGGCCGTCGAGCAGGCAGGGCTCGAACCAGTCCGAGTCGAGCCCCACGACGTCGTGCCCCGCCGCCTGAAGCAGGGGGACCATGAGGCTTCCGATGTAGCCGTTCTGGCCGGTGACGAGGACACGCATGACGGTGGCGGAGGGTAGCACAGGCGGGGGGAGCCCCTGCTATCATCCCTCCTTGAAAGGGCCCTCCCTGAAAGGGTCCTTCCCGAAAGGGCCTTCCCATCCATGCTGCGTTTGCGTTACACCGTCAACGGCGAGGAACGCGCCGTCCCTCTGGCCGGCGGCCGGACCCGGCTTGGCCGGGGGGGCGACAACGACGTCGTGCTCTCAGACGTCTCCGTCTCCCGCTACCATGCCGAGATCCTGCGCGAGGGCACCGGCCTCATCGTCCACGACTTGAAGAGCACCAACGGCGTCGAGGTCAACCGCGCGCCCGTCGAGAAGGCGCCCCTGCGGCCGGGCGACCTCCTGGGGATCGGCGCCTTCGAGATCCGCGTCGAGGCCGTCGAGCCGCCTCCCGAGCGGCCCAGGAAGGCCACGTCCGTCCTGGAAGAAGCGCCCGAGAGCGGGGAAGGCTTCGGCAACGCCACCATCATCCGCCCGCTCTCCGTGTTCGCGGCGGCGTACGGCCTCGGCGGCGAGAAGGCCACGGCGCCCCCGATCCCGGAAGCCGGCGACGAGGCGTACGTCCGCCGCATGTTCGGTTTCCTGACCCGCCTGGCCCGCATGCTCACCGTCATCGAATCGGTGGAGGAGGTGCTCTCCCGCGTGCTCGACCTGGCGTTCGAGGCCTTCCAGGTGGACCGCGGGGTCATTCTGCTCGCCGAGGAGGGGGGCGAGCTGCGTTTGCGAGATTCTGCGGGTCAAGGACCGCGTGCAGTTCCGTCCCTCGGGGGAGGTGCCCGTTTCGCGCACCATGCTGCGGGCGGTCATGCGTGAGCGGGTGGCCCTCATCACCTTCGACGCCCAGACCGACCAGCGGCTCACGGGCGGCGAGTCCATCCGCATGCACCAGATCCGCTCGGCCATGTGTGCCCCCCTTTGGTCGGGCGACCGCATCCTGGGCGTCATCCAGGTCGACTCCCCCTTCCAGGTCGGCGCCTTCGGCGAGCACGACCTCGACGTGCTGACCACCCTCGCCAACTACGTGGCCGTGGCGCTCGAGCGCATCCGGTACGCGAAGAAGGCCGAGTTCGAGAAGCAGGTGCGCACGCGCCTGGAGCGCTACCACTCGCCGGGCGTCATCGAGGAGGTTCTGCGCCAGGGGGACGAGGGGATGCGGCGCCTCCAGACGGCCGAGGCCACCGTGCTCTTCGCCGACCTCGTGGGCTTCACGGCCTTCGCCGAGAACGCGCCCCCGGAAGCGGTGGCCGAGTCGATCGACGCCTTCCTGGACCTGTCGGTGGAGGCCATCTTCCGGGCCGGCGGCACCCTCGACAAGTTCATCGGCGACTGCGTGATGGCCTTCTTCGGCGCGCCCGTGGCCCAGCCGGACCATGCCTTGAGGGCCGTGCGGGCCGCCATCGAGATCCAGGAGGGGCTGACCGCCTGGAACGCCCGCCGGGCTGCGGAGGGCCTCCCTGGCTTCCGGGCAAGAGTGGCCCTCAACAGCGGCCCCGTGGTGGTGGGGGACATCGGCAGCGCCCGGCGCGTGGACTACACCGTGCTCGGCAACACCGTAAACGTGGCGGCCCGCCTGGAAGCCTTCGTGGCCGAGCCGGACGACGTCGTCCTCGGCCCCGCCACCCATCTCCTCCTGGGCGGCGCCATCCCCACCGAGCCCCTGGGCGAGTTCCAGCTCAAGGGGCTGCAGCAGAAGATTCAAGCGTATCGGGTGGCGAAGAAAACCTAGCGCGCAGGGATCGACAGCGTCTGACCCGCCTTCAGGTGGCTGGAGCGGATGCCGTTGGCCTTCTTGACCGCGATGACGCTGACGCCGTGCTTTCTGGCGATGCTCCAGAGGGTGTCGCCCCGCCCGACTCTGTACTTCTTGCCGGAGCTGCGCGCGATCATGATCGTGCCCTTGCCCGAAGACTTGCCCGACGACTTGGCGATCTGGATGCTGCTGGGGGCGTCGTCGCCCAGGTAGCGCATGTAGGGCTTGGGGAAGAGGGTCACGTGGTAGTGCGGCGGGTGCTGCTCCCTCGTGGCCTCCACGACCTCCCGTCCTTCGAGATAGAGGAGCGTCTCTTCGAGCCACTGGCGGCAGGAGGACCGGTTGCTGCGGCGCAGGTCCATGGCCATGCCGGTGGGGTGGACGGAGAGGTGCGAGGCGTTGGGGGGCTGGCGCGTCAGCGGCCGGGTGAGGCTGGTGACGTACAGGCGCTCGCCGCAGGCGCCGCGGTACTGCTGGGCCAAGCGTTCGATGAACAGCTTGACCTCGGGGCGGGCGTAGGGGAAGGAGACGTAGTCCGAGGCCAGCCGGTAGTCCGAGTTGCCGCGCAGGCGCACCAGGAGCCCCTGGCTGACGAATGCACGCACCTGGGACGAGGTCTTCAGGTAGGTGAAGTCGTGGTACCGGGCCTCCTCGTTCTGGCGCAGGAGCGAGCTCCGCGAGCCCTTCAGGCTCTGGGCACGGACGAGAGGCACGACGGCGAGCGAGGTCGAGACGATCGCGAGGGTCGCCGCGGCGAGGGCGAGACGGGGGCGGGCGGAACGGGTGGTTCTCTGCATGGGCGTCGTCGGAAGATCCATTCCAGGTGTTGGCCCCATGCGCCTGCGGCGCGAAGTCTAATGTAAGGTATACGCCATTCCGGCCTTTTGAGGGTACCACAGGAAGGTGAGATAGCAAGGGGGTTTAGCCACCCTCCCTGAAAAAGATGGGCAAAAAGGGGTGACTCTTTTCTCCGGGCGGAGCACATCCTGGACATGACGCTGGAAACGTGCGACGAGGCCCTGACGGCGGTCTGCGCCGCCGCGGGGTGTGACTGGAGCTACGACGCCGACAAGCGCGTGCTTCGGGTCACACCCCGGCCCCTGAAGAAGAAGTAGGAAGGCTGGAGGGGGGGCGAGACGAGGCGCCCCCCCCGGCTCAGCTCTTCTTGGCCTTCGAGAAGAAGTCGGCCATCGAGCCGAAGCCCGATCCGGACGACGCCGCGCTGCTCGCGTACTCCTCGGCGTCACGGTTCCGGTCCCGCTCACGGCGGTCGCCCCGGTCTCCACCACCACCACCCGTCCGCTCGCCACGGGAGAAGTCGGCACGGAGGTTCCGGCCGCCGCGGTCATTGCCGCCGCCGCCGCCACCACCACGCCGCTCCTCACTTGCACCGCCGCCGCCGCCGCTCCGCACCTCTCCGGCCGGAGCCATGGAGAGGGAGATCCGGCGCCGCGCGGTGTCGACTCCGAGCACACGCACCTGCACCTCTTGCCCCTGCTGCACCGCTTCGCGGGAGTGGTTCAGGCGCCGTCCGGCCCCCATCTCACTGATGTGGACCAGCCCTTCGAGGCCGGGCGCCAGCTCGATGAAGGCGCCGAAGGTCTCCATGCGCATCACGCGGCCCGTGGTCTCCGTCCCCTCCGAGAAGCGGGAGGCGGCGTCGTTCCAGGGATCGCGCTCGAGCGCACGGCGGGAGAGCGAGATGCGCTCGGGGCGCTTCTCGTCCTTCCCCTTCTCGATCTTGATGACCTGGACCTCGACCTCGTCACCGACCTTGAAGACGTCCTGCGGGTGGGTGGTGCGGCTGTGGCCGATCTCGGAGACGTGGAGCATGCCCTCGATGCCGCCCAGGTCGATGAAGGCGCCGTAGGTGGTGAGCGAGGTGACCCGGCCGGTGAGAGTGGCTCCCACCTGGAGCTTCTCGCGCGTCTCGGACGCCCGCGACTGCTGCTCCTCCTCGAGGAGCTGGCGGCGCGACAGCACGATGTTGGGGCCGCGGCCGCCGCGGTTGCCTTCCTCCAGCCGGTTGACCTTGAACTGGAGCTTCTGGCCCACGAACCTCTGCGGATCCTCGACGTAGCGCAGGTCGAGCTGCGAGAGCGGGCAGAAGGCGCGCATGCCGAAGAGCTGCACCTCGGCGCCGCCCTTGTTGAGGCCTGTCACGAGCCCCTCGACCGGCAGGCCGCTTTCGAAGGCCTGGCGGATCTCGGGGACCACCTCGGGAGCCCGCTTCCCCTTGCCGCCGCCACCGCCCTTGCGCTTGAGCAGCAGGGCGCCGGACTCGGGGTCGGTGCCGGTGACGGTGGCTTCCAGGGTGTCGCCTTCCTTGACCGTGAGGTTCCCCTCGGCATCCTTGCAGCTCTGCCGCGGCGATCCGGCCTTCGGACTTGCCGCCGAGGTCGACGAAGATCCACTCCTCACCGATGGAGAGGATGCTGCCGCTGACCTTCTGGCCGGCGGCGGAGCCGCTCTTCTTGGCCGGAGCCTCCTGCTCGAACTTGTCGAGAATCTGGCCGAAGTCCTCGGCCTTCTGATCCGGTGCCTGGTCCGGCGCGGCGGCCTCCGCGGCGGCTTTTTCCGGTTCCGATTCCGCCGCGGCGGCATCTTCCGCCTGCAGAGGCGCCGGCTCGGGCTCCTGGTCCGGAGTCTGTTCCGGAGTCTGGTCCGGAATGCGGGCCTCTTCCGCACTCTCGGCGGCCTGGACCGGCGATCCTGCGTCCTCCGCCTGCGCCTGCGAGCCGGAATCCTCTGCGTTCTCCAGAGGACTCGTGTCCTCCGTCTTTTCCTGCGTGTCCTGATCGTTCATGTCGTCTCCACTCTTCTTCTTTGGGGTTCTTGCGGCCCGGGGCGCCCCTCGCGGTCCAGCGTGGCGGCTCCGGCTACAGGCGGGCAACGCATGAAAGTATCATGCCGAGCATCTATTCAACGGATGCGGCGCGCCTGGAATTCCATTTTCACGGCCAACCGCGCGCGGGGACGCACGGGTGTGAAGCTCTCCCATTTGAGGCAGAATAGCAGGCCACTCAGTGCCGTACCAAGACGGGATGAGAAATGGGGAGCCCATGAACCTGCGTATTCTGCCACTTTTTTCTGCCGCCCTGCTGGTTTCCAGTTTTTTGAATGTGTCTGGAGGGGAGGCCGCGCACGCCGCGGAGGCTCCGAAGCCCTTGCCGCAACCCTCGATCGAGGCCCGCGAGGTCCATCTGGCGGACCTGCGCCAGCTCACCCGAGGCGGCGAGAACGCCGAAGCCTACTGGACCCCGGACGGTGTCGACCTGGTCCTCCAGTCCACCCACCCGCCCTACGCCTGCGACCAGATCTTCCGCCTGCGCGCCGACGGCCAGGGCGACGCCCGGTTGATTTCTACAGGCAAGGGGCGTACCACCTGCTCCTACACCACGGCGGACGGCCAGCGCGTCCTTTACTCGACCACCCATCTCTCCGGCCCGGATTGCCCGCCCCAGCCCGACCGCTCGCAGGGCTACGTGTGGGCCCTCTATCCCCAGTACGAGATCGTCAGCGTCCGCCCCGACGGCTCGGACCTCGTGCGGCTGACCGACAACGGGGCCTACGACGCCGAGACGACCGTCTGCCCCAAGGACGGCGCGCTGATCTTCACCTCCACCCGCGACGGCGACCTCGACCTTTACCGCATGGACGCCGGCGGCAAGAACGTCCGCCGGCTGACGGACGTCCCCGGCTACGACGGCGGGGCCTTCTTCTCGCCCGACTGCTCGAAGATCGTCTGGCGCGCCTCCCGCCCGAAGCCGGGGGCGGAGCTCGACGACTACAAGCGCCTGCTGGGCCAGAACCTCGTGCGCCCCTCGAAGCTCGAGATCTGGGTGGCCGGCGCGGACGGCCTGAACGCCCGCCAGGTCACCTACCTCGACGCCGCCTCCTTCGCCCCGTCGTTCACCCCGTCGGGGAACCGCATCCTCTTCTCCTCCAACTATGGGGACCCCCAGGGGCGCGAGTTCGACATCTGGGCGATCAACGTGGACGGCTCGGGCCTGGAGCGGATCACCTGGACGCCCGGATTCGACGGCTTCCCCCTCTTCTCGCCGGACGGCACGCGCCTCGCCTTCTCCTCCAACCGCAACCAGGGCGCTCCCGGCGAGACGAACGTCTTCGTGGCCCGCTGGGTGGAGCCCCCGGCGGCGGCTGCCGGCCAGGCCTCCGATCCGGCCACGGCCCCCGCGGACCGTTTCCTCGCCGACGTCGCCTGGCTGGCCGACGACGCGCGGGAAGGGCGGGGGATCGGCACGGCCGGGCTGGAGGCGTCCTCCAAGTGGCTGGCCGCGCGCTTCAAGGAGACCGGGCTGGAGCCGGCGGGGGAGAACGGCGGCTACTTCCAGGCCTTTGACGTGCAGGTGGCCGTGGAGCCCCGGCCGGCCACCGCGGTGGTCCTCGACGGCACCCCGGTGGCCCGCGAAAGCTTCCAACCCCTTTCCTTCTCGACCAACGGCGACTTGACCGCCGAGACGGTGGTGGTGGGCTACGGCATCACGGCCCCGGACCTGGGGATCGACGACTACAAGGGGATCGACGCCAAGGGGAAGATCGCCGTCGTCCGCCGCTTCGTTCCCGGGGGTGAGGCTTTCGCCAAGAAGGAGAACGAGCAGCGCTACAGCGACCTGCGCTACAAGGCCTGGAACGCCCGCGACCATGGCGCCCTGGCGGTGATCGTGGTCGACCTGCCGGAGGGCACGGTGGCCGACGAGGCGGCGCTGCCCGCGATCGGCGTCAGCGTCGCCGAGACCATGGCGGGGGACGCCGGCCTGCCCGTGGTGGTGCTCAAGCGGGCCGTGGGCGCGGCTCTCTTTGGCGGCGAAACCCATCGCGCCCGGGTGAACCTCGACCTCGAGCACATCGCCAAGCCCGCCGCCAACGTGGTGGGCGTGCTGCGCGCCGGAGCCGCGGACAAGCTGCCGGGCGCCGTTCTGGTGGGCGCCCACTATGACCACCTGGGCTTGGGCGGCAACAACTCGCTGAATCCGAGCTTCCACGAGGCGCACAACGGCGCGGACGACAACGCCTCCGGCACCGCCGCCCTGCTGGAGGTGGCCCGCCGGCTCACCGCCCAGCGGCAGAGCCTCCGGCGCGACGTCTACCTGGTGGCCTTCGCCGGCGAGGAATCGGGCGTGCTCGGCTCCACCGCCTTCACCCGCCATCCCACCTCGGGGCTCAAGATGGCCGATCTCGCCGCCATGCTCAACATGGACATGGTGGGCCGTCTGCGCGGCAACGCCCTGAGCGTCTTCGGCACCGAGTCGGCGCAGGAGTGGGAAGGCCTGGTGCCCGGCCTCTGCGAGCGCAACGGGTTCGCCTGCACCCTGTCGGGCGACGGCTTCGGCCCCTCGGACCACAGCCCCTTCTATGCCGCGGGCGTGCCCGTGCTCCACTTCTTCACCGGCGTCCACGACGACTACCACAAGCCCTCGGACGACGTGGACAAGATCAACGCGGCCGGCGGCGCCAAGGTCGCCGCCCTGGTGACGGACGCGGCCCTCCAGGTGGCCCAGGCGCCCCGGCGGCTCACGTTCAAGAACCTCCCCTCCCCTCCGGCGGCCCGGGGAGACGTGCGTTCCTACGGCGCCACCCTCGGCTCCGTTCCCGACTATGCCGGCGACGGCCGCCCGGGCGTCCTCCTCGCCAGCGTGCGGGCCGGCGGCCCGGCCGAAAAGGCCGGGATGCAGCGCGGCGACCTCCTGGTCGAGCTCTCGGGCAAGGCCATCCGCGACATTCACGACATGATGTACGTGCTCCAACGCTCCAAGCCGGGAGAGCAGTCCACCGCCGTGGTGGTGCGGGACGGCAAGAACGTCACCCTCGACGTGGTCTTCGGGTCCAGGCCGCAGTGATCGAAAGGAAAGCCCTGATGAACAGACCGGCCCTGTTTCTCGCCGTGCTCCTCCTGGCCTTGCCGGCCGCGTCTCCGGCGGCGGTCGCACCGGACCTCTCGGCGCTCGCCGGCAAGCTCGAGCAATTCCCGGCAACCAAGGGGCAGGGGAGCGAGAGCGAGCGGCTCCAGAAGCTGTTCGACCTCACCTGGGAGTATCTGATGACGGCCTCCCCGGAGACTGCCACCTACCTCGGCTACACCAGCCACCCGGGGCTCAACGCCCGCTGGTCCGACTCCTCCTTCGAGGGGATCGCCTTCGGCCGCGCCACCACCCGCAAGATCCGCGAAGCCCTGGCCTCGGTGGACCGGATGAAGCTCACCCCCGCCGAGCAGGTCTACTACGACCTCGCCCGCCGCAAGCTCGACCAGCAGATCGAGGGGGACCGTTTCCACGGCGAGTACCTCGCCATCAACCCGGTCTACGGCATCCAGCAGAGCATCCCGCAGCTCCTCTCGATCATGCCCGCCGGCAGCGTCCAGGACTATGAGGACGTCCTCGCCCGCCTGAAGGGCCTGCCGGTCCTGGTCGACCAGACGATCGCCCTGCTCAACAAGGGGCTGGAGGAGGGGATCACGCCCCCCCGCGTCACCCTGCGCGACGTCCCCGCCCAGGTGGGGAACCTCCTCGTGGACGACCCCATGGCGAGCCCCATGCTCCGGGCCTTCCAGAGATTCCCCGCTTCGGTGCCCGCGGCGGAGCAGGAACGCCTCGAGGCCGAAGGGGTCCGCGCCTTCAACGAGCAGGTCACCCCGGCCCTCTTGAAGCTCCAGAGCTACCTCGCCAACACCTACCTGCCGGCATCGCGGGAAACCATCGCCATGAGCAGCCTGCCCGAGGGCAAGGCCTGGTACGCCTACAACGTCCGTGTCCAGACGACGACCGACCTCACGCCCGAGCAGATCCACCAGATCGGCCTCGCCGAGGTCGCCCGCATCCGGCGGCAGATGGACGAGCTGATCGCCTCGACCGGTTTCAAGGGGAGCTTCGAGGAGTTCCTCACCTTCCTGCGCACCGACCCGCGCTTTTTCTTCGACAAGCCCGAGGATCTGCTGGCCGGCTATCGCGACATCGCCAAGCGCATCGACCCCGAGCTGGTGAAGCTCTTCGGCAAGCTGCCGCGGCTTCCCTACGGCGTCATCGCCGTGCCTTCCTACTCCGAGAAGTCGCAGACCACGGCCTACTACGACGGCGGCTCGCTCGCCGCCAGCCGGCCCGGCTACTTCTACGCCAACACCTACGACCTCAAGTCGCGCCCCAAGTGGGAGATGGAGGCCTTGACGGCCCACGAGGCCGTGCCCGGGCACCACCTCCAGATCGCCCTCGCCCAGGAGCTGGAAGGGGTCCCCCAGTGGCGCAAGCACGACGACTACACGGCCTTCGCCGAAGGCTGGGGGCTCTACGCCGAGAGCCTGGGCCCCGAGATGGGGTTCTACAAGGACCCCTACTCCAAGTTCGGCCAGCTCACTTATGAGATGTGGCGGGCCATCCGCCTGGTGGTGGACACCGGCATGCACGCCAAGGGGTGGACGCGCGAGCAGGCGATCGACTACTTCAAGGCCAACGCCGGCAAGGCCGAGCACGACATCGTGGTCGAGGTGGACCGCTACATCGTCTGGCCCGGCCAGGCCCTGGCCTACAAGCTCGGCGAGCTGAAGATCAAGGAGCTGCGCGCCTACGCCGAAAAGGAGCTGGGGCCGAAATTCGACGTCCGGGCCTTCCACGACACCGTCCTGGGCCGGGGCTCCCTGCCGCTCGACCTGCTGGAGAAGAACGTCAAGGCGTGGGTGGCGGAACAGAAGGCGAAGGCCCCGGGGGCGCCGTAGGGGCGGCCGGAGCCAAGGGGGGCAGGACCGGAGCCGGTGGCGTCCAGCCCTTCCGGTAGGGCGCCAGTGGTTCCTCCCACGCCTTCGCGATCCCTTCGTACTCGGCGGGGCAGCCGAGGGCCCGCTCCGGGGAGAGGGTGGCCGCGTCCACCTGGTCCTGGAACCCCGCCGGATTCCGGCCGTACACCCAGCAGATGGCGTCCGTGAACCGCCGGGACGAAAGCCCGTGCCCGCTCCAGAAGGGGAGCTTGTCCAGGAGGGCCTTGCCGGCCGGGTCCTCCTCCTGGGCGAGCAGGGTCGAGGCGCCGTCCAGAGCAGCCCCTTCGCCCTCCTTGCCACCGGAGAGCAGCACCAGCGTCGAAAGTTGGTCGGCGGCCTCCTCCTCCCGCCCCTCCACGGGAAGCTGGTAGAGGTCGATCAGCGCGTGTCCCGCCAGATGGAACAGCACGAACACGGTGGCGCCTCCCACGGCGGCCCCCGCCCGCTCGGCATCCTCGGGCCGGCGGGCGTCGCGCAGGAACACGTCGGCGAAGGCGGAGACCAGCTCGTAACAAAGGGAGATCCGGTGGGCCTCATGGTCGTAGGAGGCACCGGCCGTGCCGCACTCGCGCAGGACGACCGTCACGTCCACCGGCAGGGCCAGCTCCTCGTTCAAGGCCTTGGCCGTCTCCTCCAGAAGCTGCGTGCCGCGGAAGATCGCCTGGATCTCCTGGAAATCCTGGTTCTTCACCTTCTCGTAAACCACCTTGAAATCGCCCTTGTCCTCGGCGGGAAGAGGAGCCATGGGCACGGCGGGCGTGGACGCCGGGATCTCGGCCGGCGGGGGAGGCGGAGTCTGGGCCTGGACGCCCGCGGTGAAGGCGAGCAACGACAGCGATAGCGAGAGCAGCGCTCGGAGCACGGTTCAGCCCTCCTGGGGATCGACTGGCGAGAGGCTCCCAGGAAGCGCCGTCCGTGTCAACTGGGGATGGGGAGAAGGACTTGGCGGCTTTCTCGAGGAGCTCTTTCTGGCTGGGATTTTGGTCAGCTCAATGACCAGGCGGAGGGCCTCATTGACGGACTCCTCATCTGGGAAAGACTTGGCCACGTCTGGATCCAGCAAGACGAGATTGGTCCCAGCCTTGTAGCGCTCCGCGTACTTGCCCCGTACTCCGGTCCGGAGAAGCTCCCGCATGTTGTATTCAGGCCTTAGCTCGTCCGTCAGCTCATCCTGTGAATTCTTCATAGGTTTCTCTCTCGGCTCGCGTCAGAGGTTGTGAAAAAATCGGCCTAGAGGCCGTTTTCGTGACTCTAAGTCCTTTGTTTTCAATAGGTCTTTAACGCCTCAGCCAATTAATTCACAAGCTCTCAGCTCTCGTGCGCTGATGATCCGCATGCGGTCTTCTCGTTCGACATGCGCCACCAGCAGCATCCTTCCCCTGACCGACCTCCCGACGGTTACCGACCGCTCTTCCTCGAAGGAATGGTCCGGGTCGGGAGATGTGACGCCCAGTGTATCGCCAAAGACGGTCGCGGCTTCTGAGAACGGGACGCCATGTTTCTTGTAGTTTCTCGCCGCCTTTTCTGGGTCCCATTCGAGCTCCACCGAACAAGGGTACCCCTATCGTCTGAGAAGTCCAAGCCGGATCAGGACGTAGCCCCACGGCCCCTGGGCCTTGGAGATAGACTCATGCCTTCAGGAGATTCCATGGACGTCCGCCCCGTCATCCTCGAAGGCCCCACGATCCGCCTGGAGCCCCTCGTGCCAGGGCATGCCTCTCTGCTCTGGCCCAACACGGAGCCGGGGATCTTCCAGCACGTCCTGGAATGGCCCCGGGATGAAACCGCGGAAGCTTTTGAGGATTGGGTGCGGCACTGCCTCACCCTGCCCGCCTCCTTCCTTTGGAGCATCTTCGAGAAAGAGACCGGAGAAGCGGTAGGAATGACGGGCTACCTGGAGATCCGCCCCCAACATCTCGGCCTGGAGATCGGACGGACGTGGATCGCCCGTTCCCGCCAGGGGACGCGGGTCAACCCCGAGAGCAAATACCTCCTTCTGCGCCACGCCTTCGAGGCCTTGGGAGCCGTCCGCGTCCAGTTCAAGACGGACCTCAACAACGTCCACAGCCAGCGGGCCGTCGAGAAGCTCGGCGCCACGCGCGAGGGCGTGTTGCGCAAGTACCAGAAGCGCAGCAACGGGTTCGTCCGCGACACCGTGATGTTCAGCATCGTGGCCGAGGAGTGGCCGGAGGTGAAGGCGCGGCTGGAGGCGCGGCTGGCTGGGGGGTAGGCCCGCTTCCGCGTCTCCCCTCTCTTGCCGCGCCCTCTCCCCGCCGTCCCGCGCCATCCCCCTCTGTTCCCGCGTCCTCTCCCTTTCTGGGGATGGTGCTCCCCGCTCTTGGGACGGTGCTCCACTCTCTTGCCCGGGCACCGCCGCGTCTTACCGCGGCCGCTCCCCTCGTTGGTACGCCTCTCCCCCCTCTTCCCGCGGGTCCGCCCCTCGGTGCCGCGGTGCTCCCCTCTCTTGCCGGACGGCGCGGGAAGAGAGGGGAGCGCCATCCCAAGAGAGGGCGCTGCCGCGGGAAGAGAGGCCGCTGCCGCAAAAAGTCGGGGGGTTGCCGCGGGAAGAGAGGTGGCTGCCGCAATAAGAGAGGGGGCTGCCGCGGTAAGAGATCCGGATCGCGCGGGAAGGAGTCCGGCTGGCGCGGGAATCATCCCGGGCCGGAGCCATGGGTAACCTTCCTCCTCTGCCGGCGTACAGAGCTGTCGAGGAGACTCTGCCATGAAGCTCACGATTGAGGGAGTGGGGAAGCGGTACAAGGGCGATTTCTGGGGGCTCAAGGACTTCACGCTGGAGCTGGGGCCGGGCGTGCTCGGCCTGCTGGGGCCGAACGGGGCGGGGAAGTCCACCCTCATGCGGATTCTTGCCACGATCACCCGGCCCACCGAGGGACGGGTGCTGTGGAACGGTACGGACGCCGTCCGCTCGCCCGACGGGCTGCGGGCGAGCCTGGGGTATCTGCCGCAGGACTTCGGCGTCTATCCCAATCTGAACGCCGTCGAGTTCCTCGAATACATGGCGGCGGTCAAGGGGCTGGCCGCGGCGGCGGCCCGGCGGCGCATCGAGGAGCTGCTGGTGCTGGTCAACCTGGCCGAGGCCCGGAAGCGCCCGCTCGGCGGCTACTCGGGCGGCATGAAGCAGCGGATCGGCATCGCCCAGGCGTTGCTCAACGACCCGGAGCTGTTGATCGTGGACGAGCCCACCGTGGGCCTCGACCCCGAGGAGCGGGTGCGGTTCCGGAACCTCCTTTCGGACCTGGGCGGCGAGCGCGTGGTCATCCTCTCCACCCACATCGTCTCGGACGTGGAGGCGGTTGCCACGGGGATCGCCATTCTGGACGGCGGCCGCCTGCTGGCGTGCGCGGAGCCGGAGGAGCTGCTGCGGCGGGTCGAGGGGCGGGTCTGGGAGTGGGTGCTCCCCAGCGCCGAGCTGGCCGCCGCGCGCGAATGCTGGAAGATCAGCGGCACCGTGCGCCGGTCCGACGGCGTGCATGCCCGGGTGGTCTCGGACCTGCCGCCGGGCGTGGGCGCCGTGCCCGTGCCGCCCAGCCTGGAGGACGCCTACCTGGCGGTGTTGGAAGGGGACCGGGGAAGGAGGGCCGCCGCGTGAGCCAGGCCCGCGTGCTCTACCACCTCCTGCGCGCCGACTTTCTGGAACGGGTGCGGCGCTACAGCTTCCTGCTGACCCTGGGGCTCGCCGTCTACCTGGGCTACGTGGTGAGCGTGGGGCAGCTCAAGCTCTGGATCGACGGCTCGCGGGGGATCTACAACTCCCCCTGGGTGGGTGTGGTGATGGCGATGGTGATCAACATGTTCCTCTCGCTGGCCGGCTTCTACGTGGTGAAAGGGTCGGTCGAGAGGGACCGGCAGACGGGAGTGGGGCAGATCCTCGCCACCACGCCGATGTCGAAGCCGCTCTATACGCTGGGCAAGGCGGCGAGCAACTTCGCCGTGCTGGTTGCCATGATGGCGGTGCTCGCGGTGATGGCCTTCGTGGCCCAGCTCGTGGTGGGGGAGGACACGCGGCTCCAGGTGGGCAAGCTGCTCGCGCCCATCCTCGTCTTCTGCCTGCCGGTGCTGGCGGTGGTGGCCACGTTCGCCGTGCTGTTCGAGACGGTGCCGTTCCTGCGCGGCGGCCTCGGCAACGTCGTCTGGTTTTTCGTGTGGATCAGCCTCATGCCGGCCGCCATCCTCAAGGGAGGCTCCTGGGATCTGCTCGGGCTGGGAGCCGTATCGAGCGACCTGTACCGGCAGACCACCCTCCGGTACGGCGTGACCAAGCACAGCTTCGTGCTGGGTGGCATGGCGGACGAGCGCAGCGCCAGGATCTTCCATTGGGAGGGCATGGACTGGACGGCGGAGATCCTGCTCTCCCGGTTGATCTGGATCGCGGCCGCGGTGGGCCTGGCTTTTCTCGCCGCACTTCTCTTCGACCGCTTCGATCCTTCGCGGAGCCTGGGGCGCACCCGGAAGCAGAAGGCGGGGGCTCCCGAGCCGGCCCAGGCTCTCGCCGTCCCCGTTCCCGTTCCCGCATTCCATCTCCAGCCGCTGCCGGCCGGGGCGCGGCGTTTCCACTTCCTCGCCCTCCTGAGGGCCGAGCTGCGCCTGCTGCTCCAGGGTCAGCGCTGGTGGTGGTACCTGGTCGCGGCGGGGCTGATGATCGCGAGCCTCTTCTCGCCGCTCGACGCGGTCCGCAAGGGGATCCTGCCGGTGGCCTGGATCTGGCCGATGCTGCTCTGGTCGGCCCTGGGCACGCGGGAGGCGCGCCACGGCACGGGCGGGCTGGTGTTTTCGGCGGCGCACCCGCTGAGCCGTCAGCTGCCGGCGATGTGGCTGTCCGGATTCGTCCTCGCCGTTGCCACCGGTGGGATCGCCGGGCTGCGCCTGGCCCTGGCCGGAGACTGGGCCGGGGCCGGCGCCTGGGGCGTGGGCGCCCTCTTCATCCCCACGATGGCCCTCGCGCTCGGCGTCTGGAGCGGCAGCGGCAAGCTGTTCGAGATCCTCTACCTGGTCCTCTGGTATCTGGGGCCGATGCAGAGGGTGCGGCCGCTCGACTATCTCGGCTCCCTTCCGGAAGCGGTGAAGTCGGGCGTGCCCCTGGCCTACCTGGCGGCCACGGGGCTCCTGATGCTGGCGGCGGTGATGGGGAGGAAGCGGCAGCTGGCGCGGATGTAAGGAGGCTCAGGCCCGGCCGCTACGGAGACGATTGATCTCGGCGCGCAAGAGAGCGTTTTCGTCCTCTGCCATGCGCGCTTGCGCCTCGGCTGTGCGTGCCTGCGCCTCGGCAAATCTCAGGGCGGTTTCGGACTCCAGATGCGTTCGCAGAACCTCGCTGGTCGCGGGATCGACCAGCCGCAGCCGTGAGTCCTCGGGCTGCAGGATCAGCCCGAGGGTGTCACTGACCATGGAGCCGTCCTCCTCGGCCATAATGGGCACGTAGCGCCCCAGGACGAGGCGGTAGCCCTGAAGCCGGGGCTCCAGGTAATCCCCCAGGGGATCGTGCAGGAAGTACTCTTCAACGCCCAGTCTTTGGTACAGCTCCTTCTTTGGGCCCAGATCCTCTCCCCGGGTGCTGGCCGACGTCACCTCGATGACGAAGACCGGAGCCGCACCTTCTTCCCACAGCTTGTAGGAACCGCGGTTCCCTCTCGGGATTCCTTTCACCACGAAGACGTCGGGTGCGACGCACTTCTTGGGGAAGCCCTCGGCATAGTAGAGGAGCAGGTTGCCGGCGATGTAGACGTTGGGTACCGAGTGGAAATGAATCTCCAGGGCATTCAAGAGGTAGATCATCTCCTTCAGGTGGAGATCGCTTTCCGCCATCGGTTGGCCGTCGGATTCCGGGTAATAGATTTCGGCCCGGAGAGGAATCGCGCCCATGAATGCCGCCTTTCTCCGCAGGTCGCCATACTAGAACACGGCAACCCCCTGAAGCGCAACCTAGAGTGTAGCACGCGGCCCGGCGACCGCCGGAACCGCGAAGGTCCGCGCCCGGACCGGCTCCGGCATCGTGGCCACGCCGCCGCGCTCCAGCCATTCCCGCTTGAGGAGCGAGTAGGTCACCTTGTCCCAGAAGCGCCCTTTCCAGTAGCCGGTCTCGCGCAGGACCCCTTCCCGGTGGAAGCCGAGCTTCTCCAGCACCCGGGCCGAGCCCGCCGCCTCGGGGAGGACGGAGGCCTGGATGCGGTTCATCCCCATGGCCTCGAAGGCGTGGCGCAGAAGCGCCCGCGCCGCCTCGGGCACGATCCCCTGGCCCCAGTAGGGGCGGCCCACGTCGTAGCTGAGCTCGGCCTTGTGGACCCAGAGCTCCACCGAGTGGAAGCCGCAGGTGCCGATCAAGGCGCCGTCGCGCTTGTGCTCGATGCCCCAGCGGACCCCCGACTTGCGTTCGAGCTGGCCGTGGAAGTACTCGTAAAGGGCCTGCCCCTCGCTGGCGAACCTGAGCGGGGTGATCTCCAGGTAGCGGGTGACCTCGGGATCCGAAAAGATCCGGAAGAGGCCTTCGGAATCCTCGGGCGTCAACGGGCGCAATACCAGCCGCTCGGTCTCCATCCGTACGGGTTCAGTCAGAGTGGCTGGACGCATGCTCTCTCTCCTGTTTGTTGAGCCTTCAATAGCCAGGAGAGAATAAGCGAATTCGTGGCCCGGCGGCAACCAGCGGGATTCAGCGGCCACCTGGGAATCGCCCAGCTCAGGTAGGCTATCGCCGATGACCGACAATCTTTGGAACGACGAAGAAGCCGCGCGCTACCCGGGAGACCTCGGGCTGCGCGTCTACACCTCACGCCTGCTGGGGCGCGACAAGAGCCTGGTGCTCCACGGCGGCGGCAACACCTCGGTGAAGATCCGGGAGCGGAACCTGTTCGGCGAAGAGGAGGACGTCCTCTACGTGAAGGGGAGCGGCTGGGACCTGGAGACCATCGAGGCCGAAGGGTTCGCGCCCGTGCGGCTCGGGCCGGCCCGGCGCCTGGCCACGCTGCCGAGCTTGTCCGATCCGGAGATGGTCAACGAGCTGCGGACGAGCATGACCCGGGCTGGAGCGCCCACGCCTTCGGTCGAGGCCATCCTTCACGCCGTCCTTCCCTACAAGTACGTGGACCACACCCACGCCGACGCCGTGGTCACCGTCACCAACACGCCGGACGGCGAGGCACGGGTGCGGGAGATCTGGGGCGGCTCGGTGGTCGTCATCCCATACGTGATGCCGGGCTTCGACCTCGCCCGCCTGTGCGCCGAGCGCTTCCCGGCCGAGGCGGGGGCGGAGACGGTGGGGATGGTGTTGATGAATCACGGCATCTTCTCCTTCGGAGCCACGGCGCGCGAGTCGTACGAGCGGATGATCGAGCTCGTCCGTCTCGCCGAGGCGTACCTGGAGTCGCACGGTGCGTGGGAGCTGGGACCGTTCCCGGAGGTTTCCGGAAAGCCGGATCCCGTCTCGACCGCAGGGTTGCGCCACGAGATCTCGAAGGTGGCGGGTTTTCCCATGGTCCTCACCGGTCACGGGGACGCCCGAAGCATGGCCTTCGCGCGGAGGGAGGACGTGGGCCGCATCGCCACGCAAGGGCCGGCCACGCCCGACCACGTGATCCGCACCAAGCCGCTTCCCCTGGTGGGCCGGGACGTGGTGGGATATTTCCGCGCCTACCGCCAGTACTTCGATGTGAACGCCTCTCAGGAGTCTCGAGCCAGGACCATGCTGGACCCGGCGCCCCGGGTGGTGCTCGATCCGGAGCTCGGTCTCGCCACGGCGGGGCGCACGGCGAAGGATGCGGCCATTTCCGCCGAGATCTACCGGCACACGATGGACGTCATCGAGCGGGCCGAGCGCCTCGGCGGCTGGCGGGCGCTCTCCTCGCGCGACCTGTTCGACATGGAGTACTGGGACCTGGAGCAGGCCAAGCTCGCCAAGGCCGGCAAGCCGCCGGTGTTTGCGGGCGAGGTGGCCCTGGTCACGGGAGCCGCCTCGGGGATCGGCCGCGCCTGCGTCGAGTCGCTCCTCGCGCGCGGCGCGGCGGTGGTGGGGCTGGACGTCGATCCCAGGGTCGGGACGCTCCTCGCCCGCCCCGATTTCCTGGGCCTGCCCTGCGACGTGACGGTGGAGGAGGCCGTGGCCGAGGCCCTGGGCGAGGCCGTGGCCGCCTTCGGAGGGGTGGACCTGCTGATTTTGAACGCGGGGATCTTCCCGCCCTCCCGCAAGATCGCGGACCTGCCGCTCGAGGAGTGGGACCGGGTGATGCGGATCAACCTGGACGCCAACCTCGTGCTGATGCGCCTCTGCCACCCCTTCCTGAAGCTCGCGCCCGCCGGGGGGAGAGTGGTGGTGATCGGCTCCAAGAACGTGCCCGCTCCCGGCCCCGGCGCCGCCGCCTACTCCGCCTCCAAGGCCGCGCTCGTGCAGCTCGCCCGCGTGGCGGCCCTGGAGTGGGGGCGGGACGGCATCCGGGTGAACGGCCTCCATCCCAACGCCGTCTTCGACACCGGCGTCTGGACGGACGAGGTGCTCGCCTCCCGGGCCGCCGCCTACGGCCTCTCGGTGGAGGAGTACCGGCGCAACAACGTGATGGGGGTGGAGGTCACCAGCCGCGACGTGGCCGAGCTGGCCGCCGAGCTGTGCGGCCCCCGGTTCGCCAAAACGACAGGGGCGTGGATCCCGGTGGATGGTGGGAACGAGCGCATTATTTAACGAGAGGATTATTTAGCGTGGTATTCTTTCGCCGAACCCCCCCGCAGCCGGAGTGCGGACGCATAAAGTTGAGATGGTCCGACATGAAGCGGATTCTCCCCCCCTCCTCGGCGCTGCTGCCGGTCCTGCTTGCCACCTCGGTGATCCTCGCCGGTTGCGGCGCCAGCGACACCGCTCGGAAGGGGAGCCCGTCTTCGAAGGGCGCGGTGTCCGTCCTCTACGCGGGGTCGCTCGCGACGGTCATGGAAAACGGCCTGGGCCCCGCCTTCTCCAAGGCGACCGGCTACTCCTACAAAGGCGAAGCGCATGGGTCGCTGGGTGCCGCCCGGTTCATCCGCGATCACCTTCGTATGCCGGACGTCTTCATCAGCGCCGACCCCTCCGTCAACGAGAGCGTGCTGATGGGGGCCAAGAACGAGAACCTGGTGACGTGGTACGTCACCCTCTCGTCCTCCCAGCTGGTGCTCGCCTACAGCCCCAAGAGCCGCTTCGCGCCCAGCTTCGAAGCCCTCGCGGCCGGCACGTCCACGACCCCGTGGTATGAGGTTCTCAAGACCCCCCGCATGCGCTTTGGGAGAGGCGACCCGGGGATCGATCCGAAAGGGTACCGAACGCTCTTCCTCTTCGATCTGGCGGGGAAGCACTACCGCCGGCCGGACATTCCGGCCCTGCTCGGCGAGCCGCTGAACCCCGCCCAGGTGGTGCCGGAGGTCGGCCTGCTGGCCGGCGTCGAGGCCGGCCAGTTCGACGCCGGCATCTTCTACAAGCACGAGGTGGTGGCCCACAAGCTCCCCTTCGTCACCTTGCCGCCGGAGATCAACCTGGGGGATCCCCGGCTCACCAGCTTCTACGCCCAGGCCACTTACGAGACTCCCGGGGGGGAGAAGGTCCGCGGGGCTCCGATCCTCTTCACCCTCACCATCCCCAAGACGGTGAAGAACCGGGCGGGCGCCGAGGCGTTCGTGCGGTTCCTCCTCTCCTCGCCGGACCTCCTGAAGGGGTTCGGATTCGGGATCGTGGAGCACCAGGTGGGGGGGGACCGGCAACAGATCCCCGCGGATCTCCGAGGGCTCACCTCAGGAGCTTACAAGCCATGAGCCACCGGCCGAGGCCGGAGCTCCTGGTCTTCGGTGCGGTCGGCGGCCTGCTCCTGGTGAACCTCGTGCTGCCGATCGGCAACCTGCTGCTGCATGCCGACGGGCCGGGCTGGCTCGCGGCCCTGCGGGACCCGCGGGCGGGCGCGGCCCTGCGGGTCTCCGCGCTCACCTCCGCGCTCACGGTCGCGCTCATGACGCTCTTCGGCGTGCCGCTCGGCTACGTGCTCGCGCGGGGGCGCTTCCGGTTCAAACAATTCCTGATCGGTCTCGTTTTCCTCCCCATGGTCGTGCCGGGCCTCGCGGGGGGAATCCTGCTCCTGCTGACCTTCGGGCCCTACGGCACGGTCGGCGGCCCGCTGGCGGCCTGGAACGTCGAGCTCACCAGCAACCTCGCGGGGATCGTCCTGGCCCAGGTCTACGTGTCCTCCCCCTTCGTCGTCATCTCGGCGATGGTGGCGTTCGCCGGCATCGATCCCAAGCTGGAGATGGCCGCCGCCCTGCTGGGCGACTCCCCGTGGCAGATCTTCCGGCGGATCTCGCTCCCCCTCGCCTGGCCGGGGATCGCGGCGGGGATCACACTCGCGTGGATCCGCGCGCTCGGCGAGTTCGGCGCCACCATGATCGTGGCCTACAACCCCCACACCCTGCCGGTCTACCTGTGGGTGAGCTTCGAGTCGAACGGCTTGAAGGGAGCCCTGCCGGTGGCCTTCCTGCTCGTGGTCCTGGCCACGGTGGCGGTGGCGGTCTCCAGGTTTATCGGCCGGAAGACCGGTGGCGCTGGGACTCTGCCGGGAGCCGCGCCGGGAAATCTGGCATGAGCTCCTCACGGCTGGACGTCCAGATCCGCAAACGCGCCGCTCATTTCGAGCTGGAGGCCCGGTTCCTCGCGGCGCCCGGCGTGACGGTCATCGTCGGCGCCTCCGGCGCGGGGAAGACGACGATCCTCCGCTGCATCGCGGGCCTGAGCGATCCGCAAGAGGGGCGCATCGCGGTGGGCGACCAGGTGCTGTTCGATTCGAGCCGGGGGGTGCGGCTGGAGCCGGCGCGGCGGGGCGTCGCCTTCGTGTTCCAGGATCTGGCGCTCTTTCCCCATCTGTCGGTGCAGGACAACGTCATGTACGGGCTCCGCCGGCTGGACGAGGCGGAGCGGACGCGGCGGATGCGCGAGATCCTGGAGTCGTTCCAGATCGGGCACCTGTGCCGCCGGTTCCCCCGGGAGATCTCCGGCGGGGAGCAGCAGCGGGTGGCCCTGGCGCGCTCCCTCGTCACCGCACCCTCGGTG
Source organism: Thermoanaerobaculaceae bacterium (assembly GCA_963785165.1). Classification (GTDB taxonomy): domain Bacteria; phylum Acidobacteriota; class Thermoanaerobaculia; order Multivoradales; family UBA5704; genus DATARR01. The sequence continues at coordinate 581,489 of CAWAUI010000004.1, forward strand.
CTGCTGCTGGACGAGCCCCTGTCTTCGCTCGACCCGCGCACCAAGGTCTGCATCATCGAAGACCTGCAGCGGTGGAACGAGACGCGCCGGATCCCCATCCTTTACGTCACCCACGACCACGGCGAGGTTCTGGCCATGGGGGACCGGGTCATCGCCCTGGAGCAGGGAAGGATCGTGGCGGAAGGGCGCCCGCTGGACGTGGTGCCTCCGCCTCCCCGGCTGTTCGCGCAGCCGGCGGGTTTCGAGAACGTCTTCGACGCCACCGTGGAGGAGCTTCGGGAGCTGGAGGGGACCATGGTCTGCCGGCTGGCCGGCACCCCGATCCTGCTGCCGGCGCCGCTGGCGCAGGCGTCCGTGGGCTCGGAGGTCTGCCTGGGGGTGCGCGCGGGAGAGATCCTCGTCTCGGCGTCCCCCCCGGCGCTGCTCAGCGGCGGTGCCGTCATTGCCGGCCGGATCCGGCGGCTGGAGCGCGTGGGGCCGGCGGTGGAGGCGCGGGTCGGCGGCAGCGCCGAGCCTCCGGGTGCGCCTGGATCCGCGCGCCGTGGAGGCTCATGGCCTGGCCGTCGGCTCGGAGGTCTGGCTGACCTTGAGCCCCCACGTGTGCCACCTGGTGCGCCCGGTCTTTCTCGACTCCCTGCGGCGCCTGTTCGTCTTCGTCTGCCACGGCAACACCATCCGCTCGCCCATGGCCCAGGCGATCTGCAACGCGGAGCTCGCCGGCCGGCTCGGCGTCTCCCTGGAGTCTCTCGATCAGCTCGGGATCAAGGCCGTGAGCGCCGGTCTCGCCGCCCGCCAGGGGGAGCCCCTCGCCGTGGAGGCCGAGCAGGCGCTGGGGGAAATCGGCGTGCCGGTCCCCGGGCACCGCTCCCGCCACCTGACGCACCGGCTGGCCCAGAGAGCCGAGGCCATCTTCTGCATGACGGAGGAGCAGCGGCGGGAGCTCGCCGCCATGTTCCCGGCGGCGCAGCCGAAAGCCTTCCGCCTGCACCCGGAGGCGGACATCGGCGAGCCTCACGGCAAGGCTCGCGAGGCCTTCCTGGAATGTGCTCTCCAGATTCAGGACCGGGTCCGCCACCGGCTCAACGGGCTCGGGGTCGCCGTTGCCGGCGGCGGACTGGGTCTGGCCTGACGGCCGTCAGGGCGGCCACGTGGGGCCGCCCCTACAGACCTAGGCCGTCGCCAGGGCCATCGCCGCCGGCTCGGGCTCAGGCTCGGGATCGAGCACCGGCTGCGGCGGCAGCTTGCCGAGCACCGACGGATCGAAGTCGAACCAGCGGGCGATCGACGGTGGCGCCGCGGTCATCCCCCAGCCGACCGTCTGCCCGAGCTTCTCGGGCAGGAAGTCGAGGTGGCGCGCCGCGGGGTCGCCCCAGCCATGGATGGGGGGGAGGTTGGCCGCTCCGAGGTTCTGGAAGATGGCGGCCGCCGCCTCCTGGGCGGTGATCTCGCCGGCCTCCCAGCGGTCGAACGTCGCGTCGCCGTGCCGGTAGAGATCCTCCATCATGCACTCCCCGGGCGCGGCGCTGAGCGGCAGCGGATCTTCGTCCAGGAGCGCGAGATCGGCCTTGTCGCCCGATCCGAGGTACTTGAGGCAGATCCGGAAGATGCGCAGGTCGCCGAAGATGATGTTCACCAGCCAGAGCCGCAGCCAGGCGTTCCAGGTGTCGAAGGTGGCGAACGAGCGGAAGGAGTTGAACACCATCCGGTCGTTGTCCTTGATCATCGCCTGCTGGAGCCGCCGCGGGTAGTCGAAGCGCTCGGGCGAGAAGTCGTCGTCCTCGAGCGCCTGGATGAGCCGGGGCGCCAGGGCGTGGATCTGCTCGAAGGTGTTGATCATGCCGCGCGAATAGAGGGCGTCGATGAAGCCGTGGGCATGCGACATGAGGAAGCAGCGGGGACCCACGCTGTCCGTGGCGGAGAACTGCAGGCGGTCCGTGCCGACCCAGGGGCGCACCGCCACGCCACCCTTCAAGTGCTCGACGATGCTCGGGTACTTGTTGACGATCTCCCAGAACTCTTCCTCGGGGGTGATGTCGTCCCGCTTCGGGTACTTCCGCATGTCGACGGTGATGCCGATGCTGGTGACGTCGCTCTTGGAGCCGGGGACGTTGTCGAAGCGGATGACCCAGAACCAGCCGCCGTCGATCATGTGGTGCAGCGTGCCCTCGTAATACCCGCGCGACAGGCCGACCGGCCGGTCCTCCGGCGGGATCGAGTCGTCCCACCGCCGGAACCCCTTCATGTGGGTGAAGATGGTCCGCGACTGGGTGCGCAGCTCCGGCACCGCCGGGCGCAGGCCGAATTTGTTGGCGACGATCGACTTGTGGCCGCTGCCGTCGACGAGATAGCGGGCGTGAAACTCCTCCCCCGCGGCCGTGCGCAGCACGACGCCGTCGTCGTTGATCTCGAAATCCTGCACGTCGGTCTTCTCGCGGTAGTCCGCGCCGTACTTGATGGCGGCCTTGACCAGGTAATGGTCGATGTCCTGCCGGAACAGGTGGCTTTCGGAAACCAGCGGAGTCTGGGGGGGGATCAGCAGGTGCCCCTGATCCGGGTCCTGCTTCTTCCCCTCCTCGTGGTAGAGGAAGCCGAAGGTCTTCTTGACCCCGCAGTTGCGCGTGACGTGCTTCAAGATCTTCTCGGTGCTGCTGATGTGCCCGATCTCCGGCACGTCGAAGCGCTCGCCCAGGATCCACATGAGCATCGAGCTTCTGCGGCTGCATGGCCTCGCCGACGGCGAAGCGGGGATGGGTGCCCTTCTCGAGCAGCAGCACGCGGAAGCCCTGGCGTCCGAGGATGGCGGCCAGCGTGGCGCCGGCGATGCCCGAGCCGAGCACGGCAACGTCATACGTTTCGTGATTCACCGATTTCTCCCCCTGGGACGACAGGCGTCCCGAAATGAAGCGGTCCCGGGAGGGCCGCGAGATCACAGCATTCCAGATGCTCCGGTTGAGGAGTGCGCGAACCCCCCCAGAGCGTGACAAGTTTCTTGAAGGGTCTTTTGGACCTACCCTACCAGCAGCACTTTCCCCGTCGTCCGCCGTCCCTCCAGAGCCCGGTGGGCTTCGGCTGCTTCGGCCATGGGCAGCTCCAGGCCGACGTGCAGGCGGAGTTTCCCCTCGGCGATCCAGCCGAGGACGGCCGCGGCACGCTCCACCAGTTCCTCGTGGGCGTGGATGTAGTGGTGGAGAGAGGGGCGGGTCAGGTAGAGCGAGCCTTTGGCGTTCAAGGTCCGGACGTCGACGGGCGGCACCAGCCCGCTCGACTGGCCGAAGGTCACCAGGGTGCCTCTCTGCCGCAGGGAATCGAGGCTCTTGTCGAAGGTATCCTTGCCCACGCTGTCATAAATTACGTCCACGCCCTTGCCGCCCGTCAGGCGCTTCGCTTCGGCCGCGAAGTCCTGTTGGGTGTAGTTGATGACCTCGTCCGCCCCGGCTTCGCGAGCAATCTGCTCCTTCTCGGGGGTCGACGCGGTGCCGATCACCCGGGCGTCGCGCAGCTTGGCCATCTGGCAGATGAGCCGGCCCGCGCCGCCCGCCGCGGCGTGGACGAGGCAGGTTTCGCCCGGCTTCAGGGGATAGGTGCTGTGCGTGAGGTAATGGGCCGTCATCCCCTGGAGCATGGCGGCGGCGGCGTCCCGGGTGGTTACGCCTTCGGTCAGCTTCACCAGCCGGTCCGCCGGCACGGCCGCGAGCTCGGCGTAGGCGCCCTGGACGCCCGTGTAGGCCACCCGGTCGCCCACGGAGACCTCGGTGACGCCCGGCCCCACGGCCACCACGGTGCCCGCCGCCTCCTGGCCGGGGATGAAGGGCGGCTCCGGACCCTTGTAGAGGCCGGTGCGGAAGTAGACGTCGATGAAGTTGACCCCGGCGGCCTCGACGCGCACGAGCGCCTGGCCTTCCTTGGGCTGCGGATCGGGGGCGTCCTCCCAGGTGAGCACCTCGGGACCGCCCAGATTGTGGATGCGAATGGCTTTCACGATTCCCCTCCCTTCAGTGGGGAGAGGTTATCGCAAGGGAAGGGCCTCGTCAGTCCCGCGATTGATCCCGCTTTTGGGGAGCGCCGCTTTCGAGGAGCACCCAGCGGTTGCAGAGCTCTTCGAAGTGGCCGGGGTCCTGGGTCGAGAGGGCCTCCTGGCTGAAGCGCTCGATCTCGGAATGAGGCGTGCCGGCCCGGCGCATGCCATAGCGGATGGCGCTCACGAGGGCGAAACGGTTGCGGCTGCGTAGATTAACCCGGATTTCGGGATACATGGGTCGTCCCATCTCAGTCCTGTCCATACCTATAACGTCCGGCAGGCCGAAAACGTTTCACCCTCCGCGCACGATTCCTTACATGGCTTAGACGGCGGAGAGGGCGAACGGTTCCCTCGAGCCCTCACCCCCCGGCCCCCTCTCCCGCCCCCTCCCCCCTCCCGCCCCCGGGAGAGGGGGAGAAAAGAAGCAGAAATACTCTGTCTTGCTCGTTCTTCTTCCCCCCTCTCCCGGTGAGGGCGGGAGAGGGGGGGCCAGGGGGGCGGCCAGGGGGGTGAGGGTCCGGCTAGTGCGGCCGGTCCCTCAGGATCTCCTTGGAGAACGCGGCGATCGAGGTGTAGCCCGAGGCGGCCATGCTGAGGACGATCAGGAGGCCCAGGCGGGCAATGGTGGGGTTCGCCGAGAACATGAGGACGGACAGGCCGATGCCGACCACGAAGACGTTGGTCAGCACGCGCAGGTAGATGGCTCCCTCCTCGCCCTCGTCCGGCCCCTGCGCCCCCTGCGCCGAGGTGGCCCGGCCGAACCCGAGGTGGATCCCGTAGTCGAGCCCCACCCCCACGCCCAGCGCCAGGAAGCAGGAGGAGGCGACGCCCAGCGGGATGCCGGCCCAGCCGGCGATCCCCAGCACCAGCCCCATCGCCCAGACGATCGCCAGGATGCAGCGCAGCGAGGTCCCCCAGCGGCGCGAGGCGAACCCGAGGACCACGAAGGACGTCAGCAGCGAGGCGGCCACGGAGATCGCCTGGTTGGAGGTGATCGACTCGATCAACACCCGCCCGCGCTCGGCGCTGCCGCCGATGCGGGCCTCGACGGTATTTAGCGGGGTGGCCGGGAACCGCCGGCGCAGGCTCTCGCCGAGCGCCCGGCGCACCCGGGTCGACGTGCCGTAGTCGTCCTGCGCCGTGGCGAAGAGGAGGCGGGTGGATCGGGGGTCGCGGCCGAGGAACATCCGCAGGAAGAGATCCTCGTTGAAGTACCGGTAGGTCCTGAGGAGCCTCTCGATCTCCGGGCGGGACGCCGGCAGCTCCGGCCGCCGGAGGTTCGGATCGCCCAGCTCCCACGCCCGGTCGCGGACCAGGTCGGAGAGCGACAGCGACGCCGTCACCCCCGCGGCCGCCGCGATCTCTGTTTGCAGGGCCGCGAGCGAGCGCAGCAGGGCGGGCTCGGTCCACGGGCGGCCGTCGGCGCGCGTCAGCATGACGTCGAACTGGTAGACCCCCACGGATTCCTTCTCGAACCACCGGACGTCCTGGACCACGGGGTGGCTGGGCCGGAAGTTCTGCGTCCAGCCGTCGTCGATCCGCAGCCGCAGCGCTCCCGGCACGATCAGCAGGGTCAGCACCACCGGCACCACGCCCCGCACCAGCCTCGGCGGCAGCGACACCCGGGGCTCCAGGGTCCACCGGGGGAGCTTGCGGATGGGGATCAGGGAGAGGAGCGCCGGCACCACCGTCACCGTGAGCAGCCAGGAGATGCAGACGCCGATGCTCGCCAGCAACCCGAACACCCGCAGCCCGGGCACGTCCGTGGGCAGGAAGGAGGCGAAGCCGATGGCCGTGGTGAGCGCCGTGGCCGTGCAGGGGAAGAAGACCTTGCGCACCCCCCGCCACACCAGGGAGAGCGGGTCCGCCTCGGGGTGCTGCCGCCGCAGCCGCAGGTACTCGCTGTAGAGATGAAGGTCGTCCGCGATGCCGAGCACGGTCAGCAGCACGGGGATCATGGCCGTGGTGATCGAGATCGGATGGCCCATGGCATCCAGGGCCGCCATGGTGAACAGCACGCAGAGCCCCGATTGCAGCAGGGCCAGCGCCGCCATCCACACCGAGCGGAAGAGCCAGCCGAAGAGCAGGAAGATGATCAGCAGCGCCCAGGGGAGGAGCCTCTGGAGATCCTCGAACAGGGCATGGCCGAGCCCGTTGAGCACCACCTGCCGGCCGATGACCCGGAGCGTGTACTCCCCCGGCCGTTTCGCTTCCAGGACGGCCAGCGCCTGCCGGCCCCGGCGTGCGATGTCTTCCACTCCCGACCCCGAGATGGCGGGAGCTTCCAGGAAGGCCGTGTGCCGCGACCGGCCGGCTCCCAGCTTGCCGCGGATCGCCGTGTGGCGCAGAGCCGCCGCGATCCAGGCGCCGTCCGGCGGATGGAGAAGCCAGCGGTTCACCGGGAACGGGCCGCGGGACGAACCGCGCCCGGGTCAGCCGGTCGAACATCAGCACGCGGATGTTGTGGCTCCGCCCCATCTCGCGGCCGAAGAGCCGGACGTCCTCCAGGAACACGGGATCGGTGACCTCGCGCCGCCGGTTGGTCAGGGCCAGGATCACCCGCTCATCCGAGCCGAACGTATCCCGAATGGCATGGTCCGCCGCCAGCACGTCCGCCCCGGCGGGCAAAAGCTCCAGGTCGTGCACCCGGATGCGGAGATCCCTTACGCGCGCCACCGCGTACGTGGTCAGGCCGGCCAGCAGCAGCAGGCCGAGGGCGAAAGCCGCGCGGACTCTGAGGCTCATGGCGGGCAGAAGACCTCGGCCTGGCCCCGGCTGAGCCAAGCCATGTCCGGCCCGGGGAGATGTGGGAGACGCAGCCAGTGGTGGGCGGACATGCGGACGAAGACCTCGCAGGAGCCGGCAGGAAAGGGCTCGAACCCGTCCACGGCGCGCGCCTTCAGGAACGCCAGGCGCTCGGCGGGATCGGTGGGGATCGCGGGCGGGGCGTCCGGCGGCACCGCCACGGGGAACACCTGCTCTCCGTCTTCCAGGGCGGAAATATAGGAAGGCGGGACCAGGGGCTTGGTTTTCGGGACCTGCCAGGCGATCAGCGCCAGGGCGAGGACGAACAGCGCGGCCATCCGGCGCTCGAGGGATTCCTGGGGAGTCATGTCATCCGAAGCGATGCGAGGTGACGAGAACGGCCCGTGACGCCGCCGCGGGCCGTCCTCATCAAAGGCTCTTAGAAGGCGCCGTGCCCGGTGACCGTGAAAGCCTTGCCGGGCAGGATGGTCATGGCGACCTTGCCGGGCTGGTTCGGGTCCTCGAGACGGATCTCGTTGGTGAGCGAGTAGACCGTGCCGATCGGGGGCGGCGTGGCCTTGACGGCCGAGTTCGTCAGGTTGGCGACGTCGAGAGCACGGTAGAGCTTGCCGTCAACCGTGACGGTGGGGGCGAACCGCATCGTCTGGGTGGCCGGATAGTCCGCTCCCCGCTGGTTGGCGACGATCGAGCTGTCGGCGGCCGAGGCCATGCCGATCTCGACGAACCCGAGTCCTTCGACCTGGCCGGAAGAACGGACTTCACGGATGATGAGGTCCGCGCCGGAGCGGCCATCCGAGGTCTTGAAATGGGCGCCGACCACCACTCCGATTCCACCAACGGTCGTCGAATCAACGATCGGGCCGCCGGCCATCTTGATCGGGTGGCCCTTCAAGCCCTTGCACGGATTGTAGGTTCCCGTCGGCGGGTACGCCACGGCGGCGTTGACCAGCCCGAACGTCGCGACGGACAACGCAACGGCGGTGATACCAAACTTCGTCAACTTCGTCATGAAACATCTCCTTCTTCCAAAAGTCCCGAGGGGGGACGTTGACTGATCCCCGGGGCGCGACGCCCCGGGTGGTCGCGGGAGCTCCAGCAATTCCTATGGTGCCTGCTGTGTGAAAAGGCGAGCCATCGCGATCAAATGACGATTCTGTCGCAGCATTGACAGTATTGACGATAATGCGTTCCAGTTCTTTCGCCATCCGCTTTTGGCGATACCATCCCCGCCCATGTCCCTGCCGGGCCACTTCTGGACCATCGCCCCGCGCCTGCGCCACGGCCTGCGCCCCCGGCAGGTGCCCGAGCCGCGCCCGTGGCAGACCCTGCTGACGGATCCGGAGGCCGGCGAGGTGCCGGTGACGGGCCTTCTCCGGGAGCTGCCGGGGAGCGAGGAGCTGCTGCTTCTCGTTCACGGCCTCGGCGGCAGCACGGAGAGCCACTACATGCTGCGGGCCGCCGTGGCCGCCGAGTCGGCGGGGCTCTCCTGCCTGCGGATCAACCTGCGGGGGTGCGACCGCCGGAGCGCCGACTTCTACCACGCGGGCCTCACGGCCGACCTCCACGCGGCCCTGGCCAGTGAGGGCCTCGCGCGCTACCGGCGCGTCTACGTCCTCGGCTACTCCCTGGGCGGCCACGTGGTCCTGAAGCTGGGCACCGAGGCAGGAGATGCGCGCCTCGCCGCCGTGGCCGCCGTCTGCGCGCCGCTGGACCTCGCTCTCTCCCAGAAGGAGATCGACGCGCCGGCGATCTGGATCTACCGCCGCTACCTCCTCGCGAGCCTCAACGCCATCTACGCCGCCGCGGCCGCGCGGCAACCCCGTTGGCGGCTGCCCCTGGCGGTCGAAGAGGCCCTCCGCATCCGCACCATCCGCGAGTGGGACGACCGCATCGTGGCCCCCCGCCACGGCTTCGCGGACGCCGGGGACTACTACGCCCGCGCCAGCGTAGCCCCGCGCCTCCCGGCCCTGCGCGTCCCCGCCCTGCTGCTCTGTGGCGAAGGCGACCCCATGGTCCCGGCCCGCGCCGTGCGCGCCGCGCTCGCGGGGCGCTCCTCGCCGCTCGAAGTGCGCTGGCTCGCCCGTGGCGGCCACGTGTCCTTTCCCGCGGAGTTGGGGGTAGACACAGAAGTCCTCGGCTGGCTGAGGAATCAGTAGGAGAAAAAGGATGCCCCCGGTCGGTCAGGCCCAAGGGCATCGGATGAGGAGGCCGGCCCCTCTGGGAGGACCAGCCCTGCTCCGGAAGGACGCTTTCCGGCGCCAGGATGTTTAGACGGAGGGGCCAGGGTTTTTCCCTTGCCCCTCTACCGCTGCCCCAGGTCCACCACCAGGTAGTTGTCGTCGCTGTACGCCACCCCCACCCCCGGAGCCTGGCCGATCTGCCAGGCCAGCCTCTGGAACACCGGCACCTTCCAGAGCGTCACGTACCGCGCGCCGAACCGCTCGCGGATGGTGCGTACCGGGTCGGGATGGTTGCCGTTGACGATGTTCACATACGCCTGGAAGAGCGCCGGGTCCTTGGCGTGGAACACGGTCGGGTCGAGCGCCACCAGCGACTGGAGCTGGGGCGCGGAGTAGAAGAGGGGAGCCGAGTCTCCCCACTGGGCCGTGAACACCCGGGCGCCCGGTTGGCCGTGCTCGCCCAGCCAGCGGGCCATCTCGCGCGGCGCCGAGACCTGCCCGAACCCGTAGGCCTCGAGGGCTCCGAAAGTCTCCAGGGCCCCCAGCAGGATGACCCCGCCCGCGAGCGCCGGACCCCACTTCGGAGCCAGGGCCGGCAGCCCCCGCTCCCGCCGCTCCCGCAGCACCAGCGCCAGGGCCAGCAGCGCCAGCGGCGCCCCCAGCTCCAGAAACCGGCGGACGGCGAAGCTCCCGGCCATCAGGAAGGCCAGCGCCACCAGCCCCGCCGTGAGCGTCGCCCGGCTCCGCAGCCGTGGCTGGAAAAGGAGCAGGGCCAGCACGATCGCCGCCGGAATGAACGCCGGCCACTGCTCGATCAGCACCGCGAATTCCGGCGGCGCCAGCTCCGTGCCGAGCTGCGACCGCAGGGCCGCGTCCCCTCCGCCCGCGGCCTGGAACGGGATCACGAAGTTCGAGATCCAGAACAGCCGGAAATTCGCCGGCACCTGCGGATGGACCAGCTGCCCCAGCAACCATCCCCCCGCCGCCAACGCCACCGGCTGCCACGGGATCCGCCGCCCCTCCGGTCCGCGCCCCTCCGGAGCAGCGGCTAGCCCGGAGAGCGACCAGAGCACGGCCAGTGGGATCGCGATCCACCCGCCCGTATGCGTCAGGCTGAACAGGGCGCAGACCCCGAGGAGCGCCTTCCACCGCCGGGAAACCAGGAGCGCGATCACCAGTACCGAGAACCCGATCAGCCACACCTGCGGCCGGCACATCTCCATCCGCAGGGCAAACATGGGGCCGAGCGCCGGCAAGGCGAGCACGAACCACCACGGGCGGGGCACCGCGAGCTTCCACAGAGCCCAGGCGAAGACCCCCACCACGAAAACCTGCCCGAGAAGCACCCCCAGGAACCCGGCCCGCTCCAGGGGCAGGGTCGCGAATGGCATCAGCAGAACGTGGAAGAGAGGCGCGCCGTCCACGAACCGGTCATGGAGAATCGAAAACGGCGTCCACCGGAACGTCTCCATGCGGAAATCCGACCGCATCTCCCGCGCCAGCCCCAGGTGGTAATACTCGTCATACGACCAAGGCTGAGGCGCCGAAAGCCGCGCCCACGCGAACAGCGCCAGCACGGCCCCGCAGGCCAGGAGAAGCTTGGCCAGGGGCGGCAAGGAGGGCATGGCGGGCCGCGCGGTGCGTTCCGCGGGTTGCGATTCGGGACGCCGGCTCTTCTTGGCTTTTGCCATGAGCGGGAGTTTATCCCGCTGGGATATGATAGAAAAAATGGCTGATCCTGCCGAAGAAGAAGCCGGGCTCCAGCGTGCGGTCCTGGAGCTTCAAGCGGACGTTCGCGTCGAAGACAACAGCCGCCTCGTCTTCGAACGCTACTATCCCTGGGTGCGCCGGTTCTTCGCGCGCTTCGGCTACAGCCCCCAGGATTGTGAAGACCTGGCCCAGGAGACCCTCAGCCAGGTGTTCCGCCAGATCGGCTCCTTCCGTAGCGACGGCTCCTTCAAATCGTGGCTTTTCGCCGTGGCGTCCAACCTCCACCGAAATCAGCACCGCAACCGCCATCGTGAAAAGAGGAGCGGCCAGGAGGTCTCGATCGATGCCACCACCGAGTCCGGCGCGCCGCTCTACGAGCCCGTGGCCCCGGAGAGATCCCCCGCTCGGGCGGCCTACGAGAAAGAGCGCCGCGAGGCCCTTGCCAACGCCATCCAGGGAATGCCGCCGCAAATGGGCCGGGCTCTCGCCCTGCGTGTCGATCAGGATCTCAAATACCGGGAAATCGCCGTCGTCCTCCAGATCTCGGTCGAGACCGTCAAAGCTCACCTTTTCAGCGCCCGGCAGCGCCTGCGCGAAGAGCTGGGGGACGACTACGGAGACTGGCTGGATTGAACGTCAGGTACATCACGGGTAAACCAGCCCGCGGCGGCGGTGTCTTATAGCTAGGTGAGAATAGGAGAACGCAGCATGCCATCCATCGACCCACATCCCTCTCCGGAGCAGCTCGTGGCCTACCACGAGCGCCGGCTCCCCGAGGAGGAAGCGGAGGAGATTCGTGCCCACCTGGTGGCCTGCGCGGACTGCACCGTCCAGCTCCTGGGGTTGGCCGACCTTCTGGATGGGGATGAAAATGGGGCAGCCGGGCTCTCCCGCGCGGATCTGGACGCCGCTTGGCGACGGCAGAGGGAACGCCTGCCGGTAGCCCCCCTGGTCTCTCCAGCCCCAGTGGTGTCCCTGGAGGACCGCCGGGCCGCCAAGGCCCCTCGGCGCTGGTCCTGGGCCACGGCGGCTTCCCTGGGGCTGGCCGCCGCGCTCGCCGGAGTCGTCGTCGCCCAGTGGCGCACCATCGAACGCCTGGAGCAGCCCCAGGTGAATCTTCCCTTGGTCAACCTCGCGCCCTTGGATTCCGTCCGGCGAGGGAGCCGAGAGGTCGCCGGCGAGCTGCGGTTTCTAAAGGGAGCGGAACGGGCGTGGGTGATCCTCAATCCGGGCGCGGATCCCGACAGCTCTCTCTACGACGTGCGGATCGCCACCAAGACGGGAGCGGTCGTCCTGGTTCTTCAGGATCTTCGGATCACGGAGTCAGGCAACGTACGCCTCGAGATTCCTCGGGCCGTGCTGAGCACCGGTACATACGAGATCCAGCTCTTCAAGGCCGGACGGCATCGCATTCTCGAGAGATTCGAGCTTGAAGTACTACCCTGATCCGGAATGGCTGGAATGACGGAGATCTGACAGCAACAAGATCGAAAGATAAGCGGAGGAACGGCGGAGAGTGAGGCGCTATCTAATCGCGGGCGTTCTGCTGGTCGTTCTGGGTTCGCTCGCCGAGTGCGGGGGCGAACGGCCTTCGGAAAGGCCCCCCACGGCACCGCGGCCTCCTCAGATTCGGCGGATACCTGCTGTTCCGCTCTCCCTGGCGGCTTTGCAGTCAGGGCCACCCCGGGTCCAGATCCTCGCTGCCGGCCAGATCCGTAGCTATACGTTCTCCCTGGAGGAGGGGCAATATCTCCACGGAATCGTTCAACAACTCGGCGTGGATGTTGTCGTTCGAATCCTGGACCCTGACGGTCACCTCCTGTTGCGGGTGGACAGCCCGAATGGCGCGGTAGGGCCTGAGGCAGTTTTCCTGGTGGCGGGCAAGACGGGGCGCCATCTTCTGGAGATCCAGGCGCCAAATGGAACAGGCCGCTACGAGATCCATGTCGAGGCTCTGCGTGCCGCCACTTCCGCGGACCAAACCCGCGCCGCCGCCGCCGCGGCCTACTCCCGTGCCCGAATCTTCGAACGGGGAGGCGAGAACGCTTCCGCCGCTGAGAGCTACCGGGAGGCCGCCAGGCTCTGGGGCAAAGTGGGTGGCGAAGCCCAACAAGCCAGAGCCCTCTACCTCCTGGGTGTCCGCCTCACCGAGGAGCCCGTTCATCTGCGGGAAGGTATCCAGGCCCTGGAGGACGCGCTCGGCCTCTACCAGCGTGTGGGCGACCGGCACGAGGAAGGGGTTACGCTCTACTATTTGGGCCGGGCCTGGAACAAGGCGCGGGAAGTGGAGCCGGCCCTCCGCCGCTACGAGCAGGCCCTCGCCCTCTGGCGAGAGCTGGGCGATTTCTTTGAACAGGCCACGTGCCTCAACAACCTGGCCACCGTCCGCTTACGCCAGGGCCGTCTTCATGCCGCCATTGAGCTTTACTCCCAGGCGATCGAAGTTTCGCGGAGGCATGGAGATGGTCCTAACGAGGCCATTACCCGCACCAACCTCGGCCTCCTCTACGCCAATCTGGGCGAAGGGAGGCTGGCCCTCGCCCAGTACCGCCGCGCCCTGGCAATGCTGGACCGCCAGCCCGAATCCACCGGCGTGGCCGCGCAGCGAGCCATAACCCTCAGTAAGCTCGGCGACGTCTTGCTCTGGATGGAAGGGCCGGCGCCCGCCCTGGTGCGATTGCGCGAGGCCCTGGAGCTCAGGCGCCGGCAGCACGACGTCTCCGGCCAGGCCGTGACGCTCAACAGCATCGGCCTCGCTCAACTGGAGGCGGACCGGCCGCGCGAAGCCCTGGAGGCGTTCCGGTCGGCGGGCGAAGCTTTCCGGCGGCGGGGAAACGAGGCCTTTCAGGCCGTGGTTCTCAACAATCTCGGGATCGCCTATGAGCGCCTCGGCCATCCCGGACGAGCCCGTGAGAGCTTTGAACGGGGCCTGGCCCTGACCCCCGACGGCGCCGATGAGCTGACCGGCCTCTTTGGCCTCGCCCGGGTGGCCCGGGCGGAAGGCCGCCTCGACGAAGCCGAACGGCGGATGGAACAGGTTCTCGGCCTCGCAGAAGGCGTCCGCGGGCAGGTCTGGCGCCCGGACCTGCGCTCCTCCTATCAGGCGGCCCGGCAGGAGCAATATACCTTCCTCATCGACCTCTTCGCCGAGCGGCACCAGCGCGAGCCGGCAAGGGGCTATGCCGCCAGGGCCCTTGCCGTCAGCGAGCGGGCCCGGGCGCGCTCGCTCCTCGACCTCCTTTCCGCCGCGCGCTCTCCCATTGCCCCTGAGGAGATCCGCCGCCTCGGTGGCCTGAGCCGCCGGATCAACGACCGCCACCTCCACCTGCTCAGCTCGCCCCAAGGGATTGGCAGCACCGAGGTGGAGTCCGAGTTGGCGACCCTGCTGGAAAGCTGGCGCCAGGAGAGCGCCGAGGCCCGGGGTCCCCTCCCTGCCGCCGCCGCCAGCCTCTCGCTCACCGAGACCCAGCACCTCCTGGACGAAGACACCCTGCTCCTGGAGTACTTCCTGGGAGAGGAACGGAGCTTCCTCTGGGCGGTGACCCCTTCCGGGATGCGGTTCGTCTCTGACCTGCCCGGGCGGGCACAGGTCGAAGCCACAGCGCGCCGGGCCTACCTCCGGATCAACCGAAGCCGTTTTCAGACCGAGGAAATAGGGGCTCGCCAAGCGGCGGCCCGGCTCAGCCGGATGATGCTCGGCCCCGTGGCCGATCTCCTCGACCGGCCACGCCTGGTGATCGTGGCGCACGGCGCTCTTCAGTCCGTCCCCTTCGCCGCCCTTCCCCGTCCGGACGGCTCGGACCTCCCCTTGATGCTGGATCATGAGATCGTGAGCCTGCCCTCGGTCTCCGTCCTGGCCGCCCTGCGCTCCGAACGTGCCTACCGGCCACCGTCCCGGGGTTTCCTGGCGGTCGTCGCGGATCCGATCCTGGGATCCGACGATGAGCGGCTCCGCGGACGAACGGTTTTTGCGCCCGGAGGCCGGGCTTCCGGCTTGCGACGCCTACCATTCGCGGGGCAAGAGGCGGAGGCGATCCTGGCCCTGGCTGGCTCTAAAGACGTCCTCGCCGCCTCTGGCTTCGAGGCCAACCGGAACCTGGTGGAGAGCGGCCGCCTGAGCCAATACCGCATCCTCCACTTCGCCACACACAGCCTGCTCGACGACGCCCATCCCGAGCTGTCCGCCCTGGCCCTCTCCGCCTTCGACCGCGCCGGCCGCCCTGTTGATGGCCAGCTCCGCGCCTACGAAATCTCCAGCCTCGACCTCCATTCCGACCTCGTGGTGTTGAGCGCCTGCCGGACGGCCTTGGGCCGGGAAGTGGGCGGCGAAGGGCTGGTGGGCCTCACCCAGGCCTTCCTGCACGCCGGGGCACCGCGGCTGATCGTCGCCCTCTGGGACGTCGACGACCGTTCCACCAGCGAGCTCATGAAACGTTTCTACACCGGCCTCCTGCGCGAACACCTCCCGCCCGCGGAAGCCCTTCGCCGGGCGCAGGTCTCGCTCTGGAAAGAGCCCCGGTGGCGGGCTCCCTACTACTGGGCCGGCTTCGTCCTCCAGGGCGAGTGGCGCTGAAAGCGCTTCGGTTCTTCTCACCGGTTTTTCCCTTCTCCTCTCGCTAACCAAACCCATTTCAGCGGGTTCTCCCTGCCGCGTACCTCGAATGCTTTTCTAAGGGAGACTGAGATGGAGAACCGCAAGAAGCCTGCGAACCCCGTCCCTCAAGAATCCGCCACCAAATCGAAGCCCGACGACTTCGAGCCGAAGACCACGTCCCTCGGGCCGGATCCCGTCGATCCGCCCACGTCGCCGCCCACCGAGGGGAGGTGAAAAACCGCCGGCCCATCCTGCCGGTGCGGGATGGGCCGCCGTCACGAGTGAGGGACACGCCATGCTTTCCAGGAATGGTTTTCTGTGGGCCAGTCTGGCCGTTTGGTTGATCGGTGCCGCTGGCTGCGGGGCCTCCCACGCCCGCTCGAACCGTTCGTTCGATGAGATCCAGGCGCAGGCCCGCGGCAAGACCGCGCAGCAGATCCTCGATCTCCTCGGCGATCCCGACAGCCGCCAGGAGGTCTTCGACGCCGGAGAACGCTGGATCTGGTGGAACTACACGTTTCTCGATGGCAAGGACTGCCCGCCCGAAATGCGCGGCCGGGTCGTCCATCTCGAAATCGTGGTCCGAGACCCCGAAAAAGTGAGCGTAGACCGGCGCCCCTATTCCGAATGGCAGGTTGACGACGCGTTTGGGATCACCTACCGGGCGCCTTCCACGGATGGTTAGACGAACCTTATTCCGCGCGGCCTTGAATGGATAATCTATGATCGAAACCATTTCCTGGAACGGCATCAACGCCACCACCGGAGAGCCCCTGCTGCCCCGGGCCACTCTGGAGCAAATAGCCGCTCTGGCCTGCGGAGACGACCTCCCCGCGAATGAAGCCGAGGAGCTTCGGCGCTGGCGGTCTCGTTTGGAGCAGGACCATCTCGACGCCCGTTTTGAAATTGATCCTTGCAACCTGGGGGAAGCTGGCTGGGGCGTCATCTTCCCCGAGGGGCGGCAGGACGAATTGCGCGAGGCCCTCGCCCCTCTCCTTGCTCTGCGTAAGAACCAGGCGAGCACCGTGAGCGAGGGGCGCTACCGCGAGCTCATCCACCGGCGCGGCGAATTCAAAAACCGTTTTCTTGCTCGCCACCGGGTGGGGCCTGGACCCGCGGATCCCGACGTCCTCCCCTACTACCTGCTCATCGCCGGAAACCCGGAAGAAATCTCCTTCCGCTTCCAATACCAGCTCGACATTCAGTACGCCGTGGGCCGCCTCACCTTTGAAACGTTGGAAGAATTCGCGCGCTACGCCGAGAGCGTCGTGGCCTCGGAGCAGGGGAGAGTCGTTACGGACCGCCGGGTCTCCTTTTTCGGCGTCGGCAATCCCGGCGACCGCGCCACGGCGTCCAGCTTGAAGAATCTGGTGGAACCGCTGGCCGCCCGCATCGCCCGCGATCGCCCGGCCTGGCCGGTGGAGACCGTCCTGGGTGAGGATGCCACCAAGGCGGCGCTCACCGAGCGGCTCGGTGGGGGCCGCACCCCTTCGCTCCTCTTCACGGCCAGCCACGGCCTTGGATTCGATCCCGAAGACCCTCGGCACCGTCCCCATCAAGGCGCCCTTCTCTGCCAGGACTGGCCCGGCCCCCAGAATTGGCAAGGCGGAATCCTGCACGATCACTATTTTGCCGGCGAGGACGTCTCCGACACCGCCTCGCCCGCCGGCCTCATCGCCTTCTTTTTCGCCTGCTACGGCGCCGGCACTCCGACGTTCGACAGTTTTGAGACGAACGGCGAACAGAAACGCCTCGCCGCCGAAAGCTTCGTCTCCCGGTTGCCCCAGCGCTTGTTGGCCCACCCCCGGGGAGGAGCCCTGGCCGTCATCGGCCACGTCGATCGCGCCTGGACTTTCTCTTTCGACTGGCCCGAATCCGGCGCCCAGCTCCAGGTTTTCGAAAGCGCCATCGGCCGGCTGCTCCAAGGCTATCCGGTCGGCGCGGCCACCGAATACTTCAATCAGCGGTACGCCGAGCTGTACACGGACCTGACCGAAGAACGCGAGGAAGTCCGCTGGGGAGCCCGGCCGGACTTCCTCAACCTCTCCGAGCTGTGGACCGCCGCCAACGACGCCCGGGCCTACCTCCTCCTCGGCGATCCAGCCGTGCGCCTCGCCGCGAGCCCACCGGAAGGGGATTAGAAAGCCATGCCCGAAGGCACCTACCTCGACAGCGCTCTCTACGTGTCGAGCCTCGACTCGGCCCGCTTCTCGTGGGCGGGCCGGGACTACGTGAGCAAGGTGGCGCTGAATGAAGACCTGGCCGATTCGCTCGCGGCTCTCGAGTTGGAGCCGGATGCTTATGGCTGCGAGCTTTATGATGCGGTTTTTCCGGCGGGGAGCGAGCTTCGCGAGGGATTGCGGGAGGCCATCGTGGCCGCGGAGCAGGAGAAGAGCCGGCTCCGGTTTCTTCTTCACCTTGCGCCCGACCTTCCCGAATGGGTTCAGGGTGTTTTCTGGGAGCTGTTGACCGACAACGCCCGGCATCTCGCCCTGGCCCGCTCGCCGGACACGGCCTTTTCGCGCTACCTGGGCGTGCGGCGGGCTCCCGGGACCCCGTCCGCCAAGCGGCCCCGGCTGCTGTGTGTCATCTCCGCGCCCTCCAACATCGAGAAATTCAATCTGGCGGAGATTCACCGCGACGACGTCGTGCAGCGCCTCGAGGCTCCTTTTGGGATGCTTGCCGAAGTGGTGGACGTCGCCATTCTGGAGCCTCCGGCCACGCTCGGGCGGCTGCGGGAACGCCTGATGGCGGACGGTGGTTTTCATCTCCTCCATTTCTTTGGCCATGGCCAGAACCGGGGCGGTGCCTCCGCATTGGTGATGGAGGACGATCAAGGCCGTGCTCAATTCGTGGGGGAGGAGCTGCTGGCCGAAGTCTTCCTGGGTGTTCGCGAGCTCCGCCTCGTCACCCTCATCGCCTGCCATGGCGGCGCGCCGTCCTCTCAGGATCCCTTCAGCGGCCTCGCTGGACGGCTGGTTCAGCGCGGCCTGCCCGCCGTCATCGCCATGCGCCGGGCCGTGAGTGTCGCGGATGGCCACCTTTTCACCAATCACCTCTATGGCCATCTCGTTCAGACCGGCCGGGCCGACGCGGCCGTCAACGAAGCCCGCCAGCAGCTCTACCTCGCCAATCCCAAAGGAATCGCCTGGAGCAGCCCCGTGCTGTACTCCCGCCTCACCGATGGCCGGCTCTGGCTCCCTCAAGAGGAAGAAGTGGAGGAGGGAAGAACCCCGGAAGGGAAACCATTCCTTCAGATTTCCTGGCGCCGTCTGCTCCACCCTCTTCCCTGGCTGCCCGCCGTCCTCGCCCTGGCGCTCCTGATCCTCGGCCTCTGGCCAGCCCCTCGAGCCGAAGCCCGGTTCGACCTCTGGGTTTCCCGCCTCTCCTTTCAACTCGCCAAGAACGCCACCGTCGTCGAGCGCATGCGCCTCAAGGAGATTGCCGCCACCCAGCTCTCCGCCCTGCGCCTGCCGACGCTTCCGGCGTCTGTCGAATCAAGGCCGGCAGGCAGCAGCGGAATGAAAGGTTTTTTCCTCGCCGCCCGGCCCAGCGAGGGGACTGCCGCTCAGTTGACTCTAAACCCCCTTCCTCTCCCTTCCGGCACCCGGGTCGCCCTCGATCACTTGGGTTCCAATGGGGACGACGCCCCCGAGGCCTATCGCATTTCCTTCAGCGGATCCGACGAAGAGCTGCGCGTGACCTTCCAGGGCAGCGTCGTGCTGAAACCCCTTGATGCCCCCCCGGTCTTTCTCAACCTGAAAGACCCGGACTCTCTTGTGCTCTATCCCCAAAGCCGGTCCCTGGATCTCGACGTTTCTTTCTCTAAATTTGCCGGGGACGAGATCGCTCCCGACATCTCCATCGACAGCCTGGCCCTGCTCCGCATCGTCGAGCAGCACGAGACGGAACACAGCATGGTGCGCGAGGAATCGACTCTCCTGGGAGGAGAAGTCCACCTGAAGGCCACGGGCGCGCGCCATTCCCTGAAGAAAGGCGAAGCGCTGCGGTTCGCCGATCTCGCGGGGTCTCTGACTGGCCTGCGCCTCGGGCAGGATGGCATCCGCTTCGCCTTCCAGGGGCGCGTCTCGAAGCTGGAGCGTGCCGCCGAGGGTCTCCAACCTGAAAACCTGATGCCTTCCATTCTCGATCTGTGGATCACTGGATTGCCTCAGCGCGTACTCCAGGCAGCCGCGGGCATCGTGGCGGTCTTGGTCCTGCTTTTCACCGTTCTTGAATCCCTGGTCTCGCGCAAGGAGATCGTATGAGGCTGGGCAAGGCTCTTTCTCTTCAATCTCTTGCAAAGGAGATCTCCCATGTTTCGCACCCTCCTCTCCAAATTGCTCGCCCTGCTCCTTTTCGTCGCCGTCGCGACTCCAGCGACCGCACAGACCGAGAAAACCCGTTACAAGCTGGGTCTGGTCATGAACGGGCGAAAAGAACCGAAACTTCGACGGTGACGTGTTCAACACCGTGACCCAGACGTCTTAATCGACGCGCTTCACCATGGTCGAGCGCAATCAGCTCGACGCCGTCTTTACGGAAAAGAGCCTACAGGGCTTCTCGGGGCAAGGCCAGCAATAAGCTCACCGACGTGCTCGATCTCGATTTTCTGGGCGTCGTCTCCTATACCCGGGAGGACGAGCGTCGGACGGAAGCCCACGCACGGTTTGATCCTGGAGGTCCGCCTTGTGGACGTGAAGACAGCGCCAGATCGTGGTTACCTATCACCAGCGAGCGCCCCGACTTCGTCGTGCCTCCCTCGTCAATAAGAGAAACCGGCCCACTGTCTCCAGAGCGTCCGAGACGCGTTTCCGCCTTTTGGATACGTGTTCAGAGTGAACGGCAAGGAGATCATGATCGATCTCGGCAGTGAGGCCGGAGTGAAGAAGGGGGACGATCTGGAGGTCGTTCAGGAAGGGGAACAGATCATCCACCCGGTCACCGGGCAGGTGCTGGCCGCACCGGTTGATCGTCATTGGCGTGCTCAAGGTTGTGGAAGCGTCGCCGCGGTTTCCATCTGCAAGGCCAAGGGTGAAGGATCGAACTGGCGAACTTCGTGCGCCTCAAGGGGACGAATCTGTCTTGGTCAAGGCTCGGGGTTGTGCGGAAGTTTTGGGATCACGTCGGTCGCCAATGAGTTTCAGGACCACGAGTGCAACGCCATGTTTCGAATCGACAAGGTGGTCCTGACTTTTCCAATCTGCTGCTGATGGCGACTTCGGTCGCTGCACAGATGGACCAGCCCCACTACAGGCTCGGTCTCGTCCTCGGCAGTTCGGTTGACCGAAGAACAGGCGATCAGGTTATTGGTGTAGCGCTGAAGCTTTCTTTTCCTGCGCATCAAGAGGAAGGTCGAGGAGGAGAACGATCTTTACGGCGAATGACCAGGAAGCGTTTCTGAGCAAAAGCGGTCAGGCATTCCCGGACCTTCTCGGCCTCGACCTTCTAGGGTTTGTTGGGTATGCCGTCGAACCAAGGCGGCTTGACGATGGGAATTCTGTCGCCACGCCTACGATCGAAGTCCGGCTTGTGGACGTCAAGACCGGAAAAATCCTTGGGACCATCAGCAGCCAACGGCCCGGTGCCCCTCCTGTCTCGACTCTCAGGGAGGTCGGGAGTCTCTCTTTTCGAGAGTCTGCGCGAGGCGTTTCCGCCCTTCGGTTATGTCGTCAAGGTACCTGGAAAGAAGCCGTAGCTCTCGCACACAGGCAACGGCGAAAGAGGGACATGATGCCCAGCTTTGCGAAGGGTAGCCTGTTCATCCCCGGGACGAAGGAGCCAAACGCCAGGGCATGGATTCGACGGTCAGCCGGTCGTTTCAATCGCGCTCTCAGCTCTATCTGCTGGAGGACCCGAGGCAATTTCACTCGGCAGCCTGGTTTTCCTCAAGGAGGATCTTTCCCCCCTTAAGCGGTTGGCCTGGAAAAAGCGGGGAGTTTTGGATTTCTCTTCACATTGATTATACAGGGGGTATCAACGTCATGACATGGCCTGCTTCCATCAGATATTCCATCGCCGCCCTGATTCTCCTCGCCGGACCGCGGAGCGTTGGACTACTGTGATACCGAGCTGTTGCACGGAGACCAAGAGCCCAGCGCGCTACATGTTTCGTGGCGACCGCTGCGAGGGGGTCTATGCCCAGCAGGTGGCCTCCATCAACATCAATCTGCGGTCGTTCGTAAAGAGTTTTGGAGAGTTCAATCCCCAGACGCAGTCCGTGCTGGAGCTGGCGTGGAAGGCTCCGGAGGGAATCGTCCAGAACGCACGGTTGCGGGCTTTCAGTCTCAAATCCAGCGTCTATTTTCGGATGGACACGGCCCAGCCGGCCCCCAAGGGATCGTACCGCTGGCCCACGGACGTTCTTTCCGGCCAGCGGTTGGGCCACGACGATCTGGGCGTCCTCGCGTGGATTGAGATGCCCGGCCCAGGAGAGAAAGTTCGGGACGTCTATCTCCCGCTTCGCGCGGGAGGGCCGGAAACCTTGGATGGTTATGAGGTCACCCTGGTTCCCTCCAAGAAGCTCACGAAGCTCCTTCTGACCGTGATCCAGATCGACGGCAAGGGCAACAAGGTGCGGGATACCCGAGTCACCAACAAGGATCTCGGCGGGGAGTTTGCCTACTACGCCTCCAACGAGCCGACGGTTTTTTCGACGGGAAAGCTCGGTGCTCCCGGCTACTACCGCCTTGTGCTCAAGGGCACGACGCCCTCGGGTGAGGCCGCGACGAAGGACATTGATTTCTACCACTCGGGCGATTGAGAGGAGAGAGACCGTGGAGATTCGATTCACAGCTTTGCGCAGCGCCGTCCTGGCGCTTGTCGTTACGGGAGTGTGGACCGCGCCGTTGGTCGCCGCACCCTCCAAGGTTGATCTTTTTCGAGAGGGGAGGGAGCGCGCGGAGCTTCTGGTGGTGCGCATCACCGCGCCGACCACGGAAGGGGCAGGCATCCTCTTTCACTTCGATGCGCAGTACGCCTACGGCATCACAGCCCGGCACGTGGTCTTCCAGCAAGGAAGGAAAGTCGAAGGCCTTCAGGCGCATTTTCAGGCCTGGTCTCACCAACAGTTTCCCGTGGAGGCCTACAGGCTCCACGCCGAGGAAGACCTCGCGGTGTTCCGGGCGGACCTCAGTGCGCTTAAGCTGTCCGCGCCGGAAATCCTGAGGCTCATCCCTCTCGATCAACTGGGCTCCTCCCTCGAGCTTGATCCTGGAGACGAGCTTCATTCCATGGGGCATTCCACGGTTGGAGGATGGATCTCGCCGGAAGAAGTGATCAAATTCGGCCGGAAGGATGGAACGAAAGACAAAGGGTTTCTTTTCGAGCTCCCTTGCCCTCAAGGCCATTCCGGAGGAGCCGTGTTTGACGGGGAGTGGCGGCTCGTGGGCATGATGATCGAAGAGGAGCGCCCCTACTGCCGGGCTCTGCGCATCGAACCGATCCTCAAGATCATCCAGGCCTGGAAGCTCGACGTCAGCCTGCGCCTGGCGAACGTGCGCCCCACTGACAAAGCGTTCTCCCGGCAAATCAACGTGGCCGTGATGGACTTCGACAACCGCAGCGGCAGTAAGGATCTGCTGGACCTGGGTTTCATGGCCCAGGACATCACCACCTCCTCGCTCCACGACCTTCCCGGCGTCGCCCTGGTGACTCGGGACCGGTTGGACCTCGTGAAGAAAGAGATCAATCTCCCGTCTACGCTGCAAAAGGACGGCGGGGTCAGCCACGTCGGGAAGCTCCTCCAGGCGGACGCGCTGGTCACCGGCTCCATCGTGCGCTACGACGTCGAGCGGCGGACCTTCGAGGGGTATGGCACCAGTGCTCTCCAGGACGTCTTCCGCATGTCGATCAGCCTCCAGATCCTCCATGTGGCCACGGGCCGGGTGCAATTCTCCAAGACCTACGACGTCGAGCGCACCCAGCAATACCCGGTGGCGAAATCCGCCCCGCCCCAAGCCATCGACCGCAGGAGCGAGTTGCTCGCCGCTCTGCTCGAACAGGCAAAAGGTGAAGTGAGGAATGCTCTCTCTCAAATTGCGGTCGGCGGAGGAGAGGCCACCAAGTTCATCCGGGTGCACGTCACCACAACACCCGCGGGAGCCGACGTGGTCCTGAACGGAACCTATCTGGGCCATACCCCCTACGACCTCACGGTCACCCCTGACTCCTCCCACAATCTCGAGTTGGAGCTGTCCGGACACGAATCCTGGCACCGGCGTATCAAGATCCAGCCAGGGATGTCGATCGAGGTGAACCTGGTGCCCAAGCAGTAAAGCCTTCACCTCCCAGCCTCCTCTCCCGCCCCCTCCTTCCCGCCCACACCGGGAGAGGAGGGAGCAAAAATAAGACCAATTTTCCCCCCTCTCCCGGTGCGGGAGGGGCGGGAGAGGGCCGGGGTGAGGGTCCTCGGGTGCGCGGCCCTCCCGATATGCCAAAATGCCCCACCATGAAACGGCTCGCTCTCCTCCCCCTCGCCCTCCTCTTCCTCGCCGCCACCCCCGTGCCCCAACCCGCCACCCCCCGCATCGTCGTCCTCGGCATCGCGCAGGACGGCGGCATGCCGCAGACGGGGTGCGAGTGCTCCAACTGTTCGCTGGCGCGCAAGGATCCGTCCCGCGCGCGGCATGTGGCGAGCCTGGCGATTGTTGTCCCTCAAAAAGCGCCCAAGACGGACCGTGTCTATCTGGTGGATGCCACTCCGGACGTGCCGGCGCAGATCGCCAAGATCCATGGCTTTCGCGCGCATCCCGAGGGGAAGGTGGACCGGGCGCCGGTGGATGGCGTTCTTCTCACCCATGCCCACATGGGCCACTACCTGGGCCTCGCCCACTTCGGGTTCGAGAGCCTGAACACCAAGGACATCCCCGTCTGGGTCTCGCCGCGCATGGGCGAGTACCTCAAGAACAACGGCCCCTGGAGCCAACTCGTCCGCCTCAACAACATCGCCCTCCGCGAGTTCCAGCCCGGCCAGCCTTTCGACCTCGAAGAGGGGGTCTCCGTGAAGCCCCTCCAGGTGCCTCACCGGGACGAGTACAGCGACACCATGGCCTTCCTCATCCGCGGCCCCAAGAACACCGTCCTCTACGTGCCCGACACCGACTCCTGGAAAGCCTGGCCCAAGCCGCTCCTCGACGTCCTGGCCGAGGAGAAGGTCACCATCGCCCTCCTGGACGCCACCTTCTACTCCCCCGACGAGCTCCCGGACCGGGACATCACCAAGGTCAAGCACCCCCTCATCACCCAGTCCATGGACCTCCTGGAGCCCCTGGTGAAGGCCGGCAAGCTCCGCGTCTACTTCACGCACCTCAACCATTCGAATCCGGCCCTCGTCCCGAACGGGGCCGCCCAGAAGGCCATCGAAGCACGCGGCTTCCGGGTGCTCGCGGAAGACGAAGAGATCGGGCTCTAGCCTCCGCCCCGGCTCCTGCAACGTTCAGGTCCCGGGGCGCATCATTCCGCCCTCGGGGAAACTCATTGGCCCCGAGG
Source organism: Thermoanaerobaculaceae bacterium (assembly GCA_963785165.1). Lineage (GTDB taxonomy): Bacteria > Acidobacteriota > Thermoanaerobaculia > Multivoradales > UBA5704 > DATARR01. The sequence continues at coordinate 606,246 of CAWAUI010000004.1, forward strand.
GGAAACCCGGTTTCCCCGCGGGCCGCATCATTTTCCCCTCGCCCTGCAACATAGGCCCCTCGGGGCGAATGATGCAGGAGTCCTTCTGCATCATTCGCCCCGGCTCCCGCATCATTGGCCCCGGGACCTGAGCCGCTCCGCCCTCGGGCCACACCGCTTTCCCCGGCTCCCGAATGTGTCAGCTCCCCACCGTAGCGTTGCGGCCCGAGGGGAAAACGGCCGGGGAGCGCTCCTTTGTGATGCAGCCGTGCTCCTCGACTGCCCGCGAGCATTCCGTTGCGTGTCAGGGACGTTGCCGCGCATTGCGGGAGGCGTCCCGAATGATGCGGGAGCCGGGCCGGCTAACTCCTGGTGGCTCCGTGGTTTGCCGTCCGTGAAGAAGGATGGCGCGCCCTTTCTCTTCGGCGGCTCCAAGGGCGTTCTATCTCAGGGAAATGGGCGCGGGAATGATGCAGGGGCAGCGCTGCAACATAGCGGGGCCTCAGGAGAGGAACCGGACAAGTTTGTATACCATGCCGTCATTTTACGGCGTAAAGTGACGGCGGGATGCTTCTCCAGGGGGGCGGCAATGGGTGATGGCGCTCGGCCAATTGGGTAGAGACGTACCCATACCGCCCACGATATCCAGCCGGACACCACGTGGACGGCGGGACGTCTCTTCGAAGGCAAGATCCTTCCAGGAAACTCCGGCGCTCAGGATCACCCGGGTGCCCGCCGCGGGACGTGCCTTCATCGAAACGGTGTCGCCGCGGCGGAGACGTCCCGCCGTCCCCGTGGCCGACACAGGGATATCGTGGACGGTATGGGAACGTCTCTACAGGCGATCCCCGCTGGTCGCGACGCCACGCCCCTGTTTTCATCCCTCGCCGGTTTTCGTCCTGCCCCGCCGCCCCGGGGCCGCCACCCGCCCCGCCTTCAGAGCCGCGGCCACCCGCTCCGGAGAGAGGCGCTCGGGAACGTCGGTGAGGTCGTAGAGAGCCCAGCCATCCCCGAAGCGGACGTATTCGAGGGCTTCGGGCGGGCCGGAAACGTAGCCGTCGGGAGTGGCGGCGAAGCCGGAGCCTGGAGTGTGGTAGAGGCGGGCGAGGGGGCGGGGGGGATCGGATTGGAGATCCCAGATTTCGATGAAGCCCAGCCCGGTGGTGAGCACCAGCGGCGGGCCCTCGGCAGTCCACAGGAAGGAGCTGACTGTTCCTGTGATCTTGAAGACGCCTGACTTCTTTCCTGTTTCCGCATCCCAGAGGCGCACGGTCTTGTCGTAAGAGGCGGAGGCGATCCGCCGTCCGTCCGGCGCCCAGGCCACGGAGAAGATCGAGCTCTCATGGCCCTGGAGGGAGCTCAGGAGCCGTCCGCTCTCCGCCTCCCACAGCTTGACGGTCTTGTCGTCCCCTCCGGAGGCGATCCGCCGTCCGTCCGGCGCCCAGGCCACGGTTGAGACCGAGCTCTCATGGCTGGTGAGGGAGCTCAGGAGGCGTCCGCTCTCTGCCTCCCACAGCTTGACCGTCTTGTCGGAACCCCCGGAGGCGATCCGCCGTCCGTCCGGCGCCCAGGCCACGGTTAAGACCAAGCTCTCATGGCCGGCGAGGGAAGCTCAGGAGGCGTCCGCTCTCCGTCTCCCACAGCTTGACGGTCTTGTCGTCCCCTCCGGAGGCGATCCGCCGTCCGTCCGGCGCCCAGGCCACGGTTGAGACCGAGCTCTCATGGCCGGCGAGGGAGCTCAGGAGGCGTCCGCTCTCCGCCTCCCAGAGCTTGACGGTGTTGTCGTAACCCCCGGAGGCGATCCGCCGTCCGTCCGGCGCCCAGGCCACGATTGAGACCGAGCTCTCATGGCCGGCGAGGGAGCTCAGGAGGCGTCCGCTCTCCGCCTCCCACAGCTTGACGGTGTTGTCGGAACCCCCGGAGGCGATCCGCCGTCCGTCCGGCGCCCAGGCCACGGAGAAGACATAGTTCTCATGGCCGGCGAGGGAGCTCAGGAGGCGTCCGCTCTCCGCCTCCCACAGCTTGACCGTCTTGTCGGAACCCCCGGAGGCGATCCGCCGTCCGTCCGGCGCCCAGGCCACGGTTGAGACCGAGTTCTCATGGCCGGCGAGGGGAGCTCAGGAGGCGTCCGCTCTCCGCCTCCCAGAGCTTGACGGTGTTGTCGGAACCCCCGGAGGCGATCCGCCGTCCGTCCGGCGCCCAGGCCACGGAGAAGACCCTGTTCTCATGGCCCTGGAGGGAGGCTCAGGAGCCGTCCGCTCTCCGCGTCCCACAGCTTGACGGTCTGGTCATCACCTCCGGAGGCGATCCGCCGTCCGTCCGGCGCCCAGGCCACGGTTGAGACATAGCTCTCATGACCGGCGAGGGAGCTCAGGAGGCGTCCGCTCTCCGCCTCCCAAAGCTTGATGGTGTTGTCGGAACCCCCGGAGGCGATCCGCCGTCCGTCCGGCGCCCAGGCCACGGTTAAGACATAGCTCTCATGGCCCTGGAGGGAGCTCAGGAGCCGTCCGCTCTCCGCGTCCCACAGCTTGACGGTCTGGTCATCACCTCCGGAGGCGATCCACCGTCCGTCCGGCGCCCAGGCCACGGAGAAGACATAGTTCTCATGGCCGGCGAGGGAGCTCAGGAGACGTCCGCTCTCCGCCTCCCACAGCTTGACGGTGTTGTCGTAACCCCCGGAGGCGATCCGCCGTCCGTCCGGCGCCCAGGCCACGGTTAAGACCGAGCTCTCATGGCTGGTGAGGGAGCTCAGGAGCCGTCCGCTCTCTGCCTCCCACAGCTTGACGGTACCGTCGTCTGACCCGGTCGCGATAAACCTGCCATCCGGGCTCCAGGCCATACTATTGATGGCTCCGGAATGACCAAGCAGTAGACGGAGATCGAGCTGCCGAGTTCCGAGAAAGCCAGTCCCAATCGTCTTTGCCCCTTCTTTCCTGGCTCCCAAGAGGTCCGTCCGCACGAACCTGGCAAAGCTCAGGTCGGCGTTCCTCAGGTCGGCTCCCTGGAATGTTGCGTCCTGGGCGTCCAGCTGGTTGAGAACGGCCTCGGAAAAGTCAGCCTCTACGGCCGAGCCTTGCCGGAAATCCGCAACGGCCAGGATCGCTTTGGAAAGACGGGCTCTGTCCAGAGACGCCTGCCGGAGATCCACCCGCGTCAGCTTTGCACCTTCGAGATGGGCTCCGGACAGGTCGATTCCCGGAATCCTGACGCCTTCGAGATCCGCGCCTGCGAGTTTCAGGTTCTTCGGACGCTCCGCGGAGAAAATCTTGTGAATCTCTTGGAGATCCTCCGTCTCCGATCCCGGACCCACGAGCGGCCCCAGGCTCGCGCGGGCATGGAAATAGAGGAGAAGGAGCGCGTTCTCTGAGATCCCGGGCTGGTAATCCGTCTCCAAGATCTTTCCAGTGACCGCAGGAATCTTTTTAGATTCAGGCCAGAACTCCAGGAAGAACGCCACCTCACGAGTGATCCGTCTCAGGTTGAGGCCGTTGGGATCACCTTTCGAGAGACCCTCCCGCAACGTCCGGGCGATGAAGAACTCCAGGAACGAGCGGTGAATGAAGGAGTAGTACCCCTCGGGATCGCGGTGGAGGAACAGGGCGGTGCGGACTTCGTAATCGATGCGTTCCTTGTCATGGATGCTGAGCGAACGGTCCTTGAAGAACTCCGTGGCTTTTTCGAACAGGACGTCATAGTGGACACGATTCTCCGGTGAATCCCAAACGAGGCGCGCCAGGTACTCCACGAGGGCCACTTTCCGCTCGCGGGTGAGGGTGAGCCGGAAATCGGTGTGGCTGAACCATTTTTCGCAATAGTTTTCGTAGAGGTCGGCCAGGGTGACCTCGCTCTTCCGGTCCGTGATGGAAGGCAGGGTCTTGACGATGATCTCCAGAAGGAACGGCCGCTCCGCGAGGTTCTCCAGGTTGTAGGTCTGTTTGATCTGCTCGGTGGAACGCCTCCCAGTTGGCCGGCGGGGGAAGGGCTTTCTGGAGATACTCGGCGACCTGTTCCTCGCGGAACTCCACCATGTAGCCGATGTCGGAGCCCGGGCGGTCCTGGATCTCCTCGTAGAGGCGGGTGGCACCTTGGGTGGAGACGACCGTGGGGGCCTGGCCCAGCCGGCGGAGGGCCTCGGGACGGTCGCGGAAGTAGTGGGTGCGGCAGGTGAGGAGCACCTTGGCCTTGCCTTCGGCGGCGCGGAGGATCTGGCGCAGGTTTTCGAGATACCGGCCGGGCTCGGTGTAGGCGATGGTCTCGTCGAAGCCGTCGAAGAGGAGGAGAAGATGGCCCTCCCGGTTCATCTGGAGCAGCGCCTGAGGGTTGAACGGCTGGGGGGAGAGGCGCTGGAAGTGCTGCGTGAGAAGGCTCTCGAGGGTGACCGTGGTCGAGCCGCCTTCGCGGAGGTCGATGAGGACCGGCGCGCGGGTGGTGCCCCGGCCCTCGGACAGCTCGGCCCGGGCCTTGAGGGCCAGCTCGGAGGCGAGGCGCCGGCAGAAGCTGGTCTTGCCGCAGCCGAAGTCGCCGAGGAGGGCCAGGAAGGTGGATCCGGGCTCGCCGAGCCACCGGAGGGCTTCGGCGGTGAGGGACTTCGGCTCAACCGGCTGCCCTGGCTTGATGCCGCTCTCGAAGACCACGTCCTGCTCCACGTAGAGCCGCTCCAGAGCCGTGCCCTGGAAGGACCGGACGGCGGCGTCCAGGTTGGGGCGGAGGTCTACGAGGGAAAGGAGGAGCTGCTCGTAGGTCTGGAGATGGACGCGGAGGTTCTTCGCCACCTCGTGGGCGTTGTTGGCGAAGCCGGAACGGGCGATGAGGATGGCCTGGTAGGGGAGCTTGTCCACTGCGGCCACATACTCCACCTTGGAGGCGAATTCGCGGACTTGTTGCTGGGTGACGGGGCGGTCCGTGTCCTTGCATTCGACGAGGGCATGGATGGGGAGGACGCCCACGGAGAGCTCCATCCGGATGTCGAGCTGCATGTCGTCCCGCTTGTAGTCCACGGTGGTGCGGTAGCCGAGGAGGGAGAACAGGTCAGCGACCTTCTCTTCGAAGGTCTTGGCCTTCTCGTAGATCCCCCGGCGGCGGAGGGCCTCCAGCTCTTCCGGATCGCCCTTGCCCTTGGCCCTGGACAGCTCCATGCTGGCGCCGCGCTCGGCCCGGGCTTCCAGCTCCCGGCCGCGGGCCTCGACCTGGAGCGCCACGGGGGCGAAGTCCGCGGCGGCCTCCGTAAACCCCGCGAGGGTGGGCACGCGGTCGGTGAGCAGCAGCTCGGGGCGCAGGGGCACGACATGGTTGGGCTTGAGCAGGGCCAGCTTCTCCGCCCGGAGATCCGCGGGCTCGTCCGGCACCATGTTGGCGAGGACGAAGGCGGGGAGCTTGCCGGTGTGGCGGGCCGGGGTCTGGGTGACGGCCTTGTAGACGCGCTGGATGCCGTCGAGATTCTGCTCGTTCAGGTTGGTGACCAGGATGACGAGGTCCGGAAGCTGAATGGTGCAGGTGGCGCCCAGGTCGGTGTAGCCGGTGCGGGAGTCGATGAGAAGGAACTCGTAGCCCAGCTCGTTGACGATGGAGGTGGCGACTTTGTAGAAGAAGACCAGCCCCGCGTTGAGCTTGGGCTCGAACAGCCCGGCCCAATCGATGGCGGCGAACCGGCCCGGATATTTGCCGTCGAGCTTGCCGGGGAGGAGAAACGAGAGCCGGCCTCCCTGGGCGGCCAACGCTGGTGGCAGCTCCAGGGGGACGAGGGCCTTGGCGAGGCTCTCTTCCGGGAAGTTGTAGCCGGAGTCGATGAGCTCCTGGACGAGGTCGAGGGTGCCGATCTCCAGCTTGTCTTCCAGGGAACGGAGGTCGGGGATCTTCTGGAGTCCGGGAGCTTCGAGGTCCAGGTCCCACACGGCTACGGAGTGGCCACGGGCAGCGAGCTGTACGGCCGTCTCCACCAGGGCGAAGCTCCGGCCCACACCACCCTTGAAGGAGTAGAAGGTGACGATCATGCCGTGGCGGCTGCCGGCTCCTCCTCGGCGATGAAGAGGGCCGCCGAGCGTTCGCCGTCTGCCAGGTCCAGCAATTCCTGGAGCCGGTACTCGCCCTTCTTCTCGGGCCGGTTGGCCGCCTTGTTGACGAACCGGAGGATGTTGGCCGGCTGGGGAGCCTGGACCGGTGCCGGCGCCAGAGACAGCTCCGGGGACGCGAAGCGGGCCACGGCCTTGATCAGGCGGTCCGCGGCGAGGCGGGACGGGGCGCCGGCTTCCGCGAGCTGAGCAGCGAGGGCCTCGACCTCGAGCGGTGCGCCGGCCTGGAGGGCCTCTTCGAACCGCTCCAGCCAGGGGGGGAGGACGGATTGGGAGACGACCTCGCGGCCCACGGGGCCCAGCTCCACGACGACCTCGCGGCTTCCCTCGGGCTTGTAGCGAAGGACGAGGTCGGCTTCTTCAAGGTCTCGCAGGAGATGAGAGAGGTGGGCCTCGCCGAGTTTCAGATGATTACGGATTTTCGCCCTGAGGACGGGCCGGCCCTCCGCTTTCAGCAACTCCAGGATGGCCAAACCATGGCCCTGGGTGCTTTTGAGCAGGGAGGGGACGGAGGCGCGGTCGCTGCGGCGGGCGGCTTCCGCCAGCAGCTCATACAGTGCCGACCAGGCGCCGTACGTCTCCGTGCTCGTCGCTTTCAGGTGGCTGGCCGCCTGGCCGGAGATCCCCCGGCTGACCGCGGCCGCCTCTTCGAGGATCTCCTGCCGGGAGCCCTCGCGCAGGAGCCGGAGCGCCCGGTCCAGGAGGAGGGCCGTGGCTCTTTTCAGCGTGCTCGCATCCGCCTCGACAGCGGCGCGCTCGAGGAGCGGTTCCATCTCCGAGGGAGGAGCATCGTCAAGGTCGGCGAAAGAAGCTGGGCGGAGTGGGGGAGTCAAGCTCATGACAGGTCCCTTGAGAGGGAGCCCATCATACTTGTCATTTGCCTGCCTTGTCCAGCTCCAGGAATTCTGAGAGGGAAAAGACGAGGTAGGGGGAGCCCGGCTGACCAGATATGTGGGTCTTCAGGCCGTCCTTGTGGGGAACCCGAAAGAAACTCGTTGCCTTCTCGGTGAGCCCCTCGAGCGCCCGGTTGCTTACAAAGGAGCTTGCCAGATTGGCTCCCTCGAGATTCTTCGCGCGGTCTCGATGATCCGCCGTCGTGTGGCTCAAAGATGGGACGACGAAGAGGTTGGCATGCAAGCGGGTGAGGATCTCGTAGAGCGGCTTGTGAATGAAGTCGAGGCAGATCAGGGGCGTCAGATTGCCAACCGTGCTCTCCAGCACGGAGACCCTGGCGCCGGCCTGGAGCCGTTCCCCCTTGATGAGGGCGCGATCCCTTGTAACGATGCTGGTGAAGGAAGCCAGTTTCCGGTGACAGTGGAGCTCCTTGCCGTCGGGCCCCAGGAGGACGGCTTCATTGAGATCGCCTCCTTCAGGAGCCCGCCGGTGGCAGCAGCCGATGAGGGTCAGGAAGGGGTAACTGTTTGGGCCGCGGCGCTTCAGGGTTCGTTGAATGGCTTTGCGTGATCTGGTTGGGATCGAAAGCTCGGGGAAGATCAATAGGCAGACTTCCTGCTTCTTGGCCGTGGCGAGGGCCGTCCTGACCTCCTTGAGGAGCTCAGCTTCATTGCTGACCTCAGAGAGTGAGACGAAGTCGCTGGGAGGGCTGTCAGGGTCCAGGACAGGGTAGTGGAGGACCGTCTGGAAGGGCCAGAGCATGACCTTGAGCTGATATTTCTCCAGGGTGAAGCGGCTGCGCAGGGAAGGCTCGGCCCATTCGTCCTCGGGCCTGATCTCGATGGAGATGCCTTCTACATCTTTGGGCACGGCGATGTGAGAGCGCGCGTAGAGATCCCTCGTGCCGCTTTGGTCCGTCTTGTTGGTCACCCGGTTAGGAAAAAGGCCGGCCAGGAAGTGGTTACGCCTGCGGACTCGGTACTCCATACCATCGAGGCCCATGATCCAGTCTTGTCCCACCTGCCCGCTTTGGCGCTGATTGAGAAGGAGGTCCAGGGTCTTGAGCCAGCGCAGGGCGTAGAGGTCGAAGGCGTCGTCCTTTTGGGCTTCAATCTCACCGATGGCTGCCGAGAGGTGACCTCGGATCGACGGGCCTGCGGGAAGTGGCTCGATACGGAAAGGGTGAACGCCTCGAGCGCGTGAGAGATTCTCGCCAGCCCCAACGCGGGCCTGATTGAGGTAGGTCCAGAGCAGTACGAAGCAGGTCTCGGCGGAGACCGGCTGATCCTGGCTCTGGAGCCTCTGTAGGAGGTCGTTGCGCGGCATGGGAAGAAGTTAATTACGGAATCAGGATATGTGAAGAGGTGCGGGGAGATCCACTGTCGGGCGAATCTCCCCACGCAGGGCGGCCCCGCGTGGGGCCGCCCCTACAGAGGTATGCCGGCGGACGTGGGGTTCAGAACCCCTCTTCGTCCACGCCTCCGCAGAAGGTGCCGGCTGGGTTGGTGTAGGTCTTCACCTGGCCGGAGAGGGTGTCGGTCACTTTGAGGGTGAATTCGAAGGTGGCCTGGACTAACTTAAAAAGCGGAGTTAGATGCCGGCAGGGATGCCGGCGGTCCCAGGGAGGCCCTCCGGGGAGGCTTCACTCTTCCACCGCCCCCATCTCCGCCAGCTCCTTCGTCCGGTCCCGGGTGAGGGCCGCCGCGATCTCCTGATCCAGGGCTTCGGGCGAGGCGGCACCTTTCCAGCGGAGGCGGTAGAAGGCGGTCCAGGCGTCGCGGTAGGGGATCCAGGCGCGCTGGGCGTCGCGGAGCACGTCCTGGCCGGTGGTGCCTTTCTCCAGATCCTTGTCGTCCTGCTTCGTCTCCACCATGCGAGCCTTATAGGCGGCGTTGAGGGCGGTGTCGGCGGTTTTCAGGGATTCCGGAGTGGTTTTGGGAGCCCGGGAGCGGGTGTAGCGCTCCAGGGTGGTGACGAAGACCTCGCGGCGCTCGATTTCCCCGCCCAGGGCCATGCTCGGATAGATGGTGCCGCCGCGGTTGGGCTCGGCGATGAAGGCGCCGTCCGCGGGAATCAGGTTGTCCGCGGCTTTCTGAAGCGTGCCGAGGGCGTTCTTCGCCTCGGTATCGAGGGCTTTTCTCCACGGTGCTGATCCGGCGATCCCACCCGGCCTGCTTTTGATCGTAATCCAGACTGGTGCACCAGGTCATGCCGACGCCGCTGGTGATGTGATCGCAATAATCGAGCGGCCCTTTTTCCTTGCCGGCACGCATGCTCTGGAGGAACCCGAGCATGCCCTCCTGTTCGAAAGGCGCCATCTCGTCGCCGGCCCGGCAGAGGAAGTAGGTGGCGGCGTCGAAGTCGCGCGGGGTGCCCCAGCCGTTGGCAAAAGCCATGGCGAGGCTCGCGGTTGCAGTCGCCGCGCACGAGGCAGCAACGGCGGCCTTTGTCGTAGTCGGGCTTGACGTCCGCGCTGTAGAAGTGGCCAAAACAGTTCTTTTCGCGGCCGAAAGCCTTGCGGTCGGCCTCGGTGGGCCGTGCGGCGGGGCCGGCCTGCCAGTTCTTGAAGGGGGCGCAGGTCTGTTCGACGGTGACGTCAGGATCCTGGGCGGCAAGGGTGGACGGGATGAGGAGCGCCAATGCGATCCAACGGAATTGGAAAAAGATCTTCATGGTTTTGTCTCGGGGTCCGCCACTTGGATTGATTCCCAGAGTATCTCATCCCCGACGCGGATCTCACCGCCTTCGATCACCTCGGCGCAGGCGCCGCCCCGCCAGTGCGGCCGGAGAGCAGCCTGGAGGCCGGCGCAGGCCTCGTCCATCTGATAGCAGGGGGTGCACTCGGTCCAGATCCGCAGCCGCGTGGGGCCGATGCGCAGGACGCGCCCCCGGGTGCCTTCCAGCGGAAAGCCGGAGACGAGGAGGTTGGCGCGCCGGGTGGACGGGTCGAGGGGGACGCCCCGATTGGGGAGGAGATTGGGGAGAGCCGCCAAGGCGTCTGCCCAAGCTTCCTCTTCCAGAAGAATCACCTGCCGCCGGCCCCCCTTGTTGGCATTGCCGAGAAGGCCATGGCCCGCGACGAGGATGGCGGCGTCGCGGGGGTCCATGGGGCCCTTTTTGAAGCGCTTGATCCAGAGGGCCCTCACCACCCCGTCCCTCCTCTCCCGTCCCTCCTCCCGCTCCACCGGGGAGAGGAGGGAGGAAGACGCTGTCCTTTCTCCCCTCTCTCCCTGGAGGCTGGGTGGCGGGCTGGGAGAGAGGGGCCGGGGGAGTGAGGGGCTCACGGTATCTGCTCTTACTTTGGGGGCTCTGGCGACGTGAACACCGAGTCCGGGAGCTGATCGGAAACCGCGATCTCTCCGAGCTCCAGCTTGCGGTCGCCGCCGGTGAGCTGGGCGCGATGGGGAGCCAGCTTGATCTTGCCGTGGGTCTCCCAGCCGGTCCAGGACCAGACGCTCGGCGGGCCTTCCTTGGGCATGTCCTGGAGGATGAAGGCCCAGCGGTCCATGAGGCCGGTGTCGCGGTTGATGTAGGCCGTAGTAGCGGTCGCCGGGGGTGAGGCCGACGTTGCCGAAGGAGAGGGCGAGCTTGTCGTAGGTCTTGCCGTCGATCGTCTCCTGGCCGTCGTAGGCGAGGTTCACCCCGGGATCCTGAAGCTTGTAGGGCATGACGAGCCAGTAGGTGTCGTTCACCCAGGCGCCGTAGGCGTTCTTGAGCATCTCCTGGGCCTTCTCGCCCTCGGCCTTCTGGCCGTTCAGGTACGCCGTGCCTTCCTTGGTGTTGATGTTCTCGAGGACCACGTACTTCTCGCCCGCCTGGGTCTCCCCCTCGACGCGGTGGCGGCCCGTCCACTTGTCCCACCAGTGGGAGCGCCGGCCGGCGAAGGTGAAGTGGATGTAGCGGGTGTTGTCCCAGGCCTCTTGGCCGCCGAGGGACTGCATCACCTTGTCGGCGAGGGCCTTGGCGTCTTGAGCCTGGCTGGGGAGGGGTGCGAGGGCCAGGAGGGCTAAGAGGAAGACGGCGGTGCGTCGGGTCATGTTGGGGGCTCCTTTCGGGGGTGATGGTAATACAGCTCCCCCTCCCGGACCCTCACCCCCTGGCCCCCTCTCCCGGGGAGGGCGGGAGGGAGGGGGCGGGAGAGGGGGCCAGGGGTGAGGGTCCGCTACAATGCCGCCGGGAGGGGCCACCAATGAGCACGCACACGACACCAGCCGCACGAATCGCCTTGCCGGCGAGAGCAGCCCATATCTTCTTTTGCACCAGCACAACCCGGTCGACTGGTACCCGTGGGGACCGGAGGCCCTGGAGAAGGCGCGGCGGGAGGACAAGCCGATCTTCCTGTCCGTGGGGTACTCCACGTGCTACTGGTGCCACGTCATGGAGCGGGAGTCGTTTTCCGATCCCCAGACGGCGGAGCTGATGAACCGGGAGTACGTGAACGTCAAGCTGGACCGGGAGGAGCGGCCGGACCTCGACGAGATCTACATGACGGCGACCCAGATCCTCGCGGGGCAGGGGGGGTGGCCGAACTCGGTGTTCCTGACGCCGGAGCTGAAGCCGTTCTACGCGGGGACCTACTTCCCGCCGGATGACCGCTACGGCCGGCCGGGGTTCCGGCACGTGCTGGAGGATCTCGCCACGGCCTGGCGGGAGCGGCGGCCGGACGTCAACGAGCAGGCGGAGGAGGTGGGCCGGGCCATGGGGCGGTTCCTGGAGGACCGGGCGCAGCCGGCGCCGGAGCCTCCCGGGGGGGCCGTGGCATTGCAGGCGCTGGAGGCCCTGGCCCGCCGGTTCGACGCGGAATGGGGCGGCTTCGGCGGGGCTCCCAAGTTCCCCACGCCGTCCAATCTCTATCTGCTGCTGGAGCTGGCGGAGGAGAAGGAGGAGGCGGGACGGCTGGTTACGGCGACGCTCGACCAGATGGCCCGCGGCGGGATCTACGACCAGCTCGGCGGCGGGTTCCACCGCTACGCCACGGACCGCGAGTGGAAGATCCCCCACTTCGAGAAGATGCTGTACGACAACGGCTCTCTGCTGGAGCTCTACGCCCGCGAGCATGCCCGTACGGGCGATCCCCAGGCGGCACGGATCGTCCGCGAGACGGCGGCCTGGGTGGCGCGCGAGATGACCTCTCCCGAGGGGGCCTTCTGGAGCGCCATCGACGCCGAGACGCATGGCCATGAGGGCGCCTTCTACGTGTGGTCCGCCGAGGAGCTGCGCGAGACGCTGGGCGAGGAGGATTTCACGTTCCTCGCGCCCATCCTGGGGTTCGCCGGCCCGCCGTTCTTCGAGGGGACCCACTACGTCCTCCATTTCCCGGAGAGGCTGGAGGATGTGGCGAGCCGGCGGCGGATGGCGCCGGAGGAGCTGATCCGGGAGGTGGACGCCGGCCGGGCCAGGCTCTTCGCGGCCCGCTCGAAGCGGGAGCGCCCGCTGACGGACGACAAGGTTCTGGCGGACTGGAACGGCATGTTGATCACCGGCCTCGCCGTGGCGGGGCGGCTGCTCGGCGAGCCCGCCTTCGTGGAGCGGGCGGCCCGGGCGGCGGATTTCGTCCTGAAGACGATGCGGTCCGAGGACGGCACCCTGCTCCACGCCTGGCGCGGGGGGAGCGGAAAAATCGCCGCTTATCTCAGTGACTACGTCTTCCTGGTCCGCGGCCTCCTGGCTCTCCACGAGGCCACGGGGGAGAAGCGTTGGCTCGACGAGGCGGTGGAGCTGACGAAGGAGCAGGTGCGGCGGCTGCGCGATCCGCTCGGCGGTTTCTTCGTGGGCGGAGTAAGCCCGGACGTTCTGTTCCGCAACAAGGACGTGTTCGACGGCGCCACGCCCTCGGCCAACTCGATCGCCGTGCTCAACCTGCTGGAGCTCGCCCAACGCACGGGAGACCTCATGTGGCGCGGTGGGGCCCGCAAGGCTCTGGCCGCGTTCGCGCCGGTGATCGCGGGGCATCCGGACGGGGCGCGGATGATGCTGGTGGCCCTGCGGAGGTATCACGAGACGGGCGCCGGTATCGAGGAGGCGGACGCCGACTACGGCGAGGCCCGGGCGGTCTTTGAGCGTAGCGCGGAGGCCGCCACGGCCAAGCTGGACCATGAGGCCGAGAAGCTGGTGAAGGCGCACCTGGCGGTCGAGGGAGAGACGTTCCGTCTCGTTCTGGAGATCGCCCCCGGCTGGCACGTCCAGGCGAATCCGGCGTCCGAGCCGTACCTGGTGGCCACGGAGGTCGAGGGGGAGGCGGTCCGGAACGTTCGCTATCCCGAAGGGGAGACGCTGCCGTCGCGGTTCTCCAAGGAGTCGATCGCGGTGTATTCGGGGCGGGTGGAGATCACGGGGGAAATCCAAGGAGAGGGGCCGGTGACGTTGACGTACCAGCCTTGTGACGATTCGCGGTGCCTGCCGCCGGTGACGCGGGAGTTGCGCGGGTAGGGTTCCCTCCGCCCAAGCCCCCTCATCCCTGGCCCTTCTCCCATCGCCCTCCCCCCGACCGGGAGAAGGGAACGTGACGGAAGCGGTGGAGCTTGTAGGGTGCGCTGTGCGCACCTTCAACGTTCATGGTGCGCACAGCGCACCCTACAGGGTGACGGCGGCGTTCTTGCTGTTCTCCCTCTTCTCCCCGGCGGGCGGGGGGAAGGCCGGGAGAAGAGGGCCGGGGTGATGAGGGGCCTCCTGATATACTGATTCGACATGTACCGTAAATCCATCCTTCTGTTCATCCTCGGGCTCTCCGCCTGCCTTCTCGCCTTCGCCCCGGCCCCATCGCCGAAGACCGCTTCCGGCGAGGTGCTGGTGGTCAAGGTCAAGTCGCCCATCCATCCCGTTTCGGCCGAGCTGATCGAGGACGCGGTGGCGGAGGCGGACCGGACGGGGGCGGCGGCGCTGGTCATCGAGCTGGACACGGCGGGGGGATTGATGACGTCCACCCGCGACATCACGACGGGCGATCCTGGGGGCGCGGACGCCGGTGGCGGTCTTCGTGGCGCCCAGCGGCGCCCAGGCGGCGTCGGCGGGGTTCTTCATCCTGATGTCGGCCGACGTGGCCGCCATGGCCCCGGGCACCAACGCGGGCGCGGCCCACCCGATTGACAGCTCGGGCGAGGACATCGAGGGGACCCTGGGCAAGAAGGTCGAGCAGGACGCGGCGGCCAACATCCGCTCCATGGCCCTGCGCAACGGCAGGGACCTGAAGCTCGCGGAGGAGGCGGTCGTCCAGAGCCGTTCCTTCTCGGCCCAGGAGGCGCTGGACAGCAAGCTGATCGACTTCGTGGCACCCAACCTCCAGGCGGTGGTCAAGGCTCTGGATGGCCGGACGATTCAACGGGGCGGCCAAGCGGTCACCGTTCACACGGCCGGGGCCGAGGTGCGGCGGTTCGAGGTCTCGCCGCTGCGCGAGCTTCTGGGCGTGCTGGCGGATCCGAACATCTCCTACCTCCTGTTCGGCCTGGGGTTGTTGGGGCTGCTTTTCGAGCTGACGCACCCGGGCGCCATTCTGCCGGGCGTGGTGGGCGCGGTCTGCCTGATCCTGGGCTTCTACGGCATGTCCGTGCTGCCGGTGAATTATGCGGGAATGGGGCTGATCGTTCTCGCGATCATCTTCTTCATCCTCGAAATCAAGATCACGAGCTACGGCATGCTGACCGTGGCGGGCGTGATCTCGCTGGTCCTGGGCTCGGTGATGCTGTTCAAGACGCCGGAGCCGGCCCTGCGGGTGAGCGTGGAATTGATTGCCATGCTCGCCAGCTTCTCCCTGCTGGTGGTCGGTTTCCTGGCGTGGATCGCCATGAAGGCTTTCCGCGGGCAGGTGCGCACGGGCGTCGAGGGGCTGGTCCATGAGATCGGGATCGCCCGGTCGCCCTTGAGCCCCCGCGGCAAGGTGTTCGTGCATGGGGAGCTCTGGGACGCGGTCGCCGAGGAGCCGGTGGCGATTGGAGAGTCCGTGGAAGTGGTGGCTGTCCGCAATCTCACCCTGGCGGTACGCCGCCGGGATTCATTCGTATAAGGGAAGGGGCTCGTCCCATGGAATACGGCTTCGTCGTCATCATCTTCCTCGGAATCTTCCTGTTTTTCAAATGGGTGAACGTCCTCAAGGAGTACGAGCGGGCAGTGACGTTCGTGCTCGGCCGGCTGACCTCGCAGCCCAAGGGGCCGGGCCTGGTGCTGATCTTCTGGCCGTTCGAGACGATGATCAAAGTCTCGCTCCAGACGGTGGTGCTCGACGTGCCGTCCCAGGACGTGATCACGCGGGACAACGTCTCGGTGAAGGTGAACGCGGTGGTCTACTTCCGCGTGGTGGACCCGCAGAGGGCGATCGTCGAGGTGCAGAACTACCTCTACGCCACGAGCCAGCTCGCCCAGACGACGCTACGCTCCGTGCTCGGCCAGGCGGAGCTGGACGACCTGCTCTCCGAGCGGGACAAGCTGAACGCCCAGCTCCAGGAGATCATCGACCGCCATACCGATCCCTGGGGGATCAAGGTGTCGATGGTGGAGGTCAAGCACGTGGACCTGCCGCCGGACATGCAGCGGGCCATGGCGCGCCAGGCCGAGGCCGAGCGCGAGAAGCGGGCCAAGATCATCCACGCCGCCGGCGAGCTGGAGGCGTCGGTGAAGCTGGCCGAGGCGGCCGAAATCGTCTCCACGAACCCGGTGACCCTGCAGCTCCGGTATCTGCAGACCCTGACGGAGATCTCGGCGGAGAAGAACTCGACGATCATCTTCCCCCTCCCGATCGAGATGATGCAGGCCTTCACGGGCACGCTGGGGAGAGGAACGTCCAAAGGGAGTTGACACGAAGTGGCTGAATCATCACACGAGCCGAGCTATTACGAGATCGCGCTGACCAACCGCCAGGTGGTGGTCGCGTTCATCATCCTGCTGGTCTGCCTGATGTCCGCGTTTTTCTCGGGCGTGTGGATCGGGCGGGAAGGCAACGCCGCCCGCGCGGCGGAGGACCAGATCGTCCGCAACACGCCTCCCGAGCCCAAGGAAGGGCAGAACCTCGAGGAGCTGGCGTTTTTCGACGACCGCAATCCGAACCCCACCGCCGGGGATCAGACCGAGGCGCCGAAGCCGCCGCAGCCCAAGACCGACACCACCCTGGTGCAGGATCTTTCAGCCGCTCCGGCGGACGAGGGTTTCGACGCCATGGCCGAGGAAGAGCCGGCGGGGAGCCGCGGCCGCACCCAAGGCCGAGGACCGGAACCTGAGCAAGGCGGAGCGCCGCGCCCGCCGCCAGAAGGCCCGGGAGGAGGCGGAGGCAGCCGCCGCGGCCGCGAAGGCCAGGTCGTCTTCCACCAACACGGCCCCGCCAAGCCGGCTCCGGCCAAGACGGCTCCGGCCAAGACGGCTCCCACCAAAACCGCGGACAAGGCGCCGGCCGTGCCCAAGGGCTCGGTGGTGATCCAGGTCTTCTCCTCGCCCGACAAGGCCCAGGCGGACCGCATCCGCACCCAGCTCGCGGGCGGCGGCTACACCGCCTACCTCTCGCCCGTCGAAAAGGCCGGCCACACCATGTACCGCGTACGCCTCGGCCCCTTCACCTCGCGCGGTGACGCGGATAAGGTGGCGGAGAAGGTGCGCAAGGGGTACAAGCTGGATACCTGGGTGACGGAGTAGGTGCCCCGATCGGAGCGCTCTTGCCCTGCGACCTCACCCCCGGCCCCTCTCCTAAAGGAGAGGGGAGAAAAATTGGTCGATCAGCTCTCTTTGAGCCCCTCTCCTTTAGGAGAGGGGTTGGGGTGAGGTCGGTCCGGCACCCAAGCCTCGGATTGCATACATGACCCGTCCAATCCTCCGCTACCTTCTGGCCGCCGCCTCCGGCGCCCTCTGGGGGCTCTGCTTCGGCCGCGAGCCCCTGTCGACCGCCTCCTGGTTGGCGATCGCCCCCCTGGTTCTCATGCTTTCGTGGCCCCGCCCGGGCCGGCTGGGGTGGGTGCATGGGTACGCGTTCTGGATGGTCAGCCTCTACTGGATCGTCCCCACGCTTCAGACCTATGGCGGCACCACGCCGGTCCCCTTGGCGATCGTGCTGACCAGCCTGCTCGCGGGTTATCTCGGTCTTTTCCATGCCGTGTTCGGCTGGCTGGGGTCGGCGGTCTGGAGGCGGTGGCCGTTGGGGCGCCTGCTCGTGCTCCCCGCGCTATGGGTGGCCCTGGAGTGGGTGCGGACCTACCTGGGCGGCGGCTTCCCCTGGAACCTCGCCGGGTATGCGTGGATCGACGTGCCGGGCGCCCTTCAGATCTCGGCGTGGATCGGCATCTACGGCGTCTCGTTCCTCGTGCTCTTGACCGGCACGGCGATCGCTGCGTCCATCCAGACCCGGCGCTGGGAGCCGGTGGCGGTGGGGCTTCTGGTGCCGCTTCTGCTGCTTCCCTTGGCCGGGCGATGGAGCCTGCGGCGCAGTGCAGAGGAGGTGCGCGAGGCGGGCGGCTTCGGCCGGTCCGTGCGGCTGCTGCAGCCGAACATTCCGAACCTCGTGGAATTCGACGCCCTGGCCGTGGCGAAGAATTACCGCAAGGTGATCGATCAATCGATCGAAAATTGCCAGCCGGGCTCGCTGGTGGTGTGGCCCGAGAGCGCGGCGTGGCCTTTCCTTTACGGGCGCGACGCCCAGCTCGGCCAGGACCTGGCGGCTCTCGTGGACCGCGGCTGCACGGTGCTCTTCAACTCCAGCCATCCGGTGGGGGATTCGTTCTACAACTCGGCCTTCCTCCTTTCGGCGGGGCAACCCGCTGTCCGCTATGACAAGCGCCACCTGGTGCCCTTCGGCGAGTACGTGCCGTTCCGGGGCGTCTTCGGCTGGATGGACAAGCTGGCCCGCAACGCCGGGACGTTCCGCCCGGCGGACGACAGGACTCTCCTCCCCTGGGGGGGCGAGAAGATCGGCATGGCCATCTGCTACGAGGTGGTCTTCCCCTCCGAGGTCGCGCAGATCGTGCGGGACGGCGCCACCCTGCTGGTGACCGTCACCAACGACGCGTGGTACGGCGACACCACGGCGCCCTGGCAGCACTTCCGGACGGCCCGCTTCCGCGCCGCCGAGAACCGCCGGCCGCTGCTGCGGGCCGCCATCACCGGCGTCTCGGCCTACGTGGCGCCCGACGGCTCGGTGCGCGCCCAGCTCGGGGTGTTCCAGGAGGGCGTCATCAAGGCCCGGGTGCTGGGGGAGAGGGGGCTGACCCTCTACGCCCGCCTGCCGTGGCTGGTGCCGGCCTTGTGCTCGCTGATCGCGATCCTTACTGTAATATCCGCCCGAAGGAGCCAAAAACCATGATCGCTTACGAGACCCAGCAGAAGATCGATTCCCTCAACGAGCAGCTCGCCAGCCTCCGGGGGTTTCTTTGAAAGCGCTGACCTAGAGCGCGAGCTGTCCGAGATCGACCACCAGATGGAGGGGGCCGGCTTCTGGGACAATCCCGCCCGGAACGCCACGGTCCTCCAGAAGCGCCGCGACATCGAGAAGCGGCTCAAAACCCTGATCCAGCTCCGTTCCGACTCCGACGAGCTCGCCACCTGGCGCGAGCTCTTGGAAGAGGGGGAGATCGACCCCGAGTTCGACCGCTTCACCGAGCGCCTCCAGGGCGAGCTCGGCCAGCTCGAGCTTCAGCTCAAGCTCTCGGGGCCGGACGACGACAAGAACGCCATCCTCGCCATCCACCCGGGAGCCGGCGGCACCGAGTCGCAGGACTGGGCCGAGATGCTGCTGCGCATGTACCTGCGCTGGGGCGAGCAGCATGGCCATGCCGTGGAGATGCTCGACCGCCAGGATGGCGAGGAGGCGGGCATCAAGAGCGCCACCTTCGCCGTCCGCGGCCCCAACGCCTACGGGTACCTGAAGAGCGAGCACGGCGTGCACCGGCTGGTGCGGATCAGCCCGTACGACTTCCAGGCGCGGCGCCACACCTCCTTCGCCTCGGTGGACGTGCTTCCCGAGGTGGACGACACGGTGGAGATCGAGGTGCTGGACAAGGACTTGAGGATCGACACCTTCCGCTCCTCGGGCGCCGGCGGCCAGCACGTCAACAAGACCGAGTCGGCGGTGCGCATGACCCATATGCCCTCGGGGATCGTGGTCTCCTGCCAGAACGAGCGCAGCCAGATCAAGAACCGGGCGATGGCCATGAAGATCCTCCGCTCGCGCCTCTACGAGCGGGAGATGCAGCGGCGGGCCGCCGAGCAGGCCGAGCGCGAGGGCAAGAAGATGGACAATGCCTGGGGAAGCCAGATCCGGAGCTACGTCCTCCAGCCCTACCGCATGGTGAAGGATCACCGCACCGGCGTCTCCGTGGGTGACGCCGACGGCGTGCTCGACGGCAACGTCGATCCCTTCATCGAGGGGTATCTGAAGGGGCAGATGGCGACGGACAAGGATGATCTGGACGTGTGATGCCGGGAGGGGGAAAATCATGATCGCGCTCGACTACGTCTCCCCCCTCCCCCCCGTCCGCTCCGGGATCGCCGACTACAGCGTCGATCTCCTGCCGCACTTGGCGGCGGTCCCGGATACCGACATCCGTCTCATCCGCCTGCCGGACCTCCCTCTCGATCCCGAAATCGAGCGGCGCTGGCCCATGGCGCCGGCTTCCGAGACGGGCGCGGGGGGGCGGTTGCCGCTTTATCAGATGGGGAACAACCGGTACCACGCCGGCGTGCTCGACCTCGCCCTGCGCCTGCCGGGCGTGCTCACGCTGCACGACGTCGTCCTCCACCACCTGCTCCAGGATCTGACTCTGGGGCGGCAGGAGGTTTCCTCTTTCTGGGATTACAAAGCCCGGCTGACCCGCGACCATGGGTGGATCGGCGAGGCGGCGGCCCTGGCCAAGCGGTGGAACGCTTGGGGGAACGCG
This sequence comes from Thermoanaerobaculaceae bacterium, assembly GCA_963785165.1. Lineage (GTDB taxonomy): Bacteria > Acidobacteriota > Thermoanaerobaculia > Multivoradales > UBA5704 > DATARR01. Next base: position 626,032 of record CAWAUI010000004.1, read on the forward strand.
CCGCTCTTCAGCCTGCCTGCCCACCGTGCCCTGCTGCGCCGCCAGCGCGGCGTGCTCGTGCACAGCGAGTGGGCGGCGTCCTATCTCGAAGAAGAGGATCTCGGTGTGCCCGTGCGCGCCATTCCCATGGGCATCCCCCTGCCTCCGGAGGCCGACGAGGCCGCGGGCCGGGCTCTGCGCGCGCGCTTCGGCCTCCCCTTGGACCGGCCGGTCATCGGCTCGTTTGGATTCCAGACGCCCATCAAGCGCACCGTTTCCGCCGTGAAGGCCCTGGCCGCGCCGGGGCTGGAGCGGGTCCACCTGCTGATCGTGGGGGAAGCGGCGTCCGTCATGGACCTCGAAGGCGAGGCCTCCCGTGCCGGGGTGGCGGACCGGGTGCACGTGCTGGGCTTCGTGCCGTTCGAAGACTTCGAGGCCGCCATTGCCGCCGTGGACCTGTGCCTCAACCTTCGCTACCCCTCGGCGGGCGAGACCTCGGCGTCCCTGCTGCGGGTGCTCGCCGCGGGCCGGCCGGCCATCGTGTCGGACTATGCCCAGTTCGGGGACCTCCCTCCGGAGATCGCCCTGCGGGTGCCCTTGGGGGACGAGGAGCCCGAGGCCCTGGCCGGGTTGCTTCGCGAGCTGCTCTCCCAGCCCGGCCGCCTCCAGGCCATGGGGCGCGCCGCCCGCGAGCACGTACGCCTGCGGCATGATCCGGCCCTCTCGGCGCGTCTCGTGGTCGAGGCCTGCCGGGATTTCGCGGATCTGGAGCCGGCTGGGGACGAAGCCGCGAGCGGTCCTGAGCTCGCGCCCGCCTCCAGCATCGGCTGGTGGAGCCTGCCCGGGGAGATCGAAGTCGAGGGCGCGGACCTGCCGTGGCCCGAGGGGGAGCGCCGCCGCCTCCGCATCCGCCTGCGCAACACCAGCGGTGCCCGCTGGTTGGCCAGCGAGCGTGGCCCGGGCAGCATTTCCGTGGTTCTCAAGCTCCAGCGCGACCACCTCTGGGACCTCATCGAAGAGCCCCCCTGGCTCGGCCTGCCGCACGACCTCGCGCCGGGGGAGGAGATCTGGCTGGAGACCGACGTCCGGCGCCCTCTCGGCCCGGTCTTCCTCTCCATCGAGCCCCACCTCGTCGGCGGCCGCAGCCTCTCCCTCCTGGGAGGTCCCCTGTGGGAACGGTGGATTTGAGGCGCAGCCGGTTGATTTCCAGAAGTCCTGGGGAGCTCGTGAGCTGGGCCGTGCTGGCCCTCCTGTTGCTCGCCACCCTCATCGGCGCCGTGCGGCTCGACCGCGCCAAGCTCCCCCTGCTGGGCGACGAGGCCACCTATGCCATGCAGGCCGCCAGCCTCGCCTGGGATTTTGATCTCAGCTACACCCGGCAGGATTACGACCGCTTCGTCGCCCATTGGGGCGTGCCTCCGGAGGGACTGATCCTTCAAAGCCGTCCCGGTGGCGACCGCCTGGCCTACGGCAAGCCGCCGCTCTACGCCCTGGTCACCGCCCCCTTCGTGCGCATCTCGCCCGTGCGTGGCGCCGTGGTGGCCAACGCGCTGATGCTCGCGGCGGCGGCCCTGCTCGCGGCCCGTTCCCTGCGGGGGCGCATCGGCGCGGCCGCACCCCTGTGGGTGGCGGTCTTCGTCTTCGCCTCCGTGGCTTTCGCGTATGTCTTCTGGGGAGACGCCGACCTGTTCCTCTTCGCCGCCGCGGCCGCCGGCTTCTCCCTCATCTACCTGGGAGACCGGCGCTACACACACCGCGAAATGCCCCAGGTCTACCAGGGCGAGGACACCCTGCCCTCGAAGGCCGTCTTCTACCGCTGGCTCGGCGCCGGCGCGCTGCTCGCCGTGGCGGTGGCCTATCGGCCCGTCTACCTCGTTCTCTTCCTGCCGGCCCTCCTGGCCGCCCGCGAATCGGCGCCGGGCGTGCGGGGCCGTGCCGCCGGCGGCCTCGTCCTGGGCGCGGCCGTTCTCCTGTCCGGTTCCATGGGTCTCCAGTGGCTCGCCGGGGGGGACCTCACGGGCTATGGCGGTACGCGCCAGGGCATTTACGCCCGCCAGGCGTTCCCGGAGGTGGACTTCCCCGCGGCCGAATGGAGCCAGCGGGTGGAGAAGAAGGGGAACGCCTCCTGGCTCCAGCGCGAAGCCGTGCGCCCCCAGCCCAACCCGGTTCTTCTGGGCTGGAACGTCCTCTACTTCTTCATCGGCCGAAACTTCGGCGTGCTGCCGTATTTCCTCCCCCTGGTCCTTGGCTTTCTGGCCTTCCAGGCGGACCGTGGCCGCTGGCTGATCCCCTTCGCCGTGGCTGCCGCGGTGCTCGCCTTCCTGTTGATCCGCCCCTTCAATTTTCAGGGCGGCGGTGTGCTCGGCAACCGCTACTTCCTGCCGCTGTACCCGGCGCTCTGGTTCCTGGCCGCGCGGCCCGCCCGCGCCTTGTGGGCGCCCGTCGTGGCACTGCTCGCCACGCCTTTCCTGGGGCTCCTGTGGAAGGACCCCACCGCCTATCCCTTGGAAGGAGCCTTTCCGCGCCACATCTCGCGGACCGTTCAGCGCTGGCTTCCCTACGAGACCACCCAGGCGAGTGCGCCGGGTCCGCAGGTTTCCGCGGGCGGCGGGCTGTGGGTGAAGGCCCTCAACCCCAACGTCTGGGCCACCGGCAGGAATGGCGGCCTGAGCACCGTGGGCGGCACGGAAGGCGAGATTCTGGTCGGCAGCCCGCAGCCGCTCCGGGCCCTGCACTTCGAATTCGGCGCCCGGGCGTCCTCGCGCCTTCTCGTGGGGGGGAGGGAGCTGCGGCCTCTCCTGCTCCGGCCGGACGGCGGAGTCCTGTTCGAGGTCCCCCTGGCGAGCGAACGGGCCGTCCACCCCCTCTGGTGGGGGCCGTACGACTACCACCTCTACGCACTGAGCTTCCGCCTGCCCGGAGCGCCCACCGCACCCATCAGCCTGCATATCCTCCCGTCCCGCGATCTGATAGAAAACGACTGGGAGGACTGAATGGAAGACGACAGCCCACGCCACAGTTGGATCTTTGCCCTGAGAGAGCGGCTCTCCTCGCCGCCCTCCCGGCGCCTGTCGCCGAACGACCTGCGGCCGGCCTCGGTGCTGGTGCCGCTCTATGTCGAAGCCGGCGAGCTCTGGACGATCCTCACCAAGCGCGCCGACAACCTGCCGAGCCACCGCAGCCAGATCGCCTTCCCGGGCGGCGGCCGCGAGCCCAAGGAAGACCCCTGGACGGCGGCCCTCCGCGAAACCCAGGAAGAGATCGGCCTCGACCCCAAGGTCATCCTGAAGCTGGGCGATCTCGACGAAGTCGACAGCCCCGCCGGCTTCCGGGTGATCCCCTGCGTCGGCGCCGTCCCCTATCCCTACAAGACCCAGCTCAACGAAGCCGAGATCGCCGAAGTCTTCAGCCTCCCCATCTCCGCCTTCGCCAATCCCAAGATGGTGGAAGAGCGCGACGTCCTCATCAACGGCGTCGAGCGCACCCTCCTCATCTACCACATCGGCAACCGCCAGATCTGGGGATTGACGGCGCGGATTCTTCAGAACCTGCTGATTCGGTTGGGATTGGAGTCGGAGGAGGAGAACTGAATGCTGTCCTTCGACAAGTGCCCGGTCTGTGGTGGAGAGATGGTCGAGAAGCCGGTGGAGAAGCTGCTTCGAGGAGGAGGGCGTAGTATGACGGTGTTGGTTTTGGCCGAGGTCTGTCTCCGCTGTGGCGAGAAACTCTACTCTGCGAAGAGCGTGAGGCAGTTTGAGCAGGTCCGGAAAACTCTTCGGGAGGTCGAGAGGTCTATATGAGCGGCGGGTTAGAAGAGGTCTACGGTAAGCCCCGCACAATAACGGCTGTCTCTGTGGGAGGTTTCAAGTCCGTCGCAGAAGAGCAACGGGTTGAGATTCTGCCGTTGACGCTTCTGGCAGGCGCGAATAGTTCCGGCAAATCGAGCCTGATGCAGCCTCTTCTTCTGCTCAAGCAGACATTGGAGGCGGGCTACGATCCCGGGCCTCTGCTCCTCGATGGCCCTCACGTCCGGTTTTCCAATCCTGAACAGATCCTGTCCAAGATCCGTGGCCGATTTATTGGAGAAGAATTCAAAGTTGGTTTTGAATCTGACAGACGAGATTCGATTCTGGAGGTATTTCGGCGCAGAGAAGACGGCCAGGGGTTTGATCTCTTAGAATCTGATCTGGCAATCGCTGGTCAAAGGCTGGTTCTGAGAGCTGGCGAAAAAAATCTCGATACGGAAGAGGTCAAGGCTCTCTCTCCCGCGGCGATAGGGTTTATGAATGACCTTTACAAGGGGAGCATCCGCTGGAATGTTGAGCGCCTGCGGTGTTTCCTCAGTGTGGCTCCAACCTATGAAGAGGAGAACTGGGTTGAGCCGGCTCCAGAGAAAATTTTTGGTGGTCTGTTGAGAAGAATTACCCATATCCCGGGTCTGAGAGGTAATCCCGAGAGGTCTTACAACACGTCCGCTGTTGGAGAGGTGTTTCCAGGTACCTTTGAGAGCTACGTCGCCAGCATCATCCTCGCCTGGCAGGAAGCGTCTGACAAAAGGATCGATCTCTTGGGCCAAGCTTTGGAATCTCTGGGGCTGACTTGGAGAATCGTGGCCAGGCCTCTCGATGCGACGCGAGTAGAGCTTTTGGTGGCACGTCTACCCAGGAAGGGAAAGTCGGCGAAAGGAGATCTCGTCAACATTGCTGACGTAGGGCTCAGCGTGTCTCAAGTCCTGCCAGTGCTCGTGGCTCTCCTGATCGCCGAGCCCGGACAACTTGTCTATATTGAGCAGCCGGAATTCCATCTCCACCCTCAGGCTCAGCAAGCCTTGGCACCCATATTGGCCGAGGCGGCAGTGCGTGGTGTTCGCGTCGTTGCCGAAACCCATAGCGCCATTCTGCTTCTTGCCGTTCAGACCCTCGTTGCCCAAGGAAAGTTATCCCCTGACAAGGTCAAGCTCCATTGGTTCCAGAGAGACGCGCGCGGCGCTACGAAGGTGACCAGCGCTGACTTGGATCAGACTCGGAGCCTATGGTGACTGGCCGGTTGATTTTGGTGAAGTCGAAGGACGCAATGCCGACAACGCCTATCTCGATGCGGTAGAGACCCACGCCTTCAGTCCAAGCAGACGAATGCCCGCAAGTAAACGGATCGTCGTCGACGCGTCCGTCGCGAGGTCCGCGGGCTCTGGAGAGCGGCGAACAAGGTTCTCCAGTCCTTGCCGAGCAGATCCTCAAGGCCATCGAACGCCGATCATGGGTCGTCTTCAGCCAGGAGTGCTTTGACGAATGGAATCGCCATGAACGAGAGTTCGCCCGGCGTTGGCGGCGGCGGATGGTCGCAAGCAAGAAGGTCACTGTCCTGGGTGAGACCCTGGACGATGGGCTTAGGTAGGCTTTGGCGGGCAATGTCGAGCTCCAACGCGAGAAGCGTGCAATCCTGAAAGACGCCCACCTTCTCGAAGCAGCCCTCCAGGCCGACCGCATCGTCATCTCTCGGGACGAAACCGTCCGAGCCCTCTTCCGGCAGTGTTGTCCGGAGGTCGCCGAGATTCGGACCGTCCTCTGGGCCAACCCCGAGATCGAAGCCGAGGAGGTCATTCCCTGGCTCGAAGGCGGCGCCAGGATGGAGCCGTCGAGGCGGTTGGGCACCCCGGCACCTGCCTTGAGGTAGCATCAATGCATGGACAGACTCGAGCGGAACAAGCAGACCGTAACCGCCTTCTACGACCTCATGTTCAACCAGTGCCAGCCGGAAGAGGCCCTGCGCCTCTACGCGGGCGACGTGTACATCCAGCACAACCCCATGGTGGCCGACGGCAAGCAGGCCTTCATCGACTATTTCAAGAAGATGGCCGGTGAGTATCCTGGAAAGAGAGTCGAGTTCCGGCGCGTCCTTGCCGAAGGCGATCACGTGGTGCTCCACTGCTACCAGCACTGGCCGAACGACGGGGACTGGGCGGGGATCGACATCTTCCGGCTCGACGAGAACGGCAAGATCATCGAGCACTGGGACGTGCTGCAGCGCATCCCCACTGAATCCGCGAACGACAACACGATGTTCTAGGAGGCCCGCCGGCCTCCCGAGGCCTCCGATTGCTTCCTCCCGCCCGGCCGCCGCGTTCTCCGGTCCTTCCCTCGGTCGGCTTGCAACGTTCGCCGGGGTCCGCGGGACGACGTTCAGGGTCTCCTGGCCTCCCGCCGGGGTCATTGGAACAACTCGGGCTCTCTCCGCAACAACTCGAAGCCTCTCCAGTCGTTGCGTCGAGGTCTCCAGGTGTTGCAGCGGGCTCGCGAGTTGTGGCAAAGCTCTCTCGGCTTGTTGAAATTGGGTCTCCAGTTGTAGCAACGGGTTCGCGAGTTGTACCAGCAGGCTCGCGAGTTGTGGCAAAGACCTCGCGGCATGTTGAAATGAGGCTGGGAGTTGTGCCAAAAGGCTTGCGAGTTGTTCCAACGAGGCCGGCGAATGAGGATTGGGCCCTCTTGTGTTGCATCCGGAGCGCGTCGTGTGGATTCGCGAGGTCTCGTCGTGAGGCAAAGTGGCCGGCGGACCGCCTCGAGCCGGCTGGAGCCTCGACGCGGTGCCGAACGGAACCGCGGTGGAGGCTTAAGGTCTCCTCAATCCGGCCGGCTGAGCCGCCGGTCGTCGCGCACGAAGACCCAGGCCGACTCCGTCTCGTTGCTGTAGAAGAGAGTGACCCAGACGTTCCTGGGCTCCATCTGGTAGTCGAAGACGTAGGGGAAGACCGTGTGGAGCCTGCCGGTCTGGACGCCCTCGCGGAATTTGCCGGCGAACTCCTGGACGTTGGTGCAGGGGGCCACCTCGGTAAAGAAGTCCTTGCCGAGGACGTTTTCCTTCTTTCGCCCCGAAAGGTTGGCCTCGGCCTGGTTGTAGCTGAGGATCCTGCCCTCCCGGTCCAGGCGGATGGCGCCGAAGGGAAGCCGGTCGAGATCCTCTTCGCCGAGGTTCTGGATGCTTTCGATCTCGGCGCGCCCGATCAGGTTGCCGTCACTTGTCCATGGTCCCCCTCCCCTCGCTGGGCCCTGCCAGGCAGAGCAGTTCGTGCCAATCGGTATGGCGCTGATATCCTACCGGAATCTGCCGGCCTTTCGTATGGAGATTCCGTGACGGAAATACCCGAGATCCGCGTCCGTGCCTGCAACCAGGGAGAGGTGCGGCCGGGCGGCGACTTCGTCCTCTACTGGATGATCGCCTCCCGCCGGCTGGGTTGGAGCTTCGCCCTGGACCGGGCCGCGGAGCACGCGCGCCGCCTGGGCAAGCCGCTGGTGATCCTGGAGCCTCTCCGGTGCGGTTACCGGTGGGCGAGCGACCGCATCCACCGGTTCGTGCTGGAGGGGATGGCGGAGCACGCGGCAGCGCCTCGCGGGATCGGACGTTCTGTATTACCCCTACGTGGAGCCCGAGCCTGGAGCGGGGAAGGGGTTGGTGGCGGCGCTGGGAGAGCGGGCGTGCGTGGTGGTGACGGACGACTATCCGGCGTTCTTCCTGCCGCGCATGGTGGCCGCGGCGGCGGCGCAGGTGCCGGTGCGGCTCGAAGCGGTGGACTCGAACGGTCTCCTTCCCCTGCGGGCGGCGGAGAAGGACTACGTGACGGCCGCCCACTTCCGGCGCTTCCTCCAGAAGGTTCTGCCCGAGCATCTTGGCCCACGCGCCGGCCGAGAACCCCCTGGCCGAGCCGCTGCCGCCGCGCCTCGAGGCACTGCCGGCCGACATCCTGAAACGCTGGCCGGCTGCCTCGCCCAAGATGTTGGCGGGCGGATCGCTCGACGCTCTGCCGATCGATCACTCGGTGCCCCCGGTGGCCTCGCTGAGAGGTGGGGATTCGGCGGGAGAGAAGACGCTGGAACGGTTTCTGGACGAGCGGATGGAGCTTTACGCGGAGGGGCGGAACGACCCCGGCGAGGAGGTGACGAGCGGGCTGTCGCCCTACCTCCATTTCGGCTACGTTTCGGCCCACCAGATGTTCGCCGCCGTGGCCGCCCGGGAGCGGTGGTCTCCGGACCGGCTGGCCGGCCGGGCCACGGGCTCGCGCGAGGGGTGGTGGGGGATGAGCGCGGGAGCGGAGAAGTTCCTGGACGAGGCCGTGACCTGGCGCGAGGTGGGCTACAACATGGCGGCCCACCGCGACGACTTCGAGCGCTACGAGTCGCTGCCGGAATGGGCCCGGGCCACGCTCGGCAAGCACGAGCAGGACCCCCGGCCGGAGCTCTCACTCGAAGGAGGAATTCGAGGCCGGAGCCACGGGGGACGAGATCTGGAACGCCGCCCAGGGGCAGCTCAGCGAGGAGGGGCGCATCCACAACTACCTCCGGATGCTGTGGGGGAAGAAAGTGCTCCACTGGTCGAAATCGCCCCAGGAAGCGCTGGAGATCCTGATCGATCTCAACAACAAATATGCGCTGGACGGCCGCGATCCCAACTCCTACACGGGCATTTTCTGGTGCCTGGGGCGCTACGACCGCCCCTGGCCTCCCGAGCGGCCGGTGTTCGGCTCCATCCGTTACATGAGCTCGGAGAGCACGCGGCGCAAGCTCAAGGTGGATGGGTATGTGGCACGTTGGGGCAGGACGGGGGCAGATGAAGCTTTTATGATCATCGAGCGTTCTTGCCGCGGCGACCTCACCCTAACCCCTCTCCTAAAGGAGAGGGGCTTTGAGTTTGTCGAGTTTGTCTTTCTCTCCCTCTCCCCGTCGGGGCGAAGACATCGAGAGGGAGCCGGAGGGTGAGGTCGCACCGGCAGGACGCCCAGACAGGAAAATCCCAATGAAATCAATCCTTTTTATCTTCCCCATCTTTCTCCTCGCGTCCTGCGCCTCGACCTCCGTGTCCCGGCCGCCCCAGGGGTCTCTCGCGTCCCGCCTGGAGCCCTATTTCCAGCGCAAGGGCGTGACGATTTCCGTGGCCTACCGCAACCTGGGCACGGGGGCCACCTTGTACCGGCTGGAGGACGAGAGCCTGCACGCGGCGAGCACCATGAAGCTGCCGGTGATGATGGCGCTTTTCCAGATGGTGGATACCGGCGAGCTGAAGCTGACGGAGCCGGTCCTCGTGCACAACGAGTTCGAGAGCATCGTGGACGGCTCGAAGTACTCGCTCGATCCGAAGGAGGACGGCGATCCCGATCTCTATCAGTTCCTCGGGCAGACCCGCTCCCTGGAAGAGCTGATCCGGCGGATGATCGTCCGCAGCTCGAACCTCGCGACCAACATCCTGATCGAAAAGATCGGCGCTTCGCGGGCGAACGACCTCATGCGGAGCCTGACCGCGTACCGCATCCGCGTGCTGCGCGGCGTGGAGGACGACAAGGCCTACCGGGCGGGCTTGAACAACGTTTCGACCGCCAAGGATCTGTCGATCGCGTTGATGGCGATCGCCAAGGGGGACACCTTCACGGCGGATTCGAACGCGAGGATGATCGACATCCTCGAGGCGCAGGAATTCAACGAGAAGATCCCCGCCTATCTGCCGAAAGGCACGCCGGTCGCCCACAAGACGGGGGACATTACGGGGATCCATCACGACGCGGCGATCGTCTATCCCCCGGGCGAGGCCCCCTACGTGCTGGTCATCCTCACCGAGGGTTTCGAGGACGAGAAGGAGGCCAACCGGATCATCGCCGAGATCTCGCGGGTGGTGTGGCAGAACCGGGCTTTAAAGCCGCGGGTAACGCCGCCGGTCCCGGTTCCCGAAAAGACTGAGCCCGGCCGCGGCGAGCACCGCTGAGCACCGCTGAACACCCAAGGAGGCAATCGATCATGAAAAAGATCCTTATTTCGTTTGGACTGTTTCTGGGCTTCGTCCTGCCCGCCCTTGCCGCGGCTCCCAACGCACCCGCGCCGGTCAAGCACCGGGGCCAGGTCGAAGCGGTTGCCGAGGATCAGGCAAGCCTCCAGATCACGGAGGTCGCGCCCAAGGTTCCCCAGGAGGATTGGCGGTCTTTGACCTTCACCGCCACGGCCGCCGAGGTCAAGGAGGAAATGAAGAAGCTCGATTCCGGCGACCTGGTGTGGGTCACCGCGAACGGCACCGCCATGACGGACGTCGAGGTCCAGAAGGAATCCGTACCCATGCTGCGGATCCTGGTCTCGCTGTTCGTTCCCGCCGCGCTTCTCTGGCTCATCGCCTGGCTTGCCATCCGGGGCACGGGGTATGGGATCGCGCGTTTCCTGGTGGGGCGCGACAACCGCTACAGCAAATCCAAATTCCAGGTCGCCTTCTGGTTCTGGACCGTCATCGTGGCCTATCTGGCGACCCTGTACCTGCGCTGGTGGGCGGGCGTGCCTAGCCTGATCGGCGGGGTGGACATCCCCCAGAACCTGCTGCTGCTTTCGGGGATCAGCGCCCTTTCGTTCGGCACGGCCAAGGGGATCGCGCAGGGCAAGGAGAACCGGGCGGCGGTGGCCGGTGTTCAAGCCAAGCCCCCCGCGAACCAGCCCCGGTTCCCGACCGACCTGGTGTGCGACGACAGCGGCCAGCCCGACCTCGGCGACTTCCAGATGGTGGTGATCACCCTCGTCGCCGTGGGGATCTACGCCGTGCAGATCGTCAACTTCCTCAGCCTGCTCCATATGACGGCGCAGGTTTCAATGCCCGACGTGGACCCGACGCTCCTGGGGATTTTCGGCATCAGCCACGGCGCCTACCTGACCAAGAAGGCGGTCAGCGGCGACGACGGAGCCGCTGGTGGGCAGAATGCAGCGGCCATCGCAGCGGCTGCCGCAGCGGGGAACCCACCGCCACCGCCGGGGCAGCCGGGACCGGTTTGAGGAAGGGGCGGGATCGGGTCAAGTGCGCGATCGGAGAGAGCTCCGTCCTGTGGCCCCGAGATTTTCTTTTTGACGCCTGTAGGAGCTGGACAGGAAAATAGAAAGGAGAATGTCCATGAAAAGCTCGATCCGCCTCGCCCTCACCGCTCTCGCCCTGGTGCTGACCGCGCTGGCCTCGGCCCCCAGGCCGGCTCACGCACTGCCCCTCTGCGACCATATCAACGGCTGGGCCTGCTTCAAGCCCAATCAGGGGCAGCTATGCAACGGCTCTCCGGGCTGGTGCTACTGCGATCCGGATACTCTCCACTGGGAATGCTAGCCGCACCGGGCTCCCTTCGCCGTCAGGTGAGAAGGGAGCCCGCCGTTTTCCCGCTGCCTACCAGCCGAGAGCCCGCCCCCTCGCCACTCAGTTAGGACACAACCCGCGTTGCCACTTCTGTCCTACTCTGGTACGCTTCGGGTATGACGGCGCCCAAGCGGAAAGTGTCAGTATCGCTGGACGAGGATCTGGTCGAGGAGCTCGAGCGGGAGGATCAAGGCCTCTCGGCCCCGCTTAATTCGGCTCTTCGCGCGGAGCTTGAGCGCCGCCGCCGCAACCGGCTTCTCCTGGAGCTCCTGGACCGACTCGACGCGGAGCATGGGCCGGTAGACGAGTCTCTGATCGAGAAGTACGCCGGACTCCTCGAATGACCCACTGCGTAGTGCTCGATGCCGAAGCCCTGGTAGCTCTGGCCGGGCGTCCCGGGCGTCGGAACCTGGAAGTTCGCGCTGCGCTGCGGGCAGCGGTGCGCCTCCGACGAGAAGTCATCGTTCCAAGCGTCATTCTTGCTGAGCTCTATCGCGGCCCTCGGCACAACCCGCTGGTGGATGCATGTTTGTCTCGTGAGATGGGGATCAAAGTGCGCGACACGGATCGCTCCTTGGCCCGGATTGTCGGGGGCGTTCTGGCTGCTGCCCAGGCGGGTTCGGAGCACTTGGCCGATGCCCATGTCATCGCCGCAGCGGTCGAGCCTCGGCGGCGGCCTCGCTTTGACAGCCGACGCTGACGATCTTGGCCGGCTTGCCGCCTCCTACGGGAACGTAACGGTGGTCAGCCTTCCCTGAGTCGGGTAGGGCGTCTCCTCACCAGCCGATCCCGTAATCCTCCCCATAGTCGCTCGACCCGCCCCGCATCGTGCCGATTGCGTGGTCTGGCGTTGATGGGGCCGGAGCTCCGCTCGACGAGGTCGATCTTGTAGCCCATCTTTTGCCCGACGTGGACCTCGTCGCTGCTGGGGATCTTCGGCATCAGCCACGGGGCCTATCTGACCAAGAAGGCCGTCAGCGGCGACGACGGAGCGTCGGCAGGGGTGCAGACGGTGGCAACGGTGACCACCACCGGAAATCCGCCGCCGAGGCAGCCGGGGCTGGTTTGAAGCATGCTGGGCAGCTCTACTGCCTTGGCAGTGGTAGGCTATGGTCATGAGTCACGCTGACGTTGCTGAGATTTTGAGGCTCCCCACAGAAGAGAGGTTGCATCTCGTGGAGCTGATCTGGGAAAGCCTCGCTTCAACCCCGACGGCCGTACCCTTGAGCGATGCCCATTGCGCTGTCCTCGACGAGCGGCTCGCCGAGCACAATCGCAACCCGGATGACGTAGTGTCCCGGGACGAAGTGCTCGCCGAGGCGCGGCGAGGCTGATGGCTTCGCTCCTTGTCTTTCGCAAGCGCGTCGGAAAGGATTTGGCGGGAGGCTATAGGTGGTACGAAGGACAACGTACCGGCTTGGGTGAGGAGTTTCTCGCGGCTGTTAATGCCTCCTTTGACGACATCGAAGAGTTTCCTGAAAGATTCGCGTTTATTCGGGGAAGCGTGCGCCGTGCGATCGTTGCTCGCTTCCCATATGCGGTGTTCTATCAGGTCGAACCCAGGCGGATTGTGGTGTTTGCGGTGCTTCACACAGCCCGCGATCCGAAACTCTGGCCGCAGCCTCGTTGAGGCCGTCCTTCCGGCGCTGGACGAGGATCTGGTCGAGGAGGCTCGAGCGGGAGGATCAAGGCCTCTCGGCCCCGCTTAATTCGGCTCTTCGCGCGGAGCTTGAGCGCCGCCGCCGCAACCGTCGGGCAGGGCGTCTCCTCACCACCCGATCCCGTAATCCTCCCCATAGTCGCTCGACCCGCCCCACATCGTGCCGTTCGCGTGGTCGAGGAGGATGGCGTTGATGGGGCCGGAGTTGCGCTCCACGAGGTCGATCTTGTAGCCCATCTTCTTCAGCTCGGCCTGGACCCAGGGCGGGGTGGAGGCCTGGAGGGTGACGCGGCCGGGCTCGGACTCGTGGCCCCCGAAGGAGCTGCGCATCTGGTAGCTCGTGATGTTGGGGCCTTCCGCCGCTTCCTGGACGTTCATGCCGAACTCGACCACGTCGAGGAAGAACTGGAGGAGGTTCTGGTCCTGGGTGTCGCCGCCCTGCACGGCGAAGGCGAGCCAGGGCTTGCCGTCTTTCACGGCCAGGGTGGGGGTCAGGGTCACCCGCGGGCGCTTGCCGGGGGCCAGCACGTTGAACGGGCTCTGCCCCTCGTCGAGCACGAAGCTCTGCATGCGCTGGGAGAGGCCGACGCCGGTACTTGCCCGCGATGAAGGCGGGGATCCAGCCGCCGCTCGGGGTGACGGAGACCAGCCAGCCTTCCTCGTCCGCCGCGATGATGGAGGTGGTGCCCGCGCGGAAGGACTCGTCGAAGGTCATGGTGTTCTCTGGGTCGAGACGGGCATGGTTCGGCTGCGTCCACTTCTTCGATTCCTCGGCCGTTCCCCACTTTCCGAGGAGGCCGAGGAAAGGGTTTTTCTCGCCCTGGAAGGGGTAGGGATCGCCGGGCTTGATCGCGGGATTGTTGCGGTCGGGATCCATCTCCTTGCGCCGGGCGTCCGCGTACTCCTTGGAGAGCAGGCCCTCGAGCGGCTCCTCGGGCGGAAAATAGGGGTCGCCGTAATAGAAGTCGCGGTCCGCAAAGGCCAGGTTCATCGCCTGGTAGAGCGTGTGGATGTAGCGCGAGCTGTTGAGCCCCATGCCGCGCAGGTCCAGGGGCTCGAGGAGGTTGAGCGTCTGGAGCAGGGCGGGCCCCTGGGTCCACGTGGTGAGCTTGTAGACGTCGATCCCCTTGTAGGTGGCCTTGACCGGCTCCTCGATGTGCACCTGCCAGCGGGCGAGGTCTTCCTTGGTGAAGAGGCCGCCCTGCTCGCGGGTGCCGCGCACCAGCTCGTCGGCGATGTCCCCCTTGTAGAAGCGGTCGTAGGCGGCCTGGATGGCCTCCTTGCGGCTCTTGCCGGCGGCCAGCGCTTGGGCCTCGGCCTCGACCAGCTTGCGCAGGGTGGCGGCGAGGTCCGGCTGGCGGAAGACCTCGCCGGCGCGGGGGGCCTCGCGGGCTTCGCCCAGGTGGGGGAGGAGGACGGCCTTGGAAGCAGGCCACTCCTTGATGCGCGCCTTGTCGGCCTCGATGCGGTCCGCGAGCTGGGCCTCGATGGGGAAGCCGTCGGCCATCTGGATCGCCGGGCCGAGCACGTCGGCGAGGCTCAGCTTGCCGTACTCGGCGAGCATCACCAGCAGCCCGCCCGGCGTGCCCGGCGTGACGGCCGCGAGCGGGCCGAATTCCGGCGGAAACGCCATCCCCTTGCCGCGGTAGAACTCGGGCGTGGCGCCGGTGGGGGCGACGCCCAGGGCGTTGATGCCGATGACCTTGCCCGTCTTCGGATTCCAGATCAGGGCCTGCGTCTCGCCGCCCCAGCCGAGGGTGTCCCACATGGTGCAGGTGGCGGCCAGCATGGCAGCCGTGGCGTCCACGGCGTTGCCGCCCTTCTGGAACATCATCGCCCCGGCCGTGGCCGCGAGCGGCTTGCCGGTGATGGCCAGCCAGTGGCGCGCGTGGAGCACGGGCTTGGCCGTGCGGGCCTGGGCCGGCTGGACGCCGAAGGCGAGAGAGATGGCGGCGATGGTGGCGAGGGCAAGGCTGCGGCGAATGACTTTCATGGGTTGCCTCCTCGGGAGGGGAGTGTATAGGAGCAGCCGCCTTGCCGCAGCGACCTCACCCTCCGGCTCCCTCTCCTAAAGGAGAGGGAGAGGCCAGCAAGAACTCTCTTAAAGCCCCTCTCCTTTAGGAGAGGGGTTGGGGTGAGGTTTCCCCCTGAGATATCCGCCCCCGCCGCGGCAGTCTCCCACCAGCAGGCGGCACCGCCGCTTACCTTTCCGGCAGAGGAGACCCATCCATGGCCCGCCCCCTGGTGCACGAGGTGTTCGAACCGTTCAAGAAGGACAAGGCCGATCTCAAGGTGGACATCGCCGTGGTTGGCGCCGGCGTTTCCGGCGCGTATTCGGCCTGGCGGCTCAAGCAGAAGTACCCGAAAAAGCGCGTCGTCCTCTTCGAGTACGGCAACCGCGTGGGGGGCCGGCTGTACTCGATGCCGCTCCCCGGCATGCCCCATGTCAACGCCGAGCTGGGCGGCATGCGCTACATCCCCGACTCCCAGGCCTTCGTCCGCGAGCTGATCGAAAACCTGGGCCTCGCCACGCGCGACTTCCCCATGGGCGCGCCGGACGATCCGGGCGGCATGAACAACCTGATGTACCTGCGGCGGCGGCTGATGCGGGCGCGCGACCTCACCAACCCCTCCCTGGTGCCCTACCTCCTGAATCCGACGGAGCAGGGGATGAACCCCGACCAGCTCCAGAAATACGTGATGAATACGCTCGTCCCCAACGCCGCCAACCTGACGGCGGACCAGTGGAACGAGGTCTCCGTCTTCAACGGTGAAAAGCTTTACAAGACCGGCTTCTGGAACCTGCTCTACCGCGTGCTCACGAGCGAGGCCTACCAGTTCATGGACGACGCGGGCGGCTACTACACCAACGTGGCCAACTCGAATTCCGTGCTCTCGCTGCCGGTCTTCGAGTTCGGCCCGGACGTCCACTACAAGACGCTGGACGCGGGCTACGAAGAGCTGCCGCGGGCCATCGCCAAGTCGTTCCAGGACGAGGGCGGCGACATCCGCATGAACCTGCGGCTCGACTCGATGGAACGGGTCGGCGGCGCCTACTCCATGCTGTTCGTGCGGACGTCGACGGATGCGCGCGGCTGCACGGACCCCAAGGGCCTCCCCGGGAGAAAAGGAGACCGTCCGGGTGTCGGCCGAGGACGTGATCCTCGCCATGCCCCGCCGTTCGCTCGAGCTGATCAACTGGGAGCCCCTGTTCAAGGACACCAAGGTGCGCGGCATGGTCAATTCGGTGATCAGCCAGGCCGCGTTCAAGATCTTCCTCGGCTACCCCTACCCCTGGTGGCGCGTGCTGGGGCTCCAGGCCGGCCGTTCGATCACGGACATGCCGCTCCGGCAGACCTTCTATTTCCAGACCGAGGGGGAGCAGAAAGGCGCCGATCCCAACAACCTCAACTCCCTCATGATGGTGAGCTACAACGACCTCGGCAGCGTGCCGTTCTGGAAGGCCCTGGAGGCGCAGACGCTGGGGGCGGATTCGATCTTCCACGGCCGCCCCAATCCGTTCGTGCCCAAGGGCGGGGGCGAGCCGGCGACGCCGTTCGAGATCACGACCCAGATGGTCGATACGGCGCAAGCCCTGGTGCGCGAGATCCACGATCTGCAGTTCGTGCCCGAGCCTTACACCGCCGCTTACCACGACTGGTCGGACGACCCCTACGGCGCCGGCTGGCACGCCTGGAAGGCCGGCACCGAGTTCTGGAAGATCATGCCCGAGATCCGCCAGCCGGTGAAGAAGGAACGCGTGTTCATTTGCGGCGAGGCGTATTCGATCAACCAGGGGTGGGTCGAAGGCGCGCTCCAGACGGCCGAGAAGATGCTGGACGAGCACTTCGACATGAAGCCGCCCTCCTGGCTGCCGTCCGGCTACAACCTGGGGTACTAGAAAATGGCGAGATCAACGGAGTCCAAGATCACCGTTTCCGAATACCTGATCCGCCGCCTCAAGGAATTTGGCGCCGAGCACGTCTTCGCCGTCCCGGGCGACTACGCGGGGCCGTTCCTCAGCGTGATGGACAAGACGAAACAGATCACCCGCGTGGGCGTCACCAACGAGTGGGTGGCCGGTTACGCCGCCGACTCCTATGCCCGGCTCCGGGGCACGGGCGCCATGTGCCTCACCTACGGGGTGGGCACGTTCGGCGTGCTCAACTGCCTGGCCGGCTCGTACGTGGAAGAGCTGCCGGTCGCCCTCATCGTCGGCAGCCCGTCGTTCGATCAGCGAAAAGTCGAGCGCCACGAGGGCGTGCTCTTTCACCACTCCACGGGGAAGATGAAGGCGGACCGCGATTCGGTCAAGAACGTCGTCGTGGCCTCCGAGATCGTGCGCTCGGGGCGGGGCGCGGCGCAGAAGATCGACCGTGCCCTGAGCGCGGCGCTCACCTGGCGCCGGCCGGTGTACATCGAGGTCTTTCAGAACGCCTGGACGGAGACCTGCCGGCCGCCGTCCGGGCCGCTGGAGCGGGGGAGCCTGCCGCTCTCCAAGAAGGCGCTCGAACGGGCGGTGGATCAGACCCTCGAGCGGCTCGAAGGCGCCACCGTGCCGGTGATCTGGGCGGGCGTGGAGGTCCAGCGCTTCGGGCTCCAGGAGCTGCTGGAAGAGGTCATCCGCATCACCGACCTGCCCTGGACCACGGATCTGCTCGGAAAATCCGTTCTCTCCGAAGACCTCCCCGGCTTCCAGGGCGTGTTCGACGGCGCCTCGGCGGTCGAGAACGTGATGGAGCTGTTCAACGCCTCCAACTGGGTGCTGGGCCTGGGCAACGTGGTCACCGACGACTTCGCCGTGTGGGTCGAGGGGCACTACGAAAACCTGATCCTCGCCTACAACAACTCGGTGCGCGTGGGGGAGAAGACCTTCGAGGACGTGCCGCTCGAAGCCTTCATGAGGAGGCTCGCCGAGCGCCTCTCCGAAAAGACCTACCAGGCCCCGGCCGGCGCCATGGCCGTGCTCGAGGCGGTGCCCACACCCGGCGAGAAGGCGGAGGTTCGGCTCGCCGCGCTCGCGCCGAAATTCGCCGCGGCGCAGGAGCCACCGGTCGACTACGTCTCCTTCTTCAAGCGCATGGAGACCTGGGTGGACGACTCCATGGTGCTCATGGCGGACACCAGCATCGCCCTCTATTCGGCGGCCGAGCTGCCGGTCGCCAAGCGCAACGGCTTCATCGCCCAGGCGGCCTGGAACTCGATCGGTTACACGCCGGGCGGCGCCGTGGGTGTGGGCTACGCGGCGCCGGACAAGAAGGCCGTGGTCTTCTGCGGCGACGGTGGTTTCCAGGAGATCGTCCAGGCCGTCTCGGACATCGTCCGCTCGGGGCACGACGCCGTGATCTTCATCTTCAACAACGCTCTCTACGGCATCGAGCAGGCGTTCGTTGATCCCTATTATTTCGTTCCCGATTCAGAAGGGAAGAAGCATCCACCCGAAGCGTTCGACCTGCTGCACGCCTGGGACTACGCCAAGCTGACGGAGGTCTTCGGCGGCGGCTGGAGCGCCGTGGTGAAAACCCTGGCGGAGCTGGACGCGGCCCTCGAGACGGCGAAAGCCAACCGCGGCCTGTCGTTGATCGACCTGCGCATTCCGCAGGATTCGATCACTCTCCAGATGCTTCAGCAGGCCGGTGTGAACCCGAAACCGTGAGGAAATCGATCACGGCCTTGACCAGCCGGGCCTGGCCGTCCTCAAGGTGAACGGCGTGATCGGAGTTGGGGATGATCACCCAGCTCCGGTCCCCCGTTCCCAGGCGGGTGAACAGCTTCTCCCCCTTCTGGATCGTGGCGTACGGGTCGTGCACGCCGTGGATCAGGAGGACGGGGATCTTGACCGCCGCGGGATCGAAGGCATTGAATTGAGTTTCGTCGCGCCAGTCCGAGCGTACGGGGTCGTCTTTCAGGGCCGTGGCCACGAAGGCGTCGATGGTGGCCTGGGTGGTCGCGCCGGCCGTTATGAAATCCGACGCCGCGGCCTCGGCGGTGTTCGCCTGTTTCGCGGGCGCCGCGTCCGGCGGCGTCGGCGGCTGCTTCATGTCGATGTCCGTGGCGAAGCCCAGAAGGACGACCGCCGACAGCTTTTCCGGGTGGCGTTGAGCCAGAAGGGCCGAGACGGCCGCTCCTTTCGAGAGCCCCACGAGCACCGGCACCCTCTTTTCGCGCTGCCGGATCCAGTCGAGGGCCGTGGCCACGTCCTCGACGGCGCGGTCCGGGGTGAGCCAGCCCGTGGCGTCCCGGGGCGTCGAGCCATATCCCCGGGAGTCCAGCGCGTAGGCCGCGTACCCCCGCGCCACGAAAGCGTCCATCACCGAGCGTTTCTCGCCGGGTACCTGGAGATCGAAATTCGGCAGGCCGCTCCACGTCCGCCCGTGGAGGAGGAGGATTGCGCCACGAGCCGTCGCCGGCCTCCTTTCCCATAGCGCAAGCTTGTGCCCATCGTCCGCCGTGACGTCGTGCCGCACGGGCGCGGAGGGCGAAGTGGACGGAGGAACCGACGCGCAGGCTCCGGCGAAAAGGAGCAAGGCAAGAATCGCAACCTGAAAACGAGAATTTCGGGATCTCATAGGGCGGTCTCTCCTACCAGCGGAACGCGGTCCGGGCGGCCTGGAGGGCGAGCCGGTCATACAGATCTTGCGCGGCTTCGCGGGAGAGATAGGGGATGTTCACGCGGCGGGACCCTTCGCTGCCCCCCGCCGTGTCCACCCGCACCCGTGCCATGGAGGCTCGCCGGTCGAAGGGGGATTCGTGGATCGCCACCGCCTGAATCTTGGCGAACGGGGCCACGCTCACCTGCCGCCAAGCCCAGCCGGTGCGCAGGAGGACGGCCCGGTCCGTGGTGGCCCAGCCGAAATGCCGCACGTACAGCCGGGCGCTCAAAGCGGCGAACGCCAGGACGGCGGCGAGCAGGCCGAATTCCCACCACTTCAACAACACCACGAAAGGCAAGGCCAAAAAGGAGTAGACGATCATCGAGGACTTCAGCTCGCGGCGGAACGCGCGGGGGTGGGCGGCTTGCCAAGCCACCGCCGCGAGGTCCGTTCCGGGCAAGACCTCCCGCAGGAGGCCCGGCAGCGCGTCCCGGTGAAGGATGGGGGCCAGCCATTCGCGCTGCTTCTGGGCTTTCTTTTCCTCGCCGTCCTCATCCCCGCCGGCCCTGGCGCCGCCCGCGGTCTGCACCTTCACCGACACGCGCCCGAACAGGCGCTGGAGAGGCCCTTCGTGGACTGTCACCGTCTGGATCCGGCGCAGGGGGACCGTTGCCGTCACCCGGGTCAAGAGCCCGTACTCGGTGCGCAGGTCGCCGCCCACCCGCGTCAGGCGGAAGCCGTGCAGCCGGACGAGCGCCCAGACCATGGAGACCAGCCGGACCAGCACCAGGAGAGCCGCGAGCCCGGCGACGACGAGCCCGATCCGGCCCCAGGGCACGACGACCGAAGCGCGATTCAGAATCGAGGAGGCCAAGTCGCGCAGCACACCCCGCACGAGCCCCTTCTCCCAGATTTCCCAGTTTCCCCAGAACCCGTTCCCGAAGCGGTTCATCACCCCCATCTCCCAGAACACGCCGACCGCCGCGGTGATCATCACGAAGCCGCGGTTCTGGAGGAAGCCGTGGAGGAGGAGCTCGCGGGGGAGAAGCTCGAGGAGCGTCCTGCCCGCCGGTGGAGCGCTGACGGCCGGCTCGGCTTCGGTCCCCACCGCCGGTTCCCTTTCTTTGGGTTCCCTTTCCTTAAATACTCGCCGCCGCATCTCTTCGAAGTCGGCCAACGGCAGCACGCTCATCTTCGCTTCCGGCTCCTGCCCGCCGCCGGTCTCCACCCGCACCTCGATGACGTTCGCCAGGCGGTGGAGCACGTTCTGGACGCCGTCGACGTTCTGGATCCGCGCGTAGGGGACGTGCCGTTCGTTGCGGAACAGAAAGCCCGTGCGGATCACCATCTCGTTCTCCTCGTAGCGGTAGCGGAACGAGAAGTACCGCAGCGAGGAGAGCACCAGCGAGGGGATCAAGAACGGCAGGGCCCAGAGCTGCCAAGCCCAGCTCGCGCCGATTCCGACCAGGAAGAGAACCCCCGGCACGGCGAAGCTGCGCAGAGCGCCGAGCAGCCCGAACAGGATGGAAGACGGGTGGAGCCGCCGGTCCTCAGACGGCATCGGCGTCACCGTCTTCCTTCGGCAGGAGGTGGTCGCGGATGAGGAGCGCCGTGCCGTGTTCCAACCCGGCGAGCGCCACCCGCGCGTGCTCCGTGCCCGCCGTGTAGATGACCAGCGTGCCAAGGCCATGGCTGCGCTCCAGCGGCCCCTGCGACACGTCCGTGTGCTGCACGCGGGAGCGGGGGACGTTGGTCACCGTGCGCCAGAGAACGCCGCCGCGGATCTCGATTCCGTGGCCGTCCACCTTGTACGCGGCGTGCCGGTGATGGATCGCGGGAAGGCGGTACCCGAGCCATCCGACGGCCCCTATGACGGCCGGCCAGCCCAGCGTCATCAAGAGCTTCGCCCAACCCGGCAGGGGAGCGAGGAAGACGAGGAGCAGGATCGCGATCAGGGTAGGGAACGCGATCGAGGCCGTGACGATCCCGCCCACGATCCGCTGCAGGCGAACCGCCCGCGGATCGAGCGAGCGGACCGTGCCGTCGGCGATCGAGGGAATTGGTTCTTCCAGGATGGGCTCGGGGGAGCCTGTAGCTAGAGAGTCCACTTCGGGGCTGGGCTCGCTTTCTGGGGCAAGGTCGATGGGGACAGGGGTTTCCATGACGGTCATGGCCGTACTACGTCGTACCGCGCCCCCGGTTTCTTCAGGGGCTTCAGGGGCTCGGCGCCTTCAGCTCGATCCTGCCGAATTTCTCCGGCCGTTTCTTGAGCTTCCCGGGCCAGCCGATCGCCCAGCCCCTTCTGAAGCTCGCCACGCTCCGTGGCGCCCGTCACCTTGGAGGCGTCGATCCAGCCGCCCGCGATCATGCCATGCCCGCCCCCCTTGCCGCGCCGGCCGATCAGGCGGTGCATCACCCCCCCGGCGTCCGCCCGCGTGTTCGTGGTGCGGATCGAAAGGTACAGCCGGTCGCCGTAGAACCCCGTGGCCAGCGACCAGGTCTTCCCCTCCATGCGCAGCAGCAGGTCCGCGATTTCGGGCACGATGTCCGGCTGTTCGACCCGTCCCAGGTGGCTCACGATCAGCGTCTCCACCGACTCCATGTTTTCGAGCGCCGCGTGCAGGTTGCCGAAGTAGGTGAGCGGCAGGCGCGGGCTCTGGATGCGCGCCAGCAGGCGGTGGTTGGCCTGGGGGAAGAAGAGGTCGTGGATCGCCTTGTCCGGCCCCGTGTACTCGCGGGCGAAGTCCTGCGTTTCCGAGCGGAGGGCGTAGATCAGCGCCGTGGCCAGGCCGTGCGTGGGCCGCACCCCCGCCGCCAGCATGTATTCGGCGAGGATGGTGGCCGTGGCCCCGTACTTGGGGCGCACGTCGAAGAACGGCCCCGCCAGGGTGTTCGCCCGCACCGGGTGGTGGTCGATCACCACGTCCGGCACGATGCGCGAGGGGAGTTGGTTGTTGCCGCTCCGGGGCTGCGTGTCCACCAGGGCGAAGCGCTTGTACTTTTTGAAGCTGAGGTGGCGGACGTGGCTGAAGGGGAGGCGCAGGGCCTTCACCAGCTCGCGGTTCTCGGCCCGGCCGATGATGCCGCCGTAGGCCACGGTCACCGTCTGGCGGAAGGCCTGGCGAAGCACGCGGGCCAGGAGATGGGCGGAGGCCAGCGCGTCGGGATCGGGATTGTCGTGCGTGAGCACCAGCCAGCGGCCGGTCTTGCCCGTCTTGCCGCCCGCCTGGACCAGCTCCGTCAGGGCCGCGTAGCGCTCGCGCGTTGACTCCGTGATGGCCGGGTCATTCACCGCGCAGGCTTTCGGCGAAGCGGTCGCGCGCGCCGCGCAACCCGGCGACGTCCTCCCCGGAGGCCGCCGTACGGGCGATGAACTCGTCCAGGCGCTCCAGGTCCTCGAAGATCTCGTAGCGGCCCGTCAACTCCTCGGTCCCGTAAAAACGGCGCACCCAGACGAACAGCCGCGCCGGCTCGCCTTCCTCCGGCTCGCTCAAAGACGTCTCGAACGTCACGCGGTCGTCTGCCATGGGCTGCCTAGTGTATCCAATTCCTGACTCGGGGAGGTGACGGCCTCCGTGCTACCATTCCGCCCCGGGCCGACCGGCCCCCTCATCATGATCAGAGAAATCTTCCACATCGGCTCTTTTTCCATCAGCCCCTTCGGGGTGATGCTCGTCTTCGCCTTCCTCGGCAGCTACCTGCAGCTCCGGTGGGGGATGAAGCGGCTCGGCATTGGCGACGAGGAGGACGCGAGCGCCCTCGTCTTCGCCGCGGGCGTCGGCGGTATCGTCGGCGCCAAGGTCTACTACGCCATCTTGAACATGGACTGGCGGCTCCTGTTCGACCGTTCCGGCCTGGTCTGGTACGGCGGCTTCATCCTCGGCGCCACCGGCGTCATCTGGATGATGCGCCGCCGCCGCCTGCCCGCCTGGCCCATGATGGACGTGGCGACCCCCGCGCTCGCCCTGGGCTACGCCATCGGCCGCATCGGCTGCTTCCTGGTGGGGGACGACTACGGCCGGCCCACCGACCTGCCCTGGGGCGTGGCCTTCAAGTACGGCCTGCCCGAGACCACGGCCGGCAACCTGCGCGACATGTTCGGCGTCCAGATCCCGGCGACGGTCCCGGACGGCACCCTCCTGCGCGTCCACCCCACGCAGCTCTACGAGACCACCATGGCCCTCGCTCATCTGGGGCGTCGGCGTCTGGCTCTTCAAGCGCCGGACGCCGACGGGCACCGTGGCCCTCACCATCCTCGGCCTGCTCGCCGTCGAGCGCTTCCTGGTCGAGATGCTGCGCGCCAAGGACGACCGCTTCTTCGCCGGCTTCACCCTGGCCCAGGTGATCAGCATCCTGGTCTTCCTGACCGTCCTGGGGATCGGCTGGTACCGCCGCGGCCGGCTCGCGCCCCGGACGGCATGACCACCCCGCCCCGCCTCCTCACCATCGCCGGCTCCGACTCCGGAGGAGGGGCCGGCATCCAGGCGGACCTCAAGACCTTCGCCGCCCACGGCGCGTACGGCATGAGCGTCATCGCCGCCCTCACGGCCCAGAACACCCGCGAGGTGCGCGCCGTCCTCGAAGTGCCGCCCGACATGGTGGCCGCCCAGATCGACGCCGTGCTCGAAGACATCGGAGCCGACGCCGTCAAGATCGGCATGCTGTCGAGCCCCGAGGTCATCCGCGTCGTGGCCGGCCGCCTGCGCCACCACCTGGGCGGCACGGGCACCCCCATCGTCCTCGATCCCGTCATGGTGGCCAAGAGCGGCGACCGCCTCCTGCGCGAAGACGCCGTCGAAGCCCTCCTCACCGATCTCCTCCCCCTGGCGACCCTGGTGACCCCCAACGTGCCGGAGCTGGAAGCTCTCACGGAGCTGCCGGTGGGGACGGAGGAGGAGAGGTTGGCGGCGGCGAAATCTCTCTCTTCACCCTCTCCCTCCGGGAGAGGGCAGGGTGAGGGCCTTCCTCTCGCCGTGCTCGCCAAAGGCGGCCATGCCGAAGGCAAGCGACGTCGTCGACCTTCTTCTCGA
Organism: Thermoanaerobaculaceae bacterium; assembly: GCA_963785165.1. GTDB lineage: Bacteria > Acidobacteriota > Thermoanaerobaculia > Multivoradales > UBA5704 > DATARR01. The sequence goes on from CAWAUI010000004.1 coordinate 650,427, forward strand.
AAACGGCCGCATCCACCGCTTCACCCATCCGCGCCTCCACACCCGTTCCACCCACGGCACCGGCTGCACGCTGTCGTCCGCCATCGCCGCACGCCTGGGGGCGGGGGCGGATCTGCCAACGGCCGTCGAGGGCGCCATCGAATACCTCCAGGGAGCCCTGGCCGCGGCCTACCCGGTGGGCTCCGGGAATGGGCACGGCCCCGTCAACCATTTCTATCGGATGGGAAGAGACAACGGACGGGAGGGAGACAACCATGACTGACATGCCGAATACAATCGACCTGCTCGTGGTGGGCGCCGGCCCCACCGGCATCGCGATAGGCGCCGAGGCGCGCCGCCAGGGCCTTTCCACCCTGCTGGTGGATCGCGGCCCCCTGACCGCCGCCATCCAGGGCTATCCAACGTTCATGGAGTTCTTCACCACCCGCGACCGGCTGGAGATCGCCAACGTCCCCTTCACCATTCCAGACGCCAAGCCCACCCGGCGCCAGGCGCTCTCCTACTACCGCTTCGTGGTGGAGCACTACCAGATCCCGCTGGCCCTCTACGAAGAGGTTCTGGACGTGAAGAAGGAAGGCGGCGAGCTCCTCGTCCGCACCCGCCGCATGGCGGGGGAGCGCACCTTCCGTGCCCGCTCCGTGGCCATCGCCACCGGCTACTTCATCAACCCGCGCGGTCTAGGAATTCCGGGCGAGGATCTCCCCTGGGTCTTCAACCGCTACCTGGAGCCCCACCCGCACTACGGGCAGGACGTGGTCGTCATCGGCGCCGGCAACACGGCGGCCGAGGCGGCCCTCGACATGTGGCGCAGCGGCGTCCGCGTCACCCTGGTCCACCGGGGGGCGCATCTCAAGCCCGGCGTCAAGTACTGGCTCAAGCCGGACATGGAAAACCGCATCGAAGAAGGCTCCATCCCCGCGCGCTTCAACACCCGTGTCCGCGCCTTCCTCCCCGAAGGAGCCTTAGAGCTCGACACCCCGGAAGGCCCCGAGGTGATCCCCGCGCAGGCCGCCTACGTGCTGATCGGCTACACCCCGGACGCCGACTTCGAGCGCCGCTGCGGCATCGAGATCGATCCCGAAACGCTCATTCCCACCTTCGACCCTGAAACCTGCGAGTCCAACGTCCCCGGCCTCTACGTCGCCGGCACCCTCCAGGCCGGCCGTTGGACCGACCGCATCTTCATCGAGAACTCCAGGGACCATGGCCCCAAGATCGTGGCGCACCTGAAGCCCAGGCTCGCGGCGGTGCCCGTGGGCCGGTGATCAATCCCCTTGGACCAGTTCCTGATCCCGACGCACGGCGGGTACCGGAAGCTGAGGAGCTTCCAGATCGCGCAACTCGTCTACGACGTCACGGTCCGTTTCTGCGAACGATACGTCGACCGCTACAGCCGGACCCGCGACCAGATGGTGCAGGCGGCGCGCAGCGGAACAAAACATCGCCGAGGGGAGCCAGGCCTCGGGAACTTCCAAGAAGACCGAGCTCAAGCTGACCAACGTGGCAAGGGCCAGCCTGGAAGAGCTTCGGCTCGACTACGAAGACTTCCTCCGGCAGCGGGGCCTCCCCCTGCTGCCACCCGATCACCCGGCCCTGGTGCGCTTCAAGGCCAGGCGCTGCACCATGTTGGAGGAGGTGCGCCTCTGGGTCGAAGACGAGCAAGGACGGACACGGACAAACAGGGACGAAAAAGCAAAGATCTCAGATTCGTCCGTGTCCGTCCGTGAAAGTCCTCGACCGTCCTTGACCTCCCCCGCCCTCGTGGCCAACGCCGCCCTCTCCCTGCTGAACCTTTGCTGTTACCTCCTCGACCGCCAGTTGGCGGCTCAGGCCCAGGCTTTCGAAACCGAGGGCGGCTTTACCGAGCGCCTGTACCGGATCAGGACCCAGCGGAGGAGGAGCTGAAGCTCGCGTTCTCCAGGAGACGACCTGCCGACTGTCTTAGCGTTGGCACCGGGCGTCGAGATGCGATAGTGCGCCTTGATCGCTAAACACCCTCGTGTTTCGCCATCTTTTGACGCGAAACACGGGGGTGTTTATGATGGAACGATGTATCTCCCCCGCCACATCGACGCAGTCCTTCTAGCTTGGAGCCGCGAGACCGACCGGAAGCCCCTGGTGCTGCGCGGTGCCCGCCAGACCGGTAAGACCGCGGCGGTTCGACGGTTGGCCGAGCAGTTCGACCTCTTTCTTGAGCTCAACCTTGAGCGCTTCGAGGATCTGTCGCTGGTGCGCTCCTGCCGCTCGGCGGACGAGCTTCTCACCGCGCTCGCGGCTCGCCACAACCTGGAGCGCTTTCCGCCTCGCACGCTTCTGTTCCTCGACGAAATCCAGGAAAGCTCCGAGGCAGTGGCCTGGCTGCGGTTTTTGCGCGAGGACCACCCACAGATTTATGTCGTGGCGGCGGGGTCGCTGCTCGAGGTACGGCTCCAGGAGAGGGGATTTTCTTTTCCAGTGGGCCGGATCACGTTCCGTGTGCTGAGGCCCTTCACGTTTTTCGAGTTCCTTGTGGCAAACGGGCGTGACGTGCTGTCGCGGCACTTGGACGCGGCAGTTGGCGAGGGCCGGCCGATCCCCCAAGCTCTCCACGACCAAGCGCTTGAGCTATTGCGTGACTATCTCCTGGTCGGTGGCATGCCCGAGGCGGTGGCACGTTGGATCGCTGATCGCAATCCGGCCGCCGCGCGTGGTGTTCACCGCGACCTCGTTCAGGCATTGGCCGAAGACCTCCAACGTTTCGGCAACCTGCGCGAGGTGGGGTACCTCGAAGCGGCCTTCGAGAATCTCCGCTACCACTTTGGTTTGCGCTTCCGCTATGAGAATTTCGCGCCGGGCTACCGTAGCCAACTGATGAAGAACGCCATCGCCAAGCTCGAAGCGGCGCTTCTCCTTCACCGAGCCTTACCAACGAGCTCTCTCGAGCTCCCTTTACGCGAGCGGCCGCGCTCGGCAGCCAAACTGCTGCCGCTCGACGTTGGCTTGGCGCTCCACACCATGGGCTCGGGATTTGAGACGGTGCGGGGTCTGACCCTTAGCCAAGCCCTGGATGGGCGCATAGCCGAGATCTTTGCCGGCCAGCAGCTACTGGCTTCGGCTCCGGGATTTCCCGGCGAGCTGTTCTTCTGGGTCAGCGAATCGTCACACAGCAACGCCGAGGTTGACTACCTGGTACCGATTGGCGGCCGTCCGGTGCCCATTGAGGTCAAGTCGGGGGCAGCCGGATCGCTTAAGTCTCTGCATCAGTTCCTCTGGCGCGCGAGCCTTTCCACCGGTATCCGCCTCCACGCGGGCCTCATGGCCGACGAGCAGCTCAAAGTGCAGATGCCGGACGGTGAGTTGGTGTACCGGCTCCTTTCACTCCCTCTTTACCTCGCTGAAAAAATACCGGCTTTGGGGCTCGGCACCGAGTTGAAAGCGCAGCCATAGCAATCTGTCGGAGGCACCATGCAGACCGATTCGAACATCCCGAAAGACATCGACGAGTACATCGCGGGTTTCCCCGTCGAGATCCAGGAGATCCTGGAAAAGATAAGATTGACGATTCGGGAGGCGGCGCCGGCCGCGGAAGAAGCGATCAAGTATCGAATACCGACCTTCGTTCTGAAGGGGAACCTGGTTCATTTTGCCGCGTTCAAGAATCACATTGGATTCTATCCCGCGCCCGGCGGGATCGAGGCGTTCCAGGAGGAGCTGTCCGCCTATGAGGGTGCCAAGGGGACGGTCCGGTTCCCGTTGGACAAGCCTGTTCCCCTGGACCTGATCCGCCGGATCGTGACGTTCCGGGTCGAGCAGAACCTGAAAAAGGCAGGAGCAGCCAAGGGGAAGAAGCGATAGGCGCCCTCGCCGTTGCGATTCGCAACCCGGTGGACAACGTGAAGGAGCTCTGACCGGGGGTGGGATAGCTCACCTCGTCATCCCACTAAGTAAGAGAGGGAAGCGACTCCGCTTCCAATCTCTTGGGAGGGATACGATGAGGACGAAATGGATGGCCTTGCTGGTGGGGATCACCCTTTGCGCGGGATCGGCTGCGGCGGTGGATTTCTGCGAGCTCAATCCGGTGACCCCGCAGTCGCAGTTTCAGACCATTTTTCAGCCGACCTGCCACAACTGCTATGAAATCGACGTCGCCCTGGCCATGGGGGCGAGGACTTTCAAGGAAGTGCTCGACCAGGTCAAGATTGTCGAGGTCGATTTCTGGGATACCCGGGACGGGGTGAGCGGGGGCGTCGCTCACGAGTGGTACGTCCGGCACAGCCCGGGCACGCTGTTCCAGTCGGGCAACGACAACAACTGCACGGGCAATGGCAACGGCACGAACAACCTCGGAGCCTGCCTGACGGACGTCAAGCAGTGGAGCGACGCCCATCCCGGTCACGAGCCGGTCACGTTGTTCCTCGACAAGAAGCAGAACTGGAGCAGCGTGAGCGAAGGGCGCCGGCCGGTGGATCTGGACAATCTGGTCGAAAGCATCCTGGGGAGCAAGCTGTACAAGCCGGCCGCCCTCAAGGGGAGCCATGCGACCCTGCGCGATGCCGCCAAGAGCAAGGCTTGGCCCACGAGGGAAGGTCTCGCCGGCAAGGTGGTCGTGGTGCTCACGGGCGGCGAGCTGGCGAATCACAACGCCACGTTGAGCACCTACGTGCAGGACCGGCAGGGAGCGGCCGCCCTGTTCGTCGCCGCGGATACGGATGAGAAGAGCGACGTCGAGGGCGTTCCGAACCAGTTCAGCACCGAAACGGCCAAGTACGTGGTGTTCTACAACATCGAGGACACGGACGGCCGGGATGCGCTCGGCAAGACGACCCGTTTCAACAACTACGTGTCGCGGCTGTGGAACGGCGACGATCACGATCCGTGCGCGATCCTCGCGAACTGCATCAACGACAACGGGCTCAAGAAGTGGAACCAGGGCGCCTGCTCGGGCCAGGCCGCGGGCACGCTGCAACTGCTGAACCCGGAAGGCTGGCTGCCGGAGCAGAAGGAGTCGAACAGCAACTTCGTCTGCCCGGCGGCGACGGTGATGTCCGGCCGCTGGCACAACTGCAAGAACAAGGGCGAGAAGTGCGATGAGAACGGCAACTCGACGGTCTACTGCACCAACATTTCGGCCAACGGCGTCCAGTTTGGCGTCGGCGCCGGAACCTGGTCCGGGGAGATCAAGGAGAGCGACGGCACCTCGTACCTCTGCCCGGCGGACAAGGTGATGACGGGCCGCCAGCACCAGGGTGACGAGAACGGCAAGACGAAGTATCAGTGCTCACCGCTGACCTATCAGGGCCGAAACGTGGTGGTCAACCCGAACGCGGGTTCGTGGTCCGAGGCGATCGTGGAGTCGACCAGCCAGTTCGTCTGCCCGGACGGGCAGATCCTCAACGGCCGCTATCACAAGGGTGATGAGAACGGCCTGACCAAGTATCACTGCCTACCGGTTCCGACTCCCTGAGCCCGCGCTCCCCCGGTCCTCCTTGCCAAAGGGGGACCGGCTCACTCTTCCTCGGCCTTCATGTGCGGCCCCAGCAAGGAATTCCACGCCCCGCTCATCCGCTCGTATTCACCTTCACAGCGCTCGGCGCGGGCCGGAGGGAGCTCCCAGTCGTCGACCACGTCGGAGAAGTACTCCGTATCGCTGCCGTAGATCCAGCAGACCAGGTTGTAGTAGCGCTGCTGGTCGAGCGAGTGCTCGTCCGCCATGTCGGGGTCGTCCTCGCTCTCGCTGGCGTCGAGGTCGAACCACTCGGCGCTCGAAAGGATGGCCAGCTCGCTCTCCTCGCCGTCCCAGGTTTCCAGCAACATCACGGTGGCGAGCTGGTCGACGGCATCCTCCTCGCGGCCGGTCGCCGGCAAGTCATAGATGTCGATCAACGCATGCCCGAGCTCGTGGTAGAAAGCGAACACCAGGGCCGCCACGGCTTTGCTCGCGGCCTCTTCCTGCGCCTCGTCCGAGTCTTCCTCCACCTGGTTGCCGAACAGCTCCAGGAAGTGTCCGAGCAGCTCGTAGCAGAGCGTGATCGAGCCGTCGTTGGGGTCGTACGAGGCGTTGACCTCGCCGCACTCCTCCAGGCGGACGGGAAGGTTCCGAGGCAGAATCAAGCTTTGATTCAAGCTGTCGAGAATATCTTCAAAAAATCGCTCTTCCTTGAAGATCTTTTCGAGCTCCCGGTGCTCCGATTGGCTCAACCGGCCGTAGACGAGCTTGAGATTTCCGTGGCCCGAGCGGGCTTTGCCCAGGCGGGTGATGGGGCGGTGGCGCAGCTCGCCTTTACCCTCGGCTGCCGCGGTGTCTGCGGTAGCCGTTTCGGCGCCTGCCGCGACGGTGTCCTCCGGGCTGCCGGAGGAGCCCTCTTCGGCCGGCGAGCAGCCGAGGGCCATGGCGAGCCCAAGAACGGCGAGGGCCGTGGCGAGGGTCTTGGTATGGCCGCGACGATTACGATGATTGCAGAGCTGGCTCACGCGCATCTCCCCGTGCTGGTGGTGCCGAAGCGGCCCGCCAGCAATGTCGTCCTTGGGTCTTGTCGAAGGTGAGGGGAACGGTATGGGAAGGCCTGCCGTGAGTCAAGGGTCCGCCCGCCGTCCGCCACCGATCAAAAGAAATATTGACATTATGATCTTCTTGCCCTATCCTCCGCCTCGACCGCGAGGAGAGCGCCCATGAAGAAAGTCCGCTGTTTCGTTGCTTCCGTATCCTATCGAGAAGATGGAACCGACCGCGAAGAATCCTTTCCCGTGCGTGTGATGGATTTCTCGACGGCCCAGTCGCTGGCTCTGACCTATGTGCTGCAAACGCTGAAGCTCGAAGATTTCGAATTACGAATCGTCGGCGCTTGAGCACCCTTCCTTTCGTTTTTTCCCACCCCACCAACCCGATCGGGTAGTCCCCAACGGGCGGCTTCGTACCGCCCGCCGAGACGGTCCGCGTCCGCGGGTTTTTTGGCAAAGTCCGGGCCATGGACTACGCCCGAGGCCTGGATTGCCGGAATCGTGAGGGATTGCCGTGGCGGTGACCCTCGCTCTGTTCGCCAGCGGCATCCTCATGGGGATCGCGGGCGCCCTGATGTGGGCCTGGGGCGTTCACGCGGGCCAGTTCCGTAATCTCGAAGAAACCAAGCAGCAACTGTTCTGGCCGGAGCTCGCACAGGACGAGGGCGGCCCGGAGGCGGTGCGCCCTGGCGCTGCCGTGGAGGTCATGGAGAGATGAGCTCATTGCAGACACCGCAGGACCCCTTGACGGACGCCCGGGTCAGCCGGCGGTTCGTGCTGACACTCACCAGCCTCATGGGGCTGGTCGGCGCGGGCGGAATCTCGGCGTTCAGCAATTTTCTCTTTTTCAAGCCGCGGGTGACGTACGGCGAGCCCTCCCGGTTCCGGGTCGGGCGCCCCGAATCGTTCCCCCTGGGGACCCGCCTCCCGCTTGGCAGCCAGCGCCTGACCATTCTGCGCACGGACGCGGGGATGGCGGCGGTCTCGAACACCTGCACGCACCTGGGGTGCGTGGTGGGAACGTCCGAGATCGGTTTCTCCTGCCCTTGCCACGGCAGCCGGTTCGATGCCGACGGCACGGTGCTGGGCGGGCCGGCGCCGCGCCCCCTTCCCTGGTTCAAGCTGAGCCTGGCCCCCAACGGCGAGGTCGAAGTGGACACCTCGACGACCGTGCCCACCGGCACCTATCTCACGGTGTGACGGGAGAGCCGCCATGCTTACGCCGATAGAGGACGATCCCGGTTTCCTCGCCACTCTGCGCCGCCTGCCGCGCAACGTCTGGCGCTCGCTGTTCCGCAACCCCCTGCCGTCCTCGGACCTGGGGCGCTCGCAGACGGCGTTCTCGAATTTCTTCCTGCACATCCACCCGGTCAAGACGCACGTCAACTCGCTGCGCCCCCGCTACACGCTGGGCCTGGGGGTGATCGCGTTCAGCCTGTTCATCATCCTGGCGGTCACCGGCGGACTGCTCATGTTCTATTACGTGCCCTCCGTGGAGCAGGCGCACAACCGGATGCTCGACCTGTCGGGCACGGTGGCCTTCGGCGTGCTGCTGCGCAACATGCACCGCTGGGCGGCGCACGGCATGGTGGCGGTGGTGATCCTCCACATGTGCCGGGTGTTCTTCACCGGCAGCTACAAGCCGCCGCGGGAATTCAACTGGGTGCTCGGCGTGGTGCTGCTGCTGCTCACGATGTTCGCTTCGTTCACCGGGTACCTGCTCCCGTGGGACCAGCTCGCCTACTGGGCGATCACGGTGGGCACCTCGATCGCGGGCTACGCGCCGGTGGTGGGCGAGGGGATGCGCTTCCTGCTGCTGGGCGACCGGGTGGTCGGCCAGGAGGCCCTGATCCGCTTCTACGTGCTGCACGTGGCGGTGCTGCCGGCGATCATGACGATCCTGGTCGGGGTGCACTTCTGGCGCATCCGCAAGGACGGCGGCCTGTCGCGGCCGGCGGGCGCGGACCTGCCGGAGTCGCAGGCGCGCTTCCCGCAGGCCGTGCAGGGGAAGCTGGAAGGCCTGGCGCCGGTGTCGAAGACGCAGAAGACGCGCACGTTCGGCGTGCTCGGCATGGTGCGCGGGCCGTTCAACGGGCCGTTCAAAAAAGTGGGCAATACGCCGGACAACACGGTGTACTCCTGGCCCAACCTGTTCGTGGCGGAGCTGTTCTGCTTCGCCCTGGCGGTGTTGGTGGTGCTGGTGGCGGCGCTCCTCATCAACGCGCCCCTGGAAGCCCCGGCCGACCCCACGCACCCGCCCAACCCGTCCAAGGCCCCGTGGTACTTCCTGGGGCTTCAGGAAATGGTTTCGTACTCGGCGTTCTGGGGCGGCGTGGGCATTCCGGCACTGTTCGTGATCGGGTTGCTGCTGTTGCCGTATCTCGACCGTTCGCAGGGGGGAGTGGGGGTGTGGTTCTCGCGCCACCGGATCCTGGCCAACTCACTCTTCGTGCTGTTCCTGCTGGTGAACCTGGTGCTCATCATCGTGGGTACCTTCTTCCGCGGTCCCAACTGGAGCCTGGTGGTTCCCTGGTGAGGGGTTGGCGATGGGCTTCGTGACGGGAACCTTGAGGAGGACGCGGTGACTTCCATGCGAGCCGGACTGGCCGTCATTTCGATCATCGTCCTGGCCATCCACGGAGTGGTTTTCTACAATCAGTTCTTCGCTCCGTGGCAGGACGTTCAGGAAGAATATTTCAAGCGCGCGGCGAAGGTCTCGGAGAGCGCGGCCGTCCAGGCGACGCTCGCCGGGCGTTCGCCCGCCATCGAGCAGACCATCGTCAGGAGCTTCGGTCCCGAGCGGGTGGACCGGTGCATGACCTGCCACATCGCGAGCGACGATCCGCGCTTTCCCCGGGCGGACCAGCCTCTGCGCACCCATCCGCCGCTGCCGCCGGGGCATAAATTCGAGACGTTCGGCTGCACCATCTGCCACGACGGCCAGGGGCGCGCGGTGGACGCCGAACACGCTCATGAAGGGCGGGGAGGACTGGCCGTGGCCGCTCCTGCCCACCGAGCTGATCGAGGCCAACTGCGTGCAGTGCCACACGGAGCCGGGCTGGCGGCACGCGCCGCTGGTCAACGAGGGGCGGCGCCTGTTCTTCGAGCGCGCCTGCTACACCTGCCACACGATCTCCGGCCTGTCGTATGGATCGATCGGCCCCGAGCTGACGGAGGTGGGGCGCAAGCGGCGGCATGACTACATCCGCCACAAGATCGAGGATCCGCGGGCGACCAACCCGACGTCGACCATGCCGATGCAGGATCTGACGCCGCACCAGACGACGGCTCTCACGGCGTTTCTCAAGGCGCAGCAGGGCGCGGCCGTGTCGCGGGCTCCGCATCACCCGGTTCGTCTCCCAGCACCAGCAGCGCCCCGAGTGGCTGCCCGTGGCCCAGATCGTGGGCCCGGAGGCGCGAGAGAATCGAGCAATTGCCGCCGGCCGAGCAGGGCGGGGAGCTGGTGGCCCGCGTGGGCTGCCTCTCCTGCCACAAGCTGGACGACCGCGACGGCCGCGTGGGGCCGGAGCTCGCCTTCACGGCGGTGCAGCGGGACCGCCCGTGGCTGCTGGCGCACTTCCACGATCCCAAGAGCGTGGTGCCGGGCTCGCTGATGCCCCCCTACCCGCTGCCGGCCGCGGCGTTCGAGTCGCTGTCGGCCTACCTGTTGAGCCGCACGCCGCCGGCGGTGCCCGCGGACCCGGCCGGGCAGTACGCAGGCGCTCTGCGCCCGCTGCCATGGCGACAAGGGGCAGGGCGACGGGGTGATCTTCTTCCTATCTCGATCCCAGGCCGCGCGACCTCACCAAGGCCGCGTTCATGAAGACCAAGACGCGCGAGCGGTTGATCGCGAGCGTGAGGAACGGCGTGCCCGGCACCAGCATGGCGCCCTGGGGCGGCGTGCTGGACGAAGCGGCGGCCGGAGCGCTGGTGGACTATGTCCTGACGGGCGTCACGCAAGGGAGCGCCGCGAAGCGGGTGGCGCGCAAGGTGCCGGACGTCAATCCGGTGCCCTTCTCGAAGGCGAGCGTGGCCCGCGGCGAGGCGATCTACCTCGAACCGCTGCTGGGGCTGCCACGGCAAGAAGGCGGACGGCCACGGGCCCAACGCCGAGGACATCGTGCCGAGGCCGCGCAACCTGCGCAACGGACCGTTCCTCCGCTCGGTTTCCTACGCCCGCCTGCACGAGAGCATCAAGTACGGCGTGCAGGGCACGGCCATGCCGGCGGCGGGCTTCGACTTCGCGCTCGACGACAAGTCGATCGGCGACCTGATCAATTACGTCGTACAGCTTGAATGGGCTCGGCTCCGATGAGATGCCGGCCAACCAGGTCGCCCGCAGGGAGACCGAAAGGAGATCCATCCGATGAGCACCGCTGCAATCACCCCGGGCGCCGGCACGGCACATGAGGACCGGGCGGCGTTCTCGTTCCTGTTCGTGGCCGGGGCGTTCTTCGTGGTCTCCGGCCTGGTGGCGATCATCGTCGCCGCCAAGCTGCAGATCCCAACGCTTTTGGGCAACGTTTCCTGGCTGACGTACGGCCGCCTGCGGCCCATCCACACCAACGGCATGCTCTTCGGCTGGCTGCTCGCGGCCGACATGGGCCTCTGCTTCTACCTGGTGCCGCGCCTGTGCGGCGTCAAGCTGTGGAGCGAGAAGCTCGGGCTCGCCACCGTGGGGCTCTGGGTGGTGATCATCCTCGGCGCGGTGGTGACCCTCGCCGCGGGCCAGAACCAGGGGCTCGAATACGCGGAGCTGCCGGTCTGGCTCGACGTCCTGGTGGTGGTGGCCTGGGTGATGTTCGGCGCCAACGTCTTCGCTGACGGTGGCGCGGCGCAAATACGAGCAGATGTACGTGTCGCTCTGGTACATCCTGGCTTCGATCCTGTGGACGGCGTTCGTCTACATCGTGGGCAACTTCGCCACGGCGTTCACCTCGGGCGTCAACCAGGCGAACCTCAACTGGTTCTACGTGCACAACGCCGTGGGGCTGGTGTTCACGCCGCTGGGGCTGGGGATCGCCTACTACTTCATTCCCAAGGCCGCGGAGACGCCGCTCTACTCGCACCGGCTGTCGATGATCGGCTTCTGGTCGCTCGCCTTCGTCTACGTGTGGACGGGCGCCCACCACATGCTGCACGGGCCGATCAGCCAGTGGCTCCAGACGGTGGCCATCCTGTTCTCGATCATGTTGATGATCCCCGTGTGGACGCTGGTGTGGAACTTCTTCGCCACCATGAAGGGGAGCTGGCAGCAGCTCAAGGACAACGTACCGATCAAGTTCCTCATGACCGGCACGATCTTCTACCTGCTGACCTGCTTCCAGGGGCCGATGCACAGCTTGCGCACGGTCAACGCCATCGTCTCGAAAACCGACTGGATCGTTGGCCACGCGCACATGGCCGTGCTCGGAGCGTTCTCGTTCTTCGCCGTGGGCGGCGCCTACTACGCCATTCCGCGCATGCTCAAGACCCGCCTCCACTCGCAGTCGCTCGCCAACGCCTCCTTCTGGCTCTGGCTGGTGGGCGGCCTGTCGTTTTTCGTCTCGCTGTGGATCGGCGGCTTCCTCCAGGGCCTGCAGTGGAACGACACCACCATTCCGTTCATCGACACGGTCAAGTTCATGCAGCCCTTCTGGTCGGTGCGCCTGGTGGGCGGAACGCTGATGTTCGCCGGCATCCTGCTCTTCTTCTGGAACATCGTCGCCACTTTCACGAACCGCAAGGACCGCCCCGAGGCCAGCGAGATCGCGGCCCCGGCGGTGGCGTAGGAGACCCGGGCCATGTTGAAAAAAGTCGACAAGAGCAGCGCTCTGTTCGTCGTGGGGGCCGTGGTCTTCTTCTGGATCGGCGGCCTGATCACGACCCTCGCTCCGCCCATGCTGGACAAGAGCTGGGCGAAGCCGCTCCCCGGCGTCAAGAACCAGGCGGCGCTCGCGGCGGGCGGCGACGCCCAGGCCCGGAAGATCATGGAGGGGCGGGCGATCTACGTGGCCGAAGGGTGCTGGTACTGCCATACGCAGCAGACCCGCACCATCGAGGCCGACACCGTGCGCTCGGGCTGGCGCGGGGTGAGGAGCCCCGTGTCCACGCCGGACGAGTTCGTCTACGACGCTCCCCACATGTTCGGCACGCGCCGCGTGGGCCCGGACCTGTCGCGCATCGGCGGCAAGTACGACCGGCAGTGGCACGTGGCCCATTTCAAGGACCCGCGGAGCCTGGTCCCCGGCTCGGCCATGCCGCCGTTCCCGTGGATCGCCGGCGACCCGCAGAAGCTCGACGCGCTCATCACCTACATCCAGAGCCTGGGCCGCGCCAAGGACTGGCGGCCGGATCAGGATTACGAGGAGTGAGCCATGGCGAGCCCGGCGGATCTCACGACGGCTGTCTCCGCGGTAACCGCGGGTTCCGTCTTCTGGCTGTACACGATGATGGCCATGTTCGGAGCCGGCGCGCTGTTTTTCCTGTACCGCGCCATCAAGACCGGAGCCGTCGCGGACGACGAGGCTCCGAAATACCGCATGCTGGAGGACGACAATGCGATTGGAAAATGACAAGGGCGCGCCGAAAATCCACGAGCTCGCGGGCGGCTGGATCACCGAGCGGGCCGGCACGCCCATTCCCCTGTTCCTGAAGCTCGCCTATGTCGGTTTCTGCCTGTTCGGGTTGATCTATCTGTTCAAGTACCGGCTGGGCGAGGTGGACCATGCAACGCGCGGCCCGCTGGTGCAGCAGCTCAACCAGCTGACCGGTCAGCCGCCCATGGCCTGGTTCATCGTTCTGGCGGTGATCCTCCTGGCGTTCGTGGCCGGCCTGCTGGCCTTCGCGTTCCGGAGCAAGGAGGAGGAGTGATGGAAGACGGCGGCTACCCCGTCTCCACCGCCTACCGCCGGCTGCGCATTCCGGACGCCGAGCGGTACTGGGTGGAGCAGGTCAAGTGCCGGGTCGGTTGCCCGGTGTTCACCAACGCCTGCGGCTACGTCACGGCCGTGGCCGAGGGGCGCGACGAGGAGGCCTACGGCATCGCCCGCGCGACCAATCCTTTCGTGTCGGTCTGCGGGCGGATCTGCGGCGCTCCATGCGAGCGGGCCTGCCGGCGGGGGAGTGTCGATTCGCCCATCTCCATCCGTGCCATCAAGCGCTGGGCCTGCGGCTCTACGGCACCGAGACCGGCACCCACGAGCACTACCACCGCTTCGCCGATGAGCGGATGCTGCCGCCGCCGGGCGACTACCGGGAAAAGGTTGCGGTGGTGGGCTCGGGAGTGGCCGGCCTCACCGTGGCGCACGACCTCGCCCGCGCCGGTTACAAGGTGACGGTGTTCGAGGCCAGCTCGGTGCCGGGCGGCATGCTGACGCACGGCGTGCCGACCTACCGGCTCCCCCGCGAGTTGGTGATGGCGGAGATCGAGGCCATCCTGTCGCTCGGCGTCGAGCTGCGCCTCGACACCCGCGTGGGCACGCCGGGCCACACGCTGGCGGACCTCCAGGCGCAAGGTTTTTCCGCCTTCTACCTGGGCGCCGGCCTCCAGGGGAGCCGCCGGCTGGACGTGCCCGGCGGCGACCTGCCGGGCGTGATTCACGGCCTGGAGTTCTTGAAGCTGGCGAACCTCGGCCAGGCGGTGGACATCGGTCCCCGCGTGGTGGTGGTGGGCGGCGGCAACGTGGCCTTCGACGTGGCCCGCATGGCCGCCCGCGCCTCCGGTGCGGTCAGCGTGGAGGGGAAATGGAGGACTTCCGCGTCACCGCCGACGTGGCGCGCACCGCCGCCCGGCGCTCCGGCGTGCGGGAGGTCCACGTGGCCTGCCTCGAATCCCTCGAGGAGATGCCGGCCGACGCCATCGAGATCGAAGAGGGGCAGCACGAGGGGTTGATCCTCCACACCTCGCAGGGGCCGCGGGAAATCCTTTCGGAAAACGGCCGCGTGTCGGGCATCGAATTCGCCCGCTGCGTCTCGGTGTTCGACTCCGAGCGCCGGTTCAGCCCCCGGTTCGACGAGACGCAGCGCGAGGCCATTGCCTGCGACACGGTGATCCTCGCCATCGGCCAGCGCGCCGAGGCTCGGCTTCCTGCGGCCGGAAGACGGCGTCGAGCTGACCGACCGCGGGCTCGTCAAGGTCGATCCCGACACGTTCCAGACCTCGCGCCCCGACGTGTTCGCGGGGGGCGACGTGGTGCTGGGCCCCCGCCTGTTCATCGACGCCATCGCCTCGGCCCAGGTGGCGGCGCGCGGCATTCACGACTATCTCCGGCGCACCACCACGGCCGTCGAGCTGCGCTCGTCCTGGTCGCCCGCCATTTATCAAATGGCCCAGGACTGGGAGATCACGGCCCGCCGGCTCCCCCCCTCGGCCGCCCCCCAGGCCGCCGAGCTGGCCGTGGCCGCCGACCGCCTGGTGGAAGAGAACTACCCGCAGCCCGAGGCCCGCCGGCAGGCCCAGCGCTGCCTGCGCTGCGACGTGCAGACCTATTTCGAAGGCGATCTGTGCATCGCCTGCAACGGCTGCGTGGACGTGTGCCCCAGCGACTGCCTGCACCTCGTGGGGCTGTCGCAGGTGGCGGGCGATCCGCGCCTCGCGGCCCTCGCCAAGGCGCAGATGGGATTGGACGCCGCGGAGCTGGCGGCCTTCGAGCCCGAGGAGCTCGACGCCCTGGGCGGCACCATGTTGAAGGACGAAACCGCCTGCATCCGCTGCTCCATGTGCGCCACCCGCTGCCCGACCCATGCGTTCACCATGCGCCAGTTCACCTTCCATCGCGAGCTGGCGGTCTCCCCGGGTGAGAACCCGCGTCTACGGTATTGAGCCGATCGGAAAGATTCGATCATGAACACCCGGGTGCGGTTGGGCGGACGGAACGAAAAGCGGCGGCGGCATATCCAGTGGGCCTTCCTGGCGGTGTTCGTGCTGCTGCCGCTGTTCGATCTCTTCCGTTTTGATTTCACGGCCGGCCGGTTGCACCTCTTCGGCGCCGAGATCTGGCTCGACGAGTGGGCCATCCTGTGGCTGGCGCTGATGGCCGGCATGTGGCTCATCGGCGCCCTGTCGCTGCTTTTCGGCCGTGTCTATTGCGCGTACGCCTGCCCGCAGACGGTGTTCAGCGAGCTGGCGCACGACCTGGACGCCCTGGCCCGGAAGCTGACCCGCCGCATGGCTCCCCGGTACCGCCGCCGGGTCATGAAAGCGATCTCCTTCACGGGCCTCGCGGTCCTTTCCGTGGCGGCCACGGTGATCTTTCTCGCCTATTTCGCACCGCTCTCGACCGTGCTGTCGCGCCTCGTGCACCTCGACTTCGGCCTCTGGATCGGAGCCATCGGAGCGCTCACGGCGCTCGTGGCGTTCCTCGACTTCGCCCTGGTGCGCGAGAGCTTCTGCCACACGGCGTGCCCCTACGGCCTGCTCCAGGGGGTGATCGAGGACGGCAAGAGCCTGCACGTTCATTTCGATGAAAAAGGCTGCATCGACTGCAAGGCCTGCGCGAAGGTCTGCCCCATGAAGATCGACATCCGCGACGGCTCGTTCCAGATCGAATGCACCCGTTGCGGCAGCTGCATCGACGCCTGCGACACGGTGCTCGGCAAGCTTCACCGCCCCGGCCTGCTCGCTTTCGAATGGCCCAAGGCCTCGGCGCTGCGCGGCTTTGACGCCAAGCGCATCCTGGTCACGGTGGCCACCGTGGGCTTCGCCGTGGCCCTGGTGCTCGCCGTGGCCACGCGCGAAATGGTGGCGGTCAAGCTGTCGCCGGTCTATTCCGATACGGCTTCGACGAAAAACGAGGTCTCCGAGTCGCGCTTCCTGCTCCGCGTGGCCAACCGGGGGCGCGAGCCGGTCGTCCTCGGCGTTCATTCCGAGGGTCTGCCGCCGAGCGCGCGGATCGAAGGGCTCGAAAACACCACCATTCCCGCCGGCCGGGAGCGCCGGCTCGACGTCACCGTGCGCGTGCCGGTGGCGGACACCCACTCGTCCGTCACGCCGTTCGTCTGGATCATCGAAACCCCGGAGGGGACCCAGCGCTTCGCCTCCTCCATCTTTTCTCGTGGGATTTCCCGAGGGAGAGCCTCATGACTCCGAAATCCTCGTTCTTCCGCCGCGAGGGCAAAGTCCTGGCGGCGCTCCTCTGGATGACCATGGCTCTCTTCATTGGCATCATGATCGTGACCTGGATCCAGGCCGAGCGGGCGCACCCGGTCTTCCTGGATCTCGAGACGGGGAAACCGGCGGGGCAGGCGGCGGGTCATTGAGGTCCAACGGGCGATGACCGTCGCCGCCCTTCCGGGCGGCCTTCCTCCCGGAGCCCTGCCGCTCTGCGCGCACTGCGGAGCCTGCCCCTGACGGGCGGCCGGCGGGGGAGGGAGGGACCCTGCTACTGCTGCTCCGGCTGCGCCCTGGCCCATCGCCTCACCGGCGGCGCTCGAAGGGCACGGGCGGGCCACGGGCCTCCTCATGTCGGTGGGCATCGGCGCGTTCCTGGCCATGAACGTGATGATGCTGAGCTTCGTCCTCTACTCGGGGACGACCGAGGCCGACCGCGCGGCCGGCGAAGGCTGGGTCCGCTGGGCGCTCCTCGGCCTCGCCACCCCCGCTTTCTTGCTCCTGGGCGGCCCGTTCCTCACCCGCGGCCTGAGCAACCTGCGGGCGCGGCGGCTGGATACGGACGCCCTCATCATGATCGGCGTCTCCGCGGCCTGGCTTCTCTCGGCCCGTTCCGTGATCGCGGGAACGGGCCCCCTCTATCTCGACACCGCCATGGGGATCCTCCTCTTCGTGACCCTCGGCCGCTACCTCGAAGCCGCGGCCCGCGCCCGCACCACGGACGCCCTGTCGGCCCTGGTGCGCCAGATGCCCGAAGAGGCGGCGCGCGTCCGCGACGGCGCCGAAGAAAAGATTCCGTGCTCCGAGATCCGCCCGGGCGACCTCCTGCGGGTGCGCCCCGGCGAGCGCATTCCCGCGGACGGCGTCATCGTGGAGGGGGAGGCGAGCGTCTCCCAGGCTGAGATCACGGGCGAGCCCCAGCCCGTCTCCTGCGGCCCCGGCTCCCGCGTGGGCGCCTGCACCCTGAACCTGGACGGCAGCCTGCTCATCGAGGTCGAGCGCACCGGCGGCGAGACCACCGTGGCGCGCATCGTCCGCCTGGTGGAGGAGGCGCGGGCCGGCGGCTACCCCCTGGCTCCCCTGGTGGACCGGGTCTCGGCTCTCTTCGTTCCCGTGGTGCTCGCGATCGCCCTTGCCACCTTCGCCTTCTGGACGTGGAAGGCCGGCACGGGCGAGGGCCTGCTCAACGCCCTCTCCGTGCTCCTCATCGCCTGCCCCTGCGCCATCGGCATCGCGACCCCCCTGGCCTCCACGGTCGCCGCCGGCCGGGCCGCGGCGGCGGGCGTCCTGGTCCGTTCGGGCGCCACCTTCGAGCGCCTCGCCCGTTCCCGCGAGGTCTTCTTCGACAAGACCGGCACGCTCACCACGGGCGAGATGCGGGTGGCCTCCCTCCGCACGGCCCCGGGGGTGGCGGCCGACACCGTGCTCGCCGTGGCCGCCGCCATGGAGGCCGGCTCCGAGCACCCCATCGCCCACGCCGTCTGTGAGGCCTGGAAGCGGGATCGAATCCCCGTCGACGGCTTCCGCGCCGTGCCCGGCCAGGGCGTTCTCGCCACCGTCTGGCTGGACGGCGTCTCCCGGGTGGCCCGCCTGGGCAGCGCGGCCTTCACCGGTGGCGCTCCGGAAACCCGGGACACCGGGCTGACGGCGGGGACCGAGGTTCATCTCGCCCTCGACGGTGAATGGCAAGGCGCCCTCACCCTGCGCGATTCGGCGCGCCCCTCGGCCCGCGAAGCCGTGGCCGCCCTGAGGGACCGGGGCCTGGCCGTGGAAGTCCTCTCCGGCGACTCCCCGGGCTCCGTGGCGGCCTTCGCCGCCGAGCTTCCCGGGGCTGGCCGCGGTGGGCGGCCTCTCCCCCGAAGCCAAGCTGGACCGCATCCGCGCCGCCACCCGTTCCGGCCGGCACCCCATCATGGTGGGGGACGGCATCAACGACGCCCCGGCCCTCTCCGGCGCCGCCGTGGCCGTGACCCTGGCCACCGGCACGGACCTCGCCCGCGAGGTCTCGGACGTCACCCTCCTGGGCGGCGACCTGCGGCGCCTCCCCTGGCTCATCGCCCTCTCCGAGCGCACCCTGCGCACGGCCCGCAACAACCTCATCTGGTCGTTCTCCTACAACACGGTGGGCATCGCCCTGGCGGTGGCCGGGCTGCTCCATCCGTTGTTCGGAGCCGTGGGCATGGTGGCGTCGAGCCTGCTCGTCGTTTTCCGCTCGCAACGCCTGTCTCGAATCCCTCTTCCGGGAGGACCGGTATGACGCCAGCCGCCTGGCTCACCGCGGCAGCCCTCACCTTCGCCGCCTCCATTCACTGCGTCGGCATGTGCGGCGGCTTCATCGTGGCCGCCGGAGCCTTCCAGACCCGCCGGGGCCTGGCCCTGTTCCTCGACCGTCTCCTGCTCCAGGTGGGCAAGGCCTCCACCTACGCCTTCCTGGGAGCCCTGGCCGGGGCCTTCGGAGCCGCCCTCCTCCGGAGCACCGCCTTCACCTGGAGCGGCCGCCTCCTGGCCCTCCTCACGGGCCTCGCCCTGGCCGCCGCCGGGTTAACCCTCCTGGGCCTGCGCGGGCGCGGCACCGACTTCCTCGCGGCCCGTATCGGCCCTTCCTGGCACCGCCTCGTGGGCCCCCTCCTGCGCGACCGCCCCACCGGCTCCTCCCTCGTCATCGGCATGGCCATGGGCTTCCTCCCCTGTCCCCTGGTCTACGCCGGCCTGGCCGCCGCCGCCGCCAGCGGCTCCGCCGCCGCCGGAGCGCTGATCCTCGCCGGAGTCGCCCTCGGGACGGTGCCGGCCCTCACCGCCGTCGCAATGTTCGGAGCCGCCGTTCCCTTGGGCTGGCGCCGTGCCCTGGCCCGGGGAGCGGGCGTGCTGCTGGTGCTGGTGGGCCTGGTGACGTTCGCGAGGGGGCTGGGCGGGCCGGAAGGGCACGCCGGTCATGGGATGGGCGGGGGGGAGGAAGCGGGGGCGGCGCACGTGCATCACCAGCACCACTGAGCTGGGAGCCTGCGCCACAGAAAAGCCAAACAAGGTCGCCAAGGACCGCAAGGACAACAGGGACAACGAAATCCCGAGATTGTCACCAGCCTTCCCGCTTTTGACGTCCTTGTCGTCCCTGGTGTCCCTGGTGTCCTTGCTTCTGTTGTTCTGCCGCGCAGCCCTCTGTTGGCGTAGCGCCCCTGGGCGCGCGGAGGCGCATGGTGAGCACCATCCTTCAATGGAGTCTTTTCCACAGATGCCGAAAGGAGGCTGTCATGCCGGCCAGATCTAGAACGTTCGCTTTCTCTGCCGCTGTGGCGGTGGCGGTGCTTGCGGCTGCAGCGGTACAGGCCGCGAGCTTCAATACCAGAGATTTTTTCGTGAATACCACGAAGGGGATCGGGCAAGCGACCAGTTGTGTGGCCCAGAGCGCTACGAACAAGGGGACGTACATGCGTACCTTCGCCTATGCTGCGGCGCACTGTCCAGGTGTCCAGCTCTTCATTTGGACCAAGGGTTCGCCCCAATGGGCGGAGGAACACTTCTACGACGCGGGTACCTACATCAAGCTCCTGGACGACACGAACAGCGTCAACGGCGGTACCCTGAACCTCTCGCAGGTGCTTTACGAAAGGAGCGGTGAGCACGGGCTTGACGTGTTCTTCGACGGCGTTGTGAACAACAGCCACTATATCCCACATCAGGGGACTTACACCCAGTTCTGGGGCGGCAATACCTGTCCATCGACGTTCACGCAAACCAATGGACCCTTTACTGGCTATGATCAGCAGGTTTGGGTGGGGACGCAGACGAGCTGGCTTTGGGATTGTCGTGCAGGCAGGCCCTGTCAGAATGGCCCCAAGTATCCCATCGAGGTATTTCAGCGTGACGGGACCTTCACGGAGACTGGTGTCGTCGACCACTCGTGGTGGGCGCGGTGGCGCGACCCAATGGATGGCAACCAGTGGCGTGGATTGGGACCGGTGAAGTTCTGGTGCTCACCAGCCGGGCAGGGCTACTGTCCTCCTGACGGAGCAGCGGGCGAGTGGCATTTCCTCGTTGACTGTACCGTGACGCCGAGATGCTTCGCCTGTCCGTAGGGCGGTCAGACTCATAGCCCTGGGTCATAGGAGTCGGTTCGATCCGTCGAGACTCTCGCGGCCCTTCAGGCCGCGGGACTGCGGGGGGCCTGTTGTCCCCAGGGCATCGGCCTACCGGCCGAAGCCCTGGGCTGAGCTCTCGCGACCCTTCGGGCCGCAAAGACCGCTACACCTGCCCGCCTGAGCATCTGCGGCGCTCGATCGCCGAGGCCCAGGCTGGCAACGTGGCAATTGGCAACGTGGCAACCGCCCCGCCGCCTTTAGTTCTCCCGCCGCTCCAGAGGCCGGAACACGCCCGGCTGAGGTACTGCGCCATGTTGCCGGAAGAGCACCGCCTCCGCCCGGTGCTCCTGGACGGCCCTTGGGCTGGCGCCGCGCTCTGGCCCGGGGGGGGCGTGCTG
The DNA here is from genome assembly GCA_963785165.1 of Thermoanaerobaculaceae bacterium. GTDB lineage: Bacteria > Acidobacteriota > Thermoanaerobaculia > Multivoradales > UBA5704 > DATARR01. The sequence goes on from CAWAUI010000004.1 coordinate 671,468, forward strand.
CTGGTGCTCGTGGGCCTGGTGACGTTCGCGAGGGGGCTGGGCGGGCCGGAAGGGCACGCGGGTCATGGGATGGGCGGGGAGAAAGCGGGGGCGGCGCACGGGCATCACCAGCACCACTGAGCCGGTTTGATAGACTCCTGTCAGGACAAGGAGGCCGCTCCATGAACGCCGTGACCATGAAGGAAGCCAAACGCACTCTGGAACAGCTCGTCGAGCAGGTGATTGCTGACGCTGAGCCCACGATCGTCATCGCGGAGAGCGGCGAGCAAGTGGTGTTCATGCCGCTCGATGAGTACAACTCCTGGAAGGAGACCTTTTACCTTCTGTCAAATCCCGCCAATGCTGAACATCTCCGGCGATCGATCGCAGAGGCCGAAGCCGGAAACGTTCAGGAGAGGGAGCTTTTTGAAGCATGAGGCTCGTTTTTACGCCCTCGGCATGGGAAGACTATCTCTGGTTCCAGGAACATGACCGGAAGCTCCTCAAGCGGATCAACCTGCTGATCAAGGATGTCCTTCGTGCTCCCTTTGAAGGAATTGGAAAGCCCGAGCCCCTCAAAGCCGACTTGGCGGGTTACTGGTCGCGCCGGATCACGGACGAGCACCGCTTGGTCTACACAGCGACGGCGACCGGCGTGACGCTCCTTTCCTGCCGGTTCCACTACTCGAAGTAAGCCCCCTTACATCAGCACCACTGAGCGGGTGTTCCGGCAAGGCAGGATTGCCCTGATGGCGTAGCGCCCCTGGGAGCGCCGGCATCCCTGCCGGCCTGGGGTCTCGCGACCCTTCGGGCCGCAAAGACCGCTACACCTGCCCGCCTGAGCATCTGCGGCGCTCGATCGCCGAGGCCCAGGCTGGCAACGTGGCAATCGGCAACGTGGCCGCCGCCCCCCCCTAATTCTCCCGCCGCTCCAGAGGCCGGAACCACGCCCGGCTGAGGTATTGCGCCATGTGCCGGAAGAGCACCGCTTCCGCCCGGCGCTCCTGGACGGCCTGCATCATCAGCAGCCACAGGGCGAGGCCCTCGGCGTGCATTCCCCAGCCCTGGAGCAGGGGCAGGAATTCCTCCACCAGCTCCGCCGCCTCTTCGTGCTTGCCCCGCGTGACGTACACCTCCGCGAGCTCGAGTGAGACCAAGGTCAGCTCGTGCGCCTGGGAGGGTTCCTGGAGGTCGTACCAAAGGCGCTTGAAGATCTCTTCGGCTTCCGCCAGGTCTCCCAGGCTGCGGGCGATCTTCCCCTCCAGCCAGTGCATGCGGGTGCGCGTCCAGGGGTCCTGGAACTGCTCGTATAGAGGCCGGGAGACCTCGAGCATCGCGAGCGCTTCCTGGGGCCGGCCGGCGTCATTCAGAAAATGGGCAAGATTGTGACGGCCTGCCCATTCCAGGCGCGGCTCGCGCAGAGGATCGATCAGGGCGAGGCCATTCTGCAATAGTGCGATCGCCTTCTCTGGATCGGTGAGGCCGACCGTGGCCGCTTGCTTGAGCAGGGTCCGGCCTTCCAAGTGAACATCATTCAGCTCACGGTAGATCGCGGCGGCACGGTCGAGGATCTCCAAGGCCTTCTCAAACTCTCCCAAATCCTTGTGCCAACTCGCCTGGAGAGAGAGCACGTGCGCCTTTTCCAGGGGATCGCCGGTCCCCTGCCTCAGCTCCTCGCGGGCGAGCCGCAAGGCGTTCCACGCGCCCTCGAAATCGGAGGCCAGCCGCTTGGCGTTGCCGAGGGCGGCCAGGGCTCCGGCGCGGAAATCCGCGATGCGGGCGGCTCCATGCCGCACCGGGTCCAGAATCTCCACCACGGCCAGGGCCAGCTCGGCGACCTGGACGGCGTGGCTCGGGGCACGGAATCCCAGGACCCGGCACTGCTCCAGGAGGCGGTCGTAGAGGCCCCAGGTCCGCATCCGGGGGTCCTGGCAGATCATCGCCAGCCGCTGCTCCTGGCCGTATTTTTCGAGAACGTGCCAGAGGCCGATGCCGCGCAGGCGCTCGCGGGCCAGCTCGAGCCGGACCTCGCCCAAGGAGCCGAGAGGGCGCAGGAAGACGCCGCTGTAACGATCCGGGGCGTCCGGAAAGAGAGCGGCCTGGAAGTCCCCCTCCTGATAGACGTACCCTTCCTCGGCCCCGACCGCCACCGCGATCCGGCGGCACGTCTCACACCGCCGCATCAGATGGCGGACCACCTCGTGGGTATCCCGGTGCGACAGCTCCGACCGAAAGAATCTTTGCATCACTTCCCGCGACAAGTGACTGTCTGGCATGGTCTTTTCTCTCCTCCCCTACAAGCATAGTTGCCGGAGGGCGCCTTTTGGGGACAAAAAAGACGCCGGACCTGCGCCGGCGTCGAAAGGAAGGCGCGGAGAGCCGGCGGACTAGCCGTCCGGGTCCGCGCTGCCGCGGGAATCGTCTTCGCTCGGCGGGGCGGATACGGCCACCCCGTCCGGGTCCGCGGTAGAACGGCTTTTCTCGGAGATCCCAAGAACGGGCGCGACACGGGCCCACAAGGCCACGAAGAAGTCAGGCCAGGAGTGTGCCCGCGCCGGGGCCGGCAGCGCGGCCACGGGCAGCGCGAGGGCCAGGGCGAGCAGGAAAACGGCGACAGCTCGGCGAGTGCGGTTCATGTCCGCTCCTTTTTCGAGGGCACCGCGGACCGGCCGGCAAGGCCGGAGCGCACCCCCAGGCCTTGAAGGTAGCGCTGAGTGGGCTGTGGTTGTAGTCCTGCGAGGGTCTATTGCAGCGATGTAGCGGTCCAGCGCCACCTGCGCAGCTCCATTGCATCGTTACGCTGAACCGGCGCCACTTGCTCTGGCCCATTACATCGTTACGCCGGCCCCTTGCACAGGTACAACGGTCCAGCGCCGCCTGCACGGGTCCATTGCATCGTTACGCTGGTCCATTGCATCGTTACGCTGGTCCATTGCATCGTTACGCTGGTCCATTGCATCGTTACGCTGGTCCATTGCATCGTTGCAACGGTCGATTGCCACGGTACAACGGTCCAGCGCCACTGGCACTGGACCCTTGCATCGCAACGCAGGGTCCTTGCAGGGTTGCAACGGGCCGGTGCCACGGTACAACGGTCCAGTGCCCTCTGCATTGGCCCATTGCATCGTTACGCTGGGCCGATGCAGCAGTGCAAGGGGCCAGTGGACGCGGGCGTCTTAATGTCCTACGAGCGCGGCGAGATCTGCACCAGGCAATCCTGCCCGCACCCGCCTTTTCCTGGCCAGCGCGAGCAGCTCTTGAGGGTCTGGCCGGGGATGTGGAAGACCTCCAGGAACGCCACCTCGAGAGGATCCGGCTCCACCCGGGCCGGCTGGCGGTCGCCAGGGCAGACCACGAGCCTCGCGCCCCGGGCACGCCACCACGAGCGCGCCACGGGCGTCAGCACGAAAGCGGGCACGGCGACGGCGAGAACGGCCAGAAGAACGTAGACGGCGTTGACCATGAGCGGGCCTCCCTGAAGTCTTGGGTATAGATAAACCGGGAGGCCGCCGGAGCGCACCGTCCTTCGGGGTGGTTTGGGGCTCCGCTTCAGGGTGGGGCTTTCCCTCCCTGGGACCGCCGGCATCCCTGCCGGCCTACTAACTCCGCTTTTTTCAGGAGGGCAAAGCCGCTTACCACACCAGCCGCGCGCCGTTCTTCCGCAAAGCGTCCCGACGACCTTCGTAGTCGGGCATCGCTTGGCTCGGTGACAGACCACGATGCGCACGCCGCGAGCCCGCCACCAAACTTGGCTACGGGCGTAAGGATGGGAGGCTCGGCAACGGCGAGAGCGGTGAGCAGAGTTCAGGGGCGGCGCTGTGACCATGTGGCGGCCCCCGGGAGTTTAGAACGGTAGGGAAATCTCAGCGGGAGTCCGTCTTATAGGCATTGAGAGTTGCTGCTCTCTCTACGAAGGAGCCGCGAAATGGGCGCTTGGATCGATTCGATTCTGTCTGGCTATACCTGGCCTCTCCCCCGCCATATTTTTGGCGTCCTGGCTTTTCTTCCTGGCTTCATTGCCCTGTTCAATTGGATCGCAGAGAAGATCCGGTTCAATAGGACGCGCCAAGAAATCCAGCAGGTGTCGTACAAGCCGGCGAAACCCAGCCGGCTTCCAAAGATCGAGAAGAACATTGAGGAATATGGACCCCGCTGGTGGTACCTGGCACTTGCCGTGGCCGCACTCACCACAGTCTTTGGTATCGTTGCCGTTGTCGGTGGACGGGAAAGCCACATCACCGATCTGGGTGTGCAAGGAGTTACCACGATCAAGCGAGAGCCAGGGGCGATATCCGGTTTGGCCGGACTGGTTTATGCCGGTTACGGGGCCTACATCTATACGCTACTGCTGATGATTTCGCGGCTCAATTCAGCGGCATTGACTGGTAAGTTTCTTGCGGTCAGCGCGGTGCGCTCGGCGATCGCCTTGGTGTTGGGCTTCGTCGCGGCGGATACGAACATCTTTGCCGGGCTTTCTGGCAACCAGGGTTTGTTCGTTTTGTTCTTCATTGGTCTTTTTCCCTCCTGGGCGATGGATGCGTTGCGGCAAAAGGCTCAAGCACTCTTCAGGCCGGGAAGTCCGGCCTGCGGCGCTTTACCTCTCTGCATGATCGATGGGCTCGACGATGGCATCGCCGACCGGCTGGCGGAGACTGGCATCTGGGACATCGTGCACGTGGCGACCAGTGATCCCTTTGATCTGGCGGCCAAGACTCTCTATCCTTTGCGGCGCATTCTCGATTGGATGGATCAGGCCGTCTTGATCAGCTATGTTCGGGATCAGGTGGTTCACTTCAGGGCCTGTGGAATTCGGGGAGCAATCGACTTCGCCGCGCTGTATCTCGACGCCATGTCCCTTTGGGATGAACGCAAGGAGCTTTCGTCCGCTGCGCTGGTCAACGTTCCCGTGGTGAAGGAAAGAGCGGAACAGTTGATGGGAATCCTGGCTCAGAAAACTAACCTACCGCTTCAGGCGATTTTGGTCATTGGCCGGAACGTAGCCGAGGATTCCGTGGTCAACTACATTTGGGACGTCTGGTTTGAGGATCCACAGACCGAAAAGTAAGCTGCTCCTCCCTCTCCGCCACCAGAAGCGGCGTGCAGGTCCCTGAAGTCTTGCGTATAGATAAACCGGGAGGCCGCCGGAGCGCACCGTCCCCGGGGGAAAGTCCGAGGCTCACTTCAGGGTGGGGTTGGGCGGGCCGGCAAGGATGCCAGCGGTCCCAGGAAAGACTCACCTCTGCGCCTGAAGCAGCGGCTCCACCCTCGCGAATTCCTGTTCGAGGTCGGCGAGGAGGGGAGCGGCGCCGGTGAGATCGAGGCTTCTTCCAAGCTCTTCCAACTCGGTGCACAGGGCCGCCATCCGTTGGGCGCCGAGTTGGCCGCTGCTGCCTTTGAGGCTGTGGGCCACGAAGACCAGCTCCTCGGCGTTCCCTTCGGCGAGGGCCGCGCGCAGGCGTTCCAAGCGGCGCGGAGTCTCGGCTAGATAGTTTTCGAGGATCTCCTTGAGAATGGGGCGGCCGGCGATCTGGCTGAGCCGGCGGAGGCTTTCGAGGGGGCCGGGGTCGAATGAGGAGGAGGGATCGGTCACCGGGTGGGCCTTTTCTTCGGGAGCCTCCGGCGCGGTGCCGCGGCTGCGAAGGAGTGCGGCGCGCAGGTCGGTCAGCATGACGGGCTTGGGGAGGAAGTCGTTCATGCCCGCGGCGAGGCAGGCTTCGCGGTATTCGAAGAGGACGTTGGCGGTGATCGCCACGATGTGGGGCTGGTGATCCGCGGGGACTTCGGCGCGGATGTGGCGGGTGGCTTCCAGGCCGTCCATGCCGGGCATGTGGACGTCCATGAGTACGAGGTCGTACTGCTGGCGGCGGACGGCGGCCAGGGCCTCGTAGCCGTCGCCGGCCACGTCGGCGCGGTAACCCAGGCGCTCCAGCATGAGGAGGGCGACCTTCTGGTTCACCGAGTTGTCCTCGGCGAGGAGGATGCGCAGCGGCAGGATGCCTCCCAGGGGCGCGGCCACCGGGGTCTGGAACCGGGGAGAGGCCTCGGCGGGCCGGCAGCGGACGGTGAAGGAGAAGGCCGAGCCGTGGCCGGGGGTGCTGTCCACCCACATGCGGCCGCCCAGGTGCTCGGCCAGGCGGCGGCTGATGACGAGGCCCAGGCCGGTGCCGCCGTAGAGGCGGGTGGTGGAGGAGTCGGCCTGGCTGAAGGGCTGGAAGAGGCGGTCCAGGCGCTCGGGTGGAATGCCGATGCCGGAGTCGCGGACGGTGAAGCGAAGCTCGATCTCGTCGCCGCCGGCTTCCGAAGGGGCGTCCGGGGTGTCCTGGCCCGCGTTTTCAACCGGCGGGACGAGCTCGACGTCGAGCGAGACCTCGCCGCTCTCGGTGAACTTGACGGCGTTGTCCAGCAGGTTGACGAGGATCTGGCGCAGGCGGGCGGAGTCGCTGGCGATGGCCTCGGGCACGCCGTCGCCGATGCGGCGCACGAGCGAGAGCCCCTTGGTGGCGGCCTTGGGGCGGACCATCTCCAGGGCGTCTTCGATGCCGTCGTTCAGAAGGAAGGGGATGAGCTCGATCTCCAGGGCACCGGCTTCGATTTTGGAGACGTCGAGAATGTCGTTGATCACGGAGAGGAGGGCGCCGCCGCTGTGGCGGATGGTCTCCACGCAGTCGCGCTGGCGGGAGGAGAGCAGCGTGTCGAGGAGCATGCTGGTCATGCCGAGCACGGCGTTGAGCGGCGTGCGGATCTCATGGCTCATGTTGGCCAGGAAGTCGCTCTTGGCGCGGCTGGCCTGCTCGGCGCGGGCCTTCTCGCGGCGCAGGTCGAGGGTGCGCTCTTCCACGAGGCGCGTCAGCTCCTGCTGGTGGCGGCGCACGGCCCGTAGGCGCAGCCGGCCGGCGCCCACGCCGCAGAGGAGGACGAAGGCCACGGCGGCGGCCGCGAACCAGGGGGTCTCCCAAAAGTAGGGCGGAACGACGATGTCCAGCCGCGCGCCCTCGGTGTTCCAGACGCCGTCGCCCATGCCGCCCACGACACGGAAGGTGTAGGAGCCCGCGGGGAGGTTGGTGTAGACGGCCTGGCGGCCGGCGCCGGCCTCGGTCCACCCCTGTTTGAAGCCCTCGAGGTAATACCGCAGCTGGACCTTCTCCGGGGCCAGGAGGCTCAAGCCGGTGGCGTGGATCTCCAGGTTGCGCCGGCCGAGGGGGAGCTTGAGCGGCACGCCGGGCGCCCACGGAATCCGCTGGCCGTCGGAGAGGATCTCTTCGATGGCGACGGGCGGGGGGCGGCGGGTGCCGTTGTCACGCCTGGGGTCGGTGATGGCGAAACCCCGGACGGTGGGGAACCAGAAGCGGCCGTCGCGCGCGGCCAGGGTCCCGGGCTGGTTGCCGCCCGAGCATTCGGCGCCCTTCATGCCGTCCGATTCCCCGAACAGGACGCTGGGGATGTGGGGGATGCGCCCGTCGGCGAAGGCGTCGAGGTCGGCGCGCCGGACGCGGTAGATCCCCCGGTCACAGGTCAGCCAGAAGCGGCCCTCGCCGTCTTCGAGGATCTGGAAGGCCGTGCCGTCGGGCAGGCCGTCGCGCGGGTGGAAGCCGGTCCAGAGGCCCTGGCGCCGGCGCCACAGGCCGTTCTGGGAGGTACTGATCCAAAGGGTGCCCTCGGTGTCTTCATGGGCGGAGAAGACCAGGGTCACGGGGGCGCCGGGGACCCGCTCGAAGCGTGCACCGGCCTGGCGGAAGAGCCCCTGGCGGGTGCCTACGAGGAGAGTGCCGCTCCGGTCGCGCCGGACGAAGTAGATGGCGTCGTCTGGCAGGCCGGAGGGGGTGACGTTCCGGATGCCGCCGCCGTCTCTGCGGGCGAGGCCATGGACCGTGCCGATCCACAGCGCGCCGTCCCGGTCGCGGAAGAGGGAGAGGATGGAGTCGTCCGGCAGGCCGTCGCGCCGGTTGAAGGTCTCGATCCGGCCGTCCGCATGGCGGCGGGCGAGGCCACCCTGCGTGCCGATCCACAGGCCGCCCTCTCCGTCCTCCAGAACGGAGCGGACCTTGTCGGCCGGCAACCCCTGGGCGGTGGTGAAGGCGTCGATCCGGCCGCCCTGGCGGCGCAGGAGGCCGTGCTCGCCGGTGCCCATCCAGAGCGTGCCCGCGGCATCCTCGTAGGCGGACCAGACGGTGCCGAGCACGCCCGGCGGCCGAAACGTGGTGAAGACGTTGTCCCGCAGGCGCAGGAGGCCGCCGGTCTGGGTGCCCACCCAAAGGGCGCCCTCGGCGTCTTCCAGCAGCGAGAGAACCCCGTCGGCCGGCTCGTCCTCCGGAATGGGCAGGGCCTCGAACCGGCCGCCGCGAAGCCGTGCGAGTCCCCGGTTCGTACCCGCCCAGAGGTTGCCTTCGCGGTCGGAGAGGAGGGCGGGGACCTCGCCGCCGGGCAGGCCGTCGGCCGTGGTGAGCCGTTCCCAAGAGCCGGCGGTGCGGTGCGCGACCCCCCGGCCGGTGCCGGCCCAGATCTCACCGCGCCGGTCCACCGTGAGAGACAGCACGTTCTCCCCCGCAAGCTCTCTGGAGGCCGAACCCTCTTCGAAGCGGAAGAGCCCGCCGGCCGTGCCGGCCCACAGCGCTCCGCCTGGCTCCTGGGCAAAGGCCTGGACCACGAGGCCGGCCAGGGCGGGCACGCGTTCCAGCCGGCCGCCGCGCAGCCGGGCCGCGCCCTTGCCGGTGCCGATCCAGAGATCCCCGCCACGGGCTTCGAAGAACGCCTGCACGTTGTCCGAAGGCAGGCCCTGGCGGGTCGTCCAGAGGACGTTGCGGTTCCCCGTCCACTGGACGGCGCCGCCGGTATTGGAGGAATACCAGACGTCGCCGGACCGGCTGGCCAGGATGCGGCCGGGGCGGGTCGGGAAAGTCACGAAACGGATGCCGTCAAACCGAACCAGGTAGCCCTGAGCCGCGAGCCAGAGGTAGCCGTTGGGAGCCTGGGAGATGGAGAAGACGGTGGACTGGGGGAGCCCCTCCCGCGAGCCCCAACTCTGCCGGTGATACTCCGTGATGGCGCGCTCCGGGTCCAGCGCCAGGGCCGGAGCGCAGGCAAGGAGGACGCCAAGGGCGTAGCACCGGACGGGGCGGAGGTTCATGGCAGATCTCGGGGACAGGGTATTGTGGCATGAATGGGGCTGGAGCCCTCACCTCCCGGCCCGCCGTCCGCCCCTCCAAGGAGAGGAGGGAGAAAGGCAAGAAAGGCCCCCCACTCGGACTGTGTTTTGCCTTTCCCCTCACTCCCCGGCGCCGTTACATCTGCCCTTTGAGCAGCGGCGCCACCCTCGCGAATTCCTGTTCGAGGTCGGCAAGGAGGCTGGCCGCGCCGGTGAGATCGGGGCTCCTCCCAATCTCTTCCAACTCGGTGCACAGGGCGGCCATCCGTTGGACGCCGAGTTGGCCGCTGCTCCCTTTGAGGCTGTGGGCCACGAAGACCAGCTCCTCGGCGTTCCCTTCGGCGAGGGCCGTGCGCAGCCGTTCCAGGCGGCGTGGGGTCTCGGCCAGGTAGTTGTCGAGGATCTCCTTGAGAATGGGCCGGCCGGAAATCTGGCCGAGGCGGCGGAGGCTTTCGAGGGGGCCGGGGTCGAACGAGGATGAAGGATCGGTCACCGGGGGGGCCTGTTCCTCGAGAGCCTCCGGTGCGGCGCCGCGGCTGCGGAGCAGGGCGGCGCGCAGGTCGGCCAGCATGACGGGTTTGGCGAGGAAGTCGTTCATGCCGGCGGCGAGGCAGGCTTCGCGGTGCTCGTAGAGGACGTTGGCGGTGATGGCCACGATGTGGGGCTGGTGATCCGCGGGGACTTCGGCGCGGATGTGGCGGGTGGCTTCCAGGCCGTCCATGCCGGGCATGTGGACGTCCATGAGGACGAGGTCGTACTGCTGGCGGCGGACGGCGGCCAGGGCCTCGTAGCCGTCGCCGGCCACGTCGGCGCGGTAGCCCAGGCGCTCCAGCATGAGGAGGGCGACCTTCTGGTTCACCGAGTTGTCCTCGGCGAGGAGGATGCGCAGCGGCAGGATGCCTCCCAGGGGCGCGGCCACCGGGGTCTGGAACCGGGGGGCGGCCTCGGCGGGCCGGCAGCGGACGGTGAAGGAGAAGGCCGAGCCGTGGCCGGGGGTGCTCTCCACCCACATGCGGCCGCCCAGGTGCTCGGCCAGGCGGCGGCTGATGACGAGGCCCAGGCCGGTGCCGCCGTAGAGGCGGGTGGTGGAGGAGTCGGCCTGGCTGAAGGGCTGGAAGAGGCGGTCCAGGCGCTCGGGTGGGATGCCGATGCCGGAGTCGCGGACGGTGAAGCGAAGCTCGATCTCCTCGCCGCCGTCCTCCTTCGGGGTGTCCGGGGCGTCCGGGGTGTCCGGGGTGTCCGGGGTGTCCGGGCCTGTTTCAACCGGAGGGACGAGCTCGACGTCGAGCGAGACCTCGCCGCTCTCGGTGAACTTGACGGCGTTGTCCAGCAGGTTGACGAGGATCTGGCGCAGGCGGGCGGCGTCGCTCGCGATGGCCTCGGGCACGCCGTCGCCGATGCGGCGCACGAGCGAGAGCCCCTTGGTGGCGGCCTTGGGGCGGACCATCTCGAGGGCGTCTTCGATGCCGTCGCTCAGGAGGAAGGGGATGAGCTCGATCTCCAGGGCGCCGGCTTCGATTTTGGAGACGTCGAGGATGTCGTTGATCACGGAGAGGAGGGCGCCGCCGCTGTGGCGGATGGTCTCCACGCAGTCGCGCTGGCGGATCGAGAGCGGCGTGCCCAGGAGCATGCTGGTCATGCCGAGCACGGCGTTGAGCGGCGTACGGATCTCGTGGCTCATGTTGGCCAGGAAGTCGCTCTTGGCGCGGCTGGCCTGCTCGGCGCGGGCTTTTTCGCGGCGGAGGTCGAGCGTGCGTTCTTCCACGAGGCGGGCGAGCTCGAGCTGGCGGCGGCGCATGGTGCGCAGGCGCAGGCGTCCGGCGCCGATCCCCAGGAGGAGGAGGAGGCCCACGCTGCCGGCCGCGAACCAGGAGGTCTCCCAGAAGTATTCGGGGATGATGACGGCGAGCCGCGTCCCTTCGTTGTTCCAGACGCCGTCGCCGTTGCTGCCCACGGCGCGGAAGGTGTAGGAGCCCGCCGGGAGGTTGGTGTAGACGGCCCGGCGGTCGGGTCCGGCTTCGATCCAGCCCGGTTGGAAGCCTTCCAGGCGGTAGCTCAGGTGGGCTCTCTCCGGGTCCAGCAGGCTCAGGACGGCGGTGTGGATCTCCAGGTTGCGCCGGCCGAGGGGTAGCTTCAGGGGCACGCCCGGCGTCCACGGGATGCGTTGGCCGTCGGAGAGGATCTCTTCGATGGCGATGGGAGGCGGCCGGCGGTTGCCTTGAACGTTCCGGGGGTCGGTGATGGCGAAGCCACGGGTGGTGGGGAACCAGTAGCGGCCGTCGCGGGCGGCCAGGACCCCGGGTTTGTTGCCGCCTGCGCACTCGGCGCCCTTCATGCCGTCGGCTTCGCCGTAGAGGACGCTGGGGATGCGGGGGATGCGCCCTTCGGCGAAGGCGTCGAGGTCGGCGCGCCGGACGCGGTAGATCCCCAGGTCGCTGGTCATCCAGAAACGGCCTTCGGTGTCTTCGAGGATGTGGAAGGCGGTGCTCTCGGGCATGCCGTCGCGCGGGAGGAAGACGGTCCAGCGGCCCTGGCGGCGGCGCCACAGGCCGTTCTGGGAGGTGCCGAGCCAGAGGGTGCCTTCGGCGTCTTCATGGGCGGCGAACACCTGGCCCACGGGGGCGCCGGGGACGAGCTCGAAGCGCCCGCCCGCCTCGCGGAAGAGCCCCTGGCGGGTGCCCGCGAGGAGGGTGCCGCCGCGGTCGCGCTGGACGAAGTAGACGGCGTCGGAGGGCAGGCCGTTGGGTGTGACGTCCTGCATGCGGCCGTCTTGCAGGCGGGCCAGGCCGTGGACGGTGCCGATCCAGAGGATGGCGCCGCGATCGCGGAAGAGGGCGAGAACGTAGTCGTCCGGCAGGCCCTGGCGCCGGGTCCAGGTCTCGATTCGGCCATCGGCGTGGCGGTGGGCGAGGCCGCCTCGGGTGCCGATCCAGAGACCGCCTTCGCCGTCTTCGAGGAGGGGGCGGACCCGGTCGTCGGGCAATCCCTGGGCGGTGGTGAAGGCGTCGACCCGGCCCTCTCGAAGGCGCAGGAGGCCGTGCTCGCCGGTACCGAACCAGAGGGTGCCGGCGGAGTCCTCGTAGGCGGACCAGACGACTCCGGGGACACCCGGCGGCTGGAAGGTGGTGAAGACGTTGTCGCGCAGGCGCAGGAGGCCGCTGGTCTCGGTGCCGGCCCAGAGGGCGCCCTCCGCGTCTTCCAGCAGCGCGAGGATGGGCTCCTCGGCCAGCGCCGGCTCGGGGAGGGGCAGGGCCTCGAAACGGCCGCCCCGGAGCCGGGCAAGGCCCTGGTTCGTGCCTGCCCACAGGTTGCCGTCGCTGTCGGCCAGGAGGGAGGGCACCTTGGCCCCCGGCAGGCCGTCGCTCAGAGTGAACCGTTCCCACGGCCTGGCAGGAGCAGGACGGTGCGCGACCCCGTTGGCGGTGCCGGCCCAGAGGCCGCCGCGCCGGTCCATCGCGAGGGAGAGGACGCGCTCGCCCGGCAGAGCGCTGGAGGCCGCGAGGGTGCCCTCCTCCAGGCGGACGAGACCGTCGGCGGTACCGGCCCACAAGGCGCCGCCGGGCTCCTGGACGAAAGCGAGGACGCTACGGCCAGCCAGGGCGGGCACGCGCTCCAGACGGCCGCCGCGCAGGCGGCCTGCGCCCTTGCCGGTACCGATCCAGACGCTGCCGCCGCGGTCTTCGAAGAACGCCTGCACCTGACCGGCCGGCAGGCCCTGCCGGGTGGTCCAGAGGATGTCGCGTTTCCCCGTCCACTGGATGGCGCCGCCGGTAGTCGAGGAGTACCAGAGGCTTCCGGAACGGCTGGCGAGGATGCGGCCGGGGCGGGAGCGGAGGGGCACGAAGCGCACGCCGTCGAACCGCACCAGGTATGAGTTGGTGGAGAGCCAGAGGTATCCGTTGGAGGACTGGGTGATGGTGGATACGGTGACCTGGGGGAGCCCCTCCCGGGTGCTCCAACCCTGGAGGTGGTACTCCGAGATGGCACTCCGCGGGTCCAACGCCGCGACCGGGGCGCAGGCGAGGAGGACGCCCAGGGTGTAGCACCGGAAGAGGCATCGTTTCATGGCGCATCTCGCGGGGACGGGGTATTGTGGCATGAATGGGGCTGGAGCCCTCACCTCCCCGGCCCTCCTCTCCCAGCCCGCCGCCCACCCTCTCCAGGGAGAGGAGGGAGAAAGGCAAAGAGCTCTTCAGCTCTACTTGTCAGATCTGTTTACCCTGGCCGCGCCCCCGCCCGGGCATCAATGCCCGGGCTAGGCAAAAGAAGCCGGCTAAAGCCGACTCCAAAATCGGGGACAAGTTGAGTCCCCTTCAGGGGGCTTCTTCAACCTAGCCCGGGCATTTATGCCCGGGCGGGGGCTTCCCCTCTCTCCCCGGTGGGCGGGTGGAGGGCTGGGAGAGAGGGGCCAGGGGAGTGAGGGAACGAGTGAAGAAGACAGTTGCAACTGCCAACCAACCTTGCTATCCTCCCTTTCGTGAGCAAGGCAACCGTCCTCCCCATCCTGCCGCAGGAGCCCGCCGGGCCTTCCGATCCCGTCCTGGAGCGGGACGCGGAGGAGATGTACGAGGCCCTTTCGGACCTCATCCGCGTCTACGAATCCCGCGACCGCGACCGCATCTGCTGCTTCGACGTCTCCGTCTCCCAGTGCTATGCCCTGGAGACGCTGGTGCGGCGGGGTGGGATGACGCTCAACGAGCTGGCCGCCCAGCTCTACCTCGACAAGAGCACGGCGAGCCGGGTGGTGGACGCCCTGGAGCGCAAGGGCTACGTGGCCCGCATGACCCATCCTCAGGATGGCCGGGCCCTGCTGCTCGAAGCGACCAAGGCCGGGCGGGCGCTGGAGGAGAAGATCCGGGACTCCATTCTGACCCAGGAGCGGGCGCTCCTCGCCGGCTTCGCCCCCGAGGTCCGGCAGGCCATGACCCGGCTCCTTCGCCAGTTGGGCCGCGCCGCCGCGTCGAGACGCCAAAGGTGGCTGTTGCACGGCTCCGTGAGCCGCCGCTTTTTTTATAACCCTATAGTTGCTAGTGACAACTAGAGAAAGGAACGAACATGAACACCGAGACTTCAAACCTCACCAGCCCCGAGACGCTCGATCCCGCGGCCCTTCGCGAGGTCGTGCAGGCAAAATATGGCGAAGCGGCGCGCAGCGTCCGGCAGGGCACGGGCGCGGCGTCGTGCTGTGGCGACAGCTGCTGCACCAGCGCCTCCGGCCAGGACCCCATCACCAAGGATCTGTATGACGAAAAGCAGAAGGCGGGCCTGCCGGCCGAGGCCGTCCTCGCCTCGCTCGGCTGCGGCAATCCCACCATGCTGGCCTCGCTCCAGCCGGGCGAGACCGTGCTCGACCTCGGCTCCGGAGGCGGCATCGACGTGCTCCTCTCCGCCCACCGCGTGGGGCCGTCCGGCAAGGCCTACGGGCTGGACATGACGGACGACATGCTGGCCCTGGCGCGGGAGAACCAGCGCAAGGCGGGCGTCGAGAACGTCGAGTTCCTCAAGGGAGAGATCGAGGCCATCCCCCTGCCCGGCGAAGCGGTGGACGTGGTGATCTCCAACTGCGTCATCAACCTCTCGGCGGACAAGCGGCAGGTGCTGGCCGAGGCCTTCCGCGTCCTCCGGCCCGGCGGCCGTTTCGCCGTCTCGGACATCGTGGTCCGCGGCGAGGTGCCGGCAAGCCCTGCGCCGCAGCGTCGAGCCTCTGGATCGGCTGCGTGGCCGGCGCCCTGGAGGAGACGGAATACAAGCGCCTTTTGACCGAGGTGGGCTTCGAGAACGTCGAGGTCGAGCCCACGCGGATCTACAAAGCCGAAGACGCCCGGGATCTCCTGCACGGGATGGGGATGGATCCCGCCGCCATCGCACCGCAAGTGGATGGCAAATTCATGAGCGCGTTCGTGCGGGCCCGCAAGCCGGCCTGACCGGCATAAGAGCCCTGGAAGGGCCGGCAACCCTGCCGGCCCGTGGTACCCTGCCCCCGGACCGAGAAGTAACACAATTAAGGGGGCCGTACGATGCTGCGGCGTACACTGCGTGGCCTGCAATCCTTCGGGCTGTTTCTCGGGCTGCTTCCTGCCGCCGCCTTGGCCCAGGACGCCGCGCCACCGGCGCGTGCGCTGGTCCTCGCCGGCGGCACCCTCATCGACGTCTCGGGCTCGGGAGCTTCGACCGCCGACGTCAAGGACTCGGTCGTCGTCATCAGCGGCGGGCAGATCGTCGCCGCCGGTCCGCGGAGCGCGGTGAAGGTCCCGGCCGGGGCGGAGATCGTGAACGTCGCCGGCAAGTATGTCGTCCCCGGGTTGAACGACGCGTTCTCGTCACAGAACAACCAGGCACAGGCCAACGCTCACCTGTACATGGGCGTGACGTCGATCGTCGGGTCGGACGAGCCCGGGGGACGGCGCGGGCCTCTCGATACCACGGCGAATCCCAGCCCGCGGATCTACCGGCTGGAGGTTCTGACCGGGTACCACGAAGAGAACCTGACGCCTCCCCCGGAGACCATCGCGGAATTGATGGACCGGGCAGCCCCGATGTCAGACCCTGAATTGATCCAGCAGATCGATTCGCTGGCGAAGAGCGGAAACAAGGTGCTGCTGCTGTACTACTCGCTGTCGCCCGAGCAGGTCCGGGTGGCGGCGCGGCATGCGCGCGAGATCGGTCTTGCGACGATCGGCGAGCTCGGCAAGACCACCTATCGCGAGGCGGTGGAGGCCGGCGTGCAGGCGTTCATCCACACCGCCCGCTACTCCCTGGATACAGTGCCCCCGGAGCTGCGCGCCGAAGTGGCCCGGGTGCCCTTCGGATCGCAAAAGGTGTATTACGCGGCTCTGCTCGCCTTGACCCCGAACGATCCGGCTCTGCAACGCCAAGCCGCGGTCTTCGGGTCCGGAAAGGCCGGCCTCATTCCCACGGCGAGCCACCGCTACCTGGACCTGCCGGGCCATGGGAATCCCTGGAAGGAGCCCATCGCGGCCATCCTCGATCCCAAGGACGTCCATCTTCCCGCCGACCGGACGACCGGCGAGCGCGCTCAGCCGGCTCCAGGCGCCAATCCCGTCGGCTTCCTGCCCAGTGTGGCCCTGAAGCTGTTGGAGATCGATGAGCAGTACCGGAAGGCCGGAGCCCGATTCCTGACCGGGAGCGGTTCGGATGCGTTTGGCACGCTGGTCGGGATTTCACTCCACACCGAGCTCGAGATGCTGGTGCGCATCGGCCTGACGCCGCGGCAGGCGCTGGCCGCGGCGACCAGCAACTTCGGCGAGCTGTTCGGCTGGAGCACGGTGGGCCAGGTGAAGGCCGGCTACAACGCGGACCTGCTGGTGCTCGACGAGAACCCGGTCCAGGACATCAGCCATCTCAAAAAGATCCACAAAGTCATCCTGAACGGCAAGGTCCTCGACCGGGACGGGTTCCTGAAGCCCGCGCCAGCGCCGGGCACGGCTCCTCACTGAGCCCCGGCGCCGCGACCGGCGTAGCGCCCCCTGGGACCGCCGGCATCCCTGCCGGCCTGACTAACTTTGCTCTTCCTTCAAGGGCTTTGACCCAAGGTAGGGGATTGGGAATCGCCTCCAATGTTGCAGTCGTGATGCAATGAGCGCCCATAAAGCAAAGCGCTGCGAGCATTAACGCCAGCGTCTCGACGAGCCGCACCGAGCCGGCATCAGAGCTTCTCGAGACCGCCCATTCCCAGCAGATCCAAGCCCCTCGACCGGGCTTGGAGGATGGAGCGCGGCGAGGAGAAGGCACTCGGTGCCGAGGCGTCGAAGCTCTCTCTTCCAAGCTTTGCGCCAATTGGCCCGGGAAGGCATCCTCGTCCCGCAGTCCATCGGAGGCGGCCGAATCCCCACCGTCTACCGGCGAGCGAATCCCTGAGGCCTCCACCTCTTCCAGCAACGCAAACGAATGCTCGCGCAATGCGCGGGAGCATTTCTGCATCACAAAGGACTGCCCCCGGGGCTCCCGGAAGCCTCTACGCAACACAAGGAGGCCTTCCCGCAACACTACGGAGCGCTCCCGCAACACTAAGGAGCGCTCCCGCACCATTCGGCAAGAGAGCCGCGTCATTGGCCCCTCCTCCCTTGTGACGCGGCGGTCGTCCTGCATCATTCACCAGCGGGGCCGAACGTGGCGGGAGCGTTCCCGAATGATGCAAGAGCGCGGGTGAATGATGCAGGACGAGAGCCGAATGATGCGGAAGGAGGGCTTAATGATGCGGGAGCGTCGATTCGTGTTGCAGCGACGCTGCCGAATGCTGCGGGAACAGGGGTGAATGATGCGGATCTCCTTCCGGGAGGCGCGTGAGGAGCGCCGAAGGATGCAGATCCCGGGATACGCGTCCCAGGACGCCCGCCGAATGATGCGGACTCCGGTCCCGGAGGCGCTGGACGCAGGGTGAACGATGCGGGAGCGGCTCCGGGGCCTTCGGGCCGGCGGGGGAATGATGCGGACCCCGGGGCGCGCGGCTCGGGGACGAGGGTGGGCGGTAGAGCCGCAAAGACCGCAGGCGCCGGTCGAAACGAGCCGTCCTCGGGTTCTGCGAGAGGCTCGTTCGGGTTCCGAGCGAGGCTTGGGGGTGCGTGGGCGTTCCCGCCATCGCTCCCAAGGGAGCTACGCCGACCGGCCAACCCTCTCTTGCCCGCCACCAGGGCGGCACCCCTTGGGCTCGCAAGCCTGCCCGACTGGCGTAGCGCTCCTGGGACCGCCGGCATCCCTGCCGGCCTGACTAACTTTTTCTCTTCCCTCTTCAGGCTTCGTCAGCCTGTGGCCTTTGCGGCCCAAAGGGTCGCGAGAACTCAGCCCAGGGCTGAGGCCGAAGGCCGATGCCCTGGGTCAACAGGCCCCCCAGTCCTGCGGCCGCGAGAAACTGGAGGAATCGAGCCGACTCCAACCCTGGTCGAGGAAATCGAAGCTGAAGCCGTGGAGGAGAGAAAGAGGACGGGCAAGCCGGTTCTCGGCGTAGTGGCCATCCTGGCGCAGAATCCCCACGACCACGCCGAGCGTTCCAAGAAGGAGTCTGCACCTTTCGTCCGCGCCGCGACCAAGGCCGCTCGCCTGGCGTTCCGGGAGGTATACGCCCAGTTCGTGGCCGCCTACCGTCTGCAGCGGCTTCAAGGTAAAATCTGCTTATGCCAGTCAGTGGTGGAGCCGCCGACAAACTCGGCAACAGGTATGAGGCCCTGTGGGCGATCGATCAACTTCTTCGGATCGTCAACGGTGCTGCGCATTGGTTGACTTTAGAGCCTCTGGACCCCAATGAGGCGCGAGGGATTGAGTTCGTCGTCGGCTGCCCAGAGGGAATCACCGAGTACTGGTCTGTCAAGCGGCAGACTACGAAGGCAGCCGGATGGACTCTGGCACTCCTGGCTTCCAAAGACGACCGGGGCAGAACCATCCTGAGTGACCTGCTGGAACACGTCGAGAAGGATCCGAATTCTCGAGCCGTGTTCGCCTCAACCCTCGGCGCCCGTGACTTCGAGGAGCTTCGAGGTTACATTGGGAGCAGAGAGATCCTGGATGCCCGGCTTCAGCGGTCAGCCGAGCTGAGCTCGGCGTTCCGTGACTATGTCCTCCCACTCTGTGGTGGTGATGTGGAGCGAGCTCTAGCCTTTCTGAGGTGGACGCGAACCCATGCAGCCGACGAGTCTAAGCTCTCTGATGATGTCAACTTTAAGCTTCGCAAGCTTCTGTACGCTGAAGATGGTTCGCCGCTCGATGCCGCTGCGGTCCGAGGCCACCTGAAGGACATAATCCAGGACAATATCCACTCTCCGCTCGATAAAGAGAAGATTCTTGGTGCATTGCGAAGCCATGGATTCCGGCTTCGCGAATGGGGCTTGGAGAAGTCCGTTAGAGACCGGATTGACGCGTTGTGCGAGACTTACGTGGCAGCACTCAATTCGCATTTGGTGAATGGTACTTTTCTCCCGCTTGCAGGAGCGGAATCCATTCTCAGTGACAACGGTCAACCCGTAAATCGAAAGGTGCTGGTCGTAGGCGAGGCTGGCGGTGGTAAGAGCACCACGTTAGCAGACGTAGTCGGGCAGTTGCGCGGGCGCGGCATTGCCGTCCTTCCGGTTCGCTTTGACCAGTTACCTGAAGGAATCCTCAGCACGACGGAGTTAGGCCGCAAACTGCTTCTCCCGGAGTCTCCAGCGTTGACCCTCGCGGGAGTCGCTTCCGGTGCGCCATCCGTCCTTATCGTTGACCAACTGGATGCTATAAGTATCGCTTCGGGAAGACGGGCCGATCTGTGGTCACTGTTCGAGGCCCTTCTCCGTGAGGTAGAGCCGTTCCCTGGCATGTCGTTGATTGTGGGTTGCCGCGAGTTCGATTTGGAGCACGACCATCGGATTCGCAGGCTAAATGCTGAAGCCTCTGGCTTTAAGATAATAAAACTCAAACCTCTCACGGTGGAGCAGGTCGACGGCGCATTGCGCAGCGCTGGAACGGAGCCCGCCTTGATAGCCGCCGCATTCAAGTCCATTCTTGCCGTCCCTCTGCATCTCTCAATGTTTCTCAGCCTGACACCGCCCGACCGGGTCGGAGTTCTGGGTCGCGACGATCTATTCGATAGATTTTGGACAGAAGGAGAACACCGAGTTGACTGCCGACTAGGCCGCAAGGTAGCCTGGACTCAGGTTATTGACAAGCTTGCAAACTGGCTTAGCGAAAGACAACAGCTCTCCGCGCCGCTGTATATCCTCGACGAAGTCTCCCCTGATGCCAGGGCGATGGCATCGGAGCACATTCTCGCTCTTACCGAGGACGGATACCGCTTTTTTCACGAGTCCTTTTTCGACTACGCTTTCGCCAGAAGATTTGTGTCTGGAGGTGGCCAGCTTGTAGGCCTTCTATTGGCTGGCGAACAACACCTGTTCCGGCGAGGTCAAGTGCGTCAAGTACTGGCTTATCTACGCTCCAATGACAGGCTCCGATATCTGGAAGAGCTTCGAGAGCGTAATCGCCAGCGCCGATGTACGCTTCCACCTAAAGAGTCTTATCTTCCAGTGGCTCTCGTCCTTGCCCGACCCTCAGCGTGACGAATGGAAGGTTCTCGAGAAACTACTTTCCCCCGTGGAGACTCTCCGCCCCCACATGCACGGCGTTATCAACGGGCGCCCGGAGTGGTTCGATGTTCTGGACGCCGAGAAATTCTTTGACGAAGCATTGTCGAGCGGGGATGCGAAGCGACAGGAAAAAGCTGTGTGGATGCTCCGTTTCCCACAAATCCTGAAAGAGCGGTCGGTTCGCGTCGTCACTCTCTTGCGGCAATACCGCGACTTAGGCGAACAGTGGCGTCAATACTTACGCCATATTTGCCGAACCGGCAACGTGTACCATAGTCGAGAAATGTTCGACCTATTTTTGGAGTTAATCGACGACGGTACTCTCGATGACGTTCACCCAGGCTTTGCTGTTAATGACGACTGGTGGAGCGTCCTTTATTCGGTGACTCACGAGCGGCCGGGCTTGGCATGCGAGGCCATCGGTAGATGGTTTGATCGTACTGTTGTCAGGTGGCGATCCACTCAGGACGGAGGCGATGAAGCTGATGACGAGGCATTATCCCCTGTGAGTTTTGCGGAGTACCTAAATCGAATCGGCAATGGCGGCAAAATCATTGATGATGCGGCGCAGTCATCATTGATCTACGTTGAGCAAATCCTGCCACGAATTGCCAGGTTTGTGAATGAAACCGCGAAGGACTCTGGAGATCGTCTTCAGGTCGATCCATTTGGATCTGGCCGATCATTCGGAGTTGGGTTGCTTCAAAACCATTCGGCCCTCCTTACAGGCTTGGCGACATCTCTTGAAACCTTAGCCAGAACGGCGCCATCAGATCTGGATCGATTGTTGGAGCCAATTCAAGACCGAGAACAGGACACCATTGCATACCTTGTGCTACGAGCGTGGACGGCCGCGCCGCAAGTCTATGCCGAATGTCTTGCCAACTTTCTCGTGGCAGACCCACGTCGCTTAAAAGTAGGCTATGCATTCTGGGGCAGCGGCAGGTCACCATTTATCTATACTTCAGCCCAAGCCGTACGGGCGGCTTCCGCGTATTGCTCAAGGGAGCGGTTCGTAGAACTTGAGAATGTCATTCTCTCGTTCAGAGATGACCGGGAAGCCAAGCAGCCATCTATGCGCGGCCTGAAACAATTGGAACTACTAGAGTCACTCGACAAGTCACAACTCAGTTCCTCTGGACGTACCAAGCTTGCCGAGTTGCAGAGAAAGTTCCCGGCAGAAAGGAAAGATCCACCACGTGCTTCGGAGGTATTCTCTTTAGGCTCGCCCATTTCTCAAGATGCTGAATTGATGATGTCCGATGAACATTGGTTGCGGGCCATGCGGAAGTATGCCGGCGTGGGGCGCCGACTGGACCGAGAGTACGAATCCTCTGGGGGCGAGCATGAGTTTGCGGGCTCCCTGGCATCACAAGCGCAGATCGAACCGGAGCGTTTTATAGCCCTTGCAGAGCGAATGCAGGACAATCTACCCGCAAGTTATTTCGATGCTATATTGCGAGGTGTTGCGGATTACCTGACGGGGGGAAAGGGTGCCTCTACCGGTACAACCTCTCAATCAATGATCGGCTCGCTCGTACGGCGCGTTCATGGGCTCCCAGGCAGGCCCTGTGGGCGTTGGCTCGCATGGCTGATCATGAAGGGGACGGGCCAATATAGGCCCGAAGATATGGTTGACGCGGTTGCTTGGTACGCCTTAAACGACCCCGATCCTGACACTGATATATGGAAGATACCTGCCTTTGGCGGCCAACCTTACTACGGTGGCGACCCGCACATGGCAGGCATCAACTCGACCCGCGGGGCAATCGCTGGCGCAATAGCGACGCTGATATTTGATAAACATGATCAATTCGAACGACTGCAAGATGCCGTGCGCAGCCTTGTCAACGATCGATCGATTGCCGTACGTTGCTGTGCTATTGAGACGTTGTTCGCAGTATTGAATCTGGATGTCCAGAAGGCAATCTCCTGGTTCCGTGACTGTATTTCAAGTGATCCGATAATATTGGAGACTCCACTTGCGGAGCGCTTCGTCCACTTCGCTGGTTGTCGGGACTTTGCTGCCGTTAGCCCTGTGATTGAAGTGATGTTGAACTCGGCTTCTCTGAAGATTGTTGAAGCGGGCTCACGGCAAGTCTGTCTCTTAGCTCTCGACGTAGAGCTGGCTGAGCCACTTGCGCAAAGGATTCGAATTGGCACTCCCACCATGCGCAAGGCGGCTGCGGAGGTCTATTCGGTCAACATTGCGGACGACACCGTAGGCCCCTTCTGCCGGCGGGTGCTGAAACCATTCTTCGCTGACTCGGACGACGGAGTGCGGAGAAAAGCCGCCTCAGCCTTCCGCAACTTGGGAAAGCTCTCGACAACAGACCAGGCCAATCTTCTTGCAGCGTTTTTGGATGCTGCACCGGAAAAAACTGCTTGGGAACCGGTGGTGGATGCGCTTAAGGACTCACCAGTTCAACTTCCGGATCTGGTCTGTTTGTTTTCCGAAAGATGTGTCAACGCCTATAGGGCCGAAGGAGGGGATATCTCAAAGGCGGGTGCCGGGATATCCATGTATCTATCTAAGATAGTAGTCCGTCTCTACGCTCAGACCGAAGACAGAGGGATCCAATCACGGTGTCTGAACCTGATTGACGAGATGGAGAAGTATCACTTCATGGGCTTATCGGACGAGCTACGGCGGTTGGACCGATAGGGCTACTGCTGTGCCTTTCCAAGTTCTCGCGGCCCTTCAGGCCGCAGGACTATGAGGAACCTATGACCCAGGGCATCGGCCTCCGGCCTCAGCCCTGGGCTGGGGTCTCGCGACCCGTTGGGCCGCAAAGGCCAAGTTAGTCAGGCCGGCAAGGATGCCGGCGGTCCCAGGGAGAGGCTCCCAAACAGACACGCCCCCCCAAGCTGGCATATTGTCCGCATGGGAGGGCGACATGCTTCAGCTCGAATCCGCAAACATCCTCGTCGGCGCCCGGGCCGAGTCCAAGGAAGACGCCATTCGGCAGGTGGCGGGCCTGCTGGAGCGCTCCGGGTGCATCGAGCCGGGGTATGGCGTGAGCATGCTGGCGCGGGAGAAGGTCGCCAACACGTATCTCGGCCATGGCATCGCCATTCCCCATGGCATGCCCAAGGACCGGTTTCTGATCCAGCGCACGGGGGTGGCGGTGCTCCAGGTGCCCGGGGGGGTGTCGTGGCAGCCGGGGGATACGGCGTATCTCATCGTGGGAATCGCGGCGAAGTCCGACGAGCATCTGGAGGTGCTGGGCAACCTGATCCGGCTGCTGCACGACGACGAGCTGGTGAAGCGGCTGGCGTCGACCACGGACCCCGAGGAGGTGGCGGCGGCGTTGAGCGCTCCTCGTGAAGAGACCGCGCCGCCTCCGGGTCCGGACGTTCCGGAGACCGGTCCCGCCGTGGAGGCCGCGGTGGGCAGCTCGCACGGCCTCCATGCCCGGCCCGCGACGGCGTTCGCCGAGGCCGCCAAGGGGTTCAAGGCCGCGGTGACCGTGCGCCACGCCGGCCGGACGGCCAACGGCAAGAGCCTGGCGTCGCTGCTGAAGCTGGGGGCCAAGGGCGGCAGCACGGTGAGGATTTCCGCCACCGGGCCGGACGCCGAGGCCGCGCTCGTGGCGCTCAAGCGGGTGATCGAGGAGCCGGAGGTGGAGGAGATCTTCCTGGCCAGCCCCACGCATGGCTGGGCGGCGCGGGTCGCCGAAGACACCGTGCCCGGGCTGGCCGCGTCGCCGGGGCTGGCGATCGGGCCGATCCGCCTGCTGCGCCAGCGCAAGATCGTGGTGGAGCGCACGGCCAAGGACCCGGAGCGGGAGCGCGAGCGCCTGAGCGAGGCCGTGGCCACGGGCGCGGTCGGAGCTTCAGGAGCTGTATCAGGACGTGCGGGAGAAGTCCGGCCCGGCCGCCGCCGCCATCTTCCTCGCCCATGCCGAGTTCCTCACCGATCCGGATCTCCTGGCGCGGGCCGACGAGCGGATCCTCCAGGGGCAGAGCGCCGGCTGGGCGTGGCAGGAGACCATCGAGGCCGAGGTGGATTCGCTGGCGAAGCTCGACGATCCCCTGCTGGCCGGCCGCGCGACCGATCTGCGGGACGTGGGGTGGCGCGTGTTGCGGACCCTCGCGGACGTGATTGAAGGAGAGCCGGAGCTGCCGCTGGAGCCGGCCATTCTGCTCGCCGAGGATCTGACCCCGTCGGACGCCGCGGCGCTCGATCCGGCGCTCGTGCTGGGTTTCTGCACGGCCGGCGGCGGGCCGACCTCGCACGCGGCGATCATCGCGCGGTCGCTGGGCATTCCGGCGGTGGTGGGCGCGGGGCCGGCGGCCACCCATCAGCCGGAAGGGGCCATGGCGGTGCTCGACGGCGACAATGGTTTTCTGTACGTCAACCCGAGCGAGGAGGATCTGCGCGCGGCCCGTGTGGCCCAGGGCTCGCTGGCCGATCTGCGCGACGCCGAGCACCAGACGCGCTACGAGCCGGCCCTCACCACGGACGGCTACCGCATCGAGGTGGTGGCCAACACGGGCCTGGCGCACGAGGCGGCGCAGGCCGTGGAGGCCGGCGGCGAGGGGATTGGCCTCATGCGGAGCGAGTTCCTCTTTCTGGAGCGCGACTCGCCGCCCTCGGAAGACGAGCAGTACGAGGCCTACCGCACGGCCGTGGACGCCCTGGGGGGCCTGCCGCTGATCGTGCGCACCCTGGACATTGGCGGCGACAAGGCCGTGCCGTACCTGAACCTTGGGACGGAAGAAAACCCTTTCCTGGGCGTGCGCGGCATCCGCCTCTGCCTGGCCTATCCCGAGCTGTTCAAGACGCAGCTGCGGGCCATCTTCCGGGCCTCCGCGCATGGGCCGGTGAAGATCATGTACCCGATGATCTCCGGGCTGACGGATTTGCGGATGGCGGTCGCCATCACCGAAGAGGTGCGCCGGGAGATGGGCGCGGGAAAAGTGGAAGTCGGCATCATGATCGAAGTGCCGTCCGCCGTGCTCATGGCGCCGGAGCTGGCGGCGGAGGTGGATTTCTTTTCCATCGGCACCAACGACCTCACGCAATACGTGCTCGCCATGGACCGCGGGCACCCCATGCTCGCCAAGCACGCCGACGGCCTGCACCCGGCGGTGCTCCGCATGATCGATCAGACGGTGCGGGCCACGGCGGGCAAGAGCACCTGGGTGGGCGTCTGCGGCGGCGTGGCGGGGGAGCCGCTGGGGGCGGTGATCTTGATCGGCTTGGGCGTGGTCGAGCTGTCCGTGAGCATCCCGAGCATCGCGGCGATCAAGGCCCGGCTGCGCACCGTCTCCATGCGGGACGCCCGCGCCCTGGCCCAGCGGGCCCTGGCCTGCGAGACGGCCGAGGCCGTGAGGCGCCTGGTGAAGGGCTGACGGGATGAAGGACACCTCGGTCGTCACCGTCACCCTGAACCCGGCGATCGATCAGACGTTGAGCATTCCCGGCTTCGCCGCCGGCCGGGTGAACCGGGTGGCCGAGAGCCGTTCGCACGCGGGAGGCAAAGGCGTGAACGTGGCGTGCTTCCTGGCCGATCTCGGGGTCGAGCCAGGAATTGAGGTCATCGCCACCGGTTTCCTGGGTACGGAGAACGAAGAGATTTTCGCCGAGACGTTCGCGCAGAAGGGGATCACGGACCGCTTCGTCCGCCTCCCCGGCTCCACGCGCGTCGGCATCAAGATCGTGGACGGGGCCGAGACCACGGACATCAATTTTCCCGGCCTCACCCCCACGGAAGAAGATCTGGAAAAACTGTTCCAAGCGATGGCCGGGCTCGCCGAGCCGGGCCGCTGGTTCGTGCTGAGCGGCAGCGTGCCGGCCGGCGTGCCCTATGGGCGTCTACGCCCGGATGATCCGGTCGATCCGCGAAAAAGGCGGGCACGTCTTGCTGGACACCAGCGGCCGGCCTCTCGCGGAAGCGCTGAATATTGAGCTGAATATTGCGCCCGACGTGGTGAAGCCGAACGTGGACGAGCTGAGCGAGTTGATGGGACGGCCTCTCGATTCACCCGCCGCCGTCCGTGCCGCCGCCGAGTCCTTGCTCGTCCGTGGCGTCCGGCGGGTCGTGGTCTCCATGGGTGGAGACGGCGCCGTTGTTCGTGGACCCCGGCCAGGCGCTCCTGGCCCGGCCGCCCCGGGTTGGCGTGAGCAGCACGGTGGGCGCGGGGGATGCCATGGTGGCCGGCATTCTCTACGCGACGGTCCAGGGCCGATCGCTGGCGGACCTCGCGCGCGTGGCCACGGCCAGCGGCGCCTACGCGGTGACCCGCGTGGGGCCGGGGCTCGACGACTGGGCGGTGCTCGAAGATCTGATCGGAAAGGTTCAAATCGAAGTATTAGTGTGAAGGAGCTGCACGATGGCGAAGATCGTCGCGGTCACGGGCTGTCCCACGGGCGTGGCCCACACCTACATGGCGGCGGAGGCGCTCAAGAAGACCGCCGCCGTCATGGGCCATGAGATCCGGGTCGAGACCCACGGCGCCGAAGGGATCAAGGACCCGCTCTCCGCCCGCGAGGTGGCGGAGGCCGACGTGGTCATCGCGGCCTCCGGCGTCCATCTCGACATGGGGCGCTTCGCCGGCAAGCCCATGGTGGCCGTGCCCGTGAGCGACGCCATCCGCAAGACCCGCGTGGTGATCGAAAACGCGCTCGCCGAATTGAAGGCAGACGTTGAAATTCCGATGCCGCTTCCCGAGGCGATTTCTCCGGCGCCGGAGCGGTCCAGGAAATTCCTCGTCGGCGTCACCGCCTGTCCCACGGGAATCGCTCACACCTTCATGGCCGCGGAATCGCTCAAGAAAGCCGCCGCCGTCCTGGGGCATGAGATTCGCGTCGAGACCCAGGGTTCCGTGGGCGCCAAGAACACGCTGACGCCGGAGGAGATCGAACGCGCGGACGCCGTGATCATTGCCGCCGACGCCTACGTGGACACCGCCCGCTTCGGCGGCAAGCGCCTGTACCAGACCTCCACCAAGGCGGCCCTGCATGGCGGGGAGAAGATCATTGGCGAGGCTCTGGCGCTGCCCGTCCCCACGGAGACCGCGAAGGATCTCAAGAAGCCCCGCACGGCCACCCGCACCGGCCCCTACAAGCACTTGATGACCGGCGTCTCCTACATGCTCCCCCTGGTGGTCGCGGGCGGCCTGCTGATCGCCCTGGCCTTCGCCATCGGCGGGCTCGACGCGGCTTCCAAGGAGGGCACGCTCGCCTGGGCGTTGATGAAGATTGGCGGCGGCACGGCGTTTACCCTTTACATTCCCGTGCTCGCGGCCTTCATCGCCTATTCCATCGCGGACCGGCCTGGCCTCACCTCCGGGCTGATCGGCGGCGCCCTGGCGGCGGCTCTGGGGGCGGGCTTCCTCGGCGGCATCGCGGCTGGCTTCCTCGCGGGGTACACCACGAAGCTGATGAACGATCACATCAAGCTGCCCGCGAGCCTCGAAGGTCTGAAACCCGTTCTCATTCTGCCGCTCCTCTCCGCGTTGATCGTGGGTCTGGTGATGATCTTCGTGGTGGGGCCGCCCGTCACGGCGGTGCTCAACGCGCTCACGGCCTGGCTCAACGGCATGCAGGAGACGAGCGCCGTGCTGCTGGGTGCGCTCCTGGGAGCCATGATGGCGTTCGACATGGGGGGGCCGCTCAACAAGGCCGCCTACACCTTCGCCGTGGGGCTCCTGGCCTCCCAGGTCTTCGGCCCCATGGCAGCCGTGATGGCGGCGGGCATGACCCCGCCCCTGGGCCTGGCGCTCGCGGCGAACGTCTTCCGCAGCCGTTTCACCGACGAGGAGCGGGACGCCAGCAAGGCCGCCGCCGTGCTGGGCATTTCCTTCATCACCGAAGGCGCCATTCCCTTCGCCGCCAAGGATCCGCTGCGCGTGGTCCCCTGCCTCGTGGCCGGCTCGGCGGTGACGGGTGCCCTCTCGCTCGCCCTGGGCGTCAAGCTCATGGTCCCCCACGGCGGCGTCTTCGTGCTCCTCATCCCCCACGCCGTGCAGCACCTGGGCGTCTACGTCCTGGCGCTGGTGGCGGGGACGGTGGTCACGGCGGCGACGCTGTACGTGGCCAAGAAGCCGGTTGAACCCTCACTCCCCTAACCCCTCTCTCCCGACCCCTCCCTCCCTCCGCACACCGGGAGAGAGGGGAACCGTGCCGGGGTGGTGAGGATCCTCATTGACACCGGCGGTAGAATGACATCGGGCCGCACCCCAGCGGGCCGGAGCTTCCCGCGGAGACGACAGCATGGATGCCAGTTGTGACCTTCCCCTCGGCCGCCGCCTGGCGCCGAGTGAATTTCCCGATCCCGTGATCGATACCGCTCCCGCCGCTTCCTCCGCTCCCGCCGACAACGCCGGTCCCCAGACTGCCGTGCTGGCCGGGGGGTGTTTCTGGTGCGTCGAAGCCGTGTTCAAGGAGCTGCAGGGCGTCGAGGCCGTCACCTCCGGCTATTCGGGCGGTACGGCCCAGACGGCCGATTACGACGCCGTCTGCTCCGGCCGCACCAACCACGCGGAGGCCGTCCACGTGCGCTTCGATCCCACGCGGATCAGCTACGGCCAGTTGCTCAAGGTGTTCTTCTCCGTGGCCCACGACCCCACGACGCTCAACCGCCAGGGCGCGGACCAGGGGCCGCAATACCGCTCCGCCGTCTTCTACGCGGACGACGAGCAGAAGCGCATCGCCGAGGCCTATATTCAACAGCTCAATAAGGCCGGCGCCTATGACTCACCCATCGTCACCCAGGTCGCGCCTCTGGAAGCCTTCTATGACGCCGAGGCCTACCACCAGGACTACGCGGAGCGCCATCCCATGCAGCCGTACGTCCTGTTCACCGCGGCACCCAAGGTCTCCAAGCTGCGCAAGCATTTCTCGGACCGGTTGAAACCTTAGGCGCCGGAGGATACGGTCTACGGACAGGTGGAGGGCAACGCGGACAGGTTGCTGAAGTTGTTCGTCTCGTCCGACTCCACCACCGCGTTCAGGCTGTCGATGTTGGCCTGGAACGTCGTGGTGTAGGTGGAGGGAAGGCAGTCGCAGGGGCCGTTATAGAAGTTGCAGCTCAGTGTGACCGTCCGCGTCGCGTTCGCCCGCATGGCGCGCCGCGCCAGCCGGCAGATCGGCGTAAAGCCGCCGCCCGTCGACTTGAGCAGGTCGAGATGGAAAGTGCCGGTGAGGACCGGCCCGGCGTTGGTCTCGGTGACCGTGAACGTCACGGTCTGCGGACCGCAGGTGAGAGTGGGGGGAGAGGTGACGGTGAGGCCGCCCACTTGAAGGTCCGGGAGTTGGGCCCAGGCCCCAGAGGCAACGGCGAAGCCAAGCACGGCCATCCACAAACAGAGAGCTCTTTTTTTTCATGTTTTTTCTATCCTCCTGCCAAGCAGGGTGCGCCAGAGCCGCCAAACCGGGCCACGGAGACCTTTGAATGAACCTTCCGGAAACGAGAATCCGGGCTGCCGTGCCAGCCGACGCGCCCACGCTGGCGCGGCTCCGATACCGTTTCCGGGAACGCTCCTGACACGACGCTGTCAGGAGGCCGGCTCCCAAATCCTGCTTTGAGGCACTGGTACCAATGGAGCCGAGCCCGCAGAGGGCCGGCCGTTCATGAAAAGGAGAGTAGCAAATGCGCAGATTCCTGGGAGTCTTGGGTGTGATGTTGCTGTGCGCGTTGTCGCTGGCGGGGGTGGCCAAGGCAGCGGAACCGAGTGGAGACCTCTCTGGTATCCTGGCCTGCCAGCCTCTGGAGTCTGCTCTCCTCAAGAGCATCGTCACTCCGCCCGCCTTCTGCGACCAGACGGCGGATCACGGCTCCAGCCCATCCTGCGAGGCGGCGGGAAAGGCCAATGGCGCGATCAAGTGCCCCAAGGGAGAGCCCTTCGAGATCAATTGCAGTGTTCCCAGCGAGTGCGCCAACGGGCACTGGTGCAAGTGCACGTTCCATTGCCGGGACTGAGCCTGTAGGGCTGTCCTCCTCACCAGGGATTTCAATCCCCGGTGAGGAGGCACTTGAAACCCCCAGCCAAACTGCGCAAACTACCCGCCCATGTTCATCGGCCATTTCGCGCTCGGATTCGGAGCCAAGCGGGCGGCTCCGGCGGTTTCGTTGGGGACGGCGTTCCTGGCCTGCCAGCTCGCCGACCTTCTCTGGCCCACCTTCGTGCTCTTCGGTCTGGAATCGTTCGAGATCCGGCCGGGGATCACGGTGGTCACGCCTCTGGATTTCACCCGCTATCCCTACTCCCATAGTCTGGTGGCGCTCCTCCTCTGGGGGGCCGCGCTGGGCCTGGTCTACTGGAGCTTCCGGCGGTCGGGGCCGGCCGCGGCCCTGGTGGTGGGCGCGCTGGTGCTCAGCCACTGGGTTCTGGATTTCCTGAGCCACCGGCCGGACATGCCTCTCACCCTGGGGGGAACCGAGCGGGTGGGGTTGGGGCTGTGGAATTCGCTGCCGGGAACCCTGGCGGTCGAGGGGCTCCTTTACGCCGTGGGCGTGGGCCTCTACGCGCGCTCCACCCGGGCGCGGGACCGCTGGGGCACACTCGGGCTTTGGGGGCTGGTCGCCTTCCTGGGGATCATCTACCTCGCCAACCTCTACGGCCCGCCGCCCCCCAGCGTGGCCGCGGTGGCGTGGAGCGCCCAGGCGATGTGGCTGCTCGTCGCCTGGGGCTACTGGGTGGACCGGCATCGCCAGCCTGTCTCGTGATGGGCCCGGGTTTGCGATATCGTGCCCTCTGACAACAGGGAGGGAGGATCCACCATGCCGATGTTCTTTTTCACCTTTCTCGCAAGCCCAACCCCGGACGCCAAGGAATTCGAGGACTCCGGGGGTGCCTACGTCAACTGCTGGATCCGGAGCGATGACAACGAGCTCAGCGACCGCCACAAGGCGGAAGCACACGCCCGGGGGCTGATTCAGGAATACGGCTGGACGGTGGAGGCCCTCGAAGAAGGGTCGACCGTGACCAGCGAGGCCTACGGAGAGGACGACGAAGACCGCGAATTCTACGAGGAGGCCCTCGTGGAAGGGGAAGTCCTCGTGTTCAATACCTGGCCTCGCGACGGCGAGGAGGACGGCGAAGACGAGGGCGAGGAAGACGATTCCGAGGATGCCGAGGAGGACGGGTCCCTGAATTGACGTGAAGACCGTTCGAGCTCTTTCAGGAGGCGTCATGTCCGAGTTTTCAAACAGCTCTTCCGATTCCGCCGATCAGATCAAGGCCTATGTTGCCGGGCTTCTTCGCATGCTCGGCTCGCGGGATCCTCTGGAAGTTCTCGCCCAGACTCCGGCCGCCCTGCGCGATGTGGTGGCCGGCCTCACTCCCGAGCAGGACGGCACTCCCGAGAAGCAAGGGAAATGGTCGATCCGCCAAGTGGTGCAGCACCTCGCGGATTCCGAGCTGGTGGGTGCCTTCCGTTTCCGGATGGTCCTCGCCCATGACGCTCCCGAGCTGCCCGGTTACGATCAGGATCTCTGGGCGGAGCGGCTCGGCTATCAGGACCGCGACATTCGCGATTCGCTGAGCGATTTCTCCTACCTGCGCCAGGTCAACCTCCGCCTGCTGGGCCGCGCCACGCCCGAGGACATGACACGAGTCATGCGGCACGCCGAGCGCGGCGATGAGCCCCTGGCTCACATGATCAAGCTCTACGCGGGGCACGACCTCGTTCACTTGCGGCAGATCGCGCGCATCCGCCAGGCCATCGGAGCCTGAGATAGCGGTTCCTTGCTCCTTTCGCCTTTCGCGGAGTACTCTGCAAGGGCGAAGGGAGCGTGGGTGTGAAAGAAGAACCTGTAGATTTGAAAGAAAACGGCGGCCTCATCCTGGTGACCGGTGCCACCGGCTACATCGGGGGGCGCCTGGTGCCGCGCCTGCTGGAGGCGGGGCACCGCGTCCGGTGCCTGGTGCGGGACCCCTCCCGGCTGCGGGGACGCCCCTGGGGGGGCGGCGTCGAGATCGTGGCAGGCGACGTGCTTCAGCCGGAAGGCCTGGTCCAGGCCATGAAGGGTGTGCAAATCGCCTACTACCTGGTGCATAGCCTCGCGGGCGGCGCCGATTTCCATCAGCGGGACTTAACGGCCGCCGGCAACTTCGGCACGGCGGCCCGAGCCGCGGGCGTTCAGCGCATCATTTATCTCGGAGCCCTGGCCGAGCCGGGGCCCGAGCTTTCCGAGCATCTGCGGTCGCGCCAGCAAACGGGCGATGCGTTGCGCGCGGCGGGCGTGCCGGTCACCGAGATTCGCGCCGGCGTCATCGTCGGCTCCGGCAGCCTGTCCTTTGAAATGATCCGGTACCTCACCGAGCGCGTGCCGGTGATGATCTGTCCGCGCTGGGTGTATACGCGGGCCCAGCCGATCGGTATCCGCGAAGTGCTCGAATATCTGGCCGCCGCGGCCGTCGTGCCCGAAAGCACGGGCCGGATTATCGAGATCGGCGGCGCGGAAGTCGTCACCTACGGCGAGATGATGATGATCTATGCGGAAGTCCGCGGCCTGAAGCGCTGGATGCTGCCGGTGCCGGTCTTGACGCCGCGCCTGTCGTCTTATTGGGTGAACCTCGTCACCCCCATTCCCGCCGCCATCGCGCGACCGTTGATCGAAGGGCTGCGCAACGAAAACGTCGTTCACGATTCGAGCGCCAGGGATCTCTTTCCCAACATCCATCCCGTCGATTATCGAACGGCCGTCCAGCGGGCGCTCGCCAAGCTGAACGCGAGCGACGTGGAAACCGCCTGGAGCGACGCGCTGAGCACCAGCCAGGGCGACGCGGCGCCGGTGATCCTGACCACTCACGAAGGCATGATCCTGGAGCACCGCCAGCGCATCGTTGCGGCCTCGCCCGAGAGCCTCTACCGGGTGTTCACCAGCCTGGGAGGAGCCCGCGGCTGGCTCTACATGAATTGGGCCTGGGAGCTTCGCGGCCTCCTGGACCGCCTGATTGGAGGCGTCGGCCTCCGCCGGGGCCGGCGCGATCCGGACCGGCTGCGGGTGGGAGACGCCCTCGATTTCTGGCGCGTGGAAGACGTCGAGCCCGGAAGCCTGGTGAGGCTGCGCGCCGAGATGAAAGTCCCCGGCAAAGCCTGGCTCCAGTTCCAGGCGAAGCCTCACGAAAACGGCCGGTCCCTCCTTCTCCAGACGGCCTACTTCGCGCCCAAGGGGCTGTTCGGGTGGCTGTACTGGTATGCGCTCTATCCTTTCCATGCCTTGATTTTCAGCGGGTTGATCGGCGAGATTGCGCGGCGGGCGACGGTGAGGAGAACCGACCCATGATGACCGATGAAGAGCTGAAGGTACAGGGAGTCCGTGCGCTGATTGCGGCGCTTGGCGATGTCGAGGCGGAGAGGTTCGTGAGCTTGTTGACCCGGGCACCTTTTGATTACACGAAGTGGCAGGCCAATCTGTGGCCGGATGTCGCCGTTGCGGACCTGAGCCTCGAGGCGATGAAGGTGCGCCGCGCCTTGGACCGGGCTGACTGAGACCAGGGGAGCTTGACGCTCAACGGGCTCCCCGCCTCTGGTAGACTTCCCCCCGATCGAGATCCAGGTACCGTCTTTCCGCCATTGAGCCGCCATTGAGCCGCCATCGAGAGCACCGACCGCTGAACTGAGCCCCGAGCCTTCCGCCCTTGCTCCGCGAGATCCATGTCCGCAACCTGGCCGTTCTGGCCGAAGCTTCCGTCGAATTCGGCGGGGGATTCAACGTTCTCTCGGGCGAGACGGGGGCGGGCAAGTCGATCGTGGTGGACTCGCTGTCTCTGCTGGCCGGGGCGCGGGCGAGCGCGGAGCTGGTGCGGACGGGGGCCGAGGCGCTGACGGTGTCCGGTATGTTCGAGCCGGAGGGGAGCGGCTGGCGAGGGGTGTTGGAGGAAGCCGGCCTGGAGGTGGACGGGGAGGAGGTTCTCATCCGCCGGGAGATCGGGCGGAGCGGCCGGAACCGCGTGTTCGTCAACGATCAACCGACGACGCTGCGGCTGCTGGCGGATCTCGCACCCTATCTCCTGAGGATCCATGGCCAGCGGGACGAGCTCGGGTTGATCGAGCCGGATCTCCAGCGGGCCCTGCTCGACCGCTCCGGAGGTCCCGAGGCCGGTCCCCTGCTCGTCCGTGTGGCCGAGGCGTTCGAAGGCTACACGCGCCTCGCCGAGCGGCTGGAACGGCTGTCGGGGGACGACCGGGTGCGGCGCGAACGGCTGGATCTGCTGCGCTTCCAGGCCGGGGAGATCGACGCCGCCAAGCTGCGGGCCGGGGAGGACATGGAGCTGCGGGCGGAGCGGGACGTGCTGAGGAACGCCGAGGCCATCACCCGCTCGCTGGGCTCAGCGCTCTCGCTGCTGTTCGACGAGGAGGGCGCGGCCGTGGAGCGGGTGGGGAAGGCCCGGACCCTGCTGGCCGAGGTCGAAGGCTGGGAGCCGCAGGCCGTGGCCTGGGGAGCGGAGCTGGAGGAGCTTGGCATCCGCCTCTCGGAAACGGCCCGCTCGCTCCAGCACCGGTTGGACGGCCTGGAGGCGGACCCCGCGCGGCTCGACGCGGTGGAAGACCGGCTGGCCCTGATCGAGCGCCTCTGCCGCAGGCATGGGGGAGACGTGGCCACCGTGCTGGCCCGGAGGACCGAGATCGAGGTCGAGCTGGCGGAGCTCGAAGGCGACGACGCGAACCGGGACGAGCTGGAGGCCAAGGTCACCGCGGCGCTGAAGGAGTACCGGGAGGCGGCGCTCGCGCTGTCCAAGGCCCGGGAGGCCTGGGGCAAGGCCCTGGTAGAGCG
Organism: Thermoanaerobaculaceae bacterium; assembly: GCA_963785165.1. Classification (GTDB taxonomy): domain Bacteria; phylum Acidobacteriota; class Thermoanaerobaculia; order Multivoradales; family UBA5704; genus DATARR01. The sequence goes on from CAWAUI010000004.1 coordinate 706,393, forward strand.
GATCGAGGGGAAGCTCAAGGACCTGGGGCTCGCCCGTGCCCGGCTGGCCGTGGCGCTGGAGCGCCGGCGCCGGGCGGGAAGCCTCCTGGTGGTCGAAGGGGAAGAGACGGAATTTGGGCGGGACGGCATCGATCAGGTCGTCTTCCTCTTCGCGCCCAACCCCGGGGAGACGCCGCGCCCGCTGGCGAAGATCGCCTCGGGAGGCGAGCTGTCGCGTATCCATCTCGCCCTTCAGCTCGCCTCGCGGGGAGAAGCCGAGAAGGCGAGCCCCACGCTGGTCTTTGACGAGGTGGACACGGGGATCGGCGGCGCCGAAGCCGCGGCCCTGGGAGCCAAGCTCCAGCGCCTCGCCAAGGGGAGTCAGATTCTCGCCGTGACCCACCTGCCGCAGGTGGCGAGCCACGCGGATCTCCACTTCAAGGTCAGCAAGAAGGTGGACGAAGGCCGCACCAGCGTGAAGGTGGAAGAGCTGGACGCCGAGACCCGGGTGGAGGAGGTCGCCCGCATGCTGGCGGGGAAGAAGATCACGGATCTTTCCCTCTCCCACGCGCAGGAGCTGATCTCGGGGGCGGCGCGGAAGAAGAGGCGATGACGCCGCCCCTGATGTCCCGTTCAATACGAGCGGCCTTGCCAGGGCGACCTCACCCCAACCCCTCTCCTAAAGGAGAGGGGCTTGAAGAGGGTTTCCATGCTTGTCTCTCCCTCTCCTTTAGGAGAGGGAGCCGGAGGGTGAGGTCGTACGGGCATGGCGGTCGCCGGTTTAGCCAGGGAGTGCCGCGGTGAGGGTCTGGCGCTGGGGCGATCCCATCCCTCCTCTCCAATCCCTCCTCGCCCGCGGCGGCATCCTGGCCTTTCCCACGGAATCGAGCTACGGCCTCGGCGCAGATCCCCGAAACCAAGCGGGGGTCGAGGCGATCTATCGGATCAAGGTGCGGGAGGCGGGCAAGCCGCTGCCGGTGGTGATCTCGGGGCGGGAGCAGCTCGCGGATTTGGGGGTCGATCCCAACCTTTATATAGTGAGGTGTCTTTTGAAGCACTGGCCGGCGGCCCTCTCGGCGGTCTTGCCGATCAGCCGTCCTTTGCCGGCGGCGGCCGGCACGGGGACCCTGGCGGTGCGGGTGCCGGATCACCAGGGGTTGCGGCGGCTGCTGGGAGAGCTGGGGCATGGGCTCACGGCGACCAGCGCCAACCGGGGCGGCGAGGAGCCGATCCTGGACCCGGCCGAATTGGTGGAGCTGTTGGCCGGGGAGGACGCGGTGGTGGTGGACGGCGGCGTGCTGCCCGGCGGACCGCCATCGACGCTGGTGGCGATCGAGGCAACCGAGGCAACCGAGGCAACCGAGGCAATAGAAGGGGAGCGGCTGGTGGTTCTACGAGCAGGGAGGTTCCCCGCCGAGCGGCTGATGGAGACGTTCGCTCGATCGTCCCGTGGGGGAGAAGCTGAATGATGCGCCCAAGAGTTGATCTCTCGATCCGGACCCTCCTGTTCCTCGCGGCGGCATGGCTTTGCGCGGCGCCGATGTTTGCCCTGCCGGCCGCTCCGGTTGAAAAGGACGCCCTGCCGCTCGTGACGGGCATTCCGGCCGGTGCGCTGCCCACGATTTCGATCTCCGAGGTGCAGAAGGGGCAGCTCGGTTACGGACTGTCGGTGTTCTCCGGCACGGAGCCCGAGCGGTTCGACGTCGAGGTGATCGGCGTCATGCGCAACGTCGGTCCGGACGTGAGCTACATCCTGGCCCGGCTGACCGGCCATGGGCTGGAGAAGAGCGGCGTGGCCGGCGGCATGAGCGGCAGCCCGGTGTTCCTGGACGGGCGATTGGCCGGAGCCGTGGCGTTCAGCTGGCCGTTCACCAACGAGGCCATCGCGGGGATCACGCCGATCGAGTCGATGCGGGAGCTTTCGGGCCTGAAGCCGCGAGCCCTGACTCCGCCTCCGCCTCCCCTCAAGCTCTCGGAAATCCTGGCCGGCCGCGTGCCCCAGGATCTCATGCTGAGCCAGCTCGCCAAGCTCCAGCCGCGTTTCGTGGACGGCGCCGCTCCGGCCGTGCAGTGGACGGCTTCCGGTTTCGGCGAACAATCCCAGGGGATGTTGCGCCATGTGCTGGGAAGCGTCTCGTCGTCGGGCCAGGCGGCGCCCGGCTCGGTGCCGGACGATCTGGCGCCCGGCAAGTCGGTGGCCGTGGTGCTGGTGGACGGCGATTTTCAGCTGGCGGCCAACGGCACGGTGACGGACCGCTACGGCGACCAGGTGCTCGCCTTCGGCCATCCGTTCCTGGGGCTGGGGCCGGTGCGGGTGCCCATGGCCACGGCCGAGGTGGTGACGGTCCTTTCGAGCCAGAACAACTCCTTCAAGATTTCGAACACGGGGCGGATCGTGGGCTCGTTCGAGCAGGACCGCAAGATGGGCGTGCTGGGGCGGATCGGCGTGCCGGCGCCCATGATCCCCATGGTCTTGCGGATCAAGGGCGACCGCTCGCGCGAGTTCAAAATGCAATTGGCGGATCTGCCGGAGTTCATGCCCCTGCTGGTGGGCAGCTCGTTGATCGCCGGCCTGGAGTCGGCGAGCTACACGACGGGGTCCCAGAGCCTGGACATGACGGCGCGCCTGCGCCTCGCGGGCTACGGTGATCTCGAGGTGAGCCAGAGCTTCGACGGCGACACCGCCGTGACCGAGGCCTCGACGTTTCTGCTCTCGATCGTCTCCTATCTCACCCAGAACACTCTGGAAAAGGTGAGCCTGGAAGACATCGAGGTCGAGATGATCCAGACCCAGCAGCCCCAGATGACAGAGCTGGTGGGCGCCAATGCCAGCCGCACGGTGGTGCGGCCGGGCGACCGGGTGAATCTGAACCTGGACCTCGTGAAGTACCGGGGCGAGCGCTACCGCCACTCGTTCTCTCTCGACCTGCCCGAAGACCTGCCGGCGGGCCGCTATTCGCTGCTGGTGGGCGACGGCGCGAGCGTGGACGCCGCCCGGCTGGCCATGGAGCCGACCGATCCGGTGTCCTTCCCCCAGGCGCTGGAGCTGCTGCGCTCGTTCCACTCCCGGCGCGAGCTGATGGTGCTGGGGGTTTACGGCGGCCCCGGCCTCTCGGTGGCCGGCGAGGTGATGCCGCGCCTGCCGGGCTCGGTGCGCTCGCTGTGGGGAGCCGCGGCCTCGGGGAGCGCGACGGCGTTGCGGACGACCGTGGCCCAGGAGAAGCGCGAGACGATGGACGTGCCGGTTCAGGGTCTGGTGAGGATCGACCTGGAAGTGCGGCGGCGCGAGCCGTCCGGCGGGTGACGGGCAGGACGGGGCGGATGGACAGGACGGGTGTGGCGAAGGGAGTCGCGGACGTGGCCAAGGGGGCCGTGTCCAACGAGAAGGGACGTTCATGAGATCGAGGTTCTTGTGGACCGTGGGGCTCCTGGCCCTGGCGGCCGTGCCGGCGCTCGGCACGCAGGTGAAGGTCTTCCAGGCCCAGAGCCAGGCGGCCTTTCTCTCCGGCACCCTGGAAGGGGTGAGCGTGGATTCGCTCGGCCGCATCGAGCTGGCGCCAAAAGTCGACCGGGTGGCCTCGCTGGCCGAGCCGTTCCTGCTTGCCGCCGCCGTTCACCCGGACGGCTGGGTGGTGGGCACGGGCAACGCCGGCAAGGTGCTCAAGGTCGACCGCAAGGGCGAGGTGACCGAGCTGTTCGCCGCTCCCGAGCCCGAGGTCTTCGCCGTCTGGGCCGATCCGGACGGCACCGTCTACGCCGGCACGTCGCCGCGCGGCAAGGTCTACCGCATTCCTCCGCGCAATTCCTCGGCGAATAAGCCCAAGGGCGAGGTCTTCTTCGATCCCGGCCAGACCTACATCTGGGCGCTCGCCCGCTCCTCGGACGGCGCGCTGCTGGTGGGCACCGGCACCGAGGGCAAGCTCTTCCGCGTGGACGCCAAGGGCAAGGGCGAGGTGCTCTACGACAGCGACGACACCCACGTGCGCGCCGTCGAGGCTGTCTGGCCTGGGGGCGACGTGCTGGTGGGCACGGCGGGTGAAGGGCTGATCCTCCGCATCTCCGGCACGGGGCGGGACGTCAAGGTCCGCACGCTCTACGACGCCGAGGGCCCCGAGGTGGTCTCGCTGACGGCGGCTCCGGACGGCACCTGCTACGCCGCGGTGATCTCCTCCGAGGCGAGCCTGGTGGATCAGGCCAAGGACCAGGCCGCGGCCGCCCCGGCGCAGGGCGCCGCCAAGGCCGCCGGGGGGCCGCAGGTCTCGGTGACCGTGGAGCAGGCCGACCAGCCTCCCGCCGCGGGCCCTGGCAAGCGGACAGGGGCATCCCGGAGCGAAGTGTTCTCCATCACGCCGGCCGGGGTCGTGGAGAGCCTCTGGACCTTCGCGGACGACACGGTCTACGACCTTGCCTGGAGCGGCGGCAAGCTCTGGGTGGCCACCGGCCTCGAAGGGAAGCTCTACCGCTGGGCCGATCAGCAGATGATCCTGGAAAAGGACGTGGACGAGCGGCAGATCGTGTCCGTGCTGCCCGGCGATCCCGGCCCGGTCTTCGCCACCACCAACGCGGCGGCCCTCTTCCGGGTGACCGCGGAGGCGGAAAAGTCGGGCACCTACACCAGCCCGGCGCTCGACGCCGAGCAGGTGGCCCGCTTCGGCACCTTCTCCTGGCAGGGCACGGGCTCGATCCGCTTCTCGTTCCGGAGCGGCGTGAGCGCCGAGCCGGACCGCACGTGGTCGGCCTGGACTCCACCGCGGGAGGGCACGGAGATCCCGCTCACGGACGTGCCCCGCGGGCGTTACGTCCAGTTCCGGGCCGAGCTGCAAAGCGGGAAACGGCTCGCCACGGATCTATGAGACCGAGCTCTCCTATCGCCAGGAGAACCTGAGCCCGAAGATCCTTGGCGTGACCGCGCTGCAGCCGGGGCAGATCCTGGTGCCGGCGAACTTCAATCCCTCGAACCAGGTCTACGAGCCGGCCCATCCCAACCGCGACGGGATTTTCACCAGCCTGACCCCCGCCGGAGACGATGACGGAGGCGGCGGCCGAACCAAGGTTCTGTGGAAGCTCGGCTACCAGACGATCCGCTGGTCGGCGGCCGATCCCAACGGCGACGACCTGGTCTACGATCTCTCCTTCCGGCTGGCGGAAGGGGCCGAAGGGAAGGACGGCAAGGAAAACGGTTGGCTCGAGGCCGTGGACGATCTCAACGACGATCACTACAGCTTCGACGCCCTGTCGCTGCCGGACGGGACCTACCGCTTCCGCCTGCAAGCCTCCGACCGGCCGTCGAACGATCCCGAGGCAACCCTGGTGGCCGAGCGGGTGAGCGATCCCGTGGTGATCGACCACACGCCGCCCGAAGCTGGTCGGCAAAGAACCGGTGAAGACCGACAAGGACAAGGGGAACGCGCTGCGCGTCACCGTGCAGGACGCGGCGAGCCCGATCCGGGAAGCGGTATACAGTATCAACGCGGGAGAATGGAAGCCGGTGCGGGCGGCCGACGGGCTGCTCGACGGGCGTACCGAGATCCTGCTGATCGAGGCGGGAAAACCGGGGGACCTCGCGCTGTTGCGGGTCACGGACGCCGCTCAGAACGTCGTCACCTTCAACCTCACCCAGGAGCGATGAGCAAGCGGATCGCCGTCTACCCCGGGTCGTTCGACCCCATCCACAACGGCCATCTCGACATCATCGAGCGGTGCAGGCCGCTCTTCGACGAGGTGGTCGTGGCCGTGCTGGTCAACGACAAGAAGCAGCCGCTCTTCACCGTCGAGGAGCGGATGGATTCCATCCGCGAGATGGTGGGGCCGGACTGCCGGGTCGAGAGCTTCTCCGGCCTCCTGGTCGACTTCATGGACCGCGTGGGCGCCCGCGCCGTCATCCGCGGCCTGCGCGCCGTCTCCGACTTCGAATACGAGTTTCAGATGGCGCTCATGAACCGGCGCCTCAATCCCCGGGTCGAGACCGTTTTCATGATGCCCAAGGAAGACTACACCTACCTCTCCAGCCGGCTGGTCAAGGAAGTCTTCGCCCTGGGCGGGGACATGAGCGGCCTGGTCCCCGAGCCCATCCTGGCCCGTCTGCGCGAACGCCTGCGCCCCCCGGTGCACGCATGAGCATCGACCGCTTTCTTTTGCGCCTGCCCAAGGTGGAGCTCCACGTCCACCTCGAAGGCTCCATGCGGCCCTCCGTGCTGCTGGAGCTGGCCCGGAGGAACGGCATCGACCTGCCGGTGAAAGACGAGTCCGGCCTCAAGCGCTGGTTCCGCTTCACCGACTTCGAGCACTTCGTGAAGGTCTACCTTGCCTGCTCCCAGGCCCTGCGCCGGCCCGAGGACTTCCAGCTCCTGGTGCTCGACGTGCTGGCCGAACAGGCCTATCAGAACGTCATCCACACCGAGGCTCACTTCACCATCTCCACCCACCTGACGAACGGCGCCAACGGCGGGGAGGTGCTGGACGCCATGGCTGAGGCCATCGCCGAAGGAGAGCGGCGTTACGGCGTCACCCTGCGGCTGATTCCGGACATCGTGCGGAACGTGGGCGTGGAGGCCGCGGACCAAACCCTGGAATGGGCTCTCGCCGGCCGGGAGAAGGGGATCGTGGCCGCCCTGGGCCTCTCCGGGAGCGAGCGGCTCTATCCCAACGAGCCCTACCGCGACCACTTCGCCACCGCTCTCGAGAAAGGGCTCCACCGGGTGGCCCACGCCGGCGAGCACGCGGGGCCGGAGTCCATCCGCTCCTCTCTGGAAGTCTGCGCCGCGGAGCGGATCGGCCATGGCGTGCGGGCGATCGACGACCCCGAGCTGATGGCGGAGCTGCGGGCCTCCCAGATTCCGCTCGAAGTCTGCCCCAGCTCCAACGTCTGCCTGGGCGTGGTGCCGGACATTCCAAGCCATCCCTTCGACCGCCTCTACCGGGCGGGGCTGGCCCTGTCGATCAATTCGGACGACCCGGCCTTCTTCAACACCAACCTGACTCTGGAGTACCTGCGCCTCCACCAGACCTTCGGCTACAGCCCCGCCGAGTTGGCCGGCTTCTCCCTGGCTGCGCTACGGCAGTCCTTCCTGCCGGATGCCGACAAGGCCGCGCTCGGCGAAAGCTTCAGGGAACAGCTCGACGCCCTGGGCCGGGAGCTCTTCGGAGCGCCGGTCGAGGCGCCGGTGAGCTGAGGTTTCCTACTCCTCCGGGACCACCCACATCTCCAGCTCCATCGTCCGGCAGAGATGGAGCAGGTGATCGAGCCGCCGGAGGAAGTCGAGCAACCCCCGCCACCCGAATTCCTCGCCGAGGCGGATGTCGCCCGTCTCGTCGAGCCCCACCCAGTCTGGAGGGGCCGGCACGGCATGCCGGCTGGCGAGCTCAGCGAGCGCGGAAGCCTCCACCGCCAGCGCCGTGCGAACCTCCTCCCCGAGAGCTGCCTCCTGGGCCCGCAGCTCCTGAAGGGCAGGAAACCCGTCCAGTCCCGACAAGTACACCAGCAACTCCTCATCGAGAATCGCGTAGGACTCAGAGAGGAACGCACCGTTCGTGTCGGCGAGCTGAAGGGTGAGCGCCATAGCGGCAGGAGTCTACTCCGGAGCCGGCGATTGACAAGCGGGATGCCGCAATCATATGTTGATAAAGGAAGTACTTTATAGATCTCAATGTCTTACCTAAAAGAGATGCCGGTCTCGGGGAGTGGAGCCGCGGATGTCTGAGCCCATGGGGTTGATCATTGGTGTAATTCTCCTGGGATTTCTGGGTGTCGTTCTAATCTCCTTTCAAGTCAGGTTCTCTTCGTTACGGTCGAGCCTCGCTTCTCCTTCTCCAGAGCCGTCCAGCGTTGCCAAGAAAAGAGCAAAGCAAATCAAGGACGTTCCTGTCCCTCAGTCTGGGGAAACTCGTCAGAACATTGATCCCGAATTCGTCCATCGCTATACCTTCGATCTGGCGTCCGGCCAATTTCTGGGCGCAGCGGTCGAACAAGAAGGCGTCGATGTAACGGTGACCCTTTCAGGGCCAGGCCGCACGCTCCACCCGATCGACAGCCGGTCGGAAGACCGGGGGCCGGAGGACATCCGTCTCTTTGCGTGGGCTCCATGCCAAGCGTCGAAATGGTGGCTCTCGAGTTCTTCCGCGAAGCAGGCGCGCACCAGCGGGTGGGCGGCGCCCCGCGATTTCCGGCCGACCCGGCGGGTATTTCAGCGGCTCGATGCCGTCGAGCACGAGGAGAGTTCGTTCTTTCCGGATCAGCCCGGCGAGCCGGGCGCCGCGGTCGTGCAGCGAGCCGGCAGTGGAGTCAGGGTCACCGAAGAAGCGGAGGGCATAGTCGATGAACGGCTCGGCGGAGGTGACTCGGTCCGTTGTGCCCTGGCTGTAGAACGACCAGCCCAGCACCCGCGTGGCCCCACGCCAGCCGTCGGCGGACATGCGGTCAACCCCGTTACCGCGGCAACGTCCCTTGCGGTCCCGCAGGGACCACCGTCGGTAGCCCTGGACTTCAGTCCAGGGCGGCGTTGCCGCCGCGACCTCACCCCAACCCCTCTCCTAAAGGAGAGGGGCTTTGAGTTTGTTGAGTTGTCTTGCTGGTCTCTCCCTCTCCTTTAGGAGAGGGAGCCGGAGGGTGAGGTCAGGCGGGGCAGGAGGGTTCGAACAGGAGGGCCTACCCGCCCAGCACGGCCTTCTTGAAGTCGTCGCCCGGGGCCGGATCGGGGCCGATCCAGGTGTTCACGATGGCATCGGCCGTGGCCTTGCCTTCGAGGGTGCCCTTCTCCTTGCCGTTGACCTCGACGTGGGTGCCCTCACCGGGGACGTAGGTGAGGACGATCTTGTTTCCCTTGGGGATCGCCTCCATCCAGGAGCAGAGGGTGGTGAAGTTCTTCTTGACGTCGGCCGCGGCCTTGGGGGTGTTCTGCTCCAACCCCTCGCTCCAGGCCTCGCACATCTTCTCTTTGTCGACGCTGTAGAGGAAGTGCATCACCATCCGGCGCGGCCCGTCGGTGCCCAGGATCTTGGCGGGCGCCTTTTCCTTCTGCGCGAGGTACAGTCCGCCGACGTACACCTTGATGAAGAGCTTCGAGCGCAGGCCCATGCCGTTGAGCACCAGAGCCTGGCCCTTGACGTCGATCTTGTCGGGCATGTTGACCCCGGCGAGCGTGCCGGCGCCGGCCGGCAGGGCCAGGAGCAAGGCGAGAAGGGTGGAGTATAGAATTCGCATCGAGTTCCTCCAGCGGAGTAGGGTTTTGGGGCTTCCGGCGAGCAGTTTAGCCGAATCCGGCGCAACCATGACGCTCCTGGGGCGTATCTGAGGCGCGATGAAGACCGACATTGAGCTGGTCGCGGGCGCCCTCGAGGGCTCGCAGGACGCCTACCGCGAGCTGGTGCAGCGGTTCGAGCGCCCCGTCTACAGCCTGATCGTGCGCATGGTGCGGGATCCGGCGACCGCCGAGGACTTGGCCCAGGAGGTCTTCGTCAAGGCGTTCCGGCGGCTCAATACCTTCGATCCCCAATGGAAGTTTTCGAGCTGGCTGTTCAAGATCGCCCACAACGCGACCATCGACCACCTGCGCCGGGGCGTTCCGGAGACGGTGCCCCTGGAGGTGGAGGACGACGGTGCCGGCGGCCACGGGAGCCTCTCCGCGGTGCTCGCGGACGAGTCCTCGGAGGATCCCGGGGCCGCGGCCGAGCGGCGGGACCTCGGCCGGTCTCTGGAGCGGGCCATCACCAAGCTGCGCCCCGAATACCGGCAGGCGGTGCTCATGTTCTACGCTCATGGCGCCTCGTACCAGGACATCTGCGAGGTCACCGGCCTGCCTCTCGGCACGGTGAAGACGAACCTCCACCGGGCCAAGAAGGAGCTGGCCCAGGAGATGACCGCTCTGGGATGGGGACCCGCATGAAACCGGATGATCTGATCTCAGGTGAGCTGAAACCGGACGGCCGGGGGCCTCGTAGGGCGGAGCAGAGGAGAAACGACGGAATGCACCCCTCCCATCACGACGCCCTCGACCGCTGGCTCAGAGCCGAACACGAAGGCCGTCCCGAAGTGGACGCCGAAGTGGACGAGGCCCTGTTCGAGCTGTTCGAGGCCCTGCCCCTGATGGCGCCCCCCGCCGGCTTTGCCGACCGGGTGCTCGCACGGGCAGGTTTCCAGACCGCTCCCCAACGGGACTTTTTCGCCTCCTGGACGGCGCGGCTGGTGGTGGCCCTCGGACTGGTGTCCGTGGCGTTTGGCGCGCTCTGGCTTCCCCCGGTCCTGCGCTTCCTGGCGGGCCTGTGGAGCTTCGGCGGCCTGGTGCAGGGCGGGGTGCGGGCGTTGACCGTGGCCACGGATGGCCTGGCCTCGGCGCTCCGGGTGTGGGACGTGCTGAGCAGCATCGGCGGGGCCTTGACCGGGGCGTTGACCGCGCCGCAGGTCATGGCGGGCCTCCTGGTCTGCGTGCTCGTTTCCAGCCTGGCCTTTCGTTTTCTCCGGGACCAAATCACTGGTGAGAGGAGCTGGACCTATGTGGACCGCACCTGAAGGCGTACCTGAAGGATTATTGACGATGTTCCCTCTCGGGAAGAGAGCCCTGCGCGGTGTTCCCGCGATCGCGGCGATCCTTCTCGTTCTCGTTGCCCTGGCGCCGGTCGCCACGCACGCCGCGCCCGCGCCGCAGTCCGCCGCCAACCCCCCGGCTTCCGCCGAGGAGCGCTCGGAGCTGCGCCGTACTCTCGAAAGCCGCTACGAGGTGCTGCCGGTTTCCGGCGGCATCGTGCTCAAGCCCAGAAAGGCCCGCGCCGGCATCCGCACCCTCGAGCTGACCGGCGGCCAGGTGGCGGTCAACGGCGAGCGGGTGAGCACCCGCACGCTACGCGACTGGCTGGGCGAGGACGCCGACGCGGTCCTCCGCCTCCAGGGGCTCTCCGCCGCCGGCCAGCGCCAGATCTTCGGCCTGGACGACAGCGGCGTTTCCAACACCGTGGTGGCGCCGGAGCCAATCCCCGCGCCATCCGCGCCGCCCGCACCCGACGTTCCGGAGGAGCCCGCCGTCGAAGAGGTCACCCCGGACGCCGCCACGACCGATGTAGACGCGGCTGAGGAAACCTCGGACACCGAGATCCCCGCCGCCGAGCCCGCGGAAGAGGAGAAGGCGGACACCTCCGGCCGCCACAACTCCGGCAGCCGGGTGAACGTGGGCGGCAGCGTTCACGTGACCAAGGACGAGATCGCCGAAGAGGCCATCGCCGTGGGCGGCTCGGCCACCGTGGACGGCGAGGTCTCGCGGGACGTGGTGGCCATCGGCGGCCCCGCCCGCATTCAGGGGCGGGTGGGAGGCGAGGTCGTGGCCGTGGGCGGTGGTGTCTACCTCGGTCCCCACGCGGTGGTGGAGGGGAACGTCACCAGCGTGGGCGGCCGCATTCACCGCGAGCCCGGTTCCCGCATCGAAGGGAGCCCCTCCGAGGTGTCGTTCCTGCCCTGGAACCGCGGCAGCAGTTTCCGGTGGGACGACGACTGGGAGCCCTGGTCGTTCCGGGGCGGCGTCTCGGACGTCATGGGAAGCATCACCTGGCTCATCTTCATGGGGCTCATGACCTGCCTCGTCCTGCTGGTGGCGCGGGTTCCCCTGGAGCGGGTGGAGCGCCAGCTCACGGCCCAGCCCTGGCCGTCGGCCTTGACGGGGCTCGCGAGCGCCGTGTTCTTCTGGCCCCTGCTCCTCGTGGTGACGGTGCTGCTCGCCATCACCATCGTGGGCTGCGCCCTGTTCCTGCTCTATCCGTTCCTGCTTCTGTACCTGGTGCTGCTGGGCTTCCTGGGGTACGCCACGGTGGCCTACCGGCTGGGGCGCTGGCTGGAGATCCGCTTCAACCGGAGCTTCGGCGGCCCGTACGCCGCGGCCCTGGTGGGCGTGCTGGTCATCCAGGCCTGGTCCGTGCTGTCGAGCATCTTGGACATGATTCCCTGGATGGGCTTCTTCGCCTTCATGGTCGGCCTCTTCGGCTTCTTCACCCAGGCCACCGCCTGGATCGTGGGCTTCGGCGCCGTGGTCCTCTCCCGCTTCGGCACCTCGCCGGGGTACTGGCCCCGCCAGGGACCGCCGGTGACGGTACCGCCGCCGCCCGCGCCCTACACGCCGGACCCGTATGGGCAGCCCGCGGCGTCCTCGGCGGGCGCAGCGCCCGTGGATTCGCTGCCGCTGGCTGATCCGATGGGTGGATCCGGATGGGAGGAGCCGGAGCCGTATCCGGGGACAGCGGGGACCTATCCGCCGCCTCCGGAGGGCACGGAGCCGAGGTAGGGCCGGCTGCCTGGTTCGTGCGGCCTCACCAGCCCCTCTCCTCAGGGAGAGGGGCTTTGTCGTCCTCGGACCACGAGATTGAAGGTGTCGGCGGCCATCCCCACCGTCACCCGCTGGCCGGTCAGGAACTCCAGGCGGTCGGACTCGATGCCGTCGGCGAAGATCACGCCCCCTTCGCCCATCTCCGAAACGAGGGTGAGCCGCTCGCCGGTAGACAGATCCCCGTGGCGGAGCCCGGTCTGGGTGGAGACCGAGGGAAAGGGCTCCCGCACGAACCAGAAGAGCCGCCGTTCCTCGGGAACCGGAAGGCGCGGTGCCAGCCCCACCTGCTCGCTGAACGAGCGCGCCCAGCCCGTGCTGCCCGTGCCGGTCGAGCAGATCAGGCCCGACGACGAATGCCGTTCTTCGATGATCCCGGCCTGGAGCCGGTAGCGGGCGGATTGATGGGTCTGATGCCCGATGAAGATCTCGTTCAGGGCCAGGAGCCGCTGGCCGTCCTCCCTCGTGGCCAGGGCCATGATCCGGTGCTCGACGTGAAACTCCTCGTCACGGCGCCTCTCCGCCGCCCAGGCGAGGAGGTCCGCCACGGCGCCGGGCGGGTGCTGGCAGAGCACGCCGTCGTACCGCCCGGGATCCGGGTTGACGCCGATGGCGAGCTGCCCCTTGAGGTACTTGGCCGCGTTGGGCACCAGGCCGTCCTGGCCGACGATGATCACCAGGTCGTCGGGCGCGAAGAGGAAACGGTCGAGGCCCTGGCGGTCCACCCGCACCCGGCGCTGTTCGGGAGGAATGGCGCGCTGGACCTGGGCGAAGCCGTCGAGGAAGCTCTCGTGCCCTTCCTGGTAGCCGGACACCTCCTGCCCGCGCGACTCCAGGTAGAAGCGGACCTGGCCGATCGTCCCGTGCCGCTCGAGGAGGAGCTCGAGCGGCGTTTTCCGCGTCACCAGGACGACGCGGGGGAGTTGGAGGTCTTGGGTCATTTCCCGGGCTCTCCCGCACGAACCGCTGGACGGTTTCGCTGAGGAGGTCGGGGGTCAGGTTCAGGTGCTCGATCGTCTGGATCTTGCCGGCGAAGTCACGGAGGGCCAGCCCGAGCACGACCGAGGTGCGGAGGTCGCGCCAAGCGGCGAGATGAAGGGCCTCGTTTTCGGCGTCGACCTGGCCGAGCACGCGCCGGGCCTCGCTCTCCGCTTCCGAGCGGATGCGCGTTTCCTGCGCGCCGCCCTCGGCCCCCACGAGCTTGCGCTGCACCTCGGCCTCGACCTTCTCTTTTTCCGCTCCGGCCTCCTGGCGCACCTCTTCGAGGCGGTTGGCGCCCTGCTGGCGGATCAGCGTCTCCTGGCGCCGCGCCAGCTCGATCTCGGTGGCCAGCTCGTTCTCCTTGATCGCCCGCTCTTTCTCGACCGCCAGCGCCCGGCGCGAGAACGTGGCCTCGTCTGCCTTCTGCTGCACCGCTTCGCGGGTGGGCGTCTGCAGCGCCTTCTCCATGTCCGCCGTGGGGGCCACCCGCAGAACCACCAGGCTGACCAGTGTGAGGCCGCCCGCCTGGATTTCGGAGTCGGAACGCAGGGTCTGCTCCATGGCGGTCTGGATGACCTGCGCACCGGACTGCACGGCTTCGACCATCGTCACCGTCTGGATGTAGGCGCGGGCCGGCTGTTGGGCGCGCTGGCCCCAGAGGCTCGCCAGGCGCTCGAGAGGCTCTTCCAGCCAGACTCCCGTGGTGAGCGAAATGGCGAAGCTCACCCGCGCCGCCGCCTTCTCCGGCTCGGCGCAGCGGTAGCGGAGAGTGAACTGGACGTTGATCTCCTGGAAGTCCAACGACAGCTCGTGGAAGACGAAGGTGGACTCGATGTCCTCGACCGGCACCTGGGCGATCGCCGACGTCATGGGGTTGAACCAGTACGCCAGGCCGGCGCCGCTACGCACCAGCCGGCCGCGCCGGTAGTGGAGGATGTACTGATTGGTCTCGGCGCGCAAGTGGGAAAGGAAAGGATACCGGCGGATCTGGGCCATCCGTGTTCTCCTGTGGGTTGTTGGATTGATATACTCAAACGGAGCATATCAGAGAACGGAGGAGTCCGGAAGGGCCTAGGCCCTCACTCCCCTGACCCCTCTCTCCCGGCCCTCCAGCCACCCGGCCAGGGAGAGAGGGGGAAAGGAACGCTTTGTCATCCTTCGCTGCGCTCAGGATGACAAATAGGGGCCCTTCTTCGCCGTTCTCCCTCCTCTCCCGGTGAGGGCGGGAGGGAGGGGGGCGGGAGAGGAGGGCCGGGGAGGTGAGGGCTCACCCCGCCAGCCGTTCCGCCAGCCGCGTATACCGCGCCCGCACCCGCCGGTTTCCGATCGCGATCCTCAAGGCCTTTTCCTCGCCCACCAGGATGGCGAGCTTTCTCGCCCGTGTCAGCGCCGTGTAGAGGAGGTTCCTCTGCAGCATCACGTAGTGCGTGGTGTGGAGGGGGATCACCACGCAGGGGTATTCGCTCCCCTGGGACTTGTGGATGGAGCAGGCGTAGGCGAGGACGAGCTCGTCGATGGAGCCGTAGTCGTAGACCACCTCGCGCCCGTCCGAGGTGACGGTCACCAGCTGGTCCACCTCGTCGATGGCGGTGATGCGGCCGAGGTCGCCGTTGAAGACTTCGAGGTCGTAGTTGTTCCGCACCTGCATCACCTTGTCGCCCACCCGTAGGGTCTGGCCGCCGCGGGTGATCGAGACCCCCTCCGGGTTCAGCAGCTCGCGCAGGACGGTGTTCAGGTTGTCCGTGCCCAGGAGCCCCCGGTTCATGGGGGTGAGCACCTGGATCTGGTCGACGGGATTGAAGCCGAAGCGGCCCGGGATACGCCGGCCGACCAGCTCGGCGATGGTGTCCACGATCGACTCCTGCTCCTTGCGCTCCAGGAAGAAGAAGTCGCCGTCGCTGTCCACGGATTCGAGGATCGGCATCATCCCCTGGTTCACCCGGTGGGCGTTGACCACGATGAGGCTGCGCTGGGCCTGGCGGAAGATCTCGTTGAGGCGCACCACCTCCACGGCGCCGGAGCGGATGACGTCGGCGAGCACCCGGCCGGGCCCGACCGAGGGGAGCTGGTCCACGTCGCCCACGAGCACGAGGCGGCCGTGGTCCGGCACCGCCTTCAGCACGTGGTGGGCGAGCACGGCGTCCAGCATGGAGGCCTCGTCCACGATCAGCAGGTCGCAGGAGAGCGGGTGGTCGCGGTTGCGGTCGAACTGCCGGGTCTTGGGATTGAACTCCAGCAGCCGGTGGAGGGTGGTGGCCTCGGCGCCCGTGGCCTCGGCGAGGCGCTTGGCCGCGCGCCCCGTGGGCGCCGCCAGCAGCACCTTCTGGCGCTTCTTGTCCAGGATCTTCACGATGCCGCGCACGAGCGTGGTCTTGCCCGTGCCCGGGCCGCCCGTGATGACGAGCATCTTGCGGGTGAGCCCGGAGCGGATGGCCTGCCGCTGCTCGCGGGCGAGCTCGATCCGCTCCTGCTTCTCGAACCAGTCGAGGGCGCGGTCGACGTCGATCTCCAGGGGGAGCGGCGGCTGCACGAGCAGGGCCTTCACCCGCGCCGCCACCCCGGACTCGGCCGCGTGGAGCGATTTCAGGAAGACCGCCGTGTCCGCGGGCTCCTTGGAGTCGGCCAGGGCCTCGAGGACCACCTGCTCGATCTCCGCCTGGGCGGTGATGGCCTCGTCCACCCGGGGGGCCGGCACTTCGAGCAGCTTCTCGCCCTCCTCGAGGAGCGCTTTACGCGGCAGGTAGAGATGCCCCCGGTCCGCCCCCTGGCCCAGCAGGTAGAGCACGCCGGCCTCGATGCGCTGCGGCGCGTCGGGCGGAATCCCGAGGGCTGAGGCAATGCTGTCCGCCGTCTTGAAGCCGATGCCGTGGATGTCCGCGGCCAGCCGGTAGGGGTTCTCCTTGACCAGCTGGTTGGCGTGAGAGCCGTAGGCCTTGTAGATCTTGATCGCGTAGTGGGTGGAGACGCCGTGCGACTGGAGGAAGACCATGACGTCCTTGATCTCCCTCTGCTCGGCCCAGGCGTTCAGAATGTCGCGGCTGCGCTTGGGGCCGATCCCCTCCACTTCGGTCAGCCGCTCCGGCCGCCCCTCGATGACGTCGAGCGTCTCCAGCCCGAACGCCGCCACCAGCCGCGAGGCCATCACCTTGCCGATCCCCCGGATCAGCCCCGAGCCCAGGTATTTCTCGATCCCCATGACCGTGGCCGGCGCCACCGTGGCGTAGGAGGCCACCTTGAACTGCTTGCCGTACTTGGGATCGTTGATCCAGGTTCCGGAGAGCCGCAGGTTCTCCCCGGGCTGCACCCCCAGCAGGTTGCCGACCGCCGTCACCGTGTCGCGCTGGCCCGCGACGGCGACCCGCACCACGCTCCAGGCGTTCTCCTCGTTGGCGAAGACGATGCGCTCCAGGACCCCTTCCAGGGTCGTGGCGGAGTCTTGGGTGTTGAAGGGGAGAGTCATTCTTCTGGGAACGCGAGTCTATGACAGCTTGCCCCGGTCCTGCTCCCTTCCGCCGCCGGATCTCGCGTTGACCTATGAATAAGGAAATTTTCCAAGAGGGAGGAGACGATGAAACAGGCGGTGGCACTGACTCTTGCCGGGGGCCTGCTGTGGAGCTCCGCGCTGTATGCGGATCTCAACAAGGCGGATCGCAAGGAGGCCGAGGGCATGCTCTCCGGCACACTCTACACGCGGATCGACATCCCCTGTGGAACGGGAAGGCATCCCGTGGGCACGTACATGTATCCCCTCGTCGAGGTCTCGCCCGACGGCGTGAACACCGACAACGAGAGCTCCGTCTCGGCGGGCTGGTACCACGCGCAGAGCACGTACTGGGGGATCGTGCCCAACGACACCCTGCGGTTCGACGAGGCCGATTGGGACGAGGACACGGTCGAGATCGAATTCGAAGGCGTGGGGCGGACCGACGGCAACGACACCGTCATCAAGTTCATCCGCATCAACAGCGTGGGCGACTTCAAGAAGGCTTTCGACCTGGCGTTCTCCCGCGTCCCCCTTCAGGACGGGCACACGGACTGGGCCCCCGAGGTGAAGAAGGCCATCGCCGACCGGCAGCTTCTGAAGGGGATGTCCAAGCGGCAGGTCTTCTACGTGACCGGCAGCCCCGAAAGCTCCAAGGAGATGGAGGAGAACGGCAAGAAGGTCGAGGTCTGGACCCTCCGCCAGAGCAAGGGGCTCAAGATGGGCTTTTGGGGGTTCCAGTCCGGCGGTCCCGGCGGGGCGGCGCCCAAAACCCTGAAGTTCGTGGACGGCAAGCTCGAAGACTTCGACGCCGCAAGCTCCGGCGGCGGAGTGAAGCTCGACGATTGATCGGCCGGAGGGAGAAAAAAGGGGGCGGATCCAGGAGAGCTGAGACCCGCCCAAAAGAGTAGGAAGCTCTTTCTTCGCTTCTGAGCCCGGAGGGCGGCAGACTCATAGCCCCGGGTGTGAACCCGGGGGCGGCCCCCGCATTGACGGAGCTACTGGATTCACGGGCTTTTCCTCGACCCTTACCCTGCAATGTGCCAGAATGGCCGCGCATGCCTGAGAAGCCCCTGATCCTGGTGATTGACGATGAAACCGGCTCCCGCGAATCGATGGCCATCGCCCTCGAAAAGGCGGGGCTTGCCGTCCGTACGTTCGACGACGCCCGCAAAGCCCTGGAGTTCCTGGACGAGAACGACAACGCCCGGCTGGCCGTCTGCGATCTGCGGATGCCCGGCATGGACGGCCTCGGCTTCCTGAACGAGGTCCGGGAGAGAAAGATCGACCTCGCCATCATGCTGGTGACGGCCTACGGCTCCATCGAGTCGGCCGTCGAAGCCATGCGGGTCGGCGCGGACGACTATCTGACCAAGCCCGTCGACCTCTATGAGCTGCGCAAGCGGGTGATGAACCTGATCGAAAAGCAGCAGCTCAAGGAGGAGGTCTCGACGCTTCGCGAGATGCTCGACAAGCGCTACGGCTTCGAGAGCATCATCGGCCGCTCCGAGCCCATGGAGCGCCTGTTCGAGCAGATGCGGCTGGTGGCGCCCACGCGCTCCAGCGTCCTCATCATCGGCGAGAGCGGCACGGGCAAGGAGCTGGTGGCCAACGCCGTCCACCGGGCGAGCCCCCGGCGCAACGAGCGCTTCCTGGCCATCAACTGCGGCGCCATCCCCCCCGACATTCTGGAGAGCGAGCTGTTCGGCCACGAGCGGGGCGCCTTCACCGGCGCCGTCACGCGCAAGATCGGCAAGTTCGAGCTCGCCCACAAGGGCACCCTGTTCCTGGACGAGATCAGCGAGCTCTACCCGGAGCTCCAGGTGAAGCTCCTGCGCGTCCTCGAAGAGCGCCAGGTCATGCGCGTGGGCGGCAGCGACCTCATCTCCGTGGACTTCCGCCTCGTCGCGGCCACCAACCGCGACCTCGAGAAGGAGGTCGCCGAGGGGCGCTTCCGTGAAGACCTGTACTACCGGCTGAAGGTGGTGACCCTGCGCATTCCGCCCCTGCGGGAGCGGCCGGAGGACATTCCACAGCTCGCCGACCACTTCCTGGCTCTGTTCTGCCAGGAGCACGGCAAGCCGACCAAACGGCTGGGCACCGGCGCCCTGGAGGTGCTCTCCCGCTTCCACTGGCCGGGCAACGTACGGCAGCTCCGGAACGTCATGGAGTCGGCCGTGGTCTTCAGCCAGGGCGACGAGATCACCCCGGCGGAGTTGCCCATCGAGGTGCGGGACTCCTCGGCCACGGCGGCGGGCGCCGCCGCGCCCAGCGCCGCCGGAGCGCTGCGCACCATGGCCGACATCGAGCGCCAGGCGATCCTGGAGACCCTGGACCGTACCGGCGGCCACCGCGCCAAGGCCGCGGACCTGCTGGGGATCGGCCTGCGGACGCTGCAACGCAAGCTGAAGGAGTACAAGGATGACGGCTACATCCAGGAGGATTGAGGAGGGATGATGGAGGCTCACACCGAGGTGCTGATCCACAACGAGACCCTGGGAGTCAAGGGCGGCAAGGGCGTGCTGCTCCAGATCAGTCCGGACGGCTACTACGAGATCAACTGTGTATTCGGCGAGCGGACCCACCGCACGCTTTTCCCGATTCATGGAACGGTGCTGATCAGCCGCGAGCCGGAGGACACCACCCGCGCCGAAATGGAGATTGAACGCTGATGTCGAAGTCCCGGCAGTCCGGCAGTGGAACGACGGCCACGAAGCTCTCCGTCAACGTCGATCACGTCGCCACCCTGCGGCAGGCCCGCAAGACCCAGTATCCCGACCCCGTGGAGGCGGCGCGCATCGCCGAGGCCGCCGGGGCGTCGGGCATCACCGTCCACCTGCGGGTGGACCGCCGCCACGTCCAGGACTCCGACGTCGAGCGGCTGCGCGCGAGCGTCCAGGGGAAGCTCAACCTGGAGATGTCGACCGCCGAGGACATGGTGAAGGTCGCCCTGCGCGTCAAGCCCCACCAGGTCACCCTGGTGCCCGAGCGCCCCGAGGAGGTCACCACCGAGGGCGGTCTCAACCTCCTCCTCTACGGCCGGCGTATCGGCGAGCTCGCCGAGCGCTTGACGGCCGAGGGCGTCGCGGTCTCCCTCTTCATCGACCCGGACCTGCGCCAGATCCAGGCCCTCACGGACCTCGCCGGGCGTGGCGTGACGGGCTTCGAGATCAACACCGACGCCTACACCCGGGCCGAGGAGCCGGAAGCCCGGGAGGCCGAGCTGCGGCAGATCGCCGAGGCGGTGGAGCAGGGAAGGGCGGCCGGCTTCCACGCCTATGCCGGCCACGGCCTTGCCACCGGCAACGCCGGCCCGATCGCGGCCATCCCAGGAATGGAAGAGCTGAACATCGGCCACTCCATCATCGCCCGCGCCGTGATCGTGGGCATGGAGGCCGCCGTCAAGGAGATGCTGGCGGCCATGGGCACTGTGTAGCCCTTCCTTGATCCCTCTCTTCCCTTGACAGCCAACGCAAGCGGGACGAAAATTCGCAGCTGCGAAAGCTTCGTTTCTTTGATCCCGCGGGCGAGTCTGCCTGCAAAGACAGGAGGAGAGGTCATGCGATTGACGAGAGCGTTGTTTCTGGTCTTCACGCTGGTCCTGGTCTTCATGGTCGGCAAGGCGCAAGCCGCCTGTACGGTCTCGCAGGTTTGTTCCAACGGCAGCTCGGTAAGCTGCTCCGGCAGCAGTACCTGCTCGGCCTCGCCCAACAACCACGGCTCCGTCACCTGCGACGGCGTGACCACCCTCTGCCCCGCGTACTGCCCCGGCAGCCTCGTCTGCAGTAACCGCAGCCAGTGCTACAGCTACTGCGCCGCCACGGTTCCCCCCGGCACCGCCTACTTCACGGTCTGCTCCAACCGCTGCTGCTTCTGCGCCTTCTGAGAAATTACACGAGGAGGGCGCGGTCGATCTACCCGCGCCCTTCCCTTGTTTGAGCCTCGTTGCGAGCCCGGAGGGCCGTTCTACTGCTGCTCAGGGTTAACCTGGGTTAACCTTGGTGGGGACCCGTTGTCGAGGAAACGGTCTCGGTACAGTCCTCAAACCGGCCGTTCACAATGCGATCACAGGCGCTGGTCCGGCGCTCAGCCTTCCCCAGAAGTCCTCTTCCAGAAGGTCGATCTCGGCGGATCTCTCGGCCAGGATCGCCGTAACGGTCTCGACTTCCGTGGTTTGCACTTCAGGCTCGGGGCCGATCTGAAAGAAGACCCTCTCTTCGATGCGGCCACCCCACCACTTCTCGAACCTGTCTTCGGTGCGCCCGAGGAACGGCCGGATCCATTGCCGCAGGTGCGTCAGCTCCTTGGCCGCCCCATGGAGGCGGTCCATTCCATCCGTGAGAGCCAGGAAGGCTCTCCCTTTTTGCAAGTGGGCGAGGGGCTGGAATGCAGGGTTGAGCGCCCGCAGGCGGAGGGAGGGATCCAGAACCGCCGCCTGCGCTTCGCGTAAAGTCTTCTTTTCGGCGCGGGCCTCCTCCCGTTCCACGCGGGCCAGGCTGGCGAGGAGTGCCGGTGTCGCAGGCAAGATGTCGAGCGCCGAGAGGATCAGGGCCCTGGCTTCGCTCCATCGACCGGCATCGAGCCGGAGGAGCGCTCTTTCCGCGAGCGCCTTCGCATCCTGGGGCCATAGCGAGAGAACCTGGTGCAGCAGCCCGTCGGCGCGGTCCCGGAGCGCCTCCGGCAGCCTAGCCGGGCCGGTTCCACCTCCGATGCGCGCCCATCGCCGGTAAAAACGCGCCTCGCTGGTCCACCGCGCCCGGTCCTGACGGTTCCTGCGGATCGGCAGCCCATAGGCTGTGGGGGTCTCGCGGACCTCCGAGGGCAGGCTCGGTTCCAGGGGGTAGGCATCGCGGGGGACGTGATTAGGGGCCGTCACTGCCCCAGTAGTTCCTGCGATCCTCGTCTGGGCCGAAGCCTCTGTGCCATCTCGCGAGGTGCTCTCTCTTGTGGAGGTCTCTGCTTCCTGCGATTCCTGGTGCCCCTGGGCATAGGCTTCGGCGGCCTCTTCGAACCGCCCCATGCTTTCGAGGATGCGGGCCTTCTCGGCGAGAGTTTCTTTTCTTCCTGGCTGCCTCTTCAGGACACCGTCCACCAGATTGAGCGCCTCGTCCAGAAAAGCCGGCCCCCGCAGGCGCAGAACCGCCGCCAGACCGTTTCGCGCCACCACGTTGTCTGGGAACCTGTCCACCGCCTCCCGATAGACC
Source organism: Thermoanaerobaculaceae bacterium (assembly GCA_963785165.1). GTDB lineage: Bacteria > Acidobacteriota > Thermoanaerobaculia > Multivoradales > UBA5704 > DATARR01. The sequence continues at coordinate 728,337 of CAWAUI010000004.1, forward strand.
AGCTCGGCCTCTTCCAGGCGATCTGCGGCCTTCAACACCTCCGCCAGACCGGTTCGCGCGTAGGCATTGTCTGGGAACCTGTCCACCGCCTCCCGATAGACCAGTTCGGCCTCCTCCAGGCGATCGGCGGCCTTCAACACCTCCGCCAGACCGTTTCGCGCCACCTCATCGTCTGGGAACCTGTCCACCGTCTCCCGATAGACCTGCTCGGCCTCCTCCAGGCGATCCGTAGCCTTCAATACCTCCGCCAGACCGTTTCGCGCCACCTCATCGTCTGGGAACCTGTCCACCGCCTCCCGATAGACCTGCTCGGCCTCCTCCAGGCAACCGGCGGCCTTTAACACCTCCGCCAGACCGGTTAGCGCGTGGGCATCGTCTGGGAACCTGTCCCCCGCTTCCCGATAGACCTGTTCGGCCTCCTCTAGGCGACCGGCAGCCTTCAACACCTCCGCCAGACCGGTTCGCGCCGTCGCGTTCTCGGGAAATCGCTCGACCGACGCCCAGGCGAGAGTAAGGGCCGCTTCGGCGCCCTTCCACTCCGCGAGTGCCTTCACCAAGGTGGTCCAGGAGTAGGCATCCCAGGGTTCCCACCGGCGTGCCGTGTCAGCCCACTGAACCGCTTGGCGCGGCAGGGTTTGGCGAGAGGCGCTTGCGAAGGTGCACAGAGAGCGGACGAGACTGTAGCTATCGCCTGACACCTCCGCGAATCGTTCCTCTTCCGCGAGGAGCTCCTCGGCAGCTTGGAGAGCTGCGGGTCTGTTCCTTCGCAGCTCTCCGGCGATCCGCCGGGCGCGGTCCTTCCAACCGGCGTGGTCGAAGCGTCTGGTCTCCGGCGGCGCCTTCTCCTCTTGCCTCACCTCCAGGCGGCCTGGCAGCAGCTTGTCGAGCCACCGAATGCTGCGCTCACCGGTTCGCGGCGCTGCTCGCGCGAACACCTGCCCCCAGGGCTCCGGAAAGGGAAACCGGGCCATGGCGAGGCGGACGATCGACCGCAGTGCAGATTCCGCCCGCTTCTCGGGGAGGACACCGCGCTCCACCAAGCGATCGAACGCTCGTGCCAGGGCCACCGCGCCGCGGGCGACTTCCTCGCGAAAACCTCCCGCCTCCTCCTCCAGGGGAGGGAGACCGATCAGGCCGGCCATCGCGTAGGAGGCGTGGTAGAAACGTGTGTCTTCCCCCAGGTCGCAGAGCCGCCACCAGAAGGGAGCGAGTGAGCGGTCCTGCTGGTGCGCCGCGAGGGCGTCGAGATAGCGGCCCAGAGGGTCCTGGGACGGGCTGACCGACAGGGCGCCGAGGTACTCGTCCTTCTCCTCGAAGACCCCCTGGAGGGCCTCGACCGTTCTGGGCAGGCCGTCGACGTTCTTGACGACGTGCGCCAGCGCCGACCATGCATCGGCCAATCGCCTCGCGCCGCCTCCCGCGTCACCCGCTCCCGGGTGCTCGCCCCAGGTGTGCTCCACCCAGAGAGCGAGTGCCCCGTCGAGCGTCCCGAGAAGCTCTTCATCCGCGGACATCCAGAGTGCCCAGTCGATCAGCAGCTCCTCGGGCTCTTCGACGTTCAGTGGGCCGAAATAGAAGCGCCGCCAGAGGAGCGCGTCGACCGCCCGCTCCGGCTCGGCTTCGAAGAACCGGAGCCACTCGGGGACCGGCTGCGGCGCGAACAGGTCGTCCAGGCGGCTCATGCGAGGTCCCCGTCCGTCGCGGCGGCGTAGTCGTCCCGGCTCGACATCACCCGGATGGCGAGCAGATGCGCTGCGCGTGCTTCCTCCACAGGCTTGGCCGGCGCCCGGCGGATCACACCCACCCGGGCGAGGAGCTTCAGCTCGGCGGGGAAGAACGGATGGAGCACCTCGCGCGACGGTTCGCGGTAGGAGGCCGCCAAGTCCACGACGCGGCCGTAGGCGTCCTCCATCGGCGCCGGGCAGAACGCTTCCGAGAGCTGGCCGTCGAGGACCGTGGGAACCGCGAGGACCCGTTCGTCGCGGAGCCCGAGCCGCCGCGGAATCCGGTGGATCGGATAGCGGAACACGAAGATCGGCAGCTCCTGGCCGGGCCGGCGGGGAGACAGGTGGAGGAGCCCGAGGCGATCCCGCAGCACGTCGGCCCAGTCGGGAGGGCCGCCTTCCAGGAGGTCCTTCTGTTCTTGCCAGAATCCCGCGAAGACGGGCCGCAGGTCCAGCCGCGGGTGCCACTCCGCCAGGGCCGCCTCCAGGTTCTGCCAGGCGGAAGCTGCTCCGGGTCCTTCGTCACCAGCGCTTCGTGCGCCCAGGCGAGCAGCTCGGCCTCTGTTGCCAAACCGGGCAGCTTGCGAACTATGCCGCGGACGGAGACGACCCGCACAAGGTCCAGGCCGGGATGGGCGAGCCCTAGAGACCGGAAGGCCTCCGGATGGCGGAAGGTCTCCGGACAGGAAGGGTGGGCGGGATTCACCGTTTCCGGTGCGCCGCCCGCCGGCTGGTCGAGGAAGACGAAGCGCTTCAGATAGTCCTCGTGCCGGCCGGCCCAGGCGGAGACGTCCGCGTGATCCGCGGCGGCACCCGCGCGGGCGTAGGAATCCAGCCGGGTCTCCACCGTGCCTTCGTCGAGCAGGAAGTTCCGGGCGAGAAACCGGTGGTCTCCCAGGCTCGCGGTCTTGCCCGTCCGTTCGAGAAAGCCGGAAAAAGGCAGACCGGCCCCGGCGAACGGCGGCGTCTTGGGTGCCATGAAAGTCATTTTATCAGGGATCGCCCCCCTCACTCCAAAGTCTCTGCCCCGGCACCGGTGCCGCTGTTTGCGCGGTGGATTCGCGAGATCGGGGCTGCGGCGTAGGGTCCCTGGGGTTTCAGCTCCCTGCGCCTTCTGAGAAATCCCCCTGGGGAGTTTTCCAACGGCTTGGGGAAAACTCGGCGGCCCGCCGTAAAGTGCGACGGGCCGCCGTCTTTTGCGACGGCTCGCGGAGTTTTCCAACGCCTTGGGGAGTTTTGCGGCGAGCTGCCGTAAAGGAAATCGCCCCGGGGAGTTTTCCGACGCGCTGGGCAGATTCCGGCGGCCCGCCGCGTCTTGCGGCGCCTCGCCGTCTTTTGCGACGCGCCGGGGAGCTTTGCGACGCCCTGGGGAAAACGCCAACGCCCCGCCGTAAACGAAAACGGCGTGGGGAAGTCTCCAATGCTCCGGGGAAAATTGCGGCGTGCCGGCGTAAACGAAAACGCGCCGCCGTCTTTTGCGACGGCCTGAGGAGTTTCCCGGCGCGCTGGGGAAAACTCCCCGCGCCGTCGCAAAAGTATCCGGCGTGTTGTGGGGTGGGGGATCTGGTAGGATAAAAAAAGGGGGGAGCGTGCCGCACACGCTCCCCCCGAAGAAGCCGTAGAGGTTTACAGCTGGGTGGTGATCGGAGCCGTCGGCGTTGCTGGCGGCTCCGGCGTTTCAGGGGTGGTCGCCGCCCGGACCTTCTTGCCGCGGAACGGCTGCAGCCCGAACTCCGCGAGCTTCTCGGAGCGAAGGCCGTAGTGTTCCGTGAGGATCTTGCGGATTCCGCTCGCCAGCCGCTCCGCCTCGTTGAGCAGCGTCTTCAGCCGCTTCGAGGCCTCCTGCTTGCTGGCGATGAGGGCGGCCTGTTGGCTGGCGATCTCCTGCGCCTCTTCCACCATTCCCTCCAATCGAACGCGGGCACCCTCCAGGTGGGGCAGCTCCGCGGCGTTGATGGCCACCACCTTGGTGAACCGTTTCAGCGCCCCCAGCTTCCCCGAGTACGTCGTTTCTCTTGCCATGAGACATCTCCTTTTTGTAAGCGCTCCGCCGAACCCGGCCGCCTGAGCCCGCCGCGACATCCGCGACGATTCCTTCAGGCCTTGTCCGTTCCGGCGATCAGCGTGCATAGGATTCATCTCTTGTTCGCCAAGGTCAACAAAGTGTTTGCACGGAAATGGAAGAGAAGGAATGTAAGGTTCCCTCGACATCTCCAGATGAAGGAAAATTGTCGGATCTCAAGCTACAAACGAAGGGGGTAAAGGCTCTTTTCGGCACGGCAATCGGAAACAAGATTGAGAGGACGACCTGGGAGAATTCGTCACATGTAGGGAGAATCGCGCCCCTCCCCTTGTTGAGCCTCGCCGCGAGCCCGGAGGGCGTCCTACTCCTAGCCCAGGGTGCAACCCTGGGTGGAGGGGCAGGACGATCTGGGGCGGATCGGGAGCCTGCATCACCAACCGCCGCCAAAAATCCGATATCGAGACGTCTCCAACCCAGGGTTGCACCCTGGGCTAGGAGTAGGACGCCCTCCGGGCTCGCGGCGAGGCGATAGGTGCAATCCTGGGTGCAGGGAAAGGCCGAAGAGCGCCTACCCCGCCCCCAGCTCCCCGCGAATCGTCACCGCCAGCTCCTCGGCCATCGCGTCGATCATCCCCTGCTCGGGGCCTTCGATCATGATGCGGGCGAGGGGCTCGGTGCCGCTGTAGCGCAGGACGAGGCGGCCGTCTTCCCCGAGGCGGTTTTCGACGGAGCGGGCGGTCTCGGTGACGTGGGGGAGGGCCTGGAAGTCCACCTTTCTGCGCGACCCGGACGTTGAGGAGGATCTGGGGGTAGCGCCTCAAGGGGGCGAGCATCTCGGAGAGGGGGCGGCCGTCCTGGTGGACGAGCCAGGCCATCTGGAGGGCGGTCAGGAGGCCGTCGCCGGTGCTCGCGAGGGCACTCTGGATGATGTGGCCGGACTGCTCGCCGCCGAGGAGGATGCCGTCCCGCCGCATGGCCTCGACGACGTAGCGGTCGCCCACGTTGCAGCGGACGACGCCGATCCCCTCCGCCGCCAGCGCTCTTTCCAGGCCGAGGTTGCTCATGGAGGTCGCCACGATCTTCGCGGGCTCGAGGCGGCCGCTCCGGTGGAGGCAGGTGGCCCAAAGGTAGAGGATGGCGTCGCCGTCGCGCACGGTCCCCTTCTCGTCGGCCAGGATGCAGCGGTCGGCGTCGCCGTCGAAGGCGGCGCCCAGGTCGGCGCCCTCGGAGACGACGCGGGCGGCCATCTCGGCCGGGGCGGTCGAGCCGCACCCCTCGTTGACGTTGCGGCCGTTGGGATCCGCGTGGAGCAGGGTCACCCCGGCCCCGAGCCGCTCGAACAGCTCGGCGGCGTAGGTGGAGGCGGCACCGTTGCCGGCGTCGAGCACGATGCGGAGCCCCTCCAGGGGACGCCCGCCTGGAACGGTGGAGGCCAGGTGGCGGAGGTAGCTGCTCGCGCAGCTCGGGCTCGGGGGTGAGGGGACGGCTTTCCAGGACGGCTGCGACCGGGTCTGCCACCGGTTCGGCCAGCTTGCGCTCCAGGGCCAGCTCGGCCTCGTCGCTCCACTTGGAGCCCTGGGGGTCGAGGAGCTTGATGCCGTTGTCCGGGTAGGGGTTGTGGCTGGCCGAGACGACGACGCCGGCCGCCGCGCCGAGCTCGCGGACCAGGAAGGCCACGCCGGGGGTGGGGATGACGCCGGCGTACCGAACCTCGATCCCTCCGGCTTCCAGCCCGGCGGTGAGCCAGCCGCAGATCTCGGGCGTGCTTTCGCGGGTGTCGCCGCCGAGCACCACCGAGGGGGCCGGGGGGCTTGCCGTTGCCTCGAGGAGCCCGGTCGCGCAGGGTGGCGGCCAGGTGGACGGCGAGGGCCGTGACCGTGGCACGGTCGAGAGGGGGCTCGCCGAAGCGTCCGCGGACGCCGTCGGTGCCGAAGAGACGGTGCGATGGGCTCAAGGTTTTTCCTTTCGAGGGGGCTTTGGCTTTGCGGTCTCTTCGTTTTCGCCGGGCGGCGGCTGAATGGGGACGCGGACCGTGACCCGGGAGGGCTGAACGATCTGGATCAGCGGATCGGGCGAGAGCACGGCCACCGTCTCTTCGAGCGTCGTGCTCCGCCCTTGGAGGCTGAGAGCCGGGGTGGTGAGGGTCGCCAGCCGTTCCACCCGGGAGGCGGGGCCGCTCACCAGCACCTGGTTGGGGAAGACTTCGGCTTCCAGGGCGACCATCCCGAGGGCCGGCCGGCCCACCAGCTTGGGGGTTACCGGGACGCGCTGGGTGATCTCCCGCTCCAGGTCGACCCGGATGGTGGCGGGCTCGATGGAGACCACCTCCAGGCCGTCCGGCGCCAGGACGTTGTCGGCGTCGAGGGAGATGTTGGCCGACCCTTCCTGCGCGCTGCGAAAGCTCGACCTGCACGTTGACCTGGAAGGGGCTGAGCCGGCGGATGGCCTTCTTGCTCCCCTGCGCAGGCGCACGTTGACGGTCGGCACCGGAGTCGACGATGAGGAAGCCGCGCGGCCGGTTGTAGCTGACGCCCGCTTCCACCACCCGCTCGCTGGGGACCAGCCGGTCCTCCACGGAGGCGTTGAACCAGATGCCGATGGCGATGCCCAGGGCGAGCAGCCGCAGGGCCCAGGTGCGCCCGCGCTCGCTCATGCCCTCCCTGCCTGGGGATAGAGGTCGGTCACCAGGTACTGGTAGAGCGTGTTGCGCAGGCTGTTGCCGTCGAGGTCGCGGATCAGCTCGCCGTCGAAGGCGATGGAGATGATGCCGGTCTCCTCCGAGACCACCACGGCCACGGCGTCGGTCTCCTCGGTGAGGCCGAGGGCGGCGCGGTGGCGGGTGCCGAACTCCTTGGACAGCTCGGGGTTGGGCGTGAGCGGCAGGAAGCAGGCCGCGGCGGCGATGCGGTCGTCCTGGACGATCACGGCGCCGTCGTGGAGCGGCGTGTCCGGCGTGAAGATGTTGATCAGCAGGTCGTAGGAGAGCCACGGCGTCGAGCGAGATGCCGTTCTCGATGTAGTTGCGCAGCCCATGGAGGCGCTCGATGACGATCAGCGCGCCGACGCGGCGGGTCGAGAGGGTGGTGGCCGCGAGCACGATCTCGCTGAAGGAGGCCACGACCTTCTGCTGCTTGGTGAGCCCCCACAGAGGGTTGCGGCCGAAGTCGGCGAGCGCGCGCCGGATCTCGCTGCTGGAAGAGGACGATGATGGCGAAGGGGAGGACGATCAGCAGGTTCTCGAGGATCCGCTGCAGGGTGGGCAGCTCGGCCAGGATGGCGGCGTAGTAGACCAGCGCCCACGAAGACGATGCCGAGGAGCATCTGCACCGCGCGCGTGCCGCGGATCAGCAGCAGCAGGTTGTAGATGACGATGGCCACCACCAGGACGTCGACCACGTCGCGCCAGGTGAGGATCTCGAGGAAGCGGTGCGAGGGCCAGGCTCACGCGCCTTCCCGCCCTCGGCTCTGGGCGGCGATCGCCTGCCAGACGTCGAGGAACTGGACGGTCTCGGCCACGTCGTGGACGCGCAGGATGGCGGCCGGGGCCTGCGGCCCAGGCCGCCGGCGGCGAGGCTCACCTGGCAGGCTGCCCAGGCCACGGCCGCGAGGCGGCCGCCGAGCCGCTCTGCCGGGCGAGCCGTGCGCGAGGAAGCTCTTGCGGCTGGCGCCCACCAGGAGCGGGCCGGCCCAGGGCGGCGCAGCTCGTCCAGCCGGGCGAGGAGGGCGAGGTTCTGCTCGGCCGTCTTGCCGAAGCCGAGGCCGGGATCGAGCACGAGCTGCGACTCGGCGATCCCAGGCCTCTCGGCGCGCGCCAGGGCTTCGGCCAGCTCGGCGCGCACCTCGCCGAGGAGGTCGTCGAAGCGGATGTCTTTCTGCATGGTGGCGAGGTCGCCGCGGCTGTGCATGAGGACCAGCGGGCAGCCGGCCGCGGCCACGGCCTGGCCGAGGGCGGGGTCGGCCAGGGCGCTCACGTCGTTGATCAGGTCGGCGCCGGCCGCCAGGGCCTGGCGGGCCACCTCGCCCTTGCGGGTGTCCACCGAGAGCGGTGCGTCCGTGGCGCGCCGCAGGGCTTCGAGCACGGGGAGGAGGCGGGCCGCTCTCCTCCTCGGGCGGGACCGTGCGGGCGCCGCCGCCGTAGACGCCGCCGCCGGGCCGGGTCGACTCGGCGCCCAGGTCGAGCAGGTCGGCGCCCTCGGCGAGCAGGCGCGAGGCCCCGCTCCACGGCCGGCGTCCGGGTCGGTCCAGAGGCCGCCGTCGCTGAAGGAATCGGGGGTGAGGTTCAGGATGCCCATGACCCGCGGACGGCCTCCCAGATCGAGGGAGCGTCCGCGCGGGCAGCGCGGAGGGTCCAGGTGCGGGCGGTGTCGGGTACGGTCGCGGTCTCCATCCAGGGCTGGGGCGGTGAAGGCCTACGCCGACTGCTCGGCGCTCCGGGACCGCACGGGCGGAGCGCCGCTGGCTGCCGGCCACCTCGGGCTCGACTTCCGCATCGGCCGGCTGAGCATCGGCCGTCTGAGCTTCAGCGCGCCGGCGGTCTCTTCCGCCGAGGGGTTGACCCGGGCGACGACGGGGGTGAGCACCGGCCTCCGGCACCTCGTGCCCGCCGACGACCAGCCCTTCGCCGGGCGGCACCGGGCGGGTCGGCGCGGGCTCGTGGCCGGTCATCTCGCGGATGATGCCGGTAGACCTCCTCGCCGTCCAGCGTCTCGCGCTCCAGCAGATCGTGCGGCCACGCGGTCGAGCACGGCCCGGTTCTGCGGTGAGGATCGAGCGTGGCCCGCTCGTAGGCCGGTCTGGACGATGCGGCTGACCTCGCGGTCGATGCGGATGCGCGGTGTCCTCGCTGTAGTCGGCGCGCTGGGCGAAGTCGCGGCCCAGGAAGACCGGCTCGTCCTTGGCGCCGTAGGAGAGCGGGCCGAGCTCGGACATGCCCCACTCGCAGACCATGCGGCGGGCCATGTCGGTGGCGCGCTCGATGTCGTTGCCGGCGCCGGTGGTGATGTCGTCCTGGGTCAGCTCCTCGGCCACCCGGCCGCCCATGAGGATGGCGATCTGCGCCTCCACGTACTGCTTCTTGTAGGTGTACTTGTCCTCGGTCGGGAGCTGCATGGTGAGGCCGAGGGCCCGGCCGCGCGGGATGATCGTCACCTTGTGCAGCGGGTCGGCGCCCGGCGTGAAGACGGCGACCAGGGCGTGGCCGGCCTCGTGGTAGGCGGTGACGCCGCTTCTCCTCGTCGGTCAGCATCATGGTCTTGCGCTCGACGCCCATCAGGACCTTGTCCTTGGCGAACTCGAAGTCCCCCATGTCGACCTTCTTCTTGTTGCGGCGGGCGGCGATCAGGGCGGCCTCGTTGACCAGGTTCGACAGGTCGGCGCCGGCGAAGCCCGGGGTGCCGCGGGCGATGATCGCGCAGGTTGACGTCGTCGTCGAGCGGGATGTTGCGCGTGTGGACCTTGAGGATGCCCAGGCGGCCGTTGATGTCCGGCCGGTCGACCACCACGCGGCGGTCGAAGCGGCCGGGGCGCAGCAGGGCCGGGTCGAGCACGTCGGGGCGGTTGGTGGCGGCGATCAGGATGACGCCCTCGTTGGACTCGAAGCCGTCCATCTCCACCAGCAGCTGGTTCAGCGTCTGCTCGCGCTCGTCGTGGCCGCCGCCCAGGCCGGCGCCGCGGTGGCGGCCGACGGCGTCGATCTCGTCGATGAAGATGATGCAGGGGGCGTTCTTCTTGCCCTGCTCGAACAGGTCGCGCACGCGGGAGGCGCCGACGCCGACGAACATCTCGACGAAGTCGGAGCCGGAGATGGAGAAGAACGGCACGTTGGCCTCGCCGGCGATGGCGCGGGCGAGCAGCGTCTTGCCGGTGCCCGGAGGGCCCATCAGCAGCACGCCCTTGGGGATGCGGCCGCCCAGCTTCTGGAACTTCTGGGGCTCCTTCAGGAACTCGACGATCTCCTGGAGCTCCTCCTTGGCCTCCTCGACGCCGGCGACGTCCTTGAACGTCACCTTCTTGCCGGTGGTGTTGAGGAGCTTGGCCTTGCTCTTGCCGAACGACAGGGCCTTGTTGCCGCCGGTCTGCATCTGGCGCATGAAGAAGATCCAGAGGCGCGACGATGAGCAGCACCGGAGCCCAGGTGCAGCAGGACGGCGAGCAGCGGGTTGTCCTTGGCCTCCTCGACCTTGATGCGCGACGTTGGCTTCTTCAGCAGCTCGGAGCAGGATCGCGGATCGCTCGGCCGGGAGCGTGGTCTTGAACTCCTGGCCCCTCGGCGAACTGCGCCGCCGGAACTTGCCGGTGAGGATCTGCTTGTCGCGGATGGTGACCTCGGCGACCCTCCCGTGCTGGACGTCGCTCAAGGAACTCGGAGTAGTTGAGCTCCTTCTGGACGGTCTTGCCGCCCTGGAACGTGTTCCAGAGCAGGATCACCACGCACGAAGATCGCCATCCAGAGAAACAGGGTCTTGAGCAGTAGAGTTCAAAGCTCGGCTACCTCATGTGGGAGCGCCCGGAGAAAGAATCGCGCTCGCTTGTCGGTCACGACGGGACGGAACGTCCCTTGCCTGTGACAACCAGACGGCCGGGGTCCGATTCCCCCCGCATATTGTCGCTCATTCCGCCCGAGATCAAGCGTCGTTGCTCCTCATCCGCCCTCATCCGCCACCCTTCCGACGTAGGGGAGGTTCCCATACCGCCCGTGGTGCTTCAGGCCGTAGCCCACGAGGAGGCCCCGGCGGCGGGTGGAGAGGGCGTAGTACTCGAGGTCGAAGGCGGTCTTGCGCTCGTCCGGCATGTCGACCAGGGCGGCGAAGCGGACCTCGCGGGCGCCATGGTCGCGCAGCTGCTGCTCCAGGTAGGGCTCGGTGACCCCCGAGGAGACCACGTCCTTGACCACCAGCACGCTCTGGCCCGGCGATGTCGACGGGAATGGGATAGTGGATCCGCGTCAGCCCGCCGTCCTCCGTGCCCGCGTCGGGGTCTTCCCGGTAGGCCACGTCGATGAATTCGAAGCGGACGGGCCGGTCGATGGCCCGCACCAGGTCGGCGAGGAAGATCACCGAGCCGCCGAGCAGGGCGACCAGGAGGGGATCTTCCGCGCCCAGATCCTCGGCAGAGGCGGCGGCCGAGGGCGGCGACGCTGGCGCGCACGGATTCGGCGTCGAACAAGGTCTCGACGGCCGGCAGCGTGGGCAGGGGATTGTCTTCCTTCATGTCTTCACAACCTCGGCGACCCAGGCGGTCGCGTGTCCGTCCAGTCGGAACCGTTCGTCGATCGTGACGCCCGGAGCCCAGGCGATCCGCCCGCCCACGCAAAGCAGGGGGAGGCGCTCCCGCTCGTGCCGGGGCACCCGGCGGTCGATCAGCACGTCCTTGAGCCGCCGGCTGCCGCTCGCGCCCAGGGGATGGAGGCGGTCCCCCGGCCGGCGGTTGCGGACGGTGACTCGGTCCCCCTCCACGAGCGGCAGCGCCAGCGCGGCCCGGTGGGGCGAGCCCTCGAACATCCACGGCTCGACAGCCCGGCGGCCGATGCGCACCCTCACGGAGACCTCCGGGACTTCCAGCTCTCCCGGAATCTCGAGAGTATAAGTGAAATCCGGAACCCGCTCCCGGGCCGGGCCGGGCCGCCGCAGCGCCAGGAGCCCGCTCCGAGGCCTCCCAGCGCCAGCCGCCGCCGCAGTCGCAGCCCGCCGCCGCCGTGGTCCCCGATCTGGCGCAGCAGCTCGGCCCGGGCCGCACCGGCGGCGGGGTAGGGGGCGCCGGCCCGCCGGTGGAGCCAGGCCAGGGCGAAGGGGAGCAGCTCCGCCGGCAGCCGGTCCAGGTCCGCGCGGAGCACGCCGGCGCCGTCCTCGACTTGCTGGAGCGGCAGGCTCGCGGCCGAGGCGGCGGTCGATCGCCGCCCCGGCGGCCCGGGCCTTGCCGGCCAGCCGGGCGAGGCGGGGCGCGAGATCCGGCTCGTCCTGGGAGAGCAGCGGCAGGAGACGGTGGCGCACAAGGTTGCGCGGCACGTCCAGGTTGCGGTTCGTGGGATCGTCCACGGGCTCGAGCCCGGCGTCTTTCAGGAATGCGCTCGAGCTCCGAGCGGGGGATGCCGAGCAGGGGCCGCACGACCCGCGCCATGCACGGGGCGGATGCCGGCCAGTCCCTCGAGGCCGCTGCCGAAGAGGAGCCGCAGCAGCACCGTCTCGGCCTGGTCGTCGAGGTGGTGGGCGGTGGCGATCCAGCGGGCGCCGAGCTCCTCCCGGACCCGCTCCAGGAAGACGATAGCGCTCCCGCCGGCCGGCGGCCTCGGGGCTCTCCGCCGGTCCGATTCGCCGTGCCGTGCCGCGCGTTCCGTAAGGAAGGGCACGCCCAGCCGGGCGGCAAGGCCGGCGGCGGCGCGGGCCCGCGCCGCGGATCCCGGGTCCAGGCATGGTCGAGATGAGCGGCTGCCAACTGAATGCGCAGGGGATGATCCCTGAGATGGGACAGGGCGAGGAGCAGCGCCGTGGAGTCGGGTCCGCCCGAGAAGGCCACGACGAGGAGGTCGCCGGGAACGACCGGCGCTTCCTTCTGGAAGAAGGAAAGGAGATCCATGGGGGAGAGGCTGGTAGCGGTGACGGGACTCGAACCCATGACCTAGCGATTATGAGTCGCTCGCTCTAACCAACTGAGCTACACCGCCGGAGAAAAAAACGGATGAGGCGAACGGGCGTGCCCTTGGGGCCAACCCTCCAACAATGCGGGCGGGATTATACCTGAGATGCGTCCAAAGGCTAGAGGCCAGAACGGGTCTCCGCGAAGAGTATCAGCGGCGAACCGTTCCGGCCGTCCTCCAGGACCGGCAAGACCATGGCATTCAGAAGATAGAGTTACCGCATCACATCCTGGCAGCTACGGAATTGACCGAAGAATTCCTGCATCGAGGTCGACAGTGCCGGCTCATTCAGCCGGTAGATCACGTTCTGACCCTGGCGCTGGTCGACGACCAGCTCGGCTTCCTTGAGCACCGAGAGATGCCGCGAGATCGTGGGCTGGGAGAGATTGAAATTGCCGACGATCTCTCCGACCGTGCGCTGGCGTCCTTCGAGCAGCCGGAGGATCTCCTGCCGGGTGCCGTCCGACAGGGCCTTGAACACCTTGGTCAGATGCCGTTCCTCTCGCCGGAAGTCGTTGGATGCTGCGGTCGATGTTGGCCATGGGCGTCTTTCCTCCTTGGAGCGGGGGTTCAGTTTCTACTCCGCCTTGAATGCACCCATTGTAGAGCAGGACATAGTTGAAAACCACTTGAAGCTGCGCGCCGGGCCATGCACAGCGCTGCTCACTAACTGAGCAGACAGGTGCAAACTTCTCTATAACCAAAAAGTTGCGTGGACTGTGAGGAGTAGCTCCAGAAGGATAAAACGGGACAGGGCTCCGTAAAGAGCCCTGTTTTCAGTGCAAAGCTGTAGTAGGAGGACTACTTGGACTTGGCGTACCGGTCGCTGACGGCCTGCCAGTTGATGGTGTTCCACCAGGCCGTGAGGTAGTCGGGGCGCCTGTTCTGGTACTTGCAGGTAGTAGGCGTGCTCCCAGACGTCGACACCCAGGAGGGGGGTCTTCCCTTCCATGCAGCGGGCTGTCCTGGTTGGGCCGGGCGATCACGTCGAGCTTGCCGCCGGACGCCACCAGCCAGCCCCAGCCGGAGCCGAACTGGTTGGCGGCCGCGTTGGTCAGCTTCTCCTTGAAGGCCGTCGAAGCCGCCGAAGTCGCTGGCGATGGCCTCGCCCAGCTCACCGCCCGGCGTCGCCGCCGCCGCCCGGACCCATGATCTCCCAGAACAGGGAGTGGTTGGCGTGGCCGCCGCCATGGTTGCGGACGGCGCCGCGGATCGCCTCGGGCACGCTGTCGATGCCGCGCAGAAGGTCTTCCAGCCGCTGGTCCTGGCAGCCGGGCGTCCTTGTCGAGCGCCTCGTTGAGCTTGGTGACGTAGGTGGCGTGGTGCTTGTCGTGGTGGATCTGCATGGTCTGCGCGTCGATGTGGGGCTCGAGCGCGTCGAACGCGTAGGGTAACGGGGGCAACTCGAACTTGGGCATGCGGTTCCTCCTGTTCAGATCCTCGGAGATGGGTGGGGTCGGGATGCGGTGGGACGGCTCTCGCGCTCCCGCTCTCGCAACTGCATTCTGGCAGAAGGTGCCAGAAACACGAAAGCCCCCCGGGGAGGGGGGCCTTGGCATGCGGTAGGAGGGACGAAACCTAGCGCAGCTTCTCTTCGACGAACTCGACGTGCTTGCGGACCTTGGGGTCGTACTTCTTCAGCCGCAGCTTCTCGGTCGAGAGCTTCTTGTTCTTGTCCGTCGTGTAGAAGTAGCCGGTACCGGCGGAGGAAACCAGCTTGATCTTGTCGCGCATCGTGGGTCTCTCTTCTGTTCGACTTCTCTCCGAGATTCAGGGATGGCGGGGCCGACGGGGCTCGAACCCGCGACCTCCGGCGTGACAGGCCGGCGTTCTAACCAACTGAACTACAGCCCCGCAAAAGACTGTTTGCTGCAACTGCCTGCTGCTTGCTTCCCGGCGGCTCCCACTCTATTGGTGGGAGGTGAGGGATTTGAACCCGCGACCCCCTGCGTGTAAGGCAGGTGCTCTAACCGCTGAGCTAACCTCCCTCGCCGCCAAGGAGGGCAAATAGTACGTAAGGAGGTTGGGGTTGTCAACAGGCCAATCCATTGGGGAGGAACGGGCGTCTCAGTGCGCCACGTATCCCAGCTCGTTGAGCTTCTTCTTGATCTCCTCGTTCAGCTCCTGGTGGCCGGCCCGGTTCTTGACCCCGGCGAAGCGCTGGCGGATCAGCTTGGAGAGCTCGGCCACCCGCGCGGGCTGGGCGGCGGCGAGGTTCTCCTTCTCTCCCGGGTCCGCCGTGAGGTCGTACAGCTCGGCGCGGCCGATGGGGTAGTGGCCTGGCGGCGCGTCGGGAATGCAGACCGGGGAGATGCCGTCCGGGTTCTCCACCAGCTTCCAGTCCCCCTGAACCACGGTGCGCACGCGGGTCGAGCCGTATTCGGAGAACGCCGGCTTGCCCGCGCCTCCCGCTCCGGGGCGTTCCAGATACGGCACCAGAGAGCGGCCGTGCTGCTCGGCGGGCTTGGCGATCCCCAGGAGGTCGAGCAGCGTGGGGAACACGTCGATCATCTCCACCGTCTGCGGCACGCGGCCGCCGGGCGGGATCAGACCCGGGGGCGGAGATCCCCAAGGGGACGTGCAGGGTCGTCTGGTAGACGGAGCAGGAGTGGTAGAGGTACCGGTTGTGCTGGTACAGCTCCTCGCCGTGGTCGGCGGCGAAGACGATGAGGGTCCGGTCGAGCCGGCCGGCCGCCTCGAGGGCGTCGAGCAGCGAGCCGCTCGACCGGTCGCTCCCGGTGACCGCCGCGTCGTAGAGGGCGTCCAGGTGCTGGACGTCGCGCGGCGTCAGGGCCACGGGCTTCGTCATCACCGGGTCGAGCTGCCACTTCTTGGGGCCGAGCGTGCCGGTGTAGCCGGGGTCCAGCTCCCGGGCCAGGTCGCCGCCGTTGTAGTAGGGCGGATGGGCGCCGAACAGGTGGACCCAGAGGAAGAAGGGCTTGCCGTCGCTGTCCCGCTGATGAGCCCTGAGCCCATTCGAGCGGCGCGGCGGACGCTCTTGCCGTCCTGCCCGCCGGCGCAGGCGAAGGCGTCCCACCCCTGGTGGTTGGCGTCGCACATGTTGGAGAGGAAGGCCCCCGTCTGGTAGCCGGCGCCCTGGAGCAGCTTGGGGAGCGTCGGCAGGTCGTCGGGAAAGCCGTAGCCGTTCTCGGCCACGCCATGGCCGCTGGGGTAGAGGCCGGTCAAGAGCGAGGCGAGCGACGGCCAGGTCGAGGCCCGCTGGGACTGGGCCTGCTCGAAGACCACGCCCGAGCCGAGCTGAGCGTCGATCCGCGGGCTGTTGGGATGCGCTGTCCGCGGGTTGTACCCGTACGCGCCGAGCCGGTCCGCCCGCAGGGTGTCCACCGTCAGCAGCACGACGTTCCACCCCTTGGCCTCCCCCGCGAGCCGGCGGCGCTCGGGGGTTTGCTCCTGGGGCGCGCGGTCACACGCGGCAAAGGCCGTGAGGATGAGGAGGATGGGGATCAGGCGTCGCATGGTGGCTCCGGAAGGCGGATTCTAGCCTGGATCGAGGGCGTTCTTCATCCCGGCGAGGCCTCCTCTTGACTGTCGGCGGAGGGGGCGTTATCCTCCGCGTCCTTGCGGTTGGAGTCCTGGAGCACCTGTGCTCGACCGCGGATCAGTTCGGGGCGTAGCTCAGCTTGGTAGAGCGCACGGTTCGGGACCGTGAGGCCGGAGGTTCAAATCCTCTCGCCCCGACCATTTCCCAATCCCAAAAAAGAGAACGACGATGACTGGACGGAGAGGTGGAATCGCCTGTCTCGCCGCACTGCTCGTGTCGGCGCTTTCGGCGGTGGCCACGAGCCCAGCCGGCGCCGCGGAGCTGCGCGACCAGGTGCGGGCCTGGCGCGTGGCCCATGAAAAGGAAATCGTCCGCGAGCTCGCGGACCTGCTGGCCCTGCCCAACGTGGCCACCCGGCAGGCGGACGTGGAGAAGAACGCGGATCATCTGACGGCGATGCTGGAGCGCCGGGGGTTCAAGGTCCGGCGCCTGTCCGCCGGCGAGGGGACGCCGCCCGCCGTGCTCGGCGACCTCGAGGTCCCCGGCGCGAAGCGGACGCTGGTCTTCTACGCCCACTTCGACGGCCAGCCGGTGGACCAGAAAGGCTGGGTCTCCGAGCCGTTCAAGCCGATTCTCCGGTCCGGTCCGCTCGGCGACGGCGTCAAAGAGGTGGAACTCGACGCCGTCTCCGGGCCCCTGAATCCCGAATGGCGCATCTTCGCCCGCTCGGCGAGCGACGACAAGTCGCCCATCGTGGCCCTGCTGGCGGCGCTCGACGCCCTGAAGGCCGCGGGCCGGCAGCCTTCCGTCAACCTCAAGCTCTTCCTCGAAGGGGAGGAGGAGCAGGGCTCGCCGCACCTGACGGAGATCCTCCGCAAGCACGCCGATCTGCTCGAGGCCGACGCCTGGATCCTCTGCGACGGGCCGGTCCACCCGACCCGCAAGATGCAGATCTTCTACGGCGCCCGGGGGGTGACGGGGATGGATCTCACGGTCTACGGCCCGGTGCGTCCTCTTCACAGCGGCCACTACGGAAACTGGGCGCCCAACCCGGCCGTCACCCTCGCCCATCTCGTGGCAGGCCTGCGGGACGAGGAAGGGCGCATCCTGATCCCCGGTTTCTACGACGACGTCCGGCCGCTCAACGAGGCGGAGAAGCAGGCCGTGGCCGCCATGCCGCCGGTCGAGGGCGATCTCGCGGCGGAGCTCGGCCTGGGACGGACCGAAGGCAAGGCCGGGGGGAAACCCGCCCGGCTTCAGGACCAGCTCATGGAGCCCGCGCTCAACGTGCGCGGCCTGCGTTCGGCCGAGGTGGGCGACGCGGCGGCCAACGCCATTCCCACCGAGGCCCAGGTCTCGATCGACTTCCGCCTGGTGCCGGACCAGACCCCCCAGAAGGTCAAGGAGCGGGTCGAGGCCTTCCTCCGCGCCCAGGGGTGGCACCTGATCCCGGACGCTCCGGACCGGGAGACGCGGGCGGCCCATTCCAGGCTCGCCCGCATTCAGTGGTCGCTCGACTACCCGGCGGCCCGCACGGACATGAGCCTGCCGGTCTCGCGGGCCGTGGCCAAGGCGGTGGAAAAAGCCGTGGGCGGGCCCGTCATCACCGTCCCCATGCTCGGGGGGAGCGTGCCGATGTACCTGTTCACGGAGACTCTCGAGGTGCCGGTGATCGGCGTGCCCATGGTGAACCACGACAACAACCAGCACGGGATCAACGAGAACCTGCGGCTGCAGAATCTGTGGGATGGGATCGAGGTGTACGCGGCGCTGATGGCGGAGATGGAGTGGTAGGACCCTCACCTCCCCGACCCTCCTCTCCCGGCCCGCCGCCCACCCGCCAGGGAGAGGAGGGAGAAAGAGAAGCCTGCCTCCGGTTCCCCTCTCTCCCCGGCCAGGGTGGGAGGCGGGCCGGGAGAGAGGGGTCAGGGGAGTGAGGGCTTTTACTTCCCCAACCCGAAGTTGAACGTCACCACCACCGAGTCCATCTCCATGGCGGTCGTCACCGAGGTCCCGGGGACGGGGCCCGTGGGTCCCACGAAGGGGCCGGTGATCTCGTTGTCGTTGACGTGGTAGTAGGCGATGTCCAGGTTCATGTTCTCGGTCGCCTGGAAGCCCAGGCCGGCGCAGTAGCGGTCCTCGAAGATGGCCGGGGTGGAGACCGTGAAGAAGGCCCGGTCGTCCGGGATCGGGTTGTCGCCCTTGTTGTAGCCGCCGCGCAGGGCGAGCTTCGGGGCTACGCGGTACTGGACGCCGAGCGCGATCACTTTGACGTCTTCGAAGCCCAGAACGTCCTTGAAGCCCTCGGTGTCCTCATAGTTGATGTACTTGCCGTCGAGAGCCACCGACAGGCGGTCGTTGGGCGTCCAGCCGAGGCCCACCACGGCCACGGCCGGCATGTTGAGCTGGAGCTTGATCGTGCGCGCCGTGCCGAAGTTGGCCAGGCCCGGGTTGGCGTGGGCGGAGTTCCACTCGAAGTCCTCGAATTCCATCTCCGTGTTGTAGGAGGCGGCGAGGGCGAAGGCGGGGTTGAGCTGGTAGTGGACGCCGACGCCGAGGCCGGTGCCCCAGGCGCTGTCGGTGTTGACGCTGGGGAAGTAGCAGGGGCCGGCGGGGCCGGAGCAGTCCGGGGCGGCGAAGCCCGCGGGGTTGGCCGTCAGGGCGGCGCGGGCGACGTTGAGCGACACGCCGAGGGAGAAGGAGTCCGAGAGCTGCCAGGCCAGCACGTTGGGGACCTTCAGGAGCTGGTAGTTCGAATAGACCCGGCCGAAGCCCTGGGGCTGCGGGGCGAGCAGCGGGTTGGTCGAGTCCTGCGGGTAGTCGGCGCCGAAGCCGGCGAGGCCCAGGAAGCCCACGCCGTAGGCGAAGCGCGAGCCCTTCTTGTGGTGCATGAAGCCGAAGGCCGGGATGAGCGCCGTGTCGCCCGCCTCGTCGGTCTTGCCGCTGAACGTGCCGAAGGGGGTGGCGACCGAGCTGGAGACGGAGTTGCCGGCCTTGTTGTACTCGGCGCTGAAGGCGAAGTGGCTCCCCTCGGTGCGCACCGCGAGGGCCGGGTTGAGCAGCAGGCCGCCCAGGGTGTCAATGGGGAGCGCGACGCCCGCGCCGCCCATGGAGCTGTTGACGGCGCCGACGCCGTGGAGGGTGTGGCCGTTGCCGGCCCAGGCCGCGGGGGCCAGGGCGGCGGGGAGGGCCAGGGCGAGGAGCAGGGCGAATCCTTTGTGGTTCTTCATACAGTCTCCCAGTAAAACGGATCGTGAAACGGGACGCATCCGGCTACAGCGAAGCCCTTCGCGGGCCACAGCCCTTACGCGTCTAAAGTGAAGCCGAATTAGTTGAGCCAATTCTATAGCTCAACCGGTTCCGACTGCAACGGGGCGGCGTTCGCGGCTTGCGGCTGGGGGGCGAATTCCCTATCCTACGCCCACGCTTCGTTTGAATGCGCCAGAACGCACCGGGAGCTTCGCCGTGCCGCTTCGAGGGGGGCCTCGAAGGGGCGGAATGGCCATCCCGCAAGGAAGAGGTCACAGGATGGACGCAGAGCGCGAGGGACGCCACACCGAAAACGCCCTGGTCGGCTGGATCCTGGTGGCGGGGCTCACCCTGGTGGGGTACCTGCTGCTGGTGCTCGGCGGCCAGCAGGGGCCGGCCTGGCCGCGCTACGCCTTCCTGGCGATCGGCGGCGGCGGGGTCCTCGCCTACGGACTGTGGGTGTTCCCCTACTTCCGGCGCCTGGAGCTGCAGCTCCCTGCGGGGCGCGAGCGCTGGGCGCGGCTGGAGGCCGAGCTGATCCTGGCCTTCGAGCAGCTCGGGGCGGGCGATCTGGTGCGCTCGATCGAGCACACGCGGGATCTGCCGGAGCGGCTGGCGAAGATTTCGGAGGCGGCGAGCGGAGCGCTTTCGGGGCTCGCGCAGCAGATCCAGGACAGCTCGATCGAGGTGGCCTCGGCGGCCGACGCGGTCAACGAGATCGCGGCCGAGCTGGCCTCGGGCTCCTCGGAGCAGGCGGCCTCGGTGGTGGAGATCACGGCGGCCATGGAGGAGCTGGCGCGCACGGCGTCGATGATCGCGGAGAACGCCACCCGCCAGGCCGAGCTGGCCTCGCAGGCGGAAGCGAGCGGCGACGCCGGCTCGGCCTGCGGTGAACGAGGCGGTCTCCGGGGTCGAGGAGGTGCAGAAGCGGATCAGCGCCATCGCCAACCGCGCCGACGCCCTGGGCACCCGCTCGAAGGAGATCTACCGGGTGCTCGACCTGATCACGGAGATCGCCCAGGAGACCCACATCCTGTCGCTCAACGCGGCCATCGAGGCGGCGGCGGCGGGGGCGGACGGCCGGCGCTTCTCGGTGGTCGCGGAGGAGGTGCGGCACCTGGCCCAGCGCTCCCAGGAGTCCGTCGAGTCGGTGCGCAACCTGCTGGACGAGTTCTCGAGCTCCATCCGCGCCACCATCGTGGCCACCGAGGAGGGGAGCAAGGAGGCGTCGCGGGTGCTGGAGCGCTCGCGGACCGCGGCGGTGGCCATCGGCGAGCTGCGCGGCGCCTCGGGCGACACCTCGCGGGTGGCGCGCCAGATCTCGCTCGCCACCCAGCAGCAGAACGCGGCGTCCGACGAGGTGGTGATGACGCTGCGCGAGGTGAGCCTGGTGGTGCAGCGCATGACCGGCGGCCTCAAGAACCTCTCCAGCACGGCGGACCGGCTGAACACGCTGGGGCTGGACGATCCAGCTCCTGGCCCAGTCGTTCCACCTCGACTCGCCGCGCTCGCTCAAGCACCTGGTGGAGGGGTGGGCGCGCCGGCTGGAGCAACTGCCGGGCGTGCCCGAGAAGGAAGCGGCGCTGGAGGAGCTGGTGCGCAACGCGCCCTTCGTGGAGCTGGGCTACCTCATGGCGCTCGACGGCAGCACGCTGGTGCTGAGCTTCAACCGGGACCTGCTGGACGAGCGGCAGCGCTCGCTGGCCGCCGAGGTGCGCAAGACCGACGTGCGCACCCGCCCGTGGTTCAAGGCGGTGTCCCGGCACTGGCGGACGACGCTGATTCCGCCCTACGAGTCGATGCAGAACTCGGAGGCCTGCTTCACCGTCTGCACGCCGCTCCTCAACCGCGACGGCTCGGTGGCCGCCGTGCTCGGGATCGACATCAACGTCACGGGCTGGACGAGGATCTGACGGCATGGGAACCGCTCTCGATCCCCTGACGGGGGGAGCCGCGGAGGACGGCGAGGTCCGCACCCGCCAGGAGGGCACGCACCTGCTGGTGCGGGCGGGCGAGTACTCCTGCGCTCTGCCGCTCGCCCTGGTGCGCCGGGTGGTGCGCTCGCTCACCGTGCACCCGCTGCCGGGCGCGGCGGGCGAGCTGGAAGGGCTGGCCGAGTTCGGCGGCGAGCCTCTGCCGGTGCTCAACCTGGCCCGCCTGGTCCACGCGCCGCCGGGCGCCAACCCCTCCTACCCGGTGACGGTGGTGGTGTGGGTGGGGCCGGCCGAGGCGCGGGAGATGGTGGGGCTGTCGGCCGACGCGGCCCTGGAGGTGGTGCACGTGGCCGCCGGCTCGATCGTGGCGGGCGACGGCGGCTTCCTCCAGGGCGAGGCGCCGGTGGCGGGCGAGGTGGTGCGCGTGCTCAACCTCGAAGCGCTGGGAGGGCGCGAGGTTTGAGCGCCGCGCAGGCGGCCGGCTTCCTGGTGATGCGCCGGGCGGGGGGCCTCTGGGGGATCGCCAGCTCGTCGGTGGAAGGGATGGCGGTGGAGGAGGGCGGGTACCGGATCTCGGCGGGCGGGCAGGCGCTCTTCGCCGACGAGATCCTGGGGATCGTGACGGACCTGCGGGTGCGCACGCCGGCCGGCGTGCTGGAGCGGTACTGGCCCGAGGCGGTAACTGCGGCCACGGGCCTCGCCGTGCACGGCCGGACGCCGGTGGTGATGGTGGACCCCCGGCATGCGCCCGCGATCCTGAGGCTCGACGAGCTCGACTGACATGTGGCCCGACGACGGGAAGACTGGAAGGCACCGAGGAGAAGGGATGAAGCACGATTCGACCACCCCGACGAACCATGCCCGCACCGGGCTGGCCATCCTGAGCGGCATCGCCCTCTCCGGGCTCCTGCTGCTCATGGTCATCCAAGCGCTGGGCGGGGCCCAGGGCTGGCCCTTCAACGCCTTCTTGCTGATCTCCGGCGGCACCGTGGCCCTCTACACGCGGGTCGTCTACCGCTCCCAGCAGAGCCTGCGCGAGCGGATGGTGACCACCGAGCAGCGGCGGGAGGCGATCGAGAAGACCCTGGTGACGGCGCTCGACCGCCTGCGCGACGGCGACCTCGTGAACTGCTCCGAGCAGGCGAACGCCCTGCCGGGGCGCCTCGCGGTGTCGCTCTCGAACGCCACCAACGCCCTCGACGTGCTGGCCCAGCAGATCCAGGGCAGCTCGATCGAGGTGGCCTCGGCGGCCAACGCGGTCAACGAGATCGCCTCGGAGCTGGCCTCCGGCTCCTCGGAGCAGGCGGCTTCCGTGGTGGAGATCACGGCGGCCATGGAAGAGCTGGCCCGCACCGCTTCTCAGATCGCCGACAACGCCTCCTCCCAGGCCGACCTCGCCCAGGCGGCGGAGGAGAGCGGCAACGCCGGCCAGGGGGCGGTCGAGGAGGCGGTGGACGGCATCGAGGAGGTCAAGAAGCGGATCAGCGGCATCGCCAGCCGCGCCGAGATCCTGGGCACCCGCTCGAAGGAGATCTACCGGGTGCTCGACCTGATCACCGAGATCGCCCAGGAGACCCACATCCTGTCGCTCAACGCCGCCATCGAGGCCGCCGCCGCGGGCGACCACGGGCGGCGGTTCTCCGTGGTGGCGGAGGAAGTGCGGCGGCTCGCCCAGCGCTCCCAGGAGTCGGTGGAGTCCGTGCGCAACCTGCTGGACGAGTTCGCCGGCTCCATCCGCGCCACCGTGGTGGCCACCGAGGAGGGGAGCAAGGAGGCGGGCCGGGTGCTGGAGCGCGCCCGCTCGGCGGCCTCGGCCATCGAGGATCTGCGCGGCGCCTCTTCCGACACGGCGCGCGTGGCCCGCGAGATCTCGCTCGCCACCCAGCAGCAGAACGCGGCGTCGGACGAGGTGGTGCTGACGCTCAAGGAGGTCAGCCAGGTGGTGCAGCGCATGGCGGACGGCCTCCGGCAGTTCACCGAGACGGCCGACCGCCTGAACCGGCTGGGCCTGGTGATCCAGATGCTGGCCCAGTCCTTCCACCTCGACTCCCCGCACTCGCTCAAGCACATGGCCGAGACCTGGGCGCGGGAGGTGCGGCGCCGGCTCGGCAACTGGGAGGCCATCGAGCGGCTGCTGGAGGATCTGGTGCAGCGCCAGCCCTACGTCGAGTGCCTGTACTTCTTCGACGGCCGGCGCAGCCAGACGGCGCTGGCGGTCAACCGGCAGATCGTCGGCGACCGCGAGGTGCCGCCGGCCGTGCGCAACGGCGAGGGCTTCGCCGAGCGCCCCTGGTACAAAGCGGCGGTCCACGACGGCCACACGGTGCTGACGCCGCTCTTCGATTCGCTGCTCTCGGGCCAGCCCATCTTCACCGCCGCCTCGCCGGTCTTCGAAAAGGGCGAGCTCGAAGGGGTGCTGGGGCTGGACGTCAACGTCGACAGTTGGACCAAGATCTGACCCCGGGACGGCTGTGGACGCGGAGTTCGCCGATCTCGTACCCCTCTTCGTAGAGGAAGCCCGCGACCGCCTGGAGCGGCTCGCCACCTGCGTCCCCCACCTGGAGGCCGACGCCCAGTCGGTGGTGGAGGTCAAGCGCGAGCTGCACACGCTCAAAGGGGCGGGGCGGATGATGCAGATCGGCGCCCTGGCCGAGCTGTGCCACGCGGCCGAGGAGGTTCTGCACGCGGCCAGGCCGGGGATGATCCCCCTGCTGACGCGGGTGGTGGACGAGCTGTCGGCGCTGGTCGAGTCCGTCTCCCGGGGCGTCGAGCCGCCGGTGGACGAGGAGCTGGTGGCGCTGCTGCGTACCTCCGCGGTTCCAGAGGTGGAGGCCGAGCCCGAGGTCCAGGCGCCCGCCCCGCCTCCGCCGGTCGTTCCCGATCCGGTTGTCCCCGATCCGGTTGTTCCCGATCTCTCGGCAGCTCCCCAGCCTGTACCGGTCCCCGAACCGGTTCCTACGCCCGCTGCCCCGGCCTCCGCTCCTACCAAGGCCGCCGCACCCGCGAGCGCCGGCGGCGACGTGCGGGTGGACACCCTGGCCCTGGACGCGGTGGCCGAGCGGGCCACGCAGGTGCGCATCATGGCCATCGCCGGGCGGCAGATCACCGACCGCATCTACGACCTTGCCCGCCTGGCGGAAGACGGCCTGCACGAGCCGCAGCCCACGCAGGTGCTGGCCGTGCTCGCCACCATGCTCCGGCGGGTCGCCGTGGAGCTCGAAGGGGGGCAGCGCCGGCTCATCCGCTCGGCGGAGGAGCAGCTCGAGAAGATGCTGGCCCTCCAGCTCCAGCCGCTGCGCGGCTTCATGCTCTCCTTCGCCCGCCACGCCCGGGAGCTGGCGCGCTCGCTCCAGCCGGGAGGTCGAGGTGGACCTCGAAGGCGAGGAGACCCGGCTCGACCGGCGGATCGCCCGCGAGCTCGAAGAGGCCCTGGTGCACCTGATCCGCAACGCCGTGGACCATGGCATCGAGCCGCCCGAGGTGCGGGTGGCCCGGGGGAAGCCGCGGGCCGGCCGCATCCGCATCAAGGCCCTGGCCGACGGTCCCAAGGTGCGCCTGGTGATCGAGGACGACGGCGGCGGCATCGACGTCGCCCGGGTCCTCCAGCAGGCGGTGGAGGTGGGGCTGGTCGATGCAGGCGTGGCGGCCGGCATGGGCAAGCCGGAAGCCCTGCGGCTGCTCTTCGCGCCGGGGTTCTCCACCCGCAAGCAGGTCTCCGAGATCTCCGGCCGCGGCGTGGGGCTCGACGTGGTGGCCAACGCCGTGGCCCGCGTGGGCGGCGAGGTCTTCGTGGAGTCCGAGCCCCGCCGAGGCACCACCTTCACGGTGGACGTGCCGGTGGCCCGCCGCGGGGAGTCGGTGATGCTGCTGAAAGTCGGGCAGCTCAAGATCGCCCTGCCGGCCTCCGTGGTCCGCCGCGCCACCCGCATTGGCGCCGCGGCGGTGGTGGAGCGCGACGGCCGCACCCTCGCCGTGCTGCCGGACCGCCTGGTTCCCTTCGTCCCCCTGTCGCGCATCTACGGCCAGCCGCCGGCCGACAGCCAGCTCCTCCTGGAGGGGATCGTCTCCGGGCAGACGCTGGCGCTGGCGGTGGACGACGTCGACGGCGAGCAGGAGGTGCTGGTGCGCCCGATCACCCGGCGGGCGCCCACGGACCGGCTGCTCGAAGGCGTGGCCCTGCTGGCTTCGGGCGAGCCCGTGGGCGTGCTTTCGCCCTCCGTGCTGGCCCAGCGCGAGTACCTGCGGGCCCTCCCCGCGGCCCGGCCCGTGGTGGCCGTGAAGCGCACCCGGGTGCTGCTGGTGGACGACTCCCTGGTGACCCGCGAGATGGAGCGGCGCCTGCTCGAAGACGCCGGCTTCGAGGTGACCGCCGCGGGCGACGCCGAGGAGGCCCTGTCGCTCCTCTCCGAGGAGAGCTTCGACTGCGTGGTCACCGACATCGAGATGCCGCGCATGGACGGCTTCGAGCTGGCCGCCCAGCTCCGGGGGATGGAGCACTTCGCGCAGCTCCCCATCATCGTCGTCTCCACCCGCGACCGGCCGGAGGACCGCCTGCGCGGCCTGAAGGTCGGCGCCGACGCGTACCTGACCAAGCAGAGCCTGGACGCGGGGGAGCTGGTCGATCTCGTGCGCCGCCTGAGCGGGAGCGGACGGTGATCCGTGTCCTGGTGGTGGACGACTCGCCTTCGGTGAGGGCGGTGCTGCGGCGTTTCTTCGCGAAGACCCGCGACATCGAGGTGGTGGGGGAGGCCGCGGACGGCGAGCAGGCCGTGCAGGCCGTGCTCGACCTTCAGCCGCAGGTCGTGGTGATGGACCTCCAGATGCCGGTGATGGACGGCTTCGCGGCCACCGAGCGGATCATGGCCGTGCGCCCCACGCCCATCGTGGTCCTCTCCTCGCGGGCCAACCGCAACCAGATCCAGACCGCTTTCGAGGCGATGAGGCGGGGCGCCCTGGAGGTGCTGCCCAAGCCGGAGGACACGCCGAGCTGGCAGCAGCTCGCCGAGAGCCTTCCCGAGACCGTGCGCACCGTGGCCGAGGCCCAGGCGGCGCCCCGCCCGAGCCCCCGGACGGCTCCGCGCCTGCCGCGCCTGTCAGACACCGGCCGCCCCCCGGCGTTCCTGCCGGCGTTGCCCGGCCCGGCCGAGCTGCGCTGGGTGGCCATCGGCGCCTCCACCGGCGGGCCGGCGGCCATCCGCGAGCTTCTGGACGAGATTCCGGCCGACACGCCCGTGGGCATCCTCATCGTCCAGCACATCGCCTCCGGCTTCGAGCTGGGCTTCGCCGACTGGCTCAACAAGGAGCTTCCCCTGGACGTGCGGCTCGCCCAGGACGGCGAGGTGCTCCGCCGGGGAACCGTGCGCCTGGCGCCGGGCGGCGCCCACCTGCGGCTGGAGGCCGGCGGCGTGCTGCGCCTCGACCCCGACACCCCGGCGCGGCGCGGCCACCGCCCTTCGGCGGACGAGATGTTCCTCTCCTGCGCCGCCCACTGCCCGCGGGAGGTGGCCGGAGTGCTGATGACGGGCATGGGATCGGACGGCGTCGAGGGGCTCCTCGCCCTCCGCCAGGCCGGCGGCATCACCCTGGTGCAGGACGAAGCCAGCTCCGTGGTCTTCGGCATGCCGCGCGTGGCTCTGGAGAAGGGCGCGGCCGACGTCGCCCTGCCGCCGCGCGCCCTCGCCCGCACCCTGATCCGGCTGTGGAAGAAGAAGGAGGGGCGGTGAACCGCCGCGTCCTGGTGGTGGACGACAGCGAGGTCATGCGGGCGATCCTCGCCCGCACCCTGCGCGGCGCCGGTTTCGAGGTGCTGGAGGCCCGCGACGGCGCCGAGGGGGCCATGGCCGCCCTGCGCGAGCAGCCCGCCGTGGTGGTGACCGACCTCGAGATGCCCACCATGGACGGTTTTCCCCTGCTGCGGCTGCTCAAGGCGGACCCGCCAGCTCGCCACATTCCGGTCCTCATCGTCACCAGCCACGGCGAGGCCGCCTCGCGCTACTGGAGCGAGCGGACGGGGGCGGACGCCTACCTCACCAAGGACTTCCATGCCGGCGACCTCGTAGAGCTGGTCACCCGGCTGGTCGAGACCGCCGCGGCCTCGCCGCGCCCCCTGGTCGACGCCGCGGACCTCCAGGCCCTGGGGCCGGTCGAGGTGCTGGCCCGCGTGGCCCGCCACCTGGACACCTCGCTGCTCCAGGCCACCATCCTCAACACCCTGCTGGAAAAGGGGATGGCCGCCAACGACTTCCACGAGGCGGCGCGGGGCGCCCTGGAGACCCTGAGCCAGGTGGTGGACGCCCAATTCCTGGCCGTGGGGGTCGCGGAGCCCGACTCGGCCATGGTCCAGATCCTCCTCCAGGACCCGGTGCGGGGCACGGACGTGGAGGCCCTGGGGGATCTGCTGGCGCGCAACCTCGGACTCGCGGCGGACGCCACGGTCGAGACCCGCGTGAGCGGTGATTGCGATCCGGGAGACCTTGCGGTCGAGCTGGAGCGGGCGGTCTGGCTCCCTTTACCGGTGCGCGGCGCCGCCGGCACGCTCGCCTTCCTCCCTCGGGACCCCCATGAATTCGCCGCCTCCACGGGAGCCCTGGCCGGAGCCCTCACCAGCCATCTCGCCATGGTGCTGGACAACGCCCGCCTGTCGCAGAGGCTCCTCGAGCTGTCCACCCTCGACGGACTCACCCGCCAGCTCAACCACCGGGTGATCTACGACCGGCTCACCCAGGAGCTGGAGCGGGCGCGCCGTTACCGCCTCCCCCTGAGCGTGGTGCTCTGCGACTTCGATCACTTCAAGGAGGTCAACGACACCCACGGCCACCTGGCGGGCGACGCCGTGCTCCGCGAGGGCGCCGCCGTGCTGCGGCGCTGCCTGCGCTCGACCGACCTGCTGGGGCGCTACGGCGGCGAGGAGTTCCTGGCCGTGCTTCCGCAGGTGGACCTCGCCGGGGCGCGGATGGCCGCCGAACGGCTGCGCGTGGGGCTGGAGAGCCAGCCGGTGCGCATCCCCGGGGGCGGCGAGGTGAAGATCACCGCGTCCTTTGGCGTCGCCTCCCGCGATGAGCTGGCCAACCTGGAGAGCGGCGACGTCCTGGTGTCGCTGGCGGACGGCCGCCTCTACGAGGCCAAGGCCGCGGGACGGAACCGCGTACGCCCATGAGCCACTCCGGGTCTTCCTCGCCCGTGCAGCAGCTCGTCGCCATGATCCGGGACGCCACGGGCAACGTCATCCCCGCCGCCCGCACGGTCTTCCTGGAAGAGGTGGCGCAGCGCCGGGCCCACGCGCGCGGCTACCCGGGCCTCGCCGAGTACGTGCGGGCGCTGGCAGGCCGGGAGATCGAGGGCGAGTGGGGGCACCTCATCTCGCTCATCACCATCAAGGAGTCCTACTTCTTCCGCGCGCCCCAGCAGTTCGAGGTCATCCGCAAGCAGGTGCTGCCCGTCCTGGTGCGCTCCCGCTCCTCGGCGCGCAGCCTGCGGATCTGGTCGGCGGCCTGCGCCCGGGGCGAGGAGCCGGCTACGCTTGCCATGCTGCTCCACGAGGAGCCGTCTCTGGCAGGCTGGGACTGGACCATCGTGGCCACGGACCTCGACGAGGAGGCGCTGGCCGGCGCCCGCCTGGGGCTCTACGGCGAACGCGCGGTCGCCCAGGTGCCGGCCGAGATGCGCGAGCGCTGGTTCAGCCGCCGGGGCAAGCTCTACGAGCTGGACCCCAGCCTGCGCGCGCGCATCCAGTACCAGACGCTCAACCTCGCCCAGACGCCCTTCGCCCTCCCTCTCACCGAGTGCGACCTGGTGTTGCTGCGGAACGTCCTCATCTACTTCCGCCGGCCGCTCCAGAGGCTGGTCGTCTCCCACATGGCCCGCCTCCTGGCTCCTCATGGATATCTCTTCCTGGGCGCCTCGGAGACGCTCTGGCAGATCCAGGACGAGCTGGAGTCGGTGGATCTCGGCCCCTGCTTCGCCTACCGGCACCGGACCACGCCGAAGCCCGTGCCCGAGCCGCTGCCGCCGCGGCGGGCCGCCACCCCCCGGCCTCTGCCCGCGCCTCCACGTTCAACGCCGCCCGCTCCGAAGCCGTCCCCGCCCGCCATCCCCGCCATCCCCGCCATCATTCCGGCACCGGTGGCCACGCCGCCGGTTTCCGCTCCCATGGGGGCTGCCGACCGGTTGCAGGCCGCGGCCCGCGACCTGGCCGCCAACCGCATCGACGAGGCCGGCAAGGTCATCGGGCAGGCCCTGTCCGCCGATCCGTCCGAGCCGGCGGCCCATGCCCTGGAAGGCTTCCTCAACGACCTGCGTGGCCGCACCGAGGACGCCGTTTCCTCTTACCGGGCCGCCCTCTATCTCGATCCGGCCCTCTTTCAGGTCCGCGTGTTGCTGGCCGACTGCCTCCTGCGCCTCGGCCACCGGGACCGGGCCGAGCATCAGTTCCGGGAGGTTCTGACCCTGCTGGCCGCCGGCCGCGAGCGGGCGCTGGCCCTCTTCCAGGATCTGCCGCTGCCGGACCGGGAACGGGCTCAGCGGCGGTGCCGGCAGGTGCTCAAGGGAGGGTAGGGAAGGCCCGCAGTCTGCTAGATTGGTCGGGTATGGCCACCGTCCGACCCCCCGCCGTCGCCGGCACGTTCTATCCCCGCGACCCCGCCGAGCTGAGATCCGCCGTCGAGGTCTACCTGCGGGAGGCCCGAGTCCCGGCGGACCGTCCCGTTCCCAAGGCCGTCAAGGCGGCCGTCAAGGCGATCATTGCGCCGCACGCGGGCTACCTCTACTCCGGTTCCATCGCGGGCAGCGCCTTCCGGGCGCTCGCCGCCGTAGGGGCGGAGACGGTCGAGCGGGTGATCCTCCTCGGGCCGTCCCACTTCGTACCCATCCGCGGGCTCGCCCTGCCGGGGCATCCGCGCTTCGCGACCCCCTTGGGGGAGATCGCCGTGCAGCCCGAGGGGGCCCAGGCTTCCCTCCGCCTGCCGCAGGTGCGGGTGATCCCCGAGGCCCACACGCGCGAGCACTCCCTGGAGGTGGAGCTGCCGTTTCTCCAGGTGCTGTTCGGGGATTTCGATCTCGTGCCCCTGGTGGCGGGGGAGGCGAGCGGGGAGGAGGTGGCCGAGGTGTTGGACCGGCTCTGGGGCGGACCGGAGACGGTGATCGTCATCAGCTCCGACCTGTCGCACTACCTTCCCTATGTAGCGGCCCAAAAGGAGGACCGGGCCACGGCGGACGCGATCCTCACCCTGGGCGGCCCCCTTCACCCCCGGCAGGCCTGCGGCGCCATTCCGGTCAACGGCCTGCTCACGGCGGCGCGGCGGCGTGGGCTCGTGCCGGAGCTGCTGGACCTTCGAAACTCCGCCGATACGGCGGGCGACCCGTCGAGAGTGGTGGGCTATGGAGCGTTCGCCTTTCATGAGCCCACCTGAGGTCTGGACGGCCGAGCGCGGCCGCCTGCTCCTGAAGATCGCCCGCGAGAGCGTGGCCGAGGCCCTCGGCCAAGGCTCCGCCGGCCGCTACGGTGAGCCCTGGCTCCGCGAGCCGGGCGCCAGCTTCGTGACCCTCCGCCGGGGAGACGCCCTGCGGGGGTGCATCGGCACCGTGGAAGCCCACCGGCCTCTGGGCGAAGACATCCGGAGCAATGCCCGGGCCTCCGCCTTCCGGGATCCCCGGTTTCCCCCGGTCCGGCCTGAAGAGCTGGCCGGCATCTCCTTCGAGGTCTCGCTGCTTTCGCCCCCCGAGCCGCTCGCCGTCTCCAGCGAAGAGGAAGCCCTCCGGCTGCTTCGCCCTGGCGTGGACGGCGTCATCTTCGAGTACGGGGAGCACCGCAGCACCTTCCTGCCGCAGGTCTGGGAGCAGCTTCCCGATCCCAAAGACTTCCTGGCCCACTTGAAGGCCAAGGCCGGCCTGCGGCCCGGTTTCTGGGCGCCGGAGGTCCGGCTGCAGCGCTATGGCGTGATCAAGTGGGAGGAAGAGGTTACTCCGCCCGCAACGCCTCGATCGGGTTCGAGCGCCGCCGCCCGCCGGGCCGGCAGCAGCCCCGAGAGGAGCCCGGTCACCACGCTCACCGCGACCGCCAGCACCACGAAGAGCGACCGGCGTGTGCACGGGCAGACCGGGCACGGCGAGGCGCAGCAGGGCGGCGATGCCCAGGCCGGCCAGCGACCCCGAGAATCCCCCCGGCGGTGGCCAGGGCGGCGGCTTCCAGGAGGAAGAGGACGTGGATCTGGCGCCGGGTGGCGCCGAGCGCCCGCGCGAGGCCGATCTCTCCCGTGCGCTCGCCCACGGCGATCCACATCATGGTGAGGATGCCGATCGCGCCCACGAGCAGCGAGATGCCGGCGATGGCCCCCACGGCCATGGTGATCACGTTCATCACGTTGTCGAACACCGCGAGCATCGCCGCCTGGGTGGTCACCGTGAAGTCCTCCTCGCCGCCGTGGCGCTCCATGAGCATCTCCGCGCACCTCCTTCTTCGACCTGGGCCGCCAGGCCGGCGTGGGCGTAGACGACGTCGATCTCGTTGAGCTCCGGCAGGTTGAACACCTTCAGCGCGCTCGCCACCGGGATGTAGGCCGAGTCGTCGATGTCGAAGCCCAGGAACTGCCCCTTGGAGGTCATGACGCCGATCACCCGGAAGCGGGTGCCGGCGATGCGCACGAACTCGCCCGAGGGCGTTCGCCTCGCCGAACAGCTCGCGCTTCAGCTTCGGTCCCAGCACCGCGAGCTGGTAGCCGCGCTGCGGGTCCCCCTCCGGCCAGAAGCTCCCTGGCGCACGCCGAACTTCCAGACCGTCGGGAGCGTCGGGCGTGACGCCGTAGACGAACACGCTGCGCCCGCGGCCGTTCCCCTCGACGCGGGCGCTGCCGAAGGCCACCGGCATCGAGACCTCCACACCGGAGAGGCGCGCGAGGGCGAGCGCGTCGTCGATCGTCAGCTTGTGCGTGGTCCCCCCGAAGGCACCCGGAATGCCCGAGGTCTCCGACTTGCCCGGGTTGACCCCGATGAGGTTGGTGCCGAACTGGGTGAACTGCCCATCATGTAGCGCCGGGTCCCCTCGCCGATCGAGGTGAGCAGGATCACCGAGGCGATGCCGATGCGCGATCCCCAGCATCGACAGCCCCGAGCGGAGCCGGTGGCCGAAGACGGCGCCGCAGGGCGAGGCGGATCAGGTCGCGCATGCCGTCATCCTCCCGTTCCTCATCGGCCGGCGAGCGCCGCCACCGGGTCGAGCCGCGCCGCCCGCCGGGCCGGCAGCCAGCCGAAGAGGAGGCCCACGCCCAGGGAGAGGGCGAGGGCGGCGACCACCGCCCAGACCGGCGGCGAGGCCGGCAGGGCGGGGAAGACCTTGACCAGGATCGCGCACCGCTCGCCCAGCCCACGGCGAGCCCGAGCAGGCCGCCGGCCGCCGAGAGCAGCGCGGCCTCGGTGAGGAACACGGCCAGCACCTGCCGGCGCGCCGACCCCGACCGCCCGCAGCAGGCCGATCTCGCGCGTCCGCTCGGAGACCGAGACCAGCATCACGTTCATGATGCCGATGCCGGCCACGGAGAGCGAGATGGCGGCGATGGCCCCCAGGGCCAGCGTCAGGGCGCCGAGGATCTGCGAGAAGGTGGCGACCACGGCGTCCTGGGTGAGCACCGTCACGTCCTCCTCGCCGTGGCGCTCGGAGAGCAGTCGGACCACCCGCCCCTTGGCCCGTTCGAGGTCCGCGCCGCGCCGCGCACCTGGATCATGATCCGGAAGAGCGAGCGCCGGTCGAACATCCGCATGGCCGTCGCCACCGGGACCACGGCGGTCGTCGTCGATGTCCATCCCGAGCTGCACGCCGCGCGGGGCGAGCACGCCGATCACCCGCATGCGCCAGCCGCCGATGCGCACCACCTGGCCGACCGCCTCCTCGCCGGGGAACAGCTCGCGCGGCCACCTTGATCCCCAGCACCACCACGGGCCGGCCGCGCCGCAGCTCCTCGTCCGGCAGGAACTCGCCCCGCGCCAGCGCGAGCTTGCGCACCTCCAGGAACTCGCGGGTCGAGCCCACGATGACGACCTGCCGGCGCCGGGCGCCGTGCGCCACGGACTCGGTGCCGATGACGAGCGGGGCCACCTGCTCGGCCTCCGGGATCGGCGCGGTCGATCGCCTGCGGCGTCCTCGCAGCGTCAGGTCGTTCGCCGCCGCCGCCGATGCCCGGGATGCCGGTCGTCTCCGTCTTGCCCGGGCACCACGATCAGCAGGTTCGAGCCGATGCTCGCGAACTGGTCCGATCACGTAGCGCCGCGCCCCCTCGCCCAGCGCGGTCAGGGTGATCACCGCCGCCACGCCGATCGCCATGCCGAGGAGCGACAGGACGGTGCGCAGGCGATGGCCGGAGAGGGCCGGAGGCAGAAGCGGAGGAGGTCGGTGGCGGTCACGCCGTTTCATCCGGCTCCACCGGCGCGAACAGATCCGCCGTCCCCATCACCTCCGACCCGGCCAGCCGCCGGGCGACCCGGCCGTCGACCAGCACGATGACGCGGTCGGCCCGGCGGGCCACGGACGGGTCGTGGGTCACCACCACCAGGGTGATCCCCTCCTCGTTCAGCCGGTCGAGCAGCTCGAGGATCTGGCGGCCGGAGGTGGTGTCGAGGTTCCCGGTGGGCTCGTCGGCCAGGAGGACGCGCGGCCCCATCACCGTCGCGCGGGCGAGGGCCACCCGCTGGCGCTCGCCGCCGGAGAGCTGGTCCGGCCGGTGGTCCACGCGGTCCGCGAGGCCCACGGAGGCCAGGGCCGCCTCCACCTTCCGGCGGCGCTCGGCGCGGGAGATCCCGGCGAAGACCATGGGCAGCTCCACGTTCTCCGCCGCCGTCAGCCGCGGGATGAGGTGGAAGGACTGGAAGACGAAGCCGATCAGTGTTGCGCCGGACGGCCGTCAGCTCCTCGTCCGAGAGCGTGCCCACCTCGCGGCCGTCCAGCCAGTAGGCCCGCGTCGGGCCGGTCGAGGCAGCCGAGGACGTTCAGGAGGGTGGACTTGCCGGAGCCGGAGGGCCCCATGATGGCCACGTGCTCGCCGGGCTGGATGTGCTCGGTGATGCCGTCCAGGGCGTGCACCGGCTGGCCGCCGAGCAGGTAGGTGCGGGAGATTCCTTCCAGGCGGATCACGGAGCGGCGCCCTGGCCGGTCTTCGCGGGCGCTGGCCGGCATCGGGGACCGTCCGCACCTTGGCGCCCGCCTTGATCTCCGGCTGGTCCAGCGAGGAGACCACCAGATCCCCCGGCACGGCTCCCGAGAGCACCTCCGTCCAGTCCCAGTTCTTGAGGCCGATCTTCAGCTTGCGCTCCGCGAGCACACCGTTCTCGACCACCAGCACCCGCTCGCCCTCGATCAGCGTCGAGGTGGGGATGCGGAGCACGTTCTCCTTCGCCTCCAGCATCACCTCGACGTCCGCCGACGTGCCCGGCAGGAGCCGCGCGTCCCCGGGATCGTCCAGGTCCACCTCGATCTCCACCGTCCGGTTCTGCTCCTCGCGGTCGAGCACGTAGGGAGCGATCCGCCGCACATGGCCGGGGAAATCGCGGCCGGGATAGGAATCGAACGTCACCCGCGCCGTCTGCCCGGGGTGGATGCGGGCCGAGTCCACCTCGTCCATGGGCGCGCTGACGTAGATCGAGCCGGGGTCGAGGATGTCGAGGACCGGCGGGATCGGCATGCCCGGCGGGGAGGGAGTCGTGTACTCGCCCACCTCGACCGAGAGGTCGGCCACGATGCCGTCGAACGGCGCGCGGATCACCGTCAGCCCCTGCTCCCGGGAGGCCAGCTCGATGCCGGCCCGCGCCTGGTCTACGCCGGCCCGGGAGGCCCGGCAGGCGGCGGCCGCGGTGTCGGCGGAAGTCTGGGCCTGATCCAGGGCGTCGGCGGAGACGATGCCGTCCGCCGCCAGCTTCTTCAGGCGGTTGCGCTCGCGCTCGGCCCGCTCGGCTCCCAGGCACGACTGCTGGCGCTGGGCCTCGGCGGCCTGAAGCTCGCGGCGCGTGAGGTCGATGCGCGCCGACGACACGCTCGGGTTGAGCCGCAGCAGGACGTCCCCTTCCCGAAACCGGTCTCCCTCGCGGAACGGCACCTCGACCACCCGGCCGCCGATCTCCGGCGAGATCTGCGCCCGCCGCCGGGCCTTCACCGTGCCGGCCCGCGAGTTGGTGACCGTCTGCTCGACCCGGCCTCGGCCCACCTCGGCCACCTTGACCTCGAGGGGCTTGGGCGCGAACACCGTGGCCCGCAGGGCAAGCCCCGCCGCCACGATCCCGAGGACCACGAGGAGACGAACGATCCAGCGCCGCATTGCGGCTTCACTCTAGCACCGCTTCCTGAAGCAGGAGCTACCTCTTCGGGTGGTTGACACCCCGAGGCTCCGGTGGACATCATCCAGGGGAGATGGGAGGAATGATGTTCAAGAAAATCCTGGTCCCCGTCGACTTCACCGACAAGAACGAAGCAGCCCTGAGCAGCGCGATCGAGATCTCCGGCCGGAGTGACAGCGAAGAGGGCGAGGAGAGCGAGATCTCGCTTCTTCACGTCATCGAGACCATCGAGCACATCGAGCTCGATGAGATGGCCGATTTCTACCGCGGCCTGGAAACGCGGGCCACGGCCAAGCTCTTCGCCCTGGAGGAACGGCTCGGGAAGGCCGGCGTCCGGACGCGGCACGAAGTACTTTTCGGCAAGCGGGCGGAGACCGTCGTTCGCTACGCCGAGGAGCAGGGGATGGATCTCGTCATCCTCTCCTCGCACAAAGTGGACCGCGACCACCCCGCGCTCGGCTGGGGGACCATCAGCTACCGGATCGCCATCGTGGTGCGGTG
Organism: Thermoanaerobaculaceae bacterium; assembly: GCA_963785165.1. GTDB lineage: Bacteria > Acidobacteriota > Thermoanaerobaculia > Multivoradales > UBA5704 > DATARR01. The sequence continues at coordinate 764,215 of CAWAUI010000004.1, forward strand.
CCCGGTGCTGCTGGTGAAGTAGGCGGGAGATGCCCGTTCGGTTTGCGGCCACGCTGAAGTTACTTGGCTCAGACCGACCCCTGTTGCCCGTCCTTGCCCGTCCTTGCCTGTCCTTGGTGTCCTTGGCTTCCCCGAGGGCATGAAGCCGTGCTTAGGTGAGGTAGGGGGGAGATATACGTCGACTAGAGCTTCCGCTCGCTGATCTCAATCCCCCCCGTCGAAACCACCCGGCTGCCGCTGGGGACGTCCTGGGCCACGATGGCGTTGACGCCGATGAAGACGTCGTCCCCGATCGTGATCTCCCCGATCACCTTCGCCCCGGCTCCTATGAAGACGTTGTCGCCGATCACCGGCATCTTCTCGACCTTGCTCGGGCTGGGGGAGCCGATCGTCACCTGGTGGAGGAGGAGGGCGTTCCTGCCGATCCGCGCGTAGCCACCGATGACGATCCCGTTGCCGTGGCTGATGCGCAGGCCGGGGCCGATGACGGCTCCCGGGCCGATCTCGACGCCGGTCAGGAACTGGTTGCAGCGGGCCACCAGGGGGCCAAGGACGGGGATCCCCCGGCTCTTGAACCAGTGGGCGATCCGGTGGAGCACCACCGCCTGGTAGCCGGTCTCGAAGAGCAGTGACTCGATCACGTACCAGGGGAATGCCTTGGTCTTGATCTCCTGGAGGCGGCGGGTGTCCTCCCGCAGGTTATTGAACACCGTCGGTCTCCTGGAGGACGGCGCCCTCCCGCACAACCTCCACGGGCAGGCGCAGCGTCTTGCCGCCGTTCTTCTCCGAGAACCACGCGACGGTTTCGAACACCGGGTCGAGCTCCAGAACGTACCGCCCCGGCGCCTTGGGCGCCACGACCGTCTGCTCCACGCTCACCCGCCCACCCGGCGGCACCGGCAGGGGAATCGGCGTGCGCAGGCCGTCCCGTTCCAGCACCGCGCCGCTCTCGTCCAGCCAGTGGTAGGAGAGGTTCACCTTGGCCGCGCCGTCCGCCGTCCAGGTCTCGCCGCTGCGGTTGAACAGGCGGGTGAGCACCTTGAACGCCTTGCCTGCCACCGCCTGCCCGGGCGCCACGGAGTTTCCCCACTGGATGGCGAAGACGTCCTTTTCGAGCTGGTCGCCCGTGCCGAGGTAGGCGAGGGAGGCCCCCACGTAGAAGCTCTCTTCCGTTTTGTCCGTCTGGGCGAAGTAGGGGCAGCTGTTCGGCGGATACTCCCGCGTCCAGTGCTGGATGCGCCCCGTCCGCGAGGTCACCACCATCTTGTAGACGTAGAACGTGGCCGCCTTCAGCCGGCGCACCCGGAACGGCTCACCGGGCTCGAGGAGAACGCGGCGCGTCTCCTCCCCCTGGAAGTCCATCACCTCGCGGTCGTCCCCCAGGCTTATCTCGATGCGGTTCCCGGGCGCCAGGTTGGTCACCTGGAACATGGTCTTGGCCACGGGCTCCAAGCCGATCAGGTACAGCTCGACCCGGTCCGCGCCGCCCACCCACATCTGGTCGCCCAGGGGGCGGAAGACGTCCTTCCGGCCCACGATGCGCAGATCCCCCACCGGGATGCGCTCATAGCCGGGGACGTTCCGGAGCGACAGCTCGAACGGGAGATAGCGGAGAGGCGAATTCCGCACGTGCGCCTGGAGCGTGGGCTCCGGCACCCCGGCACCGAACGGCGTGAAGAGGAGAGGTCCCAGGAAGAGCCCCGCCGCCACGTGCCCCAAGGCCACCAGCCAGCGCGGCCGGATCTCGGTCACCAGGAAGAGAAAGGCCGGGATGACGCTGATGTAATACCGGTTCCCCACGAACCCGCCGCCTCCCTGCCAGTTCCAGGCGATGGAGACGAGAAAGAACAGCCCCACCACCGCCAGGGATCCGAGCAGCACCCACCGTTCCCCGGCCCCGCGCCTCCGCCTCCCACCCAGCAGGAAGAGGAACACGGCGAGCACCGCGAACGGCGTGTAGACCAGCATCCCCGTGTGCCGCCCCACCAGGAAGTACTCGATGTTCTCGCCCATCTCGTAGAGCGTCACGTCCGGCTTGCGCAGAAGCCACGTCCACGCGTTCCCCGTGGGCGAGTGCCCCGCGGCAACCGCGGGCACGCCTCCCGTCTTCTGGAGAACCTCGGGGGCGATGGGCATCTTGCCCGGCTCGCACAGCGTCACCCCCTGGCGGCGGACGCCGAGATACGCGGAAGGATGTCCAGTCAAAGCGGTCGCGATGCCGGCCACGATCCCGAGGCTCAGGACCGCGCCCGCCATCCAGACGCCGATCGCCTTCCACCGCCGGTCCCGGAAGTAGGCCCAGAGCGGCGCGATTCCCACGGCGGCGAACATCGGCTTGTTGTACGCGGCCAGCACCAGCACCGCCCCGGAAAGGACGGCCCAGAGCAATTCCCTCCTGAGATCGGGGAGGGCGGCTTCATCCCGCCGCGGCAGCCCGAAGAACAGGCACGCGGCCACCGCCGCCATGCTGAACACCTCGGGCTGGATCCAGAAGACGTAGGAGAACCCCACGCTCAGCAGGAAGAACGAAGCCGAAAAAAGCGCCGCGATCCCGGGCGGGTTGTACCGGCGCAGATAGAAGTAGCCCATCCACACCATGGCCATCGTCAGCAGCATGTTGAAAAACAACAGGCCATTGGCGCCGAAGAGCCAGGCGAACGGGGCCGCGAACAGGCTGTAGATGTAGGGCTTGCCGAAGTAGACCGTGTGCCAGCCGTCGTCGGTCATCACGATCATGTTGTTGACCGGCCCGAACGGGAACTCCTCGAACGCCCGGTCGACGTCCTTGGGCTCCACCCGCAGGTCGCCGTCGTAGGCGAGGCTGAGCGCGGAGAGGTAATAGGCCGCCTCGTCCGCCTTGAGATGGGGGGGCAGGCCCGGCTTGCCCAGCGTCAGCGGGAACAGCACGAAGAACGCCGTGACCGACGCGAGGACCAGATTCACTGTACGGCTCACGACGGCGCAGTCTAGCGCAGGTGGACGCTACAATCCCGCCCGGATGCCTCCCCCTCTCACTCCAATGGCCCGTCCTTGCCTGGAGGCTCCTCTGCGCCGGGGGTTGGATTCCTCCTCTGGAACCGCCTGTTCCGTACGAGAATCGAGGGCCCCCGCGGGCACCGCCGGCTAGAAGGTCCGGGGCGGGCGCCGCTGCTCAATCCGTTCGTCGGGGTGCCAGCCGGGTCCAGGAGCTTCACGTCCCGGAGGTCAGGCGGCCGTAGTCCTCCGGCGTATCCACGTCTTGCACGACGCCGGCGTCTTCAACCTCGACCTCCAACAGCTCCGCCTCGTGCCGGTCGCGGAGCTGCTTCAACCCAATCTTCGAATCCAAAGTGGCGATCTCAGGGACCAGCCTCGGCGCGATGGCCAGGGGGTGGCCGCGCTTGCCGTGGTAGTTGGGGAGGGCCAGGGGCGCCCCGGTTTCGATCATTTTTTGGAGGAGATTCGAAACGGTTTTGGCTTTGAGATGGGGGAGGTCGGCGGGGGAGACGAGGAGGATCTCGCCTTCCAAGGCGCCGGCGAGGGCATCGATTCCTTCTTGAATCGTGGAGAGCATTCCTCGCTCGGGATTGGGGTTGATCGCGCCGACGACGCCGTTCTCAAACGCCCAGGCCAGAAGGGGCTCATCCCCGGGCGCGGTCACGAGAAGGATCGTTTCCACTCCGCCTTTCTTCAGGGCCTCCACGACTCCGGCCACCATGGGGCGGCCGCCGACGGGCAGGAGCAGCTTGGGGCGGCCCATGCGGCGGGAGGCGCCGGCGGCGGGGAGGATGGCCATCGTCACGGCTTGGTCCAGCCGCCGTCTTTGCCGAAGGCCCGGTTGCGGACCATGTCTTCGACGTCCCACGGCGCCGAGCCGCCGCCCAGCCACTTGTGGAACCAGTCGAGGTGGGCGTTGTAATAGAACGCCATTTCCTTCCAGCCCGGCCAGTGCCCGGCTTCGGGATAGACCACGAGGCGCGAGGGAACGCCCTGCTTTTGCAGGGCCGTGAAGAATCCGAGACTTTGGGTGTAGGGCACCCGTTGATCGTTCTCCCCTGTGAGCACCAGGGCCGGCGTCTTGAAATTAGCCGCGAAGCTCGAAGGCGACCATTTCTGATAGGCGTCGGAGGTCCAGGGCGTGCCGCAGAGGTCCTTCTCGGGGAACCAGAGCTCTTCCGTGGCGCCGTAGAAGGAGGGGAGGTCGTACAGCCCCATCATCGACGCGATGGCCTTGAACCGCTGGGTGTGCCCCTCGAACCACATCATCATGTAGCCGCCGTAGGACCAACCCATGGCACCCATGCGGTCGCGGTCCACATAGGGGAGCTTTTCGAGGGCGTCCGTCACCTTCATCAGTTCGTCGTAGACCCGCCCGCCCCAGTCGCAGGCGATGGCGTCCGTAAACGCCTGGCCGTAGCCCGTGGACCCCGTGGGGTTGGCGAAGGCCACGACATAGCCTTTGCCGGGGTAGACCTGCCAGTCACCGCGGAAGGAGTCGGCCCATTGGGACTGGGGGCCGCCGTGAACGTTCAGGATCAGCGGGTATTTCTTCGAGGGATCGAAACCATGGGGCTTGACGAGGAAAACGTGGACTTTATATCCACCCATCTCCACCCACATTTCCTCGGCCGGCCGGATGTCCACTTCGGATTCCAGGGCGGCGTTGATGCGGGTCAGTTTTTTGGGATCTCCTCCGTCCATCGCTGCCGAGTAGACCTCGAACAGCTCGCCGGTCGTCCGCCGGGTGTAGAGGATCGACCGGCCGTCCGGCGCCACCTGAAAGCCTTCGACGAAGCCGTGAGCGAGCGCCTGCACGGGCTTGCCCCCCTCGACGCCGATGCGGTAGAGCGGCGTGCGGCCCTGGACCTCTCCGAGGAAAATCAGCGCCTTGGAGCCGGGCACCCAGGCCATGTCGTCCACCCAGTTGTCGAAGTTGGAGGCGTCCGTGAGGTAGAGGCTCTTCTTCGCCTGCCGGTCGTAGACGGCGAGGCGGAAGAGGTCGGACTCGTAGCGCGGCTTGGCCTGGCTGCGGTAGGCCACGTAGCGGCCGTCCGGGGAGAAGAGGGGGGAGCCGTCCCAACCGTCGTTGGCCTCGGTCAAGTTGGCGGCGCTTTTTTCCGTGATCTTGCCCTCGACGTCCACCGCCCAAAGATCGGAGTTGGTGGAGGAGGCCTGGTCCTTGTCGTGATTCGAGGCGTAGACGAGCTGTTTGCCATCCGGCGAAAAATCGAAACCGCGCCCGCCGCCGGCCAGGAAGACGGGACTGTCCCAGAAGCCGGGCGTCAGATCCTTGGTGACGTCGCCCGAGGCGGCATCCACCAGAAGGATGTGGCTGTACCGCCCCTCGCGCCACTCGGTCCAATGGCGGTAGAGAAGCTCATCGGCCACGCGCACCTTGAGCTGCCCCTCGGTCTGATCCTTGAAAAGCTTTTCATTGCACTTGGCGTCGGCGCCGCACTCGGGGTAAACCCGGGCGGTGACGGCGAGGCTCTTGCCGTCCGGAGCCCAGACGGGGTCGGCCACCCCCAGGGGGAAACGGGTGAGCTGGCGGGATTCGCCCCCGTCGAGAGGCAGGAGGTGGAGCTGGGAGGCACCGCTCTGGTCGGAAACGAAGAGCAGCGTGCGGCCGTCCGGCGAGAAGCGGGGGTTCTCATTGGCGAAGTGGCCGAACGTCATCTGCCGCAGCCCGGAGCCGTCCGGGGCCATCAACCAGATCTCGGACCACCGTTCGCCGGCCGTCAGCTCGGTGCGGGTCACCGAAAACGCCACCCGGGAGCCGTCCCGGCTGACCTCGGGCGCGCTGACGGTCGCCAGCCGATAGAGATCGGCGATCTCAAAGGCGCGTTTGGTGTCGGCGGCGGACGCGGGGGAAGCCGCCTGGGTACCGGCGAGCAGCAGAAGACCGAAGAGACAGAGAGACGTTGGCCGCATGGGGATCCTCCTGGAGACCGGAGCTTATCGGATTGGCGAGCTTCAACCCCGCCGCGCGAGGACGATCGTCCGGTCGTCCGCGAATGGCACGCCACGGGCGAACTCTTCCAGATCCCCCTCCAGGATCAGTGCCAGCGCCGCGCAGGCCACTTGGCGGTTGGCCATGCAGGCGGCCTTCAGGCGGTCGAGTCCATACTCCTCGTCCTCTGGATTGGTGGCTTCCACGAGGCCATCCGTATAAAGAACGAGGAGGTCGCCGGGCGCCAGGACCGTTTCTCCCGCCCGGTAGGGCGCCTGGGGGAGGAGCCCCAGGGGAACACCGGTGGTGGCGATCTCCTCGACGCTGCCGTCCGCGCGCAGGAGGAGCGGCGGGTTGTGCCCGGCATTGGTGTAGCGGAGGCGCCCGGTCGCCGTTTCCAGAATGCCGAGGAAGGCCGTGGCGAACTTTTCGGGCGGCGTGCGGCGGTAGAGCAGGCGGGAGGCGCGCGCACAGATTTCGTCCGGCGGCAGGCCGTCTTCGATGGGGCCGGTCGTGAGGGCTTGGAGAGACACCGTCAGCAGCGAGGCCGCCATCCCCTTGCCTGCGACGTCCGCCACCATGAGCACGCATTCCCGGCCGCCGTCCCGTTCCACCACCTCGTAGTAGTCGCCCGAGACGCCTCGCGAGGGGATGTTGACGCCGTAGATCTCCCAGCCCGGCACGTCCGGCAGGCGGTTGGGGAGCAGGGCCATCTGGATGCGCCGGGCAAGCGCCAGCTCCTGCTCCAGGCGCCGCCGCTCGGCCGCTTCCAGGGCGAGGGCGAGGTTGCGGATGTGGAGGGCGGCAACGGACGCCAGGGAGACCAGCAGCTCGAGATCCTCCTCCGAGAACTGGCGGACTCCGGCGCGGGATTCGAGGACGATGAGCCCCAGCGTCCCCTCGCGGTCGAGCAGCGGCGCCGCGACCAGGGAACGGATGCCGGAGATCCGCATGCTGAGAGCGCCGGAGAACCGCGCGTCCTCGTTGACGTCGAACACGAGCGCGGCCATCCCCTTTTCGGCGACCTCGCGCACCAGGCTGCGGGAAAACGCAAGGTCTTCCGCGCTGCCGAGCGAAGAACGCCGGGCCGCGGGCCGGTAGCCACCCTCCGGCTCCTTGAGCAGGATGGCGCCCCGGTCCGGCCGCAGGTGGTCGAACGCCCGTTCGAGGATCAGCTCCAGCAGCTCGTCCAGGGTGAGCGACCGCCCGAGAGCCTGATGAACCTCGTTCAGAAGCTTGAGCCGTTCGGCGTACCGCCGCAGGTCCACCCCATTGGAAGCGGCCGCGGCGCTCTGCCGGTCGAGCAGGTCCGAGGCCCGCCGGAACACCGTGCCATCGAGAAAATCCGCCTCCGGCTCGGGCACCCGAACGGGTCCCAAAACCTCCGCCACGATTTTGAGCAGGCTGTTGGAGATCCCAATGACGTCGCCAGGCCCGACAGAGGTTGGGCCCGCGATCGCCTTGCCGTTCACCAGAGTGCCGTTGCGGGAACCCAGATCCTCCACCAGGAGCCCGGTGCCGGAGCGGTACAGCCGCGAATGCCGGCGCGACAGGAAGGGATCCGCCAGCGTCAGGTCGGCGTCCAGAGCGCGGCCGATGACGAGGGAGTCGCCACGGAGGGCATGCTCGAAGGGTGGGCCTTCGGCGGGGGTGATGTGGAGGCGGAGGTTGGGCACGGTTTAGAGGCTCGAAGGGTTCCCAACCCTCGAAAGTCCGCCGCTTCAACCGCAGCTCATGGGCGTTCGGGACCTGGTTTTCCAGGATCTGGAGCTGGTCCAGCCAGTGAAGATTGGGTCTGGGCCGGTTCTCGCGAAGAGCACGAATGTCTTCAGCCGTGGTAGGAATGTCCTTCTCGAGATCCAGCAGATCAGAGCTCATGGAAGCGTTCTCCCAAGCCATGCCGATCAAAGTAGCCCTCAATCTCGTGCCGGTCAATCCCCGGCAGGTTTAGCAGGAAGCGAATGTCGGCCATCTCCTGAAACGACCTGGATGGATCGTTTTTCATCGCCAACACCTTCAAGGCTGCCAGGTGCTCGGGCTTTGGCAGAGGGATCGGGATTCCCCGGGGCCCAGGCTGCGAAGAGACCTGATCAAAGATCTTCTGGCCGGTCCCGCCGCCGGCATAGACGAAATCGATACTTCCCCACGCCGGATCAGCGTGAGAGTGATTCGAATAGCCAGTGGATCGGTGATCCGTTTTATATCCACGAGATTCCAGAAACTGAACAAGATCGTCCTGTGCTGAAGCATCGACGATGAAGTCAACGTCCAGAGTCGTTCGGGGCATCCCATAAGACGCCAAGGCAATGCCACCGATCACGGCGTAACGGTATCCCTTCTCTTCAAGGAAGCCGGACACCATGCCGAGGACGATCCCGAAATCCACGGATCAGCCCCTATTCAACGACCGGCAGGCCATGCTTCGGCGCCAACCGCCCCGGATCCAGCCCCGCCACTTCCCGCAGCGCGGCCTCCGTGTAGCGCTGCACCATCACGCCGCGCCATTGGGTTTGGAAATCCGTGTTGTCCATGGGCGTGGCCACCTTGCGGGCCATTTTCGCGGCTTCGGCGATGGTCTCCTCGTTGAGCGCCTTGCCGAGGAGGAATTCCATCGCGGCTTGCGCGGGGACGGGGTAGGAGCCGACGGCTCCGAGGTAGATCCGCGCCTTCTCGACGATTCCGCCCGGATCGGTCCACGCGGCGGCGGCCACGGAGAGGACGGCGAAGTCGATCGAGCCGCGGCGGCGGAGCTTCCAGAAGGCGGAGCGGCAACGGTCCGCGCCGGCCTCTTCGGGCAGGTGGAGATCGGTGAGGATTTCGTCCGGGCGCTTGGCGAGGTACTGCATGCCGTCGTCGTGATAAAGGTTTTCAACCGGGATGATCCTCTCGCCCGTGGCGGAGAGAAGCATCACCTCCGCTCCGAGAGCACAGGCCATGGGCGCGGAATCGGACGCCGTATGCGCCCAGCAGCGGGGCGAGCTGGTGGCGACCCAGCAGATCGATCCCTCTTCCTTCATGCAGTAATCGATCGACCGTCGCCACTCTTCCGTCTGGTTGTAGTAGGTGCAGCGCGTGTCCACGCAGAGGTTGCCGCCGATCGTCCCCATGTTGCGCAGGGGCGGGGAGGAGATGGACTGCACGGCCGCCGCGAACGCCGGGTAGCGCTCGCGCACGGCGGCGTCGCGGACGACGTCGTCCAGGAGCGTGGTGGCGCCGATCGAGACGCCACCGTTGACCGCGATGCCCGCGAGGTCCGGAATGCCCATGAGGCTCACCACGGTCTGCGCTTTCTGATGGCGGCGCTTCATGTTGGGCCAGAGGTCCGTGCCGCCCGCGACGAGGCGGACGCTTTGCCCCTCCGCCGCCCCTTGGCCTCGGAGGATTTTGGCGGCTTCGTCCAGCGTCCGCGCCTGGAAAAACTGGAATTGCGGTAAGCGCAGCACGATTAGTTTCTCCCCTTCAAATCGGCTCCCTTGAGATCCGTCGTCAGCGCCGCCAGCTTTTTCTTCTTGAGCGCCTCCTCGCGGGTCATCATCGTGCCCGAGGCGGAGCGCATGCCGGAGCGCAGCTTCTCGCGGAAATCATTGATCGCCGTGCCGTCGCCGCCCTGCTCGGGCGTGGGGACGATCAACGTGTCCTCGAACTCCACGTGCGGGAAGGCCCGGGGTCCGAAACGGGGCTCGTGCCCTTTCCGCTTGGCCTCCATGGCCCGCAGGACCATGTGGGGATGGATGGGCACCTGATCCACCCGCACGCCCACCGCGTCGTAAATCGCGTTGGCCGCCGCGGGCATCACCGGCAGGAGCGGCCCCTGGCCAACCTCCTTGGCGCCGAAGGGTCCGCGCGGATCCGGGTCTTCGATCAGATAGGTGGTGACCGGCGGCATGTCCGCGAACGTCGGGCTCTTGTATTCGAGCACCGACGGATGCTTGTGCACCAGCGCCGAGGAGAGGTGGCGGGGGAGGCGGCGGAAGACCTGCTCTTCCATCATCACCTCGCCCAAACCCATGTAGACGCCCCCTTCGACTTGCCCCATGACGAGCACGGGGTTGAGGGACCGGCCCACGTCGTGGGCGATCCACACGTGAAGGGGGTTCCAGAGCCCCGTTTCGGGATCGACCTCGACCTCGATCACCGACGCCGAGTAGGAGTAGGCCGGCGACGGCCCCACGCCCGCGCCCCGGTAGCGCCCCGGCGAGCGCGGCGGAATGTAGCTGCCAGCCAGCGCGATGGTGCCGAAGCGCGCTTCCGTGGCGATGACGGCGTCCTGAAAGGTGATCCCCTTGTCCGGGTCCGCCGCGTCGAACACCCGGCGTTCCGCGAAGACCAGCCGGCCGGCGGGGACTTCGAGCTGCTCGGAGACCGCCTTGGCGATCATCTCCCGCGCCTTCTCGGCGGCCTGGAGGGCGGCGTTGCCCATCATCAGCGTCACGCGCGAGGAGTAGCTGCCGAGGTCCACCGGCGTCAGGTCCGTGTCCGCCACGCAGAGGCGGATGTCGGAGAGGGAGACGCCGAGCACCTCCGCCACCACGGCCGCGAGCACCGAGTCCGACCCCTGGCCGATCTCCGCCTCGCCGCAGAACACCGCGACGCCGCCGGAGCGGTCGAGCTTCAACATGACGCCCGACTGGGGCATGTGGTTCCAGTAGATCGGCAGGCCCGCACCGCAGAGGTACGAGCCGCAGGCGAGCCCCAGGCCCCGCCCTTCCGGCAGGTTCCCCCAGCGCTCGCGGAAGCCGCTCCCCTCGACCACGGCCTCGATGCATTTGCGAAGCCCCATGGTGCCGATGCGCAGCCAGTTGGCGGTGATCGAATCGGGCTCGGCCAGCATGTTGAGCCGCAGGTCCGCGGGGTTGATCCCCAGCTTGACGGCGATCTTGTCCAGCTGGACCTCGAAGCCGAAGCGGGGCTGGGGCGTGCCGTGGCCGCGCTTGGGGCCGCACGGAGGCTTGTTGGTGAACGTGCGCACGCCCTGGAACTGGTAGGCGGGCATTTTGTACGTCACCGTCTGGAGCGCGCCGGTGTAATAGGTGGAGGCCACGCCGTAGCTGCCGTAGGCGCCGCCGTCGAGGGCGGTGCGCAGGCGCTGGGCCGTGATGGTGCCGTCCTTCTTCACTCCCGTCTTCATCTCCATGAGCACGGGGTGGCGGCCGCGGTGGCAGTAGAAGACCTCCTCGCGATTGAGGGTGACCTTGGCCGGCCGGCCGAGCTTCAGAGCCATTTTCGCCACCACGATCTCGTGGTTGAACGGATCGCTTTTACCGCCGAAGCCGCCGCCGTTCGAGCAGGCCACCACGCGCACCCGCGAAGCCGGCAGCTCGAGCACCTTGGCGAGGGCGCGGTGCACGTAGTGCGGCGTCTGGGTAGAGGAGTAGAGGGTCACCCGGTCGTCGTCTTCCGGCACGGCCACCGCCGAATGCTGCTCCATGGGCAGGTGGGTGTTCCCCTCGTAATAGAAGACGTCCTCGAAGATCTCATCCGCCTCTTCGAAACCTTTTTCCATGTCGCCGAAGGCCATGGAGACGGATTTGTGGACGTTGCCATGGTCGCCGTAGTCGTGGATGCGCGGCTCGGGGGTCGCGAGCGCCTCTTCGATCGACGAGATCGTGGCGAGCGCCTCGTACTCCACCTTCACCTTGAGCGCCGCCTCGTAGGCCGCGTCTTCCGTCGTCGCCGCCACGGCCACCACGGGGTCGCCCACGAAGCGCACTTTGTCCGGGCAGAGGGCATGCTCGTCCTGCGACACGGGGAGGATGCCGAAGGGCACCGGCATCTCCTGGCCCGTGAGATAGCCGAGGAAGCCGGGCACCCGGGCCGCCTCGGTGACGTCGATCGACACGATCCGCGCGTGCGGCACGGTGGAGCGCACGAGCTTCACATGACACATGCGCGGAAAGGTGAGGTCGTCCGCGAACTTGGTGGTGCCGGTCACCTTGGCGCGGCCGTCCACGCGGCGGAACGGCTTGCCGATGATGTTCATTTCCCGTTCCGGTTCAGGATCTTCCTCGGGCTTGCGTAGCGGCTCGGCCATGGGTTAAGCCTCCTCCGGAAGCGGGCTGCCGTAGAAGGCCTCGTTCGGCGGCGTCCAGTCCTCGCCGCGCATCTTGGCAGCGGCCCATTCGACCCCTTCGAGGATCTTGTGGTAGCCGGTGCAGCGGCAGAGGTTGCCGGCGAGGGCCTCGCGGATCTCGTCACGGTTCGGGCTGGGATTCTCCGCGATCAGCGCCTTGGCGCCCATCAGAATTCCCGGCGTGCAGTAGCCGCACTGGGCCGCCCCGAGGTCCGCGAACGCCGCCTGGAGAGGATGGAGGTCGTTGCCGATCTGCAGCCCCTCGACGGTCTCGATCTCCCGGCCGGCCATTTCCGCCGCGAGCGCCAGGCACGAGAGCACGGGACGGCCGTCCACCAGCACCATGCAGGTGCCGCACTCGCCGAGCTCGCAGCCATGCTTGGTGCCGGTCAGGCCGCACTCCTCGCGCAGCACTTCCAGCAGCGTATGGTGGGTGGGGAAGACCACGGGGCGGTCTTCGCCGTTGATCCGCAGCCTCAAGGTCGTCAGGTCGTTCATGGGCTCTCCGGTGGCACGAATTTGAACCAGCGTTCAAAATTCTGCCACCATGGAGGTGCAGTGTCAAGGTCGTGCAGAAATTGCGGTCCCGTCAGGGACCACCGTCGGTAGCCAGGGATTTCAATCCCTGGCGAGGGGGCGGCCCGGCCCCCGCAGCCCGGCGAAGGCACGCCCCCCCAGCCAGGGATTGAAATCCCTGGCTACCGACGGTGGTCCTACGGACCGCAAAGGCGTTCGGAAGGGGCCTACTCGATCAGTCCACGGGCGAGCAGCCAGCCTCGGGCTTCCGGGTCGTTGAAGGCGGCGACGGCTTGCCGTTTCCAGAATTCGGCCTTCCGTTCGTCCCGGGGAATGCCGTGCCAGCCTTCGTCATAGAGGTGGCCGAGGTCGCGCACGGCCCAGTAGTTGCCGCGCTCGCCGGAGCGTTCGAGCCAGGTGAGGGCGGCCACGGGGTCCTTCTCGACGCCCTCGCCGTCGAAGAGCTTCTGGGAGTACCACATCATGCTGTAGGAGTGGCCCGCTTCGGCGCCCCGGCGCCGCCACTCGGCGGCCTGCGCCAGGTCGGCCTCCACGCCTGCGCCCGAGTCGTAGGCCCAGCCCAGCACGCGCATGGCCTCGGTGGAGCCTCCGGCGGCGGCGGGGCGGGCGAGGGCCACGGCGCGGGTGGGGTCTTCGGGAGCTCCAAAGCCGCCGGAGTACAGCCGCGCGAGCAATCCGCCCGCATGAGGATCGCCCGAGGCGGCGAGCCGCTCCAGGGCACGGAGGCCCGCCGCGAACCAGCGCCGCGCCGGTTCTCCCTCTTCCTCCCGGGCGCCCAGGATCTCGTAGGGGAGGTCGGAGCCGAGGGCGGCGGCGCGCTCGATCCAGGCTTCGCCGGCCTTGCCGTCGTGAACGGTGCCCCGGCCGAGGGTCGCCTGCCAGGCGAGCTGCCAGAAGGCCCGGGCGTTTCCGCGCTCGCCCGCCTGCTCGAGAAGCTTCACGGCGCGAACCTCGTCCGGCGGTCCGCCCAGGCCCATGAGCAGCGACGCCGCGAGGTCGAAGAGACCGCGGGATTCTCCCAGGGCTGCCGCCTTTTCGAGCCACGGCCGGGCCCGGGCCGGATCGGCCGGCACTCCCGGAACGCCGTAGTACAGGAGCGCCGAGTACCAGGCGACCGCTCCGGGCAGCCCCTTCTCGGCCGCGCGGGCGAGCCACGGCACGCCCGCGGCCGGCTGGCGCAGGGGCGAGGCCTCGTCCAGCAGGAGATTGGCCAGGCTCAACATGGCCACGGGGTGCCCCGCCTCGGCGGCGCGCTGGTACCAGCGCAGCGCCTCGTCCAGATCCTCCTCGGCTCCGTCGCCGTGCTGGGCCATGTAGCCAAGGTTGTAGAGGGCCCACGGCTCCCCTTTCTCCGCCGCCTTGCGCAGCCAGGCCCCTCCCGCCTCCCCCTGCTTGGCCACGCCGATGCCGCGCAGGAGCACCGTACCCCACAGGTACTGGGCGAAGGGCTCGCCCCCCTCGGCGGCGGCGCGCAGGGCGGCGAGATACGGCTCCGCCGTGGCCGCGGCCTGGCGGGGGTTTGCCGTGAGCCCCTGGGTGCCGGCCTGCTGCCAGATCGAGAGGCGGATGTTGGCGTAGGGATTTCCCTGCTGGGCGAGAGCCTTGGTGATCTCCCGTCCCCTGGGCTCGTCGATCGGGCCGCCGAGCCCCAACAGGGCGGCCTCGGCCTCGCGCTGGGCGCGGAGGTCTTCGGCCGTGGGGGCGCCCGCGGTGCCCGCGGCGCTGCCCGAAGAGACCGGCGCTTCGCTCCCGAGCGCCTCGTAGGCCTGCCGCAGCTCTTCGTCCACCCACTCGGGGGCGGAGTGCCCTTCCCGCCACGCCTTCAGGATCTCGATGGCGCGCGCCGCCTGGCCGTTCGCGCGGTAGGAGCGGGCGAGGGTGAAGACGAGGTCCTGCGTCTTCTCACCCATGGCCTGCTCGGCCCGGCGGACCACCGCCTCCACCGTGGCCGCGTCGCCCCTCGTCTCGGCGATCCGGGCCAGCCCGCCCCAGGCCGCGGGCGACTTGGGGTCGGCCTTCAACACACGGTTGTAGGCGGCCTCGGCGCGGTCCCACTCCCCGGCCTGCTCCGCCGCGTAGCCCAACCGGGCCAGCAGGTTCGAATCGTCCGGCGAGCGCTCTGCCGCGGCGTCCAGGAGCTCCAGGGCGCTTCCTGAATCCCCAACCTCGGCGAGCAGGTTCGCCGCGCATTCGCTCGGGGACGAGCCGGTGGGGAAGACCGCCTTGGAGCAGAGGGATTGCGCGGCGTTGCCGGCCGCCTCCTCGCCCAGGACACCGCCGGCGACCGATAGATACTCCACCGCTTCCTCCTTCGTCACCGAAGGCACCTGATCGAGCCAGGCCTGATAGTCCACCAGCGCGGCCTCCGGCCCCTGGCGGACCAGAGTGCCCCGGGCGCGCAACAGGCGGGCGAGGTGGGCTTCCGGCGGCTGCTTGCCTCCGGACTGGAGCGGGGTGTCCGCCAGCTCCGCCGTCAGCGCCGTGAAGTCGGCCGTCTTGCCGGTCACGAGCAGCAGGTTCGCCAGGGCGGAGGCGATCTCCAGCCGGCGGCTCTTGCGCCACCCCGCGCGCAGGGCACGGATGCCGGCTTCGGGAGACTCCTGGCCGGCGTAAAACTCTCCCAGCCAGACGATCTGTTGGGCGTCCGGCGGGTAGAGGCCGCTTTCCAGCCAGGCCGCCAGGTGGGCCGCGCGCCGTTCGTCGAGCCCGGCCAGCTCATAGCCCATGCCGAGAGCCTCCCACACGTCCCGCTCCTGCCGCTGCTGCTTCAGGCGCTCTTCCAGGACGGCCACGATCTTCGGCCCCAGGCTGAAATCGTCTGGGTAGCTGCCGTTGACCGGCACGAACCAGGCCCAGAGAACGTCCTTGAGCGACCCCGTCCGCGCCTGGGACAAGGTTTCGAGATAGAGGTCGCGGGCCGGTACGTACGTCTCGCACCCCCGCAGGGCGCTCAGCTTCATCGCCAGCCGGTTTCCCTCTTCGCCCCCTTCGCCGGCATTCCCGGTCTCCTTGGGGAGGAGCTTGAGGAGGCTCACCTTGCGGGCGCACTCCCCCTCGCCCAGGGCGCGGATGGCGTGGAGCACGACGTCGAGGCGGCGCTCCGCCGGTACTTCGGCGAGCGCCTGCTCCAGATCCTCCGGACCTCCCTCGGCGCCCGCCAGGAGCCCGGCCGCGCTGGTTTTCAGCCCGGGATCCCGAGTCTGCCCGGCCGCCTGGTTGAGGCAGCGCGTGGCCGCTTCCCGGTAGGCGCCGCCTTGAATCGTCAACAGGTCGCCGCAGACCTCCACACGCTCGGCGTCGGAGCCGCCCGCGGCCACGAAACGCTCCACCCGCTCCGCCATCTTCTGCGAATCGCGCGGCGAGGAATTCAGCATCATCCACTTCCGCAAGGCCCCGCCGTTGCCCGGCCACCGCTCGATCCAGGCGTCGGCAAGCTCCTTCGCCCGGGTCCAGTTGCGGATCTCGTAAAAATCCACGGCCACGGGATACAGCGCCGCGTTGTCCGGATGGCGTGCAAGCGCCCCGTCGATCAAGCGATTGGCGCGCGTGATCTCCTCGCGCTGGGCCAGGATCTCCATCGCGTTGCGAAGCAGGGAAGGGTTGTCCGGAAACCGCTCCACGAGACCCAGAATGCCGCTCTCGATCCCTTCCGGCGGTGGCGCCAACTGAAGCTCCATCAAATAAGGGGCGGGATCATCCGGGCGCGCGGCCTTCCATTCTGAGAGGACCCGGTCCCGCACCTCCCGCTCCCGCTCGCGCTGGGCGGAATCGTCCGCGGCCTGGTCTCCAGTGCTCGTCTGCGGCCTCATGTTGAGGAGTGTCGCCTCCACCATCAGGAGCCGGTACCACGCCGCGGCGGGCGTCGAAGGATCCTCGAGGGATTCACGAAGGCTGCGCGCCTCCTCCTCGGCCTGCCGGATGGCGATCGCCGGGTCCTGGGTCGCGGGGTCAACCTGGGCCGCCCCCGGCGTCATGGGCCAGAGAAGAGCAAGAATCAGCAGAACGCAGCCAAGCCAGCGTCGAGCGGTCATGGAAGCCACCTCCAGAAGTACCAGCGATATCGAAAAGATTATAGAACACGGCCCTCGGGACTGCGTAGATATGCCTTGCTCTCGAACGTTTGCCCTGCCGCGGCCCCGCCCGGGCATAAATGCCCGGACTAGGCAAAAGAAGCCGGCTAAAGCCGACTCCAAAATCAGGGAGACGACTGAGTCCCCTTCAGGGGGCTTCTTCAACCTAGCCCGGGCATTTATGCCCGGGCGGGGCCGCGGCCTAGGGTCAACAGATTTGGCAACGTAGAATTACGCCCGCAATCCCCGCACCAGCAGCTCGGCGCATTCCTTGCCGATCTCCCGCGCGCTCTTGCCGCCGTCCGGCCGGAACCACTTCACGGTCCAGTTCACCGTGCCGAGAATGGCGAGCGACGTCACCTTGGGGTCGACCTGGCGGAAGACACCGTCCGCGATTCCCTCCTCGATGATCTCGCGGAAAGCCCGCTCATACCGGTCGCGCCGCTCCATCACCTCCCGGCGCCAAGGCTCTCCCAGGGCTTCCACCTCCAGGTGGGCGAGCGAGCCGGGAGTCCCCTCGTTCAAGAGCACCACATGCTCCTCGATCAGCCGCGCGAGCCGCGCATCCGCCGGCAGCTCCGTTCCCCGCACCCAGGCCGCCAACTCCAAGAGCCCCGCCAGCGCATCTTCCTGGACGAACGCGAGCAGCTCCTCCTTGTCCCGGAAGTAGTAATAGAGATTCCCCACCGCCATCCCAAGCTCCGCCGCGATGTCCCGCATCCCCGTGGCATGAAGCCCCTTCCGGCGAAACACCCGCGACGCCGCGTCCAGAATGCCGCGCTTCTTGAAGAGAACCTTGTCGGAGTCGGCGGTCTTTTGAACCATTGTTCAAAATTCTGGCAGGGAGGGGGCGGGGTGTCAAGGAGGAGACGCAAGTCTGCCTGATAGAATGGCGCCAGCCCACAGGGCGGGGGAGAGCCATGCTGAAGCGGCTGTACGTCGACAATTACCGGTGCTTGGTGAATTTCACGCTGGAAGCTCCAGGAGCTGACGCTGCTGGTGGGGCCCAACGGCTCGGGCAAGTCTTCGGTGCTCGACGTTCTCTATGCCTTCGGCAGCTGCTCAGCGGCACCGGCAAGGTGACGGATGCCGACCTCTTCCCCTCACGCTCCCTCACGCGGTGGCAGAGCAGAAATCTCCAGATCTTCGAGATCGTCGTGAGCCTCCCGGGCGAGCCCGATACGGCCTATCGTCTGGAAGTCGAGCACGAAAAGGAGAATCGGAGTGCGCGAATCATCCTCGAATCTCTGAAGGTTGACGGGAAACCGCTTTTCGAGTTTCGTAATGGTGAGGTTCAATCCTATCGGGACGATCACGTTCCGGGCTCGCAGTATGGGGCGGATAAGGCTGAATCCGCCTTGGCGCGAGTCGCCGCCCGGCCCACCAACCAGCGCCTTACGCGCTTTCTCGACTTCATGCGGGGAGTGTCGGTGTGCGCCCTCGACCCGAAGCACTTCCAGGCCGAATCGGTCTCCGAAGAGCCACGGTTGAGGCTGGACGGCGGTAATTTCGCCTCCTGGTATCGGCACCAAAGCCAGGAGCGGCAGGATCTGATTCTCGGCCTCGTAACGGCTCTCCGCGAGATCGTCAGCGACTTTCAGTCGATCCGGATGGAGAAGGTGGGCACGGAAGCCCGATCCTTCCTGGCGGTTTTTGAAGGAACGAGCGGGCGCTATGAGCTGAGACTGGACGAGCTTTCCGATGGCCAGCGTGCACTGATCGCTCTCTACTCCCTCGTTCATCTCGCCGGAGAACAGGATGTCCTGTTCCTGGACGAGCCCGACAACTTCGTGGCTCTCTCGGAGATCCAGCCCTGGCTCATCGCGCTTGCCGATGCCTGCGGAACGCGACCCCGCCAAGCCGTCCTCTGCTCTCATCATCCGGAGCTGATCGATTACTTGGGAACCGAGGCTGGCGTGCTGCTCAAGCGTGAGAGCTCGGGGAGCATCACCACGCGCCGGTTGAGCGAGATTCCCTTGGATTCCGAGAGCGCCAGCCGAGTCGGATCTGGTGTCGGGTTGCCTGTTTGGGGCAGGACCGACGATTCCCTTTGTCGTGATCGGCATCGTGGCACCCTGTAGGGGTGCGGGCGTCAAGCCTGGCGTTTTAACGCCAGGAAAGAAAGAGCCCCGGGCTGTTCAAATTTCGCCCCGCCGGGGCTCGGATGGAAGGACCTCGACCGCGTTGGCCACCCCTCGGCCCGCAATCTCTGGGAGCGAACGGGTGCCCCTGCAATCGCGATCCGCTGTACCCGGCTGCGTTCCCGGGAACGCCGGGGCTCCTCGCACCGGGCTCGGCGGCGTTTTTGTAGCTCCTCCCTCTTCTGCCGAGTGGCCGCCCTCTCTTCCCGCGGGTCCGGGGAAGGATTCCGCGCCTCCACGTAAGGGATCTGCATCATTCGGTAAGAAGGGGGAGCCAGCGCCCCCTCGTCCCGCATCATTCGGACGTCTTGGTAAGCGGCGCGGCACGGCTCCCGCATCATTCCCCCCTCGCGCCGCATCATTCCCCCTCCTTGGTGCCTCATTCCCCCCTGATCCCCCGTGACGTGGTAAGGAGGGGAGCGGACTGAATAAGAGAGGGGAGTGATGCACCCCTCTTCCCTTGTGATGCACTCCGGGAGGGGAATGATGCGGGAGTCTTCCCTTGTGATGCGGGAAGAGGGTTTTGTCGTGCAGGAGTGACGGGTAATGTTGCGGGAGGCCTGCCTTGTGTTGCAGGACCGCTCCCGGTTGGCGCTGGAGTCTTACCGGGTGCCGCGGTGTCGCGGGGAGGCGGGCCGCCTCCCCGCCCCGTTGACCCCTTCCCGCCCCCTCCATATACTGGCCCCGCAGCCGTTCACCCGTCCCAAATCCCCGGAAACACACGAGATCGCCCTGAACGAGGCCCGGACGGCTCCGCGAGCGGGACCATAGTAGAATAAGGGAATGGAGCCGATTCGAGATCCCGAGATCCTGGCCCGCGCCGCCGCGGCGTTCGACCTCTGTCAGACCGCCGAGAACATCATGCGCCAGAACCTCCGCCGCTGGCATCCTGAGGCGACCGAGAAGGAAGTCCACGCGCGCTTCGCGGCGTGGGTGGAGAAGCGCCCCTACGTCGAGCCTTCCCCGGCTTCCAAGAAGTAGCGGAGGCTCGCTCCCCTTTGCTGGAACGTCTTACGAAAGCGCTGATCCGGCTGGACGCTGACCTCCGGGCGGTGGGGGCACAGTGGGCCCTTGTTGGAGGTTTCGCGGTCATCCTGCGGGCGGAGTCGAGATCCACCCGGGACTTGGACGTGGCGCTTGCCGTCTCGGGAGAGCGTGAGGCGGAGAATATCGTCCTCTCCCTCAGGATGCGTGGGTATCGAGATCATCCAAAAGGCGCCATGATCGAGAGGGAAGATGGCCGCTTGGGAACCGTGCGGCTGATCTCGCCTCCTTTGGACGAAGGCATCGGGTCTGAAATCGACCTTTTGATCGCCTGCGCCGGTGTCGAGGCTGAAGTTGTCGTGGCCGCCACTCCTATAGAAATTTTGCCGGGTGTCATCATTCCCGTTGCTCGGTCCGGGCATCTCGTGGCTCTCAAGGTGCTTGCGGGCAGACAGAAAGACGTGGAGCATGTCCATGTCCTGATCCGCACAATGGGAACCGACGACCTGCGCATTGCCCGCGAGACCGTGGATCTGATCGAGCGGCGCGGATTCAACGACAAGCCCGAACGGGACCTCCTCGTGGAACTGGGCAAGCTCCTCGAGGAGGCGAGATCGAACCAGGATTTCTGATGTCCACGGATCCCTTCTACGAACAGATCCTTGTCGGCTTGAACGGCACCCTGAATCCTCAATCCTTCGAGGATTGCATGGCGGATCTGCTCCGGGAAATGTTTCCTACCCTCGTTCCCGTTCGCGGTGGCAAGGACTCGGGGATGGACGGCGCGATCGCTGACGCTGAAGGGGAGCCCTTTCCTTTGGTCGTAACCACAGGGGAGGACGTAGAACGGAACCTGCGGGGTAGCCTTGATTCTTTCGTAGAGCGGAAACAACCGGCACGGAAGGTCGTCTTTGCTACGTCGCAAGCCTTGACTCCCCAGCGCAGGCTGAAGCTTATGGATCTGGCGAGGGAACGGGGCTTCACGTTGGTTCAGGTGATTGATCAGCGTGGTGTTGCAAACCTCCTATCCAAGAGCCCCCGCTGGTACAAGCAACTCTTGGGCTTGTCGGGTCAGCCTTCCGCTCTTTCCGTAGTCCCTCGTTCCCGGCGGCCCCTTCTGGATCTTGAGCCCATCGGTAGGGCTGGGGATCTCGAATGGTTGCAGCAGACGACAGGCGACCGCATTCTCTCGGGCGAGCCCGGCTCTGGAAAGACTTTTCTTCTCTACTACCTCGCCCGGCAAGGCTGGGGGCTCTTTCTCGTCGACCCTGAGGGAGATGTCGCCGGTGCCTTGCGAGACCAGCGGCCCGGAATTGTCATCGTGGATGATGCCCATGCTGAGCCTGAAGCACTGGTAAAGCTGAGGCATCTTCGGCAGCAGACCGGGTTGGATTTCTCGATCGTCGCCACGACCTGGGGAGGAGCGCGGGACGAGGTCATCGAGGCGATGGGCGGCATACCGGAAAACAGGGTACGGAAGCTCGAGCTGTTGACTCGGGCCGAGATCCTGGAGGTATTTCGCAGCGCAGGGGTCGAGGAAGATGCTGACACCCTGCGGTATCTCATCGACCAGGCCGCCAACAAGCCGGGCCTCGCGGTGACGATCGCGACTCTCTGGTTGGAAGGCTCTTGGCGGGAAGTCCTCGAAGGGAAAGTCCTCAGTCGGACTCTCTTGGCCTTTTTTCAGGAGTTCGTCTGCCCAGAATCAACCGATGTCCTGGCAGCTTTCAGCCTCGGTGGAGATCGAGGCATGGGGATGGAGGCCGTTCGCGACTTTCTCGGTCTTAGCCGCCTTGAGCTTCGGCATGTCGCTGCGGGTCTTGCTGCGGGAGGCGTTCTCTCAGAGGTGGATAAAGATACCCTGGCCGTCTGGCCGCGACCCCTCCGCTCGTCGCTGATCCGGACTGTCTTCTTTCCGCCGCTGGGGCAACCCAGACATCCTTACCAGGAGCTTATAGAAAAGGCCCCAAGCCTGGGCAGGGCTGTCGAGGCTCTGATCGCAGCCAAGTCCATTGGTGCAGAGATTCCTGCGGAGGAGTTGCGGCATCTAGTGGCAGGCGCCGAGTCGCTTCGCGCTTGGAACGGTCTCGCACAGTTGAGCGAGCAGGACGCGCGGTGGGTGCTTGAGAACTACCCTGGAGACATCGTAAATGTTGGAAGAAGTAGCCTTCGGCAGGCTCCGGAGCCTGCGGTGCGGGCTCTCCTGGAGCGTGCTCCTTCTGCCACTAGACCGATTCATTCGAATCCCGACCACCCCATGAGGATTTTGAGCGACTGGGTGCGAGAGCTTCACATTTCTCCCGTTCATATGGTTCAGCGGCGGCGGGTCCTTGCCAGAGCCTCGAAAAGGTACGTACTGGCTGGAGGAAAGCTCTCGGTCGGTGTTCACGGGATATGCCTGGCTTTGACGCCTGCCCTGGAGAGCGGCAGCCTGGACCCGGCGGTTGGCCGCACCTTCACCATATCTTCCGGACTCCTACCCCTCGAGCAACTGCGGGAGATCGAAGAGGTGTGGAAGGAAGTGAGAGATTCCATCAGCGCGATTGACGCTCCGTCTTGGGAGCATGTCAAAGCCATGCTCTGGGAGTGGATCTATCCGGCCTATTCTGCGAGGGTTTCCGAAGTCCCCGTTGAGGTGGGGAAGGCGATGCAGGCCGTCGCGGCCCAGGTTCTTCAGGATCTTGCTCCGCTCGCCCAAGGGAGCCCAGGCTTGACGGTTGGCTTTCAGGACCTCGCCACGAGGATTGACCTGGAATTACCACTCGGCGCGGATCCGGATTTCGAAAGCCTCTATCCATATGAAGAATTCAAGGATTCCCAAGAGTGGCACGCCTGGGAGGCACGTCAGCATGTAGCGATCAAGGAGTTAGTGGAGAGTTGGAAGGAGGAACCGCCCCTTGAGATCGCACAAAAGGTGGTTGGATATGAGGGCGAGGCGAAGAGAATCGGCCGGAATTGGCCAAGGAACACTCCGAGTCTTTGCAGAGAGCTGGCCGCAGTGGTCGCTGAGCCGGAAAGGTGGCTGAATGCTCTCCTGCAAGAAGAGGCTCCTGCGGACCTGTTGGAGCCGTTCTTGAGGGCGATTCGTGATCGGCAGGGGAGCAACACGGAGCAGATTCTGGCTCGCTGCCTGCAATCCGACCAGTACGTGTGGCTCGCTGCGGAGCTTATTCTGCAGTTTGCCGAGATGCCACCGGACCTCCTTCAGCAGGTACTCGAAAAGGTTGCCTCTTTTCCCAGTCTCATAGAGACGCTTTGTCTCAGAGGCCAAGTACCCGTGGAGAATTTGAGAGCACTCCTGGATCACTCGAACTGGGAGGTGGCGCTTTCAGCGGCTGTTGGCGAATGGAATTCCGATCCTAAAGAAACTGTCAGGGAGGAGGTTGCGGAATCCTGGCGGAATGCCATTCTCCGGTCGAAGCCGGGAGAACACTCGGGGATGAGGTATTGGCTGGGGGAGATCTTTGGAGGTGACAAGGATCTGGCTTTCGACTGGCTGCGCATTCGCCTTCAGGAGGGCATTGAGGATCGATTCTTTCTAGCAGAGGAAGGGCCGTTCTCCAAGGCAGCCTCTGTCTTGGATGAGAATCAGAGAATTCTCCTCCTAAAGGATCTGGTCGGACGCAAAATTCCTAGCTCTTTGGTCTCGATGCTGGTCGACAAGAACCCACGTGTCTATCGGGAACTTCTGCAACTCAAGGAACTGTATCGTTTTCACAGGGAACCCCTCTCTGGGGTCCTGGATGAAGCCTGGACTGAATTGGCAATGCTGGCTCTTGAATCAGGTCAAGGTGCGTACTCGATTGCTCGGGCCGCCTCCTACGTGGTGGGATTCGAAGCCTCATGGGGACCGCTCTCGAGTTTTTGGAGTCAGCGAAAGGAGGACTTTGCTCGGTTGGAGGAAGACCCTAGAGCTGAAATCAGGGAGATCGCTCACCACGGTAGGCAGATCGCCCAAGGGGAGATCGAGGAAGCTAAGGCGAGAGAGCGGCTGGAGGAGATCCATGGCACGTAGCCGGGTCGCACGATTGACCAGGCGCCCCGAAGGGGCAAAAGGCATAAAGCCCGGCGTTTCAACGCCGGGTACGGAGTCCTCCTTTTCCCATGAAGTCCCGTAGGGACGACGGCAGCCCCGGTATCCAAACGTTGCCTGCCGTCGCCCCTATGGGGCTTCCAGAGGTCGAGGGGAGCCTACCCGGCGCTGAAGCGCCGGGCTTTATGCCTGTGCCCCTACGGGGCGGATATGGCTGGGGGGGAGGTCTGCCTTGAAAGGGCCTGTCCACGGATTCCGCCCCGTTGACCCCCTCCCGCCCCCTCCATATACTGGCCCCGCAGCCGTTCACCCGTCCCAAATCCCCGGAAACACACGAGATCGCCCTGAACGAGGCCCAAGCATGAGCACGATCGGGGATGTAGCCCTGGGGAACGATCGCGACGCGCTCGTGATGGGCTCTCCTTCCCGGGGCGCCCTCCCCGCCGCCAAGGCGGTGGTGAAGCGCGTCCTCTCCGAGAGCGCGTTCGCCTTGGGCTCGGTCATCCGGGTCTCCACGGCCGAGCCCGTGATCGCCCTCACGTTCGACGACGGTCCCCATCCTGAAGACACCCCCCGGCTGCTCGACGTGCTGGAGCGCCATGGCGCCAAGGCCACGTTCTTCGTGGTGGGGAAGAGCGCCCGCGACCATCCGGATCTGATCGAGCGGATCGCCGGGGCCGGCCATGCGCTGGGCAATCACACGTGGGATCACCTCTCGATGCCGTCGCTCACCGGCCGGTTCCGCCGCCGCCAGCTCGCCTGGACGGAGGAGGTGCTCGGGCGGCACTCCTCGGGATTGTTCCGTCCGCCGTATGGCGAGCAAAGCCTGGGATCACGGTTGGACGCGGCCCGGCTGGGTCTCCAGGTCGCCTGCTGGGACGTGATCGCGGAGGACTGGCGGGACGATTCCGCGGAGGTGATGCTGGCGCGGATCTACCGGCGGCTCCGGCGGGGGAGCATCGTGCTCTTTCACGACACGCTCTACACCACCACGGAGGAGCGGTACCGCGACCGGGGACCGACGCTGAAAACGGTGGAGAAGCTGCTTGAGGATCTGGGCGGCCGCTACCGGTTCGTCACCGTTCCCGAGCTGCTGAAGCTGGGGCGGCCGGTGCGCTGGCACTGGTATCAGCGGTCGCGGTTGGATTGGCTGAAGCAGGTCCGGTGACCCCCGCGAGTGCCGGCGGTGGCGGGACCTCGATCCGCATTCCCTCGCGGATCCCCTTCACCTTGGCCACCACGGCGGCTTGGTTCTTCTTGAGCGCCTCGCGCAGCCAGGCGACCGGGAAGGCCGCCGCCGTGAACGCCAGGTAGGTGAGCCAGTTCCAGGGATTGGCGTAGCGCCGGACGTAAATCGCGCCGCTGCGGCCGAACTGGAAGTTCCGCCCCGGGCTGTAGCCGCCGGTGGTGTAGGACACCATGTGGTAGAGCACGGCCCGGTGCGCGTAGAGGCAGCGGAAGCCGTGGCGCTTGACGCGGGTGCAGAAGTCGGCGTCGTCCACGCAGATGTAGAAGATGGGGTCCCAAATCCCCGCGGCCTCGGCGGCGGCGCGCCGGATCAGGATGGCGCAGCCGTTGACGTAGTCCACCTCGGCGTCCTGGTCATACTGGCCGCGGTCGATCTCTCCATACCCCCGTTCGCGGGTGATGGACTCCCGGAATCGCAGGATGCCGCCGGCGGACCACAACCGCGTGCGGTCGCCATGGAAGTAGCACTTGGGGCCGACGCAGCCGATGCGGGGGTCCGACTCGGCCACCTTGACCAGCTCGTCCAGCAGGTCCGGCTCGACCTCGATGTCGTTGTTGAGGAGCAGCACGTAGTCGTAGCCGTTCTCGAAGGCCCAGCGGAAGCCGGCGGCGTACCCCGAGGAGCTGCCGCGGTTGACGTCCACCCGGACCTGCTGGAGACCGGGATACGCCTGGGCGAGCGCCTCGGGGGACCCGTCCGTCGAGGCATTGTCGAGCACCACGAGGTCGAAATTGGGGTAGGTCATCCGCCGCAGGCTCTCGACGGCCTGGAGGGTGATGGCCTTGCCGTTGTAGTTGACGACGACGGCGGCGACGCGGGGGAGGTTTTGCGACATCGGCTGGATTCAACCACAGGCGCGGTGAGGACGCCACCCGGCAAGCACCACCCCGCCCGGGCATAAATGCCCTGGCTAGTCGAAAAGAGCCCCCTGAAGGGGACTCAAAGAATTGCTCGAGCAGCTCCCGCCTCCCCGATCTGCGGTACAGTGGGGCAGCTTTTTCAGCCACAGAACCACCAGATCTCAGGAGGACGGGATGGAAGCCCCCGATTCGAAGACGGCCCTGCCCGAGAATGCCTACCGGAATCTCGCTCCGGGCGAGACTTACCAGCCCCTGGTGCCCGCGCAGTCCGCGCAGGAGGAGACGACGGTGCGGTCCGTGGGCTGGGGCCTGTTCCTGTGCGTGGTCTTCACCATCGCCTCGGCCTATTCGGGACTCAAGGTGGGACAGGTGATGGAGGCCTCGATCCCCATCTCCATCCTCGCCATCGGCCTCGCCCGCACCTTCCGCCGCCGCTCGACGCTGCTCGAGAACGTCATCCTCACCAACATCGGCGGCACCTCCGGAGCCATCGTGGCCGGCGCCATCTTCACCCTCCCCGCGCTCTACATCCTGAATCTGAGCCCGCATCCGGTGCAGACGACGCTCATCCTGGTCGCCGGCGGCTGCCTGGGGGTCTTGTTCCTGATCCCCCTGCGGCGCTACTTCGTGCGCGAAATGCACGGCCAGCTCCCGTACCCCGAGGCGACGGCCATCACCGAGGTGCTGGTGACCGGCGAGAAGGGGGGCTCGCAGGCCAAGCTCCTCCTCCAGGCCACGGCCATCTCGGGCCTCTACGACTTCTTCGTCACCACCTTCCACGTCTGGCGCGAGGTGGTGGACTTCCAGTTCCTCGCCCCCATAAAGGCCCTGGCCGAGCGCACGCGGATGGTGTTCCGGTTCGACGCCATCTCGTTCATCCTGGGCCTGGGCTACGTCATGGGCCTGCGTTCCTCCATGATCCTGTGCGCGGGCGGCTTCCTGTCCAACTTCGTGCTGGTGCCGCTGATCTGGATGATCGGCAGCGCGGCGCCGGACTTGGTGGTCTATCCGGGCGCGGTGCCGATCTCGACGATGGACGCGGGGACGATCTTCCGCGGCTACGTGCGCTTCATCGGCGTCGGGGCCATCGCCACGGCCGGCATCTTCGGCATCATCAAATCGCTGCGCGTCGTGGCCGGCTCCTTCGCCATCGCCGTCAAGGCTTTCCGCCACGGCGAGGACGCGGGCCAGGAGCGCACGGACCGCGACCTGTCGGTCACCACCATCCTCATCGGCGTGGTGGTGGCCACCCTTGCCATCGGCATCTTCTTCAGCACGCTCGAGGGCGCGAGCCTCGTGGTGGCCCTGGTGGGGCTCGGCCTCACGCTGGTCTTTTCCTTCTTCTTCGCCTCCGTGGCGGCCAACGCCATCGCCACCACGGCGCGCAATCCGGTCTCGGGCATGACGATGCTGACGATCATCGTCTCTTCCATCGTCCTCCTGCGCTTCGGCGTCTCGGGCACCACGGGGATGTTCTTCGTCATGGCCATCGCGGGCATGGTGTGCACGGCGCTCTCCGTCTCGGGGCAGACGATCACCGACCTCAAGGCCGGCTACTGGCTGGGCTCGACGCCGGCCGCCCAGGAACGGGTGAAATTCCTCGGCGTGATCTTCTCGGCCCTGGCGGCCGCGCTCACCATCGTGCTCCTCGCCAAGACCTTCCAGTTCGGCGAGGCCCTGCCGGGCGATACCCGCGTGGTGCTGGCGGCGCCTCAGGCCTCCATCATGAAGGCCCTGGTGGAGGGCTTCATGAGCCAGCAGCCGGTGGCCTACATCCTCTTCGCCGCGGGCGCCGTGATCGCCGTGGTCATGGAGATGCTGGGAGCCCCCGCCCTCATCTTCGCCCTCGGCATGTACCTCCCCCTGGAGCTCAACACCCCGGCCCTGGTGGGCGGCTTCCTCTCGCACTGGGTGGGCAAGCGCGCGGACCGCGTGAGCGGCGAAGAAGGCCGGAGCATGCGCGAGCGGGGCGTCATCATCGCCTCGGGCCTCATGGCCGGCGGCGCCCTGGGCGGCGTCTTCGGCGCGGCCCTGCGCCTCTTCCCCTGGTACGACGAAGGGTTGATCGAAACCCCCTTCTTCAATACCGAGGCGATCTCCCAGGGAGTGTCGATCGTGCTGTTCCTGGGGCTCTGCGTGTACATCTGGCGGGGCTCGGTGGGGAAGCGGCGGTAGGACATCGCGGGATTCGGAAGCATGGAGAGACCGGCCGCCGGGGAGTTGGGGAAACAGGCCTTCCCCGGCCGCGCGGCCGGTTTCCCCCTGGGAGCGGGCCATCGGGAACCGGGGCCGGAGCGTTTCCCCGCCTCCTCATCCAGCGGGCGGAGAGGGTAAGGCTCCGAGAGGGAAGGGAAGCACCTGTTCCCCCGCGGGAAGACGAGGGAGGACGAGGGCCCCAAGAGTGCGCCTCAGGGGCTCATCGAGGAGGAAGACTCCCCAGCCGTGCGGCCCACGTCCCCAGCCTGCTGGAATTGTGAGGCTCGCTCACAACTTCACGGCCTGAACGCGCAAAATTCTTCCTCCGGTATTCCTGAGCTACGATACCGCCTGCTTCGTTTGTCGTCAGAAAAGGATGAATCGTCATCCTGTTGCGATCTCCAATCCCTCGGATTCCTCCCTGTAGGTCCAGTTGATGCGCTATGCGCTGTCATCCATCCGTATTGACTCTTTGTGCGCCCTGGGGGAGGATTCGTCTCGTTGAAGGCGAATGAAGCGAACGAAGGGAGAAAGGAGGTTCAGATGGTGAACAAGACGCTGGCCCGGCGCATTGGGCGAAATATTGCGGCGTTGAGAGTGGCGGGGGACTGGTCCCAGGCCGAGCTGGCGGCACGGGTACGCATTGAGCGCAGCCGGCTTGCCAAATGGGAAAACGGAGACCACGTGCCGCCCGTCGAGAGCCTGGTCGACCTCGCCCGGGAGCTCGAAGTGAGGCTCGACGACCTGGTGAGCGAGAAGAGCCTGGAACCCGCGGAGCTGCTGACCCCGGAACAGAGGAAGCTGGTGCGGACCGCCCTGCGATCCCTCTCCCGGCTGGTGCCCACCGCGCCGCGGACTGAGAAGACGAACGAGACCACGAAATAGACCTTCCGGTGCCATGAAGGCTCCGGAGCTTTGAAAGGAGAAGCCGTATGGAAACGAAGCAGGAACCGACGAAGCAGGAAATGGAGACGAAGCAGGAAACCGTGACGCAGACGCTGGTGGAAGAGGGACTCCTCCCCAAGATCTCCGTGGGGCAGGTGGAGAACCGGCTCAAGTCCGAGCGGGTGGAGGAGACGCTCCGGCAGATGCCGGGCTGGAAGCTCCTGCCCGGCGGCCGGGTGATCGACCGGGTGCGCGACCTCGCCACCCCCGAGATCGCGGCCGACTACGCCGCCTGGATCCTCAGGTCCGGCGCCCGCCTGGGGCGGTGCGTGGGAGTGCGGCTCCTCGGGGGCCGGTACCTCTCCATCAACGTCGAAGGCCGGAGCGGCCCGAACCACCGGAGCCTCTCGGAAGCGGACCTCAACTTCGCCAAGAGCCTCGGATGACCGGGGCGAGATGACAACCAAAAACCCAACGAAGCCAACGAAAAGGAGACAACGCAATGCCTGAAATCAAGTCCTACGCCGACCTCATTCGCGACTGGGAGAAGCTCCTGGCCGCCTGCCGCGACAACGCGGCGACCCTGGGCAGCATCGAGCCCATCCGGCTGGCCCTGGAGACCCTGCTCAACCAGGTGCAGCTGCTGAAGAACAAGCAGGACGCCCTGACGGCCCAGCGCCAACTCACCACCCAGGAGCTGGAAACCGTGAAGGAGCAGGCCCGTGAGGCCGCCCGCCGCCTGCGCGGCGCCGTCAAGTCCCTCCTGGGCACCCGCAGCGAGATCCTGGTGCAGTTCAACCTCTCGCCGCTGCGCCCCCGCAAGGGCCGCAAGCCCCCCGCGCCGGACACGCCGGACACCCCGGGCACCATCCCCGCTCCCGAGGTGACTCCTAAGTAAAGTCGTCCTCCACGGCAACACCTCATCCCGGAGAGGAGCGTGATCGCGAGCACGCTCCTCTCCGGTTTCTTCGTCCCTCGCGCCCTGTCACGCAGCACCGCTCTTTGAAAACTGAATCTTGACGGGGGCCTCGCCACCCACCGCGACCGCCGCCCCGCCCGGGGCATTGAGCTCGCGAGGCCCCAACCGGCCAGGGATTGAAATCCCTGTCTACCGACGGTGGTCCCTGGCGGGACCGCAATGGAACGCCTGGAAAAGCTCCTTCCCGTCCGTCTATGGCGGTATCTCGAAAGGAGCCTCTGCATGTCCTCGCGGTCCAAGATCGTAGGCACCCTGATCCTGCTCAGCCTGCTTCCGTCCGGCGGCCGCCTGTTCGCCCAGGACGCCGAAGGCGCCGGTCCCGGCAAGCCGGAAAGCACGACCTTCTATTGGGAGAACGATTCGTTTCTCTTCCGGGGCACCGACCGCTACTACACCAACGGGCTCCGCCTCACCCGCACCTACGGCGCCGACGGCCTGCCGCGCTGGGCTCACCGGACGCGCTGGATCGCGCGCATCGTGGACGACCGTCCCCTCTGCTCCGAGAGCGATGATCAAGAGGGGTGCATGCCACGCTACCAGACCGCCTGGACCGTGGGCCAGAACCTCTACACTCCGGAGAACCTGAGAGCCTCGCGCCTGCTCCGGAACCAGCGGCCCTACGGGGCCTGGCTCTACTACGGCAACATCCTCACCCTCGACAAGCCCGGGCAGCAACAGACCTGGGAAATCGACCTCGGCGTCGTGGGCGGCTCTCTGGCCCTGGGCGAGCCCGTGCAGAGAGGGTGGCACGCCCTGCGCCGCGAGATCGGCCTCGACACCGTTGACCCCAAGGGCTGGGACAACCAGCTTCACAACCAGCCCGGCCTCCAGCTGCACTTCCAGAATCGGTGGCAACTCCTTGAGCGATTCGATCGGGATGAGTTTCGTTACTTCGACCTGGCTCCGCAGGCCAACGTGGCCTTCGGCACCGTGACCGTCCACAGCAGCGTGGGGGCCACCGCCCGGCTCGGCTACAACCTGAAGAACGAATTTCCGGACTCGATTCCGAACCTCATCCCGGTTGCGCCTCCGCCCGCGCAACCCACGGAAGAACCCCCCGGAGCCGCCTCCGCGCGCCTCCGCCGTCCTGCCCTCCTCGCGCGGCCTGCTCCCCGCCGTGAACGGCGATGGGAAGCCTACGTCTTCGCCGGAGCCCACGAGCGCTACGTGGCCTACAGCGCCTTCCTGGACGGCAACCTCCGCCTCTTCGGCAAGAGCCATTCCGTGCCCAAGGAACCCTTCGTCACGGACCTCCTCGCCGGAGCCGTCGTCGGTCGGGGCCACTGGCGGTTTTCCGTTACCTGGGTGGACCGAAGCGAGGAATTCAAGGCCCAGCGGGACCATCAACGCTTCCTCTCGTTCGCCGTGACGCGGCGGCGGTGAGGGAGGCCGGGGCGCTCTCACCAAAAATCGCGGAGCCGTGTCTCTCCCGGGTGAACAAGGCCTGCCACGAAACCGGCCAGGCCATGGCCCATCGAGGTACGGAAAAACCATGCAGAGCTCCACCCCTACCCATCACGTCGTGCCCAACCCGAAAGGGGGTTGGGACGTCAAACGAGGCGGTCTCGATCGAGCGATCATCCACGCCGACACCAAGCAGGAAGCCATCGACGCCGCCCGCCAGCTCAGCCGCAGCCAGGGTACCGAGCTGAAGATCCACAACCTGGACGGCCGCATCGCCCAGTCGGATAGCCACGGCAACGACCCGAGGCAAATACCGGGCTGAGGTCCACGAGAAATCTGAGTTGTGAGAGTGAGGCCAGCTGGGAAAACGCTGGCCTTGTCCGTCTCCTAGGAAAACCGGTCCCTCGTCACCCGAGCAGCGTCGTAGCCGGGGCCAGGGCCCACTCTTCGCTCCTGAAAGGGGGAAGAAAATGTTCCGGAGACTGACTCTTTTCTTGGCTTTACTCTGCGGTGCTCAAGGCTTGCTGGCCACCGACCGCACCTACGAGCTCCTCACGGCTCCCCACGTCCGGGATAAAATCCGGATCCAGCTTTCGGCGGATCGCAAGGGAATCGAATACCAGAAAGACCAGGAGACCCGTTTCGCCGATCTCGCGGAAGGAACAACCTTCGCCCTCCACGACCAAGCGGATATCGTCTTCCGCGATTTCAACCCCTTCCTCTACTCGATCTCGACCAGCCAGAAGACGGAGCCCGACCCGAACTTCGGGTCGATCGTCAAGTTCCTTGATGCTGCGCAAGCAACGGCAGGTAACTTAACCCCTAGGATGGCTGCTTTTATTGAGGGTATATCTGACGATGAGGACTGTGATACCTACGCCTCCGACCCAGGGCCCAACTGCAAATCACTAGAGCGATTTGAATGCTTGCTGAAGAAGGCAGTGAAGCTAAGCGCTGACTTTGGGGTCAGCCAAACTGATTTCAATACATGGAAAGCCGATTCCACATCCGCTGCAGGAGTTCGACAGACCCGCACGGCAATTGGGAAAAAGGTGGATGGACTCTCTACGAGCATCAAGGAGCTGGCCGACACTTTGGGTAAAATTGATAAATTAAGGGATTCATTGGTGTTCGAGGCCTGTACGGGTCAGTGTACAAAAGACTGCCAAGATCAGTGCCGCTCCACTCTTGCCAAAGGGTCGGAAGAGCTGAAGCAGTGCGAAAATGATTGTCCCAAGGACTGCACAGGGTCCAATCTCGAGATTGCCCTTCTTTATACCGACGTGCAGAAAACTGGAGACGTTGCCTTGCAGGCTAAGCGTGAGCTGAAAGCCGGTCTGGAAAAACTCTCTAAGACTCTGGAGCCCTATCAGCCGGAATCCGCATGGCGAGAGGATCATCCGAGCGATTACATCATCGCCAAGCCCAAGGGGGATCCCGAGAATGTCATCCTCTTCACCGTGACTATCATGGATCGAAGCTTCGGCATCGATAATGGCATTCTCAAGGTGGAAGAAAAGGTGGCCACGACTACGACCTTCCGGCTGCGAAAGTATTCCGCCCTCGTTCCTGAGATTGGAGGCGGGATGCTGTTCTCCAACCTCAAATACCCTCGCTATGGCACTGAGCAGAAGGACGGCAAGACCCTGGTCAAGAAGATCAAGGACGAGAACGCGGACCTGAGCGCAGCCGTGGTCCTCAACATGTACACCCGGTTGGGCTACGACAGCTTCGTCTATCCGGGCTTCCAGCTCGGCGTCACGAACGCGAAGGACTTCCCGGGCTTCCTTTTCGGTTTCCAGGCTCGGTTTACGCGGCCCCGGGCGCTTTCCATCAGCGCGGGAGCGCTCGTCACCTGGTACAAGGATCTCGACCAGCTTAAGCCGGGCCAGGAGATCAGTGGCACCGCCGCCCTCGAAGAGGATTTGGAGCTCAAGCGGGCGCCCGTATCGGCCTACTTCGGCATCCAGTACAACTTCTGAGCCTGTAGACCTCTTTCCCTTTCCAGGGGCTCTGATAGCGCAGGAGGTGCCGCCTCTCTCACGAGGCGCACCTCCTCTTGGCCTCCGTCCCAGCCCCCCAGGTGAGGCACAGCCCCAGGCGTCAGCCCACTTCCTTATAGACAGCTCCGTCGAGTCGTGCTTGGCCTCACGGAGGCCACCGCCCTGACAGGGCGGTATTTGAAAAGCCTGGGGTGGCAACCCCAGGGAAAGGCCACCACTATCTTCCCAAGCCCTGGAAGGCCGATATGTAGATGTCGCCGGCAGGATTGGCGGCCCGAAGTGGCTCTGCCGGCCCTCCGGGACTTGGAGGAAGGTGGCGCCTGTTCCTGGGGTTGACACCCCAGGCTTCTCAAATCCCGCCCCTTCAGGGCGAAGGTCTCCGTGTGATCAACGGGAGATCTGTGTAAGAGAGCGGCCGTCAGCCCGGGGGCGCCGGCAGACAGCCTCCTGCCCCGCCCTCATACCGCTGGTTTGGCCGTAGCACCACGGTCTCCTTATGGAGCAGAGCCAGATCCGTGCTCCAGCCACTCCAGAGCGCCGCCGCGCCGATGAGGGAGATCGGGTTCTCTGTGCATATCTGCCGGTGCTCGTTTAGCTGGCACTCGTTCGTCGCGAAGAAGTGGGCCGCCGTGGCCGCGTCCGCCATGTGCCCGTTTTCCTTGTCCTTCGGGGCATGGGCGTTCTTGCTGACGAAGGCTTCCCAAAGGAACAGGACGGGCGGCCCTTCCAGCGGATACCACCGCGCAGGATCCAGCGTAAAGGCGCAGAGCCCGCCGCACGACTGCTTGATCTCCCGCAGCATCCAAGCCGCTTGATGGAGCCCCAGCGTTGAAACGTACCCGCCGGCCGGGGCAAAGCAGGAGCGATCGGTGTCACCCGTTCTCCCTTTGCTCAGATCGCTTGCGCTATCCGGAACCGGCAGGAACAAAGGGGCCTCCAAACCCAAGGCCACGCTGACGCCTTCTCGGAGGTCTATCGCCATGGCCTCGACGAGGCTTTCGATGCACTGGCTCGTCCAGACCTCTTCCGACTTCGGCTGGGTGACGGCCCAGGCGAAGGCCTTCTTCTTCAGGGTCGTTCCGATGTCGACGGCGTAGATGCGGCGGGTGAAGGGGGGGAGGGGGATTTGAGTTGGCATGATTGGGATCGTATTTCTCCCGGTTCGCGGCTCGTTATCGGGTGCCGTCGATTCGCCTTCGATAATGGTCCAGACCCGGCGGTACGACGCTCCGTCCTTGCCGAGGGCTTCCTGCCAGGTCGCGGTCCCTGCGGTGCGGACTCTCGCCCGCAGGCTGGACAAGGGCTCGTCCGCCCGTCTCTCAGGGTTCGAGCCAAGGGTCCGGCGGCCATTCTTGGGACCCCGAGGAGCCGAAGGGGAACCGCCTCGTCCGTATTCACTCCGTAATAGACTTTGGCTGGGAGGTTTCGGATGGCGCGCCGCTCGGCCTCCGGGAGCTGATCAAATTCGCCAAGGGTCAGAGCCTGGAGAGCTGAGAGCCCCCAGGAAGCCGTCTGGGTCAGCTTGCCGAACACGCTCTGGCAGCAGTGCGTCATCGCGGTGACCCGGTCTCGCTTCCCGCTGCTGAAGTACTCCTTCGCCATGTCCTCCAGCGGTTTTCCTTGCACCCAGTCGCAGATCATGCGGGACAGGGTATTACCGTCCGGCTGCGGTCCGCCGGTCACGCCTTCGAGTTGCTTTCGGGCCGCCGGGACCTGGAGCAGGATGCCCATCATCCGCCGCAAGTCTTCGCGCCGGCTTCCGAACAGATCGGGGGTCCACACGTCTCCCTTGATGTGTTGTTCGGCCAGACGTGCCAGAGTGTTGCTGACCGATTCCCAGGAGAAACCCGTCAGATCGACGAGCTTCAGGGACTTTCCTTTCATGCGTTCCGAGTAGGCGTAGACGCCTCTCACAAGTTGGTCAGCCCACCCCCGGTGACTCTTTCGGAGAGCCTGGAATCCCAGGGTGCCGCGCAGCACCTGCTCCACCTCTTCCGCGAAACGCTCATGGTTTCCGATCTGCCGGTATGTATGCGCGAGATACTGAAGGAATGCGGACCATTCCGGCTGCCACGAAAGAGTCTCGAGTTGAAGGAGCTTGCCTTCCGCCATGGCTTGCTGGACCATGCTGATGAGCGTGGAATTCAGCTCCCCCACGTTGCGGCTGACGAACGCCTCCAGTTTTTTAGCTTTTTCGGCGGTCGTTGCCGCCAGTGCCACGATGCCGAGGTCTCCTTGATCGACCCGGCCTGCCCGGCCCGCGATGTTCCAGAAATCCTCCGGAGGCATGTCCTGGCCATAGGGGTATTGATGGCTTGCGAGGACGACGCCGGCCACGGGGAAGTTCATTCCGCTGGCGATCGTGGTGGTGGCCACCAGAACGCTGAGGTGATGGTTCTCCGTGAGCCACTCGACCAGTGCCTTGGTATCGTCGGACAGGCCGGCATGGTGAACGCCGACTCCATATCTCAGGAGGCTCGATCAGGGGGAAATCTGCCCCATCTCGAGGGCCAGGAAGCGCTGAATGTCTTGGATGTCTTCAAATAGAACAGGCCGCAGGTTTTCCGGCGTCTTGAAGGTGGCAGCGATCCCCCAACTTATGATCCGGCCGGCCCGCGAGAAGGATGATGGTTCCTCGCGCCTTCAATACCTGCGCTGTGGCCGCGGCGAGCCGGCCCTGGTTCTTCGATGCGCTGGACCAGGTGAGTCCCAAGGGGCTCTCGTACGGTAGCCCGAGGGTCTCGGGGATGTCCAAGGTGCCGTTGCTCGTGTGCTGAGTCTTGAAGTTGAGAGTGAAGGCGCCGGGCGCCTCTCCCTGCCGGGGCCGAGCGATCACGATAACGCGGTCGTTCGGGCTCCAGTCGAGGCCCAGCTCGATGTTCTTGTGGCTGTCGGGCGCCAACCAGCGTGCGATTTCCTTCGCATTGCGGATGAACGGTGTGAGGAGGAGAAACTGCGCGTAGCGGCACTCGCGGTTGATGGTCGCGAGGAGAAGCTCCAGTTTCAGCCCTCTTCCTCCGGAAGCGAGGTTATGGGCCTCGTCGACCACGACCAAGGTCAACGGCCGGCCGATTTCCTGTTCCCATCCTCCGCGCAGAAGGAGGTCGAGCTTCTCGGGTGTCGTGACCAGGATACGGAACTGGCGGCTCGCCTCCCTCTCGGTCAGGAGGCCCGCCTCGAGACCGTCGATCTCGAGCGCCGGGCTGATTTTTTCAACGATGATTTCGAGCGGGCTAAAGTCTCGACGGAGCTTGGCCGTGATCTGGTTCACCAGGGCTCGCGTCGGCGCGATGTACGCAACCCAGCCGCTCTCGTGGTCGAACTGGTTCAGCGCCTGGAGAATGCGGAATTCGGCGATGAAGGTCTTGCCGCTGGAGGTGGGCAGGCTCACCACCACCGCACGGTGTCCGGAGCCCAGGAGCCCCTCCTCTCGGAGGGCCTTCCGCTGCGGCGGGAGCATCTCGAAGATGGGACGCGGATGAGAACGCGACGTCAGCGATTCCACGAACCTCGTCACGCGGCTGTTGACGGCGCGGGTCACGGTCCAGATGCTGTTGTCCACGAGCGCCTGAGCCGTGCACGCGAGCAGCCGGGACGTCGATTCGAGGTCCATGAGCCGTCCCCGGCCCGCGGCTGCCAATCGCACGGTCGAACTGCGCCTCTAGCTGTTGCCGCACGTCGAAGTGGCCGTCGGCCGAGCCTTGAGAAAGATAGAGGGCCAGTACCTCCGCGGCCTTGGCGAGATGGTAGCTCGCGATGAGCTGCCAGGCCGGCAACGGATTTTTGGCCTCCTCCGCTTCGGCCAGAAACTCCGGCTCATACTCTCGTTGATCTTTCCGCAAGGCCGCGACCCGCTGGTGGACGGCGTCGAAGTCGTCCCAGCCGTTCTTCCGAAGAAGCCTCAACCATAGATCCAGGATCGAGGCCCAGACGCGGCACCCCCAGCTCTCGTGTTCGGTGGGGAGGTCCGGCAGCAGCTTGGCATCCAGGAGGATTCGCCGGAAATCCGCGGCCCGGTCGCCCAGCACGGAGCAACAGCCGAGCCGCACCAGCCATTCGCCCGCCGCCATCGCCTCCTTTGGCCAAGGCAGAGCCCGGGTAACCTGGAAGGCCTCGGCCGCCGCTTGGCGGAGGGCGCCGCTGCTCGTGCCATCGTCGAGCAGATCAAAGACTCTCAGCTCCAGCCCATTGGCGACGAAGCGGAGATCCTCGTCGCTGACCGTCTTCCCGCCGCCGAGGCTCAGGCTTGCGAGGAGACGCCGCCGGCCGGCCTCGGTCTCGGCTCGCCGCACCCGGTCGTTGCCCAGGGCTTCGACGATCCATTCGCCCGCCGTCATGGTGTCTCCACTCGAAGCAGGCCGGGCCAATGAGTAATTGGAAGTGGCAGGTACCAGGCTTGAATCTCGATCCGAGTGGGGGACAGCAGTTTGCCTGCCAGCGTGGTCGCCCGGCTTCTTACATCCCGCTCATCGGGAGTCGTATCCCGCAGCAGGATGCCCACCAGGAGCATCTCCTTGCCTTCAGACGCAAGGTACTTCCGGGTCGCGGCTCGGAAAAGATCCACATGCTCCGGGACCAGGCACCGGGTCCGTAGCCAGAGGAGAAGTGCATGCTGGATGTCGAGACGAGTCGCCGCCTCCTCAAGTTGCCAAGGCATTCCGCCCTTGCCGTACATGACGTTGGGAGGTGTGCTTGCGTCCGAGGAAGTCTTCACCTTGCCGAACAGGAGAAGCACGCCATCCTCCGTGTGGCAGAAGCCCACCAGGTCTGCACCTGGAAGGCTGGCCCTCGGTGTTCTCCTGTCTCTCACCGTATTCCAGGGCCAACAAACCTGGAGAGTGGCATCGTGGGTCAGAACACACTCTGCCAGGGCTTCTCCAACTTCCCAGTCCTCGGGCTCCGGCACTGCTCGCAGGAGTTTCTCGAGGAACGTGGTTGCCATACCGGTCGTGGTGAGTGCGCGCAGGTCTGCCTCGAACGGTTCCGTGGCTTCGGAGTCGCGAACCCGGTCACGAACGGTGCCTCGAACGTAATTCCGGAAAGCATCCGCATCCGTGACCGTGCGGCCTTCCCAGCGGGCCGAGCCGTGGGTGCCTTGATAGCTCAAGCCGTGCGATAGCCCGGTCACCATCCCTCGAATCCTAGGCCCTTTTTGCGAGCAGGGATGGTGACGATGGCCTCCGGCAGGAGGGGACCGCGGACGATGGTGCCGGCGATGAGCTGCTTCGGGGGGCCACTTGGCTCGGTTCTCTTATGTCTTGACGTTCTTCCATACGGATGTCCGCGAGTTTCTACCGATCCGAGGTCTTCTTGGAAACCCTTCAAGCCAAGGAGCTTGCGCTGCAGGGCAGGCGCTTGCCGCGCACCTTGGGGCTAGAGGACCGAATCATAGAGGAAGCGGTCGAGAGAGTCCAAGCAGGGAGTCCCCGCTGGCGTGGCGGCTCCTTGCGGCCCAACGGGTCGCGAGAGCCTTGGTCGGAACGAGCCGGCTCCGCTTCAAGAGGAATTTCTGGCGACCCTTCAGGCCGCGTCGTTATTTGCGTTTTCTACCCAGGGCATCGGCCTCCGGCCTTCAGCCCTGGGCTGGGCTCTGCCGGCCCGTTGGGCCGGTGGGGAAGCGGCGGGGTGACGGCTCGGGGCTGGCAATCGCTCTCGGAATAGGCCGTGGTAAGGTGCGAAATCTGAACCTGACCCGACTAAAGAAAGGGAACTTGTGATGCGCAAAACGTCTCGGCACCAGAAGGCTCCGCGTGAAATCAGCCCATCCGAAATTTCGAAGATTTCGGGTACCACAACGCTGTCCGTCGGCAATTTGCTTCTCAGCGTTGGAGTCACCGACGTGGCCGCGAGCAATCTCAGCAATATCGATACGGCGCTCCAGCTCGGGCCTCGCTGACCGAACCTGATCCTCCGCCAGCCGCCGGTTTGGCTCAGGACCGCTTTTCTGGTTCCGGCGGAAGGTCCATTTACCCCCAAAGTCGGTTTTCGGTTTGCGACAGGCGCGCTCCCGGGAGGCCGAGCGGGCGATTGAAGCGGCCGAAGCTTTCATGCGGGGTGAAAAGGCTGCCTTGCCCACGGAGCTGCGGACCCGGGCGGCGATCCATGGCGAAGGGCTCCGGAAGAAAGCGCCGCTCATCGCACGCGCGGTGGAGAAGCAGTTGGGTTGACCTGAAGCTGCGGAGGCGAGGTAAGTCGGCCGGCGAGGACGCCAGCGGTCCCAGGGAGCGCCGGGCTCAGGCCGACTTCTGAAGGAGCGGGCTCTCCCGCACGAGCTGGCCGCAGGCGGCCTGGACGTCCCGGCCGCGGCTGCGGCGGACGGTGACGAAGCAGCCCTGCTGGTGGAGGCGGCGGGCGAAGGCCTGGAGTCGGTCGTCCGCGGGCTCCTGGAAGGACGAGCGGTCGTGCTCGTTCATCGGGATGAGGTTGACGTTGTGCCGGTGGCGCAGCTCGCCGAGCCAGGTGACGAGGCGGTCGGCGTCCTCGTCCGTATCGTTGACCCCGGCGAGCATCACGTACTCGAAGACCAGGCGCTCGTGGCGCTTGAGCTCCCAGGCGTCCAGGGCCTGGCGCAGGCGGGCGAGGTTCCAGGCGCGGTTGACGGGCATGGTGGCCGAGCGGACCTCGTCGGTGGTGGCGTTCAGGGAGATGGCGAGGAGCGGGCGGGGCGTCATGCGGGCCAGCTTCTCGATGCCGGAGACCAGGCCGGCGGTGCTCACGGTGATGCGCCAGGGCGAGAGGCAGGCGCCGTCGCGCTGGCAGAGCACGGTGATGGCCCGGTGGACGTGGTCGAGGTTGTGGAGCGGCTCGCCCATTCCCATGAAGACGAGGTTGACGGACTCGCCCAGGCGCGGCCCCAGGTGGTGCATGAGAACGAGGACCTGCCCGACGATTTCGCCCGCCGTCAGGTTGCGCACGATGCCCATGGCGCCGGTCGCGCAGAAGGTGCAGCCGAGGGCGCAGCCGACCTGGCTCGAGATGCAGAAGGTGACGCGCGGATCGTCGCCCCGCGGATCGCGCGGCATGTGCACGGCCTCGACGCGGCGGCCGTCGGAGAGGCCGAGGACGAGCTTGGTGGAGCCGTCGGTCGAAGGGTGCCGCTCGACGACGGTGGGCAGGCTCAAGTCGGTCCGTTCTTCCAGCCAAGCCCGGATTTCCCGCGAGAGGCACAGGCTGTCCGGACGCCAGGTGCGCGCGCGCTGAAGGCGTCCGAAGACGTGCTCGGGCCGGCCCGGGCACCCCCAGGCGGCCAAGTCCTCCGGCAGCAGGGCCCAGGCGGAGGGCGGACCCTCGCGCTCGGGGGCCCGGCGGTCCCAGGGCATGAGGGGGATGGCGGTGGTGTCTGCGGGAGCGGGCATCCGGGGGAGTCTACCGGAAGATGCTTTCCAGCAGGCCCACCATGCGGGAGGCGCAGGTGCGGTCCGGGTCGAGGCCCGGGTCGTAGATGGTGACCTGGAGGCCCAGGGCGTTCGGATGCTCCGCGAGCGGCTTGAGGAGCTCCGCGAGATCCGCGATCCCTGCCAGGCCGCCGTCAGCCGGTGAATCGACGGCGGGCATGACTTCGGGATCGAGAACGTCGGCGTCCACGTGGATCCAGAAACCTTTCAGATCCGGGCGGGCGAGCCGTTCGAGGATGGCGGCCGAGGTCCAGTCGATGCCGCGCTCGTGGAGGGTGTCGTAGGAGAGGTCCAGGATGCCGGTCTCGCTGAGGGAACCGGGGCCGGACTGAGGCTCTTCCGGATCCTTGCGGCCGATGGCGGCGACGTCGGCTTCCCGCACGAGGGGCTCGGGGCCGGCGAGCTTGGCAAGCCGGCCGCCGCGGCCCACGGCGAGGGCGAGGTCCATGCCGGCCACGCCTCCGGTGCCCGAGGTGGCGGGCGAGGCGAAGTCGAAGTGGCCGTCCACGAACGCGAGGCCGAAGGGGGCATGGGATTGGAGGCCCAGCAGGGAGCCGAGGAGAATGCTGCAGTCGCCTCCGAGGACGAGGGTGAAGGCGCCATCCTGGCCGGCCTCGGCGACACGCTCTGCCAGGGCGCGCGAGTAGGCTTCGATCTCCTTCTCGTTGCGAAGGCCGCCGGGTGGGCGCACGAGATCCCGGTAGCGGGGAGCTTCGACGTCTCCCAGGTCCACGGCACCCAACCGTTCGACGAGACCGAGCTCCCGGTAGACCCGGGGAGCCTCGTTCACGCAGCGGGGGCGGCCATCGTCGTCATACGGTTTGAGACCCAGGTTGGAGGGCGCTCCGAGGAGGTGGAGGGGGCGGGTCTTGCCGTGGCTCTTCACGGGGGGAGCGTATCAGGGCAGAAGCGGTTCTTACATGTAAGCCATACCGATCGGCCGGCCTCGCCGGGCTTGAAACCGGACAAGAAAAAGGGCGGCCGTGGGGCCGCCCTCAATCCAACCGGCCTTGTTTTCAGGCCTGTTTTTCAGGCTTACTGCCAGTAGGGCTTGTAGCCGTAGAACTTGTAGACCTCGGCGCCCCAGGTGCGGTCCGCCGCCTGCGGGGGGTTGTGCTTGTCGAAGCCGGGGGCCTTCTTGAGCTTTTCCTTGTCGACGTCGAGCGTGAAGTGCTCACGGGTGGCGTCGAGTCTCAGGGCCTCGAAGGGCACGGCGAACAGCTTCTCGCCCATTCCCAGGAAGCCGCCGAGGGAGAGGACGGCGTAGGCGACACGGCCCTTTTCCAGGTCGAGCATGATCTCCTCGATCTTGCCGAGTTTTTCGCCAGCACGGTTGACGACCGTGTCGCCGAGGATGGCGCTGGTCGAGAGGACGTTCGGGTGGATCTCCACAGCTGTGGTGGTCATGATGCAACTCCTAGTCGTGGTCATTCGAGCAAACCCCGATCGGTCGACCCCTAGTAGGCGAGTAGTTTTCGGGGCTGGCGATGAGCCACGCTTCGGAAAGGTTGCACGACTCGTGCCGCTCAGCTCTACTTGGTCAGACTGTGACTTCGGCGCCCCCGTGAGGAGAACGGCGTGAAGGAGAGGCTTCCGTCCGTCTACTCTTGGCGCACGCCCCCTTGGGCATAACCAGAAGGGATGGACTCCATGGGCACCCCCTCGCCGATACGATGGCCCAGCTACTTCCGGCCTGAGAAGTGCGTTCATGTTCGCAACGAGCTGGACATGAGCGTTTCCCGGGGCCGGGTCTGGGCCTGTCTGATTCGCGCGGACCTTTGGCCAGATTTTTATCCCAATGCAAAGAATGTGAGATTTCTCAACGAGTCAGGTCCGGATCTCAAGCAGGGAACGCGGTTCACCTGGAAGACCTTTGACCTGACGATTACGTCCACGGTTCTCGAATACATTCCTGACGAGCGGATCGCCTGGGATGCCCAAGCCCGCGGATTTCTCGCCTATCACGCCTGGGTGCTGACGCCCTCTCCCAAGGGTTGTTACGTGGTGACCGAGGAGTCGCAGCGGGGATGGCTCGCCCGGGTGAACAAGTTCTTCAGACCCAACAGTATGTTCAACGGGCACCAGATGTGGCTCCAAAATCTCGAAGAGAGGGCTTAATCCGGATAGAGTCGCAGCTGGAAAACGTCTTAAAGCTATTACTTCCCAGGTCCATAGTGCTCGAATATGCTCTGGAAGCGCCGAAGGCCATTCCGGTCTTCG
The DNA here is from genome assembly GCA_963785165.1 of Thermoanaerobaculaceae bacterium. Taxonomy (GTDB): domain Bacteria; phylum Acidobacteriota; class Thermoanaerobaculia; order Multivoradales; family UBA5704; genus DATARR01. Next base: position 807,169 of record CAWAUI010000004.1, read on the forward strand.
GAATTTATTGCTCGGAGGAGATATGAAGAGACTGTTTCTCCTGGTCGCCCTCGTCGTTGCCCTGGTGTGCTCGATGACTCCGGCGGAGGCCCTGACCTGCACGCAACAGTGCGTTGCCAACCGGACGTACTGCCGGACGCACTGCCAAGGCGTGGAGTGCTACGCGATCTGCAGCGACGCTTTCGACGAGTGCATCGCCAACTGTTGAGCCCGAGACCCGGGCTCGCTTCGGGAGGATCGGGATAGAGTTTGTCCCATGGGCAAATTCCTCGACTCCATCACGCCGGAGCTGGCCTCCTTCATTCAGGAACAGGCGCTGTTCTTCGTGGGAACGGCGCCGCTGGCCTCCTCCGGCCATGTGAACCTTTCTCCCAAGGGGCTGGACACCTTCCGCATCCTGTCGCCCACCCGGGTGGCCTACCTGGACCTGACCGGGAGCGGCAACGAGACCGCGGCGCATCTCCAGGAGAACGGCCGTATCACCTTCATGTTCTGTTCCTTCGGCAAGACTCCGCTGATCCTGAGGCTCTACGGACAGGGCCGGGTGGTGCCGCTCGACTCGCCGGAGTGGCCGGAATGGGCCGGGCATTTTCCGTCCCTCCCCGGAACGCGGCAGGTCGTGGTGGGCGAGGTGGACCTGGTGCAGACCTCCTGCGGCTTCGGCGTGCCCTTGATGGAGGTGGTGGAGCCCCGCGAGACCCTGACCCGCTGGGTGGCCAACAAGAGTCCCGAGGAGATGCGGGCTTACTGGCAGATGAAGAACGCCCGGAGCCTGGACGGCTTGCCGGCTCCGGGGATCGAGCGGTAGCCCATTACTTGGCGGCGAGGGTGAGGGTTCCTTCCTGCGCGCGGGCTTCGTCGGGGCGGCCGGCGGCTTTGAGCATGCGGGCGTAGGATTCGCGGAGCCTCAGTGTGCCCGGGTGGTCCGGGTTGTAGCTCGCGGCGAAAATGGCGAGGGCGCGGCGGTAGAGGGGGTCGGCTTCGGTGAACCGGCGCTCGGTGCGATAGAGGTCCGCGAGAATCCCCAGCGAATAGGCGACGTCGGGGTGGTCCGGTCCCAGGGCCTGCTGGCGCGAGCGGATGGCCCGTTTGAGCAAGGGCTCGGCGGCGGTGTTCCGGCCCAGGGAGGAGAGGGTCTCGCCCAGGTTGCTGACGATGAGGAGGGTGCGGGGGTGGTCCGGCCCCAGGCTCTTCTCGGAGATGGCGAGGGCGCGGCGGTGCAGGGGCTCGGCCCGTTCCGGGTGCCCCATGTTCTGGTACAGGGTTCCGAGGGCTTCGAGGTTGGCCGCGAGGTCGGGGTGGTCCGGGGCGAGGGCGCGCTGGCGGATGGCGAGCCCGCGCTTGAGGAGCGGCTCGGCCTTGTCCGGATGGTCCTGGTAGATCCACACGCCGGCCAGGTTGTTGAGCGACCGGGCGACGTCGGGATGGTTCGGTCCCAGAACCTTCTCCTGAACGGCGAGGGCGCGCTGGAAGAGGGCGCCGGCCTTGGCGAGGTTTCCTTGCATGGCGTAGTAGACGCCGAGGTTGCTGAGCAGGCTGGCGACCTCGGGGTTCTCGGAGCCCTGGCTGGCCTCGCGCAGGGCGAGCGCCCGTTCGTAGCGCACCCGCGCTTCGGGACGGTTCTGGGCCTGGTCGAGCGTGGCCAGATGCTCCAGGCTCTCGGCCAGGGCGAGGGGCCTTTCCGGATCCTCCTGCCGGAGCGCCAGGCTCTCTTCGAGCAGGGGGCGGGCTTCGGTGTAGAGGCCGAGCTTGTGGTAGACCTGCCCCATGGTGTCCAGCATCCGCGCGCGGGCGAGGGGCTGGTCCCGGAGGTTGCCGCGGATCTTGGTGGCTCCCTGGTCCAACAATTCACGGGCGGTGACGCTGTTGCCCCGGGCCTCTCCAGGGTCGGAGACCTTGAAGACCTCCATGAGGAAGGAGGTGGTCTCCGCCTCCTGCTTGCGCGAGATTTCGGCTTCCCGGCGGGCGTGCAGGGCGGCGTCGCGCTGGCTCTGGAGGTCCACGGTGTACTTGACGACGCCGAGGACGGTGAGGACGGCGGCGGCGGCGGCGGCGAGCTGGCGGACGCGCCGCCGGGGGGCCTCGCGCACGCGGCGCAGGCGGTGCACGGCCTCGGCGGCCGAGGGGCGGTCCTCGGGGGCCATGGACTTGAGGCGCTCGATGAAGGTGGTGAGCGCCTTGCCGAGGCCCTGGACGGGCCGGCTTTTCCCCTTCTGGGCGCGCCGGAGGACGTCGACGCCGCTCATGCCGGTTTCGTAGGGATCCCGCCCGGTGAAGAGCTGCTGGAGGAGCAGTCCGAAGGAGTACATGTCGCTCGACACGGTCAGGGGCTCACCCTTGGCCTGCTCGGGGCTCATCCACTCGGCGGTGCCGACGATCTTGCCGGGCGAGGTGTAGTCGGACTCGGCCAGATCCTGCAAGCCGGTGAGCCCGCCGTCTTTCACGATCTCGAGGCCGGTGAGGGTTTCTTCGTTGGAGAGGGAGGTCATGCGGGCGATGCCGAAGTCGAGCACCTTGACGCCGCTGTCGAGGGTCAGCATGACGTTGGCGGGCTTCAAGTCACGGTGGATGACGCCCTGGGCGTGGGCGGCGGCCAGGGCGGCGGCGATTTCCTCGGCGATGGCCATGCGGCTGCGGAAATCAAGGGTGTCCTCCTCCAGGATCTCCTGAAGGGTCCGGCCGCGAATGAGCTCCAGCACCAGGAAGTCGGACTCTTCGCCCGGCACGTAGCCATGGATGGCGCAGATGTGAGGGTGGTTGAGCCGCGAGAGGGCGCGGGCTTCGGAGAGCAGGCGGGATCGGGAAGCCGAGGACCAGCGGTCCGGGCGGATGGCTTTCAGGGCCACTTCCCGCTGGAGCCCGTCGTCGTATCCTACGTAGACCCGCCCCATGCCGCCTTCGGCGAGGAATCGGCGGATCTCGATGGTGCCGATCCGGCGTCCGATCAAGCTCACGGGAGCTTCAGCACTTTCAATCATTATATTGCTCTTTTCCCGAGCTGAATTTAAGATCTGGTGGTGGAATTTTCACGCAAACACCTTACGCGGATCATTACGTTGATCTCTCGGTTGCACCGGCGGGTGCGATCGGTCAGGATCGCGCCAGGAGGCGCAAGCGCATGAGGTTGATCAAGATCGGGGTGGGCAGCGTCGATGCCACGGTGGGAGCGGTCCGGTCGAACGTCGACCGGGTGCTGGTGCAGGCCCGGGCCATGGCGGCGGAGGGGGTGACGGTCGGCTGCTTCACCGAGCAGGTGGTGGGTGGGTATCCGCCCGAGGATCTCGTGCAGTGGCGCGCGTTCCTGGACGCCCAGCGGGTGGAGCTGGAGCGGTTCGCGGCGGAGACGGCGGAGGCGCCGATGGCGGCGGTGGTCTTCGTGGTGGGGGTCGCCGTGGGCGTGGGGGGGCAGATCTTCAACTGCGCGGCGGTGGTGCAGGGTGGGGCCATTCTGGGTCTGGTGCCCAAGGAGAAGCTCCCCACGTACAACGTCTTCTACGAGGCGCGCACGTTCTCGCGCGGTGCTCCCGGGCTGGCCCTGGAGGCCGGCGGCGTGCCGCTGGGCGACTATCTCTTCGAATTCGATTTCGGCCTGATGGCCGTCGAGGTCTGTGAGGACGTGTGGTCGCCGGACGGCCCCATGCGGCGGCGCTGCTACTCGGGGGCCGAGATGGTGGTGAACGTCTCGTCGTCCCCCTTCCGGGTGGGGGTGGTGTCGACCCGGCGGGAGATGCTGGCCACGCGCTCGGCGGACAACGAGACGGCGCTCGTCTACGCCAACATGGTGGGCGGGCAGGACGGGCTGATCTTCGACGGCGGCGGCTTCGTGTTCCAGAACGGCCGGCTGCTGCTGGAGGCGCCCCGCTTCCGCGAGGGGTGGACGGCCTGCGTGCTGGACCTGGACCGCACCCTCCGTTCCCGGCGGGAGGCCTCCACCTGGCGCAGCGACTGCGAGGGGTTCCAGCGCGAGGAGGTGGCGGTGCCGGTGATCCGGAGCGACGGCTCCACGGGCGACCGTTCGGGTCTCGCCTACCCGGCCCCGGCGTGGACGGACCTCTTCCTGCCGCCGGCCGGCCGGCCCGTGCGCACGGCGCGCGAGGAGGTGCTGGACGACCTCATCGAGGCGCTGGCGCTGGGGGTGAAGGACTACTTCCAGAAGTCCGGGGCCTTCCGTTCCCTGGGGATCGCGCTTTCGGGCGGCCGCGACTCCATGCTGACCCTCCTCATCGCCTGGCGGGCGGCGCAGCTGATGGACCCGGAGGCCGCTGGCTCCCAGAATACCGCTGGCTCCCAGAACACCGCGGGGTCCCTCATCCAGGCCTTCTACATGCCCACCCGCTACTCCGGGGAGGGGACGCGGAGCGCCGCGCGCATCCTCTGCGAGGAGCTGGGCGTGGCGCTCAAGGTGGTGCCTATCGAAGAGGCCTTCGACCGCGAGGTCGAGGCCACGAAGGAAATGTTGGGCGGTGGCGAGCCCACGGAGATCACGCGGCAAAACGTGCAGGCGCGCCTGCGGGCGGGCCGCATGTGGAATTGGGCCAACACCTCGGGAGCGCTGTTCCTCCAGACGGGGGACATGAGCGAGAAGGCCGTGGGCTACACCACCATCGGCGGCGACCTGGAGGGCGCCCTGTCGGTGATCGCCAACGTGCCGAAGACGCTGGTGGTGGCCCTCCTGGAGCGTTTCCTGGAGCGCTTCGGCTTCGCCGGGGTGCGGGAGACGCTCGCCACCGAGCCCGGCCCGGAGCTGGCGGCGGAGCAGACGGCGGAGGGGGAGCTGATGCCGTTCCCCGTGCTCGACGCCTGCCTCTGGCTCTACGCGGGGGAGAAGCTGTCGCCGGCCGAGGTGGGCCGCGCCCTGCGCTCGATGTTCCCGGAGACCGATCCGGCCCGGCTGGACGCCTGGGCCGAGCGCTTCGCCGTGCTGTTCACGCGCTCCATCTACAAGTGGGTCCAGGCGCCGCTCGCCCTGCACGTGGGCTCGCTGGAGCTCGACCGCGAGCGGGCCCTCCAGCTCCCCGTGGTGCAGCGCAGCGAGTGGCCGGGGCCGGCAGACCGGCATGAGGCATCGATGAGGCGCATGGCGCGGGCGGTCCTCCAGTGGCCTCGCGGCAGGTCTTCGGGCTTCCTGCTCTTCCTCTCCCTGGTGGTGCTCGCCACCCTGCCGCTGGTGCTCCTGAGCGGCGCCCAGGGCCTGCTCTACGTGAGCGAACGGTCGAACGCGGCCTCGGGCCGGCTGGCCGAGGCGGCCGAGGCCATCGCCTACCGGACGGACGAGTACCTCGACCTCCACCGCCAGTCCATGGCGGCCCTGGCCGTGGGCATCTCCGTGGAAGCCGGCGAGAACGATCCCGAAGCGCTGGACGTGTGGCTCGAACGCCACCGCAAAGCGTATCCGGGCTTCCTCACCATGATTGCCACGGACGCGGAGGGGCACATTCTCGCTGCCGCGCCGCCCGTGGGGCCGTCCGGCCGTCCGATCGCCCGCTCGGGCCTCACGGTCTGCGGACCGGGCCTATTTCCAGCGCCCGCGGGCGACCGGGATTCCCTACGTGTCCGAGGCGTTCCAGGGACGCGGCTTCGGCTCGGACCCCATCGTCGCCGTGAGCGCGCCTCTCCTGGGACCGCACAAGTCATTCCGAGGGATCGTGGAGGGTTCGCTCAACCTGGAGGCCTTCCGCCGCTTCAGCACCGTCTACCGGCGCAACGAGGGTGCGGAGATCGTCATCGTCGACTCCTCCGGCCGGGTGCTCTGGGCGACGGAGGGCTCCGGCTACCCGCCGCTGGGCGACGCCTCCGCCCTGGCCGGCCTGGCGAAGCCGTTCACCGTGGTCAAGGCGAAGGTGGACGGCAACACCTGGCTGCTGGCGAGCGCCCGCAGCCGCTCGCGGTCCTGGCTCGTGGTGGTCCGCCGGCCTTGGAGCGAGGTGCGGGGTGTCCTGATCGGCGGCTACGGGGCCATCGCCCTCGGGGTCCTGCTCGCCGTGGTGATGTCGGCCGTGTTGGCGCGCTTCATCCTGGTCTGGGCGAGCCGGCCCGTGAAGCGGGAAGAAGAGGTGCTCCAGCGCCACGCCGCCGAGCTGGCGCTCATGAACGCCGCCCTGGAGGAGGAGATCGCGGAGCGGACGCGGGCGGAAGGGGAGCGCGACCAGTTCTTCGACATGTCGCTGGAGATGTTGTGCGTCGCCGGTTACGACGGCTACTTCAAGGAGCTCAACCCGGCCTGGGAGCGCACCCTGGGCTGGACGGTCGAGGAGCTCAAGGCCCGCCCCTACGCCGAATTCATCCATCCGGACGACCGGGCCGTGTCCGAGGTCGAGAGCCAGCGCCTGCGGATGGGGGGCAGCGTCGTCGACTTCGAGAACCGCTTCCGGACCAAGGACGGCGGCTACCGCTGGTTCTCCTGGCGCTCCAGCCCGGAGCCGGAGCGGGGGCTCGTCTACGGCATGGCACGCGACATCCAGGACCAGAAGCAGATCGAGCAGATGAAGAACGACTTCGTCTCCGTGGTGAGCCATGAGCTGCGCACGCCGCTGACCTCCATTCGCGGCTCCCTCGGCCTGCTGGCCGGCGGGGTGGCCGGCGAGCTGCCGGAGAAGGCCCGGTCCCTGATCGAGATCGCGGCCAAGAACGCCGACCGCCTGGGGCGGCTGATCAACGACATCCTGGACATCGAGAAGATCGAGTCCGGCAAGATGGGTTTCCGCTTCACGCCTCTCGATCTGGAGCACCTGGTGGAGCAGGCGGTGGAGAGCAACCGCGCCTATGCCGAGCCTTTGGGCGTCGAGCTGCGCATCGGGGCCACCGTGCCGGGGGCTCGCGTCTGGGCGGATGCCGACCGTCTTCTCCAGGTTCTGGCCAACCTCCTTTCGAACGCCGCCAAGTTCTCGCCCCGGGGCGGGGTGGTGACGGTGGCGGTCGAGCGGCCCGCCACGAGCCCCGGCGGCCTGCGGGTCACGGTGACGGATCACGGCCGGGGCATTTCGCCGGAGCTGCGGCCGATCCTGTTCGAGAAGTTCGTGCAGGCCGACGCCTCGTCCACCCGCCAGAAGGGGGGGACGGGCTTGGGCCTCAGCATCTCCAAGGCCATCGTGGAGCGCCACGGCGGGCACATCGGCTTCGAGAGCGAGCCGGGCGTCGCCACCACCTTCTACTTCGACCTGCCGGAATGGGGGAGCGAGCACGCGGGTGCATGGCCGGAGCCGGGCGAGCGCTCCCGCGTGCTGCTTTGCGACGGCGACCGCAACCTGGCGCGCCTCCTTTACGTGGAAGACGACGCCGATCTCCAGAAGTTGGTCGCGGCCGTCCTGGACCACGACGCCGAGGTCGAGCAGGCCCTGAGCCTCACCGAGGCACGCGAGCGGCTGTCGAGGGAGCACTTCGACCTCGTGATCCTGGACCTCGCCCTGCCCGACGGCTCGGGGCTGGAGGCTCCTCCCCTTCCTGGGCAGCCAAGCCCCGCCGACTCCGGTGCTGATCTTTTCCGCCCACCCGGTGGCGGCGGCGGTCGCGAGCCGGGTGTCCTCCGTGCTGGTCAAATCGCAGACGTCGAACCACGAGCTGCTGGAGCGGATCCGCTCCGTGCTGGCGGCCTGAGCCCCTTCCCCAGACCACCCCGCCCTCCCATTCCCGAGGGAGCCGAAAGCCTATAGGGACTTGAGCGCCGTGAGCACCTGCTCGTCGTGGCCGTCGACGTTGACCTTCTTCCAGGTCTTGCGGACGATTCCCTCGCGGTCGATGACGAAGGTGGAACGCTGGATGCCCATGGAGACCTTGCCGTACATGTTCTTCTCCCGCCAGGCGCCGTAGCGCTCGGCCACCGCGTGATCGGTGTCGGCGAGGAGGGGGAAGTTGAGGCTGTACTTGTCGCGGAACTCGCCATGGCTCGCCACGTCGTCCGGCGAGACCCCAAGAACTACGGCCCCCGCGGCCTCGAGCTCCGCGGTGCGGTCACGGAAGGCGCAAGCCTCCTTGGTGCAGCCGGGCGTGTCGTCTTTGGGATAGAAATACAGCACCACGGGCTTGCCGCGGAGGCCGGCCAGCGTCACCGTGCCGCCGTCGTCAGAAGACAGAGTGAAGTCAGGGGCGGTTTCGCCCTCTTCGACCCATTCGGACATTGGGTGTTCTCCTCTCGAAGTGAAAAGTAGCGGGGCGCGGGAACGCTCCGCGGAGAGCGAGTCTATCGCAGGAAGGTGGGATTGGGATCAGGGCTTGCGCATCCGGAAGACCACCCCGTCCCAGATCTTGAACGGCTGAGCCCCGTTCATCACCAGGGAGAAGCCCGTCGTCCGGCTGAGGCGTTGCACGTCCTGCCGGTCGGCCAGGAGGGTGTCCCGGTAGGAGAAGTGGAGGATGATGAATTCGCCGCCGCGGACGAGCACCCGGGCGGCCTCCTCGAAGTGCTTTTCGACCACCGCCGGCCCCGCCTGGAAGACGTAGGGGAAGGAGTCGACGGCGAGGACGAGGTCGAAGCGCTCGTCGGGGAAGACGGCGAGGTCCTGCCCCGAGGTGAGGGTGAAGGAGACGTTGGGGAGATCGGCGCAACGCTTTTGGGCGGCCTTGATCATGCCGGGGGAGATGTCGACGCCGTGGGCCTCGGCGACGTGTGGGGCCAGGGCCTCCTGGATGCGGCCGATGCCCGAGCCGATCTCCAAAACCCGGAGGCCGGAGCGCAGGATCTTCCATTCCTGGAAGACGGCGAGGATCTCGTCCGTCACCCGGGAAAGGACCTCAGGGTCTCCCAGGGAGTAGGCCGCGATGCTCGCCTCTTCGTTGCGCCGGACGGAGCGGTCGAAGAAGCGCCGGTAGGTGGCGATGACCTCCTCGGGGGGGCCGGACATGGTGTCGGGATCGGGGTGCTCGCGCAGCATGTCCGCCACCCGTTCGCACCCCTCGCGGTGGTCGTGGAGCAGGAGGGCCGTCTCGCGCAGCCTGGGGTCGAGGGGGCGCCCCCAGAAATCCGCCACGGAGGCCAGGAGGTCTTCCGTTTCCTCCGTCCCGCCCAGGGCGAGCAGCAGGCGCGACAGGGCGGTCAAGGGAGAGATTCCGTCCGTGAGGAGGTCGAGGAAGACCGTGCGCGCGATCTCCGGCTCGACGGGACCCAGGCGGTTGTCGATCTCTTTCCAATCGAGGGAAGCGGTTTCCAGCACCCGGGTATCCTACAGCCATGGACCCTACCGCTACCCTCCTCAAAGCCTGGGCTCTCGAAGCGGGGTTCGACCGTGCCGGGGTGGCGACGCTCGCTCCGCTGGAGCATGGTGAGGCCCTGGTGCGCTGGCTGGAGCGGGGAGACCAGGCGGGGATGGAGTACCTGGGCCGGCGGATGGAGGCGCGGCTCGATCCCTCGCAGATCTTCCCGGGGGCGCGGAGCGTCCTCTTCGTGGCCCTGCAATATCACCCCCTCCATAACGAGGACGGAGAGCGGCAGCCCGAGCCTTCAGGGGACCTCTGGCGCCGGGTGGCCCGCTACGCGCGGGGTGCGGACTACCACGAGGTCATGGGCGACCGCTTGCGGGCGCTGGAGGACCGCATCCGCGAGGCCTTTCCGGGCTGCGAGACCCGGCGGTACGTGGATACGGGGCCCGTCCTGGAGCGGGAGCTGGCGGCGCGGGCGGGGATGGGGGCGGTGGGGAAGAACACCCTGCTGCTCCATCCGGAAGGGGGCTCCTGGTTCCTGTTGGGCGAGGTCTTCCTGAGCCTGGACCTGGATCCGGATGCACCGCTCACGGACCTCTGCGGGAGCTGTACCCTCTGCCTCGAAGCCTGCCCCACGGGTGCCCTCCCCGAGCCGTACCGGCTGGACAGCAACCGGTGCATCTCTTACTGGACCATCGAGCACCGCGGGCCGCTCCCTCCCGAGGCGCGGCGGTTGGTGGGCGGCTGGGTGTTCGGCTGCGACGTCTGCCAGGAGGTCTGCCCCTGGAACGCGGCGCCCACCGGAGCGGTCCATCCCGAGATGGAGCTGCCGCCGGCGCGGGCGGAGCTGGACCTCGCCCGGCTGCTGCGCCTCCCCCGGGAGGAGTACGTGGAGCGCTTCCGGAGGAGCCCCATGAAACGGGCCAAGCTGGCGGGTCTCCAGAGGAACGCGGCGTTGGCCATGGGCAACCGCCTGGAGCGGCGGTACGTGCCGCCGCTCGCCGAGGCGCTGGGAGAAGGGGAGCCCGTGGTGCGCGGCCACGCGGCCTGGGCGTTGGGCCGCATCGGAGGCGAGGAGGCGGTCCAGGCCCTCTCGGCGGCGCTCGAAACGGAGACCGACGAGGGGGTCCGGAGGGAGATCGCGGCGGCGCTGGCGGGAGCCGGGGCTTCCGATTGACATCCCCTGACCCCGGGACCTATACTCGGCGGCCCGAGTTCTCAAGCACTTAAGTAGAGCTCGACAGCCCCCGCGACCGTTGGGGGACACAGGCCAGAGAGCCTGAATCCACGCCAAGGAGGTACGTTTTTGTATGCCGGCCAGTGAAGAACTCGAGGACCAGTCGTTGATGATGGCTGAGTCCGAGGAAGAGCGGGACGCGGAAGAGTACCGCAAGCTCCTCGAGCTGTACGACGAGAGCATGCGCAATCTCACCGAGGGTGAGATCGTGACGGGCCGTGTGATCGGCATCACGTCCAACGCTGTGATCGTCGACGTGGGATACAAGTCGGAAGGCTTGATCCCGATCGAGGAGTTCACCGACCGTGGCGGCGAGCTGTCCGTCCAGGTGGGTGAGGAAGTGGACGTCCTGCTCGAGAAGACGGAAGACCTCGAGGGGCACGTGCTCCTTTCCTACCAGAAGGCCCAGAGGATGCGCCGCTGGACCGAGGTGGAGCGGGCCTACAAAGAGGGCCGCGTGATCAAGGGCCGCATCACGGACCGCATCAAGGGCGGTCTGACGGTGGACGTGGGCCTGCGCGCCTTCCTGCCGGGGTCTTTGGTCGACATCAAGCCGGTCAAGAACCTGGAGTCCCTGCGGGGGCAGGAGCTGGAGTTCAAGGTGATCAGCCTGGACCGCCGGCGCAACAACATCGTCCTGTCCCGCAAGGCGGTGCTCGAGACCGAGCTGGTGAAGAAGAAGGCCGAGACCCTCAAGCGGCTGGAGGAGGGTGCCCGCCTGCGCGGCACCGTCAAGAACATCACCGACTACGGCGTGTTCATCGATCTGGGCGGCATCGACGGCCTGCTCCACATCACGGACATCTCCTGGGGGCGGGTCAACCATCCCTCGGAGCACTTCACGGTGGGCGACGAGGTCGAGGTGGTCGTGCTCAAGTTCGATCCCGACACCGAGCGCGTCTCCCTGGGCTACAAGCAGCGCAGCGACGATCCCTGGACGCTGGTCGACAAGAAGTACCCCATCGGCTCGCGGGTCAAGGGCCGGGTGGTGTCGATCGTCGACTACGGCGCCTTCGTCGAGATCGAGGAGGGAGTCGAGGGCCTCATCCACGTCAGCGAGATGTCGTGGACCAAGAAGGTCGTCAACCCCGCCAAGATCCTGGAAGTGGGTGACGAGGTCGAGGCGATCGTCTCCGAGCTCGACATGGACCAGCGGCGGATCAGCCTGTCGCTGCGCCAGACCGAGCGCAATCCGTGGGAGGAGCTCGAGGACACGCACCCCGAGGGGAGCGTGATCGAGGGCAAGGTTCGCAACCTCACGGAGTTCGGTGCGTTCGTCGAGATCACCGACGGCATCGACGGCCTGATCCACGTCTCCGACATGAGCTGGACCAAGCGGGTCAAGCACCCCAGCGAGGTTCTGAAGAAGGGGGACACGGTCAAGGCGCGCATCACCAACATCGACGTCGAGAACCAGCGCGTCTCCCTCTCCATCAAGGAGTTCATGCCCAATGAGTGGGAGGACTTCGCCGACGGCCACAAGCCCGGCGACATTCTCGACGGCCGCGTGGTGAACGTGACCGACTTCGGCCTCTTCATCGACATCTACAACGGCCTCGAAGGCCTCGCCCACGTCAGCGAGATCGACGTCGCGGCGGGTGCCAAGCTGGAGGATCACTTCCAGGTAGGTGACTGGGTGCGTACGCGCATCCTGCGCATCGAAGAGGACGAGAAGAAGGTCGGCCTGTCGATGCGGGGCGTGGCCCAGCCGAGCGAGGAAGAGATCGCCGAGCTGCAGGCCGCCATGGGTGGCGATTCCGGCCACGGCACGCCCGCCGAAGCTGAAGAGGAAGTCGAAGAAGACACCGCCGAGGAGTAGAGTAGCTCTTGGGACCCGGAACGGCGGGCGCTTTCCCTTCCGAGGGAGTGAGGGCGTCCGCCGTTGCCACAGAGAGAAATAGGGGTGGGAGATGACGGAGCCCTTGAAGGACGGGATGACCAAGGCCGAGCTGGTCGAAGAGGTCGCCCGCACCACTCAGCTCACCAAGAAGCACGCCGAGATCATCGTCAACACGGTGTTCGACAGCATCGTCCACTCGCTCAAGGATGGGGAGAAGATCGAGCTGCGCGGCTTCGGCAGCTTCCGGATCCGCCATCGCGGCGCCCGCACGGGCCGCAATCCCAAGACCGGCGACAAGGTGAAGGTGCCGCCCAAGCGGATCCCCTACTTCAAGCCGGGCAAGGAGCTGCGGGAGCTTTTGAACGACGAATGCTGACTCCGGCCGGGCGCCCTCGCTCCAGGGGGCACCGGGCCCGTCCGCCCCGGCGATCCGGATGCAACAGCTCTTCACTCCCTGGAGGAATGCGTACATCACCGCCACCGCGCCGAAGGAGCCCGGTTGTTTCTTCTGTGCCGCGGCCAACCCCGGGGAGCCCATCCGGGAGGATCCGGAAAGCCTCGTCGTCCACCGGGGCCGGCACCACCTAGTGATGCTCAACCTCCATCCATACTCCAGCGGCCATCTCATGGTGGCTCCTCTCGAGCACATCGCCTCACCGGACGAGAGCGGTCCGGAGGCGCAGGCGGAGCTGTGGCCCCTGGTGATACGGTCCCAGAAAGTATTGAGGGAGGCCTACCGCCCTCATGGCTTCAACCTGGGGATGAACGTGGGCACGCCCGCCGGTGCCGGCGTGCCCGGGCACTTCCATTTCCACGTCGTCCCGCGCTGGACGGGGGACACGAATTTCATGACCGTCCTGGCGGAGGTCCGGCTGATCCCGGAGGATCTGCGCCAGTCGCGGGAGCGCCTGCGGGCGCTCTTCGCCCGAGAGGAGGACTGATTGGCCGAATCTGGCATGACTCCCGCGTCGCCACCGGCATCCGCCCCCGCGCCCGCACCGTCATCGCCCTCCCCGGCGTACCGGCCGCAGGGCAACGCCGTGGTGGCCATGGCTGCGGCCTGGCTGGTTCCGGGGCTGGGGCACATCTACCTGAAGCGCTACCTGCGCGGGATCGCCTTTTTCGTGCTGGTCGTCGCCTCGGTGATCATCGGCTGCCGCCTCAGCGGCAACCTCTACATCCCGATGCAGGGCCAGCCGCTGACGCTTTTGGCGACGCTCGGAGCCATGGGCACGGGCTTCCCTTATTTCCTGCTCCGTTACGGCCTCCACTACCAGGGGGACATCCTGGGAGCGAGCTATGAGTACGGCACCGCCTTCCTGCTCACGGCGGGCCTGATGAACTGGCTGCTGGTGCTCGACGCTTTCGACATCGTCCGCGGCAAGAAGGAGTGAGGCCGGGCCATGGTGAGTCATTTCCTGTTGATGGTGCTTTACGCGCTCGTGGTGAGCCTGTTCTTCACCCTGCTCTGGCGCCGCGGCCGCCGGGAGCAGACGAAGCTCTTCCTCCAGATCTTCCTGGGAATGGTCGGGGGTGGCCTGCTGGTGGCGTGGCTCATGTACCCGTTCCCTCCGGGCCCACCCACCCCGCTGCTTCCGTGAGGGCATCCCAAGAGATGCTGCTGGTCGCGGGCGAGGCTTCAGGAGACCTGCACGGAGCCCGCCTGCTCTCCGAGCTGCGCCGCCGGGTGCCGGGGCTCGTCCCGTTCGGCCTCGGTGGTGACGAGATGCGGGCGGCCGGCCTGGATGCCGTGGCTCACAGCTCGGAGATCTCGGTGGTCGGCATCACCGAGGTCCTGAAGGTGCTCCCCCGTGCGCGGGAGATCTTCGCCAGCCTTCTTAAGGAGGTCGAGCGGCGCCGCCCGAAGCTCGCCGTGCTCGTGGACTTCCCCGACTTCAACCTCCGCCTGGCCAAGGAGCTCAAGAGCCGTGGCGTCGAGGTGGTCTACTACATCAGCCCCCAGGTTTGGGCCTGGCGGCGCGGCCGGGTCAAGACCATTGCCCGCATCGTGGACCGCATGCTGGTCCTCTTCCCCTTCGAGGTCGGTTTCTACCGCGGGCATGGAGTGGACGTCGTCCACGTCGGCCATCCGCTGGTGGACGAGGTGCCCATGCTTCCCCAAGCTTGGGACGGCCCGGTCGAAGGGCCTTTCCGGGTGGCGCTCCTGCCGGGCTCGCGGGTGAGCGAGGTCGAGGCCCTGCTCCCCACGCTCCTCGAAGCCGTCCGCAAGCTCGCCGGCCGGCTGCCCGTGGAAGCCCACCTGATCAAGGCGCCCACCATCTCGAGGGACCTGCTGGAGGAGCACGTCCAGCTTTCCGGCCTGCCCGTGATCATCGTCGAGGACGACCGTTTCGCGGTGATCGCCGACTCTCACCTGGCGCTCTGCGCCTCGGGCACGGCCACCCTGGAGGTGGGTCTCCTGGGCACGCCCATGGTCATGATCTACCGGCTGGCGAGTTGGACCTACCTTCTGGCCAAGTTCCTGGTGCGCCTCCCCTACGTCAGCCTGGTCAACCTCGTCTCCGAGCGCCGGATCGTCCCCGAGCTGATCCAGGGCGAGGCCAACCCGGAGCGGATCGCGGACGAGGCCGAGCGCCTGCTGACGGACGCCGCGGCCCGGGAGGAGATGCGGGCCGGCCTCGCCGGGCTGCGCGCCCGGCTGGGAGAGGGGGGCGCGAGTGAGCGGGCGGCGGAAGCGGTCCTCGAGATGCTGGGGGAGACGGTATTGGCTTGAGAATATGGGCGTGAAAATGTACTCCTTCTTCTGGCGCTATCTGCGCGGCTACACGGCCTGGGGCGCTCTGGCCGCCGTGGGCATCGTCGTCTATGCGGCGGGCACGGCAGGGACGGCGGCCCTGATCAAGCCTATCTTCGGCGAGGTGCTCCTGGCGGGAGACGACCTTCCGGGACCGATGGGAGTGCTGAGCGATTCCTCCGCTCCAGGGGCGCCGAAGAAGCCGGAGCCGCCCGGGGTGCTCACGAATCTCAAAAAGAAGCTGGACCTCGCCCGCCAGATCGACCGGAGCTACGAATCGCTCAAGAGCAGGCTGGGGATCGACGCCGGCAACGTGGTCTATTTCGTGCCGCTCCTGTTCGTCATCGTCTTCCTCCTGAGGTCTCTCGCCGACTTCGTCTCGGGATACGCCTTCCAGCACATCGGGCTGGGAGTGACCACCGACATCCGGAACGACCTCTACCGGAACATCCTGTCGCAGTCGAGCCGGTTCCACTCCGAGCACCCTTCCGGGGAGCTGGTCGCCCGCGTCATCAACGACGTGGCGATGATGCAGAACGCGGTCTCCAACCGCCTGCTCGACCTCTTCCAGCAGTCCTTCACCCTCATCGCCCTCCTGGCCCTGCTGCTGTCGACCCACTTCCGGCTGGCCCTGATCTCCCTGGTGGCGGCGCCCCTTCTCGTGATCCCCATCGTCCGCTTCGGCAAGGGGATGCGCCGTACCAGCCACCGCAGCCAGGAGCGGATGGCGGATCTCGCGAGTCTCATGGCCGAGGGCGTGCGGGGCCACCGGGTGGTCAAGGCCTTCGGCATGGAGGAATTCGAGCTGGGGCGCTTCCGGGAGGCCACTCGGCGGCACCTGCGGGTGAACCTGCGGGCGCAGATGCTGGCCAACTCCTCGGGACCGGTGGTCGAGGCGCTGGCCGTGCTGGGCGGGGCCGCGCTGCTGATCTACGCGGGCAAGGCCATCCGGGCGCACGAGCTGTCGCCGCCCGAGTTGGTGCAGTTCCTCACCACCATGCTCATGCTCTACGACCCGATCCGCAAGCTCAACAAGGTCAACCTGATCCTTCAGGAGGCCATGGCGGCCGGCCAGCGGGTGTCACGGCTGATGGAGATCCCCAACGACGTTCAGGAGCGTCCTGGCGCCAGGGACGTCGAGACGGTGCGCCAAGCGATCGCCTACGAGCGGGTCTCCTTCTCCTACGACACCCAGCCGGTGCTCAAGGAGGTCTCGCTGTCGATCCGCTCCGGCGAGATCGTGGCCCTGGTCGGGCCGTCGGGGGCGGGCAAGTCGACCTTTGTCAACCTCCTGCCGCGCTTCTTCGACCCCACCTCCGGGCGGGTGACCATCGACGGCGTGGACATCCGGGACTTGAAGGTCCTGAGCCTGCGGTCGCTGATCGGCCTGGTCACCCAGGACACGACGCTGTTCAACGACTCCATCCGCAACAACATCGCCTACGGGCGCTCGGATTTGCCGCTCGAACGGGTGCGCGAGGCCGCGGCGGCGGCCTATGCCGACGAGTTCATCATGGAGCTGCCGCAGGGGTACGACACGGTGATCGGCGAGTCGGGGCTGCGCCTCTCGGGCGGCCAGCGCCAGAGGCTGGCCATCGCGCGGGCGCTGCTCAAGAACGCCCCCATCCTGATCCTCGACGAGGCCACCTCGCACCTCGACAGCGAGTCCGAGGCACTGGTCCAGAAGGCCCTCTACAACCTCATGCAGGGGAGGACGACACTCGTCATCGCTCACCGTCTCTCGACCGTCACCCGAGCCGACCGCATCCTGGTCCTGGAAAGCGGGCGGATCATCGAGGCCGGCTCCCACCGCGAGCTGCTGGCCCTCGGCGGTTCCTACAAGCGGCTGTTCGACCTCCAGTTCCGGGTGTGAGCGTCCAGTCCACCGTCGTCCCATTCTTGGCGGCCGGGTTCATCCGCCTCCTCCGGGCGACGGTCCGCCTCCGGCATCATGGCGACAACGGGATCCGGGAGCGCGAGCGGAAAGGGGAGCGGTTCATCCTCGCTTTCTGGCATCGGCACCTCCTGCTGATGCCGTACGCCTACCGCGGCTCGAGGATCTCGGTCCTGGTCAGCCAGAGCAAGGACGGCGAGCTGATCGCCCGCACCGTCGCCCGCCTGGGGATCGATTCGAGCCGGGGCTCCAGCAGCCGGGGAGGGATCGCCGGCATGAGGACACTCCTGCGCAAGGCCGCCGGCGACTGGGACATCGCCTTCACGCCGGACGGTCCGCGGGGACCTCTCCGAGAGGTCCAGCCGGGGGTCATCCTGGCCGCCGCGGCTACCGGCCTGCCCATTCAGCCGGTGGCCATCGCGGCCTCACGGGCCAGGCTGCTACGCTCCTGGGACCGCTTCGTGGTGCCCCTGCCGTTCTCGACTGTCCACTTCGTCTATGGTGCGCCGCTCGGGGTCCCAAGGCGGGGTGATACGGTGGAGGCGGCAATCGAGCTCAAGAGGCGTCTGGACGAGGTGGAAGCGGAGGCTGAACGCTGGGCCAAGGGGGACTGAGATGCGAAGCATGACCGGTTACGGCGAAGCGTCGGGGGAGAACGCCCGGCATGGGATCACGGTGAGCCTGCGGGCGGTCAACCACCGGTTCCTCGATCTCCAGCTCCGGATTGGCGAGGAGCTTCGGAGCAGCGAGGCGGCTCTGCGCGACGTAATCGGCAAGGAGGTCACGCGGGGACGATTGGAGGCACGGGTCGAGGTGCGGCCGGTGGGGGAACGGAAGGCTACCGTCCAGGTCAACATGGGGATCATTCGGGAAGCCCACGCGGCGGTCCATCAACTCGTGGAAGGAGGCCTGATCCACCGTGGGCTGTCGGCGGGCGACCTGCTCCGCTTGCCCGAGGCGTTCCGGGTCGACCTCGGAGGCGAAGGGTGGAACGAGGAGGATGACGAGCTGCTGCTCGCCATCGCCCGCACCGCCGTGGCCCAACTCGTCGCCGGCCGGGAGAAGGAGGGGGCGAGCCTCGCTGCGATCATGGAGGAGAAGCTCCGTGGTGTCGAGGAGACCGTGGGGCGGCTCGACGTTTTGCGCGGGCCGGTGCGGGAGGAGATGGCCACGACGCTCCGCCGGCGTCTCGCCGAGCTCCTCGGCAACCAGGCGCTCGACGAAACGCGGGTCGCCCAGGAGGTGGCCCTGCTGGTGGACCGGAGCGACGTGAGTGAGGAAATCGACCGGCTGCGCTCGCACGTCGAGCACTTCCGGACCGTCACGCGCGAGCCTGGAGCTTCGGGGAAGCGCCTCGACTTCCTCACCCAGGAGGTGTTCCGGGAGCTCAACACCCTGGGCGCCAAGTGCCGCAATGCCGAGATGACCCGCGCCGTGCTGGACGCCAAGGTACTCTGCGAGCAGATCCGGGAACAAGTGCAGAACGTCGAGTAGTGGTAGGATGGCATCCCCGTGACCCACCCTGGTACCGTTTGAGCGCATCAATGCAACCCGGCGAGCTGTTCATCCTTTCCGCCCCCTCGGGAGCGGGGAAAACGACGCTCATTCAGAGCCTGCTCGCGGGCGGCTTCGCCGAGCACCACGGCGGATTGGCCTTCTCTGTCTCCCACACCACGCGCCCACCGCGCCAGGGGGAGGTGAATGGCCGGGACTACCATTTCGTGGACCATGCCACGTTCCTCGGGATGATCGAGGGCGACGCCTTCCTGGAGTGGGCCAAGGTGCACGACAACTACTACGGCACTTCGCGGGAAGAAGTCCTGCCCAGGCTCGACGAGGGGATCGACGTGCTGCTGGACATCGATGTTCAGGGCGCCGAGCAGGTGGTGGCCCGCTGCCCGGAAGCGCACAGCATCTTCGTGCTCCCCCCGAGCTATGAGGATCTGGAGCAGCGGCTGCGCCGGCGGGCGCTCGACGACGACGGGGCCATCTCCCGGCGGCTCGGGGTGTCGGTTCAGGAGACGGAACGCTACGATCGGTATCACTATGTTATCATCAATGACGATGCCCGCCATGCGAGCGAAGCGCTCGCGGCCATCATTATCGAGAAGCGTCACCGGCGGGTTCGCATGCAGCCCAGGATCCAGGAGATTCTCCGCGACTTCCAGGACCAGGGCGACACCCCTCCGATTTAGATGAATTCGACCGGCTGGCGATCCGGACGCCGGCAAGGAGAGCGTTTCAATGGACGAAAAACCGACGATGGACAGCAAGTTCCGGCGCGTGCTCGTGGCCGCCGGCCGGGCCGAGCAGCTCATGCGGGGCGCCCGCCCCAAGGTGGAGGCCGGCAAGCGCAAGCCGACGCGGGTGGCGCTGGAAGAAGTTGACCACCAGCTCATCGACTGGGGCTACGGCCCCCCGCCGCAGCCCGAGGAGGCCGAGGCCCCGGCGGCCGAAGAGCAGCCGCAGCCGGCCGAGGTCCACTGATCCCCTTCCGTTTTCCATGAACCGCACCCTGCGAGTCCTGCTGGGCGTCAGCGGCGGCATCGCGGCCTACAAGGCGGCCGAGCTGGTGCGCCACCTGCGCTCGCGTGGCCACGAGGTGCGGTGTGCCCTCACCCGTAGCGCCGTCTCCTTCGTGACTCCCCTGACGCTGGAGGTCCTGACGGGCCACCCGGTCTTTCAGGAGGAGTACCTCACAGCCACCGGATCGGGGGAGGAGGCCCACATCACGGCCGCCGCCTGGGCGGACGTGCTGTGCGTCGCCCCGGCGACCACCAACGTGATCGCCAAGCTGGCGCTCGGGTTGGGGGATGACTTTCTGACCACCACGGCGCTCGCCTTCAGCGGGCCGATGGTGGTGGCGCCCGCCATGCACTCGGTGATGTGGAAGCGGGAGTCGACGCAGCAGCACGTGGCGACCCTGCGGCGGCGCGGGGTCTGGCTGGCCGGACCCGTCGAGGGGCCGCTCGCCTCGGGCGAGGTGGGCATGGGGCGGATGGAGGATCCGGAGGCGATTGCCGACGCCGTGGCTGCGGCCGCCGGGGGCGGGTCCCTCGGGGCCTGCAAGGTGCTGGTGACGGCCGGGCCGACCCACGAGCCGCTGGATCCCGTGCGTTTTCTCGGCAACCGGTCGAGCGGCAAGATGGGCTTTGCCCTGGCCGCCGAGGCGGCTCGGCGCGGTGCCTCCGTGGTGCTGGTCACGGGGCCGGTGGCGCTCCCAACCCCGCCCGGAGTTACGCGGGTGGACGTGGTCACGGCACGGGACATGGAGGCGGCCGTCCACGTCCATGCCTCGACCGCGGACCTGATCGTGATGGCGGCGGCGGTGGCCGACTTCCGGCCGCGTCTGCCTGCCGGGGCCAAGATCAAGAAGGAAAAAGGCTTGCCGATCTTCGAGCTGGAGGAGAACCCCGACATCCTGGCCGGGTTGCGCCAAGTGGCCCCGCGGGCGGTGATCGTGGGATTCGCCGCCGAGACGGAGGATCTGGAGCGGAACGCCCGCGCCAAGCTGGAGCGCAAACGGGTGGACCTGCTGGTGGCCAACGACGTGTCCCGTTCGGACATCGCCTTCGAGAGCTCCGACAACGAGGTCACCGTGTTCCGCCGGGAGGGCGAGCCGGTGTTCTTCTCCCGCCGGCCCAAGACCGAGCTGGCCGCTTCGCTCTGCGACCTGTTCACGGCTACACTCTCGGACCGTGGGATCCAAACTGCAGCCGGCCCTCGCTGACCTCCTCGCCTACCTGGGCGAGATGGGGTACGGCGACCTCTACCTCAACCGCTCGAAGACCAGCTCTTCCCAGGCCAGCGCTCCGCCGCCGCGCCGGGTGGAGTCAGCGCCTACGCCTGCCCCCAGGCCCGCCGCCGCGGAGCCGCTCTCCGGCGTGTCCGCGGAGCTCGCGGCCATGGCGGCGGCGGTGGCGGCGTGCACCCGTTGCCGGCTGGCGGAGGGGCGGACCAAGACGGTCTTCGGTTCCGGCAATCCGGCCGCCGAGCTGATGCTGGTGGGCGAGGGGCCGGGTGCGGACGAGGACCGCCAGGGGCTGCCGTTCGTGGGGGCCGCCGGTGAGCTTCTGACCAAGATCATCCACGCGATCGACATGACACGCGACGAGGTCTACCTCGCCAACGTGGTGAAGTGCCGCCCCCCGGGCAACCGTGAGCCGCAGCCGGACGAGGTCGCGGCGTGCCGGGGCTATCTGGACAAGCAGATCGCGCTGGTGCGCCCCCGAATCCTCGTGGCCCTGGGCCGGACGGCTGCCCAGGCCCTGCTCGGCAACGACGCGCCGATCGGCCGGATCCGCGGGCAGTGGTTCACGGTGCAGGGAATCCCCACCATGGTGACCTACCACCCCGCCGGCCTGCTCCGGAACCCCGCCCTGAAGCGTCCCACCTGGGAAGACATGCAGCAGGTCCGCGATCAGCTGCGCGCGGGCTGAGGCTCGGAAGTCTCTGATTTCAAACTATCTATAAGCTGGACAGATTCTTGCACCGGGTGGTAGGTTGGTAACTTGACCCAGCCGATTCTGGTGGCATGTTGAATCTGGAACCTACCGCGGCCGTTCTCCCCTTCGAGCAGTTTCTGAAGGAGGTTGAGCCCCGCCTCAAGCGCCTGCTGGCCAACCACCGTATCCCGCCGGAGGATGCGGAAGACGTCCTTCAACAGGCCCTGCTGGCGCTGGTCTACCAGTGGGAGCGGGTGCGGGACCCCGAGAGCTGGCTTTTCGGCACTGTAAAGCGGCATTGCCTCATGTACTGGCGTGCGCAGCGGCGGCGGATCTACTCGTCCGTGGACGACACCCTCCTCGAATGGCTGGCATCGCCGGTGGCTCCCTCCCAGGAGCATGCGGATCTGATCTCCGATCTGGAAAACCTGATCGACCGCCTGCCGGCCCGTTGCCGCAGGGTGCTGCGGATGCGGTTCCGCCTGGGTTATGAGCCGCTGGAGGTGGCCGGCAAGCTCGGCTACCGGGAGTCGAGCATCGGCAAGGTGACGACGCGATGCCTCGCCGCCCTGTCGCACGAGCTCCTGGTCTCCGGTCTGGCGGATGAGCTGAACCGTGTCCGGGCGGCGATCCTCCGGACCGGCTGACCCGCCGGCCCGGCCCGGTGGGGGTATGCTGTAGAGGCCGTGACCACGACGTCCGAAGCTCACCTCTTCCCCCAGACCGGCCGCTTGCTGGAACGGATCGAGGCCGCCGAAACTCCCCTGATCCAACTCTGGGGTTGGCCGGGCAGCGGGGGCTTGGCCGTTCTCGAGGCCTTGCTCGCCCGGCACCGCTCGCGGGCCGTGGCGCTGCCTCTGGCTTCGCTGGCCAGCCGGGAGTCTCTCCAGGAGGCCCTGGAGTCGGCCTATGAGGTCGGTGTCCGCTGGCTCGTGGCCACGGGCGGACCCCCGCGAGAGCAACTGGCCGAGGCCGAGCGCTGGCTGCGGCCCGGGCAGCGGCTGGTATTCGCGGCGCCCGACCGCAGGGCTCCCGGGGCCGTTTCTCAAGGCCTCGTGCCGCCGCAGGAGCTGTTGTTGACCGCGGGGGAGGTGGCCTCCCTCTGGCATCTTCTCACGGGGCTCGACGTCTCTCCGGAGGGCGCCCAGGCCTTGCTGCGGGCCACGGACGGCTGGTACCAGCCTCTCCGCCTCGCCCTCGAAGCCACCGGCGGCATGGGTTTCGACGACTCCACTCCGGAGGAGATCCTGGAGGTTCCGGCGGTGCGCCTCTTCTTCCGCCACGAGGTTCTGGACGCTTTCTCCGAGGAAGGGCGCGGCCTCCTGCTCGACGCGCCGCCCGAACGTCCTGGCCCGGGCGAGGACGGGGAAGAAGCCTGGCGCCTTCTCGACGAGCGCGGCCTCTGGGTGGAAGGGCCGGACCGGGACCGGATGCCGCGGCTCCTGGCGGCCACGTTGGAGCGGGAACGCCACCGCCGCCGGCCCACGCGGCCCCGCGCCACGGCTCCAATGGCTCCGATGACTCCGATGGCCCGGAAGCCCGCCGGGGCTTCCGTTCCGGCCGTCTCCCGGCCGGTCTACACGCTCGGCCTCCTCGGCAGCCCCATCGCCCGCGAACGGGACGAGGAGGGGGAGCGCGAGCTCGACTGCCGGCTCCGCCGGTCCTTCCAGTTGCTGGCCTTCCTCGCCGTCTCGCCCGGTCTCCAGGCGGGCCGCGAGGAGCTGATGGAAGCCGTCTGGCCCAACGAGGGGGAGCGCACCATCGACCGGAACTTCCATCCCACGCTCAGCCATCTCCGCCGGGCCCTGGAGGGGAGCCGCCGCGGTGATGACAAGCCGCCGCCCCTGCTGTTCAAGAACGGCATCTACCGCCTGAGCGCCGAGGTCACCTGGAACATCGACGTGATCGAATTCACCCGCCTTTCCGAGGAGGGGCGCGAGCGCGCCGGCCGCGACGAGGCCGAGGCCGCCGCCGACGCCTGGAGGCGGGCCTGGAAGCTCTACCGTGGCCCCTTTCTCCAGGGGCATTACGAGACCTGGGTGGCGGCCCGGCGGGAGGAGTACCAACGTCTCTACCTGGAGCTGCTGCGCGACCTGGGCGACCTTTACGTCCGGTTCGGGCGCAACGAGGACGCCATGGACGCCTTCCGTACCGTCCTGGTCGAAGATCCCCTCCAGGAGCGCATCCACCTCGCCGTGATGCGCCTCTACGCCGTCCAGGGCCGCCGGGACCTCGTGCGGCGCCAGTACGACAACCTGTGCCGGCTTCTGCTCGAAGAGTTGGGCGTCCCGCCGATGCCGCAGACGACCCGGGACTATCATCGCTTGATGGCCTAGCGCTTGATGGCCTAGCGGTTGATGGCCCGGGCTCGCTTCTGCTACCGTCACGCGGTCCCGGACGCTTCCGCTCCGTAGACCCTCCGTGTTGCCCTTCCGTAAAAGATCCCGAGAACCCCAGTCAATGATGCGAGCCCTTCGTGACGCCTGCCTCGGTGGATTCCTCTACGGCTCGCTGCTGTATGGCGCCGTCCTGTCGCTGATCCACGTCGCCCACAACCATCTCGGCTCGACGGAAGACGCCCTTCTCGTCTACGGGGTCTTTCTCCTCCTCTATGGCCTCTGGGGTGCCGCCTTCTTCCTGCTGGCGAGCGTCTTCGGGCGGCGCGGTCCTTTGGTGGGCGTGCTGGCCTTCAACCTGTTCTTCTGGGAGATGTTCCTCCTCTACGGGATGACCTACGACGAGGCGCCGTTCAGCCCCAAGGGCGCGGGCGGCATGGCGGCCGTGCTGCTGGTTCTCGCGATCCCCATCGGCCTCGTCACGGCTCTCGGATCCTGGCTGCTGGTCTGGATCTTCGACGGGCTCCGGAGCCGGAGGAGCCTCAAGTGGGCGGTGCTGACCGTCTTTGGGATCGGCCTTGCGGCCCATGCCACGGCGCCGTTATGGACGGGGACGGCCCAGAAGGCGCCTCCAGGCAAGCAGCCGGCTCCACCCAAGCTCGGCGTCACGGAGACCGGTCTCAAGGTGGTCTTCGTGGGCCTCGATGGTGCGGACTGGCGGGTGATCCGTCCCATGGTGGAGAAGGGCGAGCTGCCCACCTTCGCCCGGCTCCAGCGGGAAGGCACGGGCGGCGACCTCGCCACGATCCATGACTCCAACTCGGCGGTGATCTGGGCCTCGATCTACTCCGGAGAGACGCCGGAACGCCACGGTGTGCTGGACTTCTACCGCATCCAGATCCCGGGAATGGGCTCCAACGGGATCTTCCCCGTCCACCGCACCTTCTTCAAGGAGCTGTCGGACCTGGTCTCCCCCCTGGGGCTCACGCGGCAGATCCCGGTGGATCGTTTCTCCATGGACGGCGCCCCGATCTGGGAGGTGGCCGACCGCGCGGGCCTGCCCATCGGCGTGGTGGACGGCTACTTCTACTCCTTCCCGGCCCTGCGGCCGTCGAAGCCGGAGAGCTTCTTCCTCACTTACGGTCTGGACGAGTTCGCCAAGCGCCCCTCGGGGCGGTTCGAGCTTTTCGCTCAGCCGAAGCCGCTCTTCCGCCGGCTCCGTCCGCTCCTGAAAGGGGGCGACTTCTACTGGCAGTCCGCCGTGCTGCTCGACCTTCTCGGTAAGCGACCGCAGCCCCGGTTCGTCAACTTCTACACCCACGAGCCGGACAGCGTCCAGCATTTCTACTGGAAGTGGTTCCAGCCGGACCATTACCTCGGTGTGACCGAGGGGAAGCTGAAGGAGAACGGGGACCGCATTCCCAAGCTCCACCGGGAGCTCGACCGATTTCTGGACCGCCTTCTCGCCGAGCTCGGGCCGGAGACGGTGGTGGTCATCGCCTCCGACCATGGCCACAGCCCGACGATCGTCCACAGCCTGTACAGCCAGCACCGGCACGGCCCTCCGGGCATCCTGCTGATGCGGGGCGGCCCGGTGAAGCGTGGGCTCAACGTCCAAGGCGCGGACATCTACGATCTCTACCCCACGATCCTCTATCTGCTGGGTCTGCCGGTCCCCCAGGACCAGCCCGGCAAGGTGCTCCTGGACGCGCTCGATCCCGGCTTCGTGAGCCTGCACCCGGTGCGCACGGTGCCGACGTTCCGGAACCTCGGCCTGCCCCCGAATCTCCCCGGCGCCAGCCGGGACGGGGCCATGAACGAGCAGGAGATCCAGAAGCTGCGGTCTCTCGGCTACATCTTCTAGAATCGCGCTCATGACAAGGCCCGCGAAGAGCGACATCCCGGTGGTCATCCTCTGCGGCGGCAAGGGCACCCGGCTGCGCGAGGAGACCGAGTACCGGCCCAAGCCCATGGTGGAGATCGGCCCCCAGCCCATCCTCTGGCACATCATGAAGATCTACGGCGCCCATGCCCTGGACCGGTTCGTCCTCTGCCTCGGCTACAAGGGCTGGGAGATCAAGCAGTACTTCCTCCGCTACAAGGAGATGCACTGCGACTTCACCCTGGCCATGGACGGCAGCCGCCCGCTCGACATCCACAACCAGGACGGCTACGAGGCCTGGCGCGTCACCTGCGCCGAAACAGGGGCCGAAACGGCCACCGGCGCCCGGCTGCGCATGGTGAAGAAGTACGTCGACGCCGAAACCTTCTGCTTCACCTACGGCGACGCCGTGGGCAACGTCGACATTGACGCCCTGCTCGACTTCCACTGGTCCCAGGGGCGCATCGCCACCGTCACGGGCGTCCACCCCACCTCCCGCTACGGTGAGATGCGGGTGGACGGCCCCAAGGTGCTGGAGTTCGACGAGAAGCCCAATCTGGCGGAGGGCGTCGTCTCCGGCGGCTTCTTCGTCTTCGAGCGCGAGGTCTTCGACTACCTGAGCGACGATCCCGACCTGTTCCTGGAGCAGCAGCCGCTGCGCAACCTGGCCCGGGACGGCCAGCTCTCCGTCTACCTCCACGAGGGCTTCTGGCACCCCATGGACACCTACCGCGACTACCTGTACCTGAACGACCTCTGGAAGCGTGGAGAGACACCCTGGAAGATCTGGTGAACCGCCGGCTCACGTGCCGCTTCTGCGGCGTCCCCCTGTCCCGGGTGTTCGTGGATCTGGGCTCCCAGCCGCTCGCCAACTCGTACCTGGAGCCGGAGGCGCTCGGCAAGGCGGAGGCGTTCTACCCCCTCTGCGTCTACGTCTGTGAGGCCTGCTTTCTCGTTCAGCTCCCGGAGGAGGAGAAGGCGGAGGCCATCTTCTCCGACTACGCCTACTTTTCCTCCTACTCCGAGAGTTGGCTGCGGCACGCGCGGACCTATACCGAGGCCATGATCGAGCGCTTGCGCCTGGGCCCCGGCCACCAGGTCATCGAGATCGCCAGCAACGACGGCTACCTCCTGCGCTGGTTCGCGGAGCGCGGCGTCCCCGTCCTCGGCATCGAGCCGGCCGGCAACGTGGCCGAGGCGGCCGAGGCGGCGGGCATCCCCACCGTGGTCAAGTTCTTCGGCGAGGCGACCGCTCTGGAGCTGGCGGGGCAGGGGAAGCGGGCCGACCTGCTGGTGGGCAACAACGTCCTCGCCCACGTGCCGGACTTGAACGACTTCGTGGCGGGGCTCAAGATCCTCCTGGCGCCCACGGGCGTGCTGACGATGGAATTTCCCCACCTCCTCCGGCTCATGGAGGAGGACCAGTTCGACACCATCTACCACGAGCACTACTCCTACTTCTCCTTCCAGACGGTGCGGAAGATCTTCGCCTTCCACGGCCTCACCCTGTTCGACGTCGAGGAGCTGCCCACGCACGGCGGCTCGCTCCGCATCTACGCCGGCCACCACGAGGACGCCTCGAAGACGGTGGGGGAGCGGGTCGAAGATCTGCTCGCGCGGGAAGAGGTGGCGGGGATGGGCGAGATCGGCACCTACCTCTCCTTCGGCGAGCGGGTCTGCCGGGTCAAGCGCGGGTTCCTGCGCTTCCTCATCCAAGCCAAGGAAGAGGGCAAGTCCATCGCCGGCTACGGCGCTCCGGCCAAGGGGAACACGCTGCTCAACTACTGCGGGGTGCGCACCGACTTTCTGGACTACACGGTGGACCGCAGCCCGCACAAGCAGGGGCGGTTCCTGCCCGGCACGCGCATCCCCATCCACGGGCCGGACCGCCTGCGCGAGACCCGGCCGGACTACGTCCTGATCCTCCCCTGGAACCTCAAGGAAGAGATCATGGAGCAGATGGCGGACGTCCGCTCCTGGGGCGGCCGCTTCGTGGTGGCCATTCCGGAGGTCCGGGTCTTCGAATGATCTTCCGCGAGACTCCGCTCGCCGGCGCCTGGGTCCTGGAGCCGGAGCGCTTCGAGGACGAGCGGGGCTTCTTCGCCCGCACGTACTGCCGCCGTGAATTCGAGGCCCACGGGCTCGATCCGTCCATCGCCCAGTGCAGCGTCTCCTTCAACCACCGCCGCGGCACCCTGAGAGGCCTTCATTTCCAGGCCGCTCCCCACGAGGAAATCAAGCTGGTCCGTGTCACCAGGGGCTCGATCTGGGATGTGATCGTGGATCTGCGCCCGGCATCGGCCACGTTTCAGAAACATTTTTCGATCGTTCTCTCCGCCGAATCGCGCACCGAGCTGTACATTCCCAAGGGAATGGCGCACGGCTTCCAGACGCTGGAGGACGCGACGGAGGTCTTCTACCAGATCTCCGCGTTCTACGCGCCCGAGTCCGCCCGGGGGTACCGCTGGGACGATCCCATCTTCGCAATCCCCTGGCCCGAACCGGTCACAATGATCTCCGACAAAGATCAGCATCTCCCGCCTTTCTCCCCCTCTCCCGGGGAGGGTGGGAGGCCGAGGGGGCGGGAGAGGGGGCCGGGGGGTGAGGGTTCGAGACATGCTCCGCCTCATCGCGGACGGCTCTATCCCATCTGCCGCAGCATCACGGGCGACGGCGTCCGCCAGACCCTGGCGATGCTTCGCGAGCTGATCCCCCTCGAGATCCACGAGGTCCCCACGGGCACGCCCGTCTTCGACTGGACCGTGCCCAGGGAATGGAACATCCGGGACGCCTGGATTGCAGACCCCTCCGGCCGCAAGGTCGTGGACTTCCAGGCCTCGAACCTCCACGTTCTCAACTACAGCGTCCCCGTCCACGAGCGGCTGCCTCTCGAGGAGCTGAAGAAGCACCTCTTCACCCTGCCGGACCAGCCGGACCTGATCCCCTACCGGACCTCCTACTACAAGGAGGCCTGGGGGTTCTGCCTGAGCCATAACCAGCTCCAGGCGCTGCCGGAGGGGGAGTACGAGGTGCGGATCGACTCGACTCTCGCGGACGGCGCGCTCACCTACGGCGAGCTGTTCCTGCCGGGCGAATCCGAGCGGGAGGTGCTCCTCTCGACCCACGTCTGCCACCCCTCGCTCTGCAACGACAACCTTTCGGGGATCGCCGTGATGGCGTGGCTTGCCCGGGAGCTTCAGAGCCGGCCCCGGCGGCGCTATTCGTACCGTTTCCTCTTCATTCCGGGCACCATCGGGTCGATCACCTGGCTGGCGAGGAATGAGGAGCAGGCCGGGAGGATCGCCCACGGCCTGGTCGCCGCGAATCTCGGCGATCCGGGGACGTTCCATTACAAGAGGACCCGGGACGGCTTTGCGGAGATCGACCGCGCCGTGCTGGCCGTCCTCAGGCGTCCGGCGAGGATTTTGGCGAAGAGAGCTTCGTCCCGTTCGGCTACGACGAGCGGCAGTACAGCTCGCCGGGCTTCAACCTGCCGGTGGGCTCGCTCACCCGAACTCCCTACGGCCGGTATCCGGAGTACCACACCTCGGCGGACAACCTCGATTTCGTCCGTCCCGAGGCGCTGGAGGGCTCACTCCGGACCTACCTGGCGGTGATGGACGTCCTGGAAGGGAACCGGCGCTACTTGAACCTGAACCCCAAGTGCGAGCCCCAGCTCGGCCGCCGGGGGCTCTACCGGACGATTGGCGGAGACGATGCGGGCCGTGCCCGGGAGCTGGCCCTGCTCTGGGTGCTCAACCTGTCGGATGGCCAGGCAATCCCTTCTGGACATCGCCGAGCGCTCCGGTATGCCGTTTACGGCGATTCGCGAGGCCGCGGACGCCCTGCTGGCAGTCGATCTCCTGCGCGAGATGGAGGAGGCGATGGAGGAAGGAAAATGAGCATTTTCCGAGGGACGGCCGTCTTGATCACCGGAGCCAGCGGAGGGATCGGCGAAGCCCTGGCGATTTCTCTGGCCCGCGAAGGAGCCCGGCTCGTTCTGGCCGGCCGGAGCGAGGAGAAGCTCGAGCGGGTCGCCGAGCGCGCCCGCGACCTTTCCCCGAACGTCGAGGTCTTCGTGGGCGATCTGGCGGAAGACGGCCCGCTTCAATCCCTGGCCGACCGTGCCCTGTCGGCCTTCGGCGGCGTCGACATCCTGATCCACAGCATCGGCCTCTTCCTCGGCGGTCCGTTCGATTCCCCGGTGGAGATCCTGGACCGGCAGTACCGGATCAACGCCCGTGTTCCGTACCTGCTGACGCAGAAGCTCCTCCCCTCCCTCATCGCCCGCCAGGGGCAGATCGTCTTCGTCAACTCCAGCGCCGGCCTCAACCCCGCGCGGGCCGGTTGGGTGGCCTATGCCGCCTCCAAGCACGCCCTGCGGGCGATCGCGGACGGCTTGCGGGACGAGGTGAACAAGCAGGGCGTGCGGGTGCTGACGGTCTTCCCGGGCCGCACCGCCACGCCCATGCAGGAAGAGGTTCACCGCTACGAGGGGAAGCCCTACGATCCCGACCGCTTCCTCCAGCCCCGCGACGTGGCCGCCACCGTGCTGAACGCGCTCGCCCTGCCGCGGACGGCGGAGGTCACGGACCTGCAGATTCGCCCGATGCGGGGGTGAGGCTCCATCTTGGTTGTTAGGCTGAATGATCCAATCGGGTGCCTTGAATCGTTCCCGTGTCCCCTCCGAGGAGACGCCCCGCCGTTTGTGGACCCGGAAAGGGCCCGGTTGAGGACTGGGGCGTCTCTACGGTACGGTGTTGCCGTTTGCAAACATTGAGGTTACGGGGATGGCAAGGAAACGCCCCCGGAACCTCACCGTTGGCCTCGGCATAACGGGTCCGTAGAGACGCTCCAGTCCTCAACCGGGCCCTTTCCGGGTCCTCAAACGGCGGGGCGTCTCTTCGAAGGGCAGATCGGTACGATCCTCCTAACCTTCATGAAGACCCCGAGATGTGTACCGGGTATCGAAAAGATCAGCGCAAAGCTTCCCAGTCCTCCTGCCCGATGGGCTCGGTTGGGTCATCAAAGCGGATTACAGATCCGCGCAGAGGCTCCAAGGTTGCCTTGGGGTCCTCTTTTTGGCGAGCCCGTTTGAGGACCGGCTTGCCATGATCCGTGGTGTTCAACTCGTCGCCTGCCGGTACCTGCATCCTTGAATGATAACCCTACTGGGCACTGATCTCAGATTCACGGCGCCGTCCAGCCCGTCCGGGAAATTGCCATCACGAGGAGAGTGAGGGATAAGATCGCGCCCAGTTTGTCTTCTTGTTCATGCGAGGCCGAGTCTACCCGGAACCACCATGCTGCGTTCCATCGCCACCGCCTACCGCGAAGCCTTCTCGGGCCTTTCCCGCCCGGTCTGGCTGCTGTCCATCGCCACGCTGATCAACCGCAGCGGCACCATGGTGCTGCCGTTCCTGGCCCTGTACCTCACGGCGCAGCGCGGCTTCACCACGGCGCAGACGGGCCAGACGCTGGCGCTCTACGGCCTGGGAGCCATGGCGGCCTCCTACCTCGGCGGCTGGCTCTGCGACCGCATCGACCCCCTGGCGGTGATGAAGACGAGCCTCGTGCTCACCGGGCTTTCCTTCCTCGCCCTCGGCCATCTCAGGAGCCGTCTCGCCATCTCCGCCATGATCGTCGCTTGGAGCTTCGTGGGCGAGATCTTCCGCCCGGCGAACCTGGCGGCCCTGGCATCGGCCAGCGATCCCGGAGAGCGGGCCCGCAGCTTCGCCCTCCTGCGCCTCGCGGTGAACCTCGGCATGACCCTCGGCCCCACGGTGGGCGGCTTCCTGGCGATGCGGGACTACGGCTGGCTGTTCTTGGCGGACGGCGCGACCTGCCTGCTGGCGGCCGTCCTGCTCCAAGTCGCCTTCCCCGGCCGGCCTCTACGGGGCGCGCCGCGAACAGCCGAAGCCAAGGCGAAGGCGGCGGCGAGCTCCCCCTGGCGAGACCCGCAGGCTCTGGGCGTCTTCGGCCTCATGTTCTTCCTGAACCTGGTGACCTTCCAGCTCGCCAGCACCTTCTCGCTGTCTCTGCGGGATCTGCAGGGCTTCTCCGAGGGGCGGATCGGCTTGGCCCTCGCGACCAACACCATCCTCATCGTGCTGTTCGAAATGGTGCTGGTCCACTCCCTTTCCCGGCGGGACCCGCTCAAGGTCTCCGGCATCGGAGCCTTCCTGTTCTGCGCCGGCCTGGGCCTGCTGCCCTTCGGCTCCGGCTTCGCCTACGTGGTCTTCACCATCGCGGTGTGGACGGTGGGGGAGATGCTGGTCTTCCCCATCGTGTCGAGCGCCTTGGCCGACCGCGCGCCGGAGGAGAGCCGGGGCGCCTACATGGGCCTGCTCAACCTGTCCTTCGCCTCAGCCTTCGTAGTGGCCCCGCTGGTGGGAACCTGGATCTACGAGAACCGGGGGCCGGAAGTGCTCTGGTACGCCTGCGGCGGCCTGGGGTTCCTGCTCTGGGCGGGATTCCACCTGATGGCGGTGCGGACGGCGGCGGCCAAGAATCCTGGAAAACCGGGAAAGGTCACGCCGTAGGCGCTCTGGGTAGAGACGTACCCATACCGTCCACGATAACTCTCGCAGGCCACGGGGACGGCGGGACGTCTCTTCGAAGGCAAGATCCTACCCAGAACCACCGTCGTTCAGAACCTCACGGGTGCCCGTCCCAGGACGTGCCCTTATCGACACGGTTTCGCCGCGGCGGAGAAGTCCCGCCGTCTCCGTGGCCTGCGAAGGGACATCGTGGACGGGATGGGAACGTCTCTACGCAAATCCCCTGTACTGCGCGCAGCAGCATCGCCTCTTTGGCTGTCAAACTCGGCGTTTGGGGACTTCAGTTCGGCTCGTCGATCACCTCGGCGACCGAAGCGGCAACGACGGCCTTCTCCAGCCAGCGCTCCAGCCGCTCCGGATCCTTCTGGGCCAGGATGCGCTCGCGGACGGCGTCCGGCACCGCGATACCGCGGACCCGAAGCACGGTCAGCAGGGCGCGCGCCGCTTGCGGCGCGCCCTCAGCGCGTCCCTCGTGGCCCTTCGGCGCGCCCTGGGCGACATACTTTTTCGCGAAATCACTCTGGTATTCGTAGCCCTTCATCATCGCCTCCAGCGCCCGGCGAGCCGCCTCATTCAAGGAATTGTACACGAGATCGTAGTAGAACCTGGCCCTGTCGTCGTCGAGCCCCTGGATCGCGGGCAGCACCGCGGCGGCGATCGTCGCTCCCTGCTCGGTCTCGCCGTGCGCCATCGCGGAGAGCACTCCGAAGCTCGGGCCGGCGGGCCGCTTCCTCAGGATCCGTCACGACGGGAACGGCGGTGCGACGCAGCACAGGCGGGCGCAGGACGAAGCCGGGGACACCGATCTCGATCGGTTCTGCGCACCACCTGGCGACGGCCGGATCGGGTGCGACGACGAGGAGATCCGCCGGGCAGCGGTGGATGGCGCGCGAGACGGTCACGTAGGCGGGCCAACTAAAGCGCTTTCTGGGGTCGACCGACAGCTGGACCTCGAGGGATGATCAGCCCGGATTGGGACGTCGCCGGCGAGAAGGACGGACCACGGCACGCGATCGCATTGACTGTACTTCGGGTTCGGGCCGAGACCTGACACGGTCGCGAGCACTCCTGGGTCAGAAGGCAACGGCGAGCCTGGTGGAGAAGGTCGGAATGCCGCGAGACGCCCGAGTCATCGCGGGGTCGAGCCAGGATCCGCGGCTGGTCGAGCGACGACGGTGATGTCGATTTCACGAGGAGCCAGAAGCCGCCCTCATACGCAGGGTCTCGTAACGCTTCAATGGCTGAGGAGGCGGAATCTGCGGCGCATTGAAGTGCACCTCACGTCCATTGGGCCAAACGCGGGAGCCCTTCAACTCATCGGCTTCTGAGAACCGCTGGAAAATCGGGAAAGTCACCCGATGGCGGTCTCGGGGTCCTTGTCGTGTCACCGGATACAGCATTGTTCGTCGTCCCAGCCAGCCGGCCGGCAGAGGCGCGCTGCCGGCCTCCTCTATGGACCGGCTCAAGGCACAATTGGGATTTTTTGTCCGATGTTCGAAGTGGGCAGCCTGGCCCGTGGTTCCCTTTCGGTGAGGCCGGACCGGTTCATCGCACAGGGTACAACGGAACTTCGGCGAAGCGCCTTTAGCCTTTCGTAACTCCAAGGCCTCGTTGACATCGATCTGGCGTCCTTCAAGACTGGCAGACGGTGGCTTTCGGCATTGGAAACTCCTCTCCTCGATCTGGCCCTTTAACTTGGCGGAAGCTTCTCGCCGGCCAACGTTGCATGGGTAACGACACGCAGCAGCCGCCAGCCGCGGACGAGGCCGGTCGGCGTCATCCAATGCCGCTAGGAACGCTACCCCGTCGCGGGGAGTCAGGGTCAGAGAGGGCTTCCGGGCATTACCTTCGGGACGCGGCTCGCGACGTTGAGCATCAGGCCAAGGATAGCGCATACGGAAAAGGCGGGAGGGGACGGACCTCCCACCGCGGCCCGTCCCCGGACTTGGAAAAATAAATTCAGTTGTCAAAGAACAACAGGGAGGGCGCGCTCAGCACGCCCTCCCAGGCATTGGGATGGACAGGGATCTACTCGAGGATCACTCCGGCGTCGGGACCGGCACCGTCGGGCTCGGGGGCGCCGGGTCGGCCGGCTGGGGGACGCGGCGCGTGCGCAGCGGCGTGATGCCGAACTGGCCGAGGGTCTCGTTGTGACCTCCGAAGTGGGCCTTCAGGGCGGCACGGAGCCGGGAGGCCGCGGCACGGCCTTCGGGGATCAGGGTCCGGGTGCGCTTGGCTCCCTGGC
Source organism: Thermoanaerobaculaceae bacterium (assembly GCA_963785165.1). Taxonomy (GTDB): domain Bacteria; phylum Acidobacteriota; class Thermoanaerobaculia; order Multivoradales; family UBA5704; genus DATARR01. The sequence continues at coordinate 841,495 of CAWAUI010000004.1, forward strand.
GGAGATGGGCGCGGGCCGCGGCCTTGTCGGCTTCCACCTCGCGGCTCTCGTCCAGGAGGGCGTCGAGCGGTCCGGTCAGTCCCGAGAGGTCGGGGAGGATGTCCTGGTTGTTGCGGACGCTCTTGAGCAGGCGGTCCCAGTCGGCCATGAAATCGGGGAACGACGTGATGTTGGGCATGGTGTTTCCTTTCTTTTCTTACGTTTTGATCGTTTTGGTTTCCTCCCCCGGATCGTCCGGGGCAGGCGCGTGAGGGACGGTTTCTTCTGTATCCCGCTCTTCTGCTTTCCTCTCTAGGGGGCGTACCTCCTTTCCGTCCGCTGCCGCTCGAGCTCGCGCGGCAAAAACTTGGGCCGAGCACGGTTGCCGCGAGGTCGTGCCGCGAAAGCTCAGGGTCGCGCACGGGCGGCAGGGGGGCCGGCGGCGAAAACTCGGGCCCGAGCACGTGCCGCTCGAGGTCGCGAGCGAGCCGCGTGGGGTCGTGCCGCAAAAACTCAGGGTCGAGCTTCGGGCTGCTCGAGCCCGCGCACGGGCTGCTCACCCGTCGGCGGCACCGGCTGACCGGTGAGTTTCTGGTGCTTCCTTCCCTGCGGCGCGTTCAACATGGTCTGCCTCTCCTTTCCGGGGTCCGTTCCGCCCCTTCGTCCTCAGTTGATGTGCATAGAGTGCATTGATGTCGCGATGATGTCAATAGGCAAGATTGACAAGCGTAGCCGTATCCGGCAGGCTAACGCATAGAGAAGGGATTCGAGACGGCTTCTGGGGAAGGCGGAACGGGAGCCGGAGGGTTCATTGACAATTGAATAGGGACGGCGGCCTCCGGGTCCAAGGACGCCGCCGTCCAATCTTTTCTTCCTGCGAGGATACCGGCGGGGCTGCCGCCTTGCCGTGCCCTAGGCGGGCGGCTCTTCGTGGAGCCGGAGCTTGCGGTAGCCGCGGTTCCAGTAGACGAGGGGCGGCGCTTCTTCCACGGGCACGCTGCTCGCCGCGACCTCGCCCACGTAGATGGTGTGCGAGCCGGCGGGGTAGCGGGCGTGGATGCGGCAGTCGAGCCAGGCCAGGGCGTCCACCAGGATGGGGGCGCCGGTGGTGGCCTTGGACCAGTTGCCCATGGCGAAGCGGTCCTCGTCCTTGACCCAGGCGAAGCGGTTCGACAGCTCCGACTGCTCCTCGCCCAGGATGTTGACGGCGAACACCGCCTCCGGCGCCTCCAGGAGCGAGTGGGCGTGGTGGCGGTTCTCGATGATGATCATGATCAGCGGCGGCTCGGCGGAGACCGAGGCGAACGCCGAGACCGTGAGGCCGTGTCTTTGCTCGCCCGCCTGGACGGTGACGATGGTCACGCCGGCGGGAAAATGCCGAAGCGCTTTGCGGAACTCTTCCGATGAGATCAACGGTATCTCCTTCTCCGAATTGTAGTGGCACTGGCCTTGCGCAACCCATAGTGCAGCCGGAAGCCTCGTTGAGGACAACGAGAATTATCCACGGCCCGGCTCCAACCGCCCAGCTCCCTTTACTGGCAGGCGGCATCCATCTAAGCTACGGCCCAGTTCCGTAGGGTATCTGGGAGGGCCGAACCGATGGTGCCGTCGAAGTCTCTCAAGGGTTTGTGCGTGCTGTTGCTGGGTGTGGGGTTGTGTGGATCCGCGGCGCAGGCCCAGGATCCCCCGGAAGACCCGCGGGCGGTTCAGGATGGGGACGAGGGGGGGAGCCTCAAGCCCCGGCTGTCGTTCGGGCTCGAAGCCAAGGCGAACTACCGCGACAGCGACGAGAACCGCTTTCCGGTGAGCTTCAGGTTCTCGCCTTCGATGCTGCCGGTGGGTCAGACGCAGGGGTTCGAGGAGACGGTCAATCCGGGGCACTCACTTCGAGCTGTCGAACGTCACGCTGTTCGTCGACGCGGTCTGGGGCGACGGCCTGGTCGCTCACGGCAAGATCGATTTCATCGACCTCTACGACCGCAATCCCACCTCCACCGACAAGAAGGTCGACGTGGACGAGGCCTGGATCCGCTTCGGCCTGCGAGCCCGAGCCCGCCACCCTGCCGGCGCGCGGCGGGGTGTACCTGAAGGTCGGCAAGTTCCCCAAGTTCGAGCGCCAGGACGACCGCCACCTGGAGAGCTACGGCCTGGTCTCGACCGCCTTCAACCGCTTCGAGGACACCGGCGCCGAGCTGGGGCTGAACCTCGGCCGGCACTTCTACGTGAAGCTCTCGGCCACCCAGGGCAACCCGGTCTTCCTGCGCGACCCCAACGCTCTTGCGGGCGACAACGGCACGCCCGCCCGGCAGCGCGACGAATCCCGACCCCGAGCTCAAGAGCGGCATCGTGATCCTCTACGACGCCGAGGTCGAGGATCTGGACGTGGACGGCGACCTGGAGTCGGGCGCGGGTCTGGGCTGCGCGTTGGGCGACGAGTCGGGGCGGAACGGCGTCGACGTGCTCGTCTGGGGCTACCGCAGCGCACGCTCGCCGACACCGTCGAGCTGGAGGGGACGTTCTACGGCGGCGACCTCGACCTCCTGAACGGTCCGGTCGACAACGATCCGATCCTCGCCCATCTCGGGTGACGACAAGGAGGAGGTCGGCGCCAACGTCTGGGTCTACCTGGGCGGCCTCTCCTTCTTCGGCCAGTACGTCGACCAGGAGGTCGCCGGCCTGCCGCGCACCGGCATCGAGGGCGAGCTCGCCTGGCGTTTCGAGCTGCCCCTGGTCTGGGCCGTCGGCGACCGCCAGCTCTTCACCTTCCATCGCGCCGGCCGTGCGCTACTCGAAGCTGGACAACGACTTCCGCAACCGTCCGACGCAGCTCGGAACTCCGGCCCCGAGCCTCGCCTGGGATTGGGAGAAGCTCGACGCCGGCCTGCGGCTGGGGATCTTCTCGGGCGTCGACCTGACGCTCGAGTACGCGAGCAACGAGTTCATCCTGGGCTCGGGGGCGAAGCGGGAGAACAACGAGCTTCTGACGACGCTGCGGTGGAGGATCTAGGTGAACCCTCACCCCCTGGCCCCCTCTCCCTCCCCTCCACCCACCCGTCCGGGGAGAGGGGGAACAAGGACGAGCCGGCCTTTCTCCCTTTGGAGAGGGGGAACAAGGACGGCCCGCTCCTTGGTCCGCCTCTCCCTTTGGAGAGGACGAAGGCGGTCCTGCTTGCTCCCCCTCTCCCCGGACGGGTGGGTGGAGGGAGGGAGAGGGGGCCGGGGGGTGAGGGCTTTCCTCCTCCTCCTCGCCCTCCTTCCGCCTCCCCTCGCCGCCGAGGAGCTGCGCGGCAAGGTCCAGCTCCTCGCCAAGGGCGGCAAAGGGGCGGCCAAGGGGAGCGACGTGCGGCAGGCGGTGGTGTACTTCGAGCCGGCGGGCCCCATGCCGGCTCGCGCCCGCCCGAGGCGCCGTTCGAGATGGTGACCCGGCGCAAGGAGTTCGCGCCGCGCCTGCTCGTGGTGCCGAAGGGGAGCCGGGTGCGGTTCCCCAATCAGGATCCAATTCTTCACAACGTCTTTTCGGTTTCGTCTCCCAACCAGTTCGACCTGGGGCTCTACCGGCAGGGGCCGGGCAAGGAGAAGCGCTTCGACGAGCCGGGGCTGGTGCGGGTCTTCTGTAACGTGCACCACGACATGGTCGCCTATGTGCTCGTGCTGGGCACCCCCTACTACGTCTCGCCCGGCGCCGCGGGCGAGTTCGTGCTCACCGGGTTGCCCAAGGGGCCGGGCAGGCTCACGGTCTGGCACGAGCAGGCCGATCCGTGGACGGTGGACGTCGAGGTGCCGGCCCGGACGGCGGGGGCGTTGGTGGCCCGGGTGGAGATCGTGCGGCCGCTGATCCCGGCCCATCTCAACAAGCTGGGGCAGTCTTATTTCCGCTCGCAACGGGACCGCTACAACAATTGACCTCAAAACCGCAGACCGCCAGCCGCCGTTCCGGCCTGTCGCTGGAGACCCGGATCTTCCTGGTCACCTCGCTGCTGATCGCCCTGTTGGTGGGGGCGGCGGTGGCCGTGACCTCCATCCTGCTGCGGCGGATCGCGCGCGACGCGGCGGCGCGACTCGCTCAAGAGCAGCGCCTCGGTGCAGGCGACCTATGAGAAGGAGCGTTACGAGCGGCTGAAGCTGATCTCCAGCCTGTTCGTCTCCGATCCGTACGCTGGTCGCCTACCTCGCCGAGGCCGCGCAGACGCAAGGACACGGCGTCGCTCCTCGACCTGCTGGCGGACGGCCAGAAGGAGCTGGGGTTCGACTTCGCCATCCTCCTCGACTCCGGACGGCCGGGTGCTCGCCCGCACCGACAACCCCAATGCCGTGGGCGGGGATCTGTCGAAGCGCCCTCTGGTGGCCAAGGCCCTGAGCGACTTCGAGGCCACCGGCGTCTGGCAGGAGGGAAACCGGCTCTACTACGCCGTGGCCGTGCCGGTGGCGCAGCAGTTCACCGCTGCTCGGCTACCTGGTGACCGGCTTCGCGATCACCGACGACTCGGCGCGCGAGATCAACCAGGTGAGCGGCGCCGACGTGGCCATCCTGGCCAGCCCGGCCAGGGCGAGCAGGAGCCGGAGATCGTGGCCACGACGCTGCGGCAGAGCGCATGGCCCGCAGCCTGCCGGGCGAGCTGGCCTCCGGCGAGCAGGGCGATGGGAGAGGCCCTGCGCGCCGGCCAGCGCCATGGCGCAGATCGAGCTGGCGCTCGACGGCGAGCCCTGGCTCGCCCAGGAGTCGCCGCTGCTCGACGCCGCAGGGCAAGCCCGTGGGGGCCACGGTGGCCCTCGCTTCGCTCGACCGCGAGCTGGCGGCCTACCGGCAGATCCAGAACGTGCTGCTCGGGGCGGGCCTGGCGGCGGTGCTGCTCGCGCCGCTTCTCTCCTTCTTCTTCACGCGGCAAGGCCCTCGCGCCCGTGCGCCGCCTGGTGGCCGCGGCCGAGACGGCGCGCCAGGGGGATTACGACGAGAAGATCGACTCCGACCGCACGGACGAGGTGGGGCGGCTCGCCCATGCCTTCGACGAGCTGCTGGCCGACCTGCGCGAGAAGCGGGACATGGAGGCCTACGTCACCGAGCTTTCCCGCAACCTGCCCGAGCCGGCGCAGGCGCGGGGCCTCCTGGGCGAGGCGCAGAGCCGCGAGGTGCTGCTCCTGGGCATCGAGCTGCGGCAGTACGCCCGCTCCTCCGGCAGCGATCCCAAGGACGTCCTGGCGCGCCTGGCCGCGGACCTGGAGCGGGTGACCTCGGCGGTGGTCAAGGGGCGCGGGCAGGTCGAGGCCGTCTCCGGCCACCGGGTGCTCGCCCGCTTCGAGGGGCCGGGGCGCGGGTTCCGGGCGCTCTCGGCGGCCGCGCAGGTGCTCGGCGTCTCGGCCGAGCTGATGGCGGACACCGGGCGACGGCGGCGACGGCCCGGACCTGCCGGTGGCGGCCATGACGGCCGGCCGGGCGGTGACCGGCCCGGTCACCTGGGGCGAGCGGTCGGAACGGGCGCTGGTGGGGCTGCCCGTGCAGCACCTCGAAAGCCTGCTGCGCGAGGCCACGGCGGGGGAGCTGCTGCTCTCCCGTGAGGTGCACGAGGAGCTCAAGGACGCCTTCGAGCAGGCCGGCTACCGCCTGGCGCCCCGGCGCGGGGTGATCACGCCGCAGCCGCTCTTCGTGTTGAGCCCCCCGATGGTTTCGCGCCTGACGCTGGAACGGCTGGGGCCGGAGGCCGCGGAGACGATTGGCGGCGCCGCGCGCGCCACCTTGACGGGGATCGCGCCGGGGGCGCTGCTGGGAGCGCGCTTCGAGATCCTCTCCGTGCTGGGCGCGGGCGGCATGGGCGTCGTCTACAAGGCGCGCGACCGGGAGCTCGACGACCTCGTGGCGCTCAAGATGCTCAAGCGCGACCTCTGGGGCGACCGGATGCAGCTCGAGCGCCTGAAGAGCGAGATCAAGCTGGCGAGGAAGATCACCCATCCCAACGTGCTGCGCACGCACGACTTCGGCGAGATCGACGGCGTCCCCTACATCTCCATGGAGTACGTGCGGGGCGTCACCCTGCGCTACATGCTCGACCAGACGAGCCGGCTGCCGTATTCGGCCGGCCTGCGGCTCGCCAAGCAGCTCTGCGCCGGCTTGGCGGCCGCCCACGCGGTGAACGTGCTCCACCGCGACATCAAGCCCGAGAACCTGATCCTGGAGCCCACGGGGAACGCCAAGCTGATGGATTTCGGCATCGCCCGGCCGATCGACCGCATGGCCCCGGGGCAGACCCAGGCCGGCTTCATCGTGGGCACGCCCCAGTACCTGGCGCCCGAGATCCTCCAGGGGAACGAGGCCGATCCGCGGTCCGACCTCTACTCCTGCGGCATCGCGCTCTACGAGATCTTCACCGGCGCGCTGCCGTTCGACGGGCCGTCCGCGATGGACGTCATGGTCAAGCACCTGCGCGAGGTGCCGCCGCCGCCCAGCGCGCGCTGGCCGGAGATTCCGCCGGCGCTCGAAGCGGCCATCCTCAAGTGCCTGGAGAAGGACCCCGGCCGGCGGTACCGCTCGGTCGCCGAGCTGCTCCGCGATCTCGAGGCCTTGAGCGCCTGAACAAGGGCCTGAACAAGGATCGTCGGGATGGTGTCTGGAAATAGTGATCGTCGTGCCGTGGCGACCTCACCCCAACCCTCTCCTAAAGGAGAGGGAGCTTGGAGCTGTTTTCTCCCCTCTCCTTCAGGAGAGGGGCCGGGGGTGAGGTCGCGCGGGCAGGACGGTGGAGACAACTAGGAGGCGAAGTCGATGATCGCCACGGAATCTGAAAGCCGTTTTCTCGATCCCAAAGCGTCCGGACCGCCGTTCGAGTCCGACCGCCGGCTGTCCGAGTACGAGACCCTGCTCGACATCGGCGTCAAGCTCTCGGGCACGCTCGACCTCGGCACGGTGCTGGAGCTGGCTCTGGAGAACGCCGAGGACGTCTGCCGGGCGGAGACCAGCTCCGTCTGGGAGCTCGACGAGGAGCGGCGCGAGCTCTACTTCCGCGTGGTGCGCGGCCGGGCCGCGGGCTCCATCCGCGGCATGCGCGTGCCGGTGGGGCAGGGGATCGTGGGGAGCGTCGCCCTCTCCGGCGAGGCCGAGGTGGTCAACGACGTGGCCGCGGACCCGCGCTGGCACGGCGATCCCTCGGGGACGTTCCAGACGCGGGCCATCCTCGCCGTCCCCCTGATCGCCCAGGGGAGCGTCATCGGCGTCGTCCAGCTCCTCAACCCCGTGGGGCGCGACCGTTTCACCGCGGGGGACCTGTGGCGCATGCGGCAGTTCGCCGCCATCCTCGCCCCGACGCTCCAGAACGCCCGGCTGTACGCCTCGCAGCGCCGGCAGTTCTTCCAGATGGTGACCGCCCTCGCCGAGGCGCTCGACAAGCGCGACCCCTACACCGGCGGCCACGTGCGGCGGGTGGTGGCGTACTCCGTGCTGCTCGGCTCGGCCATGGACCTGGGCAAGGAGGAGCTGCGTGACCTCTACCTCGCCGCCACCCTCCACGACATCGGCAAGATCACCACCCCGGACCACATTCTCGGCAAGCCCTCGCCGCTCGAGCTGGACGAGGTCGAGATCATGCGGCGCCATGCGGCGGACGGGGCGGCCATCGTCTCCCACCTCGCCAACTCCTGGGTGGTGACCGGCGTCCGCAGCCACCACGAGAGGATCGACGGCAAGGGGTATCCCGACGGCCTGCGCGACGAACAGATCCCTCTCGCGCCCCGCATCATCGCCGTGGCCGACACGTACGACGCCATGACCACCAGCCGCCCTTACCGTACCGGCCTCCCCCCCGAGCGGGCCGCCGAGGAGATCCTGGGCGGGGTGGGAAGCCAGTTCTGCCCGCGTGTGGTGGACGCCTTCCGCGCCCTCTTCGACCAGGGGCGCTTCCGCCTGGAGGAGGCGGAGAGGACGCTGGAGGCGATGTTCGAGCCGGGGGTGTGACGGGTCGGGCGTGCTTTACGGCGCCACCACCCGGTACTTGAAGCACCCCTCGATCCGCCCCACCCGCCAGCCGAGCTGCCAGGCCCAGCGCGCCCGCCCCTCGCGGGTGAGCACCATTCCCGGCGTCTTGAGGATCAGCTTCGCCCAGCGCAGCAGCCCCGGGAGCCAGCCGAGCCGGGGCATGCCGCGGGACCGGTAGCGCTGGTAGATCAGCACGTTGTGCTTGCCGTAGCTCACCCCCTGCCGGTAGATGCCGCCGAGCTCGTGCCGGTGGCGGATGTTGACCACGGCGTCCGGCACGAAGTGGAAGCCGTGGCCGGCGAGCTGAATGCGCCAGCAATAATCCGTGTCTTCCAGAGCCGGGAGGGTCTCGTCGAAGCCGCCCACGGCTTCGTGGACCTCCCGCCTCACTCCCAGCCCGCCGCCGCCCGCGTGGGGGAGGAAGGGCGGGTAGTCGTAGCGGGTGAGGCCGTCCTTCTGAGGGTTGAGATGGGTGCGCCGGACCCACTCCGGATTGAGCTTCTCGTTGTCGTAACGGCAGGCCACGAAATCGTAGACGCTGAGCGCGCGCCCCATGGCCTCCAACCAGCCGGGAGCCACCTCGTCGTCCGCGTCCACGAAGAGGAAGGCGTCGCCGGTGGCCGCGGCGGCGCCCAAGTTGCGGGCGTGGGCCTGCCCCCGGCGGTCCGAGGCGTCGATCACCCGCAGGCCCGGCAGCCGGTCACCGTAGCTCTCGGCGATCTGGCGCGAACGGTCCGTCGAGCCGTTGTCGGCCACGATGACCTCCCAATCCCCGGGCCAGGCCTGGCCGGCGAGGGCGGCGAGCTGCACGGCGAGGGTGGCGGCCCCGTTCAGGCAGGGGATCACGACGCTCAGCTTCAGAGGGCGTTCGGGAGGGCTCATACGGGCGGGAGATTTACACGGAAACCCGCTTGCGGCAAGGATCGCCTATGATCCGCCGGTGCCTTCCCGCCGACCGTTGATCCTCATGGCCCTGTCCGCCGTCTGCTTCGCCGTCATGGCGTTGGCGGCGAAGATGGTCTCGGCGGAGTTGCCGGGCGCGCAGGTGGCCTTCCTTCGCTTCGCCGTCATGATGGTGCCCATCCTCGCCGTGCCGTCCGTGGCGAAGAAGGCCTTCACCTTTCAGCGCCTGGACATCCTGCTCTACCGGGGCGTCTTCGGCGGCATCGCCGTGCTGCTCTATTTTCTGGCCATCGAGCACGTGCCGGTGGGCATCGCGACGCTGCTCAACTACTCCTCGCCCATCTTCAGCGTCGCCTTTGCCGCGCTGTTCCTGGGTGAGGCGGTGGACCGGCGCCTGCTGGTGCCGCTCCTCACCGCCGTCACGGGCGTGGTGCTGGTGGCGCTCGGGGGAGCTGAAGGAGGGGGATTGCGCTTCGGGCTCTGGGAGGCCGTGGGCATCGGCTCGTCCATTCTCTCCGGGGCCGCGGTCACGGCCATTCGCGCCGCCCGCCGTACCGAGGGCTCGTGGGCGGTCTACGGCAGCCTCACCCTTTTCGGCCTCCTCGCCACGGCCCCGTTCGGCCTCGCCGGCTTCGAGCGGCCCGGCGCCCGGGAGTGGCTGCTGCTGGCCGCCGTGGGGATCACCTCCGTGGTCGCCCAGCTCCTCATGACCTATGCCTACCGTTGGGTGACCAACCTCCAGGCGGGCATCCTGGCGCAGCTCACGGTGGTGCTGAGCATGTTCCTCGGCGTGGTGGTGCTGGGAGACCGGCTGCGGCCCCTTCAGCTCCTGGGCAGCGCCTTCACCCTGCTCGGAGTCGTCGGAGTGGTCTGGCTCCAGGCCACTCCGCGGGCGGTGGAGTAGGAGAACGCCCTCACCGGTACTCCTCCCGCACTTCAGCGAGGTAGGCATCGACGCCATCGAGCGCTTTCCGGAGGTCCCCCTTCGGGTCTCGGAGGCTCCCCCGGACAGGGCAAGGAGAGGGGGGCGGGAGGAATTGGATGGCATACCGCGCCGCATCCATGAGGCGGCGGAGCCGTTTCTTCTCCTCCAGCCGCAGGAGGAAGGGGTCTCTCTGGCGGTGAAGCCCCTGGACGTGCTGCTCGAGCGTGTAGCGGGCGGTGAAGTCTGCCGACCATGCGAGGAAGGCGCGGACGTGCTTCTGATCCAGGCGGCGGGAGGCGTCCCCCCAGCGCATTCGCTGATCTTCCGTGGGCCGGAGGGTGATCTGGCCGCCGCTCATCCGCGCCATGCCCCCAGCTCCCTTTCCAGCCGGTCCGCGAGCGCGCCGACGTCGCGGGAGGTCTCGCCTCCGAGGGCTGCAAGGTGCTCCTCGTGGGCGGTGTCCTGGACGCCCTTCTCCGGTTCGGCAAGGAAGCCCTGGACGCAGCGCAGGTCCGCCACGGCGGCCCGGAGGCTGGCCCTCAGGTACCCTTCCGGGTGGTCCGGCCACTTCCCCCAGTATTCCAGGATGAGCTCGAAGAGGAGATCCGCCGCCGCCCGAAGGGCGGCGTTGGCGCGCGGGTCCGCGACGTACAACAGGAACGTCTCCCGGAGGACGGGGAAGTCCTCGAAGCGGGAGGGGTCGATGATCGGCGGAATGGCGGGAGTTTCCGGTTGCGGCAGCAGCGGCGGCATCGGCGGGATCGGCGGCATCGGCGAGATGCCGGGAGGCATCGGAGGCGGGGCGGGCGCGGCAGACTGCATCGGCAGCTCGGGCATGGACCGGCTCTGTGCCATTTGCAGCGTCGTCATATCGTTCGGTCTCCTCTCTTCCTTGTTTCTCCCAAGTCTGAGAGACAACCCGTGTGCAAGGAACCCACCTCTACAGGCCTGGCAAAACCTTGCGTGCCAGGATAACCAGGGAAAAAGGAAATCTCCGGCAGACGTGTCACGCTTCGGCCGCGTGCGGCACCAAGATCTTCGGAAGCTCTTCAATCCGGAGGCCACCCATGCGCAAGAAGCTCACCCTTCGCCAGTTCGAAGTGGCGGTCCTGTCACTCTTGTTCAAAAAAAGCCAGAAGGAAGTGGCCGGCGCCGCGCGCCTGGGTTCGGCGCGTGTCTCGCAGTTGCTCTCCCGCGACACGGACATCAACGACGACGCCTATGAACGCCTGCGCGCCGCTCTCCCTCGCTCCCCGGCCATCCAGGCCATCCTCACCGGCTGTTATGAAGCGCTGGACGCCTTGGACGATGACGAAAGCGGCCTCACGCCGGAAGAACGGGCCGTGGTCGAAGAGGGCGTCCTGGCCTTCACCGGCAACCTCCGGGAGACGCTCACGGCGGCCGCCCTGCTCTCCCGCGAGCCGCCGCCGGACGATCCCTCCGGAGCCGCCGGCCAGACCGGCCTCGACCGCGACCGCGCGGAGCGGCTGTGGGAGCTGTTGAAGGGCCTTTCCCCAGAGGCGCGGTTGGCCGCGGCCCGGGTGGCCGAGGAATTCCAGACCTGGGCCTTGTGCGAGCGGGTCTGTGCGGAGTCGGAGACGGAGGCCTCACGCCGGGTGGAGCGGGCCACCGCTCTGGCGCGGCTCGCCCAGGAGATCGCGGAGCGGGTGCCGGGGCCGCAAGCCTGGCGCGACCGCCTTCGGGGGTACGCGGGAGCCCACGCCGCCAACGCCCTCCGGGTGGCCGGGGACCTCACAGCTTCGGAAGCCGCCTTCGAGGCCGCCGAAGAGCTCTGGCACGGCGGAGCCGATCCCGCCGCCGTGCTCGATCCCGGCCGGCTGCTCGACCTCGAAGCGTCTCTGTGCCGGGACCAGCGCCGGTTCGGCGAGGCCCTGGCCCTCCTCGAGGAAGCCCTCGCCCTCGGGCGTTCACCGGCTCGGGCTTTGGTCAAAAAGGGCTTCACCCTGGAGGTGATGGGGGAGTACGAGCGCTCGATCGAGGCCCTCCTCCAGGCCAAGCCGCTGGCCGAACGTGCCGGCGACCGCCGGCTGCAGAACATGCTGTGCTGCAACCTGGGGTTCACGCTCTGCCACGTGGACCGGTTCGCCGAAGCGGCCGAGCTGGCCCGAGGAGTGCGGGCCTGCGCCGCCGAGATGGGAGACGAGATTGGAGTCCTGCGCGGGCTCTGGCTGCAGGGGCGCATTGCCGCCGGATTGGGCCGGCCTGCGGAGGCCCGGGCGCTGCTCGGGCAGGCGCGGCGGGCGTTTGATGCCCGCGGCATGGGGTATGACGTGGCCCTGGCTCTGCTCGAAGAGGCGGCTTTGCTGCTGGAAGAAGGCAGGCTGGCCGAGGTCAAGGCGCTGGCCGGGGAGCTGGCGAAGGTGTTCGAGTCCAAGGGTGTGCACCGGGAGGCCCTGGCCGCCCTGCAGATCTTTCAGGTCGCCGCCGAGCGGGAAGAGGCGACGGCCGAGCAGGCCCGCCGCCTCCTGCGCTTTCTCTTCCGCGCCCGGCACGACCAGGGCCTCCGGTTCGAATCATGAGCCGGAGTTGCACCGGCCGTCAGGGTCGCAGCCGCCGCCTGCGTCGGCCGGTGCGGGCTGGGCCAGGCCGGAAGGGTCCCACCCGCCGCCTGCTTTGGCAGGGCCTGGCAGGCACCGGCCGTCGGGGTCGCAGCCGCCGCCTTCGTCGGACGGGGTGGGGTGGACCAGGCCGCTGGGGTCCCACCCGCCGCCTTCTTTGGTGCCGTTCCAGAGTGCGGAGAAGTGGAGCCAGAACGAATCGAGAGCAGCCGGAGCACCGCTGGTACCGAGGGAGAGAGCGAGCACGAAGGCCGTGAGAGTCCTATGCATGGGCATGTCTCCAGGGCACGGCTCCGGAGCGGGTCTCAATGGCTCGCTCGGGCCGGGCTCCCCATCCTAGGTGCGAATGGCCGGCCTGAGGGTGAAAAAATAACCAACTTGCTAGGGGAGCCTTCGGCCTCAAACCAACAAGGAGTAAGAAGAACAGCCCCGCAGGGGCTGAAGCAGCTTTTTCAGAGGTGGATTTTCGATGATCTATGAGCCGGCCTATCTGGCAAACCTGATCCGCGCCCTGGCGGGCAAGAGCCAGGCGCGTGTCGCGCGGGACCTGGGAGTCAGTCCTTCCCTGCCCGGGCATTTCGAGCGGGGCCGGGTGGTGCCGAGCCAGGACCAGCTCGAGCGCATGGCCGCGGCGGACGGCGTCACCCTCCGCGAGGCGGAGCAGATCGCGCGGCTCTACCAGGCGTTCCGAGAGGGGCGGGTTGCGCGCGGGCGTTCCGCCGGAGACCTTCTGGAGGGCCTGGCCCAGGGAGCGCGCGCTCATGCCGAGGCGGTGTACCGCCAGCTCCTGACGCTGCCGCTCCCCCCTGCCACGCCCCGGCCCGAGGACCGCGAGCGGGCGGAGCTTCTGTGGGGCCGGTTGGAGGACTTGCCTGAAGAGACGTGGTTGGCTGTGGTAAAGGTGGCCGAGGAATTCCAGACCTGGGCCGTCTGCGAAAGGGTCTGCGCGGAGTCGGTGGCGGAAGCCTCGCGTGACGTGAAGCGGTCAGCCGGCCTCGCGCGGCTCGCCCAGGAGATCGCGGGGCGGGTGCCGGGGCCGGAAGGCTGGCGCCAACGCCTCCGGGGGTACGCGGGAGCCCATGCCTCCAACTACCTGAGGGTGGCGGGAGACCTGAAGGCTTCGGAAGCCGCCTTCGAGGCCGCCAAAGAGCGTCTGGCACGGCGGAGCCGATGCCGCCGGCCTGCTCGATCCCGGCCGCTTGCTCGACCTCGAAGCCTCCCTGCGCAGAGATCAGCGGCGCTTCGGCGAGGCCCTGGCCCTGCTGGCCGAGGCCCTCGCCGTGGGGCGTTCTCCGGCGCGGGTGTTGGTCAAGAAGGGTTTCACCCTGGAGGTGATGGGGGAGTACGAGCGCTCGCTCGAGGCCCTTCTCGAGGCGAAGCCCTTGGCGGAGCGTGACGGCGACCGCCGGCTCCAGAACATGCTGTGCTGCAACCTGGGGTTCACGCTCTGCCACCTGAGCCGTTTCGCCGAAGCGGCCGAGCTGGCCCGGGGGGTGCGAGACTGCGCCACCGAGCTGGGGGATGAGATCATCGCCCTGCGAGGCTCTGGCTCGAGGGCCGCATTGCCGCCGGGCTGGGGCAAACCGAGTTGGCGCGGAGCCTTTTGGCCCGGGCGCGGTGCGAGTTTGACCGCCGCCAGATGAGCTATGACGTGGCCCTGGCCCTGCTGGAAGAGGCGGTCCTGCTCCTGGAAGAAGGCAGGCTGGCCGAGGTGAAGGCGCTGGCCCGGGAGCTGGCGAAAGTGTTCGAGTCCAAGGGCGTCCACCGGGAGGCCCTGGCCACCCTGCGGGTCTTTCAGGTTGCCGCCGAGCGGGAGGAGGCCACGGCCGAGCAGGCCCGCCGCGTCCTGCGTTTTCTCTTCCGCGCCCGGCACGACCAGGGCCTCCGGTTCGAATCATGAGCCGAAGCTGCACCGGCCGGAGGGGTCTGCTCCGTAGCATTCATGCCCGGGCTGTAGGGCAGGGCTACACCGGCAGCAGAGCCAGCGCTTCCAGCAGCTCCCGGGCCGAGGCGAAGCGCTCTTCCCGCTCGCGGGCGAGCAGGCGGCCGAGGAACCAGGCCCAGGCGTCGGGCGTTTCGGGTCGGAAGGCGCGGATGTCCGGGGGATCTTCGCGCAGCTTCTGGAGCACCAGCACCGTGGGCTCGGTGGCCTCGAAGGGCTCGCGGCCGGCGATCAGGGTGTAGGCGATGAGCCCCAGGGAGTAGAAGTCCGACCGGCCGTCCAGCTCGCGGCCGCGGATCTGCTCGGGAGACATGTACATCGGCGAGCCCAGCACCATGCCGACCTGGGTCAGCCGGGCGCCGAGCCCCCGCATCGAGGCGATGCCGAAGTCCAGGATCTTGAGCCGGTTCCCCGTCATCATGAGGTTGCCCGGCTTGAGGTCGCGGTGAACGATCCCCTGCTCGTGCGCCTCCTGGAGGCCCGCCGCGGCGTCGGCCAGGAGGCTCCGGATGCGCGCGAAAGGGAGCGGCGCGTCGTTCTTGATCACCTCTTCGAGGCTGACCCCTTCCAGGTACTCCATGGTGACGAAGAGGCCGCGGTCGAACTTGCCCAGGTCATAGACGCGCACGACGTTGGGATGGCTGATCCGGCGGCAGATCTGGACCTCGCGCAGCAGGCGGCTCGTCGTCTCCAACGCCTCCCTCGGAGGAGGTCAGCACCGTCTTGATGGCCACCGTCTCGCCCAGGTCATGGTCGTGGGCCTTGTAGACCCGCCCCATGCCGCCCCGGCCCAGCTCGGCGACGATCTCGTAGCGCCCGGCCAGCCGGCTGCCGATGGGCAAGCCGCCGGGAACCACGGGCTCGAGCTCCGCCACCACCGGGTTCTTCAGCCGCTCGCTGCGCTGCCAGGCCTCGCCCTCGCGGTAGCCGGGATCGCGCGCCAGAACCCGCCCATAGGCGGCCAGGGCTTCTTCCGTCCGTTCCAGGGCTTCGAAGCAGCGGGCCTCCCAGTAGTCGCGGTCCTGCACGATGGCGGGCTCCACGCGCCCCGCGATCAGGTGCAGCCGGTCCAGCGCTTCCTTGTAGAACCGCGCTTCCAGCAGCAGGGGAGCGAGCAACAGGCAGCCCTCGGCGAAGCCCGGCTCTTCCGGCGCCATCCGCATGAGGATCCAGACCGCCTCCACCGTCTCGCCCGCCGCCAGGTGCTGGCGGGCCTTCATCAACTGGCTGCCGGCCGCACGCGCGGCAGGGGTGGCGGCTCCCGCCGCACCGCTCGCCGCCTTGTCCCGCATCTCCGCCGCCCGCAGCGGCTGGTTGGCCGCCATGAAACAGCGGGCCGCGTCGCGCAGGCGCCCGGCCTTCTCATACGCTTCGGCCGCGCGCTGGGGATCGCGCGCCGCCTCCCAGCGGTAGGCCGCACGGCTCCACTCGCCGCCCGCCTCGTAGGCCTCCGCCGCGTCCTGGGCATGGCCGAGCCGGGCGAACAGGTCTCCGGCCTCCACGGGCCGGCCGGCGTGCAGGTGGATCTTGGCCTGAAGGCGCTCGCGCTGCGGCGACCTCGCCGCCACGGCCATGGCCTCGTCCGTGCGGCCCAGCTCGAGAAAGCGCTGCAAGGCCTCCTCGTGGCGTCCGGCGGCTTCCAGCAGCTCCGCCGACCGCGGGCTCACCGGCAGCGAGCCCAGCAGAGTGGCGGCCAGGTCCGAGCGGCCCAACCGCAGGAGGATCTCGGCGCGCCGGAGCTTCAACCGTTCCACCCGGCCGTGCTCCGCGGACGTGGAGCGGACCAGCGCTCCCTGCTCGATCCGCTTCTCACCCGTTTCCAGCACGTTCAGCGCCTCGCGCAGCTCACCGGCCTCCTCGAAGCACCGCGCCGACTGCTCCCAGGCACGGGCCTGCTTGAAGAACTGTCCGGCGCGCGCAAGCTGTTGCAGCGCCAGGGCCGATTCGCCCGCCCGGTTGAACGACTGCGCCCGTTCGAACAGGAGAATGGCCTCCTCGTGCGCTCCCTGCCGGGCCAGGATCTCGGCGGCCCGCTGGGGGTCCGGCAACGCACCGTCCGGCAGACGGCCGAGCCCGGACCTCAGGGCGTACTGCACCAGCCGGGTGTCGTCTCCCATCTCCCCGGCCATCTGGGCGGCTTTGCGCCACTCGCCGTTGCGCACCAGCTCCTTGAGCAACCGGCCACGGTCGGCGTCCGGGGGGGAAGCCGTGCCGCTACGCCTGAGCTTGGAGGAAAGGGTCATCATCAGTGCCATTGGGAGTCAGACTAGCCCTCCCAGATTACAAGCGTGATTACGCCCGGCCCCCCCAAGAGTTTCACCGCGGCGTGCCGCGCCGAGCCTCGAAAGTGACCAGGTCCGTCGCCGCCGAGAGCCCGTCGCTCACCTGAAGCTGGAACACGTACGTGCCCGGAAGCAGCGGCTGGAACTGGGCCTGGACCTGGTTGGAGCTCGTAATGCTCACCGCGGGCCCGCTCACCTGGCTCCAGGCGTAGCTCAGCGGAGAGGGGCCGTTGTCCGGGTCCGACGACCCCAGCCCGTCCAGGCTCACGAACGAGCGGGTGTCCACCACCCGGCCCGCTCCGGCCTCCGCGAAGGGGCGCTGGGTGGCCGCCGTAATGGCTCCCGCGGCCACCAGCGCGAACGGCTGCGGCCCGTTCGGCACGTTGAACGAGCGCACCGTCACCGTGTACGTGCCGGCGGTGGGCACGGCCAGCAGCACCTGCTCCAGCGTGTTCCTGCGGTCCGCCACCCCGCCCGCCGCCGAGGCGCCGCCGGAGAAGACGTTGCCCAGGAACGTCCCACCCGGTCCGGAAACGGTCAGGTCCAGGTCGTTGTTGATATGCGGGTTCGCGGCCGGCGTCGAGGGGAAGTCCGTCCAGGCGAGCGTCACCTTGAGCGGCTCCGCGCTGCTGCCGGTCACCAGGGTGTAGACCTGCTCCGCGTTCACCGAGCCGGTGGGGAAGCCCGCGTTCTCCCGCGCGAACAGCTTCCGCGTCTCGCCGGTGAACGACAGCGCATTTTCGAGCTGCACCCGCCCCCACCCCTGGCAATTCGCCGGAGCCACGGCCGTTCCCGTCATGTTCTGGGTCGAATTCACCAGCGTCGCCCGCAGCAGGGCGGCCGAGGGTGTGAAGCCGTCGGGCGCGTTCTCGGCTCCCGAGGGGTACCACCCCTCCGTGTAGTACTGGCGGATCAGGGCCGTCAGGCCGGCGGCCCCGGGAGTCGCCATGCTGGTGCCGGAAATGGTGCGCTGGCCGCAGTTGTTGGTGGTCACGCTGAAGTCGTTGCCGGCCGAGATGATGCTCGATCCCGGCACCGTCACCTCCGGTTTGAGCCGCCCGTCGTCCGTGGGGCCGCAGCTGCTGAATCCGGACATGCCGGTGGCGGCCGTACTGCGCAGCGTCGATCCCACCGAAACACCGCTCTTCGCCGTCGACGGGGTGCCCACGCTGGCATTGCCCGGCCCCGAGTTGCCCGCCGCGAAGAAGATCAGGAAATCCTTGTGATTCCACATGAACTCGTCGACGTCCTGGCTGCCGGCTGAATAATTGTTCTGCACGGCGGCGTTCTCGTTGTCGCCCCAGGAATTCGAGTGGATCCGCGCTCCCTGATCATAGGTCTGCTGGAAAATGGGATTGAGGTCCACCACCGGGCAGCCGATTCCCGGCAGGTCTCCGCAGTTGTCGGTCAGGAATCCGCCGTCCTGGATCACCAGCTTCGCGCCCGGCGCCATGCCGTCGGCCGTGTCATGGATCAGCGGGGTGGCGAAGTTGTCTCCCGCCGCCGTTCCCGCCACGTGCGTGCCATGATTCTGGTTGTCCCACTCCGCGTTGGAAATACCGCCGCTGCACTCGTTGGCCCACAGGAAGTCCACCGCGACCACCTTGCGTTGATTGGTGTCCACCAGCGTGCCGCCGTTGCAGGCGTTCGCCGTCGCCGGCAGGCCGAGCGTCGTGTCGCGGAAATAGCACATGTCCGCGTCGATCCCCGTATCGAGCACCGCGATCGTCTGCCCCTCGCCGAAAATACCCCGCGAAAAGACCGTCGTCGCCTGGCCGCCCGAGAGGCCAGACTGGCCCACCCAGACGGTGGTGTCGTTGAGCAGCTCGCGGCGCGGCTCGAGATCGATCCAGAAAACTTCCGAAAGGCGCGCCAGATCCTCCCGGTACCGGGCGATCTCGCCATCCGTCAGCAACAGGCGGATCCTGGAGAAGAAAGGATTCTCCTTCCACCCCGCCACCGCCGAGCCCTCGATCCCCAGGCCGCGGATCGCGTCCACCGTCTTGTCCAGGTCCGCGTCGGGGTACACCTGCACCATCAGCGAGCGCTTCCCCGTGGCCGCGCCCTCGGGCGCGAGGGCGACCACCCAACGGGAGATCTTGTAGAACGGGTGATAGGGCACCACCGCGCTCGCGCCGACTTCCTCCCGGAACGCCGCCGCCTGTCCGGCGGGCACTCTCACCAGGAAGGCGTCATACGGCAGATACGTGTAGACCCGCACCGCCCACTTCTCCAGGGCCGCGCGCTGCTCCGCCGTCACCGGTCCCGGGAACTTGACCAGCACCACCTCGCTGTCGTCCTTGGGCTGAGCCTGGAACCGCAGCGCCTCCGGCACCTCGGAAGGGGACATCATGTCCACCGTCACCGAGTTGAGCGACACCCACCGGGAGCGCTCCTCCGCGGTCTCCGCCAGGGCCGCACGGGGCGCCAGGACTCCAAGGGCCAGAACACCACACAGCAGGGGATTTCTGAGGATCATGACGTCTCCGTTCCGTCGTGCGCACGCTTGATATAGAGAAATCTATCGGCGTGTCTCAGACTTGTCAAGGGAGACGAAGTTCTCGGTTTCCATGTCTCGACGGGGGTTCAGCCGCTTCCCAAAGCCCGGCTCATTTCCGTTCTCTCGTAAAATCCATGGTCCAGTTCGTTTCCCAGGTTTCTCCGGCATCGGGTGAGAACGCCTGCTCCCATCGTGCCGAGTCTGGGCCTCGAGGAATCCAGAGGAACCGGATTCGAATGGGCTTCCCATTCAGATGGTCCTCCGCTTCGAAGACGCCTCTTCCGTCTTCGAAGCCCCCGACGACCGG
The DNA here is from genome assembly GCA_963785165.1 of Thermoanaerobaculaceae bacterium. Classification (GTDB taxonomy): domain Bacteria; phylum Acidobacteriota; class Thermoanaerobaculia; order Multivoradales; family UBA5704; genus DATARR01. The sequence continues at coordinate 860,872 of CAWAUI010000004.1, forward strand.
TGTATCGATCTGGCGCGGAGAGCGGCAATCCAGCCACCAGATCGACCAAAGCCCGCTGGCGGGATCGAACGAACGAAGGGCTGCCGCCCGGTAGGCGCCCTCCGGCAGGTCCAGCAAATTGTCTTCGAGGTTTCCGAGGCCGCCAAGGATCTTCCGCGTTTCCGACGTGCCTTCAAACTCGATCCATTCCGTACACCCGGCGAGCCGCTCCTTGAGCCGGCGATGGTGAACCCGCCACTGACCGATGATGAAATCGAAGTCCTGGGCGCCGGATTCGTGATGAGTCGTGTCCATGCGATCAGGCATTCCCTTCCCAAAGCTGCTCGGGGGGCGACGGGAAGTCATCGGCCCAGGGATCGATCACCTCCGGTGCCAGGAAAACCGCCACATACCCCGCCCGTCGGCGGTCCCGGAACAACCGCAGCACAGACTGGAAAATCTCGTTCGACACGTCAAAGTGGACCTCGGTCTCCTTGGGCGTGTTCTCTTCGGCTTGGGTGAGGAGGTCGAACTCCCGAAAAGCACCGCAGGTTCTGTGGTCCAAGATCAGAACCGCACGAATGGGATGCAGGTTCATCGCGATTCCGATGTTGTCCATCATCGTCTGCCGCCACTCTGGTTTCTCCGTGGCTTTCACATACGTCGCCAACGAGGCGCCGGCCAAGTTGATCTGGTCGTAGAGATCATGTGGATAATTGCGGGTCATCCACTTGTTCACGACATGCGGGTAGCGGCCGTCAATACAGGCCACGAGAAGCCATGTTGCCGCCTCCCCCTCCTTCGGAGCGGCAGGCATCTTTGCACGGAAATCTTCGAGCAACTTGTCGAGATACGGACTGGCCATAGGCTCTCCTCCCGTCAGAACGGACGTTCAAGGATGGACTGCCGCCAGAGAAGGAACTATCTCATCCCGCCGCACCTCGTTCCTCTTCAGGCTACCGCCGTGAACACCGGAGTACCGGCGGCGAAGCGCACCCGGAAGCTCGGCCAGCATTTTGCTCTCGGTCAGGTCCGCGGCCCAGGCAGGCCGGAGTTGGTAGTGCGGTTGATCGACGATCGTCTTCCAGTTCCCGCCCCACTCCAGCCCCAGGTCTGTGCCCAGCACACCCACTGCCTTGTACTTGTCGGAGTCCGGGAGGTACTTCTGCCCCTCGAAGACCCCAATGTCGAAGGCAATCCCGAAATTGTGGTTCGAAAATCCGCCCTTGGCCTTGGTCACGATCGATCCCGGCTTGGTTCGGCCCTGGGCATAGAGCTCGTCTTGCTCCGCATAAGTTCGCAACCCACTGATGATCTTGATGCGGATGCCGTTGAGCGCGGCCTTCTGAACGAGGGCTCGGGCCATGGGCTGAACCTCGGATAGAAGAGTGCCGATGACCTTCTCGCTCCGAGCGTCCACGGTATCGATGGCCTCGCCCGGAGGAAGACCCGTTACGGTGGGGTTGACGATGCGCGCGTAGATCGCGCCCCAGGTCACCGGCCCGGCCCGTCCGTCCGCCTTCACGCCCAGTTTCTCTTGGACCGCGCCGATCATTTCCTCAATCTTCATAAGGATGCTCCTGGTAAATCAGACGTTCCCGTTGGCTTGGAGGAAGGCCTCCGTGCGGTTGCGTACGATGGCGACGACGTTCTCGCGCGTGGCATCGTGGATGTCCTTCCTTCGTGGTCTAACGGATGTGGCAGGGGCCTCTAGAAGCCCCCTTCTGTGCGCTGGATCCCCGCGGCTGAGTCAGCGGTGCTGGTCGACAAGGATCTGATTCCCGTCCGGATCCGTGACCATGAAGCTTGCCGGGCCGGTGGTGGATTCATCGGCTTCACTCGCGAGCTCAATGCCCTGAGCCTTGAGTGCTTTCTGGATGTCCCTCACGTCGAGGAACTCGGAAAGGTTCTGCGCATTGCTGTCCCAGCCGGGGTTGAACGTGAGGATGTTCCCCTTGAACATTCCCTGGAAGAGTCCAATGATGGTCTCCTCATTCTTCAGGATCAGCCAGTTCTTCGACTGATCGCCACCAAACACGCTGAAGCCGAGCTTCTCGTAGAAGGCACGAGAGACCGCAATGTCTTTGACCGCCAGGCTCACGGAAAATGCACCGAGTTTCATGAACACTCCTTTTGTATGACGTCCTGCCTCCGACGCTCCCGAGCCGAAGAATACCACGACGGCCAATGACGCATTGTTCTTGCCACTCACCGCGTTACACCCACCGCCGCACGGACGCCATGTATTCCGCGAAGCGCGGCCCGAACTTGGCAAGCAGGATTCGTTCTTCTGGTTTGATCTGAAACGCATTGATATAGCCGACAAACGCAGGCAACAGCAATGCCGCCGTCGCATTGGACAAATAGACAGCCCAGCCAGCCAAGATGGACAGGAACCCCAGGTACATCGGGTTTCGGGAAAGCCGGTAGATACCCCCAACCACAATCGTAGACGCCGCATCTGGAGTGCGTGGATCGACCGTTGTCTTGCTTGCCCGAAAGGCTAGAACACCAGCCATCGCCGTGGCCATGCCCAACAGCGCCAGACCGAGCGAAGCGAGTCGACCACCGGGCAGCTCGAAGGTTGCCAAGGGCATGAGCCAGGATAGGCCAAGCATGGCAGCCGCGAAGACGGCAACAACTACAACCGGCGGAACCTTGAGCTCAAGTGCCTGCATACGGGACCTCTCGCAACACAACCGTGGTGCTCCCCGCATCCGGCGGGATGTCATGATCGCTCGCAAGCGAGACCGCAGGCGCCGCCGTGCTACCCATAGCGCTGCCTCACCTCCGCGACCGAGCCAACGACCAGTTTCTCGAGCACCGACCTATCGAGGTCGGCCAGCCGCTTGAAGTACAGGCAGGACTTGCCCATCTTGTGCTTGCCAAGCTTGGACAGCAGGGTCTTCTGCTCGTCTTGTTCAGCGACCAAGTAGATCACCAATTCCCGGCCACGAATCGCGAAGCCCGCCAGCGGAGCCTCCCCAGAGTGTCCGCTCTCGTAGGTGTACCGGTAGGTGCCAAAGCCGACGATGCTGGGTCCCCACATCTTGGGCGGTTGCTGGGTAACCTTCTCGAGCAGCGCGATCAGGTCTTGGCAATCGCTGCGCTGCTGTTCATTGGCCCTCGAGGCGATGTACTCCTCGACACTCGCGGCGGTGGGCTTGGTCTTGTTTTCAGGCATTGAGAGGCAACCTCCAGGAGTCGACGTTCGCTGTGAGTGCCGCGAGTGTCTCCACGATGAGCTCCCCGTTCTCGTTCCTGTACCCGAGAAGCGAGGCCGTCCAAGGAATCTCCCGCGAAGACCGGGACGCGACACCGGGCGTCGGCATCGACGAGGTGAAGCGAGACTCAGCCAACAACATCGCGTAACGCTCAAGGGTAGAGTCTCAGCGGCGAGATCCCGGAGGCGCTCGATGTCGCGCAAACGACTCCGTTGAAAGAGCGCCCACATGCATTCGCACGCTCGTGGCGACGGGTACCCTGACGCCTGTATTCGCCAGGCCTAAGAGTGAGGCGTCAGCCGTCCGCTTGAGGCCCCGGATTGGAGGCCACTTGAAATTCTCTTGCTTCAACATCTTTCAAGACGTCAGGCCACTCCTCTTTCAACTTCCTCCGGCCCTTCTGGCTTACGAAGGTATAATTGTCTAGGCCTGCCAGTTCAAAGCAATCAGAAAACTGACTAAAAATGGAACCATTGATAAATTTTGTGAGAGTTAGGAGCATCCAAAAATCGTGCTTATCGTAGTATTCATACTGTTCCTCCAGAGATTTTCCTGGGGAGCCCCACGTTTTGGGCCGAAAGTTATCGAACTCACTGGCCTCGCTCTCTCTCATGCAATCGTAAGCCAAGAAATAAAGAAGGGGAGCGGCAGTATACTCGTAGCCGGTGCGATCTTTTTTAGTTAGGAGAAACTCTTGAAATTTGGTGGCCAATGCTATGTAGTAGGCGGCTAATTTGGTCAGGCTTATAGTTTTCTGAGGTGTCGGGATGGTAGGAGCGAAGGCCTGCGGTACATCATTGTTCAACCCCTCTGCACGCGCTATGTACTGGTGCACTGTAAACCTCACCCCATGTTTAGCAGTGGCCGTATAACTTCTGAAGGATTCCATATAGGCTTCGCGAACGTGAAGGGTCTCGTAGACAGATTGCCCTATCATTATTTGGTCGCCATCGGCTTGGCTCATTATCCGCTGTGCCATGTTGACGCCAGCTCCTGCGACATTTTGCCGGCCATTGATGTCGACCACAATATTATCTACGTTCTCGTTAAGGCCAATGCGAATAGCAAACCTGCGGGCTGCGTCCGTAACGCCTGAGTTATACTCCTTAGTTTCTTTTAATATTTCGAGAGATGTCCTGAGGTGAAGGTCATAAGGATCCCCCCTGTCTGCAATAATTGCCACACAGATTCCATCTCCTGTTGGCAACAATATGAGCTGATCATCCTGGATAGAGAGAGCATCCAGAGCTTTTCTTACGATTCTGTTTAGAGCCGCCACCAAATCAGATTGAGCCTCCACGCTACGTCCCTTAGTGAAGCCAACGATATCGAGGAACACATACCTCACAAGCTCAGTTTTTGCTCCACTCATCATCTATCCTTAACTTGAAATTACTTGCGCCCAACCTCTTGCTCGACTGTATACGATCGTTTTTCGCTTCCCTAAATTGCATGCCGCCTGACAACGGACTCCGAAGGGAAGGCTGCGGTGACCGAATAACTATTGATTCCATGTAGCCTTCGTAGGCTTCATCTTACGCTTACTTCAAAGCCCAGTCAATACAGGGTGGTTGCGGGCAGCAAGGCAACCTGAGACTCAGGTAGCTCAATATCTAAATAGGGTGAGCGCGGCAAATCATAGATAGGGCAGAGTTTAGAGTTCGCTGGCAGAGAGGCGTCGCTGTGGCGGTTAGCATGCCGCTGGGACGCTGCCGGCGCAGGAAGGATCCCAGGGTGAGGGGTTCTCAGGGCTGATGTGCCTATGTATATGTATCTTTGGTTGAGCGTGGCGGGATGGTCCCGCCCCCTATACACGCATCCTTGGGTCTTCATTCGGCCGAGGAGGATCGTGCCGTTCAGCGCTTCGAAGAGACGACCCGCCGTCCCCGTGGCCTGCGCAGGGATATCGTGGACGGTATGGGTGCGTCTCTACAAGATCAACGTGGTTTCGGGAGTGGTTCAGGCTCACGGAAGTGGCTTCTCCCGTCGGCGTTTTTTTGGGATTGGCTCTCACGGCGCCACGCCAGGAAGGCTCCGATGGGAATAGCCCAAATCATCGGCATGTAGAGGGCGAAGATGACTACGAAGATGCCGGCTTCACCTTGGGTGTTTCCCCTCGTCATGAAAAGTGCGGCTGCAAGGCAGGCTGGAAAAGCGATGACGTAGCCGGCGAGAGACCAGAGGGCCGTCGAGACAAGGGCTTTCCACAAGGGGATTCGATTCTTCAAGGAGAGCCAGATGCCACCCATTCTCGAGCCGGGCCATAGGATGGCGAATACGACCCCACAGGCGAGCGCGAAGATGCCGTAGCCCACCACAGTCTTCGAGACCCCGAGGGTTGCCGGCAGGGTAATCTCTAGGAAGGTTTCGAATGGAAGTCCCAGCGTCATTGCCAAGGCCCAGGGCAACGTGAGGGCAAGAATGATCTTGAATACGTGAATCCCGAGGATTGGCGCCCGGTAGCTCATTTTTGGGGTATCTCCCGTATTAAAAGAATCCACGGAGTAACGCCGCCGCGGTTTCCGAGAGGCCGACTATTTTGTTCGTGGCTTGGCGATAGAATTTGAAGTTGAGGGGCGAGGCTGAGGCGGGGTGTTTGGCGTTCGATCCCGGGTTTCTTGGCGAGGGGGTGGGCCGAGGTGACGACTCCGATCGCGATGAGGCCGGGGCCGCCTTCGTTCTCGCTCGCGAAGAGGAAGATGGTATCGCCCTGGGCGATGTGTTTGCCGCCGTACATGGTCTTCTGCGCGCTGAAATCGAACGTCTCCGCGGACGGATCGGTGATCTCGGTTTTGATCGCGTAGGCTTTGGTGTTCATTTCGCCGGCTGTCCCCAGAGGCCGAGGTAGAAGAGCACAAGGGTGGGCGATCCCTATTCTATCCCCAAGGACGCGGTCAGGCGATTTTGGCGTCCTGAGGCTTCGCGCGGTCTTGAGCCCCGGTCTCCGGACGGTTGGGGAGCCGGGGCGCGCCGCCGGGGAGGAGATCTGGACGGTTGAGCCGTCGGGGCGGACGGTCGAGAATCCGGGGCGGGCGGTGGAGATGCCGGGTCGGGCGGCTGAGTTGTTGGGTCGGGCGTTGGAATTGCCGGGGCGGACGGTTGAATTGCTGGGTTGGGCGGTTGGCCCCTGGGGGCGAACCGCCCAACCCGGGGGGCCAACCGTCCAGACTCAGGGTTTTGAGGGTGGGGAAGGGGGGCGAACCGTCTCACAAGAGGCTTCAACCGTCCGCGAGGGCTTGCGGGCGGTTGGGGAGGAGGGCTAGGCTTCAGGGACTTTGGGGAGGCTGGGATGAAATTCGGGGAATATGAGCGGCGGCGGCGGGCGATCGAGGAGCAGCTTCAGGCGGACTTGGATCTCGTCCGGGCCGGGTATCAGGCCAAGCTGCGGGCTCTCGAAACGGTCTGGCTGAGCTCTCCGGGAGGAGAGGCTCCTCGGGTTCCCTCGGCGAGCGCCGGCGTTGAGATGGTTCCTCCGGATCCACCGGCACTTGAGACGGTTCCTGAGACGGTTGAGACGGTTGGGGAGGCGCCGGGTGATACGGAGAGGGCCGCGCCGCGGCGGGCACCGCGGAGGGGCGATTTGCCGGGTGACATCGAGAAGGTGCTCCCGGGCCTTCCGGGGTGTTCGATAAGCGGGATCTCGGCCGCGCCCTGGGTTACGAGCCTTCGCGGGCGTCGCTCTACCGTGCCCTGAGCACGCTTCAGGAAGAGCAGGTGATCGCCATCGAGACGCTCAGCGACGGCGGGCGCCGGACGCGGTACCGGAAAATCTGACCGGACTTTAGTCGGCGATGAACAGCCCGGCGCCGGTTTGGGGGGAGGAGCGGTGGGGCTCAAGATGGGAGCGGCAAAGAGACCCCTCGGATCCTCCAATGTGTGGTGCTAGCCTCCTGAAGGAGGGCGCTCACAGATTTGCTTGAGCAGACTCAGTGCCTTCGGAAAAGTATCAAGCATGTATTGTTCGAAGTCCGGTACGGTATCCAAGCGCACCGTCACAGTGGTTCCCGTCGTGGTCTCGGAGAACTCGTAGTTCTCATATGCTGGCGCCCAAGCCCGTACCTTTTCGCTCGTGGTGTCCTCGACGCCTTTGCTGACTTCGCCGAGGTGTTTGATCGACACATATTCGTAGGGCCTGCTCTCAGCGATGACCGCCGTCATCCCGTCGCCGGATGGCCCCAGAAACTGGATCTTTGAGCCTGTTTCCCAGGAGCCTGCGAAGTACGACCCTTCAGAGAAGGCAGAGGTCCACGCCTTATACCCTTCTGGTCCGAGCATCGTTTCCCAAACAAGGCGCCTCGGCGCTTGGATCTCGACGGTAAAGGTCAGGGTCTTCTTCATGGGACCTCCGAAGGACAATGGTGGGGCTTGTGGCGCAGTAAAACTCAGCCCTAAGTGGCGGGCCGCTGCTGCCACAAAGGATACGGCCACAGCAGTTATTCTACCACCACCAGTATAGAACGCGGCCGCGGGCCGCCCAGGTTTTCCAATTGCGTGATCTTGACCCCCGGTACCGGAAAATCTGACCGGTCTTTAGTCGACGATGAACAGCCGGGCGCCGGTTTGGGTGGAGGAGCGGTGGGGCTCGGCATCGTCCGCGACCTGGTAGCTCATGCCGGGCCGGAGGGTGAAGCGGCGGCCGTCCTGAAGCTCGGTTTGGAGCTCGCCTTCGAGGCAGAGGAGAACGTGCCCCTTGGAGCACCAATGGTCCGCGAGGTAGCCCGGCGTGTATTCCACCATGCGGACGCGGATGGGTCCGAGCTGTTGCGTGCGCCAGTAGGCAATCCCGATCTCACCGTTATGTTCGGTCGGCTCGATGAGCGACCAGTCGGTGGTGGAGAAGGGGATGTCCGACATCTTCATAAGGTGAGCCTCGCGAGCTGCCCCTTGCCGTCCAGGAGCTGCCGGACACGGACTCCGAAGGGAGGGCGGCGGTTACCGAGGTGACTCATTCGAGGTACCTCATTGGTTCCATGTACGCTCATGATGGCTCTCCTCTCGCGGAATCCTATGCCATCATGAGGCATGCCCGAAGGATTTTTCCGCTTCGCTCCTCTTATAGACGATGTGGCCCGGGAGGTCTGACGAAACCGGCTCGTGGGCCGAGGATCGGGAGCTGGTCCAGCGCATGCGGGCTGGAGACGAGGCGGCGTTCGAGGAATTCTTCGACGGCTATTTCCAGCCCGTCTACCGCTTTGCGCTGGCCCGCCTGGGCACGGAAACGGAGCTGGCCAAGGAGATGGCCCAGGCCACGATCTGCAAGGCGATCGAGAAGCTCGACTCCTACCGGGGTGAGGCGGCGCTGTTCAGCTGGCTGTGCTCGATCTGCCGGTTCGAGATCAGCGGGCACTTCAAGCGGGAACGGCGGGCCCCGCCGCGGGCCGGTCTTTTCGAGGAAAGCGGCGCGCTTCGGGAGGCCCTGGAGGCTTTGCCGGCGGATCTCGACGACCCGGAGCGGGCCGCTCTCCGGCGCGAGGTGGGACGGTTGGTGCATGAGGCCATCGATCATCTGCCGCCGCGCTATGGGCAGGTGCTGGAGTGGAAGTACTCGGAGGGGCTGCCGGTCAAGCAGATGGCGGAGCAGCTCGGGATGACCGCGAAGGCGGTGGAATCTCTCCTGACTCGCGCCCGGCTGGCGTTCCGCGATGGGTTCGCCAGCCTCACCCGGGGGAAATGACCATGGACGACTCGAACCGGACCTACACAGACCCTCAGCCCGGGGACGGCGATGACGACGAGGTCACCCGGCTGCTTCGGCTCGCGGGCCCGCGTCCCCGGCTCTCCGAGAGCGAGGTGGCGCCCCTGCGAGCCGAGGCGCGCGAGGTTTTTCGCCGCCAGTCGCGAAGCATGGGAAGAGCAGCCGGCCGGCGCCGGCTTGCGTGGACCGTGGGGGCCAGCCTCGCGGCCTCCCTTCTATTGCTCGTCGCCGGGTGGCTCTTCCGGCCCACCGCTCCCGGCGCGGGCCTGCCGGTCGCCCAGCTCGAGATGCGGACGGGCCAGGTTCTGCTTTCCCGCTCCGGGCTTTCCCGCTCCGGCGCCCTGGTTTCAGGCACCCTCGTCACCACGGGAGAGAGCGGGCGGGCCGCCGTGCGCTTGGCGTCGGGGGCCTCGGTACGGATCGACGGCAATTCTTCCGTGCGCATTGATTCGGCCCAGGCCTTGACCCTGGAACAGGGCGCCCTGTACGCCGATTCGGGATCTCCCGCCACGCCCCGATCTCCCGCCACCGATAAAGGAATCGAGATCGCCACGGCTTTCGGCTCGGTTCGCGACATTGGAACCCAGTTCGAGGTCCGCTTGTTGGCCGAGGGGGCGCTCCGTGTGCGGGTGCGCGAAGGAAAAGTGCTCGTCGATCACGCGGGCAGGGTCCATGAAACCCGTGCCGGCAATGAGCTTCTGCTGCACGAGGACGGCAGCTTCCGGCAAGCGGACGTGCCGGTCTACGGCCCGGGTTGGGACTGGGTCCAGCACACCGCACCGCCGTTCACCATTGAAAACGCCAGCCTCACCGATTTTCTCAACTGGGTTTCCCGCGAGACGGGGCTGCGGTGGCATCTCGCCGAGCCGGACGCCGGTGCCGCTCCGGAGCACGTCATCCTGCACGGTTCGATCGCGGGTTTGACACCCGAGGAGGCGCTCTCCGTGGTCCTTCCGGGATGCGGCTACCGGCATCGCCTCGTGGGCGGGGAGATCTGGCTCGAGAAAGCCGCGCGCTGACCGGTCAGGGTCGGCGATCAGGCTCAGAAGGTCAGAGCTGCCAGCGGACGCCGAACGAGGGGAGGAACCCGCCCCAGCTCAGCTCTTCGGAATGGACGCGGACCTCGCCGGAGGGTTCGAGGGCGAAGGAGAAGCCGTCGAAGCCGCGGACGTTGTGGCGGTCATAGAGGTTCTGGAGGTCGACGTAAGTATCCAGATGCCCCAGAGGGAGCTTCCAGCCGTGGCTCACGCGTAGATCCAGCCGGTGATAGTTGGGAAGGCGCTCGCCGTTGTAGGGGCCGAAAACGGGCTCGAGCCGGATCGAGCCGTCCGCGCCTTGAACGGCCTGCCCCGTCAAGGTCGTGGTGGGCCAACCCGTATGGTAGAGCCAAGCGGTATTGAAGCTCCAGCCGCTCGCCGTCCGGTAGCTTAGATCGGCACGGACGGCGTGGGGTTGATCGATGGCGCGCGGCACCGTTCGGCCGCCGGTGCCCCGGATGCCGTCTTCGACCGAGCTGAAGGCATAGGTCAACCACCAGCTCAGCGGCCCCCGGTCCGCGCCGCGCAAGAGGAGCTCGATCCCCGTGGCCCGGCCGCCGTCCGAGTCGATCCGGACGCGGTCCATGCTCAGCTCCGGAAACAGGACGATCGGATCGTAAAGGTTTTCATAGCGTACCCGCGAGCGGCTCCACCGCCGCCGGTAGGCCTCGACCCGCAGCAGGGCGCCGCTCGCGCGGCGGTGCTCGTAGCCGAGGATCAGGTGCTCGGCCCGTTCGGCGCGCGCCAGCTCGGTCTCGCCGTCTTCGACCTGTAATTCGTTCGGGCGCTGGCTCTGGTAGAACCACCCCCAGGCGAAGCGGAAGACGCTGTCCTCCCGAGGCTTCCAGGCCAGGTTGACGCGCGGGCTGAGGTGGCTTTCCTCGGTGGCGTTGTTCTGGTCGAAGCGCGCGCCAAGATCGGCGGTGAAAGCCCGTCCGGGCCGGAGGGTGGTGCTCAGGAAGGCGCCGGCCTGAGAATAGTCGAGGACGCCTTGGAACCGCGGAGTGCCTACGCCCGCCTGAGCCTGGTTGCGGCGGTAGTCGATCCGCGAATGGAGCCACCGCAGCTCGGCGCCACTCTCGAAGGAGTAGCGCTCGCTGGGTTGGGCGCGCCAGACTTGCTTGAGGCCGGCGATGTCGAAGACGCGGGCGTCGCGCACCTCGAAGCCGTCCTCGGGTTCCAGGGTCGAGCCCGAGCGGTCCCGGTCGAGCCGCCCCGCCGACGCGATCGTTTCGACGAACAGATCCGGTTCCACCACGGCGCCATGGGTCAGCCAGAGATAGCGGTTGCCCCATTGGCTCCGGTACCGTTCTCCGGCCGCTCCTGAATGCTCCCCACCGAACGCTTCCTCGGCGTCCAGCTTGAAGTCGTCCTCCGCGGCCAGGGCGTTGAGCTGGAGGGTTTGATTGGGCCGGGGAGAGAGCTCCAGCTTGCCGAAGGTGTCCCAGTAGGTCGGTTTCTCGTCGCGGCCGTTGACCTCCAGCGCGAGGTGGTAGTTGCCGCCGCGGCCGGCCGCGTACCAGCGGCCGCGGTCTCCGGGGAGAGCGGCCGAGGCCGAAGCTTCACCGTAGAGAAGCCCGAGCCCGAGCTCGAACCGCCGCGAACGGGGCGGCGTCAACGTCGTCATGTCGAGCACCCCGCTCATCCGGTCGCCGTACTCCGCGGAGTAGCCGCCGGTGCTCAGCTCGATCCGTTCCAGAAATGCCGGGGCGACGATGCTCAAGGCGCTGTCGAACTCCTGCAGGTGGTAGGGAGCCAGCAGCTCGAGGCCGTCGAGAACCACCAGGATCTCGTCGTCCCGGCCGCCGCGGACGTGGATCTGCGACGAGGTCTCGGCGCTGGCCGTTCCAGGCAATTGGGTGACGGCGCGGAAGGAGTCGTTGCCCAGGTGAGGCCACGCCGCGGTTTCCTTCGCATCGATCGACTGCATTCCGTGGCGGTTCTCCGGCTCGGCCTCCGCCGGCAGGGGAGTGTTCTCGAAGACGTCGACCTCGTCCCGCACCACCGGCAGCGGCTCGGGCTGCGTGGTTCTCGGCGGGGCCCTTTTCGCGGGCGGGGCGGCGACCACCACCAGCCGCCCCGCGAGCTCTTCTGCGCGCAGGCCGTGGGGGCGCAGGAGGTCGTCCAGGATCTCGCGGGGCGAGTTTCCCCGCGGCTCGGTTTCGACCCGCATGGAGTCGCGGACGACGCCGTCGGCACCGCCGGAGAAGAAGACCGGCAACCCTCGAGCCTGCAGGAGTTGGAGCGCCGCGGCCAGGCTCCGTCCGCGGAAGGCCATGTCCCGGGCGCCCCGGGCCCCGGCCGGGATCGTCGCCAGGGCCCAGGCAGTCAGCAAGACGCACGCGATCTTCGTTCTTTTTAAATGCATCTTGCACGGCCCACCGAAGGATTTCGCGCTTGCCGGACTCTTACAGAGTGGAGACTAGCATGCCGGACTGGCTTTCCGGCAGAGAGAGGTGCACTTGGACGAGCCCGTTTACAAGCCTCGCGGGACCGCCGGTACAGCCTGCCGGCTGGTTCTTTTTAAAGTCTCCTGGGAAATCTAATGCTCAAGATCCTCCAACAGACCCGTTCTCTCGTTTTGCGCTCCCGCTACCAGCTGGCGGTGGCCCTCATCCTTCTCTACATGGCCGTCTGGCTGGTCACGCGCCTGGTCTTGCTGGCGATCCAGCAGGGCGTCGCGCGGGACGGCGTTCTGCCGGTGCTCAAGACCCTCGGAGCGGGGCTGTTGTTCGACGGGGTCTCGGCCCTGTGGCTCACCCTGCCGCTGGTGCTCTATCTCACGGTGATCCCGGAGCGCTGGTACCACCGGCGGTTCCAGCGCATCTTCCTCGGCATCGGTCTGTCGGTGGCCGTGTTCTCGGCCCTTTTCGTTGCCATGGCCGAGTACTACTTCTTCGACGAATTCAACAGCCGCTTCAATTTCGTGGCCGTGGACTACCTGGTCTATCCCACGGAGGTGGCGGGCAACATCTGGCAGAGCTACCACACGGGGATCGTGCTGACGGCGGTGGGTCTGGTTACCGTGGTGGTGGTTGGGATCCTCTGGCGGTTCACGCGCTCTGCTGGGGTGACGCCGCCGGTCCAGCGGCTGGCTTTCGCCGCCGGCTTCGGCCTGCTGCTGGCCGTGGCCACGGTGACGGTGTCGCCGGCGCTCTCCCAGGTGTCCGAAAACCGGGCGCTCAACGAGGTCGCCGAGAACGGCTACTACTCGTTCTGGATGGCCCTGTTGGGGACGGACGCTCCGTACGAGGGCCTGTACGCGACCCGGCCGCAGCCGGCGGTGCTGGCCCGGCTTCACCACCTGCTGGGGGATGATCCGGCCATGGTGCCGGGCTCGTTCGTTCCGGGGTCGACGCTGCGCCGCATCGAAAACCCGGGGCCGCGGCGGCGGCTGAACGTGGTGGTGGTGCTGGAGGAGAGCCTGGGCTCGGAGTTCATTGGCGCTCTCCACCCTCCGGGGCCCGGGCAGGAAAGCCTGACCCCCCGGTATGACGGATTGGCGAAGGAGGGGACGCTCCTCACCCACGCGTATTCGACGGGCAACCGCACCATCCGCGCCATCGAGGCCACCACCTCGTCGCTGCCGCCGCTGCCCGGGGAGTCGATCGCGCGGCGCGACGCCTCGGTGAACCTGTTCACCCTGCCGGCGTTGCTCAGGGGCAGGGGCTATCAGACGATGTTCGTCTACGGCGGCCGGGCGCTCTTCGACGGCATGGGCAAGTACCTGAGCCGCAACGGCGTGGACCGGATCGTAGACCAGGGGGATTATCCCGAGGGGACCTTCACCACGGCCTGGGGTGCCTGTGACGAGGCGATCTTCACCAAGGCCCTGGAGGAAATGGAAGGCGCGCGCGCCAAGGGAAAACCGTTCTATTCCCTGGTGCTCTCCGTCTCGAATCACCGGCCGTTCTCATTCCCCGAGGACCATGTCAAGTTCGACCGCCGGTATCATCGCCGCGAAAACGCCGTGCGCTACGCCGATCATGCCCTGGGTGAATTCATGGCCCGGGCCAAGGCAAAAGGTTTTTATAACGATACGCTGTTCGTGCTGATGGGCGACCACGGGGCGCGAGTGTATGGCGCGTCCGAGATTCCGCTCGTGAGTTACGAGGTGCCGATCCTGTTCGTGGGCGCCGGGGTGCCGGCGGGGCGGCGGGTGGACACGCTGGCCTCGTCGCTCGACGTGCCGCCCACGGTGATGGGCGTTCTCGGGGCGGGCTACGACTCGAAATTCTTCGGCCACGACGTGTTCCGCATTTCGCCCGCCGAGGGCCGGGCGCTGATGACGCACAACAGCGCGATCGCCCTGATGCGGGGCGGCCGCATGGCGGTTCTGGGCCTCCAGGAGTCCGTCGATCTGTATGACGTCAACCTTGCGAAGGCCGAGCTGACGCGCCGCAAAGCCGTGGACGGCCCGGACGGCGATCTCATCGAGGATGCCATCGCCTACTACAACGGCGCGGACCGGCTCTACCGCGGCGGGGCCTATGCGTATGGTCCGGAGCGGAAGAACCCGGACACGCTGGCGTCCCTGTCCGGGAGGGAAGGGGTACGGTAATGATATCCCTTGGATTCCTGATTTTCGCCGCCCGGGTCGCGGCGGGTCTGCCTCCAGCCGACGGAAAGACGGTCCGGGAAGTCCACGTCGTCACTCAGGACATCTTCGACCTTGGCAAGCCGGGTGAGAACAAGAGACTCTTTCGGTGGGCGGACAAGCTCCACGTTGTCACGCGGCCAGACGTGATCGAGCGCCAGATCCTTCTCAAGCCCGGGGATGAATATTCGGCGCAGGAAGCCGCGGAGTCGGAGCGCATTCTGCGCAAGAACCGCTATCTGTACGACGCCCAGATCCACGCCGTGCCCGTGCCCGCGGGCCATGGGGCGGATCCTGGCCAGGTCGACCTCGAAGTCCTCACCCGCGACGTCTGGACGCTCCAGGGCGGCGTCAGCTTCCACCGCTCGGGTGGTGCCAACAGCACCCGTTTCGAAATCCAGGACGTGAACTTCCTCGGTACGGGCAAGGGGATCTCCCTGTCGCATGACAGCTCGGTCGACCGCACGAGCAATCTCTTCAGCTACAGCGATCCGAGCCTCTTTGGCACCCATTCCCGGCTCCAGGTGGACTACGCCGACAACAGCGACGGCTCGCTCGAGAGCTTCACCCTGGAGCGGCCGTTCTATTCGCTCGACACGCGTTGGGCCTTGGGCCTTCAGGTCTCCTCCGAGGACCGGGTCGATCCCCTGTACGACCGGGGGCACGTGGCCGACCGTTTCCAGCACCGGGAGGACGTGGTGGGCGTCTACGCGGGGATCTCGCCGGGCCTCTCGGACCGCCACACCCACCGCTGGCTCGCGGGCTTCACGCTGGACCGCGACCGCTTCGCCGATGCCCTGGGCTTTGCGGCTTCGCAACAGTTGCCCGCGGACCGCACGCTGGCCTATCCGTGGGTCAGCTACGACTACCTTCAGGACGGTTATTTCACCTCGCGCGACCTCGACCGCATCCAACGTACGGAAGACGTCAATACCGGCCGGCAGTTTCACCTCCGGCTCGGCTACTCCTCGACCGCCTGGGGCGGCACGCTCGACCGCGTAATCGTGGACACCAGCGCTTCGCTGGGCTGGAAACCGACGCCCCGCCAACTCGTCCTGGCTTCCGTTCAGGGGGGCTCCCGGTTGAGCGGCAGCGTGGCCGAGAACCTGCTGGTGGGGGGAAGCGTCAAATATTACCTCCGGGATTTCGGCGACAACCTTTTCTATGCCGGAGTCTCGGCGGACGTGGCCCACAACCTCGACCATGAACGGCAGGTTCTCCTGGGCGGCGACAACGGCCTGCGTGGCTACCCCCTGCGCTACCTCCAAGGCGACCACCGGTTCCTGTTCACCCTCGAGCAGCGATTCTTCAGCGACCGCGAATTCTTCCACCTCCTCCACCTGGGAGCCGCGGCCTTTTTCGACGCCGGCGCCGCCTGGTTCGAAGATGGCGACGGCAAGATCGCCGCACGGCGGGAGCTCCTTCGGGACATCGGTATCGGCCTCCGCTTCGGCTCCAGCCGCTCCTCCCGGGGCTCGCTGGTCCATCTCGACCTCGCCTTTCCCCTGGACGGCGACGGCTCGCTCAAAAGCCTGCAATGGCTGGTCTCTACCAGCGACACGTTCTGATTTGGCACATGCCTTGCTCTCTCTCAAAAGGGTGCGGGAACGCTGTTGCTCCTGCATAAATCAGAAAGAAGCAGGTTGTCATGATTTCGCGAACCGTTACCCTGCCCGAGCTGGGCATGATCGCTGGAACCCGCGCGGCTTTGGGCGCTGGCATCGCCCTGCTGCTGAGCGAGCGGCTCGACCCCAAGCCGCGGCGTGCCGTTGGCTGGACCCTCCTGACCGTGGGCGTCCTGACCACCGCGCCGCTTCTCGCGGGAGTGCTCCACCGCCCGACTACCCCCGAGCCGGCTTAACCGTCCAGCTCTCGCCCTGCAGGCGCGGCCCAGGATGGACCCGTTGGCGTAGCGCCCCTTGGAGCGCCGGCATCCCTGCGGCCTGACTCACTTTGCTCTTAACCTGCTGGTTAGGCGTCATTTGTTGAGTAGACCGCGATGATCCGATACGGGCCCGGCTCCGAGTTCTCAAAAGCGCCGTTTTCGATTGCATAGACCGCCTCTTCAAAGGTGGAAAACAGGCAGTGTGAATTGGTGCTGAGCGATTCGGCGCATGAGTTGCACGACAACGGCGAGCATTCAGGGGAGTTGCCCTGCGTGAAGCTTGTGACGTCAAACCCTTCTAAGGTCTTGCTATTCGGTGCTTCGATTGCAGTGATGAAGGACGCTTCCGGCTGATAGGGCACCCACTTGCCTTGGCTGTCATCGAACTCCTCCTCGTGAGCCTCGTAGTAGAAGAGCTTCATTCCTTCTAGCGAGATTGAGTGCTCCGCCGCCAAGGCTTCGATGATTTGGGGCGAATCGAAAAGCCAGTATCCGTTGTGCTTCCAGTAGTCGATGTACTCGGCAAAGTAGGGTGATATACAGCTACTAAGCGAGTAGGCGTCGGACACGCTGGGAGCTTTGATCCAGTCCGGCCGGGCAGTGACCTGCTTGTACATATAGCCGATCGCCAGCATGTATGCCACCGCCGAGTCAGCGACCAGCAAGCGAAGCTTTCTGGTCCGCTGGAGCAGCCGGGTTCGCCGCCGATGCTCCAACCACATCCCGCCCCTTCAGGCGAGTTCTAGGAGATTGCGCTTGCATAAGCCACACCGAGAACAAACAGCGACCCGACGGCGATAATCGTGAAGACAATCGCCCAGTTAAGAGCTTGGTGCTTACGCCAAACATTCGTGGAAAAAGTATGACTTTGGGAAACCAGCATCGCCTCCAAATGGGACGACAACGACTGTTCTGTCAATTCTTCGACAGCTTGCGCATGGCGCCGGCTCGACATGCCGGCCACGTCGCCGAAGAACCACAGTCGCCTGATGTCCGGGAGTGATCTATCAAGCCTGTTATGTCTCGCCCACACTGCACGTAAAATGAAAATGAATGAGAGCAGCAAGGAGATGCCCAAGACTAGAAGCAGCGCACCGACTCGACCGGCAAGAAGCCGACCTGCTGTTTGGGCTTTGTCTGAGCTCACGAAAACGAGGCTACTTGCCACCCCAGCTACAGCGGTATTGATGGTGACCAAGAACTTCGCCTTGTCTTCGGATTGCTTGTACCAAGCCAACGTGGTGTCGACTTGCCGAAACAGGAAATCTACTTTGTTCATAGAAAGACCTTCCATGCCGCGAACGATTGAATTAAGCGGCAGCCGCCGCGGGTAAGTCACGATTTAACTAAGTTTCGGAGCGGCTGTCCGCTTGAATGAGTTGTTAGACCGCGGAACTGACCCGCCAAGCAGCCAATGCAAGGCCACCGAATAAGCAGGCCTCTGCAAAGCGTTGAATGATGCCTCGGATAGAATTTGAAGGAAGAACAGACAGTGCAATGGCGGTGCCAAGCACGATGAATCCAGCGAGCTTGAACGGCTGGCCTAAGCTCTCAGCAAGTGTCATGAGAGCGAAGCCACCACCGGCGTACTCAACAGCCCCAGCAAAATTGTGGAGAGCTTGGCGCGCCGTACCAAACAAAGGTGAGCCCGGGTCGCAGGGAAACGCCGCCGCACCGATGTAACCAATTGCGATGCAGAGCGCGAGGGTAGCAGTCACAGGGGAAGCAGGGCGAACAAGGTAAGCAACGAGCAACAAGAGCAGTCCGATGGGCAGGAAGAGACCCAAGGCAACAAAGCGCTGATTGGGTGCTCCGACTTCACCGACCTCACTAATGGAGTGCTTGATGTGACTGTAGCCGACCTTGCGTGGCGCTAGCACAATAAGACCGGCAAGCAGGTACGCGGCAGTGATTGCTGTTATTGCAGTTGCGAGCATTTTCCCTCTGCGGTTCTAACGCCCAAACTCAGCCGCGGCGCCAAATGGGCGGCATTCATGGAAAGCTCGGACATCTGATTGGACGAGCACGACTACGCCTCGTTGTAGGCTCTCTCGAGCTCAGCCACGTCGAGCTTCACCATCGTCATCATGGCTTCCATCACAGCCTTCACCTTCCTGGGGTCCCTATCACCGATCAGCTCGGTGAATCGTCTCGGGACAATTTGCCAGGAGAGACCGAAGGGGTCTTTGATCCAACCGCATTGCGTGGGCTTCGCTCCTGCCTTGACGAGCTTGTCCCAGTATTCATCCACTTCATCCTGATCCGCGCAGTTCACGTAGAGCGAGACCCCCTCAGAGAAGCTGAAGTACGGCCCTCCGTTGTAGCCCATGAAGAGTTGACCACCAACGACGAACTCGGCGGAACTGATGGGACCGTCCTTGCCCGTGCGGGCGACGTTGCGTACTTCGGAGTCCGGAAACGTCGCGGTGTAGAACTCGATCGCCGCTTCGAGCTGGTCGTTGAACATGAGGAAAGGTGTCACTTTGTTCATGGGAGTGTCTCCTCTGTGAAGGCGATGCGCTTCTCCGCCCAACGCGGTCGCCCCTCAGCGGAGGCGCAGCCGTCCGCTGGAGGGGAATGGTTCTGCGGCCTTTCCTGTAGCTTCTACACAACACTCAATCATTGGCCGCTCCGCAGCTTGAAATGGAATTCTTGAGTAGAGCTACTTTGAACCGAGATGTCTTTTTCGACTGACTCAAACCCATCGGCCGAAACTCGCACCCGATAGTCTCCCTTTGGGAGGAACACCGACGATGTACTCATGTGCTGGACAGAACAGATCAGCTTACCATCTATGGTTACATCCGCATGCTCGGGGGAGCCATACCTAAGGCCGCTTAACTCGACTCCGAAAGAGACCTGTGCACCTGACTCTCTATCGGCAGCGTCTGACCTAGTCTCGAGCCGCTCGCAGCCTCCAAGTGGAATGAGGAGGACGAGAAGCATGATCGCGAAAATTGCAGAGAAGTCAAGCCTCGCGCTCGCCCAAGCCCAGGCATAAAATGACCTAATCGAATTATCTCTTAAGATCATGATCCCCTCTTGCCACACGTAGCATGCTTCGACCGTGCCATTCTCTTGACCTCGGCACAGAGACGGAGGCTTATGCCGCAGAACGCCGATGGCAGTGAGCACAGGTTGTGCCGACGCTGGGAGCTCCTCCCGCGATCCAGCCCTGGGCGAGGCTCAACTGTCGAAGCGTTTCACGATGGAGGGTCAGTCGATTTTGCTTCTTCATTAAGTCACTCCTTAGAACAGCGGTGTAAGTTAAAACTGACGTTCAGCGGCCTGCTTCCGATCATAAGCGTCTTATCCTCTACAGCAGCCGCTCCAATTCTACCCCGAGCACCGCGCTATGGCTAGATGTTCCGATAGATCTTTGGAGAAATAGGAAGCGACGTCAAAGCCCCAGGAAGGGCAAACTTGGGCCGCAGAGGCGTCTTGCCGGCCGGTAAAGGCCGACGACGCTACGAACGGTAGTGTGTCAGGCCGGCAGGGATGCCGGCGCTCCCAGGGGTGCGGTGCCGAGGGCAATAGGGTCTGTTCGTGCCGCTCACCGGTACGCCGTAGCTTGGCAGCTCCTTCCTCTTCCTCCGTCCCCCAAACGCCCGCAAAGGATTTTGGACCTTTCCGCCTCTTAATGCCTGAGGGTGTATTGGCGGGGCACGGTAACGGCTAGCCTTTAGGCGGAGTTGAGCATGAAGAAGATCGTTTGTTTCCGAACCTGGATGCTGGCCGGCTCGTTCCTGTTCGTTCCCGCTGCTTGGGGGGCGATCTCCAATCCTCCCGATCAGGACATCCACTTCGTGGCCGAGCACCTGCCCGAAGCGGCACAGGATGCCCGATATATCACTCTCCCCTGGTTGGCCGGCCCTATGGAAGCCGGGCGCTGGCAGCAGACATTCCAGTTTGGCTATGCTCAGGCGGGTGTGGACTTTCTGCGCATCAACGGGCCCATGGTGGCCTTCAATGCCGGGTATGGTTTGTCTGACAGATGGGGGATCGCCGCGTTAGGCTTCTACGACTCCATGCAAGTCTCGGGAGACAGCGGCCGGCAAGTGCTGCGGCCGTTTTTTCTCCCCGGCGTACCGCTCGATCTTCCCGAGACCGTGGAAATCTTTCACCCTCGAGGGGATTACTACCACTGGGGGATCGGCGGGGCTCTGGTGCGTGAGCTCTCGCCTGTGGGCGCTCCCCGGCGGTGGACGCTTACCGGCGGCCTGCTCTACAATCACTTGGAGCTCAAAAACTACCAATTCGATTACCGAATCCTTTCCGGCACCAGCGCCGGGGCTAAAGGAATCCTGGATCACAGCAGCAAGACCGACTCAATTACTCCGTTCGCCGGTCTTCAGTACACTCGGCTTTTGGGATCTCGGTTTCACATCGCTCCCCGTGTCTCCCTCGGGGCTCCCTTGCCGCCGGGTGACTTCGACGCCCGGCTCACCGGTCCGGGCTTCGATCTCAGCACGGCACGTGGCGAGGGGAAGCCAGGCAAGATTGGCGACGGGTACCTCGGCGTGAGCGTTGGCCTCATTCACGTTCGCTCAGGACTGGAGCTGGACTTCGGAAGCACTCTGTTCTTTCCCCTTCTCGAAAAGCTCAGCCATCCGGGCATCGATCGGGCGTACATGGTGCAGATCGCCTGGCACCGGTAGGCGCACCGCAAGTGGGTGCGACCGTCCGGGCTCTTGACAAACCCGGCAAGTATCTACAACCTATAGCTATGGCGACCGCAAAGCTCTTCCAGCACGGTGGCAGTCAGGCCGTTCGGCTGCCTAAGGAGTTCCGCTTCGAAGGCACGGAAGTGGAGATCGAGAAGCATGGCGATGAGGTGGTTTTGAGGCCCAGGCCAAAGCCTCGGTTGAAGACCTTGGCGGATGTCGCGCGCTTCATGCAAGAGAGCTTCCCCGAGGGCCGAGACTTTCCGGATCGCGAGCAGCCGCTGGGGCCTCAGATTCGAGACCTTGACCTGGATCAGGATTGACCGTGAAGTACATGCTGGAGACTTCCGTCTGCATATCGCTGATCCGGGGGCGAGCGTCGGCGGTGCACCTGCCTGCGGCCTCGGAGTGTGTTCTCTCCACGATCACCGTTGCCGAGCTCGAAGTTGGGGTTCGCCGTTCCGTCCGTCCGGCTGCGCAGCGAAAGGCCGTAGATGCCTTCACCGAAATCTTTGAAGTGCTGGCCTGGGATCTACAGGCCACGAGCTACTACGGTGACTTGCGCGTTGATCTGGAGAAGCGAGGCCTGGTCATCGGTCCGCTCGACATGCTCATCGCGGCCCATGCTCTCCGACTTGGGGCGACCCTCGTGACCGCCAATTTCCGAGAGTTTCGGCGAGTGGCCGATCTGCAGTGCTTGGAATGGAAATAACAAGGCGCAGACTCGAAGCCCGAAGGGTCGCGAGATTTTAGCCCCGGGCTTCGGCCGGTAGGCCGATGCCCTGGGTTAACGGGCACCCTCTTATACACATCTCCGACGAGTCACACTTGGAAACCACTGAAGCCATCGCCCTGAAGGGGCGGGATTTGACCAGCCTGGGGTGTCAACCCCAGGAATCCACGCCCCCCCGATTCAAGCCCCGGAGGGCCGGCAGAGGCGCTTCGGGCCGCCAATCCTACTGAGGACATCTCTATCGGCCCTCCAGGGCTTGGGAAGATTTTGCTGGCCTGTCCCTGGGGTTGACACCCCAGGCTGATCAACTTCCGCCCCCTCAGGGCGATGGCCTCCGTGTGACCGACGGCGGATGTGTAGAAGAGTGTGGGTCAACAGGGCCCCCATCCCTGAAAGGGCCGCGAGAAGCCCTCTGGTTGGATCGAGACGACACCGCCAAAAAAATTTTGGCGGCCTTTCAGGCCGCGTTGCTGTTTGGCGTTTTCTCCCCAGGGCATCGGCCTACCGGCCGAAGCCCTGGGCTTCTCGCGACCCTTTGGGCCGCAAAGAGGGCTACGCCAACAGATGGCTACACCAACAGGTCAACCCGAGCTGAAAGACAGGTCCATGTCCTCTGGAGAGGGCGCTTCTTCTGCGGAAGCTCCCTCACCGAGGGCAAAAGCATAGACTCCGAAACCAAAAGCTCTGTGCTTTTGGCTCTGGAGTCTGTGCTTCGGCTCTCAAAGTCCATGCTTTTGGCTCTGGGGATAGAGCTTTTGGTCTCGGAGTCTGTGCTTTTCGTTCAGAACTCCCTGCTTTTGCCCCTGGAGAGGGAGTTTTGGCTCGCAATCGCCCAGAAACGCGGTGGCTTCCGCGGCCTGACTGCGCTCACCGATACGCCGCCGCCTGAATCCCATAAAGCTCGGCGTATTGCCCGCCCTTCGCCATGAGGTCTTCGTGCGTGCCGGCCTCGGCGACGTGCGCGCCGTCGAGCACGACGATGAGGTCGGCCATGCGGACGGTGCTGAAGCGGTGGGAGACGAGGATCGTGATGCCGGGCCCGCGCAGGGCGGCGGCGTAGCGTTCGAAGAGCGCGTGCTCGGTCTCGGCGTCGAGGGCGGCCGTGGGCTCGTCGAGCACGAGGAGGAGCGGCTGGTCGCGCATGAAGCCGCGGGCCAGGGCGAGCTTCTGCCATTGGCCGAAGGACATGTCGACATCGCCGGGCCAAGTGGGGCCGCGCGGTTTTGGTCATTGACAGGGCGTCTGCCAGGCGGCAGGATCATGGCCATGAACCCATCCTGCTGCAACGTCTTGGAGCTCAGGCAGTACACCCTGCGCCCTGGAGAGCGCGACACGTTCGTCTCGATCTTCGACCGCCACTTCGTCGAATCGCAGGACGCGGAAGGGATGACGGTGATTGGTCAGTTCCGCGACCGGTGCCGTCCCGATCGGTACGTGTGGATTCGTGGCTTTTCAGACATGGAGAGCAGGCGCACAGCGCTGGAGCGGTTCTATGGGGGCCCCGTGTGGGCCGAGCACAGGGGCGAGGCCAACGCCACGATGCTGGAGTTCCATGACGTGCTCCTGCTCAAGCCTGCCCGGCCGGACCTGGCCTTTCAGTTGAACGTGAGCGATCGGCCCGCGCCGGGTGAGGACCGACCCGCGGATTCTGTCCTGGCGGGAATTCATTCGCTCGATCAACCCGTAGACGCTAAGGTCGTATCGAATCTCGAACGGGAGCTTCGCACCAGCGGCGTGCGCGTGGACGGTCTCTTCGTCACCGAACCCGCGCCGAACACCTACCCTCTGTTACCCATCCGCGAAGGCGAAAACGTGCTGGTCTGGTTCGGTACGCTGACATCCGGCGAATGGAGGAGCCCGCTGGCGGACCCGCCGGCGCTCTTGCTGGAGCTTCGATCCTACGCCGCGCTCGCTGTGGGGCCGGCCGAGAGCCTGACCCTGACGGTTTGCCACGGAGCGCTGGCTCACCGGTATGCCGCGGCCTGAATCCCATAGAGCTCGGCGTACTGCCCTCCCTTCGCCATGAGGTCTTCGTGCGTGCCGGCCTCGACGACATGCGTGTCGTCGAGCACGACGATGAGGTCGGCCATGCGGACGGTGCTGAAGCGGTGAGCGACGAGGATGGTGATGCCGGGTCCGCTCATGGCGGCGGCGTAGCGTTTGGCGCCGATCAGATTGGGACGGGATCGCCTCCATTCGAGAGGCATCGGTCGAGGTGTGCTCCATCGGTTCTTTTTTGCTGCTCTCGACTCATCAGGTTCAAAATCGGGATTTGTGAACGTGATTGACACGCCCTCTGAAATATTCAAAGTCCAGTGATGCCGCGACCTGAACAACGGCAATGGTGTGCGTGAACCTGCTACGGCTCCCGTGAGATCTCCCCTCGTATCGTTGGAGAGAAATCAGCAGGAGCAGATCTTTATCGGACGTCCTCAATAGAGACCTTATCAATGAGGATGAGCAAAGGAGTCGAAGACTTGAATACGGCCCGCCCTCACGTTCGCTGTTTTCACGCCCCCAAGCCTGTGCTCGGACGGGAACTCTGTTGCGTTTATCCTGCCATGTACGGCCAAAGGGGTCGGTACTTGTGAGCGAAAGCGCAGAGGTATAGTCGCGTGCAAGACGCGACCTCACATTGGCACAGGGAGCCCCAAAAGGATCATGCTCGTCAAGCCTTACTTCGCCGGACGGATCAACAATCCAGGGTGTGTATTCCTTCTTTCTGTTGATGCTAAGATATTCGTTACCATCGTTATCACCTTCATATTTAGGGAGCCAGGCCACCATAGGATCTTCACGCGTTAACCTACGCGCTAACCGCTGCGCCTTATCATGAGGCACGAGAGCGGAGGATATATGGACCCGGATGTTATCGGAGGATCGCCATGAACCCTCGACGACAAGGTACTTGCCGATGCGCGAGGTAATACCCACAAGTCCCAAGAGCTTGTCCTGGTCCCCTGTGAGCGCAAGACCATCTTTAGCATTCTCGAGGAGGTTCCTGGCCGTATCAAGGGGTGGTCTATCCATGCCATCAGACAACCAGAGCCCATCATCTCTTGTAAGAACATAGCGACTCATCCAGTCACCCCATGGATCTTCCTCATACCACCAATCGTCAGTGACGGGTGAATCCCTCAACAGTTTTCCCGCTGCAAAGAAGAGTGCGTGCCAACCAAGCTGCTGGCCAAGGGTATGATAGCTGGAGGTCATGCCATAACTATTTCTGTCTGGCGCGTTTCGGTCGCCTGTCTCATGCATTCCCGAAATATTCGGAGCCAGGCGGTGGACTGTTTCAGACATAATGTCTTCAACTTCCCAGATAGATTTGCCGAATACATGGCTCAAATTATCGACATCATGCTTGTGGAAGTCGTAATCGAGATGGAACTCGAATGATGGTTTACGAACGGCACGCGGCCGTCCTTCATAGAAACCACCGCCATTCCTGATCTTCTTATTCAGGCGCGGATGCGGCGACAAGTCCGTCTGCCGGAGACTCGCAATGGCGTCAGCCGGCATCTTAAGTTCGCCAGCGTCAATACAGGCAAGCAGTGCACAGGCCGCAAAGTGGCGCATAAGAACGTGCCGATTTTCCTCTTCTGTCGCAATCTTGAGAAGATCCTCCTTATAGCGTGCGATCTCTCTAGGGTAATCGAGCGCCGTTCTAGCGAGAGCAATAAGCAGCCAAAGGCGCGCATGCAGAAAATAGAACGCAAGCTCACTGGCTTGGAAGGGACCTGCCGTTTCCCCGCTAGTCAGACTTCGGACCACAGAGCCAATAATGTCCCACCGTCCAAATCTGGCGAAGCACCGCAGACTATGAGCCGCCCGCCACCTTGCTTCCGCATAGGGAGAGCCAAGCATGCGCCAAACGAGACCGGCCGCGATCTCTGGCACGTTGCTTTCGGGGTACAGCCCTTTCTTCCAGGCCCCATCGACGACGCTGTCTGCGAGTTTGGCGGCATCACTGCGAAGGAGCCGACCAAGGGCGAGTTGGCCCTGACCTTCATCCGCTTCAGCGACAATGAACGAGGCAAATGCAAGCCATACGGCGCCGGGGAGAGCCGTATCCGGGTGGGAAGATGCCTTAATAAGTTCGAGTACCAAAACCGCATTAGAGACACCTGTAAGCTCGGCAATGTCATTGAGTTGAGAGCCAGAAAATCTGTCGTCGGTCACCAGATCGTCGGCGTGAAGGCAAACGAGTGGCACGGCCTGACTCTTAAAAAGCTCCCCAAGCGCAGCCGAAGATGATCTCCAGGTTTCCTTGCACTCTTTGAGTTCTGCGAGTTTCCAATAGAAGTTAAGATGCTCTAGCGCGCAGACGTTCCGTATATATTCTGTCCGGCCACTAAACGGGACCTTTGCGCGAAGTGATTCAAAAAACTTACCCTTCAAGTCATAGATATGTTGCAGGTCGTTTATCGCCGTGATTGCTTGCGCCAGGGAATTCTGGCCCGTGGGATTTGTAGCTGACGCGATCGCTTGAATCGCTGCACGATTATCCCTGTCCTGATCTTTTACGTGCTCGCGCAGACGGTCATCTCGACCATTCTTGTGATCGCTTTGTGCATGATGCATCTGCGCGAAGCGTTTCTGCGCGGCAGAAAGATAAACGGTTGTTTCAGGAGAAACGCCGGGTGTTTCTTCTGCAAGAGCAGCAAGAGCCTTGACAATCGACTCGTGCAGAAGAGTTGGATGGTTATCTTCAAACTGCTGTATGAGTTCGGAAACAATATCGGGCCTCGCCGTTCCTCCCTTACTCCTAATCACCTGCGCGAATTCCGCTGTCCCGTTGTACCAGAGTTCGGCTGGCTCTGCCAAGCGATTAAGACACAGCGAGACTTCCGGTTCCATTTTACCGTCTTCTACAAGCGCAATCAAATACGGCAGCAAGGTATGATCTAGGCCGATTTTCGAGCGGTCATCCAAGCGGCTGAGCTTTGCGAGCCCTCTCGGGCCGGCGGTCTTGGACAGTCCTCTGGCGAACGCACCCCAATAGAATTTCTGAGGCTCATCTCCCATATTCAGTTCACAGATGTTAGTTAGTGTGTGGAACTCAGTCTCGTCAAGCTCACCTCCTTTTAGTCTTGCTGCGAAGAGAAGGAGTTCGTTGGTGAAGAAGTAGTCGCCTGATCCGATAGCATCCATCTGCTCAAGCCCATTCCGAAAGTATACAGACGCGTCCTCAATACTTGCCGGCAGCATGGCGCGACCGAGGTCGGCAAAAAGAGTAGC
The DNA here is from genome assembly GCA_963785165.1 of Thermoanaerobaculaceae bacterium. GTDB lineage: Bacteria > Acidobacteriota > Thermoanaerobaculia > Multivoradales > UBA5704 > DATARR01. The sequence continues at coordinate 887,927 of CAWAUI010000004.1, forward strand.
GCGGAGGGTTACATCGTCTTCAGCCTCTATCAATGTGCGAGCTCGCTGTGCTTGCTCGCCGGCGAGGTCCTGCAGTGGCTTCCTCTGTGCCAAGATTGCGACGATTTGAATAAACGTGCGCGTGGCGATGCCCTGCTCGTGGGCAATCGTTAGGAATTTCCTCACTGACGCGGGTTTAAGGTCATCGCGAACGTGAAGCGAAAAAAGAGCGATTTCGAGACCAAGCAGACGAAACAGGTTGTCGTAGCTACGCGTTTGGTATGGGGCGCGACCTCCACGCGTATCCTTCCAGATCTTGAGCACTTCGCCGAATGCCTTGTCTGCGTGACGCCAAGAGGAAGACAGAAGGGTCGCGAATGCCTGTGTCAAAACCAAGAGTGGGCCTAGCTGATAGTCAAGCAATCGCTCGGCTTGTTGCCGCTGATCGTAGCTCAGGGTTCCTGGCGCAGGTTTTTCTCCAACCTTATCGCCCTCTTTCCGAGCGAACTTCGGAAGAATGCTCTTAACCTTTTTTCGGAAATCGTCTCCTGTAACTTGCCTACTGACGCGAGCACACACGGGCACGAGTTCTGCGGGAACAACATCTTTCTCATGGAGCGGTCGATTCTTCGCCGCCGAGACGAGCGCCGTCCGAAACACAAACGAAAATACATCGTCGCTTAGATAGAAGTGTTCGCGTAACGACCAGAGGGAGGGTCGCCGAGTGGAAGCATGGAGAGAGATTGCAAGTCACTAGCGAAGCCTTCGGCCTCAAACCGACGAGGGGAGTATCGGGAGGGTGCGACGCTTGGGCGAAGTGGTGGCGGGTTGATAGGTGAGGATGGCGGAGTTAAGATACCGTCATGGCTACCATAACGGAGATCCTGGAAGGCCACGTGACCCTGGAAGTGGAGTGCGTTGATCGGCTGTACTTGAACGGGTATATCCCGTCTTTGGCGACATCGGGAGGGCTGACCCTGTTCATGCGCGAGCACTTGGGCAAGCCGATTCCATCGCCGGCGGTTCTGGGGCAGATCACGTCCAAGTTCCGCGACAGGGTGAAGGCGTTTGCTGCGGAAAAAGAGGTTCCGCTGATTCAGTTCAAGTCGGGGGAACGCAAGGACGACCGTGCCAATCAGTTGCGTCGAGAGCGCGGCGTGCGGGGAGAGGTGGTCTTTATCGGCGTCGCGCAGGAGAAGGCGAAGACCTTCTCGGGCAAGTCGATGCCGGAGAAGGGGCGGGGTTGGTTTGAGTACACGCGGGATAAGGCCGTGTACGTGAATCACTACTACTTCTATGTCGATGACGAGGAATTCGGTCCTGCGTTCGTGAAGGTGTGCAGCTACGCACCGTGGGCCTTGAAGGTGTGCTTGAACGGCCACGAGTGGGCCAAACGGCAATTGGACAAACAGGGGATTGGCTACACCGCACTGGACAATGGCTTTCTCGAGTGTGCCGATCCCCAAGTGTTGCAGCAGGTTTGTGATTCTCTGGGGCCGCAGCAGATTGAGTCTTTCCTGGGGCGATGGCTGGAGCGGTTGCCGATGCCCTTGACGAGCGATGACCGGGCGGCGGGCTACACCTGGCAACTGTCGATCTGGCAGATGGAGACGAGCTTGACGCAAGTCTTCGATCGCCCGGCCCGGGGCCGCGAATTTTTCGAGGAAGTTCTGCGGGACAACCTGGATCTGGGTCGCCCTGACCGTGTGCAATTGGTCTTCGATCGGAAGATCGTGTCCAGTACTCCGGGGACTTTCCGAACCCGGGTGATCCAAAACGGGGTCTTGCCGAGTCTGCACATCGAGTACAAAAGCTTCGATCTCAAACAATACTTTAAGGAGGGTCGTGCCTTGCGCACGGAAGGGACCTTCCGCAATCCCAAGGACTTCAACGTCAACAAAGGATTGTCGAACTTTGGCTATCTGCAACAGATCGGACGCCAGATCAACCGACGACTTCTGGAAGTCGAACGAGTGAGCCAGAACTGTGGTCTCTCGGCCGACGGCATCCAGCGAGTGGTGCAGCCTACCGTCAGTGAGGACGGTCAAAAAGCGCCGGGCCTTCGTTTTGGCAATCCGCGGGTGATGGCCTTGATGCTGACCCTCAGCCTCTTCACCCACCTGATCAACGGTTTTCGGAATCAGGATCTGCGGCGATCCGTAGCCGATCTTCTGGGATTGACCATGAGGGCCTACACCACACAGCAAGCCACATACGATCTCAGACGGCTTTGCCGCAAGGGGTTGGTGCATCGGCGAGAAGGAACCCAACGCTACGTGGTGACTCCCTACGGCTGGAAAGTTGCCCGTCTCTACGCGCGCTTGGAAGCGCGGGTTTTCCGGCCAGCCCTCGCCGCCGTCGAAGGGCAAAATATCGATGCTCCAACTCCCAAGCTTGCGCAGGCTCTCGCGAAAGTCGATCACGAACTGGATACTCTTATCTCTTCGGCGTTTCCTGCTCAGAAGGTGAAAGCTGCATAGCGAGGAAAAGGTATCGAAAAACGCGTCTCTTTTGTCCAGAAGTCGGCTCAATCAGACGACTAGTGTCCGGTCTATTAGCTGTCTACCGCCCGTAAGGCCAGCATTGACTGTAGTTTCGGGCGACTCAGGGGTGTCCACGATTTGAATTTCGGGGGAGCAGGCGTCCCGGAGAGCTTGAGCAACCTCTTGGGGGCGGGTCTTCGGCTCCGGTCCAGCTGAGCCAGGGGCTGGCCGGGCGGAACTCCCGGTGGCTGAGTTCGAGGCTTTGTTACTCGTGTCCATGCCATGCTCTCGGGCTTGACCGACCCCGAGGTGACGCATGAACGTGGGCAAGACGCTGTTCGCACAGGTGATGGAGTTCGTCCCCTGGAAGACTTTCGGACGCATCGTCGAACGACACAAGGGTGATGCAGGCGTGCGCACTCTGAGCTGTGCCGACCTGTTTCGCGTCATGGCCTTCGCGCAACTCACCTGGCGCGAATCGCTGCGCGACATCGAGGCTTGTCTGGCCGCCAACCAAGCCAAGCTGTTTCACATGGGGATGAAGGCCTCGCCCGCGCGCTCGACGTTGGCCGACGCACTCGAGCGTCGCGACTGGCGCATCTATCATGGGCTGGCTCAGCGCCTGATCGCGCGCGCCAAGGCGCTCTACGCGCAAGATCCTTCGGTGCTCGAGCTCGATGCCAGCGTCTATGCGCTGGACTCCACCACGATCGATCTGTGCCTGAGCCTGTTCGACTGGGCGCCGTTTCGATCGACCAAGGCGGCCGTCAAGCTGCACACGCTTCTGGACCTCCGGGGCTCGATTCCGACGTTTCTCCACATCAGCGATGGCAAGCTGCACGATGTCAACGTGCTCGACATCCTGCCGATTGAGGCCGGTGCCTTCTACGTGATGGATCGTGGCTACGTGGACTTTACGCGGCTGTACGCGATGCATCAGGCCGGTGCTTTCTTCGTCACTCGTGCCAAGCAAGGCATGGCTGCCCGGCGCGTGTATTCGTCGCCGACGCAGCGCTCTACCGGCGTGATCTGCGACCAGCGCGTGATGCTCAACGGCTTCTACTCGGCCAAGGCCTACCCGGAGCATCTGCGGCGCGTCCGTTTCAAGGACCCCGAGTCGGGCAAGACGCTCGTCTTCCTGACCAACAACACGGTCTTGCCCGCCTTGACGATCGCCGCTCTGTACAAAGGCCGCTGGCAGGTCGAGCTGTTCTTCAAGTGGATCAAGCAGCACCTGCGTATTAAGCGATTTCTCGGCACCAGCGAGAACGCGGTGAAGACGCAAATCTGGTGCGCCGTGGCCACCTACGTGTTGATCGCCATTGTCAAGAAAGAGCTTCAACTCGAGGCCTCGCTCTACACATGTCTACAGATCTTGTCGGTCTCGATCTTCGAGAAAACCGAGATTTCATGCGCCTTACAGCCCGATCGGTCCCAACGAGAAATAGTCACTCCCGCTAACCAATTGATTCTATTCGACTTCTAACCGGACACTAGTGATTGCAAGTGCCTCATTGCCCAGACCAAGTGACAGGGCAAGGGCTGATGCGTGCCGCAAGCCGTCTTGAAGCCTGTAAGGACGCTCTCGGAGATAGGTGTCTGTCAGATGTAGTTTCTTCCTTCGCCTGCAAGCCCGAGAAAGCTTGACGATGAGACTCTTCCTTGTATCTGCCGAGCATTCATGAAAAGAGAGAGTTGCTGCCAGTGGACCCACGTCTGTTAGCGCATCGACGAACGTCTCAAAGTGAGTTGAGGATATTGGCTGTAGTGATGTGGCGAGATTAAAATATCTGATTACATACTCGGAGACCTCATAAGCGTACCAGTCCCTCCACCCTCGCATGACGTTCACCGCGTCATCGGGCCGACCTTCACACAGCAGGAAGAACGGTATGGCTGCGATATCGGGACGCTCCGGCCGACGCTCGTTCACATCGTGATCTGTACGGTGATAGTGGTCAATCCATTCCTGTGCCATGCGAGCATGGCGGTATGCTTCTCCAGATTGGCCAGCCAAGCTGTTGGCAATTGCGAGCCTTGCGTGGCGGGCACCTGGCCAACCAGTCCGTATTTCAAAAAGTCGACGCGTCGCATCAACATCTTGTGCCGCTATTACCAGGTCGGGATAATCAAGTATGTAATCTGCGCCCCGCTGATCGACAGCCGCAATAGTCGACAGCTCTACGAGGAGTCGGACAAGACCGTTGTGATCTTCTTTGATTGCCGCATGGAGAACAGCCGCTTTTAGCCGAGCATAGCGAATGTTACGCTTCCCAACCGTACTCGTAATGGTTGCTGGTATTCGATCATCAAAGGCAAGCTGGAAAAGCTGCTCGCCAGCATCGAGTGCATGTAGAAGACCGGGAAGGGCACGCGCAGCATAGACGGAGGCATCTTGGCGTCCTGATAGGTTGTTGGCAACACGGCGAATCGCATCCGTAGCAGAAGCATAGCGGTTGCGTACAAGCGTTTCTGTGGGCTCATCTCGAAACATCAGTCCTTGATTTGTTCGCTCCAACAGGGGCCATAGGTCCGCTGCAAAGCTCTCGACGGCACTTGGCGCCAAGCCCTGCGCTCCTGCGTACTCGTCAAGCGGCACGGGTGGAGGCAATACGGCAAGCCCTGCCAGAAATGCATCGATGTCTTCTCGCGGGTATCCTTGTTCTCTCGCTGTCGCGAGCGCATCCGTAATTCGCTGTTGAATGAGGTCGTCTAACTTGACCTCTTTGGCGATCTCGGACTCGTCGAGAAGGCCGCGGCCACTCTTGACGAGATATTCCAATACGCGTGGATTTCCTCCCGATCGCGCCTGAGCGACCTTGATCTCAGCTTGGGATACACGAGGGAGTCGTAGCCTTAGGTATGCGGCTGTTTCGGTCGAGGTGAAGGGAAGAAGCTCAAACTCCTTGTACTTCGCATCGGTTGAGGGTTTTCGCTCCGTCCGACAGGAGACGATCAGCGTTACACCGGGAATTGGTTTGTGGTGAACACTTTCCAGAAGGGAAATAGGAAATGCATCTTCGCTCCGCTCGTCTGCAATCAAGGCAGCATTGTCGATCGCATCAATAAAGAGCGTAATTCCTCTCCCCGGCGTTGCCCTCTCGAGAGTTTCCACACATTGAACAAGTCGGCGCCTAAACGTACTGATTAGGGCTTGGACATCCGCACCATTAGGTAGAATGGGATCGCACAGACCGCGGAAGGCAAGCGTGTTGGCGATATGAATGAGCCCCCTTCTGGGCAAGTGCCTTGCGTCTTCAGGCGAACGGTAGGCGCCTCCACCAAAGCAATCAAAGAAGACAACTTCGCTCTGATTGCGGACGCTGGTTGCAAGGCTGGTCATGAAGACCGTTTTTCCGGCACCTCCAGCCGCATGAATGAGGAGTGGCAGCGAAAGATTTGAGATGAGGGCGAGGGCGTCGGCGAGTTGTTCACGCTCGACTATTTCCCCTACATCCGCCATCGCGGGCTTACAGGGCAGTAGCTCCTCGGGATCGCTAACTTGAAGCGCCGCGAGAATGTCTGTTCGCCTAATGAGGTTATCCTTCGTTCCAGCACTCCCGGCTTTGTCACGAACCATCTGCCTTAGCTGGCCGAGACGTGCTTTCGCGAGCGGATCGTTGGTCGCCGACCAATCGACTACCAAAATCGCAAGCTTATTCTTGGTGTGAGCAAGAGTGTCAGTGAGGCCGGCAAATCTACACTTCGCGGCAAAGTTTGCAAGTGGTTTACCATTAAGTCCTGTGGCGGCCTTGAACTGATTGGCTTGCTGTGCAACCTTTCTTGTGCGGGGAAGACCCTTAGCAAGAGCTTCTATCGCTTGGAGCAGTGGCGGGTAGATTGGCCTATTTGTTATCAGTTCAAAGTCAAGCTTGGCCTCAACTGCCTTTCGTCCATAGTTCTTGTTGTGATCCTGATATGCCTTTGCGAACTTTGCAACGGTCTTCTTCGCATCAGCAGCCCGAAAAGGATCTGTGCTTTGGGCAATCGAATATTTGAACTGTGCGATCGTCACACGTTTGGCATGCTCAAATGTTACAGAACCGTAATAGAGGGTGATGTCTGCGATCTCCACAGTCGCCGCCGATGCCTGGTGCTGGTCGGTTGGAGAAAGACCCTCAACTGCGATGGCTGTAAGATCGCTGTCTGGCGGCACAAGCTGCATTGCTCTGCGCGCAGTCCATGCGTCATGGTATTCGTGACCATCCCGAGAGGCTCTCACTTTATCGACGCGGGATTTACGCTTGGCTGCTGGCTTCATAAGAAATTATTATATCACTCGGCAGTAAGGTCGCTAGGGTGTCTCGGGCCTTTCGTTCCTGTTCACGGGCAATCCGTTCCGGTCTACGGACCTCCCGTTCCGGCCGGTGAACGAGCTTTAGGGTCCGGTGAGCCGTTCGTTCTGGCAGGCTGCTGATCCCAGAAATGCTGCGCGTGCCTCTCACCGGTATGCCGCCGCCTGAATCCCGTAAAGCTCGGCGTACTGCCCGCCCTTCGCCATGAGGTCTTCGTGCGTGCCGGCCTCGACGAGGCGGGCGCCGTCGAGCACGACGATGAGGTCGGCCATGCGGACGGTGCTGAAGCGGTGGGAGACGAGGATCGTGATGCCGGGCCCGCGCGTGGCGGCGGCGTAGCGTTCGAAGAGCGCGTGCTCGGTCTCTGCGTCGAGGGCGGCCGTGGGCTCGTCGAGCACGAGGAGGAGCGGCTGGTCGCGCATGAAGCCACGGGCCAGGGCGAGCTTCTGCCACTGGCCGAAGGATACGTCGACGCCGCCGGGCCAGGTGGGGCCGAGCTGGGTCTCGAGGCCGGAGGGCCAGCGCGCCACGACGTCTTCCGCTCCGGCCCGTTCGACGGCGCGGAGGACGGCGGGCTCCTCGTCGATCCGGGGAACGTCGCCGACGCCGATGGATTGGCGCGCGAGGAGCTCGAAGCGGAAGAAGTCCTGGAAGGCTCCGGCGAGGCGCTCGCGCCACTCGTCCGCCCGCATGCGCGCCAGCGGCTGGCCGTCCACGAGGATCGTGCCCGACGTGGGCTCGTAGAGCTTGGCGAGGAGCTTGACGAGCGTGGTCTTGCCGGCGCCGTTTTCTCCCACGATGGCGACCACGGCGCCCGCGGGCAGCTCGAGCGTCACGTCTTCCAGCACGAGGCGCTCGGTGCCGGGGTAGGCGAAGGAAACGTGATCGAAACGGATCCCCTGCCGCAGCTGGAGCGGCACGGGCAGGTCCGCGCGCGCGACGAGGGACGCCGCGTAGTCCTCCAGCCAGGCGAGGCGCTGGGAGCCGTCCAGCCAGATGCCCCGCAGGAAGCCGATTTCACCGACCGTGGCGCCGATGTAGGCGGACAGGCGCGCGCCGGCCGCGAGCACGAGCAGCACGTCGCCCGCGGGAGCCCGGAGCCCCGCCGAAACGAAGGCCACGGCGCCGGCCCAGGCGCTGCCGAACCCGGCCCAGGCCAGCGTGTGCCACACGGCCGAGCGCCAGCGGATGCTGGCGATGGGGCCATACCAGCGCTCGAAGGCCGCGCGGCGCTCGTTGCCGAGGCGGCCGCCGATGCGGGTTACGCGCACCTCCTTGCCGGGCGCGGCGGTGGTCGCCAGAGTGAAGAGATGGCGCGCGAGGCGAGCCGACGGAGCGGCGCGCTCGTAGGTGGTGCGCTCCACCGCGGGCCGCCACGAGGCGGTGAGCATGGTGGGCAGCGCGAAGACGGCGAGCAGCGCGAGCGCCGGGTGGACCGAGACGAGCAGGGCGATGGTCACGCCGAGCCGCAGCAGCCAGCCGCAGGTGGAAAAAATCGACATGTACAAGTGATCGAGCACGAACACCTGATCGCGCAGCCGGGCGAGCCGGTTGAGGAAGTCGGGACGCTCCTGGTGGGCGATGGTGGCCACGGACGCCTGCAGCCGGGCCACATTCGCTTCGAGCACGATGGTGACCTTGTCGCGGAAGCGGCGCTGCATCCGGGTGCTGACCGTGCCCAGCAGCCAGGTGGCCGCGGCGGAGACGCCGAGCGCGACCGCGGCGATGCGCACGGTCCTGCCGTCGTGCCCCAGCAGGCCCTCGCCGAGGAGCTTGAGCCACCAGGCGATCAACGCGTCCGGCAACGCCGACAGCAATGAGAGGAAGAACGCCGCGAGCATGAGGCCGGGCTCGTGGCGGTAGCCAAGCTTGCACAGCCGCCACATGGAGGGCAGCGCGGGCGGCAGCGGGTCAGGTGAGGACGTCATACGCGAGCCCCTCCTCGTCCTCCGTCGCGGTGAAACGCTGGGCCTGGAGATCGAACATCGTCCGGTAGCGTCCGCCGAGCGCCATCAGCTCATCATGGGTGCCGAGCTCGATCACCTTGCCCTGCTCCAGCACGCAGATACGGTCGGCGTGGCGAACCGTGGAAAAACGGTGCGAAATGAGGATGGTCGTGCACTGCCGGGTGGCGGCAAGGATGCGGTCGAAGATCTCGGCCTCGCCGCGCACGTCGAGCTGGGCGGTGGGCTCGTCCAGAAGCACCAAGCCCGCGCCCAGCCGCACCGCGTAGAGCGCGCGGGCGAGGGCCACGCGCTGCCACTGGCCACCGGACAGGTCGGTGCCCCCCTCATAGCCGCGGGCCAATATGGTGTCGAGGTCCGCGAGACCGCCGGCGCCGGCCTCCGCGAGCGCGGCGAGCACGACGGTGTCTTGCACGCCGTTAGAAACCTTTTGAAGAGCTACATTATCGCGTAGCGGCAGCTCGAAGCGGATGAAGTCCTGGAAGACGGCGGTGATGCGTTGCCGCCACGCTTCGAGATCGAATTCGCGCAGGTCGGTGCCGTCGATTTCGATCGCTCCGGATTGCGGATCGTAGAGCCGGCAGAGCAGCTTGGCGAGCGTGGTCTTGCCGGCGCCGTTCTGGCCCACGATGGCGAGCGACGATCCCGCGGGGATGGTGAGGTCGAAACCTTCGAGCACCGGCGAGGAGCCGCCGGAAGGGTAGGCGAAGGTGACGTCGCGGAAGCGGATCTCGCGGGCGGGCTGGCCCGCGGGCTCGCGGGTGCCGGAGGGGAGCGCACCGCCGGCCGCCATGGCAGGCTCGAGGCGCAGCACCGCGGCCACCGGCGCCGCGGAGCCGTCGAGAGCCCAGTTGAGGCCGCCGAACGCGATCATCGACGCGCCCACCGCGCTCTGCGCATAGATCACCAGGGCACCCAGCTCGATCCGGCCGGCGGCGGCGGCGCCGGCGAGCGACCAGAACACCAGGACGTTGGCACCGGTCACGATCAACAGGCTCCACAGCAAGGGTTTTTCGCGCAGGCGCGTGGCCTCGTATTGGAGCTCGTGCAGGCGGGTGCGGCGCTCTATGAACCGGTCGAGGACCCAGCCGGCGAGGCCGAACAGGCGCAGCTCCTTGGCGGCCGGCGGATCGACGGCGAGCCGGTAGGCGTAGTCGGCGTCGCGCTGCGCCGCCCGCACCACCTCGGTGTTACGGTCGTGCCACACCGCGCTCTCCCGCAGCAGCCAGTGCGTCGCGAGCCACGCGCCTGCGAGGAGGAGAGCCGCCCACCCTCGATACCCCGCGAGCACCACGGCGAACGAGAGGCCGGCGATCATCTGGACCAGGCCCCCGGCGATGAAGTCCATCGAGATCGAAAGCGGCGGCCCGGTCATGCCGAGGTCGAAATCGCGGGCCACCGTGAGGTCGCTCGTGAGCTTGGGATCTTCGAGATGCCCCATGCCGGGCGGGCGAATGCAAGCCGCGACCAGGCGGTCGTAGAGCCAGGCCGCGGTGCGGTCGCCAAGGTTCGACGCTCACCGCCTGGTGGATCGGGGTGAGAACCTGGAGCAGGACGAACACGATCCCGGCGAAGGCGAGTGGAGACGCGAGCCCGGTGCCCTGCTGCACGGCGGCCACCAGGACACCCATGGCGATGCCGAACAGGGCGGGCAGGAGCCCCCGCAGCACGAGCAGCGTCCACCAGACGCCGGCCAGGGCGCGGTCCGCCTTCGCCAGGGCGGCGAAGAGCTTCCATTCGTTGCGTTCACGCAGGCGCCGCATGCTGGAACAATTCAATCCGATTGCCAAAAGGATCCGCTGCGTAGACCCGCTCGAACCCGGCTTGTCAGGGCCAGAGGAACCGGAACACCAAGCCGGTCACCACGGCGTAGACGGCGGCATCGGCGATTCCCTTGAGCGAGTTGCTCCAGGGGATCGCTTTCCAGATCGAGTCCTGGATGGAGCCGAAGCCGTAGGCCAGGAACGCGGTGGTCGTCGTGATGCGCAGGACCTCCAGCAGATCCGTGTCCGGGGAGAGGGTGTGGCGGGCCACGTAGCCCGTGACGAAGCTCACCAGGAAGCAGAACCCGAGCCATTGGAGCAGGTACTTCCCCATGGCGGGAGCGCCGCTGCGCATCACCGTGATCATCGCCACGGGCCCGTCCACGAACTTCTTTTGGACGGCCGGGTCCTTCATCTGGGAATGCGTGCAGTAAGGGATCATGTAAACCCCGGGTGCCGTTGCCGCTTTGCGCAAAGCCTGGCCGACGGAGGCTTCGTCGCCGAGCGGTTTGTAATCGCTCTGGTGATATTTGAGGACCATGTGGAGGACGGCGCTCACGATCCACACCGCGGCGGCGGAAACGATGACGGGCAGCCACAAGCTTCCAAAAGGCATGCGGGGCTCCTCTCTAGAGATTGGCCACGATTCTATCCTACTCGGACGGCTGCAAGGGGATTGGCTGAGCGATGCCGCGGCTCTCCCCGGGCACGATGGCAGGGGAGAGCCGCGCTGAGCGTAAGAGTTACTGGGGACTGGCCGAATTCAACGTCACGTCCGTCTGGCCGCCGCTGTCTCTGACGACGAGATGGACCCAGAAGAAGGTGCCAAAGCTGTAGGTATGGTTGATGATCTTTCCCGTGCCGGTGGTGCCGTCACCGAAGTCCCACCAGTATCCATTGGTGGGGATCGCCGCGTTATCCGTCGAGGAGCTGGCGTTGAAGGTACAGGTCCGGCCGGTGCACGAGACGGTGAAGTTGGCGGTGGGCGGTGTATTCGTGCTCTGCGCCCGGAAGCCGGCATAGCTTACGGTCTGGGTTCGAGCCACGGAGGCGTTGTTGCGTCCCGGAGGGTCGGCCGTGGAGGTCGTACCCGTAGGGACTCCTTGATAGAGGATGTTGGGATCTGAGAAGTGCGGGATCCGGTTGCACACGGCGTTGCTCCCGCCGGTGCAGCCGCTCAAGCAGTAGCACCCCATGACCGTGGCCTTGTTCAGCGAGGTCAGGATGTGGCCACGGCCGTAGGAGAAGAGCCCAACCGTATTGATCTTGGCCACGGCTACGTCGTCGTGGTACATGGCATAGTTGTGACCGATTTCGTGGGCAAGTGTGAAGTCGCCGAGTCCGCAGCCGTCGCGGTTGGCAGTGAAGGCGCGGTCTCCCATGGGCTCGTTCTTCACACCGGTGGCGGTCTCGAACGTGTTGTTGTTCCGGGGCAGATTGGCGACCCCGCAAACGCCATTGGAGCTTCCAGATGAAGGGGATGAAAATCGTGACGATGTCGGCGCCGAAGGCGTTGCGGAGGTTGGCGACCTCCGTGGGCTGGCCGTTCAGCCAGGTGAGGGCGTCGGTGGTTCCGGTCGACGGCGGCTGGGCACCGGTGATCGGCACGATACCGACCAGGTTGTAGTAAGCGTTCACCTGGCTGTTGACGAAGATGTCGTTCGCGAGGGAGATCGAATCCTGGATGAAGTTAAAAACCCCGGCCTCCGAGGCGGGACCGTACGCGAAGTACGCCTTGGGGTAAACGGCGAGGACGTCGACTCTCGTGGCGACTTTGGGAGTCAGCTCGAGCCCTTCCCTGAGCTTCGCGTTCCTCGAAGGCTGAGGCCGGTCGCCACCGGGCAGACCGTTGAGCCCACACGGTGTCACGCCGAGCTCGTCGGAGAGCCGGACCAGGTAGTGCGAGCCCTCAAATCCACCCACGATCCGGTAACGCTCCCCTTCGAATTCGATCACGGCAGTGAGCTGTTTCCCATGGTAGCCCAGGTGGATATAGCCCGTGCCTTCGCCTTCGGTCCCCGCGTGGCGCAGGGTACCGATCCAGCTCTTCCAGTCCGGCCCGTAGACGACGAAGCGGGTGCGAACGGCTTCCAAGGAAATCGAAAGGGCGGGGAGATCGATCGTGAAGGCCGGAGGGTTCGACGCAACGCTCTCGGGGTCGACCTCGATCGTGAATTCCTCGACAGCGTCCGGTGCTTCGAGGTGGCTCGCCACAGGCGCCCGCACGGTTTTGTCGACCGTATAGAGACGCGCCGGGCGAGCGGTGTCCTCAAGGCTCTCCGGGCGTCTGGCGGCACCGGGGTTCGCCGCCATCAAGGTTGTGAGACACGCAGTGGTCAGGAACATGGCGAAGCTTCGCATGACGATACCTCCTGTCCGTTTGTCCTCCACCCTCTCCCGAAATCATAGTACATTTAGAATTTCAATAAGATTGCACGACGGGCGGTGCTCGTCAAGAGGCCAAGAGGCCGGTAGCTCCGATTGGGTTACCGAATCTTTTGAGGGAAGAGGGGGGAGAACGAAAAAGAGAAGCTCCTCGGCATCTTCAGGTCGACCGTAGCGGAACCCCTCGGGATGAAACGGTTGGAGTCCGATCGCCGAACTGGACGGCTCGCCGTCCCATCAGCCGCAACGCATTCCTCCCCAAAGCCTTCGCCTCCTGCTCCGGCGCGAGGCGGAGAAGCCGGATCTTCTCGACGCTCCAGTCCGGGGTGGAGCCAGGGGCCGTCGGTACCGAAGAGGAGCTTGTGCGGGCCGGCTTTGCGGATGGCTTCGACGAGGTAGTCGAAGCGGCGCACGCCCGAGGTATCGGAGTAGACGTTGGGGTAGCGGGCGAGGATATCCACCATCTGCTGCTGGGCGCGCCAGTCGTCCCAGAAGCTTCCCAGGTTAGCCACGACGATGGGGACGTCCGGGTATTGCGGCGCGAGCATGTGGATGGGGTCCGCTGCGTCCTTGTCCGGCGGCTCCAGGATCCGGACCGGGCTGACGTGGCCTTGAGCCCCCGCGAGCGGGAGATCGCCCGCATGGTGGCCAAGGGCTACCCGAACAAGATGATCGCACGGGTTCTGGAGATCAGCTCCTGGACGGTCTCCACCCACCTGCGCCGGATCTTCGCCAAGCTCGGCGTCTGCTCGCGGGCCGCCATGGTGGCCCACCTCCTGGAGGAGGGGCGCTCGGCGCAGGCCTGGGAAACGTGCCCAGGTGACACTCCTTGGGTGACATTCCTTGCCAGGGGCCGGTGACAAATTTTCCGGGGGGTGTCCCGCTTTCCCGTCCCGCCGCCACTATTAGGGACGAAGTACTTGATTTGCTTTCTGCCGCGGCCGGTTTGTAGCGGCAATATCTTATGGGGGGAGAACGAGATGGACCATGGCGTGAGCTTTGGAGGGGAGGTCACCTGCGAGTACCTCATCCTGGGGGCCGGACCGGCGGGTTTGCAGATGGGCCACCACCTGTCCCGCGCGGGCCACAGCTACCTGATCCTCGAAGCCGGTGACACTCCCGGCCAGTTCTTCAAGACGTTCCCACGCCACCGTACCCTGATCTCCAGCAACAAGGTCTACACGGGCACCGACGACGCGGAGGTCAACCTCCGGTTCGACTGGAACTCGCTGCTCTCCGAGGAGGAGAACGGCGGGCTGCGGTTCCGCGACTACAGCCACCGCTACTTCCCGCCCGCCGACGACCTGGTGCGGTATCTGACGGACTACGCACAGTTCCACGGGCTCCACGTGCGCTTCGGCACCCGCGTCCTGCGCATCGAGAAGCCGCAGGCCCACCGGTTCCGGCTGACCGCCGAGGACGGCACCGTCTTCACCAGCCGGTACCTGATCGTGGCCACCGGAGCCGGCAAGCCCTACGTGCCGCCGATCCCGGGCATCGAGCTGGCGGAGAACTACGTGGACGTGTCGGTCGATCCGGAGGACTTCGCCAATCAGCGCGTCCTGATCGTGGGCAAGGGGAACTCGGCGTTCGAGACGGCGGACAACCTGATCTCCACCACGGCCCTGATCCACGTGGCCAGTCCCCATCCGGTCCAGATGGCCTGGAAGACCCACTACGTCGGGCACCTGCGGGCGGTCAACAACAACTTCCTCGACACCTACCAGTTGAAGTCCCAGAACGCGGTTCTCGACTGCACGGTGGAGCGCATCGAGCGGCGTGACAACCAGCTCGCCGTCTCCGTCCGCTACAGCCACGCGAGCGGCGAGACCGAGGTGCTCGCCTACGACCGCGTGATCGTCTGCACCGGCTTCCGTTTCGACAACTCGATCTTCGCCCCGGAGTGCCGGCCGATCCTCGCCATCAGCGACCGCTTCCCGGCGCAGACGGCCGAGTGGGAGTCCGTCAACGTGCCGGGCCTCTACTTCGCCGGCACCATCATGCAGGCCAGCGACTTCAAGAAGACGACCTCCGGCTTCATCCACGGCTTCCGCTACAACGTGCGGGCCCTCTCCCGGATGTTCGAGAAGAAGCACCACGGAACGGACTGGCCGGCGCGGGAGATCGAGGCCACTCCCGAGGGACTGCTCGAAGCCACCCTGGAGCGCCTCAACCGCAGCTCGGCTCTCTGGCAGCAGTTCGGTTTCCTCCACGACGTGATCGTGGTCGACCAGGACTGGGACTGCGCCACCTATTACGAGGAGATGCCGCTCGCCTACGTGCAGCAGAGCGAGATCGGCGACAGCAGCCACTACTACACGATCACGCTGGAGTTCGGCAAAGTCGAAGGCGACCCGTTCAGCATGGTGCGCAAGCCGGAAGTCGCCAAGGCGGACGACAGCGTCTTCCTGCACCCGGTGATCCGCCGCTGGTACGGCCGCCAGCTCGTCTCGGGAGCTCCACCTCCTGGAAGACCTCTTCGGCGAATGGAAGAAGCCGGAAGTCCACGAGGCCCCGCTGCGCTACTTCTTCATGGAGCAGATTCTGGAGAGCGTCGACGTCTCGCACGTCGAGATGGAAGGCGCCGAGCGGCCGATGCTGCGCAGCCTGTCGGCGTAGGACCTCACCCTCCGGCTCCCTCTCCTAAAGGAGAGGGAGAGACAAGCAAGGCAGGCAATCTTAAAGCCCCTCTCCTTTAGGAGAGGGGTTGGGGTGAGGTCAGCCTTTCCCAACCCCCACGTCCACCACCAGCCCCGTCTGCAGCCGGCTCGCCATCTCGGGCGTTGGGGCGAGGTGCACCTCGATCAGCACCATTTGTGAAGCGGCGTCCACCTCGGGGGCGATGCGCTGGATGGTGCCTGGGACGGCGAGGCTCAGGGAGCGGACGGTGGAGACGACGGGCGTTCCCACGGTCAGGCGGCGGGCTTCCTCCGGAGGGACGGCGGCCCTTACCAGCAGGTCTCCCGCGCTGATCAGTCGCACGAGGGGTGTGCCCGGACCCACCAGGGCGCCGGGGTCTACGAAGCGCTCGGCCACCCGGCCGTCGAATGGGGCGCGGACCTGGTTGCGGGAGAGGGAGGTCTCGAGCTGGCGCACCCGGCCCCGGGCCTCGGCCACGCGGGAGCGCGCGGCTTCCAGGGCGGAAGAGGCCGTCTTGGCCTGCAACGAGGCCTCCGCCAAGTCTTCCTTGGAGAAGAAGTCGGGGTTTGCCTGCCGCCGGTCGTTACGGGCCTTGGCCTCGGCCATCTCGTCGGAGGCTCGCTGCTCGTCGGCCTCGGCCCCGCGCAGGGACGAGCGGGCGATGTCCAGATCCTGCTGGGCCAGGCTGGTGTCGAGCGTCGCGATGGCGGCGCCCCGGCTGACCCGGTCGCCGATCGCCACGTGCACCGCCTGCAACCGCCCCTGGGATTCCGCCGTCACGTCCACCGATTCGCGCGTCACCACGACACCCAGCCAGCCTTCGCGCTCCAAGGGGGGGGCCGAAGGCTGAGGCAGGGAGGCTGACCTCACAGGGGGGGCGGCCGGCGGAGCGGGCGACGGGACCGCCTCCGCGGCTTCCCTGCGACCGCAGCCCGCCGCGGCGAGCAGGGCGAGGGCGATCAGCGGCAAGCGAGACCGGAATGACATGGACGAAAGGGTATCATCGCGACCAGGAGATCATTCATGCAAAGAGACCCTTCTCTCCCCCGTCCCCGGCGCTGGCTCGCCGGAATCCTGCTTTTCCTCCTGATCGTCGTGGCGGCGGCCCTGCTGGCCGTGCCGATCTGGCTGATCCGGCCGTTCGTGCCCCAGACGCCGGACGGGATCGCCGTTGCCTTCGCGCTACGGCGCTGGGCTCCCGTGGGCACCCTCCTGATCCTGCTGGCCGGGCTGGTGCTATCGATCCGGATGTGGCGCGGAGGACGCTGGTGGAGCCGTGCGCTGGTTGTGCTGGCGCTCGTGCCGCTCGGCGCCGCGGCGGTGTTCTCCCGGCTGAACATCTTCGAGAAGATGTTCGCCCCGATGGGCACGACCGCTTTCGTGCCCGCGGCGGCGGCTGATTGGGTGGAGGATACGGACCCGGTGCTGGCCGTGACCCTGAACGGCGACTCGGCGGCGTTCCCGGTGCGCCAGATCTCCTACCATCACGTCGTGGAGGATACCGTCGGCGGGGTTCCCGTCGTCGCCACCTACTGAACGCTCTGTCACACCGGTCTGGTGTGGAGCGCGGAGCTGGACGGGCGGAAGCTGACCTTCCACCTGGCAGGGATCAACAACCAGAACTTCCTGATGCAGGACGATCAGACGGGGTCCTGGTGGCAGCAGGTGACGGGCGAGGCCTTGCACGGCCCCTTGAAAGGCCGGCGGCTGGAGCTCGTCTTCCACGACGAAATCTCCTTCGCGGAGTGGAAGCGGGAGAATCCTCGTGGCAGAGTGTTGAAGCCGGACGACAGCGCTCCCTGGAAGAAGTTCTCCGAGAACTGGGAAGAGGAGACAGCCCGTCTGCCCGTGGTGACTCCTATCGGCAAGGGTGAGCCGCTGGGGCCCCGCGAGGTGGTGCTGGGCGTGACCCTCGGAGGCCATGCGAAGGCGTACCCCTTGCCGGCGCTCCGGAAGCAGAGTCCGGTCGAGGACAGCGTGGGCGGCGTGCCCATAATTCTCGTAGTAGGTGAGGACGGGCGGTCGGTTCGGGCGTTCCAGAGGATGGTGGATGGGGTGGAGATCCACCTGTTCCAGAAACCCGGAGCCTCGCCCCTGACGCTCGTCGACGCCGGGACGGGGAGCGAATGGAGCTTCGCCGGCGAGGCCCTTGCCGGTCCGCTCGCGGGGAAGAAGCTCGGCAAGGTGTACGTGCTGAAGGATTACTGGTTCGATTGGAAGGCGTACAATCCCAAGACGGCGGTTTACACGCTGGCGGCTCGATAGGAGGAATGGTCATCCAGGATTCAACCCCCATCGCCCTGTTGGCCGGTCTCGACTCCGGGACCGTGGAGGCGTGCCTGCGCCTTCTGGGGGAAGAGTTCCGTTTCCTCGTGGCCGATTCATCGGAGGAGTCCCTGCGGCTTCTCGCGGCGCAGCCCGTGGCCGTGCTGGCCCTGGGCGCGGGCGTTTCGGGCGAACGGGCCCTGCGGCTGATCGAGGAGGCCGACGGGACTCCTGAAGGTACCGGCGGTATTGGCGGTGCCGGCAATCAGCGGCGGGTGAACCTCGTGCTGGCCGGCGGCCCCGACCCTTCGCTGTTCCAGGAGCTGATCGACCGCGACCGTGTGTTCTATCTCAGCCAGGAGCCGGTGCCGGCGGGGGACCTCATCGCCTTGCTGCGCAGCGCCACGGTGCGCTGGCGCTCCACGGCCCCCCGGGAAGACGAAGGGGAGCGGCGCCGCTCGTCCTTCGCGCGCCGGGTCTTCGCCGCCACCCAGGCCATCGCCACCCAGCGCCAGCCCACGGGCGTTGCGCGGGCGGCGGCCGAGGGGGTGGAAGAGCTGGCCCGGGCGGACCGCGGCTACTGCCTGCTCTACGACCGGAACACGGACACCCTGTGGGAGCCGCCGCGCGACGCGGACGTGGACGAGGAGCGGCGCGAGACGGCCGCCGTGGGGCTGGTGAGCTTCGTGCTGCGCACGGGCAAGCCCCTGGTGCTCGACCACCTGGGCTCCGACCCCCGTTTCGACCGCGACGCCGACGATCCCAAGAGCCAGGGGGATGAGCGCTTCCTGGCCGTGCCCGTGCCGAGCCCGGACGGCCGCGTGCTGGCCGTGCTGGCTGGCGTCCGCACGGCGGCGGAGGCGCCGTTCTCGGAGGAGGATCTCCAGGCCCTGACCCTGCTGGCCGAGCAGTCGGCCGCGGCCTTTGCCCAGCTCGGGCTGGCCGAGGGGGACAACAACGGCTTGCCGGCCGCGGCCCTGTTCCGCGAGGAGGCGGTCGAATACCACCAGGTCGGCCTGCGCAGCGAAGGGGACGTGCTGCGCGTCGATCCCGGCTGGATGCGCTGGACCTACCGGCTGTTGCTGGCGGCGCTGGTGGCGGGGATCCTCTTCAGCGTGCTCGCCAAAGTGCGGGAGTACGCCTCGGGACCCGCCGTGGTGCGCCTGGCCGGCCGGTCGGACCTGACGGCCACGGCGGACGGCACGGTGAGCCAGATCACCGTGGCGGCCGGCCAGAAAGTGGCGGCCGGCGACCTGCTGGTGCGCTTCTACGGCGCCCGTGAGGCGGCGGAGCTGGCGCGGATCGACCGCGAGATGGAGCTTCAGCTCGTCAACCGGCTGCGCGACCCGTCGGACGCGGGCGCCGAGCAGGCGCTGCTCTCGCTCCGCGCCCAGCGGGAGCTTGCCAAGTCCAACGTCTCCGAGCGCGAGGTGACGGGCGCCCACGGCCGGCGTGGTGGGCGACCTGCGGGTGCGGGTGGGGCAGCGCATCCTGCCCGGGCAGACGCTGCTGTCGCTCGCCCGTGGGACGGGTGGAGCCGGCAGCCGCCCCCAGGTCGTGGCGCTGCTGCCGGGCGAGTTCCGGCCGCTTCTCAAACCGGGCATGCCGCTGCGCCTGGAGCTTCAAGGCTACCGCTACGCCTACCAGCACCTGGTGGTGGACGCGGTGGGCGACGAGGTCGTGGGCCCGGAGGAGGCGCAGCGCTACCTGGGGGAGGACGTGGCCGGCGGCGTGGAGATCACCGGCCCCGTGGTGAGGGTGGAGGCGCACCTGACCTCCGACACCTTCGAGTCCGAGGGGCACCTGCGCCGCTACCACGACGGCATGTGGGGCAAGGCCGAGGTGCGCGTGCGTTCCGAGCGCGTGGTGGTGGCCCTGGTGCCGGCGCTCAAGGCGATTTTCGAGCCGCGGGAGGCCGGTGATGCCTGAAAGGCCTGAAACGTCCGAACGGCCGCCGGAGGCTCCGCCCCAGAAACCGCTCCACGAGCGGTTCCCGGCGCTCCAGAAGATCGCCTTCCACGGCCGCAACCGGCGGGTGCCCTTCATCCAGCAGGTCACGGCGAGCGACTGCGGCGCCGCCAGCCTGACCATGGTGCTCGCCTACCACGGCAAGCACATGCGGTTGGACGACGTGCGCAAGATCACGGGCTACGGCCGCGACGGCGCGGATGCGCTCTCCATCCTCTCGGCGGCCCGGGTGTTCGGCCTGCGGGGGCGCGGGGTCAAGGTCGAGGAAGTGGAGGATCTGAAGTACCTGCAGCCGGGGTCGATCCTCCACTGGCAGTTCAACCATTTCCTCGTCTTCGAGCGGCAGACGCCGGAAGGCGGCGCCGAGATCGTCGATCCCGCGGGCGGCCGCCGGATCGTCAGCCGCGAAGAGCTGGGCCGCTCCTTCACCGGCGTGGCCCTTTCCTTTGAGCCCAGCGAAGACTTCGAGCCCCAGGAAGGGGAGGGGCGCCGGTGGGGCCGGTTCCTCCGCATCCTGCGCGACCACTGGGACGTCCTTCGGCGGATCGTCATGACCTCGGCCATGGTGCAGCTCTTCGCGCTGGCCGTGCCGCTGATGATGGGCGTGCTGGTGGACCGGGTGATCCCGCGCGGCGACCTCCAGCTCCTGGGCATCCTGGCGGCGGGCCTCGCCGTCATCGTGGGCTTCAACTTCCTCTCGTCGCTCTTGCGCTCGTTCCTGCTGCTCTACCTGCGCACCCACCTCGACGCGCGGATGACCCTCGACTTCCTCGACCACCTGGTGGACCTGCCGTACTCCTTCTTCCAGCAGCGCTCGGCGGGCGACCTCATCATGCGCATGGGGAGCAACTCCACCGTGCGCGAGATCCTCACCTCGGGCGCCCTGTCGGGCATGCTCGACGGTTTGATGGTGACGCTCTACCTGATCCTGCTCTTCGTGGCGAGCCCGTCGATGGGCGTGCTGGTCCTGGGCCTCGGCGCCATCCGCATCGGCCTCTTCCTCTTCACCCGCAAGAAGACCAAGGATCTGATGTCGCGCTCCCTCCAGACGGAGGCCCGCTCCCAGAGCTACCAGGTGAACCTGCTGGCCGGCATCGAGACCTTGAAGGCGGCCGGTGCCGAGCACCGGTCGGTGGAGCAGTGGTCGCACCTCTACGTGGACGTGCTCAACGTTTCCCTGGCGCGCGGGCGGTTGCAGGCGTTCGTGGACTCCACCCTCTCGGGCCTTGCCACGGCCTCGCCCCTGGTGGTGCTGGTCTGGGGCGCGGTCCAGGTGCTTCAGGGGCACCTCACGCTGGGCACCATGCTTGCCATGAACGCCTTGGCGGCGGGCTTCCTGACGCCGCTTTCCACGCTCATCACCACCGCCTTCCAGTTCCAGCTCCTGGGCAGCTACATGGACCGGCTGGAGGACGTGCTGGAGACCCCGCGCGAGCAGGATCCCGCGGCCGTCAAGCCGGCGCCGCGCCTCAAGGGGGGGATCAAGCTGGAGGGCGTGAGCTTCCGCTACGGCCCGCAGGCGCCCCTGGCCGCGGAAGAGGTCACGGTGGAGATCCCGCCCGGCCGCTTCGTGGCCCTGGTCGGCCGCTCGGGCGCGGGCAAGTCCACGCTCGCGAGCCTGCTCGTGGGGCTCTATCAGCCGACCGAGGGGCGCATCCTCTTCGACGGCCTGGACTTGAACGAGCTCGAGCTGCGCTCCGTGCGCCGCCAGGTGGGGATCGTGCCCCAGCACCCCTACCTCTTCGGCACCAGCATCCGGGCCAACATCACACTCTCGGACCCCACGCTGCCGCTGTCGCGGGCGGTGGAGGCCGCGAAGCTCGCCCACATCCACGACGACGTCATCGTCATGCCCATGGGCTACGAGACCATCATGGCCGACGGCGGCGCCTCGCTCTCCGGCGGCCAGCGCCAGCGCCTGGCTCTCGCCCGCGCCCTGGTCCACCGGCCGGCCATCCTGCTTCTCGACGAGGCCACCAGCGCCCTCGACACCAAGACCGAGCGCGCCATCCAGCACGAGCTGGCCGCCCTGCGCACCACCCGCATCGTCATCGCCCACCGCCTGAGCACCATCCGCGACGCCGACCTGATTCTGGTGATGGACCAGGGGCGCGTCGTCGAGCAGGGACGCCACGACGAGCTCCTCGCCTTGGGCGGCGTCTACGCGAGCCTCATCGCCGCCCAGATGGAGAAGGAAAAGCTCCGCGCGGAGGTGTAGGAGCGTCCTCCATCCACCAGGGGTGCGAGTAGGATAGGGTCGCCAGGGATCGATCCCGGAGGAACCACCGCAATGCTACGAAGCCTTCATCTCAAAGGTGTGGGGCCTGCCCCTGAGCTGAGCCTGGATCTCGCCCCACGCCTGAACCTGCTTACAGGCGACAACGGCCTGGGGAAGAGCTTCGTCCTGGACATCGCATGGTGGGCCCTGACCAAGACCTGGTCAGGGCAGCCAGCTTGGCCACGCGAAGAGACGGGCATTGCGCCCGAGATCGAGTATGAGTTCTTGGGACGCAGGGCCTCTTCAGGCGGCGCTATTGCCTCCAATGCACTGGTCAGGGCTCCTACAACTTCGAGGAAGGTAAATGGCCAGAGCCCGCGAACCGTTTAGCCCCTCTCCCCAGTTTGATTCTTTATGCCCGGGTAGATGGGAGCTTCTCGATCTGGGACTCTGCTCGGAATACCCACCGGCCCTGGGGTTCATCTACCTTCCGAACACTTTTTTCCTACTGGGCCTACAATTTTTCGCCCGCTTCTCTCTGGGATGGCCTATCCGATAACGGGCGCATGCTTTGTGAAGGCCTAATCCGCGATTGGGTCGCTTGGCAGAGCCAGGAGAAGGAGTCTTTTCAGCAACTCCGAGAAGTGCTTGAGGTTTTATCTCCCGAAGAAGAAACCCTGAGACCAGGGAGTCCGGTTCGAGTGAGCTTGGATGACGTTAGAGACCACCCGACGCTGGACATGCCTTACGGGAGGGTCCCGTTAATCTTCGCTTCTGCGGGGATGAAGCGGGTGCTCAGCCTCGCCTACCTTCTAGTCTGGGCATGGCAAGAGCATCTACAGGCTGCGAAGCTTCGTCGGCAGCCCACTGCAGCCAACATCGTTTTCCTGATCGACGAGGTCGAATCCCACCTTCATCCAAAGTGGCAACGTCTTATTCTGCCCGCTCTATTGAAAGTAGCTGACCGGCTACAGAAAGACGTTAGCGTTCAAGTCTTTTTGACCACGCACGCGCCCTTGGTCCTGGCCTCCGCAGAGCCCCTCTTCGATGAGAAGCAGGATGCCTTGTTCACGTTCGATCTCAACGGAGGCAATGTCGAGGTGGCTCGGAAGGACTGGCGGCGTCGCGGTGACGCCTGCTCCTGGCTCACCTCCGACGTGTTCGATATGGGCGAGGCGCGCTCCCTGCCTGCCGAGACAGCCATCCAGCGCGCGAAGGAGGCCATGAGACAGCCGGGGCTTTCCCTCGAAGAGAGGCGTCAGATCCATCATCAGCTCCGCGACGTTCTCAAGGACACCGATCCCTTCTGGACCCGGTGGCTAGTCCAGGCCAAGGCGGCAGGCATCGAGCCGTGATCCGCGTCCAGCCGAAACCCGAGCCACCTGACTTCGACGAGAAGGTCCGTCAGCTGGGGCTCCGCGCCCAGCGGCAGAACCCTCCTCGGAATCCCCCTCTCTGGCGTAAGGAGTGCCTGCATCAACTCTGGGAGGCCTATGAGGGGATCTGTTCCTATCTCTGCGTCTTCATTCCGAAGGGGTCGGGAGCGCGCACGGTGGACCATTTCGTTCCAGGATCGAGGCGTCCTGACTTGCTGTACGAGTGGTCGAACTACAGATTGGCGTGCTCATTGATGAATGCCCGGAAGAGGCAATTCGAGGACGTTCTGGATCCGTTCGAAGTCGAGGACAGCTGGTTCGTCCTGGATCTCTCCTTTCTCCAGGTTCTACCCAATCCAGGCCTCGCCGAGGAGCCACGGAGGCGCGTGCAGGAGACGATCGACCGGCTAGGCCTCAACGACAACGAATGCCTCCAGGCTCGGGCAAATGCCTACGACGTTTATTTGAGGAACGAGCTCTCGCTCGACCTGCTCAGGAAATGGAGCCCTTTCGTCGCCCGTGAGATGGGGCGGCAGGGCCTCGCCCCCGCCCTTCCGACCGGCCCCGGCGTACAGGCAACCTGCTAGAGTTTTCGTCTATGGGTTCGATGCCGGTCCTCCTCGCCGCCTTGGCGGGCCTCCTCGCGGGGCTCGTTCACGCCCTCTCGGGGCCGGACCACCTGTCGGCGGTGGCGCCGCTGGTGATCAGCGAGCCGCGGCGGCGGTGGCGGACGGGGTTCTTCTGGGGAGTCGGCCACAGCCTCGGCGTGTGGGCGGTGGGCCTGCTGGCCCTGGCGTTGCGGGGGATCCTGCCCGTCGAGAGCCTCTCCTCCTGGAGCGAGCGGCTGGTGGGCGCGGTGCTCATCGGAGTGGGGCTCTGGGGCCTGCGGCGAGCCTTCGTCGCTCAACTCCCTCACGTCCATCCTGAAAACTCGCCCCATCCTAGGCCCGGCCGCGCGGCATTGTGGATCGGCAGCCTTCACGGCCTTGCCGGCAGCTCGCACATCCTGGGTCTGCTGCCAGCCCTGGCGCTGCCCTCGCGGTGGGCCTCCCTCGCCTACGTCGTGGGCTTCGGCCTGGGAGCCGTGGCCGGCATGACGGCGTTCTCCTCCGCCTTCGGGCTGGTCGCTAACCGCGTCACGGCCCGGGGGACCCGGGCCTACCAAGCTCTCCTTGCGTGCTTCTCGGCGGCGGCGATCGTGATCGGCGGGTATTGGCTGGTCTCCTGAAGCCTTCGGCCTCAAACCGATGCGAGCCAAGGCCGCCAAGGACGCCAAGGACACCAAGGGCGAACAAGGACGGACAACAGTTGTAGGGAATGGGGGCGTCCGCCCCATCTGCTACACTCGCCCGCCTATGTCAGAACCGGTCCGCCGCCCCCGCGTGGGCATGATCAGCCTCGGCTGTCCGAAAAACCTGGTCGACAGCGAGATCATGCTGGGCGAGCTGGCGCGGCGTGGCTACGACGTGGTCAACGACCTCGAGACGGCCGAGACGGTGGTGGTCAACACCTGCGCCTTCATCGAGGAGGCGCAGCAGGAGTCCATCGATACCATTCTGGAAGTGATTGGCCGCAAGGGCAAGGGCGTCGAGCGGGTGCTCGTGGCCGGCTGCATGGTCAACCGCTTCGGCGACCAGCTCGCGAAAGAGATCCCCGAGATCGACGGCTTCGTGGGCCTGGACCAGCTCCGGGACGTGGGCCAGGTCGTGCAGCTCGGCGGCGGTCCGCCCCTGCCGGCGCCTTCCCACATGGTGTTCGACCACACGGCGCCCCGCCTGCTCACCACCCGGGGGCACGCGTACCTCAAGGTGGCCGAGGGGTGCAACAACCCCTGTACTTTCTGTGCGATCCCCATCTGGCGCGGCCGGTTCCGCAGCCGCACCATCGAGAGCCTGGTGATGGAAGCCCGGCAGCTCGAAGAGGCGGGTATCACCGAGCTCAACCTCATCGCCCAGGACACCACCCGCTATGGCGAGGATCTGGGGATGCGCCGCCACGGCCTCGTGCGGCTGGTGGAGGCGCTGCTGGCGGAGACGTCGATCCCCTGGATCCGTTTCCTCTACGCCTATCCCACGACGCTGGACGAGGATCTTCTGCGCCTGATGGGAACCGAGGAGCGCTTCTGCTCCTATCTGGACATGCCGCTTCAGCACAGCCATGGCGACGTGCTCACGGCCATGCGGCGGGGGGGTGATGCCAAGCGCTACCTGCGGCTGCTGGAACGGGCTCGCGAGCTGGCGCCGGACGTCTTCCTGCGCTCCACCTTCATCGTGGGCTTCCCGGGAGAGACCGAGGAGCACTTCCGCGACCTCGTCTCCTTCGTGGAGCAGGCCCGCTTCGACCACCTGGGCGCCTTCGCCTACAGCCCGGAGCAGGACACGCCCGGCGCCGAGCTCGGCGGGCGGGTGCCGAAGCACACTCAGCGCCGCCGGTTGCGCCAGGTTCTGGAAGCCCAGAGGCCGATCGCCATCGAACAGCGCCGACGGCTGGTGGGGCGGCAGATGACGGTGCTCGTCGAAGGGGTGTGCGAGGAGTCCGAGCACCTGCTCCAGGGGCGCCACCATGGAATGGCTCCCGAGATCGACGGGCGGGTGCTGATCAACGACGGCTCGGCACCGGCGGGCACGCTCGCCCAGGTGGTGATCACCGAGGCCTACGCCAACGACGTGGTGGGGCACATCGTGGGCGCCGCCCGTCCCCAGGACGCGGCGCTCGTCATCCCGGCCAGCTCCATGGAGCCGGCCGGCCTTCTCGTCTGACGGCGTTCTCGCCTGATCGTTTCCCGGCTGATAGCATCCCCTCCCATGCACGTCGTTCAGGACGCGTTCAACAGCAGCGATCTGCCGCGCGGTGGCATTGCCACGATCGGCAACTTCGACGGCGTCCACCGGGGCCAGCGGGCCATCCTCGGCCAGGTCGTGGCGCGGGCGGAAGAGCTGCGCGTTCCGGCCGTCGTCATCACCTTCGATCCCCATCCCCTGTCCGTCCTCGCTCCCGAGCGCACGCCGGTCTCCTTGACCACGCCAAAGCAGAAGGAGACGCTCCTCGCCGAGGCGGGGGTCACCCACATGCTCGCCGTCCGCTTCACCCCCGAGCTGGCGCGGGTGCCCGCCCGTTCTTTCGTGCTCCGGCTTTCTCCACGAGAAGCTCCGCCTGCGCGAGATCTACGTGGGCCGGGGGTTCCAGTTCGGCCAGGGACGCGCAGGGAATCTGGACCTGTTGCAGGAGATGGGCAAGGAGCTCGGCTTCGCCGCTCACGGGGTGGACGAGGTCGTCCACGCGGGGGAGCGGATCTCCAGCACCCGCATCCGGCGGGCGATCGCCGAGGGGAACGTGGCCGAGGCGGCGGAGCTGCTGGGCCGGCCGTACTCGATCACGGGCGCCATCGCCCGTGGCGACCGGATGGGGCAGAAGCTGGGCTGGCCGACCATCAACATCGTGTCGGACAACAAGCTGCTGCCGGCCGACGGCGTCTACGTTTCGCGGGTCTTCTTCCCCAGCTACCCGGCGACCTTCGACTGCGTGACCAACGTCGGCACCCGGCCGACGGTGTACGAGAACTACCAGCGGGTGGTGGAGAGCCACGTGCTGGACTTCAAGGCCAACGTCTACGGCCAGCGGGTGGAGCTGCGCTTCCACAAAAGGCTGCGGGAAGAGCGGATCTTCCCCACGGTGATGGACCTCTCGGCGCAGATCGGCCGGGACGTGGAATCCACGCGAGAGTACTTCTTCCGCAGGCGGATGGAACAAGATGCCGCCTCCGCCGGTTTGGAAGGGGAGTAGCGAGCTGTCCTTCAAGAATAATCAGGAGAGGAAAACCATGGCCAGTGACAAGATCGTGACGGTGACCGACCAGAGCTTCGAGACCGATGTCCTCAAGTCGGAAACGCCGGTGTTGGTAGATTTCTGGGCGACCTGGTGCGGCCCGTGCCGCGCGGTGGCGCCGACGCTGGACGAGATCGCCGAGGAGATGGACGGCCAGGTGCGCATCGCCAAGGTGAACGTCGACGAGAACCAGCAGATCGCCTATCAGTTCCAGGTGTCGAGCATCCCGACGTTCATTCTCTTCAAGAACGGCCAGATGGCCGACCGCATGATGGGCGCCGCGCCCAAGTCGGCCTTCCAGAGCTTCATCGGGCGCAACCTGTAAGCGTGACGGCCCGTCTGGAAGCGATCTCCGCGGGGCTCGACGAGCTGGGCTGCAAGGCCCTGCTCGTTCTGGCTCCGTCCGCCCACGACACCGACCTCGCTCCCTTCCTCGAAGAGTCTCCCCACCTGGGAGAGTGCCTGCTGGTGCTCGCCAGGGGGGAGGAGCCGCGCCTGGGCTATCTGACGCCCATGGAACGGGAGGAGGCGGCGTCTACCGGTCTCGGCCTGCTCACCCCCGAAGAGCTGGACGTCTCCCGCTGGTCCAGCGAGCTGCCGGATCCGTCGCTGTTCCTGGCGCGGGTGGCGGGGCGGGCGCTCGACCGCTGCCACGTCTCGCCGGGGCGGGTCGCCCTGGCCGGCCACGGTCCGGCGGGGGTGATCCAGGGCGCGTGCTCGGCGCTTGCCGGCATGGGCTGGATCTGGGTGCCGGGCAATGCCCTGGTCTACGCCGCCCGCAAGCGCAAGGAGCCGGGCGAGGTGGGGGGGATCCGCGAGGCCTCCGAGGCGGCGTGTGAAGCCCTGCGGGCCGTGGCCCGGCTCCTCGCCGCGGCTCTCCATGACGCCCATCCGGGCGCCGAGCTCTGGCTCGAAGGGGAGCGCCTGCGCGTGGGCCGCCTGCGCGCGGAGATCGCCCGGGTCTTCGCGGAGCGTGGCCTGGAGCAGCCCCGGGGGAACATCGTCGCTCCGGCGGAGGAGGGGGGGATCCCCCATTCGGCGGGCACGGACGACCGGGCGCTCCGCGCGGGCGAGTCCCTGGTGGTGGACGTCTATCCTCGCGGCCGCCTGTTCTCGGACTGCACTCGGACGTTCTGCGTGGGCGAGCCCACGGAGGCGCTGGCCCGCGCCCACGCCCTCGTCCATAAAGCCGTGGAATACCTTCATCTGAAAGCCGCACCCGGCGTCCGCGGCTGGGACCTCCAGGAGATGGTCTGCGACCGCTTCGGAGCCGAGGGTTTCCCGACCCCCATCTCCGAGCCCGGAACCACGCGCGGCTACGTTCACAACCTCGGCCACGGAGTAGGCTTCGACCTCCACGAATACCCCACCTTCAAGAAGGCCTCGGGCGCGGAAGGCGTGCTGCGGGAGGGAGACGTCTTCACCCTGGAGCCCGGCCTCTACGAGCCGGCCGAGGGGTGGGGCGTGCGGATCGAGGATCTGGTGTACCTCTCGGAGGAGGGTTTGGAATCCCTCACGCCTCTGCCGTACGAGATGGATCCTCGAGCCTGGGGTGCCTGAGCTGCAGAAACGCTGAAAGGACATCAAGGACCCCAAGAACCTCAAGGACGCCGTTCTTCTCAGGTCCTTGGTGTCCCTGTCGTCCTTGTCGTCCTTGATGTCCCTGAGCCTCCGGCGAGCCCGGACACCCATGACACAATAGGCGCCTTCCGAGGACCACGCAGAGGAGAGCGACAGCATGGCGGACGAAAGCGCGGCATACGAGAAACTGGGAGCGTTCTATCTGGGGCGGCCGTACGACGCGGCTCGCGGGGAGGCGGATCCGGCGCCGCTGCTGTATGACTCCCGCGACCTGCTGACCCACGCGGTCTGCGTGGGCATGACGGGGAGCGGCAAGACGGGCCTCCTCATCAGCCTCCTCGAAGAAGCGGCCATCGACAAGATTCCGGCGCTGGTGATCGATCCCAAGGGGGATCTGGCGAACCTGCTGCTCACGTTCCCCGATCTGCGAGCCTGCCGATTTCGCCCCGTGGATCGATCCGGACGCCGCCGCCCGGGCGGGGATGACGCCGGAGGCGTTCGCGGCCAAGGAAGCCGCAACGTGGGAGGGCGGGCTCGCGAGGTGGGGCCAGGGGCGCGAGCGCATCGCCCGCCTGCGCGAGGCCGCCGACTTCGCCATCTACACGCCCGGGAGCGAGGCGGGGCTCCAGATCTCCATCCTCTCCTCGCTCGCCGCGCCGCCGGCCGAGACCCTCGCCGACGGCGACCTGTTGCGGGAGCGGGTCTCGACGCTCGTCGCGAGCCTTCTCTCGCTGCTGGACGTCGATTCCGATCCCATCCAGGGGCGCGAGCACATCCTGCTCTCCACCATCTTCGATGCGGCGTGGCGCGAGGGGAGGAGCCTGGATCTCGCGGCCCTGATCCAGCAGATCCAGAAGCCGCCCATCGACCGGATCGGCGTCATGGATCTCGAATCCTTCTATTCCGCCAAGGAGCGCTTCGGCCTGGCCATGGCGTTCAACAACCTCCTCGGCTCGCCCGGGTTCGCGGCCTGGCTGCGCGGTGAGCCGCTGGACGTCGACCGCCTGCTCTACACCGCCACGGGCAAGCCGCGGGTGGCGGTCATCTCCATCGCCCACCTCTCGGACCGCGAGCGCATGTTCTTCGTCTCGCTTCTCTTCAACCAGACCCTGGGGTGGATGCGGAGCAAGCCGGGCACCACGAGCCTGCGGGCCATCCTGTGCATGGACGAGGTCTTCGGCTACATGCCGCCCGTGGCCGAGCCGCCGTCCAAGCGGCCGCTCCTGACGCTCCTCAAGCAGGCCCGCGCCTTCGGCCTCGGCCTCGTGCTCGCCACCCAGAATCCGGTCGACCTGGACTACAAGGGCCTGTCGAACGTCGGCACCTGGTTCCTGGGACGCCTCCAGACCGAGCGGGACAAGCAGCGCCTCATGGATGGCCTCGAAGGTGCGGCCTCGGGCGGCAAGTTCGACCGTGCCGCCATGGAGCAGACGCTCGCCGGGCTCGGCAACCGCGTCTTCCTTCTCCACAACGTGCACGAGGACGAGCCGGTGCTCTTCCAGACCCGATGGGCCCTTTCCTACCTGCGCGGGCCGTTGACCCGCCCCGAGATCAAGCGCCTCATGGATCCGCTCAAGCAGGCGCCCGCCGCCCAGCCGGCCCCGGCCTTCGCTCCCGCGGCGGCGTCCGCACCGGTCACCCCGTCTTCCACGGGGGGTGGAGGGGCCGCTCCCGTACTGCCGCCGGACGTCTCCCAGGCCTTCCTGCCCGTTCGCTCGAAGCCCCAGGGGATCACGTACGAGCCCTGCCTTTTCGGCGCCGGCACCGTCCGTTACAGCGATGCCAAGCGCGGTATCGATCACGCGGAAGAGGTCTCCCTCCTGGCTCCGCTGACGGCGGATGGCGCGGACTGGTACGCCGCCGAGGGCACGGACCTGGGGAAGGGAGACGTGGAGAGCGAGCCCGTCTCCGGCGCCCGCTTCGCGCCCTTGCCGGACGCGGCCGTCAAAGCCAAGAGCTACGCCCGGTGGACCAAGGACCTGGAGGAATGCCTGTTCCGCACCGGCCAGTGCGACCTGTTCAAGAGCGACACGCTGGGCGAGGTCTCGAAGCCGGGAGAATCCGAGCGCGACTTCCGCATCCGCCTGGCCGACCGGGGGCGCGAGAAGCGGGACGAGCAGGTCGAGATCCTGAGGAAGAAATACGGCGTCAAGATCGGCCAGCTCCAGGAGCGTATCCGCCGCGCCCAGCAGGAGAAGGAGAAGCAGTCGGCCCAGGCCTCGCAGCAGACCCTCCAGACCGTCATCAACGCCGGCAGCGCCGTCCTCGGCATGTTCTTCGGCCGGCGGCGGTCGATGTCCTCCGCCGGCACCGCCGTGCGCGGCGTGGGGCGCACCTTCCAGGAGCGGCAGGACGTCAACCGTGCCGAGGAGAACATCGAGGCCCTCCAGAAGCAGCTCGCGGACCTGAACACCGAGCTGGAGGCCGAGGTGCACAACCTCGAAGAGCGCTTCGACCCCCAGGCCGGAGAGCTGGAGTCGGTGGCCTTGAAGCCGAAGAAGACCGACGTCGAGGTCCGCTTCCTCACGCTCGCCTGGGCTCCCAAGCGGCCGGACGGAGGTCCGGCCTGGAAGTAAGGCACCGCACCTTTCCCATTCGGTACAAGCGTCGATACAAGCGGAATGGCGGAGTCCTTGGACCCAAAGGCCTCCGTCCCTTTTTGCGGCCCGGAGGCCGAGGGTTTCTGAGCCCGGAGGGCGCCAGACTCGTAGCCCAGGCCGTGAGCCCTGGGCGGCGCGGCGAGCCGGCGTCAAACCTCGAATTGAGCGGCCGCCCGGTCCCCGGGTTCCACCCGGGGCTAGGGGTATGGCGCCCTCCGGGCTCAGAAACCAGGAACAACTCCAGGCGCCCGGACGGTGGTATCGTTCGGGCTCGATCTATGGACAGCCTCGCGGACATCACCCCCCTCCGGCTTCACCATCCGGGCGGCATGACGCCGGTCGTCGTGGGCGTGGGGGCTTTGTCGTCCGTGCTCGCGGAGCTCGAGGACTGGATCGCGCGCCGCACGGCTTTCGTGGTGACGACGCCGCGGGTTCTGGCGCTTCATGGCGAACGGCTCGATGTGCTTGCCAAGGCGGCGGCGCGGTGGGTGGTCCTGGAGGTGGAGGAGGGTGAGGGGGCGAAGACGCTGGCCTCGGCCGAGCGGCTGTGGAAGGAGATGCTGGCGAACGGCGGCAAGCGCGACAGCCGGGTGATCGCCTTCGGCGGCGGCAGCGTGGGCGACCTCGCGGGCTTCGCGGCCGGCTGCTTTCTGCGCGGCGTCGAATTCGTCCAGATCCCGACCACCCTGCTGGCCCAGGTGGACGCCTCGATCGGCGGCAAGACGGGGCTGGACCTGCCGGGCGGCAAGAACACGGTGGGCCTGTTCCACCATCCGTTCATGGTCGTCTGCGACACCGAGATCCTGCCGACCCTGCCGCGGGAAGAGCTGCGCTCGGGGCTGGTCGAGGTGATCAAGATGGCGGCCCTGCTCGACCCCGACCTTTTCGAGCGGATCGAGCGGCAACTGGACGTGCTGCTCGAAGGGGACCCGGAGGCCTTGGGGCCGGTGGTCACCGCGGCGGCGGCGGCCAAGATCGCCGTCGTCGAGCGCGACCCCACGGAGCAGGGGGACCGCCGCCTGCTGAACTTCGGCCACACCCTGGGACATGCCCTGGAGACGGCGTGCGACTACTCGGGGCTGCGCCACGGCGAGGCCGTGGGCTGGGGGATCCTCTTCGCCCTTCGCCTGGCGGACCGCCGGGGTCTTTCCAAGGACGTCTCGGAGCGGATCGGAGCCCTCATCCGCCGCCTGGATCTGCCGGCCCTGCCGCGCCTGTCCGCCAAGGATCTGGTGGCCACCATGGCGCGGGACAAGAAGGCGCGGGAGTCGGGGCTCGTCTGGGTGCTTCCCCGCGCCCTGGGCGAGGGCGTGATGGTGGACGGAATCTCGAACGAGGAGGTCCGGACCGAGCTCGAAGCCTTTCTCGGTGATCCTCTTCCATCCGTACAGTCTTCTCGCGCGTAACCCGAACAGGCTATACTCTTCTATCGAGATCCTATAGCCGGCCGACATGGAAACCCGCCGAAGCATCCTTCGCCGCCTGAAGCTGAGGACTATCCTCGTCGTAGCGCTGCTTCTGTCCGGCATCATCCCCCTGGGCATCAGCAGCGCCCTGCTCATCCGGGAGAGCCTGGAAGTCCTCCAGGGGCGCGAGCGGGACAGCCTGATCAACGAGGCCCGGTCGCTCTCCCAGGAGATCGGCTCGTACCTGGAAGGGGAGCGGCGCCAGCTCACGCAGCTCGGCACCGGCCTGCTTTTGGCCCCGGGACCGCTGGATACGGAAGCGCGGCTCCAGGAGCCCTGGGTGCAGCAGCAGCTCCAGTCATTCCGGCGGGTCAACCCGGCGTTCTCGGCCCTGCGCGTGCTCGACCTCGCCGGGGCGGGTCTGAGCCCTGGCAACCTGAGCCCGGAGGTGATGGCGGCGATGGACGCGTCCTTCGAGCAGGCGCGGAGCCGCAAGACGGCCGCCTATGGCTTCGTGGCCACGGGGCCGAGCCGGGAGCCCCAGCTGGTGCTGGCGGTGCCGGTCACGCAGGGGGCGGCCAGCCTGGTGGTCGAGGCTCAGATCCGCTTCGATCCCCTGGAGCAGGTCTCGCGGGTGACGAGCCAGGGCGCCGGCGTGTTCCTGATCGACCGCCAGGGGAAGATCCTGTGGTCGGACGGCCAGGCGGGCACGCTCGACCCCGGCCTCCTCAAGTCCTTCTCCGTCCTGCCGGCGACGATGACGTCGGAGATGCCGGTCAAGACCCCCCAGGGGGTGCGCGAGATGCTCGTGCAGGTGAGCGCCATCCAGGAGGGCGGCTGGGGGCTCGTGGTGCAGAAGCCCATCTCGGAGGCGTTCGCGGACGTCGACAAGATGATCTTCAACGCCGCCCTGTCCACGGCCCTGTTGGTGGCCCTGTCGCTGTTCTTCGCCTATATGGCGGCGCGGTGGGTGAGCCAGCCCATCCAGCGCCTGGCTGACACCACGCACGAGATCGCGGAGGGGAACTTCGGCGGCAACGTGGAGATGAAGGGGCTGACCTTCGAGCTGGCCGACCTGGCGGAAGACTTCAACCGCATGAGCGGGCACGTGGCGAGCAACATCCAGCAGCTCCGGCAGGCGGCGCTGGCGAACCGCGACCTGTTCATCGGCTCGTTGCGCGCCTTCGTGGCGGCGGTCGACGCCAAGGACCCCTACACCCGCGGCCACTCCGAGCGGGTGGCCGCCTACAGCCGTACCATCGCCCGCTACCTCCAGCTCCCTGAGGAGATCCAGCACAAGATCTGGATCGGCGCCCTGCTCCACGACGTGGGGAAGATCGGCGTCGAGGACCGGATCCTCCGCAAGGAGGGTGTGCTGGCCCCGGACGAGTACGAGCAGATGAAGATGCACACGGTGATCGGCGCCGAGATCATGACGCCCATCGACCAGCTGCGGGAGATGATCCCCGCCATCCGCTCGCACCACGAGGCCTGGAACGGCCGCGGCTATCCGGACAACCTCAAGGGCGAGCAGATTCCGCTCTTCGCCCGCATCATCGGCGTCGCCGACACGTTCGACGCCATCACCACCAACCGTCCCTACCAGCAGGCGTACAGCCTGCAGTTCGCGGTGGAGACGATCACCCGCCTGACCGGCAGCCGCTTCGACGCCAAGGTCGTAACCGCCTTCCTCCGCGCCTTCGAGGCCGGTGAGATCCGCGCCGGAGCTACGCGTCCTTCCCGCCTGGAGACCACCCTGGTCGAGGCGAAGGCCGCAGCCGGCGGGAAGCGCTGAGGAGTCGCAGCCCCCGAATGGAGTTCCAGTTCGTCCTCGCCAACCTGCTCGCCAACAACGACCACGCCCTGGGCGCCCTGTTCCTCGATGGCAGCGGCGAAACGGTGGACCTCGCCTGCGGTGTCGGCTTCACCCCCTACGAGATGCGGGTGATCGGTGCCTACCTCGGCATCTACCTCCGGCAGCTCGATCGCGTCCTCGCCAGCAACGACCTGGGCGAGGCGCGGATGATCCACATCGAGAAGAAGGCGGTCCACATCTACGTCGTCCCGCTGCCCGACGGCTACCACCTCGCCCTGGTGCAGCGCCACCCGGCCATGGTGGCCAAGGCCTGCGAGAGCCTCAACGAGGCCGTGGAGCAGCTCAAGAGGGAATTGTTCGTGTAGGCTTGGGCCATGCCTGAGGATCCGAAGAAGAACGACCTCCTGGAGCTCGCGCCCGAGACCCGCCTCCCCGAGGAAGACGACGAAGACAAGAAAGGTTTCTGGGGGAAGCTCAAGCGCGGGCTGTTCATGACGCATACGGAGATCATCGACAAGGTCTCCGACGCGATGAGCAACAAGGTGACCCTCGACGACCGCACGGTCGAGTACCTCGAGGAGATCCTGATCGGCGCCGACATGGGCGTCGAGACCTCGCTGGAGCTGGTCGAGCGGGTCAGGAAGAACGCCTTGAAGGAGCAGACCACCAGCGCCGCCAAGCTCCGCAAGCTGCTGTCTGACGAGGTGGCCGACCTGCTGGCCGACATGCCCCGGCCACGCCCCTTCGGGAAAGGCCCCATGCTGACCCTGGTCGTGGGCGTCAACGGCGTGGGCAAGACCACCTCCATCGCCAAGCTCGCCAAGCGCCACCAGTTGAAGGGCGACCGGGTGATGCTCGGGGCGGGCGACACCTTCCGCGCCGCCGCCATCGAGCAGCTCGCGCTGTGGGGGGAACGGCTGGGGATCGAGGTCATCCGCCAAGGGCAGGGGGCGGACCCGGGCGCCGTGGTCTACGACGCCATCCACGCCGCCAAGGCCCGCAAGATCGACCAGCTCATCATCGACACCGCCGGCCGGCTCCACACCAAGGACCACCTGATGGCCGAGCTCAGCAAGGTGCGCCGGGTCATCGACCGCGAAGCTCCCGACTGGCAGAAACGGACGATCCTGGTGCTCGACGCCACCACCGGGCAGAACGCCCTGGCCCAGGCCAAGACGTTCAGCCAGGTGGTACCCATCGACGGCGTGCTGCTCGCCAAGATCGACGGCACGGCCAAGGGGGGGATGGTGGTGGCCATCGCCAAGGAGCTGAAGCTGCCCGTCCTCTATCTCGGGGTCGGGGAGAAGGCCGACGACCTGGTGGACTTCCGTCCCCGGGAGTTCGCCACTGCCCTCGTCGGCTGATTTTCGGCGCCGGGCGGCTGTTTTCCTGCGCAAAGCGCTGGGCTTGGCCGCGCGCGGGCGCTACCGCACGTCGCCCAATCCCATGGTCGGTGCCGTCGTGGTGCAAGGTGGCGAGGCCGTCGGCAGCGGCTGGCACCGGCAGGTGGGTGGCCCCCATGCGGAAGTCGAGGCCCTGCGCGAAGCCGGGGAGCGCGCCCGCGGAGCCACCCTCTACGTCACTCTCGAACCCTGTTCCCATTTCGGCCGGACGCCCCCTTGTGTGGACGCCGTGCTCGCGGCGGGCATCGCCAAGGTGGTGGCCTGCCATGGCGATCCGGACCCTCGCGTCGCGGGCCGGGGGTTCGCGAAGCTCCGCGAGGCGGGGGTGGAGGTCGAGGTGGGGGTGCTCGCCGAGGAGGCGGTCCGCCTGAACCTCCGCTTCCTGGTCGCCGCCACCCTCCGCCGGCCGGCGGTGACGCTCAAGTGGGCCATGAGCCTGGACGGCCGCATCGCCACGGCCACGGGGCAGAGCCAGTGGATCTCGTCGCCCCAAGGGCGGCGATGGGCTTTGGCCTTGCGGGAGGAGCACGACGCCATCCTGGTGGGGAGCGGCACCGTGCTGGCGGACGATCCCCGGCTCGATCGCCGGCTCGGCCTGGCCGGGGGACCCAACCTTCGGGTGGTGATGGACCGGCGCCTGCGGACCCCGCCGGACGCCCGCCTCTTCACGGTCGAGGGACCGGTGCTGATATATGCTCAGACGGCGGCCAGGGAGGGCGGGAATCGTGAAAACGTCACCGTGCTCCCCTCGGTCGAGCCCGCCGCCGTGCTCGCGGATCTCTACGACCGCGGCGTCCAGAGCGTGCTGGTGGAAGGGGGCGCCGAGGTGCTCGCGAGCTTCGTCGCGAGCGGCTGCTACGACCGGGTGATGGTGGACTGCGCGCCGCTCCTCATCGGCGGCAAGGGCGCGCCCGGGCCGCTCGCGGGCGCCGGGTTCCCGGATCTGGCCACCGCGGCGCGGCTCGACGGGCTGGAAGCGAGGCGGCGCGGGGGCGATCTGATTCTGACGGGGTATCGACAGGGATGTTTACCGGCATTGTCACAGAGCGTGGGCGTCTGAGCGCGGACCCGCGGCCATCGGGCCAGGGCGGGGTGCGCCTGGGGATCGGCATGAGCCCGGAGCTCTGCGGCCGTTTGGGGATCGGCGACAGCGTGGCCGTCTCCGGGGTGTGCCTCACGGTCACGGAGAAAACGGACGAACCGGGTCACCGTCGAGCTTCTCCCCCGAGACCCTCTCCCGCACCAGCCTGGGCGATCTGCGCGGAGGCTCCGAGGTCAACCTGGAGCCGGCCCTGCGCATGGGCGATCCCCTGGGCGGCCACTGGGTGCAGGGGCACGTGGACGGCACCGGCCGCGTGGTGGACCGCCGCGACCTCACGGAGCACCGGGTGCTGGCGTTCTCGATCCCTCCCGACCTTGCGCCCTTCCTGGTGGAGAAGGGGTCCATTACCGTCGATGGCGTCAGCCTCACCGTCTCGGCCCTGCTGGTGGACCGTTTCGAGGTGGCGCTCATTCCCCACACTCTGGAAATCACCACCCTCTCGCGGCTCGTGCCGGGCGACCGGGTCAACCTGGAGGTGGACGTGCTGGGCAAGTACGTGCACCGCATCCTCGCCGCCCGCGGGCTCGTGGCACCGTTGTGAGCCGGGACACCGAGACGATGCCCGCCGCTCAGCTCCCCGAGCCCGGCCGGTTCTGGATCCGCTATGTGCCGCGCTCGTGGGAAACGCCCGAGCGCCCATGGGTGAACCTCGCGGCCGGGGCCCTGGGCGACTGGAGCCGGGCCGCCAAGGGGCGCTCGCCCGAGCTGGCCGCGCTCGAAGACGTGCCGCTCGACGACGTGCTCTACCTCCCCCCCGTGCCGCCCAAGCGGGCCGCCGCCCGCGACGAGCTGGTCGGGCGCGTCTGGTGGGCGGCACCCCGGTCCTGATCCAGCTCTTTCCCGGAGAAGAGACGACGGTGCCGCCGGTCACCGGCTCGGCGTTCGTCTTCGACCTTCTTCAGACGCTCCTGGAACGGGACCTGGGGGCGTTGCGGCGCCTCCCTTCCGGGGCCGCCGCGGTCTGGCCGCTGCTGCCGGGGCTGACCGACGATCCTGCGCTCTGGGAGATCGGCTGCCGCGACCTCGCCGCCGCCGGAGCACGCTGCGTTCAGGCGCTCACCCCGGCCCTGACTCCCGCGGACCGGCGCAAGCTGTCCGAGCGCTGGGGGCAGGAAGATGAAGCGGCGTTCGATGCTCTCTTCCACCGCCCGCCCCCTTCCGAGCGGGACTTCGCCCGGGCGGCCCACCGCCACGGCCTGGAGCCGTTCCTCACCCGGCCTCTGCCGCGCCCGCCGGTCACCGGCGCCGGCAACCGCTGGATCGGCGGCGTGCTGGCCGTCACCGGCGAGGTCTGGCTCCGGCTCGGCCGGCCGGTGGAGCAGGGGCAGGCCTTCTACCGCGCCGCCCGCTGGGTCGACCGCTCGCCGTACGACCTCGAGGCCCTGGCCCGCGAGGGGAACCTGGGCGTGCTGCCGCTCGACGCCGAGAGCCGTGAGATCGTGGCCGAATGCGCGGAGACGGGGGAGTCCGACCGGCTCGCCCGCCTGCTCGAAGAGTACGTGGCACCGGCGGAAACCGGTGCCGACGCTGGTACCGACGCCAGTACCGATAAACCCCGGAGGATTACTGCCGATGCGCCGACGTCCTGAGCTGCTCGTTCTTCTCCTCGCTCCTCACAGCCGCCCCTGCCTGGAGCGCCTCCTGGGAGGTCAGCCCCAATGCCACGCAGCAGGACTTCCAGGACTTCCACAGCCGCTTCAGCGCCGCCTCCTACTTCTATCCCCGGCACGGCGCGGCGCCGCTGGGCCTCATCGGCTTCGAGGTCTACGCCGACGCCACCTACGACGAGGGCTTCGATGACGAGCCGTTCAACGGCACGGCGATCGATGGCGACCTGACGGGCGGCTTCCTCTCCGTGGCCCGGGTGGGCGTGAGGAAGGGGCTCCCCGGCGGCATCGACCTCGGCGTCTCCTACGGCCGGGCCCTGGGCGGAGACGTGAAGCTCGCCTCGGCCGAGATCCAGTACGCCATCCTCGAGGGCGGCTTGGTCAAGCCTGCCCTCTCCATCCGGGTGACGGGCACCCGCGCCCTCGACTCCGACACGTACGACCTCGACCAGTACGGGGCCGAGGTGCTGCTGTCCAAGGGCTTCGCCGTGCTCACGCCCTACGTGGGCGCCGGCCTCGTCCGCAGCGAGGGCACGCTCGACCGGGGCTCGCTCCTTTCGGGATTCGAGGAGAAGGAGACCCGGACCATCTTCTACGGCGGCGTCACCCTGAACCTGCTGCTCCCCAAGATCACGGTCGAGATCGAGAAGGCCGAGGTGTTGCAGGGCGCCGTGCGGGTAGGGATCGGATTCTGAGCGAGCTGAGAATCGAATGGACCTGATCGACCTGCGTTCCGACACCGTCACCAAGCCCGACGCCGAGATGCGCCGGGCCATGGCCGAGGCCGAGGTGGGGGACGACGTCTTCGGCGAGGACCCCACGGTGGCGCGGCTCGAAGAGGAGGGCGCGGCGGCGGTGGGCATGGAGGCGGCCGTCTTCGTCCCCTCCGGCACCATGGGCAACCAGATCGCCCTCCACCTCCACGGCCGGCCGGGCGGCGAGGTGATCTGCGACTCCATGGCCCACATCCTCCACTACGAGATCGGCGCCATGGCGGCGCTCTCCGGCCTGCTGCCCAGGGCGATCCCCTCTCCCGGCGGCCTGCTCGACCCCGCGCAGGTCGAGGCGGCCATCGCAGCCCGACGTTTCCTACAAGGCGCGCACCGTGCTCATCGAGGTCGAGAAGCACCCACAACCTGGCGGGCGGCATGGTCTACGACCGCTCCCGGCTCGAAGGCGATCCTGGACGTGGCCCGCCGCCACCGCCTGCCCGTCCACTTCGACGGCGCCCGCGTGTTCAACGCCGCCGCCGCCCTGGGCGTCTCCGCGCCGTCCCTGGCCGCCGGCTTCGATTCGCTCATCTTCTGCCTGTCCAAGGGGCTGGGCGCGCCCGTGGGCTCACTCCTCTGCGGCAGCCGGGACTTCGTCCACGACGCCCGCCGGGTGCGCAAGATGTTCGGCGGCGGCATGCGCCAGGTGGGTATTCTGGCCGCCGCCGGCCTGATCGCTCTGCGCAAGGGGCCGGCCCGCCTGCGCCGAAGACCACGAAAACTGCCGCCCGGCTGGCCCGGGCCCTCGCCGGAGATGCCGGGAGTCGACCTCGATCCCGCCACGGTGAAGACCAACATCGTGATCTTCCGCCTCAGAATCCATCCCCGGCCCGGAATTCGCGGGCCGGCTCAAGGAGGCGGGCATCCTGGCCGTGGCCATGAGCGCGGAGACGGTCCGCTTCGTCACCCACCGGGACGTGAGCGCGGAGCAGACCGGGCAGGCGATCGAGCGGATCCGGAAACTGTTTTAGGTAGGACGTTGTCTAGGAAGGAATCCGGGCGATCATGTCCATCGCCACCAGGCCCTGTTTGGGCACGGCGGCGACCTGGAGCGTGGTGCGCGCCGGGCGGTGGCCGTTCAGGGCCGCGCCGTAGATCTCGTTGACCTTGGGGAAGTCCGCGAAGTCGAGCAGGTAGATCGTGGACTTCACCACGTCCGCGAAGGTGCAGCCGGCGGCGGCCAGCACGGCGGACAGGTTGGCCAGCACCTGGCTCGCCTGGGCTTCGAAGCCGCCCGGGACGAGGTCGTTGGTGGCGGGGTCGAGGCCGACCTGGCCCGAGAGGTAGAGCCAGCCGTCCACCTCGATCGCCTGGCAGTAGGGTCCGAGGGCCTGGGGAGCATTGTCCGAGTGGTGAATTTTCATCGTTTCCCTCAGTGGCTCGAGCATCAGGAAGGGGAGGGGACCGCGTCCGCCGTCTCGTCCAGCACGGCGATGTAGGGGAGGTTGCGGTACTTCTCGTCGAAGTCGAGGCCGTAGCCGATGACGAAGAGGGGCTCGATCTCGAAGCCCTTGTAGTCGATCTTCACCTCCGCCTCGCGCGCCGCGGCCTTGTCCAGCAGGGCGCAGAGCTTGACGCTCCGGGCGCCCCGGAAGCGCAGCAGGTCGAGGATGGTGCGCAGCGTCCAGCCCGTGTCCACGATGTCCTCGATCAGCAGCACGTCCTTGCCGCGGATGGCGAGGTCCAGGTCCTTCTTGATCCGCACCTCTCCCGGGGTGGTGCCCGAGCCGTAGCTCGAGGTCTGGAAGAAGTCGATGGCGAGCGGCACCGTCAGCCGCTTCAGCAGGTCCACCATGAAGAAGACCGAGCCCTTCAACACCCCCACGCAGACCAGCCGGTCGCTCCCCGCGTAGTCCCGGTCGATCTCCGCCGCCAGCTCTTCGACCCTGCGTTCCAGGGCCTCCTGCGAGATCAGCACGCGCACGCTCTGTTTCCCTTTCTCACCGCTTGGCGTTAATATCGTCAGACTTCTATCAAGGTAGGGTCTATTCTAGTTATGACGACCGTTCAAGAGCTGAGCGTCCTCCACCGCCGGTACGCCGACATCTCTCACCGCTTCCGGGCGGGCTGGACGTTCCACCAGTTCCTCCAGAGCCTGGGCAAGACCCTCCTTCAGCGGGTGGAAGATCCCCACTCGAGCGAGTTTCAAGACCTCTACACCGGTTTGAAGGAGATCTCGCAAAGCCTGAACGCGTCCGAGAGCGAGCGGATCCGGCACCGGCTCGAAGCGATCGACCGCCGGCTCACGGAGCTGATCGCGTCGTTGGAGGAGGAGGATAGCAAAGTCACGCCCGACTTGCTGCGGCAGTTCTTTCGCCGCGTCAAGAATTACGACGAGAAGATCCTGAGCCAGCTGGTCAAGTTCTACCTCTACGCCCACCCCGGCGGCCCCTGGCCCACGGAACGGCTGGACAAGATCGACTTCCTCCTCGCCCGGCTCTCGGAAGAGCTGGACGACCGCACGGGCGAGCTGGTGCTGCGCGACCACCACCGCCTCTCCGAGATCTTCCAGGGGATCTGGGCGCAGTTGGGGGAGCGCCAGCCCGGCGACCAGATGGTGGAGGAGCGCCGGGCGGCCATCGACGGCCTGCGCCACGAGATGGGCAGGGTCGAGAGCCTCGACCAGTTGAACGAGGCCAATCTGATCCGCCGCTACCGCGAGATCAAGCACGGCATGGGGAACCTCTACTTCCACCCCGAGCTGCTGCTCGCCATCCAGGAGACCAACCTGGTGTTCAAGGGGCGCATCCAGAAGCTCTACCGCCAGGAAGAGCAGCGGATCGTGGC
The DNA here is from genome assembly GCA_963785165.1 of Thermoanaerobaculaceae bacterium. Taxonomy (GTDB): domain Bacteria; phylum Acidobacteriota; class Thermoanaerobaculia; order Multivoradales; family UBA5704; genus DATARR01. The sequence goes on from CAWAUI010000004.1 coordinate 930,160, forward strand.
CGAGTACCAGCGCGTCTTCGAGCTGGAGCGCGAGGTCCCCTTCGACACCCACCTCGACCGCGAGCTCACCGACTTTCGCGAGGAGATCGAGCGCTTCGAAAAGCAGCTCCAGCGCGAGGAGTTCCGCCTGGGCGACATCGCCCTGATCCGCCAGAAGGTCAAGGATCTCCTGCCGCGGCTGACCGCCGGCCGCCCTTCGACCGCCGAAAGGCCCAGCGTCTCCCGGGTCGGCATGGACACGGGCGAGATCGCCCTCACCCGCGCCGCCGCCGCGGCCGAGTCGCCGCTCAACACTCAAGAGGAGCTGCTGGGCGAGTACTTCCGCCGGCTGGTGGACACCTTGCAGGGCGTCAACCCGCCCGACCTGGCGCCGGAACGGGTGGTGCTCAAGCCCGAGGTCTTCTCCCTGCGCCTGGAGCCCCGCGAGGTCGAGGCCTACCGGCGGGTCTTCGGCCGCCAGCAGCACGACCACGAGATGGAGCAGTTCCTGCTCGAAGGCGCCGCCCTGCGCATGCGGATCAACGAGGAGGCCCAGGAGATCGCGAGCCTGCTCGACGAGACCTCGGTGACCGGCGACTCCATCGTCTTCGCCCGCGCCCGCCTGACCTGCCGGGCCGCCGACTCGTTCCTGTGGCGCTTCAGCCACACGCTCAGCGAGCTGATGATCGCGGGCGACCTCGCCGACTGCCGGCAGGTGCAGCTCCTGCGCATGCGCCTGATGCGCGACTACTCCGGCCTCTGGCTGCTGGCGTTCAAGCCGCTGTACAAGCGCCTCCCCGCCGGAACCCTGGCTTGATCCGGGTTCAACTGGCTTGATCCAAATTCAAGAGACCGCCGGGGACCCGCGCCTCCTGGCAGGTTTCCTCGACCTGCCGAAGCGCGTCTACCAGGAGGATTCCCGCTACGTTCCCACACCGCGCGCGGAGGTGCTCGCCTCCCTGTGGCGCCCGGAATTCGCCGCGTCCCAGAAGATGCTGGTGGCCCTCTCCGGCGAGTTTCCCGTGGCCCGGCTGGTGGCCCGCGTCTCGCCCAACTTGCGGGATGAAAACGGCCGCCCGTACGGAATGATCGGCTTCTTCGAGGCCCTGGCCTGGTACGAAGAGGCCGTGGCCGAGCTTTTCCGGGAAGCCGCTCGCCTGGCTGCGCGCAGGCCGGCGCGGGAACGGTGATCGGCCCCATGGACGGCGACACCTGGCACCGCTACCGGCTGAACGTGGGTCCCTTCGGCGATCCCCCTTTCGTGATGGAGCCGTACAACCCTCCGTACTACGAGGCCCTGTGGACGGCGAGCGGTTTCGCCCCCCTGGAGCGCTACTTCTCGAAGCGGGTCGATCCGGCGGCCGTCGTCGCCCACCTGGAGGAGAAGCGCCGCGCCGCTCTGGCGGGAGGGTACCGTCTGCGCCCCCTCGACAGGAAGAGGTTCCCGCAGGAGCTGGGGGTGATCTACGGCCTGTCGCGCCGCATCTTCGCCGGCAACTTCCTCTACACGGAGATCTCCGAGGAGGAATTCGTCCGGCTCTACGCCGGGGCGCGAGCGCTGGTCGACCCGGACTTCGTCTGGTTCGCCCAGGCCCCCTCGGGCGAGGACGTGGGCTTCCTCTTCGCCTACCCGGACCGCTTCCAGGCCGTGGCGGCCATGAAGGGCGAGCGTGGCCTCCTCGCCAAGCTCCGCTTCCTGCGCCACCGCAAGGAGGCCGACGCGGTGGATTTCAAGACGATGGGAGTGCTCCGCGAGCACCGCCGGTCCGGCCTGGCGGCGGCCCTGTTCCATGAAGGGCACCGGCAGGCGGTGGAGAAGGGGTACCTGTTCGCCAACCACTGCCTGTTCCGCGAGGGGAACCCCTCGGGGGATCTCGACGGCGGCGCCGGGCGGGTGATGAGGACGTACGTCCTCTATCAATGGACCGGCTGACGCGGCTATCCTCCCCGTTCATGACCGGCATCGGAGAGAGCCCGCCCCGTCCGGACGGCTTCGCCAAGGTCTCGGGCGCCGCGCGCTACGTGGACGACGTCGTATTGCCGGGGATGTGGCACGGCGCCACCCTGCGGAGCCCCCACCCCCACGCCCGCATCCGCTCCATTCGCTTCGATCCCGCGAAAGCTCCGCAAGGCACCGTCTGCGTCACCGCCGCGGATCTCCCCGGGCCGAACGGCGTCCAGCTTCTGGATGACGGCTGGCCCATCCTCGCCGACGCCTTCACCCTGCACGTGGGCGAGCCCGTGGCCCTGGTGGCCGCTCCCACGCGCCTGGCGGCCCGGCAGGCGCTGGCCGCCGTCGAGGTCGAGTACGAGCCGCTCGATCCCGTCCTGACCCTGGAAGACGCCGGGAGCCTGCCGCCCCTCCATGAGCTGCGGCTGGAAGAGGGGGACGTGGACGCCGCCCTGGCCGCCGCGGCCCGCGTGGTCGAGGGGGAGTACCGCACCGGCCACCAGGAGCACATCTACATCGAGTGCCAGGGGATGATCGCCGAGGTCGAGGAGGACGGCGGCGTCTCCGTGCTCGGCTCCATGCAATGCCCCTACTATGTCCACAAGGCGCTGACGCACGCCCTGAAGCTGCCGGACGACAAGGTCCGCATCCGCGCCTCCGTGGTGGGCGGCGGCTTCGGCGGCAAGGAGGACTTCCCGAGCGCCGTGGCCCTTCACGCCGCTCTCCTCGCCCGCGCCTGCGGCCGGCCCGTGAAGCTGGTCTACGACCGCCACGAGGACATCGTGGCCACCACCAAGCGCCACCCCGCCGTCATCCGCCACCGCGCGGGGGTAGACTGGAGACGGCCGGCTGCTCGCCCTGGACGTCGACATCCTCTTCGACGGCGGCGCCTACTCGACTCTGTCACCCGTGGTGATCTCGCGCGCCCTGCTGCACTCGTTCGGCCCCTACCGCTGGCCCGCCGTGCGCATCCGCGGGCGGGTGCTCCGCACCCACACGGCGCCCAACAGCGCCTTCCGCGGCTTCGGCGCGCCCCAGGTGGAGTTCGCCATCGAGCGCCACATGGACCGCATCGCCCGCGAGATTGGCCTCGATCCGTACGAGATCCGCGTCCGGAACGTCGTCGATCCGGGCGACCGGCTGCCCACCGGCCAGGTGCTCGACGCCAGCGCCTCGGCCCGCCTCTGCCTGGAAGAGGCCGAGCGGCGGACCGGCTTCCGCGCGCGCTGGCGGGAGCTGGAGGCGGAGCGGGAGCGGCGGCAGCGACGGCGAGGCTCGACGCCGGGAAACAGAAGGGGATCGGCCTCGCCCTCTTCTTCCACGGCGCCGGCTTCACGGGCAACGGCGAGCGCAAGATGAAGTCCCCGGTCACCGCCCGTCTTCTGGAAGACGGCCGCATCGAGATCTTGACCGCCATGACCGACATGGGCCAGGGGTGCGTGGCCGTCTTCCCCCAGATCGCCGCCGCGGCGGCCGGCGTCGGCCCGGAAGACCTCGCCTTCGCCGAGCCCGACACCCGCCTCGTGCCCGACTCCGGCCCCACCGTGGCCTCGCGTACCACCATGATCGTGGGCAACGTCATCGCCCGCGCCGTGGCCGAGCTGCGCGACCGCGTGCTCGCCTGGAGGCAGTCCGGAGACGCGCAGTCCGGAGACGCGGTCAAAGACGGCTGGATCACCGGCCCCGCCGGTCCCATCGAGCCCTTCCGCGAGGCGGCGCGCGCCTGCCGCGCGGCAGGCCCCCTGGAGGTCACCCTGCGCCACGAGCCGCCGGAGGACTCTTCGTTCGACGACTCCACCTATCGCGGCGCGGCCTACCCGACCTATGCCTGGGGCGCGGACGTGGTGGAGGTCGAGGTGGACCCCGACACGCTGGCCGTCCGCCCCGTCCAGGTCACCGCCGTCTGCGAGGTCGGCAGAGCGATCCACCCCACGCTTTGCAAAGGGCAGATCGAAGGCGGCACCCTCCAGGCCCTCGGCTGGGCCTTGATGGAGGAGGTCAAGATGAAGGATGGCCACTACCTCAACGACCGCCTCGCGACCTACATCATCCCCACCATCCGCGACAGCCCGCGCATCGACGTCCACCTGCTGGAACGCGGCTGGGAGGGCGGACCCTTCGGCGCCAAGGGCGTCGGCGAGCTGCCCATGGACGGCGGCGCCCCGGCGGCCGCGCAGGCCATCGAGAACGCCACCGGCATCCCCGTCGCCGAGATCCCCGCCACGCCGGAAAAGTTGTTGAGGAGCCGAATGGAATGAAGACCGCCTTCTCCCTGAACGGCCAGCCGGTGGAAGCCGAAGGCCATCCCATGGAGCGCCTCCTCGACGTGGTGCGCGAGCGGTTCGCTCTCACCGGCACCAAGGAAGGGTGTGGCGAAGGGGAGTGCGGCGCCTGCACGGTGTTGATGGACGGCGAGCCCGTCCTCTCCTGCCTGGTCCCCCTCTTCCAGTGCGCGGACCGCAAGATCGAGACGGTCGAAGGAGTCGCCAACGGGCCGGCCCGTGACTTCCTGGACCGCTTCGTCGCCACCGGCGGCGTCCAGTGCGGCGCTTGCACGCCGGGAATCGTGGTCACCGCCTGGGCCCTCCTTCAGCGCACTCCCGAGCCGGGCCTCGAGGCCGTGCGGGAGGCCCTGGCCGGCAACCTCTGCCGCTGCACGGGCTACGAGGGGATTCTGCGGGCGCTCTGTCCGGAGCCGGAGAAGTAATAGGAGAAGTCGGAGATAATGATCGCTCTGCGTCCGCGCTCGCTCGAAGAGGCCGTCCGGTCGCTGGGGGCCGATCCTGCCCTGGTCCTCACCGCCGGCTGCACCGACCTCATGGTGCGCGGCCCGGAGGCCCTGCACCGGATGGACCGCGTCCTGGATCTCCTGGAGATCCCCGAGCTGAGAGGCATCCGCGAGATCGACGGCGGCATCGAGATCGGCGCCACCACGACGTTCACCGAAATCAGCCGCTCGCCCGCTGGTCCGCTCCGCCTTCCCGGCCCTCGCCGAGGCGGCGGGTCAGATCGGCGGCTGGCAGATCCAGAACCGCGCCACGATCGGCGGCAACGTCGCCAACGCCAGCCCGGCCGGTGATTCCCTGCCCGTCCTGCTCGCCCTGGACGCCGTGATCGTCGCGGCGGGAGCGGGCGGGCCGCGCGAGATCCCCTACGCCGAGTTCCATACCGGCTACCGCAAGACGGCCCTTCAGCCGGGCGAGATCGTGGCCCGGATTCGCATCCCGCTTCCTCCCGAGGGAACCGTCCAGGCTTTCCGCAAGGTGGGCACTCGCGAGGCCCAGGCCATCAGCAAGGTCGTCGTCGCCCTGCTGCGGACGGATCGAGGATGGCCGCATCGCCACGCTCCGCCTCGCCGCCGGCAGCGTCGCCGCGACACCGGTCCGCCTGCGCGCCGCCGAGGAAGCTGCGCGGGGATGTCGGTCGGGCCCGAGGCCGCCGATCTCGCTGGGGCGCGACGGCGGCGGGGGAGGTCGAGCCCATCGACGACGTCCGTTCGACGGCCGACTACCGCCGCTTCGCCTTGGAGCGGGTGGTGCGGCGGATGGTTCTGGGAATGGATAGTCAGGAGAGATAGATGACGACCTTGAGTGCGGACTCCCTCCGCGAGCCCTTCGAGCGCCTGCGCCGCGCCAACCTCGCCTTCAACCGCCACTATCCCGGCGAGTCCGGCCGCCGCCAGCCGGTCCACGTGGTCTACGGTGGAGCGCATCTCTTCAAGGCGGACACCGCCGCCCGGCTCGGCGTCCTCGCTCTTCGAGCCCTGCGAGGAGTACGCGCCGACTCCCCAGGATCTCGCGGAAGCCGCCAGCCTGCGGGAGGATCTTGCATCCACCATCCACACCCGTGTCCTGGAGAGGCTCGGCCACGAGCCGGTCGAGGACTTCCGGATCGACTTCGAGGATGGCTACGGCAACCGCCCCGACGCCGAGGAGGACGGCCACGCCGAGGCCGCGGCCCGCGAGATGGCGAAGGGGATGGCGGACGGCACGCTTGCCGCCGTTCATCGGCATCCGCATCAAGCCGTTCAACGAGGAGCTGCGCGACCGGTCGTTCCGCACGCTCGACCTCTTCCTGACCACGCTGGTCCGCGAAACCGGCGGCCGCCTGCCGGAGAACTTCGTGGTGACCCTCCCCAAGGTGACCATCCCGGAGCAGGTCGCCGCGCTCGCCGACCTCTTCGACCTCCTGGAGCCCGCGCTGGGCCTCCCGAACGGTGCCTTGCGGCTGGAGATCATGATCGAGACGCCGCAGGCCATCCTGAACGAGCGGGGGGAGTCGAGCCTGCCGCGCCTTGCCGAGGCGGCGCGCGGCCGCTGCGTGGCCGCCCACTTCGGCACCTACGACTACACGGCCGGCTGCAACATCACGGCGGCGCACCAGTCGATGACCCACCCCGTCTGCGACTTCGCCAAGCACATGATGCAGGTCGCCTACGCCGGCACGGGGCTCTGGATCTCCGACGGCGCCACCAACGTCCTCCCCGTGGCGCCGCACCGGGCCGCCAAGGACGGTCCGCCGCTGACGCCCGCCCAGCTGGACGAGAACCGCGCCACCGTCCACCGCGCCTGGAGGCTGCACGCCGATCACGTCCGCCACTCCCTGACGGGCGGCTTCTACCAGGGCTGGGACCTCCACCCCGCCCAGCTCGTCACGCGCTACGCCGCCGTCTACGCCTTCTTCCTGGAAGGGCTCGACGCGGCCTCGGACCGCCTCCACAATTTCGTCCGGAAAGCCGCCCAGGCCACCCTCGTCGGCGAGGTCTTCGACGACGCCGCCACCGGCCAGGGCCTCCTCAACTACTTCCTCCGCGCCGTCAACTGCGGCGCCGTCACGGAGGAAGAGGCGCTGGAGCGGTCCGGCCTGACGCTGGAAGAGCTGCGGGGGCGTTCGTTCGTGAAGATCCTGAAGAACCGGCGTCTCGAAGACGCCCATGATCTTGCCGTCGTCGCTGAACGCAAGGGAGAGGCAGCGATCAGCGTTGAGGAGTTTCGAAAAACGTTAGGAGATAGATCCCCAACGCCTTGACGCGTTCTAGGCGCGCCGCGGAGTTTACGGCGGCCTGCCGCGTTTTCCAACGACATGGATACTTTTCCAACGCGCTGCCGCGTTTACGGCGGCTTGGATACTTTTCCAACGGTCTGGGGAGTTTACGGCGAGCCGTCGCAGTTTACGGCGGTCTGGATCGTTTTGCGACGGCTCGCCGCGTTTTCCCCAGCTCGCCGGCTTTTCCAACGGCGCGCCGCGTTTTGCGACGGGCCGCGGAGTTTACGGCAGGCTGCCGTGTTTACGGCGGGCTGGATACTTTTGCAACGGCCTGCCGTCTTTTGCGACGAGCTGGATCGTCTTCCAACGCTCCGCCGTAAAGTATTCAAGGCGCCGCAAAACGCGGCAGCCCGTCTCAGCTTCGCCGCATCGTCCCCTCGATCAACCCATACGGCTCCGGCGTGGCCACGAAGACCTCATTGCGGTTCTCCAGGCCGAAGGGCTCCAGGTTGACGGGAATGTGGTGCAGGTTGGGCATGACGAGGCGGATCTCTTCGATCTCCGGCATCTCCAGCGCGGCCTCGCCCATGGCGTGGAGAGTGTGCTGCACCGAGCGGCTTTCGTGCTTGGCGAAGGCTTCGAGGAGGCGGCGGCGTAGCTCCCGCCAGAGCGCTCCGAAGCCGCGGGCGGAGGACGCATAGAGCCAGGTCGCCTGGACGGCCGTGGCGAGGAGGCGGTCCGCGGTCTCGGGGAGGGTCGTGAAGTGGTCCCGTGGGAACCCTTCGAAGGCGGAGCGCGATGTCTTCATCACCACCAGATCCTCGATGCCGGCGCGCACCCGGGTCCCCTCGCGGTCGCGGGTCACGGTGGCCTTGCGTTTCTCGCTGCCCGCTTTCCGGAAGGAGCGGTCTCCTTCCTCCCCGATGGGCTCCCACAGATGCTCGGTGAGATCCACCTGGACCCGGGCGGTCCGCGAGCTGGCCTGCCAGTAGTGGTCGGCCAGCACGAAGCCGAAGTCCTCGATCTCCTCGAAGGGATGCTGGGCGGCCAGGGCGTAGACCGTGTTCTTCATGGTGTCGGTGGGGAAGACGCCCTGGTTGTCCCCCTCCGTGTAGGCCGCCTCGAAATCCCCTTCGAAGCGGACGGCGACCGTGACGTCCTTGAGCTGGTTGGTGCGGTCTCCCCGGTGGACCGTCACCAGCCGGACCGCCTGCTTGCCGTAACCGTTTTCGACCAGCTTGACGGCCATTCTCAGCTCCCCCGGTAGGTCGAGTATCCGAACGGGCTCAGCAGGAGCGGCACGTGGTGGTGCTGGTTCGCGTCCCGCACGTGGAAGACGATGGAGGCTTCGGGATAGAAGCCCTGGATCCCCTGCGTCCGGAAATAGGTTTCGATCTCGAAGGTCAGGCGGTAGATTCCCGGGGTCAGCGCGGTGCCCGTGGGCAGGATCTGCCGGGCCCGGCCGTCGCCGTCCGTCATCGCTCGGCCGATCTCCCGCCAGCCGTCCTCTCCCCGGACCTCCAGGAGGACGGGGACGCCGCTCGCGGGTCGGCCGCGCGACGTGTCGAGGACGTGGGTCGTGATGGTCGCTCATGAGGACAGGAGCTTCTCCAGTCGCAGGTTCGTGATCTTGCGCTGCTCTTCGGCGGCGGTCCGCAATTCGGTCTCGGGATCGTTGCCCAGCCGCGCCCGCAGCAGCTCCAGCATCTCCTCCGCGCTCTTGCCCGTGGCGCAGACGATGAAGATGTGGCCGAAGCGGGCCTCGTAGTCGCGGTTGGCCTCGATCAGGGCGGTGACGGTCGCCGCGTCCGCGCCGCTCGCGCCGGCCTGCTCCTGCTCGGACCAGCGGCCGCCTTTTTCTCCGATCCGGGGATGGGCGGCGAACGCCTCCAGCCAGTCCTCCCGGCCAAGGCTCCACCAGATGCGGTCGGCGGTCGCCCGCATCCCGGAAAGATCCTTGAAAGGCTGGCTTTCCGCCATCCGGCCCGCCCAGGCCCGCGAGCCGCAGCAGGCGAGCAGCGCGTCCTCCGCAAACCGGGACGGCGTGCCGAAGAGCCGCAGCCGGGCCACGCCGCCGTCGGGGAAGATGTTGAGCCGCACGTGCGTGATGGGGCCCAGGTCCGACGACCTCGTCGAAGAGGTGGCGGGTGTGGGGGCGCAGCGGCGTCGAGGGCAGGAGCTCTCGCCAAACTTCGCCGTTGTCGCTCGCCTCGAGGGAGCAGGTGCCGGGAGCGTTGCCCTTGAACCAGCTCGTGTCCACCTCGACGCGGTGGACCGTGCCGCGCGCCCCCAGCTTCACGACGGCCCAGTCGTTTCCGGGTCCCCGGCGGCGCTTCGTCTCCCAGCCGTCGTGCATGCCCAGCGACGGGCCGGGGAGGATCAGGTTGTGCCGGTTGCCGAAGAACATGTCGCTGCAGGAGAGTACGAGCCCGCCGTTCTCGACGCCCGCGAGGTCGATCTCGCCGCCGTGCCGGGTGAGCCGCCGCCAGTCCGGAGCCACCTCGCCGTGGACGCGCAGGCGGGCGACGCCGCCGTCCGGGTAGATGTTGAAGCGCAGGTGGGTGACGCGGCCGGCATCCTCTTCCATTCCATGGCGAAAGGGTTCTTCGCATGCCCTTCGAGCGGCGAGCGCGGGAGGATCTCCCGCCAGTCGACCCCCATCAGCTCCTCGGGAGTGGGATGCCCGGCCACCGCGCAGGCTGCGATCGAACAGGACTCGGGGTAGTTGCCGCGGAAGTAGCTCGTGTCGACCACCACGCCGCGGACGATGCCCGGCAGCCCGAGGCGGACGATGCACCAGTCGTGGCCGGGCTCGCGCCGCCGCCGGGTCTCCCAGCCGTCCATCCACTTGCCGGCGTCCGTGTACTTCCCTTCGATCCACACGGCCTCGCCCGCCTTGAGGAGGTTCTCCTTGGGAGCGAAGAACTCGTCGTTGGCCGCGAGCACGGCGCCGCCCAGGCGTTCGGCGGCGAGGTCCACGAGATCGGTGAAGTCGGTCGTCATCCCTCTCCCCGTCGCAAGAGCATGCCCGAAGGCGATTCCGAGAGTAGCCCCCTATCGTAGACCGTTTCGCCCCGGAGCAGGGTGCGCCGCACCACCCCGAAGAGCGTCCGCCCGGCATAGGGGGTGACCTTGTGGCGATGATGGAGCTTCGCGGGGTCCACCTCGAAGCTCGCTTCCGGGTCCCACACCACGAGGTCCGCGTCGTACCCTGGCGCGATGGCGCCCTTCCGCCTCTCCAGGCCCGCCAGCCGGGCCGGAGCCGCGCACATCCACTCCGCGAGGTCGGAGACGGTGAAGCCGCGCTGCCGGGCACCCGTCCACACCGCCGGCAGGGAAAGCTGAAGGGAGGCGATCCCGCCCCAGGCGCCGCGGAAGTCCCCGGTCTCCAGCCGCTTCATTTCGGGCGGGCAGGGCGAGTGGTCCGTGGCGACGAGATCGAGCAGACCCTCTCGCAAGGCCTCCCAGAGCCGTTCCCGGTTTCGCCGCGAGCGGATGGGCGGCGCGCACTTCCAGGCCACGGCACCGTCCGCGATCTCCTCGGCCGCGAAGGTCAGGTAGTGCGGACACGTCTCGGCGGTGACGGGCAGCCCCTCGGCACGAGCCCGTTCGCAGGATCGGCAAGACTTCCATGGAGGAGACGTGGACGATGTGGACCCGGCAGCCGGTCTCCCGGCACAGCCGCACCAGCATTTCCACCGCCTCCACCTCGGCGGCGTCCGGGCGAGACTGGAGATAGCGGGTGTACTCCGCCGGGCTCCCACCCTCCCAGACTCCGGCCGCCGCCTGGATGGGCCCAGGAACCTCGGCATGGGCGAGGAGCACCGCCCCGTGCCGCGCCAGCACCGGCATCGCCTCGCGCAGATCGGCCTCTTCGACGTGCTGGAATTCGTCCACTCCGGAAGGCACCAGGAACGCCTTGAAACCGAGGACGCCGTCCGCGAGCAGCCCTGCCAGTTCCTCCACGTTGCCGGGCACCACGCCGCCCCAGAGACCCGACGTCCACGCGCATCTTTCCGTAGGCCGCCTCGGCTCTTGGCCTGAAGAGCCGCGCGCGTCGTCGTGGCCGGAATGCTGTTGAGCGGCATGTCGACGAGGGTCGTGATCCCCCCGGCCGCCGCCGCCCGGGTGGCCGTCTCGAACCCCTCCCATTCCGTCCGCCCCGGCTCGTTGACGTGGACGTGCGAGTCCACGAGGCCCGGCATCACGACGGAATCGCCGCAGTCGAGATCGGCGGCATCTTCCGGAGGGCCGACCCGCTCGATCCGGCCATCCCGGAGGTGGATCGTGGCCGGGCGGACGCCTTCCGGTGTGACGATGCGCTGGCCGCGGAGAGAGAGGGTGGACGGCATGGGCTAGTAAATTAAGCTGCTTTGCTTTGAGTGAGATAGCTGAGCTATGGTTCTAAGTGAGATTGCGGAGGAATCCTATGGGGGCTAGGATGCAGGCATGAAGACGACGATTGATATTCCCGATAAAGAGCTTCGCGATGCGATGAAGTACACCGGAGCCCGAAGCAAAAGGGAGGCCGTTGTTACCGCCATTGCTGATTTTAACCGCCGACAACGCTTGCAGAGACTAGCCCAGCAGTTTGGCACATTCGAGGAATTTCTTACCCATGAGGAGCTGCGACAAATGCGTGGGGAGGGCTGAGTCGTGGCTGAGCGTGTTCTTGTAGACACCTCGGCCTGGATTGACGCCTTGCGGCGAGACGGCGATCCGGAGATTCGTGCTTCGGTTCGTGGAGCTACAGAGGAAGGCCGAGCTGTGCTTTGTGACCTGGTTCTCCTTGAGCTGTGGAATGGCGCAAGCGGTACCAGCGAGCAGCGGCTTCTTCGGGACCTCGAACGTGACCTGGAAAAGGTGCCTACTCCTCCTGCTGTCTGGGAAGCCGCGTGCGAGCTTGCCCGGACCTGCCGCAAGGCCGGGCTTTCCATACCCGCTACGGATATCCTTATTGCCGCCTGCGCGGAACATCATCGAGTGGGCATCCTTCATCGTGACGCTCACTTTGACCACGTCGCACGAATTCGCCGCGCGAATCGAGAAAACTAGGGCCGCGGAGGGCCAGCTGGTCATGGAGGGCAACCGTAGGCTTCAAAATGGCAGGGCCTCCCATATCTCCCGCAGCTTTCGGGCCACCGGTCCCCCCGGAATCTCCCGGCTGTTGATCCGCGAGACCGGCAGCACCCCGATGAGGCTGTTCATCAGCAGCACCTCGCTCGCCTGGGCGAGGTCGTCGGTCGAGAGGGGCCATTCGCGGAGCGCCTCCTTTTCCAGGAGCCGGCGGCGGACGGTGCCGGGGAGGCAGCCGTCAGTACGCGGCGGCGTGAAGACGCCTTCGGGGAAGACCAGCGCGAGGTTCGTCCGCGAGCCCTCCACGAGCCGCCCGGCTTCGTTGATCAACAGCGCCTCCCACGCGCCCTGCCCCTCGGCGCGCAGCAGGGCCAACCGGCTGGACTGGTAGGAGAGGCTCTTCAGCCCCGCGAGCGCCCCGCCCGAGTCCACGCGGTACTGCGGGAGCAGGCGCGCGGGGACGCCGTCCCGGTAGAGATCCTCCCCTGGCGGCTCGTAAGGGGCCGTGGTGACGAGGCGGGTCTCGCGGGTGACGGTGATCCGCATCCGCGCCACCGGCGCCGCCGCGGCCTCGCCCACCTGCGCCACGGCGCGGCGCAGGAGGCGCCGGTCCTCTGGAAGGCTGATCTTGATCCTCCGGAGGCCCGCGAGCAGCCGGTCCAGGTGCCCTTCCACGTCCCGGGCGCGGCCTGCCTCCACCCGCAGGGTCTCGAACAGGCCGTCCCCGAAGAGGAAGCCGGAGTCGTCCGGCGGCAGGCGGATCTCCTCCCGGGGCACCAGCCGGCCGTTCCAGTAGGAGAGGCTCAAGCCGGCTCCACCCCGCCGGGGACACCGAGCGCGGCGAGGAAGGCCCGGGCCTTGGCCGCGCTCTCCTCCCATTCGAGCCTCGGGAAGGGAATCCGCCACGATGCCGCAGCCGGCGTGGTAGGCGACGCGGTCTGGAATCACCGCGGCGGTGCGGATGGCCACCGCGAGGTCCAGGTCCCCGCCGAGCGAGAGCCACCCCAACGCCCCCATGGCCGGCCCGCGGCGGCGCGGTTCCTCGGCCGCGATCACCGCCATGGCCTGAATCTTGGGCGCGCCCGTGATGGACGCCGGAGGGAAGGAGGCCCGCAGCAGGTCCGACGTCGAGACATCCGGCCGCAACCGCCCGCGAATGGTGGAGACCGTGTGGTGCACCGTCGGCAGCGTCATCAGCTCCGCGTGCGCCGTCACCTGGACGCTCCCGGTCTCACAGACGCGGCCGAGGTCGTTGCGGGCCACGTCCACGATCATGGTCAGCTCGGCCCGGTCCTTCTCGCTCTCCAGAAGCTCGCGGATGAGAGCCCGGTCATCGCGGGAGTCGACGCCCCGGGGGCGGGTGCCCTTGATGGGCCGGGTCTCCACCTCGCCATCCTTCACCGTCAGGAAGATCTCTGGAGAGATCGACAGCACGGCCCGCCCGCTTCCCAGGTCTAGAAATGCGCCACGTTCCGCCGGGCTTGCCTGGCGCATCCGCAGATACAGCGGCCAGACGTGCTCCGCCGGCAGCCCGGCCTCCAGCCGCCGGCAGAGGTTCATCTGGAAGATCTCGCCGCTCGCGATGCGCTCCACCACCCGCGTCACCGCCGCCTCGAAGCCGCTCCGGTTGGGATGGCTGGCAACGCCGTCCTCCGCGAGACGCGCTGTCCCGATTTTCGCGGTCCCCGCGATTGCCGTATTCGTTCTCTTCCGAGCCGCGGCCAAGTCCTTCTCGGATTCAATTGGGGGATGGGAACGCCAAGCGTCCGTCGCCTCCAGCGTCCAGATCCGGCCGTCCCAGTGGAGGGACGAGTCGTAGAGACCCAGATGGAGATCGGGAAGCCCGAGGTCGTCCGGTGGAGGAGAGGGGAGCGTCTCGATTTCTCCCCCCAGCTCATAGCCAAGATAGCCCGCCAGCGTCGCCCCCGAGCCCACCTCTCCCCAAGCCGCGAAAGCCGCGTCGATCAGGTCGAGCCCACCTGCCTTGAAGCTCACCTTTCCCGTTGTCCCGGTAACTGTTGCCTTCCCCTGGCGCACGGAGAGGACGGCCAGCGGCCGGCTGAAGATCCGGTGCCCCGTCTCCCCGCCATCCAGCCACGCGAACCCCGCCCGCTCCCGAAGCTCCTCGGCCACCTGAAGCGGCGCCGGCTCCGTCTTCCCTCCCGAGCGAAGAGGCGTCTTCGAGCCCCGCGAGTGGGGACGCGGAGCGGGCACGGCCTCCCGCAGCCGCTCGACCAGCCGCCGGCGCTGTTTCTCGGGGAGACGGTCGGACCACATCAGGGCTGATGTCCGTTCATTGCGGAAAGTCTATCGCGGCGAAGTAGGATGAAGCCGTGCCGCCCCACGCCCGTCCGCCCCTCCTCCAGACCGCCCTCCGCGGCCTCCGCCAGCGCTGCCCCCGGTGTGGCGAAGGGCGGCTCTTCTCCAGCTGGAACCATCTTCACGAGCATTGCCCCGTCTGTGGCCTGGAAGCTCGAGCAGCGGGTTGGGGACACATGGTTCGTCATGTACATGACCACGGGCGGGCTCACGGGCTCCCTCGTCGTGGCCATGTTCCTCCTCCGCCCACGGGTGATCTGGGTCGGACAGCTCCTCGTCTGCCTCGCGGCGGTCGCCATCATCGGCCTGACCCTCCCGCACCGGAAGGGGCTGGCCGTGGCGCTCGATTACTGGATTGAAGGGGACAGCGGGATCGAAGGAGGTGGAGATGGGAACGGCTGACTACGCCTTGCCCATCCGCGCCAGGATCTTCTTCGCCACTTGGCGCGCCTGGGGAAGCTGGTCCGCCGCGCCCTCCACGCTCTGCAGGGTGATCACCAGCTCCGTGGGACCGTGGAGAACGTGGAGCTGCTGAATCCGCCCGCCGACCCAGAGCGCACCGTCGCCAAGGTTTGGCACGTCCTGCACCTTGCCGCCTGACAGCGAAGAGAACGTCGACCGGCCGCCCTTCAGAACGCTCTGGGCGGAGTCGGGGCTCCGGTGCTGCCGGATCAGCAGGCTCAGGATGCGCGGCTGTTCGCTCGTGCCGGCGTTGTACAGGCACTCCGTCAGGTCGCGCCCCCGGGCGTCGTCCAGCGTGCTGCTCATCCCCGAGAGCGATTCGCCGGCAATGGCCCGGGCGTCCTCATACGGAAAGAGCTCGCAGGCGTCGAGCGGAGGGGCGTCGGCCTTGCCCGCCGCTTTGCCGGTCTCGGCCGAGCCGCCACAGGCGACGAGGGCTACGGCCAATAGGAACGACGGGATTCGGAGCTGCCGGCTGAGGATCTGGTGCATGGGATGGTCCCCTCTCTGGTCTCGGAGAGAGATTCTATCCTCAAACAGAGACCGGACCGCTCCCGGGCCAGTACCCGACCCGATATAGTCTCCTTGGCCCAAAGGATAGAGGAGAGAAGAGATATGGACCGGCTGATCATCGAGAACGTCCGCTGCTTCCGGGGGAGGCACGAGGTGCCCCTGGCTCCCTTGACGATCCTGGTGGGGGAGAACAGCACGGGCAAGTCGACCCTCCTTGCGATGGCTCGGCTGGCTTGGGATGTGAGCACCGGGTATCCCCTGAGCTTCAATGAGGAGCCCTTTAGGTTGGGATCCTATGATCAGATCGCGAGCGTCTCTTGGTTCCCACAAGGGAACCGCAGAAAGATTTTCGATTGGCTTTGGAAAGCAAAGAATGCAAAAAGGAGAGCTTGCTGACACTTTGTTGATGGGCGAATTCATTTGCCGGAACGATCAACCCTCTCTGGCAAGTTGGCGGGCTAGGCTTTCTTCAACGCTTGTCGAACTAGAGTACGATGAAGAGAAGATTGTCTCGCTAACGGCCGAAGGTCCCTTTCCTCCAGTGAGATTTGAAGCTGAAGACCTCGCTCCCCTTGGGCGCCTTGGTCCTTCGGTCGCAGTGATGATTCTTCTGACCAACCGGATGGAGGTATCTCCAGATTTTAGGCAACTCTATCTGTCCATTGGTGACGAAATTCGGCCGTTCGCGTTTGCGCCTGTTAGAACCAGCCCTCAGCGGACGTACGATCCCATTAAGGAGATCGTGAATCCCGAAGGGGGGCATGTTCCGATGGTCCTTGCAAGTCTTAGCTCTAGATCTCAAAAGGAGTGGAAGGCACTGAAGAAGGCTCTCGAATTTTTCGGAGCATCTTCTGGTCTGTTTTCTACAGTGGATATCCGTCGCCTCGGTCAGGGTTCCAGTAATCCGTTTCAGCTCCAGATTAAAATCGATGGGGCACGGGTCAACCTTGTGGATGTTGGCTATGGAGTGAGCCAGGTTCTTCCCATTTTGGTCGACTGCTTGCGTGGAGAGAGCGGCAGAACCTTTCTACTCCAACAGCCTGAGGTTCATCTTCATCCTAAGGCCCAAGCGGAGTTGGCTTCCTTCTTGGCCCTTCTAGCCAAACAGCAGCAGAAGCAATTCCTGATCGAGACCCACAGTGACTACTTCGTGGACCGCATCCGTATGGACATTCGAGATGGGAAGAATGGACTGCAACCTGAAGACGTATCTCTCTTGTACTTCGAGAGAGCAAAGGGGACGGTCAAGATCCACCGCCTGCTGCTAGACAAGCACGGCAACATCGAAAACGCACCCGCAGGCTACCGGAAGTTCATCCTGGAAGAAGAACGGCGGCTTCTGGGCATCTGACCCCATGTGCGTGATCGTGGATGCCAATCTCGCCTCGCGAGTGTTCGGGAGCCCTGCGGAGCAGGATTTCTCGCCCGTCATCGACTGGGTGCTGCAAAAGGGTGGGGAACTGGTCGTTGGAGGTCATCTTGCCGCTGAACTGGACCGGCTAGGCGAACCGCGTCGTTTCCTGCGGGCCCTGGTTCGGGCGGGTCGGGCTCGTATCGTCCCCGACACAGCAGTGGACCAGGAGACGAGGAAGGTTGAGGCGGCGGGTCTCTGTGCCTCCAATGACTGCCACGTCATCGCCCTGGCTCGGGTAAGCGGCGCGCGTACGCTCTGTACTGCGGATCGAGCCCTCCAGACCGACTTCCGCAATCCGAATCTGGTAGCCCGTCCCCGCGGCAAGGTCTACCAGCGTCAGGAGCACAGTCACCTTCTGAAGCACACTCGATCCTGCGGGAGGGGCTGAGGCAGTACCCTTGTTCTCGGATCTTCAGAGATATAGTCCCGCCCGCATGAATCACGTTGCCACTCAGGCACCGTGGGACCCATGGAGAGTCAACTGATGAAATATTGGCTGGCTGTACTCATGCTGTCGTCCGCCGTCGCCGCCTCAGCCCAGACGCTGCCCGTCCTTCCCGACCTGGCACCCGCGCCCCAGGAGGTTCTGGCCTGCGGCCCGCTGCAACAGACCGCCTTGCAGACCGTGGGAGGCTCGACATGCGCGCAGGCGACGAACGACCTTCATGGCGTTCTGGCAGGTTCCGCCGGCTGCCTGTGCGGCTTCTGCAGCCAGCAGTTCGTGGACAAGGCGTGCCAGGCGATCCCCGGTGGCTACTCGGTTTCCGGCTACTTGAAGTACCGCTGCCAGATCTGTCCGGTGGACGAGAGCGCCGCCCCGGAGCTTCTCCAGTCCTCTGAGAAGTAGGCCTGTTTCGGGGGCGGTGAACCGCCCCCTTCCGGAGCGCTGGCATCCCGCTCTCCGGTCCTTCTTTAAGGCGTCTTGCAACGTTCGCCGGGTTCCGAGGAACGACTCTCAGGGTCGTCTTGTGTTGCATCCAGAGCTTCTAGGAGATCGCTTCCATCCGCTGGCCCTTGACGATCCACTTGCCGTTCTTCTGGACGACCTGGAACAGCTCGAGCGAGGAGCTGAGGTTCCCCTCGTAGTAGCCGCCCCGGACCCAGACCTCGCCATCCTCGCGCCAGTTGATGTTGTTGATCCGGAAGAAGAGGTGGGTCCCCGCCTTCCGGTCGCACTGGCTGGCTGCCACGACGGGCGGGCGGGTGCCCTCGAACCGCTTCAGGAAATCCGCACTGGGCGATCTGTCTCCGGGCAGCGACAGGCAGTACTTCTCCGCGGTCTTCTGGAGGCCGGACGCGTTGTGCTCGAACTGCTGGCGGAAGACGGCTTCGGCGATGTCCTCCTCGGCGGCGGCCCGGGAGGGGGAGGAGGGGGAGCCTTGGGAGGAAGGATCGGAGGAGATCTGGGCGCAGGCAGATGACATGGATGCGAGGATGGACAGAGACAGCAGAATGACAAGGCTTCTCATGAGTTTCTCCGTATCAGAGCCACCGCGCCATCCGCCCTTCCACTTCGTCCTGGCTCAGGATCTCACCACGCTCCGCAGCCGCAAGCGACCGCTCGACCTTCTGCTGGATAGACTCGGGTAGCTCCAGGTGACAGCCGATCGCTTCCGCCAGGTTGTTGTACAGCTCTTCCAGCGTAGAGGCCTTCGTGAAGCACCCGGGCAGTTCTGGGACCTCAGCCCAGTATCCACCCTCAGGTTCGGCATGGATCACGGGCTTGAAACTGGGGCTCGGCTGATCAGGCACTATCTCACCCGCCGTCGCCGGTTCTTGATGTAGTCGGCCAGGATGAACTCCCCCAGGTTGTGCGGCGAGGCGAAGTAGGCCCGGCCGCGGTTGATCTGGGTCAGCTTTTCGACGAACTGGGTGAGCATGGTGTCCGTGGCCAGCATGAAGGTGGTGATGACGACCTTCTGGCGGCGGCAGAGGTCAGCCTCTTCCAGGGTGAGGTTGACGATCCTCATGTCGAGCCCGAAGGGGTTCTTGTAGATCCGGCCGCCGTCGGTGATCGCCGAGGGCTTGCCGTCCGTGATCAGGAAGATCTGCTTGTTGGGCTGCTTCTGGCGGGCCAGGATGCTCCGCGCGAGCTGCAGGGCGTCCCGGGTGTTGGTGTGGTACGGCCCGGCCTGGATGTAGGGAAGCTCGGAGAGGAAGACCTGCTCGGCTCGTCACCGAAGAGGATCACCGAGAGGTGGTCCTTCGGGTACTTGGTGGTGATCAGCTCGGTCAGGGCCAGGGCCACGGTCTTGGCCGGGGTGATGCGGTCCTCTCCGTAGAGGATCATCGAGTGGCTGATGTCGATGGCCACCACGGTGGCGCAGGAGGTCAGGTGCTCGGTCTCGTAGACCTCCAGATCCTCCTCGGCAAGGTTGAAGTCGTCGTGCCCGCCGGACTCGGAGCTGTTGCGCCGGAAGGCGTTCTGGAGCGACCGGGCGGAGTCGAGGAGGTGGACGTCGTCGCCGAAGTTGTAGGGACGCGTCTCGGGCTGGCGCTCGATGCCTTCGCCGGACGGCGCGGATGGGGTGGTAGCCGGGGCCGGAGCGGTCCAGGCTCGAGAAGATCTCCTCGAAGGCGCTGCGGCGGATACGGCGCTCGCCGCCGGCGGTGAGCTGGAGGCCCCCTTCCGTGTCGCGTCCGACCAGATTCTGCTGTTCCAGGCCGGCGAAGAACTGCTCGAGGTCGATGCTCTCGGGGATATGCCCCTGCTGCTGAAGGTAGCGCATCCACTCCATGGCCTCCTCGACGTCGCCGCCGGTGGCCAGGACGAGCTGGTTGAACAGGCGCAGGAGATCGAGGCCGGCGAGGATGGCCTGGAGGAGGGCGGGGTCGAGGTAGAGGTACTGGTGGCGCATCGTTTTACAGCTCCGAATTCTGTCTTCAATCTCCAAGCAATGTCCGAGCGTCCCTGCCGTTGCGACCTCACCCCTGCCCCTCTCCTAAAGGAGAGGGGTTCTGGATGGTCTTTTTCCCCTCTCCTTTAGGAGAGGGGCAGGGGTGAGGTCGCAACGGCAGGGACGCTCGGACCCTCCTTCAGTTCACATCCCCCCGGTCCCGCCCCCCACCCGGAGCCCGCCGTGGCTTCAGGAGCTGGAACTTCACCATCTCCTTGTAGCTGATCTGGCTGTCCAGGTCGGCGCGGGCGAGCTTCAGGTGCTGGTGGAGGCCTTCGAGCACCATCTCGGCGGCGAGGGCCCGCTCCTCGCGGGTCTTGCCCTCGCGGGCCACCAGGTCTTTCAGGCCCGGGACGCGCAGGATCTCGGCCTCGTAGTCGGCGAAGGACTGCTCGTCGGAGATCGTCACGGCGTTGCCGTCGGCGAACCAGCGGATCGATCCGGGCGTAGGGGCCGCGGTCGTCCTCGCCGCCGCTGCCGGTCTCCTTGCCGACCTCGGGGAAGCGGGCGTCGAAGACCTTCTTGACGGCCTGCCCGATGAGGCGCCGGGCCACCACCTCGGCCCCCTGCTGCTCGCCCTCGTAGACCATCTCGACCTTGCCGGTGATGGCGGGGAGGAGCATGTGGAGGTCGCGAGGCGTGGGTAGACCGGGTTGTCCCGGTGGACAGGGCGCGCCGTTCCAGGTTCGAGGCCAGCAGCTCCAGGGCGGAGATCGGCCACGCGGGCGCGAGACGCCGGAGGACTGGTCCACCAGGTCGCTCTCGCGGGCGGCGAAGCTGATCTCCTCGACCAGCACGCGGACGTCGTCGGGGATCACCACGTCGGGGGATGTCGCGGTCCGTCCAGGCCTCCTGGCGGGTGATGTCGGCCGCGATTCCCGACCTCCGGCGGGTAGTGGGTGAGGATCTGGGACGAGATGCGGTCCTTGAGCGGCGTGATGATGCTGCCGCGGTTGGTGTAGTCCTCGGGGTTGGCCGAGAAGACCATCAGGATGTCGAGCGGGATGCGCACGGGGAAGCCGCGGATCTGGAGGTCGCGCTCTTCGAGGATGTTGAACAGGCCCACCTGGATGCGCGGCGCGAGGTCGGGCAGCTCGTTGATGGCGAAGATCCCGCGGTTGGTGCGCGGGATGATGCCGAAGTGGATGACCTCGGGGTCCGCGAAGGTGAGCTTGCGGGTGGCCGCCTTGATCGGGTCGATGTCGCCCAGCAGGTCGGCGATCGAGACGTCCGGCGTGGCGAGCTTCTCGTTGTAGCGCTGCTCGCGGCGTCAGCCACTCGACCGGGGCGTCGTCGCCCGTCTCCTCGACCAGGCGCTGGCCGCGGGTGGAGATCGGGGCGAGCGGGTCGTCGTTGAGCTCGCGTGCCGGCGAGCACCGGGACCTCCGGGTCGAGCAGGGTGACCAGGGCGCGCAGGATGCGCGTCTTCGCCTGGCCGCGCAGGCCGAGGAGGATGAAGTCGTGCCCGGCGAGGAGGGCGTTGACCACGGACGGGATGACCGTGCGGTCGTAGCCCAGGATGCCGGGGAAGAGCGGGCCGCCGGCCTTCAGGCGGGCGCGCAGGTTGTCGCGGATCTCCTGCTTGACGGAGCGGGGACGGTAGCCGGCCTCGCGCAGGGCACCCAGGGTCTTGATCTGAGACGTCGGACGGGAAAGCGGGCTCATAGTCAGTCGTGAAGCTCCTGGAGCCAGCGCTCGGCGTCAATCGCCGCGCGGCAGCCGGTGCCGGCGGAGGTGACCGCCTGGCGGTAGATCGGGTCCATGGCGTCGCCCGCGGCGAACACGCCGGGGACGCTGGTCCTGGTGGTCGGTTCCTGGACCTTGATGTAGCCGACGTCGTTCATCTCCAGCTTCCCCCGGAACAGCTCGGTGTTGGGCTGGTGGCCGATGGCGAAGAAGACCCCCTGGGTGGGGTAGACGCTGTCGAGGCCGGTCTGCTTGTTGTGGAGGTTGACGGCGGTGACGCCGCCCTCGCGGGTGCCGACGATGTCGGTGACCATGGTGTCCCAGATCCAGGCGATCTTGGGGTTGGCGAAGGCGCGGTCCTGCATGATCTTCGAGGCGCGCAGCTCGCGGCGGCGGTGGATGACGGTGACCTTGCTGGCGAACTTGGTGAGGTAGGTCGCCTCTTCCATGGCCGAGTCGCCGCCGCCGATGACGACGATCTCCTTGTCGCGGAAGAAGAAGCCGTCGCAGGTGGCGCAGGCCGAGACGCCGTAGCCCATCAGCTCCATCTCGCCGGGGATGTCGCCGAGCTTGGCCGTGGCGCCGGTCGAGACGATCAGGGCGTCGCACCGGTAGGTGCCCTCGTCGGTGCGGACGGTGAACGGGCGCTGGGTGAGGTCGACGTCGACCGCCCGCTCGAACTTGACCTTGCTGCCGAAGCGCCGGGCCTGCTCGCGCATGCGGTCCATCAGCTCGGGGCCGAGGATGCCCTCGGGGAAGCCGGGGAAGTTCTCGACGTCGGTGGTGATGGTGAGCTGCCCGCCCGGCTGGTTGCCTTCGAGCACCAGGGGGGCGAGGTCGGCCCGGGCGGCATAGAGGGCGGCGGTCAAGCCCGCGGGGCCGGAGCCCAGGATGATGACCCGGTGGTAGTTCTCAGCATTGTGCTGGGTTTCGGCGTTGTGGTGAACCTCGTCGGGGTTCGGTACGTTCGGCATGGGGGTTCTTTCCCCTCCTGGGATGGTCATGGGAGGCCAGTATATAGCGGCCTGGAACAGCGGACCGGCGCCGCTGGAGGTGGGTCCAGGGTGTAGAACAAGACAGCGGGGAGGGGGCATTCCGGAGGCGGAAGGGCTGCCCCGGATCGCCGAAAGATGTTACGCTTTCTTCATGGCGGTTCCCATGGCAAGGCCTCTGGCGAGTCAGCTCGACCCGGATTCAATCTACTTGGTGGTCGAAGGGGATCACGACCGCCAGATCGTCCTCGGAGTCTTGGAAGCCGCTGGTTATCCTCTGGACCGGCTCCAGATCGTGGTTGCGGCAGGGCGGTACGGCGCGGCGAGAGAAGTTGCGGATCTCGCAGACAGGGCTCCGGGTCGTTGCGCGGTCCTGGTCGACTTGGACGAGCGCCACGTGCCCGACGCCAGGGCTCGGGCACGGCAGGGGCTCGGGAACCCCGAGGCCGAGGTGTTCTGTGCCGTTCCCACTATCGAGGCTTGGCTCTTCGCCGACGATCAGGCGATCCTGGCGAACGCTCTCCCGGATGAAGAGGTCCGCCGGATCGTGCGCCGGCTCCCTCTCCCTGAAGAGATCCCAGACCCCAGACAACTCGCCCATCAGGTCTTCGGTCCGCCATCCAAATGGAGCTTCCTCCGGCAGATCGATATCAGCCGGGCCGCCGCCCGTTCTCCCTCGCTCCGCGTCTTTTTGGAAGGGATGGGCCTTCTCCTGAACGTCCAGGCGGAGCTGCCGGCCCAAGCGATGGGGCGCAATCTCAGCAGAGACATCGTGGCCGGCTTGATCCGAGAGGTCAGCCCCTCGGACCTTGTGGTCTGGCGGACCACGAACGGTGACGAGTACACCGCGGACGAGATCCGGCGCCACATCGAGGAGGGCGACGAGATCGGCCGCGAGTACGCTTCGGACCTCTTCAGGGTTTCCCGCGACCTTCTGCGCCGTCAGGCGAACCGCCCCAAGACCCAGTGATCTTTTTCGCGCCCGGCTACGATCCGGCGACCGAGGCGAACCTGGCCGTCGTGGAGAGGCTTCTGCCAAAGGTCTGCCGGCCTTTGCTGGGGGACCGCGCCACCCGGGAGGCTCTCCTGGCTGCGCTGGAGGACATGGAGACCCCGCTCTTCGCGATGGCCCATGGCCGCAGGGATGTCCTGTTCGGGCAAGGTCATACCCACAGCCTGACAGAAGACGATTCTCCCGCCCTTGGATGGCGCACCGTCTTTGCCTACGCGTGCCATACCGCGGGCGGGCTTGGTCCCTCCATGGCAAGAGGTGGAGCCATCTGGTGGGGCTATACCGGAGCCGTGACGGCCCCTGAGGCCTCTCCCATGCTTTTGTGCCTCTTCGTCCGGATCTTTTCTTTTATCCGGGGCGAGTTTGCTCTGTCTCGAGCCCTGGAAGCTCGTGAGGCGGTCCTCCTTCAGCTCGCCGATTTGTGTCATCAGGCAGAGATGGAGATTGACGATCTCTACGAGGAGGATCCGGAATTGGATGCCGGATCGGCGTACCTCTGTCTTCTGCACATCTGGCAACGGCTGCGTGTCTGGGGCCCGGGGTCCCGGCGCCGTCAGGTCGCCAGCTCGGGCAGGCCCGCTCCCAAGGCTTCGCGGAGGGCGCGGAGGCCGACCCGGATGCGGGATTTCAGGGTGCCCACGGGGAGGTCGAGCCGGCGGGCCGTCTCCTCGTAGGTCAGGCCCTCGAAGTAGGCCGTCTCGATCGCCCGGCGCTGCTCGCAGGGTACGCGGGCCAGGGCCTTCTGGAGCGTGAGGCGCAGGTCCCGGTCTCCGGTGACGGGCGCGGGAAGCGTCAGGCCGTCGAGATCCTCCAGGCCGCCGTCGCGGCCCAGCCTGCGCCAGTGGTCCACCAGCTTGTTGCGGGTGAGGGTGTAGAGCCAGGCGTAGGTGCCGCCGCGGTCGGGCCGGAAGGTGCAGGCGCGGGTCCAGACGGTTGGAAGACCTCCTGGGTGACGTCCTCGGCCAGGGCGGCGTCGTGGCAGATTCGGCGGGCGTAGCCGAGCACGCGGCCGGCGTGGCGCTCATAAAAGGTATGAAAGGCGGCGAGATCCCCGCCGGCCGTGGCGGCCAGCAGGGTCTCGTCGGGGGTCTCGGGGTTGGGTGCGGTCTCGGATCTCATCTCGGCCTCCTTGGTGGCGCCGAGTTAGATCCGGAGATGGAGAAACCGGGTTATCTGATTTCCGTGGGCGGCGGCGGCGGAGGCCCGGTCCACGGACGGCTCTTGTCGTCGACGGTGCCGTCGGCGAAGGGAGGGGTCTGCGGGGCGTCGGGCCAGAGAGGTTCAGGTCGCATCGGGTCCTCCTTTGGGATGGGGTCGCTTTGGGATGGGGTCGGTTGAGCGGGCCGGCCGCCAGTCCCCTTGCAGGACGAAGCCGGCCCAGTAGTAGGGCGATCTCCAGCCCGGCTCCTCGCGGAGGGCGGTCTGGGCGGTGCGCAGAGCGGCGGCGGGGGGACGCCCGCGCTGGAGCATTTCCTGGTAAAAGAGGCGCATCAGCTCGGCGGTGGCCCGGTCTTCCACCTCCCAGAGACTCACCAGGACGCCGCGGGCGCCGGCGTACTGGAAGCCGCGGGTGAGCCCCACGAGACCCTCGCCATGGATCTCCCGGCCCAGGGCCGTGCTGCAGGCCGAAAGCACCACCAGGTCCACCGGCAGGCTCAGGCGGTAGATCTCGTGGGCACGCACGAAGCCCTCCCGGGGCTTGCCTTGCCGGTCCACCTGCGAGAGCACGATTCCCGAAAGCTGGGGATGGGCCGCGTCGAGGAGCCCATGGGTGGCGAAGTGGACGATGCGGTAGCCCGCGAGACGGCCGGAGAGCACGGTGTCGCGGTTGGCGTCGAGCCCCAGGGCGCTCAGCCTGCCGGCCGGCGGAGCCAGGGCGAGAATGGCCCGCGCTTCTTGCTGAGAGAAGGGAAGGCGGGCGAAGCGCCCCGGCGTTGCGAAGACCGGATCCGCGACCACGGCGAGAGTGCCCGCCGGCTCCCGGCGCCCCTTTGCCGCGAGTCGCATCTCCGCCAGGGACGAAGCGGAAGGGGCGGTGACGATCTCGTGCTTCGTGATCAACGGGACCGGTTCCGGGCTGGACTCGGTTCCCGGGATGGGCAAGGCCGCGAAGGGGACGAAGTGGAGGGCGCCGTCGCCCACGACCAGCAGGCGCTTGCGGCCGAGGAGGCCCGCGGCGGGCTCCAGGAGAAGCCGTGTCAGCTCGGCCAGGGCGAGCCGGGCCTGCCCCTGGGCCAGGGTCTGGCGGCCGGCGGCGAGCAGGCCGTGGGCCCGGTGGGCCGCTTCCTCGATCTCCGCCCGGGGCGGGAGCTGGAAGCTCGCGACGGACTCCGGCGTCACCGCCCAAAGCCAGCTCCGCTGGGGGCCGAGGGCGTATTCGAGGAGCAGGGTGTCCGGATCGAGCACCTGGCGCTGAATGCCGGCCGCGCTCAGGGGCCGGGGCGGGGTGAGGGCCCCGTAGCGGGAGCTGCGGGGGCTCGCCAGGCGGATCTCGGACTGTACCCGGTCGTATCGGGTGAGCTTCCCGGCGCAGGTCCCGCTCGGCCGGCGCGAGGCGCTGGGGGGAGGCTCCGGCCTGGGCCAGGAGCCACCGCCGCTCCTCGGCCGCGTTGACCCGGCGGGCCGCCTCGGCTTCGCGGTTGAGAAGGGCGGGGGCGATCCCGTGCCGCAGGCCGGCGCGGGCCTCCGCCAAAAGGTCGAGCAGGCTGCGCGCCCGCGCCTCTTCGCCGGCGGCGAGCGCCGCCTCAGGGTCGTGCAGGTCCATGAGGAGATCAACGTAGAAGCTGTAGAACGCCTGCTTGGAGGCGAGGAAGGACGTGCGGATCTCGTGGCTCGCGGACTCTCCGCGCAGCGACTCGACGCGGGCGATGCCGGCCTCGGCCGCCCGGCGGGCCGCGGGCAGGTCGCCGAGCTGGCGGCGAGCCCGCGCGAGGGCGAGGAGGGCCATGGCTTCGGTGTCGCGGTCGCCCAGGGCCGGGAGCGAGGGAAGCACTTGGTCGAGGGTGGCGATCGCTTGGTGCGGGCGACCCAGCTCGGTGTCCGTCCAGGCCAGGCTGGCCAGCACGGCGGCTTCGCCCGGGCGGTTGCCGGCCTCGCGGAGAACGGGCACGGCACGTTCGAACCAGGCGCGGGCCTCGCGCGGACGGCCCATGAGCAGGTGCACCCACCCGAGGTCGTTGAGCGTCACGCCCTCACCCCAGCGGTCGCCGATCCGCCTCTGGAGGGCGAGTGCTCGTTGGAGCAGGCCGGCGGCCTTGGTACCCTGGCCGGAGCGGCTGTAGGTGTCGCCTAAGGTGGTCAACAGGCCGGCCGTCTCGCGCAGCCGCCCCTCGGCTTCGAAGAGGGCGAGGGCGGGCTCCAGGGCGTCGAGAGCCTTTTGGGTCTCCCCCAGGAACTGGTAGAGGTCACCGAGGTTACGGAGGGTGGCGGCCTCCTGGCCGCGGTCGCCGAGCCCGCGCCACAGGGTGAGGGCGCGCTCGTAGTGATCGAGGGCCTTGCCGGTCTCACCCAGGGAATCGCCATAAAGCTTGCCGAGGTTGGCGAGCGTGACGGCTTCGGCGGACCGCTCACCCAGACGGCGGTTGAGGGCCAGGGCCTCACGGTAACGGCCGAGGGCCTTGCGGGAGTCGCCGGCCGCACGGTGGGCCTTGCCGAGGTCGTTCAGCACCCGCCCCGCCTCCCGCTCCCGGCCCAGCGAGCGGAAGAGAGCGAGGGCCCGTTGGTAGAAATCGAGAGCCTCCGCGTTCCGCCCGAGCGCCAGGTGGGCGTTGCCGAGGCCATGGAGGACGGCGGCTTCGCGCTCCTTCTCCCCCAGAGCCTGGAAGAGGGCCAGGGCCTGAAGCTCACGGGCGGCGGCGGCTTCGAGCGAAGCCCGGTCGTCGCGCCCCCGAAGCTCCTCTCCGGCGCTCCAGAGGCGCTCGGCGGCCACGCGGTCCCGGTCGCGGGCCGTGGCGGGCCGCACGGCGAGGATCCTCAGCTCGTAGCTCCCGGAATCGGCGGAGCGGACCTCCAGCCGGTGCGTTCCGCCGGCCTCCGCGATCACCGGCAGGACTTCCGGCCCCATCCTGCCGTAGACGCTGTCCACGGTGGCCACCCGATGGCCGTCCGGCGCGTAGAGGCTCACCGTGACGTCGGCTCCCTGCTGCTCGACCACGAGGTCCGCCAGCTGGTCCTCTTTGAGGTAGAGCGCGTAGAGGTGGCGATCACCGGCAACCGTTCCGGGGACCACGAGGCCGGAGACCGCCTCGATCGTCCGGGTGGTCGTGGGGCGGTGCAGGGGTGTCTGAGAGACCGGGGAAACGGGCGGCTCCGCCCGGCCGCACGCCGCGAGCAGGCAGGCGAAAGCGAGGCCCGAAAGGGGGTGCGGCCTACTCCACGCGGAAGGCATAGTCGTCGATCGGCTCCTCGGTACCGCCGGTCGTCCCGAGCAGGCGGACGCGGTATTCGCCGGGGTCTCCAGGGCCTGCCGCCAGCCGGGGGATCGTCAGGCTGAAGGAGCCGAAGGATAAGGGCGCGATCTCCCGGCTCTGCCAGACCGGCTCGCCGTCCGTCCGCAGGATTTCGACCCGGTACCCTTCATATCGACGGTGGCCGGCCGAATTCAGGATGAGGGTGAAGAAGCGGGCCTCCCTGGAGACCGTGAGCACGGGAGCCGGGCTCCCCTCGCCGCGGGTGCCGCCGGCGTAGAGGTCGAGCACGGGGGCGTTGGGCTCGGGGCGCGAAAGGTCCGCCACGGTTCGCCGCAACGACACCACCCAGAGCGAGAGGCCGAGGGTCGCCACCAGCAGCGAGGCCGCGAGCGCCTGGAGCCAGCGCGGAGAGGCCACGGGAGAGGGCCGGCGGAAGGGGACGACGGCCGGACTTTCTTCCTGGAAGGTGTCCTCTCTGAGCTGTCTCCCAGACGGTCTCCTTGGCGTCGAGACCCATGTCGGCGCCGAAATCCGGGTCGCCCAGGCCGTCGAGGTCGAGCAGCAGCCCGGTGCACTCGCGGCACAGGGCGAGGTGGTCTTGAATCCGGCTTTCCTCCTCGGGAGGAAGCTCACCGGCGTGGTAGGCCGCGAGCCGCTCCGGGTCCGGATGGGCGTCCGGAGTTGCCGGAAGGACCAGCCCCGTCACGGCATTCCTCAGCTCTTCGCTCATGTCTCCGCCTCGTCCTCCGGCACCGCTTCGGCGAAATAGGGTCCCAGATCCTCCCGCAGCCGCCGCCGTGCCTGGGCGAGATGGACTTTCACCGTCTCGGGCGACAGGTCGCAGCAGCGCGGCGATCTCACGGTACTTCATCTCCTGGTACACGCGCAGCACCAGGCACCGCCTCATCTGGTCCGGCAGCTTTTCGACGGCTTCCCGGAGCAGGCGGGAGCGCTCGCGGCGCAGCACGTCTTCCCCCGGAGGGGGAGACTCATCCCGCGGCTCGGCCCGGGGCGTCTCCGGCTCCAGGGGCACTTCCTGCCCGTCCCGTTTGCCCGCGGTGCCCCGGCGCAGCCTCTTGCGCCAGGCGTTGGTGGCGATCGAGAACAGCCACGTCTCGAACCGCGAATCGCGGCGGAACGAGCCGATTCCCCTGTAGATCCCGAGAAACGTTTCCTGGGTTAGGTCGAGGCAGTCCTGGGGCGGAAAGCCGCGCCGGGAGAAAAAGCAGACGAGGCGGGGGTAGAACAGGTCGAAGAGCCGGCGGAAATCCTCCTCGCGGGGAGAGCCCGCCGTCTGAAGCCGCTCGATGAGGCTCTGGACGGACTCGTTGGGATCGTCCATCGACGTTCTGCTCGGTGTGTCTACGGAAGGATAGCAGCAAAAGCGTGGAGCCCGGCGCTCACCGGGCTCCACCCTCCTGCTGGCGAGTCGTGGCAGTCAGAACTGGCAGCCGGGCTCCCAGAGCAGCGGGGTCGCCGCCGGGGAGTCCTGGAGGTAGATCACGGCGTCGAAGTGGTCGCTCAGCACCATGGGAGGGAAGTCGGCGAGCGAGTACAAAGTCTCCGGTTCCAGGAAAGGCGGCCGGCGCCCATTGGCTCTGAGGTCGGCCAGCAGCGGTTGCCGGCCGACGGCTTGGAAGACCCACTCGATCCCGCTCGGGCCTACGAGATCGACGCGGCCGCAGAGGCTCGGGCACTCCCCAGTCAATGTCGGTGTTGAAGGCGGTGAGGGCGATCGTAAAGTATTGGTTGCCCAGATCGGCGTCGAGGAAGGTGCCCAGCGTCGTCAGCACGAAGGGGGAGGAGGGACCACCGTTTTCGACGATGTGGCCGTTGTGCGCCCAGAGGACCGTGCGGGCATGGGGGAAGCGCAGCCTGTGGATCTCCTGGGCCGTATAGGCCATGCCCCGGTCGCGGGCCGCGTAGGAACGGTAGAAGTCGGTCCGGCCGTAGAAGATCTGCTCCTGCCAGCTCCGCTGGCCCACGAGGTGGATGCGCGCCCAGGCGAGATCCTCTTTAGAGGTCTGGATCTCGATGGCCCTCTCCTGGCTGTCAAACAGGGCGGCGACGCCGGTCAAGGCGTCCTGGCACTGCTGGTAGAGCTCCGGGGGGAACCGCCGCCGTGGGTAGTAGCGCTCGACGGCGCCGTCACAGGCGCGGATGCCGGCGATCCGTGGATCGCCGGCCGCTACGCCGATGCGTTGGAGGAAGGCGATCAGGGCTTCGGCGCTCTGCAGGGTCTGGGTCTGGTTGTCGAAACCGTAGAAATGGACGCGGTCGTTGGGATGGGCGGTGTTCCACTCGCACATCCACCGCACCAGAGCGCGGGTCTCGGTACTGTTCCAGACTTCGAAGAGGCCCAGGAGGGCATCATCAGGCGTGCCTTGGCAAGTCTGGATGTACTGCTCCACCAGGTCGGCGCCGATCCAGGAGCTCTCGATTCCGAAAACCCGGAAGCCCATCTTTTGCACCAGGAACCGGAATACCCGATCCTTCATTCTGTAGAAACCGCCGGACATGTGGAAGGACTCGCCCAGACCCACGAACTTGGCGCCGCCGATCAAGTGCCGCAGGGGCTCCAGATCGTCTTGGGGGAGAGTGGGGTCCGTGCCGGCAAGCTGCCAAAGGCCATGGTCAATGGGCATGCCGGGACCGTGGCTCCCGTGAGCCTGGAGCGGCCCTGATGAGAGGACGAACGGCGCCAAGAGCAGGGCAAGGACGACGATAGGACGTGGTGATCTCAAGTCCGGTCTCCTTTCTGGCTGGCAAAAGTAAAGATTTGCAAACTGACTTTGCACCGATCGTGCCGGAGCTTGGTCTCCTTGGCACAGGGGCGGGGGAGCTGGCCGGAGTGTCCCTCCAAGGGTACGCGGTGTCTCCGCCGGGGTACGTCATACAATCGTGCCCGGAGGACCCACGGAGAACCTATGGCCATCAGCATCTTCGATCTCTTCACCATCGGCATCGGCCCTTCCAGCTCCCACACGGTGGGACCCATGCGGGCGGCCCGCCGTTTCGCCGAGACGCTCGCGAGCGGCGGCCTCCTGGACCGCACGGCCCGGGTGCGGGCCGAGCTTTTCGGCTCGCTCGCCCTGACCGGCAAGGGGCACGGCACGGATCGCGCCGTTTTGATGGGGCTCGAAGGTGAGTCCCCCGAGGAGATCGATCCCGACAGCGTGGCCCCGCGGGTGAAGGCCGTGCGCGACCACCACCGGATCGCGCTCCTCGGGCGCCACGAGATCCCCTTCCGCGAGAAGGACGACCTGGTCGTTCAACCGCCGGGACCTGCTCCCCCTGCACTCGAACGGCATGCGTTTCACGGCCTGGAACGAGGCGGGGGAACCTCTGGAGGAGCGGATCTACTACTCGGTGGGAGGCGGCTTCGTGGTCAACGAGGGCGCCTCGGGAGAGGACCACCTGGTGGCCGACGAGACGGTCCTGCCCCACCCCTTCTTGAGCGGTGCCGACCTTCTGAGGATGGGCGAGGAGACGGGGCTCGCGATCTGGGAGCTGATGCTGGAGAACGAGAAGGTCTGGCGCCCGGAGGCCGAGATCCGCGCCCGGCTCCTGCGGATCTGGGACGCCATGCAGCGCTGCGTCCAGCGTGGCTACCGGCAGACCGGCGTCTTGCCCGGGGGGCTCAAGGTGCCACGGCGGGCTCCGGCCCTCTACGAGGAGCTGACCTCCCGTCCGGAGGAGGGGATCCGGGACCCCCTCACCGTCCTCGACTGGGTGAATCTCTACGCCCTCGCCGTCAACGAGGAGAACGCGGCCGGCGGCCGGGTGGTGACGGCGCCCACCAACGGTGCGGCGGGGATCGTGCCGGCGGTGCTTCACTACTACCGTAAGTTTACGCCGGGAGCGGACGAGGAAGGGGTGATTCGCTTCCTCCTGACCGCCGGGGCCATCGGCATCCTCTACAAGGAGAACGCCTCGATCTCCGGCGCCGAGGTCGGCTGCCAGGGGGAGGTGGGGGTGGCCTGCTCGATGGCGGCCGGCGGGCTGGTGGCGGCGCTGGGCGGCACCACCGCCCAGATGGAGAACGCCGCCGAGATCGGCATGGAGCACAACCTGGGGCTCACCTGTGATCCGGTCGGGGGGCTGGTGCAGATCCCCTGCATCGAAAGGAACGCCATGGGCTCGGTCAAGGCGATCAACGCCGCCCGCATCGCCCTGCGCGGCGACGGCTCGCACAAGGTCTCGCTCGACCGGGTCATCAAGACCATGCGCGAGACGGGCGCCGACATGAAGACCAAGTACAAGGAGACCTCCCGCGGCGGTCTCGCCATCAACGTCATCGAGTGCTAGGCTCCGGGCGTTCGGCAGTTTTCCCCAATCCTGATTCTTTTACGGAGAGAGAGCCGCATGCTAGCCAGCGACAAGCTCATCGACGCGTTCAACCAACAGATCGGCAATGAAATGGGTGCTTCCATGCAGTACATTGCCATTGCCAGCTATTTCGATTCCGAGACCCTGCCGCAGCTCGCCCGTTTCTTCTACCGCCAGTCGGAGGAAGAGCGCGCCCACGCCATGCGCTTCGTCAAGTTCATCAACGACGTGAGCGGCCGGGTGCGCATCCCGGCCCTGCCGTCTCCCCAGAGCGACTTCGGCTCCGCCGAGGAAGCGGTCGCCAAGGCGCTGGAGTGGGAGGAGGAGGTGACGCGCCAGATCTACGACCTGGTGGAGATCGCCAAGGAAGGCAAGAACTACGTCGGGGTGCGCTTCCTCGACTGGTTCGTCGAGGAGCAGCTGGAGGAGGTCACCTCCATGAACGACCTGCTCGCGGTGATTCGCCGGGCGGGGCCGGACCGCCTGCTCTTCGTCGAAGAGTACCTGGTGAGGCAGGGGGCCCAGGGCTTGGACAGCCAGGCTTCTTCTCCCGGTGAGTCCTGATTGGAGACTGCGAATAGTGTTTTGGCCGCCCACCCGGCTCCGCGGGGGCGCTGTGGTTGCGCCCCCGCGGCTCCGGTCCTCTCGTTTCTACCCTTTCGCCACCCGGCTCCGCAGGATTTTCCCCGCCCGTTCGAGGGCCAAGGGGCCGGAGGCTTCCATCAGAGTGGCGAGCGCTTCGGGGCTGCGGGTGAACCGTTCCAGGACGTTGATTCCGAACGCCCAGTCCTCGTCGAAGAGGTCGATCCAGCCCATCGTCTCGCCCTGCCGGACGATGGGGAAGCCGCCGTCCAGCCGCTCCTGGCCCAGCAGGTGATAGGGCTCCCGCCCGAGGAAAGGGCGGATCGCCGACGCCAGCAGGGCCGTTGACCGCTCCCGGAACAGGGCGGCCGGCGAGTCGCCCAAGTCCGGCCGTTCGCCCAGCCGCCACAGGCCATACGCCTCCCGGCCTTCGGCCGTGGAGGAGGGCTGCACGTCCCAGGGACCGGCGGCGTCCGCCTCGGCGGCGGACGGCGGCTCGTCTTCCTGTCCGAAACGGCGGAGGAACTCGTCAGCGAAGGCATTCCGGGAGGGCGAGGTGTTAGCATCCTCAAGATCACGCATGGGGTCTCCTGTGCGCGGTTGGGCTCGGTGCGAGGTCTAGACTCGTCCGGGCCATTGTTCTTTCTGGCCGACGGCGCCAGCGCATCGTTGACGACGGTGAAAAGTTACGCCTTTTTTCCGCCTTTGTCAACTACCTTTCCGCCCCGCCGATCCACTTTTCCGCGCGGGGCGGGTGGTAGGCGGCGAGCCGGTCGAGCAGCCGGTCCGCCCGCTCGTCGACGACCGCCATGGAGCGGTGGGGGAGCGAGAGGAAGCGCTCCTCGGTCATGTGGTCCAGGAAGCTCAGGAGAGAGTCGTAGTAGCCCGCCACGTTGAGCATGCCGCACGGCTTGGACTGAAAACCAAGTTGGCTCCAGGTCCAGACCTCGAACCATTCTTCCAAAGTCCCGATGCCGCCGGGCAGGGCGATGAAGGCGTCCGAAAGCTCGGACATGCAGGCCTTCCGCTCGTGCATCGAGCGCACCACCACGAGGTCCGTGAGCCCGCCGTGGGCGAGCTCCTTGGCGGCGAGCGCTTCCGGAATGACGCCGGTCACCCGGCCGCCGGCGGCCAGCGCGGCGTCCGCCAGCACGCCCATCAACCCCACCCGGCCGCCGCCGTAGACGAGCGCCAGCCCACGTCCGGCGAGCAGTCGTCCCAAGTCAGCGGCCGCCTCCGCGTAGGCCGGGTTCGTGCCGGTGCTCGAGCCGCAGAAGACGCAGATCCTCTCCATATCCACTCCTCCAACGGCTATCTGGCGTTCGGCGCGACCCGGGCGCTCTGATGCTCCCGGTAGTCCAGGTCGTAGACCACCACGCTGAATCCCCTCACTCTTACAGCAAGGACTCGGCGATCTCCAGGGCGTTCAGGGCGCCGCCGCGGGTCAGGTTGTCCATCACGGCCCAGAGCCAGAAGCCGCCACCCGCCTCGTCCTTGCGCACCGAGCCAAGAAGGATCTTGTCGCTGGCGGCGGCGTCGACCGGCCCCAGGAGGCGCGGCTTGTCCGCCGTTTCGAGGACGGGGCTGGCCGCGAGGGCCTTGCGCAGCGCCTGGACGTCCGGTTCCCCGGCCAGGCGCACGTAGAGGCTCGCCGAAACCGAGTGGAAGACAGGCCCCTGAAGGAGCTGCAGGGCCACCGCCGGGGGACCGGCCGAGCACCGAGTGGAGCTGGGCCGCGACGGGATCCGCCGGCAGGGAAGACGGGCAGCAGGTTGAAGGCGAGCTGCGTGCCGAAGACCGGGGTGGGCGTGCGGCGGTCATGGCCACGATCTGGCGCGGTCTGCTCGAACAGCTCTTCGAGCCCGCGTTCTCGTCCGCATCGAGACCGGCTGGACCACGGTCGCCACCACCTCGCCGGGCGACAGGCCCCGGAGCGGATGGAGGAGGTGGGCCAGCAGCACCACGGCCGGATGGGGCGACAGGAGCACCCGGCTCGTGCCCGCGGCGGCGGTGTTGACCCCCGCGACCACCGGCAGGCCGTCCTCCGCCGTGGCGTCAGACGAGAGCACGACGCCCAGTAGTCTCCGGCGGGCAGGGCGCCAGAGCTGGCCGGTTGTCTTCCATGGAGCCGCAGAAGAAGGCCAGGTCCGCTCCTTGGAGGCTCTCCGGCGTCGCCAGCGCCCGACCAGGGCGGCGGTCCCGCCGACCTCGGTCAGGGTGCCGATCTCGTCCTCGCGGGTGCTGAGCAGCCGCAGCGTCCCAGTCCGGGTGGCGCGGCGTCGATCGTTTCGCGCAGCTCCTTGCCGAGCAGGTTGGCCGGGTGGAGGATGGCGATGGCCGTCAAGTCGGGGTCTCCATGGGTGGCTGCTCTCCCGGTGGCGGCTCGTCCGTCCGGGTGCGCCCGGGCCGCAGCCGGGCCAGCAGGCGCCCAGCGGTGCCGGACAGGGTGTAGAGAACGGCAATCGCCAGGAAGGTCGCCCGCGGGATGAAGACGACCACCAGCAGGATCGCCGCGAACGGGCACGAACGCCCGATAGCTCCAGCGCTTCCGCAGGTCGATTTTCTTGAAGCTGTTGTAGCGGAAGGTCGAGACCATCAGCACGCCGACCAGCAGCAGGGCCACGCCGATGAGCACCTGCATGAAGACGCGGACGTCCTGCCGGTATTCAGGGGCGAAGAAGAGGATCGAGCAGATCGTCGCCGCACGCCGCCGGCGAGGGGCAGGCCCACGAAGTAGCGGCTGTCCACCACCCGGGTCTGCACGTTGAAGCGGGCGAGCCGGGTGGCCGTGCAGACCATGAAGAAGACGGCGAGCAGCCAGGCGTCGCGGTCGAAGGCCCGCAGGCCCCAGAGGTAGGTGAGCATGGCCGGGGCGGCGCCGAAGGTGATGACGTCGGCGAGCGAGTCGTACTCCTTGCCGAAATCGCTCTCGGTGCCCGTCATGCGGGCGATCCGCCCGTCGATGCTGTCGAGGAAGGCGGCCAGGAAGACCAGCAGCGCCCCCTTGCGGAAGCTGCCGTCCAAGCCGCAGACGATGGCGTAGAAGCCCAGCACCATGTTGCCCATGGTGAACAGGCTCGGCAGGAGGTAGGCGCCGCGCCGGATGCCCACCCGCGCCCGGGCGCGCATCGTGGCGCGCTCCCGGTGGGCGCGTTCCTGGATCAACGGGCCTCCTTGTCCGGCTTCTCGGGCACCGTTTGTGCCGCCGGCATCGCCACGGGGGTCTCGCCGTTCTTCACGCGGTCTCCCTTCTTTACCAGGATCCGGTAGCTCTCGGGCACCAGCAGGTCCACGCGGGAGCCGAACTTGATCAGGCCCATGAGCTGCCCCCTGTGGCACCTGGTCGCCGTCTTTCAGATAGCAGACCACCCGCCGGGCCAGCAGGCCGGCGATCTGGCGCACCCCCAGGAGGTCGCCGCTCGGCCGGCGGATCACCGACAGGTGCTTCTCGTTGACGTCCCCGGCGTCCTCGCGGAAGGCGGCCACCTTGCGTCCCGCGGCTGTAGCGCGAGGCGACGATCTCGCCCGCCGCCGGCACGCGCTGGACGTGGACGTCGAAGACCGAGAGGAAGGTGACGATCCGGTGGTACGCGGCCGGGGCCGATCTCCGGATCCTCGATCGTGTCGATGCGGGTGATCAGGCCGTCGGCAGGGGCCAGGACGAACCCCGCTTCGCCTTCGTAGCGACCGTTTGGGATCCCGGAAGAACAGCAGAACCAGCAGCCCCGCCACCAGCGAGGCCGTGGCCCAGCCGGGCCGCCCGAAGAAAAACAGCAGCCCGGCCAGGAAGAGGAACGGCAGGACGAAGGTCCAGGCTTCTTTCGCGAACTTCATCGTCGGGGCTCCGGTCGGTCGTAGTCATTGGAGGGCCCTCCGCGGAGCCTCCCGGCGCACGGGTCCACTAAGCGGAGACCCGTGACTCGCGATGCATACGCAGGATCTGTTCCATCTGGTCCTTGAGCGCCAGCTTGTGGAGCTTGATCCTTCTTCTCCTCGACCTCGTCGTCCTGGGAGAGCAGGGACTTGTGGTTGATCTCCTCGAGCCGCCTCTCGTACTCCTGATGCTCTTCGAAGCAGGCGGCGGAAGTCGCCGTCGGTTCGAGGAGCTCCGCCTTCAGATCATCATACTGAGACATGGATGTGCCTCCTTTACCGGTTCATGAGACTCCACTGGGGCTGAAGAAACGAATGCGCGGCCGGCGGCGAGCAGGCTCACCGTACGACCGGCTCCGGGGCACGGACACGCCCTCGCCCTGAAGGGGAAGGGGCGGCCGTGATGGGAAGAAGTGTCAGCATGCGTTGCTGAGACCGAGGATAGCACCGGCTCCGGAGGGGATCAAGGCGCGGTCCGCCGCCGGTCCGATACCACGGAGGCCCGCTCTGTCACAGCTCCTGGACGTAGATCAGCGCGTCCGCGCCGTCCCGGTAGTACCCGCGGCGCCGGCCGTTGCGGGCGAAGCCCAGGCGCTCGTAGAGAGCGATGGCGGGCTCGTTGTCTTGCCGCACTTCCAGGAAGCAGACCTGGACGCCCTCCTGCCGGAGCCGCGCGAGCCCCTCGGCCACCAGGGCGCGGGCCACGCCAAGGCGCCGCTCCTCGGGGCGTACGCCCAGGCGCAGAAGCTCGGCCTCGCCCGCCGCGTGGCGGAAGGCGGCGTAGCCCACCGGCCGGCCGCTCCGCGAGGCGAGCAGAAGCACGGCCCGCGGGTGCTCGATCTCGCAGGCGAGCATCTCGCGCGGCCAGAAGTCCTGGAAGGCGGCCTCTTCGAGCTCCGCGATGGCGCTGAGATCTCCGGAGCGGACGGGGCGGAGGATCAAGTCCGCCGCCATCTCAGGCCTCCCGGGAAGCCGGCACGGGGCGCGGCTTGGGGAGCGAGATGGCCGGCGCCCGGGAGTAGACGGCCGAGGTGAGGAGGGCCGGGCTCCACTCCGTACCGGGATCGGCCGCTACCCGGGCGGCGTGCGGCGCGAGCGGCCCCGGCTCCACGAGCCGCAGGCCCGGAGGCCAACCCGGCAGCTCCGCCAACCGTGCCAACCCGAAGCCCACGACGACCGCCGATCGTCCCTCCGCCAGCTGTGGGAGCTCGGTCCTGGAAGCAGCTCCATGGAGCCCAGGGGCCGGGGAACCGTTCCCGCCGAGAACGCCTGGGCGCTCCAATCGCCCCGCAGGGCATCCACGGCCGCGATCACCACTTCACCTTCCCGGGCGCCCACGGCCGCCGCCATCACCTGGAGGCTCGGCAGGGCGGTGGCGGGCACGCCGAGCGCCTGGTGCAGGCCGAGCACGGTGGCGAGGCCGATCCGTAGTCCCGTGAAGCTCCCCGGGCCGCGCAGCACGGCGATACCGCCCAGGTCCCGCACGGTGATCCCGGCCTCGGCGAGCGCTTCGCCGATCAGGTCCAGCAGGTGGGCCGAAGAGCGCTGCTGCTCGATCGACCTCGCGGCCACCACCTCAATGTCCGGGGCCACCCTGTCCTGGACCATTCTGGCCACGGCCACGCTGACCCGCGGAGAGCCGGTGTCGAGCAGGAGCAGGGGACCGCGCGGAGCCGTCATCCGGAGGAGTCTACCGGGCCGGTCGCCTCCACGTCCAAGGGGCACGCCTTCCCGCAACCCGTCACCTCTTCTCACCACCCCGACGCTATACTTCCCCGCGCATGGCCACCTCGCCCCCCATCACGTCCCTGACGCCCATGATGCGCCAGTACCTGGAGATCAAGGCGCAACATCCGGACGCCCTTCTGCTGTACCGCATGGGCGACTTCTACGAGATGTTCTTCGAGGACGCCCGCCAGGCCGCGCCCATCCTGGAGGTCCAGCTCACCGCCCGCCAGAAGGGGACGCGAGAACGAGGCCGCCGATGTGCGGCGTCCCCCATCACGCCCTCGAGAGCTACCTCGCCAAGCTGCTCGCGGCCGGGCTCAAGGTGGCGATCTGCGACCAGGTCGAAGACCCCGCCCAGGCCAAGGGGCTGGTCAAGCGCGAGGTGACGCGGGTCGTCACCCCGGGCACGCTCTCCGACCCCGGCGCTGCTCGACGGCAAGGAGGAGAACTTCCTGGCCGCCCTGGTCTGGGACGGCGAGGAAGGCGCCGGGCGCTTTCCTGGATCTCTCGACCGGCAGCTTCTTCGTCCGCCGCTGGCGCTCGCCCGAGGAGGCGGTGGACGACCTGCGCTGCTGCGCCCCCGCGAGGTGCTGTTCCACGGAGAACGCGGAGCGGACGGCTTTCCCGCCGGCGATCGTCCGATTGGGCCGAGCGCGAGTGCCCCTGCCGCACCGCCGCTCGCCGGCGACCGCCTGTTCGATCCCGCGGCGGGCGGGCGAGCTGCTCCTGCGCCAGTTCGGCGCCGGCACCCTGCGCGGCTTCGGCCTGGACGAAGGGGAGCCCGCGGTCCGCGCCGCCGCCGCGGCCCTGGCCTATGCCCAGGAGACCCAGAAGAGCAGCCTCTCCCACGTCCGCGGGCTCGCCGTGCGCGAGGCGCGGCGACCGCATGGCTCTCGACGCCTCGACCCTCGCCAACCTGGAGGTCTTCCGCCAGCCAGCGAGCGACCGTTGGAGGCACCGGCCGGCGGCGGAGCACGCTCCTCGCCGTGCTCGACCGCACCGTCACCGCCGCCCGGCGGCCGGACCCTCCGCGAGTGGCTGCGCCGCCCGCTCGTCGACCCCGGCGGCGATCGCCGAGCGCCACCGGGCCGTGGGCGAGCTGGCCGCCGGACAACGCCGCGCCGCGAGCGCCTGCGCGAGCGGCTGGCCCGGGTGGGCGACCCCGAGCGCCTGCTCACCCGGGCCGTGCTCGGCACCCTCACTCCCGCGCGAGGCCGCGGCCCTGCGCGACAGCCTCGCCGAGGTGCCGGCCGTGCTGGCGGAGCTGGCCGGCTTGACGGCCCTGGATCCGGGAGCCTCGCCCCTCCTCGACAAGCTCGCCGACGACCGACCCCCTCCCCGGTCTCCACGCCGAGCTGGCCCGCATGCTGGAGGCGGCGCCGGCCCCCAGCCTCCAGGACGGCGGCGTCATCGCCGCCGGGGTCGAACGAGGATCTGGACCGCTACCGCTCGCTCACCCGCGACAGCAAGCGCCACATCCTGGCCCTGGAGATCCGCGAGCGCGAGCGCACCGGCATCTCCTCGCTCAAGATCCGCTACAACAAGGTCTTCGGCTACTACCTGGAGGTCACCCGGGCCAACCAGGAGCGGGTGCCGGCGGACTACATCCGCAAGCAGACCCTGGTCAACGCCGAGCGCTACGTGACGCCCGAGATCAAGGAGCTGGAAGAGCAGATCCTCTCCGCCGAGGAACGGCAGATCGAGCTGGAGCAGCAGCATCTTCCGCGAGCTGGTGGAGACGATCGCCGCCGCAGGCCCCGGCGCTGACGGCCCTGGCCGCCGCCGTGGGCACTCTCGACGCCCTGGCCTCCTTCGCCGAGGTCGCGGCGCGCCAGCGCTACGTCCGCCCGAAGATGGCCAGCTCCGGCGGGCCGATCGTCATCCGCGACGGGCGCCACCCGGTGGTCGAGCAGGCGAGCCGCGACGCCTTCGTGCCCAACGACGCCGAGCTGGACGGCGAGAGCTGCGCAGATCGTCCTCCTGACCGGCCCGAACATGGGCGGCAAGTCGACCTACCTGCGCCAGGTGGCCCTGATCGTCCTCATGGCCCAGGCCGGCAGCTTCGTGCCCGCCGACGAGGCCGTCATCGGCGTCTGTCGACCGCATCTTCACCCGCGTGGGCGCCTCGGACGACCTGGCCCGCGGCGAGTCCACCTTCATGGTGGAGATGATCGAGACGGCCAACATCCTGCGCCACGCCACGGACCGGAGCCTGGTGATCCTCGACGAGGTCGGCCGCGGCACGGCCACCTTCGACGGCCTGTCGCTCGCCTGGGCCATCGTCGAGTACCTCCACGAGCACCGGCAGCCGAAGACCCTCTTCGCCACCCACTACCACGAGCTGACCGAGCTGGCCTCGCTCCTCCCGCGGGTGGTCAACCGCACCATGGCGGTCAAGGAGTGGGAGGAGCGCATCGTCTTCCTGCGCCGCGTGGTGCCGGGGAGCGCCGACAAGTCCTACGGCCTCCACGTGGCCCGCCTGGCCGGCCTCCCCGCCTGCGTGATCGACCGCGCGGGGGAGATCCTCGCCAACCTGGAAGCCCAGGAGTACGACCCCGCCACCGGCCAGCCCCGCCTCGCCCGCGGCAGCTCCGCCCCGGAGACCGGCCCCGCCCAACTCACCCTGTTCGCGCCACCCGAGCACGTGGTGGCCACGCTCCTGCGGGACGTCGACGTGAACCAGTTGACGCCTTTGGCGGCGCTGAATTTGATCCACAGCTTGAAATCGCGGCTGGGATAGGGCTTCGCCCTCCCCAGACCCCTCATCCCCCCTTTTCTCATCGCCCTCCCATCCGCCGGGAGAGGGGGGACAAGAAACGGCTTCCTCCCGGTCAGCAGAGGCAGGAGCCGCGCCCCATCGGTCGGTGAGGTGTTCAAGCCCCGCCAAGCCGCCCCCCGCTTACGTCCAGTTCTGCCCGGCTCTCTTACCCTATGAGAATGCCATCCCATGGCGGCTCGGTATTTTTGAGGTCGAGCACTTGTCTATTGGAGAGCCTCCCGCCTGTTGCGAGAGGGTTTGCCTCAGGAAGTGCTTCGAAAGGAAATAGCTGTGAATCAACGCTTCGCCAGGTTCGTGTACCGCTCGAGATTGCCTTTCGCCTTGGCGGTCCTGGGGGAAGCTCGCCGGCCCCCGCGGAGCGGCTCATTGGCACCGGCAGGTAGGGCGGAGGGGGCGGAGGTGCCGCGCCCATAACTTCGGGGACGACCTCGCTGTTGCCGCGAGCGACGGCTTCGGCGACCCGCCGAGCAGGTTTGTCGGAATCCACCACCCTTTGAGGAGGAGCTATGAAAGACAAGAATGACGAGACTCTTTCGAACCAACCTGAGGAGAAAAAGACCGAGATCGATCGCCGTCGCTTTCTCGGCACCGCGGGTGCGGTTGCGGTCGGCGCGCTGGCCGGGTTGTCCGGAGGAGGGGCGCAGTTGTTGGCAGAATGGGGGCCACGCGGAAATCTGGGCGGAGCCGACCCAAGCAACGCATCCCTACGCCGGAAGCGCATCATGGTACGAGTCACGATCGACATTTTCTCCGGGCGCCCCAATCCCTCCTGGATTCTCGACGAGCCCTTGGCGAAAGAAGTTCTGCGTCAGATCTCTGCCGAGCCAGGAGTCATCTCCCCGGCGGACCAGGATCGTGGCGTCCTGGGCTTCCGCGGGTTGTTGCTCGAGATCGAGGGAGAAGACAGACTTCCCTGGAAGATTCGCTTGGCCGGCGGGTTCAGCAAGCAGGAATCCCGCGGCCTCGAGATCGCCGAGCAACTGATCGCGAGCCTGGGTCAGGCGACGGTCCTGCCCGCCTATGGCGAGGCCGACCGCAAGGCATTCGAGGGGCTGGATCTGGAGACGCTGGTGCGGCAGGAGCTCAATAACGTCCCGCTGGACGGAGCCGCCGCGCCGGTCGACCTGTCAAGTCCTTCGCCGACCGCGCCGGTCCAGAAAGCCGCCAATCAGCTCGGCGGGAACAACGACGTCATCTACGGTTGGACCACCTACCCCCAGGACGCATGCCTGTACGAGGCTTCGGCCTTTAATCCCTCCTACTGGAATGCGAGCAATGTCCGGCCGTACAACAACTGCTACAACTACGCCACCAATCGGCGCA
This sequence comes from Thermoanaerobaculaceae bacterium, assembly GCA_963785165.1. Classification (GTDB taxonomy): domain Bacteria; phylum Acidobacteriota; class Thermoanaerobaculia; order Multivoradales; family UBA5704; genus DATARR01. The sequence continues at coordinate 972,470 of CAWAUI010000004.1, forward strand.
CCGACACCTTCGCCCAGCCCGGCCGGGCGACCGGGGCGGGTACAACGATCATGCAATGCTCCACGGTGGCCAACGGGGCGGTCAGCGACAACAATCTGGCTCATCCCAACTGCAGCGCCTCCAATCTGGCACCGCGGGATCGCATGGCCCTGGTGATCTGGCCGGGTGTCGACTACCACTGGTACCGCCGCCACAACGGTTCGGGAAATAACGAGTTCTGGGGGCACAAGCCGGGCTCGACGGCGGCCCGCAACACCGACAACAGCGGTCGGGTGGTCTACAACCCGGAGACCGCAAACCGCGGGGGCTACACGGTTTTCTGCGGCTATTTCTATTCACCGTCGAACGTGGTGATTCTGTAATCCGGATGGGCTGGCCCTGCGATGGGTCCTCGAGGTGATGAGATGCGCGTCGAGGTCGACATCTTCAGCGGCCGGCCCAGTCCTTTCTGGACCGCGAGCCCGCAGGAAGCGGAGGCGCTCACCGACCGCCTCCGCTTCCTGACCGGGATCTCGAGCCGCCTCGAATAGAGGACGCTCCGCCGGTCAGGCAGATTTTGTGACCGTACAGGGTCACACGGTGGTCTTTGCGAATGACGCCTTTGGCGGCGCTCAACCTGATCCATAGCCTGAAGAGCCGCCTGGGGTAAGATCCGCCCCTATGCGACCCGCCGAGCAGGTCTTCGTCGGCATTCCGGGTCCGGAGCTGGACGCGGAGTCCGCCGGGCTCCTCTCCGCCCACCAGCCCGGGGGCGTGATCCTCTTCAAACGCAACATCGAGGACGAAGACCAGCTCAACGAGCTGATGACGGAGCTTCCGGCGCCTCCTGCCGGATGCCGTCTTCGCCATCGACGCCGAGGGGGGCCGCGTGGACCGCCTCAAAGACGTCGTGGGGCCCGCCCCGTCGGCCTCGTTCCTCGCCCGGCATTCGCCCAGCTATGCCCTTCAGGCGGGCCACTGGGTCGCCCAGTCGCTCCGCCTGTTCGATCTCGACGTCGACTTCGCCCCCGTCGTGGACCTCGACCGCGGCGCCGCCGGCAACGCCCTCGACGACCGCTACTTCGGCGCCACCCCGGCGGAGGTGATCCCCCGCGCCCAGGCCTTCCTGCGCGGGCTCTACAGCGGCGGCGCCGGCGGCTGCCTCAAGCATTTCCCCGGCCTCGGCGCGGCCGGCCAGGACACCCATTTCCAGATGTCGGCCGTCTACCTGCCCGCCGAGGAGCTGCGCCCGGACCTGGAGCCCTTCGAAGCCCTGGCCCATCACGCGGGGGCGGTGATGGTGGGGCACGCCCTCTATCCCGCCTACGACACCTCCATGCGGCCGGCGACCCTGTCGCCCGCCATCCTCGGCGGCCTGCTGCGCGGCCGGCTGGGTTTCGACGGCCTCGTCTTCAGCGACGACATGGAGATGAAGGCGCTCGACGAGTGGGGCGACCTCCCGGAGCGCTGCGAGGCCTGTTTCGCCGCGGGGTGCGACGTGCTCCTCGTCTGCCACACCCTGGCGGCCCTGCCGGAGATCGTGGCCCGGCTGGAGCAACCCAGCCTCGCCGGCCGCGTGGCCGAGGCCCACCGCCGCCTCGACACCTACCGCCAGCGCCTCCTCACCCTGCGCACCGCCCGCGACTACGTCCAATTCATGCGCGAGACCAGCCACGGCGAAAAGCTGGACCGCATCCGCCAAGCCCTGGAGCAGATCCGCGCGAGCGGCTGAAGTGAGGGGCTCGCGCCCCCTCGATCGTTCTCCTCCCCGAAGCCGGCAGTGACTCGCACGGTGACTCGCACGCAACCGCGCCGCGGCTTCAAAACGCCAAACATAAAAACGTTTCTTTGAGGAGGACGTCTCCATGTCTCAGCCGAAGCTCGCCGCGCCGCAGCTGGTGATCGACAGCCGCATGATCTATTCGAGCTGGATTCCCGCCGACCCCAAGGCCGCCGCGGCTCTGCTGCCCGGGCGCCTGAAGCCGGCCGGGCCGATCTACATGAATCAGTACGTCGTCGACAAGGAAGAGCAGACCTCCGGGTTCGGCGCCTACTCCTTGACCTATCTGGGCCTCGATCTCGCGGGCCTGACCGCGCCCGACGGCGTGACGCCGGCCCGGTTCTTCACGAATTATTTCAATTCCTCGCCGGTCATGCGGGAGTACGCGGCCGACCGCGGCGTGCCGGCCACCCCGGGCTCGACCACGGTCGAGGTGCACGGCCACGAGCTGGAGGCCGTGACCTCGGTGGACGGCGTACCCATCATCCGCACCCGCGCCAAGGTGGGCAAAAAGATCGGCGTCGTGGCCCGCGGTCATCTCACCTATGTAACGCGGCTGGGCGGCAAGCTCATGGCGGGCAACTACGCCTACATCGGCGACCTCGTCGATCCCTTCGAGCTTCAGGCCGTCGACTTCCTGGCCAAGGATCACCCGGTGTGGGCCCTTCGCCCGGCCAAGCCGCTCCAGGTGGTCACCGGATCGTCCTGGTTCGCGCCGCGCGACTCCTTCGTCTATCCCGGCGGCGAATACGAGATCTGAGGATCGAAGGCTCGGGCGAAGTCGCGGGCGTCCAGGCAGCCCACCCTGCCAGGCAGCCCCCGCCCCGCCCGCCCGCGATCCCTGGTCCATCCCTCCGTCCGGTGCGCCGGGCTGCCCACGGCCCTATCGTGGAAACGGAAAGAAGGAGGACCGATCCATGAAAACTCATACCGTCACCCTGAGCACCTCCAGCCTGACTGCCGGCCTGGAGAAGCTGGCCCGGATGCGCGACGAGCTTCGGGTCCAGATCCACCTCGCCCGTCTCGATGCGCGCTCCGAGTGGGAGCGGCTGGAGCCCAAATGGTGGGAGCTGGAAGCGAAGGCCGGCGCCCTGGAGAACGCGACCGTCGAGTCCGCCAAGGGGCTCAAGGCCGCCGCCGGGATGTTGGTCGAAGAGCTGGAGAAGGGGTACGAGAGGATTCGGGCGGCCCTCTGAGCCAACCCCCATCCCATGGAGCCAAAGAGAAAGAAGGAGCCGTCATGATCGCCGAGATCCAGAACGCCGCCGCCAAGAGCCTGGAAGACCTCTCCTATCTCGCCTCGACCGAGGCCCGCGCGGGCTGGGAGCTGTTGGAGTCCGCCTGGCTGGGGCTCGAAGGGGCCGCCATGAGCCTGGACGGCGCTCCCACCCGCACCGTCAAGGCGGCGGCGGACCTGGTGGCCGGCGAGCTCGGCGCCGGCTACGTGCTGCTCCGCAAGCTGTTCTGACCCTCCCGTCGCTTCAACGCGTTAAACTCCCCTCGTGACCTTTGAGGGGAGCCCGCCATGCAGCGACTTTTGACCGCCCTGTCCCTCTCGTTGCTCGCTCTGGCCGCGAAGCCTGCCTTCGCGGCGGACGAGGCCGCCAAGCTCCACGGCATCTTCGACCGCGCGTGGGAGGCTCGCGTCAAGGAAGACCCGCTTTTCGCCACCTCCGTCGGCCGCCACGAATACGACGACCGGCTCCCTTCCTACAAGATGGCCGACCTGGAGCGCCAGAGCGCGGAGTCCAAGGCCATCCTCGCCGAGCTCGACGCCATCGACCGCTCCAGGCTCCCCGCCGCCGAGGCCGTCAACTACGACATCTTCCGCCGCCAGCTCGAGGTGGGGATCGAAGGCTTCGAGCTGGGCGACTACCAGATGCCCTTCAACGCCGACTCGGGCTTCCACTCGGGGTTCGCCCGCCTGCCCGAAGACGTGCCGCTCGCCACCGTCGAGGACTACGACAACTACCTGAGCCGCCTCGAGGCCTGGCCCGAGCTCATGCGGCGAGCAGATCGCGCTGATGCGCATGGGCATCCAGCGCGGCATGACCGTCCCCCGCGCGACCCTCGAAGGCTACGAGAACGGCATCTCCGCCCACGTGGTCGACGACCCCGAGAAGAGCGTCTTCTGGGCGCCGTTCGAGACGACTTCCCCGCCAGCTTCCCGGCGGCCGACCGCGAGCGCCTGCCGCAAGGAAGGGCGGGCCGTGGTCATGGACAGCGCCGTCGCCGGCTACCGCGAGTTCCTCGACTTCTTCCGCAAGGAGTACCTGCCGAACGCCCGCAAGACCCTCGGCGGCCTCGGAGCTGCCGAACGGCCGCGCCTTCTACGCCCACCAGATCCGGCAGTACACCACCCTCGACCTCACCCCCGAGGAGATCCACGACATCGGCCTCGCCGAGGTCGAGCGCATCTGCGGGCGAGATGAACGACCGTCATGAAGCAGGTCGGCTTCAAGGGGGACTTCGCGGCCTTCCTCCAGTTCCTCCGCACCGACCCGCGCTTCTACGTGAAGACGCCGGAGCGAGCTGCTGGAGCGGGCCTCCTGGATCGCCAAGCGGATCGACGGCAAGCTCCCGGCCCTCTTCGAGACCCTCCCGCCGCGCTCCCGTACACCGTCGCAGCCCGTGCCGCCCGAGACATCGCCCCCAAGTACACCTCCGGGCCGCTACGTCGAAGCTCCGCAGGGGAGCACCCAGTCCGGGCATCTACTGGGTCAACACCTACAAGCTCGACAGCCGGCCGCTCTACAACCTGGAGGCGCTCACCCTCCACGAGGCGGTGCCCGGGCCACCACCTCCAGATCGCGCTCAGCCGCGAGCTGGACGACCTGCCGAGCTTCCGCCGCTTCTCCTACATCTCGGCCTTCGGCGAGGGCTGGGGGCTCTACTCCGAGTGGCTGGGCCTCGAGGCCGGCTTCTACACCGACCCCTACAGCAACTTCGGCCGCCTCACCTACGAGATGTGGCGCGCCTGCCGCCTGGTGGTGGACACCGGCATCCACTCCATGGGCTGGACCCGCCAGCAGGCCATCGACTACATGGCCACCCACACGGCCCTCCCGCTCCACGAGGTCGAGACCGAGGTGGACCGCTACATCTCCTGGCCCGGCCAGGCCCTCTCCTACAAGCTGGGAGAGCTGAAGATCAAGGAGCTGCGCAAACGGGCCGAAAAGGCCCTGGGCGACCGCTTCGACGTCCGCGAGTTCCACGACGTGGTCCTCGGCAGCGGCTCGATCCCCCTGAACGTCCTGGAAGACAACGTGGACCGGTGGATTGGAACGCAGAGCCAGGGGTCGGCGGCGGCGGCGCCGTAAGGCTCTCACCCCCTGGCCCCTCTCCAAAACCGACCTCACCCCAAACCCCTCTCCTGAAGGAGAGGGGCTTCAAGCTTTGTCGGTTTTGATTTCCTCCCTCTCCTTTAGGAGAGGGCCGGGGTGAGGTCAAGCGGGCAAGGCGGCCCGCTCAGGCAAACCGGGCCCGCAACCCCTGAAGCACCCCTCGCCGCGGCTTCCCCGCCCCCACCCCCTTCGACATCGGAGGAATCGTCCGCAGCCGCTCCCCGGCCTCCCTCTTCACCCGCGCCAGCCGCTCCGGATCCGCCCGCAGCTCATCCGCCAGGGCCCGCTTTTGGGCCAGCTCCTCGTCCGTCACGTAGTGGCCGAAGGAGCGCAGGCCGGCGATGCGGAAGCCGTGTTTCTGGAACAGGCGGTAGATCTCCTTGACCCGGCCGATCTCGATGTTCCGCCCCAGCGTGTAGTCCTCGAACCGCCCTTCCATCGCGAGGAGCGCCGACTCGGCCAGGCAGGCGTAGGCCGTGCCGGGCGGGAGGCCGATGTCGTAATGGAAGTCCACCGGGCCGGGGATCAGCACCTCGCCGCTCTCCACCACCAGCACGTCCGGCCGCACGGCCGCCTCCTCCGCGCCGATGTCGCAGGGGAGCGCCACGTCGCAGATCACCGCCCCCGGCTTGCACCGGCTGATCTCGATCACCCGCTGGCCGAAGGCCGACGTGGCCGTCACCACCAGGTCGCACTCGCCGATCAGCTCGCCGCTCTCCGTGGCCGTCACCACCTGGGCGCCGGGCGTCTCCTCCTCGATCACGCGCTTCAGGGCCGCCAGCCGGTCCGGCTCGATCGACACCAGAACCACGTCGCGGATCGCCGCCGCGATCAGCCGCGAGCAGACCGAGCCGATGGCCCCCGTGGCTCCCACGATCATGGCCCGGCCGCGGGTCAGGTCTTTCGTGCCCATGCGGATCACCGCCTGCTTGGCGGCCTCCAGCGTGGCCGCCACGGTGAGGCTGTTGCCGCTCGTCACCGCGATGTCCGCCTCGCGGGCCACCGTGATGCCGGCGTCTCCCACGACCTTGGTGAACGCCCCGAGACCCAGGATGCGGGCGCCCTTCTCCTCGGCCATCCGCGCCACCTGGAGCAGCTTCCTGTAGGTGAAATGCTCGCTACGGCCCATGATCTGGCGCGGCGTGGCACCGAGAGTGAAGAGGAACCCCTCAATGCGCTGTCCGTTCGCCATCGAGCGCCCGCCCGTCATGGGGCAGAGGTACCGGGGCGGCATGCGGGCCGCGAGGGCCTCCACCAGCGCCTCCGGCAGCAGGCGTGTCCAGCGGTAGTGCTTGTGAATGTTTTCGAGGCTCAGCGGGTGGATGACGAACGCGAAGCGGTTGATGCCTTCCTGTTCCATGGGCTCAGGTTCCTTCATCCGTCCCCTTTGCTCAACCGCCGTTGGGGTAGGGTAGGGACACGCCGGAGGGTGGCTCGAAATGCTAGCCTTCCCGGGATGGCGACGGAGAGCAGCACCCGCTGGCACGACTGGGCCGACCACACCTCCGAAGTCGAGCTGCGGGTCGGCGCCGAATCCCTGGGCGGCCTCGCCGCCGAAGCGGGCCGGGCGCTCGCCGTCCTCCTCCTGCGCGGCGTGCCCGCCGAGCCGTCCGGACCGCCGCGCACCCTGGAAGTCGAGTCCGCCGACCGCGAGGCCCTGCTGGTCGACTGGCTCAACGAGATCCTCTTCGTCTCCGAGGTCGACCTCTGGGTGCCCGTTGAATTCGAGGTCCAGGAATCATCCCCCACGCATCTCAAGGCCGCCGCCCGCGGCGTGCCCGTGGAGAACCCCCCCTCCAACGTCAAGGCCGCCACCTTCCACGGCCTGCGGGTTGCCGAAGACGGCGGGGGATTGCAAGCGGAGGTCATCTTCGACGTATGAGCCAGAACAAGCAGTCTTCGCAAAAGCCGCCACGCCCGCCCCGGATCATCCCCGACTATCCCTCCGAGCGGATCCACGCCAACTTGGTCGAGATCCCCATGTCAGCCCGGGGCGACATGCGCGTGCCCGCCCGCATTTGGGCCGACGACGAGCTCTGGAAGCAGATCTCCCGCGACCGCACCCTCCTTCAGCTCGTCAACGTCTCGACCCTCCCCGGCATCACCGGCACGGCCCAGGCCATGCCCGACGCCCACGAAGGGTACGGCTTTCCCGTGGGGGGCGTCGCCGCCTTCCGTGCCAGGGACGGCATCATCTCCCCCGGCGGCGTGGGCTACGACATCAACTGCGGCGTCCGCCTCCTGGCCTCGGAAATCCAGGCCGGCGAGCTGAGCCACGAGCGCCTCGAAGCCGTCGTCCACGACCTCGCCCGCGCCATCCCCTCCGGCACCGGCCGCGGCAGCCATCTCCACTTCGAGGGCGACGACCTCGACCGCGTCCTCGCCGAAGGCTGCACCTACTTGGCCGAGCGCGGCCTCGCCATGCCCGAAGACCTCGACACCATCGAAGGGCGCGGCTCCCTCCCCTGGGCCGACCCCGGCGGCGTCTCCAGCCGGGCGCGCCAGCGCGGCGGCACCCAGCTCGGCTCTATCGGCTCCGGCAACCACTTCGTCGAGGTCCAGCGCGTCGACAAGGTTTTCGACCTCCACGCCGCCGGCGTCCTGGGCCTGCGCGCCGGTCAGGTCGTCCTCCTCATCCACACCGGCTCGCGCGGCCTCGGCCACCAGGTCTGCACCGACTGGGTGCGCTCCATGGACGCCGTCATGGCCCGCCACGGCATCGCGCTGCCGGACCGCGAGCTCGCCTGCGCCCCCTATGACTCCCCCGAGGGGAAGAAATACTTCGGCGCCATGGGCGCGGCGGCCAACTTCGCCTTCTCCAACCGGCAGGCCATCACCTACGCCGCCCGCCAGGTCTTCCGCCGCACCTTCCGCGAGACCGGCGACCTGCGCGTCGTCTACGACGTGGCCCACAACATGGCCAAGCTCGAGCGCCATGGCAGCGAAGACCTCCTCGTCCACCGCAAAGGCGCCACCCGCGCCTTCGGCCCCTCCCACCCCGAGACGCCCGGCGCCTACAAGGAAGTGGGGCAGCCCGTCTTCATCCCCGGCAGCATGGGCACCGCCTCCTACGTCCTGGTGGGCACCGACGCCGGCTTCGACCTCTCCTTCGGCAGCACCTGCCACGGCGCCGGCCGGGCCATGAGCCGCACCGCCGCCAAGAAAGTGGAGAGAGGGGAAGTCGTCCGGAAGGCTTTGGAGGATCGCGGCATCGTCGTCCGCTGCTCCAGCCTCGGCGAGCTGGCCGAAGAAGCCCCCCACGCCTACAAGGACGTGGACCGCGTCGTCAACGTCGTCCACGACGCCGGCCTCGCCCGCAAAGTGGCCCGGCTCGTCCCCCTGGGCGTCATCAAAGGCTGACCGCTCTCGAGATTCGAGCGCCCAAAGACCTGTTTCGGTTCGAGATCCACTGGAATCCGTCCGCGAAGCCCTCGTTTCGGCCTTCGGATCCAGTGGACCATCCGTAGAAACTTTGAGATCGAGGACGGATTCCACTCCATCCAAACCCGAAACCAGTCCATCTAAACCGGATTCCACTGGAATCGGCTCCAGAAATGAATGTTTCCGGCCCGGATCCACTGGAATCGGGCGCCGGTACCACTGCATCTACTTCTGATCCAGTGGAATCGGCCGCCGGTATGAACGCTCCGTCAGCAGAAATTGCGAGCCGCCTTCAAAAAATTGCCTGCTAGACGCCTTCCCCGCTGAAAACGGAAGAGACTCTGAGTCTCTCCAAGGCCGCGTGAGGATTCGCGGCGGAGCAAGGTTCATTGACAGTTGACGGACTGAGAGGGCGGGGTGGCGGCCCACACCTGCCGGGTTCCTGCTGGACTGCTCTCATTCGGCCAGTTTTCGGATTTAGAAGTAGCTAGGCCTTTGGGGCTTGACAATTTCTGTCATTTGGGGCTGGAGCTGTTCCTTTCCTTATTCTCCTGATGTCAGCGACAAACTGCCACTAAATCCCGTAGAATAGGACTGTGTGCACGCCTACGATTGCTGGTGTTGACCTCTTCTGCGGAGCTGGGGGCCTGACCTACGGTCTCCAGAGGGCCGGAATCGAGGTTGTGGCGGGCTTTGACCTCGACCCACTTTGCGAGTACCCCTATTCGAAGAACACTGAGGCAAAGTTTGTGCTAGGGGACATCCGTGAAGTGACTGGGGTTAAGCTGGGGGCATTTTATCCAGAGAACTCAATTCGGCTACTAGCAGGCTGCGCACCGTGTCAGCCATTTTCTTCGCATTTGAGAAAATTTCCGGGTGTCGGAGGGAAGGATTGGGCTCTTCTCAAGGAATTTGGTCGCTTAGTCGACGAGCTCAGACCCGAGCTCGTTACAATGGAAAACGTTCCCGGTATTGCCACTAAGCAAGTCTTTCTAGACTTCGTTAAAGGGCTTGAGTCGAATGACTACGAGGTTGATTTCGGCTCCTTGTACTGTCCAAAGTTCGGCATTCCTCAGCATCGGCGGCGACTAGTCCTAGTTGCTTCGAGGATTGGACCTATTCAGATTCCAGCACCGCGTCGCTCCAAGGCCGAGTTCCCAACTGTTAGAAAGGCAATTGGCAAACTTCCAGCTCTCAAGGCTGGCAGTGCATCTCACCCCAAGGACCCTCTCCACAGAACCCGTAATCTAACCGAAGTCAACTTACGCCGTATACAAGCTTCGCAGCCCGGCGGCACTTGGAAGGAGTGGCCCATTGAACTTCGTTCTTCCTGCCACTTGAAGCCAACGGGAGGCTCATATCAGAGCGTGTATGCTCGAATGGAGTGGGATGAACCCGCGCCAACGATCACGACGCAATCGTACAACTTCGGTACAGGTCGCTTTGGTCACCCTGAACAGGATCGTGCAATCACTTTGCGCGAGGCAGCTATCCTGCAGAGTTTTCCTAGGCACTATAAATTTGTAAAGCCAGGGGATCCCGTTCATCTTACAAGCGTTGGCAGGCTCATCGGTAACGCTGTGCCTCCTCGCCTGGCTTACTTCATAGGGATTGAGCTTGCTCGCACAGCGAGAAGAGCCAATAGCTAACGATAGGATGGCGAAATAGTGGCTGCCGAAAAAAATAATAAAAAAGATGGACAAGCTTTGTATACGATGTCGTTAGATCTTAAGATCCTGGATCACCTAGGCATCAATCTATACAGCAATGCTGCTGCCGTTCTTTCAGAGGCAGTGGCCAACTCTTGGGATGCAGATGCTTCCAGGGTTGAGATCGATATGGCAGATGATTCGATTATAATAAAGGATGATGGCGTAGGAATGACTTTGCAGCAAATTAACGAGAGATTTCTTAACGTCGGTTATGATAAGTGGAAATCGGAGGGTGTCACTTCAGGTAAGGGGCGTCGATTCATGGGGCGCAAGGGAATCGGCAAGTTGGCCTTATTCTCCATAGCCGACGTAGTAGAAGTCGATACTAGGCGAGGCGCAGAAGCTAACTGCTTCCGAATGAGTGTGAGCGATATTAGAAGTTCTATTGCGAAGGGTGAATCCTACCATCCTACTCCTTTGAAAAGTTCACGGGTTAAGCCTGGTACTACCATTAGACTCTCGCAACTGAAGAAACGCAGAACGACTCAGGGCGAGCATGCGCTTCGTCGGCGCTTAGCTCGAAGGTTCTCGGTTATAGGGTATAAAGACAAGACTGGAAATACCTTTGATGTTATCGTTGACCGCGTGCCTATTGGTCCAGATGATCGTGATGACCTTAAAGCTGTTGAGTTTTTGTGGGAATTTGGTGATAAGGGGCGAATCAACCGGGATGAAGCACCTGGAGTAAAATTTCAATTTTTGCTTTCGGGCCTTGTTGATGAGACCCAGCATCCAGAGTGGCGCGTGAGTGGCTGGATCGGAACCGTTGCGCAACCGAAGGTTCTTAGGACTAGCGAATCGGTGTCACTCCATGGGATCGTAGTGCTGGCGCGGGGAAGACTGATTCAAGAGAACATTCTTGCTACTTTGGGCTTTAGCCGCATACTCAACAGCTACCTTACTGGTAAGGTCGAGGCAGATTTTTTGGATGTGGAGGGTAAGGACGACATTGCGACAAGTGACCGGCAAAGGATTGTGGAGGATGACGAGCGGTATGAGTCTTTGGTAGTGTTTTTGAGAAAATCACTTCTTTCAATATCAGATAAGTGGACGGACCTTCGTAATGAAACTAGAGGTAAGGAAGCGATTCAGTCCTATCCAGCTCTTGCTCGTTGGATCGAGACTTTGCCCGGCGGCCAGCGCGAGCCAGCGAAGAGGTTGATAGGTCTCATTGAGGGAATCGAGCTGGAGAACGAAGGCCAACGGCTAGATCTCTTTCGATCGGGTGTGGCTGCATTTGAACGGCTGCGCTTGCGAGAGGCCTCCCACCTGCTTGCTGAAGAGTCTGTGCTCACCCCTGAAAAGTTATTGCCTCTGCTCTCGGACATAAGCGCTTTAGAGGGTGCGCTTTATCGAGATGTGGTGAGATCTCACCTCGACGTACTTAAGGCCTTCGAAGGTTTGGTTGACGCCGATGCCCGCGAGAAAGTTCTTCAGAAGCACTTGTTCGATAACCTATGGTTGTTGGACCCCGGTTGGGAGCGAGCAACGGGAGACCCTCGAATTGAGGAGTCTTTTGTGAAAGAGTTTGACAAGGGGCGAGCAAAACTGAACAAACGGGAGCGGCAGGCGCGTTTTGATATTCGGTATCGGCGTAACGCAGGTCATCACATCATAATAGAATTGAAAAAAGCTAGTCGTGTTATGAAATTGACGCAGCTCCAAGAACAGGGTGGATCTTACACAAGCATCTTGAGGAAGTGCCTTGCCGTTCATGGTGTCGAGAGTTCGTTGATTTCTCTTGTGTTCGTCGTTGGTCAGCCTGTGCTGCATGAAGGAATAACGGACTCGCAAGTCGACTCAATATTGAGCACGTTAAATGCTAGCATAGTAACGTATGAGAAGCTAATCAGTCAGGCCACGAATGCCTATCAAGACTATTTAGACCGCTCGAAGGAGTTCGATCGTATCGTATCGATTTTAGAAATGTCTACCAGCACTTTGTAGGTAGCGAGTGGCGCCATCTCCCCCTGCAAGTAGTGACGCGGCTGGGCACCGCATGCGGTCAACGCCTAAAGAAGGGACGCGGGCGGAGCTAGCGATACGGCGCCGCCTCTGGTCTCGTGGCCAACGGTTTCGTGTTCAATTTCGTGTACCTGGCCTTCCGCGCCGCCGAATCGATATTGCATTTCCGCGGGTTCGCTTGGCTGTTTTCGTTGATGGCTGTTTTTGGCATAGATGTCCAGAGCACTATTCGATGCCACGCGCGAATAAGATTTGGTGGCAGGATAAGTTGGAGAGAAATGTGATAAGAGATGCTGAGACCACTGAGCATCTGAAGATGCTTGGTTGGTCAGTAGTCCGAATATGGGAACATGAGACTCCGGAATTAGCCGTTGATCGCATTGAGGCCGAGCTGAGTGCTCGGGCTGCTCAGGCACCGGCTAAATCTCGCCGGTCACATTCTGAGAATTCCGCGAGAGACGATCGACAGTAACAATCTAGGACAACTGGAGCCGGGTGTCCATCGCTAGCTTCACACGTCGCTCCCGAACAGGGCTGCAATCTCACCTTCGCCCATGCGGTTGAAGTCATCGGGCACGGCGATTTCGCCCGTCATAAAGCCCAGACGTTGCGGCTGTTGAGGGGCATCGAGGGCTGCCACCTTCACCAATGGCTTGCCCGCTTTGGCGATCACGAAGGCTTCGCCCTTGACGGCTCGGTCCACCAGCTTCGAGAGCTGGGTCTTGGCTTCATGGATGTTGACGGTGACCATATCGACCTCCGTAGGCTAAGCTGACTGGACTAAGCCTATGGTGCCAGGCTTCCCCCGTCAAACTGGAGGAGAGGCCTTGGGATTTGGGCGCTGCGCTATAGTGGGTCACGGAGAGGACCCCCGAATGAACCTCGAAATCCCCGGCGCCACCCTGGAAAAGCTGGAGCGCCGCGGCTCCTATCTGGTTGCCCATCTCACGGCCTCAGGCGTCTCGGTCGATCTTCTGTTCTTCCATGGAGAAGCCCACGGCACTCTCGAATCGCTCCCCATCGAGCTTTCCGGCGGCAGGATCGAAGGGCCGGAAGGCTCGTTCGAGCAGGTGATCCCCGTGCCCTTTCCTTTCCCCGGTACCGTCCAGGCTCACCTCCACGGCACGGGCGGAGAAACCGTCGTTCTCGTGGGCCAGTCGCTTATCGTCCAGACGGGCAGTGGCGAACCGCTGGTGGCCCTGGGGCGGAGCGGGCGTTGAGGTTGGCGAGTCACCTCGAAGGACCTCCCTTTCCTGTTCCTGTGCGCGGGCCGCTGAGCGATGCTTGCCCTGCCGGAGGCAGCGGGCACACGTTTCTCCAGGCGCTGCAACTTGCGGGCAGCTCCGTTCCGCAAGCGGCGCCGAACTGGCGGATCTGCTGGAACACGAAGCTGCGGTCAGCGAAGCCGGAGTTGAACTGCATCGGCGGTGCCGGAGGCACCGGATTGGCCGCGGGATTGTCAGCGTGGCACAAGATGCAGCCATTGGGCAGAGTCTGGAGGTACGTCTCCATGGTGGTGTTGGCCAACGTCATTGGAGGCGGCTGGAGGTTCGGGCCGTTGAACCACAGAGCGCCCACCAGCTCGTAGTTGGCCAGGACGGCGGTGCTCCCTCCGAGCTGGCGAAGGGCGGCCTGAACCTGTTCATTTAGCCCCTGGACTTCCTGAGCGATCGAGGGCTGGCGGCAGACCTGAGTGGGGATGGGAGCGGCCTTGCAGGTTTGCGGATCGAACAGATGGATCCAGACGCTCTTGCCGTTCACCTCGACCGGTCTGTTGAATTCATTGGGTGCCGGCGTGCAGGTGATGACGCCATCGGCTGGGATCTTCCACTTGTTGTTGGGGTTGTCGTTGAAGGCCTTGACCACGTCCGGAGCAACGGTTATCGGGCAGGGCGGGCAGTACTGGTTGGCCTGACATTGGGGGGCTTTGGAATCGCACGTGGCGTCAAAGAAATTCCAGCCCTTGAAGCCCGGAGGTGGCGAGGGAGGGGCGGCCGTGGGGCAGTCCGGTACGTTGTCGATGTGCTCGAAGGTCATCCACAGGGCATCCGGATTTTGGGGTGTTCTCTGCACGATGTGCATTCCAACCAGTCCCAGAGTGGCCTTCACCGGGGTGTCGAGGTTCTGGGGCGAGTAGGGCTGGACCTCTCCCTGAACGGTCAGAAAACGGCTCACATCTTCTTTGGCGCAGGGGTTTGGAGAGTCGGGCAGGTCGCAGGTCTCCAACACCCGCCAGGCGAGCTTGAGCTTCCCGAGCGTCGTTGGGCAGTGAGACCTGCGAAGGTTTCGCCGGCTGCGTTGCCACGCCGGCCCGGGTGTTGAAGCAGCCGCCCCGGTACAGCTCACAGCAGCGGATGTATTCATATTCCGGCTGGTTGACGATCACCGAGTAGTGCGCCCAGCGCCCTCTCTGGTCGACGACCGGCGTCAAGGCCGCTGCCTCGGTCACTTGGTCGGCTGTGGTCCCGCCGTCCGATCCCGGCAGGCCGAGGCCTTTGCGCAGAAGCCGCACCCGCATGGGGCGGGCACCGGTATTCCAAGGTTTTGGATCACCGCCGGCCGGGAACAGCTCCTGATCGTTCGGCCAGGTGGCGAACTGGGGCACGCCACCCACGCGCTGGGTCACGGCGAACATTTCCTGCCATGCAAAGTTGTAGAAGCAGAGGTCGCCGGTGCCTGCCGGCTCGGCCGGGACCGAAGGGCTCTCAATCCACTGACGGATCTCCGCGTCCGTCGCCGCACAGGCTGCCACAGGGGGAGACGCCGGAGAGGGTGCCGGGCCCGTCTCTTTCGGCCGGCACCCTCCAAGCACGCTCGCGGCAGTGATGGCTACCATCAGCACCACGGCTTGAAGGCAGTTCTGCCTGGACGGATTCCTACGGCGCATCTGCATGGCTGATCCTCCTGTTTGTGACAATCGCACTTCGCGGAGTCCGTGCTGCTGAACGGAGCAGCGGCTGATCGTTGACCGCCAACCTGACCGGACTGTCTATGTTGCCATACTCCAAAACCGGGGGGTGCAGGACGGGCGGTCGACCTGCTCTTGTCCCTTGCGGTCCCGCCAGGGACCACCGTCGGTAGCCCTGGATTTTAATCCAGGGCGGGCAGGGCTCCGACCGCGTCGCGACAGACGGACTCTGCCCTTCGGCCCCTGGATTGAAAAGCGGAGTGAGTCGGGCCGGCAGGGATGCCGGCGCTCCCAGGGGCGCTACGCGCGCCCTGCGTTATAGTCCCGCCCCATGACGCTACCCCTCCGATTCGAGGACGCGCTGGCGGCTCGGGAGCGGATCCATCCTTATCTCCAGCCCACGCCGTGGACCAGCGAGCGTGAGGAGGTTCTCTACCACGCCTACATGGATGACAGGTTATGACGGACATTCCAGAGCTGACTGACGAACAATTTGCCAGGGCCATCCCCGCCAGAATTCGAAAGCGGCTCATGCTCGGAGAGTTCGAGTCCGGCGAGGACGTCGCAGCACTACGTCGTTTTGTCGGGCTCACGCAGGCGCAGTTTGCTCTCGCCATGGGCATCAGCGTGCATACCCTCCGGAACTGGGAGCAAGGCCGGCGGCGGCCAGAGGGTCCCGCGATCGCCTTGCTGCGCATCGCCGCTCGGCATCCGCGAATCCTCCGCGAAAACGTCGAGAACGTGAAGTCCGCAGCCTGAACGGGCGACGATCGCTCCTGGTCTCGAGCCCGGGGGGCGGGCAGCGCCTCCCTCAGTAGGTCCACCTCTCCTGCCGGACCGGCAGCCGGTTGAGGGTCTGGCGGTGGAACTGCCACTTGGGCAGGAAGCGGTCCATCAGCGCCACGAAGCGGGCGTTGTGGGTGGGCTCCAGCAGGTGCACCAGCTCGTGGACCACGATGTACTCCAGGCACTCGGGGGGCTTCTTGGCCAGCTCGGTGTTGAGGCGAATGGTGCGGGCCTTATGGTTGCAGCTTCCCCATTTGGTCTTCATCCGCTGCACGAACCACCGCTCCACGCTGACTCCCAGCACCGGCTCCCAGTGAGCCAGCAGGGGAGGCACGGCCTCTTTCAATCGGTCCCGGTACCAGGCTTCGACGAGAGACTGCCGTTTTTCCTCACCGGTTCCTGGCCGGACCCGCAGGATCATCCGGCGGTGCTTCAGCTCGATCGACGGCGGCTCGTCACTTTCGATCACGGTGAGGAGGTAGCGCTTCCCCCAGACGTAGTGGCTTTCCCGGTCCACGTAGTCCCGCGGCGTCTCGCGCTCCTGCTCGCGGAGCTTCGCCTGCTGCTGCTTGATCCAGTCCAGCTTGGAAATGGCGAAGACGCGGATGGTGTCGAGGCTCATGCGCCTCGGAGCCGAAATGCGCACGCGGCCCGTGGGGGGATAGACGCTCAGATGGACGTTCTTGATGTCCTTCAGAACCACGTCCACCGGGATGTCGCCCAACTCGATTTGCAGGGTCATCAGTATTCGCTCTGCGCCACGATGATCGGGAAGAGCCGTTCCACCTCGGAGACGTCGCCCAGAACCCGGTACAGCGCCTCTTTGATCATTTGCTCCCGCGCCTTGACTCCGCGCCATCCTTCTTGTCGGACCCTTTTCACCGTGGCGTCGAGCTTGATCGCCAGGTCCAGCACCGGATCCCCGGTCACCGACTCTCCGGCTCGCGTGTCCGCGACGTTTCCCGCTTGCGCCAGAGGCCGGTCCCCGGCTTTGAGATTGCTGTACAGAGCCCGCAGGGCCGGGCTCTGCTTCAAGACCTCGGGCGTGTCGTCCTCCTGCCCGGCCATCACCCGCCGCGCCAACTCCGCCATCCTTTTCAGGTACTCCTCGTATTCGAGAGCCCGGGCCTTGCGCAGGCCGATGATCTCGTCCAGCAGCGCCGACATCCTCTCGTAGTAGGCCGGGTCGGTGAGCTGCTCCTTGATGATCTTGCTGCGGACGTTGTTCTCGATCGTTTCGGCAATGGCGGCCCGGTTCCCCTTGAGCCCGTCGGGCTGTGCATTGATCGCGTTCGCGATGCCGGTCTTCACGATCAGCTCCAGCAGGCCCATGTTGTCGAAGTCCGAAATCTTCCTCGGCTCGTCCGCCTCGATGTACGTGTCGATCAAATGCCTCATGTCGGCTTCGAACGGCTTCAAGTCGAGGCTCTCGCCGCTCGCCTTGCGGATGATCTCGCGGACGTTCAGATAATGGCCGAGCTCCTCCTTGATCCGGCGGATCTCGGCGTCGCCGTAGCCGGCGCGGTCGAGATCGTCCGCAATGTTGGCGTAGGCGCGCACCAGGGCCACGGTCGACTTGTAGAGGGTGGAGCGCTGCGGCTCCCGCTCCTGCAGGTCGGACGGGAATCTCCGTGTTGCCGCAGAAGTAGTGGATGTGCTCCAGCTCACCCTTCGGCGGCTCCACCGGTTCGCACAGCAGCGCGAGAGCCTCCAGCGCGTTGTCGAGCCGTTCCCGTCCCGTCTCCAGGCGATCCTTCAGCAGCACCTCGGGGCTGGCTCCGCCGTCGCTGTCGATCGAGCTCCGAGGTATAGACCTTGATGGCGTTCTCGACCTTCTTGAACAGATCCTTGTAGTCCACGATGTAGCCAAAGTCCTTGTCCTCGCCGTCGAGGCGGTTGACCCGGCAGATCGCCTGGAACAGGCCGTGGTCCTGCATGGATTTGTCGATGTAAAGGTAGGTGCAGGGCGGCGCGTCGAATCCGGTGAGCAGCTTGTCCACCACCACGAGGAGCTTCATGCTCGCGGGCTCGTTCTTGAACAGAGCCTTGACCTGCTCCTCATACGTTTCCGTCCGGCTCATGCCCGGGGTTGCCTCGACGTCTCTTCAGCAGCTCCATGTACGTTTTGTAGATGAGCTGCTTGTCGCTTTCGGTGTTGGCGCCCGTCTCCTCCTGCGTTACGTCCCGGGTCTGGGGATTGTAGGAGGTCACCACCGCGCATTTCCCCTTGAACAAGGTCTGCTGGAGCAGGGAGTAGTACTTGCACGCTTCGTAGATGCTGGAGGCCACCAGGATCGCGTTGCCGCGTTCGTTCGAAAGGCGCGGCTTGACGCTGAAGTCGAAAATGATGTCGCTCACCACCCGGTCCATGCGCGAGCGGGAGCTGAGCACCTTCTGCATGGTGCCCCACTTGATCCTGAGATCGGCCTTTTGCCAATCGTTCAGCCCCCTGGTCTTGGCCTCGAACCACGCATCGATCCTGGCCTCGGAGCCGAGCCTCTGATCAATGTCCCGCGCTTCATAAATGAGGTCCAGCACCACCTCGTCCTCCACCGCCTCGCTGAACTTGTAGGTGTGGATGTAACCCCCGAACACCTCCAGGCTCGTGGCCTTGTCCTTCGCCAGTAGGGGAGTGCCGGTGAAGCCGATGAAGACCGCGTCCGGCATCAGGGCCTTCATCACGCGGTGCAGCTTGCCGCTCTGCGTGCGGTGGCATTCGTCCACGAACACGAAGACCTCACCCACCACCGGGCTGGGCTGGGCCTCCAACTCCTTGATGAAGACGTCGAAGTTGTCCTTGCCCTTGCGGCCGAACTTGTGAACGAGCGAGCAGAGCAGCCGTGGTTTTGCCTCGCCGAGCATCCTCATCAGGCCGCTGCCGCTGCCGGTGCGCTCAATGGTCTCACCCGCGTCCCGGAAAACCCGCTCGATCTGCTTGTCGAGCTCGTCCCGGTCGGTGATGACGGCCACGCGGGCATTGGGATTGTTCTCCAGAATCCACTTCGCAAGCAGCACCATCACGATGCTCTTGCCGCTCCCCTGGGTATGCCAGAGAATGCCGCCTTTCCTCTCGCTCACGTGTTTCTGCGCGGCCTTGACGCCGAAATATTGGTGCACGCGCGGCACCTTCTTCACGCCGCCGTCAAAGAGCACGAAGTCGTGCATCAGCTCGATCAGCCGCTCCTTTCGGCACATCTTGAGCAGGTATTTGTCCAGCTTGAAGCGGCTGTTGTCCCCCTCGTCTTCCTTCCACCGGAGGAAGTACTTCTCCGGTGTGCCCACGGTGCCGTATTGCAGCCCTTCGGAATCATTGCCGGCGAACACGAGCTGCACCGTGCTGAAAAACCAGGCGTTGAATTCCTCCTGCTGGTTCGAAAGGCTCTGGCGGATACCATCCCCAAGGCTCCGCCGGCTGCTCTTCAGCTCCAGCACGCCCACCGCGATGCCGTTCACGTAGAGCACCAGGTCCGGCCGCCGCTCGAGAGGCCCCCGGAGCGTGACTTCCTCGGCAATCGCGAAGTCGTTCAGCTCCGGCTGACTCCAGTTGATGAGGTGAACGGTCTCCGTCGGCCTGTCCGGCGCAATCTTCACCTTCACGCCGTAGCGCAGCAGGCCGTAAACCTCCTTGTTATTGTCATAGAGCTTGCGGCCATGGTGGTTGGCCGCCACGCGGAGCTGGTACAAGGCGGCGCTGATGTGCGCCTGCGTATAGCCGCTCCAGGCCAGCCATTCCGAAAGGTGACTCTCCTCGACGTTGCTGTTGCCGTCCCGGTCGGACCACTCGCCGAGGTAGCGGTAGCCGAGCTCGTCGCGAAAGAGAGCGATGACGCGGTTCTGCGTGGCACGCTCGGGCTGGCCGACCAGGGTCATGAACCTTGTTCCTTGAGCAACTTGGCTCGTAGCGCCTCGCCTTTTGCCGTGAGGCGGTATTGTTGCCGGCTGCTCGTGGGCTTCTCCGGAATGGTCATTCCCACGATGCCGCCCTCTAGCGCCGGCGTCAGGTAAACCTTTCGGAAATGATCTTCGTGCCGAAGGCTCAGAGCGTGCTGAATTTGTATGCGGCTCATTTCACTCTCGAGTGCCATCACCAGCCGCTCGACTTCCCCGGTGACTTCCCCGGTGACTTCCCCGGTGACTTCCCCGGTAACTACCCCGGTAACTACCCCGGTAAGAACCTCCCAGAAGCCTGCCTTGGTCGGGCCGATGTGGCGAATGGCCTTGGCAGTTTTCAGCTTCTCCAGGTGGTACTTGACGCTACTCTCGCTTAAGTTGAGCCTGATTGCCAACTCTTTCCGTGTGAGAGTGGGTTCGGCCCTCAGCAGGGCAAGCGTTCTTTCTTGGATGATCTCTTGGCTGGTCCCCCGGGTTTCTTGGACAATTTCTTGGCTAGTACTCCAGGTTTCTTGGCTGTTTTCTTGGCCGATTTCTTGGCTAGTACCCCTGACCTCGTCCACAACGGAGGCCAGCAGATGCTCAGGGTTGGCGCGGAAGGTCAACATCAAGCCGGCCATGCCGAAATCATAGACCGGCGGCTCGATCCCATGCTCCCTGCATTCGCGGTGCATCTTCTCGATCCCCCGTCCCCAGGACTCGATATAGCCGGCGCGGAAAAACGCATTCGCCAGCAGGGGATTGAAGGGGCAGGACGGGTGTTTGCCCAGCAGCCTGCTCAGAGTCCAATTGTCCGGCAGGTTGCCGGGATTCCAGAACACGATCCGGTCGTCATACACGCTGATCTGCACGGGGATGCCGCTGCTGTAGTCCTTGTGCACCACCGCGTTGAGCAGGGCCTCGCGCAAGGCCGCGTCCGGGAACAGAAAGGTCTCCCGCCGCTGCAAACCCTCGTAGCTGATGTAGGCCTTGAGGTACTTCGTGTGCAGGAGATCGATCGTCTTTTCCACCTGCTCGAAGAGGTTCCCGTGAACCTCGTCTTGGTAGCGAAGGTCGTCATCCGTCATGAAGAAGCCGATCTTGATCCAGGCACCGCTCACGTAGTGCTCGGGGCGGTCCGAGAACAGCAGGCAGGCGGCGCGTTTGAGGCCGTGCTTTTCGGCCAGCTCCAGGTTGCCGAGAACGACCTCCCGGCTGTCGCGCAGCACCGTCCGGTCCATGCGCCCGCTCTCGGCAGCCCTTTGCCTGAACAGCCGCAGGGCCGCGGCGCTGAGGGACCGCACGGTGAAGGAGGGCTCCGGAGCATCATCCCAGTGGCGCCCGCGCTTCTTCAGCAGGAACCGCTCCAGCGCCGCACCCTTGAGCTCCTGCCTGGTGCTGCCGCTGCGGTAGTGGTATTCGCCCCTGTAGCTGATGGGGCTGGGATACGGCTCGACGCGGATTTCGACCAGCTCCTTGCCCTTCTCTTTGACAAGGCGGACGTCGGCCATGATCCCCAGCACGTCGCGGATCTTGTTGGGCAGCTCTTCCAGCAATTGGCGGGCATTGCTCACACCCACGGCCACACCATGGTCATCACGCCCGATGATCAGCCTCCCTCCCTCCGCATTGGCGAAGCCGCAGATCCACCGGAGGTAGTCGTCACGCCAAGCGCTCTTCCATTCGACCTGCTGGTTTTCTTTCATACCAGGCGAATCCTCCCGGTGAGCAGCTCCTGCATCATGCCTTGCTTGATCTGGCGGGCTTTGGCGAGCTTGGCCTCCAGCGCGGCGATCTCGGCGTCCATGTCGGAGAGGATGGTGGCGATGGCAATTTGTTCGGGAATCGATGGCAGCATAACCTCGTAGCTCTTGACGACGTTCCAGCCAGAGCGAGGCATGCGTGTGCCATAGGCCAAACTGGCGGCTTCGATGAAGCGATCGAGCTTGACGAGTTGTGAAGAGATATTGTGGGCTTAGTAGCAAGTGGTTCGCCACCAATGCCCAAATCTGCTGTCGAGCATAGACACCTTCGCGGTCTGTCGAGCCAATCTTTAACGTAGGTAGGCGCGGATGCTTGCCGAATAGAACGTCATTCTCCTGCGAAACACGGACTTGCAATCGAGACGAATGCTGCTGAGGCTCGATGGTGCAGCCGACAAGACAACCTGTTCCCTGTTCGATATGTTCCAGCTCAATACAAAATTCCTGAGGCCCTGTATGCCGTGGATCAATTCGCTCCTTGCGGGCTTGGGCAATTTCACCGAATCTCCTCGTTCTCCCACTCCCCGCTGAAGCCTCGGCAGGCGCCTCTTGCCGGTGAGCAATTCCTGCATGGCGCCTTGTTTGATCTGGCGCTTCTTGGCGAGGAGTTGCTCCAGGGATTCGATGAGGGCATCCGCATCACTCAACGCCTCGGCGATGGCTTCTTGTTCGGCTTTGGTGGGCGGGAGGGCGATCGTATACTCTGCGCAAGTCCGCTCAGTTGAGCAGCTTGCGTGCATCCCGACTGTCGCGACAGAATCTGATTTTGCGACAGCTCCGAGAAGTGGAATCCGAGAATCGACAGCGATGAGTATAGCTGGCTGACGCATGCGGATGCGACTGAGTTCCAGTGCAGTGCATGTCTGCACTGCACAGTCCAGTCGGAATCATGCCACGCTCCCTATTGTGCCGACGTAGCGAAGCGACGATGTCGCCTGCAGACGATGTCTACCTTCGTGCGAAACAGTACTTGCCGCTGATCTGATGCTATGATCTGATCGCGGTCTTGCTATCTCCAGTGAGTGTACGCTCCTGGATTCGAATGATGCAGGTGCGCCGTTAGGAGCATGAGTCGGCGGGCTTCAACTATACCGTATGCGATCGGACCGTTCGCGACTGTCGAACTGCAGCAACTTGCCGGACTCCCAATCCTCCGGAATCACCCCCACCTCGGTCTGCTTGTAGCCGGGCCTCACCTCCATGCGAACCCCATCCTCTCCAGGTGGCGGTTCACCTTGGCCTCCAGCTCGGCCACGCGCTCGGTGAGCTTCGGCAGCGGGGTCTCGTAGCGCTCGGCCAGTTCCTTCACGCGCTGGGTGAGCTGCTGGCTCACGCGGTCCATCTCGCCGTGGATGGCGGCATCGAGCGCGGCGAGCCATTTGTCGTCCACCACCAGCGTCTTGATCTCGGGCTCGGTGAGCTTCGGATACTTGGCGTAGGCCTGGGCGTCGAGCGCGGCCTCGGCCTCCTTGAGGCGCTTCTTGAGATCGGCCTCCTCGTCGTTGAGCTTCAGCCATTCGGACAGCACGGCGGCTTCGTCTTTCGCGTCCTTGTCGCCCTTGATCTCCCTCAGCCGAGCGGCGACGTTGGCCTTGTTCACCTTGTCGAGCTCGGAGAACGCCCCGTCCTCGCCGCCGTGTTCTTCCTCCATCTCGGTGAGGCGGGCGGTGACGCCCTCCAGCTCGGCGGCGAGCTGGTCGATGGCGGCCTGCTCCTTGGCGAAGTAGCGGGCGACGATGAGGGGCTTGGGGATGAGGTCGCAGGTCCAGCCCTTGTCCTTCTCCTTGCCCTTCTTGTCCGTCTCGATGATGCGGTAGGTCTCGGCCTTCCAGCCGTCGGCGGCGATCAGGTAGCAGTCGTCCTGCATGGTCTCGGCCCAGTAGTCCATCAGGTGCTGGTAGACGTCGTAGCGATCGATGAGCGGCTTGCCGGCGTAGTGGGCGAGCAGGCCCTCGGACAGCTCGGCGATGACCTCCTTGGGATGGCAGCCGGCTTGCAGATGCCTTGAGCTTCGCGCCGCGCTTCTTCCGCCACGCGGCGAAATGGGCGTTCATGCCGGCGATGAAGGCGGCGAACTCGGGGTGCTCGTAGATGGTGGGCTTGATGGCCGACTTGTCCACCGCAAGGCTCGAGATAGCCCGGGCGGTTCCGCTTGAACAGGGTGTGCCGGAGCTCCGGGCAGACCTCCCAGTAGCGCTGGAGGGCATCGACGTCGGCCTCGGGGATGCCGCCCCGCAGGTGGCCCGCGATGTCCTGCAGGTCTTCGGGTGTCTGGCTGTCGATGTAGCGCGGCAGGTTGAGGTTGAAGTCGTTCTTCTCGATCTCCTCGACGGGGACCATGCGCGCGTATTTGGGGACGTCGAGCCGCTTGGTGAAGACGTCCACGATCTTGTGGATGTCCATGTCGCGCAGGCGGTTCTTGGGGCCGTCTTTCATGAAGCCGCCGCTGGCGTCGATCATGAAGATGCCCTTGCGGGTGTGGGCGTCCTTCCTTGTCGATGACCACGATGCAGGCGGGGATGCCGGTGCCGTAGAAGAGGTTGGCGGGCAGGCCGATGATGCCTTTGATGTAGCCCTTGCGCACGAGGGCGCGGCGGATGTCGGCCTCGGCATTGCCGCGGAACAGCACGCCGTGGGGGAGGATGCACGCACCCTTGCCAGTGTTCTTCAGCGAGCGGACGATGTGCAGCAGGTAGGCGTAGTCGCCTTGCTTGGCGGGCGGCACGCCGAAAGACTGGAAGCGCTCGAAGGGATCGTTCAGCGGATCGAGGCCGGTGCTCCAGCGCTTGTCCGAAAAGGGTGGATTGGCGACCACGTAGTCGAAGGTCTTGAGAGCCGTCGCTGTCCGTGAACTGGGGATCGGTCAAGGAGTTGCCCTGCCTGATCAACGCGCCGGGCTGGTCGTGCAGGACCATGTTCATGCGGGCGAGGCCGCTGGTGGCGGCGTCTTTTTCCTGGCCGTAGATGGTGACGGGGGTATTGGCCTCGTCCGCCACCTTCAGGAGCAGTGATCCCGAGCCGCAGGTCGGGTCGTAGACGGTGGTGTTGGCGCTCGTCTTCGCGGTTCGGATGCCGACGATCTTCGCGATGACGCGGCTCACCTCGGCAGGGGTGTAGAACTGGCCCTTGCTCTTGCCGCTCTCGGTGGCGAAGTGGCGCATGAGGTATTCATAGGCGTCGCCCAGAATGTCGTCGCCCTCGGCGCGGTTCCTGGAGAAGTCGAGAGCCGGTTTCTCGAAGATGGCGATGAGATCGCTGAGCCGGTCCACCATCTCCTTGCCATTGCCGAGCTTGGAGGCGTCGTTGAAGTCCGGGAAGTCGGATTGGGAAAGCTGCTGATTCTCTTTGATCAGCGGGCCGATGATCTTCTTGTTGATGTCGTCGCCGATGCCGCTCCTGCCTTTGAGAGCGACCATGTCCTTGAAGCTGGAGCCGGCCGGGACGGTGATCGGCGCATAGGGCCGGTTGGCGTATTTGTCGCTGATGTATTTGATGAAGAGCAGAACGAGGACGTAATCCTTGTACTGGCTGGCGTCCATACCGCCGCGCAGTGCGTCGCAGCTTTGCCAGAGGGAGCTATAGAGCTCGGACTTCTTGAGGGCCATGCGTTCGTTGCTCCGTGCTGCTGGAACGTGGTTTACACCTTGCGCACGGGTCCGGGATACAGAGCCAGTTGCGCGTCGCTGGTTAGGAGGGTAATTCCTTCGCTGAGGGCCTGGGCCAAGAGCAGGCGGTCGAAGGGATCTTTGTGCAGAGGCGGTAGGGTATCGATGCTCACCGCGTGCTCGCTGGTCACGGGAATCTCAACGTAGCCGTTGTCGAGCAATCCCCGGCGCAGAAGGCGAGGCTCGACGCGGAAGTCTTCCCGTCCCAGGGTGCTCTTGATAGTGATTTCCCACAAGCTGGCGGCACTGAAGGCAAGCTCGTTGCGCGGGTCGTTCAGGAGCTTGCGAGCCGCCGCGGAGAGCCGCTTGGGCTGGCCGGCTGCCCAAAGCAGGAGTTGGGTGTCCAGCAAGAGCTTCACACGTCGCTCCCGAACAGGGCTGCGATCTCAGCCTCGCCCATGCGGTTGAAGTCATCGGGCACGGCGATTTCGCCCGTCAAGAAGCCCAGGCGTTGCGGCTGTTGAGGGGCATCCAGGGCTGCCACCTTCACCAGGGGCTTTCCCGCTTTGGCGATCACGAAGGCTTCGCCCTTGACGGCTCGATCCACCAGCTTCGAGAGCTGGGTCTTGGCTTCATGGATGTTGACGGTAACCATGTCGACCTCCGTAGACTAACCTGACTGGACTAAGCTTATGATGCCAAGCTCTCCCCGTCAAACTGGGAGGGGAGGCCTTTGGATTTGGGCGCTGCGTTATAGTCCCGCCCCATGACACTACCCATCCGATTCGAGGACGCGCTGGCGGCCCGGGAGCGGCTCCGGCCCTATCTCCAGCCCACGCCGTTGCGGTCCTATGAGGCTCTGGACGAGGAGATCGGCGCGGGCATTCGCGTGTTGGTGAAGCATGAGAACCATCAGCCGACGAATGCTTTCAAGATCCGCAACGCGCTTTCCACGGTGACGCTGTTGTCGGAGGAGCAGAGGCGGCGCGGAGTGGTGACGGCCACGCGGGGGAATCATGGCCAGGGAGTCGCTCTGGCGGGGCGGATGCTCGGAGTACCGGTGACGGTTTGCGTGCCGGTGGGGAACAATCCCGAGAAGAACCGTGCGATCCGCGGTTTCGGCGCCGAGCTGATCGAGCAGGGCGTGGACTACGAGGAGAGCGTGGAGGTGGCGAGGGCGTTGGTCCGCGAGCGCGGCCTCTATCTCATCCACTCGACGAACGATCCGGCGATCCTGGCTGGCGCGGCCACGCTGAGCCTGGAGATCCTCGAGCAGGCGCCGGACGTGGAGGCGATCGTCGTCTCGATCGGCGGCGGCTCTCAGGCCGTGGGAGCCCTCGTCGCCGCCAGCGGTCTCCGTCCGGAGGTGGAGGTCTTCGGCGTCCAGGCGGCGGGAGCGCCGGCCCAGCATGAAGGATGGCGAGCCGGCCATCCCCTGGTCTGGGAGCGGGCGGACACGTTCGCGGACGGCCTCGCCACGCGGGCCTGCTACGAGCTCACCTTCCCGGCCCTGCGCGAGGGCTTGAAGGACTTCGTGCTCGCGACCGAGGCCGAGATCGCCGATGCCGTCCGCCTCGTGATGCGGACGACGCACAACCTGGCCGAAGGCGCCGGAGCCGCCCCGTTCGCCGGGCTCCGCCTGCTGCGGGACCGCCTCGCGGGCCGGAAAGTCGCGGTCGTCCTCTCCGGCTCGAACATCGACGCGGAAACGTTGCGGCGCGTGGTCAACGGCGAGGTTTGACCCTCTCCAAACGGAGGCTCCAATCACACCAGGCGCGAGGCCAGCAGGTTCTCAGGGGACAATTAATTGTCTGACAACACGGCTCCTCATCCGGGCAGGCGGAGGATATAATTCCGCCGTTCACCTGAACCCTGAGGGAGCGATATGTCAGCGGATGAAGAGAAGGATCTGAAAGACCAGTTTCAGGATTACATTGACGCTTTCGAGAACGCAGAGGAGCGGCCCTTGTCGGCTGTATTGCCGGAGGCCGGCGTTTCTCTGCCGGTGGTGGAGGATCTGGACGATTCTCAGCTCAACGAGAAATTGTGGGAGATCATCAACAAGCTGGCCCTGTTCGGAACGTTCCTTCACAACACCAACCATTTGAGCGACCGCGAGCTGTACGCCGAGCTGAGGAACGAGATCTTTCCCGAACCGACGGTCCTGATCCCGGAGGATCTATCGTTCTCCCAGCACATCGACATGGTTGGCAGCGGAAGCGAGGAGCATACTCATCTCTATATGAAGTATTACGCAGACGAAGAGTATCGCCGGCAGTGGCTCGAGGAATGGCCGAATGACCGCCTTCCCGAGCGCGAGAAGCCGCCTTATGACCGGGACCGCTTCCTGCCGCAGCCTGAATACAGGCCAGAGGGCCCGGTCATGTGAGCCGCGCCGGGGGCTCCCTCAAGACCGGTTGCCGCTTGCTCGATGGGCCTCGCCGGCTGGAGTGAGTAGATAGCGTTGCAGGCGGCTGTTGGGCTTGTCGGGTAGGGTCCTACGGATGAGGCCCGCTTCCAGGGCCGGCTGCAGATAGAGCTCGCGGAAGGACTTGCGGTCTTTGAGGCCGAGAGCTGCCTGCAAGTCGTCTCGCCCTGTGGCGTCCTGGAGCACTGTCAGGAGGCGCTCGACTTGGGGGGTGACTTGGGGGGTGACTTGGGGGGTGACTTGGGGGGTGACTTGGGGGGCGGCCGCATAGGTGCCGGCGAATGGGAGCTCCACCCACAGGCCGTTGTCCCAGCGCAGCTGAGGTTCCGGGCAGCCGTGTTCCTGGCATGCACCGCGGATCAGGTCGATGCCCCGGCCCCAGGATTCCAGATAGGTGGCGCGGAAAAAAGTATTGGCAATGTCGGGGTTGAACGGGCAGGAAGAGTGCTTGGTGGTCAGGTGGGCAAGAGTCCAGCCCTGGGGCAGATGGCCGGGATTCCAGATCAGCAGCTTGTCGGCGTAGACGCTCACCTGGACAGGTATGGCGGCCGCATAATCCTTGTGAGCAATGGCGTTGATCAGGGCCTCACGCACGGCCCTCGCGGGCACGGGCAGGGTTTCGATCCGTTGCGGGCCTTGATAGCTGATTCCCGCCTTGAGGTACTTGGTGAGCAAGAGGTCCAGCCCACGATCGACCTGGGCAAAGAGATTCCCGTGGATCTCATCGTGATAGAGCAGGTCGCTGTCCGTGCGGAAGAAGCCGATCTTGAGGTAGGCACCGGTGATCAGGCGTTCGGGGTCTTTACCGAAGAGCAGCAGGGCCGCCCGCTTGAGCAACTTGCCCTCCTGAAGGCGTAGTTTGTCGATCAGCGAGGCGTTGGATTCCGACAAAAGATCGCCGGCCAGGCGGCCGCCGCTCTCGGCGAGCTTCCGGAAATCGTCCAGGGCCTGCGGCGCCAAGTCCTCCGTGCCGAAGCCGGGTACTGGCACACCGTCCCAATGCCGCCCTTGCTTGCCGAGTAGAAAACGGTCCAGTGCCGTGCCCTTCAGCTCCTGCTTGGTGCTGCCGCTCCGGTAGTGGTATTCGCCCTTATAGCTCACCGGGAAGGGGTAGGGTTCGACCACGATCTCGATCGTGTCCTTGCCCCCCTCCTCACGAAGGTTCACCTCGGCCATGATGCCCAGAAGATCCCGCACCTTGTTGGGAATCTCCTCCATGAGCCTTTCGACGTCTTTGACGCCCACGGCCACGCCTCCGTCATCGCGCCCTATCACCAGCGTCCCTCCTTCCGCGTTGGCGAAGCCGCAGATCCACCGGAGGTAGTCGTCACGCCAGGAGCTTTTCCATTCGACTTGCTGGCATTCCTTCATGTCAGGCGAATCCTCCCTGTCGGCACGCGGGCAAGCGTCGTTTTCCACCGCGGAGATTTTGACGTTCTACCCAGAAATAAGGGCGACTTGACTCAAGTCAACGTTATCCTAAGAGCCCTTCTGAGATCCAGGCTGGCGCTTGCCTCGGCTGCCCGGATCTGGGGCTTCTGAAGCCATAGGGGCCCAGCCACAATTCCGTCTCAGGCCAGCCGCCACTCCAGCTTCACGGACGGCACGGCCAGGCTGGCGGGCGTCGAATAGGGTTGGACTTCATAGAGCTTGTGATCCAACCGGAATTCCATGCTTTCTCCGTTCTCCTTCCTGGCCGGATGACCGGGAGATGAGATCGTAGATCACGGAGGGGTCGACGGGTTTGGTGAGGTGGTGGTCGAAGCCGGCCTCGATCGCGCGGGCCTGGTCTTCTTCCTGGCCATAACCGGTCAAGGCGACGAGGAGCACGTTGGCGGTCCGGCGCCGCTTGCGCAGCCGGGCGGCGACCTGGTAGCCGTCCAGGCCGGGCAAGCCGATGTCGAGCAGGACGACGTCGGGGTGGAAGGAGCGGGCTTTTTCCAGCGCGGCCGGGCCATCGTAAGCGACCAGAACCTCGTGCCCCTTCAGGCGCAGGAGGATGGCCATGCTCTCAGCGGTGTCCACGTTGTCTTCCACCACCAGGACGCGGCGGGAGGCGGGAGCGGCCGGGAAGGGAGCCTGGCTGCCAACCCTGACGCCTGCCGTATCGCCCTGCGGCTCCGGCTCCGGGCTCGCGCGGGCGAGGAGGGGGAGCCGCACCACGAATTCGCTGCCATGCCCCAGCCCGCCGCTGTGGGCGGTGACTCTGCCGCCGTGGAGCTCGACGAGGCGGCGCACCAGGGTCAGGCCGATGCCCAGCCCTCCTCCCGAGCGGTCGTAGGAGCGGTCCGCCTGCATGAAGAGGTCGAAGATGCGGGGCAGCACTTCGGGAGCCATGCCGGGGCCGTCGTCGCGGATGCGCACCACGGCCTCGGCGGGAAGCTCCGGCTCGCCGAGCTCGACGGTCACCCAGACATGGCCGCCGTAGGGGGTGAACTTGGCCGCGTTGCTCAGCAGGTTGCCGAAGATCTGGTCCAGCCGGGTCGAGTCCGCGTCGAGGTAGATGGGCTGGGGCGGCGTGGAGAGCGAGATTTCCTGCCCGCGTGCCGTGATGGCGTATCGAATCAGCTCCACCGACTCCTGGAGGAAGGCGGTCAGCTCGATCCGGTCCTTGCGCAGGCGGACCTCGCCGCGGGTGATGCGGGAGACGTCCAACAGGTCTTCGATCAACCGGCTCATGTTTTTGATCTGCCGGTTCATGATGTTCCGCGCCTGCTCGACCACCGCGGTGTTGGCGTTGGCGGGACCGTCGGTACAGGTGGACTCCAGAACCTGTGCGGCATTGCGCAGGGGAGCCAGGGGGTTGCGGAGCTCGTGGGCCAGCAGGGCGAGGAACTCGTTCTTGCTGCGGTCGGCCGTGGCCAGCTCCTCGACGCGCTGGTGAAGTGCCTTTTCCAGCTCCTTGCGCTCGGTGATGTCTTCAATGGCGAGCAGGATCAACGACCGCCGGCCGCTCTCCTGGAGGAACCGCCGGGCGTTGAGCAGCATGGTCTTGCGGCCGATGGAACCGAATTCCCGCTCGACCTCGAAGCCTTCCACGCCGCCGCCCTGAAGCTTGATCTCCTGGAGGAGCTGGCGCAACTCGGGGATGTTCCATTGCCCTTCCCCAAGGTCATGGAAGAGGCGGCCTTCCGTTTCCGCGGGCGTCATCTTGAAGTTTTTATAGTACGCCTGGCTGGCGGTCTGCACCCGCAGGTCCGAGTCGAGCACGAGGAGAGATTCGCGTACCGTGGCCACGATCCCTTCGGCATATTCGCGGGCGCGCCGAAGGGTGTCGACGTCCACGAGCAGGATGACCGCGCCGTCGATCTCGTTTTCCAGGGTCCTGTAGGGCTGGATGCGCAGCGAGTACCAAAGGCCGTTCCTGTCCTGGACCTCGCGTTCCCGGGGGCTGGCCGTGGCGATCACCTCCGCCAGCAACGGTGTCCAGGTCGGGGACGCTCAAGTTGAGCTTGATGTCGCTGATCGGCCGGCCGATGTCGGCGGGGATCAGGTTGAAAACCTTTTCGGCCATGGGGGTGAAGCGCCGGATGCGCAGGTTCTGCCCGATGATGACGATGGCCATCTGAACGCTGCTGAGGAGGTTGAACAGGTCGTTGTTGAGCAGGTTCAGCTCGACGTTGCGGTTCTGCAGTTCGTCGTTGACCGTGGCGAGCTCTTCGTTGCTCGACTGGATCTCTTCCTTGGAGGTTTCCAGCTCCTCGTTGATGCTCTGCAGCTCCTCGTTGGCCGACTGCACCTCTTCGTTGGCGGACTGCAGCTCTTCGTTGGCGGTCTCCTGCTGTTCGATCACCGACTGGAGGTATTCGCGGGTGGCGGCGAGCTCCTGCACCAGGCGGGCATGTTCTCCTTGGGCGGCTTCCTCCGCCGCGGCCGCTCGGGACTGCGGCTTTGAGCCTTGGTCTTCTTGCCTGCGGAGAGGGGGAGGGGGGATGGGCGGTTCGAACAGGATCAGGAAGCCGCCTTTCAACGTCGAGCTGCCCGTCACCGGGACCACCTCCAGATGGACTTCCCGGGTTGCGCCATCGGACTGGACCCGCAAGCCTTCTTCGCGAACCGGGGCCTGGTTCTTCCTGGCCTTGTTGATCGCGGCTCGCAGACGGAACCGCGATCTCCTCCCGCGCCATCTTGAGCAGGTTCAGGCTGGCCTTGCCGGGCGCCGGCGCCAGATACGGTCCGGTGTCCCCACGGAACTGCAGGATTTCCAGATCGGCGTCGACCAGCACGCCGGGGGGGACGTATCGTGCCAGGAGGATGCGGTCGGCCTCTTTCTGCATGTCGGCCCCCGGCTTGCTGCGGCAGGTTCGCTGCCATGGTCGAGCGTCTCCACGGCCCCGGTAGGAGCCGGCCGCCGGGCCGAGGGTCACCCGGCGGGTGGAAGGTTTCTTCGCGTAGATCTTGTGCTTGGCGTCCTCCGCCTCGAACAGGTCGCGGTAGGAGCCGATGGTCTCCGAGGCCCCCAGCAAGAGGAAGCCGGCCGGCTTCAAGGCATAGTGGAGGAGCGGCAGGACCTTCTGTTGCAGCGCCGGCTCCAGGTAGATGAGCAGGTTGCGGCAGCTGATCAGGTCGATCTGGGAGAAGGGCGGATCGGTCAGCACGTTGTGCCGGGCGAACACGCACATGTCGCGGATCGTCTTGCTGATGCGGTAGCTGCCGTCCACCTCCGCGAAGAAGCGCCGCAGGCGCTCCGGCGAGACGTCGTGCAGGATGTTCTTCGAGTAGACGCCCGCGCGGGCCTTGTCGATGACCGCTCCGTTCAGGTCGGTGGCGAAGATCTGGACCGGGAGCTGGCTGCCGCTGGCCTCGGCGACCTCGGCGCAGGCGATCGCGATCGAGTAGGCCTCCTCGCCGGTCGAGCAGCCCAGCACCCAGATGCGCACCGGCTCGTGGGGGGAGCGGTCGGTGAACAACCTGGGCAGGATGGTGGTCTTGAGCGCCTCGAAGGTCTCCGGGTCGCGGAAGAAGCTCGTCACGTTGATGAGGATGTCCTGGTAGAGGGCCTCCACTTCCCCGGGGTTCTTCCGCAGGAGGCGCACATAGTCCTGCACACGTCTCCAGCCTGTGCAGGACCATGCGGCGGGTGATGCGGCGGTAGGAGGCTGCTCACTCTTGTACTGGGTGAAGTCGACGCCCGTGACCTTGTGCACGGCCTCCAGAACCTGGCGGACGTCCAGCGGCTCGCCTTCGTGCCTCCTCGTGCCGGGCCGGCGCCCGGGCCACGTACGGGTGCCGGGCGATGCGCCCGATCTCCCGGGCGATCTCGTCCGGGGGGAGCACGAAGTCCACGCAGCCGCTGGCGACGGCGCTGCGCGGCATGCTGTCCTGCTGGGCCGTGTCGTCCTGGGCGAAGGTGATCCCGCCCTCGGCCTTGATCTCCTCCAGTCCGAGCGTGCCGTCGGTGGCGGTGCCGGACAGGACCACGCCGATCGCCCGGTCTCCTTGATCCTCCGCCAGGGAGCGGAAGAAGAGGTCGATGGGCCGGTGCTGGCCCGCGGGCTTCCTTGCGGGGAAACAGTTGCAGAAGCCCTTGGGAGATGACCATGTCGCGGTCGGGCGGGATGACGTAGACGTGGTTCGGCTCCACCCGCCGCTCGTCGTGGACCTCCGTGACCGGCATCGCGGTCGCCCGGGAAAGGATCTCGGCCAACTGGCTGGAGTGCGTGGGGGCGAGGTGCTGCACCAGGACGAAAGCCATTCCGGTGTCGATGGGCAGCGCGCCGAGCATCTGTGTGAAGGCCTCGAGCCCGCCCGCCGAGGCACCGACGCCGACGATGGGAAATGCCGTGGGCTCCGCCGCGCTTTCAGAGACCGCCGAGGGAGCCGTCCCGGTTTGCGTGGTGCGGGGCGCGGGAGAAGGGCGTACGGTTCTGGGTGGAGGCGCGCCGGAGCGCCCTTTTTTATCAGCCATAGGGCTTCAGCTTACACCCGGGTCAGCCCGGCCGCCTGCTTGAGCTTGAACCAGACATTGCGGGCTTTCCAGAAGCGGCTGGCCTCCATGGCGGCGATCCGGCGGGCGAGAACGGCTTTTTGCGCTTCATATTCCGCCTGGAGATTTTGCCGTTGCTGGGCCAGCTCCCTGTTCGTGCACGCCCTGCTGCCGGGCGATCTCGTTCTGGAGGATGATGGAGTCCATTTGAGCCGAAAGCAGGCAGGCCTGGGAGACCGGCGCCGAGTACAGGATCAGAAGCTCTTCGGAACCTCTACTCCTTGACAAGCGGGGGCCTCATAAGGGTTGAAATACGCCAGGACTTCTGGGTTTATGGTCCTCCGGAGCCTTACCGGGTCGGTCTTTCGGCGAGTCAGCGCACTCTATCCGGCTGCCCCGGCAGACGCAAACCGGCTCAGTGCGGGTGGTATGCTCGGGTCCCGCCATGCCAAAAAATGCTCTGCTCGATCAGCCGGCCACGGATCTTCTGGCACTTTTCGCGGCCGGGAAGAACACGCCGGGTGCCGGCAGTGCGGCGGCGCTGGCGGGGTCCATGGCCGGCAGCCTCCTCCAGGCGGTGGCGCGGTACACGGTTCGAGCCGCGGGAAAGCCTGGCGCCGACGCTTCCTTTCTGGAACGGTCCGCTGTTCTCCTCGAGGAGGCCGGTGAAAGAACGCGCCGCCTGTCCGAGGCGGTCGACGGGGACGCCGCCGCTTTCGAAACCTATTGGCGGTTGAGAACCGCTGAAGCCTTGGCAACGGCCACCGAAATCCCGATCGGTATCGCGGAGGACTGCACGGAGCTCGCGGCGATCGGTATCGAGCTGTACGGCCAGGGCTTCAGGCCGGCGCGGGGGGAGGCGAGCACGGCGGTGCTGCTCGCGCTCGCCGGCGGCGAGGCCGCGGTCCACATCGCCCGTCTCAATCTGCGCTTCAGCGCCGCCGCCGAATCCAGCGCTGCCGAAGAGAGGCTCTCCAGGCTGGACCGGCGGCTCGGGGATTTGCGGCGGTTGCACGGTGAGCGGGTGGCTCCGAGGTCAGGGATGCGAGGGGAGCAGCCCGACTCGAAGCTCCGGCGGCGGCGTTTCCGGCCGCTGACGATCCCGTCAGGCCTGCCAGGCACTGGCTCACCAGGGGTGACAGCTCCCCGGGCTCCGCCGGCACGCAGGCGCTTCCGTTCCACCATTGGTTGGGGCAGCAGGGGAGCTGGCCCTGGAATTTGGTGCCGCTCTGGGACGTGTGGCAAAGGGCGCAGCCGCTCGCGGTGACCGGAGCCATGCACTGGAGGACGCCGGAGATATCCACCACCTTGGGGCTGGTGCCCGGGGCCACCATGGTGCACTCGGGTGCGTCCTGGCAAAGATCAGGGACCTTGAAGGTGGGGAGCTTGGGATCGACGATGAATTTCTGATAGCTGATCTGGCTGAACGCCCCGGGCGTGGCGCCGCCGAAGCCATAGGGGGTCGCCCAGCTCGAAGAGCCCCCACCCGGAGGTTGCGTCACCTGAGGATAGTAACCATAAAAGCCCGGAGGATCTCCCGGAGTGCTCAGGTACACCATGTCCTGGGCGTACATGCGAACGTTCGTGGGGCCGAAACCCGTGCCGGCGCAAGCCTCTGAATATTGCTCGACGTACAAGGGGAAGTTGGGGCTGAGCATGGGGAAACCCGAGATCTTGCAGCAGCTCTTCTGCCGGCTGGGCGGCTGGCCGTGGACCATCGGCTGGTTGGAATAAAGGTAATAGAGGTCGCCGCCGGTAAAGTGATAGGTACACCCGTCCCCGCTGCCGTTCAGAGGTTTGACGAGAGGCAGGCAGGGCGTGTATTCGGTGACCATGGCCTTTTGTGGCCAGCTGTATTGGATCGACCCGGAGGAGGTGCAGTAACCGAGATCCGGATTTTTGTGCACGCACCCGGGCTGGTTGCAGTCCTGCTGCATCAGCTCGGCCACCGCGGTGAACGTGCCGGGCCAGGCCGTGTTGGCGCTCGACGGCCCTGGGTTGCCACACCAGGCTCCTTTGGGGGGCAGGGTGTCCGGTGGGGCGGCCAGCAGGCCGAACCTGCCGGTCAGGCTGGCGGCGAAGACGAGGAGAAGGGCGGAAATCAGTGCGGCTCTGCGCATGAGACCTCCTTGAGAAGATGAGGGTCTTGAGAAGACCTGAAAAGAGAGTGGGGCGAGGTGGAAGACTATCGCAGGAGTCCTGCCGGTTCCTGAGCTGAGCTAGACTCCTCCCTCGATCTTCAGAAAGGAGTCTTCCAGATGAACAGGATCCGGTTGATGATGCTCGCTGTTGCCTTGTTCTTGACCGTGGCCGCGGTCCCGGAGCTGGTGGGATTGGGCACCGCCGAGGCCGTGACCTACTGCACCAAGGAGCAGTGCTCGGTGGCGCGCGCGGAGTGCCGGGAATGGTGCCCCTACCCGTGCGTGATGCGCTTCGAGTGCACGACCCCTTACTGCGGCAGTTGCATCAGCTGCACTTGCTGAGGGCCGGAACGGGGAAGGGAAGGGATGGGGCGGCCTCGCGGAGGCCGCCCCTTTTGTTTCCTCAGGGCTGGTAGGTGACGGTGAGCTGCGGCTTGTTCGACGCGGTGGCGTTCTCGCCCGCGTAGAAGCCGATGTAGTCGTAGCCCAGGTCGTCGTTGTCGTCGAGGGTGAAGGTGAGGCGGAGCTGCGTGGTGCCCGTCTTGTTGATGGCGGCGAGGCCGGCGGCGCTCAGGTTGCCCGTGGAGGCCGAGCCGTTGGCCGTGGGGTTGGACATCGTGGCCACGCTGGTTGCCGTGGCCGCGGCCTGCCAGTCGGCGAAGGCGAAGGCCGTCGAGCCGCCGAAGCCGCCGGTGACGACGTCGGCTACGCAGGAGCCGTGGGTGGTGAAGGGGTTGGTGCCGGACGAGGTGCCGCGCACCAGGCGCAGGGTCGCCGAGGTGATGGTCGCCGTGTCCGGAATCGAGGAAGTGTCGAAGGAGACGAGGCTCTTGTACTGCTCGTCGACGTTGGTGTCGCCCACCCGCAGGGCCGAGGTGGTGTTGTCGGTCGAGTTGCCGCCGCCGCCCACGTTGGTGGTCTCGCCGACCTCCCAGAGACGGCCGTCCTCCGCCGCCACCGAGTAGAAGGTGACGACGACCGGGGGTGGGACCGAGACGGCGGTCACGGTGACCGGGATCTCGTTCGAGATCAGGGTCGAGCCGCAGCCGGGGGTCGCCCGGTCCACCAGGAAGTAGCTGCCCACCGCCGGGAAGCTCGCGCAATTCAAAACGTAACTGCTGCCCGTGGCGCCCGAGATGTTGGTGATGGCGCCGCCGGAGACGGTGCGGTACCCCCACTGGTGGCTGCTGGTGCCGCCGCCCGTGGTGGTGGCCGTGGCCGTGCCGCCCAGGCAGGGGCTGCCGATGGTGGTGCTGCCCGCGACACTCGCCGTGACGCTGGAAAGCGGCGCGGCGATGGTGATGGCGGCACTGCCCGCGCCGGGCTGGTTGCAACTGGCGCTCGACACGCTGGTGAGGGTGTAGGTGGTGGCGCCGGTGGGCGACACGGAACGCGTGGCCGGGGTCGAGCTGGCGTTCTGCACGAAGCCGTCCGACCAGGTGAGGGTCCACGGACCCGTGCCCACGAGGTCCACGGTCAGGATCGTCGGAGCCGCCGGAGCAGACGGCGGTCGAACCAGAGACTTTGCGCCGGGATGGCACATCCCACGTCCAGCCGGCCATGGCCGTAGACGTTGTTGGGAACCACGCCGGCCGCGCTGCCGCAGGTGGTGGAGGCCAGCGTGATGCGCTTGGCCGAGGAGGTCAGCCGGTTTTCGATGGCGTCGACGTTGCCGGTGAGCGAGGGGAACGCCGAGAGAAGCAGCGCCACGCCGCCGGCTACATGCGGACCCGCCATGGAGGTGCCCGAGAGCGAGGAGTAGGCCGTGTCGCTGGTCCGGTACGAGGAGCGGGTGTTGGTGCCGGGGGCCATGATGTCCGGCTTGACGCGACTGCTGCCGTCGGCCGTCACCGGGCCGCGGCTGCTGAAGGAGGCCACGGTGTCGGCGCCGGTGTTGAGCGCGCCGGTGGTGAACGACGGGTCATAGAAGCTGGGCGGAGCGTCGATCGTGGAGCAGCCCGGCCCGGAGTTGCCGGCCGAGACCTCCATGAGAATGCCGGCCGCGCGGGTGTTGGCCACGCCGGTGAGCAGGATGTTGGGCGTGGTGCACCCCTCGGCCGCGTTGCACCCCCAGGAGTTGTTCGTCACGTGCGGTGCCTTGCTCGGATCACCCTGGGCCGTGGTGCCGCCCACCGGGTAGGGAGCCATGAAGAACTCCATGCACTCGAGGTAGGTGGCGGGGGTGCCCGCGCCCTGGTTCATGTTGCGGCAGCCGATCCACTTGGCGCCCGGGCGCCATGCCGACCTGATTGGCGCCGTCGAGGCCGACGATGGTGCCCATGGTGTGGCTGCCATGGCCCTGGTCGTCGCACGGCTGGACGGAGTTGGCTCCGCAGGAGCCGCCGCCCGAGTGAACCGAGTCGTGCCAGTTGTAGTCATGGCTGGCCGTGGTGCCGTTCCAGCCTCTGTAGGCGCTCTTGAGCGCGGCGTGGGTCCAGCGGTAGCCGGTGTCGGCGCCGCCCACGACCACGCCCTGGCCGGTGTAGCCGAGGCTCCAGATCTGGGGTGCCCGCACGTAGCTGATCCCCGGCTCGACGGCCGTGATGGCCTTGCCGCCCGTCTCCAGCAGCCAGTCGATGCTGAATTCCACCGGCTCCGGCCTCTCGGGCTTCGGCAGCCCCTGGCGCATCTCGGGGTTGCCGTCGATCCGCTTGACGTCCGGCCGCGCGGCGAGCTTGCGGGCGAGGTCCCGGTCGCCTTTGACCAGGATGGCGTTGACCAGGTAGAACGACTGGTACTCGACACCCCGGGCTTCGAGCTCGGCGATGATGGGCGCCTGGGTCACCTTCGCGGTCTGAAACAGGGTCTCGTAGACGAACCGCCCCTTGCTGAGCTTGCCCTTGAGCTGCCGGGCCGCCGAGAGGTCCGCCTGCCTCTCCAGGACGACGAAGTACTCCGCCTGGGCACCGGCCCGGGTGTTCTCGAACACCCAGGAGTGAATCTTCTTGTCGATCGCCTTCTCGGCCGCCTTCCCGTCTTGGGCATAAGCGCCCGCACCGGCGATCACCGCCCCGGCCGCCATGGCCAGGCACACCCGCAGCAACGTCTTCATTGCTCTCTCCTCCCTTGAATGGATTCCTACCCTCAAGAGTGCGACTCGGGGGTTGCTCGGGACAAGGAGAGTCGCCGGTTTTTCGAAATCAGCCCAGCCAGCTCATCCCAGTCATTCCGATCAGCACCAGCGAGAGCACGCTGACCACCACCGCGATGGTCCAGGCGAGGGCGTTGTAGAGCTTGCCGTTGACGTGGGGGCCCATGATCTCGCGGTCGTTGATGAGGCGGAGGATGGCGAACAGCTCCACGGGTAGCAGAAGGCCGTTCAGGACGTAGACGCCCACCAGCACTTTGATCAGCGGCAGGCCGGGGATGAGGGCCACGGCGGCGCCCAGCACGATGAGCCCGGTGAGGATGCCCATGAAGATGGGGGCTTCGGACCAGGAGCGGGAGACGCCACGCTCGAATCCCAGGGCTTCGCTCAGCATGTAGGTGGTGGCGAGCGGCAGGACGCCCGCGGCCAGGAGAGACGCTCCCAGCAGTCCCAGGGCGAAAAGGACCCTGGCGTACTCCCCGGCCACGGGCTCCAGGGCCTGGGCGGCGGCTGCCGCCGTGTCCACCGCGATCCCGCGCGGGTAGAGGGTGGCCGCCGTGGCGATGATGATGAAGGCCGCCACCACGCCCGCCGAGAGGGTGCCCGCGATGACGTCGAAACGGGTGTAGCGGTACTCGGCCGGCGTGACCCCCTTCTCGACCACGGAAGACTGCACGTAGAGCTGCATGTAGGGGGAGATGGTGGTGCCGATGAGCGCGATCAGGAGGTGCAGGTAGTCCCGGTCGAAGTGGAAGTCCGGGCGCACCGTCGTCCGCAGCACCGTCCCCCAGTCCGGCTTGGCCAGAAAGGCCGCGCCGATGTAGGCCAGGAACGCCAGGGAAAGGACGAGGAAGATCCGCTCCACCCAGCCGTAGGAGCCGCGGGTCACCAGCAGCCACACGAAGACGGCGGCGAGCGGCACGGCGACGTAGCGGCTGACGCCGAAAAGCTCCG
The DNA here is from genome assembly GCA_963785165.1 of Thermoanaerobaculaceae bacterium. Taxonomy (GTDB): domain Bacteria; phylum Acidobacteriota; class Thermoanaerobaculia; order Multivoradales; family UBA5704; genus DATARR01. Next base: position 1,012,100 of record CAWAUI010000004.1, read on the forward strand.
CCGCCGCGGCGATGCCGATGAACTCGGAGACGATGATCCCGGTGTTGGCGACCAGCAGGGTGAGGAGGATCAGCGCCGTCTGGCGCAGGGAGAACGACTCCCGCACGAGGTCCGAGAAGCCCTTGCCGGTGACGGCCCCCATGCGGGCGCTCATCTCCTGCACCACGCCCACGCAGACGGTGACGATGACCATGGCCCACAGCAGGCCGTAGCCGTAGGAGGCGCCGGCCGAGGCGTAGGTGGCGATGCCGCCCGCGTCGTTGCCGGCGCTCGCCGCCAGGAGCCCCGGTCCCAGGGCCGCCAGATAGGGCCAGAGGCGCTTCTTCATGGTTATCCGCGTCGATCCGGTCCGTCAGGAGAAGGCGCGGGCGCCGCGGCGCCGCCAGATCTCGGGGAGGAGCACGGCCAAGGCGTCGTCCACGGTGACGATGCCGAGGAGGCGGCGGCTCTCGTCCAGCACCGGCACGGCGAGGAGGTTGTATTCGGCGAGAGTGCGGGCGGCCACCTCGGCGCGGTCGTCGGGAGAGACGGTGGGCACGTCCTCGTCCATCACGTCCGCCAGCGGCATCGCCGGGTCGGTCAGGATGAGCACGCGCAAGCGCACCAGCCCGAGGAGGAATTCGGGGTTCTCCGGCGCCACGACGTAGACGGCGAGCAAGGGGTCCGGGACCTCCTCCAGGGTGCGGAGGGTGGCCAGCGCCGAGCCCACGGTGGCGTCGGCGGGCACGGTCACGAAGTCGGTGGTCATGATGCGGCCGACGCTGTCCTCGTCGTACTCCAGGTGGACCTGGACGTCGGCGGCCTCCTCGGGCTCCATCTTGGCCAGGAGCTGCTCGGCCACCTCGGAGTCGAGGTCTTCGAGAGCGTCGGCGGCGGCGCCCGGGGTCATCTCTTCCAGAATGTCGGCGGCGCGCTCCTGGTCCATTCCTTCGAGGAGGTCGGCCACGCGCTCGTCGCTGACCTCTTCCAGGGTCTCGGCCGCCGTCTCCTCGTCCAGGGCGGCGACGATCTCCGCGCTCTCGCGGAAGGAGAGGGCGTCGACGATCCTCGCGAGGTCCACGGGGTGAAGCTCGGCCAGGCGGTCGTAGGAGACCTTGAGCTGCACGGGGGCCGTGCTCGCCAGGTACTGGACGTCGGTCCAGTCGATGACGTGGCGCCCCACGACGCGGCCGGCGAGAGCCCGGGGGCCCAGCCGGCGCAGCAGGGCCTGGGGGCTGATGTCCACCCCCACGACGCGATAGGCGCCGTCGATGCCGGTGAGCTGCACGTCGTTGACGCGGACGATCCGCCGGCCCGTGATGTCGATGAGCTGGTGGTCGAGCACGTCGCGGCGGAGCAGGACCTCGCCGGAGCGGCGGGTGAAGGGCTGAAGGTCCACCGTGGAGGACGACAGGCGGGTCGAGCCGTTGATGGACTGGAGGTGCCTCGCGGGGACGAAGAACCGCCGCCGGCCGTCGCGCACCACGAGCCCGCTGATCGGCGGGTACTTCATCGGGGGGTACTGGGCCGAAGAAGCCGGGTCGCCGCCGATGCGCACGATCACGTCGTCGAGCCGCCCGATGGGCTCGCCGCTCTTGCCCTCGACGGGCCGGTCCACGATGGACGTCAGAAAGAGCATCGACCCTCTATTCTTGGGGTCAGTCGTTGAGCACGAAGGTCACCATCATGTCGACCCGGTAGGCGACGACCTTGGAGTCCTTCACGACCACCTGCTGTTCCTTGATCCAGGCGCTCTTGATGTTCTTGACCGTCTTGCTGGCGCGGGCGATCCCCTCGTGGATGGCGTCCTCGAAGCTGGTGGGCGATTCGGAGCTGATTTCGATGATCTTGGCAACCGACATGGCATGTCTCCTCTTTGAATGAGGCGCTCCTGGGCGGAGCGCCGGGGGAGACAGGATATCGGAAAAGGACCCCCTCCTCTTCCGGTCCGTCCGGAAGGGAGGGGGGCAGGAAGGAGTGTCACACGCTGGTGACGGCTGTTTCCTTGGCGGGGGCCTCGTCGGAGACGAAGCTCCAGTCGGCGTCCGCGGCCCGCCTGCCGAGCTCGGGAGCGTCGTCCGCGAGAACCGGCATTGGGGGGACCACGAGGACGTTGCTGGTGGCCCGCTCCAGCACCTGGGCGGCGACGCTGCCGATCAGCAGGCGGTCGAAGCCGCCGCGGCCGTGGGTGCCGAGCACCACGAGGTCGGCCTGCCTCTCCTCCATGCGGAAGAGGATCTCCTCCCGGGGATAGCCCGTGAGCACCTGGGTCTCGACCGTGGCGGGAGCGCCGGCCTGGTGCAGGAACTGGCGCAGCTCCGCGCCCGCGAAGCGCTGGATCTGCTCGGGCGTGAACTGCAGCGAGCCCGCCACCTCCAGGGGATTGAGCGCGAAGAGCGCTTCGACCTTCGGCGCGGCGCCGGTCTCTTCGAGGAAAGACAACCCATAGCGCAGGGCGTTGGCCGAGACGGGCGAGAAGTCCACCGGGATGAGCACCCGCGACGGCGGCAGAGCGGCCTCACGGCGCACTACCAGCACCGGGCAGGGCGCCTTGCGGACCACCCGGTCGGCCGTGGAGCCCAGGAACGCCCGGTGGAGCGCGCCCCCCTCGGAGGCTCCCACCACGATCAGGTCCGCCTTGACGCGCCGGGCGAGCTCCACGATCTCCCGGTAGGGAGCGCCGAAGACCAGGCAGGCTTGGTCCGCCTGGAAGCCCGGCTGCTCGGCGATCCCCGATTCCTCGACCTGATCGGTGAGCCGCTGGCGCAGGGCCGCGGTCTGCTCCTCGATCCACTGGGCGTCGAAGGCACCGATCTCGGAGGGGAACGCCGGCAGGCTGTAGGCATGGACGAGCCAGGGTGTGGCGCCCGTGGCCCGGGCGATGGCGGCTCCCGCTTTCACGATGCCGTCGCTTTCCGCGCTCAGGGCCGTGCCGATGACGATGGTCTTCAAGTTCTTGTTCATGGCCGCTTCCTCCTTGCGCCCTCAGCGTGCCAGACCCCCGCGGGCCGGGCACCACCTGCGCGGGTAGTCCCGCCGCGCCCCGGCGGGTGGCGGGGGTATAGACTGTCGGCGGACCCCATGAGGAGGGAAATCTCATGAAAGCCAAGAACTTGATGATCCCCTTCGCGCTGACCGGCATCGTCCTCGCCATGGCCTCTACGTCGGAAGGGCAGAGACCCGCTCAAGACACCGAGGCGGCGCGCATTCAGCAGGGCTTCCGCATCGCCCCCGTGCCGCTGCGGGCCGCCCGCCTCGACAAGAACCTGGTCGGCCTCGGCAGCTACATCGTCAACGCCCAGACGGGGTGCAACGACTGCCACACCAACCCGCCGTTTGCCGCCGGAGGCGATCCCTACCAGGGCGAGCGCAAGCGGATCAACGCGGCGCATTACCTGGCGGGCGGCACGTCGTTCGGCCCCTTCCTTTCGCCCAACATCACGCCCGACTCGGACGGCCTGCCCGCCGGGCTGACCTTCCCGGAGTTCCGGAGCGTCATGCGCTCGGGCCACGATCCCGACGAGCCCGGCCGGCTCCTCCAGGTGATGCCCTGGCCCATTTACGGGGAGATGTCGGACCGCGACCTCAAGGCGGTCTACGAGTACCTGCGGGCCATTCCGCACGCCGAGTAGCGAGCCGCCGCGCCCGAATGCTCGCCGAAAAACCCAGCCCGGCCTTGGAGCCCCCGTCGCCGCCATCGCGGCAGCCGTCCTGGAAGTGGCGCGGGCGCTCGCCCGGGAGCTGCAGCCGCAGCGTAAATCCTGGAGCTCGCTCACCCTCGACTCCTCGCTGGAGCGCGACCTGGGGCTCGACAGCCTGGGGCGCGTCGAGCTGCTGGCGCGCCTGGAGAAGGCCTTCGGAGTCCATCTCACCGAGACCGTCCTCAGCTCGGCCGAGACCCCGCGGGACTTGCTCCAGGCCCTGCTCGAAGGGCGCCCGGTGGGGGAGGGAGGGACTTTCGAGATCGTGGAGCCCCTCGAAGCCGTGACCTCGGGGGAGGCCGCGCCGGACCGTACGCGCACCCTCGTCGAGGTTCTGGAATGGCACGCCCAACAGCATGGCGACCGGCGGCACGTTCTGTATCTTCCAGGAGATACCGCGCCCGAGGAGCTGACCTACAAAGACCTCCTCGGCCGCGCCCGCGCCGTGGCCGCCGGCCTCGCCCGCCTGGGCGTGGGGCCGGGGCAGTCCGTGGGGCTCATGCTCCCCACGGGGCACGACTACTTCGCGGCCTTCTTCGGCGTCCAGATCGCCGGCGGCGTACCCGTGCCCCTCTATCCGCCGGCCCGCAAGAGCCAGATCGAGGACCACCTCCGCCGCCAGGCCGGCATCCTCACCACCGCGGGCGCCGAGGTGCTCATCACCTTCCCGGAAGTCCTCCAGCTGGCCCGCCTGCTGAGCGCCCAACTCCCCGGGCTGCGGAAGGTCATCACCGTTGCCGAGCTGTCTCAGGGGGATCCCGTTCCGCCGCCCGTGCATGTGAAGGAAAGCGACGTGGCCTTCCTCCAGTTCACCTCCGGCAGCACGGGCAACCCCAAGGGGGTCGTGCTCACCCACGCCAACCTGCTGGCGAACCTGCGGGCCACCCAGGTGGGGGCGGACGTCCGGCCGGACGACGTGATCATCAGCTGGCTGCCGCTCTACCACGACATGGGCCTCATCGGCTGCTGGATGGGGAGCCTCTACTTCGGCGTCCCGCTCATCCTCATGTCCCCCCTGACGTTCCTGGCCCGCCCCTCGCGCTGGCTGTGGGCCATCCACCGCCACCGGGGGACCCTCTCGGCGGCCCCGAACTTCGCCTACGAGCTGTGCGTCAACAAGGTCCCGGACGAAGAGATCGAGGGGCTCGACCTCTCCTCCTGGCGCATGGCCTTGAACGGCGCCGAGCCCGTGAGCCCCGACGCCGTGCGCCGCTTCATCGAGCGCTACTCCAAGTACGGCTTTCAGCCCGGAGCCCTGGCCCCCGTCTATGGATTGGCGGAAAACTCCCTGGCCCTGGCCTTTCCCCCTTTGGGCCGGCCACCCCTGGTGGACGTGGTGGACCGCGACACGTTCCAGCGCACGGGCCGGGCCGTGGCGGCGGATCCTGGGGATCCGAACGTCCTCCGTTTCGTCTCCTGCGGATTCCCTTTGAAGGATCACGAGATCCGCATCGTGGACGACGGCGGCCACGAGGTGGGCGACCGCCAGGAGGGGCGGCTGGAGTTCAAAGGCCCCTCGGCCACCAGCGGCTACTTCCGCAACCCGGAGGCCACGGCGAAGCTGGTGAAAGGCCCCGGCGGTGAGTGGCGGGACTCGGGCGACCGGGCTTACCTCGGCGGCGGCGAGGTCTACATCACCGGCCGCGTCAAGGACGTCATCATCCGCGGCGGGCGCAACCTCTATCCCCACGAGCTCGAGGGCGCCGTAGGCGAGGTCCCGGGCGTGCGCAAGGGGTGCGTGGCCGTGTTCGGCAGCCCCGACCCGGCCACGGGCACGGAGCGCCTGGTGGTCATGGCCGAGACCCGCGAGCGCGGCGAGGAGGCGCTGGAGACGATCCGCCAAGCCATCCAGAACGTCACCGTGGACCTCCTCGGCACGCCCGCCGACGTGGTGGCCCTGGTGCCCCCCCACGCCGTGCCCAAGACCTCCAGCGGCAAGATCCGGCGCTCGTCCGCGCGGGAGGTTTACGAGTCCGGCAAGACCGGCGGGGGAGGGGGCGGTCTAGGAGGGCAGATCCTCCGCCTGGCGCTCTCCGGCCTGCGCGCCCAGATCGTCCGCCGGTTCCGCTCTTTGGGCAGTCTCCTCTACGTGGGCTGGGCCGGGTTCGTCCTGGCCCTGCTCGCCGGCCCCATCTGGCTCGCAGTAGTGCTGCCGCCGGGCCTGCGGACGAGGCGGCGCGCGGCCCAGGCCTCCGCCCGGGTCCTCTTCGGCTGCCTGGGCATCCCGCTCCGTTTGGAAGGCGCCGGGAACCTGAAGACCCCGGGTCCGCGCATCCTGGCCACCAACCACGTCAGCTATCTGGACGGCATGGTCCTCACGGCCCTCCTGCCGCCCGAATTCGCCTTCGTGGTGAAACGGGAGCTGGAAGGGAACTTCATCTCCCGCACCTTCCTCCGGCGGATCGGCACCCTCTTCGTGGAGCGCTTCGACGCCGCCCAGAGCGCCGGGGAGACCCGCAAGGCCCTGGACGCCCTGGCGAACGGCGAGTCCCTGGTCATCTTCCCCGAGGGCACCTTCCGCCGTTACCCCGGCCTCCTCCCCTTCCGCATGGGCACCTTCGCCGTGGCCGTGGACGCGGGCGTGCCCGTCGTCCCCTTGGCCCTTCAGGGCACCCGCTCCATCCTGCGCGGAGACGAGCGGTTCGTCCGCCGAGGCAAGGTGACGGCCACCGTGGCCCCTCCGGTCCATCCCGAAGGCGAAGGCTGGCACGCCGGCATTGCGCTCCGGGACCGCGTCCGGGCCGCCATCCTGGAACGCTGCGGCGAGCCGGACCTGGGGTGACCGTCACGGAGTGAGTGTCCTCCAGAGAGGTCACTCATGCCTGATTTCTCTGGATTTTCGAGCCGCCGTCCCATCCCGCTCCCTCTATCCGGGGGCGGGCATTTCCCTTGCTATCCCAGAGCTGTAGAGAGCAGTAAAAACACCTGTTGTCCTGGGTAAACGAGGAGAGACTATGAACAGGAAGGCTCTGGGATGGCTTCTGACGGGTGGGTTGATGTTTGCGAGCACTCTGACGGCTCAGCCGTTGAACGATCTGCAGGCAAGGTTGGCCGTCCTGCGCAACCATCAGCCGATCCGGCTCAAAGTGGACGTCGAGCTGTGGCACAAGGGAACCGCTCCTCTGCACATGAATCGCACGAAGCAGCGGGGGAGGGCCATCGTCGTCTACGGTCCGTACGGCCCGGAGGTGCGTGAGCAGCGGTGGCTGCAAACGGGCCGCCGGTTTTCTTTCTGGGGGAAGTCGAAGACCCAGGGGGAGACCTTCCTGGTCGACGAGGGTGAAGCCGGCGACCTGGTCGATCCAGCCGGAATGATGGAGCTCCTGCTGCAGGGGGCCACCTTGCTCTCCGACGAAGAGGTGACGTGGCAGGGCCAGCCGGCGCGGCTGCTGGTGATCCGGCCCGGCCTGCTCGCCGCGGAGCGGGATGGCGAGGCGGAGGCCCGCACAGGGGACGAGCCTGAGCGCTTCCTCATCGAGGCGAAGATCTGGCTGGACGCCGGCGGTTCTCCCCTGGCTCTGGAACGCTCGATGGAGCTACGGTTCGGGCCGGCTCTCAAGGTCATGCAGCACCAGACCCTCACGCTGCAACAGGTCGAGGGGCGGCTGCTGGCCGCCAGATCCGAGGCGACCTACTCAGGAACGGCGCTGGCAGTGCTGCGCAGCAGGGACGAGAAGAAGATGAAGGTCACCGTGGACTAGGCGGGCGCGAGCAAGCTGGAACGGCGGACGCAACCCAGTAGAAACAGCGGCGCGCTGCTGGGTCGCGCCGTTTTTAAGCTGGGAAAAATTCTGAACCCATTGGGTTGCGGGCGCGATCCAGTAGAAAAAGTCGGGACCCATTAGGAAAATCCGCCAACCTGGCAGAAAAAGTCGCGGACCTGGCAGAAAACCCGCAGACCTATTGGGTCGCTCCCTGTTTCTGGCTTAAAAACGTCTCGACCCAGCCTCCGAACGGCGCGACCGGGCAAAAGAACGGCAGATCTAATGGATCGTCACTCGTTCCTGGGTTAAAACCCGCGTACCCACTGGATTGCCGGCACGACCCGGCTTAAAAACCGCAGCCCTATCAGGGTAGACGTCAGAACCGTTGCCCAAACCCTCCCGCAAAGGCTGGGGTGCTCGGTCTCGTACGGGAGCAGGGCACTAAACACCTCGAAATCAGCCGGGGGCCGAAGCGGGCAAGCTTGCTCAGGTTGTCCGCAAGGTTGTGCTGGACGCAGAGTACCAGCCTCCCGTCATCGTCGGGAACCGGCGTCTGGCTTGCCTCACGAAGCTACGGCCCGGCCAAGCTCCCCAAGCTCCTCGGAGAGCTTGGCCCTGCTCACAAGAACCTGGACACGAAACCGCGCGCCGGTTGCCGCGGCAGAGGCGCGATCGAGGAGGTCCGCCGCTTCCTCGAATCGGCGCTGCGCTCTGCGAAGTGATGCCTTGAGCGCGAAGACCAGTGGCTCCACGGAGTCCGGATCTTCGGTTTCGCCTGCCTGTCGAGCGTCTCGAGAAAGTTAGGATTGGACCCTCGAAGAACCCCATAAGACCGCAATTTTCAAGGGTTTGGCTTGGGCCGCCAAAACACCACCCGCCGAATCCGATCTCGAAGATTTGATTCGTCGGACGCTATCGATGCCGGGATGGAAGCTGAAAGGCGAGCCCGGTAGGGCGTCCTACTCGTAGCCCAGGGTGCAACCCTGGGTGGCGGCGCGGAGATCGCCTCAAATTCAAGATCATTGCCGGGACGGCGAGGGGTGCAGAGGCCCCGCCGTTTGCCACCCCGGGCTCACGGCCGGGGCTAGGAGTATGCCGCCCTCCGGGCTCGCCCCAACGCGGGCCGGGCGGTTGTGCCCAAGGCGGGCGTGAGCTTGATTTCGTCAGGCTTCAATGGATAGAGGGCAGGATTGAGGCAGGGCTTGGAAACGTTGAGGAGGGGTTGCCGCTCCTTCTTCGCGCTCGCGGGGCGCTTATGTCAGAAGGCATCGCCTTTGATGCTGCCCTTCTGACGCTGGAGATCGCTGAAATTTACCTTGCCCAGGGCGGGCAGCCAGACGCTTCACCTCCGGACGCAGGGTAGATTCTCGGATAGCTTAGAGTTCCTGGAACAGGCGCTTACGCTCAACGCCAGCGAAGCCCTTCGAGGCGAGATTCTCGCCAGCCGGGCATTCACCCTCGGAGAGGCGGGGGATCTCATCGGCATGGCCCTATATCGAGGAGCTTCTCACCTTGCCGATGGCAGCTCTCGGACCTCGAGGCAGGCTCTGCTTGCCCGAGGAAGCAGAGCACCTCTCCGGCCTCCCCGGAGAGGTACTACGCCTCTCGGTCGAGCCACGGCCGCTTCAGAACGGCTTTACCTTGGAACCCGCGCCCGGAGCAGTCTCGACGCATCTTTGTCTGGAGATCAGGTATGTACTTCCGGTCCATAACGGCTATATCCAGGTGCCCGCCGATCTACGCCGGATCGCAGACCTGGATGGAAAGCAGATCGCTTACGAGACCCGGATAGGGATTGCAGACCTCGCGGTGCGTCGATCGGAGGAGCCTCTTCGAGGCCGGGACCTCACGTGTCTGGAGCCGGAAGGATGGCTTCTTCTGCCTCAAGCGTTTCTTCGGGACCTGAAGGAGGACTGGCAAGTCCTCCTCTGTGCCCAGCTTGAGCCCAAGCCATCTTTCAGGCTGACATACTATCTCTGACAACTGACTGAACAGGTGCTGAACAGGGTAGAGTCGGTGACCTCCTATTCCGCGACCTGATGACCGAACAGAGCTCGCCCGTATCCGGCGATACCTCGACGTCACCTATACCTATGACGATCCCGCGGTGCCGTTTTCCAAAGGCCGCCTCACCCGCATCGACCGCCAGGGCCAGGCGGTGGACTACCGCTACGACCGCTTTGGCCGTATCCTCCAGGATGGAGCCCTGGCCTATGGCTACGACTCGAACGGCAATCCGACGTCTCTCGCCTATCCCGGAGGAGTGGAGGCGGTGACGACCTATGACTACACCGACCGGCCTGCCACCCTCGTGGCGAAACGGGCCGGGCAACCGGACCAGCCGCTGGTCACCGCCGCGTCGTACCTGCCTTCCGGTCCGCTGGCGAGCCTCACCCTTGGCAACGGGCTGACCGAGACTCGGACCTATTCGAACCGCTATCACCCCACGGGCATCATTGTGCCGGGCCGCCTGAGCTGGTCCTATTCAACCGATGCCGTGGGCAACATCCTCTCCATTTCCGAAGGGTTCGGCTCCGCCCGTACCTTCGGCTATCAGGACTACCAATACTTCCTCACCAACGGCAACGGCCCGTGGGGTGCGAGAACCTGGACCTACGACAAGATCGGCAACCGTCTCACCGAGACCCGTGACGCGGTGACCGACACCTATCTCTATGTCCCGAACAGCGCCGGTAAAAATACGCCTCAGATCGACCGGATCCTCCCTAACGCCGGGCAGCCGACTCGCTACTCTTACGACATCGTTGGCAACGTGCTGGACAACGGTGGCGGAATCTCCTTCTCCTACGGCGAAGACCGGCGCCTCGAACATTCTGGAAAACCCGCGTCTGGAACCGCATACGCCTACGACGGTCGCGGATTCCTCACCCAGGCCACCCAGGCCTTCCCCGCGTTCTCTCTCACCGACAAAACCCTGCCGACCTACAACTCGGCCGGCCTGCTGCACCACCGTTTCTCCCACCGGAATCTCGAACCCGAAGCTCCCAGCAGCCCAACGAGGGACAGCGACCTCTACATCTTCCATTTCGCCGGCCGCCCCGTCGCCACGCTAGACAAAATAGTCGAAGGCACCTCGACAACATCGGACTGGCAGTACCTGACGACCGATCACGTCGGCACCCCGGTCCTCATCACCAATTCCACGGGAGCCCAGATCTGGCAGGGAGGCTTCGAGCCCTTCGGCGCGGACTACAGATCTGCACCGACGATCTTGCGGTTCCCGGGTCAGTGGTCGGATGGGGCTTGGGGTGGGGGTAAGGATACAGGTCTGTATTACAACGTGCATCGGTGGTATGAGGCGGGGAGGGGGCGGTATACGCAGACGGATCCCTTGGGATTAGCTGGGGGAATCCATGCATACAGATACGCTCATGGAGCGCCCGTTCGTTGGCACGATCCACTAGAGGAACTATGCGCAACGTGTCAAGGCCTCGGTGTTTAGTAATCGTCCTGCAGGCTATCGGTCTCGGGCTAATTGTTGGCGTGGAATCTTTTCAGAGAACCTCAGGACCCGTCTCTTATCTATTGTGGGGATATGCTATAGCTCTTGGATATGCAACTGCCGCCCTATTGTTGAACCCCTCTTTTGGGTGGAAAATTTCTCTTAGTCTTGCGTTGATGCCGGCTGCTTTGTCGGCGTCATGGATAGTTGTAAGCTTCTTGGCGTACTTTTTAAGGGTCGACTTGTATAGAGACTCTCCGGCTACAATTTTTGTAGCTCTGATTACTGGCATTTGCGTTCTAATCCCGTCGCTTCTCTGGGCTGTTAGTCTCTGGTCGTGGCGGACCAAGATTCAGGCCTAGGCCCAATACATAACCAGAACAGGTGCCAGGCTTTTGGAGAAGTCGTGCCATTCAAACCCGAACAGGGCCGCTCGGGCCAGATCTGGCTCTGAAGGTACATGGGTTTCGTGTTGGGCGACTGATCTAATTAGTACCGCAGCAATGAGTACCACCCCTCGGACGATGCCTCGCAGAAAAAGGGCCGCAGATCGCTAGATCACTCCTTGGCATACTCCTGCTGGGGCTCGCGTCCGGCTGTTTTTTTCTTCCTGCCCATGGGGTGGTTGAGTTCGACGGCTTGGCCATCTTGCCCCGCAAGACGACGAAATAATACAGTGCGCTCTCCCGGCGAATTATCTAGTTGCCTCGATGCCCTCGACCGGGTGACCGCCATCGCGTATCCCAACTCGGACCTCGACGTCACCTATACCTATGACGATCTCGCGCGCGATCTCCAGCTTTTGGACGGCCGTCTTGTCGGCGTTGTTGCGGAAACAGAAAGGGAGCGGGACTTGCCAAGTCCCACTCCCTGTCATGCCCGCCGTCAAGGGGCGGCGGTGTTCCCGGCGACAGCGTTCACCGGAACGCCGTCATCGGAGCGCCGCCCTACGCGGTGCTTACAATCCCGGGCCGAATATACCCTCCAGGAATCCCGGCACCAGACTGCCTCCCGCGGCTCCGACAGCGGGAATCTCGACCATCAGGTCGTCGGCCTGTCCGTCGCCGTTGGAGTCGACGGTCGAGGTGGAATTCCCCGGGTGGCCATTCGGAACGAACAGCTGCGGATGGTCAAACGGGGCCCGCTGATTGAGGACGCGCTCGTCGGTGAGGGCTTCGAGGAACGCCACGATTGCGTCGACTTCCTCGGGGGCCAGCACGGGAACGCCCAGCGGTTCGATCGGCGTGCCGTCGAGCTCGCTCACGGGAAACACGCTGCCGCCGCGGCTGTAGAACTCGACGGCCTCGCGGAGCGTGCGCGCATCGCCGTTGTGGAAGTAGGGTGCCGTGAGGGCCACGTTGCGCAGTGACGGGACCTTGAACGCTCCCTGGACTCCGAAGCCTTTGGTCACGGCTGCGCCGTCGAAGGTCGCGGGCGGGGCTCCGGGGAAAAGCCGGCGCGCGTGAGACAGCGGGCCGAAGCTCATCCGAGGCGCCGACGCCGAGGTCGTTGTCGGTGGGCCGTACGCCGATGTTGTTGAAGCCCTTGTCGATGACGTTGCCGTCGCGGTTGCGCACCGGTCCGTTGACCGCGGCCGCGACGCGGCGCACCGACGCGTCCGTCATCTCATTCTGCTCGTGGCAGTTCGAGCAGCGGATGTTCACGGGTCCGCGGGTCCGGTCGTTGAAAAGATGCGCGCCGAAGAGCGCAAGGCGGCTGATGTGATCCGGGTTGGTGTTGGTCCACGGGTTCAAAGCCGGGTCGGTGGCGGTGGGATGATCCCGGCGGAACCGGTCCCAGGGCGTGTCGTCGGAGACCAGGGTGGCCTCGTACATCTGGACCGCGATGCCGAAAAAGAGCGGGAAATTGTACTGGATGAGGGCGTAGTCGTTCTCGGTCAGGGCGTCCTCGATCACCTCATCGTCCGATCCATCTTCCGACCCGCCGTTTTTGTTCACCACGGTTGTGGTGCCGTCCGGGTTGACCCGGATCAGCTTCTTCGATTTCCACCACTTGTCGAAGAAGGCGGCCTTGATCATCTTGTCGTAGCGGTTGTAGGTGAGCCCCTTCTGCGGATAGCGGCTCACTGCTCCGAGCACGCTGTCGGTCAGCGCCACCTTCTGTTTCCCCAGGGGGCGCAGCTTCGCGACCTTCTTGCCCTTGCCGCGGGTCATCTCGCGTCCCACGTCGGCCGCCGTCCGGCCCGGCGAAGACATCTCGAGGTCGCTCACGATCGGGGCCAGGGCCTGCGACGCGAGGCTGGAATTCACCAGCTCGACGCGCACCAGGACCGGCGCCTGCTTGGGATCGTCGGACCGGTAGACCTTGGCGTTCGGATCGCGCTGACCGAGATGGTTCACGCCGTTGAACACGTTCTCGGCGCGCCCATCCCAGAACTGGCGGTGGTTGTAGACCGCGTTGATCATGGAGGGGGTGTTGCGCGGCTCGACCCGGCGCGTGTTCGTCACCCCGATGGAGAAGTCCAGGGGGTCGAGCTCGTTGCCGGGATGATGCACTCCCTGCGAGGACACGACGTCGTTGCTGTCCGTGGCAGGGTCGAGGGCGCCGCGAGTGCCGGGAATCGCGAGCCGCGTCAGCGGGAAGTGCGAGGCCTGGAGCTGGAAATTGGGACCGTTGCCGGTCGTGTAGGTCAGATCCGGCGTGGGCGCGTGCTTCAGGCCCGGGCTCAATTGGTTTTTCGACCGGGGATCGGCCCCTGCGCGGAAGTGGCAGCTCGCGCAGGCCTGCACGTCGTCGCTGCCCACCTGCATGTCCCAAAAGAGCGCTTTCCCCAGGGCGACCGCCATCGCCGGATCCTTGACGAAGTCCGCCAGGTTCGTCGGTCCCGGCACAGCCACCGCCCGCAGGTCGCCGGGGAGACTGGGCAGGTCCGTGCTCAGCGGCGGATTCGGGACACGGGGGATGGTGGCGTTCGGTGGTGTCTGTGCCCAAGACATCCCCGCGGATCCGATCAAATCCCCAAAAACCAACATAGTCATGACAACGGCTGAAACGAGTCGCCTGCTCTTCATTATTTTGACTCCTCCTTATACTCTCCCAGGTGTCTCGTCCATCCGGAATAGGGACAGAGCTTGCTGGCCGGATACATCCGGAAGCTCCGGTCTCGTCCGTAGTTACCAAGGCATTTTTTACCTTGACTCCCGGAAAGATTGGACCTACGGCTCGAAGTAGCCGTCCTGGGTGCGGATCTGGAGGTCTCCGGAGGCTTCGACCCGCACTTCGTGCCAGGCGCCGGGGCGGCCGGTACGGGTGGGGGCGATGCCGAGGACGTACTGGTCTCTCAGCTCGCGGAGGAGGGTGGTGAGCTGGGCGGGGATCTCTTCGACGCCGGTCAAGTCGACGATGCGGCCGCCGCTGCCGAGGACGGAGGCGCGGAGGAGATCAATTTCGTGCTGGTGCCCGGAGGCGTCGCGCCAGGCGGTGGTCACGAGGGCCTTCCGGTCAATGTCCGTGCGGGGGAGGCGGAGCCAGTAGAGGGTGACCTGCCGGCGGGTGATGGCTTTCGCTTCTTCGAGAGAAAGAACGCTTTCGACGTCCACGCCGTCGGAGATGAGGACGGCGATCTTGCGCCCCCGGCGAGTTTCCAGGCGCTTGGAGGCAAGGTAGAGGGCATCGTTGAGCGCGGTGCCTCCTTCGGCCTTGACGCCGCGCAGCCCCAGGGTGAGCACGGACTGGAGGCTGGTGAAGGGGGTCTCCAGGAGGATGCGGTCGGAGAAGAGGATGAGCTTGGCCTGGTCGAGCGTGGCCATGCCGGAGAAGAAGCCGCGCGCGCCGTCGAGCGCCTTGTTGAGCGGCTTGCCGGCCATGCTGGCGCTGGCGTCCACGAGCAGGACGGCGGTGAAGGGGACATCGCCCCGGCCGAAGGTGACGATGGGCTGCGGCTTGCCCTGATCGAAAACCTGGAAGTCGGCGAGGGTGAGGCCGGGGACGGCGGCCGTGCCATCGTTCCTGGTATTGACGGTGATGAAGAGCTGCTGGAGGTCGACGTTGATCTCGGCGTCGGCGGCCAGGCGCGGGGCGGCCAGGGTGGCCGTGGCCGTTGCGCCGCCGGGGCCGTGGGCCACGGCCTCCAGGCGGTTCTCGCGGTTCTCGTCGCCCGCGTCGATGAGAATGCGGTAGGGAGCGCGCTCGGCCGAGCCCGCGGGGACGCCGTCGAGGAGGATCTCGACCCGGTCGACGGGGGTGCCGGCGGGGGTGACCTCGACGCGGACCTCGATTTCCCCCAGGAGGGGCTCTCCGGGGGTGGGTTGGAGGATGTGGACTTCGAAGGGGCGGGCGGGGAGGGCGGCGAGGAAGAGAAAGAGAAAGATGCTGGAAAGCAGGCGTCTTGCCTCAGCGACCTCACCCCCGGCCCCTCTCCTAAAGGAGAGGGGAGAAAAGCGGTTTGATTGAAAGCCCCTCTCCTTTAGGAGAGGGGTTGGGGTGAGGTCGCTCATGGCGCCGTCTTTTCCAAAGCCCCGCCCAGGGCCGGCAGATGGGCTGCGGCCTCCTGGCCGAGCGCCTGGTTGCGGGTGGCGAAGGGCTCGGGGGGCGGCCGGCTGTAGCGGCGGCGGGCGGCGCCTCCTCCTTCGTCTCCGGGTTGGGGTTTGAAGCGGGCGAGGAGCTGGCGGGCTTCGATCCCCTGGCCGGTGCGGTCCAGGAGGGCGGCGAGGAGGAGGGTCAGCTTCTCGTCTCCGGGCAAGCGTTCGAGCCCTTCGCGGAGGGTCTTGATCGAGCCGGGGAGCTTCCTGGCCATCTCCAGGCGCGCCAACTCCTGATAGGCGAGGGAGAGGCGCCAGCCGCCGGTTTCTTCCTGGCCCGTTTCTTCCTGGAGGAAAGCGCGGAGAGCGGCTTCGGCCTCGAGAGTCTGGCCCGCGCGGGCCTGGTCGAGGATGCGGCGCAGGCGGGCCTCGCGGTTTTCAGGATGAGCGCGCAGCAGGGCATCCAGGTGCACCATGGCCTCGGTGGAGGCGCCGCGCCTTTCCGCGCCGGAGGCCAGCTCGAGGAGGAGCCCCTCGTCGGCCGGCTCCTCGGCCAGCGCGGACTGGAGCATCTGCCCGCCCTGCACGGTGACGCCGCCCCGCACCAGCTCGGTGCCGAAGACGGCGGCGAAACGGTGGGCCAAGCCGGGCGGGCCGGTTTGCCGGCAGAGGCCGGTCAGCCGTCCGGCAACCTGGCGGGCCAGAGTGGAGCCCTGGAGGCGCCGCTTGGCGCCGGCCTCCTCGTAGAGGCGCTGGTGGAAGCGGAGGAGGGGGGCGCAGCTCGCCGGGTCCGCGGTGACCAGCTCGTGGGCGGCGCCGGTCTCGATCTCCAGGATCTGCTCGGCGGTGACGGGGCTTTCCTTGCGGGCCAGCAGCGAGTCTTCCAGGGCCGCCGTCGCCTCGAGGGCCTCCCCCTCCCGCCCCGCCGCCAGGCGCGACAGGGCTTCCCGGTAGGCGGCGCGGACGGCGCTGCGGAGCTGGCGCCCCTCGGCGGTGTCGGGCACGGCCGGGAGCGGGACGGCCGGAGCCGAGGCGGTCTGCAGCCCCGCGCCGGGGTCATCCGGAAAGGGCGGCGGATCGAGGGGTCCCAGGCTGGCCGAGCGGGCGGTGGGCCGGGGATCGCCGCCGGGTGGTGCCGGCGAAAGAGCAGAGGCGTCGTCCCATTGAACCGCTTTGGGGACGGGCAGAGGGAGGGAGCGGACCCCGAGGTGCCCCGTCTCCAGGTTCCGCGCCAGCAATCTCAAGGTGTAGGCGCCCGGCTTGAGGTCGAAGCCCGCCAGGAGATCCACGCCGCCGCTTTCGACGGCGCTCCGCTCTGATGCGAGGTCGATCTCAATGATCCCCAGGTCCGAGCCCAGCACGCCGCCGCCGGTGCCCAAGGCATAGAGGCCCGTCTCGATCCTCAGGACGGTTCCCGTCTGCCCTTCCAGGAGTGCCGGGCCGTCCATGCGCAGGCGGACGAGCACGCGGACCTTATGGTCCCCACCATCATTGGCCCTACCATCGTCCTCGCCTGGGATGGAGAGGGCGAGAGCGGTGAAAGGGATCTCGCCGCCTTGCTGGCCGCTCATGAGGAGTGCGGCGGATTCGACGCCGAGGCCGTAGGCGGGGAGGATGCGGAGGGGCTGGGCGGGGAGGGGGAGGGTGGCAAGGAGAAGCATTGCGCCGCACGACCTCACCCTCCGGCTCCCTCTCCTAAAGGAGAGGGAGAGACCAGCAAGAAAGCTCTCTTGAAGCCCCTCTCCTTTAGGAGAGGGGTTGGGGTGAGGTCGCCACGGCCAAACGTTCCTCATGGTTTCGCCGCCTCTGCCGTCACCCCCATCCGCACCACGCTCTGGGCCCCGCTCAGGTCGTCCCGCAGAGCCACGGCCACCACGCTTTCTCCGGGGAGAAGGCGGAGGGTGAAGCGGTAGCCGGCGGTCTGGCCGGGGGCGGAGAGGAGGCGCTCGTTGGGGATTTCGACGGGAAACTCGGCGCGGGGGAGGCCGGAGATGCGCCCCTTGCCGTCCCGCGCGGCCACGGCCACGGTCAAGTGCGCGGCGTGGAAGTTCTCCTGGGGCTGCACGTAGACGGCGGCGAGGGGGAGGGCCACGAGGGCGGTGACCCGGATGCGGCCGTCCTCCTCGGCAGCCTGCTCTTCGATCGCCACCTCGGCCTCGAGGGGATTCACGCCGCCGCCTGCCTCGGTCCACAGCGCGGCCAGGGCTCGCCGGAGGAGGGGATCGACGAGGTCGCCGTCGAGGCGCTCCTCGCGGTGGCGGGTGGCGAGAGAGCCGCCTTGGGCCTTGACCGTGATCCGGTGGCGTCCTTTTTTCTGGCTAGGCGGCGGGGTGTAGCCAAGGACGTAGGAACCGGCGACGTCTTGCCCCGTCCTATCGAGGAAGCCGGCGGGGTTCTGCACGTCGGTGACGACGCGTCCGCCGGTGCCGGCGGCGAGGGTGCGCAGGGCGCGGCCGGCGTCTTCCGGGTCCCGCTCGGTGGTGGCGTTCTGGGCGTCGGCGGTCACGGAGCCGGATTCGGGGAGGGCCAGGGCGTGGAGGATGACGCCGGCGGCGTTTGCGCGGTCTACGGTCTCCTGGACGAGGCGGTTGGCCTCGCCCGCGCCGCGGTTGAAGTCGAGCTGCGAGGCGCCGAGGCCGGTGGCGATCTCGCCGAACTTGGCCTTCCAGGCTTCGAACAGATCCGCGCCGGGGTTGAGCGGGAGGCCGCCGCCCACGTAGAGGAGGGCCTTGCGCTCGGGCAGGGTGGAGAGCAGGGCGAGGGTCTGCTGGAAGGCGGCCAGCTCGGCACGGGTCTCCGTTTCGCGGGTCTGGATGTAGATGCGCAGGGCGCCGCGGATGGCGCTGGCCTGGGCCTGGGAGAGCGCACGGCCGATCTCGTCGTCCGGCGGGTTCCCCTGCTCGATGTCCCGGCGGATGGCGGCCCGTTCCTGGGCGGTGGACCGGCTGGCGGAGACCGCGGCGCCGAGCCGGTCGAGGGTGGCGGCGAGGACGGCGGCGTCGCCGGTGGGGTCGCCGTGGATCTCCAGGGAGCCGTCCCAGCGGACGAAGAGGACGCGGTCGCCGGGCTTCAGGCTGGCCGTGAAGAAGCGGCGCAACCCCGCGAGGGAGGCGCTTCGGGCGGAGCCGGTGAGGCTGGTGTCGTCCAGAAAGACGGCGAGGACGATGGGCTGGCCGGCGGTGGCGGAGGCGCCGGTGACCTCGGCGGGCTGGCCGTCCTCGAAGACCTGGAAGTCTTCCTTCGTGAGGCCGGGGACGGGCTGGCCGTCGGAACCGGTGACGAGCACCTCGACCTGCGCCTCGCGGACGTCGAGCGATTCGGAGAAGGACGGGGCCGAGACCGGGGCTTGGGCGCCCGCGCTGACCGTGACCAGGGACAACGTGAACGAGAACGACAGGACGGCGCAGGCCAGGAACCTCGGGAGCACGGAAATCATCGTAGCATCCCCCCCATGGACCTTCATGGCCTGTTCGCCATTCCTCTCCAGCGCTCGCCGGAGAAGCCCGCCCTGCGATTCCAGGACGGCGATCTGGAAACCGTCCTGTCCTACCGCGAGCTGTTCTCTCGGGCGGACCGGCTGGCCGCCGGCTTCGCCGCCCGCGGGGTGGAGAAGGGCGACCGCGTGGCGTTCTATCTCGGCAACCGGCCCGAATTCGCCGTCGCCTGGCTGGCCGTGATCCGTCTGGGGGCGGTGCTGGTGCCGATCAACCTCGCCTACCGGCGCCGGGAGATCGCCTACATGCTGGCGGACGCCGAGCCCCGGTTGCTGGTGACGGAACGGGACGGCCTGGCGGTGCTGGACGAGCTCGAAGAAAGCGAGCGGCGCGGCGTCACGGTCGCCCTGGCGGAGGATTTGGGAGCTTGGGAAGGCGATCCGGCCACCCTCCAGACCCTCGTGGAAGGCGGCGATCCCGCCATGCTCCTCTACACGTCGGGCACGACGGGGCGGAGCAAGGGGGCCGTGATCACCCATGACAACGTCCTGGCCACGGTGACGGGCCTGCTGGCAGCCTGGGCCTGGGAACCGGCTGACGCATTACTCCTCTCCCTGCCCCTATTCCACACCCACGGCCTGGTGGTGGGGCTCCACTGCGCCCTGGCGGCGGGGGCGACCGTGCTGCTGCGCCGCCGTTTCGACGCCGCCGGGACGGTGGCGAGTCTCGCGGGCGGCGAGGCCACGCTCTTCTTCGGCGTTCCCACCATGTACGTCCGGCTGGTGGAGGAGTTGCGGGCGCGGGATGAGCGAGGGGAGCGTCCGGACCTTTCCCGCCTGCGCCTCTTCTGCTCGGGCAGCGCTCCCCTCTCGCCGGAGACCTTCACCGCCTTCCGCGAGCTGACCGGCCACGACATCCTGGAACGCTACGGCATGACCGAAACGGGGATGAACCTCTCCAATCCCTACGTCGGGAAGCGGATCCCCGGAACCGTCGGCACGCCGCTGCCCGGGGTCTCCATCCGTATCGTGGACGAGGAGCTGCAGGTGCGGGGAGCGAACGTCTTCTCCAGCTACTGGGGGGCGCCGGAGAAGACGGCGGAGAGCTTCGTCCCCGACGACCTCGGCCGCCGCTGGTTCCGGACGGGGGACCTGGCCCGGCGCGATCCCGAGACCGGCTCCATCACCCTGCTGGGGAGACGAACGGAGCTGATCCTCTCCGGAGGCTTCAACGTCTACCCCCGGGAGATCGAGGAGGTGCTGGTGACTTTTCCCGGCATCCGGGAGGCCGCCGTCGTGGGCCGCCCTCACCCTGAATGGGGAGAGATCCCCGTGGCCTTCCTGGTGGCAGACGCCCCGGTGAACGAAGCCGAGCTGATCGCCTTCTGCAAGGAGCAGATGGCAAGCTTCAAGGTGCCGAAGGAGTTGCGGTTCGTGGAGTCGCTGCCGCGCAACGCCCTGGGGAAGGTGGAGAAGCGGCGGCTGGTGGGGTGAGCGAGTCAGATCGCGGGGACGCCTCGGAGCGTCCCCGCGCTGCCCAAGGGCTCACCTCCTGTTTCAAAGCGCTGACCCCGGAGGGGCCTATCAACAAGGGTGCCCTCAAGGAGGCGGGAAGGGACGAAGCCCGTCAATAAGCGATCTCCTCCGCCAGCACCCACTCCTCGCCCTCGGGCATCGCGGGAAGGGGGATGTGGACCTCCAGAACCTCGCCGTCGGCTTGGCCGGTGACCTGGAAGGCCTCGGCGCCGAAGGGGAGCGGCAGGCGGCCGTGGACGTGCTCGTAATGCTCGCCGGCCTCTCCGGTGCCTTCGGCCCAGCCGTCCGCTTCCAGGATCAGGTCGCCGTGGTCGATGCGGAGATCAACGCCGCCGAGCCTCAGGCCAGGCATTTCGGCCCTCAGAACGATCTCGCCGTTCTCTTCGTGGACGTCCAGGTCGGGCAGCCGGTGCGCTGGGGCCCCGGTGTTGAGATTGGTGAATTCCAGCATGGCGTGGTCCTCCGGAGGGGTGATCGCTTGCTCCAGCCGAACGCTACCGGGGCTTCGCGCGGCGGCCTATACCCGGCCGGGTGGCGGTTCCCGCACGGCGGGGTGGGATCAGCCGATCTTGAGGAGGCTCACCAGCAGCTCGACCACGATCAGGAGGACGATGGCGGTCTCCAGGAGGACGAGGCGGCGGTCGCGGGCCACGTCGAGCACCAGCTCCAGGGCTTCCTGGACGCTGCGCAGCTTGGATTCCAGGGCTTGGTAGCGGTCGCCCAGGTCGAACTCCGCCCGCAGATCCTCGTAGATGCGGTCCATGGCCGGGTCGTCCCAAACCCCGTCGGGCTTGTCGAGGAGGTGGAGGATGGAGAGGACCTCGCTGCGGGTGGAGACGGCTTCGCCGATGAAGCGGTGGAGGGGGCGGACGCGGAGAGGGACGGTCCCCCGGACCTCCAGGCGCGAGACGAGGTTCCCCGTGCGGGCGAAGAGGTCTTCCACGATGCGCTCGTAATACTCCATGGCGGCGCTCTGGGCTACGGTCTGGGCCACGATGGCGGCGCGCGGAGGCGTCAGCCGGTCCACGGTGAGCGTGCCGCCCGCGACCGCGATCCCCGCCCCTTCCTCTTCGCGGACGGCGAAGTCCTCCCGGATGGCCTTGGTGGTCAGCCGGGGAACGATCTCGTGCAACCGGGCCAGCTCCTCTTCGCGGACCTCGCGGGGGGTGTCGAGGAAGACCACGGTGCCGAAGGGGTAGAGGAAGACCTCGCCGCCCTCCGGCAGGCTGCGGCTGAGCTCGTGAACGCTCCCCCGGGCCTCGGGAAAGCCCGCCGCCAGCTCGCGCAACGAGAAGTTTTCCTCGAAGGCGATGGCGAAGAAGGTGTGGGTGCGGGAAGGCATGAGAGGGCGCTCGCGGAGCCCGTCATATCGGCCTCCCGGAGTGTGAAGCTCCAGGGGCGCCCCGGAAAGGCACCCCTGAGAGGAAGCCGGCCGATTCCGCGGAGACCCGTTCTACGGCCGGATCGCCACCTTGAGCACGCCGTCCCGGCGCTCGCCGAAGAGGGTGTAGGCCTCGTTGATGCGGTCGAGCGGGAAGGTGTGGGTGAGCAGCGGGGTCAGGTCCACCCGGCCGCGGCGGACGGTCTCGAGCAGGCGCCGCATCCGCTCCTTGCCGCCCGGGCAGAGGGTGGTCACGATGCGGTGGTCGCCGAGGCCGGCGGCGAAGGCGTCGTAGGGCATCTGGAGCTTGCCGGAGTAGACGCCCAGGCTCGACAGGGTGCCGCCCGGGCCGCAGGCAGCGCAGGGCGTTCTCGAAGGTCTGCTGGGTGCCCAGGGCCTCGATGGCGACGTCGACGCCGCCGCCGGTGAGCTTCTTGACCTCCTCGACCACGTCCACCTTGCGGAAGTCGAGCACCACGTCGGCGCCCATCCGCCGCGACATTGCGAGCCGGGTGTCGTCGCCGTCCACGCCGATGATCAGGCCGGCCCCCATGAGCTTGGCGCCCGCCGTGGCGCAGAGGCCGATCGGCCCCTGGGCGAAGACGACGACCGCGTCGCCGATCCGCACCTTGCCGGACTCGGCGCCGGAGAAGCCGGTGGAGGCGATGTCCGCCAGGAGCACCACCTGCTCGTCGGTGAGCTCGTCCGGGATCTTCGCCAGGTTGGCCTGGGCGTTCGGCACCAGCAGGTACTCGGCCTGGGCGCCGTGGATGGTGTTGCCGAAGCGCCAGCCGCCGAGGGCCTCGTAGCCGCCGCCGTGGCCGCACTGCGAGAGCTGGCCGGAGAGGCAGGCGCGGCACTGGCCGCAGGGGGTGATGGCGCCCACCAGCACGCGGTCGCCGACCTCGTAGCCAGTGACTCCGGGGCCGAGCTCCTCGATGACGCCCACGGGCTCGTGGCCGATGATCAGGCCGGGCCGCACCGGGTACTCGCCGCGCACGATGTGCAGGTCGGTGCCGCAGATGGTGGTCAGGGTGACCCGGATCACGGCCTCGCCGAAGCCGGCGGTGGGCCGGGGGACCTCCTCGACCCGCAGGTCGTTCACGCCGTGGAACACCGTCGCCCGCATGGTCTTGGTTCCGCGGCCGGTCCGGGGCCGGATCTCTTCGGTGCTCTGCAGGGTCTCGGGAGGCTGGATCGTCTCGGTTGCGGTGGTCATCGGAGTGCTCCTTCTTGAATAGACGGACCGTACGCCGAGGCGTGTGTGGGGGCGACACCCGTTCAGGCGGGAGGCCCCGCGCTGCGGGGTAGGTGGGGGCCGGGACCGCCCCGCGGGCTCCTCGCGCGGTATAGACTCCGCTCGAACGCGTCAGGAGGAGGACACTTTGCCCGCTCCGGAAGATCCCGAGGCCCTGGAGCCCCTGCTCGCCGTCGATCACGCCTGGTTGCGGATGGATCAACCGGACAACCTGATGATCATCAACGGTTGCCTGGTGCTGGATCTGAACCTCGACCGGAAACGCCTGAGGGCCTTGCTCGAAAAGCGCCTGCTGCCCATACGGCGCTTCCGGCAGCGCATTCTGTACCATCAGGGGAACCCCCACTGGGAGATCGATCCCGGCTTCGACCTGGACGCCCACGTCCTGGAGAGCGACCTGCCGGCCCCCGGGGACGACAAGGTGCTGCGCGCGGTGGTGAGCGAGCTGATGAGCGAGCCCTTGAAGCTCGACCGCCCGCTTTGGCGGTTCCACATTCTTCACGGCTACAAGGACGGCGGGAGCGTGCTCATGGGGCGGCTCCACCACACGATCGGCGACGGCATGGCGCTGCTTCTGGTGCTGCTCTCGCTGACCGACCGCACGATGGGCCCGCCTCAGGGGCCGGACGACCTGCCGGACGATCCGGACAACCCCTTCATCGAGCTGTTCCGCAAGTCCCCGCACGGGGCGGAGGCGGCCAAGGAGCTGGCCCGGCAGATCATGCCGGACGGCATGCGCCTGTTGGAGCAGTCGGCGGAGGCGTTCAAGAACATGGGGGCGGTGGTGGCCAGCCTCGCCTCGACGAGCGCCTTCGCCCGGCTGGTGGCCCGGCCCGCGGACCCCAAGACGCCTTTCAAGGGCGACCTGGGTGTGGCCAAGCGGGTGGCCTGGTCCGAGCCGATCCTGGTCTCGGACGTCAAGGAGGTCGGCCAGGCGCTGGGGGGCACCATCAACGACGTCCTGACCTCGGCCATGGTGGGCGGCCTGCGCCGCTACCTCGACCGCCATGGCCAGAGGGCGCACGGCCTGAGCTTCCGGGCCGCCATGCCGGTCAACCTGCGCTCGATCGACAAGATGTCGGAGCTGGGCAACCAGTTCGGCCTGATCTTCCTGTCGCTGCCGGTGGGGATCGACGACGCCGTGGAGAGGCTGGCCGAGCTGCGCCGCCGGGCGCTGGCCCTCAAGCGTTCGGCCGAACCGGTGGTGGTCTACGCCATCCTGAAGCTGATCGGCATGGTTCCGCTGGCGGTCCAGAACATGGTCGTCAAGATCTTCGGCAGCAAGGCCACGGCCGTGATGACGAACGTGCCCGGCCCTCGCGAGGAGCTCTACCTGGCCGGGCGGGCCATCCGCGAGATTTTCTTCTGGGTGCCCCAGTCCGGCCGGTTGGGGCTCGGCATCAGCATCATCAGCTACGCCGGGCACGTGCGGCTGGGGCTCGCTTCGGACGCCGGCCTGGTGCCCGACCCGGAGGTCATCGTGGAAGGGTTCCACGAGGAATTCGAAGAGCTGCGGGCGCGGGCGCGGGAGACGGCGTCTAGTTGAGGGCGGTGTCCGTACCCAGGTCCGTGCCGGTGCCGTTGTCGTTGGCCGGAGCCCGTGTGAAGTACTTCACGAAGTCCGACTCCGTGAGGATCCCCACCACGCGCCACCCCTCGACCACGGGGAGGCAGCCGAACTTGTTTTCGAACATCACCTGGGCGGCCTCCTTGAGGGGCTGGTCGGGGTCGGCGGTCTCCACCTCGGAGGTCATCACCTCCTCGACCCGGGTCCTCCTCGGCAGGGCTTTCTGGACGAAGAGCGGCAGGTCTGACCGCTCGATGAGCGAGTGGCGCAGCAGGTCGCGGTGGGAGACCACCCCCACGAGATCGCCGTCTTCGTCGATCACGGCGACGTGGCGGATGTTGCTCGCGGTCATCGCGTCGTAGATCTTGTCCACGCTCTCGCCCGGGTGGACGCTCAGGACCTTCTCGGTCATCAGGTCACGGACTCTCATCTGGCTCATCGTCGGACCCTTTCCTGTTCTGCGAACCAGGACGCCGGGTTGGCCGTCCTGGCATAACTGTGCGGGAAGCCGGCGGCTCGCGCACCCCCCGCCGGGGTGGTTTTCGGATCTATCTGGAGAGAGGGCTTCCGTCTGCTAGACTTCGGGCGCCCCAGGGACAACTCAACCTTCCGAGAGCAGAGGCCGCCCCCGTGATCGGCAGCACCGTCTCGCACTACCAGATCCTGGACCGCCTCGGCGGCGGCGGCATGGGCGTGGTCTACAAGGCCCGCGACCTGAAGCTCGGCCGCCAGGTGGCCTTGAAGTTCCTTTCCGGCCAGCGCGGCGCGCCGGAGGAGGAGAAGAGGCGGTTCCTGCGCGAGGCGCGGGCCGCCTCGCAGATCGACCACCCGAACATCTGCACCATTCACGAGATCGGCGAGACCGAGGACGGCGCGTTGTTCATCGCCATGGCCCTCTACGAGGGGGAGACCCTGCGCGACCGGCTGGACCGCGGGGCGTTGCCGGTCAACCAGGCGGTCGACGTGGCGGCCCAGGTCGCGGCCGGCCTCGCCCGTGCCCACGAGCTGGGGGTGGTGCACCGCGACGTCAAGCCGGCCAACGTCATCCTCACGGCCGGCGGGCAGGTCAAGCTGCTCGACTTCGGCATCGCCCGGCTGGCCGGCCAGTCGCGGCTGACGCGCGCCGGCATGACCGTGGGCACGGCGGCCTACATGTCCCCCGAGCAGTTCCGCGGCGAGGCCGCGGACGCCCGGGCGGACGTCTGGTCCTTAGGGATCGTGATCTACGAGATGGTGACCGGCCGCCTCCCTTTCGAGGATCTCTCGGAGCGGGAGATGGTGCGGGCGATCCTGGAGAACGATGCGCCCTCCATGTCCCGGTTGCGGCCGGGCGTGCCGGCGCGGCTGGAACGGATCGTGGCCCGCTGCCTCGCCAAGCGCCCGGCGGACCGCTATCAGGACATGGGGATCCTGAGAGACGACCTGCGGGGCGACTCCCCGGACGTGCTGATCGAGGACATGGACCCCACGTGGCCGGAGCCCCCGGCCGCGCGGAGCCCGGTGAGGCCGGTGCCGGCGCGTGCCGGTGTGGGGGAGCCGGAGAGCGCGGGGCTCCTGGGGCGGACGGTGGGTCCCTACCGGGTCCTGGAGCTGCTGGGGAGCGGCGGCATGGGCGTGGTCTACAAGGCGGAGGACACGCGGCTCTCGCGCATCGTGGCCCTCAAGTTCCTCCCCCCCGAGCTGACGCGCGACCCCGAGGCCAAGACCCGGTTCATCCAGGAGGCCAAGGCGGCCTCGTCGCTCGACCACCCGAACTTGTGCACCATCCTGGAGCTGGGGGAGACTCCCGACGGCCGGCTCTACCTCGCCATGCCCTGCTACGACGGCGAAACACTCCGCCGCAGGCTGGAGCGCGGGCCGCTCTCCGTGGAGGAGGCCGCGGAGGTGGCTGAGCAGGTGGCGCGCGGGCTGGCCAAGGCGCACGGCAAGGGGATCGTCCACCGGGACGTCAAGCCGGCCAACCTGGTGGTCACGGGCGACGGTCTGGTGAAGATCCTCGACTTCGGCCTGGCCAAGCTCGCGGGCTCGGCGGCCATTTCCCGCTCGGGCTCGTCCATGGGGACGCCGGCCTACATGTCGCCCGAGCAGGCGCGGGGTGACGAGCTCGACGCCCGCACGGACCTCTGGTCGCTGGGCGTGATGCTCTACGAGATGCTGGCCGGGCGGCGGCCGTTCCAGGGAGCGAGCGAGCCCGCGACGATCCACGCCATCCTCCACGAGCCCCTCCGGCCCTTACGGGAAGCCCGGCCCGGGACGCCCCCGGAGCTCGCCCATATCGTCGACCGCCTGCTGGCCAAGGATCCCGCCGACCGCTACGCCTCCGCGGAGGATCTGTTCGTCGCCCTGCGCGCCTTCCGGGGCGAGACGATGACGGGAACGATGCTGACCCGGGTGCCCGCTCCGAGGCGGGCCTTCTCCCTGGATCTGGGGCCTGGCCGGGCTGGTGCTGATCGCGGGGGGCGTTGGGCTCTGGACGGTGGTCCGCGGCCGTCAAGCCAACCGGCCGGCCCCCTTGCAGACCACGTTCACCCGCCTGACGGACGTCGAGGGGCGCGAGTCGTTCCCCAGCCTGTCGCCGGACGGCGCTTACTTCGTCTACGCCAAGGCCACCGGGCCCGGCAACCTCGACCTTTTCCGGCAGCGCGTGGGCGGCGGCAACCCGGTGAACCTCACGGCGGACTCGCCGGTGGACGACACGCAGCCGGCCTTCTCGCCGGACGGCAAGCAGCTCGCGTTCCGCTCGGAGCGGGACGGCGGCGGCATCTTCGTCATGGGAGCCACGGGGGAGTCCGTGCGCCGCGTCACCGGCTTCGGCTTCAATCCAGCCTGGTCTCCCGAGGGCGGGGAGCTCCTGGTGGCCACGGAAGGGGTCGGCGATCCGGGGGTGCGCAAGCTCAACAGCCAGATCTGGCGGGTGAACCTGGCCACGGGCGGCACGCGCCGCCTCCCCCCGGGCGACGCCGTGCAGCCGAGCTGGTCGCCTCACGGCTCGCGGATTGCCTTCTGGGGCCTGCCGCCCGGCAGCGCGCGCAGGACGATCTGGACCCTTGACGCCGATACCGCCGAGGATAACGCCGAGGGCGGCCACCCCGTGCCGGTGACGGACGACGACGCCCTCAACTGGAACCCGGTCTGGTCACCGGATGGCCAGTTTCTCTACTTCGCGAGCGACCGCAGCGGCATCATGAACCTCTGGCGGGTACGGATCGACGAGGGTTCGGGGCGGATCGACGGCGAGCCCCAGGCCGTGACGGCGTCGTCCCAGGAGAGCGCTCTGCTCTCCCTGTCCAGGGACGGCCGGCGGATTGCCTTTGCTGCCAGCGACAGCAAGACCCAGCTGGAGAAGGTGGGTTTCGATCCCGAGTCAGGCCGGGTGACCGGGACCGCGGTTCCTCTCCTCAAGAGCGCCCTGGGCATCCGCTCCTGCCGGGTCTCCCCCGACGGCCGGTGGATCGCCTTTCATTCGACGGTGCCGCAGGAAGACCTTTTCGTGGTGCGCACGGATGGCACGGGCCTGCGCCAGCTCACCAACGACCGGTTCAACGACCGGCACCCGCAGTGGTCGCCGGACGGCTCGCGGCTGCTCTTCTACTCGAACCGTTCGGGGCGCTACCAGGCCTGGACGGTCCGTGCCGGCGGGGGCGGGCTGGAGCCGCTCACCCGCATGGCGGGCGTCCCCGTGATCTACCCCATCTGGTCGCCGGACGGAACCCGCATCGCCTTCTCCCCGTCGGGTCTCGTGACGGTGGACCTGTCCCAGCCCCTGGCGGCCAGGGGCCCCGTCCCGTTGCCCGTGGAGGGAGGGGGAGGATGGCAGCTGGCGCCGAGCGCCTGGTCCCGGGACGGCCGGTGGCTGGCGGGGAATCTCATCGCGGGGGCGAAAGCGGCTGGGATCGGCCTCTATTCGTTCGACACCGGCCGGATCGAGAAGTTGGCCGGGAGCGGCTCGACACCGTTCTGGTTGGGCGGCGGCCGCAAGCTGGTCTACCTGGACGAAGGGAGGATCCGCGCCATCGACGCGGCCACCCGGCGGAGCTGGGAAGTGATGAACCCCGGCGCCGACGCCGAGATCTTCTCGGTGAGCGCCAGCCCGGACGGGCGTGCCCTCTACGGCGTCCGCATCCTCCACGAGGGGGACGTCGTGATGTTGACAGTGAAATAGGTGCTAAGCTTTTTTCATAGCGACCCTCAAATCGTTGAATCTGGAAGGCCGGGAGTGATCCTTCGGGGCCCCGGCGAGAAGGAGCGAGACATGGCGTTCAGGATCCAGGACCTCATGACCGACGTGCTGCCGTCCGCCGTCCGCTGGGCCTCGTGCCCTGGCGGCACGACCTGCCGGGGAGACGGGTTCGCGGCGGTGTCCGGCAAGGGTGGCAAGACGCCACCGTGCCGCCCGGTGAGCCATTGCGATTCTCCTCGGCCCCGCCCCCGGCCCGGTGGGGCTCCCCCGGACTACACGGACCTGAACCTCCTGCACCGGCAGCTCCAGAAGGCGCTGGACGGGGCGCGAGCCTAAGGGGTTCAAGGCCAGCGGTGCAGCCAATCCTCCGGCGCGGCTTCCGCGCCAGCCCCCGCTATGAGCTCGTGCTGTTCGACCGCCTCTCCCCAGGGGAGCGGGAGGCTCTGGCGGAGCTGCGCCGGGACCCATCCTTCTACGGTGTGCTCCGCCCGCTGGAGCCGGCCGCCGGGCTGGGCGCCAAATCCGTCGACCGGGATACGGCCCTCCTGTTCCTGACCCTTCGCGAGCCGGGACCGCTGCCGGCCTACGTCGAGGAGATGCTCGGAGCCGCCGCCGGCCGCACCCTCACGCGGCTGGTGGCGGACGGCGTTCTGGAGATCGCCGAAGGGGAGGAGTTTGTCTCCGGCGCGGCGGCGCTGGCTTTGATCGGGGACGAGAGGACTCCGAGAGGAGGCGGGGGCAGGCTGGCGGCCCTCTCCCGGGAGGCCCTGCGCTACGCCCAGGCGCTGGGACTGGACGATCCCCTGCTTCTCTCCTGGCGGATCTACGGCTATAACCGGCTCCCCCTCACGCCGGCCTGGCGACGCCTGCTGCCGGCGGCCGAAGCCGTCGAGGCTCACCTGGGCCTCGAGAAGGGGGGCCGGAACCGCCGGGCTCTCGACCGGAGCTGGCGGCCCGGGAGCCGTGGCGAGCACTGGCTGGCCTGGCACGCCCGCTCCGCCCGGCCGGAACCCTCCAGGGAGGGCGGCGCCGTGTTCAAGCTCTACGTCAGCCCGGTTCCGGAGGCCCTGGGCGAGGGCTTCGCCGAGATCCTGGAGGCCCTCTCGGCGTCGCGCGCCCGGCAGTTCAAGGTCGGAGCGGACGCGGCGGGACTCCTGCGGCCGGACAAGATCGTGGCCTACTTCCCGGACTTCGACCGCCTCTCCGAGGCCGCGGGCCGTCTCGGCGGCCGCCTCGCCGGGCTGGCCCCCCAGGGCGTGCCGTTCACGGCGGAGATCGCGGGTGACGGGCTGCTCTCCTGGGGGGCTGATCCCCCGGTGGCTCAGCGCTCCCCTTTGTTGGGCGGCTGGGAGAGCTGGCGCCTGTGGCTCACCAACCGGTTGGCCGCGGCCCTGGTGGCCAGCCGGGGGGAGGGCGCCGCCGAGCCCTGGCGGTTCGCCCTGGAGCGCGTGCGCCTGGAAGGGGTGGACACGGAGACGTGGACGCCGGGTGCCTTGCTCCTGCGGGGATAGGGGCCGCTCCCACGTAGTAGTCTTTCGCCGATGGCCATCACCGATCCCCTCGTGCTGCCCGAGGATGTCGTGCTCGTCCCCGTGGCCGAGCTGCCGGAGGACGTCCGCGGCCGTCTCGGTTGCGAGGAGGGGGACTTCGCCATCACCCGTCCCCGCCTGCGGGTCCCCTCGCGCATCCTCGACCCCGATTCGGCCCGGCTCCTGGGCGAGTTCCGTTCGCCCACCACGGTCGCCGAGGCCGTGATCCGCTACAGCCGCGAGCGGGGGAGCGATCCCGAGACCATCCTCACGGAGGCCTATCCGCTCCTCGACCGCCTGTTCGGCGCCGGCTTCCTGGTGGCCGAGGGCTCGGCGGAGTCGGAGGCCATCGAGCCCACGCTCGCCCCGGGGGAGGAGCTCGCGGGCTTCCGGGAGCTGGAGTGCATCCAGGTGCTGGACGACACCGAGCTTCACCAGGTGCGCCGGGAGGAAGACGGCCGGGTGGCGGCGCTCAAGCTGGAACGGACCCCGGGCGTCACGAAGGGGGCCCTGGAGCGGGAGGCGGCCGTGCTCGCCCACCTGGACGGCTCCGTCTCGCCTCGCCTGCTCGCCGCGGGGGAGACGGAGACGCGGGCGGCCGGCGCTATCTCGCCACGGAGTGGATCTCCGGCGTCGAGGCCACGGTGGCCGCGGCCGAGCTGCGGCAGGGCGAGTCCCGGGAGGGCCTGCGCGCCCTCGCCGTCTCGCGTGGCCCGGGCCTACGCGGGTCTCCACGAGCGCGGTGTGATACACGGCGACGTCCATCCGCGCAACGTCCTGATCACGGCGGCCGGCGAGGCCGTGCTCCTGGACTTCGGCTACGCGGCGTTTGCGGGAGCGGGAAGCGAGGCGACCCCAAGGAGCCCGGACGGGCCGGAGTCGGTTTCTTCTTCGAGCCCGAGTACGCGGCGGCGGTCCTGGCGGGGGAGCGCTCGCCCCGGGTCTTGCCGGCCGGCGAGCAGTACGCCGTGGCGGCCCTGCTCTACCTGTTGGTCACGGGGGCCCACTACCGGGATTTCTCCCTGGGGAGGGACGAGATGCTGCGGCAGATCGCCGGGGAGCCGCCGCTGCCTTTCGTGGCGCGCGGCGTGGAGCCGTGGCCCGAGATGGAAACGGTCCTGGCGCGGGCACTCGCCAAGAATCCGGACGAACGGTTCCCCTCCCTGGCGGCGCTGGCGGACGCGCTCGCCGCCGTCCCGGCCGAGGGGGCTGCCCGGCGCCCGTCCGCCCCCTCGCGGGCCGAGGCCCTGCTCGACCGGGTGACCCGGCAGGCCGGGCTGGACGGAGAGCTGTTCTCAGCCCCCCTGCCGCCCCCGCGCGCTTCCGTCAAGGGCGGCGCGGCCGGCATCGCCTGTGCCCTCTACCGGGTGGCCCTGGCGCGGGAGGACGCCGGACTGCTGTCCCTGGCCGACGTCTGGGCGGAGAAGGCGGCGCGGGAAGAGGGGGACGAGGCCTACTTCAAGCGCGATGGTGATAGCGGGATTCTCCCCGAGGTCGTCGGCCCGGTCTCCCTCTACCACAGCCCCACGGGCACCCACTGCGTCCAGGCGCTCATCGCCCACGCCCTGGGAAACCCGGCCGCGCAGCGCCAAGCCATCCGGCAATTCCTGGCGGTGGCGCGCCAGCCGTGCCCCAATCCCGACCTCGCCCTGGGGCGCTCGGGGGTGCTGCTCGCCGCGGCCCTGCTGCTCGACACCCTGGAAGGCGAGCCGCCCCCGGAGTCTGCCTGGCTCTCGGGGACGAGACCCTGGCCGGCCTCTGGCGGGAGATCGACGCCCTGCCCCTCATTCCCGACTGTGCCGGGCGGTTCCACAACTGGGCGAACCTGGGCATCGCCCACGGCTGGGCCGGCTATCTCTACGCCACCCTCCAGTGGAGCCGGGCCGCTTCGCGGCCGCTGCCGCCAGGGACCCGCGAACGGCTGGCGGAGCTGGCGGGCTGCGCCCGTCCCCGGGGGCGCGGGCTCTGCTGGCCCTGGCGGGGCGAGAACGGCGAGGACCACGGCACCATGGCCGGCTGGTGCAACGGCAGCGCGGGCTTCGTCTTCCTCTGGACGCTCGCTCAACGGCAGCTCGGAGATCCCGTTTTCCATCCCCTGGCCGAGGGCGCGGCCTGGAACGCCTGGGAGGATCCTGGGGGACCCGCCAACCTCTGCTGCGGCTTCGCGGGCCGCGCCTACGCCCTGCTCAACCTGTACAAAAACGGGGGAGGGGAAGAGTGGCTCGCCCGGGCCCGCGATCTTGCCGAGCGGGCCGCCCTGGCCTTCGAGCAGGGGGGGGCGGAGACCCTCCGGGGCCTCTTTTGGGGTGAGGCGGGCGCGGCGGCCCTGGCCGCCGACCTCGCCCGGCCCGGGGGGGCGGCGTTCCCGTGCTTCGAGGAGGAGGGCTGGTAAAAGCAGAGTTGGATGGGCCGGCAGGGATGCCGGCGCTCCCAGGAAGCGCTTTACGCCGGTCAACACCGGTCAGCCCCCGGCTCGCCGAGCAGCCCCAGCGCGGCCAGATCCTGGGCGCGGCCAGCGTCCCGAGCCCTCTCTTCCGCGCATTTCCGTAGCTTTTCCCCACCCCGCGACGCGGGTTTCCCACCCTGAAAGCCGTCGTTGCCGCGGCTTCCTCCCGGTACCCTGGCAGACGGGGAGGTGCCATGCAGGCCGCCGTTCTGCCCGCCACGCCGTCCGCCGCCGTCTTCCACGCCCGCGGCCTCACCAAGATCTACCGGATGGGCGAGGTCGAGGTGCAGGCGCTCCAGGACGTCGACCTCGACCTCTAGCGCGGCGAGTTCGTCGTCCTGCTCGGCCCCTCCGGGCAGCGGCAAGTCGACGCTGCTCAACATCCTGGGCGGGCTCGACGTGCCGACCGCCGGCAGCGTCCACTTCCTCGACCACGACCTGACGCGCGCCGACGACGACGAGCTGACCCGCTACCGGCGCGAGCACGTCGGCTTCGTCTTCCAGTTCTACAACCTGATCCCGAGCCTCACGGCGCGCGAGAACGTCGCGCTGGTCACCGAGATCGCCGAGCACCCGATGGACCCGGCCGAGGCGCTGCGGCTGGTCGGGCTGGGCGACCGGCTCGACCACTTCCCGGCCCAGCTCTCGGGCGGCGAGCAGCAGCGGGTGGCCATCGCCCGCGCCGTCGCCAAGCGCCCGGACGTGCTGCTCTGCGACGAGCCGACCGGCGCCCTCGACTACGAGACCGGCAAGCTCGTGCTGGAGGTGCTCGACACGGGTCAACCGCGAGCTCGGGCACCACCGTGGCCGTGATCACCCACAACGCCGCCATCGCCGGCATGGCCGACCGCGTGATCCGGCTGCGCAGCGGCCGCATCGTCGAGGTGCGGCGCAACGCCGTCGCGCGCCTCGCCCCGGCGAGCCTCGACTGGTGAGGGCGCCATGACTCCCCTCGACCGCAAGCTGCTGCGCGACCTCTGGCACCTGCGCGGCCAGGTCGTCGGCCATCGCCCTGGTGGTGGCCTGCGGCATCGCCCTGTTCGTCACGCTGCGCAGCATGCACGGCTACCTGCTCGAGCACCCAGGCGCGACTACTACGAGGCGCTACCGCTTCGCCGACGTCTTCGCCCCGCTGCAAGCGGCGCCGCTGGCGCTGGCGCGCCGGGATCGCGGCGCTGCCCGGCGTCGCGGCGGTCGAGACGCGCATCGTCGCCGACGTGCTGCTCGACGTGCCCGGGCTGCGCCGAGCCGGCCACCGGGCGGCTGGTCTCGATCCCGGCGACCGCCAGCCGGCGCCTCAACGCCCTCCACCTGCGGCGCGGCCGCTGGCTCGAGCCCGGCCGGCGCGACGAGGTGCTGGTCGAGCGAGGCCTTCGCCCGCGCCAACGGCCTGGACGCTCGGCGACACCCTCGGCGCGGTGATCAACGGCCGCTGGCAGCGGCTGCGCATCGTCGGGATCGCCCTCTCGCCCGAGTACATCTACGAGATCCGCGGCGGCGGCGACATCTTCCCCGACAACCGCCGCTTCGGCGTGCTCTGGATGGGGCGGCGACGCCCTGGCCGCGGCCTTCGACCTGGAGGGCGCCTTCAACGACCTCACCCTGAGCGCTCGCCCCGGGCGCCGTCGAGAGCCGGCGGTGATCGCCGGCCTCGACCGCCTGCTCGCGCCGCTACGGCGGCCTCGGCGCCTACGGCCGGGAGGACCAGGTCTCGCACCGCTTCGTGTCGCGACGAGATCGCCGAGACGCGGGTGACGAGCGTGGCCATCCCGGCGATCTTCCTCGGCGTCACCGCCTTCCTGCTCCACATCGTGCTGTCGCGCCTGGTCGCCACCCAGCGCGACCAGATCGCGGTGCTCAAGGCGTTCGGCTACGGCGACCGCGCGGTCGGCCTCCACTATCTCGAAGCTCGCGCTGGCTCCCGTGCTGGCGGGCTCGGCCGTGGGCAGCGGCGCTCGGCCTCTGGTTCGCCGTGCGAGCTGGCCGCAGGTCTACGCCCGCTTCTTCCAGTTCCCCGTGCTGCGCTTCGCGCCGCGGCCGGGCATCGTGGCCGCCGCCGTGGCGATCGGCGGCGGCGCGGCCCTGGCCGGCGCCGTCTGCGGCCGTGCGCCGGGCCGTGGCCCTGCCGCCGGCCGAGGCGATGCGCCCCGAGGCGCCCGCCCGCTTCCGCCCCGGTCCTCTCGAGCGCCTGGGCGTCTCGCGCCTCCTGCCGCCGGCCGGCCGCATCGTGTTGCGCAACCTCGAGCGCCGGCCGGTCCGGCGCTCCTTTCGGTCCTCGGGATCGCCCTGGCCGGCGCGCATCCTGGTCCTGGGCCGGTACACCTTCGACGCCATCGACGTCCATGACGGACGTCCAGTTCGAGCAGCGTGCAGCGCGAGGACGTGACGGTCGTCTTCACGAGCCCGCGCCCGGCCGCGCACCGTCCACGAGCTTCGCCCACCTGCCGGGCGTGCTGCGGGTCGAGCCGTTCCGCGCGGTGCCGGTGCGGCTGCGGCAGCGGCCACCGCGAGCGATCGCGCGTCGATCCTCGGCCTCACCCCGGGCGGCGAACCTGCGCCGCATCGTCGACCGCGGACGCCGGCGTCCACTGCCTGCCGCCGGGCGGCCTGCTGCTGACCAGCCGCCTCGCCGAGCGTGCTCGGCGTCCGCCCGGGCGACCGGCTGACGGTCGAGGTGCTGGAGGGCAAGCGCCCGGTGCGCGCGCCAGGTGGTCGCCGGCCTCGTCGACGAGCTGATCGGCCTCGTCGGTCTACATGGACATCGGAGACCTCCACCGGCTGATGGGGGAAGGGGAGACGATCTCGGGCGCCTTCCTGGCCGTCGATCCGGCGGCCGCCTCGGCGCTCTACGCCCGGCTCAAGCGGCTGCCCGGCGGTGGCCGGCGTGGGAGTGCGGGAGGCGGCGCTGCCGGGGCTTCGAGAAGACGATCGCCGAGAGCTTCCGCATCTCGCTCCTCGTGCTGATCTCCTTCGCCTGCATCATCGCCTCCGGCATCGTCTACAACGGCGCGCGCATCGCGCTCTCGGAGCGCGGCCGGGAGCTCGCGAGCCTGCGCATCCTCGGCTTCTCCCGCGGCGAGGTGGCCGCCATGCTGCTCGGCGAGCAGGCGCTGCTCACCCTGGCCGCCATCCCGCTGGGGCTCGCCCTGGGGTTCGGCCTGTGCGCCCTGCTTTCCTTCCGTTTCGAGTCCGACCTGTTCCGCCTCCCCCTGGTGATCCGGGGGGCGACCTACCTGTTCGCCTTCCTGGTGGTGGCCGCGGCGGCCCTGTTCTCGGGGCTCGCCGTGCGCCGCCGGCTCGACCGGCTCGATCTGGTCGAGGTGCTGAAGACGAGGGAGTGACCGGCGAGGGAGTGAAGCCATGAGAGTCCTGGGAAAACGCGTCACGCTCATCACCGTCCTGCTGGCCGGGGCCGGCGTCACCGCCCTGGTCCTGCGTCCCGCGCCGGTGCCGGTCGAGACGGCCCGCGCCGTCCGCGGCCCGCTCCGGGTCACCGTCGAGGAGGACGGCGAGACCCGCATCCACCACCGCTACGTCCTGGCCGCCCCCGTGGCCGGCCGGCTGGTGCGCATCGAGCTGCACGCCGGGGACCCCGTGGACGCAGGGCAGGTGGTGGCACGGCTCGACCCTCTGCCCCTCGACGCCCGGGGCCGGGAGCAGGCCGAGGCCCGGCTGCGCTCGGCCGAGGCCACGAAGGCGGGAGGCCGAGGCGCTCATCCGGACCGAGCGCGCGGCCGTGGACGACGCCCGCCGCACCCTCGCCCGCCTGGAGAAGCTCGCCAAGGACGGCGTCGTGCCCGCCGAGGAGGCCGACCGCGCCCGGGCCGGCGAGCGCGGCCACGCGGGCCAGCTCGACGCGGCGCGCTTCCGGGCCGAGGCCGCGGCCTTCGAGGTGGCGAGCGCGCGGGCGGCCCTTCTGGAGGCGGGCCGGCAGGGCGAGGCGGCGGTCCCCCTGCGCTCGCCCGTGGCCGGCCGGGTGCTCCGGCTCTGCCAGGAGTGCGAGCGGGTCGTGCCCGCGGGAGCCGAGATCCTGGAGGTGGGCGACCCCGCGGAGCTGGAGGTGGTGGTCGACGTGCTGTCGAGCGACGCCGTCAAGATCCGCCCCGGCGCGCTCCTGCTGCTGACGGCGGGCGGCGGTGACACGCGAGGTGATGAGGGCCCGGGTGCGGGTCGTCGAGCCCGCGGGCTTCACCAAGGTCTCGCCCCTGGGCGTCGAAGAACAGCGGGTCAACGTCGTGGGCGACTTCGTGGACCCGCCCCGCAGCCTGGGCGACCGCTACCGGGTCGAAGCCCAGATCGTGCTCTGGGAAGGGGACGGCGTGCTCAAGGTGCCCGCCGGCGCCCTCTTCCGCCAGGAAGACGGCTGGGCCGTGTTCATCTCCGAGGACGGCCGGGCCCGGCTCCGGCCGGTGAAGGTGGGGTACCGCAACTCCGCCGAGGCCGAGGTCCTGGCCGGCCTCAAGGAGGGGGAGACCGTGGTGGTCCACCCCGGTGACCGGATCACGGACGGCGTCCGGATCGAGCCCGAGCGGAGGTGATAGACTCCCGGGTCTAATTCTGGCCCAGGAAACCACCCGTTGACCGGCAGCACCGTGTCCCGCTACAAAGTTCTCGAACGCCTCGGAGGTGGGGGGGCGGGGATCGTGTACAAGGCCGAGGATCTGAAGCTCGAGCGCACGATCGCGCTCAAGTTCCTCTCTTCCTACCGGAGCGGCAACGAGGCCGACCAGCGGCGCTTCATCCGCGAGGCCCGGGCGTCCTCGATCCTCGACCATCCCAACATCTGCACCGTCTACGAGATCGACGAGACGGACGACGGCCGGCTGTTCATCGCCATGGCCTTCTGCGAGGGCGAGACGCTCAAGAAGAAGATCGAGCGCGGCCCCCTGCCCCTGGCCGAGGCGGTATCGATTGCCGCCCAGATCGCCGACGGCCTCGCCGCCGCCCATGCCAAGGGGATCGTCCACCGGGACGTCAAGCCGGCCAACGTCATCGTCACCCCCGGGGGGCGGGTCAAGCTCGTCGACTTCGGCATCGCCAAGCTCGCCGACCAGTCGCGCCTGACCCGCGAGGGGACGGCCGTGGGCACGGCGGCCTACATGGCCCCCGAGCAGATCCGCGGTGAGGAGATCGACGCCCGCACGGACGTCTGGGCCCTGGGTGCCGTGCTCTACGAGATGGTCTCGGGCGTCTCCCCGTTCGCCGCCGAGACGGACCATGACCGCATCCGCCGCATCCTCTCCCGCGAGCCCGAGCCGATCCCTTCCCTGCGGTCCGGCGTGCCGCCCGAGATCGAGCGGATCCTCGCGCGCTCCCTGGCCAAGCTCCCCGCCGGCCGCTACGCCCGCATGGAAGAGATGCTCGCCGATCTCCTGGCCGCCGCTGGCGCCGTGGGCTCCGTGCTGCTTCTGGAGTCGCTCGATCCCACGGTGCGGGCGATCCCGTCCGCACCCACAACGGGCACCCGCACCGGCGAGGCCACCGGCAGCCTGATCGGCCGGACGCTCGCCCACTACCGCATCCTGGAGGTCGCCGGCGGCGGCGGCATGGGGGTCGTCTACAAGGCCGAGGACCCGCGCCTGGCGCGCACCGTGGCCTTGAAGTTCCTGCCTCCCGAGCTGACCCGCGACCCCGACGCCAAGTCCCGTTTCCTCCAGGAAGCCCGGGCCGCCTCGGGGCTCGACCA
Source organism: Thermoanaerobaculaceae bacterium (assembly GCA_963785165.1). GTDB lineage: Bacteria > Acidobacteriota > Thermoanaerobaculia > Multivoradales > UBA5704 > DATARR01. The sequence goes on from CAWAUI010000004.1 coordinate 1,050,444, forward strand.
CCCCAACATCTGCACCATCCACGAGGTGGGGGAGACCGAGGACGGCCAGATCTACCTCGCCATGCCCCTCTACGACGGCGAGACCTTGAGGAAGCGGATCGAGCGCGGCCCCCTGCCCATCGACGACGCCGTGGACGTGGCCGAGCAGATCGCCCGCGGCCTCTCCAAGGCCCACCGCGGCGGCATCGTCCACCGGGACGTCAAGCCGGCCAACCTCATGGTGACGAGCGACGGGGTGGTGAAGATCCTCGACTTCGGCCTGGCCAAGCTGGCGGGCGCCGCGGCCATCACCCGCACCGGCTCCTCCGTGGGCACCCCGGCCTACATGTCGCCCGAGCAGTCGCGGGGCGAGGAGGTCGACCACCGCACGGACCTCTGGTCCCTGGGCGTGGTGCTCTACGAGATGATCGCCGGCCGCCGGCCGTTCCGGGGCGATCACGAGCAGGCGATCCTCTACTCGCTGCTCCACGAAGACCCGAAGCCGCTCACCGAGGTGCGCCCTGAAACACCGCCCGAGGCTCCAGAGGATCGTGGAGGGCCTGCTGGCCAAGGACGTGGCGCAGCGCTACCCCTCGGTCGACGGCACCCTGGGCGACCTGCGGGCCCTGCGCAACGAGACCCTGACCACGACCGTGCGCACGCAGCCCGGCCCCAGGAAGAAGCTCCGCCCCTGGGCCTGGGCCGCGGCCCTGGGAGCGGTGGCCGCCATCGCCGCGGGCGGGCTCTACCTTTCCGGTACGGGCCGCGCGCCGGGCGCTCCGGCCGCGGGGAGCTTCGACCGCCTGACCTCCCAGGAAGGGAGCGAGTCGTTCCCCAGCCTGTCGCCGGACGGCAAGTACCTCCTCTACGTCAAGGAGGTGAACGGCAACGCCGACGTCTATCTTCAGCGGGTGGGGGGCGGCAATCCGCTCAACCTGACCAAGGACTCGCCCGAGGACGACACCCAGGCCGTGTTCTCGCCCGACGGCCAGCAGATCGCCTTCCGCTCCGAGCGCGAGGGGGGCGGCCTGTTCCTCATGGGGGCCACGGGCGAGTCCGTGCGCCGGCTGACCGACGTTGGCTACAACCCCGCCTGGTCCCCCGACGGCCGCGAGATCGCCTTCGCCACCGAGGGAGTCGAAGGCCCCCTGGTGCGCAAGCTCGCGAGCCAGCTCGGCATCGTGGACGTGGCGGCGGGCACCCGGCGCCTGATCGCCCGCGACGACGCCGTCGAGCCGAGCTGGTCCCCCAACGGCCACCGCATCGCCTACTGGGGGATTCCCAAGGGGAGCGCCCGGCGGGTGATCTGGACGATCCCCGCGATCCCCGCAGACATTGCCGGGGCCGCCCAGGGACCTGGCGAGCCCGTGCAGGTGACCGGGGACAGCCACGTCAACTGGAACCCCGTGTGGGCGCCGGACGGCAAGGGGCTTTATTTCGTCTCCGACCGCAGCGGCAGCATGAACGTCTGGTGGGTGCCCATCGACGAGGTCACGGGCCGCGTGCTGGGCGAGCCCCAGGCGGTCACCACCTCGTCGCAGTCGCTGGGCCTCCTCTCCGTGTCGCACGACGGCCGGCAGATCGTCTACGCGACCGACGACGGCAAGTCGAACCTGGAACGCCGCTCGCTCGATCCCTCGGCTCTGCGGGTCTCGGGCGAAGCCTTCCCGGTCACCCAGGGCTCGCAGGCCGTGCGCTCGGCCGCGGTCTCCCCCGACGGGCAGTGGATCGCCTTCGACTCCTCCTCGCCGCAGGAAGACCTGTACGTGGTGCGGCCGGACGGCACGGGCCTGCGCCAGCTCACCGACGACGTGGCCAAGGACCGCATTCCCCGCTGGCTCGCCGGCAGCGCCGGCGCCGCCGGCGGCACCAGCGGCACCGGCAACGACCGGATCGTCTTCTACTCCGACCGCACCGGGAGCCGGTACGGCGCCTGGACGATCCGGGCGGACGGCAGCGCCCTTCAGCCCCTGCCCCACGGCACCAGCGACGCCCTCTACAATCCCATCGGCTCGCCGGACGGCCGGTGGCTCGTGGCGAGCCTTGGTTTCCAGAGCGCGGCCCTGTTGGATCTCCAGGGCGGCGGCAAGCCCCTCGTCGAGCTGCTCCCTCCGTCGGGCGGCGGCCGGGAGGTCTTCTCGGCCACCTCCTGGTCCCCCGACGGCACCCGCCTCGCCGGTACGCTCGCCCACCTCGACGGCTCGGAGATCCCGGGGGTCGTGCTGTTTTCCCGCGCCACCCGCTCCTACGAACGGCTCACGGACTCCGGTACGATCCCGGTCTGGCTCCATGGCGGACCCAGCCTCCTCTACCTGCGCGAGGGCCGCATCTTCCTCTACGATCTGGACGCCCGGGAGCCGCGGCTGCTCAGTCAGCCGCCCGCCAATTCCATCTACACCTCGCTCGCCGTGAGCCCCGACGACCGGACGCTCTACACCGTCCGCTCGACCGATGAGGGAGACGTGTGGATGGTGACGTTGAAAGGAGAGGGAGACAGCCGCTGAATCGGTGTTCCCCTCTGGTAAGCTTGAAGAATCCTATTGCGCAAAATCCCTCGCCGGCCCTTGAGCGGCCGTCGAAGTACCGGGGCTCGCCCCAGGAGGAGATGATGAGGTTCAAATCCAGGGATCTGATGATCGACGTCCTTCCCGCCGCCAAGCGCTTCGTGCCTGGCCTCGCCCTGTGCGGCCAGGCCACGGCGGGGGGAAGGGAGGGGGGGGATGGGGACGACGACGTGCTCGAGTGCGGCCAAGCCACGGCAGGTGGCTCGGACGGGTATTCGCCCGCGAAGGTCGGGCTGGCTCTCCTCCGCCGGCAACTCCACGAGACCCAGGCAGCCCAGCGTTGACGCCCCGCCGCGCCATCGCCCTGGTGACCCTGGCTCTCGCCGGCACGGTGGCCGCCTCGGCGATTGCCGCGGTCACCGCGGTCGCCGCGCCCCCGGAGCCCGCCGGGTTCCGCCTGAACGGTGACGCCCAGCGGGGGAAGGCCGGCTATCTCAAGCGCTGCGCCCTCTGCCACGGCGACTCGGGCGACGGCGGCGGCAAGCTGGCGAAGGGCCTCAATCCCAAACCCACCGCCTTCACAACTCCGGGCCTGCTTGCCAAGCGCACCGACTGGGAGCTTTATCTCGCGGTGCGCGACGGCGGGCAGGCCGTCGGCCTCGCCCCCACCATGTCCGGCTGGGGGAAGATCGTCTCGGACCAGGAAATCCGCGACATGACGGCTTTCGTCCGCTCGCTCGCCCCCGCGCCGTGACGAATTTCCGGACGAGCCTTTGGAGAAAAAGCCCGTGGAAGATCGCCGGGCTCGTGGCCGGCCTCCTCGCCTTCGCCCTGCTGGCCGGGCTCGACACTCCGCTCGAAGCACAGCGCCGGCTGGGGGGCGCGGCCCGCCTACGCCGCGGCCGGCGCGGCGCTCATGGCCATCTGGTGGCTCACCGAGGCGCTGCCCATCTACGTCACGGCCTGCGTGCCGCTCGTGCTCTTCCCCCTCCTCGGCGTCTTCGGCCCGGGGCTCGGCACGAACGTGCGCGAGAGCGCGCTGCCGTACCTCGACCCCTACATCTTCCTCTTCGCGGGGGGCATGGGGATCGCCGCGGCCATGCAGCAGTGGAACCTCCACCGCCGCATCGCCCTGGGCATCATGGACCGCATCGGCACCGACCCCCGCCGCCTGCTCGCGGGCTTTCTTGCCGCCACGGCCTTCATCTCGCTGTGGATCTCCAACACCGCCACGGCGGCCATGATGATGCCGATCGGCATCGCCGTCATCGCCCAGATCGAGGACCACCTGCGGCGGCCGGCGGCTCGCGCCGCTACGGCATGGCGATCATGCTCTCCATCGCCTACGGCGCCAACGTCGGCGGCATCGGCACCAAGATCGGCACGGCTCCCAACGCGCAATTCTCGGGCTTCATGGAGCGGTCGGGCATCTCCATCTCTTTCCTCCAGTTCCTGGCCGTCGGCCTCCCCTTCGTGCTCCTGTTCCTGCCGGTCGTCTGGTGGATGCTCTGGCGGATCGGCCGGGAAGGACGGGCTCGACAGGGGAGATCGGGGCCGAGGTCGTGCACGGCGAGCTGGCCCGGCTCGGCCCGGTGCCGCCGGCCCGAGCGGATCGTGCTCGGCGTCTTCCTGGCCACCGCCGTCCTGTGGATCGCGGGCAAGGGGCTCACGGCGCTCCTGGAGCCGCACGTCACGGCCTTCAAGCTCACCTCGGCCCACGTCGAGGGAGGTATCGCCATGCTCGCCGCCTTCCTGCTCATCCTCTGGCGGACCGAGGGGCGGCAGGTGCTGGGGTTCAGAGCGCTCTCCCGGGTGCCGTGGGAGACGCTCCTGCTTCTGGGCGGCGGCTTCGCCATGGCGGCGGCCATTCAGAAGAGCGGCCTGTCGGACTTCCTGAGCGCCCAGCTCGTGGCCGTTCGGGGCCTGCCGCCCTTCGGCCAGGTGCTCCTCGCAGCCTTGCCACGGTCGCCCTCTCGGCCGTGGCCTCGAACACGGCCACTATCGCCGTCATGCTCGTCGTCCTCAAGGACGCGGTGGCTCCCGGAGGTGATGACCACGGTCCTGTTCGCCGCCACCCTCGCCTGCTCCTGCGACTTCGCCCTCCCGGCCGGCACGCCGCCCAACGCCATCGTCTTCGGCAGCGGCTACGTCACCATCCCAGGATGGCGCGGATCGGGCGTGGTGCTCGATCTCCTGGCCGCCGCTCCTCGCGGCGGTCTGGTGTTGGCTGATCGTCCCCTGGGTTCTCTGAAAGAGCGCTCGCCTCTCAAGACAAAATCGCGTCCACCTCGATCTCGACCAGCATCCCGGGGTCGATCAACCGGCTGACCTCCACCATGGTGCTCGCCGGGCGGATGTCGCGGAAGAATTCGCCGTGGGCCTTCCCGATCTCCTGCCAGCGGCTGATGTCGGTCGTGAAGACCCGGCTGCGCACCACGTCCTCCAGCCGCGCGCCGGCCTTGGCGAGGGCGGCCTCAATGTTTCTCAGGGTCTGCACGGCCTGGGCATAGGCGTCGCCCGCACCCACGAGGTTGCCGTCAGCGTCCAGGGCCGTGGTGCCGGCCACGTGGACGTAGGGACCCACGCGCACGGCGCGGGAGTAGCCCACGATCGGCTCCCACGGGGCGCCGCTCGAAATGTTCTGCCGTTCGTTCCCCATCTGATTCCTCCTTGCAGCTTCTCCAGGCCCGGCCAGGATATCCTCAGAGTGCCATGACGACGACACGCCCCATTGAGCCCGCCCCCGGCCAGGAGTCCGTCTGGGACTACCCGCGGCCGCCCGCGATGGAAGATTCCACCCGCCACATTCAGGTTCTCTTCAACGGCGTCACCCTCGCCGACACCCGGCGTGCCAAGCGGGTGCTGGAGACCAGCCACCCCCCGGTCTACTACATACCGCCCGCGGACGTGCGGATGGAGTTTCTCAAGGAGAACCCGCTGGCCACCTGGTGCGATTGGAAGGGGCTGGCCCGCTACTACGATGTCGAGGTGAACGGCCAGCGGGCCGAGACGGTCGCCTGGTACTACCCCCTGCCGACCCGCATCTACGAGCCCATGATGGGCTACGTCGCCTTTTATCCCCAGGCCATGGAGGCCTGCTTCGTGGACGGCGAGCGCGTACAGGCCCAGGAAGGCGGCTTCTACGGCGGCTGGGTCACCCGCGACATCGTGGGGCCGTTCAAGGGCGGCACCGGCACGATGGGCTGGTAGGCCTGGTAGGGTGCGCTGCGCGCACCTCTGGATCAATTCCTACAGCAGGTGGAAATCCGGGTTGGGCTCGCCCTCGGCGAAGCGCGACGGCCGGAGGGCGTGGACGTCCAGGGTCCGGGCCTCGCCGTCCAGGATCATCTCGGCCAGGAGCTGTCCCAGGGCGGGGGAGTGCATCACCCCGTGCCCGGAGGAGCCGTTGATCAGCCAGAAATTCTCCAGGTTGGAGACTCTGCCGAGGAGGGCATGCTGGTCCGGCGACCTCTCGTAGAGGCCGGCCCAACAGGCGGCGCGGTCCACGGGCACGTCCGCCAGGCAGGGGATGCGGGCATGCGCCCGGGCGAGCAGGCCGTCGAGCCAGGCCGGGTCGAAGCCGTCGTCGAAAGGATCGTTTGAAGACGAGGGCTGCGGCCAGAGCAGGAGCACCCGCCCGTCCCGCACCCGCAGGTGAAAGCCGTCTTCGAGGAAGATGGTCATCGGCATCTCCTCGGGCAGCACCGAGGTGGGCACCGTGGGCGCGATCTGGCGGCGCAAGGGGGTGACCGGAACGGCGGCACCCGCGAGCCGGGCGAGCTCGCCGGCCCACGGGCCCGCCGCGTTCACCACGTGGCGCGCCGCGATGGGGCCGGACGAGGTCTGGACCTGGAGGATTCGCCCCGGCAGGCGCTTTTCGACGAAGAAGCCCGTCACCTCGGCGCCGAATTCGAACCGCACCCCCAGCCGCCGGGCCGCCTCGGCGTAGCCGTTCAGGATGCTCAGGGGGCGGATGAAGCCATCGAAGGGGCAGAACGAGCCGCCTGGAATGCCGTCGAGCCGAACCGCCGGGTTGAGCCGCCCGATGTCCTCCGGGCCCACCTCCTCGACGGGCACGCCCTCGGCCTGCTGCATGGGGCGGAGGGAGCGCAGGGCCGCCATCTGCTCCTCGTCCTTCGCCAGAAACAGGTAGCCGCGCGGGCTGTATCCGGAATCCGCGCCCACTTCCTCGGGGAAGCGCAGCAGCTTCTCCCGCGAGAGCAGGGACATGCGGATGTTGACCGGCGTCGCGAACTGGGTGCGGAACCCGCCCGTGGCCCGGCCCGTGCTGCCGAGCCCCAGGGCGGGAGCACGGTCGAGCACCACCACGTCCCGGCATCCCCGGGCAGCCAAGTGCCAGGCAAGGCTCGCGCCCATGACCCCGGCGCCGAGAATGGCGACTTCAAACACAGGCACTGGGCTCTTGACGTCTGCCCCCGAGCGCGATATTTTTTCGTCCATGCCAATGTCCCGCGCAGCGGTTCTCCGAAAGTCTCAGCCGTTGGAAGCGTGTGAGGAGGATAGTGTCATGCCCATCCATCCACCCGTCAAGCCGAGCGCCGTGGCGGAGAGGCTTCTCAGCTCACCGCGCATCCGCAAGCCCACCCGCGACTTGGCTTCGATCGGTCTTCCTTCGCCCCGTCCTCTCAGGATGTCTCTAACGGAGTCCTTGATGATGGAGCGCGAGGGGCGGCTTGACCGGTAGCATCCTCTACCTCGACTCCTCAGCCCTCGTAAAGCTCATCGTTCCTGAGGCGGAGACGATTCCTCTCCTCCGCCTCATGCTGGCTTGGCCTTATCGCCTCGCGAGCCAGTTGGGCTTTGTCGAGGTCCACCGGGCCGTCCGCCGCGTTTCCAGGGACTATGAGCTACAGAAGCGCGCGGAAGACGTCCTCTCGACGATTCACTTCATGGACGTGCACATGGAGATCCTGGGCGAGGCAACCTTGCTGGAGCCCCTGCACTTGAGGTCTCTCGATGCGATCCACGTGGCATCCGCCCTGAGTCTGGGCCGTGAGATCGGTGGCTTCGTGACGTACGACCGCACCATGACCGAGGCGGCGCGCCGCATGAAGCTGAACGTCCTTGCGCCTTCCTGAAGCTCAGCCCACCGTCAATCAACCGTCAGTCCGCCCGTTTGGGCCAGCCGGATTCCCGTGAACTGGAACCGCGTGTCGCCCGCCCAGAAGTTCCGGTAGCTCGCCCGGATGTGGTTCTCCGGCGTGGCGCAGGAGCCGCCGCGCAGGACGCGGACGTTGTCCATGAACTTGCCGTTGTACTCCATCAGGGTGCCTTCGAACGGCCGGTATCCCGGGTACGGCTCGTAGTGGTTGGTGGTCCACTCCCAGAGATCGCCGCCCATCTGGAGCAACCCGCCATCACCGGTTCCGTTCGCGTGGGCGGGCCGGGGGTGGAGGGCACCCGTGTCCAGGAAGTTCGAGCCCTTGCCCGGAAAGCCGGAGGCGCGGGCCGCGTGCTCCCACTCGCGCTCGGTGGGCAGGCGCGCGCCCTTCCAGCGGGCGAAGGCGTCGGCCTCGTAGAAGCTCACGTGGCAGACGGGCTCGTCCGGATCGACGGCCCGGGCCCCCGAGAGCGTCCAGACCTGCCAGTCCGTCGCCGTCCTCTCTCCCAGTAGAACGGAGCATCCCAGCCCTGCTCCGTGACCTTGGCCCAGCCGTTCGAGAGCCAGAGAAGGGGATTGCGGTAGCCGCCGGCTTCCATGAACTCCAGGTACTCGGCGTTGGTGACCAGCCGGTTCGCCAGGGCGAAGCCGTCGAGCCAGCCCTTGTGGACCGGCATCTCGTTGTCCCAGCACCAGCCGCCCTCGACGTTGCCGAACTCCTGAAGGCCTCCTTCGAAGGAGATCCAGCGGGCCGGGGGAACGGCGCCGTTCGGTCGCCGCCGCGGCCGGGCGGTACGGCTCGCGCAGGCTCGGGATGTTGCTGCCCAGGATGTGCTTGACCTCCGTCACCAGCAGCTCCTGGTGCTGCTGCTCGTGGTGGACGCCGGTGACGACCAGGAAGCGGAGGCGTTCGAGATCGTCCGGGAGGCCGTCTGGAGCAGCTCCTCCGACCCGCGCGTCCACGGATTCGCGGAACTCGTAGACCTCCTCGTTGCTCGGCCGGGTCACCAGCCCCCGGTGGTCGCGGCGGATGCGGGGGCCGAGCGACTCGTAATAGGAGTTCATGACGAACTCGAGCCGCGCGTCTTCGTCCCGATAGAGGCCGAACGGCTCGAGAATGTTCTTGGCGAAGAACCAGGTGGTATGGCCGAGGTTCCACCACGGCGGGCTCACGTCCGGCATGGACTGGATGCGGTAGTCCTCCGGGCGCAGGGGGCGGCACAGCTCGGTGCTCAGGTTGCGGGTCTCTTGGTAGCGGCTCAGCAGCTCGTCTCTTTCCACAGGCTTTCCCCTTCCGGGGCCATTCTAGCGTGACGGTGCGCTTGGGCTTTCGGCTACCATCAAGACTTACGCGGAGAGGGAGGGGAACATGCCGAAAGCCATCTGGAACGGAAAGGTCATCGCCGAGTCGGACCGGCACGAGCTGGTCGAGGGGAACGTCTACTTTCCGCCCGGCTCCATCAAGAGCGAGTTCTTCCAGCCGAGCGCCACCCATACGGTCTGCGGCTGGAAGGGGACGGCGAGCTACTACACGGTCGTCGTGGACGGTCAGGAGAACAAGGACGCCGCCTGGTACTACCCGGATCCCAAAGCCGCGGCGGCCAACATCAAGGACCACGTCGCCTTCTGGCGGGGTGTGACGGTGGAGAAGTAGGGCGTGTCCCTCCTCGACACCCCCGTCACCCGCCAGCTCGGCATCGAGGTGCCGCTCATCTGCGGCGCCATGTACCCCTGCAGCAACCCGGAGCTGGTGGCCGCCGTCTCCGAGGCGGGCGGCATCGGGGTCCTCCAGCCGCTCTCCCTGGTCTACGTCCACGGCCACGAGTTCGGCGCCGGCTTGAAGCTCATCCGGAGCCTCACCAGCAAGCCGGTGGGGATGAACGTCATCGTGGAGCGCTCCTCCAAGGTCTACGAGGAGCGGATGCAGCGCTTCGTCGATCAGGCCATCGAGGGGGGCATCCGCTTCTTCGTGACCTCGCTGGGCAACCCGCGCTGGGTGGTGGAGAAGGCCCACGCCGCGGGCGGCTTCGTCTACCACGACGTGACCGAGCGGAAGTGGGCGATGAAGGGCCTCGAAGCCGGGGTGGACGGGCTGATCGCGGTCAACAACCGGGCCGGCGGCCACGCGGGACCCCAGAGCGCCGAGGCGCTCATCGAGCGAGCTGGCGGATCTGGGCGTGCCGCTCGTCTGCGCCGGCGGCATCGGCGACGAGGCAGGACTTCGTCCAGCGCCCTGAAGATGGGCTACGCCGCCGTCCAGATGGGCACCCGCTTCATCGCCACCACCGAGTGCACCGCCCCCGCGGATTACAAGCAGGCCATCGTCGAGGCGGACGAGGACGACATCGTGCTGACCGAGCGGATCACCGGCGTGCCCGTGTCGGTGATCCGCACGCCCTACATCGAGAAGATGGGAACCAAGGCCGGCCCGTTCGCCCGCTGGATGCTGAAGGGCCGGAAGACCAAGCACTGGATGCGGACGATCTACGCCCTCCAGTCGCTCTGGAAGCTCAAGCGCTCCTCGCGGACCTTTTCCTACCGGGACTATCTCCAGGCCGGCAAGAGCGTCGCGGGGGTCGAGAAGGTCGAGCCGGCGGGGGAGATCGTGCGGCGGTTCCGGGCGGCGGCGCAGGGGGCGGATCAGGAACTGCCGGCCAAAAAGATCGGGATGTCCTAGGCGCCGCCCCGCCCGGGCATAAATGCCGCGGGCTAAGCTGAAAAAGCCCCCTGAAGGGGACTCAATTTTCTCCTTCCTTGAGCCGGGTTTACCCGGCTTCTTTGAACGTAGCCCGGGCATTGATGCCCGGGAGGGGCTGACGCCGGAGTTAAACTGCTGATCCTGATGCGTCTCTCAATCCTGTTCGCTATTCTCGTCGCCCTCCCGGCCCCTGCCGCCGACCTCTTCGTGGACCGCGCCGCGGACTGGAACCTCACCTTCACCTACCGAACCGGCGCCACGGGGGACCTCTACTTTCCCGAGATCATGGGCGGCGGGGCCGCCCTGTTCGACTATGACGGCGACGGCGATCTCGACGCTTTCCTGGTGCAGGGACATCCGTTGAAACCGGGCTCTCCGGACCCGGGACCCGCGGGCTGGGGGCGCCTGTTCCGGAATGACCGGCTCAAATTCGTAGACGTCACGGAGGTGAGCGGCATCCGGGCCACGGGGTACGGGATGGGCGTGGCGACCGGGGATTTCGACGGCGATGGCAGGGTGGACCTGTACCTTGCCAATTTCGGCCCCAACCAGCTCTGGCGGAACAACGGCGACGGCACGTTCTCGGACGTGACGGCCAAGGCCGGCGTGGACGATCCCCGGTGGAGCGCGGGCGCCGCCTTCGCCGATCTGGACCGGGATGGCCGCCTGGATCTCTTCGTGCTCAACTACGTGGACTTCACGGTGGCGAACAACGTCCGCTGCAACGCGGCCAGCACCCGCCGGGACTACTGCGGCCCCGCCACCTTCCCGCCCGTGACCAGCCGCCTCCTGCGCAACCGGGGGGACGGCACGTTCGAGGACGTCTCCCTGCGCTCCGGGATCGGCCGGAAACCGGGGCCGGGACTGGGCGTCGTGGCCGCTGACCTGAACGGCGATGGCTGGCAGGACCTCTTCGTGGCCAACGACGGCGCCGCCAACTTCCTGTGGCTCAACCAGAAGGACTTCACCTTTCGGGAGGACGGCCTCCTCTCTGGCGTCGCTCTGAACGCCGCCGGCCGCCCCGAGGCGGGCATGGGTATCGCCCTGGGCGACGCGGATGGCGATGGCGACGACGACCTTCTCATCACCCACCTGACGGCGGAGACGAACACGTTCTACGTCAACCTGGGCGGCGGCCTGTTCGAGGACGCCACGGCGCGTTCCGGCCTGGGTGCTCCCAGCCTGCCGTTCACCGGCTTCGGCACGGGCTGGCTGGACGTGGACAACGACGGCCTCCTGGACCTCGCCGCCTTCAACGGCGCCGTGAACCTTGCGGGCGCCATGGGCTCGGGCGAGGGATTGGCTCCCTACGCCCAGCCGGACCAGCTCTTCCATAACCTGGGAGGCGGCAAATTCGCGGACGCGAGCGGTGAGGCCGGAGCCGCCTTCAAGACGCCGAAGGTCACCCGGGGAGCCGCCTTCGGAGATGTGGACAACGACGGCGATACGGACGTCCTTGTGGTCGATGCCGACACGCCCGTTCGCCTGCTGATCAACGAGTCCGCCCGGAACCCCTGGCTGGGCCTGAGCCTGGCCCCCGGAGCGCGGGTCGAGATCTCCCGCAAGGACGCACCGTCCCTCTGGCGGCGCGCGGCGCACGGACGGCAGCTACGCCTCCGCCAACGATCCGCGGGTGCTCGTGGGCCTCGGGAGCGCCTCGGAGGTGACCGGCGTGAAGGTGGTGTGGCCGGACGGCCTCACCGAGCGCTTCCCACCGCCGCCGCTGCGAAAGTACACCACCCTCGTCCGTGGCACAGGAATCTCGAAGTGAATACGCTGGGGCTCGGCCTCGCGCTGCTGCTCGCCCTGGCTCCGGAGACGGTTCCCGTCCGTGTTTCCGGCGTGCGATTTCCGGACCTCGCCGGCCTCGAAGCCGCCGTGGCGTCCCAGATCGGGGAGATGCAGCGGCTGGTGATTCCCCCCGGATCAGCGACTCCGCAGACTCCTCCTGGTGCCGCCGCCTACGGCGAGCTCGGGCAGATCTACCTCGCCTACGGCTTCAACGATGCCGCGGCTGACTGCTTCCGTAACGCCTCCGCTTTGGGGATCGGCGACGCCCGTTGGCCCTACCTGCTGGGCGCCGCCGAGCAGGCGGCCGGGCGGCTCGACTCCGCGGCGGCGGCTTTCGAGCTGGCTTTGGACTGGGACCCCGGCGTGAGCCCCGGCTACGTCCACATTGGCGAGATCCGGCTGCTCCAAGGCCGCCCGGAGGACGCCGAGACGGTTCTACGCAAGGCCCTCGAGACGCCCGCAGGACCCGCGGCGCGCTCCTTGCTGGGGCAAGCCGCCCTGGCCCGCCGGGACTTCAAGGCCGCTGCCGAGCACCTGGAAGCCGCCTTGGCCGCCGTGCCGGAGGCGAACCGCCTCCACTATCCTCTGGCGCTCGCGTACCGCGGCCTCGGCGACCGGGCCAAGGCCGAGGAGCACCTGGCCCGCGCCGGCCAGGTGGGCTTGAAACCGCCGGACCCCTGGTTGGACGCCGCCAAGGGCCTGCGGGTGGGGGAGCGGGTGGCCCTCATGCGCGGCCGGGTGGCCGCCCAGGCGGGGCGGTACGCGGATGCCGCCCAGGAGTTCCGGAGCGCTCTCGCGGCCCAGCCGGAGAGCGTCGAGGCCCGCGTCAACCTGGGCTCGGTGCTGGCCCTCGCGGGCGACCGGTCCGGCGCCGCCGAGCAGTTCCGCGAGACCCTGAAGAGGGACCCGGCCAACGTGACGGCCCACTTCAACCTCGGCTCCCTCCTGGTGGACGGCGCGCCTGCCGAGGCCCGCCCTCATCTCGAAGCCGTGGTGGCGGCCCGGCCGGCGGACGGCGAGGCGCGCCGCCTGTTGGCCCAGGCCCTGCGCGGCACCGGCCGGCCGGAGGAGGCGCTGGCTCACTACGCCCGCGCCGTGGAGCTTGCGCCGGACGACGAGGCCGCCCGCCTGGGCGAGGCCGAGACCTTGGTGCGCCTGGCGCGCTACGGCGAGGCGAGGCGCAAGCTGGAAGAAGGCCTGCGGCAGATGCCCACGAGCGGCGTCCTGAGCCACGCCCTCGCCCGCCTCCTCGCCGCCAGCCCGGACGCCTCCGTGCGCGACGGCGCCCGCGCTCTCGATCTGTCGGTGGCCGTGTGGAACGCCCGCCCCCTGGCGGCCTACGCGGAGACCGTGGCCCTGTCCCTGGCCCAGCTCGACCGCTGCTCCGAGGCCGCCGAATGGCAGCGCAAAGCCGTCGAGGCCGCCCGCCGGCAGGGAGGGGTGGAGGCGCGGCTGGGAGACCTCGCCCGCGTCCTCTCGGCCTACGAGAAGGGCGCTCCCTGCCGGCCTTGATGAAACTTCGGCCGGCCGTATCCGTAGCCTTTCATCTATAACTGCGGGAGCCTTCGGCCCCGCCCAACGTAGGTTTGAAAGGAGAAGCCGATGTCCAAGCTCAAGCTGCGTCTGGCCGGATTGGCGTTCATCGCCCTGAGTCTGCTGGCCCTGGGAAGCCGGGTCGCGTCAGCCGACGACTGCATCGACGTCGTCGTCTGGGCGTCCGATCCCGACCATACGGTGTGCTACGAGTTCGCCAATCCTTGTGGCGTGCCGCAGGGGTGGACGATCTACACGAACGGCTGCCCCTTCTAGCTCTCTGCCAAGGTAGAAACGACCCGTAGGGGCGGTCCGCGGGATGCCGTAGGCACCCTGCGTGGCCGCCCTGTTTCGGCAGACAGCCTGACGGCCGGCAGGTATGCCGGCGCTCCCAGGGGGCGCTACGCCACAGGGTCAATTCTGTGCCGTTTGTGGTATCCCTCTCTCCGTGGGAGCCTCGGCAAACAACGCGACGCGAAAGGTAGCCCTGGGGCTTCTGCTCCTGCTCCTCTGCGGCTGCTGGAAAAGTATCGAGGAGAAAGCCGCGGACATGACGGGCGGCACCCCGGCGCGCGGCAAGGCCGTCATCCGCCGCTACGGTTGCGCGGCCTGCCACAGCATCCCCGGCATCGCGGGCGCCAACGGCCAGGTCGGTCCCCCCCTCGACGGCATCGCCAGCCGTACCCACCTCGCCGGGCAACGGCCCAACACGCCCGACAACCTGATCCGCTGGATCCGCGATCCCCAGAGCATTCAACCCGGTACGGCCATGCCCGAGCTTGGCGTCACCGAGCAGGACGGCAAGGACATCGCCGCCTACCTCTATACCCTCCGTTGATGAAGGACGCCACGGTTTTTTCCTGGATTGCCGCGCCGGAAAGCTGAATCGCCCCGTTTTTAACCTGGAACCGGGACGCAACCCATAAGTTCTGGGATTTTTAAGCTGGATCGAGGTCTTTTCAAGCTGAATCAGCGGCTTTTTCTATTGGGTCGGCAGCTTTTCCTATTGAGTCGGAGACTTTTCCCAATAGGTCTCGGCTTTTCAAGCTGGGTCCGCGAGTTTTTCCAGTAGGTTCGAGACTTTTTCCAGCACGTCGCCAACGTTTCCAGTAGATCCGCAGACTTTTCCACGCTCACGCGCCGGTGATCGGCTCGATGTCGGCCTTGATGGCGCGGCGCTCTTGCGTGACGCGGAAAGACAAGAAGCTCAGAGAGGATAATCTCCGGTCGTCATATAGTCCGCGAAGAGATGCTGATCCGTACCCGGTCATTCCACCTGCTCCGTGGCTTCTGCTGGCCACGGTAGATGTCGGTGAGGGCCGCAGCGTATCCCCGGCATCTCAAAATTGCTATACTTGGGGGGTGATGTGCCTAGGACCGAGGTCCACGATGCCGAGATCGATCGCGCCCGCCGCAGGAAGGCGGCGTTCGAGGAGAATCCGAAGCTTCATCTCTACGAGGACCCCCATGGCAAAGCTGACTCGTGACGCAACCGAGACCCTCGACCGGCTCACGGGAGACGATCCCGAGATGCGCGAGATGATCGCTGAGGAGGCGGTTCATGCTCAGGTCGCGCGCATGATCTACGAAGCGCGCACGGCGGCCGGGCTAACCCAAAAGCATCTTGCCGATCTGATCGGGACCCAGCAATCCGTTATCGCTCGTTTGGAGGACGCCGACTATCAAGGCCATTCTCTGAGCATGCTCCGGCGGATTGCCGAGGCCCTGAACCAGAGGATGGAAGTCCACTTCGTGCCGAACCGCGCCGCTTGACCCCGGCGGGGACGCCGGCGGTCCCCAGGGGGGCCGTGATACAGTGAGCGCGCGAGAAGTAATCCCCCGTCCGTCCCCCGTCCCCTCGGAGTCATTCCACCCACAAGGAGGAGCCGTCATGCCGAACGAGCTGGCCTGTGATGCACGACCCGAAGGTCTGGCACGCCGAGCACGCCCGCCCTGTGCGGGCAGGCTCATCGCGCTCACGGTCCTTCTCTTGGCCGCCGGCTCGCCCCTGGCCGTGGGCGCAGCCACCATCTACGACAGCATTCCCGCCCCGCTCCCTCCGAACGTGCCGAGCCTGGGGTATCAGGCGACCCAGTCATCCGAGTTTGGGGATCTGATCCAGTTCGGCGGTACGAGCCGTGTGCTGAAGCAGGTGAAGCTGGCGATGAGCGATTGGGCCCTGGCCTCGGATTACCCGGCGTTCCCCGGGTCCGGCGGCCCGACTTGGGACCATCCGCTCACGCTCAACCTTTACAACGTGGACAACAGCGGGGCGAATCCGGCTCCGGGCACGCTGATCGCCACGCGGACGCAGACGTTCGCCATCCCGTGGCGGCCGCCGGCAGACCCGACGTGCCCCGGCGGGGGAACGGCGTGGCGGGCCAGCGACGGGAACTGCTACAACGGGCTGGCGTTCACGGCCGTGTTCGATTTCACGGGGACCCTCGTACCGAACCAGATCATCTATGGCGTGGCGTTCAATACGGAAACCTGGGGCTACGCTCCGATCGGGACGCCGGGGCCGTACGCGTCGCTGAATTTCGGCCTGGCCGTCCAGCCGCCCTCGGTGGGGAGCAATCCGTTTCCGGACACTGCGTATTGGAACACGCAAACGGCCACGAACTATGCGGACAACGGCGCGGGGGGAGTGGGGATCTTCCGCAGGGATACCGGTTGGACCCCGCTCAGCGGGGCAGTGTCCTTCGAGACGCAGGAATTCTCCGAGGTCCCCACGCTCTCGCCGCTCGGCCTGTCGTTGCTCGTTGCCGGCTTGGCTCTGATGGCCGTCCTGAGGTTGCGCGGCCGGCGGGGACGCCGGCGGTCCCAGGGGGGCTAGAAGCCGGCCTCTGCGCTGTTCCCTTTCGTATGCGATATCATCGATAAGCTGCGGAGCCTGCCGGAGGCTCCGCGGCCTAACGAAGTCCTCAAAAGGAGATCCTCATGTCAAAGCTGCGCTTGGCAGGATTGGCGTTCCTCGCCCTCAGTTTCCTGGCTCTCGGTGCCCAGTCGGCGTCCGCGGTCAGGTACTGCATCGACGTCGTTGCCTACGGCACCAACCCGGCGACGGGAGAGTGCTATCAGTTCCCGAATCCCTGCTCGGTGCCGGCGGGCTGGACCATCAGCTATCAGGGTTGCGCCTCGTAGCTGGAGCCTCTTTTCGGCGCGAGGGCCGGGTAGGCCCTCGCGCTTTTCTCTTCAAGGCAATATTGACCTGTTCTGTAGGGGCGGTCCGCGGGATGCCGGTAGGCACCCTGCGTGGCCGCCCTGTTGCGGCAGGCGTCCTGACGACCGCCAGGGCCGGCCGGGGATCTTGTTCCGTTTGGCGCCGCTGAATATGATTCTAAATTGTCGCCCAGGACGGAAATTTCTCTCGTATCCAAGCTCAAGACAGGGGAAGACATGAAGACGAAGATCCTCGTCACCGGGTCCCTCGGCCAGATCGGCTCCGAGCTGGTTCCCGCTTTGCGCGAGCGCTACGGCAGCGACCAGGTGGTGGCTTCGGACATCCGCATGATGTCCAGAGAGCAGCTCCTGCGCTCGGACGGCCCGTTCGATTTCCTCGACTGCACGAACCAGCGTCAGATCCAGGACGTCGTCCAGCGGCATCAGATCAACACCATCTACCACCTCGTGGCACTGCTCTCGGCGGTGGCGGAGAGCAAGCCGCAGGTCGCCTGGGACGTCAACATGGGCGAGCCTCTACCGGGTGCTCGAAGTGGCCCGCGGTCAACGGCTGCGCGGTCTTCGTGCCCAGCTCGATCGGCGCCTTCGGACCCGGCACGCCCGCGCGAGCACACGCCCCAGGACACCCTCCAGCGGCCGACCACCATGTACGGCGTCACCAAGGTGGCGGGCGAGCTGCTCTGCGACTACTACCACCAGCGCTTCGACGTGGACACCCGCGGCGTGCGCTTCCCGGGCATCATCTCCTACGGCGCCCCTCCGGGCGGCGGCACCACCGACTACGCGGTGGAGATCTTCTACGAGGCTATCCGCCACCGGCAGTACACCTGCTTCCTGAAGCCGACATCGCGGCTCGACATGATGTACATGCCGGACGCCATCAAGGCGGCCATCGAGGTCATGGAGGCCGATCCCGCGCGCCTCGTGCACCGCAACTCCTTCAACGTCACGGCGATGAACTTCACCCCCAAGGAGCTGTGCGCGGAGATCACGCAAGCACATCCCGGACTTCGAGATCGACTACCGGGTCGACCCCGTGCGGCAGGCGATCGCCGACTCCTGGCCCATGTCGCTCGACGACAGCGCGGCCCGGCAGGAGTGGGGGTGGAACCCGCAGTACGACCTCCCCGCCATGGTCCGTGACATGCTGGAGAACCTGGAAAAGAAGCTGTCCTCCGAGGAGGTCCACAACGATGCCCACTGATTGCCGGACCCACGCGTTTCTATCAAGCCCTCTCCTCCGAGCTGTCGGCCCTGCGCGAGCGGGGGACCCTCAAGGGAGCCGAGTCGGTGATCACCCGCGTGCTGCCGGCCGAAGGCGAGCGGGGGCCGCGCTACCTGCTGGCGGGGGAGGGCGACAAGCCCTTCCTCAAGATGAACTCGAACAACTATCTGGGCATGGCCCTGCGGCCGGAGCTGGCCCACGCGGAGGAGGCGGCGAGCCGCTCGTTCGGCGTCGGCCCCGGCGCGGTGCGCTTCATCAGCGGCACCTACCAGGCCCACGTGGACCTGGAAGCCCGCCTCGCCGCCTTCCACGGCCGCGAGTCGGCGATGCTCTTCAGCTCCGCCTACGCCACGATGCTCGGCGTCATCGTGCCCCTCGATCACCGCCGAGACGGCGCTGATCAGCGACGAGCTGAACCACAACTGCATCATCAACGCCATGCGCCTGGCCCGGCCCAAGGAGAAGCACGTCTACAAGCACCTGGACCTGGCCGACCTGGAGGCCAAGCTGGAGGCCGTGGCGGGCAACTGCCGCCGGGCGATCGTGGTGACCGACGGCATCTTCAGCATGCGGGGCGACCACGGCCCGCTGTCCGAGATCGCCGCCGTCTGCAAGCGCTGCGACGGACCGTTTCCCGGAGGACGTGGTGCTGGTGGTGGACGACTCGCACGGCGTGGGCGCCTTCGGGCCGCACCGGCCGCGGGCACGGAGGAATACACGGGCTCGGGACCCGCCGGTCGACGTCCTGGTCGGCACCCTCGGCAAGGCGTTCGGCGTCAACGGCGGCTACGTCACGGGGAGCCGGGTGCTGACCGACTACCTGCGCGAGACGGCGCCCACCTACATCTACTCGAACCCGATCACGGTGGGAGAGTGCGCGGCGGCCTTGAAGGCGCTGGAGATCGTCGACAGCCCCGAGGGGCTGCGCCTGCTGGAGCACCTGCGGGCCATGACCGCCCGCTTCGAGCAGGGCTTGCTGCGCCTGGGCTACGAGACCATCCCCGGCGAGCACCCGGTGGTCCCCCTGATGGTGCGCGACACGGCGAAGACCACGGCCCTGGTGGCCCACCTGCGCGGGTACGGCATCCTGGCGACCGGCCTCAAGTTCCCCGTCGTCCCCCGGGGCGACGAGTCGATCCGCTTCCAGGTCTCGGCCGACCACACGCCGCACGACGTCGACTCGGTGCTGGCCGCGCTGGAGAGCTTTTCAGAAGGAGGGTGATGTTCGCGCACTGGCGAGGGCGGACCCGGATCTACGGTCCGCCCGGCCGAGGGCTCGAGCTTCGGTCAGCAATCGTCCCCTGCTCAGCAGTAGTCCTTGCACTTGATTTCGCCGTACCCGTCCTCCACGTACGTCCCCAGGACGAAGTCCCAGTGGCAGGCTACGGTGACGATCAAGTTGAAGCCGCAGTAGCCGAAAGCGGCTCCGGCGTTGTTGCACAGGCCGGGACCGGTCGAGGAAGCCTCGCCGCCGACCGCGCTCACCAGGGCGTTGTGCGCGGCGGTGCAGCTCGAGCCCGTGCCTCTGTGCATTCCGGTGTAGAAGCCCCAGGGATCGCAGGTATAGATGCAGACTTTGTTCTTTGCATCGGCCATGGGCGAGAGGATCGCCTCGCCGCCGGCTCCGGGCGTGTCGAGAATGGCGGCCAGGGAAGCGTCGGGGCAGCCGGACTGGCCCAGGGTGGCGGCGGAAGCGGGGAGGGCTGAGAGCAGAACGGCGAAGACAAGGACGGCGAGCAGTGCGTTGCGCGGCATGGTCCGGATCCTCCTGTCGATTGAGGTTGAGTCCTCTCGACTATGCTGGATCTCTCCCGCCGAGATGTCAATAGGCATTGCTGAATTGTTGGATCAACGTCACCGCACGCCCGTGTAGTCCGAGAGGATGCCGTTCTGCACACGCCGCTCGACGTTCGAGAAGCCGGCGTCCCGGAGCGCTTCGAGGATGGTCTCGGGGGGCACGCAGGTCTCGATGGTGTCCCAGTAATACTCCATGAGCTCCTGGGAGGTGCGGCCGCCGCGGCCGAAGCGGGCGAGGAAGGGGACGACACGCCTCATGTAAAGCTTGAGCAAGTGGAACTGCAGGCGGGACGCCGGCCGGGTGATCTCCAGGAGCAGCACCTTGCCCCCGGGCTTGAGCACGCGGCGGTATTCCTCGAAAGTGGCGCGCAGGTCGGCCACGTGGCGCAGGGCATAGCCCATGGTCAGGCGGTCGAAGCTCGCGCCGGGGAAGGGGAGGGCCTCCGCGATACCGCGTACCCGGCGTTTCACCCCGCGTCCCACGGCGTGGCTCAGCATCCCGAGGCTCGGGTCGAGGGCCACGACGGTCCCCCGGCTGCCCACGATCTGCTGGGCGAGCGCCGCCACCACCCCGGTGCCGGAGCCCGCGTCGAGCAGGCTCATGCCTTCGGCGAGCCCCACCCGCAGCAGGGCCTGCCGCCGGTACCAGGTTCCGGAGCCGAAGCTCGCGGCCGCGTTGAGCCAGTCGTAGTCGCCCGCCGCGCGGTTGAACCAGTCGCCCACCCGGCGCCCGCGTTGCTCTTCACTCTGGTAATACCGCGTGAGCGGCGGATGGGGGCGCAGGGGATCGCTGTGGTCCATGGTCATGGCCAGGGAGCCTATCGCGCGTTCTTGCAGAGGTCGAGCACCACTTCCACACGCCGGTTCTTCTGGCGCCCCGCCGGATCGTCCGAGCCGTCGGGCTTGGTGTTGGGGGCCACGGGCTTCCGCTTCCCCCAGCCCTGGATGGGTGTGGCGGCGGCCACCGCGCCCTTGGCCACCAGCCAGTCCTTGACGGTCTGGGCCCGCTTCTCGCTCAGGCTCTGGTTGTAGGCGTCGGACCCTTTGGCATCGGTATGCCCCTCCAGGCTCGCGGGATGCTTGCCGGCCTTGGCGAGGAGGGGGAGAAGGGCGTTCAGGGTCTCCTCGGCGTCGGGCGAGAGAGTCGCCTTGTCGAACTCGAAGAGGGCGTCCGCGCCCACGGAGAAGCGCTTGGTGCAGCGCGCCTCCTCGGTGCGGATGGCCTGGAGTCCCTTGGGCACCTGGATCTCCCCCGGCGTCTGCCAGGTATCCCGGGGCTTCTGGATCTCACCGGGCTTCTGCCAGTTGTCCTTGGGCTTCTGGATTTCCTGCCGGGCGAAAGCCGGCAGGGCCAGGACGAGCAGGGCCGCGGCGAGCCCTGAGAGTTGCAGGCGGGTCATACGGATTCCTCCCTCGGTTTCATCTACTCTACACCGCTGAGGAGGGAGCCTCGATGATCGCGAATGCACCCCTTGTGACGAGGGGGTCCTCCCGGCGGGCCGGGGGTTCCGCTTGCATCCGGCGGTCCGGCGGGAGATCTTTGAGCCCATGGCGACCTATGCGATCGGCGACGTCCACGGCTGCTTCCACACCTTGAAGCGGCTGCTGCGCCGCATCGACTTCGATCCCGGCCAGGACCGCCTCTGGATGGTGGGCGACCTGGTCAACCGCGGCCCCCGGTCGCTCGAGGTGCTCCGCTGGGCCGTGGAGCAGAACGGGCGCCTCGTGTCCGTGCTGGGCAACCACGACCTTCATCTTCTTTCGCGGGCCGCGGGCACCGCCGAGGCCCGGAAGCGCGACACGCTGGACGCGGTGCTCGCAGCTCCGGACCGCGACGACCTCCTCAACTGGCTGCGGGCGTGCCCGCTCGTCCACCGCGAGGGCGAGACCCTCATGGTCCACGCCGGCCTGTTCCCCGAATGGTCTCCCGCCGAGGCCGAGACCCTGGCCCGGGAGGTCGAGGAACGGCTGCGGGGAGAGAAGGCTCCGAAGCTGCTGGCGGCTTTTGGCCAGAGGACGGCCGAGCGCTGGAAGGACGGCCTGCCGGGCAGCGACCGGGCGCGCACCGCGCTCGCGGGTTTCGCCAAGGTCCGCACCCTGGAACCGGACGGCCGCATGTGCGCCGACTTCAGCGGTCCGCCCGGCGCCGCGCCCCGGGGTTGCCAGCCCTGGTACTCCTTCCCCGGCCGCAAGAGCGCCGGCATCACCGTGATCTTCGGCCACTGGGCCGCCCTGGGCCTCAAGGTGGGAGGCGGCGTGGCGGGGCTGGACACCGGCTGTGCCTGGGGGCGGGAGCTTACGGCTCTGCGCCTGGACGACGGGCGGCTGTTTCAGGAGCCGGCGGGGGAGGGCCCGGGCTCCGGCTCCGCCGCCGCACCCACATGACCGTCCAGAGGGCGGCGACCTGGGCGAGGGGGACCGTGGCGAGGTGAAGGAGGCTCTCCTTCGTGAAGCTCCAACTGCCGCTTGAAAACAGCGGCGCCACGAGCTGGCCGGCGAGCAAGACGCCGGTCAGGGCGAGCCAGACCACGAGCCATCGCATCCTGGCCGGATCATATTCCTGGCCGGATCAATTAGGATTGCCAGCCATGGACGACGCATGGGAAATTCTGGGTCACCTCTTTCAGGCTCACCCCTGGCATGGCATACCGGCCGGTCCCGAGGCGCCCCGCGTGGTCGCCGCCTACATCGAGATCGTCCCCACGGACACGGTCAAGTACGAGATCGACAAGCCGAGCGGCCACCTCAAGGTGGACCGGCCCCAGCAGTTCTCGAACGTCTGCCCCACCCTCTACGGCTTCATCCCCCAGACCTTTTGCGGCGAGCAGGTCGCCGCCTTCTCCCAGGAGAAGACCCGCTACCCGACGGTCGAGGGGGACGGCGATCCCATGGACGTCTGCGTCCTTTCCGAGAAGCAGTTCTCGCACGGGGACTTCCTTTTGCAGGCCGTTCCCGTCGGCGGGCTGCGCCTGATCGACCGCAACCAGGCGGACGACAAGATCGTCGCCGTGCTCAAGGGGGACGCGGCCTTCGGCCACTGCCAGGAGATCTCGGACCTCCCCCAGGCGCTGGTCGAGAGGCTCAAGCACTACTTCCTCACCTACAAGCGCCCGCCCGGGGCCGGGGAGGCGGTCGTCGAGATCACCCACGTCTATGGCGCGGCCGAGGCCCGCGAGGTGATCGACCGGAGCCGCGAGGACTACCGCCGCCGGTTCCCGAACCTGAAGGAGCGTTTCTTGAAGGCCCTGCGGAGCGAACAGGACGGAGGGGGATCAGATTGTGGGTGAGGACTCGTATCTCCTCATTGTCCCGATTTCCGCCGAGTCCTCACCCATAGCTTGTAGACGGACCCGCACAAGATTTTCCCCGGCGCGCCGGAGATCCGGTGGCGAGGTGAGAAACGGATACCGCTGTAGTGCCAACTTGGAGTGTTTTTTCCCTAGGATGAATGCGGCGGCAGATCCGGGGCCTCCTCTCGGAGGCCCGGTGCAAATTCTGAGGTTCTGAGTTAGAATTGCGAAAATTTGTCGATTCTCATCGGCCGGGCAGACGGGCGGGAGGCCTGATGGGCCTCTGTAAGAATCCCTGCGGTACCGGCGTGCTCTTTTTGGGGGCATGGATGGCGAGGTCACAGGGGCTGGACGAGGATGGCTGCGCGCACTGAAGAAAAAGAGAGGGTGGTCTACGAGTTCGACGTCTTCCGCGTCGATCCCGTCCGCCGCCGCATCTTTCGGGGGAGTGAGCTGGTCACCGTCACTCCGAAGGCCATGTCGATCCTGCTGGCCCTGATCGAGCGGGCGGGCGAGGTGGTGGAGAAGCGGGAGCTTCTGGACAAGGTCTGGCCGGGGATTTTCGTCACCGAGGCGAACCTCACCCAGAATGTTTTTTCCCTGCGCAAGTGTCTGGGCGAGAAGGCCAACGACCACCGCTACATCGTCACCGTGCCCGGCGAGGGGTACCGGTTCAGCGCCGAGGTCCGGAAGATCGAGAGATCCTCCACCGCGGAGATCACTCTTCCCTTGCCCCAGGCCTCTCCGGTGGCCGAATCTCCAGCGGCCGAAGCCCCGGTGCCGGCCGCGCCCGTCCCGAAATCGCCCGTCTCCACGCCTCAGATCCAAGCGCCGACTGCTCTTTCCGCTCTGCCGGAAGCCTCGGCCCTGCCGCTCCCGGCAGCGATCCCCCCGTCCGCGCCGTCCCGGTCCATCGGCCGCTCCCTCGCTGTCTGGGGAACGCTTGCGGCGCTGGTTTTCATGGGTGTGGCCCTGTTCGGCTTCCTCCTGCCGAACGGCAAGACAGCCCAGACCCATGCCAGGCTTCTGCCGCTGCGCCCCGCCATCGCGGTGCTGGACTTCAAAGGCCTCTCCCCCAGCGATGACACGCGCTGGCTCCAGGCGGCTTTCGCCGAGATGCTCGCCACCGAGCTCGGAGCCGGAGGAGGCCTGCGCGTGGTCCGCGGTGAGACGGTGGCGCAGACCCTCAAGGCGCTCAATCTCCAGGACTCCCGCAGCCTGGGCCGCGCCGAGCTCCAGCGGCTTCACGAGGCCCTGGGCGCCAACCTGGTCGTGGTCGGCTCGTACACCCCCATCGGTGGCAAGATCCGTGTCGACCTGCGGGTTCTCGAGGCGCCGGGAGGGGACACGGTGGCCTCCATCATCGAGGTCGGCACACCGGCGGACCTCTTCGAGATGGTTTCGCGCGCAGGCGGGCAGCTGCGCGACAAATTCCGCCTCGCCAAGCTCTCGCCCCGGCAGATCGAGGAGACGCGAGCCCTGCGGCCGTCGAGCGCCAAGGCTTCGCATTTCTACATCGTCGGGTTGACCCGGCTGCGCGATTTCGATCCCCCGGGGGCGCTCCAGGAGCTTCAGAAGGCCGTCGAAGCCGACCCCGGATCGCCGGTGATCCACTCCGCCTTGTCCCAGGCCTGGGGCTCTTTGGGATACGACTCCCGGTCCGTAGAGGAAGCCCGCCGGGCTCTCGAACTGTCTCAGTCGCTCTCCCGCGAGGAGCGGCTCGCCATCGAGGGGCGTCTCCACAAGGCGGAAAAGAACTGGGAGAAGGCGAGCCAGACCTACAGGACTCTCTCGACCTTCTTCCCGGACGAGGTCGAGTACGGCCTGCAATTGGCCGAGAGCCTCATGCAAGGCGGCCGCGGCGCCGAGGCGGTCGCGGCCCTCGGAGCGTTGCGCAAGCTGCCGGCCCCCACGGGAGAGGATCCGCGGATCGACCTCATGGAGGCGAGAAACGCCACTCGCATGGGCGACGTGGCCGCCGAGAAACGCGCCGCCGATGCCGCGGTGGTCAAAGGCCGGCGGTCCGGCCAGCGCCTCATCGTCTCCCAGGCCCTCATCTACCAGGGCGATGCGTTGCTGAAGATCGGCCGTCCGCAGGAAGCCATCGCCCTGTTCCGGGAAGCGGTGACACTCGCCCAGCAGGCCGGCTACCAGTGGGGGATGGGCATGGCCCTGGCCAACGTCGGCGCGGGCCTCCAGATCGTCGGTGACCTCGACGGCTCGCAGAAGGCCAATGAACAGGCTCTCGAGATTGCCCGCGGCCTGGGCAGTGCCGTCGGCATCGCGGCACAGCTCCTCGCCCTGGGCAACCTGCAACAGGACCGGGGGCGGTTGACCGAGGCCTTTTCCCTGATGGAGCAGGCTCGCGAGTGGTATATCAAGATGGGCGACCGGTACGCGGAAACCCTGGTGCTCAACAGCGCCGGCGAAGTTCTCCTCGCCCAGGGCGACCTGACGGGGGCGCGGCAACGCTTCGAGCGGGCGCTCGAGCTGAGCCAGGCCGTGGGCAACCGGGCGACCGAAGGCCTCGCGCTCGTTCACCTCGCCACCGTTCTGGCCTACCAGGGAGAAGCTCGAAGAGGCCCGAAGCCACCACGTGGAAGCCTTTGCTCTCCTCAACCGGGCTGGGGATTCGAGCGCCGCCGCCCAGGCCCTGGCCGCGTCCGCGGACGCCGGAGCCCGGCTGGGCGACCTGCGGTCCGCCTGGCAGCAGTCCACTCTGGCCCTGGAGTCCAAGCGCGGGGCCGGCGACCGCCTCGGCCTCGGCCGCGTCCTCGGCTCGCGAGCCTGGCTGGCCTACCAGATGGGCGATCTCGAGACCTCCCGCACTCTCGCCCTGGAGCAGCGCCGCATCGCCCAGGAGACCGGCGCCAGGTCCCTCGCCGCCTGGGCGCTCCAGAACATCGGCCGCGCCGACTTCGCGGCCGGAGACCTCGCAGCCGCCCAGGCGGCTCTCGAGGAAGCCCAGGAGATCAGCACCGTGCTGGGCGAGGAGCTGCGGGCCATGGAGATCCGCCTCGACCTCGCCCGGCTGGCCCTGGCGGCCGGCCGCACCAACGAGGCCGCCGATCTCGCGCGCGAGAACGCCGCCTGGTACCGCGCCCGCGGCATCCCCGGGGGCGAGATCCGGTCCTGGTCCCTCCTCGCCGAGGCCCTTCTGCGCGAGGGCCTCGAGCCGGAGGCTCAACAGGCCGCGGCTTTTGCCCGGGAGCGCCTCGCGGCCACCCAGGACCGTGAGCTGCGGGCCACCGCCGCCATATCCCTGGCGCGCTTCGAGGTCGCCGCCGGCAACCCGCGGGAAGCTCTCCGCCTCCTGCGCACGGCCTCCGAGGACGCCCAAAAGACCGGCTTCGCCGCCGCCGGTCTCGAAGTGCGGCTCGCTCTCGGCGAGATCCAGAAAGTCCTCGGCGACGCCCGCGCGGGAGCCGCCACCCTCGCCGCCGTCCGCAAGGACGCCACCGCCCTGGGTTTCAAACGCGTGGCCCTGATCGCCGGCCCGCGCCCACCCGTGGTCACCCGGACCCCGGTTTCCGGCTGACCCCTGATTCCGCCGTTTCAGGGCAGCCACTTGGGGCCGCCCCTACGGAACAGCCTCCTGCGGTATGGTTCCCCTCCGGGAGGGGGACTCAATGGCCGTGACCACTGTCAGCTCGGAAGAGCTCCATGAAGCCTGGCGCCTGCTCACACCCGAGGAGCGGGTGGAGAGCTTCGGGTTCCTCGAGCCCGAAGAGGCCCAGGATTTTTTTCTGGAGATGCGGCCCGCGGACCAACTCCTGATCGTGCGCCAGTCGCCGCCGGGAATCCGCCGGTCGTGGATCCGCCTGCTCGCCCCCGACGACGCCGCCGACCTGCTTCAGGAGGCCGAGCCGGAGGAGCGGGACGAGCTGATGGCGCTCCTCGATCCGGCGACCCGGCGCGAGGTCAACGCGCTGATGGCCTACGCGGAAGACGACGCCGGCGGCCTGATGAGCCCCCGCTATGCCCGGCTGCGGCCGGACATGACGGTGGACGAGGCGATCGGCTACCTGCGCATGCAGGCGCGCCAGAACCTGGAGACCATCAACTACGCCTACGTCCTCGACTCCCGGCAGCACCTGTTGGGCGTGATGTCGCTGCGCGAGCTGTTCACGGCCGCGGGGGACAAGCGGGTCGCCGACGTGATGAACACCGACCTCGTCACCGTCTCCGAGGACACCGACCAGGAGACCACCAGCCAGCTTCTCGCGCGGAGCGGCATCATCGCCATCCCCGTGCTCGACACCGGCGGGCGGATGAAGGGGATCGTCACCTGGGACGACATCGTGGACGTGGTGGAGGAGGAGGCGACCGAGGACATCCAGAAGATGGGCGGCTCCGAGGCCCTCGACGCCCCCTATCTCCAGGTGAGCCTGCCGCAGATGATCAAGAAGCGGGCCGGCTGGCTCTCTGCCCTCTTCCTGGGCGAGCTGCTCACGGCCACGGCCATGGGCTATTACGAGCACGAAATCGCCCGCGCCGTCGTGCTGGCGGTCTTCATCCCCCTCATCATCAGCAGCGGCGGCAACTCGGGCTCGCAGGCGACCACGCTGATCATCCGCGCCCTGGCCCTCTCCGAGGTGCGCCTGCGCGACTGGTGGCGGGTCTTCCGCCGCGAGATCGTCTCGGGCCTCGCCCTGGGCACCATCCTCGCCGTTCTCGGCTTCACCCGCATCGCCATCTGGCAGACGGCTTTTCACACCTACGGCGAGCACGGCTGGCTGATCGCGTTCACCGTCTCCTTCAGCCTCGTGGGCGTCGTCCTGTGGGGAACGCTGATCGGCTCCTCGCTGCCGTTCTTGCTGCGAAGGCTGGGCTTCGACCCCGCGAGCGCTTCGGCGCCGTTCGTGGCCACGCTGGTGGACGTCACGGGCCTCATCATCTACTTCTCCGTGGCGAGCCTGCTGCTGCGGGGCACGCTGCTCTGACGCGATGAGACGGCTGCCTTTCCTTCTCGCTCTCCTGCCGGCCCTGGTGGCCTGTGGGGCTCCCGTGCCGGAGGCGGCCAAAGGCGGGCAGGCGGCGGCCCCGGACGTGCCGTCCTGGGTGGGCATGGAGCTGCAAAGGGGGCGGGAGCCGCGGGAGCTGGTGCGGATCGGCCTCCGCGGCGCGCTCATCGGGCCGGCCGGCGGCCGGTTGGGCTGGAAGCTCTTCGCCGACACCCGCCGTGCCGACGACTCCTGGTTTTTCCTCAACACCTACGCCCCCTTCACCCGGAGAGCGCCGGCCGGCGAGCTGGTGTTCCGGGGCCGCGGCAAGGAGAGGGCGGGGCCCGTCCAGCAGCGGATGATCTTCGAGTGGGCCCGGCGGGTGGCGGCCGAGGCGGGAGGCAGCCGCGCCGGAGACTCCTATGGGTTGATCTTCGCCTGGCACCAGGGCGGCTCGTCCGGCATCTGCGAGGACGCCGTGCTCTACCTGACCGGCGAAGCCGTGGCCACCGCCTGCGGCTGGGAGCAGGAGGTCCGGGGACGCGTCGATCCCGCTCAGCTCGGCCGTGTCTACGGCTGGTTCGACCGGCTCCGCCCCTTTCAGACCACGAGCGGCCAAGCCGAGGACCCGCGTCCCGGTACGCTGGAAACGCGGCTGATCTTCGCCGGACGGGGGACGAGACCGGCCACGGCGGCGGAGCAGGCCGGGATCAGCTCCTTCTCGGCCACCCTCTTCGCAGAGCTGTCCGCCAGGAGGAGGGGCGCCAGCCCTGCCGCTCCTGCTTCTGAAGCCCCGGAGGGGGCCGTTTCCGAGACCCCGGCTCAGCGTCTCCTGCTTCCGCCGAGCGCCTTCTCTCCCCAGAGGGGAGAAATTCTGCTTCCGCTTCCCGAGAAGCCGCCGCCGGTGCCGAGGCGTAGCGCTCCTGGGACCGCCGGCATCCCTGCCGGCCTTGCGTCCCAGAATCCCGTCTCAACCAACCCCTAGCCGCCGAGGTGCCGCTGAAGCCCGGTCAGGGCCACCCGCCACTGGGCACGCCGCAGCTCGACCAGGGAGGGCTCCGGGAGGTCGCCGTTGTCCGACACCACGCTCGCGCCTTTCGGCTTCCCCGTGATGCGGATCTCGACCGTGCTGCCATCCCACGGGAAGCGCAGCCAGGCGTAGTCGTTTCCCTTGGTCTTCACCTCCCGGGGCTGGTCGCCCGTGAAGGCGGCATCGAGGGCCTGGACGAGCACGGGATCGGCGTCCCGAAGCCAGTCGGCGCGGCGTTCGGCGCTGGTGATCGCGGCGACCACCTCGGCCACGGAGGCCGGAACCGTCTTCGAGACGTTGACCTGGAAGGTGCCGGTGCACGACTGATTCAGCTCCCGCAGCCCGTGCGCGCGTTCGTAGGCCACGGTGATCCCCTGGGCGTACCAGCCCGGAATCCCGTGGTCCTTGGCAAGATGAGAGGCCGCCGCCGTGTGGCCCTTGTCGGCGGTGCCGAAAGCTTCCAGCACGGCAAACCAGTGGTCGAGGCCGTGTCCGGTCTTCTTGAGGGCGGCGTCGTCCGTGACCTGACCCCGGGTGGTGGCCTTCTTGGCGGGAGTTGGAGGCGGTGGAGGCGTGGAGGGTCGCGGCGGCTCAGCGTCCTTCGTCAAAGCAAGGAGAACCTGGCGGCGCGCGGCGGTATAGCTTTCGCCCGTCTTTTCAGACCGGGCTCGGATTGTCTTCTTGAGTTTTTTCTGCAGGGTCATGTGTTCGTCTCCCGGCTACACGATGGCCAGCCCCCGCCTGCACATCGGTGCCAGAAGAAACGAGACACATAACCCGAGGCTTGGAGACCCCTTTGCCCCGACCGTGGGTCTCGCGGGGGGAGACCAAGCGGGGTTGGGCGGTGGGCTCGCCCGATAGCCCAAGAATGCCAGGAGGGGGCGGAGGCCGTCAAGGGGGGGAGAGCTTGTGCTGTCGTCAGGCGACCTCTCGCATCGGGCGGATACGAGGAGCAGGTAGAGGACGCCCTTCTGCCTCGAAGTGGCGTAGGACGTCTTCGACCACATCGTGAAGCTCAGCGTATAAGCGCACAGGATCATCTCCGTGAATGCCCGTGATCAGGTCGGGGCATCTGCCCAGATAAGTGGCGTCCTCGTCGCTCCATTCAACCCACTTGTGGTACTGGTCGCCAAGTTTCATTCCTGGACCTCCTCGATGGCTCGCTTGACCTGCCTCTCCTGATAAGGCTTCGCGTCGTCTCCAGGATTCCCGCTGAGGGTGACCGCGCCTGCATATTGGGCATGCGTGAACTTGCGGTGGGAGCCTTTCCCCCCGCCGGTCTCCTGGAAATCGGCATTCAGCAGATCCCGGACAAGCTCTCGGACTTTTCTCGGCATGGGTCGGCTCGGCTCGGCCAATATTATAGGACTACCATCGCTTCTGCCCGCCCTGTCTTCCCCGCCTGCTGATCCCTAGAACCACCCCTTCCGGCGGAAATAGATGACCAGCGAGACCCCCACCGTCACCATGATCCCCAGGGCCATGGGATAGCCGAAGAACCAGTTGAGCTCCGGCATGTTGAGAGGGCTCGCCTCGGGGCTGAAGTTCATACCGTAGACGCCGGCAATGAAATTCAAGGGGATGAAAATGGTCGAGATGATGGTGAGCACCTTCATGACCTCGTTCAAACGGTTGCTGGCGCTGGAAAGATAGACCTCCAGCAGACCCGACGCCAGATCGCGATAGGTCTCCACCATGTCGATCACCTGGATGGTGTGATCGTAACAATCCCGCAGGAACACCCGGGTCTCGGGTTTTACGAGATACGTGTCTTCCCGCTGGAGCGCGTTGATCACCTCGCGCTCGGGCCAGGCCGTCCGCCGCACCAGCAGGAGCTCGCGTTTGATGCGGTGGATCTCGTTGAGGATCTCGGGGGTCGGCTTGTCGATCACCTCGTCTTCCAGCTCTTCGACCCGCTCGCCGTAGCTTTCGAGCACGGGAAAAAACTCGTCCACCAGGGCGTCGACCAGCGCGTAGAGGAGATAGTCGGGACCCATCTTGCGGATCTGCCCTTTGCCCTGGCGGATGCGCTCGCGTACGGCCTCGAAGGAATCGCCCGGCACCTGCTGGAAGGTGATCACATAGGTGCCGGAGAGGAAGAAGCTGATCTGTTCGATCTCCAGCTCCTCCTCCCGGAAGTACAGCGACTTCATCACCATGAAGTGATAGCTGCCGTAGTCCTCCAGCTTCGGGCGCTGGCCGCAGTTGAGGACGTCTTCCAGGGTGAGGGGGTGGAGGCCGAAATGCTGGCCGAGCTTTTCGATCAGGCCGATGTCGGAGAGCCCTTCGACGTTGATCCAGGTCACCGTCGGCTTGTCGCGGTAGGGGAAGCACTCCTCGACCTCCGCGACCTGCCGCTCCTCGAAGCAGTCCGGGCCGTAGTCGATGATCGTGACCTTGACCGGACCGGTATCCCCGTCTTCGGGCGCGCGCAGGGTCCCTGGCGAGGTCCCCGGCTTGTGGTACCGCTTGCCCATCTGCATCCGCCGGCCCCGAATTTCCATCCCTAGCCTCCTGCCGGTCCGCGGAGAGTCGCGGACGGCGGAGGAGATTATGGCCTAGATGTGGGCTCGTCGTCCGGTGGCATGCTGACCAGCATGTGCCCGAACGGTGGAAAAGGGTTCAGAATCTGCCAGCACCTCACTGGAGCCGGGCCGGCTCCCCAAGGAGAAGATCCCATGCCGTACCACCGTCCGCTGAAGGCCGCCGCCCGGACCTTTGCCCTCTCTGTTCTCCTCGCGGCTTCCGCGCGCGCCGCCACCCACACGGTGACGGTGGGCCCCGGCCTCGCTTTCCATCCGCAGACCCTCACCATCATGGCCGGCGACACGGTGGTGTGGACGAATGCGGGAGGGAGCCACGACGTCCACGCCGATGACAACAGCTACTTCAACAGTCCCTCACCCGCGGCCTGGACCTTCTCCCACACCTTCGCGGCGCCGGGCACGGAGGGCTACTACTGCACGATCCACGGCCGGCCGGGCCTGGGTATGTATGGCGAGGTCGTCGTCCTCGGCTCCGGAAACGGTGGGCAGGCGGGGACGCTCCGTTTCAGCCTCTCTTCCTACTCCGAGGGCGAGGCCGGCGGATCGGCCACCGTCACCGTCCAGAGGGTCAACGGCGACGACGGCGCGGTCTCCGTGCAGTACGCCGCCGCGTCCGGCACGGCCACGGCGGGGCAGGACTTCACCGCCGTCTCCGGCACCCTCAACTGGGCCGACAACAACGACTCCCCGAAGACGTTCAGCGTACCGATCCAGAACGACAACGCGGACGAGGCGAACGAGACGGTGCTGCTCACGCTCTCGAACCCCACGGGCGGCGCCGCTCTCGACGCCAACCTGAGGAACGCCACGCTCACCATCACCGACGACGACACTTCGAGCGGTGGGGAAGGCTTCCTCACCACGCCGGCCTTCCCGGATTTCCGCTTCCGCCTGAAGATTTATCAGGGGGACCAGTTCATTCTGGGCCGCAAGGAAGACGCCTGCCTCCCCGAGACGCTCTGCGTGAGCGGCGCCCTGGCCGGCCGGTCGGAGGCCTTCGTGCGGGTCATCGGCCCGCGCCCCAACGGCTTCCTCTGGCCGACCATCGTGCGCTTCACCCCCGCGCGGGTGGTGGTGGAGGTCCAGCAGATCAGCAGCGGGACGACCAACGTCTACGACCTGCCCGCCGTACCGGCGGACTCCGGCAGCCTGAGCGGCCTCCAGGACCGCCAGGGGTTCCTGCCGTGAGGGTGGCGTAGAAAAGGGAAAAAGGGAAGCCGGGGCCCCGGGGCGTCTCCAGAGGCGCCCCCGGCACACCTTTCGCAATCCTCCGCCGGCATGCCCGGCTTCCGCCTCAAGGTCATGTCCTACAACATGGGCGGCCACGCTGCCCGCTGGTCCCGCAAACACCTGGAGGGGATCGCGCGGACCCTCTCCGAAGCCGGGCCGGACGTGGTGGGGCTTCAGGAAGTCCACCGTGAGACCCGGCTATCCCGGCTCGAAGACCAGGCCGAGACGCTGGCCCGCCTGACCGGCCTGGAGATGCGGTTCGGCAAGAGCTTCTCTCCCGGGCAGGGGGAATTCGGCAACGCCGTGCTCACGAGCGGCGAGGTGCTCGACTCCAGAATCCACCTCCTTCCCGGCCCCGGCGAGCCCCGCACATTGCTCCAAACCCGCCTCTCGATTCGCAGCAACGAGGTCGACTTCTACGTCACCCACCTCGCGGCCTGGGGGCGGTGGGGGCGGTCGGCACGGAGCGTGCAAATCGATGGGCTTGTCGAGCGGCTCCGGCAGGCGGGCGGGCCCTTCGTCCTGGCAGGGGATCTGAACGCTCCTCCCGGGGCTCCCGAGATCGGGACCCTGATGGCTGCGGAGCTGTTCCGGATGTGCGGTGAGGAAGCCGCCTGTACCCATCGCTACATGCGCCAGCGGATCGATTACGTTTTTGCCGGTCCGGGGTGGACGACGACCTCCTATCGGGTTTTACGAACGGGGCCTTCCGACCACTGGCCCGTGGTGGTCGAGCTGAGCCGAGAGGAGGGAGTGGAAACAGGTCATGAGCGCACCGCTGAAGAAAGACAAAACGAGGAACAAGCCCCCTGACCGCTCGCGCAAGGACCGTCAAGGAACGGGCCGCAAGCGGGTGATTTTCGAGATTTCCCAGGGGGCGGCGATCCTCTATGTGCTGATCATCGTGGTTCTGTTCCTGTTCATCTGGTCCACCCAGCGGGAGCGCGAATCCCACGTCCGCGTGCCCGATTTCAAGGGCTTTGAAGAAGCCGTGCCGTCCCTGTCCAATCTCACGGGAGCGCCGGTTCTGGACGGCAACGCGGTGGAGGTTTTGCAGAACGGAGACGGGTTCTTTCCACCTTTTTTCGAAGACATCGCCCGCGCCAAAGAGAGCATCCACTTCGAGACCTACGTCTGGTGGAAAGGGGAGATCTGCGACCGCCTCGCCCGGACCCTGGCCGAGAAAGCCCGCCAGGGGGTGGAGGTGCGGATGACGCTCGACGCCACCGGCTCCAGCAAGGGGGACGACGAGCTGTTCGAGCAGATGGAGAAGGCCGGGGTGAAGATCTCCCACTACCACCCGATCCGCCTGCGGGACGTGGGATTGATCAACAACCGCACCCACCGCAAGGTGGCGATTTTCGACGGCAAGGTGGCCTACGTCTTCGGCCATGGCATGGCCCAGGAATGGACGGGTCATGCCCAGGACGGCGAGCACTGGCGCGACACCGGCGTGCGCCTACAGGGGCCGATCGTCAACTCCGTCCAGGGCACCTTCGCCGAGAACTGGATGGAGATGACGGCCGAGGTGCTGGCCGGGGACAAGTACTTCCCTCACCTGGAAGCAGCCGGCCCCGTGCGCGCCCACCTGACGGCCAGCTCGCCCAACGGCGGCGTGGCCCGGCTGGAGCTGCTCTACAAGATGGCGATCGCCAGCGCGCAGAAAGAATTGATCATCCAGAACCCTTATTTCATTCCGGACCAGGAGCTGGTGGACCTCCTCGTCCGCGCCGTCAAGCGGGGAGTCCGGGTACGGGTCATGGTCCCCGGCAAGGTCACCGACAGCTCGGTGGTGCGCCACGCCGGCCACGCCCAGTTCGAGCAGCTGGTGCGGGGCGGAGTCGAGATCTACGAGTACCAGAAGACCCTCAACCACCAGAAAGTCATGATGATCGACGGCATCTGGTCGCAGGTGGGCTCCGCCAACTTCGACGACCGGTCGCTGGACATCAACGACGAGGCCACCGTCGGCATGATCGATCGCGCCATCACCGAGCAGCTCAAGACTGCCTTCGAAGAGGATCTCGAGGATTGCACGCGAGTCGATCTCGAGACCTGGGACCAGCGCTCCGCCTGGCACAAGCTGCAAGA
The DNA here is from genome assembly GCA_963785165.1 of Thermoanaerobaculaceae bacterium. Classification (GTDB taxonomy): domain Bacteria; phylum Acidobacteriota; class Thermoanaerobaculia; order Multivoradales; family UBA5704; genus DATARR01. Next base: position 1,085,406 of record CAWAUI010000004.1, read on the forward strand.
CAGCTTCTCCTACACCATCAACGAACAACTCTAAAAGAACCATGATAACGATTCCCATCTGGGTTTTTGTTTCCATGATCCTTGCGTTCGCCATCGTGGCGACCATGCTGTGGACCAACCTGCGCGAGCGGGATTTCCACGTCGAGATCCCCGACATCGACTCCTTCGAGGAGGCTCTGCCGTCGATCGCCGGCATGACCAAGGCCGTCCTCTTGGAAGGGAACACGGCTGAGATCCTGCAGAACGGCGACGGTTTCTTTCCCGTCTTCCTCGAATCGATCGCCAATGCCAAGGAGACGATCCACTTCGAGACCTACGTCTGGTGGTCCGGCGGGATCTGTGACGAGATCTCAGAGGCCCTGGCCAAGCGGGCCCGCGAGGGGGTGGAGGTGCGGCTCATGGTGGACGCCATGGGCGGCATGAAGATGAAGAAGTACCTCCGCGACCTCATGAAGGATGCTGGGGTGAAATTCACCCGCTACCACCCGCTCCGCCTGATCGATCTCGGGCAGCTCAACAAGCGCACACACCGCAAGGTCGCCGTTTTCGACGGCAAGGAAGCGTTCGTCATGGGGCACGGCATCTCGCGTCTCTGGACGGGCAACGGCCAGGACAAGGAGCACTGGCGCGACACCGGCGTCCGCCTCTGCGGGCCGGTGGTCAACGCCGTGCAGTCCGTCTTCACCCAGCACTGGATCGAGGAGACGGGCGAGGTGCTGGTGGGGGAGAAGTACTTCCCGCCGCTCGAAAAGGCGGGGAACCTCACGATGCACGTCCTCGCGGGCGCTCCCCTGGGCGGCGTTTCCGACCTCGAGCTGATGTTCAAGATCTCGATCGCCTCCGCGCAGAAGGAATTGATCATCCAGAACCCCTACTTCATCGCGGACCCGGAGACCGTCTCGCTCCTCAAGCGCACGGTGCAAAGGGGTGTCGAGGTCAAGATCATGGTGCCCGGCGACATCACCGACAGCCCCATGGTCAGCCACGCCGGCCACCGCCACTTCAGCGAAATGCTCAACGCCGGCGTGCGGATCTTCTGCTTCCAGCGCACCATGATCCACCAGAAGATCATGATCATCGACGGCATGTGGTCCCACGTGGGCTCCACGAACCTCGACGACCGCTCCTTCGACATCAACGAAGAAGCCGGCGTGGGCATCGTCGACAAGGGGATCGCCGCCGAGCTCAAGGCGGCCTTCGAGGACGACCTGAAGGACTGCACGGAGCTGAAGGCCAAGGCCTGGGACCAGAAGTACCACGTCTGGCACCGGGCGTTCGACCGGATGTGTTATCTGCTGAGCGGCCAGCTGTAGAAGCCCTCACCTCCCCGGCCCCTCAATGAGGGAAGGGTGAGAGTCTTCACTCTCCCCCGATGGTTTCCGCGGAATCGTAGGTTGTGCGGAGATTTCCTCCCCCTGGGAGGGGGCGGGCTGGCCAGGGGGAGGCTAGGGGGGGCTTAGGCGATCCAGGCAGCGAGAAGCGGTGGGATCTGAGGCGCAAGTCAGGCGCGTCGCGGAGGGGCCAGCCAGCAGAGCTGACCGAGGGCCGCCCAGAGCTGGCGCCATTCAATGGCCGACCGGCAAGGGATCACCACCACAACTCGGCGGGCATGAACCAGAACGCGAGCTGCCACCCGTAAAACTCGCTCCAAGACGCGGCTCAGACTCCAACCCTGTCCGGTCCCTTTCTCCAGCAAGCAACGCACAGCGTGGGCCAGGTTATAGGCCAAGGCATTGAGCAGAAGCTTGACCTCGTTGGCGGCAAATGGCTCCTGGGCTGCGGAGCGACGCTTCGGTTCTTCTCCCCGATAGTGCGATTTCTGGCGACGAGTGGAAGCTCAGGATAGGGAAAGTCCGGTGCCGATCCCGCAAGATCTAGGAACTTCTGGCTCCACGTTCTACTCGATGACTGTTCTTGGTTTTTGAAGGATCGGTCTGTTGGGTCCATCGTCTTCCTCCTCTACAGAATACACTTAGGACTGGCATACCATAGAGCCCATGAAGCTCCTCTACTCCTACCTCCGCCGCTACTGGGGCCTGGTGGCCCTGGCCCTGGTGCTGGCGGCGATCAACCAGGTCTTCTCGCTGCTCGACCCGCTGATCTTCCGCCACGTCATCGACGAGTACGCGACCCGCTTCAGCGAGTACACGACCGAGCAGTTCTTCCGCGGCGTCAGCCTGCTGCTGGCCGCGGCCGTGGGCGTGGCGTTCGTCTCGCGGGTGGCCAAGAACTTCCAGGACTACTTCATCAACGTCATCACCCAGCGGCTGGGCGCGCGAGCTCTACTCGGACGGCATCCGCGCACTCGCTCGAGCTGCCCTACTCGGTGTTCGAGGACCAGCGCAGCGGCGAGACGCTGGGCAAGCTCCAGAAGGTGCGCACGCGACGTCGAGAAGCTGATCGCCATCGCCATCAACATGCTGTTCACGTCGCTCGTCGGCATCGTCTTCGTGATGATCTACGCCTTCACGCGTGCACTGGCTCATCGCGCCGGTCTATCTTCCTGACCGTGCCCGCTGCTCGGCATCCTCAGCTCGGTGCTGCGCAAGCGGATCAAGAAGATCCAGAAGGTGATCGTCGCCGAGACCACGGCGCTGGCCGGCTCGACCACCGAGTCGCTGCGCAACATCGAGCTGGTCAAGAGCCTGGGCCTGGCGCAGCCAGGAGATCGACCGGCTCAACGCGACCACCGGCAAGATCCTGAAGCTGGAGCTGAAGAAGGTCCGCTACATCTGCGGCCTGAGCTTCATCCAGGGCACGCTGGTCAACGCGCTGCGCACGAGCATCCTGTTCCTGATGCTCTACCTGATCTTCACGCGGCAGATCACGGTCGGCCAGTTCTTCTCGCTCTTCATCTACTCGTTCTTCATCTTCGGCCCGCTGCAGGAGCTCGGCAACGTCATCAACATCTACCGCGAGACCGAGGCGTCGCTCGAGAACTTCCAGGACGATCCTCGACATGCCGAAGGAGCCGAAGCCGGCCAATCCCGTGCCGCTGGGCGAGCTGCGCGCCCTGGCCTTCGAGGACGTCGAGCTTCCAGCACCAGACCGCGTCGTCCCCGGCGCTCTCGCGACATCTCGTTCCAGGTCGAGCGCGGCGAGACGATCGCCTTCGTCGGGCCGTCGGGCGCGGGCAAGACGACGCTCGTGAAGCTGCTGGTCGGCCTCTACCCGCCGCAGAGCGGGCGCATCCTCTACAACGGCACAGGCGGGCACGGAGATCGACCTGGACGAGCTGCGCGCGCAGATCGGCTTCGTCACCCAGGACACGCAGCTCTTCTCGGGCACGATCCGCGAGAACCTGCTGTTCGTCAACCCGGACGCCACCGACGCGGAGTGCCTCGAGGTGCTGCAGAAGGCGGCCTGCGACAGCCTGCTGGCGCGCGCCGACCGCGGGCTCGACACGGTGATCGGCGAGGGCGGCGTCAAGGTCTCGGGCGGCGAGAAGCAGCGGCTGTCGATCGCCCGGGCGCTGCTGCGCCGGCCGCACCTGCTCGTCTTCGACGAGGCGACCTCGTCGCTCGACTCGCTGACCGAGGAGGAGATCACGCGAGACCATCCGCGAGGTGGCCTCGAGCCAGGACGTGATCACGATCCTCATCGCGCACCGCCTGTCGACGATCATGCACGCCGACCGCATCTACGTGCTCGAGCGCGGCCGGATCGTCGAGTCCGGCCGCCACGACGAGCTGCTGGAGCAGAAGGGGCTCGTACTACGCGATGTGGCGCCAGCAGATCGGCGAGCGGCGGCCGGTGGCGGTGGTGCCCGCAGTGTCCGCGTCGGCGGCAGGCAGACCGCAAGGAGCGGTGGCGGCCGGCGGCTGACGTTACGGGCCAGGCGTCAGGCCAGACGCTGTTTCAGGCCGGTCCATTCGGCTTCCAGGGCTGCGGCTGCGGCGGCGATCTCCTCGGGTCCGGCGGCTGCGGCGGCGAGAGTTTCCACGTGCTCCGCCGCGGCGAGCAGGTCCAGGGCGCCCACGGTGCCCGCGGTGGAGCGGAGGGTATGGGCCGCCCGGCGCGAACCGTCCGCGTCGCCCGTCCGCGCGGCCTCGGCGATGGTTGCCACGTGCAGGGAACCCTGTTCGAGGAGCAGGCCCACGAGACGTTCGACGAAGGCCTCGCCTCCGAGCTCACGCAGGTGCTGCACGGTCGCGGGGTCGAGCCCGGCAGCCAGCGGATCCATCAGGCGGCGAGCACCTCGCCCACCGCCTGGAGCAGGTCGGCGGGGGTGAACGGCTTGGTGAGCGTCCGCAGGGCGCCCATGCCGCCGGCCATGGCCAGGAAAGGGCCGCCGCCGCCCGAGACGGCGATGATCTTTGCCGTGGGATCGAGCCGGAGCATGGCCTGAATGGTTTCGAGCCCGTCTTTTTCGGGCATCAACATGTCGGTGATGACCAGGTCGGCACCGTGCCGGCGGTAGAGGTCGAGACCCGCGCCGCCATGCTCGGCGGTCAGCACCTGGTAGCTCGCCTGGACGAGCACCGCGGCCAGGGTGGTGCGCGCGTCCGGCTCGTCGTCGATGACTAAGATCCTGGTCACAGCCGTCAGATCTTGCTCCCGGCGCCTTACAATGTGTATTACACCCGCCGTAATGAAGTTTGTAATACGGCCCGGCTACGATGGGGCCATCAAACAAAAGGCGAACGGGGCTGGCATGAGGCTGGGTTCAGGAAACGGGGCCGGGCCCGTTGTCGGGAGGGGGGAAGGAATAGCCGACCCCCCGCTCGGTGCGAACGTAGCGGGGGCGTGCCGGCTGGGGCTCGATCTTGCGCCGCAGCCGGTGGATGTGGACCCGCAGCGTGTCCTCGACGGCGTCCTCGTTGGGCCACACGCGGTCGATGAGATGAGCGCTCGATTGCGGCCGGCCCGCACCCTTCATGAGCAGGTAGAGCAGCTTGCTTTCGGTGGGGCTGAGCTCGACCTGGCGCTCGCCGACCATGGCGCGCTGGTGCGCGAAGTCGATGCTCAGGTAGCCGTCCACGCGGGTGACGTTTTCCAGGGTGTAGGCGAAGTCGCTGACGCGCCGCAGCACCCGCCGCACCCGGGCCGACAGCTCGCGAGGGCTGAAGGGCTTGACGACGTAGTCGTCGGCGAAACGCTCGATGGCGCTGATCAGCGTATCCTGGGCGCCCACGGAGGTCAGGACGATGATCGGGATGTCGCTCCAGTCCTTGACCTGGCGGCAGAGCTCAAGCCCGCCCATGCCGGGCATGAGGAGATCGGCCACGAGCAGGTGCGGTACGCCCCGGCGGCGGAGGATCTCCAGGGCCTGCTCCCCCGAGCGGGCGGTCCACACCTCGAAGCCGGCCTGCGCGAGAGAGCGCTCGACGACCAGAAGGGTCGCCGGATCGTCGTCGACGGCAAGGACGCTGAAGCTCATGGGCTCACCGGACGGAGCTGGCGGCGAACAGCGTATTCCAAGGGAGCGTATTCCAAGGGAGCGTATTCCAAGGGAGCGTATTCCAAGGGAGTCAGTATAACTCCAACTCCGGCCGCTTCTGGACTGCGCGCATGACGGGCCTCGGCTGGGCGCTGGCCGGGGTGGCTCTGGCGTTCCTCCTCCTCGGCGCCTTCGCGGCACGGGCGGCCTGGCAAAGCCGCCGCTGGCGCCGGGAGGCGGTGGAGCAGGAGAGCCGGGTCCGCGAGCCTCCAGGGCCTCGTGGAGGCCGCCGGCCGGACGATGGGCAGCGACGAGCTGCCGCTCTTCACGTTCGCTCTCGACGGGGAAGGGCGGTTTGCGCGCCTGAGCTCCCGCTGGTCGCAGACTTTCGGAATCCCGGCGGCCGAGCTGTTGCGGCTCCGGTTGCCGGATCTGCTGGCGGAGGGCCAGGCCGCGGCCTGGCGCCGGGTGGAGGGGCGGGTTCTTCGCGGAGAAACGGTGCCCCGATTCGAGCTGACCCTCGAGGCCAGGAGCGGGCGTCCAGTGTTCGTCGACGGCTCGGCCTGGCCCGAAGGCGACGGCATCGCGGGATCGCTCGTAGACGTCACGGCCCGCCGGGAGGCCGAGCAGGCCCGCACCCGGGTGGAGGAGAGCTTCCGCAGGTTCTTCGAGCGCAACCCGGCGGCGGCCTTCGTGAGCACCGTGGCCGGCCGGCTGTTGGACTGCAACGAAAGCTTCGTGCGGATGCTCGGCTTCGCCAGCCGCGAGGAGGCCCTGGCCACTCCCACGCCTTTCCACTACGCCTCCCGCCCGGACCGTGCCATTCTCCTCGACCAGCTGCGCCATTCCAAGCGGTTCGAGGACGTGGAGATCCGGCTGCGCCGGCGCGACGGCACGCCGATCATCGTCCTGGGCAGCGTCTCCCTCACCAGCTCTCCCGATGGCGGCGAGATCCTCGAAGGTGTGGGGTTCGACATCACCCCGCGCCTCGACGCCGAGCGGGCGCTGCGGCAGAGCGAGGCCCGCTACCGCAGTATGGTGGAGAACGGACTGGGTTTCCTGTGCCGCCACGATCTCGACGGGCGAATCCTGGGTGTCAACCCGGCGACGGCCCGCGCCCTGGGCTACAAGGCGGAGCATCTGGTCGGCCGCAGCCTCGCCGAAGGCCTGGCGCCGGAGGTTCGCGGCGATTTTCCCGCCTACCTCGAGCGCGTTCGCCGGGGCGACACGGCCAAGGGCATGATGCGGGTGGTCACCCGCCAGGGTGAGGAGCGGATCTGGATGTACCGCAACGTGCTCCAGGACATCGAGGGTGGCCCGCCCGAGGTGCTGGGCTTCGCCATCGACGTCACCGACTCCCGCCGGGCCCGGGACGCGCTGGCCGCCAGCGAACGGCGGTACCGCCAGCTCCTGGACGCCTCGGGCGACCTGATCCAGAGCGTCAACGCCGAGGGCCGCCTGGAGTACGTCAATCCACAGTGGGCCACCACGCTCGGCTATACGGCCGAAGAGGCCCGCGGCATGTCGCTGGCTGAGCTTCTGGCCCCGCGCGAGGTGGACCATTGCTTTTCGGTTTTCGAGCGCCTGCAGGGCGGTGAGGCCGTACGGCAGGTGGAGACCGTCTTCGTCGCCAAGGAAGGCCGCGAGGTGCCCGTCGAGGGCTCGCTCAGCGCCATTTTCGAAGACGGCCGTTTCATGGCCTGCCAGGGATTCTTCCGCGACGTCACCCGCAGCAAGGCCCTGGAGGCCGACCGCCAGGCCTACCTCGACCAGATCCAGCGCCAGAACCTGGAGCTGGAGCTGCGCCGCCGGGAGGCCGAGCGGGCCAACCACCTCAAGAGCGAGTTCCTGGCCACCATGAGCCACGAGCTGCGCACGCCGCTCAACGCCGTCATGGGTTTCTCCGACCTCCTCGCGGAAGAGAACGCCGAGCCGCTGACGCCCAAGCAGCACAGCTACCTTTCCTTCGTGCGCAATGGCGCCGAGCACCTGCTGCGGCTGATCGACGACGTGCTGGACCTGTCGAAGATCGAAGCCGGTCGGCTGAAGCTGGAGCCCGAAACCTTCCACGTTTCGGCCGTCCTGCCGGAGGTCACCTCGACCGTCGGCCCTCTCGCGGCGCGCAAGGAGATCACCCTGGAGCAGGAGGTTCCCGCCGACCTGGCCGTCTTCGCCGACCGGCTCCGCTTCAAGCAGATTCTCTTCAACCTGCTCAGCAACGCCGTCAAGTTCACGCCCGCGGGCGGCGTCATCCGGGTGGTGGCGGAAAGGGAGGAGGGTTTCGTCCTGGTCTCGGTGAGCGACACGGGGATTGGCGTCGCACCCGGCCAGCATGAGGCGATTTTCGACGAGTTCCAGCAACTGGCCGGCCCGGTCGGCTCTCCCAAAGAGGGGACGGGGTTGGGGCTCGCCATCGTCCGCCGCCTGGTGGAGCAGCACGGCGGCAGGGTGTGGGCCGACAACCTCGAGGACGACGGCGGCGGCGGCAGCCGGTTCACCTTCATGCTGCCGGACCGGGAAGGCCTGCTCTGCCCGCCGACCGGCCCCGTGGTGCTCCGGCTCCCGCGCGCCAGCAGTGTCATGCCGCTGATCCTCCTGGTCAGCGACGACGAGGAGGCCCGCGCCGGCTGGACCGCGGCGCTCGAAGCCGAACAGTACGACGTCCGCGCCGCGGGCTACGACGGGGAGGTGCTCCGAAGGGTCTCCGAGCTCGGGCCGCGTCTGATTATTCTCGACCTCGGCGGCAGAACACCCGGAAAGGGCTGGACGGTGCTGCGCGACCTCGCGCGGCTGGCGCCGGGTTCCGTGGCCTCGGTCCTGGCGTTGACTCCGCCGGAAACCGGCAAGCGCGCCGCCTTTCTCGCGGGGGCCAGCGGCTGCCTGCTGCAACCGGTGGATGGCGCTCTCCTGCTCCAGGCCGTCCGCCGCCGCGTGCCGCCCCTCGGCTCTCCCCGGGCCATCCTGATCGTGGATCACCAGCCGGAACGGCAGCGCCGGCTGACCGAGGCCACCCTCGCCGCCGGCTACCGGCCGGTGGTGGTGTCGGGCGGCCGGGAAGCCCTCCAGACCGCCCTGCGCATTCTCCCCTTCGCCATGGTGTTGAGCCTGCGGCTGCCTGACCTGGAGGGGTACCAGACCCTGCTGCGCCTGCGTTCCACGCCCGCCACGGCCAACCTCCCGGTGCTTGCCCTGGCGAGCGAGAGCGTCAGCCTGGCCGAGCCCCAGCTTCTGGATGGGCCCACCCGCCTGCTGTTGGCCGAGGACGGAGACTGGCGGGAAGGCTTTGCACGGGAGCTCGAGCAGACCCTGAGCGGATGGGCCGTGTCGGAGCCACCCTGGAGAGGTGTTTCGTGAGCCGGCGGATCCTGGTCGCGGAAGACGACCTCGCGAGCGCCGTGCTGCTCAACGAGCTGCTGACGGCCTGGGGCTACGAGGTGAAGGTGACGCACAACGGCCAGGAGGCCATCACCGCCCTCCTCGACGGGCCCTTCGACAAGCCCTTCGACTTAATGGTCCTCGACATCCAGATGCCCCTGCTCGACGGCTTCGCCACCCTGGCCCGTGCGCGCCGGGAGCCCCGTTTCGCCAACCTGCCCGCCATCGCCTTGACCGCCTTCGCCATGCGCGAGGACCGCGAGCGCGTGCTCGCCGCCGGCTTCACCAGCTATCTCACCAAGCCCGTCCAGTTCGGCCTCCTCAAGCAGGCCGTGGAATCCGCTCTGGCACCCCCCAAATCACCCTCCCAATAGGTCCGGCGGAGGCTCTGCTACACTGGCGCTCCCCCTCATGCGCCGCCTCCCGCTCCTCGTCTGTCTGCTCGCGTTTTGCCTGCTTCCGGCCGGCTGCGGTAAGGAGGCCCGGCTCGAAGGTCCCTTCGAAACTGTTCTCGATTTGTCGGCTCACCTCGGCTCCGCCGAGATCGAGCGGGAGCCCGGGCTCGTGGACGTGGGTGCTCCCGGCGCGCGGCCGTGGCTCCGCGAAGGGTGGTCCCGGGACGAGGTTGACGGCAGCCGGACGTTCGTGTGGAGCGACGGCCCGGAATCCGTCATCGAGTTTTTCCTGGCGGCACCCCGCGAGGTCCCCCTGACTCTTCGGGGAGAGCCCTACCCGGCGCCCGGCGCGCCGCCGCAGAGCGTCTCCCTCGTGCTGAACGGCAAGGAGGCGGGCCGGATTCAAGTTGACACGGGCAATCGGGATCAACGAGTCCTTCTGCCGGAACGCCTTCTGCGGGCAGGGACCAACCGCCTCGTCCTGCGCTATGCCTGGACGCGCTCGCCCTGGCAGGAGAGCGGAGGCAAGGTGGACGACCGCCGCCGCCTCGCCGTGGCCTGGGATCTCCTTCGCTTCGAGACCGGCGTGGACGAGCAGGGGAGGGTGCGGGCCGCGGGAGACCAGCTTTCTATTCCTTTCGGTTGGCGCATCACCGCCTATATACGCGTGCCGGACGGTGGGGTGCTGTCCTGGAGCGATCTGCGCTCCCGCGACGGCCGACCCGGCGAGCTGTGGGTGGCTTCGCGGACCGATGAGGCGGGCGAGGACGACGGCGTCCGTTTCAGCACCAAGGGAGGCCCGGCCAAAGTCGAGGTGGAGAAGGCGGAGCTCGTTCGCATCTCCCTGGCCGCCGTACCCGCCGAACCCGGTAAACCCGGCGGGCCGGCCGGCGGTGGCCTTGTGTTTCGCCGCCCCGTTCTTCAGGTACCTGCCCAAGCTCCCGCCGTTCCAAAGCAAGCAGCTCCCGGGGTATCGCGTTCCGCTGATTCCGGCAGGCCGAAAAATGTGATCGTTTACCTCGTGGATACCCTGCGGGCCGACCACCTGGGCTGCTACGGCTACGGCAAGCCGGTCTCCCCGCGGATCGACGCCTTCGCCCGCGAGGCCACCTTGTTCCGGAACACGGTGGCCCAGTCGCCCTGGACTCGCCCTTCGGTCGCCACGATCCTCACCGGCCTCCTGCCCCGGACCCATGGTGTCAACCGCAAGAAGCACGCCCTCGCTCCCGAAGCCGTCACCCTGGCCGAGGCTCTCAAGGATCACGGCTACCGCACCGCGGGCTTCGTCACCAACGGCAACGTGGCGCGCAGCTTCGGTTTCGGCCAGGGCTTCGACACCTACGAGCTGCTCGGCCGCCGGCGCAGCGCCGCGACGGACGTGAACGCCCGTGCCGCCGAGTGGCTGGAGAAGGAGTGGAAAAAGGACGCGCCTTTCTTCCTCTATCTCCATACCGTCGAGCCCCACGCTCCCTACGTGCCGCCGGAGCCGTTCCGCCGGCGCTTCGCTCCCCAGGTGCGCAATGAGGCCCTGACCCGCATGAAGTTCCTCCACCAGCTCGAAGAGGGGAGGGTTCCCGCCTCCCCCGGGCTGCGCCGCGACCTTCTGGCTCTTTACGACGCCGAGATCGCCGCCAACGACGCCGCCTTTGGCGATCTGATCGATCTTCTCCGGCAGCGCGGGCTCTGGCAGGACACCCTCGTCGTCTTCGTCTCCGATCACGGCGAAGAGTTTTTCGATCATGGCGGTTGGGAGCATGGGAAAACCTTGCATACCGAGATGCTGGACGTCCCTCTGATCGTTCGCATCCCGGGCATGGGGAATGGTCGGGCGGTGGATCGCCAGGCCCAGCATGCGGACGTGGTGCCGACGATTCTCGACGCGCTTGGAATCGCCGTTCCCTCCGCCGTCGAAGGGCGGAGCCTTCTGCCGTCGATGACCGGAGCGAAGGCCAAGGACGTGGAGGAGGCCTTCTCCTGGCTCGACGAATACGGCGTCCAGGCAGCCTCCGTCACCACGCCCGCGTGGCGGTTGATCGAACAGCGCACCCCCGGCTTCGACCGTTCCCTCTATGACCGGGGCGCCGATCCACGGGAAAAGGCGGATCTTTCCGGGAATCGTTCTGTGCGATCGGGATACTTCGCGTCAAGAATCAAGGCCGAAGAGCTGCCGCGAAAAGGGAATCTCGAGGCCCGCGAGGGCGTCATGGATCCAGAGGTCCGCCGCCAGCTCCGGGCTTTGGGATATCTGCACTAATCCTTCCAAGGTCCATCCTCCCTAGAGAGGATGCCGAGCCCCTAAGAATCCTCCCTAGAGAGGATATACACGAGAGCTTCAAGACGCTACTCTTTGACGGAACTCTGTCGAAGAGCCAGACCGAGATGCCGGGTACCGATCCGCGAGGTGCGAGATCGGGCACGGGAAAGTATCGGCTCGTCCGATTTTGGGAAGGATGTAAATGAGATATCTAAAAGAGCTTATCAGTAAGGGATGCAAGCTTGGAGCTAGTGGCTCTCTGGCGGCTGCGCTGGTGCTGGCCCTCGGCGTGACCGCGGCTCCGGCCTCCGCGGCGACCGTGGTCGTCGACACCACCACCGATCAGGCCCTCGGAAGCTGCGCCAGCTCCTGCTCGTTGCGCGATGCCGTGGCCACCGCCGCCCCCGGCGACACTGTCCAGATCCCGGCCGGCCACTACGTCCTCACTTTGGGGTTTATGCTCATCCAGAAGGATCTGACACTGGCGGGCGCCGGAGCCCGGACAACCATCATTGACGGCAACGCGAGCAGCTCGAGCTTCATCTTTTTGGGGATCGTCAACATCGAGCTTCTCCGACCTGTCTCTGGTCAACGGCAAGAGCAATTCCGGCGCCGCTCTCGCAGCCGTCAGCTTCACTCCACCGGCTCTGTTGGCGCTTACCATCCGCCGCTGTACGTTCGCCAATAACCAGACCCGTTTCCAGGGCGGAGCCATTGACCTGCAACTCGTCGACTTGACCATCGAGGACAGCACGTTCAGCAACAACAGTGCAGGCGCCAACTCAGCCGGTGGCGCGATCTCCTCCAACCAAGCGAGAGGATCTATCGTCAACAGCACGTTCAGCGGCAACACTGCCGGGGTTGGGGGCGCACTGAGCTTTGGCAGCGGTCCCGTCGCCACCCAGTGGAGCCTGATCAACAACACGATCACGGCTAATCAGGGAACGTCTATTATAGGTGGAATCCGCATCAGCGGCAATCAGATCACTCTCAGCAACAACGTCATCGCCGGAAACGTGGGAGTGGATTGCTTTCTCAGCAGCGCGAGTATTGTCACCGATCACAACCTGGACAGCGACAACACCTGCCAACTGACCGGCCCGGGGGACCTGCCAGGAGCCAACCCGCTCCTCGGGCCGCTGGCCAACAACGGTGGCCCGACGGACACCTACGCCCTGCTCGCCGGCAGCCCGGCGCTCGATGCGGGCGGCAACGCCACCTGCCCGGCGGCGGACCAGCGTGGAGTGACGCGCCCTCAGCGCGGCGTCTGCGACATCGGCGCCGTTGAGATGGAGAACGCGCCGCCGGTTCTCACTTCCGATCAGGCGAGCGTCACCGTAAACGAAGGCCAGACCGCAGCCAACAGCGGCACGGTAAACGATCCGGAAGGCGATACCGTGACCCTGAGCGCCTCCGTGGGCACCGTGGTCAACAACGGCGACGGTACCTGGTCGTGGAGCTTCCTCACGAGCGACGGCCCCACCCAGAGCCAGACCGTCACCATCACCGGCGACGACGGCCAGGGCGGCACCGGCACCACGAGCTTCGCCCTGGTGGTCGACAACGTGGCGCCGACCATTACCAGCGTGAGCAACAACGGCCCCATCATCGTCGGCGGCTCGGCGACGATTACCGTCACGGCCACCGATCCGGCCGGGGCCAACGATCCGCTCGCTTATTCCTTCGACTGTGACAACAACGGCGTCTTCGAAATCGGCCCGCAAGCTGGCAACAGCGCAGCCTGCACGTTCGCCACGACCGGCAGCAAGACGGTCAACGTGCGCGTGACGGACGGCGACGGTGGCACGGCGACGGGCTCGACGGTGGTCACGGTTGTGTTCCCCCCGCCGAGTTGCTCAAGCGCCACGGCCACCCCGAACCTGCTCTGGCCGGCCAATCACAAATACGTTTCCATTCAGATCGGGGGCATCGTCAATCCGGCCCCTGGCGCGGTGACGATCACCGTCACCAGCATCTTCCAGGATGAGCCGGTGCAGAGCCTCCGGCAGCGGCAACACCAGCCCGGACGCCACCGGCGTCGGCACGGCAAGCCCCTCGGTGCGTGCCGAGCGCGACGGCGGCAACGACGGCCGCGTGTACCACATCACCTTCACGGCCACCGGTGCCGGCGGTAGCTGCACGGGCACCGTGAAGATTGGCGTGCCCAAGAGCCAGGGCAACAACGGCGGCCCGGTCGATCAGGGCCCGCTCTACAACTCGACGCTGCCATAACAGGGCACCTGAGGGCGCCGGCATCCTCTCCAGGGAGGATGCCGAGCCCCCCCAATATCCTCCCTAGAGAGGATAGACGCGAGCCTCACATAAGGCTAGCCTAAGAAAGTAAAGCACGGAGAAATCGCGCGAGGTGGCTCCCGGTCAACTTATTTTGTCGAACGAGGGGAATCGAGGGGAATCTTCTGGAAACAGAAAAGGGCAAACCTTGCCGAACGAACAGGGGACTCGCCGGCTTCATCGCCAAGCGTAGTGTAGATCCAGCAAACAAGGGCAGACCGCCCAAAGGAGACATGATGAACCAGAGACGACGGCTTACCAAGCTAGCATCCGCCCTGTGTACGCTTTTGTTGTTGAGCTTGGCAGCACAGAAATCCGCCTATGCCGCTCCAAGCTTCTCGGATTTTTCTTTTGGGAGCGGCACACCCTTTGGGGGGAATACCGTGCTGGCTGGAGTTGGGGTCACCCTCTCCTCTACAGGCACAACACCGTTTGGAGCTACTGCGTTCCTGAACACCGGCACCTCTGCACAAGTTCAATTTACTTTCAGCGCACCCATCACGGAATTTCACTTGGATATCGCCTTTGTGCGTGCGAATGAGTTCCTGACCGCCTTCAGCATTGGCGATCCTACCAGTCTGTCGGGGACGCTGGTGAATCAAGGCGGCCTCATTACCACGTCGCTGCCTCTTCCTAACGATAGCGGGTCTGGACGTTTGAGCTGGGTTGGTATCAATACCACCAGTGTCACCTTTACAATTGAGAGTGCCACAGGCAGCGGTTTGGCTGTCACCCAGTTCGGCCTCATGCCAATGCCGCAGGCGGGGGCCTGCCAGATCGTCTTGTGCAACGGACTGAACTACACGGGCGATTGTCTGGTGTTGAGCGAAGGAATCTACGATTTTCCGGCACTTAACGCGATAGGGAACGATCAAGCGCGGTCCATTCTTGTCGGTCCCGGCACGATTGCGGAGCTGTGGAATGGCTACACTCCCTACAACGGCGGGTTCCCCAACTTCCAGCATGACACATTTACCGCCGACGATCCCAACCTGAACGACAATGTGATCGCCGGCTCGGTCTCGTCGGCGGCAGTCTTCTGCGATGCCGACGGCGACGGCGTGCGCGACGACCAGGACGCCTGCCCCAATTCCGACGCGAGCGCGGCCGTTGTCATTGACGGTTGCGATTCTGGGGTCTCCAACACCTTGTCTCCAAGTGGCTGCACGATCTCTGACCTCGTTACGAAATGCGCCGAAGGCGCCCGCAACCATGGCGGGTTCGTCAGTTGTGTTGCCCACTTGACCAACGATCTGCGGAACGCCGGAATCATCACGGGTAGGCAGAAGGGTGCGATCCAAAGCTGTGCCGCGCACGCTGACATTCCCTGACCTCTCGAGCTCGAAGTAAACGCCTCGGCATCCTCTCTGGGGAGGATGCCGATCCCCTCCATATCCTCCCTAGAGAGGATACCCATCCCACTTCCGGGCCGCTATCCTGTGGCCACCGATTCCAACTCTAGGCAAGGAGAAGACCCATGGTGAGAACAAAGCTCGTCTACGCTCTGCTTTTCGTCTGCCTGCTCGGCGGCTTGCCCGCCTCTCTGCTCGCCCGCGGCTTCTCGGGGAACTGCTCCGGGACTTACCTGATGGCCGAAGCGGGCGGCGCGACGTCCCTCTGGACGTTCGAGGCCGACGGAACCTTTTTCGCCACCAGCTCGCTTCAGGGGATCCTCAAGTTTTCCGACCAGCAGGGGAGCTGGGAGAAAGACGGCAACAATGGCCTCCGGGGCGCCGTCCTCGCCCTCGTGTTCGACGACGACGGCAGCCTCCTCAACGTCAGCCGCGTCGACGTCTCGCTGCACACGGTCGGCAACGGGTGCGACAACATCGCCGGCTCGCTGGAAGTCCGCGAGTTCACGGGCAGTGAGGATCCGCTCGATCCCACGACCGATACCGGCGATCCCATCGCCACCGATACCGTCACGGGACGCCGGGTGAAGGCGCGCGGGTAGGGGGCCTCACCCTGGATTTCAACCCAGGGCCTACAGAAAGGAACCCACATGGAAACCCAGCACTCTCACCAGCGCCTGTCCCTGTTGCGGCTGGCGTCCGCAATGCTCGCAATGCTCGTAATATTGCTCGGGCTCGGCCTGACGGCTCCCGCCGCCGCACAGCCGGGCAAAGACACCGAGACCTACAAGATCTCGAACGTCTTCGACGCCCGCACCCGTTCCGCCATCGCCGCCACCGGCGCGGACGTTTTCGAAGTCGGCCACGACTACGTTCTGGTCGAAGCCACGGGCCGCGAAGCCAGGGCCTTGAAGCGGCTGGGCCTCGCGCTCGTACGGTTCAGAACGCAGGAGGAATTCCTCAAAGTCTTTCCGGCGGCCGACTCGGCCTATCACGACTATGCCGAGATGGTGGCCGAGCTCAACCAGGCCGCGTTCGACCATCCGGCGATCTTCTCGCTCTTCTGCCATCGGCTTGTCGTATCAGGGGCGCACGGTCTGGGCGGGCAAGATCTCCGACAACGTGGGCACGGACGAGGACGAGCCCGAGGTGCTCTTCACCCATCATCAACACGCCCGCGAGCATCTGACCGTCGAGATGGCCCTCTATACGTTGAAGATGCTGACCGACGAATACGGCACCGATTCCCAGATCACCAGCCTGGTGGACGGCCGTGAAATCTGGATCGTCTTCGACATGAATCCGGACGGCGGCGAGTACGACATCGCGACCGGCAGCTACGCTTCCTGGCGCAAGAACCGCCAGCCGAACGCCGGCACCAGTGCCATCGGCACCGACTTGAACCGCAACTGGGGCTACAAGTGGGGGTGCTGCGGCGGCAGCAGCGGCACGGCGAGCAGCGAAACCTACCGGGGAGCGGCCGCCTTCTCAGCCCCCGAAACCGCGGTGGTGCGGGACTTCGTCGACAGCCGCGTGATCGGCGGCGTGCAGCAGATCACGGCTCACCTCGACGTCCACACCTACGGCGAGCTGGTGATGTGGCCCTACGGCTATACCTTCACCGACGTGCCTGCCGACATGACTCAGGACGACCATGACGTGTTCGTCACCATCGGCCAGGCCATGGCCGCCTCCAACGGCTATACCCCCCAGCAGGGGAGCGACCTTTACATCACCGATGGGGGAATCAAAGACTATCTTTACGGCGCCCACCGGATCTTCTCTCTCTCCTTCGAAATGTATCCCGTCACCTCCGCACAGGGAGGCTTCTATCCGCCGGACGAGGTGATTCCGGCCGAGACGGCACGCAACCGCGCCGCGATCCTCTACCTGCTCGAGCAGGCCGCCTGCCCGTATGCCGTGATCGGCAAGCAGGCCCAGTACTGCGACGCGCCGCCGGGTGCGCCGGGGTCGCTGGCCGCCACGGCGGGCAATGCGCAGATCAGCCTCACCTGGACGGCCGCGAGCGGCGCCACCGGGTATCGCGTCCACCGCGGCACGGCGAGCGGTGGACCCTATACGATCATCCAGAGCAACCTCGCCGGCACGAGCTTCACGAATACCGGCTTGACCAACGGGACGGCGTATTACTACGTCGTGACCGCGACCAATGGAGCGGGGGAGGGGCCGGCTTCGAACGAAGCGTCGGCCACGCCGGTGGCCCCGCCGATCGTCGTGACCTTCACCTCGGTCGCCTCTCAGGACGGCTGGGTGCTGGAGTCGAGCGAGACCTCCAACGCCGGCGGCTCGATCGACGGCACCGCCAGCAACACCAGCGCCCTGCGGGTGGGCGACGCGACCAGCGACCGCCAGTACAAATCCGTGGTCTCCTTCGACACCTCGGCGATTCCCGACGGCGCCACGATCCTCTCGGCGACCCTGCGGCTGCGCCGCGGCACGTCTTCCGGCACCAATCCCTTCACCACCCACGGCACCTGCTGGGCCGACGTTCAGACCGGCGGCTTCTCGGGATCGACGACGCTCGCGACGGGCGACTTCCAGGCCACGGCGACGGCCGTCCAGTCGGCGAGCCTCTCCAATGCCGCCTCGAACGGGACCTGGTCGGAAGGCAGCTTGAACGCCGCGGGCCTTGCCGCGCTCGACAAGACGGGGACGACACAGCTCCGCGTCTACTTCAACCTCGACGACAACGACGACGGAGGCAACGACTACATCGGCTACTACTCCGGCGACAACTCGACCTCGGCGAACCGGCCGCAGCTCGTGGTGACGTATCAGTGATTCCAAAACAGGTGGGCTCAGCGACGCGTCGCGTAGCGCTGCGGCAGTAGATTCGGCCCCGGGCCGAGCAGCAGATCACGCAAGTCGCCGTAGTTGATAGCCAGATCGGAATGTGCTAAACGTCTGCCGGCATTCGAGGCTCTCTGCCAGGGAGGAAAGACCCCGGTTTCTCACCACGGCTCGCCGCCAGTGCGCGGGCGAGCGGTGAAGTCTGCGGCGCGCAAATTCGTTCGTCGCATGCAGGAGGAGATTCTTACGATGAAGCACCTGATCCTCGCAACAGGTCTGATTCTTTTCGCCTCGTCCCTCGCCGCGGTCGAGATGGAGGCCCCCGCCGTGCCCGCGGCGGCCGAGGTGGCCCCGACCGGGCAGCTCGTACCCGACGCTCCCGGGGACCTCTTCACGCCGGCGCCGGAGAACCGCACGACGTACATCACCTGGAGCGGCAATACCTGCACCGCCTGGTTGTACTGCCCTGGCGAGCCCTACTGGAAGTGTCAGAGCGGCACCGGCAACTGCCAGCACACGGGCTGCTCGATCACGTGTAACGGCAACACCCGCCGTTGTCAGGGCCCCCCGCGCTACCCAGCCTGCACCGAGTTCTGACCAGGGCTCCGGTCCGGGAGCCGGGTCGAGAGACCCGGCTCCTCTGCTCAACGAGCCGGTCCCTGGTCACACCGGCGGCCTCACTCCTGCATCCTCCCTAGAGAGGATGTTCAAGGCGTTTTCGGTCCGCTATCCTCCGAGCGCATCAACCCAAGCAGCAACAAGGAGGCAGCCCGAATGACACGCAGGGTTCAGCATCGAATCGTTCTCATCGCTTTTCTCTCTTTTTTGCTCCCGTTCGCCGGGGCCCGCTCGAGCGCCGCCCAGCCGGGTGTGCCCTACTGGACCGAGATTCCGCAGCACGGCGCCGTCCCCGACCCACTCTGGGACGGTGCGAGCACTTATCAAAGGGGCCTTTTCTACATCTTCGGCGGGTTGAACGGGACTTTCCCGAACGACGAGCCGGTGGCCAATTTCAGCGTCTTCAACGTCGAGACGCTGACCTGGTACGACCTCGGCAAATCTCCTGGTCAATACCGGGGCGGGCCGTCCGCCAGGGCCGAGTCGATGATGTGGTCCGTCACCGAGGACCGCGCGGTGTTCGTCTCCGGCGGCAGAGGCCCTTTCCGGCGCGGGCTCGACCTCACGCACCAGGACACGTTCCGGTTCGATCTGATGCACGGGTGGACGCAGATCCCGCAGCGCGCGGGCGAAATCAAGCGCGCCAACCGCTCCACGGAGGCGGTCGCGGTGCGAAAGAAGGGGCAGAGGACCGTGGCGTACGCCTTCTCGGGCTCGTCGTCGACGCTGCCGGCCTTCATCAACCGTCCGGACGGCCTCCAGCACAACCTGGTCCGCTACAGGAACGGCTGGAAGCAGGTCACGGCCGGCTCGCCCGCCCCGCGCGCTCGAGCCCATCATCCGCTCATTTACTCCGAAGGTTGGAACGCCTTGTTCGTCTACGGCGGATACACGAACGACGCCGCGAACGGAACTGGTACGTTCACGCCCGAGAACTACCTCGGCGACCTCTGGAGGTTCGACCTCGACACGGAGACCTGGCATCAGCTCGTCTTCAACGAGGCCGGCGGCCCGGGCCACCGCGACAACGCCAAGCTGATCGCCGATGAGGAGAACGGCCGCATCTGGCTCTACGGGGGGAGCAAGTTCGACGGCACCACCCTGTCCGACGTCTGGTACTTCGACCTCCACGCCGGGACTTGGACGCGCGTGGACACCCTGATGACGGGGCCGGCGCCGGCCCCGAGGTTCGGCCAGTTCTATTTCACCCGCAAGACCGCCACGGCCTACGAGCTCTACATCTTCGGGGGAGCCACCGCTGAGTTCGCGCCGGTGCTGCTCAACGACATGTGGAGATTGACGATTCCGGTCGGTGGCGGGGGGTAGGGGCGGGACCGCAGCTCGGCGTTGGGGATAAAAAAAGGCGGGACGGAGGCGTCCTTGGACTCGGCGGCCTCCGTCCCTTCTAAGTTGTCAAAGAACCTTCAACGGCTATGGCGAGGTTGTTACCGCAGGTTTGCTGCGGCGGGGGATACCGGCTCAGGCCGCCGGCTTCCGCCCTCCGAGAGGCTTGATCCCGAAGAGGCGCAACCGTGCATCCCGAGGACCCAGCTCCGCCTTCACCCGGCTGCGCAGCCGCCTCGCCTGGTCCGAGCCGGCAAGAACCCTCTGCCGGACTTCCCGGGTGGCCTGCCGGTAATCCTCCAGGAGCGCCAACTGCCGGGCTTTTGCGGCCTTGACGTTCTCCAGGTGGCCCTCCAGAGTTTCCCTGCAGGCGGTGAGCACCGGGAAGTCCACCTCGCCCGCCCGAACCGCCGCCAGCAGCAGCCCCCAATCTTCGAGGCAACGGCGCAAAGACTTGTTATGGTTTGTTGGGTTCATAACAGTGCCTGTCAGCCGATCTGGCGGGCGAAGTCGAGCACCGATTCGGTCAGCCCGCCCACGGGGTTGCCGCTCCCCTGGGCGTACAGAGAGACGAGCACCAGGCCGTCCGAGATGCCCACCGCCACGGGTTGGCCGAGGGACCCGGCAAACCCGGTCACATAGGCCGTGTACAGCGAGGCGACCGCGGCCGTGGGAAGCTCCTTGGCCAGGGTGATCGCCTGGCCCTCCAGGGCGAGCTCCCACCCCGGCATCGCCCGCAGCGCCTCCTCCACCCGCTCCGACTTGAGCGGCTCCTCGGCGTCGTGGATCACCAGGCCGCCGTCCTCCGTACCCTTCGCGTTCGTGTCCTTCTTGTTCATACCACTTCTCCTTTCGAAAGCTCCGGAGCCTTCATGGCCCCGGAAGGTCAATTCTTTTGAGTCATCAGCGAAGTCCCGACCCTGAATCACCACGGTTTCCCTGACCTCGCCGGGAACCTTCGGTACGGCAAGCTCGGCCGGCCTGGGGCCACCCGGGTGATCCTTTTTCCAGTCACCGCGAGCGCCGTAGCGTTCGGCACCGGTTGAGGTCCCTGTTGAATATTCGGCCCACGCAAAGTAGCTGGGACAAAGGCCGGTAAACCGGTCGAACCACGCCACGTGCCCCGCCTCGCTCCGCCGCACGTAAAGGGTGTCGAGCGGGACGGGCCACTCCGGCGGTGCCGTGGCGACCTTTCGAAGCTCCGCCGCCGGCAACTGGGAGTGGAGGAGCCACAGCCCGACCCGATCGAGGCTTGGATTACCGGCGCGGACGTCGCGGGGAACGCGGGGAATCCGCACACCGGCCGCATCCCCAAGAAGGATGGCCCGCCCCACGTCGCGTTGCGCTCTCTGATCCGCGTACCCCTTGACCACGTGGGCTCGGGCACCCGGAATCACCACCTTCCCTGCCGGCGTGGAGCACAGGCTCTCCACGCTCAGCTCCCGCACCCACCACCCGCGCACGCCCTCGAGAACCTCCTGGTCGCCTTCGCGCTCCGCCAGCGTCCAGATGCCGGCCAGGGCGTTCTGCCACCAGGCGAAATGACTGGCCGTGCCGAATTCCGAGATGCGGCCGAAAGCCATGTGGCCGGCTTTCTGGTCCCGCAGAAACTCCAGGACCCGCCCTCGCCCCTCGTCCCGGTCCTCCGGCGTCGCCAGGGCCCAGCCGTAGCCGACACAACGCGCCAGCGCCTTGTGATTCGGCGTGCCGCCAGTCCTCCGCAGACCGGCCGGGCTGATGCCGCGGCGCTCCGTAATCTGGCCCATCAGAATGGCTGTGAGATCCTTCTCCGTTCCCATCGTTTCCTCCTGGGTTCATTTCTACTGCTCCAGGGAAAGACTGGCGGATGTCGGGAAGGTTGTCAAGAGGTTTCTAGCGGAAATCGAAAAGATCTTTGTTGCCAAGCGGAAAGAGCCGGTGTAAGCTCAAGCCTGTGAGCGCTTTCGCCGGTTTACCCCAAGCCCTGAGAACCCTCTGTGTCCGGGACGGGCGGCCCCTCCAGGACATCGCCCATGCCTCCCGGATCTCGCCGGCCATGTTGAGCAGCTACCTGACCGGGAGGGAGAGCCCCACCCTGAAGACCCTGGAGAAGCTGCTCGACGGCCTGAAGCTGCGGCTGGAGGATCTCGCCGACGCCCTCGCCGAAATCCAGGGGTACCGGCGCCGGGGGGTCGTTCGCGAAGGCGGCCAGGATCTTCTCCTGGGTTTCCCTCGCGAAGAGGTCGAGAAGATCTTCGTGGAACAACTCGCGAGGCTCGGCCTGGAGCCCAAGAGAAAGCCGGAGTAGCCCCTACCCGCCCTGCGGCAGGATTTCACCTGGCGGCGTAGCGCCCCTGGGACCGCCGGCATCCCTGCCGGCCTGACTTACTTCTCCAGAAATCAGCCGTTCGTTCCGCTCCGGCATCCTCCCCAGGGAGGATGCCGGCCCCCTCCATGGAGAGGATGCGGGATCGCTAAAAATCATCGCTTGCGAGGATTGACGCGTCATTCTGCAAGCACTAAACTTTGAATGTAGGCAATGCAGGGCAGTCTGTCGCTCCCTTGGCCTTCCCTGCCAAACCGCGCGTTGTTTTCACTTTTTCCGTAAAGGAGACCCCCATGAGACAGGTCCAGAAGATCACCGTCAACAACAAGGGCGGCTACGTGTTCAATTTTTCCGTCGAATGGCTTGGCAGCGACGGCAAATGGCATCGGACCGCCTGGAACAGTGGCGATTATCCGGTGGCGCAGTCCAGGACGACTCCCGCGCTCGAGACCCTCGGTGTCCCGGCTGATGCGTTGGCCGTGACTCCCTATGGGCATGCGTTGGCCGGGTCTTCCGGTCAGGGAACGCCGTTCGTTTCTTTCGCGGCGAACGGCCAGATCGCAACCTATGATGCCGTCGGCACGACGATCATTGGCTTTGCCATCAATTTGATCGAGTAGACAGCCTGCACTCCTGGCTGGGCACCGGCCCAGGCTCCGGCATCCTCTCCAGGGAGGATGCCGCACCCTTCAACATCCTCCCTGGAGAGGATAGCCACAGCTTCGCCGGGGCATTACTCTTCCACCCGAGTCCAATGGAGGACCAAAGGAGAGAGCCTCATGAAGCTTGTACATCCGCTTTCGGTCATGGCACCGGTGCTGGCGCTGCTCACCCTCGGCACGGGCGTGGCAACGGCCGATTCGGGCCATCGCGACGACTTTGCGGGCACCTACATCGCAACATTGCCGGAGCGGGCGGAGATCCTCCAGCTCCATGGCGACGGCACGGCGGAGATCACCCTGTCCGACCAGGTGACGGCCGGCGCCGGCGGCTTCACGTTCAGCGACAGCTTCGGCTCGTGGAAGGTCACCGGTTCGAGGAAGCTCTCCGCGCGCTTCGTGAACCTCAACTTCGACATTACGGGCGTCCCCTCCTACACGGGCGCGGCCGTGGTGGATTACACGCTTCAGTTCGCGCCGAATTTCCGCACGTTCGCCGCGAGCTGCCTGGGCAAGATCTATCCCACCGGGGTGGATCCGTTCGCGCCGGGCTCGACGCCGGTGGTCGAGTTCGACTGCGCCTATTTGAACGGTTTTCTGTACAAGCGGGTGCCGCTCGACTAGCGGCACCTCGACACGTAAAAAGGAGAATTCATGAAAAGATCCAACTCAGCCATTCGCTTTCTCGCCGCGGCGCTGCTCGTCTTCGCCGCCACCTCCGCTCAGGCCGCGCCGCATGCGGTCTCCATCGCCCAGGCCCGCGCCCTGCCGCTCGGCACCGTGGTCACCGTGGACGGCTCGGTGACGACGCCTTCGGGCGCCTTCGAATCGAGCTTCTTCGACAAGGGTTTCGGCCTTCAGGACCGGAGCGGCGGCATTTACGTCAGCCTGCAGACCAACCTGAACGTAGCGCCTCGCCGGCAGGCGCGCGTCACCGGCACGCTGACGGACAGCTTCGGCCTGCTCCTCCTGGTGCCGAGCAGCCCGTCGGACGTCAAGCTGCACGGCGCGGGTCCCAGGGTCGCGCCGCGTTTCGTCACCACGGGCGGCGTGAGCGAGGCGACCGAGGGCCTGCTCGTGCGCGTGGTGGGAACGATCACCCAGGCACCGGCGAGCGATCTCCCCTATGGTTACAAGTTCTACGTCAACGACGGCTCGGGCGAGCTGACGATCTTCGTCAACACCCAGACCGGGATTGACCTGAGTGATCTGGAAGTGGGGCAGATCGTGATCGTGACCGGCTTCAGCAGCCAGTTCGACACGCATTACGAGATCGATCCCCGGTTCCCGATGGACGTCTTCGTCCTGACGCATTGACCCGTCTTCGTGCCGACGCCCTGACCCCGGGACGGACCGCTGACCACCCCCTCTCCCGCCGCCCGGGCCGTCACCGGGCCTGGGCGGGGAGAGAAACGAGGCGCCGGTGGAGGGCCTCGGCCTCGGTCTCGCGGCCGTGCCGGGTATGGATCTCGATGAGATCCTCGAGAGCATCCACGAGTTGGGGACTGGCCATCCCAAAAGCCTTTTCTTTGATGGCGAGGGCGCGCTCCAGCTCTCGCCGGGCGTCGTCGTCTTTTCCGAGTTGAGCATGCGCGAGGCCCAGGTTGTAGAGGGTTCGTGCGGTGTTGGGATGGTCGGGTCCGTAAACCCTTTCGGCGGTGGCGGCCAGCCGTTCCAGCAGCCGCGCCGCCTCCGCTGGCTGCCCCTGTTTCCGGCGCAGGAGGGCCAGCGCCTCGCGGCTGCCGGCCAGATCCAGATCGTCTTCGGGAAGGACCGCCTCTCGGATCGCCAGCGCGCGCTCCAGGAGCCGTCCGGCCTCCGGAATCTTTTCGCGGTAGTAGGCGATTCCCCCCAGGTTGTGCAGGGTCTTGGCCACCCGCGGGTCGCGGCCACCCCATAGGCGCTCCTGGAGCGCCAGGGTGCGGCGCAGGGTGGCCTCCGCCTCGTCGAAATGCCCTTGCGCCGCGAGCACCGTGCCCAGGTCGTTGAGGATATCGGCGACCTCGGGCGTCTCGGCTCCCAGCCGCGCTTCGCGGATCGCCAGGGCCCGGCGGAAGAGGGGAACGGCATTCCCCTTGCCGGAACCGTGCGCCACCGCGCCCAGGTGGACGAGGGTGTCGGCAACCTCGGGGTCGCCGGGGCCGCGGAGCCGTTCGCGGAGAGCCAGGGCTTCCCGAAGCAGCGGCCGGGCTTCGTCGTAGAGGCCCAGGCTGGTGTGGATGCCGCCGAGCGTGTCGAGCAGCTTCGCCCGCACCAGCGGCTGGCCGGAAAGGTCCTTGCCCAGGCGCTCCTTGCCACGGCGCAGGAGCGTACGGGCGTCCGGCACCGTGCCGCGGGCCTCGCGCGGGTCCGAAGCCTTGAACAGGTCTTCCAGGAACCTGGCCACGGCGTCGGCCCGCGAAGCCTCCTGTCGGGCACGCCGCGCCTGGAGGGTGGCGGCCGCGAGGCCCAGCGCGAGCGCCAGGACGACCAGGGCCGCGGAGGCCACGAGCCGCCGGTGCCGGCGCACGAAACGGCTGACCCCGTGGAGGGCGCCCCGCGGACCCGCCTCGATGGGCTCGCCCCGCAGAACGCGCCGGATCTCCTGGCCGAGGGCGTCGACGGTGGGGTAGCGCTCCGCGGGATCCGCGGCGAGCGCCTTCAGGCTCAGGCGGTCCAGGTCTCCGGTCAGGCGGCGTCTGGCCACTGGGCCGGCGAGAAGCTCCTGGAGGATGACGCCCAGCGAGTACACGTCGGAACGGATGTCCATTTCGCCGCCCTTCAGGGCCTCCGGGGCCAGGTGGTCCGGGGTGCCCGCCACCTCCTCCGTCGTCCATGCCGTGTCGCCGGCAAGTGGGTGGTCGAGCCCCTTGGCCGCCCCGAAGTCGATGATCTTGGGCATGGCCCGGCCTTCCTGATCCATGACCAGGATGTTCGACGGCTTGAGGTCGCGATGGAGCACTCCCCGCTGGTGGGCGTGCTGGACGCCGTCGCAGATCGCCGCGAAGAGCTCCAGCCGTTGATCGAGGCCGAGGCCGTGGCGCTCGTAATACTTTTCGCAATACTCCGTCACCGTCAGGCCCGGCACGTATTCCATGACGATGTAGAGGTCCCCCTCTTCGGTGGTGCGCGCTTCGAACACCTGGGCCACGGCCGGGTGGTGCAGCCGGGCCAGCGCCTGCTGCTCGGCCTTGAACCGCAGAGTCGCGCGGCGGGCCGGCAACGGGCCGCGGTGGAGCTTCAGGGCCACGCGGCGGCTCAGCGGCTCCGGCTCCTCGGCCAGGTAGACCGTGGCCATGGCCCCGGTGCCGATCTCTTCGAGCAGCCGGTAGGGGCCGATGAAGCGCGGCCGCGCAAGATCCTCCGCGGCGGGAGCCTCCTCCGGGGCCGGCTTAGGCAGCGGCACGGAGACGTCGACTTCCGTGCCGGCGCCGGGGGCCGAGGCAATACGGCAGCGGCCATTCAGCAGCCCCGCGCGCTCCTCGATGCTGGAGAGCCCGAGCCCGCCGGCCCGGCGCGCTTCGTCAGGATCGAAACCGGCGCCGTCGTCGGCCACGGACAGGCGGGCCTCGTCCGGGAATGCCTGGAGAGTCACGTGAGCCGAGCGCGCGCCGGCATGGCGGACCGTGTTCGCCAGCGCCTCCTGGGCGATGCGGTAGAGGCCGAGCGCAATCTCCGGCGGAAGCGCCGGGAGCGGCGAGTCCGGCCCTTCGGCGCCACGCAGGCTGAGCCGGACCTTGAGGCCATGCCGGCGCTCGATCTCCTGACAACCATCGTGCAGAGGCGGCGGCGAGGCCCCGGCGCTCCAGCGTGGCAGGGTGGAGGTCGTGGCTCAGGCGGCGGAGATCCTCGCCCATCTCGGCCAGGCGCGCGCCGATGGCCTCGAGACCGATCCGCCGTGGATCGTCCTCGCCGAGTCCCGGCGCACCACCTTGATCTCGAGGGCGAGGGCCGCCAGGCGCTGGCAATGGTCGTCATGGAGCTCGCGGGCCAGCCGGCGGCGGGCCTCTTCCTCGCCCGCGATCAGCCGGCCGGCGCGCTTGCGGAGCTCCGGCATGTCACATCACGGCGCCGCCGGTCTGGGCGGCGGCCAGCGCCAGCTCCACCCGGCTCGCCGTCCCCATCTTCCCGTACACCTTGCTCAGGTGCGTACGCACGGTGGCCACCGACACGCCGAGATGCCGGGCGATGTCCTTGTTGGCCAGGCCCCGGCCCACGAGACGCACGATGTCCAGCTCCCGGGGGGTGAGCGTCTCGGCGCTCTCCGGCCGCTCTCTGGGCAAGGGAGAGCCGTCGAGGGCGCCCTTCACGGCGGCGGCCACCACCCCCCGGGCCACCGAGGGGCTCACGAAGAACTGCCCCTTGAGCACCTCCCGCACGGCGAGCTGGATCTCCTCGGGTGCGGACGTCTTGGTCAGATAGCCGCAGGCGCCGGCCTCGAAAGCCGCCTGCACCCACGAGGGCTCGGTATGAGGTGCTCAGGATCAGCACCGGCAGCCCTGGATACGACCAGGCGGAGGCGGCGCGTGGCCTCGAGGCCGTCCAGGCCCGGCATGGAAATGTCGGCGATGACGAGATCCGGCCGCAGCCCTTGCCACGGCTTCGAGCAGCGCGCGACCGTCCGTGGCCATCCCAACCACCTCGAAATCCGGCTCGAGAAGCCTCTTCAACCCGGCCAGCATCATCGGGTGGTCGTCAGCAAGAAGCACTCGGGGACGGCTTTCCGGCATGCGCCCTCCTTCTTCTATAGAACCCGGGGCTGAAAGCGAAGTGATAGATGTTCAGGAATCAGCGTTCGTGGATAGCATGAGGAACTATCCTTAAGAGGAATATTACAGGCTGTGGGGACGGGAGGCGGGAGACGTCTGGTTTCTGAGCCGGAGGGCGTTTGCAGGCGGCCGGGAGGCGGTGCAGTCCGTAAGGAGCCACCGTCGGGTACGCCCTGGACTTCAGTCCAGGGCGAGGTTCCGCGGCTCGCGACCAGGGACGGATGCCGCCGGGCTCTAGCGGCCCGCCACCACCGCGACCGCCCGCTCGACCATCTCGTCCCGCCCCGCGGCAATCCCCTGGAGCGTCCTCGATACGGCCACCGTGGGCTTGACCCCCACACCGTGCCAGGGCGAGCCGTCGTGCTTCAGGACACGGCTGGCGGTCCAGCCAAACTGGTAGCCGCCCGGGAGCGGGGTCCAGTTGAAGTTCCCGTTGGCGCCCGCCGAGGGCTCGCCCACGAAGTCCGCCCAGCGGTAGCGCTCCACCATGCCGAGCAGCGTCTCGCTGTAGCCCAGGGCTCGCCCGTCCGTCACAAAGGCGACCTTGGCGCGCAGGTGGGGCTCTTTGGGCTCGATCGTCCAGAACGTGGTGAGCCAGGAGACGCCCTGGAAGTCCGGTCGCATCACCACCGGCAGCTGCCAGTTGGGGCTCTGGGCCGTGGCGGCCGCGAGGTGGGAGAGCAGCACGGTGGAGACCTCCGTCTCCCCCCGGAGGTCGAAGACGATGCCGCGCGCCTTCGCCAGCTTCGGCAGCAGGCCCGGCAGATCCTGGTCCGTCGTCCGCCGGAGATCCACGTAGAAGATCCCCGGCCGGGGCTCGGCCACGGCGGGCAGCGGCGTGTCCAGCGGGGCGGCAACCCCCGCCTTCCGTTCCAGGGTCACGGTGAACGGCTCCTTGCCGGCCCGCTCGACCCCCAGCGTCACCTTCGAGCCGGGAGGCCCCATGGCCAGCTCGCCGACGGCGAACCAGCGGCGCGTTCCGGGATGGGGAGCGGAAACCAGCGCCTCCGCTTCCCTCACCGCGTCGGCCGCGGGCCGGCCGTCGATCGTGACGATGACGTCTCCAGCCTCGAAGGCCTCCCGCCTTGGACCTCACCACCAGCCGGTCCTCCACCCAGGCCCAGGCGAGCGGCAGGGGAGCGGGCTCCTGGTCCTCCCGGTGGAAAACCTGCCCCGTGCGGACGTCGTCCAGCGGCACCAACATTCGCTTCAGGGCACGCCGGAACGTCTCCCGGTCCTCCGCCTGGGCCGCCTCGGAGAGCGCCGCCGGCAACGCCGCTTTCCATTCCGGGCGGGAGCGGTCGAGCACCGGGTGGAGCTGTTGCTCGATTCCCCACGCCACGGCCACGGCCGCGAGCCGGGCCGTGCGCGTGTCGCCGTCCGCGTCCACCGCGGCCCAGGGCGGCAGCGGTGCGCCGGGCAAGGCGTGGGGGAGCGTGCCCACCGCGTCGGCCCACAGCGAGAGCGGCACCGAGGCCGTGACGCCGCCCCCGAGCTCCGCCTCCAGAACCTCCTTCGGCCTTGGAATGTGAGGGGCCGCGATCTCGTCGCTCGCCATCTCCACGCAGCCGCGCCCCTCCCGGCACGCCTCGCCCCGGCGGAGAAGGAGGTGGTAGCCGGTCTGGATCGATTCATAGGGAAAGACCCAGCCGGGCGGCTGCTTGCCCGCCTCCCCCTCCTCGAAACCGGCGTTGGCGAGGCGTTCCCCAGTCTTGGCCTTTCCATCCACAGGCTCCAGGCTCACCTCGTCGAGCCAGACCTTGCCGCCCCCCGTGAGGACGAGGATCACCACGATCCGCTCGGCGTCCGGGGCCACGTCCCCCTCGATCTCATACGTCCGCCACGCCGCCTCGCGGATCGGCCGGTCCGCCATGTTGTCGAAGAAGCCCCGCTGGCCACCCGCGCGGTCCACCCGCAGGCCCATCTGCGCGAACCCGCCCGCCTCCACCTCGGTGCGGATCGCCGCCCGCAGCCGCACCCGCCGGCCCTGGAGGCGCCCGGCCGGAAGGGCCTGGAACAGCGTGCCGAACCCCGGGGGCGTCCGGTCGTCGATCCGCTCGCTCTTCATGGTCTTCGACGTGCTTTTGAACTTGCCGCCGAAATGCCGCCAGGCCACCGCCTTGAACGGACCCGCCCCGCCCGGCGCCTCGAGCTTCCCTGGGCGGCTCCGGCCGTTGACCGTTGGGATAGACTCGCAACGCCGGCGCGAGCGGGCGGAAAAAATCCTCCAGCGACCGGGCCAGCGCCGGAGCATCCGCCGCCCCTTCCGCGGCGTCCACCCCGGCCACGGCCACCCGGTTCCAGTCCACGGCCGCCGCCGCGTCGCTCGGGTGGAAGAACCGCACCAAAGACAGCAGGCGGGAGAAGGCCACCAGGTTCTCGCTTCCGCGCCCCGAAAGCGGGCGCGGCGCCTCCGCCCATCCCGGAGCGGCCATCCAGGCTATAACCACTGCGAACGGCACCACCTTGCGGAGGATCGTCATAAGGTCTCCTGAAGCCGAGCTTCGAGGATCTTATACCGGCACCGGCAACCCGGCACCCCGTCCGCACAGGGTCCATTTCGCCCGCCGATCCACTGGAATCGAAACCAGATTCCACTCGATCTGGACTGGATCCACTGGAATCTGGGCTCACTTCCACTGCATCTGGACCAGATCCACTGGAAGTGGGATTCGCTTCCACTCGATCCGGGCTGGATCCACTGGAAGTGGGACTCGCTTCCACTCGATCTGGGCTGGATCCACTGGAAGTGGGAGTCGAAATGAACGCTCCGGGCGCCGAAATTGGGCGTTCAGAGCCGGAAGGGGAGGGACAGGCGCAGACCGCCGTGACCCCGGCGGCGGGGCTCACCCCTTTACCGGACCGGCAGAGGGCCGCGCTTTAAGCAGAAACCTCCCTTGTTCACCACGCCGCCTGCGCCCCTCCGGGGCTTGTGGAGGGTAAGGGGGGGCCTGTCCTGCCCAGGGGCTGAAGCCCCTGGCTCTATGCCCTTTGCCCCTCCGGGGCGCCCAGAGGCCCGGAGGTCCTTGGAAAGCAGGACTGGCGCATCGAATAGCAGACCGCCATCCTGGGCTTCGGCAAGACCGGCTGGCAGATCGAGACGGCGGATGCCGTCTTGAAGGAGCGTGGAGGTAAACTCGTAGAGTCTAGCCGTTACTTCCTATCTCTCTAAAGCCCCAACGGGGCGCAGGCATAAAGCCCGGCGCTTCAGCGCCGGGAATGCGGTCCCCTCCTTCTCGAAAAGTCCCGTAGGGACGCAGGCCGCCTCAATCCAGAAGATATCGTTCGTCGCCTGCGCCCCTCCGGGGCTTGTGGAGGGTAGGGGGGTGCCTTGTCCAGGGGCTGAAGCCCCTGGCTCTATGCCCTTTGCCCCTCCGGGGCGCCTAGAGGCCCGGAGGTGAAGTACCAGGTGAGGGAGAACAATGGAGAGGTGAGCTCGTAGAGTCGGTGGACTCTGACTCGATGGGGCCGAAATAGCCCTTCTCCGGGCAGGCGAGGAGCCAGCTCTAGGAGGCCTTAATTCCTGGACGGAGAAGGGAGCACGATGCCGTGTACTCACCTCGGGCGATACGCTCGATCTCCAATACTTGTCCGGGGCTGATGTCGTCTTGCTGCAGAATCTCTGTCGGGAGAGTGATCTGGCCCGTGTCGTTGACGACGATTTTCATGCGCCTTAGAGATGTCGTTCTTTGGAGGCTCAGTCAAGAGGTTCAGAGATTCGCTGTTTTCTCGGCACGTTGAAAGGACTCTGCAATGCTGGACCTTGGCTATTCCCTGGTCATCGAGGCTACCGACGATCCCAACTTCTTTGGTTTCTACTCTCCAGATCTGGAGGGATTCACAGGTATCGGTCATTCGATAGAGGATTGCCTCTATAAGGCACGATGGGGGATGGCTGAGCACGTGGAGATCCTTGTGGAACAGGGTCTTCCGGTGCCGCCGAGACAGGTGAGCCCGACCGTGTTGATTCAGAACGAGGAACGGGCCGCTTAAGCGGGTCAGTCCAGGCGTCACCTTCTGTTTTCCGAAAAGCCCCAACGGGGCGCAGGCATAGAGCCCGGCGCTTCAGCGCCGGGAATGCTTATGCCCTTCTGTCCTGACATCCAGACCTTTTTCAGGCCTGAGCTGCCGAGTCCGAGCTGGCCGATCCACCTGTCTTCTCGGGCTTTGACTCGTAGCGACTGACGCTCTCTCTCAGGTGGTCCGAAAAGCTGTAGATGGCCGCGAGGTTTTCGATCGGCTTCCGCGTTTCAACCTTCGCGGCATCGAACAGGCCAACGTACTTCTGGGCGCCGTTGAACCAGAGCCGGCAGATGGGTTTGCGGTTGCTGTCGTCGAGCAAGACGGAGCAATAGGACTTCTGGTCTCTGATGATGACCCGCTGAGGGTCAACGAGTTGGGTCAAGATAGCCCTGACGATGTAGAAGCCGTTGAGCTCGTCGTCCGTCGGCAGGTCTTGAACCTCTGGAGACTCGGGCTTCTCATCGCCAACCGCCGGTGTTGCCTTACCGGCTTCTTCCTGGGCGAGCGCGTACTTCAATCGGTCGCTGACCCTGTCACTGATAAATTGCTGCAATGCCTTTTGGGTGATCGCGGTGAATTGCTCGCGGACGGATTGAGTCATGCGGCCTTGATAGACCTTCGAAGTGAAGAATCGGACGAACTCCTCGGAGGGCTGAGCAATTTCCTGAGTCAAGATCCTCTTGATCTCCCGGGTGTACTTGAGGTCGCTGGCGTTCGCCAAGATCGTCGCAAGCTCAAAGGACGCCTTGGAGAACTTCTTGAGCTCGCTGAGAGTGAACTCGTCCGTCGACAGATAGGTTGACTTCCAGGAAAGGCTTGGAATCCATCTTGTTGGTTGCTTCCAAGTCCGAGAAGAACCTATAGATGATTCCGTTGGTCAGGACCCCAATCTTGGCTTCGGTGACGGAGAAATACCGATAGAGTTGCGAAGCATGAACTTCGTCGAGGTTGGCACTGACAGCCTTGCACTCGAAGAGGATGATGGGTTTGCCGTCCTTGAGGACCGCGTAGTCGACCTTCTCTCCTTTCTTGATTCCGACGTCTGCATCAAGCTCGGGAGTCACCTCCATTGGGTCGAAGACGTTGTAGCCCAAGGCACTGATAAAGGGCATTACGAGTGCGTTCTTGGTCGCTTCTTCCGTCCGGATGTGCGGCATTTGTTGAGGAATACGGCCAGCTAGCTCACGAATTCGATCTGAAAAATCCATATCGACTCCTTGTAATGGATCTGTTTCTCCGGGTAAAGGCGCAATTCCGCCCGCCGGTTCTCATCGCTCCGTCGGCACAAATGCTCTGGATGATTATCTTTAGAGGCTAAACGCGCAGCGCAGGGCTGTCAAGGAACAGGAATCGACCTCTCTTGAGCCGACTCCATCAGTTCCTCTCGGAAATGACGCCGTCGCAGTCAGGGAGGCTATATAGCGCGTCCGCGAAACCGTAGAAGGTGATAGATTTTCTCTTTGGGAGGCATGGACGGATGAAACCGATGATCACCTTACCCGACGACGTAGCCAGTCAGGTCGGCCGGCTCAGGAACCCAGATGAGCTCCTCCGGCAAGCGGTTCGGAAGGCTTTGGACGAGACGGAGACAAGTCCACTTGAGGCAGGGCCATCGAGATGGGCTCGGCTTGCCAAGAGAGTCGAGAGCGAGTCCACCAGTCTCGGGGACTACTACGTTCAGTTCAAGAAGGATCTCTACCAAGCTCTCAGGAGCTAGTGCTTCTTCACAGCAGAATTGACCCTATGGCGTAGCGCCCCCTGGGAGCGCCGGCAGCCCTGCCGGCCTGACTTCCTTTACTCTAAATCTGCTGGGTCGGCCTTATTTTGCGGCCCGAAGGGTCGCGAGATTCGAGCCCAGGGCTTCGGCCGGTAGGCCGATGCCCTGGGTCAACAGTCCCCCCACAGTCCTGCGGCCTGAAGGGCCGCGAGACCAACAGGCGGACCGAGTCGACTCCAACCTTAAAAGATCTCTGGCGACCTTTCAGGCCGCGTAGCCTTTTATACGTTTTCTCCCCAGGGCATCGGCCTACCGGCCGAAGCCCTGGGCTGGAGTCTCGCGACCCTTCGGGCCGCAAAGACAAGGCCGGCAGGGATGCCGGCGCTCCCAGGGGGCGCTACGCCACTGGGTCAATTCTGTTGTGAAGGAGTACTAGGCTTCGACCCTCCAGGCCCTCTGACCTCCATCCCCTCCGTGCTACCATCCCCCCCGCCTTTCAGGCATCTGAATCCCCCCAAGCCCGGGGCCGCGTGTGAGCGCGGACGGAGGAGAGTGCATGTACATGGGTTCCCAACCGGCTGGACGGCGGCCGGGTCTCGTGATGGCGATTGGCGGCGCGGAGGACAAGGTCCGCGAGCGGCTGATCCTGCGGCGGTTCGTCGAGGCTTGCGGCGGATCGGACGCGCACATCGTGGTTTTGGCCACGGCCTCGGAGTTCCCGGAGACGGGGGAGCGCTACTCGGACATCTTCTATGGGATGGCCGCGGACCGGGTGGAGGTGCTGCGCATCCGCACCCGCGAGGATGCCCTGGACGCCGGGCCCGAGGTCCAGGAGGCGCTGGAGGCCGCGACGGGGTTCTTCATGACGGGGGGGAGCCAGCTCCGGATCTCGTCCGCTCTCGGAGGCACGGAGATCGCGGCCCAGCTGCGGCGGCGGCACTCGGAGGGAATGGTGGTGGCCGGCACGAGCGCGGGGGCGGCGGTCCTTCCCA
Source organism: Thermoanaerobaculaceae bacterium (assembly GCA_963785165.1). GTDB lineage: Bacteria > Acidobacteriota > Thermoanaerobaculia > Multivoradales > UBA5704 > DATARR01. Next base: position 1,119,671 of record CAWAUI010000004.1, read on the forward strand.
AGCACATGATCTCGATGGGGGAGAGCGGCAGCACGCCCCGCCGGCGGCTGGTGCAGATGGCCCAGGGGCTGGGGTTTACGCCGGACCTGGTGGTGGACCAGCACTTCCGGCGGCGCGACCGCATGGGCCGGCTGGTGACCGCGCTCTCCTACAACCCGGAACCCCTGGGAGTCGGGGTGGACGAGGACACGGCGGCGGTGATCGACGCGGACGGGGTGATGACGGTGATGGGGAGCGGGGCGGTGACGGTGGTGGACGCCTCGGGGCTGCGGTTCACGGACAGCCATTCGGTCCATCGCGGGCAGCCGGTCGCGATGCTCGGTCTCAGGGTAGACTTCCTCACGCCCGGTTGCCGGTATGACCTGAAGAGCCGTGCCGGGCTCGCTCCGGCGAGCCCAGTTGCATCGGAACCGTCCGCGCCGGAAGCAGCCATGGCCCTGGGGAGAGCTGACTGATGAAGATCCTCGATACACGCGTCTACCGCGGTCCCAACCTGTACGCCCTGCGCAAGGTCATCCGCCTGAGGGTGGACCTGGGAGAGCTGGAGGAGTACCCGACGAACCGCCTGCCCGGGTTCGTGGACCGGCTCCTGGAGACCATCCCGACCCTCTGGGAGCACTCGTGCTCCTACGGCGAGCCGGGGGGGTTCGTGCGCCGCATGCGGGAGGACGAGGGGACCTGGCTGGGGCACGTGCTGGAGCACGTGGCGATCGAGCTGCAGTGCCTGGCCGGCACGCCGGTGAGCTACGGGAAGACGCGCAGCCACGACCTGCCCAAGGGGCAGTATCACGTCATCTTCAGCTACGACGAGGAAGTGGTGGGCCTGGAGGCGGGGGATCTCGCGCTTCAGCTGATCCGCCACCTGCTGCCGCCCGAACGGGAGGCGTATCTCCCCGGGATGCCAGGCGATTGGAGCTTCCAGGAGGCGCTGGAGGATCTCGTGCGCCTGGCCCAGCGGCGCGCCTTCGGCCCTTCCACGGGCGCGCTGGTGCGGGCCGCCGAGGACCGGGACATCCCCTGGATCCGCCTGAACGACCGGTCGCTGGTGCAGCTCGGCCATGGCAAGTACCAGCGCCGTATTCAGGCCACGGTGACGAGCGAGACGCGCCATACGGCGGTGGAGATCGCGTCGGACAAGCGGCTGACGAATCAGATTCTCTCGGACCTGGGGCTGCCCGTGCCGCGCCAGGAGCGGGTCCGGGGGCCGAACGACGCCGTGGTCGCGGCGAAGAAGATCGGCTATCCGGTGGTGGTGAAGCCGCTCGACGGCAACCACGGCAAGGGAGTTTCGATCAACCTGACCACGCCGGAGCAGGTGCTGGCGGCCTTCGATCAAGGCCTACGAGCATTCGTCGGTGGTGATCGTGGAGACGTTCCAGACCGGTCACGATTACCGGATCGTGGTGGTGGACGGCAAGCTCCGGGCGGTGGCGCAGCGGGTGCCCGGGCCATGTCGTGGGAGACGGGCGGCATACCATCGCGGAGCTGGTGGACATCGTCAACACCGATCCCCGGCGCGGCATCGGCCATGAAAAGGTTTTGACGCGGCTGGAAATGGATCACCAGGCCGTCCGGCTGCTCGAGCAGGCGGACCTGGGGCCGGACACGGTGTTGCCGGAGGGGCAGATTTTCTATCTGCGCTCCACGGGCAACCTTTCGACGGGCGGCACGTCGGTCGACAAGACGGACGCGATCCATTACGACAACCGGATCATGGCCGAGCGGGCGGTCAAGGCGATCGGCCTGGACGTCGGCGGCGTCGATTACATTTCGCCGGACATCGCGCGGAGCTACAAGGAGGTCGGGGGCGCGATCGTGGAGATCAACGCGGCCCCGGGTTTCCGCATGCACACCGCGCCCACCGAGGGGAAGCCGCGGGACGTGGCCGGACCGGTGATCGACATGCTCTTCCCGCCGGGCACGCCGTACCGCATTCCCATCGCGGCGATCACGGGCACCAACGGCAAGACGACGACCACCCGCATGGTGGGCCACATCCTGAAGCTCTCGGGTTTCACGGTGGGCATGACCACGAGCGACGGCGTCTACATCGACGGCGAGCTGACGGTGGGCGGCGACATGACGGGGCCGTGGGCGAGCCACCTGGTGCTGCGCGATCCGTCGGTCGACGCGGCGGTGCTGGAGACGGCGCGGGGCGGCATCGTGCGGGCGGGTCTCGGCTGGCGCAAGTGCAAGGTCGGCGCGGTGCTCAACGTGGCCTCGGACCACCTGGGCATGGGCGGCATCTACGATCTCGACGAGCTGGCGGAGGTCAAGCGCGTGGTGGTGGAGGTCGCCCAGGAGTGGTGCGTGCTGAACGCGGACGACGAGCGGGTGGCGTCCATGGCCAAGCACAGCCCGGGCAAGCCGATCTACGTCACCATGCAGCGCAACAATGAGCTGGTCCGCCAGCACATCCGCGATCACGGCGGTCTGGCCGTGGCGCTGGAAGAGGGTTTGAACGGACGGATGATCGTCCTTTACAAAGGCGAGGAGCAGCTCCCGCTGCTCTGGGCGCGGCAGATCCCGGCGACCATCGAGGGTCACGCGATCCACAACATTCAGAACGCGATGTTCGCCACCGCCATCGCCCACGCCATGGGGATCAGCCTGGAGAACATCCGCCAGGGTCTGCGCACGTTCACCACGGACTTCTACCAGACCCCGGGCCGCATGAACTTCTACAACGAGCATCCCTTCCGGGTGCTGCTCGACTACGCCCACAACGCCCACGGCATGGGGGCGATGACGCAGACGATCCGCGGGCTGACGGTGAGCGGCCGGCGCATCGGCGTCATGGCCGCTCCGGGCGACCGGCGCAACGAGGACATCCTCGAGCTGGCGCAGGCCGCCGCCCCGGCCTTCGATTTCCTTCTCTTGAGGGAGGACGACAACCTCCGGGGCCGCAAACGGGGAGAGGTGGGGGAGCTCCTCCGCGGCGGCCTGGTGGCCGCCGGATTCCCCGCCGACCGGATCGCGCCGGGGATCTATCTTGAAGAAGACGCCGTGCAGCGCGCCCTGGAGACGGCCCAGCCGGGGGACCTCCTCGTCATCTTCGGAGACGACCTCGACCGGGACTGGAACCAGATCGTCTCCTTCGGCCGTCCCGAAGGCACCCCCGAGATCTCCCAGTCCGCCGCCCCCGTCTTCACGCCGGACGAGCCGCCCCTCCCCGCGCCGGTGATCGCGCCGGACCCGGGCCCGGACCGGCAGGCGGGGGAGCATGAGGACTGAGTGAAGGGGAGGGGTTCCGTGACTCCAGACAATATCGGGATTTTCCTTCGCCGGTTCAACGTCGACTGACCCTGCCAGCGTCAGCGGCCAGCAGATCCGCCAGCAGCACGATGCGGCGCGCGAGCGAGCGCAGATCCACGAACTCCTCGCGCGTGTGCATCCCTCCTCCCACCGGTCCGAGGCCGTCGAGAACGGGCATCTTCCCTGGGTCGGGGAGGAAATTGGGGAACGAGATGCCGCCCCGTTCGGTCTCAACCTCCAGAGTCCAACCCCTTTCCAAAGCGAGGTCCACGGCGCGGCGGGTCCAGGCGGTCTGGGGACCGTGGGGATCGACGGGAGGAATGTACTGGCCGGTGGCGAATTGGAGGGACGTACCGGTCTCGGCGGCGATGTCGTGGGCGAGGGTCTCGAGGAGGCGGGCCAGCTCTTCCCGTTCCAGGGCGCGGAGGAAGCGCGTTTCGCCTTCCGCTACGGCGCAATCCGGAACCACGTTGAGCTGCCTCTCGGTGCCGACCACCGAGGCTGAAGCGGCGAGGTCGTTCACGAAGGTGGTGTCGCCGGCCACGAGGCGGCCGACGTTGATGGTGGGGCCGCCGCCGCGGCGGGAGAGGGCCTCGGCCTGGACGGCCCAGCGGGCGGCGGCGTTGAGGGCCGAGCGGCCGTCCCAATAGTGGAGCCCGGAGTGGGCGGCCTGCCCGCGGGCATCGAGCCGCCACTGGAACATCCCCCGGCGGCCGGCTACGATCGTCTCGCTGCCGTCGTTCGCAGGCTCACCCGGCTCCAGAACCCAGAGGGCACGGGCGGATTCTCCCCACTGGCGGACGGCGTCATGGGAAAGGGAGCCGCCGACTTCCTCGTCCGGCACCACGACGAGCCGCAGGTCCGGCGGCGGAGCCTGGCCCCGGTGGCGGAGGAGGTCCAGCGCGCCCACGAAGGCCGCGAGACCGCCCTTCATGTCGATGGCGCCGGTGGCGACGAGGTGGTCTCCCTCGATGCGGGGCACGGCTGCGGGCAGCACGGTGTCGAGATGGCCGATCAACAGGAGGTGACCCTTGGAGGTGTCCGGCCCCTGGGCATGGAGCACCGGCACGCGGGCGCCCGGGATCTCAGAAGAATCCTCTTCGCGGATCTCCGTAGTTAGCCCCCGGTCTCCCAAGGCCGAGGCGAGTTGGGCCGCCGCGCGGTGGAGCCCCGCGGGGTCGCCGCTGGGCGAGGAGGTGGCGGTCAGATCGTGGAGGAAATCGAGCGTTCCGCGGAAGATGGCTTCGGGAAGGGCGCCGTCCAGGAGATCCATGGCACCTAAGATATCGCAGGCCGTGTTATCAGGCCGTTATCCAAGGCAGTTATCAGGCAGTTGTCAGGCCCTTGATATAGAGTTCTTGGCGAGGAGGGTCATCCCATGGTGAGTGCAGTCATTCTTCTGGTGGTGGAGAAGTCGAAGATCAACGAGGTCGCGGAGCAGATGGTGGACATGAAGGGGATCACGGAGGTCTACTCCGTGGCCGGCCAGTACGACCTCGTGGCGATTGCCCGCGTGCGCGACAACGCGGGGATCGCGGAGGCCGTGACGCGGCAGATGCTGAAGATCGACGGCATCATCCGGTCGGAAACCCTGATCTCCTTCCGGGTCTTCTCGCGCTACGACCTGGAGCGGATCTTCTCGATCGGCGCCGACGAGCCCCTCAGTTAGCGCTTAGCTCCGCTTAGCTCTGGTCAACCCTTGGGCAGGACGGCGGCGGAGGCCGACAACGACTTCACGACCTCCTTGTACCCTTCGTCCTGCCGGATTGTGCTGAAAGCCTCGTCTTTTTCCAGGCGGGGCAAATCCTTGAAACCCTTGGCGACGGCGTCGCGCAGGTCCGCGACGGCCCGCTTGCGGTCGCCCTTCTGGGCATAGGCGGCGGCCCGGTCATAGAGGGTCGAGTTGTCCGTGGGGTCGATTTCCGTGGCGATGGTGAGGTAGAAGACCGCCCGGTCCCACTGTTTTTCGGCCGTGGCCTTCTGGGGGAGATAGAAGCCGGTCTGCACGTTCAGCGTGTTGAGCACCCGCTGGGCGGAGAGCCGGTCGTCCGCGGTGGCGGCGGATTCCGCCCGCTTGCGAAGGTCGTGGATCTTGAGGGCCGAGATGGCGCTCGACGCGCTGCCGCCGGCCAACGCCTGGGGGGCCTTGGCGAGGAATTCCTTGTCCTTCTTGAGGCGCTCCCCGCGCTCCTTGATCTCGCGCTGAAGGGCGGGGTTGGCGGCGAGGGCGGTGGCCTTGGCCGAGGCCTCGGCGGTGTCGCGCAGCCCCGCGAAATCGGCGGCGGCGCCCGCCCAGACGCGGTGGGCCAGGAAGAGGTCGCCCGCGGATTCGGCGGCTCGCGCCCGCTCCAGGGCGTCCTTCCACAGGGCCTCCACCAAAGCCGGGTCCTTGGCCCGGGTGCCGGCCTTCATGGCCTGAAGCTCCATCCAGTCGAGGGCACGGAGGGCGAGGGGCTCGGGCGGCCACTGGTGGATGCCGTCGAACATCTCGATCCGGTGGGTGACGCCGGATTCCACGAGCCTGGGCTCCAAGTCCATCATCTCGTACCAGTTGAAGTCCTTGTCGCCGATGGTGCCGAAGAAGACGAAGGGATCACCCTTGCGGGGCGGCGCTTCAAAGGGGTAGCCGGCGCCGGCGCCGACGATCCCGGCGAGGGTGCCCGGTACGGCACGCGCCAGGTTGATGGCGGCGCGGACCGTGCCGGAGAAACCGGCGGCGTACACCCGGCGGTCGTCGAGGTGGAAGCGGCCGTGGGTGTCGGTCCACATGGCCCGCATGGCCGGGGTGTTCGGGTCCACCGCGACGTCCGACTGGGAGTTGTTGGAGCTGGCCAGAATGTAGCCGTGCTTTTCGGCCGCGGCGCGGAACTTCTCCGCCGCCTGCGGCCCGCGCGCCCGGGGGTCCAGGATGTAGAGAACGGGCCAGGCGCGGCCGGCCGAATAGCCGCTGGGGAGATAGAGAGCGTAGGACTCACCGGGCGTGGCGGAGCACTCCACCTTGTCGACCACTTTGCCCTTGGGGAAGTCCACGGCGTTCGAGGGAGGGGTTGATACGGCGAGCAGCAGCGAGAGAACGAAGGCGAGTCTCATGACCAGTTCAGTCTCCAAAGGAAGGCAAGGGATAAGCCGTATTTCCAGATCCGCATGATCCTATAATCCAGTCTTCCGGGCAAGTAATCCGGGCAAGGGAATTGCACAGAGGTTTTCCGTTCGCAGTCCCGTTGTTCGAAAGGGGATCTCATGCAGCTGAAGGCCGCCTCCAGGGTTTCCTCCGCGAGCGTACCTGCTACGCCTTCCAGGCCGCTGCCGGCCCGGTCCGGCCCTCTGGGCGTCGTACCGGCACCTGTAGACCTCGACGCGACCCTTCCGATCGGGGGGCAGGCAGGGGGGCTGCTGGCGGCTTCCGAGGTTCTGCCCATGCGGTGCCTGCGCTGCCAGGGACCGGTGGAGCGTGGGGGCGCCCCGGTGTACGTGGAGCGCAACGGCTACCGGATGGCCTGGGAGAACGTGCCGGCCTGGGTCTGCGGGCGTTGTGAGCTGGCCTACTTCGAGCCGCGGGAGGTGGAGACCATCCGCCACGCGGTGCGCGCCCTGCAGTCGCTGGCGAAGATCTGACGCCCCCCTGCGACCTGTGTGGTATCCTGCCGCACCCGGCAATGCCCGGGTGTGCCGGGGCGCGAGCCCTATCTGGCGCCGCTGGCGCCGCAAATTTTTCCACCCCTACATCCTGAAGCTGAACATACGGAAGAAGAGAGGATCGCTTTGACTTTGCAGACCCGAGACGACGTGCGCAACCTCGCCATCATCGCCCACGTGGACCATGGCAAGACCACGCTGGTGGACGCGATGCTCTGGCAGAGCGGAACTTTCGGTGCCCACGAGCACGTGGCCGAGCGGGTGATGGACTCGATCGACCTGGAGCGCGAGAAGGGCATCACCATCATGGCCAAGAACACGTCCATCCACTTCCTGGGGACGCGGATCAACATCATCGACACCCCCGGGCACGCCGACTTCGGCGGCGAGGTGGAGCGGACCCTGAAGATGGTGGACGGCGTCCTGCTGCTGGTCGACGCGAGCGAAGGCCCGCTGCCGCAGACCCGCTTCGTGCTGCGCAAGGCGCTCGAGGCCGGCCTGCCGCCGATCGTGGTGATCAACAAGATCGACCGCCCCGACGCCCGGGCCGGCGAGGTGATCAACGAGGTCTTCGACCTCTTCATCGACTTCGACGCCACCGAGGAGCAGCTCGACTTTCCCGTGCTCTACTGCAACGCCCGCGCGGGCCGTTGCGGGCTCACGGCGGACGGGCTGGAGAAGACGCTCAAGCCGCTCTTCGAGGAGATCGTGCGCTCGGTGCCGCCGCCGCGCTACGACCCCGAGATGCCGCTCCAGCTCCTCTTCACCAACCTCGCCTACGACGACTACGTCGGCCGGCTCGCCATCGGGCGGATCTTCAACGGCCGGGTGCGCAAGGCGCAGGAGGTCTCGATCTGCCGGCTCGACGGCACCTTCCCGCCGGCCAAGGTCTCCCTCCTCTACGGGTACGACGGGCTGAAGCGGGTGGAGATCGCCGAGGCCGGGCCCGGGCGACATCGTGGCCATCGCCGGCCTCGAGGAGGTGAGCATCGGCGAGACCCTCTCCGACCGGGAGAACCCGCGGGCCCTGCCGCACATCAAGATCGACGAGCCGACCATCTCCATGGTCCTGTCGGTCAACGACTCCCCCTTCAGCGGCCGGGACGGCAAGCACGTCACCTCGCGCAAGCTCAAGGAGCGCCTGGAGAAGGAGGCGTTGACCAACGTCTCGATCCGCGTCGAGCCGACCGACTCTCCCGAGGCCTTCAAGGTCTCGGGCCGCGGCGAGCTGCAGCTCGCGATCCTGATCGAGATGATGCGCCGCGAGGGGTACGAGATGTCGGTGGGCAAGCCCGAGGTCATCACCCGCCGCGTCGACGGCCAGCTCCACGAGCCGATGGAGCAGCTCGTGATCGACTGCGCCGGAGGAGTACGTCGGCGTCGTCACCCAGAAGATGGGGGTGCGCAAGGGGCGGATGATGCAAGATGATCAACCACGGCTCCGGCCGGGTGCGCATCGAGTTCCGCGTCCCGTCGCGCGGGCTGATCGGCTTCCGCTCCGAGTTCCTCACCGACACCCGGGGGACCGGCATCATGAACCACCTGTTCGACGGCTGGGACGTCTGGCAGGGGGACATCGCCCACCGCACCAACGGGGCCCTGGTCTCGGACCGCTCCGGCCGCACGACGGCCTACGCCATCGAGGGATCTGCAGCCGCGCGGCGAGCTCTTCATCTCTCCCGGCGAAGAGGTCTACGAGGGGATGGTGGTGGGCGAGAACGCCCGGCGCCAACGACCTCGACGTCAACATCACCAAGGAGAAGAAGCTCACCAACATGCGGGCCTCCGGGTCGGACGACGCCGTCCGGCTCGTGCCGCCGCGGATCATGAACCTGGAGCAGGCCCTGGAGTTCATCCGCGACGACGAGATGGTGGAGGTCACGCCGCACAGCTTCCGGCTGCGCAAGCGCATCCTGCCGGCGAACCGGAGGAAGTAGGGGGCGCGGCCGGGATGAAGGAGAGCGACGAGGAGACGGCGACCCTCCGCCAGCGGCTCGTCGACCGGTTGAGGAAAGACGAGCTGGGCTTCGAAGAGCTGCGCCGGGAGCTGGACGCCCCGGCGCGCGCCCTGGAAGAGGATCTCCGGCACGTCGAACGGAGCCTGAAGCATGGCTCCGAGCGGCTGCGTATCGAGCCCTCCCGTTGCCTCGGCTGCGGCTTCACGTTCACCGACCGCACCGGCCGCCATCTCCACGCTCCCCGGCGCTGTCCCCACTGCCGGAGTGAGCGGATCAGCGATCCGCGGTTCCGCATCGAGTAGATTCGAAATTCGTCAATCGTAGATTCCGTCGGCGTACCAGGCCCCGGTGGCACGTTCCCGGTAGATCCGGTAGAGCCCGCGGCCGGCCAGCTCCACGTCCCAGTAGTCGCGCGAGGTGGGCTCTTCCGCCCACCAGTCCTCCTCGACCCCCCAGGGGCCGGAGGCCACCTTGACCTGGCCTTCGACGCGCGGCCTTTTCGCCGCCTCCTCGGTGGCGGGGGAGCGGACCTCGGCCGGGATGTCCGGGGCTTCCGTCAGCACTTCGATCTCGACCGGCGGCCGGAGCACCCGCACCGCCAGGAGGCCGCGGCCGGCGCGCGGCTCGCGGCGGACCTCCGGAGGGGGAGGCGGCGAGAAGTCGACCAGCTCGAAGCGCTTCCGGGCGGTGGCCGTTGACGGGCCGGGGAGAGCCCACGCGGTCGGGGCCCAGCAGGGCGAACAGGCGGGCGAGGGTGGTCGCCAGCTTGTCGGGCGACAGGGCCGCCGGCCCGTACATGGAGAGCTGGGACTCGCGCGGGCGGTCCGGATGGGCGAGGAAGGTGAAGCCGGCGACCGGCGCGCCCGGCGGGTTGGCCTCGAGGTCCAGGCGCACCAGGGTGAGCAGGGTCTTGACGTCGCGGGTGGGCGCCGGCAGGTCGATGGAGCGCGACTGGTGGCCGTCCGGCTCCAGCCGCAGCTCCAGCTCCAGGCGGATGCAGGCGAAGCCGCGGGACTCCAGGCGCTGGCACAGGCGCTCCAGGGCGGCCCGGCCCACGAAGAGGAACGGCTCCAGGGAGACCAGCGGCCACTCCAGGCTCATCCCCTCGTGGAACACGGGCGGCGGCTCGCGGGGGATCAGGGGGCGGGAATCGAGCCCACGGGCCGTGGCGTGCAGCTCGCGGCCCAGCTTTCCCAGGCGGCTCGCCACCCGGGACGCGGGCAGCCGGGCGAAATCGCCGACCGACCGCACACCCCAGCGCTCCAGGGTCTCGGACACGTCCACCTCGGGGGCCAGCCGCCGGAGGGGGAGGGGAGCCAGGAAGGCCGCCTCCTCGCCCCCGGGCACCACCACGGGCGGATCGGGCAGGCCCGCGGCCACCCGCGCCGCCAGCTTGCTCGACGCGATCCCCACCCGCGCCGGCAGGCCGGCGACGTCGGCGGCGCTCATCAGCGCCCGGCCCAGCTCCAATTCGGGAGAGGCACCCGGAAAGTGGCGCTCGATGCCGTCCACGTCGAGATACGCGGCCCCCTCGCCAGCATCTTCGACGCGCGGCGAGAAGCCTTCCGCCACCTCCAGCAGCGCCTCCTGCGCGGCCCGCTCGCAGTCGCCGTCCCGCGGGCGGGCCACCAGCTTGGGGCAGAGGGCGCGGGCCTGGGGGAGGGTGAGGCCCGGCCGCACGCCGGCCGCCCGGGCGAGGCGGGTGCCGGCCACCACGCGGGCGGCGTTGCCGTTGCCTTCCACCACCACCAGGGCCTCCCGCGGTCAGCTCCGGCTCGCTGCGCAGGCGGGCGGCCAGGGGAAAGAGGGGGAGGAGGACGCAGGCGATGCGGGGCGGAGCCATGGGATCCGATCAGGCCGAGGCGGCCCGGCGGAGGAAGGGGGTTACATTGGCCAAGGGCCTTTCCTCGCGTCGACGGAGTTGGCGGCTTGGGCTGGGTGACCGCGGCGGGGCGTGGCGAGGATCGCCGTCGCCAGGGTCAGCTCCTCGCCCTGCCCGGCAAGGTGGCCCCGGTGCTTCTCGATCTCGATCCGCGAGTCCGCGCCCGCGAGCAGCCAGGGCGAGCCGGCGCCTCCCCGCCAGGCAGCGCGGCTCCGGCCAGCCTTCAGCACCACGCCGGCGGCCGTGCCGCTCACCCGGTAGGGCGTCGCCCACCAGCAGCACCGAGTCGTGCGCGCGGGCGGCGCGGGCGAGGCGCAGCCAGGCGGCTTCGACGCCACGCCCTCCCCGCACCGGTGGGTTGCCGAGGTCGAGCACCACGAGAGGAAAGCCGCCGTCGATCAACATCTCGGTGGCCGCGAGAGCCTCCTTGAGCCGGGCCGGCCGCGCCCAGAGGAGACGCTCGAGGTCGACGCCCGCCCCGAGGGCCGCGCCGGGGTCGAGCCCGTCCCCCAGGTCCACCAGAGCCGCCGCCTCGCCCACGCTGGTGGCTCCGCCGAGGACGGCGAGGAGGGTCGAGAACCGGCCGCTGGTGCGCGAGCCCACCAATTCGACGAGCTGGCCGCGCGGCAACCCGCCCTCCAGCAGGCGGTCGATGGCGAGGACGGCCGTGGGGAAGGCGCCCTCCCCGGCGGCCTCCCGAAGCTCCCGGCTGAGCTCGCGGGCGCTCCGGACGCGCGAGCGTAGCGTTTCGGGAAGAGAAGACCGCAGACGCGACAGGGCCGTGGGCTCTTCGAGTAGGCTGCGAGTCAGTGGTTCGGCCATCGTTATCTCCCGCCGATCCAGAATATAGAGCGTAACAACGGCGTAAGTCAAATGAAATCAGGTACTTGGCGGAAGAAATCAGACCCTCCGTTGTCATGCTTTGCGAGATCAAATTGATTCACCACCGCCACGCCGGACAGTGCTCCCTTCCCGGCGCAAAGGTTTTGTGTGGATGGGCAGAAACTTGCCTCCACCCGAAGCGCGGATAGAATCCGCCCGATGAACGTCGCCGACATCCGCAGGGAGTACGCCCGGGCCGGGCTCTCGGAAGAGGACCTCGCGGCCGATCCGGCCGACCAGGTGCGGCTCTGGCTGGAGCAGGCCCAGGCCGTCGATCCCATGGAGTTCACCTCCATGATGCTGGCCACGGCCGATCGTGAAGGGAGGCCCTCGGCCCGCGTGGTGCTGCTCAAGGGGCTCGACGAGCGGGGCTTCGTCTTCTTCACCAATTACGAGAGCCGCAAGGCCGGCGAGCTGCTGGCCAATCCTCATGCCGCGCTGGTCTTCTACTGGGCGGTGCTCGACCGCCAGGTACGGGTCGAAGGGACCGTGGAGAAGACTTCCCGGGAGGAGTCGGAGGCCTACTTCGAGAGCCGCCCCCGGGACTCGCGCCTGGGTGCCTGGGCCTCGCCCCAGAGCCGGCCCGTTTCCGGCCGGCCGGAAATCGAAGGGCTGCTGGAAGAAGCGGCCGGGCGGTTCGCGGAGGGAGACATTCCCCTGCCCGGCTTCTGGGGCGGTTTCCGCGTCCGTCACGAGACCGTGGAGCTTTGGCAAGGCCGGCCCAGCCGCCTCCACGACCGGCTTCGCTACGTACGGCGGCCCGAAGGCGGCTGGCGCATCGAGCGGCTCGCCCCGTGACCGTTGCCCCTTCCTTTTCGTCCTCCTCTTCCTCTGCCGCGCGCGAGGTGGCCGTGGTGGGCGGCGGGCTGGTGGGGCTCGCCACGGCCATGGCGCTCGGCCAAGCGGGCCTCCGGGTGACGGTGCTGGAGGCCGAGAACCGGGTGGCTGTACACCAGAGCGGCCACAACAGCGGCGTCATCCACTCGGGCCTCTACTACAAGCCGGGCTCGCTCAAGGCCACCCTGTGCGGAGAGGGCTCGCGGGCGATCTACCGCCTCTGCGAGGAGGAGGGGATCGCCCACCAGCGCTGCGGCAAGCTGGTGGTGGCCACGACGCCCGAGGAGCTGCCCGCCCTGGCTGAGCTCGAACGGCGCGGACAGGCGAACGGCCTGGCCGGAGTGCGCCGGCTGCGGGCTGAGGAGATCGGGGAGGTCGAGCCCCACGCCGCGGGTATCGCGGCCCTGCACGTGCCCGGCACGGGGATCGTCGACTACCAGGGAGTGGCCCGGGCCTACGTCCGCCGGATCGAGTCGCGGGACGGCCGGGTGATTACGGAAGCCCGGGTCACCGCTGTCCGGCGGAGCGGTCCCGGCCTCGTGGTGGAGACGGCCCAGGGAGCGTTCCCGTGCTCGCTCCTGGTCAACTGCGCGGGCCTCCAGTCCGACCGCGTGGCCCGCCTGTGCGGGGCCGATCCCAGGGTGCGGATCGTCCCCTTCCGCGGCGAGTATTACGACCTGGCTCCCGAGCACAGAGGGCTCGTTCGCGGCCTCATCTATCCCGTGCCCGATCCCCGGTTCCCGTTTCTGGGTGTCCACCTGACGCGCCGGGTGGACGGCTCGGTCGAGGCCGGCCCCAACGCCGTGCTGGCCTTGAAGCGCGAGGGGTACCGCTGGCGGGACGTTTCGCCGCGCGACGTGATGGCCACCGTGGCCTGGCCGGGCTTCTGGCGGCTGGCGGCCCGCCACGGCCGCATCGCCGTCTACGAGGTGCGGCGGTCGCTCTCCAAGGGGATCTTCGTACGTGACCTCCAAAGGCTGGTGCCGGAGATCCGCCCGGAGGCCGTCCACCGGGCGGGGAGCGGGGTGCGGGCGCAGGCGCTGGATGAGAAGGGGGGATTGGTGGACGACTTCCGCATCGAGCGCTCGGAGCGGGCCATTCACGTGCTGAACGCCCCGTCGCCCGCCGCCACGGCCTCGATCCCCATTGGGCGGAGGATCGCGGCCATGGCGCTGGAAGTACTGTCCTGAAGGGGGCGCCCTGGCGGTTACCGGGAGCCGCTGTCGATCCAGATGCGGACGGTCTCTTCGTCGCTGGTCACCGTCATCAGCTCCCCCTCGCCGAGACGGGCCAGCTCGCGCAGGGCGGCGGCCAGGTCGAGCCCGTCGCCGGAGCCGGAGAGCAGGGCGGCCATGACCGAGATGGGGATCTTCGCCTCGACCCTCTCCCTGCCACCCTTCCCGCCGTCGCGCTCGTCGGCCGTCATCACGAGATGCGAGCCGCGCTTGCCGATGCGCACCTTGGAATCCGGCTCGTTGACGGTGAGGTAGGTGGCGTCCGGGCCATCCTCCAAATCCCGCCAGACGCGCCGCAGCTCGGCCAGGTCGTAGTCGCGGTCGTCGATCCGGACCCGGTTCCCGTCTCTGACCTTGCTCTGGAGCATGGGGGCCAGCGACTCCACCATGGAGAGGGGCATGTTGATCTCGACCTGCTCGTCTTTGCCGCCATCGACCTTGAGGTGAAGCCAGAGGTCGGCTGCTGCTGCGGTCGCGGCGCTCGCGGCGACAACCACCGTCAGAGCCGCCGCCAGCACCGCCGTCCTGAAAATCCTCGTTCCGTTCATCGTTCTTCCTCCGTGGATTGGGAACCCATCGTCCCGTCTCACCGGAGAAGACGAGGGCGGACCGGAGGACGTTTCAAAGGTGGTCGAGGCGCCCCTACAGCTTCATCCCTTCCAGCTCGTCGATGCGCTCGCGGACGAGGTCGAAACCGCCCTGCCAGAAGGAACGGTCGGTCATGTCGATCCCCACCTCGGCCAGGATGTGCTCCGGCCGCGCCGAGCCGCCGTAGGAGAGCAGGCGCAGGTAGCCGGGCTTGAAGGCTTCGCCCTCTTCCTGGAAGCGCCGGTAGAGGGCGAGCACCAAGAGCTGGCCGAAGCTGTAGGCGTAGCAGTAGAACGGCGTCTGGTAGATGTGGGGGATCGACACCCACTCGTGGCGGAACTCGGGAGGCAGCTCGACGCTGTCGCCGAACTGCTCGCGGAGCTTGCCCATGTAGATCTCGGACAGTTCGTCGGTCGAGCGGCCGGCGCGGACGGCTTCGTGGGCCTCGATCTCGAAAAGCACGAAGTAGGCCTGGCGCAGGACGGTGGCGTAGACGTCGTCCACGGCCGCCGCCAGCAGCTCGCGGCGGGCCAGAGGGTCGGGCTCTTCCCGCAGCAGCCGGTCCGTCATCAGCATCTCGCCGAACACCGATGCGGTCTCGGCGAGCGGCAGGGAGGCGTGCTGGGTGAGGCTCGAATGGTGCCCCGCCAGCATGCTGTGCACGGCGTGGCCGAGCTCGTGGGCGAGGGTCGCCACGTCGCGCACGCGGCCGGCGTAGTTGACCAGCACCCACGGGGTCAGGCGGGGGAGCACGGTGAAGCAGAAGGCGCCGCCCCGCTTGCCCTTGCGGATCTCGCCGTCCAGGTGCCCTTCGGATAAGACGCGCTCGGCCATGGGCCGCGAGGTCGGGGTGGAAGTCGTCGAAGGTCTCCAGCACCGAGCGCACGGCGTCCGCGTAGGCGATCTTGCGGTCCGAGGTGGCGAGCGGGGCGTAGAGGTCGTAGCGGCGCAGCCGCTTCATCCCCAGCCACTCGGCCTTGAGCCGGAAGTAGCGCTGGAACATGGGAGCGTTCTCGCGCGAAACGTCGAGCAGCACTTCGACGGCGCGGTCCGGAATGTCGTTGTCGAGGTTGCGCACGGCGATGGGGGAGGAGTAGCCACGCAGCCCCACCTGCTCGTCGTGCCAGTCGCGCACCCGGGTGGCGTAGATCTGGCCGAGGATGTTGGCCTCGGTCGAGTAGACACGGTAGAGCTCCTGGTAGGCGGCGGCCCGCAGGTCCGCGTTGGGCGAGAAGGCATGGCTCATCAGCTCGTCGCGGGTGAGCTTCTGAACCTCGCCGTCCAGCTCCAAGTTGAACTCCAGGCGGTTGGTCAGCATCGAGAACAGGGTGAGGACGGCGTCGATGCCGTTCTCGTCCTTGATGTTGATGATCTGCTCGTTCTTCTCGTCGAGCGTGTAGGGCTTGAAGCGCCGCAGCGTCCTGCAGGTAGTGCCGGTAGTCCCCGTGCTCCGACTCGCTGGGCAGCAGGCGCCAGGCCTCGTCGTCCGAGAGGCTGCGCCACCAGAGGGTGAAGAACAGCTTGCGGTTGGCCACCTCGGTGGTCGCCTGCTGCACGCGGTTGCGGAAGGTCAGGGACTCCTGGCTGCCGGTGTCCGAGTAGAACCAGAGCGAGGCGTAGCCGGAGATGACCTGCATGCGGTGGATCAGGGCCTCATACTCGCGCAGGATCTCCAGGAAGAGGCGGGGATCGATGTCTGGCTGAAGGTCCGCGCGGCGGTGCTCGAAGGCGGTCACGGCCTCTTCGAGACCGGCCAGCCGGGTGGCGAACACGGCTTCGCTGGGCTCCGGCAGCAGCTCCGAGAGGTCCCAGGTGCCGAGGGTGTAGGTGGGGAAGGATTTGGTGATGACGTCCATGGTCGATTCTTTTCGTTGGCCGAGAAGTTCAAGATCCGAAGTTATTTTAGCCGAGCGGGCGGGACGATGACCGCCGGAACGCTTTTTTCCCGCGCCAGCTCGTTGAACCGGGCGAGGTCCGTGTCCCAGAGCCCCTTCAGCTTGGCAAGCTCGGCGTCGATGGCCGCCGTCAGCTCCTTTCTTACCTGCACATGTTGGGCCGTCGGCCGGTTGTCGCCCAGGGAGGCAGAGCTCGCGACGGCGTTGAGCTTGTCGTTCAGGCGGATGGGGAAGTTGAGCGGGTCCTGGGAGGAGCGGTTCTTGGTCTGGTAGAGCGCCTCTTCGACCGCGGTCATCTTCTTGTTCAGCTCGCGGGCGGCGTCCGCGACGGGCTTCATGGCCTCGTCGCCGCGCAGGCGCTTGCGGACGTCGTTGAGCTGGGCGCGCATCTCACGGAGGCGGCGGATGGCGTCGTGGGTCTCGGTCAGCTTGTCCCGCGCTTCCAGGAGGAACTGGTACTGGGCTTCGAGGTCGGCCTGGGTGGCGGAGGAGCGCGGGTCCTTGAGGATCTGGAACGGCTGGGTGACGGTCTCGCCGTTGGCGCCATCCTTTTCACCGGGCAACGTGAGGCGGGCCTGGTAGGCGCCGGGCGCGGCCACGGGGGCGATGGGGTCGCCGCTCCAGAGGATCATGCCGGCGAGCTTGCCGGCCGGGGACAGGGTCAGGTCCCAGACGAAGCGGTTGAGCCCGGCCTCGGTGGGCAGCTTGGGCTCGTCCTTGTCCTCGTCCATGTCCTCCTTGTCGGCTTCGTCGTCCTTCTCCTTGCCGGCCTCGCCGCCCTTGTCTTTCGCAGCTTGGGCTGCTTCCGCCGGCGGAGCCGGCTCTTTTCGGGCCTCGCCCATGGCCCTGGCTTCGGCAGCCTTCTTCGGCCCCTCGGCGGGCTTGCCGTGGAAGGTGCGGACGACCTTGCCGTCCGCGGAGAGGATCTCGAGCTTGACCTGCTTGGCCGCGTCGTCCGCCGGCGCGGTGTTCAGGTAGTACTCGAGGACCACGCCCGCCGGCGGGTTCTCCCCCAGGCCCGGCTGCGGCCGGGCGGGGGTGAAGGCACCGGACAGCCGGTAGGCGGGAGCCGGCGGCAGCATCCAGTTCCCCTTCGGGTCCCGGCTCGCGCCGGCCTGGCGCACGGCGCCGAGGTCGTCGAGCATCCAGAAGCCGCGCCCCTGGGTGGCGACCACGAGGTCGCCGTCCTTCACCGTCGAGGTCGGTGACCGGCACGACCGGCAGGTTGAGCTGGAGCGGCTGCCAGCGCGCGCCGTCGTCGAACGAGACGTAGACGCCGCGTCTCGGTGCCGGCGTAGAGCAGGCCGCGGCGCGCCGGGTCCTCGCGGACGACGCGCGTGAAGTGCGTCGTCGGGCGATGCCGTCGACGATCTTGCGTCCAGGTCTGCGCCGTAGTCGGTCGTCTTGTAGAGATAGGGCCGGAAGTCGTCGAGCTTGTAGCGTCGTGGCCGCGACGTAGGCGCCGCCCTGTCGTGCGGCGAGGCGTCGATGCTGTTGATCATGCGATCCACTCGGGCAGGCCCTTCGGGCGTGACGTTCGTCCAGGTCTTGCCGCCGTCGCGCGAGACGTGGACGAGGCCGTCGTCGGAGCCGGCCCAGAGCACGCCCGGCTCGAGCGGCGACTCGGCGACGGCGAAGATCGTGCCGTAGTACTCGACGCTCGGTGTTGTCCTTGGTGATCGGGCCGCCCGAGGGGCCCTGCTTCGCCTTGTCGTTGCGCGTCAGGTCGGGCGAGATCGGCCTCCCAGCTCTGCCCCTCGTCGGTCGATCTGGAACAGCACGTTGCGCCGCCGCGTAGAGCGTCGTTCGGGTCGTGCGGCGAGAAGAGGATCGGGAAGTTCCACTGGAAGCGGTACTTCAGGTCCTCGGCGCCGCCAGCCCATGCGGGTTGTCGGGCCAGACGGTTGATCGTCGCGCAGCTCGCCGGTGCGCGTGGTCGACGCGCGGTCGAGGTAGCCGCCGTAGCAGCCGCGCGTAGACGACGTCGGGGTCGCTCGGGTTCGGGCGCGATGTAGCCGCTCTCGCCGCCGCCGTCGTCGTGCCAGTCGGCGGCGCCGATGCCGACGCCGTCGCGTGCGGCTCGCGGATGCGCGACGGTCGAGTTGTCCTGCTGCGCGCCGTAGACGCGGTAGGGGAAGTGGTTGTCGGTCGATGACGCGGTAGAACTGCGCCGTCGGCTGGTTGTCCTGCGGCGTCCAGGTGCGCGCCGCCGTCGAGTCGAGACGTTGGCGCCGCCGTCGTTCGCCTCGATCATCCGCTGCGGGTCGCTCGGGGTCGATCCACAGGTCGTGGTTGTCGCCGTGCGGCGCCCGGATCGGCGGTGAAGCGTCTTGCCGCCGTCCTTGGAGCGGCAGGAACTGGACGTTCAGGACGTAGACGGCGTCCGCGTCCTTCGGGTCGGCGTAGATCCGGGTGTAGTACCAGGCGCGCTGGCGCAGCTTGCGGTCCTCGTTGGTCCTGCGTCCAGGTCTCGCCGCCGTCGTCGCGAGCGGAAGACGCCGCCCTCCTCGGCCTCGACGATCGCCCAGACGCGCTCGGGATTGGCGGGCGAGACGCGCGACGCCGATGATGCCGAGCGTCCCCTTGGGCAGGCCGGGCTTGCTCGGTCGAGCTCCGTCCAGGTGTCGCCGCCGTCGGTCGATCTTCCAGAGGCCGGAGCCCGGGCCGCCGCTCTCGAGGCTGTCCAGGGCGTGCGCCGCACCTGCCAGATGCGCGGCGTAGAGGACGCGCGGGTTGACCGGGTCGATCGACGAGGTCGCACGGCGCCGGCCCGGTCGTCGACGAAGAGCACGCGCTCCCAGGTCGTCGCCGCCGTCCTTGCGAGCGGAAGACGCCGCGCTCGGCGTTGGGCCCGAAGAGGTGGCCGAGCGACGGCGACGTAGACGAGGTCGGGATCCTTGGGATGGACGCGGACGCGGGCGATCTGCCGCGAGTCCTCGAGGCCGACGTGCTTCCAGGTCTTGCCCGCGTCGGTCGACTTCTAGACGCCGTCGCCGTGCGAGACGTTGCCGCGCACGCGTCTTCTCGCCCCGCCCGACGTAGATCACGTTGGGGTCCGACTCGGCGACCGCGACGGCGCCGATCGAGCCGCTCGAAGAAGCCGTCGGAGACGTTCTTCCAGATCGTGCCCGCCGTCCGTCGTCTTCCAGACGCCGCCGCCGGTGCCGCCGAAGTAGTAGACGTTGCGGTCGCCGGGCACGCCGGTCACCGCCGCCGACCCGGCCGCCGCGGTACGGGCCGACCTCGCGCCACTTCAGGGTGGAGAACAGGGTGGGATCGACCGGCGGCTTGGCCGCGTACAGGGAGAGCGGCGCCAGGCAGGCCAGCGCGAGCGGGAACGCGAGTCGGCGGAACAGAGAATTCTTCATGAGATGGGAGCCCCCTTGAAACATTTCCGCCACTTTCTACCACACGGCGTTCAAGGTTGGTCCCCGAAGGCGGGGAAAACGAGGGCAGCCGCGCGGGCCGCCCCTGGGTCAGGAGAGCGGGTTTACCGGTAGTCTTCCACGCTCAGCTTCTCGAACGGCAGGCCGAGCGGGTGGACGAGGTTGAAGACCGGGAAGCCCTGCTCGATGCTCTCGGCGAAGCGGAGCAGGAACGGACCCCACTCTTCGATCCCCGAGGTCCCGTTCTCGATCTCCTGGTACTCGTCGTTCGAGATGCCGAGCCTCGCCGCCAATACCTCGGCGGTCATCTGCCGGGTCTCGCGGTGTTTGCGGATCAGTTGCGCGGCCTGGCCCGGCCGTGTGTCGGCGGCCTTGCCGGAAACGGCAAACATTCTGCTCGTGGGCACGCCCAGGCCCACGGCGAGATCGCGGATGACCGGCCCCCACGTCTCGACCGCCGACTGGCCGGCCTCGATCTCCTGATACCGCTCCACGGGAATTCCCAGCTTGCCGGCCGTATCCTCGATCGAGAGCTTCCTGCGCTCCCGTTCTTTCATCAGGACTTCTCCGAGTTTCACCGTCCCCCCTCCTTGTGCGCTGGGCCTGTTTTCCTGTTTCGGGGGGCGAATGGTATCACAGCGCTCCCCCTCCTACAGCTAGTGTGCCCTGATGTTGCCGCGCGTGACAACCTCAACGTTTGCGTTCGGTAGAAAGGGCTTTCAGCGCGTCGATCGGCCGGCGGTCGGGGCTCATCAGCTTGATGGCGCGGCGCAGGTAGTCCTCGGCTTCGGCGGCGCTTCCCGCCTGGCGGTGGATCTCGCCCGCGTAGAAGGCCGCGAGGCCGCAGTTGGGGTCGCGCCGCAGGGTCTCCTGGAGCTCCTTGAGCGCCCGGCCGGCATGGGCCGTGGTGGTGAGGAACCGGCAATAGGCGAGCTCGGCGGCGTACTGGCTGTTCTGGGGGTCGCAGTCGGCGGCGAACTCCAGAAGCACGACGGCCTCGCGCACCTTGCCCGAGTCCATGAGCGCCTTCCCTTTCTTGTGTTGGGCCTCGGCGTCGAGGAGGTCGGTCTTGATGGCGAAGCTCGCCGCCGGCTTCTTCGCCCGTTCGTCGCGCAGGGTCTTGCGGCGGAAGAGGAGGGTGCCGCGCTGCTCCCGGTCCGACAGCTCGGCGTAGGCCCGGGCACCGGCCAGGAAGAGGTCGCGGGCCTTTTCCGCCAGGTCCGGGGAGTCCAGGTCCCACGGCGCGAAGCGGCGGGAGTAGCCCAGGAACTTGGCGTCGAAGAGCGGCTGCGTGCCTTCCTCGGGCACTCCGAGCAGATCGAAGGCGTCCTGCCGGCGGTAGGAAAGATAGGCCTGCATGACCTCGTTGCGCCGCCGTTCGGCCTCCTGCGGCGTGGCGTCGGGCACGGAGCGGACGGCCACGGTGGCGGCCTGCGCCGGCGGCATCGCCAGAGCGGGCGCGGACGGCGTCGCGGGGATCGTGGGGACCGCCGGCGGCGCCGGCACGGGGCGCGGGAACGCGCCGGTGCCCGAAAGCAACGCCGGAGTCGCCGCGGCCGCCAGCTCCCGGGGGAGGGCGTCCGCGGGCACCACCACGCCCAGAATGCAGAGCGCGTAGAGCAGGCGCGTGATCTCGTCCACCGGCAGCCCCGTGGCCTCGGCCAGCTCGCCCATGCGCCGGCCGGGGCGCAACGCCTCGGCGAGCTGGCTCTGGTGCTTGTTGAGCCGCAGCTCCTCCAGGGGAAGAGGGGGCTTGGGATGGAGCACGAGCTTCTTGCCCACCAGCGGCGCCACCGACATGTCCACCTCCTCCTGGGGGGTGAACCGGGCGACGCCGGTGAGGATGAGCTGCGGCACCTTGACCTTGAGGGAGGACTCGGTGCTCGCCGGCTCGTCGAGCCAGCGGAACTCCCCCTCGCTCCAGGTGAAGAGGTCGAGCAGCTTCTTGGCCAGGTTCTGCTGGAGGAGGCGGAACAGGTCCACGGCCGTCACCAGGCCGTTTTCCAGCAGGATCTCGCCGAGCGGTACGCCGCGGGCCGCCGAGCGCGACAGGCAGGCCGTGAAGTCCTCCTCGCTGAGCTTCCCCTCGATCACCATGTAGCGCCCCAGGGTCTCGTGGGACAGGTTGGAGCGGCAGTCCACCGGCACGCCGTTCTCGAACAGGATGCGCTTCCAGACCTGGCGCCGGCGCACCTCCAGCACCAGCGTATTCTGCCGGAGGGCATGGGCGAGGAGCAGCGGCGACACGGGAACCTCGGCGAGGTTGCCGTCCCGCAGGCGTGCGATCTCCTCCAGTCGCTCGGGGGTTGGAATCACGTCGTATAAGCTCGTAAAAGGCGGCGCCAGTATACCGAAAGGACTGAATGAGATGGGAACAACCGTGATGGCAACACCGATGATGCTCGACGGACCGGAGGACGGCACCCCGATCGTCCTCGCCCACGGCGCCGGAGCGCCCATGGACTCGGCGCCGATGACCGCGGTCGCCCGCGGCCTCGCCGCCGCCGGCCTGCGGGTGGCGCGCTTCGAGTTCCCCTACATGCGGCGCAGGCGCGAGACGGGCGAGCGGCGCCCGCCGGACCGCGAGCCGGTGCTGCGCGCGGCTTGGCTGGAGGTGGTCGCCGAGCTGGGCGGGGGGGATCGTCTGATCATCGGCGGCAAATCCATGGGCGGGCGCATGGCGAGCCTTGTTGCCGACGAAGCGGGCGTCCGCGGGCTCGTCTGCCTCGGCTATCCCTTCCATCCCCCCGGCCAGCCGGACCGCCTGCGCACGGCCCATCTGAAGGATCTGCGGACCCCTACGCTGATCGTCCAGGGGACCCGCGATCCGTTCGGCACCTCCGAGGACGTCGCGGGGTACGAGCTGTCCCCGGCCATCGAGGTGGTCTGGATGCCGGACGGCGACCACTCCTTCAAGCCCCGCGCCTCGTCGGGCCGGACGGAAAAGCAGAACGTGGACGACGCCGTGGCGGCCGTAGTGGGGTTCGTCAGGCGGACTGTGACAGCCTACGCCGGCCAGCTGGCCGCCCTGGGCACCGCCACGTGCTGGGCCTTGTCCGCCCTGTTCTTCGCGGACGCCACGCGCCGCATGGGCGTGCTGTCGCTCAACGTCGTCCGCCTGGTCGTGGGCTTCGGCTTTCTCTCCGTCGCGGCCTGGGCCCTGCGCGGCCTCCCCCTGCCCACCGACGCCTCGCCCCATGCCTGGGCGTGGCTCGCCGTCTCCGGGCTGATCGGCTTCGTCTTCGGCGACCTTTGCCTGTTCATGGCCTACGTCCGCATCGGCACCCGGCTGGCGTCGCTGATGATGGCGTTCGCCCCGCTCTTGACCGCCGTCATCGGCTGGCTCGTGCTGGGGGAGACGCTGACCGGCCGCGACGCCTTGGGGATGGCCCTCACCGTCGGCGGCATCGGCTGGGCCGTGTTCGAACGGACAACCCCGGCTTCGGGCCAGGGGATCGCTCCCCAGCCCCGAGCCTGGCTCTCCGGCATCGCCCTGGGTTTTTGCGGCGCCCTCGGGCAGGCGGGCGGCCTCGTCCTCAGCAAGCTGGGAATGGGGGACTACAACGCGGTGGCCGCCACCCAGATCCGCGTCCTCGCCGGCATCGCGGGCTTCGCGGTGCTCCTCACGGCCCTGCGCTGGTGGCCCAAGGTGGGGGAGTCGCTGCGCGACCGCCGGTCCATGGGCTTCGCCACCCTGGGCGCCTTCTTCGGCCCGTTCCTGGGCGTTTCGCTGTCGCTCTATGCCGTGCGCCACACCGTGGCCGGCGTGGCCGCCAGCATCATGGCCCTCCAGCCGGTGATCATCATCCCCCTGGTGGTCGTCCTGCACCGGCGAGAAGGTGGGGATCGGCGGGATCCTGGGTGCCCTGGTGGCGGTGGCGGGGGTGGCTTTGTTGTTCCTGTAGGCGGCGGGAAGGAGGAGCCACGTAGAGCTCCGCCGCCCCGGTGGCCGGGTCCCTGGATCGAGAAGCGGCGCCCCGTGCTGGAGCCGGACTCCGAGACGGTGCTGCGGGCCGCCGGCCGGCGCTGGCTCTCCCAACTCGGGGGATTTCTCCTCGCGCTCCTGTTCGGCGCCTTCCCGCTCTTCCTGTTCCTCAACAACCTCGACGTCCAGGAGAAGCTGGCGCCCGGCAGCAACCGCGTCGAGACCGGAGCCGGCGCGGGCCGGGTGCTCTGGTTCTGGCCGACGGCCCCCGGCACGGGCGAGGGAAGGCCCATGGAAGGGCGGTTCCTGGGCCTGGGCGACCTCGCGCGAGCCCGCATCTACGACCACGCCCGCATCCCGGAAGAGCTGCGCAACCGCATCACCAACGCGGACAAGCTGGACGCCGCCGGGCTCCGCCGGCTCTTGCAGGAGTTGGAAGGGTTCCGCCTCTCCAGCGAGGCGCTCCTGGGTAAGGCGGCCGAAGCCTCGGCCGCCCCCGCGATCTCCGAATTGATGTCCGGCGATGCCGGCGGCGGCACGGTCCTCTATCTTCGGGAGTCCGCCCTGCTGCCCGTCTCCCGGCCGCTCCTGGAGCAGCTCCGCCTGCCGGCCTGGCGCCATCTCGTCAACGCCTTCCTGGCCCTGGGTGGCCTGCTGGGGTTCCTGATCCTCTGGCGGCGCGGCGGGGATTCCCCGGTGGCCCGCTGGCTGGCGCTGTGCCTGGTGGGGTGGGCGGTGGTGATCGCGGGGCCTTATGCAAGCTTCTACCTGCCGACGGTCGTCTGGAACCTCTGGCAGGCGGCTCTCCGGTCGCCGCTGGCCGGCCTGGCCCTCCTGCTCGTCGAGCTGCCGCGCCTGGCCACCGAGGTGACCGGAGCCTTGGGCCTGTTGCCTTTCGCCTTCCTCTGGTTGCATCTTTGCTGGCCCGAAGCACCGCGGGGAGAGCGGTCCCGCTGGCACCTCTTTCTTCGCCGGGCATTAAGGACCACTGCCGCGTTCCTTGCTCTGATCGCATTGCTCTTCCTGTTCTTCCTCGTCCAGGGGGTGGTTTCATCGTCCCACGGGATCGCCACCGCCGTCTTCTCCATCCTCCTGGCACTGCTGGCCGTGGGGTGGGGCCGGCGCCGGCGGCGCAAGACGGCCGGCGCCACGGAGCTGGCACACCTTGGCAAGCTGCCGGTGGCCGCCTTCTTGTGCCTCCAGGGGGCCGTGACCTGTGGGATCCTCCTGGGCACGGACACCTCGGCGGGCGCCTTCGTGGGAGGGCTCGGCCTCGCCTTCCTGGTGGCCTTCGCCGCCCTTGCCGCCTTCCTCATCCTCCGGCGCGACTTCCTGCGCCTCACCACCGGGTGGAGCCAGGGGCGGGGTCTGCTCCTGCTCCTCCTCCCCTTCCTCTTCGAGCTGTCGGAAAGCCTCGCCGGCTGGGTCCTCCAGCAGACGTCGTTTTTCTCCGCCACCGGCCAGGACGTCCTGGAGCTGCTCCTGGTGGTGATCGTCATCGGTCCCCTCGAAGACGCTCTCGGGCACGTGGTGCCCCTGCTCACCATCCCGCGGTTGCGGAGCGTGGAACGGGCGGTGGACCAGGCCCTGGAGTCCCTCGCCGACGCCCAGGACGACGACCAGGTGCGGCAAGCCGCGGCCGGTGCCTTCCAGGATCTGGAGGTGGGGGAATACCTCCTCTACGGCCGGCGCGACAAGGGGGTGTTCCGCCTGCTGACGGGCGCGGTGGGGGCGGAGCCCACGCAGGAGGTCACCCTGAGCTCCCGTCTCCGGGAGCACCTCGCGGACTGGGACGGCCGCATCGTCGACCTCGCCACGGTGCCGTACCAGTTCGTCCACTTTTTCCAGCAGTTCGAGCTGCGCCGCCTGGAGGAGGACACGGGCTGCCGCTACCTCATGCCGATCTGCCTGGGCAAGAGCCTGCGCGCTCTGGTGCTCCTCCCTGGCGCCCTGGGTGGCCACGTGATCTGCCGGGACCTCTCGGGCCTGGAGCTGAGCAAGCTGGGCGTGGCCACGGCGGAGGCGGGGAGGCTGGTGGCGGCGCGGCCTTAGGGGCCGCAACGAAATAACGAGCTGCCGCCCGGTAGGCGGCGCCATCCTGACGCACCGCTAACCCAAACCGCGGCCGGTGGGCTCTTTCCTGGCGGTGAAAGGAGCCCGTCATGGAAAGTCTGAAGTTTCTTCTGGAAGAGATCGGGCAAAGGATTCTGGAGTACGCGGCCAAGGAGGGCTTTGAGGCGTTGGCCGAGGCTTTGGGGATCAAGAAGGAAAAGCTGGCTCTCTTCGTCGTCATTCCCACCCTGCCGTTTCTCCTTGCCTCCGGGATCCTCGAGCTTCCGGCGGTGGCTCAGCCGGGCCGGGCCGGACGCGCCGGAGCCCGAGGTTCTTGCTGTAGACTCTGTGCAACCAAGCACATGCCCGGCTCCCGCTCACCCGAAACCGGCCGGGCGGGATCAATCCTGAGGTGACCCCTATGAGGGAGGCGCCATGAAGGACTTCGACCTCGAGTTCCGGCTCTATTTCGACGGCGACGCGGGAGGCTATCAGGTCCATCTCGCCGCGGGCGGGCGGGAGGCCCAGGCCCCTCTCGACCTTACGGATCCCAGGCTGTTGCTGTCCCGCGAGGCCATCGAGGAGAACAACTGCTCCAAGGAGGTGCTGCGCGAGGTGGGCTCGCAGCTTTGGAGCGCCTTGATGGCAGGGGAGGTTGGGAAGCTGTTCGAGACCCTGCGGGGGGAGAACGGCCGGGACGTCCGCTTCTGCTTCCGTCTGCGGCTGGAGGACCCCAAGGGGACGGAAGACGTCGAGCTGATGCCCTGGGAGGCCCTCTATGAAGAGAACCCCCGCGGCGGTGCCAAGTTCCTGGCCAACCATCCCGGCTTCACCATGGTCCGCACACCGTTCGAAAAAGGGCCGTCCGCCGCGCCTCCTCCCCTGGACGAGGCGCTGCGGGTGCTGGTGGCCATCCCCGAAGGCTCGGGTCTCGCCAACGTCGAGCGCGAGTGGAAGAACGTGGAGGCGGCTCTCTCCCAGGCGGGCCTGCCCGTGGCTCTGGAGAAGCTGGCCGGGGAGGTGACGCCGTCCAAGCTGCGGGCCAAGTTGCGTTCGCAAGGCTGGGACGTGTTCCACTTCATCGGCCATGGCCGCTCGGAAAAAGGCCGGACGGAGATCCGGATCAACAGCGAAGAGGGCGGGGAGTTCTGGATGGCCGGCGGCGATCTCGCGGACCTTTTCCAGGGCACCGGCCTGCGCCTCGCCGTGCTCAACTGCTGTCTGGGCGCCACACCCGTCAAGGGCCGGCGCCTGAGCGGGCTGGGCCCCGCCTTTCTCAATGCCGGCGCGCCGGCCGCGATCGCCATGCGCTACGAGATCGGTGACCGGGAGGCCAACGATTTCACCCGGGAGCTGTATCGCGAGCTGTTTTCGGGCAAGGAGCCGGGCCGGGTGGACCTGGCCGTCGAAAGCGCGCGGGAATCCCTTTATATCAATCAGCCGGAAGAGGTGGGCCGGCCATTCATCACGCCCGTTCTCTTCCTGGCCGGAGACCCCCGGATTTTCGATTTGAGCGATCATCCGGCGACGCGGACGGCCACGGTGCCGGTGGTGAGGGCAGCGGCCCGCGTGGACCTGCCGGACCGCCTGGTGGAGGCTTTCTCAGGGGGCCGGCTGGTGCCCGTGATCGGTCCCCGCGTGCTCACGGCGGGCTCCGTGCGGTCGGCCCTGCCGGTCGCCGACGTCGGAGAGGTGGCCCGCGCCCTGGCCCGCCAGTTCAGCTACCCTCGCATGGAGGACTTCACGGTCTGCGAGACGGTGGGCGACTGGATGGACGCCTTCCTGCTTCAATGGGTCTGCCAGCGCTTCTGCGACCAGCGCCGGGAGATCGCCAAGACCGTGGACGAGCTGTACCGCGGCGTGCCGCCGCCGGCCCTGCTCCTCCACGTCGCCGGGTGGAACCTTCCCGGCGCGTTCTATCTCCATTTCGACGGCCTTCTCGAGGAAGCCTTCAACTCCAACAGCCGCAAGGTCCGAGTGTTGGATGGCGTCAAGACGCCCGTCTCTCAGTCCGATCAGCCTCTCCTGGTCCACGTCAAGGGGAGCTTCAAGGACTGGAAGCTCCATGGTCCTCACCGAGGATCAACACAACAAGTTGTGGGACGACCTGGGCGCCATGCACCCGGACGTCCTGAACCTGGTGCGCGGCTACAGCGGCCAGAGCAGCCGGAGCCTGCTGTTCCTGGGCGCCAATCCCCGCGATCCCCTGGTCAAGCGCCTGTTCAGCAAGCTGGCGGAGAACTGGGCCGGAGCCCACCAGGAGGGCTCGGTGTTTTTCGTCTGCGGCATGGGAGAAACGGGAGATCCCTATTGGGATCAATTCAAGGTGCAGTGGATCGAAGCCGAGCTCGAGGACGTGGTGGCCGGCCTCACGGGGGCTCAGCCGGGAGGTGCGCGATGATCGCGTCCCTTCCCGTCCGGTCCGTTCTCGAGGCCGCCGCGATTCCGGCTCCGGAAAACCCTTACAAGTTCCTCGACTATTTCAACGAGTCGCCCGAGGACCGCAGCCGGTTCGGCGGGCGGGACCGGGAGATTCACGACATCGTGACCCGCGTCACCAACGAGCGGACGCTGGTGCTCTACGGGCCGTCCGGCATCGGCAAGACCTCGCTTCTTCTGGCCGGCGTGTTTCCGAAGCTTGAGGAGCGCCAGGTCCGGCCGGTGTACGCGCGGGTGCTCACCTCGCCTCTTGCGGACCTGGGGCGTGCGCTGTCCGCTCTCCCCGGCGAGTCCCTGCGGGACACCCTGGCGCGGTGCACGGCGGCAGGCCCCGTGGCCCTGTTCCTCGACCAGTTCGAGGAGCTGTTCATCCGTTTCCGGGATCAGCCCCAGGCGCGGGCGGCGTTCGCCGAGGCCATGAGCACGGTGGTCTCCGATCCTTCCCTGGACGTGACCGTGGTCTTCAGCCTCCGGGAAGACTATCTGGCCAATCTGGATGAGCTGAGCACCCAGTTGAAGGATCTTCTGGACGATCGCTACCGGCTCCTTCCCTTGACCCCGTTCGGCGTGCGCCAGGCCGTCACCCGCCCGTTGGTGGACGCGGGCATCCCGTTCGAGCCGGCTGTCGTGTCGGGGTTGATCCGTGCGCTCGAGGAGGTGGATTTCGAGCCTCCCGTGCTCCAGATCTTCTGTTCGGAGCTCTACAAGGAGGCGGTGAAACGGGCCGGCGGCGGGCTGCCCCGCATCACGGTGGCAGACCTCGAGTGTCTGGGCGGGTGCGACAGTGTGTTCCGGCGCTATCTCGAAGGGGTCGCCAAGGCCCTCCCCGCGGAGTGGAACCTGCTGTCGCGCATCGTCCTCGACAGCCTGATCACCCGTGAAGGGACGAAGCGGGCCACGACGCTCGAAGATCTCCTGAACCTGGATTTTTCCGCCGGCGAAAAGGAGGTCGTCGAGATCCTGGGCCTCATGGTGCAGCACCGCTTGGTCCGACGCCAGGAGAAAGACGGCGAGGTCTGGTTCGAGCTGATCCATGAACGGCTCATCCCCGTGGTCCGCGACTGGCTGGCCCTGGACCGCGAGTTCTTTCAATTCCGCCAGGCGCGCGCCTTCGTGGCCGACAACGCGGCGAGCGACCTCTGGCAGAGCAGCCCGGACACCTTGATCTCCGCGGGCGCTTTGACGAATCTGATCGGCCCCTACCGCGAGCGCTTCCGATTTTCGGAACGGGAGTTGGAGCTGCTGGTTCGCAGCGCGATCTATCAGCAGAATGCCGAGCTGTGCTGGTGGGCGGAGCTCTTCGGCCTGGACAGGGCGAAGGAAGCCCTGCTCAAGACGCTGGAGTCCGGCACGCAAGCCGAAAGGCGATCGGCCGTTGCATCCGCCCGCCGTTTCAAGGGTATGGATGAAGATGGAAAGCTCGCCAAGGCCTGCCTGCAGGCGGCTTTGGAGGATTCTGCCGAGCCGGTGTGGCGGGAGGCGGCCTTGACTCTGGTTGATCTTGCTCGGCCGGAGGAGGAGACGGAGCTGAAGAGAGCGGTCGAAGGCCTTCGGCGGGACCGGGCTTCCGAGGTTCTGGTGGCGATGGCAGGCCGGGGCCATCGCCTCGCCGGGTTGACCGGGAGCCAACGCCGGAGCGCCTGGAGGAGCTATCGCCGGCAGGTGGTTCAGGATCAGAGAAGCGCTTTGATCAAACGCCAGTGGGCGGGTTTCAGAGTCGGCGCCTGGGCGGGCATCGCCGCAAGCCTTTTCTTTCTCTTGCCGCTGTTCCTTCGTGAGGGCTCCGCCTTGACCTGGTTGGCTTCCTTGCCTGGGGTCGCGTTCTCAGGGGGGATCTTCGGAGGATTGGCGGCCTACCTGGCAGCTCTGGACGCCGCATGCCACCGTGTCGAGGGCCGCTGGTTGGCGTCGCTGAAACATCCGCTTTCCCTGCTCTATGTCTTTTTCATCCTGTTCAATGCGATCGGAATTGCCGCAGCGTGCACTCCGGCCGAAGATGGCCTTTCGGTCGTGCTCGGTTTTCTCGTCTTTCTGGTCTCTCTCGCCGGCCTGCTGCTGCTGCCGATGGGGGTGGCGCAGTGGGCTCGCCCGTTCGTCATGAAGGATTCGAGGAAGCCTTACGTTTTCCTGCGCATGCTCCTGGTGAGCGCCGCCGTTCCGATTCCCTTGACGCTGAGCGCAGCGATGGTGCTGGCACTGGTCAAGGTGCCAGCGCTTTCAGGCGTCCTGGCATGGATCAGTTTGAGCTGTTTGCTGACCTGTGTCGTAGGAATGGCTTTGGTGGAGTCTTCGCGCAGGCAGCCCTTTGGGGAATTCCTCCCCGCCCGGGGGTTCTGGCTCCGCTGGGGCGCAGACCGAAAAAGGGAGTCTTGAATGGCGGAGCCCCCAGCCAACTCCGCAGTCCCGAAGAGCCCGTTCAAGTTCCTCGACTACTTCACGGGCGGTGCGCCTGACCGAGGGCGACGTGCGGGGCCTGGGCGGCCGGAGAGGGGTCTTCCTGGGCTATTTGAACGGGATGGCCGAGGCTCTCCCCCCGGAGCAGCAGCTCCTGGCCCGCCTCATGCTGGACGCCGGGGCCTGTCGAGGAAGGATTCACGGGTTGTAGGGGCGCTCCGGACGTCGCAGATGGTGGCAGTTCGGTAGATCGAATGAGGCTATGAGAGCGGCGCTGGCTGAGCCGGTCCGATACGTAGCTACAATAGAGACATCAAAGCACAAACCCTTCGTATTCCTCGCGAAGGATGTCTGCCCGGATCATAAACTTTATGTGATTGGTACTGAAGACGCCTGGATTTTAGGCGTTCTGTCGTCACGAGCTCACTTGGCTTGGGCTCTGGCAGCGGGTGGGCGAATGGGTTATGGGAATGATCCCACTTGGACCAACTCTACCTGCTTTCTTCCCTTCCCTTTCCCCGTCTGCTCCGAATCTCAGAAGCAGCGAATCCGTGCCCTGGGCGAAGCTCTCGACGCCCACCGCAAACGCCAGCAGGCGATGCATCCGAACCTTACGATCACCGGGATGTACAACGTTCTGGAGAAGCTCCGCAGCGGCGAGCCGCTCACCGATAAGGAACGCGTCATCCACGAGCAGGGTCTGGTTTCGGTCCTGAAACAGATCCATGACGATCTTGATGCCGCCGTTTTCGAAGCCTACGGCTGGCCGGTGACGCTGACGGATGAGGAGATCCTGGAACGTCTGGTGGCTTTGAATCACGAGCGCGCCGAGGAAGAGAAGCGGGGGCTCGTCCGCTGGCTGAGGCCGGAATTCCAGAATCCCGAGGGTGCGAGGGCCGCGACGCAGGTTTCCCTGGTTGAAGCGGGCCTGGCGACTGCCGAGCCCACGAAAGCCGCCAAGGGCAAGAAGGCTGCCAAGATCCCTTGGCCGAAGGATCTGCCCGCCCGCGTGGTGGCCGTGCGCGACCTCCTGGCGGAGCTCGGGGAGGCGACGGCCGACGAGGTGCCGCGCCGTTTCAAGGGTGTTCAGGCGGATCAGGCGGAGAAGCTCCTGGAGAGCCTCGCGGCGGTGGGCGTGGCGATCGAGACGACGGCTGGAGCTGGGGGAGGACGCAGAAGTTGGGGGTTGGTGCGGTGAGGCGGGCCGGCTCTCGCGGCCCTTCAGGCCGCATGGTTTGAGGGTTTCTCTCTACCCAGGGCGTCGGCCTCCGGCCTCGGCCCTGGGCTGGAATCTCGCGACCCTTCGGGCCGCAAACGCGCCAACGTAGAGTTGGCGTATCCTTTGTGTTTTGGTGATAACCGGTTCACTGCGACTCAAGGAGCCTGCCATGAAGAAGAAGATTCAGAAGCTGACCCTGTCCACCGAGACCCTCCGGAACCTCAACCCGCCCGATCTCGAAGGGGTCGAGGGCGGCGCCACCCGGATCTGCGGCAGCACGGAGTGCACCGCCACGTACGTCTGCTCGGGCTGCGCTCCCTGCGCGTAGGAATCGCTGCAGCCTTCCCCCCTCCTCTCTCCCAGGGAGAGGAGGGGCGGCGCGCCATCAACCCAATGCCCTTACACCGCACGCGGGGACTCAGGTCTCAGCGTACCAGGCTATCGGGTCCTGCCGGCCTGGGTCTGCTTGCGCCATTGGCCGTTCGTGATGCACGTCCGGGTCGTCGGGCCACCCGGCGATCCCGAGGTGAGGTCAGCCCCCTCTGCTCCCGCGCCATTCCCCCCTCTTCCCGCGCCATTCCCCTCTCTTCCCGCGGCAGCGCCCTCTGTTGGGAGGGTGCTCCCCCCTCTTACCCTGGCAGCCCCCTCTGCGGGTACGGGTCCCCCCCTCCTTGCCGCGGTCGCTCCCTCCGTGGGTACGCCTCCGCCCTCTGCTCCCCTGGCACTCCCCTCTCCTGCCGCGCCATCCGGCAAGAGAGGGAGCTGGCGCGGCAAGGCGGGGAGATGGCGCAATAAGAGAGGGGAACGCCGCGGCATCAGAGGGCGCTGGCGCGGCAAGAGAGGGGAACGCCGCGGCATCAGGGGGGGCTGACGCGGCAAGAGAGCCCGCTGGCTCGGCAGGAAGGGGCGCTGTTCCGGAACGAGGTCCCGCCGGCACGGGAAGGAGGGGCGCTGCCCCGGGAAGAGGGGGCGGCGCCGCGACGGGATGGGGGAGAGGCGTGTGAGCGCTAGGCGCAGCCGAAGCAACTTCCGCCGACGCACGCGGTGACCGCGCAGTTCGTGGCACAGATGGTCACGCAGCCGGATCTGTCCATGGTTCTGGCGCCGCCTACGACTTTCCCCAAGGATTCACCTTCCAGGTGGAGGAGGGTCTCCTTGGCGAGCGTGAGCCTCTTGGTCAGCTTCTTCATGCGGTCTCCCTTGTCGGATCCGCGGAGCGGAATCGCCCGGCAGGCCCGGCTCTCAATCTGGCCGGGCCCGCTGAGGATAGCTCACCGGTTTCAGTTGTAGCCGGCGAACGGGCCATTATCGATCACCATCAGCGGAACGCGCCCTTCTCGTCGTAGCCAAGGATCTCATCAGCACTCCGCGTGTCGAGGTCCGGGAGGGAGCTGCAACGGCGGCCGATCGCCATCAAGGTCTCGGCCAGGCCAGGAGCGGTCCGCCGCCCCTTGAGACGCTCCAGACGCTCTTCCAGGGCGTGGATGATGGCCTCGGTAAGGCTCTCCCCCGTCTGCGCCGCCACCTGCCGGGCCAGCTTTTCCGCCTTGTCGTTCTTGATACTGATGCCCATGAAAAGGGGTACTCCTTTGATTCTAGAATTCGCAGGGAATTCTAGAATCTCTAGCCCAAGGCGGCAAGGGCCTGCCGTGCGGCGTCACGCGGTGCCGGCCCTTCGGGACTTGGAGGGAGGGGGACGCCTGTTCCTGGGGTTGACACCCCAGGCTGGGCAAATCCCGCCCATTCTGGGCGGACACGATCCAAGCGGTATGATCCGGCCCGCGAGCGTCAACCCTCGCGGACCGGAAGGAGCATGGAGACTCTCTTCAGAGGGGTCTAGCAGTTGGCACAGGCGGTTTTTTGGCAGAGCGTGCACCCGCTCCCGCAGTTGGACTGAGCCAAGGATGCGCCGAGCACGTTCTCCAGGGATCCGGCTTCCAGATTGCGGAGGGTTTCCTTGGCAAGCGTGAGCTTCTTGGTCAGTTTCTTCATGAGGTCTCCCTTGTTTCTCGTCGCTTTGCGGGCGGAATCGCCCGGCAGGCTCGTGAAGGATAGCTAAACAACTCAATGCAGACAATGACTTCATCAAGACCCCTGGTGGATTCCGGGTCCTGGACCGAAGGGCTCGGAGGCAAGGCCGCCAACCTGGCGGTCCTGGAATCCCTCGGCCTTCCCGTCCCTCCCTGGTACGCGGTCACGACGGAGGCGTTCCATCAGGCCCTGGCGGCCGCGGGCCTGCGGGAGCGCATCGCCGCCGGCCTGATGCAGGGAGACGATCTCGCCGCCATCTCCAGGGAGATCCGGGGCTGGGTCGCCGCCGTCCCTCTCCCTCCCGGGCTCGAAGAGGAGATCGCCGCCGCCCAGACGGCTCGAATTGGAGACGGCGCCTGGGTGGCCGTGCGCTCCTCGGCGGCGGGGGAGGACGCGGCGGGGGAGTCGTTCGCGGGGCTTCACGACAGCTTCCTCTTCATCCGCGGCCGGGAACGGCTGCTGGACGCCGTCCGCCGCGTCTGGGCCTCGGCCTACAACGAGCGCGCCCTGGCCTACCGGCGGGCCAAGGGGATCCCGTTCGATCAAATCGCCGTGGCCGTGGTGGTCCAGAGGATGATCGAGGCGCGGACGAGCGGGGTCCTCTTTACGGCCAACCCGAACACGGGGAGCGTCCACGAGGTCGTCTTGAGCGCCCTCTGGGGAGCCGGTGAGGGGCTGGTGAGCGCCGGGCTGGACGCGGACACCTACCTCGTGGACAAGGAGACCCTGGAGGTCACGGAGGCCCTGGCCGAGAAGACCGAGCAGCTCGTTCTGGACCACGAGGCCGGAGGCGGGCTCCGCCGGACGGCCGTGCCGGAGGAGCTGCGGGACCGGAGCAGCCTGACCCCTGACGGCGTCCAGACCCTGGCGCGGATGGGCCTCGCCATCGAGCGCCACTACCGCCGGCCCCAGGACCTCGAGTTCGCCGTGGACGTTGAAGGGAAGCCTTTTCTCCTCCAGGCGCGCCCCGTCACCACCGTCGAGGAGCTGGGCCCGGCGGCGGGCAACCGGCTGATCTGGGACAACTCGAACATCATCGAGAGCTACTCGGGCGTCACCTCGCCCATGACCTTCAGCTTCATCCGGCGGGCCTACTCGATCGTCTACCACTGCTTCGCCGAGGTGATGGGGATCGACGCGCGCACCGTGAAGGCCAACCGCGAGGTCTTCGAGAACATGCTCGGCCTCTTCCGGGGGCAGGTCTACTACAACCTCTTCAACTGGTACCGCCTCGTCCGCCTCTTCCCGGGATTCAACTACAACAAGAGCTTCATGGAATCGATGATGGGGGTCCGCGAGGCTGCCAAGGACCTCGAAGAGGAAGGGGACGCGCCACCGGAGACGACCGGCCTCCGGCGCTACACCGTCGAGCTGCCCGCCCTGCTGCGGCTGGTGAGCCGGACGGCGCTCAACTTCTTCCACATCCGGCGCATCGTGGGGGGCTTCCAGGCCTACTTCCGGGAGCACTACGAGCGCTGGTCCGCCCTCGACTTCCGCGCCATGGCCCCGCACGAGCTGGCCGCCCTCTACCGGCAGATGGAGGAGAAGCTCCTCTGGGAGTGGAAGGCGCCCATCATCAACGACTTCTTCGTCATGGTGTTCTACGGCACGCTCAAGAAGCTCTGCGCCTCCTGGTGCGGCGACGCGTCCGGCTCGCTCCAGAACGACCTCATCTGCGGCGAAGGGGGGATCGAGAGCACGGAGCCCACGCGGATGCTCCTGAGGCTCGCCGCGGAGGCGCGCCGGCAGCCCGAGCTGCGCCGGCGTCTCCTCGACGGCCGTCCGGAAGACCTCGCCCGCGAGATCCCCGCCGATCCGCGCTTCGCGGATTTCGCGGCCGAGATCCGCCGCTACCTGGACCTCTACGGCTTCCGCTGCGTCAACGAGCTGAAGCTGGAGGAATTCTCCCTCCGGGACCGCCCGGCTTTCCTCTACCAGATCCTCCGCAACTACCTCGCCACGGAGGACCCGTCCGCGCTGGACGTGGCCGCCATGGAAGGACGCGAGCAGGGAATCCGGCGAGCCGCCGAGGCGAAGGCCTTCGCGGCCATCCGCGGCCCGCACCGCAGGTGGATCTTCCGCCGGGTCCTCAATAACGCCCGCCTCGGGGTGAAGAACCGCGAGAACCTCCGCTTCGCCCGCACGAGGATCTACGGCCTCCTGCGCGAGCTGCTGCGGGCGGTGGGGGAGGACTTCGCCCAGGCCGGCCTCCTCGATCAGGCGGACGACGTGTTCTATCTGACTTTGGACGAGGTCTGGGACTACACCAAGGGGCGCGCCGTCACCACGAATCTGAGAGGTCTCGCCGCGCTCCGCCGAGAGGAATTCGACGCTTACCGCCAGATGGACCCGCCCGCGGACCGCTTCGAGACCTTCGGCTTCCCCTACCACCGCAACCGCTTCCAGGGGCGTCCAAAACCGGCGGCGGCCACCGAGCCCGGCCTGTTGACGGGAACCGGCTGCTGCCCGGGAATCGTCACCGGCCCCGTGAAAGTCCTCCGCACCCCCTCCGAGGACGCCCGGCTGGACGGCGAGATCCTGGTGGCCGAGAGGACCGATCCCGGCTGGGTGCCGCTCTACCCCTCCGTCTCCGGCCTGCTGATCGAGCGGGGGAGCATCCTCTCCCACTCCGCCATCGTGGCGCGGGAGATGGGGATTCCCACCATCGTGGGGATCGCGGGGCTGGTGGGGACGCTGAAGACGGGGCAGGTGGTGACGATGGATGGGGGAGCGGGGACGGTGCGGGTGGTGGAGGGGTCGTAACGTTGCCAGCGTAGCGCCCCTGGGACCGCCGGCATCCCTGCCGGCCTGACTAACTCCGTTTTTTGATGAGAAGGCCGGCAGGGATGCCGGCGGTCCCAGGGAGGCGCTACGCCGTCACGGAGCCCCCACCTCCAACGTAACCCCCGCACACCGAAGCTCCACCGCCTCATGCCTTTGAAGGCCGTCCTCGCATGCTAGGATTTACTGGCGGCCTGTAGGCCTGATGGAGGACCCATGGTACATCTGACCATTGCATTTGAAGAGAAGGTGTTGGAAGAGGCTCGCAAGAAGGCCGATCAGCAGGGTACCTCTGTAGACGAGCTGCTACGGAGCTACTTGGAGTCCTATGCAGGTCGTCAAGAACCCAGGGGAAGCCAGGCTATCCGCCAACTAATCGATCTCTCGTCTCGAGCACAAAGTGGAAGGGGTGGCGCGCGGTGGACGAGAGAAGAGCTATATGATCGGTAAGATTTTTCTCGCCACCAACGTTCTGGTTTACCTATACGACCGGGACGCCCCAGAAAAGCAGAAAAAAGCCAGGGCTGTCCTCGAATGGGGCTCAACGGGTGATGGTTTTGTCATCAGCACCCAGATTCTCCAGGAATTCTGGGTCACGGTCACCCGGAAGTTTTCCAAGTCCCTTCCTGTAAGCGAAGCGCTTCTGGCAATGCGAGCCCTGCAAGGGAGTCTGTCCACGATTCCTGTAGATATCGGAATGATCTTCGAGGCGATTGAGCTGGAACGAAGATTCCAGCTCTCGTTCTGGGATGCACTCGTTGTTCAGGCAGCCCTAACGGCGGGCTGCTCCAAGTTGCTGACGGAAGATCTCCAGCACGGATTCCGGATTAAGACGCTTACGGTAGAAAACCCGTTCATCGAGTCTGATCCGCCGCCCCCACCTCCAACGTAACCCCCGCGCACCGAAGCTCCACCGCCTCATGCCGGTCCCGCGGGCGCGGCACCGACGAGCCATCCTTCGTCACGTCGTGGAGGCCGCCGGTGACCGTCACCTCGTATTTGCCGGGCTGCCCCATCTCGTAGGCCTGGGCAAGATCGATCGTGGCCGCGGCGGTTTCTCCGGCGGGGATCTCCACATAATCCCCCTGGCCCGGATCGCCCCGCTTCAACATGGGGCCTTGGTAGGGAACCTCGGTGCCGTCGTAAGTCACGGTGAAGAGAGTTCCCTTCCAGCCTTCCAGGGGCGTGTTCCAGCGCAGGACCCAGAGCGGAGCGTCCGTCTTGTTGACCAGGCTGAAGCGGACGCCGGCAGGGCTGTCCGCTACGGGCTCGACCCGGCATTCCAGGGTCTGGGCGGCGGTGGCGTTGGAGTCGGGCACGGCGGATTTCGCGCAGTGGACGGAGAGGATCGCCAGCAGGGCGATCCCCAGGAGAGGTATCTTCTTCATCCCCGCATTCTATCCGCCTGGCACGTCAGCGGGTCTCCGCGAAGTACTCGTGGCTGTCGGCGTTGAAGATGGCGCGGTCGGGGAAGCGGGTCGCCAGGGTCTTGCAGGCCGCCTGGCCGTAGGCGTAGTCGTCCGTTCCGGCGACCACGTTGAAGTGGCTGGCCTCGTGCACCAGGGTGCCGGCCTTGGAGTCGGTACCCTGGGCGGGAGCGTCCCAGAAGGCGCCGCAGAGATGGATCTGGTAGGGGCGGTTTGAGTAGACGTAGGCGTAGGTGTCCGGGTCGTCGCAGTCGCAGTAGAAGGCCACCCGCTTGGTGGTGAAGGTGCTGTTGATGGTGGTGTAGTGGGCGGAGACCGTCGCGTAACGCGAGGCTGTGTAGGAGCCGAACCAGGTCTTGTAGGCGGCGTTGGACGGCCGGGAGGACGTGGGGACGGCGGCCAGGTACTGCTTGGCCTTGAGAGCGATCTTCTGGGCGTTCGTGAGCGCCGTCCGGAGCGCGGTCTGGCGCGAGGTGGAGCAGCCCACGAAGCTGGGGGCGAGGGCTTTGACCGCCCCGGTTTCGAGGAACGACAGGTCTTCCCGGATCCGGTCACCGAGATCACCGAGATCATCACGCTCGATCGCCAGGGGGAGGACGTTGGATTCCAGGCTCGTCAGCTCCCGGAGGCCCGAGATCTTGCGGCCGTCGGCGCGGAGGGCGTCCTGCAGGAGGGCCCGGTAGCGGATGAGGTACTCCCCCGTGCGCGACAGGTCGTAGGCGCCGGAGAGGTCGACGTCGGTCGAGACGGTGCCGCCCGCCGGAATGCGGAGGTAATCGCCGGCCTTGGGAGCCGCCCGCTTGTAGAGGCGGCCGGTGTACTCCACGGGCCGGCCGTCGAGCTGCACGTCGAACAGGTTGCCTTCGACGCCCTTGAGCGGGGTCTGCCAGCGGAGGAGATAGAGGTCGGCGGGCGAATCGTTCCGGTAGGTGATCCGGACGACCGCGTTCTCCGTGCGGCTGACGAAGCTGGAGGCGGAATCCAGCGATACGGAGAGGGCTCCGGCGTGCGCCGGGGGCACAAGGCCGAAGGCTAGAGCCAGGCTGGTGATCAGAAAGCCATAGAATTTACGGAAGCTCACAATCCCTCCACTAAAGCCGCGGCTTTGCGGCTGTCACTCTTTGTAAGTGATGAGGGAGGGAGTGTATTCCAAAGGGAGGAAAGGCGAGGGGCGCGGCGGGCCGCACCCCTCGCGGGGAGATCGTCAGGGACGGCTCTCGGCGAAGTACTCGTGGCTGTCGGCGTTGGCCACGGCACGGGTCGGGTTGCTGATCGCCAGGCTCTTGCAGGCCGTCTGGCCGTAGGCGTAGTCCTGCGTGCCGGCCACCACGGTGAAGTGGCTGGTCTCGTGAACCAGCGTGCCGGCCTTGGAGTCGGTGCCCAGGGCGGGGGCGCTCCAGAAGGCGTTGCACAGGTGCACCTTGTACGGCTGGTTGGCGTACACGTAGGCGTAGGAGCTGTCCGTGCAGTCGCAGTAGAAGGTGAAGGTCTGGTTGACGAAGGCGTTGTAGATGTTGTTGTAGTGGGTCTGCACCGTCGAGTAGCGCGACGAGGTGTAGGCGCCGAACCAGGTCTTGTAGGCGGCGTCGGTCGACGGGACCGCCGTGGCCAGCCAGTTCTTGGACTTCAAGGAGATCGACTGGGCGTTGGAGAGTGCGGTCACGAGCGAGCTCTGGCGGCTGGTGGAGCAGCTGACGTAGCCCGGCGTCTTGTACTTGGTCGGGACGTCGGGACGGGCGGCCTTCTCGATGGCGGCCAGGGTGTCGATGGCGTCGAGGGCGCGCTCGTTGCGCTCGACGGCCAGGAAGACCACGTTGGACTCGAGCTCGCGCAGGCCCGCGCCGGCGACCTTGGCCCGGCCGTCGGCCCGCAGGGCATCCTGGACCGGGGCCTGGTAGCGGATGGCGTACTCGCCCGTGCGGGACATGTCATAGATGCCGGACAGCTCGACGTCGGCCGCCAGGGAGGCGCCGGCCGGGATGCGGACGTAATCCTCGGCCTGGGGAAGGCCCCGCTTGTAGAGGCGGCCGGTGTAGTCGACCGGCTGGCCGTCGCGGCGCACGTCGAAGAGGTTCCCTTCGACGCCGAAGAGAGCGGTCTCCCAACGGAGGATGTAGAGATCGTCGGCGGTGCCGTTGTGGTAGGTGACGCGAAGCATCACGTCGTCCGCCGCGCCCACCTGGGAGCCGTAGGACTCGAGCGTCGTCGTCAAAGCGCGGCCCGCGGGCATCGCGGAGGCGGTGGAAGCAAACACGAGGCAGGCAATCACTGCGACCAACAAGAGCTTCACTTGATTCAACTTCAAAACCATGACTCCTCCAGCGAAGGCCACGGACGGCCGCAGTCATTGCGGGAGCCGGGCCGGATCACCCAACGGGAAGGAAGGACAACCAACAGGTCTACTCCTTGATGAGTGCACCGGAGAGCCGAAAGCGAGCCGGGGAGATGCCGTTTAAGGGCGCGGCACGATAGCATGGGGCCGGGAACCGCGCCGTCCATGAAAAGAGCCCCTACCTTCGACGAGCTCGTGCTGCTGCCCGAGCCCCTGGCCCTTCAGCGCCACTTCGACGCCCGGAACTACAAGACGTTCCGCTGGCTCCTGGTGGTGGCGCTGCTGTTCAGCCTGGGGGGGATCGGCGGCTCGGCCAACACGGGGCATTCCCTGGGGCTGGCCGTGTATGCGGCCAACGTCCTGTTCTGCATCGTCCTCTTCGTGCTGCGGGACCGCGAGGCCTTCGCCCGCGGCTTCCGCCAGGTTCTGATCACCTTCCTCTTCGTCCAGATCCTGGTGCTCAAGGTCACCACCGTCTACATGCAGGGGGACGGCGAGCACGTGCCGTTCATCCTGGTGGCGTTCCTCCTGCTCGTCTTCCGTTTCCGGCTGTCCGAGCACTTCATGGTGTTCGTCACGTTCGGGGGCACGGGGGTCTTCCCCCTGGCCTGGCTGGGGGTGGCCCGGGCCGCCGGGGTGGAGCCGGACACGGGCGGGGCGATCGCGGTCGCCGTCATCTCGGCCATCTGCCTGGCCCTGTCGGTGGCCTTCACCCAGATCGAGCGCCGCCGCTTCCTTTCCGGCTGGCGCCGGGAGGCCGGCCGGCACCGGGAGCGGCTGCGGATGCGGGAGGAGATCGAGTACGCCCGCAAGATCCAGCTCAGCATGCTTCCCCAGGGAAGCCCCGATTTGGACTGGCTGGACCTCGCGGCGGCGTCGCTCCCCGCGACGGAGGTCGGCGGCGACTATTACGAGTACTTCAAGATCAGCGACTCCCAACTGGTGCTGGTGATCGGCGACGTGGCCGGCCATGGCCTCGCGAGCGGGCTGCTGCTCTCCGGCGTGCGGAGCTGTCTCTACCTCCTGGAGGAATACCTGGCGGCGCCGGTGGAGATTCTGGAGCGGCTGAACCACATGGTCCGGCGGACCACGGACAAGCGGACCTACATGACCCTCCTCTTCGCCGTGCTCGACCGCGGCGAGGACGGCCTGACCGTGGTGAGCGCCGGGCACCCGCCCGTCCTCCACTACGATGTCCGCGCCGGCGTCTTCAACGAGGTGGGCCTGGGCGCGCCGCCGCTCGGCACCTTCCTCGACGCGCGCTACGAGCCGGTGCAGCAAACCGTGGCCGCGGGCGACCTGCTGATCTTCTACACCGACGGCATGGTGGAGGCCCGCAACGCCCACGACCAGGAGTATGGGGACGACCGCCTGAAGAAAGCCGTGGCCCGGGCCGCCACCAGCCGCACCGTCCGCGACATCCGGGACGCCGTTCTGGGAGACCTCTCGAATTTCAAGGGCGACCAGGAGCAGGCGGACGACATGACCCTGGTGGTGATGCGGTTGCGGTAGCCAACGGGATATCGTTACAGCCTCCTTCGACAGGAGATCCGTCTTGAAAGCCCGTATGTTTGTCTTCAGGCACTGCTCGCCGCTTTCGTCCTCGGTACCAGCGGACTGCCCGCGCAGGAGCCGCCTCGCCCCGGAGACCCTCCCGGCCCCGGCCCCGATCGCCGCCCCCGTCCTCGAAGACTCTTCCGGCGCCTGGGCACCGGACCGGCCGGAGGCGGGGAGCGTCGAGAAGATCAGGGAGTACACCACGGCTCCCGAGTTCCTCGCCGAGTCCGTGGCCTACGTGCCGGATTCGGACACCGTGCCTTCGCCCACCAAGGTGCTGGGGCGGATCATCGGGACGCCGGACGAGCTTTCCCGGGTGGCCGACGTCCATGGCTACTTCCGCCGGCTGGACGAGGCGAGCGACCGGGTGCAGGTGCGGGTGATCGGGACGTCGGAGGAGGGGCGGGAGATCCTGCTGGCGGTGATCTCCGATCCGGAGAACCTGGCGGACCTCGACCATTACCGGGACGTCACGGCGCGCCTGGGCGATCCCCGCCGGACCTCCCGCGAGGAGGCCCGCCGCCTCGCCGCGGACGGCAAGGTGCTCTACTGGCTGACCGGCGGCCTCCACTCGACGGAGACCGGCAGCCCCGAGATGCTCATGGAGCTGGCCTACCGGCTGGCGGTCTCCGAGAAGCCGGAGATCCAGGCGATCCGCAAGAACGCCATCGTGCTGATCACCCCGGTGACGGAGCCGGACGGCCGGGACCGCCAGGTGGACTGGTTCTACCGCCACGTGCGCGGCAAGAAAATGCCGTGGGAGGAGCTGTCGGACTTCGATTCGCCCCCCTACTGGGGGCACTACGTGCTTCCACGACAACAACCGCGACGGCATGCAGGTCACCCAGGCGCTCACCCGCGCCATCCACGAGACGTTCTACGCCTGGCACCCGCAGGTGATGCACGACCTGCACGAGTCCGTCCCCCTGCTCTACATCTGACCGGCCACGGGCCGTACAACCGGGCCATCGATCCGGTGACCATCAGCGAGTGGACCCAGTTCGGCCACCACGAGGCGGGGGCGCTGGCCGCCCAGGGCCTGCCGGGGGTCTGGACGTGGGGGTTCTTCGACGGCTGGTGGCCGGGCTACCTGA
The DNA here is from genome assembly GCA_963785165.1 of Thermoanaerobaculaceae bacterium. GTDB lineage: Bacteria > Acidobacteriota > Thermoanaerobaculia > Multivoradales > UBA5704 > DATARR01. Next base: position 1,162,476 of record CAWAUI010000004.1, read on the forward strand.
ATTCCGTGGCCAACACCCACCACTCCGTGGGCCGGTTCTACGAGACCTTCGGCAACGGCTCGGCCGGCACCTTCGACCGCGACCTCTCGGAAGCCCGCTTCGCCGGCAAGCCGGTGACGGACGTGCAGTGGTACCGCCCCTGGCCGCCGGACAAGAAGGTCCGCTGGTCGCTGCGCAACAACACCAACTACATGGAGGCCGGCGCGCTCGCGGCCCTGGAGTACGCCGCCGTCCACCGCCAGGAGTTGCTGGAAAACACCTGGGCCAAGGCCGAGCGGTCGCTCACGAAGGGGAAGACGCGAGGCCCCCTACGCCTGGGTGTTCCCGCTGGACCAGCGCGACCCGGCCCGCCTCGCCCACCTGGTCAACCAGCTGCGCCAGCACCGCGTCGAGGTGCAGCGCCTGACGCTGGACGCGAAGCTCGGCTCCAAGACCTACCTGGCGGGCACGTACGTGGTGCGCATGGACCAGCCGTACCGCAACCTGGCGGTCAATCTCCTGGAGGAGCAGAAGTTCCCGGCCGACGAGCCGAACCCCCCCTACGACGACGTGGCCTGGACGTGGCCGCTCCTCTACGGCGTCGACGGGCGAGCCGGTGGCGGACAAGAAGGTCTTCGACACCTTCATGGAGCCGGTGACGGAGCCCGTCGTCCCCGCTGGGGACCGTGGAGGGCGCGGGAAATCTCTTCCTGCTGCGCGACACGGGGCAGACCAGCCTGCTGGAGGCCCGGGTGCTCCTTGGCACGCACCAGATCGACGCAGCCGAGGCGGCATTTACCGTGGGTGCGGGCGCCGGCGGCGTCTCCTACCCGGCGGGGAGCTGGATCGTCCAGGCACCGCTGGAAGCGGTGGAGGACGTGGCGCGGCGCACCGGCCTCTCCTTCGCGGCGGCGGCGGACCTGCCGGACGTCCGCCGGCACCAGTTGGACCTGCCGCGCCTGGCGCTCTACCACACCTGGATCGACACCCAGGACGCCGGCTGGGCTCGCTACACCCTCGACCGCGGCAAGATCCCCTACACGCTGATCAACGACGGCGACCTCAGGCAGGGGAACCTTGCCGGGCGGTTCGACGTCATCCTCTTCCCCAACACCCGGGCCGGCTTCGGCGACCTCGTGCACGGCATCGACCCGAAGTACGGGCCGCTCGCCTACACCAAGACGCCCGAGTTCCCCAGCCACGGCATCCCCGACGCCTCGGAGGACATCACCGGCGGCATGGGGTTCGAGGGGTTGATGAGCCTCCAGAAGTTCCTCCAGGGCGGCGGCGTGCTGATCACCTCGGGCGGCGCCGGAGCCCTGGCGGTGGACGGCGGGCTCGTGCGTGGCGTCTTCCGCGTGCCGCCGGGCGGCTTCAACACCCCGGGCTCGGAGCTGCGGGCCAAGATCGTGCGGCCGGAGCACCCCATCACCTATGGCTACGAGGAGCTGACCAGCGTCTTCCGCGGCAACGGCCCCATCTATGACGTGCCGAAGCTCGCCCGCTCGCGGGTGGTGGTGCAGTTCGGCACCAAGAAGCCCGAAGGGGCAGAGGAAGACAAGAAGAAGGACGAGGGGATCGAGGAGGAGGATCTCGACACGCCCTCCCCGGACGAAATGGCCCCGGAGGGAACGGCCGCGGAGGAGAAGGCTCCCGAGGGGAACGGCAAGGCCAAGGAGGACAAGGAGGCCAAGGGTCCGCTCGTGCTCTCCGGCTTCGTGCGCGGCGAGGGCGAGGTGGACGGCAAGCCGGCCATCCTCGACGTGCCGGTGGGGAAGGGGCGGGTGATCCTGTTCGCCTTCAATCCCCTCCACCGGTATTTGAACCTGTCGGACTTCCGGTTCGCCTTCAACGCCATCCTGAATTGGAACGACCTGCCGGCGAGCGGGGAGTGAGCGAGCCCGAGGGCTCTCCGGCGGCCTCTCCGGCCGAACCGGTCAAGGCGGCGCGCTCCCGCGGCGGAGCGGCCATGGTCTTCGCCGGCATCCTGCCGAGCCGGATGATGGGCTTCCTGCGCGAGGCGGTCTTCGCCCGCTACTTCGGCGTCGGCCCGCACCAGGACGCCCTGACGGCGGCCTTCCGGGTGCCGAACCTGATCCAGAACCTGCTGGGCGAAGGCGTCCTCTCGGCGTCCTTCATCCCCATCTACAGCGGCCTGCTGGCCGAGGGGAAGGAGAAGGAGGCCGGCCGGTTCGCGGGCGCCATCTTCGGCCTGATGCTGGCGGCGGCCACCGGCCTGGCGCTCCTGGGCAGCCTGCTGGCCCGGCCGATCGTCTTCCTCCTCGCGTCGGGCTACGCGGGAGATGCCGAGAAGGTGGCGGCGGGCACCCTGGCCGTGGACCGCTTCGCCCTCACGGTGACGGGCGTGCGCATCCTGTTCCCCATGGCCGGCATCCTGGTGCTGTCGGTGTGGGCGCTGGCGATCCTCAACAGCCACCGCCGGTTCTTCCTCCCATACGTCGCGCCCGTGGTGTGGAATTCGGCCATGATCGCCGTGCTCTTCTTCGCCGCGCGGCGGCTCGGCGCGGGTTCCCAGGGCGGGCTCGAGGCGCTGGCTCACCTCTTTCAGGCGGCCTGCTGGGGAGGTTTGATCGGGGGGCTGCTGCAGTTCCTGGTGCAGCTCCCGGGCGTGCTGCGGGTGATCCAGGGTTTCCGCCTGTCGTTCTCCCCCAGGGTGCCGGGGGTGCGCGAGGCGCTCTCGGCCTGGTGGCCGGCCGTGGCGGGGCGGGGCGTGGTGCAGCTCGCGGGCTACCTCGACATGTACCTGGCCTCGTTTCTCGTCACGGGCGCGCCGGCGGCGGACCGCTTCGCCCAGATGTTCTACCTGCTGCCCATCAGCCTCTTCGGCATCTCCATCGCGGCCTCGGAGCTGCCGGAGATGTCCCGCCTGAAGGGGGAGGGGCAGGTCCCCGCGCTGCTCGCCCGGATCCGGCGGGCGCTGCGGTACGTGGCCTTCCTCAACGTCCCCACGGTGGTTGGCTACCTCGCTTTCGGCTACCTGGTGACCGGCGTCTTCCGGGGCGGCAACTTCGGCGTGGAAGACAACTGGCTGGTCTATCTGGTGCTCTGCGGCTACGCGACGGGTATTCTGGCCACCACGACCTCGCGCCTCCTCCAGAACACCTTCTACGCCTTGGGGGACACCCGATCGCCCGCCCGCATCGCGGCGGTGCGGGTGGTGACCTCGGCTCTCGTCGCGATCCCCGTCATGCTCTGGCTGGACCGCTTCCCGCTGTCGTCGGCCGTGGGGCCGGTGCCGGGGGTGCTGCGCCTGGGTTCCGTCGGCATCTCCCTGGCCTCCGGCGTGGGCGCCTGGATGGAGCTGTTCCAGCTTCGCAGGATCCTCAGGCGCCGGCTCCCGGGGTTCGAGCTCCCCCTGGCGGGAAGACGCCCGCATGGTGCTCGTGGCCGCCGCCGCCGCTCTGCCCGGCGCCGTGGCCTGGTGGCTCCTGCCGCCTCTGCCTGCCATCCCCAAGGCCGCGGTGGTCTTGGGGGTCTACGGTCTCGCCTATCTGCTGACCGCGCGGCTGGCGGGGGTGGAGGAGGTTGAGGCGTTTCTGGGCGGGTTGAGACGGCGCCTGAAACGCTGAATGGTCTCAAAATTGCTAGCTCCCAGGCTGCTTTAGGGCGATTCCCCTTCAGGACGGCCCGCCGCCTCTCGTTTGGCTCCGGGAGTCTGGAGCCGCGGCGATCTTCTTTGGGGTTTCTTTTTTGCATCTCTTTGAGCCTGTTTTACACGGGCGGAGCCGGAATGGCGGAGTCACGGGGGACTGGAGACGGCTGGCGGCGGTACGGCTTGGCCGTGGCGGCTGTGGGCCTGACCTGTGCCCTCAAGCTCCCGCTCGACGAGGCCGTCGGCAAGGGAGCGCCCTTCCAGCTCTTTTCGCTCGCCATCGTCGCCAGCGCCGGCTTCGGCGGGCTGGGGCCCGGGCTGCTGGCGACGGCTCTCTCGACGCTGATCGGCTCGTTCTCCATCGCGCCCTTGGCTCCGAGCGCCGGGGCCGCCGCCCTGCGGATTTCCCTCTTCTTTCTCCAAGGTACGGGAATCAGCGCCATCGGCCACTTCCTGGCACGGGCCCGGCGGCGGGCTGAAGAGGCTTTCGCCTCCTTGACCGCGGATCAGGCCCGGGCCAGGGCGGAAGAGGAACGGCAGCTTGCCCGTATCCAGGGACTTGCCCAGGCCGCGCTACAGGCCCGGGCCGAAGCCGAAGAAGCCAACCGGATGAAGGACCAGTTCCTTGCCACCCTCTCCCACGAGCTGCGCACGCCCTTGAACGCCATTCTGGGCTGGGCCCAGATTCTGCGCGCCGGCCGGCTCGATCCCCAGGGGATGGCGCGCGGCCTCGCGGTCATCGAACGCAGCTCTCGGGCCCAGGCACAGCTCATCGGGGATCTCCACGACATCTCCAGGATCACCTCCGGCAAGCTGCGCCTGGAGATACGTCCCGTCGATCTCGTGGAGATCCTCGAATCCGCGCTCGCCACCCTGGCGCCCGCGGCCGAGGCACGGGACGTGGTCATCGACCGCTTCCTCGATCTGGACGCCGGCCCGGTGCAGGGGGATCCGGACCGCCTTCAGCAGGTGTTCTGGAACCTGCTCGCCAACGCGGTCAAGTTCACGAACCGGGGCGGCCGGGTGGAGATCCGGCTGGAAGCCGCCGGTCATCAGGCCCGCGTCCAGATCCGGGACTTCGGCCAGGGGATCGAGCCGGACCTCCTGCCGCACGTCTTCGAGCTCTTCCGCCAAGGCGGCGGCTCCGCCACCTGGCGGCAGGGAGGCCTGGGGCTGGGGCTCTCGATCGTCCGCGAGCTGGTCGAGCTGCAAAGCGGGACCGTCCAGGCCGAGAGCTCCGGCCCCGGCCTCGGCGCCACGTTCACCGTCCTCCTCCCCCTTGCCGTTGCGCGCCCAGCCGAGACCGCTTTGGTCGAGACCGCTCCGGCCGAGCCGTCCGTTCTCAGGGCAGGGGATGTTTCCCGGCTTCCCCTCGCCGGCTTGCGGCTCCTCGCCGTGGACGACGAGCCCGACACTCTGGAAGTGCTCGCGGAAGCTCCTCTCCCTGCGGGGCGCGGAAGTGGCCACCGCCTCCTCGGCCGCCCAGGCCCTGGAGGTTCTTTCCTGCTTCGAGCCAGACGTGCTGGTGAGCGACATCAGCATGCCGGGCCGCGACGGCTACGACCTCATCCGTGAGGTACGCACCGCCCGCAATCCCGAAGGCCTCCCCGCCGTGGCCGTCACCGCCTTCGCCGGCCCCGAGGACCGCAAGCGCGCCCTGACCGCCGGCTTCCAGGCGCACCTCGCCAAGCCGGTCGATCCGGCCGAGCTGGTCGACGTCATCGCCCGCCTGGCCGCGTCCTCCCGGACGGGGCAGGCGGTTACTTGAGAGATTTCTTGAGGTTACGGAACGACGCCGCAGGCTGAAGCGACCCGAAGGGCGAGCTGCTTGAAATCGCGGTAGCAATCCTGAACAGCCTCGGCGTGACTGCCGATGGCACCGTCGGCTGGCTTGAGGAGGAAGATGGGCTTGCGGTTAGCCTGAGCCAAGAGCATCAGCCCCTGATACCGTTTCAAGGATGCCAGGCAATATGGATCGTGCTCTAGGGTTGATGAGCTATCCGGTTCCCCCAGAACCTCGTGGTGATAGAGCTTTGAAATCTCCTCGGCGAGGCGGGTATGCCATTCCCTCACGAAGGCGCGATGGAGAATGACGTATCCTATAGGCGTCATGGTCCCGGAGGGAGTCACCTGATCGGGGGGTTCATGCCCTCGGAGGTTTTCTCGCCAGGCAGAGCGCCACTTCCGAAGCGAAAGACCCAATGCAGGAAGACTTTGAAATGTGGACAGTTGGGTGCTTATCGGGGTGACCACGAAGTCGCACGCGAGAAGGGCTGCGCGATGTAGCGCCCCTACGCCCGGCCCCGCGTCGATCAGCACGAGCTCGGCGCCCCGTGTTAAAGCCGCTCGATGAATGACTTGATGAAAGGAGGTGAGGACGGAGAACGTCTCCTGGTCATCAATGGATTCACCTTGAATATATCTGGACCAAGCTTGAGCATAGAGATCTTCATGAAGGCTGAGCTGGACGGTCCCGGGGAGTAATGCCAGATGATCCGCAATCTCCTCAGAAAAAGGCTCAAGGATCGGCTCCTTCCTGAGAAGCAGCGGCTCCAGGGCTCCAAGGATGGTCTCTCCTCTTTCTTGTATCTCCTCTATGCGCTGGTCCGGTAGAAAGGCGGCGGTCAGGTCCGCCTGGGGATCCAGATCTGCGACAACGGTTTCGATTCCGATCTCTTGAAACATCCAGGCGAGATGGAAGACTAAAGTGGTCGTCCCCACTCCTGCCTTGACGTTGAAAAATCCAACGGTCTTCACGTTCTCCTCTCGATCACGGCCAGAAAGGAGTTAGCTTTGAGATCAAATCGGGCTCCCGGCGAACCATTCTTCTGGAGCTCCGCCTGGACGATGGCGATTCCCCTACCATAACGGTTGACGAATCCGAGGGTCCGGGCCGCTTCGGCAAGGATTGGATTTCGATACGAGGTGCCACGGGGAAACTGCTCCGCGGTCAGGTCGCCATAGAGGCCACCAGGGCTCAGGACTTCAATCCTGTCGTCGAAATGATAGATGAGCACTGGGGAGGTCGAGCCTTCATAGTTCCGGTGGATAATGGCGTTGACGAATAGCTCATGGAGAGCCCGCGGTGGATAGTCGAAGACCATGCGCTCGGAAAGGTTTTCGGTAGGTATAGGCCGAGCGTAGGCTACATCCTCGGCGAGTTGGTCCAGACCTCTCAGGACCGATAAAAGATCGCCGGTGAACCGCCTGTCACTAGTGGGCTGATCCGCCAGCGTGGAGCCCTCGAACCTTACGTACTGCACGTAGGCTCCCGGCACTATATACAAAGAGTTCTTGCCGAAGAGGAGGATCGCCGCGTGGGTCGGAAGTTTGCGGTTCGGATCATAGAAACGCAAAGCTGCGAGTTGTTCGGGAAGACTCCTGTGGTTCTCTTCGATGGTCTCCGCCGAAACGGCATTCTGCCGATAACCGACCAGGAAAAGATCTAGCGCAAGATCGTCCAGGCTTGATTCCAGGCATGGACGGGCGTCCCATGTCCTCGCAGCTGACACCCGGCGCTCGGCGAGAATGCGCTCTTCGCTCTCGCTGGCGATGGCTCGGCGCGGCCCGACACGAATCCATACCTGTCCTCGGTACCGAACGGGTGGGAGATCAGAGGGAAAGACTTCGACGACTGCGATGGCCCCTTCCGGAGTATCCAAGCGCTCGACGTTCATGACGGGGAGCGGCTGAACGTTGCCATCCGAGCGAATGGCCGCCAGGTTCTGCAGGAATTGATCGCTGATATCAGCCCCTGAGATCTTGCCGTCGTCCCGTACGCCAACGAGCAGGTATCCGGGTTGCCGGTGGTGAGGCATGTCGTTCGAGAAGGCACAGATCGCCTTCGAGAACTTATCCGTATCCGAGGTGGAGACGGTGCGCTCCACGCGGTCGGATTCAAGCTCCTTCGTCAAGGCCAGAATCTGGTCCCGGTTCATGCAGAAAGCCTACCATGCGCTTCGTTCTGAGCTTCTCGATGCCCCTTGCCCCCCGCCCGGCCCTTGGCTAAGCTCCGGGGCGTTCCCAACCTCTCGTGAGCCTTAGGAGGTAACCCATAATGCCCATGCGCTCTCTCCGATCCTCCCTTGTCCTGATTCTGGCCCTGGTGCTGTTCGCGTCGCAGGCGCTCGCGGCTCCCGCGAAGCTCGAGGATCCTCCCGAGCTCAAGGCGCTCAAGTACCGGCTGATCGGCCCCGCCTGGGGTGGCCGGGTGGCGCGGGTGGCGGGGGTTCCGGGTGATCCCGCGGTCTACTACGCGGCCACGGCTTCCGGCGGCGTCTGGAAGTCCGCGGACGGCGGGCTGACCTGGAAGCCGGTGTTCGACGAGCAGGGGATCTCCTCGATGGGGTCGATCGCCGTGGCGCCGTCCGATCCCAACGTGGTCTACGCCGGCTCGGGGGAAGCGAACATCCGGGGGAACGTGGCGGCGGGCAACGGCATCTACAAGTCGACGGACGCGGGCAAGACCTGGACCCACGTGTGGAAGCAGGAAGGGCAGATCGGCACGATGGTGGTCCATCCCAAGGACCCGGACGTCGCCTTCGCCGCCGTCCTGGGGCACGCGTTCGGCCCCAACCCGGAGCGGGGCGTCTACCGCACGAAGGACGGCGGCAAGACGTGGCAGCAGGTTCTGAAAAAGGATGAGGACACGGGCGCCTCGGACGTGGCCCTCGATCCGTCCAATCCCGGCATCGTGTTCGCCGGCCTCTGGCAGGCCCGCCGGCGGCCTTGGGAGATGACGAGCGGCGGGCCGGGATCCGGGCTGTGGGTCTCGCGCGACGGCGGCGACAGCTGGAAGCCGCTCAAGGGGGGCGGGCTGCCGGAAGGGATCTGGGGGAAGGTGGGGGTGGCCGTGGCGCCGTCGGACGGCCGGCGGGTCTATGCGCTGATCGAGGCGGAGAAGGGCGGGCTGTTCCGGTCGGACGACGGCGGCGAGAGCTGGACGCTGGCCACGGCGGACCGCAAGCTCCGGCAGCGCGCCTGGTACTACACGACGCTGACCGTCAATCCGGCCAATCCAGACGAAGTCTGGGCGCCCAACGTGCCGCTCTTGAAGAGCATCGACGGCGGGTCGACGTTCGCCATCTTCAACGCGCCCGGGCTCGACCACGGCGACTACCACGACGTCTGGATCGATCCCAAAAATCCCCGGCGGATGATCGCGGGGGACGACGGCGGGGTGTACGTGACGGAGAACGGCGGCGAGAGCTGGTTCGGGCCGCCGCTCCCCATCGGGCAGCTCTACCACGTGTCGGTGGACAACCGGGTGCCGTTCCACGTGGCGGGTGCGCTCCAGGACATCGGCACCGCCCAGGGGCCGAGCAACTCGCTCACCCGTGGCGGCCTGCCCAACTCGGCCTGGCATGGGGTGGGGGGCGGCGAGGCCGGCTGGGTGGTCTCGGACCCTGAAAACCCGGACGTGGTCTATGCCGGCGAGTACCTGGGGTACCTCTCGCGCTACGACCATGGGACGGGCGAGGAGCGCGCGGTGAGCGCCTGGCCTGACAACCCCTCGGGGTTCGGCGGCGAGGCCATGCGCTACCGGTTCCAGTGGACGGCGCCCATCGCGGTGTCGCCCCACGACCCCAAGGTGATCTATCACGGGGCCAACGTGATCTTCCGCACGGCGGACGGCGGCCAGACGTGGACGACGATCAGCCCCGACCTGACGCGCAACGACAAGTCCAAGCAGCAGTGGTCGGGCGGCCCGATCACGGGCGACAACACGGGGGTCGAGACCTACTGCACGGTGTTCGTGATCGCCGAATCGCCGGTGAAGAAGGACCTGATCTGGGCGGGAAGCGACGACGGCCTCGTGCACGTGACGGAGGACGGCGGCAAGACGTGGAAGAACGTCACGGCGGCCGTTCCGGGGCTGCCCGAGTGGGGGACGGTCTCCATGATCGAGCCCTCGCGCTTCGACGCCGGCACGGCCTATCTGGTGGTGGACGCCCACCGGCTGGACGACATGCGGCCGTACGTGTGGAAGACGGCGGACCTGGGGCGGACCTGGAAGCGGCTGGATGGGTTGGGCGGGGGCCTGCCGCGGGACGTCTACGTCCACGCGGTACGCGAGGATCCGGCCCGCAAGGGGATGCTCTACCTGGGAACCGAGCGGGGCGTCGCCTTCTCGCGGGACGACGGTGCGGCCTGGACGGGCCTCAAGCTCAACCTGCCCACGGTGGCCGTGCATGACCTGGCGGTGAAGGACGATCAGCTCGTGCTGGCCACCCATGGCCGGTCGTTCTGGATCTTCGACGATCTTGCCCTGCTGCGCGAGCCGTTGCCGTCCCCGGCGTCGCTCGATGGGCGCGGCGGCTTCTACCTGTTCCCGGTTCCCGAGGCCGTGCGCTGGGAATGGCGCGGCGGCCCGGCCGATTCCTGGACCGGCCAGAATCCGCCCCGGGGCGCCCGGATCTATTACTGGCTGGATAAAGCGTGGCTGGAGAAGGAAGCGAAGGAGGACTTCACCCTGGAGGTGCTGGACGCCGCCGGCACCGTGGTGCGGACCTTGTCCAGCAAAGCCAAGGAGCCCACGGGGAGCAGCGAGTACGTGAAAGAGGAGCGCGAGGATCTCAAGGGGCAGGCGCTGCCCAAGGGGGCGGGCGTTCAGCGGGCGGTCTGGAACCTGGCCTGGGAGGGAGCGGAGATGATCCCCGGCGGCGTGCTCGATTCGGGCTACCCGGCCGCGGGGCCGCTGGCCCTGCCCGGGAGCTACACCGTGCGGCTCACGGTGGGCGGCAAGACGGCCACGGCGCCCCTCGTGCTGCGCCCCGACCCGCGGGTTGCCGCCTCTCCGGCCGACCTCGGCGAGGAGCTGCGCTTCAGCCTCCAGGTGCGCGACGCCGTCACCCGGCTGACGCGGGCCGTGGTACGGCTGCAGTCCGCCCGCCGCCAGCTCACCGGCCGCAACGAGCTGCTGGCGAAGGAGGAGAAGGCGAAGGCCCTGCGCGAGGCCTCCGGCGTTCTCATCGGCAAGCTCGACGCCCTGGAGGCGCGCCTGCACAATCCCAAGGCAGAGATCTCCTACGACGTTCTGGCGATGAAAGGCGGGGCCATGCTGTACTCGCGCCTGTCGCCCCTGCTCAACTGGGTGGACGGCGGCAACGGCGCGCCCACCCAGGGGATGCGCGAGGTGTTCGCCGCCCAGGTCCAGGAGCTGGAAGGGTACGAGGGCGAGCTGGCCGGCCTGCTGGAAAAAGACCTGGCGGCGCTCAATCAGACGGCGGCGGGGGTGGGATTGCCGGGGATCTGGCTGCCGGCGCAGTAGGATGGTGCGGTGTTGCCGCTCTTCCGATCCGGTCTGATGGTGGCGGGGGCCGTTTGGGCGGCCCTCGGCGCTCCTCAAAGGCTGGAGCCGGACGCAGCTTTCGAGCGCACCCTCTCGGGCGGCGAATCTCACTCCTACCTCGTCGAAGCCCGGCCCGGACATCCCCTGCTCGTGACGGTCGGCCAGCGGGGCATCGACGTCGCGATCGACGTCTTCGACCCTGAAGGGAAGGCTCTCGGGGCCGTCGACACCCCCACGGGCCGGGAGGGTCTGGAGTGGGCTCTCGTGGAAGGGGGCGGACCGTACCGGGTGGAGATCCGGGGTCCCCGGGGCGCCCCTCCCGGCCGGTACGAGCTTCGTCTGGAGGAGCTTCCCCAGGGGACTCCGGCCGAGCGCGAGCGTGTGGGCGCCGAGCGGCTCATGACCCTGGCGGCCCGCCTGCGCTTACAGGGTACGGCGGAAGCCACCCGGCAGGCGGCCACCAGCTATGCCGAGGCGTCGGGCCTCTGGTGGTCGCTTGGCCGAAAGCGGGAAGAGGCCACGGCCCTGTACGTTCTGGCCACCTTGCGAGGCGCGCTGGGCGATGCCCGGCAGGCCGTGGCGGCCTATGGCCAAGCGCTGCCGCTCTGGGAGGCGCTGGGCGACGCCGACCGCCAGGCCGACGTGCTGTCCTCCCTCGGGCTTGCCCGGTATGCGCTGGGCGAGGACGCGGAGGCCCGGGCGGCTTTCGAAAAGGCCATCGTGCTCCGCCGGGCGCGGGGGAACCGAGCCGGCGAGGCGTCGGCGTTGAACAACCTGTGCCTGCTCTACGCTCCCCAGGGGAAGCTGGCGGAAGCTCTGGCCTGCAATCAACAGGCGCTCGGTCTGTTTCGGGAGGCGGGGGAGGCCGGGGGCGAGGCCCGGTCGCTCACCAACCTGGGCGGGCTCTACGAGGTGCTGGGCGAGCCGCGGCAGGCGCTGGAGCACTACCGCCAAGCGCTGGAGCTGATGGTGTCGCTGGGGGACCGGCGGGGCGAGGGGCAGATCCTCAACAACCTCGGCGTGACCTCGGGCGGTCTGGGGGAGCTGGGCGAGGCCCTGGCCCGCTACCAGGGTGCCCTCACCATCTTCCGTGACCTCGGCGACCGGCAGTGGGAGGCGCGGACGCTGAACAACCTCGGCTCCGCCTACTACGGCCTGGGGGAGCTCGGCCGCGCCCGCGCCGCCCTGGAACAGGCGCTGGAGCTCCGGCGTGCCGTGGGGGACCGGCGGGGCGAGGTGGTGACTCTGAACTACCTCGGGCTGGTGCGGAGCGGGCTCGGAGAGACGGGGGAGGCTCAAGCCCTTTTCCGCCAGGCCCGGGACCTCGCGCGCGCCCTGGGCGACCGCCGCTATGAAGCGGATGCCCTGGGGCTGCTCGGCAAGACTCTCCTCCAGGCCGGCGACGCCGGCAACGCCCTGGACGCCCTGGGGCAGGCCGAGACCCTCCTGTCCCTTTTGGGCGAGCGCCGGCCGCGGGCCGTGGCGCTCCAGCGTCTGGGAGAGGCGCAGCTCCTGCGCGGTGACCTGCCGAAAGCTCGCGAAGCCTTCGGCCAGGCTCTCCTGCTGCGCCAGGGCATCGCCGACCGGGCGGGCGAGGCGGAGACCCGGACCTCTCTGGCACGCCTGGAAGCCCGCCTCGGCCGCGTTCCCGAAGCCCGGGCGGAGGTGGAGAAGACGCTCGCCCTCATCGAGTCCTTGCGGGTCACCGTGGTCAATCCGGACCTGCGGGCCTCCTTCCTTTCCGCGTACCGGCAAGCCTTCGAGCTGGAGATCGACCTGTTGATGCGGCTCGACCGCCTGGAGCCGGGGAAAAGCCATGCCCGTGAAGCCCTGGAGGTCAGCGAGCGGGCGCGGGCGCGGGCTCTCCTCGATTTGCTCCAGGAGGCCCACGCCAGCATCCAGACGGAGGGCGACCCGGAGCTGCGCGCCCGCGAGCAGGCTCTTGCCGAGCGATTGAATGCCAAGGCGGAGCGCCGGATCGAGCGGCTGAGCGCTTCCGGCGCCGCCGCGGAGAGGGGCGCGGAGGCCGGCGAGGGTGATCTCCAGGAGCTGCTCACCGAGCTCGACGGCGTGCGGGCGGAGATCCGCCGGCGCAGCCCGCGGTACGCCGCGCTCACCCAGCCGGTACCGCTGGACGCAGAGGGCATTCAGGCGCTGCTCGATCCCCAGACTCTTCTCCTGGAGTACTCCCTGGGCGAGGAGAGAAGCTTCCTCTGGGCCGTGGACACCGAGGGAGTCGCCTCCTTCGCGCTGCCGCCGAGGGCGAAGATCGAGACGCTGGCCCGGCAGGTCTACACCGCCCTGCGCACTCTGGATCCCGGCGCGGCGAAGCCGGGCCGGGTGGAGGCCGAGGCCCTGAGCCGCATCCTCCTCGGTCCGGTCGCGGACCGGCTGGGAGACCGCCGCCTGGTCATCGTGGCCGACGGCGCCCTGCACTACCTGCCGTTCGCGGCCCTGCCGGTGCCGCTTCCCGGGCTTCCCGGCGAAGTCCTGCTGGAACGCCACGAGATCGTCACGCTCCCCTCCGCCTCCGTGCTGGCCAACCAGAGGCGCGACCTCGCCGCCCGCCTGCCGGCGGCGAAAGCGGTGGCCGTCCTGGCGGACCCCGTGTTTGACCTGGAGGACGCCCGGGTCGCCAGGGGGGAGCCCACGCGGACCGCTTCCGCCGCGTTGCCGGGCGCCAAGGAGAGGGGGCGGGAGAGTGGAGATTTCCCGGCCCTGCAAAGGCTCCCCTCGACGCGCCTGGAGGCGGAGCGGATCTCCGCCCTGGTGCCGGCGGGAGAGGCGCTGGTGGAGCTCGACTTCGCGGCGGACCGCGAGGCCGTGCTGGGCAGCCGGCTGGCGCCCTACCGCGTCGTCCACTTCGCCACCCACGGCCTGATCGACGCCCGCACGCCCGAGCTGTCGGGCCTGATGCTGTCGCGGGTGGGTGCGGACGGCAAGCCGAAGGAAGGCTTCCTCAGCCTGGCCGACGTCTACAATCTCCAACTGGGAGCCGACCTGGTGGTGCTCTCCGGCTGCGAGACGGCGCTGGGCCGGGAGGTACGGGGCGAGGGGCTGGTCGGCTTGACCCGCGGCTTCCTCTATGCCGGGGCGGCCCGGGTGGCCGCCAGCCTCTGGCGGGTGCAGGACCGGGCCACGGCGGAGCTGATGGGCCGCTTCTACCGCGCCATGTTGCGGGAAGGGAAGTCCCCGGCCGCCGCCCTGCGCGAGGCCCAGCTCGCCATCCGGAGCGACCGGCGCTGGCGGGCGCCCTACTACTGGGCGGCCTTCGTGCTTCAGGGAGACTGGCGGGACCCGGTCCGCCCGCGTGAGATAACCCCGGTGCCGGGAGCAGTACCGGAATGAAAGCCATCCCAATTCGAAAGGAGCCGAGCATGAGCCTCGCCGAGACAGCCGTGGAAGAGAGAGCTGAGAGCATTGCCCCGCAAACCGTGGAGAACACCTTGCCGAGCCCGGGCAAATACCTGGTCGAGTCGACCGGCGCTCCCATTCAGGTCCCCCTGGGAGCCCTCATCACCATCGCGATCGACGAATTGAAGGGGGAGGCCTATTTGACCCTCGACGACGAATTGCTCGGCACCACCCTGTCCCTCCCCAACGGCGACTTCGCGGTCCATTACCTCATCGGCAAGACGCCGGCGCGCCTGCAGTTCCGCCAGACCGGGCTCAACGCGGAGTACCTGTTCGGCGTCTCCATGACCTTCCCCGTGAGCCTTGGCGCCGGCGCCATGGACGATCCTCCGGTCACCGGCGTCTGGGGCGCGGAGGCACGGCCGCCCAGGGACGACGACTACGGAGCCGCCGAGTAGGCAAAGCTGAGCAGGGAAAAAAGAAAAGGCCGCCCGGGAGGGCGGCCTTGCTGCTTGCGGGCCGGGAGGCCCGGGCTCAGAACCTGAGGCTCAGGTCGAGGCCCAGCACCTTGCCCCGGTAGTCCCCGAAGTTGGGGTTGAGGAGCAGGGCGCCCGGCAGGTAATTCTGGAGCCCCTGGACGATGAAGCTGTCCAGGGTGTAGTCCTCCCAGCGGTAGAAGAGACCGGCCGCCGCCGACTTGGTGATCCGGTAGTCGACCCGGCCGAGCAGGGAGAACAGCTCGATGTCTTCATAGTTGTCGAAGCCCACGGCCAGGTTGGGCGTGCCGCCCGGCGGGCTGAAGAGGTCGGCCTCGCCGTCGGACTTCGTCCAGTTGGCGGAGAGGTCGTAGCCCCAGCGGGTGGCGAGCTTGCCGTTGAGCCCCAGGCCCCAGGTGTCGGTGACCTCGTTGAAGGTGCCGGTCCAGTCGTCCAGGGGGTTGGTGGAGAGGGCGGCGCCGGACTGGCGGGATTTCTGCTGCGTCTCGCGGTCGGCGCGGTGGGCGAAGAGGAAGAAGCTCAGGTTCTCGCCCGGGGTGAAGGCGACCTCCGCGTTGTACTGCAGGATGTCGTCGTAGACCAGGCCGAACTGGCTCTCATCGTAGTCCTCGTTCCGGCTGGTGGCGCCGAAGGTGAAGCTCCAGGCGTCGGAGGCGAAGGCCTGCGCCTCGACGTTGAAGGAGTCGTACGTGCGGGCCGCCTCGTCGTATTTGCGCAGGCCGGGGAGGTTGTTGATCCCTTCCGGCTCCACGAAGCTGTCCTCCTGGGCCGCTGTGTCGTAGGCGCCGATGGAACGGTCGCCGTATTCGTAGCGGGCCCGCAGGGTGAAGCGGTCCGAGGGGCTGGTGTCGAAGGCGACGCGGTAGATGTCCTCGTCGGACGTTTTGATCTCACGGAAGTCGCGGTCCCAGCTCTCGAGCTCGTAGCCGAACACCAAGTGGCTGCGCAGGCCGAGGTCGTAGGTGAGATCGGCGCCGAGGTTCTGGCGGGAGTAGGCGAAGGGCACCGTGATGCGCGGGATCGGCTCCCAGACCGCGTGGTAGCGGGCATAACCGGGAAACTCGATGCGGTCCGACTTGTTGTCGTAGTCGTAGAAGCGGTACCGGAAGGCCAGGCCCCAGCTGTCGCCGAAGCGCGTGCCGGCCGAAGCTTGCAGGTTGGTGGCGATCGCCTCGCGGTCCGCCGTGCGGGTGGGGAGGTTGGCCGGGTTGGTGGCGTCGAACTTGGTGCCGTTGAGCTCGAGGCCGACGACCGACGGGTTGAGCGTGTAGGGGAGCAGGTCGTCGTCCTGCTGCATGCGGTTGTAGCTCGCCGTGCCGCTCGCCCACCAGCTCCCCAGGCGCGTCCGGCCGCCCAGGAAGACGAGGTTGGAGTCGTTGTCCGCCGCCAGGTCGGCAAAGCCCACGGCCGAGCCGTTGATCGAAGCCGCGCCCGGAGCCTGGTAGGCGTTGGGGTCCGTCGCGCCGGTCAGCCGGAACGGGTTGTCCCAGTAGAGCGTGCTGACGTTGTTCTTGAACTGCGAGTAGCGGTAGCCGAAGCGCAGGCCGCTCGTCGGGGTGTTCCATTCACCGGCGATCTCGGCGCCGTTGGTGTCGTATTCGGTCGGCTCCGGGACCTCGGTGACGTTGTTGAAGCCGAAGCTGCCGCCGTAGGGGCGGTTGCCGCTCCGGGCCTCATGGGTGTACTCGAGCTCCCAGCCCAACTTGCCCATCCTTCCCAGGTCGATCCGGGCGAGAGTGCGGTCGCGCTGAAGAGCCAGGTCGATCGGCTGGGCCGTGGCGAGGTAGGGGGCCAGCAGGTTGCGCAGGAAGGGATTGGTGATCCCCGCCGGGCTGATGCCGGCCTGGGTCGCGATGGCACCCTGGAGGGCGCCCTGGATGGGGTTGGCGATCTCCAGCCGGCCGGGGGCCGTCTGGGTGTAGAGCGTGCGCCCGGCGTTGCCGAACCGGTGGGGGATCTTGTTGTAGTCGAACAGGATGTTGTACCGCCCGACCTTGCCGTAGTTGAGGGTGTAGCGCGCATCCTGGCGGCCGGCGTTGGCGGCGTCGAAGTCGAAGAGGCGCTCGTTGTCGGCACTTGCGCCGAGCAGGTGGAAGTCGAGGGTGAAGCCGCTCGAAAGGTCGCGGTACTCCTGGAACTTGGACGACTGGGTGTCCACGTCCGTGTCGATGGCGCCGATCACGAGCGGATCGACGTGGAAGGTAAAGCCCTTGGCCGAGCTCTCCATGCTGCTTTCAGTCATGTCGGCTTTGGCCTGGGGCTCCTGCGACTCCTGAGCCAGGGCCGGCAGTCCCGCGAGCAGGAGCAACCCGGTGGCGAGGGCGGACAGCGTATTTTTGTTGCTCATGGCGTCCTCCTCTCTTAGTGGCCCAGGTAGGGGCTCGAAGGGTGGTTGCTGCCGTGGATCGAGGCGTGGCAGTCGAGGCAGGCGCGGTTGAACAGGCGGTTGGACGCCCGGCCCGCGTCGGCGACGGTGGTGCCGTCGTACAGCGTGCCCGGGTGCCGCGTATTGGAGTGGCACTGCTGGCACAGGTACGGTACGGAGGTCTTCTGGAGCTTCAGGTGGTTCGAGCCGTGCGGCGTGTGGCAGGTCATGCAGTTTTCGCGCACGGGGGCGTGCTCCCAGAGGAAGGGGCCGCGCTTCTCGGTGTGGCAGGTGTAGCACTGGTCGTTCACCGAGGCCGCCTTGATCATCTTGGGCGTCGGGCTGCCGTGCGGATTGTGGCAGTCGGCGCAGGTCATCCTCCCTTCCCGCAGAGGGTGGTGAGAGTTCTTCCACATCTCCGCCCGCACGTCCTTGTGGCAGGTGACGCAGGTTTCCGTGGTGCTCGCGGCCTTGAGCTGCGCGCTGCCGGACTTGGACGAGTGAACGCTGTGGCAGGAGATGCAGGAAAGGCCACGGGTCTCGTGCAGGCTGCCCTTCCAGAAGAACTGGTTGTGCCCGCTGTGGCAGCTCTGGCAGACGGCGGACTGTTGCCGGGAGGTCAGCTTCGTGACCTTCGGCCGCAACGCCGGGTTGTCGGGATCCTCGACGTGCGCGCTCCCGGGTCCGTGGCAGCTTTCGCAGCCCTGAGCGGAGAGGGCCGCGAAGGCCTTCTTGCCGTGGGGAGTCGTCGCCAGATGCTCGGCGGTCTCAGAGTGGCAAGTCGCGCAGACGTCGCTACCGACGAACGTTGCGGCGGTGGCGGCCGGCTGGGCAGCCGGTGCCGGGGGGGGTTGGGGTGCGGCCGCTCCAAGAGTCGCAAAGGCGAACACCACCGCGGCGGCGGCGAGGAGCGGAAGCAGAAGGCGAATCGACCTCATGGTGAACCTCCTCCTCCGGTCGAATCGGGCTGCCTGCCGTTGTGCGGCAGCCGTTCGTGATCCGGTTGAAGCTGGGACAGAGTGTGTCGCGGCGGCGGCAAGGGAGGCCACAGCCGGCAGGATAGTAGAATTACTTTGAAAGGCGGTATTTTCCCCCACCCCTCGGGGTAGGTACCGGGCTCGGGTCCGGCCCCGCCCCGGGGTTGGAGAGGAGCTCTCGGAAACCGCCCCCCGGGACGTGGGATACTTTGCATCATCCGTGTTTAGATTCCCGCCATCGAAAGGAGAAGCCATGAAACGGACGATCGGTTTCACCCTGTCAGTGCTCCTCACCGTCCTTCTGCTCGCGGTCCTCTATTCCGGTCCCGCGGCCGGCCAGGCCAAGCTCGACGGCAAGGCGATTTTCCTCGCCCAGAAGTGCAACATGTGCCACAACGTACCGCCCGCCGGAATCGAGAGGACCATGAAGTCGGAGAAGATGGCCGGTCCCGACGTGGTGAATCTCAAGATGGACGCCGCCACGCTCGCCAAAGTGCTCAAGAAGCAGGCCGACGTCAACGGCAAGAAGCATCCCAAGGCCTTCACGGGCACCGACCAGGAGCTGCAACGCTCTGACGGCCTGGTTGCTGGCGCAGAAGAAGTAGCCTGGGTATCGCCTTGATGGTTTTGCTTCGGGTCCAGGAGGGCCGCCGGTCATGAGAAGCTTCTTCATCGCCTTGACGCGCAACTGGGTCAGCTTGATCGGCGCCGCGATCGTCACCGCTGCCGGGATTCTGATCGTCACGCTGTTTTCCTTCGAGGCGTTCGGTCTGCGGGGGGGGCCGTACATCGGCATCCTCGCCTACCTGATCCTGCCCGGCCTCTTTCTCCTCGGCCTGCTGCTGATCCCCATCGGCATCGCCCGCCAGCGGCGGCGCGACCGCCTGGCCCTGGAGCGGGGCGAGGCGCCGCCGGCCTTTCCGGTGCTCGACTTCAACAGCGCCCGGGTGCGCAACCGGGCCCTCATCTTCTTCTCCCTGACCGCCATCAACGTCGTGATCCTGGCGACCGCCACCTACAAGGGGGTGGAGACCATGGAGTCCACCGAGTTCTGCGGCCAGGCCTGCCACAGCGTCATGGCGCCCGAGCACACCGCCTTCCAGCGCGGGGCCCACGCCAGCATCCGCTGCGTGGACTGCCACATCGGGCCGGGTGCGGACTGGTTCGTCAAGTCCAAGCTCTCGGGTTCCTGGCAGCTCATCGCGGTGACCTTCAACCTCTACCCGCGGCCCATCCCCACGCCGGTCCACAACCTGCGGCCGGCGCGCGAGACCTGCCAGCAGTGCCACTGGCCCTCGAAGTTCGTGGGCGACCGGCTCAAGGTGATCCCGGGCTACGCCGACGACGAGGCCAACACGGAGCAGAAGTCCGTGCTGCTCATGCGGGTGGGCGGCCAGCAGGGGAGCTCCTCGCACGGCATCCACTGGCACGTCGACCCCAGCCTGGCGATCCGCTACCTTTCGGACGAGAAGCGCGAAACCATCTACGAGGTCGAGCTGAAGACCGCCCAGGGCGAGGTCCGGCGCTACAAGACGGCCGGCGCCAAGGTGCCGTCTGGCGCCGTCTGGCGCACCATGGACTGCGTGGACTGCCACAACCGGCCGAGCCACACCTTCCTGCCGCCGTCGCGCGAGGTCGACCTGGCCATGAGCGAAGGCCGGATCGCCGGCGACCTGCCGTTCGTCCACCGCGAAGGCGTGCGCCTGCTCAAGGGGCCCTATCCTTCGCAGGAAGCAGCCCGCCGGCGGATCGCCCAGGGGCTCCAGGCGTTCTATGCCCAGCGGTATCCGGCGGTGGCGGCGGCGCGGGCGGCGGACGTGAAGAATGCGGGCGAGATCCTTGGCGTCCTCTACAGCTCCAACGTGTTCCCGTCGATGAAGGTGGACTGGGGGACCTATCCCAACCACATCGGACATGAAAACTCGCCCGGGTGCTTCCGTTGCCATGACGACGCGCATCAGACCGCGGACGGCCGGACGATCTCGCAGGACTGCTCGACCTGCCACAGCCTCCTGGCCGTACAGGAGAAGGATCCGGAGATCCTTCGCAGCCTGCAACAGTGACAACCCGAATGCGCTGGAGGGTACGCGGATGCGACCCCTCAACATGATGGTGGCCAGCCTCCTCTGGCTGGCCTTGGCCGGTCTCCCCGCGGGTGCCCAGGCGCCCGTCTGTGCCGACTGCCACGACGTCGATCCGGCCGCCTTCGAAAAGACCGTTCATGGCGCCCTCGCCTGCACGGACTGCCACGCGGGCGCCGTCGACGAAGAGCACACGGCCGAGTCCACCCGGCCCGACTGCGCCACCTGCCACCAGGACGCCGTGGACGCGCTCGGGGCCTCGGTGCACGGCAAGCCCGTCTTCACCCAGATCTCGGGCAAGCCGGCCTGCCAGACCTGCCACGGCCCCATCCACAAGCTGGTGGGGCGGGACAACCCCCAGTCGCCGATCCACCCCGTCCGCATCGCCGCGACGTGCGCCCAGTGCCACGCCTCGCCCGAGATCGCCAAGCGGACCGGCCTGCACCTGATCCAGCCGCTGGCGGCCTTTCGCGCCAGCGTCCACGCCCGGGGCCTGGCCGCGGGCAAGCAGGCGGCCGATTGCAGCTCCTGCCACGGCAGCCACGACATCCTGCCGGCCAGCGATCCCAAGTCCAGGGTCAACCACCAGAAAGTGCCCGAGACGTGCGGCACCTGCCACGGCGAGATCGCCAAGGTCTTCGCCACGTCCGTCCACGGCCAGGCCGCGGCCCGCGGCGTGCGCGAGGCGCCCGTCTGCACCGACTGCCATGGCGAGCACCGCATCCTCGGCCCCGGGGAGCCCGGCTCGCCCGTCTTCGCCACCAACCTGCCGAAGATGACCTGCGGCCGCTGCCACGGCGACCTGCGCGTCAGCGAGAAGTTCGGCATGACGGCCACCGCCGTCACCGCCTTCGAGGACAGCTACCATGGCCTCGCCGGCCGCTCCGGCGACCGCAGCGTGGCCAACTGCGCCTCCTGCCACGGCGTGCACGACATCCTGCCGTCCGCCGATCCGCGCTCGCACGTCAACAAGGCCAACCTGTCCAGGACCTGCGGCGAGTGCCACCCCGGGGCCGGCACCCGCTTCGCCATAGGGTCCGTCCACGCCCTGTCTCAGGAGCGCCAGGAGCCCGTCGTCTACTGGGCGCGCCAGATCTACCTCTGGCTCATCTGGGGGGTGATCGGCGGCATGTTGCTGCACAACCTGCTCGACCTGCGCCGCAAGATGCAGTTGCCTCTCGTCCGCCCGGTGATCCCCCTGGCGGAGCGCCCCGTGCGCATGTACAAGGGCTTCCGCGTCGCCCATGCCGTGCTGGGGGTGAGCTTCATCGTGCTGGCGTACACGGGCTTCGCCTTGAAATACCCCGAGGCGTGGTGGGCCACGCCGCTCGCCATCCGCAAAGGCGGTCTCGACCTGCGGGCGTGGATCCACCGCATCGCCGCCCTCGCCATGCTGGGAGCCTTCGCCTTCCACTTCGTCCACATCATCATCGACCGGCGGGCGCGCGCCTGCATCCGCGCCATGTGGCCCGGCCTGGGCGACCTCGTGGAGCTTCGGGACCGCGTGCGCTGGTTCTTCGGCAAAGGCGACACCCTGCCGCATTCGCCGGCCGTGGGCTATGCCGAGAAGGCGGAGTACCTGGCCCTGGTCTGGGGCACCGCGGTCATGGCCGTCACCGGCTTCCTGCTCTGGTTCGAGAACTTCACCCTGCGGAACTTCCCCAAGTGGGTGACGGACCTCTCGACGGTGGTCCACTTCTACGAGGCGGTGCTGGCGACCCTCGCCATCGTCGTCTGGCATTTCTACTTCGTGATCTTCGATCCGCTCGTCTATCCCATGGACACCGCCTGGCTCGACGGCCGGGAGGCGCCGGGCCGGACGCTGGAGCGCAAGGAGTCGACGGTCGAGCCGCCGCCGGTCAAGCCTCGGCCCAAGCCGGGCCCCGAGCCGGGCAAGGCCTGACGCGGCTCCCGCCGCCCGGCCCCTCATCTCTGTCCCTTCTCCCGCCGCCCTCCCCCGGGCCGGGAGAAGGGGACGCTCCAGAACACCCTCTCCCCTGCGTTCCCGTCACAAGGGGCCGATCAGTCCCGCCTCGTCCCCTTCCGGCTGGAACACCGCCACCGCCACCACGCCCGGCCCGGCGTGGGTGCCCACCACCGGCCCCACCTCGGCCTGGATCACCTCGGTCACCGTCAAAGTTTCCCGCAGCAGTTTCTCCAGTCGGTCCGCCCAGACCGGGGCGTTGCCGTGGCACACCCCCGCGATGACCGGCTTTTTGGGATCGATCCGCTTCTTGAGGATCTCGAGGATGCGCGGCTGGACGGCACGTCCGCCCCGCACGCGGTCCACCGGCGTGATCTCGCCGTCCACGACTCCCAGAATGGGCTTGATCCCCAGGATTCCGCCCATCAGCGCCTGCGCCTTGCCGATGCGGCCGCCGCGGGCCAGGAACTCCAGCGTATCCACCACGAACAGCGCATGGACGCGCGGCGCCATGGCGAGCAGGCGCCGCCGGATCTCGACCGCCGTCTCCCCCCGGGCCGCGAGGCGGGCCGCGAACAGGGCCAGCAGCCCCAGCCCGAGGCTCACTTGCCCTGAGTCCACCACGGCCACCGAAGGCGCCGCGCCGTTCTTCGGCTGGGCCGCCGCCGCGCCCGCCCGGGCGTTTTCCGCCGTCTTCGACAGGCGCGAGGAGATGTGGACCGACACCACGTCGTGCCCCTGGCCGAGCCATTCCGCGTAGCGCCGGGCGAAGTCCTCGCCCGTGGGCGGGCTGGACGCGGGGTGGTCCTTCTTCTTGCCCAGCAGCGTATAGAACTGCCCCGGCTGGAGATCGACCCGGTCCCGGTACACCTCCTTGCCGAAGGCGACCGTCAGCGGCACCACCGCGATGCCGTGGGCCGTGCAGACGTCGGACGGCAGGTCGGCCGTGGAGTCCGTGACCACCTGGACGGCCGGCGCGCGGCGCGTGAGGAACCCTCGTTCCTCCAGGCGCAGCACTTCCTGCACGATCTCGCCGTCGCGGTCCGGCAGGCCGTCGAGGATCTGGCGCAGCGTCGCCCCCCGCTGGGCGGCGCTCAGGATCCTCTGCTGGAGCGGGGTGAACGGCTTCGAGAAGAAGCTCGGCCCGATTTCGACCTCCAACTGCACCCGCGGGTCCGGATACTCCCCCAGGGAATCCTCGATGGCGGCGAGGACCAGCGCATCCAGGTCTTCCTCCATTTCGCGCGGGGCCGGCAGCTCTCCGGACACGAAGCGGAACGGCCCCTCGTGGAGCCGCCCGAGGCGGCAGAACGCCTTGATCCCCCGCGCCGGGCCCGCCGCCGCGGCCACCAGCCGGCCGCCATGGAGGAGCAGGGAGCCCCCCCGCAGGTCCAGCCGGCCGCTGCGGCCCGCCATGTCCAGGCCGCGCAGGATCTCGATCAGGGGGGTCTGGGCGAGGTCGCCCACCAGCGACGACAGGCTCGCGTCCGGCGGCAGGCCGAGCTCCCGGCCGAGGAGGACCAGGAGGAGCCGCCGGGTCAGCTCCGGCAGGTCGAGCCCCGTGACAGTCAGGAAAGAGACCTCGTCCGGCAGGCTTTCTTCCTCCTCGGGGCGGCGGCCGAGGACGACCACCGTGCGCCCGTCCTGGAGCAGCTCCCGCGGATCGAGGCCCGCGGCCAGCAGCTCGGAGGCGGCGACGATGACCGCCGATCCCAGCCCCTGGGCAAACTTCCGGGCGCGGGCCGCGTCCGCCACGGGGACCACCTCGTAGCCTTCCGCGGCCAGCCGGTTGCCGAGCTCCCGCAGGCGGCCGGCCTGGGGATCGGCGATCAGCACGGTGGGCCTCATAGTCATGACTTATTGGGCGCCCGGCGGCTGAAGCAGCCGGAGCACACCGAGCAGGCTCTGCGGCTCGTGCGCGCTGCTGCGCCAGCGCCTGGTGCCGCGCACCAGGGCCGCCGCCTGCCGGCCCGCCGCCTCGCCGGCCGCCACCAGCACGCCCGCGGAGCCCTTGGGGCCGCTCGCCTCCAGCCGCTGGACCACGGCACGCACGCCCTCCTCGCCGCCGGTGCCCCGCGTCCAGACGAGCACCCCGGCGCACCCGGGCACGATGGCGTTGACCTGCGGCTGCGCCGCTCCAGAGAGCACCTGCACGTGGAGCGACAGCTTCCCCTTGCGGCTGGGGAACGTCGCGCTGCCGGCCCGGCGCAGCTCGACCTGTTCCAGCAGGCGGCGCAGCCCCTCGTTGTGGCGGAACCCCGGCCCCTCCTCGATCAGCTTGCGCAGGGCGGGCCAGGCCTCGGGCTCCACCAGCAGCAGGTAGGAAAAGGCCGAGCCCACGAACCCCGCCGCGGCCGCCCCCTCGACCAGATCCTCGACGGCGATCTCGAGCAGCAGGGCGGTCGAGATCTCCCGGGTGTTCTGAAGCTCCGTGTCCGTCTCCTCCGACTGCGCGGCCAAGACCCCTTGCTCCACCAGGAGGGCCACCGCGAGCCGGGTCGAGATCGGCGCCTCGGTCTCGTCCGCGATCAGGTCGAACAGGCGGACGCCGGGCTGCTGGAGCACGCGGTCGAACACCCGCCGCAGGGGGAGGCCGTGGAAATTCTGGTCGAGGGTGGGGAAGTTGGGCGTCAGCGCCTGGATGGGCTGGCCCGTGGGCGGCAGGTGGTGCCGCCGCTTGCCGATCTCGTCCTTGAGCCAGGCGGATTCGAAGAGCAGCTCCTGGAGCGGCAGGCCTTCCGGCGCGCCCGCAGCTTCCTGGCCTGGCAAGGCAGGGTCGAAACGGAAGCCCCCTTCTTCGAGCGACAGCAGGGCGAGCATCCCCTCGTGGCCGGAGAGCCCTTCCCACTGCGCCGCGGCGGGCTCCCCCTCGCGCATCTCGATCGAGCCGGAGCCGGCCGTTCCCTTGACGCGCAGGATGCCGCTCTTGCGCACCTGTCCCAGATATTGGAGGAGGGCCCAGAGCGGGTGGTTCGCGAGGTCCCCCTGGAGCACCTGGAGCGTGGCGGTCCGGTTGGCGAGCAGGCGGTCGAGCCGCAGCAGCAGCTCCTCGAGATCGCAGGGGCGGGTGAGGTAGTCGTCCGCCCCGGCCCGGAGAGCGGCCACGCGGTCGGCCGGAGCGCCCTTGTCCGAGATCATCAAGACGGGCACGGCCCGCGTCGCCGGCTGGCCCCGCAGGGCCTCCACAAGGCCCAGTCCGGTACCGGGTGACTCGCCCAGCACGACCAGGTCCACGTGCTGGTCCTGGGCCGTCGCCGCCGCGCGCGAGCCGTCGGCCAGCCGCCGCACCTCGTGCCCGGACACGTGCAGACGGTCCGCCAGCACGGCTGCGAACACGGAATCGCTCTCGACGATGAGGACCTTGGCCACGTCACCTCTCTCCCGGGTCCCGCGCCCCGGACTTCTGAGCGGGAAGGGGACCATTCTATGCGCACAGAGGGCGGGCCGGAGCCACGGGATGCCGATCCGGCCGGCGAAGGCTCCATTTCGGGATCCAGATCCACTGGATCCGGTCTCGATTCGAGTCGATCCAATCCAACTTCCAGTGGATCGGGTCTCAATTCGAGTCGATTCGATTCCGAATTCACTGGTTCCGGCTCCGATTTCCAGTCGATCCAACTCCGTATCCAGTGGTCCGGGGGCAGAATCGAGAGAATTCGCGCCGGATCCACTGGATCCAAGAGCCAATGCCAGTGATGTTCATTCTGGGAATTGGAGATTGGGAGTTGGGCCGGTTGGATCCGGAACCAGAAGCGGCCGAGCTTTCGGCGAAGGAGTCGTCGTCTTCCCGCAGGCGATCGACGATCACGGCCCGCCTGGCACGGACGCGTGCATCGAGAGCCGCTGAAGGAGACCATGGCGAGGACGCAGGGTCAGCAAAGGCTCTGCTTCGACCGGCCAATCCGGAACGGAAGAGAGCTCGAAGTCGCGGACGATCAGGGCCATGGTGAGGATGACCTCCAGGGACGCGAAGCCCTTGCCCATGCAGGCGCGCGGTCCATTGCCGAAGGGGAGATAGGCATGAGACGGGCGGGCCAGGGCGTGCTCGTCCGCGAAGCGCTCGGGCTGGAACCCCTCCGGAGCATCCCAGAACGACGGATGACGGTGGAGCGTGTACACGCTGATGAGGATCTCGGAGCCCGCAGGAACCAGGTAGCCGCCGATCTCGTCGTCAGCCAGGGCCCGCCGGGTGATCATCCAGACCGAGGGATAGAGGCGGAGGGTCTCTTCCAACACCATGCGGGAATAGGGCAGGCACTGGAGGTCTGCGGCCACGGGACGCCTCCCTCCGGGAAGAGCTTCCAAGACCTCCTCACGCATGCGCCTCTGGGCTTCCGGATGCCGAGCCAAGAGATGACAGCACCAGGACAGGGCGGTCGCCGTGGTTTCATGGCCGGCCAGCAGCAGGGAAAAAAGCTCTTCCCGCAGAAGCCGACGACTCTCCTCGTTGCTCCAAATCCCATCGGCGAGCAGGACGGCGAGCACTCCGTCCTCCCGGGGCGCCCGCATCCAGCGCTTCACGATCTCGTCGACGATCGCCATGAGCTCCCGGACAGCACGACGGCAGCGGAGATTTCCCCGGGTCGGAGCGAAAAGGGGCGAGGGCACGATCGCCACCATCCGCCGCATCGACCAGCGGACGACTTCGTCGAGCGCCGGGGTCAGCCGCTCTTCGATCCCGCTCAGATCCGTCCCCAGGAGGGTGCGGCCCAGCACGTCAAGAGCCAGCCGAACCGCCTCGCGTCCGACATCGACAGGCTGACCAAGGCGGGCCGCCTCTCTCCAGTTGCCGGTCATCTCCTCGCCGGCCTGCGCGATCTGGTCCGCATACAGGTCGAGGCGGCGGCGGATGAACAGGTGCTGCAGGTGCTCGCGCTGGGCGGCCCAAAGCTTCCCTTCGCTCGTCAGGATGCCCTCGCCCAACACCAGCCGAGCCTGCTCGAGACCACTGCCCTTGATGTAGTTCCCGGCGTTGTCCTGGAGTACGTGGCGGATGAAGTCCGGATGGTTCAGAAGATAGAGCCGGCGCGACGCCCCCATGCGGAAGCAGACGAGATCGCCATACTCCCGGACGGCGCCGCTGACGAAGCGAAGTTTGTCCCGCCGAATGTCGAGCAGGCTTCCCAACAGGCGATGCCCCCGTGGCCCGGGAGGAGCCGACATCACCCTTCGCCCCATGGTGCCTCCTCTAAAAGAACCTGCTATTTCTTCATTGAGTGTACAATACAAACTACAAGCAGGGGCGTCAACTGACAGGAGTTAGGGACTGCCGCAAAATAACTACGGCAGCTATAACTACGGCAGCTAATGGCACCCCATGGCGCATCACTCCCCTGGCACCTTGATGGCTAGCAGACACTTGAAGGATGTTCTTGATTTCTTCTGTCGGCCATGATATTTTTAAGCAAGTTAGAAGGATAGGCTCCGTCAGTTAGGCAAAAATTTGTGCAACTTTAAGGAGAGTGAAGCCATGGCAATAGATCCCAAAGAAAAAATGATGGACGGCCACGATAATATTCGCTTTCCGGGGCCTGGGATTGATCTGATCCACCACGAGGTGACGGTTAATTTATTTCAGGTCGTGAATAAGGAGGAAGTTCTCCTTGAAACACTGAATTTTCAAGGTCGCATGCTCATCGAAAGAGGTAAGGCGTATACAAACGCAGACGGATTCCGCCAAATCGATTTCGTCGCCCTGGCATGGACGGCCACCGCATGGTCAAAGTCCCTCAAACAGGACATTTTGTATATTCTGTCCGAGAATGTAGAGCAGCCGATCAGCAACATCATTTCTGAAACAAAGAACAAGGACTTCCCCGCCACCATCCAGTTTGATCTTATTTTTGATGTGCGGGTCAATAATAAAACGATCATCCAGCAACACAAGGGACGGCCTAAAGGCCACAAGTTCTTGACCATCCCGCCGGCCGTGGACACTCGAACCGAATTGGCACCTACCGTCTCGCTCTTCGGTAGAGACGACATCATGGACGTCGGGATCGGGGCCACCGAAGCAGGCGCACTCACATTCAAGCAAAACCCGCCCGCCTCCTTCTTCAAGGAAGGTGGCATGGTCCAGTTAAGGGTTTTGCCGGTGGACTGCAACGATAAGGCCGGAACCACGCTCGTCTCATTCACCGAAATAAATCTGCCGGCAGGACTCAAGGGGATTCCCCAGCAGCTTTTCAACGAGATTCCTTTCGTCCAGAACAACAGGCTCAAGAAGCGCCCGTAATGCTGATGAGGGTGAGCGACGGAACCGCACCATGGAAGGCGGTTCCGTCCGCTCGGACCGTCTCCCTGCCTTAGCGAAACCGTCCTCATTGCAGGACGTTTCCACGCCTTTTCTCCGGCTTTGCCCCGGGCATCCTCCTTGCTAGATGCTGAAATAGGTGGTCAGAAACGTAGAATCTCTCCAGAGGAGGAAACGGCCTATGAAGCTTTTCCGTCTCACCAGTCTTGCCCTGCTCGCCGTGGTGTTTGCCGGCGGCGCCCGGGCGGATTCCGTCGATCCGCTGCCGGCGGACGATTCCTATGCCGAGTCGATCGACGTCCGCGTGGTCAACGTCGAGGCGGTGGTGACCGACCGCCGGGGCAACCGGCTCGAGGGGCTCGAGGCCTCGGATTT
Organism: Thermoanaerobaculaceae bacterium; assembly: GCA_963785165.1. Taxonomy (GTDB): domain Bacteria; phylum Acidobacteriota; class Thermoanaerobaculia; order Multivoradales; family UBA5704; genus DATARR01. The sequence continues at coordinate 1,191,185 of CAWAUI010000004.1, forward strand.
CCGGCTGCTCGTGGATGGCAAGGAAGTCCCCGTCGACTATTTCACCGAGGTGTCGGACGGGGAGATGGCGACCGCGCCGGTCGAGACCGGTTTTCCGGCTCCCGCCGCCGCTACCGCTCCCGGCGGCAAGGTGGGGACCAGCTATCTCGTGTTCATCGACGAGTCGTTTTCGGTCGCCGCGCAGCGGGACGTGGTGCTGCGCCGGCTGCTGGCCGATCTCGGCAGGCTCGGCGCCGGGGACCAGATGGCCGTGGTGGCGTTCAACGGCCTGCGGATCGAACGGCTGGCGGACTGGACCGGCGACCGCGGCGTGTTGCGGCGGACCTTCGAGGAGGCCCAGAAGAGGCCCTCGGGAGGTCTTCAGCGGCTGGCCGAGCGGCGGACCGAAGGGACGGCCGGCGACTTGATCGTGGATCCCGGGGTGGAGCGTGGGCTCTACGAGGACGTCGAGAGCGCCACCTCGTCGGCGGCGGCGGCCATGCGGGGGGTGACCCCGCCCGCCGGGCGCAAGGTGCTGCTGCTGCTCTCCGGCGGCTGGCCGGCGATTTCCTCGCAGTACCAGGTGTCGGATCTGCGCCATGCGCCGAGCATCCTCGACGTCGACGAGCCCGAGGATCTGTTCGCGCCGGTGACGGAGACGGCCAACCTGCTCGGCTACACCATCTATCCGGTGGACGTCCAGGGGCTGGACTCCGAGTCGGACTGGGCGAGCGTCAAGAACGGCGAGCCGGTCAACCCCGGGTTCATCACCTCGGAGTGGGAGCGGGGAGTCCACCAGGCCATGGAGTACATGGCGGAGGAGACGGGCGGCAAGGCGGTGCTCAACTCGGCGCGGCTCAATGCGTTCGAGCGGGTGGCGGCGGACACGCGGACCTACTACTGGCTCGGCCTGACCCCGCAGTGGCGGGCCGACGGCAAGCGCCACGACGTCCGCGTCGAGGTGCGCCGGCCGGGCGCCAAGGTGCGGGCGCGCGGCGGCTTCTCGGACTTCTCGCGCGAGACCCGGGCGGGGCTCCAGACGGAGAGCCTGCTGCTCTTCGGTGATCAGGAAGGGGACCGGCAGCAAGGGGACCGGATCCGCGTGACGGCCGGAGAGCCGCGCCGGGCCGGGCTCTGGAAGGTCACGCTGCCGGTGGTCCTGGAGATCCCGGCCGCTTCGCTGACGCCGCTGCCGGCCGCGGGAGGCTACGAGGTGAAGGCGCTCCTCTCCATGGGCTCGCTGGACAACGGCGACGGCCGCGCGCGGTTGCAGACGCTGCCGCTGCGCCTGACGCTGGCCGAGGCTCCGGGCCCCGGCACCTACGCCCGCTACGAGACCACCCTCAATCTGCCCAAGGGGCCGCAGCGGGTGGTCTTCGCGGTGGAAGACGCCACGGGCGGCGGCCGGTCGTGGGCGGAGCTCGAAGTCCGGTAGACCCGAGCGGAGAATGAACGGGCCGTCTCCGGTGTTCTCATCCTCGAGAATTCCAGGGCGGCCCGCCGTGCCGTCCTGACCGATTTTGGAGATTCCCTAATGAAAAAGCTTCGCTTCATCCCCTTCGGCCTGTCGCTCGCTTTCGCGGCGCTGCCGGCCGTGCCGCCCGCTCGGGCTCAGCAGCAGGAGCCGTCGCCGAGCGTCTTCGGCGAGCAGATCGAGGTCCGGGTGGTCAACGTCGAGGTGGTGGTCACGGACAAACAGGGAAACCGGATGGCGGACTTGAAGCCCTCCGATTTCCGCCTGAAGGTGGACGGCAAGGCCGTCCCCATCGAGTACTTCAACGAGGTCCGCGGCGGCCAGGCGATCGCCCTCGCGGAGGGTGGTGCGACGGAATCAGACGTGAAGGGGCTGCCGAGCCTGGCACCGGGCACGCCCGTGGGCACCAGCTACCTGGTGTTCGTCGACAACTTCTTCTCGGTCGCCCCCCGGCGCGACGAGGTGCTGCGCAGCCTCAAGGACCAGCTCTCCCGCCTCGGCCCCGAGGACCGCATGGCCATCGTGGCCTACGGCGGCGGGAGCGCCAACGGGGGTGAGGTGGAGATGCTGACCAGCTGGACGAATTCGCAGCGCCAGCTCGGACAGGCGATCGAGAAGGCGATCGGGGAGCGGGCCTACGGGGTCACGCGCCTGGCCGAGCTGCGGAGCTTCGAGTCGGGCCGGCGCGTGCCGGGTGTCAGCTTCGAGCCCACCCCCCGGCAGTCGTTCACCCAGCGCCTGGACATCGAGGAGCTGGAGTACGCCGACCGCCTGGCCGCCCAGACTCAGCGCGCCGTGCTGGCGGCGACGGGGACGCTGCGCGGCTTCGCCTCGCCTCCGGGGCGCAAGGTCATGCTCCTTCTTTCGGGCGGCTGGCCGTTCTCTCCCGTCGATTTCGTGGTGAACAACCCGAACCGGCCGATCCTGGACCGCGAGGTGCCCCGGGGTGAAGAGATCTTCCGGCCGCTGGTGGACACGGCCAACCGGCTGGGCTACACGATCTACACGGTCGACGTGCCGGGGGTCGAGAGCGGAACGGTGGACGCCGCCCAGGCCTCGCCGTCGCCGGCCGGGCTCAACATCCGCGAGCAGGAGCACCAGGCCGCGCTGACCTTCGTGGCCGGCCAGACGGGCGGCAAGGCGATGCTCAACGCCCAGAGCATGAACGTGCTGCCGGCGGTGGAGCAGGACACGCGGTCCTACTACTGGCTGGGCTTCACCCCGTCCTGGCAGGGGAACGACAAACGCCACCGGGTGGACGTGGAGGTGGTGCGGCCGGGGCTCAAGGTGCGCGCCCGCGAGGACTTCCTCGACCTGTCGCGCAAGGCCGAGGTGTCGATGAGGGTGGAGAGCGCCATGATGTTCGGCGGGGCTCCGGACTCGGCGCCGCTGGCCGTGCAGATCGGCGCCTCGGTGGCTTCGGGGAGGAAGGAGATGGAGGTGCCGGTGGTGCTCGCCATCCCCGTGGACGCGGTCACCTTCATTCCCCTGGACGGCAAGTACGTGGCCGAGGTGGAGCTGCGGGTGGCGGCCCTCGACTCGGCCGGCAACCGGGCGCCGGTGCCGGTGGTGCCGGTGACGCTCGAGTCGGCCGCCGAGCCCCAGGCGGGCACGGCGATCCGCTACGAGACCCGGCTCAAGCTGCGCCGCCTGCCGCACGAGGTGACGCTGGCGGTGTTCGACCCCCAGAGCGGCAAGATCCTGACGGCGAAGGCCGAGATCGCGCCGCCGCCCAAGTAGCCCATATAATCTCGGCGGCCGAATAATCCCGGCGGCGGACGAAGTCCAGAAAGAGATCGAGGTCTATGACGTCACCGAAGCGTTTCCTCATCGTATGCGGGTTGCTCCTGTCGGTCGGGGTCTCCACCGGCCGGACAGGCGCCCAGATGCGTAAGCCGGGCACCCCGCTCACGCCGTCGCCCTCCGAGCAGGCCAGGGAGTCGGAGCCGTTCGTCGACGTCGTCAACGTCAGCGTGGTCAACGTCGACGTCTACGTCACGGACAAGCAGGGCAAGCCCGTCACCGGGCTCACCAAGAACGACTTCCAGATGTTCGAGAACGGCCGGCCGGTCGAGGTCACCAACTTCTACTCCGTCAACGAGGGGCGGTCGATCGTCGCCGACGAGGACGAGCCCGCTCCGGCGGCTCCCGCCCCGCCCACGGTGGCCACGGCTCCGGCGGTGCCCGCCCAGGCGGCTCCGGCGCCGAGCACGCCGCCGGACCAGCGGCTGCGGCTGGTGGTCTACATCGACAACTTCAACCTCCGGCCGTTCAACCGCAACCGCGTGATGCGCGAGCTGCGGGCCTTCATCGGCCACCAGTTGGGCAAGGACGACCAGCTCATGCTGGTCACCTACGACCGCGAGCTGCACGTACGCCGCACCTTCACCAGCGATCCTTCCCTGATCGCCGCGGCCATGCTCGACCTGGAGAAGATCTCCGCCCAGGGCGTCCACGCCGACTCGGAGCGCCGCGAGGCCATGCAGAGGATCGAGGAGTCGGAGAGCGCGGCCCAGGCGGAAAGCATCGCCCGCACCTACGCCGAGTCGACGTTCAACGACCTGTCGTTCTCGATCGGCGGCTTGAAGAAGCTCACCGACTCCCTCGCCGGCATGCCGGGGCGCAAGGCGGTGGTCTACGTCAGCGACGGCCTCCAGATGATCGCCGGCCAGGACGTCTTCTACGCCGTCCAGAACAAGTACCCCGAGCAGTCGACGAGCCTCACGCAGACGCTCGAGTTCGACGTCTCCCGCCGCCTCGACCGAGCTGACCGCCCAGGCCAACGCCAACCGCATCACCTTCTACACCATCGACGCGGCGGGGCTGCGGGTCTACGAGTCCATCACCGCCGAGAACCAGGGGCCCGGCCCGTCGGCACCCGGCTTCAGCCAGCTCATCGACTCCGTGCGCTTCTCGAACCTCCAGAGCACCCTTCAGCTCATCGCCGAGAAGACGGGCGGCGTGGCGATCATCAACACCAACGTGGTCACCCCCCAGCTCGAGAGGATCGCCAAGGACTTCAACACCTACTACTCGCTGGGCTACACGCCGGCTCATTACGGCGACGGCCGGTACTACAAGATCGAAGTCAAGGTGAAGAACCGCAAGGATCTCAAGGTACGCCACCGCGAGGGGTACCGCGACAAGAGCACCGACGCGCGGATGGGCGACAGCACCATCGCGGCGCTCAACTTCCCCTTCGAGGAGAACCCTTTGGGCGTCTCCCTGGAGTTCGGCCAGGCGCGTCCGCGGGAAGACGGTTTCTTCCTGGTGCCGGTGAACGTGCGGATTCCCATCGGCAAGCTGGTGCTGGTCCCCCGTGAGGCGAGCGAGGACGCCCGGGTGCGGCTGTTCATCGCCGCCCTCGACTCGGAGGGGGGCACCTCGGACGTGCAGCAGGCGCCGGTGCCGATCAGCGTGGCCAAGGCGGACCTCGAGACCGCCAAGAACAAATACTTCGTCTACACGGTGACCCTGCTGATGCGCAGCGGCGAGCAACGGGTGGCCGTGGGCGTGCGGGACGACGTGGGGGCCGTGGCGTCCTTCGTCAGCCGCGGCCTGAGGGTCGGCGCGCTGAACGGCCAGGGCGGGCACGCGGGAGGAGGCGGGATGGCGGGATGGCTGTCGATGTTCCGCTCGCTGGGCGAGGCGCTGCTCCAGGTCTGGCGCGCCGAGCTCGACACGCTCCAGCAGGACTTCCAGCGCTCGGGCCGGGATCTCGGCATCGCGCTGGGCCTGCTGGGCGGCACCCTGGTGCTGGCGTTCTGGATCGCCGGCCTCCTGCTCTTCGCCCTGGTGGCGCTGCTCCACGTCTGGCTCCCCTGGTGGGCGGCCTCGCTGATCGTGCTGGTGCTGTTCGTGGCGGCGGCGGCGGTTCTGGCCGGCCTGGGCGTCAAGAGGCTGAAGAAAGTCGAGAGCCCCGTCACCACCGTGCGCCGGAGAATGGACAACCATCTGGACTGGTGGCAACACGGCCTGCTCGCCCAGCCCAAGCCGCTGGACGTGGAGCCGGCCAATATGAAGAGGGGCGAACCGGAGAGCGACGGACGAACCGCTGGGGAGGGACCTGCCATGACCGGCCGCCTGGAAGAGGCGCGGCGCGAGGTCGAGCGCCGCCTGGAAGAGAGCCGCCGCGAGGCGGAAATGCGATTGGCCGAGGTGCGCACGGCGGTGGAAACCGAGGTGGGCATCGTCCCCAAGAGGAAATACTGGGTGATGGCCCTGGCGGCCGGGGCGGCGGGCTTTGCCCTGGCGGTCCGCCGCGGCCGGAAGAAGAGGAAGAAGATCAGGAAATAGGCACCGGCCCCGCTTCTCGTTTCCCGGTCAGCCCGGTCATTCCGCGTTCGTGCCCGAGGCAGGCCGCTTGAAGACCATGGCGATGTTGTCCGTGGCGCCGGTCTTGAAGTTGACGGACGTGATCGAGACCAGCTCCCAGCCGTCCTCCCCCAATTGGTTCAGTTGAATCGCGGCGTTCGGGTCGAGACGGTAGTTCTCGCTGCGGATGTTGATGATCTTGTACTCCCACTTGGTCATGGCCACTCGCTCCTTCCAAAGATCGATCGGGCATGCGCCGCGAACGCCCAGTTGATGGTAGCTCCCCTGTGCTTTACCGTCGCCGGATTGTCACATTTCGGCGGCTACCAAGGCAAGATCATTTCAAGATTCGTTCCATGGAATGTTTAGATCGATATGAACGATTCGTCCGGAGAGCCGTTCGTTTGGATACAATCCCGGGCCTCATGTCCGCCCGCCGCCATCTCCTCCTGTTCACCAAGCCGGCCCGGGAAGGCCGGGTGAAGACCCGCCTGATCGGCGAGCTGACCGCGGCCGAGGCGGCCGAGCTGCACGCCGCGTTCCTGGCCGATCTCCTCGACCGGCTGCGGCGACGGGGACTTCGAGCTGAGCCTCGCCTGGGCGCTCGATCCGGAGGACGAGATTCCGGCGGGTCCGGTTCCGGGCCTGCGCCAGGAGGGGAGCGATCTGGGGCAGCGGCTGTACCAGGCACTGTCGTCCCAGGCGCTGTCGTCCGAGCGACGGCGGGGCCGTCATGGCCCTGGGGAGCGATCACCCCACGCTCCCTCTGGACCTGGTCCACCGCGCCTTCGAGACCCTGGAGACACCGGAGGCGGGGGCCGACGTGGTGCTCGGCCCGGCGGAGGACGGCGGCTACTATCTCATCGCCCTCAAGGCGGGCGCCGTCCATCCCCGGCTGTTCGAGGACGTCGCCTGGAGCACGGGCGAAGTCCTGGCTACGACCCTGAACCGGTGCCGCGAGCTGGGCCTCTCGGTCGAGCTGCTTCCCGAGGCCTCGGACGTGGATACGCCGGAAGACCTCCGCCGGCTCGCCCGGCGGATGGCGGACGCGGGCTCGGACCTGGGCTGCCCGCGCACCCAGGCTCTTCTTCATTCCATCCTGAACTTGAATTCCCGACTGGAGGCCTCATGAGGATCCTGACCGCCGAAGCCATGCGCGAGGTCGACCGGGCCGCCGTCGAAGACCTCGGAATTCCGAGCCTGGTGCTCATGGAGAACGCCGCCATCGGCGTCGTGGAAGCCCTGGGCAAGGCCTTCGGAGAGGCCGAGTCCGCGGCGGTGTTCTGCGGCCCGGGCAACAATGGAGGTGACGGCCTGGCCGTGGCGCGCCATCTCTCGGTGCGCGGCTGGGAGGTGCGGATCTTCCTGGTCACCGGCGGCCGCAAGCTCTCGGCGGACGCCGAGGTGCAGCTCGGCATCTGCCGCAAGGCGGAGCTGCCGGTGATGGAGATCGGCTCGGCCGACGTGCTGGACGCCGCCTTCGACGCGGCGGCGGAGTGCGACGTGGTGGTGGACTCCCTGTTCGGCACGGGTCTGGCCCGCCCTCTCGACGGGCTGTTCGCCCAGGTGGTGGACGCCATCAACGCGCTCCCCGCGCCGTGCATCGCCGTGGACCTGCCGAGCGGCCTTGCCGCGAGCGAGGCGCAGCCGATCGGCCCTCACGTGGAGGCGGACATGACCGTGACCTTCGCGGCGCCCAAGGTGGCGCACGTCTTCCCGCCGGCGGCCGATGCGGTGGGGGAGATGGTGGTGACCGACCTCGGCATCCCCACCCGCCTGGTGGACGACGTCGAGGAGGAGGCCGGGGATCTCCATCTCCTGATGGGCGAGGAGCTGATGGACCTGCTGCCCGAGCGCGAGGCCGGTTCCCACAAGGGGGACTACGGGCACGCCCTGATCGTGGCGGGCTCGCCGGGCAAGGCCGGAGCCGCCATTCTGGCCGCCCGCGCCGCCGTGCGCGCCGGGGCCGGGCTGGTGACGGTGGCCGTGCCGGAGCCGATCCTGCAGACGGTGGACCTGGGCTCCATCGAGTCCATGACCCTGGGCTTGCCGGCCGGCTCGAAGGGGCAGATCGCGGAAGAAGCGGTCGCCGTGCTGCTCGACGCGGCCGAGGGGAAGGCCGTGCTGGCCCTGGGGCCGGGCCTGGGGCAGGAAGCGGAGACCCTGGCGGTCATCCGCCGCCTCGCCCTCGAATGCCCGTTGCCGGTGGTGATCGACGCCGACGGCTTGAACGCCTTCGCCGGCCGCGCCGGCGACCTGGCCGTCCGCCGGGTGGAGACGGTGCTGACGCCGCACCCCGGCGAGCTCGGGCGCCTGCTGGGCGTTTCCACGACCCAGATTCAGGAGGACCGCGTGGCCGCCGCGCGCGGCGCCGCCGAGGAGACCGGCGCCATCGTGGTGCTCAAGGGGCACCTCACGCTCGTCGCCTCGGGCACGGCGGTGTTCGTCAACCCGACCGGCAATCCGGGCATGGCCACGGGCGGCAGCGGCGACGTGCTGACCGGCCTCATCACGGGCCTCATCGCCCAGGGGCTCGACGCCCTGGACGCCACGGTGCTGGCGGTCTACCTCCACGGCCTGGCCGGCGACCTGGCCGCCGGGCGCCTGGGCGAGACCGCGCTCGCCGCGGGCGACCTGGTCGAGATGCTGCCGGCCGCCTTTGCCGCGCTGAAGCGGTCGGGGGAGGACGATGAGGAGGCGGAGGACCACGCCCACGATCACCATCCTCAGGGCGGCCGTGCTCATCGCGGCCACGGGCTGCGGCCGGTGGGAAGGCACCGTCATTGATCTGGCGGACCCGCACCGAGGAGGAGACCCGCGAGATCGGCCGGACCCTGGCCCGCGGAGCTCGCTCCCGACGGCGTCCTGCTCCTTTCGGGCGAGCTGGGGAGCGGCAAGACCGTCCTGGCGCGGGGGATTGGACGAAGGGCTGGGGATCGACCCGCGCGAGGTACAGTCGCCCACCTATCACGCTGATCCGGGAGCACGAAGGCGCCGGCGGCCGGCTGGTTCACGTCGACCTCTACCGGCTGGAGCCGGAGCAGGTCGCCGCCTTGGGCCTCGAGGAGCTGCTGGCCGGGCCGGGCGTCAAAGTCGTCGAATGGGCCGAGCGGCTGCCGTTCGAAGTGCCGGGAGCTCGCAGGATGCGTCTCGGCCGGACCCCTCGGGAAGCAGAGGGAGAAGGGCGGGAGATCGTTGAAGAACATCAGACACATTTCCAGAAGACGAATTCCAGATAGGAGAGCTCGATGAAGAAGATCAAGAAAGTGGGAGTCCTGGGCTGCGGCCTCATGGGCTCGGGGATCGCGGAGATCGCGGCGCGCGCCGGGCTACGAGACGGTGGTGCGCGAGGTCACCGGCGAGCTGGTGGACAAGGGTGTTCAGAAGATCCACGGCTCGCTCGGCAAGGCGGTGGAGAAGGGCAAGCTCGACGCCGCCGCTCCGCGACGAGGCGGTGGGCCGCCTCCGGGGCACGGTCGGACTTGGCCGACCTGGCCGACTGCGACGTCGTGGTCGAGGCCATCGTCGAGAACCTGGACGAGAAGCGGAAGACCTTCGGCGCCCTCGACGAGGTGGTGCAGGCCGGACGCCATCTTCGCCAGCAACACCTCGTCGCTCACCATCACCCAGATGGCCATGTTCACCAAGCGGCCGGACCAGTTCGTGGGCCTCCACTTCTTCAACCCGGTGCCGGTGATGAAGCTGGTCGAGGTGGTGCGCACCATCGTCACCTCGGACGAGACCTTCGACCGCGCCTTCGAGTTCGCCCGCTCGCTGGGCAAGGAGCCCATCGCCTGCCGGCGACAACTCGGGCTTCGTGGTCAACCGGCTGCTGGTGCCCTACCTGCTGGACGCCATCCGCGCCCTGGAGGAGGGGGTGGGGAGCGTCGAGGACATCGACAAGGGGATGCAGCTCGGCTGCGGCTACCCCATGGGGCCGTTCACCCTGCTCGACTTCGTGGGGCTGGACACCACCTACTACATCGCCAACATCATGTTCGAGGAGTACCGGGAGAAGCGCTTCGCGCCGCCGCCGCTCCTCAAGCAGATGGTGACCGCCGGCCGGCTGGGCAAGAAGAGCGGCCGGGGCTTCTACGACTACGCCAAGAAATAGGTCTGCTATGCTTGACCCTCCCCGGGCCGGCGCGGCCGTCCCCGGCGGATCGATCCCGACTTCCTTCAAGAATAGAGCTTCAATGACCCAAGTCACACTCGCCGAGGAAGGGCTCGACGTCCTCTTCGGCACCCAGGACGAAAACCTGCGGCGCATCGAGCGCACCTTCGACGTCAACCTGACGGCCCGGGGCAGCGAGATCCACATCAACGGCGACCCCGAGCGGGTGGGCGTGGTGGAGCGGCTGCTCGCGGACCTCTCGACCATCACGGAGAAGGGGCTACCGCTTCCGTCCGGGCGACGTGCAGACCGCCATCCGCGTGGCCGCCGAATCGCCCGAGACCTCGCTCGTCGAGTTCTTCCTGCCGGAAGGCATGCTGGCCTCGGTGCGGCGCCTGGTGGCGCCCCGGAGCTTCAAGCAGCAGCTCTACGTGCAGTCGATGATCGACCACGACATCGTCATCTCGATCGGCCCCGCCGGCACGGGCAAGACCTACCTCGCGGTGGCCATGGCCGCCGCCGCCCTGCTGGAGAAGCGGGTGCGGCGGATCATCCTGGCCCGCCCCGCGGTGGAGGCCGGCGAGAAGCTCGGCTTCCTGCCGGGCGACCTGGTGGAGAAGGTCAATCCCTATCTGCGCCCCCTGCACGACGCGCTGCACGACATCATCGGCTACGAGAAGGTGGGGCGGATGATGGAGCGGGGGATCATCGAGATCGCGCCCATCGCCTTCATGCGCGGGCGCACGCTCAACGACAGCTTCATCATCCTGGACGAGGCCCAGAACACCACGACGGAGCAGATGAAGATGTTCCTGACCCGCCTCGGCTTCAACTCCAAGGCCGTGATCAACGGCGACGTCACCCAGGTCGACCTCCCCCAGGGCCGGACGTCGGGCCTGCGCGAGGCCCAGGAGGTGCTGTCGGGAGTCGAGGGGATCAAGTTCTTCTATCTTCGACCAGCGGGACGTGGTGCGCCACAACCTGGTGCAGAAGATCGTCACCGCGTACGAAGGCTTCGAGCAGAGGAAGGGCGAGCGGGAGGCCGAGGCGCGGGCGGCGCGCCAGGCGGCATACGCGGGCGGCGCCACCCGCGGAAATCAACCGGCTTGACGAGGCCCCGGGGGCCCGGTCTGACGGCCATGGCTCGAGACAAGGATTCGACCTCCATCACCCAGATCCGCCCGGTCAGCGCGACCGGCACGATCCGCCTGAAAACCCGTCTGCGGGCGCGCGGCGTCTGGGACCGCGCCGTCGAGATGCCGCTCCTCTGGCTGGGGCTGTTCCTCGTGGTGGGCACGTGGTGCCTCATGCCCGGCGCCTTCCTCTTCTCCCGCCGGGCCGAGCCGGGCACCATCGCCGACCGCGACTACGTGGCCTCCCGCGACCTTCTGCTCAACGACGACCAGGCCACCCGGGGCAAGCAGGAAGAGGCGCGCGAGGCCGTGCTGCCGGTCTATGACCTCGACCCCGGGGTGAGCGACGAACGCGATGCACAGGTGGCGCGCCTTTTCGCCCAGGGCCGGCGGGAGCTGGCCGGCGAGAGCACCGGCCATGAGCCGGCCGCGGCTTCACATTCCGCGGACGGTCTGAGGATTTCCGAGGACCAGGCGAAGCTGCTGGCCCGCAAGGGATTTTCTTCCGATCTGGAGGACCGCATCCGCGGCGCCCTCTCCCAGGCCCTGCGCCGGGGGGTGGTGGCCGACAAGGACCAGCTGCTCGAGAACCGCATGCGCGGCGTCACCCTGCGCAATCTTTCGACGGGCCAGGAGCAGGTTCACCTGGACCTCTTCGAGCACCTGGGCCACCCCGGCGAATCCCGCGACTTCTTCGATTCCGAGGTGCGGGGCTGGAGCGGCTACTCCTCGGAGGACCGCCGGCTGCTCGCCGACCTCCTGCTGGAGAACCTGACCCCCAACCTGCTCCTCAACCGGAGCGAGACCCTCCAGAGGCAGGCCGTGGCCGCCGGGAGCGTCGGCCAGGTGCTCAATCAGATCCGCAAGGGGCAGGTGATCGTCCGCAAGGGCGACGTCATCGACACCGCCCATGCCCGCACCATCGCCCAGATGCGGGGCGAGCGGCAGCTCCGCCGCCAGCTCCCGCCGCTCACGGCGACGTTCGCGCTGCTGGCCCTGGTGTCCGCCGTGGTGTGGCTGGGCGGCCGTGGGGAACGGGTGGCCGACCACAGCCGGAGCCGCCTGTTCTCGGAGAGCCTGCTGCTGCTTTTGTTCTCCCTTCTGGGGGCCAAGTTCTGCTTCCTGGTGGCCAACGCCCTCTCGGGAGCCTTCGAGGCCACGCCGCTGACCTCGGCCCGGAGCTGGGCCTATGCGCTCCCCTTCGCGGCGGTGGCGCTGGTGGCCGCCCTGCTTCTGGGCCGCCACATGGCGCTGGTGCTCTCGGTGCTCTTTTCCGTTCTCGTCTCGCGCCTGGTGATAGACGGCGACGGGCTCTGGGTGGTGTTCTACGGCCTCGCCGGCTCGCTCGCGGCCCTCTACACCCTGGAGCGCGCGCAGTTCCGCCACCGGCTGGTGATGGCCCGCGTGGGGCTGGTGGTGGGCGGGGTCAACTTCCTCATGGTGCTGGTGCTCACGGCCTTCGGACCCGCCGGCCGCGGCCTTCTGCAAGTGGGGTTCGATCTGATCTGCGCCGTGGCCGGCGGCCTCCTGGTCACCGCCGCCGCGAGCTTCGCCCTGCCGATCCTCGAATGGATGCTGGGCCTCACCACCGACATCAAGCTGGTCGAGCTGTCCAACACCAACCTGCCGCTCCTGCGCCGCCTGGCTTTCGAGGCCCCCGGCACCTTCCAGCACTCGCTGATGGTGGCGAACCTCGCCAAGGAAGGGTGCGAGGCGATCGGCGCCGACCCGGTGCTCGCCTACACGGCCGGGCTCTACCACGACGTGGGCAAGGTGCTGCGCCCCGACTACTTCATCGAGAACCAGCGCCCCGGCCACAACCGGCACGACAAGCTCCTCCCCTCGATGAGCGCGCTCATCCTCATCAACCACGTCAAGGACGGGGTGGAGCTGGCCCGGGAGCACAACCTGCCGCAGGTGCTCAAGGACGCCGTCCGCCAGCATCACGGCACCCGGCTGATCAAGTACTTCTACAACCGGGCCCTGGAGCAGCGCGGCCACTCCGCACCCGTCCCCGCGGACACCACGGCCGAGGTCACCGAGGAGAAGTACCGCTACCCCGGCCCCCGGCCCCAGAACAAGGTCATGGGCGTGCTCATGCTGGCCGATGCCATCGAGGCCGCGAGCCGCACCCTGGTCGAGCCCACGCCGGTCAAGATCCGTGGCATGATCCGCACCATCGTCGACGACTGCCTGCAAGACGGCCAGCTCGACGAGACCGACATGACCCTTTCGGACCTGCGCACGGTCTCGGAGTCGTTCCACCGGGTGCTTTCCAACATCTTCCACCAGCGGATCGACTATCCGGGCTTCGACTTCAACGCGGCTCCCAAACGGGAGAAGCGGGCCATCCGCCGGGTCTCCTGAGCTTTGAACGACATCGTTCTGCTGAACCCCAACCACTATCCGGAGGCGGGCACCCGCCGCCTGCGCCCGTGGCTCGCGCCGCTGGTGGCCGCCCTCGCCCCCGAGGCCGAAAGCCTGGGGGTGCGCTTCGTGGGCGACCGCGAGATGCGGCGCGTCAACCGCCAGTTCCGCGGCAAGGACAAGGCGACCGACGTGCTCTCCTTTCCGGGAGACGAAGGGCATCTGGGAGATATCCTGATCTCCGTCCCCACGGCGCGCCGGCAAGCCGGCGAAGCCGGGCACGGCGTGGACCGCGAGCTCAAGACCCTCCTGCTCCACGGCATCCTGCACTGCCTGGGCTACGACCACGAGACCGACCAGGGAGAGATGGAGCGTCTGGAGCGCAAGCTGCGCCGGACCTGGATCCACGAGAGCGAGGCCCATGGCTGACGAGACCCCGTTCCTGTCGCCCGCCCTGCTGATCTGGGCGATCGTCCTGCTGACCCCGCTGGCCGTGCTGGCCGCCACCCTCTCGGCGCTGCTCGAAAGGAGCGGACCCATCCGCCTGCGCCAGTGGGCGGAGGACGCCGGCGGCTCGCTCCTGGCCCTCTCGGAGTCGCAGGCCCGCTTCGCGGTCTTCCGCTACGTTTTGTCGCTGCTCTCGCGGGTCCTGCCCGTCCTCGTGTCGTTGCTCCTCGCGGGGCTCCTGACCCTTTGGCACCGGGCCGTGCCGCTCCTCTGGTCGTTCGGCACGGTTCTGGTCCTGGTGGCCACCACCGAGGCGGTCAACCGGATGCTCGTGGGGCAGGACCCGGAGCGGGCCCTCCGTGGCCTCACCCGCGTCTACCGCGCGGCGCTCTGGGTGCTCAAGCCGCTCCTTGCGCTGATCCTGCCGCTGGTTCCCGCCGGCGCCTTCAAGCGCCACGAGGAGGGGGAGGAGGCCGAGTCCGCTTCCGACGAGGAGATCGAGGCCTTCATCGACGTCGGCACCCGCGAGGGGATCCTGGAGCCCCAGGAAGGCGAGTGGCTCTGGGGCATCGTCGGCTTCAGCGAGACCCAGGCGCGAAGCGTCATGACGCCGCGGATCGACATGGTCTGCGCGCCGGTCGACTGCACGCTCGACACCCTGGCCGAGCGCTTCATCGAGTCCGGCCACTCGCGCATCCCCATCTACGAGGACTCGATCGACCACGTCATCGGCATCCTCCACATCCGCGACGTGCTGCGGGCCACCCGCTCCCCCGAGCCGGCCGGCGTGCGCGAGATCCTCAAACCGCCTCTCTTCGTCCCCGAGACCAAGCTCCTCTCCGAGCTGCTCAAGGAGCTTCAGGCGCGGTTCCAGCAGGTGGCCATCGTGGTGGACGAGTACGGCGGCACGGCCGGCATGGTCACCGTGGAAGACCTGCTGGAAGAGATCGTCGGCGAGATCATGGACGAGCACGAGGCCCTGGCCGCCGAGCTGGAGCCCCTGGACAACGGCGCCTACCGGCTCGACGGCCGCGCCCACATCGAGCTGCTCGACGAGCTCTTCAGCATCGAGATCGAGGACGAGGAGCCCGAGTACGAGACCGTGGCCGGCCTGATCTTCAGCGTCCTGGGCCGCGTGCCGCGGGTGGGGGAGTCGGTCGAGAGCCACGGCCTGCGCTTCACCGTCGAGGCGGTGGCGGACCGCCGCATCCAGACCGTCCTCATCGAGAAAGCCGAACCGTCGGAAACCGCCGAGGAAGTGGAGACCTGATGTCCGAAACCCCGCAGATGTCCCCGCAGATAACCCCGCAGACGCCTCCGAAGAAGTCCGGAACCGTCGCCCTGGTCGGCCGGCCCAACGCCGGCAAGTCGACGCTGATGAACCGGCTGCTCGAAGAGAAGGTCGCCATCGTCTCCGACAAGCCGCAGACCACCCGCCACCGCATCATCGGCATCCTCTCCGGCGAGCGTGGGCAGATGGTCTTCTACGACACCCCCGGCATCCACAAGCCCCTCCACCGGCTGAACCGGCAGATGGTGCGCTACGCCTTGGACGCCATGAACGACGCCGACGTGACCTGCGTGCTCGTCGACGTCTCGGAGAAATCCGGCAAAGGCGACGCCTACATGCTCGACCTCGCCGGCAAGGCCGAGGGGACGCGCGTGCTGCTCCTCAACAAGGTGGACCGCATCAAGAAGCCCGACCTTCTGCCGCTCATCGAGCAGTACGCGAAAACCGGCTTCTTCACGGAAATCGTCCCCATCAGCGCCGCCGACGGCGACAACTGCGACCGGCTGCTCGACGTCCTCTGGAACCTGCTCCCCGAGGGCGAGCCCAGGTTCGACACCGAGCTGCTGACCACCCACCCGGAACGCTTCCTGGTGGCCGAGCGCATCCGCGAGAAGGTCCTGGAGCTGACCACCGAGGAGCTCCCCTTCTCGACCGCGGTGGTCATCGACCGCTGGGAGGAGGATCCGGACCGCGACCTGATCCTCATCTACGCCACCATCCTGGTCGACCGCCCCGGCCAGAAAGCCATCGTCGTCGGCCGCCAGGGGCAGATGATCAAGGCCATCGGCACCGCCGCCCGCCTCGACCTGGAGAAGTTCCTGGAGCGCCGCATCTACCTCGACATGAACGTCCGCCTGGAACCCGGCTGGCGCGAGGACCAGGGGATCCTGGCCTCACTGGACCGGGACGTGGACTTGAATCTGGAGTAGCGGGATCTGCTTCCACGATTTATACTAAGTATCGGAAATCGAAAGTCCGGGACGGTCTCATCCGGATTGGAGCGGACATGCAGACCGCACAGATTTGAGAGGCAGGAGTTTTTTGGAGGCGGGAGGCCGTCCTGGTCCTATCCTTTGACCGCTTCGATCCTAGGCGGATCGCTTCTCGTGTTGCTCGACGAATTCTGCGCTCCTGAGGCCTTCGGCGTCCTGCTGGCGCTCCTGGGCATCGTCTTGATCCTCTTCGCGGTTTTGAATCTGTTGGGCCAGCTCAGGCAAGCGGTGGAGACTCAGCCCCTTTACACGCCGTGGCAGAGCCATCTCGGCGCTCTACAAGGAGCTGGGGCCGCTTCTGGCCCGCCGCGGCGCTGAGCCTCATCTGGAGGAGAGGATCAGCGAGCGATTCACCGAATTGAGAAGGCTTCAGACCGAAGAAGCCGACGAGATCGAGAAGCGGTTCGAGGCGAGCTTGTCTCTGAAGCCAGGAGATGGGCATCGGGCTCTTGAGCGAGCACGAGAAATCCTGGCCCGGTATGAAGATCCCTCTGCTGATGAGCCCGGAGGGCGGACAGACCCGTAGCCCAGGGCGTGAACCCTGGGGAGGCAGCGTCGAATTACCTCCTCAATTCGAGCGAAATGTTGAGGCGGCGCCTCGGGCCCGGGTTTCCCCGGTTTTCCCAGGGCTCACGCCCTGGGCTACGGGTCTGTCCGCCCTCCGGGCTCATCAACAAATGGGAACGAGCCTCGGGGAGGACGAATCTACGCCGTCCGCGGCTCCACCGGCAATCCCGCCGCCTGCCACGCAGCCCAGCCACCCGTGAGGGCCACCGCCTTCGCCCATCCCTTCCGTCTCAGCTCCAGCGCCACCCGGGCGCTCGTGGCCTCGTCCTGTCAGGCACAGAAGGCGACCAGCCAGGCCTCCTTGGGAAGATGGAGCCTCTCGGCTTCCAGCACGGATCGTTCGGGATCGACCCGCACCGCGCCCTTTATCGTGGCATCGCTCGACTCCAGCGCCCGTAAGGTGCGGACGTCGAGAACGACGACGGGCTCGCCGGCCTCCTGAAGCTTCCGGACCTCCGCGAGGTCGATCCGCTCCGGCAGCCGCGCTGGCATCTCTTCGACGCGGGGGTTGAGGATCGGCAGGGGCGAACGGGCCGGTGACGCCGACGCCACGGGGGGCGGAGGCGCCGGATCCTCGTCCTTGTCCGACGGTGCCTTCATCATTCGCCCAAGCACCATCAACGATCCGCCATGGAGGAGGACCGACATCAGCACGATCAGGCAGCAGATGGAGAACAGCCGCTCGCTGCCCGGCGTGCCGGCGAAAACGGGGAGGAGCACCAGCAGCAGGCTGCTCAGGCCTCGCGGGCCGAACCACGAGATGAGCCCCATGCTCTTGCGGTCCAGCTGGGTGGGCCAGAGCGAGGCCAGCACGGCCAGGGGGCGCACCAGCAGCGCGATGACGGCGAAGAGGATCACGGGGCCGTCGGCCATGGTGATGCCCGTCCAGATCAGCGAGGTGCCGAGCAGAACGAAGGTGAAGAGCAGCGCCAGCTCCGCCGTCGTCTCGCCATACTCCTGGAAGCAGTCGCACAGCTCGACGTCGAAGAACGAGATCGTCATGCCCGCCGCGAAGGCCGCCAGGAAGCCGCTGCCGTGCACGCTCTCGGCGGCCGCGTAGGCCGCGAAGGCGATACCCAGGGAGTAGAGCGACTCGTAGTCCCGCCGGATGCCCAGCCGCCGCCGGACGAGGTCGAGCGCCGAGACGCCGAGGAAACCGATCGCAACTCCCGCACCCGGCCCGAGGACGAAAAGGTCGAGCCCCATCTTGGGCCACGAGATGGGCCCTGCCTGATGCCCGCTCCCCAGGAACACCATGGCGACGAGCACGATGGGGAGAAGGACGACGTCGTTCAGCCCACTCTCCAGCCGCAAGGCCAACCGCGCCTGGGGCGGGATGTCGGGACGCCTCAGCAGGCCGCGCAGGAGCACCGGGTCGGTCGAAGCGAGGGCGGCGCCGAGAATGGCCGACGCCGGCCAGCCGAGCCCCAGGACCCAGCGGGCCGCCAGCGTGATCAAAACCGCGGAGAAAAGAGTCCCCGGCCCCACCACCAGAAGCGTCAGGCGCACGTGCCGCCGGATCTGGGCGAGGTCGATCGACAGCGCGTCGGTGAACAGCACCAGCGCGAGGCTGAGCGTCGAGACCGCCCGCAACACGGGAGAAGAGAGGTCGAGGTGGATGAGGGCGAGCCCGTAGGGACCCAGGACCGCCCCGAGCCCCAGCAGCACGGCCACCTGGGGCAGGCCGCTCCGCTCGATCAGCCCCGAAAGGAGGGCCGAGATGATGATGACGGCCCCGACGAGGGCGAGAGTGGCGAGAAAGGGATCGGCGGCGAGGCTCATGCGGGGGGCATTCTACTTCGCGGGCTTGCTCTACCGGATGCGCGGAGTACAATGACGGCGATGGCTTTGACTACCGCGGAGGCGCTGATCCTCGACGTTCGGGACCTCCACGACCGCGACCGGATCATTACCTTCCTCACCCGCGAGCACGGCAAGAAGAGCGGCGTCGCCAAGGGCGCCCGGACCAAGCACAGCCGCTTCGGCGGCCAGCTTCAGCCGCTCGCCAAGGCCGAGATCACCTGGTTCGAGAAGGAGGGGCGGGACCTGACGCGGATCTCCTCGGTGGAGCTGATCCGCACGGCCCACCCGCTCCAGGAGGATCTCGAAGGGATCCTGCTCGGCAGCTACCTCGCCGACCACATGCTGGAGTTTTCCCAGGAGGGGGAAGAGGCCGGAGTATTTCTACCGCCTGCTCGACTCGACGATCGAGGCCCTGCTGGCCGGGGTGGACCGCGACCTCGCCACCCGGTACTTCGAGGCCTGGATTCTGCGCCTCGCCGGCGTCTTTCCGGCGCCCCATGCCTGCCCGGAGTGCGGCCGGCCGTATCCGCCCGAAGGGGCCATGCTGCCGCGCTCGGGCGAGAACCTGCTCTGCCTGGACTGCGGCGGCCGGAACGGGCTTTCCGTGCCGCCCCCGGTGCTCGAGCTCCTTCGCCGCATCGGCCGCGAGAACCTGCCCACCCTGGCGGCCGGCGCCGCGGTCCCGGCCGGGGTGCTCCGCCAGGTCGAAGATTTGTGCGCCCAGGTGCGCCGGTATTTCCTCCAGCGCGAGCTGCGCAGCTATGACGTGATCCAGCGGACCCTGGCGCGGGTCTGATACCCTATTGCGCCTCGACCTCACCGCCGGCCCCTCTCCTGAAGGAGAGGGGTTCCGCGTTGTCGTTCGCCCTATCAAGAAAAGCCCATGGGAGCCCGCTAAGCTCATGCAGACGTTTCAGGAGCTGATCCTCAAATTACAGGAGTTCTGGGCACGCGAAGGGTGCGTGCTCCAGCAGCCGCTCGATCTCGAGGTGGGCGCCGGCACCATGCACCCGGACACCTTCCTGCGCGTCCTCGGGCCGGAGCCCTGGCGGGTGGCCTACGTCCAGCCGTCGCGCCGGCCGGCCGACGGCCGCTACGGCGACAACCCGTTCCGGCTCGGCAAGCACCACCAGTTCCAGGTGATCTTGAAGCCCTCGCCGCTCGACGTGCAGCGGCTCTACGTGAAGAGCCTGGAGGCCATCGGCCTCGATCTCACCGAGCACGACCTGCGCTTCGAGGAGGACAACTGGGAGGCTCCCACCCTCGGCGCCTGGGGCGTCGGCTGGCAGGTGATGCTCGACGGCATGGAGATCACCCAGTTCACCTACTTCCAGCAGGCGGGCGGCCTGGAGCTCGAACCCGATCAGCGCCGAGATCACCTACGGCCTGGAGCGGCTCACCATGTTCCTCTCCCTCTCCCAGAGCATCTACGACATCGACTGGGTCGAGGGGATCGCCTACGGCCAGGTGAGGAAGCAGGAGGAGTACGAGCTCTCCCGCTACTACTTCGAGGTGGCCGACGTCGACCTTCCTCCAGCAGCCAGTTCGACGGCTACGAGAGCGAGGCCCGGCGCTGCCTGGACGCCGGCCTGGTGCTGCCGGCCTACGAGTGCGCCCTCAAGTGCTCGCACTCCTTCAACGTGCTCGACGCCCGCGGCGCCGTCTCGGTGACCGAGCGGGTGGGCCTGATGAAGCGGGTGCGCGACTTGGCCGTCACCTGCGCCAAGGCGTACGTGGAGAGCCGCGAAAAACAGGGGTTTCCGCTGCTTCCGGCGCTGCTTCCAGGCGGCTCCCAGGAGCAGACCGCGCAGACCTCGGAGGTGGCCGATGCCAACTGAGCGCGCGAGGAGAGTTTCTGCTCGAAGTCCGCAGCGAAGAGATCCCCGCCCGCATGCTGGAGCCGGGCGTCAAGGAGCTGGCCACCCGCGTCTTCGAAGAGCTGATGGCCCGGGGGATCGGCCCCCGCGAGATCGAGACCGGCTACACGCCGCGGCGGCTGGTGCTCATCCTCGCCGGCCTGCCGGAGCGCGAGCCGGACCGCGAGGAGCAGGTGATGGGGCCGCCCGTCCGCGCCGCCTACACCGCGGACGGCGCGCCGACCCCCGCCCTCCTGGGCTTCGCCAAGCGCCGCGGCCTGGAGCCGGACGAGCTCGCCAAGGTGCAGACGGAGAAGGGCGAGTACCTCGCCGCCACCAAGAAGACCGCGGGGCGGCCCACCCGCGAGGTGCTGGCCGAGATCGTGCCGCGCGTGCTGGCCGGCATCTCCTGGGCCAAGACCATGCGGTGGGGGAGCGGTGAAGGCCCCTGGGTGCGGCCGATCCACGGCATCGTCGCCCTGCTCGACGGCGAGGTCGTGCCGTTCCAGCTCTTCGGCATCGCCGCCGGGGACGAGACCGTGGGCCATCCCATCCTCTCGCCCGAGCCGTTCCGCGTCGACCGGCGTCCAGGACTACCGGCGCCAGCTCGCCGAGCGGAACGTCGAGGTCCGCCCCGAGGAGCGCCGCCGCGTGCTCCACGAGACCATGCAGGCTCGCGCCGAGGCCCTCGGCGGCACGCTGGTCGAAGATCCGTCCCTGCTCGACAAGCTGGCGGCCATCTGCGAGATCCCCGGCGTCATGGAAGGGCGCTTCGGCGACGCCTTCCTGGAGCTGCCGGCCGAGGTGCTCGCGACCAGCCTGCGCGACCACCAGAGCGCCTTGACCGTCTCGGCCCCGAACGGGAACGGCGACCTCCTGCCGTACTTCCTCACCGTCATGGACCGTCCGGACGACCCGGCCGGCCGTGCCCGTTCCGGCAACGAGTGGGTGGTGGCGGCCCGCCTCGCCGACGCCCGCTTCTTCTATGGGGAGGACCGGAAGGCCGGCCTCGCCCACCGCGCCGAGCAGCTCCAGCGCCTCAACTTCCAGGAGAAGCTCGGGAGCTACGCCACCAAGACCGAGCGCATCGTGGCCCTCTCGGCCGCCCTCTGCGACCAGCTCGGCTGGGGGGGAGACGAGAAGCTCCACGCCGTCGAGGCCGCGCGCCTGCTCAAGGTGGACCTCGCGACCGAGATGGTGAAGGAATTCACCTCCCTCCAGGGGATCATGGGCGGCATCTACGCCCGCGAGGAGGGGGAGCCGGAGGAGGTCTGGCAGGCCGTCTACGACCAATACATGCCCGCCTCCACGGACGACCGCATCCCGCGCGGCCGGGTCGGGCAGATCACCGGCCTCGCCGACCGCCTGGACACGCTGGTGGGCATCTTCGGCCTCGGCCTCATCCCCACCGGCAGCAAGGACCCCTTCGGCCTGCGCCGCGCCGCCCAGGGCGTCGTCCGCATCGCCCTCGAAGGCGAGCCTGCCGCTCGACCTCGAAAAAGCCGCCGTCGAGGCCGCCCGCCTCTACGGCGACCGGCTCACCCGGAGCACCGAGCAGATCCTGGACGACCTGCGCCCGTTCCTCTTCGACCGCATGCGCTACCTCCTGGGCCTCGAAGGCTTCGCCTACGACGAGATCGAGGCCGCCCTCGCCGTCGGCGTCGGGAGCCTGCCGGACCTCCGCGCCCGGGTGGACGCCCTCCACGAGGTGCGCGAGGAGGCGGCCTTCCTCACCGTGGTGCTGGCGGCCAAGCGCATCGCCAACATCGTCAAGGACGCCGTCGCCCAGCCGTTCGACGACTCCACCCTGGTGGAGCCGGCCGAGAAGGATCTGGCCGCCGCCTTCCAGGGCCTGAGCGCGGATGTCGAAGAAGCCGCCGCGGCCGGCGACTACGAGCGCTGCCTGCGCCGCATCGCCGGCCTCGCCCCCGTGCTCGACCGCTTCTTCGTGGAGGTCCTGGTCATGGCCGAAGACGAGACCGTCCGCCGCAACCGCCTCGCCCTCCTCCAGGCGATCGGCAAGACGGTCTCCCGCACGGCCAAGCTCACCGAGATGGTGGTGGACAAGGCCGAGGCCCGGGCCAAGGCCGGCCAGGCCTGAACCGCAATCGGGACGGCGGCGTCCTTGGACCCGGAGGCCGCCGTCCCTTCCAAGTTTTCAAAGAGCAAGCGCCTCTCCGGCAGCCGGAACCCTCGGCTGCATCCTCTTCTTCTGTCGTAGAGGTATGCGTTAGCATGCCGGTTGTGAAGGCCGTTGTCAACTGCATTCGTTGACGGTGGCTCGCCAGTCATATAATCTATGCGCACGGTTGGTCCGTGAAGCGGTGACGAAGCTTCAGCGGCTGCCGCCGACCGGTGCGCGGCCCGCGCCGACCGGTGTGCACGGGCTGCGCGGGGGTCGGCGGCAAAATCTCACCCCCGAGTTTCCGCCGCGCGAGGCCGCGCGGCAGCGGCGCACCGGTCAGCGGCAGCCGCACACCGGTCGGCACGGGCCGCGCACCGGTCGGCACGGTCGGCGCACCGGTCGGCGTGAGCGGCGCACCGGTGAGTTTTTCCCGCGGACTCGTCCGCGGCGGGTTCATTGACAATTGACGTACCGGCCGGAGCGGGCGTAGCGGACCGCGCCGGCCGGGTTTCCTCGAAAACCATCCGGGCGGGGGATGGGTGGGAGTGTGGGGAGACCCGCGGTCCCGTAGGGACCACCGTCGGTAGCCCTGGACTTCAGTCCAGGGCTTCGGCGTCCCTTGACGACCCGCCGGAGTCTACGGAGGACGGGAGGATGCATTGCCGAATTGCCGATCTCGAAGGAACCGAGCCCTCCCCGGCCCTGGATTGAAATCCAGGGCTACCGACGGTGGTCCCTGCGGGACCGCAAAAGACGGTGGAGGCTGTTACGATTCCAGGAAAGAAGGGTGGAGAATGGAGCGGCAGGGCGACACTCGGAGACCGGTCAGGGGCGGCGCGTCCACAACCGCCGCCATCCCTCCGGGCCCAGGCGGCGCATCGTCTCGATGTTCTTCTCGGAGATCCCCGCGGTGCCAGGGAAGGCGGCCACCGCTCTTTCGACGCTCTCTTCGCGGAGCAGGTGGAGGATGGGGTAGGGCGAGCGGTTCGTGTAGTTCTCCACGGCGTCCGGCTCGGTACCCTCGAACTGGTAGCCGGGATGGAAGCTCGCCACCTGGATCTCCCCCTCCAGCCCCATCTCGGCCACCGCGGCGTCGGCCACGTCGAGGAAGTCGTTGTAGTCCAGGAAGTCTTCGAGCACCCAGGGGTGGATCAGGAGCGTGGTGTCGACCGCCTCGGGATCGGCGTTCTCGAGCGACCTCAGCTCCCTCATCAGGTCCACCAGCAGGGCGTCCGGCGTCGCGGCGCCGCTCACCACGAAGCGCACCTGGCCGCGGAGGTAGACGGCTTTCGCGAAGGGGCAGAGGTCGAGGCCGACGACGGCTTTTTCGAGCCAGTCGCGTGTGGCGGCGGCGGCGGTCCTCGTCCGTCATGGCCGGCATGTTAGCGCAGGGGCGGGGCCGTTCGCGAAGCCCGCGGAGCCGCCGAGGGAACCACCAGTGTCGCGCTCTCTATTTTTTTCAGCATCCAGAAATCAGGGTCTTGGTGGTGGTATGATGTGTTAATGTCACTCAAGTACTGCCCTGCACAATTTCCCCTCGGCACGTTCCTGGTCCTCGCCACTCTTGTTTGCGGCCCGTTCTCGGCGCTGGCCCAAACGTCACCGCCCTTGGGAGCAGCGGGGCAATTTGCGGTTTTGGGTAATTCGGGAGTGACGGGCTCCACCGGCACGGGCACCCTGGTCAATGGCGACGCGGGCTCTTCTCCCACCGCAACGGTCACGAACTTTCCACCTTCGAGCGTCGTACCTCCCGCGACCCTGCACCTCACGAATGACCCGGTGGTGCAGCAAGCTCATGCGGACGCCCTCGCCGCCTACAACTTTCTGGCCGCACAAGGGCCGGGAACCGTGCTTCCCGCGCAGCTGAACGGCAGCATGCTGACGTCCGGCATCTATTCCTTCGCGGGAGGCGCGGCCGATCTGGCGGCTCTCGGGACCCTGACTCTCAACGGGCCGGGAATCTTTGTTTTCCAGGTGGACAGCTCACTCACCGCCAACGTCGGCTCGAATGTTCTTGGCACGGCGGATCCCTGCAGCGTGTTCTGGCGCGTTGGAACCTCCGCGACCCTCAATGGAGTCAGCTTCCGTGGCAACGTCATCGCGGATGCAAACATCACCGTCGGGTCCGGTTCCAACGTCACCGGCAGGGTCTTGGCGGGAACGGGTCCGACGGGTGCCGTGACGATGGCAGGCGCCGGCGGCAACATGATCGGGGGATGCAGCTCCACGTTCGGCTCGAATGGGCCAGACGTTCCGGCGCTTGGCCCGGGCGGACTGGCGATTCTTCTCGCCCTGCTCGCCGGAGCCGGGCTGTTGGTCCTGAGAAGGCGCTCCGTTCGGATTTAGCGGCCGGTCAGCCGATCGGCGGGCCCACCTCGTAGCCGAGGGCCTGGACCTCGTGGTGGAAGTAGCGGGCCGGCAGCAGCTTCTCGTTGAGGGCCGCCTCGAACGGCTTCGTTCCCAGGAGGATCAGCGGCAGCCACATGCGGAGCGCCCGGAACGGCTTGGTCAGCTCCAGGGACACGTCGGAGGGGGAGACCTCCGCGCCGGGGTGGGCGACCTCCCGTTCCGCGAGGGACGGCTCCGTTCGAGCGCAACGGCTCCCGTTCGAGCACATCGGCGGCCGATCGAGCACATCGGCGGGCGAGATCTGTGCGAGGGGAACCGGCCTCCCAGGATGTTCCGACCCCCAATTGCGGTGATGTCCAATCGGTTTCCGTGAATCGATACGGCGTGCCCTTCGGCGGATACGTCCCGTCGTCCCCGTGGTATCCGAATGGATATCGTGGACGGGATGGGAACGTCTCTACGAAAACCGGAGGTCCGGCAGCCCTCCTGGGTCCAGCAACCCGGCGGAATCGGAGCCCGAGCGCCACGAAAACCGGGCTTGCTCGAAGAGAGCTTCCGCCGCCGTCAGATCACCGGAGACCCGCAGGGCGTTGGTCCGGGGTGTACGGCCTTGACTGCTACAATCCCGGGAACATCGATGCCTCCGGTCAACGACATCCACTCCGCGCTCAACGAGACCCACGTCCGCCGCATCGTCCCGGTGGGCTCGACCGAGGCCGCCGCCGCGGCGGTGCGGGCTGCGCGGCAAGAGGGGATTGCGGTGTCGGTCATGGGGGGGCGCCATGCCATGGGGGCGCAGCAGTTCGGCACGGATACGCTGCTCCTCGACACCCGGCCGCTCGCCCGCCTCCACTCGTTCGACCCGGAACGCGGGCTCCTGGAGGTGGAGGCGGGGATCTTCTGGCCCGCTCTCGTAGACGGCTATTTATCCTTCCAGAACAGCCAGTCCCTCCAGAACGGCTCGTCCCGCTCCTGGGGAATCGCCCAGAAGCAGACCGGGGCGGACCGCCTGAGCCTCGGCGGCACGCTGGCGGCCAACGGCCATGGCCGCGGCCTCACCTTGCCTCCCTTCGTGGCGGACGTCGAAGCGTTCACGCTGGTCGACGCGGCGGGGGAGGTGCGGCGGTGCAGCCGCGCGGAGGACGCCGAGCTGTTCTCGCTGGTGGCCGGCGGCTACGGGTTGTTCGGGATCGTCACCACGGTGACGCTACGCCTCACGCCCCGCCGCAAGCTCGCGAGGATCGTCGAGATCCGGCGCCGCGAAGGCTTGGCGGAAGCGTTCGCCGAGCGCATCCGCGCCGGGTACCTCTATGGCGACTTTCAGTTTTCGATCGATCCGGCGTCGGACGGCTATCTCGACGAAGGAGTCTTCTCCTGCTACCTCCCGGTCGACCCGGAGACGCCGATCCCCGCGGAGCAGCAGGAGCTCACGGATGATGATTGGAAGGAGCTGCCTCTGGCTCGCCCACGCGGACAAGGCGAAGGCGTTCGCGCGCTACGCCGGCTACTACCTGGGGACGAGCGGCCAGGTCTACTGGTCGGACACCCATCAGCTCTCCCCCTATTTCGACGGCTACCACGCGGACCTCGACGGCCGCCGGGGCGCCACCGGCCCGGCGAGCGAGATCATCACCGAAATCTACGTACCCCGGCCGCGCCTGGCTGATTTCCTCGCCGCGGCGGCGGAGGACTTCCGGCGCCACGGCACCGAGGTGATCTACGGCACGGTGCGCCTGATCGAGCGCGACGCGGACAGCTTCCTCGCCTGGGCGCGGGAGCCGTGGGCCTGCACGGTCCTCAACCTCTGCACCGCGCACACACCGGCCGGCCGGGAGCGCACCGCGGCGGCGTTCCGGCGGTTGATCGATCTCGCGGTCGAGCGGGGAGGGAGCTTTTTCCTGACCTATCACAAGGATGCCCGGCGCGATCAGATCGAAGCCTGCCACCCCCGCTTCGCCGAATTCCTGCGCAAAAAGCTCGCGCTCGATCCCGAGGAGCGGTTCCAGAGCGACTGGTACCGCCACCACCGGGCGCTTTTCGACTGATGCGCGAGACCCGCCCGAGCGCCACGGCGCTCCTGATCGCCCAGGCGATGGCCTTCCAGGGGCAGGATCCGGCGTTGGCCGGCCTGATTGCCCCGGATGCGGCGGCGCTCTGGGACCGCTTTCTTGCCGCGGCCGATCCGGACCGGGCACGGCGGGTGCGGAGGCTGGCGGGGCAAGGCTGGGTGCGGGCGCTGGCCGACCTGGGGGAGCGGCTGGCCATCCCCGGCATCCGGCTCCATTACGCCGTTCGCAAGCTCTACCTGGAGGCGGCCGTACGCGCGGCGATCGGAGCCGGGGTGACCCAGGTGGCCGTCCTCGG
This sequence comes from Thermoanaerobaculaceae bacterium, assembly GCA_963785165.1. Classification (GTDB taxonomy): domain Bacteria; phylum Acidobacteriota; class Thermoanaerobaculia; order Multivoradales; family UBA5704; genus DATARR01. The sequence goes on from CAWAUI010000004.1 coordinate 1,218,360, forward strand.
CGCCGGGCTCGATCCGCTCGCCCTGCGCCTCCACCGGGAGTTTCCGCGGATCCTGTTCGTCGAGTGCGATCACCCGGCCACCCAGAGGGTGAAGCGCCGGGCTTTGGAAGGGATGGCCCGCGGCCCGAACCTCCAGCTCCTGGAGCTCGACCATGCCAAGGCCGGCGTGGCGGACGTGCTGCCGGCGTTGCCGGCATGGCGGCCGGAGGCGGACACGCTCCTTCTGGCGGAAGGGCTCACCATGTACCTTCAGGCGGCCGAGGTGGATGCGCTCTTCGCGTTCCTCCGCGAGCATGCGGGGGCGGGGAGCCGCTTCGCCTTCACGTTCATGGAGCCGCAAGGGGGAGGCAAGGTCGACTTCCCGGGCTCGACGCCGCTCGTCCGCCCGTGGCTCCGCCTCGTCGGCGAGCCGTTCACCTGGGGGGTGCGGCGCGAGGAGCTGCCCGGCTTCCTCGCGGCGCGCGGCTTCTCGCTCCTCGAAGTGGCGGGAGCGGACCTCCTGCGCCAGAGGTACCTCGCGCCGGCCGGGTTGGCCGGCCGGCGTCTCGCGGTGGGGGAGTACGTGGCCGTGGTGCGGCGGTCGTCGTCCTCCTGATCAGTCCGCGCCGGGCTTCAGGAACGTCCCTTCCCGCAGCTCCTCGAAGGCCTGCCGGAGCTGGTCCTGCGTGTTCATCACGATCGGCCCGTACCAGGCCACGGGCTCCTGAAGCGGCTTGCCCGAAACCAGGAGGAAGCGGATCCCCTGCTCCCCGGCCTGCACCACCACCTCGTCGCCCCGGTCGAACACCACGAGCGAGAGGTCTTCCGCTTCCGAGGGCGGGGTGGTATCCGCCCAACCGCCCCCCTCGGTAGGCACGGCCAGGGGACCCGAGGCGTTGCAGAACTTGCCGGACCCGGCGAACACGTAGGCGAAGGCGTGGCGGGTGGTCTCCACGGGGAGGGTCTTCCGCCGGCCGGGAGGGATCGAGACGTCGAGATAGACGGGATCGGCGGCAATGCCGTCCACCGGGCCTTTCCGGCCCCAGAAGCTGCCGCAGACCACGCGGACGTGAGTGCCGTCGTCGTCCGTAACGTCGGGAATCTCGGCCGCCTTCACTTCCTGGTAGCGGGGCGTGGTCATCTTGAGCGAGGAGGGGAGGTTCCCCCAGAGCTGGAAGCCGTGCATGCGGCCCGCCGGGTCCCCCTGGGGCATCTCCTGGTGGATGATCCCCCGGCCCGCCGTCATCCACTGCACCTCCCCGGCGCCGATGGCGCCCCGGTTGCCCAGGCTGTCGGCGTGCTCCACGGTGCCGGCGAGCACGTAGGTGATCGTCTCGATCCCCCGGTGGGGGTGCCACGGGAAGCCGGCCAGGTAATCTTCTGGCACGTCGTTGCGGAAGTCGTCCAGCAGGAGGAACGGGTCGAAGTCGGACGTGTCGCCGAAGCCGAAGGCCCGGCGCAGGTGGACGCCAGCGCCTTCGAGAGTCGGCTTGGCGCGGACGAGGCGCTGTACGGGTCGGATGGACATGCTGCCTCCTTTCGGGTACCGAGTCGAACTGTACCATCCGGGTGCCGGAGGCCACGGCGGGCCTGAACGCACAAAAACCCGGGTGGATTGCTCCACCCGGGCCCTGCGTCCCCCCTAGAATTCATAAAATCAAAAAAAGAACTTCGGTGTTCCTTGAGGTCCCCTCGTTCGCTTTCGCTTCCTTGGGTCGCTCTTGTTGATGGGAAGTGTAGGGGGTGGGCTTCAAGCCGTCCTCAAGGATCGGCTCAAAGTTCATCAAAAGATCTCAAACGATTCAAGGCAAAGGGATGAGGACCGCCCCATCCTCGATGACCATCCGCGTTCAAGACTGACGCGAGCCCGGAGGGCGTCCTACTTCGAAGCCCAGGGTGGAACCCTGGGTGGAACTTCCTAAACGGACCTCAGTTCCCGCAGCCTGTGGCGACCAGTAGGGCTCGGCAAACTGCAGTCATCTTCTCGGTGCTGAGGGAGCCGACGAAATGATGGAGTTTCTGCTGATCTACCGTCTGGATTTGATCCAGATTGACCACGGAGTCGTGCTTGAGGCCTTCTTCGATCCCGACTTGAACTTCACTGGGTGCTCCGTGAGCCGAGGAGGTAACGGGCGCCACGAGGACGGTATGAAGAAGGCTGATCGCCTTTTGTCGAGAGAGCACCAGCACCGGGCGGCGCTTGTCGGGTGACCCAAAGGTGTAGAGCCAGATCTCGCCTCGATTCAATCGGGAGGCCATACACCCTCTTCTTCCCAGCCCTCGAACTCCTTTCCGAGGGGAGCTTCGACCCCTTTGTAGGCGCGCTCATACTGTGCGTCGATTTCGCGCTCGCGCCGCCGCCCGAGGAAGTCGGAGGCGAGTTGCCTCAAGACAGCGGACCTTCCTTTTTCGCGCACGTCAACGGTCTTGTCCAACTCAGCGAGGAGATCTTCGTCAAACATGATCTGTACAGCCTTCATGTGGGAAGTCTATGTGGGTTCCTGGTATGGATCAAGGCGGCACGATCTTTCTCAGCAGCTCCCCAGCCCGCCGGTCCCAGCTCTCCCCTTCGGCGGCTTGGCGTCTCTGCAAGGCCAGCGTGGTCGTCCTCTCCTCGACGGCGCGGCGGAGCTGGCGGAGGAAGCTTTCCGGATCGTCATAGAGATAGACGAGGGGCTCGGGCCAGCGCTCGGTCTCGGGGAGGCGGCGGGCGACGACGGGGAGGCCCATGGCGAGGGCTTCGTAGAGCTTCACGGGATCGACGGCGCGGGTGAGGGGGAGGTCGCGGAAAGGGACGAGGGCGGCGTCGAGGCTCGCGAGGAAGGCGGGGACGGCCGTGAAGGGGATTTCGCCCACGGTCTCCAGGTTGGGGAGGGTGGAGAGAGCGGCGACCTGCGGGTCTTCCACGCGTCCGGCGAGGCGGAAGCGCCAGTCCGGCTGGGTGCGGGCGGCGTTCTCGACGGCTTCCACGTCGAACCACGGCCCCAGGGCTCCCACGTACCCAATGCGGACCGGCGGGTCACGCCGGAGGGGCGCCGGTCCCGGGAAGGCCGCCAAGTCGACCCCGTTGGGGAGGAGGATCACCCGGGGATTGACCTCTCGAGGTTCTTCCGCCAATAGCGTGGACGAAGCGCAGACGAGGTCCGCGTCCCGGATCAGCCCCTCTTCGGCCTCTTCGATGCTTGCCGGAATTCCGGGGAAGCCCGCGTGGAGGTCGATGCGGTCGTAGACCAGGGGAACGCCGAGCCGGCGGGCGAGCTCCCGGCCCAGCTCGGCCCAGAAGGGGAGTTGGACGAGCACCATCAACGGGGGATCCCCGCGCAGGCCGGCCAGGATCGTCTCCGCCATGGCGATCGCCGTCCGGCCGTTGAGCGGCTCGCGGTAGGGATCCGGACGGCCCGGGACGCGCATCCTCAAGACTTGGAGTGTCCCCTGGGTATGCACGACTTGGCGGACAGGGAGGAGCCGGCTGCGCAGGAAACCCTCTATATAGAGGATGGGGTGGCCGGCGCGCGCCAGGGCCAGGGCGAGCTGCTGGGGCCGCTGGAAACGGTAGGCCCAGGCGACCGCGGGGAGGTAGAGGATCGGAGCCTTCCACTCGGCGGACGTCTCCGGGGCAGGAGACGGCGGCCGGCTGGAGGGGTGAAGCTTCGGTATCTGGAGGCTCCTCAGTGAACGAACGGCGGCCCGGGCGAGGCGTTCGAGCTGGCCGGCGGCGGCGAGGGCGCGGTCGAAAGGGCGCTCCGGATAGGAGAAGGGGGACGCCATGCGGGCTCAGGATACAGCTACAATCCGCGAATGCCGTATGCCGTAGCTCCCACCGACATCGACCCCACCCAGCGTACCAAGAAGGTCTGCGTCGTCATGCCGGCCTACAATGCCGAGAAAACCATCGAACGGACCTGGGCGGACCTCCCCATGGCGTGGGTGGACGACGTCGTGGTCGTGGACGACGCGAGCCGCGACCGCACGGTCGAGATCGCCCGGGGTATGGGGCTTCACGTGATCGTCCACCCCAAGAACCGGGGTTATGGGGGGAACCAGAAGACCTGCTACCGGGAGGCGCTCGACCGCGGGGCGGACATCGCGGTCATGGTCCATCCCGATCACCAGTACGACCCCAAGTGCGTCCCGGCGCTGGTGGCGCCTCTGCTCCGCGGGGAATGCGACGCCGTGTTCGGCAGCCGCATGCTGGGCGGCCGGCCGCTCGAGGGCGGCATGCCGAAGTGGAAGTACCTGGCCAACATTTTCCTGACGGCCGTGGCCAACGCCTCGTTCTACGTGTTCCTCTCGGAGTACCACTCGGGGCTGCGCGCCTACAGCCGCAAGTTCCTGGAATCGGTGAACCTCGAGGCGAACTCGGACGACTTCGTGTTCGACACGGAGATCATCGCCCAGGGCGTCTGGCAGGGGCTGCGCATCCAGGAGATTCCCATCCAGACCCGCTACTTCCCCGAGGCCTCGCAGATCGGCTTCCGGCGGAGCGTGCGGTATGGCTTCGCAGTGCTCAGCGTGCTCCTGCGGTACAAGATGTCGAAGAGGGGGCTAATCCGGAGCCCGATCTTCGAGGCTCCCCGGCCGGCGTAGTCACCGCCGCCTGAATCGCGCAAGCTCGTGGCTCAACGTCACGTCCATCTCCGGCATCGCCTCGATCCGTTCCTGACGGCTGACCCGGGCGGCCCGGTAGGTGGCGGTAAGGGCGTCCCGCGCGGCTTCGGGGGAGAAACGGACGGTCTCGCGCACGGTGCGGCGTCCTTCCAGCTCGAAATCGTCGGCGAGCAAAGCTTCAACCCGCTCCATGCGGTCGCGGGTCACCCCTTCGCCCAGCACGGCGGCCCTCAGCTCGATCAGGTCGTCCGGCGCCGGTACGGCCACCACCAGGAACCCTCCCGGCTTGAGCACGCGCCGCATCTCCCCGGAATTCAGCCGGGCGTCGATGGAGAGGACGAGATCGAAGGACTCTGGCGCCCAGGGGAGGAAGCGGTCGGCGTTGCCCACGATCCACGAGATCTCCGGATAGCGGCGAGCCGCGAGGTCGACGGCGTGGGTGGAGAGGTCAATCCCGTGGGCATCGAGGGACCGGTCCCGCGCGATCCCTCCGAGGTAGCTTCCTTCGCCGCACCCCACGTCCAGGACGGCGCCGCCTGGAGGGACAGGCAGATCACCGATCTCCTCGATCAAGGCTTGCAGGAAGGCCGCGCCATGCCCCGCGTCCATCAGGCACCGCCGGGCCTCGACGGCTTCCCGCGAATCCCCGGGGATCTTCGAGCGGCTGTCCTGCGGTTGGAGCAGATTGCAGTAGCCGCTGCGGGCGAGGTCGAAGGAGTGGCCTCGCGGGCAGGTGAGGGTGCGGTCCAGGCGCTCCAGGGGGGCGGCGCAGTGGCGGACGGGGCAGATGAGGGTGGGCAGGAGTAGCTCCGGGGGATGACGCGATGGAGGAGGTTATCAAGGATCGTCAGCGAAGTCCTGCGCGTATCGTGGATCTCGACTGATCCGCACCCCCGCCCGGGCAGGCCGTCTACGGCGGAAAGGCGAGTCGAGGGTCATGAGCGAGTGCTATCATGCACCGCCCCTGATGAGTCAACGAGACTGGAACGAGCCTTGAGCGAAGAAACCACCCCGACCGGCCTGAAGCTGAGCGTCGTCATTCCGGTCTACAACGAGCGCTTCCTGGTGGAGGAGCTCGATCCACCGGGTGCTCTCGCGTGTCCGCGCCGGAGATCCGCGAGATGGAAATCCTCGTGGTGGACGACGGGTCCAAGGACGGCAGCCTGGAGATTCTCCGCCGGGTCGCCGCCGAGTATCCGGACCGCATCCGCCTCCTGGAGCAGGGGAAGAACCAGGGGAAGGGCTCGGCCATCCGGCGGGGGATCGCCGAGGCCACGGGCGACCTCATCCTGTTTCAGGACGCCGACCTGGAGTACGACCCCCGGGACTACCCACGGCTGATCCGCCCCTTCCTGGAGGATGGCGCCGACGTGGTCTACGGCTCGCGCTTCCTGCCGAGCGACCGGCGGCGGGTGCTGTACTTCCGCCACAGCCTGGGCAACCGGTTCCTGACCACGCTCAGCAACTGGTTCACGGACCTGAACCTGACGGACATGGAGACCTGCTACAAGGTCTTCCGGGCGCCGCTCCTCAAGTCGATCCCCATCCGTTCCAACGACTTCGCCATGGAGCCGGAGATCACGGCGAAGGTGGCGAAGCGCGAGTGCCGGATCTTCGAGGTGCCCATCAGCTACCTCGGCCGCACCTACCGCGAGGGGAAGAAGATCGGCTGGAAGGACGCCGTCAAGGCGCTGCGGACGATGGTGAAGTACCGGCTTCATCGACGACGTCTACGCCGAGGACGAGTACGGCTCCCACATCCTGCACCAGCCTGGAGAAGGCCCGCCAGTTCAACCGCTGGATGGCGGAGGCGATCGCCCCCCACGTGGGCGCCCGGGTGCTGGAGATCGGCGCCGGCATCGGCAACATCACCTCCTGGCTGCTGCCGCGCGATCTTTACCTCGCGAGCGACATCAACCCGCACTACCTCGACTACCTGAAGAACCTGGCGCTGGGGAAGCCCTACCTCGAGGTGGCGCGCATCGACCTGGAGGACGCGGCCTGCTTCGAGCCCTGGAACGGCCGGTTCGACACGGTGGTCTGCCTGAACGTGCTGGAGCACGTCCGCGATCCCCTGCTCGCCCTGCGCAACATGCACGACGTGCTGGCGCCCGGGTGGCCGGCTGGTTCTCTACGTGCCCGCCGGGCAGAGCCTCTATTCGAGCCTCGACGAGGTGCTCGGCCACCGCACCCGCTACTCCCAGGAGATGCTGCGGGAGGAGCTGCAGACGACGGGCTTCACCGTGGAGGAGATGCGGGACTTCAACCGCACCTCGGTGCCCGGCTGGTGGCTCAACGGCCGGGTCCTGAAGCGGCGAAACTTCAGCCGCGTGCAGCTCAAGCTCTTCAACATGGGCGTTCCCATCATCCGCCGGCTGGACCGGATGCTTCCCTGGAAGGGCCTGGGGATCATCGCGGTGGCACGGCGCGACTGAACGGCGCGTCCGCGCCATATAATTCTGCTGCCCAAACATATAATTCGGACTGCCTTCTTCATCCTCCGGGCGCCCTCCGGCCTCTGGCGCTTTCAGGATCATATGAAAGTCATCATGAATTATATGAATCTGTCTCCGCATGGGTCCGATCAGAGGCTGAATCATATGAAGTGGCTGGTAAATCATATGATTCTGACGCCGATGCCGCTGGAAGAAGGGTAGAATTATATGAACCGGCGGCAGAAATATATGTAGCGGGCGGAAATCGCGGTGCCGTCCCGGTTGGGCTCTTGCGGTAAGCTTCCGCCGCCATGAAGAACGACTCTACGCAAGGAACCGTCTGTGTGACCGGGGGCGCCGGCTTCATCGGCTCTCACGTGGCGGAAGCCTTTCTCGCCGAGGGGCGGCGGGTGCTGATCCTCGACAACCTGTCCGGCGGGCGGCGGGAGAACGTGCCGGCCGGCGCGGAGCTGCACGTGCTGGACGTGCGGTCCCAGGAGGCGGCGGAGCTGGTGCGGGAGGCGGGGATCGAGATCCTCGTGCATCACGCCGCCCAGATGGACGTGCGGCGGTCGGTGGAAGACCCGGGCTTCGACGCGGACGTCAACATCCTGGGGAGCCTGAACCTGGCCGAGGCGGCCCGCCGGGGCGGCGTGAGGCAGGTGCTCTTCGCCTCCACGGGCGGGGCGATCTACGGCGAGCAGGACTATTTTCCGGCCGACGAGAAGCATCCGGCCCGGCCGATTTCCCCTTACGGCATCTCCAAGCTCTCTTTCGAGCATTACCTCTTCTACTACTCGGTGACCTACGGCCTGGACGCCACCTGCTTGCGCTACGCCAACGTCTACGGCGAGCGGCAGAACCCGCACGGCGAGGCCGGGGTGGTCGCCATCTTCCTCAACCGCCTGCTCGCCGGGCAGGCCCCCACCATCAACGGCCCGGGGCTCCAGACCCGCGACTACGTCCACGTGTCGGACGTGGTGCGCGCCAACGTGGCGGCGGCGGGCCGGCGCGGCTTCCACGTCTACAACGTGGGGACGGCGGTGGAAACCTCCGTGGTGGACCTCTACCGCGAGATCGCCCACGCGGTGGGCACGGGCGCCGAGGCCACCCATGGCCCCGCCAAGCCGGGAGAGCAGCAGCGCTCCGTGGTGGACGGTCGCCTGGGGCGCCGCGAGCTCGGTTTGCCCGAGCCGCTCGCCCTGCGCGGCGGAATTGCGCGGACCACCGCCTGGTTCAAAGAACGGGCGGCAGTGGCCGTTGAACGGTAGGGAAGCAGCGCAGTAGAGAAGGGGATTGAAAAAGGCGAATCTTGCCTTGTCCCGCTTTTGATCCAATACCGCACTTCTGATTCGAGGCCGGGAATCACGGTTCCGGGCCGGGGTTGTAGCAGCAGCACCCGCAGCAGCACCCCAGCACAGATCCCCCGAGAGTGAGGGTCGTCACTCCCTCTCTCTCCCATTCATACCGTCCGGCCGCATCGCCAAACGGTGCGGCCGGCGGTCTTTTTATTCAGCCGAATTTTCCCTATCCCTTCCCGGACAAGAGCGCGTCCAGGGGCTTGCCGTCGAGGAAGATCTCGGCCTTGTCGACGTCCGGAAACTGCGTGGCCGTCTCGGTGAGCTGGGAGACGGCGCGGGGGGTGTCGCAGGCGCCGCCGATCTCCAGGTAGCCGGTGAGGTAGATGCGCACCGTCGATCCGGCGCGGTCGATCCGCTCGACGCGCAGGGGCGAGTTGGCGAGCGCGTTGTAGAGGCCGGAGCTTTCGTAGTGCTTGCCGGCGGTGAGCAGGGTCTCCAGCGATCCCCACAAGGCGGGCGTGGGAGCGGGCAGCGTGGCCTCGACGGGCACGGCGGTGTCGCCACAGCCGACCGGCCCCTTGTCGTCCGTCGAGATCAGGAAGATCCGCGCCTTGCGCACCGTGGCCGTGGCGTTGACGTCCTGGGGCGCTTTCTCCCGGTTGCAGTCGGCGAGAAGTAAGGCGGCCAGAAACAGGGCGGTCCGCGCCCTCACCGGTCGTACACCCGGAAGCTGAAGGCGGGCGTCTTCGCCGTGGCCTCGTGATCTTCCTGTTCGGTCAAACGCCAGGCGCTCAAGTCGACCTCGGGGAAGAAGGCGTGGCCGGGGTATTCCTGGTGGATCACGGTCAGCTGGAGCCGGTGGGCGCGGGGGAGCGCCAGGCGGAAGATCTCCTCGCCGCCGCCCACGAAGACCTCCTCCCCTTCGGCCCTGTCCAGGGCCTCGTCCACGGAATGGGCCACCTGGACGCCCGGCGGGGCGTACTCCGGCTGCCGGGTCACCACGATGGTGGGCCGGCCCGGGAGGGGGACGCCGCCGATGGAGTCGAAGGTCTTCCTGCCGAGGATCATGGTGTGCCCCAGGGTGAGCGCCTTGAAGCGCTTGAGGTCCGCGGGGATGTGCCAGGGGAGGCGGTTGTCGATGCCGATGGAGCGGTTTGCCGCCAGGGCGGCGATCAAGGTGATCCGTTTCGTGGCCCTTGTCGTCATACGGCAATCGGAGCCTTGATGGCCGGGTGCGGATCGTAGCCGCTGAGGGTGAAATCCTCGTAGCGGAAGTCGAACAGGCTCGTCCTCTCGGGGTTGAGGGTCATTTGGGGCAGGGGCCGCGGCTCGCGGGTGAGCTGGAGGCGGGCCTGGTCGAGATGATTGAGGTAGAGGTGGGCGTCGCCCAGGGTGTGCACGAAGTCGCCGGGCTCGAGGCCCGTCACCTGGGCCACCATGAGGGTCAGCAGGGCGTAGGAGGCGATGTTGAACGGCACGCCCAGGAAGACGTCGGCGCTCCGCTGGTAGAGCTGGCAGGAGAGGCGCCCCTCGGCCACCCAGAACTGGAACAGCGCATGGCAGGGGGGAAGAGCCATGCCGTCCAGATCGGCCACGTTCCAGGCGCTGACGATGTGGCGGCGGGAGTCGGGATGGTTCCGGATCTGGTCCACCACGCGGGAGATCTGGTCGACGTGGCCGCCGTCCGGCGTGGGCCAGGAGCGCCACTGGGCGCCGTAGATGGGGCCGAGCTCGCCCTCCGCGTCCGCCCACTCGTCCCAGATCGTCACGCCGTTCTCGTGCAGGTAGCGCACGTTGGTGTCGCCGGCCAGGAACCAGAGCAGCTCGTGGAGGATGGAGCGCAGGTGGAGCCGCTTGGTGGTCAGCAGCGGGAAGCCTTGACCCAGAGGTCGAAGCGCATCTGGTGGCCGAAGACGGACAGCGTACCGGTGCCCGTGCGGTCGGACTTCCGCACCCCGTGGTCCAGGACGTGCTGGAGCAGATCGAGGTAGACCCTCATCGGGCGGAAATGTAGCACGGGGCCGGGGGTGAGGGTTCGCGCTATGATTCCCCCAGCGCCCCCGGGCGCCTCTCAGGAGGAATCGATGAAAAAGGGACTGGGTTGCCTGATCGCCGCCGTGGTGGTGGTGGCGATTTTCGGAATGTACCTCATAGGCGTCTACAACGGCCTCGTGGAGTCGGAGCAGGCCGTGGAGACCCAGTGGTCGAACGTGCAGAGCGCCTACCAGCGCCGGGCCGACCTGGTTCCCAACCTGGTCGCGTCGGTCAAGGGTGCTGCCAACTTCGAGCAGGGGACGCTGACGGCGATCGTCGAGGCGCGCAGCCGGGTGGGGCAGGTCAGCCCCCAGGCCACGGCGGAGATCCTCAACGATCCCCAGAAGTTCGCCCAGTTCCAGCAGGCCCAGGACCAGCTCTCCTCGGCCCTCAGCCGCCTGCTGGTGGTGGTGGAGCAGTACCCGCAGCTCCAGTCGGTGCAGGGCTTCCGGGATCTCATGGTGCAGCTCGAGGGCACGGAGAACCGGGTGGCCGTCGAGCGCCGCAACTTCAACCTCACGGCCCAGACCTACAACACCAAGGTCAAACGCTTTCCGGCCGCCCTGTTCGCCGGGATGATGGGCTTCCAGCCCAAGGCGTACTTCCAGGCCCAGGCGGGGGCGGAGACGGCGCCGAAGGTGGATTTCGGAGCCAAGTAGACGCCAGGCAGAGTTGAGGCGGGCGGGAACCCTGAGGAACTTTTTGCGTTTCATTCGTATCTATAGAGCCGTAGACAGGAAGCTCCCGCCTGTCGTATACGTTGCTGTTGAAGGAATGATCGGACTGAGACTCTCCACCGCCCTCCTGGCCCTCGGCCTCCTGCTCCCCTTCGCGGGGTGCTCGGGAAGCGGTGCGCGCGCCGACGCCGGCCAGGGGGAAGGGGCCGGACAAGGGGACAATTTGGCGGTCCGCCGGGGCACCTTCCGGCAGCGGGTGCTGCTCACGGGCGAGCTGGCGGCGGAGAGGGGCGAGGCCCTGGTGGTGCCCCGCACCAGCTCCTGGCAGCTCCAGATCCGCTGGATGGCCCCGGACGGCACCCGGGTCAAGGCGGGCGACCCCGTGGTGGCGTTCGACAACTCGCAGTTCTCCTCCGACCTCGAAGAGAAGCGCCTCACGGCCTCGAACGCCGGGAGCGAGCTGGAGCGCGCCCGGGCCGAATCGAAGACCACGCTGGCGGACAAGGTGTTCCAGGTGGAGAAGGCGAAGTCGGAGCTCGAGAAGGCCCGCATCGCCGCCAACATCCCCAAAGACCTCCTGGCGCTGCGCGACTACCAGGACCGCCAGCTCGCCTTGAAGCGGGCGGAGTCCGAGCTCGCGAAGGCTCAGGAAGACCTCGCGGCCCAGAAGCGGGGGAGCAGCGCGGACCTCCAGATCCAGGGGATCTCCCTGGAGAAGTCCCACCGCGAGATCAACGACGCCGAGGAGGCCATCGACGCCTTGAGCCTCAAGGCTCCGCGGGACGGCATGGTGCTGGTGGGCGACCATCCCTGGGAGGGGCGCAAGCTCCAGCTGGGCGACTCGGTGTGGGTGGGGCTGGCGGTGGCGACCCTGCCGGACCTGTCGTCCATGATCGTCCAGGCGAATCTTTCGGACGTCGACGACGGCCGTATCGCTCCGGGCATGGAGGTGGTCTGCACGCTCGACGCCTATCCCAACGCGCCCTACCGGGGGCAGGTGACCGAGATCTCCCCCGTGGCCCGTGAGTCGAAGCGGAGCCCGCTGCTGCGCTATTTCCCGGTGCGGATCGCGCTCGACAAGTCGGACCCGGAGCACATGCGCCCGGGCATGTCCGTGCGGGTGGAGGTGCTGGGCGCGGAAAAGAAGGACGCGCTGCTCGTGCCGCGGGCGGCCCTGGACTTCTCGGGCGGCAAGACGCGGGCGCTCCTGGCCTCGGGCGGCGCCAAGGACGTGAAGCTGGGTCCCTGCGGAGCCGAGGAGTGCGTGGTCTTGGGCGGCCTCGAGGAAGGCGCGCGCCTGCGGGCGCGTAGGCTGGCTGATAAGAATTTGGACAATAAGGGGAAGGCCGGATGAGCCCGCGGCGCCGGCGCATGACCCGCTTCGCGGTGGGCGGAGCCGTCCTCCTGGCGTTCCTCGCCGGGCTCTGGCTGGTGTCCGGGAGAGCCTCGGCCAAGGCGGCCGGGGGGTGGGCCGAGGTGCGCAAGGAGGATCTGGTGATCGGCGCGCCCGTTTCGGGCACGCTCGCCTCGGTGCAGGCCCTGCGCATCGGTCCGCCGCAGATCGAGGACGTGTGGGACTACAAGATCGCCTTCATGGCTCCCGAGGGAACGCAGGTGCGGGCCGGCCAGCCCGTGCTGGGGTTCGACACCTCGGAGCTCGAACGCGGTCTGCTGGACAAGATGGCCGAGCGCGACTCCGCCCAGAAGGAGCTGGAGAAGAGCCAGACCAACCTCGAGATCGCCGGCCGCGACGCCGCCCTGGAGCTGGCCGAGGCCGAGGCCCGGCAGCGCAAGGCCGAGCTCAAGGTGGACGTGCCGGCCGAGCTGGTGGCCTCCAAGGAGCTGGCCCAGTCGCGCGAAGATCTGGCGCTCGCCACCCGCGAGGTGGCCTATCTCAAAGAGAAGGTGCGCCTGCGCAAGCTCCAGGCGGACTCCGAGATCGGCTCCCTGGTCAACCGCCGCGACCGCGCCGCCGCCCGGGTGAAGGAGATGGAGGCGGCCATTCAGCGCATGACGGTGACCGCCCCGCGGGACGGCACTGTGGTCTACCTGGACACCGGCCAGGGGGAGAAGAAGAAGGTTGGGGACTCGGCGTGGCGGGGGCAGTCCATCCTGGAGATCCCGGATCTCCGGACCCTGCGGGCCGACGGCGAGATCGACGAGGCCGACGCCGGCCGCGTGGCCGTGGGGCAGCGGGTGACGGTGCGGCTCGACGCCCATCCGGACGACGTGTTCACGGGCCGGGTGCGCTCGATCGGCGGCGCCGTGCGCAGCAAGTCGGACGTCAATCCCCTGAAAGTCGTCAAGCTGGAGATCGACCTCGACCGCACCGATCCCCAGCGCATGCGCCCCGGCATGCGCTACACGGGCACGGTGGAGCTCGAACGGCTGGCCAAGGCCTTGGTGGTGCCGGCCGAGACCGTGTTCACCCGGCCCGACGGCCCGGTGGTCTACCGGCGCAAGGGGCTGGGCACGGAGGAGGTGCACCCCACGCTCGGGCGCCGGAACGAGCGGCTGGTGGAGATCGTCACGGGGCTTTCTCTGGGCGACAAGATTTCCCAGCAGGATCTGGCGGAGGAGGAGCGGTGAGGTTTTCCCGATGAAGACGTCCCGGGTCGTTTTCGCCGCCCTGGCGGTGGGCCTCCTGCTGGCCCTGGGGGCGTTCCTCCCCTCGGCGCGCTCCAGCGAGGGGGACGTGGCGACGGTGAAGGTCGAGCCCCAGGACTTCAAGCGCCGGGTGCCGGCGCAGGGGAACCTCCAGGCGGTCAAGGCCACGCCCATCTCCGTCCCCAGCGGCGTGCCCGGGCCGTTCCGCATCGGCTGGGTGGCCCCGGACGGCTCGCGGGTCAAGCAGGGGGACGTGGTCATCCGCTTCGACCCGAGCGCCATCGAAAAGCAGCTCGTCGACGCCGAGGACGACCTGCGCGAGGCCCGGCTCAAGATGGAGAAGGAGCAGATGCAGGGGCTCTCCGAGGTGCGCAAGCTGGAGCGCGACGCGGCCATGGCCCGGGTCGAGGTGGAGAACGCCCGCCAGTTCCAGAAGAAGGACGCCGTGATCTTCTCCCGGGCCGAGATCATCGAGTCGGACATCGACCAGGAGCTGGCCCAGGAGCGCGAAAGGCACGCCGAGGCCGCCCAGGGCACGCGCAAGCAGCTCGTCCGGCACCGAGGTGGCCCTGCTCCAGATCAAGACCCGCCAGGCGGACGCCAAGATTCAGCAGGCGCGCCAGGGGCTCCAGGCCCTCGCGGTCTCGGCGCCCCACGACGGCGTGCTCATTCTCAAGCGCAACTGGCGGGGCGAGACGACGCGGGTGGGCGACAGCGTGTGGAACGGCCAGCCGCTGGCGGAGATCCCGGACCTCTCCACCATGGAGGCCGAGGTCTACGTGCTGGAGGCGGACGCCGGTGGCCTGAAGCCGGGCCGGCCGGCGACGCTCGCGGTGGAGTCCGCGCCGGGCGTCACCTACCCGGCGCGCATCGCGCGGGTGGACGCGCTCGCCAAGCCCCGCGTGCAGGGCTCGCCGGTGCAGTATTTCGCCGTCACCCTGGCGCTCGAAAAGACGGACGTGCGGGTGATGAAGCCCGGCCAGCGGGTGCAGGCGAACCTGCTGCTCGAAGAGCGCAAGGGTGCCCTCCTGGCGCCCCGGCAGGCCGTGTTCGACCGCGAGGGGCGCTCGCTCGTCTTCCGCCGCAAGCCGGGGGGCGGGTTCGACCCGGTGGAGGTGAAGCTCGGGCCGTCCACCATGGGGCGGGTGGTCGTGGAGTCCGGCATCAAGAAGGGCGACGTGCTGGCCCTGCGCGACCCCACGCGGCCGGCGGGCACGCCCGAGGTCAAAGCTCCGAAGCCGCCTCCGGCCGCGCCGGCTCAGGGCTCGGGCCGGCGCGTGATGATGACTTTCCGATGCATGACGAGCGCCCAATGACACCGCACGAAGCCTTCCGCTCGGCGCTCGACAACCTGGCGGCGCACAAGCTGCGCTCGGCGCTCACCATGCTGGGCATGATCTTCGGCGTCGGCGCGGTGATCGCCATGATGTCGATCGGCGCCGGGGCCGAGCGGCAGGCGCTCGTCGTCCATCGAGCGGCTCGGCCTGAGGAACGTCCTGGTGCGCTCCAAGACCTTCAAAGACGAGGAGCTGCGGGAGATCCGCCAGACCTCGCTCGGGGTTTCCCAGCGCGACGCCACGGCCATCGCGGAGGCCGTGCCGGGGGTCGAGCTGGTGGCCCCGCGCATCCGCGTCGATCCCTACAAGGTGCTCTCGCCCACCGGCAAGTCGGACGGCACCGCCGTCTTCGGCGTCACGCCGGTCCACGCCGCGCTCTCCAACCTGGAGGTGGCCGAAGGGCGCTTCCTCGATCCCCTGGACGAATCCACCCACGCCCAGGTCTGCGTGATCGGCCCGGCCGTGCGGCGCGACCTCTTCGGCTACGGCCCGGCCGTGGGCAAGGTGGTCAAGATCAACGACGTCTGGCTGGAGGTGGTGGGCGTGCTCGCCGCCGCGGACGCCGCCCCGGCCAAGAGCATCACGGGCAAGGGCGGCGGCGCGGCGGGGGAGGGGGGCGCGGCTCCAGCCACTCCCGGCGCGACGGGGGCCGTCTCGGCCACCCGGGAGATCTACCTGCCGCTCTCCACGGCGGACCGCAAGTTCGAGCACTCGGACCTCGCCTCGCCGCTCGACGAGATCGTCGTCCGCCTGAAGGACGGGGTGGGCGGCGGCGAGGCGTCCGCCGTGATGCGCGACCTCCTGGACCGGCTCCACGGCGGAGCCCAGGACTACGAGCTGGTGGTGCCCGAGGCCCTGCTGGCCGAGAGCCGGCGCACCCAGCGGCTGTTCAACGTGGTCATGGGGGCCATCGCCGGCATCTCGCTCCTGGTGGGCGGCATCGGCATCATGAACATCATGCTGGCCACGGTGCTCGAGCGCACGCGGGAGATCGGCGTCCGGCGGGCCGTGGGCGCCAAGAGCAGCGACATCCGCTTCCAGTTCATCGTGGAGTCGTTCGCCATCAGCGTCATCGGCGGGCTCACCGGCATCGCCGCCGGGCTGGCCCTCGCCAAGGGCGTGGCGGTCTTCGCCGGCTGGGAGACGATCGTCACCACGGCCTCGATCCTCCTCTCGACGGGCGTGGCCATGGCCGTGGGCCTCGCCTCCGGCATCTACCCCGCCTCGCGGGCGGCGGCGCTCGACCCCATCGAAGCCCTGCGGTACGAGTAGACCCTTCAGCGTCTGGTAACATTCTTCGAGTCGCCACGCCCAACAGGCCATGGCTATGAAGAAGGCGCCTCCGTGGCTGCTCCTCATCGCGGGGTTGTCGGTCGGATTTCCGGCCGTGCGCCTTGCCGTGGCGCCAGCCAAGGCGACCGCGGCGCAGGCGCAGGCCAAGCCGGCCCCCAAGGCGGAGACGCCGCCGTCCCCCTGCCCGGGGCCCCGGTGCGAGCCGCTGCGGGTTCTGGGAGAGTTCCTCGGCCTGCGGCGGGACGAGGTGAATCCCGCCACGCTCTCCGCCGAAGCTGAAAAGCGCGGATACGACGGCCTGCGCTTCCTGGTCGCCCTCGTCCCCATGCCGCCGGACCCGCGGCTCGATCATGCCCTCGACGCCTTGCAGCGGGGGTTCGCCCAGTCCGGCTGGCTCGTGGACCGCGTCTGGCTCCCCTGGGCGGGGGAGGCCGCCAAGAAGGAAGCCCCGGCCCAGGCCGCGCCGGGGCTGGTGCTCTTCCGCCGCCAGTGGGAGGACGGCACCCGCACCCTGGCCCTGGTCTTCCTGGTCGGCGAGACGCGGGGGCCGAAGGACACCTTCCGGGAGACCCTGGACCTCATCGCCGAGCTCCAGCCGCCGCCGCTGCCCGAGGAGAATGTCCTACCCGAAGAGGACGTCGAGGGCTCCACGGGCGGTGCCCTGGTGAGAATCCTCGGCCCCTCGTTCTCGGGCTCGGCCGAGTCGTTGCGGGTGTCCTTGACGAGCTGGATCGCGGATCACCAGGATGCCCAGGGCCGGCCGCTCCTGCGCTTCCAGGCGGCGTCGGGCTCGGCCACCGCGGCGGGTCTCGACGAGACGTTCAAGGACATGGGGGTCGAGTTCTGCCGCACCGTGGTGCCGGACGACGTGCTGCGCGGGCTGGCCCTCCCCTTCCTGCGGGAGAAGATGGGGTGGGACCTCTCCCGGGTGGCCCTCCTCACCGAGTCGGACACGGCCTACGGCAGCGGCCTGATCCAGGCCGAGAGCGGCGGGGCAAGAAGAGGAGCGGCCGGCTGATCGTGGTCCCCTTCCCCAGCCACATCTCGGAGCTGCGCAACGCCACCCAGGCGGAGAAGGAGAAGGCCGGAGAAAGCCGCCGCAGCGGGCACCCAGATCCCCACCTCCCGCCGGCTCCTGCTGGGGCTCGACCTCACGGACGCCGTGCCGCCGCCGGACCTCGTGCCCACCTTCAGCCAGGACACCCTGCGGAGCACCGAGCTGATGCTCCAGAACCTGCTCGCGACTCTCGCCCGCGAGGGCGTCCAGGCCGTGGGGATCGTGGCGACCGATCCCAAGGACAAGCTCTTCCTGGCCGAGAAGGTGCGCGAGGTCGCCCCGGACACGGTGCTCTTCACCTTCGACAACGACCTCTTGTTCGCCCATCCCCAGCACGCCAAGACGCTGGACGGCATGCTCGTCTTCACCAGCGCCCCCCTGTTCACCGAAGGCGCGCCGTGGCTCGCGGGCTCCCTCCGGGGCGCGCACCAGCGGCAGCGCCGCCAGTTCACCAGCGAGCTCCAGCAGGGAGACTACGAGGCCGTGCGCTACCTGCTGGGGGAGAAGAACGTCTCCCAGCCGCGGGCCTGGATCGTGGCCGTCGGCAACGGCTCGCTCTGGCCGGTGGCCCGGCTGGACGTGCCGGCGGACGGCGCCCGCCTGTGCGGCAACCCGGTGGGGCCGGACCCGGCCGGGCATGAGGGAAACGGCTTCGCGGGCAAGGACGACCTCCAGGTGCTGCTCGTGGCCCTGGGCCTCGTGCTGCTCGGCTACCTGCTGCGCCAGGCCGCCCTGCTGACTCCCATTCCTGGGGCTCCCCTGGATCCCTCTCCCGGCAGCCGCCTTCTGCTGGTGCTGGGCCTGGTTCTCCTCGCCCTCGCCGCCGGTCTGCTGCTGGCCGTGGGGAGCGTGCCGCTGTGGGCGCAGTCCATCTCCCTGGGCCGCCTGCCGGTGCGGTGGGAGGCGGCCCAGGTGCTCTATCTCCTGGGGCTGGCCGGGGTCTATGGGCTGCTGGTGGCGAACGCCGCCCGTGCCCGGCACGCCCGGCTGACCCGCGGCCGGGGCCTCCTCTGGGGGCTCGCGGGTACTCTCGCCCTGGTGCTCCTGGCCGCCATGCTCTGGTGCTTCTGCATGCCGGGCGGCCAGGTGGAGTTCTTCCACCTGCGGGCCCGCGCGTTCTCCTCGGGGCTCTCGCCGCTGGTGTCGCTGGCGGTGGTGGGCGGCGCCGTCTACTCCTGGATCCTCTGGGAGCTCAAGCGCCGCCGGCTCATCGCCCGCCAGTCCACGGACTGCCCGGTGGAGAACCTGGGCGACCCGGCGGTGGCCGGCGTCGGGCCGATTCTCGACGCCGTGCGCGCCCTGCTCATCCGCACCTTCCCGCAGGACCGGCGGTTCTGGTACCTGCCGGCCATCGCCTTCCTCCCGCCGGTCTTCCTGCTCTGGGCCACCGTGCAGCCGGTGGGGGAGGCGCGGGGGTACGGCCGGCTGTTCATCCTCTTCGTCACCCTGGCCTTGTCGCTGGGCGCCCTGTCCTTCTTCCGCTTCTTCCTGCTCTGGCGGTGGACGTCGCGCATCCTGCGCCGGCTGGACAACACCTCGTCCGAGATGGCGGATGCCTTCAAGGCCGTCGCCAAGGATCTGGAGTGGCGGCCCATCCAGTCCTTCAGCTGGCAGCTCCCGCCTTTCAAGACGCCCACCGTCTCCGTGCGCCGCCTGCGCGCGCTGGCCGCGGCGGGCAAGGTGGTGATTTCCGGCGGCCCCGAGTCCCTGGAAGCCTTGCTGCGGGAGGTCTTCGCCAATGAGAGGGACAACGGCTCGCCCAAGGAGATCGAAGCCCGCAACAAGCTGGAAGAGGTGTTCCGGCAGGCCTGCGTGGACCTCCGGAGCCACGCCGGCGAGCCGGACGTGCTCCAGTTCCTGGCCCTGCGGGTGGCGGCGTGGCTGCGCTACGTCTTCGCCCACATGCGGTGCTGCTTGATCGGCGCCCTCACCTGCGGCCTGCTGGCCCTGGTGGGGGTGACGGCCTACGAGTTCCAGCCCAAGCACTTCGTGAGCCTGGCGATCTGGCTCTCCCTGGCCGCCGCCGTGGGTCTGACTCTCCTCGTCTTCCTCCAGATGGACCGCAATTCCACCTTGAGCCGCATCGGCGAAACGACCCCCGGCAAGGTGAGCTTCGACACCGCCTTCTGGACCAAGATCTTCACCTACGTGGGGATCCCCGCTCTCGGCCTCATCGCCACCCAGTTTCCGGAGGTGGGGGCGCTTCTGGGGCGCCTCGCGGACCAGGTATTGCGGGTGACGGGGGGCGGGTAGGGCCCGTGCTAGAGTCCCGCCCGGTTCGTCGATCCTTTGGTTGATTTCCTAAAAAGCGTGAGGAGGTATCCCATGAGCAGAGCGAGATGGTCCGGCCTGGCGGCGGGATTGGTCCTGATGTCGATGCCGGCCTTGGCCCAGCAGGACTTCTCGAAGGTGGAGATCAAGGTGGTGCCGGTCGCCGGCAGCATCTACATGTTGCAGGGCGCGGGCGGCAACATCGGCGTGTCGGCGGGGCCGGACGGCCTCCTGATCGTCGACGACCAGTACGCGGAGCTGGCCGAGAAGATCCAGGCGGCCCTCAAGGGGATCAACCCGGGAAGGCTCAAGTACGTCCTCAACACCCACTACCACGGCGACCACACGGGCGGGAATCCGAAGCTGGGTCCCGAGGCGTCCATCATTGCCCAGGAGAACGTGCGGAAGCGGCTGGCGTCCGGCACCATGGTCCGCGGCGAGAAGGTCGAGGCCATGGCGGCGGCCGGGCTGCCCGTGATCACCTTCGAGGACGCGGTCTCCGTCCACTTCAACGGCGAGGAGATCAAGGCCATCCACTTCCCCCACGGGCACACGGACGGCGACAGCATCATCTTCTTCACCCAGTCCAACGTGGTCCACATGGGAGACGACTTCTTTCTCGGCCGCTTCCCCTTCGTGGACCTGGACAACGGCGGCAGCGTCCAGGGCTTGACGGAGAACGTCGGCAAGGTGCTCGCCCAGATCCCGGCCGACTCCAAGGTGATCCCCGGCCACGGCGCGCTCGCGACCGTGGCGGACCTCGAGAAGTTCCACGGCATGCTGACGGCCACCACGGCGGCCGTTCAGGGCGGCATGGCGGCAGGGAAGACCCTGGAGCAGATCCAGGCGGCGGGCCTGCCGGAGGAGTGGAAGGACTGGGGCACGGGCTTCATCAAGACCGACATGTGGATCGCCACCATCCACGCCAGCCTGCTGGACAAGACGAAGAATCCGGCCGGCTCGACCCACCACTGAGGCGGCTAGGGCGCCGGCAGCCGCTTCACCGCATCCACGAACGCCTTGGCGTTCTCCACCGGCACCATGGGCAGGATGCCGTGCCCCAGGTTCACGATATGCCCGCCGCCGGCCCCGGCCTCGACCAGGGCGGCGGTGCGGCGCTCGATCTCGGGGATGGGGCCGAGCAGCGCCGCCGGGTCGAGGTTCCCCTGGAGCACCCTCGGCCCCACGGCCTGCCGGACCTGGGAGAGCGGCACGCGCCAGTCCACGGACAGCACGTCAATGTCCAGCTCCTGAAGCGCCGGCAGCAGATGGTAACCGCCGTTGACGTAGTAGATCAGCGGCACCTTCCCCTTGATCGCCGTCACGATCTTCCGGAGGGGCGGCATGGCGAGCGCCCGCCAGCGTTCCAGATCGAGCAGGCCGCCCCAGGTGTCGAAGAGCTGGAGGGCCTGGGCGCCGGCCGCGATCTGCCCCTGGAGATAGGCGATCGAGGTGTCGGCCACGCGGTCGAGGAGGACGGCGAGCCCCTCGGGGTCGCCATAGCTCCAGGCCAGCAGGTGCTCGAAGTGCTTGGAGCCGCCGCCCTCGACGAGATAGGCCGCGAGGGTCCACGGCGTGCCGCCGAAGCCGAGCACGGGTACGCGGCCGTCGAGCTCCTTGCGGACGAGGCGCATGGCGTCGAACACGTAGCCGAGCGTCTCGTCGACCTCGGGGTTGCCGAGGCGCGCCACGTCTTCCCGGGTGCGCACCGGGTTGGGGAAAGACGGGCCGTCCCCCTTGACGAACTGCAGCTCCGCGCCCATGGCTTCCAAGGGGAGCAGGATGTCGGCGAACAGGATGGCGGCGTCCACACCGAGGATGTCCACGGGCTGGATCGTCACCTCGGCCGCCAGCTCGGGGGTTTTACACAGGGTCAGGAAGTCCACCTTCTGGCGGATCGCCCGGTATTCGGGGAGGTAGCGGCCGGCCTGCCGCATGAGCCATACGGGCCGGCGCTCCGTGGCCTCTCCACGGCAGGTACGCAGGAATAGATCGTTCACGGGCGGGAGGATAGCAAATCCCCCCGCCCCCGTCCGGTCCCGCCTACGGCAGGAACCCCGTGCGGTCCTGAAGCCCGGACAGCTCGTCCGAGTCCGAGGGCACGGCCGGCAGCACGTAGGTCTTCTGGATCCCCGTGCTGATCTGCTGGACGTCCACCTCGACCCGCGACGGGGTGAAGCGGACGACCGTGGGCCAGAGGAAGCCGTTGGGGCGCGGGCCGATGATGCGCACGAAGACCTCCGAACGGCCGGCCACGGCACCGCTCACGCAGAGTGTTTCGGGCACACAGTCCGTCTCCCGGCTGCCGGCGAGGGTGGCGCCGCCCTGCGGGGTGATCCGCACCCGGAAGCGAAAGTCGGGGAAGGCGGGCGTGGTGAGGTAGCCGTCTCCACCGCCTCCTCCAGGGGTCGTCACCGTTGCCTGATTGGAGTAGGGCGAGTCGCCGTTGGCGTTGCGGGCGCGCACCCGGAAGGTGTAGCTCGTCCCGGCGGTGAGGTTGGTGATGACGGCGCCCGTGGCGTTGGCGCTGATCCCTCCAAGATCCTGGAACGCCGCGCTGCCGGCCCGGCCTTCGACGCGGAAGCCGGTCTCATTGTTCGAGTTGTCGTTCCACTCGAGGTCCACTTCCGTCGAGGAGGTGGCGGTGGCCGTGAGGTTCGAGGGCGCCGCCGGCACGTTCCCTCCGCCGGTGCCGGAGCAGGCGAGGGTGAGCGAGTAGTTCCCCGTCTCCCCGGGGGAGGCGTTGGCGCCGATCGCCCAGGCACCCGTGGCGTTGAGTGAATACGAGAGGCGGGCGTTGGTGCCGCCGCCCCCGCCGTCGGCCTGGGCCACGGTGTCCGAGTTGGGAGTGAGGAGGAAGAGGTAGGAATCCACCTGGCTCGACGTCAGGGTCACCGTGACCGTCTGGCCGCTCGTCCCCTGGAACTCCCAGAAGTCGATGAGGGAGCCGTCGTTCAGATCGCAATCCTGGTCGCTGAGGGTGCCGGTGACCGTCTGGCCGCAGGAAATGGCCCCGAAGTGGTCGCAGACGTGGGTCTTGGGGCCGCCGATTGCGCCGGAAGCGTCCGGTTCCAGGGACAGGGTCGTGCCCTCCTTGGCGGCCGAGGCGGATTCGAGGCGCAGGCGCGCCGGGTCGTCCTTGACGGTCTGGCCGAGCACGGGAAGGGTGGTGAAGACCAGGGCGCCAAGACAGAGAGCCCGGATTCCGCTTTTCATGTGTGTTTTCATCGATGACCTCCTTGGGGTTGCCTTCACCGTGGCGGGCTTTGCAAGAAGCTTGCACGGAGCCCTCACCTCCCCGGCCCTCAATAATTCCTCGTTCTTTGGCCGCCCCCTCCCTCCCGCCCGCACCGGGAGAGGAGGGAGATAGACTGAAAGGGATCTCTCGGGCTGTTGCTTCTTTTCCCCTCTCCCGGTGAGGGCGGGAGGGTTATGGCCGAAGGCCGGGGAGGAGAGGGGCAGGGGTGCGGGTCTGCGGGCGGCTGGGTCCCGGGTGGGATACACTCGCTCTCCGATGTTGAGACTTGTCGCGTATGCGCCGGATGGTGTCCGGCGGTTCCCCATCCACCGCAGCGAGCTGGTCATTGGCAGTTGGCCCGAGTGTGACGTCTATCTGCCCTACACCGGGGTGGCGCAGAAGCACGCGCGGCTCCTCTACGACGGCACCGAGCTGAAAATCGAAGACCTGGGCACCCGCAAGGGGATCCTGGTGAGCGGCCGCAAGGTGCGGGAGGCGCTGCTCGAGGTGCTGGACGAGATCCGCCTGGGCGGCGTGACCCTGCTCGTGGAGGACGTCGTCCCCCTGCCGGAGAAGGATCCGGCTCCGGCCGCGGCGGCCGAGAAGCCGGAGGGCGGCCCGCCGAGGATGACCTCCTGCCACATGATCGGGCACCTGAACCGGATGAGCGAGTGGGTCCTGGCCGACGCCGAGAGCCGCACGACCTCCGAGGCCCTGGTGCACGACGTGTTGGCGGATTTCGGCGGCGGCGCCCTGTTCCTGCTCGTCGGTGAGGTCGAGGGGGCGGCGCTCAAACTGGTGGTGACCACGGACCCGGTCTGGCTCGGCAGCGGCGAGCGCCTCCAGGAGCAGCTCCTGAAGCACCGGGAGGGCAACCGCAGCCCGGAGCGGGGCGGTTTCTTCTCCGGCGAGCTGGGGGAGGCGCCGGCCTGGATCTACTACCAGTCCTTCGTGGCTCTCGACCGCGACTACACGCTCCTCACCGCCCTGCCGCGGTTCGATCCCGAGGGGTGGCTGCCGGCGGCCTCGCTGAGCACGCTGGGGCACCTGCTGGTTCTCGGCCTCGTCCATCACGTGGGGTGGTACGAGCCGATCCTGCCGGGGCACCCGGGCCAGCAGGACCTGACGCTCGATCCCAACCTGGTGGTGGGCGACTCCCTGGCCATGAAGCAGGTGGTCGAGCAGCTCCGGGCCGCCGTGGACCCCCCCGTCCACGTGCTCCTCTCCGGCGAGCCAGGAGTGGGCAAGGACCTCCTGGCGCGCTCACTCCACCTCTCGGGGCCGCGCCGCCACGGGCCTTTCGTGATCGCGAGCTGTGGCGGTGCCAAGCCGCAACAGATCGAGGCGGACCTCTTTGGAGCCGAGATTCCGGGCAAGGGCGGTCCCGTGCGCCGGGAGGGGAAGCTCATGCTCGCCCACGGCGGCACGATCTTTCTGGACGAGATCGAGCAGCTCCCCATGGAGATCCAGTCCCGGCTCGTGCGCTTTCTCCGCTCGGGCGAGGTGGAGCCGGCGGGGAGCACCGAGACCCATCCGGTAGACGTGAGGCTGGTGGCCGGCAGCCGCGCCCCGCTCGAATACGGTGGTTGCCCGCGACCTCTTCCGGGTGGACCTGGCCTACCGGCTCTCCCAGCTCATGATCGAGGTGCCGCCCCTGCGGGACCGGCGCGAGGATCTGCCGCTCCTCATCCAGTCCTACGTCAACCGGTTCTGCCATGAGACGGGCAAGCGCATCCAGGGGATCACGGTCAAGGCCATGACCGCCCTCTTGAGCTACGACTACCCGGGCAACCTCGCGGAGCTCGAGAACATCGCCCGCCACCTGGTCTACATGGCCCCGGTGGGCCGGCCGGTGGACGTGAACCTGCTCCCCGAGCGGGTGCGAAACGGCTCGCTCTCGGCCACCACCCGGGTGGACACCGCCTCGGACCTGGAGCTGGAACGGCTGGTGAGCGGCGCCGAGCAGGCCGCCATCCGCGAAGCCCTGCGCCGCACCAACGGCAACAAGTCCCAGGCCGCCCGCCTGCTGGGCCTCTCGCGCAACGGCCTGTCGATCAAGATGGAGCGGTACGGCCTCAAGGCGTGAGGAAGATCTTCAGGGTCCACCTCACTCCATCGCCACGGCCACGACCAACTTCACCAACGCTTCGACGTCCCGCAGGTCCGCCACTTCGACGGGCGAGTGCGAGTAGCGGCCCGGCCAGGAGAACGGGAGCATGGCGGGGCCGTTGGCGAGGAATGCCATGCCGTCGGTCGCGCCGCCCGTGAAGCCGATTTGGACGGGAATACCGCTTTGCTCCGCCAGGGTCCGAAAGCGGTCGATCAGGGGGCGGGGTGCGAGGAAGCCGTTGTCCATGGCGCGGATCACGGGTCCTTGGCCCAGCCGGGCGTCGGCGAATCGCTTCGACTCGATCGGTGAATCCGAGGAGACGAAGGTATCCACGGGATGGACTTCCCGCAAGTCCCGCATCCGCCCGGCCAAGGCCAGGGTGCCGTTCAGGCCGACTTCCTCCTCCACGGACCAGGCGAAGGTGGCACGGCGGTGGGGCTTGGCGGGATCGATTCGCCGGAGGGCCAGGAGCAGGGTGGTCGAGCCCACGCGGTCGTCGAAGCTCCGGGCGAGCACACGGTGGCGGCCGATCCGGAGCATGCGCTTGGGCATGGTCACCGTGCTCCCCACGCGGATGCCGAGGGCCTCGGCCTCGCCCGCGGACGAAACGCCAAGGTAGACCGTCAGGGGAATGGGGAGACCCGCTTTCTCACTGGTCCACCAGTCCTCGCGTGGCTCGAAGACCGCGGGCACGGCACCTTTCTCTCCATGAATCAAAGCGGCCTGAGCCTCCCAGGCGGAACGGAGCAGGCCGCCGCGGGTCTCCAGCCGCAGCCGTCCATCCGCCAGGATCTCGGACACTCGAAAGCCAACTTCGTCCATGTGGGCCACGAACAGGATCGGCTCGCCGCCACTGCCGACGGTGACGGTCACGTTCCCCTTGTCGTCGACTTCCGGCTTCGCCCAGGCGGGCAGGTTGCGCAGGATCTCCTCGCGGACTGGGGCCTCGGCACCGCTGACCCCATAGAGGCCGATCAGGGAAGCGAGAAGAGGCGCCACCTCTTCGTGCCCCTCGCGGGTTTGAACGATCTCCAGAGGAGGGGGTAGGGGAGGGATGGCCGTTTCCGTTCCGCTCTTGCCGTCCAAGGCTGCCAGGAGGGCCTCGGACAGCGCCTTCACGTCCCGCAAGGAGATCGTCTCCACCGGCGTTCCGGGATAGCGGGCGGGGAGACCCATATAGCCCACGCGGGCGTCCCCGGTTTCCAGGCCACCCTCGACATGAGGGGCTTTCGTGGCGTTGATGGGGCCGGACCCTGGCGCGGGCAGAGGCTTGGGAAGGGGTGCGCCCTCCTTGACGTCCTCCCAGCCGAAGCCGGCGTCGAGCACGATGGCCTCCTGGAACGGTCCCAGCTTGCGGAAGAGGTGCTGGAGACCGGACCGGTTGAGCCGGTCGGACGTGGCCCAGGCGAAGACCACGGTTCCTCCTCGTCCCACGGCTTGGTACCGCCGGGCCGCGTCGGCCAGGGCCATGCAGGCTCCCTTCATCGCGGCGGCCGGGGCGGCCACGAGCCCGCCCTCCATCCTGGACGGCCTGCGGAGGAGCGCCACGGGGTCCATCAGACGAATCCCCATCTCCGCCACCTCCTCCGCCCTCTCCGCTCCTACGTCGATGTAGAGATCCTCCACGGAGAAGGGTTTCTCGCGTCCGGCTCCGTCCGTCTGCATCAAGTGGACCGAGGGGAGGGCCACGGCGCCCGCCCGCCATCCAGAGCTTCCACCGATCACCACCGTCTGCCCTTCGAACGACTGTGTCCACAGGGCGCCCGTGAGATTGGCACCCGCCGGCACCACGCGTAGATAGCCGTCCTCCCGGATGGCGCTGACGATGAAGCCCGGCTCGTCCAGGGCGCACGCGATGAGCCGCCGGGGCTCTCCGGAGCCCACCGTGAGCACGCCGTTGCCCAGCGCGTCCCGCTCAGTTCCCGGGACGCGTCCGGCGATGAAGTCCGCCGCCGCGTCCTCCCGGCCCGAGACGGCGGGGACCTGGAGGAAGGCGTGGACCTCGTCTTCGAGGGTGATTGCCTGGAGAGGGGAGAGAGTTGGGAGGAGGCTGAGAAGGAGGACGCCGGCCAGGAGGGGGGATTTCATGGCGGGATTCTAAGCTTCCCGGGGTGGTTGACGACTGAACGCAAGGACATAAAGGACGAAAAGGACACCAAGGACCCAAGAAGGACCAAGGGACAGCAACTCGGGCGTCCTTTACGGCCTTTGGGTCCTTCATGTCCTTGCTTTCGGCGTTTCTGCGGCACAGGCTCCCAGCCTGACCGACCCGAGTAGAATACCCACCATGACCCCGACGACCCCCGCCCCCGCCGCCACCGCCCATCCCCGTACCGTTCGCGCCCCTCGCGGCACCGAGATCTCCTGCCGCGGCTGGCAGCAGGAAGCCGCCCTGCGGATGCTGATGAACAACCTGGATCCCGAGGTGGCCGAGCGGCCGGAGGAGCTGGTGGTCTATGGCGGCTCGGGCAAGGCGGCGCGCAACTGGGAGTGCTTCGAGGCGATCGTCGAGACCCTGAAGCGGCTGGGCGACGAGGAGACGCTGCTGGTCCAGTCCGGCAAGCCGGTGGCGGTGTTCCGCAGCCATGCGGACGCCCCGCGGGTGCTGATCGCCAACTCGATGCTGGTGCCCCACTGGGCCACGGCGGACGAGTTCCGGCGCCTGGAGGGGCTGGGGCTCACCATGTACGGCCAGATGACGGCCGGCTCGTGGATCTACATCGGCACCCAGGGGATCCTCCAGGGCACGCTACGAGACGCTCGCGGAGTGCGCCCGCCAGCACTTCGGCGGCACGCTCGCCGGCCGGCTCACGGTCACCGGCGGGCCTGGGCGGCATGGGCGGCGCCCAGCCGCTGGCCGTCACCATGAACGAGGGGGTCTGCCTGGTGGCCGAGGTCGACCGGACGCGGATCGAGCGGCGTCTGGCCGACGCGCTACCTCGACAAGGTGGCCCCGGACATCCCGTCCGCCGTGGACGCAGGCGCTCGCCGCCCGCGACCGGCGCGAGGCGGTGTCGATCGCCGTCGAGGCCAATGCCGTCGATCTCCTGGACCACCTGGTCGGCGACCGGCATCGTGCCGGACGTGCTGACCGACCAGACCTCGGCCCACGACGCCCTCCAGGGCTACGTGCCGCACGGCATGCCGTTCGCGGAGGCGGTGCGTCTTCGCAAGGAGGACCCCCGGGAGTACGTGGCCCGCTCCATGGCCTCCATGGCGGCGCACATCCGCGCCATGCTGGCTCTCCAGGAGCGCGGGGCCGTCACCTTCGACTACGGCAACAACCTGCGCGGCCAGGCCCTGGAAGCGGGGGAGTCGCGGGCGTTCGACATCGGCGGCTTCGTGCCGCTGTTCATCCGGCCGCTGTTCTGCGAGGGCAAGGGCCCGTTCCGCTGGGCCGTGCTGTCGGGCGATCCGGAGGATCTGGCGGTGACCGACGAGGCGATTCTCGCGACGTTCCCCGAGGACGAGGCGCTGGCGCGCTGGATCCGCATGGCCCGCGAGCGGGTGGCCTTCCAGGGGCTGCCGGCGCGCATCTGCTGGCTCGGCTACGGCGAGCGCGCCAAGGCCGGGCAGGTGTTCAACGAGCTGGTGGCCTCGGGGCGGGTCAAGGCGCCGATCGTGATCGGCCGCGACCACCTGGACTGCGGCTCGGTGGCCTCGCCCAACCGCGAGACCGAAGGCGATGCGCGACGGCTCGGACGCCATCGCCGACTGGCCGATCCTGAACGCCCTGATCAACGCGGTCAACGGCGCCACCTGGGTCTCGGTCCACCACGGCGGCGGCGTGGGGATCGGCTACTCGATCCACGCCGGCATGGTGATCGTGGCCGACGGCACCGAGGCGGCGGCCCGGCGGCTGGAGCGGGTGCTGACCGGCGATCCTGGCATGGGCGTGGTTCGCCATGCCGACGCCGGCTACCCCGAGGCGGTCGAGTGTGCCCGGGAGCGCGGGGTCGACCTGCCGATGCTCGCAAAGTGACCTCGATGGACCACGTGCCGGGCCAAGGGGACCCCGCAGGCGCCTGGCGGGTTCATCCCCGGGAGCCGGCGCGGCTGGCGTTTCTCGAAGCCCTGCTCGTGGCCGGCCTGGTGGCTGCTCCGGCGCCGCCGGCTCCGTGGTCCGCCGCCCTCCTGCTCGTTGTCTCTCTCGCCTGGCTCGGGATGCGCCGCTCTCTGGAGCGGAGGATCGCCGGCCCCGTTCTCGCGGTGACCGTGGCGCTCCTGGTGGCGGACTGGGCCTCCGGCCAGGCGGTGCGGGGCTCCCGGGAAGAGTGGGTCCGCGAGACGCGAAGCGCCTACTCGGCGGTGCTCGAGGATCTGCGGGAGGAGGCCGAGCTCGCCGCCAAGGCCGTGGGCCAGCCCGCGGAGACGGCGGAGGCGCGGCTCGAGGCTTTCAGCCGACTGGCCCGGATCGAGATCGGCAAGGGCGTGGGGCGCCGGGCCTTGCTGCTGCTCGATCCGGACGGCGTGCCCGTGGCCTGGGCCGGAGAAGGGCTGCTCCACGAGCTGTCCCAGGACGTCCCCCGGGAGGGGATCTCCTACCGGGCGAGCTTCAGCGCGGTGACGCTGCTCGCCATCCACCCCCTCGACGGGGCGCGCCGCCCCTGGCGGGTGGTGGCCGGTGTGAGCTTCCCGGCGGACACCCTGCCGTTCTCCAGCGGCCGCCACGCCCCCTGGTCGGTGCTGGACAACCCGTCCCAAGCCATTTCCGGGGTGGACCTGGTGACTCTGGCCGGAGCTCCCACCCTGGCCGTCGAGAGCAGCTCCGCCGGCGGCCGGGCCTCCGGCGGGTGGTCCGCCCGCCGTGTCGCCGCCGACCGCATCGCCTGGGCCCTGATCGGCTTCGCCCTCCTCTCGATCGCCGTCCTGCGCCTGCTCCGGCTCGTCCTGCCGGTGGGCGGTGCTCTTCTCGACGGCGATCATCCGGCCCGCCGCCTCGTGAGCCCTCTGGCCGTGGGGGGGCTCATCGCCGTGGGCGCCGCGCTCGAGGTGCCACCTCGCGCTCTGGGCGTTCTGCTTGCCGGCATGATCCTGGCCGTGGTTGGCACCTGGACCCGAAGCCGGGAAGGAAGCCGCATCCCGGCCGGGCTCAAGGGTGCGGGGGCCACCCTGGTGCTCCTGGCGGCCGGCTGGGGCCTCCAGCGGCTCTGGGGGCCGTTCGACCTCGGTGGCAACATCCTGGCGTCCATGGAGGCGTTCACGCTGCGCCTGGGGTTCACCGGCGCCGCGTTCGGCCTCCTCTGCCTCGCCGGCCACCGCAAGGGGAGCCAGAATGCGGCGCCACTCGACCGGATGGTCTGGATCTCGATGGTTCTCCTCCTCGGCGGGGCGGCCTTCTGCGATCAGCCGTTCGTGGCCGTGCCGCTCCTCGCGGCCGGTGGCGCGGCGGCGGCCTTGTACGCCGACCAGCGGCGGCTGGGGGAGGGATTGACCCTCGTGGCGCTGATCCTGATGGCGGTTTTCACCGCGGCCGGCACCTGGGAGACCGCCTACCGGTGGCGCCTGCGGGGCTACGCCCAGGAGGATCTCCTGGCGCGCCTCGCGCCGCCGACGCGGCAGGACGTCGCCGTGGTGGCCCGGGAGATCCGGGGGCATTTCGAGGCGGTGGACCTGGAACGGATCGTCCCCCGTTCGCCCGCGGGGCTGGACCGCCAGGATCTCGCCTACGCCCTCTGGAAGGATTCGCCGCTCGCCCGGCACCACTCGCTCTCCGCCCTGGTGGTGCAGACGGACGGCAGCCCGCCGTCTTCCTTCTCGTTCGGCATGCCGTTGACCGATCAGGGCATGGTCGATCCCGACCCCCGCCGCTGGCAGGATCTGCGGCTCCCTTTGTGGGAAGACTTCCTGGTTTCCGGCGTCGTGCCGCTTCGCTTTGGCGGCAAGCCGTGGGGGAGGGTGCGCTACTGGCTCCAGCCCCGCCCGGGCTTCGAGGTGCACGACTGGCGGCGGCTCTCCGAGGTGGACGTGGGCCTGCTCAAGGGCGGCCCCGTGGCAGGTCCCGTGGAGGAGATCGCCCAGCCGGCGCTCTACGCCCTGTACACGCCGGACGGCCGGGCCTCCCTGTCTCCGTGGGAAGAGGAGCCGCCGCTGCCGGAGAGTTTGCGCCGTACCCAGGTGCGCGAGGCCCACGAGGCGCAGGGGAGCCACGTCCGGACCGCCGTGCAGGTGAGGACTCCCTCCGGCCGGGCGCGCGCCTGGGCCCGCGTCTCGGACCAGGGGTGGGAGGTGGTGTACCTGCCAGTCCTGCCGCCCATCGAGGCCCTGGAGCGCACCGGCAACTGGAGCCTGGGCGTCATCGTGCTCCTCGCCCTGGCCGCTCCGCCGCTCCTGCTCCTGGCCCTCCCGCGGGCCGCCTTCCGCGACCTCCTGCGGCGCACCGTGCGCTCGTACTCCAAGCGCCTGATGATCGTCTACACCCTCCTCCTGCTGGTCCCCCTCGTGCTCCTCTACTTCGTGCTCGTGGGCGCCATGGAGGAGCGGCTGCGCCGCGACCAGCAGGCGGCGGGCGAGGTGGCCTTCGACCTCGGTGCAGCAACTCCTGGGGGAGCGCCTGCTGAGCCCGCCGGCGGGCTTCGGCGTGGACACGGTGTTCGGCGACCGGCTGCTCATCGACCTTTCCGACCTCGTGCGCCACGAGGTCAACCTCTACTGGGGGAGCGCCATCCACGCCTCCAGCCGCCACGAGCTGTTCACGGCGGGCCTGCTCCCCAAGCGCATTCCGGGAGAGATCTTCAGCCGTCTGGCCCTTC
Organism: Thermoanaerobaculaceae bacterium; assembly: GCA_963785165.1. Lineage (GTDB taxonomy): Bacteria > Acidobacteriota > Thermoanaerobaculia > Multivoradales > UBA5704 > DATARR01. The sequence continues at coordinate 1,250,059 of CAWAUI010000004.1, forward strand.
GGGGCTACGGCCTCTCCTCGCGCACCAACCGGGTGGGGGACACCACGTATCTGGAGATGTACGCGCCCCTGCAGGTGCCCGGCGGCTCGGGCAGCGAGGGGTTCTTCCTCTCCATGCCGCTCCTCGCCCAGCAGGAGGAGGCCGCCCGCCAGCTCGCCCAGCTCCGGCGCCAGGGGCTCCTGGTGACCGCGGGCCTCTTCGCCCTGCTGGTGGCCGTGGGCCGGCGCCTCGCCCGCAACTTCACCCAGCCGTTGATGGAGCTGGTCGGAGGGCACCCGGCGGATCGCGCGCGGGCGCGCCCTCGCTCGACCTCGCCCCCACCGAGCTGGAGCTGGCGTCCCTGGTGGCGGCGGTGGACGAGATGGCCCGCCGCATCGCCGAGGCCCGCGAGCGGCTCGTGCGCGAGAAACAGGTCGTTGAGCGCATGGTCGAGAACATCACCTCGGGCGTCGTCTCCGTGGACCGCGAGCGCCGGGTGCTGATGCACAACCGGGTGGCCGCCGAGCTGCTGGGCACCGAGGTGGGGGAGAGCGCTGGAGCAGGCCGTAGGCCGTGCCGAGCGCTTCGCGCCGGTGGCCGCCTTCCTCAAGTCGGCCGGCGGTGAGATGGCCCGGACGACGGTGCGCCTGCCGGGGTTGGACGGGGAAGGCGAGCGGGAATGGGCTCTCATCTGGGTCCCCCTGCCGGGGTCCGGCGAGCCCTCGGCCCTGCTGGTCGTCGAGGACGCCACCGAGGTTCTGCGCGGCCAGCGCCTCCTCGCCTGGGCCGAGATGGCCCGCATGATCGCCCACGAAATCAAGAATCCGCTCACCCCCATCCGCCTCTCGGCCGAGCACATGATGGAGGTCTACAAGCACGATCCCGATCACTTCGGCCGGGTCTTCGAGCGCTGCACCAACAACATCCTCACCCAGGTGGACGAGCTGCGCTCGATCGCCTCCGAGTTCTCGGCCTACAGCTCCATCCCGCGCATCGACCCCAAGCCGGCGGACCTCGTGGAGAGCATGGCCGACCTCGTCGAGGGCTACCGGGCGGCCCCGCCTCCGGGCGTCACGGTCGAATTCGACGCGCCCGAGTCCATCGTCACCCGCTTCGACGCCAAGCTGCTGCACCGGGCCGTGCGCAATCTCATCGAGAACGCCCTCCGCGCCAGCGCCGGCGGCGGCCGCGTGGCCATCCACATGGAGCAGGCCAACGGCTTCGCCAAGATCGCCGTCCTCGACTCCGGCCCCGGCGTCCCCCCGGACCTCCTGCCGCGCATCTTCGATCCCTACTTCTCGACCCACGACACCGGCACCGGCCTGGGGCTCCCCATCGCCCGCCGTGTCGCCGAGGAGCACGGGGGCGGGATCACGGCCCGGAACCGGCCGGAGGGGGGGCTGGAGGTGGTGGTGACGCTGCCGGTGTAAGAGCCCACGCGGGGTAAGATCCCGCCCCTATGACCCGGCTCAACGAGAAAGCTCTTTTCATCCTGATTGCCGCCGTTCTGGCTGGCCTCATCCTCAACGCCGTGGTGTCCTACCAGGCCACTCTCCGATTGATCGAGAACGAGCGCAAGGTCGCCCACACCCACGAGGTTCTGGGGGCGCTCGCGACCGTGGTGAACGCCCTTCTGGACGCCGAGTCGGGGCAGCGGGGGTTCATCATCACGGGGGAGGGCCGCTATCTGGCCCCCTACAGCTCCGAGATCCAGGTCGTCTCCGAGCATATCGGGCGCTTGCGCACCCTGACCTCCGACAACCCCCGGCAACAGGAGCGGATCGCCCGCCTGGAACCGCTGATCCGCTTTCGGCTCACCATGCTACGGGAGGGATTGGAGCTTCGCCGGTCCAAGGGAGCCGAGGCCGGCCGCGCCTTCATCCAGAGCGGCCGGGGACAGCAGGCCATGCGGGACGTCCGGCAGATCGCCGCCACCATGCAGAAAGAGGAGGAACAGCTCCTCGAGGTGCGCTCGCGGGAGTCGCGGGCGAGCGGCCGGAGCGCCCTGCTGTCCACCACCGTCGCCAACAGCGTGCTGGTGGCCGTCTTCTGCCTTCTCTATTTCCTCGTCCACCGGACCTTCCGGGAGCGCGAGCGCTCGGAAGCCGCGCTGAGGGCCGCGCACGGCCTGCTGGAGGTCAAGGTCGAGGAGAGGACGGCCGAGCTCGCCCAGGCCAACGACAAGCTGCGCTCCTTCGCCGGAGACCTGGAACGGAGCAACCGCGAGCTCCAGGACTTCGCGTTCGTGGCCTCGCACGACCTCCAGGAGCCGCTGCGCAAGATCCAGGCCTTCGGCGACCGCCTGAAGAGCAAGTACGGCGAGGCCCTGAGCGTTGAGGGGCGCGACTACCTGGAGCGCATGCAGGCCGCCGCCCGGCGCATGCACGTGCTGATCAACGATCTTCTGACCTTCTCGCGGGTCACCTCCAAGGCCATGCCCTTCGTTCCCGTGGATCTCGGCAAGATCGCCCACGAAGTCCTTTCGGACCTGGAGGTGCGGGTCCAGCAGAGCGGCGGCCAGGTGGAGGTCAGCGGCCTGCCCACGCTCGACGCCGACCCGCTGCAGATGCGGCAGCTGCTGCAGAACCTCATCGGCAACGGGCTCAAGTTCCACCGGCCGGAGGCGCCACCGGTGGTCAAGGTCAGCGGCGCCATGCTGGAGGGCGAGGGTGGCCGGCCGCGCGTCCAACTCGTGGTGCAGGACAACGGCATCGGTTTCGACGTCAAGTACCTGGATCGTATCTTCACGCCCTTCCAGCGGCTGCACGGGCGGACCGAATACGAGGGGACGGGAATGGGACTGGCGGTTTGTCGTAGAATCGCGGAACGGCACGGGGGGACCATCACGGCGGAGAGCGCTCCGGGTCATGGCGCGAAATTCACCGTCGAGCTTCCCTGTCACCAGCAAGAGGGCAAGGTATGACCGCAGGCAGCCCCATCATGATCCTCATGGCCGAAGACGACGCGGACGATCGGCTTCTGGTCAAGGACGCGCTCGAAGAGAGCCGTGTCATCAACGAGCTTCGTTTCGTCGAGGACGGCGAGGAGCTTCTCGAATACCTGCGGCGGCAGGGGCGCTACGCCGATCCCGACACCTCGCCGCGGCCGGGCCTGATTCTGCTGGACCTCAACATGCCCAGGAAAGACGGCCGCGAGGCCCTGCAGGAGATCAAGGCCGATCCCAACCTGCGGCGCATTCCCATCGTGGTGATGACGACGTCCAAGGCGGAGGAGGACATCTTCCGCAGCTACGACTCCGGGGCCAGCTCGTACATCACGAAACCGGTCACCTTCGACCGGCTGGTCGACCTGATGAAGACCCTGGGGCATTACTGGATCGAGTTCGTCGAGCTTCCGAGCTGAGGCCCGGAGGCTTGCAGTCTGTCATGGAGCCGGTCCGCGCACTCCTCGTGGAGGATGATGAGGATGACTACATCCTCACGAGAAGCCTCCTGTCCGAAATCGATCCCGACCGTTTCGTTCTCGAATGGCTGAAAACGTTCGACGAGGCCGCGCAGCGCATTCCCCATGGCGGCTTCGACGTCTGCCTCATTGACTACCGGCTGGGCGCCCGTGACGGGCTGGACCTCCTGCTCCTCGCCCGTGAGCTGGACTGCCAGGCGCCCCTGATCCTGATGACCGGCCAGGGCGACCATGAGATCGACCTGGCCGCCATGCGGTCGGGAGCGGCGGACTATCTCATCAAGGGGCAGATCACCCCGTCCCTGCTGGACCGCTCGATCCGCTACGCCATCCAGCACCGGCGCATGGAAGAGGAACGCGTCCGGCTCGCCCGCGAGCAGGAGGCCCGCCTCCAGGCCGAGGCGGCCAACCACGCCAAGGACCAGTTCATCGCCATGGTGTCGCACGAGCTGCGCAATCCCCTGAACGCCGTGCTCGGCTGGGTGACCCTCCTGAGCCTCCGGCCGGCTGGACGCGGCGGCCCAGGTGCGCGCCCTCGAGGTCATCGAGCGCAACGCTCGGGCCCAGGCGCGGCTGATCGACGACCTGCTGGACATCGGACGGATCGTCGGGGGCAACCTGCGGCTGGACCGCCAGCCCGCCGACCTCGCCTCGATCGTGGAGCGTTCCATCGACACCCTCCAGCCGGCGGCCAGCGCCAAGGGGATCCACGTCAAGGCCAGCCTGGAAGGCGCGCCGAAAGTCTTGGGGGATGGCAACCGGCTTCAGCAGATCGTTTCGAACCTGCTCTCGAACGCCGTCAAGTTCACCCCGGAAGAGGGGCGGGTGGACGTCTGCCTCGGCGTCGCCGGCGGCAAGGCCCGCATCACCGTCCGGGACACCGGCCGCGGCATCCCGCCGGAGCTTCTGCCCCAGATCTTCGAGCCCTTCCGCCAGGGCGAGGGGCGCCCCAGCGAGCGCCAGGAAGGGCTGGGCCTGGGACTTGCCATCACCCGGTACCTCGTGGAGCAGCACGGCGGCGCCATCCGGGTCGAGAGCCTGGGCGCGGGGGTGGGCGCCGTGTTCACGGTCGACCTGCCGCTCCTCGAGTCCTGATCCGTCCAATAAGATCTGCCTGTAAGAAAACACCAGCAGCAGTAGGAGATGTGGAACGATGGTTGAAACCAGGCTCAAGTTCGCCCGTGACCGGGCTTTTCAGCAGGACTTGCAAACCCGGGTGGAGGGCCGCCTCGCCGATCTGGGCCGGTCCCGGCACGGCGCGATGCGCCTCTATCTCAAGACGGTGGTGCTGTTTCTCTGGGCAGGCGCCTCGTACGCCGGCCTCGTGCGTGCGGACGGCTGGGCCCAGGCCCTGCTCCTCGCCGTCTCGCTTGGCTTGGCCCTCGCCGCCCTGGGGTTCAATGTAGGTCACGACGGCAACCACGGCGCGGTCTCCACGTCCAAGGGCGTCAACCGCTTCCTGGGTGCGACCATGGACCTCCTGGGCGCCAGCTCGTACGTGTGGCGCTGGAAGCACAACGTCTTCCACCACAGCTATCCGAACGTCCATGGCCTGGACGACGATATCGATCTCGGGAATCTCTGCCGCATGTCGCACCACCAGCCGCACCGGCCCTACCACCGGGTGCAGCATCTCTACATGTGGCTGCTCTATGCCTTCATCACCCCGAAATGGCATTTCTACGACGACTTCGCCGCCGTCGCGCAAGGCCGCATCGGCGACCATTCGTTTCCCCGGCCCCGGGGCCTCGACCTTGCGGTCTTCGCCGGGGGCAAGCTCGTCTTTTTTAGCTGGGCCCTTGCCTTGCCGCTGCTGTTCCACTCGCCGGGAGCGGTCCTGCTCTTCTACCTCATCGCCGCCGGAGCGCAGGGGCTCGCCTTGAGCGTCGTCTTCCAACTGGCTCACTCCAACGAGGAGACGCTCTCCTTCTCTCAGGAGGAGACCGGAGCCGCGGTGGGAAAGGAGTGGGCGATCCACCAGGTGGAGACGACCGCGAACTTCGCCCGCCGCAACCGCCTGCTGACCTGGTACGTGGGGGGGCTCAACCACCAGATCGAGCACCACCTGTTCCCCCGCATCAGCCACGTGCACCTGCCCGCGATCGCCGGCGTCGTCGAGCAGGCCTGCCAGGAGCACGGAATCCGCTACAACGTGCATCGCACCCTGAGGAGCGCCCTGGCTTCGCACTACGGGTGGCTGCGCTCCATGGGCCAGCCCTCCGCGTAGGACCGCCGCGCCCGCCGCGCCCGCCGTGCCGTTGACGCCGTCCCGGCCCGGGCATATCGTCCGGGCATGGACGACGCGCTGCGGTATCTCGTTGAAAAAGACGCCATCATCGACACCATCACCCGCCTGTTCATCGGCACCGACCGGCGGGACTGGAAGAAGGTCCGGGAGTGCTTCGCGCCTCGTGTCTTCTTCGACATGAGCTCGATGACGGGCAACGACCCCGCCGAGACGGATGCCGAGGAGATCGTGGACGGCTGGGACCGTGGCCTGCGCCACCTGCGGGCCGTCCACCACCAGGCGGGGAACTTCCAGGTGACCCTGAGCGGCGGCCAGGCGGACGCCTTCTGTTACGCCATCGCCTCCCACTACCTGCCCAACGCCAGCGGCGAGTACACCCGGATCTTCGTGGGGAGCTACGACTTCCACCTGGAGAAGCAGGGCGGAGCCTGGCGCATCGACCGGTTCCGCTTCAACCTCAAGTACATGGACGGCAACCTGGAGCTCGAGGGCGAGCTGAGCTCCACGACGCCTTCCTGAGGCCCCCCTGGGGGCGTCCCTACCGCCGCTTGACCTTCTGAATCCCCCGCCGGCTGCCGAGCGTCACCCGGGGCTTCACCTCGACGTAGGGGGGGACGCCTGGGACGGTGCAGCGGGGGAGGTCCTCGCCGAGCGTGGTCTCGATCTCCTTGATGAGCGCCTTGTCCATCCAGGCGCTGATCGTGGAGACGATGCCGGTGGCGTTGCCGCGGGCCGTGCGGCCGGCGCGGTGGATGTAGTCCTCCACCGTCTCGGGCATGTCGAAGTTGATGATGTGACCCACCCGGGGGATGTCGAGGCCGCGGGCGGCGATGTCCGTCGCCACCAGGATGCGGTGCTCGCCCTGCCGGAAGCCCTGGAGCGCCTGCACCCGCTGCCCCTGGGAGAGGTTCGAGTGGATGCGCTCGACCGGATGACCCTCGCGCTCCAGGACCCCCTGGAGCCACTCGGCGTCCGACTTCCGGCGGATGAACACCAGCGTGCTCCCCAGCTCCTGGTTGAGGAGGGCGAGCAGGCAGGCCTTCTTGTTCTCCGGCTCCACCAGGTAGAGCCGGTGGCTGATGCCGGCGGCGGCCTTCCCCTCGGGTGTGATGTCGATGCGGATCGGGTCGCTCATGAACTGCTGGGCCAGCCGCTCGATGGGCGGCGGCATGGTGGCCGAGAACATCAGCGTCTGCCGCTTCGCCGGCAGCTCCTGGAGGATGCGGTGCACCTGGGGCATGAACCCCATGTCCAGCATGTGGTCCGCCTCGTCCAGCACCAGCACGTCCGTCTGGTCGATGCGGGCCGTGCCCTGCTCCAGGTGGTCGATCAGCCGCCCGGGCGTCGCCACGATCACGTGGGGCTTGCGGCGCAGGGCCTGGAGCTGCGGCCCCATCTTGACCCCGCCGATGAGGCACACGCTCCTCAGCCCATAGTCCCCTCCGAAAGCGTCCAGGAAGGCCTCGGTCTGAAGGGCGATCTCACGGGTGGGGGAGAGGATCAGGGCGCGTCCCTGGGGATTGCGCGCCAGCCGCTCCGTGATCGGCAGCGTGAACGCCGCCGTCTTGCCCGAACCGGTCTCGGCGAGGCCGACCAGATCGCGTCCGGAGAGGGCGGCGGGGATGACGGCGGCCTGGATCGGCGTTGGATTCTCGAAGCCCACGAGGCGGATGCAGCGCAAAATAGCCTGGCTGAGCCCCAGCGATTCGAAATTTATGTCAGTGGTTTCAACGGGATGCTGTGGGATGGCCAGCGTCTGCATGACTCTTGCTTATAGCCCATTACCGCCTCCTCAGGCAAGCCGGAGGCCCCGCCAAGACGGCGGTCCTGAGCTGCAATCGGGATGGCGGCGTCCTTGGACCCGGAGGCCGCCGTCCCTGCCAAGTTTTCAAAGAGCTCCCCTCCGGCAGCTGGAACCCACGGCTGCATCCTCTTGAGTCTGCCACGAAGGTATGCGTTAGTATCCCGATAGAGAAGCCCATTGTCAATGGGCTCTGGTTGACGTTGATCCGCCATTCAAATACTCTATGCGCACGTTGGTGAGGCGGTGATGACGACGCTTCAGCCGCCCGTGCCGACCGGTGCGCAGCCCAGGCCGACCGGTGCGCCGCTCCCGCACGACCCTCCGCACGGGCCGCGCGAGGGTCGGCGGCAAAATCTCACCCCTGAGATTCCGCCGCACACCGGTCAGCACGAGCCGCACACCGGTCGGCGGCAGCGGCGCACCGGTCGGCGGCAGCGGCGCACCGGTCGGCGGCGGAATCTCGACGGTCGGCGGCTCGTGCGCGACCGTCGGCGGCAGCGGCTGAGCCGTGACTTTGGCCCGCGGAACCGTCCGCGGCAGGTTCATTGACAATTGACGTACCGGCCGGAGCGGACATAGCGGACCGCGCCGGCCGGCCTACCTTTTCGAGCTCCCCGGGTGAGGGATGAGCGGGCCTATCCTCTCAATCGAACAGGTACTCGGCCTTGAACTCCATCTCGTGCTTCTCCAGAAGCGTCACCAGCTCCTGTTCGAAGGTGGAGCGGCGGTGGTGGGTTTCCTGGTTCAAGATGTAGGCCCTCACCGAGCCCTCCATCGAGTGGCTCACGGAGAACGCGGCATACCCGGTTTGCCATCCGAACTCCGGAATCGGGTTCGGCCGTTCGTGGATCCATTTGGAAGACCCTGCCTTCATGGCTCGGACCAGATCCGAGAGGCGGAGATCCGCTTTGAGGCGGATCAAGGCGTGGACATGGTCGGGCATGCCGCCGAGGGCGAGGAGCGTTGCGCCCTTCTCCCGGATGATGCCGCCCATGTACGGATAGAGGTCCGTGCTGAGAGCGCCATCGATGAACGGGGTTCGCTGCTTGGTGCTGAAGACGACGTGGACCAGGACTTTCACGAACGAAGTAGCCATAGGGATCGGGCCTCCTGGAGATTGCCCTCCAGAGACGGGACGGGGGATTCCGACCGTGCTTTCCCATAAGACGGAAAAACGCGGTCGAATCGCTCAACTTTTTTTGGAGGGCGCCTTGATGGGCGCAGCCGTCGCCCCGCAGGGGCGGGATTTGACCAGCCTGGGCCGGCAGCCCACCCGCTTACATCTCAGCCAAGCACCCTCAGGTCAAGACAGAGATCTTCGCCTAGGGTCAAGACAGCGGTCTTCGCCCTGACGGGGCGGGATTTGAAGAGCCTGGGGTGTCAACCCCAGGACCGGAAACGCCCGCATGCCCCGCCCTGAAAGGCCGGAAGAGATGTCATGGTCAGGATTGGGTCTCCCGAAGCGCCTCTGCCGGCCCTCCGGGACTTGAAGGGAGGTGGCGCCTGTTCCTGGGGTTGACACCCCAGGCTCTTCAAATCCCGCCCCGTCAGGGCGACGGCCTCCGTGGATACCAAAGATGACTCGACGGAGACGTATGTAGGAGGGTGGCCGTCAGCCCCGGAACCGGGAGCCGCCCGCCTCGCCCTGACAGGCCGTGATTTGAAGAGCCTGGGGTGTCAACCCCCAGGAGCCGGGAAACGCTCGCATGCCCCGCCCTGAAAGGCCGGAAGAGATGTAATGGTCAGGATTGGGGTCTCCCGAAGCGCCTCTGCCGGCCCTCCGGGACTTGGAGAGAGGTGGCGCCTGTGTCTCGGGGTTGACACCCCAGGCTGGTCAAATTCCGCCCTGTCAGGGCGACGGCCGCGGCGATCAGGCCACCGGTGCAGCTCTCTACCCGATCTCGATACGAGGAGCGCCGAAGAGATCCTTGGGTATGATGCGTCACAAGTCTGTGGGAGCTTCGGGGATCTCATCAAAGGATTTAGCCAAGATGTTGGACGCCGGCCGACACCGGGAGCTTCTGAACCGGCTACGGGGTGTGGGCCACATAAGCAGAGCACCTTGCGCAAAACGGTCAGGGGTGACCCTAACTGCAGATTGCCTATAAATGAGAGAAATGGGAGAATATGTAAAGTGTTGCCTGATAAATTTGAACTTCTTGGCAAAGATCCCCTGGCTTGGCTGGAACGGGCCGAAGGTCATCGAATTATCGCGGACATGGTTCGAAGGAGGCTTTGGGAGCTGACGGCAAGCCCGGAGCCAGCTCATGCGGGGCGTGTCGAAGAATTGGCTTGCATGAGAACCTACATGATGATGATGGGCTTTGCCTTCGAGAATCTCGCTAAAGCGATTTTTATAACCCGCGACCATTCAATTGTAAGTAATGCCAATCTTGGTACGTGGCCAATGAGTCGCGGGGGCCATGGTTTTGCCAAGGCAATCAAGTCTATCTTGAGCCAACTTTCGCCTGTTCGACGAGAACCTACTGTTAAGGCTGGAGGAATACGTGGTGTGGGCTGGTCGCTATCCAATTCCCAAAAGTGCGCGAGCGTACAAAGCTGCTGAGGAGGCTGGGTTATATAAGCATGCCAGTTCCGACGTTAAGGTAGTCGAAGAAATATTTTCTAAGCTAGAGAAACTTGTTGGAAAGAACGAGCCTTGTAGACAGGCCGAATAGACGATTGATCAGAGCGAATGGTTATGCCGCCGCACCTCCCTCACGGTGGCACGCCAAGTCCATACGTGCAGCTGTTTCTGGACCTCGGCGGCCATGCCGTGTGCTCCATGTAGCGGATGGCCAGCTCGCCGAGGCCCGTCGAAAGAACCTGCTCGCCCGCCTTGGCCTCCCGCCAAGTCCTAAGACTTCGGCGGGCCTATGCGCTCCCAGGTTCGGCCTGGCTTCTGGGTTGGCGGAAGTGGGTGGTTCAGGCTCGATAGTCACCTGCCTTGGCGAAGGCACCTCGCCTCCTCGCGGGCCGCGCTCAATATACTCACCTGGGCGATTCGGATTTTCACCGGGTTTTTGGAGGTCGGACATTTTGTTCTCCTTACCATGTTTGGGTTACGGACGCCGGAGCCTGGAAGCTCATCCGTGGCAGGTGGCGCCTGGCGAGTCCGAATTGTTCGTGCCTATTCTCGGAGAAGTAGAGCACAATATGGAGGAGGAGGTCGAAGTCACTCCCCCGAGGTCTTGTGGTGCGGTTTTGTGACCCAAGTTCCCACTCGACCGCTCTTGTTTCTCGTTGCCGACCGATGCAGGTCGCATTTTTCGTGGCCTGGTGCACTGCGGAAAAAGAAAGTACGAGTCATCTCGGCGCGGGACATGACACGCCGGGAGCAAAGGAGTACGAACTTGTCAGAGCAGAAGAGCTTGAAACCGATTCCGAGATTTGATTCCGAGGATGCGGAGCGAGAGTACTGGGCGACTCACGACTCTAGCGAGCACATTGACTGGAGTCAGGCAAGGCCGACTACCCTTTCCAGGCTCAAGCCTTCGACTCGAACGATTTCTCTGCGCCTCCCAGAGGCTCTCATCGAAAACCTCAAGTTGCTCGCAAACAAGCGCGACGTTCCGTATCAGTCCCTGCTAAAGATTTTTCTTGCGGAGAGGATCGAGCGGGACGCCGTCACACGCGTTGAGCAGGTGCTCCCTCTTTCAATCCCCAAAAACCGGAATGCGGGCGTTGACCGACGGCCTGTAGCTCAACCCGCCCGCCAGTTGCTCGAGATCGACACCCGCGTCCAGCAGCCTCTCGCTCCCAGCCTCCGCGATCGTGACGGCGAGCGTCTCTCCCGGGCAGGCATGGGGTCCCATCCCAAAGGTGAAAGCGAACTGGGCTTTCGGGTCCCGGTTGGCCGCCGCGAGGACGACCAGAATGGCATCTCCTTCTTTCATGGGCTGGCCTGCCACGAGGCCGTCCTGGGCCACGAAGCGGCGGGTGTTCTGGACGGGCGGGTCGTAGCGGATGACGTCCAGGATCGTCTGGCGTAACGGGCCGGGACGGCGGGCCAGGGCGAGCAGCGTGTTGCCAATGAGGCCGGCGGTGGCGTCGTGGGTCTGGAAGAGGAAGCCGATGCGGTTGGCGAGGATGGCGTCGTCCGCGTCGAAGAGGGAACGGAAGAGGTTGAGGAGCTGACCAGCCGCTTCCTTGCCCCGTTCCAGCGCCTCTGGGAGGCTGCCGGGGGCGACGGCGGAGACGAAGGTGCCGATCCACCGGGCCACGTGGGGCAGTTGGTCTTCGGGGACTCCGAGCAGGCTGGCTACGGTGTAGAGGGGGAACTGGAAGGCGAAATCATTCACTTCACGGGGATCGCCTTTCGGGACGAGCAGGCCCGCGAGCCGGCGGGCCTCCTCCTGTGCGTCCAGAGCGTCCAGGGCCGCCGTCACGGTGGGCTTCAGAGCCTGATGGCGGGGTCCGTCGTTCATGCGGACGAATTGGCTGAAGATCTCGCCGGCCGGCGACCCCAGGAGAGGGCGGGGCACGGGCTCCGCGGGCGGACGCACCCGGCAGAGGTCGCTGGTCAGTACGGCAGTGACGGCCTCGGCGCTCGCGGCGACCCAGAAGCCCAGGTTGGCGTCGTAGGCCAGGGGCGCGCGGGCCACGAGGTCTTCGTAGTAGGGGTAGGGATTCGCGTGGGTGACTGCCGCGATGGGGTCGGAGGGGAAGGGCTTCATTAGACGGGATCTATAGAGGCAGGAACTCGACTCGATTCAGCAGATCCTCGGGATCCGCCACCTTGGAGATCAGCTCCAAGTCCCGGATGCAATCGCCGAGGGTGACGTGAAGCACATGGCCATAGATAACACCCGCGAAGGGGATACCGGACGCTTGGCGATGGTGCGCTTCGACGAGGAGGTCGTCGTCTTGAGAGAAGAGAGCCCGTCCGAGCTGCGGTCGCCCGATCGAGAACCTGGGGATCCGGAAGCCCTCTCCGGCCGTCCTCGTGGACGCTGAGGACGTTGACGCCGCGCAACCGCAATCCCCCCGTGATCGCCCGATGGACGTGCTCGTCCATGTAGAGGGCGATGCTCAAAGCGAGCGCTCCTGAAGCTTCTTCTTGAGGGTAGAGGGACCCGCATCGCGCCTGGCCTGTTCGGCGAAGCGGGAACGGCGCTCGATATCGCGATCCAGGTCGGAGCGATGATCCCAATAGAAGGCCAGGGCGGAATAGATTTGACTCAGCGAGAGGTAGGGGTGCTGGAAGTAGATCTCTTCCGGGCTCCAGCCGTGAGCTCCTCCTGCGCCATCACCAGCTCGACGACCTTCATGGTCGTTCCGGCGAGAATGGGAACCCCGTTCACGTCGAAGTTGACGTGAGGATAGAGGGGCGCTACGGGTAGGGCTGACGGCATGATGGTCTCCTCTTCATATCCTCTTCGGCCGGATCTAGTTTAGCCGAAGCCAGGACGCGGTAGACTTCCCGGGCTCCGCGCGAGCCTCACGAACGACAGGAAACCTGATGAAACTACTCTCGAATACTCTGATTTCCGCAAGTCTCCTCGCCAACCTACTCTGGATTTCCCCTCTGGCCGCGGCTCCTCAGGGGCCTCCGGGGGAGGGCGGCGAAGCCCGCCGCCGCTCCGTCCGGTCCTTTGCCCACCGTGGCCAAGGCCACGACGGGGTTCGACAGGAAGAAGGGGCTGCTGAATTTCTACGTGGACCGGCAGAGGGGAAAGATCTGGCTGGAGGTCCCCCCGGCGACGGGCAAGGGGGGCGAGGTGGCGAGCTTCCTGTACACGGAGGGGTTGCTCACGGGGCTGGGTTCCAATCCCGTGGGGCTCGACCGCGGCCAGATCAGCGATACGCGGCTGGTGACCCTGCGGCGGGTGGGAGGCCGGGTGCTGGTGGAGCAGCCGAATCTCAGGTTCCGCGCCCTGTCGGACGACGCCGCCGAGCGGCAGGCGGTGCGCGAGTCGTTCGCGTCGTCGATCCTGTGGGCCGGGGAGATCACGGCCGCTGATCCGGACGGGCGGGCGCTGGTGGACTTCACGCCCTTCCTGGTGCGCGACGCCCATGAGATCGTCGGCGCGGATGAAGGCGGCGGAGCAGGGGACCTGGACGCTGGACGCGGCGCGGAGCGTGGTGGACCTGGAGAACTGCCTGGCCTTTCCGGAGAACCTGGAGCTCGAGGCGATCCTCACGTACCAGTCGTCCGAGCCGGGCCCGCTGGTGCGGCAGACGGCCCCCACGGCGGGCTCGGTGACGCTGGTGCAGCACCATTCGTTTCTGCGCCTTCCGGAGGGCGGCTACAAGCCCCGGGCGTTCGATCCGCGCTCGGGCTCGTTCGCGGTGGATTTCCTGAACTACGCGGCGCCGCTCGCCGCTCCCATCGATACACGGTACCTGGTGCGCCACCGGCTGGAGAAGGTGGACCCCACGGCGGCCCGTTCGAAGGTCAAGGAGCCGCTCGTCTACTACGTCGATTCCGGCGCGCCGGAGCCGGTGCGGAGCGCCTTGATGGAGGGGGCGGGCTGGTGGAAGGAGGCGTTCGACAAGGCGGGGTTCATCGACGCCTTTGAGGTGAAGGTGCTGCCGCCGGGGGCGCATCCGCTCGATGCGCGCTACAACATCGTCCAGTGGGTGCACCGCTCGACGCGCGGCTGGTCGTACGGCGGCGGCGTCACGGATCCGCGCACCGGGGAGATGATCAAGGGGCACGTGATCGCTGGGCTCGCTGCGGGTGCGCCAGGACCGGTTGATTTTCGAGGGTCTCGCGGGGACGGAGAAGTCGGGCACGGGGGCGCCGGACGATCCGGTGCAGCTGGCTCTCGCCCGCATCCGCCAGCTCGCGGCGCACGAGGTGGGGCACAGCCTGGGGCTTTCCCACAACTTCGCGGCGTCCACGTATGGGCGCGCCTCGGTGATGGACTACCCGGCGCCGCTGGTGGGGGTGACCCCGGACGGCAAGCTCGACTTCTCCAAGACCTACGCGGTGGGCGTGGGGGAGTGGGACGTGCAGGCCATCCGCTACGCCTACGGCGAATTTCCCCCGGGGACGGACGAGAAGAAGGCGCTCGGCGGGGTCATCGAGGACGGTCTCTCGCGCGGCCTGGTCTACCTGACCGACGAGGACGCCCGGCCCGAAGGGTCGGCGAGCCCGCTCGCCCACTTGTGGGACAACGGGCCGAACGCCGCCGAGGGGCTGAGAAACGCCCTGGCGGTGCGCCGGATCGGCCTCAACAATTTCGGCGAGCACAACGTGGCGCCCGGCCAGCCGCTGGCTCTGCTCAACGAGGTGCTGGTGCCCGTCTACTTCCATCACCGCTACCAGCTCGAAGCGGCGGCGAAGGTGGTGGGCGGGCTCCAGTACACCTACGCCCTGCGGGGCGACGGCCAGCCGGCCTCGAAGCCGGTGGACGGCGAGGCGCCAGCGGCAGGCGCTGGCGGCGATTCTGGAGCTTCTGGCGCCGGAGACGCTGGACCTGCCGGAATCCACGATCTCGCTGCTCCTGCCGCGCCCGTCCGAGTACAAGCCGAACGCGGAGATGTTCGCCGGCCGGACGGGGCTGACGTTCGACCCCCTCTCGGCCGCGGCCACGGCGTCGGACATGGCGGTGCGGTTGCTGCTGAACCCGGAACGCACGGCCCGGCTGGTGGACTTCCACCGCCGCAACGCCTCGCTGCCGGGTCTCGAAGAGGTGATGGACGCCCTGGAGGAGAAGGCCTTCGGCGGCGCCGCTCCGAAGTCCGACCGGCTGCGCCGAGCTGCGCCGGACCGTGCAGTCGGTGGTGGTGCGCCGGCTGATCGGCCTGTCGAGCGATCCCGATGCCACGCCGGGGGTGCGGTCGCGGGTGGACGCGGAGCTCGAATCGCTGGCCAAGAAGCTGGGGCGCGGCTCGGGCGACGATCCCGAGTCCGCCAACCGGTCCTTCCTCGCCCGCGAGATCAGCCGCCACCTGGACCGCGAAGGGCCCGCCGATCCCGCGAAGCGCCCGGCGGCGCCCATGCCGCCTCCGGGGCAGCCGATCGGGGGGGCGGATGGGGGGAGGATCTGGAGGGATGTTCTTGGGGCGGGTGAGGGCCTATGTCCCATAAACGATTCCAACCACCGCGCAAGGCCGTGGCGGCCGCCTCACGGCCCCGCCGATGGCCCATAATCGTGGTCATGGCCGCGCTTCTCATCACCGTCGCCGCGTTCTGGCTCCACCGTTCCGCCACGCCTGCCCCCGAGCGGCCCGCCCCGGCGGCCGTGCAGGCGGCGGCACCGGCCACCGCTCCGGACGCTCCGGAGCGGCTGGGGGTGAAGATCGTCTCCACGCGCCCGCATGATCCGGCGGCGTACACCCAGGGGTTGTTGATCCAGGGCGGACGGCTGTTCGAGAGCACGGGCCTCTATGGCCAGTCCAGCCTGCGGGAGGTGGATCCGGGCAAGGGGACGGTGAAGCGCAAGGTGGACGTCCCCCAGTCGTACTTCGCCGAGGGGCTGGCGCTGGTGGGGGACCGGCTGATCCAGCTCACCTGGCAGGAGCAGAAGGCGTTCGTCTACAAGCTCTCCGACTTCTCCAAGACGGAGGAGCTGCGGTACGACGGCGAGGGGTGGGGGCTCTGCTCGGACGGCACCCGGCTGGTGATGACGGACGGCTCGGACCGGCTGTCGTTTCGGGACCCCAAGACGCTCGCCCTGCTGGGGCAGGTCCAGGTCACCCTCTCCGGGCGCCCCGTCGGCCAGCTGAACGAGCTGGAGTGCGTGGGCGGGGCGATCTACTCGAACGTCTGGCAGACGGATGACATCCTGAAGATCGATCCGGACAGCGGCAAGGTCACGGCCGTCATCGACGCCTCGGGCCTGCTCACCGAGCAGGAGCGCTCGGCGGGGGCCGAGGTGCTCAACGGCATCGCGTGGGACCCGGTGAAGAAGACCTTCCTCATCACCGGCAAGCTCTGGCCGAAGATGTTCGAGGTGACCTTCGTGCCGAAGCCATGAAGCGCTTCCGGCCGGTCTCCTGGAAAGCCGCCGCCTTTCTCCTTCTCGCCCTGGCCTGCGCCCGGAACGCGCCGCCCAAGGAAGCAGTCCCGATCCCCAAGCTGTCTCTTCTGGGCACCCGCCCTCTCGTGGTCCCCTTCCGCGACCGCGTGGACGGCTTTCGGGCCGGCGGCCTTTCCGGGATCGTGCCCGCGCCGGACGGCACCTGGCTGGCGGTGGTGGACAACGAGCGGGACACCCCGGCCCGCGTCCTGCGCCTCGCCTTCACCGTCGGCGAGAACGGCGCCACGGCCGGCGTGGCGGGGCGGCCCGTGGCGCGGGAGGCGATCCGCCTCGAAGGGTTCAACGGCAAGAATTTCGACGGCGAGGGGATCGCGCTCCTGCCCTCCGGCAACCTTCTCGTCTCCTCGGAGACCGAGCCTTCCGTCCGCGAGCTCTCCCCCGCGGGGAAGCTCGTGGGCGAGCTGCCGGTGCCATCTCTCTTCCGGGCCGGAAAGGGGACCGGCATCCGGGGGAACCAGGGCTTCGAGAGCCTGACTCTCGCGCCGGATGGTCAGGCACTATGGACGGCCAACGAGCGGGCGCTCCAGCAGGACGCCCCGGACGAAAAGGAACGGCCGAGCCCCGTCCGGCTCCTGCGCTTCGACCGGCGGGGAGACGCGTTCGTGCCGGGCACCCAGCTCGTTTACACGGTCGACCCCATCGTGCAGCCAGGGACCGGATTTTCGGTCCGCGGCTTGGCGGAGCTGCTCGCGCTTCCAAACGGCGACTTTCTGGCGTTGGAGCGAGAGTACGTGGAAGGGCGGGGGATGAAGATCCAGCTCTACTTCGTCTCGACGGCGGGGGCGACGGACGTCTCCGGCCTCGAATCCCTGGTGGGGCAGAGCTACACGCCGGTGCGCAAGACGCTGGTCTACGACTTCGCCCGCGCGGGCTTCCTGCCGGACAACCTCGAGGGGCTGGCGTTCGGCCCCCGGCTGGCGGACGGCTCGCGGACGCTGGTGCTGATCTCGGACGACAACTTCGTGTTCCTTCAGCAGACCCAGATCGTGGCCCTGCGCTGGGTAGAATAATCAGCGGTTTGTATTCTGACGAGACTGAGAAGAAAGGGAGGCAGCATGAGCGATAAAACCTGGTACGTGGCCGTCGGTGGCCAGCAGCAAGGTCCCATGAGCCGGGACGAGATTCTGGCCGGCATCCAGAGCGGCCGGTTCGGGCGCGACGCCCACGTCTTCACCCAGGGGATGGCCAACTGGCTGCCGGTCACGGCCGCGCCCGAGTTTTCGGGCGCTTTCGGCGCCGCGCCGCCGCCGCCTCCTCCCGGGGTGGGCGCCGGCGCGGGCCCTGGCCTGGGGACCCAGATGCGCGCGCACGAGATCGACTACGAGCTGTTCGGTGAGGATCTCCAGTACGTGGAGGTGACGCTCGATCCGGGCGAGGCCTGCATCGCGGAGGCCGGCGCGTTCATGTACATGGACCCCGGGATCCAGATGGAGACCATCTTCGGCGACGGCTCCGGCGCCGAGCAGGGCGGGCTCATGGGCAAGCTCCTCTCGGCCGGCAAGCGGGTGCTCACCGGTGAGTCGCTGTTCATGACCGTGTTCGGCAACAACGGGGCGGGCCGGCAGAAGGTGGCCTTCGCGGCACCCTATCCAGGGAAGATCATCCCCGTCGACCTGCGCCAGCACGGCGGCCGGCTGCTGTGCGAGAAGGACGCCTTCCTCTGCGCCGCCCGCGGCATCTCCGTGGGGATCGCGCTCAACCGCCGGCTGGGCTCGGGCCTCTTCGGCGGCGAGGGGTTCATCCTCCAGAAGCTGGAAGGAGACGGACTCGCCTTCCTGCACTCGGGCGGCACCATCCTCTCGCGCACCCTGGGGCCGGGCGAGACGCTGCGGGTGGACACCGGCTGCCTCGTGGCCTTCGAGACCACGGTGACCTACGACATCCAGATGGTCTCGGGGATCAAGACGGCGTTCTTCGGTGGGGAAGGGCTGTTCTATGCGGCCCTGACGGGACCGGGGACGATCTGGATCCAGTCGCTCCCCTTCAAGCGCCTCGCCCGGCAGGTGCTCTCGGCGATTCCGAGCAACAAAAACGAGGGCTCGGCCCTCGGCGGGCTGGGGACGATCCTGATGGGCGGGGACCGCTAGGCCCTCACCCCTGCCCCTCTCCCATCCCTCCGCCCGCCCCTGCCGGGGAGAGGGGAAAAGGAAGTCTAAAATCTTTCTGTCTTTCGTCTTCCTTCTCCCTCCTCTCCCTGGACGGGAGGGCGGCGGGCCGGGAGAGGAGGGCCGGGGAGGTGAGGGCCTACGCGACCGGGGCTTCGACCTTGAGCATCCGGCCCCAGGCCTGGCGCAGATTTTCGGGGAGGTCGAGGTCGGGGAAGATCTCCTTGACCTCCTCGCGCGTCACGTAGTTCCAGATGTCATCCCATTGCGCGTAGCGCAGCAAGTGGGAGATGACCCAGGCCCTTTGCTCGCGGGTCCCCTGGTGGAGGAGGTGGAGGGCCTCCGGCTCGGTGATTTTCTGATCGGGGAAAAAATAAAGGGAAGAGACCTTTTCGAGACCATCCCGGCTACGACCTGAACCTTGCATGGGCGTCAGTATATCCCAACCCCTCTCCGTCCGGAGAGGGGTTGGGGGGGCAGAACGCCTATCCGAAGAGGTTTTCGTCCGCCGACGGCCCGTAGAGGCCGGGCACGGGGACGTCGTTCAGGCGCAGGTATACCGTGAGCTGCGCACGGTGGTGAATGATGTGGTTCATCACCATGCCGCGGATGACGGCGACTTTCGGCAGGGTGAAGAAGATCTTCTCCCCCTGGCGGAGCGTCCAGGGCTTCATGAATTCCTCGTCGCTGGCGTTGGCGATGGCGCTGCGGGCCTCGGCGGAGGTCTGGTCGAACAGGGCCAGGAGCTCCTCGTTGGTCTTCGGAGTGGGCTGTTCGAACGGCTCGGCGAAGTCGAGCTGGTCCGTCGAGAGGGTCACGTGCGCCCAGGCGGGCAGATGGGCCACGTGGGTGGCGAGCTTCCCCATGTTGAAGGACTTGGTGTGGGGCGTCCAATCGTACTTGTCCATCGGCACGCGCTCGAGGGTCTTGCGGGTGCCGGCCATTTCCTGGTCGAGCTCGGGCAGAAGGGCTTGGCTGATGCTCATCGGTTGTCTCCGGTGTCGTCTTTGGGATTGTCTTCGGTTTTAGGGTTGATCCTTGCTACTTCGAACAAGGGCTGCTGAGGGTCCTCCGGACCGGCGTAGAGAAGCCGGCCGTCCGGGAGGATTCGGGCGTTGGGATCGAGCTCGTGCGGATTGGCACGGCCCGGGCCCAGGATGTGCAATACGGTAAGGCCACGGGTCACCAGGGCGTCCGAGATGAGGCGGCGGTGGCAGCGCCAGGGGACGGCTTCGGCGCAGAGGATGGCAACGGTCTCGTGGGCGGCGCGCTCGACGAGCCGCCCCAGGGCGGCGTTGAATTCCGGGGTTTCCATGTGGTCCGCGTACCCCCGGAAGGCTTCCACCCGCCAGGCGGTGTGGGGGGAGCCGGGACGGACGGCGCGGCGGCCTCCCAAGTCCGGCTCATGGACGTACCGGATGCCGTTTTCTGTCAGGGAGGCTGCCAGCATGTCGCGGGCGAACTGGGGATGTCGCCGGGAGGCGGGGAAGCGCCGGACGTCGGTGAGCACCTGAACGCCGTTCTCGGTGAGGAGGGAGAGAAGGTCTTCGATGGGACGAGTGGAATGGCCGATGGTGAGTACGGGCGGCACGCGCCTACTATATCCAGATCCTCTGATTCCAGATCCTCTGACTCCAGAGCCTGTGAATCCAGAGCCTGTGAAGAGGCCGTGGTCCGTCCTCAGGCCTTCGAGCTGGAAGAAAACGAACGGGATCGAGGTTCAGGAGCGGGGAGCCAACGGTTTGCATCTGCGAGTCATCACCTACAACATCCATCGAGCCATCGGAGTCGACCGCCGGTTCCGGCCGGAGCGCATCGTCGAGATCCTGCGCCATTACGACGCGGACGTCGTCATGCTTCAGGAGGTGGACGAGGGAGCGCCCCGCTCGCGGGAGCTGAACCTCGCCAAGGAGCTGGCCGAGACGGCCGGCTATCCCGCACTTCGCCCTGGGCCACAACGTCAGCCTGAAGAAGGGGCGCTACGGCAACGCCACCCTCAGCCGCTTTCCCATTCTGCGCGAGCGGAACATCGACCTCTCGCTGGACGAGAGCTGGATCCGGCGCGGCTGCCAGCACACGACGCTGGACTTGAACGGCACCGGCCACCTGGAAGTCTTCAACCTCCACCTCGGGCTCTCGGCCCGCGAACGGAAAAAACAGATCGACCTGCTCAAACGCTCGGCGGAATTCACACGCGTGGAGAGCGAGACGCCGGTGCTGGTGGCCGGCGACTTCAACGACTGGCGCTCGCTCCTGCTGCCCGACTTCAAGAACGGCCTTGGCTTCGGCTGCGCCACGGAGCGCAAGCGGGGGCCCTACAAGTGCATCCCCACCTACCCCTCCTTCTCCCCGCAGGGAGGGCTCGACCGCATCTACTTCCGCGGCCCCCTGAATCTGGTCTCCGTCCACTCCTGCCGCATGCAGGTCGCCCGCGTGGCGAGCGACCACCTGCCGATCGTGGCGGAGCTCGAGCTGACCCCCTGAGCCTGACCTGAGCCGTTATCGCCAGTGGCCGCCCGTTCCTCTCCAGGAAGAGGAACGGGAGGTCGACCTCCCCCTCTTTTCGGGTAGTTTTTGCGGGTAGTGCCTCAGCCGGCCCGGCTGCCATAGACTTGCCCCGGTTCGACAGGTCCCGTACCAAGAGGCCGGAAGGAGACGACATGGCTGCCAAGCACGTCTACGCATTCGGAGCGGGTGGAGCGGAGGGGGAGGGTTCCCAGAAGAACCTGCTGGGGGGCAAGGGCGCGGGGCTGGCCGAGATGAGCCGGCTCGGCATCCCGGTGCCGCCGGGGTTCACGATCACGACCGAGGTCTGCGCGTACTTCCAGGAGCATGACGGCGCCTATCCGCCAGAGCTGGAAGCGGAGGTGGAGCAGCACCTCGCCCTGCTGCAAGAGCGGACGGGCCAGCGTTTCGGCGACGCCGACGATCCTCTCCTGGTCTCCGTACGGTCGGGCGCCGCCCGCTCCATGCCGGGGATGATGGACACCGTCCTCAACCTCGGCCTCTCGGACTCCCTGGTCGAGGCGCTGATCGCCAGGGGCGTGGACGAGCGCTTCGTGCTGGACGCCTACCGCCGCCTCCTCACCATGTATGGCGACGTGGTGCTGAACGTCCCCCATCACGACTTCGAGCAGATCCTGGGCGACGCCCGCAAGCGGCAGGGCGCCACCAACGACTTCGAGCTGACGCCGGAGTCGCTGCGCGGCGTCGTGGCGGACTTCAAGCGCCTCATCGCCGAGAAGAGCGGCACGCCCTTTCCCCAGGACCCCAAGGAACAGCTCTGGGGCTCCATCCGCGCCGTGTTCGAGAGCTGGAACAATCCGCGGGCCCGCGAGTACCGGCGGCTGGAAAAGATCACCGGCCTCCTGGGCACGGCGGTCAACGTGCAGTCCATGGTCTTCGGCAACCGCGGCTCCGACTGCGCGACCGGCGTGGCCTTCACCCGCAACCCGGCGACCGGCGAGCGGCGGGTGTTCGGCGAGTACCTCATCAACGCCCAGGGCGAGGACGTGGTGGCCGGCATCCGCACGCCCCAAGGACATCGTGCGGCCACGGACGGCAACGACGGCCTGGGCGCCGACTTCCCCGAGGCTCACCGCGAGGCCTCGAAGCGGTCTGCGCCCGGCTCGAGCATCACTTCCGCGACATGCAGGACGTGGAGTTCACCATCCAGCACGGCAAGCTCTACATGCTCCAGACCCGCGGCGGCAAGCGCACCGGCCCGGCCGCCGTGCGCATCGCCGTCGAGCTGGTGGAAGAGGGGCTGATCGAGCCCCGCGAGGCCCTGTCGCCCGACCGCGTCAAGCCCGACCAGCTGGCCCAGATGCTGGCGCCGGAGTTCGACCTCGAGCAGAAGAAGAAGGCCATCACCGCCGGCCACCTGCTCGCCCAGGGCCTGCCCGCCGGCCCCGGCGCGGCTTCGGGCCGGATCGCCCTCACGGCCGAACGGGCCGCCGAGATGGCCGCCTCCGGGCCGTGATGTTTCCGTACTCTGGTGCGCGCCGAGACCTCGCCCGAGGACATCGTGGGCATGCATGCTTCCGCCGGCATCCTCACCTCCCGCGGCGGCATGACCTCGCACGCCGCCGTGGTGGCCCGCGGCATGGGCAAGCCCTGCATCGTGGGCGCGGGCGACCTGGAGGTCGACGAGCACGCGGGCGAGGTGCGGGTCGACGGCAAGGTCTTCCACGAGGGCGACGAGCTGTCGATCGACGGCACGTCCGGCGAGGTGCTCGCCGGGGCTCTCGCCGACCCGCCCCTCCGAGGTGCTGCGCGTGCTGCTCGACGGCGCGCCCTCTTCGCCGGCCTCCAAGGGGTTCCTCGAAGCTCCTCGAATGGGCCGACGCCGAGCGCCGCCTGCGCATCCGCGCCAACGCCGACACTCCGCACGACGCCACCGTGGCCGCGCGCCCTGGGCGCCCAGGGGATCGGCCTCTGCCGCACCGAGCACATGTTCTTCGACGACGAGCGCATCCCCTGGGTGCGCCAGATGATCCTGGCCAATGACGACGACACCGAGCGCGCGACGGCCCTGGCCAAGCTCCTGCCCATGCAGCAGAAGGACTTCGAAGGGATCTTCGCAGCCCTGAACGGCCTGCCCATCACCGTCCGCCTGCTCGATCCGCCGCTCCACGAGTTCCTGCCTCACGGAGAGAAGGCACTCCGCGTTCTGGCCGAGCAGATGGGGATCGACGCCGCCGACGTCAAGGCGCGCGCCGAGGTTCTGGCGGAAGCCAACCCCATGCTCGGCCTGCGCGGCTGCCGTCTCGGGACTCACCGTGCCCGACGATCTACGAGATGCAGGTCGAGGCCATCGTGCGCGCCGCCTGCGTCCGCAAGCGGGCCGGGAGACGACGTGCGGCCCGAGATCATGTCCCCCTGGTCGGCACCGAGCAGGAGATGATCCGCCTGCGGCAGATGACCGTGGCCGTCATGCGAGCGGGTTCTGCGCGGAGGAGGGGATGGAGCTCGCCATCCTCGATCGGCACCATGATCGAGGTCCCCCGGGCCGCCCTGGTGGCCGACAAGATCGCCCGCCACGCCGACTTCTTCTCCTTCGGCACCAACGACCTGACCCAGATGACCTACGGCTACTCGCGCGACGACGCCGGCCGGTTCCTGCCCGCCGTACGTGGAGCAGAAGATCCTGCCGTGGGATCCCTTCCAGCGCATCGACGAGGAAGGCGTGCGGCCAGCTCGTCCGGATCGCCTGCGAGCGAGGCCGCGCCACCCGCGCGGATCTCCACCTGGGCGTCTGCGGCGAGCACGGCGGCGATCCCCAGTCGATCGACTTCTTCGAGCGGGTGGGGCTCGACTACGTCTCCTGCTCGCCCTACCGGGTGCCCATCGCCCGCCTGGCCGCCGCGCAGGCGAGCCTTCTGCACGGCGTTGGCGGCAAGGGGGAGCAGACGGAGAAGGCTGAGCCTCATCCTCTCGCCACCGCCGAGGCTGCCCTCGCGTCGGCTCTCAAAAGCTGACCCACGCTCGGTATGGGGACGGCCGCCCCGGCCGTCCCCAGGCCCGCTCCTTGCAGTCTCTACCTGTACAAAGGAGACCTACCCCATGGACGATTCTGAAAAGAGCTACGGCTACAGCGAAGACATCTACCACGGCAGCCACGGCAAGGATGCCGAGAAGAGCTACGAATACGGCGCCGAAGGCAGCGGAGACTCCGAAGGCAGCGAGCTGAGCCCCGAAGAGAAGGCCATGCACATCGAGGGCTCCCACGCGGGCGAAGAGCCCGTGGAGAACCCGGAAGCGGGGGAGTACGACTACGGCCGCGAGGGCGGCACCAGCAGCGCCGCCGTGGAGTCGTTCACCTGGAAGCAGGAGGACGGCGAGAAGGAGAAGTGAGCCGCACGTTCTTTGATGGGGCGGCTTGCGGCCGCCCTTGACGTCTCGCGGCGACTTCTTTCTCATCCCTGTACAATCCGGCGCGTGTCCCGCATCCACCTCCTCCCCGACCACCTCGTCAGCCAGATCGCCGCCGGTGAGGTGGTGGAGCGCCCGGCGTCCGTGGTCAAGGAGCTGGTCGAGAACGCCCTGGACGCGGGGGCCACGCATCTGGAGATCCGGCTGGAGAGCGGCGGCAAGGCGCTGATCGAGGTGATCGACGACGGCGTGCGGGATGGGGCGGGACGACGCTCTTCTCGCCTTCGACCGCCACGCCACCAGCAAGATCGCGCAGCTTCGACGACCTGGAGCGGGTCGCCACCCTGGGATTCCGGGGCGAGGCCCTGGCCACCATCGCCGCCGTGGCCCGCGTCGAGCTGACCACCGCCGAGCAGCCGGGCGACGGCCACCGCGTGTGCGATCGAGGGCGGGCGGGTGCGGGTGGCCGAGCCGTTCGCCCGGCCCCGGGGCACCACGCTCGACGTCCGTTCGCTCTTCTTCAACGTGCCCGCCCGGCGGAAGTTCCTCAAAGCCCCCGAGACCGAGCTGCGCCGCTGCCTGGAGGTCGTCCAGGGCTATGCCCTCGCCCGGCCGGACGTGCGCTTCCAGGTCTTCCACGAAGAGCGGGAGCTGCTGGACGCCCTGCCGGCGGCCGGCGGAGGTCGGCCCGCGCGAGCGCATCGGCCAGATCTTCGGCCTCGAGCTGGCGAAACAGCTCGTGGAGATCCCCGAGAATCCCGCCTACGGAGGGCGTGAGGACGAGGCGGTCTGGGGCTTCGTGGGCGACGCCCAAGACGGCGCGCGGCCGGCGCCAGTTCGTCTACGTCAACCGCCGCCTGATCCGCGACCGTGCCGTGCTCGCCACCTTCTACCGCGCCGTGCGCGACGAGTGGCGGACCGAGGATTTTCCCGGCCCTGTTCCTCTTTCTCGACGTGCCGCCGGAGGACGTGGACGTCAACGTCCATCCCCAGAAGGCGGAAGTGCGCTTCCGCGATCCCGGCCTTCTGGACCGGATCTACGACGCCCTCCGCCGTGCCCTGGAGCGCGCCCGAGGGGAGGAAGCAGCCCCGCTCCGCCCGCCCGCCTCCGAGCCCTACGTTCCCTTTGTCTGGCAGGGACTGGGCGAGACCCGGCCCTCCGTGCCGTGACGAGCTTCGTTCAGGGGAGATTCCTGCCGGCACTGCCGAGCTGTCCGCCGCTCCCGCGCGTCTCGCGACGCCCTCCTACACGCCCGTCGAGCGTCCGATCGTCCCCCTGTCCGGACGGAGTGGAGAGGCCCGCCCCTTCCGTCTCCTCGGACAGTACAAGGGGACGCTTGATCCTGCTCGAAGGGCCGGACGGCCTCTATCTCATCGACCAGCACGTGGCCCACGAGCGCCTCCTCTACGAGCGTCTGCGCCGCGCCCTGGCCGCCGAGCGCGCCCCCGTGCAGCATCTGCTGAGCCCGGTCCTCCTCGATCTGTCGCCCTCCGAGCGCCTTCGCCTCCTGGAGCTCGCACCCGGCCTGGACGAGCACGGCTTCGGGGTGACCGCCCTCTCCGGCAACACCCTGGCGCTCACCTCGGTCCCCGCCGTCTCGTCCTCCGACGGAGCCGAGAGCCTGCTGCGCAGCTCTGGCCGCCGATTCGGGCGACGGCACGCGGGGAGCGGCGGATCTCACGCCGGGAGATCCTCGAATCCCTGGCCGCCAGCATGGCCTGCAAGGCGGCCGTCAAGATGCACCACCCGCTCTCCGCCCCCGAGATGGAAGCCCTGGTCGCCGAGCTGTTCACGGCCGAGCAGCCCTACGCCTGCCCCCATGGCAGGCCGATCGTGCTGCAGATGACGGATTCGGATCTGGAACGGCGGTTCGGACGGCGGTAGGCTATTTCGGCTTTACTCAATTCTTCCTGGTTTCTGAGCCCGGAGGGCGCCAGATCGTAGCCCAGGCCGTAAGCCCTGGGCGGGGCGGCGGCCCCGCCACCCCGGGTTCACACCCGGGGCTAGGGGTATGGCGCCCTCCGGGCTCAGAAACCAGGAGCAGGTTACCGTATAAGCCAGACAGGCCTTGCCGTGGAGCCCCGGCGAGCACCCTGCTACCATTCCCCCCTATGCCGTTCGGCCGCCGAGACACGACCCCCATCGAAAAGCGCCTGGGGCACCGCTTCAAGCGGCTGGACCTTCTGGAGCTTCCCCTGACGCACCGGTCCTATGCCAACGAGCTGGGAATCCCCGAGCATTACGAGCGGCTGGAGTTCCTGGGCGACTCCGTTCTCGGGCTCGTCACCGCCGAGTGGCTCTACCGGGAACACCCCGAGCTGCCGGAAGGCGAGCTGTCCAAGATGAAGGCTCAGCTCGTCAGCCGCGACACCCTGGCCAAGCATGCCCGGGAGCTGAGCCTGGGAGACTCCCTCCGCATCGGAGTGGGGGAGGACCGCTCGGGAGGCCGTGAAAAATCCTCGCTCCTGGCCGATTCCATGGAGGCCGTCTTCGGCGCCCTCTACCTCGATGGCGGCATCGAAGTGGCGCGCAAGGCCATCCTGCCCATGCTGGAGAACGCCTACGAAGACCGCCCCGGTATCGCCCTCGCCTCCGCCGACTCCAAGACCCAGCTTCAGGAAGTCGCCCAGGCCCTCGGCTGGGACCTCCCCGACTATCGCCTGACCGGCTCCTCCGGACCCGACCACAACAAGATCTTCATCGTGGAATGCTGGCTGGCCGGCGAGTGTGGGGGGAGGGGAGAGGGACCGAGCAAGAAGCTCGCGGAACAGCGCGCGGCGTCGGATGCCCTGGCGAAGCTGCCGGAGGCGGAGGGGACGCCGTGATCACGCACCGTCTCCGCCCCGATGACCTCACCCTCCGGCTCCCTCTCCTAAAGGAGAGGGAGAGACTTAAAGCCCCTCTCCTTTAGGAGAGGGGTTGGGGTGAGGTCGCCTGGGCAACGCGGCCTCATTCTAGAGTACAATCCCGCCCCCATGAGCGAGCCCATACCCGTCACTTCAATACGAGAGCTGTCCCACAACGTCGGCCAGGAGGTCGTGCTGTCGGGATGGATTGACAACAAGCGCTCCAGCGGCAAGATCGCCTTCCTCCAGGTGCGCACGACCGGCGGCACCGTCCAGGCCGTCGCGGGCCGCAAAGACGTCTCCGACGCCGACTGGGAGAAGATCGAGAGCGTCACCCAGGAATCCACCGTCCGCGTCCGCGGTACCGTCAAGGAAGACAAGCGCTCGCCCTCCGGCGTCGAGATCGGCTGCTCCGGGTTCGAGATCGTCCACCTCACCCAGGACTACCCGATCACCCCCAAGGAGCACGGCACGGCGTTCCTCATGGAGCACCGCCACCTCTGGCTCCGCTCCAGCCGCCAGCGCTCGGCCCTGCGGGTGCGGAGCGAGGTCGAGCAGGGGATCCGCGACTTCTTCTACGAGCGCGACTTCACGCTCATCGACTCGCCCATCCTCACTCCGGCGGCCTGCGAGGGGACCTCCAACCTCTTCGAAACCAACTACTTCGGCGACAAGGCCTATCTCTCCCAGTCCGGCCAGCTCTACCTCGAGCCCGCCGCCGCGGCCCTCGGCAAGGTCTACTGCTTCGGCCCGACCTTCCGCGCCGAGAAGTCCAAGACCCGCCGCCACCTCATGGAGTTCTGGATGGTGGAGCCCGAGGTCGCCTTCCTGGAATTCGAGGGTCTCTGCAAGCTCGCCGAGGACTTCGTGGGCTCCCTCGTCTCCCGCGTCCTCGACCGGAACAAGGAAGACTTGAAGGTCCTGGAGCGCGACCGGGCCAAGCTCGAAGCCGTGGTGCCGCCCTTCCCGCGCATCACCTACACCGAGGCGGTCAAGATCCTCAACGACCACGGCAATCCCATCCAGTGGGGCGACGACTTCGGCGGCGACGAGGAGACCATCCTCGCCAGCCAGTTCGACAAGCCCGTCATGGTCACCAGGTTCCCGGCTTCCTTCAAGGCCTTCTACATGCAGCCCGACCCGGAGAACCCGGAAGTCGTGCTGGGCCTCGACCTCCTGGCGCCCGAGGGGTACGGCGAGATCATCGGCGGCAGCCAGAGGATCCACGACCACGACCTCCTGCTCTCGCGCATCCAGCAGCACAACCTGCCGGTCGAAGCCTTTCAGTGGTATCTTGACGTGCGGAAATACGGTTCCTTCCCCCACAGTGGCTTCGGTATGGGCATCGAGCGCTTCGTGGCGTGGATGACGGGCCTGACGCACCTTCGTGAGACCATTCCCTACCCCCGCATGCTGTACAAGATCTATCCCTAATGTAGGGGCGGCCCTGCGTGGCCGCCCTGCGGCCCGGCCCGGCCGCCCCTTTCCGTGAAACCCACCCGCGCACTCACCTGGGCTTCGCTCACCGCGCTGATCCTGATCTGGGGCACCACCTGGGCCGTGATCAGCGTCGGCCTGCGGGGCATCCCGCCGTTCACCGGCGTGGCCCTGCGTTTCGGCATCGCCTCCACGGTCCTGCTCGCCCTGACGCCCCTCTTCGGCGTCACCTGGCCCCGCCGGGCGAAGGAATGGCGGCTGCTGTGCGCCAACGCCCTCCTCACGTTTTCCATCCCCTACGGAATTCTTTACTGGGCCGAGCAGTGGGTCCCCTCGGGGCTCGCCGCGGTGCTCTTCGCCACCTTTCCGCTTCTGACGGCCGTCATCGCCCATTTCGTTTTGCCTGGGGAACGATTGGGAGCCAAGGGGATCGTGGGGACCCTCGCCGGCTTCGCCGGAGTCGCCGTCATCTTCTCGGAAGACTTCCAGGCCCTCGGCGGCACGAAAGTGGCCACGGCCGCCGCCATCCTGTTGATCGCCCCCCTCTCGGCGGCCCTGGGAGGCGTGGCCATCAAGCGCTGGGGCTCCGGCATCCACCCGATGCTGACCGCCGCCGTGCCCATGGGCATGACCGCGGTCCTCATGGCAATCCTGTCGTTCTTCCTCGACGCGGGCCGCCCCGTCACCTTCAACACCACTTCGCTCCTCGCCCTCTTCTACCTCGCCCTCTGCGGCTCCGCGCTCCCCTTCACCCTCTACTTCTGGCTCCTCAAGCATCAGACGGCGACCAACATGTCGCTCATCAACTACATCACCCCCGTCATCGCCGTCGCCGTGGGAACTCTGTTCCTGGACGAGCCCTTTACGATCCGGATCGTGATCGGGGCGATGCTGGTGATCCTGGGGGTGGCGGTGGTGCTGGCTAAGTTTGGCCCTGCACGACCCTCGCGGTCGTAACGATCTGTCCCACATGCCGTTGCGTGTGCTCGGCGGCATGAAACAGCAACCCGATCACCGTCGAAGGCAACTGAAGCCGGCCGACTCCCCGCGCTTCGAGCAGAGCGGATTCCTCCGTAGCCCGGAGCTGCGCCAAGGCCTGTTCAACCTGCATCTCGAACACTGCCACGAGAGCGGAGGCTTGGGATCCTGGCTCCGCTTCCATTTCCAGGTACGACAACTGCACCGCGGAGATCCCCTCGCCCCGAGCGTAGGTGAAAAGGCGATCCAGGCTCCCGGCGGCATGGCGGACATGGAAACCCACGGAAGCGGCCCCACCACGGCGGGCCCAGAGATGGCCGATCGAGAGCGGCCCTACGATCCTCCGTACCTCCTCCAGAGCCTGGAGAAGCGCGTGAGCTACGGGCTGCAGGAGGGGAGGAATCTCGGGGATAGGGCCACGAAGCCAGACTTCGGGTTGAGTAAGGTCTGCCACATCAAGAAGATAGCAGAGACCGATTGGGAAGAGTAAAGGGAGATACCGGCTCGTTGCAGCGTTGCACCCGTCCATTGCACGTATGCAACGCGCCGTTGCAACGCTGCAATGCTCCGTTGCAGCGTTACGCTGGTCCATCGCACCAGTGCAATGCTCTGGCGCCAGTGGCACTGGCCCGATGCAGCGTTACGTTGGTCCGTCGCCCATGGCACTGGCTCGGTGCAACGTTACGCTGGTCTGTTGCACCGTTGCATTGGCTCATTGCACCCATGCAACGCTCCGTTGCCAGTGGCGCTGGCTCATCGCATCGTTGCACTGGCTTGGCTCCCGTGGCACTGGCCCGTTGCACCAGTGCAATGCTCTGGCGCCCGTGGCATTGGCTCAGTGCAGCGTTACGCTGGCCCGTTGCACGTGTGCAACACTCCCGGATCTCACTCGGAAGCGAACTGGTCCCGAACCTCGCGCCAGATCTTCCAGCGCTCCTGAGGCGTGATGGCCCCTGCGAACGGGGTGGACTGTCGGAGCTCAATCGCAAGCTCGCTTCGTTCGGTAAGGAAGGCCGCGATGGAGGTAACATCGCCAGCCAAGACCTCCGCCCACTTCTTGGCGTAGAACGGTACATGGGAACTGGACGACAACCACGTCGCGACGCGCCTACGCGCCATATCCAAAACTTCTGGCCGGTAAGGCAGGCGTTCGGCGATGAGGCGGTGGTAGGCGATGCTACGCTCTTCGGCGAGGCGGTGGAGATCCATGGTTAACCTGGTGCAGAAGTCAGGAGAGGAGTATATACTCGTCCCTATGAAGTCACTCCTGGTAGAGGTAGACGATGAATTGGCGGTCCGCTTGGAGCGGGTGGCTCCTGCTCGCTCTCGCCGCCGGTCGGAGTTCGTCCGAACGGCGATCCTGAAGGCACTTTGGGAGGCTGAAGAGCAGGCCACGGCAGAAGCCTATGCGCGTCAGCCCGATAGCCCCGACACGGCGTTCGATCCGACCGTCTGGGAGGGGCGCGAGGCCCCGAGCGATACGATGAAGCAATATGTAGATCTGGTGGGCCGAACTTCCTGCACCGGTGGGGCGGCGACCAGTCTTACTGTTGACGCGTTCGGTGGCTCTTCGGAAATAGTCTGAACAAGGCAATCGTTCGCCGAGATCACTACAGCCATCGGGCGAGGCGGAGTCCCCAAGACGGTGCCTGTTGGGGAGTTCGAGGGGCTCACACCCTCGGTGGATTCAACTTCGCACAACGTCCACGTTGTTGCGAAGCGCCTCCTGACCTCTGCGTAGCGTTGGTGGGCATGCAGCCTCAAGAGAGACGAGAAGTGAAAGGGCGCTCGGGTATGCCCTCGACTGGGCGGAGCTTAAGGTATTGTGATCTCTCGACCGTGGTGAGCTAGTGGATCTGTTCAGGAAGATTGACCTGTAACATGGCGCTGGTAGCTCCACCCGGCCCTAATGGGCTGGGAGAGCCCATGGAATTCAATGGGTTGCCTGGGCAGCGGCTGCCCTAGGCATCGAGATTGCGTGGATGTTGCCGAACAAGAGCGATAACGGCGGAGAGTCTACGATGGGCGAGGTGGTCTTCTTAGTTGTTCCTTACCAAGAGAAGGACGAAGTGAAGCGGCTGGGCGCGAGATGGGATCCGGAAGGTGCGAAAGTGGTATGTCCGGAGGGGAGGCAGCTCGATCCCTTTTCTAAGTGATTACCCGATGCCAGCGACGACGCCGTACTGCGAGATCTCAGATCCAATTTACGTCGTCGAATCTTCGAGTGGTCCTGCCGGAGTTGTGGCCGCGAGACCTTGGTCGTCGCCTTGGCGGTCGAGTCTCTCGATGGCCAGGAGCAAGATGATGAAGAGAGCTGTCTGATTGTTCTGACCGAGATCGAAGAGTTACCTCGCTGCAGAGGGGCTAGGCTCATCAGCCCTCGATATCCTTGCCCTCAAAAATCGGTGATTCCAAGACAGCAGGCCGGCGATACTATATGAACCATTGCTCGTGTGGAGCACCGCTGGGCGACTTCTTCTTGCACGTCTGAGCCTGGGGGGAGCCTTTTTTCCGACATCGCCTGGAGAGGCGGAGCGTATCATCTTGCGTGAATTGCCGATTTCAGGCTCCTTCAAGGTCAAGGCGAGCTATGGACAGGTCGATCCAGACTTTCGGTGCCCACGAGATGACACAACGGGAGAGTTACGGGGGAAGCGCCGCCTCCGGCGCGGGGACGGCCCTACTGCGCGTAGGTCGCGACGTAGAACCGAGGAGGCGGTGAAGACGGCGTAGGCGATGCCCTTGAGGGTTTCCGTGGTGATGGTGACCGGATTGCCTCATAGAGTGAGGCTCGCGAGGGTTCCGGCCGACGTGGTGTTGGGGAGAACATGGCTTGCCCTCCCCGTTGGGTGCCAACCCCACTCTTGCGATGATCTGGGTATGCCGAGAGAGGATACACTTCTTTACCGGATTCTTCAAGGACGGTCAGACGCCAACGTCCGCTTCGATGATCTTCGTAAGCTTCTCACTGACCTGGGCTTTCAGGAGCGTGTACGAGGCGGCCATCATGTCTTCGTAAGGCCGGGCGTTGAGCAGCTGATCAACCTGCAGAGGGAAGGAAGAAAGGCTAAGCCTTACCAAGCCCGGCAGGTTCGTTCCGTGATTCTCAGGTATCGGCTTGGAGGTAACGACTGATGCAAAAATACGAAGTCATCATCTACTGGAGCGATGAGGATCAGGTGTTTATCGCCGAGGTACCAGAGCTTCCCGGTTGTGCCGCGCATGGGGATTCGCCTGCCAAAGCGCTTGCCAACTGTCAGGGCGCTATCGAGCTCTGGCTCGACACTGCCAAGGAATTTGGGAGGTATATTCCCGAACCGAAGGGGAGGCGTTTGCAGTTTGCGTGAGCGGAGCGAGAGGAAAGGACCGGGGGGCGGCGAACCGCCCCCCGGCGGGGACGGCCCTACGGCGCGTAGGTTGCGACGTAGGAACCGGAGGAGGCGGTGAAGACGGCGTAGGCGATGCCCTTGGTGGTGTCCGTGGTGAAGGTGACCGGATTGCCTCCGACGGTGAGGCTCGTGAGGGTTCCGGCCGGCGTGGTGTTGGGGAGCATCGCCCTCAGGCCGTTCGAGCCGGAGGCGGCGGTCAGGGTGAAGGTCAGGGTGTTGCCGCTCCAGGTGATCGATCCGAATTTTGAAGTGTTGCGGCCGTCGAGCCAGGTGAGCATCTGGCGGGCGGTGACGATGGGCACGCCCCGGGTGAGGGCGGAGCTTACGATGGCGTCCGAGCCGGCGTGGCTGGCGGAGTCGGTGTGCATGTTGGCGGTCATCACGCCGTAATACCCTTCCGTTCCCAGCGCGTTGTCGAGCAGGGTGTCGATGGTCCGCCCAGGGGCTTGGGTCCAAAGTCGTCTCTGAACAGGGGGAGGGGCTGCGCCGCCGCGGCCAGAGCTCCCGCAACCGTCAAGAGGGCCGAAACGAGGAAGATAACGAAGAAGATCCGAAGGACGGATCGGGCATGCATGCTCACGGTCGGCTCCTTATTCATATCCACTTTGGAGACACCTCTTCCCTGGAGCGGTCCCGAGCGCTCTTCCAACCCTGCGCTACTGGGAGGGACTTTCCGAGAAGGCTGTGTCGCTGGAGCGTCTTATAGCATGACGTGCATATGTGGTCAAGCTGAGATGCGGATCGGCGGAGTTACAGAAAAGTTACGCCGTCCGAAGCTGCATCTCACAGCACTCGATGTACGATCGAAGTTGCCCTGCTGCTGGGTTTTCCAAAGGAGGTCTGGGATGCTCAAGCTCCTGACACGACCGGCCGCCGCCTTCGTCCTCATCCTTGCCCTGTCGGCCGCTTTTGCCTTCGCGGCGACCGCTCCCTCGCCGGAGTGGCCCCAGTGGCGGGGGCCCAACCGGGACGACGTCGCCCGGGAGACGGGCCTTCTCGCGAAATGGCCCGAAGCCGGGCCGCCGCTGGCCTGGAAGGCGAAGGGGCTCGGCGGCGGATTTTCGAGCGTCTCCATCTCCGGTGGGCGGATCTACACCATGGGCGACCGCCAGGGGAGCCAGGAGGTGGTGGCCCTGGGGCTCACGGACGGCAAGATCGCCTGGACGGCGAAGGTCGGGCCCGCCTGGGACGACGAGTACGGCGGACCGCGCGGGACCCCGGCGGTCGACGGCGACCGGGTCTACGCCCTCGGCACCGAGGGGGACCTCGTCTGCCTGCACTCCGCCACGGGCAAGGAGGTCTGGCGGAAGAACCTGGCCCGCGACTTCGGCGGCCGGGTGATGTCGAGCTGGAAATGGGCCGAATCCCCCCTGGTGGACGGCGACCGCCTGATCGTGACGCCCGGCGTCCCCAGAGCCACCCTGGTCGCGCTGGACAAGAAGACCGGCAAGGAGATCTGGCGAGCCGCCGCGCCGGAGATCGGCTACTCAAGGCAAGGACGGCGCCGGCTACTCCTCCGTGGTGATCTCCAACGGCGGCGGCGTCAAGCAGTACGTCCAGCTCACCGGGCGGGGGCTCGTCTCCGTGCGCGCCCAGGACGGCAAATTCCTCTGGGGCTACAACAAGGTCGCCAATGACGTGGCGAACATCCCCACTCCCATCGTCCGGGGCGACTTCGTCTTCGCCTCGACGGGCTACCAGACCGGCAGCGCCCTGCTCAAGCTGAGCCGGGCCGGCGACGGCGTCGAGGCGCGGGAGGTCTATTTTCTGGGCAGCAAGACGCTGCAGAACCACCACGGCG
Organism: Thermoanaerobaculaceae bacterium; assembly: GCA_963785165.1. Lineage (GTDB taxonomy): Bacteria > Acidobacteriota > Thermoanaerobaculia > Multivoradales > UBA5704 > DATARR01. The sequence goes on from CAWAUI010000004.1 coordinate 1,284,934, forward strand.
GCCTCGTCCTGATCAACGACCACGTCTACGGCGGCCACGGGCACAACCGGGGCTATCCCATCTGCGTCGAGATGGCGACCGGCAAGGTCGCCTGGGGCGGCGAGGGTGCCGATGTCCTCCCATGGCGGCACCGGCTCCGCCGCGGTCACGGCCGCCGACGGCCACCTCTACTTCCGCTATCAGAACGGCCGCATGGTCCTGATCGAGGCCACCCCCCAGGGCTACCACCTCAAGGGCGCCTTCACCATTCCGGGCGTCGACCATCCCGAGCTGGTCCCACCCCGTGGTCGCCGGGGGGAAGCTCTACCTGCGGGAGCAGGACAACCTGTACGTTTACGATTTGAAGCGGGGGTGAGGGCCGGGGCCGCCCGGGCATAAATGCCAGGGCTAGGCAAAGCAGCCGGGTGAACCCGACTGAAAATGGGGGTCCATTGAGTCCCCTTCAGGGGGCTTCTTCAACGTAGCCCGGGCATTTATGCCCGGGCGGGGGAGCGGCCCGCGGTGAAGTTTCAGAAGAACGAGCTTTGGTGTCTCTGAAGCAGAACCAAACTTCCTGAACGCCCCAGAGCCTACGCCGCCATTCCCTTCGTCCGATATACTCGTCCTCCTCGGAGCTGACCGCGAAGGAGACCCTTATCTATGCTCTATTCCATCCTCTGTTACGACCGTGAGAGCGACGTCTTCTCCATGACCAAGGAGGAGGACGAGGATCTCATGTGCAGGCTCTCGGCCGTAACGGAAAAGCAGGCGGCGGAGGGGCGGCTGGGACCGCGGCTCCGCTTGATGCCCACCAGCGCCGCGACCACCGTGCGGTCGAGCGGTGAGGTGTTCGACGGCCCGTTCGCGGAGACCAAGGAGCAGCTCCTCGGCTTCTACGTTTTGGATTGCGCGAATCTGGACGAGGCCGTTGAGGCCGCGCGCAAGCTGGCGGGGACCAAAACGAGCGGCTCGCTCGAGATCCGCCCGATCACCTGGTACGACCCCGGAACCGGACTGAAGTGAGCACTCTGAGGTGACGGCCACCGCCTGGATGGAGGCGGAGCTGGCGTCCGCGCGGCCCCAGGCCGTGGGCGCGCTCCTGCGCCATTTCCGCGACCTCGACACCGCCGAGGACGCTTTTCAGGAAGCGTGTCTCCGCGCCCTGAAGAGCTGGAGCGAGCCGCCGCGCGATCCCACGGCCTGGCTCATCTTCGTCGGCCGCAACTTCGCCCTCGACCAGATCCGGCGCCGCAGCCGGCAAGAGGCTTTGCCGGACGAAGAGCGCCTCTCGGATCTGAGCGACGCCGAAGCGGCGCTCGCCGAGCGGCTCGACGGCTCCCAGTACCGCGACGACGTCCTGCGCCTTCTCTTTATCTGCTGCCACCCCGCCCTGCCGGCCAGCCAACAGATCGCCGTGGCGCTCCGTATCGTCTCCGGCCTTTCGGTCAAGGAGATCGCGCGCGCCTTCCTGGTGAGCGAGACGGCCATGGAGCAGCGCATCACCCGCGCGAAACGGCGGATCACGGCCTCGGAAGTCTCCTTCGAAGCGCCCGGCCCGGTGGAGCGCACGGAGAGGCTCGCCGTGGTGGCGGCCATGATCTACCTGCTGTTCAACGAGGGGTATTCGGCGAGCGGCGGGGAGGTCCACGTGCGCGTGCCGCTCTGCGAGGAGGCCATCCGCCTGGCCCGCCTGCTGATGCGCCTGTTCCCGGACGAGGGAGAGGTTCAGGGGCTCACGGCCCTCCTCCTCCTGCAACATGCCCGCGCCCGTGCCCGCCTCGACGCCCAGGACAACATCGTGGTGCTGGACGACCAGGACCGGAGCCTCTGGGATCACGGGATGATCGCCGAGGGGCTGGCTCTCGTGGATCGTGCCCTGCGCCAGAACCGGCTCGGCCCCTATCAATTGCAGGCCGCCATCGCCGCCGTGCATGCCCGGGCGGCCCGCTCCGCGGACACGGACTGGGCCGAGATCGACGCCCTCTACGCGTTCCTGGAGACGGTGCAGCCTTCTCCCGTGGTGACCCTCAACCGGGCGGTGGCCGTGTCCAAGGTCCGCGGCCCGGCGGCGGCGCTGGCCATGATCGGCCCCCTGGAGGAGCGCCTCTCGGGCTACTTCCATTTCTTCGGCCTCAAGGGCGCGCTGCTTCTGCAAATGGGCCGGAACGGCGAGGCCCGGGAGGCCCTGGAACAGGCGTTCGCGCTCGCCAATACCCCCGCCGAGGCCGCGCACATCCAACTCCAACTGGATCGCGTCACCAAATTCCCTGCGTAGCCCTGTCGGATCGCCGCCTCGCCGTTCGTCCTCAGGGTGAATTTGTCGGCATCATCAAGACCGAGGAGAAAAGAATCATGAGCGAGACGAGAAAGAAACCGGTCCACTACGTGTTGTGGGTTTTCCAGGTGCTGCTGGGGCTTCTCTTCATCTACGCCGGCGGCATGAAGCTGGTCACTCCGTACGAGGAGATGGTGAAGCAGGCGGCCACGGCGAACGGTCCGATATTTCCGCATGCCTTCCTGCTGTTCATCGGCGTGGCCGAGCTGTTGGGAGGCCTCGGTCTGATCCTCCCTGGCGCCCTGCGCATCAAGCCCGGCCTGACCCCGCTGGCCGCCGCTGGGGCTGTTGGTCATCATGATCGGCGCGGTTGTGATTACGCTGCCGGCCGGAATCGCGCTGGCGGCGACGCCCTTGGTGGCGGGGCTTCTCCTGGCGTTCATCGCCTATGGCCGCTTGAAGCTGGCGCCGATTCCGCCGCGCGGGAGCCTGGCATGAGCGGGGTACGGGTTCTGGTCGGCACGAAGAAGGGCGCGTTCGTCCTGACGTCGGACGGCAAGCGCGAAACGTGGGACGTCAGCGGCCCGCACTTCGCCGGCTGGGAGATCTATCACCTGAAGGGCTCGCCCGTCGATCCGAACCGGATCTACGCGTCGCAGACCAGCGGCTGGTTCGGGCAGATGATCCAGCGCTCCGACGACGGCGGCAAGACGTGGGAGCCGGTGCGGCAACAAGTTCGTGCTACGACGGGCGTTCCCGGGCACGCACCAGTGGTACGACGGCACGCCGCACCCGTGGGAGTTCAAGCGCGTCTGGCACCTCGAGCCGTCGCTGACCGATCCGGACACCGTCTACGCCGGCGTGGAGGACGCCGCGCTGTTCCGCACGACCGACGGCGGCGCAGACCTGGCAGGAGCTGCCCGGGCTGCGCGGCCACGGCACGGGCCAGCTCTGGCAGCCCGGCGCCGGCGGGCATGGGCCTGCACACGATCCTGCTCGATCCCGAGCAATCCCGAGCGGATCTTCATCGCCATCTCGGCCGCCGGCGCGTTCCGCACCGACGACGGCGGCAAGACGTGGCAGCCGATCAACCGCGGCCTGAAGTCGCAATACGCATTCCCGATCCCGACGCCGAGGTCGGCCACTGCGTCCACCGCATCGCCATGCACCCGTCGCGGCCGGACGTGCTGTTCATGCAGAAGCACTGGGACGTCATGCGCAGCGACGACGCCGGCGACTCGTGGCACGAGGTCAGCGGCAACCTGCCGACCGACTTCGGCTTCCCGATCGACGTCCACGCGCACGAGCCGGAGACCATCTACGTCGTGCCGATCAAGAGCGACTCGGAGCACTATCCGCCGGACGGCAAGCTGCGCGTCTACCGCAGCCGCACGGGCGGCAACGAGTGGGAAGCGCTCACGAAGGGCCTGCCGCAGAGCGACTGCTACGTCAACGTGCTGCGCGACGCGATGGCCGTCGACTCGCTCGACCCGTGCGGCATCTACTTCGGCACCACCGGCGGCCAGGTGTACGCCTCGGCCGACGCCGGCGACACACTGGACGCCGATCGTCCGCGATCTTGCCGGCCGTGCTGTCGGTCGAGGTGCAGACGCTGCCATGATCCGCAGTCGGTGCTTCCGCGCGCATCTGCGGACGCTGGCGCAGCGTCGACGGCGAGGTGCGCGCTCGAGGTCGAGGGCGCCGGTCACGCAGCGCTCGGTCCTCGACGCGCTCGAGGCCCGCTATCCGATGCTGCGCGGGACGATCCGCGACCACGTCACGCAGCAGCGCCGGCCGTTCCTGCGGTTCTTCGCCTGCGAGGAGGACCTGTCCCACGAATCGCCGGACACCCCGCTGCCCGACGCGGTCGTCGCAGGGCGCGGAGCCGTTTCTGATCGTCGGCGCCATGGCGGGCGGCTGAGAGGCGGAAAAAACTTGGATCAACGTGTCGGACCCAGGAGTCCTGGTTCGTCTTATAGAGGAAGCGAACGACGACGGCAACAACGACGAATACGGCGAAACCAAAGGAGATACGACGATGCGAGTCATGGTGATCGTCAAGGCCAACAAGGACTCCGAAGCGGGCGTGATGCCCAGCGAGCAGCTGCTGACCGAGATGGGCAAGTTCAACGAAGAGCTGGTGAAGGCCGGCGTCATGCTGGCGGGCGAGGGGCTGCACCCCAGCTCGAAGGGCGCGCGGGTCCGGTTCTCCGGAGCGAAGCGCACCGTGATCGACGGGCCCTTCGCCGAGACCAAGGAGCTGATCGCCGGCTTCTGGCTCTGGCAGGTGAAGTCGCATGGACGAGGCGATCGAGTGGGTCAAGCGCTGCCCCAATCCGATGGACGGGCGAGTCCGAGATCGAGATCCGCCAGGTCTTCGAGGCGGAGGACTTCGGCGACGAGTTCACGCCCGAGCTGCGCGAGCAGGAAGAGCGGCTGCGGGCTCAGATGGAGGAGAAGTAAACGAACCCTCACCCCCTGGCCCCCTCTCCCGCCCCCTCCCTCCTCCCTCCCCGGGAGAGGGGGGACGCTCCACGACCGTTTGGTGCTTTGTAGGGTGCGCTGTGCGCACCATGACCGTGGTTGAAGGTGCGCATAGCGCACCCTACAAGCCTTGATTTCTCCCTCCTCTCCCGGTGTGGGCGGGAGGGAGGGGGCGGCCAAAGAACGAGGAATTATTGAGGGTCGGGGTAGGTGAGGGCAGTCGCGATAAAGTACCCCCCCTGATGGCCACTCCCAATCCAAGCCCCAACGCCAAGACCTTCGACCGGGCGATCGTCAACGGACCGATTGCCCCGGCCGTCTGGATGCTCGCCTGGCCGACCATGATGCAGAACATCATCAGCGGGATCCAGGGCGTCATCGATCACGCTCTCGTGGGGCACCTCGTCGGCTACACGGGCAACGCCGCCATCGGCGTGTCGCTCCAGATCTTCATCGTCGTCATCGTTTTCCTCAATTCCCTCTTCACCGGCATGAGCGTGCTGGTGGCCCGTTTCGCGGGCGCCAATGAGCCGGAGAAGGTCAACCGCACCGTCTACCAGGCGTTCCTCGCCTCGACCGTGCTGTGCATCGGCATCCTCGCGCCGCTCGGCTGGGCTCTCGCGCCAACGCTCCTGAACGTCGTGCATGCCACGGCCGCGGTCCGCGCCGAGGCGTTGCCGTACCTCCGCATCATGCTGGTGTTCAATTTTGGCATGCTGTTGTTCTTCATGTTCGGCGCGGCTTTGCGCTCGGCGGGAGACGCGCGGACGCCGCTCCGCCTCGGCATTCTGCTCACCGTGCTCAACATCGGGTTCAACGTCCTCTTCATCCGCGGCTTTGGGCCGATCCCCTCCTTCGGCACCGCCGGAGCGGCCATGGGCGTCTCGCTCGCCGGAGCCGTGGTGTGCGGAATCTGCCTGTACCTCCTGTTCTCCGGGAGGCTGGTGGTGACGTGGGGGCGGGGCATGGACTTGCGGCCGGATTGGAAGGTCATCCGCGCCCTCTTCCGTTTCGGCCTGCCGAGCGGTGTTCAGGGGATCGCCATGAACGTCGCAGGCATATTGCTCCTGCGCTACATCGGGTCTCTCGCGCAGAGCGCCCAGGCCCAGGCGGCCTACGCCGTGGGCTACACCGAGTTGTTTTCTCTCATCACCTGGACCTCCATGGGATTGATGGGGGCCGCCGCCACCATCGCCGGGCAGAACCTGGGCGCCGGCCTCCCCGACCGCGCCGTCCGCGGCGTCCGCATCGCCGCGGGTATCGGCCTCGCCGGGGCCGCTTTTGTCGGCGCGCTCTTCCTCCTCATCCCTGGCCGCCTGCTGGCGCTGTTTGGCATGGAAGACCCGGTCGTGGTGGGCCTCGGCACCCAGTTGCTGGGCTTCCTCAGCGTCTCGGGTCTCTTCATTACCGTGGCGCTCACCTACACCGGAGCCCTCCAGGGCACGGGCGACACGCGGTCCCCCCTCTACATTTCGATCGTGTCCCAGATCATCATCCCGCTCGGCCTCTGCGCCTACTTGACGCCACGCGTGGCCTGCACCCGGGAGACATCTGGCTGGCCATCCTGCTGGGGCATGCCACGCGCTGCCTCCTGAGCGTCCTCCGGTTCCACCAGGGGAAGTGGCGGGGAATTCAAGTTGACATTGAGCCGGCTGTCGGATCGTAGGCTCCTCGTGCGTCCTAGGGTTAGACGGCGGGTCCAGAGTGGGCACGCCGCCTGCAAACGCTTGAATACCCTTGAGGAGGATCTACCGATGGAAATCCAACCCTATTTGTTCTTCGAAGGCAGCTGTGACGAGGCGCTCGCGTTCTACAAGGGCGCGCTCGGCGCCGAGGTGGTCATGCGCATGACCTACAAAGAGGGGCCGGAGGGCACGTGCCGGCCCGGCCTCGAGGACAAGGTCATGCATTCGGCCTTCCGGGTCGGCGATGCCCTCGTGATGGCCTCGGACGGCATGGCCAGCGGGGAGACGAAGTTCCAGGGCGTCTCGCTGGCCTTCTCGGTGCCGGATGCCGCCACCGCCGAACGGTTCTTCAACGCCTTGTCCGAGGGCGGGAAAGTGGAGCTGCCCTTGACCGCGACCTTCTTCTCCTCGAGCTTCGGCATGGTCGAGGACCGCTTCGGTGTGGGGTGGATGATCATGGTGCCCCAGGAGATGCCGGCGTGACAGAGCGACCCGATTCCCGGCTAGGAGCCGCCGCCGCTGGCGGTGCAGCCGCCCGTGCACACCGGTGTGCCTCCGACGCCGACCGGTCGGCGGCCCGCGCGCACCGGTGAGTTTCTGCTGCGCACCGGTCGGCAGTCGGTGCGTACCGGTGAGTTTTTGCTGCGCACCGGTCGGCGGCTCGTGCAGACCGGTGAGTTTCTGGCGCTGACCGGTCGGCGGCCCATGCCGACCGGTGAGTTTCTGCTGCGCACCGGTCGGCGGCCCGTGCCGACCGGTGAGTTTCTGCCGCGCACCGTACAACTGCGTCAGCGGCTCAGCAAGACATGGCGAGGTCTTGGCGGCCCGAAGGGTCGCGAGATTTCAGCCCAGGGCTGAGGCCGGAGGCCGATGCCCTGGGTTAATGGTCCCCTCATCCAGGCGGCCTGAAAGGCCGCGAGAGGCGGATCGATCCGACTCCGCCAAGAGTCTCTCGCGACCTTTCAGGCCGCCTTGGTTGGTGGCCTCTTCTACCCAGGGCATCGGCCTCCGGCCTTCAGCCCTGGGCTGGAGTCTCCCGACCCGTTGGGCCGGATGGGTGCGCGCTTCCAAGCCAGTCTGATCGCGTAATGCCTTATGCCAAGCCACGTCCACGCCCTGATTGAGTGGGGGGAGGGCTCCTCGCCAGCCAGGGGGACCCTCAACATCCTGTTACTGGTAAGGCCTCCGGATCTACCGGCCCAACGGGCCGGGAGACTCGAGCCCAGGGCTGAGGCCGAAGGCCGATGCCCTGGGTGGAAGGCGGCAATCACCTGCGGCCTGAAGGGCCGCGAGAGCCCCGCTTGACAGATCGGCAGAGCAGGTGCTGGAGTCACCGCCGCCATGGCTCAATCCCTCTCCAAAATCTACGTTCATCTCATCTTCTCGACGAAGAACCGCGAGCGAATCCTGCCCGACGAGATCCGCCCCGATCTCCATGCCTACATGGGCGGCACGCTCAAAGGCCTCGGCTGTTCCCGGTCGAAATCAATACCGAGCCCGATCACTTGCACGCCCTGTTTCTTCTCGCACGGACCGAGACGCTGAGCGATGTTGTCGGCCATCTCAAGAAAAGCTCGAACGACTGGCTGCGCAGCCGGGGACCGCAGTTCGCGAGTTTCTTCTGGCAGGCGGGATTCGGGGCGTTCTCGGTGAGCCAATCGCAAGTCGAAGAGGTTCGGGCCTACATCCGCAACCAACGCGAGCATCACCGGGTCAGGTCGTTTCAAGAGGAGCTCCGTTCGTTCCTCAAGGCCTATGAGGTCGAGTTTGACGAACGGTACGTGTGGGATTGAACGCTCTCGCGGCCCTTCAGGCCGCGGGATGGTGGGCCTGTCACCCAGGGCATCGGCCTCCGGCCGAAGCCCTGGGCTAAAGTCTCCCGACCCGTTGGGCCGGATGGGGTAGGCCGCTTCAAGCCGGTCGATCGCCTGGTGCCTCATGCCGGCCATGCCACGGGTTGATCACGATGGGAAGACGCATCCCCTTCGTGACATCGCCCATTTCCGGAAACCCTACACGGCTCAGAGGGCCAATCAAATTCCAGAACGTTTCAGGCGTGTTGGGCGACAATTAGAGCTGCATGACCCTCAAATCTAGTTGACGCCGGATACCGGCGACCTCCGGTTCCGAGTGAAGCCCTCACTGAAAACACCGCCTGTGGTCTTTGCGGCCCGAAGGGCCGGGAGATTTCAGCCCAGGGCTGAGGCCGGAGGCCGATGCCCTGGGCTAACAGGCCCCCTCATCCAGGCGGCCTGAAAGGCCGCGAGAACCGGCTGGATCGACCGGACTCCGCCAAGAGTCTCTCGCGACCTTTCAGGCCGCCTTGGTTGATGTCCTCTTCTACCCAGGGCATCGGCCTCCGGCCTCAGCCCTGGGCTAGAGTCTCCCGACCCGTTGGGCCGGATGGGGCACTCGCCCCTCGTTACTGGCAGAACGTTGTTGCCGATCAACGGCAGCCTCAGTGTCCGCTTCATCGGCGGGATTGGCTTCCTCCATGTATTCACGTGCTCCCGACAAGCCGATCCAATCTTTCTCACGGGATTTGAGTACGTGACAGTTGCTGCAGAGGCAAGCAAATGAGTTGCGGTTCTTTTTTCCTTCTACATGATCAAGGTTCAATACCCTAACGTCTGCGTGCCCGCAGTGTTCACAGCGATAGCGCTGAATGCGAGCCTGCCGGAGAGCGTTGGCTCCATAGGCTGTCCGAAGCCCTCCCCTAGTCCTATTGAAAAGCCAACGAGCGACCACTGCCTCGGCCGAGTCCAGTAGTGGCTCAGCGGCTTTTAAGCGCGCCCGAGGAAGGTTTACTGGGCCGTTAGTTTCGTATAGAAATCGCAGGGCAGTCTTAAGTGCTCCCCGCACGCTTTTAGGAGCGGTATTCAATCGATCATCTATGTACTCCGGATTATCGAAACGCTCCATGGGTATTAGCAAAATTGTCCTCAAGCTAAGCTCCCTTAGGGACGAATCTGTCCTCCATGTGCCAAATCGATTACGTCGAGCCATGGCACTCTTCCGTTAGGAGGAACGTCCACCAGCCGGAAGCATCTATTATATATACGCTGCGGGGAGCGTTACAGCACTCTGGGGAGCGGCTCGACGTGATGAGCGTGCGTCGGTTGCGGGAGAGGGTGTTGGGGGGGGGGAGAAGTTAGATGGGCCGGCAGGGATGCCGGCGGTCCCAGGGGGGCTACCCCGTAGGAGAAGGGGTGCCCTCCGGCCAACAGTTTGAAGAGTTTACCGTTCTTTTACACGGATTGTTCATGCGTGAAGGGTGTCTGGGATAACATTCTGGCCGGGCTTGCGTACAAGGGGATGGACGGTCTTGCGCGCCCGAGGGAGAGTTTCATGCGTCTAACGTCGAAGATGGGTCTGTTCCTCTCCATTCTGGCCCTCAGCGCCCCTTTGGCGGCTGGGGAGTGGCCGGGGTGGCGGGGTCCCCGGCAGGATGGGGTGTCGCCGGAGACGGGGCTGGTGTCCAAGTGGTCCCTCGAGGGGGAGAACCTGGCTTGGCACGTCAAGGACTTCATGGGGCGGTCGACGCCGGTGGTCTTTGATGGCCGGGTGTGCGCCAACGCCCGGGCGGGGGAGAAGGTCAACATGCATGAGGTGGTGGCCTGCTTCGATGCCGGGACGGGCAAGGAGCTGTGGCGGCACCGCATCGACGTGTACCACACCGTCGGTTCCCTACAACCGGGTGGGGTGGGCGAGCGTGGTGGGCGATCCGGAGACGGGGAACCTCTATGCCTGCGGCGTGGACGGCCTGCTGGTGGCCCTGGACCGGGCGGGGAAGGTGGTCTGGCAACGGTCGCTGACCGAGGAATTCGGCTTCTACTCGGGCTTCGGCGGGCGGACGCATTCGCCGATGATCGACGAGGACCGGCTGGTGCTGTCGTTCACCAACACGGGGTGGGGCGAGCAGGGGCCGCCGCGCACCCGGACGTTCGCGTTCGACAAGCGGACGGGCGCCCTCCAGTGGGTCTCGACCCCGGGCGTGCAGCCCTACGACCTCAATACCCAGACGACGCCGGTGGTGGCGGTGATCAACGGCCAGCGGCTGCTGATCGAGGGCGGCGGCGACGGCTGGATCTATGCCATCAAGGCGCGGACGGGCGAGAAGGTCTGGGGCTTCCAGCTGAGCAAGAGCGGCATCAATACGACCGTCGCGGTGAACGGCACCACGGTCTACGCCGCCCACAGCGAAGAGAACGTGGACGCCGGGGTCATGGGCCGGCTGGTGGCCATCGATGCCACGGGCACGGGGGACGTGACCAAGACCCATGAGCTGTGGCGGGCGGAGGAGATGGGGGCTGGCTTCCCTTCGCCGATCTACCACGACGGCCGGCTCTACGTGGTGGACAACTCGGCGAACCTCTTCGCCCTGGACGCGAAGACGGGCAAGCAGCTCTTCAAGCACAAGCTGGGCACGGTGGGCAAGGCCTCTCCCGTGTGGGCGGACGGCAAGCTCTACATTCCGGAGACGAACGGGCGGTTCCACATTCTGAAGCCTGGACCGGCCGGGGCCGAGAACCTGGACATGGACGAGATCTCCGTGACCGAGGGCTCGGGCACGCCGCTATGCCGAGATCTACGGCTCTCCCGCCGTGGCCTATGGCCGGGTCTACCTCTCGACCGAGGACGGGATCTACGCGCTGGGCGACAAGGCGAAGCCCTTCAAGGTGGTGAAGGACAAGCCGGTGGTGCTCGCCGAGGAGCCGGCGCCGAAGGATGCGGCCCCGGCGGTGCTCCAGGTGGTGCCGGCCGAGGTGCTGATCAAGCCGGGCGAGACGGCTCGCTTCACCGTGAAGGCCTACGATGCCAAGGGCCGGCCGGTGGCGGCGCCGGCTGGAGTGGAATGGAGCCTGGCCGGGTTGACGGGGAAGGTGGAGGGAGGTGCCCTGACGGCCGAGGCAGGGAAGGCCCAGGCGGGCAAGGTGGTGGCGAAGGCCGGCGGGCTGGAGGCGGCGGCGAGGGTGCGGGCCATTCCGCCTCTGCCGTGGAGCGAGGACTTCGCGGCCTATGAGGCCGGCAAGAACCCCGGATGGTGGATCGGCGCGGGGACCAAGTTCGTGGTGCGCGACGTGAGCGGCGAGAAGGTTCTGGCCAAGCCGCCGTCGCCGGTCGGCGTGCGACCGGGCGGACGTCTTCATGGGGCCGGCCAGCCTGGCCAACTACACGATCGAGTCCGATCTCCTGGGCACCGTGCAGGGGCGCAAGCGCCCGGACATGGGGCTGCACAACAGCGGCTACACGATGGACCTGATGGGCGCTCATCAGAAGATCCAGGTCCGCTCGTGGGCCTCGGACCTGCGGGTGGAGAAGTCGGTGCCGTTCCCCTGGGATCCGGACGTCTGGTACTCGATGAAGCTCCGGGTGGACCAGCAGGGGGACAAGGCCCTGGTGCGCGGCAAGGTGTGGAAGCGTGGCGAGCCCGAGCCGGCGGAGTGGACGGTCACGGCGGAAGACCCCCATCCGGTGCGCAGCGGCAGCCCGGGCCTCTATGGCTACTCCCCGGTGGACATTTATTTCGACAACGTGAAGGTGACGGTGAACGCGCGATGAGAAAGAAACGTTCTGTTGATTTCCGGCCTTCTTCTGGCTGCCGTACCGGCAACTTCCGGGGTGGCCCAGGTGGCGATGTTCGGCGGCGACCCTTCGCGCAACATGGCGGACGACGCCAAGGGGCTGCCCGCCAAGTTCGATCCCGAGAGCGGGCTCAACATCAAGTGGGTGGCGAACCTCGGGTCCCAGAGCTATGGCGGCCCGCTGGTCGCCGGCGGCAAGGTGTTCGTGGGCACCAACAACGAAGGGCTGCGCAATCCCAAGCTCACGGGCGACCGCGGCGTGATGGTGGCCTTCAACGCCGAGGACGGCAAGTTCCTCTGGCAGGCCGCTTTTCCGAAGCTGTCGGCGGGGCGGGTCAACGACTGGCCGCTCCAGGGGATCTGCTCGACCCCGGCCGTGGACGGCGACCGCCTCTACTACGTCTCGAACCGCGCCGAGGTGATCTGCGCGGACACCGAGGGGTTCCTGGACAAGGAGAACGACGGCCCGGTCGGCGGACGAGGCGGAGACGAGCGACGATCGATCGAGGACGTGGTCTGGAAGTTCGACATGATCAAGGAGCTGGACGTCTTTCCCCACAACCTGGCGGCGGGCAATCCGCTGATCGTGGATGACATTCTTTTCACCGTCACCGGCCAACGGCGTGGACGAGGGGCACATCAACATTCCCTCGCCGCAGGCGCCGAGCTTCATCGCCGTGGACAAGAAGACGGGCAAGCTCCTCTGGGAGAACAGCCTCCCGGGCGAGAAGATCCTCCACGGCCAGTGGTCGAACGCCTCCTACGGCGTGATCAAGGGGCGGCCCCAGGTGATTTTCGCGGGCGGCAACGGCTGGCTCTACTCCTTCGAGCCGAAGACGGGCAAGCTGCTCTGGAGCTTCGACTGCAATCCCAAGGACGCCTTGTGGAAGATCGGCGGCGCCGGCACCCGCAACTACATCATCTCGACGCCGGTGATCTGGGACGACAAGGTTTACATCGGCGTCGGCCAGGATCCCGGAGCACGGCGAAGCGAACGGCCATCTCTGGGCGGTGGACGCCACGATGGAGGGGGACGTCACGGGCAAGGGTGTCGTCTGGCACCGCGGCGGCGAGGAGTTCCACCGCACGCTCTCGACCGTCGCGATCGACGGCGAGGGCATCCTCTACACGTCCGACCTCTCGGGCCACCTGTACGCCCTGGACGCCAAGACCGGGCAGCTCTACTGGAAGCACGACGTCTTCGCGGCCATCTGGGGCTCGCCGTTCGTGGCCGACGGCAAGGTTTATCTGGGCGACGAGGATGGCGACATGCGTGGTGCTGAAGGCCGGCAAGACGAAGGAGATCTTGAGCGAGGTCAACATGGGGCAGCTCCGTCTACACGACGCCCGTGGCGAAGGACGGGGTGCTCTACATCTCCACCCGTTCGCGGCTCTACGCGATTCAGGAAGGGGCCGGCAAGAAGCCGGAGGCCCCGAAGGCGGAGCCGGAGCCGAAAAAAGAGTGAGAATGGCTGAGAATAGCGTGGAAATTCTGATCCGCTCGGCTCTGTCCGAAAAAATCGCCGAGTCCCGGGCCCGGCTCGACGCTCACGTGCGCGAGGTCGTGGCCTGGCATTTCGATCCGGCGACCGGCAGCCCGTTCTGGCTGGAACGGGCCGCGGGGCTGGGGTTCGATCCCCGCAAGGAAGTCCGCGGGTATGAGGACTTGAAGCTCTTCGGCCACTTCGAGGACTCCTGGCTGCGCGGCGGGCCGGTGCGCCGGTTCGTTCCCAAGGGGCTCGCGGACCGGCCGGCGTACGTGTTCGAGACCGGCGGCTCGACGGGCGTGCCGAAGTCGCGGGTGAACATCGAGGACTTCCAGATCGACTACGAGATTTTCAGCGGAACTCTCTCGGACGAGGGTTTCCCCCGGGGCGCCGATTGGCTGATGCTCGGGCCGACCGGCCCGCGCCGCCTGCGCCTCGCCGTGGAGCACCTGGCGCAGCACCGGGGGGGCATCTGCTTCCACGTGGACCTCGATCCGCGCTGGGTCAACAAGCTGATCAAGAACGGCCGCCTGCGCGAGCTGGAGGAGTACAAGGCGCACGTGATCGAGCAGGGGATGACGGTTCTCAAGGCGCACGAGATCCGCTGCCTGTTCACCACGCCGAAGCTGCTCGAAGCCCTGTGCGAAAAGGTTTCCCTCGTGAAGCTGGGCATCCAGGGGATCTTCTGCGGCGGCACGGAGATGAACAAGCAGTTCCACCGCTTCGCGCGGGAAGAGCTGGTGCCGGGGATCGACTTCGTGCCGACGTACGGCAACACCTTGATGGGGCTCGCGTGCCACAAGCCGATCGATCCAAAGGCCGAGGAGCCGGACTACACGATCACGTATTACCCGCCCGCGCCGCGCGCCGTGTTCGAGCTGGTGGACCCGGCCAATCCGGAGCGGACGGTGGAGTATGGCGAGACGGGGCGGGTGATGCTGACGACGCTGACCCGCGACTTCTTCATGCCCCGCTTCCTGGAGCGCGACGAGGGGGAGCGGGCTGCGCCCATCGAGCGCTATCCGTGGGACGGCGTGAGCAGCCTGCGGCTGCTGTCTTCCCTGCAAGAGTCCGTGGTGGTGGGGGTGTATTGATGCTCCACATCCCCATTCTGCGCGCCGGCCGGCCCTACCGCAGCCTGGAGGTGCAGACCGTCCGCGACCTCCGCACGGGGGAGCCGGTGGCCGAGATCTCCCAGGCCAACCGGGGATTGATCGCGCGGGATTTGTCAAAAATGGGACGGCCTCTCGCGGATCTGACCTCGGCGGAACTGCTCGAGATTTGCGGCAAGGCCGCGGTGCTGTTTGCGGTGGCCGAGCTGGATGGCATTGGTCCGGAGGAGTACGTCCGGCGGCTCTCCGCGACCTCGGGCCTGCCGGAGACTCTCTGCCGGCTCAACATGGAGAAAATCCGCACGGTGCTGGCCGGCATGGCGGACGTGCTGGCGGGGCTCACACGGGGGCTCGATCTCTCGGCGCTCGACGCGGGCTGGGGCGTGCAGGACGGCCGGCGGGTCTCCTTTCAGGCGCAGGCGGAGGCCCTGGGCGCCGTCCTCCCCAGCAACTCGCCGGGTGTGCATTCTCTCTGGCTGCCGGCTTTCGCGCTCAAGATCCCCGTGATCGTCAAGCCGGGGCGGGAGGAGCCGTGGACGCCGCTGCGCATTCTTCACGCCCTGATGGCCGCGGGCCTGCCGCGCGAGGCGGCTTTCTATTACCCGGCGGACCATGGCGGGGCCACGGAGATCCTCTTGCGCTGTGGGCGTTCGATGTTCTTCGGCGACGCGGGGACGGTGCGGCCGTTCAAGGATGACCCGCGGGTGCAGATCCATGGGCCGGGTTGGAGCAAGGTGATCTTCGGGGAAGATCAGGTCGCCAACTGGGACGCTCACCTCGACGTGGTGGTCCGCTCGATCGCGGAAAACGGCGGCCGGTCCTGCCTCAACGCCTCCGGTGTTTGGGTGCCTTCCGAGGCAGGGATCGGCCGGCGGATCGCCGAAGCCCTGGCGGAGCGCCTCGCCGGCATCGAGGCCTTGCCCCTGGATCACCCTGAAGCCCGCCTCGCCGCGTTCACCAAGCCGGAGGCCGCCCAGCGGATTTCTGATTGGATCGACCGGCAGCTCCGGATTCCGGGCGCCGTGGATCTGACGGCGGCGATCCGTGGCGATCGGCTTGTAGAAGTGGGAGGCGCCACGTTCCTCCTCCCCACGCTCGTCTGGTGCGAGGACCCCGAGCACCCCCTGGCCACGGCGGAGCTCCTGTTCCCCTTCGCCACGGTGGTCGAGGTGCCGCGCGCCGAGCTGCTTTCCCGCATCGGCTCCACCCTCGTGGCCACGGCGATCACGGAAGACGCGGGGTTCGAGCGCGAGCTCCTCGCCTGCCCCTCGATCGACCGGCTGAACCTGGGGCCGGTGCCGACCTCTCGGGTTTCCTGGGATCAGCCGCACGAAGGAAACCTTTTCGCTCATCTCTACCGGCAGCGGTCGATTCAAACGGAGGGGATCGCCGCATGAGCGAATCGTTCACGGCCGAGATCGGCGGGATCCGCGTCCATTTCGGCGCCGGTGCGCTCGATCTCGTGGGTCCCGTGGCCCGGGACCTTGGGGGCTGCCGCGTGCTGGTGGTGACGGACCCCGGAGTGCGCGCGGCCGGGCATGCCGGGCGGGCCGTGGCGTTTCTGGAGCGCGAGGGGCTGGAGACGGCGCTGTTCGATCAAGTCGACGAGAACCCCACGTCGCTGACGGTCGAGGCCGGCCGCGAATTTGCCGCGGCCTTCAGGCCCGACCTGCTGGTGGCCCTGGGCGGTGGCAGCGCGCTGGACACGGCCAAGGGGATCAATTTCCTGCTCACCAACGGCGGCCGGATGGAGGATTACTGGGGAGCCGGCAAGGCCACGCGCCCCATGCTGCCGTCGGTCGGCATTCCTACCACGGCGGGCACGGGGAGCGAGGCGCAGTCCTACGCGCTGATCTCGCACCCGGAGACCCATCAGAAGATGGCCTGCGGGGACCGCAAGGCGCGCTTCGGCGCCGTGCTCCTCGATCCCGAGCTGGTGGCGAGCACGCCCCGGCGGACGGCGGCGGCGGCGGGGATCGACGCCGTCTCCCATGCCGTTGAGAGCTACGTGACGACGCGGGGGAACGCGGTTTCCCGCATGTTCGCGAAGGAGGCCTGGCGCCTGCTCGACCGGAGCCTGCCGCGGCATCTCGATGCGCCCGGGAACCCGCAAGCCGCTTCGGACGTTCTTCTGGGGTCGCACCTGGCCGGAGCCGCCATCGAGGCCTCCATGCTCGGGGCCGCCCATGCCTGCGCCAATCCGCTCTCCGCTCACTATGGCCTCGCTCACGGAATCGCCATCGGCCTGATGCTGCCGCCCGTCGTCCGCTTCAACGAAGGGGTTGCCCGGGGTCTCTACGCGGATCTCGACCGCCACCTTCCCGAGAGGATCGAGGAGCTGCGCGGCCTCGCGAGCCTCCCCTCCCGGCTGTGCGACACCGGCGTCGAGGAAGACCGGCTGCCGGCGCTGGCTGAAGAGGCGGACCGGCAGTGGACCGCGAGGTTCAACCCCCGGCCGGTGAACGCCGCGGATCTCCTGGGGCTGTACCGTGCGGCTTGGCAGGGGGGTGGGTTGTGAGGACGACAAGGACTAAAAGGACGATAGGGACGGCAAGGACGGCGGTTTTTGGTGTCCTTGCCGTCTTTGGTGTCCTTGGTGTCCTTTTCGCTGCTGCGCCAATGCCTCCCTCCTCCTGGAGCTCCTTTCGGAGCGACGCCATGCTTTCGGGCCGCGCCGCTGGCGACCTGCCCGCCAATCCCAAGCCCCTCTGGACGTTCAAGGCCCAGAAGGCGATCACCTCGACCGCCGCCATCGTGGACGGCACGGTCTACGTGGGCTCGCAGGACGGCAACCTGTATGCCCTGGATCTTGCCAACGGCAAGCGCCGCTGGGCCTACAAGGCTACGGACGAGATCAAGTCCTCGCCCGCCGTGCGCGATGGAGTGGTTTATTTCGGCGACGAGATGGGCACCTTTCACGCCGTGGACGCCAAGACCGGGGTGAAGCGGTGGACGTTCAAGGCGGGCGCCGGCATCACCTCCTCGGCCAATTTCACGGCGAATTGCATCGTCGTGGGCTCCTATGACAACTCCCTGTACTGCCTTGCACCCAAAGACGGCTCCGTGGTCTGGAGCGTCGAGACCGACGGCTACGTCCATGGCACTCCCGGAGTGGTGGGCGACCGGGTCGTCTCGGCGGGCTGCGACGGCGTGCTCCGCGTGCTGAGCGCCAAGGACGGCAAGGAGCTGAAGCGTGTCTCCCTGGGCGGCTACGTGGGGGCGAGCCCGGCGATCTCCGGCGGTTCTCCGAGGCGTGCCTTCCTCGGGAACTTCGAAAACCAATTCCTGGCCGTGGACCTGGACGCCGGCAAGGTGCTCTGGACCTATGAGCACCCGGTGCGCAAATTCCCTTTCTATTCTTCGCCGGCCCTGGCGGAGGGGCTCGTGGTCTTCGGCGGCCGGGACAAGCTGGTGCATGCCCTGGACCCGGCGACCGGCAAGGAGCGCTGGACGTTTTCGGCCCGCGCCGCCGTGGACGCTTCGCCGGCCGTGCTGGGCAAGCGGGTGTTCGCCGCCGACAAGAGCGGCGAGGTCTTCGCCCTCGACGTGGCGACCGGCAAGCCCGTCTGGCGCTTCGATACGGGCGCCGGCATCGAGGCCTCGCCCGCCATCGCCGCCGGCCGCCTGGTGATCGGCGCCTCGGATGGATCTCTCTACTGCTTTGGAGCAAAACAATGACAACGGGCGAAATA
This sequence comes from Thermoanaerobaculaceae bacterium, assembly GCA_963785165.1. Classification (GTDB taxonomy): domain Bacteria; phylum Acidobacteriota; class Thermoanaerobaculia; order Multivoradales; family UBA5704; genus DATARR01. The sequence goes on from CAWAUI010000004.1 coordinate 1,303,233, forward strand.
TTGACAACTGGGATGACCACCGAGGCCCCCGAGAAATCCACCGAGGTCGGCAGCGTCTTCGTGGCGAACTATCCGCCGTTCTCGGCCTGGCGTGCGGAAAACCTTCCGGAAGTCCAGGCGGCCCTGGACGCTCCACCCCTGCCCGGGGCCCCGCTGGGCCTCTATCTCCATATTCCTTTCTGCCGCAAGCGTTGCAAGTTCTGCTACTTCCGCGTCTACACGGACAAGGATTCGAGCGAGATCGGCTCCTATCTGGATGCCCTGGCGACCGAGGTCGAGCTCTACGCGGCGAAGCCCGCCATCCATGGCCGGCCGCTCAAGTTCGTCTATTTCGGCGGCGGCACGCCGTCGTATCTCTCCGTGCGCCAGCTCGAAGGACTGGTCTCGCGAATCCAGGCCGTGATGCCGTGGACGGGCGCGGAGGAGATCACGTTCGAATGCGAGCCGGGAACGCTCACGCACAGCAAGCTCGAAGCTCTCCGCGGCATGGGGATCACGCGCCTGTCGCTGGGGATCGAGAATTTCGACGACGAGATCCTCAAGGAGAACGGGCGCGCTCATCTCTCGGGCGAGATCTACCGGGTTTTGCCGTGGATCGCGGAGCTGGGCTTCGAGCAGCTCAACATCGATTTGATCGCCGGCATGGTGGGGGAGACCTGGGAGACCTGGCGCGAAACGGTGCGCAAGACCATCGAGGCGTCGCCGGACAGCGTGACGATCTACCAGATGGAGCTTCCCTACAACACGGTTTATTCGCAGAGCGTGCTGGGCGGCTCGTTCGACCGCCCCCTGGCCGACTGGCCCACCAAGCGGGCCTGGAACGATTATGCCTTCGACGAGCTGGCCGCGGCCGGCTACGTGATCTCCTCGGCCTACACCATGGTCAAGCCCAAGGGCGCTTCCTCGCGGTTCGTGTACCGCGATTCGGTCTGGCACGGCAGCGACATGGTGGGCGCCGGGGTCGCCTCGTTCTCCCACGTGTCGGGCGTTCACTTCCAGAATGTAGCTGGTTGGGGCGAATACCTTGCCACGCTAGCCGACAAGCGGTTGCCCCTGGGGCGCGGCCTGGCGATCAGCGGCCGGCAGCGGTTGATCCGGGAGATGATCCTGCAGCTCAAGCTGGGCACCCTGGCGCTGCCGTACTTCCGCGACAAGTTCGGTGTGGACGTCCTCTCGGAGTTCGCCCCGGCCTGGCACCGGCTCGAGGACGAGGGGATGCTGCGCCTCGGGCAGGACGAGGTGACCCTCACCCGCCCCGGCCTCCTGGAAGTCGACGGCCTGTTGCCTTCCTTTTACGAAGAATCCTTCCGCAACGCGCGGTACACCTAGGAGACACCTATGCGCCGTCTGCCGATCACCATTTCCGCCCTCGCGCTCGCCGGTCTTCTGGCAGGGATCGCTCTGGCGGCGGATTGGCCGCAGTTCCGCGGGCCGAACCGCGACGGCGTCTCCCGCGAGACCGGCTTGCTCAAGAGCTGGCCCGCGGCGGGACCGAAGCTCCTCTGGAAAGCGCCGGTGGGGGAGGGCTACTCTCACCTCGCGGTCTCCAAGGGGCGCCTCTACACCCTTTTCGGCGAGGGGAACAACGAAGTGGCCGCGGCCTATGACGTCACCACGGGCAAACAGCTCTGGAAAGTGCCGCTGGGCCGCAAGTTCCTGAGCGACCAGGGCAATGGATCACGGTCCACACCCACGGTGGACGGCGACATGGTGTACACCTTGACCGCCGAAGGCCGGCTCGCCGGCCTGAACGCCGCGGACGGCAAGAAGGCCTGGGAGCACGACCTGCAAGCGAAATTCGGCGCCGAGCCGCCCCAGTGGGGGATCTCGACCTCGCCCCTGATCGAAGGGAACCTGCTGCTGGTGGACGTGGGCGGGTCGGACGGCAAGTCGCTCATGGCCTTCGACAAGAAGACGGGCAAGACGGTCTGGACCTCGCAGAACGAGGCCGCGGGGTATTCGGCACCCATCGCCATCACCGTGGGCGGCGTACGGCAGGTGGTGTTCTTCACCGGCCGCGCCGTGCTCGCCGTGTCACCCAAGGACGGCAAGCTCCTCTGGCGGGTCCCCTGGAAAACCGATTGGGACGTCAACGCGGCCACCCCCATCTTCCTGCCGCCCGACAAGCTCTACATCTCCTCCGGCTACGGCACCGGTGCGACCCTCTTCCAGGTGAAGGTGGCGGACGGCAAGGTGGGGGTCGACGAGGTTTGGAAGAACCGGCGGATGAAGAATCAGTTCAGCTCGTCCGTGCTGTACAACGGCCACATCTACGGTTTCGACGATTCCGTTTTGAAATGCATTTCGGCGGCCACGGGCGAGGAAAAGTGGAAGGAAAGCGGCCTCGGGCACGGCTCGCTGATCCTGGCCGACGGCCAGCTGGTGGTGCTCTCCGAGCGCGGCAAGCTTGTGCTGGCCGAGGCCACGCCCGCCGGGTACCGCGAAAAGGGGAGCCGTCAAGTTCTCTCCGGCCGCTGCTGGACGGCGCCGACGCTCGCGGACGGCCGCCTGTATCTGAGAAATCAGGAAGAGCTCCTGGCGCTCCAGTGGACGGGCGCCCCACCCCCACCCGCCAAGCCGGCCCCCGTGAAGACGGGCCGCTAGAGAGAGGATCCGACCGTGACCTTTGCCACCTCGAAAACTGCCCTTTCTTTCTTCTTGGGCCTCGCGCTTTCAGGCCCCATGATGCTTGCCGCGCAGGAACCCACTGAGGAGACGGAGCCGCCGGCCGCCACCTATGAAGACGTGCTCTTCGTCGAGGGGAGCCTGCCGGAGGTCCCCGACTCGAACACCATCGCCACCAAGCTCCCGCTGACGCTGCTTCAGACGCCGGCCAGCGTGGGCGTCGTGGCCCGCCCGCTTCTCGACGAGCAGGGGAGCAGGGTGCTGGGCGATGCCCTGCGCAACGTCAGCGGCTTGAACGTGCAGACCCAGAACGGCGTGGCCGATTACTTCCTGGTGCGCGGTTTCGACTCGGTGGCCAACGGCCTCGTGCTGACCGACGGCGCCGCCGAGCCCGAGATCAGCTTCTATCAGCTTTACAACGTCGAGCGCGTCGAGGTTCTCAAAGGGCCCGGCGGCTTTCTCTACGGTGCCAATCCGGTGGCGGCCACCATCAACATGGTGCGCAAGCAGCCGGCGGCGGGGCGGTTCGTGGACGTCGGCCTTTCGGGCGGCAGCTTCGGCACCAGCGGCGGCACGCTGGACGTGAACGCGGGCGGGGAAGGCCCGTTCGCCTTCCGCCTGAACGGCCTCTGGCAGGAGTCGGACGGCTACCGGGACGACAAGCCCAGCGAGGTGCGGGGGGTGAACCCCGCGTTCTCCTGGCGTACGGGCTCCAAGGGTGTGCTCAACGCGAGCTTCGAATTCCTGGACACCAGCTTCTCGCCGGACGCCGGGATTCCCCTGGTGCCGGTGCTCGACGCGTCGTTCCGGCCCGTGGGCTACGAGATCGCGGACGTCTCGCGCCGGCAGTCGTACCAGTCGCCTTTCGACCGTTCGGAGCAGGAGACGCGGCGCGCCCAGGTGGATTACGAGACGGAGGTTTCGGACCGGCTGTCGCTACGCAACAAGACGTTCTACCGGCAGCTCGACTGGCTGTCGGACGGCACACTGATCAACGGTGTGATCCCAGGCTTCGGGCTCTTTCCCGACCAGGTCGCCCGCACCCTGGTGCTCCTGGACGACAAGCAGGAGTTTTTTGGCAACCAGCTCGAAGCGGTCTATAAAGCCAGGACCGGCGGGATCGATCACAGCCTCCTGGCCGGCATCGAGGTCGGCCGGTATGACGACGACTTCACGCTGGACTTCGCGTTCCTGCCCACCCTCTCCGTGCACAACCCTGTCGAGACGGCACAGGGATTCCAGCGGTTCCCCAACCAGGCGGCGGACGCTTCGAGCCAGGTCATCGCCCCTTATGTGATCGATCGCATCGGCCTTTCCGAGCGCTTCCAGGTGGTGCTGGGTGCCCGCTGGGACTCGATCGACTACGAGGACAGGGTCTCCCGCACCTCCCGCAATTTCTCGGAGGTTTCGCCCATCCTGGGGCTCGTCTACTCCCCCTCGGCGTCGCTCTCCTTCTACGCCAACGCCGGCCAGGCCTTCGCGCCGCCGTCGTCGCGCGTGGTGGGGGAGAGGAAGCCCGAAAGAAGCCGGCAGACCGAGGTGGGCACCAAGGCGGATCTGTGGGGCGGCCGGTTGCAGGCCACGCTCGCGGCCTATGAGCTGGAGCGGGAAAACGTGGCCATTCCGGACTTGACGGGCTTCATCCAGCAGGCGGGGACCCAGCGCTCCCGCGGCGCCGAGCTGGAGCTGGCGGCCGAGCCGGTGCGCGGCTTGCGCACGCTCTTCTCCTACGCCTACAACGACTCCGAGCTCACCCGCTTTTCCGAGATCGTGATCACCGGCTTCGGCCCCACGGATTTCGTGATTCTCGACCGCTCGGGGAACACCTCGGCGTTCGCGCCCGAGCACATCGCGAACCTCTGGGTCAGCAAACGGTTCGGCGGTTTCGGAGTGGGCGCCGGCGGCCGGTACCTCTCGGAGCAATTCATCGCCGAGGACAACGGCTTCGAGCTCGATCCGACCTTCGAGGTCAACGCCGCGCTGTCTTACGACTGGGCGGATTGGCGGCTCAACCTCCATCTCAAGAACCTCACGGACGAAGAGGTCTTCACCCGCGGCTTCGGCAACACCTCCGTGCTGCCGGCGCCTGGATTCTCGATTTACGGCGGCTTCGAGTACCGCCTGGAGCTGTGACATGGCCCATCAGGAAGTCGACTACGACGTGATCACGATCGGCGGCGGGCCCGGCGGCTCCGCGGCCTCCACGCTGCTTGCCCGGCAGGGGCACAAGGTGCTGCTCCTCGAGCGTTCCCGCACGCCGCGGTTCAAGATCGGCGAGTCGCTGATGCCGGCGACCTACGGGACCTTCGAGCGCATGGGCGTGCTCCCCCGCTTGCGGGCCAGCCACTTCCCCAAGAAATACAGCGTCCAGTTCTACAACAAGCGGGGGAAGTCCTCCATACCGTTCTATTTCACGGAGACCGATCCTTCCGAAAGCTCTCAGACCTGGCAGGTGCTGCGCAGCGAGTTCGACGCCCTGCTCCTCGACAACGCCCGCGAAAAGGGGGTCGAGGTCCGGCGGGGCGCCCTGGTGAAGGACGTGCTCTTCGAGGGCGGCCGCGCGGTTGGAGTCCGTGTGGAGCTGCCGGACGAAGGGGAAAAAGAAATCCGTTGCAAGGTGGTGGTGGACGCCTCGGGCCAGAGCGCCGTGATCGCCAAGAAGCTCGGCCTGCGCCGGCAGGACCCGGATCTCAAGAAGGCCGCCTTCTTCACCCACTACCAGGGCGCCGTGCGCGACCCCGGCATCGACGAAGGCGCCACGCTCGTCATCCGCACCGAGGAGGCGAAGTCGTGGTTCTGGTACATCCCCCTGCCGGACAACCGGGTGAGCGTCGGCGTCGTGGGAGGGCTCGACTACATGATCTCCGGCCGGCCCGCCGATCCGCAGCAGGTGTTCGAGGAAGAGATCGAGCGCTGCCCGGCCCTCCAGCCGCGCCTCGCCAACGCCACCCAGGTCTTCCCCGTGCAGGCGACGCGGGACTTCTCCTACCGCTCCTCGCGCATCGCGGGAGACGGCTGGGTTCTGGTGGGAGACGCCTTCGGCTTTCTCGACCCGATCTACTCGTCCGGCGTGCTCCTGGCTTTGAAGTCCGGCGAGCTGGCGGCCGACTCGATCCACGAGGGGCTGGCGGCCGGTGACACTTCGGGGGCCCGCCTGGGGGCTCACGGTCCGCGCTATACGACCGGCATGGAGGCCATGCGCAAGCTCGTCTACGCCTTCTACGAGGAGGACTTCAGCTTCGCGAAGTTCCTCGGCCGCTACCCGGACCACCGGCTGGACATCATCCACCTCCTGGTGGGCAACGTCGACCATCCCGTGGAAGGGCTGTTCGATGCCATGAGCTGGCTCGTCCGCTTCCCCGCGGAAGAGCCGCTCCTGAGCGAGACGCCGCCGGCCCTGCAAGGAGCCGCCCGATGAACCGCAAGAACCCATGGAAGGTCCCGCTCTTCGCGGCGCTCGCCGTGCTCTACCTGCTCCACAACGATTTGTGGCTGTGGGACGACGCGGTCGCTCGTCTTCGGCCTGCCCGTGGGGCTGGTCTACCACGCCGGTTTCTGTCTCGCCGTGGGTGCCGTGCTCACCCTGCTGGTGCTCAAGGCCTGGCCGGAGCACCTGGACGCTCCGGAGTCTTCCCCCCGGGAGGGACGGCATTGACCACTCTCGCGATCATCATCGCCTACCTGGTCATCGTCCTGGGGATCGGGCTGTTCTCGCCACCGTTTCTTCAAGGGAACGAGCGAGGACTTCTTCGTGGCCGCCCGTACGCTCGGGCCGTTCATCCTGCTGGTCTCGCTCTTCGGCGCCAACATGACGGCCTTCGCCGTGCTGGGCTCCTCGGGCGAGGCCTACATGGAGGGGATCGGCGTCTTCGCGCTCATGGCCTCGTCCTCCGGCCTGGTCATTCCGGTGGTGTTCTACTTCATCGGCACCCGCGTCTGGGCGCTCGGCAAGCGGCGCGGCTACCTCACACCCGTCCAGTACTTCCGCGAGCGGTGGGGGTCGGACAACCTGGGCCTGCTGATCTTCGTCATCCAGATCGCCCTGCTCGTCCCCTACCTGCTGATCGGCGTCATGGGCGGCGGCTCGACCCTCACCCAGGTCACCAACGGCATGGTGCCGGGCTGGGTGGGCGGCCTCGTCATCTGCGCCGTGGTGCTCACCTACGTCACCTACGGCGGCATGCGGGGCACGGTGTGGGTCAATGTCTTCCAGACCGTGGTGCTGCTGGCCCTGGGCTTCATCGCCTTCTGGGTGATCGTGAGCAAGCTGGGCGGCCTGAACGCGGCCATGCAGCGCGTCGCGGCCAGCAACCCGGACCTGTTGATTCGCGGTGAGCACATCAAGCCCTGGCAGCTCCTCACGTACACCTGCATTCCGCTCTCCGTGGGCATGTTCCCCCACATGTTCATCCACTGGCTCACGGCCCGGAGCGCCGCCTCGTTCAAGCCGACGATCGCGTTCTATCCCGTCTGCATCGCCATCGTCTGGATCCCCAGCGTGATCCTGGGCGTGCTCGCGCGGACCGATTTCCCCGACCTCGGCGTCGCGGGGGCCAACGCGGTGCTGGTCAAGATGATCAACCTCCACGCCCCCGGCGTGCTCGCGGGGCTCCTGGCGGCGGGCGTGTTCGCCGCGATCATGAACTCGTTCGACTCGCAGGTGCACGCGGCGGGGACCATGTTCACACAGGACATCGTGCGCCATTACGGGTTCCACGACCGCATGAGCGAGAGCCGGCAGATCCTGGTGGGGCGCATTTTCATGGTCGCCATCCTGGTCGTCACGTACCTGCTGTCGCTGGTGACCACCCGGAGCATCTTCAAGCTCGGCGTCTGGTGCTTCACGGGCTTCGCCGCCCTCTTTCCCGTGGTGGTGGCGGCGATCTTCTGGAAGCGGAGCACCAAGTGGGGGGCCTTCGCCTCCACGCTCACCGTGGCCGTGCTCTGGACGTACTTCGTGGTCCATGGCTGGAAATCGGCGGGCTACACGATCGGCGGCACCGGCGTCATGCCCGTGGCCGTGATCCTGCTGGCCTCGACGGTGGCGATGATCGTGGGCTCGCTCCTCACCAAGCCGCCGGGTGCCGAGACGCTGGAGAAATTCTTTCCGGTGGAAGCTGGAAGGGTCTGAGTCATGAACGGGTGTTTGGAAAGCGCGGCCGCTTTGCCGTGGCGACCTCACCCCAACCCCTCTCCTAAAGGAGAGGGGCTTGAAGTTTGTTTTTCTCCCCTCTCCTTTAGGAGAGGGGCCGGGGGTGAGGTCGAGCGGGCAAGGCGATTGAAGCTCGGGTACAACCTCGTGGGGTCTGAGCCATGAGGATCGCCTACATTGCGGCCGGCGCGGCCGACATGGTCTGCGGCACCTGCCTGCACGACAACGCCCTCGCGGGGGCGTTGTTGCGGGCGGGGCACGACGTTTCGCTGATCCCCACCTACACGCCGCTCAAGACGGACGGCGTGGACGTGTCGCTCGACCGCGTCTTCTTCGGCGCCCTGAACGTCTACCTCCAGCAGAAGGTGGGCGCCTTCCGCCATACGCCCGCGGTGTTCGACCGCTGGCTGGACAGCCCCGGCCTGATCCGCCGCGTGGCCCGGCTGGGCGCCTCGACGGACCCCACGGAGCTGGGGGATCTGACCTGGTCGGTGCTCCAGGGAGACGAGGGGTACCAGGCCAAGGAGCTGGCCCGTCTCGTGGGCTGGCTGCGGGACGATTTCCGCCCCGAGATCGTCCACTTGACCAACTCCATGTTCGTGGGCTTCGCCCGCAGCCTCAAGCGCGAGCTGGGGGTGCCCGTGGTCTGTTCGCTCCAGGGGGAAGACCTGTTCCTGGGGCAGCTCCGCGAGCCCTGGAAGACCCGCGCGTTCGAAGTGCTGCGCGAGCGGGCCCAGGACGTCGACGCCTTCCTGGCCAACAGCGAGTGGTACGCGGACATGATGGCGGAGCTGCTCGCCGTGGACCGGAGCCGCCTGCACGTGGTGCCGTTGGGGATCAACCTCGACGGCTACGGCGGCCCCTTGGAGACGAGAGATCCGGACGCTCCGGTCACCATCGGTTACCTCGCCCGGCTGTGCCCCGAAAAAGGGTTTCATCTCCTGGTCGACGCCTTCCGCATCCTCTCCGCGAGCTCCGGCCGCAAGCTGCGCCTGCGCGTGGCCGGTTGGATGGGCGAGCGGGACCGGCAATATTTCGAAAAAAGCGTGGAAGGCCTGGGCGGCGGCTTCGAATATGTGGGCGAGGTGGACCGCGAAGGGAAGAGCCGCTTCCTCCGCTCGCTCGACGTCCTTTCCGTGCCCACCACCTACCGCGAGCCCAAGGGGCTCTTCGTGCTCGAAGCGCTCGCCCACGGCGTCCCCGTGGTGCAGCCTCGGCATGGCGCCTTTCCGGAGATGCTCGAAGCGACCGGCGGCGGCCTGCTGGTGGAGCCCAATTCGGCGCAAGACCTGGCGCGGGGCCTCGCGGAGCTGATCGCTGATCCGGACCTGCGGGCCGAGTTGGGAGGGCGGGGGAGGGAGGCCGTCGAGCAGCGCTTCACGGCGGATATCGAGGCCGGGAACGCTCTCGAGGTCTACCGCCAGGCGCTGTCGGGATGGGTGCGCGAGCGGGTGTCCGCGTGAGCCCTCACCCTCAGCTCAGCGTCCGCGACGTCCACAAGAGCTTCGAGACCGCATCGGAGCCGGTGCCGGTGCTCACCGGCGTTTCGTTCGAGCTGGCGGCGGGGGAATCGCTCGCCGTCACCGGTCCCTCGGGGTCGGGCAAGAGCACGCTTCTTCATCTCATCGGCACGCTCGACCGGCCCAATTCGGGATCGATCAACATCGGCGGCACCGATCCCTTCGCTCTCTCCGAGCCGGAGTTGGCGCGGTTCCGCAACCGTACGATCGGCTTCGTCTTTCAGGATTCCCATCTGCTCCCCCAGTACACGGTGCTGGAGAACGTCCTGGTGCCCACGCAGGCGTTTCCCGGTAAAGAGGATTTGCAGGGGCGGGCGGTGGAGATCCTCGACCGCGTGGGCCTCTCCCATCGCCTGCGCCACCGGCCGGCCGAGCTGTCGGGTGGCGAGCGGCAGCGGGTGGCGGTGGCCCGGGCCTTGATCAACCAGCCCAGCCTTTTGCTCTGCGACGAGCCCACCGGCAGCCTCGACCGGGCCGCCGCCGAGGCCGTGGCCACGCTCCTCTTCGAGCTCCACGAGGCTACTCGGACGGTGCTCGTGGTGGTGACGCACAGCCTGGAGCTGGCGGCGCGCTTTCCCCGCCGCTGTGAGCTGGTGGAGGGCCGGTGCTCAGTCTCCGCGGCCTGACTCAATCATTACGGCCTTCTCTGCGGCCTTCTTTACGGCCTTCTTTACGGCAATACTGGCGCGCCAACTTAGCGGTCGCCCTGGGCGCGGCCGTGGCTTCGACCGTCCTCACCGGCGCCCTTCTGGCCGGCGACTCGGTGCGCGGCAGCCTGACCGCTCTCCTGCTGGACCGGCTCGGCGGGATCGATTCCGCCCTGGTCACCGAGCTGTTTTTCCGCGAGAAGCTGGCGGGGGAGCTGGGCGCCCAGACCGCTCCGCTCATCCTGGCCCGCGCCACCGCCGTTCACGGCATGTCCTCGACGCGGGCTTCCGGCATCGCCGTCTATGGTGTCGACGAACGCTTTTCCCGGCTCCATGGCGGGGACCTTTCCCTGGCGCCCGCCCCGGAAGCGATCTTCCCGCCCACCGTCATCAACCAGTCCCTGGCCGACGAAATCGGCGCCAAGGCGGGGGATGACCTCCTCCTTTCGTTCGAGCTGCCGGGCGAGATCCCCCGCGAGAGCCTGCTCGGAGACAAGGACGCCGAGGACGCCCTCACGACGAGCCGCTTCACCGTCGCCCGTGTGGTGGCGGACCGCGGCGTGGGCGGCTTCAGCCTCGCGCCCAGCCAGTCCCAGCCCCTCAATGCCTTCGTCTCCCTCGCCGGTCTCCAGGAGATCCTGGAACAGGAGGGGAAGGCCAACGCCCTGCTCTCGGCGGGCGTGGAGCCGGACCTGCGCAAGGCGGTAAAGCTGGAGGATCTGGGGCTCCGTGTCGTGCGGGGAACCGATCAAGTTTCTCTCGAAAGCGAAGGTTTTTTCCTCAATCCAAACGCCGTCAAAGTGGCGGAAACATTAGGATCGCCACGCCGCGTCTTCACCTACCTTGCAACGAGCATGAAGGTGGGGGGCAAGGTCCTCCCGTACTCCATGGTGACGGGGCTTTCCTCGTTCCCCGTGCAGGACGGCGAAATCCTTCTCAACCAGTGGGCCGCGGACGACCTGGGAGCCCGAGTTGGGGACAGCGTCGAAATGCGCTACCTGGTGATGGCCCCCGGCGGCACCCTCGTCGAGCAAAGCACGGCTCTGCGCCTGGCCGGCATCGTCCCCATGACCGGCCCGGGGGCAGACCGGACGCTGACTCCAACTTTTCCGGGGATCGAGGAGGCCGAGGACATCGCCGCCTGGGACCCGCCGTTTCCCGTGGACCTCTCCGTAATTCGCCCCAAGGACGAGGATTATTGGGACCGGTACGGTCCCGCTCCCAAGGCTTTCGTCTCCCTCGGCACCGCGAAGCGGCTGTGGAAAACCCGGTTTGGGGATCTGACGGCGCTGCGGTTTGAGGGCGACTCCCTCCGCCCGGGCATAAATGCCGGGGCTATGTTGAAGAAGCCCCCTGAAGGGGACTCAAAGAGAGCCGGCTTTAGCCGGCTTCTTTCGCCTAGCCCGGGCATTTATGCCCGGGCGGGGTCCCAGCCAGAGGCAGGCCCCGATCAAATCGAACAAACCCTCCGCCGAGAGCTCCCCAAACAGGCCGACCTCGCCGCGTTCGGCCTCGTCTTCCACTCCGTCAAGGAGCAGGGGCTCGAGGCGGCCGGAGGCTCGACGGACTTCGCCGGTCTCTTCCTCGCGTTCAGCTTCTTCCTCATCATCTCCGCCGTGCTGCTCGCCGGGCTGCTCTTCAGCCTCGCCGTCGAGCGCCGGGCCGGTGAATTGGGCATGCTCCTGGCGGTGGGATATCCCGTCCGCTCCGTCCGCCGGCGCCTTCTGGCCGAGGGCGCCGTGCTCGCCGGGGCCGGGGCGTTCCTGGGCCTGGGTGGCGCCCTGGGGTACGCCTGGCTCCTCATGGCGGGCCTGCGCACCTGGTGGCGGCCGGCCGTGGGCACGTCGGACCTCTACCTTCACGTTTCGCCGTCGAGCCTGGCGATCGGCTGGGCCGTCTCGGTGATCGCCGTCCTGATCGCCATCGCCTGGACGGTCCGGCGGCTCGCCAGGATTCCCGCGACGGCCCTGCTTGCGGGCCAGACGGTGGCACCGGGACTTTCGAGGCCGAGCCGCTGGGCGAAGCCGCTCACGATCCTGGGAGCCGTCCTCGCCGTTCTCCTCGCGCTCTACATGGCCTTGTCGGGAGAGTCGTCGTCTCCCACCCTGGCTTTCGGAGCCGGTGCCTCGATGCTGATCTCCGGCCTGGCCGCCATCTCCCTCTGGCTCCGCCGGCCCCGCCCCGCGCACCGCCTGACCCTCCTCGGCATGGCGGCGCGCAACGGCGCGGCGAGCCCCGGGCGCAGCCTCCTCTCCGTGGCCCTGGTGGCCGCCGCCTGCTTCGTGCTGGTCACGGTGGCCGCCAATTATCGGGATCCCCTGGATAAGGAAGGCACGCCTGAAGGAACCGGGGGATTCCCCCTTTTCGCGGAATCCGCCGTGCCCCTGGCCGGCGACCTGAACCGCCCGGAAGGACGGCTATCCCTGGGCCTGACTGGCGACGAGGATCTCTCCGGAGTCTCGGTCCTTCCCCTGCGGCTGGTGCCGGGGGACGACGCCAGCTGCCTCAATCTGTACCGCCCGGGGAAGCCCCGCCTCCTGGGAGTCTCTCCGGCTTCCTTCAAGGGGCGGTTCCACTTTCAGCGTGCGATCGAGGATGCTCCTGACCCCTGGACTTTGTTGAATCGGGACTACGGCCCGGGGGTCATTCCTGCCGTCGCGGACGTGAATTCGGCCACGTGGATCCTGAAGCTCGGCCTGGGAGACGACCTCGCGATGACCAACGAGGCCGGCGAGCCCATCCGCCTCCGCCTCGTGGCGCTTCTCGACCGCGGCCTCTTCCAGAGCGAGATGCTGGTCTCGGAGCAGAACCTCCTGCGCCAGTTCCCGCGCCGCGCCGGCCGCTCCTTCTTCCTCATCGACGCTCCGAAGGAACGCACGGCCCAGGTTTCCCAAACCCTGGAAGAAGGCCTCGCGCGCTACGGGTTCGACGTCTCTTCCACCGCCGCCCGGCTCGCCGCCTACGAGGCCGTGGAGGCCACGTACCTGCAGACCTTCGGCGCCCTCGGCGGCTTCGGCCTGCTCCTGGGCACCCTGGGGCTGGGGATCGCCCTGCTTCGTGGCATCATCGAGCGCCGGGGCGAGCTGGCCGCCCTCCGCGCCTTCGGCTTCCGCCGCCGCCGGATCGCCTGGATGGTGACCGCCGAGAACGGCTTTCTCCTGGTTCTGGGCATCGCCCTGGGGACCGCCGCGGGGCTGCTGGCCGTGGCGCCGCGCCTGATCGAAAACGGGGGAAACATACCCTGGACGCCGTTATCGACGACCCTGCTCGCCGTCCTGGCGCTGGGTCTTGCCTCGTCCCTTGCCGCCGTGTGGACCGCGCTTCAGGCGCCCCTCCTGCCGGTGCTCAAGGAGGAGAGATAGGAGATTCTGATGAGCTGGCTCGTCTTCGCCCTGATGACCGTCGTTTCCTGGGGGCTCTACGGCGCCTTCCTGCACACCGGCCAGCTCGGAATGGCCGATCCCGTGAACGGCCGTTACAAGGCCTTCCTCTTCGTGGGCCTGGCCTACTTCCTCACAGCCGTGCTGGCCCCCCTCGTCGTCTTGAAGCTCCAGGGAGCCACCTGGGCCTTTCCCGCCAAAGGGGCCGTATGGTCGCTGATCGCGGGCAGCGTGGGAGCCGCCGGAGCCTTCTGCGTGCTCCTCGCCTTCGGAGCCAAGGGCTCGCCCGCCGTGGTCATGACCATCGTCTTCGCCGGGGCACCGGTCGTCAACGCGCTGTACACGACGATTCTTCATCCCCCGGCGGGAGGGTGGGGGAGCATCCGCTGGCAGTTCTACGCGGGCATGCTGCTGGCGATCGTGGGCGCCGGGCTGGTGACGCTGTACAAGCCCGCGCCGGGAGCCGTCCCTGGGACCGCCGGCATCCCTGCCGGCCAGGTAATCCAGAAGTGAGGCAGAGGGGGCAAGGAGACTTCAGTCTGGACGGACACGGACGGTAACGGACGACAAGGACGGACAACTTTCGATTGCAAATCCTCGGCACATGTCAAGGAGTGCCGAGGGTTTGTGCCGTTCTACCCCCGCGCGATCCGCTCCCGGACCTCGCCGCCCAGCCCGAGGAGGGTGGCCCTGCGGTGCCCGGGCTCTTCTTCCCGGCGGTCGCCGATCTTCCGGAGGAGGTTGCCGGCTCTTTGGGTGGCGCGGGCGGCCTCCTCGTCGCGGCCGGCGGCTTTGAGGAGACGGGCGCGGAGGGTTTCGAGGTCGGCCTTGTCCAGAGGGTCGCCGGTGCCTTCTTCCAGGGCTTCCTGGGCGCAGTCGAGGGCGTCCCAGGCGCCATTGGCGTCCCGGAGATGGCCGCGGGCGTCGCCGATGGCGATCCAGGCGGCGGCGCGGAGGTCGGCGGTCCGCTCTTCGCCGTGATCGTTGGAGGCGAGGCTCTTCGCGACGCCCAGGGCGAGCTCGGCAAGCTCTTGGGCCTTTCTGGGATCGATCTCGGCCAGCTTGCGCGATTTCGCCAGGAGGAACTGGTGGAAGCCCACCGTCTGGAAGCGCCGGTCGTTGCCGATGCGCACCAGCCGCCGCGTCTGCGGATGAGGCTCCAGGGCCTGCCAGCGCGCCGGAGCGTCCTTGCGCTCCGCGTCCAGTCGCCTGCGCGCAACGTCGACACCTTGCGAGAGCCGTTCAAAGATCCCATCATAAGCTGCCGGATCGGCAGGGTGGCTCCGCCAACCTGACGCGTCTGTGCTCAGACCCAGCAGCTGGCGCAACGCCGACTGTAGGCCATCTTCCCCGTTTCGTTCCCCGAGACTACCCATGATGAAACCTCCCTTCGGGAAAAGACTGCTCCAACGCTGATCAGAGCTGCACAGAAGCCTGTGCTCGTGCCGAACCTGCCTTCATACTGAAATCACAGCACAAAGCATGCCTGCGGCAGCTTCTCCTCTCTTCCTGCCCCGAAAGGCGGGTTTATCTCAGCCAATCTCTCGCAAAAGGGTAGAACCCTGCCGGGACCGTCTTGTTTAGAAGACGGATGTGGCATCTTGTTTGCGACAGCTTGGAGGTTCTATGGACATCCTGCCATTGCCCCACGTCACCCATCCCGGCCTGCTGATCGCCATCGGCGGCGCGGAAGACAAGACCCGCGAGCGCGTCATCCTGCGCTACTTCCTGGAAGCGGCCGGCGGAGAGGACTCGAGCATCGTCGTCCTCGCCACGGCCTCGGAGACTCCCGAGACGGGCGACCGCTACGCCGATCTCTTCCTGGCCCTGCGCGCCGAAAACGTCGAGGTGTTGAAGGTCGAGAGCCGCGAGGACGCCATCGAGGCCGGCCCCGAGGCGCACGATCTCCTGGAATACGCCACCGGCCTCTTCATCACCGGCGGCAGCCAGCTCAAGCTCTCCTCGGCCCTGGGCGGCACCGAGATCGCGGCCACCATCCGCCGCCGCCACGCCGCCGGCATGGTCGTGGCCGGCACCAGCGCGGGCGCCGCGCTTCTCTCCGAGCACATGATCGCCCTCGGGGAGAGCGGCTCGACGCCGCGCCGCCGCCTCGTGCACCTCGCCAAGGGATTGGGCCTCGCTCCGGACCTCGTGATCGACCAGCATTTCCGCCGCCGCGACCGCCTCGGCCGGCTGCTGACCGCCCTTTCTTACAATCCCGCGCCCCTGGGCTTGGGGATCGACGAGGACACCGCCGCCATCATCGCCGGCGACGGCGAGCTTTCCGTGCTGGGCGCCGGCGCCGTGACGGTGGTGGACGCCTCCGGACTGCGCTTCACGGACAGCCACGCCGTCCACCGCGGCCAGCCCGTGGCGATGATGGGCCTCAAGCTCGACTTCCTCACCACCGGCTGCCGCTACGACCTGAAGAACCGCCGGGGGATCGCCCCGCCGCCCATGCTCCACCTGAGCGATCCCATGGATCGCCGGGCCCCGGAGCGGCCGCCCGTCATGACGGAGCCGGAAGAGGTGATGGTGGCGTCGGAGGACGGGGGAGAGTAAAGACCCTCACCCTACCCTCTCCCGCCTCGGGGGAGGAAAAAGAAGCAAAGAGAGGGAGGGGGCGGCCAAAGAACGGGGAATTATTGAGGGCTGGGAGGTGAGGGGTCACTCCGGCAACGGCTCATCTTTCAGCAGAAACGCCGGCCGCTTCATCTCGTTTACGCACGCCGTGTCCAGCCCGAAAGGGGTGCCGTTGGCGATGAAGTCGTTGACCAGCTTGTTGTAGCACTCGATGTTGGAGAGCCCGCCGGGGCCGTGGGCGCCTTCGCGGATGACCACGTTCCGGCTGTTCGGAAGGTGCTTCTGGACCTCGACGGCCCATTCAGGCGGCGTCGCCGGGTCGAGCCAGCCGGTGAGGAGCAGGGTGGGCGCCAGGGATTCGAGCGGCTCAAAGAAGCTCTCCGGCAGCTTCCCATGAGGCCAGAAGGAGCAGGCCTCGACCTGGTCGCGGATGCGGTCGTCCCCCTGGTAGGTGTTGGCGACGATCGCCGGAACCTCCTTGGGATCGATGCGGTCCACGTCCTCGGCACAGGTGATGGCGAGGTAGGCGCCGACGTCCCAGTCCGGGTCCGTGCGGTCTTCGATGGTCATCCGCAGCATCGGGCCGAAATCCCCCTGAGCCGCCAGGTGGAGGTAGAGCGGGATTCGTGAGGAGAGGAAGGGGCTGTATTGCATGGACCGCAGGGTGGTGGTGAAGGCGCCTTCGGGAATCGACAGGTCCACGGGCTTGCCGGTCTTCGGGTCCGGAATCGTCTGCCGCACCGGCCCCTGGTCAAAGCGAGCGATGACTTTCTCGAGGTCGCCCCGGAGGTCCGGGAAGGCGGTGCGGCAGGCCTCGTCGGCCGCACAGTCGTCGAACAGCTTGTCGATCGACTCCTGGGCCTTGCGGGCGTGGAAGAAGGGCATCCGGGCGTCCATGACGATGACGCCCGAGAGAAGCGCGCTCCGCACGTGGTCCGGATGCTGCCGCATGTAGGTCTGGGCCGCGCGCGTGCCATAGGAGCCGCCGAACAGGTTGATCCGCTCGTAGCCGAGCCAGGCCCGCACCTCGTCGAGGTCGTCCATGGCGATGGGGGTGGTGTACTGGGTCAGGTCGGCCTTGGCGGTGAGCTTCGGCAGGCAGGCCCGCAGGGTGTCCATGGGGAACAGGGACCTCATGTAGTTTTGGAGATCGGCTTCGCCGCCCGGCAGGTCGCAGTGGAGGCCGTTGGACTTGCCGATCCCCCGCTGGTCGACCAGCACGATGTCCCGCTGTTTGCGCACCTCGCCCAGGAACTGCGCCATGCCCCGCGCCGCCCCCGCGGAGCCGTAGCCCGGGCCGCCGCTCAGGTAGAAGACCGGGTCCGGCGCGGGATTGGGGCTCAGGGCGGGGAGGACGACCATGTAGAGGTCGATCTTGCGCCCGCTCTTTGCAGCGCGGTTCTCCCAGACGGAGAGGGTGCCGCAGAGGACTTCCTTCTCGATCCCCTCGATCGTGCAGGGCTCGAGCTTCTGGAACGGCGTGCGTTGCTGCGCGCTGGAGAGGGTTGGGGCGAGCAGGCCGAAGCAGGACAGGAGCAACAGGATTCTCTTCATGGACGGACTCCCCTCGTGAACGTAGATGACAAGGATACGAGGCTTCACGGGCAAGGGTTGCGGACTGAAACCTTTCGTCCCCCTCCGGCATCTTGAAGTCCGGACGGGACCCGTTGCGCGTATCCTGTCAGACGAGCCCCCGAGCCCACGGTTGACCAGCCAGGAGCCCAGATGCCCGAAGAACCCGAAGTACCTGAACCCGAAGCGGCGGCGCCTGAGGAAGAACCGGCTGAGGCCGTAGTTTCCGAGCCCGCCGAGCCCGAACCGCCTGCTCCAGAACCTGCTGTTTCCAAACCAGCGAATCCCGAACCGCCACCCGCCGCGCCGGCCCGCCGTCCGCTCGTCAAGCGGCACCATGGGATCGTCCGCTTCGCCCACTGGGCCAACGCCGTGCTGCTGGTGGGGATGATCGCCAGCGGGCTCCAGATCTACCACGCCTTCCCCCATTTCGGCCTCCGCGGCGGGCCCTACTACCTCAACTATTGGGACGGCCGGTACTTCCCCAAGTGGGCGCGGCTCGGCGGCTGGCTGGCCAGCGGGCTCAACTGGCACTTCGCCCTGGCTTGGCCGTTCGTGCTCACGGGCCTCCTCTACCTGGCGTTCATGGTGGTCTCGGGCGAGTGGCGCACGCTGGTGTTCCGGCCGAGCGACGTCCCCAAGGCCTGGCAGATGCAGCTCTACTACCTGCGGCTGCGCAAGGAGCACCCGCCCCAGGGGAAGCACAACGCCCTTCAGAAGGGGGCCTACACCTTCATCGTCCTCCTCGGAACGGTCTCGGTGCTCACGGGCTTCGCCATCTACAAGCCGGTCCAGCTCCACTGGCTGACGTGGCTTTTCGGCGGCTACGAGCTGGCCCGGTACTGGCATTTCTGGGCCGTCTGGATCTTCGTCGCCTTCACTCTCGTTCACGTCGCCCTGGTCTTCCTGGTGGACCCCGCGTCGCTGCGCGCCATGATCACCGGCTGGTACCGGGGGAGGTTCCCGAGTCATGACTGAGAATCCTTTTTCGCGTCGGGACCTGATGCGCCTGGGATTGACGGCCGGCGTAGCCTCTCTGGCTTCGGCCTGTGGCTGGCAGGGGGGACCCCTCCTGCCCCTGCTGCGGAGCGTCTCGAAAGTGAACGACGTGGTGGGGGAGGGGCTCACGTCGCACCGGCTGGCGCCCCAGTACCCGGTCTCCGCCCGCACGGCGGACCGCAACTTTCCCGGCTACTTCCGTACCCGTCCGCAGGCGCCGGTGGCTCCGCAGGGGTGGGCGCTGGAAGTGGGCGGCCTCGTCCGCAAGCCCACGCGGCTCACGGTGGAGATGCTCAAGGCGCTCCCCCGGGTCTCCTACACCGTAAAACACCACTGCGTGGAAGGCTGGTCGGCCATCGGCTCCTGGGCAGGCGTGCCGGTCTCCTCCGTGATGGCTCTCGTGGAGCCTACGGCTGAAGCCAAATACCTGCGCTTCGACACGTTCGACAACGGCTACTACAACGGCTGGGACCTGACGAGCGCCACGCATCCGCAGACCATCCTCGCCTACGCCTTCAACGACCGGGACCTGACGCCCAAGCACGGCGCACCCCTGCGGCTCTATTCGCCCATCAAGCTCGGCTACAAGCTGACCAAGTACCTGACCCAGATGACGTTCACCGCCGAAAAGCCGGGCGGCTTCTGGGAAGACGGCGGCTACCCCTGGCTTGGGGGGCTCTGAGGCGGCGGCTGCTCGGCCCAGGCGGGCGCCACCGGGCGACAAAGGACGGACAGGCTGCCGTCCTTCAGGAGGGCATGGGCTCCAGGCTCCTCGCACGCCGCTGAGGACGTGCTGAGGACGAACAGGTGATCGCGCACGATGAAGGCCTTGTCCACCGCCGGAAACAAGGCGGCGGCGGCGAAGGTGGGCGCCGCGATGCGCGAGGAGCTGAGCGCGGCGTCCACGCCCAGGCTGTTTTCCACCTTGCGGGCCAGCTCCGCGTCGAACAGGCGGATGACGGTGCGCACCTTCGGGCTCATCCGCTTGGCGGCCATGCCGATTCCCAGGTTCACGGCGTCGTCGCTGGTGACCGCCACCACCGACCGCGCCCGGGGGAGGCCCGCCTGCTCCAGGGTGCTCTCCAGGCGCGCGTCGCCCACCACCATCGAGGCCTTGGCGCGCGCGGCGGCCAGAAAGGGGCCGTCGCCCTCCGCGTCCACCGCCACGGCCGGCACGCCCAGGGCCGCCAGCTCGTCCACCACGCGGAAGCCGATGTTCCCCATGCCCACCACCACCACGTGCCCGGACCGCGGCACCGGCCGGCCCCCCAGGAGCTTGCGCAGCCGTGAGCCCACGAGGTAGTCGGTGATCATCGAGTAGAGGGTGGCCAGGGTGATGGAGCCGAGCACCATCAGGAGGATCTCGTACATCTTGATCCCCGCTCTCGGGTCCGTGAGGCCGATCTCCCCGTGCAGGGTGATGATGGTGTAGAAGAGCGCGTCCGCCGGCGTCAGCCCGAATCCGAAGTGGAAGATCAGCACGATGGCCGGAATCAGCACGCAGAGGATGATGAACAAGATCCGCAACGTCAGCGGCTCTTCCAGCCAATAGGCGGCCCCCCGGCGCAGAGCCCGCCCCAGCCGGATCGCCGGTGAGGCCTTCCGCTGGGCCGGCAAGGGGGACTCCGGCAAGCTGAACAGGGCGTCCCAGTCCTCCTTGCGCCCCAGGAGCGTCAGCCGGTCGCCGGGTTGTAGCGGCGTGCCGCCGGCCGGCAGGACCCCGCAGTCCCCATTCGGGCTCTCCCGGGCGAGCACGAACAGGCTCAGCCGCCGGGCCACGCTCTCCACCTGGGGGCATAGAGCCAGAGGACCGCTCCCCTCGACCACCTGCCGCCCCGCCACCCAGGGAACGCCATTCACCGAGAGGCCGGCCAGCATGGAATCGCCCAGGGCCGCGGCCGTGAAGCTGGGCGCCGCCAGGGCGGACATTCCCAGGGCACGGCGGATCTCGAGTGAGCTTTCGAGCTGCCGCGCCAGCTCCTGGTCGAACAGGCGGATCACCACGGGCAGGTCCGCGCGGGCGCGCCGGGCGTCGAGCGCCACCTCCAGGTTCACCAGATCCTGATCGGTGGCGGCGACCACGGCCTTGGCCGAGCCGAGGCCCGCCTGCTGAAGGCGTTGATCGTCCCGGGCATCGCCCACGATGATCTCGACGCCGAACGCCTCCGCCCTCCGCAAGCGATCGCCGTCCGCACCCAGGGTGATCACCACCACCTTTTCACCCAGACGGTGGAGAAGCTCAACGACGCGGTAGCCCACGTCTCCCATGCCGCAGACGATGATGTGGCCGGACATTGGTGGAGAGCTTATCGCGGACCCTCACCCCCTGGCCCCCTCTCCCGCCCCCTCCCTTCCGCCCTCCCCGGGAGAGGGGGAACTTCCACGACCGGTGGTGCTTTGTAGGGTGCGCTCTGCGCACCTTCAACGACGGTTATGGTGCGCACAGCGCACCCTACAGACTCCAGCCTTCCAGTCAAATTCCCCCTCTCCCGGGGAGGGCGGAAGGGAGGGGGCGGGAGAGGGGGCCAGGGGGTGAGGGTCCGAAAGAGTACAATCCTCCAGCCCATGATCGACTTCCGCAAAGCCCCGCCCGAGCTGTTCGCCCAGGTCCTGGAAGGGAACCTCCAGGGGATCGGCCCCGTCCGCAAGCTCTACGGCCATTTCGTGGACGCCGTGCGCCACCGGGTGGGGGCGGAGAGCGCCTGGCTGTTGGGGGAGGGGGGCGAGGTGCAGGTGATGCGGGGGGATCCCGCCCTGTTCGACCTTCCGCGCTCCCTCGCCTTCCTGCGCGACGAGCACCCGACCCCCTCCCGCCTGGCGCGCACCGTGGTGCTGGCGCGGGTCACCGTGCATGGCCGGCAGATGGCCGTGGTGGGAGCCGCCCGGCGGGACCGCGACTTCGCGCAATCCGCCCGGCGCACCCTGGACCGCCTCTGTGGCGTGCTGGCCGGTGAGCTGGAGGACCGGGAAGAGAAGCGGCTCGTCCGCGTGCTCGACCGCATCCGCGGCAAGATCGTCTCCGAGCTGCGCCCGCGCGACCTCGCCTACCAGATCCTCGACGGGCTCCATCAGCTCGTCGACTACGACCATTCCTCCGCCTTCCTGACCTTCGACCGCGAAAGCTCCGTCTTCCGCATCGAGGCCGAAAAGATGGTGTGGACCAAAGGGAAGAGCGCCTTCGTGGGGCACGAGATTCCGGCCCCGGCCGAGCTCGTGGGCGGCCTCGGCGAGCAGCCGGGCATCCGCCGCCTCGTGGGCGACGCCTGCGGCGACCCTTTCTGGGACCTGCTCGACTACCACCGGGGCGTCGGCATGCCCACCCCTGCGAGCCTCCTGTGCGCGCCGCTTTTCTTCGGCGGCGAGTTCCTGGGCCTGCTCAAGATCGCGGCCTGGAAGCGGCGACCCTTCGACCGTTGGGACACCACCGTGGTCGAGCGCTTCCTCCCTGCCGCGGCCGTTTCCATCCGCAACGCCCGGCTCAACATGTCGCTGGAGCGGCAGGCCATCCAGGCCGAAACCAAGGCCACCCTGGTGACCCTGGCGAGCGCCGTGGCCCACGACGTCAACAACGCCGTGGGCACCATCCTGCCGCTCGCCCAGCAGATCCTGGAAGACCTCCGCCACGGCCTCAGCGATCCCCAGTCCCTCAGCCGGGACATGGAAGTCGTCGTCGAAAAGGCCCGCCTCTGCAAACGGATCTTCAGCAACATGCTGCGCGTGGCCGGCGGCGCCGGCCGCTCGGGCGACGGCCCCGTGGACGCCAACCAGGTCGTGCGCGAAACCCTGCCGTTCTTCCATGGCCAGGCCGCCCGGCGGGGAATCGAGACCGTGCTCGACCTCGCCAAGGACCTTCCCCCGGTCCGCTTCTCGCGCAACGACCTTCAGCACATCGTGATGAACCTCGTGAGCAACGCGCTCGAAGCCATGGGCGACCAGGGGAGCCGCATCCTCATCTCCACCCGCCTGGAAGGGGAGGGCGCCGTGCTCGCCGTGGCCGACGACGGCCCCGGCATCCCTCCCGACCTTCTCGACAAGGTGCAGGAGCCCTTCTTCTCCACCAAGCACGGCGGCGTGGGGTTGGGCCTCGCCATCTGCCGCTCGCTCGCCTGGCAGAACTCCGGCAACCTGGAGATCGAAAGCGCACCCGGCGAGGGCACCCGGGCCACCGTGGACCTGCGCCTGGCCGGTGACGAGGTTGAGAAGGTAGGCGAACAGGAAGGCGAACAGGAAGGCGAGCAGGAGAAGGCCTCGTGAACCGCTCCCAGCCCATCCTCGTGGTGGACGACGATCCCGGCCTGCGGCGCGTGCTCGAGCGCATCCTCACGCCCGCCTATCCCGTGGATCTCACCGACGGCGCCGAGCCCGCCCTCGAGCGCCTGGAAAAGAAGGAGTTCGCCCTCGCCCTGGTGGACGTGCGCCTGAAGGATGGCGACGGCTACTCCCTCTGCCAGACCATCCGTGCCCGCTGGCCGCAGACCGACGTCATCCTCATCACCGGTTCCATGTCCGAGCCGGACGAGAAGCTCTTCCGCTCGCTCGAAGAAGGAGCCTTCTACTTCCTCTTCAAGCCCTTCGACCGCCGGGTCCTCCTCGCCCTGGTCGAGCGCTGCCTCCGCCTCCAGCGCGAGCGCCATACCAAGGAGCAATACGCCCAGACCCTGGCCGACGACCTCGAGAAGGCGCGCCTCTTCCAGTACAGCCTGCTTCCTCACGAGGCCGTTTGCGGCGAAGGCTGGCGGGTCGAAGGGCGCCTCCTCTCCTGCGACGCCCTGGGGGGCGACTTCTATCTTGCCCAGGCCGTGGACGGCGGCCTCGTCGTCGCCCTGAGCGACGTCGTGGGCCACGGCGTCAGCGCCGCCATGTACGCCGGCATGCTGCGCTCCACCCTGGACGCGGCGCGCCGCCGGGGTATCGACCCCGAGCGGGTCTCCCGCGAGCTTCTCGCCGGCATCGACTTCTTCGATGCCGCCACCACCGCCACCATGGTCTACGCCCTCTTCCTGCCGGACGGCCGCGTGCGCTGCTTCAACGCCGGCCACCCGCCGCTCCTCTGGCAGCGGGCGGGGAGCGTCGAACAGCTTCCCTCCACGGGCCTCCTGCTCCACAGGTTTTTCCGCGACCGGCCCTTGCACACGCGCGAGATCGAAATGCTCCCCGGCGACCGGCTCCTCCTCTACACCGACGGCGCTCCCGAAGCCCGCAACCCCGCCGACCAGGAGCTGGGACTCGACCGCCTGGAAGAAGCCTTCGACGCCCTCCGCGACCGGCCCGCGGGCGAGGCCGTGGACGAGCTCATGGACCTCGTCCGCCGCCACTGCGGCCGCCGCCCCGTGGCGGATGACGTGACGGTGGTGATCGTCGAGCGGGAGTGATCGGTTCCCTGCCGGCCTGTGGTCTTTGCGGCCCGAAGGGTCGCGAGATTTCAGCCCAGGGCTTCGGCCGGTAGGCCGATGCCCTGGGCTCCTTATGACGTTGGTTTTCAGTAGGCGCCGCCGCGCGGGACTGCGCCGTCTTCCCCTGGTATTTCCCCCTCCGCAAGCCGGTGTTCAGGAATGCAGTGGTTCGACCAGCACGTCATTTTGGTTGTTCGGGCTGGGAGATTCAATGGGTTGCCTTTAATCCTTGGGATGTGCCCTCCGAGAGAGACGTCCCGTCGTCCCCGTGATGTCCGAGGGGATATCGTGGACGGTATGGGAACGTCTCTACGGACCCCGTTGTGCCAAGGCCCAAGATGAGGTTATGGCGCGCTTCCTCGACATTCTCGGAACCCTTCCGTCTGCAACCGCCGTTTGCGTAGAGACGATCCCATACCGATACGATATCGACCGCAGGCCACGGGGACGGCGGGACGTCTCTTCGAAGGGCAGAGCGGGACGAGGCTCCTCGACCCCATGAAGATCCCGAGGTGTGTGTAAGGGTATGGGTTTGTCACCCCGTCTGGAGAGATTCCGCCCCTCGCGGGATGCGTTCTTGGCCGAGCCGGGAGCTCTTCTCGGCGGGCTGGGCGGCGCTCTTGCGGCTCCGCCCTCTTCTGCCGAGAGTCCGCCCTCTCCTCTCGCGGGTCCGGGCAACGATTCCGCGCCTCCGCCCAAGAGATCTGCATCACTGGGTAAGAGGGGGGAGCCAGCGCCCCCTCGGCGTGCATCATTCGGATGTCTTGGTAAGCGGCGCGGCACGGCTTCCGCATCATTCCCCCTTCGCGCCGCATCATTCCCCCTTCTTGGTACCACAGCCGTCCCATGATCCCGTGGGCCCCGGGAGAGAGGGGAGCAGTCCCGGTAAGAGGGGGGAATGATGCACCCCTCTTCCCTTGTGTTGCACCCGGCGAGCCGAATGATGCGGGAGTCCTCCCTCGTGATGCGGGAGGAGGTTGTTGTGGTGCGGGAGTGAGGGGTAGTGGTGCGGGATCCTTGCCTTGTGTTGCAGGACCGTTCCCGGTTGGTGCGGGAGTCCTACCGGGTGCCGCGGGAGCAGGGCTGGTTGGCGCCGAAACGCGGGCCGGAGTGAAGGCATAGAGGGGGAGACGCGCGGATCGCCTCCCGGTTGGCCCGCGAACTTGGCGCTGATCTGGCTCCTGAGTCTCAACGGGAGATTCGGCTGGTCCGGAGTTTCGTACGGGACATAGACGGCATACTATGTTTTCTTAAGGACGTTCTCATGCCCCGCAATCTGGAGGAGCATCTTGAGAACGGTTTTCAGCCCGTATTGGAGGCTCTGCGGCGACGGATAGGTCTGTATGAGGGATAGGGGCGACTAGGTGGCACGGCCTACGGCCGCACCACCCGGAACGGATACGCCCCAACCATCACCCCCGTCCCTCCCTCGATCCTCAGCTCGTAGACGCCGGGGGCGAGCATGGAGGCGGGGACGAGAATATTGAGGGTGTCTCGGTCATCCGGTTTCAGGCCCGTGGATTGCCAGATTTCCTTCCCTTTCCCGTCGCGCAGGGAGGCGCGGTAGGCGGGGTGGTCCACGGTGGCCAGCTCCAGGGTGAGGAGGATGGGCTGGCCCGCGGCGGGGAGGAGGATCTGGTTCACGGGCTCGCGGCCGGCTTCGTCGGCGCTCCGGACGGCGGCCAGGAGGAAGACGGGGATGTTGACGTGGGGCCGGTTCTCTTCAATTTTTTCTGAAGACTGGCCCTGGAGGGCTTTGGCGAGCTCTTCCTCCAGCCGTTTCCGCTCGTTGTTCATGGACTCGCGGAGGGCACGATTCTCGGCTGCGACGCGGGGGTCAGGGGTGGACGGGGCCGGCACCGTCGTTCGGACCTCGGCCAGCCGGCGTTCGAGCCCCCGGTTGCGTGCGAGGAGGAAGCCGGGCAGGGCGATCAGGAGGAGCAGGGCCGCGGTCAGGGCGAGCCGTTGCGCCCAGGGCATGGCGGCCAGGGCGGCCAGGAATCCGAGCTCGGCCTTGGCCGTTTCCGTGGCGGCGACGTCGCGCATTCCTTCCCGGAAATCGTTCGCCAATTCCAACTGGGCGATGCAGGTTTCGCAGCCGAAGAAATGGGCTTCGAACTCATCCCGTTCGCTCTCGCTGAGCCTCTCCTCGAGGTAGGCGTCGACGAGGCCGTGCTCTTCGGCGTAGGCGTGATCGATTTCGGTCATCCGGTTCCCTGCCATTTCTCGAACAGCTCTTTATAACGCTGCCGGGCGCGGAACAGCACGCGGTTGAAGTGGAGGCCGGAGAGCTGGAGGTCGCGGCAGATCACGTCTTTGTCCTGGTCCGCGATGTAATACCGCGAAAGGATCTCGCGGTCGCGGTCGTTCTTCAGCTCGGTCAGCACCTGACGCACCAACCGCGGCCCGTTCCTGGACCAGGAGCTTCTGAAGCTGGCCCGGAGCCGGGTCGGGCGCGGTCTCGGTGGCCTCGGAATCTCCCTGCCATTTCTGGCGCCGGCCTCCGCGGCGGGCGGAGCCGAGAAAGAGGTTGCGCGCCAGGCTGCTGACGAATCCCGGCAGCCGTTCCGCTTCCCGCAGCTCGCCCCGCCGGACCTTCTCGATCACCAGCCGGAAGGTCTCCTGATACAGGTCTTCGGCCGCGGCTTCGTCCCGCGTCAGCCGTCTCAACAGGAAGGTCAGCGCGCGGCTGAACTTCTGGACCAGGTCCGTTTCCGCCGCCGGGTCTCCGGCGAGGATGCGCTGGACCAGGTCCGCCATCGGATCGTTCATGACCCCTCGTTCCAAGAGGGGTCGATGATACCTGACTTAGGTCGACTTAGATCTCCATGGCCTTGTCCCCGTACGGGTCCGGGTCGCCGACGGGGCCGGCGTCCGCCTGCGCGGCCAGGGTGCCCGGGCCGCCGGTGGAGCCGATCGGTTTGCCGGGGTGCCGGAAGTGCCCCTCCAGCCGCCGGACCACGTTGCCGCCCTCGAGGACTTCCGACTTCAGATCGAGCCTCAGCGAGCAGAAGGCGTTCGCGCCGCCCGCGGAGCTCTGCACCAGCACGACTCCGGCGAGGCACCCTTCCACGGGATCGTAGGGGATGGCCGCGATGGTGCAGAGATGGGTCTCCGCGTTGAGCCAGGCCAGGCTGCACAACGGCTGCTCCACCGGATGGGCCGTGACCTTGCCGATCAGCAGGCGGCCCTGTTTCATGAAGGCGTCGGTCCGCAAGCCCAAAGCCGGGTCGGCGACCCACTCGTCGATCGCCCAGCCTTGGGGCACGATGAACTGTTCAAGGGAGGCCATGTCGTTCTCCTGTTCTCAAGAATCGGGTCCATCATCCGCCTTCTTCTTCCCAAGTGCCACGGGTCCGTCTTTCATCTCAGGGCTGGAGTCGCCCTGGAGCACGAAGCCGCTCCAGTAGAAGGGAGACCGCCAGCGTTTGTCCCGCCGGATGGCGAGCTGGGCGAAGCGCAGGGCCGCGGCGGGGGAGCGCCCCTCGACCAGGAGGGCACGGTAGAAACGCGACATCAGCTCGGCCGTGGCCCGGTCTTCCACGCGCCACAAACTGGCCAAAACCTGGCGGGCGCCGGCGTAGAGAAAGCCCTGGGTCAAGCCCACCAGCCCTTCGCCGCGCACCTCCTTGCCGAGCGCCGTTTCGCAGCCGGAGAGCACGACGAGATCGGCACCCAGCCGGAGATTGTAGATGTCGCGCAGGCCGAGGAAGCCTTCCTGGGGTGCTCCGGTCTTGCCGACGCTGGAGAGCATGAGGCCGGAAAGAGCGGGTGTGCGGGAATCGATCAAGCCGTGGGTCGCGAAATGGACGATGCGGTAGCGGGCCAATTCCGGCGACAGGGCCGTCTCCCGGCTGGCCTGGAAATCCAGGGCCAGGAGCGATTGGCCGGCGGGGACGGCGGCCGTGATGGCCTGCGCCTCGCGCCGCGTCCAGGGAAGCCGGAGGAGCGGGCTCGAAGCCGTGGAGAGGACGGTGGCCGAAGGGGCGACCGAAGCTTGGGGAACGACCCGCGGAAGGACCCGTGGGTCGTTGGGATCGAAGACGGGATCGGCCAGCACGGCCAAGGTGCCCGGGGCGGGCTGGCGCCGGGCGAGCCGCCGCTGAAGGACCAGGGTGGAGGCGGAGGGGGCGTTGACGATTTCGTGCCGGACGAGGAGGGGTTCATCCTCATTGGCAACGGTCAACGTTCCGAACGGGATGTATTGGAGCTCGCCATCCGCGATCACGATCAACCGGCGTTGGCCCAGCCTCGACGCGACGGGGCCAAGGATCATGCGGCCCAGATCCGCGGCGGCTTTTTCGAGACCCTTCTCGCCAGGACTCAGGACGCTCAGGCGGCTGTAGACCTCGCGCGCGGCGGCCTCGATCCGCGCCTGGGCGGGCAGCTCGAAAGCGGTCACGGACTCGCGGTCCACGGCCCAGAGAAAGCTTTTTTCTTCGCCGAGCGAATATTCCAGCAGGGTGGTCTCACCGTCGAGCAAGCCCTGGATCTCGGCGCTCGTGGCGAGAGAGGGCTGGGTGAGGGCGGCGTAGCGCGGGCTCTGGCGGCGGATTTCGGATTCCTGGAGCAGGTCGAGGAGCGACCGGGCGCGGGCACGTTCGCTGACCTCCAGGGCGGCGCGGGGTTGATTCGATTCCATCAGGAGAAGGATCTCGAGCTCGAACGCCGCGTGGCGCGAGGCCAGGAACGAGGCGCGCAGGTCCGGATCGGTCTCCGTGGCGCGGAAGGTCTCGATTTCCCGGAGAGCCTCCGCGAGCCGCGCCCGGGCTTCCACCGGCCGCCCCAGCTTCCGCTTCGCGCGGGCCAGGCCGGTCAACGCGCCGACGGCACTGGCCGGAGATTTGACGAAGCGGGCGAGCTCGACGGCCCGCGCCAGCACCTCGGCGGCGGTTTCCGGCTGGCTCAGGGCCAGGTGCGCCTGCCCCAGCACCTGGAGAATCAACGATTCGGTGAGGCGGTTCTCCAGCGAGCGGGCGAGATCGCGAGCCCGGGCGAGCTCGGGGAGCGCCTCCGCGGGCTTGCCGGCCTTGGCGCTCACCTCTCCGAGAAGGAGGCGGGCCAGCATTTCGCCCCCCCGGTCCGATGCCGCTTCCGCGACCTTGGCGGCTTGCCGGGCGGCGTCGAGCGCCGCCGGGAGCTCGCCCAGTTGAAAGAGGACGTGCCCGAGGCTGACCTCCGTTCGGGCCTCGCCCCGCCGGTCTCCCGCTTCGCGGCGGATCGCGAGCGCCGGTTCCAGGTTGACCCGGGCGCGGTCGTAATCGCCAAGCCCGTAATAGGTGACGCCGAGGTTGTGCAGGAGCGCGGCTTCCCACAGGCGGTCGCCCGACTGGCGGAAGATCGCGAGCGCGGGTGCGTAGGACTCCAACGCCTGGCCTGGCTCGCCGAGGTTGATATAAAGGGTTCCCAGATTGTTGAGCGTCTGGGCTTCGCCCTTGCGGTCGCCCAGGGCGCGTTGCAGGGCGAGAACCTGCTGGTGGCTCCGCAAAGCGGCTTCGGGCTTGCCCAGCCCCACGTTGGCAAGCGCCACGTTCTGGAGCACGGCCGCTTCCCAGGCTCCTTTCTCTCCCGCGGCGCGGAAGATTTCAAGAGCCTGCTGATAAAAATCGAGAGCTTCGCGCAGATCGCCCCGCGCATGGAGGGCCAAGCCGAGATTGTTCAAGGTCCTGGCTTTTTGGTGAGCACGTCCCAGACGGTTTTCGATCTCCAGCGAGCGGCGGAGTGAGGTGAGGGCGGCGGCCGAATCTCCCAGCGCCGTCTGGGCAAGGCCAATACCGCTCCAGGCCACGGCCTGGCCGGCCTCGTCCGCCAGACCGTTGGACAGGGCGAGCGCCTGCTGAAAAAAATTCAGCGCCGTTTTGGGATCGCCCAGGGAGGCCAGAACCTCGGCGGCGGAACGGGCACACCGAGCCTCTTGCTGGCGGTCGCCCAAGGAGCGCCAGAGATCGCGGGCTTCCTGGTACCTGGTGGCAGCCAGCCGCAGCGATTCCGCCGTACCTTCGAGATTCCTTGCCCCCGCCTCGGTCATCCGGCGTTCGGCTTCGACATGGGATTCGTCGACTGTTTCCAAGCGGACGGTATAGGTCCCGGGAGCCACGCCCAGGTTGGCGGATCTCACCCGGATTTCGATCAACCCTGAAGTGTCAGGGGGAAGGAGAAGGGATTCAGGCCCGTCGCGGTCCGTGGGTCCGTCCACCGCGATCAGGACGGAGCCGTCCGGCCGCCGCGCTTCCACGGCTACGTCGATCCCATGCTGGTCCACCGTCACCAGCAGAGGTTTTTCGGAGATGGCTTCTACGCTGTAGGAGTGGGTCTCTCCTCCCGCCAGCAGGCGTTCGACCGTGGCCCCGGTGGACAGACCCTGCCGCTCCGGTTGGGCTTCGGCAGCCGTGAAGAGGACCGCGAGAACCACGGCTCCGAGAAGGGTACGAAGACTCCTGGCGCGCAATCCAGATCCTTTGGGCAGAACAGGGCCAAATCTGGACTTCATTGCGGTGGCTGGAGGGATTTGAAGGCCTCTGCGATAGGCGCGAGAAGCGTCTCATCAGGGCTCCTGGCGATGGTCTCGGCACCTTCCCGATAATTCCTGACCATAGTGGTCATCCGAGTTTGGAAGGCGAGTGGAAGGCGCAGGAAAAACGGTGCAAGGCTTCGGACTGCCTCTTCGTAAGCTTTGAAAGCTTCTTCTTGTCGTCCCAGATCGCTGAGCATTTTGCCCAGATTGTTGAGGCTCATTGCGAGAGCGGGCAGGAAAGCGTCGGGTCGTCTTTGCGCGAGTTGTCTCCTGATCTCGACGGCCTCTTGTGTGGCGTTGAGAGCGTCCTCGCGATGGCCCAGGTCGCTGAGAGCATTGCCCAGATTGTTGAGGCTCATTGCGAGATCGGGCAGGAAAGCGTCGGGTCGTCTTTGCGCGAGTTGTCTCCTGATCTCGACGGCCTCTTGTGTGGCGTTGAGAGCGTCCTCGCGATGGCCCAGGTCGCTGAGAGCGCTGCCCAGATTGTTGAGGCTCATTGCGAGATCGGGCAGGAAAGCATCCGGTCGGTTTTGCGCGAGTTGTCTCCTGATCTCGACGGCCTCTTGTGTGGCGTTGAGAGCGTCCTCAAGACGCCCCAGATCGCTGAGCATGTTGCCCAGATTGTTGAGGCTCGTTGCGAGATCGGGAAGGAAAGCATCCGGTCGGTTTTGCGCGAGTTGTCGATAGATCTCGACGGCCTCTTGTGTGGCGTTGAGAGCGTCCTCGCGACGCCCGAGATCGCTGAGCCCGTTGCCCAGATTGTTGAGGCTCGTTGCGAGAGCGGGCAGGAAAGCGTCGGGTCGTCTTTGCGCGAGTTGTCTCCTGATCTCGACGGCCTCTTGTGTGGCGTTGAGAGCGTCCTCACGTTGGCCCAGACCGCTGAGCCTAACTCCCAAATTACTGGCTAACCTGGCATACTCGACCTGTTTTTCCTCATCGAGGTCGGCTTGCGAAGCCCGAAGCAGCTCCAATCCCCTCTCTGTTGCAACGCGGGCAACCTCTCGCAAGGGAAGTGACCATCGATAGCTATCACTATCACAGATTGTCTGGATTCGATTTATAACCTCGATGGATTCAAGGCTCTCCATCTGCTCAGTTAATTTGAGACCCAGAGGATCTCCAGTTGCAACCGCTACATCCAGCGCGATCTCGGCAAGAGCCTCCAGGCGGCCATGAAGCGCGGTCCCAAGCCACTTCTCAAACTCCGGCCGCCGCCGGGCAAGCCGTGTCAACACCGTCAGCGTCGAAGAAGCCTCTTCAGGCTTCGTCCCGTCGAGAACTCTCCCGAGCAGCCCCTCATCCCGGCTCAGAGCCTCCGCGACAAGCTCCTCCCCGAGGAGATCCGGTTGCAGGGGTTCGATGATAGACAGCTCCTCTTCGCCCCTGGGGCCAGCGTAGAGCAATAAAAGCGCCACGGACATTGAGATCTTATCTTGTGATAAAGGAAAGTCCTTCAAGATTCGGGGAACTAGGGAAAGAGTGCCGACGCTGGTAACGCCTCCCATGAGGGTTACCGCCGCGAGGACAGATTCAAAGGCGTTGCTCATCAGGTCTCGCTGAGACCCGAAGAGGGAAGCGTTGTCGTACCAGAACTGGCGTTCGTGAATGAGCGTCTGCTTCAGGAGACTGTCCGCGGTCTCGATGCTTTCGCCTTGGAGTGCTGCCAGAGCGGCCATGTAGAGGTAGAGGGCGCGCTCGAACTCGCTCCTCGACAGGTCGGGGACAGTCAGATCCTTGGGGCGCTTGAGGCCGAGTTGGAACGAGAATCCGTCCGCGGCGGCGCGGAAGACCCTCTCCCGTTCCGCCGTGTCTTGGGGGACCAGTGGAGTGATCGCGCGTGGCTCGGGAGATCTCAACAACAGATCCTCGACTTGAGGCGCGATCCGGGAGAGGTTCTCCCACCAGTCCGCCTTTCTGCGGGCCAGGAGGACGAGACGGAGCTTGGGTCCCTGCCCCTCGGCCTGCAGGCCCATTTTCAGCAGGAGCGGCTCGACGGCCGGGAGACGGGTTTCCGCGTAATCGATCACAATGAAACGGGGAGCCACTCCTTCCAGCAAGGGATCGAGATCCTCGGCCTTGCGGTCCGGCCGGAAGAATCCGGCGTGCCAGCCCAGATGCCGGAGATGGCGGCACCACTCGATCATCAGCCGCGTCTTTCCGGAGCCGCCCTCGCCGGTGAGGAGGAGGACGCTCCGTCGGTCCTCGCCGCCGCACCATGCGGTGAGGAAGTCCAGCTCCTCGCGCCGGCCGGCCTCGGCGAACGAGATGACCTCGTAGGCGGCGGTGAGGAGCTTGCTGGGAGAGGCCAGCTCCGGGAAGCTCCTGGTGTTGTCGTGCAGGAGGCGCTGGACCTGCTTGAGCTCGTCGAAGACGGTGCGAAGCCGCTCCGCCGCGGGTGTTTTTACCCAGGTCCCGAGATCGGTACGGGCCGTCTCGACGAGGTCTGAGAGGGCCTTCGAGTCCAGCCTCCGATCCTCGGGCTTGGGCTGGCTGGAGGTCCGGAGGACGTGGGCAATCAGCCGTTCGAGGAAGGTCTCGGCGGGAAGGGCGCTGGTACCGTCGCGGACGGCAAGGAGGTTTTTGGCCTGGGTGCGGATGGCGTCGAGATCCGGGGCGTCGAAGGACCATTCGACGGCATCCATGAAGCCCTCCCAGCCTTCTGGCTCGGCGTCCAGCCAGGTGATGGCCTCGGTGGTCTCCTCCCGGTATTTGTCGTCCCCCTTCGGTTCGAGGAGGGTCTGAACGGCATCCAGGACCTCCAGCGTGCGGGTGCCCTTCTGCCACTCCTCCAGAAGGTCGAAATTCAATCCCCCAATGCGCCTCTTCTTCTCGTAGGCCGTGGTGGTGAAGACGAAGCGCCGGGTCTCGCCGCGGCGGCGGAGGGCGACGTAGCTGCGGAGGAAGTTGCCGAGGGATTCCAGGACGGTGCGGTCGGAGAGGCTCAGGCCGCCGGTGTACGCCTTGACCTGCTCGCTGACGGCTCCGCCGCCGAGGAGGAAGCGGTCGAGGTCCTCGTCGCCCTCGCAGAGGAGGATCTCGTTCGGCTCGAGCTCGAGCCAGCGCAGGACGCCGAGGCAGGTCTGGTAGAGGTAGCCCCGGATCGTGGCGTGGGCGGAACGCCGAGGTTTGAGGAGGCGGGTGGCCTCTCCGGAATCGGGGGTGTCGAGGGCGGTCATGGCTCAGGCGAATGCTAGCAGAGGAGCGCCAGGGGGCCTTCGCGACCGCGGCCGCAGTGGCTGCGACCGCGGTCTGCGTCGTTGCGGGCGGCTACGGCAGATTGGCCGCGATCGTCTGGCACCAGAGGTCCGTCTCCGATTGCGGCGGGGAGTTGAGGTTCCAAAGCATCATGCCGGCCTTGTGCGATCCCGCCGGTTCGAAGGCCGCGAGAGGGCCGACCTCCGAGAAGGGACTGCTCTGGGAACCCGAAGCGTTCGAGACGCCGATGGCCACCTTCGGCCACCCCACCAGTTGGGCGTACTGTTGAGCCAGGTCGACCTGGCCCTGGAAATCATTCCAATAGGCCATGGTGCTGACGAAGGAGATCTGGTCGACCACACTTGAAAGGTAGGCGTCCCGTCCGGTCCCCATGTAGACGGGGAGCGTCAGGAGGGCGTCGGGTCCGAGGACCTGGCGCAGGGCTTGGACCACCTGGATGAAATTGTCGTCCGGCGTCTCCGAGGCTTCGTTGTCGAGGTCCACGCCGTCCAGGCCCCACTGGCCGAGGACGATTTCCGCGACGTTTTGGGCGAACTCGGTGGGATTCAGGTTCGTCCAGCCGCCGGGATGCCCCGGCCAGTTGGGATTGCCATTGATCGACATCGTCACCTTGGTGCCGCGCGCCTGCAGGGCCTTGGCGCCGGCCTGGATGTCGTCCAGGCTGTGAAATTTCGCCAGATAGTCCAGCGTCAGGGAGTCCTGGCCGTTGACGGGCGCGGTCACCGCGAAGGCCAGAGCGACGACGTCTACCGAAGCGGGAGCCGCTTGCGGCAAGGGTCCGTTCTCTACGTTGCACATCCAGTAGGCCATAAACGTTTCGGTGCTCATTGGGGCTTCCTCCTGTCGGTTGATGGGGGCAGACAGGGAGGATGTGCCCCGGCCTGCCGTCTTATCTCACCTGGCTGCAACGCACAGATCCTCGGCAGGGGGGTGGGATAACCGGGGGGTCCGGGGCACATTGAGGGGGCACGCAGCACTAACGTCCTTTTTCTTCGAGGAGAAATGCCATGATTGATTCCCTGGTCGCTCCAATATCCGAGACCACCGAGACCACCGAGACCGCTTTCGTTCCGGCGGACACCGTCCCCAACCTGATCCCGGGCGCCGAGATCCTCGGCTACGGCTTCAACATCTTCGGGCAGTATTCGTTCGATTCCGCCATCGAGCCGCTCTTCAACCTGGGGGCCACGACCACTCCCTACACCTATCCGGAATCGGGGACCGTGTACCAGGTTCCTTCCAACGTGAGCCCTCCGGGCGGCTCCTCCTCCTCGGCTTCGGCGCAGTCGTTTGCCACGGCCAGCGAGTTCGTGGACTACTTCCAGGCCGCCGCTTCGGTCTCGGGGAGCATCGGCGCCTTCAGCGCCAACTTCAGCGCCACCTACAACACGGAGCAGCAGAACAGCTCGGCCTACAGCTGGGCCCTGGTCGAAGGCGACTACTACGCCTGGCATCTCCAGTTCATTTATTCTCCGAGCGCCCTGCGCAACGACATCGTCAACGATCCGGACTGGCAGAACCTGCCCACCACCTTCACGGCCGCGAACGCGGCACAGTTCTACAATTTCTTCCAGAAGTTCGGAACGCATTTCATCAGCAGCGTGGCCTGCGGCGGCACCCTCTACTACTACTTCGCGGTCTCGCAGAGCTCGGGCTTGAGCTCGAGCCAGATCTCGGCCAGCGCCGGCGCGGAATACCAAGGGCTGATCAGCTCCGTCCAGGCCCAGGCGGACGCGTCCTGGAGCCAGTGCGCCACCAATTGGACGACCAGCCGCCAGTCGTTCGCGCAGACGGTGCCGGCCACGACCGGCGTCATCGACTGGATCAACCCGCCCTCCGGCACCTATGATCAGAACGGGCTGTTCGCCGGCTGGAAGACCTCGGTGGTCAACAATCCTTCGCGCGCGGAGTTTTCGCTCACCACGATCGACCGGGTTTTCTCCGGTGCGCAGGCGTTGGCGATCCAGCAGGCGTACGCCGCCTACGCGAGCAACCGCACCCATATCGAGTCGTACCGCGACCGCACTCCGACCGTGCTGGTCAACGGCGCGCCTATCGTGCCTTCGGGAGGCTATCCCGGCGACGAGACCTCGGGCTGGCAACTGATCGTGCTCGACGGCACGCTCCGGACCGTGCTGAACAAGTTCTACGCGATCGATTTCTCCCAGCCCAACTGGCCGGACCCGACGTTCCAGCAGATGTCCGCGGATCTGAATCCCTACGCGGGCAATCAAGAGTACATCCTGGTGGCGACCACGTCCTATGGGAACGAGGGGGCGAGCCCCAACGAGGAGTTCTACGGCCTGCTGAAGAGCTTCGGCGGCGGCGCCGGCCTGGATGCCTGGATGGGTATCAATGAGCACGGCTGTGCTTTCGGCAATGCCGTCGCCTACACGCTGGTCGGCCGGGCGGGTTCGCAGGCGGGTTGCGAAGCCTTCACGGACGTACGCACGAGCTCGGCGGAAGGCGTGACGATCGACGCCTTCTTCCAGCCGAGCGCCGGCTCCTTTACACCGGTGCCCTTCAAGCCCTGACGGGTTCACGCCGGACGGGCGGCACCAGGTGCCGCCCATTCTTTGAATTTCTTCGATTGAACCCCTTCCGATCAGGAGGCCTTGTGGCAAACACCTCGACACGCCGGCCGCGCCTGCTGGCCCTCGGCCCGGCGGCGGATTCTTCCAGTTATTGCCGCGTGCTGCACGGGATCTTCCGGTACCTGAGCGAGGATTGGGAGATCGATCACTTCGGAATCAATTACCGGGGGGAGCCTTTCGACTTCAACGCGGGTTGGCATGTCCATCCCAATCCCTCCATCGGCGATCGCTACGGCGTCTCCCAGGTGCCTGGGCTGGTTTCAAGGCTGGAGCCGGACGTGATCTTCCTGTTCAACTGTTTCACGGTGCTCCCCCGGTACGCCGGCCTGATCGAGCGCCTGGAATGTCTGAGGCGGGGGCGTCCCAGGATCGTGGCCTACAGCCCGCTCATGGCCGAGCCGCTCGACGAGCGGCGGGTGACGGGCCTGTCGTATCTCGACCGTCTCGTCGCTTTTTCTCCCGGGGTGCAACGCTATTTCGAATCGTGCCTGAAAGAGGGAATGAGCGGGCGCAGGCCGAGATTCGCGGCGATTCCGCACGGCATCGACGGCGACGTTTTCCATCTTCTTCCCGGAGGGCGGAATGCCGCGAAACGAAAGGTTTTCGGAGAGTGCCTGCCGGAGGAGAGCTTCGTCGTGCTCAACGCCAACCGCAACGGTCCGCGCAAGCGGATCGAGATCACCATCGAGGGATTCGCGCGGTTCGCCCAAGGGAAGCCTCCCGGCGTGCGGTTGCATCTCCACATGGGGGAGCACGTGGATGGCAGGACGATCCGGGATCTGGTTGGGAAGCATGGCATCGAGGACCGGGTGCACCTCGCGTGCACCGTTCCGGGCGGCCATCCGGAGATCCCGGACGACGAGCTGAACCTGCTCTACAACGCCTGCGACGTGGGCCTCAACACGGCGTCCGCCGAGGGTTGGGGGATGGTGAGCTTCGAGCACGCGGCGAGCGGCGCGCCCCAGATCGTGCCCGGGCACGGCGTCTGCCGCGAGGTGTGGGAGGGGTATGGGGAGGTTCTGGACCTCGTGGCGCCGCCGTGCCGCGTGGATTCCCCGATCCTCAAGGAAGGGATCGTTTCCGCCGAGGGAGTGGCCGCCGCCCTGGAGCGGCTGTACGGGGACCCGGGCTACCGGGCGCGGATGGGGGAGCGGGCGCTGGCCAATGCCACGCGCGCCGAGTATCAATGGAAAGGGATCGCGAAGGCGTGGGGATCGCTGTTGAATGAAATACGGCTAGAATAGGTGTAGGAGGTTCTCCCCATGGCACGTCCGTCGAATCGTCTTCTCGGTGGTTTCGCGGCCTTCGTACCCGGATTTCGATCTCGTGGGCTACCGCTATGAGTGGAAGGTGAACAACCGCGTGGTGCGATCAGTCACCAGCGCGGCGTTGACGGACCTGCTGGCCGCGGGCACGGCCCTGCCCAAGGATAAAGTGAGCTGCAAGGTGACGGTGTTGGACCGCCCTTGAAGCTTGCTTTGTGGCCGGCCGGCTCTTAGACTCACTCTATTCATGAAGAGCTCCCGAAGCGAGTGGGAGCGGGGTCTGAACGCTTCCACCGAAGCGGCCGTTCCCCGTCTGTCCGACCTTCCCGATCTGAGGGTCCCGGCGCTGACCGTCCTGGCGCATCCGGACCTTCGGAGGGTGGGAGAGAGGGTCTTGTTGCCGGGGCTGACCTCCGGCCGGACGGTGCCACTGTCGCGCCTCACCCCTCTGTTCGCGCTGCCGGGAGGCGGCCTGGAGCGTCCGCTGGCCGATCCTTTTCTGAGCCGCAGCCCCGTCCGCCTGAGCCAGGGGAGAGAGCCTGGATCCGTGGGCTTCGCCGCGGAAGGCACGGGTTGCCGGCTCGAGATCCTGGGAACCGGCTCCGCCGGGGAGATCCCGGCCGCCGGCCTCGAACGGGGCACCGTCATCCTTCTCGCCAGCCGCGTGGCATTGCTTCTTCATCTCCTGCCGCCGGCCCAGCTCCGCGAGGCGGAGCGTTTCGACCTGGTGGGGGACAGCGCCGCCCTGGCCTCCCTGCGCCGCGAGATCCGCCGGGTGGCGGGCCTCACCACGCCGGTCCTGTTGATGGGGGAGACCGGCACGGGCAAGGAGCTCGTGGCCAAGGCCCTTCACTCGGCCGGACCGAGACGGGCGCGGCCGTACCTGGCGGTCAACCTGGGAGCCTTGCCTCCGGCGCTCGCCGCGTCCGAGCTTTTCGGCGCCGCGCGCGGAGCTTTTACGGGGGCGGACCGCCGCCGGGCCGGTTATTTTGAACAGGCCGACTCCGGCACGTTGTTTCTGGACGAGATCGGCGAGGCGCCGCCGGAGGTTCAGATCCTCCTGCTGCGGGCGCTTGAAAACGGAGAAATTCAGCCGGTGGGCGCCGAGGCCGCGCAGCGCGTGGACGTGCGCCTGGTGGCCGCCACGGACGCGAATCTCGAGGCGGCGGTGGCGCAGGGGCGGTTTCGCGCGCCGCTGCTCCACCGGCTGCGAGGTTATGAAATTCGCCTGCCGCCCCTGCGCGAGCGCCGGGACGACGTCGGCCGCCTGCTCGTTCATTTTCTGAGGCAGGAATTGGCCTCGATGGACGAAGAGCACCTGTTGGAGGATCGCGGCCCGCACAATGACCCCTGGCTGACGGCGGGCCTGGTGGCGCGCCTGGCGGACCATGACTGGCCGGGGAACGTGCGCGAGCTGCGCAACGTGGCGCGCCGCATCGCCGTCGGCAGCCACGACGCCGGGCACGCCGCGCTGGCGGGAGGGCTCGAGAGCGGGTCTATCCCGGTTCAGCAAGGCTCCATCAAGCCGGAGGAGCCGCCACCGGTCCGGCCCCGCGCCGCCTATCGGCAGGCTTCGGAAATCGAAGAGGACGAATTGCTCGCCGCCTTGCGCGCCAGCCGCTGGAACCTGGCCGCGGCGGCGGAGCGCCTGCACGTCTCGCGGACCTCCCTTTACGCGCTCGTCGAGCGCCACGGGGGAGTCCGCAAAGCCGTGGATCTCACCGGCGAGGAGATCGCGTCCGGCCCTGGAGCGCGCGAAGGGTGATCTGGACGCCGCGGCGGACGAGCTTCGCGTTTCCCCCCACGGCCTCAAAATCCGGAAATTCGCGCTCGGAATCGATTGATCATGGAGCCTCGCCGGGTCGGCCCCTATCGCCTGGAACGCAAGCTCGGGGCCGGCGGCATGGGGGTGGTCTACGCCGCCTGGGACGAGCGCCTGGACCGGCGCGTGGCCTTGAAACAGATCCGGCCCGAGGGGGCGGACGATCCCCGCCGCCGCGCCCGGTTCCGCCGCGAGGCCCGCGCGGTCGCCCAACTCGACCATCCTTCGATCGTCCGGATTCACGACCTGCTCGAAACTCCGGAAGGCGACTGGCTCGTCCTCCAATACGTGGAGGGCGTCACGCTCGCCGAGCGGTTGCGCGAGGGTCCGCTCACGCCCGACCAGGCGGTTGCCGTGGCGCGCGACGTCCTGGGTGCCCTGGAGACGGCCCACACCCAAGGCCTGCTGCACCGGGATCTGAAAGCCGAGAACGTCATCCTCGCGCGCTCCGGCCGCAATGCCGGCGGAATTCGCGCGATGGTGCTGGATTTCGGGCTCGCCAAGCTCTACGCGCCGGACGAGCCGGCGAGCGGCGGCGCCTCCTCCGTGGCGTCGGCCACCGGCAACCTCGTCGGCACCTACCGCGCCATGTCTCCGGAGCAGGCCAACGGCCTCCCTCTCGATCCGCGGTCCGATCTGTTTTCCCTGGGCGTCCTGCTGTACGAAGCGTCCACCGGCGTCTCCCCATTCCAAGGAGAGACCCCGGTCGAGACTCTCACGAAGGTCTGCACCCGGCTCCAGGCGCCCGTCCACGAGCTGGTGCCCGGCGTTCCCGAACCCTTCTCGGCCTTGATCGATTCGCTCCTGGAAAAGGACGTCGAAAGGCGGCCGTCGAGCGCGGGCGAGACGCTGGCCCGGCTGAGCGCCGGCGACCCTTCCACGGCGGCAGACCCCACCGAGGGCTGGCCCGCTGCACGGACGGTCTCCACCCCGCCATACCGTGGCCATCGTCCTCCTCGCCATCTGGCGCTTTTCGTGATCCTGGCGCTGGTGGCGGGCCTGGGGTTTTTCCTGGCCTGGCGCCTGCGCTCCCCGCGCGAGCCCCTCTACGTGGCCGTGGCCCGGCCGGAAGTCGGTCTCGGCGCGGACCGGGAAGAGGTGGCCATCGCCGCCTCGGCCCTGCAAGCCGCCACGCTCCGGGCACTGTCCTCGCTCGAAGGGATCGCGGCGCTCGTGCCCGGAAGGCCGGAGGCCGGCGAGCCAAGCCCTTCCCCGCAAAAGCTCGCCCGCCTCCAGGCCGCGGACGAGGTGCTGACCTCGTCTCTCGATTGCCAGCCGCACCAATGCATCGCCGTGCTGCGCCGCGTCCGCGGCGCGGACGGCAGCCTCCTCAACGTCCAGACGTTCGAAGTGCCGTTGGATGACCTCCGCCTTCTGGACACCGCGGTGGACACCTATTTGAAACGTGAATATGAAGGTTTTCAGGCTCGCCCGGAAGCTTCGCGTCTCCAGGTGCGCGCCGAGGATTACGAACGTTTCCTGCGCGTCCAGCGGCTGTGGGACGAAACGCGGCCGTCCAATCTGGAGCCGCTGTTCGCCGAGCTCGACCGGATCCGGGAGGGATCGCCCCTGTTTGTCGATGCCTACCTGCTGGAAGCGCAATTGGCGGGGCGCCGCTTCTTCGACACGCGGGATTCCCAGGACCTCGACCGCTCGTTCAACCTGATCGATCAGGCGCGCCGTCTGGCTCCCGGCGATCCCGTGCCTTTGGCCACCCTCGTGACCGTCGCCCGGTTCGCGGGCCGGGTGAAGGAAACGGAGGAGGCGCTGCGTGAATTGGAAAAACGTTTGCCCGGCGACGTCGGGACTTTGTATCAGCGTGCCCTGCTGAGCGAGCAGAAGGGTGACCGCCTCCAAGCCCTGGAGCTGCTGCGCTCTGCCGTGGAACGCCGGCCCAGCGCCAGATACCTCATGGACCTCGCGAACCTCGAGATGCGCCTGGGACAGATTCCGGCGGCCAAGCGCACGCTGGAGGGGCTGCTGCAGCGTCTTCCCGGCCATCCTGGTGGCGAGACCTTGCTGGCGCAGCTCGAGTTGGAGGCCGGAAACGCCGATCGGGCCTTGGAGCTGTATCGCCATCTCGTCGACCGAAATCCAGGCTTTCTCGAGCTGTCCAACCTGGGCCTGACCCAGCTCCTCCTCGGCCGTTACGGAGAAGCCGCGGACAGTCTCCGGCAGGCCTACCGCCTGGCTCCCAAGAGTGCCGTGTCGGCCCTGAATCTGGCCGATGCCGAGGCCCTCCAGGGACGGAGGGCCGAAGCCCGAGCGCCTGTACCTGCACGTCCTCGACCTGGTCGCGGCAGGACCCGGCTCCAGACTTCTGGCAGAACGCTTTCGATCAAGGCACAGGCTCAGGCCCACCTCGGCCACACGCCGGAAGCGGCCGCCAGCATTCAGCAGGCCATCGTGGCCGCGCCGGACAATCCGCAGGTCGCTTTCGAGGCCTCGCTGGTCTACACGGTGATCGGCGATACCGCGTCGGCCCTCGCC
Organism: Thermoanaerobaculaceae bacterium; assembly: GCA_963785165.1. Taxonomy (GTDB): domain Bacteria; phylum Acidobacteriota; class Thermoanaerobaculia; order Multivoradales; family UBA5704; genus DATARR01. Next base: position 1,345,005 of record CAWAUI010000004.1, read on the forward strand.
AACGCCGGCCGTGCCCTGAGCGGGGGCTTGCGATCGGCGCTGGTTTTCTTTGCCGTGGTTCGATTCTCTACGGAAGGAACCGGCCTTCCGCGATCTGACCGAAACCTCTGCCGCGGCTCCTAGCCACCCGGCGGCAGATTGACGATCGAGGGATCTGCGGAGAAGGTATTGCCCCCATAGCTGACCAGGAGATTGAACCAATGAGTTTTTTCTTTGAGCAAAGTCGACTGGTTCGAGTTGAAGTCGATGAGCCTCACGGTATTTTCGCCTAACCGGTCAAACGAGAACATACCGGGCACGGCGACCGGATTGCCGAGCTTGCCACCATCGATGCCCGTCCCCAACCACTGGACGGGAACCGTTTGAAAGAAAGCCTCGGCTGAGCCGCCAGGCTCGGTCGTGAGAGTGAAGACGATCATGGCGATGCCTGATGGAACCGAGATCGACATGACACTGCCTGGTGGGATGTCGAGATCACCCAATCTGAAGGTAAACAAGGGTTGACCCGGCTCGTTGATGGCCGCTGGATGAAATCTCACGTCGACTGTGAATATATTCAACTCCCCTAATGCCATGGCTCACCATCCTTTCGTTGTCGTGTCCGCGATCAGTCCATAGCACGAGTCATTCCAGCCTGGAGCGCTGGCGGTCTCCCGGGGACGGACCGAGCCCCGACCGCCGGACGGTACCGTCCGACGGTCGGCGAAACCGTCTGGGCGGTCGGCTGTGGCAATTGTCAAGGTGATTGACCAAGGCGATTGACGGCATTGAAGCCTGGCACGCCGATTGCGACTCCATTTCTCGCCGGCAAAAAATAATTCGTGGAACCTGCCCAATTAGAAGGCATTTTCCGGGAAGAAGGCGGATTGGGCCACCGAAGCCGGATGGCAGCATCACTGCGGCTATCAATGCGCGTTCGGGATCTCCGTGCTCACGTCGGTACCGGAGTGTCAAAGCAAGCGGCCGATTTTTCCGTGTCCGCCGAAGGATTGCCCCAAGAGCTTCGGGAACTGACCACGCTGCACCGTCCATGGTTGTTCCTGATACCCTCCCCAGACATGGCCTGGATCCACACCATCGCCCCGGGGGAGGCCACGGGCCTCCTCCGGCGCCTCTATGACGAAGCCCTTGCCCGCGCGGGCAAGGTGTTCAACGTGCTCTCCATCCAAAGCCTGCGCCCGGAGGTTCTGGAGATCGGGGTCAAGCTCTACGAGGAGCTGATGTTCTCGCCCCGGAGCCCGCTCAGCCGGGCGCAGCGGGAGATGATCGCGGTCGCCGTCTCCCGCGCCAACCAATGCCACTACTGAACGCAGGCGCATGCGGACGACCTCCGTGTCGAGGTCGCGGATCAGGGTGAGAGGGGCGAGGCGCTGGTGGCCTCGATGCGGAGCGGTGACTTCGAAAGCGAAGCCCCTCTCACGGAGGCCGACCGCGCCATGCTCGCGTTCGCCGTCAAGCTCGCCCGCGAGCCTGGCATGATGACGAAGGCCGACGTCGAGGCCCTGCGCGCCGCCGGCTTCAGCGACACGGCGATTCACGACGTCGTTCAGATCACGGGGTTCTTCTCGTACTACAACCGGCTGGCGGATGGTCTTGGGATCGAGCCGGAGCCGCCATACGATCCCCGGTGACGCTGACGGAATCCTGCGCCCACCGCGGCATACGCCACGCGGGCCATCTTCCCGAACTCGCCAACCGGCATATAGTAGGCCGCCGCCGGAGACTGGACCATGGACGAGATTTCGATCGACCCTGCAATCGACCCCACCTTCACGGAAGACGACGCGGAGCGGCTCCGGTTCATCCTGGAGGGGCAGCGCCATTGCGAGCATTTCCTGGCGCCGCTGGCTGATCCGCGGGGCAAGTCCGTGCTCGTGGTGGGGGCCGGGGCGGGGACGGAGATGCTCTGGTGCCTGCGCAATGGCGCCCGCGAGGTGGTGGGGATCGACATCCTGGTCCAGAGGCCCGCGGCTCTTCAGCGGGCGGTTCAGGATCTGGGCATCCAACCCACGCCGCCGTTCTCGATCCTGCCTCTCCGCATCGAAGAGGCCCATACGCTGGGCCGCCGGTTCGACCTCGTCCTGTCGAACAACGTGTTCGAGCACCTGACGGACCTTTCCCGGTCCTTCGAGGTGTGCGCTTCGCTGGTGGAGCCGGCCACCGGGCGCTTGGCGATTTTCACGGACCCGCTGTTTTATTCGTCCGCCGGCTCCCACTTGCCGGTGGAGCCCTGGGAGCACCTCTGGGGAGCCCCGGAGCCGCTCCGCGGCCGTCTTCTGGAAACCCTGCCTGCCCATCACGCTCTGCACCGGCTGGACCTTCCGGAGTACCTTTTCTCGGAGATCTCCCTCAACCGCATGCGCCTCGGAGATTTCTTGAGCGCCTTGCGGGCGAGCGGCCTCGTGGTGCTGAACCTGCGCGTGCTGCGCGACCGTTGGCTCAAGGATCTGCCGGCTTGGCTGGACCGGCTCAAAGAAGCTCAAAGCTCGGAGGGGATCTCCGCCACGGACCTCGCCGTCGAGGGGATCGGGATCGAGCTCATGCGGCTTGGCGAGGACCCGCTGGCCGAGTCGCCGGTTTCGACGGAGGAGATTCGCGAGGCGGTCTACCGTGGCGGGCTGCAAAGCCGCAACGGCGAGCTCGAAGCCTTGCTCCAGGGATCCCGGGAGGAGACGAAGCAGGCGCTTCACGAGACCGCAGAGCTGAGAAGCGTCCTGACCTCCGTGGAAGAGAGCTGGAGCTTCCGGCTCGGACGCCTTTTGACGGCTCCCGCGCGCTGGCTGCGCAGCGCCGGACGCCGGTGAGATTCGGCCTTCGCCACCGGATCTGAATTTCTTCTTCACTTCGTTGTCCCGGTTTCCGCGGGGGCGAGCACTCTTCACACAGAACCCGCCAATTCTGGTGGGGGAGGGAAGGCAGAAGTAGCAGGGCGGTCTTCCCTATCTATTATTTTCTTGTTGTCGGGGGAGAAAACCATGGCCAGAAGTGTCGTCATTGTAGGTGGTGGCTCCGCAGGCTGGATGACCGCGTCGCATCTCAAGAAGGCCCTCCCGGGTCTCGACATCACCCTCATCGAATCGGCCAACATCAAGACGGTGGGCGTCGGCGAAGCGACGTTCAGCACCATCAAGCTCTTCTTCGACTTCCTCGGGCTCGAGGAGAGCGACTGGATGCCCCACTGCAATGCTGGCTACAAGCTGGCGATCAAGTTCAAGAACTGGCGGGCGGACGGCGGGCACTTCTTCCACCCGTTCCAGCGCTACGAGGTCGTCGACGGCTTCAACATGGCCGAGTGGTGGCTCAAGCTCCAGAGAGGCGAAGAGTCCGCCGAGCCGTTCGACCACGCCTGCTTCACCATTCCCGCCCTGTGCGACGCCAAGCGCTCCCCCCGGTTCCTCGACGGCCGCGTCTTCGACGACAAGGTTCAGGACTACTTCCGGGTGGACTACCGGGGCAAGAAGAACATCCTGGCGGAGCACAAGGTTCAGTACCCCTACGCGTACCACTTCGACGCCAATCTGCTCGCCAAGTTCCTCGAAGGCTATTCCACGCAGCGCGGCGTCCGCCGGGTGGTGGACGACGTGTCCGAAGTCCGGCTCCGCGAAGACGGCGGCATCGCCGGGGTCGTGACCAAGGAGCATGGCGAGATCACGGGCGACCTGTTCGTGGACTGCACCGGGTTCCGCGGCCTGCTGATCAACCAGGCGCTCAAGGAGCCGTTCATCTCCTTCCGCGAGTCGCTCCTGTGCGACCGTGCCATCGCCCTCCAGGTGCCCAGCGACATCAAGAGGGACGGCATGGACCCGTTCACCTCGGCCACGGCCATGAGCGCCGGCTGGGTGTGGAACATTCCGCTGTACGGCCGGACGGGCACGGGCTACGTCTATTGCAGCGACTTCCTCACGGAGGAGGAGGCGGAGAAGGAGTTCCGGGCGCACCTGGGCCCCGCTTCCGACGGCCTGACCGCCAACCACATCAAGATCCGGACCGGCCGTTGCCGCAATTCGTGGGTCAAGAACTGCGTCGCCATCGGCCTGTCGAGCGGCTTCGTCGAGCCCCTGGAGTCCACGGGCATCTTCTTCATCCAGAACGGGATCGAGGAGATGGTGAACCACTTCACCGGCGACTACGAGGACGAAGAGACGGTGAAGAGCTACAACAAGATCACCGGCGCCTGCGTGGACGGCGTTCGCGACTTCCTGATCTGCCACTACCGTACGACGGACCGCACGGACACCGAGTTCTGGCGGGCGACCAAGCGGGTCCCGGTCACCGAAGCGCTCGCGGAGCGGCTGGCCCTCTGGAAGCGGCGGCTGCCGAACGCCAGGAACATCGACCCGGCGTTCCACGGCTTCGATGCCTACTCCTACTCGGTGATGATGCTCGGGCTCAACTACCAGCCCGAGACGAGCCTGCCGGCTCTGGACCATATCGATCCCGCGGGCGCCCACCGCGCCTTCCGGATGATGCGCGAGAAGACGAACCGGCTGGTCTCGACCCTGCCGTCCCAGGTCGAGTACCTGTCCCACGTGCGCGAGCAGGTTGGCGCGCCCGTCCTCGCCTGAGGCCTCACGCGGTCCCTCCGAGCCCGGGGCCTCCAGCACCCCGGGCCTCGGAGGGACTCCAGTCGTCCTATGATGTTTCCATGAAGCGGACAGTCCTGATTCTCTGCCTGGCCACCGTCCTGGCCGGCTCTGCCCTGGCCGATCGCCAGCCGTCGGCCGGCACGCTCCTCGCCAGAGCGGCGGCCCGTCAAGTCGGCGTCACCACCCTCTACGATCCCTCCTACGTGCGGCTCGGCTATCCCAACGGCGACGTTCCCATCGAGCGCGGCGTCTGCGCGGACGTCGTCGTGCGGGCGTTTCGTGCCCTGGGTGTCGATCTCCAGAAGGAGGTCCACGAGGACATGAAGACGGCTTTCAGCGCCTATCCCAAAAACTGGGGCCTGCGGTCCACGGATCGCAACATCGATCACCGCCGCGTTCCCAACCTGATGAAGTATTTCGATCGCAAAGGCAAGCGTCTGCCCCTGGAAGGCTCCTACGAGCCGGGGGACGTCGTTGCCTGGCGATTGCCTCAGGGCCTTCACCACATCGGCGTCGTGGCGGAGGAGCGCGTCGCGGGTTCAGATCGTTTCTACATGATCCACAACATCGGCGCGGGAACGCGGAAAGAGGACGTGCTGCGGGCGTTCGAGATTATCGGTCACTACCGGTGGTAGGGCGGCCTTTCCTCTGGATTACCACTCTTCCTTTGGCAGAGAGGCCGACTGAATCGCTGCGATCACCGGATCCAACTCCGAGCTTCCATCCTTGTAGACCTCATTCAGGCGCTGGGTCACACTCGACGGCCGAATCACCACCTTGAGCGCCTCCCGCCGCCGCATGCTCCGCAGCGCGTCCTCCAGTTCCGCCAGGGGACGCTCGGCGGAGAGGAGCGCCTGGGGGTGGAGCTTGCCGCTTGCCAGGAGGTCCAGGGCGCGCTGGAAGGTGGCGGGGCGGTGGTGGTAGGCGCTCTTGACGGTGATCTCGGAGTAGTGGAGCCGATGGGTGTCGAGCGGCACGTTGGTGCCGGGCGGGCAGCCGCCGAAGAGCTGGACGAGGCCGCCGGGACGGACGGAGGCCAGGGCGTCCTGCCAGGCGGCGGGGGAGCCGGTCGCCTCGATGGCCACGTCGAAGCCGTCGCCCGCACGGGAGAGGCGGCAGAGGCGCGCCGCCTCGCCGCCGTCGCGGCTGACCTGGACGGTGGCGTCCGCGCCGATCGCCCGGCCGGTCGCCAGGCGGGCGGGATTGGGATCGGCCAGCACGATGTGGTGCTCGCCGCCCGCGGGGAAGTCGGCGGGCGAATTGGCCAGCACGTCCACGAACAGAAGGCCGATGGGGCCGCCGCCGTAGACCACGATCTCGGAGGCCCGCTCCAGCGCCGAAGTCTCCAGCCCGTGGAGCACGCAGGCGAGCGGCTCGGCCAGGGCGGCGATCTCGAACGGCAGGCCCGCCGGGAGCCGGTAGGTGCTCTTCTCGGCGAAGCGGCGGGGCACGAGGAGGAACTCCGAGAAGGCGCCGTTCAGGTAGTGGAGATCTGAGCAGAGGTTCTCCCGGCCCCGGCCGCACCACTCGCAGACGCCGCACGGCGCCGAGTTGGCCACCACCACGCGGTCGCCCACGCGCCAGCCCTCGATTTCAGGACCTACCGCCGCGATGGTGCCCGCCATCTCGTGGCCGAACGGCGTGGGCGCCCTGAGCATGCGGGGGTGGCCGCCGCGCTGGAAGACCTTGAGGTCCGTGCCGCACGTGGTGGCGGCCCTCACCGCGAGCAGGATCTCGCCCGGGCCGGGCTCGGGAACGGGGACGTTCCGGATCTCCAGCCGCTCCGGCCCCACGAGGAAGGCCGTCGTCTGACGCTCGGGAAGGCTCACGGGAGGGCCTCGCCGGGAGTCAGCAGCACCTTCAGAGCCTTGTGCTCGCGGGCGAGGGCGACGGCCTCCTCGAAGCGCGCAAGGGGGAGGCGGTGGGTCACCAGCGGCGACGGGTCGAGCCGGCGGGTGACCAGCAGGCGGTAGACGTCCCGCTGGTCCGCGAGCGAGCTGGAGTAGGTGCCCAGGAGCCGCCGCTCGGCCTTGAAGAAGGCGTTCAGGTCGAGCCCGGCACGCTCACCCCGTCCGTTGCCCTCAGATGGGGCATGGGCGAAGAGCACGACCGCGCCGCCGGGGCGGGAGATGGCCAGGGCGTCGTCCAGGGGACCGGCGCCGCCCACGGTGTCGAACACCGCGTCCGCTCCGAGCCCGCCGGTGAGCCCCTCGACCGCGGCGCGGAAGGCTGTCCCAGGAGCTTCCGCCGCGTCCGCTCCCAGCCGGACGGCCAGGGCGCGGCGATCCTCCAGGGGATCGCAGACGGCGACCGCAAGGGCGGGGTGAACCGCCTTGAGCACAAGCAGGTGGAGCAGCCCCATGCTGCCGCCTCCAAGGATGGCCGCGCAGCCGGGCGTAAGGCCGGGAACCGCCGTCTCGGCAAGGCGGGCGTGGCGGATGCCGCGCAGCACGCAGGCGGCCGGCTCCAGGAACACGGCGGCCTCGTCCGTCACATGCGGCGGCAGGCCGAAGGCGGCGCTGCGGACGGCGCGCTCGCGCACCAGCACCCACTCGCTGAAGCCGCCGGGGTCGAGCAGGTTCTCGCGGAAGGCGGGGCAGAGCGGCTCGTTGCCCCGCCGGCAGAACGCGCACTCCCCGCAGGCCACGTGGTGGGGCACCACCACGCGGTCGCCCACTTCGAACCCGCTGGTTCCGAGACCGAGAGCCGCCACCGTGCCCACCACCTCGTGGCCGAGCACGGCGCCCTCGGCGGCCGTCCCGTAGGCCAGCTTGAAGAGATCCGTGCCGCACAGGCCCGCGCAGCGAAGGCGTAGCAGCATCTCGCCCGGTCCGGGCTCGGGGCGCGGCCGGGTCTCCAGGCGCACGGCGCCTCCCACGGCGCAGGCGACCACCGTCATCCCTGACGTTTCTGACACCGCGATCATCGGTTGGGCCGTGGGAATTGCGAAGGTCGCCATCTCTCTGTAACAGAACGATACAATAGAACACCATGTCCCGACGCCGAGCCGTCCGCCGACCTCGCCGGGTCCAGGTCCACTTCTGGAAACATGGCGAGCCCACCGCCTACGTGGGCTACACCACCAACATCTCCACGACGGGGATGTTCGTCGCCACCAACAGCCCGATGCCTCCCGGAACGCGTGTGCGGGTCGAGGTGGTCGAACGCGAGCGCGGCTTCATGGTGGAGGGGGTCGTGGCGCATGCCCGCAAGATCCGCGGCGACCTTGCACGGGTCAGCCAGTCGGGCATGGGAGTGCGCTTCCTCTCCGTGGAAGAGCTGGTGCGCGAGCTCATCCCGGCCACGCATGGGCAAACGGAGGAGGTCCCACAGAGCGCCGGCGGCGGCTCGTTCACCCCCGAGGCTCCGTCCGTGGAGGAACCTCTGCCTTCGGCTCCCGCCGAGTCACCCCTGCCGAGCCCGCCGCCGCTGCCTCCGGCGGCCACCTCGGTGCGGCCCGCCGTCTTCCCGCCCCCGGCGCCCATGGGCGGAAGCGAGGGGTCCTTCAGCGTCCGCTTCGGCACCGTGGACGAGTTCCTGAGCGTGTTCCGGCGCGACATCCTCCAGGGCGGCCTGTTCGTCTCGACCCGCTATCCGGGCCGCCTCCAGGAGATTGTCACCGTGGAGCTCCATCCGCCTTGGCCCGACGCCGAGCCGGTTCTGGTGCGCGCCCGGGTGGTCCAGCGCTTCGACCCCGGCAGCGATCCCTACAATCCCAACCTGCTGTCGGGAATGGGCCTGGAGTTGATCGACCTGCCGGCGCTGGTGGAGAAGCTGCAGCCCGTCGTCCTGCGGATGCAGGGGTAGGCCTTCCCGCCCCGCGGGCGGATCGGGCGCGCCGGGGTAGAATCCACCCGCCATGGCGAAGTGGAGTCTCCCGGCGGTCCCCCTCCTCACGATCTTTCTGCTTGCCGCGGCGCCTCCCCCGAAGGCGCCGCGGCGGGCTGCTTCCACCAAGGGCGACATCGTCCTCATCACCATCGACACCCTGCGGGCGGACGCTCCGGGGTTCGCGGGGAATACCTCAGGAAACAAGCGGTCCCAGACGCCGGTGCTCGACCGGCTGGCGGCCCAAGGGCGGGTGTTCACCAACGCCCATGCCCACAACGTGGTGACGCTCCCCTCGCATGCGAACATTCTCACCGGGCTCTACCCATTCCAGCACGGGGTGCGGGACAACACCGGCTTCAAGCTGGCCGGGGACGTTCCCACCCTCGCCACCGTCCTGCGCGGCGCGGGCTACGCGACGGGCGCGTTCGTGGGGGCCTTTCCGCTCGACTCCCAGTTCGGGCTGGGGCGCGGGTTCGACGTCTACGACGACCACTACCCCGAAGGGGCCAACGAGGAGGAGTTCGTCATCGCCGAGCGGCGGGGGGACGAGGTGGTGCGCCTCGCCCTCTCCTGGTGGCAGAAGCAGAAGGGGAAGCCCCGGTTCCTCTGGGTCCATCTCTATGATCCCCACGCTTCCTACGAGCCGCCGGAGCCGTTCGCGTCGCGGTTCAAGGACAACCCCTATCTCGGCGAGGTGGCGGCCACGGATTCTTTCCTGGCGCCTCTCTTCGGACCCTTCCTGGACGGCAAGGAGAAGCCCGCCCTGGTGGTGGTGACGGGCGACCATGGCGAGTCGCTGGGCGAGCACGGCGAGCAGACCCACGGCCTCTTTACCTACGAGGCCACGCTCAAGGTGCCGCTGGTTCTCTGGGGCCGGGGCGTGGCGCCGGGGAAGGACGCCCGGCCCGCCCGCCACGTGGACGTCTTCCCCTCCGTGCTCCAGGCGGCCGGCGTGGCTCCTCCGCCTCCCCAGGGCGTCCGCCGTCCGGGGCGGTCGCTCCTGGCACCGGCCGTGCCCGGCGATTCGGATTCCTACTTCGAGTCGCTCTCGACCACCCTCAACCGCGGCTGGGCGCCCTTGCGGGGGCTCCTGCGCGGCGGCAAGAAGTTCATCGCCCTCCCCCTGGCCGAGGTCTACGAGCTGCCGAAGGACCCCGAGGAGAAGGACAACCGCTTCGAGCAGGAGCGCACCACGGCGCGCGGCGTGTTCGCGGCCCTGCCCAAGGAATCCGCCTGGCCGCCCTCAGCGGGGCGTTCTGAAGCCGGAGGAAGAGGCGCGGCTGCGGAGCCTCGGCTACCTCTCCAGCTCGGCCGCCCCCAAAGAGAATTACGGGCCGGAGGATGATCCCAAGCGGCTGATCGGCCTCGACAACCATATCCACGAGGTGATCGACCTCTACATGCGGGGGCGCCTGGATGAATCCATCAAGCTGGGCCGCGAGATCGTGACCGCCCGCCCCACCATGCCGCTCGGCCACTCGCTCCTCGCCCAGTCGCTCCTCCAGGCCGGCAAGACGAAGGAGGCCCTGGATGTCATGCTCGCCGCCCGCAAGCAGGGCGCCGTGTCGGACGCCCTGCTGCGCCAGCTCGGCCTCACGCTCTCCGAGGTGGGGCGGGCCCGCGAGGCCGTGCCGATCCTCAAACCGCTGGCGGACGCCGGAGACCCCCAGTCGCTCAACGCCTACGGGCTCGCCCTTTCGGAGGCGGGCCGGCAGAAGGAAGCCTTCGACACCTTCCAGCGGGTGCTTCGGGACGATCCGGACAATCCCAAGGCCTGGGAGCAGTCCGCCCTGGTGGAGCTGCGCCAGAATCATTGGGAACAGGCCCGCGACCGCTCGCGCAAGGCCCTGGAGCTCAATCCCAAGCTGCCGTTCGCGTGGAACAACCTCGGCGTGGCCCTCTTCCAGCTGGGCCGCAAGGGCGAGGCGCTGGACGCCTGGCAGAAGGCGGTGGACTTGAAGGCGGATCTCTGGGACGCTCTCTGGAACCTGGGCGTCCAGGCCGCCGAGCAAGGCCGGATGGAACAGGCCCGTAAGGCCCTGGAGCGGTTCGCGGCCGGCGCGCCCCGCGACCGCTACGGCCCGGACGTGGAGAAGGCCAAAGCCTTCCTCAAGCAGGGGCATTGAGCAAGCAGAGATTGAGCAAGGAAGACCCATGAAAAGGACTCTGATCACGATCGCCGCGCTCCTCCTCCTCACCGCTGGTACTGCCTGTAACAAGCGCGGCGGTGGCGGGACGGCGGAGGTGCCGAAGGGCACGCCCGTCATTCTCATTTCGGTGGACACCCTGCGGGCCGATCATCTGCCCATCTACGGCTATACCGGGGTGGAGACGCCGGCCTTCGACGCCCTGAGGAAAGACGCCATCCTCTTCGAGCGGGCCTACGCGGTGACGCCGCTCACGTTCCCCTCGCATTCCACGCTGCTCACGGGCCTCCTGCCCGCCCAGCACGGCGTGCGCGACAACGTGGGCTACCGGCTCGACCCGGCGAAGATCGAGAAGGGGGATCTCCCCTTCCTCCCCGAGATCTTGAAGAAGGCCGGCTATGCCACGGGCGGCGCCGTCTCCGCCTACGTGCTCCAGGGGAAGACGGGGCTCAAGACCGGCTTCGACTTCTACCAGGACGGCATCGAGTTCGTCTCCGCCACCGGCTTGGGCGGCCTCCAGCGCTCCGGAACCGAGACCCTCGAGCTCGCCCGGCCGTGGCTCGAATCCGTCAAGGACAAGCCGTTCTTCTTCTTCTTCCACATCTACGAGCCGCACAGCCCGTACACGCCGCCCGAGCCGTTCGCATCCAAATACCCCTCCAAGTACGACGGCGAGATCGCCTCCGCGGACCAGATCGTGGGCGACCTGATCGCCGACTTGAAGCGCCTGGACGTCTACGACAAGGCGCTCGTCATCGTCCTCTCCGACCACGGCGAGGGGCTCGGGGACCATGGGGAGGAGGAGCACGGCGTGCTCCTCTACAACGAGGCCATCCAGGTGCCCCTGCTGGTCAAGCTGCCCGAGTCTCAGAAGGCCGGCGGCACCACGGGCCGCCCCGTCGAGCTGTTCGACGTGGCCCCCACCGTGCTCGGCCTGCTGGGCCTGGACGTGCCCAAGGCCATGCCCGGCGTCTCGCTGCTGGCCGAGAACGTGCCGCCGCGCCGCATTTACTCGGAAACTTTCTACCCCCGGCTCCATTTCGGTTGGAGCGAGCTGTTCTCGCTGATCGACGAGAAGAGCCACTACATCGACAGCCCCGAGCCCGAGCTCTACGACCGCGAGAAGGACCCCGGGGAGAAGACGAACGTCCTCACCCGGGAGCGCCGGCTCTACGCCTCCATGAAGAAGGAGCTGGACGGCTTCGACCGGCAGCTCCAGCCCCCCTCCGCCGTGGACGAGGAGACCCGCCAGGCCATGAGCGCCCTGGGCTACATCGGCTCCGGCGTGGGCGCCTCCGACGGCCCCCTGCCCGCGCCGAGCAGCAAGATCGGCTCGCTCGCGGATCTGAAGGAAGGCTTCCGCCTGAACGGCGAGAAGCAATACCCCGCCGCCGAAGCCGCCTTCCGCCGCGTGATCGCCGCCAATCCCAAAATGGTGGACGCCTGGGAGTTCCTGGGCCGCACCCTGGAACGCATGGGCCGCACCGAAGACGCCTTGGCCGCCTACAAACAGGGGCTCAGGATCTCCAACGGCTCCCCCCAGATCGCCGTCGCCGCGGCCGCCCTCTACTTGAACCTCGGCCAACTGGACGACGCCGCCACCCACGCGAAGATGGCCGTGGGCACCCACCCCTCCTTCGCCCACGGTGTCCTCGCCCAGATCGCCCTCCAGCGCGACCAGCTCGACGAAGCCGAGCGCGAAGCCCGCGCCGCCATGGAGGACCAGAGCCAGCGTGTAGGCCCCATGATCGTCCTCGCCGAGGTGCTCCACGAGCGCAAGGACGACGCGAAGGCCCTCGACATGGTCCGCCAGGCGCAGGAAGCCTACGACCAGCGCGAATCCAAAGACCCCGACCTCCTCCGCGGGCTCCACCTGATCCACGGCAAGATCCTCGCCGACCAGGGCGACGCCGCGGGCGCCGAGGCCGCGTTCCAGAAGGAGATCGAGCTGTTCCCCGACAGCATCCGTGCCTATTCGAGCCTGGCCATCCTCCACGCCCTGAGCGGTAGGGGCGCAGACGTGGGCGCCATCCTCCAGCGCATGGTGGAGGCGAACCCCAACCCCGTCGCCTACGGGGAGGCGGTCAAAACCCTGCGCATCCTCAACGATCCCGGCTCCGCGTCGTCCCTGCTGCGGTTCGCGAGGGGGCGGTACCCGGGGGATCCGGGATTGCGGAAGCTGGCGGCGGGGGGGTAGGATGCCTCAAGGAGGTCTGACGTGAGAGAGATCCAGAAGCGCTACATCGTGGATGAAGAGAACCGCCGCGTGGCCGTGCAGATCGACATGGAGACGTTCGAGAAGATCGAAGACCTGCTCGAGAATCACGCCCTTTTCGGAGCCCATGTCGGAGAACAAGGACGATGACGTTCTGGACTTGGATGCTGCCAGAAAGTATTACGCCGGGTTGGAAAAAGCCCGGTGAACGTCCTCTTCCAAAAAATTTTTCTGAAGGATTTGGCGGCGATCCCTTCGAAGACCAGAGCTCAGGTCGAACAGTTCGTCTTTGAAGACGTTCCCCAGGCCGAGTCCGTTCACGCCGTCGGGAAGATCGAAAAACTGCAAGGCTATACGGGCTACTACAAGGCTCGGTTCGGCAATTATCGAGTGGGCATGAAGATCGAAGGGAAGACGGTCACCTTCGAACGGGTCCTCAATCGAAAAGAGATCTATCGGAAATTCCCTTGACACCATTTCAGGGGTAGGGGAGGCCAGAACCTCTTCGGGGGGCGTTTGCGGCCTGCGACCTCACCCCAACCCCTCTCCTAAAGGAGAGGGGCTTAAGCAAGACAACCCTCTTAAAGCCCCTCTCCTTTAGGAGAGGGGTTGGGGTGAGGTCCCACCCGCTCAATCCGCCCCACCCCCTCCACATCCCCCAGCCCCCGCCACTGCGCCAGCGCCAGGGCGTAGACCTCCTTCGCCCTCGCCGTCTGCCCGGCCCATTCCGTGAGGCGGCCGGCGAGCTCGGCGGCCCAGGCGACGTCGGGGTCGAGGAGGCCGCTGGACTCGAGGGCGGCGGTGCCCTGCGCGAGATGGTCGTCCCAGGCTCCCCAGTCCCGTGCCTGGGCGGCGCAGGCGAGGAGGCAGACGTGGACGCAGGCGAGGAGGCCTCCCCAGCCCAGCTCTTCCAGGTGCCCGCGAATCTCGACCAGCGTACCCTCGGCGACGGAGAAGCGCTGCTCGGCGAGATCGATCAGGGCCAGGTTGAGCCGGGGGAAGGTGCCGTCCGCCGAGCGCAGGCCGTCCAGAATCGTGGCGGCGCGCCGGTAGTTGCCCGTGGCGCGGCCGAAGTCTCCTTGCAGCCGTGCCACGTCCCCGACGCCGTTCAGGCTGCGCGCCACGCCGTAGCGGTTGCCGAGGGCTTCGAAGCGCTCGCAGGTCTGGCGGTAAAGGTCGCTCGCCCGGTGGAGGTCGCGGCGCTGGCGGGCGAGGTCGGCTTCGGCGATGCCGTGGTCCGCGATGCCGTGCTCGTCCCCGATCTCCCGGTACAGGCGGAGCGAGCGCTTGAAGAAGCCGCGGGCGAGCTCCAGCTGCCCCCTCTGGCGGGCCACGTCGCCCAGCCCCCACAGGCTCGCAGCGCCGCCGTGAGGATTGCTGAGAGCAACGCCGGGGAGGCCGATGCAGAGGCCGTAGAGGTCGGCGGCGCGGTCCAGGTTCCCCTGCCGGCGGGCGGCGTCGCCCAGCAGGCGCAGCGCCTCGGAGCGGATGGGATCCCAGCTCTCGGTGACGGCCCTCGCGGCCGGCTCGGCCCAGCGGAAGACCTCCTCCAGCCGCCCCTGGTGCAGGCGGATGCGGGCGCGCACCACCCACCCCTCGCCCCAGCGCGGATCGCCGTCCGGCACGCCGAGCTCCTGGAGCGTCTCCTCGCGCTCGGCGAGCAGCGCCTGGGCGGCGGGGTAGTCGCTCAACCCCCGGCGCTCGCGGGCGCCTTCGAGAAGCGGCGCGAGCGCGGCCTCCCGCTCCCCGGCGAGCAGCAGGTGGTGCCCCAGCCGCTCCGCCACGCCGCGCTCCCTGGCCTTGGCCCTCGGCGTGAGCATGACGGCGCAGGCGTAGTGGTGCGCCGCGAAACGGCCGGCCTCGCGGGCCATGCGCTCGACACTCTCGCGCAGCATGGCGTGCACGAACGACCACCCCTCCTCCGTGCGCAGGGCCAGCCGGTTCGCCACCAGTTCCTCCAGCAGCTCGGGCGGCCGGGCGATCCGCGCGGCCTCGCAGGCGGCGGCCCACTCCCACCGGTCCACGAAGGGGGAGAGGGTGGCGGCGATCTCCAGCGCCTCGCGGGCACCCGGCGGCTGCCCTTCGAGCAGGCGGGCCACGCGGCCGGACCACACCTGGTGCAGGTCGTCCGGAATGGCCGCCTCCGCCCCCGGCCTCAGCGCGAAGCCGGTAGGGCCCACCTCGATGACGCCGCGCTGCACCCAGTCGCCCACGAGCTGCACGGCGAACAGGGGGTTCCCCGCCGTGCGCGCGTCCACGGCGGCGGCGAGGTCGTCCGAAAGCCCCAGCACCTCGCGGGTCAGGCGCGCCCGGTCCCTGGCCGGCAGGGGCGGCACGTCCAGCACCGTCACCTCCGGCCGCGCCAGGAGAGCCGCCAGTGCTCCGGCCTCGGCGGGGCGTTCGGCCAGGGCCTCGTCCCGCACCGTCAGCAGGAGGAGCACGGCGAGGGGATCTTCCTCCGCCTGAAGCTCCAGCACCCAGCGGGCGAAGTCGAGCGACTCGGCGCCCCACTGCACGTCGTCCAGCAGCACGATCACCGGGCGCTGGCGGTTGAGCCGCCGCAGGTGGCGTTCCAGCAGGGCGAACCGCTCGGGCGCCGTCTGCCGCGAATCCCCGGGGAGCATGAGGTCCGTCAAGGCCGTCCATTCCTGGGGATCGGTCACCTTGCGGGTGCGCAGCAGCGTCTCCGTCCGCTCCAGCACCTCGGCCCGCGCCAGCCCCACGCAGCGCAGGTGGCGGGCCATCATGCGGGGAAGGCCGTCCTCGGCCGCGGGGTTGGGACCGTGATAGGCCCTGAGCACGATCGCGCCGCCCACCTCGTGCGCCCGCTCGGCGATCCACTCCGCCAGATGGGTCTTCCCCGTGCCGGCCACGCCGCGCAGCACGGCGAGCCGAGCCTGCCCTTCCTCATGAACCCGCGCCAGCTCCCGCCACAGCGCGTCCCGCTCCGTCCGCCGGCCCAGCAGGGGAATGGAGCGCAGCCCGTAAAGGCCCAGCCCGGCCCCGATCAGCTTGAGCGACGGCATGCCCGGCGCCGGGTGCTCCCACGTGGCCGGCAGGGGAGGGGAGCGCCGGGGAGCCGGGGGCTCGTTTACAGGATCGACCTCCCGGGTCTCGTCCCGCACCTCCGTCGTCCACAGGCCGTCGAAGCTGATGGCATGCGTCGTCGGCTCGTCCGCCTCCAGCACCCCCACCGTCCCCAGTGTTCCAGGCACGATCGGCGTGCCGGTCCCGGGGCTGCGCAGGTCCAGCAGCGCCCACGCCGCGTCCGCCGCCCGCACGAACCGCCGGCCCGGGTCCTTCTGGAGCATCCGCCGCAGCCACCCCTCGAACCCTCGCGGCACCGGCTCGCGGGGCACGAAGGCCGGGGGCTCTTCCTCCATCTGCATCCGCACCGTGGCGAGCAGGCCCAAGCCCCCGAAGGGCGCCTTGCCCGTGGCCATCGTCCAGGCCAGGCAGCCCACGGCATAGAGATCCGTCCACGGGCCGTAATCCCGCCAGCGCCCCCGGAGCTGCTCGGGCGCCATGTAGGTGGGCGTGCCGCAGATCACCTCCGTCGAGTCGCTCCGCGTCTGCAGCTCGATCGCCTGCGCCAGCCCGAAATCCGCCAGCTTGAGCCTCGGCGGGCCGCCTCCGGTCTTGAACACGAGGATGTTGTTGGGCTTGAGATCGCGGTGGACCACCCCGCGGGCATGGGCATGCGCCAGCGCATCCAGCAGATCCAGCAACACCTGCCGGATCTCCCCCCAGGCCATGCCCGCCGCGATCAGGCCGGCCAGTGTGCCGCCGTCCGCCAGCTCCATGGCGAGCGACGGGCTGCCGAGCGTCAACAGCCCCAGCGACGCGTCCTCCGCCTCCGGGCCGATCTCCCCGTGGTCGAACACGATCACGATGCCGGGATGATCCAGGCTCGCCACCGCCTGCACCTCGTTGCGGAACGCATCCCGGAACGACCCCTCCCGCGACCGTTCCCCCGTCATGATCTTGACGGCCACGGGCACGCCCTGGGAGGCATGCACACCACTCCACACCTCCGCCATGCCGCCCCGGCCAATGCACCGGTCGAGCCGAAAAGGACCGATTGGGATGGACGGGCCCCGAGGAGCACCCGCCGCGTCGATGAGAGACATTGATGGAACGATAGAGCCGGATGCGTCCCCTTGGCAATGCCGCCTGTCCTGGACCCTCAATGAATGCCCTCCCCGGGCACGGGTTTTCGTAGAGACGTACCCATACCGTCCACGATATCCCTTCGGACACCACGGGGACGGCGGGACGTCTCTCTCGGAGGGCACACCGCACCAAATCACGGCAACCGAATGGACCCCCACCGCAATTGGACCCCCCAATCGCGATCCCCCCGCATGCCACCGACGTCACCCTCCCGCGCCAGGGATTGAAATCCCTGTCTACCGACGGTGGTCCCTGGCGGGACCGCAATTCGTGCCGACCGGTCCCGGGGGATCGGCCTCCCAGGATTCCCGACCAACCCCCATCGCGGTGGATGTCCAACCCGTTGCCGTAAATCGGTACCTCGTGCCCTTCGCCGGAGACGTCCCGTCGTCCCCGTGGTATCCGAATGGGATATCGTGGACGGTATGGGAACGTCTCTACGAAAACCGGGGGACGGACCTCGGCCACAGGCCCGTCCCGGTAAAGATGATGCTTCAATTTTCAATGAACAACCCTGCCACAACCTTCCGCCGCAAAAACTCAGGGCCGCGCACGAGCCGCCGACCCCTGTGCGCGCGCTGCCCACCGGTGCGCACGGGCCGCCGACCGGTGTGCACGAGCCGCCGACCGGTCAGCACGAGCCGCCGACCGGTCGGCGCGAGCCGCCGACCGGTCGTGCGTGAGCCGCCGACCGGCCGTGCACGAGCCGCCGACCGGTGTGCGCGAGCGGCCGACCGGTCGTCACGAGCCGCCGACCGGTCGGTACGAGCGGCCGACCGGTGAGCACGAGCGGCTGACCGGTCGGCACGAGCGGCGCGGGGGTGCGCGGCGGAATCTCAGGGCCGAGTTTCCGCGGCGCGAGCCCCGGTACGACCGTCCGGAGCCCGTGCGGCACCGTCCCGGCCGTGCGTTTCCGGAGCCTCAGCCTCGGTGGAACGACCGGCTCGGCCGGCCTCTCCTCACGGGAGACCTGCTCAGCCAAACGGTGCGCATACATAGCAGGATTGTGTGAATGTCGTCAAGCATGTCCATTGACATGGGCATTCTGATCTGGCAAGGTACTGCATAATCTGCGCGGCCGTTGGATGCCGGGCACGTTCATTGACAACTTGGAAGGGACAGCGGCCGCCGAGTCCAAGGACGCCGCTGTTCCGCCCCTTGGGTTCTCTTCTGGGACCGGCGGCATTCCTGCTGGTCTACTTACCTATTTTTTCTCTGAGGTCCAAGAGCCACGGCTCGTGTATTGGTAGCAAGGCGCCCCGCGCCTTCAGAGCCTCCAGGGTGGCCAACGCCCGCAGAAGTATCGATTGGTCGCCTTCGGGGGCAAACGCCGCCACCCGGATGAGCGAGACCACAAGATCAGTCTGGTAGTCGGCACGACCCGAGCGCGTTCGCGCTCGATTAGCACTCGTTGGTGGTTATCACCAGGATTGAGCCAAGTTCAGGAGCCTTGTTCGGCGATGTGGGCTCGAAGGACGGCCAGTCGGGCGGCGTGTTTCTCAGCCTCGGAGTGGCCGATTTCGCGCAGATAGGCTACACGGACCTGCATCAGGTCCGCGGCGCGGATGAGTTGCCCTCCCTTCTCGAAGGCGAGACCGAGGTTCCAACTGTCTTCGGAAGCCCCGTTCCGATCCTCGATTTCTCGGGCAATAGCGCAGCGTTGCTCGTAAAGTTCCACAGCTCTCTGCCACTCACCTAACAATGAATGAGCGATGCTTAAATTTCCGATAGTATCCCCTTCGGCTCTTCGGTTCCCGACCTCGCGATGGATGATTAGGGCGTCTTTATAGAATTTGATGGCTTGGCGCGGATCTCCAAGATTTGAGTTAGCTAGACCTAGATTACTAAGGACGATCCCTTCTCCGCGACGGTCACCAATCTCACGAACGGTAGAGTAAAGTTGCTCGAATATCGTAAGGGCGAGTTTTGGCTCTCCTAGATGAAGGTAAACGACGCCTAAGTTGCCAAGGGCTTTCGCCTCGGCACGTTGGTAGCCGTTCTTCCGGGCAAGGCCGAGCCAGCTTTTCAAAAACTGCAAGCTACGCCGTAATTTGCCGAGATCATGATACGCAAGCCCTAGGCCGCCGAGGGCGTTACCTTCTCCTTCCAAGTATCCGATCCTACGAGTAAGAGCGAGTTGCTTCCTATAAAACTCAATGGCCTGACGCGGTTCACCGAGCTGCCTATAACCATTACCTAGGTGCCCGAGAACTAAGGACTCTCCCCACTGGTCATCAATGTTGCGGAAAATAGCAAGGGCCTTTTGGGAAAACTCAATAAGGTGCAGTGGTTCGCCGAGAAGCCCGTGAGCGCGACCTAAGCTGTAGAGGTAGTAGCCCTCAGTTCTTGGGTCTCTTCTTTGGCGTGTTACGAAGAGGGCAATCTCCTGTAAGCGGATCTGTTCGAATGGATGTTGATTTAATCCAAGGACTAATGTCTCTGCTTTCGGATAGTCTCTGCTGAATCTAGCTATAGTATCGGCTTCCTTCGTCGCAAACCAGGCAAGACTGCTCTGAAAATTGACCCACTCAGAGTCGAGAACTTGTAAAGATTGAGCTAGCAATTCTCCGCCCTTCTTGTAAAGTTCGAGGGTGGACCCGAGTAAGGTTAAGAAATGTCCCGCATGCCGTCTCTCAACAGTTTCGCGTTCAGTCTTCTCGATCTGTTGATCTGCAAAACTCCTGGCGAGATCGTGTAAGCGGTATCTTAGTTCCTTCTCCTCCCATTCGATGAGGCTTCTCCCAAGCAAATCTCCGAGTGCCTCCAAAGCGAGATCGCGCTCACATTCCCAAACGGCCGCTGCGGCCGGAACATCGAAGGTGCCAGGGAATCCAGCCAATAAGCGCCAACGTTGCTTCTGCTCATTATTCAGAAATTCGTAGCTCACTGCGATGGAGGCCTCGACCGGTCCGAACCGTTCCTTCCCTTCCTTGAGAAGTCGTATGTATTCGGTCGTAGGAAGGTCCGGCCGCTCGGCAAGAGTGCTTCCGGCAAGCCGCAGAGCCAAAGGTAGCCGACCGCAAAGCTGACCGAGTTCATCGGCCTCCTTGCTGATTCGTGGTGAGATCTTAAGAAGAAGGTCCCGGGCATCCACTGCAGGAAGATCGCCAAGATTCCGTGCCAACAAACCCGGGAGCCGGAAGTGACGTCGCGAGGTCACCAGCAGCAGAGACCCAACTGGAGGGACCAGCGGCTCGACCTGCTCCTTGCTAGCAGCGTTGTCCATTAGCAGAAGGACACGCTGGCCGTCGAGGACAGATCGGTACAACCCTTCCAAGTCGGGTTGGCCCTCGGGGAGCTGAGCTTCTGGGTAATAGGACCTGATTATGTGCGCCATCGCCTGAGCCGTAGTCAGGGGCTGTGGGTCAACGCCTTTGAGATTGAGGTAAAACTGAGCGTCGGGGAAAAGAGGCTTTAGCTCTTGGGCGAGTTTCAAGGCAAGGGTAGTCTTGCCAACGCCACCTGTACCGCGGAGCCCTAATATAGAGCCAGCCCCACCTTGAGCCAATGCGGAGCGAAGGGCGGCAAGATCCTCCTCGCGGCCAGTGAAGTCAGCAGGTGGTGAAGGGAGTTGGTGGAGCGATGGAAGGACGTTACCGGAGAGAACGACTGCTGTCGCTTCGTTGCGAGGCTCAAGGGGCTGGAGAGGCCGCGAGCCGTCTCGTACAATATCCAAGATTTCCTTAGCAATCTTCGTCAACTCGGTATTGAGACGACCGCCGCGAAAGGATTCGAGAGGCTTTCCGTCGCGAGGACGGGCTTGGAGCCTGACGAGCCACGGAACCTCCTGCCAGAGACAGTCTCTGCAGATGAGCGGAATGACAGTCAACCCCGCTTGAGCACGCATCTCCAGAAGGTGGGGCACCTCCGTACGAAGAATGAAATTCGAGGTCAGTGAGTTCGCGGAGACTAGCAACACAGCAACGCGAGCACTGATCATCCCTTGGCGGATTTTATCAAGCCATTCGTCGCCTGCCCGGATGTTACGGTCATCCCACGTCTGAAGGAGCCCTTGCTGTTGGAGGACTCCGAGTTGCTGGACAAGACGGTCCTTCCAGACCTCGTCCGCATGGCTATAGCTAATAAAGACTGTTGGTGGCATTTACGCCAATTCTAGCGCCTTCCGGGCCAGTCGGGACCAAACAAACTGGCTCTTTTGGAGGGAGGCTTGAGAAGCGGTTGCGAACATGGGAAGGCCCGTTGGGCCGCGCGGCGATCTCGTCTCCCTCAAGTTCAGTGCCCATGGCGAACCGGCGCCCAGCGCTTTCCCGGACCCGGGTTTGTCTATGGAGTGGTGGCGTGCAGAAGACCTTGGGGTTGCGGTCCATGGGGTGCAGGGCCTCCCGTTTCTTTGATGGATTGCTGGAGGGGTAGAGCGTAGCATGGGGAGGACTCCCCCCGAAGACCTCGGTTCCTTGGGTCAAGCGCTCGCACAGGCGGCTTCTTTGTTGAGGCGCCCCCTCCTGGCCTCCCCCTGGCCAACCCGCCCCCTCCCCAGGGGGAGGAACCTCCGCACGACCGTTATTGCCTACCGACTCAGCCTTCTGGCGGGACTCCAAATTGCGGTCCCGCAGGGACCACCGTCGGTAGCCCTGGATTTCAATCCAGGGCCGGGCAACCGGCCCCCCAAAACCAAAGCGGAGTTTGTTGGCCGGCAGGGATGCCGGCGGTCCCAGGGGGCTCCAAGGGCAGGCCCTGAAACCCCGCCCCCCTCCCGAGCGTAAGGGCCTCAGGCGCCGTATTGACGGTGACACTTATCGGGGACATCGACCCGGGACACCCTTGCCCAATGGAAACGCTGATCCAGGATCTTCGCTTTGCCGCCCGGGTGCTCGTCAAGAGCCCGGGTTTCGCCATCGTCGCCGTGCTTTGCATCGCCATCGGCATTGGCGCGAACACCACGATCTTCAGTGTGGTCAACGCCATGCTGCTGCGCCCGTTCCCGTATGCAGACCCGGACCGGATCGTGGCCTTGCATGAAACGCAGGTGAAGAACGACATCGACGAGGCCGGGTTCTCCTATCTCGACTACCGGGACTTGGTGGAGCAGAGTCGTCGTTCTCGCAGATTTCCGCCCAGACGGGGCGCAGCCTGACGTTTTCGGGCACGGAGGAGCCGGAACGGGTGCAGGGGGCGGCGATCTCGGCGAATCTGTTTCCGCTGCTGGGGGTGAAGCCGATTCTGGGGCGCCAGTTCCGCGCGGACGAGGACCGGGCGGGAGGCTCCCGGGGCGGTGTTGCTGAGCCACGACCTCTGGCTGCGCCGGTTCAACGGCGATCCGTCCATTGTGGGCAAGTCGATCCTGGTGAACGCCGCGGCCCACACGGTGGTGGGGGTGATGCCGCCGCGGTTCCAGTTCCCGGAGCGGGAGCTGGCCTGGGTGCCGCTGACGCCGATCGTCCACCTGGACCCGCGGTCGGACCGCAATCTGGCGTTGATGGCCCGGTTGAAGCCCGGCGTGGAGATGGAGCCGGCGCGGGCCGAGGTGGCGGGGATCGTCCAGAGGATCGCCAAGCAGTATCCGGACACGCATACCGGGTGGTCGGGCACCCTCCAGACGCTGCGGGACGAGTTCGCCGGCCCGAACCTGAAGCTGGTGGTGCTCACCATGATGGGCGCCGTGTTGTGCGTGCTGCTGATCGCCTGCTCGAACGTGGCCAACCTCCTGCTCGCCCGGGCCACGGTGCGGCAGCGGGAGGTGGCGGTGCGGGCGGCCTTCGGCGCCGGGCGGCTGCGGCTGATGCGCCAGCTCCTCACGGAGAGCGTGCTGATCGGCCTGGCCGGCGGCGGCCTGGGGATCGTGTTCGCCGTGTGGGGGATCCGCTGGATCGAGCTGGCGATTCCGGCGGACAACCAGCCGCCCTACTGGCTGGAGTTCAAGATCGACGGCCCGGTGCTGCTGTTCACACTGGGCATCGCCGTCTTGACCGGCCTTCTCTTCGGGCTGGCGCCCGCCCTTCAGGCGCTCAAAACGGACCTGCATGAGACGTTGAAGGAGGGCGGCCGGGGGGCCGGGGCCAGCCTGCGGCGCAACCGGACGCGGAGCGCCCTGGTGATCGTGCAGGTGGCGTTTTCGCTAATGTTGCTCATCAGCGCCTCGCTCTTCGTGCGCAGCTTTCTGAAGCTCCAGGGGGAGAGCGGCGGGTTCGACAGCGCGAAGATCCTCACGATGCGCTTCTACATGCCGCAGGGGCGGTATGAGAAGGACGAGGACATGACCCTCCGCGTGCAGGACGTGGTGCGGCGGGTCGAGGCGGTGCCGGGGGTGGAGGCGGTGTCGGCGTCGAACAACATCCCCTTGAGCGGTGGCGGCTCGGACGGGCGGATTCTGGTGGACGGCAAGGAGTACGCGCGGGGCGAGGAGCCCAACGTGTTCTACGCGGGGGTGACGCCGCACTTCTTGCAGGCCATCGGGGTGCCTCCCACCAGCGGCCGGAGCTTCACGGAGGAGGAGGGGTTCACCGTCTCCCGGGTGGCGGTGGTCAACCAGACGTTCGTGAAGAAGATGTTCGACGGCAAGGAGGCGGTTGGCCGCCGTTTCAAGCTGCCGGACGAGGACGACACGGAATGGATCAGCGTCATCGGGGTGATTCCGGACATCAGCAACAACGAGATCGACAACGACCAGGACGAGCCGGTGCCGAGCGCCTATGTCTCCTACGCCTATGAGGCGTCGCGCAATTCGGGGCTGACCATCCGCACCCGCGGCAACCCGCTGGAGGTGGTGGCGGGGGTGCGGCAGGCCATCCGCGCGTCGGACCCGGGGATTCCCATTTTCGACGTCTACACCATGGAGACTCTCCGGCAGCGCGGGTACTGGGAGTTCCGGTTCTTCGGCCAGATGTTCTCGGTCTTCGGCGCCATCGCGCTGTTCCTGGCCGCCATCGGGCTCTACGGGGTGCTCTCCTACTCGGTGAGCCAGCGGGTGCGGGAGATCGGCGTGCGGGTGGCGCTGGGAGCCCAGGATGGCGACGTGGTGCGGCTGGTGCTCCGGCAGGGAATGATCCTGGCGCTCCTCGGCATCGGCGTCGGCCTGGTGTTCTCCTTCGGAGCCACGAGGGTGCTGAAGACGATCCTGTTCAACGTCAGCCCCACCGATCCGCTGAGCTTCGCCGGGATCTCCATGGTGCTCGCCCTCATCGCGGCGCTCGCGAGCTACGTGCCCGCACGGCGGGCGCTGGGGGTGGATCCGCTGGATGCTTTGCGGCGGGAGTAGAAACCCTCACCTCCCCGGCCCTCCTCTCCCAACCCTCCGCCCTCCCACCGGGGAGAGGAGGGAGGAAGGCAACGGAAGGAGCTGTTTTTCCCTCTCCCTGGAAGGGTGGGGGTGGGCCGGGAGAGGGTAGGGTGAGGGCTCACACCTGGTTCTTGATGATCGGCGCGATCAGCCGCAGGAGCCGCAACATCAGCACCTTGGCGCGGGAGATGCCGGGGTAGGGCTCGTCCGCACCCTCGGGGAAGCCCCGCTCGTCGATGCGGACCGAGCCCGCAATGTGCTCGTCCAGGGTCTTCCGCATCTCCTCGGCCAGAGCGGGGTCCTGGAAGACGAGGGCCAGCTCGGTGTTGAGGCGCTCGGAGCGGGGATCGAGGTTGTAGGAGCCCACGATTCCGGTCTTGCCGTCGATCAGCGCGGCCTTGGCATGCATGCATTCCGGGCCGAGGTACTCCCAGAGCTCGACGCCCAGCTTCACGAGGTCTTTCTTGATCCCCGCGTAGACCGACTGGGGCCACAGGTTGTCGGTGGTGCCGAGGGAGTTGGTGAGGATGCGCACGCGGACGCCGCGGGCGATGGCCCGCCGCAGGCTCTCCTCCACGTCCTTGGTGGGCACGAGGTAGGGGGACTCGATGAGCACGGACTCCTGAGCGCTGTCCAGGAGCACCCGCAGCCCGTCGCTGACGCCGGGTGACCGCCCCTTCTTCTTGCCCACGGGGTCGTGGAGGAAGTGGACGGCGCCGACTTCCACGAGGTTGGGCGGAGGGCGGTCGGGATCGTTTCTGGCCTCCTCGATCCGAACGTCGAGCCAGGCCTTGTACTGGTCGAGGCCGCGGGCGGCTTCTTCGATCGCCGCGGGCTTCGCCCGGGCCTGAACGGGCCGGACGTCGCCGCTGGCCCACAACCGGAGGAAGTAACCGCGGGCCTCGCCGGCGGCGTCGCCCGCCACCTGGAGGTCGAGGTCGATGTAGTTGCGCCGGCGGACCTGGCGGCCGAGGCCGAAGTAGGTGCTCTCGACGTTCCGGCCGCCGGCGAGGAGCTCCTGGCCGTCCACCACCACCATCTTGTCGTGCATCCGCCGGGTGACCCAGTGGAGGCGGTCGAAGCGGAAGGGGTGGTACTCGCGGATCTCGATCCCTTCCGCCAGCAGGTGGGCCTCCACGGCGCGGGGCATCTTGTTCCACTGGGCGTCCACGAGCACCTGGACGGTGAGCCCCCGGCGCGCGGCGTCGCGCAGCAGCGAGAGGCTGGTGAGGGTGAGCGCGTCGTCGCCGAAGATGAACGCCGAGGTGAGGATCTCCACCTTGGCCCCCACCACCATCTCGATCCGCGCCTCAGCCGCCTCGCGGTCCGTCTCCAGCAGCCGGATACGGTCCGCGAGGGCGGGGGTGGGGAGGGCCAGGAGGGCGAGGAGTGCCCAGGCCAGGCGTTGGGAGTGGGTCATGCTGGGGAGATACTACCTCCCCCTGGCCAACCCTCCCCCTCCCCAAGGGGAGGAACCGGCGTCTCAGGGGGGAGAGGGCAAAGAAGCGGATGGTGGGGGAGAAGCTCATTCTTCTTTCTGGTCTCCCCCCTCTCCCGGGGAGGGCGGGAGGTTATGGCCGGCCGAAGGCCGGGGAGGAGAGGGGGCCAGGGGGTGAGGGTTCGCCCGCAGCAAAAACTCTCCCGCGAGCAGCTTGTACGCCATCGCCCCCTTGGCGGTGCGGTCGTACTCGAAGATGGTCTGCCCGGCTCCCGGGGCCTCGGCGAGGCGGGTGTTGATGCGGATCTCGATGGCGAAGACGAGGCTGCCGTGCTCGCTTCGCAGCTCGTCCACCGTCTGGCGGGTGATCTTCGTCCGGTAATCCACCATGGTCAGCAGCAGGCCTAGGGGGCGCACGCGCGAGCCCTGGTCCCAGGCGATCCGCTCGGCGGTGGCGACGAGGTTCTTGACCCCCGTCACCGCCAGGAACTGCGGCACCACCGGCACGATGAACGCGTCCGCCGCCACCACCGCCGAGACCGGCAACAGCGAGAGGGACGAGGGGCAGTCGAGGAAGATGAAGTCGTACTCCCGGGCGATGGGAGCGAGGGCCGCCTTGAGGCGCACCTCCTTCCCCCGGAACGCCCCGAGCCTCGACGTCCGCCTTCACCAGGTCGACCGAGGCCGTGATGAGGTCGAGCCCCGGCACCCGGGTCGCCCGCACGGCCTGGTGCGCGGGCAGCCCGCCCAGCAGCACGTCCGCGATGGAGGGCGCCAGCTCCGCCCGGTCCACCCCCAGCGACAGCGACGCCGAGGCCTGGCTGTCCAGGTCCACGAGCAACACCTTCAACCCCTGGGCCGCCAATGCGGCCGACAGGTTGACGGCCGTCGTCGTCTTGCCCACTCCGCCCTTGCGGCTGATCAAAGCTGTGATCATCTATAGGCGGGAATCTATATCAACTCTTGGCGTTCTTTGGAGAACCGGCCCGCATCATCAACGGCCAGCGGATCGTCCGCGTGGCCGACGGCTCTCCCCAGGCTTTTCCAAGCTCCAGGAACACCAGCTCCCGGGGATCGCGGCCGGTCTCCCGCAGGTACCGGTTGGTGGCCGACCAGGTGCCGAGGTAGTGGAAGAACCGGTCCAGATCCCAGCTCTCCTCGATCCAGATCTCCGGCACCGCCACCTCCTCGAAGGGGAAGGGGAGCGTGCGGTAGAGCTCGTCCACCCACTTCCGCTCCGGCGGCCAGTGCTCCTTCAAGATCTCGCGCCCCAGCCGGTCCACCAGCACGTCCACCTCGGGCGAGATGCGGGCCAGGTCGTACGCCCACACCGCCAGCGCGCCGCCCGGCGCCAGCACCCGCTCCACCTCGGCGTAGAAGCGCCCGAAGTCGAACCAGTGCACCGCCGTGGCCACCGCCACCAGGTCCACCGTCCCCGCCTCGATCTCCGAGCGTTCCGCCAGCGCCTGCCGGTACTCCACGCGGGGATGGGTGATGGCGTGCTCGAGCTGCTGCCACGAGGCGTCCGTGGCGATCACCCGCTCGAACCGCTCCGCGAGGTCCACCGCCGCCTGCCCGTTCCCCGTGGCGCAGTCCCACACCAGCGACCGCCCGCGCGGCAGCGAGGCCACGAAATCGAACACCGCGGGCGGGTATGACGGCCGGAACGAGGCATAGCTCCCCGCATGGCCGGAGAAGTGGTCTTTGAAGCTCATGGAAGTTTCCTTTCGTTGGGGCCCGCACTCTCGTGTGTGACCTCACCCCGGCCCTCTCCTAAAGGAGAGGGAGAAAAAGCGACCTCACCCCGGCCCTCTCCTAAAGGAGAGGGAGAGAAGACAAACTCGACAAACTCAAAGCCCCTCTCCTTTAGGAGAGGGGTTGGGGTGAGGTCGCCACGGCAACAATCTCCCGCCGAAACCGCACCGCGATCCGCGCCACCAGCAGCACCGCCACCACCGTCAGCCCGAGCGTGATCCCCAGCCACAGGCCCGCCGGCCCCATGGCGCCGCGGAACCCCAGCCACCAGCCCACGGGGAGGCCGAGCACCCAGTAGCCGATCAGGGCCATGGCGGCGGGGAAGGTGGTGTCCGCCGCGCCGCGCAGCACGCCGGAGGCGACCACCTGGAGGCCGTCGAACACCTGGAACAAGGCGGCGATCGGCAGCAGCACCATCACCACGGCGGTCACCGCCGGGTCCGTGGTGTACAACCGCGCCAGCGGCCCCGGCAGCGTGGCGAAGAGGGCGGCGAACACCAGCATGGCGCCGCCTCCCAGCAGCAGGCAGGCCGCGGCGGCGTGGCGGGCGCCCGGCATGTCCCCCCGGCCGATGGCGTTCCCCACCCGCGTGGCCGCGGCACCCGAGACCCCCAGCGGCACCATGAACGACAGGCTGGCGAGGTTCAGGGCGATCTGGTGCGCGCCCAGCTCCGCCACTCCGATCTGGCCCATGAACACCGCCGCCGCGCCGAAGATCAACAGCTCCAGCGAGTTGTGAAACGCGATCGGCGTGCCGATCCGCAGCATGACGAAATACTCACGCACCTTTCCCGCCTGGGCCAGGAATCCCCGGCCCTTCTTGAGATACGGGGCCAGCGCCTTCCTCGAGGCCCACGCCATGTAGAGGAACATCACCCAGCGTGCCACCGAGGTCGACCATGCCGAGCCCCGCACCCCCAGGGCGGGTGCTCCGAAATGCCCGAAGATCAGCGTCCAGTTGAGCGCCACGTTGACCACGTTGCCGAGGACGATCGACACCGCCGCCGGCCTCACCAGGCTCATGGCCTGGAGCGTCTGCCGCAGCACGAGGAACAGGAAGAAGGGGAGGCACCCCCAGAGGATCGCCCGCGTGTAGTCCGCCGCGTCCCGGCTCACGGCCGTCGTCTGGCCCATCCAGCGGAGCATCGGCTCCACGTCCAGAAACCCCACCACGAACGGCACCGTGAGCACCCCGGCCAGCACGAACCCCCGCTCCACGTGGCCGCCGAGCGCCCGCGCGTCTCCCGCTCCATACGCTTGGGACACCAGGGGATCGAGGGCCGAGAGGAACCCGTAGCCCATCATCAGGCCCGTGTACGTCACGATGTGCCCGAGCGCCCCGGCCGCCAGCGCCTGGGCGGAGAGATGCCCGAGCATCATGGTATCCACCACGCCCATCAGCATCATCCCCACCTGCACAAGCGCCACCGGAGCAGCCAGTCGGGCCGCGGCGGCAAGCTCGGAGCGGAGGGAATCGAAGCGGATCATGGGGATCGGGGGGATCGATATCTCCCGGAGGGGGGGAGCCCCCGGGAGGACGGGTACTATAACGTCCACCGGTGAGATTGTGCCGCCGACCGGTCGGCGTCCCGCGCCGACCGGTCGCCGGCTCGAGGCGTAGCGCCCCCTGGGACCGCCGGCATCCCTGCCGGCCCGGCTAACTCCGTTTTTTGAGAAGGGCCGCGAGAACCTGATCGGAACGAGGCGGCTCCGCGTCAAGAAAGAGCTCTGGCGGCCTTTCAGGCCGCGTTGCTGCTTTGCGCTGTCTACCCAGGGCATCGGCCTCCGGCCTTCAGCCCTGGGCTGAAATCTCGCAACCCTTCGGGCCGCAAAGAGCGCTACGCCCACAGGTCAACCCTGCCTTGACAGAGTATTGGCGGAGCCTTTGGCCTCAAATCGACGAGAGCCAAGGACGGCAAGGACGACAAGGACGGGCAAGGACGGCACAGGGCCGGTCTGGCGTGCAGGTGAATTCAGCTTGCCGTCTGATAGGCCCGACTTCTGGACAAACGAGCTGAGTTTTCCCTGATGGCTGTGATGTTCCAGTCTCGTCATCCTGAGGGCGAGCCCCGCGAGCGGGAAGGATCTGGGTGGAGGGAAGCTTGCCTCCCTCCCAGATCCTTCAGGTCGCCGAGGCTCCCATCAGGATGCGCCCCGGTCCGCCACGTCTTGCAGGTGATCGCGGAGGGGCTCCCACCCTTGGCGGGTTGGAGCGGAATGGGCGTAGTACATGCCGGTAGGTTATCCCCTCCCTTGGCGCACGCGAGGTCCGCAAGCCCTGCATGGTGACCTGGGCGTAGTGGGGAGGCATTCTTGTGTAGACTACCTAAACGCCTACGATCTCCACCTCGACGAGGACGAATCGTGACCGACTACCACATCAATATCTTCTACAGCGATGAGGACGGCGGATATATAGCTGATATCCCCGACCTCGAGGCGTGCTCGGCCTTCGGCCTCACCCCGGCAGAGGCCTTGGCCGAGTTGGAGCGGGCGAAGGAAGCATGGCTGGTGGTCGCCCACGAAACCAATAAGGTTGTCCCCTTACCTCGGTACCGGCCCGTTATCTATCAAACCGCTCGCTGAAGAACCTGATCTCCTGCGTCTCTTTAAAGGCGCACCCCTGAAAAAAAGCGAAGTAAGTAGGCCGGCAGGGATGCCGGCGGTCCCAGGGATCAACCAAAAACAGCTTTAATGCGGTGAATCGAACGCAGCCGGCTCGCGGTGCTGCTGCTCCCGGGCGGAGCCGCGCGGGAAGAGGAAGGCCACGCCGAGGCTGAGGACGGCGAGCACGGCCAGGGCGATGAAGACGCCTTGGAGGCCGTAGAGGAGGGCGGAGGTCAAGGTGTGCAGAGCCTCCGGAGCGAGGCTGGCGCGCAGGGCCGGTTCCAGGGCGGCGTTGGGGTCGGCTCCGGGACCGGCCATGGCCTGGAGGCGGACGTTCAGGAGCGCGCCCAGGGCGGCCACGGCCACGGCGCCGCCGATGCTGCGGAAGAACTGCACGGAGCTGCTGGCGACTCCGCGGCGGTTCCAGGGCACGGCGTTCTGGACTCCCAGCATGTAGGGCATGGAGAGGAAGCCGAGGCCGAGGCCGATGAGGAGCATGGCCACCAGGATCTCGGGCCGCGTGGTGGCCGGGCCGGTACGGGCCATCAGCAGGGCACCCGTCACGGCCAGCGCTCCGCCGCCCAAGGCCATGGTGCGGTACCCCACCTTCAGCAAGGCCCGGCCCGCGATGGTGGAGGCGATGGGCCAGCCGACGAGGACGGGGGTGAGGATGGTGCCCGCGTCCACCGCCGTGCCGCCGAGCACGCCCTGGCTGAACATGGGCACGTAGGCGGTGATGGCGTAGAGGAGCCCGCCCAGAAGCGTGTTGCCGACGCTCGCCACGGCGATCAGCCGGTTGCGGAAGAGGTCGAGGGGCATCATCGGCTCCGGCGCGCGTTTCTCCTGCCAGAAGAAGACGGCGAGGCAGACCACCGTGCCGGCCAAGAGGCCCAAGGTGCGCGCGTCGCTCCAGCCCCAGGACTCCGGCCCCTCGACCATGGCGACGAGCAGGAAGGTGACGGCGGCCGTGAGCGTCACGGTGCCCAGAATGTCCAGCCGGTGTTTGACAGGGGGCGGCTCCTCGCGTAGCCAGCGGTGGAGCATCCAGGCGGAGAGGATGCCGAAGGGGATGTTCAAGGTGAAGATCCAGCGCCAGGAGAGGGCGTCGGTGATCAATCCTCCGGCGAGCGGCCCCACGAAGCTCGCCAGGGCCCAGACCGCGGAGAAGAGGCCCTGGACCTTCGCCCGCTCTTCGAGCGTGAAGATGTCGGCGATGAGGGTGATGGTGATCGGCATCACCCCGCCCGCGCCGAGCCCCTGGACGGCGCGGAAGAAGATGAGCTGCGGGAACGTCTGGGCGACTCCGCACAGGGCCGATCCCAAGAGGAAGATGAGCACCGACCACAGGTAGATCTTCTTGCGGCCGTAGAGGTCGGCCAGCTTGCCGAACAGGGGGCCGGTGGTGGTGGAGGTCAGCAGGTAGATGGAGAAGACCCAGCTGTAGCGCGACACGCCGCCGAGCTCGCCCACCGCCGTGGGCACCGCCGCGGCCACGGCCGTGGCCTCCAGGGCGGCCAGGAACATGCCCAGGAGGATGGCGCCGGTGACGAGGTTTCGATCGCGTCCGGGTTGCAAAGGGGATCCTACTTCTTCATGTTGACCGTCACGCTCTTCGTGACGGGCAACCCTTCCGCCGGGCCCGCGGGGGTCCACACCTCGGCCCCGTCCTTCGTTTCCCGGTTCATCCAGGCGGCCTTGGCGAGGGTGACGTCCACCGCGAGCGTGCCGCCGGCGGGAGCGGGCCGGCCGGGCTCGGTGCTCCAGAAGTTGAGGAGCGCGATCTCGCGGGTGGCTCCCGGCTCGACGGGCTTCAAGAAGGTGCGGCTCTTGTAGGCCGCCAGCTCCTGGCCGTTCACCTTCACGGTGAATTCCAGCGCCGAGGCCGGCTGAGTGCCCGTGTTGCGCAGGGTGACGGTGAGCTTGCAGAGCGTGTCCGGCCCCGGGGAAGCAGGGTCGACCTTGACGGCTTCCAGGGTGACGGCAGGCTTCGCTTCCTGCGCCGTGGCCGCTGAAACCACGGTGAAGAAGACCAGGAAAAGCAGGGCGGCACGCGTCGAGGGCAGGCTCATGGCGGGAGATGTTAACCTCTTCCGCCGTGAGAGTCTTCCGTAGCGTTTCCGTCCTGCTCCTCCTGCTCGTTCCCTCCCTGTGGGCTGAGAACATCAAATTTCGTGAGGTCTCCAAGGATTGGGGGATCGATTTCCGCCACAACCACGGCGGCTCGGGCAAGCGCTACATGGTAGAGACCATGGTGGGCGGGGTGGTGGTCTTCGACTTCGACAACGATGGGGACGAGGACGTGTTCTTCGTCGACGGCGGCGTCCTGCCGGGCTACACCGGCGTGCCGCCGAAGTCGCGGCTGTTCCGCAACGACGGCCCGGGCACGTTCACGGACTGGACGGACCGGTCGGGCCTCCGCATCGCCGCCTACGGCGTGGGCGGCTCGGCGGGGGACGTGGACAACGACGGCGACCTCGACCTCTACGTAACGGAGTTCGGAGGCCCGGACCAGCTCTTCGTGAACAACGGCGACGGCACGTTCACGGACGGCACCGCCAAGGCGGGCGTGGGCGACACCCTGTGGTCCTCCTCGTCGTCCTTCGCCGACGTGGACAACGACGGCGACCTCGACCTCTTCATGGTGAACTACACGGACCATTCGGTGGCCAACCACAAGCTGTGCGGAGATTCCGAGCGGAAGATCGAGGGGTATTGCCACCCGGACGTCTACAACCCGCTTCCCAGCCGCTTCTACCGCAACCGGGGGGATGGCACGTTCGAGGACGCCACGCAGGCCGCGGGCTTCGGCGGCATCATCGGCCCCGGCCTCGGCGTGGTGTTCGGGGATCTGGACAACGACGGCTGGCAGGACGTGTACATCGCCAACGACAACAAGCCCAACTTCCTCTTCCACAACAAGGGGAACGGCACCTTCGAGGACATCTCCCTCCTCTCCGGCACCGCCATCGGCGAGCCCGGCAAGCCGGAGGCCGGCATGGGTGTGGACATGGAGGACTACGACGCCAACGGCCTGCTGGACATCGTGGTCACCAACTACGAGCTGGAGACCAACGGCCTCTACCGCAACCTGGGGGAGAACACCTTCATCGACAGCCGCTCCCCGGCGGGTATCGCCGAGCCCTCGCTGCTGTTCCTCGCCTTCGGCGTCGACTTGGCGGATCTCGATCAGGACGGCGACGTCGATCTCGTGATCGCCAACGGCCACACCAACGACAACTCCGCCGAGCTGCTGGAGGGGAGCCAGTACCGCCAGCGCAACCAGGTGTTCGAGAACCTGGGCAACGGCAAGTTCCGTGAGGACAAGGGAACCGGGATGGACGCCGTGCGCGCCAGCCGGGGCTTGGCCACGGGCGACCTGGACGGGGATGGGGATCTGGACGTGGCCATTGTGGACTCGAACGAGCCGTGCGAGGTCTACGAGAACGTGACGGCGGCGCCGGGGGCTTGGCTCCACGTGGACTTCGCAGGGCCCGCGGGCGCGGGCAACCGTTTCGCGATCGGCGCCCGATTGGAGCTGGAAGCCGGCGGCAAGAAGCAGATCCACGACGTGAA
Source organism: Thermoanaerobaculaceae bacterium (assembly GCA_963785165.1). Taxonomy (GTDB): domain Bacteria; phylum Acidobacteriota; class Thermoanaerobaculia; order Multivoradales; family UBA5704; genus DATARR01. The sequence goes on from CAWAUI010000004.1 coordinate 1,378,567, forward strand.
GACGGCCTCCTCCTACGTCTCCCAGAACGCCCTCACCGTCCACTTCGGCCTCGGCAAGAACGCCAAGGTGGACCGCCTGACGGTGCGCCGTCCCGGCAAGGTGCAGGTGTTCAACGGGCTGCCGGTGAACCGGCGGCTGGTGATCGAGTAGGGGCGGCTTCCGCCGCCCGTCCCCTCATCCCTGTCCCTTCTCCCATCGCCCTCCCCCCTTCCGGGAGAAGGGGACGCTCCAGAACCGGTCTTGCCCGTAGGGTGCGCTGTGCGCACCAAAACCGTTGTCGAATGTGCGCACAGCGCACCCTACAACGATCCACCCCCTACGTCAGGTTCCCTTCTCCCGGTCGGTGGGAGGGCGATGGGAGAAGGGACAGGGATGAGGGGTCTTTGGCCGGAGGGGAGGCCACGTTCTGCGGTATCGTTCACTCCGATGAAGACGGGCCGCGCGCTTCCGCCGATTTTTGCCCTGCTCCTCGCCCTGCTGATCGCGGGCGGCGCCTTTGCCCGTTCGGCCCGGACGGAGTGGAGCCGCACGTCCCCGCCGATCAATCTCACCCACATCTTCGAGGGGGAGATCAACAAGCGGGGCAAGCCGGTGGGCTTCCACGCTCGGCCCGGCGGGCGGAATCCGGCGAACGCGCGGGTGGCGCGGATGATCGACCGGCCGAACCGGCTCGGCGTCTACACGGCGGAGGTGGAGATCCGCGCCGGTAGCGGCTGGCTGGCCAAGCGCTCCACGCTTTATCCGGACAAGATGGACCGCGCGGCCGTGCTCCAGGCCATTTTGAACGCCTTCAAGAACCGCGAGCGGGGCGGCTCGGAGAAGTTCTGTGGCCCCTCCGGCCGGGGCTTCACCATTGAGGGGTACTACCAGAACGGCCGCATCAACACGGCCTATCCGATCTTCACCCGCAATTGATCGGCGGCAGAGGGAGAGACGACCCATGAAGCTCCAGCTCTACCGTGACTCCGCCGGAGACGCCCGCGCCCGTGGCCGGGGGCGTGCCAAGGTGGTCGCGGGATTCCTCGAAAGCGACCTTCAGGACAGCCCCGAGGCTGCCCAGGAGGTCTTGCGGGCGCTCGACGACGTCGAGGCAGGCCGGGCGGACTCCTCGGAACGTACCTGCAACGCCTACACCCTGAGGATCGAGGCGCTTCGCGGCCTCGAGTGATCTCCGATGCAGATCGACTCCAAGATCTTGGTCCACCAGTTGGCCGGTGACTTCCTGCGCGAGGAGGCGCCGGCCAACATGGCAGAGTTCGAACGGGACTTTGAGAAGCTCTACGTAAAAACTGAAAACCGGCTGCGGGAACTCCGCTACGAGGACATCCATGGGGACTGGCGGCTACCGTTTGATGCGTCGTTCGGAACTGGACTGTTCCTCGGTACGGTCGTCGGCGTGGCAGCTTTTCTGGTCCGGGAGGCGCTTGCCGTGGGCATGCACGACCGCGAGCGGAGGATCAGGCAACTGGGGCCGCAGCTCGCGAAGCAGACCGGCAGCCCCAAGGTGGTCCTGATTCTTAGCGCGCGCGTGCTAGATCTCATCGCGCGGCTTGAGCAGATGCCGGCCCACCTGGCTCTGCCGCCAGATTTGGAACTCCAGGTCCGCCTCACCTCGACCCCCGAGGGCACCTCCCTTACTTATGTCCTGCATTCGACTGCGGCCGGGTTCCATTTCGAGACGATCCCAGGTCCGGTTCTCAAAATAAATTTAGAGGCGTTCACGACCTCCCTGTTCGAGCAGATCGAAAGGCTTCACGAAGGCTACGACGTCGACGGCGGCCTTCTTCTCCTGCAGGATGCGGAACAAGAGCTGGCGAGCCTCGGGCAGAATCTCTACCGCGAGCTCTTTCCGGGGAAAATGCGGGAGGCGTACCGCCGCTTCCGCGATGTGCACACCGTGCAGATCACATCCGACGAGCCTGCGATCCCCTGGGAGCTGATCAAGCCTTACGACGACGAGCAAGAGCCGGTCATCGACGACGATTTTTTCTGCATGCGATTTCAGATCACCCGCTGGCGCAACGGCAGGACGCCGGTCTCCGCTTTCCCGGTGAGAAAGCTGGCCTGCTTCGGGAGTAATGAGCTGCCGAATGCTGTCGAAGAGCGCGATCTACTGGCTGCCCTGGCAGCCAGCCACCCGAGCGTCGAGAATGTCAGTCCATGCGAGGCGCGATACCAGGAAGTCGAAAAGCTGTTGGAAAATGGAGGCTGCGATCTCTTACATTTCATCGGTCACGGCGATTTCTCTCCGGAGCGTGCCAACGAGGCGAAGATCGTCCTGGAAGACCGGCCTTTCCGCGCCCGCAATCTGACAGGCGTTATTCAGACCCGCCTTAAGAAAGATCGCCCCCTCGTCTTTCTCAATGCTTGCCGAGTCGGTCGGCAGGCTTGGTCGCTGACGGGTTTCGGTGGATGGGTTGAAGCCTGGGTGCGAACATGCGAATGCGGCGCATTCATCGGTCCGCAGTGGGCGGTGAACGACAGCCTGGCCTACGAATTCGCGAGTGTCTTCTACCATGCGTTGGAACACGGCCGCACCCTGGGAGAGGCGGTCCTCGAAGCCAGACACTCAGTCAGAAAGAACGATCCCGGACGGCCGACCTGGCTCGCCTTCGCGGTCTATGGGAATCCCAATGCGCGTGTAACCTTCGGGGATTCCATCCAGCAGGAGATGGTGAGATCGGAGACCAGGAAAGAGGCACGGTTTCCCATATCCGCAGTCTGGACAGGCCCCTTCATGCCCGAAGGGCCGCCTACTGATTATGTCGAGCGCCCGGATCTCGTCGAGCCTGTAATCGCAGCTCTCCTTGACCGGGACGCCATCTCGATGGTCGGCCTCGCCGCCGCGTTCCGGGGCGCCGGGGGCTACGGCAAGACCACTCTCGCACGGGCTTTATGCCACGATCCCCGCATCCGCAGGGCCTTCCCCAATGGAATCCTCTGGGTTACGCTTGGCGAACGACCGGTGAATCTGACCGGGAGTGTCGAAGATCTGATCTATACACTCTCCGGGGAACGTCCGGGTTTCTCAAGCCTGGATGCCGCCGCTGCTGCGTTGGCTGACCTTCTCAAGCCGCTCCGCGCTTTGATAGTGATCGACGATGTCTGGTCGGCCACTCATTTGCGCCCTTTCCTCCGCGGCGGCCCACATTGCGCTCGCCTTGTAACGACACGTGACCGCACGGTGTTGCCTGCGGTGGCGAGTGTCGTCCAGGTGGATGCCATGCAGCGCGAGGAAGCGCTGCGCCTCCTGACCGGAGGCCTGCCGACGGAGCAGCGTTCGGCTCTTGAGCGCTTGGCTTGCCGGCTGGGCCACTGGCCGTTGCTGCTGCGCCTTGTCAACGGCGTCCTCTGCGACCGGTGCGGGCAGGGGCAGGATCTAGCTGGAGCGCTGATCGCCGTGGGTGACGCCCTGGACCGCCACGGGCTCACCGCTTTCGACGTGGCGGATCCTGACGACCGGAACCGGGCGGTGGCCTCCACTCTTGCCGTGAGCCTCGATCGGTTGCGGTCGGACGCCCTGGAGCGATTCCTGGATCTGGCGATCTTTCCCGAGGATGCCGATGTGCCGTTTTCGGCCCTGGAGAAGCTTTGGGATGGTCTGGTATCGGGTGACGTGGAAGCCCTTTGCATCCGTTTCCATCAGCTCTCGCTCCTGCTGCAAGCCGATCTTTCGCAGCGGTTCATTCGCCTGCACGATGTCATCCGGTCTTTCTTGCACCAGCGGCGGAGGCCGGACCTGCCGGCCGTGCACGCCCGCTTCCTGGCCGCGGGCCGCCGCGGAGTTGCGGGAGTCTGGCGGCATCTGCCTCCGGCTGAAACGTACCTCTGGCGTCATCTTTCCTATCACCTTGCGGAGGCGGGCTTGGCGCGAGAGCTCAAGGACATCGTTCAGGATCTCGCGTTCCTCGTCACCCGGGTCAACCTTGGTGATCCCCATGGCGCCGAGGGAGACATCGTGCGGGCAGAGCGCCTTGCCCCTGACGACAGGACGTTGCGGGCGCTCCACGCCGCGTTCGCCAATGCGAAGCACCTCTTAATTCCCTGCCAGAGCCAGGACGAAATCGTCGCCACGTTCTTGAGCCGGCTGGCTGCAGTCTCTGAGCTCCGCGGTCTGGTCGCCGCTACGGCCAAGAGTCTTCCGAGGCCGCGCTTGCGCGCCCGCTTTCCTTTTCCCGATTCTCCTGACCCGGCCCTCCTTCGGACCCTGGCCTCCTTCGGCGGCCAAGTCAACGCCTGCTGCATTTCAGCCGATGGGAGTTGGCTCGTCACGGCATGTTCGGATGGCTCGGTGATCCTCTGGGACGTCCTCCTAGGCTCCGAAGTCTGGACTGTCCAGGAGCCGGCGGGCGTGCCGGGAGATGGAGATGACCTCTCGGTCTGCGACAGCTACGCCGCCTTGAGCGCCGATGGCTCGACGCTTCTCTCTGCGGACGCCGAAGGCCAGGTTCGAGTCTGGGACATCGTCACGCGAGTGGAGTTGTGCTGCCTTGATGTCGGAGGGGGGGTTGTCTCCGCGGCGTTGAGCGCCGATGGCCGGTGGGGTGTTTGCCGCTCAAAATCGGGTACGCTCCGCGCCTTTGAAACGGCAGGTGGCAGGATTGTCCTCGCCGCCGCAGTGAATAGCTCCTCGCAGGGAGGATGTGCTCTGAGCGCCGAGGGAAGACTGCTCCTGGCCACCCTGGGTAAGAATCTCTGCCTCTGGGATCTGAAGGAGGCCGGATTGCCCAGGACGTGGCCCGCCCACGACCACTATTCCACCTGCTGCGCGTTCAGCAGCGATGGAACGCGAACCCTTTCGGCCTCGGACGACGGGATGGCGCTTGTTTGCGACGCGGCGACCGGAGCTGAGTTGCAACGGTTCAAGCACGGCAGCGAGATTTTCGGGTGCGCCCTGAGCGCCCAGGGTGATCTCGCCGTGACAGCGGGCTGCGAAGGCGCGATGCTCTGGGACATCCGCACTGGGGAGAAGCTTCGATCCCTTGTGGGGCACGTGGGCTGGGGGTTCTCTTGCGCCATCAATGCTGACGGGCGTCTCGTTGCCACCGGCGGCGGAGACCAAACGGCGAAGCTGTGGCGCGATCCGCTGATCGAGCGGGGCTCAGTGCCTCCCTTTTTGGCGAACCTTGGAGGCGGCGCCACCGACGCCTCTGGAAACCTCCTGGCAGCAGTGGCGGGCGATGCAACCTTGGAGATCTGGGACCTGCGGACCGGCGAGCAGATCTCCTGCCTTCAGCACGACTCCGCCGTGATGGGATGTGTCCTCACACCGGGGGGTGATCTCGCCATCTCGGTGGCCATTGATGGCGGCGCGAGGATCTGGGATCTGGCAACTGGTGAATGTGCGGCCCTCCTCGAAAACGGACCTCCTCTCACAGGCTGTGCCTTGAGCCCCAAAGGCGATCTCTTCTTGGCGGCCGAGTGCCGAGATAGCGGCTACATCCGTGTCTGGGACGTGCGCCATCGGAAGGAGATCTGTTGCCTCCTCGGCGGTCCTTCGCCGCGGATCCGGTGCCGTTTTTCCGCCGATGGGCGGCTCCTCCTCGTGGCATCCCGGGAATATACGGTGCGGATGTGGGACCTAGCGCTGGGCAGCGGCCCCCACGTGGTGGCCAGGCACGAAGACGACGTCAACGGCTGTGCCATCTCGACCGATGGCCAGATCATCGCTTCCGCCTCCCGCGACAGGACGGTTCGTCTTTGGGATCGTGCAGGGAAACAGCTTCTTGTACTGGAGGGGCATAGCTGCCCGGTTCTGGACTGCGCCTTCCAGCCCGGTGGGAAGCTGCTGGTCTCGGTAAGTGCCGACATTGGCGTGGGGAGCACGATCAAAGTCTGGGACACGGAAACCGGGCTGCCGGTCGCGGGCCTGCGAGTGGACAGGGAGCTTGATACCTGCGAGTGGCTCCCGAGTGGAGACGCGCTGTTCGCGACGGGTCGATTTGGATCTTACCTGTTGGACTGGCAACCTTGACGGATCTACGTGAACTCTAAGGAGCCGTGCGAGGTCAACGAGAACGTCACGACGGCTCCCGGCGCCTGGCTCCACGTGGATTTCGCAGCGCCTGCGGGGGAGGCCACGTTCTGCGGTATCGTTCACTCCGATGAAGACGTGCCGCGCGCTGCCGCCGATTGTTGCCCTGTTCCTGGCCCTGCTGATCGCGGGCGGTGCCTTCGCCCGTTCCACCAGGACCGAGTGGAGCCGCACGTCCCCGCCGATCAATCTCACCCACATTTTTGAAGGGGAGATCAATAAGCGGGGCAAGCCGGTGGGCTTCCATGCGCGGCCCCGTGGGCAGAACCCGGCGAATGCGCGGGTGGCGCGGGTGATCGACCGGCCGAACCGGCTCGGTGTCTATACGGCGGAGGTTGAGATCCGCGCCGGCAGCGGCTGGCTGGCCAAGCGCTCCACGATTTATCCGGACAAGATGGACCGCGCGGCCGTGCTCCAGGCTATTTTGAACGCCTTCAAGAACCGCGAGCGGGGCGGCTCGGAGAAGTTTCGCGGCCCCTCCGGGCGGGGCTTCACCATTGAGGGCTACTACCAGAACGGCCGCATCAACACGGCCTATCCGATCTTCACCCGCAATTGACCGGCGGCAGAGGGAGAGACGACCCATGAAGCTCCAGCTCTACCGTGACTCCGCCGGAGACGCCCGCGCCCGTGGCCGGGGGCGTGCCAAGGTGGTCGCGGGCTTCCTCGAAAGCGATCTTCAGGACAGCCCCGAGGCTGCCCAGGAGGTCTTGCGGGCGCTCGACGACGTCGAGGCCGGCCGGGCGGACTCCTCCGAGCGCACCGGCAACGCCTACACCCTGACGCTGTCGCCCAAAGGGGCCACCCTTCAGGATGAGATGGACGAGGACGCCAAGCCCTGCGCCCTGTCCCTCGTCGAGGTCCGCGAGGCCGTGGCGGGCTGGCTCGCCTTTCTGGCCTGAATCAACTCGGAGTCGAAAGCTGGAGGTGGAATCCGGGCAGGCCGGTGGGTCCGGTCATGAAGCCCAGGAGAACCCCTTCCAGCTCGCTCAGGCTGGGGGTCTCCATGAGCACCTGCCGCTCGGCGGGGGAGAGGGCGATGGCGTGGGCGATGGCGGTGACGATCTCCGTGCCGGCCATGTTCTCCATGATCTCGAGATCGATGTCCGAGTCGTTGTCCTCGACCCGCTGGCGGACCAGATCGCGCAGGCGGGGGAACTCGAGCTCGGTCTCCACCTGCCCGGGGTCGGCTTCGAATTCGCCGTAGTCCACCAGCACCCGCCGGTAGCCGCGGTCGCACGGCGGCGCCTCGCCCACCACGCGGAAGCGGATGACGCCGCCCGCGAGCACGAGGTAGCGGTCCTCGTCCGTCTCGTGGCATTCGCCGATGTAGCCCACGCAGCCGACGGTGTAGATCGCCGGCTGGCCGCCGACTCCGCGGACCCGGGCGGCGGGCGCGTCCGCCTCCAGGGGCTGGACGATGGCGAGATAGCGGTCGCCCTCCATGGCGTCTTCCACCATGTTGAGCCCGCCCCGGTCTTCCACGGCGAATGGCACCACCGTTCCAGGCAGCAATAACGGCTGCTCCAGCGTGTAGAGGGGGAGGGTGGTCGGCAGATTGTCGTGCTTCACGTGGGGCCTATGATCCCAGACCGCAGCCCTGGCCGCAATGGGGCCGTCCCCGGGACGCTTCAATGGGTGCGCGTTGACACGTCCGGCGTCGTGGTGAGGAAGCTCATGGCGAGGAGCTCCACCAGGAGATCCAGCATCTCCCGGAAGTCGCTGGCTTCGAGGAGCGCTTGGCGCTCGGCGGCGGCGAAGGGGGCCGTCTGGATCATGAAACGCACCAGTTGCCGGGGTGTCATATCCTCCAGCATGCCGGCGGAGCCGAAGTTGCTGCGGCCGAACTGGACGAGCTGTTCCTTGAAGGCGTCGAGGTCCCAGCCCGGCACCTCGCCCTCCTCCGCGGGCTCCAGGTCGCTCAAGAACTCGCCGTAGGACACGGCGGCGCGGGGGAGGCCGGCCTCCCGGGGGAGATCCTCCTGCACGCGGAACCGGATCAACCCTTGGAGCAGGAAGTGATCGCTTTCCTCACTTCGGGCCAGCGGAATGAGGTGCCCCAGGCAGCCGATCTCGAAATCCCGCGAGGCCTCATCCCCTTCGAGGCCGCCCTGAATCACGCCGACCCAGCCGCCCACCGCCTCCGCGGCATCGAGAATCCGCCGGCGCAGGGGAGCCGAAACGGAAAGGGGCAGAGACGCCCCGGGAAGCAACATGAAGCCGTCCACCGGCAACAGGTGGAGAGTCGAAGGAAGGTCGGACAGGCGCGGAAGGACACTCATGGATGCGAATGATATCAGCGTTGGAAAGCGCGATGGGGGGCGCGTCCGTGCGTCACGGTCGCGTCTTCGGTCAACGCGCTTCCGCCTGCCAGTCGCCCTGCGCGATGAACGCGGCCCAGTAGTAGGGATCGCGCCACGGGCGCTGGCTCCACATCTCGATCTGCGCCCGGCGCAGGGCCGCGGAAGGGCGCAACCCGTCGTGGAACATCGCCCGGTAGAACCGCTGCATCAGCTCCGCCGTGGCCCGGTCGCGGACCGGCCAGAGGCTGGAGACCACCTGGGACGCTCCGGCATGGAAGAAGCCGCGCGTGAGCCCCACGATCCCCTCGCCCCGCAGGCTCTTGCCCAGCGCCGTCTCGCAGCCGGAGAGGACGACCAGGTCGGCGTTGAGATGCAGGTGGTAGACGTCATGGAGGCGCAGGAAGCCGTCCTGAAGCTTCCCCTGCTCGTTCACCTGGGAGAAGACCAGGCCGGAGAGAGCTGGATGCTGGGTGTCCAGCACGCCGTGGGTGGCGAAGTGGAGAATCCGGTAGCGCCCGAGGTCTTCCGCCGTGGCGAGATCCCGGTTTGCCTTGAAATCCATGGCGAGGAGCACGTCCCGGCCTCGAGCCTCGGAGGCGATGCCCTCGGCCTCGCGGCGTGTCCAGGTGAGGCGTGCGAAGCCGGTGGTGCCGCCGCCCTGGCGGGGGAGCCCCAGGAAGTCGGACTGGAGATCGGCCGGGGTCAGGGGAGGGGAGGGCTCCGCGCCGCCGCCCCGCGCGGCATCGGCCAGGGGAGGAGCGCTCGCCAGGATCGTCTGGAGGCGGGGATCGTTCTTCTCGAAGACCGGATCCGCCAGGAGAGCCAGCGCCGCCGGAGGCCGGGGCCGCCCCTCGCGGGCTCTACGAATCTCACGCACCACGGCTGCCGAAGGCAGGTGAACCACCTCGTTTTCGACGATCAAGGGCACGGAGCCCGGCCGGTCCGAGGCAGGCACCGGCAGCGCGCCGAAGGGAATGTAGAGAAGAGCGCCGTCCGGGACGATCGCCAGGCGTTTGCCCTTGAGGTGACCGGCGACCGGCCCCAGCAGGAGCCGGCTCAGCTCCTCCAGATCCTTCCGCTCGTCGCCCGCGGCAGACAGGCTGCCAAGTTGCTCATGAACGCGCCGGGCCAGCTCTTCAATCCTGGTCCGGCCCGGCAATTCGAAGCTGGCAATGGATTCCGGCGTCACCAGCCAGAGATAGCTGCGCGGCTCGGCAAGGAAGTATTCGAGGAGGAGGGTGTCGCCGTCGAGGGATTTCTGGATGTCCGCGAGCCGGATCTCGGGCTGCTTGAGACGGGCGTAGCGGGGGCTGCTCGCTTCGAGGCGGGCTTCGACGATCTGGTACTGGGCTGAGAGAGAGGTCAGCTCCTGATCGAGCGCCGCGGCTTCGGCTTGGTCTGGCTTCCGTGGCCGTTCCGCTCGAAGGATCGCTTTAGCGTTCATTTCCAGGCGGAGCCGCTGCTCCTCCTGCGACAGGGCGGGATCAGCAGCGCGGAGATCGAGCTTGGATTGTCCCAGGAATTCGAGGAGCCCCAAGGCCCGTGCCCGCTCGGCGATCTCGATCGCGGACGCTCCGGCAACCGTGTCTGCATTCTTGCTCCGAAGCTGCTCGAGCACGTCGATCGACCTATCGTAGATCTCCCGGGTGGCCGCGAAGTGTGACGCGCGCAACTGGTCGCCCGAGACCTGGGCGCGAAGCGACCAAAGCTGGGCAGCAGCCTCTCGTAGGAGGGGCCAGGCAGCCTCGAGGTCTCCTCGGAGTTGCCGGGACTTGGCAATTTCATGAAGGACCCAGGCTTCCTCCGACACGTCGCCAAGGGTACGGGCGATCCGCAAAGCCTGCTCAAGGTACCGGTCCGCGGCAGGGAAATCCCGGAAGCCTCCGAGAAGGCTCGTCCCAAGCCGCGCAGGGTTTTTGCCTGTTCGCGTAACGAATCGATCTCCTGAAACGTCTGCTGGGCCTGAAGCAGGGCGTCCCGGGCCTGGCCGGGATTCCCGTGGCGGAGGCGATGGAAGCCCAAGCTCTGGAAAGCGAGGGCCACCCCCAGGGGGTACTCGAGCTCCCTGGATTTGGCCAGGGCCTGCTCTGCAAGCTCTGTGGCCTTGGCGGGCTCGAACGTCGGCAGCCCACTGAGCACGAGCTTGGCCCGGACCTCGTCACGGGGATCCCGAAGTAGGGGGAGGGCTCGCAGCAAGGCGTCATTGGCCGCCTCGTCATCGCCGAGATCCGCGAGAAGGGAGCCCAGCTTGACCAGCGTCGTCCCCTGGCTGGCGAAGTTGCGGGCCTCACCATACTTTTCCAAGGCGGGAACGAGGTACTCCAGCGCCTTGTGCGGCTGACCCAGCCGTTCGTACAGAGCCGCCAGTCTCTCCAGGGCCCCCGCCTCTATGACCGGGTGGTTCAATTGCCGGCCAAGGCGGAGGCACTGCTCATAGTGGGGGAGAGCATCGTTCGGCCGGCCTTGCTGGGCCAGAACGTCCCCGAGAGCGACGGAAATCCTGGCCTCTCCCGGGGCGTTGCCACTCGATTGATGAATCGAAAGAGCCTGCGAATAGGTGTCAATCGCTTTGCTCACGTTTCCGAGGTCATTGTAGAGCTCCGCCAAGTTGCCGAGTGAGACGGCCTCTTTCCCAGGCTGGCCATTAGCTCTCGAGATCGAGATCGACTCACGGAATGCCTCGATCGCACTGTGCGAATCTCCCTGAAGCACATGGACTCGCCCGATCTGGTGCAAGGTCTTCGCAATACCGGGAGAATCTCCGCTGCTTCGCCAGAGGGATAGGGCATTCTGTAACATCGCAAGGGCTTCTCCGGGCTGCTTGGCTATGAAGTGAGTCAGACCCATGGAGTAGTAGGTGAATGCTTGCCGAGAAGGATCTTCAAGCTTCTCCCAGAGCGCGATGGCCTGCCGGTATCCGTTCAGCGCCTCCGTCAAGTCCTCGGGACGCTTCTGCCTGTAGCGAAGGTAGGAGCGGGCGGTCAACTGCTCGGCTTCCGCCCGGAGGCGGTCCTGCTCTGTGGCCGGACGCCGGGCCTCAAGCTCAATCTCGTATCCGCCTGCCTCAGGCTCAGCAGTGGACCGGCGTCGCACTTCGAGACTGTACGAGCCCGTCTGCGCAGCGACTAGAGAGACGTATTCAACTCCCTCTCGGTCCGAAGGGCTGTCCACCTCCAGCATGCCCTCGCCGAGTGGAGAACGGACGAGGATGACGACATCCGTTCCCTCTTGGTCAACGGTGACCTGCGCGTAATCTCCCGCCGAGAGGTCCAAGGAATAGACTTGAACGGACCTCTCGCGGAAGTCACCAGCCAGCTTGCCGTTCAGATGGAGAGGCCGCCCCGTCGTTTGAGTCTCGTCGGGGGCGGCTGAGAGGAAAAAGAGGAGCCCAGCAAGCGTGAGCTGTAAGCCAGCCATGTAGTGCTGATCTTAGGACAGTCTGGCTCTCTCGCCCAACTCAAATCCAAAGAAGCCTCCCCAGCAATCCTCATCCCAATCATCATCCTGGTACTTAGGGTCTATCCGATCACTCCCCACGCATTGCTGGACGCCCATCATTGGCTTGAGCCGAAAGCCGACTTTGATGAAATGCTTGCCGGCCGCGTCCGTTGGCAGCACCCAGCCCTCGACATAGCTTTTCCCGCTCTTGCCTCCGATCCTCCACCCCTTCTGAGCGCTCTCTGCCGGCTTTTTGTCGTAGTTGACCTCGTCGTTTTCAACCGAATATTTGATCTTCTTGTCTTTCGAATGCAGAATCATGCTCCCCTTTTTGGACTGGGTGCCCTTCTTGGCGGAGAGCACCGTCAGCTTCAGGTTGTGGAGCAGGGGTTTGGGTCGGTCGAGCTCTTTTTTGTTTCTCAAGCCGACAAAGATATCCAGCCCCTGTTTCTTGGAATCTTTGTTCCAGGCGAGGCCGAACAGGGCAGGGAACCCGTGATCCTGGACGAGCTGCACCCGAAAGAGGTGCTTGCCGAGCTTCCCCGCTATAGACGTTCTCGACGGTTTCAGGACACAGTTTTGGAGTCCCTGGCAGGTTCTCCAATAGAGGGAAGGGCATGGAATAGCAACTCCCCCCAGGGACTTTTGTCACTTGGATTCCTATCCCACCCATGTCACCCTTCAGCACGGGCTTGCCAATCTCCCGGGTGTGACGGTAGAGGTACCAAAGTCCTTCGAGTCCGCTCATAGCATTCCTCCAGTCCAAAGTATCGGGGCAAGGTGTATCCCCTCCCTCCACTTGAAGAGTGATCCATGAGGGTCGAGAGTTACAGCCATGACCTCCTGGAACCAAAAAAGCCCGGCCTTGCGGCCGGGCTTTCCACGTCAAGGCAGAGTCGGAATCCTCACACCCCCACCGGCACCGGCTCCTCCTTGGGCACCGGCGCCGTGATCTCCACGGCGAGCTGGCCGTCCTTGACGTCCACCTGCACCAGGGAGCCCTCGGTGACCTGGCCGGCGACCAGGGCGCGGGCGATGCGCGATTCCAGCTCGTGCTGGAGGAACCGCTTGAGCGGCCGGGCGCCGTAGACCGGGTCGTAGCCGCGGCGGGCCGATGTGCTCCCGGGCGGGCTCGGTCATCTCCAGGCGCACGCCGCGGTCGGTGAGGCGCTTGCGGAGGTCGGCCGATCTGCAGGTCGACGATCTTCTCGATCTCGGCGAGCTGGAGCGGCTTGAAGAGCACGATGTCGTCCACCCGGTTCAGGAACTCGGGCCGGAAGTGGCTCCGCAGCTCGCTCATGACGGCGTCGCGCGCCCGCTCGGTGATCTCGCCCTCGGGCGTCACCCCTTCGAGCAGGTGGGGCGAGCCGATGTTCGAGGTCATGATGATGACGGTGTTCTTGAAGTCCACCGTGCGGCCGTGGGAGTCGGTGACCCGGCCGTCGTCCAGGATCTGGAGGAGCACGTTGAACACGTCGTGGTGCGCCTTCTCGATCTCGTCGAACAGGATCACGGAGTAGGGCTTGCGCCGCACGGCCTCGGTGAGCTGGCCGCCCTCCTCGTAGCCGACGTAGCCCGGGGGGGCGCCGATCAGCCGCGAGACGGTGTGGCGCTCCATGTACTCGCTCATGTCGATGCGGATGAGGTTGTCCTCGCGAATCGAAGAGCGTCTGGGCGAGCGTCTTGGCCAGCTCGGTCTTGCCCACGCCGGTCGGGCCCGAGGAAGATGAAGGAGCCGATCGGGCGCCGCGGGTCCTTGATGCCGGCGCGGGCGCGGATGACGGCGTCGGCCACCAGGCGCACGGCCTCGTCCTGGCCGACGACGCGGTCGTGGAGGAGGTCTTCCAGGCGCAGCAGCTTCTCGCGCTCGCCCTCGACCAGGCGGGTCACCGGGATGCCCGTCCAGCGGGAGACGATCTCGGCGATCTCCTCCTCGGTGACCTCCTCGCGCAGGAGCTTGCCGCCGGTCTCCTGCTGCTGCGGTGAGCTGGGCCTCCTTCTCCTTGACCTGGGCTTCGAGCTGGGGGAGCTTGCCGTAGCGCAGCTCGGCGCTCTTGTTGAGGTCGTATTGCCGCTCGGCGGCCTCGATCTCCTGGCGCACCTGCTCGATCTGCTCGCGCAGGGCGCGGATCTCGTCGATGGCGCTCTTCTCGGCGTCCCACTGGGCGCGCATGGCGTCGGCCTGGGCCTTGAGGTCGGCCAGCTCGCGGCGGAGGTCTTCCAGCCGCTCCTGGCTCGCCTTGTCCTTCTCCTTCTTCGAGCGCGGCCTCCTCGATCTCGAGCTGCATGACGCGGCGGGTCACCTCGTCCAGCTCCTGCGGGCATGGAGTCGATCTCGGTGCGGAGCATGGCCGCGGCCTCGTCGATCAGGTCGATGGCCTTGTCGGGCAGGAAGCGGTCGGTGATGTAGCGGTTCGAGAGCACGGCCGCCGCCACCAGGGCGTTGTCCTGGATGCGCACGCCGTGGTGCACCTCGAAGCGCTCGCGCAGGCCGCGGAGGATGGAGATGGTGTCCTCGACCGTGGGCGGATCGACGATCACCGGCTGGAAGCGGCGCTCCAGGGCCGCGTCCTTCTCGATGTGCTTGCGGTACTCGTCGAGCGTGGTGGCGCCGATGCAGTGCAGCTCGCCGCGGGCGAGCATGGGCTTCAGCAGGTTGCCCGCGTCGGGCGAGCCCTCGGTCTTGCCGGCGCCGACGATGGTGTGGAGCTCGTCGATGAAGAGGAGGATGCGCCCCTCGCTCTGCTTGACCTCGTTGAGCACGGCCTTCAGGCGCTCCTCGAACTCGCCGCGGTACTTGGCGCCCGCGAGGAGCGAGCCCATGTCGAGCGAGAAGATGGCGCGGTCCTTGAGCCACTCGGGCACGTCGCCGCGCACGATGCGCTGGGCGAGCCCCTCGACGATGGCGGTCTTGCCGACGCCCGGCTCGCCGATGAGCACGGGGTTGTTCTTGGTCTTGCGCGACAGGATGCGGATGACCCGCCGGATCTCGGCGTCGCGGCCGATCACCGGGTCGAGCTTGTTGCGCCGGGCCTGGGCCACGAGGTCGACGCCGTACTTGTCCAGCGCCTCGTAGGCCACCTCGGGCATGGCGCTGGTGACCCGCTGGTTGCCCCGTACGGCGGTCAGGGCGGCGAGCACGGCGTCGCGGGTGACGTTCCGGCCCGAGAAGATCCGGCCGAGCGGTGCGGAAGAGCCCTCGTCGATCATGGCCAGGAGCAGGTGCTCCACGGAGACGTACTCGTCCTTGAGCCGCTTGGCCTCGTCCTCGGCGCGCAGGAAGATCTGCTGGAGCTTCTGGGTGAGGTAGATCTTGCCCGCCTCGACCCCCGGGCCGGAGACGCTTGGGCCGGCGCGAGAGCTCGCGCTCGACCTCGCCCTTCATGGCCTCGGTGGGGGCCTCCATGCGCCCGAGCAGGCGGGGGACGAGCCCTTCCGGCTGCTCCAGAAGAGCGAGGAGAAGGTGCTCGCCGTCCACTTCCTGGTGGCCGTACCGCAGGGCCTTGGTCTGGGCGCTCTGGAGCGCCTCTTGAGATTTTTGCGTCAGCTTGTTGATGTCCACAGTGTGTCCCTCCTTGTCAAACTTTTGCGGCCTCAGAGGCACGCAAAGCCGAAGCCTCGGCGAGTTGCTCGATAGAGCTCCCGCTCGCGGTCCGTCAGACTTTCCGGGACGACGATGCGAATCTCCGCCAGGAGATCGCCTTTGGCACCGCCGGGCTGAGAGAGCCCGCGGCCCCGCAACCGGATCTTGCGTCCCGAAGACGATCCGGCCGGAATTCTCACTCTGACCGTGCCCGTGGGAGTCTCCACCTCGGCCTCGCCGCCCAGCGCGGCCTCGGCGGGGGAGACCGGCACGTGGGTGTGGAGATCCGCACCCTCGATGCGGTAGCGGGGGTCGGGGGCGATCTCGATCTTGAGCAGCAGGTCGCCCGCCGCCGCGCCGCCGAACCCTGGGTTCCCCTGGCCGGCGAGGCGGATCTTCTGGCCCGCCCGGATCCCCTCGGGGATCTTCACCGTCAGCGTCCTGCGCTGGCCGGTGTGGGGGTCCGAAATGGCGATCTCCCGGGTGCCGCCGCGCACGGCTTCTTCCACGGAGATGGCCAGTGTGGCCTCGGAGTCGCCACCCGCCTGGGGGCCGCCGAAGCCGGCGCCGAACCCCGCGGGAGCCCCGCGCCGCCGGCCGCCGCCGCCGCCGAACAACATCTCGAAGAAGTCGCTGAAATCAGCGCCACCCGCTCCGCCGCCGCCGCTGAAACCCCGGAAGTCGAATCCACCGCCGCCGCCGCCACCATAGTTTTCCCAGCCTGGAGGAGGACCGCCCGTGCGGTTCCAGTTGGATCCGAACTGGTCGTACTTCTGACGCTTGTCCGGATCCTTCAGAACCTCATAGGCTTCGCCGATCTCCTTGAACTTGACCTCGGCGTCCGCGGCCTTGTTGACGTCGGGGTGAAGCTTGCGGGCGAGCTTGCGGTAGGCCTTCTGGATCTCCTCCTGGCTCGCGTCTTTCTTGACCCCGAGGGTCGCGTAATAGTCCTTGTAGTCCAATGGAATGGTCTCCCTCCGCGAGATCCGGGCGCTCGTGCCGTGAACCTTGAGGTGCGCGGACTAACTTTGAGCGCCTGGCACTCACATTCTAGAACGGAATGAGGAGAACGTCCATTCCCTCCCCGTGGAAAGGGAATGAGCCCGGTAGGGCGACCTACTTTTAGCCCAGGGTGCAACCCTGGGAAACCCCGAGCCGCTCCTCTCAAACCCGGTAGGGCGCGCCACATCGCCGTCCCCGCCATAACCTCCAAAATTCCCACGGGGCGCCTTTGAGATTTGGTGCCGCGCCTCCGTCACCCAGGGTTGCACCCTGGGCTACAAGTAGGACGCCCTACGGGCTCGCCGCATCTCCTTCACGTGAAACCCAACTACCCAGGTCATCGTATCTAGGGGTGTCCCAAGGGAGGTGACACCTCGATGAAACCCCTGATCCAGGATCTCCGCTACGCCTGCCGCCTGCTGCTCCGCAGCCCCGGATTCACCCTGCTCGCCGCCGTGACTCTGGCTTTGGGGATCGGTGCCAACGCGGCCATTTTCAGCGTGGCCGACTCGGTATTGTTGAAGCCCTTGCCGTATCGGGATTCGGACCGGCTGATGATCGTCTACAGCCAGTTCCCGAACATGGGGTTCGACCGCTTCTGGGTGGACCCGGTGGAGCTCACGGAGTACCGGAGCTGGAACCGGAGCTTCGAGGCCCTGGGTGCGTATGCCACGGGCGCCGTGAACGTGGCGGGCGAGGGGGAGCCGGTGCGGGCGGATGCGGCTTTTGCTACGGCGGGGCTGTTCGAGGCCCTGGGGGTGGATGCGCAGCTCGGCCGGTATTACTCCGCCAAGGAGGACGTGCCGAATTCGGAGCCGGTGGTGGTGCTGTCGGACGGCCTCTGGCGCCGGGCTTTCGGGGCGGACAAGGGGATTCTCGGCAAGCGGATCAAGGTGGACGCCACGGAGCGCACGGTGATCGGGGTGATGCCGCCCGGCTTCACCATCGACAACCAGCGCATCGAGGTCTGGATGCCCCTGGCCCTCGACCCGGCCAAGCCGGGGAACCGCGGCAATCACTATCTGCTGCTCGTGGGCCGGTTGAAAAAAGACGTCTCGCTCACCCAGGCGCGGGCCGAGATGAACGACTTGATCGCACGCTGGAAGCGGGAGCTGCCGGACGCGCACACGCCCGATCCGGAGCGCCACCGCCTGGTGGTCCAACCCCTGATTGACGACCTCGTGGGCGGCGTACGCCCCAAGATCAGCCTGCTCATGGGGGCCGTGGGGTTGGTGCTGTTGATCGCTTGCGTCAACGTCGCCAATCTCCTGCTGGCCCGGGCCGAGGCACGGCAGAAGGAGATCGCCATCCGTACGGCCCTGGGAGCCGCGCGCAGCCGCCTGCTGCGCCAGTTCCTCACCGAGAGCCTGGTGCTGGCCCTGCTGGGTGGGGTGCTGGGATTGATCCTGGCCTGGGCCGGGGTGAAGGGGATCGTGGCGGCCAATGCGGAGAGCCTGCCGCGGGTGGACGAGATCGGCCTCAACGGGCGAAGCCTCCTCTTCACCTTTGGCGTCTCGCTGTTGACGGGCGTGCTCTTCGGCCTCGCGCCGGCCCTCCATGCCCGGGCGGGAACGTTCTTTGCCTCGCTCAAGGAAGGGGGGCAGCGGTCCACAGCGACCTCGGGGCGCCAGCTGTTGCGCCGCGTGCTGGTGGTGGTGGAGGTCGCCTTCGCGGCCACGCTGGTGATCGGCGGCGGCCTGTTGATCCGCAGCTTCTGGCTGCTCCAGAAGGTCGATCCCGGTTTCAATCCCAAAGGCGTCTTGTCGCTCCAGGTCTCGCTGCCAGGGGGAGATACGACGACGCCGGAGCAGAGGTCCGGCTTCTACCAGCGGCTCCTTGCCCAGCTTTCCTCCCTGCCGGGGGTCGAGAGCGCCGCCGCCATGTCCGGCCTGCCGCCGAACCGGCCGGTCAACGCCAACGACATGGAGTTCGAGGGGATCGCGCAGACGCCCGACGCGCCGATCCAGAACGCCGACTACTGGCAGTTCGTGACCCGCGACTATTTCAAGACGCTGGACATCCCCGTGGTCGAAGGGCGCCTGTTCGGTCCCGGCGACGCGCGCGGCGCGACGCCGGTGGTGGTGGTCAACGAGGCCCTGGCCAAGCTCTTCTATCCCAAGATGAGCCCCCTCGGCCGGCGCATCCGTCCGCCGGGAAACGGAGAAGACGACGCGCCCTGGCTGACCATCATCGGCGTGGCGGCGGACGTCAAGCAGGGCGGGCTGGACCAGAAGACGGGCACGGAGGTGTACTTCCTCCACGATCAGGCGCAGGAGATGGTGGGCTTCGTGCCACGGACCATGTACCTCGTCCTGCGCACCCAGAAGGACCCCCTGAGCCTCGTGGCCGGGGTGCGCAACGAGATCCGGCGCCTCGATCCCACGCTTCCCCTGGCCGACGTGCGCCCGCTGGACGAGGTGGTCCACGACTCGGTGGGGCAGCCGCGCTTCCTCGCCTCGCTGGTGCTCATCTTCTCCCTGGTGGCCCTGACGCTGGCGGCCGTGGGCACCTACGGCGTTCTGGCCTACATGGTGGAGCTGCGGACGCGGGAGATCGGGGTTCGCATGGCGCTGGGGGCGCAGGCCCGTCAGGTGCTGCGGATGATCCTGGGGCAAGGCGCCCTGCTGGTGGGCCTCGGGCTCGTCCTCGGCGTGGCCGGCGCCGTGGCGCTCCGCAAGGTGCTCGCCAGCGTCCTCTTCAACGTGGCCCCCACGGACCCGTTGATCTTCGGGTTCGTCTTCCTGGTCCTCGCCGGGATCGGGCTCCTCGCCTGCTACCTGCCGGCCCGCCGGGCCATGCGGGTGGATCCCCTGGTGGCCTTGCGACAGGAGTGAGGGCCTAGCGCGGCGCCTCCGGCCCGAAGGCCGAGCCGCACTTTCCCTGCGTCCTGACACGCAGGGCGCGGCTGAGGGCGGGCAACCCTTGGCTCGGCCAGGGGTTCCGCCCCTCCCACGACTGCCAGTCCTTCAGATACCGGCAGGTGCATTCGACCCCTTTGGCGACCAGCTCGATCTTCTTGGCCTTGCTGAGGTTGAAGTCGGTGGTGGCGACGCCCAGGTTGTCGATGAGAACGGAGCGCTTGAGGTCCGGCAGGTTCGATTCGAGATCCACCACCTGGACGTCGAGCAGCGTCTCGAGCAGGCTCTTGGTGTAGCGGGGGAAGCCGTTGATGTCCACGCGGGGCGTCCCTCCGCCGTTCAGGTGGAGCCCGAGGGTGGCCTCGTCGACCCCTGAGCGCGTGTCGAAGGCGTCGATGGGGTAGTTGCGCAGCACGCCACCGTCCACGAAGAGGTCGTTGTTGTTCTGGACCCTGAGATCCGCCGCGGCGAAGAAGAGCGGAATCGACATCGACATCCGGATGGCGTAGGCCACCTCCACGTCCGGTGTCGTGGCCGCCGAGAAGCTCCACGGACTTGCCCGTCGAAAGGTCGGTCGAGAACACGTGCAGATCGCGGAAGCCCATGTCCTTCATGTCCTGGAACGTGGTCACCGGCTTCTTGGTTTTATTGGCGATCAGGCAGCGCATGAGATCCAGGAAGTAGTCCCCCTTGAACCACCCGAAGCGCTTGAACAGGCGGAACAGGCCCGTCGAGCCGCCGTCCTCGAACTTCTCGAAGGGGATGTTGAACACCAGGGACCGGATCTGGTCCGGCTCGTAGCGCAGAGCCACGAGCGCCGCCGTAATCGCCCCGGCCGACGTGCCCGCCACGGGCCCCACGTCCTCGAGGATCCCCTGCTGCTCCAGCACCTCGAAGGCCCCCGCGTAGGCGATCCCCTTGACCCCGCCCCCCTCGATCACCAGGTTCCGGAACGGGTAATCCACCGCCTCGGGGCAGACGGCCCGAATGAGCCTCCGTATGGACGGGAGCCGGGTTCGCGGCCGCCGCCTCCAGGGCCGAGCAGGAGCCGGAAGAGCCCCCCGTGGAAGCGCAACCCGTGGCAAGGACGGCGAGCAAGGCAAGGGCGTAGAACCGCATGGGAAGACCTCCGGAATGGGAAAGAGAGATACCGGAGGAATTTAGCATGGGAGGGCGGCAACGCGAGCCCGGAGGGCGGCCTACCCGTAGCCCCGGGTGCAACCCGGGGGGGGCGGGGCGATCCGCCCCCAACATCCACGAGCTTGAACGGATGGGCTGACGGGATTCGCCGGCTGGCGCCGGTCGCCGCACCGGGCCGCCTCCGCCCGCCCATCCGGGCCGCCACCCCGGATTCCGCCGGCTGCCGCCGGGCCGCCACCCAGGGTTCCACCCTGGGCTAGGAGTAGGACGCCCTCCGGGCTCAATTCCACGCTGTCCTAAATCCCATAGAATGAGCCGCGATGACGTTTACGGTCAGGGGGTGGTATGCAGGGCAAGAAGCTTCTCCATTCGATTCGGCTGACGAATCTCCTCTCCTATGGGAGCGAGGGGGTGAGCCTTGATCTGGAGCCCCTGAACGTCCTGATCGGTCCCAACGGATCGGGGAAGTCGAACTTGATCGAGGCAATCAGCCTCTTGGCGGCGACGCCGCGGGATTTCTTGGCCCCATTCCGCGAGGGTGGCGGAGCTTTTCAGGATTGGCTCTGGAAAGGTGTCTCGGAGCTCCCAACAGCCACGATAGAGATAACTCTGGGAGGCTTGCAGGAGCTTAGAGAAACATCTCCGTTCTTGTACAGCCTGTCCTTTACCGCTTCAGACGTCCATCTGCAGATCGTTGGAGAAGAGCTGAGCCGTGGCGAGCAGGAGTTCCTGGTCAGGGATACGCTGAACCTTCATATACCTCCTTCGTACACAGAGGTCATCGGCATTGATTCCAAAACGCGGCAGCAAGCCGCGTTCTCGTTATTTCGCGGCCCCACTATATTTCCTGAGCTCACCTATGTCAGCGATCAGCTGGCGGAGATCAGATTTTTCAGCGAATGGAATCTTGGTCCACGCAGTGCTCTCCGCAAGCCTCAGGGAGTCAACCTGCCCGACGACTTTCTCCTTTGGGACGCGAGTAATCTGGGGCTGGTGCTGAATGACCTTCAGAATCGCATGGACACCAAGCAACTGATTCTGGAGCGCATGAAAGAGTTCTATCCAGATATCCAGGATGTGACTACGAGAGTACAGGGCGGTACGATTCGGATCTTCATCCACGAGAAGGGCTTGAAGACGCCGGTACCAGCCGCCTGTCTCTCCGATGGCACTCTTCACTACCTCTGCCTCCTGACGATCCTCCTGCACCCTGAGCCACCGCCGCTGATCTGCATCGAGGAGCCGGAGCTTGGCCTGCATCCAGACATCATCCCAATCGTCGCCGAGCTCCTGATCGAGGCGTCTAAGAGGTCCCAACTCATCGTCACCACTCATTCGGATACTTTGATCTCGGCACTTTCGGAGACGCCAGAGGCGGTTGTCGTCTGCGAACGAGATGAGCAAGGCACGAAGCTCCACCGTCTCAATCCGGACGATCTCAAGGAATGGCTGGAGCGCTATCGGTTGGGCGACCTTTGGGCGAAGGGTGAGATCGGCGGCAACCGATGGTGAGGGAGATTCGGATCTACATCGAAGGTGGGGGTAACGACCGGCTGTCCTGGCGCAAGATTCGCGCGGGTTTTGGTGAATTCTTCGATGGGCTCCGCCAGCTTGCACGATCCCGCCGCATCGAGTGGAGCCTCATTCCGTGCGGCTCCCGCAACGACACGTTCAAAGATTTCCAGATCGGCCTCAAGCGTCATCCTGATGCCTTCAACGTGCTTCTCGTGGATTCAGAAAGCCCGGTTGTCCTGCCACGCCGGGACCACCTTGAGCGGCAGGATCACTGGAAAGCAAAGGCTCTGCCCGAGGATCAGTGCCACTTGATGGTCCAGGCCATCGAGGCGTGGCTCATCGCGGATCCTGATGCGTTAGCGGAGTTCTACGGCCAAGGTTTTCGGCGAAGCTCGCTTCCTGGCCCGAAGGACGTGGAGTCGATCAGGAAGGACGAATTGGTGACGGCGATCGAACGCGCGGTCAAGGACACACAGAAGAAGACGTACAGGAAGATCGATCACTGTGCGGAGTTGCTCAAGCGTCTTGATCCTCAGAAGGTCCGCGCCCGCGCCAAGCATTGCGATTTCCTGTTCACCACGCTGGAGAAGCGGATTACCGGCACCGCCGAGCCCTCGCAATGACCGAGCCCTTCCGCCGAACCCTCTACGCCCGCTGGGGGGACATAGATTTCAACGGCCACATGCGGAACGTGGCGTATCTCGATTCGTGCGTGGACGTGCGGATGATGTTTTTCGCGGAGCAGGGGTTTTCGCTGCGGGAGTTCGAGCGGCGGCGGGTCGGGCCGGTGGTGTTGCGGGATGAGATCGATTATTTCAAGGAGGTCCGGCTGCTGGAATCGTTCGAGGTGACGCTGTCCATCGCGGCGCTCAGCGGAGATGGATCGCACTTCCGGCTGCGCAATGAGTTCTGGCGCGCGGATGGGCAGCGGGCGGCGACGGTTACGTCCAGAGGCGGGTGGCTGGATCTGGAGCGGCGCCGGCTGGTGGTGGCTCCGGACGAGTTGCTGACCGTTCTGGAGGCGATGCCGCGGACGGCGGACTTCGAGGTGATCGATTCCTTGATTCGTACGTAGGAGAGGAAGGCAGGGCGGCCACGCGGGGCCGCCCCTACGATCCGTTTCAGGGTTTCTGATAGGCCGGGGGCAAGGGCGTCTCGAGGTTCTTGTAGCGATCCCTCAATTCGGTCTGCCGGCTCTTCATGGGCATGGCCTCGCCGCGGATGAAGACGGCGTCGGCGAAGGTGGTGACTTCGAGGGGGTCGCCGTCCCAGATGACCACGTCGGCGTCTTTGCCCGGTTCCAGGGTGCCGTACTGGTCGGCGATCCCCCAGATGCGGGCGGGGACGGAGGTCATGGCGGCGAGGGCGGCGTCCCACGGCATGCCGTGGGCGACGGCGTTGCCGGCGGCCTGCTTGATGTTGCGGATGTTGTGGGCGTCGCCGGTCAAGAAGGCGACGGAGACGCCGGCCTTGTTGAGGCGGGCGGCGTTCTCCAGGGTGGCGCCCAGGGACTCGAAGTTGCTGGGGAGGTCGGTGAGCGGGTTCATGAGCACCGGCACCTTGGCGTCCGCGATCTGGCGGGCCACCTTCCAACCTTCGGCGACGTCGGCCAGGATGAGCTTGAGGCCGAGCTCCTTGGCGAGGCGTAGGGTGGCCTCGATGTCGCTCGCGCGGTCGGCGGAGATGACGATGGGCAACTGCCCCTTGGCGACGGGAACGAGGGCTTCGAGGTCGAGCCGCGAGAGGGAGTATTCGCGCCGTTCGCCCTGCTCGAAGGCCTTGCGGTTGGCGGCGTAATCGAGGGCGTCGCGGAGAGCCTCGCGGAGATGGAGGATGGCCGCGGCCCGGGAGCCTCCGGAGAGGCGGGCACCGTGCTCGCCGAGCACGGCGAACATGGCGGCGGGGGCTCGACGACGTAGCTTCCCGGGCCGCCGGGACCTCCGAGGTGAATGATGGCGCCCTGGCCGGAGATGAGGCTCTTGCCGGCGCGCGGGGCCACGACGGCGCGGGTGACGCCCTCGATGCGGTTGACGGGGATGAGGATGGAGCGGGGGTTGAGGGCGTCGGCGACGTTGAAGGCGGCGGTGATGCGGTCGTCGTCCACGGTGGCGTCGGCGGTCCCCTCGACGGCGTTGACCTCGACGAGGCCGATCTGGGAGACGGAGTCGAAGAGGCCGGGGGTGACGACTTTGCCGCGGCCGTCGATCAGCCGGGCACCGGCCGGGATGACGACGTCGACGCCGACGGCCCGGATCTTGCCGTTTTCAATCCACAGGTTGGCTTTTTCGAGAGTCCCCTGGGGACCCATGGTGTGAATGGTGGCGCCGATGATGCCGACACTTTCGGCCACGGTCGCGGCCAGGGTCTGGGGGACGGCGGCGAGGGCGGAAGAGGCGAGGAGAACGGCGAGGAGCTTGTTCATTGCATGGCCTCCGCGTCGCGAATCCCGAGCTCGAAGTCCATCTCCGGCTGGAGGGCGGGGTTGGAGCGGTCGAAGACGAGGGCGCCGTCGATGTAGACCTTGTCGGGGCGGCTGTAGACGCTGAAGGGGTTGCCGTTCCAGAGGACGACGTCGGCCATCTTGCCCGGTTCGAGGGAGCCGGTCTGCTGGTCGATGCCGATGGATTTCGCGGGATTGAGGGTGATCCAGCGGATGGCGTCTTCCTCGCGCAGCTTCATGCCCATGCGGTTGCCGGCGGCCATGGACTTGGCGGCTTCCTGGTTGAGGCGCTGGATGCCGTCGGCGGAGTCGGAGTGGACGACGGCGCAGGCGCCGGCTTTTTCGACCAGGGCGACGTTCTCGCGGATGCCGTCGAAGGCCTCCATCTTGAAGCCCCACCAGTCGGCCCACATGTCGGCGCAGATGCCGTTCTCGGCCAAGACGTCGGCGATCTTGTAGGCCTCGACGGCGTGGTGGAAGGCGGAGATCTTGTAGCCGAACTCCTTGGCGATCTCGATCATGGTGAGCATCTCGTCGGCCCGGTAGCAATGGTTCTGGATGAGGATCTCGCCGTCGAGCACGCCGGCCAGGGTCTCGGGCTCGAGGTCGCGGTCGGGCTGCTTGGCGTCCTTCTCCTTCGCCTGGCTCTTGCGCTCGTACTCAGCCCAGTCCCGGCGGTACTTCTGGGCCTTGATCCAGGCCGCGCGGTAGCCGGCGACGTTCCCCATGCGGGTGGCGGGGGAGCGCCCCTTGTTGCCGTAGTTGCGCTTCGGGTTTTCGCCGCAGGCCATCTTGAGGCCGTAGGGGGCGCCGGGGAACTTCATGGCGTAGACGCTCAAGGCGGGCACGTTCTTGACGGTGACGCTGCGCCCGCCGAAGAGGTTGGCCGAGCCCGGCAGGATCTGCATGGAGGTGACGCCGGCCGCGAGGGCCAGGGGGAACTGGGGGTCCTGGGGCCAGACCGAGTGCTCGGCCCAGACCTCGGCGGTGTTGGGGTCGGTGGCCTCGTTGCCGTCGGAGTTGGCGTCGACCTCGGGAGAGGCGTAGACGCCGAGGTGGGAGTGGGCGTCGATGACGCCAGGGGTCACCCACTTGCCGCTGCCGTCGATCACGGTGACGCCGGCCGGTGCCTGGACGTTGGCGCCGACGGCGGCGACCTTGCCGTCCTGCAAGAGGACCGAGCCGCGCTCGATGCGGTCACCGGCGGCGGTCAGGACGGTGGCGTTGGTGATGAGCACGGGCTGGGAGGGGAGGGGCCGGTAGGTGGAGGGGTACGGCTCTGGGGCGGCGGTCTTCGCCATCGTCTCCGTCTTGTCCATGGCCGGCTCACTGGCGGCGGCCTGCATGGCAGGCTTGGCCGTCTCGGCGGGGGCCACGGGGGCCGCCGCGGGAGAGGGTGCGCTGGCGCAGGCGAGGGAGGTGAAGGCAAGCAGGAACGCGAAGACGCCGAAAGCGGAACTTCTTGGCTTGGCGGTCATGGGCCTCCTCGAAAAAGTGCAGTTTTCGGGGCGGGATCGTAGCACGGGGCCGCGTGCTAGCATTCCTACCTGAGATCCGGCCGGAGCCGAGTGCCCAGCCATCCTTTGGAGGCTTCGACAATGTCTTTCCCCATGACGGATAGGGACGCGCCGCCGTCCCCAGAGGTGGCCGCCGGTGGCTCGCAGTTCACGAAGGAAAGCATCCTGCGGGATTACCGGATCGCCTTCCAGAGCCGCCAGGCGAGCTTGATCGGTCGCCGGGAGGTGTTCACCGGCAAGGCCAAGTTCGGCATCTTCGGCGACGGCAAGGAGGTGGCGCAGGTGGCCCTGGCGCGTGCCTTCCGTCCCGGGGACTTCCGCTCGGGCTACTACCGCGACCAGACGCTCATGTTGGCACTCGGACTGCTGACCGTGGAGCAGTTCTTTGCCCAGCTCTACGCGGACGCGGACCTGGAGCGCGAGCCCTGCTCGGCGGGCCGGTCGATGACGGCGCACTTCTCGACCTGCATGCTGGAGGAGGACGGCCGCTTCAAGAACCTGGTAAACCAGGTGAACGTGGCCTCGGACGTGTCGCCGACGGGCTCGCAGATGCCGCGCCTGGTGGGGCTCTCCTACGCCTCGCGCCTCTACCGGGAGCTGCCGGAGCTCCAGGGGATGATGGAGCGGTTCTCCAGGAACGGCGACGAGGTGGCCTTCGGCACCATCGGCAACGCCAGCTGTGCGGAGGGGATGTTCTGGGAGGCCGTGAACGCGGTGGGCGTGCTCCAGTCGCCCATGCTGCTGTCCATCTGGGACGACGGCTACGGCATCTCGGTGCCCAACGAGCACCAGATCACCAAGGGGGACCTCTCGGCCGTGCTTTCGGGTTTCCGCCGCGCTCCGGGGAGCCAGAAGGGGTACGACCTCTACGCCGTCCAGGGCTGGGACTACGCGGGGCTGTGCGAGACCTATCTCTCCGCCGTGCAGATCGTGCGGCGCGAGCACGTGCCGGCCATCGTCCACGTCACCGAGATGACGCAGCCGCAGGGGCACTCGACCTCCGGGAGCCACGAGCGCTACAAGTCGCGCGAGCGGCTGGACTGGGAGGCGGAGTTCGATCCCGTCCACAAGATGAAGGAGTGGATGATCGAGCAGGGGATCGCCACCCACCAGGAGCTGGACGCCGCGGAGGAAGAGGACCAGAGGATGGTCCGCGAGGCGCAGCGACGGGCCTGGGACGCGTTCCGCGCCCCGATCGACGCCGAGAAGGCCGAGGTGCTGGGCCTGCTGGACGAGCTCGCCCGTGAGTCCTCCCACGGAGCCGAGATCGGCAAGATCCGCCACGAGCTGGAGCGGCAGCAGGGGGCGTTCCGCCGCGACCTTTTGGCCGCCATTTTCAGCGCCCTGGTCGAGACCGCGGGGGCCGGCGAGGATCTGCCCGCGGCCCGGCGGCTGGCCGGTTGGAAGAAAGAGCAGGAGCGGGTCAACGAGGACCGCTACAGCTCCCATCTCTACAGCGCCACGCCGCGGGCCGCCATCCACATCGAGCCCGTGCCGGCCGTCTACGCCGACGACGCCCAGGTGCTCAACGGCTTCGAGGTGTTGAACGCCTGCTTCGATGAGGCGCTGGCGCGGATGCCTCATGTGATCGCCATCGGCGAGGACGTGGGGAAGATCGGCGACGTCAACCAGGGCTTCGCCGGCCTCCAGGCCAAGTATGGCCCGCTGCGGGTGACGGACACGGGAATCCGCGAGACCACCATCATGGGGCAGGCGATCGGCATGGCCCTGCGCGGCCTGCGCCCCATCGCGGAGATCCAGTATCTCGACTACGTCCTCTATGGTCTCCAGATCCTCTCGGACGACGTGGCGACCCTGCGCTGGCGCACCAAGAGCCGGCAGAAGGCGCCGATCATCGTCCGCACCCGGGGGCACCGGCTGGAGGGGATCTGGCACTCGGGCTCGCCCATGGCGGGGCTGCTCAACCTGGTCCGCGGGATGTACGTCTGCGTGCCGCGCAACATGACGCAGGCGGCGGGCTTCTACAACACCCTGCTCGAAGGGGACGATCCGGCCCTGGTGGTGGAGGTTCTGAACGGCTACCGGTTGAAGGAGAAGCTGCCCGCCAACATCGGCGAGATGAGGGTGCCGCTCGGCGTGCCCGAGCTGTTGCGGGAGGGGACGGACGTCACCATCGTCACCTACGGCGCCTGCTGCCGCATCGCTCTCGAAGCAGCGCGGAAGCTGGCCGAGGTGGGGATCGAGGTGGAGATCGTGGACGTACAGACCCTGCTGCCGTTCGACACCGGGAGCCGGATCGTGGAATCGGTCAAAAAGACCAACCGCGTGCTCTTCCTGGACGAGGACGTCCCCGGCGGCACCACGGCCTACATGATGCGGCAGGTCCTGGACGTTCAGGGCGGCTTCGCCTGGCTCGACAGCGCGCCCCGGGCCCTGGCCGGCAAGGAGCACCGCCCCTCGTACGGCTCAGACGGCGACTACTTCTCGAAGCCCAATCGAGAGACCGTCTTCGAGGCGGTGTACGAGATGATGCACGAGAGCGATCCGGGGGCGTATCCGGTGTTTTACCGGTAGGACGTTGGTCTACCGCGTGTACTGCAGGGCCTGACGAACGTCATCGGGCTCCAGATCGGGATACTCCCGGCGGAGCTCGTCGAGCATCATTCCGTTGGCGATCAGGTTGACGAGGAGGCTGACCGTAATCCGCATCCCGCGGATACAGGCCCTGCCGCCCATGATCTTCGAGTCGAAGGTAATCCGGTCAAACATCGCGAGGCTCTCCTCTCCGGACGGTTCAAGCTTCGTCCGGAGATATGATCGCATGAACGGGAGAACGACAGCGCTTAGGCCTTCCGGCGCCGCCGGCTCCTGCGCCGTCGCCGCTTGGGGCTTCCCGGCGTGCCGTTGCCCGGCTCGCCGGTGCCATTCTCTTTCGGTTCTTCGTCGGGTCCGTCCTCGAAATCGTCGTCCGGACCTTCGTCGTCACCGTCGTCGAAGGAATCGGCATCCAGGGGAGGCTGGGCCGCCATGGCGGCTCGCGCCGGGGGTGGGGACTCTCCGCCGTCCGCCGGGCCGGGCTCGGCTCCACCGAAGTCCGCCTTCTTCTTGCGCTTGCGGCCGCCGCGCCGCCGCCGGCGCTTCTTTGCGGCTTCGGAGGCGGTGCTGCCGGGCTCGTCCCCGTCCTCCTCGTCACGCTCTTCCCCTTCGACGAGATCCTCCTCGTCCTCTTCTTCATCCTCGGGCAAGGCCAGATCCCAGGCCTGGAGGATGACGGGAGCGGGCTTCTGGTGCTTCGAGACGCGTGCGGGCTTCTCGCGCTTTTGCCACTCGATCCGCTCCTCGGGACGGTGGAGCCCCGGCGCGGCGATGATCTCGATCTTGATGTCGAACTCTTCTTCGAGCGACGCCAGCTCCTGCCGGTAGTGATTCTGCAGGGCGTCGGCCAGCTCGGGGTGGAGGCTGATGCGGGCACCCTGGATCGAGCCGGTGGCCGCGCGGGCCTCGATACGGCGGAGAATCGAGAGGCTCACCATCTCTTCGCTGGCGAGGCTGCCAATG
Source organism: Thermoanaerobaculaceae bacterium (assembly GCA_963785165.1). Lineage (GTDB taxonomy): Bacteria > Acidobacteriota > Thermoanaerobaculia > Multivoradales > UBA5704 > DATARR01. The sequence continues at coordinate 1,407,917 of CAWAUI010000004.1, forward strand.
CCGTTGCACGTGGGGCAGCTACGGTGCGTGCGGAGCTGGAGGGCCTGCTGAATGCGCTGGCGGTTGACCTCCAGGAGGCCGTTGGGGCTGATGCGGCCCACGGTGGTGCGCGCCTTGTCGACCTTGAGGGCGTCCTTGACGGCTTTCTCGACCTTGCGCTGGTTTTTGGAGGCACGCATGTCGATGAAGTCGACCACCACGATGCCGCCCAGGTCGCGCAGCCGGAGCTGGCGAGCCACCTCGGCGGCGGCCTCCATGTTGGTGTTGACGGCCGTCTCCTCCTGGGTGGCGGCGCGGGTCGAGCGGCCCGAGTTGACGTCGATGGCGGTGAGCGCCTCGGTCCCGTCGATGACGATGGAGCCGCCGCTCGGCAGCTCCACCCGGCGCTCGTAGATGCGGTCGATCTGGGGTTCCAGGTCGTAGCGGCTGAAGAGCGGCAGGCGTTCCGAGTAACGGATGAGCCGGGTCTTCGAGCGCGGCATGAAGGCCATGATGTAGGCCTCGGCCTTGTGGAACGCCTCGTCGTCGTCCACCAGAACCTCGGCAATGCTCGTGTCCAGGTAGTCGCGGAGGGCTTGGAGGATCAGATCCTGATCGGTGTAGAGGAGCCGGGTGCCTTTGCCCTGGATGGCGGCGACTCTGCACGCGCTTCCAGAGGCGCAGCAGGGCGCCCAAGTCACGGGCGAGCGTCGTCTTGGTCTGGCCCAGGGCGTTGGTGCGCAGAATGACGCCGCAGCCGTCCGGCAGGTCGAGGCTGTTGGCGAGCGCCTTGAGCTTCTTGCGCGTATCCTCGTCCTCCACCTTGCGCGACACGCCCCGGGTGGTCTCGAAGGGGGTCAGCACGAGGTAGCGGCCGGCGAGAGAGAGGCTGGTGGTGATCGCCGCACCCTTCTGTCCCATCGGGTCCTTGCTCGACCTGGACGACGATGGGCTTGCCCTTTTCGAGGACTTCCTCGATGCGGGGATGAGAGGCGTGAGGCTGGCGGTAGAAGGCCTCGGGGACGACGTCCTGAATGGCCAGGAAACCGTGGCGCTCGGCGCCGTAGTCGATGAAGGCGGCGTTCAGGCTGGGCTGAATGCTGGCGATGACTCCGCGGTAGATGTTGCCGCGGGTGAGGCCGGATTCCGCTACGTCGACTTTGTAGTTCTCCAGGACGTTGCCCTGGACGATGGCGACACGCAGCTCTTCCGGCCGCTGCGCGTTGATCAGCATTCTGCGAGTCAAGCTGTCTCCGTATATGGTCTAGATCATGGAAAAGTAGGTTGAATGAGGAGGGCGAGCGTGATGGCGTGGCCTCTCGCGGAGCCCTATTTTGACCCAACGGCGCAAATCCTGCAACCGTGCCGCTCCTGGAGGCCTGCCGGGACCCCGCCCTTACTGCCAGGACACTGGAGGCCAAGGGCCGATTTCCACCCCTGCTGCCGCCGCGAGGAGCCCGAAGGCACGGACCATACGGCGGAAGGACCGGCAACTCCGGTGAGCGGCGGCGAGGTCGAAGAGGGCGGTGAGGGCGGGCTGGTCGAGGGTCGGCCGGTACGGTCTCACCATGTTCGCAGCCAGCTTCTCCTTGGCGCCTCGCATCGATTCAGGATCTGGATGCGAAGAAGCATCGCCCCGGACGCCATGGCGGCCTCGTAGAGACTCCAGGGAGCCCAGGAACCATGCCTCGTATTCGTGGTGAGCTACGACCACCTGACATGGCACGCCTCCTGCCTCCGTCTCTCCCCAGGCTTGGACTTTAGCCGCCAGCTCTTTCGGACAGTCTCTGTCGCTGTCGAACAGGATCAGGATGGCGTCGCAGCCACGGTCCTGCCGAAGCGCTATCCGGACGGCCCCACGGAGCGAGGTCTCCTGCACGAGCTCGGGGCGGCTCCGGCGGATGGGGTGGTCAAATTGAATGGAGAACGCGCCAATCTCGTTGCGGAATCGGCGCAACAAGGCTGGGAGGGCCGTCTCCTCTCCGCGGCCTTCGATCAAGGTCTGGATGATCAAGGAAGGGCTTCGAAGAAAGTGACTTCCACAGGCTCTTTTGCGACAGGAGGGTTGTCGAGGACGTTCGATCTCAGCAGCTCGCCCGCGCCCATCAAATGTTCCTCCAAAGTTTCGCGCGAGGCTTTTCCAATCCGCGAAATATGAGTTGAACCATCCTCCCAGTAAACGATACGTAAGTGCCGGTCTTCGATCCACTTCCCAGAGTCCAGCAATTCGGGGCTATGCGTCGTGACGATCACCTGAGACCTGTGGCTTGCCACCTTGATCAAGTCCAGGACCACTGCAAGGTTTCCTGGATGCAAGCTGGTTTCCGGCTCCTCGATGAGAATCACGGGGGGAGGTGGATTCTGGAAAACTGCCAGGAGCAGCCCCAGGAGACGTAGCGTGCCGTCTGAAACACCAGAAGCGCCAAGGTCAAGGATCCCCTTTTGCGATGTCTGCCGGAACTCCAGGGCAAGCTGGGAACCGTACTGGACGGTCTGGGCTTGGAGCTCATAGGGCAGCGAGGCCGTCAGGAATTCTTGGATCTGCTCCAGGTCCCCAGGCGATTGACGCTGGATCTCACGTAGAACGCTTGCCGCGTTCTCACCATAAGGAAGGAGGCTTGATCCACTGTCGGACGGTTGAATTCGGCGAAGCTCAGCAGGCTGAATCGTATAGGTCCGAATGTCAGACAGGATCCTCAAGATAGGCGTGAATGCCGCCAAGCCTCCCGCTGCGGGAAGCATGAGCGAGTACGAATCAGTGTGAGGAGCAGGGAGCTCCAAGCCCGGAAGGCTCAAGCCTCCTTGCCTGTCATAAGAGGCTGGCATAGTGCCGCGGACCTCACAGATCTCTCGAACTACCCGGTACCCTCGATCATCTCGGCGAGTGAGGAAAGCGAATCTTCCACTTTCGGTCTGCGCATCGATTCGTCCAAACTGAACGTCCAGCCCGAAGTCGAGAGGAGGGTCGGAAGAGGTGGTCCTGTGAAAGACCACTGCGGCGCCGCCTCTCTTGTTGATGGCCGAGGATAGAGAAGAGCTCGTCGCCTCCGCGAGCAAGGCAAAGGCATCGACGACGTTGCTTTTTCCCGCACCGTTTTGTCCCACCAGGAAGGTCGGGTTGTCGAGCACGATCTGCGCCGTGGCAATGCTGCGGAAGCCCCTCAACGTAAGGGAGCGAATCACCGGTTCCATCTCAGGCATGTTGCAAAGGATACCACCTCCCCGTCAGGCTCCTGCCCTGGGTTGTTGGACGGTGTTAGACTTGGGTTGGAGCGTGTTACGGGGAGGAATGGGGAGGGAAGAATGAAGCAATACGACGTGGTCATCCTCGGCGGCGCCTTCAGCGGCGCCTCGGCGGCGGTTCTGCTCCGGAGGGACCGGCCGGATCTCTCCGTCCTGGTCATCGAGCGGGCGGAGGCCTTCGATGCCAAGGTGGGGGAGGCGACCACGGAGATGTCGGGGATGTTCCTCACCCGGCGCCTGGCCCTCTGGCAGCATCTGGAGAACGAGCACCTGCCCAAGGAAGGGCTTCGCTACTGGTTCCACAACGACAAGGTGCATTGCCACGCCGAGGCCAGCGAGGCCGGGGCGTTTCAGCGGAGCACCGTTCCCTCCTTCCAGCTCCGGCGCGACACGCTCGACGAGCACATCCTCGCGACGGCGGTGGCCGAGGGAGCCGAGCTTGCAAGGCCCGCCCGGGTGCGGGACGTGGAGCTGGGGTCGTTCGACCACCGGGTGACCTATGAGAAAGACGGAGAAGCGGAGACGGTGGCCTGCCGCTGGGTGCTGGACGCCACGGGGCGGGCCAACTTCCTGGGCAAACGCCTGGGGCTCATCGAGCGGAACAAGGAGCATCCCACGGCGTCCGTCTGGTGCCGGTGGGAGGGGGTGCGGCACCTGGACGACGTGGCCGCCCGCGGGCCGCTCTCCTTCTCCCGCGGCAACGTGGGGTCCCGCCGCCTCGCCACCAACCACTACCTGGGCTTCGGCTACTGGGTGTGGTTCATCCCCCTGGGCAACGGAGAGACGAGCATCGGAATCGTCTTCGACACCCGGCTGGTCCAACTCGACCGGGGCAAGGACATGGCGGCCGAATACCTGGCCTTCCTCCAGGCGATCCCCATGGCGGCCGAGCTGCTCCAGGGCGCCAGCATGAAGGGCGAGGATCTGCGGACGTATTCGAATCTCGCCTACGTCACCCGCCAGTACATGGGCGAGGGCTGGGCCTTGATGGGGGACGCGGCGGCCTTTCTCGATCCCTACTACTCGCCGGGTCTGGACCATGCGTCCTTCACGGCCGAGGCAACGGTCGAGATCGTCAAGGCCCAGACGGCCGGGGAGGACACTGCCGCGATTGCCGCCAGGATCAAGGAGCACAACGAGACCTTCCTGCGCTCGTATCACCGGTTCTTCCAGTCGATCTACAAGGACAAGTACTTCTACATGGGAGAGCACGACCTGCTCTCGGCTTCGTTCCTGATCGAGACGGCGCAGTACTACATCTTCGTGGTCATCCCTGCCTACCGCATCTACGGCAAGTTCCACTGGATGCCGGTGCTGGGCCCGAAGCCGGCCTTCATCAGCTATCACATGATGAGGATCTACAACCGGCGATTCAAGAAGATCGCCCTGGCCCGCCGCGCCGCCGGGGAAGCGGGGACGAGGAACGACGGACGCCGGGTAAAGGCCCTGTTCGACCTCCAGACCGCCCCGATCCGCATGGCCGCGAGGGGCTTGAAGATCTGGATGCTGGCGGAGCTCGACTACGCGCGGCTGATGGTGAAGCGGCTGTTCTCGGGGAAGAGGGCGGCCGACGTCATGCCACAGCAGGCCGCCGCAGAAGAGTAACCCGGCGCGGATCAGAACATCCCCAACTCCAGCCGGGCCGCCTCGCTCATCATGTTCTGATTCCACTGGGGGTCGAAGACGATCTCGACGTCCGCCTCCTGGACTCCGGGGAGCCCTTGGAGCTTGTCCTTGACGTCCTGGGCCAGGACGGGGCCCATGCCGCAGCCGGGGGCGGTCAGTGTCATCTTGACGTCCACGCGCTTGTTGCCTTCGGGCAGCTCGACCACCTCACAGTTGTAGACCAGCCCAAGGTCGACGATGTTGACGGGGATCTCCGGGTCGAAGCAGGTCTTGAGGCTGGCCCAGACCTGATCTTCCAGGGACGCTCCTTCAAGACCGGCGAGGGCGTCGGTCGGGGTCTTGCCGATGGCGTCCGCGTCGCGGGCCTCGATGCGCAGCATGTGCCCGCGTTCGGTGACCACGGTATAGGAGCCTCCGAGCGCCTGGGTGATGCGTACCCGGGTACCAGGAGAGAGAAAGGAGGGGTTGCCTTCCGGGATCTGTACGGCCCGGCACTCACGGCTGAGAACGGCGTATTCAGGAACGTGCATGGGGCCTAGTATAGGTAATTCGGCGGGGGTTGCCTCGAACGCCGCGAGCCGCTAAGGTGGCGAAGAGGTGTTTTAGATGTCGAAGCAAATTTTTCGGTTTGTCCTGCCGTTCGTCCTCGCCGTCTCCTTCCTGCCCACCCTTGCCGCCGCGGCTCCTGCCCCCGGTTGGCGGACGATCCAGATTCCGGCGACGAATTCCTTCTTCTGGCAGTACGTTCCGGCGAACCTGGCCACTTCCCGTCCCGTCCCTCTGGTCCTGTTCTTCCACGGCGCCGGAGCGAACCCGACGTCCTACCGGACCTTCGTTCAGGGTGCCGCGGATGCGGCCGGCTGCGTGGTTGCCATGCCCAAAGCCTCCGGCCTGGGGTGGGGTACCGCCAAGGACGCGCAGACGGTGGCCGAAACGCTGCGCCTGACGCGGGCGGACCTGACTCTCGACGACCGCCGCATCGCCGTCGCCGGGCATTCCGCGGGTGGGGCGTACGCCTATCTGCTCGCGTACTCGAGCTCGTCCTACAGCGCCGTCTTCACCCTGGCTGCGTCCTTCTACACGGTGGCCTCGGTGTCGGACCCCTCGTACAAGCCGCCGGTCCGCATGTATTACAGCAAGGGGGACCCGAACTACTCCAACGGCGCCTACGCGAGCCTCAAGGCGCAGTGGAACCGGCTGGGTGTCCCTTGGGAAGAGGACGTCGTGCAGGGCTTCGATCACTCCTCCTGGCCTGAGGCCTCCATGGTCGACGGATTCCAGTTCCTGATGAGCAAGAGCCGCCCCGCGCCCCCTCCGCCCGTCTGTGTGGCCAGTGCCACGACCCTGTGCCTGAACCAGGGGCGTTTCCGCGTCGAGGTTATGTGGGACGGCGGCACCCTCTCCGGGACGGGGAAGGTGGTGCCGGGCGCCTCCGTGAACGCGGGCGTGTTCTCGTTCGCCAACCCGGACAACTGGGAGCTGATGGTCAAGGTGTTCGACGGCTGCAACCGCAACGGCCAGTTCTGGCTCTACTCCGCGGCCATGACCGACCTGCACTATGTGCTCACGGTGACGGACACCCGGACCGGACAGGTGAAGAGGTACGAAAAGCCGGGAGGGCAGCTGGCGCCGGCCACCATCGACACGACGGCGTTTCCGTCCTGTCAGTAGGGCTCGATCCGGACGATCGAGATCTCCGGCGGCACCAGAAAGCGGACCGGGAGGATGCTCGTCCCCGTTCCCCCCGCGACGAACAGGTGCCGCCCCTTCTCGACGACGTGGCCGAGCGCGTACCGCTCGCCATAGCGGGAAGGGACGACGAGCCGGCCGAGGAGGGGCAGGTAGACCTGTCCCCCGTGCGTATGGCCCGCGAGTGTCAGGCTCACCCGGGTAGGGATGTCGGGAAAGATATCCGGGTTGTGGGTGAAGGCGAGGACTGGAGCACTGTCGGAGACCTGCCCCAGAGCTTTGCGGACGTCGTGGGGAGCGGTCCAGAGATCGCTGATCCCTACCAGCCAGAAGGGCGGGCCGCCGCGTGAGACCGCCACCGCGCGATCTTCGAGCACGGTAATCCCGGCTTTCGTCAAGGCTCTGGTGACCCGCGGCCCATCCAGCCACCGGTCGTGATTGCCCAGCACTGCCCAGACTCCAAGAGGCGCCCGCAGACGCCCAAGCACGGGAGCTATCCCCTCCGGCGGCACGAAGCGCCCGCCGGCCACGTCCTGGATCACGAGGTCTCCCAGGATCAGCACGGCGTCCGGCCGGGCGGCGTTGGTGCGTTCCACCACTTCTTCCAGCTTGCCCAGGCCGTTGAAGGGCGAGCCCACGTGCAGATCCGTGAGCAGGGCGATCCGCATCCCGCTTCGTCCGGCAGGCCAACCGGGAATCTTCAGCGTGTGCTCGCGAACCCGCAGAGAAGCCGGCTCGGCGCCGAAGGCCCAGGCTCCCAGGAAGAGCCCGGTGAGGAGGAGCCCCAGAAGCCATCGGCGGAAGGTCCGTTGTCGTGAAGGGGGTGCCATGCGCGGCGTAGGATACCCGCGATGGCCGCTCAGCCGCGCAAACCGGGTCACGTTTCCTTGGAGAGGGCGCTCTCCAAGCTCGGCCTCGCCTCGCGTTCCGAGGCTCGGGATCTGGTCCAGTCCGGCCGTGTGAGGATCGACGGGAGGACCGAAACCGATCCGTCGCGAGAGGTCGTACCCGAGCGCCTCCGGATCGAGATCGACGGCCTCGCGGCTCGACGAGCCGAGCCCTTGACGGTCCTCCTCCACAAGCCGCGCGGCGCCGTCACCACCCGCTCGGACCCGGAAGGCCGGCCTACCGTCTACGGCTGCCTCGAAGGGCTGGACGCCCATGTCGTTCCCGTCGGGCGCCTGGACGCCGCCACCACGGGTCTCCTCCTGCTGACCAACGACACGCGGTTCGCGGATTGGGTGACGGATCCCCGGAATGAGGTCCCACGCGTCTATCTGGTCACCGTTCGGGGCGAGCTGTCCGAGGCCATGGCAGTCAGGCTGACGGAGGGGATCGAAGAGGCGGGGGAGACGCTTGCCGCCCGCTCCGTCCTAGTCCGCAAGCGTTCCAGGCGCGAGACCCATCTGGTCCTGGAGCTGGCCGAAGGAAAGAACCGGGAGGTCCGCAGGATGCTCGCCGCGGTGGGGCACGAGGTGACGCGGCTCAAGCGTGTTTCCTTCGGTGGGTTGGAGCTGGGGGATTTGGCGCCTGGGAAGTGGTGCGCCGTGTCTTCCGAGGATCTGAGAGCGGCTTTTCCGGGCGCACCGGTGCGATAGAGTCCCCCCGTGCGAAAGATCACCCTCATCACCACCGGCGGGACCATCGAGAAGACCTACGACGAGGCTACGGGCGAGCTCGCCAACCGGCGGTCCATCGTCCGGCGGATGCTGGACGAGCTGCGGCTCGAAGACACGGAGGTCAACGTCTTCGATCTGATGAGCAAGGACAGCCTGCAGATGACCGAGGCGGACCGCAACCGGATCCTCGAAGCCGTGCGCGCGACCGGCGCGTGCGAAGACGCGGCCACGACCCTGGGCATCGTCGTGCTCCATGGCACGGATACCCTGGCCCTCACCGGCCAGCACCTCTTCGGCAACCTGGAAAAACCGTGCGTGCCCATCGTCCTCACCGGTGCGATGCGGCCTTTCGAGATGAAGCATTCCGACGCCCTGCAGAACCTGACGGAGGCGCTCTTCGCCGCCGGGACCCTGGCACCGGGCGTCTACTGCGTGGCCCATGGCCGGGTCCTGCCGTTTCCGGGCGTGCGCAAGGACACCGAGCGGGGCACGTTCGTCAAGGCTTGAAAGGAGGCCTCATGCGAGCCGCCCTCACTGCCGCGCTTCTGTTCACATTGGTGTCCGGAGCCCGCGCGGACCTCGGCGACGTCGAAACGTCCCTTGGGGAGATCGTCTTCGACGAGGTGCAGGTCTCCCCGGATGGCAGCCGGCTGGCTTTCATCACCCGCCGCAACGACTTCGAGCAGGACCGGGAGGTCTCCACCGTCTGGCGGATCGACCTGGCGGCGGGGAAGGCGGGGAAGCAGACGGTCCCGGTCCGCCTGACGGAGCCGGGGACCTACACGGCCCTGAAGTGGTCGCCGGATGGGCACGCCCTCTCGTTCCTCTCTCCGGGTCCTGACGGCGTCTTTCAGCTTTTCCTGCTGGATTCGGATTCCAAGCCTCGGCAGATCACGGAGCCAGCTCAATTCGGCGGCGGAATCGATCTGTACGGCTGGCTGCCGGACGGCACGGGTGTCATCGCCGTCGCCACCGATCCGCCGGATGCTGCGACCCTGGCGGCCCACGCCCGGTGGCGGGAGGTCTATGGCGACGTGCGCCGGAACCCCGGTCCAAACGCCGTGACCTCCGGCCTCTACAAGGTGGCACGGGTTGGTGGAAAAACCGAGCGGCTCGCTGCCGTCCCCTTCGAGGTTCCGGCTCTCCTGGAGGTCTCGCCCGACGGGCGGCAGGCCGCGGTGGGAGGGAGCGGCGCGACCCTGGCGTCGGGTGTTTCCGAGGTGGCAGTCCTGGGGCTTGCCCCCGGCCTGCCGGCACGGAGCACCCGCAACCTGGTCTGGGAGGAGACGCTCGCCTGGGCCGGCGAGGATCTTTTCGTCTCCGTGGTGGGGGAGGTGAAGGAGGGCCGTTTTGCCGGCACCGAAGCACGGCTGTTCCGGGTGGACGGCGAAGGCATGGGGCTCACCCTCGCCGCGCCCCACCAGGAGGGCTACCTCAAGCAGCAGGTCCCCCTGGCCGACGGCTCCTTGCTCGTCACCGCGAACGTCTCCACCCGCATGCGGGTTTCCCGTATAGACCCTGCCACGGGAATGGTCAGGACTCTCCTGGAGCAACGCGGGTGGATCGCCCATCTTTCGGCTTCGCGGGATGGTAAAACCATCGCCTTCGTCACCACGGATCCCCGCCACTTCCCCGAGATTCACGTGGCTCAGGGTGTGGATGGCTTGGCCAAGGCCCGTCCCGTGACTGATTTCAACGCGTCTCTCACCCGCGAGCCTCTGCCCGAAATCGAGACCGTCTCCTGGGACGACGGCGAGGGCTCGACCGTCGAAGGGGTCCTCTTCTGGCCCCCGGGCCGCAGGGGAGAGAAGGGCCTGCCCCTGATCGTGGATCTCCATGGCGGCCCTTTCAGCGTGGCCCGCACGGAGGCCGTCTCCCTCGAGGCTGGTTTTCTCTCCTTTCCGGCCGTCCTGGCCGCGCGCGGGTTCCTCGTGCTCAATCCGAACTACCGGGGAGGAGCCGGACGGGGAGACGCGTTCGCCCAGGGGATCGAAGGCCGCCGCTGTTCACGCCCCTCGCAGGACGTGATCCTCGGCGTCGAGAGCCTGGTGGCCCGGGGCTGGGCCGACCGGAACCGCCTGGGGCTCATGGGTTACAGCGGTGGCGGCGGCCTTTCCAAGTGCCTGCTGGGACGGACCGGCATGTTCCGTGCCGTCTCCACGGGGGCCGGAGTGTGGAACGACATCGAGCTTTTCAGCTCGACTCGGGGACCGATGTGGTCCGAGACGTTCTTTCAGGGCACGTCCCCCTGGAAAGACTTCGAGCTCTGGCTGCGGGAATCCCCGGTCAGCGGGCTGGAACAGATCCGGACCCCGACGCTGATCATCTCCGGTGAACGCGACGGCGACGCCCCGCGCCATGGGGACGAGCTGTTTCGTGCGCTCTCCGCCCGGGGAGTCACCGTGGAAGGCCTGGTCTTTCCCGGCGAAGGCCATGTTTTCACCCAGCCCTCGCACAAGCGGGCCAAGATGCGCGCCGAGATCTCGTGGCTGGAGCACTACCTGCTGGGCAAGCCCCTCTTCTGACTGGGAAAATCGATTTGGAGACCGGAAATGCCGAAGACGATCGACGAGTTTCGCAGCTACCGCCAGAAGATGAACGACCGCATCATGGAGGCCGACCACCTCGGCATCAAGCGCTTCTTCAACCTGGACACCGCCGCCTACCGGGACGGCGCCCTGGACGGCAAGACCAAGGAGCTGCTCGGCCTCGCCGCCTCGGCGGTGCTGCGCTGCAACGACTGCATCGACTACCACCTCGACCAGTGCGTCGAGGCCGGCTGGACGGACGATGAGCTCTACGACGCCCTGAACGTGGCCCTGGTGGTGGGCGGTAGCATCGTCATTCCCCACCTGCGCCACGCGTTCGGCACGATCGATCAGCTCAGGGCTGAGAAGGCGAGGTAGGACTACGGCGCAAGGATGCGTTGGCGTTCACGGGAGGTCTGGGGATTCTGTCTGAGACCCTGAATCAGAGAATCCGGGCGCGGCAAGGGCGAATCTGTTTTCAGATCCAGTGGATCCGGGTCGAGATCCACTGCAATTTGTTTTGGATGAGAAAGATTCTGGGCTGGATCCAGTGGATTCGGAAGCGGAATCAGTGATGGCGAGCCGGCATCCAGTGGAACCCGCCTTGGATCCACTGGAAGTCGTCCTGGATCCAGTGGAATTTGTTCTGGATCGAGTGGAAGCCGGCTTGGATCCACTGGATGCGGCTGTAGATTTTCGAGCTTCAGGATCGGTTTGAGAAGGTCAAGTGGGCGGGGACGTACTACTGCGCCGTCGCCACACATCCCACGTCAGAGGGCCGGCGTCGGCGTCCGGGATCGGGCACCCGGCGGCCTTGAGGGCCAGCTTGATCTGACCGTGGTGGTACCCTTCGTGGAAAATCAGGAATTGCACCAGTTGGACGGGATGCGCGAAGTCCAGGTCCAAGGGGCCGTTGGCCTCGGTTCTGGCCTTCACCGCCTCACGCACGCGGGTGGCGCTTTCCGCAAGCCACCGCGCGATCTGGTGGGCGTCGCTCTCGGGGTTCCATTCGCGAGAGGGAACCTCGCCTCCGTGCTCGGGGGCGTTTTCTTGGACGGACACCATGCGCTCATGGTGCATGTGGGTGAACATCTCGGCGACCGTGGGGCTGCCGGCCATGGCTCTCGCTTCGAGGCCGGTTTCCGGCAGGGCTCGGAGGAGGTTCATCAGGACGGTGTTGTTCCGGTCCCAGGAGTCCAGCAGGGCGTCGAGCAGGCTTGCTTCCTTCGCGTCACTCATGTTTGGTCACCCCCGCCAGCCGAGGATTTCGTCCACCGCTCGCTGAGAGACGGAGTGGTAGCCGACTCGCGCTTTCTCGTAGATGCGGAGGGCCATTTCGGCTCCTTCGGGGGTCTTGGCCAGCTCGGTGTAGAGGGGCTTGAGGAACTTGCGGCGGCCGACGGTGGTGAGGAAGCGTTCGAGGGCGGGGTAGCCGGGGGTGTACTTGCTGTTGATGACCTTCAGGAGCCAGGCGTTCAGGATCTCGGAGTTGCCGGAGTCGCTCAAGTGGAAGGCGGCGTCCAAGCCGGCCATCTTCGCGGTGTCTAGCGAGGAGGGAAGGGTGCGGAGGAAGTGGAGCCAGTGCTGGGTGGTCCAGCCGGTGGTGGCGATCTGGGCGGCGGCGGTGCCGTTGGTGATCGCCTGGACGGCCTGGTCGACGGGGACCAGGGCCTCGGAATGGGGCTCGACGGCGTTCGAGGGGATGCCGGGGTTGTAGACCCAGGCGTCGATCTGGAGGCCCTGGATGAGAGTCTCGTCATCCCCCAGAAGCTGCTGCTTGAGGTAGGGGACGAAGCGGGCGCTGTCCATGGACTGAAAGGCGAATTTGTCGAAGTAGCCGCGGAGGAAGGCGTCGAAGCGCTCGCGGCCGACGTTCTTTTCGAGCATGCGGAGGAAGAGGGCACCCTTTTCGTAGGCCACGTCGGTCAAGACCTGGTCGGGATCGCGGCCGGCGGAATCCATGTGGAGGCGGCTGTCGGGGCTGTCGGGTCCGAGCTCGTCGAGGCTGGTCTGGAGATCCTGGCGGCCGAGGACGGCGAGCATGTCGAAGTAGGGGCGGCCGTAGAGGGCTTCCATGATGCGCCCTTCGAAGTAGGTGGTGAACCCCTCGTTGAGCCAGAAGTCGGTCCAGGTGGCGTTGGTGACGAGGTTGCCGGACCAGGAATGGGCAAGCTCGTGGGCCACGAGGGAGACGAGGGAGCGGTCGCCGGCCAGGATGGTGGGGGTGGCGAAGGTGAGGCGCGGGTTCTCCATGCCGCCGAAGGGGTAGGAGGCGGGGAGGACGAGGATGTCGTAGCGCCCCCACTTGTAGGGGCCGTAGAGCTTCTCGGCGGCGGCGATCATCTTGGGCGTGTCCGCGAGCTCCCAGGCCGCGCGCTCGACGACCGTGGGGAGGGCGTAGACCCCGCTGACCCCGCTGTTGCCGCCGAGGGGGCGGAAGGCCAGGTCGCCCACGGCCAGGGCGAGCAGGTAGCTCGGAATGGGCTGCGGCATCTTGAAGCGGTAGACGCCGTCGGCGCTCTTCTCGGTGGGGTTCTCGGCGCTCATCAAGGCCAGGAAGCCGCGCGGCGCGTGGATGGTGGCCTCGTAGGTCATGCGCACGCCGGGGGAGTCCTGGCAGGGGACCCAGGTGCGGGCCATGATGGCCTGGGACTGGGTGTAGAGGAACGGCGACGGGCTGCCGGCCTGTTCGGGGGTGAGCCACTGGACGGCCGCGGCCTGGGGCGAGGTGGAGTAGTCGATGTTGACCCAGGTGGTGGCGGGGGTGATCTCGATCTCCAGGGGGCGGCCCATGACCTGGGACTTGACGGGCGGGCCGAGGGTGAAGCGGGCCTCTGCCTTGCCGTCGTCCAAGGTGACGCGGCGGACGTCCAGGTCGCGCGTGTCGAGGACGAGGCGGCTGGTGCCCGTGGGGTTCTTGAGCCGCAGGCTGGCGCGCCCGGAGAGGGTCCTGTTGGTGAAGTCGACGGTGAGGTCCAGCACCAGGTGCTCGACGGTGATCTCGTCGGGATGGGAGAAGGAGTGGGCGTCCTGCTCGGTCTCGGCGATGACGCGGACGGCCGGGGTGGTGGATTTTTTCGTCACGGGTTGCGGGGCTCCGGCACAGGCGGCGAGGAGGGGGAGGACGAGGAGGAGGATGGAGAGGTCGATGGGCTTCATGGTGATCTCGATGGTTATCTCGCAGGGAGGATGGTTCGAAAAATCTGTCCGGCTTGCCGCCGCGACCTCACCCCAACCCCTCTCCTAAAGGAGAGGGGCTTTAAGGCTGCTCTTTGGCTTGTCTCTCCCTCTCCTTCAGGAGAGGGAGCCGGAGGGTGAGGTCGTGCGGGCAAGGCGGCCCGATGAGGCTGACGGGCCGTCAAACCGCCGGCTCGTTCTGGTCCAGCGCGCGGTTCATTCCCTGGACGATGGCGTAGACCTCGGGCCGGGTGAGCTTGGAGCCGGGGCCGGCCTGCTCGACGCGGTCGAGGGTGGCGTGGGCGAGGCGGACGGGCAGGGCGTTGAAGGCCACGAGGCCGCGCTCGGCGCCGGCGCTCTGGAGGGTGAGGACGTAGTCGGTGGCGGCCCGGAGGTCGCGGCGGGCGAGGGCGAGCACTTCGGCCCGGTCGACGCCGTCGGGGAGGTAGCGCCGGCCTTCGGTGGCGTCGGAGGCGGCGTCCTTCAAGATGTTGACGAGCTGGAGCCCTTCGCCGAAGACGCGCGAGCGGACGCGCAGGCCGGAGGCCACGGGTTCCAGTTGGGGGCGGCCGAGGAGGAACAGCTCGGTCAGCAGCTCGCCCACGATGCCGGCCACGACGTAGCAATAGGCCTGGAGGTCGGCGAGGTCGTTGAGTCGCAGCTCGCCGCCGTCGCTGGTGCGGGCCACGAAGCCGGCCATCCCCTCGGCGGTGCGCAGGGTGTGGTCGCGGATGAGGCGGACGGCTTGCGGCGAGAGGGCGAAGAAGGAATCGAGGACGTAGGGAAGCTCGGCCAGCAGATCCTGGTAGCCGGGCTGCTCGCAGGGCACCTCGGCGGCCCAGCGGCGCGAGACCTCTTCGATCTCCCGGCGGTCCGGGGCCTGGAGCAGGCGGCCGAAGTGATCGAGGGCCTCGATGCGCAGGGCGCGCGGCCAGCTCGCGGCGTCTTCGAAGGTGTCGGCCACGCGGAAGAGGAGGTAGGAGATGGTGACCTCCTGCCGCGTGGGCTCGGGGAGCAAGGGAATCGCGAGGGCGAACGTGCGGCTGGAGGCGATCAGGAGCTGTTCCAGATCAGCCATTCCCGGGGCCCGCTGTTCAGTCTCCGCGTGCACGGCGGAGAGGATAGCATTGCCCCCACCTCCCGGGGTGAGGGCTCAGTGGGTGATGGGGGAGATTTCCGTCCCCACGACCTTCTCGCCCCGCAGGGCCTTGCCCAGCAGGCCCGGGGTGAGGCCGTTCAGGAGCAGCGAGGGAATCCCCAGCTCGACCAAGTTGAGGGCGGTTTCGAGGCGGAGGCGCATGCCGCCGGTGACGTCGGTGCCCTTGGTTTCGCCGATCGCCCGGCAGGTCTCTTCGAAGGTGGAGGCGAAGACCCGCGGGATGGTCTTGCCGGTCTCATCGTAGAGGCCGTCGGTCTCTCCCAGCCAGAGGACGCTGCGGACCGTCCAACCTTGATCGAGAAGGGTGCGGGCGATGGTCTCCAGAACCTGCTCGGTGGAGGCGATGGAGATCCCCCCCTCGCGGTCCAGCACCACGTCGCCGTAGACGACGGGCAGGAGGCCTCTTTCGAACGCGAGGGCAAGGGGCTCGGCCGCGAAGGAGGCGGGCCGGCCTCCGGCCGAGACCAGGCAGCTCGACGGCGCGATGGAGAAGGGGAGGGCGCCGGCTTCGGACAGGGCTTCCACGACCAGTTGGTGGAGCGCGGCGGCCCGCTGCTGGGTCAGGGGGATGCCGGGAAGCTGGTCCGCCGAGCGGATGCCGTTCGCGATGTTGTACCGCTGGGCGGCGTTGTGCCCGAAGGAGCCGCTGCCATGGCCCACGATGAAGCGGAAGGGACCCTGGTCGGCGATCTCCTCGGCGAGGCGGGTGATCACCTCGAGGCGCGGCGTTTCCGGCTGCGTCTTGTCGGTGATCAGGCTGCCGCCCAGCTTGAGGAGGACGACGTCTCTGATGTCAAAAGAGGTGTTCGGTCTCATCATCGGGCCCCGGTCCAACGCCGTCGCGGATTACGAAGCCGACGGCCGGCAGGTCTTCCAGGCGGTCGGCCACCTCGTCTTCGGAGTCGGTGTCGCAGATTACGTGAACGTTGGCGCCGGCGTCCATGGTGGCCCAGGCGGAGAGCCCTTCCTGGCGCAGCTCGCGCACGGCCCGCAGCACGGCGAGAGTGCCGGGGCTCCAGTAGAAGATCGGCGGATGGGAGGACATGGCGATCAGGTGGAGGTCGACGGCCTCTTCTTCGAGGATCGGGCCGAGGAGCGCCAGGTCGCGCTCGCGGATGGCCTTGCGGACCGTCTCGATGCGCTGGGGGAGAAGCTCCTGGCGCTTGGCGTAGTAGGGGCTGGAGAGGGCGCGGCGGTGCCCCTCGATCGACGAGACGGTCTTGGGGCCGATCTCGACCACGGCGATGACGTTGCGCAGGTCCCAGTGGTCGGCGTCGGCGATCTGGCGGGCGTAGCTGTCCTCATCGCCGTTGCCTTCCTTGGGAGCCGTCCACTCGACGTAGCCGCCGAGGATGGAGCGGCAGGCCGAGCCCGAGCCGCTGCGGCGGGCGAGGAGGGAAAGCTCGCGAGCCGAGGCCTTCTTGCCGAACGCCCCCACGGCGGCGAGGGTCAGGGCGGCGAAGCCCGAGGCGGAGGAGGCGAGGCCGCCGGCGCGTGGGGAAGTTGTTGCGCGTGGCCACGCGCAGGCCGCCGGTGCTGCCGGCCCACTTGCGGATGCGGTCCAGCTGGTCGCGGATGCGCTGGGCGAACTCGGGCTCGGGGGTGCCGAAGCCGCCGTCGGGCTCGGCGAGCCAGACTTCGTCTTCGCCGCCATGGCCCAGGGTCTCCGCGGTGCACTGGGTGACGCAGTGCTCCAGGGTCATGGAGATCGAGGTGTTCATGGGCAGGGCTAGGTCCAGGTCGCGAGCGCCCCAGTACTTGATGAAGGCGATGTTGGCCGGCGCGGATACGGTGGTCTTGCTCATGCGACGCTCTCCAGGCGGAGCCCCTGGGCTCCCAAGTGGACAGGATGATAAGGAAACGGCTGCAGAAACGTCCAGCCGGAGATCTCCTCGATCTCGGGATGATAGACCAGCAGGGACCCGGCTCCCGGTCCCGCGAGGGAGCCGGCGCCGGAGATCTTGGCGGCGCCGCCTTCGGCTTCGATCCGGCGCACGACCGCACGGACCGCCGGCGGCACCACTCCCAGCTCTTCCAGGCACCCTTCGCAGTCGCGGAGGATCTGCACGATGCGCGCCCGATGGTCCCGGTCGTCCCGGTCTCCGGCGCCGTCCCTGGCCAATTCGACGCGGAAAGCCTGGACGGCGGCCTCGATGCCGTCGAGAATCCGCTCGTGCCGCGCGGGGTCCTGGTCGCGCCGGGCGCGTACGGCGGCCACCACCGCGCCCGTGGATTCCGGCGGCGTGCCGGTATCGTAGACCCGGATGCGGGAAAGGAGAGAGGAGCCGGCGGTCCCCAGGGGGAGCCGCTCGGTTTCCAGCTCGCCGGAGGGGAGCTTGCGCGCCCAGAGCAGGCCGCCCCGCAGCACGGTGGCGGTGTCGATCCCCGAGGGGAGGCCGTGCTGGCGGCGCTCGGCTTCCAGGGCGAGCTTTTCGATGAGGTCGAGATCCAGATCTTTCCCGGAGAAAACACCCCGGAAAGCCAGGTAGGCGGCGACGACTCCCACGGCGATGGCCGCCGAGCTGCCGAAGCCGGAGCCGATGGGCAGGCGCGACTCGACACGGACTTCGACTCCCGGAGGGGCGGTTTCATCGAGGGCTTCCGCCGCCTCACCCAGGGCGGCCTTGACGATGTGGGCCGGATCCTCGCCCCGCACGGCGCGGAAGCGGTCCGGCCCCGGCTCGCGGGAGTACTCGCCCCAGCTTTCGCGGGCCGCCCGGCAGTAGGCGAGGACGCCGCTCCAGGAGAGGCTCTTCGGAGTGGGAGAGGTTGGGCAGGTCCAAGCGGACGCCGCCCGCGGGGTCTCCGGCCCGGGCGGAGACGCGGACGGTGAGCCGAAGGTCGATGGCGGCGACCAGGGCGGGCCGGCCGTAGACCACGGCATGCTCGCCCATCAGGATGAGCTTTCCGGGGGTCGAAACCGAAATCAGCGCCCGGGCTCCGGCTAGGTGGCCGACGGGATCTCGGCGCGGCCGAGCTTCTCGTGGGCGCGCGCCAGATCGTGGGAGGTGAAGGCCGCCATCAGCGACAGCTCGCCGGCCAGGACGACGGCGCCGAGGATCTCGGCGAGCCGGATGACGGCGTCGCCCCGGCGCTCCGGGTCGGGCGAGACGCCGAGCACGGCCAGGGCTTCGCGCTGGGTGTCGAGCGCGGTGCCGCCGCCGATGGCCCCGAGCGGCACGTCGGGCAGGAAGATCGAGGCGAAGACGGAGTCCGGCCCGCGCGACTCGATGCAGGTGATGCCCATCGAGCCCTCGACCACGTGCGCCGGGTCCTGCCCGGTGGCGATGAAGAAGGCCGCCAGCACGTTGGCGAAGTGGGCGTTGAAGCCCAGGGAGCCGGCGGCGATCGAGCCCAGGAGGTTCTTGCGGTACTGCACCTCGACCAGGCTCGCGGGCGTTCGGTCTTCAAGATGTGGTGGAGGATCGGGGCTTCGAGGAGGATCTCGGCGTAGATGCGCTTGCCGCGCCCTTCCTGGAAGTTGATGCGCGGCCGGCTTCTTGTCGACGCAGTAGTTGCCGGAGAGGCCGATGCAGGGCACGCCGGTGGCGGGCTCGATGCAGGTCGTTGACCGCCCGGTCGCAGGCGATGGTCACCATGTTCATGCCCATGGCGTCGCCGGAGTCGAAGCGGAAGCGCAGGAAGACGGTGGTGCCGAAGGCGAAGGGGCGGACCTCCAGCAGCTTGAGGAAGCGGCTGGTCCCCTCGGCGACGCTCGCGGATGTCGTCCGCGTGGTCCTGGATCCACTGCAGGAACTGCTGGGTCTGGACGATGCCCGAGGTGCGGAAGACCGGGCGCGCGGGTCATCCCCACGTCCTCGACGCGCACCACGGCGCCGCCGGCTTCGCGCAGGGCCGCGCAGCCGCGGTTGGTGGAGGCCACGAGCGCCGCCTCGGTGGTGGCGAGCGGCACGTAGACGTCGCCGTCGGCGTACTGGCCGCGCACGCGCAGCGGGCCGACGACGCCCATGGGGATCTGGGCCACGCCGATGAAGTTCTCGCAGTGGCGGTGCGAGGCGCGTTGGACGTCCAGCGAGTGGTGGGCGATGTTGGAGAGCGGCGTCTCGGTCATCGCCTCCAGGGCCTGGCGGCGGATCTCGGCCGCCTCTTCGGCGGGGAGGTCCTTGGGCAGCTCGTGGAACCGTCGTTCGCCGGCGGCGAGGGAGCGCGACCAGCTCCTCGCGGGTCGAGCGGGAGCGAGGACACGGCATTGGCAATATTGGCAATCTTGCTCATCTCATACCCTTTTCAGAAGCCTGGTACGCTGAAGCTCCGCGATCGTTTTCACCCCAAGGCAGAACATACAGATCTTGAGCTCGCGCACGATGCGCCGCACCTTCTCGGCGACCCGCCCGGCGGACTCCGTGGCCGGCCCGAGGAAGGGGTAGGCCATTCCAACCAGGTCCGCGCCCAGGGCGATGGCCTTGGCCGCGTCGAGCCCGTGGCGGAGACCGCCGCTGGCGATGACGGTGAGGCCCGGGGCGGTGTCAGCGGCATGCCGGATCTGGCGGATCGAGTCCGGGGTGGGGATCCCCCAGCCGGCGAACAGCTCGCCGATGTCCAGGTCGCCCGCGCGCCGGGCCTCGATGCGCGCCCAACTCGTGCCCCCGGCTCCCGCCGTGTCGAGGATGCGGACTCCCTGCCCGGCCAGCGCGCGGGCCGTGGCCTCCGAGATACCGCAGCCGATCTCCTTGACCACCACCGGCACCCCGAGCTCGCGCACCACTTCGCCGATCTTCGGCAGCAGGCCGGAGAAATCGCCCTGTCCTTCGGGCTGGATCGCTTCCTGGAGCGGATTCAGGTGCAGCACCAGGGCGTCCGCACCGATCATGTCCACCGCCTGGCGGCATTCGCGCACGCCCATCCCGTAGTTGAGCTGGACGGCGCCGAGATTGGCCAGCAACGGAACCGAGGGAGCGGCCTCGCGGACCCGGAAGGTATCAGCTTTCGAGGGATCTTCCAACGCTTTGCGCTGGGAGCCCACGCCCACGGCCACGCCGGTTTCCTCGGCGCCGGCCGCGAGGTTGCGGTTGATCCGGCCGGCGGTTTCCGTGCCGCCGGTCATGCAGGAGAGGAGGAGGGGAGCGGCCAGCCGCTTGCCGAGGAATTCGACCGACATGTCGATGGCGTCGAGGTCGATCTCGGGCAGGGCCTCGTGCTCGAAGCTGTAGTCGTCGAAGAAGCTGTGGCCGAGCTGCATGCGCGGGTCGAGCGCGAGCTGGATGTGCTCGGCCTTGCGGTCCCGTTCGCCGGCCTCGGGATCCGCCGCCACCACCTGGGGAGACTCGGGGATCTCGGGGGTCCTCACCAAGTGCGCTCCCGCAGGTAGTCGACCAGCCCTTCGAGGAACAGCCGGCCGTCGAATCTCAGGTCTCCCAGCTCGGCGAGCGCGGCACGGGCGGCGCCCAGGCGCTCCTCGACCATGGCCGAGACCGCCTCGTTGGCGCCCGTCTCCTTCAGCACCTCCACGGCGGCGGAGGTCTCGGCGGCGGTGGCCCCGGCGTTGCCGAGGGCCGCTGCGAGCACCCGCCGCTGCTCCGGGGTGGCCGAGGACAGGGCGTGGTGGATGAGGAAGGTGAACTTCCCTTCGCGCATGTCGGCGTCCACCGGCTTGCCGGTGGCGCCGGGGTCGCCGAACATCCCCAGAAGGTCGTCCTGGAGCTGGAAGGCTTCGCCCACGGCCGTACCGTAGCGGGAGAGGATCGCCAGGACTTCCGGAGCCGCGCCGGCCAGGAGGGCGCCGAGCTGGATCGGCCGTTCCGCCGTGTAGCGCCCGGACTTGAGGCGCAGCACCCGCAGCAGCTCTTCTTCCGAAGCCGTGCGGCGCTGGGCCACCAGCAGCTCCAGGTACTGGCCGCCGATGACCTCCTGGCACATGGCGGCGAAGCAGCGGGCGAGCTCGCGGGAGCCCTGGGAGCCGGCGGCTACACCGGTCGCCAGCTCGACGGCCCAGGCCTGGGCAAGGTCGCCCAGGAGGATGGCCACGGAGCGGCCGAAGTCGTCCGCGTCGCCGTAAAGGCGGTGCTCGTGGTGGGCGTCGCGGAAGCGCACGTGCGCCGAAGGAATACCGCGCCGGGTCTCGGCGTGGTCCATGATGTCGTCGTGGATCAGGAGGTAGGTGTGGAGCAGCTCGGTCGACAGGGCGAGAGGGAGCGCTTCCTCGTCGGACGTGCCGCCGCAGGCGCGGTAGGTGTAGTAGACGAGGGCCGGGCGCAGGCGCTTGCCGCCCTGCATGGCGAGGAGGCCCACGCCGTCCACCAGCTCCAGGGTCTCGGGAGATCCGGAAGCCACCGCCTCCGCGCGCTTGGCCTCGATCCAGGCCGCCAGCTCGCGGTCGAGCTTCTCGCGCAAACCGGCGAGCAGGCCGTTGAAGTCGTCAGCCATATCGTCGGCCATAGGCATCGCGGGGGCCGCAACCGTCTCTTCAGGGGCTTCGGTAGATAGTCCCATGCCTCGCTTTATTCGTCCTTGATCAACCCGGGATCAACCCGGCTCGTTCGTCAATTTGGGGGAATTCAACCCGATTCCCTCAAGCATAACCGAAAACGTCCCGGAGATTGTTCCTGCCGGGTACAAGCTCGGATTGTAGATGAAAGCGCTTTGCGGTGTAAAGCGGTGCGGTCCCTAAACACTGCGATATCGTCCGTTCATGAGCTTCGACCTCTTTCAAGTAGACGCCTTCACGGACCGTCCGTTCGCCGGCAATCCTGCGGCGGTCTGCCTTCTCGACGGACCCCGCGACTCCGATTGGATGCAGGACGTGGCGCGGGAGATGAACCTCTCCGAGACCGCCTTCCTGCATCCCCTGGGCAACGGATTCGCCCTGCGCTGGTTCACCCCGGCCATCGAGGTGGAGCTGTGCGGGCATGCCACGCTCGCCTCCGCCCACGTGCTGTGGGAGACCGGCACGCTCGCTCCCGAGGAGATCGCCCGCTTCCACACCCTGAGCGGCCTGTTGACGGCCGGGCGGAAAGGGGAGTGGATGGAGCTCGATTTTCCCGCCCGGCCCGTCGAGGAGATCCAACCTCCCGAGGGCCTCGTCGAGGCCCTCGGTGCTGGTGCTGCGGAACCGGCCTTCGTGGGCAGGAGCAAGTACGACTACCTCCTGGAGCTGTCTTCCGAGGAGGCGGTCCGGGGATTGGAGCCCGACCACCGCCGGCTGGCTTCGCTGCCGGTGCGCGGCGTCATCGTGACCGCCGGGGCTTCGAGCGCGCCTTTCGACTTCGTCTCCCGGTTCTTCGCTCCCGGCTCGGGGGTCGACGAAGATCCGGTGACCGGCTCCGCCCACTGCTCGCTCGGACCGTACTGGCGCCGGCGGCTGGGTCGGGACGAGCTGCTCGCCTACCAGGCGTCCGCTCGGGGCGGAGAGATCCGGGTGCGGATCGAGGGCGACCGCGTCAAGCTGGGCGGCCAAGCGGTGACCGTGCTGCGCGGCCGGCTCGCTCTTTGATCTGATTGAAAAGAGCGGGGAAGAAAGAGGCGCGGAGATCCGCGCCTCTACCGCGCCTCTATGGGTCTCTTACTCGCCGCCGTCCAGAGCGTGCCGGCGCACGGCCTGGGTGATCGAGTTGTGCAGGTAGCGGAGGAAGTTGTGGAAGCCGTCGAGCATTTCGCCGAGCGCCTTCTCCTCTTCCGCCGGCAAGGGATCGCGGATGCCCAGGATCCTCTGGACCTCGTGCCTGCCGCCGCCGGTTCCCGTCACGGGATTCGCGGGAGGCGCCGCCTCTTCCGCGTAGCCAGCTCCCTCGCCGCGCCGCCGCATCTGCTCGGGACGGCCGTTGATGATCTGGATGGCGTTGTGCAGATCGTTCAGATCGTTCTCGAGCGTGTCGAGGATCTTCTCCAGGGTGTCGAGCGAAGGGCGCTGGCGGCCGGTCTCATAGGCGGACAACATGCCCTTGGTAATGCCGGCCGAGTTGGCCACCTGGTACTGCTTTTTGCCTTGCCGGTCGCGGAGCCAGCGAATTGCCTGGCCGAGGCCATTCAGGATGGGTGTGCGCACGGTTTGATCTCCTCCTTCATGGGCGTATCTTAGGCGTAATAAGGGCGTAAGTCAAGAGGGCGGGAAGGCGTAAGAGGTAGGATGGCGGCATGGAATTTCTCGACGAGCTGGAAGCGGCCCGGCGCCGCATCGCCCCCCACCTACGCCATACCCCCCTCCTGGACGTGGGGCCGCTGCCGGGCGGCGAAGCGGGAAGCCGCCTGACGCTGAAGCTCGAAAACCTGCAGGTGACCGGCTCGTTCAAGGCCCGTGGCGCCACCAACAAGGTCCTGGCACTTACGCCTCCCCAGGCGGCGCGCGGGCTGATCACCGCCTCGGGCGGCAACCACGGTCTGGGTGTGGCCTTCGCCGGCCGTCTGGCCGGCTCGCCCGTCACCATTTACCTCCCTCACAACGTTCCGCCCGCCAAGGCCGTGAAGCTGGAGCGCTGGGGCGCCCGGGTGGTCTGGGAGGGAGCGGTTTGGGATGATGCCAACCATGCCGCCGTCGAAGCGGCGCGGAAAGAGGGGCTCACCTACGTCCACCCCTTCGCCGACCCCGAAGTCATCGCCGGCCAGGGGACGGTCGGCGCGGAGATCCTGGAGGACGCACCCGGGACCGATCTGGTGATCGTGGCGATCGGCGGGGGAGGGCTGATCTCGGGAGTCGGCTCCGCTTTTCACGCCCTCGAGCCCGGGGCCCGGGTTCTGGGAGTGGAGCCCACGGGAGCGCCCAAGATCACGGAGAGCCTGAAAGCCGGCAAAGTCGTGGAGCTGCCGGCCGTCACCACGGCGGCCAACACCCTCGCCCCTCGCCGCAGCGAGGAGATGAATTTCGAGATCATCCGGCGGACGGTCGAAAGCGTCGCCCTGGTGACGGACGAGGAGATGCGCGAGGCCGCCCGCTGGCTCTGGTTCGAGGCCGGGGTGGCCGCCGAGCTTCTCCGGCGCCGCGGCCGTGGCCGCGTTCTTGAACGGCCGCGTCTCCCTGGCGGGGGTCCGCAACGCCTGCGCCATCGTCTGCGGCGCGGGTACGGACGGCATCGAAATATAGGGAATGCTGTCCCGCTTTTCCTCCCTCGTGTCACATTAAAGACAAGCGAGCTTCAGAAACTGAGGGTCCGGAAGCGGTCCGGAACGATCAGGAGCGGTCACGAGCGGTCCGTGGCTCCGTTTGTCTTTGTTTGATTTCAAGGAGGGGTTCATGATTTCCGATGCCGTCCCTTCGCGGGGCTTTGCCCGCGTACCCGGTCCCCAAGGCTATCCCGTCGTCGGTGCCCTGCCGAAAGTGATGAAGGACCCGCTCCAGTTCCTGTCCAGCATGGTGCGGGAATATGGCGACGTGGTCCACCTGGGAGGCTTCGGCTCCCAGAGGTTCTACTTCGTCAGCCACCCGCGCGACATCGAGCACGTCTGGAAGACCCATAGCAAGAATTACGTCCGGGGGTCGAACTTCCAGATGCTCAAGCCGCTCGGCGGCAACGGCCTGTTCCTGAACGAGGGCGAGCCCTGGAAGACCCAGCGGCGGCTCCTCCAGCCGGCCTTTCACGTAAACCGGCTGATGGGCATGGTCGACACCATCAACGCCTCGACCACGGCCCTGCTGGAACACTGGCGGCGGGACCTCCTGCCGGGCGCGCCGTTCGACCTCGAGCACGAGATGATGGACCTTCTCATCGAGATCTCGGCCAAGACCCTTTTCGGCACCGAGGTGGCCGGCGACGCGGAGACCGTGCACGAAGGGATCACCACCGCGTTTTCCATCCTCCACCGCAAGGTTCTCTCTCCCATGCCGCTCCCCTGGTGGGTGCCGGTGCCTGAAAACCGCCGCTTCCTGAAGGCGATCGCGAGGCTGGACGGGGTGGTTTACCGCATCATCGAGGAGCGGCGGAAGAGCGGATTCGAGGGGAACGACGTGCTCTCGACCCTCCTTGCCGTGCGCGACGAGGACGGCAACCCCATGCCGGACCGGCAGGTCCGCGACGAGGTGGTCACCATGCTGGTCGCCGGCCACGAGTCGACGGGGACGAGCCTGGCCTGGACTCTCTATCTTCTCTCCCGCTACCCGTCCGTCATGCGGCAGGTGGAGGAGGAGCTCACCCGAGGTTCTCGGCGGCCGGACGCCCGAGTTCCAGGACCTGCCGAAGCTCAAATACCTGGCCATGGTGCTCAAGGAAGGGCTGCGGCTCTATCCGCCCTTCTGGATGCTCACCCGCACGCCGGTCGCGGACGACGAGCTTTCCGGACACCGCATTCCGGCCGGCTCGATCCTCATGTTTTCGTCCTACGTCACCCACCGGCGGCCGGACTTCTGGCCCAACCCGGAAGCCTTCGACCCCGAGCGCTTCCTGCCGGAAGAGTGCGAGGGGCGTCCCCCGTTTGCCTACTTCCCTCTGGGCGGCGGTCCGCGGGTCTGCATCGGCAGCCGGCTGGCGGAGATGCAGTCGCTCCTGGTGTTGGGGGCCGTGCTCCAGCGCTATGGCCTCCACGCCCTGCCGGGCAAACGGGTCGAGCCGGCGGCCATGCTCTCCCTGCGCCCCAAGGGGGGGCTGTGGATGACGCTTCACGAACGGCCGCTGCCGTTTTGACGGGCAGGTGGCAGATCTTGCCGTGGCCGGATTGAAAAAGGGGAAAAAGAGGAGGAAAGGAAGAAGGGGCGAGATCCGGCGGAGGAAGTTTCCCGTCGCGTGAGCTGCGGGGGAGAATGACCAGGGAGCTTCCTTGGCTGGAGACCGCCGGCTCGAGGAGGATCGTCCACCGGTCGCCGGCGGCCGGGGGCCGAATTGCGGACCCCGCCCGCCCACTTCATTGAGCAAGGATCGCGCCAGGTTGAGGGTCCGATCCGGTAAAGTACGCAGCCATGGAGCGGTACCTGGTCAATGAGATCTTCTACAGCCTGCAGGGAGAAGGGGTGCGCGCCGGCACCCCGAACCTCTTCCTCCGCCTGTCGCGCTGCAATCTCGCCTGCAAGGTGGAGACGCACGGCTTCGACTGCGACACGGAGTTCGAGTCGGGCCGCTGGCTCACTCTTGCCGAGATCCTCGAGGAATTCCGCGCGCTTTCCGGCTCGTGCCGCTGGGTCGTCCTCACCGGCGGCGAGCCGGCCCTTCAGGCCGACGCCGAGCTGATCGACACCCTTCACGAGAACGGCTACCAGATTGCCGTCGAGACCAACGGCAGCGCCGAGCTGCCGCCGGGGATCGACTGGATCACCGTCAGCCCCAAGGTGGCCGAGCATGCCATCCGCCAGCGCACGGCCCACGAGGTCAAGTACGTGCGGGGGCACGGGCAGGCCCTGCCCAGGACCGTGGTCGAGGCCGGGCACTATCTGATCTCGCCCGCCTTCGACGGTGCCGAGGTGGACCCCCGCACCCTCGACTGGTGCATCCGCCTCTGCCGGGACAATCCCCCCTGGCGCCTCTCCGTCCAGCAGCACAAGCTGTGGCGGGTTCGCTGAGCCGGCCTGGGCTCAAAAACGCTATGATGCGGGGACTCGGGTAGTCATCAAGTCAAGGAGTCATCGGGATGGACGGGATGGAGATGAAGAAAAGCCCACTCGCGAAATGGACGGCGGTCCTGTTCGTCGTGCTGCTGGTGAACACCGCTTACATTGCGGCCTACGCTTCGCCGACGGTGTTCTACATGGGTAACGTCCTCCTCCATCTGGTGCTGGGCGTGGTGCTGGCCGTGGCCTTCGGGCTGCTGCTCGCCCGCCGGCCGGATTTGAGAAGCGGCCTGCTGCCCGCGGCGGTGCTGTTCTTCCTCGCCCTGGCCGTGGGGCTCTGGCTCGCCTGGGTGGGCAACGTGGTCCAGCAGCGGCCGGCCTTCTGGGCGCACGTGATCTCGGCCGCGCTGGCCGTCGCCCTCTTCGGCGGCTGGCTCTGGCGCCGCCGGCCCGAAGCTGTCGCCAGTCCGCGCTTTCGGCAGGCCTTCGCGGGCGCGTTGGCCCTCCTTGTGCTCTGGCCCGCCGGGGCGGCCCTCTACCGCAAGGCGAACCCGAATCCCACGGACCGCATCAAGAACCCGCTGATCGTGCCCACCTCCATGGAGGAGGAAGGCGGCGGCCCGAAGTCGCCGTTCTTCCCGTCGTCGGCGCAAGACCAACGTGGGCGGCATCATCCCGTCCAACTTCTTCATGGATTCGGAGACCTGCGGCGAGTGCCACAAGGACATCTACGAGCAGTGGAACAGCTCGGTGCACCACTTCGCGTCGTTCAACAACCAGTTCTACCGGAAGTCGATCGAGTACATGCAGGACACGGTGGGCACCCAGCCGAGCAAGTGGTGCGCCGGCTGCCACGACCACGCGGTGTTCTTCAACGGCCGCTTCGAGCGCCCGATCAAGGAGCAGATCGACACGCCGGAGGCGCACGCCGGGCTCGCCTGCACGTCGTGCCACTCCATCACCCACGTCGACAGCTCGATGGGCAACGGCGGCTTCACGATCGAGTATCCGCCGCTGCACGAGCTGGCGACCAGCAAGAACCCGATGATCCGCACGATCGACCACTTCCTGACCTACCTCGACCCCGAGCCGCACCGCAAGACGTTCATGAAGCCGTTCATGCGCGAGGACTCGGCCGAGTTCTGCTCCACCTGCCACAAGGTGCACCTCGACGTGCCGGTGAACAACTACCGCTGGTTCCGCGGCTTCAACGACTACGACAACTGGCAGGCGAGCGGCGTCTCCGGCCAGGGCGCGCGCTCGTTCTACTACCCGGCGAAGCCGAAGACCTGCGCCGACTGCCACATGCCGCTGGTCGACGTCGAACGACCCGGGCAACCGCGACGGCAAGGTCCACTCGCACCGCTTCCCGGCGGCCAACACGGCGGTCGCCCTTCGTCAACAAGGACACGGCGCAGATGAAGGCGACCGAGGAGTTCCTGAAGTCGGGCTTCATCACGCGTGGACATCTTCGCCGTCTCGCCGGTCGACGAGAACGACGGGCGAGACGCCGATGATGCGCCGCGCCGGCGACGGCGGCCCGCAGCTGATGTCGACCTTCGCCGTCGGCGAGGAGGCGGAGCAGGCCGGCGCCGGTCGTTGATCCGCGAGGTCGGCAAGATGGCGGCGCCGATCGACACGGCCGGCGCCCGCGTTGCAGCCCGGGCTCGACGGTCCGCGTCGACGTCGTCGTGCGCACCCGCAAGATCGGCCACTTCTTCCCGGGCGGCACGGTCGACGCCTTCGACGTCTGGCTCGAGCTGCAGGCGCAAGGACGCCGACGGCAAGGTCGATCTTCTGGAGCGGCCAGGTGGAGGACGGCGGCAAGGGTCCGGTGGAGCCGGGCGCGCACTTCTACCGCTCCTACCAGCTCGACGGCGAGGGCAACCCGATCAACAAGCGCAACGCCTGGCAGGCGCGCAGCGTGCTCTACGTGCGCCTGATCCCGCCCGGCGCGGCCGACGTGGCCCACTACCGGGTGCACATCCCGAAGGACGCCAAGGGGCCGATCACGCTTCACGGCGAAGCTG
Organism: Thermoanaerobaculaceae bacterium; assembly: GCA_963785165.1. Taxonomy (GTDB): domain Bacteria; phylum Acidobacteriota; class Thermoanaerobaculia; order Multivoradales; family UBA5704; genus DATARR01. Next base: position 1,436,392 of record CAWAUI010000004.1, read on the forward strand.
AACTACCGCAAGTTCTCGCACTACTACACGCAGTTCGCCTACGCCGGCCAGCCGAAGCCCGGGCAGGCGCCGGCGCTGGTCAGCCGCGCACCACAACAGCGCCGAGTACTCGTTCGACAAGGCCAACATCCCGGCCAACGTCTCGGGCAAGATCAAGGGCGAGATCCCCGATCTGCCCATCATCACGCTGGCGACGGCCGAGGCCACGCTGCCGCTCGGCAACGCGGCGAGCCGTCAGTGGCGGCCCGTCGCGGCGAAAGAGGACCGCGAGCGCTGGAACGACTGGGGCATCGGCCTGCTGCTGCAGGGCGACCTGAAGGGCGCCGAGTACGCCTTCAAGAAGGTGACCGAGGCCGAGCCCGAGTACGCCGACGGCTGGCTGAACGTGGCCCGCGCGCTGATCCAGGAAGGCGAGATCGAGGCGCGCCAAGCCGTTCATCCAGAAGGCGCTGGCGATCGATCCGAGCCTCGGCCGCATCCACTTCTTCAAGGCCATGATCGAGAAGGCCGACGGCGATTACGACGCCGCGCTCGGCCTCGCTGCGCACGGTCGAGGCCAAGTACCCGCGCGACCGCGTGGTGCTGAACCAGATCGGCCCGCATCCTGTTCCTGAAGCGCGAGTACAAGCGAGGCGCTCGACGTGCTCGAGCGGGTCTGCCAGGTCGATCCCGAGGACGTGCAGATGCACTACACGGCCATGCTCTGCTACCGCGGCCTGGGCGACACGGAGAAGGCCGCGCGCGAGGAGAAGCTGTTCCGCCGCTTCAAGGCCGACGAGTCCGTCGCAGGCGATCACCGCCAAGCGCCGCATGCATCAGCCCCGAGGACAACAACGAGCGCCAGCCGATCCACGAGCACGAGAGCGCGCCCCGTGAACCGCCGTTCCGCAAGGCCGCCGCCACGGAAGCCGGCGCGCCGCAGGAGGTTGACTGCCTTGAAGCGTCACGTTCGCACTGATCACGGCCGCGAGTCGTACTGATCGCGGCGGCTCCGGCCGCCGCGGCCCAAGGCCGCCCAGCATCCGGTCACCCGTCGGGCATTCAGCTTCACCGACGTCACCGCCGCGGCCGGCATCAAGTTCACCCACAACAGCGGCCGGGCGGGCAAGAAGTACCTGCCCGAGACGCTGGGCTCCGGCGTGCGCCTTCTTCGATGCCGACGGCGACGGCTGGCTCGACGTCCTGCTTCGTCAACAGCAAGGACTGGACGCCGCGCGGCCGCAAGTCGCTCCACGGCGCTCTACCGCAACAACAGGAACGGCACCTTCACCGACGTCACCGCGGGCAGCGGCCTCGACGTCGAGATGTACGGCATGGGCGTGGCCGTCGGCGACTACGACAACGACGGCCGGACGGACCTCTACATCACCGCGCTCGAAGGCGACCGCCTGTTCCACAACGAGGGCGAACGGCAAGTTCCGCGACGTCACCAAGGCCGCCGGGATCACGAACGCCAGCTTCGGCACCAGCGCCGCCTGGCTCGACTACGACCGCGACGGCAAGGCTCGACCTCTTCGTCGCCAACTACGTGCAGTGGAGCCCGGACAAGCGACCTCTGGTGCTCGCTCGACGGCGCCACCAAGTCCTACTGCACGCCCGAGTCGTACAAGGGCGACCTCCTCGAAGCTCTACCGCAACCTGGGCGGCGGCAAGTTCGAGGACGCCACGCCAGAAGGCCGGCGTCGGCGACCCGACCAGCAAGTCGCTCGGCGTCGCCGTGCTCGACTTCAACGGCGACGGCTGGCCCGACCTCTTCGTCGCCAACGACACGCAGCCCAACAAGCTCTACCGCAACAAGAAGAACGGCACCTTCACCGAGGAGGGCATGGCGGCCGGCGTGGCCTTCGGCGAAGACGGCGTGGCGCGCGGCGCCATGGGCGTCGACGCCGCCGACTACGACCGCTCCGGCCGCCCGCACCTGCTGGTCGGCAACTTCTCGAACCAGATGCTCGGCCTCTACCACAACGAGGGCAGCGGCGCTGTTCGTCGACGAGGCGCCGGCTTCGACGGTGGGCCGCGCGAGCCTGCTCACGCTCACCTTCGGCGTCTTCTTCTTCGACTACGACCTCGACGGCTGCCTCGACATCTTCGCCGCCAACGGCCACATCGAGGAGGAGATCGGCCGCGTGCAGCCGAAGGTGCAGCTACAAGCAGCCGCCGCTGCTGTTCCGCAACCTGCGGCAAGCGGCAAGTTCGAGAACGTGGCCGCCGCCATGGGCCCCGAGTTCAACCGCCCCATCGTGGCGCGCGGCGCCGCCTACGCCGACTTCGACCGCGACGGCGACCTCGACGTCGCTGCTCACCACCAACCACGGCCCGGCCTACCTGTTCCGCAACGACGGCGGCAACCGCAACCACTGGCTGCGCGTGCAGCACCGTGGGCACCAAGTCGAACCGCGACGGCATCGGCGCCGTGGTGCGGGTGACGAGCCCCGTCGCGGCAAGCAGTGGAACATGGTGCGCAGCGGCTCGAGCTACTGCTCGCAGAGCGACCTCGCCCTGACCTTCGGCCTCGGGCAAGGACAAAACCGTCCAGTCCCTGGAGATCGAATGGCCGAGCGGGACGAAGCAGAAACTCGCCAACGTGCCCACCAACCAGTTCGTCACGGTCGAGGAGGCGAAGGGGATCGTGCCGGCGAAGTAGAGGGTTGTTTGGGCTGGGTGATCCAACCGGTTGGCGTGAATCGTTCTCGTGTGCCCTCCGAGGGAGACGCCCCGACGTTTGCGGACCCGGAAAGTGCCCGGTTGAGGACTGGAGCGTCTCTACGGACCCATCGTGCCAAGGCCAACGCTGAGGTTACGGGGGCGCTGCCTCAACATCCCCGTAACCCAACCGTTTGCAACGGCAACACCGTTGCGTAGAGACGGCCCAGTCCTCAACCGACGCCCTTTCCGGGTGCACCGTCGGCGGGCCGTCTCCTCGAAGGGCAGATCGGGACGATTCTCCTCACCCTCATGAAGACCCCGAGATGTGTGGAATGACATGGGTGTCAACCCGAGGAGTTGGCCAAGGTCGACCCGCCCACCCCGTAGGGGTGCGGGCATGAAGCCTGGCGTTTCAACGCCAGGAGAGGAGCCTCCCCCTCTCCTCCCCAAGCCCCATCGGGGCGGAGGAAGCGCCGCCCGGATTCGTGCGGCTTGAACCGGGCTGCCCTTACAGGGCGCCGATCACCACAAGCGAACCGTCGGACATGCCCCAAACAGGTTACCCGACGAGAAGGCCCTGGTGGAGTGCGTAGGATTGATGAGTTGTCGGGGGCGTGTCCTATGTGCTCGCCCTTGAGACCCAGGACCCGGGAGCGCAGTGCCCCTGGGACCGCCGGCATCCCTGCCGGCCTTGCGGTCTTGGCGGCCCGAAGGGTTGCGAGATTTCAGCCCAGGGCTTCGGCCGGTAGGCCGATGCCCTGGGAGAAATCGCAAAAAGCACCGCGGCCTGAAGGGCCGCCAGAGATCTTCTTGAGTCGGAGTCGGCTCGATTCGCCCAGGTTCTCGCGGCCCTTCAGGCCGCAGGACTGTAGAGGCCTGTTGACCCAGGGCATCGGCCTACCGGCCGAAGCCCTGGGCTGAAATCTCGCGACCCTTCGGGCCGCAAAGAGCGCTACGCCAACAAGTCAATCCTGCCTTGACAGAGCACTAGCTGCTTGCACGACAGGCGGAGCTGCAGGCCCTTCGTGGACAATCCTCAATAACCTCCTGATGCCTGTCCTGTAAGTCTCGCCTTGCGACCCTCCAGAATCACCTTCCTGGCAGCCATGGCTCCGTTCTTGACGAAGCACAAGAACAGGCGTAGAGTTAAAACATCAAGAGAATGAGCAGCTTACACCGCTCCAGGTGTTTAAATATATTTCTGTCTGCAAGGAAACTGAGGGGGAAGGGGCTGCCGTAGAATCTAGGTTGGGCGGGCCTGAGGATCTAATGACCTACCGATACTCCTTCGACTACACGATTGTAGGGTCCCAGAGTTTCTGGAGGGGAGACCTCGCTCTGATTCAAAATGCGCTTGAACTCCTGAGAAGCGAGGTGCAGGCATGGAATACGAAGGCTCTTGAGAACGGAGCAAGCAATGCACCTTACGAGAAGGAAGTGGCTGACCTTGACCACATGATTGCTGGTGGAGCCGAGAGGCTCTCCAGCCGAGATCGTACTATTTGTATTAATGGCCTCACTGTCGGAAGTCTCAGGTATATAAAAGCTGGCCTCGTCTTGAATATTGCACGCCGCGAAAGAGAAATCGTAGAGAAAGAAAGGCAAGGATGGCCGAAGGGAGTAGTGGTCTCCCTGCAGCAGGGCATGGACAGATTAACCATGCTGTCGCAGCAAATTGATGTGCCTCCCGCGGAAATACTTGAAGAAGTAACTGTCGGACTTGGCCGCGCCTCCTCTGTATCGACTCCGGATTGGGACGTCTTTATATCTCATGCTTCGGAGGATAAAGAAAATTTCGTTCGGCCACTGGTAGAGAAGCTGAGATCACGCAATCTCAGAGTCTGGGTTGACGAAGTGAACTTGACGGTGGGGGACAGCCTCAACAGACAGATAAATGCGGCACTGAGCCGTTCTCAATTTGGAATAGTAGTAATAAGCGCGAGTTTCCTAAGGAAGGAATGGCCGCGGCGTGAACTCGATGGCCTAACAGCTAGGGAGTCGGACGGGACCAAGGTTATTCTGCCGATCTGGCATGGTGTTGGCTTCGAAGACGTAAGGTCTTATTCCCCTATCCTGGCTGACAAATATGCTGTGAGTTCCTCTCAAGGAATCGATTATGTCGTTGCCGAGCTAGTGCGAGCCATGGAGGCGTTGCAAGGCAAATGAAAGCATCGGTATCGTTGTGGTCTTCATGTACCCCGAAAGGGCGATGCGCCCAACTCGGTCCCTGCACGCCGGCAGCCGGCTCCGCCGTCTGCCGGTGAGGGGCTAGCAACGTTGGGCGCTAGGGGATAAGGAGATGCCAAATATGGACAGCCGGTTCTTCCCTGGTCACGCCGCATTTGCTGTTTTCCTTCTTCTCTATCTCTATGGTTGCGGCGAAACAGTTGAAGAAGCTGAACGAGGAGAAGAAGCTCAGAAGCCTGAGAACCAAAAACCGATCAGCAAGGTCGTCGATGACTTCGATGGGCTTGGTAGGGTACGGGAGTACAAGTCTTTCAGGGGAGAAACCGTCAAGTCCTGGGAAGGTTATGGAATCTACTTCGAGGAGGCCGAGGTCGACTTGAGGCGAATTCCCGTTGCCGCCAATGATTTGGCTTTGGAAGTCCAATTCGACCTTTTTAATTGGGGGAACTGGCTTAGCATTCGTAGAGAGCTCGGGGTGGTCGTTGACCTTAGCGGCTACGATGGTCTGGAACTAGAAGTGCAAGCGGAGCAAGTTCAGAACGCTCAGCTTCGCATTACCCTATCTGATGTTGAAAGCCAGGATGATGCTCAGGTGCACGGCGCAGATGAGATGTGGTGGTTTGAAGCACCGGAAGAGTTCCTAAGCCAGCAGGGAAAATCGGTTATACTCAAAGCTCCTTTTGACGAGTTCGACTTGGCAGAGGGAGCGGGTACTCGGTACAACGATGGCCGTCTGGACCTATCGAAGATCGTAGCCTATGAGATTAACCTTATTTCAACTGGAAGAGCCTCGGGAGCAGGAACTTTGCGTTTGAACTCACTTCAGACCTATAGAGAATAGACAGAATCGCCCAACCGGCCCCTACACCGGACTGCGGACGCAGCCGTGAGGGCCCAATCCCGTTGGGCGTCACAGAAGTAAGCTTCGAGAGGAGCTTCGCTGATGAGATACTTCAAACTTCCCTTAGCGATAACCTGCGTCCTCATATTTGTTGCTTGCCATCAGGAAACTGAAGAACCCAACACCGCTCTCAATGAGGGGAGTATTCCTGAGTCCCAAACACCGCCATCATCTTCCAGCACTGATGAGTCATCATCTTCAAGCGGAGTCCCCCATGTTACCGAAGCAAGTGGTCCGATTTTGGTTGGTGCCAAGGCTGAGGTCGACCAATTCTTGAGGGACCAGGGACTTGAGGGCCTCCCTGCTATTGCTAGAACTATTCGGAGGGCTTTGAGAGAAGAACGCGTGCGGGTCGGGCCATTAAAGACGGCCTACTATACCATTTATGAAGGCTACTGGCTGATAGCAGAAGATTTAACGGACGAACAGAAGCGAGACGCCCTAACGTGGCTTGCATGTTCTGAATTGGGAGTGCCAAGGGAACTCCGCGAACGTCTAATTGAGCAGCAGCAGGCAGAGTTAACAGGCGCCGCAATGACTTGCCCGGCTGTGAAGAAGCGAGCTTTCTGAAGGGGCCCAACCCCGGGCAGTCGAGCGGACAGAAGCCGCAAACAGTGCGGCTCCCGCTCGCTCACCGCCAAAGAGCTTAGGGGGATCTTCCAGTCATGAGCACTTCACATCTGAGCACCCAGTCCGCGGAGGAGCGACAAACGGCGGAAGCCGAGGTGAGTAGGCTTATCGCCAAGTTCGCTCCCGCGCATGAACGACTCATCGACGCAATGCGTCAGGGGCTGCGAGAGCGCCTGCCCACCGCCCATGAAATAGTGTATGAATACAAGGGCTTCTTCGTCATCAGCTATTCACCGAACGAGCATGGGTACGAGGGCGTTCTTGCACTCCGCGCCAGCGCGGACGGCATCAAGCTGTACTTCAATTATGGTAAGGAATTGCCGGATCCTGGGAAATGTGTTACCTCAACCTCAAGTTTGTAAGGACTCCCCTCCCGAATAATCCTCTTTGCTCTGGCTTCACCTATGAGGCGTTCATCGATGTAGGCTTTAGCAGAATCCGCGATGCCATCTCCTCCAAACTCACCACTATTACACCGACGCCGGTGCTGTCGAATATCAGGGCTTGGCAGTCTTCGAGCTAAGCTTTCTGGGGCAGTTCATCCGCGAAACGCCTCTCTCAGGTAAAAAGACCCGTACAAAGCCGGCTCGCTGGCCGGAACGAGCCTTCCGCGAGGTTCTGGCCGCACGCCCGCACCTTGAAAGGCGTCCCGGCGAGGGGGGCTCTCAACGGCGAGTAGCTTTTCAAAGCGTGGTTAGGTCAAACGGGAGAAATCCCCGGCGTTGGCTGTCACCAGTCTTGTTACCCCGGAAACGAGAGCCGATGCAACCAGATTGGCATCGTGGATCTGCTTGCCTTTGCAGCCATAGGTTGCGATCAGGGAGCACAGGCGGTCCCAGCCAGACTCGCTTTCCACCAGGAGCCGCATGCGGCTGCGAAAGGCCGCAACGTTGAACAGCGCGTCTTCAATACCAAGGCCAAGACCGTTCACCTCGACGGGACGGGTGGCGACGACCGCGTATTCGCGCAGGATTTGGCTGCTCACCACAAGAGCCATCCCTTGATTGGGCCAGTCGTTGAGCACCGCCAGCGCCGAGCGGTGAAGTGGACGAAGAGGAGCGGTTGCGGAGAGCAGGACGTTGGTGTCGACCAGGACCGCCTTATCGTCCGTCATCGTCATAGATCTCTTCGCGGCGCCAAGTCGTTGACGGCGATGCTTGCGAGAGCTTCAGGTCGATCGCGGGAAGGGACCGTCCCGGTGGCTCCTCGCGTGCGACGGATGTGAGGATGTATCGGAGCTCACCTTCCAGCGACCGCTCGTGTCTGGCCGCTCTCCTCTTGAGCGCTGCAATCACCTCAGGAGATACGTCTCGGATCTGGACGGCTGCCATAGCTGAATGCTAGCACCTGCAAATTGCTGTCACAAAGGCTGGAGGAGGGATCGAGGCGTCCCCCTCTGGCCTTGGGGTGCACTTGGATGTATAGAGAGCTGACTCTATGCGGGCGACTCACGAGGTCACTGATTTGCTGGCCCTTTGGCGCGAGGGCGACCGGAGCGCGCTCGCGGCACTGACTCCCCTGGTCTACTCCGAGCTGCGCCGGCTGGCCGGGCGGGCGCTGGCGCGGGAGCGGCCGGACCATACGCTTCAGGCCACGGCTTTGGTGCACGAGGCCTTCCTGCGCCTTCAGGGAGGCCAGCCGGCGGTCTGCCGGGACCGCCTCCATTTCTACTCTCTGGCCGCGCGGATGATGCGCCACATCCTGGTGGACCATGCCCGCTCTCTCAACGCGGCACGGCGGGGGGCGGGCGTGGTCAAGCTGTCCCTGGAGGCAGCGGGAGAGATTCCGTCTCGCGAGGAGCCGGCCGATCTCCTGGCGCTCGACTCTGCCCTCGGCGAGTTGGAGGCGGTGGACGCCCGGAAGGCGCGGGTGATCGAGCTGCGGTTTTTCGGCGGCCTCACGGTCGAGGAGACGGCCACGGCCCTGGGTGTCTCCGCGCCCACGGTGATCCTCGACACCCGGCTCGCCCGGGCTTTTCTTTTCGACCGTTTGACGGCGGGGAACGGCGTTGCGGGCTGAACGGTTCCAGAGGCTGGAACGGCTGTTCGCCGAGACGGTGGACCGGTCCCCGGCCGAACAGCTCGCGACTGCTTTCCGCCGTGGCCGTGGAAGATCCGGACCTCGCCGCTGAAGTCGGCCGCTTCCTCTTGGCGGACTCACGCGCGGGCCGGTTCCTGGAGGACGCCGTGGAGGCCGGCGCCGTGGCGATGGCCGAAGACGGCGTCGGCCGCCGCCTGGGTCCATGGCGGCTGGTGCGCGAGCTGGGGCGGGGCGGCATGGGGGTGGTTTACCTCGCCGAGCGCGAAGACAACGAGCTCCGCCAGCGGGTGGCCCTCAAGCGGCTCCACCGGGGTCTCGAGACCGTCGGCGTCCTGGCCCGTTTCCAGACCGAGCGGCAGATCCTCGCCGGCCTCAGCCATCCCTCGATCGCCCGGTTCTTCGACGGTGGCACGGACGGGGAGGGCCGGCCCTATTTCGTGATGGAGCTGATCGACGGGCGGCCCATCGACGAATATTGCGACGAATATTGTGACGAATATTGCGACGCGGAAGGTCTGTCCGTCCGTGCCCGCCTGGAGCTGTTTCTCGAAGTCCTTGGCGCCGTGCGCGAGGCCCACCAGAACTTGATCGTCCACCGCGATCTCAAGCCGTCCAACGTGCTGGTGACGGCGGAGGGCCGGCCCAAGCTGCTCGACTTCGGCGTCGCCAAGATCCTCGATCCGGAGATCCCCGGGATGGACACCACCAGCCTGGGATCGGGGCGCCCCATGACCCTCGCCTACGCCAGCCCGGAGCAGGTCCAAGGGCGGCCGGTGACCACCGGGACGGACATCTACGCCCTTGGCGTTCTGCTCTACCGGTTGCTCACGGGCCGCCATCCGTATCCCGTCGAAGGAAAGACCGTCCAGGAAGTCGAGCGCCTCATTCTGGAGCATCGCCCCGAGCGGCCGAGCCTGGCGGCGCCGGTGCATCGGGCACGCCAACTGCGAGGGGACCTCGACACCATCGTCCTCGCCGCCCTGGCCAAGGAGCCGGCTGAGCGTTACGGCTCGGCCGAGCGGCTGGCCGAGGACCTGCGCCTGCACCTCCAGGGCCGGCCCATCACTTTCCGCCCCACGCCTTTGCGGACGCGGGCGTTCAAGCTGGCCCGCCGGCACCCCTGGGGGGTGGCCGCGGCGGTGGCCATCCTGGCCCTCGGGCTGAGCCTCGCCGGCAGCCTGGTGATGTTGTCGGTGAGCACGGCGAGAGCGCGGGACCGGGCCACGCGGGTGGCCTCGCTGCTCACCGACCTCTTCGAGATCGCCAATCCGGGCGAACGGCGCGGCGGCTCGATCACCGCCCGCGAGCTGCTGGACCGGGGCACCGCCCGCGCGCTTCAGCACCTGAAGGAGGAACCGGAGACCCAGGGCACTCTGCTGGTCACTCTGGGCCGGCTGTACGCCAAGCTGGGCCTCTACGACCGGGCGGTCGAGGTGCTGAAGGCGAGCGTCGCCGTGGAGCGCCGCCGGGGCGGCGCCCACCCGGACCTCGTGCTGGCCTTGCGGGATCTTGGCCGGGCCCTCGCCGGCGGCGGGCGGTTTGGCGAAGCCGAGCCGGTCTTCCGGGAGGTGCTCACTCTCACCGAGGGGATGTATGCCGAGGACGACCCCGAGGTGGTCACCTCGGTCAACAACTACGCGCTGGTGCAGCACGACCTCGGCCGCTACGAGGTGGCGGAGCCCCTCTACCGGAGGGCCTTCAAGCTGAGGCGCCGGAGGATGGGGGAGGCGGCGCGCCACAGCGCGACTCGCGCCAACTGGTCCCTGCTGCTGATCGACCTCGGCCGCTATGGCGAGGCCGCTGCCGCCTGCCGGGAGATCCTGGCCGACCGTGAGAAGGTGCGCCCCGCGGACCCGGCGGCCGTGGCCGATGCCCTGGAGTACCTCGCCATGGCCCTCCAGGGCGAAGGGCGGCTCGCCGAAGCGGAGGCCGCCGCCCGGCGAAGCCTGGCCCTGCGCGAACGCCACTTGAGCCCGGAGGACCGGGACGTCCCCCGCGGCCGCAACCTCCTCGGGGCCGTGCTGCGGGACCGGGGGGCGCTGGCCGCCGCCGAGCCTCTGCTGCGCGGCGCCCTGGCCGACCGCCGGCGGCTGCTCGGTCCGGACCACGCGGAGGTGGCGGCCAGCCTGGAAGACCTGGGCGATCTCCTGGCCGCTCAGGGCCGCTACGCCGAAGCCGAGGATACATTCGCGGAGGCCGGCCGCATTCTCCAGTCCTCCTTCCGGGGCCACCCCTGGCGCGCCCGCCTCGCCGTGGGCGGGTCCGCCGTCCGGGTCCGCGCCTCCCGCTGTGCCGAAGGCCTCGACACCCTCGCGCACTCCCTGGCGAGGGTGCCGGAACGCGACCGCCGGGCCGTGCGCGGACGGCAGGTGCTGGCGCGGTGCCAGCGAGGTTCCGAGGGACTGCTCTGAGGGTCTCGAGATGTTGAAATGAGGGCTCCAGATGTTGCGCAGACCTCGCGAGGTGTTGCAAAGAGGCCCACGAATGGGGATTGGGGCCTCTAGTGTTGCATCTTGCGTTGCATCGCGAGGTGTGGCTTCGCGAGGCAGGGCCGGGGGGCGTCTAAGGGACGGGCGGGGAAGGCAGGTTCCCGTCCAGTCCCAGGAAAAGCGGGATGTCCCATTCACGCAGGGGATCTCCGATCGCCTCCATCCCCCGGACGTGCCCGCTCTGGTGGCCGGTAGGCTGGTCGTCGAACCGGCCGCTGACGTTGACGTAGCCCGGGTTGACGACGATGGGATCCACGTAGGTGAAGGAGCTTTTCCAGAGCTGCAGGCCGTTGAAGGTCTGCTGCCACGACTGGGTCCCCGGCAGGTCAAAGAATTGATATCTGTAGGAGCCTATATTGAAGTAGTCGGTGTTCACGGTGTTCACATAGCTCGGCCACCACGGCGGGTTGCCCCGGCCGGCCCGCAGCAGCGGAGCCACCTTGCGGAGCCAGGTCTGGCCGCCCGTGGTGACGGAGAATCCCGTTCCCGGCTCGGCGCCGTTCGCGCCGTCCAACTCTTCGCCGAAGACCTTGTGAAATTGATCGACGTGTGGGTTCTGCTCCCAGACCTCGCGCATCGTCCAGCCGATGAGGCCGGGCTGGCAGGCCGTGATCGAGGCCCAGCCGGCGAAGTTCTGGGGGGTGGCCAACGTGCCCGGATGGATCCGCCGTACGGCTCCCGGAGGCAGACTGGGCAAGGTGAGGCTCGCCACCACCGCGCCGAGGGAGTTGTAGATCCGCACCTTGACCGGCCCGACGTCGGATGTGGAGACGTTGGCGATGCCCATCATCGTCGAGACCGGAGGCGTCGCGGGCAGCGGCACGGGGGACAGCGGGATCGCCAAGGGGCCCGTTTCCACGTGCTCGGGATTGACCAACGCCTGGGCCGGCGAATTCTGCATCATGCCGGAGCCCATGCGGAAACGTTTATTGGGCTCGAGAGTGGACGCCGGTCCGTTGGCGAAGACGTCGATCATGAGGAAGTCGCCGAGAATCGGGCCGTCGTCCGTGGTGACGGTGCTGATGACGTCGAGGTTCAAACCGGCGGTGTTGTTCAGATAAAGCGGCTCGGCGAAGTCCCATACCGACGTGTCGAGGTACATTCCAAAGGGAGCCAAGGTAACGGTCTTGGCCGAGATCAACGTCCCCGGCGCCACCACGCTGGACACCTTGATCGTCGCGGGCGTGGGATTCGGGTTGAGCACGCAGTTGAGCGGCAGGACACCGTTCAGGAAGTCGATGCGCGAGGTGCTCGAGATTGGAAATGGGCCGGAGTACAGGGCCTTCGCCAGATCCTGGCTCATCTGGAGCTGCTGCATGGAATTCGCGCCCGGCATCAGGAAGTCACGGTCCTGGACCATCAGCCCGCCGGCGAACGTCATCTCGGCGAAATGATGGAGGGTCGCACCCACGATGGGTCCATCGGCGGTCACCTCCACGGAACCGATTCCCTTGCCGTACCAGCGGAGCTCGATGGCGCCTTTGACGAACGTAGCCTCGGGAGCCAGCATCTTCTGAAACCAGTTGAGGACGAGGCCGTCAGGGTCCCTGTAGGTGATCGTCGCAGTGACCGGGTTGGGACCCGGGTTGTTGACCACCACCGCGCTGCGCCAGTCGCTCATGTCGATGTTTCCCGTGTGCTCCTTGTCGGGGTTGAAGAACACGCAGGCGCCCCACTTCTGGAGCGCCGGGGCACCCTGGAGTTGCATCGAGGAGTGTGTCCAGTGATAGTCGTTGCTCCTTGCAGGGTCACCTGGGGGGACGAACACCGCGGGGTCCGCGAAGGAATGCCCCGGCGTGTGATGGACCCCGGCCAGGAGCGGGTCTGGGTTCGGGTCTATCTCGTAGTTCACAAGGCATTCGGGGATCTGCGGCTGAGCCCCCGCCGGCGCGAGGCCGAGGGCGGCTGCCAGCGCGGTGGCGAGGAGGGTTTGAAGCGTCGGCTTCCAAAGATCCATGGGAGGAGCTCCTTGTCCGAGGCGCGGCTCCAGCGCCGGCCTCATCCAGGAAAGCGGAAAAATTGGAACGGAGAGATAAAGTCTCCTGCCGATGAGATACCGCCTCGCCCTCTTCGACTTCGACGGCACGCTGGCGGATTCGTTCCCCTGGTTCCTGGGCGTGGTGAACCGCCTCGCGGACGAGCATGGGTTCCGCCGCATGGAGGCCCACGAGGTCGAGGCGCTGCGGGGGCAGGCCGCCCGGAAGGTCATGGCCCACTTGGGGCTGCCGGCCTGGAAGCTCCCCCGGGTGGCCCACGGGATGCGGGAGCACATGGCCCGAGACATCCGCCAGATCCGCCTGTTCCCTGGGGTGGACCGGCTCCTGGAGGATCTGGCGGGCCGGGGAGTCGTCCTCGCGGTCGTCACCTCCAACTCGATCGGCAACGTCCGGCAGGTGCTGGGTCCCGAGAACGCCGCGCGGATCGGCCACTATGCGTGCGGCGCCTCGATTTTCGGCAAGCGGCCGAAGCTCCGGGCGGTTCTGCGGGCCAGCGGCGTCCCCGCCGGGGAGGCGATCGCGATCGGCGACGAGATCCGCGATCTGGAAGCGGCCCGCGCGGAGGGGATCGCGTTTGGCGCGGTGGCCTGGGGGTACGCCCACCTGGAGGCGCTACGGGCTCACGCGCCGGAGGAGGTGTTCGAGAGCGTGGAGGAGATCGCCGGACGGCTGGTATCAGAAAGACGGGTGTAGGGCAGAAGCAGGGGCGCCACCCTGGCGATCTCGTCTTCGAGCGTGTCGAGGAGGCCGGCGGCGCGGCTCAAGTCGGTGCTTCGGCCTTGGGCTTCGAGATCCCGGCTCAGGTCCGCAATCGAGACGGCGCCGATCTGGGCGCTGCTCCCTTTCAGGCTGTGGGCGATGAACGTCAGCTCCGCGGCGTCTCCGCGAAGGAGGGCGTCGCGCATGCGCTCCAGCCTTCGAGGAGCTTCGGCGAGGAAGCTTTCCAGGACTTCCCGGAGGATGTTCCGGCCGGACAGCTCGCCCAGCCGGCGCAGGCTGTCGAGCCGGGTGACCTCGAGCGGGCCCGAGAAGCTTCCTGGCGCCATGGGCGGCTCCTCGGAGGCTGAGACGACCCGCGCGCCGGCCCGGGAGAGCGCTCCGCGCAAATCCTCGAAGGTGAAGGGTTTTTGCACGAAATCGTCCATGCCGGCGGCTCGGCAGGCCTCCCGCTGGTCCCGCAGGACGTTGGCGGTGAGGGCGACGATGCGCGGCTGGCGCCCGGCAGGAAGCTCGGCGCGGATACGCCGTGTCGCCTCCAGGCCGTCCATGCCCGGCATTTGTAGGTCCATCAGGATCAGGTCGTACGGCTGGCGGCGAAGGGCTTCCAGAGCCTCGATGCCGTCCGCGGCCACGTCGGCCCGGTAGCCGATCTGTTCCAGCATGAGGAGGCTGACCTTCTGGTTGATCGAGTTGTCTTCGGCCAGCAGGATCCGCAGGGGCGGAGCTCGGTTCCCGCGACGGTTTGCGGAGCCCCCTGTCCCCTCCCGGCCGGAAGGGATTCCGCGAATTCTTCGGTCATGGGCCGGCAGCGGATCGTAAAGAAGAAGGTGGAGCCGGCTCCCGGCTCGCTCTCGGCCCACATCCGCCCGCCCAGGCGTTCGGCGAGCCCGCGGCTGATCACCAGCCCTAAGCCCGTGCCGCCATAGAGGCGCGACATGGAGGAGTCCACCTGGCTGAAGGGGAGGAACAGGCGGTCCATGCGGTCCGCCGGAATCCCGATCCCGGTGTCTCGGACGGTAAAGACCAGCTCGACAAGACCCTCCAACTCCGCTCCGCGTTCGACCTCGAGATTCACCTCGCCCCGAGGTGAGAACTTGACGGCGTTGTGCAGGAGGTTGACGAGGATCTGCCGCAGGCGGGCGGCATCGCTTTCGATGGCCGGGGGGACGCCCGCCGCCACCTTGCAGTGAAGGGCCAGCCCCTGGCTCCCGGCCCGGGCGGAGACCATGGCCACCGCCTCGTCCAGGCAATCTTGCAGCCGGAAGGCGGCGAGCTCCACCTGGAGCATGCCGGCTTCGATCTTCGAGACGTCGAGGATGTCGTTGAGGATCGCGAGCAGGGCGCTGCCGCTGCCGCGGGCCGTCGTCACGTACTCCCGCTGGGTGGGGGAGAGGGGCGTGTCGAGGAGCAGGCTCATCATGCCCAACACGGCATTCAAGGGCGTGCGGATCTCGTGGCTCACGTGGGCCAGGAAGGCGCTCTTGGCCTGGCTCGCCTCCTCGGCGCGCGCCTTGTCCCGCCGGAAGCTGCGCCCCTGGTGGACGATCGCCATGTTGATGGCGGTGGCGAGGGCGAGCATCACCAGGCGCGCGACCTGATTGTCCCAACGGAACGTACCGTAGGTGGGGCTGAACAGCACGGCTCCCGTGGCTTGGCTGTGCAGGACCACTCCCAGAACGAGGGCGCTGTACTGGACCATGGCGGCGAGACCGGCGGTAAAGCATATCCGCACGTCCTGCCGAAGACAGGAGAACGCCAGGGCCAGGAAGTAGATGCTGAAGAGCACCCGGCCGCCCACGGCCGCCACGGGCTGGCCGCCGGCCGCCAAGGCCAGGTTCACCGCGCTCACGATGGTGACGTCGAGGATGCAGGTGGCGAACCCCAGCCACGGCGGTGGCTGCGGCCGGCGCGCCAACCTCCTCGCGAGGAGCCCTAGAAGCAGGGTCAGCCCCGCGCCGCCCAGGCCCACCCAGGGCTCGAGGTCCGGCGGCTGGAAAAGGATGTTCCCCAGCGGGAGCAAGGCTGCCACCGCGCCGATCCAGATCCGGACTCGCGCGGCCAGCAGCTCCCCTTCACGTCCCACCCGGGTTGCTTGCGGATCGGGACGTGCCCAGACACGCAGAGGTGTTGTCAGGTGCACGGTGGCTATTCTGCCAGGAAAGCCGGGAGGTTTTGTCTCTTTTTCAACCCAGCTCGCACCCTGTCTTTTCAGAGGGCACTCTTCCGGTACCGCGTTTCTACATCCCGGACTGCAACATCTCGGAGCGGTTCAGAGCACGTCTTTTCGCTTGTGGCAAGGAGCCGCCAGCTTTTTGGATTGGAGATGAACATGATCGGTATCGGATCTTCCCGCCGTTGGCGGGCCTCACTCGCGGCGGGCCTGTGCGCCGCCGCCTTCCTCTCGGCCGCCGGCTCGGCGGCCTTCGCCCAGCGGATCGACAATGCCCGGGGCAAAGATCCCCGGGTCGACTACACGGCCTTCTCCAGGCTGGGTCCCTGGGACGACCGCAACTACAGCGTGACGAAGGAGGATCTCGCCCTTCTTGCCGACAATGAGCAGGAGCTGAGGGACCCGATCCCGGTCTTCTTCCGCATCGAGCTGCGCAGGTCCAACCCCGGCATGCCGCGCACGGGCGAGCCGCAGTATCCGCGCAGCGCCCTGCAGATCTTCAGGATGCGGTACGGCGGCTACCTGGTGGGCAACAAGATGTACAAAGGGGCGGCCTGGCGCGACGGCCGTTATGAGGTGGTGCAGAGCGGCGGCTTCACCCGCGAGGAGCTCCAGGAGCTCGAAGCCAAGGCCCTTGCCGGGGACGTGCGCATCACCTCGCCCACCGGCGCCGCCGAGTCGGCCGTGAAGATCCACCCGACCGACGTCAACAAAGTGGTCGCGGGATCGAACGGCCCGGGCTCGGGCCAGATCATGTGGTATTCGACCAACGGCGGCTCGTCCTGGACCCAGGCCGCGGCCCTGCCGCAGGGCGAGCACCTGCTGCGACCCCACGATCGACTGGTCCTCGAACGGCCAGTTCGCCTATACCTCCACCCTCGGCGGCTGCACCTCGCTGTGCAACGTCTGGGTGTACCGCTCGTCCGACGGCGGCGCCACCTGGAACGACCTGGCGACGATCACCCCCGGCGACGGCCGGCGCGAGGTCACCTCGGCGGGTACCAGCGACAAGCAGTACCTCCACGTGGACAAATTCGCGACCTCGCCGTTTCGCGACAACATCTACCAGTGCTGGCATGACAACAACACCTTGAAGTTCTCCCGTTCGACGGACTTCGGCAACACCTGGAGCGCGCCGCTCACGATGTCTACCGGCTCGACTCAGTCGGGCATCGGCTGCGACCTGACCACGGACAAGAGCGGCAACGTCTACTACTTCTGGCCGGCGACCAACGGCAAGACCATCCTGTCGCGCAAGTCGACCAACGGCGGCACGAGCTTCAACGCGGCCGTGACCGTGGCCAACACGCAGGACGGCTACGACTTCGCCATCCCGGCCATGGAGACCCGCCGGGCCTTCATCTACTCGTCCGCCGACGGCGACGTTTCGACCGGCGCGTTCGCGAATTCGATCTACGTCGCCTGGACGGACACCACGGCTGCCGAGTCGGGAACGACCGCCAACAACCACGGCCGCATCCAGGTCGCCTACTCCCGCGACGGCGGCGCCACCTGGACGGTGCGCACTCCGCACGAGACGGCCGACGCCAACACGGTCGACCGTTTCCACCCCTGGCTGGCCGTGGGACCGGACGGCAAGGTCTACGTGATGTTCTACGACACCCGCCGCAGCCCGACCCGGGTGGGCGTCGACATTTTCTACTCCGTCTCGTCCGACGGCGGCAACTCCTGGCCGACGCCGACCCGCCTGACCAGCGTGCTTTCGCCGCAGATCGACGACGGGTTCGAGTGGGGCGACTACAACGGCCTGGACGTGGTGGGCAGCCAGCTCATCGCCATCTTCACCGACAACCGCAACGAGAGCGGCGGCGCGGCCGACTCGATCGACGTCTACGGCGCCGGGGTGCAGCTCGGCGGCGGCCCGGGCAACACGCCGCCGGTGGTGACCATCACGGCACCGGCCAACGGTACGTCGGTGGCGCAGGGCACGTCCGTGACCTTCAGCGGCACGGCGACCGACGCCGAGGACGGCACGATCTCCGGCAGCCTCACCTGGACCTCGAGCCTCAACGGCATCTTCGGCAGCGGCGCGTCGTTCAGCACCACGGCGCTCTCCGTGGGCGCCCACACCATCACCGCGTCGGTGACCGACAGCGGCGGCAGCCCGGGCTCGGCTTCGATCAGCCTGACGGTGACCGGTGTCACCCCGACCACGGTGACGTTCAACTCGGTGGCCGCGCAGGACGGCCGCATCTGGGAGTCGGGAGAGACCGGCAACGTGGGCGCCGGCGGCAACTCGACCGACAACACGACGATCGCCCTGCGCGTGGGCGACACGGACGTGGACGAGCAGTACAAGAGCATCGTCTCGTTCGACACCTCGTCCATTCCGGACGGCGCCACCATCCTGTCGGCGACCCTGCAACTGCGGCGCGGCTCCATCTCCGGCACCAACCCGTTCACCACGCACGGCTCCTGTGTGACCGACATCGTCACCGGCGGCTTCGGCGGCTCCACGGCCTTCGCCTTCGCCGACTGGCAGGCGGCGGCCACGGCCACCAACGTGGGCACCCTGTCGAACCCGACGGCCAACGGCTCGGCCTCGACGGCGACCCTGAGCGCCGCCGGCCGGAGCGCCATCAACAAGACCGGCACGACCCAGCTCCGCGTCTACTGCACGCTCGACGACAACGACGACCTGGGCTACGACTACATCGGCTTCTACGCCGGTGAAAACGCCACGGTGGCGAACCGTCCGCAGCTCAGCGTGACCTACCAGTAAATCCTCGCAGGAAGACCTCGCTTCAATCCCCGGCGGCCGGACGTTTCAGTCCGGCCGCCGGGCGGCGGTTCAGCTAAGATCCGGGGATCATGATCCCCCGCAAACGGCTGGACGTCGGCTGGCCGGACCTCCTGTTCGGTCTCGGCGCCTGTGTCTGGCCGGGCGGCCGCGAGCGGATGGCCCAGCGGCTCGAGCGCTTGTGGTCGCCGGAGGGGCGGGGACTCGCGTGCCTGTCGGTCCGCAGCGGCTTCGACGCCCTGCTCTCGGAGCTGGATTTTCCCGAGGGCAGCGAGGTGCTGGTCTCCGCCATCACCATCCGCGACATGACGCGCATCCTCGAAGAGCACGGCCTGGTGCCGGTGCCGGTCGACCTGGACCTGCGCACGCTGGCCGTGGACTTGGAGTCGCTGGCGCGGGCGGTCTCGCCCCGCAGCCGGGCGATCCTCGTGGCTCATCTCTTCGGCAGCCGGATGCCCCTCGAGCCTCTCCTCGGCGTGGCGCGCGAGCACGGTCTTTTCGTGATCGAAGACTGCGCCCAAGCGTACAGAGCAGACGACTATCGGGGTCACCCGGATTGCGGCGTCAGCCTGTTCAGCTTTGGACCGATCAAGACGGCCACGGCCCTGGCCGGGGGATTGATCACGTTTCGGGATCGATCATTGCGCGACCGGGTGGCCGGGCGGCAGGCGGGGTGGCCGGTGTCCGGGCGTGGACGATTCCTGACCCGTATTCTCAAATATTCGGTGCTCAAGCTGCTTTCGTACCGGCCGGTCTTCAGCCTGTTCTATCGAGGGTGCCGGCTCCTCGGGGCGAGCCACGACGCGGTGATCAGCGGCAGCGTGCGGGGATTCGCGGGCGAGGGCTTCTTCGGGCGCATTCGCCGGCAGCCGCCGTTCCCCCTGCTCGCTCTGTTGGCACGCCGGTTGAAGAGAGCGGATGGCGTGGAGATCGAACATCGCGCCGCCATGGCCCGCGAGGCGATCGGCCTGATGCCGGGGTTGGAGCGGCCCGGCGACCAGGCGCCGAGTCACACGCACTGGGTCTTTCCCGTCCTGAGGGACGAGCCGGGCTTGTTGATTTCATCCCTGTGGGGGAGCGGCTTCGACGCGACGCGGGGCGCTTCCAGCCTCTGCGTGGTCGAGCCGCCCGCGGACCGGCCCGAGACGGAGCCGGCTCACGCGCGGCGGGCGTTCTCACGCCTTTTCTATCTTCCCGTCCATTCGGGCATGAAGCGGCGGGATCTGGAGCGGCTGGCCCGGGCGATTCAGGCTTCGAGCAGAGAAAGCAGATAACCGATGCCGAGGCAGTACACCATGGGCGGGCGGGGGGGGCCGGCGACCGGCGGGAGCGGCGGGAGCGGGGGGCCGGGCGGCGGGAATCCGCTGGCGCCTCCGCGCTCCCTGCGCGAGCGCTTCGGCGCCCTGCGCAACCTGCCGCCGTTCCTGAAGCTGGTGTGGGAGACCAGCCCCGCCCTCACCGTGGCCAACCTGGCGCTGCGCCTCGTCCGCGCTCTCCTGCCGGTGGCCACCCTCTACGTGGGCAAGCTGATCATCGACGAGGTGGTGCGGCTGGCCGGCACCTCGGGTGCCCCTGCCGGCCTGCGGGACTGGATGGCGAGCGGCCTTCTGGCCCACCTTGGCTGGCTCCTGGTGTTCGAATTCGGCCTGGCGGTGCTGGCGGACGTGCTGGGGCGCGTGGTCTCCCTGATCGACTCCCTCCTCTCTGAAAGGCTCACCAACGTCACCAGCGTGCGCCTGATGGAGCATGCGGCCACCCTGGATCTGGAGGACTTCGAGGACAGCGACCTCCAGGACCGGCTCGACCGCGCCCGCCGGCAGACCATGGGGCGCATGACCTTGATGGGCCAGCTCTTCGACCAGGCGCAGGACATGGTGACCATCGTCAGCTTCGCCACCGGCTTGGCGGTTTATGCCCCCTGGCTCATCGCGCTGCTGCTGGTGGCCCTGGTGCCGGCGTTCCTCGGCGAGGCGCACTTCAACGCCCAGAGCTATTCGCTCGACTACGCGCGGACCCCCCAGCGGCGCGAGCTCGACTACGTGCGCCAGACGGGCGCCAGCGTCGAGACCGCCAAGGAAGTGAAGATCTTCGGCTTGAACGCCTTCCTCATCGAACGCTACCGCGAGCTGGCGGCGGCTTTTTACGAGGGGAACCGGCGGCTCGCGGCCCGCCGGGCCGGCTGGGGCGGCCTGTTCACCGCCGTGGGCACGGTGGGCTACTACGTGGCCTACGCCTTCATCACCTGGCGCACGCTGCGGGGCGAGTTCAGCATCGGCGACCTGACGTTCCTGGCCGGCTCGTTCCGCCGCCTGCGGAACCTGCTCGAAGGGCTGCTGATCCGCTTCTCCCAGGTGGCGGGGCAGGCGCTCTACCTGGACGACCTCTTTTCCTTCTTCGAGATCGAGCCCGAGATCGTCTCGCCGGAAAATCCGCGGCCGTTCCCGGTCCCCATCCGCCAGGGCCTCACCTTCGAGGGGGTGGGTTTCCGCTACCCCGGCGCCGAGCGCTGGGCCGTGCGCAACCTGAGCTTCCAGCTGCGGGCCGGCGAGGTTCTCGCCCTGGTGGGGGAGAACGGCGCGGGCAAGACGACCCTGGTGAAGCTGCTGGCGCGCCTTTACGATCCGGACGAGGGGCGTATTCTGCTCGACGGCTTCGATCTGCGCGAATACGGCCTCGACGACCTGCGGGCCAACGTCGGCGTGATCTTCCAGGACTTCGTGCGCTACCACATGACCGCCGCCGAGAACATCGCGGTGGGGCGCATCGAGGCCCGCGACGACCACGCCCGTATCGTGGCCGCCGCCGAGCGCAGCCTGGCGGACGAGGTGATCGAGAAGCTCCCGCGGAGGTACGAGCAGGTGATCGGCAAGCGCTTCCGCACCGGCGTGGACCTTTCGGGGGGCGAGTGGCAGAAGGTGGCCATCGCCCGCGCCTACATGCGGGACGCCCAGTTGCTGATTCTCGACGAGCCCACGGCGGCGCTCGACGCCCGCTCGGAGTTCGAGGTCTTCCAGCGCTTCAAGGAGCTGAGCGAGGGGAAGACCGCCGTGCTCATCTCCCACCGCTTCTCCAGCGTGCGCATGGCGGACCGCGTGCTGGTCCTGGCCAAGGGGGAGATCGAGGCCATGGGCACCCACGAGGAGCTGCTCACGCAGGGCGGGCGCTACGCCGAGCTGTTCGAGCTGCAGGCGGCCGGCTACCGCTGATCCCCCCGGCTCGGTTAGACTCTAGGCTCTTCCCGGAAAGCAGGTACCACGATGAGACTCTCCAGACCGTGCTGCGCCCTTCTCCTGGGCCTGGCCCTTGCCGCCCCGGCCCTCGCCCAGTCCCCGGGGGCCGACTACTCGCTGTTCAAGCTCGACGCTCCCGACCCGGTGTCGCCGGGCGCGGACCTGGCCTACAGCATCGAGGTCAGCAGCGAAGGGCCGGACGACGTGGTCAATCTTCTTCTGACCGATCCGCTGCCGGCCGGCACCACGTTCCGGTCGCTCGCGGCCCCGGGCGGCTGGACCTGCTCGTCCCCGGGCGTGGGAGCCGGCGGCACGGTCTCGTGCGGCATCGCCCTTTTTCCGCCCGGCACGGCGGTGTTCACGCTCGTGGTGCGGGTGGACCCCGCGGCCGTCCTGGGCTCCCAGGTCGTCAACACCGGCATGGTGACGGCCGATACCGTGGACAGGAGGCCGGGGGACACCGTCGCCACGGCCACCACCACGGTGCTCTCGCCCGCCGAGATCTTCGCCACCAAGTCGGTGGCGGTGATGGAGGATGGGACGGTCCGCTACACCATCGTGCTCTCGAACGCCGGCCCCAATGAGCAGCGGGACAATCCCGGCGACGAGCTCCGCGACGTCCTGCCGCCGGAGCTCGCCCTCCTCTCGGCCGGCGCCACCGCGGGCACGGCCTCCTCTCCAGCCGTGAATACCGTGGCCTGGAACGGCTCGATTCCGGCCCTGGGCTCGGTGACGATCACGGTGCTGGCCGCCCTCGTTCCCGGCACGCCCGCCGGGCAGCCGGTGTCCAACCAGGGCACCGTGGCCTTCGACCGGGACGGCGACGGCGTCAGCGAGTCGTCCGGCGTGACGGACGATCCCGCGGTGGCTGCGGGCCGGGAGGATCCCACGGTCTTCCTCGCTCCGGCCATCGCCGCCTTGCCGGTGCCGGGGATCCCGGCCCTGGACGGCCTGGGCCTCGCCCTCCTGGCCCTGCTCCTGGCGGGCGCCGGGGCCGCGGCGCTCCGCCGCCGAGCGTGAAAGGAGCCGGGGACCGGCCGGGCGAGCGCGCCGGGCCGGTCCCTTTTCCCTCCCCTGGAATTCCCGGCCTCGTTGACGAGGTTGGGAAACTGGCATATCGTCGCGGCCATTCAAGCGGGAGAGCGATTCAGCGGATGAGTGAGGAGGCCTCCGTTCCAGTCAACTCGAAAAGCTACTGGGACCGGCGCTTTTCTGAGGACTGGGGCGCCCTGGGCGGCCGCGAGCAGTCCAGGACGTTCATGGATCTGCTGGTCAAGTATCTGCCCGCCGCCCTGCACGAGGAGATCGCCGCTCAGGGGTGGTCGATCCTCGACTGCGGCTGTGCCATGGGCGACGGCACCGCCGTGCTCGCTGAAGCGTTTCCGCGCTCCCGGGTGAGCGGCTTCGACTTCAGCCCCTCGGCCGTGGCGGCCGCCCGCCGGGCCTATCCCGGCATCGACTTTTTCATCGCGGACTTCGCCGGGCTCGACCGCGAGGCGGACCTGCTCGTCACTTCCCACTGCCTGGAGCACCTCGAAGCTCCCGTATCCGCCCTGCGGGGCTTGGCCGCGCGTGCCCGGCGGTGCCTGCTCGTGCTCGTTCCCTACCTGGAGCCCTATCCGCCCCACCATGAGCACCGGCGCGTGATTCATGGCGGCACCTTCCCCGAAGAGGTCGCGGGCTGGCGGATGAGCCACCGGCTCATCCTCCCCCCGGTCCCTCAGTGGCAGACCCATCAGCTCCTCCTCGTCTACCAGCCTGCCGAGGTCGTGGATTCCGTGCCCGTGGCCGGCCAGCGGCTGGAGCTGGCCGCCCTGGAGGTCTCGCTGTCCGGGATCCGCCGGGACCTGGAGGAGGCCACGGCGGCGCGCGTGGCGGCGGAGCAGGAGGCGTCCGACCTGCGCGTGGAGCTGGAGAGCTGGCGCTGGGACGCCACCAGCGCCCGCCGCGAGCTGGCGCACCTTCAGTCTTCCCGGCTCTGGCGATTGGCCAGCGTCTACTGGGAGCTGCGGCGACGGCTGGGCCTTGCGCGCAAACCCCAGCGTGGTGGGAACGGCAATGCTGGACAGGCGGCCGGGCCATCAACTTTGGCGGCCCCCGCCGGCGACCGCAATACCGGCTCCGCCGCGCCGCCTCACGGGCAGGATCCGGATTTGAGCCGGGTTCCCCCGTCCTTTCCCAGGACGCCCGCCGGCCGCTGGGACGTGGTCATCTTCTCGATCATCGACTGGGACTTCCGCTTCCAGCGCCCCCAGCAGATCGCCACCCAACTGGGGCGCCACGGGCACCGCGTGTTCTACCTCTCGCCTTCCCGCACCGTGCCCCCCGACGGCCCGGCCTGGACCATGGCCTGGAAGGCCAAGAACGCCGTCGAGCTGTCCCTGCGCGGCCTCCGCCCCCTGGACATCTACGGCGGCCGGCTGGAAGAGGCCGACCTCGCCGCGCTCGAAGAGGCCCTCGGTGACCTCCTCCAGGCCCTCGCCTTGGGCGACGTGGTCGCCCTGGTGCAGATCCCCTTCTGGGCGCCCCTGGCCGCACGGCTCCGCGAGCGCTACGGCTGGCGGGTGGTCTACGACTGCATGGACGAATGGGCCAACTTCCCCGGCTTCGGCGGCGACGTGCTCGCCCTGGAAGACGGCCTGGTGCGGAGCGCCGACCTGACCGTGGCCACCGCCCGGCTCCTCTACGACAAGCTCGACGGCCAGGCCGCCCGCCTCGCCCTCGTGCCCAACGGCGTGGACCTGGAGCACTACCGGCGCTATGCCGAGGCGAAGTCCCCGATCGAAGAAGGGGACCGTCCGGTGACCGGACCGGTCATCGGTTACTACGGCGCCCTGGCCTCCTGGGTGGACAGCGTGCTGGTCGAAAAAATCGCCTTGCGCTTTCCTCGCGCCACCCTCGTCCTCGCCGGCGGCGCCTTCGACGTCGACCTCTCTGCCGTCGAAAGCCTGCCCAACGTCCGCCTCCTCGGCCAGCGCCCCTACGAGGAGATGCCGGCGCTCCTCCGGCAGTTCGACGCCTGCATCATCCCGTTCCTGGTCAACGACATCACCGAGGCCACCAACCCGGTCAAGCTCTACGAATACCTCTCCGGCGGCAAACCCGTGGTCTCCCCCCGCCTCACCGAGCTGCTCCCCTTCGAGGCTCTCTGTTACCTGGCCGACGGCCACGACGACTTCCTCGCCAAGCTGGAGCAGGCCCTGGCCGAGCCTCCGGACGACCCGCGCCGGGACCGCCGCCGCGCCGTGGCCGCCGAGAACGACTGGCGCGAGCGCCACGCCACCCTGAGCGCCGCCGTGGATGAGACTTTCCCCCTGGTCTCCATCATCGTCGTCACCTTCGGCGGCCTGCCGCTGACCCGGCGCTGCCTCGAATCTCTCCTGGCGGGGGAGACCTGGCCGCGCTTCGAGATCCTGGTGGTGGACAACGCCTCGCCGGACGGCACCGCGGACTACCTGCTCTCGCTCACCGACCCCCGCGTCCGCGTCTTTCTCCAGGAAAGGAACCTCGGATTCCCCGCCGCCAACAACGTCGGCATCCGGGAGGCGCGGGGCGAGATCATCGTTCTCCTCAACAACGACACCGTCGTGCCGCCGGGCATGATCGGCCGCATCGTCCGCCCCCTGCTCCGCGACCTTTCCGTGGGTCTCGTCTGCCCGACCACCAACTTCTGCGGCAACGAGGCCCGCGTCGAGCCCGGCTACGAAGACCTCTCCGGCCTGCCCGCCTTCGCCGCCGGCCGGGCCCACGAGCACGCCGGCCGCCTCCTCGACCTCTCCGTGGCCGCCATGTACTGCGTGGCCGCCCGCCGCGAGGTGGTGGAGGAGGTCGGCCTGTTGGATGAAGCCTTCGGCATCGGCATGTTCGAGGACGACGACTACTCCCTGCGCGTCCGCCAGGCCGGCTACCGCGTCGTCTGCGCGGAAGACGCCTACATCCACCACGTCGGCCAGGGCTCCTTCCGCCAGCTCTCCGCCGAGGAGTACGAGGCCCTCTGGAAGCGCAACCAGGCCCACTACGAGCGCAAGTGGGGGCGCAAGTGGAAGCCCCACACCATGCGCTCCGGCGTCGCCCCGGTGCTCTCCAAGGTGGGGTTGATGTGAAGCGGCTCCTCGAATACCTGAAAGGCGACGACTACAAGGCTCGCGCCGCCGCCGAGAGCCGCAAGTGGGGCGGCCACCTGGAGGTCGAAGCCCGCGGCGAGATGAACGCCTGGCTCGACCACCCCGACATCCTGGCCCACTACGAGCGGCGCGGCGCCATCGACGGCCTCCGCTGGGAACAATGGGTCTCCCGCCACTTGGGCGGACCCGCGGCCCGCAGCCTGGACCTGGGGTGCGGCGCCGCCGCCCGCAGCCTCGCCGTCTGGAACGAAGGCGCCAGCGCCTGCCTCGAAGGCGTGGATATCAGCGAAGACCGCGTGGCCGAAGGCGAGCGCCGCCGCCTCGAGGCCGGCGCGCCCGGCGGCTTCCGGGCCGTGGACGTCAACGCCATCGAGCTCGAGCCCGACCGCTACGACCTCATCTTCTCGGCTCACAGCTTCCACCATTTCCTGGAGCTGGAGCATGTGATGGAGCAGACCGCGCGAGCCCTCACCCCCCGCGGCCTCTTCATCCTCGAGGAATTCGTGGGCCCCACCCAGTTCCAGTGGACCGACCGGCAGATGGAGATCACCGCCGGCCTCACGCACCTCCTGCCGGACGACCTGCGCCGCCTCCGCTGGGGCCTCGTCAAGCCGCACGAAGGGCGCCCCACCGTGGAAGAGGTCGTCGCCGTCTCCCCCTTCGAATCCATCCGCTCCGCCGAGATCGTCCCTCTGTTCGAGCGGTTTTTCGACATCGTCCTCGTCCGCAATCTCGGCGGTACGATCCAACATCTCCTCTACAACGGCATCGTGCACAATTTCTGGCCGGTGACCGAAGAGATCTCGCGCACGATCCAGGGGATCCTTGGGGCAGAAGATTCGTTGATCGATTCAGGCCTCCTGCCGAGCGATTTCATGCTCCTCGTGGGCCGCCGGAAGTGAACAGCGGATCGAAGCCCCTCTCCTTCAGGAGAGGGGTTGGGGTGAGGTTGCTTTTCGCCGCCCTCCTCGCCGGCTGTGCCGGAGCGCCGCCTCCGCCGTCCGTCTCTCCCACGTCTCCGGTCATGGAGATGGAGGAGGGAAGCGCCTCCTTCTTCTTTCCCATCGAGATTCCCCTGGCCGAAGTGAACCGGGCCTTGGAAGCGGCCCTGCCGCCGCGTATGGCGGACGAGCGGCAACAGGAGCTGACCGCCGGGCTCCGCGAGGATTACTACCGTTATGGGATCGATCGCGGTCCCATCGACGCCGGGTTTGCGGATGGAAGAATCACGTTCGACGTCCCCATCCGCGGCTCGCTCACCGTGGGCGGCCGCCTCCGTCCCGTCCCCCTGGGGCGGGGAATTCCAGTCCAGGAGACCGTCGACTTCAGCGGCTGGGTCCGCGGCACCGCCTCGCCCGCGATCACCACCGATTGGCAGCCCGACCCTCAGCCCACGGCCCAACTCGACCTCGGCCGCGCCGAGCTCAAGATCCTCGACGTCTTCTCCGTCCGCGTCGTGAGCTTCCTCGAAACCCGCCTCAACCCCATCCTCAACCGTGAGCTGAAGCAGGCGGCGACCAAGCTTCTGGCGGACCTCGGTCTCCGCCGCCGCGCCGAGACGGCCTGGCGCGACCTCCACGTGTCCCGCCGCGCGGGCCGCGCGGACCGCGCGGGCGACAACCTCTGGATCCGCTTCCAACCCACCGCCATCTCCCTCGCCCCCATCGGGGAAACGAACGGCGCCCTCCGCACCGGCCTCGGCATCACCGGCCGCATCGCGCTCACCGTGGGGAAGGCCCCGGCGCCACCCGTCCCCACGCCTCTGCCGCCCCTGACGCTGGCCACCCTGGACACCCCCCGGGCCGGCGGCTTCGAGCTGGAAGTGCCCATCGCCGCCTCCGGCGAAGACCTCGCCCGCGTGGCCACCCGCGCGCTCCAGGGCCTTCGCTTCCGCACCAGCGGTACGCGCCAGGGGCGCCAGGGAATCATCGACGCCGCCACCCTCAAAGCCGAAGCCGGCCGTCTCGTCCTCGCCCTCGATTTCCACACCGAAGGAAGGGGATCGCACCGCGGACGCGTGATCCTCCGGGGCCGACCCACCTTCGACGCCGCCACCAAATCCCTCCGTCTCGCCGACCTCCAATACGACCTGGAAAAAGGAGACCTCGGCCTCCGCCTTCTGGACCGCCTCAACCGCAACGAGCTCCGCGAAAGGCTGGAAAAGAGCGCCCGCCTCGACCTCGCCCCCCTCCTTGCGGATGTCGGCAAGGAAACCGCCGACGCCATCCGCGACCTCTTCCCGGCAGGCTTCCGGGGAGACGTGCGCGTCGAGCCCGTTCAGGTTCTGGGAGTGGGAGTGGCGGAGGGGACGGTCTGGGCCCGCTGCCGGGTGGTGGGGACGACGACGGCGCTGGTGCCGGTCCATCCTCAAAAACATTTCTGAAAATCCGGTGCCTTCGGCGGAGACGCCCCGCCGTTTGAGGACCCGGAAAATACCCGGTAGAGGACTGGGGCGTCTCTACGGTACGGCGTTGCTATTCCGCAAAGGATGTGGTTACGGTGACGTTGATTTAACAACGCCTCCGTAACTTAATCTTAAGAAATAGGCGTTACCGTACCGTAGAGACGCCCCAGTCCTCTACCACGCACTTACCGGGTCCACAAACGGCGGGGCGTCTCTTCGAAGGGCAGACCGTTTCGATCAAAACCGCACCTGAGTACGCCGCATCAATTTTCGATACAATCTCAATCCCATGCCAACCCCCGACCCCTACGCCCGAGTCGAATACCGCCGCCTCATCGCCTGGCCGGCGCGCATCGAGCGCGAATGGCCCATGCTTTCGCGCGTCCTCGAATCCGGACCCTCGCGCCGTGTCCTCGACCTTGGCTGCGGCCCGGGAGAGCATGCGCGGCGCCTGGCGGCCGAGGGGTTCGAGGTGGTGGGCGTCGATGCCTCGGCAGACATGCTGGCGCAGGCCACCTCCGAGCCGGTGCCGGAGAACCTACGGTTCGTGCGGGGCGATCTCCGGGAGATCTCCACGGTGATCGAGGGCTCCTTCGGCGGCGCCATCTGCCTCGGCAATACCCTGCCTCATCTCCTCGATCGTGACGATCTCCTTCAGATGATGCGCGGGCTTCGCGAGCGGCTCCTGCCTGGCGCGCCATTCCTCCTCCAGATCCTCAACTACGACCGAGTCTTCGCCCTGGGCGAGCGCTCGCTGCCCATCAACTTCCGGCCCGATCCGGACGGCGAGCTCGTCTTCGTGCGCCTCATGACGCCTCAGGAAGACGGCACCGTGCTCTTCCATCCCATGACCTTCCTTCTGCGCCCTGGAGGCGATCCTCCCGTCCAGCTCACGCACGTTCGCGAGGTGCGGCTGCGCGGCTGGAAGCGGGCGGATCTCGAATCGGTCTTGGAAGAGGCCGGCTTCCACTCCCTGGAAGCCTTCGGCGGGTTCGACGGTACCGCGTGGGACGCCCTGGAATCCCGCGATCTCCTCCTCGTCGCCCGGTGACCCGGAAAGGGTAGGGGGAGCTCCGCCCTTTCCTGGACCGCATCTTGCTAGGACGTGGCCCTGGGAAGGCGGTAAGATAAAGCCGCTTCGCGACCTCACCCAACCCTCTCCTAAAGGAGAGGGCTTGAAGACAGGCGGTTCCTGCTTGTCTCTCCCTCTCCTTTAGGAGAGGGAGCCGGAGGGTGAGGTCGTAGGTGCACTTTTTCCAGAACAGGAGAGCAAGCCCATGCGCTGGACCTCACGTGGCCGCAGCCAGAACCTCGATGACCTGCGGGGCTCGGGGAGAGGGGGAGGAGTCCTGCCGAAGATGGGGATCGGCGGCTTCATCGTCCTTCTCCTGCTGAGCTTCATCTTCAAGAAAGACTTCTTCGCCCTCGTCGGAGGGGGAGGCGGCGCGCCCGCGGCCACCACCGGCCAGCCGGTCCCCACCTCGCCCGAAGAAGAAAAGCTCATCGAGTTCGTCTCCTTCGTGCTCGACGACAACCAGACCACCTGGACGCAGATTTTCCAAAGCTCGGGCCAGACCTACCGCCCCGCCCGCCTCGCCATCTTCACCGAGGCCGTCTCCACCGGCTGCGGCACCGGCCAGAGCGGCATGGGGCCGTTCTACTGCCCGGCGGATGAGAAGGTCTACATCGACCTCTCCTTCTACGACGAGCTGCGCAGCCGCTTCGGCGCGCCCGGCGACTTCGCCCAGGCCTACGTCATCGCCCACGAGATCGGCCACCACGTGCAGAACGTCCTCGGCATCAGCGACCAGGTCCGCGAGGCCCAGGGGCGCGATCCCGACAGCGCCAACCAGCTCTCCGTCCGCCTCGAGCTCCAGGCCGACTGCCTGGCCGGCATCTGGGCCCACTCCACCTCCCAGAAGAACCTCCTCGAAGCGGGCGACGTCGAAGAAGCCCTGGGAGCTGCCGCCGCCGTGGGCGACGACCGCATCCAGAAACAGTCCACCGGCGACGTCCAGCCCGAGACCTGGACCCACGGCTCCTCCGCGGACCGCATGAAGTGGTTCCAGGCCGGCTACCAGTCCGGAGACATGAAGCGCTGCGACACCTTCGCGGCGAGATAGGAATGGCCCGTCTGTAGGGGCGGCCCCATGGGGCCGCCCTCGGAAGGGATCCTGAAGATCACCACCACGGGAACCCTCCTGCGCGCTCCCTACCAGGGGATCCCCCGCTCGAGCTTCTGCATCCCTGCTATCGGATTCAGAAATAGCCCTCGTTTCCCGACGATCCGGAACCCAGATTTTCCCCACCCCGGCTCTTCGATGCCCTCAGGGGAAATCGGGCAGGCGATCGTCCTCACCCTTCGCGGCGCCCTCCCGCCTCGCCGGCCCCGCCTCCTTGCCCACAACCGTCTCACTCCGGGCGGTCGAGGAGCCTCTTGAGACAGTTGGGGTAGACTTTGAGACGGTTCAGGAGAGTTTTGAGACGGTTCAGGAGCGCCTTGAGGCGGTTTTCCCCGCCTCGCAAGCCTCCAAGGCCGGAATCCGGGCGGTTCGGGAGCCGGGCCGCATCATTTTCCCCGTGGGGTGGGCGGTCGGCCCCGCTTCCTGAACCGCCCAGATTCCGGGGTGGGGGGGTGGCCCCGGTTCCCCAACCGCCCGCCCCGCGGGGAAAATGGCTTTCCCCGGGTCCCGAACCGCCCGCCCGTTCATCTCAACCGCCCACCCCAGCTCCTCAACCGCCCGCCCCTCGGGGCCAGCCCCGCGCCCCAACGGGCCAACCGTCCACCCCTCGGGGAAAGAGACGCGGCCCGGCTCCCGAACCGTCTGGACGGTCCAGGAGATCCTCAACCACAAGAGCGTCAAGACCACGATGATCTATTCGCATGCTCAATCGTGGAGGGCCGGGGGAAAGAGCCCGCTCGACGCCCTGTAGCCGGATGGAGAATGTCGCCTTTGCCTTTCCGCTTGAACGAAACCGCTACGCGGTAGTTCTCTTCGGGTCTAGGTCGCGCTGATCGGCTCGGCGCGTCCTTTGGGTCTCTTCTTCTCTTTTCCGGTACCCTTAGAGGGAATCCTATTCCCGAGAGGAGGTACGCGATGTCCAAGCTGCGTTGCCGGTTGGAGGAGGAGTTGAGACTGCGGGGCTACAGTGAGGTCACCCGCCGGATCTATGTCCGAGCCGTCCGCAAGTTCGTTGAGTTTCACGGCCGTTCGCCCCAGCGGTTGGGGGCCGAGGAGATCCGCAGCTACCTGCTGCACCTGACGACGGAAAAGCAGTGGTCCCGCTCCGGTGTCGATCAAGCCATCTGCGCCTTGAAGTTCTTCTATACCCAGGTGCTTGACCGACCCTTCGAGGTCAGCAAGGTTCACTATCCGAAGAGAAAAAAGAAGCTCCCGGTTTTCCTGAGCGAAGAAGAGATCCTCCGCCTGCTGAGCTCGACTTCGAATCTCAAGCATCAGGCGTTGTTGATGACGCTGTATGCGTCAGGTTTGCGGTTGAGCGAGGCTTTGAGCCTGCAACCCGCGGATATTGACAGCTCGATGATGAGGATTCATGTCCGGGAGGGCAAGGGCGGCAAAGAGCGCTACACCGTGCTCTCGACTCGGCTGCTTGAAACTCTTCGCAGCTACTTCCGGCAGCACCGGCCGCAACGCTGGTTGTTTTGCGGCGAGATTCAGGGTGAGCCGATGAGCCCGAGAACCGCCCAGAAGATTGTTGCTACCGCAGCCCGTCAGGCCGGTCTGACGAAGAGAGTCAGCCCTCACGTCCTGCGGCACAGCTTCGCCACCCACCTGCTCGAACGCGGCACGAGTCTGGTCTACATCCAGGCTCTGCTCGGGCACCAGACCCTGAAGAGCACGGTGATCTATACCCACGTCAGCCAGCCGGCTCTGTCGAAGGTACCCAGCCCCCTGGACAGTCTTGGTTTGCCCCTCCCCGCGCCGCATCCTTGAGCGCGTCGCGGGGTGAGCACCTCCAAGGCTCTTGAGCTGGCCGACATCTTTCGCCTTCACGGCGCGGAGTTTCGTCGCCAGAACCCGGGTCGTCTCTCGGGCGGCCAGATGCGCGTCCTGTCGGCCATCGAGAAGTGCCGCACCGCGGCTCTGGGTGGGCACCTCTGGCAGTGTGATCAGTGCGGAGCGCAGAAGATCTCCTACAACTCCTGTCGCAACCGTCATTGTCCGAAGTGCCAAAGCCTGGACAAGGAGCGCTGGTTGGAAAAGCGTCGCTCGGAGCTTCTTCCCGTGCCGTACTTCCACCTGGTCTTTACCTTGCCCCATGAGCTCAACCCCTGGGCTCTGACTCACCCGCAGTGGCTCTACGACCTGCTGTTTCGCTGCGCGTCCGAGGCCTTGTTGGAGATCGCCGCGGATGCCAAGCACTTGGGGGCTCGCATCGGGGTGCTGGCGGTGTTGCACACCTGGAGCCAGAAGCTGACGCTACACCCCCATCTGCACTGCATCGTGCCGGGAGGCGGTCTGTCGGTGGACGGCCCTTGGTGGGTGTGGAGCCGAAAACATTTCTTCCTGCCGGTGCGAGTCCTGGCGCGCCTGTTCCGAGGCAAGGTTCTCGCGGAGTTGAAGTCGGCCTATCAGACGGGTCAACTCAAGTTCCAAGGTTCGTGTGCTCACTACCAGGACAAAGAGGCGTTCGCCCGTCTCCTCTCGGCGCTTTACGCCAAATCCTGGGTGGTCTACAGCAAGCCTCCTTTCGGTGGACCCGAGAAGGTCTTGGCCTACCTCGCCCGCTACACTCATCGAGTCGCTATCACAAATCAGCGTATCCAGCGCCTGGAGGACAATCACGTCGTCTTCACCTGGAAGGACTACGCTCACGGTGGCGAACAACGCGAGATGAGCCTTCCAGCCGAGGAATTCATCCGCCGCTTTCTTCTCCACGTCCTGCCTGATCGTTTTGTCCGCATCCGCTACTATGGCCTCTTGGCCAACTGCCATAGGCAAGAGACCCTCGCTCTATGTCGACAGCTTCTTGAGCACAGGCCGGTGCCGAAAACCCTCCTCGCGGCCAAGCCATCCTGGCAGGAACTGGTCCTGCAACTCACCGGCATCGACCCGACGCTTTGTCCCGCCTGTGGCCAGGGTTGCCTGAAAGCTGTCCAGACTCTGCCGGCTCTTCGTGGCTTCCACCCTCCCGGGAGGCCACCTCCTTGATTCCTCCGATCCTTGCCCCTTTTGCCATCCAGACTGCCACAACTCGGGCTTGCCCCGAGACCGGAGAAGCTATGCCTGCTCGTCGGCTGATCCAGAACTATCCCAGGGTGTGGCGGGGCCGTCGGAGCCCGCATGCGGTGTTACAGAGCACTCCGCAGACTCCTTTGCTGATACGACCGGCCGCCTCGTGCCACCACCGACCCTGCAGTCCCCGGGTACACGGCTGGCGCTTGCGGATTGAATCTCCATAGGCACCCCCTCGGACTCCCCCGCGGCTTCGTTCAAGCAGGGTCTATCTGAAATCCGCGCAACGGCGGTGGTTGCGGGGGAAGTCTGCGCGGTGCGGACTTCAGATAGACCCTTGACTCTTAGCTGCACCTGCTACAACTACTATGGCGGCCCCTATGGCACGACTTTCCTGGGGCGGTACTGGCGCTGTCAATACGAATGCTGATTGCCCCGCGTTCAGTAGGGGTGCCGGTAGGCCAACGCCGGCACCCCGCCCTTTGAGGACTGCGAGAGAACCTCCGTGGCGATTCCTCAAGGGTCATGATCTCTAGACGGAGCCGTTAGACTTCCGGCATGGACATTCAAGCCTACCTCGACCGGATCGGCTATCGTGGCCCGCTGACCGTCACCGCCGAGACCTTACGGGCGCTGCAGGTGGCTCACCTCCAGGCGGTTCCCTTCGAGAACCTGAGCATCCATGCCCGCGAGCCGATCGTTCTCGACGACGAATCACTGTTCGACAAGGTGGTGGTGCGGCGGCGCGGCGGCTTCTGCTACGAGCTCAACGGGCTGTTCGCGGCCCTGCTGCGTGCCCTCGGGTTTCCGGTCACCCTGCTATCGGCTGGCGTGGCGAGGGCGGATGGCACCTTCGGCCCCGAATTCGATCACATGGCGCTCCTGGTCACTCTCGAGGAACGCTGGCTCGCGGACGTCGGATTTGGAGATTCGTTCCGCGATCCGCTGCGGCTGGACGAACGGGGAGAGCAGTGGGAGGGCCCGCGAGCCTTCCAAATCGAGGAGGCCGGTGACTACTTCCTCCTCTCGAGGCGAGACGGCGCGGAGCCCTGGCAGCCTCAGTTCCGCTTCACCCTGCAACCCTACCAATACGCGGACTACGCCGGAATGTGCCGCTTCCACCAGACCTCGCCGGACTCTCACTTCACCCGTCAGCTCGTCTGTTCCCTGGCCACGCCGGAAGGGCGCGTGACAGTCAGCGGAATGAGAGTGATCACCACCCACGGCGGCGAGCGCCACGAGAGGATCCTGGAAAACGAAGAAGAGCGCGCGGCGTTTTTCCGGGAACGGTTCGGAGTTGGGAGGCCAAACCTCGACCTGGGAAGTTAATTCTACCTTGTCAGCGTCCTTAGCTCTGCTACGCGAGCGTATGTTGAGGAGGAACTTGCCAATGAAGTTCCTCAGGAGAGTGTGTACCTAGCCGCGCCTCCGCCCGGGCATCAATGCCCGCGCTAAGCAAAAACAGCCGGGTAAACCCGACTGCTGGAGTCCCCTTCAGGGGGCTTTTCTGACTAGCCCGGGCATTGATGCCCGGGCGGGGGTGCGGCTAGGTTGAACGTTTCGAGAGCAATGCAACGCGCCTCATGCCCTTTGCGCCCCCATTGCCTACTCGTCAAATTTCAGGTCCGAGATCCGATCAGCCGTCTTATGGATCTTGCAGGTGAGCTCGCCAATATCCGGATGGTTGCGGCCTGCCACGAAGGCTTGCTGGCGATCGCACTCGCTGTCCCGGTATTTGGCCCACTGGACGTTGCTGTCTTGCAGGGTATTCTTGGCGGAAAGCTTGTCCATGGACTGCCCGGCCTGCTGAGTGGCCTGGGTCAGCGCAGCCGCCAGGGCCGCCTCCTCCCGTTTCAGGGCACCTTGCAGGCAGTCTGTCATCTTCCCCCATTCGGCGGCCTGAAAACCGTCCCAGCAAACAGCCACCGGATCCCGCGGCCCGTCCTTCAAGACCTCGACAAAGAGGGGTTTCTCAGAACCGTCCAGCAGGCAGACAAAGCGGACGTCCGACGGCCCGCCAGTCTTGTCCTTCCAAATGCCCTGGCCGGAAAGCACCGCCCCGATCGGCTGACTGCCTACCTTCGCCTCCCGCTTTTCCTTCTTCACGTCGTCTTCCAGCAATTGAACGGAAGCCGGCTGATAATGCTGGGTTGCATAGCGCTGGCAGGCGGCAAGAGCCGGGGCCTCGGAGGGTCCCTCAGCAGCCGCTCTTGCCGGTTGAGCGCTCCCAAAGGCAAGCCAGCAGCCCGTCAGAAGGAACAGCGCAAGGATTGACCGGTGAGGGTGCTTCAGGGGCAGGTTCATAGCTCTCCTTTGGGAGGATCGACAGGCCGCCAACTCTACGCTGGTTCCTGATCGTCGTCAAAGGCGGGGACAGCCGTGGAAAGCTTCTACTCGCGAGACTTCTGTAACTCTTTGGCCTTCTGGATCAGGGTGGAGGCATCCCAGTCAGGAAGTAGGGATCGACGTTCCTCGGTGTAGTCGCCTGCACCGGGATCATACTGGCGAAGGACTCGGACTGCGTTAGCCCAACCGAGGGCTTCAACGAGAGCACGAAAATTTCGCAACTCAGCAGCGCCAGCGAAAGGCCAACGCCGTTGCTCGAAGCCACGACCGCCCATATGCTACTGCCGCTGATGATAGCTCAAGCGTCCGATGGAGTTGCT
Source organism: Thermoanaerobaculaceae bacterium (assembly GCA_963785165.1). GTDB lineage: Bacteria > Acidobacteriota > Thermoanaerobaculia > Multivoradales > UBA5704 > DATARR01. The sequence continues at coordinate 1,472,555 of CAWAUI010000004.1, forward strand.
GGGTTCGGCTGCCCTTCTTGGCATATCGCCCTGAACTGTTTCTAGGGAATCGAACGGCGCGCACATCGGAAACCAAGGCTTTTCTCCCGAATTTCCGGCCTGTACGAACTCCGGTATGCGGACTGCGAACCGCTAACCCCGAGTTCGAAGGAACCACCTCGATACACACGCATCGTACCCACGGTCGGGCCCGTTGGGTCAATTAGTGGATCTCCCGAAAATGAGCCGTACCAGTCGGCCACCCACTCGTTAACGTTGCCGTGCATGTCATGAAGCCCCCAAGGATTGGCTTTCTTCTGACCAACGGGATGAGGGTTGCCAGAAAAACCTTCACCATACCAGGCATATTCTCCAAGCTTCTTTTTATCGTCTCCAAAGGACCAGAGAGTCTGCGTACCAGCCCGAGCTGCGTACTCCCATTGTGCTTCTGTAGGCAAATTACCGCTCAAGGACTCGCAGAATGCCTTCGCCTCCGACCAACTTACCGCAACTGCCGGCAGATCTGCCCTGCCATCATGACCTGTTCGAAAGCGCCGAAATTGCTCATTGGTGACTTCGTACTTTCCGATCCAAAACTCGCTCACCGTTACGTCGTGGGGCGGCTCGTAAAAAGAATCTGACGGATCAGTATAAATCGAGACTCTCTTGAACGCCCCCTTGCAGATACGGACGAAGCTCATGCCGTTCGCCGTGACCTGCTGACCTGTCCGGCATGCCCCTTCCACGTTCTGCGCCGAAGACGCAAGGATTAGCAAGTAAAGTATAGACCTTTTCGGACTCATAAGATACCCCTCTTTCCCACGCTACTCTTCGATGATTTCTGGCAAGTACAGATGATGAAGCTCGGTCGTAGTTCACTCAAATTCAAATGCCGTGTTGCCGCCTGCCGCCGACGCCTTTGGGCCTAACCGCGCGGCGCCGCGTAGCGGTGCCGTCCGGTTGAGGCCGGGGTTAGCCGATTCTTGCCCTAGATTCCCTACCAGAACCACCTTTGCCTGCGAGTTCCACTGAATCCCCTGCCAGGTTAGTTGTCATTGGGTGTATAGCCACCCCACAAGCTATCTACAGTAATCTTAGAGACCGTGCTATCCGTTTTCTTCTTGAGGTCAATCTCCCAGAGCCAGTTGTCGGCCAGGTGCTGGCCTAGGACCTTCTTTAGCTCCTCGATGATCGAGTCCAAGGTTCCGAGAGCAGATCGGGCATGTTGCCCTGTCCACTCAAATGGATTGAGAGGTATCTTTGTTTGCTTCCACACGCCACCCTTCAACGTCTCAATCCAAGGAATGATTTTTACCGTTTCCTGGTCAGAGTTCCAATTTTCAAGGAGAGATATGCTTGACAATTCGTCATGAACCGCGGCGACATACTCTCCAGATTTAGGATGGGCCAACCAATTCCTAATCTTGATCAGTTCGATGAAACTCTGGAATGGCTCTCTTGAAACATCAAGCCATCCGTAGTCTTCGGGCCGACCAGTTACCAGGAACGGAATTAGACTCCATTTCTCTCGAATGCCGAGTTTCTCGACGCCTTCCGCAGCAAGCTTGGACAGGGCAACCCGGCTCAGTAGGCGGTTGACGAGAGCTTCGCTGGCGAATACGACTGCGAGTAGAGCATGACGGGCATACAGGCTCTTGAGCTTTGAGTCCTCTGCCTCTGCCCACTCCACAAGTTGTTCGGCGTCATGATAGTGGAGATAGAAGAAATTGACCTCCACTTCATGGGTTGGATTGCTCTCAGCCATCTACTTACCTCATTACGGCGGACTTGCCTATGAACTGCGGCAGTAACGCTGATGGGACTAACCGGCGGTGCCGCGCGACAGCGCGGTATCCGTCCGGTTGAGGCCCCGGGTTGGCCGGCATTCTCCACTACTCTTCACTCTCAGGTTCCTTCCGCCGTAGTCGATAATATTCATCAGGCCCTGGCGTAGCTGGTCTCTCGTCTTGGTGGCCACCAAAGTCATCGAATACGTGAGCGCTGTCATCCTTGTGAATCATTGGGCCTACTCGCCAAGAGTTTCCTTCAGGAACCAAAGTAACTAGTTCCTCACTACCATCAGTCTTTATACTCCCCTGTTCAACTAAGGCACAAAGTGGGTGAGTGGCATCTATTCGCACCGGCCCCATCGAAAACCCAAACGAGATTCCAGTGGTGAACGCCGGATAAAACAGCGATATCAGGCTAGATGGCTCATTGAAGTAACCTGTAGCTCCGGCCGATACCACGCCGCAGACATAACCCTCTTCATTGAAGACTGGCCCTCCACTTTGCCCATGCTCAACCTCGGCATCGATTACAAAGCATGCACCTCTAATATAACCTCGCGCGAAGCCCTGTGTGAATATCTTCGTAACCGTGCCTTCCACCACACGAAAACTATGCAGGTAGTGCTGGAACCAGTCTCCAACCTGACCACGGCGAAGATCCTCGGCGGGGATTCCACCGTTAGGCACCTCAGTCCGAGAGTAGCCCACGCACTTTACCTTTGTGCCAATTCGAGGAATCGCGAAGCTAATTGGCAAAGGCAAGTACGGAAACTCACCCTGGAAGCGAGGAGAACCAAAGATCAAATCCGTTGGCTGCTCGTCATCAGTACCCTCCGTCAATAAACCGCTGGCGCCCTTGAGCGGCCAGAAGTTTACTTGAAATTTTTCTGGGCTTACCCAACGCGAATGGAGAAGCGAGAACCCTGGATCACCTATTTCCCTCAGGTGAAGGCTCTTAGGGAATCTGTTCTCTTGTAGAATTCGACGGCCACGAGGATGATGCTTAAAAGCCTCAAGAAGGTTGTGCGTCGCCGTGGCTACAATTCCTGTCCTGCTTATACAGAAGGCTGTTCCGAGAGGAATGAACTGGTCTTCGATGAACATGTGCAAGGGGAATACCCCACAACTCAGCACATGCCCCCAAGGGGGAAGTTCCCAAGAAGTGGCCCCGTCAGACCTATGCTCTTCGAGGTTGATTGTCACTCGCTGGCTCTGCTTCTCATTATCCATAACTACTCATGTCTTTCGTGACGGCCAACGTGATTGGGCCTAAGCGGCGGCGTCAGACGTCCGCTTGAGGCCCCGGGTTGGGCGAAGCTACATTGTCGGTTCCAGTGGAATTGCCTTTGGCACGGCTCGTGCCCTCTCTGGTGCCGCGCAGGGTCGGATTGCGTGAGGAAGAACTACGCACGGAATATTGACCACCATAGAGTGCGCTCTCGTCCAACTTTAACACATCTTGCATATACTCGCGAACCGCCATGACTACGAACGATAACTCAGCGAAGGTAAAAAAGCCGATATATAAAAACAATAACTGCACCCCATTAGTGATCTCCTCAGACGGGAGTGAAGCCAGCACATGCGCACGATCAGGCTCGAAGGCGGGTAAACCACTGCCGCTCAGCTTTTCTGCCGATTCTTGGTTTATACGCTCACGCGCGACGGCGACCGCTGCATCGAGCCTAGAGTGATAAAAGCAGAGGCACATGACTGCAAGTGTTATGAATAGAAGTGGCACCGCAGTGTAAGCCAGTCGCCCTCTAAACATTGAGCGCGCAAGTACGTGACGTATGTAGAACACGTATGCCAGAGCGAGAAAACAAAACAACGAGGTATAAACGGCTAACATGCGCTCCTGCGCAGCGAAAACAGGGATGATGTGCAGCAGGGTTGCGGGGATAGGCAATGCAGCCGTGACAATAGTCGAAATACCCATATAGTTCTTAAAGTAATTCGCGAAGCGCCTAACTCGCTCCGGTCGAACATTGTCTCCTGACATTATGACGCCCTCCTCGATTTATGCAGTTGCCAGAGCCTGCCGGCTCGGCCCATATCGCAAGCTCTGCCTAATATCCGCAACAGAATATTACCTGCATACAGCAAGAATTCATTGCGCCCAACGCCGATCGGCCTAACCGGCGGGACCGTGCGATAACACGGTATCCGTCCGGTTGAGGCCCGTGTTAGCCGCCGCCTCCAGTATAGGTTGCGAGCCACCCGAGGTGGCCTGAGGCTCAGGGTTTACAGCCAAAACCGCAGTTGCCGGGGCCGGTACTCTTCCTTGAAGAATGCCATAGGCAGCCATGAGTTCCTCGTTTCTGAAACCATAGGACTGAACGCATGCGGGCATAGCTATGACAAAAATACCAGCCGAAAGCAGGGTATACGGCAGGAGATCAGTCCCAAAGGATGACAGCACACACGTTAGGATAAAGAAGTGAAGTACGGCTGCCCGAGAGATCCTTTTGAACGACAGGAACGATTGGATGCCGGCGTAAAGCCTTTCCGACCCGTGTTGGGCTACATACATGGAGATAGGAGCTATGTCTTGTAAGTCAAAGCCAAACCGCTTAAGAATTATTCGCTCTTGGCGGTCAGCGAAAACACGTTTGGCCAGGAAAAAGCACAGAGTGTTCATCATAGAGCCTACTGGGTAGACCAAGAGGAGAAACAAGACGCCCCACGGCGCAGGATAATCACTCAGGTTCGCCAGCGCACTGTCCAAATGTTCTCTCGTAACAACGCCGGCTCGAAATAACAACACTGCCATCCAAGTCCAAGTGAAGCAGCCGATGACTATATTCTCGAAGATGAGTGTAGTGGTGGTCATCTTATTTATCGCTCCTCTTGATTCTTGCTCAGCGGCCTGTAGATTACCCTTCCCGCTCCCCGAGCCAGAATCCCATATCGGCAGACACCGAGACCTAGACAGGTCTGTATCTCTTTCATTCTATGTACTTTCCTATTCTACGCTGGTTCCTGATCTTCGTCAACGGTAAAGTGGGCCGTCGCTGTCGCCACGGAGTCTTCAGGCTTATCCTGACGGCACCTCAGGATGCTTATTGGGTGGCGGCTATGAGGGTTTATACGGGCAGATGTCGGATAAGCAGACGGGGCGGTGGGGTCTGGGGTGTGTTATCCGACGGGATGTTTGTCGGTATGCATGCCGAGGTTTTCCGCGGGTCCGGCGGATCTCGCGTGGAATCTTGCGGTTGCATTGGGCTGTCGATCCTCCGGCCGGATGCCTTACCGACTGGGGCTGTCGGGTTGGCAGAAACGTGAAGTCCGACAGATTCCTTCAGAAGATCCGAAAGAACCAACCGTAAAGCGTTCCGCCGGCTTGGGGCCAGAGGCTGAAGGCGAGGAAGGTGAGGCCGGCGATCGGGAGGTTGAGCAGCCGGTAGAGGGTCCCCTGGTAGACGGTGGACACGGCAAAGAACGCCATCAGGCAGGAGAGCCCTCCGGCGAGGTACAGGAGAGTCGCGCTCCAAGTGGAGGCTTCGGTGGCGAGGGGGTGGACCGCCAACGCGGCATAAGCGGACCAGCCCGTCTGCAGGGAGGCGCCGGTGATCAGGCCCATGATGAGGTAGAGGGTAGAGCGGTCGTAGAGGTTCACCTTGAACCAGCGTTGAAGGAGTCTCATCACGGCTGCCGTGGCCCAGAGGGCGAGCCACAGGACGCCATAGCCCCGGGCCAGGTCGGGAATCAGCGATAGGTGGCCGAGAGGCCACAGGACGGGAACGAGGAGGGCGAGGAACAGGACGATCAGGCCCAGGGCGACCAGAAATTCATAGAGGTCGTTCTGGTCCTCGTGGAGGATCCAGCGGCCGATCTCGCGTGGTGATGCCATGGCTGTTCACTCGAACGCAAGACGGCTTCGGACCGGGTTCCCGCACGCGTGCAGAGTTGGAGATCAGCGAGAGCCGTCTTTTCGACGTACGGAGGGTCTCGTAGCTGCTCGTCCCTCAGTCCAGAAAAAGATCCGTCATGAGACGCCCGCCCGGCACCACCGAGTACTTGTCCAGATCCGTCACCCCCGCCGCCGCCAGCACCTCGTCGTCGATGTAGAAGTTGCCCGTGCAGCAGCGGCTGTCGCGGGTGAGGACGGCGTGGGCGGCGTCGGCCATGATCTCGGGCTTGCGGCAGCTGCTCGCGGCTTCACGACGTCCGCCGCAGCATGGCGAGGGCGGCGGTGGCGATGACGGTCCGCGGCCAGAGGGCGTTGACGGCGATGCCGTCGTCCGCGGAATTCTTCGGCCATGCCCAGCACGCAGAGGCTCATGCCGTACTTCGCCATGGTGTAGGCGACGTGGTTCTTGAACCACTTCGGGTCCAGGTTGAGCGGCGGCGAGAGGGTGAGGATGTGCGGGTTGGGCGACTTCTTGAGGTGGGGGATGCAGGCCTGGGAGCAGACGAAGGTGCCGCGGGCGTTGACTCCCCACATCAGGTCGAACCGCTTCATGGGAGTCTCCAGCGTGCCGGTGAGGTTGATGGCGCTGGCGTTGTTGACCAGGACGTCGATGCCCGCCGAAGGTCTCGACGGTCTGCGCCACCGCCCGGTAGACCTGCTCCTCATCCCGAATGTCCACCTGGAGGGGCAGGGCCCGGCCGCCGGCGGCCTCGATCTCCTCGGCCGCCGAGTAGATGGTGCCCGGCAGCTTGGGGTGGGGCTCGGTGGTCTTGGCGGCGATGACGACGTTGGCGCCGTCCGCCGCGGCCCGGAGCGCGATCGCCTTGCCGATGCCGCGGCTGGCGCCGGTGATGAAGAGGGTCTTGCCTTTCAAATCGCTCATGCGCGGCCCTTGGAGTATTTTTCTGAATATTTTGACGAATATTTTGACGAATATTTTGACGAATATTTTGACGAATATTCGGCGATGTGCGTGTAGGCCTCCTCCAGCATGTCCTCTGGGGGGAGGAAGACGATCCGCACGTGGTTGAAGTCCTGCTGGCCGAAACCGGAGCCGTGGACGAGGACGACGCCGCGCTCCAGGATGAGGTCGCGAACGAGCTCGACGTCTTGCAGCCCGCCCAGGGAGAAGCGGGGGAACGCGTAGAAGGTCCCCTGGGGCCGCGTACAGCTCCAGCCGGGAATGGCGTTGAGCCGCTCGACGGTCAAGTCGCGGCGGCGGCGGAGCTTGGCGGCGACTTCCACCAGATGCTCGTTGGAGCCCTCCAGGGCCGGCTGGATGGCCCACTGCACGGGATGGCTGGCGCACAGCCGCGCCCGCACCATCTTGCCCATGACGTTCGAGGACGGGCGCCAGGGCCTCCTCGGGGCCGGAGAAGATCGACCAGCCCATGCGCAGGCCCGGCCCCAGCCAGACCTTGGAGAGGCCGCAGAAAGTGGCGACGGGGACGTCGTCCCGCAGAGAGGCCGTGGAGATCATGGGCGCGTCGTCGTCCAGCACCATGCGGTCGTAGATCTCGTCGGAAAGCACCACGAGCTGGTGGCGCGCCGCGATTTCCAGGACCGCCTCGAGCGTCGCGCGGCCGGTCACCGAGCCCGTGGGGTTGTTGGGATTGATCACCACGATGGCGCGGGTGCCGGCGTCCACCAGCCGCGCGATGTGGTCCGCATCGGGCTGCCAACCGTTGCTCTCGTCGAGGTTGTAGTAGAGGCCGCGGGCGCCGAGCTTGGCGAGGATGGCGGAGTAAAGGGGGTAGCCCGGGCTCGGCAGGAGCACGGCCTCGCCCGGTTCCAGGAGGGCGGTGAGGAGCAGCTCGATGGGCTCGGAGGCACCGTGCCCGATGAGCACCTCGCGGACGCCGCGGATCCCCTTGCGCTCCTCGGCATCGCGCCGGATGGCTTCCCGAGCCTGGGGAATGCCTTCGGAGGCGGAGTAGGAGGTCTTGTTGTCCCGCAGCGCCTTGACGATGGCCTCGACGACCACCTCCGGCGTGCGGAAGTCGAACTGGCAGGGATCGCCGATGTTCAGGCTGATGATCTTCTTGCCGGCGGCCTCGGCCTGGCGGGCGAGGCCGACCACGTCGCGCACGGCGTAGGTGACCCCGTCGAGGCGGCGGGCCGTGCGGATGGGGGCGAAGCTGGCGGGCTTTGGAGTCATAAGGGTGCTCATAGGGCTGAGGTTCCCGGCGGCACGAGCCTGTCGATGGTGGCGGCCTCTTCGTCCGTGATCTGGACGTCCAAGGCGCCCAGGCTGTCTTCGAGCTGCTCCAGGGTGCGGGGGCCGATGATGACGGAGGTCACCGCCGGGTGGCGAAGGGCCCAGGCGTTGGCGAAGCGGGCGAGGGAGATCCCCCGGGCCTCGGCGAGGGGGAGGAGCTGCTCCACGACGTCCAGCCGGCGTTCGAACTTCGGGCTGGCCGATGTCGCCCACCCAGGTCTCGGCGCGCTTGCTGTCCTTGGGATTGCCCATCTCGCGGCGGTACTTGCCGGTGAGCCAGCCGCCTTCGAGCGGGCTCCAGACGATGTTGGCGAGGCCGAAGCTTCTGGCACATGGGGAAGTGCTCCTGCTCCATGACCCGGCGCAGGATGCTGTAGGGCGGCTGGAGGGAGACGAACCGCTCCCAGCCGTGCCGTTCGCTGGCCCACAGGGTCTCGACGATCTCCCAGGCCGCGAAGCGCTTCTCCCAGAGGGCGGAGCCTTCATAGTGGTTGGTCGAGAGGCCGATGTAGCGCACCTTCCCCTGGCGGACGAGGTCGGAAAGCGTCGAGAGGGTCTCCTCGATGGGCGTCGTCGGGTCGGGCCGGTGGATCTGGTAGAGGTCGATGACGTCCGTCCCCAGGCGCCGCAGGCTGTTCTCCAACTGCTCCTGGATGGCCTTGCGCGACAGCCCGCGCTGATTGGGGCCGGGACCCACGGGCGCCCAGACCTTGGTGGCGAGCACGGCCTCCTCGCGGCGGCCGCGTAGCGCCTTGCCGACGATGACCTCCGACTCTCCCTCGGAGTAGCCGTTGGCCGTGTCGATGAAGTTGATGCCCGCTTCCATGGCCCGGTGGATGATGCGGACGCGACTCGTCGTGGTCCGCGTTGCCCCACTTGCCAAACATCATGGCGCCCAGGCAGAGAGGCGAGACCTTGAGCCCGCTCCTGCCGAGATTCCGGTATTCCACGCTTAGAACCCCCTTGTTGAAGACTGCCTCGTTCCGTCGGAGCGATCCTACTATGTCCTGAAGCCCAGAACCCTCTCCCCCGGGGAGAGAGAGGGCAGGGTGAGGGCTCAGAGAGAGGCGCTCAAGAGGCGCTCGGCCGCCGGCGCGATGCGGACGTCCAGGGCACCCCGAACGACGAGATCCCGGCACTCTCCGGCGGGCAGAGGACGGCTGAAGAGGTAGCCCTGGAACCGCTCGCAGCCCAGGCCTTCGAGCCAGCGCGACTGCTCCTCCTCTTCGACGCCCTCGGCGACCACGCTGATCCCCAGGCTCACGGCCAGGGCGATGACGGCGGCGGCCACCTCCTCGCCGCCGCGCCCCTTGCCCAGGGTATGGACGAACGAACGGTCCACCTTGAGGGTGTCGATGGGGAAGATGGTCAGGTAGGAAAGCGACGAATAGCCGGTGCCGAAATCGTCGATGGCGATCTTGACCCCCAGCTCCTTCAGGCCGCGCAGCACGGCAAGCGTGGCCTCGGCGTTCTGCATGGCCAGCGTCTCCGTGATCTCCAGCACCAGCGCGCAGGGGGGAAACCCGGTCTCCGCCAGCACGCTGTTGACGCGGCTCAGCAGATCGAGCTGCTGGAAGGTGCGGGGGAGAGGTTCACCGCCAGCTCGAGGTCGAGCCCGGCCGAGCCGCGCCAGGCCTGGACCTCCCGGCACGCCGTACGGAGCGCCCAGAGGTCGAGCACGCTGGCCAGGCCGCAGACCTCGGCCAGCCACAGGAACTCCCCGGGCGCCAGCAGGCCGCGCACCGGGTGGCGCCAGCGCAGCAGCGCCTCGACGCCGCGCACTCCCCCCCGGGCCGAGTCCATCACCGGCTGGTAGAACAGCTCGAGCTGCACCGTGCTCGTGGGCCAGAGCCCGCCGCAGGTCCGCCTCCAGGGAGATCTGCTCCAGGCTGTTCGAGTCCATGCCGGAGTCGTAGAGCTGGTACGAGTCGCGGCGGGTCTCCTTGGCGCGGTACATGGCGGACTCGGCCCGCTTGAGCAGGGTCTCGGCGTCCGTGCCGTCTTCCGGGCAGCGGCTGATGCCGATGCTGGCCGTCAGGTAGATCTCGCGCCCCTGGAGGGCGAAGGGGAGGCGGGTGATCCCCAGCAATTTGTCGGCCACGCGCACGGGCGTGCCCTCGGTCTCGACGGCGGGCAGGAGGATGGCGAACTCGTCCGCCGCCACCCGGGCGATCAGGTCCGTCCCCCGCAGGTTGTGCCGCAGCCGTTCCGAAAAGGCCTTCAGGAGGTCGTCGCCCTGGCGGTTGCCCATCGACTCGTTGACCACCTTGAAGCGGTCGAGGTCCAGGAAGAGGACGGCCAGCCGCTCCCGGCGGGCGGCGGCGCGGTCCACGGCGGCCTGGAGGTATTGGGTCAGCAGGTTCCGGTTGGGCAGGTCCGTCAGCGAGTCGTGGAACGCCAGGTGCTTGATGCGCGCGGAGGCCGCGAGGACGGTCTGGCGCTCGTCTTCCAGCAGCCAGATCACCATGCCGATGCCAACCAGGGCCTGGAACAGGAAGTCGAACGGCGCGAGGTAGGCGGCGTAGCTCATCGAGCCGATGCCGGTGAGCTGGCTGACGAGGATCACGAGGTAGTGGAGCTGATGGAGCCCGTAGAGGAGAAAGGCGCCGGACACCATCCGCCGCCCGAATCCAAGGGGCTGGGATTGGTTCCGCCAGACCCCCCAGGCGGCCAGAGCGAAGGCAATGCTCAGGACCAGGCACTTGATGCCCACCCGCAGGATCACCCGGTAGCGGGGCTCCATGGGGAGAGAGCCCAGGATGGTGGCGAACGCCAGGGCGAGCAGCACCACCGGAGCCCAGACGAGGAATCTGCGGGACAGGAGCTTGCCGGTGAGCACCTCCCAGGTGCCGAAGATCAGCCAGGCCGCCTGCCAGTACCCGGCCGCCATGGAGAGCACCGACGCCGCGAAGCGCAGCGGCGCGTCCGCCGGCATGAGAGGCGTCAGGTGCAGGGCCGCCGAACCGGCGAGAAGCGAAGCGCAGAAGGCCCCCCAACTCCAGGCCCAGAGGAGGAGAAACCGCCGCTGATACAGGCGGTGAAACCCCATCAGGACCAGAGCCAGAACCAGAGCGCCAAGGGCCTGGGCGATGTTGCTTGTGAGAATCACAAGCCCGGTGTCGAGCATGTGAACCTATTCTAATCGATTTGCCGGTCCGGCCAGTACTTTCGGGAGCGTCTTACTCCTTCCGCCCCCGTCCGAACCACCGGGCCAGACGCGAGCCGGCCTGGGAGATGCCGCGGATCTCGGTGAGCGTACGGAGCCCCAGGATCTCCTCCAGGCGCTCCAGGGCCGCCTGCAGGTCGGCCGCGCTGGCGTAGCGCTCGTTGGGGCGGCGGGCGAGGCAGCGCAGCACCACGACGTCGACGTCCTGGGCGAGCGACGGATCGATCTGGCTCGGCAGGGCGAACTTGGGGCCGGGCGAGCGGCCGGTCAGCATCTCGTGAAAGATCACCCCGGCGGAGTAGAGGTCGGCCCGGGCGTCGGCCTTCTGCCCCTCCAGCGTCTCGGGCGCCAGGTAGTAGAGCGCTCCCAGGTGGATCTCGCCCGTGCTCATGGTGGCTTGCAGGTTCTGCGACGCCGACTCGAACCCCGAGGAGCCCAGGTCCGAGACCTGCACCTCGTCGAGCTCGGGCGAGACCAGCACGTTGCGTGGCGTCAGGCTCAGGTGCATCACCCCGTGCTGGTGGCCGTGAACGAGCCCGCGGACGACCCCCCGCATGACGGCGAACACCTCGGGCAGCGTCAGGCGCCGCTGTTTCAGCACCCGGTCGAGCGAGGTCCCCCTGGCCAGCTCCATGGCGAGGTAGAGGCGGTCCCCCTCCTGTCCCGTCTCCAGGATCTCCACCAGGTGAGGATGATGGGTGGCCGGCGCCACCGCCTTGCAGCTCGCGGTGGAAGCGCTCCACGGTCGCCGGATCCTCGGTCAGGCGGGACGGAAACAGCTTGATGGCCACCAACCGCCCCCGCGGGTCCTCCGCCGTGTAGACCGTGGACCCTCCGGCCTTGCCGAGGTGCTCGCGGACCTTGTAAGGACCGATGGTTGCAGGGTGATCAGGAAGGCGCATGCAGTTTTTCTTTGAAAATCGGCAAGATCAGCTCTCGAAGATCATAACCGTGTCGCCCACCGTAATGCGATCGAACGGCTGAAGCTCCGTCCGCTCGGCGGGCTGGCCGTTGACCCGCGTGCCATGGCTGCTGCCCAGGTCCGTCATCACCCAGGCACCGTCCTCCAGGGCCACGCGGAGGTGCTCCTTGCTGGCGTTGGGGTCGGTCAACGGCAGCGTGCAGGTGCGGGAACGCCCCACGGTCGCGGGCTCGCCGGCATCGAGCTGGACCGCGCTGCCGCGCTCGGGGCCCTCGGCCACGTACAGGCGCGCCGGCCGGGCGGCGCCTTTCCCTTCAGCCGCGGTGTCCAGCGGGGCCGGCGGGGCCGGCGGGGAGAGCTTCCGGCGGGCGATCTCCAGCGTCTGGATGGGGTAGGGGATGTCGATTCCTGCCCGGCGAAAATCCTCCCAGATGCGGGCCCGCACATCGCTCGCGATCCGGTGGGCCAGGGCCATGTCCTCGATCCAGACGCGAAGCTCGTAGAGGATGGCGCTGGGCTCGAACGACAGCACGTAGACGTCGGGCGCCGGCTTGTCCAGAACGCCGGAGGTGGCCGCGGCCACGTCGAGCAGGATCTGGCGGATCCGGTAGGGGGGCTCGTTGTAGTGCGCCGAGACCTTGACATGCTCCAGGTGCACCGGGTGCGGGAAGTAGTAGTTGATCAGCCGCTCGTCCGCCAGCTTGCCGTTGGGGATGACGAGGTTGTCGTTGTCCCGCGTGCGCAGGTGGGTGGTGCGCCAGGTGATGGCCACCACCCGCCCTTCCAGCTCGCCCACCTTGATCCAGTCGTTGAGGCGGAACGGTTTCTCGATGCTGATCACCAGCCCGGCGAAGAAGTTGCCCAGGATCGGCTGGAGCGCCAGGCCGAGCACCAGGGAGGTCACCGCGCGAGGTCGCGATCAGCGGCGCCACGTCGAGCTTCGGGAAGGTCAGCCGCAGCGTCACCAGCGCCGTCACCAGGTAGACCAGGGTCATGGCCGCCGTGGGCAGCAGGGGGGGCAGGCGCATCCCCTTCTGGGCCGTCAGGTGGACGTCGAACAGGTAGAGCCCGAGCAGCCGGAACACCGTCACCAGCCCCAGGAACAGCCAGGCCCATTCCAGAGCGCCCTGGAACGCCACCGGCCGGAAGCCGGGCGCGATCAGGGTGAACGCCTCGAGCGCGGCCACGGCCGCCGCCACGTACAGGGGGAAGGCGAGCTGGCGCACCCAGAAGAAGCGCCGCCCGAGCGAGGCGACGGCGACGATCAGCAGCGACAGCAGTCCGGCACTGCCCAGAAAGGCCAGGGTCATTCTCAAGACGGACACCTCCGAGAGACGAGGGAGATTCTAGTCCGGGTCCGCTCCCAGGTTAGAATTCGCGCGTCCGTCATCCACTGACTTCTACAAGGAGAACCTATGAAGCGTATCTTCGGTTCGAGCCCCTTCCTCGCGCTGTCCACCCTCGCGGCCCTGTCCACGATGTCCCTTCCGGCCCAGGCCCAGACCGCCAAGCCCGAGGTCATGGAGATGCAGGCGGAGAAGCCGGACATGAAGGAAATCCAGATGAAGGCCACGGCCGAGGCCGCCGCCGCCGTGCGGGGCGACATCGTGCGCCAGATCGAGGACGCTCAGAAGAAGCTCATCGCCTTGGCCGAGGCGATGCCGGCCGAGAAGTTCGCCTGGCGCCCGGCCGAGGGCGTCCGCTCGGCGGGCGAGGTCTTCGCCCACGTCTCCGGCGCCAACTTCTTCCTGCCGACCCTCTGGGGAGGCACGATCCCGGCCGGCGTCGATCCGCGCACCTTCGAGAAGGAAGGGGGCGACAAGGACAAGACGGTCGCCACCCTCAAGAAGTCCTTCGACAACGTGCTGCAGGCCATCCAGGCCGTTCCCGACGGCGACCTGGACAAGACCGCCAAGCTGTTCAGCCGCGACGGCACGGTCCGCGAGGCCATGCTGATCGTCGCCACCCACGCCCACGAGCACCTCGGCCAGTCCATCGCCTACGCCCGCATGAACGGCGTCACGCCGCCCTGGAGCGCCGCCGGCCAGTAGGTCCGTCCGCAAAAACCCGGGGCCGGGAATTCGCCACCGGACCGTCGTCGTGGCTCCACGGGGCTCCGTCGTGGCGCCACGGGGCTTGGACCGGTATTCTCTACCCCAACCGTTCGCGATAGACGCGGTTCATCGCCGCCCGCAGAGGCCTCGAGGCGGCCCAGCTTGCTCGCCTCGTCCGCCTTGACCTCGACCGGCCAGTCGAAGTCCACGTTGTCGAGCACGGTCGTGCGCCAGAGGTTTTTCTTGGCATCCCAGGCGCCTTGCTGAGGCTTGCCCAGAAGGTCCCAGCCCGAAGGCAGGAAGCTGCGGATCTCGGTCTCCGTGTACAGGAGCGTCTCATTGGTCGATTTCATGGCGGGATTCTGACGCAAGCGGAGGGCCGGGTAAAGGACGCGGGATTGGCTTACCCGAAGAGGAGTCGGTATCATACCTACATGGCAAGCCAACTCGCGTTCGTAGAAGCCCAAGCTCTAAAGCTTACCGCCGAAGAGAGGGCGCGGCTGGCGGATCGCCTGTTGGCCAGTCTGTCCAACGACTCCGCGATAGAGGAGGCCTGGGCCGTCGAGATTGAGCGGCGAGTCGAGGAAATCGAGAGCGGGCGTGCACAGCTCCTTCCCGCGGCTGAGTCCATAGCCCGCGCTCGCGCCGCCATCAAGTGATTGCCTGCCTCCGCGTCGATGAGAAAGACGCCAAGGAATGCGAGTGCCGCCGCCGGTCTTTTGCTGGCCGTCCTGGCCGGAGCCCCGGGCCTCGCCGCTCCCAATCCCCCCAAGCCGCCCCCGGCCGTCCTCGGGCAGGAGCTGTTCCGGTTCGGAACCAAGGGGATCGGGCCCAGCCAGATGACCGACCTGGATTTCATTGCCGTCGACCCCCAGGGCTTCCTCTACGTAAGCGACTACGCGCTTGGACGCGTGCAGCGCTTCAGCCGCGACGGCAAGCTCGACTCCCTGTTCTATCTCGAGCCCGGAGCCCACCCCCGTTCGCTCGCCTTTGACCGCGGCGGCATCCTCTACATCGTCCTCGACGGCCGGCTGCGCCGCTATGACCCCACGTCCTGGACCCTGGTGGGGGAGGTGGAGCCGCCGCCGCGCTGCGCCTTCTTCAGGGTGGCCGCCAGGCCTGGGGGCGGAGTGATGGCCCTGTCGGCCGGAGAAACCGAGGACGTCGTGTTCCTCCACTCACAAAGGAAGACCATGAGAATCGAGCTCAACGAAGAGCAGAAGCTGCTGCAGGAGACCGTCCGCCGGTTCGCCGAGGAGGTCGCGAAGCCGCGGGCCAAGGAGATTGACGAGTCGGGCGAGTTCCCCCGCTCGTTCTTCGACCAGGCCGGCGAGCTGGGGCTGGCCGGCGTGGCCGTCCCGGAGGAGTACGGCGGCGCCGGCATGGACATCCTCTCCTACTGCCTCGTCATCGAGGAGATCAGCCGGGTCTGCGCCACCTCCGGCGTGATCCTGTCGGTCAACAACTCGCTGGTCTGCGACCCCATCCTGAAGTTCGGCACCGAGGAGCAGAAGAAGGAGTTCCTCACCCCGCTCGCCGCCGGCCAGAAGCTCGGCTGCTTCGCCCTGACCGAGCCCGGCGCCGGCAGCGACCCGGCCGGCATGCGCACCACCGCCCGGCGCGACGGCGACGACTACGTCCTCAACGGCAACAAGATCTTCATCACCAACGGCACGGACGCCGACGTCGCGCTCGTCTTCGCCTCGCATCGACCTCGCGAAGAAGCACAAGGGGATCACCTGCTTCCTCGTGCCCGCCGACACCCCGGGCTACAGCCACGGCACCCACGAGTTCAAGCTGGGCGTCAACGCCTCGGGCACCACCGAGCTGGCCTTCGACAGACATGCGGATCCCCGCCACGTGGCGCCTGGGCGAGGACGGCGAGGGCTTCAAGGTCGCCATGGCGACGCTCGACGGCGGCCGCATCGGCATCGCCGCCCAGGCCGTGGGCATTGCCCAGGCGGCGTTCGAGGAGGCGCTCGCCTACTCCCAGCGAGCGCGAGCAGTTCGACCAGCACGCTCTCGGACTTCCAGGCCATCCAGTTCTACCTCGCCGACATGGCGACCGAGCTCGACGCCGCCCGCCTGCTCACCTGGAAGGCGGCGTGGGCCAAGGAGAACCAGCAAGCGGTTCACCCTGGAGGCCGCGCAGGCCAAGCTCTTCGCCTCCGAGATGGCGCAGCGCGTCACCAACAAGGCGCTCCAGATCCACGGCGGCTACGGCTACACCAAGGAATACAACGTCGAGCGCTACTTCCGCGACGCGCGCATCACCGAGATCTACGAGGGCACGAGCGAGATCCAGAAGATGGTGATCGCCGACTGGGTCCTCAACAAGGCCTGAAGAGGGGAGACCGCTCGATGGCCGTTGATTTCTCCTTTTCCGAGGACCAGGAGCTTCTGCGCGACGAGGTCCGCCGCTTCGCCGAGGAGCGCATCCGCCCCGGCCTCGCCGAGCGCGACCGCGAGCACCGCTTTCCCGATCGAGATCTTCAAGGAGATGGGGGAGATGGGGCTGCTCGGCATGATGGTGCCCGAGGAGTACGGCGGCGCCGGCATGGACACCCTCTCCTACCTGCTGGCCATGGAAGAGGTCTCGCGGGTGGACCCCGCCGTGGCCGTCACCATGAGCGTCACCAACTCGGTCTGCTGCTGGCCCGATCGTCAAGTTCGGCAGCGAGGAGCTGAAGAGCCGGGTCCTGCCGGCGCTGGCCTCGGGGGAGACCCTGGGCGGCTTCGGCCTCACCGAGCCGGGAGCGGGGAGCGATGCCGGGGCGTTGAAGACCACGGCCCGCCGCGACGGCGACTACTGGGTGCTGAACGGCGAGAAGGCCTGGATCACCAACGCGGGCTTCGCCGGCTGGTTCGTGGTGGTGGCGCGGACCAACCCGGAAGCGGGGAAGCGGGGGCTCTCGGCCATCCTGGTCGCCGGCGGACGCGCCGGGCTTCTCCGTCGGCCCGCCGGAGGAGAAGCTGGGGCTCAAGTCCTCCCGCACGGCGCAGATCTTCTTCTCGGACTGCCGGGTGCCCGCCGAGAACCTCCTGGGCGAGGAGGGGCAGGGGCTGAAGATCGCCCTCGCCACCCTCGACCATTCCAGGCTCGGCATCGCGGCCCAGGCCGTAGGAATCCACCAACGGGCACTGGAGCTGGCCGTCGAGTACTCCAAGGAGCGCGTGCAGTTCGGCGTGCCCATCGCCCAGCAACCAGGCCATCCAGTTCAAGCTCGCCCAGATCGCCACGGATCTCGCCGCCGCCCGCGCCCTCACCTACCACGCGGGCTCCATGGAGCACAGCGCCCAGGCCGGCCGGCTGGCCGCCCAGGCCAAGGTCTACGCCTCCGAAGCCGCCAACCGCGCCTGCCAGGAGAGCCTCCAGATCCACGGCGGCAACGGCTTCCACGACGACTACGAGATCTCCCGCCTCTATCGCGACGTGCGCGTCACCACCATCTACGAAGGCACGAGCGAGATGCAGCGGCTGGTGATCGCGCGGCACCTGTTGCAGAAGTAGGTCCGTCGTCGAAGACCTCCCCTGCGGTCCCGCAGGGACCACCGTCGGTAGCCCTGGACTTCAGTCCAGGGCGAGGAGGGTGGGCCGCCGCCTCAGCCCAGGGCGGCCCCGCATCTTGTGCTAGGCTTGTCTCCTGCCACTAGATTCTGAGGTCTGCCGATGGACGTCCTGACTCACATCCTGGCCCTCGTCCTCGGAGCCGCGGCCGTCTGGCTCATCCTGCGCCAGCAGAGGAGCGCTCTCGAAGCCCGGCTCACCGAAGTCTCCGGCGAGAGCGTCCGGCTGAAGGAGGAGCGGGCGGTCCTCAAGACCACTTTGGAGAACGAGCGGCGGACGGCCACCGAGAAGATCCGGCTTCTGGACGAGGCACAGGCCCGCCTGTCGGACACCTTCAAGGCCCTTTCGTCCGAGGCGCTCCAGAACAACAACGCCAGCTTTCTCCACCTGGCCAAGGCCACCCTGGAACGGTTCCAGGAGACGGCCCGTGGGGATCTCGACCTTCGCCAGCAGGCCATCGGCGACCTGGTCAAGCCGCTCAAGGAGTCGCTCCAGAAGGTGGACTTGAAGATCCAGGAGATCGAGACCGCCCGCGCCGTGGCCTACTCGGGCCTGACGGAGCATCTCCGGGGGCTCGCCACGGCCCAGACCAGCCTGGAGCGGGAGACGGCCCGGCTGGCCGGTGCCCTGCGCGCTCCCACGACCCGCGGCCGCTGGGGGGAGATCCAGCTCCAGCGCGTGGTCGAGATGGCCGGCATGGTGGCCTACTGCGACTTCAGCGTGCAGGCCTCCGTGGAGACCGAGGACGGCCGGCAGCGGCCGGACCTCGTGATCCGCCTGCCCAACCAGAAGAGCATCGTGATCGACGCCAAGGCGCCGCTCGACGCCTATCTCGACGCCCTCGACGCTCCGGACGAGGACAGCCGCCGGGGGAAGATGCGCGATCACGCGCGGCAGATCCGCAGCCACCTCACCAAGCTCTCCCTGAAAAGCTACTGGGCCCAGTTCCAGCCGGCTCCCGAGTTCGTCGTCCTGTTCCTGCCGGGGGAGACCTTCTTCAGCGCCGCCCTGGAGCAGGACCCTTCGCTCATCGAGTACGGTGTCGACCAGAAGGTCATTCTGGCCACGCCCACCACCCTCATCGCCCTGCTGCAAGGCCATCTCCTACGGTTGGCGGCAGGCCCAGGTGGAAGAGAACGCCCGCGAGATCAGCGACCTCGGCAAGGCCCTCTACGACCGCCTCCGCACCTTCGCCGGCCACGTCGCCGCCATGGGCAAGAACCTCGGCCAGAGCGTCGACGCCTACAACAAGGCCGTCGGCTCGCTGGAGCTGAGGGTCCTCCCCTCGGCCCGGCGGTTCAAGGAGATGGGAGCGGCCGGCGGGGATGAGATCGAGACGCTGGAGATCGTGGACAAGGTGGCGCGCTCGCTTGACGGGGGGGAGGGGGCGGCGGGGGAGTGGCCTGCGACCTCACCCTCCGGCTCCCTCTCCTAAAGGAGAGGGAGAGAAAGACAAACCCGACAAACTTGAAGCCCCTCTCCTTTAGGAGAGGGGTTGGGGTGAGGTCGCCAAGGCAACGCGGCCCCTTCTACAGGAAAACCTCCACCTTCGACTTCGACCGCAGCTCCCGCACCCGCGCCGCGACCTGCTGCTGGGCCTGCTGCTGCTGGATGAGCTGGCCGATGCGATCCTTCACCTGGTCGTAGGGAAGGGTACCGGCGTCCGCGTGCTCTTCCAGCTGGATGATGTGGAAGCCGAGCTGGCTCTCCACCACCGGGCTCAGGTCGTTGGGCTTTCTGAGGGCGAAGGCGGCCTTCTCGAAGGGCGGCGGCGTCTGGCCCTGGGCCATCCAGCCGAGCTCTCCGCCCTGGGCCCTGGAGCTGGGGTCCTCCGAATTCTCCATCGCGAGCTTGGCGAAGTCCTCGCCGGCCTGGGCGCGCTTCAGGAGGTCGGCCGCCTTCTGCCGGGCCTTTTCCTTTTCCGCCGGCGTGCCCTTGGGATTGAACTGGATGAGGATGTGTCGCACGCGCAACCGCTCCGGCGCCTGGATCTTGGCCTTGTTCTTGTCATAGAACTCGCGTTTGGCCTGCTCGGTGACGCCGCCGGCCTGGGCCATCCGGCCCTGGAGGTACTTCTGAACGGCGATCTGGTCGCCGGTCTGCTCGCGCAGCTTGGCCTCGGTGATGCCGGCCTTGGCGAGGGCCTTCTTGAAGGTCGCCTCGTCCGGGAAGTTCCGCTTGCGGACGGCGAGCTGCTGCTCGATCTCCTGCTCCGTGGCGGTCACGCCCGAGGCCTTGGCGTCTTTCTGCAGGAGCAGGACGCCGACGACCTCGTCGAGCACCTGGCGGTAGAAGCCCACGTTGGGGGTGACCGGTTGCCCCTGCTGGGCGAGGCGGATCTGTACGGCCTGGGCGGCCTGGAGGAGATCGTCGCGCGACACCGAGCGGCCGTCGACCTTGGCGACCACCGCCGGCAGGCTCTTGGCATCCATCGGCTTGGCATCCGCGGGGTTCACGGGCATCGTGGACGTGGCGCCTTGCGGGGCCTGTCCGGGAGCGGCCGGGCTCCTCTGCGGCGGGGTCCCGGTTGCGGCGGTGGAGCCCGCGCCCGGCGTGGGAGCCGTCCCGTCCTTGTCCGCGGCGGGCTTGCAGGCCACCCAGCCCGCAAGGAGAAGCGAAAGCCCGAGCGAAAGCAGGGGCAGGCGAAGCGAAGTCTTTTTGGGCATGTCGTACCTCGGAAGGCGTGAGTCGTCGGACCCCCCGCCGGATTTGAGCAGCGCAGTCTATCAGAGGTGGGCGGCTGGGATTTCCAGCCCCGCCGTGGCAGGGCCTGGGAAAGAACGCTCTGACGGAGGAACCAACTCATGAACGCTGGAAAATGGATCGCGGGTCTCGCGGGGCTCTTCCTGATCGGCATCCTGGCCGTCAGCCCCATGCTCGAAGGGCAGGGCGGGGGAATTCCGTCCACGGGGTGGCGGATTCCGGTGGACGTGGGGGGAGACGCCACCGACGCCGATTGGATCCGGCTGGGATGGGAATCCTTCATCGCCCTGAGCTGGCCCGCGGACAATCCCTGGCCAGCTCCCGGAAGCGGCGGCGAGCCGGACCGGCGGATCTCCATCACCAGCCGCGAGGCCGCGTCCCGCCCGGTGGTCTGGCAGACGTATCTGGCGCCCGGGCAGGTCTTCCGCGAGAACGGCGCGGACCCTGGTCCGTGGGACCAGCCGGCGCTCGCCTTCACGACCACCCGGGACCCCCGCGATCCCGCCAGGCTGTTGCCCGTCCTCGGCGGCTTCGAGGAGAAGTCGATCTACTTCCTCACCCAGAATCCGGATTTCGGTCTGGCCCTGTACGACCTGGCCACCACCCCCAATCCGGTCGTGGACCAGCTCGGCAACTACGTGCTCCTCGAAGTCCGGCTGAACCAGAACGAGCACGAGTACTTCCGCCGCACCGGCTATTACGACGCCCGCCGGCAAGTCGAGGACACCGATGCCGGGAGGTTCGTCTTCCTCCCCACCACCGGCGGCCCGGAGCTGCCGGAGTGGGCCCGCCAGGGAGCCATCGAGATCAAGGCGAGCTGGCGCATCCTGGACCGCAAGAAGGACCTCTTCGACCGCTATTTCACCACCCGCGCCGCCTACCTGAAGCCTGACGGCACGGTGTCCGAGCCGGTCACCCTGGGCCTGGTCGGCCTGCACATCCTGCGCAACACGCCCAAAAGCAAGAGCACCTGGTTCTGGACGACCTTCGAGCAGGTCGACAACGTGAAGATCACCGAGCGCCCGGTTCCCACGCGGCCGGACGGCACCCCGCTCTCCGCCTCGTTCAACCCCGGCGCGGCGGGCCGGGAGCCGGTCTACCCCTACGGCTTCGACACCGCCGGCCGCTTCGACTACGCCCTTCTCTCGGACCCGGCGGTCCACTACAACCCCGTCACCGAGCCCGCCACGCTCAACGAGGGCGACGCCATCCCGCGCAATCCGCCGGACCGGCCGGTGAATTGCTCGCGGGTCGGGCCCATCCGGGAGGCGGTGGCGCGGGCGAACGCCCGGTACCAGGCCCGGCTGCGGGGCACCGCCTGGCAGCACTACGAGATGGTCGACGTGCTCTATCCCGCTCCGAACGGCCTGAGCGAGGTTCTGAACACGAACGACAGCCACTGGAATCCGAAGCTCAGGGTGAACACCCCGAACCTGGTCAACACCACCATGGAGTCCTACCTCGGCTACAAGTTTTCGACCTGGAGCCTCGACAACTGCCAGAGCTGCCACTACTCGGCGAAGCCGCAGATGGCGGAAGGGAGCACGGCGGTCCCACCCCAGGTCTTCAGCTACCTGTACCGGAGGGCCACGGCCAGCCCGTAGCCGGGATGCCGCGAAGCACCACGGAGTGCTGTCGCGGATCTATGAGCTTCTCGCGAAATTATATGGCCGGGTCTCCCGCCCCTCTACATGGGGAGCCCGGCCATATAATTTTGGAGCTCCCCTATATAGGGAAGCCTCCGGGAGAAGAAGCCGTGAGGCGTGGCTATATAGCCCTCTCCTCCGGCTATATAGCCACGTCTCGTCCCAAGCCGGATTTGCCTCTCACCTCTCCTCCCCCGGCTCCGCCCCCTCTTCCCGCAAAGCCCGGCTATATAACCGCGCAGCCCGTCCATATAGCCGAGAGGGATACCCACGCTCCCCTGACCGCCGGCTATATAGGGGAGTGCCGCAAATATATGGGGAAGACTCGCGGGAAGAAGGGGCGCACCGCCAGGAAGACGGGCGGGGACCGCGGGAATGTAGCCGAGGAGCAGCGCGCGAATCCCGCGAGGCGGAAAGCTTTTGCCGCAGAGCGCTAGTCGCGAGGGGGCTCTGCCGATAAACCGCCGATAACCTGCCGATAAACCGCCGATAAACGGTACGACCTGCCGCGCCGGGAAGGGTCGGCCACCGTGAGCCAGCCGTCTTCCACCCAGCCTCGCAGGCGATCACGAGCTGTGCGATCGGAGAGGCCGAGGGAGCGGGCAACGTCGGCAGCGGTAATTTCCTCGGCCCTCGTGAACAGTCCGAGAACCCTTCTGGCCCTGGCGTCGAGCTTCCGGAGGGCTTCCGCTTCGCCGGCGGGACCCTCTCCGCTGGCCTGACGCAACGCCTCTTCTTAGCCTGAGCGAAGCGACCCCGGAAGGTACTGTTTCGGCCGCGTTCGGCGTTACGGCGGTTCCATCTTTGTCCGTGGCGGGCTTGCAGGCTCGTGAGAAGAAGGGTGGCAGTGTGGTTTTATGCTAAGATAGTCAAGACAGCTAAGATAAGGTGGAGGTATAGGTCATGAGGAAAAAGCATGAGTCTTGGCTGCTGTATTCGTTGGGAATGGCAATTGTCGTTGCGGGGCTGATGATTCTATCTGCATGGTTAGCTGAATCGACCTCTGATCGAAAAATAGGAATAATAGTAGAATCTCGGCAGTGGGGGCTTACAGTCACATCCGTCGCTCCGAATCTTCCTGCTGATCGTGCCGGCCTTTCCGAGGGCGACGTCATCCTCTCGGTCGATGGTCGCAAGATAGCCAAAGAGGCAGACTATCAGTCCGCTGCTCAGACATTTCAGTCTGGATTAGCCGCCAGCTTCGAAATTAAAAGAGAGGGTCGAAAGCAGGTTCTTGAGGTAGTCCCTGGAGTTCCTGCTCCGTGGATGAAGTTTTCGTTCAACTTACTGGTTGCGCTATCTTATCTTGTCCTTGGAGCATTGACGTTAAAAAGGAGGCCCGGATTTCTCCGCGCCAGTTTGCTCAGTCTCTTCTGCGCCGCCGTAGCGATCGAGTTGGCGACGACAGCCTTCCCCCCAATCGGTTTACCTCTGCTCTCACTGGTTCTGTTGCAATCCTATTACCTTCTGACTGGCTTGCAGTTTGGACTTCAGCTACACCTCGCTTCGGTTTTTCCTGAGCAGCAACCTTGGTTGATGAAGAGGGCCTGGGTCATTGCCTGCTACTATATATTCGGGATAACTTTTGCTGTTCTGGCTTGTTTTACCCAGCTTGCCAATCTTGGAGGAGTGAACTTTATCCCGTGGTCGGCTGAAGAGCTTGATAGGGTTTTAAATTTCATTGTGTTCCCAGTTTGGTCATTTAGCTTGGTGGTTTTACTCGGTCGTTCCGCGCTATTTTACTCTGATCCAGAAGGCCGTAAGGAAGCCCGGATCCTTCTGTGCGGAATCATGCCTTGGGCGCTATACGTTTTGGCAACATCTGCCCTACAGGGTCTGAAGATCTCTCTCCCGTCTTGGATTGGAGGAGTCGAGACTTTTCTGTTGCTGCCATATCCGGCGGCAATTCTCTTTGTACTCTGGCGAGAGGTTTCTGCTCAACACGAAGCGGGGCTCACCTTCTATGAGGAACTCCGGTTAGCAGGTTCTACGCCACGCTTGCTTGAAATCATCGCGGCAAAGACAAAATTGCTTTTCCACCCTAAGTCCCTCTACGTTTGTTCGCAAGGAGAAGGTCCAGGGGAATATAAGCTCCTGCGCATCGGTGAGACAGAGAGTGTCGAAGTCGCCTTTGACAGATTCACGGAAATTATTCGGATCGTAGAAAGAAATGGTGAGATTGTAGAGGTTGAAACCCTGATAGGTGCCTTGCCTAGGGCTGAGAAGGAGTTGTTGGATCAGCTTCGGGTCGAATTGTTGGTGCCGTTATCTAATTCGGAGCATGAAATCATTGGTGTTATGATGATTTCTGAAAAGAAGTCTGGATCTCTCTATACACCTGAAGACAGAGAGATCATGCAGATGATTATGTGGCAAGCACTGGCTGCATCTTCTTATTATGTTGAGGCGAGCAGAGGTCTGGGGCCTACGGCAACAAGCCTTGGCAATGTGGGTGGTAATGTGGTGCTATTTCCTTCGCAAACATCGCCAGCCTTGCGGACCATGCAGCGTATTTTTGTAAGCTACGCTCACAAGGAAAATGGGGTCGCAGGGTGGCTGAACAGTTTAACTACCCATGTCAGTGGGTTGAAGGACGAAAATATTGACCTCTGGTACGACAAGCTAATTGAACCGGGGACGAAATGGCCTAAAGAAATAAGGAAGGGCTTGGAGAGGGCGAGGGTAGCTGTATTGCTGATTGGCCCCAAGTTTGTTATTTCTGACTTTATTCTAAAAACGGAGCTTCCGCTCATACGAGATGCCGCTCGCAAGCAAGGCTTGAAGATTTATCCTTTGGTAGTCTCTCGTTGTCAGCACGAGAGTGTTCTGGAAGAAGATCAGGCGTTTAATTCAGTTGATGCTCCCTTGGATGAGTTGACGCCTGGAGAACAGAATCGCATCATATTTGATTTGGTCGAAGCTGTTGAGCAGTTCCTTCATGAAAGTGATCCGTCGAAGGCTCAGGCCCTGTGAGCTATTCCAGCTTGGAAGAATGACAAACTCCTCGCTCGCAGGCGGAGCATCTCCTCCTTAACCGACACGAGCTCCTCCGCGAAAATGACCAGGAAGTACTCCAGCCAAACAGTCACCTCCGCCGACTCCCGTCCCTCATAGTAATTGTGGTGGCGATGGACGGCCAGAGACTCGTAATAGGCGGCGAGATCCCGGGCATGGCGTTCTTCCAAGGAATAGAGACCGTTGAGGCCATAGCCATCCCGGTGCAGGAGGAACGTCGCGAGCAGGCGGGCGGTGCGGCCGTTGCCGTCGTAGTACGGGTGGATCGTGGCGAATTGATAATGGCCGAGGCCGGCGAGGAGCGGGGGAGGGAGGCGGTCCTCGCCGGCTCGCCGGACCCACGCGACCAGGCCCGCCATGAGGACCGGCACGTCCTTGGCTTCGGGCGGCAGATAGACGAGGGCTCCCGTCTCGGAGTCGCGGATGACGTTCTGGCCGTCGCGATAGGAGCTGGGCCGGGCCTTCCCCTCGACCAGTGCGTGCAGGCGCTGGATCAGCTCCTCGGTGAGGCCGTCTCCCCGGGCCGCCCATTCCTCGACCCGCAGGAGGGCCTTCCAGTAGCTCCGGACTTCTCCGGCGTCCCGTTCCCGGCCGTGGAGGGGGACCTTTCTGCCCTCGACGACCTTCTCGGCTTCCGCCAGGGTCAGCCGGTTCCCCTCGATCCGCGTGGAGTAGTGGGTGGAGCGGACCCGGGCCTGGCGGCGGAGCTCGGACTGGAGAGCCGGGGGAAGGGGAATCTGCTCGACGACCGCCCAGGCGGCCTCGATCTCCATGAGGCTCCGGGCCATCTCCACCGTGAGCGCGTACCGGGGTTGCCAGGAGTCCATAGGCTCGGCCTTTAAAGCTTGGCGGGGTCTGGGAAGATCTGGAAGGGATGGCGGCCCTTGGAACGGTAAGGGAGCGCCCCGGAATAACGTAGGCATCGAATCACAATCTCGTGGTATCCTCTTCCGAGGATGAATAGCGTAGATGCAATCCAGCACCGGTTCGAAGCTCTCAGTCCTTTCCTCGATGAAAGGACTCGCCGCCTGATGGTCGCTGCGGAGGCTCAAGCCATTGGGTATGGAGGGGTCGCTCTGGTGGCTCGTGCCACCGGAATGTCTCGCGACACGATCAGCCGGGGCCTTGAAGAGCTCAAGTCCCCAGCGGCTCCGCAGTTTGGTGGAATCAGGCGGCCGGGAGGAGGACGCAAGAAGACGGTCGATACCGATCCAACGCTGAAAGAAGATCTGGAGAAGCTCCTCAGCCCAGGAGAACGGGGAGATCCGGAGTCTCCCCTGCGGTGGACGTCGAAGAGCCTTCGGCATCTGGCGAAAGAATTGAAGCGCATGGGGCATCAGACGAGTCCTCGGATGGTGGCAGAGATCCTCCATGATCTGGGGTTTAGCCTTCAAGGCAACCAGAAGACGTTAGAAGGATCCAATCATTTGGACCGCGACGCTCAGTTCGAGCACATCGACCGGCAAGCGCGGGAACATATTGCGACATCGGACCCTGTCATCTCGGTGGATACCAAGAAAAAGGAGTTGGTGGGTGAGTTCAAGAATGGAGGTCGCGAATGGCACCCGCGAGGAATGGCAGAGAAGGTCAAGGTGCATGACTTTGTCGATCCTGAGTTGGGCCGGGCTATTCCCTATGGAGTGTATGACCTGGCGACCAACAGCGGCTGGGTCAGCGTTGGGGTGGATCACGATACCTCCAGCTTCGCGGTGGAGACGATCCGATCCTGGTGGAGCTCGATGGGGAGCGAACGTTATCCGAATGCTAAGCGGTTACTCATCACAGCGGATGGTGGTGGGAGTAATGGGGCTCGCGTGCGGCTCTGGAAAGTGGAGCTTCAGGGTCTGGCCGACCAATTGGGGATTCCGATCTCTGTGAGTCACTTCCCTCCAGGCACAAGTAAATGGAACAAGATTGAACACCGCCTCTTCTCCTTTATTACCAAGAACTGGCGCGGCAAGCCCTTGGTCAGTCACGAAGTCATTGTGAGTCTCATCGCGGCCACCACAACCGAAAGGGGTCTGTCAGTCCGGGCGAAGCTCGACCCAGCAAGGTACCCTGCGGGCAGGAAGGTCAGCGACCAAGAAATAGCGGAGCTCGACCTTCGACGTGACGATTTTCACGGCGAATGGAACTACACTATTCTTCCCACGAGAAAAAAATGGGCTTGTATAGATTATTTCGGGGCAGTCCCTAAACTTTAAAATCCCGCTGATCCGTTGTAAAGATCAAGTCGGTTCCCAGCTCTTCAGCCAACACCACGAGAGTCGCGTCGGCAAAGTCCATTGGCTGGTCAGCGTATTTTTCCATTAATGATTTGCAGCGGCGCAGGCTAGCCAGGCTCGAAGGCACCAGGGTGGCGCCTCCCGAGAGAAAGAACTCCAGGCAAGTCTCTGGTCCGTTGGGGATGCGGCCTAGAAGATGGGTTGCTTCAGTGAGGACGGCTTCCGTGCTCACCACTTGTCCGCGCCACTGTGCGAAGAGCTCCGTGCAATGCCGGTGAAGAGGTTGACTCCGGTCGAGAAGTGAGATGAGCGCTCCTGTATCCAGCAGAAGCTCACCTGCCATTTTTCAAAGACTCGAGGACATACGACCGGTGATTTTCCGCCAGATCGGGGATTCCCGTCTCCAAGGAACCGATGAGGTTGCGGACGCGCGCTTCAGGCGTTTCTTCCTTGCGGGACTCAAGATTCAGAAATTGAGACAGTGCGAGCCGGACGATTTCCGACCGCCGACGCCTCATGCGGGTCGAAGCGGCTTCAAGGGCCCGGTTCAGATCCTGGGGCAAGCGAATGGTGAGTTGGTCGGACACGTGAACCTCCTTGCCGGTGCATTGCACTGCAATGCACGCAAAGATACCACGACGCCAGTCCTGGTCTCCGAGCCATAGGCTCGGCCTTCATTCGTCTATACTCTGTCACGCCCTTGCGCCCCTGGGAGGGGAGCGGGCCCGTGAAAGGGACTTCGACAAGAATGGGACTTCTCGCTCAGACCCGGCAGCTGCTTCTGTTCACCCTCTGGGCGGACCGCGTGATGCTCGACGCGGCCCGGGAGGTGACGCCCGAGGATCTCACCAGGAATGCCGGGGTGAGCTTCGGCTCCATGCTCGGCACGCTCTCCCACATCCTGGGCTCGCAACGGCGGTGGATGGCCCGGTTCGTGGGGCAGGAGTCGATCCTCGGCGATCCCCCGGTGTCCGACCTGGAGACGCTGGCAGCCACCTGGTCCGAGACCGCCGCGCAGATGGAGTTCCTGCTCGCCTCCCTGACCGAGGAGCAGCTGGCGGCGGACATCGTGTGGACGAACCAGGGGGAGACCATCGTCCGCCCCCTGTGGCAGCCGGTCTTCCACGTGGCCAACCACTCGACGTACCACCGGGGGCAGGTGGTGTCGCTGATGCGCCAGCTCGGATACCAGCCGCCGAAGACGGACCTGATCCACTTCTTCCTGAAGTAGCCCGCTTTACAGGCAGACCGTTTACATATTGCGCCGGTACTGGCCGCCGACCTCGAAGAGGGCGCGGCTGATCTCGCCGAGCGTGCAGACCTTGGTGGTCTCCATGAGCTGATCGAAGACGTTGCCGCCGTGGATGGCCACCTGCTTCAAGCGCTCGAGCTCTCCGGGGCGCTCGTCCCGGAAGCGCTCCTGGACGGCGGCGGCGGTGGCGATCTGCGCCTCCTTCTCGTCCTGGGTCGAGCGGATGACCTCGCCGGGCTGCGTGGTGGGGGAGCCTTCCGAGGAGAGGAAGGTGTTGACGCCGATGACCGGCAGCTCGCCCGTGTGCTTGAGGGTCTCGTAGTAGAGCGACTCTTCCTGGATCTTGCCGCGCTGGTAGGCGGTCTCCATGGCGCCGAGCACGCCGCCCCGGTCGCTCAGGCGGTTGAATTCCTCGAGCACGGCGGCCTCGACCTGCTCGGTCAGCCACTCGATGATGAACGCGCCCTGCAAGGGGTTCTGGTTCTTGGCCAGCCCCAACTCGTGGTTGATGATGAGCTGGATGGCCATGGCCCGCCGCACGCTCTCCTCGGTGGGCGTGGTGATCGCCTCGTCATAGGCGTTGGTGTGGAGCGAGTTGCAGTTGTCGAAGATGGCGTAGAGCGCCTGGAGGGTCGTGCGGATGTCGTTGAACGAGATCTCCTGGGCGTGGAGCGACCGGCCGCTGGTCTGAATGTGGTACTTGAGCATCTGCGAGCGGGGGCCCGCGCCGTAACGCTCGCGGAGCGCCTTGGCCCAGATGCGGCGGGCCACCCGGCCGATCACCGCGTACTCGGGATCGACGCCGTTCGAGAAGAAGAACGAGAGGTTGGGGGCGAAGCTGTCCACCGGCAGGCCGCGCGAGAGGTAGTACTCGACGTAGGTGAAGCCGTTGGCGAGCGTGAAGGCGAGCTGGGAGATGGGGTTCGCCCCGGCCTCCGCGATGTGGTACCCGGAGATCGAGACCGAGTAGAAGTTGCGCACTTCGTTGCGGGTGAAGTGCTCCTGCACGTCGCCCATGAGCTTGAGGGAGAACTCGGTCGAGAAGATGCAGGTGTTCTGCGCCTGGTCTTCCTTGAGGATGTCGGCCTGCACGGTGCCGCGGACGCGGGACAGGGTCTCGCGCTTGATCTTGCCGTAGACCTCGGGCGGCAGCACCTGGTCGCCGGTGATGCCGAAGAGCATGAGCCCCAGGCCGTCGTTGCCGGGCGGCAGGTCTCCTTGTTCGCTCCGATAGCGGGGCCTTTCGACGCCGCGCCCGGCAAACCAGGCGGCGATCTTCTCTTCGACCTCGGCCGTGAGCCCCTGCTCGCGGATGTGCTTCTCGCACTGCTGGTCGATGGCCGCGTTCATGAAGAAGCCGGTGAGGATGGGGGCCGGCCCGTTGATGGTCATGGAGACGGAGGTCTTGGGGTCTGCCAGGTCGAAGCCGGAGTAGAGCTTCTTGGCGTCGTCCAGACAGCAGACGGAGACGCCGGCGTTGCCGATTTTGCCGTAGATGTCCGGGCGGACCGCGGGGTCGTTGCCGTAGAGGGTCACCGAGTCGAAGGCCGTCGAGAGTCGGCGCGCCGGTTGCCCCATGGAGACGTAGTGGAAGCGGCGGTTGGTGCGCTCCGGTCCGCCCTCGCCCGCGAACATGCGGGTGGGGTCCTCGCCTTCGCGCTTGAAGGGGAAGACGCCCGCCGTGTAGGGGAACTCGCCGGGCACGTTCTCCTGCAGGATCCAGTTGAGGAGGTCGCCCTGGTCGCGGTAGCGGGGGAGGACGACCTTGGGGATCTGGAGATGGGAGAGGGACTCGGTGCGCGTGGGGACGGCGACGTCTTTACCCCGCACCTGGTAGACGTATTCGTCTCCCTCGTAGTTGGCGCGCTTGCCGGGCCATGCTTCCAGGCTCTCGCGGTTCGCCGGGGTGAGCTGGCGCTCCAGCTCCCGCCGCTTCTGGGCGAGGCTTTCCGCCTCGGGGGCGAGCTGCTGGGCCTCCGAGACCACCTGGAAGCTCGTGGGCGAGGCGGCTCTGCGCCTCCGCCTCGGTGTTGTAGCGGCGCACGGTGTCGGCGATGTCGGCCAGGTAGCGCGTCCGCTCGGGGGGGATGATGTAGACCTTCTCCGACTCCCCGAACACCTCCGGCAGCGTGGAATGGAGGGGCGCGCCGGTCTTTTCGGCCACCCGGTCGATCACCCGGCGGTAGAAGCGCTGGGTGCCGGGGTCGTTGAACTGGGACGCGATGGTGCCCACCACCGGCATGTCGTCCACGGACTGGTCGAAGAGCTTGTGGTTGCGCTGGTACTGCTTGCGCACGTCGCGCAGGGCGTCGAGCGCGCCGCGCTTGTCGAACTTGTTGACGGCCACGACGTCGGCGAAGTCGAGCATGTCGATCTTCTCGAGCTGGCTCGCGGCGCCGTACTCCGGGGTCATCACGTAGAGGGAGACGTCGGAGTGGTCGACGATCTCGGTGTCGGACTGGCCGATGCCCGAGGTCTCGAGGAGGATGAGGTCGAAACCCGCGACCTTCAAGACGGAGACGGCGTCGCGCACGTAGCTCGAAAGCGCGAGGTTGGCCTGGCGGGTCGCCAGCGACCGCATGTAGACGCGCGGGTTGTGGATGGCGTTCATGCGGATGCGGTCGCCGAGGAGGGCGCCGCCGGTCTTCCTCTTGCTGGGGTCGACCGAGACGATGCCGATCGTCTTGTCCTTGAAGTCGAGCAGGAACCGTCGCACGAGCTCGTCGATGAGCGAGGACTTGCCCGAGCCGCCGGTGCCGGTGATGCCGAGGACGGGCACATTGGCGCGGTCAGCGCGCGCGGCCTCGGCGCGGATCGCCTCGAACAGCTCCGCGTGGTCACTGGGGTAGTTTTCGGCCGCCGAGATCAGCCGTGCGATGGCGCGGGGGTCGCGCTCCCGGGCGGCGGCGAGGTCGCGCGCCCCGGCCTCCTTGCCGGTGGGAAAGTCGCTCCGGGAGAGGAGGTCGTCGATCATCCCCTGGAGGCCCATGGCGCGCCCGTCGTCCGGGGAGTAGATGCGCTCGATGCCGTAGGCCTGGAGATCCTCGATCTCCGCGGGGAGGATGACGCCGCCGCCGCCCGCGAAGATGCGGATGTGGCCGCACCCCTCCTCGATCAGGCGGTCGTGCATGTATTTCAGGTACTCGACGTGCCCGCCCTGGTAGGAGGTCATGGCGATGGCGTTGGCGTCTTCCTGGATGGCGCAGCTCACCACCTCGTCCACCGAGCGGTCGTGCCCGAGGTGGATGACCTCCGCGCCGCTTGCCTGGAGGATGCGGCGCATGATGTTGATCGCCGCGTCGTGCCCGTCGAACAGCGAAGCCGCCGTGACGATCCGGATCTTGTAGCGGGCCGGGTACGCCGGGGTGGTGACGGGAGCGGAGGTTGGGTTCGCGATGGCCATGCCGTCTATCCTCTAAATGCTTATTTCTTATGAGTCCTGGTCTTTGTTTACGAGCATCCCGTCGGCCGAGGGGGTCTGGGCGATCTCCCACCGGTTGCCGTCGGGGTCGGTCAACAGGAAGCTCTTCTCTCCCCAAGGGTGCTCTTTGGGGGGCCCGCTGAGCTGGAGGGTGAACGCCTCGGCCAGGGCGGCGAGGGTCTCATAGGTGGCGCCGACGTCCGTCACCGTCACCCCGAACGCGCAGCCCGCCCGGTCGGCCGAGGCGCGGAAACTACGGGCGGAGGCGCCGACCGGCTTGAAGAAGGCTACGCGAAACCGGGAGGGGAGCACGAACTCGGAAAACTCGCCGTTCTCGAAATGGGGAGGCGCGTCGAACGCCTGGCTGAAAAACCGGGTCATCCTCGGCACGTCGTCGGTCGCTACCGTCAGATGGGAGCATGCGAGGACCATCGGGGTCCCTACGATACCATGCCGGCCGATCCCTTCGAGACGATCCCCTCTGTTGCTCGACCCCCTCTGTTGCTCGACCCCCTCTGTTACAATCCGCCCCGATGAGCGAGAGAAGGCTGCGGATTCTCATGGCCAAGCCGGGCCTGGACGGGCACGACCGTGGCGCGAAGGTCGTGGTGCGGGCTCTGCGGGACGCGGGTTTCGAGGTCATCTACACCGGGTTGCGGCAGACGCCGGAGCAGATCGTGGCGGCGGCCGTGCAGGAGGACGTCGACGCGGTGGGCCTCTCCATCCTGTCGGGCGCCCACAACGTGCTGCTGCCCGAGGTGACGCGGTTGTTGAGAGAGCAGGGGGCGGAAGACATGCTGGTCTTCGCGGGCGGCATCATCCCCCAGCAGGACATCGAGGGCTTGAAGGCGGCCGGGGTCGAGGCGATCTTTCTTCCGGGCACCTCCACCAAGTCCATCGTGGAATACCTGCAGGACCGTTTCGCCGCCGTCCTGTCCCCGTAACACCTTGTCCCCTGTAACTCTCTCCGGAGAAAAGATTTGACGGCCCCCGCACCGGGGTGTTACGTTAGCTTTTGAGAACGACGGAGGACGGAGGCGGAATGAAGAGACGGATCCTGCTGGCGGACGACAGCGTCACCATCCAGAAGGTCATCGAGCTGACCTTCATGGACGAAGACTACGAGGTCCGCGCCGTGAGCAACGGTGATGAAGCGGTCGCTCTGCTGCAAGAGCTCGACCCGGACTTCGTCATCGCCGACGTGCACATGCCGGGCGCCAACGGCTACGACGTTTGCCGCCGGGCCAAGCAGCTCAAGCCGAACGTGCCGGTGTTGCTCCTCGTGGGCACCTTCGAGCCGTTCGACGAGGGGCAGGCCCGTTCCTGCGGGGCGGACTCGTTTCTGAAGAAGCCGTTCGACTCCCAGGAGCTGCTCCAGCGGGTCGAGGAGCTGATCCGGCCGAGAGCCGCCGCGGCGCCCTCACCCTCACCCTCAATCGCCGCGGTCCCGCCGCCGCTCCCGATCTACGCACCGGAGCCGCAGCTGCCGCCCACGACGGTGATGCCGGTGGTGCCCTCGTTTGACCCGTCTTCGATGGATCTGCCGCCCCTGGAAATGCCTCCTCTGGACCTCGGGCCGGGTGGGCCGGGGCCATCTTCGGCTCCCACCTTCCAGGCCGAGCCCTCCTGGGGGAGCTTCGAGCTGGAGGCCGAGCCGGAGCCCGCTCCCCCGGCGTATTCACCCTTCGCCGCTCCCGCCGTTCCGACCCCTCTGGACACGCCGTTCGACCGCGAGCCCTCTTTCAGCCTGGAGCCGGATCCCGCCTACAAGCTGGAGGAGGAGCCGGTCTTCTCGCTGGACCCGGCAGAGCCGGCCTACGCGCTTCAGGACGATGTCTTCGCGGCCCCGGCCGAGCTGTCGTTCGACGATACTCCGCAGGACCGCTATTTGCCTGAAGACGTTCCGGCACCCGAGCCGTCCCCCGCACCCGCGCCGGCCGGCTTCGACTGGAACGTCGCCGCCGTCACGTCGACGGCGGTGTTCGAGACTCCGCCGGAGCCGGCCATGCCCACGTGGCAGGAGCCGGTGGCACCGGCCGCCTGGGAGCTGCCGGTCGAGGCCGCACCGGAACCGGAGCCGGAGCCGGAGCCGGAACCGTTGGCACCTTCGCAGCCGGCCTGGGCGGTCCCCCCGACGTCCATCTACGCTCCCGCCGCCGCCAGCACGCCAGAGCCCGAGCCGGCGGTTGCCTACGTGCCCGAGCCGGAGCCGGAACCCGTGGCGTCCTATGCCGCCGCGCCCCCGTCTGCGAACGGCAACGGCAAGCTCTCGGACGACGACGTGGACCGTATCGCCCGCCGCGTGGTGGAGCTGCTGGGCGACCGGGCGGTTCGGGACGTGGCCTGGGAAGTGATTCCGGACATGGCGGAGGTGATCATCCGCGAACGGTTGCGCGAGCTGGAAGCCCAGGTCGAGTAGCATCGGCCTTCGGTGGGACCGAAGGCGAACGGGGAGCGGTGCTAACCACCGCTCCCTTCTTGTTTGTTGAACAGGCTTCGAAAGGAAACGTGGAGTGAGCGACACCAGCGTGAGCACGGAGACGGCGGCCGGCACCGGCACCCCGGAGACCCCGGAAATGGACAAGCGCTTCGACCCGGCGAGCTACGAGCAGCCGTGGCAGCGCCGTTGGGCGGAGAAGGGGTATTTCGTCGCCGAGGCCCCTTCGGACAAGCCGCCGTACTGCATCCCCATCCCGCCGCCGAACGTCACCGGCAAGCTCCACGTGGGCCATGCCCTCCAGTCCACCCTCCAGGACCTGCTGACCCGCTGGCGGCGCATGCAGGGGTACAACGCCCTCTGGGTGCCCGGCACCGACCACGCCGGCATTGCCACCCAGCTCATGGTGGAGCGCCACCTGGAGTCCGAGGGGACGAAGCGGACCGACCTCGGCCGCGAGAAGTTCCTGGAGCGGATGTGGGAGTGGAAGCAGCAATACCACGGCAACATCCGCCAGCAGCTCGACCTCCTGGGCGCCTCCTGCGACTGGACGCGCGAGCGGTTCACCTTGGACGAGGGGCTCTCCCGAGCCGTGCGCGAAGCCTTCGTCCGCCTCTACGAGGAAGGGCTGATCACCCGCGGCGAGTACATGGTGAACTGGTCCCCTCGGTTGGGTACCGCCGTCTCCGACCTGGAGGTGGAGACCAAGACCGTCCAGGGGAAGCTCTACCACGTGGCCTATCCTGTTGACGGAAGTGACGAGCGCATCGTCGTCGCCACCACCCGGCCCGAGACCATGCTGGGCGACACCGCCGTGGCTCTCCATCCGGAGGACGAGCGCTATCTCCACCTCCACGGCAAGGCGGCCCTCCTCCCCCTCGTGGGGCGGCGCCTGCCGTTCGTCCCCGACACCATGGTGGACCGGGAGTTCGGCACGGGGCTGGTGAAGATCACCCCCTTCCACGATCCCAACGACTTCGAGATGGGCAAGCGGCACAACCTGCCGGGGATCTCCGTGATCGGGCCGGACGGCCGCATGACCGCCGAGGCGGGCGAGGACTTCGCCGGCCTCGACCGTTTCGCGGCCCGCGAGAAGGTGGTGGAGCGCCTGCGCGAGGGGGGGTACCTCGTCAAGATCGAGGAGCACACCCACAACGTGGGGCACAGCCAGCGGGGCGGCGAGCCGATCGAGCCGCTGGTCTCCACCCAGTGGTTCTGCGACGTGAACAGCATGGCCGGCCAGGCCCTCGACGCCGTGCGCGACGGCCGGGTGCGGCTGGTCCCCGAGAGCTGGGAGAAGACCTGGGAGCACTGGCTCACCAACATCAAGCCCTGGTGCGTGTCGCGCCAGCTCTGGTGGGGGCACCAGATCCCGGCTTGGTACAGCGCGGACGGCCGCTGCTTCGTGGCCCGCAGCCGCGAGGAGGCCGTGGCCCAGGCGGGCACGGACGAGCTCACCCAGGACCCGGACGTGCTCGACACCTGGTTCTCCTCGGCCCTCTGGCCGTTCTCCATCCTGGGCTGGCCGGACGCCACCCCGGACATGAAGACCTTCTATCCCACGTCCGTCATGGTGACGGGCTTCGACATCCTCTTCTTCTGGGTGGCGCGGATGGTGATGACCGCCCTCCATTTCACCCAGGAAGTCCCCTTCCACGTGGTGCACCTGACCGGCCTTGTGCGCGACGCCGAGGGCGCAAAGATGTCGAAGACCAAGGGGAACGTGATGGACCCCTCGGACCTGGTGGGGGAGTACGGCGCGGACGCCCTGCGCTTCACCTTGGCCTCGCTCGACAGCCCCGGGCGGGACATTCCGCTCAACCGGAACCAGATCGCCGGCTACCGCGCCTTCGGCAACAAGATCTGGAACGCCACCCGCTTCGCCCTCTCGCGCATCCCGGCGGACGCGCGGGTGCGGGAGACGATCGAAGTGTCTGCGGGAGACGGCCTCGCCGCCCCCGAGCGGTGGATCCTCTCGCGCCTCTCACGGGTGGCCGCCGAGGTCTCCGAGCAGCTCGAGATCTTCCGTTTCGACGAGGCCTGCAACCGGCTCTACCACTTCTTCTGGGGGGACTTCTGCGACTGGTACATCGAGCTGTCGAAACCGGCGCTCTTCGGTGACGCCCCGCGCCCCCAGGTGGGGGACGTGCTGGTGACCGTGCTCGACCGCGCCCTCCGGCTGCTCCATCCGGTCATGCCGTTCCTCACCGAGGAGCTCTGGCAGCGCCTGCCCGGCCACGAGGCCATCCAGGCCGAGACCATCTGCCGGGCGCCCTACCCGGCCCGCGTGGAGGCGTGGGAAGATCCCGCCGCCGAGGCCGGCATGGACGCGCTCATCCAGGTGGTGACCCGCGTCCGCGGCCTGCGGGCCGAGATGGGGCTCCCCCCCAAGGCTCGGCTCGACCTTCACCTGGACGCGGGGGACCCCGCAGTGGCCCGTCTGCTCGCGGAGCAGGCGCCGCTGATCCAGTCGCTCACGCGGGTCGAGACCGTGACCCTCGGCGCCGCTCCCGAGGGTGCCCGCCGGGACCTGATAGCGGGCGTCGAGATCGGCGTGAGCCTCGAGAAGCAGGAGAAGCAGGAGATGAGCGAGGAGGAGAGAGGCCGCCTTGCCAAGGAGCTGGAGAAGCTCGATGGCGACGTGGCCCGCTCCGAGGAGCGGCTGTCCAACCCGGACTTCCTGGGCAAGGCGCCCGCCCACGTCATCGACGGCGGCCGCGCCAAGCTCGCGGAAATGCGGGAGCGGCAGGCGGCATTGCGGTCCAGCCTGGGGCTTTCCTGAGCCAGGGGCTCCTGAGGAGATCGGACGCGTGGATTTCGAGCGCTACGTCGAAGGGCTGGAGCGGCGCCGCGGTTACAACCGGTACCGTGGTCCGGAGAACCTCGTCGTCCTTCCCTCCGTGGCCTCCACCAACGCCCTCGCACGCTCGGTCGTCACCGAGTACCAGAATGAGGGTCAGGCCCTCCATCCCCTCCTCATCCTGGCCCTGGAGCAGACCGGCGGCCGGGGGCGCCAGGGGCGGAGCTGGTCGAGCCCGCGCGGCAAGGGGGTCTATGCCACGCGGGTGCTTCAGGTGGCCGATCCCGCGCTGCTTCAGCACCTGCCGCTGCTGGTGGGGGTTGGCCTCTGCCAGGCCCTGTCCCAGCACCTGCCGCCGGAATCCCCCTGCCGTCTGAAGTGGCCCAACGACCTCCTGGTGGAGGTTGGGGGCGAGCGCCGCAAGGTCGGCGGTATCCTGATCGAGGCCTCCGTGAGGCCCGGGGACGCCGAGTCCGCCGCGACGGCCATCGTGGGCTTCGGCGTGAACCACCTGCACGACGGGGCCGATCTGCCAGACAACGCGGCCTCCGTCGGGCTTCTCGAGGCGGATGTGAGCCTCGAAGACCTCACCTGGGATCTGGTCGAGGGGGTCGAGGCCGAGCTGGCCCAACTCGGCGACCCTGGTCATCGCGCGGCGATCGTGGCGCGCTACCGGGAGCTGTCCATCCACCAGCCGGGCGAGAGGATCGTGTTCCGTGCCGGCGACGCCGTGACCGAAGGAACTTTCCAGGGCTTCGACGAGTTGGGCCGGCTGCTGCTCGACCGGGGCGGCGAGACCGTGGCCCTGGCCGCGGGCGAGGTGATCGAGGGATGAAGAAGGAAAGGCCCGGTTCCGAGGAGAACAACCGAAGCGGAGTCCTCGTCCTCGTGGACGTGGGCAACACCAACACCGTCTTCGGGGTCTACCAGGGCGATGAGCTGGTCGAGAGCTTCCGGTTCTCGACCGACACCGAGCGCACGGCGGACGAGTACGGCGCCCTGCTGCTGCCGCTCTTCTCCCTGCGGGGGATCGACCCGGTGACGGCGGAGGCCGTGGTGATCTCCTCCGTGGTGCCCCCCCTCCACCTGACCCTCGACCGGCTGGCCCGCCGTTACTTCGGCAAGAAGCCGCTGTTCATCGAGCCGGGCGTGCGCACGGGCATGCCCATCCGCTACGACAACCCGGCCGAGGTCGGTGCGGACCGCATCGTCAACGCCGTGGCCGCCCGCGAGCGCTACGGCTCGCCCGTCATCGTGGTCGACTTCGGCACGGCCACCACCTTCGACGTGGTCAACGCGGCGGGGGAGTACGTGGGCGGCATCATCACCCCCGGCATCGGCATCTCGGCCGAGGCCCTCTTCGCCCACGCCTCGCGCCTCTACCGGGTGGACGTCCGCAAGCCCACCGAGCTGGTGGGCAAGAACACCGCCTCCGCCATGCAGGCCGGCATCTACTACGGCTACATCGGCCTCGTGGACGGCATCCTGGAGCGCCTGCTGGCCGAGATCCCCGGCGTCAAGGGGATCGTAGCCACCGGCGGCCAGGCCCCCCTGATCGCCTCCGGCTCCAAGTTCATCCGCGAGGTGGACCCGGACCTGACGCTGACCGGCCTCAAGCTGATCTATGAGCGAAACCGCTGAAGTCTCGGAAACCGCTCTGGATTCCGACCACGCCTACTTCCAGGCCATCGAAGAGATCTTCGTAGAGCTGCGAGGGGCGCCGCTCCTCCTCTCGCCCACGGACTGGCAGGTCGCCCGCCGCTGGCACCAGGACGGCGTCCCCCTGGACCTCGTGAAACGCACCCTGGAGGAGGTCTTTGCCAAGCGCAAGGAGCGGGGCGCCAAGGGGAAGATCTCCAGCCTGCGCTACGTCGCCCCCGCCGTCGAAGCCGCCTGGGATGAGCTGCGCGAGCTGACCGCCCCCGGCGAGCGCTCCGAGGCCCCCGCCTTCGAGATCCGCCCCCGTCTCGCCGCCCTCGCCGCCGCCCTGCCCAAGGGCTTCCCCGAGGTCCAGGCCCGGATCACCACCCTCGAAGGCGATCCCCAGCACGTGGAGGAAGCCTTGGCCTCCCTGGACCGCGAGATGCTCGACACCGCCGATGCCGGTTTGGACGAGGCGAGCCGAACCGAGATCCGGGAAGCGGTGGAGAAGACCCTGGCCGCCCTCGGAGGCCGCCTGCCGGCCGAGGAGCTGGAGCGCTCCCGCGACCGGCTGAGCCGCCAAGCGCTTCGGAGACGGTTGGGATTGCCGGTGCTTTCGCTGTTTTCGCCGGAGGCGGAGCCGAAGGTCGTTCCTGGTTTCTGAGCCCGGAGGGCGTCCTACTCGTAGCCCAGGGTGCAACCCTGGGTGGCGGGCGGGAGCCCGCGCAGGAAGGTGGCGTCCCAAATCTCCCAGGGTTGCACCCTGGGCTACGAGTAGGACGCCCTGCCGGGCTCGCGTTGTCCTCCAACCGCAGCCCACCCTCTCCTCCCGCATTTCACGCAGAAAGAAAGTTGAGCGATTCGAGCGGGATTTTCCGTCTTATGGGTGATGAACGATTCCAAGGCTCCTATGCTCCTTCCGGCCGCATGCTTCGCGGCCGGCACCCTGCTCGCGTTTCACGCCTCGTTCCTCTCCATCCCTCTCCTCGTCCTCCTGGGCCTGTTCTCCCTGGCTTGGCGGCGGAAGGTGGGGATCGGCCTCGCTTTCCTGAGCTTCGGCTTGCTGGCGGCAACTGTACGGCTCGGCCTTCCCGGCGATCCCGCGGACCAGATCGACCGGCGGCGGCCCGTGGAGGCCCTCGTCAAAATCTCGGGACACTGGATGGCGGACGATGAGGGCTGGTCCACGATGGCCCGGCTGGTCCGCCTGCGCCAGGGCGACCGGGTTTCGTCGCCGCCTCTCCAGGTGATCCTCCATTTGCCCGATCCCGAGGAGCTTCCTCCTGCCTTTGGCTCGACGTTGCGGGTCAAGGGGTATCTCACCCGTTCCGCCGGCTTCGCGAACCGCATTCCAACCGCGCCCGGACCGTGGCGCCTGCGAATCAAGAGCCGCCTGTTGATGGACCTCGAAGCTCCTCCCGGGGCTGTCGCGCGCCTCTCGGGCGCCATCCGGCAGCGGGTAGAGAGGGCCTACCGCATGGGCAAGGATGGGCCGGGGAAGGCGCTGGCCCGGGCCCTGGTTCTCGGAGATGTTTCGGACCTCCCGCTGGAATGGAAACGGGGGCTGCGCGTGACGGGCGTCTACCACCTGATGTCCGTCTCCGGCGTCCACGTGGCATTGGTGGCGGGAGTGGTCTGGCTCCTGGCCGGTTGGCTTCCCAGGCGGCTGCGTCTCCTGCTGTCCCTCGCGTCGATCTGCCTCTATTTGATGCTCGTGGGGCCGTTGCCGGCCCTCGTGCGTGCCGCCGTCATGGGTGCCCTGGCGGTGACGGCCCTGCTCGCGGAACGGCCTCCCGCCGCCTCCAATGCCCTGGGCTGGGCGGCGATCGTGCTTCTGATCGACCAGCCGGCCCTGGTGCAGTCGCCTGCCTTCCAACTCACCATGGCGGCCACCGCCGGGCTTCTGCTGCTGGCGCCGCCCCTCACGGAACGCTGGCACCACCTGCCGGTTCCGGCCTGGCTGACGAAATCGATCGCCGCGAGCGTCGGCGCCCAACTCGCGACCTTGCCTTGGGCGCTCCCCCGGTTCTACCTGCTGTCTCCCCTGGCGCCGTGGCTCAACCTGCTGGCCGTGCCGTGGACGGGGCTGGCGCTGGGGGCCTCGCTCCTCTGGACGGCCGTCGCGCTCTTCGTACCCTCCTGGGCGGCGGGGATGCTGCCCGTCCTGAATCTGCTGGCGGCGCCCTTCGCTTGGCCGTCGCGGACGCCGCCGGACGTCTGGCTCCCCCTCCCCCTGGCGCTCTCGCCGTGGGCGGCGTGGCTGTTGGCAGGCGGGCTCGCCGCCCTGCTGCTCGTCCCGATCCGCCGCCGGATCCTCTTGGCCCTCGCTGCCGGAGCGGCTTGCCTGGGAGTCTGCGCCGCCGCGTGGCCCTGGGCGGAAAAGGAGGTGCCCGAGCTCGCAATGATCGACGTGGGGCAGGGGGACTCGATTCTCCTGCGCGACGGCGGCCGGGCCATCCTCGTGGACGGCGGCGGCTGGGACGGAGGCGACCTGGGCGGACGTGTCCTTTTGCCGGCCCTGCTGGGGGAGGGCGTGCGACGGTTGGATGCCCTCGTCATGACTCACCCCGATCGCGACCACTGCAACGGCTTGGTGGACATCAGCGCCTATCTTCCCGTTGACGAGGTCTGGATGGCCCCCGGCTGGGACCCGGCCACGTGCGCCGGCCGGTTGACGTCGCTCCCGGGCACCCGGACGCGCTTCCTCGCCAAGGGCGACCGGGCCTCCCTGGGCCGCTGGCGCTTCCGGGTGCTTCACCCCGAGGCGGACGATCCCAGTCAGGAAACCAACGAACGTTCCCTCGTGCTGCTGGCCGAGGTCCATGGCCGCCGCGTCCTGCTGACCGGGGACGTCGAAAGCTGGGCCGAGCACCGGCTCGCCGAGTGCTGCCCCCGGGATCTGCGCGTGGACGTTCTCAAGGTGGCTCACCACGGCAGCCGAACCTCGTCCACCGAAACGTTCCTCCAAGCCGCCTCGCCTCGCCTGGCCCTGATCTCCGTGGGGCCCAGGAACCTCTACCACCACCCCTCGCCCGAGGTCGTCGAGCGCCTCCAGGACCACGGCGCCCGAGTTCTGCGGACCGACCGGGGAGGCGAGATCCTCATCCGGTTTCAGGAGAATGGCCGTATGAGAATCGAGACGCCCGGGGCGCCGCGGTAGGCCCTCACCTCCCCGGCCCTCCTCTCCCAGCCCTCCTTCCGCCCAGCCGGGGAGAGGAGGGAGAAAGGCAGGAGAGAGATTCTGTTTTCGACTTGCTTTTCCCCTCTCCCTGGCAGGGTGGGTGGAGGGAGGGGAGAGGGGGCAGGGGGTGAGGGTCCGGGCGGAGGAAAGCTCCGAATCACGATACCCTTACGTCCACCATGAACCCCGTCCTCGCCATCCTCGGCCCCACCGCCACCGGCAAGAGCACGCTGGGGATGGCCCTTGCCGAGGCCCTGGGCGGGGAGATCGTCAACGCCGACGCCCTCCAGGTTTACCGGGGGCTCGACGTCGGCACGGCCAAGCCGAGCCGCGAGGATCGCGCCAGGGTGCCGCACCATCTGATCGACGTCCTGGAGCCGGAGGAGGCCTATTCGGCGGGTGAGTTCGCCCGCCGCGCCCGCGAGGCCATCGAGGAGATCCAGGGGCGGGGGAGGGTGGCGATCGTGGTCGGTGGAAGCGGGCTCTACCTCCGGGCGCTCTTCCAGGGGATGAGCCCGCTGCCGCCCTCTGATCCGCAGATGCGGCGTATACTGCTACAGAGGTTGGAGGCGGAGGGGCTGCGGAGCGCTTCGCGAAGAGCTGGTGAGGATCGACCCTGAGACCGCGGCGCGGCTGACGGCGGGAGACACGCAAAGGACGTTGCGCGCTCTGGAAGTCGCGCTCGCGTCCGGCAAGCCGCTCTCCGCCTGGATTTCGGAGCAACCCTTTGGGGCTCAGGGCATTGCGGGAGTCAGAGTCGGATTGACGCTTCCGCGTGCCATCTTATACGATCGGATCGCAGGCCGTGTGGCCAGCATGTTGGAGGCAGGGTGGGTAGACGAGGTGGCCGGGCTGCTCCGGCAGGGTCTCTCTCCCGGTCTTCCGGCATTCCAGGCTATCGGGTATCGTCAGCTCGTCCGTTACCTTGAGGGGAATGGGTCTCTGGAGCAAGCGTCCGCCGAGATCGTCAGAGACACTCGGCGTTTCGCGAAGCGACAGGAGACCTGGTTTCGGAAAGAGCCGGATGTGACCTGGTTTTCGGCCCAGGATCTATTACGTCAGATTCCGGAGGTACTTGAACATGCCACCAAGCACAGGGGTCTCGGGAGGGCGTCATGGCTAAGCACAACATCAACATTCAGGACGGGTACCTCTTCCAGAGTCTCAAGGAAGGGCAGACCATGTTTCTCGAGCTGGTGACGGGCCGCCATCTCCTGGGGCGCCTCAAGCGCTTCGACCGTTTTGCCGTTGTGCTCGAGAGCGAAGGCAAGGAAATCCTCATCTACAAGCATGCCATCGCCACGATTTCTGCGGCTCCTCCTGCGTCCTGAAGTCCGGCGTCATGCCGCGGCTCCACTTCTGGCCGTCCTGCTGGCGGCGAGCGTTGCCTGTCGTACGGCACCGCCGCCCCAGCCGCCTGTCCGGGTGCCCGTCAGCCGGGCTCCTCAGCCTCTCCCCCTCGACCAGGCCGACCGCCCGTACCTGATCGATCCCCTGGAGGGTTACTCCCGCCCGGCGGATCCGGATTTGCGGGACCGTGTGCACAACGCCTGGCGCGACCTGCTGGAGGCGAGCGATACCGAGGGCGCCCTGCGCGTGGGCTCCGAGCTTCTGGAGGCGGACCCCGAGCTTCCTCCGGCCCAGGTGCTCATCGCCCAGGTCGACTTCGCCGCGGGGGATGACCGCCTCGTCGTCCAGCGCCTGCTCTCCGTGGGCGACTCCCTGCCCACCTACACGGCGAGCCAGCTCCTGATCGGCCGCGCGGCGGAAAAGCTGGGCGACGTCGCCCTCGCCTACTCGGCCTTCCGCGCCATCGCGCGCAACCCCCTGGCGTTCAAACGCGCGGGAGAGCTTCACCCCCGGGCCTTGGAGATCGTCTCCAACCGCCTGGACGAGGCCTTGCGCACCCACAGCACCCCGGAGGCGGAGAAGCAGCTCGGCTTTCTCGAGAAGCTGGGCGCCCTCCGAGATCGTGACCTTCGAGGCGGCCCGCAAGGTGGCCCAGGCCCAGGGGGACCGCAGGGCCGAGCTGGCCGCCGTGAAGGAGCTGTCGTCCCGCAAGCCGGGCGACCGGCCGCTTCTCGAGAGCCGCGCTGAATTGGAGCTGACGGTGGGCAATCCCAGCGCCGGCCTGAAGATCGTCCAGGATCTGGCGGCCAAAAACCCCAAAGACCCCGGCATGTCGGAGAAGCTCGACTCGGCGAAGTTCCGCTGGCGGCTCTCCCAGCTCCCGCGGGACGTGCAGGAGGTGGCCGCCAAGGCCGAGCTGAACAAGGGGGATCTCGCCGTGCTCCTCTACTGGCTCGTGCCCGACGTGCGCAACAGCCGGCCGACCGCCGGGCGCATCGCCACCGACGTGCTCGACAGCTCTCACCGGGAGGAGATCGTGCGCGTGGTCAACCTGGGGCTCATGGAGGTGGACCCGACGCTCCACCGCTTCTCACCGGGCGCCCCGGTGCGGCGCGGCTACGCCTTGCGCGTGGTTCTGCGCGCGCTGGCCCGCTCCGGCAAGGGCGCCTGCGGAGGGAGCGCCGCCGCGGATACCTGTGACGCGTCGCTGTCGTGTGGCCTCCTGCGGTCCGAGGACGATTGTCAGGCGGCGGCCCCGCTCTCCGGCTCCGAGGGAGTGGAGATCCTCCGCCGCAGCCTGAAGCTCCTGGGCGGCTCATGATCTTCACCGTCCCGAATCTCCTCACCCTGCTCCGAATGGGGCTCATCCCCCTGTTCATCATCACGCTGGTCAACGGCGAGCCGCGGAAGGCCCTCCTGGTGTTCGTGGTCGCGGGCGTCACCGACGCCCTCGACGGCTTCATCGCCCGTTTCTGGAAGCAGCAGTCGCTGGTCGGCTCCTTCCT
Organism: Thermoanaerobaculaceae bacterium; assembly: GCA_963785165.1. Classification (GTDB taxonomy): domain Bacteria; phylum Acidobacteriota; class Thermoanaerobaculia; order Multivoradales; family UBA5704; genus DATARR01. Next base: position 1,517,341 of record CAWAUI010000004.1, read on the forward strand.
CGATCCCCTGGCCGACAAGCTCCTCTTGATGTCCGCCTACGTGGTGCTGTCGATCCCCAGCGTCTCGCACGGCGCGCCGATCCCCCTTTGGGTGACCATCCTGGTCATCACGCGAGACGTGCTGCTGGTCACCGTCGCCCTGGTGGTCTTCCTGGCGGTGGGCGTCCGAAGGTTCCCGCCCACGATCCTCTCCAAGATCAACACCGTCTTCCAGGTCGTGGCCATCGTCCTCGTGCTCCTCGCCGGCACGCTGCCGGAGGTCCGGCTCCTCGATCTCGCCGCGGAAACGTGCCTCTACCTCGTCGCGGGCCTGACGCTCGCGTCCGGCCTCGACTACGTGTACCGGGCGACCCAGTGGGAGAAGCCGCGACCTCACCCTCCGGCTCCCTCTCCTGAAGGAGAGGGAGAGACCAGCAAGACAGCTCTCTGAAAGCCCCTCTCCTTTAGGAGAGGGGTTGGGGTGAGGTCGCACGGGCGCCAGGGCCATACCCCCTTCTGATAACATGGCGGGAGGAACAGATTCCCGCGATGTCAGACTTCGTACACCTCCATCTCCACAGCCAGTTCAGCCTCCTCGACGGGGCCAACCGTCTCGACGACGTCATCCGCACCGTGGCCGAGGCCGGCATGCCGGCGGTCGCCCTCACCGACCATGGCAACATGTTCGGGGCCATCGAGATCTACAACAAGGCGCGGGCCGCGGGCGTCAAGCCGATCATCGGCATGGAAGCCTACGTGGCCCAGGGAAGCCGCCTGGACCGCACTCCGGGGCGCGGCAGCAGCAACCACCTGGTGCTCCTGGCCCAGAACGAGACGGGCTACCGCAATCTCCTGAAGCTCACGTCGGCCTCCTACCTGGAGGGCTTCTACTACAAGCCCCGGGTCGACAAGGAGCTGCTGCGCAAGCACAGCGAAGGGCTCATCTGCCTCTCGGCCTGCCTCAAGGGCGAGATCAACGAGCACATCGTCCACACCCGGGAGAAGGAGGCCGAGGCCGCCGCCCGCGAGTTCCTGGAGATCTTCGGCGAAGGCAACTTCTACCTGGAAATGCAGGATCACGGGATTCCCGAGCAAAGGCTCGCCAACGAGGTCGTCAGGCGGCTTTCGAAGAAGCTCGGCATCCCCCTGGTGGCCTCGAACGACTGCCACTACCTCAAGAAAGACGACGCCTTCGCCCACGACGTGCTGCTCTGCATCGGCACCCAGAAGACGTTCTCGGACACCGACCGCCTGAAGTACGCCTCGGACAACTTCTATCTGAAGTCCGCCGAGGAGATGCACAAGATCTTCCCGGACGACCATTCGGCCCTGGAGAACACCGCTCGCCATCGCCGAGCGGTGCAACCTGGTGATCCCCACGGGGAGCTTCCACCTGCCGGAGTTCCCCGTGCCCGACGGTTACACCCTCCAGGACTACTTCGAGCAGGTGGCCCGGGACGGTCTGGAGGAGCGTCTCCACGAGATCCGCAAGCGCCGGGCGCAGGGGCTCGTCCGCCACCCCGACGAGGCCTACAAGAAGCGGCTGGAATACGAGATCCAGGTGATCGAGAAGATGGGCTTCCCGGGCTACTTCCTGGTGGTCTGGGACTTCATCCGCCACGCCCGCGATGAACGACATTCCGGTCGGCCCCGGCCGCGGCTCGGCCGCCGGCTCCGTGGTGGCCTACGCCCTGCGCATCACCGACATCGACCCGCTCCAGTACGACCTGCTGTTCGAGCGGTTCCTGAACCCCGACCGCATCAGCATGCCCGACATCGACATCGACTTCTGCATGCGGCGCCGGGGCGAGGTCATCCACTACGTCGGCGAGAAGTACGGCCGCGACCGGGTGGCCCAGATCATCACCTTCGGGACCCTGGCCGCCAAGGCCGTGATCCGCGACGTCGGCCGCGTCATGGGCCTCCCGTACGCGAAGGTCGACCGGATCGCCAAGCTGATCCCGGACATGACCAAGTCGCTCGCCGTGGTCGCCAAGGAAGAGCCGCTCGCCTCCGAGATTGCCAAGGATCCCGAGGTCAAGCAGATCGTCGAGGTCGGCAGCCGCCTCGAAGGGCTCACCCGCCACGCCTCCGTCCACGCCGCGGGCGTCGTCATCACCCCGCGTCCGCTCGACGAGCTGGTGCCCCTCTACAAGGTCACCAAGGGCGACGAAGAGCAGGTCATGACCCAGTGGGACATGAACGTCATCGAGAGCCTCGGGCTCCTCAAGATGGACTTCCTGGGTCTGCGCACCCTCACGGTGATCGACGACGCGGTCAAGATCATCCGCCAGCAGGGGATCCCCCTCGACCTGGACGACGTGCCGCTCGACGACCCCGAGACCTTCCGCATCTTCTCCGAGGGGCGCACGAGCGGCATCTTCCAGTTTGAATCCCGCGGCATGACCGACCTGCTGCGCCGGGTCAAGCCCACGCGCTTCGATGAGCTCGCGGCCTTGAACGCCCTCTACCGGCCGGGCGCCCTCTCGGTCGGCATGGTCGAGGAGTACATCCAGCGAAAGCAGGGGAAGAAGTTCAACTACACCCTGCCCGAGACCAAGCCGATCCTGGAGGAGACCTACGGCGTCATCGTCTACCAGGAACAGGTGATGCTCATCGCCGTGGCCGTGGCCGGCTTCACCATGGCCGAAGCGGACATGCTCCGCAAGGCCATGGGCAAGAAGAAGGCCGACGTCATGGCCAAGATGAAGGAGAAGTTCGTCGAAGGCGCCGCCAAACGCGGCGTGGCACCGCGAGAAGTCTTCCGGCCTCTGGGACTACATCGAGCCCTTCGCCGGCTACGGCTTCAACAAGAGCCACAGCGTGGCCTACGCGAACCTGGCCTACAAGACCGCCTACTTGAAGGCCCACTACCCCGTGGCCTTCATGGCCGCCATGCTCAACTCCGAGCTGCTCGTCCACGGACTCCATCGCCAAGTACATCGGCCGAGTGCCGGGACATGGGCATCCGCCTCCTGCCGCCGGACGTCAACGAGAGCGGCTGGTACTTCACCGTCGTCGGCGAAGAGGTCCGCTTCGGCCTGGGCGCCGTCAAGGGCGTGGGCGAGGGCGCCATCGAGGAGGTGCTCGAGGCCCGCAACCGCATTGGCCGCTTCCGCAGCCTCGCCCAGCTCGGCGACGGAGGTGGACCTCCGCACGGTCAACCGGAAGGTCTTCGAAAGCCTCGTCAAGGCCGGCGCCTTCGACAACTACGGCATCCACCGCGCCGCCCTCTGGAGCGCGCTCGACAAGCAACTCGATTGGGCCCAGAAGCGGCGCCAAGAGCGCGAGGCGCGGCCAGCACAGCCTCTTCGGAATGCCCAGTGCCGGCGGGGGACAGGCGGAATCCATGGAGCCCGCGCCGGATCCCTCCGTCACGCCCTGGCCCGAGCGCGAGAAGCTGACGCTACGAGAAGGAGGCCCTGGGCTTCTTCCTCACCGGCAACCCGATCCTCGAATACCAGGAGGCCTTGGAGCGCTCCGTCACCCACACGACCGCCTCCCTGAAAGAAGGGGGGATCGACGGCACCGTCACCGTCGGCGGCATGGTGGCCAACTTCAACAGGGTGAAGATCAAGACCGGCGCCAACGCCGGCCGCTTCATGGGCCGCTTCGTCCTGGAAGACCTCGAAGGGAGTCTCCCCGTCACCCTCTTCGCCAACCAGCTCCAGCAGTTCGGCCACCTGATCGCGGACGAAGCCGTGATCCTGGTCAAAGGGCAGGTGCGGGAGCGGGGCGGCGATTTCGAGCTGACCGTCGAGGAAATCACCCCCCTGAAGCAGATCGCCGCCCGTTCCCTGGCAGGCGTCGACCTGAAGCTCGCGCCCACCCTTTCCCAGAGCCGTATCCTGGAGCTACGGGACCTCCTGACGCAGCACCCCGGAACCGTGCCTGTCACCCTGGAGATCAAGGTCGGAGGTCAGGTGGTCCGCATCACGACGCAGGACAACCTGAAGATCCAGCCCGGACCGGCGCTGATGGCCTCGATCGAGGGTTTGCTGGGGGCGGGGAGCGTGCGGGAGCGGTAGTTGGGCAGGGAGGGCGGGAAGTAACGACCCTCGAATGAGACTAGGCAATGCGGGATCGCCCCAGGATCAAGGCTGTGGAAATGACAAGGCATATCCGTGAAGCCCAGGGCTTCGGCCGGTAGGCCGATGCCCTGGGTCAACAGGCCTCTACAGTCCTGCGGTCTGAAGGGCCGCGAGAACCTGGGCGAATCGAGCTGACTCCGACTCTAAAAGATCTCTGGCGGCCCTTCAGGCCGCGTTGCTTCTTTGCGTTGTCTCCCCAGGGCATCGGCCTACCGGCCGAAGCCCTGGGCTGAAATCTCGCGACCCTTCGGGCCGCAAAGACCACAGGTCGACAGGCAAGCCGGACATCTTCATGGCGAAGAGGGTGACGGACTCTCACGGTTGATCGCGGGAGGCGCTCAGGTTATGCCGTCGCGCCGCGGTAGATTGTAGATCGGGGAGATGTCGTCAGACAGCGGGAGATACCGGCGGCTATTTCTAGATACCGGCGGCCATCCGGAGATGCCGCCGCGTATGGCGAGATCCTGGCGTCCATCCCGAGATGTCGCCGCATATCCCGAGATACCGGCGGCTATGGGGAGATATCGCCAGCCAGCGGGAGATGTTGGCAGGGCATCCCGGGATACCGGCGGCTATCCCGAGATAGTGGCAGCTATGGGGAGATGCCGGCGGCCATCCCGAGATGCCGCCTCGTATGGCGAGATCCTGGCGTCCATCCCGAGATCTCGCCGCATATCCCGAGATACCGGCGGCTATGGGGAGATATCGCCAGCCAGCGGGAGATGTCGGCAGGGCATCCCGGGATACCGGCGGCTATCCCGAGATAGTGGCGGCTATGGGGAGATACCGGCGGCCATCCCGAGATGCCGCCTCGTATGGCGAGATCCTGGCGTCCATCCCGAGATGTCGCCGCATATCCCGAGATACCGGCGGCTATGGGGAGATATCGCCAGCCAGCGGGAGATGTCGGCAGGCCATCCCGAGATACCGGCGGCTATCCCGAGATACCGGCGGCTATGGGGAGATACCGGCGGCCATCCCGAGATGCCGCCTCGTATGGCAAGATGTTGACTCCCTTCCCTGGACGCCGTCCGGTTACTCAACGGTGACGGCCGCCTCCCCGGCGCCCGCGGTCGTAGCGGCCCCCGTCCACTTCTGACCGTCGGGAGCTTCCACCTGAAGCGTCCAGGTGCCGGCAGGAAGGCCTTCGATCCACCCGAGCCCACCTACGATCGGCCATTGTTGCTGGACCTGCCCGCCAGGGCCGAGGGTCCAGAAGGGATGTTGATCCGGTCCCAGGAGGCGCAGAGTACCAATCAAATCCGAGGTGACCAGGCCTGGTACGCGGACGGCGAGCTTGCCGGCCGAGGGCAGGGTCACGGTCAGGGGCTCGGACGGGACGAGCAGGCTTGCCGTGGTGAGGGCCGCCCCTTCGGCACGGACGAGGAGGCTCCCAGGCGCCGGGGGGGAGCTTGGTCAGCTCCACGGTTCCCGTGGCGTCCGCATAGCGGGTTTCGGCGAGTTGGATCGCTCCGGCCGGGTTGCGGACCTGGAGGTGCACGAGCTTCGGGGGTTGGCCGGAGGCGAGGCGGATCTGGACCCGCGTGCCCTGGGCGGGTTTGAGCCGGCAGCTCCAGGCCTTCGAGGGGCTGGCCGGCTTCGATCTGGATCTCTTGGCTGGAAGGGACGAAGCCTTCGGCCTGGGCCTCGATGCGGAAGCGGCCCGGCGGCACGCGGTAGAGCCCGAAGCGGCCGTCGGCCTTGGTGCTCCCGCCGATGAGGAAGTCCGGACCCGCCACCGGCCTCAGGGTGACCAGGGCTTCGGCGAGGGGGGCGCCGTCCTTCTCGCTGACGACCGTGCCGGCGACGGCGGAGGTCGTGATCTGAAGGACGACCTCCTGGTCGCTCTGGAGGTCGATCTGGTCGTTGTACACGATCCGCTTGGCGGACTCGGTCAGGCCGAGGCGGTAGGTGTCGGCGTCGAGGTCGTTGATCTCGAAGCGCCCTTCGTAGTCGGTGGTGGCGGCGCGGTCGGCCGCTACGTGCTGGCCGCGCAGGGAGACTTTGGCGCCGGGGAGGGGCTCGCCGTCGTAGAGCACCTGGGCGGAAAGAGTCAGGCGCTTGGTGAATTCGAGGTCGCGCTCCAGCTCGCGGTCGGAGCGCTGGAGGGTCAGCCGGATTCGGGCCTGCCGCTGGCCGCCGGGCAGAGAGGCCCGCACCAGCCAGTCTCCCGGGCGCAGAGAGCGGATCTCGTAGCGGCCCCGGCCGTCCGTCCAGGCCGGCAGGGTGAGCCCCCGCTCACCGAGGGCTTCGATGGCCACGTCCGCCAGGTCTTCGGGCGCCAGGCCCAGAACCCTGCCGGACAGCACGGCGCCCCGTTCGAGGACGACTTCCAGGTTGGCCACGGGCTGGCCGGCGACCTCGAAGGCCCCGGTCGTTTGGGAGGCGCTGAAGCCCTCGGCCTCGGCAGCGAGCCGGTAGCGGCCGTCGGCGACGGGGGAGATGTGGAAGCGCCCGTCGTCGCCGGTGACGTTCCCTTGCTCGCGGAGCTTGGAGCGGTCCTCGGGGACCAGGGAGACCCGGGCGCCGGGCACGGGCTTGCCGCCGTCGTCGATCGCCCGCCCCACGATTTCAACGCCGGGGTCGAAGGCGGCGTCGAGGACGTTGACGCCCGGCTGCACGTCGAAGGGTTTGGCCAATCGCCCATAGCGAGGATGGAGGACGAGCACCTCGTGCCGGCCCAGGGGCGCGCCTTCGAGCCAGTAGAGGCCGTCGTCGTCCGTGGCGGCGGCGGCTTCGTCGAGGGCCACGCGGGCCGCCGGCACCGGCTCGCCGGCCGCGGTGGTGACCCGGCCTTGGAGGATCGCCCCCCTCTGGAGCGTCAGCACCAGCTCGCCCGCCTCGGCCGGCCTCGGCAGCTGAGCCCGGACGTCTTCAAGGGCCACGAAGCCGGTGGCCGAGACGCTGAGGCTCACCGGACCCGCCGGGAACCCCCGGAGGTCGAACCGCCCGTCCGCGCCGGACCGTGCGCTCCGGAAGACCGGCTCACCCGCCCGCACGCCGGAATCTTCCGGCAGCGTGGCCTGCCACCGGGATTCGATGCGCGCGCCCACGACCGGGTCGCCGTCCTCTTCCACCACGCGCCCCTGGAGGACGGCTTCCGGTTCCAACCGGATGACCAGCGGCTTTGCGGCCGGCGGGCGGACGGCGGCCGGGATGGCGGTCAGAAACCCCGCGGCGCGGACCACCAGATGGACGGACTGCCCCGAGGGGAGGTTTTCGATCAGGAAGCCACCGTCCGAGGCGGTTTTCACCGTCGGCTTCTGGCCCTTGAGGTGGCGGTCCACTTCGAGCCCCCGGGTAGGCCGGTCGAGGGCGAAGACTTCGGCCTCGGGAACGGGCCGGTTTTGGCTGTCCACCACGCGCCCGGCGAGGTGGGCTCCGGGCTTGAGAGTCACCACACCCAGGTCCGCCGTCCCTGTGCCCGGGGGGACGCGGAGGGCGGGGAGGGACACCGTGGCGAAGCCTTTTTTGCGCACGGTGAGCTCCACTTCCGCGGCCGGGCAGGCCGGCGCCTGGAAGAAGCCTTTGGCGTCGGTCTCCACGAGGACCGCGTCCGCCGCCGGGGCCGGCTCTCCCGCGGATGTGGGGGAGGGGGAGGTGGAGGGCCGCAGGGCCGGGCGCAGCACCACCTGGGCGCCCGCGACGGGCCGGCCCGCGGAGTCCTGCACGCGTCCCCGGCCGGCCCGGAGGGGCGCCAGCACCAGGGTCAGCGAGCGGGGCGTCGCGGCCGGCCCGGCGGCCGTGGCCTGCTGCGCGGCCGGCAGGGAGCCCGCCCGAAAAGCCCTGACTTCGTAGCTCTCATCGGGCCGAAGATGGCGCAGCTCGAAGCGCCCCTGGGCGTCGGAGACCGTCCGGTCCGCCACCGGATCGGCGGGATCGAAGGCTCTCTTGCCAAGGGTGGCCCCGGGTATGGCGATCACGGTGGCACCGGGGGCGGGCCGGCCCGCCAGGTCCACCACCTTGCCTTGAAGCCGGCCCGCCCGCGTGAGAGCCAGGGTGGCGCCACGGCCGCTCGCCACCTGAGGCCCGGGCACGGAGACCTTCTTGAGCAGGAAGCCGGGCGCGAGGACTTCCATCTCGAAGCGGCGGAGCCCGGGCGCGGGAAGCCGGAATCGACCTTCCGCGTCGGCCCGCACGGCGGCGCCGGGGTCGGAAGACGCCCAGACGAGGGCTCCGGGCACGGGTTTGCGCTGGGCCGCGTCGAGGACCCGTCCGGAGAATGCCACCGGCTCGCCCAGCGTGAGGGTGCGTTCCGTTCCTCCGGCCAGGGGCTTCAGGGGCAGAATCGCCTGGCGCCCGTCCGGCGTCAGCCAGCGAGACCGGAGCGCGCCCGAGGCGGGAAGGAGCAGCCGCAAGCGCCCCTCGCCGTCGGTCTGGGCAGCCGGCCGGGCCTGCTCCCCGAGCTGGACCACCGCCCCGGCGACCGGCTGGCCTCCCCGGGTGACCACGCGCACGGTCTGTGAGACGCCTCCGGGCAAGGCTGCGAGCTCGCCGGTCGAGGGCACCAGGGTCCATCCTCCGGCGTCCGCTGCCAGGACGGCGGGTGGCAGCTCCAGAGTTTCCACGAGCGGCAGGGGGGAGTACTGGACGGCGCCTTTCGTGCCCGGTCCGCGGACCACCACCTTCCAGATCCCCGCGGCCGGGGCCTGGAGGGCGAAGCGGCCCGCGCCGTCCGTTTCCGTGGCGGCCACGGGAGCCGGATCGCCCGTTCCTTCGAGGTCGCGGCGGGCCTGCTCAAAGGCGGGCAGAACCGGCCGGACCTCGACCCGGGCGCCGATCACGGGCCGGCCGTCCATGCCGGCGACCGTACCGGTGACCGCCGGCTGGGCGAGAACCGGAGCGGCCAGGGTGAAGCAAAGGGCTGAGACGGCGAGCGAGGCGGCGCGAAGCATCTTCGTTCTCTCCTGGTGAAAGGGCGGCCGGAGGACGGGAAGCCCTCCGGCCGGCCGTTGGGAACCCGGGTTTTACGGGCAGTTCGTGAGGGTCTCGCCCGAGCAGGTGTCGGTGCCCGGGCCGCCGTCGACGGTGTCGGTACCCGCACCGCCATAGAGGGTGTCGTTGCCTTGCTCTCCATAGACGGCGTCGTTGTCGCCCTCGGCGCTGATGTAGTCGTTTCCGGCGAACCCGTACATCGAGTCGGCGCCGTAGTAGCCGAGCAGCGTGTCGTTGCCGAGCCAGCCGTCGATGTAGTCGGCTTCCGTCCAGCCGTCGACGAAGTCGTCATCCGGAGGGTTGCTCAGCAGGGCGTTGCCGCCGAAGATCCGGTCGGCTCCCGTACCGCCGTCGAGGTGGTCGTGGCCATCCTCACCGGAGACGCAGTCGTCCCCCGCGACGCCGTAGAGGTAGTCGTCCCCCGCTCCGCCGTTGATGCAGTCGTTGGCTGACGTACCGGTCAGCGTGTCGTTGCCGGACGTGCCGTTGATGACGTTGGTGCAGGAGCACGACGCTCCCCAGGCCGCCGGAGCGGCCAGCATCGCCGCCAGGGCGGCGGCGGACAGCGTCAGCGGGATCAGTCGGTCTCTCTTCATCGCTTCTCCTCTTTTTCAGGGTCCAGGGACCCAACGCAAAGGCTCCCTTCATGGGAGCCGGAATCGGCTCTCAGGCGACCTTCCAGGTTTCGGACTGCGAAGGGTTGTGTCTGGAGAGAGGAGAACGTTTCAGCTGCAAGTACGGGCTCCTTGAAGGAGCCGTGCGAGGCGGGCTGGAGGCCCCAACCCGCCTGCCCCGTTCAGGTCCCTACGGCGTCAGGAGCTGGCAGGGGCACTCGATGACACCGTCTACGTTGCCGCAGAAGCCCCAGCTGTAGTTGGGCTGCAGCGGGCCATTGGCGTCGCCCTGGGTGGTGAAGTCTCCCTGGAAGGACCAGCGGATGTGGCAGCCCCGGTAGCGGCCGGCGGTGAATTCGCCGTCCATGAACCCTTCGCTGCCGAGAGTCCAGACGGTCTGGGTGGGATCCGGCTGGGCGTCATGACACCGCTCGCAGTCCTTCCCGCAGGCTCCGCCGCAGACGGGCCGGTGGGTGCCGACTCCGAGCGTGCCGTTGAGCCTCCCCGTGGCCACCACGGCGCCGGAGACGGTGTCCGTGAGCTGATAGCTCCCGGTCCACGAGCCGCGCCCCGGCATGGGGAGTTGGCGCCGCGCGTTGACGTCCACGACCGCCGTGAGGTTCCAGTCCGGGACCTCGTCACATGTCGAGCCCGCGCCGCCCATGAATCCGGTGACGTTCGCGCCCAGTCCCGTCAAGGTCTGGCACTGGTTGAAATCGGGATCGGAACAGATATAAGGACCCCAGTTGCCTCCGGAGAGCCGGACGCCACACATTTCCTTGCTGACGCCGATGACACAGACCCTCTTGTCGAGGGGAATGTGAGCCGCGGCAGGCAGCGCAAGCGCCAGCAGCCCGGCAAGGGCCCAACCCATCGTTCTCTTCATGGCAACCCTCCTTGGTAGTCGCGGCCCGGCGGCCCGGGCCGCGCGTTGGCAAGCCCGGCCTCGAGGACCGTGCTTGCTGGACTTCGTGATCTCTACAAGCAAGGGTGCATCGGGAGGGGGAAACGGGGCAGGGGCCTGGGCACGGGGATGGCCTCGTCGAAGCCCCATTGAAGCGAGCGGCGCGCCAGCCTTGACGAAATGTAACCCAGGGGCTACAGTCGCCGCATGCGTGTTGAGAAGACTGACATCTATCGAGAGTGGCTCGACGCGCTGAAGGATCGCTCAGGAAGAGCAAGGATTCTGGTTCGTGTTGATCGCTTGATCCGAGGTAACCCGGGCCAGCACAGAGACTTGACTGATGGCGTGTCTGAGATGAAGATCGACTTCGGACCTGGATATCGCGTCTACTACGCGCAACGAGGAACAAGCCTTCTGCTGCTCCTCGTCGGCGGAGACAAGTCAACACAGCAGAAAGACATCGCGATGGCGATCCATTTGGCCAAAAATTTTAAGGAGTAGCCCCGCTATGCCCAAGACCGCAGCGAAAAAGCCGACGAAGACCAAGACCACTCCGTACGATGTTGCGGAGCACCTTCGGACACCCGAAGAAATGGCCGCCTACCTTGACGCCTGGTTCGAAGAGGCGCCAGACGATGCAGCAGGTATTGCCAGGGCGCTTGGGGATATCGCACGCGCCAAAGGAATGACCCGAGTTGCCAAGGACGCAGGTCTAAGCCGTGAAAGTCTTTATCGGGCACTCAGCGCGGAAGGAAATCCTAGCTTCGCTACTGTACTGAAGGTCGCGAGAGCACTCGGGGTAAAGCTGCACGCGGAGGCGGTATAAACTGCTTCGGCTCGCCGCGGCCGGGTTGCGGGCGGCCTGGAGGAGGAGCAGGGAGGCCAGGGCGTGGGCCTTGGGGAGTCGAGAACGGGGTGTTCCGCCACCATGCGGGCGAGGCGGATGGACTCGGCGCAGACGTCCCGGCGGATCAGCTCCTCGCCAACCAGACGAAGAACGAGGAGAGCGGAAATCGACAGCGAAGGACGAAGGGACTACTTTTGCCCCCGCCAGTAGAAGGGCCTCCGCTTCTGGTTCATGACGGCCAGGATGCGGACGTGCCGCTCTCGAAGCGCGTAGAGCAGACTGTACGGAAATCGGCGTAGAGGTTTGCGGCGTACTTTGCCTTGGAGAATCGGACCGGACTCCGGGAATTCCAGGAGCTGATCGATGCCCTCGGTGACTGTCGAGAGAAAGGCTGCGCCGAGCCCGGGGCTCTCGGATTCGTAGTACTGGATGGCTTCCAGAAGTTCCTGCCGAGCCTCGGGCGCGAAGGAAAAGGTAAGGCTCACGAGAGCAGGGCTCTTGCCTCGCGAAGTACGTCAGCTCCTGGTATCGCGCGAGAGGGATCCGCGTCGAGCTCCCGGTCACGGCGATCTGCTTCCTGAAGCCAGAGAGCCTCGATTTCGCTCTCCGAGAGAGCCTCGAGGCTTTCCAGGATTCTCTGGGCCAGACGGGCTCGCTCCTTGGGGGTTAGCTCCAGAGCCTTGGCTTCCAGATCGGTTACAGTCATGCGTTCTCCTCCGATGGCAGTATACCTGCGTGCACGGGGATTTCGGCAAGGCTCGGTCCCAGGGGATACACCAGCAGGTCGTGCCAGTCGATGATCGTGAGATGAGGCGTGCCATTGGGGGTCTTGCCGTAACCGGCGCCGTAGCTCTCGGAAGGTGAGAGATAGTCCATCTCCACCGTGACCGCCTCCGAGCCGGCGGGCAGCTCGACCCTGACGAGGAACATGTCCAGCGGATCGCGGCGCCAGGAGAGAGTCTTGCCACCTGTTGAGGCCTTGAAGCCCACGACCTGCTCGATCGGGCCGGTCGGAGCGTGCTCGCCCTGGACCCACTTCGGATAAGCAAGCGTGAGGGAGCCGGGAGCGGTGGGGATCACGAGGCGGGAGTGGAAAACCCCTCGGGGAGCGTCCGTGGCGTCGACCGTCAGCTCGATAGGCATGGATTCGGCTCCCAAGGCTGAGGCCGCGCCGAAGAACAAGGCGGCTATCCAGAGAAAAGCTCGGCGGTTGGACATCATGCCTCTCCTTGGATCGGTTCATGGCGGGCATCCTGGCAGCCTTGGTGAATGATAATCTCCAAGCCATGATCCCTGGCTCTGCAAGGTTGCCGAACCTCAAGCTCGAGGCCGATACCGAGACGGTCGAAGACCTCGTACACCTCGTACGCCGTGGAGTCGTCAGGATCCCCAGTTTCCAGCGCGGCCTGAAGTGGAATGCCGAGGACGTCCTTGCCTTGTTCGATAGCCTCTACCGAGGTTATCCGATCGGCTCCTTCTTGCTCCGGAAGGGAGCTGCATCCGCGGACCGGATCAAGATAGGTCCCTTGGTGATCGATGGCCCCGAAACCAGTGAAGCACTTTGGGTGATCGATGGACAACAGCGCCTGACCGCGTTGACCGTGGGGCTCTCGCGTCCCCATCCGATCCCCAAGACGCCGGATGATCCCTGGGTGATCTACTTCGATGCCGCGGCCCAGGAGTTTCAGGCACCTCCCAGAAACGGTGAGATCCCCTCCGAGTGGGTCCCCGTGGCCGAGATGCTCGACGCATCGGTGCTCAGCGAGTGGGTTTTCAATTGGAAGCACGGAGGGGATGCAGCTCTGCGCACTGCGCTCTTTCAGGCGGGCAGCCGCGTCCGGCAGTACCAGCTCCCGGTTTACGTCGTAGAGACCGACGATGAGCAGTTGCTCCGGATCATCTTCTACAGGATCAACAATTCCGGCAAAAGCATGGAGTGGAAGGAGGTGCATGACGCACTGTTCGGTCGCCGGGGAGGCCATCCTTCGACCCTGCCCGAATTGGCCGACGAGCTCCAGCCGTTGGGGATGGGGCGGCCCGAGGAAGAGCAGCTCCTCTCGTGTGTCATGGCATTCAAGGGGCTCGACGTGACCCGGAACCTCACCGAGCACTACCGCCGGGACCCTGAGGTCTTTACGGAAGCCGTTCAAACAGCTCTACCGGCCATCCGCGGTGTTCTGTCGTTTTTTCGCAGGCATGCGGAAATCCCTCACCTTCGGTTGTTGCCCCGTTCCATCCCCTTGGTGGTCTTGACGAGATTCTTTGCCCTTTATCCAGAACCGAAGGCAAGAACACTGGAGCTGCTCACACGATGGACTTGGCGTACGCTACTGAGCACCACGTTCTTTGACGAACGGACGTTCCTGCGCCATGGTGTCGACGCCATTGAAGACGGCGATGAGGAAGGGAGCGTCCAGACGTTGTTGTCTTTGATTCCCAAGGACCACAGGGCTGACTACAAGGTTCCGGCACGGTTTGATGCCCGAGCGGCCGACAGCCGTCTGGCGATGCTCGGCCTGACTTCCCTTCATCCGCTGACGATCACCGATGGAGCTCCCGTCGATGTCGCGGCGTTGATCGAGGAGCACGGCGTGGCGGCTTTTCGCAGGATTCTTCCAACTCAAGACCGGCTCGGTAGTAGCCCTGCCAATCGGATTCTCCTGCCGGGCTCGGGCTCAGCCCGCAAAGAGATCCATGGTCACTACTGGGTAAAGATAATTATCGCGGCCGCCGAAGAGCAGGAGAGCAATTTTGCCGATTTAAGGTCACATGGTCTGACTACTGAGGCCGTGGAGGCAATCGAAAAGCGCGACATCGACCGACTCGTAAGCGAACGAACTCGCACGATCGAAGACGCTGTCAACCGCCTCAGCGAGAGGCTGGCCGCCTGGTACAGGACGGACCGGCCCTCGATCTCCTACGTTCTTCAGCAGGCAGGGAACGAAGGTTGAGATCTTTACGGGTCTTACTCGGAGAAGTAATTGTCGGCCACCTCTTCGAGGATGGCCGAGGTCGGGTGTCTTTCCGATTCCTGGAAGATTACAGGAACTTGGTGAATCGGCCGGTTCTCAGTCAGTCGTTCGAGGACGATCTGGAGAAGATCTACCGGGGGAAGCGCAACGAGCTGCCGGCGTTCTTCGCCAACCTTATTCCCGAGGGTCCACTGCGGGAACTGATCGAAAAAAGCTTGCAACTTGTTCATGGAGACGAAATGTCTCTGCTCGAAGCCGTTGGACAAGACCTCCCGGGAGCGGTGGAGATTACAGCGTCGGAGGAAGAACTTGAGGGAATGGTCGGCGAGGAAGACGAAGAGGCCTCCAATGGAGGACACGGCACAGAAAATGGGGAGCCTCTTCTTCGTTTTTCTCTAGCTGGAGTCCAGTTGAAGTTTTCCGTTCTGCGGGAGGCTGAAAGGCTGACTCTTCCGGTCCGAGGACAACGTGGAGAGTGGATTGCCAAACTGGATTCCTCGCGGTTCCCCCATCTGGTCAGAAATGAACTGGCGACTCTCGAGTGGGCACGCGCCGCTGGCTTCGAAGTTCCAGAGTGCCATCTTCAACCGGCGTCTTCTCTTGCAGCCGGGCTTCAAACGTTCGGAGACCCAGAGGCTGACGTGCTGGTCATTCGGCGCTACGATCGCGAAGATGGCCGGAGGATTCACCAAGAGGACTTTACTCAGGTCGTTGGTCTGCCTCCTCGGCTCAAGTACGATCAGATTTCTTACGAGCAGTGCGCGGCTCTGGTGCGACAGATCATTGGCGAAGAAGGTTATCTTGAATTCATCCGCCGTCTCGCCTTCGTGATCGCCAGTGGCAATACGGACGCGCATTTGAAGAACTGGTCCCTGATCTATCCTGATGGTGTGAACGCTAAGCTCTCCCCGCTATATGATCAGGTCTGCACTATTGCCTGGGACGAAGTTCCACGAGTTCTCTCGCTCAGACTAAGCGGGAAGAAGCACCTTCGGCAAATCGACGAGGGGGCCTTCGCGAGGCTCGCGGAGAAAGCGGGTGCGGATGCCGACCGCACCCTCTCGACGTTGCAGGACGTCCTAAGGGCCATTGCCGATGCTTGGCAGGCTTCAGACATCGGCCGGCTCATGCCACCGGGCCATGCCGCGACGTTGCGGAGCTACTGGCAAGGGATGCCCCTCCTGAAGCCCTACTCGGCGGCCTTCCGCTGACGAGGGGCGTTGCCACGCACGGCCAGCGTTGCAGCCCAGACGGCGGTGTCGTTCAGGATGTAGAGGACATTGCCCTCGGGGCCACCAAAGCAGAAGTTCGCGGTGCCCGGGACCAGGATCTCGCCCAGGAGACGCCCCTGAGGCGAGTAGACCTTGACGCCCGTGGAGCAGGAAGAGTACACGCGTCCGTGGCTGTCCGTCTTCAGGCCGTCGGGAATGCCTGGATTTACCACCGCGAACAGGCGGTCGTTGGTGAGCAGGCCGCCGGCTACTTCGAACGCACGGATGTGGTGAGGAAGGTTCACGAAATAGGAGCCGGGACCCTGGATGGCTCCGGAATCGTTGATGTAAAGGATTTCTTCGTCCGGGGAAAAGGCCAGCCCGTTGGGCTTGTTGAACGAATCGGCCACCACCGTGATGGAGCCCGTGGCCGGGTCGTAGCGGTAGACGAAATCGCCGACCAGGGGCTTGTCCTTGAAATCTTGCAGATATCCGTAGCTCGGATCCGTGAACCAGACCGTGCCGTCGCTCTTGACCACGATGTCGTTGGGAGAGTTGAACGTCAGCCCAAACCACTCGTCAACGACGGTCTCTGTGTCGCCGGTTTCGAAATCGATACGGCTGATACGGGCGCGAGCCGTCTTGGTGCCCTGCTCGCAAACGAGGAGCCGTCCTTCTCGATCGAGGGTCATGCCGTTTGCCATGTTCGAAGCGGCGCGAAACGTCGAGACCTCCCGGGAGGCGAGATCCAGCTTGCGGATCTCAACCGATTTCCAACCTGGAAGCGGAACACCGACGGTCTGGGAGACGGTGGTGAAATAAAGGGCGTTTTGATCGCGGACATAGACGGGACCCTCGTGAGAGTCCGTTTTCACCAACTCCTCGAGGTGAGGCCCCCGTCCGAGCACCTCGCGGAATTCCTCGGCGTAGATCACGAAGGGTCCATCGACGTGGGGCGCTGGCCTCATGAATCCTCCCCTTGGTTGAACGCCTTGCGCAGTAAAGCGATCTGCCCCGAGTGGTAGGCGTTGTGCTGGATTACGCCGTTGATCATGGCGCGGTGGGTGACGCCTGAGCCCAGGGCCGGATTGCGGATCTCTTCGATCGATCCTTTCAGCCGGTCCAGGTTCTCCTCGTTGAGTCCGGCCAGGACGCCCAGCAAATCCTCCACGGCCTTTTCCAGCCGCGACCGATCCATCTGCCACGCCGAATCGGAGGGCTCGGAGGGCTCGGGCCAGTCCCCGGCCTCGGGCATGGCAGGCTCGCCGCCGCAAAGGCGCCGCCGGGCTTCGTTCAGCCAGCCGGTCATGTGGAGGACGATCTCCCAGATGCCGTGGGCGTCAGGGACGGGGTGGGCCGCGGCTTCTTCGGCCGTCACGCCCTTCAAGAGCGCGGAAGTGGAGGAGCCGTGCCACGGATCGTCGCCGTAGCCTTTACGAAGCTCCTCGCTGAGAAAACGTACGCTGTCCATGAGGGCAGAGTATCAAAAGGCCGCCAGGGGATTCCCCGGCGGCCTTCAGGGTCCTACGTTTTTGAAGCCGCGATCAGTACTTGCTTTCGGCGCACTGGAGCGCCTGCTGGTCGTCCGACTCCAGGGTACGGCCGTCCGAGCCGAAATACGTGGCATACATGGTCGGACGCGGCGTGGACGTCAGGTTCGTGTGGTGGATGCCCAGAGCGTGGCCGAGCTCGTGGGCGGTGACGGCCTGGGTGTCGTAGTTCGCGCCGTTGGTGGTCCAGGTGACGGTGTTGTTGAAGGTGACGTCCGTCTCCACGATCACCTGGCCGGCCTGGAGGACCAGGGCGGTGAGGGCGAGGCAGGAGCCCGTGCAGCCGTTGCCGCTGGCCCAGAGCAGGGTGTTGCGCCCATCGGTCGACCAGCCGGCGGTGGTGGTGCCGGCATAGGAGAGCACGTGGTTGGCGCTGGCCACGTTGGTCCAGGAGGTCATGGCCGCGGATACGGCCGCCGTTTTGCCCGAGCCCTGGTTGGCCGTGTTCAGGTACCAATTGATGTTGCGGATGTTCCAGTGGGCGAACCCGCCGGCGGCGGTGCAGGCCACGGCGGCGCCCGCGCTGACACGGCCGACCGTGGTGTTCTGGATCATGCGATAGGCATGGGACGGCGCCGCCGAAGCGATCAGGCCCGCCACCACGAGGGTGCCGGCGGCGAAGCGGGAGAAGCTCTTGCCATTCATCTTAGTTCACCTCCGGCCGGTCGGCCTGCGGACGCTCTGCCTGCTCGCGGATGGACTGGATCAGGGTGGTGAGGGGCATTCCCTCGCCTCCGCCCGGGGCGACGGCATAGCCCTTGGCGTCGGGGAGCAGCGGGTGGCTGTTGGCTTGGCTGACCGCACGGACGCCGTCCTTGGCCAGGACGAGGTCGAACGTGCCCTGTACGAGGTCCCGCACGGTGAGCGCGTTTTGGACGCCCGGCAGGTTCTCTTCATTGAGGAACAGGACGTAGGCCCGGCCCGGGATGAGCTCTGGGCCGCCGATGATCAGGGTGGTCAGATCGCCGACCTGCCCCCCCATGAGAGTGACCGTGATCTCGCGGTTCTGCGGCCGCCCCTTCACGACCTCGGAGACGGCGAATTGAACGTCCGTCATGATGAACGTTGCATCCGCGTTCCAGTAGGACCTGGATTCGACGACGTCGCCGACGACGATCGTGGCGTTTTCGGCCACGAGCTTCTCCAGGCCCGCGCGCATCAGAGTCGTCGCGCCGGCGGGCGCAACGGCGGCCGTCGCGATGGCGAGCGCCATTGCGTAGCGCAGCATCCTCCTTGCTCCATGCATACACGTACCCCCTTGGGAAGGCCTTGCCTTCCGGATAAAAGATTGGGTGTCAAAGAGAACCGGTTCTACTGGATTGGGTGCGCGCCACCCGCAAGGCGTGACAAAGATGAAAAGAATTTTTCGCGGCCCGTTCAGCGCCGGCCGGCGAGCACCCAGTCGACCCCGCGCCCGATCGGGAACCGGCGGACGACTCTGTATGGAAGGCCGTGCACGTTGAAGCTTTCCGGCGTGCCCCCGGTGGCGGCGAGGATCGCGTCGATCACGTCGCCGTCTTCCAGGATGTAGCCGGGAGCCCGCTCGCGCCAGACGCTGGCGAGGCCGGGGTCGGAAGGGAGCGTGAAGTTGGCGCCCCGGGCCCGGATCAGCTGCGCCACCGTGGGCTCGGTGAGGCCGAAGGAGTAGTCGAAAACGGGATGGCTCGAGAAGTACGAGAGGGCTCCAATTCTCCGGGTCGCGATGGTGGCCCCTTTGGGCAGATGGTCGCGCATCCAGAGAGCGGGTCCGACCAGAGTGCGGCTGGTGAGGATGTAGCCCGGCACGGTCATCCGTTTGGGCTCCGTGGTCCAACGGATCGTCGCGACGGCACCATAGGTGGCCACGGCGACCGCGAGCCCGGCGGTGGCGATTCCGGCTTTTCGGCCGAGCGCACGCAGGGCTTCGCCGGCCACGACCCAGGCGAGGGCAAGGCCGATCCAGACGAAGGAGGCCCCGGACTCGACCGTCGCGTCCCAACCCAATAGGACGAGGGCGACGATGCCGCCGAGGGCTGCCAGAACGGCTCCGGTCCAGCCTGCCGCGCGCACCCGCCGGCTGCCTGCCAGCACGGCCTCCTCGGCTTCGAGAGTGCCGCTCCAGAGCAGCAGATAGGCGCAAGGAACGTAGGGGGCGAAGTAGCGGGCGAGGAGGGTCCAGTCGGGCCGGGCGTAAAGGGCGAAGGCGAGGCCGGTGAGGCTTCCCGCGGCGGCGAAGGACGCGGTGAGAGGTGCCGTCCGGCGAAGGGCGCGCCATCCCAGCACGGCGAAGGGGAGGGCGAAGAGGCCCGCGAAAGGCACGCCCACGTTGACGGATGTACCCAGCAGAAAATCGAAAACGTTCTGCCTCACCACGCCCGCGACCGCCGGCTTGGCGGCGAAGGTATTGGGCAGCAGGGCGCCGAAGTAGAGCCAGCGCGCGAACGTGGCCGTGGCCAATCCAAGCGCACAGGCGCCGGCGGTCCGCGCGGCGGACCGGAAAGGCAACGCGCCCGATCGCCACGCGAGGAAAGCGCCGAGCGGAGCCACGAGGCCCGCTTCCGGGTGAACGAGGAACGCGAAGGTGCCGAGCGCGGGCAACCAGCCCATCTTGCCGCGTCCGGCCAGAGCCACCATGGCGGTGATCAGGGCGGCAAGGAGCCCGGTCTCCATCCCCAGAAGAGAAAAACCTATCAATTCGGCGTGGCAGGCCGTGGTGAGCGCGGCGAGGAGGGCGACTCTGGAATGTGGCGCCGCGGCGGCGGTGAGCGCGATCGTGACCGCGAGAAGCACGATTCCGGCTGCTTTTGCCGCGAGCAGGGGGCCGAGCACGGCGGCGAAGGGCGTCAGGAAAAGAAGCCAGCCGGTGTTGGTGACGCCCTCGACGCGCGCCGGCGGATTGAATACGAAGCCTTTTCCGGAAAGCAGGTTCGCGACGTAATGGAACCCGATGTAGGCGTCATCCATGAACAGCCCGCGGTAGCACCAGGCCGCCGCGAGCAGCCAGGCCGCGGCGAGGGCGGGGATGAATGAGAAGGATGGGACGCTTGCGGCTCAAGGATGTGGCCGTCAGCCCGGAGCCATCGGCTGCGAGCGTTCCAGGGTTGCCATGGTAATCTTTCGTGAGGATCGCATACCTGGGTAGGGGGTGCAATCCCTGCCGGTTGCTTCCCTTCCATGGAGCTGATCTCGACTCATCTCGGCGCGGACTTCGACGGTTTCGCGTCGATGATCGCCGCGCGCCGGCTCCATCCGGAGGCCCGGCTGTTCTTCCCCGGCTCGCGGGAGGGCTCGTTGCGCCGGATGATCAAGGCCCGGGGGATCGAGCTGCCGGAGCTGAGGCACAAGGACGTCGATCCGGCGGCTCTCACTCGGGTCATCCTCTGCGACATCCGCCAGCCGGCCCGCATTGGCGTCGTGGCCGAATGGCTGGCGGCGAACCCCGCCATCGAGGTCTGGGCCTATGACCACCATCCGCCGTCCGATTCCGACCTGACGGTGACCGGGGGCGTCGTCGATCCGGCGGCAGGCTCGACCTCAACCCTCATTGCCGAGCAGCTGCGGCGGCTGGGCCTCGGCTGTTCGGCCGAGGAAGCGGATCTCCTGCTGATGGGGATCTATGAGGACACGGGCGCCCTCACCTACGCCACCACCGGCCCGCGTGACCTTTGGGCCGCGGCCTGGCTGCTGGAACAGGGCGGGGACCTCGCCGCCGTTCGCGCCTCCGTGGCCCGCCCTCTCGATCCCGAACGGCTCGACGTGCTCCACAGCATGACCCAGCGGCTCGAAGTCCACCGGATCGGCGGCCATCGCGTGGGCATCGTCGAGGTCGAGCTGGGGCGTTACGTGGAAGAGCTTGCGCCGCTGGTCTCCCGGTGCCTGGAGGTCTTCGAGCTCCCCCTTCTCTTTGCCCTGTTTGGCGAGGGGGACCGGGTGACTCTGATCGCCCGGGGGGACCTGGAAGGATTCGATCTGGGCGACACCCTCGCGGATTTCGCCGGTGGGGGAGGGCATGCCACGGCCGCCTCGGCACGGCTCAAGGACACGACCCTGCTGGAAACCCGGGAGCGGCTCCTGGAGCTTCTCGGGCGGACCTTGCCGCCGGCCGCCCGGGCCCGCGATCTGATGATCACGCCGTTCCACGTTCTTTCCGCCGGCGTTTCCGTAGACGAGGCCAAGGCAGCTCTCAACGCCCGCCGCATCAACGCCGCTCCCGTCGAGCGGGACGGGCGCATCGTGGGCACCGTCTCGCGCCAGATCCTCGATGCCGCTCTCCAGCATGGTTGGGGCGGGCGGCCCGTGGCAAACGTGATGTCTCCGGAGCTTGCCTGGGCGAGCCCGGAGGCCCCGGTGGAGGAGGTCCGCGAGCGGATGCTCTCGCGCCAGCCCCGCTTCGTGCTCGTGGGAGACCCGGAGGCGGGAAGGCCCCTCGGGATCGTCACCCGCATGCAGCTCTTGCGGCATCTGCACGGCCAGATCTCCGAGTCCGAGGTTCGGATCGACCGGCGGTTCGAGCGCCAGCAGGAGAAGCGCGAGCGCGTCACCCATCTCCTGGCGAATCGATTGCCGCCTGCCCTGACCTCGCGGATCGAGACCATCGCCGCCGTCTCGCGCGAGCACCGCGTCCCGGTCTACCTGGTGGGGGGACTGGTGCGCGATCTTCTTCTGGAGCGGGAGAACCGTGATTTGGATCTCGTGGTCGAGGGGGATGGGATCGAATTCGCCATCTGGCTCGCCGAGGCCCTGGGCGGCCGGGTGCGGGCGCACCGGGCTTTTCTGACCGCGGTGGTCATCGATCTCGAGGGTTTCCATATCGACGTCGCGACCGCCCGGACCGAGATGTACCGCGCTCCGGCCGCGCTGCCCGAGGTCCAGACCTCGGCGTTGCGGCAGGATCTCTTCCGGCGGGACTTCACCATCAACACCCTCGCGATCCGCCTGGGTCCGGAGCCCACGCCCGAGCTGATCGATTATTTTGGCGGCCGGCGCGATCTCAAGGAAAAGACCCTGCGGGCGCTCCACAGCCTTTCCTTCATCGACGACCCTACGCGCATCCTGCGCGCCGTGCGCCTGGAGCTGCGGCTCGGCTTCCGGATCTCGCCCGAGACCCTGCACCTGGCCGAGGTGGCGCTTGCGGAAAGCGTTTTCGATCAGCTTTCGGGCTCGCGCCTGCGCGAAGAGCTGGCACTGCTGCTCGACGAGCCTGCCCTGGCCTTGCGGGGGATCGAACGTCTGGCCGAGCTGGGCGTGCTGGGCGCTCTCGATCCAAGTGTGGACCTGGACGACACGATCCGCGCGAGGCTCCGGGAGGCGCGGGCGGCTCACGACTGGTACCGCCTCGAAGGGATCACCGATCCGCCGGTCGAGGCCTGGCGGTTGTTGCTGATGGCTCTGGTGGACCGATTCGATGAGGACGACGACGAGGACGAGGGGGCGCAGAGCCGGATCGCGGACCGTCTCATGCTGGCGGGAGAGGATCGCCGGCTCCTGACGGGCTTTGCCGAAAGGCTGTCCGAGGCCCGTTCCAGGCTGCACCGCAAAGATCCGCTCCCTCACCAGATCGTTCAAGCGTTGGCGCCCCTTTCCGGAGAGGAGCTTCTTCTGCTGATGGCGGAGGGGAACGAGGCGGTCCGGGCCTGGGTCCGCCGCTACCTCACGGAGCTGCGCGGCTTGAAGATCGGGATTCGTGGCGCGGACCTTCTGGCGGCCGGCGTTCCTCCGGGTCCCCGGATCGGCGAAGCCCTTCGCGCTACACTGGAAGCTCGCCTCGACGGCCACATCGACGAGACGGAGGAGCTGCGCTACGCTCTGAAATCACTCGCGGAGGAAGCCCCCTGAGATTTTTTTATCTTCTTGTTCCCATCCTTCTTGCCACCCCGGCCTGGGCGGAGCTCGACAACCGCTCGATCGAGGTCGTCCGCTACGACTGCACCACGGACAGCACCCGCCGCGAGCTGACCCTGTTCGCCAACGGCACCCTCCGGCTCCGGGAGGGCTGGATCGGCGATGAGTGGATGGGCCTGACCGAGCTGGGGCCGGACGAGCTTCAGGGCTTCCTCAACCGTCTCGCGGGCGAGGATCTCTCCGAGTCGCGCAATCCGGAGAGGGGAGTCGAAGGCGCCTGGATCGAGCGCTGCGAGCTGAAGCTTCAGCTCGCCGGGAAGCCGCTCCAGACCTACCACTTCGGCCATTACGATCCCCTCCCCCTGAACCTCTCGCGCGTCGTGCACATCGTCCAGGAGCTGGTGGACAAGGTCCCCGTCACCAAGGACAAGGACGAGCTGCCGGCCGGCTACGATCCGCGGCCTGGAGACGTGCTGAAGCGGGTGGGAGACGGCGCGCTCTTCCGCGTCATCGCCTTCACCGTCGACGACAAGGGCGTGGAGCTGCGGGGCATCGACCTCCCCCTGGAGGTTTACGTCCTGCGGGACCAGATCCGGAACAACTTCACGGAGCTGGTGTCGAGGGACCGTTGAAGGCGACGGGCGTCCGCATCACCGGTGGAGAATTCAAGGGCCGCAGCCTCGCCGTGCCGCCCGGGGCCCGGCCCACGGAAAGCCGGGTGCGCGAGGCGCTCTTCTCCATTTGGGGCGACCGGCTGAGGGCCGCCCGCGTTCTCGACCTCTTCGCCGGCAGCGGCGTCGTGGGCTTGGAAGCCCTGGGGCGCGGCGCCCTCTCCGCCCTTGCCGTGGACGACAACCTGCGGGCCGTGAAGACCCTGGAGGCGAACGCCGACCGCCTGGGGGAGCGCCTCCTGGAGATCCGCCGCCTGAACCTGCCCGCCGGCCTCGTGCGGCTGGTGGAGGAGGGGGCCGGCCCCTTCGACCTCGTCTACGCCGACCCCCCCTACAACTTCGGCCCCTATCCGGAAATCCTCGAAGGCGTGGCCCCTCTCCTCGCCCAGGACGGTGAAGTCGCCGCCGAGCACACCTCCCGCCGCGAGCTGCCCATCGAGGCCGGGCCGCTGACGCGGGTGGACGTACGGCGCTACGGCGAGAGCGCGATCAGCTTCTACCGTCGCGGTCCGGCTTGAAGCTGTGCCATCATTCTCGCATGTTTCAACGGCGCGCCCTGGTGTGCGCTCTGGCGGTCGCCCTGCTGGCGGGGTGCCGCGAGAGCGGAGTGCAGAACTGTAAGGATCTGATCGGGAAAGGCCAGTACGAGCAAGCCGCCAAGCGGTGCGCGGAGGTCTACGCCGCGGAGGGAGATCCTCACGCGGGGGCGTCCACCGTCCTGGCTCATTACTCCCTTGGCCATGGGGACGAGGTTCTTGCCTGGGTGAACCGGCTGGCGAAGGATGGCAAGGTACGGCCCGGAGTGTGGGGACTCGCGGCGGCCGTCCACCTGCAGCGGGGCGAAGCCGAGGCGGCGGACCGGGAGTACCGTTCCGATCTTGCGCTGTACCAGGCCATGGGAAACCATCCGCGTGCCGCGGACACCCTCGCCCGGCTTGCTGAGATTTCTTTGCAACGATCCAGGTACCGGGAAGCTTTTCTCTTCTACAGCCGAGCCCTGGAAGAGGCCATCAAAGCCAAAGACCGGAAACAGGAAGAGCTCTCTGCCCGAGGCCTCTATAACGTCTTGTACACGGTAGGGGACCTCAAGGGAGCCTGGCAAGCCCTGGAGAGGGCCGGTGAGCTCGCGGGTGAGCAGCACTACAGCGGCCAGGCATGGATCCTCGCCAGCCGCGGAAACGTCCTCGCTGACGAAGGTCGGCTGGCCCTCGCTCGGCGCGATCTCGATCAGGCACTGGTTCTGGGGGCCACGGTGACCGAGCCAGTGTTTTTCCGTTCGACTCACCTGAATCTGACCAACATCTATCTCCGCCTCGGGGACACTGCTCGTGCGGCCCATCACCTGAAGGAGGCTTGGAGGCACGCCGAGGCCGGCGAGCCGAAGCCGTCCTCTCTGCTGTACTACCGTGCCCGCGTGGCGCTGGCCCAGGGGCATCCCGCGGAGGCTGTTCAGGTTCTCGCGACCGCTTTGAGCCAGAATCCGGCTCCGGACTGGGCCTGGGACCTGGAGTATCAGCGTGGCCGGGCCGAGGAAGCCCGCGGTGACCTGAAAGCGGCGGAGGCAGCCTACAGGAGGTCGATTGAGGTCGTCGAAGAGATGCGTAGCTCGCTAGCCTTCGACGAGCTCAAGACCTGGCTTCTCGACAGGAAACGCGAGCCCTTCGAGGCGCTGTTCCGCCTGCAGGCCCGATCGGGCCGTAGCGAGGAAGCTCTGGAGACGGCAGAAAGAGCGCAGGCGAGGACACTTCTGGACGCGTTCCTCCATACCCAATCCTCGGAAGGAGGAGCATCCGGCATGCCATGGTCGCCCGATGTCGCGGCTGCGAGGATGGGGGATCTGGAACGGCTGCTGCCGATGATGAGCGAGTCCCCCGTGGCGGCGCTACAGCCGATCGATCATGTTCTGAGCGCTTTCGGAGATCGCCACGGCCTTGTCTACTTCGAAGCGGGGGATGAGCTCTGGCAGATCATCGTGGCCCGGCATGAAATCCGCCTGATCCCGCTGGCTGTTCCCGCGGCCGGAGTCCGCCGGTTGGTGGAGCGGTTTCTTGCCCATCCGGAAGATACAGCCACGGCCGAGCGGCTTGGTGAAACGCTTTTGCCCCCGGGATCACTTACGGGCCGGGGGCAGACCCTCTACATCGTTGCCGATGGCGTCCTGGGGAACCTTCCCTTCGCCGCTCTGAGGCGAGAAGGCCGGTATCTGGTGGAAGACCACGCCATCGCCCTGATCCCCAGCCTGAGCGCTCTTGCGGCTCTCGAAATCCTCGGCGCCGAGGCCTCGGGGCCACCTCTCGTGCTGGCCGATCCGCGGGGCAACCTGCCGGCGGCGGCAGCGGAGGGCCGGGCCGTGGCCAAGCTCCTCTCAGCTTCCCTCCGGACTGCCGAGGCTGCCACCTCCCGGGAGCTCGCGCGAGGCTCGCACGCGCGCATCCTCCATTTGGCCACCCACACCGGCCTGAGCGCTCGCGGACCCTGGCTCCTGCTGGCCGACCGCCGGTTACAGGCCTCCGAGATTGTTACCCGCCAGATCGGCCCCAGCCTGGTCGTGCTCGCAAGTTGTGCCTCGGGAGTGCGGCCGGGGCGCCAGATGTGGGGATCCATGGGGGCTGCCTTCCTGGCAGCGGGCAGCCGTGCGGTTCTGGCCTCGCTGTGGTCGGTCGAGGATCAGAAGACCCACGAGTTCGTCCTCCGTTTCTATGCCGAAGGCGGCGCCTCTGATCCCGCCGGAGCACTTTCTCGCGCCCAGCGTGTTGCGATTGGCCAGGGTCAGTCGCCTCTCTACTGGGCCCCTTTCGTGCTTTTCGGGTCCGACCGGTTTCTCGACGAAGCTCGTTAAGGAGAAAACAATGTCCAAACGCTGGCTCTCAGGTTCCCTGATCTTCGCTTTCGGATTCGGCTGTGCCTCCCTGGTGACGATCGCCACGGCCCGCGAGAACATGGAGGCGGGAGGATTGGAGGAAGGGCTCGGGTACGTCAACACGGAAAACGAGATCAGGTTGGTCAATACGGGGAAAAATATCTATGTTGCGATGGTAACGCGCCGAGCCGGCACCGAGTCGGCTGAGGCGCCTGTCGAATTCGCAGAGGGCATCCTCAGTATTCCCAAGTTCGAGCTGGATAGATTGAAGGTCTACCGGCTCGTGGGCATCGCGGAGCTGGACCGGGATTTCTGGCGGCCGTGCAGCATGGGAGACTGCTCGTGGACAGGTCCCCTGCCGCCGCCGCCGCCGCCCATAATGCCCGCCGATCTGTCGGCTAAATTCTTGACACCCGAGTAAGCCAAAAGATTACCGAGGCCGCGCATGCTGTCACTGATGTTTGGGTTCCGATCGGTTTCTGGACGAAGCTCGTTAAGGAGAGGACTATGTCCAAACGTAGGCTTTCAGGCTTCCTGATCTTCGCTCTCGGTTTCGGTTGTGCCTCCCTGGCGACGGTCGCCAGGGCCCAGGACGTTCCCGAAGATCGCGGAGAGTTGGAGGAGGGCCTCGGTTACGTCAACACTGAAGACGAGGTCACGTTGGTCAATTCGGGAAAGGATGTCTATGTCGTGATGGTACAGCGCGGCCCGGGCACCTTGCCGACTGAGGTACCCGTCTCGTACAGAGCAGGCACCATCAGGATTTCAAGATCCGGTCTGACCAGCTTGAAGGTCTACCGGCTCATGCCCATCTCAGAGCTGGATTTGGATTTCTGGCGACCCTGCATAGGCGCGGACTGTTCGTGGACAGGTCCGCTGCCGCCACCGCCGCCACCCATAGTGCCCCCCGATCTGGCGGCCATTTTCCTTGCGACCGAGTAACCTGAAGCTCACCGAGCGCGCATGCTGTCACTGATCCATGAGCCCAGGATCTCGGCGGGGACCGCCCCCGATCCGGAGCGCGCCGCGCTGGCCGCTCTGGACCGGGGGAGCCTCGACGAGGCCCTGGCTGTCCTGATGCGGGTGTACGGCACCGCCGTCTACCGGTATTGCCGGCGGATGGTGGTCGACGAGGACCTCGCCCAGGAAGTCCACCAGATGACGTTCGTCCAGGCCCATGAGGGCCTGGGGAAGTTCGGCCGCCGTTCGTCGCTTCGCGCGTGGCTCTTCGGTATTGCCCGCCACCGCTGCCTGGACCTTTTGAAAATGCACCGCCGGCGGGACAAGCGATTCGGATCCATCGAGGAGGCCCCCGATCTACCAGAGCCGGGTGGCAGTGTGGAGGATCGTTTGTCGGACCGCTCCGTTGCCAGGATTCTCGAGAGCTGCCTGCGCGGGCTGCCGCCGCGGACGCGCACCGCCGTGCTGCTGCGCTTCCAGCAGGGGCTCTCCTACCCCGAGATTGCCAGCCTGTCCAACGAAAAGGCCCCGGCGCTTCAGGTGCGGGTCGCTCGCGCCCTGCCGCTGCTGCGCCGCTGCCTGGAGGAGAAGGGAGTGGCGCCATGAGCCACTGCGACCGGTTCGAAAGCGAAGCCGTGCTCCTCTTGGAAATGGAGGAGCCTCTCGATGAGCACTTCTCAACTTGCCCGGACTGCCTCTCGGCTCGGGCCGTCCATGCCCGGCTGCTGGAGAGGCTAGCCACTGTGGGAGAAGGCGACCAGCCGCCAGTCAATTGGCAGGCACAGGTCTGGGACCGTATCGAGCAGCGGCGGGGGCGGCGACGATGGCGGCCGTGGTGGGGGCTCGTACCGGCGGCCCTAGCCGCATCGATAGCGGCCCTCCTCCTCGTGAGGACGCCGTCTCCGGGACCGCCCTCCTTACAAGTCGAGGTCGAGGCCGGGCCTTCCGTTCAGCGTGGCCTGGAGGCGAAGCCGGGGGATTCCTTACGGGTCAAGGCATCCACGGGCGGCGCCCGCCATGCCGAGCTGCGGGTCTACCGGAACGATGCCGAGCTGGTGTTGCGCTGCTCCACGGAGAAACCCTGCTCGCTGGAGGGGCAGGAGCTGCAAGCCAAAGTCGTCCTCGACGGCATCGGCCGCTACCAGCCTCTCCTGCTGTTTTCGGAGAAGCCTCTTCCCGCGGCTTCAACGGAGGGTCTCGACGCCGATACGGGGGCCGCGCTGGCCGCCGGGGCCGAGATTCAGATGGGGAAGGAGATCGTGGTGCGGTGAGAGTCTGCCTGCTTTAGGCGCGCAGGAAAAACGCCAGCTCTTCGAGGTTGATCCGCAGGTCCACGTTCTTGAGCGGCACGTCCGGCCGGCGCTTCACGCGCACGGGGGCGAAGTTGAGGACGCCCTTGATGCCGGCTTCGGCGAGGGCGTCGTAGTTCTCCTGGGCGGCTTCGGCGGGGACGGCGAGGACGCCGATCTCGGCTCCGGATTCGCGGACGACGTCTGCTGCAGCTCGGCGGTGGAGCGGACGACGAAGCCGCCGACCTTGCGGCCGATCTTCCGCGGGTCGTTGTCCACTCCGGCCACCACGTGGAAGGCGCCGTAGTTGAAGCCGAGGTAGCGGGCGAGGGCGCTGCCCAGGTTGCCCATGCCCACGATCACCATGGCGTGCTGGCGGTCGAGGCCGAGGAGGGAGTTGAGGTGGTCGGCCAGGTCGTCCACGTCGTAGCCCACGCCGCGGATGCCGAACTCGCCGAACTGGGCGAGGTCCTTGCGGATCTGGGTGGCGGAGAGGTGGTAGCGCTGCGCCAGCTCCTGCGAGGAGATCCGCTTGAGGCCCAGCTCCTGGAGATGGCGCAGGCAGCGCAGGTAGAACGAGAGCCGGTTGAGGGTGAGAGGCGAGACCTCTTCCTGCGACGGCTCGGTTACTTCGCGGCGGTCGCCTCGACAGCCACTGCAGCAGGTCCGTGGGCCAGAGGCCGAGCGCCAGCGTGCCCAGGGCGGCGAGCGACGGCCGCGGCGCGGCCCCAGACGTCGATGCAGCAGCCCTTCCGGCTGCCGCGCCTCCGGCTTCATGTAGAGGACGTAGACCACCCGCAGGTAGTAGAAGACGCCGACCAGGCTCGCCAGCACGCCGAGGATGGCGAGGCCGACCAGGCCGTCGCCCACCGCGTTCAGGAACACCACGTACTTGCCGATGAAGCCGACGGTCGGCGGGATGCCGCCGAGCGACAGCATGCAGACGGCGAGGCAGGCGCCGAGCAGCGGATAGCGGTAGCCCCAGCCCGCGAGGTCGGAGATCAGGTGCTGCTCGCCCGGCCGGTTGTAGAGCATGCGAGACCACGGTGAAGGCGCCGGCGTTCATCAGCACGTAGGCCAGCAGGTAGACCATCACCGGCACGAGCGACGCGCGGTCGAGCGTCACCAGGGCGAGCAGCAGGTAGCCCATGTGGGCGATGCCGGAGTAGGCGAGCATGCGCTTGATGTCGCGCTGCACCAGGGCCAGGAGGTTGCCGACCACCATGGAGAGCACGGCGAGGATCGCCACGACCGTGGACCACTTGGCCGCGTTCGCGGCCGCGCCGCCGCTGGACGACGGCGTCGAGCAGCCGGTAGAGCACCAGCGCGCTCGCCACCTTGGGCGCCACCGAGAGGAAGGCCACGAACGGCGAGGGCGCGCCCTGGTAGGTGTCCGGCGACCAGGCGTGGAACGGCACGAGGCTCATCTTGAAGCCGAAGCCGGCCACCAGCATCAGGATGCCGAGGCTCGCCAGCACGGGCACGCCGGGCGCGGCGGCCAGAGCGCGCGGCCGATGCTCGTCGAACCGCGTGCTGCCGGTGGCGCCGTAGACGAGCGCGATGCCGTAGAGCACGAAGGCGCTAGACGAAGGCGCCCATCAGGAAGTACTTGATCGCCGCCTCGCTCGAGAGCGCGATGCGCCGGTGGTAGCGCGGCCAGCGAGTAGAGGCAGAGCGAGAGCAGCTCGAGCGCCAGGAAGATGGTCAGCAGCTCGGTCGCCCGCAGCATGAGCAGCAGGCCCGCCGGCGCACCAGAGGAGGAGCGCGTGGTACTCGCCCGACAGGATCTTCTCGCGCCGCAGGTAGCCCTGGGAGGCGAGCAGGCAGAGGACCGTGGCCAGCAGCACGACGATGGAGAAGGCCAGCGTGAGCGGCGAGGATTCGAGCAGGCCGTGGAACGTGGACATGACATCCGTCGGCACGCCGGCCGGCAGGGCCGCGAAGCAGGCCCAGCCGGCGGCCAGGGCCACCAGCACGGCGATGGGCGTGAAGGCCCGGCGCATGCGAGGGCGCGATGGCGTCCAGCAGCAGCAGCACGATGCCGCCGCCGCAGAGGATCATCTCGGGGAGCAGGCTAGAGCCCAGGTCGAATTGCAGGTTCATCGGCTGGCCTCCTGGACGGGACTCCGGCCGCAGTCGATTCGCAGGGTCGCCTGCAGCGACCTCAGGCTCGGCGACCCGCTGCTGGTAGGCCGCGAGGACGTCGCTCGAGCGCCGCGCTGGCTCGGCTTCAGGAAGGCCTGCGGCGCGACGCCGATCCACAGCATCAGTACGCAGAGCGGCACGAGCGCCGCCATCTCGCGGAGCCGAGAGGTCGGAGAGGTCGCGGTTCTCTTCCTTGGTGATGCGGACCCCAGATGCGTGAGCTGGATCATCTTGAGGAGGTAGATCGCGGCGAGCACCACGCCGAAGGTGGCCACGACCGCCGGCCAGCCGAGGGTGCGGAAGCTGCCGGTCAGGATCATGAACTCGCCCACGAAGCCGTTGAGCGCCGGCAGGCCCACCGAGGCGAGGCTCGAGAAGACGAGGAAGAAGGCGAACACCGGGCATCACCTTGGCGAGGCCGCCGAACTCCGAGAACTTCTTGGTGTGCCGGCGGTCGTAGAGCATGCCGACGAGGAGGAAGAGCGCGCCGGTCGAGAGGCCGTGGTTGACCATCTGGAGGAGCGAGCCCTGCCAGGCGATGATGTCGAAGGCCAGCAGCCCGAGCATGACGAAGCCGAGGTGGGCGATGGAGGAGTAGGCCACCAGCTTCTTCATGTCCTCCTGCACCCAGGCGACCAGCGCGCCGTAGAGGATGCCGATCACGGCGAGCGCCACGAGCAGCGGCCGGTGCGGCCTCGCTCGCGTGCGGGAAGAGCGGCAGGGCGAAGCGCAGGAAGCCGTAGGTGCCGAGCTTCAGCAGGATGCCGGCGAGGATCACCGAGCCGCCGGTGGGCGCCTCGACGTGGGCGTCCGGCAGCCAGGTGTGGAACGGGAACATCGGCACCTTGATGGCGAAGGTCAGCGCGAACGCCGCGAACAGCCAGACCTGCTGGTGGAGCGGGAAGTCCAGCCGCAGCATGTCCGCGTAGGCGAAGCTCCAGACGCCGCCGTTCAGGCGCTGGAACGTCCACGCCATCCAGAGGATGGCGACCAGCATCAGCAGGCTGCCGGCCATGGTGTAGAGGAAGAACTTGACCGCCGCGTAGATCCGCCGCTCGCCGCCCCAGATGCCGATGAGCAGGTACATCGGGATCAGCATGACCTCCCAGAAGACGTAGAACAGGAAGAGGTCGTAGGCGAGGAGCGCGCCGAGCACGCCGGTGGTCAGAAACAGCATGGAGGCGCCGAAGAGCGGCCAGTGCTTCTCGATCCCCTTCCAGGAGCCGAGGATGACGATCGGCACGAGGAAGATGCCCAGCAGCACGAGCGGCATGGAGATGCCGTCCATGGCGAGGTCGTAGCGGATGCCGTAGCTCGGGATCCAGGAGAGCACGGTGTCGTGCACCAGGGGGAACGAGCCGTCCGCCTCCAGGTGGGCGAAGAGGTACTGGAGGCCGAAGGCCAGCTCGATCAGCGAGACCACGAGCGTGTAGATCTTCGCCCATTTGCCGTGCCGGGTTTGCCGAGGCCCTGGCGAGGAAGAAGAGCGGCACGGCCGCGATCGCCGGGAAGAAGACCAGGCGGGTCAGCGTGTTGCCGGCAAGCAATCCGAAAAAGGTTTCCATAGCAGTGCTCTATCCCATCGTTCCCATCAGGCGAAGGCGATCCACCAGAACAGCAGGATCAAGCCGACGAAGAAGTAGAGAGCGTAGTTGCGGACGTTGCCGGTGGTGGTGAAACGCCCGATGTCGCCGGTCAGCTCGGTGAGGAACGCTCCGGCATTGACCGCGCCGTCGATGATGAACGTGTCGACCCCCTTCCAGAAGAAGCGGGAGAGCGCGGCGAGCGGCTTGACGATCAAGGCGTCGTAGATCTCGTCCACGTAGTACTTGTTTTCGAGCAGGCGGTGGACAAGAGGGAAGCGTTGGGCCCAGACGCGACCCTTGGCGGTTCCCTGCTCGCCGCCGTAGAACGAGCGGGCGAGGAAGATGCCGGCCAGCGCGACCAGAGTGGTGATGGCGACGAGCAGCAGCTCCATCCCCTCGCCCATGCCGTGCTCGGCGGCCTCCACGCCCGCAGGGACTTTGATGATGGGCTCCAGCCAGTGGTGCCACCAGTTCCAGTCGTGCCCGAAGGTGAGGAGCTTGGGTATGCCCACCCAGCCCGCGGCGACGGCGCCCACGGCGAGGATCCACAGCGGGATCGTCATGGAAGCCGGCGACTCGTGCAGGTGGTGCTCCTGCTCGTGCGTGCCGCGGAACTTCCCCTCGAAGGTGAGGAAGTAGGAGCGGAACATGTAGAACGCCGTGATCCCCGCCGTGATCAGGCCCACGGCCCAGAGCAGCCACTGGTGGTTGGCGGCGGCCGAGTGGAGGATCTCGTCCTTGCTGAAGAAGCCGGCGAAGCCGGGTACTGCCGGCGATGGCCAGCGCGCCGATCAAGTACGTCCAGCGGGTGGCCGGCATGTACTTCTTCAGGCCGCCCATCTGCCGCATGTCCTGCTCGCCACCCATGGCATGGATCACCGAGCCCGAGCCGAGGAAGAGCAGGGCTTTGAAGAAGGCATGCGTCATCACGTGGA
Organism: Thermoanaerobaculaceae bacterium; assembly: GCA_963785165.1. GTDB lineage: Bacteria > Acidobacteriota > Thermoanaerobaculia > Multivoradales > UBA5704 > DATARR01. Next base: position 1,550,710 of record CAWAUI010000004.1, read on the forward strand.
AGAGAGCCGCCGTGTAGGCCCCCATGCCGGCGGCCAGGAACATGTAGCCGAGCTGGGAGACGGTGGAGTAGGCGAGCACCTTCTTGATGTCCGTCTGCGCGATGCCGATGGTGGCCGCGAAGATCGCCGTGGCCGCGCCGATGACCGCCACGAACAGCGAGACGCCGGGCGCCAGCTGATAGATCACGTTCGAGCGCACCACCATGTAGACGCCGGCCGTGACCATGGTGGCCGCGTGGATGAGGGCCGAAACCGGCGTCGGGCCGGCCATGGCGTCCGGCAGCCAGACGTAGAGCGGAATCTGCGCGCTCTTGCCCATGGCGCCCACGAAGAAGCAGAGGGCCACGAAGGCGGCGAGCGAGCAAGCCCAGCACGTACTCGCCCGTGACCAGGCTCCGGGTTCTGCGACGATGCGCGGGAAGATCTCGCTGTAGGTGAGCGTGCCGAACTTGCGCGAACAGGGCGAACAGGCCCACCAGGAAGGCGAAGTCGCCGATGCGGTTGACGATGAACGCCTTCTTGCCCGCCGCGGGCGGCACCGGCTGGTCGTAGTAGAAGCCGATCAGCAGGTAGGAGCAGAGCCCCACCCCTTCCCAGCCGACGAACATCACCAGGAAGTTGTTGCCCAGCACCAGCAGCAGCATGGCGGCCATGAAGAGGTTGAGGTACGCGAAGTAGCGGCTGTACCCCTCCTCATGCCCCATGTAGCCGGCGGAGTAGACGTGGATCGAGGAAGCCCACGAAGGTCACCACGAACAGCATCACCGCCGACAGCGGGTCGAGCAGGAACGCCGCGGGGATCTGGAGCGGCCCCGCCGTCCACGCGTAGAAAACCTTTTCGAACGGCTGCGGGTAGAGGCCGTGCGCGTACTGCCAGAGACTGCCGAGCGCGATGAGCAGCGAGAGGAACGGCACGCCCACGCCCACGGCGGTGACCACGGACTTGGGATAGCGCCGCCCGAACAGGCCGTTCGAGCGCGGCGCCCAGGAGCGGGAGGATCGGGATGAGCCAGAGGAGATCGAGCATGATCGGAGGTTCCTACCAGCGCATCAGGTTCATGCGGTTGACGTCGATGGTGTGCCGCTGGCGGAACACGGCGATGAACAGCGCCAGCCCCACGGCGGCCTCGGCGGCGGCCACGGCCATGACGAAGAAGACGATGATCTGCCCCGTGCGGTCGTCCATCTGGCGCGCGAAGGCGACCAGCGTCAGGTTGGCGGCGTTGAGCATCAGCTCGATCGACAGGAAGATGGCGATGCCGTTGCTGCGCGTCAGCGCGCCGACCGTGCCGATGGCGAAGAGCGCCGCCGCGAGCACGAGGTACCAGGAGATGGGGACGCTCAAGAGTGGGCCTCCTTGCCGGCCGCCGTGGCAACCGTGGGCGTCTCGTCGCCCGTCACGTACTCGTCCTGCGCGATGACGCCGCTCGCGGACGGCTTGCGCGCCGCCACCGTGGCGCCGATCACGGCCACCAGAAGCAGCAGGCCGACGATCTCGAAGGGCAGCAGGTAGGTGCTGAACAGCTCGGTCGCCAGCCCCTTGAGAGAGACCGACTCGGGCGTGAGCGGCGGAACCCCTGTCGCCCACAGCACGCCGGCCCGCCAGAAGGCGAAGATCAGCATGCCCACGAAGACCACCGCGCCCAGCACCGCGGCCCACAGCTGGCCGCCCAGGCCCACGTGCGACGACTCTTCCTTCTGCACGTTGAGCAGCATGATGACGAAGAGGAACAGCACCACGATGGCGCCGGCGTAGACCAGCACCTGGAGCACGCCCAGGAACGGCGCGCCCAGGAGCACGAACAGCACGGCCACGGCGAACAGCGTCACCACCAGGCGCGAGCGTCGAGTAGATCGGGTTCTTGTGGATGACGACGACCAGCGCCGACCCCAGGGCCAGCGCGGCGAAGAGGAGGAAGATCACGGTTTCCATCACAGCCACCCCGCGAGCGTCATCGCGGCCACGAGGATCAGGTTGAGGATCGAGAGCGGCAGCAGCACCTTCCAGCCCGAGCCGCATGAGCTGGTCGTAGCGGAAGCGCGGGAAGGTCCAGCGGATCCACACGAAGACCGACATGCAGAGGGCGATCTTGGCCACCAGCGTGACGAGCCCCAGGGCCGCGCCGAGCCAGTTGGCCGGGTAGGTGATGAAGGGCAGCGTCCAGCCGCCGAAGTAGAGCGTCACCCCGAGGGCCGAGAGGGCCGCCATGTTGGTGTACTCGGCCTGGAAGAAGAGGGCGAAGCGCATGGCGCCGTACTCGGTGTGGAACCCGGCCACCAGCTCCGACTCGGCCTCCGGCAGGTCGAACGGCAGCCGGTTGGTCTCCGCGAAGGAGGCGATGAGGAAGACCAGGAAGCCGATGATCTGCGGGATGAACGTCCACAGGTGCGTCTGCTGGTAGGCCACCACGTCCTGCAGGCGGAACGAGCCGACGGGGATGATGACGGCGAGCACCGCGATGGTCAGCGCCGAGCTCGTAGCTGATGAGCTGCGCCGAGGCGCGGATGGAGCCCAAGCAGCGAGAACTTGTTGTTGGAGGCGTACCCGGCCATGACCAGCGAGTAGACGCTCGAGGCTGGAGATGGCGAGGAAGAGGAGCACCCCGGTGTCCACGTTCGCCACCACCAGGGGGACCGTCCGCCCGGCGACCGTGATGTCCGGCCCGAACGGGATCACCACGTAGGTGGTGAAGGCGGGGAGGAGGGCCAGCGCCGGCGCCATCAGGTAGAGCGGCTTGTCGGCCGCCGACGGCGTGACGTCCTCCTTGAACATGAACTTGAGGGCGTCCGCGATCGGCTGGAACAGGCCCAGCGGCCCCACCCGGTTCGGCCCCGGACGGTCCTGGATGAACGCGCAGGCCCGCCGCTCGACCCAGTTCATGATCGGGGCGACGTTGATGAACACGGCGAACATCACCGCGTACTTGACGATCGGTTCGAGGATCTCGGGGTTCAAGCAGTCACCTCCGGCACCGCCGCCGCCGCCGCGTCCGTCAGGTGCGCCTGGGCGCCTGGCACGTTCAGGCTGGCGCCGGTCGCGGGCAGCCCCTTCCAGGAGAGGCCCACGAAGGCGGGGATCTCCGCGGCCAGCCGGTCGAACACCTTGCCCGCCGTCAGGCCGGCCCAGCTCGGATCGAAGCGGGAGAGGAGGTCGGAGAGCACCTCCAGCGGGGTGCGCACCTGGCCGGGAGCCGGGAAGGCGGCGGAGAGCTTCTGCAGGCGCCACTCGACGTTGACGAAGGTGCCGTCCTTCTCGCCGTGGTGGGCCACCGGCAGCGCCACGTCCGCCACCTTGGCGAGCGGCGAGTCGGCCCAGCCGAAGACCACCAGGAACTTGGCCTGGCGCAGGCGGGCCACGGTCTCCTCGGACCACGCCGCCTGGCTGAAGTCGCTGTCGCACACGATCAGCGCCGAGCAGCCCGCGGCGCCGTCCGCCAGCACGTCCAGCCCGGCCGCTTCCAGCCCCGCGAGCTCGGCGCCCCGGCGGTTCGGGGCCATCTCGCGCCCCGTGATCTTCCCGTGGGGCCCTTGAGGTTGGGAATGGTCCGCTCCGGCCCCACGTCCACCGGCACCGACCGGCTCTTCGCGCCCACGGCGTCGCCCAGCTTGCCGAACAGCCAGGCCTCCTCGGTGGTGAGGTAGCCCGAGCCGAGCACGGCGATGTCTCCCCCCTTACCTTGGTCAGAACCGTTGGCATCGAGCAGCCCCTGGTGGACCTTGTCGAGCGCGTCCTTCCAACTGGAGGCTCCCCGCGTCGACACCAGGCGCGGCACCGTCTTGTACCGCTCGAAGGAGGCGCGGCCGTAGTCGCACATCCAGTAGTCGTTCACCTCGGGGTTGAAGCGCGGCTTGTAGCGCTTGATGTCGCCCCGCCGGTGCTCCATGGTGATGTTGCACCCCACCTCGCAGCCGGTGCAGAGGGAGGGCTTCTTGTCCAGGTACCAGACGCGCTCGGCGAACCGGAAGCGGGTCGAGGTCAAGGCACCCACCGGGCAGATGTCCACCACGCAGGTCGCCAGCGGGTTCGACAGCTCCTTGCCCGGGAACGTGCCGATCTCCACCCGCGCGCCGCGGTTGAAGAAGCCGAGCTCGCCCGTGCCCGCCACCTCCTGCGTGAAGCGGATGCAGCGGGTGCACTGAATGCACCGGTTCATGTTGAGCACCACGTTGGCGCCCAGCGGGAATGCGCTCGCGCCCCGGGTAGGTGCGCTTGTCCTCGTACTGGAAGCGCGAATAGGCCACGCCGTGCTTGAAGGAGTAGTCCTGAAGGCCGCACTCGCCGGCCTGGTCGCAGATCGGGCAGTCCAGCGGGTGGTTGATGAGGAAGAACTCCATCATCCCCTTCTGGGCCTCGACCACCTCGGGCACGTCCGTGCGCACCGACCAGCCGTCCTTCATGATGTAGGACGAGCAGGCCGTCTGCAGCTTCGGCATCTTCTTGCCGTTGTCCGAGATCTCGACCAGGCACATGCGGCACTGGCCCACGACCGAGAGGCGCGGGTGGTAGCAGTAATGGGGGATCTGGACGCCGACCTTGAGGCCCGCCTCGATCACGTTCGTGCCGGCCTCCACCTCCACGGTGCGGTCGTTGATGGTGATTTTGGGCACTCGTTACGCTCCGTTCTCAGAGAAATGGCGCCTCTGGGGGAAGGGGCAGCGCCGCTCCACGGCATGCTGCATCACCTCTTCCGGGAAGCGCTCGACCAGCGACCGGACGGGGCCGATGGCCGCGTCGCCCAGCGCGCACAGAGACTGGCCGCCGATGTTCTTGCAGATGGAGAGGAGGAGCTCCGCGTCCCCCTCCGTCCCCTCGCCGTGCTCCAGCCGCTTGAGCACCAGCTCCATCCAGTTCGTCCCCTCGCGGCACGGCGTGCACTGGCCGCAGGATTCATGGTTGAAGAACTTCGCGAGGCGGGCCACCGAGCGCACCATGCACGTCGTGTCGTCCATCACGATCACCGCCGCCGAGCCCAGCATGGAGCCCGCCTTGGCCACCGTGTCGAAGTCCATCTTGATGTCGATCTGATCCGGCTTGAGGATGGGCGCCGAGGCGCCGCCCGGAATGAACGCCTTGAGCGGCCGACCTTTCAGCATGCCGCCCGCGCCCTCCAGAAGCTCGCGGAAGGTGACGCCGATCGGGTACTCGTACGTCCCCGGGCGCTCCACGTGGCCGGAGATGGCGTAGAGCTTGGGGCCGGTGTTCCGCTCGTCCGTGCCGATCGCCTTGTACCAGTCCGCGCCGCGCTCCAGGATGTGGGGGACGTTGCACAGCGTCTCGACGTTGTTGATCACGGTGGGGGAGCCGAAGGCGCCGACCACGGCGGGGAAGGGGGGCTTCACCCGCGGCTGGCCGCGCTTGCCTTCGAGCGACTCGAGCATGCCGGTCTCCTCGCCGCAGATGTACGCCCCCGCGCCGCGGTGCACGTACATGTTGAGCTTGAAGCCCGAGCCCATCACGCTGTCGCCCAGGATGCCGCCCTCGTAGGCGTCCTTGATCGCCTGCTCCAGGATCCGCGCCGCCTTGGTGTACTCGCCGCGGATGTAGATGTAGCAGGTGGCCGCCGACACCGCCCAGCAGCAGATGGCGCACCCCTCGATCAGCTGGTGCGGGTCGTGCTCCATGAGCAGCCGGTCCTTGAAGGTGCCCGGCTCCGACTCGTCGGCGTTGCACACCAGGTACTTCGGCTTGTCCTTCCCCTTGGGGATGAAGCTCCACTTGAGGCCGGCCGGGAAGCCCGCGCCGCCGCGCCCGCGCAGGCCCGACTTCTTCACCTCTTCGATGACCGCGTCGGGCTCCATCTTGAGCGCCTTGTCCAGCGCCGCGTAGCCGCCAAGCTGGCGGTAGCCCTTGACCGTCAGCGCCTCGGGCTTGCCGACGTTCTTCGTGAGCACCCGTTCGAAGGCAGCCATTACTTCAGCCCTTTCAAGATCGTCCGCACCCGGTTGGGGGTGAGGTTCTCTTGGTATTCGTCGTCCACCATCATCATCGGCGCCGTGTCGCAGGAGCCCAGGCACTCGAAGTGGACGTAGGAGCAGCGGCCGTCCGGCGTCACCTCGTCCTCGCCCACGCCCAGCTCCTTGGCGAGGACCTCCATGATCTCCTCGGAGCCGCGGAGCTGGCACGACAGGTTGGTGCAGACGCGGATGCGGTGCCGCCCCACCGGTTTCTGGTGATAGAGGTCGTAGAAGGTGACCACGCCGTAGACCTTGGCGACCGGCAGGTCCAGCTCCGCCGCCACCGCCTCGATGGCCTCGTCCGGCAGCCAGCCGCCCCACTCGCGCTGGGCGATGTGGAGGGCCGGCAGCAGCGAGGCCTCGGTCGTGGGGTAGCGCGTGCGGATGTCGTCGAGCTCGGCCCGCGCCGCCTCGGAAAAGCCGCCGCCCCGCGTCTGCGGTCCGGAAGGCTTCATGGACGCCGGTTCGTGAACGCTCATAGGTGCAGTCTCAATCCCGGGCGCTGCTCGCGCGCGGGCTGAAGATCCAGGCCGCCCTTCAGCCAGACGTAGGCATAGCCGACCAGGATCAGGAAGATGAAGACCATGACCGCCGCGAACAGCTGCCACCCGCCGTCGCGCATCACCAGCGACCAGGGGTAGAGGAAGGCGGCTTCCAGGTCGAACACGATGAAGTCGATCGCCACCAGGAAGAAGGCGATCGAAATGCGCTTGTGCGAAAGGTCGAGCATGGGCATACCCGACTCGATGGTCGTCCGCTTGACGGCGCCACCACGCTGATTGCCCATCAGCTTGGCCAGGAAATACGACCCGATGAGGATGACAACCCCCAATGAGATCGAGATCCCCATGGCCAGCAGAACTGGATAGTACTGCTCCGGCAAGGGACGCCCCTCCAGAAGTCTGTGTCCAACAAGGAGAATCCCGGCAGAAAAGAGACCGGCGCCGGGCACGACTCCGCGCTCGTGAAGGATGTCACAAGCGGGAAGTGGAGACAAGGTGGTCCCTCACTCCCCCGGCCCCTCTCTCCCGGCCCTCCGCCCACCCACCAGGGAGAGAGGGGGGACGGACGGGGGGCCCCTGGGACCGCCGGCATCCCTGCCGGCCTCTCAGACCCCGAGGTCGATCCTTTCGTAGATATCCCCCAGGGCGAGCTCGCACCGAATGGAGGGGAGCACGATCCTCGCGTCGAGACCCGAAAAGGCCGTCAGCAGCCAACGGTTGCCGTCCTGCCGGAGAAACTGCTCGACCCGGGGCTTGTCCTGAGCCACAAGGATGTACTCCGCGAGGGATGGTATGGCCTGGTAGTGCTCGAACTTTCCCCCCCGGTCGTACGCCTCGGTGGAAGGAGAGAGCACCTCGACGATCAGTGTTGGGTTGAGCAAGGAGTCGAACTGCTGGTCCTGGAAGAGGGGCTCGCCGCAGGCGACGACGAGGTCAGGATAGACATAGCTCCCGGCCGAGGGGATGTGGACCCGCTGATCGTTGGTATAGGTCTCACAGGGGTGGCCACGGAGACGAGAGCTGATCTCGCGCGAGAGGTTGGTGACGATGAGGTTGTGCTCGCGGCTGCTCCCGCTCATGGCGAACATCTCGCCGTCCAGGTATTCGCTCCGGAGCTCGGACTGGCGCTCGATGGCAAGGTACTCGTCAGGCGTCAGGTAGGGGCGGCGTTGAGCTTCCATAGGTCGTTTCTCGGGTCGATCCTTCTTGGAGAGGATACTGCAATCGGCTGCCGTGAGTTGACCGGGCGGCGGCCGAGGGGCGCGAACCCTATTGACTGAGTCTACTCCTTGGGTTCAAGGAGGATTCTGTAGCCGGAGGGCTTCCCTGGGACCGCCGGCATCCCTGCCGGCCTTGCGGTCTTTGCGGCCCGAAGGGTTGCGAGATTGCAGCCCAGGGCTTCGGCCGGTAGGCCGATGCCCTGGGGAGAAAACACAAAAAAGCAACGCGGCCTGAAGGGCCGCCAGAGATTTTTTTGAGTCGGAGTCGGCTCGATTCGCCCAGGTTCTCGCGGCCCTTCAGGCCGCAGACCGTAGAGGCCTGTTGACCCAGGGCATCGGCCTACCGGCCGAAGCCCTGGGCTGCAATCTCGCAACCCTTCGGGCCGCAAAGAGAAGCACCGCCGCGACGTCGACGTTGATTTCGTCGAGAAGGCCGGCATTCAGCAACTGCTGGATGGAGTCAGCGCCGTGGACCCCAACGGACTTCCCGGCGGCAGCGGCTTAGGCTTGATTCACGGCGTGGCGCTCGGCTTCGACATCTTGAACGTCATGGGGTCCGCCCCTCCGGTATGGAATTCGACGTCCCCCGAGTTGACGTACCAGTTGAACACTTCAGCCACGCCATCGTTGAGATCGGCAACGAAGCCGTCGAGCGACATGGACATGATTGCGACAACCTTCGACATTGCAATGTTCCTTTCGAGGGGTGGAGACTGCGTTCAGGGGAGGGCAGCCAAGACTTGGTGAAGTTCCTGCGGCAAATTTCCCTCTCCAAGCCTATATGATCTAACATTTGCCCGGCCAACTCCACAAAAGTCACCCGACGGCCTCGAAGGTGACATCATACTGCTTGCCAACGCTTTTCGCATTGTACTTTTTGATCTTGCGACCTCGCGTCTTATTAATCATGTCAACGACAGCCACTAACATCTCACGATCCTTGGCGGGCATGTTCAGGCCCATATAAACTCCGACGACAACATCCGGCACGGGCAGGGTTTTACGTACATCCATTGACTTCGTGGCGATGCGAACTTCCTTCTCGTGAGCGAAGGTGTTGATCTTAAGCTGGACAATTTTCTCATAGTCAGTTGCCAGTGACCCGCCGGGCCCTTCCTTAACTGCCTCGGCAATAGCGATTTTGAAACTCTGCAGGATCAAGGTACTTAACCCGTCCGAAAAGTATCAATTTTCGCCCCTTCACGCCTAAATTAATCCTTTTAACTTCACGCTTGATCGCGTCGTAATTTAGCTCAAAGCAAAGGCCGCGGTGACCTTCGGCGTACTGCGACCACATTGCAAAGTTGTTATTGACCTCGGAGAGGGAACACACCGAAGCCTTAAGCGGATGGTGCTCGCCTTTGTAGACTAGAACGCAGTTGACAGGGTCGTTCAGTTGCCTTTGAGCATCAGCCAGATAGAGTCGTCTCTCACCAGAAGCTCCAGTGCGTGCATATCAAACGGCTTGTACTTGTAGACTTTCACGAATGATCCTCAGCGTCTTCGCTCGTATCGGTCGCGAGAGCGTGGCAGGATCAGCCTGCCATGCCGATGTCGTCGGCCTTCTTTGTTTTGAACTCCCCTCATAAGGGCTTAGAGGTCGCGGCGATTTCCTGATCGCTTTGGATTTTTGTTCTTAACTCGCGGATGACGCTTTCACGTCTTGAAATGGGCTGGCTATCGAAGCTCGGATTCAATGTTTTCAGAACCTTTAGCACCTCGAGGGCGGATTGCGCCATGGACACGAAGTCTATCTTCGACGACTTCACCTGGGCGGCAATCGCGTTCGCTAACGAACCAGGAGACCCCTTTCCAGCTTCTATGGCGAGGTCGGTAAACCGTTCCAGGCGCGCCAAGCCTGATCTGACGATTTCTGCCTGAGCAGTGTAGTCGGTAAAGACGTATGCGTGAGCAGGGTCTAGTTCGGCCATGCGTGCACCTATCTCGGTAACTGGGGGGACCACGATGGTGACAAGTCGCATTCGGTCATGGGTGTAGGCGTTCGCAATGTGGTCGAGCTCGTCCAAGGCTTTCACCAGTTCCGTCGAGTCCTGGTCGATGGCTCGCCAGAGCATTTCGCTCTTTGACTTTCGCTCCACTCGATTCTCGAACTCCTGTTTTGCCCAGAGCAGCACGAGCGAGAAAACGAACGGGATACACAACTTCACCACGTCGGCCCATGTCAAGGCAGTTAGCGGCATTACAAGTCTCCTCGCACCATCGCTGAGCCGAGTTGCCTGCTATGGAGCTTCAATCCTCGGTGAAGGCTTCGCGATACAGCCTTTCAGCCGCCTCTCCATCCCTGGGAGCCGCTGTTCCGCTTTGATAAGACCCTCCTGGGGCGGGTTTCGCCGCATGCTCAGCCTCGTGGCCTGCGATTTCGTTTCAGTAAGTATACCCCAGAGGCTGGTCGATGTACACATGCGGCACCGATCTCCGAGGCCGTGATCACAAGAAGAGGAATTGGACTGATGGATCTTCACGCTCAAGGAGGAGGCCTTCTCGCCGGCGAACGGGAGACAGTTCCGAGGCGAGACGAAGGGCTGTCCCCGCAGACCTCGCGCTGGTTCGGATCGAGGGCGGTCAGCATCATCGAACATTTCGACGACGACACCCTTCAGGTGTCTATCGCCGATGACGTCGCTCTGCTCTACAGCTACGACCAGGTCGTCCAGGAACGGTGCTCTACCTCCTTCGCCCTATACCGGCATGGGAGAGAGCCAAAGGAAAAGCCGACAAAACGTTACTGCCATGAAGGCAAGGATCTGTGCGCCCCGTAGGGGTGCGGGCATGAAGCCTGGCGTTTCAACGCCAGGAGAGGAGTCTCCCCCTCTCCTCCCCAAGCCCCCTCGGGGCGGAGGCCGCGCCGCCCGAAGGCGTGTCTGGCTGCCGTCGCCCCTACAGGGCTTTGGGGAGATGGGGGGATGGGCTCTTTCCTGGCGTTGAAACGCCAGGCTTAACGCCCGCACCCCTACGGGGCGCCACGATGCCGATCACGACTCTCCGGTCTTTGTCTTCAAGAGGATACGTCAAGTCGGCCGAGCCGGCGCACCGCCGAGCCGCCACCTCATACCCCCATGCCGACCGGTGAGTTTTTGCCGCGCACCCTCGGGTTCAGCTGACCTTGAGAGGAGCGTTCATCCTCCCGGGGACCGCCGGCATGGGAGCCGGGCCTCTTCGCGGCGGGCTCGGCGGCATTCTTGGGGCTCCGCCCTCTTCCGCCGAGAGGCCGCCGTCTCTTCCCGCGGGTCTGGGTAAGGATTCCGGGCCTCCGGGTAAGGGATCCGCGTGATTCGGTAAGAGGGGGGAGCCAGCGCCCCCTCCTCCTGCATCATTCGGATGTCGTGGTACGTGGCGCGGCCCGGCTTCCGCATCATTCCCCCCTTGCGCCGCATCATTCCCCCTTCTTGGTATCCCAGCCGGAGCTGATTCCGCGGGACCCGGCAGAGAGGGGAAGCGGTCCGGGGAAGAGGGGGGAATGACGTACCACTCTTCCCTTGTGTTGCATCCGGCGAGCCGAATGATGCAGGAGCCTTGTCTTGTGATGCGGGAAGAGGTTGTGGTGTTGCGGGAGTGAGGGGGGATGATGCGGTAGCGAGGGGGAATGTTGCGGGAGCCTTCCCTTGTGTTGCAGCACCGCTCCCGGATGGCGCGGGAGCAGGGCCGGTTGGCGGTGGAGCGCGAGAGGACCCGATGGGGTCCCCTTCTCGCGTGTACTGAAGAGCCCCTCCCGTGGATTGGGGACGGGCCAAGACGACTCCCAAGGAGGGATTCCAGAATGTGTAAGCGGTTGTTGACGGCCCTGACCCTGTTCATTCTATCGGGAGGCTTCGCACTGGCCTCTCCGGCCGCGGCCTGTGAGACCACGATCTCCGACAATGCCGTGATCTCCGGAAGCTGGTTCTCCACCTGCCGCTCAACCGTCCGGAGAGGGGCCTACGCGCAGCTCTATACCTTCACCCTGGCACAGGCCTCGTTCGTTCAGATCGATCTCGAGTCTTCGATCGATTCCCGGCTGTATCTCCTTTCCCCAAGGGGAGGCCTGGGCCGGGTCATCACCAGCGACGACAACAGCGGAGGCAACCTCAACGCGCGCATCAGGCAGTCCTTGACGGCCGGCACCTACATGATCGAGGCAACGACCACGATCCCCGGCCTTACCGGCAGCTTCCGGCTTTCGGTCCGGACGAATGGAGGGCCCAGCTCCTGCCGCACGGGGCTCAGCCTGGGCTCGACGGCCCGCGGCAACTGGGCTCCCGCCTGCGTCTCGGTGCACCGCACGGGCAGCAACGCGCGGTACTACACCTTCACCCTGACCAAGCAGACCAACGTCCAGATCGACCTCACCTCGTCCGTCGACTCCTACCTCTATCTATTGACAGGGGCCTCAGCCGGCGGCAACGTCCTCAGCTCAAACGACAACAGCGGCGGCCGGGGGAACGCCCGCATCAGCCGGACCCTGCCCTCGGGCACCTACACCGTCGAGGCCACCACGAACCTTCCTGGAGTCCCGGGAGCCTTCACTCTCAAGGTGGCCAAGATCGGCAAGGCCGGGGAGGAGGATTGAGGAATTGAGGAAGCGTTGCCTCCGCGCGGCTCACCCCGGAGCCCCAAACGCACTTTAGTATGCGTGAGACCTCGCAGGAGAGGTCACAGCCTCGCGAAAGGAGAACCACGTGAAGAAGAAGATCGTCCGAAAGCTCGTATTGAACCGTGAGACCCTGGCCGAGCTCGACCGCGCCGACCTCTGGCAGGCCGCCGGTGGGGCCACGCAGACCTGCCGTCCGGATTTCTGCGACTTCAGCGGCCGCAACACCTGCACCACCTGCCAGCTCACCTGTACGACGAACTACTGCTGAGGTCTCCAAGGCCCGCCGGCCGGAGAGGGGGGATACCCCTCTCCGGGCGTTGAAACGTCAGGCTTAACGCAATGCTGTTCATTTAAGGATTTCTGAACGGCTCGAGCGTGGTCAAGGACAATAAGGACACCAAGGACGCAAAGGACGGATGAGGAATGGTGCGGTGTCCGCCCTTGAGGCCCTTATCTCCATTCTCGTCTCCGGCCGCGCGGCCTCGCTGGCCCCACGGGCGCTTCTCAGACCGGTCCCACGGCCAGCACGTCGCGGGCGTAGACGTCCCAGAGCTTGCCCAGGAAGAGCCGGCCGAATCTCCCGAGGGCCGCGGAACGGTCCGAAGGGGTCGGCCCTTCGGTGCGGAACGTCGTGAGCTGTTTCTGGAAGTCCAGGAGGCCGATGCGGATGATGCCGGCGGCCAGTGCTTCGGCTCCAGCCTCTTGTGGGGCCTTCACGGTGCCCCGGTAGATGCGGGTGTAGAGGGTGGAGGTGTCGCTCCAGACGTCGAGGCCGGGATCGTCCTGCACCTCTTTGTAGCCGCTCAGGGTCAGGGGATTCCCCTGGCCGTCCTTGAAGTGGAGGCGGTAGAGCATCCGCTTGCGCGTGAAGTCCCCGTCGTCGACGAAGAGGTTGAAGGTGCCGGCATCGATGGGTCGTTCGCCGCCGAAGGCGTCGCTGGAGACGGTGCCGGAGACCGTGGCCTCGTGGTCCGGGTGGGTGACGAAGCGGTTCACGCCGTCGACGCGGATGGTCATGCGGCAGCGCAGGAGGGTGCCCGCGGCGCGCCCTTTCTCGAAGCCGTGCCGGTAGTCGGTCTCGCCGAGGGCGACGTAGCCCTTCATCTCCTCGGTGAACCACAGGGCGGTGTTGGCGGTGTGGACCTCGGCGGGGACGGGGTGGCCGGGGGTCTTGAGGGGGATGCCGTTCTCACGGCACCAGGCGCGGCCCGCCTCGACGCCGCGGTTGACGGCTTCGGCCGCGCGGTCGCGGCTGAAGTTGACCAGGTAGTGGAGGGGGACCTCGGCCTTGAGCTCCTTGACCTCGATGGGACGCCCGAACTCGCCCTGGCCGCCCGCCGCGAGAGCCCGGTTGTTCTCCGCGATCCTCGCCAGGAGCTGTTTGTAGCGGCCGTTGGCGGCGGCCTCGATGATCTGGAAGTAATTGGCCACGAAGCCGTCTTCCCATTCGCCGCGCTGGCTCACGGTCCAGATCACCCAGAGCTCGTCGGCACCCCGGCGGATGGCCTCCTCGAGGTTGGCGTCGGTGTTGAACACGGAGTCGATGTAGGTGTCGGCGCCGATTTTGACGGGCTGGAACCACATGGGGAGCGAGACGGCGGCGGCGAGGAAGTCCTCGGTGATCTGATCGGGGGAGAGGATGGCGAGCTCGTGCCGGGTGAAGTTGTAGACGTTCATGCTCCCCGCCCGCTTGGAGGCGCGGATCTTCTCCCAGTCGAGCCCCCAGCCCGGGAAGACGTTCTTGCGGTAGCGGTCGAGGGTGAACAGGGACTCCGCGTAGAACAGCCGGAGGTACTGGGCCCAGTTGAAGGAGACTCCGGCGGCGGGGTCGAGGTTGCGCCAGTTGTCGGCGATCTTCTGGCCGCTCATCCCCTGGAGCCACATGACGAGGTTGAAGCAGCCGCCGCTCGCGCCGTCGGCGTGGTCGAACTCCAACTCCGCCTCGTCCAGCCAGACCTGCAGAACTCCGGCCTGGAAGGCAACCTTGACGCCGCCACCGGCGAGGATCAGGGAGCGCATTTTCTTCCCATTTACGTCAGGCACGGACTCACCTCCTTGGGATGGATTCGTTTTCTGGATCTTGAGGCGCAGGGGGCTGTTGCTTTGTTACGGTAGTGAGGGAATTCGATCCGGAGTCTACCTCCGGCATGTGAAATGCAGGAAATCCAGCCAGGTTCATTCCCGGAGCGCACCCCGGGCCTTACGAGAGGCTGCACAGGCTGGAGGGATCAAGAATGCCCCCTGAAGCTCCGAGGGTGGCGCGGCTGGCGGGGCCGTTCGGCTCCGCCCTGACGGTGGACGTGGAGGAGTGGTACCACACCTGCCTGGTACCCGAATTTGTAAATCCGGCCCACCGGCCGCCGCTGCCGGAGGAGCTGGACTGGCTGTTGCCCGAGCTGCTCGGCATGCTGGCGGAGGCCGGGTGCACGGCGACCTTCTTCGTTTTGGGAGAGGTGGCCGAGCGGCTGCCGGGGAGGATCCGCGAGATCGTCCGGGCCGGGCACGAGGTGGGGAGCCACGGTTATCTCCATCTGCGGGCGTGCGAGCGCTCGCTCCGGGCGTTCCGGTCGGACCTCGGAGCATTCCAAGGATCTTCTGGAGGACATGGTGGGGGAGCCGGTTTTGGGCTTCCGGGCGCCCGAGTGGTCGCTCCGGAGCCTGGGAAGCCTGCGGCTGCCGGTGGTGGCCGAGACGGGCTTCCTCTACGACAGCTCGCTCACCCCCTGCCCGCTGGCCGGCCGGCCGGGCAACCCGCGCTTTGCTTCAAGCTTGCGGTGGGACGATGAGAGTCTCCTGGAGATCCCGCCGCTCACCTTTGGCGGCCCCTTGAGGCTGCCGGCGGGGAGCTGGACGGGCCGGCTGGTGCGTCCCGAGCGGCTGCTTCATGCCGCGCGGGAGCACCAGGACGTGGGAGGTTTGCCGGTCGCGGTGGTCCACCCCTGGGAGATTTCGGGCCGGCCCACGCCCGGGCGTCTCCACGGCATGGCCCGCTTCATCCACGAGACGGGCCGGCTGGGCTTCGTCCCCAGATTCCGCGAGCTGCTGAGAGGGATGCCCTGGACGTCGATCCGGGCGGCGGCGGGGTTGGCGGCGGTGGCGCCTATGCGGGCGGCGGCTCGGCGGGCGGGGTGACGACGGGATTGGGGCTCTCTGGGAACCGTCGCCGCGATCTGTGCAGATCAATCTCCAAAGTGACCGTGCCCATCATGGACTTGAGCTCTTCCCGCAGAGCTTTTGGATTCTCGGGGCTGGTGAGCATAGGATCAGGCCCGCAATGAAGCAGCCGAACCGTTGTTCAAATCTGGATTCGAGAGAAGAAAAGAGGGTTGGTGCGAAAGGGGGGACTCGAACCCCCACGGCCTTGCGACCACAAGATCCTGAATCTTGCGCGTCTACCAATTCCGCCACTTTCGCAGCGGGCTGATTCTAGGGAGACCGAGAGGACATGTCAATCTCATTCGTGTATGCGGGCGCCGAAGGGCTCCTGAGGCAGGACGTCGCGGCCCGGCTCGAAGGGGCCGGCAGGGACGGAGTGGATGGAGAGGAGCTTCGTGAGGCGGCCGGCGCGACTCCTGAGGAGATGGAGCGGGCGCTCCGGACGCTGCTGGCCGAGGGCCGGGCGGTGGAGGACGGGGGGCGCTGGTATCGCCCCCAAGCACAGCAGCGGGATCGTGGGGTCGGTCGAGCTTCTGGAGGAGGGTGATGCCCTGATCCGGCCGGGCTTCCGCGAGGAGCCGCAATTCTTCGTGCGCAAGCGCAATCTCAAGAAAGCGCCAGGACGGTGACCGGGTGCTGATCCGGCGGATGGCGCCGCAAGGCCCAGCCGTGGACGGGCCGGCTGCCGGAGGCCGGGGTGGTCAAGATCCTCTCGCCCCGGTACGAGACGCTGGTGGGTACGCCTGGAGACCGTGGGGAAGGCGCGGTGGCTGGTGCCGTTCGATCCCAAGGTGTCCATGGAGCTGCCGGTCGAGGGTGGAAGTGAGGTGCCGGACGGCCACTATGTGGTGGTGGCCGTGGAACGGCCGGCGGGCCGCCCGCCGCGGGGAAAGGTGATCGAGGTATTGGGAGAGCCGGACGCTCCGGGGGTGGACGTGCTGGTGGTGCTGCGCCATCACAACATCCCCGAGGGGTTCCCGCCGACTCGGTCCTGGAGACCGCCGCACGGTTTCCCGCCGATCCACGGCCGGAGGACTGGGCCGGGCGGGAGGATCTGCGGGACCGCATCATCATCACCATCGACGGCGAGACGGCCCGCGACTTCGACGACGCGGTGTCGATCGAGCGCCTGCCGGACGGCGTGCTTCCGCCTGGGGGTCCACATCGCGGACGTCTCCCACTACGTGAGGGAGGGGGATGCGCTGGACCTGGAGGCGTACCAGCGGGGGACGAGCGTCTACTATCCCGACCGGGCCATCCCCATGCTGCCCGAAGGGCTGTCGAACGGCCTCTGCTCGCTCCGCCCGCAGGTGCCGAGGCTGACCACCTCGGTCTTCCTCGACATCAACCGCGACGGCGGCGTGACTCACACCCGGTTCGCCGAGACGGTGATCCGCAGCACCCGCCGGATGACCTACAACGAGGTGCGGCGTCTCCTGGAGGAGCCTGCCCCGGGGGACGCGGACGAGTACGGGCCGATCCTCCCCGTGCTCCGGGAGATGCACCACTGATGGGCATCCTCAACCATGCCCGCGGAGTGCGGGGCTCGATCGACTTCGACCTCCCCGAGGGGGACGTGGTGCTCGACACGGACGGCGTCATGGTGGGCATCTTCCCCGAAGAGCGCAACGTGGCCCACCGGATCGTCGAGGAGTTCATGATCGCGGCCAACGAGGCGGTGGCCCTGGAGCTGGTGACCAAGAACGTGGCGAGCCCTGTACCGGGTGCACGGCGCGCCCACGCCGCCCAAGGTGGAGGAGTTGCGGGAGTTCCTGGAGACCTTCGGGATCACGCTCCCGGGGGACGCCGAGAACCTCCATCCCTCGGCGCTCCAGGAGATCCTGAAGTCGGTGCAGGGGAAGCCGGAGGAGCGTTTCGTCTCTTCCGTGGTGCTGCGCACGATGCAGCGGGCCTTCTACGATCCCCAGTGCCTGGGGCATTACGCGCTGGCCTCGCCCTTCTACTGCCACTTCACCTCGCCCATCCGGCGCTATCCGGACCTCATCGTCCACCGCCGCCTGAAGGCGCTGATCCATGGCCGGGCGGAGATCGAGGCGGAGCGCTCGCGGCTGGCCGAGCGGCTGCCGGTGATGGCCGAGCACACCAGCACCACCGAGAAGCGGGCGGAGCAGTCGGAGCGCGATCTGCTGCAATGGAAGAAGGTGCGCTTCCTGGCCGACCGCGTGGGGGAGACCTTCCAGGGGCCGGATCACGGGCGTGCAGCCCTTCGGCCTCTTCGTGCAGCTCGAGGGTTACTTCGTGGACGGCCTGGTGCCCATCCGCACGATGGCGGACGACTTCTACCGCTACGAGGCGGAAGCCCACCGGCTGGTGGGGGAGCACAAGGGGCGGGTGTTCCGGCTGGCGGACCCCGTGGAAGTAGTCCTGGCGGGGGTGTCGCTGCGGCACCGGGGGCTGGATTTCAAGCTGGTGGGGATGCCGGAAGCTCCGGAGAAGCGGGAGCGGGGAGAGCGGAGGGACGAGCGGCATCCGGCGAAGAGGACCCCGGCTCCTCAGGGAGAGAAAAAGGGAGCGAAGAAGGGTGGGAGGGAGACGAAGCGGCGGCGGTGAGGGCTTTCCCTCTCCGACTCCCCAAGGGCAGGGTAGAATGAAGAGGCAGGACAGGAGGAATCGATGAGCGCGATCAGAGAAGAAGTCCGGGACCTCGCTGACAAGCTGTCGGAGGAAGCCACCTGGGACGATGTGATGTACGAGCTGTACGTACGTCAGAAGATTGCCGCAGGCATCAAGGCGGCTGAAGAGGGCCGCGTCGTGCCTCATGAAGAGGTCAGGCGGCGATTCCTCTCTGCATGAAGATCGAATGGACGGACCCTGCCATTGCTGACCTTACGGCGATCCGGGATTACATTGCTCGGGATTCGGAGCACTATGCGGTTCAATTCATTGGTCGAATCCTGGACGCTGTAGAGGCTCTGGCCGATCTGCCCAAAATAGGCCGGAAGGTCCCGGAAGCTCGGACTAAGATCGCCATCCGCGAGTTGCTATTCCAGAACTACCGGATTATCTACCGTCTGAGATTCGAAAAGATCCAGATCATCACCATTTTGCATGGCTCCCGGAATCTGAGGGGAATGAAACCAAAACCCTGGGAAATCGTCTGAGCCGGAGATTCCGATCCCATGCCTCTGACCCCTACCGTTGCCATCGTCGGCCGCCCCAACGTTGGCAAATCGACCCTCTTCAACCGCCTCCTCGGACGGCGGAAGGCCATCGTGCACGACCTGCCGGGAATCACCCGGGACCGCATCACGGGGCTTGCCCATCTCTCGGACGAACGGCCGATCCAGATCGTGGATACGGGCGGTCTCGTGCCGGGGGATGATCCCCTGGGGCTGAACCAGCAGGTCTTCCTGGCCGTCGAGGAGAGCGATCTGCTCCTCTTCGTGGTGGACGGCCGGCTGGGGCTGGTTTCCGCGGATGAAGAGGTGTGGTCTCACTTCCGGAAGTACAACAAGCCGGCCCTCCTGGTGGTCAACAAGGCGGACACCCGGCTGGCGCGGGAGCGCTTCGCGGAGTTCTACAGCCTGGGGATCAACCAGCAGATCCTCCTCTCGGCCGAGCACGGGAGCGGCGTCGAGGACCTGAGAGAGGCGCTGGCCCTTGCGCTGCCCGAGATCCCGGACATTCAGGGACCCGAGGCCCCGGCGGTCGCCATCGTGGGACGGCCGAACGTGGGGAAGTCCTCGCTGCTCAACAAGATCTCGGGTCTGAACCGGGCACTGGTGTCGCCCGTGGCAGGCACCACCCGCGATCCCGTGGACACGCTGATCACGCGGGAGGACAAGTCGTACCTGCTGATCGACACCGCGGGCATAAGGCGGCGCAGCCAGGTCTCGGGCGCCCCGGAGGAGCTGGCGGTGATGATGGCGCGGCGGCAGATCGAGCGGGCCCAGGTGGCCGTGCTGGTGATCGACGCCGCGGCGGGGGTGACCAGCGGAGATCTCGCCATCGCGGGCTCCATCTGGGAGCTCGGCCGGGCGGCGGTGGTGGCGATCAACAAGTGGGACCTTCTGGACGAAGAGGCACGGGAGAAGCTGGAGGCGTCCTTCGAAAGGCTGGACGAGCTGCTGGCCACGCCTGGACGGGTCAACGTCTCGGCGCTCTCGGGCCGGGGGATCGAGAAGCTCTGGGGACCCATCGACGTGGCGCTCAAGGCCTATCACCTCAAGCTCTCGACGGGGCAGCTCAACCGGCTGTTCGAGGGGTTCGTCAAGAAAGTCGCCCCTCCGGCGCTGGGCGGAGCGGCCTGGAAGCTCTACTACGTCACCCAGGTCTCGACGGCGCCGCCGACCTTCATGCTGTTCTCCAACCGCCTGCTGCCGCGCAACAGCCACTACCGGCGCTACCTGGAGAACCGCCTGCGCGAGGAGCTGACGCTCCCCGGCGTGCCCGTGCGGCTGGTGATCCGCCGGCGGACGGAAGGGTCGGACCGGCACGCCGAAGCCAAGGACTGACCGAGAGAAGAAGATCGAAGAAGATCGACGGGACGCTGATAGACTCACCCCCTCCGAGGAGACTTCATGGTGCGGTACCGTTCCATCTTCATCATTTCTCTGCTTTGCGTTCCCCTTCTGGCAGTCGCCTGCAAGGGGAAGCCCGCTGACGACGAGGCGTCGATCAAGAAGACCCTGGAGGAGAAGGGGACGATCGACGTCATGGACCAGGTGTCGAAGGCGCCGGACTACCACCCCCCGGCGGACGGGCACCTGACGGACGGGCAGGTGAAGCTGTTCCTCGCCGTGCGGCAACGCGAGCAGAAGATCCGCGAGGTGGCCTTCAAGAACCTCCAGGCCAAGAGCGACCAAGCCAAGCAGGAGAACAAGCAGGAGAAACGGGACGTGGGTGTCTTCGAGGCCATGAAGGCTCTCGGCGACGTGGCCGACGTGGCGACCGCCGACCTGCGGGCGGCCCAGGAGCTGGGCCACAATCCCAAGGAATACCAGTGGATCAAGGAGCGCGTCCTGGAGGTCGAGCTGCTGGAGACCACCAAGGTTCTCCTCGAGAGTCAGGAATCGCTGGTGAAGATGCTGGAGAAGCAGAAGACGCTGCTGGCGGATGAGGCCCAGAAGGCCGAAATCGACAAGCAGATCCGGGAGATCCGGGACAGCGCCGGGGAGGAGAGCACGCCGGCCAAGGAATTCAACGCCAGGCTGCTCGCCAAATACAAAGACGACTTCGAGAAGCTCGAGGCCGAAGACACGCGCATCGCGCAGGCGCAGAGCAAGGGATCCCAAAATGACAGCCGGTAGAGAAAGTTGGGCGCGCGAGCTGGTCTGCTCCCGGACGGGTGTGACGGCGCCGCTCGACGAGCCGGCGTTCCTGTCGCCCACCGGGGCGCCGTGGCTGGTGGAGTACGACCTCGATCCCCAAAAGGGCCAGGCCCTTCTCCGGTCTCTCCCGCTGCGCCCCTGGACGCTCTGGCGCTACCGGGAGCTGCTGCCGGTCACGGACTACGACAACCGGGTGGATCTGGGCGAAGGGGGCACGCCGCTCGTGCGCCTGCGCCGTTTCGCGCCCGAGGGGATCGAGCTGTACGTCAAAGACGAGTCGGGCAATCCCACGGGCTCGTTCAAGGCTCGGGGCCTCTCCCTGGCCGTGAACCGGGCCCGCGAGCTGGGGGCGCCTGGCCTTCAGCTCGCCAGCGCGGGCAACGCTGCCCTGGCGCTCACGGCCTACGCGGCGGCGGCGGGGCTGCCGGCGCGGGTGGCCCTGCCGGCGGATACGCCCCGGACCATCTTCGAGCGCTGCCGCGAGTATGGCGCCGAAGTGCTCTCCGGGCCGGGAACGCTGGTCGAGGCCGCGAAGCTTCTGGAGGAGGGGAAGGAACGGTATTGGACCGTCTCGACCCTGCGCGAGCCCTACCGGGTGGAAGGCAAGAAGACGATGGGGCTGGAGCTGGCCGAGCAATTCGACTGGGAGCTGCCGGACTGGATCATCTACCCCCTCGGCGGCGGCACGGGGATCGTGGGCATGCACAAGGCGTTCGCCGAGCTGGAGCGGCTGGACCTGATCGGCCACCGGCGCCCGCGCTTCGTGGTCGTGCAGGCCGCTGGATGCGCGCCCATCGTGCGGGCCTGGGAGGAAGGGAAGGAGTCGGCGGAGCCCTGGGAGGATCCCCGGACCGAGGTCTGGGGGCTGCGAGTGCCGCGGGCGATCGGGGATTTCCTGGTGCTCAAGGCCGTCCGGGAGACCGGGGGGCGGGCCATCGCCGTGGACGAGGCGCGGCTGGCGGGGATCACCTCCTGGATTTCCTCTCACGAGGGGCTGCGGGTGGGCCCGGAAGGAGCCGCCGCACTGGCCGCGGTGGAGGATCTGGAAGCCGCGGGGGCGTTCTCGCCGGGCGAACGGGTGGTGGTCTTCCAGACAGGCGACCCCGCCAATTATGTCTGACGGTTTTATGTCTGACGGCCTGTATGTTTGAAGAATTTTATGTCTGACGGCCTCGCGGAGGACATGCGGGACTTCCTCTGCGACATGGTGGAGCTGGGGGTCGTCTCCTCGGCCGTGGCCCTGGCGGGAAGCCCGGAAACCCCGGAAACCCCGGAAGGCATTGATTGGGAGGTGGCGGCGGGTCTGGCGCGCCCGGGCGTTCCCGCGGACGTCTCGACCCGGTTCGACTTCGCTTCCTTGACCAAGCCCTTCGTGGCGACTCTCGCACTGACGCTGGACGCCGACGGCACTCTGCCGCTCGCCACGAAGATCGGGGAGGTCTGGCCCACGGCGCACAGGGACCTGGCTCGGCACCCCCTGTCGGATCTCTTGAGGCACCGCTCGGGCCTGGCGGGCTGGACGCCGCTCTATCATCGATGCCAGGGGTGCCAATCGGTGGAAGGGGCGTTCGAGCTGATCGCCCGCGGTGGGGACGGGGGAGATCTCCTCGGCGCCGAGACCGGCACCTACAGCGACCTCGGTTATATGCTCTGGGGAGCCACGGCGCAGAGGCGGACGGGGAAGCCGTTGGCGGAGCTCCTCCGGCTGCGGGTGCTCGATCCCCTCGGGATGTCCACCATCGAGGAGTCGCCGGGTGATCGACCCGGCTTGGCCGAGTCCTACATGGGCACCGGCAAGGAGGTGGAGCTGGCGGCGAAAGCGGGCTTCACCGTGCCGGACCTTGGGCCGCCGCCGATAGGGATCCCCCAGGACGGCAACGCCCGTTTCCTCCTCGGGCTCGGGGTGCCAGGGGGTGTCCTCGGGCATGCCGGCCTGTTCGGCGGCGCGCGGGATCTTTGGCGGCTGGGCGCGGAATGGCTGGAGCCCGGGCGGGTGTTGAAACCGGACGGAGCCGCCCTGGCCTTGAAGGGGGGCGGACCGTTCGCCCTGGGATGGTGGCGGCGGCGGGCTCAGGAGGGCGGCGGCGGCTGGGCGCTCTCCTCCTCCGCCTTCGGTCACACCGGTTTTTCTGGGAACAGTCTCTGGATCGACCCGGAACGGCGCCGGGTCTTCGTGCTGCTCGGGTCCCGTCTCGACCCCGCGACGGATATCAACCACTGGCGCCGGGCTTTTCACGCCCGCGCCGTACGATCTTGAAGGTAGAGAATTGGGAGGCACTTTCTGATGGAGCTTCGTGATCTGGTTCTGGTCGACGGGGTGCGCACCCCGATGGTGGATTACAACGGCTCGTTCGCCGACGTCTCGGCGATCGACCTGGGGGCGCACGCGGCGCGCGCCCTGTTCGAGAAGACGGGCATCGATCCCGCGGAGATCGGCCACACGGTCGTGGGCAACGCCCTCCAGACCTCGCCGGACGCCATCTACGGCGCGCGCCACGTGGCGCTCAAGGCCGGGGTGCCCAAGGAGGTTCCGGCGCTCACCGTCAACCGTCTCTGCGGCTCCGGCATCCAGTCGGTGATCTCGGGCGGGCAGATCATCCTGACGGGCGACGCCCAGACCTGCCTCGTGGGCGGCATGGAGAACATGTCGCAGGCGCCGCACGTCATCTGGGGCGCCCGGCGCGGCTTCAAGCTGGGGCAGGGGCAGCTTCAGGATCTCCTGATGGTGGCCTTGATGGACACCTACTGCGGCTTCTACATGGCGCAGACCAGCAACAACCTGGCGAAGGACTACGGCATCAGCCGCGACGAGCAGGACCAGTTCGCCATCCTCTCCCAGAAGCGGGCGGGCGAGGCCTGGGCCAGCGGCCGCATGAGCGAGGAGGTCGTGCCGGTGGAGGTGGGGAAGGGGAAGCGGGCCAAGGTCATCGACAAGGACGACCACCTGCGCCCCGAGACCACCATGGAGGATCTGGCCGGCCTGCCCCCGGCGTTCGACAAGGACGGCTTCGTGACGGCCGGCAACGCCTCCGGCATCGTGGACGGCGCGGCCATGATGATCCTCACCACCGCCCAGAACGCCCAGGAGAAGGGGTGGAAGCCGCTCGGCCGCATCCTTTCCTGGTCCACCGTCGGCGTCGACCCCTCGCGCATGGGCATCGGTCCGGCCCCGGCCATCCGCGCCGCGCTCGGCAAGGCGGGTTTGAAGCTGGAGGATCTGGACCTCCTCGAGATCAACGAGGCGTTCGCGGGGCAGATCCTGGCCGTGGTCAAGGAGCTGAGCCTCGACGTCGGCAAGCTGAACGTCAACGGCGGGGCCATCGCTCTCGGGCATCCTCTGGGTGCTTCGGGCACACGCATCCTCCTCACCCTGCTCAAGGAGCTTCAGCGGCGGGGCGGCGGCCGGGGCGTGGCCTCCGCCTGCATCGGCGGCGGGCAGGGGATCGCCATGGTGGTCGAGACCCTGGCGTGATCGACCTCACCGGGCACCGGGTCGTCGTGACGGGAGGGAGCCGCGGCATTGGAGCCGCGTGCTGCCGCCTGTTCGCGAAGGCCGGTGCCGCGGTGATGATTCAGTACCTGGCGAGTGACGAGAGGGCGTTGGAGATTTTGAAGGAGCTGCGCAGGATCTCCGACGCGCCGCACTCTGCCTTCCGGTGCGACGTGACGGATGAAAGCCAGGTCGGGGATCTTTTCGACGCGGTCGAGGCGCGGTGGGATGGGCTGGACGGCCTGGTCAACAACGCGGGCGTCTGGGTTCACGATCCCCTCTCCGAGCTGCGGCCGGACCGGTTGCAGGCGACGTTTGCCGTCAACGTCGTGGGCCCTTTCCTCTGCGCCCGCTGCGCTCTTCCCATGCTCCGGCAGTCGAAGGACGCCTCCATCGTCAACATCAGCTCGACCGCCGGTCAGCGGGGCGAGGCCTTCTACAGCGCCTACGCGGCGAGCAAAGGAGCGCTCATCTCGGCGACCAAGTCCTGGTCCTCCGAGCTGGCGCCGGAAATCCGGGTCAACGCCGTGGCTCCGGGGTGGGTGGATACGGACATGACTTCCGAGGCTCTCGCCGGTCCCTACCGGGATCAGGTCGTCGCGTCGATCCCGTTGCAACGGATCGCCACGCCGGAGGACGTCGCGGGAGCCGTCCTCTTCCTTTCCTCTCCTCTTGCTAGGCACATCACGGGGGAGATTCTGAACGTAAACGGAGGCAGTGTTCTCATTGGCTAGCTCGCCCTCTTTCTGGCTCTCCCGGGACGACCACCCGGAAGCTGCCGAGACCGTCGTCATCGGAGCCGGCATCGTCGGCCTCTCGACCGCCTACTGGCTCACCCGCTCCGGCCGCCGCCCGGTCGTGCTGGACGCGGACGGCATTGCTACTCACGCCTCCGGCCGTAACGCCGGCTTCCTCCTGACCGGTACCGCCGAGACCTACGCCTCCCTGGTGCGCGGCATCGGAGAGCCGGCGGCCCGCCGCCTATGGGAGCTGTCGAACGAGAACCGCGACCTCCTGCGGGGCGAGATCCTGGATCCCGGAAAGGTCGATTGCGAATTCATCCCCGAGGGGAGCTGGATCGTGGGCATGGCCGACCATCCCGAGCAGGAGCGGGAGCTGCGGGAGAGCTGCGAGAAGCTGGCGGCCCTGGGTTTCGCCCTTCAGTGGCGGGAAGCCGCCGAGGTGCGGCGGGCCAGCGGCTGCTCCCGGCTTGCCGGAGGAATCTTTCAGCCGGAGGACGGAGGCATCGACGGCGCTCGCCTTTGCCGGGGGATCGCCCGCCTCGTGAGAGAGACTGGAGCCGAGGTACGGACCGGCGTGCGGGTCCGCCGCATCGAGCCGGAAGGAGATCGCGTCCGCATCGTCACGGATCAGGGCCATCTGCTCGCGCAGAGGGTGGTCTTGGCGGTCAACGCCTATGCACCGGCGCTCCTGCCGCACCTTCAGGCCGAGATCCGGCCCGTCCGCGGCCAGATCTTCACCACCGCGCCCGGCCCCAGGGACCTCCAGGGGGTCTGGTACGTGAACGACGGCTACGAGTACTTCCGCCAGCTCCCGGACGGCACTTTCCTCCTCGGCGGCTGCCGCTGGGTGGCCCGCGAAACCGAGGTCGGCTACGAGGAGACGCCGACGGCCAAGGTCCAGGGAGCCTTGGACGGTTTCCTGCGAGACGCCTTTCCCCGCTTCGCGGACCGGCCGATCCTCAACCGCTGGGCGGGAACCATGGCCTTCACCGCGGACGGCCTGCCGCGTACAGGTGAGGTGCCCGGCATTCCTGGAGCGATCTACGCCGCCGGCATGAACGGCCACGGCATGTCGCTTGGATTCGCGACGGGGAAATGGCTGGCGGAGAGGGTGGTGGGGGAGGGGAGGGGAGAGTTGTTTCCGGCCGCTGTCAGCTCGCCCGTTTGAGCTTGCGTTCCAGCGTCTCGACGCGTGAAGCAACCGCCCGGTCGGAAGACCGCACGAGAGATTCAAGGCTGTCGAACCTCTCTCGAGTTTCCTCTTGATGACGGTCCAGCCGTTCGTTGGCGTTCATGATGCCCTCGGCGGTGAGCTGGACCTTGTCCTGAATGTCTTCCACGACGACGTGGACCTGCCGGATCTCTTGGCGCAGCTCCTCGATCGCCTGGCCTAATCGGCCCTCCATGGTTCCGAGACGCTTGTCCACGGTTCCAAAGGAACCTTCCATGGTCCCGAGGCGCTCTTCTACGGTTCCAAAGCGCTGCTCCATGGCTCCGAAACGCTGCTCGAGGTAGGCCAGAAGATCTTGATCCATAGACTTTAATTTCCCAGTTTCCAGTACCCTACCACGGAAAGGGTGCACGACGGCAGGGGCTCTACGGCTCTCCTCCCCGTCCTTCCTTCTCCCAAAGATACCCCAGGCACTTGTAGATCAGCTTCGCTGCCAGAAAGTCGCTCGCCGGGTGGCCGCCCACCGGCGCCAGCTCGATGAGGTCCATGGAGACCACCGTCTTGGTGCGGAACAGGTGCTTGAGGAGCCGCAAGGTGGGATACCAGTGGCCGCCTCCAGGCTCGGGCGTTCCCGTCGCCGGCACCAGGGACGGATCGAAGTAGTCGATGTCGAAGGTCAGGTAGATCTTCTCCGGCATCGCGGAAAGCATGGCCGGGAAAAGCTCCTCCGCCTGGTCGAGTTGGTGCCCCCAGATCACCGGCAGGCCGTGCTCCTTGACGAGCTTCGCCTCCGGAGAGGAGAGGGAGCGGATGCCTACCGCCAGCGTCGGAATTCCGGCGTCCACGATTCGCTTCATGACGCTGGCGTGGCTGTAGGGCGTTCCCTCGAACTCTTCGCGAAGGTCCGTATGGGCGTCGAACTGCACGACGCCGATGTCGCCGAAAGCCTGGTGAGCGGCTTTGACAGGGGCCTGGGACAGGCTGTGCTCTCCCCCCAGGGTCACCAGGAACTTGCCGCGGTCCATGTGCACTTGGCAGGCATCCTGAAGCTCCGCCAGCCCCTTCTCCATGTCGAAGGCTTCGGGGAGAAATGGCGGCAGGGTAGTAATCCCCTGAACGTAGGGCTCGCCGCCCAGCTCTTCGTCGTAGAGCTCCATGGCCTGGGAGGCGCGGAGAATGGCGGCCGGACCGCCCGTGGTCCCCTTGCCATAGGAGGTCGTGCGCTCGAAAGGTACGGGGAGCACGGCCACGCGGCTGGTCTCGTAGTCGCTGGCGTCGGGCTCAAGAAGGCCGAAGTTGTTGGGCAGGTAGGGCATGGCGCGCCCTTGTAGCAGGATGCGCCTTGAAGGTCAACGGAAACGGATAGGATCGGGCCGATGACCGACTATCTGATTCGTGATTTGCCGATGGGAGAACGGCCCCGGGAGCGCCTGCTGGAGAGCGGTGGGCGGTCCCTCTCGGACTCGGAATTGCTGGCCGTGTTGCTGCGGACGGGGCGCCGGGGCGCCTCGGTCCTTCAACTGGCGCTCGATCTTCTGCGGGAGAACGGCGGGCTCGGCGGCCTGCTCACGGCGACGCCCCATTCGCTGCGGAGGAACGGCATCGGCCCGGCCAAGGCCGCGGCGCTCCTGGCCGCCGTCGAAATCGGCCGGCGGCTCGCCAAAGAGCAACTGATGGACCGCGAGCCGCTCTCCCGGCCCGTGGACGTGGCCCATTACCTGGCCCTGCGTTACCACACGTCCGACCAGGAAGTCATGGGCGCGCTCTTCCTGGACGCCCGCAGCCGGCTTCTGGGCGAGCGGGAGATCTTCCGCGGCACCATGAGCCGCATTTC
The DNA here is from genome assembly GCA_963785165.1 of Thermoanaerobaculaceae bacterium. Classification (GTDB taxonomy): domain Bacteria; phylum Acidobacteriota; class Thermoanaerobaculia; order Multivoradales; family UBA5704; genus DATARR01. The sequence continues at coordinate 1,578,664 of CAWAUI010000004.1, forward strand.
GGTCGAACCGCGGGAAGTCCTCCGGGAGTGCCTTCAACGGGGAGCCTCCTCCGTCTACCTGTTCCATACCCACCCGAGCGGCGATCCGTCGCCCAGCGCTGAGGACATCCTCTTTACGCGGCGCATGGCCGAGGCGGCGGAGATCGTGGGCTTGCGCCTCCTGGACCACGTCGTCCTGGGCAGCCAGGGGCGCTGGGTCTCCCTGAAGGAGAAGGCGAAAGGGGCGTGGTAGCCTACGCCGCCATGAGGATTTACCACCTGGATTGCAGCAGCGGCATCGCCGGCGACATGTTCCTGGGCGCCTGCCTGGACCTGGGAATGCCGGTCGAGGTACTCCTGGACATGGTTGCCCGGCTCGGGCTACCCGGCGTTTCCGTCGAGAGCCGTAAGGCCTCGAGGGGTGGATTCGTGGGCACCCGGTTCCGCGTGCTTCAGGACGGCAAGCCGGTCGAAGGGCCGGACCCGGAAGAGCACCCGCACGATCATCACCACCACCACCATCACCATGAGCATGACCACCCCCACGATCACCATCACGGGCATACCCGAGGGCTCGCCGAGATCCGCGATCTGATCCTGAGAAGCGCTCTGTCCAATCCCGTCAAGGAAAGGGCGTTGCGTCTCTTCCAGCGTTTGGGGGAGGCCGAGGCCAAAGCGCATGGCATGCCGATCGAGGGCGTCCACTTCCATGAGGTCGGCGCCATCGACTCGATCGTGGACCTCGTGGGAGCGGCGGCGGCCATCGAATTTCTGGCGCCGGAGCGGCTGACCTGCGGTCCCGTCAACGTGGGGAGCGGACGGGTGAAGATGGCCCATGGTGAGGTCTCGATCCCGGCACCTGCCACGGCGGAGCTGCTCAAGGGCATCCCCATTCACGGCGGACCGGGCGGGGAGCTGACGACTCCGACGGGAGCTGTGATCCTGGCCGAATTGGTGAACGAGTTCGTGGATCTGCCAGCTCTGGTTCTGGAAGGGGTCGGGTACGGTCTCGGGAAGAAAGATCTCTCCATGCAGCCCAACGCCTTGCGGCTTTTGCGTGGACAGGCGGGGGAGGGGAGGCCGGAGGTCATGGTGGTGGAGTGCGAGGTGGACGACCTGCCGGGAGAGGGCTTCGGCTTCCTCATGGAACGCCTGCTCGACGCCGGTGCCCTGGACGTCTATTTCACGCCCGTGCAGATGAAGAAGAACCGCCCTGGAACGCTGGTCACCCTCCTCTGCCGGCGAGGCCAGCTCGAACAGCTCGCCGGGATCCTCCTCACCGAGTCCGGCTCCCTGGGCTGCCGCTACCATGCCGCGGCGCGTTTCGAGGCAGAGCGAGAAATTCTGGAAGTTCAGACCGCGTTTGGAACCGTGAGGATCAAGCGCGCCCGCCTCGACGGCAGGCCGCTCGCACCCGCGCCCGAGTTCGAAGACTGCCGCCGGCTGGCGCTCGCCGTGGGAGCTCCCTGGCGGGATGTCTACCGGGCCGCGCTTGCCGCGGCGGGTTCATGAGAATCCGCCACTTCTAGGGAGAAACCGCAGTTGAACGAAACACCTGTCACCGCACAGGGAACGCTGGAGCTGGGCCTTGCCGGCAACGGCTTCCTCCGCTGGGCGGTCGCCGATATCACCGACGTCATGGAAGAGCTTCCGGGGCCGGTTCGATCTCTGGCCGGTGCCTGCCGCCGCCTTCGGCCGCTGCCTTGCCGGAGCGGCCATCCTGCAGCGCCTGTCCACCAAGGCGCCAAGCCGTCTCCTGCTGGAGGTCCGGGGGGACGGTCCGATCCTCCGTGTTCTCGCCGAGGCGGACGAGGAAGGCAATCTTCGGGGAATCGTAGGCGATGGCCGGGTTCAAGTTCCAGATTGGCCGGGCGGCAAGCTCGGAGTCGGCCGGGCCGTGGGCAAGGGCTATCTCAGGGTGGTTCGGGAATATGGGGACGGGAAGAGCTACCAGAGCCAGGTCGAGCTGGTGAGCGGGGAGATCGGGGAGGACGTGGCCTACTACCTTTCCCAGAGCGAGCAGACGCGGTCCGCCGTGCTTCTGGGGGTTCTCGGCAAGCCGAGCGGAGTGGCGGCCGCCGGAGGCATGGTCGTCGAGGTGCTTCCCGGCGCGCCCGAGGACACCGTCTCCCGGTTGGAAGAGAACATCGCAAAGATCCGCGGCGTCAGCCACCTTCTCGAAGAGGGTGGAGCGGATCATGTCATCGAGCAGATCCTCGCCGGCTTCGACCGTGAGTTGAAGGAGACTCGGCCGCTACGCTACCGCTGCCGGTGCAGCCGGGAGCGTTTGCGCCAGCACCTCGGTTTACTCTCAGCGGAGGATCGCGACTACCTGCGCGAGGAAGACGGCCGGATCGAGGCGGACTGTGCTTATTGCGGAGTCCGCTACCGCTTCTCGCCCGAAGAGCTGGCCTGACCCGGGGCGGCCACACGGGGCCGCCCCTCCTGCTATACAATTCCCGTCCCCATGAGCACCTACTACATCACCACCCCGATCTACTACGTGAACGCGTTGCCCCACATCGGGCACATCTTCACGACGACGGTTGGCGATACCTTGGCGCGCTATCTTCGGATGGCGGGCCAGGACGTCTACTTCCTCACCGGCACCGACGAGCACGGCCAGAACATCGAGCGCGCGGCCAAGTCCGAGGGGATTGCGCCGATCGCACTGGCCGACCGGGTCGTGGCCAAGTACCGTGAGCTGCGCGACCGGATGGAGTTCTCCTACGACGACTTCCTCCGCACCACCGAGCCCCGGCACCAGCAGGGCGTCTACGAGATCGTCCGCCGGATCGAGGCGGCCGGAGACCTCTACTCGGCTCCCCATGAGGGGTGGTACTGCCCTCCTTGCGAGACCTTCTATACCGAGAAGGAGCTGGGACCGGAGAAGACCTGCCCCGTTCACGGCTCTGCCGTCGAGTGGAAGTCGGAAGAGAACATCTTCTTCCGGCTCTCCAAGTATCAGCAGCCTCTTCTCGACCTTTACGCCCGGCACCCGGAGTTCGTGCGTCCGGAGAGCCGCCTCAACGAGGTCCGCTCGTTCGTCGAGTCCGGGTTGCGCGACCTGTCGGTCTCCCGGGCCAACGTGGACTGGGCCATTCCGTTCCCCGGCCGGCCGGGCCAGACGATCTACGTCTGGCTCGACGCCCTCACCAATTACCTCAGCGCCTTGGGATTCGGCCAGGAGAACGGCGAGCTCTACCGGAAGTTCTGGGAGAACGGCGACATCCGGCTCCAACTGGTCGGCAAGGACATCCTGCGCTTTCACGCCGTCTACTGGCCGGCCTTCCTGATGTCCGCGGGGCTCCCCCTGCCGACCACGGTATGGGCTCACGGCTGGTGGCAGCGCGACGGGAAGAAGGTCTCGAAGTCCGCGGGCAACATCGTGCGTCCGGACGACCTGATCGACCGGTTTGGCAGCGACAGCGTCCGCTACTTCCTGTTGCGCGAGATGGTGCTGGGCCAGGATGCCAACTTCTCCGACGAAGCCTTCGTGGACCGCTACAACAGCGACCTCGCGAACGATCTCGGTAATACCGTGAGCCGTCTGGTCACCCTCTCGCGGAGCGCCTTCAACGGTATGACGCCACCGGAAGTGTGCAGCGACAACCCTCTAGCCTCCGTGGCGGCACAGGTCGCCCAGGACTACAGGGTTGCCATGGAGGATCTGGCCTTCAGCCGCGCTCTGGAGAGCCTCTGGCGGCTGCTCGCGGAGACGAACCAGTACATCGTTGCCAAGGCGCCCTGGAAAATCCTCAAGGAGGAGGGGGGATCGCCCAGGCTTTCCCGCATCCTTTGGAACGGCCTCGAGGCGGTGCGGATCGTGGCGACCGGCCTGTTGCCGTTCATGCCGCGGGTGGCCCCGCAAGTGCTGGCGGCCGTGGGAACGGCGGTGCCGCCCACGAGCCTCGACGCCATGAAGTGGGGGGAATCGGAGAGGACGCCCACGGACGCCATCCTCCCTGAGCCGGCGCCCCTGTTCCCGCGGATCGACAAGGAGGCCTATCTCGGCAAGGCCCAGGAGAAAGAGAAGACGATGGAGACCACCGCCGCCGCCCCTGAGAAACCGCTCGTTTCAATCGACCAGTTCTTCCAGGCCGAGCTCAAGGTGGCCACGGTGGTCGCCGCCGAGCCCGTGCCGAAGTCGAACAAGCTCCTGAAGCTGGCCGTGGACGTGGGCGAAGAGAAGCCCCGTACCCTCGTCGCGGGGATCGCGCTCGCCTACAAGCCGGAGGATCTGGTGGGCCGGCAAGTCGTGATCGTGGCGAACCTCCAGCCGGCGAAGCTCATGGGGGTCGAATCCCAGGGGATGGTGCTGGCCGCCTCCCTGGACGGCAAACCGGTGCTGCTCAACCCGGACACCCAGGTTCCCAACGGTACGCGCGTCAAGTGAATTTCTCTGGTACCAGCGCCGGGCTGATCGACTCGCACTGCCACCTCCAGAACCTGCCGCCGGAAGAGCGCGAACGCGCTCTCGCCGCGGCCCGGGAACGCGGAGTCCGAGGCTTCCTCGTACCGGCCACGAAGCTGGAGGAGTCGGAGGACGTCCTCGCCTTCTGCCATCGTCATTCTGACGTTTGGTGCGCCCTCGGGACCCACCCCCATGACGCCTCGTCCTGGAAGGATGGCGACGTGGACCGGCTGCGCTCCCTGCTCGCGGATCCCAAGGCCGTGGCGGTGGGGGAGTGTGGCCTCGACTTTTACTACGACTACTCTCCGCGCGAGGCGCAGTTCCGGGCGCTCCGCGAGCAGTGGGCGTTGGCCGTCGAGCTTGGGCTTCCCGTGGTGGTCCACAACCGGGACAGCAACGACGAGATGCTGGGCGTCGTCCGCGAAGAGGCCTTTCGGGATCTCCAGGCGGATTTCCACTCTTTCGCCGGCGGCCTGGAGATGGCCCGGGAGTTGATCGGCCGCGGGTTCTATCTCGGCTTGTCCGGCATGATCACTTTTCCCAAGGCGAACAACGTGCGCGAAGTGATCCCGATCCTTCCTCCGGACCGCTGCCTCGTCGAGACAGACACCCCCTACCTCGCCCCCGTGCCGTACCGGGGAAAGCCGAACCGCCCTGCTTATGTCGCGGAGATCGCGGAGCGGCTGGCCCGGGAGACGGGGGAGACGCTTGAGGAGGTCTGGAAGAGGACGGGCGAGAATTTCTTCCGGCTGTTCTCGAAGGCGGCGGCTTCGTAGGTCGCACTAAGGTCATACTGGATTCGGCACGTCGATAAACTCGACCACCACGCCGAACCGCTCCCTCACGTGTTCGCCTAAGGCCCGGATTCCCAGCCGCTCGGTCGCGTAGTGGCCGGCGGCCAGGTAGTGGATGCCGGCCTCGCGAGCCACGTTCATCACCCACTCGCTCACCTCGCCGGTAATGTAGGCGTCCAGACCCTCGTCGATGGCCGTGTAGACGTCCCGTTGCGCGGCGCCGCTGATGATGCCCAGGGACGACACCGAGTCCGGCCCCCCCAGAAAAGACAGGGGTTCCTGGGCGTAGATCCGCTGGCAGCGCTCGACCAATTCGGACGAGGGGATCGGATCTGAGAAGCGCCCTTTGAAGCCGACCGGCAGGCCATCGTGGAAGCCGAAGGGCTCCAGATCGGTCAACCCGAATTCGCGGCCGGCCAAGGCGTTGTTGCCGACCTCCGCGTGCCGGTCGAGCGGGAGGTGGTACACGATCAGACTCATGTCCGCCCGGATCAGCTCGGCCACGCGCCGGAATTGGAACCCCGTGAGGGTACGGGGCGTTCCTTCCCAGAAGAGGCCATGATGGACCAGGACCGCGTCCGCGTCCGCCTCCCGGGCTCGTACGAAGAGCTCCAGGCAGGCCGAGACGCCGGTGACGATCTTGCGGATCTCGGATCTGCCCTCGACCTGGAGGCCGTTCGGGCCGTAGTCCCTGCCCCGGGAATCGAGATACTGGTCGAGGTAGGTGACGAGGGCTTCGCGATCGATGCTGTTCATGGCAGAGGCGTTCATGGCAGAGTGGAGTCTATCGCGCCTGCCCCGGAGGAAATCCTTGATGCGCCGAACGATCTTGACCGCCGCCCTCCTTCTGATAGCCGCCACCTCGAACAGTTTGGCCGAGCCCCCGGCCGCTCCAGCGATTCTGGAGCTCCGGATCACCCCGCTGATGGATCTGCACTACTGGGTGCGGAAACTGGCGGCCGAAAAGGGTGAGCTGCCTGCCATGGACGGCCTGCCCGCCGCCGTGGCGACCGTGCTGCGGGTGGGCAACACCCTGGAAGGCGCGTGGGGTCTCCTTGATGCTTCCTTCACCGAGGCTACGACCGCGGACGAGCTGGCCCGCGTGGCAACCCAGGTTCCCGAGAGCCTTACGCTCCGCGACGGCAGCACCCTTCCCTTGCGGCAGAGCCTGGCGGATCTCGCGGCGGCCTACAAGCCGTTGGAGCCGAGTTTTCTGACCACGGTCTGGCCCCGGCATCGCGAGATCGCGGAACGTGCCAGCGCGACCCTGCACAAGGAGCTTTTCCCGAAAGCCGCCGAGGTGTACGCCGACCTCTCCCGCCACCTGAGCGTCTCCGTCCCCAAGACTCCAATCCCGGTCTATCTGGTCGCGGTTGGGCCGTTTCCGGGGGCCTACACCATGCGAAGCCAGGGACAGCCCTTCAGCGTCGTCGCTCTGGAAGGTGAGGCGGATTCGCAATGGGTGGAGATCGTCGTCCATGAGTCGATCCATGGGCTGGACGTCCTGACGAAGGAGGGGAGCGTGCTGGCGGATCTGAGACGGCGGCTGGCGGCGGTGCCCGTGGCGGATCCCCAGGAAATCCATGACTTCGTGCACACCCTGATGTTCGTCCAGCCCGCGAGCACCGTCCGGCGGATTCTCAACCCCGCGCACAAGGACTATGGCGACGTGAACGGCTACTACGCCAAGGTACCACTGGCGGCGGCGGTGGTGGTGCCGGCCTGGCGCGACTACCTGGAAGGTAAGATCACCCGTGAGGCCGCGGTCGAGAGGATCGTCAAGGGGTTTGCCGAGGGGATGGCAAAAGAAAAGGGCGGCACGACCCGGAAGTCGCCCGCCCCGTCCCAACCTTCACAGAAGAGTGGCTAGGTCCGACCGCCGCGCTCGCCGCCCCGGCCGCCGCGGAAGCCGCCGCGGCCGCCGCCCCCACCAGCGCCGCCACGGCCGCCTCGGCCACCGCGGTCTCCGCCACGATCGCCACCGCCGCTACGCTCGCGCTCACCGCCCCCGCCGGCCACGGCCATCTCCATCCCCTCGTACTGGGAGGGATCGTAGTCGGGAGCCTCCATGATGACGGCCTTCCTGGAGAGCCGGATCTTCGCCCTGCTCGTCGATGTTGACGACCTTGACGGACATCTCGTCGCCTTCCTTGACGCACGTCGGCGACCTCGCGCACCCGGTAGGGGGCGATCTCGCTGATGTGCAGGAGGCCGTCGGTGCCCGGCATGATCTCGACGAAGGCGCCGTAGGCCTCGACCCGCCGGACCTGGCCGGTGTAGACCTTGCCGATCTCGGGCACCTCGGTCAGGCGCTCGATCATCTGGATGGCGCGGCGTGCCGCCCGCTCGTCGGGCGAGGCGATGATGACCTTGCCGTCGTCCTCGATCTCGATGTCGCAGCCGGTCTCCTCGATGATCGAGCGGATCGTCTTGCCACCGGGTCCGATGACGTCGCGGATCTTCTCCTTGGGGATCTGGAGGGTGTAGAGCCGCGGCGCGAACTTCGACATCTCGACCCGTGGCTGGGGGAGCGCCCCCTCCATGATGCCGAGGATGTGCATGCGCCCGGCCTTGGCCTGCTCCAGGGCCACCTTCATGATCTCGCGGGTGACGCCGGTGATCTTGATGTCCATCTGGAGGGCGGTCACGCCCTCGCGGGTGCCGGCCACCTTGAAGTCCATGTCGCCGTAGTGGTCTTCCTGGCCGGCGATGTCGGAGAGGACGGCGAAGCTGTCCTCGCCCTTGATGAGGCCCATGGCCACGCCGGCCACCGGCGCCAGCAGCGGCACGCCGGCGTCGAACATGGCGAGCGAGCCGCCGCAGATCGAGGCCATGGAGGAGGAGCCGTTCGACTCCAGGATGTCGGAGACCACGCGGATGGTGTACGGGAAGTCGTCCTCGTGCGGCAGCACCGGCAGAAGGGCCCGGCGGGCCAGCACGCCGTGGCCGATCTCGCGCCGGCCGGCGCTGCGCAGGAACTTCACCTCGCCCACGGAGAAGGGCGGGAAGTTGTAATGCAGCATGAACTTCTGGACGCTCTCGCCCTCGTACTCCTCGATGAGCTGGGCGTCCCGCTTGGTGCCCAGGGTCGCGGTGACCAGGGCCTGCGTCTCGCCGCGGGTGAAGAGCGCCGAGCCGTGGGTGCGGGGGAGCAGGCCGGTCTCGACCTCGATGTTCCGGATCTCGTCCAGCCGCCGGCTGTCGAAGCGGGTGCGGTCGTTGAGCACCACCTCGCGGAGGATTTCCTCTTCGAGCCGGCTGATGATCTTCTTGACCTGCCCCTTCTTCGCCTCTTCCTCTTTCGGGATCTGCTCCAGGTAGGGCTTGACCACGGCGTTGACGGCGGCCTTGCGCTCGAACTTCTTCTTGGTGAAGAGGGCGGCCTTCAAGGGGGCGTAGAGGTCGCCCTTGACCTGCTCGTAGAACGCTTCGGTGTAGGGCTCGGGCGCCGTCCAGATGGGCTTCTCGCGGTTGCCGTCGCGGAACAGCTCGTGCTGCGCCTTGATGATCTTCTGGATCTCCTGGTGGCCGCGCCAGATGCACTCGAGCATCAGCTCTTCGGAGACCTGGTTGGCCCCGGCCTCCACCATGACCACCGCCTCTTCGGTGCCGACCACGACCAGGTCGAGGTCCGACACGTCCCGCAGGCTGTTGGCGGGGTTCATCACCACCTCGCCGTTGACCAGGCCGACCCGCACCGCGCCCACCGGGTGGTAGAACGGGATGTCGGAGAGCACCAGCGACACCGAGGCGCCGTTGATGGCCAGGATGTCCGGATCGTTCTCGCCGTCGGCCGAGAGGCAGAAGGCGATGATCTGGGTGTCGGCGGTGTAGCCGTCGGGGAAAAGGGGGCGCAGGGGGCGGTCGATCTGGCGGGAGGTGATGATTTCCTTCTCGCTGGGGCGTCCCTCGCGCTTGAAGAAGCCGCCCGGGATGCGGCCGGCCGCGTAGGTGTACTCGCGGTAGTCCACGGTGAGCGGCAGGAAGTCACGCTCGGCGGGACCTTTGTGCTCCATGCAGGCGGTGGCGAGCACGACCGTGTCGCCGTAGCGGATGGTGCAGGAACCGTTGGCCTGCTTGGCCAGGTGACCCGATTCGATGATCATGGTCCCCGAGCCGATGGCAATTTCTTTGCGTTGCTTCATGGATGTCTTCTTTCTTTCTTTTTTTCTCTTGTCTCTCGTCTGCCTACGGTGCCGGACCGGCCCACGCGTCTGGGCGTCGCCGCGTCCCGGCGGGGACCGGGGAGGCGGGCGAAGGGTCCGGGGGATCGGAAGAGTCCCGAGATCTGTCCGCGCTGGAGCTGGAGCCCGGGACTCTGTCCTGCCGATTTCCTGCCGAAGGGACCGGTGGGGTAGGTTACTTGCGGAGCCCGAGGCGCTCGATCGTCTTGCGATAGCGCTCGAGGTCCTTCCCCTTCAGGTAATCGAGCAGGCGGCGGCGGCGGCCGACCAGCTTGAGCAGGCCGCGGCGGCTGTGGTGATCCTTTGCGTGGGTCTTGAAATGCTCGGTCAGCTCGGTGATCCGGTTGGTCAGGATCGCGACCTGCACCTCCGGCGAGCCCGTGTCGGTCTCGTGGGTCCGGTACTCTGAGATGATCTGCTGCTTGACTTCCGTGGTTTGCGCCAAAGCAAACTCCTCCTTACCTTTTCTTTTCGCGCGTGCATTGTAGCACAAGCGGCCTGTTCTCAGCGGAATACGACCCGGGGCTGGACGATACCCACCCCGGCGGTGCCAATTCTTTCGACGACGGTGCCGACGGCGATGAGCTCGCGCCGGCGGTTCATGAGCTTGACCCAGTCCCCCTCTTCGCCCGCCAGCTCGCGCACCAGCACCGTCTGGCCGTGGCTGATCCGGTGCTCCTGCTGGGGGTCGGCGGTGACCTCGCCGAAGGGGAGGGGAATCTGGTCGAAGGGAACCCACGCCGAGCCCACGGGCTCGCCCGCCTGGATCCGCTGGTCGAGCGGCCCCAGCGCCAGGGCGTCTTCCACCTGGAAGCCGCCGATGCGGGTGCGCCGGAGCGCGGCGAGGTGGCCTCCCACTCCCAGGGCGGCGCCCAGGTCGTGGGCGAGGCCGCGGGCGTAGGTTCCCGAGGAGCAGCCGAGCCGGAAGCGCAGGCGGCCGTCCTCGATTTCTCCCAGGGGGGCGAACTCGTAGACGGTGACCTCCTTGGGCTCGGTGGAGATCTCCTCGCCCCGGCGGGCCAGCTCGTAGAGCTTCATCCCCTGCACCTTCTTGGCGGAGTAGGGGGGAGGCTGCTGCAGGATCTCGCCCTCGAAGCGCTTCATGGCCGCGGCGACCGCCTCCATGTCGAGCGCTTCCACGGCTCCGGCCGGCGCCTCGGCGGTGGTCTTGCCGGAGGCGTCGTAGGTGTCGGTGGCGAAGCCGAAGCGGATGACCCCTTCGTAGACCTTGGGGGCGCGGATCAGGAACCGGGTCAGCCGGGTCGCCGTGCCCAGGGTGAGCAGCAGGAGGCCGGTGGCGTCCGGGTCCAGGGTGCCGCAGTGGCCGATCTTCTTCTGCTTCAGGACCCGGCGCGCCTTCTGCACGACGTCGTGCGAGGTGAAGCCCGGCTCCTTGTCGAGCAGCAGCAGCCCGTCCTTCATCGCAGGAATCGGGGGCATCGAGAGCGTCTCGGTCGTCATGCCTGCCCGAGAGCCGCCCCCAGCTCGGCCGCCACCTGCCGGCGGATCTCCTCGCCGTCGCCTTCGAGGGTGAAGCCGGCGGCGTTGCGGTGCCCACCGCCGCCGTGATGCCGGGCGATCTTCTCGACGTCCACCTCGCCGCGGCTGCGCAGCGAGATCTTCTGGGCGCCGTCTTCCTTCTCGCGGATGAGGGCCACGGCGTCCACGCCCGCGATCGAGCGGATGCTGTCGATCAGCCCCTCGGAGTCGCCGGGGGAGGCGCCGGCCTTCTCGAACATGGCCCGCGTCAGTCGGCCGGTGGCCATCCGCCCCCCCTCGTGGAGGTCGAGGCTCTGGAGCATCTCGCCCAGGAGGCGCACGGAGCCCAGCGGCTGGCTCTCGTAGAGCCACTGGGACACCTGCTCCGGGTGGGCTCCCTCGCGCACCAGGGCCGCCGCGGCCTCGAAGGCAGCCGGGGTGGCGTTGGAGAAGCGGAAGCCGCCGGTGTCCGTGACCAGGGTCAGGTACAGGCAGGCTCGCCGTCTCGGGCTCCAGCGACACCTTGAGCCCCTGGGCCAGGCGGAAGACCATCTCGCCCACGGCCGGCGCCGCCGAGTCGACCCAGTTGACCGCGCCGTAGCACTGGTTGCCCAGGTGGTGGTCGATGTTGATGACCGGCCGCTCGGGCAGGAGCTTCTCGAGCCCCGTGCGGTCCGGGCTCGGGCACTCCAGCACGATGATGGCGTCGAACATGTCGGGGAAGCCCGCGGGCGGCTCCTCACCGACGTGGATGCGCTCGCTGCCGGGCAGCGGGCGGTAGACGGTCGGCGTGGCGTCGCGGTTCCACACCACGGCGCCCTTGCCGAGACCGCGCAGGATACGGGCCAGACCCAGCTCAGAGCCGATGGCGTCGCCGTCGGGGTTGACGTGGCTGGTCAGCAGGAAACGGTTACCCTGGCGGATTCTCCGCAGCAGGTCTTCAGGAGCTTTCATCCCGCCCATGGAGGCTCTCCAAGAGTTCTGAGATCTTTTGACTGTGCTCGGCACCCCGGTCGAGCTCGAAGACGAGCTCCGGGGTGGCCCGCGTGCGAAGCCGGTGTGACAGCTCCGTACGCAGGAACCCCCGAGCGTGGCGGAGACCCTCGATGGCCTCCTGCCGCTGCTCGGTCGTCGCCCAGGACCGAGACCTTCACGATGGCCCTGCGCAGGTCCGTGGTGACCTCGACCTCGGTGATCGAGGCGAGCTTCACCCGCGGGTCGTGGACGCTCCCGCAGGATGAGGTCGGCAAGCTCCGCGCGCACGACGTCGCTCACGCGGTCCGTCGCGGCGGCTCATGAATCTCCCTCCAGGATCTGCGGGTCCCAGCGGGTGAGGTAGACCTCGGGGTCGCTCTCCACCAGGTTCCGGACTTCTTCCAACATTTTTTCCATCTCGCTTTCGCCCCCGGCCGCCACCACCGCCACCGCGATCTCGGCCCGCTGGTGCAGGTCGTGAAAGTCGGTCTCGGCGACCGAGAGGCGGTAACGCTGGTGCACCCGGTCGATCAACGACTTGACGACGCGCCGCTTGTCCTTGAGGCTGCGGCTCGACGGCAGGTGCAGCTCGAATACGGAAATTCCTACGATCATGGTGAATCCATTGGGAGGTCCGTAGGCGCGTAGGGTGCGCTGTGCGCACCAAGGGAAGCCCTCAGGTGCGCACAGCGCACCCTACGACACGGATACCCTTCCTTTTTACAGGACCGGCGCGACCTCTTCGCGGGTATAGGCCTCGATGACGTCGCCCGGCTTGAAGTCCTGGAACCGTTCGAGCCCGATGCCGCAGTCGAAGCCGGTCCGCACCTCGGAGGCGTCGTCCTTGAAGCGCCGGAGCGACGAGATCTTCCCTTCGTAGATCACCCGGTTGTCGCGCAGCAGGCGGATCGCCGCGCTGCGCGGGAATGACTCCCTCGACCACGTGGCAGCCGGCGATGGTGCCCACCTTGGGCACCTTGAAGATGTCGCGGACCTCGGCCCGGCCGGAGGAGACCTCGCGGAAGGTGGGCTCCAGCAGGCCCGTCATGGCCTTGCGCAGCTCGTCGATCAGCTCGTAGATGACGGTGTGGAGGCGGATCTCCACCTCTTCTTTTTCCGCGAGATCCACGGCGGTGCGCTCGGGCCGGACGTTGAAGCCGATGACGATGGCCTTGGACGCCGAGGCGAGCAGCACGTCGTTGGTCGAGATGGCGCCGACGCCCGAGTGGAGCACCGTGACCTTGACCTTCTCCGTGCTGGCCTTCGAAAGGGCTTCGCTTGAGCACCTCGACCGAGCCCTGCACGTCGGCCTTGAGGATGACCGGCAGATCCTTGACCTCGCCCTCCTGGATTCCCTTGAAGAGCTGGTCGAGCGACATCCGCGCCTGCGAGGGAGCGAGGCCGCGCCGGCGCTCCTCCTGGGCACGGAACTCGGCGATGCCGCGGGCCTTGGACTCGTCTTCCACGACCTGGAAGGATGTCGCCGGCGTCCGGCAGGTCGTTGAAGCCCGTCACCTCGACCGGAGTGGAGGGGCCCGCCTTCTGGGCCCGCTGGCCGAGGTCGTCGCTCATCGAGCGCACCCGGCCCCAGGTGGCGCCGGAGACGAACACGTCGCCCACCGTGAGGGTGCCGTTCTGCACCAGCACGGTGGCCACGATGCCGCGGCCGACTTCCTTGCGGGCTTCGAGCACGGCGCCCTGGGCGGCGATCTCCGGGCTGGACTTCAGGTCCAGGATGTCGGCGGTCAGCAGGATCATCTCCAGAAGCTCCGGGATCCCCTGCCGCTTGAGCGCCGAGATCGGCACCATGACCGTGTCGCCGCCCCAGTCCTCGGACATCAGCCCGCGGTCGGCGAGCTCCTTCTTGACCCGGTCCAGATTGGCGTTCGGCTTGTCGATCTTGTTGATCGCCACCACGATCGGCACCTTGGCCGCGCGGGCGTGGTCGATTGCTTCGATGGTCTGCGGCATGACGCCGTCGTCTGCAGCCACGACCAGGACCACGATGTCCGTGATCTTGGCACCGCGGGCGCGCATCATGGTGAACGCCTCGTGGCCCGGGGTGTCGACGAACACGATCTGCCGGTTGTTGACCTCGACGTGATAGGCGCCGATGTGCTGGGTGATGCCGCCGAACTCCCCTTCCGTGATCTTGGAGGAGCGGATGCCGTCGAGCAGCGAAGTCTTGCCGTGGTCGACGTGGCCCATGATGGTGACCACCGGCGCCCGCGGCGTCTTGGCCTCCGGCTGGTCGGGACCGCTCTGGAGCTCCTGGCGGAGCTGAACCTCCTCCTCGAAGGAGACGACCATGGTCTCGACGCCCAGGTCCCGGGCCAGCGCCTGGGCCAGCTCGGTGTCCAGCACCTGGTTGATGTTGGCCATGATCCCGCGCTTGAAGAGCGAGTTGATCAGGTCGCGTACGCGCACTCCGAGCTTCTCGGCGAACTCGCGCAGCGTCATCCCCTCGCTGATCATCACCGGGCCCTGAGGCTTGTCCTTTTTGAAGGTCAAGATCTTGCCGCCCTCCTCGTCTTCCTTGCGCTGGACACGGCGGCGGCGGCGGCCGCTCACCGGACCGCTGTCCTCGGCTTCCAGGTCTTCCAGGGTCCCCTTGAAGCCCGTGAGATCCTCGTCGCGCGGACCGGACTTCTTGGGGCCGCCGGGCTTGCCGCCCTTCTTCCTCTTGTCGCGGTCGATCTGCTCCTGCAGACGCTCGGCCGCGCGACGCTTCTGCTCCTCGGTGGCGAGCGGAGAGGCGCTCATGGGCTGCTGCTGGCCCGGGCGCGTTGGAGCCGGTCCCGGCCGGCCTCCCTGCGGCTGCTGCCCATACGAGGGGCGGCCCTGCGGCGACTGGGAAGGTCCACCGGGGCGGCCTCCCTGCGGCTGCTGGCCGTAGGGAGGGCGGCCCTGGGGCGGCGGTCCACCGGGACGGCCTTGAGACGGATATGGGCTGCCGGGGCGCGACGACGGCGGCCCCCCCGAGGGTCCCGACGGGCGGGCCGGCGGCGGACCGTCGCGGCGGGCGGCCGGCTGGTAGGGCTGCGCCCGCGGCGGCGCCTGGGCCGGCGGCGGCGTCTGGACCGGCATGGGCGGTGCCTGTGCCGGGGGTGGGGGAGCTTCGACCGTGCGCACGGGCGGCGCCTCGACCGGCGCGGCGGTGGCCATGACCTCGGCCTGCGGCGCCTCGGCCAGCTGGGCAGCCAGATCCTCGGCCAGGGCCGGGGACCCCGCAGATGCCGCGGAAGCGGACATCGCAGGCATTGCGGGGCGTTCCGACATCGGCAGCGTCTGGATCCGCGGCTCCACCTTCTGGATCAGCGTCCGCGGACGCTGCGGGCGCAGCGGATTCGGAGCCGGGCGGCGGGCCGGAGCGGCAGGCGCGGGCGCCGGACCCCGCCGGCGCGTGGCATCCACGGGCGGCGCCTGCTCGTCGCGCAGGATGACCTCCCGCGGATGAGGCAGCTTCTTGCCCTGCAAGATCGCCGTGACAATGTCGGTGTCGATGTGGGCGTCATCCCCTTCGACCCTCACACCGATGGACTTCAGCTTGAAGACGAGATCCTGATTGGAGATCCCCATCATCGTCGCGAGGTCCTGGACTCGAATCTTTCCCATATGGTCTAGAAGCTCCTGGTCGCTGGTAAAATGGCCGGCCGCTGCGGTGGTCTCTCAGACTCCCTTACGATTCCTCCTCGCGGAGCCCGGCCTCCTCGGCCGCCCCCTCCCCGTCCTGCTCACCCTCGGGAGAACGGCTCGCGCGCTGCTGCTCGCTCTCCGCGAAGGCACGGCTCAGGGCCGCCATGAAATCTTCGTCGCCCATCGAGGAGGAGGAGGCCGGAGCCGCCGCCTCGGACTTGCGGAAGGGACCGAGGTCCAGCTCCGCCGCGCGCTTCTCGTTCTGCTCCTTGGCCCAGGTCACCAGCCCCTCGGCCTCGTCCTGGGAAAGCTCGTCGATGCCCAGGGCCAGCAGGTTTTCCGGCTCGGCGTCCGACAGCGCGTCGATGCTGCCGAAGCCCGCCTCCTTGAGCGCGGCGGCCACCGCCGAGCTGATCCCCGGCGCCCCCACCACGTCCTCCTCGCGCGACACCGGCATCTGGCTCATGGCCGTGTTCAGCATGCGGGCGAGCGCGTCGGCCACCTCGTCCTTGACGTCGCTCTCGCTCTTGATGTCGATGCGCGAGCCGATCAGCTCCGAGGCCAGCCGGACGTTCTGGCCGCGCTTGCCGATGGCGAGCGAGAGCTGCTCGTCCTCGACGATCACGTCCAGATGCGGCACCTCGCCCTGGTGGGTCACCGACACGCGGGTGATCTTGGCCGGCGCGAGGGCGCTCTGGGCGAAGGTCACCAGGTCGTCGCTGTACTCGATGATGTCGATCTTCTCGCCGCGCAGCTCGCGGATGATCGACTGCACGCGCGAGCCCTTCATGCCGACGCAGGCGCCGACCGGATCGACGTCCCGCTCGCGGCTGTAGACCGCCACCTTGGCCCGCTCGCCGGGCGCCCGCACGGCGTTCTTGATGACCACCGTGCCGTCGTAGATCTCCGGCACCTCGGTCTCGAACAGCTTGACCAGCAGCCGCGGGTCCGTGCGCGAGAGGACGATCTGCGGCCCCTTGGGCTGCTTGTGCACGTCCACGATCACGGCGCGGATGCGCTCGCCCTGGCTGTAGCGCTCGTGGCGCGCCTGCTCCGAGCGGGGCACCACGGCCTCCGTGCGGCCGAGGTCGATGATGATGTCGCCGCGCTCGAAGCGCTTGACGGTGCCGTTGAGCACCTCGCCCACGCGGTCGATGTACTCGTTGTAGATGTTCTCGCGCTCGGCCTCGCGCACCCGCTGGTAGAGCACCTGCTTGGCGTTCTGCGCCGCGATCCGCCCCAGGCCGTCGGTCGAGATCGGCAGGTGGATCTCGTCGCCCAGCACGGCGTTCGGCTTGTGGTCCTGCGCCTCCTCGACCGTCCACTCGGCGAGCGGGTCTTCCACCGTCTCCACGACCTTCTTGACGATGAACGCCTCGAACTTGCCGGTCTCGCGGTCCAGGTGCGCCCGGACGGGCTCCTTGATCCGGTGCTGCTTCTTGGCCGCCGAAGCCATCGCATCCTCGAGGGCGGAGATCCACCGTTCGAGGTCGATGTCCTTCTCCCGCGCCACCTGGCGCAGGATCTCGTTCAAGTTCAGCTCTGCGGGCGGTGCCTTTTGTGCCTGAGGCATGGTTCTATTTCCTATTCTTCCTTGCAGCGCTACAGCTCGATCTCAAGCCGCGCCGTCTTCACGTTCTTGAGCGGCAATTCCCACGGCTCGCCCTCTTTGCCGTCTTCCAGGAGAAGCACCCGGGCCTCTCCGTCCACGTCGTTCGATCCCTTGAGTCCCCGGAGGCGCGCCACGACCGTCTTCTTCTTGGCGGTCTCGGGATCCTCGAAGGTCACCCGCGCCAGCCGTCCGGAGAAGCGGTCGTAGTCGCTCGGCTTGTAGAGCTGCCGGTCGAGCCCTGGAGAGGAGACCTCCAGCACGTAGCGGCCGGTGCCGAAGTCGAGGACGTCGAGCAGCGCAGAGACCTGCTTCGAGACGAGCTGGCAGTCGGCGAGCGTCACGCCGCCCTCCGCCCGGTCGATGAAAATCCGCAACACTCCGCCCTTGAGCTCGGCGTGCACCAGCTCGCAGCCTGCCGCCTCGGCGACCTGTCCGATCTCTGGCGTGAGCTCCGCGATACGGCTGGTGGTTTGCGGCATGTCTCGATCTCTGGCTCCTTGAAGTTCTTGATCCAGGCTCTACCCAACAAAAAAAGTGGGCTTGAGGCCCACTTCTTACCGACCGTCACCGGTCCGGGCAAGCTGGCTCATCCCATTATAGGCAAAAGGATGGGCGCGTTCAAGCGCGCCGAGACGGGACTTCCCTGGTTCCGGACAAACCCTCCGGATCGGACAGGAGAAGGGGAAGCGGGTGGGCCGCTCTCGCGAGAGAATAACACGGCCGGGAGCGGAATTGTTCCTCGGAGCTTCTGCCAGAACCCTGGCCCGGCCCATCCGTACTCTGTCTTGATGAAGATCCGTACCCAGCTCGTCCTGGCCTTCCTGGCGCTCGCCATCGTTCCCCTCACCGGGATCGTCCTCTACTCGTACTACTCGTCCTTGAAGGCGGTCCGGCAGGCCACGGAGGCAGAGGCGTCGGCGCTGTCGCGGGAGATGAACGGACGGCTGGCGTCGATCAAGAGCGAGCTCGGGCGGGGGGTGGAGCGGATGGGGGAGGTGCCCGTCCGCGACCTGGTCCGGGCCGCGCGCTCTCCCCGCGAAGGCGGCTCCGTGCCGGTGATCGGCCAGGTGGTGCGGGGCTTCGGCGAGGCCGCGCCGTTTCTGCGCTCGCTCGAGTTCATTCCCGAAGCCCCGGAGGCTCCGGAAGCCCGGGAACGGGACGAGAGGCCTGAAACGGTGGTTCCCGAAGCCGTGGAGAGGCCTGAGCAGCCCGAGGCTCCCGAGGCGCCCGTCCCAGAGCCACCCCCGCCGCCCCCTGGGGGAAGGCTGGTGATCGACATCTCCTCCATGCTCGAGGAAGCCCGCCGGACCGCCGTAGCCGGCGGCGGCGATCCCGAGGATCTCCAGGATCTCGACAAGGCCATCGAGTCGATGGCCGGCGGGGTGGCGATCCCCATCCCCCCGATCCCACAGGCCGTCCCGGACGGAGAAGCGCTGAACCGGCAGATCCGCCGGCAGGTCGAGAAGCAGGTCGAGGAGAAGCTCGCCGCCGAGGCGGCCCAAAAAACCGCAGAGAAAAAAGCCGAGGCGGACCGGCTCCTGCTCGGCCGGGAGCTTCGAGGTGCCGGTCTGGGAACAGGGGCAGAGGGTGGGGCGGGTCAAGGCCCAGGTCCGCGGCGACGACGTGATCTGGCGCGTCCTGGAGCGCACCCGCAGCGAGGACGAGATCCCCTTCGCCGTCGACGCCCAGGGGACTCTCCACACCGTCGACGCCGAGGACCGCAGGAAGATCGAGGCCCTGCCCATCGTCCCCGCCGTGCACCAGGAGGCCCGCTCCGCCCGCTGGGTGCTGGGCGACTGGGCGGTGGCCACCTCCAAGGACCCGGAGAGCGGACTCATCTTCGGCATCGCCCGGCCCGTGCCGCTCGAAGAGGTGCGTCGGGCGGCGGCGCGCAACTTCGGCTACGGCCTGGGGATGATCGGCCTCGCCCTCCTGGGCATCCTGCCCATCTCCGGCCGCGTCACCCGCGGCTTGAAGCTCGTCACCGACGGCGCCGACCGCATCGCCCAGGGCGACCTCGACACGCGCATTCCGGTCCGGTCGAAGAACGAGATCGGCGTCCTGGCGGGCACCTTCAACCGCATGGCCGAGGATCTCAAGCGCCACCGGGAGCGGGAGATCGAGCAGGCCCTTCTGCAGACCGAATACGACCGCAAGAGCCGTGACCTGGAGGAGGCCCGCGACTTCCAGCTCTCCCTCCTGCCCAAGAGCCTGCCCGACCACCCGGGTTACCAGATCGCCGTCTCCATGCGTACGGCCACCGAGGTGGGAGGCGACTACTACGACTTCTACCTGGGGGACGGCGGGACGCTCACCGCCGCCATCGGCGACGCCACGGGGCACGGCGCCCGGGCGGGGACCATGGTGACGGCGGTCAAGAGCCTGTTCTCGGCCTTCGCGAGCAGCCTGGAGCCCCGGGAGCTGTTGACCGAGGCGGCCCGCGCCGTCAAGCGCATGGAGCTGGAGCGCATGGCCATGGGGCTGTGCCTCGTGAAGCTGGAGCGGGGGAGCCTCACCGTCTCCTCGGCGGGCATGCCGCCCGTGCTGCTCTATCGGGGAGGCACCGGTGAAGTCGAGGAAATCGTGCTCGCCGGCATGCCCCTGGGCGGCCTCGCCTACGACTACGAAGAGCGCCGGCTCGCCATCGGCTCGGGCGACGTCCTGCTGCTGCTGTCGGACGGCCTCCCCGAGATGATCCGCGAGAAGGGGGGCGATCCCGTGGGCTACCCGCTGGTGCGCTCTCTCTTCGCCTCCCTGGGCGGCAAGGCTCCGGAGGAGATCCTCACCGGCCTCGCCGCCGCCGCCGAATCCTGGTCCGGCGGCCAGGCTCCCCAGGACGACATCACCTTCGTGGTGATCCGGGTCCGCTAGCCGTCGAGAAATTTTTCGGGGAGAGATTCATGGCACCAACGGGCTTCAGCTTCCGCCGCCTGGCCCTCGTGGCGGGCCTCGACCTCCGGGAGGGGCTGCGCCGCCCCCTGTATCTCATCTTCGGGGCCCTCATGGCCCTGAACGGCAGTTGCATGTCCCGTGGGGACTGGGTTTTCCGGTCGATCGACACGTCGCTCGGCAGCCCCAAGGCCTGGGTGGACTCCGAGTTCCAGACGGCCTACGTCTACGCTCTCATCAGCTTCTTCATGGTGGCCTTCTTCATCGCCATGGCGGCGGGCATGCCGCTCCTCCGGGACGCCGAGCACAAGGTGAGCGACCTCCTGCACTCGACGCCCCTGAGGCCGGCCGAGTACGTGTGGGGGAAGTTCCTCGCGGCTCTCGCGGCCTGCTCGGTGGCCCTGCTGGCGTTGCCCGTGAGCACCGGGCTCTTCTCCCATTTCCTGGCCGACCCGGGAAGCCCCGACATGTACGGCCCGTTCCGGTTCCTGGCCTATGCCCGGCCGTTCCTGGTGTTCCTGGTGCCGGGCGTGGTCTTCACCGCCGGCATCGCCTTCGCCCTCGGTCGCTGGACGGGCCGGCCGATCCTGGTCTTCCTGTTTCCGGTCGCCCTGTTCCTGCTCTGCCAGAGCTTTCTCTGGGGCACCTATCCGCCGCGCATTTCGGAGGGGCTCTCGGACGTCCTGCGCTACCTCGACCCGTCCGGCTTCCGCTGGCTCAAGGAGCGCTGGCTGTTCACGGACCGGGGGATCAGCTTCTACAACACCCGGCCCATGGCCTTCGACACGCCGTTCCTGCTGAGCCGGGCCGCTTATGTCTTCGCGGGCCTGTTCCTGGTGGACCTTTCCCGCCGCCACTTCGCGCGGCGGATGCGGCGGCCCGCCCGCCTGCGCTCCACCGAGGTTCCGGCCCCCGGGATGGCGGTGGCGGCCGGAGCCTCCGAAGCGGCCGGGCCTCTGGCTGCACTGGGAATGAAGTCGCGGCCGGCCGGCTTGCTGGAGAGCACCCTGGCCGTGGCCCGCTTCGAGCTCCAGGAGCTGCGCTCCCAGCCCGGCCTCTACGTCTTCATCCCCTTCGTCCTGATCTTCCTCTTCGTTCTCTACCGGGACACGGTCGGTTACTTCGCGACCCCGATCCTCATGACGCCGGGCGTCGCGGCGGTCCGCGGGATGATGTTCCTCACCTTCGCCCTCGGGCTGCTTCTGCTCTTCTACACGGTGGAGTCGCTGGAGCGCGAGCGGGTCTCCGGCATCGCCCCGCTCTTTTACGCCACGCCCGTCCACTCCGGCGCGGTGGTGGCCGGCAAGGTGCTGGCGAACAGCGCCGTGCTGGGCGTGGCCCTGGTGGGTGCTTTCGGGGTGGCTGCTCTCTCCATTCAAGGAGAAGGCCGAGTCCCCATCGAGGTCCGGCCGTTCCTGGTGGTCTGGGGGCTCCTCCTGGTGCCCACCATGGTCGTCTGGATGGCCTTCACGGCCGGGGTGTTGTCGTTGACCCGCAGCCGTTTCGGCACCTATGGGCTCTGCCTGGGCGTGGCGCTCCTCACCGCGTTCCTGGTGATGTCGGGGCACATGAATTGGGTGGGGAACTGGCCCCTGGCCAATGCCATGCAGGGCACGGCCCTCTCGTGGACCGACATGGGCGGCTTCGACGTGGACGGCACGGCCCTGCTGCTCAACCGTCTGTTCGTCCTCTCCCTTTCGGCTCTCTTCGGCTGGGCCGCCGGCCGCTTCCTGCCGCGCCGGGAGCGCGACCGCCTGCACCCCGTGCTGGTCCCGGCCGAGAGGCGGCGGACGCTCCGCGCGGCGGGCCTCCTGGCTCTGCCGCCCCTGGTGCTCGGCTTTGTTCTATGGAGCCAGGTGAGCCAGGGGTTCCAGGGGCCGGCGGTGGAGAAGGGGCACAAGGACTACTGGCGCAAGAACCTCAACACCTGGACGGGGCAGCCCCTGCCGTACGTCACCCGGGTGGAAATGGACGTCGACTTCGAGCCCGCCCGCCGCTCCTTCCGGGTGAGCGGCTTCTATGACCTGCGCAACGAGAAGGCCGAGCCCCTCCACTGGTTCCCGGTCACCGGCGGCACGGCCTGGCAGGGTCTTTCCTGGACGCTCGACGGCCGTCCCTACGCCCCGGAGGACCGCTCCCGCCTCTTCGTATTCCGCCTGGCCCGTCCGCTGGCTCCCGGAGCGTCGGTCCGCCTGGGCTTCCAGTACCGGGGCACGCTGCTCCCCGGCATCTCGAGGAACGGCGGCCAGGTCCCCCTGGGCGAGTTCATCCTCCCGTCAGGCATCCTGATCACGGGGCGCAATCCCGACTTCGTGCCCACGATCGGCTTCAATCCCCAGATCGGCGTGGACGAGGAGAACCGTTCCGAGCCGCGGATCTACCCGCCCTACCATTACGAGGGGAGGACGGATGCCGATCTCGACCGTTCGGCCTTCACCCAGCGCCTCCGGCTCACGGCGCCGGCGGAGTACACGGTGAATTCCACCGGCATCCTCGCCTCCGAGTCGGTCCGCAACGGCCGGCGCACCACGGTCTGGGTGAGCGACTACCCCGTGCGGGTCTTCAACGTGGCGGCCGGCCGCTGGGCCGTCAAGCGCGGCCCGGGCACGGCGGTCTTCTACCACCCGGGCCACCCGTTCAACGTCGACAGCCTCCTCGAAGCCCTGAACGGCGCCCGCCGCTTCTACGGCGAGTGGTACGCGCCGTATCCCTGGCGCGAGCTGCGGCTCAACGAGTTCCCGGCCTTCGCCCAGTACGCCCGGGGGAACGCCACCAACATCTTCTTCTCCGAGGGCGTGGGGTTCCTCACCGAGCGGCGGCCGGAGAACGACGCCGCCTTCACCATCGCGGCCCACGAGGCGGCCCACCAGTGGTGGGGGCACATCCTGGCGGCGGGGGAGGGGCCGGGCGGCATCGTACTGGTGGAAGGCGCGGCCAACTTCGCCACCCTGATGCTCCTGGAGCAGATGCGGGGGCCCCAGGCGCGCCTGTTCTACGCCACGCAGATGGAGGCCGAGTACGGCGAAAACCGCCTGCCGAGCGACGAGAAGCCGCTCGCCGAGACCCTGGAGCTCAACGGCCGCCAGGGCGACGTCGTGGTCATCTACGACAAGGGCGCCTGGGCTCTCTGGATGCTCTACCGGGAGATGGGGAAGGCCCCCTTCCTGGCCGGGGTCCAGGATTTCTTCCAGACCTACCACGGCAACCCCGACCATCCGGTGATCGAAGACTTCGTGGCCGTGATGCGCCCCCACGCGCCGGACAAGCCGGCCTTCGACGGCCTCGTCCGCCAGATGTTCTTCGAAACCGTCACCCCGGAGTACCGCCTGGAGGACGCCAGGAAGCAGCCCTCCGGAGCCGGGTGGGAGGTCACGGTGAAGGTGGCGAACGCCGGCACCGGCCGCTTCCCCGTGGAGATCGCCGCCACCCGGGGGCCGAGATTCGACGACATGGGTAAGATCTCCCCCGAGTACCAGGACGCCCGGACCACCGTCGTGCTGGGAGCGGGGGAGTCGAAGCTCGTCCGCATCGCCTGCCCGTTCGAGCCCGAGAGGGTGGTGGTGGACCCGGAGGCGAACGTGCTGCAGATTCAGCGGAAGGCGTCGGCGGCCAAGTTGTAGGCCCTCATCACCCCGACCGCGGTCGGAGGCGACACACCCGTGGCATTCACAACGTTCAGGGACTCCCGGAGCGGTCCCCGGCCGTTCCGTCCATATAATTAGCCCCCGCGTCTATATAGAAACCTCTCCTTCCGTCTCCATTTGGAGGCACGGAGCGGTTCTGAGGAGGCCCCGCTATATATCCGGGCCTCCCGGCTATATAGAAAGGAGGGTCGCCAAGCATCGGAGGAGACCTTTCTATATAGAGAGGTGACCCGGATATATAAACAGCTTCGCTCCCGAGCGCTCCAGTAGGCCTCGTTATATAGCGAGGTGGAGCGTTTATATGGAGGGGAGTCCGGAGAGCGCTCCTCGGAGGCCAAGAGAGGGAGCGCGGAGGCCCGTCAGGAGGGCCGGCCCTCTCGGCGCCCGTTCCAGCTCTCCAGCGACTCCAGCCCCGGGCCTCGCGGGTGACGAGACAGGGGGCACGGAACTTCGGTTCTTGGAGGGTGGAACGATGTTCGAGCACTCCCTGATCGACCTGGAAACCAAACAGCATCCTCGCAGCCGCCGCTGGATCTCTCTGCCCATGGCCATCGGGCTGCACCTCGTCGGCCTCACGGCTTTCGCCTTCGCGAGCTACTGGAGCGTGGGCAAGTCAAAGGTCTCAGCCAGGGGAAGCCTCCTTGTCAGGATGTCCCCTCAGTTTATCAACAGACGAACCTTGCGGTCCCGCAGGGACCGCGGGCGAAGTCAACTCTGCCTTGATGCCTCCGGCTTCCACACTCCCAGGACGTTCCCTTCCGGATCCGCCATCCACGCGAAGCTCCCCTGGCCGGGGATGGTCACGGGCGGGACGAGGGTCTTGCCGCCCAGGGAACCGGCCTTGTCGAGGTAGGCCTGGAGGTCGTGCACCTCGACATAGAAGGTGGTGTAGTGGTGCGGCTCGTGGCCGAGGGAGGTGAAGTGGCCGCCGATGCCGCTGCCGGTGTCGATGAGGCCGGCGGGGCCGGAGTCGATCTTCCAGTCCAAGAGGTGAGAGTAGAAGTCGATGGTGCGAGCCTTGTCCTGGCAGCCGATCTCGAAGTGGACGACGGGGTTTCCCATGGGCGGTCTCCTTGGGGGTTGGTGTGGTCGGTGGAGTCTACAGCGGTCTCTCTCGGAAGGAACTCCATGGTAGAATTCTTGGCGTAAATCATGGGACAACACGATCTCGGCTACCGGCTTTTCTTTACCCACCGGCGTATGGTCCAGGATCTCCTGAAGGAGATCGTGGGGGAGCGGTGGGTGGATTGCATCGACTTCGATTCGGGCGAAGAGGTCAGTGGGTCTTTCGTCTCGCCCAAGTACGAAAACCGGGAGAGCGACGTGATCTGGAAGTTCCGGCGCAAGGACGGGGGAGAGCCGGTCTTCGTCTACATCCTGATGGAGTTCCAGTCGCGCCCGGACCCCTCGATGCCCGTCCGCCTCATGACCTACGTTGGTCTCTTCTACCAGAGCCTGATGAAGAATCAACCGGCTGCAGGCTGGAAGAAACTGCCGCTGGTGATCCCCGTGGTCGTCTACAATGGAACGGAGTCGTGGAACGTGGCCTCGGATCTCGGTTCTTTGATCGGTAGCCTGGATCCCTCGGCGGAGATCTACCGTCCGCAGTTGCGCTACCTGCTGGTGGACGAGTCAAAGTATCCCCGAGAGGAATTGGCAGCGCTGGGCAGTCCGGTGGCGGAGCTCTTCTGTATCGAGAAGAGCCGCAACTGGTTGGAAGTCGAAGCGAGCTTCCAACGCTTGCAGCAGGCGATTCCACCGGGCGAGGACTCGTTGCGGCGGGCCTTCGGAATCTGGTTGACGAAGGTGATCCTGCCACGCCTCGGACGGCCTCAAACAGAGGCCTCCGACGTAACGACTCTAGAGGAAGGGGCAACCATGTTGTTAGACAGCATCGACCGTTGGACTCGCGAGACGCGGGAGGAAGGGCACCAAGAGGGGCTCCAAAAGGGACTCCAGACGGGGGAAGTCCGGGTATTGCTCCGTCTCCTGCGCCTGAAGTTCGGTCCCTTGGCTCCCGAGGTCGAAGAGCGGGTGCGCTCAACGGACGCGGATCGTCTCCTGGAGTGGAGCGACCGGGTGTTGACGGCTGAGCGGCTTCAGGACGTGCTTGGAGACTGAGCGTCCCCCCGCCCAAGACCCCTCATCCCTGTCCCTTCTCCCGGCCCTCCACCCAACCCGCCGGGGAGAAGGGGACCTTTTTGAAACGGTGGAGCAATGTAGGGTGCGCTGTGCGCACCAGAGACCGTTGTTTCTGGTGCGCACAGCGCACCCTACAAAGCTCCACCCTCCCAGCTACGTTCCCTTCTCCCGGTTGGGGGGAGGGCGATGGGAGAAGGGACAGGGATGAGGGGCCGGACGGCGGCCGGCCGTCCCTTGCGCTGCCAACGGCATCGCGGGAGAATGGCGGAGACGGACCGCACTGACACCCCCCGATGATCGACATTCTCCCCGAACAGAAGACGCTTCCTCACAGCGAGGAGTCGGAGCGCGCCGTGCTTGGCGGGGTGCTGCTCGATCCCACGATCCTGCCCACGATCTCGGGCCGGCTGCGGCCGGAGGACTTCTACCACGAGCGCCATCAGACGCTGTATCAGGTGATGCTCGACCTGCAGGAGGAGCAGGTGGGGATCGACCTGCGGACGATGCAGGCGAAGCTGGAGCAGCGGGGGCATTTCGAGCAGGTGGGCGGCCTCAGCTACCTGACGGGGCTGGACCTGGACCTGCCGGACATCGGGCGGGTCGACACGTATGTCGAGATCATCAAGGAGCGGTCGGTCCGGCGGCGGCTGATCCAGATGTCCGGCCAGATCATCCGGAACTGCCTGGATGGCGGGCTGGAGGCGCAGGAGGCGCTGGGGCGCGCGGAGCAGTCCATTCTGGGCCTGGGCGAGGAGGCGATCCAGCGCGGGTTCGCCCAGCTCTCGCACGTGCTGCATACGACGCTCGAGGAGCTGGAGGAGCGCCCGGGCTCGATGCTCACCGGGGTGCCGAGCGGCTTCCTGGATTTCGACCGCATCAGCCAGGGTCTCAACCGGGGGAACCTGATCATCATCGCGGGCCGGCCCGGCATGGGCAAGACGAGCTTCGCGCTGAACGTGGCCCAGCATGTGGCGATCCGCGAGGGGAAGGCGGTGGGGATCTTCTCGCTGGAGATGAGCCAGCAGGAGCTGGCGCTGCGCATTCTCTGCTCGGAGGCGGACATCTCGTTCTCGCGCCTGCGCTCGAACCGGGTGTCGCAGAAGGAGTGGACGCGGATCATCCAGACCGTGCGCAGCATCGGAGACGCGCCGCTCTTCATCGACGATTCGCCGAACCCGACGCTCCTGGAGGTGGCCTCGAAGGCCCGCCGCCTCAAGGCGGAACGCGGGTTGGGGGTGATCATCCTCGACTACCTCCAGCTCATGCAGGCGGGCGGCAAGTACGAGAACCGCAACCTGGAGATCGCCGCCATCAGCCGGGGGATGAAGCAGCTCGCCAAGGAGTTGCAGATCCCTGTGATCGCGCTGTCTCAGCTTTCCCGGCAGCCGGAACGGCGGGGGAGCGATCATCGGCCGCAGCTTTCGGACCTTCGCGAGTCGGGATGCCTGACGGGAGACACCCTGGTCACCCTGGCGGACTCTGGAGCGCGGGTCCCGATCCGGGACCTCGTGGGCCAGAGCGGCTTCGGTGTCTGGGCGGTGAACCCGGAGACGCTGAAGATCGAGAGGTCGGTGGTTTCAGACGCGTTCTCGACGGGAACCAAGCCGGTTTACCGCCTGATCACTCGGCAGGGACGGACGATTCGGGCGACGGCGAACCACAAGTTCCTGACGATCGACGGGTGGAAGCGGCTGGATGAGCTGGGAGCCGGCCAGCATCTGGCTCTTCCTCGGCGGGTGCCCGCCGTGGCCGAGCAGACTCTTTCCGATGCGGAGCTGGCCTTGCTGGGGCATCTGATTGGAGATGGCTGCACTCTGCCGCGCCATAGCATCCAGTACACCACTCGGGAAGAAGATCTTGCTCAAGGAGTCGTCGGACTGGCGTCTGAGGTTTTCGGCTCTGATGTCGAGCCCCGGATCAAACCGGAACGGACGTGGTTCCAGGTGTACCTGACCTCCACGCGTCACCATACCCACAACCGCCGGAGTGCCGTTGCCGAATGGCTGGATGGGTTGGGGATCTGGGGACTGCGATCCCATGAAAAGCACGTTCCTGCCAAGGTGTTTGAGCAGCCTGAGGCCGCGATCGGCCGGTTCCTTCGGCATCTGTGGGCTACGGATGGCTGCATCCGGGTTCCCCGGAATGGGAAAGGTTATCCGGCGATCTACTACGCCACGAGCAGCCGGGAGGCTCGCGGTGGATGTTCAGGCCCTTCTGCTGAGGCTGGGAATCCAGGCCCGTCTAGAGCGCCATCCCCAGATTGGAAAAGGCCGGGATCAGTACCACGTAAGGATCAGCGGCCGGTCTCAGGTGCTCCGGTTCGCCGAGGGAGTGGATGCAGTAGGCCAGTATAAGAAGGCTTGCCTGGAGGAAGCTCTGGCCTATATCTCCTCACGCCCGGAGAACACCAACCGGGATGTCATCCCGAAAGACGTTTGGGCTCTGCATGTCCGTCCGGCCCTGGTCAGGAACGGGATCACCCACCGGCAACTGAATTCGGAGATCGGCATGGCCTATTCGGGCCTGACAATCTTCAAGCAGAACCTCAGCCGGGAGCGGGCACTGCGCGTGGCCATGGCGGCTGGCGCTGAAGCCCTTCGGATCCTGGCCGAGAGCGATGTTTACTGGGACTCGATCGTTTTGATCGAAGAGGCCGGCGTCGAGGAAGTTTTCGATCTCACTGTCCCCGGTCCCCACAATTTCGTTGCCGACGACCTGATCGTCCACAACTCGATCGAGCAGGACGCCGACATGGTGGCCTTCATCTACCGCGATGAGGTCTACAGCCCCACGGACGAGAACAAAGGCCTCGCGGAGCTGATCATCGCCAAGCATCGAAATGGCGAGACGGGCACGGTAGAGCTCGTGTTCCTCGGGCGAGACGACGAGTTTCCGCAATCTCGACCGGCATGGAATGGAATCGAGTGGCACCCCCTTCTGAGGCCGGGGCGCCACTTCAGGGGTCGCCGGGGGTGGAAGACCTCGAGGCGGCGCTGCGTCCGGCGTGGGTGGACGTGGACTTGGCCGCGTTGGACCACAACTTCGCCCAGGCGCGGAGCCGGGTTGGGGACTCCAAAGTGATGGCGGTGGTGAAGGCGGATGCGTATGGCCATGGCGCCGTGGGCGTCTCCCGGGCGCTCGAAGCGGGCGGGGTGGACTGGCTGGGGGTGGCGCTGCTCGAAGAGGGGGCGGAGATCCGCCGCGCCGGGGTGGAGGTGCCGATCCTGGTGCTGGGCACGGCCCGGCCGTCCAAGATCGCGCTCTACCGGCGGTACCGGCTGACGCCCACGGTCTCTTCCCTCACGGAGCTGGCGCTCTGGCGCGAGTGGACGGCGGGGCAGGCGGAGGCGCAGCCCATCCACCTCAAAGTGAATACGGGG
This sequence comes from Thermoanaerobaculaceae bacterium, assembly GCA_963785165.1. Classification (GTDB taxonomy): domain Bacteria; phylum Acidobacteriota; class Thermoanaerobaculia; order Multivoradales; family UBA5704; genus DATARR01. The sequence goes on from CAWAUI010000004.1 coordinate 1,607,792, forward strand.
ATGGGCCGGCTCGGCGTGGCCCTGGAAGAGGTGCCCGGGGCGCTGGAGATGCTGCGGAGTGGCTCCGGACTGCGGCTCGCGGGGCTGCTCTCCCACTTCGGGGACGCGGACGATCTTGCCAGCCCGCGCAACGACCTTCAGGCGGAGCGCTTCGCGGAGGTGCTCGGCCTGCTCACGGAGGAGGAGCGGGGACGGGCGATCATCCACATGGCCAACAGCGCCGCGGCCCTGCACCGGCCACCGAGCCGGCACGCGCTGGTGCGGCTGGGGATCGCGCTCTATGGGCTCGACCCGGTGGGGCCTGACTTGTCCCCCGGCTCGGCACCCGGACCGGCGACGGATCTCCGGCCCGTGATGTCGGTCAGGGCTCGGATCGTCCAGGTACGGGAAGTGCAGGCGGGAACGCCGGTCTCCTATGGCGGGCGGACGGTGACCCGCAGGCGGAGCCGGATCGCCGTGGTTCCCGTGGGCTATGCTGACGGCTACGCTTGGCGGTTGACCGGCAAGGCCGAGGCCCTGGTGCGGGGCCGGCGGGTGCCGATCGCCGGTTCGGTTACGATGGACATGACCCTGCTCGACGTGACGGACGCCGGAGCGGAGCTGGGGGACGAGGTGGTGCTGCTCGGGCGCCAGGGCCAGGAGGAGATCCCGGCCACGGAGCTGGCGGCCCATGCGGGCACGATCTCGTGGGAGATCCTCTGCCACCTGGGGCTGCGCCTGCCGCGCCGCTTCGTACGCGAGGGAAAGGTGGAGGAGCTGATTTCACGATTTTCCAGGGAGGACTGGTGAAGCTGCCGAGCGGGGTGGAACAGCTTTTTCGACCACATGGGGCGCTTCGTCCAGATCGTCGGCCGGGTGTTCTCCTGGACGCCCCGGCCGCCGTACGACTGGCGGGAGCTGATGCGCCAGATGGTGAAGGTGGGCGTCGACTCCGTGCCGGTGGTGATGCTCACCTCCATGTTCACCGGCATGGTGCTGGCGCTCCAGACCTTCTCGGTGCTGCGCCGCTTCAACGCCGAGAGCTTCGTGGGCTCGCTGGTCTCGCTCTCCATGGTGCGCGAGCTGTCGCCGGTGCTCTCGGGGCTCATCGTGGCCGGCCGCGCCGGCTCGGCCATGGGCGCCGAGCTGGGCACCATGCGGGTGACCGAGCAGATCGACGCCCTGGAGGTGATGGCGACCGACCCGGTGCACTACCTCGTGGTGCCGCGGGTGTGGGCGTCCACCATCATGCTGCCGCTCCTGGTGGTGATGGGCAACGGCGTCGGCATCTTCGGCGGCTACCTGGTCGCGGTGGTGCTGATGGGGGCGAACCCGGTCTCCTACATCGACAAGACGTTCCAGTTCATGGATCTGAACGACCTCTTCTCGGGCCTCGTCAAGGCGGCGGTCTTCGGCTTCCTCATGGCCGCTGGTCGGCTGCCAGCAGGGGTTCTACACCTCCGGCGGCGCCGAGGGGGTGGGCCGTTCGACCACGGCGGCGGTGGTGGTGGCGTCGATCGCGATCCTGATCTCGGACTTCTTCCTGACCCGGTTGCTGTTTTGAAAACCCTCACCCCCTGGCCCCCTCTCCCGCCCCCTCCCTTCCCCCCTCACCGGGAGAGGGGGAACGAGATCGAGACGGTGGTGCCTGTAGGGTGCGCTGTGCGCACCATGACCGTCGTTGAAGGTGCGCACAGCGCACCCTACCGCCTCGATCCTTCCAGTCAAATTCCCCCTCTCCCGGTGAGGGGGGAAGGGAGGGGGCGGGAGAGGGGGCCAGGGGGTGAGGGTCCGGGAGGGGGAACCGTATCGTGACGGGCGACGGCAAGATCCACATCCGCGACCTGCGGAAGTCGTTCGGCCCCAAGCTGGTGCTCGACGGGGTGAACCTCGACGTGGCCGAGGCCGAGTCGCTGGTCATCATCGGCGGCTCGGGCACGGGCAAGAGCGTGCTCTTGAAGCACGTCATCGGCCTCCTCAAGCCGGACGCCGGCACGGTGGAGGTGGACGGCATCGCGGTCGAGTCGCTCGGCAACCGGCGAGATCACCGAGTTCCGGCGCAAGTTCGGCATGGCGTTCCAGGAAGGGGCGCTGTTCGACTCCATGACGGTCTGGCAGAACGTGGCGTTCCCTCTCCAGCGGTTGACCAAGATGTCGCGCGGCGAGATCAACGACCGGGTGGAGGAGTGCCTGTCCATGGTGCGGCTGGAGGGAGTGAGCGAGAAGCTCCCTTCGCAGCTCTCGGGCGGCATGCGGCGCCGGGTGGGTTTCGCCCGCGCCGTGGCCCACGAGCCGGAGATCCTGCTGTTCGACGAGCCCACGACCGGCCTCGACCCGGTCACCACGGCGCTCATCGACGAGGTGATTCTGGATCTCAACGACCGGTTGAAGACGACGACGCTCACCATTACGCACGACATGGAGAGCGCCTTCCGGATCGGCGACCGGATCGCCATGATCCACAAGGGTAAGATCATCGCCGAGGCGCCGCCGGAGGAATTCCGGCGCCTCGAAGAGCCTCGGGTGCAGCAGTTCATCCACGGCAGGGCGGAGGGGCCACTCTCGGAGGAAACTCCCCAGCGGGAGCCCCAGGTCCGGACCGCCTCGGAACGGAGAGGGATGGAAACGACATGAAATCAATGGTCAAAGTCGGGGTCTTCGCGACCCTGTGCCTCGTCGTCCTGGCGGTCCTGGTCTGGAAGATCGAGGATCTCAATCCGTTCGCCGTCAAGGGCCAGCGCGTGGACGCCGTCTTCCAGTCCGTGGCCGGCCTGGACGACAAGGCGTCCGTGCGCATCGCGGGCGTGAGCGTCGGCCGGGTGGACGGCGTGGGCCTGGACGGCACGCGGGCCCGCATCACCATCGCCCTCGACAAGCCGCTGGGGCTCACCCAGGGGACCACGGCGCGCATCGCCAATCTTGGCCTGCTGGGCGAGAAGTACGTCGAGCTGGTTCCCGGGCCGGCGAACGCGCCGCCGCTGCCGCCGGGGGCGGTGCTCGTGGGCACCACGCCGCCGGGCTTCGACGAGGCGATGCAGAAGATCAACGACATCGGCTCGTCGATCCAGGAGATCACGGGCTCGCTCAGCGGCGGCAACATGGGCGGGAACTTCAACCGCCTGCTGGACGACATCCGGCTGACCAGCGCCGAGATCCGCGCCCTGGTGGCGGAGAACCGGGCCAACGTCGGCTCGGCGATCCAGAACTTCGACCAGGTCGGTTCGGTCCTGGCCCGCGAGCTGCCGCGCCTCGCGGACCAGATGAACCGGGCGCTCGACCAGATCTCCGCCGTGGTGGCCGAGAACCGGGGCGACCTGCGGGGGAGCATGGGGAACATCCGCGAGCTCTCCGAGAAGCTCCAGACGTCCGCCGACAACCTCAACAAGATCACGGACAAGATCGCGAGCGGCCAGGGGACCATCGGCAAGCTGGTCAACGACGACAAGGCCTACAACGAGCTGATCTCGACTCTCGACAGCATCAAGGGCGGCGTCGAGATCGCTGAGCGGCACCCTGGGCGCGGTCAACAAGTTCAAGATCGACCTCGACATGCAGGGCTACTACCTGGAGAACCCCGAGGAGTCGCAGTCCAGCTTCAAGCTCAACATCGATCCCCAGGACGGCAAGCACCTCTACCGGGCGGGGATCGTCAGCAGCCCCTACGGCAAGCGCCGCGAGAAGACGGAGACGGTCACCGTCACCGGTCCGGACGGCATCCCGGTGACCACGACCACGACCAAGCTGACCCAGGACAAGTCCTACAGCGCCACGGCCCTCTTCGGCTTCAAGGCGCCCGCCGACGCGCACCTCTTCGCCGGCCTCATCGAGGGCACCGGCGGCGCCGAGGTGGACTACCCCCTGCCCATCCTGGACCGCAAGCTCCTGCTGTCCGTGGAAGCCTTCGACTTCAACCGCCCGAACGACCTCTCCCCACCGGGTGCGCCTGACGGGGCGGTACCAGTTCCACCCCAATCTCTACCTGATCGGCGGCTACGACGATCCCCTGGAGAACGAGTCCTTCTTCCTGGGCGGCGGTATCCGGTGGAGCGACGAGAACATCAAGTCGCTGTTGGGTCTGGCGGGCGGGGCTTTGCGGTAGGGATCAGAGGGAGCCTAGCTCCCTCAGCACTTCTTCAGCTTCGACGAGTCGCCCAGCCTCGACGTCCTCTTGAGACGAAGCCAATGCTCGATGCAGGGCGGCACGGTCAGCTGCCTTCAGCCGTTCGGTCTCGAGGGGAGGGAGATCAACGTCGGAACCTTCTGAGGATACGTTTGGGCTAAAGGGCATGTTCAAAGGGTAACACCCCCGGACACCTGCCATTGCCGCATCCGGGGGCTTTCTAGACATGGTGCTCGGCCTTCCGCTTTGCGCGCCCTGAGGGTTACAGCACCGGCTCCATCCCCGTGATCCTCCGGAACGCCTCGACGTACCGTTCCAGGGTCCCCTGAACCACCTCCTCCGGCAGCTCGGGCGGCGGCGACTCCTTGTCCCAGCCGGATTCGTCGAGCCAGTTGCGGACGAACTGCTTGTCGAAGGAGGCGGGCTCTTCGCCGGGGAGCCAGTGGGCGATGTCCCAGTAGCGGGAGGAGTCGGGGGTCAGGACCTCGTCGATCAACAGCAGCTCGCCGGTATCCAGGGCGTGGCCGAATTCGAACTTGGTGTCGGCCAGGATCAGGTTCCTGCTCGGTGGCGCGGCCGGCGCCCTCGCGGTAGAGGGCGAGGGTGAGCGCGCGCAAGGCGGCGGCGAGGTCCGGCGCCCAGGGCGGCGGCCACGGTCTCGAAATCCACGTTCTCGTCGTGCCCCTGCTCGGCCTTGGTGGCCGGGGTGAAGATGGAGTGGGGGAGGCGGGCTCGCCCGCTCGAGACCCTCGGGGAGGGGGATGCCGCAGACGGTGCCGCCCTGTACGTACTCGCGGTAGCCGCTGCCGGCCAGGAACCCGCGGGCCACGCATTCGAAGGGGATGACCCGCGCCTTCCTCGCCAGGACGGAGCGGCCCCGCAGCGCGTCCGCGTGGGGCGCCAGGATGGCGGGAAAGTCTTCGGGTTCCGTGGCCAGCAGGTGGTTGGGAACGATGTGCGGTCAGGCGGTCGAACCAGAAGTTGGAGAGCTGGTTGAGGATCTTCCCCTTGCCCGGGATGCCCGGCCGCAGCACGTGGTCGTAGGCGGACAGGCGGTCCGAGGCCACGATCAGAAGCACGTCCCCAAGATCGTAGACGTCCCGCACCTTGCCCCGCCGCGGCGGCGGCAGCCCGGGCAGATCGCTCTGCCAGAGAACCTCACTCATCGGATCCTCCTCCGTCATTTTTACGAGGCCCTTCAGGCGCGGCCCATGGCGTTGGCGACCTCGCGCTCGACGGCCATCACCAGGCGCTCGCCATGGATGGGCGTGAGCGTGGCAGGGTCGAACGGCGCCGCGTCCACGATCTCGTAGACGGGGAGGTCGTCGAGCCCCTTCAAGTGGGCCATGCCGAGCTTGCGGATGCCCACGGGGAGGCGGGCGCCGGCGTCTTCGAGGTCGAGGATGACGTAGCACCGGTCGTCCTCGGTGCCCAGGTGGAGCCTGCCGCCGTTCAGCTCGTGGTCGAGCTGGGTCACGAAGGCGCCGGTGGCCACCATGCCGTTGTTGTGCAGGGTGCCGTTGCGGTTGATGTAGGCGTAGAAGGGGCGCAGCTCCTCTTTCTTGTTCACCACGTCCACGTTCTTCGAGGAGAGCGGAGAGAAGAAGCTGTGGACCGCCGTCTCGGGATAGCCCTGGTTGATGAGCATGGTCTTGACCTCGTCGACCTCCTGGGTGGCCTTGCCGGTGGTCAGGCGGGAGAGCTCGACGAGGCCCGGGCCGAAGAACTCGTAGCGCTCGCCTTCGCCGGGGCCGGCCGCCCATGGGGATCAGGCGGTAGGGGCCGTAGTTGAGGGCGATCCGCATGCCGCGGTCGAAGGGGAGCCCTTCCTGCACGGCCTGGACGTAGTAGCGCTGGAGGTGGATGGAGCAGATGCAGGAGGTTGGCGGCCTCGCGGCTGGAGTAGAAGGCGCCGTCGCCCAGGTACTTCTCGAGCTTGGCCCGGTGGGAGAGGGCCAGCCGGTTGATGCGCCGCTGGAAGCGGAACATGGCGAGGAAGGCGCTCGTCCTGGCTGTCGTTGCCCGCCCGGTGGAGGACGGAGAGGGTCTGCGAGAACTCGCTGATGTCGTAGATCATGCCGAAGCGCTCGACCCGCGGGTCGACCACCCAGGGCTCCATGAAGTCGAGCGGCCGGGTGGCCGTGGAGAGCACCAGCTCGCCCCCGGGCACGGCCCGGCCGGGCGGCAGCTCGCGCCCCACGATGCGGTCGTTCTTCGCCTCGATGGGCACGATCAGCCGGCGCAGGCCGTGGACCAGCTCGAACTCCTTGAGCTTCAGGAGCAGGTTCTCCCACACCTGGACCAGGGGAGGGGAGCAGCAGGCGCGCCGGGTTGTACGACTTGAGAGTGGCCAGGTAGGCCACGTAGCCGGAGCGGTTCAGGAGGTCGCGCGAGTCGTTGCGCGGATCGCTCTTGAGGAGGTGGACCACGGCGGCGCGCAGGCCCGGGTCCGCCGCGAGTTGCTCGACGTGCCAGCGGGCCAGGTCGTCGAGCCGCTGGCGCAGGTCGCGGCCGTCGATGCGGAGCGAGCCGGTGAAGTAGCTGCCGAGCTCGGCCAGGTCGCGGCTGATGTGGTCCTCGGTGAAGCAGGAGGACGTTGTCGCGCAGGCGGGTCAGCAGGCGCGGGAACAGCTCCTCCTCGACCTCCTCGGTGGCGCCGGCGAGGCGCTGCACGAGGTCGTAGATGGTGGAGAGGATGCGGTCGAGGAGCCGGTCGAGGATGCGGTACTTGATGGCGTCGCCGTGGCGGCGGCCGATCTCGCTGTCGCTCCGCAGGATGCGCCGCGGCACGTCCTTGAGCAGGCGCGCCATGTCGAGCGAGTGGTGGAGCCAGAAGACGGCCGGATACTGGCGGCCGTAGCTGGAGATGGTGGCGTTCTCGAGGGCCACGGTGAGCAGGGAGCGCGTAGCGCTCCCAGGCCTGGTTGTGCGCCCGGGCGTCGTGGCTGTCGCGCTTCAGCCCGGCGACCTGGATGCCTTCCTCGGCCTCCACGTAATCCCGCAGGGCGGCGCGCAAGCCGAGGAGGCCCGGCGAGAGGCAGGACGGGGAAACCCTGGAGCGGCGTGGCGTTTTCGTCTTCCAGGAAGATCGGGCGCGGAATGGGGAGCACGCGCTGGAAGTCGGGCATCAGGCGCCGGACCTCGTCCGGGTCGGGGCGCAGGAAATTGAAGGGACCCTGCAACATCTGTAGAAACGACATGTCGTTCATGGGGCTCGCGCTTGCGGACGGCCGTTTTTCCTTTGAAAAGGAGCGATTACGTATACCATACGGCGGGCCGGACCGGGGGGGGCTGCTAGACTTCGCCCCGGAAATTTCCATAGGTTCGAGGAGAGGGATCTCATGAAGGCATCGATTCATGTCGTCACCGCGGAGCGGCCGGAGGCGGATCTCCTGGCGGCCGGCTGTTTCGAGGGAGAGGCGCCTGCCATGCTGGCGGGGGCGAACGGGGCGTCCGAGGGGATCCGGGGGGCCTTGGAGCGCTTGGCCGCGCGCGGCGGCTTCAAGGGGAAGGATGAGCAGCTCGCGCAGACGGACGCGGGGCCGGCCGGCCCCGTGGTCTCGCTCTACGGCCTGGGCTCGCGCAAGGACTTCACTTTCCCCAAGCTCGCGCGCTGGCTCGCCCGCGCCGCGGAGGAGGCCCGCCAGAGCGGGGCGCGCCGTCTGACCGTGCTGCCGCCCGCTCATGCCGAGACCACGGGACGGGCCGCCGGCCGCGTGATGCGCACGCTGGCGCTCGCGGTCTACCGGTATGACCGCTACCAGGCGGACGCCGGCAAGGCCGTCCGTATGGAGCGGCTCGGCGTGATCCCTCCGGCCGGAGACGAGGCGGCCTACCACTCGGCCCTCCCGGTGGTGCGGGCGGTGGCGGAGGCCGTGGCCTTCTCCCGCGACCTCGCCAACTCGCCGGCCAACGAGGCCACGCCCACCTGGATGGAGGAGCGCGCCCGGGAGCTGGCGGAAAAGCAGGGGCTGGACATCACCGTCTTGGGAGCCGACGAGCTCGCGGCCCGGGGCATGGGTGGACTCCTCGCCGTGGGCGCAGGGCTCGGCTCACGAGCCGCGCATGATCCGGCTCCAATACGGAACCAGCGGGCCGAGGATCGCCCTGGTGGGCAAGGGGATCACCTTCGACACCGGCGGGATCTCGATCAAGCCGGCCGCCGACATGGACGAGATGAAGTACGACAAGGGCGGCGCCTGCGCCGTGCTGGGGATCGCCCACGCCGTGGCCGCCCTGGAGCTGCCGGTGCGCCTCACGGCCTACACGCCGTTCGCCGAGAACATGCTGAGCGGCAACGCCTACCGGCCGAGCGACATCGTCCGCTGCTACAACGGCAAGACGGTGGAGATCACCAACACGGACGCCGAGGGGCGCATGATCCTGGCCGACGCCATGGCCTGGGCGGCCGAGGAGCGGCCGGACGCGATGGTGGAGCTTTCGACCCTCACGGGCTCCTGCGTGGTGGCCCTCGGGCTGCAGGCGGCGGGCCTTTTCACCCCCGACGACGGCCTGGCGGACGAGCTCTCCGCCGCCGCCGCCGAGAGCGGTGAGCGCCTGTGGCGGCTCCCCCTCTACCCCGAGTACCTGGAGGAGATGAAGGGCACCCACGCCGATCTGCGCAACTCCGCCGGCCGCTGGGGCGGTGCCAGCCTCGCGGCGGCCTTCCTCTCCCAGTTCACGGGCGAGGTCGAGCGGTGGGCCCACCTGGACATCGCCGGGGTGGCCAACGTCAAGGCGGACCTCGCCGGCGGAGCGGCGGGCGCCACGGGCTTCGGAGTCGCCTCGACGGTCGCCTGGCTGCGCCGCTTGACTGCTTCCATACAAGAATGACCCCGCTGCTGGAGATCCAAGACCTCGAGATCGCCTTCCCCGGCGATTCTTCGGAAAGCGAGCCCGTGGTGCGCGGTGTCTCGCTGGCCATCGGAAGCGGCGAGATCGTGGGGCTGGTGGGGGAGTCGGGCTCGGGCAAGACCCTGACCTCCCTCGCCGTGCTCGGTCTGGTGCCGCCGCCCGGCCGGGTGACCCGGGGAAGGATTCTGCTGGCGGGTCCCGGAGAAATCCAGACGGATCTTCTCAAGCTCTGCCCGCCGCGACCTGCCGCAAGGTGCGGGGACGGCGGATCGCCATGGTCTTTCAGGAGCCGGCCACGGCGTTCAACCCCGTCTACACCCTCGGCTTCCAGATCGCCGAGACCGTGCGGGCGCACCGGAAGGTTTCGCGCCGGGAGGCGCTGGACGAGGCCGCGCGCCTGCTCGACCGGGTGGCCCTGGCGGATGCCCGGCGGCGCCTGGGGGACTACCCCCACCAGCTCTCGGGCGGCCAGCGCCAGCGGGCCATGATCGCCATGGCCCTGGCCGCCGGCCCCGACCTGCTGCTCGCCGACGAGCCCACCACGGCACTCGACGTGACCCTCCAGGCCCAGATCCTGGAATTGCTGGAAGAGATCCGCGCGCGACCTCGGGCTTGGCGTGCTGCTCATCACCCACGACCTCGGCGTGGTGGCCGAGACCTGCGACCGCGTGGTGGTGATGCGCCTGGGCCAGGTGGTGGAGGAGGCGGGGGTGATGGAGCTCTTCCGTTCTCCCGCCCACCCCTACACCCGCGAGCTGCTGGCCACCCTGCCGCGCCTCGACGGCTCCGTCGGCCCCCACGGGAGCCAACCCGCGTGAGCGCCCTGCTGGCGGTCGAGGGGCTCCGCAAGGACTACCCCGTGCGGCGCGGCTTCTTCCAGCGCAAGCTGGGCACGGTGCAGGCCCTGGCGGGCGTGGACCTGGGCGTGGAAGCGGGGGAGTGCCTGGCGCTGGTGGGCGAGTCCGGCAGCGGCAAGACCACCCTCGGCCGGTGCGCCCTGCGCCTCGTGGAGCCGACCGCCGGCCGCATCACCTTCGACGGCGAAGACCTGCTGGCCCTTGCAGGGGACGAGCTGCGGAAACGGCGGCGGCGCTTCCAGATGATCTTCCAGGACCCCTTCGACTCGCTCGATCCCCGGCAGCGGGTGGGCTCGATCGTCGAGGAGCCGCTGGAGATCCACTCCGGACTCGGCCGGGCGGAGCGGGCCTCCCGGGCGCGCGAGCTGCTGGGGCTGGTGGGACTGGCGCCGGAGCTCGCCGGGCGCTACCCTCACGAGCTGTCCGGCGGGCAGCGCCAGCGGGTGGGCATCGCCCGCGCCCTGGCGCCGGAGCCGGACCTGCTGGTGGCGGACGAGCCCGTCTCGTCGCTCGACGTCTCGGTGCGCGGGCAGATCCTCGACCTGCTGGCCGGGCTGCGAGAGCGGCTGGGGCTTTCGATGCTCCTGATCTCGCACGACATGACGGCGGTGGAGCGCCTGGCGGACCGGGTGGCGGTGATGTACCTGGGGCGCATCGTCGAGCTGGCCCCGCGGGCCGAACTGTTCCGCCGGCCGCTTCATCCGTATACGGCCAGTCTGCTCTCCGCCGTGCCGGTGGCGGATCCGGGGCGGAGGCGGGAGCGCATCGTGCTCGCGGGCGATCCGCCCAGCGCGGTCGATCCGCCTTCGGGGTGCCCGTTCCATCCCCGGTGCCCGGTCGCCCGTCCGCGCTGCGCGGAGGAGCGGCCGGAGCTGGCCGTGGTGCCGGCGCCGTCTCCAGCGCCGGTGCCAGGAGATCCGCCGCCGAACCGCCTCGCCGCCTGCTTCTATCCCGGCGAGCTGTCCGTAAGGAAAGCCGGGGGCGTGGCGTAGCGTAGACTATGAAAGAACTTTTGAGCGGCCGGCTCGTACCTTTCGGCGTAGAGGATTCGTGCCGCGAGTCGTGTGCCGAGCCATCAGTATCCAGGTGAGGGGTCCATTCAAATGAGGAAAACGGCTTTGAGATCCAATATTTCAGGAAACAACCGGTCATGGAAGAACCGGCTGGCGGGCCTGGCCCTCGCTTCTTGCCTGCTCGCCGCGACGGGTGCGAGCGAGGCGATGGCTCAGACGGCCCAGACCGGGGGCACGCGCGTCAACACCGCCGCCGGAAGGCCGGCGGGGACGCCCACCCTCGACATCCGCGACAACGCCATTCAGCTCTCGCTCGATCAGGCGGTCGAGATCGCTCTTCAGCAGAACCTCGGCATCGTCATCGAGCGCTACAACCGCACGCGGCAGCGGCTGGGCATCACCGAGAGCCTGGGGATCTACGACCTGCTGGCCAGTGCCGACGTGTCCGCCACGGATACGACCTCCCCGGTCATCTCGGCCCTCGACGCCGGCAAGTCGAACAGCCAGGATTTCAACTTCAGCTTCAGCCAGCGGGTGCCCACCGGCGGTGACGTGTCGCTCGGCTGGCGCAACGGCCGTACCGAGAGCAACGCGGCGATCCGCGATCTGTCGACCTCTTTCGACTCGGGCTTCACCTTCGCCTACAGCCAGCCGCTGCTGCGCAACTTCGGGCGCCTGAACAACGAGCGGGAGATCATCATCGCCCAGCAGAACAGCCAGCTCAGCCGCCAGGAGTTCGAGCGCGTCGTCACCACCACCACCCAGGACGTGGTGAACGCCTACTGGAACCTGGTCAACGCCCGCCAGCAGCTGGTGGTGGACCAGCAGAGCCTCGGCCTGGCGACCGAGCTCCACGACCGCAACCGCATCCAGGTGGAGGTGGGCACCCTGGCTCCCCTGGAGCTGGTGCAGAGCGAGGCGGCCATCGCCACCCGCGAGGAGGAGATCATCCGCTCCACCGCCGCCATCGGCGACGCCGAGGACGTGCTCCGCCGCCTGCTCAATCTGCCGGCTGAAGGCGGGATCTGGGAGACCCCCATCAACCCGACCACGGCGCCGGAGACCGAGCGCATCACGATCGACGTCGACGCGGCCATCGCCACCGCCCTTCAGGAGCGGCCCGAGCTGCGCAGCCAGGAAATCCAGCTCCAGCTCGCCCAGATCGACGCCCAGTTCCTGAAGAACCAGTTGAAGCCCGACCTCAACCTCAACGTCAACTACGGCTACTCGGGCGTCGGCCTGCAATACGGCGACGCCTTCGACCAGATCACCGGGCTCGACTTCGGCCGCTGGTTCATCCAGCTCCAGTTCGCTTACCCGATCCAGAACCGCGCCGCCCGCGCCCAGAGCGCCAGCGCCAACCTGAACGTCGAGCGCGTCCAGGCCCAGCTCGAAGAGCAGCGGACGCTGATCACCACCGAGGTCCGCCGCGCCGCCCGCGCCGTCGAGACCGCCGCCAAGCAGATCGACGCCGCCCGCACCTCCGTCCGCTTCCAGGAGCAGAGCCTGGACGCCGAGCGCAAGCGGTACGAGAACGGCATGTCCACCAGCTTCCAGATCACCCAGATCCAGGAAGACGTGACCCAGGCGCGCCGCAACGAGGTCCAGGCCACCATCAACTACCGCACCTCCCTCGCCGAGTACTACCGCTCGGTCGGCCGGCTGCTCGAGCAGCAGAGCATCAGCATCGACGACCCCGAAGACCCGGACTACCGTTCACAACGCTACGGCTTGCGCCGGGCGCTGCTGCCCGGCGAAATGAGGAAATAGGCCATGGAAAGCTCCAGCTTCGGCAGGTTGTTCGGGGTTTTGTTCTCGCCGGGCAAGACGTTCCGTTCGATCGCCGAGCGGCCCACCTGGGCGGTGGCGCTGCTGGTGCTGCTCGCGGCCTGCTCCGCCGTCGGGTTCGTCTCGGCCCAGCGCACGGACTACCGGGACGTGATGATCGAGAGCGCCCGCGACAAGGGCAAGGACGTGAACGAGGCGCAGATGGAGCCGGCCATCAACATGATGGAGAAGGCCGGCCCCGCCATCGCCGCCGTGACCACGCCGGTGTTCGTGACCCTCCTTCTGCTGCTCGCGGTGCTGCTCTACTGGGTGGTGTTCAAGCTCCTGGGGAGCGACTTCAGCTTCAAGTCGAGCCTCGCCGTGACCCTGTACGCCTCCACGCCGGCCATCCTCTCCCTGCTCCTGAGCATCCCCGTGATCCTGAGCCGGCCCACCATCACCTACGCGGACATGAAGAAGAGCGGCGGCAGCTTCCTGCAGTCGAACCTCTCCTTCCTGGCTCCGGAAGACGCCGCGAGCTGGCTGCGGGCGCTGTACGCCAGCGTCGACTTCTTCTCGCTCTGGGGCCTGGTCCTCACGATCATCGGCTTCGCCGCCGTGACGCGCAAACCGACCGGGTCCGCGGCCGGTCCGGTGATCGCCATCTGGCTGCTCTTCGTGGCCATCCGGGTCGGCTGGGCCGCCCTGTTCGGTTAGGAGCCTTCCTTGAAGAAAGTTCTCATTGGAATCGTGGTCGCGGCGGTGGTCGCGGGCATTGTCTTTGTCAGCATCCGCAACCGCAATGGCGACAAGGGCGTCAAGGTGTATGCCGAGCCCGTGGCCCGGCGCACCGTGTCCCAGGTCGTCAAGTCGAGCGGCGAGCTGCAGCCCCGCATCCAGGTCAACATCTCGGCTCACGTCATCGGCAAGATCGAGAAGCTGTACGTGGAGGAAGGGGACACGATCCAGCGCGGCCAGCCCTTCCTGCGCCTGGAGCAGCAGGCCTTCATCGCCCAGCGCGACCAGTTCGCGGCCCAGCTCGCGAGCGCCAAGACCTCCGTCCGCCAGTCCGAGATCTCCCTCGCGGACTCGCGCCTCAAGCTCGACCGCGCCAAGCGCCTCCAGTCCGAGGGGATCTCCTCTCGCGAGCAGCTCGAAGCGGCCCAGCTCGCCGAGGCCTCCGCCCAGCTCCGCCTGGAAGAGTCCCGGGAAGCCGTCAGCCAGATGCGGGCGGGCCTCGAAAAGGCCCAGGACGACCTCTCCAAGACCACCGTCTACGCCCCCCTGACCGGCCGTGTCATCGCCTTGAACGCCAAGGAGGGCGAGGTCGTCGTCTCCGGCACCATGAACAACCCCGGCTCGGTCATCGGCACCATCGCCGACATGGCCGAGATCCTGGCGGAAGTGGACGTGGACGAGACCGAGATCGTCAGCGTCAAGGTCGGCCAGGAAGTCGTCCTCAAGGTCGACGCCCTGCCGGGCCGCGAGTACCGCGGCCGGGTGGTGGAGATCGGCAGCTCGGGCTACAACCGCGCCGCCCAGCCGGACGTGACCTTCTTCTAGGTCAAGATCTTCCTCGAAAACCCCGGGCCGGAGCTGCGGGCCAAGATGTCCGTACGCGCCGAGATCAAGACCGCCACCCACCAAGACGGCCTCTCCATCCCCATCCAGGCCGTGGTGGAGAGGGCGCCCGTGGGCGCCCACGGCCAGCCGCTCCCCGCCGGCGCCGGGAAGGGGAGCGACGTCAAAGTCGTTTTCACCTTGGTGAACGGCAAGGCCGTCCAGCGCCCCGTGACCACCGGCCTCTCGGACGAGACCCACGTCGAGCTGCTCACCGGCGTCAAAGGCGGCGAAGAGGTCGTCACCGGCCCCTACCGCATCCTGCGCGACTTGAAGCACGGCGACGCCGTCCAGATCACCACGGCGACGGAAGAAGACAAGAAGAAGGACGAAAAGAAGAAGAAAGAAGACGAGGAGGAATGATGCCGCTGATCGATCTGCGGGACATCCGCAAGGTCTACGACATGGGAGCGGAAAAGGTCTACGCCTTGAACGGCGTCGACATGAGCGTGGAGAAGGGCGAGTACGTGGCCATCATGGGCTCCTCGGGCAGCGGCAAGTCCACGCTCATGAACCTCCTGGGCTGCCTGGACACCCCCACCTCCGGCAGCTACGTCTTGAACGGCGTGGCCGTCCAGGAGCTTGACGACTCCGAGCTCGCGGGCATCCGCAACAAAGAGATCGGCTTCGTCTTCCAGACCTTCAACCTGCTCGCCCGCACCGACGCCCTCCACAACGTCGAGCTGCCGCTCATCTACGCCGGCCTCTCGCGCTCCGAGCGGCGCGACCGGGCGCGCAAGGCCCTGGAGAAGGTCGGGCTCGGCCAGCGCATGCACCACCAGCCCAACGAGCTCTCCGGCGGCCAGCGCCAGCGCGTGGCCATCGCCCGCGCCCTCGTCAACTCCCCCTCGATCCTCCTCGCCGACGAGCCCACCGGCAACCTCGACACGGCCACCTCGGAAGAGATCATGGCCCTCTTCGACGAGCTCCACCAGGCCGGCAACACCGTGGTTCTGGTCACCCACGAGGCCGACATCGCCGAGCATGCCTGGCGCCGGGTCACCCTGCGCGACGGCAAGGTCATCTCCGACCAGCCCACCGCCCGGGGCCAGGCCCGGGGTGCCGCCCAGGCCGCCGCGCCGGCCGCCGCGCCGGCCTCCTGATTCGGAAGAAAGAGAGAGAGAATCCCATGGTCCTGGTCGAAAACGTCCGCGTCGCCTTCACGGCCCTGCGCGCCAACCTGATGCGGTCGATGCTGACCACGCTCGGCATCATCATCGGCGTCGCCGCCGTCATCGCCGTGGTCTCGGTCGTCCAGGGCCTCCAGTTCACCATCACCGAGCAGCTCCAGGGCGTGGGCGCCACCTTCATGATCGTCTCCCCCAAGGCCGACCGGGACTTCCCCGGCATGGTGGCGCGCCAGGTGAAGCTCACCTACGACGACAGCCAGGCCATCGAGGAGCGGATCCCGGGAGTGGAGATCCTCACTCCGTCCATCTTCGGCCGCGCCACCCTCAAGTACCGGGACCGCAAGCACACCCCGGCCTTCCTGGCCGGCGTCGACGAGAACTGGCAGGACGTCACCAACCAGACCGTGGACCGGGGGCGCTTCTTCTCGCAGATCGACCTGGACAACCGGCGCAAGGTCGTCGTCTTGGGCGAGGACGTGATCGACGAGCTGAACCTCGGGCCGGACCCCCTGGGCAAGGAGATCTACGTCGGCAACTACCCGGCGACCGTCGTCGGCATCATGGAGAGCAAGGGGCAGAGCCTGGGGATGAACATGGACGACCTGGCCTTCGTCCCCTTCGACTCGGCCATCACCCTCTTCGGCCGCAACGCCGCCGACCAGATCCAGATCCGGCTCAAGGCCGAGAGCACCGAAATGGTGGAGCAGGTCAAGGACGGCATCACCCGCCTCCTGCGCCAGCGCCACCGCATCCCCGAAAACGAGCCCGACGACTTCGAGATCCAGACCCAGGACGAAATCCTGGACACCGTCAGCAGCATCCTCGGCAGTGTCACCGCCGTCGTCGGCGGCGTCGTCGGCATCGCCCTCCTCGTGGGCGGCATCGGCATCATGAACATCATGCTGGTCTCGGTCACCGAGCGCACCCGCGAGATCGGCGTCCGCAAGGCCGTGGGCGCCCGCCGGCAGGACGTCCTCATCCAGTTCCTCATCGAGGCCATCGCCCTGTCCCTTGTCGGCGGCGCCATCGGCCTCGCCCTGGGCTACGGCCTGGGCGTGCTGGTCGCCAACCTCATCCCCAACTTCCCCCCCGCCCACGTTCCCCTCTGGGCCGTGGCCCTCGCCTTCGGCTTCTCGGCCATGGTCGGCATCTTCTTCGGCATCTATCCCGCGGCCAAGGCCTCGCGGCTCGATCCGATCGACGCTCTGCGGTACGAGTAGGGGAGCCGCCACAACAATTCTGTTGTGCTACAGATTTGTTGTGTAATCAAGGCAAAGCGTTCCTAAATTGGTTTGTGGTTTCTGAGCCCGGAGGGCGGCATACTCGTAGCCCCGGGTGTAACCCGGGGACGGCGGCCTACGCCGCCCAGGGCTCGCGGCCTGGGCTAGGAGTATGGCGCCCTCCGGGCTCAGGTCATCTCTGAAGATCGACGCTCTGCGGTATGGGACGGCTCCTAGGTTGACAGCTCCTAGGGTGAATCCCTAGGATTGCCTCCCCGCTCGATCGCCGGAGTGGCGGAATGGCAGACGCAGCGGACTCAAAATCCGCCGCTCGTAAGGGCGTGTGGGTTCGACTCCCACCTCCGGCACCAGCACCCCTTCCCAACGAATTCGTGCCGTTGTGACACTCCTGTTACGCCTCCCGGGCGGAAGGCACGGGTTGACGCGGGAGGTTGTTCCGGTGTATAACAAGCTCGTAAGCGGAAGTCCCTCAGCGACTTACTACCGCAGCTCCATTTCTGCATCACATTCAAGGGGGTCTCGACGTGACATTTAAAGTCGGTCAAAAGGTGGTTTACCCCAACCACGGCGTCAGCCTGGTCGAGAAGATCGAGCCCGGTCACATCGATGGCGTGGAACAGCTGTACTTCCACCTCCGTCTCCTGGCCAACAACTCCAAGGTCATGGTGCCAAAGACCAATCTCGAGCTGGTGGGCCTGCGCCCGCTGTGCGCTACCCGCGAAGTCCGGGCCCTCTTCGACATTCTCGAGGACGGCAACATCGATACCTACAAGGATTGGAAGGGCCGGTACAAGCAGAACCTCGACAAGATGAAGACCGGCCGGCTCACCGACGTGGCCGAGGTGCTCAAGAACCTGCGCCTCGTCTCCCAGCGCAAGAGCCTCTCGTTCCGCGAGAAGAAGATGTACGAGCGCGCCAAGTACTTCATCGTCAGCGAGGTCGCCCACGTCAAGGCGATCACCGAGCGCGAGGCCGAAGAGCTCGTCGAACGGTCGCTCAACTCCAGCCTGGAGAAGCGGCAGAGGAAAGTGGCGAGCTGACCACCGAACGGACCCAGAAAAGAACCCGAAGAAGGCCGCTCCACCGAGCGGCCTTTTTCTTGGCACCGCCTACCTCCCGGGGCGGGAGCACTCGGGCGGGAGCCTGCTAGAATCCGACCGTCATGACGCGAATCCTTGCCGCCACCGCTGCCTGCCTGCTGATCCTCCTGGCCCCCGGAACCGGGAGTGCCCAGGACGCCGCGCCCGCGAACACGGCCGCACAGGTTCAGCTCCGCCTGGAGCGCAGCCTCCTGTCCCTCGACCTGGTGGGCTACAACGAGGCGCGCGACCGTGCCCGGCGGACCCAGCAGGGCGTCACCGACGTCATCGCCCGGATCGACCAGGCGATGGCCGGCGCTTCGGTCTCTCTCGGTGCCCTGGAAACTCTCCAGGACAGCCTCGACGCCGCGCAGGCCGCCTCCCGCATTTCCGAGGAACGGCTGAGCGCCCAGCTCGGCAAGATCCAGGAGCGCCTGCGCCGCATCGGCCTCCTGGAAGGGAACCCGGCGAGCACGCAGCGGGCCTCGGATCCGGTGACCGGCCGTTGGCGGGTCTCCGTGCTCCCGCAGAAAGCCACGGCCACGTTCAACCTGCGGCTGAACGGCACCGTGGTCACCGGCACCTATCAGGTGGACGGCAGTATCGGAGGCAATGGAGGTATTGGCGGCTCTTTCCGCGGCACCTATACGGCCGGCGCGGTCCGGCTGGAACGGATCGACGCCGCGGGCGGTTTCGACAGCGTCTGGGAAGGGGTGGTGGGCCCCGACCTCATCACCGGCACCTGGATGGCCAACCAACTAGCAACCGGGCAGGCCAATCGCGGAGATTGGACTGCCGTTCGAGAAGGCGGACAGCCTTGAATAAAGACAACCTCATTTTCGCGATCATCGGCGTCCTCGCCGGCTTCATCTCCGGCTACCTCATGCACGAGGTCATCGCCAGCCGGCAACCCCCGCGCCTCACCCCCGAGCTGCGCGCCCAGATCGTCATGCCGGGAGAAGACCCTGCGGCCGGTCCGGCCGACAACCGCGTCTCCGACGTGGCCCCCGGCACCGGCGGCGACACCGCCGCCGCCGCGCCTGCCGGCATGGGCGGCGCCGGCGGCCCCGGCAGTGCCGAGGTCGCCAAGCTCCGCGCCTACGTGGCGGAGCACCCCGAGGACGCCGACGCCGTGCTGCAGCTCGCCAACCTGAACTTCGACATCCGCAACTGGATGCGTGCCGAGGAGCTCTACCGGCAGTACCTCCAGCTGCGGCCGGAAGACGCCAACGTCATGACCGACCTCGGCATCACCTACCGCGAGTCGAAGAAGTTCCCCGAGGCCCTGGCCCAGTTCGACCAGGCCCAGAAGCTCTCTCCCGGGCACTGGCAGGCCTACTACAACGAAGTCGTGGTCCTTGCCTTCGACCTCAAGCGTTACGAAGACGCGGACCGCGTCATGGCCGAGCTCCAGAAGCTCCAGCCCGGCAATCCGGACGTGGCCAAGCTCGTCGACGCCGTCTCCAAGCAACGAACCGCCGCCTGAGGAGTCATGACCCGCTTCATCGCCCTCGGCCTCCTGCTCCTGATCCTCCGGCTGGCCTTGAAAAACTTCACGGTCCAATTCAAGGCCGCCGTCTTCGCACCCCCGGAGCCCCCCAAAAACCAGGCCCGCCAAGTCGTCTCCCAGACTCTGGTGCAATGCGCCACCTGCGGCACCTACGTAGATTCCTCACGAACGCTCAAAGGGATGGGAGCGGGGGAGGGAGATGTGTTCTGCTCGGAGGAATGCCGCAATAAGGCGTAGGAGCCCCCTCTAAATTCATCGTGAGCCCGGTAGGGCGTCCTGAGAGGGCCGATAGAAGACCGGCGAAGGAAGTCAATAGGTAGAGTGCGTTTTGCGTAAAAAGGCGTGACAGTCCCCGGAGAAGTTTGGGGAGGCCGCCTTCGGACAGCTCGGTGTAAGGATCCCAGGACTCGTCGTCAGGGAACAGATTGCAAGCTTCTCTCCCCCGCGGTTCCAGACGTTGGCGCCGAACCTGGCAAACCGCCCCGGGTTCACACAGTCTGACGAAGTAGAGTCAGGAGAGGGGCTGGGGTGAGGCCGCCAACTCGTCAAAGCTCGTATACACCGCATGATCCCCCGGCTCCTCCGCCCGGTTGCCCGGGCGAACCACCAACCCTGTCCGCAGCCCGGCCGCCGCCGCGGCGTCGAGCTCGCCGCGTACGTCGCTCAGGAACAAAATGGCCTCCGGAGGGAGGCCGAACGCGCCGGCGATGGCCTGGTACGAGGCCGCCTCCTGCTTGGGTCCCGTGGTGGTGTCGTGGAAGCCCTCGAACAACCCGGTCAGATCGCCGTATTCGGTGTGGCCGAAGAGGAGCTTCTGCGCGTGGACGCTGCCGGAAGAGAACACCCGCAGGCGGATCCCGGCCTCTCGCCAGGCTTCCAGCGCGACCGGCACGTCGGGGAAGAGGTGCCCTCGCAAGGCTCCGGAGCGGTACCCCGCGTCCCAGATCAAGCCCTGGAGCGCCTTGAGCCCGGTGGACTTGCGGTCCAGGCTCATGAGATGGCGGGCGTAGGGAGCGCCGTTGCCGAAGCCCGGGAGGGATGCGCCCTTGCGGAGCTCCTCCTCGTATTCACGCCGCAGCAAGGCGATGGCGGCGTCCGAGCTGTCCGCGTCCGATGCGGCCGCGCCCGAGCAGTACGCCTCCAGGCGCGCCTCGGCGTAGGGGAAGAGCACGTCGTAGACGAAGGAGATCGAGGTCGCCGTCCCCTCGATATCCATAAGGACCGCCCGCATCATTTTCCAGCTGCAGCGTCCGGCTACAGCGTCCGGGCCGGGAAATACGACGGTCCGAAGCAGAGCGGCTGGTACTTGGAATCCACCCCGGTCTCCGTGTAGTGGGGCGTCCAGCCGGAGGTGTCCTGGAACAGGCGGATGGCGCGGATGGTGCGGTCCGAGCAGAGGTCGAACCAGTGGTGCGTGCCGCGCGGCACCCGGATCATGTCCCCCTTGACCACTTCCAGGCTGAACACCGGACCTTGGGGCGGATGGACGTGGAACAGGCCGCGCCCGTGGACGATGAAGCGAACCTCGTCCTCGTCGTGCCAGTGCTCCTTGTTGAACCGGTTGAGCAGGGTGTCGAGGCCGGGAGTCTCCGGCTTGATGTTGATCACGTCGGCGGTGACGTAGCCGCCCTCGGCCATGAGTTTCTGGATGGGCTCCCGGTAGGCGTCCAGGATCTCCTGGTCGGCGGCGTCTTCCGGCAGGCTGTCCGAGCCGTCGAAACGGCGGTACCAGAGCCCGAGCCCTTCGAGGAACCCGGAGATCTCGGCCGGGTCTTCGAGCACCCGGTTCTCGTCGCGAAACGTCAGTGTGGCCATGGGTTCACCTCCTTCTTCACAGTGCCTGAATGTACCAGAAGAGAGACGGCGGCGGCATGGTAAAGTGCCGTCCGCCATGGCTTTTGAAGACTCTGGGGATTCGCCGGACCCGCGGGACCTGCTGGCGGACACCGCCCGCCTGTTCTACGGACGGGGCTGGATGGCGGGCACGGCGGGCAACCTCTCGCTCCGCCTGAAAAACGGCTCCTTCTGGATCACCGCCAGCGGCAAGCTCAAGGGTCGGCTCCGCCGCGAGGACTTCCTCCGCGTCGCCCCCGGCGGCGAGGTGCTGGAGCGGGGGAGACCCGAGGACCGCCCCTCGGCCGAAACCAGCCTCCACGACACGGTCTACCGCCTGTTCCCGGACGCGCGGGCCTGCTTCCACATCCACTCCGTCGCCGGCAACGTGGCCGCCCGGCTCACCGAGCGGGACTCGCTGCGGCTCCCGCCCCTCGAGATGATCAAGGGCCTGGGGATCTGGGACGAGAAGCCCGACGTGGCGCTCGCGGTCTTCCCCAATCATGCCCATGTGCCCCGGATCGCCGAGGAAATGGTCTCCCGCTTCTCGGCCGGATCGCCCCGGCTGCCCGGCTTTCTCATCCGCGAC
The DNA here is from genome assembly GCA_963785165.1 of Thermoanaerobaculaceae bacterium. Classification (GTDB taxonomy): domain Bacteria; phylum Acidobacteriota; class Thermoanaerobaculia; order Multivoradales; family UBA5704; genus DATARR01. The sequence goes on from CAWAUI010000004.1 coordinate 1,629,384, forward strand.
CACGGCCTGACCGCCTGGGGACGCGACGCCGACGCCGCGCTCAATCACGTGGAGCTTTTCGAATACCTCTTCGAATACCTGGGTGCGGCCCGGGCCGCGGGGCTCCCTTATCCGCAATGAACCCTGCTCGTTTCGACTACGAATCGAAAACAACCCTGCTATTTCCGATTACGTCATGGATTGCCAGCTTCACTGAGCCCGCCAGCCGAAAACTCTCCGAAACACCCCCGCCCTTGCCCCGGAGTAGGCCCGAAGATTGCAATCAGCCGCACCCATCTGTGGTGCTTTCTCGTTGAGCGTGGAGAGACGATGAAATCTTTGCTGGGGATCTTTCTGGTTCTGGCTTTTTTGACAACGCCGAGAACCGCGGCCGCGAGCGTGGCTCAGGAAGGGGAGGCGGTCGAGCCCTCGGAGCTCAAGAGCCTCACCATCGAGGAGCTGATGGAGGTGGACGTCACCTCGGTCTCGCGGCGGAGCGAGAAGATCTCCCAGGCGGCGGCGGCGGTGACCGTCATCACCGCCGAGGACATCCGGCGCTCGGGGGTGACCAGCCTGCCGGAGGCGTTGCGGCTGGCCAACTCCCTCCATGTGGCCCGCTTCGACTCGCGCACCTGGGCGATCAGCGCCCGCGGGTTCAACATCACGACGGCCAACAAGCTGCTGGTGCTCATCGACGGCCGGAGCGTCTATACGCCGCTCTTTTCCGGTGTGTTCTGGGACGTGCAGGATCTCGTTCTGGAGGACGTAGACCGCATCGAGATCGTCCGCGGCCCGGGGGCGACCCTGTGGGGGGCCAACGCGGTCAACGGCGTCATCAACGTCATCACCAAGAGCGCCCGGCAGACCCAGGGCGGGCTGGTGAACGCCGGCGCGGGGACCGAGGACCGTGGCTTCGGCACCCTCCGGCAGGGCGGCACGCTGGGCGAACGCACCTGGTACCGGGCGTACGGCAAGTACCGGTACATCGACGCCCTGGCCCTCACGAACGGTGACAGCTCCGAGGATCCGCTGCGCATGGCGCAGGGCGGCTTCCGGGTGGATGGCGAGCGGTCGGAGCGCGATTCCTTCACCCTCCAGGGCGACGTCTATCAGGGGCGGATCGGCGAGCTGGTGCGCTCCGACACGGACGTGGACGGCGGCAACCTGCTCGGGCGGTGGTCGCGCCGGTTCTCGGCGGCTTCCAGCCTGGACGTCCAGGTGTACTGGGACCGGACGCACCGCCGGGTGCCCGCGCAGTTCGAGGAGCACCGCGACACCTGGGACCTGGAGATCCAGCACCGGCTGCCGTTCGGTGCCAGCGGGCGGCACGACATGGTCTGGGGCCTTGGCTATAGGGTGAGCGCCGACGACGTGGCGAGCACCCCCGTGCTGGCCTGGGTGCCGGGCGAGCGGACCCTGGAGCTGTTCACCGCCTTCGCGCAGGACGAAATCAGCCTGGTGCCGGACCGGCTGCGCCTGACCCTGGGAGCCCGGCTCGAAATCCACGAAATCGCCGGCACCGAGGTGCAGCCCACCGTGCGCCTGGCCTGGACTCCCGGCGACCGCCAGATGGTCTGGGGAGCGGTGTCGCGGGCCGTACGCGCGCCTACCCGCATCGACGAGGACGTGCGGTTCACCAGCGGCCCGGTGGTGATCCTGCGGGGGAACCCGGACTTCGGCTTCGAGGAGGTCGTGGCCTACGAATTGGGCTACCGCATCCAGCCCAACGCGGGCACGTCCCTCGACCTCGCGACCTTCTACAACGTCTATGACGACCTGCGCAGCCAGGAGCGGCCGGCGAACGGAGCGCCGATCCCCATCACTCTCGACAACAAGCTCAACGCCGAGACCTGGGGGGCCGAGCTGCGGTTCAACGTCCAGGCGGCCTCCTGGTGGCGGCTCTATTCGTCCTACACCTGGTTCCGCAACGACTTCAGCCTCGATCCGGGGAGCACCGATCCCACCAACGGCACGTCGGAAGGGGACGATCCGGAGCACCGGTTCGCCCTTCGGTCCCTCATGGATCTGCCGGGGCGGCTGGAGCTGGACGCCTGGCTGCGCTACGTGGACGCGCTGCCCCAACCGCGCGTACCCGCCTATACGGAGCTGGACCTCCGCCTGGGCTGGCGCGCCACCGGCGGACTGGAGCTTTCCCTCATCGGCCAGAACCTCCTGCACAGCCAGCATCCCGAATTCTGGACGGTGGTGCAGAAGGAGGTCGAGCGCAGCCTTCTGGGACGGGTTACATGGCGCTTCTGAGGCCGATTTTTCGAGACGGCCGGGTCCTCCTGCTTCTGGCCCTCCTGCTGGCCGTGCCGGGCGCGGCCCGGGGCGAACGGGTGGCGGCGTCCGAGTACGATGTCAAGGCGGCCTTCCTGCTGAACTTCACGAAGTTCGTGGAGTGGCCCCCGGCCGCGTTCTCGAGCGACACCTCGATGCTGCTCTGCGTGCTGGGAGACGACCCCTTCGGCAAGAGCCTGGAGCTGGTTTCGGGCGAGCAGATCGCCGGCCGCAAGGTGCAGTTGCTCCGCATCCGCGAGATGCCCGAGCCGGAGGGGTGCCAGATCGTCTTCGTCAGCCGTTCGGAGCGGCGCCGGTTGCCCGAGATCCTCACTCATCTGCGGGGCGAGCCCGTCCTGACCGTGGCGGACACCGGCGGCTTCCTGGAGCAGGGGGGGATCATCAACTTCACGCTCGAGGGGAGCAAGGTTCGCTTCGAGATCAACCAGGATGCGGCAGGGCGGGCGGGGATCAAGATCAGCTCGAAGCTTCTGCGGCTGGCCACCCGGGTCAAGGGGAGCCCGGAGCCCTGACCGGTCCGCCGAAGACCTGATGAGCAAGCTCCACAATCTCCCCATCCGGCTGAAGCTGATGCTGATCCCCCTGGTGACCACCGGGGCGGCCCTCTTGCTGGCCGGAGCGGCGCTGATCTATTTCGATCGCATCCGGTTCAAGGCCGAGATGGCGGGAGACCTCGAAACGCTCGCCGACGTCGTGGCCGGCAACAGCACGGCCGCGCTGAGCTTCCGCGATCAGGCGGACGCCACCGAGGTGCTCGACGCGTTGCGGCCGAGAAAATCGATCGTGGCCGCCGCCTTCTACGACATCGACGGCCGTCTCTTCGTCCGCTACGGCCCTCTGGGTGGAGCGCGATTCCCGACTCGCCCAGGGCAGGAGGCGGCCCGGTTCGAGGAGGACGCCCTGGTGGTGTTCCGGCCCGTCGTGCTGCGGGGTGAACGGGTCGGCACGGTCTACCTGCGCAGCAACCTCGACGCCCTGACCCGCCGGCTCGAAGCCCAGGCGGTCACCGTCGGCACCGTCTTCCTGGCCTCGGGGCTCCTGGCGCTGCTTCTCTCCTCGGGGCTTCAGCGGCTGATCTCGCGCCCCATCCTGGACCTTGCCGGTACCGCCCGCGCCGTTTCCGAGCGCAAGGACTACTCGATCCGGGCGAGGAAGAGCAGCGCCGACGAGCTCGGCCAACTGGTGGACGCCTTCAACGAGATGCTGGTCCAGATCCAGGAGCGGGATTCCGAGCTGTTGCGGTCGAAGGAAGACCTGGAAGAGCGCGTCCGGGAGCGCACCCGCGAGCTGGAACGGCGCAACGAGGAGCTCCACCAGAGCAACAAGGAGCTGGACGATTTCGCCTACATCGCCTCCCACGACCTGAAGGAGCCCCTGCGGGGGATCCACAACTTTTCGAGCTTCCTGATCGAGGACTACGCCGCCAAGCTCGACGGCGAGGGGCGCTCCAAGCTCGAAACGCTGATGCGCCTGACCCGCCGCATGGAGACCCTCATCGACTCGCTCCTCCAGTTCTCGCGCCTGGGCCGGGTGGACCTCGCCATCGACCAGGTGGACCTGAACGAGACCGTGGCCGAGGTGCTCGAATCGCTGGCCATCAGCCTGCAGGAATCCGGCGTTCAGGTCCGCATCCCGAAGCCGCTCCCCACCGTGAGGGCCGACCGGGCCCGGGTGGGGGAAATCTTCTACAATCTCATCGTCAACGGCGTCAAATACAACGACAAGCCCGAGAAGTGGATCGAGATCGGGGCCGTCGAGGACGGGGCGGGCGGGCCTCCGGTCTTCTACGTGCGGGACAACGGCATTGGGATCGCCGAGAAACACCACGACTCGGTCTTCCGGATCTTCAAGCGCCTGCACGCCCGCGACAAGTTCGGCGGCGGCACCGGCGCGGGGCTGACCATCGTCAAGAAGATCGTCGAGCGCCACCATGGCAGAATCTGGCTCGAATCGTCCGCCGGCGAGGGGACGACGTTTTATTTCACCCTCAGAGAAGGAAAGGAAGGAGATGTTCGTGTCTGAAACCCAACCCATCCTCCTCGTCGAGGATAGTCCCGAGGACTTCGAAACCACGCAGCGCGCTTTCCGGCGGTCCGGGCTCAAGAACCCGATCATCCGTTGCGCGGACGGTGACGAGGCGCTCGACTTCCTCCACAGGAGAGGCGGGTATGCCGACCCCGGCAAGTCCCCCCGGCCGGGGGTCATCCTGCTCGACCTGAACCTCCCGGGAACGGACGGGCGCGAGGTGTTGGCGGAGATCAAGGCCGACCCGGCCTTGCAGCAGATCCCCGTCATCGTCCTCACCACCTCCAGCGACGACCGCGACGTCGACGCCTGCTACCGGGCCGGCGCCAGCAGCTACATCCAGAAACCCGTCGACCTGGAGGGCTTCATGAAGGCCATCGAGCGGCTCAACGACTACTGGTTCGAGGTCGTGATCCTGCCCAAGGGGTCCTGACGGGTGGCCGACGCCGGCAACGAGCGCATCCGTGTCCTCATCGTCGACGACAGCCCCGAGGACCGGGAGCTGTACCGGCGCCTGCTCGTGCAGGACCGGGAGCACGCCTACGAGCTTCTGGAGGCGGAGCTGGGGGAGGATGGCCTGGAGATCGCTCTGCGGGAGGAGCCGGACTGCCTGCTTCTCGACTACAAGCTGCCCGACGTGGACGGCCTGGAGTTCCTCTCCCGTCTCCTCACCGAGAAGCTGGTGCCGGTGATCGTCCTCACCGGCCAGGGGAACGAGGCCGTGGCCGTCGAGGCCATGAAGGGGGGCGCCCAGGACTACCTGCTCAAAGGGTCCGTAACGCGCGAACGCCTCCGTCTCGCCGTGCAGAACGCCATCGAAAAGGTGGCGCTGCGCCGCAAGGTGGAGGAGCGCACGGCTGAGCTGGCCGAGGCCAACGCCGCGCTGCGCGGCATGTACGACGAGCTCGAGATCCTGGTCGAACGGCGCACGGCCGAGCTGTCCGTGACCAACCAGGAGCTCAAGCGCGAGATCCGCGTGCGCGAATGGGCGGAGGAGGAGCGGGCCCGCCTGCTGGTGCTCGAACAGGCGGCGCGGCAGCAGGCCGAGGAAGCCAACCGCATGAAGGACGAGTTCCTGGCCACCCTCTCGCACGAGCTGCGCACGCCGCTCAACGCCATCCTCGGCTGGGCGCAGGTGCTGCGCGTCGGCAAGCTCGATCCCGCGGCCTCCACCCGCGCCCTGGAGACGGTGGAGAGGAACGCGCGCGCCCAGGCCCAGCTCATCGCCGACCTCCTGGACGTCTCCCGCATCATCACCGGCAAGCTGCGGCTCGACTCCAAGCCCGTCGAGCTTCACCGCATCATCGAGGCCGCGCTCGACAGCGTCCGGCCGGCGGCCGACGCCAAGGACCTCCAGCTTTCCGTCTCCCTCTCCGCGCTGGGCAGGCCCGTCCTCGGCGACAGCGACCGCCTCCAGCAGGTCGTCTGGAACCTCCTCTCGAACGCCATCAAGTTCACGCCCCGGGGCGGCCAGGTCGAGGTCCACCTGCGCGAGATCGGCCAGAACGCCGTCGTCCAGGTGAAAGACACGGGGATCGGCATCCGCTCCGAGTTCCTCCCCTACGTCTTCGACCGCTTCCGCCAGGCGGAGAGCACGCTCACCCGCTCCCATGGCGGCCTGGGGCTCGGCCTCTCGATCGTCCGCCACCTCATCGAGCTGCACGGCGGCACGGTCGAGGTGGCGAGCGAGGGCGAGGCCCAGGGAGCCCTGTTCACCGTCAAGCTGCCGCTGCGGGCGGAGATCGCCGAGGGCGCGGCGCTCGAAGGGCGCGCCCCCTCCACCTCGGGCGTCTGGAGCCTCCCGCGCCTCCTCTCGGCGGTTCACGTCTTCGTGGTGGAGGACGAGGAGGACACCCGCGACCTCCTGGTGACCGCCCTGGAGCAGTGCGGCGCCGATGTCTCCGCCTTCGCCACCGTGGCCGACGCCCTGGCGGCCTTCGACAAAACGACCCCCGGCGTCCTCGTGTCGGACATCGGCGTCCCGGTCGAGGACGGCTACTCGCTCATCCGCAAGGTGAGAGCCCGGCAGCCGGATCAGGGAGGCACCGTCCCGGCCGTCGCCTTGACCGCCTACGCGCGTCCCGAAGACCGCGCCCGCGCTCTCGACGCTGGGTTCCACACCCACCTCGCCAAACCCGTTGATCCCTCCGAGCTGGTGGCCACCGTGGCCCGACTGGCCGGGCGGCGGGTGGGGTAGGGGCGTTGCCGGCACCCCCCGTTTCATTCTCCTAAGACGAATGCGGTCCCGCAGGGACCACCGTCGGTAGCCCTGGACTTCAGTCCAGGGCTGAGCCCCGCCAGGGATTGAAATCCCTGGCTACCGACGGTGGTCCTGACGGACCGCAGGGGAGGATAATGCCCCAATGTCCCTCCCCTTCCTGACCCAAACCGACGTCGAAGCCCTCCTCCCCATGGCGGAGTGCGTCGAGGTCGTCGCGGACGCCCTCCGTGCCCTGGCGCGCGGCGAGGCCGTCCAGCCTCTGCGGTCCGCCACCTGGATGCCTGACCGGCACGGCCTGCTGGGGGTGATGCCGGGAATGCTCGGTAGTCTGGGGGGTGACGATCCCGTCGCCGGGGTCAAGGTCATCACGGTCATGCCCGGCAACCATGCCCATGGCGAGGAGTCACACCAGGGTTTCGTTCTCCTGTTCGAGCAGGAGCGGGGGAGGCCCCTGGCGGTTCTGGACGCCACCTCGATCACGGCCATCCGCACGGCGGCGGCGAGCGCCGTGGCCACCCGGGCGCTCGCGCGGGAGGATGCGGGGGATCTGGCCATCCTGGGATCGGGAACACAGGCGCGCAGCCACCTGGAGGCGATGAGAACCGTCCGGACGCTGCGCCGGGTGCGGGTCTGGAGCCGCAATCCCGAAAGCGCCCGCCGTTTCGCCGAGTCCGAAGGGATCGAGGTGGCCGCTTCCGCCCGCGAGGCGGTTCAGGGCGCGGACCTCATCTGCACCGTCACCGCATCCACGGAGCCTGTCCTTCAAGGGGATTGGATCTTTCCCGGAGCGCACGTCAACGCCGTCGGCGCCTGCACGCCCCGGGCCCGCGAGCTGGATGCCGCGGCCGTGGCGCGCTCCCGCCTGTTCGTGGACCGGCGGGAGTCCGCACTGGCCGAAGCGGGGGACTTCCTGCTCGCCCGTGCGGAGGGCGCGGTCACGGATGCCCACATCCTCGGCGAGCTCGGGAGAGGTTCTCGAAGGAACGGTCCCCGGCCGCCGGACCGCCGACGAGGTCACTCTGTTCAAGTCCCTGGGGATCGCCGTCGAGGATCTCGCGGCGGCCCGCCATATCTATCGCAAATCACTCGAGGTACGTCCCTGAAGCTCGTTCCTGGTTTCTGCGCCGAGAAGGAAACCTTCGGTCGCTGAGCTTTCCCAGAGCGGAACAACCCTCGCCAGCGGCTGGCGACCTTCGCCAATTCGTGGCGAGACTCGCCAAGCCGTGGTGACCCTCGCCAGCCCGTGGCGACCCTCACCAAGCTGTGGCGACCCTCGCCAGGCCGTGGCGACCCTCACCAAGCGGTGGCGACTCTCGCCAGCCCGTGGCGAGTCTCTCCAGCGGCTGGCGACTCTCGCCAGGAGAAAAAGCGCCCTCTCCAGGAGACACCCCCCTTCCGGAGGTGGCGGGGCGCTACGCCAAGCCTGACGTCTCGATCTCTGTGCTAAATTGATCCCTGAACCGTGAGCCAAGTCTTCATCAGTTACCGGCACGTCCCACCGGACGAGCAACTTGCGGAGAGGCTTTGCGCCTTCCTCGAGAAGCGGGGCCTCCGTGTGTTCCTCGACAAGCAGATCCGGATCGGCCTCGATTGGGTGGCGGAGATCGATCGCCAGCTCCGGGCGTCGGCCTTCTTCGTCGTCTTCCTCTCCGAGGACTCGATCCGCAGTGACATGGTGCGCCAGGAGGTGCAGACCGCCCATGAGCTTCTGCAGGAAGGGAAGCTGGCCATCTTCCCCGTCCGGCTGGGCTTCGAGGGGAAGCTGCCTTACGACCTGGCCTCGTATCTGAACCGCATCCAGTATGCCCTTTGGCACCCGGGCGATTCGGAGGAGGATCTGTTTGCCCTCCTTCATGTTGCCATCACGGGTGGCGCCGCTCTCCCGGTCGCTCCGTCTTCAGGCGATCCTGGCGTCGTCTCTCCCTCGGACCCCTCGGTGGCGGCGGAGTGGAAGGGCGTTCCCTTCCCCGCGGCCGACCCCCGGGTCGTCGTCATGGAGACGGGGACCATCCGCCTCGACTCGCCGTTCTACGTCCGGCGCAAGGAGGATGAGGTCGCCGAGCGCTGCCTGGCTCAGCCAGGGAGCACGATCGTGGTCAAAGGGCCTCGGCAGAGCGGCAAGAGCTCCCTTCTGGCCCGCATCCACGCCTTGTCGAAGAAGGCGGAACGGCGCTCGGTCTACCTGGATTTCCAGACCTTCGACGAGCCCCAACTCGCCAGCCTGGGCACCACTCTCCAGACGCTCGCCAAGCGGATCGCCCGCGCGCTCAAGACCACGATCCAGCCGGCCGACGTGTGGGACTCGGACCTTCTCGGGGAGAAGGGGAGCTTCGCGGAGTTCCTGATCAGCGCCGTCCTCGACGGGGCACCGTCCCCGGTCGTCCTCATCCTCGACGAGGTGGACCGCCTGTTCGACCGCCCCTATCGCGGGGACTTCTTCGCCGCCGTCCGCGGCTGGCACAACAACCGGGCGACCGACGAGGCCTGGGAAAACCTCCACCTCGTCCTCGGCCACGCCACCGACCCGGCGCTGTGGATCGAGAACCTGAACGAGTCACCCTTCAACGTCGGCGACCGCCTCCGCCTGGGAGACTTCACCCGCGGATCAGGTGGCGGACTTGAACGGCCGCCACGGAAATCCCTTGCCCAGACGACGAGATCGCCGGCCTGATGGATCTGGTCGGCGGCCATCCCTATCTCATCCGGCAGGCGCTCTACGTCCTGGCGACCGAGCGCTGGTCCCTGGCCCGGCTCCGCGAGGAGGCCGGCAAGGACAACGGCCCCTTCGGAGACCACCTCCGGCGGCATCTCTGGGCACTGCTCCAGAGCGATCGCCTGCGCGCCGTGGTCGCCCGCATCGCGAGGGGCGAAGGCTGTGACGACGAAGGGCTCTTCCAGCGTCTCCTCGCCACGGGTCTGGTCGCCGGGGATGCCCGTGCCACGGCGCGCCTGCGCTGCGCTCTCTACCAGCAGTACTTCTCCCGGCATCTATGAGGGAACGGTGAGCGAGCCGGCCACTCCCGCCCGTCCGTTCTACGTCACCGGGGGCACCCTGAAGCCCGGGGAGCCCAGCTACGTCGAACGCCGGGCCGACACGGATCTCTTCGAGAGCCTCCTGGCGGGGGAGTTCTGCTACGTGCTCACCGCGCGGCAGATGGGGAAGTCCAGCCTGATGGCCAGGACCGCGAAACGGTTGGAGCAGGCCGGCGTCGCCTCGGCCATCGTGGACCTCACCCAGATCGGAAGCGAACGGGGAGACCAAGCCGCGGCGCAGTGGTACTTCGGCATCGCCAACCTCATCCACCGGCAACTGGGGATCGCCACACCCTTGCGCCCCTGGTGGCAGGAGCGGGCCGACCTTTCATCGGTTCAGCGCCTCACCGATTTCTTCCGCGAGCTTGTCCTGCCCACGTGCCCGGCCGGGTCGTGGTCTTCGTGGACGAGATCGACTCGACGATCGGGCTGCCCTTCGCGGACGACTTCTTCGCGGCCCTCCGCGCCTGCTTCAACGCCCGCGCCACCGAGCGCCGCCTTCGAGCGATTGACCTTCGTGCTGCTCGGCGTCGCGACACCGGACCAGCTCATCCAGGATCCGGCGCGCACACCGTTCAACATCGGGAAGAGGATCGACCTCACCGATTTCAGTCTCGACGAAGCCCAGGGCCTCGCCCCTGGACTGCACGCCGATCCTGCCGAGGCGGGCCGGAGGCTGGAGCGCGTCCTTCATTGGACGGGAGGGCACCCGTACCTCACCCAGGCAGTCTGCCGGGCCGTCCGGGAGAGGGGAGACGCTGGAACGGCAGAGGAATCCGTCGATCCTCAGGTCGAGGAGCTTTTTCTCACCTCGCGGGCGCAACGGGAAGAGACGAACCTCAAGCACGCTCGGGCTCGCCTCGAGAGGCGCGGTCCGGAAGGTCGTCGTCTCCTGCAGCTCTATCGCCGTGTCCGTCAGGGGAAGGCGGTCCCGGACCAGCCCACCTCGCCGTTGTTCGCTCAGCTCAAGCTTGCGGGAGTCGTCAAGGCCACGGACGAAGGGCGGCTCACCGTGCGCAACCGCATCTACGAGGAGGTCTTCACGCCGGAATGGGCGAAGGCCGCAATGCCCGCGGATCGCGGCTGGCAACTCGCGGCAGCCACGCTGGCGGCATCTCTAGATTGGCGTTCTGGTCTGGTATGCGGTGTTCCAGCCGCGCCCGTACGAAGCAGCGTTCCAGTCGGCATTCAAGGACGACGGCTACAGCACTGCCCTGGAAGCCTACACGGCTCTGCACAGAAACCCCTTTTCCCGGTCTCAGGCGACCGAGTTGATGCAGCAGTTCTGGGAACAGCGCGCCCTGCGCTAGTGCACTGGCTGGTAAGAGAGACGAGAGCCTTCTGAGTTACCTTCAAGGATTAAGATTTGGAGGACAGCGAAAGGCTAAGGAGACAGGCTCGGAATCTGGTGGGGCTGGACTACGAAAGACTCCGCTTCACACTTCGGCAAGCGGGCCCAGTAAGAGCCGTGGCCTTCAGCCCGAATGGCGGGACCGTCCTGACGGGGTCCTTGGACCACACCGCCCGTCTCTGGGACGCTCAGTCTGGAAAGCCGCTCACCGCTCCTTTGCAACATCAGGGCTCCGTCTTGGCCGTGGCCTTCAGTCCGGATGGCGGTACCGTCCTGACGGGGTCCGGGGACAACACCGCCCGTCTCTGGGACGCTCGGTCCGGCCAGCCGCTCACCGCTCCTTTGCAGCATCAGGATTCCGTCCGGGCCGTGGCCTTCAGTCCGGATGGCGGTACCGTCCTGACGGGGTCCGGGGACAACACCTCGCGTCTCTGGGACGCTCGGTCTGGAAAGCCGCTTACCGCTCCCTTGCAGCATCAGGGCTTCGGCTTGGCCATGGCCTTCAGTCCGGATGGCGGGACCGTCCTGACGGGGTCCGATGACAAAACTGCGTGTCTCTGGGACGCTCGGTCCGGAAAGCCGCTCACCGCTCCCTTGCAGCATCAGGATTCCGTCCGGGCCGTGGCCTTCAGTCCGGATGGCGGGACCGTCCTGACGGGGTCCGATGACAAAACTGCGCGTCTCTGGGACGCTCGGTCCGGAAAGCCGCTCACCGCTCCCTTGCAACATCAGGGCTTCGTCTGGGCCGTGGCCTTCAGCCCGGATGGCGGGACCGTCCTGACGGGGTCCGGGGACAACACCGCCCGTCTCTGGGACGCTCGGTCTGGAAAGCCGCTCACCGCTCCCTTGCAACATCAGGGCTTCGTCTGGGCCGTGGCCTTCAGCCCGGATGGCGGGACCGTCCTGACGGGGTCTGCTGACAACACGGCCTGTCTCTGGGACGCTCGCGGCGGAAAGCCGCTCACCGCTCCCTTGCAACATCAGGGCTTCGTCTGGGCCGTGGCCTTCAACCCGGCTGGCGGGACCGTCCTGATGGGGTCTGCTGACAACACGGCCCGTCTCTGGGATGCTCGCAGCGGAAAGCCCCTCACCGCTCCCTTGCAGCATCAAGACTACGTCTTGGCTGGAGCCTTCAGCCCAGATGGGGGGAAGGTGCTGACGGGTTCTTTGGACAACACCGCGCGCGTCTGGGACGCCGGCACCGGCAAGCCGCTCACCGCTCCCTTGCAGCATCAGCGCGCAGTCTGGGCTGTGACCTTCAGCCCGGATGGAGGGAAGGTGCTGACGGGGTCTAGTGACAACACCGCGCGCGTCTGGGACGCCGGCACCGGCAAGCCGCTCACCGCTCCCTTGCAGCATCAGCGCGCAGTCTGGGCTGTGGCCTTCAGCCCGGATGGCGGGAAGGTGCTGACGGGGTCTTGGGACAACACTGCGCGCGTCTGGGACGCCGGCACCGGCAAGCCGCTCACCGCTCCCTTGCAGCATCAGCGCGCAGTCCGGGCTGTGGCCTTCAGCCCGGATGGCGGGAAGGTGCTGACGGGGTCTTGGGACAACACCGCCCGTCTCTGGGACGCACGCACCGGAAAGCCTCTCACCGCTCCCTTACAGCATCAGGGCCCAATTCGGACCATAGCCTTCGAACCAAACGGGAAGGTATTCTTCGTGGCAACAGACCATTGGCTGAACACCTACTCATGGGACGGCAAGAAGGCCGTGCTTCAAAGCAGCCAGTTGCTCCATGGATTCTGGAAGGAAGGCTTCCGCTTCCCCTTAGACTGCGAAAACTGCCTCCAGGTAGCGTTGGGGGATACCGGCAACTCTTTCCACCTCGAAACCCTTCGCCTCGACGGACCCACTGATCCTCCGATCGAAGGGGACCCGAAAAAGCTTCTTGAGAAATGGCAAGCCCGCCTGGGGCTGAAATTTGACGAGCAGATGCGGCCGGTTCCGCAGTAAGCGGACTTCCTTCTTTCCGTTTCACCGGTCCAAGCCGGGCTCAAAAAGTTTTCGGAGCGCCGGCAGCGGCCAGTCAACCGGCATGGCGCTCGCGCTGGCTCTGGTATCGACGAGCGGCCGCCGCGAGTCGCGGCCGAGGCCGGTCGGTGTCGTCCAGGGCCGCCAGAAAAGCTTCCCAGTCGCGAGGGGACAGCGTTAGAGTCTCATTCTCGGCCACGACCTCTCTGGCGCTTCTGGCGCTGACGGCTTTGCTGGACATCCTCATGCCTCCTCCTCCCTAGAAAAAACACATCTCCGCCGAGTCGCGCTTGGCAACCACGGAGGCCACCGCAGGCCACCGCCCTGAAGGGGCGGAATTTGAACAGCCTGGGGTGTCAACCCCAGGACCAGGACACCACACCTCAGCTCAAGCCCCGTAGGGCCGGCAGAAGCGCTTCGGGCCGCCAATCCTGCCGAGGACATCTCTATCGGCCCTCCAGGGCTTAGGAAGATTGCTGGCCTTTCCCTGGGGTTGACACCCCAGGCTGTTCAAATTCCGCACTTTCAGCGCGAAGGACTCCGTGCGACCGACGGAGGAAACAGATTTCCCCGTTATCCTTTGAGATCGACGCTGCGTCGCCTCGCCTGAGCCCCATCTTCCCTTTGCCCTACGTTGTAGTTACGCTGAGCAGGTGAGCAACCGAACTGTACAGCCGCAGGTGGATACGATGAGAGATCACTACGACTTTTCCGAGGCGCAGAAGAATCCCTACGCGAAACGGCTCAAGAAGCAGGTCACGATTCGGCTCGACGAATCGACTCTAGAGTATTTTCACGGTTTGGCGAGCGAGATGGGGATTCCCTACCAGACCTTGATCAGTCTGTACCTGCGAGACTGCGCGGCCCACCGGACGAAGTTGTCGATTCAGTGGGCACCCGCCGCCTGACAGGAAAAATCACGCTTCCTCGGCCGCCCGCCGGAGCTGAGAAGCGAGATCAGGCCGAGAGCACTTGTGGGACTCTGACCTGCGTGAAGCCGCTTCATCGATAGACATCGCGGCGATGGCCGACGCGAAAGATGCGTACTTTTCTGGCTTCGTCGAGGATCTCGTACAGAACGCGATATTCACCAACGCGTATCCTGTAATCCCTGTCTGCCCCGGAGAGCTTGCGGCAACCCGCAGGCCTGGGCTCCAGCCAGTTTGCGGATACTCTGGAGGATGCGATCGAAGGTGTCGGAAGGCAGGTGCTTCAGATCCTTCTCGGCCGGCTTGGCGAGAAGGATCTCATACATCCTGGGAGCGCTCGGCCAAGAAGTCATCGAGGCGCCGGAACTCCAGCGGCTCCTGACGCATCTCCTCGAGGCATTGGAGCGCCTCCAGATCCTCAGCCTTCTCGAGCAGCTCTTGGTACGCGATGAGGCTCAGGATAACGGCCACCGGCCGGCCATCTCGGATGACGATCTCGGGTGAGGTTGAGCTGTTATCCATGGAAACATCCTCCTCGGGGAAGTTTACCAGCATCCGCGCCTTGCAGCCCGGGCGGGGCTACCGCAAGGCTCACGCCTCCTCGGCCGCCCTCCGCAACTGAGCCGTCAAGGCATGGTCCTCTCCCAGGGCCGCCCGGGAGAGGGCAAGGGCCTGCTCGAAATGCTCACGGGCCTCTTCCAGGTTCCCCAGCTCCCGCTCGATCACGGCGAGGTTGTTGAGGTCGGCCACCACCTGGGGATGGGCTTCGCCCAGGGCCTGTTGATCGATCTGGAGGGCCGCTTCCAGGTGCAGACGCGCCCCTTCGCCCTCGCCCAGCTCACGGAGCAGGCCGGCGACGTTGGTGATGGCGCGGGCGGTTTCCGGATGGACGTCGCCGTAGAGGCTGCGGACGATGTCAACGACCGGGCGGAGGTGCTGGAGGGCTTGGTCGGGGTGGCCCATCTCCCGGGCTAGCGCGGCAAGGTTGTTGCGGTCCGCGGCCACGGTGGGGTGGTTGTCGCCGAAGGCTTGGCGGTGGAGGGCGAGGGCTTGCTCCAGGTGTTCTTTTGCCGGTTCCCGCTGGCCGAGGTCGCGCAGGGCCATCCCGAGGTTGGCCAGGATGGAGGCGAGGTTGGCGTCCGCCGCTCCCTGGAGCTGTACCGCCAGGGCGCGTTCCAGGACCGCCTGGGCGTCTTCCGGGCGTTTCATCTCGCGCAGGATGATCCCCTGAAGGTTCAAGGCACGCGCCGTGGCCGGATGCTCGGCGCCGTGGAGGGCTTCCGATTCCTGTAAGGACAATCCGGCCTCGTCCAGGGCTTCGTCGTGCCGGCGAAGGTCGCGCAACGCCTCGGCCCGCAGGTTGTGGAGGTCCACGCGCTCGGCGTGGGTGAGGTCTGCCGCTTTTCCCGGGATCAATTGGCGCCGGGCGGCATCCAGGAAGGGGAGCCGGCGGTGGGCGGGCCAGTGCCCGCTCGTCTGGTCCGCCGTGCTGAGCAGATCGCGGACGCTCATCCGGCCGGAGGCCACGCCTTCGGAAAGGTCGGCGGCAAACTCCTCGGCTTCGCCCGGACCGATCCAGACTCTCATCTCGCGCAGGAAGAAATCACGCGCCTTCGTCTCTTCCAGATATCCGGCGAGCGAAAGGCGCAGCAGGGTCATCCCCCGGGTGTGGATGGCCACCGATTGGTTCAGGAAATCCAGAAACTCGGAGGCCATACGCTCCCGTTTGATCGCCGTCACGGGCTCCAGCAGGGCGTGGTTGATCCGGGGGTCGAGAAAGGCGTAGGTCAGCAGGCCCGGAAAGGAGGGGTGCCCGTACTGGTGGTCCACCAGGATTCGGGTTTCCTCGTTCTCCACCAGCTCTTCATCGATCAGGTCGAGAAGCTCTTCGCGCCCCTCCTCATCCAGCTCCAGGTGATGGAAGAGGAGCTCGGCGGGGACGTTCCGGCCGCACAGGGCCGCCAGGTCCAGGAAGCGTTGCAGGCGGTCCGAGAGATCGATGACGAGGTCATCGGTCAGCTCGGTGAACGCCTCCAGGAGATCTTCGACGGGCAGGGGCTCCAGCTCGATCCGGACTCCCTCGGTACCCTGTACGAGCAGACGGTCGTTGGGATCGGTGGGGGAGCAGGACAGGGCCAGCACGAAGTTGGGGTTGCGCCCGGTCTCTTCCACCAGCCAGCGGCGCAGAGGGTTGTGGAGCTGGGCACTGTCCACGGCGTGCAGCACGAGGAGGCCGTCTTCCCCCAGGCGTTCGAACAGGCGGGCGAGCGCCGGCCGGGCGTCTCCCTCGGCGGCCTGGGGGAGCGTCTTCCAGACCTCCGCGGGGTCGGCCTGCCGGAGGAGCAGCGAGAGGAGGGCCGCGCCCGCCAGCGTCTCCGGGATGAAGGGGAGGAGGGGGCGCGTCCGCTCCAGCAGGGCCTCCCGCGCCGCGGCTTCGAGGTCCGGGCGGTTGGCGGTCTGGACTTCCAGGAAGCGGGAGAAATCCTGCCCGTCCTCATGGCCGTCCAGATCGAGGGGGATCACGGTGGTGGGCCGGTGCGCACCCTGCGCCGCGGCCTCCAGGAAGCCGGTCCGGCCGCAGCCCGGCACGCCGGAAAGGAGGAGGACGCGCGCGGCGTCTCCTCGGAGAACAACCTCGGCCTGTGCGAGCGCCTCGGGAGCATGCTCGGTATAAAGTCGGTGGCTCGTCATGGCTGGTAACTCTATCGTGTCCCACGGGCGTGCCGCCCGCATCGGTCCCGTCGCCAAGGCGCTCTTCGCCGTGGTGGTCTGGGGCGCGTCCTTCATCGCCACCAAGATCGCCCTGGCCGAGGTCCAGCCGGTCACGGTGGTCTGGCTGCGGTTCGCCATGGGGGTCGTGGTGATGGGGACGGTGGTCATCGCCCGCCGCCAATTCATCCGGCCCTCGGCCTCGGATCTCGCGTACTTCACGGGGCTGGGCTTCCTGGGGATCACCTTCCACCAGTGGCTGCAGTCGAACGGCCTCGTCACGGCGCAGGCGGGGACCACGGCTTGGATCGTCTCGTCCACCCCCATCTTCATGGCTCTGCTGGGCTGGCTGGTGTTGCGGGAGCGGCTGGGCTGGCTGGGGACGGTGGGCATCGCCGTCGCGGCGCTGGGCGTGCTGGTGGTGGTCTCGCGGGGAGACTTGTCTTCCGTGGCCACGGGCCGCTTCGGCACGATGGGAGATTTCCTCATTCTCCTCAGTGCCCCCAACTGGGCCGTGTTCTCCGTACTGTCGCGGAAAGGGCTGAGGCGCCATTCCCCGGCGGCCATGATGTTTTGGGTCATGGCCACTGGCTGGCTTCTGACCACGGTCCTCTTCCTGACCGGTCCCGGTCCGGCGGACGTGGCCCACCTCTCGGCCCGGGGGTGGACGGCCGTGGCCTTCCTGGGCATCGCCTGCTCCGGCTTCGCCTACGTGTTCTGGTACGAGGCGCTTCGCGAGCTGCCGGCCTCGCAGGTGGGAGCGTTCCTCTACATCGAGCCGCTGGTGGCCGTGGCGGTGGCCGCGGTGCTGCTGGACGAGCCGGTCTTCCTGGCCT
Source organism: Thermoanaerobaculaceae bacterium (assembly GCA_963785165.1). Classification (GTDB taxonomy): domain Bacteria; phylum Acidobacteriota; class Thermoanaerobaculia; order Multivoradales; family UBA5704; genus DATARR01. The sequence continues at coordinate 1,646,742 of CAWAUI010000004.1, forward strand.
CCCTGGCGGGGGGATTCGCGATCTTGCTGGGGGTGTGGCTGGTGTCAAGGCAGAAATGATGTAGGGGCGGCCCTATGTGGCCGCCCTGGAGGGTTGGGGGGAAAGTTTCCATGGCTGACCTGGGGTAGGATGTTCTGCCACAGGAGCCCATTTGAATCCCGACGTCGCCAACGCCATTCCGAAGTTGGTCGAAACCGGTGTGTTGCCGCCGGACAAGGCCCCATTGCTGCTGCGGGCGGCCCGGCGTGAGTTGGTCTCCGTCCACGCCGAGCTTCGGTTCCTTCTTTACCTGGGCGTGCTCTTCATCACGGGGGGCGTCGGCGTTCTGGTCAAGGAGAACCTGGACCGCATCGGGCCGGTGGCCATTGCCTCGGGCATCGGCCTCGCGGCCGCGGCGGCGCTCTTCTGGGTGGTGCGGGTCTCTCCGCCGTTCTCCTGGAAGAAGATCCCCTCTCCCAACCTCGCCTTCGAGTACATCCTCCTCCTGGGCGTGCTCCTGGCCGCGGCCGACCTCGCCTACATTGAGTTTCAGTTCACGCCCCTGGGGGCCAACTGGACGTGGCATCTGTTGATCGTGGCCTTGCTGACCGCGCTGGCAGCCTTTCGCTTCGATTCCAGCGTCGTCTTCTCCTTGTCGCTCACCACCTTCGCCGCCTGGCGCGGCGTGTCCGTGGCCCGGGTCGGGGCCGGAGTCTTCAACGGCTCGGAAGACGTGATCCGCTGGAACGGCATCGCCTGCGGCGTCCTGTTCGTAGTGCTCGGTTTCGTGCTCAAGCGGACGGACCGCAAAGCCCACTTCGAGCCCGTCGCCGTGTACCTGGGGTGGCTGCTGATTTTGGGCGGCCTCACTTCCGGCATGGGGGAGTCGGGCTCCTGGCCCCTCTACACCCTGGCGCTCCTGGCGTGTGGTGGCGGCTTGGCCACGGTGGCCTACCGCTTCCGGCGTTTCCCCCTCTTCGCCTTCGGCGTGCTCGCGGGGTATGTGGCTCTCAGCCGGTTCATCTTCGAGCTGGACGCCTTCGCCATCCTCGGCTGCTTCTGGTTTGCCAGCACGACCATCCTGCTGCTCTTCGGCCTGATCTTCGTCCAGCGCCGGCTGAGGGAGCCGCTGTGAGAGCCGACGCCGCCCTGGCAGACCGCAACGGCTCCATCCGCGCCGCCGCCCGCTCGTGGCACAAGGCAGGGGCTATCGGGGAAGAGACCTTGAAGGCCATCGAGGCCGCCGTGCCGGACGACCGGGCCCGCGTCGGCCCCGTCTTCCGCGTCCTCCTCTTCCTCTTCACGGTCTTTGCCGCGCAAGCCGTTTTCGGTTTCGTCTGGCTGGTGTTCGGCACGGTTGTTTCGACCTTCTCGCGAGGTCAGGAGACCCTTTTCGCCGTGATGGCGATCGGCTTCGGGATCGGCCTGGCGGTGCTGACGGAATTCCAGATCGGCCGGCTCAAGCGTTCCCAAGGGGGAACGGAAGCGGGTACCTCGTTCACGGCCTTGGGGTTCATCCTGGCCGGCCTCGCCTGGTGCGTCTTCGAGCCGCTCAACCTGGACAATGAGATCGGCATACCCCTTCTCCTGGGGATCGCGGCGGCCCTCCTGGCCATGGCGGCCTGGCGATGGGGCTATCCGATCTATTCGGCGGCCGCGACGGCCTCAGTCCTCGCGGCGCTCACCTATCTACCCGGTGGGCGAATTCTCTGGATCGTGCTGCCCCTGGTGGCCGCGCCATTCCTGGTCCGGCTCTCGGACTCCGCGAGGCTGCCGCCCGCGCTGCGCCACGGCTGCACGGCGGCCCTTCTCGTGGCGATGGTGGCCCTTTACGCGGCCATCCACCTGGGTTCCTTCGACCTGGGCGCCCTGGAAGTGCTCCGGCGCGACTTCGCTCATTTGGGGCCGGCTTCGAGGAGCCCGCTGCTCCGGCAGCTTTCCATTGCCGCCACCATCCTCGTCCCCATCGTCTTCCTGGCGATCGGAATCCGGACGCGCCGCTACGTCTTCCTGCCGCTGGGAATCGGCACCGGAACCGCTTCGCTGGTCACCCTGCGGGTCTACGTCCACGTGGCTCCGCTCTGGGTCGTCCTCACCGGCTCCGGCGTCGCCCTGGTCGCCGTGGTCTTTGGCCTGCGCCGCTTTCTCGACTCCGGCCCGGGGAAAGAAAGAGGGGGATTCACCACGGACCCCCTCTTCGAAGACCTTGCCCGCCAGAGGCTCCTCGAAGCAGGAGCCGTCCTCGCGTCGTTCACTCCGGACGCGCGGACGGTTCACGAGGAGCCCAAGTACACGGGCGGTGGGGGAGAGTTCGGCGGCGGTGGGTCCAGCTCCGAGTTCTGAGGATTGCCTCCTAGTTCGTTGTCAAGCCTGAAATGACGCGTTCTGTAGGGGCGGCCCTATGTGGCCGCCATGACGGCCGTCAGGCCGCCTGCCGGAACAGGGCGGCCATGCAGGGTGCCTACGGCATCCTGCGGACCGCCCCTACGGGTTGTTTCTACCTTGACAGAGCACCTACCGGCACTGGCCGGAGTGGCTGGCCCACCACGCGGAACAGGAGGTGAAGTGTCCCGTCTTCAGGTCTCGGCACCCGGGGCCCGAGCCTCCCGCGCAGACCTGGCAATTGCAGATGAAGTCGATGGCGGGAGCCGGAGCCGTGGTGGCGGCCGCAGTTGCGAGGACGAGGGCGGCTACGGCGAAGAGCTTCCTGAGCATGATGCCTCCTCTGGTTCAGAAAGGGGCCGAATACCGTCCCCTCACTAACTTTTGTGCCGGGCACGGCGCTCGCGGGACACCCTCAAGCCCGACCGTCGGGAAAGGCACAAGGGGCGGTATGATGCCTGGCAGGAGAAAAGCCATGGAAAAGACCATCGCCGAGATGACCGCCCCTGAGTTGCGCGAGATCGTAGGAAAACTTATCGAAGAGAAGCTGATCGAGCTCTTTGGAGACCCTGATCAGGGGCTAGAGCTCCAGGACTCATTGCGGGAGCGGCTCTTGCGCCAGAAGGCGAAGGTCGCAGCCGGAGAGCGCGGCGAGGATTTCAATGATGTAGCGCGCAGGTTCGGGTTCGCTTAGGTGTACAGCCTGCGGATCTTGGATGCGGCGGTCAGGGATCTCGAGCAACAAGATCCTCCCGTAGGGGCTCGGATTGTCAAGCGCCTCCAATGGCTGGCTGAGAACTTTGAATCCATCCGGCCCCAACCGCTGGAAGGTGCTCTCAGCGGTCTCTACAAGCTCCGGGTAGGTGACTACCGGGTCATCTACGAAATCACTTCAGAAGAACGAACCCTTCTGGTCCACGCAATCGGGCATCGGCGGGAGATCTACCGGCCAAGGTGAGTCAGCACCGGCGCCGGCGTTTCCCTCACGGGAACGCCGCTCCCGGGCGGCCCGGCCGCGCGGGCCTGCGTCGGCAGGGGGCGGAGACCCCATTCAGGATCTTTGAGGGGGACATGGCTCATGGCATGCTCGGCGAGCGCCGTGATGGTGAGGCTGGGGTTGACCCCGAGGTTGGCGGGGATCATGGAGCCGTCCACCACGAGCAGGTTGTCGTAGCCGAAAACCCGGTTCCGGGCGTCCACCACGCCATCCTCGGGTGAGGTGCCCATGGAGGCGCCGCCCAGGATGTGGGCGGTCGTGGGCACGTTGAGCAGCACCTCGTTGATGGAGCTCGAAGGGTACGCGCCCGTCTGCCGGGCGATGCCGCGGGCGGCCTCGTTGGCGACCGGGATGTAGGCCGGAATGGGCGGCTCGCCGGGAGCGCGGCGGCTGGTGAGCCCCTTGCCGAACGGCCAGAACCAGCGCCGCTCGCGCACCAGGCGGAACGAGTTGTCGAGGTTCTGCATGACCAGCACGATGGTCGAGCGCCGGGCCCAGCCCCGAGGGCTCAAGGTGCGCAGGAAGTCCACGGGGTGGCGCAGGCAGGTGCCGAGCCACTTGAGGGGGCGGGTCAGGCGGGTGCCGCCGTCCACCAGGAGCGTACCGAGGAAGCTCATCACGTCCGAGCCCTTGGGATAGCGGACGACCTCGACGCAGGTGTCCGGGTCCGGGTGGAAGCTGCTGGCGATGGCGATGCCCTGCGAATAGTCCCGCTCGTCCGTGCGGGCCGTGGCGCCGCAGATCACCTCGCTGTTGCTCCGCACGTAGCTGCCGAGAGCGGGGGAGAGGCGGGGGAGCCTCCCCTGGTCCCGGCTTTCGAGGAGCAGGTTCACCGTACCGAGAGCACCGGCCGCGAGCACCACGCCGCGCGCCCGGATCGTCCGCCGGCCCTGGAAGAGCTTGCGGGTGGAGCGGCGGGTGTGGACGAGCCAGCCACCCCGGCCGTCTTCCTCGATGCCGGTTACCAGGGTTTCGGGGCGGATCTCCGTGCCCAGCTTCTCGGCGAACCAGAGGTAGTTCTTGTCCAGGGTGTTCTTGGCGCCGTGCCGGCAGCCCACCATGCAGCCGCCGCAGTAGGTGCACGCCTTGCGCTCCGGCCCTTCGCCGCCGAAGTAGGGGTCCCTCAGGCTCTGCCCCGGCTCGTCGCCGAAGAGCACGGCCACGCGGGTGGGCGCGAAGGTGTCTTCCTTGCCGAGGGTGCGGGCGAATTCGTAGAGAGCCTGGTCGCCCTCCCAGATATGGGGATTGGCGGTGACCCCGAGCATCCGCTGGGCCGTCTCGTAATGGGGGGCAAGGGCCTGCTTCCAGTCGATCCCCTTGGGCCAGGTGCCACGCCGGAACGCGCCGTCCTCCGGCACCAGGTGGGTGTTGGCGTACACCAGGGAGCCGCCGCCCACGCCGGCGCCCGAGAGCACCAGCACGTCACGCAGCAGGGTGAGGCGCTGGATGCCGTAGCAGAAGAGCTGGGGGAGCCAGAGGAACTTGCGGACGCTCCAGTTGGTCTTGGGAAAATCCTCGGTCCGCCAGCGCTTGCCGGCCTCGACGACGAGGACTTTGTAGCCCTTCTCCGAGAGCCGCAGCGCCGAGACGCTGCCGCCGAAACCGGAGCCGACGATCAGGTAGTCACAGTCGTAGGAATCTGCCATGGGTCTCTTTTGCCGCTCCTAGACGTAGTTTACGTCAAGTCGCGGCAAAGGGGGAGGCCCCGGTGCCTATACAATAGGCGGGACTATCCGAGAGGGAGGATGCGATGACGAAAACGACGTCAAGGATTCTGAGGCTGGCGCTTGCGGTGGCCGTCGTACCCGCGTTGGGCCAGGCCCAGCGCCTGAGCGAAGAGCCGGGGATCAACCGCAAGGGGAGCGACTACACCCACTTCAGCACCTCCCAGCACGGGGAATGCCGGTCCGCCTGCGAGCGCGACCGGCGCTGCCGCGCCTACACCTTCAATTCGGTCGAATCCCTCTGCTACCTGAAGGACGACATTCCTGGGCAGAGCCGGGATTCCCGCACGGTTTCCGGCGTCAAGGAGGGCGGCTATTCCGGGGGTTCAGGGGGTTCCGGGGGCACGGGAGGAGGAGGCTGGGAAGACCTGTCGGAGGAACCCGGAGTCAACCGCAAGGGGAGCGACTACAGCCGCTTCGAGGTCCCGGAAGTCCGCGAGTGCCGCCGGGCCTGCTCCCGGGACCGGCGCTGCGAGGCCTACACGTACAACCTGGGCGACCGGCTCTGCTACCTGAAGGACCGCGTGCCCGGTGCGAGCCGGGACTCGCGCACGGTCTCCGGCGTCAAGGGCGGGCGGTCCGGCTCCGGTGGCTATGGAGGCGGAGGCAGCGGCCGGCTCTCCGAGGAGAAAGGGGTCGACTTCAAGGGCGGCGACTACTCGCGGATCACCTCCCGGGGGCTCGATGACTGTAAGGACCAGTGCCGGCGGGAAAGCCGGTGCGTGGCCTACACCTTCGCCGTGCGCAGCGGCACCTGCTACCTCAAGGACAAGGTCGGCCGGCGCGAGTACGACGACGACAAGGTATCGGGAGAAAAGGACCGGTATTGATCCTTTGAAGGAAGCGAGGGCTGGTAGAATTACGGCAAGGAGTCTTCGATGTCGTCACCTTGCCGTACCCTCGCCCTCCCGGCCCTCTTGGGCTTCGTCGTCTTCCTCACCCTCGTTCCAGCCGTCCACGCGGGCCTGAACCTCTGGACGCCGATCGGCCCCTCGGCGGCTCCGGGGATCGCGCGGCTCACCGCCGATCCCCACGATCTGGACCGTGGACTTCCGCCTCTGGCGGAGCCGGGACGGCGGCGCGAGCTGGACGCTTCTCAGCGCCGCTCTGAGCGGCCGCGTGCGCGCCTTCGCCGTGGACGGGGTGGCGCCCGGAGTGCTCTACGCGGCCGTGGCCTCGCCGGTGGACGGCGTGATCTCGGTCTGGACGAGCACGGATCGTGGGGATGCCTGGAGCCGGGTCTTCCAGGGATCGGGAGGGGGCCCGAACCAGATCGAGCTGACCGCTGACCCCAACGCCCGCGGCACCCTGTTCCAACTCGCCGGCGGCGGCGTCTCGAAGAGCACGGACGGCGGCCGCTCCTGGAGCTGCGTACGAATCCTCTTCGGCTGCGGAGTGGGGCCGACGCTGCTCTTTACGGGCTTCACGATCGATCCGGCCAGCTCGGAGAGGCCGTACGCCGTCAACAACGTGGGGCTGGTCTACCGTTCGACCGACGGCGGCGCGACCTGGTCGGACGGCGCCGTGCTTCAGCCCCTGTTCGGCCTGGGCGTGAACCGCATCGCCGTCTCCCCGTCGGACCCTGAGATCGTCTATGCCTGGGTGAGCGGTGGAGGAGTCCCCGGCCGCCCCTGTTTTGCCCGTAGCGACGACCGCGGCGAGAGCTGGACGGGAGTGCTCACCGGCGTGCAGTGCGGCGAGCTGGCGGTGGACCCGGAGGATGGCCAGGCGTTGCGCATCCTGGTGGGACCGGAACGGCGGCTCTGGACCTCGCGGGACGGTGGCGAGACCTGGGCGCAGGGGGCGCCCGCGCCCCAACGCGGCCAGATCCTTCCGGATCCCGCGGACCCCGGTGTGCTCCTCCTGGCCGGAGCCGACGGCCTGTTCCGGAGCGAGGACGGCGGCGCCCACTGGTCCCGCTGGGCCCGTCAGGGCTTCAACGACACGGGGATCCGTGCCCTCGCCGCCAGCGCGGAAGCGCCTGGTGTGGTCTACGCCAGCCTGATTCCTGAACGGCCGCTCCAGAAGTCTCTTGACGCGGGCCGGACCTGGACGGAGCTGCCGATCGAGGGCGTGGCGGCGCTGGCGGCCTATCCTCGAGATCCCTGCCACCTCTACGCAGGGAATGAGCTGGGGATCCATGAGAGCACCGACGGCGGGCTCACCTGGCAGCTCGCGGCGGAGCGCCCCTTCGCGGGGATCACGGGGCTGCGAGTGCACCTCACGGACGGCCGGTTTCTCTACGCGACGACGGAGGGTGGAGTCTGGCGGAGCGTGGATCGAGGCCGTACCTGGGTTCGCTCGAACCAGGGGCTGCCGGCCCTCCCCACGAGCCGATCCGAGGAGCTGACGCCGGACCGGAATCCCCGGATCCTCTACGTCGTCCGCGGGGGGACCGTGTACCGCAGCACGAACCGTGGGATGACCTGGGTACCGGCCGGGAACGGTCTGCCGGGCGGTGCCGTCACCGCTCTCGCCGCCGATCCGGCTCGCTCCAGCGTCCTCTACGCCGCCGGAGCGGTCCCTCCAACCTCGGCGGGCTTCGTCAGCGCCATTTTCAAGAGCACCAATGGGGGCCGAAGCTGGACACGCGTGGCCGCCTATCCCTCGGCCGTCCTGGACCTCGCCGTCAGCCCCTCCGGCGTCTACGCGTCTACGGTGAACGGTGGAGTCTTTCGCAGCCAGGACGCCGGCAGATCTTGGAGAGCGGTCTCCCAGGGCCTGCCGAACGCAGCGATTCCTCTGCTGGCTCCGGACCCGCTGGTGCCGGGCCGGATCTACGCGGGAACGGCGGGGGAGGGCGCCTGGGCGGTGCGGTTCGTTCCTTGACGGCCTTGGTCGAAACCGGAGAGACTGTCTTCCAATGATTTCGACCTTCAAAGTTGAAGGTTTCAAGTCTCTCATCGAGACCTCGATCGAGCTTGGGGCCTTCAACGTCTTCATCGGCGCGAACGGCAGCGGCAAGAGCAACCTCCTGGAGGCGGTTGGGGTCATGGGGGCGGCTTCGTTTGGATCGGTCGAGCCTGAAACGCTCCGCTACCGTGGCGTCCGTCCCGGTCTGCCGGCGCTCTACAAGACCTCCTTCAAGAACCAGCGCCTCCGGCGGCTTATCACACTGACCGCCTCTGCCGGAGACGTCACCTATCGACTGGGCCTGGACAATCCGATTCAAACGCCGAGCTTCCGTTGGCGGATCTCCTCGGAGTCTCTCGAAGAAGGAGACCGGCCGATCGTTTCGCGGAGCCCGCGTGGCTGCAAGCTCTATGACGCCAGCGGAAGAGCTGAACGGATCGCTCCCGACCCGGACCAGACCGTTGCGAAGCTCGCCCTGGCGCGACGGGACAATGCCGTGCAGGCCAAGGGGTTGATGGATGATCTCGTGAACTTTGCGATCTATGCCCCTACGACGCCCGTATTGCGGGGCATTGCTTCGGAGGACGTTTCCCGGGATCCTCTTGGCCTGACCGGCGGAGGCTTGCCCGAGACGATCAAGCATCTCGTCGATCGTTCCGCCGGTACTTTGGGTCCGTTCGATCTGGACGAGGTCTGGGAGATGATCGAGTGGGCTGAAAACATGTCCGCGGTCCCGGCGCCCCAGGCCTCGGTATCGCCGGCCGTCAAGACAACTCCGACCGTCCTTCGGTTCACGGACCGGTACATGCGTGCCGAGCGCAATACGCTGTCCGCCTATGACGCGAGTGAAGGGGCGCTCTACGTGCTGTTCATGTTGGCGCTCGTGATCCACGAACGGGCTCCGCGAGTCTTTGCCGTGGACAACTTCGATCAGGCTCTCCATCCCCGGCTGGCCCAGGCCCTGACGCGGCTCCTCTCGGAGCACGTCGCGAGGGACGGCACCCGGCAGGTGCTCGCGACGACCCACAATCCCCTCGTCCTCGACGGCTTGGACCTGACGAATCCCGCTATTCGGCTCTTTGCGGTGGACCGGAACCTGGAGGGAGCGACCCAGGTTCGGAGGATCGAGGTCAGCCCGGAGCTTCTGGCCGAAGCCGAAAATGGGCTCAGTCTTTCCCGTCTCTGGGTCATGGGACGCCTGGGTGGCGTCCCGCGGTTGCTCTAGATGATTCGGGTCGGAATCGTAGCCGAGGGAACTTCGGATTGGCTGGCCCTCGAAGAGCTGATGAAAGCGGTCCAGCCGGACACGGACTTCGATTTCGTCCACCTCCGTCCCGACATGACCCTGGTGTCCCGGTCACCCCACGGGTGGAAGGGCGTCAAATCGTGGTGCCAACAGCAGGGTACCCGGCTCGCGGCGCTCCTCTCCGGAATTCAGGGATTTCCGATCCACCTGCTGGTCATCCCTGTGGACTGCTCTATGGCCCATAACGTGGGGGCTTTGCATCCGTGTCCACCCGCCCGTGCCACCGCTGACGCTCTTCGGAAAAACCTGGCTCAAGACTGGCTGGGCCTATCTTCCCTCCCTGGTTTCGTCGTCCTGGCGACTCCGTCGCGGACGACCGACGCCTGGATCGTGGCGGCATTGGAGCCGCCGTACGCCGGCCAGGAGCCGTTGGAATGCGACGATCAGGCGGAGAGGGAGCTTGTCCGGAGAAAGCTCCTGCGCTCGAGGGGCGGCGAGGTGAAGAAGCCGGAGGCGAAGTATCGTCCTCTCGCCGAGGCTATGGCGAACGAGCTTGCTCGTGTCTGCGAGACCTGCACGGAGGCGGAACGTTTCCGGGAAGACTTCGCCGCTGCGGTTGGGCGGACCGAGGGGACCTGAACGGGACCTACTCGTCCCGCTGCTGCACGGCCATCACCGCCTCCACGAGCCCCTCGTACCCCGGCCGCGTGGCCTCGGCCATGGGCTCGACGCCCTGCCGGCGCAGCTCGGCGGTGGTGACCGGTCCGATGGAGGCCGCCCGCAGCTCGTCGCGGCGGCGGTCCCAGTCCGTTCCGAACAGCTCCACGAAGTGCTGCACGACGCGGGGGCTCGTGAAGGTGACCCAGCCCAGGGGGGACATGGCGAACAGATTCGTCGCCCGGGCGAAGGCGTCGGCCGGCATGCGCTTGTCGTAGGCCACCACGGCCACGGCCTCGGCACCCGACGCGGTGAGCCCTTCCTGAAGCGAGGCCCGGGCGTCGGCGGCCTGAGGGATCAGGACGCGGCGCCGGCGGCCCACCAGGGGCGCCAGCTCCAGTGCCAGAGTCTCGGCATCGGCCTTGCGGGCGATCAGGTGGGGCTCGATTTCCCAGGCGCGCAAGGCTTCGGCGGTGGCGGGGCCCACCACCGCGACCTGCAACCGGGGCGGGAACGCGCCGCCGGAGAGAGGCAGGAAGGCTTCCACGGCGTTTGAAGACGTGAAGACGATCCAGTCGTAGAGGGCAAGCTCGGTGGCCGCCCGTTCGAGCGCCCGCGGATCGGCGGGCGGAATGACTTCGAGCAGAGAGAGCAGCTCGACGCGCGCGCCCATCCGTTCGAACGCGGCGATCAGACCCTCGGCCTGGTGCTCGGCCCGGGTGACGACGACCCGGACGCCGCCCAGGGGCTTCACCCCCGGATCCTCGCGAGGACTTCGTCCGCCCCGTTTTCCCGCAAGGCGGCCACGCAGGCAATCGCCACGGTTTCGGGGTCGTACCCGACGGCCTCGCCCCGGGCGGCGTGACGGCCGTCCGGCGTGGCGAGGAGGGCGGTCAGCCTCAGAGCGCCGTCGCCTTCCGGCCGCGCCCAGGCTCCCAGGGGGAGCGTGCAGTCCCCTCCGAAAGCCGCCACGACGCGGCGTTCCGCCACGGCCGCGCTACGGGTGGGAGCATGGTCGAGGGCGCGGCAAACGGTCTCGGCCGGTCCGCCGGTCCGTACCTCCAGGGCGAGGGTGCCCTGGCCGGGCGCGGGGAGCAGGACGTCCGTGGGGATGGGGAAGGCCGGCAGGCCGCTCAGGCCCAGGCGGGCGAGGCCCGCGCCGGCGAGGATGACGCCGCCCGCACCGCTCTCGCGCCACTTGCGCAGGCGGGTGTCGACGTTGCCGCGCAGCGGCTCCACCCGCAGGTCCGGCCGGCGGAGGAGGATCTGGGCCCGGCGCCGCAGCGCACCCGTGAGCACCACGGCGCCTTCGGGGAGGTCGTCCAGACTCTCGCCCGCCTCGCTCACCAGAACGTCGCGAGGATCGGCCCGCTCCGGGTAGGCGCCCACGGTGAGCCCGTCCGGCAGGGTGACCGGCAGGTCCTTGAGGCTGTGCACGGCGAGGTCGAGCGTGCCGTCGAGCAGGCCGGCCTCCAGCTCCTGCGTGAAGAGCCCCTTGCCGCCGTGCAGGGCGAGGTCGCCGGTCACCACGTCCCCCGTGGTGACGATGGGCACCAGCTCCACGGCGAGGCCGGGGTGCCGGGCTTCCAGGGCACGGGCCATCATGCCCGACTGCGCCAGGGCCAGGGCGCTGCGCCGGGTGCCCAGGAGGAGCCGGAAGGGCGGTTCAGGGGTTGGTTTCGTCGTCATCCAGTCGGAACAGCTCGCGGACGAGGTCGAGCCGGGAGAGGTCTCCGGCTCCGTCTTGGGCACGCAGGCGCGTGCTCGGGTGATGGAGGATCTTGCGGACCAGCGAGCGCGTGAGGCGCTCGAGCTCCTCGTGCGTCTCGACCGGGAAGTGGAGGAGCGCGTCGGCCAGCTCCTGGCGGCGGATCTTCTCCGCCTGCTTCTGGAGGCGGGCGATCAGCGGCTCGGCCTCCAGGCCGCGGACCCAGGCACGGAAGTGGCCCAGCTCCTGGTCGATGATCTCCTCGACCCGGGGGACCTCTTCCTTGCGGAGCTTCAGGTTGCGCTGGATCAGGTGGTCCAGCGAGTCGATGGTGTGGAGGAAGACGTTCTCGACCCGGCCCACCGCGGGCTCGACGTTTCTCGGCACGCCGAGGTCCACGATCAGGAGCGGCCGGGTGGGCCGGAAGCCCATGGCCTCCTTGACGTGGCGGCGGGTCAGCACCGGCTCGTCCGCGCCCGTGGAGACGATCACCAAGTCCGCCGTGCGCAGAGCCGGAATGCGCTCCTCGAACGGCAGGATCTCGGCGCTGGGGAACTCTTCCTGGAACTGCCGAGCCCGTTCCGTGCTGCGGTTGGCGACCCGCAGCTCCCGGGCCCCCCGTTCCACCACCGGCCGGGCCACGGAGCGCGCGATCTCGCCCGCCCCGATGAGCAGCACCTGGCACTCTTCGAGGCCGCTGAAGATGTTCCGCGCCAGCTCCACCGTGGCATAGCCGAGCGACACGGCACCGGCCGAGATGGCGGTCTCCTGGCGTGCCCGCCGGCCCGCCGAGGCGGCGCTGCGCAGGAGCTTCTTGAGCACCGGCCCTTCCGCCCCGATGGCCTCGGCGAGCGCCGACGCCTGCTTGACCTGCCCCAGGATCTCCGGCTCGCCCAGCACCATGGACTCCAGGCCGCTCGCCACCCCCAGCAGGTGCCGGGCCGCCTCGCCGTTCCTCTTGACGTAGAGCCGCCCCGGCCTCTCGAGCTCCGGCACCCGTGCCAGGAACACCAGCTCCAGGGCCGTCCGGTAGCGCCGCCTCCTCGTCGCGCGGCTGGACGTAGATCTCCGTCCGGTTGCAGGTCGAGAGCAGGAAAGCCTCGGCCACCTCGGAGCGGGCGAGCAGGTGGACCAGCACCTCCTCCGTCTCCTCCCGGTGGTACGACACCTTCTCCCGCAGCTCGATGGGCGCGAAACGGTAGTCCGTCCCCACCAGCAGAAGCGGCGGCTCGAGCCGGGCGGCGTCACGTGGACTGACGGCGGCTCGTCGGCTCACAGGAAGCCGTGGAAGTCGGTGAAGAAGAAGTTCACCGCCATCAGGGAGAACAGGATGGCCCCGAAGCCCGGCGAGGCTCGCGAGGGCCGTCTGCCGCCCCTGCCAGCGGCGCAGCCGGCGCAGCAGCAGGGCCGAGGCGTAGAGCACCCAGGTGGCGAAGGTGATCAGGATCTTGGGGTCGTGCAGCCAGGCGTCGTGGTACAGCCGGGTCGGCCCACACGGCCCCGATGGACACCGCTCCCGTCAGCGAGACGAAGCCGGCGAAGAGGGCCCCCAGCATCATCTTCTCCAGCACCTCGAGCGGCGGCAGCTTGCCGTAGAAGGTGGAGAAGCGCCCGGCCTTCAGGTCGCGGTAGAGCTGGAGGAAGAGGAAGGCGTAGCCCGCGCCCACCACGAACCCGGCGTAGCCCAGCAGGGCGAGCGACACGTGCACGGCGAAGAACGGGTCGTGGAAGATCGCCCGGTCCGGCGGGTTCGGCCGCGTCAGCATGGAGGCCAGCAGCTGGAAGAAGAAGACCAGCGACACCAGCCAGAACCCCGTCGAGCGGGCCCGGCCGTGCCACTCGACGAACACGTAGATCACCGCCACGGCGAAGGCCACGATGGAGAGCGCCTGCGACACCGTGGCCGCCGGGAACTGCCCCCACCGGAACGTCAAGGCGGCCAGGTAGGCCAGGTGGAACAGCACCACCCCGCGTAGCGCCGGGGTCGCGGTCCGTTCCGCCACCGGGTGGGACCCGAAGAAGAGGAATGCGTAATCGATCGCCACCAGGAGGTAGGCGAGCGGCAGCAGGATGGTCGAGACGTCGAGGAAGCTCTGCACGGTTCGGTGCCTTAAAGGCCAGATGCTAACACCTTCTTGCCCGCCCTCCCATCCTCTGTTAAGGTCGCTCGCGGCTCCCTGCAAGTGCAGGAACGTCAAAGACATCACAGCTTCTGAACCGTCTGGGCCCGTCTGAACCGGGTAATCGAATAGAGCGGAGCGGCCATGGCCAACGTCGTCGTCGTCGGGATGCAGTGGGGGGACGAGGGGAAGGGGAAGATCGTCGATCTCCTCTGCCCGGCCTTCGACGGCGTCGTGCGTTATCAGGGTGGCCACAACGCCGGCCACACGGTCAAGTTCCGGGACCGCCATTTCTCCCTGCAGCTCATTCCCTCCGGCATCCTGCATCCGGACATGGTCTGCGTCCTGGGCAACGGCATGGTGGTGGCGCCCGACGCCATGCTCTCCGAGCTGGCCCGCCTCTACGAGGCCGGTGTACGCTTCGACGGCCGCCTCTTCGTCTCCAACCGCGCCCACGTGCTGCTGCCCTGCCACGCGATCCTCGACCGGGCTCGCGAGGAGGCGCGGGGGCGCCGGCCGCATCGGCACCACCGCCCGCGGCATCGGCCCGGCCTACGAGGGCAAGGCCTCCCGCTTCGGCCTGCGCATGGTGGACCTCTTCGCGCCCGACCTCGAAGAGCGCCTGCGCGTCCTCCTCTCACGCATCCAGGTCGAGCTGACCAGCCTGAACGGCGAGACCCTGCCGTCGCCGGCGGTCTACGCCGACCTCTGCCGGGAATGGGCCGAGCATCTCAAGCCCAGCCTGCGCGACACCGAGCAGCTCCTGAACGGCTGGATCAAGGAGGGCAAGAGCCTGCTCTTCGAAGGCGCCCAGGGCTCGCTTCTGGACATCGACCACGGCACCTACCCGTACGTCACCAGCTCCAGCTCCACCACCGGCGGCGCCTGCACGGGCACCGGCGTGCCGCCCACGAAGATCGACGGCGCCATCGGCATCCTCAAGGCCTACACCACGCGAGTGGGAGGCGGCCCCTTCCCCAGCGAGCTGACGGACGCCACGGGCGAGTTCCTGCGCAGCCGCGGCAACGAGTTCGGCACCGTCACCGGCCGGCCCCGCCGCTGCGGCTGGCTCGACACGGTCGCCGCCCGCTACGGCCAGCTCTTGAACGGCGTCAGCACCGTGGCCCTGACCAAGCTCGACGTCCTCGACGACTTCGACGAGATCCCCGTCTGCACCGCCTACAAGCTGCACGGTGAGACCGTGCGCGACTTCCCCCCGGACCGCCGGTCCCTGGAGAGCCGCCGAGCCCATTCTCCGCACCTTCAAGGGCTGGAAGCGCCCCACCGTGGGCCTTCTCGAATGGGAGGACCTCCCCCAGGAGGCCCGCGACTACATCGACTTCATCGAGCAGGAGATCGAGGCCCCCGTCACCCTCGTCTCCACCGGCCCCCGCCGCGAAGAGACCATCCTCCGCCAGCATTCCGACCTGGACCGGCTCACCTCGGGCCGGCTTGCCCAGGTGCTCGAGCAGCGCTGAGAGCTTGTGAATTAATTGGCTGAGGCGTTAAAGACCTATTGAAAACAAAGGACTTAGAGTCACGAAAACGGCCTCTAGGCCGATTTTTTCACAACCTCTGATCTGAGCCTTCCTTTCCTGCCGGGGGCCCGCGCTCTGGCAGGGGCACCGTTCCCCGAGGGGCGCTCACCGTCTTCCCTCGCCCCCTTCATCGGCTATACTCCCGCTCTTGGGAGCCGTTAGCTCAGTTGGTAGAGCAGCGGACTTTTAATCCGCGGGTCCAGAGTTCGAGTCTCTGACGGCTCACCATCCCCCCCTTCTCAGCCTTTCTCCGTCGCGGCTTCGGCCTGCCGAGCGTCTCCGGCGGGCGGTCAAGCCCCGGTTGGAGGCGGCCCGCGTTCCATTTGCCAACATTTCAGCCCGGAAATGGGTATCGATTCCCCTGGATAATGTTAGGATTGGGGGAGTGGGGCTTGAACGTTCGGGTGGTTTCGGGCGTGAAGCTCCGAAATCCATCCGCGGATTCGTCGCCGGACGGACAGTCTCGGATGAACGGGAGTCAGGTACTCGCAGGGTCGTCACGACTGAATCGGACGACGGACAAGCAAGGAGTCTTGGAAAATGGGTAGAAAGCTTTACGTGGGTAACTTGTCCTATAGCGTCAGGGACAGCGACTTGCAGGACCTGTTCGCGGATTTCGGGACAGTCGACTCCGCACAGGTGATCATGGACCGCGACACGGGACGCTCCAAGGGCTTCGGCTTCGTCGAGATGAGTAGCGACCAAGAGGCCCGGGCGGCCATTTCCGCGCTGAACGGCAAGGAAGTGGAAGGCCGGAACCTCACCGTCAACGAGGCTCGTCCCAAGGAAGAGGGCGGCCGCGGGGGTGGCGGCGGCTACGGCGGCGGCGGCGGCCGTGGGGGTGGCGGCGGCTACGGTGGTGGCGGCGGCGGCCGTGGGGGTGGCGGTGGTGGCCGTGGCGGCTACGGCGGCGGCGGCCGCTACTAGGACTTTCCAGGACTCCTGAGAGCGGGGCAGTCCGTCCGAGGGCTGCCCCCCCACATACCTTTCAGCGGATTCCGCTACAATCCGCCCCGCCATGAATCTGTCAGCAGCTCAATCCGTTCTCGAAACCGAAGTTCGCCGCCTCTATAAAGTTTCAGAAGACGTTCCCGTCCAGGAGCTCACCGAGCCCATGCGGACGTACGTCAACTACGCCCTGGAGACGGTTCTGCGGGGCCGGCTCGCCATGGATGAGCTCCGGCCGTACCGGGCCCTCCAGGAAATCCGTTTCCTCGACGCGGGATGCGCCTACGGCGGCTTCCTGGTGGCCGCCGCCGAGTCCGGCGCGCGGGAGGTGGTGGGGGTCGACCTCGACGACCGCTTCCTCGACGTCGCCCGCCCCTTCCTGGTGGCCGCCGGCATGCCGCACAAGGTGGAGAAGGGGGACGTCTCGGACTCCGCCTTCATGGAAGGGCTCGGCGGGTTCGACCTCATCACCTGCAACGACGTCATCGAGCACGTGGACAGCGTGCCCCAGCTCATCCGCTGCCTGGCCGGCGCCACCAACCCGGGAGGCTGCACCTATATCGCGGCCCCCAACCGCATGTGCCCGGTCTTCATCCAGAAGGACCCCCATTTCCAGTACTTCGGCATCGTCCTCCTCCCCCGCGTGGTGGCGCGCCGCTATTGCGAGGAGAAGATGGGGATCCCCTACTACGACGTGGGGGAGTACTTCGACTGGGACTTCCACCGTGCCCTCCTCGAAAGCCACGGCCTCGAAGTGCAGGTCATCAACGTGCCCGGTGGCCACCACGACCGGCTGAGGGAGCTGGAAACCCAGTTCCAGGAAGTGGAGGAGGCCGGCATCGCCTTCAACGATCCCAGGCTTTCCGCCGATCTGAACACCCAGGTCCGCGCCGCCGTGGCCGCCGCCGTCCTGGAGTTCCGCACCCGCCTGAACCGTCTCCGCGACCTGGAGAGCTGGGGCCAGCAGGAATCGGCGGACATGGAAGCGGCCCGCATGACCCGCGACTACGCCGTCGCCGTCTGGCACATCGTGGCCCGCCGGCCGCCGGCGCCGGGGAACGGCTACAAGACGGACCCGCCGAGCCTCACCACCCGCATCCGCCGGAAGGTGGGGCGGTTGCTGCGCGGCTGAGCCTTTTCCTTCACCACAACCGTCTCGACCCGGCGCCAACGCGAGCCCGGCAGGGCGTCCTACGTCTAGCCCAGGGTGGAACCCTGGGTTGGGTGGTTCGGGCGAGAGTTTGAGGGCTGTTGGTGGCGATCCCCCCGGCCACCCAGGGTTCCACCCTGGGCTAGACGTAGGACGCCCTGCCGGGCTCGCAGTAACTCGGGGGTCGGGTGAGGGGCTTTACAGCTCGATGGTACGTTTTTCAGGATCGGGCTGGCGGCGGTAGAGGGTCACCACGTGTCCCACGAGGCCGACCCGGGAGCTTCCGGTGCGGTCGGCGATCTCCTGCGCGATGGCCTTCTTCTCCTCGGGCCCTGCGAGCCTCACCTTGATCAGCTCGTGGATGTCGAGGGCCTCGTCGATCGACTGGACGACCGTCTCCGTGAGCCCGTTCTTTCCGAGTTGCACCACCGGCTTCTGGTGATGGGCCAATCCGCGCAGGTACTTCCTTTGTGAGCCGGTAAGCTCTGGCATGCCGTTCTCCTCTCGCCGGGCATTCTAGAATGATTGGGATGGAAGCGCCCGCCAGCCACCCGCTCGTCCTCTTCGACGGCGTCTGCAACCTCTGCAACCGTTCCGTCCAGACCATCGTGCGCCACGACCGGCGAGCCCGGTTCCGTTTCGCCTCCCTCCAGTCACCGTTGGGGGAACGCCTCCGGAACGAGCTGGGAATCGACCCCAAGAAGGTGGACAGCATCCTCTTGGTCGAGGGAGACCGCTGGTACCAGGAGAGCGACGCCGCCCTCCGCATCGCCCGCGGTCTGGGAGGGACTGTGGGCGTTGCTCGGGGTCTTCCGCCTGCTCCCTCGTTCCCTCCGCGACGCCGTCTACCGCTGGATCGCCCGCAACCGCTACCGCTGGTTCGGCAAGACGGAGACCTGCTGGCTCCCCACGCCGGAGCTGCGCGGCCGGTTTCTGGAATAGACAGGATAGAATCCATGGCTCATCCTGGGGAGCCTGATCCCCGCCGAGGAGACTTACAGCGTTGAACAAAGTTCTCGCGGCCTTCGCGCCCAACCGGGCGATCTCCAAAAAGACCCTGTGGATCATCGTCGCCGCTCAGGCCGCGATCGTCCTCCTGATCTGGCTCAATTCGCCCTTCCCGGTTCTCCCCAAGCCTCTCGAAGTGGTGAAGGCGTTCCAGAACCTCTGGTTCAACCAGGGGCTGGGCCGCGAGATGTGGACCAGCTTCAGCATGAACCTCGAGGCGCTGGGGCTGACTCTCGTGATTTCGCTCCTGCTCTCCTACCTGACGGTGGTGCCGTTCTTCCGGCCCATCGCCCTGGCGGTCTCCAAGGGGCGCTTCCTGGGGCTCATCGGCCTCACGTTCGTCTTCACCCTCATGGTGGGGGGCGGCCGGCCGCTCAAGATTGTCGCTCCTCGTGTTCGGCATGACCGTGTTCTTCGTCACCTCCATGGCCGCCGAGGTGCTGGCGATCCCGCGGGAGAAGCTTCGACCACGCCCGCACGCTCCGCATGAACGAGTGGCAGGTGGTCTGGGAGGTCGTCATCCTGGGCACGGCGGACAAGGCCTTCGAGGTGCTGCGCCAGAACGCGGCCATCGGCTGGATGATGCTCACCATGGTGGAGGGCATCTCCCGCTCCGAGGGCGGCGTCGGCGCCATGCTGCTCAACCAGAACAAGCACTTCCACCTCGCCGAGGTGTTCGCCATCCAGATCACCATCCTGCTCGTGGGCCTGTTCCAGGACTACGGCATCGGCGTCCTCCGGCGGCTGACGCTGCCCTACGCCGACCTCACCCTGGAGAAGAGGTAGGCCATGGCTTTCGCGTACGAGCACAAGGACATCCTTCTCAAGGCGGAGAACGTCTCGGTGGCCAAGGGCGGCGTGCCCGATCCTGCGCGACGTCAACCTGGAGATCCGCGACATCGTGCGGCCCGACGCCGTGACCGGCCAGGTCGTGGGCCTTCTCGGACCCTCGGGCGTGGGCAAGACGACCCTCTTCCGGGTGCTGGCCGGCCTCGACACGCCGGACACCGGCAGGGTGCTCATCGGCCCGAGCAGAAGCCCGTGGAGCGCGGCATGGTCGGGGTCGTGGCCCAGCACTACCCGCTGTTCGCCCACCGCACGGTGCTGGGCAACCTCATGGTGGCCGGCAGGCAGGCCGGGCTCTCCCGGGATCAGGCGCGGCAGAAGGCGACGGGCTTCCTCGAGCGCTTCGGTCTGGACGACACGGGCGAAGCACTACCCGCCGCAGCTCTCCGGCGGCCAGCGCCAGCGCGTGGCGATCGCCCAGCAGTTCATGTGCAGCGAGAACTTCCTGCTCTTGGACGAGCCGTTCTCGGGCCTCGACCCGCATGGCCATCGACCACGTGAGCGAATTGCTCAACGAGGTCGCCTGCATGCACGAGCTCGAACACCATCATCGTGGTCACGCACGACATCGGCGCGGCCCTCGAGGTGGCGGACACCATCTGGCTCATGGGGCGCGACCGCGACAAGGAAGGGAACGTCATCCCTGGCGCCCGCATCCAGGAGAGCTACAATCTCATCGAACGCGGGCTGGCCTGGCGGGACGGCATCGCCACCACCCCGGAGTTCATGCTGGTGATGCGCGAGATCCGCACCCGGTTCCCGAGCTTATAAGCTTGTAGATATTGAGCCCGTAAAGACCGAGCCTGTAGACGATGCCCATCGACAAGAGTTACCTGCTCAAGAAGAGCATCGCCAAGGCCATCCAGTCCCCGGCCAATCTGGTCACGGGGGCCGTCAGCCTGGCGGCCTCGGCCGTGCTCTGGAATCCCCTGCCGCTGATTCTCTGGGGCTTGGGAGCCACGGGCTGGGTGAGCCTGGCCGCCACGGGCAACCGCTACATCAAGCAGATCGAGGACGAGGAGCGGCGTGAGGCCGAGGTCAAGGCCGAGCGCGGAGCGTGACACCCTGCGCCAGCGCGTGGAGATGCAGCTCGCCGAGAACCCCGTGGCCAACTGGACCCGCGCCGGCCTGCTGCCCGACTACCTGGCCGTCTTCCGGAGGCTCGCCGACATCCGCGGCAAGGTCACCCGGGTGCTCTCGGACCGCGACGACCTCGACGGCACCACCAAGGCGGACATCCTCCAGCAACTGGGCTACATGCTGACCGCCTACCTCTCCTTCGTCCGTGAGCGCGTCGCCTATCTCCAGATCCTCGCCAACATCCGCCCGGGCGCCGACACCGCCGCGCTCCAGGCGACTCCGCCCCCTCTGCCACCACCGCCCCTGCAGCAGGCGCGGCGCGACCAGCAGCGCCTCCAGGCCGTGCGCCCCCAGGCGCCCGCCCAGCCGCTCCCCAGCGTCGAGCGCCGGCTGGACGAGGTGGAGGCCAAGATCGGCCAGCTCAAGGAGCTGGCCAAGAAGGAGCCCGCCACGGCCCGCACGCGCCAGTGGCACATCGGCATCCTGGAGAAGCAGCGCGACCTCCTCCACGAGTGCCAGAAGCGCGACCAGTGCGTGGTCGCCCAGCTGGGCGCCTTTTCGGACGTCTTCGAGGTCATCCTCGGCCGCGTCAGCGCCTCGCAGCTCAGCGCCACCGAGGTCGCCAGCTACATGGGCGCCGTGGTGGAGCAGATCGTGGAGACCGAGCGGTTCGTCGACTCGCTGCGCCCCGCCATGGACGAGCTCATTGTCGGCATGCAGCCGGCCTGAAATCATTTCCCGATCCTTGCCACAGAACTTGGAAGGAAGGGGTGCGTATTGGCTGGGTGGGCCTCTCCCTCCCGGGAGACGCCAAGGTCGTACTAGAATCTATAGTCCATGCCAAGTGGGCACCTCAAACAAAACACCAACAAACTTCCTGGCGACCGCACCCTCGGGGTGTCCGTGCCAAAGGAGAAGAGAAAATGAAGCTCACCCCTCTGGGGAAGGCCATCATCGTGGTGGCGCTGCTCGTGGCCGCGTTCTTCAGCGTCCGGCGTTTCGCCCCCGGCTTGCTGGACAAGATCGTGCCGGCGGCCAAGACGAGGGAAGCCGTGGTGCCCGACAAGGCGAACCTGCCGGACCTGCCTGCCTCGCAGGCCGCCCAGGCGTCCAACCGCAACTTCGCCATGCCCGGCAGCCGGCCGGGCTGCACCGATCAGCCGGAGGTCCGCTTCTACCACTGGGCCTGGAACGCCCAGATGGGCATGATGCTCGCCAACGGCGGCCCGCAGGCCACCGAGGGCAGCCTCATGTGCAAGAACGGCGTCAACCTGAAGTTCATCCGCCAGGACGACGCCGGCAAGATGCAGGAAGCGCTCATCGCCTTCGCCAACGAGCTGAAGAACGGCAACCCCCAGCCCGAGCAAGGGCGCCGCACTTCGTCGCCATCATGGGCGACGGCGCGGCCACCTTCCTCGAAGGCCTCAACGACACCCTGGAGCGCCTCGGCCCCGAGTACAAGGCCAAGGTCGTCGGCTCCGCCGGCTACTCGCGCGGCGAGGACAAGTTCATGGGCCTCGCCCGAGTGGAAGGACAACCCCGCCTCCTCCCGCGGCGGCCTGGTCGCCGGCTACCTGCGCGACGGCGACTGGAACATCGCCCAGAAGTGGCTCGGCGACAACGGCCTCTGCAACAACCCCGACGAGACGACCTGGGACCCCGACTGCCTCAACTGGGTGGCCGCCTCCGACTACATCGACGCGGCCGAGAAATACATCGCCGACTACTGCGAGGACCGTCCCGTGGTCGAGAAGGGGCGCCGCACGGGCGAGACCAAGAAGGTCTGCGTCAACGGCGTGGTCACCTGGACCCCCGGCGACGTCACCGTCGCCCAGAAGCAGGGCGGCCTCGTCTCCATCGTCTCCACCCGCGAGTACAGCTCGCAGATGCCGCAACACCATCATCGGCATCGACAAGTGGATGAAGGACAACCGCCCCATCGTCGAGGGCATGCTCCAGGCCATCTTCGAGGGCGGCGACGCCGGTCAAGACCAACCCGGCCGCCCTGCGCAAGGCCGCCGAGATCAGCGCCGAGGTCTACAACGAGTCCGACGCCGGCCGCCGACTACTGGGAGAAGTACTTCGACGTCGTCACCGAGCGCGACAAGCAGGGCCTGCGGGTGGAGCCTCGGCGGCTCCTCGGTCAACAACCTGGCCGACAACCTGGTTCTCTACGGCCTGGCGCCGGGCTCCTCAAACCTCTTCGCCGCCACCTACACCGTGTTCGGCGACATCGTGAAGCAGCAGTATCCCGACCTCGTGCCCAGCTACCCGCCGGTCTCCGAGATCCTGGACACCTCCTACGTCCAGGGCGTGGCCGCCAAGATGCCGGCCACAAGCACCGCCGCCGCCGCCGCGGAAACGCCCACCTTCTCGGCCTCCGAGCCCGTGAGGAACGTCGTCAGCCGCAAGGCCTGGAACATCAACTTCGACACCGGCAGCGACACGTTCACCCCCGCGGCCAGGAGCGAGATGCAGCAGCTCCTCCGCGACCTGCTCGTGGCCAGCGCCGCCGTCGTCGAGGTCCACGGCCACACCGACAACGTCGGCTACGCCGGACGCCAACATGCGGCTCTCCGAAGAGCGGGCCTTCGCCGTCAAGCAGTGGCTGGAGCAGCAGGCCGCCTCCAACTTCCCCGAAGGCCGCGTCCGCGTCTTCGCCCACGGCCAGCAGAACCCGGTCGCCCCCAACTCGACCGAAGCCGGCAAGGCCAAGAACCGCCGCGTGGAGATCGTGATCGGTACGACGAGCGGGGGGTAGAACCTCACCCTCCGGCTCCCTCTCCTAAACCCAAAGGAGAGGGAGAGAAAGACAAACCCGACAAACTCAGAGCCCCTCTCCTTTAGTTTAGGAGAGGGGTTGGGGTGAGGTCGCCACGGCAAGACGGCGACGCCTTGGTGCTTGACACCCCCCATGCACTGTGTATACTCAGTATATGGATGTACACAGTGCCACTGCCATCGTCATCTCCCACGCCGACGCGCGCCCGATGTATCTCCAGATCCTGGAGCAGATCAAGCAGCGGGTGGCGGTGGGGGACTGGGTTCCGGGCCAGGAGATCCCTTCGATCCGCCAGCTTGCCGTCGACCTGCGGGTGAGCGTGATCACCGTCAAGCGCGCCTACCTGGAGCTGGAGCGCGAAGGTGTGATCGTGACCCAGCAGGGGCGCGGCTCGTTCGTGGCGGAGGGCTCGGGCCTCGGCCCGGCGATGCTGGAGCAGGAGCTGGACAAGCATCTCGAGGGGGCCGTCCGCCTGGCGGTCCAACTCGGGATGCCGTTTGAAAACCTCGTTTCCCGGCTGCTCGAGGCCGCGGCCAGAACGGAAGAAAAAGCATGACGAACGAAGCGTTCCATCTCACCGGGGTGGCGAAACGCTATCCCCATTTCAACCTTGAAGGTCTGGATCTGTCCCTTTCGAACGGCCAGATCATGGGCTTCATCGGGCCCAACGGCGCCGGCAAGTCCACCACCATTCGCATCCTCATGGGATTGGTGCACCCGGACCGCGGCACCGTGCGGGTGCTGGGCCATGCCATGCCGGGCGATCAGGCGGCCGCCAAGCAACAGATCGGTTTCGTTTCCGAAGACTTGCGCCTCTATGGCGCCGCCACGCTCGCGTGGCACATGCGCTTCATCCAGTCGATCTATCCGGACTGGGACCCGGCCTACGCCGAAGATCTCCTCCGGCGGTTCGATCTCAAAGCAGAGCAGAAGATCAAAGGGCTGTCCCACGGCCAGCGCGTCAAGGCCGAGCTGCTGCTGGTCCTGGCCCGCCGCCCCCGCCTGTTGGTGCTCGACGAGCCCACCACGGGGCTCGATCCCGTGGCGCGCCACGAGGTGCTCGGCGCTCTCATGGAGGTGCTGGCGGATGAGGACAGGACCATCCTCTTTTCCTCCCACAACACGCTCGACGTCGAGCAGATCTCCGATCAGATCGCCTTTATCGATCAGGGCCGGATCATCGACACCGGCGACAAGGAAACCTTTCTGGACCGCTGGCGCCGGCTGCGCGTCGAGCTGCCCGCGGAGCGCGAGCTGCCGGACGTTCCCGGCGTCGTGCAGGTCCAGCGCAGCGGCCGGCTGGCCGTGGTCACCACCAACCGTTTCGAGCCCGCCCTGGCCGGCGCTTTCGAGCAGGCGGGAGCCACGGTCCACGCCGTCGAGCCCATGACGCTCGAAGAGATCTTCGTCGCCAACGTTCAATTCAGAAGGGAAGGAAGAAAATCATGAACGCCGGGATGGTCAAGCGTCTCATCCAAAAAGACTGGTATTTTTACCGCTGGCCGATCGCCTTCTACATCGGCGCCGGGCTCGCCTGCATCGCGGCCCTCGGCTACGGCGGCGAAGGAGCCTTCTACGCCGGCTGCGTGGGGCTGCTCACCGTGCTGATCTCCGTCGGCATCCACCTGACCATGGGGACGGTGATGGAGGAGCGGCGCAACCATACGCTGGCCTTCATCATGAGCCTGCCCATCTCTCCCAAGGAGTACACGCTGGCGAAGATCCTGGCGAACATGACGATTTTCGGCCTGGCGTGGGGGACGCTGTTCGTGGGGGCGATCGCCGTCATCGCCGGCCGGGGCACGGTGCCGGACGGGCTGATCCCGTTCGCCGCGGTCATCCTCGGCGAGATCTTTTTCGGCTACTGCCTGACGCTCTGCGTGGCCATCGTCTCCGAATCCCTGGGCTGGACGATCGGGGCCATGATCACCGCCAATCTCCTCCTTCAGGCCGTCATGTATGCGGTGTCGCACGTGCCTGCCGTCGACCGGGCCATGAAGACCGACGCCATCCTCTGGCAGCAACCTGTTTCCGGCCTGCTCGCGGCCGAATTCGGGGCGATCCTGCTCATGCTGGGCCTGACGTTCTTCCTTCAGGCAAGAAAAACAGACTTCCTCTAACTGACTTCCTAAAAAACTCTTTCTATTTGCTGGATGGACCGCGTCGCTCCCGAAGCGGCGAAAGGAGAAGCTATGTCCAGACTATTCAAGCGATTCCTCCTCCGGACCTTGATGGTCCTGGTAGGCCTGGCCGGCCTGTTGTTCGCGCTGGCCCTCGTGATGATCCTGTGGAGCGACCCGACGTTCGCCAAGGCGCCCGACGTCTCCCCCGGGGCTCTCGCGGCGGCGGGTATCAGCTTCGAGCAGCCTTATAAAGTGGAGACCCGCCGCTTCCGCATGCGCGACGGCACCGTGCTGGCCTCGCAGGAGCTTGCGAAGCCCGGCTCGCGGACGACGATCGTGTTCGTCCACGGCGTGCTCGCCAGCAGCTTCCAGCACAACCGCGACTCGGGTCTGCTCCGCGAAGCCACCGGGGCCAACGTGGTCGCCCTCGATCTGCGGGGGCACGGAGCCTCCGGCGGCCCTCGCGGAGACGTGGACTACATCGGCCAGTACGAGGACGACCTCGCGGACGTCATCCGGGAAATCCGCGTCCGGCAGCCCGAAGGAAAAATCATCCTGGCCGGTCACTCCATGGGCGGCGGCATCGCCCTGCGTTATTCCCAGAGTTATGCCCAGCGCCCCGGCGTGCCGCCGGTGGACGGCTACCTCCTCTTCGCCCCCTACCTCGGCTGGACCTCGCCGACCACGCGCAAGGAGGCGGATCCGAAAGCCTCCGGCGGCGCCGAGCTTCCTCAAGGTCCACCTCTCCCGCATCCTCGGCCTCAAGCTCCTCAACACCGCCGGCATCACGGCCTTCAACGGCCTGCGCACCGAGCTTTTCAACCTTCCGCCCGAGGTGCCCCTGCGCTCCTACAGCTATCGCGCCATGGAGAACGGCTCCCCGGAGGACTACCGGGAAGCGCTTCGCGCCGTTCACGCGCCCCTGCTGGTCCTCGCCGGCAGCCGGGACGAGGCCTTTCTGGCCGATCACTATGTGGCCGTCGTCCGCCGCTACAGCCAGGGGAAGGTGCTGATCGTGCCAGACGCCACCCACAACGGCGTTCTGCACGATGGGCGGGCGTTGGCCGCGGTGGGGGAGTGGAGCAACCGCATTGCCGTGGAGACCTCACCCCAACCCCTCTCCTAAGCTACGGGGCATGGGCACGGACAAACATGGACGAGCACGGACGGACAACGGGGACGGGTCCCGCGCAGGTGAAGAAGATCCGAAGATCCCTTGACCGGGCCCGCCCGTCCGCCGCGCTCTCCGGCCCTGCTCGAAGGCGGCTTGCAACGTTCGCCGGTCTCATTGGCACAACTCGCGGCCTCGCTGGCACAACGCGTGAGCTCGTTGCTACATCTGGAGACCTAATTTCAACATGCCGAGGGGTCTCTGCAACAACTCGCGAGCTCAAAAATCCTCCCACAAGGGTCGACGCAACAACTCGAGCCCTCTCCGCATCAACTCGAAGCCTCTCCAGGCGTTGCGTCGACCCCGCGAGTTGTAGCAAAGCGCTCTGGACTTGTTGAAATGAGGTCGCGAGTTGTTCCATTAGGCTCTGGAGTTGTAGCAATGGGCTCGCGAGCTGTGCCAACGAGCCCTGCGGATGGGGATTGGACCCGTCTTGTGTTGCATCGCGACCCTCTCGTGTTCCAACGCAGGCGCGTTGTGTGGCTTCGTGAGGCAGTTCGTGTTGCAGAGCGGCCGGCGGACCGCTCTTTGCCGCCTACGGGTGGGGCCGAGACCTCAGCAGGTGTTGCGATGGGGCGTGGGCTACCCCTGCGGTCCGTAAGGACCACCGTCGGTAGCCAGGGATTTCAATCCCTGGTGGGGAGGGGGCCAGGAGATGCCGCACCGGAGTGGATGCCGCGCCGCCCGCCAGGGATTGAAATCCCTGGCTACCGACGGTGGTCCTTACGGACCGCAATGGGACCTACTTCTTCCGCCGCTTGAAACACGTCGCCACGTGGTCGTCCACCATCCCCACCGCCTGCATGAAGGCGTAGCAGATGGTGGAGCCCACGAAGCCGAAGCCGCGGCGCTTGAGCTCTTTGCTCAGGGCCTTGGACTCCGGGGTCTCCGGCTGGATCTCTTTCAGGGTCTTCCAGCGGTTGACCTTGGGTTTGCCGCCCACGAAATCCCAGAGGAAGGCGTCGAGGCTGCCGGCTTCTTCGACCAGGTCCAGATAGGCCCGGGCGTTCTTGATGGTGGCCTCCACCTTGGCGCGGTTGCGGATGATCCCCGGGTCGAGGAGGAGCCGCGCCACGTCCTTCTCGCCATAGCGGACGATCTTCTCTGGATCGAACCCCTCGAACGCCACCCGGTAGCTCTCGCGCCGCTTGAGGATGGTGATCCACGAGAGCCCCGCCTGGGCTCCCTCCAGGATCAGCATCTCGAACAGCCGCCGGTCGTCGTGAACCGGCACGCCCCACTCCTCGTCGTGGTAGGCCATGTACAGGGGATCGCTGGTGGCCCAGCCACAGCGGGGGAGGGAGGGGTCGGGTGTCGTCGGCACGAGGGAGTCCTTTCCGGGATCGGGTCGTTGCGGGAAGGCCGTATATCACGAAATGGTGACATCACGGAATGGAGACTCGTGTAAGCCATTACCCATTCCTGGGTAGAGATCTTCTCAAATATAGAAAGGCAAAAGCCGGGTTCCAGGGGGAATTCATCTGGCAAGGCCGTTGCACTGAGCGCTGGCAGACGCAAATTCGCCGGCGCATTCTTGGAAAGCGCTCCCAGAAAAGAACTTCCATTTGGAAGGAGATGAATCATGTTGAAAGGTCGCAGTGTTGGTAAGCCGTTCGGCGCAGCCGTGATCGCTCTGCTGATGACCGTAGGAAGCGCAGCCGCCGCCGGCAAGGCGCCACGGCCGGAGAATCGATCGCCCAATCTCGCGCTGCGGGAAATTGCTCAGGGGCTCGCGTCGATGCTCGGCGATGTGCAGGTTCGCCGCACGCTGAAAGAACAGGTCGGCAAGAAATTCGACGGTGACTTCGACGTTCTGTACCGCGACCTCGCAAACGGCCCCGCCGGGTCTGGCCAGACATTCCGCGAGGCCCTGGGAAGCGCGGTCGGAAAGGTGCGCAAGAGCGAAGGCCGGCTCACCGGCGGACGGGCCGTCCTGGGGGATCTGGACAACCTGGCGTCGGCCTTGCCGCGGCTTCAGATCTCCATCCCCGTCGGTTTCGAAAGCTGGAACGCGGAAGAGAGCGCGCTGCTGGTCGCTTTCGTCCCGATGGACGTGGCGGACGAGGATCTCGTTGAGGTGGAAGCATTCGACGTGGCGGGGCGGCGGCATCTGCTGGACGTCCTGACCGCGCCGGATTTTCCGGTCGTGGTCGTCGGGCTCAACGAGCGGACCGACCGCAACGGCTATTTGATTCCCGAGCTCGCGCGGCCGGCGCTGGACGGCCGTGCGGCTGAAAAACTGGCCCGGAACGCGTGGAACGCGAGCGGCGCGGCGGCCGAAGCCACGCCGATCACCCACCGGTTCACGCCCAAAATCGGCTGCACCGGCTCTTCGCACGCCTATGGCGACCAGGAGTTCCTCAACGAGATCAAGATCAACAACGATCATGAGCCCTGGACCAGCGGCTCGCCGGAGATCTACGCGACGTACAGCTTTCCGGACAACCAGGGGATCAAAGGCCAGTACTTCATGAGCAACGTCGACAACGAGGGGCAGTGGTATTCGATCAGCGGTCCCCTGTTCTATTGGCAGAGCTATTACGGCAACACCATCGCCATGGGGGTCATGGAGCAGGACGGCTCGGACTTCGGCACCCTCGCTCTTCAGCTTTTCCGGACTGAGCTACACGCTGAACATCCACAACGGCGACGATTCCCTCGGCGCCACCGTCGTCAGTTTTCTCGACCCCACCTGCGGCTCCTACAGCACCGGGTGACGCGGACTTCAAAATGGCATTCCAGGGTTCCGGAGGGGCTTGCGGAGAGTCCTCTTGCGTGGCGAACCAGGGTACCTACATCAGCCACTTCACGGGCACGGGGTGCACGGGAACGGAATCCTACTACCTCCCGTACGACGGCTACGGCTACTCCTGCCGCACCTGGAACGGCACGGGCCAGTGCGGAACGATCCACCGCACGGTGACCAACCGCTCCTACCGCTACGGCGGCACGTGCTACGACGCCTGGCCGTCGGGCAACACCCTTTCGGATTTCGTCACGGTCTACCGCTGATCCGCGGAAATCCTTTCCCTCGCTTCGCGTCGTTCCCCAGCCTGGCGGCCGTAGCCGCCAGGCTGTTCAGATTTTTATTCCAGGTGTAATGGTTTCCATTCCAGAATCCAGTGGATTCGATTTTTAAAATGACGTCACCAGCTGCAGCAACGGAAATTTCAGTTGACAAATCAAATTTTGAGGCGAATCATCTCGGAGCTTGGAGACCGGAATCATCGATTCCGAATCCAAATCGTGGTGGCTCTTTGACAACTGATGGACTGGTGGGGACGAGGGTGGCCGCTCGTCCCTTCAGACTTCGTGTGTGGGCGGGTGGCGTGGGGGTTACAGCCCCGTCACCCGCACCACCTCTTCGAACGTCGTGATCCCCTCCGCCAGCTTGCGCAGGGCGGACTGGCGGAGGGTCCGCATGCCGTTCTTGGTGGCTTCGCGCTTGATCTCGGGGGAGTCGCTCCCCTGGATGATGAGGTTCTTGACGGCCTCGTCGAGGGGCATGATCTCGAAGATGCCGGTGCGGCCGAGGTAGCCGGTGTTGCGGCATTCGAAGCAGCCGACGCCTTCCTTGACCTTGACCCGCTTGCCGGGGGGGACGGAGAGGCGGAGGGCGGAGACTTCGTCCGGCTCGAGATGCCTCTCGGTGATGCAGTGAGGGCAGATGCGCCGCATGAGGCGCTGGGCCATGGAGCCGACGAGGGTGGAGCTGATGAGGAAGCGCTCGATGCCGAGGTCCACGAGGCGGGAGATGGAGGAGGCCGCGTCGTTGGTGTGGAGGGTGGAGAAGACGAGATGGCCGGTGAGGGCGGCCTGGATGGCGTACTGGGCGGTCTCGGCGTCGCGGATCTCGCCGACCATGATGACGTCCGGGTCCTGGCGCAGGATGTGGCGCAGGGCGGCGGCGAAGGTGATCCCCACCTTGAGCTGGACTTCGGTCTGGTTGAAGTCCTGGTGGACCATCTCGATCGGGTCCTCGATGGTGGTGACGTTGATGTCGCGCGTGCAGATGGTCTTGAAGGCCGAGTAGAGGGTGGTGGTCTTGCCCGAGCCGGTGGGGCCGGTGACCAGGATGATGCCGTGGGGACGGGTGATGAAGTCGTTGAAGGTCTGTTGCTCGTCCGGATAGAAGCCGAGGCCGGCGAGGTCCTGCATGACGACCTGGGGGTCGAAGATGCGCATGACGAGCTTTTCGCCGAAGGCCACGGGGAGGGTGGAGACGCGCAGCTCGACCTCGCGGCCGGCGCGGGTCATCTTGACCCGGCCGTCCTGGGGGCGGCGCTTCTCGGCGATGTCCAGGCGGGACATGGTCTTGATGCGGGAGGTCACGGCGGCGTGGACGATCTTGGGCATCTTCTGGATGTCGTGGAGCACGCCGTCGATGCGGAAGCGGATGAGGCTGTCCTCGCGCTTGGGCTCGATGTGGATGTCGCTCGCCCGGCTCTCGAAGGCGTGCTGGAGCATGAACTCGACGGCGTTGACGACGTGCTGGTCGGACGACTCGATCTCGGTCTCGCTCTTCATGCGGACGAGCTGCTCGAGGTTGCCGAGGTCGATGCCGGAGGTCAGGTCGCGCTCGGCCTTCTTGACCGAGTGGCGCAGGCCGTAGAACTCGGTCAGGGCCTTGAGGATGTCGGGCTCGGAGGCGACGACGAACTCGACGTCGCGGCCGGCGATGCGCTTGAAGGAGTCGATCCCCTCGATGTCTAGGGGATTGGCGCAGCGCCACCCGCAGCCGGCCGTTGCCCATGTCGAGAGGGATCATGCGGTGCCGCTTGGCGAACGGGCGCGACATCTTGGACTCGATCAGGTCCGCGTTGAGGTTCAGAGCGTCGATGCGGACGTGCTCGAGCTTGGCGTCGCTGGCGATGGCCTGGGCGATGTCGATCTCGGAGATGGGAGCGCCGGAGTCGCGGCCGTTGGGGAGCCGGAGCTGGCCGATGAGCTCATAGGCCACGGCCTTCTGCTCGTAGGCGGCGGCCGACCGCATGCGGGACGGCATGGCCTTGGCCTCCTGCCGGATGGTCTCGCCCTGCTCGGTGGTGATGTAGCCCTGGCGTACCAGGATGTCCGCGACGATCTCGGGGGTGAGGTTCATGGGGAGGCTTCCTTCTGGGGCTGACGGGAGAGGCGGCTTCGAGTGGGGAAGTTTAGCGGAAGTCGGGGGAGTGGCCTCGACTGGTCCTGAAACGTGAGCCCGGGAGGGCGTCCTACCTGTAGCCCAGGGTGCAACCCTGGGTGGCGGCGGATCGCCGCCACCGATGACCGCCTCGGCACGAGGTTCGTGGATCGAGGGGGACGGGTGCAACCCTGGGAACGTCCGAGGATCCCGCCGCCCCATCCCGCCCCATCCCCATCGATCCAGGCCCCTGCGCCGGGACGGGTTATCCCGGTTAGGAGCGGGTCACGGTAGGAGCGGGGTTATCCGGTGGCGGCGATCCGCCGCCACCCAGGGTTGCACCCTGGGCTAGGAGTAGGACGCCCTCCGGGCTCAGCGTGGCGGTCGCGAGCCGATGCAGGTAGGTTCAGCGTTCTCGATCCTTGCGGATGAGATCCTCTGGAGGAGGGTGGAGGCGCCGTGGCGTTGACGCCTTTATCTCTTCCTCCAAGATCTTCAGGACCGCAAGCCGTCGTTCCCGAGCACGCCGGAGGCAATTTCTTCAGGACTGGAAATTAAGGTTATCCATAGCGAGCATCGGTAGCAGGATTGTTCTGAAGTAACTCCTGGGATTTCCCCGCTCAGGATAGACTCCTCCTCGCGTGTCGATCCCCCTGATCCCTCTTCTGCTCGTGGTGGCCAGCAGCCTCGGTTGGGCGGGGTTTGACCTGTTGCGGAAGATGTTGGTGAAGGAGATTCCGCCGGTGGCGCTGGTGTTCCTGTTGACGGCGGGGGCGGCGCCCTTGTTCGCGGTTTGGGTGATGTTGGATGGGCCGGTGCGGCTGGAGCCGGGGTATTGGTTACCCGCAGCGGGATCGGTGTTGCTCAACATCGCCGCCAACCTCTTGCTGCTTCAGGGGATGCGGATCGCGCCATTGTCGGTGACGGTGCCGCTGTTGTCGCTGACGCCGGCTTTCGCGACGCTGCTGGCGATCCCCCTTCTGGGCGAGCGGCCTTCGGGGCAGGGGGTTCTCGGGATTCTCCTGGTGATCGCCGGGGCGGTCTGGCTTCATTGGCAGCCGCGAGAGGTTTCTCCGCATGGGGGGGCCTTGAAGGGCGCCTTGATGGTGGCGGCGACGGCGCTGTGCTGGTCGATGACGATTCCGTTGGACAAGATGGCCATTGGGCTGGCGCCGCCGGCGTTCCATGGGCTGGTCTCGAACCTGGGGGTGGCGGCCGGGGTTCTGGTGGTGCTCCTGGTGCAGGGGCGGCTCGGGGACGTCCGGCGGGTGCGGACCTCGCCGGGGCTGCTGGTGCTGGCGCTGTTCGTCAGCTCGGCGGCTCTGGGGCTCCAGTTTCTGGCCCTTCCTCATGTCTACGTGGGCACGGTGGAGACGCTGAAGCGCGGCATCGGCAACGTCATGGCGCTCATTTCCGGCAGGATTTTCTTCGGCGAGGTGGTGACGGCGGCCAAGCTGCTGGCGGTGCTCCTGATGGCGGTGGGCGTGGGGCTGATCCTCACGTAGAGCTGATCCTCACGTAAAGTAATGGCGGCCAAGGAGGAAGCACGGATGGAATGGGACGTGTCGTACGTCGTCTCGCGGTCTTTGACGCTGGAGGTCACCCGGCTGGGGAAGCTGGTGGCCGCGACGTCGCTTTCCCGCCGTCCCTATGATCTGGATGCGGACGCGCTGCCGGTGCTCCTGGCCTTCGCCGCGGGCCTCACTCCGCGGGCGGCTTTCGAGAAGCTGCGCGAGGAGTGGGAGATCGAGGAGGACGGTTTCGGCCAGTTCGTGGGGGCCATGATCGACCAGAGCCTCCTGGTGCCGACGGGGGGCGAGCCTGCGCCTTCGCTGGTGTCGACGGGTTTCGGGGCCGCCGCCAACCACGTGGGGATGCTGCGGGACACGGTGCGGGTGATGGCGTACCGGGCGGCGATCGAGAAGCATGCGCCGGGCAAGCGGGTGGTGGAGGTGGGGTGCGGCACGGGGATCCTCTCCTTGTTCGCGGCCAAGGCCGGAGCCTCGAAGGTGATCGCCATCGAGGAGAGCCAGGTGTCGGAAACGGCGGCGGCGATGTTCGAGGCCAACGGCTGCTCGGACGTGATCGAGCTCAAGGTGGCCAACAGCCGCAACGCCAACCTGGACGAGCCGGCCGACGTGCTGATCCACGAAATCCTGGGTGTCGATCCGTTCGACGAGAACCTCCTGCCGGTGCTGGTCGACGCCCGCCGCCGCCTGCTGAAGCCGGGCGGCCGGATGTTGCCCCGGCGGCTGGAGATCTGCTGCCTGGGGATCGAAGGGACGGAGGACCCGCGGCACGAGGCAGCCCTGGCAATCGCCCGGGCACGGGAGCTTTCGGGCCTCCACGGGCTCGACTTCGGCCCCGTGGTCCAGGCGGTGGAGAGCTTCACCTCGCGTCCGCTCCGGGGCCGGTCGTGGCTCGGCGAGAAGTCGTTCGACCGCAAGGTGCTGTCGGAAGAGCTTCGGCTCATGGACCTGGATCTCGAAGCAGGGGACCTGGACATCGTGGGCCGGCCGGCTTCGGCCTCGCTCGAGATCAAGACCGAGGGGACGCTGGTGGGGATCGTCCTCTTCTTCCGGGCGCACCTGGACGAGACGATCCGCCTCACGACGTCACCGTTCTCTCCGCTCACGCACTGGGGTTGGGACCTGCGGATCTTCTCGCGGCGCGTTCCCGTACGGCCGGGGGACGAGGTGGCCCTGGCGGTGGAGATCGAGAGCAGCTTCGGCAATCAGAGGATGAACATCGATCTTGCGTCCTAGCGCTTGGAGAGTGACCATGACGATCCCAAAGCCGCAGCTCTTTTTTGCCTGGGTGCTCCTTGCCGCGTCCGCCGCCTGCCAGGCGCAGGGGCCGAGCGGAGGCGGGGCCGGTTCCAAGCTGCCGCTGGACCGGATCAAGCTGCCGCCGGGTTTCTCCATCGCCTTGTTTTCCGACCAGGTGCCGGGCGCCCGTTCGATGGCGCGCTCGCCGAAGGGGATCCTGTACGTGGGGACGCGGGGGGCGGGCAAGGTCTACGCCCTGGTGGACGGCAACGGGGACGGCCGGGCGGACGAGGTCCACACCGTGGCCTCGGGCCTCAATTCGCCGAACGGCGTGGCATGGAAGGACGGCGCCCTGTACGTGGCGGAGATCTCACGCATCCTGCGGCTGGACGGCATCGACGGCCGGCTGAAGGACCCGCCGAAGCCGGTGGTGGTGACCGACGCCTATCCCAAGGAGACCCATCACGGGTGGAAGTTCATCCGCTTCGGCCCGGACGGCAAGCTGTACGTCCCCGTGGGCGCGCCGTGCAACGTCTGCGATCCCAAGGAACCGATCTTCTCGACGATCACGCGGATTTCTCCCGAAGGGGGGCCTCAGGGAGGAAAGCCGGAGATCTTCGCCGGCGGCATCCGCAACACGGTGGGGTTCGACTGGCATCCGGCGACGGGCGAGCTCTGGTTCACGGAGAACGGCCGGGACTGGATGGGCGACGACGGTCCGCCGGATGAATTGGATCATGCCCCCAAGGCCGGGCTGCACTTCGGGTTCCCCTATTGCCATGGCGGCAACATCCCGGACCCGGAATTCGGCAAGAAGCGCCCGTGCTCGGAATTCGTGCCGCCGGCCATCCTCCTGGGCCCCCACGTGGCCGCGCTCGGCCTGCGTTTCTATACGGGGACGATGTTCCCGGAGCCGTACCGCGGGCAGATCTTCTTCGCCGAGCACGGCTCCTGGAACCGTTCGGAGCCGCTCGGCTACCGGGTGATGATGGTGCGCCTGGAGGGGAACAAGGCCGTCTCCTACGAGCCGTTCGCCGAGGGTTGGCTCGCCGCGGGCGGCGACAACTGGGGGCGGCCGGTAGACGTGGAGGTGCTGCCGGACGGGTCGATGCTGGTGTCGGACGACGCGGCGGGGGCCATTTACCGCATCACCTACGCGCCGCCCAAGAAATAGGACATGGGGATCGGTACCGCTCTCCAGGAGCGCGGGCGGGAGATTTGGCAGTGGTTCTTCCCGCCGCGCGTGGCGCTGCCGGAAGGGGCTCGGAGGGTGCTGGGCTCGCTGTATCCCGGGCTCGACCTGAACGCCGTGACGTTCCACCTGGGGCTGCCGCATTTTCTGCGGCTCGCGGGCGCCGTGGCGATCACCCTGCCGGCCCTGCTGGCACCCCGCCGCACGCGGGTGTACGTGGCGTCCCACCGTTGGCAGCCGGAGAGCGTGGAAGGGTTGGGAACGCTGGCCCACGAGGCTTACCACGCGCTCCAGGCGCAGGAGGCGGGCTGGGGAGTAGGTCCCTTCCGGCCGTTCCTGCTGCTCTACCTGGCTTGCGCGGCGTCGAACGGCTTCCGCTACCACGGGCACCCCATGGAGGAAGACGCCTACGTGCTGGCTGGCAAGCGGCGCAGCCGGTTCGAGAAGACCTTCGTGGGTGCGCATCCGGAGGCCATTGAGACCGGCGCGGCCGGGCTCGCGGCGGCGTCGAGTGAGCTGCGGTTCTGGCGCAAGCTCGCGGCGAGCACCCCGGTGGCCTGCCGTTGCTTTTATGGCGCGAGCGATGGCGCAAGCCCGCGGCCCGCGGCCTGGTTATGGCTTCTGGGAGGGCTGGGGGCTCTGCCGGTGGGGCTCTGGCTTCTGCTCTGGGGCGCTGCGGGGGCGCTGGTCTGGCTGGGACGGGTTCTGGTGGAGAGCGTGGGCGCGGCGGTGGCGGGCCTGCTCTGGGGGCTGGGAGCCCTGCTCTGCCGGCTGGACCCTTTCTGAACCGCTCCCGCCGGAGGATGGCGATCTTTCGGCCCCGTACTGATAGATTAGGTGCTATGTAACGATGCTGAGATCCACGCGCCTAACCTGACGGACTGGGCCTGCGGTTCCAGGGAGCGAACCCGACCGTCAATGGAGAAGACGTTGCGACTCATTATCGCCGACCAACACCACGATCGGAGACGGCGGTGAGGATGGAGGCTCAGCGGGATTCTGAACCGCGGGAGGCCGTGAGGCTTTCCTCTGACCTGGGTTTGCTGGCGGAGCCGCGCGAGATCGCGGTGAGGGGACAACGGACCGCCGGCCGCAAGGCCGCCGGTCCATTCTTTGGAGGAGTGAAAGCGTGAACACCGACAACGCAGAGGAAATCCGCACCCGTATCAAGCAGATCATCGCCAACGTGGCCGGCCTGAACCCGACCCGTATCAACGACGACGCCACCTTGCGGGATGAGCTGAAGCTTGATTCCCTTTCTCTGCTGGAGATCGGGGTCGACGTCGATCTTGCCTTCAAGCTGGAGCTGCCGGACGAGCGCTACAAGGAGGTCGACAGCCTGCCGGCGATGGTGTCTCTGGTCGAGCAGCGGCTCTCCGAGCTGGCGCCGAAGGCGGTGCCGGCGTGAAGACGCGCATCACGATCGCGGTGACCGGCCTGGGCCTGGTCACCCCGATCGGCACCGGCCGCCAGGAGGTCTGGGACGGCCTGCTGGCGGGCCGCAGTGGCTTCGCCCCCGTGGAGTCGTTCGACACGCGGGCCTTCACCACCCACCTGGGGGCGGAGGTGAAGGGGTTCGATCCCGCTCCCTGGGTGCGCCGGCACGAGCCGGCATCTCTGGGGCGGGCCTCGCTGCTCGCCATCGCCGCCGCCCGGCAGGCCCTGGAAGACGCGGGGCTCGATGCCGAGGCGCTGGCGCCGGAGCGGGCCGGCATCGTCATGGGCACCACGTCGGGCGAGCCGCGGGAGGTGGAGAAGTTCGACGACCACTTCCTGGCAGGCCGCCTGGACCAGGTGGGAGCGGAGTTCATCTCCCTCTACCCGTGCCACATGATCGCCGCCCACGTCGCGCGGGAGCTGGGTTTTGTCGGGTCCCAACCTGATGATCCCCACGGCCTGCGCGGCCGGCAACTACGCCATCGCCCACGCGGTCGACCTGCTGCGCGCCGGCCGGGCGGACCTGATGCTGGCCGGGGGCGCGGACGCCTTCTCGCGCATCACCTACACGGGCTTCCACCGGCTGGGCGCCATCGCCCCCGAGCGCTGCCAGCCGTTCGACCGCAACCGCAAGGGGATGATTCCCGGCGAGGGCGCGGCGGTGCTGGTGCTGGAGCCGCTGGAGCGGGCGCTGGCGCGGGGAGCGCGGGTCTATGCCGAGCTGGCCGGGCTACGGGCTGTCGTGCGACGCCCACCACATGACGGCGGCTCATCCGGAAGGGGCGGGCGCGGCCCGGGCCATGGAGCGGGCGCTCGCGGACAGCGGCGCCGCCCCCGGGGACGTCAGCTACGTCAGCGCCCACGGCACGGGCACGCCGACCAACGACCGGCTGGAGATGCTGGCCGTCAAGCGGGTCTTCGGCGAGGCGGCCCGGCGGACGCCCATGAGCTCGATCAAGTCGATGATCGGCCACACCATGGGCGCGGCCTCGGCCATCGAGGCGGCGGTGTGCGCCCTGGCGGTGTCCGAGGACCGGATTCCGCCGACGATGAACCTGGAGGAGCCGGACGGAGCGATCTGGACTTCGTGCCCAACGAGGCGCGGCGACCACCGGGTCGCGTCTGGCCATGAACAACGCTTACGCCTTCGGCGGCAACAACGCCTCCGTCATCCTGCGCAAGCACGAGGCCTGACGATGACGGCGATGACGGTGATGACGGCGATGACGGGAAATCGGGCCGGAGACCGGCGTGTCGTGGTCACGGGGGCCGGGGTCCTCTCGTGCGTGGCGGACTCGCCCGCCGGGCTGCACGCGGCTCTCTGTGAGGGGCGTAACGGCTTGAAGCCCATCGAGCTGTTTTCGACCGAAGGGCTGGGTTGCCACCAGGGTGGCGAAATCCGTCCCTTCGAGCCGCGCGACTACCTGGGGGAGCGCAACCTGCGGCCCATCGACCGCACCTCGCGCCTGCTGCTGGTGGCGGCCGGGCAGGCCTTGAAGGCGGCGGGCTATTTGGCGGAAGACTCCGCGGACGACGCGGCGGTGCTGTCGGCTCTGGCTGCGATGAAAGAGACCGAGCTGGGGCTGGTCCTCGGCACCACCTTCTGCAGCGTCAAGACCATCGCGGAGTTCGACCGCCGGGGCGATGCAGCTCGGGCCGTCGTACGCGAGCCCGTTCGACTTCGCCAACAGCGTCATCAACGCCGCGGCCGGGCAGGCGGCCATCTGGTACGGCCTGAGCGGCTTCAACTCGACCGTGTCGGCCGGCGAGGCCTCGGGGCTGGCGGCGCTCGCCTATGCCACGGACCTGATCCGCGCCGGGCGCTCCTCCGCGCTGCTCGCGGGCGGCGCGGAGGAGCTTTGCTTCGAATCCTTCCTGGGCCACTTCCGGGCCGGCCGCCTGGGCGGGGCTCAGGGGGATGGCGAGGATTTGCCCATCCCCTTCCATCCACGGCGCAACGGTTTCGCTCTCTCCGAGGGCGCCGCTCTTCTCCTGCTGGAAGACGCGGCGAGCGCGGAAGGCCGGGGCGTGCCGGTGCTGGCCGAGGTGTTGGGGCACGGAGCGGCCTTCGCTCCCCGGAGGACGCGGGAGGACTCGGCCGGAGCCGTGGCCCGGGCCGTCCGCCTGGCCCTGGAAGACGCCGGGGTCGGAGCGGAAGGCGTCGACGTCCTGAGCGTCTCGGCCAACGGCAGTGTGGACGGAGACCTCTGGGAGGCTCTCGGCGTTGCGGAGGCCCTGGGATCCCACGCGGCGGACCTCCCCGTCACGGCCATCAAATCCCTGCTGGGAGAGGCCCTCGGCGCTTCGGGCGGCCTCCAGGCCGTGGCCCTGCTGGGAACGCTCGGCGACGGCGCCCTGCCGGGGATCCCGGGGCTCGACCTCGACGCTGGTTTTCCCCTGCGGGGCGTCCACGGCAGAGACCCGGCACGTGCCGGTGCGGCGCGCCCTGGCCACGGCGCTGTCGGCGGACGGGCATGCCTACGCCCTCCTGTTGGGCGCTCCCGGAGCGAACGGGTGAGCGGCGAACCGGGCAGTCCGCCCCGTCCAGAGCTCGTTCCCCGCTTCGACGAGGGGTACGGCGCCGAGGCCGTGGAGGCCCGGCGGCGCTGGGTGGAGGAGCGGACGGGCGCGCGGCTCACGCACGTCGGCGCCTCGACGGTTCCCAGCGAAGACATGCGGGGCAACATCGAGAACCCGTCGGCTCCGTCCAGGTGCCGCTCGGCGTGGCCGGTCCCCTGCTGGTGGCGGGCGAGCACGCCAAGGGTTCCTTCTACGTTCCGCTCGCCACCACCGAGGGGGCGCTGGTGCGCTCCTACGAGCGCGGCATGGTGGCCATCACCCGGGCCGGCGGGGCCACCGCTCATCTGCTGGCGGACGAGAACCGGGTCTCGCCCGTCTTCCTGTTCGACGGCGTGGCCGAGGCGGCCGACGTTCGCCCGCGGCTTGCCGGCTCTGTTCGAGCGCCTTGAAGGCGCGAAGCCGAGTCCACCACCCGCCACGGCCGGCTGCTGCGGGTGGAGCCGCAGCCCGTGGGGCGCGAGGTCGTCGTTCATTTCGTCTACTCGACGGCCGACGCCCACGGCATGAACATGATCGTCAAGGCCACCGACCACGCCTGCCGCTGGCTGGTGGAGCAGGGGCATGCCGGCCGCTGGTATCATCTTCAGCGGCGCCGAGTCCGAGAAGCGCGCGAGCGGCTCGCTCTTCGCCGGCGGCAAGGGCAAGAAGGTGGTGGCCGGAGTGCGCCTGCCGCCGCGGATCGTGCGCGCCTACCTGGACACCACCCCCGCGGGGATCGCCGACCTGTGGCACCGCACCGTGATCGGCCACCTCCAGGCGGGCACTCTGGGCTACAACGGCCACTTCGCCAACGGTTTGACGGCCCTCTTCATCGCCTGCGGCCAGGACGTCGCCAACGTCGCCAACTGCGCCGTGGGGATCACCTCGTTCGAGGTGCTGCCCGAGGGGGACCTCTACGCGAGCGTCACCCTGCCGGCCCTCACGCTGGGCACGGTCGGGGGCGGCACCGGCCTGGGCACGGCGCGGGAGTGCCTGGAGATGCTCGGCTGCGCCGGGGCGGGCAACGCCGCGAAGCTCGCCGAGATCATCGCCGCCACCCTGCTGGCCGGCGAGCTTTCCATGGCGGGCGCCATCGCGAGCGGCGAGTTCGTCCATGCCCACGAAACGTACGGAAGGAACCGGCCGGACCCTCACCCCCCGGCCCCCTCTCCCGCCCCCTCTTTCCCACCCTCCCCGGGAGAGGGGGAGGACAGACAGGTGTGAAGCGCCCCTTCCGCGGCCTGCGCCGCCTGCCGGACCGGTCCTACGACGCCGTGGTGATCGGCGCCGGCATCGGCGGCCTGATCACGGCGAACCTGCTGGCCCAGGGCGGGCTCGAAGGTGCTGCTCCTGGAGCAGCACTACATGGTGGGCGGCTATTGCAGCACCTTCCGCCGGGGCGGCTACACCTTCGACGCCGCCACTCATTTCTATCCGCTGCTCGGCAATCCCGAGACCTTGACGGGCCGCCTGCTGGGGGATCTGGGCGTCGAGACCGGCTGGGTGAAGATGGACCCGGTCGACACCTTCCACTTTCCGGACGGCACACGTTTCGCCGTGCCCGCGGATCTGGACGTCTACCTGACGAAGCTCAAGGCGGAGTTCCCGGAAGAAGCGGGCGCCCTCGACGACTTCTTCACGGCCGTGCGCGAGGCCTATCTCCTGGGGTTGCTCCATTACTTTCGCGGCCGGCCGATCGAGCAGACGCCCCGTCTGGCCGCCTACCGCGACCTCACCGTCAAGCAGGCGCTCGACCGCTGGTTCCGCGATCCCAAGCTCAAGCTTCTGCTGACGGCCGACTGCCCGCATTGGGGCTCGCCACCGGGACGCACCTCGTTCGTGTTCGACTCCATGCTGCGGCTCTCCTACTTCCTGGGCAATTACTACCCGAAGGGAGGCTCGCAGGCCTTCGCGGACGACCTGGCCCGCTGCTTCGAGGAGCGTGGCGGGCACATCCTGATGAGTGCCATGGCCCGGCGGATCGTCATTGAGGACGGCGTGGCCCGCGGAGTCGAGGTCGAGGTTCTGCGCGGCCCGCTCTCCGGCCAGAGCGTCATGGTGCGGGCGGAGGCCGTGGTCTCCAACGCCGACCTGCTGCTGACCCTGGAAAAGCTCGTGGGGCCCGAGCATCTGCCTCCGGAGGCCGTCGAGCCCGTCCGCCGGTTGCGGGCCACCTTTCCCTGCTGGCTCACCCACCTGGGCCTGAAGGGGGTGCCGGCGGACGTCCTGGAGGAAGCCCAGGGTTACTACTGGGATTCCTGGGACATGGACCGGGTGGGGCTCGACGCCCTTCGCTTCAAGCTCTTCGCCCCCACCCTCTACGAGCCGGACATGGCGCCGGGCGGCGAGCAGATCCTGATCGTTCAGAAGGTCCTCGAGCTGGATTACGGCGCCATCGAGGACTGGCCCCGGCACAAGCTCGGCATTGAATCGTTCATTTTTTCCAATCTCGAGCGAGTCCTTCCCGGCATTGGCAAGCGGATCGCCGTGAGGTCCAGCGCCTCCGCGCGCACCTCGTGGCGGTTCACCCTGAACCACCAGGGAGCCATGCTGGGCTGGGAGATGTCACCCGAACAGTTGGGTGCCGGGAGGCCGGCCCCCGAGACGGCGATTCGCGGACTCCACTGCGTGGGTCACTGGACGCAGCCCGGAGGCGGCATCACGCCGGTGATCGTCTCCGCCCAGAATGTCGCGCGGACGGTCCTGCGGGGCGTGGCTGAAGCTCGGCGGAGCTGGGATAACCTATGCCTGGTTGAGCAACTGACGGACCCGAAGACTTAGCCGGCGGGGGCTGTGCGCACCGGAACGGCTCTGACGTGGAGGCATCGATGCCAGCAGCTCTCAAGACGATCGGCTTTACCCTCATTCTGCTTCTCGCTCTGCCGGCCGCCGGTGTCTGCGGCGGTGCCTGGGTGCCCAAGCCGGGAGATGGGGACGTTCAACTGGGGTACAGCCGCAAGACGGCCAGCACCTCCTGGAACCGCAGCGGCGACACGTTTACGAACCTCACGACGTTCGAAGGCCGGAGGGTGATCACCTACCACGACTTCCGGTACGTCTACCTCTCCGGAGAGGCGGGGCTGCTCCCCCGGCTCTCCGTGCGGTTCCTGGGGACCTATCTCTATGGCCTCGAAGGCCCCCATGCGGACCTGGAGAAGAACGCCGGCCTGTCCGACGCCTGGTTTGGCCTCAAGTACGCCGTGGCCCAGGGGGACTGGCCCATGGCCGTGGCCGGCACCTTGCGGACGCCGTATTTCTATGACCTGCCGGGTGCCTACAACCGCTATCTCTTCGACGCCCAGGGCAACCGGCGGGGGGTGAGCCCCGAGTGGCGCGGCCTGCTCAAGAGGGACTACACGCTGTCCTATCTCGTGAGCCACTCCTACCGCGACGGCGCGGGCTGGATCAACCTGGAGACCGGCTACACCTGGCGGGAGGGCTCTCCGGCCGATGCCATCCCCGTCTACGCGGAGGTCGGCTATCCGCTTCCGTGGCACGGCATCGCCGTCAAAGGAATGATCAACTACGTCGGCAGCGCCGGCAACGACTCGCCGCGCGAGCCCGACGACCGCTTCGGCGTCTCGGCCACCACCAATTTCAACGACGCCAGCA
This sequence comes from Thermoanaerobaculaceae bacterium, assembly GCA_963785165.1. Classification (GTDB taxonomy): domain Bacteria; phylum Acidobacteriota; class Thermoanaerobaculia; order Multivoradales; family UBA5704; genus DATARR01. The sequence goes on from CAWAUI010000004.1 coordinate 1,689,744, forward strand.
TCTTCCGGGCCGGCGCCGGTTTCATCATTCCGCTGTACAAGAGCACCAGTCTGGAGGTCGGCTACAACCAGTGGCTCTGGGGTGAGTCCGCCCGGAGGTACCGCGAGCCCTACCTTTCGGTGGGCAGGACTTTTTGAGCAACCAGTCCGATGAAACGCCGGGAAGGGTCGCGACGCCTAACACCAGCGACCCTCGGGAGAGGGAGGAAGGGGACATGTCAAAGATGGAAGAGCAGAACGTTCGTGAAGTGGATGTCCTGATCATCGGCGCCGGACTGGCGGGCCTCACGTTGGCCCGCCACCTCCTGCTCTCGCGGCCGGAAATCCGCATCCTGATGCTCGACCGCCAGGCCGAGATCCCGTCCCCCAAGCAGAAAGTGGGGGAGGCCACGGTCCAGGTGAGCGGCTACTACTACTCCCGCGTGCTCGAAATGGAAGAGCACCTCTTGCGGGAGCACTTCCTCAAGTACAACCTCCGTTTCTATTGGAAGACCCAGCGCGGTGGCGAGGTCTGGGAAGATCTCAGCCAGTCTTTCATCCGAAAGATCTCCAATATCGCCACCTATCAGCTCGATCGCAACGTATTCGAAGCCGCGGTTCTGGAGAAAAACCGCGAGTGCCCCAACTTCGAGCTCGTCAATCCCACCACCGATCTGCACGTGGACTTGGCGGAAGACGGTGGCGAGAGCCCGCACGCCTTCCGTTTCAAGGTGGCGGGCGCCGAGGTCACCGGCCGCGCCGGCTGGGTGGTGGACGCCTCCGGCCGCAATCGCTTCCTGGTCAAGCGCGAGGAGCTCAACCGCCCGAGCCCCATCAAACACGGCTCCTCGTTCCTCTGGGTGGATGGGCTCCTGGATCCTGAAAAGATCACCAACCTCGACCGCAAGGCCATCCGCGTGCGCAAGGAACGGTCGGCCCTGGGGCACTTCCCGACGTTTCTCGCCACCAATCATTACTGTGGCGAGGGGTATTGGTTCTGGGAGATCCCCCTCCACGGCAAGACGAGCCTGGGCCTGGTCTTCGATTCCGCCAACGTCAACTTCCGGGACGTCTGCACGCCGGAGAAGCTCGTCGAATGGATCTGCCGCGAATATCCGCTTTACGCCCGGGATTTGCCGAAGCGCAAGATTCTTCACCACTCGGGGCTTGCCAGCTTCGCCCTGGACAACGGCCAGACGATCTCCCCCAACCGCTGGGCGCTGGTCGGCGAGGCCTGCCGCTTCACCGATCCGCTCTACAGCCCGGGCGGCGACCTGATCTCGACCTACAACACGCTGGTCGCGGACGCCATCCTGACCGGGGACCAGAAGGCTCTGGAGAGCAAGATCCGGTATTACGAGCCGCTCGCGCGGGCGATCTACGAAGCCTACGTCCCGAGCTTCGCGGTCAGCTACTGCACCCTGGGAAACCAGGAGTGCTACTCCCTGCGCTACGTCTGGGAGCTCACGATCTACTTCGCCTTCTACGTCTTTCCGTTCATCAACGACCTGCTCACCGAGCAGGCCTTCCTGCCGGCGTTCCTCCGGCGCTTCAGCCAGCTCGGGCCGATCAACCACGGCATGCACCGCCTTCTCGCCGCCTACTACCGGTGGAAGAAGGAGAACGTGGTGATGGACTCTCCGGAGCCGGTCTTCTTCGAATTCACGGAAGTCGGTGCCCTGGCCGCCGCCGAGCTGACGTTCTACAAGGTCGGCGTCGAGCTCGAGGAAGCCAAGCAGATCCTCGACGACCAGCTCGAGAACCTCCGCGATTTCGCCCGCTGGACCGCCGCCCACATCGCCTCCGCCGTGCTGGACGACCCCCGGGCCCTGACCAATGCCGCCTTCATCCGCGGCATCGACGTCAACGACCTCCAGTTCGATCCCGCCGGCATGGCCGAGCGCCTGGAAGCCGCCTGCCGAGAGACGTCTGAGACGTACGTCTGGCGCTTCGACGTTCCCTGCATGGCCCGCTTCAAGACCGAACGCCTGGTCCAGCTTGCTCCCCAGGAGATGGAGGCCGTGGCCGGAGCCCGGTCGTGATGGATCACGCTCCGGGCCTCGAAAAGGCTTTCGATTCCATCCCCGAGGAGCGCGGGAACCAGCCGCTGGAGGTCGAGGGGGAGATTCCCTCCTTCCTCCGCGGCACCTATTACCTCAACGGCCCCGCGCGGTTCTTCCGGGGGGACGTGCGGTATCGCCACTGGCTGGACGGCGACGGCATGGCCTGCGCCCTACGTCTCGAAAACGGCCGGGCCCGCCTCACCAACCGCTTCGTGCGCGGCACCAAGTGGGTGGAGGAGGAGGCGGCCGACCGGGCCCTCTACCGCACCTTCGGCACGTCTTTTCCGGGCGACCGCCTGGTGCGGGGAATCGCGCTCGAGTCGCCGGTGAACGTCAGCATCTACCCCTTCGCCGGCACGCTCCTCGCCTTTGGCGAGCAGGGCCTGCCTTGGGAGCTGGACCCCGAGACCCTGGAGACCCGCGGCCTCTACAACTTCGGCGGCTCCTTGAACCCCCTGTCACCTTTCGCCGCGCATCCCAAGATCGACCCGGAGACGGGAGACCTCTTCAACTTCGGCATCTCCTTCTCGGCCACCCAGCCCAGCCTCAACCTCTACCGTTTCTCCGCCGGCGGCGGGCTCGTCTACAGGAAAAGGGTGGCTCTCGATCAGCCCAGCTCCCTCCACGACTTCCTCTTCGCCGGCCGTTACGTGGCCTTCTACCTCGCACCCTACCGGCTGGACATGGAGTCCCTGACCCGCGAGGGCGGCACCCTCCTCGAAGCCCTCCGCTGGGAGCCGGAGAAGGGGAGCCGCCTCCTCGTAGTGGACCGCGAGACCGGTGAGCCCGTCGCCTCCGTCCCCGTCGGCAGCCGCTACGTCCTCCACGGCATCAATGCTTTCGAGGATCCCGCGGACCCCAATCGCCTCATCGTAGACGTCCTGGAGCTCGACAGGCCCGTCTACGACCAGTACAACGTCGCCGACCTCTTCTCCAGCGTCGCCCCCGGCCGGCCCGTCCGCCTCATCGTGGACCTTGCGGCGGAAACTCTCCTGGAACGCATCGAGATTTCCTACGACAAGGCTCCGGACTTCCCCGCGATCGATCCCCATCTCGCGGGACATCCCTACGAAGACTTCTGGATGCTGGGGATCTCGAAGACCGGCCAGCCGGGCCGCAAGACGTTCGATCAGGTCGTCCACGCCAATTGGAGCCATCCGAACCGGGTGGACGTCTGGCAGGCCTCGCCCGGCCACCATCTGGGTGGCGAGCCCGCCTTCGCGCCGAGCCCTGAGGGTGGGGGAGCGGTCATCTGTCAGCGCTTCGACGGAGAGACGGGGGAGAGCGCCTTCCTGATTTTCGACGCCTTCGACGTGGCCGCGGGACCGGTGGCAGTGGCTCGAATGGGCAGATTCGGACATTTGGGGTTCCACGCGATGTTCGAGCCCGCGGCCTGATAGTCGCTTTGGTACGTCAAGGACACGTTTGGGCATAGAAGACGGCGGCTTCGTCCCAGACGCCTGCGCAACCGAGCCAGCCTGCGGCCGTTACGGGTCCGCCGTTGAGATTCGTGCTGGCGATCGAAGCGTTTCCCATGGCCAGGACGGTCTGGGTGGCACCTACGATCGAAGCCCCCTGCAAGATCGTCGCGCCTGGTCCCGTATTCCTGATTCCATAGGCCGTCGGAGAGCCATTCCCCCAGACCTTGCTGACTTGGATCGAAAGGCTCATCCACGCCCCGCCGTCCAGGTTGATACCATACGAGGCGGTGCTGCCTCCAGAGGAGCTGATTTCGGTATTCCTGATCTGCAAGGTCTCCTGGGACTGCCAGTTGGGCGAGGGTACGGCATAAATCCCATGGGTGCTTACCCCGCCAGTAGCATCGATCCGCGAATCGCGGATCTCGGTGAGAGACTGGCTGTTCGTCATGAAGACTCCATAGTTGGTTCTGGCACCTGAGGCAGCGATCCTGGTGCGAAGGATCGAGCTCCGGCCTGCGGTTGGCGGAAAACCGGCAAAGACCACGCCATAGGAATCCGTGCTCGTGGTGCTCGTGCTTGTGGCCTGAATCTCACATTCTTCAATCAGTGGAGCTGCGTTGAAGTTTCTCATCCCCCGTGGAAACTGTCCGACGGCGGAGAGCTTCACCCGGTAGATTCGAGGAGATGCGCCGTCATAATTTGCCATCGCAATCACGTCTGGATTGGCAGTACCCACGGCTTCTACGGTCAAGAGGCGCAGCTCTGAGTTATTTGCGCCGTGAACTGTGGCGGAAAGCCCAAGAGGGCTGCCGGTAATGATCGTCATTCCGATCCCAGAACCCTCGATGTCCACCCAGGACCGCATTTGAAGAGAAACGTTCCCCATGTCGTAGATTCCCGGCTCGACCTTCACAAGCCAGCGATTCGTTGTGGAAGGAGACGCAATTCCCGCCAGGGCATTGCGCAAGGCCGTTCCGCTGTCGATGGGATTACCTGGCACTGGTGAGACGGGTACGGTACGGATTTGCAGGGTACGGATTTGGGCCTCTGCGGTTTTTCCTCCGAAAAACAGAGCCAGCGCACAAGCCACAACAATAAAACGTGCAGGGTGGACGAGAGACTTCTGTCGAAACGTCATGGAATCTCCTTTCAGGTTCACCAACTGGACGGCTCTTGGGGCAAGGGTTGTTCCAGATGCAAGGAGATCGTCAAGTCTTTGTCTTGAAAAGCTTTGCAGATTTGGAGATTCTCAGGGGTTTCATTTTTGGACCGGCGTTGACCGGGCCAGTTCCATTTCAGGAACGCCCACGCCCCTGATAGCATGGCGCCCATGAGGAGGAAGGCGCTTTCGGCTCTGCTGCTGTGGTGTCTGGCCGGGGTGGCCGCGCAGGCCCAGGTCCCGACGTCGAACGTGCTTTATCGCGTTCTGCGGATCCGGACCGCCGGTTCGACGGGCTCGGCGTTCACGATCGAGGTTGACGGGAAGCAGTACCTGATCACCGCCCGGCATCTCCTGAAGGACTTCGGGAACGAAGGAGAGGTCGAGCTGTGGATCGCGGGGCGGTGGAGCAAGGTCCGGGTACGCGCCATCTATCCCTCCAAGGAGGTCGTGGACGTCGCCGCCCTCGACCTGGGCAGGCCGGTCACGATCACCCTACCTCTGGAGCCGTCTTCCGGAGGGTTGACGCTGGGCCAGCAGGTCTATTTCCTCGGCTATCCCTATGGCCTTGGGACCACGAGCTCCGCGCCGGCTCCGCCCGGATTCGGCGAGCTTCCCTTCCTGAAGAGCGGGATCGTCTCGGCGCTGGACGACCGGGACCCGGAGGCGAGCATCCTCTATCTCGACGGTCAGAACAATCCTGGTCGAGACCCTGGAGCGGCACCAGGCGGATCTTGCGAAGGAGAGAACCGCGGAGCAGCCCGGCAATCAACCTCTCCCCGGTGCCGTGCTGCGCCGGGGGGAGTCCGGCGGCGGGAGCGCGCTGCAGCAGGTCCGGGACTTTCAGGGCGAGCAGGAAGCCGACCTGATGAACGTACAGGAAAACCTCAATACCCTGGCACTCCAGATGGAACGGTCCGACCAGGCTCTGCGCCGGGATCTCGAGGAGATCCGGGCGCGGCGGGAACGGGACGTCTCCAACAAGTCCCAGAGCCTTCTCTTGGTGGCCTTGATTCCTCTCGTCGTCCATCTCCTGATGTCCCTCTGGCCTCCGGCACCTAGCGGGTGAGGGGATGAGTGCTCGGCATGACCCGGGGCAGAATCATCGCGGTCGTGGCCGGGGTCACCGTCTTGGCGGTCGCGATAGGATTGCCCGCCATGCTCGAAACCTTCGCCCGCCAAATGCTTTATCCCGCGCCGCCCGTCGCGGTGCCCTCGCCCCCTCCCGCGCCCCTGGAAGAGGTCTGGCTCGACCTTTCTACAGGAAACCGCGCGCAGGCCTGGCTTTATACGCCGCCGGACCTGCCGGAGACGGCACCGGTCGTCCTCTTCTTCCACGGCAACGGCGAGAACCTGGAGACGCTCCGCTGGGCGGGTGTGTTCGAGGAGATGGGCAGCTTGGGCGTGGCCGTTCTCGCGGCGGACTTTCCGGGCTATGGCCGCAGCCCGGGACCTCCCACGGAAGAGGGGCTGCTCGCCGCCGGGGACGCGGCCGTGGCCTGGGCAAGGAGCCGCTATCCGGACCGGCCGGTGGTGGTGGCGGGCTGGTCCCTCGGGGCGGCGCTGGCGATCGCGACCGTGGACCGGCATCCGAAAGACGTCCGGGGATTGATCGCGCTGTCTCCCTGGACCACGCTGGCCGAGGTGGCCCGGGGGATCTTCCCGGAGGTCGCCGTCCGCATGATGCTCAAGGAACACTACGACTCCCGCGCGGCGGCTCGGCGGATCACGGTGCCCGCCTTGGTGGTCCATGGGGAGATGGACGACCTGATCCCGATGAAGCAGGGGTTGGAGATCTCCAACGTCCTCGCCGGGCCTGTCCGCTGGGTGCCGGTCTCGCGGGCCGCCCACAACGATCTCCTGGGCCGCCGGGAGGCCTGGGAGGCGATGGCGGAGTTTCTCAACACGCTTTGAGGCGCTCCACGGCCACGTCCAAGGCCCGTTCGAGCTGCGGATCACGCCCCTCGGAGTAGGGGAGATCTTCCGCGGCGGGCACGTCCGGCTTCACCCCGATCCCTTCCAGCCGCTCGCCATCCACGAGGACGCCGTTGACGGGCGAGAAGGAGCAGCGAGCCGGCGGCGGGCTGGGCCAGGCTCGCTAATTCAGAAATCCTGCACCCATAGAGTTGAATGAGGTTCGCGATCGAAGTCTCTAGATGTGGGGGCCGTGCTCCGCCTCGAAGCGTCCGAGGAGAGAGCGTCCTTCCGCCTTCTCAGATAAATGTCAGAATTCACAGGAGAAAGCTCTTGAAGAAGCTTTCGGTATTGGCGATTTTTGCTCTGGTTTTCGCTCTCGCGCTGCCGGCCGTCGCTGCCGACCGCGCCATCGCCAGTGGAATTGATCTCTGGAAGACCCCAGGAAACGGCACGTCGTTCGCCGACTTTTCTCAGCAGCCGATTCCGGCCGGGTTCTTCTGCCCCGGGTCCGCGCCCTTCACCGGCAGGATCGTCACGAAGGGCATCCCCATCGTCAGTAGCGAGCCGGGCGGCCTGGGCAACGCCGACACGATCGTCCAGCGCCTGGACAATGCCACGTTCAACAAACGGGGCGTGGCCACCACCCGCATCCAGATGCGGGCCATGCAGTTCGAGGGTTTGACCCCCATCAAGACGTCCTGCGGCGTGTTCAAGGCCTTCGTCCAGCTCGACGGCGAGCAGCCGATCACCAGGATGCAGATCGTGCGGGACAGTGCAAAGGGCGGCCGGTTCTCCGCCCCGATCTCGGTCAACGTCAAGTTCGTGTTCACGTCTGTCGACGGGGAGACCACGGAGGTCAGGGAGCTCCGCCAGGAGGTGCGCTTCCCGCCGGCCCGGTTCCAGAGGTGGTCGGGAAACCGCGGGGACGCTCCCATCGTCCATGGCTCCGTGAAGGTGGACACGGACGGCAACGGCACGCCGGACACCTTCCTGCCCGGCACGTCGAATTTCCTGGCGGGCCGGTCACCTCTTGTGAAGATGCCTCAAGACCCCTGCCACACCTCATACACAGGGCAGCATTGCCCGGAGTGAGTCTTTGACGGCAACGGCGGCACCCAAGGCCGCCGTTGCCGGCTTTCTCCCCGGGCTCGCAAAAACAGAATTCCTGCACCTATACAGTTGAAGGAGGTTCGGTATCGGTCCTCCGCTGGCCCTGCCCTGTTCCTGCCCACAAGCCCGCGCTCCGCCCTGAAGCGCTTCAGGGGCAGCCTGTCTCTGCATCCCTCCAGCCCAAATTCTGTATCTAAGAGGAGAGAGTCTCATGAAGAAGCTTTCCGTTCTCGCGATCGTTGCTTTCGCCCTTCTGCTCGCGATCCCGGCCGTGGCCGCCGACCGCGTCATCGCCAATGGAGTCGATCTCTGGAGAACGCCGGGAGACGGCACGTCGTTCGCCGATTTCTCCAAAGAATCCATTCCGGCGGGGTTCTTCTGCCCCGGCTCCGCGCCGTTCACGGGCCGGATCGTCATGAAGGGGATCCCCATCGCCAGCAGCCAGCCTGGCGCGGTGGGCAACGCCGACACGATCCTTCAGCGGCTCGACAACGCCGCCTTCAACAAGAAGGGCGTGGCCACGACGCGTCTCCAGATGCGCGCCATGCAGTTCGAGGGCGTAACTCCGGTCAAGACGGCCTGCGGCGAGTTCAAGGCGTTCGTGCGCCTCGACGGCGAGCAGCCGATCACCACCATGCGGATCGTGCGCGACAACGAGAAGGGGGGCCGTTTCTACGCTCCGATCTCGGTCAACATCAAGATCAGCTTCGTGCCCGTCGGCCGTGAAACCACGGAAGTCTGGGAGATCCGCAAGCAGCTCCGCTTCCCGCCGGCCCGGTTGCAGGAGTGGACGGGCAACCGTGGGACCGCCGGCACCCCCGTCGTCTCCGGCTTCATCAAGGTCGATACCGACAGTGATGGCGCTCCGGATACGTTCGTGCCCGGCACATCGAACTTCGCGGCCGGAGTGTCGGCCAACACGAAGCTCCAGCAGTACCGGGACATCGATTCGGAGACGGGCTGCCATACCCAGGACGAAGGGCAGCACTGCCCCATTCCCTAGCAGCTTAAAAACCCCTCTCTCTCAGGAGGAGAGAGGGGTCCGAGGAGGAATCGAGCTCACGCTCTCGCCACGCCCAGGGACGCAGGGCGGTTGAAGCCGGGGAAGACCTCCGGAATTTTCGCGTTTCCCAGCCTTTTCTCCACGATTTCGGCCAGCACGGTACGGAAGTCCGTGGTGATGGCAAGGTCGCCGGGGCCGTAGAGCTGCTCCGTGGCGAGGCCGGGCCAGTCGCCGTAGACCCTGCCGCCCGCGATGCCGCCGCCCAGGAGGAACATGCAGTTGCCGTGGCCGTGGTCGGTGCCGCCGGAGGCGTTCTCCTTGAGCCGGCGGCCGAACTCGCTCATGGTGACGACGGTGATGCGGGCCATGCGGCCGCCCATGTCCGCGTAGAAGGCGTGGAGACCGGCGGCGAGGTCGCCCAGGAGGCCCGCGAAGACGCCGGTGGGACCGCCCTCGGCGGCGTGGGTGTCCCAGCCGCCGATGTCGACGCAGGCCACCTCCAGCCCGAGGTCCGCCTTGATGAGCTGGGCCACCTGCTGGAGCCCCAGGCCGAATTCAGAGTCCGGATACTCGGCGCCGTTCTGCGGCTCGTAGTTGCCCGGCACCTCCCGGGACAAGGTGCCGATGGCCTCGAAGGTCTGCCGCGCCTGGCCGTCGAGGAAGTCGCCGCCCGGGTAGAGCGAGGAGAGGCTCGCCTGGAAGCGGGCGAGCTCGGCTTCGGAGCCTTTGAGGCCCTTCAGGTGATAGTCGGCGATGGACTGCAGGGCCGTGGCCGGTACCGGTCCGCGGAGGGAAGCCTGGACGAGCCGGCCCACGCCGACGGCGCGGAAGGGGGAGTCGTTGCCCGTGTCCAGGGTCTGGAGGTGGCGGCCGATCCAGCCCGTGGTGACCGCCTTGCTGCCGGGGGTGCCGCGCTCCATGAAGTCCATGGCGTCGAAATGGGAGTGGGTGTCGTCCGGCGAGCCGGCGGCGTGGACGGAGGCGAGCACGCCGTCGTCCCACAGCTCCTTCAAGGGGGCGAGGGCGGGGTGGAGGCCGAAGTAGCCGTCGAGGTCCAGGGCCGAGCCGGCGGTGGCGGAGGGCTCCTTGATCCCCAGGGTGGGGCGGGCCGTGTAGTAGGCCGTGTCGCCAAAGGGGACGACGGCGTTCAAGCCGTCCGCGCCGCCGCGCTGGAAGACGCAGACGAGGACGTCCCGCTGGGCCGAGGGGGTGGCGGCGAAGGCGAGGCGTGGGAACCAGGCCGGCAGCGTCAGGCCGCCCACCGTGCCGAGACCCACGTTGCGGAGGAAGCTGCGCCGGGAGATCGGTTTCATGTCGAGCGCTCCTTTCACCGCCACTGGAAGTAGGGCGAATCGAGAATCAGGGCCACGAGGCCGGGGAGCCGGCTCTGGACCTGGAGTTGGGTGAGGCGGGTCTGGGTGGACAGGCCGTTGGCCGCGTAGGAGGCGATGGCGTTGCGGTCCGCCGCCTCAATGGGCCGCACGAGGAGCTTCTGGACGAGGTGGTCGGTGAGCGCCGCGGCCGTGGGGCGCGGCGCGCCGGGCACGCCCGCGGAGAGAGAGGAGAGGTCCGTGCGCACGCCCGGGAGCGTGTTGCCGCCCAGCGACAGGCCGAGGTTCCAGCGGTTGAGCAGGCCGTTGGTGTTCCCCCAGGCGCCGGCCGCGTCGGGGTAGCCGTTGGGGGCGGGCCAGTCGAAGGGGAGCTGGCCCATGCCCGCGAGCGTATTGAGCAAAGGCCGGCCGGCCGTGGCGGAGACCTGGGAGCCCAGCGTCCGCGCGGCGGCGGCGAGCACTTCCAGCGGGCGCTTGAGCTTCTGGTCCGCCGAGGCGCGGAATTCGGCGGAGAGGAGGAGCGTCCTCATCGTCTCGCGGAGGTCGCCGCCGGTCTGCGTGAAGGTGCGGCTCACGGCGTCCACCAGGGCCGGCGGCGGCGCGTCGGAGACGAACCGGCGGACGAGCTTGGTGGCGAGCAGCTTCGCGGTGGAGGGGTGGCCGGCCAGGAGGTCCAGCACCCGCTCGCCGTGGCCGAGCCCGAGCCCGGCGGGGAGGACGGTGCCGAGGATCGTCCGGGCGCCGTCGTCGTGGTTGGCGGCGTTGTAGAAGAAGGTGCCCACCCTGCCGGTGCGGCGCCCGCCCCGGCCGACCGTCCACCCGGTGAAGGCGCGGGCCACCTGCTCGACGTCCGCCTGGGTGTAGCCGCCGTCGACGCCCAGGGTGTGCAGCTCCATCAGCTCCCGGCCGTAGTTCTCGTTCGGCCCTTCCTTGGTGTTGGTGGCGTTGTCTAAGTAGAGGAGCATGGCCGGGCTCTTGGCCGAGGCGCCCAGCAGGTCGCGGAAGCGCCCCAGGGCATGGCGGCGCGCCACGTCGCGGTCGTCCACCGTTTTGAAGTACGCGATCTGCCCGTCCTTGTGGTAAATGTTGAAGTGGTTGCTCCAGAAATCCACCATCATCTCGAACAGCTGCCGGCGGGAGTGAATCGCCCGGTAGACGGTGGCCGCCTTGAGCTCCAGGATGACCTCCTTCTTTTCCAGCTGGACGAGCCGTTCCGGGGACAGCGTCAGGGTGGGGAAGCCGGCGCGCACCGCGATTTCCACCTCGGTATCGTCGATCGTCTCCGGATGAAGCTGCTCCTCCACGAAACCCTCGAAGCCGAGCGCCTTCGCCCGCTCCAGATCCTCGGCGTTCAAGCCGAAGGTGATGCGGTTGACGAGATGGACGAGGGGATCGAGCGGCGGCAGCGCCTTGGGGCCAGGGCTGGCGGCGGCCCAGGCCACGGCGGGCCGGGCTGTCAGGGCCAGGCCGGGAAGGCTGGCCAGGGCCGCCGCTCCCGCCGCCGAGCGGAACAGGGTCCTGCGAGTCAGAGTGTCGCCATGCACGGCATTCCTCCTTCGAGATATGCGTTCCGGTGAATGGAACCCGCGAGGGGGGGATTTCCTGCGGGGACCCGCCGGAAGACCCCTCATCCCTGTCCCTTCTCCCGGCCCTCCTCCCAACCCGCCGGGGAGAAGGGGACCTTTTTGAAACGGTGGCGCTTCGTAGGGTGCGCTGTGCGCACCAAAACGACCGTCGTGGTGCGCACAGCGCACCCTACAAGGCACCAAACGGTCGTGGAGCGTCCCCCCTCTCCCCGGCCAGGGTGGGTGGCGGGCCGGGAGAGGGGGCCAGGGGGTGAGGGGTTTTCTACGGCCCAGCGACGTCCGCGAGGGCCTTCCGGATCTCCGGCTGGTCGGGATCGATCGCCAGCGACCTCCGGAAGGCCGTGGCCGCGTCTTCGCTCTCGCCCACGCAGAGGCGGGCGAGCCCCACGAAGGCGTGGGCGGCGGCGTTCTTGGAATCGAAGCGGGTGGCGCTCTCGAAGTCGCTCAGCGCCCGCTCGCACTGGTGGCGCTGGAGACGGTAGCGCCCCCGCAGCAGGAGGAGCCGGGGCTCCTTGGGCTTGGCGGTGAGGGCGCGGTCGAGCAGGCGCAAGCCCCGGTCCGGGTCGCCTCCCCGCACATAGGCCACGGTGCGCCCCACGATGCCGTCAATGCCGGCGGGGAGGTCCACTTCGAGGGTGGACATCAAGAGGTCGTCCGCCCGGTCGAGATCCTTTTGCTCGTAGAGCAGGGCGCTCAGCTCCCGCTGGGCTGGAACGTCCTGGGGATTGGCGGCGAGAGCCTGCTCCAGGGTCGCCTGGTCGCGCGTAGGGACCACTTGCGTGGGGATGGGCGAGATCTCGGGAGCCGCCGGTGGCAGCGGGTCTTCCTGCGCCACCAGGCTGGGAGGCGTGGGAGCCGGAGTGGACTGCCCGAGGGAAGATTCTTCCCTTTGGCAGGCGACGATCGACAGGCCTAAAAGCGGCAGAACGAACAGCGGCAGAACGAACAGCGGCAGGATGGAGCGGAGTAGGGGCTTCAAGATAGAGGTCTCCTTATCCACAAGTGCCGCCGGCCGCCGATCTATTTCACCTGCTCGTGGATACGCTCCCGCAATCCATTCGGATGAGCTGCTGGTTGCTCGCCAAGGTTCCCCGGCGTCCCGGCAGGCAAGTTGCAGACGTCCCCCCTCGTGCCCTATCTACCCATTGAAGACTACGGACTCATCGGCAACATGCGGACCGCCGCCCTCGTGGGGCGCAACGGCTCCATTGACTGGTTCTGCTTCCCCCATTTCGACTCGCCGAGCGTGTTCGGGGCGATCCTGGACGACAAGAAGGGGGGCCGGTTCGAGATCTTCCCGGTGGGCGACGGCATCGCCACCAAGCAGCTCTACTGGCCGGAGACCAACGTCCTCATCACCCGCTTCCTGTCGCCGGACGGCGTGGGAGAGATCGAGGACTTCATGCCGGTGGGCTCGGCGGCGGGGGAGGGCCCCTGGCGGGATCAGCTCATCCGCCGGGTCCGCCTCGTGCGCGGCACCCTGAAGCTCCGGATGCGGTGCCAGCCCGCCTTCGACTACGCCCGCGCCGACCATGAAACCGTGATCGAAAAGGGCGGCGCCTGCTTCCACTCCAAGGGGCTGAGCCTGGGGCTCGCCACGGAGGTGCCGCTAATTTTGGATGGTGGGGACGGCCGGGGCGTCTCCGCGGACGTCGTCCTCGAGGAAGGGGAGAGCGTCACCTTCGTGCTGCGGGCCGTGGACGGGGCCGGCTGCGGCCATCCGCCGTCGGCCGGCGAGGCGGAGGAGCTGTTCCACCGCACCATCGCCTTCTGGCGGACCTGGATCGGCACCTGCACCTACCAGGGGCGGTGGCGCGAAATGGTCCACCGCTCCGCCCTCGCTCTCAAGCTCCTCACCTTCGAGCCCACGGGCGCCATGGTGGCCGCTCCCACCTGCAGCCTGCCCGAGCACGTGGGGGGCGTGCGCAACTGGGACTACCGCTACACCTGGCTGCGCGACGCCGCCTTCACCGTCTACGCCCTGCTGCGCATCGGCTTCCACGGCGAGGCCACGGCCTTCATGGGCTGGCTCGACGCCCGCTGCGCCGAGGCCGACCGGGACGCCGGCCTCCAGATCGTCTACGGCATCGACGGCCGCCGCGACCTGGCCGAGCAGACGCTCGACCACCTCGAAGGGTACCGGGGATCACGCCCCGTGCGCATCGGCAACGGCGCCTACGACCAGCTCCAGCTCGACATCTACGGCGAGCTCATGGACTCGGTCTACCTCTTCAACAAGCACGTCTCGCCCATCTCCTACGACACCTGGAGTCACCTGCGCGAGCTGCTCCATTGCGTCGAAAAGAACTGGCAGAGGGACGACGAGGGGATCTGGGAGGTCCGCGGCGGCCGCCAGCCCTTCGTCTTCTCGAAGCTGATGTGCTGGGTCGCCATGGACCGCGGCCTGCGCCTGGCCGACAAGCGCTCGTTCCCGACCGACCGGGAGCGCTGGCTCGCCACGCGCGACGAGATCTACGAGGCCATCATGAAGAGGGGCTGGAACCCCGAACGCCAGCTTTTCGCCCAGACCTTCGACGGCGAGTGGCTCGACGCCTCGAACCTCCTCATGCCCCTGGTCTTCTTCGTAGCCCCCAACGATCCCAGGATGCTGAAGACCCTGGCGGCCATCCGCCGGCCGCCGGACCAGGGAGGCCTTCTCTCGGACGGCCTCGTCTACCGCTACAACACGGCGAGGGGGATCGATGGCCTCCCCGGCGGCGAGGGGACTTTCAACATGTGCACCTTCTGGCTGGTGGAAGCCATGACCCGGGCCGGCCGCATGGATACCAGGATGCTGGACGACGCCCGTATCCTCTTCGAAAGGATGCTCGGCTACGCCAACCATCTGGGCCTCTACGCCGAGCAGACCGGTCTGAAAGGCGAGGCCCTGGGCAACTTCCCGCAGGCCTTCACCCACCTCTCGATCATCAGCGCCGCGGTCAATCTCGACCGGACGCTGGGGACGGAGCGGGAAGAGGCGGCGGCGCTGGGGAGGCTGTAGCTCCGCTTGCCAGGCGGATGGTCTTGATCCGCTTGAGCTCTGCCGCCTCGGCGATGCCTGCCTGATACAGGTCCCAGCGGAGCTGTAAATTCATCCAGAAGTCCGCTGAAGTACCAAGGAGCTTCGACAGCCGGAGAGCGGTGCTTGGAGTCATGCCGCGCTTTTTGTTGACGATCTCGTTGACCCGCTGATAGGGGACGTAGATCTTCTGAGCGAGATCGCGCTGCGTTAGAGACATCGGCTTCAGGAGCTCCTCCAGCAGCATCTCACCTGGATGAGTCGGCTCGCGGTGGGTAGGGATGCGAATCATGCGATGGTCCTCTGCTCAGAGCTGTAACATTCCGTTGCTTTTCGCGCCTGTACAGCCCAGACACGATAGCATGAGGAGAGATCAAATGAAGCGGACATGGATCCATCTCGCATTCGGATTGGCACTGCTGCTGAGCGCTGGGGAAGCCCGGGCCCTCACCGAAAAGTCTCATACCTGCAACGTCGTCAATATCGACCTCCAGATGAACGGGTTTCCAACCGCGAATCGGTTGCTGGTCCGGTGCGACGCGCCGGCTTCCGGAACTGGCGGCGCGTCCATCGTCTTCTTCGCAGTCAATACGGGCCAGGATCCCGAGCGCGCAAAGCTGGCTCTCAGCATGATGGAGTCGGCCAAAGTCGCCGGGCGGCCCCTGTCGATCATTTATCATTCCGATGCAACCTCGACGAACGCGTTTGGCATCGCCTGCAATCCCTCGGACTGCCGGCCCATCGTCCGCATCGTCCTTCTCTGAAGAACCGGCCATGAAAAAGAAGATTGGAACCCTTCTCGCCGGACTTTGTCTGGCGGTTCCGCTGTCCGCCCCAGCGGGCATCCTGGCTCTCGCCACGGTCCACGACTCGACGATCGATTACTGCTTCGTCGGCAATGCCTTGGCCAGCAAGCCGGACGACGTGGCCTTCATCAAAGATCATCTGAAGGTTTATGAGAACCATGGCCACCTCCGGTACCAATTGATGGGCGACGGCAAGTGCCCGTCGCCGACGCAGACCGCCAACGGACAGTTCGACGTCAACGCGGGCGATCTCCGGATCGGCGTTCCCGGAACCCTGGATTTCGATGGCCAGACCGCGGTTACGGGGCTCGCCCTGGGCAAAGGGTGCGGCGACCCGGGAACCGATCTCTGGTGGGCGGACTTTCCGGGCAACCTGAACATCCCGAAGCTCCGGGCGTGCCGGCTCAATGCCTTTCTGCGCAAAGGTATGGCCGAGAACAAGATCCTTCATGAAGTCGGTCACTCGCTGGGGTTGGATCACGAGCACCAGCGGACGGACTTGAGCCAACTTCTCGCCGACCCGATCATCAATGCCTGCTTTCAGGAGGTGAGCGCCTTTGGCAAAAGCACCACGCAAGGCGTGGATGGCACTACGCTGGTCACCCCCTACGACCGTGACTCCGTCATGCATTATGAGATCAATATCACCGTCTCTCCGGAGAACGTCCCCACAGGCAGTATCTGTAATCTTGGCAACGACAACGGCAACACGGGGCTCAGCCCGTTCGATCAGCTCACGATCCGGATTCTCTACCCGCACGACGCCAGGGTCGCGGAATTCCGTGGCGCCACGGTGGTGAAGACCGGCCAGCTGGTGACGTTGAGAAACGAGTGGGGCGCGCTGGGGGCACTGACTCAAAACGTGCTGAAGAAGTCGGCTTGGCGTGTCCGGCAGGGCGGCAAGACGATCCTGGAGAAGACGACGACGGATTTCTCCACGGCTTTCGGGACGGCGGGGGACTACACCGTCGAGTACTCGTTCACCGACATGCTCGACAGAACCTACACCAACGTCTTCGCTCTCAGGGTGAGGTCGCCCAATTCATTCACGGCAGAGAGCTCTGGCCTGGTGGCCACGCTCTCCGCGTTGCGGTAGCGCGTTTCCCCATCACGTTCACCTCCGCTGGATGCTGCGGAGCGATTCTCTCACGGATGGGACTGGGACCTGCCGGAGCGGCTTCAGGGCGCCGGAGCCGGCGGATCGCCCGTCCGGTGATCCTCGATCTGGGCGCGCAGGAAGGCATGGACCGCCTCGATCGCCACGGGATCAGCCGACGTGATCCGCACCCGGCCTCCCCGTTTCGAATCCTCGTAGCGGTAGGAGAGGGCGTCCTTCAACCGGATCATCTCCGGAACGCCAGGAAGGATGCGGTCATGGATCTCCTTCGGCATCGCGAAGTCGCCCCGGGAGAACGCCTCGGCGATTTGGGACAGATGGCTCCGGATCTGGTCGCGGCTTGGGGAATCCGCCCCGTCGTTCGCCTCGACCTGGATGACTCCGCCGTCCTTCTCGATCAGAAAGTGGTGCGTGGTCTGGGTGTACCCGAATCCCATGACCTGATCGCCCCTGTGGTCGAGAGCGGCATGCTCCCCGTGGGCAGCGGCCTTCATGTGCTCGGCATGGAGCGGGCAGGGGTTCTCCGCCTGGGCGGCGAGGGCCGCGGGGAGGGAGAGGATGGCAAGGGCGGTCAGGATCAGCTTGGCTCTCATCGGATCTCCTCGACCCTGAAACAGCGCTCGACCATGGTCCAGGGTCAACGGAGGATACCAGAAGTGCTGTTGGCTCGATTTCGTCGTCAATCCTCTCCGCTGATATCCTGTGTCCATATTGGGATAATTCCTGGCGAAGGAGAGGCTTGCATGCGTAGCCGGTGGCTCGGAGTGGGATTGCTCCTGGGGTCCTTTCATCTCTGGGGGCCTTGCCGGAGGCGCGGATTGATCTGTCGGGTGTTCCGTAGAGTCCGCCCCTGAATTGACGCCTACTCGCCCTTGTGCGATGTTCCTCTCATGGGAGACAGATCACCGCAGCTTCAGTTCGCCCGGCACTTGGAGGCGCTCCGCGGGGATGACCAACCGGGATTCGCACTGGCGGCGCTCAACGACCTCCTCTCCGGCCTCACTTCCGAAGATCTCTCGGTCGCCGTCGAGCACGCGGACCTGACAGGGCTCACCCCGTACCTCCAGAACTATGTGGCGGCGATGGTGGAGCTGGCCGCACATCGGCGGGACGTACCGCCTCCCGCCTGGGTGCGCGACATCGAGCCCCTGGAGAGGGAGCCGCACTTTGCCACTCCTTTGGCGGGCTTGCGGTTGCACTTGCTGCGGTCGTCACCAGTCCCCTTCAAGCGCCGCAACATCTTCATCGACTCGTCGATCGGTGATCGCGTGTAACGATGGCCGGCTCCCGCCTGACCCGGCCGGACATGCTCCGGCTGTTCGATCTGCTCAATGCAGAGCTGGCCGCCGAAGACGTGCAGGGCGAGATCTACTTGGTGGGGGGGGCGGTGATGTGCCTGGCCCTCGACGCCCGGCACGCAACGCGGGACGTAGACGGCTACTTCCGGCCTACTGGAGCTATCCGCCAAGCGGTCGGCCGGGTCGCCGACCAAGCCGACGTTCCGGTCGACTGGCTCAACGACGCGGTGAAGGGATTCCTGAGCCCACGGGGTGACTTTGACTCCTATCTTGACCTCGACCACCTGAAGGTCTTCGTGGCACGGCCGGCCTACCTGCTCGCCATGAAGTGTGCCGCCATGCGGCTGGGCGAGGAGTTCCATGACCTCGAGGACATCCGATTCCTTCTACGCCACCTGGACATCACCAGCGTCGAAGAAGCCCTGAAGGTCGTCACCCGCTACTTCGATGCGGAGCGGCTGCCCCCCAAGACCCGACTCGCCCTGGAGGAACTGTTGCCGGGCTGATTCTTCCCGGCTCACCGTCCCGTAGAATCGAGTAATGCGGCGAATTCTCTGCGCGGCCCTGGCCTTCCTCACCCTCGCTCTCCCGGCCACGGCCAGGACGAGGTCTTCTCGAGCGATCACCATCGGCATCGTGGGGGACCAGACGTTCAGCTCGGACCTCGACCGGTCCTACGGCGTCTTGGAGCAGGGGGTCGGAGTCTTGTCGAGCCGGCGGCCTGACGTCGTCCTTCATGTCGGGGACCTGGTGGAGAGCACGGTGGCTCCCGAGGAGGTGCGGGCGGCGTTTGGCAAGGCCACGGCGCTTCTGGACCGGCTGCCGGTGCCGTGGCATCTCACGGCGGGGGATCACGACGTCAGCCCGCCGGGATGGCAGGCGGCTTCCGCGGACCGTTCGCGCGAGGCCCTGTTCCAGGAGCTTTATGGTGCCCGCGAGCCGGCGTTCCGGGAGCATCCGTGGTACAGCTTCGACGTCAACGGCTTCCATTTCGTGGCTCTTTATTCGCATCAGATTTTGCGGGTAGATCCCCGCTGGGGGGATATTTTCCTGGCCCGGGTGCAGGACGATCAGCTTGCCTGGTTGAAGCGGGATCTGGAAGCGCACCGGCGGGCCCGTGCCGTGGTGGTCTTCGTTCATCAACCCCTCTGGTACCACTGGAGCGGATGGAAGCGCGTGCATGACGTGCTCCGGCGCTATCCCGTGGCGGCGGTGGTGGCAGGGCATTTTCATTACGATCAGGACGAGGGGGAGATCGACGGCATCCGCTACCTCGTGGTGGGCACCACGGGTGGAGACACCAAGCACGGCAGCCGCGACGCGGGCGAGGCCCATCACGTGACGCTTCTGCGGGTGGCCGGCCCGAAAAAAGTTGAGATTGAGCTGTTGTCCGTGGCCGGCGGCGGCCCCTTGAAGCTGACTCCCCGCGAGGACATGGACCGCGTGCAGGCCCTGGACGTTCAGCTTGGGAATCTCTGGAATTTCACGGAGAAGAACCCCGTGTTCCTCAAGGATGGCCTCCTTGTGGCCGATTGCGCGGGCGGAGCCCCGGCGAAGATCGTGATCGATTCGCTGGGCAATCCCATCGATCTGCCCCTCGAGATGGAGATCGGTTTCCAGTCCGACCCCGCGGGAGTTGTTCTTGAAGCCCCCGGGTTTGGGAACGGTCTGTGCCTGGAAGCCAAGGAGCCTTGCCGTCTCGCGCCGGCTACCAGGACGAATTTCTCCAACTATTCTTCGGCGGACGTGCAGAGTGGCGTGCCGATCTGGGAGACGGGCCTCACTGGCTCGGCGGTGGCGCCGAATACGATGCTGAGCTTCGACGTCCGCACGTCGTTCGCGGGATCGTCGGGAAGGCTCTTCGTGGAGAAAACCGTGCAGACGGCGGTGCGGGGCTGCCCGTAGCGCAAGAGGCCGCTCGGACTGCGGATCTGGGAGCCCTCTGCGGGAAACCCGAAGTTCCAGTGCAGAAGCACGAGATCTGGCCCCGAAGCAGGGAGATCTGGCTCCGAAGCAGGGAGATCTGGCTTAGAAGCATGAGATTCCGGCGCAAAGCTCCCTGCTTCTCGCCTGGATCTGGGAGTTTTTCCTCAGGTCTTCCTGCTTTTCGGCTGGATCTCCCTGCTTTGCAGGACCCTCACCCCATCCTCAGGATGGGCCTTCCATCGTACGACGCTTCAAGAGCCGCGCTTCAAGAGTCGGCGGCTCGCCAGCCCCAAAAGCACCAAAGTAAAGACAATCCATCCCGTGACCGACAGGGTGGGGATCTCGGCCGTGCCGTTGAAGCCCGACTGAACGATGGTCGTGGTGGCCGTGGCGCTGTTGTTGCCCGGCACGAGGTCGGCGAGCGGCTGGGGAGCCGACACCGTCGCGATGTTGCTCACGACCCCGGGAGCGGGCGGCGCGATGAGGGTGATCGTGATCCGCGGCGCCGGGCCATGCGGGAGGTCCGGCCTGGGCACGGCCACGCGTGTACAGGTCACCGTTCCGGGACCGGGGTTGCAACTCCAGCCCACGCCCGCCGCGCTGAAGAATTGAGTGCCAGCGGGCAAGATCGAGGTCACGGTGACCGGGCTGTCCGTGCCGGACCCGCCGTTCGTCACGTCCAGAAAATAGCTGAAGACGGCGTTCGAGGGCACCGGGTCCGCGGATTCCGACTGGACGATCGAAAGATCGGTGTTGAACCAGCCGAGGTCGCGCATCAGGCTCGGGGTGAGGTCCAGGCCGGTGGTGTTGATCCGCAGGTCGGGATTGCCAAAGGGTTCCATCACCAGATTGGGATGCAGGGACGAATCCCAATGAGAGATCGACGAAGCGGGCGCGACCGGGTCGGCGGCGTAGAGCAAGGCGTGGTTGGCGGCGTCGGCGCCCAGGGGGCGGCTGTCCAGACGGAGCGTCGCGGTCACGCCCGGAGCCGGGAGCTGTCCTTTGAGCAGAAGGCCGTCTTCCAGCGAAATCCGGACGACGGGAATCGTGATCGAAGGATCGGTGCCGCCGATTTCCGGCGGCGGGCAGCCCGCCACGTTGTCCGCCACCAGAACACCCACGGCTCCAGCCGCCTGGGCGTTGGCCGCCTTCACCACGAAAAAGCAGGTGCCGCGGTCGACCAGCGCGATGTTTCCCGGTGTAAAGCCCACCAGGGGCTCGCAGGCGTCGGCCGGCGCGCCGGTGCCGTCAATTGCCACTTCCACCTCGGAGCTGACGCCTCCTGGAGTGAGCAGCGCACCGAAAGTGGACTTTCCCGCCAGGTAATCTCCAGCAAGCCCCGCGGGCGACGTCACGGTGAGAGTGGGTGTGCCTGGATCGAGGATGGCAGGCACGGCGGCCGTTACGCTGGGACCGTTCCAGGAGATCTTGCCGCAACGCAGGGCGGAAGCCGCACGGGTGGCGTCGTCCACCGGGCCGGGATCGAGCTTGCTCCAGGTCTGGCCGAGCGTCGTGTCGAGAGTGAAATGGGAATAGACGTCCGTTTGCCCCCCGAAGTTGGAGCCTGTCGTCTCATCGACGGAATTGCCGAATCCCAGGCCATGACCGATCTCGTGCAAGACCAATGGGAACAGGTCCACGGCGGTCCCGTGCTGATCGTCCGTCCCCAGATAGAACGGTTGGCCAAAGCACTCCGGCAGCGCGGCGTCGCTGTTGAAAATGATGAAGATGTCATTGTTCGATTCCGGTGGGCCCGGATCGAGGTCGACACCCGCCAGCTTGTTGGCGAGAGCGATGGGGTACCACGTGAAGGGAAATTGGGCTCCTGAAAAATCTGACATGGAGGAAATCCAACCCCCCGCGCCGCCGTACGAAAAGATGGGTGAGCAGGGGAGGGGATCGAACGAAACCTCCACGCGGATCTCCACGTCGCTTTCGAGAACGCCGCCCCAGACCTCGGCCGCCCGCTCGAGCACATACCGGCGCTGGTCCCCGAGCGTCACGCCCGGATTCGAAGAGAGCGGAGGCGCGGGCGTTGGATCGTTGAGGCCCTCGCCGGGGTCGTCGGTGTTGAGGAGGGTGATCGTGGCACCCCACGAAGGAGCGGAACAAACCGGAGCGGAAAGCGCCATGAGGATCAGCGCGGCTGCCCAAGCCCGGCGGCCGCTCATTCGAGCCTCCCTTCCCTGGGCGTCCGTGCGCGCCTTGACGGGCTGGAGCAGGAGCCTCTCCAGGGTTGCCACGGGGTTGTCCGTGCAAGAAAGCGTGAAGCCGCCGTCCGGCCTGCGGAACCCGCCGATGTAGAACCCTGCTCCCCGAGGCAGGCGGAGAAGTCGCGCCCCTCCCGGCAGGGCCTCTTCCGTGGGAGCCGCGGACCGGGTCCACTGGCGGACCTCTTCCAGGAACCGGGCCGAGTCCTCGTTTTGCGACCGCGGCGAGGCCGTCGCCGGCCCGGCCACGCCGCTGGCGAGGGCCAGAGCCCCCGCCAGAATCATTCGAATCGACTGGATCATGAATTCTCCCTCCTCTGTTTTCGAGGGATGATCCAGTGCGGAGAATTTTGTTTAGCGGGCTGCTAGGCCGCGTTGCTCGCGGGGTAGAGCCGAAGGAGGCTCTCCTTTTCGCGTTTCAAGAGGGGGTGCTCTTCCGAGCCGGCCTGCGGTAGACTTGTCGAAACTCGAAAAGAGGCCCATCGAAGCTCCTCAGGGTGCCCTTGGATCGCCAAGCCCTTGGGAAGCGGCCAACCGAAGGAGGGGAATGGGATGCAAGAGGGCCAGCTTCTTCGCCGGGTCGAAGCCATTGCCGCCGAGATCGCGTCGGGGCAATCGCGGGACAACGTCTTCCTGAGAATCGCGGAGGTGGTGAACGGGCTCGGCTTCGGTCGCGTCCGCCTGGACCTGTTGTCGCCGGACGGCAGGACCCTCTCCCCTGTGGCCTCCTGCGGTTTCGATCCTGCCGGTCCGGGTGATGCGGTGCCGGCTACCTCCGATCCGGACCTCGATGCGCTCCAGACTCGCCCCGTCCCACAGGTCTTTCCCTCTCCCTTCCTGCACGGCTGTGTCCCAATCCTTCTCCAGGGAAAAGTCATCGGCAAGGTGACTGTGTCGGAGCCTTTGGCCGGCTCCTCTCTTGCCACCGATCGTCTCGACCAAGTGATGCCTCTGGCCCATCTCGCCTCTCTGGCTCAGGCCGTGCTGTGGGCAGGCTCCCTGGAGACGCTCCAGGAGACCACGCGTGCCATCACCTCCGTGCGTAACCGCCA
Source organism: Thermoanaerobaculaceae bacterium (assembly GCA_963785165.1). GTDB lineage: Bacteria > Acidobacteriota > Thermoanaerobaculia > Multivoradales > UBA5704 > DATARR01. The sequence continues at coordinate 1,712,740 of CAWAUI010000004.1, forward strand.
CGCCCTGCTGGCCACCATCGTCGAGCAATCCGTCAAGCTGCTGGGCGCCAAGAGCGGAGGCCTCTACGAATACCGCTCAGAGCCCGATGACCTCACCGTCATTGCTGACTTCAACCGCCCCGAGCATCTGGACAAGACGCTCAAGCGTGGCGAGGGTCTTGCCGGGAGGCTCCTCGGCAGCGGCGAGACTTCCAGATGGGTCCCGGATTACAGCATCTGTGAGGATCGAGCCCAGACTTACCCGGAGAGTACCTTCGGGGCCGTGCTCGTGGTGTTGCTGAAGTGGGACGACGAGGAGATCGGCGCCTTGTACGTGGACGACGCGGTCGGTCGCGAGTTCTCCATCATGGATGTCCGCCTTTTGCAGCTCTTCGCGGATCAGGCCGCGATCTGCCTCGCCCAGTCAGGCCGGGTGGAAAAGGATCAGCACAAGCTGGACCGCCTGGAGCTTCTGGCGAAGGTTACACAAAAGATGGTGGGCGATCTGGACGCCATGTCCTGGCGCAAGCGGCTGGAAACCATCGCGGAGTACGCCGCGGAAGTGCTGGAGGCCGAGACCTCCGGGGTCTTTCGAGTACGTGGCACCGAGATCGTCCTGGAGGCCAGCGTGGGGCATCAGGGAGTCTTCGAGCCGGGTGCCATCCGCCTGAAAGTCCATGGCGAACCGGAGGGTGGCCTCACCGGCTGGATCGCACATTCGGGCAAGCTGTTCAATGAGCACGGCAAAGCCCTGAAAGAGCATCCGGCGTATAAAGGCAAACAGCCTTCCCATACGAAGGACTGCTTTTCTCTGCTGGCGATCCCCCTCAAGAGGCAGGTGGGCGGGAACGTCGAGATCGTGGGCCTGCTGCGGACCGACAACAAGCACGGGGCCGACGGCAAGCCCCACGCAGACGTCTGGTTCACCCAAGAGGACGAGGAGATCCTGACCATCTTCGCGGACGCCGCGGTGATCGCCATCGAGAGCGCGGAGCTGGTGGACCGGCTCAAGGAGCAGCGGGATTCCGAAAAGCGGCTGATCGCCAGCTCACCGGACGGCATCATCGCGGTCGATAGCCGGGGGCGGGTGACGGACTTCAACAGACTCGCGCAGGAAACCCTGGGGTATTCGCTGGAAGAAGTCCGCGGGATGTGGGTGGGTGAGCTTTACCACGATCCGGAGGTGCCGATGAAGATCGGCCAGATGCTTCGGGATTCCCCGAACGGCCGGATCAGCGGCTTTGAGACGTCTGTGAAGAGCAAGTCGGGAGAGGAGATTCCGATCCTTCACGCCTCCACCTGGCTCTACAACTCCCAGGGCGAGCTCGCCGGGAGCGTCGGCTATTTCCAGGATCTCCGCCAGAAGAAGGCGATGGAAAGGCGCGAGAGCCTCTTGTTGGAAGCCATGAGAGTCCTGGCCGGAGCGGAAGACCTTGATAGGGGGCTCCAGAGCCTGGTGAATCTCATCGTGTCCAAGCTGGGCCGTTCGTTCTGTGGAATCCTGTTGATGAACGAGGAGGAGGATGCGCTCACCCTTCGAGCGGAAAGCCTGGCAGGGAAGCCGGAGTGGCGGTCGAAGAACCAGCGGATTGAATTGAGCCAATGGCAAGATTTGGAGGCCCGCCTCAAGAAGGGAGCCCCGTACGAGCTTTTCCGAAGCAATTCCAAATACCTTTCCGTGTTGGACAGATTGGCCAGGGTCTTGGGTTTTGATCAGAAGATCCATTCCTTGTTGGTGGTACCCCTCAAAATGGGGAACAAGGTGGTCGGTCAACTGGATCTGGGGAAGCCAAGGAGACCGGTAAACCGGCCTTCAAGATAGAAGATATCGCTCTGGTGTCCGCCATCGCCTCCCAGATCACGGCCCTCATCCATCGCTTCGCGCTTCTGGAAATTACCAAACGCCGGGAGAAGCTTCTGGAGACGCTCGTGGAGGCGTCCCGTCACATCCGCGCCGAGTTGGAGATGCCGGCTCTGGCGTCTTCGATCGTCCGACTGGCGGCGAGCTGCGTCAACTGCCGGGTTGGGGGGCTTTACCTCCACCGCCGCCACCTGCACCAACTCGACCGCGCCGCGGTGTCCGGGGTCTCCCAAGACCTCGTCGCCGAATTCCTGTACCCCGGGGATGGGTTCCTCTGGAAGGTCGCTCAGGGCGACGAGAGAAGCATCCACCCGAATCCGGTGATGGACGACCTCTTTCTTGGGCTGGAGCTGGAAACCGTCGCCGCGGTGCCTTGCGTGAGCGGAACCGGCGACGTGGAAGCCGTGCTGTTCGTGGGGGATTGGACACGGCCGCCTTTCAGCGGGATCGACATCGACATCCTGAAGTCCTTCGCTACGCAGGCCACCATCGCTTTGCGGACCGCTGAGCTGATCGATCAGGAAACGCGCTACCTCAGCCAGATCGCGGTCCTCCAGCGGATCGGCCGCTATGTACAGGAAACGGACCGGCTGGACCGCATCCTCCATGCCGTGCTCACCGGCGTTACGGCCCACTACGGGTTGGGCTTCAACCGGGCCATGATCCTGCTGTTCGACCGCTCGGAGGCAAAGCTCGTGGGCGAGGTGGGTATCGGGGAGGTTGAGAAGAGCAAGGCCAAAGACTCTTGGCAATGGGATGACGCGCATGGGCTCGACGACTTTGAAAGCTATCTCGCAAGGCTGGAAAGCGACCGCATCGACATCTCCACCGTCGGCCGGAAGGTCTCGGGGTTCGTTCTTCCCGTGGGCGAGGGAGGCTTCTTTTCTTCCGTCCTGACCGGCAAAGGTTTTCGAAAGATCGACCCTGAAGACGTTCGCCGCCTGGCCAGCCCTCTGCGCAACACTTTCGACATCACAACGGAGCTGGCCGTGGCCCCTCTGGTCGGTAAGGGAGAAGCGATCGGCCTTCTGCTCGCGGACAACAAGTTCACCCAAACGCCGATCGGCAACAAGTTGGCGGATACCCTCATGGCCTTTGCGGCCACGGCCGCCGTCGCCATTGAAAACTGGAGGGTCTCCGAGCAGACACAAAGGAACGCAGAAAAGCTCGCTGCCTTCTACCAGATGAGCAGCGAGCTGGTAGCCCTCCAGGAACCTGAGGCCATTCTCCAGCGGATCGTTGAGCAGACGGTGGAGGTCTCCGGAGCGTCCTGGGTGAGTATCCTATTGATCGACCACTCGGGCCGGGTCAAGAACCCTGTCCGCTCGGGCCCTCAGGCATTGGAGAGCCCCAAGGGTCCACCGCAGATCCGTCCGAACGGAATCTCCAGGAAGGTAATGAGAGAAGGCCATGCTCTCTTTTTCGAGAACGTTGAACGGGAACAGAATGCCAAGGTCCCGCCCAACCCGATCCTGTCCGAAAGGTTTGCAAAAGCCGCGATCTGCCTGCCTCTTGCCCTGCCTGGAAAACGGATCGGCGTCATGTGGATCCACTACGCGGAGCCTCGGCTCTTTCCGGAATCAGAAGTGGCCGCCCTGCAACTCTATGTCAACCAGGCAGCCACGGCCTATGACGGCGCAAACCAGTTGAAGAAGCTGAAAAGCTTTCGAGCGGTGTTCCAGGAGCTGGCCAAGGCCGAAGACACCCGCAGTGTCATCCAGAGCCTGGTCGAGGGGGCTCAGCGGGTTCTCGCTGCCGACGAAGTGGTCTTCTGGGCGTACGACAAGTCAACCAACAGCTTCCTGCCTGGGGATTCGGGCTACTACGGAAAGCATGGCTCCGCCTGGGAAGATTTCCAGACCAAGTGCCCCCGCCTCGGAGGGACGGCAACTCGAGTCATGGCCAGGGAATGGTTCTGCGAAGAAGACGTCCAGGTTTTCAACAGAAACAACGTGATTGGACCCACCACCCGCGAATTCTTGAATGCCGTAGGAAGCCGGGGTTTCAAGGGCGCAGCGCTGAAGGTCGGCAAGGAGAACCTCGGAGTGCTCTATGCCATCTACTCGGAGCCCTGCCAGGCTGCGGATGAGGAACGGGACACCGCGCAGAGCTTCGCCAACCACGCAGCGCTGGCTTTGAAGAAGGCGAAGCTCCTTCAACAGGTGCAACGTTCTCAAGATGCGGCGGACATGGTGGCGCGATTTACGCTGTTGGGGGACCAGGGGCACGCCCTGGTTTCGATCGCAAGAGAGATTCGCGAAGCTCTACCCTGCGACATCGTCAGTCTGTTCAAGTATGACGAAGAGGTCAACGAGCTGATCTCTGCCTCCGCCATCGTAGGCGCGAGGTATACCCATCCCTTCGACGAGAATGCCGACAAGCCTCTCGTCTTGCCCTGTTGGGGAACGATGGCCCAAAGGTCGTAATCGACACTCAGCGAGAGGAGCTTTTCCGAGAAAGCCTCTTCGCCCAAGCGCAAGGCGTTAAGTCCTGCGTGGTCTTTCCTTTGAAGGCGGCGGGCCTGAAAGTGGGAGTGCTCTTCCTCAGTTATAGGCAACGGCAACGCTTCACATCAGAGAAGATTGCCACGATGGAGCTCTTTGCCAATCAAGCAGCCGTGGCGGTCCACAACGAGCAGTTGTTCAAGGGGCTTTCCGTCAAGCTGGCGCAGCAGGAGATGCTGGCCGGCCTCTCCCGGGAGCTGCTGGGAGTCAGCTCTGCCCAGGAAACCCTGAACCGTGCGGTCGAGTACGCGGCCCGCTGTTTCCACGCCGAATTTTGCAACATCGTGCTGCCGACCGTGAGGGCCTCCTGAAGTTCCGCGCCTACTTTGGATGGGACAGGCTTGGTAAAGGACCTGAGCTTGCCCATGGCGCAAAGTCCCAGACGGCTTCACCATCCAGCAGAAGAGGCCGTCGCAGTGGAGGATTTTTCCACGGTGGAGGAGTTCGAGGTTCCCCAGATCGTGTTTGAGCCTGGGAATTCAATCAGGGCTGAGCGCCCCCATGTTCAGAGAAGGGGAGGTGATCGGTGCCATGATCGTCCATACGATTCGGCGCCGCAAGTTCACGGAAGAAGACAAGCTCCTGATGAGCCTTATTGCCAACCAGACCGCCCTCGCTCTGGAGCGGGCGCAGCAGTACGAGAAGAGCCAGAGGAAGAGCAAGTACCTCAAGGCCCTGAATGAGGCCAACAAAGCCATCACGGCAAGCTTCGGCCTGGAGCGCAGCCAGCTTCTGGAAAAGATCATCCAGCCCACCATGAAGGAGTTGGTAGGAATCGAAGGCCCCAAAGCCATTCTAGGGACCATCATTCTCTATGACGAAGCTCGAAAGGAGCTGATCCTCGACTCGATCTTTCCTCCAGAAAAGCGTGCCAGCTTCGTCAAGCTCCATGGAGAACGCCGGAGCCTGGAGGGCCAGCTTGGCATCACGGGCCGAGCCGTGACCACGGGCAAGCCGCAGATCGTTCCCAACGTCAAGGAGGATAAAGATTACGTCACCGGGGATCTCGACACCAAATCCGAGCTGGCAGTCCCCCTTCTGGATCGTGACTACAACAGAGTTCTGGGTGCCTTAAACGTAGAGAGCGACCAGATCAACGCTTTCGACGAGGAAGCCATCGAAGCTCTCGTGACGTTGGCCGAGCTGGCGGTGATAGCGATTCAGAATGCGCGAAGGCTGGAGGAGCTAAGAACGCAGATGAGCTTGGCGCTTTTGGGCCTCGGCAACGCGGTCGGACGGCATGAGCTTGCTGGTCAGATTGGCTATAATCAGCGGGCGAGTTCGCCTACGTCAAACAATGCTGCGAAAGAGGCCATATCGGCAGACGTAGAGGCTCAACTGAAGGAGATCGAACGCGGACTGAAGAGCTTCGAATGTTGATCGTCCCTGCTATTCAAGCAGATAAAGAAGGTCGATCGATTCATGTAAACGACGAGTTAATAGGGTCCTATCGCAGTTATTTCTTGGAACGTCATCCAGGATGGACTGGGCAGCTGACTGTGCAACTCGGAGTCAGCCCGTCAACGAGGGTTCGCGCTGACGTTGATGGGCTTTTCAAAGTGCTCGATATCTTTGTGAGCAACGCCATGAAGGCTTCTGCGCGCTCGATTATCATCGGGAGCCGACAGAGCGACTCTGCTTGGGTGGATATATTTGTACAGACGACGAAACAGGGATGCCTCAGGAGTACACGCGCAGATTCCTGCAGGAGCCCACCAAAGCCGAAAGGCCTGGGATTTGGCCTGTTGTTAGCAAAGACGCTAGTTCGAGATCTACGGAGGTTCGATTCGGTGGGAGAATCAGCAGCCTCATGGGACGAGCATGATCGTCTCGTTACCCTTGGAGTTTGAATCATAAGAACTGGAGGATGGTATGGAGTCGGAAGACATTATGGAACGGGAGGAACCGACAGATGGCGAAGACTCTTCTCGTTGTAGAGGACAATAAGGCAGTCGCGCTCGAAGTTTGGGCGCGAACGCGCTCGGAAGTCGAAGGATATACTGATTACTCGGAGCTGCTACCGTCGTAGAAGCAGTCAGAAAAATCACCTGAGCAAGGGTGAGTTCGATGCTGGCAGTTCGTGGATCTCCGCATGCGAAAGACGAAAGTGATGAACGATGATGAGCGGCCTGAGGTTGGCGCGAGCTTCTCGTGACAGTCTTCGCGATCGATCAAGGTCACTGGCAGACACGACCTCGAGTTCTGCGCGATCCAGGCGCTGCAGAGTGAAATGCGTAAAGGAAAAGTTCTTCTCCGGTCGGCTGCCTTTATAACGAAAGCTGGAGGATGGCCGAGACGGAATCTGCGACGCTGTCAAGTAAAGCATTTGTACCAAAGGTCTTTGTCGCTCACGGGCGTGACGAAGCTGCTAGGAAGGATGCTGGCAGTTCGCTTTCTTGGACAGATGTTAGCGTCAGGGCTGTGGTGCTTGCAAGGAACATCCGCTGGCGGTAGGCAGTGCAATCATAGTCAAGCTTTTGAAGCACTACAGGCCAACGTCCACGTTCGCAATCGTGCTGATGACTCCGGACGATCAAGGGCTGACATCAAGGGGCAGAGTCGATTGCCTGAGAGCCTAGAGCGCGTCAGAACGTTGATCTTTGAACTAGGGTTCTTTATTGGCCAAGCTTGGGCGGCGTAACCGAGTTGATAGCTTTGACGAAGGAACGGGAACTAGTTAAGGTTCCATCTGACTATCTAGGGGTGGAGTTTGTCGACCATGGAGCTTGACAGATAGGGAAAGTGGCAAGAGAAACTGACAGCAATTATGAGGTCAGCGGGTATTAAGCTTCGCTAGTGGAGTTTAAGGCAATTCCCTGGGCAACGGAGGGCCCTTAGAACCACTCAGAGACTGTGAATGAATCGCGAATCCGGGATTAAGGGCAGAAGGCGGTAATGGGGCGTCTTAAAGAGTTCAGAAGGCCTTGTCACATGCGGAGAGGCCCAAATCGCTCCCAAGATGGACCTGATCACCTCGGCAAGGGCCGGAAAACAGGGGCAAGGCCGGGGACACTGCCGCTTCCTCGCCCTATTCACGCCGACGCGACGCGCTCCGCGGCCAGCGAGAGGGTGCGCATCAGGTTGTGGGCAATAGCGAACCAGAGAAAGACCGCTCGGGCCTTGGGCAGACCGCGCACTAGCAGACGATGTAACCCGCGGTTGCGAGCCAGTGCGTTGACACATTCCACGCTCGACGCCCGCTGTTTGTAAATCTCTTTGGCTTCCGGCGTGCCCATGCGCTGGCGCCATTGACCGATCACCGGGGAATCGGTCGCCAGAGGCACGTACGGATCGCGCGTCGTGTTCTTAGGCTTAGCGACGGGCGCATAGACCTCGGTGCCCATCTCGCTGGCCTTCTCGATATCTTTCAAACCGGCAAAACCACCGTCCACCAAACTCTGTGTCGGAATCACTTCATAGCGCTCGTCCAGTTGCTCGAGCATCGGCACCAACTGACCTTGATCGCTACCACTGTTGCTTACATCCACACCCACCACGATCTGGGTCTCCGTGTCGACCGCAAACTGACCGTTGTACGCTGGACGAAACCCGCCATCGCCCATCTTCATCACTCGTGCCTCGGCATCCGTCGTCGACACCCGCGCCTTGCCTTTCGCTGACGATGGCTTCTTGGCAGCAACATCCGCCATCTGCGCCAAGGCCGCCTTGACCCGACTTTGGCGATCTTCCGCCGCGCGCTGCCGGGCTGCCGCCTGACGACGATTGGTCGCTTCCGGAGCTTTCTCGAGTTCCTCGCGCAGGCGTTTGACCTGCTCCTCAGCCTCTTGCAGACAACTCTCCAGGCTCGGTTCACGCCGAAACGAAGCCGCACCGGCATTCGCACGCACCCGGATGCCGTCCTGCGAAACCCGCTTCAGCGTCACCAACTTCTGCTCCATCAACACCGCTACGCTTTGAGTCAGCACCTGATCGAGAAACTCTTCATGTTGCACCCGAAAGTCCGACAATGAGTGATGGTTGACCGACGCACCCCCCAAGATCCACCGATACGCATCGTGTTGAAGCGTCAGCCGCTCCAGGGCCCGCGCGCTACCAACGCCCTCAATCGTGGCGTACAACCACAAGGCCATAGAGACTCGCGGATCGAGGGCAGGACGACCTGCTCCTCCCTCTATCGACTGGATCTTCGCGTACCAAGGGCTCAGATCCAGCGACTCTACGAATTCCCAGACGGCGCGAGCAGCGTGATCTGGCGCCAGAAGACTCTCCAGATCCACTGCGCGTAATTCCGTCTGGGCTCGGTTAGGAACCACCAAACGAGGCACCCCTCTCGCTATGGGGGGCCCGGCACCAACCTTCGGAGCAGGAATAGGGAACAGTGTGTCGACCATGGTACGCCTCCCGCCCCGCGGGTTCCGGGCGGGGCGCGTGCCCCATGGGTTCTGGGGCGTGCCCCCTGGGTCCTGCCAGTGAACCCGTGGGTCCTTCCGCTTGCTCTTCGGGTTCTGCCGCAAAACCCGCGGGTCACGCCGCATGCCCCAGAAGTCCTGCCGCAAAATCCATGGGTTCTGCTGCAAAGCTCCAGGGTTCTGCCCAGTAAACCTCGGGTTCTGCCGCAAAGTCGCCGTCGGGGATTGAAGGAAGAGAGGGAAGGAGGTAGATTTGCGGCATTTCCCGGAGGACGTCAATGGACACGGTCCCGTCGTCGGCGGAGGTGCTGGAGCGCCTCCGGACCCAGATAGCCCTTCACCGCGAGCAGGAAGCCTTGCACGGCGTGCGCGAAGCGTTCCACCGCGAGCAGAGGGCCGCCCACGCGGCCGAGCTGGAGCAGCTCTCGCGCCATCTGGCCGCGTTCGAGGCCGCGGTCTCCGCGGCGGCGGACCTCGCCGCCCGCCAGCTCCCCGCCGAGCCGGCCCGGCGGTTCGGGCAGAGGAGCCGGTTCTCCATCAACACCGCCGTCTTTCAGGTCGTGTCCGGCAAGGCGCCCCACGAGCCTTTCGGCCCCCGGGCGGTCACCGCCGAGGTGAACCGGCGTTTCCAGGAGCCCCTGGGGCGTGCCGTGGACGAGCGGCAGGTCTCGGTGGCGTTGCGTTGGCTCGCCGCCAACGGCTATGCCGTCCTCCTGGAGAAGGGGCGGCCTCACCGGGAAGCCCGGTACGCCCGGACCCTGCCTCTCCCGCCGTCATGACATGGCCGGGGAGGGCGCACGGGGTGAGGATTTTGTCGAGCAGCTTTTACGCCGCGCGTGCCTCCGCCCGCTCGCGGATGCCCAACATCATCTTCCGCTCCATGACGAAGTGGGCGGGATCGAAGATCAGGAAACGCCCGGGTCCCTCTTTCGGGCCGCTGCGCGAGCGCACGATCAGGCGCGTGGTCTTGTCGTCGATCGGGTCGAGGATGAAGGCCCAGACTCCCAGCGGGGCCACGCCCTTCTTGTGCACGGTGTCGTAGTCGTCCGGCGAGACCAGGACCATGGCCCGGCCGGGATCGAGTCCGCGCCACCCGCATGCAGCCCTTGCCGCCATACCGATCGGGAGGCGTCATCCAGACGGTGTCTCCCACTTTGCGGGTCTGGTGGTGGGGGAGAATGCGGTCGGCGTTGTGGATGCGCGCTCCGAAAAGGTTTTCAAGCCAGGTGTAGCTGTAGAACCCTCCACGGTCCTGGCCGATCTGCAGGATCCAGGGCCAGACATCGTCCACCGGCGCGTGGATGGTGACCCCGCGCGTCGCCAGGGACATCGGCGAGGGCGAAATCTCGTCGCCCGGCCAAGCCCGCTCCCTCTCCTCCTTGGTGGCGCCCCAGCGCAGGTACCAGGGCCGCAACGCCATGGTGGCCGTGGCGACCGCCGCCGCCCCCGCCGCCAGTCCGATCGCTTTTCCGAGTTTCTTTTCCATGAGATTTCCCTCCGTTCGGAGGATGGCAGGGGAGGGGAGGGCTGGCACCGGTCGATGGGGCGGGAGGCGAGGCATGAAGGGGTGGGGAGCTGTGGGAGGCGCATCCCCGGAGGGTAGCGCCTCTTGCCGCCGGGGCCATTCGCGGAGTATGCTCCTGTTTGGTCGGACTAGAATGGAGTAGGCTCCCGAATGGTCAGGATCGAGAGGGCTCTGCGGATCGCCTTGCCGGCCCGCCAGTCGGCGTTTCTCTGGGGACCCCGCAAGACCGGAAAAAGCACCTACCTCCGGTCGGCGTTTCCCGGCAGCCTGACGTTCGACCTGCTCCAGACGGACCTCATGCTGGAGCTCGCCCGGCGCCCGGCGCTGCTCCGCGAACGCCTGCTGGCAGCCTCGCCCGAAAAACTGCGCTTGCCGGTGATCCTGGACGAGGTCCAGAAGGTCCCCCAACTGCTGGACGAGGTTCACTGGCTCATCGAGAACCGCGGGCTGAGCTTCATCCTGTGCGGGTCGAGCGCCCGCAAGCTCAAGCGGGGGGGTGTCAACCTCCTGGGCGGGCGTGCCTGGCGCTACGAGATGCACCCGCTCACGTCCATCGAAGTCGGGAACCTCGACCTCCTGCAGGCGCTCAACCGGGGCCTCGTCCCGGCGCACTACCTGGGCCCGGAGTACCGGCGCTCGCTCGAGGCCTACGTCGTGGACTACCTGAAGGAGGAGGTCTTCGACGAAGGGCTCACCCGCAACGTGGCCGCCTTCTCGCGCTTCTTCGAGGCCGTGGGGTACTCCCACGGCGACCTCACGAACTACGCCAACATCGCGAGAGACTGCGGTGTCGACGCGAAGACCGTGAAGGAGTACTACCAGATCCTCGTCGATACGCTGCTCGGCACCTTCGTCGAGCCGTGGAAGAAGCGCCAGGAGCGTCAGGTCATCGGCAAGGCCCGAAGTTCTACCTGTTCGACGTGGGGGTGGCGGGCGCCTTGACGCGTCGGCGCATCGCGGAGGAACGAGGTGAGCTGTTCGGCCGGGCGCTCGAGCACTTCCTCCTCATGGAGGTCCAGGCTCACCGGTCCTACCGGGAGCTCGGCTACGGGATCCACTTCTGGCGGACGAAGAGCGGCCACGAGGTCGACTTCGTGCTCGGGGACGGCGAAGTCGCGGTGGAGGTGAAGGGGACTTCGCGAGTCGACTCCGCGGACTTGCGTTCCCTCCGCGCTTTCATCGAGGACAACCGCCCGCGCCACGCCATCCTCGTCTGCAACGAGCGCGCGCCCCGTCTTGTCGAGGGCATCGAGATCCTTCCCTGGCGGGAGTTTCTGGCGCGTCTGTGGGATGGGCGGATCCTGAGCTAGACATCCCTGGCCGGCGGGCCTGTTTCCCTCCGTTGGCTAAGGCGTTCCCGAGTCGAACAGATTCCAGAGGTGCAGGGCATAAAACAGCGGGGAGTGGTCCAGAAGGTCCAGGTCCGTGACGCTCCGGAGGAAGCCGAGGGCGGGTCTTCCGGGGCGGAGCCGGCCGTCGCGATCGAAGGCCACGACGTCCCCGTCCGTCCGGTAGAAACCAAAGAAAGGAAAGCTTTCCGCGCGGAAGGGTGTCAGGCCGGGGAACCGCGTAACCCAATCACTGCCGTGGACGAAACGGAACGGCCGCACCCGCGGGTTGGAACCAAAATTGCCGTCCCCAACGTTGGGCGCGCCAAAAGTGTAGACGCCTTGAACACCGGGAAGTCTTGCCGCCGCGAGAATGGCCAGGGCTCCCCCCAGGCTGTGCCCGGTCAACCAGACGGGCTTCCCCATGGCGGAGAGACCTCCGAGCCGGCTGAAAACCTCGTCGAGAGCCTTGAGGAATCCCCGGTGGACCTGGCCTTGCGCCGGCGCGGGAGCCCGTACGAGGCGGGCGTTGGCATCCGCCAGAGTGTCCACGACCGCTCCCCGGAGGGCTTCCAACGAGTCCTTTCCCGGCACGAAGATCTCGGTGCCGCGAAAGGCGACCACCACGAAGGAGTCGCCCTCGGCCACGAAACCCTGCGTGCTCGGCCCATTCAAGACCGGTTTCACCAACTCGAGGTGGGCTTTCCGAAGCTCGGATTCGATGAATTCCGGCCGGTTGTACGCCAGTAAAGAGAGCTCGGCCAGCCACCAGGCGTTCACGGGGCTGTGACCGCGCGGCTGGGCGGGACGCGGCTGGAAAGGGTGGAGGAGAGCGTTTTCGAGGAAAGACGTGGTCTTGGGTCCACGGGAGGAAAGAGCTTGCGGGACAAGATGTGCGGCGGGATCGGCTTTCGCAAGGCGGTTTCCTCGAATCTGATTTTACCGGGCGCCTCCTGATGAGACCCTCCTATCGTAAACCCCTCTTGGGTAAAGTCAAAGATCAAAGAACCCGCGCGAGCAGATCCATCGTCTCGTCATAGCCTTTCTTCGCGGCGTCGGCGCCGATCTCCTTGGCCTTGCGGAGGTTCTGCCGCAGGAACCATGCGCCGGACGGGTTGCGGACGAGGCTGAGAACCGGAAAGGCCGTGAAAATGTAACCGCATTGCGAGGAGGGGTCACCAAGCATGCGGACCACGATCTCGTCCCCGCCCGTGAACCGCAGAGCAATGCGGGTCCGATCGTTCCCCAGGTGGAACACGATCTGACCGTTCCACAGGCGGGCATCCTTGGGGGGCAGATCTTTGGGCGTCAGGACACTCAGGTGAGGCCTCGGCGCCCCGGAGACCACGGCCATCAGGCGACCCTCCTCGTCGAACCACCGGCCTTCGAACCTCAGAAGGCCGGCCACGTCCCCCGCCAACGGCACCGTCTGATACGTCCGATTCATCTCCCAACAGCCGAGCAGGGGCAGGGTGATCAACAAGAGAACGGGGGTGGCGATCTTTCTGTCCATATTCCTACAGACTCTCGTGGAGCCCTTGGAGTTCCCGCCAGGAGCCGTCTCCGTGGTCGAGCACGTGTATGTGGTGGTGGAGGGTTTGATCAGGAGGATGGAGATTCGGGAGGTGGACTGAGGAAAGGCCGCCTCGCGTCCGTCTATGGACGGTAAGGGAGGGTGCGCCATGAGAATCGATACGTCCTTCTTCTACCAGCTATCCAATGCTTTTTTGGGCAAGGCTCTTGCCTTGGACGTGAATCCGGACGGCAGCGGCCGGGTCCAGATGGCCTCGAGCGGGGGCTTCGCGGGGCAGCTTTGGAAGCTCGTCGACCGCGGCAAGGGGGCTTACTCCTTACGTACGGAGTATCTGGGGGACGGGTTTTCGCTGGACATCATCAACGATCAGCGAAGGGACACGCCGTTGCTGGCTCCATCTGGAGACTTTCCGGGCCAGTCCTGGACTCTCCTGCCTTTGAACGGCGGGAGCTATAAGCTCATCAATGACCTCACCGGGCCTGACTTTTTCCTGGATACCGCCGCGGGCACCCAGCAAGTGCTCCTGACCCCGGGAGATCACAGCGGACAGCACTGGACGCTCAAGCGGGTCCGGAAGATCGGTAGGAACGTGGCCATTCCCGACCTTGATCCGAAGGAAACTCCCGGAGGTGAAGGGCCGACGGATTTCGATTATTACGCGCGGCCGGAAGGCGTCGTCAGGGCCCTCATGGTATTTGTCGATTTCGAGGATGTCTCGGGTGATGACGGCTCTCCCGAGACCACAGCGCGGCGCTTGTTGGGCAATGGCAGCGCTCAACGTTTGTTTCGCGATCAGTCCTATCGAAGAATGGCCCTGGGCGTAACCGTGAAATCAGATCTGGGCTGGCGGAGGATGCCGAGGCCAACCGGGGGTTACGATACCAGTGATTTTGACGGGCACAAAGAGTACATTCGCCAAGCGGCGGAGCTTTTCGTGGGCGACGTTGACTTCTCGGAATACTCGCTGATTCTCATCGCGACCCCCGAGAGTACGCACCTCATCAACGGCTCTTCTTCCTTCTCGGCGGCAGAAAACTACGGAATTCCAGTTCCAGGAGGGGAGATACGGCTGGCCGTCACCTTCGATGGCAAGAGCCGGCGGCGGCAATACACCACCCTGGTACACGAGGTGGCTCACCTGTTCGGGCTCCCGGATCAGTACCGCTATGGGCATGATGCACAGAGCTCGCGCGCGGGGTGCTGGTCCCTCATGTCGGACGTCTACCATGCCACGGGTTTCCTGGGATGGGACCGGCACAAGAACGGCTGGCTCGATCCGTCCAGGAAAACCTATGTCGACACTCCGGTGAGCTCATGGGCCGGAACCCTTCACCCGCTTGCCGCTGATGCGGGTCTTTCGATGGTGGTCTTTCCAATCGACGATCCTCTGAAGCCAACGAAGGTGTTCGTTCTCGAATTGGCGCAGACCGTGATTGGAGAGGATGGAGAACCCCTGGGTGAGGGTGTCTTGTTCTATACCGTCGACGCCACGGTGCCCACCGGCTCGTCTCCGGTGGTGGTGGTTCCCAATGTCCGGAGTGTCAGTGACAACTTCGGCAATCTTTTCGAAGCGCCTTACGGCGTGGGCGACCAGGGAGCCCGGGCGGAGGGCTCGGCCTTGCTGATCCTGGAAGTTCTTCAGAGGTTTGGAGCCGCCTACCGAGTCAAGGTTCGTTACGAGCCCTCGTGAAGCGGCCCGCGGGGCCAGGTTTGCCAAGAATTCAGCTTTCTCTGATATAAAGAATAATCCCTCCGCCGGCTCCGCGAGCGGAGGGCTCCGTGTATTCTCATCACGAAAAAAGGAGTGTTATGAACCGTACCGTCCGTGCCGCGTCTTCCCTTCTCGTGCTCTTCTTGCTGCTCGCAGCGATACCCTCGTTCGCAGTCGGTCCGGCTCTGCTGCATCCCGACAGCTCCGTTCCGGAGTACGTGAGCCTTCCCTTTTTCGATTGGGATGATTACGTCTCGGCCCCGTACGCGGGGAGCTATCAGATCCAGATCGACGACAATGCCTCGTTCGGCTCGCCGTTGGTGAACACGACGATCCCCGCGATCATCAGCTACTACAGCCCTCATGAGGAGCTGCCGCCGATCGCTTCTCCCGGCGTCTATCACTGGCGGGTGCGGTACGTACCGGTCTCCGGTTCGTCCTCCAGTTGGTCTGAATCCTCCTTCTCGTTGTATGCGACTTCGAATGTCTTTACCGTGGTCAACAACCCCACGTGGCAGGACGTCAAGGACAAAGTGGCGGAGGCTCTGGTTTACGCCGACGGCCATACGGACCAGTTCGTGGAGATTCGCCTTCCCTCGGGAACGGGGGATCTCGTCCTGACGCAGCCGACCTGCCCGGATTTCGAGCCGCGGACGGAGTGCCCGGGCTCGGACGATCCACCGAGCCAGTGCGAGGAGGATGAGGAGAACGACTTCCTCTTCTACATTCACGGGCATGACAACGTCATCGTCAACGGAATGAACCGCAAGGTCGTCCTCCATGCGCAGCGGCGCGTGGCGGGTTTTTTCTTCGCGCAGGGAGTCCATCGCTCTCAGCTCAAGGACGTGGTGGTGGATTATGCCTCGGACTCGCTCAGCCAGTTCGGTGGCGAGGTGGTGGCGATCTCGGCGGCGAACCGGCAGCTCACGGTCGAGGTCGATCCCAGCGTCTACGGGAACGCGGCGGAGCTCCAGCCGGTCAAGTGCGGCTTCTTCGTGGACGCGGAGCATGGCCAGAGGATCGGCAGGCAAGGGGTCTCCTACGACATGACCGAGAGCTGGCAGACTGCGAGGATCGGGAGCAGCAACAGCTATCGTTTCACCGACCCGTCGCCAGGCTCCTGGAATCTCTACGCGGGAGAAGCTCAAGGTGGGGGATTCCTTCGTCTCCACGGACCGTGGCGGAGACATGATCTTCCTCAAATCCGGCGTCAACGACTTCGTGGCGAGCAACGTGACCTCCCATGCAAGCCGAGGCCGCTACTTCGTGGTTCACAACGGAACGAACGTGGCGTTCATCCGCTCGATCAACAACCATTTCCTGCGGACCCAGAACCGCATCCTGGGAGGATCCTCCGGAGGCGTGAACGACGAGGGCACCCAGACGTGGTATGAGAATTCGACCTTCGAGTACACGCGGGACGACGCATACCACACGGGCAACCCTATCGGCTCTCAGAACGTGCTGTTGAATTCCGCCATCACCGGAGCGTTCCGCAACTCGGTATGGATTCAGGGAGACCGGGGATGGATCGAAGGGAATACCATCACCTATCCCGGTACGGACGGGCTCGCTCTCGGAGGGGCAGGAGTGGATTCCGCGGCCAACGCGCAGGTTTCCATCGGCCTGATCAAGAACAACTTGATCCTCTCTCCCCGGCGGTCGGGGATCGTTTCCCGTCCGCCGTTCAGCTCGTCTCTGCCGGACCCGGTCAACGAATACATCACGTTGACCGGCAACACGGTCCGGGATCATCAGAGCAACGAGGGGATCCTGCTCGAAGCCCTGGAGGATTCGGTGGTGAGCGGCAACAAGGTCGAGGGGACCGGAGCACCGCTGTATCCGTCGAGCTCGCCCTGGAGGCTCTATTCGGATCCGCTTCTCCAGAAGGGCTTCCATGTCGCGGATTCGGCGAACGTCTCCGGTTCCGGGAACGAGGTCACGGACCCCCGGATCGCCTGCGCGGACCGAAAGGTGATCGAATCGAGCGCGTCCAACATCACCTTCTCGCTCGCCTCTCCCTCCAGTGGCCTCCACGAGAGCTGGAACTGCGCGGCCGTGGCCGCTTTCACGTCAGCAGGAACGCTGGCGGGGGATCATAGCTGGACGATCAACTCGCCCAATTTCCGCGTCGAGGTGCTCGATCATTCCCTGCTGGGCTCGCGCGGATTCGGCCGCGTGGTCAGCGACGTGTTGGCGGGTAAATCGGCCACGGCGCTCGATACTCACACGACGGCGCTGCCCCAGGTGATCATTCCCACCACGGGTGCCATCCGGATCCAGGCGCGGTTCGTTTTCAACGAGCTGACCACGCTGGGCCGTGGCGACGTCCGGTTCGGAATCGAGGATTCGACGGCGGGTGTGATCTACGCGGTGGGCCTGACCTCGACCACGACGGTGGAACCGGTCACCTTCTATGCGGTGAACACCAACAACCTGGCCTCAGCCGGTACCCCGGGAGACCAGAGCACCAGCGGGGCCTGGGAGGTGGACGCCACGTTCCGGCGGGTCAGCTCGTCGTCCACGACGGTGGACTACGTGGTCCGGCGGCCGAGCGCGGCCCCCTACTCGGGGACCGCGACGATTGCCAACGCCGTGGGGTCGACGACCGCGTTCGACCGTGCCTTCCTCGCCTTCAAGCAGCGCGGGCAGGTGGTTTTCGACTGGTTCCAGGTCACCCAAGTCAACTGACGCAGAGTCCCGGCCTCCCTCGGCCCCATGGGTGGGGGAGGCCCGCGTTTCGGCCCGGAACCGGCCGGAAAATGGTATGCTGGAGGGACTTCTGAATGTGTCTTGCAGCTTCGGGAAGGATGGCTGCGATGCGACTTGAATTTTAGGGAGTTGTCATGAAAAGCGTTCGATGGGTGTTGACGTTTCTGATCCCTCTTACCTTCGCCGGAGCCGCGTTCGCCCAGGACGATACGGACTGGAAGGCGACCTATCTCGCGGATCTTGAATTTGCGCGGCAGGTTATCGCCGAGAACCATCCCGGCCCGGTGGACGACGGCAACGCCGCTTTTCGCCGCACTTTCGACCTGGCGTATGGCGAGGCCCAGCGCGCGGCCGGGCAGGTGAAAAGCTCCACGGCCTACACCCTTGCCCTGCGCAGGTTTGCCAACCGGCTCCAGGATCCGAACCTCGTGATCGAGGGGACGCGCCCTTTCGAAAGGATGAAGTCGGCGGGGATTTATCCCGCCTGGCGGGGGAGCGCCTTCGTGGTCGAGGAGGTCGCGCCCCGTTATGGCGAGCAGGTCGCGACTCTCAAGGGATCGACGATCGTGAGCTGTGATGGAATTCCCGCCGCCCACCAGTTCTCCAACGGTGTGCTCTCCTGGCATGGGCGGACCGCCGTCCAGGGGGACTGGGCTCTCTGGGCGCCTCTCCTTCTGGTGGATTACGGCCCCCCGATGATGAAGGCTCCGGCCCAGTGCAACTTCCGCAATGCCAAGGGAACGGAGACGGTCGAGCTGCGTTGGAAACCCACGACGGCTCCCGAGGTGGAAATGGTTCAGAAGCGGATCGTGGAAATGCCGGCCCGGGCGCCGCGCCTGAGCAAGTTGGCGGATGGCACCGTCTGGGTGGACGTGCCGTCCTTTCCCGCCAATGGGGACGGTGACGCCGTGGCGATGCGCGGAATGATCGATTCTCTCGCGGCCGAGGTGAAGCAGAACCCTGGTTGGAAACTGATCGTTTTCGATCTTCGGGGGAGCGGCGGGGGATCTCTGCAGTGGGGTGAGCCTCTCGCGGCGGCGGTGTTCGGAAAGGAATGGGCCGGCGCGGCGCAGGCTTGGCTGAACGATGGCGTTCACGCGGAATGGCGGGTTTCGAAGCACAACCTCGAGGCTCAGCCGCGCCTCGCGGAGCCCATGCGCGCCGCGATGGCGAAGAGCCGTGCGCTCCTCGATCAACCCTCGCCGGCCAAGGGAGCGAAGCGTCCGGCGGCCCCGGCCCCGGCGGGGAAGAAGGTGGTAATCGTCACCAGCCCTTCCTGCCACGGCGCCTGCCTGGATTTCCTGGACCTTCTGAAGATCTCTCCCGCCGTCGTGCAAGTCGGCCAGCCGACGGGAGCGGATACGGTGTACGCCGAGACCTCGACGTTGGCGTTGCCGAGCGGGTTGGGCTCCATCCGCTTTCCCATGCAGGTCGTCCGCGACCGCAAGCGGAAGAACAACGAGGCCTACGCGCCGAAGGTGGTCTACTCCGGCAAGCTCGCGGACACCGACGCGCTCCAGAAATGGATCACGGCGGGCTACCGGAGCTGGTGAGCCCTCGCGTCAGCTGCCGTCCCGCTTCACCCACTGGAGCGGGACGCCGGTCTCGCCGGCCGCGAGAATGCGGGGATCGGGCGTGAGGCCGAAGCCGTCCGCCATGCGCGGGAAGTAGTTGAAGATGCTGATGAGGTGGCCGACCTCCAGCAGCCCCTGGTCGTCGAATCCCAGGTCTCGTAGCGGTTGCCAATCTTCGGCGGTCATCCGCGTGGGCGTCAGGGTCACCTTCTCGGCGACGGTGCACAGGGCGCGCTCGCGCGGCGAGAGATCGAGCTCGCGCCAGCGCCGCTGCTTGATGGCCTCGACCAGCTTGGGATCGCCTTCTTCGACACGCAGAAACTCTGCGTGAGACTGCGTTCAGAATTCGCAGGACTGGGCCGCCGAGGCCACGGCGGCCACCATTTCCCTTTCGGCGCGGCTGAGCGCTCCGGGCGCGAACATCACCTCATAGAAGAAGTCCCGCATGGCGGCCCCGATGCGCGGATGGGCGGCCAGCAGCCGGCCCATGCCGGAAATGAAGCCGAAGTCGTAGGAGCGCCGGCCGCCGCCCGCCGGAGCGTGGGCTCGCAGCTCTTCCTCGGTGGGCAGGCGGACGAAGGCGTTCTGCTGGGGATCGGCCATGGCGGGTCTCCTTCTCGAGTGATGTCGATCACTTCACTTTCGAATCGTGGTCCGCCCAAACCAGGCCGGACATGACCTTGGGGAGGAAGCGGGTGGACTTGGGCGGCAGCATCTCGCCTTCCGCGATGGCGTCGGCGAAGGCGGCGGGCTCCATGGGGGGGAGCCAGAGGCCGGTGCCGAGATCGCCCGCGGCGACCTGGCTCCAGAGCTCGTCCGGATTGGAACGATAGACGACGGTGCCGTCCGTGGAAGCCTCGGGAGGGAGGCCG
This sequence comes from Thermoanaerobaculaceae bacterium, assembly GCA_963785165.1. Taxonomy (GTDB): domain Bacteria; phylum Acidobacteriota; class Thermoanaerobaculia; order Multivoradales; family UBA5704; genus DATARR01. The sequence goes on from CAWAUI010000004.1 coordinate 1,732,710, forward strand.
AGGGCGGGCAGAAGCGCCTCCTGGAACAGGGCGACGGAGAGCTTCGGGGCTCCGGAGAGCTGCCAGACCTCGGGATCCCGGCCGTGGACCCAGACGCCGAGGGCGGGCTGGGGCGTGGCGGCCACGGCATTGGCGAAATCCCAGCCGCCGGAGCCCTCGAATTTCTCCGTGGCGGTGGCCAGGCCGGCCAGCTTGGAGATGTCGATGGGTTCCTTGAACGCCCGGTGGATGGGATCGATTTTCAGTGCCGGCGAGTCGAGGCTGGTGATGACGGCGAGCTTGGCCGCGGCGGCGGTGCCGGGTTGAGACGCGTGGTCGCGGGCGAAGCGCTGGCCCACCTTGTAGCGGTGGTGGCCGTCGGCGATGGCCGAGGGCACGTCGAGCGCCTCCTGATAGAGGGCGATGCGGGCGGGGGCGTCGACCCGGTAGAGCACGTGGTGGTGGCCGTCCGAGTCGTGGTGGCGAACCAGGGGCTCGGCGCCCTTGAGATCCTCGCGCAGAAGCGCGTCGAGCTTCCCCTGGTCTTCGGAAAGCAGGAGGACGGGCTCCAGATCCACCCGCGTGGCGTCGAGGAGAGCGGTGCGGTCGGCCAGGGGCTTGTCCAGCGTGTGCTCGTGGGGGCGGATGACGCTGGCGTCTTCGTATCCCACCAATCCCAGGAGGCCCAGGCGTTCGCCGCCGCCCGCCAGCTCGATGACGTAGGGGTAGAGGGCCGGGGGAGAATCCCGCTCGATCACCCCTTCCTCGAGCCACCGGTGGTGCAGGGCCGCGGCGAAGCGGTAGGGATCGCCTCCCTCGGGGGCCAGCGGCTTGGTCAGGTGGACGAACTGGTGCGGGGACTGCGTGTGGAAGCGGTCGCGCAGAGAGTCGTTGATCTGGTCGTACGGGGGCGCGGCGAGCTTGCCGATCTCGTTGGCGTCGCCGGTTTTTGCTGAGTAGTGAAGCCCTTCGAAGGCGTACAGGCGCATGGGTGTCTCCTCGGAATCCCTCAGGTCCGAGCGTATTGTAGTCGGACCTCCCCGGGACCGCGGGCGGTCCCAGGGAAGGGGGAGGAATCCTACCGCCTCTGCAGGCCTTGCCGAAGCCCGCCGTCTTCCTCTTCGGCCTGCGGCGGGATGACGGTGACGCCGTGGAGGCGGTCGTCGCCCATGCGGCGGTAAAGGGCGCTCGCGCGGTCGAGAGAGTGGGCGGCTTTCTCGAATTCGCCGAGGTCACAGAGCAGGTTGACGAGGCCGCCGAGGAGGCCGGCTTCTTCGAGAATGTCGCCGGTGCCCATCTCCAGGTGCATGCGGGCCTGGCTGAAGGCGAGGCGCGCGCCCGCGAAGTCGCCGTTGAGGCGGCGGGCGTCGCCCAGGGCGGCGAGGGCGGCGGTCTTGAAGTCGGCCACGCGCTCGGCGCCGTAGATGTCCGCGTCGAGCCGCTCGGCGACGGCCAGGGCCAGCTCCGCCAGAGACAGGGCGGCGGCGCCGTCCGTCTCCACGGTGTCGCGGCTGCGGTCCAGAAGCAGGTCGAAGAGCCCCCAGTGGTGCAGGCGCTCGTCGTTCCTCACCATGACCAGCCGGCGGGCCGGCGGGTGCCCTTCGAGAGAGGCCCATTGCACGGCGGCCAGGCTGCGCTCCCGCCTCACCCGGCTCTGGGCCTCGGTGAGGCGGACCTCGGTTTTGTGAAAGGCCTCGTCGTAACGGGGCGTTTCGCCGGCGAAGCCCACGAGGGGCCGGGACAGCGGGGCCGGCGGAGGCGGCTGCCTCAGGGAGCCGGCGAGCATCCGGCGGATGGTGTCGCGGGTGTCCTGCCGGGAAAGCTCCGAGCCAAGGAGCTGTTGCATTCTGTCGTTAGGGATCCTGTCCTCCACTTCATCACTCCTCTAGAAGAGAGCTTCAAACGTCCTCAGAATAATAGTTGCCGCTGGGCAGGGAAATGGGACAAAAAAGATTCAGGAAAGTTCTATCTACCGGTAGGTTCCAAATCTACGAAATTTTGTCACCGGCGTGCGACTGACAGTGTCACCCCCGTTCCCTATTCTCGGTCTCAACGGGTATGCAAGCCCCGGACCCTGGAGGCTCGTTCGATGTCGATCGTTCTCGAAGACCTGACCAAGCGCTACGGCGGCCACCCGGTGGTCAACGGCGTCTCCATCGAGGTGGGGGACGGCGAGCTGTTCGTGCTCCTGGGCTCCTCGGGGAGCGGCAAGAGCACGCTGCTGCGCATGATCGCCGGCCTCTCCGAGGTGGACGCGGGGCGCGTGCTGCTCCATGGGCGGGACGTGACCGGCCTGCCGCCGGCCAAGCGGGGGGTGGGGTTCGTGTTCCAGAGCTACGCCCTGTTCCGCGGCATGTCGGTGGCGGAGAACGTGGAGTTCGCCCTGGCCGTGCGCGGCGTGGCGGCGGAGCAGCGCCGGCGGCGGCGGGATGAGCTGCTGGAGCTGGTGGGCCTCGCCGGCCTGGGCGGCCGGACGCCCGGCAGCTCTCGGGCGGCCAGCAGCAGAGGGTCGCCCTGGCCCGGGCGCTGGCGCACCAGCCGGAGGTTCTGCTGCTGGACGAGCCGTTCGGAGCGCTCGACGCCAAGGTGCGCCTGGAGCTGCGCCGGACCATCCGGGAGATCCAGCGGGAGCTCGGCATCACGACGCTTTTTGTCACCCATGATCAAGAGGAAGCGTTCGAGCTGGCGGACCGGCTGGCCGTGCTGAGCTTCGGCCGATTGTTGGAGGCCGGACCGCCGGAGGAGCTCTACCTGCGCCCCGAGACGGAGTTCGTGGCCACCTTCCTGGGTACGGCGAACCTGATGGTGGGGGAGGCCACGGCGCAGGGTGTGCAGCTGGGGCCGGTGCAGTTCCCTCTGGGGACCCGGAAAGAGGCCCCGGAAACGGCTGAAGGCTCTCATCGGCGGGTGCAGGTGCTCTTCCGGCCGGAGGACGTGGCGGTGCGCGACTCGGCCGCCGACGTCTCCTGCCCGGTGCTCGGGCAGGCCACCGTGGAGCAACGCTCGTTCGTGGGCTCCTTCGAACGGCTGCGGCTGCGCCTGCCGCCCTTGCCGGGGGTGCGGGCCATCGCGCCGGCGGTGCCGTTCGGCCGGGACGAGATCTGGGTCGAGGCCACGCGCTCGCAGGACCAGGCGCGCCGCTTTCCCCTCCGCCCGGGCGATCTGGCCTGGGTGGGCGTGCAGCGGGTGCACGCGCTGGTTCATCCCGGCCTGCGGTTCCTCCTGCTGACAGACGGTTCCCCCAGGTCGCGGGCGGCGCTGGCCTTCGGCGGCGAGCTGGCGCGCCGCTCCCAGGCCCGCGTGGCGCTTCTGGGCTCGGCTGGAAGGCCGTCGCGGCGAGCAGGATCTCCAGGACGCCAAGGAGATCCTGGGCACCGGCATCGCGGCGGTGGAGTCTCGCCTGGCCGCGGAGCCGCCCGCCGAAGCCGTGGCCGAGGAGGTGTCGCGCCGGCCGTGCGACCTGGTGATCCTTTCCGTGCCACCCAAGGAAGGGCTGGAGACGGTGGAGGAGATCCTTGGCGCGGGCCAGCACCACCTGCTCCTGGCGCCGTTGGACGCCAGCACGCGGGTGCCGGCGCGGCTGCTCATCTGCGTGGCGGTGGGGGAGCCGGGCAAGGAGGACGTCGCCTTCACCGGGCGGCTCGCCCGCCATCTGGGAGCCGAGGCGACGATCCTCGACCGTGCTGCCCGAGGCGGCCCGAGGCGGGGTGTCCGAGGCGCCGGCCGAGCGGTTCCTGGCCGGCAGCGCCCGCACGCTGCACCGCATGGGAGTGCCGGTCTCCACCCGCATCCGCCACGGCGCCGCGCGGGAAGAGATCGTGGCGGAGCTGGCCGAAGGGGGGCACGACCTCCTGGTGCTGGGTGCGCCGCTGCCGGGGCGTGACGGCCGCATCGACCTCGGCGGCTTCGTAGGGAAGCTGCTGCCGCGGGTTGCGCATCTGCCCGTGCTCATCGTCCGCTCGCCGGAGGCCGTGTCGTGAACGGTCCCCGGCGGCTTTCGCCGCTGCTGCCCCTCCGCGGCGCTCGGACGCCGCGAAGGCGGCGCCACGAGCGGTGACCGAGAGGACGAGAAGATCCTCTTCAGCCGTTTCCAGGTCGCTTTCTAGGAAAGGCATGACCATCATGAAAAACCGCTTCATCCTGTCGCTGCTCGCCCTGCTGGCCGCCGCCGCTCCGGCCGTGGCCCAGGTCAAGCTGCTCAACGTCTCCTACGACCCGACGCGCGAGCTGTACCAGGACGTCAACACCGCCTTCGCCAAGCACTGGAAGGCCACCAAGGGGCAGGACGTCACCGTCCAGCAGTCGCACGGCGGCTCGGGCAAGCAGGCCCGCTCGGTGATCGACGGCCTGGAGGCCGACGTGGTCACCCTGGCCCTGGCCTACGACATCGACGCCGTCGCCAAGACCGGGCTGATCGCCAAGAACTGGCAGACGCGCCTGCCCAACAACAGCGCGCCCTACACCTCGACCATCGTCTTCCTGGTGCGCAAGGGGAATCCCAAGAAGATCAAGGACTGGGACGACCTGGCCCGCCCGGGCGTGTCGGTGATCACGCCCAACCCCAAGACCTCCGGCGGCGCCCGCTGGAACTACCTGGCGGCCTGGGGCTACGCGCTGCGCAAGCTACGGCAACGACCCGGCGAAGGCCCAGGATTTCGTCAAGCGGCTCTTCAAGAACGTGCCGATGCTGGATACCGGCGCCCGCGGCTCCACCGTCACCTTCGTCGAGCGCGGCATCGGCGACGTGCTGATCGCCTGGGAGAACGAGGCCTTGCTTGCCGTGAAGGAGCTTGGCGAGAAGGGCAAGTTCGAGATCGTGGCCCCGTCGCTCAGCATCCTGGCCGAGCCGCCGGTGGCGGTGGTCGACAAGGTGGCCGCCAAGCACAAGACGGCGGCGTTGGCCGAGGCCTATCTCGAGTTCCTCTACACCCCCGAGGGGCAGGAGATCGCGGCCAGGCACTACTACCGGCCGCGCAACCAGACCGTGGTCGGCCAAGTACGCGCAGCAGTTCCCCAAGGTGACGCTGTTCACCATCGACGAGGTCTTCGGCGGCTGGGACAAGGCGCAGAAGACTCACTTCGCGGACGGCGGCGTGTTCGACCAGATCTCCGGAGCGGGGCGGTGAGGCGCGGTGGAAGAGCCTGCGGCGGCGAGAGCGGCGGCGGTTGCCGGGGAGGCAGCGTCCTGCCGGGCTTCGGCCTCTCGCTGGGCTTCACGCTGCTCTACCTCGGCCTGATGATCCTGATCCCTCTCTCGACCGTCTTCCTGAAGACGGCCACGCTGACCTGGAGCGCCTTCTGGGACACGGTCACCGGCGCCGCGGGCGCTGGCCGCCTACCGGCTGAGCTTCGGCGCCGCCTTCGTCGCGGCGTCCATCAACGCCGTCTTCGGCGTGCTCGTCGCCTGGGTGCTGGAGCGCTACCGCTTCCCCGGCCGGCGGCTGGTCGATGCCCTGGTCGACCTGCCGTTCGCCCTGCCCACGGCGGTCGCCGGCATCGCGCTCGCCACGCTCTACGCGAAGCAACGGCTGGATCGGCCGCTGGCTGGAGCCGCTGGGGCTCAAGGTGGCCTACACGCCGCTCGGGCATCGTGGTGGCGCTCACCTTCATCGGCCTGCCGTTCGTGGTGCGCACGGTGCAGCCGGTGCTGCGCGGATCTCGATCCGGAGGTGGAGGAGGCCGCGGCCAGCCTCGGCGCCGGCCGCTGGCAGACCTTCCGGCGGGTGATCCTGCCCGAGCTGCGTGCCGGCCGCCGTCACCGGCTTCGTGCTGGCCTTCGCCCGCGGCCTGGGCGAGTACGGCTCGGTGATCTTCATCGCCGGCAACATGCCGATGAAGTCGGAGATCACGCCGCTGCTGATCATGATCAAGCTGGAGCAGTTCGACTACGCGGGGGCCACGGCCATCGCGATGGTCTTCCTGCTCGTTTCCTTCGTTCTCCTCCTGTTGATCAATTTCCTGGCCTGGCGCCGCGGGCGGCGGTTGCGCGGGGCCGAAGGAGACGCGTAATGGCCGGCGGTATTGCGAAGAATCTCGCGGGAGGTCTTGGACGAGGGCATGGCGAGAAGCATGCCTTGGCGAGCTCCGCTCTCACCGAGCCGCGGCTGGGTGCGCTGGCTCCTGCTCGGCACGGCTCTGGTCTTTCTGGGGTTTTTCCTGTTCGTTCCGCTGGCGCTGGTGTTCACCAAGGCCTTGGCGGACGGCTTCGGCGCCTACGTGGCGGCCGTCACGCGAGCCGGTGGCGCTCGACGGCCATCCGCCTGACCCTGACGGCGGCGGCCATCGCGGTGCCGCGTCAACCTCGCTCTTCGGCCTGGCCGCGGCCTGGGCCATCGCCAAGTTCCGCTTCCGCGGCAAGAACTTGCTGGTCACGCTGATCGACCTGCCGTTCAGCGTCTCGCCGGTGATCTCGGGCATGATCTTCGTCCTGCTGTTCGGCGCCCAGGGCTGCTTCGGGCCCTGGCTCCGGCGCACGACGTCAAGATCATCTTCGCCGTGCCCGGGCATCGTGCTGGCCACGATCTTCGTCACCTCGCCGATGGTGGCCCGCGAGCTGATCCCGCTGCATGCAGTCGCAGGGGAACGACGAGGAGGAGGCGGCGCTGACGCTCGGCGCCTCCGGCCTGGCAGACCTTCTTCCGCGTGAGCCTGCCCAAGATCCGCTGGGGGCTGCTCTACGGCGTCGTCCTCTGCAACGCCCGGGCGATGGGGGAGTTCGGCGCCGTCTCGGTGGTCTCGGGGCACATCCGCGGGCCTCACCAACACGCTGCCCGCTGCACGTCGAGATCCTCTACAACGAATACCAGTTCGCGGCCGCCTTCGCCGTCGCGTCGCTGCTGACCCTGCTGGCCCTGGTGACGCTGGCGATCAAGAGCGTGATCGAGTGGCGGACGCGGGTAGGCGCAATGCTGTTCATTTAAGTCTTTCTGAACGTGGGGGCGTGTCAAGGACGATAGGGACACCAAGGACGCAGAGGACGGATGAGGAATGGTGCGGTGTCCGTCCTTGATCCTTGCCGTCCTTGGAGTCCTTATTTCAGCCAAGTGAACAGCATTGGGGTTAGGCGTTCCCCGCCCGGGCATTTATACCCGGCTGGGGCTCAGCGGTTCCGATCTTCCTGGATCAGGTCCGCGCTGTTGGGAAAGGAACGTCCGGCGAGACCCTGTGACACCTTGTCGGCTTTTTCCCAGAAAGATCTCCAGAGGGACTCTTGGACTTGGTCCAGCCGTCTGCGCGCCTCTTCTTTGCTAGTAGGAGCCATGCGATCCTCCGTTCAAGGGGCATTATCCTAGCGGAACCCCGGATCGGGCGCTCTGGTAACGCAATGAAGTCACGCCTCTCCTTCGGCACCCTCCTCATCGGCCTCAACTCCGGCCTCGTCCTGCTGGCGGTGATCGCCGTCGCGCTTTCGGCCTTGGGGCTGATCGAGCGGTTCGCGGACGAGCAGGCCCTGGCGCGGGTGAGCTTCGCGGGGGCGAGCGCGGAGGAGGCGGTCGAGCGTTCGGCCCGGGACGTGCGGACGTCGGCTCATCTGCTCTCGGAACGGCCGACGGTGCGGCGCCTGGTGTCCGAGGGGGACGCCGCCGGGCTCGCGGCTTTCCTGGAACGCTTTCAGCGCACCAGCGCGCCTTTCCGGCGTCGCGATTCTTTCGGGACGCCGGAGATTCGCGGCGGGCCGGGATTCCCTGCCTTGGGATGCGATCGCTCGCGCGGGGGAATCCTCCATCGTGCGTCTGCCGGATGGCAAGATTCTTCTTGGAGCGGCCTCGCCCCTGGTGGGCTCCCCAGGATGGACCGCGGTGGCGGCCCTCGTGCTCGACGGCGGGTTCGCCCGGCAGACCGCGGCGCAGGTGGGCCTGCCGGTCGCCGATCCTCGATCCGGAGCAGGCCCTGGCGGACCCGGACGATCCCCGCATGCCCTTACGGGCGGAGGCTTTGGCGGGGGAGCCCGCCTCGGGCCGGCTCAAGAAGGCCGGGCTCTATCTCTCCGTCCGCCCTCTGCGTTCTCCGTCGGGCGAGGTGGCGGCCCTGGTCGAGACCGAGCTTCCACGGGGCACCGTGGCCTCGTCGCTGGCGCGGCTGGTGCGCAACCTCCTGTTGGTGGCGTGTCTGGTCGCCGCTCTCGCCACGCTTTCCGGCTTCGTGGTCAGCCGCCGCTTGACCCGTTCCGTTCAGGCGCTGACGACCGCGGCGGCGCGCATCGGCCGGGGCGACCTCTCGACGCCGGCGCCTCGCGCTTCCGGCGCGGAGCTGGGGACCCTCGCGGCCACCATGGAGGAAATGCGCCGGCGCCTGCTTCAGCTCACCTCGGAGCTGCGCCGCCGCCAGGCCGAGGGCGAGGCGATTCTCACCGGCATCGTCGGAGGGAGTCTTCAGCGTCGACCGCGACCGCCGCATCCGCTATCTCAACCCCCAGGCCGCGGCCCTGCTCGGCGTGACGGCCGGAGGAGGCCCTGGGCCGCTTCTGCGGCGACGTGCTCCGCCCGCCAGGGGCAAGGACGGCGTGCGGCCGTGCGAGGAGCAGCTGCCCGATCGTCCACGCCCGCTTCCGCGGCGGCGCCTCGGGCCACCGAGCACCTCCTGCGGCCGGACGGCACGCGGCGCACCGTGGTGATCACCAGCGCGCCCGCCGGCCGAGGACCAGCAGGTCCAGGTGCTGCGCGACGAGACCGAGGTCGAGGCCGCCCGCCGCCTGCGCGACGCCGTGCTCGCCAACATCTCCCACGAGTTCAGGACCCCGCTCTCCGCCCAGCTCGCCTCGATCGAGCTGCTGCGCGACCGCCTGCTCCAGTCTCCGGGCGGGCTCGACGAGCCGAGCCCAGAGCCTCGTCCTCTCCCTGGAGCGCGGCAGCCTGCGCCTGACGCAGCTCATCGACAACCTGCTGGAGAGCGTGCGCATCGAGTCCGGCCAAGGCTCGCATCCGCCGCCGGCCCGTGGCCCTCGACGAGGTGGTCGAGGAGGCGGTGGAGATGACCGCGCCCGCTGCTCGCCCAGCGCGGCCAGCGCCTCGAGGTCGATCTCCCCTATCCCGCTGCCGCCGCGTCGTCGGCGACGCCCCGCGCCTCACCCAGGTGTTCGTGAACCTGCTCGCCAACGCCAACAAGTTCGCGCCCGCCGGGCTCGACCGTCCGGATCGGCGGCGAGGTCGGCGGGGACGTCGTCGTCCTCTGGGTGGAGGACGAAGGGCCGGGCCTGCCGGCGGCCTCGGCCGGCAGCGGCGCCCTGTTCGAGCGCTTCGTGCGCGGGCCGGAGCAGGAGAGGAGCCGGAGCAGAGCGGCATGGGGCTCGGCCTCTGGATCGTCCAGTCGATCGTCGAGCGGCACGGCGGCAGGGTGGAAGCCGGGGCCGGGCCGGAGGGGCGGGGCACGCGGATGCGGGTCGTCCTGCCCCTGGCGCCTCCCCGGGACACGTCGAGGAGGGGCGGCGGCATGAAGATCCTGGTGGTGGACGACGATCTGGAGCTTCTGGGCCTGATCGGCTACGCGCTGCGCCAGGCCGGGCTACCTGGTGGTGGAGGCCGCGGACGGCGCCGGCGGCTCTCGCAGCCTTCGAGCGCGAGGCGCCGGACCTGGTGATCCTCGACGTCAACCTGCCGCGCCTGTCCGGCCTCGAGGTCTGCCGCCGGATCCGGCCAGGACTCGCAAGGTCCCGATCATGATGCTCACCGTGCGCAACGCCGAGGAGGACCAGGTGCAGGCGCTCGACCTGGGCGCCGACGACTACCTGACCAAGCCGTTCAGCCCGCGCACGCTGCTCGCCCGGGTGCGGGCCCTGCTGCGGCGCGCCGGCGACGGAAGCGGCCGGCGCCGCTGGCGGCCGGCGACTTCACCCTGGACCTCGAGCGCCAGACCGTGCGCGTGGGCGGCGGCGCGCCCGTCCGCCTGACCCGCCTGGAGTTCCGCCTGCTCCAGCTCCTCCTCGCCAACGCCGGCCACACCCTGCCGGCCGAGCGCCTGCTCGCGCCACGTCTGGGGCTACCGCGGCTCCGGCGACCGCCAGCTCCTGAAGCAGCTCGTCCACCGCCTGCGCCAGAAGATCGAGACCGACGCCGCGGAGCCGCGCTATCTGGTGACGGTGAGCGGGGTGGGGTATGCGTTGCGGGTGGCGGGTGAATCGGCGTAGATTGCGGTACTGCCTCAAAGGCGCAGGGGGAAGCTTCGGTCACCGCCCGTACGCCGTCTCGCGGTCCAGCACTTCCAGCGTCTTGTAGTAGAGCGCGTCGGCCTCCTCGGGGCTGTTGCCGATCGCGGTCAGGCCCAGCTTGCCGAACTCGGAGACGGCTCCGATCAGGTGGAAGAGGACTCCGGAGTCCGTGGCGTGGCTGTAGTGGAGGCGGTTGACGGTGAGGATCTCGATCAGATCCTCGGGAAGCAGGCCGCGGTAGGTGTCGGAGTGGAGGTTGTCGGTGGCGCGGTAGTACTTGGAGAGGCCGGTGGGGGAGAAGAAGAGGCCGGTTTCGCGGTCGAGGTGGCCGCCGGTCAGGAACTGGAGGGCGAGGTAGGGATGGGTGGTGCCGCCCATCCGCAGGTTGATCTCCAGCGCCGCCAGGTTCCAGTCCGCCTCCGGGTCGTCGCGCCAGACCAGGAAGTCGATGGCGAAGCGGCTGACCACGCCGTTGGCGGCGAGGACCTCGCCGATCTTCATGGCGGCTTCCAGGATGCGCTGGCGGTAGTCGTCGCGGGCCGGGAAGCTGCAGCCGAGGAAGACCTGGTCGCTCGGGCCGCCCAGGATCTGGTCGTGGGTCGAGATCGGCAGCACCTCGCCGCGCGGGCTGATGCGGAGCTGGGCGCTCGGCGAGAGCTTCTCCTTCGCCCTCGATGAACTCCTCGACGATGCCGCCCATGCGGTGGTACTTCTCGAAATAGGCGTCGACCGTCTCCTCCGGCACGGCCAGCTCGATGCGCTGGAGCGCCTCGCGGACGGCGGCCCGGCCGCCAGGTCCGTCTCGGGATAGCGGAAGATGGCGTTGCCCTCGCCCGAGAAGCTGTCGTTCAGCTTGATCACGGCCCGGCGGATGCCCGGCCGCCGCGCCGCCAGCTCGACCAGCGCCTCTTCGACCTCGGCCCGGGTCTGGAGGTCTTCGAACGCCCTCGGGCAGGGGCACGCCGGCCTCGCGGAAGACCTTGCGGCTGCCGGACTTGGTGCCGAGGTGGGACGAGGTCGGGATCGACGCCGTTCAGGGGGATGCCGAGGAGGACGGCGAGCCGGCGCTCGAGCGGCGTCGAGTTGAAGACGGTGAGGTAGGCGCGCGAGCGGTCCTGGATGCCTTCGCGGATGCGCTCGATGAGGCGCGGGCGCTCGAGGATCTTCTCGGTCAGCGAGCGCGGCGAGGCGTCGTAGGCGCAGAGGAGGGTCAGCCGCGACCGGGCATGGCTCGCGGGGATGCCGGCGAGGAGCTGGAAGTAGTAGTCCAGGATCATCGGGTGCACGGGCTGCGAGGTCACGTAGACCACCCGCGCCCGTGGGATTGCGCAGCCGGATCAGCAGGAAGAGCAGGCGCTCTTCGTAGAAGCTCGACGCCGGCGAGCTTCTTGCAGCTCGCTCTGGTCGAGGGTCAGCGAGGGCACGACGACCGAGGTGTGGGGCTCCTCGTCGCGCATGGTCAGGGCTTCCCAGACCGAGAGGAGGCGGGGCTGGAGCTCCCGGAAGGCGGCGATCTCGCCTTCGGGTGTGAGGTCCGTTGGGAAACGGTGGTTTGGGGATCACGGCCCGGGGAGGGTATCTCAGCCGGTCACGGAACCTCAAGGATGGGCAGGCGCGCCGTTCTGGGAGAGGCATCGGCGAGGGCTCCGGCGGCGGAGTGCGGAGCGCCCGGTCCTCATGCACGAAGGCGGATCGTGGCCGAGCGACTCCAGCCGCAGCCGCACCTGGCGCCAGAGGTGGAAGCGCAGCGGGGCGAGCAGCGTGTAGTTGGAGGTCTGCTGGAGGAGGCCGTCGGAGTCCTCGTCCGGGAAGGTCCGGGTGAGGGCCTCCGTGCGCTCGGCCACCCAGTGGCGGGTCCACCTCGCCGCGCTCGAGCTTCTGCTCCAGGATGACGATCTGCCGGGCACGGTCCACGATCTCCGGGTGGTGGTTGACGCCGAAGATGCGCGGCATGGTGCCCGCCGTGTCGCGGGCGAACTCCATCATGGTGATGCGCCTCGCCCCGCGGGCCGCCGACGCCGAGCGTCTCCCAGCCGATGGGGGTGGTGCCGGCGGGGAACGGACCGAGCCTTCCGGGATCAGGTCGAAGAGGCGGTTGTCCAGGATGCGCAGGCGGCCGCCGCCCTTCGAGCTCCTCGCCGAAGCGCTGGAACCAGGGGTGCTCCTGCGGCCTCGGGCGTCAGGACGTTCTCGAGCACGCCCGTGCTCTTGCCCCCCTTCTCCGGCCCTCGCAGGACGGGCTGGGCGAGGCCCGACCAGTGGCACATCACGCCGAAGGTGTGGCAGACGGCGAGGAGCGCCGCGGTGTCGTCGGTCGAGGATGCGGTCGAACAGCCGGAAGAGCGGCGCCTGCCAGGAGGGGTCCTCGCGGATGCCCTGGCTGTATTCGGAGACGCCGTCGTTCTCGTACGGATCGAGGTGGCCCGGGCCGCCGGTGCCGAGGTAGAGCGAGAAGCGGCCGCCGGGGGCCTCCGGGATCATGCCGGTGCGGCGCACGTCGAACGAGAGCGCGCGCACGCGGACGCCGGTGTCCTCGGCGAGGGGCAGGAGCTCGCAGGCGGTGTCGAGCAGGGCGTGGACGAGCGAGTCGTGGCCGAGGTTCGGCCAGCCGTGGTTCATGTCGAGCACGGCGACGTCGACGAGTCGCGGATCGGCGGGCGGCAGATCCTCCGGCCGTTCGATCGCGGGTGTACTCAAACGCGCCGCAGGGGGCGTCGGCAGGCCGGTCCGAGGCGCAGAAGTGGGCGTTGGTCCCAGGGAGCTTGTGCCGGCAGAGAAAAGACATCGTGTAGTCGTACGCTCCTGTCGTGCCGGCTCAACGCCGGCGTCCAACCGAAATACGAATGCAACTTCGTCGCCAGTTCTATGACGGAAGCGTAACAGGAACCGGGGATTCGGCCAAGCAGAGGTTCCTCAAGGTGTTTCAGGGAAGTGGCAGCCGGAACGCCAAGCTCAGGAAGGCGGCCATCTGGTCCCGTTTGACGGGGTCCTCGGGGCAGAAGAGGCTCGGCGCGCAGCCGCCGGTGATCCCCTCGGCGGCGAGCTGCTCGATCCAGGCGGCGGCCCAGTAGCCGGCGGGCACGTCGGTGAAGCGGGTGCCGGTGGCCGGGGGCGGGGTGTAGGCCGTGCCGTGAACGGCCCGCAGGAGGAGGACGGCCATCTGGGCCCGGCTGGTGTTGCTCTCGGGGCAATACAGCAGTGGTGAGGCGCTGCAGCCGCTGGTGAGGCCGTCGGCGGCGAGCTGCTCGATCCAGTCCTTCGCCCAGTAGCCGGCCGGGACGTCGGCGAAGCGCGACACGGGCACGTTGGGCGGCACGAAGCTGGTGCCATGAACGGCGCGGACGAGAAGCACCGCGGTCTCCGCCCGGGTCACCGGCCGGGCGGGGCAGTACTGATTGTTTCCGCAGCCGGTGGTGAGGCCGGCGTCCGCGAGGGTTTCGACGTAGGGCCAGGCCCAATAGTTGGTGGGGACGTCCGTGAAGGTGGCTCCCAGGACGGACCGGGGGAAGGACCACAGCTCGAAGCCGGCCACGTTGTCGTTGGCCGCGAAGTAGACGGTGGGGAAGAGGCTGAAGAACCCCACGGCGCACGAAGAGGCCGCGCCGGGAGCGACGTCCTGGAGCATCACGGTGCCGGCCTCGGTGCCGTCGCTCACCCAGGGCTCGACGCCGTGCACGCCGTCCGTGGCGTTGAACAGCAGGGTGCGGCCCAAGACCTTCAGATGTTGGGTCACGGAAGAGCCGGGGCCGGGGACGACGTCCTTCACCATCCGCGTGCCGGCCTCGGTGCCGTCGCTCACCCACAGCTCGCGGCCGTGGACGCCGTCGTCGGCCACGAAGAACAGGCGGCCGTGCTCGACGGTCATCCACTGAACGTCCGAAGAACGGGAACCCGGATAAATGTCCTTGAGTAGGACGGTGCCGGCGCGGGTGGCGTCCGTCTTCCAGATCTCGAGGCCATGGATGCCATCGTCCGCCAGGAAGTAGAGGCGGTTGCCAAGGACGCCCTGCCTTTGGAAGGAGGGCGCCTCGAAGGAGGGATCTGGGAAGGCCCAGCCCGAGCCGATCTGGATGTCCTTGAGGAGGATGGTGCCGGCGGGGGTGCCATCCGTTTTCCACAGCTCTCGGCCGTTGTGGGGATCGAACCCGATGAAGACGGCGAAACCTCCAAGGCGGACGAGCCCATGGGCGAAGCTCCTGGAGGAGAAGGGTGCCGGCGGGGGTACCGTCCGTCACCCACAGATTCCGCTCCGGTGGGAAGCTGCCCGTGGCGGTGAAGAGGGCGGTCCCGCCCAGAACGGTAAGCTCATCCGCAATGCCGGAGTACTGGTAAGGGGAGGCGGGATTCAGAGGGACGGTGCCCGCCGTGGTGCCGTCGGATCTCCAGAGCTGTGAGCCATTGACGCCGTCATTGGCGGCGAACAGGAGGATGGAGCCGAAAACAGCAATGTCGTCCCCCCCGGTGGAGCCGTCGGGCCCGGGCCGGATGTCCAGCACCCGCTGGGTGCCGGCGGCTGTGCCATCTGTCTTCCACAATTCGGTGCCCGCTGCGGAGTCGTCGCCCTTGAAGTACCAGGACGAGCCCAGGGCGGTCAGGCGGGAATATGCAAACAGAATGCCCCGCGGCAGCACTCGGGAGGTGCCGGCGGGGGTGCCGTCGGTCCTCCACAGGTCTGAGACGTTCCGCCCGTACAGCAGACCCGCGTCCGGGAAGAGGCGGGTTCCTCCACTTCCTCCGAAGGGATCGAGATCCGCGAGCTCCTGTGCCGAAGCGGCGGTGCCGTCCGTTACCCAGGGCTCGATACCCGAGACGCCGTCGTTGGCGTCGAAATAGAAGCGGTTCCTGAGCCGTCCGAAGGTGCTGTCGAGGAAACCCAGGGAGACCGGCAGGCTGGACGTTACGGTCGTGACGTTTTTCACCTCCACCGTACCGGCTTCGGTGCCGTCGCTCTTCCACAACTCGTCCCCATGGGCGAAGGTGGAACCTTTGAAGAAGACGGTGGCCGAGCCCATGACAGTGATCTCCGAGTCGATGAAGGCGACGCCGTCCGCCGATCCTGGCCGGATGTCCTTCACCAGGCGGGTGCCGGCGGGGGTGCCGTCGCTCGTCCAAAGCTCGGCGCCATGGGTTGTCTCGTACGCGTAGAAGAAAAGCCCCCCGCCTGAAGCGTGCAACACGACGCGCGCAAAGAACCCCAAGCTGGAGAATCTCGCGATCAGGACGGTGCCGGCCGGGGTGCCGTCCGTCGCCCAGAGATCGCTTCGTGGCGAGTTGCCATTGGCCGCGAAGTACAGGCGGCCGCCGAAGAACGTGAGCTGGCGCGGAACGGAGCCGTCGGTCTGCGCGCTGATGTCCTTCACCAGATGAGTGCCGGCGGCCGTGCCGTCCGTGGACCACAGCTCCCAGGCGGTCGTGCTGTCGTAGGCTCCGAAGAGAACCGAGCTGCCCAGGGCAGTGAACCCATACGCCCGGGAGCCGCTGCTTCCAGGGTTGACGTCCTTCAACAGGACCGTGCCGGCCGCCGTACCATCCGAGATCCAGGGCTCGGGACCGTGGCTCCCGTCGTCGGCGGTAAAGACAAAGGACCCGCCGCCGAGCGCGAAAGCGCTGTTCTCGAAGCCCTGCCAGGGCTCCAGGTAACTGGAGCTCAGGTTGCCCGGCCAGACATCCTTGAGCAGGACGGTGCCTGCAACCGTGCCGTCCGTCAGCCAGGGCTCGATGCCGTGGGCTCCGTCGTTCGCCCTGAGCAGCAGCTTGCCGCCTCGACATCCGCCAGGAATTCGGGAGCCGAGCCTTGCTCACCCGGCAGAATGTCGGCAACGAGCACCGTGCCTGCCGCCGTGCCGTCCGTCTTCCAGAGCTCGACGCCGTGGACCCCGTCGTCGGCCGCCAGATACAGCACGCCGTCGAGGTCGAACAGGGACGCCGGTCCATTGGCAAGCCCGGGATTGAGGTCCACCACCAGGGACGTACCTGCTTCGGTGCCGTCGGTGCGCCAGAGCTCCTGGCCATGGACGCCGTCATTGGCCATGAAGTAGAGGATCCCGCTCGAGACGGTGAGGCCGAAAAGGTCGTCCCCGCAGGCTCCCGGGCAGATGTCCTTCACCATCAGGGTGCCGGCCTCGGTGCCATCGCTCTTCCACAGCTCGAAGCCATGAATCCCGTCGTTCTCGACGAAGAAAAGCGTCGTCCCCAGAGCGGTGGAGTCCCGGCTCGTCGTGCCTCGAAGGGACGGATTGCTGAAGTCTTCGTGGGTCGTATTGAGGTCCGCCACCAGGGAGGCCGGCTGGGCCGCCACCGGCGCGGCAATCGCGAACGCCAGAAAGACGATTCCCACCGCCTTACGGAAAGCGCCTGATTTCATGGGAACCTCCTTACTGAAACTCTATAGTTTCAGCAAGGTCACGGCAACGGCAGCCGGAACGCCAAGCTCAGGAAGGCGGCCATCTGGTCCCGTTTGACGGGGTCCTCGGGGCAGAAGAGGCTCGGCGCGCAGCCGCCGGTGATCCCTTCGGCGGCGAGCTGCTCGATCCAGGCGGCCGCCCAGTAGCCGGCGGGCACGTCGGTGAAGCGGGTGCCGGTGGCCGGGGGCGGGGTGTAGGCCGTGCCGTGAACGGCCCGCAGGAGGAGGACGGCCATCTGGGCCCGGCTGGTGTTGCTCTCGGGGCAATACAGCAGTGGTGAGGCGCTGCAGCCGCTGGTGAGGCCGTCGGCGGCGAGCTGCTCGATCCAGTCCTTCGCCCAGTAGCCAGCGGGGACGTCGGCGAAGCGCGACAGGGGCACGTTGGGCGGCACGAAGCTGGTGCCATGGACGGCGCGGACGAGAAGCACCGCGGTCTCCGCGCGGGTCACCGGCCGGGCGGGGCAGTACTGATTGTTTCCGCAGCCGGTGGTGAGGCCGGCGTCGGCGAGCGCCTCGACGTAGGGAAAGGCCCAGTAGCCGGGCGGCACGTCCGTGAAGGTGGAGCCCAGAACGGAGCGCGGGAAGGACCAGAGCTCGAAGCCGTTCACGTTGTCGTTGGCCGCGAAGTAGACGCTGGGGAAGGCGCTGAAGAAGCCCACGGGGCTCGAAGAGGCCGGGCCGGCAGCGATGTTCTGCAGCATCACGGTGCCCTCCTCGGTGCCGTCGCTCTGCCAGATCTCGACCCCGTTCACGCCGTCGGTGGCGCTGAACAGGAGGACCCGGCCCATGGCCGTCAGGTGCTGGATCACGGGCGAGCCCGGACCGGGAACGATGTCCTTCACCATGTGCGTGCTGTTGTCCGACGGGTTGGTCACCCACAGCTCACGGCCATGGACGCCGTCGTCGGCCACGAAGAACAGGCGGCCGCGCAGGGGAGTCATCCAGTCGACGTCCGAGGACCGTGGGCCCGGGTAGATGTCCATGACGTTGAAGGCGCCCGTGCTGGTCGCCCCGAACAGCTCGGTACCGGCGAACCCGTTGTCGGCCACGAAGTAGAAAACGCTGCCCACGATGGTCTTCGTGTTCCCCCCGTTGAAGGACATGGAGACGCTGGAGCCCAGCCCGGCCCAGACGTCCCGGAGGAGGACGGTGCCCGCCGGGGTGCCGTCCGTCACCCACGGCTCCCGGCCGCCGAGAGGGTGAATCGCGGTGAAGAAGGCGCGGTTGCCCAGGCGGACCAGCCCGCTGGCGTTTTGCTTGAGGAGGACGGTGCCGGCGGTCGTGCCGTTCGTCACCCACAGGTCCCGCTCTGAGGAGTCGGAGCTCCCGGTCGTGAAGACGGCGACCGGCCCCAGGGGGGTGATCTCGCGCGGGTCGCCACCGTAGGGGTCACCGGAGAGGTCCTTGAGGAGGACGGTGCCGGCAGTCGTGCCGTCGGATTTCCAGAGCTCGTAGCCGTGGACACCGTCGTTCGCGGAGAAGAGGAGGGTGGAGCCGAAGGCTGTCATACCCTCTACTCCAAGCATGGAGCCGTTGGACCCGGGCCGGATGTCCTTCACCCGCTGGGTGCCGGCGGCCGTGCCGTCCGTCTTCCACAGCTCGGCATCGGTCGTGGCGTCGCGGCCCGTGAAGTACCAGGACGAGCCCAAGGCGACCAGGGGGGACGCCACGGACAGGGTGCCCGAGGGGAGCAGCGGAGAGGTACCTGCCGGGGTGCCATCGGTCTCCCACAGCTCTGGAATATTGAACCCATACAGCAGGCCCGCATCCGGGAAGAGCTGGGTCGGGCCGCCCCAGTTGGATTCGGGGCCGAGGTCCGCGAGCTGCTGCGTTGAAGCGGCGGTGCCGTCCGTCACCCAGGGCTCGAGACCCGAGATGCCGTCGTCGGCGTCGAAAAGGAAGCGGCCTCCGATTCGGCCGAACGTGCTGGTAAGGTGGCCGAGGAAGACCGGCAGGCTGGACTTCACGGTCGTGGCGTTCTTCACCTCGGCCGTACCGGCCTCGGTGCCGTCGCTCTTCCACAGCTCGAAGCGGTGGTCCGCGGTGAAGCCCTGGAAGAAGGCCGTCGAGCCCACGGCCGTGATCCCCGAGTAGCCGTAGGGGACGCCGTAGCCCGGCCCCGGCGAAACGTCCTTGACCAGGCGGGTACCGGCTGACGTGCCGTCGCTCGCCCAGAGCTCGGTGCCGTGGACCCCGTCGTCGGCGAAGAACAGCAGGTCCGTGCCGATCGGGCGCAGGACGATCCGGGTGTAGATCGAAAAGCCGTTCCCCGGGCCCGGATTGACGTCCTTGACGAGGACGGTGCCGGCCTCGGTGCCGTCGGTCGCCCACAGCTCGCGGCCCGTCGCGCCGGCGAAGGCCTCGAAGTACAGCCGGCCCCCCAGCGCCGTGAGCTCCCGCGGGGTGGAGCTGGCGAAGGGGGCGGGGTTGATGTCCTTGACCAGGTGGGTGCCGGCTTCCGTACCGTCCGTGGACCACAGCTCCCAGGAAACCGTGTCGTCGTAGGCACCGAAGAGGATCGGGCCGTTCACCGCCAGGGCCTTGTACCCATAGGGTTGGGAGCCGTCGCTTCCCGGGTTGACGTCCTTGACGAGGACGGTGCCGGCGGCCGTGCCGTCCGAGAACCAGGGCTCGGTGCCGTGGACGCCGTCGTCGGCGATGAAAAGGAAGGATCCATTGCCGAATGCGTAGGTTTCTTTTTCAGAGCCGGAAGGGCCAAGGTAGGAGTCACTGACACCAGGATTCACGTCCTTGAGCAGGGCGGTCCCGGCCGCCGTGCCGTCGCTCACCCAGGGCTCGCGGCCGTGGACGCCGTCGTCCGCAGCCAGCAGGAGCCTGGCGCTGTTGACGGCCAGCCAGAGGTAAGGTTCCGACCCCACCGGCCCCGGCCGGACATCGGCCACGAGCTGCGTGCCGGCCGCGGTGCCATCCGTCTTCCACAGCTCGTTGCCATGGGCGCCGTCGTTCGCCGCGAGGTAGAGGACGCCCGCGACGGCGAGCAGGCTGGAGGGTCCGTTCGCAAGCCCGGGATTCAGGTCCGCCACCAGGACGGTGCCGTCGGCGGTGCCGTCCGTGCGCCACAGCTCCTGGCCATGGACGCCGTCCTGGGCCACGAAATACAGGGCGCCGTTTGCGGCGGTGAGGCCGAAAGGCCAGCCCGCGCATGCGCCGGGGCAGACATCCTTCACCATCGCGGTGCCGGCCCCGGAGCCGTCGCTCTGCCAGAGCTCGATGCCGTGGATCCCGTCGTCGTGAACGAAGAAGAGCGTCGTCCCCAGGACCGCGAAATCCCGGGCCGTGAAGAGGGGTTCCACGAAGTCCTCCTGGACCGTATTGAGGTCGACCAGGGGCGAGGCCGGCTGGGCCTTCGCCGCGGCGGCTCCGAACGTCAGCAGCACCAGCCCGGCCACTCCATGGATGACGCGCGATCCCATAACACCTCCGTGACAACGGGGAAAACCTGAAACTTTTGAGCTTGGAAACAGTATAACGGTGTCAGCCGGATTCGTCTTGAACATTCCTGCTCTTTCTCCTCCTGGAGAGGCGTAGAGAGCAAGAACGTTCAAGACCATGGGATTTGTTTTATGGCATAGCTTTTCAGCGGTTTTAGCGGCATTGTTTTTTTGAGACGAGGGCGGAAGGGATCAAGGAGGTCGATGGCGCCGAAGGCTGAGAACTGGATCAAGTTCTGGTGTGCCCCCCAGCTCAGCGGGCGGGTGGAGCTCTCGCGAGGCATTGGCGTAACCCACGTTTATCCCTGGCATTGGCATGAAGAGGTTCAGATCTACGCGCTGGAAGAGGGGGCTGACACTCTGAGCTTCAGGGGAGCTCACCACCCTACGCATCCCGGCTCTCTCGCCTTCATCCCCCCGGGGGAGGTTCACTGCAACCGGCCCGTGGTCCCCGAGGGGTGCACCTACCGCACCCTGAACGTGGCTCCGGACCTGCTGCTGCGGGCCTTCCGGGGCCTCACGGTGGAGCAGGCGACGTTTTCGCTGCGCCACCCCATCGTTTCCAATCCCGCCCTTTTCCGGTGGTTCGTGGCCACGCACGCGTGCCTGGAAGAGCAGCCTTCCCGGCTGATGAGCGACGTCCTTCTCCTGCGTCTCCTGGAGGAGCTGCTGCAACAGACGGCTCCCCTGCGCTGCGACCCCGCGGTCTTCGGCCGGGAGGAGCGCAGGGCGGTGCGCCGGGTGCGGGAGTACCTGGTCGAGGCCCATGCCGCCAACGTTTCCCTCGAAGACCTGGCAAAGGTGGGGAACCTGAGCCCGTACCACCTGCACCGCGTCTTCACCCGCGAGGTGGGCATGTCGCCGCATGCTTTCCAGACCCAGGTGCGGATCTCACGGGCTCGGATCCTCCTGAACGAGGGGAAGCCGCTGCACGAGGTGGCCGCGGAGACCGGCTTCTCGGACCAAAGCCACTTCACGCGGGAGTTCAAGCGCTTCCTCGGCCTGACGCCGGGGGCCTACCGTACCAGCCAGCCGCCGTCGCTGAGGGTGGCCGTGTAGGGGCGGGTCTCCTGCTACGACCGCGTCCGGTGCAACGCGGCCCCGATCCCCACCACGAACAGCACGGCCCAGACCGGCCACGGACCGTGGGCGCCGGCGAGGATGGCCCCGGCCACCATGCAGAAGCCGCCGAAGAGGGTGCCGCGCAGGCCGGCCAGGGGGTTCTCGGGGCGGCGGGTGGCGGATTCGAGGAGGCGCAGGCCCTCGGTGATCAGGCTGGGGGCCTTGGCCAGGGCTTCCAGGATGTCCGGGCCGGCCCGCAGCACCTGCTGGATGAGGTTCTGGGGGCTGAACTGGGCGCGGAAGATGGCGTTTGCGTGCGCCTTGGAGACGGCCGCCACGTCGAGGCCGGGCTTGAGGATCTGGCCGACGCCCTCGAAGGTGACGAGCGCCTTCACCATCAACACCATTTCCACGGGGAAGTAGAGGCGGTGCTGGGCGCCCAGGTTCACCGAGCGCATGATGAGCTGCGCCAGCGAGAAGTCGCGGAAGCTGCCGCCGCGGTTGAAGCGGAGCAGGATCTCCGTGACCTCGCGGCGGAAGCCGTTGGTGTCCGCACCCGGGCCGGGGATGGCGATGGCCGCGAGGTACCGGGCCGCACCCTCGGCGTCCCCCATAACCAGCGTGTAGTAGTAGTAGAGGAACGTGCGCCGCAGGTCGCTTTCGAAGCGCCCCACCATGCCGAGGTCGATGAAGCCCAGGCGCGGGCCGGGGAGCACCAGCAGGTTCCCCGGGTGGAGGTCGGCGTGGAAGAAGCCGTCCTTGAACAGCATGCGGATGATGCTCGCGGCGCCCAGGTCCACCAGCACGTCGCGCTCCTCGTCGGCCAGCAGCTCGGTCTCGGGCGCGCCGG
This sequence comes from Thermoanaerobaculaceae bacterium, assembly GCA_963785165.1. Lineage (GTDB taxonomy): Bacteria > Acidobacteriota > Thermoanaerobaculia > Multivoradales > UBA5704 > DATARR01. The sequence continues at coordinate 1,754,600 of CAWAUI010000004.1, forward strand.
GCTTGAACCCCTTGAGGAACTCCATGCACAGCACGCCCCGGCTGCTGTACTGCCGGTAGATGCGTGGGGAAGACCACCCCCGGCAGGTCGTGGAAGTTGGCCGTGAACGACTCCGCGTTGTCCGCCTCGCGCCGCAGGTCCACCTCGCGGCGGGTGTACTCCACGAACTCGCGGATGAGCTGGGACGGCCGGTAGCGGGGGAGGAGGAGCTGGAGGAACGCGCCCAGGATGCGCAGCAGGATGGCGTCGCGGTTCAGGGTCTCGCGGATGCCCGGCTTGACCACCTTGATGATCACCGAGTCCCCTTCGAGCGTCGTCGCCCGGTGGATCTGGGCGATCGAGGCCGAGCCGGTGGGGATGGGGTCGATCCAGGAGTACATCTCCGCGACCGGCCGCTCGACGTCCCGCTCGATCAGCCGGAGGTAGCGGTCGAAGGGGACCACCGGCAGCCGGTCGAGCAGGTTCTTGAGCTCGTCGGTGATGGAAGGCGGCAGGATGTCCTGCCGCAGGGCGAGCACCTGGCCCAGCTTGATGTAGGTGGGGCCCAGGATCTCCAGCCGCCGCCGCAGCTGCACGGGGAACGGCCGGTCGGTGATCGCCCGGTCCAGAAACGGCCGCACCAGGGCCGCCAGCAGGCGCTCGAGGAGGAACAGCAGCCGGAACCGCCGGCCCTCTGCCGAAGGCGTGACCCGCGCGGGCATGGGCCACCAGGGCGCCGAAGGCGAGGGCGAACAGGTGGCGCTGGGTGGTGAAGAACCGTCGCACGAGCCCCTGAGGAGGGCCGTCCGGCAGCATCTCGAAGCCTGGGATGGCGCCCGAGGACGGTGGTTCCGCCGGCACGGGCGGCAGGGCCTCCAAGGGTGCCGGCAGGGCAGGGGCTTCCTCGGCGGTTGCGGCTGTTTGCGGTTCAGCCATCAGGGGTTGGAGTGTATCTCAGGGCTGTCTTGCCCCCGCGACCTCACCCCAACCCCTCTCCTAAAGGAGAGGGGCTCAGGTTTGTCTCCCTCTCCTTTAGGAGAGGGCCGGGGTGAGGTCACCGGTTCCGCCCGTACTGCTCGTGGCTCGACACCCAGTCCAGCGACGAGATGGCCGCCGCGAGCGAGATCTCGCCCGCCAGCACCACGCCCGCGATGATCTCGGCCAGCTTCTGCACCTTCCCCCGGCCGTAGCAGCCGAGCAGCTCCAGGCACTCCTTCTGGGTCGCGAGGCCCGTGCCGCCGCCGTAGGTCGCCACGATCAGCGAGGGGATGGTGATCGAGATGTAGAGGTCGCCCGCCTGGCGTGACCTCGGTGTAGACCATGCCGGCCGACGACTCGGAGACGTTCGCCACGTCCTGGCCGGTGGCGATGAACATGGCCGTGATGCCGTTGGGCGAGTGGCAGCCGTTGTTGTTGGCGCCCGAGAGGAAGGCGCCGACGTTGGCGATGTTGGCGTGGTAGGCGAGCGTCTCGGGATCGACCCGCATGTGCTGGATCAGCACGTCGCGCGGGATCGTGGCCTCGGCCGTGACCCGCTTGCCGCGGGTGCGCATGATGTTGATCTGCGACGCCTTCTTGTCGGTCGCGAAGTTCGACTCCAGGTAGAAGTGGCGGATCTTGTCGTGGTTCTCCAGGATCCACGAGCAGGCCGCGAAGGTGGCCCGGCCCACCATGTTCTGGCCGGCGGCGTCGCCCGTGGTGTAGTTGAAGCGCAGGAAAGACCAGCTTGTTCGAGAGGTAGCTGGTCGATGTAGGTCAGCTTGGCGATCGACGAGGTCGCCTCGGCCTCTTCGCGGATCTTGTCGATGTTGGCGTCCACCCACTTGACGAAGTCGCGGGCGTCGCTGGCGTTGTCGAACACGAAGACGGGCGCCCGCTGCATGCTGTCGCCGACCACCGTGCACAGTGACGCCGCCCGAGAGGTTGAGCACCTTCATGCCGCGGTTGTAGGAGGCCACCAGGGTGCCCTCGGCGGTGGCCAGGGGCACGATGAAGTCGCCCTGGGCATGCTCGCCGTTGACCCGCAGCGGGCCGGCGAAGCCGATCGGCACCTGGGCCACGCCGGTGAAGTTCTCGATGTTGCCCTTGGCGAGGGCCGGGTCGAAGGAGAACTTGTCGATGTGCTCCAGCTTGTTGCCCGTGTACTCCTCGACGAACGTCTGGCGCGCCTTGATGATCTGCCGGCGAGTAGTCGTCGTCCTTGTCGTGGGGGACGCCGGTGCGCTTGACCTTCTCGGCGATGGCGTCCTTGACCTTGAAGGAGAGCTCGCCGAAGGGCGTGCTGTCGAAGGCGATGCCGATCTCGTGCTGCCCCTTCTCGAGCGGCTCGGTACGGGCATGGAAGGTGACCACCTTGGCCAGGGGGAAGGCGAGCGCCGAGGTCGGGCTGATGGACGCGGCGGCGATCCGTTCGCCCCCCATCTCCAGGGTCAGCCGGTCGAGCGGCACCGGCTGGCCGTCGATCCGGACCTCCTGGAGCCGGGTCACGGTGGCGTTGCTCAGCCGGTTCTTCAGGCTGAACCGGATGCCGTCCTCGGTGTTCTCGAGACTGCCCAGGGTGTACATCTGCTTCAGGATCAGGCCGGGGATCTTCATGCGGTCACCTCGCGTGGAGCTTTTATCGAAAGGCATCGAAAGCCGGAGTCTATCGCGGACCGCCCGCTCCGTAATATCCTCAGGCACCTGCTTTCTTCACGTTTTTCTGTAGGGGCGGTCCGCGGGATGCCGTAGGCACCCTGCGTGGCCGCCCTGTGGCGGCAGGCCGCCCTGTGGCGGCAGGCCGCCCTGTGGCGGCAGGCCGCCCTGTGGCGGCAGGCCGCCTGTCGGCCGTCAGGGCGGCCCCATAGGGCCGCCCCTACAGAACGCGTCATTTCAGGCTTGACAACTTACCAGAGGGAGATCTGATGAAATACCGTCCAAGCTCGCCTGTTTTCCGTTCGCTCGCCCGGCTTGTCGTCCTGGGTGTGCTCTGCGCCTTCACCTTGCTCGTTCCGTCCGGCGCCTGGGCCAAAGAGGGCGGGTTGCGGTGCGAAGAGCTGACGTTCGACGTGAATCTTTCCCCGAGCGACCCCACCGTCTACAGCGTCTTCGGCGTCCTCTGCTCGCGGGGCAGCCTCCACAAGAAGACGATCCAGATCACCCTCCACGGCGCGACCTACAGCCACCTCTACTGGGACTGGCCCTACCAGCCCGAGGCCTACTCCTACATGCGCCGCGCCACGGCCGCGGGCTACGCCGTCCTCAATCTCGACCGGATCGGGATCGGCCAGAGCGACCGTCCGCCGGCGGGGGACGTCACCATCCAGGCCAACGCCTACGTGGTCCACCAGATCGTGCAGGCGCTGCGTGACGGCGACCTGGTGGTGCACTCCTTCGGCCGCATCCGCGCCGACCGGGTGGCGCTCGTCGGCCATGCGCTCGGTTCCGCGGTCTCCATCCAGGAGGCGGTCACTTATGGCGACGTGGACGGCGTGGTGCTGACCGGCGTGTCCCACACCGTGACCCCGGTTCTGGGGAGTATCCTCTCGAGCTTTTATCCGGCAAGCCTGGATCCTCGATTCGCGGGCCAAAGCATCCCGGCCGGCTACCGCACCAGCCAGCCCGGCAGCCGCGGCGTCTTCTACTCCTTGCCCTCCATGGACCCCCTCGTCCTCGCCATCGATGAGCAGACCAAGGAGACCGTGACCACCGGGGAGCTCGGCACGGCCGTGCCCGCGCTGGGCCTGTCGGGCAGCCTCCACGTCCCCGTGCTGGTGGTGGTGGGAGACCTCGACCGGTCCTTCTGCAGCCCGCCGAGCTGCACGGCCTCCGGCAGCCTGGCCAGCGAGCCGTCCTTCTATCCCCCGGACGCCTGTGCCGAAGCCGTGGCCATCGCCGACGCGGGGCATGGTCTGAACCTCCAGCTCCAGGCTCCCCAGGCGTACGGCGCCATCCTGGATTGGCTGGACCGGCGGGTGGGGAGCGATACGAAGAGGCCGGCACCGTCGCCGTGTCCGTAGCCTAGGCAACCCGGGAAAAACCGTCGTTCAACCCCCGGATCTCCATTTTTGTCTTCGGATCCAGTGGATCTCGGCCGAATTCCATTCGTTCCGGCGCGCAATCCACTGGTTTCTGCCCAGAAGCATTGTGATTTGGGTCCGAATCCAGTCGAATCCATTCCAGAAATCAGAGTTTTTGGCGTGGATCGACTGGAATCCGGTTCCGGATTTCGAGATTCTGAGCCAGATCCAGTGGATTCCGGTTTGGATCCACTGGAATTGGGGCCAGATCCACTGGATTCTGGTTTGGATCCACTGGATTCTAAAGTCGGTAGCAGCGTCGGGCTGGAAGGTCTAGGAAAGGATCTCCTGGTCCGGAGCCGTTGAGCCGGTGGGGGAGTCTGCGGCGGCGGCGAGCAACGGCAGGCGGACGACGAATTCGGCCCCCTCTCCCGGGCCTTCGCTATGGGCCTCGACCGAACCGCCGTGCATGTGAACGAGCTGGCGCACCAGGGTGAGGCCGATGCCCAGGCCACCCTCGGAACGGTCCAGGGAGCGATCCCCCTGGATGAAGAGGTCGAAGACCTTCGGCAACAGAGTCTTCGGGATCCCGATGCCCGTGTCCCGCACGCGGATCACCGCTTGCCCTTGTTCCTGCTCGATGAGCAACCAGATGTGCCCTTCTTCGGGAGTGTATTTGGCTGCGTTGTTGAGAAGGTTCAGAACGATTTGGGAGATCCGGACGGAGTCGCCCGCGATTTGCGGCGGATCGTCCGGAAAGACGGTCTCGAGGGTGAGCTTGCGGGCCTCGAGCAGCGGACGGCTGGCCTCCAGGGTGCCCAGCACGATGGGGGTGAGGCCGACAGGTTCCTTGCGAATGGAGATCTTGCCGCTGGTGATGCGGCTCACGTCCAGCAGGTCGTCCACCAGCCGGGCCATGTGGGTGGTCTGCCGGTCGATCACGTCTCGGGCCCAGCTCAGGGACTCGTTGAGCTCGCCGGCCCGCAGGATGGCGACCGCGTTGCGAATGGGCGCCAGGGGATTGCGGAGCTCGTGGCCCAGCATGGCCAGGAACTCCTTGATTTGGCGTTCGGCGGATTCCAGGGCTTCGATCCGCTTGCGGTCGGTGAGGTCCCGGGTGACTTTCGCGAAGCCGCGCAACTCCCCTTCTGCGTCGTACAGGCTGGTAATGACCACGTTGGCCCAGAAGAGTGTGCCGTCCTTGCGCAGGCGCCAGCCTTCTTCCTCGAAGCGCCCTTCTTTTCTTGCGATCTGAAGCTCACGTTGGGGCCAGTTCCGCGCGAGGGCTTCCGGCGGGTAAAAGCGGGAGAAGTGCTGGCCGATGATCTCGCCGGCGCTGTAGCCCTTGATGACCTCCGCTCCCCTGTTCCAACTGACGATGACGCCGTCCGGGTCGAGCATGAAGATCGCGTAGTCCCTGACCCCCTCGACGAGAAGCCGGAACATCTCTTCACTCTTCCGCAGCGGTTCGTTCATGCTGGTCCTCTCGCCGACTCGTTCTAGCACATATCCTGCCAAGCTCCGCGCGCCGTCTGTTTTTTTATTTTTTTCTTGTTACGGCGCCACCGCGGGCTCCAGCATCTTGATCGTGCCCGCCGTGGCGTCCACTTCCACCTCCGCGCCGACCGGAAGGGTGAACTGGCGGTCGATGTGGCCGATCATGGCCCCTTGCCAGGCGGGGACGCCCAGGGGGAGGAGGTGGTCGTTGAGCACGTCGGTGACGGTCAGCGAGCCGAACCCTTCGCCGGGGCGGCAGCCGGTGCAGTTGCCCCAGATCACGGCCCGCGCCTTGGCGAGGATGCCGGCGAGCCGCAGTTGGGTGAGCATGCGGTCGATCCGGTAGGGCGCCTCTTCGACGTCCTCGATGAAGAGGATGCAGCCGTCCCAGTCCGGCAGATATCCCGATCCCAGGAGGCTGGTGAGGACGGTGAGATTGCCGCCGAGCAGCCGGCCGCGCGCGATCCCTGGATGGAGGGTCTGGACGCGGTTCTCGGTGACCGTGAGGTCGTCCTCGTCGATCTCCTTCAAGTTCTCGAAGGTGACGGCCTCGCCCTCCTGAAGGACACGCCTCATGTACCCGACGTTGAAGGGGTTCCACTGCGAGGAGGCCACGGGGCCGTGGAAGGTCCCGAGCCCGGTGCGGGCGTGGAGGGAGAGGAGGAGCGCGGTGATGTCGCTGTAGCCGAGCAGGATCTTCGGGTTCTTCGCGATCATGGGCCAGTCGAGCCGGGGCAGGATGCGCGCGCACCCCCAGCCGCCGCGGACGCAGTGGATGGCCCGCACCTCCGGGTCCGCGAACAGGGCGTTCAAATCGGCGGCGCGCTGCTCGTCCGTACCCGCGAAGTAGCCCCGGCGAGCCAGCAGGTTCGCCCCCCGCTTCACCTTGTAGCCGAGCGCGGCCAGCGACTCGGCGGCGACGTCCACGTTCACCGGTTCCCAGAGCGCGCCGGCCGGATTGACCAGGCCGATGGTGTCGCCGGGCCGGAGACGGCCGGGGCGGACGGTTCGGGGACGCGACGTGTCCGTACCGCCCGGCTGGAGAGCCGAGAGCGAGGCGGGGAGGGCGCCGGCCAGCGCCAGGGAGGCGGCGCCGGTGAGGAGTTGGCGGCGGGAGGTGCGCATGGGGCGATGCTAGTACAACGCCCCTGAAGCTCATACGGGTTCCAGGCCGTCGCGCCCCCGCCCGGGCATAAATGCCTGGGCTAGGCAAAAGAAGCCGGCTAAAGCCGACTGAAAATGGGGTCCATTGAGTCCCCTTCAGGGGGCTTCTTCGACTTAGCCCGGGCATTTATGCCCGGGCGGGGGCGCGGTGAGAGACAACGGATTGGGCCATCGAACCGCTTCAGCGGCGCGGTATTGACAAGCTCAATCAGTATTTCTAAAGTTCTGTCGTATTCTTTAAGGAGAGATCTCGATGAAGAAAAGGCAGAAGAAGCTGGCCCTCTACCGGGAGACCGTCCTGGCTCTCGATCCGTCACGTCTTCAGGGGGTTGCCGCGGCAGGCTCGGGCTATACCCACAACGAGCAAGGCTGCAGGACGTCGTGCGTATGTCTCGACTTCCCGGACACCTTCAGTTGGGACTGCACCGTGGCGTGCCCGGAAACGTCCAAGGCCTGAGGCCCAAAACAATCAGGCAGGGCAGTCAGGTCGTCGAGACCTGCGGCTGGACGGGAGCGGCCGCGAGGATCTCCTGGAGATGGGCGGGTTCGACCGGTTTGACGAGGTGCCGGTCGAACCCTGCCTGCCGGGTGCGCTCGCGGTCGCTCTCCTGGCCGTAGCCGGTCACGGCCACGAGGACCGTGCGGGCGCAGGTGGGGAGCTGGCGCAGCCGCTGGGCCACCTCGTAGCCGCTCATTCCGGGCAGCCCGATGTCCAGCAGCACGGCATCCGGCCAGTAGCCGGCGGCCACGGCCAGGGCGGCGGGCCCGTCGTGGGCGGTGCGGACTTCGTGCCCCCAGATCTGGAGCAGGATCTCCATGCTCTCCAGGGAGTCGAGGTTGTCGTCGACCACCAGCACTCGGCGGGAAGCTGCGGGTTCGTCCATAGGGGCTCCTATCTTAGGCCGATTTCCGGCCATGTTCCAATCGCTCAAGAACGTAGAAAGCCATGCTCCGGGCCAGCTCGTGCTCGCCCATGAAGACCTTCCCCGAGCCGGTTTCCTCGAGGAGCGTGATTTCCTCATCGCCGTGGGCTCGAACGACCGTCTCGATCCCGGGATTCACCATGGCGGCCACCTCGAGCATGCGGCGGGCCTTGAAAGGATCCGGCACCGCGATGACCAGGGCCCGGGCCCTCGCGACGTGGGCCTGAATGAGCACCGCGGGCTCTGAGGCGTCGCCGACCACGGCGTGGATGCCGTGCTCGCGGAGCTCTTCCACCACTTCGCGGTTCTGCTCGGCCACCACGAACCGCACGCCGTGCCCGGCCAGAACCTCGCCGACACGGCGGCCCACGCGGCCATAGCCCACGACGACCACGTGCCCCGTGAGCTCGTCGGAACCGACCGTCATGGGGAGCTCCGCGAGCGGATCGTGCGGCCGTTCGAGGAGCCGGGCGAGGGTGGAGCGGGCGCGGATCCACCGCTGAAGAGGCTCGATCGCCTTGAAGATCACCGGGTTGAGCGCGATCGAGAGGATCGCCCCGGCGAGGATGAGGCTCTGTCCTTCCTTCGGCAGGAGCCCGAGCGCGACGCCCAGGCTGGCCAGGATGAACGAGAACTCGCCGATCTGCGCCAGGCTCGCCGACACCGTGAGGGCGGTGTTGAGAGGGTAGCGGAAGGCCAGCACGAGCAGGAACGCCACGAGCGACTTGCCGACGATGATGATGGCAAGGACGGCCAGCACCCGGAGCGGCTCGCGGATCAGCACCTGGGGGTCGAACAGCATGCCCACCGAGACGAAGAACAGCACGGAGAAGGCGTCGCGGAGCGGCAGGGACTCGGACGCCGCCCGGTGGCTCAAGTCGGACTCCCGCATCACCATGCCGGCGAAGAACGCCCCGAGCGCGAAGGACACACCGAACAGCTCCGCGGACCCGTAAGCGATGCCCACGGCGGCCGCGATGACGCAGAGGGTGAACAGCTCCCGCGAGCCCGTGCGGGCCACCTGCCACAGGAACCAGGGGAAGAGGCGGCGGCCCACGATGATCATCAGGGCCACGAAAACGGCGACCAGGCCCAGGGTCTTGGCGAGGGTCATCAGCAGGCTGCCGCCGGCTGCGGTTTGGGCGGCACCAGCCGCGGCATGGGCGCCGTCCGCGCCGCCGCCGAGCGTCCCGGCGAGAGGAGGCAGAAGGACCAGGACGAGGACCATCACCAGGTCTTCCACCACCAGCCAGCCGACCGCGATGCGGCCGTTCACCGACTCCAGCACGCCGCGGCTCTCCAAAGCCCGCAGCAGCACCACCGTGCTGGCCACCGAGAGCGCCAAACCGAACACGATCCCCGCGGCCAGGCTCCAACCCCAGAGCCACGCCGCGGCCATGCCCAGCACGGTGGCGATGCCGATCTGCCCCAAGGCTCCCGGCAGGGCGATCCGCTTGACCTCCAACAGATCTTCGAACGAGAAGTGGAGCCCCACGCCGAACATGAGGAGCATCACCCCGATCTCGGCGAGCTGCCCGGCGAGATCAATGTCCGCCACGTACCCTGGGGTGGCGGGGCCGATGAGGATGCCCGCAAGGAGGTAGCCGACGAGGGCCGGCACCTTGAGGCGCACGGCCGCGAACCCCAGAATCAGGGCAAGCCCCAGGCCCGCGGCAATGGTCGTGATTAATGGAACGGCATGCGGCACTCGGGTTGATTATGTCCTAAACGCATGGAACGGCCAAGCCGGGGCTCTCCCTGGGACCGCCGGCATCCCTGCCGGCCTACTTGCCTGGCTGCTTTTCCAGGACCTTCTCTTTCACGCAGGGGCCGGTGTTGCAGTGGGGGCTCACCGAGAGCTTGTCCGCCGTCGCGTCGATCACCATGAAGCCGCCGGTGATCCTGAAGGAATCATCCTCTTTGCATGTCGCACCCTCTGTGCGGATTCTCGATCCCGACCCGCTGACGGCGAAGAGCGGAGATCCCGCCTCCTTGCGGATCTCCAGGTCGTGATCGTGGCCCGAGAGGTAGAGGTCGACTCCGGAATCCTTCAGGAGCTTTTCCACGGCGCCCCTCATCCGCACCGTTTCCTGCTGCGCTCCATGCTCGCCGCAGGAGTAGAGCGGGTGGTGGGCGGCGACGATGCGCCAGGGCCGGGTCTTGGGCTCGGCGAGGGCCGCCCGCAGGGAGCACAGCGCGCGCTCACTCTCCGCCGCCCAACCTTGCGCGATTGGGGTGGAGTCGTAGACGATGATCTCCGCCACCCGGGTCTGGAGAACGTAGCTGGCTGCCGGGAACTTCCAGAGCTCGAAGCCCGGAGCACCGGTCTTTTCGATCTCCGCGTTCGGATTGCTGAAACCGCAGGTGAAGAGCGCTCGGCGACCCCAGTCGTGATTGCCGAGAACGGGGTAGACCGGCTTGCCGACCTCGAAAAGCGGTGCGATGACCTTCGTCCAGTTCGGATCGTTCGCGTCCCGGAGGCCGCACGTGTAGACGTTGTCGCCCAGGAGGAGGACTCCGTCCGTGCCGCTCACGGCCTTCATGCCGTTCAGCGTGGCGCGCAGGAGCGAGCTGTGTGGCGGCAGGCCCGCGTCACCCACGGCGATCAGGCGCAGGCTTTCCTGGTCCGGCCCTGGGATGACCGGGGGCGCGTCACAGCGTGGTCCCGCTTCGGCACTCGAAGAGACTTTCTGGGGTCCTGGGGACGTACAGGAGGCCAGCAGCACGAGGGAGAGGGTCATCGTGAGAGAGCGTTTCATCCTGCATCTCCTTTAGAGGTGACAGCTCTCCTAGAGACGGACGGGGAGCCCCGATTTCCGATTCCCCCGGCGTGCCGGCCGCCTATACGGCTAGTGTCAAGGCAGGATTGACCTGTTGGCGTAGCGCTCTTTGCGGCCCGAAGGGTCGCGAGATTACAGCCCAGGGCTTCGGCCGGTAGGCCGATGCCCTGGGTTAACAGGCCTCTACAGTCCTGCGGCCTGAAGGGCCGCGAGAACCTGGGCGAATCGGGCTGACTCCGACTCAAAAAGATCTCTGGCGGCCCTTCAGGCCGCGTTGCTTTTTTGCGTGTTCTTCCCAGGGCATCGGCCTACCGGCCGAAGCCCTGGGCTGTAATCTCGCGACCCTTCGGGCCGCAAAGACCACAGGCCGGCAGGGATGCCGGCGCTCCCAGGCTCCCAGGGGCGCACTTTGCCTAGGTTCTTCATTGCCAGGTACAATGGAAGGACCCCGTCTGGCCTCGAAGTCCCCAAATCGGGCCTTGGCGGCACAGTAGGGCCATGGAACCATCACGTACTTATTTGGAGGACGCCCGCTCCGCCATCAAGGCCGCGCGCGTGCAGGCGTCGGGGGAAGGCAAACGCGTGGCCGTGGTGTTTGGAGCCGACTGGTGCCCGGACTGTGACGCTTTCAAGAAAACCCTGGGACACCGCCTCGTGGCACCGGTCGTCGATCCCAACTACGTCGTCGTCAAGGTCTCGGTGGGGAACCGGGACCGCAACCTGGATCTCATGGAGGAGTACGGCATGACCGTGGACGCCGGCATTCCGGCCGTGGCCATTCTGGACACCGACGGCTCGCTGGTCGCCGCGCAGCGCGAAGGGGAGTTCCGCAACGCCAGCCATCTGCTTTCGGTGGCCGAGATCGTATCCTTCTTCCATCGCTGGGCGCCCGAGCGGGCCCCGGCGAGCTGAGGCTTCCAGGCAATCTTGGCGTCTCAGTGCAGCAAGGCCATGCGCGGCGGCTCGCCGTCGGCGTGCACGCGGTTCCGGCCCTCGGTCTTGGCGCGGTAGAGAGCCGAGTCGGCCAGCTCGATGAGGCTCTCCGGCTCCTCGCCGGGCGCCGGCACCGTGGCCGCCACGCCGAAGCTGGCCGTGACGCGGCTGAGCGGGGCCGACGGGTGGGGAATGGCGAGGGTCTCGATTCCCTCCCGCAGCTCTTCGGCCAGGTCCAGGGCGCCGTCCAGGTCCGTGTCGGGGAGGAGCACCGCCAGCTCCTCGCCGCCGTAGCGGGCCGCGAGGTCCCCGGTCCGCCGCACGGCGCCTTCCAGATAGTGAGCAATGGCCTGGAGGCAGAGGTCGCCCGCCAGGTGCCCCCGGGTGTCGTTGAGCAGCTTGAAGTGGTCGAGGTCGAGGAGGATGAAGGCCACGGGGCGCTGGTGGCGGCGGGCGCGGTTCCACTCCTCGGCCAGCACCTGCTGCAGGCGCCGCCGGTTGGCGATGCCGGTCAGGTCGTCCCGCAGCGAAAGGTCCGCCAGCCGGGCGTTCGCGGATTCGAGCTCGCCATGGGCCTGCCGCAGCTCCTCGACCGTGCGCCGCAGCTCGACCGTCTGCTCGGCCACCCGCGCCTCCAGGCGCCCGGCGCGCCGTTGCAGGGCGAGGCTTCGGAGCTGGGCGTAGCCGCTCATGAGGATGACCCCGAGAGTGAGCCAGAGGGCGATGGCCCAGGGCGTCTGATACCAGGGATTGAGAACGGTGAACGGCCACGACGCCACCGGCCCCTCCTCGCCGTCCGCGCTCACCGTGCGCGCGTGGAAGGTGTAGTCGCCCGGCGGCAGGCGCGTCAGCTCGGCGAACGGCTCCGGCGTGGAGGGGTTCCATTGGGAGTCCAGGGGATCGAGACGCGTCTGATAGCGCAGGCCGGCGCGGAACGAAAGGGGCGCGAGGTCGATCCGCAGCCGGCGCACGTTGGCCGTCAGCTCGGCCGGCCGGGGGCGGATGCCCGGCGCCCCGCCAAAGAGGACTTTGTCGCGCCCGGTGGCCACCCGCGCCAGGAGGGGAGCGGAAAGCGGCGGGCCCTGGCCGCCGGGAGGGCGCGCGTAGCGAAGCAGGCCGCTCTCGGTTCCCAGCCACACGGGGCCGTCGGGCTCCGCGTAGAGAGCCAATACGGAGCGGGCGGGAATCTCCAGCAGTGCCCGGGTCTCCCAACCGCCGGGCCGGCGCCTTGCCAGGAGCGGAGGCTGGTTGGCGAGCCAGAGGTTGCCTTCGGAGTCCTCGGCGGCGAACGAGAGCTCGTCCACTTTGATGCCGGTGAGCTCGGGAGCCTCCACCAGGGTGCCCTTGTCCTCGTCCAGGCGCATCAGCCGGCCGCCGGATTCCGCGAGGATGCGGTCCCCGACCCGGACGAGAGCGGCCTCCGGGTCCCCGGGGAGCTTGCTCATCCGGGCGGCCCGGCCGCCCGGTGACAGCTCAACCCGGAAAGAACCGTCGAAGTCCGTGACGCACCACAGAACCCCCCGGGCTCCCTCGATCACCCGCCGCATCTCGCGAGGGGCTCCCTTGATGAATCCCTCGGACCGCCACTCTTCGCCTTCGCGCCGGATCGAGGCCAACCCGTCGCCGGTCCCCACCCAGACGCGGTTTGGATCCACCCGGGAGCGTTCGAGGCCATAGGAGGTCGCCTGGCCGGTCCCCGGAATCTCGCGAACCTGGCCACCGCGGACTACGAAAATTCCGAACCCGGCGCCCACGATCAGGTCGCCGTCCACCGACAGAAGGCTCCAGGCCGCCGGCGGAATCCCTGGGACGAAAGTCGCCTCCTGCCCCACGGAAAACAACCCCTCCGAGGTGGCCGCCCAGAGCTGGCCGCGATGGCGGATCACGTCGTAGACACCGCCCTGGAGGTTTGCCCGGCGGTCGATCACCGACAGCGGCGAGGAGACCTCCACCCGGGCAAGGCCATTGTTGAGAGCGAGCCAAAGGGATCCTTCCCGATCCAGGGCCATGCCGCTCACATAGTCGTCCGAGAGACCCACCTGGGTATCGATCACCTGGTCGATCTCACCGTCCGGACGCAGCAGCAGGACGCCGCCGAGGACGGAGCCCAGGGCCCAGCGGCCGTCCGGCAGCCGGCGCCCGTTGAAGAGGCGCTTTTCGGCCGTCCACCGTGAAGCGCTGGGGGCGAACGGCAGGGCTTGGCCGTCCTGGAAGAGGAAGAGCCCCTCACCGCGCACGGACACCAGCCGGCTCCCACGATCCGCGGGCAGGATCAGGTCCACCCGCCGGTTCCGGAACGCCTCGCCACCCGGGACGGGCCGGACGTCGGTGCCCTCGATCTCGAACAAGCCGTCTTGGGTCCAAAGATAGACGTCCCGGTCCGCCGCGAAGATCGTGGCGAACGGCCGGACTCCCGAGAAACGGGCCACCGTCGTCAGCTTCGAGCCATCCCAGAACCAGAGCCAACGGTCGGTCAGATAGAGGAAGCCGGAGCCCCGGGCGATCACGGTCCCGACCTGCCCGAACTGCCGCTCTTCGAGAGGGATTCGATTCGTGAGCGACACGTACCGGAGCGCCCCCGTTTCATCCGGAGCGAGATAGCCGATTTCGTCGATGCCGCCCACCCCAACCCGCCCATCCGCGCCGGCGGAGAGGGAAAAAACGGACTTGGCCTTGCCCACCGGCAGGAGCCGCCACCAGGCCCCGTCATAGATGAGAACGCCGGAGCCGTTGCCCACGTAGACGAGACCCTGGCCGTCCGTGGTGACGTCGAGGTTCTGGGTGTCCGCCTCCGCGACGCTCGGGACGTAGGTCTGGATCAGGGGAAACCCGCGCTCGGCGGCGTGCGCAGGAATTCCCAGAGCCAGCAGGAAGAGGCCAGAGAGGAGGCACCGGAGGCGCGGAGTCGAACGATGGAGCATCTGGGGGGGCGGCTTCCCGAACAGTGTACCCGAGTCGTCCGTAAGTGTCCCGCCGGACGATTCCATTTCGGGGCCGCGAGGCGGACCGCCGCCGGCGGTCCGCCATTGATAGGGCTCGGCGTTCAGGCTACGGGCAGTAATTCTGGCCGTCGGTGCAGTCGCCGCCTTCGAACTCCCAGGGGTCCGGGCAGGTCTGCTGGTTCCATTGGCAGCATTCGGCCAAGCTCAACCAGCACCAACCCGAGTAGAAGTGTCCACTGCAGTACTTGTAGCAGGTCACCGGAGCGCCGGCGGTCGCGGCCTTGGGCGAGCCGGTGAAGAGGGCGGCGGCGACCATGAGCAGACCGCCAAAACGGAAAAGCTTCTTTTTCATCTTTTCGACTCCTTTCGTTGAACGTCCCTCGGGATGCTCTTGCGCGCAGGTCGAGCTTAAAGAGTCCAGGCTGAACCGGTATCCCGCACGAACATGCGGAAATGCGCCGGAGGCTCGGAACCCCCTGCATGAATGGGTAGGGGAGGCGGTGCGAAGAAGGGTGGAATGGACAAGCTATACTGACCATGATGAAGGCTGATCGACCTTGGGAACAGGCATCGCCTCCTCCCGACTTCACCCTGCCGTCCGACCTCAAGGCTCTGCTCGAGGCACGGCTTCTCGAGGCCGCTGACCCCCAAGCAGGATCCCTTGGGAGGAAATGAAGGCCCGTCTCCTCAAGCGGGCATGAGGCTCGTCCTTCGGACGCCCGTGCTAGCATCCGCCCCGGTGAGCACCCCCCCTTTCCTCGCCAGGAGATCCCCATGAAAGTCGCCGTGATTGGCGGCGGGCCGGCGGGACTGTATTTCTCCCTGCTGCTCAAGAAAGCCGGCCCTTCCCACCAGATCACCCTCGTCGAGCGCAACCCTCCGGACGCCACGTTCGGATGGGGCGTGGTGTTCTCGGACCAGACGCTCGGCAACTTCCAGGCGGCGGATCCGGAGACGTTCCAGGAGATCTCCGACAACTTCGCCCGCTGGGACGACATCGACATCCACTACAAGGGGCGGACGATCACGTCCGGCGGCCATGGCTTCGCCGGCATCGCCCGCGTCAAGCTCCTCGAGATTCTTCAGAAGCGCGCCGCCGGGCTGGGCGTCGATCTCCGCTTCGGCGTCGAGGTGAAGGACGATTCGGACCTGCCCGCGCTGGGCCTCGGAGACGCCGACCTGATCGTGGCGGCCGACGGGGTCAACAGCGCCGTCCGCCGCCGGCACGCGGACGTGTTCCGGCCGGACCTGGTGCTCGGCAAGGCCCGCTTCGTCTGGCTCGGCACCACGCGCCTCTTCGACGCCTTCACCTTCGCCTTCGTCGAGAACCCGCACGGCATCTTCCAGGCCCATGCCTACCGGTTCAGCGACCGGCTGTCCGCCTTCATCGTGGAGTGCGACGAGCTTTCCTGGCGCAACGCCGGGTTCGACCGGCTGGACGTCGACGGCACCATCGCCGCCTGCGAGGAGATGTTCGGCCCCTGGCTCGACGGCCACCGCCTCCAGGCCAACATCCCGCCCCACCTGCGCCCGGCGCCGTGGCTCCAGTTCAACCGGATTCACTGCGCCCGGTGGTGGCACGAGAACCTGGTGCTCATCGGCGACGCGGCCCATACGGCCCATTTCTCGATCGGCTCGGGAACCAAGCTCGCCATGGAGGACGCCATTGCCCTGGCCCGCGTCGTCCAGGGTGAGCGGGATCTCTCCTTGGCTCTGCCGGCCTACGAGGAGGAGCGGCGCACCGAGGCGCTGCGGCTCCAGAACGCGGCCCGCAACTCCATGGAGTGGTTCGAGAACGTGCGGCGCTACGCCCGGCTCGACCCCGAGCAGTTCGCCTACAGCCTCCTCACCCGCAGCCAGCGCGTGAGCCACGAGAACCTGCGCCTGCGCGACAGCGTCTACCTCGAAGGGGTGGAGCGCTGGTTCGCCAGCCGGGCCAGCCGCGAGGCCGCTCATTCTCTGCCGCCGGCGCCCCCGCCGCCCATGTTTACGCCGTTCACCCTGCGAGGAATGACGGTCGAGAACCGCGTCGTCGTCTCGCCCATGGACATGTACAGCGCCGAGGACGGGGTGCCCAACGACTTCCATCTCGTCCACCTGGGCGCCCGGGCCCTCGGCGGGGCGGGGCTCATCGTCACGGAGATGACCTGCGTGTCGCCCGAGGCGCGCATCACCCTCGGCTGCACGGGGATGTACACGGACGAGCACGTGGAGGCGTGGCGCCGGGTGACCCGCTTCGTCCACGAGCGGAGCCGCTCCAAGATCTGCCTTCAGCTCGGCCACTCGGGAGCCAAGGGTGCGACCCGCCTCATGTGGGAAGGGTTCGACGAGCCCCTGGAAAGCGGCGCCTGGCCGGTGATGGCCCCTTCGGCTCAGCCCTATAAACCCGGCATGCAGGTGCCGCGCGAGATGACCCGGGAGGACATGGACCGCGTGCGCGACGAGTTCGTCCGCGCCGCCCAGAGGGCCGTCGACGCCGAGTTCGACATGCTGGAGCTGCACTGCGCCCACGGCTACCTGCTCTCGGGCTTCATCACGCCGGTCTCCAACCGGCGGACGGACGAGTACGGGGGATCGCTCGAAAACCGCCTGCGTTTCCCTCTCGAAGTCTTCCGCGCCATCCGCGAGGTCTGGCCCCGGGACCGCCCCATGTCGGCGCGCGTTTCCGCCACCGACTGGGTGGAGGACGGCATCGACGGCGCCGACGCCGTGGAGATCGCCCGCGCCTTCCATCTCGCCGGGGTGGACATCATCCACGTCTCCGCCGGCCAGACCTCGCCGAACGCCCGGCCCGTCTACGGCCGCATGTTCCAGACGCCGTTCTCGGACCGCATCCGCAACGAGACCGGCATACCCACCATCGCCGTGGGGAACATCACCGAGCCCGACCAGGTGAACTCGATCATCGCCGCCGGCCGCGCCGACCTCTGCGCCCTGGCCCGGCCCCATCTCGCCGATCCGAACTGGACGCTCCGCGCCGCGGCCCAGCTCGGCTACACGGCCCAGCCCTGGCCCGTGCAGTACCTCACGGGCAAGGAACAGCTCGAAAGGAACCTCGCCCGCCAGCGCCAGGCGGAGCTTCTGGGGACGAGCACGATTTGAGCCCTCACCCCCTGGCCCCCTCTCCCGCGCCTCCCCCCTCCCGCCACGGGAGAGGGGGAATTTAGCGGAGGTCTGTGCCGTAGGTGCGCTGTGCGCACCATTACCAGCGTCGAAGGTGCGCACAGCGCACCCTACGAGCTGTCTTTCTCCCTCCTCTCCCGGGAGGGCGGGAGGGAAGGGGCGGGAGAGGGGGCCAGGGGTGAGGGCCCGGGCGGAGCCCGGCTCGCGGCGAGCTGCCAATTTGGAGACCACTTTTGAACAACCGCATTCCCCTCGAACACATCGACCCCCAACACTTCGGCTGGGCCGTCGAAGACCGCGTCGCCACCGTCACCTTGAACCGCCCCGAGCGCAAGAACCCGCTCACCTTCGAGTCCTACCGCGAGCTGGCCGACACCTTCCATCGCCTCCGGCATGTGGAAGAGGTCAAGGCCGTGGTGATCACGGGCGCGGGCGAGAGCTTCTGCTCGGGCGGCGACGTCCACGAGATCATCGGCCCGCTGGTCAAGATGCGGGACGAGCACCGCATGGACCGCCTGCTGGAGTTCACCCGGTTGACCGGCGAGCTCGTGCGCACCCTGCGCCACTGCCCGCAGCCGATCGTGGCCGCCATCGACGGCATCTGCGCCGGGGCCGGCGCCATTCTCGCCATGGCCTCGGACCTGCGCCTCGGCACACCCCGCAGCCGTGTGGCCTTCCTGTTCACCCGCGTGGGGCTCTCCGGGGCGGACATGGGGGCCTGCGCCATCCTGCCGCGCATCATCGGCCAGGGGCGCGCCTCCGAGCTGCTCTACACCGGCCGCTTCATGGAAGCTGCGGAGGCGGAGCGCTGGGGGTTCTACAACCGCGTCGTCGAGCCGGAGAAGCTTCAGGCCGACGCCCTGGACCTCGCGCGCTCCATCGCCCACGGCCCTACCTTCGCCCACGCCATGACCAAGCGCCAGCTCCACCACGAATGGGACATGGGGGTCGATCAGGCCATCGAAGCCGAGGCGCAGGCACAGGCGATCTGCATGCAGACCGAGGACTTCGCCCGCGCCTTCCGGGCGTTCGCGGCGAAGGAAAAGCCCGTCTTTCAGGGGGATTGAAGGATGGCGGACACCTCCTTCCTCTCCTGGCCGTTCTTCGACGAGGCCCACCGGGATCTCGCCCGCGACCTCGACGCCTGGTGCCGGGAGCGAGATCGCCCCGCTCGCCGAGCACGAGGACGGCGACGTGGACGCCGCCTGCCGCGAGCTGGTCCGCCGGCTGGGGCAGGGCGGCTGGCTGCGCCGGGCCGTGTCGCTTTCCTCGGGGGCGGACGGCGGCCGCCTCGACGTTCGCTCCCTCTGCCTGATTCGCGAAACGCTGGGCCGCCACTCGGGTCTCGCTGACTTCGCCTTCGCCCTCCAGGGGCTGGGCTCCGGACCGGTCTCCCTCTTCGGCACCACGGAGCAGCGCCAGGCGTGGCTGCCGCGCGTGGCCGAGGGACGGGCCATCCCTGCCTTCGCCCTCTCTGAAGCCGAGGCTGGCTCGGACGTCACGGCCATGACGACGGCGGCGCGGCGGGATCCCGCCGGCAGCGGTTGGGTGATCGACGGCGCCAAGACGTGGATCTCGAACGCGGGGATCGCGGACTTCTACGTCGTCTTCTGCCGCCTCCCCGAAGTGGGTGAGCGCGCCTTCGGCGCCTTCCTCGTGGAGGCGGACAACCCCGGCCTCTCCATTCCTGAGCGCATCGAGGTGATGGCTCCGCACCCCCTGGGTACGGTTGCCTTCAACAACTGCCGCGTGCCGGCTGGAGCCCTGGTGGGGGAGGCGGGGAAAGGGCTCAAGGTGGCCCTCGCGACTCTCGACGTCTTTCGCCCCACCGTGGGCGCCGCCGCGCTCGGCTTCGCCCGCCGCGCCCTGGACGAGGCGCTCGGCCACGCCAGGCAGCGCCAGGCCTTCGGGAAAGCCGCTCGCCGAGCACCAGCTCACCCAGGCCCGGCTGGCGGACATGGCGGTGGACGTGGACGCCTCGGCCCTGCTCGTCTACCGTGCCGCCTGGACGCGGGACGCCGGGGCCGAGCGCATCACCCGCGAAGCGGCCATGGCCAAGCTTTTTTCCACCGAGGCGGCGCAGCGGGTGATCGACGGCGCCGTCCAGCTCCTCGGCGGCCGCGGCGTCGTCTCCGGCGCCCCCGTCGAGAAGCTCTACCGGGAAGTCCGCGCCCTGCGCATCTACGAAGGCACCAGCGAGATCCAGCGGCTGGTCATCGCTGGCCAAATGCTGGAGGGTGCTCGGAAATCATGACCGCATCGCCTTGGCGACCTCACCCCAACCCCTCTCCTAAAGGAGAGGGGCTTTGGAAGACCGGTTTTGCTTTGCTCCCCTCTCCTCTAGGAGAGGGGCCGGGGGTGAGGTCGCAGGCCACGGCGGCTTGTTATGGAGGAGGAACCTCAACTCATGGCTGAAAGCGCCCACGTGGACACCTTCTGCCTCGACAACCTGCCGCCGCCCGAGCTGATGCCGGAGATGGACTATTCGCGCCTGCCGGAGCTGGCCGCCTACCCGCCGCGCCTCAACTGCGCGGCCGAGCTGCTCGACAAGGCCGTCGATTCCGGCTGGGGCGACCGCACGGCCCTCCACTTCCACGGCGGCCGGTGGACCTACAACCAGCTCCTGGAGACCGCGAACCGCATCGCCCACGTGCTGGTCGAGGATCTGGGCCTCGTGCCGGGCAACCGCGTCCTCCTGCGCGGCCCCAACAACCCCATGATGGCGGCCTGCTGGTTCGCCGTGCTCAAGGCCGGCGGCGTGGCCGTCTGCACCATGCCGCTCCTGCGGGTGCGCGAGCTGACCTACATCGCCGACACCGCGAAGATCCGCCTCGCCTTGACCGACGCCCGGGTGGCCGCGGACTGCGAGCAGGCCATGTCCACCACGGCCTCCGGCTTCCTGCGCGAAGGCGCGCGCGTCGTGCAGTTCCACAGCGCCCACCCGGGCTCGCTCGAGTCCATGATGGCGGGCAAGCCGACCTGGTTCGCCAACCGCGACACGGCGGCGGACGACACGGCCCTCATCGCCTTCACCTCCGGCACCACCGGCCAGGGGAAGGGCACCATGCATTTCCACCGGGATGTGATCGCCGTCTGCGACCTCTTTCCGCCCTACATCCTGAAGCCCACGCCGGACGATATTTTCTGCGGCTCGCCGCCGCTCGCCTTCACCTTCGGCCTCGGGGGCCTGATCCTCTTCCCGATGCGGATCGGCGCCTCCGGGCTGCTCCTGGAGCAGGCCACGCCGCCGCAGCTTCTCCAGGGGATTCAGGACCACCGGGCCACCATCGTCTTCACGGCCCCCACGGCCTACCGCGCCATGGCCGGCCTGGCCAAGGGCTTCGACCTGTCGAGCCTCGAGAAGTGCGTCTCCGCGGGCGAGACCCTGCCCAAGCCCACCTTCGAGGCTCTGGGAGCAGGCCACCGGCCTCAAGATCATCGACGGCATCGGCTCGACCGAGATGCTCCACATCTTCATCAGCGCCACGGAGGAAGAGATCCAGCCGGGCTCCACGGGCAAGGTCGTCCCCGGCTACGAGGCCCGCGTGGTGGACGACGACTTCAACGACGTCCCGGACGGCACCGTCGGCCGCTTGGCCGTGAAGGGACCGACCGGCTGCCGCTACCTCGCCAACCTGGAGCGCCAGCAGGGCTACGTTCACGAGGGCTGGAACCTGACGGGCGACTCCTACGTCCGGGACGAGGACGGCTACTTCTGGTACCAGGCCCGCACGGACGACATGATCATCTCCGCCGGCAACAACATCGCCGGCCCCGAGATCGAAGCCGTGCTCCTCGACCACCCCGCCGTGGCCGAGTGCGGCGTCGTGGGCATTCCGGACGAGGAAAGAGGGCAGATCGTCAAGGCCTACGTCGTCCTGCGCGCCGGCTTCACCGGAGGTCCCGAGCGGGTCAAGGAGCTGCAGGACTACGTGAAGGAGGAGATCGCTCCCTACAAATACCCGCGCTCCATCGAGTTCGTCGACAGTCTTCCGAGAACCGAGACCGGCAAGCTCCAGCGCTTCCGTCTACGGGAACGGGGGGAGCGGGGATGAGCGAAACCCTGCATCCCCCGGGCTGGGCCGCCCCCAAGGGCTACGCCAACGGCATCGCCGCGAAGGGTAGGTTCGTCTTCACCGCCGGCCAGATCGGCTGGAACCCCGAGACCTGCCAAATCGAGACGGACGACTTCGTCGAGCAGGTCGCCCAGACCCTGAGAAACGTCGCCGCGGTCCTCCAGGCCGCCGGGGCCGAGCCCCGCCACCTCGTGCGGCTCACCTGGTACGTCACCGACAAGGCCGCCTATCTGCGAAAATCAGAGGGAGATCGGCCGCGCCTACCGGGAGGTGATGGGGAAGGTCTTCCCGGCCATGGCCGTGGTGGTCGTGGCCGGCCTGCTGGAAGACCGGGCGAAGGTCGAGATCGAGGCGACGGCGGTGGTGGGGGAGGAACTTAACGATGTCACATCAATATAATCAGCGCGTGTTCGCGACAGTGGATATCACTTCTCCGTTACTATACAGTTATATTCGCCTGGTCGGCGTCGAGCTGGGGCTCAAAAATGGAGATTCCGCGAACTGGATTTTGGGACATCAGATTGAAGTGATGATAGCTAGGCTTGGAAAGCCGGCTCTGTATCCTTTGAGCCAAAGGCTTGGGACGGTTTTGGCGAGCCTATGGTGTGAGAAAAAGGGCGGAGGTTCTGCTCCCGTAAGCGCGGCAAATTATCCGACAATTCGCTATCTGAGGCATGCGTCTGATTTTTTGGGTTCGAGTGACTCTACGCCGGATACAGATTTATTGGACCTGAAAAACGCTGTCAACGATCTTGTGAATGAGTTGCGTCGCGAAGGAGTATTGGCATGATAACCGGGGAGGATCTTCTTCACAGGATCGCCGACACGTTCCAAGGCGAGGCCAAGCAGCACTTCCGATATCCATTTATACTTGTTGAAGTGCAAAGCCAAGCCTTTGCCGGTAAAGACGATGAAGAACGCGAGAGCGAGCTCGCTGCACGCTGCGGATTTCCTGAATCGGATCTCCGTCAATCGCTTGATCGTCTCTTCATTCGGCTTCAGCTACGCGCACCGGAAGAGCCGCCTTCGCTTCGCCCGGACGAGGGTCAATTCTGGCTCCGTTCGCTTGCCGAGTCAGTTTCGCCAAAACCTGAGACTGTAATCAAAGTGTCTGCTGTGCATTTTTATGGCTATAAGGGGGGGCAAGCTCGTTCGACTGTTTTGGCGTTTCTATCCAGCATACTTGCCACAAATGGTTGGCGTGTTCTAGTCATCGATGCTGATGCTGAGGCGCCTTCGGCAGATATCATCTTTCGTGCCAATGTAGCGGCTCCAGAGGCAACTCTCGTTGGATTACGTAGTGGCCTGAGTCTAAGTCCTTTGCGTGTGATACCTGGCACCGGTAGGGGATTTGTCAACTTGTTGGCGTTTCGCCCGATGGATACCCGTTACGATATCGATGCTGCTGCATTGGCAATGGAGCAAAGTTTGGCGCCCACGGCGCTCGCAAAGATGGCGGCCAACGTGGCAGATTTTGCGAAGGGCGGCTATGACATCGTATTCATTGATCATAGGACGGGTCTCTCCCCAACGGTTCTGCCCTGGGTCTCTGACTTCCCTGGCCCCATCGTCGTTTTTGCTCGTCTCGATGAGCAATGGAAGCCGGCGCGTCCCCACTTGCGCGCATTGTGGCGAATGGCGGGCGAGGATCCCGGAGTGATCGGTGTCGTTTAAACATGACTCCGATCCTCTCGCTCAATACCGGACGCGTGTGCGACCTCAGGCCGACACCCTCTTGGAGGATCTTGCGGAAGCTGCTGCACTGAAGAGCAGTTTGCCGGACGAACTAAAACCGACCGGTGAGCAGATGTCCGATCACTGGATCGTATGGCCGTTCGATAGCTCATTTGTTGAGGGCTCCCTTCCGGCAATCAAGTCCGTTGGTGGCCAGACTCTAGAAGCCGTCTCTGAATTGCGTCGCCTGCTGGGGTTGGGCTCAGCTCCATCAAGTGTCCCCGCTACGCTCCATCGGAGTGGTGCTCAGGATGAAGGCGATCTCATTCAAACATCTGCTTTACGTACGCTGAGTGGTCCGAACAATCTTCTCTTCATCTTAGGTCGCAAAGGTACCGGGAAAACCCGGCTTGTTCGAAGCTCTGGCGGAAACAGGAATAGGGGAGCCGCTGTTGGTTGCCGATGATTTTTCTGTGCCAAAGGGCATTAGGGCAAACTGGCCAGAGCTTAAAGGGCTCGCCTCTGACTTCAAGGATGAACCGATTCGGCTGTGGTGGATGATTTTTGTTGCCGCTCTAGAGTTGCGCGGGACTGATCGGACACCCTTTCAGGTTCGCCTCCTGGAAATGAAGGAAATTCCGTTGTCGTCTCTAATTCAACGCGCGCGTGCAGTGCAGTCTGAAAATGGGGCACGCCTATTTCTTGTAGATGGCTTGGAGACTGCTTTTGACCAGGCGCAAATTTTGGTTTACATATCAGCGCTGGTTCAATTCATGTCCACGATTGATGGCGATGACTCGCTTCGAGCGAAAGCACGCCTGCAGGTCTTCTTGCGCACAGATTTGGCAGTTAGGGGATATGAGAATTTCGAGCAGCTGTCCCAAGGCCGCACTTTAACCCTTGAGTGGGATGCTCAAGCTATTCTGAACTTCGTTTTATCTCGTATCGTAGTCCTTGAATGGTTCAAGGATAATTTTAGCTCAGCCGTAACGAAAATCAATGCAGCCTATCCCCGGGTGCACAGTGGCTCCGTGGAGATCAGCGAAGCCGAAGAGCTTCTTCTACAGATTTTCCCGGAGCGATTGCGGCGACTCAATCTCAAGATGACGACATTCATGCGGACTTACTTTAGTGACGACCCGTCGGGCATGAAGTCCTTCTATCCTCGCATCTACGACGAGTTTCTGACGTTTATTGATGATCCAACGAAAACCTACAAGGCTCAGGGGATCGAAGAAACTGATGGCCAAAAGCGTGTTTCTCAGCAGTTGATCTATGCTGCGCACGAAAATGCCACCACTCAGTTCTTGCAGCAGGTTCGTTCTGAGCTTCCGGTACTTGGTGTCACTGCCCGACTCGGAGCTCGAACGCCTCCTCGGTGCTCTTCGGGGTACGACGACTCCGTTCCGTCTGGAGAGGCGTATCAAAGAGATCTCAGACAAGACGAGTATCTTGACTCCACAGGTTCGTGCCGCGATGGATCAAATGTTCAATATCGGTATATTCGAAGCCCGTGAAGGTTACACGGGTCAATGGCGTGCCGGGCGGTTGTTCAAGTCGGCGCTCGGAATGCTATACGCACGTGGAGATAAGAGCCCGGATCGGGAGTAAAATGAAGCGGTCAGCAAGCCGGTTCGGTAGCTCGGCCGTCGGGCACGTTCAAAAAACACGGCGAGGGCTCCGGGGAAGCTATCTCCTCAAGGCATCTGCTCCCATTTCTTCAAGCCTATGGAATTCTTATAGGATGCTGGTTCCTACTTCTTCACACGGGGCGGATCCGAGGAGCAAGCCGCGCCGCGGCAGACAGGTCGGGGAGGGCGCAGAAGTAGCACTACGTTGACTTTGCGGCTGGCGTCTTGCCACCTGGGGCTGGCGCTTGACGCGGTGCCCTGCTATCATTGTCGCAGTGCGGCATAGCCGGGGAAAACGGCCGGCACCGACTCAGCCAAGCAAAAGGGGAAGACAATGTCGAAGGAGCTGGAGCACGTCAGCGAGCAGGAATCGAGGAAGGTGGCCGAGGCCTCCCGCGAGACCGAGTGGAAGCAGCCGAGCTTCCTGCGGGAGCTGTTCCTCGGCAACTTCCGGCTGGACCTGATCCATCCCTATCCGCTGCCGGAGCAGGAGCGGCCCGAGTTCACCGCCTTCTACAACGCCATCAAGGAATTCCTGCGGGACCAGGTCGACCCGGTCGCAGATCGACGCCACGGGCGAGTACCCGGAGCCCGTGGTCGACGGCCTGCGCAAGCTCGGCGCCTTCGGCATGAAGATCCCGAAGAAGTACGGCGGCCTCGGCTTCACCAACGTCGAGTACCAGAAGGTCATGGAGCTGATCGGCAGCGATCGACGGCAACCTGTCGGCGCTGCTGTCGGCCCACCAGTCGATCGGCGTGCCGCAGCCGCTCAAGCTGTTCGGCACGCGACGGAGCAGAAGAAGAAGTACCTGCCGCGCTGCGCCGCGGGCGAGATCTCGGCCTTCGCGCTCACCGAGGCGCAGGTCGGCTCCGACCCGGCCCGCCTGCAGACCGACGCCGAGAAGACCCCCGAGGGGCGACTACATCCTCAACGGCGAGAAGCTCTGGTGCACCAACGGCACCATCGCCAAGCTCCTGGTGGTCATGGCCCGCGACCCCAAGACGCAAGAAGATCAGCGCCTTCGTGGTCGAGGCCGACCTGGCCGGGCGTCAAGGTCGAGCACCGCTGCCACTTCATGGGCCTGCGGGCGCTCGCCAACGCGGTGATCAGCTTCAAGAACGTGCGCGTGCCGGCCGAGAACCTGATCGGCGAGCGAGGGCAAGGGGCTCAAGATCGCCCTCACCACCCTCAACGACGGCCGCCTCTCGATCCCCAACGGCTCGGTGGGCACGCGCCAAGCTCTGCCTCGAGATCTGCCGCAGCTGGGCCAGCGAGCGGGTGCAGTGGGGCCTGCCGGTCGGCAAGCACGAGGCGATCGCCCACAAGATCGCCGACATGGCCGCGACCACCTTCGCCATGGAGTCGATCGCCGACGCTCGCCACCGAGATGTCCGACCGCGGCGGCTACGACATCCGCCTCGAGGCCGCGGCCTGCAAGGAGTGGAACACCGCCCGCACCTGGGAGATCGTCGACGACACCATGCAGATCCGCGGCGGCCGCGGCTACGAGACCGAGACGTCGCTCGCGGCGCGCGGCGAGGAGCCGATCGCGCGTCGAGCGGATGATGCGCGACTACCGCATCAACCTGATCTTCGAGGGCTCGAGCGAGATCATGCACCTGTTCATGGCCCGCGAGGCGGTGGACAAGCACCTGCAGGTCGCCGGCGCGCATGATCGATCCCGAGAAGACGCGTGGCCGAGAAGCTGGCCGCGCTGCCGGCCATGACGGCCTTCTACGGCTCCTGGTACCCGACCCGCTGGCTGGGCTGGGGGCAGTGGCCGCGCTACCAGGAGTTCGGCGACTCTCGCGACGCACCTGCGCTTCGTGCGAGCGCAACACCCGCCAGCTGTCGCGCCAGATCTTCCACGGCATGGTCGTCCACCAGGCGAAGCTCCAGCACAAGCAGGCCTTCCTGTTCCGCCTGGTCGACATCGCCAACGAGCTGTTCGCCATGGCGGCCTCGGTCGCCCGGGCGCACGGCATGCGCCGAGGCGGGCCATCCCGACGGCGGCCAAGGCCGCGGAGCTGGCCGACCTCTTCTGCCGCAACGCGCGGCGGCGAGGTCCTGCGCCTGTTCCGCGAGCTGTGGAGCAACGACGACGTCCGCAAGTACAAGGTCGCCCTCAAGGTGCTCGACGGCAAGCACGCCTGGCTGGAGAAGGGGATCCTGCCGCTCAACGAGCGGGGAAACCACGGCGTCCACAGGCCCGAGCCCGCCGAGGGCAAGGCCGAGGCCGTGCCGGTAGCCAAGACGCGTCCCGTCGGTACTCGCTGAGCCCTCACCTCCCCGGCCTTCCGCCCGTCCTTCTTTCCGATCCTCCCTCCTCTCCTCACCAGGAGAGAAGGGAGGAGGCTTTCCTCCGCACAACGCCCGGCAGCTTGCTTTAGACCTGCACACGCAAGGCGATTGATCCGGCCCGTATCGATCAATTGCAATAAAAATTTATTGGCGTAGCGATGTATTGATGTATTTGTGTAGCCGGTTATTTCCGAGTTATTTTTACTTCTTGCCATCGCTGGGGGAGGGAGGTATAATACTTTTACCAATTTAGATTCGACCACGCTGAGGAAGGAGGGTCGCGAATGTACCGTCCCAAGTGGTACCCGTTGTTCCTCTTCTCATGTTTCATCGCTTTTTCCGGCTGCCCGCACGATGGGGAAAATGGATCGCCAGCCACGAATAAGGCTGTCCTGGACGAGGCCCGCCTGGCCGGTCGCGACGCTGCGTCGCTCCCCGGCGCGGACGAGGACTACTACCGTGACATGGACAGCGGCGTGCCCCTGACGCCTGCCCAAGCCGTCGGACGCAACAACTGGATCGTGTGGACCGCGGGGAACGATCGCCTGTGGGACGTCCTCACGGATAAGAGCGCGGGGTCCTTCGATCTCCTGAAGACGATCTCCTCCCACCCCTACTCTGGGGACTCCCAGCTCCCACAGTATGGCCGCCATAACCGGTGGAAGTGGTTCGGCCTGGTCAACGAGCCCTGCTTCGAGGAGGCCAAGGGGCCGGACCCGGACCGCTTCGGCCTGTGGCTCGACAAGCGGCGTACCGGTCCCGATTGCCCGCCGGATCCCTTCGAGAACGAGCAGAAATACCCCGGCGTCGCGATCGGCGCGCGGGGCAAGACCGAGGGCCTGTCTGTGGGCTCCTACTACGGCTGGGGTACCGGGATCGTGGGCCTGCGGCTGTTCCCGAATCCGGCCTTCGACGAAAAGGCCAGGAAAGCCTGGGATGCCGAGAAGTTCTACAAAGATCCCAGGTACTACCAGCGCAAGGGCCTCATCCGGCCCTACCGGGTCGGCATGTCCTGCGGCTTCTGCCACGTCGGGCCCAACCCGGTCCATCCGCCGGCCGACCCGGAAAATCCGAAGTGGGCGAACCTGTCGTCGAACGTCGGCGCCCAGTACTTCTGGATCGACCGCATCTTCACCTGGGATGCCGATGAGACCAGCTTCCCCTACCAGCTTTTCCACACCTCGCGCCCGGGCGCGCTCGACACCTCCCTGGTCTCCACCGACTACATCAACAACCCGCGCACGATGAACGCCGTCTACGGTCTCGGCGCCCGGCTGGCTCAGGGCAAGCGCTGGGGCAAAGAGACGCTGGCGGGGGGCGAGCTGGACAACAAACAATTCGGCGACTACGGCCTCCTCCCCGACCTCTTCCAGAAGCCGGGCACCGTCTGGACGACGCGCGTGCTCAAGGACGGTGCCGATTCGGTCGGAGCCCTGGGAGCGCTCAACCGGGTCTACATCAACATCGGCCTCTTCAGCGAGGAGTGGCTGCGGCACTTCAATGCGCTGACGGGCGGCAAGCCCATCTCGCCGATCGAGATCAAGGTGGGGCGCGCAAATTCGAGCTACTGGCAGGCCAACGAGGCGCAGACCCCGCACCTCGCCGAATTCTTCCTGGCCACCACGGCGCCGCATCTGCTCCAGGCCGCTCCCGGCGGTGGGGCCCACCTGACCAAGGATCCGACGCAGCTCACTCGCGGCAAGGAGGTCTTCGCGGTCACCTGTGCGCGCTGCCACTCGTCCAAGCTCCCCGCATCGGTGGCGGGGCTCGACCCCGGCGGCTGCGCGGGTCCCGGCTACCTCGACTGCTGGAACAAGTACTGGGCGGCCACCAAGACCGACGAGTTCAAGAAGCAGATGCGGGAGATCGTCCTCAAGGACGATTTCCTCAAGGACAACTACCTGTCAACCGAGGCGCGCGTCCCCGTGACGCTCCTGGAGACGAACGCCTGCAGCCCGCTCGCCACCAATGCGATCGCCGGCAACATCTGGGACAACTACTCTTCGCAGTCGTACAAGAACCTGCCCTCGGTCGGCCAGATCACGGTCCACAACCCGTTCACCGGTGAGCCGCGGCCGTACGTCATGCCTGGCGGTGGCCGCGGCTACACGCGGCCGGCTTCGCTGCTCAGCCTGTGGTCGACCGCTCCCTATCTGCTCAACAACACGGTGGGACTGTTCAACGGCGATCCTTCAGTCAAGGGGCGGATGGCCGCCTTTGAGGACGGCATCGAGAAGATGCTGTGGCCGGAGAAGCGCGACAAGGACCCGGTGCTCGGCGACAAGGTCCCCGGCCTCATCGACCGGACGACCAAGTCGAGCTATCTCCGGGTGCCGGTCGGCTACCTGCCGGCCTTCGCGCCGAAGGTCGCGCCGCTGGTCAAGAAACTCGCTCCGGCCGTCGTGGGCAAAGACGGGATCGAGCTTGGGCCCATCCCCGCCGGTACGCCGGTCAACCTGCTTTCCAACATCAACCTTCTGCCCGACAACATGACCAAGAGGCAGAAGCTGGCGCACGAGAGGAAGATTCTGAAGCTTCTGTTGAAGGTCAAGGGCGACCTCAAGGCCCTGCCGGCAGGCGCCACCGACGAGCAGGCGCGCAAGGTCTTTGCCGACCTGGTGGATCCGATGCTCGAGCTGAGCAAATGTCCCGATTTCGTGGTCAACCGCGGCCACTACTTCGGCACCGACCGCTTCAAGGAGGAACCGGGTCTCAGCGATGCCGACAAGAGGGCTTTGATCGAGTTCCTGAAGACCCTGTAACGGGGCCGCGATTCTACAGGGGAAATTTACAGGGGAAAACGAGAGGGATGCGCTCTCAGGCGGACTGCGAATACGTCGTCGTAGGCTCCGGCGCCGGAGGTGGCACTCTGGCGGCGCGCCTCGCCGAAGAAGGCCGGCGGGTCGTTCTCCTCGAAGCAGGAGGCGACCCACGGCTGCTCCTGGGTTCCGGCGCAGCCGACCCCTCGGCCAGCCGTCTGCCCGAGGACTATGACGTCCCCTGCTTCCACGCCATGTCGTCGGAAAACGCCGCCATGAAGTGGGATTTCTTCGTCCGCCACTACGCGAGCCAGGAGCAGCAGGAGCGCGACCCGAAGTATTGTGCCGAGTGGGACGGCAAGCCGGTCAACGGAGTCCTCTATCCGCGGGCCGGCACGCTGGGCGGCTGCACCGCCCACAACGCCATGGTGCTGATCTATCCGCACAACGCGGACTGGGACGGGATCGCCGATCTCACCGGCGATTCTTCCTGGGGTGCCGAAAACATGCGCACCTATTTCGAGAAGCTGGAGAGCTGCCACCACCGGCTCCCCGTCTACCGCTGGCTGAGCAAGCGCGGCATCAATCCTACCCGGCACGGCTTCAACGGCTGGCTGCAGACGGAAAAGGCGATCCCCAAGTCGGCGCTCGAGGACGAAGACCTCATGGACGTGCTCCTCGACTCGATGAAGGTGGCCTTTCGCGCCTCCGCCGCTCTGATCGATCGCGACATCTGGACTCTCCAGAGCCAGCTCGATCCCAACGACTGGCGCCGGGTGCGGGACGATGCGACCGGTCTCTGCTATACGCCGCTCACCACCCGCAACCACCAGCGGATGGGCACCCGCGAGCGTGTGATCGAAACCGCCGAGAAGTATCCGGACCGGCTGAAAATCGTGCTGAACGCTCTCGCGACGCGCGTGTTGTTCGACGGCAACGGCCGTGCCACCGGCGTCGAGTACCTGCAAGGCCGGCGCCTCTACCGCGCCGCCGGCAATCCGAATCCGGAGAGCGGCGAACGGCGCGAGGTCCGCGCTTCCCGCGAGGTGATCCTCTCCGGCGGAGCCTTCAACACGCCGCAGCTCCTGATGCTCTCCGGCATCGGGCCGCGGGAGGAGCTGGAGCGCCACGGCATCCCGGTGCGCGCCGACCTGCCGGTCGGCCGCAACCTGCAGGACCGCTACGAGGTCGGCGTCGTGAACCGGATGAAAAAGGATTGGGGAATGCTCAAGTGCGCCCAGTTCGCCAAGGGAGATCCGCAGTACGAAGAGTGGGCGAATTCCCGGTCTGGGGTCTACACCACGAACGGCGCGATGCTCGCGGCCATCAAGCGCTCGACGGCCGGACAGCCGCTGCCGGACCTCTTCTGTTTCGCGCTCGTGGGCCTGTTCAAGGGCTATTTCCCGAAGTACTCGGAGCTGATTCCAAAGCACCCCGACTACCTGACCTGGGCAATCCTCAAGGCCCATACCCTCAACCGGGCGGGCAAGGTGACCCTGCGTTCGGCGGACCCGCGCGACGTGCCGGAGATCAACTTCCACTATTTCGAGGAAGGCAGCGACGAGTGCGGCGACGATCTGGACGCGGTCGTCGAAGGCATCAAGTTCGTGCGCACCATGACGGCGCAGCTCAAGAAAAAGAAGCTGATCTGCGA
Source organism: Thermoanaerobaculaceae bacterium (assembly GCA_963785165.1). GTDB lineage: Bacteria > Acidobacteriota > Thermoanaerobaculia > Multivoradales > UBA5704 > DATARR01. The sequence goes on from CAWAUI010000004.1 coordinate 1,786,035, forward strand.
GGAGGAGCTGCCGGGGGACAGAGTGCAGTCGGACGGCGACCTGCGCGACTTCGTGCGCGACCAGGCCTGGGGCCACCACGCCTCGTGCACCTGCCCGATCGGCCCCAAGGACAAGGGCGGCGTGTTGAGCAGTGATTTCCGCGTGCACGGCACCGAGGGGCTGCGGGTGGTGGACGCTTCGGTCTTCCCGCACATCCCGGGGTTCTTCATCGTCAGCGCGGTCTACATGATTGGCGAGAAGGCGGCTGACGTCATCCTGGCCGCAGACAAAGGAGTAGCCTAATGCGCAAAGCCGGATTGGTAGTGATCGTTCTTCTGGCGGTGCCGGGGCCCGCCATAGGGCAGAAGATCCCGAATCCGCTGCCCACCCCGGCCGAGGCCGACCAGCTCTATCCGTCCGCCAAGGTCTGCGGCGAGTGCCACCCCAACCAGTACAGGCAGTGGAGCATTTCGTCCCACGCCTATGCCAATGTCTCCCCGATGTTCAACAAGTTCGAGCAGAAGATCAATGACCTGGCTTCAGGCACCATCAACTCCTTCTGCGTCCGCTGCCACGCCAGCGTCGGCACGGCCCTGGGCGAGCAGCGCGACATTGCCTGGTGGGACCGCAGCGCGGCCTCCCGCGAAGGCATCACCTGCGTCACCTGCCACCGCGTCGGCGAGGCCTACGGCAAGACGAACGCCGCGCGGCGGATCACGCCGGGCAGCATTCACGAGCCCGTGTTCGGTCCTTTCGATACTACGGGCGGCGTCAAGGCGATCAGCGATGCGAGGAACTACCACCTCCTCGTGAGCCCCGATCAGCCCCCTAAAGAAGGTTGGATCCGGATCCACCAGGCGGCGATCCAGTCCGAGTTGATCGTGCAGTCGGAGTTCTGCGCCACCTGCCACCAGGTCCAGGTCCATCCCGGCATCAAGCTCGAAACCGTCTGGGAAGAGTACCGGTCATCTCCCGCCGCCAAGGAGGGGATCACCTGCCAGCAGTGTCACATGAGCACCAACCCAGGATTGCCCAGCGGTTACGCGAAAGGCCCGGCCGCCGTCGTCAACGGAAAGTTCGTGAATCTGGAACGGCCGCTCACCGACCATACCTTCGTCGGCCCGGGTTACCCCATCAGCCATCCCGGCCTCTTTCCTTTCAGAATGGAGGAGTCCCCCTTCCCACCCGAGCAGTGGCTGAGGTTCGACTACCGGGCCGAGTGGGGGAGCGACGCCTTCGAGAGCAAGGCCGCCGCGGCGCCGGGCTCCTACACCTTCCCGTCCGAGTGGCAGAGCTCCGTCGACCGCAGGAAGGCCTGGCGCATCGTTCGAGGAGAATATCGAGAGGTGGAAAGAGCGGCGGGAGATGCGCATCAAGCTCCTGGAGACCGCCTCGCACCTTGACGGTCCCTTCTTCAAGGGGCGCCCCGAGGTCGGCAAACCCTTCTCGTTCGAGTACAGGATCTCCAATCGCAACAAGGGGCACAACCTTCCGTCCGGCTCTCTGGGCGCCCAGCCCGAATTGTGGCTCAACGTCGCTCTCATCGATCCTGACGGCAAGAGGGTCTGGGAATCGGGCTACGTCGACAGCCAGGGCGACGTCGCCGACCTTCAGTCCGAGGACGTCCAGAAGGGGAAGATCGAGCACGACGACCAGCTCGTGAGCATGCAGGCCAAGTTCATCACCACGAACGTGAAGGGAACCGACCGGGAGATGTATCTGCCGATCAACCTGGACTTCGACCAGCTTCCCTTCATCCGCCCCGGCGGCACGCCGACCTCGCTGCTCAATCATCCTCCCTTCGCGCGCATGGAGAAGCGCAGCATCCCGCCTCTGGCCACCCGCGCCGCCAAATACAAGGTCCCGGGGGACAAGCTGACAAAGCCCGGCACCTACCGCCTGGCCGTGCGCCTGCGCGGCCGGACCGAGCCGATCTACTTCATGAAGTTCGTCGATGCCACGAGGGACATGATCCGGGCCGAGAATCAATGGGCTGACGACATCCATCCCTACGCCGTCGAATTCGAGGTCCGCTGAGAGAGGCCGAACATGAACAGAAAAGCGTGGACTGCGAACCCTTTGCTCCTTGGCCTGCTCCTGCTCGCCCTGAGCGCCCCGTGCGCCTTCGCCGGCGGCGCCGCTGACGAGTCCCAAGCCGCCGCCGGCGCGCACCAGGGCCCCGAGATGTCACCCGAGGCCCGGGTCCTCGGCGATCCCAACCATCCCGATCCGCCCGCCGAGGGCTCGTTCAAACCCGACCCCGACTACACGGACGAGAAGTACGACGCCCAGGCCCAACTGGACATTTACGACAAGAAGCACCTGAACCGCACGGCGAATCCACCCATCGAGCTGGGCCGCCGCCTCTACGACCGTGGAGCCTATGAGCCCCGCCCCACCTGGCTCGGCGCGAAAAACCCGATCAACTCCCACTTGATGGCTTATGGCGACCTTCGTGTCGGCGCCGCCTACTACGACAACGGCGGCCCTCCCATCAACGGCAAAACCGAGCAGTCGGTCGTCGCCGCCCGCCTCAACCTCGACATGGACCTCGCCCTCACCGCCACCGAGCGCATCCACGCCTTCGTGCGCCCGCTCGACCGGAACGGCTCGTTTACGCGCTACCAGATCAGCGGTGGAGCCGCCGAAGACGAATTCGTCGACGAATTCGACTTCGCTCTCGACACCCTTTACTTCGAAGGCGACCTCGGCGCCATGAGCCAGGGGTGGACCGGCAGGGCCAACGGGCTCGACCTGCCGGTCGCCGTCGGCCGGGTTCCCCTCTTCACCCAGAACGGCATCTGGCTCGACGACGCCTTCGACGGCGGGGCCTTCGGCATCACGGCCAAGAACAGCCCGGCGCTCGACATCAGCAACATGGACGTCACCTTCTTCGCCGGTTTCAACCAGGTGACCACAGCCGCCGTTCCCGGCAGCAACGACAACGCCAAAGTCTTCGGCCTCGCCGGATTCGCCGACGCTTTCAAAGGATATATCGAGGCTGGCTATGGCTACATCAATGCCGATGCCGGCGGCCTGAGCTACCACAACGTCACCGCCGCATTTACCAAACGGTATGGCGGCCGGATCAACAACAGCCTCCGGCTGATCGGCAACCTCGGTCAGCAAGGGATCTCCGGGCAAAAAACGGCCGACGGCGTGCTGGTCCTGATCGAGAATTCGCTCATCCCGCGGCGCCCGTGGAATGCCGTCCCCAGTCCCATCAACGTAGTCCCCTACTTCAACTTCTTCGCCGGCTTCGACAACCCCCAGCCGCTGGCGCGGGCCGCCGATTCCGGCGGGGTGCTGAAGAACACCGGCATCAACTTCGAATCCGACGGCCTGACGGCCTACCCGACGCTCGACGCCAGTGGGCACGAGTCCTACGGCGGGGCCCTGGGATTGGAGTACCTGTTCAGTCTCGACCGCCAGATCGTCATCGAAGGAGCGGTGGTCGAGCGAATGAGCGACAGCGTGCTGGGGTCCCAGTACGCCCTTGGGGCCCGCTATCAACACAAGGTCTCCAACGCCTGGATCCTGCGCCTTGACGCCATGCACGCTTGGCGGGAGGGGCTGAAGAACGTCTACGGTGCACGCGTAGAGATCCGTCGCAAACTCTGAGGAGGTTTCCAGATGTCCACTTTTCAACTAAGGGTCAACGGTGTATCTCAAACTGTCGAAGTCGACGGCAACATGCCCCTGCTCTGGGTCCTGCGCGACGTCCTGGGGCTCACGGGCACCAAGTTCGGTTGCGGCGTTGCGCAGTGCGGCGCCTGCACCGTCCACCTCGACGGCCGGGCCGTACGCTCCTGCGCCGTCGACGTGGGCGTGGCGGCCCTCTCCAAGATCACCACGATCGAGGGCCTGTCCGCCGACGGCAGCCACCCGTGCCAGAAGGCGTGGGTCGAGCTCGGCGTGCCGCAGTGCGGTTTCTGCCAGCCGGGGCAGATCATGACCGCCTCGGCGCTCCTGGCTGCCAATCCGCAGCCCAGCGACGAACAGATCGACAACGCGATGCGCGGCAACATCTGCCGCTGCGGCACCTATCCACGGATCCGGGCCGCCATCCACAAGGCCGCGAGGGACTAGCCATGAGCGGCATCAAGATCACCCGCAGGGATTTCCTCCGTAATGCCGGTGTGGGCGCCGGAGCCCTGGTGTTCGGCTGTTCCATTTTTCCCACCGAGCCGCTTTTCGCCACCCCGGGGCTCCGTAAGATCTTTCACGACGGTTTCCCGCTCAACCCTTTCGTCTCCATCAAGCTGGACGGCACCATCGTCATCATGGCCCATCGCTCGGAGATGGGCCAGGGCATCAAATCGAGCCTGGCAGCCGTGCTGGCCGACGAGCTCGAGGCCGACTGGTCCCGGGTTGAACTGCACCAGGCCGACGCCGACGCCGCCCGATTTGCGATCGGGAATCCCAACCCGGGCGGCAAACCGAGCTACCTGATCCCCGAGGAAGTCACACAGTTCGCCGACAGCTCGCGCAGCATGGCCCTGTACTACCAGCCCATGAGGCTCTTCGGCGCCGGCATACGGCTCGTGTTCCTCCGCGCGGCGGCCAAGAAATGGCGGGTCGATCCCTCCACGTGCCGGGCGGAGCAGCACAAGGTATACCACCCCGACCACGGCTCGATCGACTACCGCCACCTGCTTCTGGAGGCCACCCAGGTGGGGGTGCCTCAGATGCCCGAGATCACGGCCGCGCTCAAGAAACCCGGCCAGTGGCGTTTCATCGGCAAGGACACGATGCCTTTCGTCGACGCCAAGGACATGGTCACCGGCAAGGCGGTCTACGGTGCCGACATAGACCTTCCCGGCATGCTGACGGCCATGGTCGTGCGCTGCCCGGTGGCCAACGGCGAGGTGAAGAGCTACGACGACACGGAAGCGCGCAAGGTGCCAGGCGTCGTAGACGTCATCCAGATCCGCCTTTCGAAGACGTTGCCGGCGGGAGGAGTGGGCGCCGGGTTCATCCCGCACGCGGGCGTCGCCGTCCTGGCGAAGAACACCTGGGCGGCGTGGCAGGGGCGCCGGGCGCTCAAAGTCGAGTGGGAGCTCGAAGGGAACCCCAACGCCGACTACGACTCCAAGGCCTTCCGCGGCGAGCTCGAAGCCTCGACCGCCGCCCAAGGGAGGATGCTGCGGAAACGGGGCGACATCGACCTGGCCTTCGCCCAGGCCCCAAAGGTGGTGGAGGCGGACTACTACGTCCCCCACCTGGCCCAGGCCCCGATGGAGCCTCCCGCCGCCGTCGCCCTCTACGAGAACGGGCGCTGGGAGATCTGGTCCCCCACCCAGGGTCCTGACTTCACGCAGCACTACGTGGGGTTGGCCATGCTGGAGCCCAATCCGGTCAAGTGGCTGGTCTGGCAGGCGACCGAGCTCGCCGAAGTGAAGGGGTGCGAGCAGGAAGACGTGCGCGACTTCAACGAAGAGCTCGGAAGATTGTTGGGACTGGATGAGACCGCATTGTTCAAGGCCAGAGACGAGCTCAAGAAAGAAATCCGGGACAAGGTCAAGGTGCACACGACGTTGCTGGGCGGCGGCTTCGGGCGCAAGTCCAAATGCGACTACGCCATCGAGGCGGCCTTTCTCGCCCAGAAGCATCCCGGCGTTCCCATCCGCGTACAGTGGACGCGCGAGGACGACATCCAGTTCAGCTACTACAACTCGGTCGCCCACCAGAGCCTGAAGGCGGCCCTCGACGGCACGGGGAAGACGACGGCCCTTCAGCTCCGCAGCGCCTTCACGTCGTTCTTCGCGACGCTCTTTCCACCTCCGGCCGCCCCCCTACCCGAGCCGGTCAGACCCGTTTTCGCGAAGGCGCGCGCCGCGTATCACAACGGTGGGGAGTACCCTTTTGGCTCCGGCATCGAGCGGGCGCACGGTCTCGAGGACATGATGTACGACGTGGGCAGCCTGCGCGTCGAGAACTGTCCGGCCCAGAGCCACATTCGTTGCGGCTGGATGCGCTCGGTGGCCAATATCTACCACGCTTTCGGCACCAGCTCCTTCGCCAACGAGTTGGCGATCGCCGCCGGACGCGATGCCAAGGACTACCTGCTCGAGCTGATCGGGATGGGGCGCGTCCTCGATCTGGGGGCCGAGAACGCCGCATGTTTCGACAACAACGGCTTCCCCGCGAAGAATTGGGAAGGGCAGCCCGCTGTGATCCCCCCTTGCCCGCCCGATACCCGGCGATTGCTTGCCGTGGTCAAGGAGGTGGCGGAGAAGGTGGGTTGGGATGAGAGGGTCCGGCGGTACAAGGGGATGAAGGGGCGAGGCCTGGGCATTGCCGCCCACCGGGCCTTCCTGAGCTATGTCGCCATCGTGGTCGACGTTTCGCTCAACGAAGCCAACGAGCTGACGATCAACGAGATCCACGGCGCCATCGACTGCGGCCTGGCGGTCAACCCGGACCGGTGCAAGGCGCAGATGGAGGGGGGCATCCTCTACGGCCTGAGCTACGCCCTGCTCGGCGAGATCACGGTCAAGCAAGGGGCCGTCGAGCAGCACAACTTCGACGACTACCCTGTGCTGCGGATTCACCAAGTGCCGAAAGTGATCTCCACATACTTTGTGGAACCCAGCGCGGAGTCGATCAAGGACATGGGCGGACAGGTGACGCCGACCGGCGTCGGCGAGCCCCCGACCCCCGCGGTCGCCCCCGCCCTGGCCAACGCGATCGTCGCCGCGGGCGGTCCTCGCATCCGTGAGATTCCGTTCTGCTGGCGGAAGGGAGATCCGCCTGGGACGAAAGTCGTGGTTCTCTGAGCGGTTGTCTCTGATCAGTTGTCTCTGAACGGCGGGTGGATGGGGTGTGTTCGAGGTTGTCCCAACATCCACTCCCGCCAAAATTCGGCTCATGGGAGGTTCCCAATGCAGAGATTCCGTCATCGAGCTCTCGCCGGTTTCCTCGTCCCGCTTCTCATCGCCTCGCTGGCCGGCTGCGCCAGTCAGCAACCCAGGAGGCAAAGCTGGGTCGTTGACTACAAGTACGTCGACTTCGATCCGTTCCCGGGGATGGACGTCCAGGGGCGCAACGTCACGCTGACTTCGCAGGAGATCAACGGCCGCGTGATCTGGAACCTTTGGTCGGGTGACAACGCCGGGTTCTGGAACTGGCTCTCCCAGTACGGCTTCGGCACCGGCGACCTTCTGAAGATGGTCGCTTCGCCGCGGGACCAGCGCTTCCAGACCTATGGCATCGTCAACCAGCCCGGCTTCATGCGGTCGTCGCAAAAGGACGAGTACTCGAAGCTGTATATCGACGTGCCGCGCGAGCCCGGGTCGAAGTACGACATCGACAAGCGCGTCGACCTCGCCACGTATGGCAGGTCCAGCGGCGTCATGGGCTTGCGGCTGTTCAAGAATCCGAAATTCGATCCCAAGAAGTGGGACGCGGACCGCTACTGGAACGATGCCAACTACTACAAGGACCCGAAGCTGGAGCGTCCCTACATGGTGGGGATGGCCTGCTCGTTCTGCCACGTCGGACCGGATCCGGTGAACCCACCGGCGGATCCCAACGAGCCTGATTTCGCCAACCTCTCGGACTACGTCGGCCAGCACTACATGAAGGTGTGGGAGGTCTTCGGCCACGAGCTCGATTCCAAAAATTTTGTCAAACAGCTCCTCATGTCGAATCCGGCCGGCACGCTCGACACGTCGTTCATCTCCACCGACTACATGAACAATCCCGGAACGATGAACGGCGTCTACAACCTGCCGCCTCCCGGGCGCGTGGCCGTGGCAGCTCCGGAATTGATCCGCGGCGGCGCGGTCGATCTGAAGAACCTCGAGCACGTGCCGGGACATCCCAACATGGTGGTGACTCCGCGCGTCCTCAAGGAGGGGGCCGACTCGGTGGGCCTCCATGGCGCTCTCTCCCGCGTGTACCTGAACATCGGCGAGTACTGGGAAGAGTGGACGCGCAATTTCAAGCCGCTGGTGGGCATCCAGAAGCAAACGCCGATCCGGGTGAAGGATGCGCAGAAGCTCTCACCGGCGTGGAACTGGAGCGAGGAGGCTTCGCCGGATCTCGCGGCATACTTCATCAAGTTCGCCAAGGGGCACAAGCTCGCGGAGGCTCCGGGGGGAAGCAAGTACCTCACCAAAGATCAGGCTCAGCTCAACCGCGGCAAGCTCGTCTTCGCTCAGAACTGCGCCCGCTGCCACTCGAGCAAACGGCCGCCGCAGGGCGTCGATCCGAAGTCACCGGAGGGAACCGCATGGTTCGAGACGGAGGTGGTGAAGTCCGACTTCCTGGAAGGTAACTTCCTGGCCAGCGAAGAGCGGGTGCCCATCACGGAGGTCAAGACCAACGCCACGCGCGCGTCGGCCACGAACGGGCTCAAAGACCATATCTGGGACAACTTCTCGTCCGAGACCTACAAGACGCTGCCGGCCGTCGGCGCGATCGACGTGTGGGATCCGATCAGCAAGACCGATAGCAAATGGACGGTCCCGAGCCCCGGCCGCGGCTACTACCGGCCGGCCTCGCTGGTCGCCGTCTGGAGCTCGGCGCCGTTGCTTCACAACAACGCCGTGGGCAAGCACGTGCACGGCGTCTCCGTGAAGGAGCGGATGGAGGCCTTCAACGACGCCATCACCAAGCTCCTCTGGCCGGAGAAACGCGCTGGCGCGGCGGGTAACAAGGATGGCGCGGACGGCCAGTCCACCTCTCTCTGGCTGACGACGCAGGAGAGCAGTCTGCAGGTGCCGGAGTCGTACATCCATTCGCGTCTGCTGCGGCGCAAGCTGCGCGATCACCTGGTCACCGATCGGGCGACGGGCGAGAAGTCCTTCGACTTCGGACCGATCCCGAAAGGAACGCCGGTGAATCTGCTGGCCAACACCAACCTCGAGCTGAGCGGCGTGCGCAAGGCCGGCGACCTGGCCAGCCTTCTCGTCGATTCTGTGAAGGTGATGAAGGACATCCAGCGCCAGGGGCTGACGGGAGATGCGGCCACGAAACGCTGGCTGGAGTCCGACGTCGTGAAGAAGCTCTACCGCCTCAATTCCTGCCCTGACTTCATCGAGGACCGGGGCCATTACTTCGGTACCGATCTGCCCGATGCCGACAAGCGCGCGCTGATCGAATTTATCAAGACTTTCTGAACGGACGACTCATGGGAACTCCGCAGAACCCTGATTTCGACTACATCGTCATCGGGTCGGGTGCAGGGGGCGGGCCGGTGGCGGCCCGCCTCGCCGAGGCGGGCTACACGGTCGGCCTCATCGAGGCCGGCGGGGCGCCGGAGCAGGATTGGTACAACGTGCCGGTCCTTCACGCTTTCGCCAGCGAGCATCCCTACATCTCCTGGGAATTCTTCGTGAAGCACTACGAAGACGAGAACCGTTCGAAACGCGACAAGGACAAGTACTTCCCGGACAAAGGCGGCGTCTTCTATCCGCGCGCGGGCACGCTCGGCGGCTGTACGCAGCACCACGCCATGATCACGGTGTACCCGCACAACAGCGACTGGCAGAACATCGCCGACCTGACCGGGGACGCGTCGTGGGCTCCGGACAAAATGCGGGCGTACTTCGAAAAGCTCGAACGCTGTACGTACGTCAAAGATCCGGGCCAGGGAAAGCCGAATCCCTCGCGCCACGGCTACAAGGGGTGGCTGTCCACGACGGATTTCGACCTCACGCTCGGCCTGGGCGACCCGGCCGTGGTGCAAACGGTCCTGAAAGCCATCAAGGCCGCGTGGCAGGAAGGCTTCAGCGGCGCGCTCCCCGATCTTCCCCAGGATCCAAACGACTGGCGCACCCCGCAGTTCGAGGGGGTCGCCTTTGCACCCCTGGCCACGCTGGCAGGCCGCCGCGCGGGCACCCGCGAGCTGATCAACCGCACGCGTGCAAAGTTTCCGCAGAAACTGATCCTCAGGCAGAGCAACCTGGCCACGAAGATCCTGTTCGACGGGAACAAGCGGGCGATCGGGGTCGAGTGTTGGGAAGGACAGCACCTCTACCGCGCCGACCCGGGCTCCTCCAGCGCAGGGCCGTACGAGGTCAAGCGGTATTACTGCTCGCGCGAGGTGATTCTCGCCGGTGGCGCCTTCAACTCACCGCAGCTCCTCATGCTCTCGGGCGTAGGACCGGCAGCGCATCTCCAGCAGTTCCACATCCCCGTGCTCGCCGACCGTCCCGGAGTGGGCAAGAACCTGCAGGACCGTTACGAAGTCGGCGTCGTCAGCGAGATGAAACAGAACTGGAAGATCATCGAGAAGGCCACGTTCGAGCCACCGCCGTCGTCGAATGTGACCGGCGATCCCTGCTACGTCGATTGGCAGAACGGCAAGGGCGTCTATACGACCAACGGAGCCCTGCTGGCGGTGATTCGGAAGTCGTCGCCCGACATTCCCGATCCCGATCTCTTCATGTTCGCCCTGGCCGGCAAATTCCACGGCTACTTCCCCGGCTACTCGAAGGAAGTCGAGCGGACGAAGAACTTCCTCACCTGGATGGTGCTGAAGGCGCATACGAAAAACACCGCGGGATTCGTCCGTCTCAAGTCGGCCGATCCACGCGACCGCCCCGAGATCAACTTCATGCATTTCAACGATCCGGACGGCGCAAAGCGCGATCTCGACGCCATCGTCAAAGGAGTCGATTTCGTCCGGAAGGTTTCGAAGCACAACACGGCCATCAAGCAGGAGGTCATCCCCGGCCCTGGCACCGCGACCGGCGATCAGATTCGGCAGTTCGTCCAGGACAACGCCTGGGGCCATCACGCCTCGTGCTCGAACCGGATGGGCAAGCCGAGCGATCCCGAGGCCGTGGTGGACAGCAATTTCCGTGTTATCGGCGTCGAGAACCTGCGGGTCGTCGATGCGTCGGTGTTCCCGCGCATCCCCGGTTTTTTCATCGTCACGCCGATCTACATGATCGCGGAGAAAGCCGCGGACGTGATCCTCGCCGATGCGAAGAACACTCCAGCGGCGAATGTCGCGTGACCGCGGCAAGGAGGTCCCATGACCGAAGAGACCCTCGGTATTCAAGGCTTCACCGCCGACGACGAGCGTGTCGTCGCCGGCTCGCGCTTCAGCGTTGTGCGCGAGGCCGTGTTCGCCAACCCGTATCAGAAAGTCTGGGGGACGCAAGGGAACGCGCCGCTGGAGCGCTTTCCGGTCATGTTCATGCCGCTGATCAAGGGCATGCTTTCCGGCGGCGGGAGGTGGCAGTTCCTCGCGGCGGCCAAGCGCGTCCTCGCCTCCGATTCCGACCTTCGCTGGGGTCCGGACGGGAAGGGCTTCCGCCGCCTCCTCCATGCCAACGGCATCTGCATGACGGGTTTGTGGGAGGTCACCGAAGATACGCCGTACACCGGCTACTTCCGCAAGGGGAGCCGTGGCCTGATGATCGGCCGCTACTCCACCTGCTGCACCGAAACGCGGCGCGGCAACACGCGGTCGCTGTCGATGATCGGCCGCATCTATCCGACCACCGATCCGAACCATTCCGAGCCCCTGCCGACCGCGAGTTTCATCACCCAGGAAGACATCGGCGGCGAAGACACGCCGAGCATCAACGAGGCGAAGCTACGCAACGCGCCGAACACCACCGTCGCCCGCCGCGGCAGCGGCATGCCGATCCTCCTCCTGACCGGGCTCGTGCTCAACATGGCCGAGAAACAGCCGACGATCCGGCAGGTCTATCCGATCGCCGAGGCTCGGGAAACCGCCCGCCGAGCCGACGCGCGCCCCCGAGTTCATGCAGATCACCGTCGCCCCGGGCCAGCCCGTCATCCCTGGCGCCGGCCTCGACTTCCGCGACGAGATCATGGCCCACATCTACGACCCCGGCGACCCTGTGCCGAAACGCAAGCTCGTCTTCGACGTAGAAACCTCCGACACCGGCACCACCCACGGCCTCCCGATCAAAGAACGCCGCAACATCACCCAGTGGAAGAAGATCGGAACCATGACCTTCGACGCCGCGGTGGCCTCGTTCAACGGAGACCATGTTTTCCACGTGAACCACCCGGCGTGGCGGGAGGACCGGAACGACCCGCGGACGGTGGTGGGGTCGAAGGTCTGAGGAGTCGGCTCGTGGTCTGTCAATCCTGCCTTGACAGACCTCTAGAATCCCTCGTCGGCGAGCGCGTGGAGGGCTGCGAAGGGCTCGCGGCGGTCGGGCGCGAAGAAGAGGGCGCGCAACGGGTCGGCGGTGGACTCGCGGACGAAGGCGGCGGTGCGATTCTGCCGTCCCGTGCTCGTGATTTTCTTGACGATCCGGTATTTGACCTCAGGGATTGAGAGGTCGACGACAAGCGTCGAGCCGCCGCGGAAAATGTGACGTGGTGTGCCGTCCTCCTTGACTTCCTTGACGTCGATCGATTGCGTCAACGCGACGACGAGCTGCGGGATGTGTTTGCCGCCGGGGCTGACGCGCATGGCTCGGCGCAACTCGTGCACCTCGAATTTCTGTTTGGAATCGAGTCCCAACTCGGTGGCGAATTCCGGCACGGCCTGAAAGGCGGCCTCGAGCTGTTGGTGGAGTGTGCGCCGGTGCTCCCTCGTCGCTTGGAAAAGCTCTTCGCGGTCATCCAGGTAGAAGCAGGCGTTGGCATACTCCTTCAGCCCTTCGATGATGACGCGATATTGATTCTGGATCGCCTGCCAGATTTTCTTGGAGAACTCGGATTTGTCGAGTCCCTGCCAGCGCAGTGTGTCCACTGAGAGCGTGCGGAGCGTGTCCACGGTCGGAACGTCCAGGTTCAAGGGATAGATGCCGCGGCGGCGGAAGGCTTCAACGAAGGCGACACGGTAGTTGTGGCGGTCGTCGCTGACGACGTCGAAGTCGGCGGTGATGAGTGCACGCAGGTATTCGAAGAAGGTTACGTCCACGGGCGGCAGGTAATCGAGCGCGCGGATGCACATGCTCAAAACATGATCGGCGGACTTTGCTGCCTCGTCGGCCAGGCGGTGCACGAGGTCGGGGTGGATCGCCCCGCTCGGCAGCACGCCGGTCCCGCCGGTGGAGATGCGAAGCAGGTCGGCAATGCGCTGCTTGTAAATGGCAATGAACGCGTCGAAGACCGCGGCGACGAGGACGGCCCCGCGTGAGTGAGGCGTCAGGCGCTTTTGCAAATCCGCGGGGTTCGGCACGAATCTTTTCCACACGCCGTTTTCGATCCTGCCGATGGCATCGCGCAGGGCGCCGCGCCCGCCCGTCGCGCGGCCGAACTGGACGGCGAGGCTGCCGAGCATGGACTCCGCTTCGATATCGCCGCGCGTCCGGCTGATCTCATTCACCAGAACTTCCGGAATGGTGAAGTGCTGCAGGAGAGCGACGATGTCGGCGAAGCCTTCGTGCAAGGCGAGCACGTCGAGATTGGTGGGCTCGTTGAAGCGGCGGTGCGTCCCGTCGAGGATCGCGTGCGTGGTCTCGTGAGCAATGATGTCGTGCGAGAGGCAGGCGTAGACGCGGCTGCCCGGCATGTGGTCACCGGGATCATCTGCCGCAGCTTCGAAATAGCCGAACAGGAGCGCGACTTCCTGGGGGCTGTAGAAGGCGTTGGCCTGCCGGAGCGCATGCGGGCGGACCACCAATTGTCTGACGAAGATACTGTCGTCGTTGACATTTTTCGGATTCGGCCTGGGACGCCAGAGGACGGGACGGCCGAGGGCCCTCTCGAAATGCTCGATGGTCTTCATCGCCACGGCATAGACCATCTGTTGGTGAAACTGCGGATTGCCTTCCGAAGGCGCCCAGCCATCCTGCGCGAGCAGCCGCGGGTCGTCCAGGTCCACGGGATCGTAGCGATGGTTCGCGGCATCCACGTCTTCGACGGCCAGGTACTCGCCGACCGGCCCCTTCTTTTCCAGAGTCTCCCAGCGGATCTTTAGCGTCACCTCGTTGATCCCGGCGGTTTCGAGTTGCCCCGAGAGGCTCGGATCCACGGCATAGACGCGGACGCGGCGATACGGCGGATTCCGGACATGGGGCTGCGTCTCGCAGACTGAAAGGACCTCCGGGATGACGTCTTCCGACCTCCTGGTACGTGGCGCGGATTGGCCGGCGGCGACCGGATAGCGCGCCGCCACGTGCTTGCGCAACGTCAGCGAGGCTCCTTGGTCCTCGATGACGGCCTCCATAAAGCGACGCAGCTTCTCTCCTTCGAGACGGGTCGAACCCTCGGGGTCCGGTACGATCTTTTGCAACTCCTCGTTGAGCAGCCAGCGCTGGGCGAGCTCGAGATTGAACATCTGCTCGCGCGGCGGCACCTCGGCGATACCGAGCCCGGTGACGACGCGGAGAAAGGCGAAAGAATTGCTCGACGCCGCACTTTTCGGCAGCCCGAGGACAGGCTTGACCTTGAGCGCCGAATGCGCCTGGAGAACGCCATTGCCGAAATGCTTACGGTCTGCCTTTAGCTTTGCCGTGGTGAAGAGGGCGTTGCGAACCGCCTCGATGCGCCGGAAATCGCGCGGCAGCTCGTTTTTGTACTTTTCGAACCAGAGGGCGACGGCGGCGGCTACCTGCGGCGTAGCAGACGACGTGCCTTCACCGTTCAGGCGAACGACGGCCTGGCAGCCGAAACGCGCCCAAGGGATGTTCGGCGTGTAGGCGGCGATCGCCACCTTCATCGCGGAATCAGGGCCGAAGCTGCCCTCGAGAGTACTGCCTTTGAGATCGGCATAGGGCTTGCCATCGGCCATCACGCCGCAGACGGCGATCACGCGGCTGTAGCGCGCCGGATAGACAAGCGTGTGCGGCGGCGCGATGCCGACATGGTTGCCCGCCGCGGCGCAGATGCAGAGGCCCGCGTCATACGCCTTGTCCACGGCCTCCGCCCAGGCGCCCGTGGGCACGCCGCCCAGGCTCATCGTGACCACGTCACAGCGTTGCTCGACGGCGTAGGCCAGCGCACGCGCCAGTGCGCTCGTGCGCAGGAGGACGACGGTGTCGGCCACGCGCAGCGGCACGATCTCCGCGCCTGGCGCGCCACCCAGCACGGCATCACCGAAGGCCGAGACCTTGCCGCCCGCGAGGATGCTGAGAGTGCCGGTGCCGTGCCCCGAGTTGTCGAGGATCAGGCGGCGGTTGTCGGGGTCTTCGGCGCTGCCGGCATTGGGGTCGCTGCTGACGAAGCTTTTTTCAAGGTCATGATTGACGTGCTCGGGCACGGTCTCATGCGCACGGTAGTAGCCGGTGTCGATGTGCGCGATGCGTGTCCGCGGTTTTTTGAACTCGACCGCTGCGCGCGCTTTGCCAAGCTGCGTGAAGTCGTCGCCGAGATGCCAGGCGAACACGTCGGGGGGGCCGGTGACCTTGCCATGAGTGTTGTCCTGAGAATTGGCCTCGCAGTCGGCTCCGACGGCGAAGGCTTGGCCGGCGCCGCTCGCATCCGGATCCTGATAGATGGTATGGACGAGATCAGGCTCGGCAAAGACTACGTCCGACTGGGCAATGCCGAGCTGCCCGGCGATCTGCGAATAGGCGAGGTCCCAAGGCGTCGCCGCCCCGTCGGGGAGCTCGGCGATGAACCACTGCGGAGTGGAATCGATCCCGAATCCTCTCCCCATCCCCTGGGGCGTGTCATACAACGGTTCCAGGTTCACGTGCGACTCCGCCGCCCGCAAGGCGTTCGAGGGACGGAGCTTGAGGAGAACGCGATTCGTCTCGGCAGATTCCTGGGTGTCTTTCGGCATGGCCCTTTTCTCCTGGTTTGCCGCGTCGAGCTTCTAGTCGCAGGCCGGCGTTTTTCCGAGTTGGGTTTCGATCATTTCCAGCAGGTTTTCCAGCGTCCCGCCCGGGGGAAGCTGTTCGAGGATCGTCCGCATGGCGTGCCAGCCGAGCTCGCGGTAGCTCTCGAACTGTGATTCGGTATAGAGCTGCTCGGCGGTAGATTCATGCGGAAACTGCGGATGGAGCCGGGCGTAATGGAAGACGTCGGCGGGCTCCGAGCCGTTGAGAGCCGGCTTGATGTAGAGGAGGAGACCGTCTTCGGCCTTACCGTCGGGCACGCTGTCGACGCAGGAGTAACAGATGCGGGCGATGGAGCAATAGGACTGAAGGGAGCGGGCGGTCTGCCCGTCGCGGGCCGGGTCGTAGCTCTCCTGCTCGGCGGGCCGGGCGCGCAGCGGAATCCTGCCGAACCTGATCGGTACGCCCAGGTCGACGCGGATCTTGGACAGGGCGTTGCCCAGATCCTCGAAGTTGAAGTCGGGGTCCTGGCCGCCGTCCGACACGACGATGAAGCGGCAACGCCGCAGGATCATCTCGTAAAGCCCGAGGTTCTCGAAGTGTCCGCCGTCCGAGAGGTAGACGTAAGGGTGCTCGTCGTCCGTAAGCCCGAAGGCCTCGGCGAACAAGGCGCGCGGCGCGAAACGCGGACCGGGGGTGTTGAAGGTGCGATTGCCGGCGGGGCCCGGATTGCCGAGCCACCAGCCCAGGCGCACGTTGAACATCGCCAGCAGGAACGTGACGACCGGCGAGGAGTGGTAGCCCATGTTGGGGCTTGCCGCGGCACCCGAAATGGCCACGGCGGTGCCCAGGGAGATCGTGTAGCTCTTCTGGCTCCGGTGCCGGCCGTACTCCATCGTGTCGCGGTAGCCCAGGCGGAAGCTGCCGGCGTGCAGCGGCGAGGCCGTGAACGTCTCCGCCTTGCGGTCCTGCCAGGCCAGATCCTTGCCGCCCACGAGATTGAGCGCCATGTTGACGACATGGAAGGGGCGGTTGTTCCGCAGCTCCCTCATCTGGACGTTGTCTTCCTGGTCGAACCCGGTGAACGGGTCCGGCCGCCGCTCGCTGCCTCGCGAGGCCCCCAGGTAGGCCCGGATGAGCCGGTCACGGTACGCCGCGTGAAGGGAGAAACGGTTGATGTCCACGAACCAGCCCATGATCCCGCCGACCAGTGCAAAGAGTAGGGATACCAGCACGACGGTCCACCCGGGAGACTGATAGACGATTTTCAACGGCATCAGCGAGGGGGCGTTGGCGATACCCGGAAGCTCGGGCCAGATAGAGCCTCGAGTCTGGTAATAGCTTTCCGCAAGCCAGCGAATCAGCATCGTGGTGAGCTGAGAAAGGAGCACCAAAATGGACGCGGCGAAGACGGGAGCGGCGATGACCAGGAGCTTGTCCAGCACGACCGCGCTCACTTTCGGCGGGCCCTTCTGCTGCTGATCCTTCGTTCCTTTCGTCCGCCCGCTCTGCCCGAGGAGGAGTGTAACCAGGCCGGAGATGCCACCGACCGAGGAGGAGATCCAGGAGGGAGCCATCAGCAGGGCGACCGGCCCAAAGAGCACGATGGCAAAGAGGAGAATGCGGACCAGGATCAAGATCAGGAACCAAGCCCCGCAACGCGCCAGCCATTCGCGGTCGGAGTCCGAGGTGTAGTAGCTCGACAGGCCCACGAAGAGAGTGGCTGCGAGCAGGAACAGGAAGAGCAGCAAGGGAGCCGCGGCACAAGCGTAGATTTCGGAGACGAGCCCCCGAGTAACGTTGGGAAAGAGCAGCGTGGCGGCGAGCCAAGCCCCGGCGCCCCCCAGGGAGCCGGTCAGCACGATAACCAGGAACTCGCCGAAGACATAGCCCTTCACCCAGAACCGTGAGAGGAGAAAGCCTCCCAGGTGCAGGAGGATGCCAAACAGGATGAAGCCGAGCAGCGGCGAGAGTCTCCAGCCCAGGAGGACGAAGTGCAGGTCCGTGAGCGGCGTCCCCCGGCTCCGTAACCAGGCCCAGTACAACGTGATCAAAATGGACATCAGGGCAAGCGGTAGTCCGCAGAGAACAAGGAACGGGAGCTGCCCCCGCCAGCGCGCCGGGAACGTGCTGTTCGCCCCCAAGCTTGGCCGGTTGACGGAGATGTAGGCAATGGCGCAGGAGCCGAAGGCGACCGCCAGCCAAAAGACCATCGGAAGGATCCAATTCTCCCTGGCCTGGAACCACGGGTTCGTTCCCCACCGGATGAGGATGACGCTGACACGGGGAATCATGAGCCCCAGGGCGAGCAAGGGCAGCAGGACGAGCCAGTTCAGGAACAGGTTGCGCAGGAAGATGCCCACCAGGGTCCAGGTATCGGCGGAGAGGAGCCCTGCCTTCGGGCTCATGTAGCGGCTGTACTCACGCAAGTGGCGTACCGGCTCGGGCTCCGGCTCGAGAGGCGAGGCGGGCAGGCTCTGGAGACAGGTCTCCACCTCCTGCAGAGCCTTCTGGGGGTCGTGATCCTCGAGCCTCTGCCGCACACGGTAGATCCACCCCGTGAGCCAACTCCCCAGGTAGCCGCCTCCCGACACGGTCGACAGGTAGTCGAACTGCCCCAGCAGGCGGCGGCGGGCGAGCCCCTGGACGAGGCCCAGGCCGAAGGTGGCGCTGCGAATGCCGCCGCCCGAGAAGCACAGGGCCGAGCGGCGGACGTTGTTGCGGTGGAGCCAGGCGTAGAACAGCTTGACTCGTTCGGCGTCGAGCCTGCGTTCATACTCTTCCGGGTCCGATTGCCGCAGAGTGCCGAGCTGTGCGTCGAGCTCCGGCAATCTCCGCTGGAACTGCTCCTCGAGCGCCTCTCGGGGGAAGGGAGGCTTCAGCCCCTGGCTCTCGAATTCCTCCGTCAGCACCGTATAAAGCAGGACAGGGCTCGGCATCGGGGTACCTCCGCTTTACGCGCCTGTTTCGGAATTCAAAATTCGAGAACTCGGAGTATTCTAACGAGAGCGATTGTAAAAAGCAAGGAAAGGCATGGCCCGGCGGGCTCGCAGGAAGCGATCAGAAAGATATTGCAATATATTATTTCTTCTGTAACCGTTTGCCACTCAATCGCATCAACCAGGAGCGGGATCAGGAATAAGGATTTAGGGTAGGATGGCTCCGTGCGAGCCATCCTGCCGACCGATCCCAAGTTTCCCCATCCACGAGTCGATGACCTCCCCGACCCGGTCCCCGGGCCGGGAGAGGTTCTCGTGGCCGTCGAGGCCGCGGGCCTCAATCATGCGGACCTGTACCAGCTCCGGGGCACCTACCCGCCGCCCGCCGGCGAAAGCCCGGTGCCGGGGCTCGAATGCGCCGGCATCGTGCTGGAGTCGGAGAAGGGGAGTCCTTGGCTCCCCGGCACGCGGGTCATGGCGCTGGTGGGTGGCGGCGCCCATGCCACCCGCGCCGCCATCCCCGCGGGGCAGCTCATGCCCGTTCCCGACAACCTGTCGTTGATCGAAGGGGCCGCCATTCCCGAGGCCGCCCTGACCTCCTGGGTGAACCTGGTGGTGGAGGGGGGCCTGCAGGAAGGCGAGACCGTGCTGGTGACCGGGGCCACGGGCGGCATGGGGAGCTTCGCCGCGCAGCTGGCCCGCGAGCTCGGGGCGCGGGTGCTGGCCGCCGGCCGCAGCCGCGAACGGCTGGAGCTGTTGAGCGGGTTGGGGATCGAGGAGGTCTGCGTCGAAGGCGCCAACCTGGCCGGCCAGGTGCGGGACGCCACGGACGGACGGGGGGTGGATCTGGTGCTCGATTTCACGGGCGGCCCCGAGATCGGCAGCCACCTGGCGGCGCTGGCCTACCGCGGCCGGCTGGTGCTGGTGGGGCTGGTGAGCGGCCGCAAGGCCGACGTCGACCTCGGCCCCATCCTCAGCCGCCGTCTCCGGGTGACCGGCTCCGTGCTGCGTGCCCGGCCGCGCGAAGAAAAGGCGCGGTTGACCGCGGACTTCGCCGCCTTCGCCCTGCCGAGGCTGCGCGACGGCCGCCTGAGGCCGGTGGTGGACCGCACCTTCCCTCTGGAGCGGGCCGCCGAGGCCTACCAGGCCCTGGAGCGGGGGGGCGTGTTCGGCAAGGTCATTTTGACGATGGCGTGACGCCGCCTCCCACGTCCACCTTCCGGCTCAGGAACGAGGCGGTCGAGGCCAATTCGTCCCGCACGCCCAGGGCGATCTTCTGCTCGCCGGGCGGCAGGTTCAGGGTCAGGGTATAGACGTAGAGCTGCCCCATGGCCCGCAGCACCTCCTTGCGGGGGATGTTCAGAGGCACCGCCACCTGGCGCACCGGGGACGTGCCGCCGTCCTGGCTGCGGGTGACCACGAACAGCTTCAGGCTCCCCTGGAAGGTCTCGTCCCGGTTCAGGATGGCCAGCTTGAAGAGCGGGATCTTGAGGCGTACCGGCACGGACGTCAAGCCGGAAGGGCCGGGGGTCTGCTCGCCGACCTCGACGGAGATCTCGAGCGGGTTGTCCTCAATGCCATAGAGCAGGGCCGCGAACGTGCGGTCCACCACCTTCTCCAGGGGGGTCTTGTCCCGGTAGCTCTGCCGGTAGCGCAGGCGGACACCGGGGCGTTTGACCTTCACCTCGAGCTTGTGCTCGCGGGCGTCGCCGCTGTGAGGTGGGGTGAAGCCGAGAGAATAGAAGCTCAGCGCATCTTGCCGGACACGCCCCAGGTCGGGCAGGAAATTGTTGGCATCGAGGATCGCCCGTCCCCCCGTTTCATCCGCCAGGAGCTGGAGAGAGTCGCGATTGTTCGCCCGCAGGACGGCGCCGATCGAGGGGAAATTGAAGAACCGTTCGGCCGCCGGTCCGACCTCGACGTTGGAGGTTTCGGGAGCGCTGAGGCCGGGCTGCAGCGTATAGAGGGTGACCCGTTGGGCATTGGCGTGGGCCGCAAGAGCCTGCAGGTTCTTGGCGACGCTGTAGCTTTGGGCGTCCAGGTGAGCCTGGGAGGCGGCCTGGTAGGCGGCGGGGCCGATTTCCCGGGCATCGAAGAGCTGGTAGGGATTGACGTTGACGGCGGCCCCCGCTGGTTTCGGTGCACCGCCGCCACCGCCGCCAGCCGTTGACGAGCCTCCGATCTCTCCACTGGAAAATCCGCTCGTGCTGTTGCCGCCGCAGATCTCGAAAAGGAACTGGAACGCCTCTTCGCCGGGATTGAGAGGAATCCCGTCGCTCACGTGGAGCACCGCCTTGCGGCCGGGCACTCCGGAGAGGGAGTTGACCAGGAGGGTGAGAGAGTTGATCGTGCGCAGAACCTCCTGGCGCCGCAAGGATGCGAAACTGTGGGCCGGGGACGCGATGCTCTGGGGGCAGGGCAAGGGCTCGGGATCGAGGAGAGCCGTTTCCTGGATGTTGAACATGGCCTGGAAGGCCAGCCGCCGGTCCTGGGTGATGGCCTCGCTTTGCGCCGACAGCTTGCCCAGCCCGTCGAGCGCCTGGGTGATGGCCGCCGGATCGTTGCTGAAGGGGAGGCGGACGTTGAGGCTGAAGTCGTTGGTGACCACCATCACGCGGTCCCCGGGGGCGAGCTGGTGCGTCAGGAACTCGCGGAGCTGGCCGATGGCGCGGGCGCGGCTGGCCGGGCGGATGTTCTGGTTGTCGAAATACACCACCAGTTTCCAGGCGTCTTCCGGCGCCTTGGCTGCCGCCTTGGCTACCGGGGAGTCTCCCTGGGGCAAGGGCTCGGCGGCGGCGTCCCGGGCGGGCGGGCCGGTCACCGTTTCGAAGTTCGAAATCTCGACCGGCTTGCCGTCTTCGAAGAGCTGAAAATCCCCCTTGTGGAGATCGGTCACCCGGTTGCCCGCCTTGTCGGTGACGTAGACCTCCACGTTGACGACGTTGACCTCGACCACCTCGCCGAAAGTCTGGGGCTCGGCGGGTGATGACGCCGGAGCTTTGGCGGCGAGCGCCGGGCTCCAGGCCGACAGCAGGAGCAGAGGAACGATCCCGGTCATCTTCATGGCACCCTCCTAGGGGCTCACCGCCACGGTGGCGCTATCCCCGGGCAACACGGTTACGGTACGGCTCAGATAGGACGAGCTGGCGGAGGTGTCGTCGCGGACCCCGATGGCCACCGTCTGCTCGCCGGGCGCGAGGTTGAGGGTCAGGGTGTAGACGTAGGTCTGGCCGAGGGCGTGCAAAACCTCGTCGTGAGGGATGCGGATCGGCACCGGCACCTGCTTGACCGCCGACGAACGGCCGTCCGCCGAGCGGGTCGCCACCATCACGCGCAGGTTCCCTTCATAAACGTCATCCCCCCGCAGAACGGCCACCTTGGAGAGGGGGATCCGCAGGCGGACCGGGAGGGTGACGGTGCCGGCAGGCCCCGGCGCCTGCTCGCCCAGCTCCATCTCGATCTTCATGGGGTTGTCTTCGATGCCGTAGAGCAGGGCGGCGAGGGTGCGGTCCACGGCCCTCTCGATGGGCGTCTTGTCGCGGTAGCTCTCGCGGTAGCGGAGCTGGGCGCCCTTGCGCTTGAGCCTCACCTCCAGCTTGTGCTCCGCGCCCGCCGTCTTGTGAGAGGGGGTGAAGCCGAGCGAGTAGTAGCTGTCGAAGTCTTCCCGCATGCGCACCAGCTCGGGCTTGAAGTCGTTGACGTCCAGCATGGCCCGCCCGCCCGTGCCGTCGGCGAGGGCGTGGAGCGAATTCTGGAGGCTTGCCCGCTGGGCCGTGCCGATGGAGGCGAACTGGAACAGCCGGTCCGTGCCGCCCGCCGAGGCGTCGGAGGCTGCCGGTGCCGCGGCGCCCGAGGCCTGGAGGGTGTAGAGGGTGACCCGCTGGGCGTTGGCATGGGCCACCAGAGCGCCGAGCTGTTTGACCAGGCTGTAGCTCTGGGCGTCGAGAGGGGCCTGGGACGCCGCCTTGTAGGCCCAGGGGCCCAGCGCCGACGTGTCGTAGACGGCCAGGGCGTCCAGAGATTCGGCGCGCGGCTGGGGCCGGCTGAGGCGGCCCTCCTCGTCGGTGTCCTCGTTCTCGTCGTTTTCCGGCGCGTTGCCCGGCGTGCTCCGCCCGAGGCCGGAGGAGCTGCCGCCGCCGCAGAAGCTCGGACAGGAACTGGAAGACCTCCTCGCCGGGAGTGGCCGGAATGCCGTCGCTCACGTAGAGCAAGGCTTTACGGCCCGGTACGCCCGAGAGCGAGTTCACCAGCAGGGTCATGGCCCCCAGGCTGCGTAGCGTCTCGTCGCGGCGCACTTGAGCGAAATCGTGAGCAGGCCTGGCGATGTCGAGCGGGCAGGGCCGCGGGTTCGTGAAGTCGGAGACCGAGGCTTCTTGAATCGCCATGATCTGCCGCAAGGCCTGCTGGCGATCGAGGTCGATGGAGGTGCCGCGCGTGGTGGCCTGGTCGATTTTCTCCAGGGTGGCGTTGACGGCCGCTGTATCGGAGGTGAAGGGGAGCTGTACGGAGAGGCCCAGGTCGTAGCTCGCCACCATCACCCGCTCCTGAGGCGTCAGCTCGCCGAGAAAATCGCGAAGCTGGCGCAGGGCACGGGTCCGGTTGCCCGGGTGGAGGTTGAAGTTGTCGATGTAGACGATCAGATTCCAGGCGTCCTCGGGAGCGGCGGCAGGAGGTGCCGCCGAGTCCTTGGACGGCACCGTCTCCTCGCCGTCTTCCCGGGAGACTCCGCCCGCGACCGCGGCGAAGTTGGCGACGTCCACCCGCTTGCCGTCCTCGAACAGCTCGAAATCCCTCTTCCGCAGGCCGGTGATGGGCTGGCCTTTCGAATCGGTGACGCGGACGTCCACGTTGACGACGTTGACCTCCACCGCCTCGGTGAAGGAGGGCGGCGCGAGCATTTCGCCGGGCCTCGCGGACGCCGGCAGGCAGCAGGCGAGCGACAGGAGAAGGGCGCTGGCGGTCTGGATTTTCACGGTCGGTATTCCTCCCCGAGCCAAAATTGCATTTTCCTCAAAGAAAACATGCAAAGGTTGGTCCATCCCTACGTCAGAGGGGGACGCCTTCCGCTATGTCCTCGGGAGCAGACGGCGCGATCTCCTTTTGCGGCCGGTCCGCCCGCACGCGCCGCCAGAAGCCCGCGGTGAGCGCGAGGCCGAGCCCCGTCAGCACCAGGCTCCCCTCGGGACCGAAGGAGCCGCCGGTCAGCGTCTCGTTCCCTTGAATGGAGACGTCCAGCAGGTGGAACAGGCGGATGCCGCTCACCGGCAGGGAGACCAGGCAGGCCACGGCGAAATTCCAGCAGCCGTGGGCGATGCCGGCTCCCCACAGGCTGCCGCTGCGCTCCACCATCGCCGCCAGGATGAGCCCCGCGAGGATGATGTTGAACAGGGCGATCGCCGAGACGTTGGGGTTGAACGCGTGGAGGAGGGAGAACAGCACCGACGAGGCGAGAGCCGCCCAGAACGGCCGCCACCGCTCCTTGAGAGCCCGGTAGATGTACCCCCGCACCACCCACTCCTCGAGCCCGCCTTGAAGCAGAAAGAGAACCAGCAGGCCCGCCAGGAGCAGCCACGGCGACAACGGCCACCAGGCGGGTCCGGTGCTTGGTGAAGAAAATGCCGCGCTCAGCCCGCCGAAGCGGACCGCCGCCAGGGCCTGGGGCAGGGCAAGGATCAGCAGGATCCAGCTCCCCAGCAGAGCCAGCACGGCCAAGGGCATGGTGGCCAGTTGGCGCCTGGCGGCTCTCCGGCCGCCCGCGGGCCAGCGGGCGCCGAGGCTCGCCAGCGTCCGCCGGTCGAGGAAGTGCACGAACAACCAGGTCACGGCGACGAGAGGGGGGACCTGGAAGGCGATGGTGAGCAGCAGAACCTCCGTCGATTGCCCGATCCCGCCCTCGCGGAAGGCCGATTCCGGCATGAGGCGGGCGGCGATGCCGAACAGCACGCTCACGGCGACCTCGACCGCGAAGTAGGACAGGAGGAAGAGGACCGAGCGGACGACCGGATGCCAGCGAGGGCGTGGCGGCGGTATCCGCAGATCGGGAGGAACCGCGGGAGGCACGGGAGGCGGCGAAAGGGGGAGGTCTTCCAAGCGGTTCTCCGGATTTGTGGCACGCGAGTTGCTAATAACCAAAGGCGGGGAGAGAAAAGACCTGAACTTCAAAAACACCAAGGAGGATCGTCATGATTAACCTCATTCTCATTCTGATCGTCGGTGGCCTCATCGGCTGGATCGCCAGCATCGTCATGCGCACGAACGCCCAGCAGGGCGTCCTGCTCAACGTCGTGGTCGGCATCGTCGGCGCGCTGCTCGCCGGCTTCCTGCTGGCCCCCTTGTTCGGCACCAACACCATCACCAGCGGCGCCTTCAACCTGCCAGCCCTGCTCGTCTCGCTCCTGGGAGCGATCATCCTGCTGGCCATCGTCAACCTGTTCCGCCGCGGCGCCGTCCGCTGAGCCCGGCTTTCTAACAGCCGTACCCAATCCGCGGGGGTTCGTGACGAAAGTCCGAGCCCCCGTTCGGCGTTTGGGGTGTTTGAAAAAACTACAGACTCGGTGCGCGGGTCTCCCCGAGCGCCTTGCGCACTCCGTCCGGCGTGGTCAACCGGCTCCTGGCCAGCTCGTCCCGTAGCCACTGCGCGGCCATCTGATTGCCCACCTTGGGATAGTGGAGGAAGTTCTTCTTCGCCATCTCCGCCGCCGGGTCATAGCGCTCGAAGCCGTCCGCCAGGTCGATCACACGGTACCCCCGGCGCCGGAGCTCGTCGAGGAGCGGCTGGTAGGTAACTTTTTCCCCTTCGTGGCGCAGGCGCACGTCCTTCCTCTGGGGGAAGAGGACGATCACCGGCAGCGAGCCGTTGTCCAGGGCCTCGCGGTAGAACTGGTCGAGCACCCGGAAGGTCACCTCGTAGGCTTCCGAGCGGGTGTTGTAAAGACCGTTCGGCAAGAAGACGGGTTGATTGAAATATTGGTTGCCGATCACCCGCGCGAAGCGCACCGAGGGGAGAAAAGCGAAGCGGCTCCGCTGGTGGTTGCGCTGGTAGAAAAAGTCGTGCTCGCCCAGGCGGGGGAGCCAGGCTTCCGGGTCCTCGAGCAGGGCGCGGTACTCGTCGATCGAGCGGATGGGGTTCTCGTACAGCACGAGATCGCCACCCCGCACGCCGAAGCGCGGCTTGCTGAAGGGGAGGCCGCTCCTGGCGAAGTAGAACGGCCGGAAGGTGTTCACCATCCGGTTGACGTTCTCCGACATCATGCCGATGAGCACCACGGCCGGGTGGTACTGAGCCCCCTCGCGCCGGTAGCGCAGCAGGGCCTGGTCCGGCGCCGAGCCCGGAATGCCGAAGTTGATCACCTCGAGCCCCGGCTCCAACCCTTCCAGCTTCTCCTCCCAGGTGAACCCCGTGGGCACGCCGCTCGCGTGAATGAACGAGTCGCCGAAGGCCGCCACGCGCACCCGGTCCGCCGGCGGCGCAAGGTCGTATTCGCGCAGGGCCCGCAGCCCCTTGCTGTTGGCCTTGTACTGGGGGCGGTTGCCATGGGGCCGGATGGTCCATCCGAGATCGGCGTCGAACATCATGTACGACGAGGTGTCCGCGATCTGGGCGGCCAGAATGCCCCGGTGCTTGTCGTTCAGATCCTCGACCAGGGTGGGCTGCTGATACTCCAGGTTCTTGTACCGCCGGAGTGCCCAGAGGCCCCCCAGGCAGGCGAGCTCGGCCACCAGCCAGAAAAAGGCCAGAAGGACGAGCGAGAAGAGGAACTTCTTACGCGTGGACGGAGTCTGGGCTGCCATAGGGAGGGCGGCATTGTAACTGATCCCGTTTGCCTGATCCCGTTTGCCTGATCCCGTTTGCCTGATCCCGCTCTTGAAGTTCCCGTTATATTCTCGTACAGTAATAAGCAGGTCAGACGGGCAGATCAGATTGAAGGAGGCCCCATGCATCTCCAGCCCAAGATCCGGCGTTTCCCCCGCACCCCGGCCGAGCATGCGGTCATGGTCCGCCTGCTTGGAGTGAAGGCCTTCGAGGAGTTTGCCCGCACGCGGGTGATCGGCCCCGGGGGCTGCATGTTCGTGAGCGAGGAGTCGTTGGGATTCGGCTCGTTGATGGAGCTGTCCATCGCCCTGCGGGGCCGGGTGGTGAAGACGGACAGCCGGGTCGTCTACGAGATCCGCAAGAGCCCGACCGAGCACCAGGTCGGCGTCGAGTTCCTGCGCATCAGCCCGGCGGACCGGACGTTCCTGGAGACGTTCGTGGTCGGCCGCAAGGGCACGGGGGCGTTTCAGATCAACCCGAGCCAGGCGCCGGCCTGAGCTCCAGGCTTGCAGGATCACGTTTCGCTTTTCGGCAGCCCCCGCCCGGTCACCAGATAGGCCGCGAAGCTCCCCAGCCAGTGGCCGCCCTCGTAGTGCTCGCCCGTGACGGCGGCGAGGCCGGAGTCGCGATGGGCGGCGGCCGCCGCGCGCAGGGCCGGCAGCCGGGAATCGTTCGCGGGGAGCCCGGCGGCGATCCCTTCCAGCATCCAGGCTCTCGATAGATTGAGCCCGTCGAGATGGGCCAGCTTGCCGTCCGTGGGATCGGTGACGACGCCGGGCGACCAGCCAGTCCTTCTGGCCGATCTGGGGGAGGAAGGCGGCGAGCCAGGAGGCGAATTCGGCGGGCGGCAGGAGCCTCCGCATGAGGTCGGCCTCGGCGATGCAGGGGGAGAGGAAGTCCTCTCCCGACGGCTCGTAGGCGAGCGGGCAGGCCTCGTCCTTCGAGTACAGCTCCCGGGCACGGGTCTCGAAGAGCGTCCGCGCGGCGGTGTTCCGGGATCCGCGCGCCCAGTCGATCATCAATCCCAAGGAGAACGCCGTCTGGTTGTGCTCGCCCGTGCGGATGGGGTGGGAGAGCTTGGGAAGCCACGTCTGGATTCTCTTCACGGCGGCGCGTGGCCAGCGGGTCCAAGGCCGCGGCCCACTTTTGAGCCTGGGGATCATCCCACTCGTGAAGCTCCGCGGAGAGCTGGAGCAGCCAGGCAAGGCCGTAAGGCCGCTCGAAGGTCGCTCTTCCTTCCCCTTCCAGATAGCGCACCTCGACCGCGAGGTTGGCCGCGCCGAGGCTCTTGTCGAGCGCCGCCCGCGCCTGGGCCGCGAAGGGCGCCTCGGGAAACTGCCGCGCGAGGCGCGCCAGCAGCCAGTGGCCGTGCACCGCCGAGTGCCAGTCGAAACAGCCGTAGAAGGCGGGGGTCAGCTCGCGCGGCGGCTTCACGTCCGCATCGCCGTTCAGCACATGGGCGATCTTGTTCGGGTACTCCTTGTGGACGCAGGCGAGGGCCAGGTTGGCGAGACGGCCGGCGGCGGCCTCGTCGAAACCGGCGGCGGCGGCCGTCGCGGGAAGGATCACGGGAAGAATCAGGACCAGGGCAAAGCAGCTGGAAAACAGGCGGAAGATCATGGTGCCGCGATGGTACCATCGCGATCAGAGGGGAGGGCGGCCATGACCGAAAAGCGGGAGCCCGTCAGCTATTCCTTGCGGGAGGAGATTGCGCACAGCGCCATCCACGGCGTTGGAATCCTCCTGAGCATCGCGGGCCTCGTGGCCTTGATCGTGGTGGCCCGCCGCACGGGCGATGCCGGGTACGTGCTGGCCTGCGCCATTTACGGGGCCACGCTGATTCTGCTGTACCTCGCCTCGACGCTCTATCACTCCATTCCCTCCCCTCGCCATAAGCGGCTCTTGCGGGTGCTGGACCACTCCGCCATCTACCTGCTCATCGCGGGCACCTACACGCCGATCACCCTCATCAGCCTGCGGGGATCCTGGGGCTGGACCCTCTTTGGCCTCGTCTGGGGGATGGCGCTCCTCGGCATCGCCCTCAAGGTGGTCGCCATCGGCCGGTTCCGGTGGGTGTCGATGGTTCTCTACCTCGGCATGGGCTGGCTCGTGCTGGTGGCCATGGAGCCGCTTCGGCTGGCCGTGGCGCACGCCGGGGTGGTGCTGCTGTTTCTGGGCGGAGCGTCGTACACGGTGGGCACCATCTTCTACGGCATGCGCAGGCTGCCGTACCACCACGCGGTCTGGCATGTCTTCGTGCTGGCGGGCAGCGTGTTCCATTTCTTCGCCGTCCTCCTCTACGTCATTCCCGTGAGCTGAGACCGCCGGCGGGGCCGTAACCCCGGCGGACTCTTCCGCGTATAGAGAGGGCCATGACAAAGGAGACCCCCTCTATGCGTGCCAAGTTGTTGTTGCATATACGTTGACTTGACGTGCGCGGCCAGCGCCGCCTGGGCCGCGGAGGCGCCCCAGGGCGGCCTCCAGGCGCGGCGGGACGCCTTGAACAAGCTGCTGGCCGAGCAGTGGGAAGACGCCCTCTCCCGCTCGCCGGAATACGCCTCCATCCTCGGCGACAAGCGCTGGAACGACCAGATTTCCGACAATTCCCAGGCCGCCATCGACGCCGAGCTCGTCAAGTCGAAGGACTTCCTGAAGCGGTTCGAGGCCATCGACACCACCGGCTTTCCCGAGCAGGAGGCCCTCAACCAAGAGCTGATGGTGCGGGGGCTGAAGGAAGGAATCGAAGGGGCAAGATTCAAAGGCTGGCTGATGCCAATCAGCCAGATCTCCGGCATCCACCTGCTGGCCCCCCAGTTCCCGGCCCTCCTGACGTTCACCACGGTCAAGGACTACGACGACCTGATCACCCGCTACAAGAAGTTCCCGCGGGCCTTCGACCAGACCATGGACCACATGCGCGCCGGCATGGCGGCCGGCCTCATGCCCCCGAAGTTCCTGCTGGAGAAGGTGGTGGGGCAGATCGAGGGGATCGCCGCCATGGCGCCCGAAACATCGCCCTTCGCCCTGCCCCTGGCGAAGATGCCCAAGGACATCCCGGAGGCCGAGCAGAAGCGCATCCGCGAGCAGATGACGGCTGCGATCCGGGACTCGATCCTGCCGGCCTACGTGAAGCTCGGCAAGTTCGTCAAGGAGGAGTACCTCCCCAAGGGGCGCCCCGAGCCAGGGATGTGGTCCCTGCCGGACGGTGAAGCCCGTTACGCCTGGGCCGTCGAGCAGTCCACGACCTCGAAGCTGACGCCGGAAGAGATTCACCAGATCGGCCTGCGCGAGGTGGCGAGGATCGAAGGGGAGATGCTGGAGGTCGCGAAGAAGCTCGGCTACCCGGACGTCAAGAGCCTGAACGCCGCCATCGAGGCCGATCCCAAGCTGAAGGCCCAGTCGCGCCAGCAGATCCTCGACCTTTACACGAAGTCCATCGACCAGATGTACACCAAGCTCCCCGAGCTGTTCAACCGCCTCCCCAAGGCCAAGGTCGAAGTGTTGCAGGTGGAGGAGTTCCGTGAGAAGGAGGCCTCGGGAGCCCAGTACAACCCAGGCGCGCCGGACGGCTCCCGCCCCGGCCGGGTGATGGTGAACACGAGCGACGCCACCTCGCGCAAGACCATCTCCTTCGAGTCCACCGCCTACCACGAGGGCGTGCCCGGCCACCACATGCAGCTCACCATCGCCCAGGAGCTGCCGACCCTGCCGCCGTTTCGCCAGCAGGGTGGCTACACCTCCTTCGCCGAAGGCTGGGCCCTCTACGCAGAGCGCCTGGGCAAGGAGGTCGGCTTCTACCAGGACCCCTACAACGACTACGGCCGCCTTCAGGACGAGATGCTGCGCGCCATCCGCCTCGTGGTGGACACCGGCTTCCACTACAAGCACTGGAGCCGCGACCAGGTGGTGAAGTTCTTCCACGACCACTCGGCCACCGACGAGGTCGACGTCCAGAGCGAGACCGACCGCTACATCGTCTGGCCCGGCCAGGCCCTCGCCTACAAAATCGGCCAGCTCAAGATCCTGGAGCTGCGCGAGCGGGCCAAGAAGGAGCTGGGCGCCAGGTTCGACGTCCGCAAATTCCACGACGAGGTCCTGGGCGCCGGAGCCCTGCCGCTCGACGTGCTGGAGGAGCGGATCGACGGGTGGATTAAGGCGGAGAAGCAGGGGTAGGCCCTCACCCCTGCCCCTCTCCCGGCCCTCCTCCATCCCTGCCGGGGAGAGGGGAGAAAAGCAAAGACAGAAATCTGATTTTTCTTTCTCCCTCCTCTCCCAGGAAGGGCGGGTGGCGGGCTGGGAGAGGAGGGCCGGGGAGGTGAGGGCTCACCAGAACCCCAACGCCTTCGCCATCACGAAATAGATCGCGTTCTCCTCCATCGTTCCCTGGAAGAGATGCGCGAAAGGCCCGCGGGCGAAGATGGCCACGTCCTCGCCGCCGTGGGTCTCGGAATCGAACGGCACGAGCGCCTGCTGCTTGAAATCCTTCGCTTTCGTGTCCACCGCCGAGAGGTCGGGGCGGTCTCCCGTCACGGCGCCCGGTCCGTTCTGGTAGCCGAGCGTGGTGTAGGGCTTGCCGTCCTTGGCCAGGGCCGGCTTGTTCTCCGGCAAGCCGTCCGCGCCGTTGCTCACCACGAGGCCAAGAATGTCGTTGCCGCGGGTGGGGTAGCCGCTCATGGTGAGGACGTGGCTATGGTCGGCGGTGACCACGATCAGCGTGTCCTCACCCGTCAGGTTCGCGGCTTTCTGCACGGCCCGCGACAGCTCGATGGCGTCGTTGAGCGCACGCATCGCGTTGCCCGCGTGGTTGGCGTGATCCACGCGGCCGCCCTCGACCATGAGGAAGTAGCCGTTTGGCCCGCGCTGGAGGATCTGGATCGCCTTCTCCGTCATTTCCGTTAGCGAGGGCTCGTTCGTGCGATCGGCCTCGTACAGCATGTGGGAGGGCTCGAAGAGGCCGAGGACGGGACCCGTGGTCGCCGGGTCGATTTTGGTGAACCCCTTCTGGTCGAAGACGTACGAGCCGCCGGCCGACTCCCAGGCCTTGGCAAGGTTTTTCCCGTCCTTCCGCTTCCCCTTCTTGCCGGGGTACTCCGGGTCGGTGTCGTTGACGGTGAGGAAGTTCTCCCGGCCGCCGGCCATGGCCACTTCCAGGCCCTTGCTCTTGACGCCGTTCATCATCGTCTCCTGAATCGAGACGTCGAGAAGCTGGCGGGCGATGTCCTTGAACTTGGCCGCCGCGGCGCCGGGGCTCAGGTCGGCGTCCGATTCCCAGTCGCGGTTCGGCGTGTGGGCATAGCAGGCACCCGGAGTCGCGTGGGTGAGGCGCGCCGTCGACACCACGCCCGTCCAAAGGCCCCGCCGTTCGGCCTGCTCCAGGATCGTTTCCAGGCGGTTCGCGGGGTCCGCGCCGCCCGTGAAGTCGTCGCTCGAAAGCACCCGGGGATCGATCGACAGCATGCCGTCATTGGTCTTGCTGCCGGTGACGATGGAGGTCATGGTGGGGGCCGAGTCCGGCACCTGCTGGTTGGCCTGGTACGTCTTGGAATGGGCGAGGTAGGGGAACCGCTCGAAGCTCAGCGAATTCTCCTCGCCCCCGTAGGGGCTCTTCTTCTGCTGGCCGTCCAGGATGCGGGCGGCCGTGATCGTCGTGACCCCCATGCCGTCGCCCACGAACAGGATGACGTTCCGTGCCTTGTTGGTGTTCGGTTGCAAGCGCTGGTTGGCCTCCACCTGGGCCTTGGCCCGCGCCATGAAATCGTCCTTGCTCTCCCGGACCGCCACCTGCGCCCCGGCGGGGAAGAGCCCTCCGGCCGTCAGCAGGACGCATAAGCTCAGGCACAGCGTTTCTCGCGTCGCTCTCATTGGAATGTCCCTTTCGTCTCGAAGAGCCCCGATTATGCACCAGCGGGCTAGAATGAAATGAGTCTGACAGAGTAGAAATAACCAAGGAGGGGGCATGGCCGACACCATCGTGGACTTGAAGCAGGTCGTCGAAGGCAACGACGGGATCTCCGTCATCCGGGGGAGCGGCGTCTGCCGGGGCTGGAACAACATCCAGTACAAGGCCGGGCCTCTCGGCCAAGAACGTCAACGCCAAGAAGCTGTCGATGAACGTGGCCACGATCCCCCCGGGGGGAGTGGCCTACGCCCACATCCACGTCGACTTCGAGGTGATGCTCTACATCCTCCAGGGCCGCGTCCGCCACGAGTACGGCCCCGGCCTCGAGAAGTCCGTCGACAACGAGGCCGGAGACTTCATCTTCATCGAGCCGGGCGTCCCGCACGAGGTCTTCAATCTCAGCGACACCGACCCGGTCATCGCCGTCGTCTCCCGCTCCGACGCCTCCGAGTGGGAGAACATTGTGGATTACGACCGGAACAGCGGGAACGCTACGGCGCGCGAACCGCGTTGACTTAGTTCACTGCTTAGTCTAGTCTCTGGCCATGGCTGAGGTCAACGTCCACGAAGCAAAGACGCATCTATCCCGGCTGCTTCTACGCGTCGCCGGAGGCGAGGAGATCGTGATCGCCCGTGCCGGCAAGCCGGTCGCCAAGCTGGTTCCGGTCGACTCCAAGCCGCAGCGTCTTATTGGTCAGGATGATGGGCTTTTTGATGTTCCCGACGATTTTGACGCACCTTTGCCGGACGATGTGCTGGCCCTGTTCCACTCTTGAGAATCCTCCTCGACACCCACTGTTGGCTGTGGATGCAGGCCGGGTCGAAGCGGTTTTCCCAACCGGTCCGTGCGTTGCTCCAGGATGCCGAGAACCAGCTCTTCCTTTCGGCCGCGAGCTCTTGGGAGATCGCGATCAAGTATGCGCTCGGGAAACTCCCGCTTCCCTTGCCTCCGGTGGAATACGTCCTCAGCCGGATGGTGTCGAGCGGCACGTCGCCTCTACCGATCCAGCATAGTCACACCTTGCACGCCGGTAGCCTTCCGCTCCATCACGCAGACCCCTTCGACCGGCTACTCATCGCACAAGCCCAACTGGAGCATCTCCAGATCCTCACCGCAGACAGCCAACTCGCGGCCTATGAGGTCGAGCTGATCAGAGCGTAGCGAACACACCGGCAGTTGGTTCAGGCGCCATGTCCGGTTCGAGAGCTAGGGCGAGCAGATCTCGGGTTGCGGAGCCGTCGTCCACGGGGGCGTTCGGCAACCGAGGTCCGGAATGCTCGTCCCGGGGTACTTCAAGCCTTCGATATATTGGTTGAGAGCCGCGAGAAGGCCCGTGTCGGCGGCGCGGACGATAAAAGAGAAGGGCTCGGAGTATTCCTGGAAGTCGCTTCCCATGTTGCAGTGCGGCCAGACCAGCGCCAGGTTCTGGCCCTTGGTCTCGCACACGAGGGTCTGGATGCTCCCATAGCCTCCGCCGTAGGTGAAAGGCGGGTCGGTTTTGTTGTCGAGGTTCGCGACGGCGACCGCCGCCTTGGCTTCGTCGTTATCCTCTGGATACTCGATGTCAACGCAAGAGCCGTCCTCCTGCCGGGTCGTCTCCTTGAAGCCCTGGAGGCCTTGGAAATTGCAGGGGCGGTCCAGGTCTTCCCTCACGCAGGGGCTCAGATTGGCGAGCTTCATGCGGTAGCAGAGGTCCGAGTTGGCGGTCGAGCCCTTGGTCACGATGACTGTCGTACCTGCCAGATCCTGGACGTCATTGAACCGTGCATAGTCCTGAGTCCTAACCAGAAACGTCCGGAGCACCCCGTAGTACGCCCGCGACCAGCAGCCGATGTCGTCCGTTTTGTCTGGAGACTTTCCACGATCCGCGCCGGTGGCTTTCCGGCGGTCCGCGGTATCCGAGATCCCCGTCGCCGCGATATCGCACACCTTCTCACCTGGTTTGAGCCAGATTTCGTCAAACAGCTTCATTTCCACCACCTCGAGCTTGAGGTTGATCGCCTTCGCGAAGCCTTGGACATAGTCGTAGTCCCAACCCTTCCAGCTTCCATTCTCCTTGTAAGCGAAGGGCGCGAAGCCGGGGTAGAGGCAGACCTGCAAAGTGCCCTCCTTGAGGGTCGTGACTTTGGTGACCGTCTTCATTGCCGGCGCTTCGTCAGCGCGTGCAGCCATGACCGTCGAAGCGGCGAGAGTCGCGGCAAACACGGCACAAAGGGGCCACCCTCGGATGTCTTTCGGCATGGCGAAATCCTCCCTGAATCAAGTGCGAAGGTCCAGTTGCTTAGAGGGAGGACTATACATCTGCCACCGGTTTTCTGTAGGGGCGGTCCGCAGGATGCCGTAGGCACCCTGCGTGGCCGCCCTGGGAGGGGGAAATCCCCGGCTCGGATTCCCCCGCTGGATCGCGGCGCTGCAGGTATCGCAGGCCGAGATGCAGATGGAGATGTCGGCCCGAGTTGGTGATCCTAGCCGGATGTATTATCGGGGGAGCCGGAGCTCTTCACGGCAGGTTCGGCGACGTTTGTGCAGTCCGCCCTCTCCTCCCGCGGGTCCGGGGAAGAGCTCTGTGCCTCCGCCCAAGGGATCTGCATCATTCGGTAAGAGGGGGGAGCCAGCGCCCCCTCGTTGTGCATCATTCGGATGTCTTGGTAAGCGTCGCGGCACGGCTTCCGCATCACTCCCCCCTTGCGCCGCATCATTCCCCCTTCTTGGTATCACAGCCGGCCCTTGCTCCCGCGGGACCCGGCAGAGAGGGGAGCGGTCCCGGCAAGAGGGGGGAATGATGTACCTCTCTTCCCTTGTGCTGCACCCGGAGAGGCGAATGATGCGGGAGTCTTCCCTTGTGATGCGGGAGGAGGTTGTTGTAGTGCAGGAGTAAGGGGGAATGGTGCGTGAGCCATGCCTTGTGTTGCATGACCGGTCCCGGCAGGCGCGGGAAGCTTACCGGGTGCCGCGGGAGCCGTGCCGGTTGGCGCCGGAGCGCGGGCCGGAGTGAGAGCGCGGAGGGCGAGGCGCATGAATCGCCTCCCGGGAGCCCCGGCGGCCTTCGCGGCTTTCAGGTGTGGCCAGGCAGAGGCTCCGACTCTGCTTGTCTATGGCATCGCTGTTGGGTAGAGACAGGTAGGCGATTCCCATGCAGCGCACGGTCAAACCGAGGTTGTCTCGCCCCAGTTGTCCGTGCTCATGCGGGTCCGGAGGGCCGGCGGAGCTGGCTCCGCACCCACTCCTTGCGAGCCTGCCAGGCTTCCTCGACCGACCTGTACTTACGGACACCGGGAACATGCTTCATGGGGTGGAGCCAATAGGCGAGCTGCGAGAGCGAGCAGGCGACCCGGAGGTTGTCCGGATCGAGAGGAGTGAGCCTCTTTGCACCGGGCATATCGGCGACGGAGCGAAACTTACGGACCGGCATCAGTCCTCCTTGAGCTTGAATTCCTCTTTGAGCACCTCGGCGTCCAACCTGTCCTGCGGACGGACGGTATCCCGCTTCATTCTATACAGCATACGGGGAGTCGCGACGGAGATCTGGGTTCCTTCAGCCGTCGTCAGGATTTCCGATTCGAGGTCCGGATAGCTGAACGCTTCCCCGAGCCGGGAAAGGATGTCAACCGAGTATCGGCCATGCGGAGGCGTGTACTCAACGGCAGGATACTCGCCCCCCAGATCCTCTGCCGAGATTTCGTCGATGTTTGGGTCGTTGTCGAAGAGGCCCTTGAAAGCTCTCTTCAGACGGTCCACGTTCTCGGATTCCGGCGACACGAAGAAGTCGAGATCGTGGGTAGCACGCACCAATCCCTGTGCCGCCATTGCCATGGCACCGATGAGGACGTACCGAACGCCCTCGCGCTCCAGAGCCGCGAGAATCCGTTTGGCCTCCTCGAAGTCGATTCCTGGTGGCACTTCCTCCATGAGGGGAACTATAGACCATTCTCGCCAACTCGCTCCACGGCGACCGCTTTGGCCATCATTAACGGTCCGAAGGGTAGCGCACGGCGCCCTCCAGATCTTTGATCCGACCTGCCTGCCCCATGTCGAAGATGCCCTCCAACGCTTTGCCCGTCACCGGCGGACGGCGAAGTAGGCCGTCCGAGTGCAGGGGCCGTGTTGGCCGCCGAATCATTGTACCCGCAGTCGCCACATCTCAAGGAGGAACCTAAGGAGTCCCTCCATTCGGACGACCATAGCCGCAAGCTGCTCGTCAGTTAGTGGACTAGTTGGCTCATGTGTTCCCCCCTGGCACACGTTGAGGAACCTGAGCGCAGAGCTAACGTCGCTTTCGAGAAAGTCGGCGAACGGACCATGATTGACTACGCTCACAACGTAGAGAAGTCGAGTTCGTCGTTTGGGGCGACCGCCGTGGAAATGCTCCGGGTTCTTGGTCCAAGCTACCACGGCGTCGTCGGGTGCAATCCTGTGGAGCACATGGGTGAACAACTCTCGTAACGATGCCGATATGTGACGAGGTCGGTCAGGATTGTTACTCCTGAGAGCAGCGCGGGCTCCAGTGAGGGGTACAATGAGATTGGGGTCAAGATCTGCGAGAAGGGCGTCCAGAGATGCGACTGCCTCACCCCGGACAGTCTCTCGAGTTTTCTGGACTTCGACCAGACTCTCTGCCTCTTCTTCGCCGACTGAAGGACCCAGAGAGTATGCAAGGTCTCCCGCTAAAAACACCTCAAGGGGCGGTAAGGCTGTGGCGATAGGAGGTAAACTTGCCCCTTCCGAGAGGGGCTGCGAAAATGAGGCTATGAGGTCATTGTATCGGCCTGCCAGTTCCTCGGAAGCCTGAAAGAGATCCACTTGAACCCCAGGCGACACCACAAGGTCTCGAGTAAGCTTATTCCAGTCAGTTCTAGTGAAGAGCGCCTCGGCTGTGAGGAAAAGCTCGGCCATTCGGGCTGTATTCCCAAGTTCTCGCGCGTCGACCCCGACCTTGCTTATAGCGGAATCGAAGCTGGCCACGAACGCCTTCATCTGCTTCGTCAGCATATCTGTCAGCTGGCTATCGATCTCAGCGAACGCCGAAAAGATCTTCTGGCTCTCAGCAGTGGGAAAGCTAAACTGGTCGGCCAAGCGGTGTCCAAGCTCCCGCATTGTGCGCCCCCACTCATCCACCTTGCTTCCAACGATCACCTTAAAATCGGAGAAGCTGCGAATCTGAGAAGGCTTAGTATCGAGCGTACTTGGATGAGCGGCCCATGATCTAACCAGCCGGAGAAAAGTTGATCGGGGTAGCTGATGAAGAACAGCAGCAGCGTCTGGAAGATTCTCGGATTGGCCTGCCAAAGTCTCCACTGCCAGCTCGACGGGAGACAGGTCGAGCCTTGCGATCATGGAGTGGAGATCCCCCACATTAAGGGTGCGAAACGAGACCGCCTCATACCCGGGAAGGGTGAATACTACGGCCGGACGTTGCGAAGCGAAGATACGCTCTCTGATCGAATCAGCGTCCACCGAATCTTCTCCTGATGACGGCCAACGCTGATGGCAGTGAGCGCGCGGGAACCGCGCTGTTTGCGGTTTCCGTCCGCTCGACTGCCCGAGTTGGGCGACGCGTCATACTTTCCTCTGCCCAATCCGAATGACTTCCCCAAGGATAGTGTCGAGCTGTTGCCGAACATCAACTTGCGTAAGTGTCGGGAGGGTTTCGCTGTCACGCATGGGCATGTGAAGTAGGGCATCGCTGACCTTTCGCGAGACGTTCTCCAGGTGAGACGCCACCTCCCTGAAAGACCTACCACCGCTGTAATTGCTAGCGACCTCCTTGAAAGTCTTTAACCCAAAAATTGGCGGAATGTGATCGAGTATAGCTCGTGTTATGAATGCTACCGCGCAGAGGCAGTGATGGCTAAAGCAGAGATTAAGTTCCTCACACAGCCGAACGAGCCGAGATACGTCGAACTTGTCTGCCGGCACCGAGGATAACTCGTCTATTCGCACTGGATCGACGAACACCTCTGTGCT
Organism: Thermoanaerobaculaceae bacterium; assembly: GCA_963785165.1. GTDB lineage: Bacteria > Acidobacteriota > Thermoanaerobaculia > Multivoradales > UBA5704 > DATARR01. Next base: position 1,824,296 of record CAWAUI010000004.1, read on the forward strand.
GGCGGCCGCTGGAGGGGCCGTGCTATTGACAAGATCAAGCTCAACCACTAGCGCACTAAGGAAGCGGTCTCGCCCAAGATCGTAATGTTCCTGGCTTACCGAACCAATCCTCGCAGCGTATCCGTTAAGACTATTCTGACAATCGTCGATGTGCGACTGAAGCCATACTTGCGCCAACCGATCGAGGTCGGGTTTGTTGTCACGAATCTGACGTGCCGGTGTGTTAGCAAGAAGCTGCGAGAGCTTAGCCAAAAGCGTCGATGACCTTTCCTCGAAATCAGCCTCGAACCGCCCTTGCATCAGCTGGAGAGTACGGCTGCCACTACCATACTTCGCCCGTAGCTTTCGGAGGTCCTCGTTAAGAGTGCGATCAAGCCGATGCCTTTCCGGGTCCAAGAGTGCCGCGAATTTGGCGGTCAGTTCAGAGGTCGGTTTAATTTCCATGATCGGCTGCCATGTCGCCCAACCTGATGGACCTAACCGGCGGGTGCCGCGCGATAGCGCGGTATCCGCCGGTTGAGGCCCCGGGTTAGCCGGTACAACTCACGTTCGGGTCTTGTGGCACGGGCTACAGCATGGCCTGCGCCTAGCCGGGACGGGATTTGGACGAGCGAACACTTTGCCACAATGTCCGCAGACATAAACATAGACACCATCCAAAAAGAAATTCACGTTCTCATCAAGAAAATACGGAGGTATTCTATAGTCAAAATCAGCCAGGGCGAACGAGGTCTGACGAGACTCTGCCTGCAACTGATCGGGGTGCGTAGTTGCGACAAAAACGTTCTCTGAGTACTTTGGGTATGCAACCTTGATGGCAGGCAAGACGTCGGCGTCTCCGGTAATGATGGCATGATAATCACCCGCGTTGGTGATCGCGGAACGCACGAGCAACGCAACGACAGTGGCGTCGACTTGCTTTTCTTGGAACCGTCGGTCGCGAAGCCTTTGTATCATCCAGCCCTTCAAGCGCGGCCTGTATATTGCTGAGGGATCAAATCCAGCCTCAACGGCATTCTTTGCAAATGCATCTCGAGCTGCAACCGAGTGGCGGACATTCTCGATATCGGACGACGTTACGTCGTCACGCTCGGCAGGCCACTCATCAACGTCATCAGGGATGGCGAAGATACTCGTCGAAAGGTATTTGTCTCCTATGCTGTCACAGTGAGCGTCGATTGCCGACACATGGCTGAGAAGCGCCTGGCATAGCTTAGTGAAGTTGAGGCGAAACGATCGGTCCGGATACTCGAGGCGAGAAGCCAGCGCCTTTTCCGGAGCGCACGCCTTGAAGAGCCAACTTCCATCGATGAAGATGTGGAGACGCGACACGGAACCTCCCTTGGAAATATCGATCGTTCTGCTACCGGCTAACGCCGCAGAAGGTGAGCGAGCGGGAACCGCGCTGTTTGCGGTTTCCGTCCGCTCGACCGCCTGGGCGCTGTTCTCCGTGCGGAGTTTTTATTCTTCCCATGTTAGGCTTAGTCCTCTTATATGCGGTATGAAGCCGTCTCTGACTACGATGACTTGATGTGACCCTTTTTGCAGCTCTAGAGTGCACTCGGCGAAAGTTTTTACTTCGCGTGGGCCCCCTGTGAGCTGCGACATCCTATCCTGAAATACAGGAAGGCAACTTGGTGCGTTGCAATCCAGGAGCATGCTGACAGGGCGTGGCTCATCGGATGCATAGGAGGATGTGAGTAGATACCGGCCCGCACGAGGCACGGCAAAGGAAAAAATAACGGTGTCCCGAGTCTTGGGATGAATTTTATATTGATGTGTGATGAGGTTATCAAATTCCGGATTGCGATCTGTGTAGCCACCACCCTGCCAAACCCCCAGAATCTTCTCTACCGTGGGCTCCTTGACGCGAGATGAAGTAGGAATGTCGCCCTTTTGTTCGAGCACTGGCGCCGGGCCTCCAGTCGAAGGTTTTTGGAGCTGAGGTGACGTGATCGTTGCATCGGTAACGGCGTCAGAGGCGCTAGAGGGTGGTCCGCTGATAGCAACTGGAGTAAGGCGAATATCTTGAATCTCTGAGCTTGCCTCAGTATCAAGACGCCTTTCATAAGTCTTATAACCTCGTGATTCAATTACCAAGCGTATATTTTTCTTGGCACCTGCAAGGGTGAGCGAAAATATGCCCTCTGAATCAGTGTACAAAACAGGAGGCACTCCTTCAGCTTCTAGGCTAACCTTTGCTCCTTGTACCCGCTCTCCACTTGATGCATCGATAATACGGCCGGTAAAATGCCTTTGACCAATTGTCGGCGGCGGCTCCTCTGCCCGGGCAAGATTCTGCTTATAGCGCTCAAAGAAGCTTCTCAGCTTAGAGAAGGAATCGGTGAACGACGCTAAGCCCCCCACGATTGCTACGATGACAATAAGTGCGGCAACAAAAGGCCGATTTTTTAGGGCAATCAGCCAAGAGTCAGCAAGAGTCGTTTTGTTTTCAGCCATGTATTCCTCTTTGCCTCATGCACGCCCAACCGCTTAAATCGACGGCCAACAACCACGGCTGCCAATCTGCCTTATCAACACTTTTCCTGCCGGAGCAGGAGTAACGCGAATGATCGCCATGAATCTATGTGCTTGAAGTTGCCGTAATTTACGTTGATGCTATGCCGTTTTCGTACCTTCGTCAAGGTCTTGAGGCGACCGTGTAACGCCCTGGGGACGGAGCAGCCCCCTATGGATGGCGGTGTCAGCCGGCTTTGGCGGAGATGATTTCCCTCTTCACCACAGAATGGCCGGAGCTTGCCTGCTTGGCGGAGAGGCGCCGGCAGAATTCGTGAATGTCGTAGTTTGACTCGGCAAAGAGGGCCTCTCGGACCTGCCGCACCTCGGCCACGATCGGATCGTGCCACACCTCAACGGGAGAACGGTCGTCAGCCATTTTCTGTACCTCCCAAGAGCTCCTCCGGCGTACATAGCACCGGAGCCTGGGGCCTCAAACCGGCGAGATTTGCGAAGTCCTGTCATCGGGACTGTGGTGTCAGTGGTCGGCCATCGACGGTGCTGGCGTCCAGCCGGTGGCCTTGGACCGGTCAGGCTTTGCCTTCCGGGAGACGGCCCGGCGACGGTGCACCCGGAGAGGGCGCCGGTAGAGGACTGGGCCGTCTCTACGGTACCGCCGTGCCCCAGCGCCAAGCAGAGGTTCCGGGGGCGTTTCAAAAACTCCCCCGGAACCTCTGCGCCGAAAATCGGCGACACCGTGCCGTAGAGACGCCCCAGTCCTCAACCGGGCATTGTCCGGGTCCACCAACGGCGGGGCGTCTCCTCTCGAAGGGCACACCTTACCGAGCCCGCTCCACCGGTCGAGCCGACACCATACCGCTTTCCTTCCTTCGCCGTTCAGGCGTCCTCCCCCTGCCCCTCGTCCCCCTGCGACTTCCTCTAGACTCCTCCCACTATCCCATCAGCGGCCCCCGAGCGCCGGCAGCAGAGCCCGCGGGAACCGTCTCAACTCACTTTAAGGAGGACCCAGCCATGACCGCTTCGAACGAGCTTCCGCAGCATCCCAACCTGGTGTTGATCATCAGCGACCAGGAGCGTGCCACGCAGCATTTCCCGCCAGGATGGGAGCAGGAGAACCTCCCCAATCTCACCCGTCTCAAGCAGAATGGGATGACGTTCAACCGGGCGTTCTGCAACGCCTGTATGTGCTCGCCCAGCCGCAGCACGCTGTTCACCGGCACCTACGTGGCCCAGCATGGGGTGAGCGACACCCTGACCTGGTACGGCCTTTATTCGCCCACGGAGCCGACGCTCGACCCCACGCAGCCCAACATGGCCCACATGCTGCGGGACGGCGGCTATCAAGTTCACTACCGGGGCAAGTGGCACATGAGCAAGGGCGACACGGGCGAGGCGAGCCTGTATGGGGCCGACGTCGGCATCTACGGTTTCCAGGGTTGGCTGCCTCCGGACTCCGGGGAGGATGCCAAGACCGTCAACTTCGGCGGCGGCTATGCCGCCCACGACGCGCGTTACGTGGAGGAGGCCGTGGCCTTCCTGAAGAATGCCGACCAGCGGCAGCCTTTCTGCCTCATCCTCTCCGTGGTCAATCCGCACGACGTGCTGTCCTACCCGCGGACGTATACCTACGGCTACACGGACGCGGATCTGGAGGGGCCGATCGAGCTGCCGGCGACCTGGCAGGAAGACCTGCAGGCGAACCACAAGCCGACCGCGCAGTCGCAGCTCCTGGCCTCGGCCGCCGCGGGCCTCGGGCTCCTGCCGACGCCGGAGATGAAGCGCAAGTACATCAACTTTTACGGCAACCTGATCCGCACCATCGACCGCGAGCTCGGGCCGGTGATCGATCTCTTTTACGACAAGGACGGCAACCCGACCGAGCTCGGACGTTCGACGATCATCGTGCGCACGGCCGACCATGGCGAGATGGGCATGGCCCACGGCGGCCAGCGGCAGAAGGCGTTCAATACCTATGAAGAGAGCCTGCGGGTTCCCCTGGTCGTTTCGAACCCCGTGCTGTTCCCCAAGGCGTACGAAACGGACAATCTGGCCTCGCTGATCGACATCATGCCGACCTTCGCCGACCTCGCGAATGTGAAGCCGGTGGACGGGCTCATGGGGCATTCCCTCGCGCCGATGCTCCACAGCCCGGAAAACCCGCCGGCCGTGCAAGAGGAAATCGTCTTCACCTATGACGACGTGCGCGCCGGCAACCCCAACGCCTCGCCGGTGAACGCGGCCAACCGGATCCGCTGCATCCGCGAGACGAAGTGGAAGTACGCCCGCTACTTCCACGCCAAGGGCTCGTATCCCGAGGAGTGGGAGATGTACGACCTGGAGGCCAATCCCGAGGAGACCGACAACCTCGGCAGCCCCGCGAACCCCCGGTACAACGATCCGGCCATCAAGACCGAGCGCGAGCGGCTGATCAAGAAGCTCCGCGCGGCGGAGATTCGGATCGTCAAGAAGCACCAGAACCTGACCGCGGACGCTCAGACGGGTGGCCACGTGGCGGGAGGTCATGTGCAGCCCGGGTGAGGGCCCTCACCTCCCCGGCCCTCCTCTCCCGGCCCGCCGCCCACCCCTTCCTGGGAGAGGAGGGAGAAAGACGAATTTTTCCCCTCTCCCTGGCGGGGTGGGTGGAGGGCGGGGAGAGGGGCTGGGGTGAGGGGCGGCCCTTGCCCTGGATCTATAGTTAATTCAAGATGGGCGCATCTTGATGCGTCCATCGATCCTTCTCCTGTGCCTGCTCGCCGTCGGCTCTCCCTTGAGCGCGGCGGCGGTGCCGGTGGCCAACGCCTCCCAGCTGGTCAACGCCATCAACGGTGCCGCGCCGGGGGACGTGATCACCCTCGCGCCCGGCATCTACGACCTCTCCCAGAACGTCTCCTGTGACAACGCGGGCACTGCGGCGCGGCCCATTGTGGTGCGCGCGGTGGTCCTCGGCCAGGCGTTGATCCGCTTCAATGCCGTTCGAGGGATTCAAGGTCTCGGCTCCCCACTGGCGGTTCGAGAACCTGGACATCCAAGGCACCTGCCTTTCTCACGGTGACTGCGAGCATGCCTTTCACGTGGTGGGGGAGGCGGATTTCACCCGCATCCGCAACAGCCGGTTGCACGATTTCAACGCCATGATCAAGGGGAACGGCGAGGGGAATCCTTACGTTTTTCCGGACGACGTGGTGATCGAGGGGTGCGAGCTCTACAACTCGACGATCCGGGCCACCGGCAACCCGGTGACACCCATCGACGTCGTGGGTGGCCGGCGCTGGGTGGTGCGCGGCAACTTCATCCATGACCATGCCAAGGGAGGCGGGGATGAGATCAGCTACGCCGCCTTTCTGAAGGGCAATTCCCGGGACGGCTTGTTCGAGCGGAACCTGGTGATCTGCGAGCGGGATCACACCGGCGGCATCCGCCTCGGGCTTTCGTTCGGTGGGGGAGGGAGCGGCCCGCCATCGATCTGCGAGGACGGCACTTGCACGCCGGAGCACCAGAACGGCGTGATGCGCAACAACGTCATCGTCAACTGCCCGCAGGACGTCGGGGTTTATCTGAACGCGGCCGCGAACACGAAGGTTTATGACAATACCCTCTACAACACCACGGGGATCGACGTGCGCTTCGTGGCCAGCACGGCCGACGTGCGCAACAACATCCTCTCGGGGGCGATCCGTGACCGCAACGGCGGCACCAGCACGCGGGCCACGAACCTGGAAGGGGTGACCTCGGGCCAATGGACGGCCTGGTTCGTCAACCCGGCCGGGGCGAATTTCTCCCTGCTGAACGGCGGCCAGATCGTGGACCTCGCGCAGCCTCTGGCCCAGGTGACGGACGACTACTGCGGCAACGCCCGGGGGCCGGCGCCGGACATCGGAGCCGTCGAATACAGCGGCGCGGCCTGCGACACGTCGCGGCTGAGCCCGGGCGGGCTCGTCATCTTCCAAGACGGATTCGAGACGGGTGGAGTGGGGGAGTGGGACGCCGACGGCCGCTCTTGATATGCTGAGGTGACAAAGACTCTGTTCAGGAGAGCCCGCCATGTCCAATGCTTCCAGGTTCCTCGCAGTCCTTTTGCTCCTCTGTGGCCTGGGGGCCACCGCTCAGGCGCAGGTTTCAGTTGGAGGAGAAAGGCTCGTCAGCCCCACGGGCACCACTCCGGCGGTCACCGTGGACCCTTCCGGACGCTTCACGCTCGTCTGGGCGGATCATGGCGAGACCGACTGGGCCATCTTTGGTCAGGTCTTTTCGGCGAATGGCACGGTCGGCGGCTCTCCGTTCGTGGTGAACGAGACCACCTCGGGTCCCCAGACCGCGCCCAAGGTGGCGGCAGGAGGCGATGGGAGGTTCACCGTGGTTTGGCAGGGCGGCCTCGCTTTCACCCCGGAGGATCAGTCCGGCGGGGATGGCGACGGCGCCGGCATCTTTGTCAGGCGTTTTGGCGCGGGAGGCCTTGCCGAGGGAGGGCAGGCTTCCGCGTCCCGTTCCACGGCGAGCGACCAGGCCACCCCGGAGATTGCCATGGGGAGGCAGGGGGATTTCGTGACGGCTTGGACAGAGGAAGCGGGGCGGAGTCCCGGCGATCGGTCGGCGATCTTCGCCTTGCGCTTCTCTTCCTCGAGCTTCTCCCCTGGGGCCGGAGCTGCGCATGGAGACCGCCGCTGACGGCCAACCCTCTTTTCCTCGCGTGGCCATGAGCTCTCGAGGCTTTGCCGTAGGCTGGTCCGAGGCCCTGTTCTGTGCTCCCGACCAGGTGCAGCTCGTGCCGGCGTTGGCTCGCTTCAACGCCGAAGGCCGGAGGGTGGGGGAAGTCTTCCGGTTGGCCCCCGGTCCTTGCGGGGTGAGCGAAGGCTCGCTGCTTAAAGCCTTGGCCGGCAGCCGGGCCGGCTACCTGGCCGTCTTCACCGATTTCGGCACCGTCAGCACCTACTCGGCTCAACGGTTTTCTCCTACGGGCGAGCCGGTGGGAGGCCGCTTTACGATCCCCGGCCAATTCTCCGGGGACGCCAGCCTGAAGAACGATCTCTTGACCGGCCTCGCTCTGGATGACCGGGGGCGCTTCGTGATCACCTGGGAGACGTTTCGAACCACGGATGTGCGAACCGAGCGGCTCCTCACGGCCCAGGTGTTTTCGATCCGCAACCGGCCGCTACGGAAAGCGATCCTGTTGGGCACCGATGCGGTGCACTCCGCCGTCGCCCTGGCCAACGATGGCAACTTGATGGTGACCTGGAGACAGCATGGCACCGGCCTGAAGGTGCGGAGGTTCCGGCTCGAGTAAGGCCTGGTGAGGGCAAACCGGAGGCCTTTGCGGAAGAGTTGCACCTGATACCATCCTCGCTTCACAGCAGGAGGTACGCCGTTGCCGGATTTTCAGCATTACATCGGGGTCCGCTACTCGGGGCGGAAGAATCCGGGGACCGCGGCAGAAGGGCTGCCGTACCCCTCCCGTGCAGACCTACGCGTGGCTGAGGGACGGAATGGTGAGCAAGCGTAGGCCGATACTGGCTTCGGCGGTTTTCAGGTCATAGTCGGCCTGGAGGTTGAGCCAGTATTGGGGGGACTGGTCGAGCGCTCGCCCAAACAGCAGGGCCAGCTCAGCCGTCACCGGACGCGCCCCCTTGATCACGTGCGAAATCCGCATCGGCGACACCCCAAGGGCGCGCGCGAATGCCGCCTGGGAGACGCCGCAGCTCCTCCAAGGTTTCAGACAGGAATGCGCCTGGATGAATGGCGGGCAAGCCTTTTTTGGCCATGGTGCGGACTCCTCAGTGGTAATCCACGATCTCTACGTCAAATGCATCGCCGTTGTCGAAGCGGAAGCACAGGCGCCACTGGTTATTGATGCGTATGCTCCACTGCTCGGCCCGATTTCCGTGCAACGACTCCAGCCGGTTGGAAGGCGGCAGCCGCAAGTCTTCGATTTGGGTGGCCGCATTCAACTGAATGAGCCGCATGGCTGCACGCTTCCGAATCTCGGTCGGCATGCGGCGAGATTTGCCGGTGGTGTAGAAGTGCTCCGTCTCGCTGTCGCCGAAGGTCCGGATCACAAGGAGAATCATAAACATCTTGTTTACGACTGTCAACTCTCGTCCGGGGAATATCCTCTCAACGATCTCCGTTGAAACGAACGTCATGGGCCGCACCTTGAACCAGGAGATCCAGCAGGAGAAGCCCTTCGCCAGCCCTGAGGAGGAGGCCTTCCTGGCCCTTCAGCGGACGGCGAGCCTGCTGCTTCAGGCCCTCGGGCGGTGCCTCAAGGGGTTTGACCTGAGCCCGGCGCAGTACAACACGCTTCGGATCCTGCGGGGAGCGGGGGATGAGGCTTTGACGTGCGGGGAGATCGGGGAGCGGCTGGTGAGCCCGGGACCGGACGTGACGCGGTTGCTGGACCGGTTGGAGCAGAGGGGGCTGGTGACGCGGCTCCGGGATGAGGAGGACCGGCGAATCGTACGGGCGCGGATTACGGAGCAGGGGGTGGCGTTGCTGGCCGATCTCGATGAGCCCGTGGAGCACACGCTCGGGGAAGTCCTTGGCCATCTTGGCAAGGAACGGCTGCGGACGCTGTCCCGGTTGCTTGCGGAAGCGCGCCGGAAGGCCTGAAATTTTTTGTCCGAATAGTTGTTGAAACGGACGTCGTTGAACCGAAAGGAAGGGAGCAGACCATGAGGAAACCGATCGCAGGCATTCACCACGTCACGGCCTTGGCCAGTGACCCGCAGGCGAACGTGGATTTCTATACAGGCGTCCTGGGGCTGCGGCTGGTGAAGAGGACGGTGAATTTCGATGATCCCGGCACCTACCATCTCTACTACGGGGACGAGACGGGCCGGCCGGGGACGATCATGACGTTCTTCCCCTGGCCCATGGCCCGGCGGGGCGTCCAGGGGGCGGGGCAGGCGACGGTGACGTCGTTCACGGTGCCTCAGGGATCTCTGGGGTATTGGACGGAACGGTTGGGCAAGCTCGGTGTGGCGTTCGAGGATCCCAAGCCGCGATTCGACGAGGAGGTTCTGACGCTGCTCGATCCCGACGGTCTGAAGCTGGAGTTGGTAGCCAGTGGTGATGGCGGTGGACACGAGGTGTCAGGTTTCGACGGGGTGACGCTCACGGAGTGGAATCCGGAGGTGACGGCGGAGGTACTCGTGGGAACGCTGGGGTTCCAGCCGGCGGGCCAGCAGGGGGACCGCTTCCGCTTCGAGGCGGGAGCTTCCCGGGTGGACGTGGTGGCCGCGCCGGCCTCGGTGCGGGGGCACGTCTCGGCGGGCACGGTGCATCACGTGGCATGGCGCGCGGCGGACGATACCGACCAGCTCGCCTGGCGGGAGACCGTGGCGGAGTCGGGGCTGTACGTGACGCCGGTGCTCGACCGCCAGTATTTCCGCTCGATCTACTTCCGCGAACCCGGGGGCGTGCTGTTCGAAATTGCGACGGATCCGCCGGGCTTCACCCGCGACGAGACGGTCGAGGGCCTGGGGAGCGCGCTCAAGCTGCCGCCCTGGCTGGAGCCGGAACGCAAGCGGATCGAGCAGGCGCTGCCGCCCATCGAGGTCCATCAGGCGGTGGGAGGTGTGGCGTGACGGAGACAAAGAAAGCGACGGGGACTCATCAAGATCAGCCGGTGGTGACGGCCGGCCGCCGGCTGGGCGAGGCGGAGGCGGCCGTGGTGATGGTCCACGGCCGCGGAGCCACGGCGGAGAGCATCCTGGAGCTGGCGCGCGAATTCGGCCGCCCGGACCTCTGTTACATCGCGCCCCAGGCGGCGGGGCACACGTGGTACCCCTACAGCTTCATGGCGCCCATGGAACAGAACGAGCCCGGCCTGTCCTCGGGTCTCGCGAGGATCGGCCAAGTGTTGGACCTGCTGGCGGAGAACGGCATTCCGCCGAAGCGGACGGTGCTGCTGGGCTTCTCGCAGGGGGCGTGCCTGTCCTTGGAATTCGCGGTCCGGAACGCCCGGCGGTACGGCGGTGTGGTGGGGCTTTCGGGGGGAATGATCGGTCCTGCCGGCACTCCCCGGGTTTATGAGGGAAATACCGAGGGAAACTTCGAGGGCACGCCGGTCTTCCTGGGCTGCAGCGACCGCGACCCGCACATCCCCCGCGAGCGGGTGGACGAGACGGCCGAGCTGATGCGGACTATGGGCGCCGAGGTGACCGAGCGGATCTACCCGGCCATGGGGCACACGGTCAACGAGGAGGAGATCGACTTCGTGCTCGGAATCCTGGCGGGGCTCACGCCGGCCACCGTGAAAGAGGGAAGATAAAAGAGGGAGGAAAAAAAGGGGACGGGCTTTCGGGTACGTCCCGGGTCCAAGCCCGTCCTGGAGGAGCGCCGCCGGTCGGCGGTCGTCGTGACGCAGACCCTCTATCGCAAGGGCGATGCCCGCGAGCCCAATCCCGTCCGGTTCTTCTTCAAACCCTTTTTCCATAAGGGTTTTCGCCCCGGGACCCGCGGTCCCCCGTCGCTTCCGGGGCGTGCTATTTTCGGGTGGAACCACCATAATCAGGGTGAGGACACCCTAGTCATGCACGAGCGCCTGTTGGAGTTGGGAAAGAGGGTCCTGGCCGAGAGGGATCTAGACCGCCTGTTGACCACGGCCATCGACAGCGTCATCGAGCTGTGCGGCGCGGAGCGGGGGATGATCCTGCTCTTCGACTCCGAGGGAGCGGTGGTGGTGGAGACGGCCCGCAACCAAGCGCGGGAGGATGTCGAGCGGCCGGAGCTGGAGGTGAGCCGCACGATCCTCGAACGGGTGCGGGCTACGGGCGAGCCTTTCTGGAATCCCAACGTGCTGGACGATCCCTCCCTGGGAGACCGGGCGAGCGTGCTGCGCCTGCTCCTGCTGTCGGTGATCTGCCAGCCGATCCGGGACGGTGACCGGCTCCTCGGGGTGGTCTACCTGGACACGCGGAGCGTCGAGAGGATCTTCTCGGAGGAGACGGCGCGGCTCGTGGAGAGCTTTTCGGAAGCTCATTTCGCTCGCGGCCCGCAACGCCCTGGAGCAGCGCCAGCTCCAGCAGAGGATCAGCGCCCTGTCGGACGAGCTTCGCGGGCGCTACGACTTCGCGGCCATCGTGGGGCAGGACCCGAAGGTGCTGGCCGTGCTGAAGCTGGTGTCCCAGGTGGCGGACTCGGACGCCACGGTGCTCATTGGAGGCGAGAGCGGCACGGGCAAGGAGCTGGTCGCGCGGGCCCTCCACTTCAACAGCCGGCGCCGGGCGAAGCCGTTCATCCCCGTCAACTGCGGAGCGCTGCCGGAAAGCCTGCTGGAGAGCGAGCTGTTCGGCCATCTGCGCGGCGCCTTTACGGGCGCCGTGCGGGACAACCCGGGCTGGTTCGAGCGGGCAGAAGGGGGCACGCTCCTGCTGGACGAGGTGGGGGAGCTGGCGCCGCACCTCCAGGTGAAGCTCCTGAGGGTGCTCGAAAACGGCGAGTACTCGCGCATCGGCAGCACGCAGATCCGCCGGGCGGACGTGCGGATCGTGGCGGCCACCAACCGGGACCTGAACGTGCTGGTGAAGGAGGGGAAGGTGCGCCAGGACTTCCTCTACCGGTTGAACGTGGTGGAGGTGCGGCTGCCGTCGCTCCGCGAAAGGCGGTCGGACCTGCCGCTCCTGATCCGCCATTTCCTGGGCCGCCTGAGTGAAAGCCGGGGGGCAAAGCGGCTGGCGCCCGAGGCCGAGGCCCTGCTCCTGGCCCACGACTGGCCGGGCAACATCCGCGAGCTGCAGAACGTGATCCAGCGGGCGATCCTGTTGGCCGAAGGCCCCATGATTGAGCCTTCCCATCTGCCGGACGCTCTGCGCGAGCTGCGTCCGCTATTGCCGGGAGTACCGGTGAGCGGCGGAGAGGTGGAATCCGCCGGCTCCGGCTTCCGGGAGGCCAAGCAGCGGGTGGTCGAGCGGTTCGAGCGGGAGTACGTCTCCCGCTGCCTGGGCGAGGCCCGGGGGAACATCAGCCAGGCGGCCAAGGCGGCGGGGATCGACTACAAGAATTTCTACAACAAGATGCAGCAGTACGGAATCGAGCCGGCGGAGTTCAAGTAGGCCCTCACCCCCTGCCCCCTCTCCCGGCCCTCCACCCACCCCTGCCAGGGAGAGGGGGAAAGAGACGAAAACCTGCCTTTAGTCTTTCTCCCTCCTCTCCCCGGCAGGTTGGGAGGCGGGCTGGGAGAGGAGGGCAGGGGAGGTGAGGGGCCGGTTCTTCACATACTTCTCCAGCCATTCCGAGCTTTCCCAGAGCACGTGGAGCACGGACTCGCGGCCGCGGTAGCCGTGGCTCTCGCAGGGGAGCAGCACGAGCCGCGCCGTGGCGCCGTTCCCCTTGAGAGCGTTGAAAAACCGCTCGCTCTGGATGGGGTCGGTACCGGCGTTGTCGTCCGCCTGGCCGTGGATGAGGAGGAGGGGCTCGTCGACCTTGTCCGCGAACATGAAGGGTGACATGCCGATGTAGGTGCCGGCCGCTTTCCAAAGGTCCCGCTCCTCGGCCTGGAAGCCGAACGGCGTGAGCGTGCGGTTGTAGGCGCCGCTCTCGGCGATGCCGGCCGCGAAGAGGTTCGAGTGGGCGAGCAGGTTGGCGGTGGTGAAGGCGCCGTAGGAGTGGCCGCCGATGGCGATGCGCCGCGGGTCGGCCACGCCGCGCCGCACGACCTCGTCCGCGGCCGCCTGGGCCGAGGCCACGAGCTGCTGGACGTAGGTGTCGTTCGGCTCCTGGTCGCCCTCGCCCACGATGGGCATGGCGGGGTTGTCGAGCACGGCGTAGCCCTGGGTGAGCCAGAGGAGCGGCGAGCCGGTACGGAGGCGGACGAAGCGGTAGGGCGAGGTGTTGACCTGGCCCGCGGCGTCGGCGCTCTTGAACTCCTGCGGGTAGGCCCAGAAGATCGTGGGGAGCGGCCCGTCCGCCGGTTTCCAGCCCGCCGGCGTGTAGAGGGTGGCGGAGAGCTGAACGCCGTCCGCCCGGTTGTAGCGGATCAGCTCCTTGCCGAGGCCCGTGAGCTGAGGGGCAGGATGGGGGAAGCGGGTGACCTCTCGCAGCTTGCCGCTTTTCAGGTCGCGCACGAAGTAGTTCGGCGGCGCCGCCACGGACTCCCGCCGCACGAGGAGCAGCCGCCCTTCCCCCTGGGTTTCCAGGAAGTCGACGGGCTCCTCGTACCAGGGAGCCTCCGAGCGGAAAAGCCGCCGGGCTTTTCTGGCCGCCAGGTCGAAGGCGTCGAGGAAGGGCCGGTCGCCCTCGGCGGAGGCACCGGCGCCGGAGAGGAAGAGGATGCGTCCGCCGCCGGCGGTGCGCAGCACGGGGCGGCCCCAGGAGTTGAGGGTGGTCATCGCGGTGCCGGGATCGGCGTAGCGGTCCTCGGAAGAGCGGTCGAAGAGCAGCTCCGGCCGGTCCTTGGCGCCTTGTCCCGTGGCGGCGTCCGGCCGCAGCCGCCAGGTGCGCGTGCGGCGGCTCTTCCACCAGGCCTCCTGGACCAGGGCGAGGCTGCCGTCTCCCCAGGTGATGCCGCCAAAGCGTTGCTCGAGGGTGGCGAGGGTCTCCGGGCTCCCCTGGAAGGGCGCGGGGAGGAGGAAGAGGCGGTCGCGCTCGGCGGCCTCCCGGTTGGCGTCGCCGCCGTCCAGGGCCTCCACCCAGAAGACGGTCGCCGGGGCGTCCTCCCGCCAGCTGAAGGCGCGCGGCCCCGCGGGGACGCTGTCGAGGGCGGAGGTGACCTCCTCCTGGAGCGGCCGGTCGGCCAGGGTGTGCACCGGTTTCCCGTCCAGGTCCCACACCTCGGTGCGCCGGGGGAAGCGGGAGGCGGGCACGAGGTAGGAGAAGGGGCGGTGGAGGGTCTGGACGAGGAGGTACCGGCCGTCCGGCGAGGGCACGAGGCCGAACACCATGCCGGGTGAGCCCAGGGGAGTGACCTGACCCTCCAGCGAAACGCGGGCCACCTGGGTGGTGAGGTAGTGCTCGAACAGGGCCTCATCCCAGGGGCTCTTGAGGAGATCCTGGAAGGTCCGGGCCGGCGCCGGCCGGCCGGTGTTTTCCTGGACCACGGGGCCCGCGGGCACCAGTGGTTGAGGGGGCTCGGGGCCGCGGGAGGCGGGGACGAGGGTGCAGACGAGAGCCCGGCCGTCGCGCAGCCACTGGGGCGGAATCTCCGCCGTGAGGCTCACGCGGGCGTCTACCACCCGCCGGGCCTGGCCTGTCGCCACCTCGGCCACCCACAGCTCGATGCCGTCCGGGCGGCTGTGGGTGAAGGAGAACCGTGAGCCGTCGGGCGCCCACTGGACGTTTTGGAGACGGGCTTCCTCCGGCAGGCCCAGGATCTGCCGTTCGGCGAGGTCGGAGAGGCCGAGCAGCCGGAGGCTGTTGAAATAGCCTGCCCGGCTCCGCCCGTCATTGCCCGGCCGGATGCGCTGGCCCGCGAGCCGCAGCTCCCGTTCGGAAAGCTCCGAAATGGGGGGCAGGCCGGGCCGTTCGAGCACCAGCAGCCACTCCCGTCGGGGATCGGCGAACACCGCCGGCGTGGGCGCCGCGTCCACGAGGTCCACCAGGGCCTGGGGGGGAGTGCGGTACAGGCTGTCGGAAGCCGTTTCCGCCGCCTGAACGGGGAGGCTGGCGACGGCACCGAGGACGGCGACGAAGGCGAACGAGGCCAGACGGCGGAGCCGTTCAGGCCGGCGACGAAAAAAGCACATCCCCGAGGATCTCCTTTCGAATCTCTGTCCATCCTCATGGTATCCGATGCGTGGCCGCCTGCCTGCTCCGGGTGCGGGAGCGCCGCGAGAGACCCGTCAACCGGCCGGCTTTGGAAGCTTTGTAGCTTTGTAGGGTGCGCTGTGCGCACCCTGACCGTTGCTGAAGGTGCGCACAGCGCACCCTACGGCCTCCATCTTTCCGATCAAATTCCCCCTCTCCCGGTGAGGGCGGAAGGTTATGGCCGGCCGAAGGCCGGGGAGGAGAGGGGGCCAGGGGGTGAGGGTTCGGCCTCCCCTCACCAAACCCCCGCCAACGGCCTCCACGCACGGTTCGGGACCCCCACGCCGAACTGCAGGTCCGGGTTGCCCGCGGAAGCCTGGTTCTTGAGGCGGAAAAGGGCGGTGGTGGGGTCGAAGACGCCGAGGCCGTCCTTGCCGTCGCCGTCCCAGTCGCCAATCACGGGCAGGCCGTTGCCTCCGGCCGGGCCGAACTGGACGGTGGAGGTGCCGCTCGGAGCAAGGCCGAAGAGGAGGAACTGGGAGAGGGCGGGATCGTAAAGGCCCACGGTGTCGGTGCCGTTGCCGTCCCAATCGCCCGCGACGGGGAGCAGGTTTTGGCCCGGCGTGCCGAGGGTGACCATGGTGTCAAATCCCGCGCCGGTGAGGGTGTTCTCGAGGTGGAAGATGCCGGTGGTCACGTCGTAGAGGCCGACACTGTCCTTGCCGTCGCCATCCCAATCCCCGGCGACCGGCTTTACGTTGGCCGAGGGAGCGGACACGGCGAAGAGGACGTCCGCGGCGCCGCCACCAAGGCCATTCTTGAAGCGGAAGACTTGGGTGGCCGGATCGTAGAAGCCGGGGGTCGACTTGCCATCGCCGTTCCAATCCCCGGCCAAAGGCACCCAGGTGCTCTGGGTGCGGCCGAAGCGGAAGACGTCCGCCGGGGCGGCCTCGGTGTTCTCCCTCTTGAGGTGGAATTGGGAGGGGCCGGGGTCGAAGAAGCCCGCGAGGTCGGTGGGGCCGGCGACGGTGCCGCGGGAAGGGACGAACAGGCGTCCGGAAAGTGTCGCGAGGTAGAGCTCGCCCGCGGCGTCCTCGCCGATGTAGGTGAGCTGGGAGGCGCGGTCGGCCAGGGTGTAGACCTTGAGCGCCGTGCCGTCGCGGAAGGCGGCCCACAGCGTTCCGGTACAGAAATCGCCAAAAACGTAGGCACCCCGAAGCTCAGGGAAGCGGGCGCCGCGGTAGACCACGCCGCCGGTCACGGAGCAGAGGAGGCCGTGGCCGTACTCCAGCACGGGCGCGGTGTAGGCGGTGGAGCCGCAGGCGGGGGTGGTGGCCGGGCAGGCGTTGGAGGTGGAGCAGAGGGTGCCCTCCATGAGCTTCCAGCCGTAGTTCTCGCCGCCATGGGAGCCGGCGGGCTGGAAGTCGACTTCCTCGCGCTGGTTCTGGCCCACGTCGCCGATCCAGAGGTCGCCCGTTTCGCGGTCGAAGGAGAAGCGGAAGGGGTTGCGCAGGCCGCTGGCCCACACTTCGTCCGGGGGGTTGCCCGGTCCGCGGAAGGGGTTGGTGGCCGGGATGCCGTAGTAGGGGGGCGCCGAGACGTTCTGGTCGACGTCGATGCGCACCATCTTGCCGAGCAGGCTGGTGGGCTTCTGGGCCGCGCAGTTGGGGTCGAAAGCGGCCCCGCCGTCGCCGAAGGCGGCATAGAGGTAGCCGTCCGGCCCGAACTTGACCTGGCCGCCGTTGTGGCTGCTGAACGGCTGGGAGACCTTGAGCAGCGTGCGGCCGCTCGCCGCGTCGGCGCGGTTGGGGTCGGACGCCGAGACCTTGTAGCGGGCGATGATGGAGTCGCCGCCACGGTTGGTGTAGAAGATGAAGAAGAAGCCGTTCGCCGCGTAGCGCGGGTGGAAGGCCAGGGAGAGAAGGCCCCCCTCATCCGCCAGGTTGATCAGCTTGCTGATGTCGAGGAACGGCGGCTTGCGCACCGCCGTGCCGTTGAGGATCACGATGCGCCCGTCGCGCAGGGTGACGAACAGCCGGGAGTCCGCCCCCGTGCCGCCCACCGAGGTGACGGCCGTGAGATCCTGCTTGACCTGGGTGAGCCGGATGCCCTGCAGCGGGCCGGCGGAAACGAACGGCCCCGTGGATGGGGCGGGGGTCTGCGGGAACGCCGCCGAGACGCCGGCGATGCACAACGCGAAGAGGCAGATGGCGATACGGCGGCAGAGCATCAAAATCCCTCCAGAAAGAAATGGTCTACTTTCACCAAGCGCCGGCAATGGGCTTCCAGCGCCCGTTCCGGGGTCCGAAACGGAACTGCACGTCGGGGTTGCCCGCCGCCGGGGCGTTGCGGAGGCGGAAGACGGCTGAGGCTGGATCATATACACCCACGCCGTCGGTTCCGTCGCCGTTCCAGTCGCCGGTCACCGGCAGCGAGCCACGGTCCGAGGGTCCGAACTGGAACTGGAGATCCGGATTGCCACCGGTGAGGGAGCTCGTCAGGCGGAACACGGAGGCCGCGGGATCGAAGAGGCCGACGCCGTCGGTGCCGTTGCCGTCCCAATCCCCAGAAACGGGCGTTCTCGCCTGGCCTGGAGTGCCGAAAGTGAAGGTGACGTCGAAGCCGGAGCCGGTGAGGGAGTTTTTGAGCAGAAACCGGCCGGTGTCCACGTCGTAGAGGCCCACCGTGTCGCGGCCGTCGCCGTCCCAGTCTCCGGCCACGGGAAGCGCCCGCCGGTTGGGGGAAGCGACCTGGAGGATCATGTCGGCCGCACCGCCCCGGAGGTTGTTCTCGAGCCGGAAGATGCCGGTGGCCGGATCATAGAGGCCGATGGTGGTGGAGCCGTCGCCGTTCCAGTCACCCGCGACGGGCAGCCAGGTGCTGCGCAGCGGTCCGAAGCGGAAGCTCTCCACCCGGGCGTTGGCGGTGTTGGCCTGCTTCAGTTGGAAGCGGGAGGTTTGCGGGTCGTAAAGGCCTACTCTCCGGGGCGCACGGTTGGCGGGTCCGCCGCCGCCCGAGAAAAAGACCAGCCGGCCGTTGACGGTACCCGCGTAAAGCTCGCCGGCCGAGTCCTCACCGAAGGTGGTCAGGTTGCCGAGCTGGGCGGGGACGGTGCGGATGGTGAAGCCGCTCCCCTGGCGGAAGGCCGCCCAGATGACTCCGCTGCAGAAATCGCCGAAAACGTAGGCGCCCTTGAGGGAGTCGATCCGGCTGCCGCGGTAGACGTAGCCGCCGGTGATCGAGCAGTGGCCGTCGTGGGAGTACTCCAGCACGGGTGGGGTGAAGGCCTGCGAGTTGCATCCGGGAGTCGAGGCCGGACAGGCGTCGGCGGAGAGGCAGAGGGTGCCTTCCATGACCTTCCAGCCGTAGTTCTCGCCACCCCTGGAATTGGCGGGCTGGAAGTCGATCTCCTCACGCTGGTTCTGGCCCACGTCGCCGATCCAGAGGTCGCCCGTCTGGCGGTCGAAGGAGAAGCGCCAGGGGTTGCGGAAACCGCTCGCCCATACCTCGTCCGCCGGATCGCCGGGGCCGCGGAAGGGGTTGTCGGCCGGAATGCCGTAAAAAGGCGGCGTGTTGACGTTCTGGTCGACGTCGATCCGCAGCATCTTGCCCAGCAGCTCGCCGGGCTTCTGGGCCCGGCAGGCGGGGTCGAAGGCCGAGCCGCCATCGCCCATGCCGATGTAGAGGTAGCCGTCGGCACCGAACTGGATCTGGCCGCCGTTGTGATTCGAGAACGGCTGCTCGATCACCATGAGAATCCAGCCGCTCGCGGGGTCGGCCCGGTTGGGGTCGTTCCCGGAGACTTTGTAGCGGGCGATGACCGTATGGCCCGAAGTGTTCGTATAGTTGAGGAAGAAGAAGCCGTTGGTCCTGTAGCCGGGGTGGAACGCCGTCGAGAGCAGGCCGCCCTCGCCCGCGGTGGTGATGAGGCTGCCGACGTCCAGGAACGGCTGGGCGCGCAAGGCGCCGTTCTCACGGATCAGGATACGGCCGTTGCGGAGGGTGACGAACAGGCGGGAATCGCCCGCGTGGGTGATGCCGGTGATCGAGCCCAAGTCGCTCGCGATCAGCTCGGCGGTGACGCCCGAGACCTGGCCGGCCACGGGGAAGGGCGCCTTGGCGAATTCAGGGTCGAGAAAGCCAGGCTGTGCCGGGAACGCTGGAAGTGAGGCGGTGAAAAGGAGAAGAGCGGTGGCGACGGAGCGGAGAAGATACTTTTGCATACGCGAGACCTCCTGTCGTGGAGGCATCTTACCTGGGAACCTGAAGAGATGATCCCGATCGGCGACAATCTCGCCATCCCCGACGAGGAGGTCTCGTTCACGACCTCGCGCAGCGGCGGCCCCGGAGGGCAGAACGTCAACAAGCTGGAGACCCGGGTGACCCTCCGGTTCGACCTCGCGGGCACGGCCAGCCTCACGGAGGAGCAGAAGGCCCGCCTGCGCGAGCGGCTGGCGACGCGGATCACGCGCGACGGCGTCTTCCAGGTCACCTCCCAGAAGCACCGTTCCCAGGGAGCCAACCGGGACGCCGCCGTGGAGCGGTTCGCCGAGCTGATCCGCGAGAACCTCCGCGAAGAGGCGCCGCGCAAGAAAACCCGCCCCTCCCGGGCAGCCAAGGCGCGCCGGGTGGAGGAGAAGCGCCGTCAGGGTCAGAGGAAGCGCGACCGCGGCTCGGCCATTCCCAGGGACTAGGGCCTCTCCTGGTATAGGATCGCGGCAGAGGCCCCCAGCCATCGCCATAACCGCCATGACCACCGACCGATTCTTCACCCAGGCTGACCTCGACGCCATCCAGGCCGCCGTACGGGAGGCCGAGGAGAAGACGTCCGGGGAGATCGTCCCCTACGTGGTGGACCGGAGCGACGAGTACGCCGCCGCCACCTGGAAAGGCGCGGCCCTGGGGGCCATCCTCGCGGCGTTCGTGGCGCTCGCCATCCACCTCTGGAGCAACGTCTGGGGGATTCCGATCGACTGGTGGATCGCGCTGCCGGCTCCCCTGGGCGGGGGGCTCGGCTATGTTTTCTCCCTGTGGCCGCCGGTCCGGCGGTGGATGGTGGGGGAGGAGACCCTGGCGATCCGCACACGCCGCCGGGCCGGCGCCGCCTTCCTCGATCAGGAAGTCTTCAACACGGGGGACCGGACGGGCATCCTTCTCTTCGTCTCCCTGTTCGAGCATCGGGTCGTGCTGCTGGCCGACTCGGGAATCGACCAGCAGGTGGAGGAAGGGAAGTGGGAGGCCATTACCTCACGTCTTGCCGGGGAGATACGGCGGGGGCGGCCTGCTCCGGCCCTGGTGGAGGCGATTCGGGAATGCGGCGAGCTGTTGACGAAGCATGAGGTCGAGCGCCGTGCCGATGACCGGAACGAGCTGCGCGACGAGCTGCGGCGGGAGCGGGAATGATTGGGAAGCGCCTCGGCCTCGTTTTCCTACTCTTCCTGGCTGCCGTTTCCAGCTTTGCGCAGGGGGATGTACCGGCGCTTCAGGGGCGGGTCACCGACCAAGCCAATCTGATCGCCCCCGACCAGAAGCAGCGGATCGAGGCCCAACTGGCCCAGTTCGAGCAGCAGACCGGCAACCAGGTCGCCGTGCTCACGGTCGAGACCCTGGACGGTGAGGACATCGAGGGCTACGCCAACCGCGTGGCCAGCGCCTGGGCCCTGGGGCAGAAGGGGAAGGACAACGGCGCGCTCCTCCTGGTCGCCCATTCGGACCGGAAGATGCGCATCGAGGTCGGCTACGGCCTGGAGCCGGTGCTGACGGACCTGCAGACCAGCGTCATCCAGAACGAAGTCATCATCCCCTACTTCAAGAAGGGGGATTTCGGCGGCGGCATCGAGGCCGGGGTGAAGGCCATCCTCAGCACGGTCGAGGGCAAGGCGATCGAGCCGGCGCCGGTCCAGCAGCCTTCGGGAGGCGGGGGAGGGGGAAACGAGAAGTGGCCGGGGCTCTTCATCTTCCTGTTCGCGCTCGGCCCCTTCATCGTGAACGCCATCCGGAGCCGGAGCTGGGTCGTCTACGTGGTCTTCCTGCCGGTCTTCTTCATCCTGGGCTCGATCGTCAACAGCCCCATCCTGGGCCTCATCGCCGCCGGAGCCTGGCTCGTGCTGTTCCCGATCCTGCGGATGATTCTGCCGAAGCACTCCACCTCGGGGCGCTTCCGTGGAGGAGGCTGGTGGACCGGCGGAAGTGGCATGGGCGGCGGCGGCGGTTGGAGCAGCGGCGGCGGCGGCGGCGGCTTCTCGGGCGGCGGTGGCAGCTTCGGCGGCGGCGGCTCGTCGAGCAGTTGGTGACCGCAGCCCTGGCGCCTCGGTCGCTGCCTATCGCTCCACCCAGTAATTCGGCGCTTCCTTGGTGATCACCACGTCGTGGGCATGGCTTTCCTTGAGGCCGGCGGCGGAGATGCGGACGAACTGGGCCTTGGTGCGCAGCTCTTCGATGGAGGCGCAGCCGGCGAGCCCCATGCCGGAGCGCAGGCCGCCGGTGAGCTGAGGCAGCATCTGGTGAACGCTCCCCTTGTAGGGAACCATCCCCTCGATCCCCTCGGGCACCAGCTTGGAGAGGGAGCCGTCCCCTTCCTGAAAATAGCGGTCGGCGCTGCCCCTTGGCCATGGCGGAGAGGGAGCCCATGCCCCGGTAGGCCTTGAAGGTGCGGCCCTGGTAGAGGATGGTCTCGCCCGGGCTCTCCTCGGTGCCGGCGAAGAGCGAGCCGATCATCACCGACTTGGCCCCAGCGGCCATGGCCTTGGTGACGTCGCCGGAGAACTTGATGCCGCCGTCCGCGATGACGGGCACGCCGTGCTCCTCGGCCACCCGGGCACAGTCCGTGATCGCCGTGACCTGGGGGACGCCCGCGCCGGTGACGATGCGGGTGGTGCAGATGCTCCCGGGGCCGATGCCGACCTTGACGGCGTCGGCGCCGCGCTCGATGAGGGCGCGGGTCCCCTCGGCCGTGGCCACGTTGCCGATGACCAGCTTGACCTCGGGGAAGCGTCTCGCGCAGCCGGGCCGCGGCGTCGAGCACACCACGGCTGTGGGCATGGGAAGAGTCGAGAACGAGGAGGTCCACCTTGGCCCGCACCAGGGCCGCGGCCCGCTCCAGGTAGTCGCCCGCGGCACCCACGGCGGCACCCACCCGCAGCCGGCCAAGCTCGTCCTTGCAGGCCATGGGGTATTGGATGGCCTTCTGGATGTCCTTGACCGTGATCAGCCCCTTGAGGTTGCCGGCGCCGTCGACCACGAGGACCTTCTCGATGCGGTGCTGGTGGAGCTGGGCCTTGGCCTGCTCCAGGGTCGTCCCCTCGGGCACGGTGACCAGGTCTTCCTTGGTCATCAGCTCGCCGATCGTCTTGTCCAGCTTTTCCTCGAAACGGAGGTCGCGGTTGGTGAGGATGCCGACCAGGTGCCCTTCGGCATCGGTCACCGGCACTCCGGAGATCTTGTAGCTGGCCATCACGTTCAGAGCTTCGCGGATGCTCTGGTCGGGCCGCATGGTGACCGGGTCGACGATCATTCCGGCCTCACTGCGCTTCACCCGGTCCACTTCCTCGGCCTGGGCCTCGATCGAGAGGTTCTTGTGAACGATGCCGATCCCGCCTTCCTGGGCCAGGGCGATCGCCAGCCGCGACGCGGTGACGGTGTCCATGGCCGCCGAGAGGATGGGGATGTTCAGGTCGATTCCGCGGCAGACCTGGGTCCGGAGGTCGACCTGGTTCGGGTGCACCTCGGAGAGGCCCGGAAGGATCGAGATGTCGTCGAAGGTCAGAGCGAGACGCGGCGCGGAGTCGATCATGCGTGTGCTGGTTCCTCGATTGATCTGCTACTAGGTGGCTAGTGGAGAATATCAGGTACGCCGCCTAAGGAAAGGGCGGCCGTAAGGCCGCCCCGATCCTGTTCGTAAAACGATGATCATTACCCTACCGTCACGGCCGCTCCGTGGCACTTCTTGTACTTCTTGCCCGAGCCGCAGGGACAGGGATCGTTGCGGCCCGACCTTGTCCTCGCGGTTGACGGAGGGCTGCGCCTTCTGCCCCTCGACCTTGGGCGGGGCGGAGAGCTCGATCTTGGGAGCCGTCCGCTGCTGGCGGGCGCGCTGCTCGATCATCTGCTCCTCGGTGACCGGCTCATAGCGGAAGAGCCGCTGGATGATGTCGTTCTCCACCCGCTCGCTCATCATCTCGAAGAGGTCGAAGCTCTCTTTCTTGTACTCCTGGAGCGGGTCCCGCTGGCCATAGCCGCGCAGGCCGATGCCTTCCTTCAGGTGGTCGAGAGCGAGGAGGTGGTCCTTCCAGGCAACGTCCACCGCGTGAAGCATGATGGCCCGCTCGAAGCTGCGCATGACCTCGGGCTCGTGCCGCGACTCCTTCTCCTGGTAGCGCCTCTCGATGGCCGTCCACAGAGTCTCCCGCAGCTCGTCGATGCCGAGCTCGTCGAGCTTCATCTCGCCGGCGTTGATGTTGAAGTAGGCGAGCATCTCGGTGCGCAGCCCGGTCAAGTTCCAATCCTGGGATCGGCCTTTTCCGGACAGTTGGTCTCGAGCATGCCGTCGACGATGTCCTCGGCCACGCCCATGACGTACTCGCGCCCTTCGCGCCCTTCGAGGGTGTCGCGGCGGAGCTTGTAGATCGCCTCGCGCTGCTTGTTCATCACGTCGTCGTACTCGAGGAGGTGCTTGCGGGTCTCGAAGTTCCGCCCCTCGACCTGCGTCTGGGCGCGCTCGATGGCCCGGGAGACCATGCGGTGCTCGATGGCCTCGCCTTCTTCCATGCCGAGGCTGCCCCATCAGCCCCTGGATGCGGTCGGAGCCGAAGATCCGCATCAGGTCGTCTTCGAGCGAGAGGTAGAACCGGGACGAGCCGGGATCGCCCTGGCGGCCGGCGCGTCCGCGGAGCTGGTTGTCGATGCGCCGCGACTCGTGCCGCTCGGTGCCCAGGATGTGGAGGCCGCCGAGAGCGAGAACCTCCTCGCGCTCCTGGACGCAGCTCTCCGTGTAGCGGGCGAGGGCCTCCTGGTAGGCCTCCGGCTCGGTGTCCGGATCGGCCTCGGAGCGGGCGAGCCCCTCGGGATAGCCGCCGAGAAGGATGTCGGTGCCGCGGCCGGCCATGTTGGTGGCGATGGTGATGGCGCCCTTGCGCCCCGCCTGTGCCACGATCGAGGCCTCCCGCTCGTGGTACTTGGCGTTCAGCACCACATGCGGCACCTTCGGCGGCCGGTTGAGGAGCTTGGAGAGCATCTCGCTCTTCTCGATCGACACCGTGCCCACGAGCACCGGCTGGCCCTTCTGCTGGGCCTCGCGGATCTCTTCGACCACGGCGCTCCATTTCTCCTGGGCCGTGCGGTACACGAGGTCGCCGCGGTCGTCGCGGACCATGTCCCGGTTGGTGGGAATGATGGTGACGTCGAGCTTGTAGATCTGCCCGAACTCGGCCGCCTCGGTGTCCGCCGTGCCGGTCATGCCGGCGAGCTTCTTGTACATGCGGAAGAAGTTCTGGAAGGTGATCGTGGCGAGGGTCTGGTTCTCGCGCTCGATCTTGACCCCTTCCTTGGCTTCGACGGCCTGGTGGAGGCCGTCCGACCAGCGGCGGCCGGGCATCATGCGGCCCGTGAACTCGTCGACGATGACGACTTTGCCGTCCTTGATCAGGTAGTCCACGTCGCGCTGGTAGAGGGCGTGAGCGCGCAAGGCCTGGTTGACCCCGTGGAGGATCTCCATGTTCTCGGGCTCATAGAGGTTGCGCACGCCGAGGAGCTGCTCGACTTTCTCCACGCCGTCGTCGGTGAGGGCCGCCTGGTGCGCCTTCTCGTCGACGATGTAGTCGCCGGTGGTGCTCTTCTTGCCGTCGCCTTCGTCGATCTCCTCGCCCTTGACCAGGCGGGGGATGATGCGGTCGATCCGGTAGTACTTGTCGATCGACTCCTCGGACGGACCGGAGATGATGAGCGGTGTCCGGGCCTCGTCGATCAGGATCGAGTCCACCTCGTCCACGATGGCGTAGTGGTGCGGGCGTTGGACCATGGCTTCCAGCTCGAACTTCATGTTGTCGCGCAGGTAGTCGAACCCGAACTCGTTGTTGGTGCCGTAGGTCACGTCCGCGGCATAGGCCCGCTTGCGGTCGGCGTCCGGCATGTCGTGCTGGATGACGCCCACGGTGAGGCCGAGAAAGCGGTAGATCCGGCCCATCCAGTCGGAGTCGCGCTTGGCCAGATAGTCGTTCACGGTGACCACGTGGACGCCCTTGCCTTCGAGCGCGTTGAGATAGACCGGAAGGGTCGCCACCAGCGTCTTGCCCTCGCCGGTCTTCATTTCGGCGATGCGCCCGCGGTGAAGCACGAGGCCGCCCATGAGTTGGACGTCGAAGGGCCGCATGTGGACGGAGCGCCAAGCCGCTTCCCGGGCCACCGCGAAGGCGGGCACCAGGATGTCGTCCAGAGCGGCGCCGGCTTCGAGCTGGGCCCTGAATTCAACGGTCTTGGCGCGCAGCTCGTCGTCGGAGAGCGCCTTGATCCGCGGTTCCATCTCGTTGATGGCCGCGACGATCGGCAGCATCTTCTTCACTTCACGGTCGTGCTGACTGCCGAAAATCTTGGTCAGAATCGTGTTGATCATCGAAGTCTCGCTAAAGGTCGGGGAAGGCTCGAAACCGAGCGTCAAGGTAGCTTACAACCCGGAGTCTACCAGAAAGATTCCGGTGCGCCCGAGGGGGCCCTGCTCAGGGAGAGGCGCCCCTACGAAGCGCCGGAGGGCGTGGCGGAGTCGAGGATGTACGCCAGGGGATTGACCGGTGCGCCGTCCACCCGCACCTCGTAGTGGAGGTGATAGCCGGTCGAGCGCCCCGTGTTGCCGACCCGTCCGACGACGTCCCCCCGCTTGACCCGCTGGCCCGGCCGGACGTCGATTCGGGACATGTGCCCGTACCGGGTGGTGACGCCGAAGCCGTGGGCGACGAAGACCGCCTGCCCGAGGCCACCGATCTCGCCCGCCTGCACGACCACGCCATCCGCGCTGGCCCGCACCGGCTGGCCCGGGGCGGCGGCGATGTCGACGCCCTGGTGGACGCCGCGGCCGTGAGTCAAAGGGTCGCTGCGGTAGCCGAAGCCGCTGGTGAAGATCCCCTTGACGGGAGTGATGGCCGGAGTGGCGGAGATCCACCGCAAACGCTCGTCGAGCTTCGCTTCCACGGCATCCAGGGCACCCGCGATCCCCGAGGCCCGGTCTTCCAGGGCCGGCAGATCACCCGGCTCGACCTCGTCGGCGGTGGTGCCGCCGCCGATGCCGGCCTCGGCGCTGCTCTCCAGGCTTTCGACGCCGGCCACGATGGCAAGTTGCCGGGTGCGGTCCTCGTAATCGGTGAGCTGGCCTTGCAGCCTCTGAAGGCTCGACTCGAACGTCAGGTTGGTCTTGCGCAGGCGGTCGTTCTCGTTTTTCAGGCGAGCGATCTCGACCGGGTTGACCTTGGTGCTGAAGTGGGAGCCGATGAAGAACGCGGAGGCGAAGGTCAGCAGGAGGAACGCACCGGCAGCCATCCCGATCTGGAGGTTGGTGACCTGCCACTTGCGCAGCTTGGCGTGCGCGTGGGGAATCAGGATGATCGTGTGGTGCCGTTTTGCCATGAATCTCTTTATAAGGAGAGCCAGAAAGGATCTGGACGCCAGTGACGGCAATAAGCTACTGCTGTGTGCCTGCGTATTGTAGGCCTTGGTCCTGCGATGTCAATAGGGAAATAAAATATGGCAAATCAGCATGCGTGAGGGCCATTTGAGCAGGTAAAAAGGTAAAAGGGCGCCGGGTGGCCCCGGCGCCTTTGGGCTAGCTCTGGGCGGCTCGCCGCTCGGGATTGGGCTCGGATTTTTCGGCCTTAGCCTGGCGAGGCAGGGTGTCCTGCCAACGGGTGGTGGCCTCCCGGTCGGAGATGTGCAGGTGCAGGGCTCCACCGACCGCCATGGAGAGCTTCACCATGGTCAACAGCGTGAAGTTGGCGTCGCCTCCCAAAAGCTTGGTGATGTAGGCCCGGGAGGTTCCCATCCGCCGGGCGAGCTCGGCACGGGAGACGTTCTGCTCTTCCATCCTTCGCAGGAGGTCCATAGTGAATTCGAGGACGGCACCCTCGTGCCAGTAGTCGGGGGAGGTCTCGACCTGTTCGAGGAATTCCCGGTATTTCGCAAGGCTCATGGTTCGCCCTCCTTGGGATCGAGGATCTCGAGCTCGCCACGCGACCTCGCGACCCAGTACTGCTTGCACAGGAACCGCGCTTGGTCGAGCTGCACGCGCGGCGTTCTCTCCGCCTTCTTGAACGCGGCGGTGCAGACGATCACCGCCGAGCCACCATAGAACCAGAGGACCCGAAGCTTCTTGCCCTTCGGCTGCTTCCGAAACTCAAACACACCCTCTCCCAAGGACTTGCAGAGAATGTCGGTGCGGGGCGGGCCGGTCCTCGGCACGATCTTCTTGAGAAGCCACAACATTCCCGCCGCCGCCACCTTCTCCGGTCCATTGAGGTCCGCGAGGAAATCAAGAACCTGGCACGGTTCCCTGGAATCCAGCACCGCCAGGACTTCCCACTCTCCACGGGCGATTCGGACGAGCTTCATGTTAACTCTCCTGTTAGCGAATGTCCAGAGGTTTCCTCTTCGATGACCTCGATTTCCTCGCGGAGCTTGGTCGCGAAGTACTGTTGGCGCAGGCCGCGGGCGTGGTCGACCTGGGAGCGCGACGCATCGGGCTTCGAGAAGGCGTGGGTGCAGACGATCCGTTGGGTGCCGTCCTGGAAGAAGAGGACTCTCGGCTTCGGCCCGTCCGGTTGGCGGCGAAGCTCGAAAAGGCCATCCTCCAGCGGTTTGCAGAGGCTGGCTCCCGCGGTGGGCGGGCCTTCGAGCGGCATGTAGACGCGCAACGAGACGTTCAGAAGCTCCCGGGTGGGCCGGAGGTCACCGTTGAGCTCGCCGAGGAAGTCGAGCACCGGGCAGCGGCCCCGGCCGTCCAGGACCGCCAGAACCTCCCATCTTCCTTTGGCCAGGCGGAGGAGCCTCATCCCGCGACCCTCCGGTCGAGGCTCCGGTATTGGATGGCCTCGGCGAGATGGGAGGAGCGGATGGAATCGCTCCCCGCAAGATCGGCGATGGTGCGGGCCACTTTGAGGACGCGGTCGAGCGCGCGGGCCGAGAGGCCGAGCTTCTCGAAGGCGGCGTCGAGGAGTGCCCGTCCGGACCCGTCCACGGCACAGAAGCGGCGGAGCGGCTCCGGCCCCATGGCGGCGTTGCAGGGTGTCGCCACTTGAGGGCCGAAGCGGTCCAACTGAAAGGCCCGGGCCGCCGTCACCCTGCGGGCCACGGTCTCCGTGCTCTCTCCCGCCGAGGAGCGCAACTCCTTGAGGCTCACCGCCGGTACCTCCACGTGGAGGTCGATGCGGTCGAGGAGCGGCCCCGAGACCCGGCCCCGGTAGCGCTCGATCAGCGGAGGAGGGCACCGGCACGCGTATCGTGGATCTCCCAAATGGCCACAAGGGCACGGATTCATCGCGGCCAGGAGGGAGAAGCGGGCTGGGAAGACCAGCCGGGCGCGGGCGCGGACCACGCTGACGCTTCCTTCTTCGAGCGGCTGGCGGAGGGCTTCCAGGGTGTCGCGCCGGAACTCGGGAAGCTCGTCCAGGAAGAGGACGCCGTTGTGAGCCAGACTCGCCTCGCCGGGCCGCGGGTTGCTGCCGCCGCCGATCATGCCGGCCGTGCTGGTGCCGGTGTGCGGGCTTCGGAACGGCCTCTGGAGGAGGAGGCCGGCCGGCGGTTCTTCGGCCACCAGGGAGTGGATCTTGGTGACGGCGATCGACTCCGCCAGCGTGAGGGGCGGCAGGAGGCCCGGAAGACGCCGGGCGAGCATGGTCTTGCCCGAACCGGGAGGTCCCAGGAAGAGGAGGTTGTGCCCGCCGGCCGCGGCCACCTCCAGGGCGCGCTTGGCGGTCTCCTGTCCTCTCACCTCAGAGAGATCGGGGGCCTCGCTCACTATTTCGGCGGTGAACGGCGGCGGCGGCACGGGGGAGAGCCGGTCGGCTCCCGTCAGGTGGTGAACGGCTTCGGCCAGGCCTCGCAGGCCGATGACCGGCAGGGCCGCGAGCGCCGCCGCTTCCGGCGCGTTGGCCGCCGGCAGCAGCACCTCCCGCAGGCCGAGCCGGCTGCTGAGGTCGGCGATGGCGAGGCCTCCTCGCACGGAGCGGATGGCCCCGTCGAGCCCGAGCTCGCCGCAGATGAGCCGGCCGGTGAGCGCTTCCTGCGGCAGGTGGTCGTAGGCCACCAGCATCGCCAGGGCGATCGCGAGGTCCAGGTGGTTGCCCTCCTTGCGGAGGTCGGCGGGAGCGAGATTGATGATGATGGACTTGGGTTCCAGATCGAATCCGCAGTTCTTGATGGCGGCGCGCACCCGCTCGCGGCTCTCGCGGACCGCGGCGTCGGCAAGACCCACCATCTGGACCTGCGGGAGGCCGTTCTGAACGTCGACCTCGATCTGGACGGGGCGTGCTTCAATACCCCATGGCGTGGCTGCTGTGGATCGGGCTAGCATAGTGCCCCGATAAGACGGAAAAATTTTGGTAATTCAGGAGAAGTCAACAAGTACGCGGGTTTGCGGAGCCCGATTTGTCTCGCTTCGACATTTTTAAAACGGTAGTGTGAGTTTTGGCCCCCTTTTGAGCCCCTCATGAACGTCCTGGTCCTCGCCACCAAAGCCCCCTGGCCGCCCGTCGACGGCGGCCGGTTCCTGCTCCTCAACACCCTCGAAGCCTTGGCAGCCGCGGGGTGCCGGCTGACGCTCGTGGCCCCCGTCGACCCCACCCGGTTCGACCTTGGCCGGGTCTCCCGCGAGCTGTCGCCCTGGTGCCGCCCCCGGCTGGTGCCGGCCGCCCCGCTGCCGCCGGCTCTGGCGCTGCTGCGCTCCGGAGGCGCGCCTCTGTCGATCGCGCGCCACCGCCTGCCCGCCGTGCAGAGAGAAGTGGAGCGGCTCCTGGTGGCGGAGCGCTTCGATCTTGTTCATGCTGAGCAACTTCAGGCCCTGCCGCAGGCCGGGCCCGCGTTCGCCAAGGGGATTCCGGTGGTGCTGCGGGCTCAGAACGTGGAGAGCGATCTCTGGGCGGAGACGGCCCGGCGGGGGAGGGGGCTCAAGGGCTGGCTTCTTCGGCGGGAGGCGGCGAAGCTGGCGGCCTGGGAAGGGGAAGCCGTGCGCCGCGCGGCCGTCACCCTGGCGCTCACGGGTGAAGACGCCGTCCGGCTGCGGGGTTTAGCG
The DNA here is from genome assembly GCA_963785165.1 of Thermoanaerobaculaceae bacterium. GTDB lineage: Bacteria > Acidobacteriota > Thermoanaerobaculia > Multivoradales > UBA5704 > DATARR01. The sequence continues at coordinate 1,854,717 of CAWAUI010000004.1, forward strand.
GGTGGTGGCCGGGTTGAAGTCGTGCGCGCGCCTTTCCCGGATCTTCCTTCGGGGATGGGCCGGCTGGCCGGCGGCCCGCCCGTGGTGGTCTTCGGCAGCCGGGGGTGGCTCCCCAACGAGGAGTCCACGGCCTGGTTCGCCGGGGAGGTCTGGCCTGCCGTCCGCGCCGCCCTGCCGGGCGCCGTGCTCCACCTGTTCGGAACGGATCTGGCGGCGGCGGATCCGAGTGTCGCCATCCACGAATCGCCCGGGGACAGCGGGGAAGTCTACGCTCCGGGCTCCATTCTCGTGGTGCCGCTCCGGATCGCCTCCGGGGTGCGGATCAAGATCCTGGAGGCCTGGGCTCGCGGCGTGCCGGTGGTGGCCACACCGGCCGCTCTCGCGGGGCTGGAGGCCCAGGACGGCCGGGAGGCCCTGGTGGCGCGCGATGCCGGAGAGTTTGCGGCCGCCCTTTCGCGCCTTCACGGGGAGCCCGCCCTGATGGATTGCCTGGTGGAAGCGGGGAAGCGGGCGCGCCGGGAGCGGCATGACCCGGCGGTGGTGGCCCAGGTGATGATGGAAGAATACGGAGAAGCTCAAAACTCGCCGATGAAGGAGATCTCGGGCTCCAGTCGGTAGCCCGTCCTCTCCTCGACAACTTCCTGCACGTGGGCGATGAGCGCCCGTACGTCCGCCGCCGTGGCGTTGCCCGTGTTGATGAAGATGTTGGCGTGCCGCGGGGTGACCCTGGCGCCGCCGAGGGTGGTGCCCTTGAGGCCGCATTCGTCGATCAGCCGGCCGGCTCCGATCCCCTCGATTTTCTTGAAGATGGAGCCGGCGCTCGGCTCGGTGTCGAGGGGAGGGTGGCGCTCGCGCCGCCACTGGAGGTTCTCCTCGACGATCCGCCGCATGTGCTCCGGCTCCGCCGGCTCGAGCTCGAAGGTGGCGGAGAGCACCACGTCCGGCCGGTGGTGAAGAATCGAGGTGTCGTAGCCGAACTGGAAGTACTCGGCCGGCACCGTCCGCCGCTCGCCCTCGGCGGTGAGGATCTCCGCCTCCCGGGTGACCTCGGCGATGAACATCGTCCGCTCGCGCGCCGGGGCGGGGGAGAGGAAGTGGAGGTTCTGCCAGAGCGCTCCGCCCACGGTCGAGGGGATGCCCACGTAGTGCTCCAGCCCGGAGAGGCCGTGCGCGACGGCCTCCTCGATGAGGTCCGGCCAGACCACGGCGCCGCTCTCGGCGCGCAGCCGGTGTCCACTGGGGGCGTCGGGGAAGAATTCCGTCCCGCGAGCCCGGTTCCGGATCACCAGCCCCCGGAAACCCCGGTCGCCGATCAGGATGTTGGCGCCCAGGCCGAGCAGGAAGTGGGGCACTCCGTGCTCCCGGGCGGCGAGGAGGGCCCGCGCCAATTCGTCCGCGTTCCCGGCCTCGTAGTAGAGGTCGGCCGGCCCGCCGATGCGGAAGGTCGTGTAGGGAGCGAGAACCTCGCCCGTGCGGACCCGGTCCGGACCCAGCGCCGCCTTCAGTGCCTCATATCTGCCGTCTCCCCCTCTCCACGGCGGGGAGGAAGGAGGGGCGGGAGAGGGGGCCGGGGGGTGAGGGTTCGTCACGGCTCGTCGATCATCTGGATGCGCCGGACGTGGCGGCCGCCCTCGAAGGGGGTGTCGAGCCAGACGCGGACGATCTCCAGGGCCGTCTCGATCGTCATCATCCGCTGCCCGAGGGAGATCACGTTGGCGTCGTTGTGCGCCCGCCCGAGCCGGGCCGACTCCTCGTTCCAGCAGAGCGCGCAGCGGACGCCCTTGACCCGGTTGGCCACCATGGCCTCGCCGTTGCCCGAGCCGCCGAGCACGACGCCGCGCTCGAGCTCGCCCCGCGCGACCGCCTCGGCCACCGGCCGGATGAAGGCGGGGTAGTCGACCGTCATCTCCGACTTGGTGCCGAAGTCCTTCACCTCGTGACCCAGCTTGGTGAGGAGCTTCTTGATCTCCTCCTTGTAACGGTATCCGGCGTGATCGGAGCCGATGCCGATTTTCATCCATCCTCTCCTTGAACGGGACCTGCGGTTCGGGAGGGGGATTCTAACGCCCCCTTGACCCCGTTGCGCCGCTCGGCTAGATTTCTTTTCGCTCGAATCACCGGGCGGGCATAACTCAGTTGGTAGAGTGCAAGCTTCCCAAGCTTGATGTCGCGGGTTCGAGTCCCGTTGCCCGCTCCATTTGACTCCCTCTAAATCTCTGAGCCCATGGCGATTTTCCGTAAAGACAACCCTTCGTCCGCCCCGGCCTCCCCTGGAGGCCCCTCCGCATCTTCCAGCTCTTCCCAGAGGCGCCGCCTCACCCACGTGGCTCCCGGCACCCGGCTCAAGGGCGAGGTCACGGGCTCGACCGAGCTCCTGATCGACGGCGAGGTGGAAGGGGAGGTGCGGCTGGACGCCGCGGTGACGGTGGGGGCGGAAGGCTCCGTCGTCGGCCCCGTCACGGCGCCCACGGTGCGGATCGCCGGCCGGGTGGTGGGCAACGTCACCGCCTCGGACCGCGTGGAGGTGGCGCCGACCGGCAGCCTCGAAGGGGATGTCGCCGCGCCGCGGATCGTCATCTCCGAGGGGGCCTTCTTCAAGGGGAGTGTGGAGATGAAGGGGCAGCAGCCGTCCCGCGAGGGAACGCGGCGCCCGTCACCGACTTCCACAGCTCCCGCAGATCCTCCGGCACCGGCGCCTCGAAGCTGAGGGGCTCACCGGTCCGGGGGTGTTTGAAGGCCAGCCGCCAGGCGTGGAGGGCTGGCCGGGGGAAGTCCCGCAACGGGGCCTGTGTCGGCCGGAGAAGGTTCTTCCAGCGCGCTTCACCGTAGACCGGATCGCCCACCAGGGGATGGCCGAGGTGCTTCAGGTGCACCCGGATCTGGTGGGTGCGGCCGGTCGCGAGATCCAATTCAATCAGTGAGATTCCCGCGTGGGCGGCCACGGTCCGGTAGCCCGTGCGCGCCGGCCGGCCGCTGGTACGGACGGTCATCTCCTGGCGCTTCTGGGGGTGCCGGCCGATGGCGGCCTCGATGGTGCCGGCGGCGGGGGAGGGCGTGCCGTAGGCAATGGCGAGGTAGCGCTTGCTGACGTCCCGGGAGGCGAAGGCCTCGGCCAGCCGCGCGTAGGCTTCCGCCGTGCGGGCCACCACGAGGACGCCGCTCGTCCCCTGGTCGAGCCGGTGGACGATGCCCGGCCGGCCGGGGCCGCCCACGCCCGCCATTTCGGGATAGCGGTCCAGCAGGTAATGGGCCATCGTGCCCGTCGCCCTGCCCGCCCCGGGGTGGACGGTGAGCCCCGCCGGCTTGTCGATCACCACCACGTCCGCATCCTCATGGAGCACCCGCAGGTCGCCCCGCTCGGGGAGGACCCGCTCCTCCTTGGGCTCGGGGGGATGGCACTCGACGCGGTCGCCGGCCGCCAGGGCCGCCGAGGGCTTGGCCTCGCGGCCGTTGACGGTGACGAGCCCCTCTTCAATCCAGCGGTGGACCTGATTGCGGGCGGCGCCCAAGCGGGCGGCGACGTGGCGGTCGAGCCGCTCGCCAGCCCCTTCCCCGACCTCCCAGGCCGATCCGGCGAGGCTCAATCGGCCGCCGTGCCCGCGGTGGCCGCGGCGGGGACGTCTTGGGCCTGGCGCCGGTGGTGCGGCCGGAAGCTGTCGATGGCCATCAGCACGATACCCACCGAGATGGCGCTGTCCGCGATGTTGAAGGACGGCCAGTGGTGGACCCCCACGTAAAGGTCCACGAAGTCGGTCACGGCACCGCTCGACACCCGGTCGATGAGGTTGCCGACGGCGCCCCCCACCACCAGGGCCAGGGCCGTGAGCAGCATGCGGTCCCGCGAAGGGGTGAACCAGAAGTAGATGCTCACCGCCACCAGCGCGCCGAGGCCCAGGATGGTGAGCAGGAGGCCGTTGCCGCCGCCCTCGGAGGCGAAGAGGCCGAAGGCCACCCCGGTGTTGCGCACGTGGGTCAGGTTCAGGAAGCCGGGGATGATCTCCTGGGCCGAATGATGGGGGAGATGGGCCTCCACCAGCCACTTGGTCCACTGGTCGAGGACGAGCACGCCCAAGGAGACGAGCAGATAGCGGAGCTTGCCGAGCCGGGATTCCTGAGTCACGCGTCCTCTCCTACAAGCCGGGAAGATTCTAAAGGCCGGGAAAATGCTCGCGGGCAGCCCTTGCCACCCGGGCGAGGTCCGGAAGCTCCTGAAACAGCCGGATCGCCGCGACCCCCGCGGCACCGGCACGGGCCAGCTCCTGGAACCGCGGTAGTGTAACCCCTCCCAAAGCAAAGACGGGAAAGCCGGGCACGGACGCCGCCGCCCGCGCGAATCCCTCCACCCCCACGGGAGCCCCCTTGCCCGGCGTCTCGTAGACGGGGCCGTAGGTCACGTAGTCCGCGCCGTCGGCCCACGCCTGCCCGATCTCCTCGATCCGGTGGGTGGAGCGGCCAATGAGCACGCCGGGCCGAAACGTCGCCTCAAGGCCGCCACCGGCACGCCGTCCGAGGGGAGGTGGACGCCGTCCGCTCCGGCCGCGAGGGCCACGTCCAGCCGGCCGTTGACCAGCAGGCGCGCCGGGGCAGGCCGAAGCGCGCGGGCCCGGCGGGTGAGCGCCCAGAGGGGGCGGTCTTCCAGATCCTTCTCACGGATCTGCACCGCGATTTCGGAAGAGCTGAGCGCGCGGAGCCACTCGTCCAAGGAGAAGGAGAGCGAAGCGCGGTCGCTGATGGCGAGGAGGCTAAACGTCGGGAGCACGGAGCTTGCGCCGGAAGATGAGCTCGTCCAGGTCGTGGGCGCCCCAGACCAGGTGGATCAGCCCGAAGCCGGTGACCGCCGCCCGGAAGACGGGGTGGAGGCCCGTGGTGCGCACCAGGTCGAGCTGGACCTGGACCAGCGTCCGGTCCCAGAGCGGGCTCCAGGGCGCCAGCACGAGGAAGGTCCCGGCCTCGACGCAGTAGAGGATGAAGAGGATGCGATACAGAAAGGCGGAACGCATGGGATGGGGAATTGTAGCCGCGAAATGGGAACGGCCGGCGTTTCGCGCCGGCCGTTCGTGAGAAAGGGGGCTGGAGAGGGGTCCGTCAGGCGGGCGGACGCCGCTCTTTGACCTGGGGCCGGTCGTTCCCCCGGTTGTTGTTGCCCCGGTCACTCCCCCGATCGTTGCCACGGTCGTTGCCACGGTCGTTCCCGCGGTCATTCCCGTTGTCCCCGTTGTCCCCGTTGTCGTTGCTGCGGGACCGCTCCGGCTCGACCCGGGGCTCCACCCTGGGCTCTTCGCGCCGGCTCGGCTCCGGGCGGGGCTCGACCCGGGGCTCTTCGCGGCGGCTCGGCTCCGGGCGGACGTAGGGGGTCTCCCGCGGCCGCTCGTACCTTTCCCGAGCCACGGGCTCGCGGACGGGCTCCCGGTCACGGCTCTGCTGCTGCCGCTCCCGGTCCTGCTGCTGGCGCTCGACCTCGATCTGGCGCCGGACCTGATCCCGGTCGACCTGCGGCTTCTCCTCCACCCGCCGCTCCTCGACCCGGGGCCGATCCTCGGACGAGGAACGGGTCCGGTCCGGCCGCGGCGAGCCGCCGTCGGATTCCGGGGCCGGCCGGCTGGGCCGCTCGCGGACGACCGGCGCGCTCCCCGAGGACGAATCGCCGGGACGCACGCTCGGCTTGCCGTCGGTCTCCACGCGGCGAGGCCGGGGGGCTCCGCCGTCCGACTCGGGCTCCGGGCGGCCGGGCCGCTCGCGGACGACCGGATCGTTTCCCCGCGATGAGGGCACCGGCTTTTCGATCACGATGCGCGGCCGGCCGCTCGACGAGCTGCCGTCCGTTCCCGTGGTCCCGGAGCCCGTGGCACCGCCGGAACGGACCTCCGGCTTCGAGGGGAGCTGGGTTCCCCGGTCGTTCCGGCCGTTCGGGCTCGCGCCCTGGGAGCTGCCACCGCCGTCGCCGAAGACGACCCGCGGCTTGCCGGGCTGGCCGTTGTTCCAGTCCCGGTCTCCGGGCTGGGCGCCGCCGGCTGAGCGCCGGTCGCGGCCGAGGGTGCTCGGCTTGAGCGGCGTGCCGTCCAGGTTGGCGTTGCCGTCGTTCCTCACCGTGCGCAGCACGTTGGAGGGAAGCACCGGCTTGCGGGCGATGAAGGAGGTCACGTCCGGCAGGTCTTCTCCCGCACGGCCTCCACGGAGGGTGCGCAGCACCTCGTCCGGGTTCTTCCAGGTGCCGGGCTTGAGCGGCCGGGTGTCGGTCGTGATGATCCCCCGGCCCAGCGGGCCGCTGTGGCCGCCGGTCGGCACGGCATAGCGCGGCACGTCGCGCCGGCCATCCCAGTAGCCCTGCCGGTACCCGTCGCGGCGGCCGTCACGATAGCCGTCCCGGTAGTCGAAGTAGCTCGAGTTGACGAAGTTCCAGTGGCCGAAGTGGCCCCAGTCGCCTCCCGCCCAGCCGTAGACGCCGTAGCGGAAGTTGAAGCCCACGCCGAAGCGCGACCCGTAGTAGCGGGTGTAGTAGCCGGTCGGGCACCAGCCCACCTGGCTCGGACCCCAGTACCAGTACACCCAGGCGGGCGACCACACGTAGCCCGGCTGCCAGACCCAGCCGTAGGTGGGCAGGTAGTCCCAGCTCCCGTAGTGGTAGGGCACCCAACCCCAGGGCTCGGAGGAGAGCCAGGTCAGGCCGGCCGGCGTGTAGACCCAGCGCCCCTGGTAGTACGGGCGCCAGCCGGACGCCACGCGCGGGCGCCAGTAGGGCGAGCCGTCCACGTAGACCCAGTCGCCGTAGCGGGCCAGCGGGCGGGCGGCGTAGCGCAGGTTGTCGTCCACGTTGGACAGGCGGTCGGAAGCGTAGGACGAGTAGTCGTCGTCCAGCTGGCGGGCCCAGCGCTCCAGGGTGTCGAAGCCGCCGGCTTCGCGCACCTCGATGGCCTCGTAACGGTCGCCATCGCCTTCGTCGTCAATAATGGCTTCTTCGTCAGCCCGCACCCGTTCTTTGCCATCCTCCGTTACGACCTCGGCGATGCCGCGCCGTACCACGACCTCGCTCCAGCCTTGACGGTCGGCGGTGACGCGGTAGGTGCCGAAATCCTGCGGGTAGATCGTCGCGTTGGGCGTTTCGACGCGCGGCAGCTCGTCGCCCAGCGAATCCTGGGTGACGATGAGCTGCAGGTTGCCTTCGAGCAACCGCACGACGGTCGCCCGGTCGTGGCCGTCCGGCGAGGCGGCCAGGCGCTCCAGGACCAGCTCGCTGCCGCCGTCCACCCGCAGAATGTTGCGGTCGGCGAGCAGGATCTCGACCCGCGACCGGTCGGGGACCCACAGACGGTCTCCCGCCAGCACGGGCTGGTTGATCTCGGCGGCGGAGCGCTCCTCCGTGCCGGACTGCATCAGCGTGGCACTGCCTTCCACCACGCTCAGATAGCCATAACTGCCGGTTTCCGAGGCCGCGGAGGCGGGAACCGCCAAGGCGGCGAGCCCAAGGGCGAACGAGAGGCAGAACGCAAGCTTCTTCACAAAAGCGTTCATTGGTTTTTGATCTCCATGGTAGGGACGATACCCTCGCCCTCTGTATTCAGCAACTTCCGGACCACCCCGGGTATTCCCCTCTCTGCATTCGTGAGCTTCCCTGTATTTCAAGCTTGGGCGGCCCTGTTTTGCGGCATAATGGGCGCGCTCGGAAGCCGCGCGGTGTCCACCCCAGGAGTCATGGGCGTCCCCCCCGGGACCCCCTCCCGCCGGTATCCTTCCAGGAGGTCTCCTTGGCGATGAAGTGGTTCGGTGGTGGCAAGAAGCAGCAGCAGGAGCCGGCGGACTACACGATCGACGACCTGATCGTTCTGGAGCGCTACGACGAGGCGGAAGCCAAGCTTCAGGCGCGCCTGAAATTGAATCCCTCCGACCTGCACTCGCACCTCAAGCTGGCCGAGGTCTACAGCCAGCTCCAGCGCTACAGCAAAGCCGTGGACGAGTTCGTCTACGTGGCCGAGGAGTACGCCGCGGACGGCTTCCACGACAAGGGGATCGCCCTCCTTTCCAAGGCCATGAAGCTGGCCCCCCTGGACCAGACCCTGCGCTTCAAGATCGAGCGGCTCCAGCGCGAGAAGAGCATGGAGAGCGTGCGCGCCTTCGCCCTCGAAGGCCTGCGGCAGGCCGGCGGCACCCAGGCCGGCACCTCGGCCCTGGAGCTCAAGCGCCTCTGGCACCACCTGGTGGGGAGCATCGTGGTCCAGCGCCTCAACGGCGAGCAGCTCAAGCGCCTCCTCTCCGCCATGGAGCTCCTGCGCTTCGAGCCGCAGGCGGTGGTCGCGCGGGAGGGAAGTCAGGAGGGCTTCCTGTTGTTGATCGTCACGGGCGTCGTCGAGGCCTCCATCGAGATCGGTGGGCGTGCCATGGCGGTGCGCAGCTTCGCCTCGGGCGACATGCTCGGCGAGGCGGCCCTGCTGGAACGGGGCGTCTGGCCCGCCACCTACAAGACCCTGGAGCCCGTCACCGCCCTGAAGCTCGCCCGCCCGGGCCTGGAGCAGTGCCTCGTCGGCAACTCCGATCCCCGCGGGTTTCTGGAAACGCTGCGCGAGCAGCACTTCGACCGCGACGTCGCCGCCATCGTGCGGCGCCTGAGAAGCCCAGCCTGAATCCATGGCCATTCTGCCCATCCGTATCTATCCCGACCCCGTCCTGCGCGTGAAGACCCGCAAGGTCGAAGAGTTCGACGACCGGCTCCGCAAGCTCGCCAGCAACATGGTGGAGACCATGCACGCCGCCCCCGGCGTGGGCCTCGCCGCCCCCCAGGTGGGCTCCGACCTGCGCATGGCCGTCGTCGACGTCTCGGTGGGGGAGGACCCCACCCAGCTCATGGTTCTCATCAACCCCGAGATCGTCCGCCGCGAAGGGCTGGAGACCGACGTCGAAGGCTGCCTCTCCCTCCCCGGCATCACCGACAAGGTGGACCGCCCCATCGCCATCCTCGTGCGCGCCCAGGACCTCGCGGGCAAACCCTTCCAGCTGGAGGCCGTGGACTACCTGGCCCGGGCCATCTGCCACGAGGTGGACCACCTGGACGGCATCCTCTTCACCGACCACCTCCGGGGCCTCCGCAAGGAGCGGGTCCGCCGCCAGCTCAAGAAGCTCGCCGAGCTTCAACACGAGGTCCCCGTTTGAGCTGCAGGCTCGAGGCCCTCGTCGCCGTTCTGGTGCTCGCCGCTTTTCCGTTGTTCGCGGCCTGCGGCGGTGGAGGAGGGGGAGGCGGTGGCGGCACACCCACCGAGCCCACACCCCCACCGCCTCCGCCGGCCGGCTTCGTCTTCACACCCCAGGGGAGCGCGGGGGCGAACACCCTCTTCCTGGCGAGCGGCGCGGCTACCACCGCCACCACGCTCGTGCTGGAGCTGCGGGCGAGCCAGGTCACAGACCTCTACGGCGTGGCCTTCGACCTCACCTATCCCAACACGCAGCTCCAGTTCGTCCGCGTGATTCCCGGCCCCCTGCTCGCGAACGGCGCCGCCCAGGCCGCCGCGGGCGGCACCGGCACCCTCATCGTGGGCGGCACCCACCTCGGCAACGTCGCCGGCGCCAACGGCTCGGGAGTCGTCCTCACCCTCGAATTCACCGCCCTCGCCGCGGGCTCTGGCAGCTTCGCCTTCGCCCGCAACTCGGCCTTGGATTCGGATGGGGATGCGCTTGCGGGTGTGGCGTGGTTGGCGGGGTCGGTTCAGGTGAACCGGTAGACCCTCACCCCTACCCCTCTCCCGGCCCTCCACCCACCCGGCCGGGGAGAGGGAAAAAGAAGCTAGAATTTTGTTTCTGGTCTTTCTCCCTCCTCTCCCGGTGTGGGCCTCCTGTCAGACGTCGCCCCCGGCGCGCCTTGCGCCGCGGCTGTGTCCTGTCTCTGGAGGCGACACACCCGTGGCATTCACAACGTTCAGGGACTCCCGGAGCGGTCCCCGGCCGTCCCGTCCATATAATCAGGCGCCTCGTCTATATAGAAACCTCTCCTCCCGTCTCTATTTGGAGGCCCGGAGCGGTTCTGAGGAGGCCCCGCTATATATCCGGGCCTCCCGGCCATATGGAAAGGAGGGCCGCCAAGCATCGCAGGAGACCTTTCTATATAGAGAGTCGACCCGGATATATAAACAGCTCCCCTCCCGAGCGCTCCAGGAGGCCTCGTTATATAGCGAGGAGGAGCGTTTATATGGAGGGGAGCCCGGAGAGCGCTCCTCGGAGGCCAAGAGAGGGAGCGCGGAGGCCCGGCAGGAGGGCCGGGCCTCCCGGCGCCCGCTCCAGCTCTCCAGTGACTCCAGCCCTCTCGCGCGGGGGCCAAATTCTTCGGGGAACCAAAATCTCCCCATCCCCCTCTAACTAAACAGGAGTGCTCCTGATGGACCCCGGGCCTCGCGGGTGACGAGACAGGGGACACGGAACTTCGGTTCTAGGAGGGTGGAACGATGTTCGAGCACTCACTGATCGACCTGGAAACCAAACAGCATCCTCGCAGCCGCCGCTGGGTCTCTCTGCCCATGGCCATCGGTCTGCACCTCGTCGGCCTCACGGCTTTCGCCTTCGCGAGCTACTGGAACGTCGGCAACGTGATGGAGCCGAACCTGCCCATCGACCCCATCTCCATGGTGTCTCTCCCGACGCCCCCTTCGGGCGGCGGTGGAGGTGGGGTCCGCAAGCCCATCATCAAGCCCGTGACGGAGGACACCAAGCCGTTGCCGCCTTCCCAGCCCGTGCAGCCCACGGACGAGCCGGTTCCGAACACGATTCCCACACCGGCGCCCACGGTGGACATGGATGACATCCTGACCCCTGGGAACGCGGACGGCCCCATTGGCGATCCCGACCTTCCTGTGGGTCCCGGCCATGGCCCCGGCCCGGTGGGTCCCGGCACTGGCGACGACCCGCATGGGAATGGCGACGGCCCCAAGGGCAGCCTCGGGGAAGACAGCCAGCCCATCCACATTACGGTGGGCGTCACCAAGCCGGAGGCGGTGCGGCAGGTGCAGCCCCGCTACACCGAGAACGCGCGGCGGGCTGGAGTCCAGGGCGTGGTCATCCTGGAAGCCATCATCGACGAGCAGGGGAACGTGGACAACGTGCGGATCCTGCGGGGACTGCCCATGGGGCTCGACCGCGAAGCCGTGGCCGCCGTCCAGCAGTGGAAGTTCCGCCCGGCCACGATGGCGAGCAAGCCAGTCAAGGTCTACTTCACGCTGACGGTGAACTTCACCATCCAGCGCTGAGAACCCCGCGAAGACACCACCCTCTCGCGGGATCGCTCAGCGGTTCAGACGGGGCGGCCTTTCGGGGCCGCCCTTTCGTTATTCTGGCGGCTGGCGCTCAGGGTCGGAGGCGATCTCGGCTAGCAAGATTTCCAGGTTTTCCTGCGCCATCTGAGTATTGAGATGGTCGGGGCCCAAGCTTCGCGCCCAAATCTCCAGAGCGCGCCGTATCATCGGCTCGGCCTCCGCCAGACGGTTCGTGGCCCGAAGCAACTGGGCCAGGTTGTTGAGGCGGGTGGCGATTCTGGGGTGTGTGGTTCCGAAGGCAGCCTTGTCGATTTCCAGAGCGCGACGCATCATCGGCTCAGCTTCCGATAGCCGATTCGTGGCCTGAAGTAAATACGCCAGATTGTTGAGAGTTCTGGCGACGTTGGGGTGATCCGGTCCGAAGGTGGCTTCTTCGATTTCCAGCGCGCGTCGCATTATTGGCTCGGCTTCTGCCAGACGGTTCGTTGCATAAAGAAACCCAGTCAAATTGTTGAGGTCTCTGGCGACGTCGGGGTGCTCCGGTCCGAAGGCGGCTTCGTCGATTTCCAGAGCGCGGCGCATCAACGGTTCGGCCTCCGCCAAACGGTCCATGGCCTTAAGCAACTGAGCCAGATTACTGAGGTTTGTGGCGACGTCAGGGTGGTCCGGTCCGTTGGTGGCCTCCTCGATTTCCAAAGCGCGACGCATCATCGGCTCGGCCTCTTCCAACTGATCGGTGTCCTGAAGTAACTGAGCGAGATTGTTGAGGTTCGTGGCGACTTCGGGGTGGTCTGGCCCGAAGGCGGCCTCATGGATCTCCAGTGCCCGCCGCATCATCGACTCGGCCTCTGACAGACGGTTTGTAGCCTGAAGCAACCGAGCCAGATTGTTGAGGTTCTTGGCGACTTCGGGGTGATCAGACCCAAAGGCAGATTCGCCGATTTCCAGAGCGCGACGCATCATCGGCTCGGCTTCCTCCAGACGGTTCGTATCCTCAAGCAGCTGAGCTAGGTTGTTGAGGCAGATAGCGACTCCGGCTTGACCTACCAATCCACCGAGGGTCTCGTAAATCGCCAAAGCCCGGCGATTCAGGGGTTCAGCCTCCTCATAAAGCCCCTTGGCCTGGAAGAAGACAGCCAATTGGCCCATGAGGTAAGCTGTGGGAGTAGAGATCCCCGCCCGATCGGCATGATCTGTTACCACCAGGGCATGAGGATGGAGAAGCTCCCACATTGGCCACGTGTGGACCTCGTCAGGCCGAGCTGGAGAAAAGTCGTTGACCAGTATCAGGCTCCGTTCAATCCAACCTTGCCGCTGATCCTCGGGAATCTGAGCCCTTAGCATTTCCTGAATCATCGGGTGGACCGTGAAGGTTTCCCCAATCTTGGTGATCAGGGAAGACGCGGCTAACTCGGAGAGCGCTTCCCGGATCGTACCGGTCCCTGGCTTCACACTTATTTCCTCGCTGAGCAACCCGATCGTTTTATCCGCCTCAAACATCTCTTGGGGAATGGGATCGGGAGCGAGGTAAGCCGTAAGGCGCAGGATCGCCGCGGCTTTGGGGCTGAGCCGGCGGTAGGCCGTCTGCCAAGTCGCCGCCATCGAGGCAGGAGACTCCATCGCTTCCTCGCGGGTGAGGTTCTCCAACGGCGGGTTCTGAATGCGGGGCTCTAAGAAAGGCCGGAGAGGCTCGGCGGGGGTGGCGGAGAGTGGCTCCCGGGTCTCCAGGATCTCATGGCTGAGCCGGCGGACGTGCTCTCCGGAGGCGTCGTTGCGGAGGTCGGCGCAGGTGTGCTCTCTTAGGAACAGGGGTAGGTTTTCCGGAGAGGGGCCGCCAGGCAGCAGAACCGGGATCACCGGGATGCCGCACTTGAGTCCCTGGGTCAGGCAGAGCCTAGCCTCCAGTTCCTGCCATTCTCCAATCCCCGAGGGACCGGCCAGGATGGCGGCGGAGTTGACTTCCCGGAGGGCTTTCTCGACGCCAGGCTGCCAGGGACGGCCATAGCGGAGATCGTCCTGGTCCATCCAGACGCTGATCCCCACCTGTCTCAACGCCTCCGCGACTTGGCGAACGAGCTCCCGATCCTTATTGTTGTAGCTGAAGAAGACGTCAAAGGTCTCAGCCAGGGGAAGCCTCCTTGTCAGGGTGTCCCCCTTAGTTTATCAACAGCCGAGCTTTGCGGTCTCGCAGGGGCCACCGCCGGTTTCACCGGCGGTGGCCAGCAAGGCCATCAAGGACCCCAAGGATGGCAAGGGCGGCAGAGCTGGTGTCGCTTGGTTAGGTTAGGCAGGCTTCCACAATCCCAGGCATTGCCTTCCGGATCCGCCATCCACGCGAAGCTCCCCTGGCCGGGGATGGTGACCGGCGGGACGAGGGTCTTGCCGCCCAGGGAGAGGTATCCGCGTGCGAACTTATGATAGTTCTCGACGGTGGCTTCGCGAGGGATGGTCTCTGCCAAACTCCGCAGGTAAGCCACCACAAGTCATCCCCTTCATGGCGGCGCATGGAATCACCCGGCACCGAGGCCGACGCAGACCCGGGGCCCCCCTCTTCTGGACCGATGAGAGGGGCCCTCACCCTGCCCTCTCCCAGAGGCAGAGGGTTCAAAGTTTGTCTCCCTCCTCTCCCTGGCAGGGGCGGGTGGAGGGGCCGGGAGAGGAGGGTCGGGGGGGTGAGGGGCTCAATCCCCATAAAGCTTCAAAACGAACGCCCCGGCGAAGGCGCCGCCAGCGCCGAGCGGCGGCGGCGGAGCGCCCGCCCACCAGACGTCTACCCGGTAGGTTCCGGGGGGGACGTCTCCGGGCTGGGTTCCTACCCGCTGGAAGAAGTTGGAACCGAACGTATCCACGTCACCCTCGGCCTCGATGCCGATGGCCGGACAGGGGCGGCCGTAGGGCGTCTCGTAGTGCCCGATCATGTGTTGGGGTGCCGCGCCCGTCACCGGGGTCAACGTCACCTGGAACACGGCGAGGTTCCCGAGAGCCGGCCCATAGGTCTGCTGGCTGCCCACGATGGCGCTGAAATGAGCGTTCAGGCAGCTGGATTCTTTGGTCAGGGTCACCGTCGTGCTCAGGACCGGCGTCGGGTCGAAGCACCGGCCCTCTCCACCACCGTTTCCAGGGTTGAAAACGAACGGCGTGAATTTGAATCCCTCGAACGCGACGTCGGCGATCGACCTCACGGAAGCCCCCTTGCAATTCAGCACCGTGGCGGGATGAGCGATCTTCGCGCTCTCCTCGGCAAGCTCCCGCGGCGACCTCAATCCAAAGAAGGTCGACTCTTCCGTCTGTGCGCTGACCCCGCTCGCCGCGGCGAGGAGAACGCCCAGCCCGATCGCTCCCGCGAGTCCAAACTTTTGTCCCTGGCGCTTCATCTTGACGAACCTCCTGTCCGACGCTTTCATTGAACGGCTGTCACCCTCAGCGTCTGGTGGATGGTGACGGCTCGACGCCTCTTCCGGCGCGCCTCGCGCCGGCTGTGTCATACCTCTGAGGCGACGCACCAACGGCATCCACAACTTTCAGAAGCCCCCGGAACGGTTCCCGGCCGTCCCGGCAGTGGAAGCTCGAGCCGGCGATGATGGGGAACAAGCGTTCGAGGTCTACTTCACGCTGACGGTGAGCTTCACCATCCAGCGCTGCTCGCGGCCTGTTTTTCGGTTCAGGAGGATGCGGCAGGTCGCCGGCCGGCCGCGTGCTGGCCGGGGTCGGTGCCGTGCTCGCGCAGGTAGAGGGCGAGCACTTCCTTGGTCTCGCCGTCCGCGCGGATCCTGCCGTCGTCGAGCCAAATGGCCCGCGTACAGTTCTTCGCGATCGCCCCGGCGCTGTGCGACACCAGCAGCACCGTGGTGCCGGCGTCGTGAAAGCGCTGGATGCGCTCCTCGCACTTCTCCGTGAACGTGGCGTCGCCCACGCCCAGGATTTCGTCCAGGATCAACACGTCCGGCACCCAGGCCGTGGCCACCGAGAACCCGAGCCGTGCCTGCATGCCCGACGAGTAGTTGCGCAGGGGAGCGCGGATGAAGTCCCCCAGGCCGCTGAACTCCACGATCTCGTCCACCTTCTCGTCGATCTCCCGCCGCTTGTGCCCCAGGAGGAGCGAGTTCAGGTACACGTTCTCGATCCCCGTCAGCTCGTAGTCGAAGCCGCTGCCGAGCTCGAGAATGGGCGCCAGCCGGCCGTTCACGGTCGCCGTCCCCTGGGTGGGCTTGAGCACCCGGGAGATCACCTTGAGCAGAGTGCTCTTGCCCGCGCCGTTGCGGCCCACGATCCCCACCGTCTCCCCCTTGCGCACCGTGAAGTCGATCTCCCGCAGCGCCCACATCTGCTCGTACTTCAACGCCCCCCGCATGAAGTGGATGGCGTACTCCTTGAGCGAGGGGATGCGCTGCTTGGCCAGCCGGTAGCAGAGCGACACGCCGTCGAGGCGGATGCTGGTCTCGCTCATCACTTAGATGTAGAACGGAATGCGGTCGCTGCTGCGCCGGAACACGAAGGCGCCGATGGCGAACACCGTGAGCGCGATCCCCGCGCAGACCGCGAGATGGGTCAGCGGCGGCACCTCGCCCTGGTAGATCGGGTCGCGGAAGACCTCCAGGATCGACCGCACGGGGTTGTACCGGACGAGCGGCAGGTACCTCGACCCCTCGAGGATCGACATCGGGTACATCACCGGCGTCATGTACATGAGGATCGACAGCACCACCCCGACCATCTCGATCACGTCGCTGAAGAACACCGACAGCGGCGACAGCAGCAGCCCCGCCCCCAGCGTGAACACCGCCGCCAGCAGGATCGACACCGGCAGGAACAGCAGCGCCCACGTCAGCGGATGCCCCGTGACGATGAGGATCAGCAGCAGCGGGACCAGCGCCAGGCAGAGGTTGATCACCCCCGAGATCACCGTCGCGATCGGGAAGACCTCCTTGGGGATCGGCAGCTTGCGCAGCAGGGGAGCGTTCCCCCGCAGGCTGTTCATCGACGCCACGATGCTCTGGCTGAAGAAGTTCCAGAACAGCAGGCCGGACAGCACGTACACCGGGTAGTTGCCGAAATCCATCTTGAACCGGAAGATCGAGCTGAACACCACCTGCAGCACCATCATCATCAGCAAAGGCTGAAGCATCGTCCACAGGAACCCGATCGCCGACCGCCGGTAGCGCACCTTCAGCTCCCGGGCCACCAGGGCCATCACGAGGTCGCGGTAACGGAAGACTTCCATCATGCCGGTTCAGGATCTCCAAAAGCGTACAGGGACGGGGGCTTTGTACACCGTGCGGGGGAGGATGGCAAGCCGCCTCCTGGTGGCAGGTGAAGCCGGCCGGCCGAGATTTCGCACAAAAGCTCCAGAGCTTGAGGCTCGGCCGGGCCAAGGGGTAAGGTAGAATCGCACCATGATCGTTTCCCTCGAGCTTTCCGATTCGTTCGCCGCCGTTGATCCCCGCTATCTGAAAGAGGCGCTCATCGCCATGCTCTACCACACAGGCAAGCTTACGGCACGGCAGGCACGAGAGGCTCTGGGCATGACCCGCCGCGCCTTCGAAGAGCTGCTTCCCCGCTTCGGCTTTTCCATCCTGGTCGACAGCCGGGAGAACCTGGAAATCGAGCTGAGCGCTTGAGTGGGGAGCGGATTACCGCGAGCGATACCGGGCCTCTGATCACTCTGGAAAAGCTCAGCGACGGCTGTTGGACGCCGGCCAGTCTGCCCGAAGCATGGGGCTCCAGATCTCCGGAATCGCTGGCCAGATCGTTAAAGCTTTCCGAGTCGGCTTGATATCCGCTCTTACCGCTACCGTCCGCCAGGGCGGCTGAAGCTCGCCTGCGGCCGACCAGTGGCGGATACTTCTCAACCGCCGGCTTCAAACGCCCGTGGACCGCTGGCTGAACCTGTACCCCGGCGGCATCTCCTTCCTTGCCTCTTCGCCATCGGCGGCAAGCTGATCGTCGACCGTCCCGTGTTCATCGTCTGCTTGCCGCTCATCGCGAGCAAGGACCGCGCTAAGGCCGCCGTTGACCCTACCTTCGCTCCGTAAGCAGCCGTACTTCCCGCAGCCCTTCTTGCCGAGTTTTCCAATACCCCTCCCAATCCTGCTTTAGCGAACGCATGCTATCGGTCCTGTTTTCCATGAGCCAATTCCAGGGGATGTTCTCGCTGACGACCTTCCGGCGCTGTACATTTCTGAAATTGGTGACGAACTGAGTAATTTGTCGAGTAGAGAAGTCTTCGGGAAGACGGCGGAAAAAGTCGAGCACGTCTTCAGAGACGAATTCGATCTCACGAAAGACAGATTTGAGAAGAGAAGCTGTAAGATAGATTCGCTCAAGCTTTGTGGCATCTCCTTCCGGATCCTCGCGGGGGGCCGACAACTCGACGATGCCGCGTGTAAGACGAGACTCGAAGTCAGGGGCCTTGAGAGCATCGCGATTAAATACCGTAGCGGCGAACAGCCAAACTGCCGCTCCGATGTGGAAGGCTTTTTCAGCTCGGACGTAGACGCCCTCCTCAAGAGGGCTTAAGAAGGACGCATATGGTGGAGCACCTCCCAGGTCAGCATTGATTTCGTCGAAGAAGACAAGCAAGGGAGTGTCATTTTCTGCCTGGGTAGTAGAAATTCGGTCGAAGCAATCGAGTAACTCCTCTCGCCGGTAGAGGTGAGTGACATTGAACGACAGTACCCGGAAGTTAGCCTGCTCTGCCAAGCAGCGAACAAGGTGGGTTTTACCGGTTCCAGGGGGCGCAGTGAGCAGGCAGCTTTCCTGCTTTGAACGGTCAGAGCGGGCGAAAGCGCGAAGCATCTGGACTAGGGCGGCTACCGTTGCGCGTTTCTTCCGGACAACACAAACGTAACCGGGCAGCTCTGTCATTGAGCGCCATAATTCGAGTCGAGGCCCATCTTCCTCAATGATCCCAAGATTTTCGAGAGTAAAAGCTCGTTGCCACTGCTCGTGCGCTTCCCGCCAGTTGAAGCTCAAGCCCTTTCGCGTTTCCCCAGTCTCGCCTGTGGGATTATAGCGAGGCTCATCGGTTGGATTCCAATCCCGGTAGTCGATAACTCGGCGGGCTTCGAACTCACGCCATCGATAGGTAAATGCCGCTGCGCCTTCTACTTTTCCTGCGAGATCTTCAAGTGGAACTCGAAGCATCCGCGCGGTGAGAGCACCGAGAAGTACACTCGACATGGCCATGGGAACCGATCCGGTAGATGCCTCTTGGCGGAAAACGTATCCCTGTTTCGACGCATCCAGAGCCAGAACAGTCCAGTCGTCTGGCACCACGACGACGGTTGAAGCGGGCAACCCTTTCTTGGAAATTCGGTGACCCTTCAGCAGTTTGTTGGCGACCAAGGCCAGCGCTCCTTTCGACGGCGCGTCCGAGCCCGAGGTAGCCATCCACGAGGACAGAGCACGGTTGACCACCCTGTCTTCGTCGATCTTGGTTCCCAGAGCGGCTCGGGCAGCAGCCTCTGGGATAAGTAACAGGGGTATATCCTTTACTTTGGACACCACTTCGAACCAGTCTGGCTGCCAGAACTTAGTCGAGATGAACCAGGGCTTGTCGGCGAGTTCCTTGACGAGAAAGGAAACGAGATCCTGGCGAATAAACCCCTTCCCAAGGTCCTCAAGGATCACCGCTTGGATCTCCTGCTTCCTCAATCGGAGAAGTTCCTCCAGAAGTTCAATGCGAAGGTTTCTGGGTGGTGGAGTTTCCCAGTCCAGTCGCTGGGTGAGGATCGTGGCGTCACCGAACCGCTCGTAGATTCGAATCGCTCGAGATGTTCCAGAGCTTTCGTCTCCAAGGTTACAGAACGAAGCCCTCTCAGGTAAACGAACCGACTCCCACCGGCGAAGTGTATGGGGGTTGCGGCCCTTCAATCCCTCGGCGTCGAGAAGTGAAAGAAGCACCTCTCCATCAGATTCGGCACAAACACCCACTCCTATGATTGAGAACTGGGCGCCCCAAAGCACCGAGGCGGTTCTACCGGCACCGCATAAGGACTCTGTCGCGCTTCCAATCTCCTGAAGGGCGGCCAAGTGCCTTCGCCCTGTTCTGCTGGAAGTGGACGAGCGATGAGCGCCCAAAACCCAATGGTCATCTACGAACCAGTCGCCTACCAACAAAACCAAGCCATTCCGTTGACCTTCACTCGGCCCCAGGGCGTCGAGATTGGAGTCCATGCGACTTGTGGACTCGTTAATTTCCGCTGACATCGTGCCACCTCCTTTGCAGACTGAGGTTCGCGGTCCTTAATCCATCAAGGGAATTGAGCAATAGTAAGCAACGCTCTCAAGATTCAGCCATATGCAGTCAGAGCTTCCAAGGCATTGTGGATCTTCGTGATATTTCGCCTGCACACTGTGGATCGCCGGGGCTTGGGCTTTCAGGACAGATGGCCGCGGCCAACTTCATCGAGATGGATCAGAGAACCTGCGTCACAAATTGCCGCGGGCCAGGAGTCAATCTCGCCCATGGAGGCCCCATTCCACGTCTTGTCGCAGGAACCCCTCCATCAACTTCTCGCGATGTAAATCCAGGAAGCGCCGCAAGGCGACTTGCATGACGTCTTCGACAGTCCGGAACCAGCCGGTTTTGACAAGGAATTGCATCTCGGCGAAGAGCTGGGCCGGGATCTCGGTCTCAAACGGCTGGGTGCGAGAATTGGCTGCCATAAGATAAACAGAATACCAGAAATCGAGCCCAAGGCGGCCACCCTCTCCTCGCTGGTCTCGGTGAAGGAGAACCTGCACGAGGAGGATCTCTACATCCCAGAAGGCTGCCGGCCACTCGTGCGAAGCGCCAAGATGGACAAGAAACGCGCTTGTTCAGTGAGGGCGAGTTGTTCCACCAGTCGCTAGACTTGGCAGAGTGTGCTTGCTGCCAGGTTCTTCTCCTCACGGCGCCGTCCTGGTAGTCGTTGGCAGGTCCTGTGAGGAGCCTTGATAAGCGCCATCCTGCAGGGAGTCAGCCGGCGTCGACGCCCGACGCCCACGGTTCGAGACCGGCGGTCCCGTCCGGCTCCAGACCTGGCCGGCAGCATCCAGAAAAGCTCCTTGCACATATTCAACTGAAAAGAAATCGAACGGAACATCATTATTCCTCAAGGGCCAGCGCCCTCGATCCTCCGGCAACGCCGCGGGAGGATCATTCGAAAGGGAAAGTGTGCCATGAGAAAGATGATGGTTGCCGCCGCGCTGTTGCTGGGCTTCGTTCTGCTGTCCGCCCGGGCCGAAGCTCTGAACCTGCCGACGGGGAGATGGAGCATCAACGGGAACGGCTCCACGGGAAACCTGCAGATCACGTCGATCAATGCCCAGGGCCAGTTGACGGGAACGGTCTACGGCCAGCCAATTTTCGGCTTCTGGGACGGCACCACCAACAAGATCGTCTTCATGCGGGTGAGCAACGCCAGCCAGCCCAATACGTTCCAGGTCTACACCGGCTATCTGTTCAGAAACCCCGCCAATCCCCAGGCTGGACAGAACGTGGCTTATACCCTCGCGGGCTCGTTCGAAGCCTTCAGCGGGGCGGGAGGTACCGCGCAGCGGAATCTCTTCGGCTGGTTCGCGCAGATCACCATCGTGGGTTGAGAGGCGGGCCACGGCCGCCTGAGCCTACTTCTTGAAGTCTTGAAATGAAGACGCCGTTCGATGAGGCGGTCGTCGTGACATCGAGCCCAAGCCGTATTGCTTTCAAAGTTTCACCGGTACGCCGCAATGTTCGCCGTACTTTACGAAGCGTGTGCTCGCCTCTCGATTCCGAGCAACCGCCTGAATCGAGAGGGGCGGAGACCTTCACGACCGGAATGGGCCGGTTCACCAAGTATAGGTTGGCGTCCGGATCGTCCGCGTTCCTGTCGTCGTGGCGACCTTGAATTCCACGTAATAGTAGGCGAGGGCGAAGTCGCCGACGCCCGCGGACCAGGTCGTGGCTGTCTTGCTGCCCGAGGCGGAGGAGAGCCAGTTGCGGTTCTTGTCGAGGGTGACAATGTAGACGCTGGTCAGGCCGGTCTCGCCGGCTGAAAGGGTATAGGTCCCGGCCATCTGGACGTGGCGCGATGTGCCGACCTGGGTCTTGGTGTTCTGGGTCACCGCGTAGGAAAAGGCGAAAGCGACGGCGGGGAGGAAGAGCAGAATCAGTAGGGGGAGGAGTGTAGACCCTCCATGACGAACCCTTGAGGTTTTTGAGGCAAGCTGCATGAGATCTCCTTTCCAAGAGTGAGCCCGAGAGCGGCCGGAGGCCTTTTCAGTTGGCTCTGCGGCGGGAGAAACCACGCACGGACAAAAGGGTTAGGGGGGCCGCGCGGCACGGCCCGGGAGCACGAAGGTGATCCCGTTCCTGCCCCCGGCATTCCTGCCGTCCAAGTCGTGGCCGTCTTGCTGCCCGAGGTGGAGGAGAGCCGTGCGGTTCTCTTGCCGGCGCATCATCTTGACATATTGACACTACTCTATATACGCTTCGCCCCCTAGGACTCGCCACCTTTTTCAGGAGAGGAGACCCATGAAGACCTTGGGATACCGATGCGTTGCCGTCCTGCTGCTCGCCGCCTTCTTCCTGCCGCCCCTCGCGGCCGCGGCTCCCACCAGCGCCGTGGGCGAGATCGTCAGCCTCTCGCCCACCACGCGCACGGTGACGATCCGAACCCTTGCCGGCACGCAGTTGATGCTGCGCAGCTCCGAGCGTTCCCAACTCGTCCGCAATGGCCAGCCGGTGCGCTTTGTCGCGCTCGCGCTGCGGGACGAGGTGTCGGTCCGGTTCCAGCGTTCATCGGCGACCATCGCCCGTCTGGAGGCCACGGGCCCGGCCCTGGAGAGCGCTCGGGGCGTGTTCTCGGGTCTCAACACGACCGCGGATCAGATCTCGCTGACGACCGTCCAGGGCCCGCGCAGCTTCCGGATCAACGGCTCGACCCTGTTCGTGCGCAATGGCGCTCCGGCGTCCGCGCAGGGGCTGGTGGCGGGGGATGCGCTGCTGGTCCATGCACAGAGCCCCGCCGGGGCTCCGGCCGGCAAGGTTGCGGTGGCGGTCGACGTGGTGGCCGATGGCGTCGAGCAGGATGAGGTCGAGGGGAGGATCACGGCGGTCACTGGGCAAGACGTGACGATCACGCCGGAACGGGGCGGAGCGGTTACGGTCCACGTGGCCAGCTCGACGCGGATCCGGATCTCCGGCTCCGGCGGCTCCCGCCCGGGGACTCTCGCGGACCTCGCGGCGGGCATGAAGGCCGAGGCTGAGTACGATCCCGTGAGCCTGGTGGCAGAAAAGATCGAGGCCCGTGAAGCCGAGGAGCACCCGGCGGAGGTGGAGGGGAGAATCAGCGCCGTTGATGCGGGCGCCGGCACGGTTTCCATTCTCCCCGGACGCGGCACGGAAGTGGTCCTGCACACGGATGCGGCGACCCGCATCAGCCGCAACGGTGCCGCGGCGACCCTCGCCGACCTTCGGGCCGGCGACAAAGTGGAGGCGCGCTACGCCCCGGCCTCGCTTCTGGCCAGCCGCATCGAGGCGCGCAGCGAGGTGCCGCCGCAGCCGCGTGCCCAGGTGGAAGGCCGGGTAACGGCGGTCACCGCGAGCTCGCTGACGATCCTGCCGGAGCGTGGCGCGGCCGTGACTCTCACGGTGGACGCCACGACGCAGATCTTCCTCCGAGGTGCCCCGGCCACTCTTGACGCCGTCGTGGTGGGCCAGCGCGCTCACGCCTCGTACGACGCGGCGACTCTCGTGGCCGCGGTGGTGCGGGTACAGAACGACGGCCAACAGCCGCAGAGTGCTGAGGTGGAAGGGAGCGTCACCTCGGTTTCCGCGACTTCGATCACCATCGCCGGCCGGCAAGGCGGCGCGGTGACGCTCGCGATCGACGGCTCGACGCGGATCACCCGCGACGGCCAGACCATCGCCGCCGCGGACGTCGAGGCCGGCGACCGGGCCGAGGCGCGTTACGACCGGACGACTCTGGTGGCACAGAGGATTGAGATCGAAGAGGAAGACTCGGGCCACGGCCACAACTGAGGCGGCCCGGCGTCGCCGGGCCGCCTTGCCGTGGCCGCCTCACCCCTGGGGCCGCCTCACCGGCACCGTGCAGGCTTCAACCAGCGCGCAGTCCGCGCTGGTGATGTTCCTGGTGGACGCCGGCTCGTCTCCGGATTTCGTGGTGGATCTGGACACCCTCTCGTTCGACAGAGCGGAGATCTTCCGCGACGGCTTCGAGTCCGGCAACACGCCTCAGTGGCCGTAAACCCAGGGTGCAACCCTGGGTGCGGGGTTTGGGGGTGTGCGGGCGGTCGGTTGCGGCGTGGGTACAGCCGGGGGCTTGCCGAATCTGAGATCATGCCCCCCATGCTCGCCGACATCGCCCTCCCCATCCCCCTGCCACCGCTGGTCTACGAGATCCCGGACGCCTGGGCCTCGCAGGCGGTGCCGGGGGTGCGGGCGCGGGTGATGATGGGCAAGCGGCGGCTGGTGGGCATGGTCGTCCGGATTCATGAGGACCGGCCCGAGGGAGTGAACCTGCGGCCCATCGTCGAGATCCTCGACCGGGCTCCCGTCCTTCCTCCGGATCTCCTGGAGCTGGCCCGGTTCATGGCGGAGTACTACATGGCTCCCCTGGGCGAGGCGATTCGCTCCATGTTGCCGTCGGACCTGCCGCCTTGGGGGGATCGGAAGATCTGGCTTACGGACGCGGGAGCCATGGCCCTGCCGCGCACGCCGGAGGAAACGGCGGTGATCGAGTCCCTCCGCGAGGGGGGGCGGATGAGCATTGCCGAGCTTCAGTCCCGCGTCGGCAGTCTGCCGGATCTCGACGCGGTCCTGGCCGGCCTGGCCGAAGGCGGGCGGATCGGCTCCGAGGAGCACCGGGCGCGGTCGGCCCGGTACGTCAACGCGGTGGAGCTGGCGCCGGGCGAGGTCTCGGCTCATCTCGCCGCCGCCGGCCGGTCGGCCGCGGGCAAGAGCGTCATCGAATATCTCGCCGCCGTGGGCCGGCCCGCCACCACGGCCGAGGCCGCCGCCGCCGCGGAGTGCAAGCCGGCCGTGGTGCGGCGGCTGGTCTCGCTCGGCATCCTCCGCCAGTTCACCCAGGTGGAGCGCCTGTCGCTCGACCGGCACATGATGGGCTTGCCGGAGAAGCGGCCGGAGATCATTCTGCGGGGGGATCAGGACCATGCCCTGCGCCGGCTGGTGGAGGCCATCGACCGCCGCGAGTTCGCGCCCGTCCTCCTTCAGGGGATGACGGGCTCGGGCAAGACCGAGGTCTACCTGCGCGCGGCGGACGAGGCCTTGGCCCGCGGCCGCTCCGTCATCCTCCTCGTGCCCGAGATCGCTCTCGTCCCCGCCCTGGCCCGCACCGTCGAGCGGCGCTACGGCGAGAGCCTCGCCATTCTCCACTCGGGGCTCGGCACCGGCGAGCGCCACCAGGAGTGGGAACGCGTGCGGCGCGGCGAGGCCAAGGTGGTGCTCGGCCCCCGCTCGGCCCTGTTCGCCCCGGTTCCCGACCTGGGCCTCATCGTGGTGGACGAGGAGCAGGACTCTTCCTACAAGCAGGAGATCGACCCCCGCTACAACGCCCGCGACCTGGCGCTCGTCCGCGGCCGGGACGCCCGCGCCGCCACCCTCCTCGTCTCCGCCACCCCGAGCCTCGAAAGCCGCCTCAACGCCGAGCGCGGCAAGCTCGAAATGCTGAGCCTCACCGAGCGGGCGGGGCAGGGGAGGCTGCCGGAAGGGATCCTGGTGGACCTGCGGGAAGAAGGCGTTTCGCGCCGGCCGGGCGAGATCCACTTCTCCGAGCGCCTCCAGCTCGAGATCCGCCGGGCCCTGGCGGACGGCGACCAGGTCATCCTCCTCCGCAACCGCCGGGGCTACGCGCCCATGCTTCTCTGCCGTGCCTGCGGCGAAGACATGCGCTGCGACGCCTGCGGCCTGCCGCGCACCTACCACCGGCGCGACCGCCGTCTGCTCTGCCACTACTGCGGCTCCATGATTCCGGCTCCCCAGCGCTGCCCGGTCTGCAACGAGGAGGCCCTCGAGCCCATCGGCGCCGGCACCGAGCGGGTGGAGGAGGACTTCCGCGAGCTCTTCCCCGGCGTCACCGTCGACGTGCTCGACCGCGACACCGCCCGCCGCCCCGGCGGCCCCGCGGCCCTGCTCGAGCGCTTCGACCGCCGCGAGATCCAGGTGCTCATCGGCACCCAGATGGTCTCCAAGGGGCACCACTTTCCGGGCGTCGCCTTGACCGCCGTGCTCGCCGCCGACGCCTACCTGAGCTTCCCCGACTTCCGCGCCGTCGAGCGCACCTACAACCTCCTCGTCCAGCTCGCCGGCCGGGCGGGGAGGGGAGACCGCCCCGGCCGCGTCGTCATCCAGACCTGGCATCCGGACCACTACGCCATCCAGGCCGCGCTACGGCAGGACGACGAAGGCTTCGCCCGCGAAGAGATGCGCTTCCGCCGCGTCTTCCACTACCCGCCCTACACCCGCATGGTCCAACTCCTCGTGCGGGACAAGGACCGCGAGCGCGCCCGCGCCTACATCGCCGACCTCGCCGCCGGCCTCGCCCAGCACCCCCTCGCGCGCCACGTCCGCCTCTCCGGCCCCGCCCCCGCGCCCCTGGAACGCCTCCGGGGAGAATGGCGCTTCCAGCTCCTCGTCCGCGCCGCGGATGGCAAGGCCCTTCACAAGCTCATCCGCACCGTCCTCGCCGACACCCCGAAGAATCCCACCGCCGCCTTGGTCGTCGACGTCGACCCCCAGCAACTCCTCTGATCTTTTCCCTGGGACCGCCGGCATCCCTGCCGGCCTCAACCGGCGCCCTTTCCGGGCACCGGCGGCGTGGCGTCGCTTCGAAGGGGACGAACGTTTGGCGGGGCACCGGCAGATTGGGTAAACACCGCATCACGGGATCGGATCGTGTTTGGGGTTCGAGAGGTGAAGGTCACTTGATCGGCGGCGGCGGGTCGCCGCCCAAGCTTCCCTTGGCCAGCTCGGCCATATAGACCGCGGCGAGACGGGCGAACGCCGCGGCATGGCCGGCGGTCGCGTCGCTGTTTGCCAGCGTGTCGTTGACCGTGTGGATGCGCGGGTTGTGCTGGCCGACCAGCGCCTCGAATGGAATCGAAGCGGCGAAGCCCCGGCTGTTCCAGGAGGCATGGTCCGAGCAGGCGTAGCCGCAAGCGCTGGTGCTGTAGGAAAGGCCCAGATAGGTGTCGATCAGGTTGCCCAGGAAGGTGTTCTGGGCGGCGTTGGTGTTGTCGGTGATCAGCACGATGGCGGGGGCCGAGCCCCTGTAGTTGGTCATGTCGAGCTGAAGCACGCCGACCACGTTGACGCCGTTCGTCCGGTAGTTGGCGGCGATCTCGCCCGAGCCGCGCAGGCCGGCCTCTTCCCCGGCGTAGGCCATGAATTTCACCGTGCGCTGAGGGCGGTAGCCGCTCGCCATGGCGGCATGGAAGGCCTCGGTGAGCGAGGCCACGCCCGAGGCGTCGTCGTCGGCCCCCGGGGCTGTACCCGTGGTGGGGGAGGAGCTGTTGATGGAGTCGAGGTGGCCTCCGATCACCACCACTTCAGAGGGGAGGCTGGTGCCGGTGATGGTGGCGATCACCGAGGGCTGGGCCCAGGTGGGGTGGGTGAACAGCTCGACGGTCACGTCGCTTCGCCCCTGGGCATACTTCTGCCAGACGGTCTTCAGCTGGTTGGCCGCATTCACCCCGCCGGCGGTGGTGTAGTAGCGCGTGGTATTGCCGGCCAGCAGCTTGATGATGTCGACGATGTTGGCCGGCTGCACCGCGGAGTAGAGCGCCTGGGCCACCGCCGTGTTGTCAATGGTGTAGCTGACCGCGAGCGGGGTGTATTCGGGGCGCGGGTAGAGGGAGTCGAGAGCCGCCTCGCGCGAGGGGTGGGTGACGAATCCGCCGCAGCGCTTCAAGCGCTGGTGCACGGCCCGCCCCAGCGCCTCCAGCCGCGCCTCGGGCAGCCGCGCCAGCACCAGGCCGTCGTGGACGGCGTAGATCTGGAGCGCGTCCTTCCAATCGCCGATGGGCTTGGACTCCTGGAGAGCCGCCAGGTCCCGCTCGGCCATGGTGATCCAGACTTCGCGCCCCGCCGTCCCTGGCCGCAGGTCCCGGGCGTCCGCGCTCCCGCAAACCAGGACAACGCTCGCCACCGCCACCGCCCAGCAGAAAACGCCACGTGCGCCTCGGGCTTCATTTCGCATGGTCTCTCCCCTCCAGCCCCCGCGCGTGCAAGCTGGCGGCGGCGGAACCTGCAAAGCAGGTCCCTTACTCATTACGTCATGGAAGTCCTGGCGAGAGTACAGAGCGGGTTGACAGCGTGTCAACATCGCCCATGACCGTCCTCTTCCGCGAACGGTCAATTGCCGCACAACCAGTGGCGGTCTTGCGGGCAGACACACGAGTCAGCACGCATGAGCCAGCCTGTCGCATCGCCCGATGAGGAACCGGCGAGTCAGGGCACGAAGGTGAACGGCATGCAGCGCAGGGTGTTCTCCTGCGGACAGGCGCACCACTCGTTGGTGCTGGTCACCACGAAGGTCTCGGAAGCGTGGCAGTATGCGGGCCGGTTGGTCACGGTGACGGGGCCCACGGCGGCCCAGCCGTTGCCATCCGTTCCCCTCACCTTGCTGTAGAGGTAGGGCGGGCCGTCGCTTCTCATGTAGAGATCGCACGGGTTGGCCGCGGTGACGCCGTCGGGTGAACCGGTTCCGGCCATAACTCCGCACTTCGAGGCCACCACGAGCACTTTGGCGCGGATGCTGGAGTTGTCGATGATCCCGGATTCCTGGGCGTAGGAGACGCCCTGCGTGGTGATCGGCCCGGGGCCGGACCGTTTCACGTCGTAGACGGCACCGCCTTCGAGCCGGGTGCCATAGAGGCTGATGATGCCGGTGCCGGTGTTTTCCACCAGGGCCGGCGAGCCCAGGCCGGAGCGGAACCGGCCAAGGTAGAACGTGGCGGAGCCGTTGCCGTAGGTGACGACCGCCCGGGTCTTGGTATTGGGGTCGTTGCGTTGGATCTGGAGACTGTGGGCGGAGAGGCTGGCGCCGTTCTCGATGCTCATCACGTCGACCGTGTGGGCGTCGGTTACCGCCGAGTGGACGCGGACGGACACGTTGGTCAGGGAAACGCTGGGGCCGGTGGCGCTGAGGAGCTTGAGGTCGCCCGTGGTCGCCGTGTTGTCGAAGAAATCAAGATCGGCGACGGAGCAGCCCTGTTCCAGGGTGACGAGAGCACCCGCGGAGCCCATGAGGCGAACGGTGGGGACGCCTCCGAGGACGGTACCGTTGGTCCAGCCTCCAGCCTGGCCTTTGATGGTGGTCCAGGCCGGGCAATTCACCGCCGTCTCCTCGTACTGGCTGACGCCGCCCTCGGCAGGTACGCCGGGGAAAATCTCGACCCTCCACCGGTTGACGGTCGAGCGGTCGGGCTGGGAGGCAACGAAGGCGAGGGCTTCGGACAGGGCCGAATAGTCGCCCATGCCGCCGGAGTCGACTCTAACGAGCCGGGAGAACGGTGCCTTGGCGGCGTCCGGGGGAGTTTGTCCAAGAGCGTTGGAAGCTACAACCCACATCAAGAGCAGAGCCCATGCAAAAAAGTTTTTCATGGCTAAAATCCTCCATTTGTATCTCAGTATACTCTTCGGCCCGCCCCCAAGGGATCGATCCGGAAGGCTCGGCAAACCTGCCTCGACAGAGCACTAGGCCCAGGCCAGCGCTTCGGTGGGCACGACGAAGGCGCCGGCGATGAGGTCCGAGTCGGGCTCGGCGATTTCGGGATAGCGGATGCCGGCGAGAACCTGGAGGTCGAAGATCTCCTGGACGATCCCTTCGAAGCGGAGGAAGCCGGCGATCTTGCCGGCTTTCAGGTCGAGCACCCAGACGCCGCAGAGTTTTTCCTGGAGGCGCTCGGCGAGCGGGATGCCGCCGAAGATGTTGCTCTCCCGCACCTGGGAGAGGCCCACGAAAGCGTAGGAACCGGCGAAGGCCAGGCCTCTCGTGAAGCCGGGGAGGCGGGCGATGGTCTCCATGCGGCCGGTGGCCGGATCGATGAAGCCGACTTCCCCCTTGCCGGACTCGAGCACCCAGAGGCGGCCGCCGTACCAGCGCGGCGAGTGCGGCATGGAGAGGCCGCGCGCCACGATTTCCCCGGAGTCGAGGTCGATGAGGATGCCGCCGGTGGCTTTGTTCTCCCGCCAGCCCTGGGGCGAGTCGGTTTCGCCGAGGGCCGTCACGTAGCGGGGCCGGCCGTCCACGATGGCGAGGCCGTTCAGGTGGCAGCGGTCTTCCGGCGCCAGGGCGGTGACGAAGCTGCGGGCGCCAGCGCGGCACGAAGCTGTGGTCCTCGTCGAGCATGGAGAGGCAGGAGAAGCGGGTGTTGACGATCCACAGGTCGTTGCCGCCGCCGGCGAAGGCGAGCTCGTGGACGCGGATGTCACCGGTGACGTGGCTCCGGCGGGGGAGGAAGCAGGCGTCGTGCTTGCCCTGGGGAGGAAGCTTGCGGGCGACGTCCGGCTGGTTGCGGTACTCCCAGACGTGGCGCTGGGTGCCGAGGGCCATGTAGCGCGGCCCCACGGCGATGCCCATGGGGCTGGGGAAGGCGCGGAAGTGGGTGTTGATGGAGGCGCCGTCGGCGCGCACGGCGATCAGCCGGCCGCTCTGGTAGGTGGAGACCAGGAGCGAGATGCCGAGCTGGGCGAAGAGGGCCGGCATGCCGTTGGTGAAGACGCTGCGGAAGGATCCGGGCTCCAGGGCGTCCGCCTGGGAGTGGGGAGCCTGGGGCCGGGTGGTTTCGGCGAAGGCCCGGGGGCGCTCGGGGCGGGTGGCCGGCGGCCTGGCGAAGACCTCGCGGGCGCGTTCGGCGGTGGCGGTGGCGAGCGGCATGACCGGCTTGAGCTCCTCGCCGTTGTGCTGCCACTTGTCCGGCTGGGGCGAGGTGAGGGTGTGGCGCGAGTGGGGAAGCGGCGCGGTGAGCGGCCGGTCCCAGGCGAGGCCCGCGAATTCGCAGAGCCGTTCGATCTCTTTCTGCGGCTCGGAGACGAGGCGGTCGTAGCTCGCGATGCACCAGCGCTCGGGCGGCAGGGCTTCCAGGTCGTCCAGAAGCTGGGAGGTCGCGGCGATCCACTGCCGGGTGACGATCTCGGCGAGGGGGCGGCCGGAGAGCTCGCGCCAGCCGGGAACGAGGAGGAGCGACCAGGGGAGCCCCTCCCAGCCGGGCAGGTTCGGGTAGGTGACGAAACGGCCGGACTTCCAGGCGTCGAGCACGCGAGCTGATGGTCTCGCGCGGATCGCGGTAGAGGTAGAGGAAGAGGGCGTCGGGAAAGGCCTCGGCCAGGAACGGCACGCGCAGGGCGTTCTTGGGCGTCTTTTCGAGGAAGCGGAGGCCGGTCGCTGCCCGCCGGAGGGCGGTTGCCTTCGCGGTCGCGGAGCGCGTCGAAGAAGGCCCGCTCCAGGCGCTGGACGGTGCCGGGCTTGGCGTCGGCCGCGGTCAGGCGGTTCGATTCGAAGCCGTGGCTGCGCCGGATGAAGCTCGGGGATCCCCTCGATCAAGGCGTGGCTCTCGCCGCCGACCGTCCACAGGCCCGGCGCCTGGGAGAGCGTCTCGAACAGCAGGCTGCTCCCGGACCGCGGCGGGCAGACCAGGAAGATCGGGCGGTCGAACCGTTTCGTCTCCGCCGCGGGGCTAGAGCGAACGGCCGGGCGCCGAGGGGCTGGCTGGCGCCACGGGGGCAGGTGTCACCAGAGGGACAGCCATCTGACCGTTGGCCGCCAGGTCGGGGTTGAGGCCGGGGCGCACCACCATCTGCCGCACGATCTCCACGGCTTCGGCGCCGTTGGGCAGGCGCAGCTTCTTCTCATAGGGAGTGAGGCAGGCGTTCAGGCCGTCGAGGAGATGCCGGTAGGCCGGCCAGCCTTGCGCGCCTTCGCCGTAGCCGCGCCCAGGCGGCGCTGCCAGTCGCGGCGGAAGCGGTCGGCCTGCATCCGCAGCTCCGAGACGAGGCCGGCCTGAGCGTGCTCGGAAACCTCGAGGTCCGCGAAGAACCAGCCCAGGAGGGATTCCTGCTCCCAGGGGGACATGACCACAGGTTGGTTGACGGTCTCGAACGCCAGGGCCGGGTCGGTGGCGGGGTCGAACGGCACGTGGCGGGGAGCGGAGCCGGACGCGGGCCACGAGGTCCCAGAAGGCGGCCGAGCCGACGCTGTCCGCCACCAGGTGGATGCGCCGGGTCGGGATTCGGGTTGATGACGTTGTGGCGCTTCCAGGTGTCGAAGATCCAGGATTCGCCCGCGGCCATGTGGACCTCGCGGTCGCCGCAGAGGAAGCGTACGGCGGGGTCGGTGACGACGGGCACGTGGATGCGCACGCGCTGCAGCCAGTAGTAGTTGGTGTCCGAATGGGCGGTGGCTTCGGCGTTGCCGTCGAGGCGCATGAGGCGGGTGCGGCCGAGCACGGTGCCGAAGGCGGCGAGGATCTGGCGCAGATAGGGGCAAGCGGCCAGGTGAGGGCGTGGGCCGCATCGGCCCCTTGGTGGCGTCGTTCGCCGGATTGCCGCCCGCGGCGATCAGCGACAGGGCCGAGTTGCCTGGATACCCCTGGGGGTGAGGCCGCCAGTCCGACTCGGGGATGCTGGAGATCTCGCCGGCCAGGAGGGTGGCGTCGAAGGTCAGAGGCAGCTTGATGAGCTCGGAGTTCAACTTCACGCGGGCACCTCGTATCTTGGCTCTCGAATCCTTGACTCTCGAATCACGGGCTATTGACGGCTTCAAAGTCGGCGTATACTACAGCGGTTACTGCACAGGCTAGGAGTTGCGTCGTCGAGCTTGGATCTGATCTGTTTCAGCCATCAAGAGGAGGGGCTGCATGTCGGAGAATCTTACCCCCATGTCACGGCAGCAGAGGCGGGCGCGGGAGAGGAACAATCGGAAGGACCGGATGGGCAGCGCGCTGTCCAAAGGAACGATGTTGACGCTGGGTGCCGCGCTCGCGGCGGTTCCCGCGGCGCAGGGTGCCACGTTTACGGTGACGAACCTGAACGACGCGGGCGCCGGCAGCCTGCGGCAGGCCGTCACGGACGCCAACGGCGCGGCCGGCGCGGACATCGTGGCCTTCCAGGCCGGCGTGACGGGCACGATCACCTTGACCACCGGCCAACTGTTGGTCAGCGATTCGGTGGACATCCAGGGACCTGGCGCGGCGGCCCTCACGGTGAGCGGCAACAACACGGGCCGCGTGTTCTACCTCTACAACGGCGCGGCGCTGCTCGACGTGACGATCTCCGGCCTGACGATCACCGGTGGGGGAGCCGTTACCTTCGGCGCGGGGATCATCGACTTCGGCGAGAACCTCGTGCTCGACGGCGTGACGATGACCGGCAATACCGCGAGCGCCGGCGGCGGGGCGATCGCCGCAACGGATCTCACGGGCGACGGAATGTCTCTGACCGTCCGCGACTCCACCATTTCCGGCAATGACTCCGGCCGGGACGGTGGCGGCATCTACTTCTACACCACGGGCGGGCCGATGCTCATCGAGAATTCGGTGATCAGCGGCAACGACGCGGTGGACGACGGCGGCGGTATCTATCTTTACGACATCACCGACGACTTGACGGTCACCGGCTCCACGATCTCCGGCAACACCGCGGGGGCGGCGGGCTTTGGCGGCGGCATCTACTTCTACCAGACCGACGGCGGCACCCAGACGATCGACCACAGCACGCTCTCCGGCAACAGCGCCTACTTGGGCGGCGGCCTGATGTCGATCTTCGCCGACACGCCCCTTACGATCGACCACAGCACGCTCTCCGGCAACAGCGCGGTAGCGGGCGGCGCAATGTTCAACGTGTTCGCCTACGGCGCTCCGGTGGTGGTGGTCGACAGCACGGTCTCCGGCAACCAGGCGGCGTCGGGAGACGGCGGCGGCCTCTTCTTCTACGTGCTCTACGCCGGCGGAACCTTCGACGTGCGCAACTCCACCGTCGCCAGCAACACGGGCACCGGGTTGTTCGCGACCACCGGGCCGATCACCGTGGCGAACTCGATCCTGGGCGACAACACCCCCGCGGATCTGGGGACGAACGGCGGCAACATCGCCCTGAGCTTCTCGCTGGTGGAAAACGCCGGCACCGCCGTCATCACCGACAACGGCGGCAACATCATGGGCATGGATCCCCAACTCGGGGCTCTGGCCAACAACGGCGGCCTCACTCTGACGCACAAGCCGGCCGCGGCGAGCCCGGCGGTCAACGCGGGCAATCCGGCCTTCGTGCCGCCGCCGAGCACCGACCAGCGCGACCTGCCCCGCGTCGTCGGTACCCAGCTCGACATGGGCTCCGTGGAGCTGGGACTGCCCGGCACCATCCAGCTCACCTTCAGCGCCACCTCCGTGGGTGAGGCCGCCGGCACCGTGACCGTCATGGCCACCCGCACCGGCGGCTCCGAAGGCGCCGTCTCCGTCACCATCAACACGGCGAACGGCACCGCGGTGGCGCCGGGTGACTACACCGCCGTGGTCGCCGGCATGCTGAATTGGGCTGACGGCGACACGGCCCCGAAGTCGCTCAACATCACCATCGTGAACGACCTGCTCGACGAGCCGGACGAGACCTTCACCGTGACGATTTCCAGTCCTACCGGAGGGGCCACCTTGGGCTCGCCAGCAACCGCGACGATCACCATCCTGGACGACGACCTGGCGCCCATCCCGCCCCTCGAGATTCCCACCGTCGGCGAGTGGGGCCTGGCTCTCCTCTCCGGCCTGCTCGCCATGGCGGGCCTGTACCGTCTCCGCCGGAAGCAGAGCCTGGCGGCGCCCGTGCTTGCCCTCACCCTGCTGGCCGGCGGGGCTTCGATGGCCGCAACCCCCGCGGCCGCCGCGAGCAACTCCGTTCAGGGTGTGCGGGACGTGCGGGCCGTCACGGTCAGCCAGGTCAGCGCCCGCCAGGGAATGGTCACCCTCCAGCTTTCGGATGGGTTGACCGTCCAGGTAAGCTCGACGGATCTCGAGATCAAGGACCGCCGGGGCCGCGGGTTTGGAACCGTGCTCGACCTTGCGGATCTCACGGCCGGCCAGCCGGTGGTGGTGAAGGTCCGCCGCAGCCCGGCCGGGGTGATCAAGAAGGTACGGGTGCAGGTCTTCGAATCGCTGGAGCGGGCCCAGGCGGCCCTTCAGAAGCACCAGCAGTAAGCGCTTTCCCAGGAGCGCCCTTCCCTGAGGGGAAGGGCGCCTCCGGCCCGCCGTCTCAGATCAGGCTGATCGCCGCTCTTGCTCTTCCGGCTGGACTTCTTCCAGCTCCACCGACACCAGCTTCGAGACGCCTTTCTCCTCCATGGTGACGCCATAGAGGCGGGAGGCGACTTCCATGGACAGCTTGTTGTGGGTGATGACGATGAACTGCGTGTTCGCCGCCATCTCCTTCAACAGGTCCACGAAGCGGGTGGTGTTGACGTCGTCGAGCGGCGCGTCCACCTCGTCGAGGATGCAGAGGGGGGACGGCTTGGTGCGGAAGAGGGCGAAGAGGAGCGCGATGGCCGTGAGCGCCTTCTCGCCGCCCGACATGAGCATGAGGTTCTGCAGCCGCTTGCCCGGGGGGCGGGCGAGGATCTCGATGCCGCTTTCGAGCGGATCGTCCTCGTCGAGCAGGCGCATCTCGGCCTCGCCGCCGCGGAACAGGCGGGCGAAGATCTCGCCGAAGTTCTTGTTCACCTCCACGAAGGTGGTGGTGAAGCGCTCGCCGGAGGCTTCGTTGATCTCCTTGATGGTCTTCTTGAGGCTCTCGACGGAGGTGGCCACGTCGGTGCGCTGGGTGGTGAGGAACTCGAAGCGCTGCTCCTGCTCGTCGTGCTCCTGGACGGCGAGGATGTTGACCGGCCCCAGCCGCTCCAGGGCGGCCCGGGTGCGGGCCAGCTCGCCCTCCTTCTCGGCGAGGTTGGCGCGGGGCTCGCCGGGGTCTTCGGGCAGCTCGGCGGGCTGGTCTTCGCGGCTGAACTCGTCGCGGAAGGTGAGGGCGAGGTGCTCGGCGTCCTGGCGCAGGCTGGCCTGCTGAATGCGCAGCTCCTCGACCTCGGTGCGGACGGCGTCGCGCTGGCCACGGTGGCCGGTGATTCTTTCTTCGAGAAGGCGGATTTCCTGGCGGTGGACGTCGAGCCGCTCCTGCTCTTCGAGCACGCCTTCCTCGGCCGCGGCCTTGTTCTCCAGGGCGCTTTGAAGCTCGGTCTGGGCGCGCTCGAGGTCGGTCTCCAGGTCGGAGCGGCGGCCGGTGAGCTTTTCGGCTTCCTGGCGCCAGGAGGTGATCTGGGCCCGGCCGCGCTCGATTTCGCCGCGCAGGCGGCCCATCTCGCGGTCGTGGGATTCGAGCCGCTCGTCCAGCAGCTCCAGGCGGCCCCGGCGTCCGGCGCTCGCCGTGCGCAGGCCCTCGCGGTGGGCCTTGGCGGCTTCGAGCTCGGCCTGGGCGCGCTCGAAATCCTCCTGAAGACCGGCGCTCCGGGCCTCGGCCGCGGTCAGCTCTTCCTGGAGGAGCTGGCGGCGCTCGGCCACGCGCTCGATCTCGCGGATGATCTCGGCCTGCTCGGTGGTCAGGGTCTCGGCTTCGGTGGAGAGGCGGCGGTGGCGGGCGGCGGCGTCTTCCATGCGGGCCTTGCCCACGGCCAGCTCCTGGCGGAGCTGGGCCACCTCGCCCTGAAGGCGGTTGGACTCCTTGGCCAGAGAAGCGCGCTCGCCGATCAACCGTTCCAGCAACTCGCCCGCAGCGCGGAGCTGGGCTTCGAGGTCAAGGACCTGCTTGCCCAGGGCGGCCAGCTCGCTCTCGCGCTCCAGCACGCCCGGGGTGGCCACCTCGCCTTCCACGTGGAAGGTGCCGGCCTCCACCCAGACCCCTTCGCGGCTCAGGAAGGCGAGGCCGGGGTGGAGCCTGGCCAGGCGCTCGGCGTCGGCCGCGGTGCGCACCAGGAACGCCGGAGGAATGGCCGCCGCCAGATCCTCGGAGAGGCCCAGGGCCTCGCTCAGGGAGAGGACCACGGCCGGGTCATCCAACGCCTGCAATGCCTGCGTCATGGGCCAGGACTCCGGGGTGCCGGCTCCCGCCGGTTGCCGCTCGATGAGGATGGCGGCGGAACGGCCGGCGAGGGCGATGGCGAGGCCGCGGGCGCTCTCGCCCGTTTCGAGGACGACGGCGTCCGCGAGGCTGCCGAGGTAGACGTCGAGGCTGCGTTCCCACCCTTCGACGGCCTTGGCCTGGCTTGCCAGATAGACGGGGTTGTCGATGCCGGCGCTCTCCAGGGCCTTGGCGAGGGCGGCCCGGCGCTGGGCGTGGGCGCGGGAGAGCTCGGCCAGAATGCGCTGGCGCTGGCGGGCGCCGGAGAGCTGGTTCTCCAGGCCGCGCTTCTTTTCCGAGGCCTCGGCCTCGCGCCGCATGGTGAGGTCGAGGGTGGCGGCGACCTTCTCCTGTTCGGTCGACTTGGCGTCCAGGGCCGACTCGGTGGCGGCGACCTTGTTGCGGGACATCTCCAGAACCTCGCCCGCCTGCTTGACCTCGAAGGCGTGCTGGGCGATCTCCTGGTCGATCCGGTGGCGCCGGAAGTTCCCCTTCTCCTGCTCGATCTGCGCCTGCTGCAAGCGGTTCCGGGCGGCGTTGATCTCGGAGGCGGAGTTGGCGGTCTGGGAGCGGAAGCCGTCGACGCGGGCGGAAACCTGCTTCAGGTCGCGCTCGGCGACGGCGATCTGCCGCTCGTCCTCGTCCACGTCGGCGGCGGCCTGCTCGCGGTCGCCGGAGAGGCTCCTGGCGCTTCTCTTCCAGGGCGGCCAGGGAGTCGTCATAAGCGGCGATCTCCTGCTCGCGCCGGTCGGCCAGGGCGCGGCCCTGGGCGGCCCGCTCGCCGATCTCCTGTACCGTCTGCCGGTTGGCCTTGAGGAACTCCTGCCGCCCCTCGATGATGGCCGCGTACTCGGCCACCTTCTGGTGGCGCTGGGCCATGAGGCGGGCAAGCTCGTCCAGCCGCTCGCGCCCGGCGGCCAGGGCGGCCTCGTCCCGATGAAGGTCTGCGGCGAGGCCCGCCTCGCGGGAGGTCGAGTCCTCGATCCGCGCCTTGAGGGCGCCCAGACGGGCCGAGAGCGCGGCCCAGCGGCCGAGGAGCACCTGCTCCAGGAGCTCGCGGTACTCCGTCTCCTTCTCCTGGTAGCGGCGGGCGGCGGAGGCCTGGCGCTTGAGGGAGCGCAGGGCGCGCTCGACCTCGGAGATGACGTCGTCCAGGCGCAGGAGATTCGAGGTCGCCTCCTGGAGCTTCAGCTCGGCGACGCTCTTGCGGGCTTTATAGCGGGTGATGCCGGCGGCCTCTTCGATCAGCTTGCGCCGCTCCTGGGGCTTGCCGGAGAGGATCATGCCGATCTTCCCCTGCTCGATGACGGAGTAGGCCCGGATGCCGAGGCCGGTGTCCATCAACAGGTCCTTGATCTCCTTGAGGCGCACCACCTTGCCGTTCAGCCGGTACTGGCTCTCGCCGCCCCGGAAGACACGCCGGCCGATGGTGATGCGGCCGTCGTCCACGCCGGGGAAGGTGAGGTCGGTGCGCAGGGCGAGGACGCACTCGGCCATCCCCAGCGGCTTGCGCGAGTCCGAGCCGTTGAAGATGACGTCCTCCATGGTGCCGCCGCGCAGGCTCTTGGCGCTCTGCTCGCCGAGCACCCAGGTGATGGCTTCCGAGAGGTTGCTCTTGCCGCAGCCGTTGGGGCCGACGATGGCGGTGACGCCGCCCGCGAAGCGGACTTCCACGGGGTCGACGAAGGACTTGAATCCGGAGATCTCGAGGCGTTCGACTTTCAGCATGCGGTGGTTTCCAGGGGTCTCCCAAGGGTCGCCAAACGACAAAGGCCAGCTTAGCAGAGCCCCACGGAGGCCTACAAGTGGATGGGGTAAGGGGGAGCCAGGGTACTAGATATAGCGCGATCGTTCACCCCGGGGCCGGCGCGCCGTGGACTGGCGCTCCGGGCATCCGTCACGATAAGCTCCCCCGGCCGCACGGGTATTCTTCCATGGAGACGATCCTCATCGTGGGCGCCGGGCTGGTAGGCTCGCTGCTGTCCATCTACCTGTCCCGCCAGGGGCATCGCGTCCTCCTGTTCGAACGCTACCCCGATTTTCGCAGGGCCAAGGCGCCGTCGGGCAAGTCGATCAACCTCACCATCTGCGAGCGGGGGTTCGCCTCGCTGGACCGGGTGGGCGCCGGAGACCTGGTGCGGGCCATCTCGGTGCCCTGCTACGGGCGGCTGGTGCATGGAGCCGACGGCTCGGTCGAGCTTCAGCCTTACGGCAACCGGCACGAGGCCATCCACTCGGTGTCGCGGGGCTACCTGAACCGCGCCCTGCTCACGCTGGCCCTCAAGGAGCCCCACCTGACCTGCCACTTCGAGCAGCGGTGCCTGGACGTGGACCTCGACCTGCCGTCGGCCACCTTCAAGCACCTGCGCACGGGGGAGGTCACCGAGCATCCGGCCGACCGAATCTTCGGAGCGGACGGCTCCCATTCCGCGGTCCGCATCAAGATGCAGCGGGGTCAGCGCTTCAACTTTCAGCAGAACTACCTGGACCAGGGGTACAAGGAGCTGAGCGTACCCCCGACCCCGGCTGGCAACTGGGCGCTCGACGGCAACCTGATCCACATCTGGCCGCGCGGCCACTACATGCTGATCGGCTTCCCCAACCTGGACCGCAGCTTCACCCTGTCGCTCCACATGCCGTTCGAAGGGGAGGAGGGCGAGCCTTCGTTCGCCTCCCTGCGGACGCCGGACGACGTGCTTCGCCTCTTCGAGACGGATTTTCCGGATGCCCTGCCGCTGCTGCCGAACCTGGTGAAGGACTTCTTCGGCCGGCCGGAGGCGTCGATGGTGACCATCCGCTGCAACCCCTGGATTTATGGGGACAAAGTGGCGCTCATCGGCGACGCGGCCCACGCCATCGTCCCCTCGTACGGCCAGGGCGCCAACTCCGGCTTCGAGGACTGCTCGATTCTGAGCGACCTCCTGGTGGCGAGCGGAGGGGATTGGAAGCGGACGCTGGCCGGATTCCAGGCCCTCCGCCGGCCGAACGCCGACGCCATCGGCGATCTGGCGCTGGAGCATTTCCACGAGCTCCGCTACCTGGTGGGCGATCCGGGTTTCCTGCTGCGCAAGCGGATCGAGAGGCGGATCAACGAGCTCTTTCCGGAACGCTACATCCCCCTTTACAACCTGATCTCGTTCACCAACGTCTCCTACGTCGATGCCTTGAAGCGCGACCGCGAGCAGCGCACCGTGACCGACCGCATCCTGGCGTCACCGGACATCCTGGAGCACCTCGAAAGCGACGATGTCCGGTGCCGGATCGAGACGTCTGTTGGATGAGACGATGACCTGTTCCGCGGAACCGGCCGAGCCGATGGTTTCCAGCCGGCTCGCATGAAGCCCATTCCATATCTCGGATATACCGAAGGTCTCCTGTGCATGGAGGGGATGGCGCTCCCGGATCTGGCCGAGAGGCTCGGTACGCCGTTCTTCCTGGTCAGCGAAGCCCGGCTGCGCGCCAACTACCAGGCCTTGGAGCGGGGGCTCTCCGGGGCCGGTCCCGGAACCATTCTGCGCTACTGCGCCAAGACCAACCACGAAGCCGCCGTGCTGGAGTTGCTCGCGGGCTATGGGAGCCATCTGCTGGCCAGCCATGCCGCCGAAGTGGCCCTCGCGGTGCGTTGCGGCTTTTCCCCGGAGCGAATCGCCTACGCGCGCCCGGTGCTCACGGTAGAGGAGCTGGATTCGGTGCTCGCGGCGGGCGTGTCGAGAGTCCACGTTCACCGCCCGGGCGACCTGCTCCTCTTGGAGGGCGCCGCGGAGCGGGCCGGACGGCGCATTCAGGCGTCGTTCCGCCTGCGCGGCCGGGAAGGGTTCTCCCTGTCTCCGTTGGGCAGGCTCAACCGGCGTCTGGGGCTCGATGAAGACGAGCTTCTGGAGGGCATCCGCCGGCTCGCCGGCTCAGCCTGGATGGAGCCGTCTGCCATCAACTTCTATCTGGGGACCCAACAGTCCTCCCTGGAGGGCTTCACCCGGGTCTTCCGGCGAGTGCTGGCGCTCATCACGCGCATCGCGGCCGAGACCGGAGTCAGGATCGGCGAGGTGAACCTTGGAGGAGGCATCCCTTCGCCGTCCCTTCAGAGAGTGGGACTGCGGCGGCTTCTTGCGAGGTGGCGGGACCGCCCCGGACCCTTGCCGGGCACCTCGTCACGCCGGGAAGAATTCGCGGCCCGGCTGGGGGAGCGCTTCCAGGAGTTGGTCGAGGCCGCGCGCTTGCCGGCCTCCCTGGTGCTCGCCGCCGAGCCGGGGCGTGCCGTCGTGGGAGACGCCGCGGTGATGGTCACCCGGGTCTCCGCGGTCGAGGGACGATGGGTGTTCCTGGACGCCAGCCGCAACTTCCTGCCCGAGTCTCCTCTCCTGTTCGCGCGGCGCATCCTGCCGTTGCGCGAGCCCAGGGATGGCAAGAGCCGCTTCTATGACCTTTCGGGATGCACCCTGAACACTCTGGACGTGCTCGACTTTCACCGCCGCCTGCCGTCTTTGAAGCCGGGAGATGCCCTGGCCTTCTGTGACGCCGGGGCCTACTCGATCTCGCGGGCAAGCTCGTACGCGGGCCTTCCTCCGGCGGTCTACACGCTGCGTGAAGACGGCACCGTGCGCTTGGTCCGGCGGGCGGGCGGGCTTCAGGATCTGGCCGGTCCCATGGTGCCATCCTGAGCGGCACGGCGCTGGTCACCGGCGCTTCCGGCTTCCTTGGCAGGCCACTGGTTGCCAGGCTGCTGGCGGCTGGGCGTCCGGTCGTCGCCCTTTGCCGGAATCCGGCCGCCCTGGCCGGCCTGCACCAACCGGCTCTGCGGATTGCCGCCGGCGATCTCAGAGACTCCATGGCCTGGGCTCCCTTGCTGGCGGAGGTCCAGTCGGTGTTCCATCTCGCCGCCCTCCGCAATCACCCACGGGCCTGTGCCCGGGAGATGGAGGAGGTCAACGTCACGGCCACCCTGGCCTTGGCACGGCAGGCGGGGGAGGCGGGAGTCGCCCGTTTCGTCCACGTCTCGACGGGCCTGATCTATGGTCCTGCCCAGGGTGTTGCAAAGACGGAGGCCGACTTTCTGGAGGAGCCGCCAAGCGCCTATGCGCGCTCCAAGGCGAGGGCGGTCCTCGAAATCCGTCAACTGGCCCGGCAAGGTCTGCCGGTGGTGACCGTCTGCCCGACTCTGGTTTTCGGACCGGATCACCCGTCGCACCCCAACCGCATCACCTCTGAAATCCGCCGCCTGCTGCGTGGTGGGACCAGATTTCTCGTCGGTGGAGGGCGGAATCCTCGGAACCTGGTCTTCGTGGACGACGTGATCCAGGGGTTGCTGGCGGCCGAGCAACTCGGAAAGGTAGGGCAGGAGTACTTGCTCGGCGGCGAAGAGGTCTCCCAGCGAGAATTCAGCGAGCGAGTGCTCCGTACGGCCGGAGTCTCTGGAGGCCCGAGGCTCGATATTCCAGCCCCTGTGGCACTCGCCGCGGCCTGGATGGCGGACCGGTTGCGGGGATACGGTTCGGGATGCGGATACACTACCGCCGTCCGGACGTTGCTGAACGATTGGCGTTTTTACTGTGGAAAGGCGTCCCGGGATCTGGGATTCCGTCTTGCCCCTTTGTCAGAAGGACTGGCTCGGACGATCGACTGGATCCGGGAGGAGCGATAATCGATGACCGGGATGGACGCGCAGACGCTACGCGAGGAGCAACGCCAGGCATGGGATCGGATCGCGGGTTCGGTGCGCGACTTCCACGCCGCGCCCAGCACGCAGTATTACCGCCGATGCGAGATGGCGTTGATCCAGCACGCGGTGGGGGACCTACGGGGCAAGCGGATCCTCAAGCTCGACCTCTGGAACGAAGCGTTCAACACCCGGATCCTGGACTGGATGCGGTCTGAGGGCGCGGAAGTCGTCGGCCTCGACCTTTCCCGCGTGGTGGCTTTCCGGGCTCGCCGGAATGCTCGGGGAAATGGGCATGTACCGGCCCTGCTACGGGCGGACATTCGTGAGCTGCCCTTCGCCCCGGAGTCGTTCGACGTGGTGTATACGATGGGGACCATCGAGCATATCGACGAATACCGGCAAGCCATCCAGGAGGTCCACCGCGTGCTCCGGCCGGGAGGCCGGGCCATCGTCGGCGTGCCGCACAAGTGGAACCTTTTTCTGCGACCGTTGATGGTCTGGGTGCTCGACGCCTTCGGCCAATACCTCTATGCCCCGGAGAAGTCGTTCAGCGCGGGCGAGCTCCGAAGGGACGTCGAGGGGACGGGGCTGCGGTTCGTGGAACGAACGGGCATCCTCACCCTGCCGGGCGTGTTGCGGATGGCCGACCTGTTCTTCTACACCCGCGACATCCCCTTATACAGGCTCACGCCGTTGCTGCTCGCTCCGTTTCAGTATCTCGAGACGCGCTGGCGTTGGCCCGGCCGATTTGGCTATCTCCTCACGGTCATCGCCGACAAGCCTGGCCCTGTTTGACTCGTGGCTGAGGTCGCACAAGCGTCCGTTCTGCTGTTGGGGGTCCCGCTGGCCGTCCTGACCCTGACGGCGACGGCGTACGTCCTCGGGCGCCTTCTAGTCCCTCTCAGGGAGAATGTCGAGGGATGGGCGATTCCCACGGTTCTGGGTCTTGCGGTGCTCTCTCATCTGGGGTTGCTCCTCGGCTTTGCGGGATTGCTGAAGCCCTGTGCCCGTGCTCCTGATGGTCGCGGGCATTCACCTGTTGGGCCTCAAAGTCTGGAGAGACTCGTCGCGGGATGCCGTGGAGGCCCTACGTCAGGTTCCAATGCGTGCCTGGCTGGTGGGAGCGGGAGTGCTCCTCCCGTTCAGCCTGCTTCCTTTGTACCCGCCCACGGCTTTCGACGCCACCCTGTACCATCTTCCCTTCGTAAAAGGGTTCATCGCCTCTGGCGGAGTGCCCTTTCTGGGCGATCTCCGCTTCCCGGTTTTCCCGCAGGCCAATGAGGTTCTCTTCGCCCAGGTGATGCTCTTCGCGTCCGATACCGCCGCCCAAGGGGTGCAATGGCTGATGACGATGCTCACGGTCGCCCTGATCTGGGTGTGGGGGAGAGAGGCCTTCTCCGGCACGGCGGCTGGCTGGCTGGCTGCCGCGGTGTTCCTCGGCAATCCCATCACCGTTCATCTCGCCGGCAGCGCCTACATTGAACCCGGGCTCACTTTGTTCGCCACCGCGGCCCTTTATGCGGTGCGGCGCTGGCGAGGGTCTGGAGAGAAGACCTGGCTGGTCCTTTCGGCGGTCTTCGCGGCGACGGCGGCGGATACGAAGTACCTCGGGCTGTTTTTTGTCGGAGCTGCCGGGCTTGCCGTCCTGCTCAGCAAGGTTCCAGGACGATCTGCCAGGGTCTGCCTGCTCGATGTCCTGCTCTTCGCCGCGGTGGCCGCGGCGGTGCTGGCTCCCTGGTATGGGCGCATCTGCTTTTACACCGGCAACCCCGTCTTCCCGTTCTTCACGCGCCTGTTCGGCGACAGCGCCTGGAAACCCATTCGGTTCCAGGGCATCACCGGCTTGGCGGAACGGCCCGAGGGGGGACTTCTGGAGAAACTCTTCGTACACCTGGTCGCGCTTGTAAGACTCCCCTGGGACCTGGTTTTCGAGCGGGGGAGGTTCAACGGGCAGCCGCCATATTCGCCGGTCTATCTGGCTCTGCTTCCGCTCGCCCTTCTGGCGGCCCTACGGGATGGCCGGCCGCGGCGGTTGCTGGCTCTCGCCGCCGTGTACGTCCTGGCCTGCTTCTCGCTCCCCGCCGACAGCCGCTACCTGATGCCGGCGGTGCCGCTGGCCAGCCTGGCCATCGCCGGAGCCGTCGTCCAACTCTCGCCCAGGATCAGCCTTCGGCATCGGCGGCTCCTGACGGCGGTGCTCTGCGCGGGCTTCCTCCTGCCGGGCTGGCTTTATGGGTTCTACCGGGTCTACCGCCAGGGTCCAGTGCCCCTCACCCGGGCTCAGCGAGAGGCGTACCTGATCCGGAGGGTGCCTCTTTATCCGGCGGTCTCCTACCTCAACCGCACGCGGGGAAGCGGCTACACGGCCTGGGGTGTCCACGCGGAGCACATGGTCTACTACGCTCGAGGACGTTTCCTGGGCGACTGGATCGGGCCGGCGAGCTTTGCCCGCGTGCTCGCCGGGTCTCCCGGCTCCGAGGAGCTCCACCACCGGCTGCGCGGCCACGGCGTCGACCACCTGCTGGTGGTGAAGAAGCAGCAGGAGCTCGAATTTTTCGAGGA
Source organism: Thermoanaerobaculaceae bacterium (assembly GCA_963785165.1). GTDB lineage: Bacteria > Acidobacteriota > Thermoanaerobaculia > Multivoradales > UBA5704 > DATARR01. The sequence goes on from CAWAUI010000004.1 coordinate 1,899,253, forward strand.
CGCCTCATTTGGAAGCTGGTTCCAGAAGGTCTATGAAGACTCTCACGCGTGCATCTACCGGCTGAGGAGGATCGGGAATGGAAGCGTACCGTCACGTTCCAGGCTTCACGACCCGTGAGGAGCTGCTGCGGCTGCGCCAGCTCGTGGAAGACCGCCGGAGCCTCTTCAAGGAGGTCCACGGCCGCGGGGGGCTAGGCCCCCGCTACCGGGTGATCGACGGCGATCAGATCCATGCCCATCTGCCGGAGATGGAGGAGTTCGGCGACCGCCGGGTGCGGCCGCTCGCGGAAAGCTTCGCCGAAGGTCCGTTGCAACCCCTGGGCAGCTCCCGGCGCTCGATGCGCGTGCAGTCCTACGAACGGCGGGATCATGGTTTCCGCTGGCATCTCGACGGCCACTCCTACGTGGCCCTGGTGGCGCTCGAGAACGCCAACGGCGGCCAGACCCAGTTCATCTCGGCGGGTCTGACCCGATTCCTGCGCTTCCTCTTGTATCCGCTATACCCGTTCCACCAGGTGTTCTCGATTTTTCCCCGGAGTACCGTCACCATGGAGGCTGGCGACCTCCTCGTCATGCGGGGAGCCCGAGTGCTCCATCGCGGGATCACCCTGGAGGACGAAGGGGAGAGGATCCTGATCGCCTACACCTATGACGAGCCCGGAAAGAAGCCCAATCCCTTCCGCGACTTCATCGCCCGCCGGCTGAACTACTGATATCGGCCCGTAAAGGCCGGGAGGGGGCGCGGTGACAGATCCAGGATTGGACACGCGCAAACCCGGAAACGAGCTTCCGCACTTTCTTACCGAGCCGCTCGGGTCTCCTGGCGCGTTGTTCCCCTTCCATCAGCTGGCAGCAGGCGGTCTTTTCGAGACAGCTCACCCGCGTCCCGCGGGGTTTCCCCTTCCCGCCGCGTCACTCCCCTCTCTTATTGCGTCAGCGGGTAAGAGAGGGGAGTGTCGTCCCAAGACGGGTGGCACTCGCGGCAAGAGAGGGACGCCACGTGGCACTAGGGGGGAGCGGCGCGGTAAGGAGGGTAGCCTCCGCGGCAAGGAAGGGGAGCCACGCGGCAGGAGGGGGAGCGGCGCGGAACGGCGGGTACGGGCCGGGGCTAGAGAGGGGGCTGGCGTACCAAGTCGGGGGAGAGTCACGGCAAGAGAGGGGAACGCCAGAATAAGGAGGGGGAGAGCCGCCCCTCTGCTCCCGCAAGCCGCGGGAGCAATGGGAAGAACTGGAATTCGGGGTTTCTGGCCTGGGCTTGCCAACCGAATGGACTCGTACGGCATCCCCAAAGTTCGTTCCGGGTTTCTCGCCGCCGCGCCCCCGGGACACGCGCAAACCCGGAACGAACTTCCGGGACGAGGTACTAGAGGTGCGAGGATAGAAGTTTCCTAGCAGGTTGGGACCGTCAACGATCAGGAAGGGGCCCGTGAGGTTGCCGGCCTCGCCTCGGCCCTCAAACCGGGGAGCAGCTCCCGCAGGTAGAACCCCGCCCAGAGGAGGAAGGGGAGCGTGAGCTTGAACGGCAGGTCGAACAGGTGCTTGCCGAGCCCCCAGACGTTCTGCGCGAACGGGCCGTAGTGGGCCGCGCTCCAGGCGCCGAGTTGGGTGGCGTAGGTGAACTTCACCAGCAGGAAGATCACGAAGATGTCGAAGAACACCGTGATCAGCAAGGCCCAGCCGAGGTTCTCCAGGCGCTTCGTCCAGGGGATCCTCGGCACCGCCAGGAAGAGGGCGCCCAGCATCACGAGATGGAAGTGGACGTCCGTCACCCGGAACGAGTGGACCAGGCTCTTCGACGGCGGAAAATCACGCCGCGAGATGAAGGCGTAGTGAGAGTCCTTGCGCAGCAGATCCGTCACGTTCGGGCTCTCGGTCCAATGGGAAAGGTTCTCGGCGCTCCCCAACAGGAACCGGTTGTAGACGGGCGCGAGCACCGTCCACACCAGCGCCACCGGCACCAGCCAGAGCACGACGTTGCGGATGAAGGCCCACCCCAGGCCCTTCGGAGGGTTCTTCCCGGCGGCAGGCCGGGGCGCGGTTGTCCGGGGTGCGGTTGTCCGCGCAATAGGCCGGGCCATCAGGTGGCGGGCTCAGCCGGCGGGGGGGCGAGCCGGTTCGCCCAGAAGATCCAGAGCAGCACGCCGAAGAGGATGACGATGGTCTGCCAGATCACGGTGTGCGAGGTGTCGAAGATCCTGGGGAAGTAGACCCCGGTGAGGAACAGGGCCACCACCCGGATCAGGTTCACGACCTGGATCGCCAGGATCCCCAGGACGAGCCCGGTCAGCCGCGACTTCCAGGGCGCGGGGAAGGCGAGCACGGCGGCGAGAAAGATCAGCATCGCCTCGACCCCGTTGCAGCCGTTCTTGATGTTGACGGCGAAGCGGGGGCTGCGGAGCATGGTGCCCTGCATCGTCACGTTCTGCCCCATGGCGTCGAGCGTCACGCCGCTCACCCGGGCGATGCCGCCCGTGAACGGATTGATGACGTGGTCGTTGACCCAGTTGAGAGAGATCAGGGTGAACCCGCCGCCGAGAAGCAGGGCGAAGAGGATCAGGAACTTGAGCTCCCGCCGGTTGCGCCGCCAGAACGGCTCGGAAGAGGAAGGCTTGCCGGGAGGGGTCTCGCGATTGTTGGCCATGCTGTGAAAACCTCGAATCTCGTACGGATCGACGAGAGATCTTACCTCATTCCCGATCTTCCGTCTGAGCGGCTCCCCACAGCTCGAGGTACTTCTCTCGGACATAGGGATCGATCTTCTCGGAGAGCCCGGCCGGCAGTTTCAGGATGCGGACAATCTCCAGGACATCCGCCAGGTCTTTCAGCCGATGGGGAGCCGTCATGCCGGACGCCAGCTTCAGCTCGATCAGCCGGGGGAGCGGCAGCAGCGCCACCCGTTCGCCGCGGATGGCGGTCGACGCCGGATCCGGGAAGACGACAGGCTTTGGCTTTCCGTCACCCGGGTACTCACCCGTGAGGACGACGTCGATGGCGACGCCGTGCTGTGTATCCCGCAGCCCCTTGCTGCCAGGAAACTTCTGGACGTAGCCAAGCCCCAGGTGCTTCGCCTTGAAGGTCTCGAGACCCTCGGGTGTCAACAGGAGGTCCACGTCGACGGTCACCCGGCGGTACCCGTAGGCATTCAAAGCCATGGCGCCGATGACGGCGTAGGGGATGCCGTCTTCTTCCAGCAGGTGCGCCACTCTTTCCAGCGCGCGCTGCACGTCCGATGTACCCATGAAAAACTTCGCCGCCTCCCGCGCTCCCGCGAAAAAACGCTCCTCGTTCTCCCGGCTGAGCCGGGCCGGCTTCGGTTGCATGGGTTGAGGGTACCAGAGGCGGCGCCTTCGTTGACAACCCTCCGCCCCTGCCATAGCATGCCGCCGATTTCTTGAGGATAGCGAGGATGGCAGAACAGCGGAGGGCAGCCTTAGCGTGGCCAAAAATCTGACGCCGAAAACCACGATCCTCGACGCCAAGCAGATGGCTCGGATCATTCGGCGAATGGCCGGGGAGATCGTCGAGCGCAAGGATCGCGACCTCTCGCAGCTCCTGCTCGTCGGCATCCGCACCCGCGGCGTACCGCTCGCCGAGGCCATGGCCGCCGAGATCGAGCGGATGGAAGGGCAGAAGATCCCCGTCGGCATTCTCGACATCACCCTCTACCGCGACGACCTCTCGACCGTCGGCCCGCAGCCGCAGGTCAAGGGAACCCACCTGCCGCGTCCCCATCGACGGCTGCATCGTGGTGCTCTGCGACGACGTGCTCTACACCGGCCGTACGGTGCGCGCGGCGCTCGACGAGCTGATCGACTTCGGCCGCCCCAAGGCCGTGCAGCTCGCCATGCTGATCGACCGCGGACACCGCGAGCTGCCCATCCAGGCCGACTTCGTGGGCAAGAAGGTGCCGACGTCCCAGCACGAGATCATCGAGGTCTCCTTCCAGTCCACCGACGGCGTCGAGCAGGTCCGCATTCTGGAGCGCGGGACGGCTGGATGACGCCGGAGACCAACATCCGCTGGCGCCGCAAGGACCTGCTGGGGATCGCAGAGCTGTCTCCAGCCGAAATCGAGCTGATCCTGGACACCGCCGAGTCGTTCCGCGAGGTGGGGGAGCGGCCCATCAAGAAGGTCCCCACCCTGCGCGGCAAGACCGTCATCAACCTCTTCTTCGAAGCCTCGACCCGCACCCGCTCGCAGCTTCGAGATCGCCGAGAAGCGGTTGTCGGCCGACAACCTCAACTTCTCGACCTCGGGCTCGGCGCTGGAGAAGGGCGAGAGCCTGATCGACACGGCCATGAACCTCCAGGCCATGGCCCCGGACCTGGTCGTCATTCGCCACGGCCACCCGGGCGTGCCCCACATGCTCGTCGAAGCGGATCAAGGCCGGCGTCATCAACGCCGGCGACGGCGCCCACGAGCACCCCACCCAGGCGCTGCTCGACGCCTACACCATCCGCCGCCACAAGGGCCGGCTCGCCGGGCTCAAGGTGGCCATCGTCGGCGACATCGAGCACAGCCGGGTGGTGCGCTCGAACATCCACCTGCTCAACAAGATGGGCGCCAAGGTCACGGTCGGCGGCCCGCGCACGCTGATGCCGGCCGGGATGGAGACCATGGGCGTCGAGGTGGCCTACACCCTGGAAGACGCGATCCGCGGCGCGGACGTCATCATGATGCTCCGCATCCAGCTCGAACGGCAGGGGCGGATGTCCTTCCCCTCGGTGCGCGAGTATTTCCAGCTCTTCGGCCTCAACACCGAGCGGATCAAGGCCGCCAAGGAAGACGTCATCATCATGCACCCCGGACCCATGAACCGCGGCGTCGAGATCGCGAGCGAGCTGGCCGACGGCCCGTACTCGGTCATCCTGGAGCAGGTCACCCACGGCGTCTCGGTCCGCATGGCCGTCCTCTACCTGCTTTCGGGCGTCCCCGGGGAGGCGAGGTAGAGATGCCGAAGCTCCTGATTCATGGCGGCCGTGTCATCGACCCGAGCCAGGGCCTGGACGGCGCGTACGACATACTCGTGGAAGACGGGCACGTTGCGAAGATCGACGGCCCCCAAAGGCATCCAAGGCCGAAGTCGCTCAAGGCTCGACACCGAGACCTTCGACGCCTCCGGCCTCGTGGTCTGCCCCGGGCTGATCGACATCCACGTCCACCTGCGCGAGCCCGGCCAGGAGTACAAGGAGACGGTCCGCACCGGCACGCATGGCCGCGGCGGCCGGCGGCTTCACGGCCGTGGCCTGCATGGCCAATACCGATCCGGTCAACGACAGCCGCTCCGTCACCGAGCACATCCTGCTGGAGGCCCGCCGCCACGGCTTCGCCCGCGTCTATCCCATCGGGGCCATCAGCAAGGGCCTTTTGGGCGAGGAGCTGGCGGAGATCGGCGAGATGGTGCGCGCCGGCGTGCGGGCGGTCTCGGACGACGGCAAGCCGGTGATGAACGCCGAGCTGATGCGCCGCGCCCTCTTCTACGCCCGGCACTTCGACATCCCGGTGATCCAGCACGCCGAGGATCTGAACCTCACGGGCAAGGGCGTCATGCACGAGGGGGAGTGGTCGACCAAGCTCGGCCTGCCCGGCATTCCCGGCGTCGGCCGAGGACGTGATGGTGGCGCGCGACATCATCCTCGCCGAGGACACGGGCGGCCGCTACCACGTGGCCCACCTCTCGACGGCCCGCAGCCTCGACCTGGTGCGCCGGGCCCGGGCCCAGGGCCTCCGCGTCACCTGCGAGGTGGCGCCCCACCACCTGATCCTCACGGACGAGGAGGTCGCCAAGACGCGGCTTCTCGACCACCACCAAGATGAAGCCGCCCCTGCGCTCCGAGCGCGACCGCGCGGCCCTGGTCAACGGCTTGGCGGACGGCACGGTGGACTGCATCGCGAGCGACCACGCGCCGCACCACGCCGACGAGAAGGACGTTCAGTTCAGCATGGCACCGTTCGGCATCGTGGGGCTGGAGACCACCCTCAGCCTCTGTCTCGACCGGCTGGTGAAGCCGGGGATTCTGAGTCTCCCGCGCCTCGTCCACCTTCTGTCGACAGGTCCCGCCCGCGTCCTGGGCGTCCCCGGCGGCTCCCTGGCGGTTGGCAGCCCGGCGGACGTCACCGTTTTCCACCCGGACGAGGAAGTCACCCTCCGCGCTTCGAGCTTCCTCAGCAAGGGGAAGAGCACCCCCTTCGACGGCTGGAAGCTTCAGGGGCGCCCTGTGGCGACGTTTCTGGAAGGGCGCCGCATTCTTCCTCAGTAATCTTCCCCAAGTAGTCTTCCCCCAGTAAATTCTGCCAGCAACCGGTCAGGCCGGGGTTAAGATTCCGGCATGAACATTCAGCGATGGACAGCAGCTTTGACTCTCGCCGCCGCGTTTCTCCCCGGGGCCGTTCACGCTCAGACGATCGACCGCCAAGCGGCCCTGGATTCCATGGTGGCCGCCGAGCATGCCTTCGCGGACCTGTCCAAGGCCAAGGGCATGCGTGCCGCGTTCCTGGCCAACCTGGGGGAGGACTCCCTTCTCTTCGGCCCCGACCTCATGTCCGGCGTGGCGCTCTGGAAGGGCCGGCCCGAGTCTCCGGCTCTGCTGACCTGGTATCCCACCTTCGCCGATCTCTCGTTGGCCGGCGACCTTGGATACTCCACCGGACCCTGGGAGATCCGCCCGAACGCGGAGGCCAAGGAAGCTGGTGCCCATGGCCATTTCGTGACGCTTTGGAAGAAGCAGCGGGACGGTTCCTGGAAGGCCATGTTCGACCAGGGCGCCAGGACTCCCAAACCCACGGCTCCCATCCCCGTCGCAATCTCTCCCGCGGCCCCCGCCAAGATCGAGACGAGTGCCCTGCCCAAGCTGGTTCCAGGGCAGGAGCTGCGCGCTTCTCGAAGCGGACCGCGCCTTCTCGGGCGTCGCCGAAACCACGGGTGAGGCCGCGGCTTATCTCGGTGTTCTGGCGGAGGACGCCCGCTTCTTCCGCAAGGACAAGGCCCCCCTCCAGGGGCGCGAAGCCATCCGGGCCGCTCTCGCCGACACCCTCGCGAAGAAGCCGGGCTCGATCTCCTGGGCCCCCGCCGGTGCCGTCGTCTCCCGCTCGAACGACCTTGGCTACACCTTCGGTCTCGTCAAGAGGAAGCAGGGTACGGAGGGCGCCTGGGAAGATGCGGACAACTACCTCCGCATCTGGAAACGGCAGCCCGGCGGTCCCTGGAAGCTCGTCGTGGACGTTTCAGATCCTCGTCCGCCGAAGGCGCCGGAGAGCACCGAGAAGGCGAAGGAGCCGGCGGGTCTATGAATCTCGGGCTGCGGACCGCGGTATCCTTTGCTCTCCTGCTCCTGCCCATCGCCTGCGGAGCCGCCGAGCCCCAGCCCACCCCGTCAAAACCCACCCTCGTCATCCACGCTCCAGAGAGCCTTCTGGCCGACTTGCGCCAGGGAGGTTTCTTCCGCTGGGGGCTTCCGCGCCTAACAGGCCTCCGCTGTCGAGACCGGAGCCGAGGCCACGGGGGACGCCGAGGTCTGGATCGACCGGCTTCCCGCTTCCGGCGCCGTACAAAGCCGCCTCCGGGGGTTGCCGGTCGAGATTGGCAAAGACGGCCTCGCACTCGCCGGGACCCGTTATCCCGACCTGTCTCAATCCCTGGCCGTGCGGATCCCCGGGGCCGCCAAGCCCACCTGGGTGATCGTGGGCGGGGAGACCGAGAGCCTCGTCGAGCTGGCGGACGGCATCCTCTTCCGCCTCGCGGCTTCGTTGACCGGCGAGCGGCGGGGCCGGCGCTGGGGTCCCTTGGAGATGGATTACCTCCTGCAGCAGACGCCCTGGATGGAGCGGAGCGGCCGGTGGAAACCGGCGGGGGAGGGTGCCTGGACCGTGGATCGCGATTCCGAGCGGGACGATCTGGGGGAGTGGGACCGAAGCTTCGCCGGGCTCGAACCCATCCGCGGAGAGCGCGTCACTCTGCTGGTCTCTCCGGGAAGCCAGGGCCGGCCGGAGCTGATCCGTCTTGCCGCGGACCTGGACCGCGCCGTGGCCGAAATGGCTCCCCGCGTTCCAGTCTCCCTCTCCTCTCCCACTTCGCGGGTAACGATCGTCGTCGAGCCCGACTACGTCGCCCAGGGCCGCCACACCGGCGACATCGGCGAGGCCGTCCCCGGCCGGCGTGCCGCCCTCCATCTCGTCTACAACCCGGCCGATCTGCCGGCCTACCGCTTTGCCCTGGCCCAGGTGCTCATCGCCCGCGCCGGTCTTGCCAAGAACGTCCCGGAAGCCCTGAAGCGCGGCGCCGCCCTCTGGCTCTCCCGCGACTGGTACGGCCGCCCTTACGCCGATTGGCTGCCGCTCCTGGCGCAGGCTCGCGTACTGCCCGAACCTGGAGAGATTTTGGCATCCCATGAGCTGGAGGATGGCTCGCCGGTCCTCTGGAACCCCGCGGCCGCGGCCGTCGTAGACCGGCTGCCGGGCACGGCGCTGGCGGACCGGCTGGCCACAATCCCTATGGAAGCGCGAATTGGAGAGATCCTCAACCAGATCCAGACGTTTCGAGCTCGATCGAAGATGGCGGTGGCCCCTCCCGCCCTGCCCTTCCTCAAAGGCGTCTCCCTCGCCATGTCCAACAGCCTGGAAGGGGGCTACCACGCACCCGCCCTCGGCACCCAGCTCGACCGGCTGGCGAATCTGGGCGCCAACGGCGTCTCGCTCATGCCTTTCGCTTTTCAGCCCCGGGCGGACGGGCCGGACCTGCGCTTCCTCAACCGCGGGCCAGGGAGCGAGACCGACGTCGGCCTGATCCACGCGACCCGCCTGGCCCGGTCGCGGGGGCTCCACGTTCTCTACAAGCCGCATCTCTGGGTTTCCAGCACCTGGACGGGGGACGTGGCCATGACCAACGAGAAGGACTGGGCCGCCTGGTGGCGCGGCTACCGGCGCTACGTCCTCCACCACGCCCTCCTCGCCCAATGGGCGGGCGCGGACCTCTTCAGCGTCGGCGTGGAGCTGTCGAAGACCGTGGGCCGCGGGGCCGAGTGGCGAGACTTGATCGCCGCCACGCGCCTGTTCTTCCCCGGCGCCGTCACCTACTCGGGCAACTGGTACGGCGATTTGGAGACCGTGAAGTTCTGGGACGCCCTGGACTTCATGGGGATCGACACCTACTTTCCCCTCTCCGCCTCGCCCCAGGCCAGCCGGGCGGATCTGGAGAAGGGGGCCCGGGAGGTCGTCGCCCGCCTCGCCGCCGCTTCCAAACAAGCCGGCAAGCCCATGATCCTCACCGAAGTGGGCTTCGCCGCCCACAAGGCCGTCTGGGTGGCACCCCACACCGAGGGGGGAGAGTACTCGGAAGACGACCAGGCCCTCGCCTACGGCGTCCTCTTCAAAGCCCTGGGGCGTCCCAAGTGGCTCGCCGGCACCGTCGTCTGGAAGGCGTTCAGCGCCGGCTCGGAGGGTGACCTGGAGGCCGATTTTCGCTTCCTGGGGCGCAAAGCGGAGGCAGAGGTCCGGGAGTACTACGCGCCTTGAGCCAACTCAACGGAGACTCGACGATGACAAGCCCAACCGTCGCCTACCGCATCTGCCCTCTGTGCGAAGCCTGCTGCGGCCTGGAGGTCGAGCTGCGCGACGGCCTCGTCGCCACCATTCGCGGCGACTGAGGAGGACGTCTTCAGCGCCGGCTATCTCTGCCCCAAGGGGGTGGCGCTCAAGGAGCTGCACGAGGATCCGGACCGCCTGCGCGCGCCGCTCGTGAAGCGCGACGGCCGTTTCGTGGCGGCGACCTGGGAGGAGGCCTTCGCCGAGATCGAGACGGCGTCTGCCGCCGATTCTCGCGCGCTCCGGGCGGGACGCGGTGGCGCTCGTCGATCGGCAACCCGCCGCCCACAAGATGGGCCTGCTGCTCTACGTGCCGCGGCTCGCCCGCGCCCTGGGCACGCGCAACGTGTTCAGCGCCTCCACCCTCGACCAGATGCCCAAGCAGCTTTCGAGCGGGCTGATGTTCGGCCACTGGCTGTCGATTCCGGTGCCCGACATCGAGCGCTGCGATTTCCTGCTCATGCTGGGCGCCAATCCCGTGGCGTCCAACGGCAGTCTGTGGACGGTGCCCGACTTCCGCGGCAAGGCCAAGGCGCTCCAGGCGCGCGGCGGCAAGCTGGTGGTGGTCGACCCGCGGCGCACGGAGACCGCGCGGCTCGCCGACCGGCATCTGTTCATCCGCCCGGGAGGCGACGTGTTCTTCCTCCTCGGCATGGCGCACACGCTGTTCGACGAGGGGCTGGTGCGCCTCGGGGCTCTCGCGGAGCCACGTGAACGGCGTCGAGGCGGTGCGCGAGGCCGTCCTGCCGTTTACGCCCGAGCGCGTCGCGGCCCGCTGCGGCATCGAGGCGGCGGACGATCCGCGAGCTGGCCCGCACCCTGGCCGCCACCGAGCGGGCCGCCGTGTACGGGCGGCTGGGCACCTGCACGCAGCGCTTCGGCTCGCTCAGCAGTTGGCTGGTGGACGTGCTCAACGTGCTCACCGGCCATCTCGACGCGCCGGGCGGCGCGATGTTCGCCAAGGCCGCCGCCTTCGCCGCCAACACGCTGGGGACGCCCGGCACGGGAAAGGGCGTCGCGACCGGGCGCCGCCGGAGCCGCGTCTCGAACGCGCCGGAGGTGTACGGCGAGCTGCCCATGACCTGCCTCGCCGAGGAGATCGAAACCCCGGGCGAGGGGCAGGTCCGGGCGCTGCTCACGGTCGGCGAGCAACCCGGTGCTGTCGGCTCCCAACGGCCCGCGCCTGGCCGCGGCGCTGGACACGCTGGACTTCATGGTCAGCGTCGACGTCTACGTCAACGAGACCACGCGCCACGCCGACGTGATCCTGCCGGGGCTGTTGCCGTTCGAGGAGTCGCACTACGACGTGGCGTTCCCCCAGCTCTCCTTCCGCAACCACGCCCGCTACAGCTCGCCGGTGTTCGCGCCGGCGGCGGGCCGGCCCGCGGAGTGGGAGATCCTGCTGAAGCTGGCGGCGATCGCCGAAGGGCGGGGCGCCGGAGCCGACGTCCACGCCCTGGACGACGAGTTGGTGGCCGAGGATCTCCACCGCCGTTTCGGCGCCCAGGCCGATTTCCTGCTGCAAGCCGTGGCGAGCTGGCGCGGCCCGGAGCGGCTGCTCGACCTCGCGCTGCGCGGCGGCCCCTACGGCGACCAGTTCGGCCGCCGCCCGGACGGCCTGACGCTGGCCAAGGTCAAGGCCGCGCCGCACGGCATCGACCTCGGCCCGCTGGCGCCCCGCGTGCCGGAAGTCCTGCGCACCCCCTCGGGGAAGATCGAGCTCGCGCCCGCCCTGTTCCTCGACGATCTGCAGCACGCCGAGGCGGATCTCGCGGCTCCCGCTCCCGACCTGGTGGTGATCGGCCGCCGCGACCTGCGCTCGAACAACAGCTGGATGCACAACCTCCCGCTCCTGGCCAAGGGCCCGCGGCGCTGTACGGCGCTGGTCCATCCCGCCGACGCCGCCCGCTACGGCGTGACCGATGCCGGCTCCGCGCGCCTGATCGGCGCCGGCGGCCATGCGGTCGACGGTGGAGGTGAAGGTCAGCGACGAGGTCATGCCGGGCGTGATCTCCCTGCCGCACGGCTGGGGCCACGACCTCCCCGGAATCCGCCTGGAGATCGCCGCCCGGCGGCCGGGCGCCAACCTCAACGCGCTGCTCGACGAGACCCTGCGCGATCCGCTCTCCGGCAACGCCGTGCTGAGCGGCGTGCCGGTGCGGCTGAGCCCTCGGGGAGGGCGGAAGAGAGCCGGGTGAGGGATAATACCCGCGCCATGTATGAAGACCTCCTGGAAACCGCCATCGCCGCCGCCCATGCCGGAGCGCACGTCATCGCTCCTTACTTCCGCGACGCCAGCCTCGAAGTCCGCCGCAAGGGCGAGAACGATTTCGTCACCCAGGCGGACAAGGAAAGCGAAGCCGCCGTCCTCGCCGTCATCCGCCGGCGCTTTCCCGACCACCGCATCCTGGCCGAAGAGGGGAGCGGCGCGGGGCAGGGGCATGGCGAGTACGAGTGGCTGATCGATCCCCTGGACGGCACCACCAACTTCCTCCAGGGCCTCCCCGTCTATTGCGTCTCCATCGCCTGCCGGCGGGGCGACGAGCTGGTCGTGGCCGCCATCGAAGACCCTGAGGGCAAAAACCTCTTCACCGCCCGGGCCGGCGGCGGCGCCTTCTGGAACGGCCGGCGTATGGAGACTTCGCCTCGCCCGGGGCTCACCGGTGCCTTCCTGGCCACCGGTTACCCGTTTCGGGCGCTGCCCACGCTCGACATCTACCTCAGCATCTTCCGCGACGTCTTCCGCGAGGCCAAGGCCATTCGCCGCTGCGGCTCGGCCGCTCTCGACCTCGCCTATACCGCCGCCGGGGTGTATGACGGCTTCTTCGAATTCCGGCTCTCGCCCTGGGATATCGGGGCCGGCATCCTCATGGTCCGCGAGGCCGGCGGCACCGTCACCGACCTCGACGGCGGCGACGGCTCCTTCGCGAGCGGCAACATCGTGGCGGGCGCGCCGGGGGTTCAGCGCGAATTGCTCGCCGTCGTAATGCGCCACGGCAGCGAGGAGGCCATCGAGCGGGTCAACCCGATCCGCCCGCCGGCGCCAGCGCCGGTGGGGCCGTGAAGCCCACCACCCCTTCCGGCCAGAGCTGGAGCCTCGAGGTCCAGATCCACCCGAGCGACATCCGCAAACGGGTGCGCTACCTCTTCCTCAAGCGGACGCAGGTCACCCTCGCCAGCCTCGTGGTGCTCCTCTACGTGCTGGGGATCGCCCTGGCCGCCGCCGTGGCTCCAGGTGTCGTCGAGGGGTACCTCAACCGCCAGGAATACCAGAACCTCATCAACGAGCGCACCCGCCGCGGCGAGCGGCTCCAGGAGCTGGTGGACCGCGCCGCTCAGCTCGACGGCAAAGTGGGGGAGTCGGACCTGAGGATGGGGAAAATCCTCCTCGCCTACGGCCTGCCGCCGGTCGGCAGAGCCAAGCGGCCCGCCGTTCCCTCCGTGGCCCCGGCCGGGCCGCCCTCCGTCTACGACGGCGCCATCGAGCAGGGAGACCGCCTGCGGAGCCGCATCCGCAACCGCATCCTGGCCCTCGACAACTCGCTCAACCGGGCGCGGGAGCTGGAAGCCACCCATCCGGACGGCGTGCGGGCCACTCCCGCCGTCTGCCCCCTGCATGGCGAGTTCGTCCTCGTGGGCTCCTTCGGCCGCCGCCGCAGCCCGTTCACCAAGGAGCTCGAATTCCACGCCGGCGTCGACTTCGCCGCACCGGTCGAGACCCCCGTCTACGCCACCGCCGAGGGCGTCGTGGCCTTCGCCGGCCAGGTTCCCGTCCGTCCCGGCAACACCTGGTGGCGCTACGGCAACCTCGTCATGCTCGAGAACGGCGAGCGTTTCGTCACCCTCTACGGCCACAACAGCCAGATTCTCGTCCGGCCCGGCCAGCGCGTCAAAAGAGGAGACCAGCTCGCCACCGTGGGGACCACCGGCTGGACCACCAGCCCCCATCTCCATTACGAAGTTCGCCGCAAGGGGGCCGACGGCATCTACCGTCCCGTCGAGCCCCTGATCTACATCCTGGACCGTCATTGGCCCAACGAGGACCGGCTCCTGGTGAAAACCCGCAGCGCGCCGCCGGTCCAGGGCTTCGATCTGCTGCCGGCCACGGTCGGCCGGCCGGGAAGGAAGAAGTGAAGCACCATGAGGACCGCAGAAGAGCTCGCACCCACCATGATCATCCCCCGCGGCCTCCGGATCGAAATCGATCCCGAAGGACAACTCTCCATCCACGCCCCCGGCAACCTGGTCGTCCAGAACTCCGGGAAATACGGAGTCCTGGAGTCCATGGGAGGCTCCATCCGCATCGACCGCGGCGTCGAAGTCGAGGCCATCACCGTCCGCTGTCCCGAGACCTGCTATGTCCAGGGCTTCCTGACGGCGTGGAAGGTGAACGCCCGCGCACTGCACCTCGAGGAATCCGCCCGCGCCCACGTCGTCCTCCAGGAGACCGAGCGCCTGGAGATGGGCCGCGACGCCCGCCTCGTGGGGAACTTCACCTCCGAGCGCGAGTTGGTGAGCCTCTTCTCCCGCTTCGCCAACCAGGTGCGTGCCCTGCCGTTCCGCTTCGAGAAGAAGGCCCCGCCCCCCGAGCTTCCCGAAGCCTCCAATCCGGAGGAGAAAGTCGTCCGCGGCGCCCAGTTTCCGCCGCCGCCCCCCGACCCCTCACCCGCCGAGCTTCCCCGAACCGCTCCTCTTCGCCCTCGTCCTCCTGGAGCGCGAAACCGAGCGCCAGATTCACCCCGGAGCCTCCCAGCGCGCCCTGGACGAGCTGATGAAGCTCCTTCAGGAACAGGATCTCGAAACCCTGGGCCTCACCTACAAGACCCTCTTCGGCCGCATTGCCGAGCCCCGGGAGGACGTCAAGAAGGCCCAGGAGCTGGTGCGTCAGCACTTTACGGGTGAGGTGGTGGTGCCCACAAATTGATCCAGTTCGCCCGGCATCTGGAGGCGCTCCGCGAGGACGACCAACCGGGATTTACACTGGCAGAGCTCAACGACCTTCTTTCCGGCCTCACTTCTGAAGATCTCTCGGTCGCCGTCGAGCATGCGAACCTGACAGGGCTCACCCCGTACCTTCAGAACTATGTGGCGGCGATGGTGGAGCTTGCCGCTCATCGGAGGTGCGTACCGCCCCCGGCCTGGGTGCGCGGCGTCGAGCCTCTGGAGAGGGAGCCGCACTTTGCCACTCCGTTGGCGGGCCTGCGATTGCACTTGCTGCGGTCAGCACCGGTCCCCTTCAAACGCCGCAACATCTTCATCGACTCCTCGATTGGTGATCGCGTGTAGCGATGCTCCCATGGTGGATTTTTGATTCCAGGTGGACTGGAATCCATTCCAGAATCCAGTGGATCTGGAGAAGAATCCAGTCGTTCCGGTCCAGAATCCAGTGGAAACGACCTGGATTCCACTGGATCCAGCCCAGAATTCAGTGAATCGGGTCCGGATTCCAGTGGATCCGGCGCCGAATCCAGTGGATTCTGGCTTCGAGATTCGAGTTTTTCGTGTTGATCCAGTGGATTCGATTTTTAAAATTCCGCCATCGACCGCCGGGTAAGGATGATTTCGCTTGTTTCCTTTCGGCTTTGTCACCACCCCGCCCGCACCGGCTCGCCAATCAGGTGGGTCACCGCCGGGCGGTCCGGCCCGACGTGGAACGCCCGCGCCTCGGCTTCGATGTCCTGGTCCGCCACGGTGACGCGCTCGTGGTGGCGGAGGTGCTCGATCCAGGACTTTCCCAGGAAGACCTCGGTGTAGAGGGCGGGGTCCGCGGAGTCCACGAAGAGGCCCCACTGGAGCGCGCCGTCCCTCTTGCGGATGCGGCGGACGTGCTGCATGGCCTGGGCGAACTCGGCGGCGCGGGTGGGGTCGATCTGGTACCGGACGGTCACCAGGACCGGTCCACGGTCGGGCTCCAGGTCGTGATTCACGATGGGGGCGGGCCACTGGCGGGAAGGCGCCAGGTTGAGCCCTTCACCGGAGCGGAGGTGGATGCGGAAGGTGGCGGCGAGGCCCACGATCATACCCGCCGACGCGATCAGCAGCGATTTCGAGATCCCGAGGCTCTCGGCCACGGCTCCCCAGAGGACGCTGCCGCCGGCCAGGCCGCCGAAGAAGACCAGCATGTAGACGGAGAGCGCCCGTCCCCGAACCCAGGAGGGGACCACGGTCTGCACGGCCACGTTGAGGCTCGAGAGCAGAGACAGCCAGGCGCCGCCGGCCAGCAGCATGGCGATCATCAGGAGCCAAAACTCCCGAACGTAGGCGAGTGCCGTGGTCGCCCCGGCGAAGACGAACGTGGCCACAGCCACCACGCCGTCCGTCGAGTTGTTCCGCTTGAGGCGGGGGAGGACCATGGCGCCCGCCACCGCCCCCACGCCCAGGGCTCCCAGAAGGAGGCCGTAGCCCTGAGCCCCCGTCTTGAGCTCGTTGCGGGCCACGAGAGGCAGAAGTGCCCAGAGGGAGGCGCCGCAGAAAACGAAGGTGGTGCCGCGGATGATGGGCGCCAGCACCTCCGGCGCATGGCGGACGTAGCGGAGCCCCGTGGTCATGGCGCCCAGGATGCGCTCGGCCGGGAGCACCGCCTCTTCGGCGGGCCGGCGCCAGAAGAAGAGGACGACCAGCACGCCCAGGAAGGAGACGGCGTTTACGAGGAAGGTGACCGCGGGCCCGGCGCTCGCCACCACCACGCCGGCCAGGGCGGGTCCGGCGGCCCGTGCGATGTTGAAGCCGATGCTGCCCAGGGTGACGGCGGCGGGCAACTCCTCGCGCGGGACCATCTCGGGGATGCTCGCCTGCCAGGCGGGACCGTTCAAGGCCGCGCCGAGCCCGAGGAGGAAGGTGAAGGTGAGAAGAATCCAGGGCGTGGTGGCGTTCGCCGCCGTGAAGGCCCACAGCCCGAAAGCGGCCAGCGTCATCCAGGTCTGGGTGATGAGGAGCAGGCGCCGGCGGTCGAGCACGTCGGCCACGGCGCCGGCGGGCAGGGACAGCAGGAACATCGGCAGGCTGGTGGCCGCCTGCACGAGGGCCACGAGGGTGGGAGACGGCGTGAGGAGCGTCATCATCCACGACGCGCCGACGTTCTGGAACCAGGTGCCGATGTTGGAGGTGACGCTGGCGATCCACAGCCATCGGAAGATGGTGTGGCGCAGAGGGCTCCAGGGGGAGGGGGTGTCAGGCTTCGCCAATCTCGTCCTTCGCCTCTCCCAAGCGCTCAACCTTTTCTGGGAGCTCCTCGAGATAGCGGGAGGCGGCTTCGAGGAACCTGCGACCGCCCTCGATCAGCTCATCGACAGCCTCGGAACCGATGGCAACCTCTGTCTGGTAATCAGCAAGATTCCGGAAGTCGAAGGCTTTCAGGAGCAGGCGATGGTACTCAGGAGGCAGGATCTTGGTTCTTGAGAAGTGGAACCCATACTGTGCGATCACCTGGCTATGGCTTGAGAGCTCCAGATCCTTTGAAATCAGTAAGGCTTGTGCCGTATAGAAGTATGCATAGTACGTTCTCGAAGTCGCGAAGTCCCAATGCCCTTCCCTCAGGAGACCCTTGGCGGCATCCAGGGACCGTGCAGCCTTCTCCAGGAGGAGATGGAGTCTCGTTCATGCCGCTGCTGGTACGGCCTCTTTACGGACTACCCGCAGGAACATGCTCTCGCCTCGTTCGAAAGCGGCGGCATCCACCGGCATGACGGAAAGAACCAGGTTAGCCTCCAGAGAGAGCGGCCACTTCACAGGCTCAAGGCGAGTGATCTCCTGTGCCGGATTCACCGGCCCTCTCAAAAGCAACAAGAGATCCACGTCGCTACCCTCCCAGGCAGTGCCCCGAGCGTACGACCCGTAGAGAAGGAGCCCCCGGTAGCGCTTCCCGTAGAGATCTCTGAGACCTCTCTCCAACTCCAGGACTACGTCATGGATGGGTTGGGGCAGCGTGCTCATAGCGTCCTCATTCTACAGGGAAACAGCCGGTCTGCCGTGTTGGCTTCCTGTGCTAGAGTTTCTCTTCCAACATGCCAAGCTTTGATCTTCCCAGCATCCTGGCAGGCGTCCTTGCCTGCGGCGTGGCGGTCATCGTCAGCGCCGGGATGGTCTTCGTGACCTTCCGGCTGAACGCGATGCTGCGTGGACGGGACGCCCAGGACCGGCTGCTGCTGGCGGGCAACCGCTCGATCGCCATCGCCCTCGGCGCCACCATCCTCAGCCAGGCGCTGCTGATGCGCCACTCCGTCTTCCCGGTCATGGCCGTGCTGCGGGACCTGTTCCTGGAGCGGGCGTCGGCCTACACGATCGTCATGGTGACGGGGCAGTGCGCGATCTTCTTCATCATCATCAGCGCCGTCTCCCTGGGGTCGGTCTGGCTGGCGAGCTGGCTGTTCACCCGCATGACGGGGGACCTGCCGGAGCACGAGGAGATCCTCCGGGACAACGTGGCGGTGGCGATCTTCTACGGCTTCGTCCTGCTGGCCATCACGGTCATCCTCAACGAGGGGATCGAGGATCTCTCGCGCTCGCTCATCCCCTACGGCCAGACGGGCGTGATCCGCTTGCCGTGAAGAGGCTGGGTTGTGCCCTCCTGGGCTGCTTCGGCGCCTTGGCCGTCATAGTCGTCGGGCTGATCGGCCTGTCCGCGTTTCTCAATCCGGGGACGGACGGCGGCGACGGCGGCGGGGGAGATTCGGGGGAGTCCTACCAGCAGGTCGATTCCCTGAACCGGTTCGAGCGGGAGGAGGAGGGCGGCCGCTTCCGGCTCTCCTACGGCTTCATCGATTACAGCGGCCGGACGCAGCAGGTCTCCTGCACCGTGAGCCGGGCCGACTACCTGCGTGACGTGTCGAAGTTTGGCTACGCCGAGAAGCAGGCAAACGAGGAGATCAACCAGATCCTGGCCGCGCGGATGGAGGAGGAGGGGAGGCGGCGGGAAGTGATGCCCTACTTCACGATCGAAGTCTATGGCCAGGGCGGCTACCGCTGGCACTGGGACGCGCCGGCGGGGGCCGACCTTGCCTTGAGCGAGCGGATTCAAGCCTTCCACGACTGGCTGGACAAGGACTTTCCCGAGGAGGCGAAGCGGATCAACGCGCGGTACTTCGAGGACCACGGGCTCCGCATCGACGGGGACGAGATCGAGGTGGACTACCAGTCCGCCGTCCTCAAAGCCACGGATCCTCTCGAAGACTGCTTCCAGGCCCTGCACCGGGTAGGAGGCGGCAGCGACGAACGGCGCCGTCTGGGCACCTTCCTCGCCTTCTTCCAGGAGCTGCGCTACGAGCTGCCGGCGGACCTGGACCGTCAGGGCCGGCACACCCTGGGCTTCCGCGTGCCGAGCGCCGTCATGGTGCAAGGCGCCGGGGACTGCGACTCCAAGGCCGCGGCCTTCTGCGCCCTCTGGCGCCACTTTCCCAAGAGGTCGATTTTGATTCTCGTCCCCGAGCACGCCCTCGTGGGAGTGGAAGGCAAGCCCCGGGCCGACGAAGCCTACGTACGGCTCGGCAACCGCTACTTCATCCTCTGCGAGGTGGCGGGGCCCGGGAAGATCCCGCCCGGCGGCGAGGCGATTTCGGGGAGCTTCGAGTACGTGATGATCGAGCCGGTGGTGAGCTCGGAATCATAGATCGCCTGTTTTGGAGAAGGGGGCGTTGATGGCCACGATTTCTCTTCAGCCCAAGATCCACTATCCGGAGTCCGATGGCAAGCCGTTTGACAGTGACTCAATTCTTAACCGCTCGTTGTCCTCGGCAACCGCACCTCGAACCGCGCCCCGCCCTCCGGCCGGTTTCCCGCCGTAATCATCCCCCCATAGCCCTCCACGATCGCCTTGGCGATGGCGAGGCCCAGCCCGGTGTGGCCGTCGCGGGCGTGGGGCTCGCCGGGGCGGTAGGTGAAGAAGCGGTCGAAGATCTTGTCGAGATGGTCCTCGGGGATGCCGGGGCCTTGGTCCTCGATGCGGACGGTGGCGGTTCCTTCCGTGGCTTCGAGGGTGACGGTGATGGTGCCGCCGGGCGGGGAGAAGCCGCGAGCGTTGTCGAGGAGGTTCTGGAAGACCTGAGAGAGGCGCTCGGGCGAGGCGTTCACGATGATAGGGGTGACGGGAGAACGCAGCTCGATCCCCGGCCCGGCGTGCTCGGCGAGAAGAGCTGAAAGGTCGACGGGGGAGGCCGCCTCGGTCTCCAGCCGGGCGTCGATCTCGCCGATTTCCCTCATCCCGGTGATCAGGCGCTCCATGCGGGCCACTTCCTGGAGGACGAGGGCGACGAAGCGTTCACGGTCCTCGGGCTCCTCGACTTCGGCCAGCAGCTCGGTGGCGGAGCGGATGGAGGCGAGAGGGTTCTTGAGCTCGTGGGAGACGTCCGAGGCGAAGGCTTCGAGGGCGTGCTGGTGCTGCTCGATCCGTGCGGTCAGGCCTTCCAGGGCGCGGGCGAGGTCGCCGATCTCGTCGGCCCGGCGGGAGCCGCCGAACCGGCGGCGCAGGCGGCCTCGGCGGTCCAGGAGGTCGTTGGCTTCGTCGCGCAGGCGGCGGACGGGGTGGGTGAGGGTGGCCGCGAGAAGGAGGGAGAGGATGGCCGCGATGCCAACGGAAATCAGGAAGACCTTGAAGACGTCGAGCCGCACCTCGTCCAGCTCTCTGCAGGATGCGGACGGTCGATTGGGAGACCAGGACGGCGCCCACAACCTGACCGCCGCTGCGGATGGGGATGGCGCTGTAGAGGGTGAGGGATGGCCGCCAGGTCTCGCCGCCGGTGGGGCGAACCGTGGCGCCGTAGCGTCCGGCGAGGGCTTCACGGACTCGTGGCGGAGGGGTAGGGCTCGGAAGACCTTGGCATTCCTGGACGGTTCCTGGGCTCTCGCGAAAGCTTCGATAGAACCGGTAGAGCCCGGCAGCGACCCGGTAGAGGAGATTGTCCCGGGCTTCTCCGGCCGGAGACGGGATAGGACGCGGCCCCCGCGGCTTCCGTTGTCTGGCGGCGCGGGCCGAGCCGGCTGGAGTCCGCGAGGAGCTGGCCGTCCGGGCCGAAGACGCGGAGTCGGGATTCGGTCCGCTGCTCCAGCCGGCGGAGCAGGAGGACGGCGCTGTCTCCGTGGATCGTTCCCTGCCCGCTCAGGGCGGCGGCGAGGAGCCGGCCCTGCTGGACCATGGCCCGTTCCTGGTCGGCCAGGAGCTGGTCCTCGAAGACGTCCAGGTAGAGAAAGCCCGTGACCGGCAGGAGCACGAGCAGGACGTTGAAGAGCAGGAGCCGGACCGAGATCCGGGAGGGGAGGCGCAGCCGCACGAGGGCTCAGTCCTTCAATCCGGCCGGAAGCGGTAGCCCAGGCCGTAGACGGTCTCGATGGCGTCGAAGGCCGGGTCCGCCTCGGCGAGCTTCTTGCGCAGCCGCTTGACGTGGCTGTCGATGGTGCGGTCGCTCACGTAGGCGTCGTTGGGGTAGCCCTCTTCCAGAAGCTGAGCGCGAGTCTTGACGTGCCCGGGGTGGCGGGCCAGAGCCTGGAGGAGGGTGAACTCGGTGACGGTCAGGGGGAGGGGAGCGCCGTTCCAGTGCGCCTGGTAGCGGCGCAGGTCGAGGCGCAGGCGGCCGGCCTCGAAGACGCGCTCGTCCGCGCCGGCCGGCTCCTCGCGCCAGGCGGCCCGGCGCAGCAGCACCTTCACGCGGGCGGCCAGCTCGCGCATCGAGAACGGCTTGCAGAGGTAGTCGTCCGCCCCCAGCTCCAGTCCCAGGACACGGTCGAACTCCTCGTCCTTCGAGGTGAGGAAGAGGATGGGCAGGCGCTCCGAGAGGGCGCGCAGGCGCCGGCAGAGCTCCAGGCCGTCCATGCGCGGCATCAGGATGTCGAGGATGGCCAGGTCCGGCAGGGCTTTCTCGAAGACCTGCCACGCCGCGAGGCCGTCCGGGTAGAGGCTCGACACGGTGCCCTTCGCGGCGCAGGGCGAAGGCCACGGTCTCGCGCAGGTTCTCCTCGTCGTCCACCAGGGCGATCGGCGCCGGCCGCTCGAAGGGGCCGTCATGGCGACAAATCTAGCGCAGATGCCGGGCGCCGGACCGGTTGCCACGATTTCGCCACAATCCTGCGGAGTCCCGCCTTGGGCCCGCCCCGGAGAGGCCTGTCCGGCGCGGTTGAATGCCCTCAGAGCTTCAAGAGACCTTCAAGGAGGGAAAACGACCGTGATTCCAGCCGAACCCGAAAAGCGCAGGTTCCGCGATTCGATGCTCGTCAAGATGCTCGTCATCGGCTTCCTCATGCTCCTGCTGCTCATCCCCCTGGGGATGGTGGGCTCCCTGGTCTCGGAGCGCCAGAGCCGAAGCAGTCAGGCCGCGGAGGAGGTCGCCGCCACCTGGGGTAGCAAACAGGCGCTGGCCGGGCCGGTGCTGACCGTCCCCTACCTGCAGCATGTGAAGAACGAGAAGGGCGTGCCGATCACCGTGACCTCGTTCGCCCGTCTTCCTGCCCGAGACTCTGGACGTGGAAGGCAACGTCGCGACCGAGAAGCGGAGCCGGGGCATCTTCGAGGTGGCGGTCTACCGGACGGACCTGCGGTGGAAGGGGACGTTCGCGCGGCCGGACTTCGACGTCTGGCGGATCGCTCCCCAGGACGTCCTCTGGCAGGACGCCTACCTCGCCGTCGGCGTGCCGGACATGCGGGGCATCACCTCGGGCGTGGAGCTGATGTGGGGGAACCGCAACCTCCAGCTCTCACCGGGGGGAGGGGAGGCCGGCCTGTGGTCGTCGGGCCTGCGGGTGGCCGTTCCCGGGCTCGCCGAATCCAAGGCAGGGGAGGTCTACGCCTTCGCGTTCGACCTCGGGCTCAACGGCAGCCGCTCGCTGTCGTTCCTCCCCCTGGGCAAGGAGACGACGAGTGGCCCTGAAATCGCCCTGGCCCGTCTCCGAGCTTCATGGGGTCGTTCCTGCCCGAGTCAAGCGCGAGGTGCGGGGCACGGGGTTCGAGGCGCTCTGGAACGTCTCCTGGTTCGGCCGGAGCTACCCGCAGCAGTGGCGGATCGACGAGGCCGACGAGGTGGCCTCGGCCGAATGCCATCGACGGCTCGGCCTTCGGCGTCGAGCTCTTCGTGCCGGTGGACGCGTACCAGAAGACGGAGCGGTCGATCAAGTACGGCGTGCTCTTCCTCCTCCTGACGTTCCTGACCTTCTTCCTGTACGAGCAGTTCAACCCGTTCAACCTTCACCCGGTGCAGTACCTGCTGGTGGGCTCGGCGCTCTGCCTCTTCTACCTGCTGCTGCTGTCGATCTCCGAGCATGCCCCCTTCGGGCTCGCCTACCTGGCGGCGGCCTCGGCGCACGGTGGTGCTGATCGGCGGCTACTCGATGGCCATCCTCCGGGGCGCGCTGCGGGCCCTGCTCATGACGGTGGTGCTGGGCGCGCTCTACGGCTACCTCTACGTGCTGCTCCAGGCGGAGGACTACGCGCTGCTGCTGGGCTCGGTGGGACTGTTCGTGATCCTGGCCCTGGTGATGTACCTGACCCGCAGGATCGACTGGTCGGGCCGGATCGCGGCAAGGCCGGTGACGGAATAAACAGGTTCACCGCGTTGTCACGTTAGGGTGACCGGCTCGCACTAGACAAAGTGAGAGAAGGCTACTAACCTAGTCACAAATGAGTATCAGCGCCCCCACCTCCGCGATTCCTCACCTGTCCCCACAGGTGTGTTGTACTTGTCTCAAGCGGGTGTGAACGGCTGACGCCGTTCGCATCCGCGCCTCTGATCCCCCACAAATTTAGTCCCGTGTCTCCGCGCCGCTGATTCGAGCGGTCTCTGGAGGTTTCTTTCGCCCTGGCGGGTTTGCGCCCGCCTTGCTTGAAGAGGAGCCGTATGCCGTCGAACGAATCCCAGGCTCCTGAAATCACTTGGGACCTGGTCCGCAAGCGCAACTTCGTGGAGCGCTTGAAGAACGAGAAGGGCGGTCTGGCCGTCCTCGACGACCTGCCGGCCATGATCGACGCCGGCTACGAGGCCGTCCCGGAAGAGGACTTCGTGCGCATGCAGTGGTACGGCCTGTACCACGACAAGCCGAAGATCGGCCACTTCATGCTGCGGGTGAAGCTGCCGGGCGGCCAGCTCACCCCGGCGAAGCTGCGGACCATGGGCGAGATCTCCCAGCGCTTCGGCCGCGGCTTCGGCGAGCTGACCACCCGCCAGAACATCCAGCTCCACTGGATCCAGACTCGCCGAGCTGCCCGAGGTGATGCGGATTCTGGACGCCGCCGGGCTCACCACGGTGGGCGCCTGCGGCGACAACGTGCGCACCATCACCGGCTGCCCGGTGGCGGGGATCGACGGCGAGGAGCTGTTCGACGTGCCAGCCGCTGCTCGAGGAGGTCGCCCGCTTCTTCATCGAGAACCGGGAGTACTCGGACCTGCCGCGCAAGCACAAGATCACCATCTCGGCCTGCCCGCACCAGTGCAACGCGCCGGAGATCCACTGCATCGCCCTCGTCGGCGCCCTGCGGGACGGCCGGCCCGGTTTCGGCGTGCGGGTGGGCGGCGGGCTCTCCACCTGGCCCCGGCTGGCGGACGACCTCGGGGTGTGGGTGCCGGTAGGCGAGGCCCTGCCGGTGCTCCAGGCCATCGTGGACGTCTGGCGGACTGGACCTCAAGCTACCGGCATGTCCCGCGCCCGGGCCCGGCTCAAGTTCATGGTCCACGACCTCGGACCGGAGGCCTTCCGCGCCCGGGTCGAGGAGCAGCTGGGCCGCAAGCTGGAAGACGGCGCCGTACCGGCCGCGCCCGCCGAGGAGCACGACCACGCGGGCGTCCATCCCCAGAAGCAGGACGGCCTCTTCTACGCCGGCTTCCCGGTCTACCTGGGCCTCCTGAACGGCGAGGCCATGCTGCGCGCTGGCCGACCTCGCCGAGACCCATGGGCGGCGGCGTCCGCCTCACCCGCCGGCAGAACTTCATCCTGAGCGACATTCCGGCCGGCAAGCTGGACGAGGTGGTGGGCAGCGTCGAGAGCCCTCGGCTTCCCGCTCGACGCCGTGGGCCTGCGCGGGGCGAGCATCGCCTGCACCGGCGATCCGTTCTGCAACTACACGGTGGCCGAGACCAAGGGACGGCTCCAGCAGATCGTGGAGCACCTGGAAGAGGTCTTCGGCCAACAGGTCGGCGGGCCTCCGCATCAACCTGGACGGCTGCCCGCACGCCTGCGCCCACCACTGGATCGGCGACATCGGCCTGCAGGGGACGACGCTCCGCGAGCGCGGCGCCTCGGGCGAGCGCATCCAGGGCTACGACCTCTTCCTCCGCGGCGGCCTGGGGCGGGACGCGGCCATCGGCCGGCCCGTGCTCAAGCGGGTGCCGGGCGAGGAGGTCCATCACGTCATCGAGCGACTGTTCCGCGCCTACCTGGACGGCGACGTGAGCCGGGAGAGCGCATTCAGCAATTCTTCGCCCGCCACAGCGACGAGACGCTGCTGGCCCTTGGAGAAGGCGAAGCCGTTTCCTATCAAATCTAGGAGAACCGAAGATGTTCGAAAGAGCGACCGCGATCCGGAAAATTGACGAGCGAGACCTGTTGGACGAATTCGAGGCCGGCCAACTGGCCGTCGACTTCGACTACGCCACTCCGCAGGAAGTCATCGCCTGCGCGCTCGAGCGCTGGGGCTCCGCAGGTCGCCCTCTGTACGAGTTTCCAGGCCGAGGGCATGGCCATTCTCGACATGGCGTGGCGGATCGACAACCGACGTCCGCGTCTTCACCGTGGACACCGGGCGCCTGCCACCAGGAGACCTACGACGTCATGGAAGAGGTGCGCCAGCGCTACGGCATCAACGTCGAGGTCTACTTTCCCGACGCCAAGCAGGTCGAGAAGATGGTGAGCCGCCTGGGCCCCAACCTCTTCCAGAAGAGCGTCGAGGCGCGCCTCACCTGCTGCAACGTGCGCAAGGTCGAGCCGATCCGCGGCGTGCTCGAAGGGCTGGACGCCTGGGTCACCGGCCTGCGGCGCGACCAGTGGGCGAGCCGGGCCAACATCCGCAAGGTCGAGATCGACCACGACCACGGCGGCCTGGCCAAGATCAACCCGCTGGCCGACTGGACGCTCGAAGAGGTCAAGGAGTACAACCTGGCCCACGGCGTGCCCGAGCATCCGCTCTACGCCAAGGGCTACACCAGCATCGGCTGCGCGCCGTGCACCCGCGTCACCGCCCCCGGCGAGGACCCCCGCGCCGGCCGCTGGTGGTGGGAGAAGAACGCGCCCAAGGAGTGCGGCATCCATTGCCCGATCGAGACCGGCGCCTTCGAGCACGAGCTGGAGTCGCTGGTGCAGCTGCGGCCCAAGCCGCTGAGGGTTGTATGACGGCGGCGGCTGTGGCCTCCGCCGGTGTGCTGTCCCTGGACGCGGCCCAGCGGGAGATCCTGCTGGAGGAGCTGGCCACCCTGGTGGTCTCGCTCCGCGGCCCGTCCGCCCGCGAGCCGTACGAGGAGCTGGCCGCCTCGGTGGATGAGGGGGCGGTGGGGGAGAACCTGTTGGGCCGTCTGGAAGGGTTCCTGGAGATGCTCCTCCAGACCGGGCGCGTCCGCAAGATCCACGGCGCGGAGGCGGAGCAGGCCTTGCTCCGCCTCTTCCACCAGACCCCCAGGGGCTCCGCCGCCCGGCGCTCCACCCAGTCCGTGAACGCGGCCCTCGCCTCGCTGGAAGGCCAGGCGATCGAGGGCATGCTCTTCACCGTTCAGGGACCGGGGGTCTACCGCCTCGGCATCGCCACCGGCCAGTGCCGGCTCACCCTGGAGATCGACCGCCATGGCGTGACCGTCGAGAGCCTGGAGGTCTGAGCGATGGCGGCCCACTATCCGGTCTATCTCGATCTCCGGTCCCGCCCCTGCTTCGTCCTCGGCGGCTGCGCCATGGCGGAGGACAAGGTGCAGGGCCTGCTCGCGGCCGGCGCGCGGGTCACGGTGGTCGCTCCGGAGCTGACGCCGGGGCTCTCCGACCTGGCCGTCGAGGCGCGGATCGACGCCATCGGCCGGCGCTACCGGCGGGGGGATCTGCGCGGGGCCTTCCTCGTCATCGTGGTGAGCCAGGGCCAGGCCGTGGCGGACGCCGTCTGGGAAGAGACGCGGGGGAAGAACGTCCTGGTCAACACCCTGGACGACGTGCCCCACTGCGACTTCATCGCCCCGGCCATCGTGCGGAAGGGAGACCTCACGGTCGCCATCTCCACGGCCGGCAAGGCGCCGACGCTCGCCGTACGCCTGCGTCAAAGGTTCGAGGCGGAGCTGGGGGAGGAGCACGCACGCTTCCTGGAGATCGCGGGGA
This sequence comes from Thermoanaerobaculaceae bacterium, assembly GCA_963785165.1. Lineage (GTDB taxonomy): Bacteria > Acidobacteriota > Thermoanaerobaculia > Multivoradales > UBA5704 > DATARR01. The sequence goes on from CAWAUI010000004.1 coordinate 1,926,091, forward strand.
GACTCCGGGCCCCTCTCGCCAAGCTCTGGCCGGACTTCGAGACCCGGCGTTCCCTCTGGTACCGGCTGGTCGACTCGGACGTGCTCCACCTGCTGCGCCGGGGTGAGGAGGGGAAGGCCCTCGACCGGATCGAGGAGATCGCGGGCGTGCGGCCCGATCCCAGGGAGGCTCTGGCCGGATGAGCGGCATCGTCTATCTCGTCGGCGCCGGCCCGGGCGATCCGCGGCTCATCACGGTCCTCGGGCTCGATTGCCTGCGCCGGGCGGACGTGGTGGTCTACGACCGGTTGATCTCGGAGGCCTTGCTCGCGGAGGCACGGCCGGAGGCGGAGCGCATCTTCGTGGGCAAGTCCCCCGGAGAGCACTCCTGCCGGCAGGAGGAGATCAACGCCATCCTCGTTCACCACGCCCGGGCCGGCCGCGTCGTGGTGCGCCTCAAGGGAGGCGATCCGTTCGTCTTCGGCCGCGGCGCGGAAGAAGCCCTGGCCTGCGCCGAGGCCGGAATCCCCTGGGAAGTCGTGCCCGGCGTGAGCAGCCCGGTCGCCGTGCCCGCCCGTGCCGGCATCCCCATCACCCACCGCGAAGTCTCGGGCGGCTATGCGGTGGTGACCGGCCACTGCGCCGAAGGGGACCGCCAGGACTGGCAAGCCCTGGCTCGCGTCGAGACCCTCGTCGTCTTGATGGGCCTCACCCGACTGCCCGAGATCGCGGCCTCGCTTCTCTTCTTCGGCCGTGGGGCGGACACGCCGGTCGCCGTGATCGCCCAGGGCACGCTGCCGGAAGAGAAGGTCCTGATCGGCACCCTGGGCTCGATCGCTGGGGACGTATCCCGGGCCGGCCTCCGCTCGCCGGCCACGATCGTCATCGGCGAGGTCGTGCGTCTGAGGGAACGGTTGAGGTCACCGGTCGACGATCTTCCGCAGCCAGATCTCGAACATCTGGCGGAGGTCGTCAACCTCCTCGGGTGAGATTTTCCGCCGGATCTTGAATTCGACCGCGTTGCCGTCGAGCAGCGGGAAGACGACGGGATCGACCTCCAAGGACCCGGAAATGGGTCGGGGTGGCGGGGCAGGGGAGGGAACCGCGGTCGGTTCAGGACGAGGCCGGGCTCCCTCCGCCAACCGCAGCCGTGCAAACTCCAGCGTCTCCTTGTATTCGGTCAGGAAGTCGTCCACCGAGTTTTCGTTGAACCCCTCGTCCAGAATCAGGGAGAGCCGCAGCGTCTTGTCCGACGGAAGCTCCGCACCGTAGCGCTCCCAGAGCTTGGAGTGGAGCGGCGGCATGAGCGCCGCCTGCTTGACCAGCCTCTCCCGTTCCTCGGAAGCCTCCCGCTCGTCCAGCAGGATGCGCAATGCCCGTCCCGAGAGCTTCACCAGGGTATCCCCCTCGATCAGCCCGAATGCCCGCAGGGCCGCGATCGTCTGTTTCCCGCCGCTGCTCTTCGGCGAATACCCCCAATGCGCCGCCGCCGTCTCCGGCCGCGCCGAATTCCGCTGCTCCGCCTCGTGAAACGCCCGAGCCCGGTCTATCGCCTCCCGCAGGCTGATGAAGGGGAAGGAGGGGCTGCGGACTTTTCTGCGGGTGGAGTCTGTCTCGTCCATGTCCGGAGCCTAGGAACCCATCGCCACTTTGTCAATTTTTATCTCCGGGCTGGAGACAAGGGCAAATGGAGACGAGCAGAGATGAGCGGAGACAGTCCTGGCGGCGGGATCTTCGGTGTCTCCGGAAGATAGCGAAAAACAGTGCCTGGCTTCTAGGAAAGGCCTGTGGAAAGCGGGTGGATATCGTAGTCTCCCCCGATCCGCGCCGCTGTCCCCTTTGTCACCGCCGCGTCATCTAGGTTCGGGCGGTTCGCCTGTGTAGGCGGCTCGGGGTCGGATCAGGCGGCCCAGGTTGCAGCTGAGAGGACTGCTGCCTCAATGTTGACGGAAGCCCTCCTTCCCTTTCAGTGCGAAGGGGACTATGCTTTCTACAAAACTGCCCTTGTCTTGATTGAGAAAAGCTGCGGAAAAGCGCCCGCAGCAGGGGGTGAGGAATCTTCCGCACGTCCTGTCGCGGCGCCCGTACGGGAGGTCATGGCGTGCGGATTGAGCAGTGCCGGTGGACAGCCGTCAAAGGTTGGGAGCCTGGGCCACCCGGTGGCCTGGAAGAGTCCCCCCAACTGGTCCTGATCTTCGGCGCGGGAGATCTGCTGCGGGATTCGGAGCCCTGCCGTGAGGCTCGCGGCGCCTATCCGGATGCCCACTGGCTCGGCTGCTCCACGGCCGGCGACATCTTCGGCACCGAGGTGTCGGATGATTCGCTGGTCGTCACGGCGATTCACTTCGAGCGCACCCGGCTCCAGGCCTGCCGGACGCACATCGCCGGGCCGGGCGACAGCTTCGCGGCGGGCGAGCGGCTGGCCAGCTCGCTCGCCAAGGAGGATCTGGTCCATGTCTTCCTGCTGTCCGATGGCCTCAACGTCAACGGCAGCGAGCTGGTCGAAGGCATCGCCAGCCGGTTGCCGCCGAACGTCACGGTGACGGGCGGGCTGGCCGGCGATGGACCCCGCTTCAAGGAGACGCTGATTATCGCGGATAGCGCGGGCGGCGCAGGCGGCGCAGGCGGCGCGGACGGCATGGCGGCCCCTTTCACCATCGCCGTGGTGGGCCTCTATGGCCCCGGCCTCTCGGTGGGTTTCGGCTCACTGGGCGGGTGGGACGCCTTCGGCCCGGAGAGGCAGGTTACGCGCTCGGCGGCCAACGTGCTGTACGAGCTGGACGGGCGATCGGCGCTGGAGCTGTACAAGACCTATCTCGGACCGTACGCCAAGGACCTGCCGGCGAGCGGCCTCCTCTTTCCCCTGAGCATCCGGACGGAGATGGACCAGACGCCCATCGTGCGCACCATCCTGGCCGTCGACGAAGAGGCGCGGAGCATGACCTTCGCCGGCGACGTGCCGATGGGCACCTACGCCCGCTTCATGAAGGCAAATTTCGACCGCCTGATCGACGGCGCCATGGGAGCGGCCCGCACGAGCCATGAGGCGATCGGGTCCGCCGCGTGCGACCTCGCGATCCTCGTCAGTTGCGTGGGCCGGAAGCTGGCTCTCGGCCAACGGATCGAAGAGGAGGTGGAAGGGGTCCGCGAGGTGCTCGGGAACGGACCGGTGCTGGCGGGGTTCTACTCGTACGGTGAGATCTCGCCTTTCGTGCCGAGCGCCAAGTGCGAGCTGCACAACCAGACGATGACCATCACCACTCTTCGGGAATTGCGGGAGCCGCGGGAGCCCTGATTCCATGCCCATGACCGGCCGTCACAGCCTCCTGGTGCGCCAGATCCGCCGCCACTTCGGCAGCGAGGACGCCGTCCCCGCCGAATGCCGGGGGTTCCTCGAAGCGGTGGACGTGGCCTACCAGCAGGCGGACGCCGACCGCACTCTTCTCGAACGGGCCATGGACCTGAGCTCCCAGGAGCTGATGCAGGCCAATTCCGAGCTCCGGCAATCCGAGCGCGCCTTCCGCGATTCCGCCTCGCTCCTCCAGGCCACCCTCGACTCGACGGCCGACGGCATCATGGCGGTCGACCTGAAGGGCAGGATCGTGGAGCTCAACCGCCAGTTCGTGGAGATGTGGCGGATTCCCGAGAGCCTCCTCGACCCGCCGCGGAGCGAGCAGATCCTCGCCTTCGCGCTCGAGCATCTCGAGGAACCGGAGAAACTGCGCGCCAAGCTCCGGGAGATCTACGCCCAGCCGGACGCCGAGAGCCAGGACGTCGTGACGCTGCGCGACGGCCGGGTCTTCGAAGGCTATTCCCAGCCGCAGTGGACCGGCGGCCAGAGCGTCGGCCGGGTCTGGAGCTTCCGCGACGTGACCGAGAGCCGGCGCCTCGAAAGGGAGCGGGCTCGCCTGCAGATCGTGGGTGCCCTCGGCCACCTCGTCGCGGCTCTGGCCCACGAGGTCCGCAATCCGCTGTTCGCCATCACAGCCACACTCGAATCCCTCGAGGAGGATCTCGCGAATCATCAGAGCCCTTTCCTCCACCAGGCCGTCGGCAACCTTCGCGAGCCCACGAGGAGGCTGACCGAGCTCATGGCCGATTTGCTGGAGTATGGCAAACCGCCGAGCCACGCTCTCGCCGAGCTCTCGCTCATCGAGGTCGTCTCCCAGGCCGTCTCGGACTGTGCCGGGCTCGCGGCGGAGAAGGGAGTCCGGATGTCGGCGCGGCTGAACGGCTGGGAGCCCCGGGTGGGAGCCGTCCGCCGGCGGCTCCTGATCGCCGTGCAGAACCTGATTCAGAACGCCATCCAGCACACGCCGAGGGGCGGAGAGGTGGCGGTCGAGATGGAGGAATTCGAGCTGACAGGCGGCCTCTGGGTGCGCTGCCGGTTCCTGGATTCCGGGAACGGCTTCAAGGCCGAAGACCTCTGTCGCATCTTCGAGCCCTTCTTCACCCGCCGGCGAGGCGGCACTGGCCTGGGCCTGTCGATCGTGCAGAGGATCATCGAGGAGCACGGCGGCCGCGTGGCCGCGGGCAACCGGCCGGAAGGAGGAGCGGTCATGACCCTGGAGCTTCCTCACTGGGGCCGGGAGAAGACCGTCCAATCCCAGTGCCCTGGAATGGGGCTCCATTTGCAGATCTGAACGCGTTCAAATCCCTTGACGGGCGATACGGGACGGCATACCCTTCAGTTGAACGCGTTCAAATCGAGCGCGATCGTGTCGAGGAGGCGTCCCGTCATGGCAAAGGAGATGGCTGAGCCGGTGGTCCTTCCCGAGGCCTCAACCGGTGGCGATTCCGAATCCCCGAAGAAGCGGCGCAAGGGTGCGGAGACCCGTTCCCAGATCCTCGAGACGGCCCTGGAGCTGTTCCGGGAGCGGGGGTACGAGGAGGCGACGATGCGGGGGATCGCCGAGGCCGCCGGGGTCTCGGTGGGCAACGCCTACTACTACTTCAAGTCCAAAGAGCACCTCATCCAGGCGTTCTACGAGAGCACCCACCAGGAGCATCTGACCCTGTCGCGCGCGGTGCTGGCTCGGGAGAGGGGCCTGAGGGAGCGGCTGACGGGAGTGATGAAGGCCAAGCTCGACACCATCATGCCCTACCACCAGTTCGCGGGCGTCCTCTTCAAGACGGCCGCGTATCCCACGAGCCCGCTCAACCCGTTCAGCGAGGACTCCCTGCCCGTTCGCCGCCAGTCTACCGAGGTGTTCGCCGAGGTGGTCACGGGTGCCGACACCCGGCTGACCGCGGACCTCACGGCCGAGCTGCCCAACCTCCTGTGGATCTACCACATGGGGATCATCCTCTACTGGATTCACGACAAGTCGCCCGGCTGTGAGAAGAGCTACCGGCTCATGGAGAAGTCGGTGAAGCTGGTCCTCCGGCTGGTCTCGCTGTTTCAGTTCCCCTTGCTGCGGCCGTTCCTGAAGGAGCTGTTGACGATGGTGTCGGACCTGCGGAGCGGGGGTGCTCCCGCGACGACCTCACCCTCCGGCTCCCTCTCCTGAAGGAGAGGGAGAGAAAGACAAACTCGAAGCCCCTCTCCTTTAGGAGAGGGGTTGGGGTGAGGTAGCGGGCGTAGAATAGCCCTGTGATGATGTACCGAACCGCTGTCCTCCTCGCCTTCGCCGCCCTCTTCACCTCACAGATCCAGGCCCAGGTCCCACCCTCAGACACCGCGCCTCCCGCGCCTGGGGCCACCGTCCCCATCGAGCTGACCGTCCAGGTTCTGGACGCCAAGGGAGAGGTCCCCCGGGCCACCGTTCAGCCGGGTGACTTCACCGTTACGGAAGACGGTCAGCCGCGCACCGTCTCGGACGTTTCGCCGCTCTCCCAGCCCTGGCGCATCGTCATCTACGTGGACCGCATGCTCACGGGCTCGCGGACCTTGCGGGCCGCCGCCGGCTCTCTGGCCGAGCGGGCCTCCGCGTTGGCGGCGCTGGGCACGGTCGAGCTGGTGGTGGCCGAGCCTCAGCCCCGGGTGGTGCTGGCCCCGACCCAGAACGCCAAGGCCATCGACGAGGCTCTCTCCAAGCTCTGGCTCGGCGCCGAGGGACGCGACGACGTTCGCACCCTCCGCCAGCGGTTCCGGGACGAGAAGGGAACTGACGCGGTGGATCCAGAGGACCGGATCGCGGAGGCCGTCGATACCGAGACCCGCCTCGTCCGCCGCCAGCAGGACGCTCTCGCCGAGTGGCTCGTGGCCCAGGGCGGGCGCGGACCCCGGGCCCTGTTCCTGGTGAGCGACGGCTTCGACGTGAACCCCGTCAAGTTCTACCGCAAGGAGCTGTCGCTTTCGAAAGAAGGAGAGGAAGCGGCGGGGGAGGGCACCCTCGAGAAAGTCGCCCTGGAGACCGCCCGCACGGCCGCGGCCCTCGGCTGGACGGCGTTTCCCATGCCCGTGGGCGATGCCAGCCTGCCCGACCTGCGCCGGCTGAAAGGTCGCTCCACCCCCCAGGTGCCCATCGGCGGCACCATCCGGATCGGCAAGAAGAACGATCCTCCCAAGGATCAGGCGCCGCCCCTGCCCTCCCTCCTCAACGCCAACGAGCCGCTCAACTGGCTGGCCGAGTCCACGGGTGGAGAAGTCGTCCTCCAGGCGCCTGGTGTCTTCAACGTCCTGACCCGCCTGCGCTCACGGTTCGCCCTGCGCTACGACGCGCCGCGCGATCTCGACGGCCGGCCTCACGCCATCGAGGTGAAGACCAGCCGCCCTGACCTGACCGTGATTCGAGCCCGCCGTTGGGACGTGGACGGCATTCCCGAAGCCGTGGCCGCCGCCCGGGCCCGCCGTCTCCTCGACGGTGAAGAGGACGGCGCCGGCATCGAAATTTCCGCCCGCATTTCCGCCCAGGTGGGCGACGGTGAGGCTCCCGAGGCCGAACAGCCGGGGACGCTGGACCTCCGCATCGAGTCTCAAGACGTCCGGCAACCGCTCCGCCTCACCCTCGCGGGTCCCGCCGGCACCTCCTGGCACCACGTTCTTACGGACAAGGACTCGGCCGGGGCCGAGCCCAACGTCTACCGCCTCGCCGTGCCCCTGGAAGAGGAGTCCGAGACGGCCGCCGTCACCGTGGCGCCGCTCTCCGGCGGCCCCTGGGGCGGTCTCGTCGTCCCCCTCTCGGAAACCTCCGCCGAGCCCGACGCCCTCTCCGTCAGCCGCCCGGCCCTGCGCATCGTGCCGCCGCCCGGCAGCGAGCTGACGGGCAAGACCCGCCTTCAGCTCAACGGCGGGGGAGAGGGGGTGGCCCGCGTCGAGGTTCGCACCGGCGAGCGCGTGGCCGGCACCTGCCCGCGCCTCCCGTGCGACGTGGAGATCGACCTCGGCCGGCGCGTCCGCCCCCAGATCCTCCAGGCCGTGGCCTACGACGCCACCGGCAAGGAGGTCGCCCGGGATTCTCTGCGCGTCAACGATCCCGAACAGGCCTTCCTCATCCGTATCGTCCAGCCCGCCACCAAGAGAGGCACCGGCTCCGTGGACGTGGAGGCGGACGTGCGGGCGCCCGCCGGCAAGAAGATCGACCGCGTCGAGTTCTTCTGGAACGACGAGCTCGCCGGCACCGTCTATACCATCCCCTTCCGCCACAAGGTGATGGTCCCCCGCGACCGCGCCGTGGGCTACCTCCGCGTCGCCGCCCGGCTGGACGACGGCTCCACGGCTGAGGACGCCATGGCCCTCAACGCCTCCGAGCTGGGCGACCGCATCGACGTCCGCCTGGTCGAGCTGGCCGTGGTGGTGACCGACGAGACCGGCAAGCCCGTGCCCAACCTCCCCAAGGAAGCCTTCCGCGTCCGCCAGGACGGCGATCCACAGGAGATCTCCACCTTCGAGAACGCGGGCGAGCTTCCCCTCACCCTGGCCCTTGCCATCGACACCTCGGCCAGCATGTTCATCAAGCTCCCGGACGTCACCAAGGCCGTCGCCTCGCTGCTCGACACCGGCCTCGCCTCCCGCGACCGGGCCATGCTCATCGACTTCGACACCACGCCGCGCCTGATCCGCCCCGTCACCCGCGATTTGGGCGCCGTCTCCGCCGCCCTGGGCACCCTCACGCCCGACGGCGGCACGGCCCTGTGGGAGGCCATCTCCTATTCGCTCACCCAACTCCGCGGCATCTCCGGCCGCAAGGCCCTGGTCGTCTACTCCGACGGCATCAACGAAGAAGGGCGCCTCTCCTTCGCCGAGTCCCTCCGCGCCGCCCGCGAGAGCGGCATCCCCATCTACCTCATCGTCGCCAACCCGCGCGCCGAGAGGGGAGAGGACGGCGGCTTCCTCAGCGAGCCCTCTTCCGTGAAGTTCAAGAAGCTCGCCGAAGCCGGCGGCGGGCAGGTCTACTTCATCAAGCCCGACCAGGATCTCACCAACGTCTACGCCCAGATCCTCTCCGAGCTGCGCAGCCAGTACACCCTCGCCTTCTACCCCAAGGACACCGCGCCGCCCGCCTCGTGGACCAAGATCGACGTCGAGGTGATCGGACGGAAGGGCTTGACGGCGCGCACGGTGAGCGGATTGCCGGGCGGGACGCGGTAGGGAGCTGGGACCTTACGAGATTATGATAGCGGCATGACCTGGACTGACATCCGAAGGCACTATCCCCATCAGTGGCTCCTGGTCGAGGCGCTGCTGGCTCGTTCGAAGGCGGGAAAACGGCTCCTGGACGAGATGGCGGTCGTCGACGCCTTCACGGACGGCGAGAACGCCCTCCGGGCTTACTTGAAACTTCATCGCGCCGCGCCCATGCGAGAGCTTTACGTGGTCCATAGCGATCGAGAAGAGCTGGAGATCAACGAGCACACCTTGCTGGGCCTGCGCACTGCCTGATGAAGATCCGGCTGGAGCATGGCCTGGCCTATGTCGAGGCGTCTCTGACCTTCCGGGGACGCGCCCTCCGGCTCACCAACACCATTCTCGATACCGGCTCGTCGAGCACCATCTTTGCCGCTGACCGGCTGCTTGATATCGGCGTCGTGCCCGAGCCCGCTGATGTCCTCCACCGCCTTCGCGGCGTGGGCGGAACTGAATACGCCTTCTCCAAGCGCCTGGACCTCCTTGCCGTGGGCGACATGGAAACGCCCAACTTTGAGATCGAGGTGGGCGCCATGGACTACGGCTTTCCCGCTGACGGCATCCTCGGATTGGACTACCTGCTGCGAGTCGGTGCCCTCATCGACCTCCAACATCTTGAGCTTCGCTTGGCCCCAGGATCCTAATCAATCCATGACCCCCTCCACCCGCAACGGCTGGGGTCCGCGTGCCGATGCCCCAGCCGCTCCCTCTTCCTATGGCTTCACCTGTTTGAGAAGATTGTCTTGTCTGAAGTTTTCTACTGAAGGAACCAGGCTATGGCAAAACTCAACCCCGTCACATCTAGCGAATTGCTGCTCGAAGAGTTTCTCTTGCCGATGGGGATCTCGCCGGACAGCCTTGCCAAGGAGATCAGCCTGCCACTCCATCGGATCGGCGACATCGTGGCCGGCAAGCGCGCGATCACGACCGATACAGATCTTCGCCTGTGCCGGTTCCTCGGACTGTCCAACGGCTACTGGTTACGCGCCCAGGCAGCCTACGACGCGGACGCGGCCTAGGCGGCGATCACCTCACCCAAACCTCTTCTCTGAAGCTCGGCATAGCCCGCCCGGTCGATGCCATAGCACAGCATCTCCCGGCCGATGTGCTGGACGCGGTTCAGCAGCCTCTGTCCGAGCCGCTCGGCGACCCGGATGGAGGCGTGGTTTTCCGGGTGGATGAGGCTGATGACACGCTCTTTCTTCAAGACGTTGAAGGCGAAATCCAGGGCCGCCCGCGCGCCTTCCGTGGCGTAGCCGTACCCCCAGGCATGGCGCGCCAGAATCCAGGCGAGCTCGCAGCCCGGCCAGCCCTCCGGCTCGGCGAAGCCGATCGTGCCCAAGAACACGCCGGTCTCCTTGTGCTCCACGGCCCACATGCCGATGGCACCGAGTTGCCAGTGCCCCAGCAGAAAGGCCATGTGCCGCCAGGACCGTCCCCGGTCCCACGGCTCCGCACCTCCACCCCCGAGGTAGCGCAGCACTTCCGGGTCCGCCTTCAACGCGGCATAGTCGTCGAGATCGCTTTTGCGGAAAGAGCGCAGCCGTAGCCGTTCCGTCTCCAGGGTCGGGGCGAGCAGGTCCATCAGGGGTCTCCTTTCATGGTTGGCCCTGAGTCTGGCAAAGAGGCAAACTGCCGGCCGGGAGATTTTTTGGCTGGACCAATAATTGGCCCATGGCTGAGCCCTCTCCCGGAAAGGCAGGTTTTCCATGACTCGACTGCTCCTCGTTTTCGCGCTGCTGGCCAGCCCGTTGCTCGGCACCTGGGAACAGGTTGGCGGTCAGTGGGACCCGAACGGTGCGGCCGCCCCTCCGCAGGGTTCCGAGAACGACGTTGGCAACAAGTGGGACCCGAACGGTGCCAAGGCCGGCAGTCATTGGGACCCGGACGGTGCGGCCGCACCGGCCGAGGGGTCCGAGAACGATGTCGGGAGCCATTGGGACCCGAACGGCTAGGACCCCGGGAAGGGAGGGCGGTGTCTTCCGCCCTCCTTCTTTTTTCCTGGCTTCGGGTATACTCAAGCGCACTCGAAATGCCATCGCACCTGACGAAAACCGCGCTGAAGCGTCTGTTCTCCGGCAAGGCCTCCCGCACCGAGGTGGACTCCATGGTCACCCATATGGCTGGCTGCCGGCCCTGCTGGGAGCTGGCGGCCCGGGTGGTGGTGGAGCTTCGCAAGGACAACGCCCTTGCCCGCTCCACGGACTTGCGCGCCGCCGTCCTGGCTCTGCTGGAGGTGGAGGAGAGGGCGAGCTCGGGATCTCCTCAAGGCACGAGCCTGGTGGACCGAGCTGAAGGGCCTGCCGCGCGAGGAGCAGATGAAGCGGATCGCCTCGGTGGCCGCGTTGCGCACCCAGACCCTGTTCGAGGTTGTACTGGCCGAAGCGCGCTCCGTGGCCCCCGGGGACCCCTTCGTGGGGGAGGAGACGGCGCTCCTTGCCCATGGGCTGGCCGAGGCGCTGCCTCGCTCCCGTTGTCCGGAAGATCTCAAAAACGATCTGCGGGCTGAGGCCATGACCGTCCTCGCCAACTGCCGGCGCCTGGCTGCCCTCTGGCCCTCCTCCAGAGCAGCCCTGGCCGCGGCGAGAAACTTCCTGGACCGCGGCACCGGCGATCCAGCCTGTCGGGCGCGGCTCCTTTCGATCTGGGCCTCCCTTGAGAGTGACACCGGAAATTTCGAAACCGCCTTGGGCTTGCTCGGGCGGGCCGCTGAGCTTTACCGATCCGCCCCGGAACCGGCAGGCCTCGCTACCGTGGCGGTTAAGGAGGCGAGCACTCTGCTGGCTGGCGGCCGTCACGAGGAAGCCGTCGCCCGTGCCGGCGAGGTGCTCTCCGTGCTACCCCCCGGAGAGTTGCGGCTCGCAATGCTGGCACGGAGCATCGTCACGGAGAGCCTCATCTACCTGGACCGGACTGAGGAGGCGCTCCAGAGTTTCATGGCTACGCGTCCGCTTTATGAGCAGCTTCGGAGCCGCCGCACGGAGCTGCGATGTAGCCTACGTTGGAAGCTCTCCTGCTGAACTCCTTGGGCTACATCCGCGAATCCGAAAAATCCTTCCGCGAAACTTTCGGCGGCTACATTGAGGAAGAGCTGTACAAGGACGCCTTCCTGACTCTGCTGACCTTCTTCGAGACCCTGGTCAAGCGGGGCGCCTACCGCAAGGCGAAGCAGGTCTATCGGCAGGCCACGGATCTGCTGGCCCAGAGCGGCTCGCACGAACAGATGAGGCAGGTCTGGAGCCAGCTCCTCCAGGCGATCGAAGCGGAATCGCTGAAGGGGTACCAAGTTCCAGGACATCCGCCAATACGTCGTCCGGCACTGGAACGTGCCGGCCCGGCGCCCGCCCGCCTTGGAATACCCGAGCTGACCGGGTTCGGCGAGGACGCCTGATCCGCAGTGATGAGCTGAGCCCGGAGGGCGTCCTACTCATAGCCCAGGGTGGAACCCTGGGCGGAGGAGGCACGGCCGGCCCTCCGGGGCTTGAAATGAGATGGGCGTCCTGGTTCCTGGGGTTGACACCCTAGGCTGGTCAAATTCCGCCCTGTCAGGGCGATCCAAGGCCGAGGCACCGGCGGTCCCCAAGAAACAAATAGACGGCGGCGTCCTTGGACCCGGAGGCCGCCATCTCGATTCAGTTGTCAATGAACGGCCCTGGCTCCTCGGGGGAACCACTCTCAGGGGCGGGCTTTGCGGCCTCTTTCTATGCGTTTAGCCTGCCAGATAAAGCATGAGCCGTCAATGGTCTTGTTGACGGCACGGTGACTTTTACTTAGAGTATGCGCACCGTAGGCGAAGATGCTTTGCGCTGACGGTGCAGCCGCCCGTGCGCACCGGTGAGTTTCCGCCGCCGACCGGTCGGCGGCCCGCACCGACCGGTGAGTTTCCGCCGCGCACCGGTCGGCAGCGCGCGGACGGGGTTTGCGCGCACCGGTGAGTTTCTGCCGCGCACCGGTCGGCGGCCCGTGCGCACCGGTGAATTTCTGCCGCTGACCGGTCGGCGGCGCGTGCGCGACCCTGAGTTTTTGGTGCGCGAGCTCCGAGTTTTTGCGGCTCGGGCGTGAGGATCAGCGGCGGGAGGGCTGTGCGGTGCCACCGGCGCGGCGGCGGTTCTGGAAATGTCCCAGGGAGAGCGTGCGTTCGCGGGCGCTCTCCTCACCGATCTTTGAAATCTGAATCTTTTTTCGAACCCTGGGGACGGGCCTGGGCCGGAGGTCCGTCCCCGCCTCCATGGTCGAAGTCGATGCGCTCGACGTCGGTCCAGGGGACGTACTCGGGGCGTTGTTGGCCGTCGGCGAAGACCAGCAGGCCGCCATTCCCGTTGCCGAGGTCGCCTGTGGGCTCGAGCCGCAGCTCCTTACCGTTCTGAAGGACCACTCTGGCGCGTTGGGCACCGGGTTCATCGCCTCCAGAGCGCACGATCGAGGCGATCAGGCCGAAGGGGAGGGTGTAGTCCACGCCGCCCTGGGATGGGGCGTCGAGCGTCTCGGTGGTCTCGCTCTCGTCGAGGTCGTAGACCAGCCGGCCGGTGAGGCGGCGGCCGGCGAGGGTGGTGACGCTGCCCGTGAGCGGGTGCCCGGGCGGGAAGTCGCCGTAAGCTGGGCCAGTGTCTTCAGGGGCACCACTGCCACGACCGCTGAAGTCGGCGCGCTCGAAGGCGTCCCAGGAGATCAGCACCCGGCCGTAGCGCGGGTCGTCGACGTAGATCCCACGGTTGTCGTGGCCGACGTCGGGGGTGTCGGAGAGTACGATCTCGCGGCCGTCGCGAAGTGTCACCAGCGAGCTGTCGCGCGAGCGTCGCGCGATGGAGCGGAGGGTGTCGAAGCGCAGGCTGAGCTTACTGTCGTCGGTACCGTCGGCGGTGTAGCCGGCGAGCTTGTCGGTGCCGACGCCAGCTTCCTCCCGGTTCCACTGGACGAAGCCGGTGAAATCGCCCTGCCGCGTGTGCACGGTGCCGTGCAGCCGGTAGGGGATGGCTCCCGCCAAATGGGGGGAGGGGAGGAGCTCGATCGTGCGGACCCGCAGGCTGTCGAGGTCGACGACGCCCCGCTTGGCGTCCCACACCCGCACGTCGTCGTCGAAGTCACTGGCTTCGAGGCGGTCGAGGTCGAACACGGTCCCGCTCTTTAGCGTCACCTGGACCTCGCGGCCGCGCGCCTCAATGCGTACGAGGTCGCCGAAGCTTGCCACGAGGGGCCGGCGGCCACTGATCGGGCGCTCTCGATGGGTGATCTCGATCCCGAGGAATTCGATCGGGTGGCGCTCCTTGGGCAGTTGCCCCGCCGGCACGAGGGCGAGCCAGGGGTTCTCGCGCTTGACGCCGTTGAAGGAGTCGCTCCAGAACGCTTCCTCGTTGCCTCCTCCCCAGCGCAGCCGCCCCTGATAGGTGGCGCCTTCGGTGGTGGTGATCCGGCCGTAGAGGAAGCCCGGTGAGGTCTCCGCTTCTGGTGTGGTTGAGGAATTGACCGCGGGCGGTTTCGCCGCGGCGGGGACGGCGTGCTTCTCGAGGGCCCGATGGCCGGCGGCAAGGGCGAGGAGGACAAGCACGATGGCGAATGCCCCGCCGACGATCGTGGCTCTCTTCATGGTTGCGGCTCTCCCGCGGAAGACACGAAGCTCATGCCGCGTTGCGGCCTGCTGGTCTTACGCACGGGGCGGAGAGAGATTACGGTGGGGTTGGTTCCTCGGGCTGAGAGACGTTCCCATACCGTCCACGATATCCCTTCGGATATCACGGGGACGGCGGGAATTGGCCACGATGCCCATCAGGAGGATGACGCCGATCAAGCTCATGAGGTTGATGGTGTCGCCCGTGATGAGGAGCGCCTACATGAGCAGCACGGCGAGCCCTAAGGCGGGCCGCCGTGGAACCGTTCGATTCCGCGCCACCCGCGGCCGCGCTGGCTCCCACGCCGCTGCCCGTCACCATCAAGGCCAGATTCGGCCCGGCCCGAAACATCCGGGGGCCCCGGGGCGTAAAGGGGAGCATGACTATCGCGAACGGTGGTGAACCGGCTCTTCCGAAGCCGCTCCGGCTGTGGCCCGGTGTGGTCCTCGTAATCCTGGTGTGGCTGCTCCGTTTTGGCCTCCCCGCCGTCCTGCCCGAGGCCACGCCCATCGGGGTGATCGCAGCGCTCGTGGGCGGGGTGGCGATCCTCGTCTGGTGGCTGTTCTTCAGCCGGGCGCCCTGGCCGGAGCGCTTGGGCGGCGTCGGCCTGATGATCGCCGCGATGGTGGGGACCCAGTTCTTCCTCCACGAGTCGATCGCGGGAGGAGCCATGGGGATGCTGTTCCCCATCCTGGCGATTCCGGTCCTGAGCCTCGCCTTCGTCGCGTCGGTGGTGGTGGGCCGCAACCTCCCGACGGGGCCTCGGCGCGCTGTGATGGCCGCGGCCATCCTGCTCGCCTGCGGCGGGTGGACGCTCGTGCGGACCGGCGGCTTCACCGGCGATCTCGACAACGACCTCGCGTGGCGGTGGGCGCCGACTCCCGAGGAGCGGCTCCTGGCCCAGGACTATGTTGATCTGCCGGCGGTCCCGCCGGTCGCCGTGAAGGTCCCCGAGAAAGAGCCTTCGGCGCCAGTGGCCCAGGCCGAGCCGGTGGCGGCGGAGACTCCCAAGGAGCCCCTCCCGGCCCAGGCCGGCGCCGAGCCCGCCGTGGTTCCGGCGGCGGTGGAGAAGGACGCAGTGGAGACCGGCGCCGGCTGGCCCGGCTTCCGAGGACCCGATCGGGACGGCATCGTGCGCGGCGTCGAGATCAAAACGGACTGGGCCGCCTCGCCGCCGGTCGAGCTGTGGCGCCGGCCGATCGGCCCGGGCTGGTCCTCCTTCGCCGTCCGCGGCAATCTCATCTACACCCAGGAGCAGCGCGGAGAGGACGAGGTCGTCTCCTGCTACGACGCGGCCACCGGCGAGCCGGTCTGGCGCCACCGCGACGCGGCCCGCTTCTGGGAGTCGAACGGCGGCGCCGGCCCGCGCGGCACGCCGACCTTGAGCAACGGGCGCATTTACACGATGGGCGCGACCGGCATCGTGAACGCGCTCGACGCCCGTTCCGGCGCCGTCGTGTGGTCGCGCAACGCGGCGAAGGACACCGACACGGAGATCCCGGGCTGGGGCTTCGCGGCCTCGCCGCTGGTGGTCGGCGACGTCGTCGTGGTCGCCACCTCCGGCAAGCTCGTGGCCTACGACCTCGCCACCGGCAAGCCCCGCTGGTTCGGCCCGGCGGGCGGAGGGGGGTACAGCTCGCCCCATCTGTCGACCCTCGGCGGCGTCGCGCAGATCGTGTTCCTCAATGGCAGCGGCGCGACCGGCGTCACACCGGCCGACGGCAAGGTCCTCTGGGAACATGCGTGGAAGTCGGGCGGCCGCATCGTGCAGCCGGCCCTGACCGCGGACGGCGACGTCCTGGTGGGCGACAACGAGGGGATCGGCCGCATCGCCGTCGCCCACGGCCCCGGCGGCTGGACCACCCAGGAGCGCTGGACCTCGATCGGCCTCAAGCCCTACTTCAACGACTTCGTGGTCCACAAGGGGCACGCCTACGGCTTCGACGGCAGCATGCTTGCCGCCATCGACCTCAAGAACGGCAAGCGCACCTGGAAGGGCGGCAAGTACGGCCACGGCCAGCTCGTCCTGCTGCCCGACCAGGATCTGCTCCTGGTGCTCTCGGAGCAGGGGGAGCTGGCGCTCGCCCAGGCCACCCCCGGCCAGTTCACCGAGCTGGCGCGCCTCCCGGCCATCAAAGGCAAGACCTGGAACCACCCCGTGCTGGCCGGCGACGTCCTGCTCGTCCGCAACGGCGAGGAGATGGTGGCCTTCCGGCTGGCCCTCGCGGGGCGTTGACCCGGGGTACCTGGGGGGATGCCCAAGCCCTGGGCCGGATCGCCTGCCCGTTCATCACCGCGGCTTGTGGTAGGCTGATCCCTCAGCCGCTAGAATTTTTAGGAGGGCCGGGAATTGGCGAGTGCGTCCGTCGTCTCCCTTTGGGCTCGTTGTCTCTGCCTCGGCATCGCCTTGCCGGCAGGCGCATGGGCCGCCGGCCTGCCGGTTACCGCCGACACCTATCTGACGAAATCGAACGCGAACCAGGTCCGTGGGTTGGAGACGGCCCTCAAGGTACAGCAGAGTGGCAGCCAGCGCGCCCTGGTTCGCTTCAGCCAGCCGGCGATCGCGGGGGCCGTAGGGAACGGCTCTCTGGTCTCCGCTGTCCTCGAGCTCTACGTCGAGCAAGCGAGTGGTTGGGGACCGGTGGGGCGTACGGTGAACGTCCACCGGCTCACTGCCGACTGGACGGAAGCTGGCGCCACCTGGAACTGTGCCGTCGACACGGTGCCCACGAACGGCGCCGCCAACTGCAGCCCACAGTGGTTGGGCGGCACGTTCGAGGAGGAGGCCACCGACTCGGTGCTCCACACCAACGACCTCGCCGGCACCGTGCGTTTCGACGTCACCTCCGACGTACGCGCCTTCCTCGCCGGCGCCGCAAATGACGGCTGGCTGCTCACGCGCGGCGACGAGACCCAGGCGGGCCACGTGGAGTACGGCTCGCGGGAAGGCGCTACCGGGCATGCGCCGCGCCTGATGCTGGTGGTGGAGAGCGCCACCTCGGACGCGGTGCCGCCTTCGCTCGCCATCACGGCTCCCGGCCAGGCGGTGGTGGTCAACGACACGACCCCCGCCATCGGGCTCGCCTTTTCGGATGGCGGCACCGGCATCGACCTCGCCTCTCTGACGGTGGCCGTGGACTCCGCGGCCGTCTCCGGCTGCGTGCCGGGGCCGTCTTCGGCTCTCTGCGAGCCTCCGGCCCTGGCCGGGGGGGTGCACACGGTCACGGCCTCGATCGCGGACCACGCCGGCAACCGGGCCACGGCCACGCGGACTTTCCAACTCCTGCTCGGCCCCGGGCTGCGGCCGGCCGTGCTGCCTTCCTTGGGAGACGCCTATCTGCGGCGCTCCCTGGCCGACCGCAATTTCGGGGGTGAATCCGTCCTTCGCCTGCGGGGCACGGGTTCCTACCGACCGGTGGTCCAGGTCGATGCCGCGGCGCTCCAGAGCGCCCTCGCCCAGGGGGTGCTGCGTTCCGCGAGCCTGGAGCTGACGATCTCCTTGAACGGCAAGAACTGGGGGCGAACCGGCCGCCTGGTCGAAGCCCGCCGGCTCACGGCCGCCTGGCCGGAGAGCGGCGTGACCTGGAATTGCCCGAGCGACTCCAACCTCGGCAACCAAGTGCCCAACTGCTCCGCGCCCTGGGCGGGTGGCAGCTTTGCGCCCACGCCAACGGCGTCCGTGCTGCACACAAACACGCTTTCCGGTTCGTTGAGCTTCGACGTCACGGCGGACGTGGCGGCCTTCGCCGCCGGCACGGCCAATTTCTACGGCTGGCTGATCAGGAAGGCCGACGAGAGCACGAGCGGCGTAGTGGACTACGCCAGCCGCGAGGCCGGCGCGGCGGTGGCGCCTCAGTTGCGCCTGGTGCTCGACGTCCCGGGGAGCGGCGACAACCAGCCCCCCGCCATCCAGGCCACGGCCTCGCCGGCGCCCAACGCCGCGGGCTGGAACAGCACGGACGTGACGGTGACCTTCCTCTGCAGCGATACGGGCAGCGGCATCGCCACCTGCCCGGAGCCCGTCACCGTCACCACCGAGGGGCTCGGCCAGACGGTCTCGGGCACGGCGACCGACCAGGCCGGCAACTCAGCCACGGCCAGCGTGACGGTTAGCCTGGACAAGACGCCACCGCTGGTACAGATCGCCTCACCGACCCGCGGCGCCCTGTTCTCGGCGCCGGACCTGACGGTCACCGGCATGGTCACGGACTCGCTGTCCGGAGTCGCCGGGGCGGTGTGCGGCTCGGTTCCCGCCCCGTTGGCGGGCGGCGCCTTCACCTGCCCATGGATGCTCACCTCCGGAGCCAACACGATCCCCGTCTCGGCGGCAGACGTGGCAGGCAACCCGGTGGCGGCGGCGGTGGCGGTGATCCTGGACGCCACACCCCCGTCCGTCGCGGTCACGGCCCCGGCCGCCGGCAGCTTCGTGCTGGAACGCCGGCCCGCCGTGGAGCTGAGCCTCGACGATCCGGGCGGAATCGACCTGGCGAGCCTGGCGCTGGCGGCCAACGGCGCACCTCTGGCCGCCGATTGCACGGCGCGGGAGGGGGGAGCACGCTGCCTCCCGCTCTCCGACCTCGCCGACGGCCCGGTGGCGCTCCTGGCCACGGTCCGCGACCGGGTGGGCAACCTGGGTTCGGGGTCGGTGGCCTTCCAGCTCGATTCGTCGGATCTGGCGGTGGAGATCCACGCCCCCGCTCCGGACCTCCTCACGGCGGAGGCCCAGGTGGCGGTCTCCGGCTCCGTGTCGGACGGCGTATCCATGGTGTCGGTCAACGGCGTGGCCGCCAGCGTGTCCGGGGGCTCCTTCGCCACCACGGTACCCCTGAGGGAAGGCACCAACATGCTGGTGGCCGTGGCCCGCAAGGCCAGCGGGCGGACGGCCACGGCGTCGGTCGAGGTCACCCGCGACATCTTTGCGCCCATCGTGCGCATCGACGCGCCCCGCGACGGCTTCGTGACCGCGAACCCGCGGATTGCCGTGACCGGCCTGATCAACGACGTGGTCGACGGCGGCCGTACGGCGCGGGTCCTGGTCAACGGCGCCGAGGCCAGGGTGGGGGACGGCGCCTTCCTGGTGGCGGAGCTGGAAGCTCTTGCCCGGGCCGAACACGGTCGAGGCGGTGGCCACGGACGCCGCCGGCAACGTGGGGCGGCACTCGATCACCGTGGATTTCGAGCCCTTGGTGGGGGAGCGGGTCGTCCTCGGCGGCGGCAACGGGCAGGCCGGCCCCGTGAGGGCGGACCTGCCGGTCCCCCTGATGGCGCGGGTGGAGGACGAGGCGGGCAACCCCATCGCCGGCCGCCTCGTGCAGTTCCGCGTGACGCGCAACGACGGCCTGCTGTCCCCTTTGACCAGCGGCTCACCCGCCCGCCTCGTGCAGGTGCCGACCGATGGCAGCGGCCGGGCGGCGGTGATCCTCCGGCTCGGCGACACCACCGGCGAGGGGACCAACCGGGTGGTGGCAACGGCCGTCGGCGTGGCCGGGGAGGTGGAATTCTGCGCCACCGGCCACGCCATGGCGGCGGACCAGATCCACATGACCCTGGGCGACAACCAGCGGGGGGCCGTGGGCATGCCGCTCACCCTGCCGCTCGAGGCGCGGGTCACGGACGCGGCGGGCAACCCGGTGGCCGGCGTGCCGGTGACCTTCAGCGTCGCCGGGGGCGGCGGCAACCTCGACGGCGCCCCGAGCGCCGTGAGGGCCACCAGCACCGCCGGGCTCGCGCGCGCCGTGCTGACCCTCGGCCCCCAGCCCGGCATCAACCACAACGTCGTGCTCGCCCGCTTCGAAGGCCTCGACGGCCTGCCCGCCAGCTTCACGGCGTCGGCCGTCGCGCCGGGAGATCCGGCGGCCACGTCGATGAGCGGCGTGGTGCTCGACAACGCCCAGACGCCCATCCCGGGAGCGTCCGTCAGCGTCGAGGGCGCGGGTGGCTCGGCGGCCGGCATCACCGGTGCTCAGGGGCAGTTCCATTTGACGGGGGTGCCCGTGGGGCATGTCCACGTGCACGTGGACCCCGCGGCCTCGCCACGGCCGGAGAGCTTCCCGCCCATCGCCTTCGAGACCACCACCATCGCCGGCCAAGACAACACCCTGGGCCAGCCCGTACGCATCCCGGCCCTCGACCCGGCCAACTGGAAGACGGTCGGCGGGCCGCAGGACGTCACCCTCGAGATGGCGGGCGTGCCCGGTCTGACCCTCACCGTGTTCGCGAGCTCCGCCACCTTCCCGGACGGCGCCCGCACCGGCCGGCTCAACATCAGCCAAGTGCACCTGGACATGGTGCCCATGCAGCCGCCGGAAGGCTCGTTCTTCATGCCCCCGGCCTGGACGGTGCAGCCGCACGGAGTGGTCTTCGACCCGCCGGCGCGGATCACCATCCCCAACGCGGGCCTGCCCGCGGGCCGCGTGGTCGACGTCTTCCAGTTCGACCATGGGCTGAACCAGTTCATCAGCATCGGCAAGGGCACGGTTTCGGAGGACGCCTCCGTCATCGTTTCCGACCCCGGCTTCGGCGTCACCCGCGCCGGCTGGGGTGGCATCCCCCAGCCGCCGCCGCCCGTACAGTGCGACGGCAACACGTGCAAGGACAATAACCGGGACGACTGTAAGGAGCCCACCGGCAACACCTGCGCCGGCTGCCAGGCACGCGACAAGCCGGACGGCGAGCTGTGCAAGGAGAGCAGCAAGAAGGGTTGCTGTGACAAGGGGACGTGCCGGACGTGTCCGAAGAGCATCGTGATCGAGGGCCCGCAAACACCCTTGCGCTTTCCCCAGGGTGACTATTTCGATGGCAGGTGGTCCAGAAATGTCAGAGTCCGCATGGGTATGGGCATCCTGGCGCGAATGAGAGTGAAGCCGGACAACGTGAACTGGGACGGCATCCACATCATGGAAGAGGTTACCTTGGGTAGCAACACCTGCCCGGCGGGTTTTCCAGTCATGTGCTCCGCCAACGGTACTCAAGGCCTGGGCGCGGGTTTCATCGTGGGAGCAGGAGGCCTCACGCCGTTGGGGTTAAGCATCCAAGCGATCCGCAACACCTTTGTCGATGGCCACATCAGGGCTGCAGGTTTCAGTCCCTTGCACCAGGTGGGAGTCCAGAGTTGCACCTATGAGTGCCATCAGATTTACAAGTGCGACGATGGCAGGGAAATCGGAAAGTTCCTGATCACGTACTCCTTCAGCCAAGGAAGTCACCAAGGCGAGAACGTCACCGTGATTACTGTCAACAAGACTCCGGAGTGAGACGACATGAGAGCAGGGCTACAACCATTTCTTCTGGGTACCCTAGGGCTTATGGCTTTTGCTGTGCTAGCACCCGGTCATGGGTGTGCTCAGTCTCCGCCTGCCGATCCCGATCAGATCTTCGACTTCAAAACAACGGTCGAAGAGGAGTTCAAGCAGCGGGGTCTCGATACTTCCAACGCGGGCCTGCTGAAGTTGCTGGAAGGACCCGGAGACGTGTGGGACCGGATTTTGGCCGGTCAGGAGCTCGCTCGGCGGGGCGTCAAAGAAGCGGTGCCAGGTATTCGAAAGCTCTCCCGCGAGCCGGCTACCGAGGTGGCTGGAACCTACGCGCAAGTCTACCTACCCTGTGCGCTGGCGACTCTGGGCGACCCCCAAGGCCGGGCGGCGTTGCATGCTCTCTGTGATAGCCACGACCAGGAGAAGCAATATGGGGGGGTGATGTGCTCGATTCAGATCGGCGACCGCTACTGTCTGGCTGCGGCGATCGACCTGGCCGCCCACGGCGAGGATGAGCAGACTCGTAGTAGCGGTGTTTACCTGATTGGAAACTTTGCTAAGGCCAAAGGCGTCGACGTGGTCAAGGAGATCCTCCCGCCCCTTTTCGCAGCCTTAAGAGTGAAGCCGCTGCGCCAGGCCGCCAGCCAGACGATTGCCCTGATCGGAGAGCCCAGGGCGCTCCCGGAGCTGCGCAAGGCGGTGGAGGCGGAGGAGGACCCGGAGCTTCGGTCCTGGATGGCCAAGCAGTTGGTGATTCTGGAACAGGCCGAGAGGGAGAAGGGGCAGAGGCAATGATCGAAATAGTCCACCTCCGTCCTGGAGTCAGGCGAGACATGAGGTCAAGCAGCCGGCGTACCTTTAGCAGAGTCCTGCTGATGAGTGTTTGGCTGGCAGCCATCGTGCCGAGCTGGCTTCCGGCCCAGGTGCCACCTGACACTCCGGTTCTGGATCTTGGCGACCTCAGCGTCGAGATGGAGCTCAAGAGCCGCGGTTTCGATATCAGCAATGAAAGCCTGCAACAGCTCCTTGTACGCCCTGTGGATGACATCTGGGTGCGAGTCATGGCTGCCCAGTTGCTAGCAGGGCGTGGGGTCAAGGAATCGGTTCCCGCCATCCATAAGCTCTTTGCCGAGGCGGAAGAGAAGTACGTCCGTTACGACCTGGCCTGTTCACTGGCCGTGCTGGGTGACGCTCAAGGCCGGGAGGCACTGCATGCGATGTGCGATAGCGGGGACCCGGGCTTGAGCTATTCGGCTGCTACCTGCTCACGCAACCTCGGCGACCGCTACTGCCTGAAAGTGGCCATAGACCTCGCCATCCATGGCGAGTCAGAAAAGGATCGTAGCGACGGGATTTATTTTGTCGAATCGTTCGGAAGTGTGGCCGGCGTCGATGCCACGAAGGAAATTCTTCCTTACCTTCTCGCCGCACTGTCGGAGAAGCCCTTGCGCCAGGCTGCCAGCCAAGCGCTTGCCATGCTCCGCAACCCGCAGGCGCTCCCGGAGCTGCGCAAGGCGGTGGAGGCGGAGGAGGACCCGGAGCTTCGGTCCTGGATGGCCAAGCAGTTGGTGATTCTGGAACAGGCCGAGAGGGAGAAGGGGTGATGATCGATACGGTCCACGTCCGGCGCCGGCTGCGCGGTGGCTTCGCCGCCTGCGTTTTGTTCTCAGCGGCCTTCCTGGCCGGTGCGGGAAACCCTGCCCGGGCGCAACAGGACGTGGACCTCGTCCTCACCGGGCAACTGATCGAGATCGGCAACGACGCCGACGGCGACTACGTTCCGGACGATTACGAGCTGGCCAACGGGCTCGATCCCACGGACCGGCGCGATGCCGTGCTGGACCCCGACAACGACGGCGCCAACAACCTGGAGGAGTACAACGCCGGCACCGATCCCCGCGTGGCCGGCCCGGACTCGGACGGCGACGGCATGGTGGACGCCTATGAGGTGGCCCATGGCCTGTCCGCCGGCGACCCTTCCGACGCCCGCGGGGACCTCGACCATGACGGCGCCTCGAACCTCCAGGAATTCCTGCGCGGCACCGACCCGGAGCACGCCGAGCTGGACGAGACCTGTACCGTCGTCACCTTGAACCGGATCTCGCCGGTGGACCAGGACGGCAACTTCGCCCTGCGCAACGTGCCGGTGGCCACCGGCTTCACCCGGGTGCGCGTGGTCTGCATGCGCGGCGGCGAAACGCTGCGCGGCAGCACGGCCTTCCTGCGCGGCATTCCGAACGGCGACGTGTTGTTCGACGACTTCGACTTCGGGCCCGGGGAGGTTCCCATCCCGGTCTCGCTGGCGCTCACTTCGCCCTCGGCCACCCTGAGCGGGGCGTTGCCCAGCGTCCAATTGACGGCCCTGGGCAAGCTGGTGGACGGCGCCGAGGTGGACCTCACGGCCTCCAGCCAGGGGATGTCCTACCAGTCCTCGAACCCGGCGATTGCCACGGTGTCGGCTGACGGCCTGGTCACCGGGGTGACGAGCGGCCGGGTGCTGGTGACGGCCACGTACGAAGGCGTGGCCGGCGCGGTCTCCCTGCTGGTGGGCCTGACCGGGGACACCGATGGCGACGGATTGCCGGACGACTATGAGCGGCTCAACGGATTCAATCCCGGCGGCGTCAACCTGACCCGTCTGCCGGGTACGCAGGTGCGGGTCAGCAGCGCCGCGTCCTGGGGGCCGGCACGGTTGGCGATCGACGGCGACCTCCGGACTTCCTGGTATACGGCTTCGGGCGACGCCGCCAACCGCGGCCGGTCCCCCTACGTCGAGGTGGAGCTGCCGGCGGACCAGCGGGTGGCCCAGGTGCGGCTGTTCGGCAACCGCGAGTACCCCAAGGGCTACTCCTTCCTGGCGGGGTTCGTCCAGGCCTTCGACGCCGCCGGCAACGAGGTCTTCAACTCCGGCCCGCTCGCCTTCCCGGCCCCCTCGCGCGATCTGTCGGTACCGCTGGACCGCGATGGCGTACGGCGGGTGCGTTTCACCTCGACCCTGGACGAGAGCAACTCGCCGAGCCTGGGGGAGATCCAAATCATCTCGCGCCCCGGCGGCACGGCGTTCGACCCGGCCCTGCCCGGGGACGCCGCCGCCGACTTCGACCTCGACGGGTTGACCAACCTCCAGGAGTTTGCCCGGGGCACCAACCCGTTCGCCGCCGACACCGACGCCGACGGTTTCATGGATGGCCAGGAGATCGGCCTCGGCTCGGATCCGGTGCGCGCGGACACCGACGGCGACGGCCTCGCCGACGGCCTGGAGTTGTTCCCGACGACCGACAGCGACGGCGACGGCATCGCCAACCTGCTCGACCCGGACAGCGACAACGACGGCCTGCCGGACGGCCTGGAGGTGCGGCTGAGGCTGTCGCCCCTGTCGCGGGACACGAACGGCAACAACGTCCTGGACGGTGCCGAGGACGCGGACTTCGACGGCCTTTCCAACCTGACGGAGGTGGTGGAGCATACCGACCCGGCCCGCCGCGACAGCGACGGCGACGGCATCGAGGACGGCCAGGAGATCACGGCGGGCGGCGATGGGTTCGTCACCAATCCCCGGAGCCGCGATACCGACGGCGACGGTATGGAGGACGGCTGGGAAGTCCGTTTCGGGTTCGATCCCACCAACGCCAGTGACGCCTCCCTGGACGCGGACTTCGACGGCCTGAGCAATCTCGAGGAGTCGCGGCGGGGCTCGGACCCGTACAACCCGGACGCCAACCCGCCGGCCGTGTCGCTGGCCACGCCCCTGGACGGCGCCACGGGCGTGCCGGTCAACCAGGCGGTGATCCTGCGTTTCACGGAACCTCTGCTGCGTTCCTCGGTGGTGGCCGGTGTGGTCCGGCTCTTTGCCGGCACCGCCGAGGTGCAGGGAACGGCAGCGCTGTCGAGCGACCAGTTGGTCCTCGTCTTCACGCCGCTGGAGCGCCTCGCGCCGTTCACGGACTATTTGGTGCGGGTGGCCGGCGTGCGCGACCTGGCGAGCAATCCCATGGGCACCGGCTTCTCCAGCGGGTTCACGACCGGTGAGCTGGTGGATACGGAGCCTCCCATGGTGGTGGGCACCAGCCCGGACGCGAACCTGGCGGGTGTGCCGGTCAACGCCCCGGTCACCGTCTACTTCAGCGAGCCGATGAGCCCGGCGTCGCTGACCCCCGGCAATTTCCGGGTCCACGATCAGAGGGCGGGCGAGGACGTGCCGGCGCTGATGATCCAGGTCGAACCGGACGGCCGGTCGGCTTCGTTCATCCCCCAGCAGCCGCTGGGCGTGGGCCGCCTGTTCTCGGTTCTCCTGTTGCCGGGGATCCGCGACGCGGCGGGCAATCCACTGCCGGTTCGGGGCTTCCTTTTCACCACCGGGCTCCGGCCGGACGAAGAGCGGCCGCAACTGCTGGCCTCCTCGCCACCGGACGGCGCTCAGGGGGTGCCTTCCAACGCCGTCCTCACCCTGCGTTTCGACGAGGCGGTCGACGCCGTCACCATCGCGCGCGGCATCTCTGTAGAGACCGGGGGCGAGCCGGTGGAGGGCTCGATCGCCCTGTCGGACGGCAACCGGCTGGCGACCTTCACGCCCGCCGCGCCTTTCGAGGCCGGCGCCCGCTACCGGGCCACGGTTTCGACCGCCATCACCGACCTGATCGGCCACCCGCTGGCCAATCCCCTGGGCTTCACCTTCGATGCGGGCAGCGAGCCCGACGGCACGGCGCCCTTCGTCACCGCCGGCGATCCACCGAATTCCGGCGACCCCGTGGCCCGGGACGTTCGGGTCGCCGTCACCTTCAGCGAGACGGTCAATCCGGCGACGGTGAACGAGTCCACCTTCCGCTTGACCCACCACGCCGGCTCGTCCATGGTCGAGGGCCTGGTGCGGGTCGCCCCCGGGGGGCGCAGCGCCGCCTTCGTGCCCCGCCGGCCGCTGGCCCCCGGCGCGGCCTACACCCTCGAGCTGACGGCGGGTGTGACGGACCTCGCGGGCCAGCCCTTGCAGCCGTACTTCTCGTTCTTCCTCACCGCCCAGGCGGGGGACACCCAAGCGCCGGCCGTGGTGGCGGTGTCGCCGCCGGCCGGAGCCTCGGGCGTGCCAACCAATGCCCTCGTGACGGTGAAGGTGAGCGAGGCCGTGTCGGCCGTGTCGGTGGGCCTGGACACGCTGGCGTTGCGGGCGGGGTCCTCACGGGTCCCCGGCGGCGTGACGCAGTCCGACGACCGGACGCTGCTGACCTTCACCCCGTCCGCGCCGTTGGCGCCGGCCACCTCCTACCAGGCCGCCGTGACGGGCTTCACCGACCTCTCCGGCAATCCGGGGGCCGGCTTCACCTTCTCTTTCACCACCTCCGCGGACCCGGCCGCGGACGGCGTGGCACCGGCGGTGCTGGCCGTCTTCCCGCCCACGGGGGCCACGGCCGTGGATCCTGCCACGCCCATCGTCTGGACTTTCAGCGAGCCCGTCGATCCCCTCTCGGTGAGTAGCCGGTTCATGCCGGTGGTGCTCGACACCGGCGGAGCCCTGTCCGGCACCTACCGGATCGAGGGCCCGATGGTCACCTTCACACCCGTGCCGCCACTGCCGGCCCTGACTCGTGTCCGGCCCCTGTTGCTGGGCGGGGCGGTCCGCGACCTCGCGGGCAACACCGCGGAGTTTTTCGAGTCCTTCTTCGACACCGGCGGCAGCGTCGAGGAGGTGCCGCCCCAGCTCCTGATGGTGACGCCGGTCGACGGCGCCACGGACATCGGGCCCAACGTGCCCGTGGTCTTCACATTCTCCGAGCCGATCTCGCCGCTCTCGATCGACGACCGCCATTTCGGCCTCCTCGCGGAGGGTGAGCCCGTGCCGGCCTACGTCGCCACGTCCGACGACGGCCGCACGATCAGCCTCTTCGCCTCCTTGCCGCCGGCCGCCGAGGTGACGGTGGTGGCGGCCGGCGACGTGACCGACCTCTCCGGCAACCGGCTGGCCTACTTCCAGAGCCGTTTCTCGACGGCGTCGAGTTACGATGGCCGGCCGCCGTCCGTGGTGGCACAGCGGCCCGGCAACGGTGCCGTGGGCGTGGCCCCCGGAACGAGCCTGGTGCTCTTCACCGACGAACGGCTCGACCCCGCGACCCTCTCCGGAGCGCTGCTGGTGGCCCAGAACGGCCAGCCGGTCTCCGGCAGCGTGCAGGTGACGGGCGACAGCCGCATCATCGAATTCGTTCCGGAGGCCCCCTGGCCGGCCGGCGCGCCGGTGGAGGTCTTCCTGACCTCGGACGCCCGCGACGTGGCCGGCAACCGGCTGGCGGCCTATCAGGGCTCCTTCCGGGCCCTTGAGCCCACCACCGCGACGACGCCCCGCATGGCGCGCACCCAGCCCGCCCCGGATGCCACCGGCCTGCCGCTCAACGGGGTCGTGGAGCTCGAGCTGAACGAGCCTCTCAACCCGGCGACCGTGACCTCGTCCAGCGTTCTGTTGATCGAGGACACGGCCACGCAGGCCGCCGTCCCGGCGGCCCTCTCGCTGGAGCAGGGAGGCCGGCGGATCCGGGTGCAGCCACTGGCTCTCCTCAACGCGGACACGCCGTACCGGGCCGTGGTGACGGCCTCGGTGCGAGACCTCGACGGCCAATCCCTCAGCTCGGCCTTCAACCTCCGCTTCCGCACCGGCGGCGAGGCCGACACGGCGCCACCCGCCGTGCTGGCCATCAGCCCGCCGAACGGGCAGTCCGGTGTCGGCCTGAACGCCCAGGTCCAGGTGGTCTTCGACGAGCCCGTGGACCCGCTGTCCGTGGACGGCCAGACGATCCTGCTGACCGACGGCACGGCCGCCGCCGTGCCCTGCACGATGTCGTTCTCGGACGGCAACCGCATGGTGAGCATCGTGCCCCACGCGCCGCTGATGGCGGCGAAGGCCTACTCGGTGCAGGTGAGCGGCGTGTTGGACCCTGCCGGCAACCCCGTGGCTCCCGCGTCCGCCGGCTTCACCACGGGCACCGAGCCCGATTTCGGGCGGCCCCAGGTCCAGGTTTCCCACCCGTCTTCCTACCAGGCCGTGCCGGTCAACACGGCCCTCGCCCTGGAGCTCGACGAGCCGGTCGCCCCCACCAGCGTCCGCGCCGCCACCGTTCGGGTGCGCGACCTGGGCACCAACGAGCTGTTGGCCGGTTCCTATACGTTGTCCAACGGCGGCCGGCGCATCAGCTTCGTGCCCGCCGCCGCCTTGCCGCCCTCGGGTACCTTCGCCGTGGAGCTGTCCGGCCTCGGCCTCCAGGATCTGGCGGGCAATTTCCTGGATCAGGGGGATTTCTACTTCTTCACGACCGAGGAGCCGGACACCACGCCTCCCGAGGTGACCGAGGCGGGGCCGCGCGACGGCTGGGCCGGCGTACCGGTCAACGGCCGGGTGGCCGTGCGTTTCGACGAGCCCCTGTCGGAAATCTCTCTGGAAGGCGCGGTGCTCACCGAGGGAGGGCGCGAGGTGCCGGCCAAGCGGCGGTTGGAGGATGGCGGCAGCCTGCTCCTCCTGATCCCCGTCGTGCCCCTGGCCGGCAATGCCGCCTGCGCGGTGGCGGTGGCGGGCGTGCGCGACCTCGCCGGCAACGCCCTCGCCTCACCCTTCACCTCCGGCTTCACCACCGAAACCCGGGCCGACCTCGCGCCGCCCGCCGTGGCCGCCGTCGTTCCCCGGGACCATGCGGGCGGTGTGGACGTCAACACCGCCATCACCCTCCAGCTCTCCGAGCGGCTCGACCCGGCGAGCGTCACCGGCCAGGCCGTACAGCTCTCCGTGGGGTTCATCCCCGCCGAGGTGGCCGGCACCCTGACGCTGGCCGCCGATGCCCGGTCGCTCGCCTTCGTGCCCGCCGCACCGCTGACCGAAGGGGAGAAGTACACCGTGACGGTGGGCGGCGACGCCACGGACCTCACCGGCCGGCGCATCGAGCCGTTCACCTCGGTCTTCCGCGCCGGGCCGGACACCGTGGCCCCGGAGGTAATCGCGACCAACCCGCCGGCAGGCGCGGCGGGCGTCGTGGTCAGCGCTCCGATCGCCATCCGGCTGTCGGAGGAGATCGATCCGGCCACGGTGGATGCGGATGCGCTTCGGGTTTTCGCGGCAGGCGTCCGGGTGCCGGGCGCGGCCTCGGCGTTTGGCGACCAGCGGATCGTCTTCTATCCGGAGGAACTGCTCGGCGCCAACGTGGCCTACAGCGTGCTCGTGGGCGGCTTCACCGACTATGGGGGCAATCCTGTGGTCCCCAGCTCCTTCACCTTCACGACCTCGGCGGCGGATGACCAGGATCCGCCCCTCGTGACCAGCTTCGATCCGGCCAACGGATCGTCGGACGTGCCGGTTGGCGCCCAGGTCGTGATCAATTTCAGCGAACCGATCGATGCGACGTCCGTCGACTCCTCCTCGATCGACGTCCAGGCCGGGTTCTCCGAAATCCTCACCGCCGGCACTCGAGGCTCCGGCAGGCTTCTCGAGGGCACCGTGCCCATTGAGGGGAGCTTCGCCGTGAGCGGCTCCCAGGTGATCTTCACGCCGCGCCATCCGCTGCCTGCGGGCACCCGGATCGCCGTCCGGGTCGAATCGGGCATCATCGACGTGGCCGGGAATCCGACGGATGGCGGCCGGAGCGTGTTTTTCACGGCGCCCTGACTCCGGCCCCTCTTGACACCTCCGCTACGCCGAGATCCCCTGCGTCTCCGCATTGAGAGGATCTCAGCTGTCTGTGGCCATCGAAGGCAAGACCTGGAACCACCCCGTGCTGGCCGGCGACGTCCTGCTCGTCCGCAACGGCGAGGAGATGGTGGCCTTCCGGCTGGCCCTCGCGGGGCGTTGATGGGTTGCCTGAGATGTTGTTCGAAATATTGGCTGATATAATTCACGGATCGCATTCAGTGACGTAAGGCTGCACCCGTTCAACCGGCGCCTCCTCGCCGAGGATCTCGTCCGCGTCCGCCGGCCGGACGACCGGGAGCGCTACGCGGCGTCGCAGCGCCAGGCGCGGATCGATCCCAACCCGCACCAGATCGACGCGGTGATCTTCGCGCTCCGGCGGCTGCGGGAGGGCGGCTGCATCCTCGCGGACGAGGTCGGGCTCGGCAAGACGATCGAGGCCGGGCTGGTCATCGCGCAGAGCCGGGCCGAGGGGGCGCAGCGCATCCTGCTGATCGTGCCCAAGTCGCTGATCGGCCAGTGGCAGAACGAGCTGTTCAAGCTCTTCGGCATCCAGGCGCGCGAGAGACCCGACGAGCTTCCTCGGGCCCGGGCGTGTTCCTGGTCGGCCGCGAGTTCGCGGGCAGCGAGCGCGGCGCGGCGCCGCTCGGCGCCGCGCCGCCGTTCGACCTGGTGGTCATCGACGAGGCGCACGAGATCTTCGCCGGGCTGCACAAGCGCTACGGCCGCGACGGCGTCTACGACGAGACCTCGGACGAGGCGCTGATGGCCCACCGGGTCCGCGGCTTCCTGCGCTCGGCGCCGGTCCTGCTGCTCACGGCGACGCCGATGCAGAACTCGCTCGCCGAGCTGTGGGGGCTGGTGCAGTACGTCGAGCCGACCGGCACGCTGCTCGGCGACATCGCGACCTTCCGCGAGGTGTTCTGCGCCGAGGACGACCGCACGCTCGTCCCCGGCCAGGAGCACGAGCTGCAGCGGCGGCTCGCCGTGGTGCTCCAGCGGACGCTGCGCCGGCAGGCGCAGGAGTTCCTCGACCGGCCGTTCACCCAGCGCCGGTGCCGGCTCTACGAGTACGCGATGAGCGACGACGAACGGTCGCTCTACGACGACGTGACCGAGTACCTGCTCCAGCCGTCGCTGTTCGCCTTCGCCGGCCGGCAGCGCCGGCTGCTGCTGATCGGCTTTCACCGCCGCATGGCCTCGTCGATCCCGGCGCTGGCCGCGAGCCTGGAGAACGTCGCCGCCCGGCTCCGCCGCCTCGCCGCCGGCCAGGGCCGGGCGCGACGAGCTGGCGGCGGCGATGCTGCGGCGATCTGGAAGACGAGGACGAGATCGCCGAGAGCCGATCCGAGGACGCCGAGCCGCGCTCCCGGTCGGACCGCGGACCGGCCGTCGCTGGCGCGAGCTGGCCCGCGTCGAGGAGCTTCGTCGCCCGCGCGAAGTCCCTGCCGCAGCGACGCCAAGGCGCGCTCCTTCCAGGACGCGATCCGGGTGATCCTCGATCTCGGCGCGCGACGGGCAGCGGCAGCGGCAAGGCCGTGGTCTTCACCGAATCGATCACCACCCAGGAGTACCTGCGCGAGCTGCTCCTCGACATCGGGCTCGCGGACGAGGACGTCACGCTGTTCCGCGGCGACAACGACCACCCCCGCGCCGCACCAGGCCCTCGCCCGCTGGCAGCAGGAGGAAGGCGCCCGGCTCGCTCCCGGCTCCCGGCCGAGCCGCGAGGTCGCCGTGCGGCTGGCGCTGGTCCACGAGTTCCGCACGCGGTCGAAGGTGCTCATCTGCACCGAGGCCGGCGCCAAGGGGCTGAACCTCCAGTTCTGCGAGACGGTCATCAACTACGACCTGCCGTGGAATCCCGCAGCGCATCGAGCAGCGCATCGGCCGCTGCCACCGCTACAGCCAGCAGCGCGACGTCACGGTGGTCAACTTCATCAACCGCGACAACGAGGCGCAGCGGCTGACGTTCGAGATCCTGAGCCAGAAGCTCGATCTCTTCGGCAAGGTGCTCGACGCCTCCGACACCGTGCTGCACGAGCCGCGCACCGACGCCCCCGAGATCGCCGTGTCGGCGCTGTCCGTGGAGTTCGAAAGCGATCTGCGCGAGCATCTACAGCCGCTCGCGCACGGTCGAGGAGATCACGCGCGAGATCGCGGCCCTGCGCGACAAGATCGCGGAGCGGCGGGAGGCCTACGAGAAGGAATACGAGCGGACCTCGCAGATCATCGAGTCGCGGTTCGACGAGGAGGTCCGGAAGGTCTTCAGGCGCCTGCGCGACGAGCTGCCCGCGGCTCTCGCCCAGCTCGACCGGGACCTCGCCGAGCTGGTGGACGGCTACCTGGCGGCCTCGCGGGACCGAATACCGGCGGTCGGGACGACGGGGACGTCGATGTCGGTCTTCGAGGTCGCTGCCCGCAGCGAAGGCGGCGCGGTTCGCGACCGGCGATGCGCGCGGCCTGAGCGACGCCGAGGCGCTGAATCTCATCCATCCGCTGGTGCAGGCGGCGATCGCGGACGCCCGCGCCTGGCCGGGCGGCCCGGTGACGCTCCGCCTGCCGCCCGGCGCTCCTCCCGAGCTGGCCGCGCTGGCGGGCAAGACCGGCGTGCTCGCCGTGGCGCTGGCGGACTACGGCGGGTTCGAGCCCGTGCAGCGGCTGGTCGCGGCGGCCGTGGTGGACGGCGCGCCGCTCGATCCAGCGCTGGCGGCCCAGCTCTGCCGGCTGCCCGCGGCCGAGGGTCTCGAGGGCGGTCCGAGGTCCCCATGGACCCGCGCCTGGCTCGACGATGCCGTGGACGAGGCCGTGTTCGTCGATCAGCGCGAGGTCGAGACGGGCGAGCAGAAGCACTTCGAGCAGGCCCTCGGCCAGCTCGAACGGTTCGTCGAGGACAAGGTCCTCGTCTGCCGCCGGGAGCGGGCGAGCCTCGCCGAGCAAGCTGCGCGCCGCCCGCGACCGCCGCGACGAGGTCGTCGGCGCGACGCGCCCGCGAGCGGGTCGAGGCGGAGATCGCCCGCCTGGCCACGCGAGACGAAGAGCCTGGAGCAGCGCATCAACGCCCTGGATTCCAGGGAGGACGAGGTCTACCGGAAATGGCGAGACCAATACCACGAGCTGCGCTACCAGGCGCCGACGGTGACCCCGCTGTTCCGGGCGGCCTTCCGGATCGATCCCCAGGACCGCCCGCGGACGACGTCATGCTGAGGCTGCTCCACACGGCCGACTGGCACCTGGGGCAGCGCTTCCCGTCGTTCCCCGAGGAGGCGCAGAAGAAGCTCTCCCGCGCGCGGATGGAGGTGATCGCCAGGATCCTCGACGCCGCCCGGCGCAACCGCGTGCACGCCGTGCTCTGCGCGGGCGACCTGTTCGACGATCCCATCGCCGGCCGAGGCTTTCTGGGACGGGCTCGCCAAGGCCTTCCGCGATCATCCGCCCCGGGGGACGCCGTGCCCGTCTTCCTCGTGCCGGGCAATCACGACCCGCTCACCCCGGATTCCGTGTGGGCCCCGGCGCATCCGTTCCGCTCCCGGCTCCCCGCGTGGGTGCACGTGGTCGACCGCGACGACTTCGTCCACGAGATCACGCCGGAGGCGGTCCTCTACGCGCGGCCCTGCCGATCCCAGGCCGGCGAGAACGACCTCGCGATGGCCCTGCCCGCGCGCGAGCCCGGCGACGAGCGGCTCCGCATCGGCTGCGTCCATGGCAGCACGTTCGACATCGACGGCTATCAGACGAACTTCCCGATCTGCCGGGACGCCGGGGTCCAGCGCGGGCTCGACTACCTCGCCATCGGCGACACCCACTCGTTCCGCGACGTCACCGCCGGGCCTGCCGGTCCCGACGGTCTACCCGGGTGCGCCGGAGCCGACGCAGCTTCGACGAGGCCGGCGCCGGCAACGTGGCCATCGTGGCGCTGTTCCGGCACGGCTCGCGCCCCCGCGTCGAGGCCGGAGCCGGTGGCGCTACTGGCGCTGGATCGACGAGCGGTGCCGCGACCTGAACGAGCTGCGCAGCGCTGCTGACCATCCCGGACCTCGACCGCCACGTCGTGAGGCTTCGTCTCGACATGACGGTCTCGCTGGCGGAGGAGAGCGAGCTCGAGCGGATCCTCCTGCGACCTCCAGGGCACCGACGCCACCCACGGCCGCGCGGGCGTCCTGCTCGTGGACCGCACGAAGCCTGCGGTTGCAGGCCGGCTCCGCCGACGCCTTCCCCGACGACCTGCCGCCGGTGCTCCAGGACACCGTCGCGCGCCTCGGCCGCCTCGCCCGCATCGCTGCGGACGGCGGTGGACGAGGCCGAGAAGTCGAAGGCCAACCGGGCGCTCTCTCATCTCTACAAGCTGTTGCAGCGGCAGAACGAGCTGACGGGCAGGGCACGATGAAGATCCACCGGCTGCGGGTCGCAGAACTTTGCCGCCATCCGGGAGGTGGACATCGCCTTCGGCCCCGGGCTGAACGTGCTCTACGGCCCCAACGACCTCGGCAAGTCGACGCTGGCGGACGCCATCCGCCTGGCGCTCCTCCTCCCTCACACCTCGTCGTACTGCGACCCGTACATCCCCTGGGCCGGCGGGCCAGGACCCGGTCGTCGAGCTGACGTTCGAGACGGAGGCGCAGCGCATCTGGCGCGTCCGCAAGCAGTTCGGCAAGGGCGGCTCGTCGCTCCTCCAGGAGTCCAGGAACGGTCAGGATTTCGACGACGTCGAGCGCGCGCGCCAGGTCGACGCGCAAGCTCCGCGAGCTTCTGGGCTGGGGGATTCCCGAGCCCGGCGGCACGGGCGCCGGCAAGGGCCTTCCCGACGAGCTTCCTCGCCACCGCGCTCCTGTCCACGCAGTCGGACGTGACCGCCGTGCTCGCCGGCAGCCTTGCAGGACGATCCCACCGCCACCGGCAAGGAGCGGATCGCCGCGGCGCTGCAGGCGGTCGCGCAGGACCCGCTGTTCGTCAGCCTCCTCCGGGAAGCCCAGGCCCGCCGGGACGAGGCGTACACGGACAAGGGGGCCAAGAAGACGGCCCGGGGGAGCGTCTTCCAGATCGCCGCGCGACCGGCTGCGGGAGGCCCGGGACGAGAAGGAGCGCCTCCAGAAGATCGTCGAGGACTCCGAAGGCGTGGAGCAGAGCCTGCGAGAGCTGTATTCCAGGCGGGACCGGCTCGACCACGAATGCGCGGCGGCGGCGGATCATCTGGAGACGATCGAACGGCTCGCCCGGCGGGCCGCCGTGGCGGACGCTGACAAGAGAGTCCGGGGAGCTGGCGCACCCGGAGACAGGACGCGCAGAAGGGCCTTGAGCGGAGGCCCAGGCCGCCGAGGTTCTGGCCGGAGAGGCTCTGAAAGAGGCCGAGGAACGAGGCCCAATCAGCCGGGCGGGATTCCGGCATGGCCGACACCGTGGCCCGCCAGGCCCTGGAGCTGCGCAAGGCCGCCGCCGAGAAGGCGGTCCAGGAAGCCCGGCAGGCCGTCGAAGCCGCGGCCCAGGCCCAGAAGCTCGCCGAGGCCGCCGCGCGGGCCGAGGCCGAGCACCGCAAGCAGGAGTCCGAGGCCGCACGAGCGCGCGAACGGTGCGCCGAAGCCGCGAAGGCGGAGCAGGCCGCCAGCGAGGAGCTGCGCCGCTGCGACCTGCTCCAGCACGCCTGGGAAGCCCGCGCCGCCGAGCAACAGGCCGCGACCGCCCAGGCCGAGGTGGAGAAGGAAGCCGCTCTCCAGGCGGATTGGACGCGCCTCTCGGCGGAACGGACCGCCACGGCCGAACAACGGGAGGCGATCCTCGTGCCGCCGCCGGGCAGCCTCGGCGGCCCTGAGGAAGCTGGAGACGGAGCTGGCGAGCGCGAGGGGAGCCCTGGACGTGGGCCTCGTGATGACCGTGACGCCCACCGTGCCCATCCATCTCGACATCCGCAAGGACGGAGCCGCCGCCGGCCAGGGCCTCTTCGCGGAGCCGCTCGAAATCGAAGCGGACACCGAGGTCGAGGTCGGCATCACCAACATCGCGACCGTCCGCGTCCGGGGCGGCCGGCGCGAAGCCCAGGAAAGGGTCCGGTCCCTGGAGGATCGCTGGGCCGCCGAGGCCCTGCCGCACCTCACGGCGGCCGGAGTCGAGGATCTCGATGCCCTCGACGGCAAGGTCTCCGAGGCCCGGGATCTGGATTCCCACATCAAGACCCTGGACGGCAACCTGGAAAGCTTGAAGCACCGGCTTTCCGCGCTCGCCGGAGCCGACGAGGCCCTGCGCCAAGCCTCCGGCCGCCGCATCGCCCTCGGGAACGTGGAGCTCGAGTCGCTGGCCGCCGATCTCGACGCCCTGGGCCCGGATCCGGGAGCGACGCTCCGGACCCGCCGGCACCAGGCAGCCCAGGCCGCGGACCGGGCCAGGACGCTGGCCGGAGAGGCCGCCACCGCGCAGGCCCTCGCGGAGGAGCGAGCAAAGAACCTCGTGGCCACCCTGGACGAAGCGATAAAAGCGCGAGAGAGCGTCCTCTCCTCCGGAGCGGCCACGGAAGCCGCTGCCGCCAGGAGCGTCTGAGAACCGCCCTCGCGGAGCAGGACACGGTCGCGAACGAGCTGTCCTCCCTGCAAGGCACGATCGCCGCCCGCGAGGAGCAGCTCACGGAGGCGGTCCAAGCCGCCACCGAGGCCGTGGAGAGGGCGCGTGCCGCGACCGGCTCGGCACAGACCGCCCATACGAAAGCCATCGCCGACCATGCGTCCGAGATGGGGCGTCTCGCCGAGCTGAAAAAGCTTTGCACCGCCGAAGATCTTGCCGCCGTCCCGGAGCGCCCGGTCACCCCTGAGGAAGTCTCCGGCGCGAAGGAAGCCCTGGCGACCGCCGAAGCAGGCCCTCGAAGTCCTCGACCGGGAGATCCACCGCACCCAGGGCGCTCTCCAGCAGGTGGGCGGAGAGGTCGCGCGCGACCGTCTGCGCGACGCCATCGAGGCCTTCGAGCTGGCGCAATGCCATGAGCGTGAGATCGAGGAGGACTACGAAGCCTGGAAGCTCCTCCTGGAGCAGATGAAAGAAGCCGACGCCGCCCAGGCCAGCAACCTCGGCCGAGCCCTCGCCCCCGCCATCGAAAGCCGCTTCCAGGCCCTCACCGGCCAGCGCTACCAGAGCCTCGAGCTCACCGCCCACCTCGGCACCGAGGGGCTCATCGTCGCCGGAGAAGTGAGATCCCCCGACCGGATCTCCGTGGGCACCCGCGAACAGCTCTCAACCCTCTATCGCCTCTGCCTCGGCGAATACCTCCAGACCACCGTCGTCCTCGACGACCAACTCGTCCAGAGCGACCACAACCGCATGGACTGGTTCCGAGCCCTCCTCGCCGAAAAAGCGCGAGGCTTCCAGATCGTCGTCTTCACCTGCCGGCCCGAGGACTACCTGAGCGCGGCGGGGATGGCGGGGGAGGACGGGCCTGTCCACGCGGACAGCGACGAGGGGTTCGTGCGCGCGATCGACCTCGGGCGGGCGGTTCGGCGGCGGTGAAGGAGGGTTTGCCCAGCAGCGTAGCGCCCTGGGACCGCTGGCATCCTTGCCGGCAACTGCGCGACATTGCGGGGGTGCTGAAGATCAGCGGCGAACATCTGGACCGGTCCTACATCAAGGAGTGGGCAGAGCGCATGGGGACGGCCGAAGTCTGGGAGGAGATCCTGAAGCGCGGCGGCTGAGACGATGCCGGCGGAGGCTGTCGCATGGAGCCGTCTGAGAGCTTGTGAATTAATTGGCTGAGGCGTTAAAGACCTATTGAAAACAAAGGACTTAGAGTCACGAAAACGGCCTCTAGGCCGATTTTTTCACAACCTCTGAGTTGCTCCGCCAGGTCGTCGACATCGGCTTGGCCAATGAGCCCGGAGGGCGGACAGACTCGTAGCCCAGGGTGTGAACCCTGGGGAGGCGCGGGTCGCCCCCACAATCCCATGATCACGCCCACGATCACGATCACGAGGTAGAGGGGGAGGAGCCGCCCGCCCGACCCAGGGTTCACACCCTGGGCTACGAGTCTCCCCGCCCTCCGGGCTCAAGACAGGAATCCCCCCCGCTCCCTCTTCATCTTCATCGGCGCCGAGCCGCGCACGCGCTGGCTGGATGCTTCGAGGTGCGGCTGCCGCTGGGCGGGAGAGGAGGGCCGGGCAGGGTGAGGGCTCCCGCCTTTACCCCGCCGCCACCTGCAGCCCGAAGTGCTTCTCGAACGCCTCGAACCCCGGCGAGGAGTGGAGGAGCGCGAAGCCGTTGAGAATGCAGAAGGCCGCGAGCCGGCACTCCGCCGTCCGCACCGGAATCCCCCGGGCCTTGAGCGTGTGGTAGCTCACGGCGGACTGCACGGCGACGTCGAACCCTCCCGTCTCCACCAGCCAGAACTTGAGGAGCGCTTCCTGATATGAAAGGGAGACCTCGCAAGAGAATTGGGACACCTTTCTATATAGAGAGTTCAGCTCGCCATATGGCGGGTAGAGCTTTTCTGAGGAACGGGACGACCCGTTATATGGCAGGATGGCGGCGTTATATGGAGGGGAGGAGCAAAAGGCCCGCGGAAAGGTTCCGCGGGCCTTCCAGAAGCGACAATTCTTGGAAACTACAGGCCGCCGGCGCGGACGCGGGCGACGCGCTCCACGATGGAGCCCGAGGAGTTTCCCTGGCCCGTGGCCATGAAGCCGCGGGCGCGGATCCAGAGATCCTGGTTCAGAGGGAGCGCCAAGCCGTCCAGAATCCACCCCTCGGCGGTGGGGGAGCCCGCGCCGAGCGGCTCGTAGGTCACGCCGTCTTCCGAGATCTCGAACGACACCCGGCCCACGGTGGGCGCGCTGCCGCCGCGGAACCAGGTGACCGTGGTGCCGATTGGATCGACCGTGACGCTCCCCGTGGCACCGTCGCTGTTGATCAGGCGGAACAGGTAGTCGCTCTGCTGCGGCCAGGTGCCGACGTCGGTGAAGCGGCCGCCCACGAGCACGTTGCCGTCCTCCTGGAGGGTGATGACCGTCGCGTACTGGTTCAGGTACATCACCGGCAGGCTCGCATCCGTCGAGCCGTCCGCCTCGAGGCGCCCGAAGAAGCGCTGGTAGACCCCGTTGATCTTGTAGAACTCGCCGGCTATCAGCACCTTGCCGTTCGACTGCAGCGTCACGGAGTGGACGTTGTACTCCACTCGGGCGCCGAACGTGGAATCCACCGCGCCGCCCGGAGTCAGCCGCGCGAGGTAGCCCTTCGGCTGGCCGCCCACGGAGCTGAACTGGCCGCCGATGACGATCTTGCCGTCGTTCTGCACCGCGATGGCGTGCACCGGCCTGGACACTCCGGGGTCGAACGCGGCGTCCAGCGAGCCGTCGGCGTTCAGGCGGGCGAAGTAGCCGCGCTCCACACCGGCGACCTGGGTGAAGAAGCCGCCCAGGAGGATCTTGCCATCCGGCTGCACGGCCATGGCCGCGACGCCGTTGTTCAGCACGGGCGTGAAGCTGGAGTCGAGCGTCAGGTCCGCGTTGAGCCGCGCGAGGCCCCGGCGGGGCTGGCCGGCGACCGTCGAGAAGGTGCCGGCGATGAGGATCTTGCCGTCCGGCTGCACCGCGAACGTCGAGACCGGGCCGTCCGGGGTCGGGCACGTGCTGTAGCTGGTGTCGAGGGCGCCATTGGGGCGGAGCCGCGCCAGGCCCCGGCACGGCGACGAGTCCACGTAGCCGAAGTTGCCGGAGATGAGGATGCGGCCGTCCGGCTGCACCGCGAGCGTCTGCACCTGGCCGTTCGGGTTCGCGGTGAAGCTGGTATCGCGCGTGCCGTCGGCTGCCAGGCGGAGGAGGCCCACGCTGCCGCTGCCCACGAGGATCTTGCCGTCCGGCTGCACCGCGAGGGAGCGGACCTGGCTGTAGACGACCGGGTTGAACGTGCGGTCCTGCTCCGTGCGGTCCGCCAGCGTACCGGCCGTGGAGAGCCGGGCGATCCGGTGGCGCGTCTGGCCCGCCATCTCCGTGAACGCGCCGCCGGCCAGGATGCGTCCGTCCGTCCGCACCACCACCTCGTTCACCGCGCCGTTGGCCGCCGGGTCAAAGCCCGCGTCCACCACGCCGTCGGCGCCGATGCGGGCCATCCGCCCGCGCGCCTGGCCGCTCACCTGGGTGAACGCTCCGGCCACCACCGCCCGGCCGTCCGCCTGAAGGGCGACGGAGTAGACGATGCCGTCCGCCGCCGGCGTGTAGGAGGCGTCGAGCGAGCCGTCCGCGTTCAGCCGGGCGATCCGTCCCCGCGCCTGGCCGTCGACCGCCGAGAATTCACCGCCGAGCACGATCTTGCCGTCTGCCTGCACCGCCACGGACTGCACGGCGGCGTCGACGTTCGGGTGGAACCCCATGTCCAGCGAGCCGTCCGCCTCGAGCCGCACCACGTGATTGCGGGCGTACCCGTT
Source organism: Thermoanaerobaculaceae bacterium (assembly GCA_963785165.1). Lineage (GTDB taxonomy): Bacteria > Acidobacteriota > Thermoanaerobaculia > Multivoradales > UBA5704 > DATARR01. The sequence goes on from CAWAUI010000004.1 coordinate 1,966,537, forward strand.
GAAGCCGCCGAAGTTCCCCCCGGCGACGATCTTGCCGTCCGCCTGCACCGCGACCGAGTAGATGAAGCTGTCCGCGCCCCAGCCCGGGTTGAAGCTCGTATCGAGCGAGCCGTCCGGGTTCAGCCGGGCGATGTGGCTCCGGGCCTGACCTCCGACGCGGAAGAAGAAGCCGGCGATGAGGATCTTGCCGTCCGGCTGCACCACGATCGAGAACGCCGCCCCCTCCACCCGGGCGTCGAACGCCGTGTCCACCGAGCCGTCCGCGTTCAGCAGGGCAAGACCCGGCCGCGCCACGCCGCCGATGTGCTGGAACCCGCCGCCCACCAGCGCCCGGCCGTCCGGCAGGGCCGCGACCGCGAACGCCGAGCCATCCGTGTCCGCGGCGAACGTGGAGTCGAGGGAGCCGTCCGCGTTGAGCCGCGCCACGCCCACCCGGGGCACGATGCCCACCTGCGTGAACTGCCCGGCAATCAGCACCTTGCCATCCGCCTGAGCCGCCACCGCATGCACCGGCTCGCTCGGCCCGTCACCCGGATCGAACCCGCCGGAAGGCCCCTGGGCCAAAGCGGCCCCGGAGATCAAGCCCAGCAAAACCATCAGTCCAGCCTGTATTTTGAGATTCATGATCGTTGTTCCTCGAAGTAAGAGAGCCCGTAGGCTCGATCGCATGAGGCAGCAACGAAGGCGTGCGAGAGTTCCCCTCACCCCGCCGAAAGCTTTAATTTTCCTGGCTTTACGAAGAAGTGCGGAGGCGGACCGGTGGGGGAGGCGGGCCGGCATCCCGGCGTTTCCGTAGGGGCGGTCCGCAGGATGCCGTTAGGCACCCTGCGTGGCCGCCCTGCTGCGGCAGGCGGCCTGACGGCTCGCCAGGGCGGCCCATAGGGCCGCCCCTACAAAAACCGTTCGTTTCACCCCGCCCGTTCAGCCTAGTTGCAGAGGCAGAAGCAGCCGCAGGAGTTCTGGGGGCAGGTGATCTGGGCAAGGCAGCCCGCTTCGGCGCAGCCGATCCGGCACTCCTGCCGCTCCGCCTGCGTGCAGCAGGCGGCTTCGGTCTTCGCGGGCATGCTGAGACAGGCGGCAGTCACGAGACCAAGGGCGAACAGGCGGCCGAGAAGCTTCTTCATGGAGATGTCCTTTCCGGAGACGGAACTTCAAGATCTTGGGACCGTGGCAGCACGGCCCTTCATGAATCACTGGTGCGTGCGGGGGTGGGGGCGGGACAGGAGGGAGGCGATCCGGCGGAGAGCCCTGGGACCGCCGGCATCCCTGCCGGCCTCAGGGGCCTCGCCGGAGATGTCGGTTCCGTTGTGGGCAGGGCGGTGCTTGTTGGGTGGGGAGGGGGGGGCCGGCGTCCACGGTGAGGCCACGACGGCAGGGTGATTGCCAACCTCAGCCCCGCCAGGGATTGAAATCCAGGGCTACCGACGGTGGTCCCTGGCGGGACTGCAGAGTGGAAGGATTCCAGGATCAAGAGCGGGGACATCGCTGTTCGCCGATGGACGCGGAGGGCCTGGACGTGGCGGCGTGCTTTTCGGCATTCAGGAGGCCGATTCCCCGTCGAAGGTCAACGCCGCGGTTGCATCACGTCGCGGCACGAGTGAGGCTGCCTACCTCTTCAGAGGAGCTAATCCGCACATTCCAACCGGTGGTGGCCTCTCCAAACCGATCCCCAGATCTCACGAGCGATGGCGAGATGCCGGCCGGAATTCAATGGCGCGACGACGATTCGCGCCGAGACTCCCTGCGGAGGCGGTACCTACGGCTGCCAAGGGCTTGGCCTTCTCCGCGTCGATCGCCGATGTTGCGAGCGATGGCGAGCCACTGACTCGGAGGATTTTTCCACCATGGCGCGAAGTCGGGTTCGCCGAGATCCGCGTAGACGAGGCCCAGGAAGGACCCAGGCCGTTGCCTTCTCCAAGCCGATCGCCGATGGGCTCGCGAGCGATGGCGAGGTGCTGCTCGTAGAATTCAATGGCGCGAAGGGGTTCGCCGAGATCCGCGTAGGCGAGGCCCAGGTTGCCCAGGCGCGGAGCCTTCTCCAAGCGGATCGCCGATGTCGCGAGCGACGGCGAGCCACTGCTCGTGGAATTAATGGCGCGAAGGGGTTCGCCGAGATCCTTATAGGAATGATGCCCATACCCCCAAAGGCTTTACCTACTCGGCGTCGATCGCCGAGGGCTGTCGCGAGCGAGCTGGCGAGGTGGCCGATTTCTTGATTGAAATCCACGTAGAATTCAAGGGCGCGACGGGATTCGCCGAGCTTGCGCGTAGACCATTACCCAGGCTGCCCAGGGCATTGCCTTCTCCGCGCTGATCCCCAATCTCGCGAGTGATAGCGAGGTGCTGCTCTTGAAATTCAATGTTGCGACGGGGTTCGCCGAGAGCCTCGTAGGTGAAGCCCAGGTTGCCTAGGGTACTGCCTTCTCCACGTCGATCACCGATCTCGCGAGCGATAGCGAGACGTTGCTCTTGGAACTCAATCGCGCGACGGGGTTCCCCAACAATCGTGTAGGCGGTGCCCAGGTTACCAAGGGCTTGGCTTTCTACGCGTCGATCGCCGATGTCGCGAGCGATGGCGAGAACCTGCTCGTAGAATTCAATGGCGCGATGGAGTTCACCGAACTCCGCGTAGGCATTACCCAGGTTGCCCAAGTGGAGCTTCTCCGAGGTTTTGTCATTCCGCCGCCGCGCGGCTGCGAGAGCGGTTTCCCTCCAATGAATTCGCTCCCGGGGATGCAATCGCAAATCTAAGAGGTACGCACCCGCGTTGGGATAGCCCCCGCAGATTCTGGCAGCTTCGTCATCCTCAAGAAAATGGCTGGCCGCCCAATTGAAGCCGGATTGAACGTTACCCCATTCGGCATCGAAGAGCCGTAAGGCCAGCAGAACGTTTTCTCCTCCTTGCTTGTAGAGTTGGTCTGCCTCCCAAAGTACCTTCAAGTAGTGCTGCGCGTGCCGTTGTTGTACTGTCTCCCTCTCCGTGGCTTCGCTCTTTTGTTCGGCAAACTGCCGAGCGAGGTCGTGCAGCCGGTACCGCTCTTCCTTTTTCCCCCATTCAATCAGACTGCATCGAGTCAATTCTGAAAGCGCCTCTTGGGCAGGATCGGTCTCCAATTCCCAGACCGCCGTGGCTGCCTTTGCATCGAAGGTACCTGGAAATACCGCCAGAATCCTCCAGAGCCTTTGTTGTTCAGCGTTCAGCAATTCGTAGCCCAAGTTGAAGGAGACCTCGAAGGAACCAAGCCGCTCTTTGCCTTCGCGCAAGCGGCGGGCGTACTCTGACGGAGAGAGGTCTTTCCGCTCGGCAAGGACGCTTCCTGCCAAGCGCAAGGCAAGAGGCAGGCGGCCGCAGAGGCGGGCGATCTCGTCGCAGTCCTTGCCAATTCGCGGGGCTATTCTGAGGAGCAGGTCTCCGGCGTCCTCCTCGCTCATTTCGTCCAGATCCCGTGCGACCAGACCCGGGAGCGTGAAGTGAAACCGAGAGGTCACCAGCAACAGGGAACTCGCCGGGGGAATCAACGACTCGACCTGCTCTCGACTGGCGGCGTTGTCCATCAGGAGAAGGGTGCTCTTGCCGAACAGGACGGAACGATAGAGCCCGGCCAATGCGGTCTCGTCCACCGGAAGTTGAGCCTCGGGATGGAAGGAGCGGATGACATGGGCCATCGCCTGGGCGGCAGTCAGGGGTTGCGGGGCCACTCCTTTGAGATCGAGATAGAGCTGGGCATCGGGATAACGTGGAGTCAGCTCCTCGGCCAGTTTGAGGGCGAAGGTGGTTTTGCCGACGCCTCCAAGCCCTCGGAGGCCGAAGATGGCACCGGTGCCGCCTTGGGTAAGCGTGGAGCGGAGGGCCGCCAAGTCTTCCTCGCGACCGGTGAAGTCACGTTGGGGAGCGGGGAGTTGGTGGAGGGCGGGGAGGGTAGAGGTAAGGGCGCCAGCGGCAGGCCTCGGGGGCCCGACCGGCTTGGAGCCGTTGCGGACGATCCCCAGGATTTCTTCAGCGATGGCTCTGAGCTCGGAGTCGATTCGGATACCTCGGAGAGCCAAGGGCTTGCCCTCGGGAGGACGCACCTGGAGCTCTGCAAGCCATGGCACCTTCTGCCAAGCGCAATCCCTGACGATCACTGGAAAGATGACGACACCCTCTTGAGCACGGCGCTCCAGGAGACGGGAGACCTCCTGATTCAGAATGAACTTTGAGGTCAGTGAGTTGGCAGAGACCAGCAGAACGGCTACCTGAGCGGTGTCCATTGCTGTGTTGATCTCCCTGAACCAATCGTCACCCGCTTGTATCTTCTGGTCGCTCCAGGTTTGGAGGAAGTCGCCTTCTTCGAGGACGCCGAGGTGGGTCAGGAGGCGGTCCTTCCAGACCTTGTCCTTGTGGCTGTAGGAGATGAAGACGGTTGGAGGCATTTCGTTGAATTGTAGCGTGCTGATGAGGAGTCGCGCGTTGAGGCGGCACTCTCCCCGAAAGGAAGGGTAGAATTCCGAGACTGGAAGCGGAGGGCTGTATGGAGATCGTAAAAGTCCTGAAGGAGAAACGGGATGAGATCCTGCGAATCGCGGCCCGGCACGGCGCCTCGAATGTCCGGGTCTTTGGCTCCGTGGCTCGAGGGGAGGCGGATGCGCAAAGTGACGTCGATCTCCTTGTCGAGTTGGAGCGAGGACGGAGCCTGCTCGATCACGCGGCCTTGATGCTGGATCTTGAGAGTCTCTTGGGGCGGCGGGTGGACGTCGCCACCGAGCGGGGCCTCAGACCTCAGATTCGGGAGCACATCCTCCGGGAAGCCGTGCTCCTGTAAGACTCCCGCCTCTATGTCTCAGCGCAGCGGGTAAGACTGTGCCCAAGCTTCTGCGCCCTATCGCTGTTCTGTTGTTCGCCGCCGCCGCTCTCTACGCGGCTCCCTCTTTCGCCGGTCCGCAGCACATTCCCCTGTGCTACGACCTGCCGCTCTGCACGTTCCAGGGGGGATATACGTGGACGCTGAGCCATCCCTGCCGGCAGGGAAGCTACACGGCGTACGTCTACATCAACGAGGTGGGCGACTGGTGCCTGTATGGGCCGGTGATGCCGTAGGCCGGTGGGGCGGTCTCTGTGGCCGCCCGTTCGTATCTGTCGCCCTTTCAGGGCTCGCTCAACAATTAGGTTCCTGATTCCCCGGGTTCCACCCGGGGCTATGGGTATGGCGCCCTCCGGGCTCAGAAGCGGGGATCGCCGGCGGTTCTCGAAATGGACCAGTCGTCACGAGATCGCGGGGTCTATTTCAGAGGGATGCCGTTCGCCGGCGGATCTCGAAAAGGACCAGGGCGGCGGCCACGGTGGCGTTCAAGGATTCCACCTGGGGCTCCATAGGGATGGTGAGGCGGAGGCCGGCGCGGGCCTGGAGGGCTGGGGAGAGGCCGGGGCCTTCGGCTCCCACGGCGAGGAGGACGGTGCCTTCGAGATCCGCATGGTAGAGATCCTGGCCGTCCCGGGGGACGAGGGCGGCCCAGCGGGGATGGAGAGGGGCGAGGCGGGCTTCGAGGTCGTCCGGGCTGGCGTTCACGGCGACAGGGAGGCGGAGGAGGCTGCCGGCGGAGGCTCGGAGGGCGCGGGGATGGTTGGGGTGAGCGCAGCCGGGAGAGAGGACGAGGCCGGCGGCGCCGGCGGCTTCGGCGACGCGGGCGAGGGCTCCGAGGTTGCCGGGGTCCTGGAGGCCGTCGAGGTAGAGGTAGGGACGGCCCGGGCGGAGGGGCAGGGCCTCGGCGCCGGAGCGGGGGAGGGTGGCGACGGCAAGGAGGCCGCGGGGGGAGTCGGCGTCGGTGAGGCTTTCAAGGACGTCGGGGCTCACTTCCAGGGGCGGAATGGGGAACCGGGGGAGGAGGCGCCGGCCTTCGGCGGAGTCGAGGAAGGGCGGAGTTACCAGGATCTCTTCAAGAAAGAGGCCGGCGGCCAGGGCTTCTTCGACGAGGTGAGGACCTTCGAGGAGGAGGGGGTCACCTTTACTTCGCCGGAGCCGCCGAATAAGCTTGACCCTCTGATTGTGAGGACTGGTGATCATAGGCATGGATCTTAAGAACTTCTGGCAGCGGCTACAAACTGGGGTCGAGGTGGCGGTGGCGGGTCATACCGCGGACAAGCTTCTCGGCGTGCGCGACGGCTTCCTGCGTTTCTTCCACGACGGCCTGGACCGGACGGTGTCGGTGGCCGTGGTGCCACAGTCGGTGGAGGAGGAGCCGGTGGGGCTCCTGGTTTCGGACGAGGAGGTGGTGCGCCAGGCCCGCAAGCGGGCGATGGAGCTGGAGGAGCGGCTCGGTGGCAACTACCACTTCTACATCGCGAGCGAAGGCGGCATCGAGTCGCTGGACATCGACGGCAAGCAGGGGTACCTGATCCGCAACTGGACGGTGATCCGCAGCCCGTTGGGCGAAGCCTGGGGGTCGAGCGGGGCGGTGCAGATTCCGGACCGCATCGTGGCCGGGCTGGACAGCGACCAGATCCCCTTCGCGATTCCCGGCACCCGCCGGAGCGGCGGCATCACGAGCTCGCTCACCGGGGGGCTGGAGACGCGGCGGAAGAACATCTCGCTCTCCACCTTCCATGCGCTCTCGACACTGTTCTACGGGGTGTTGGAGAGCCGGCCGATCCGGTAGGGCCGCCGAACCCTCACCCCCGGCCCCTCTCCTCCCCGGCCTTCGGCCGGCCATAACCTTCCGCCCGCCCCGGGAGAGGGGAGAAGGAGAAAAAAGAAAAAGGCAGATCCGGAGTTTCTTTCTTGTTTCCTGCTCCCTCTCTCCCCGGTTGGGCGGAAGGAGGGCTGGGAGAGGAGGGCTGGGGAGGTGAGGGTCTGGAGGGGGCGGCCTTTCTTTGGTAGCATTCCCTCCAATCCAGCCCGGGAGACCTTCTTCCATTCCCCGCGCAGATTCGAATCATCAAGCTAGAGGTGCGAACGATGAGCGAGCGAGATATCCACCTGTTCACGTCGGAGTCCGTGACCGAGGGTCATCCGGACAAAGTGGCCGACCAGATTTCCGACGCGATTCTCGACGAGGTCCTGAAACAGGACCCGACGGGCCGCGTGGCGTGTGAGACCACGGTGACGACCGGCATGGTGCTGCTGGCCGGCGAGATCACGACGACGGCCTACGTCGATTTCGCGGGGACGGCGCGCCGCGTCGTGCGCGAGATCGGCTATACGAAGACCGAGTACGGGTTCGACAGCGAGACCTGCGCGGTGTTGTCGGCCATCGACCCGCAGTCGCCGGACATCGCCCAGGGCGTGGACACGGGCGGCGCGGGCGACCAGGGGCTGATGTTCGGCTACGCGTGCACGGAGACGCCGGAGCTGATGCCGCTGCCGATCGCGCTGGCGCACCGGCTGACGCAGCGGCTCGCCGCGGCCCGCCGGTCGGGGGAGATCCCCTGGCTGCGGCCGGACGGCAAGAGCCAGGTGACGGTGGAGTACGAGGGGCAGAAGCCGGTGCGGGTGCACACGGTGGTCATCTCGACCCAGCACGCGCCGGAGGTGAGCCACGAGGAGATCTGCGACACGGTGATCGAGAAGGTCATCAAGGCCGTCGATCCCGGCGGACCTGCTGGACGGCAAGACGATCTACCACGTCAATCCCACGGGCCGGTTCGTGATCGGCGGTCCCCAGGGCGACTGCGGTCTGACCGGCCGCAAGATCATCGTGGACACCTACGGCGGCTACGGCCGGCACGGCGGCGGCGCCTTCTCGGGCAAGGATCCGACGAAGGTGGACCGTTCGGCCTGCTACATGGCGCGCCACGTGGCCAAGAACCTGGTGGCGGCGGGGCTGGCGGAGCGGGTGGAGGTGCAGCTCGCCTATGCCATCGGCGTGGCCGATCCGGTGTCGGTGCGGGTGGACAGCTTCGGCACGGCCGCCGAGGGGATCACGGACCGGCAGATGGAGAAACTGGTGCGCGAGCACTTCCCGCTGTCGCCGCGGGGGATCATCGACGACCTGGATCTCCGGCGTCCGATCTACCGCAAGACGGCGGCCTACGGCCACTTCGGCCGCGAGGAGCCGGAGTTCCGCTGGGAGAGCACCCACCGGGCCGCGGATCTGCGCGCGGCGGCGGGTCTCGAAGTGCCGGTTCCGGCTTAGATCTCCGATCCACCGTCCTGCCCCTACGACCTCACCCCTGCCCCTCTCCTGAAGGAGAGGGGTGAAAATTTCGTCAGAGCGGCCCGTCAGAAGGCCCCTCTCCTTCAGGAGAGGGGTTGGGGTGAGGTGCACTCGGTCCCTGCGTCGGCTCCCAGGCCTTCCCGTACTTCAGCACATCGTGCTTGAGCAGCTCGAACTCTCCCTGGCGCGGGCCGGGGCGGGCGTCGCGGTAGACGGTGTCGCACTTGTAGCAGACGGGGACTTCCTGGAGGCGGCGGTAGAACCAGAGGTCGATGAGGCCTGTGGCAAGGAGGGAGAGGCCGAACGTCCAGGGGACGAGGGCGGCTCCGGCGGCCACGATGGCGCAGCCGGCGGCGCGGTTGACGTCCTTCTGGCCGTAGAGATGGCGGCAGCCGCAGAGGGGGCAGACTTCGACCCGGGCGTCTGGAATGTCGGTCCAGCCTTCCCGTGTTACGGCACGGACAGCCTGGCAGTTGGGGCAGGCGAGCTCGGCGGTGTCCAGGGTCAGGACGGCCCGGAAGGGGAGACCGCAGTCGCGGCACTGGGTGCGGATCCGCATGGGAGAGGGAATTAGACCGGAACGCCCGTTGTAACACTCAGGTAGTAGCCTGTGATCTCGCCGATGAAGGCACCGACCACCAGGACGTAGAGGATGCCGGTCGCGGACTGGTTGGAGCGCTGCCGGGCGCAGTGGAGGGCCATGATGGCGAGGGCGAGTGGGATGGCGAGCCCCCAGAGCAGGCGGAACCAGAAGAAGATCCCCTGCCCTTCAAAGCTGGCGAGCACCCGCAAGGGGTGGGGCTCGACGAGCTCACCGACGCCGGAAGCCAGCGTGAGGGTCGCCCCGATGGTGACCAGGCGCAGACCCACGATGGCCAGGAGCGCCCAGCAGAAAACGGAGAGATGGCGAAAGGTCAGCTTGGGGGCCACGAGGTACCAGTGGCCCAGGAGCATGGTGATGAGCGACCAGCCGAGCAGCAGGGCCGAGGCCAGCAGGTTGGCCGCCAGCAGCCCCTGGCGGTGAGGGAGGGGCGTGAACCCCGCCACCAGGTGCGGGCCGGCCAGCAGAAGGGCCGCCGTGCAGCCGGCCAGCGAGAGCGTGAGGGGCCAGCGGCAGAGGCGCCAGCGCTCCTGCCAGATGGCGGCGTAGTAGAGGAAGGCACCGGCCAGGGCCGCCGCGAGGGCGGCCCATCCAAAAGCGGGCTGGTTTCCGAAGGGTTGAAAGGGATGGAGCGCCACCACCGCGGCGGCGAGACCCAGAAGACCCAGGATGACCAGGGCGTTCATTTGAAAGTAGCCGCGCCCCATGTCCCCCTCGGGAATCCAGTAGAGGGTGGACAGGCAGCCGAGGCTGGTGGCCAGCAGGAAGAGAAGGAAGACGCCCATGGTGGGCGGATCTTAGCAGCCCCGGGAGTCGTCCCGGGCTTCGGCACCCCCCGGTATCCAAAGAGGAGTCAGCTACTCATCTGGACACTTGGCGAAGGGGGTGTTAGCCTAGGCAACTGTCGACGGCAGACATTCTTACTATGGCAACTCTCGACCACCCTGAACTGCGGGAATCGCTGAATATACTGCTGAAGAGCTCGCGCCCTCGGCTGGAGCGGGTTCTCAGGAATTTCGAGATTCCTCCGGAAGACGCGGAGGACATTCTCCAGGACGCGCAGCTCACCCTGCTTTACAAATGGGACAAGATCCGCAGTCCCGAGAGCTGGCTGATCGGCACCGTCAAGAAGAAGTGCATCATGTACTGGCGCAAGCGCCGCGGCAGCCTCTGCGAGGCGGTCGACACGGCGATTCTGGACCTGTTGGCGGTACCGCAGGCCCCGGACCAGGAGAAGACGGAGCTGACGTGCGACCTGAACCGGGTGCTGGCGCGGCTTTCGACCCGGTGCCGCTCTCTGCTCAAGCTGCGGTACGGCCTTGGATACGGCCCGACCGAGGTGGCGGAGCAGATGGGTTACCGCACCTCCAGTATCCGCAAAGTCACCAACCGGTGTCTCGCGGCGCTCACCCGGCAGCTCCTGGCGGTCGGGTTCGACGTGCGCGGCGAGCTCCAGTCGGAGCCCCAGGATGGATAAGCAGCAGCATCCCGATTCCTCGGCGCTCTCGCGTTTCGGCCGCGGCCGCCTGTCGCGCCGCCGCAACCGCGAGATCGTCCGGCACCTGTTGGCGCAGTGCGCCAACTGCCGTAGCATGGTCTCCCGGTATCTGCCTCCCGGTCCCGGCCGGGCGGCGGGCGCCGGAAACGATGCGCGCAACGCGGAGTATGGAACCGCCTTCGCCAAGGCCTGGCAGGAAACGGAGCGGCGGCAGGTGAGCCTCCAGGAGGAGCGGGCGGCGGCTCCCCGGCTGGTCGCGGCGTTCCTCGAGGAGCGGTCCGAAAAGCAGTGGGCGCTGGCGACGGGCTTTGGGGGCTCCGGCCACCACACCTGGACGTTCTGCGAGCTGCTTCTGGACGCGGCCCGCGACCTCTGCTTCCAGGATCCGGTCCGGGCTTTGGACCTGTCGAAGCTGGGCATTGAGATTGCCGGGCGCATCGATACCGCCGTCCATGGCGAGGCTCGGGTCCATGACCTCCAGGCCCGCGCGTGGGCCAGCCTCGCCAACGCGCAACGCATCCGCGCGGACTTCGTCGAATCGGAAGCGAGCTTCAAGAACGCCGAGCAGCTGCTCAAGAAGGGGACCAGCGATCCCCTGGAGAAGGCCAACGTCCTGCTGCTGAAGTCCTCCCTGCGCGGCAGCCAGCAGCGCTTCGGCGAGGCGTTCCGGATGCTCGACCGCGTCATGGCCATCGGCCGCCGGTGCGGCGACTCTCACCTGTGCGGCAAGGCCCAGGTGATCCGTGGCTTCTTCCTGGGCGTGGCCAACGATCCGGAAGCGGCCATCCGCCACCTGTCGGAAGGGATCCGCGAGGTGGATCCGGCCTCCGACGCGCGCCTCCTGGTGGCGGCCCAGCACAACCTGATCCTCGTCCTCACCGAGAACGGCCGGTACGAAGACGCCATGAGCCTGCTCGAGCGCGCGCGGCCGCTCTACCACCGGGTGGGCGACCAGATGAGCCTCCTGCGCCTGCGCTGGCTGGAAGGCAAGATCGGTATCTCCCTCGGCCAGTTCGCCGAGGCGGAGGAAATCCTGCGCGGGCTGCGCACGGAGCTGATCGAGCGCGACCTCGGGTTCGACGCGGCCCTGCTGTCGCTCGACTTGGCCAACATCTACGCCCGGCAGGGAAGGGGTGCCGAGATGCGGCGCCTGGCCGAGGAGATGCTGCCCATCTTCAAGTCCCGGGACATCCACCGCGAGGCGATCGCCGCGCTGCTGGTGTTCCAGAAGGCGGCGGAGATGGAGCGCGTCACCCTGGGCCTGATCCGGGAAGTGACCAGCTATCTCAAGGAATCGCGCGTTTCCTCTTCGGGGCTCCGTACCCGGGAGCCCCGCTGAAGCGCTTCCACCGAGACCCGCTGCATCCCCGCCGGCCTTCCCTTCCGCCCGCTCCTCCCCCGTTCGCCCATTTCGCTGGACAAAGCGGGGGAGGGCTGCTAAGCTTAGATCTTAGATACATTTAGCTACTGCAATGAATTCTTCGGTACCCCCCGATCTGGCGGAGCCCTCCCTGGAAGAGATCCTTGTCCGGATGGAGCCCAGGCTAAAACGGGTCCTCAGCCGCTACCGGATCCCCGCGCAGGATGCGGACGACCTGCTGCAGGAGACGTTCCTCATCATGATCACCAAGTCGGGAAGCATCCGGAACCCCGACGCCTGGCTGCTGGCGACCCTGGCCAACCGCTGCATCATCTACTGGCGCAAGCACCGGAGCCGGCTCTGGGACTTGGTGGACACCGCCATTCTGGAGCTGCTGGCCGACGTTGAGGGCCCTCCCCAGGAGCGGTCCGATCTGCGCTACGACCTGGATGCCCTGCTCTCGAACCTGCCGGACCGCTGCCGCTCCGTGCTTCGCCTGCGCTACGGGTTCGGATGCAGCACGGCGGAGACGGCCGAGCAGACGGGGTACTGCAAGTCCAGCATCCGCAAGGTCACCCGCCGGTGCCTGGCTGCGCTGACCGAGCAACTCCTCGGTGCCGGCTTTCAGCCCGAAGCCTGAGCCTCCGCGGGCGGTTCTTCGCCCGGCACCGCAACTTTTGCCGGCCTTTCTTCGTTTCTTCTCTCGCGTCCTGTCTCTAAGAAGGCCTCAGCGGCAACTGTATTTAGGAGACCCTTAGGCGCCTATGGCTAATTCCGCCAATAATAAGAAGAAAGGAGACCTCATGTTCCAGTCAACGCTCCGCAGAGTCCTCGCTTCCGCCTCCCTGGCGTCCTTCCTCTTCCTTCTGCCCGTCCACGCGGCCGATCCGCGGTCCGGCCGTCCCCAGCAGCAGGTGCGCAAAGCTCCAAAGAACGGAATAACACAGCTCGTCGCCCCTCTCTGGATGCTTCTCAGCGATCTCCTGGAGACGGGCGGCGTAACACAGACGACAACCAATCCGAACGAAGGAACGGGCGGAGATGGCGTCAGCGTGCGCATTGATCCCAACGGCACGAGGGTCACCACCCAGGACACCAGCCGCTAACCTTCCCGCGGCCCCCGGGGGGAGCCGGGGGAGCCGGGGGGAGCGTCTCGCTGGACATGAGTCCAGGATGGTGCTAGTGTGTACAACAACCTGAGCAGAATTCTCCAGGAAGATGAGCGCACTGGACCAGCCGCAAGTCGAGGTACCGCTCGAAGTTTTCCTCAGGGGCCTGCGGCCTCGCCTCAAGGCGATGTTCGCTCACTACAGGATCCCACCCCAGGAAACCGAGGACATCCTCCAGCAAGCCCTTCTGGCTCTTCTGTATCAACGCCAGAAAGTGCGGGACCCGGAGGCTTGGCTGCTCGGCACCCTGCGCAACAAGTGCCTCCTCTACTGGCGTGAACAGCGCCGCAAGCTCTACGACTCCGTGGACGCCGCCGTCCTCGAATGCATGGCCCGCCCCATGGCGCCGGCGCAAGAGGGAGCCGACCTCCACCGCGACCTGGAGAGCGCCCTGGAGCACCTCCCCGAGCGCTGCCGCTCGCTGTTGTCGCTGCGCTACCGGCACGGCTACGAGCCGCCGGAGCTGGCGGAGCGGTTGGGCTACAGCCCTGCCAGCATCAGCAAGATCACGACCCGGTGCCTCGCCGTGTTGACCCGGTACCTCATCCATCCCAGCATGCGGAAGAAGGTCGCCTCCTGATGGAGATCTCCGTGGACAGCCACCCGACGCCGGAAGCCCTTGAAGGTTTCGTGCTCGGCCATCTCTCCCCGTTGGAGATGCGGGACGTCGCGCGCCACCTGCTGACGGGCTGCCTCGCATGCCAGGACGTCACAGCCGGCCTCTGGGAAACCGAGGACGAGCACGAGGAAGCCTACGCGTTCGCGATGGAGGAGCCGGAAATGGCCACCGATGGCTACGACTCCGTGCTGGACCGCGTCTTCGACCGGGTGGTCGCCGCGGAGACGGTGGTGGTGGAGCAGCGCTCCCTGGCCGATCGGCTTTTCGGCGACCTGATCCAAGTTCCCCCGGAGCGCCGGCGCCTTCTCCTGGTCAACAGCCTCCGCTTCCGCAACCGCCTGCTCTGCGAGCGGCTGGTGGAGGAGAGCTACGAGGCCCGCTTCGGCGATCCCCGCAGCTCGATCGAGCTGGCCGTCCTCGCCACGGTGCTGGTGGATCTCCTGGAGCTCGAGGATTGCGGGAGCCAGGAGGCCCTTGACACTTTGCAGGCCAAGGCATGGGCCTATCTAGGGAACGCCTTCCGCATCAACTTCGATTTCGCCAGTGCCGAGGAGGCGTTCGCCAAGGCCGAGGCGCTGCTCGAAGGGGGAGCCGTCTCCCTCCTGGAGCGGGCGAGGGTGCTGGTCCTGCTGGCCAGCCTTCACACCGACCGGCAGCGGTTCGCCGACGCCTTCCACCTGCTCGACCGCGCGGCCCTCCTTTACAAGAAGCTGGGCCAGTGGAACCTTCTGGGCCGTACGCTCCTCCAGAAGGCGCTCGTCTGCGGCGAGTCGGGGGACACCGAAGGGGAGATGGCGCTGCTGCGGCGGTCGCTCGACCTCATCGATCCCCAGGACGATCCGCAGGTCTTCCTCGCGGCCCGGCACAACCTGATCAACGCCTTGAACGAGGGTGGCCGGTCCCGTGAAGCCTTCGCCCTGCTCTTCCACACCCGCCCCCTGTACCTCAAGTCGGGGGACCGCATGCATCTTCTCCGGCTGCGCTGGCTGGAAGGGTTGGTGGCCCTGGGCCTTCAGCGGATCGACCAGGCCGAAGCCGCGTTCCGGGAAGTGCGCCAGGCGTTCCTCGAGCTTCGACCTCGCCTATGACGTGGCGCTGGTATCGCTCGACCTCGCGCTCACCTACGCCCTGAAAGGGCGGACGGCCGACGTCCGGGAGCTTGCCGAGGAGACCCTCGCGATCTTCCAGGCTCACGACGTCCATCGGGAAGCCCTGGCCGCCCTCCTTGTCTTCTGCGGCGCCGCCCGTGTGGAGCAAGCCGGCATCGATCTCGTCCGCGAGGTCTCCGGGTTCCTGAAGCGGGCCCGGAACAATCCCGACCTGCGCTTCTCACAGCCTCTCTGCTAAAATAAAGAGGTTTCCTCAGGAGCCTCCATGACCGTCAGCCATCCTGACCCCGGTGAGGTCGAGAGCCTCCTCCGAGGGGAGCTCTCGGGAGGAGAGAACCGCCGGATCATCCGTTCCCTGCTCGCCGCGTGGCGGATCTGCCGCGACGAGTTGGGGCACATCTGGGAGGACGGCCACCGCCTGTCCCCGATTCTCCGGGTTCGCCTGGCACTGTCGGAGCGGCCCGACTACAGCCGCGCGTTCGAGGGCCTCCTTCCAGTCCTCGCGGCGAGAGCCGAGCAGGTCGCCCGGGAGCGGCTTCTCCTTCCCGCGCTCCTGGCTCAAGTGCGGAGCCGGTCCATCGCCGAGCTGAGAGATTTCCTGCCGGAAGCGGGGGAGCGTCCGAGCTGGATCTTCTGCGAGCAGGTGATCGAGGAGCTCCGTTCCTGCCTCTTCGTCGATCCGCCCCGGGCGAGAGAGCTGGCGGAGCTGGCAGTCATCCTCGCCGGCAGCCTGAATCCGGAGGCTTACGGCGCTCCCCTGATCCACGACATCCAGGCCCGCGCCTGGGCCCACACGGGGGAGGCGCTGCGCGTCCTCTCCGACCTGCGGAGCGCGGAGGAAGCCCTCACCAGGGCCGAAAATCTGATTGCGCGAGGGACGGGAGACGCTCTCGAAGAAGCCCAGATCGGCGAGATTAGGGTGGCGCTGTTGAGGGACCAGCACCGTCCGGCCGAAGCGCACCGGCGGCTCGACGATGTCCTTCGCGTCTATCGCCAGTACCGGGATTCCCATCTCGTGGGTCGAGCCTTCATCCAGAGAGGAGAGATCCATGGAAGCTGCAGCGTGCTCGAGCCGGCCATCCGCTGGCTGCGCAAGGGGCTGGAGCTGATCGATCCCTCCCGCGAGCGGCATCTGGACCTTTCGGTCCGGCAAAGCCTCATGCTATGCCTGCACGAGAGCGGCCGTCACCGCGAGGCGCGATTCCTCCTGAAGGCCTCGCGAGACCAGTTCCAGCGGCATGGGGGAGAGCTGCTGAACCTTCGCCTGATCTGGTTGGAAGGGAAGATCCACGGCTCTCTTGGATTCGTGGACAAGGCGGAGGACTGCCTGGCCGCGGCCCGCCAGGGATTCATCAGGCTGGGAGTCGGCTTCAGCGCGGCCTCGGTCTCCCTCGACTTGGCCGCCCTCTACGCCGGCCAAGGGCGCTCGGTCGAGATCCGCCGGCTCTCCGCGGAGATGCTCCTGATCTTCCAATCCCGCGATCTTCATCAGGAAGCCGTGGCTGCCCTGATCGCGTTCCAGCGGGCGGTGGCCCTGGAAGGAGTCAGCACCAAGTTGCTGGTGGACCTTCGCTCCTACCTGGACCGGGCGCGCAAGGACCCTCAGCTCCGATTCGAGCCCGCCTGATGTCCGCGGCGAAGCCCGAACATCTCCGGCTGGTGGTACGTTAGGATATTCCCCTGCCCTTGCCCTGACTCTAGAGGGAATCGCATCTGTACTGCGTGGGTGTAGTAGCTCCTCGATTCATACACGAGATGGAACCGTCATCTGCGATTACGGCTTGCGTTCCCATGCAGCTAAAAGACACATTGTGATCGGGTGTTACATGGCAATTGAGTGTTGCCGAACATGTGGCCCTGGTCGTCCCATTTGGGAGGGTGGCTACGACGCAGTTCACGAAGAAAGTGTTGTCCGTCCCGATAGAACCACTGCCAGAACACCCCCCAGCATCACCAGCCTGTCCAGTACAGCCCCCATCGTTATGCTGTCTTGGCTCGGATTCATTTCCGCCACCTCCTTGAGGGGTACTGTCGTAGATACTGCCACAATCATCGCTCTGAGCCACTGCGGCTCCGACGGCACATAGACCGCACATCGCAACGAGCAGAATTCTTTTCATCGATAACATCCTCCAAGTTACAACATACTCGCGAGTTCTTGGATTGTCAAGGAATCTGCTTCCTGCCTATTATGTCCTCACGCCCAGAAACAGGTAGCCCGAGAGAAGGGCGAACACCGCGCCCGGGCTCCAGACCGCCACTGCGGGCGGTAGGGCGCCGGCCTCGCCCAGCTTGCTGAAGAAGGCGAAGATCCCCAGGAAGACGATCCCCAGAACGATCGAGATGCCGATCCCATAGAGCGCCCCCTGGCGTCCCAGCCGGAAGGCGAAGGGGAGCGCCACCAGGGCCATGATCAGCGAGGTCACCGGTAGCGCGATCTTGTTCTGGAGCTCGACCTGAAGCTCGGGCACGGACTGGCCGCTCTCCTGAAGCTCCCGGATGTAGTCCTTGAGCTCGCCGTAGCGCATCTGCTCGGGCGGCCGGATCTCCGAGTCGAAGTAGTCCGGGGTCTCCGGATAGCGCACGATCTTCGGCTCCTTGAAGCGCGTGTAGCCGGTCACCGTCCGACGCCGCGCGTGAACGAGCGCGCCCAGCCGTTCGTGAACACCCAGGCATCGTCGCCGACGTACTGGGCGCTGTCGGCGAACGAGCCGCCGCGTGAGCCGGTGCTGCTCGTCGAAGTCGAACACCTGGAGGCGCTGGAGGCTCGCCTGCTGCGGGTCGTAGTGGATGTAGTTGTAGATGTAGCGGCCCTGCCCATACAGCCATTGGCGGTCGGCACGCCGGTAGGTCCGGGCGGTCTCGCGGCCGTGGATGCGGTCCTTGAGCTTGGCGACCTTCTCGTTGGAGGCAGGCAGAACCGACGATTCGAGGTAGCCGCAGAAGAGCGTGACCAGCAGCGCCGAGGCCAGGGCGGGGAGCGACAGCCGGTACAGACTCATCCCCAGGGCCTTGCAGGCGGTGATCTCGTTCGTCCGGGCCAGCAGGCTGAACGTCATCAGGGTGGTCACCAGGACCAGGATCGGGGCGATCTCATAGAACATCTGGAGGGACATGTACTTGTAATAGTTGAGCACCAGCCCCATGCCCACTTTGTTCTTGAGGATCTCGTCGATGTTCTCGGACAGGTCGAAAATGATGAACAGGGACAACCCGGACAGCAGAACCAGTGCGAACACCCAGGCGAACAGCCGCGCCACGTAGCGGTCGAGAATGTTGGGAAAGACGATCCGCAGGCGGGGGAGGAGGAGCACCACCTGGGGGAGGCTCCTCGATTTCGCGCGCCGCTCGGCCTGGCCGGCGGCGCGCTTCTCGGCCTGCCGGCGCTGGCGGGCCCGGCGGGCTTCCAGGCGCTTGGCGCGCTGGACCTTCTTGAGGAACAGCAGACCGCTCCAGACGTCCTCCCGGATCCAGCGGTCGAGGCGGGACAGGAGCAGGCTCTTGTCCCGGTTGCGCCGAACCAGCAGGAAGACCCCGGTCACCGACAGCAGGATGTTGGGCGACCACATGGCGAGCCAGGCGGGGATCCGACCGTACCGGGCGGCCTCCTCGCCGTTGCTCAGCAGCAGGTAGTAGAGAATGAGCACGCCGATCGACAGGGCGAACCCCGAGGCCTTGCCGCCCCGCCGGTTGTTGATGCCCAGAGGCAGAGCGAACAGGCCGAAGACCATGCAGGCGACGGGGATCGCGAACTTCTTGTGGATCTCGACGCGTGCGAGGTTGCGCTGCTCGTCGGGCGCCGAAGGGTCGTCCAGCAGTCTCGCGCAGCTCCGCGAGCGTCAGCTCCCGGATCCCCTTGGAGACCGAGATCTTGGCCTTCTGCTCGCTGGTGAACCGGTCCTCCAGGACCAGGTCGAGCCGCTTGTGGCGGCTGATCTCGTACCGGTCCGGGGCGTTCATGTCCACCTTGTGGCGGACGGCGTTGAACAGGCGCAGAACGACCCGCTCACCGGCCTCGTCCACCAAAACCTGCCCCCAGTCGGCGATGGTGATCTGGTTGTTCGTGCTCTCCGGAATGGCCTCGGCCAGGAAGACACCCTTCCAGCGCTTGCTCCCCGGCGGCACCTCGAAGACGTAGACGACCTTGCCTTCCCACTCCTCGTAGAAGACCCGCGGCTCGACCTGCTGCGAGACCGTCTGGGTGGCGATCTCCAGCCGCAGCACCTGGAGCGAATGGTTGCCCCAGGGAAGGACGTACACCATCAACACCATGTTGAGGGCCGTCAGGATGCCCGACAGGAGCAGGATCGGCCGGTAGAGCGACAGCAGGCTCACGCCGCAGGCCCGCATGGCGATCAGCTCGCTGTCGGACGACAGCCGGCCCACGGCGATCAGGGTGCCGAACAGCAGCGACATCGGCAGCGTCAGCACCACGATGTTCGGCACCGTGTACATCAGGAGCTCGCCGACGATCGACACCGGCAGCCCCCGCCGGATGATCATCTCCGCCGAGGCGAAGAGGAACCGGATAAGCAGGATGAAGGTATAGACTAGGAACCCCAAACCGAGGGGTCCGAGGATTTCGGTCAGGATGTAACTGGTCAGACGGCTCCGCACGGGCGCATTCTATGACGATCACACTCGAACGTCGCTACCGCTTCAGCGCCAGCCATCTCTACCGGCGTCCGGAATGGGACGAGGCCGAGAACCGCGCCCGCTTCGGCAAGTGCGCGAACCTCCCAGGGCATGGCCACAACTACCGGCTGTACGTCACCGTGCGGGGAGAGGTCGATCCCGCCACCGGGTTCGTTGTCGACCTGGGCCGTCTGGACGCCCTGATTCACGAGCACGTCATCGAGCCTCTGGATCATCAGCACCTCAACGCCGCTTTGCCGGAGTTCGCGCCGGGCGGGTTGATCCCATCCAGCGAGAATCTCGTGCTCTGGATCCACCGCGAGCTGGCGGACCGGCTGCCACGGGGAAGCGAGCTGGCCAGGCTCCGCCTGGAAGAAGACGAAGATCTGGCCGCCGAGTGGAACGCCGGCTGATCCGCAGGCTGAGCAGGCCGGCCGCGCCCATGTATTAACATAATCTCCCTTATCAGACTGCGCAAGTCGCTGGAAAACGGCTCCCGGCGGCGGCCGTTTCCAGGATTCGGCCGGCCCTTTTTTTTGAAGGATTAGCGGGCGTCCCGGCGCAGATCCGTCAGGATCTGCTCCAGGGCGCGGATGAGGTCGTCTTTGTCGACCTCGCTCTGGCGGAACGTCAGGGAGAGATTGAACGTACGGTCCGGGTCTTTGAACCGGAAGACGTACGGCTTGCGGCGGCTGGGCTTGCCGCCCTTTTCCGGCCGGCGCAGCCGCTGGCGCAGGTCGTCCCGATTCAGGCCTCGGCGGGCCACCTCTTCGAGGAGGTCGATCATCTCCTCCTCGCTGCCGGCCTTGAGCACCTCCAGCAGCAGAGACTTGGACGTGAGCCCCAGGGCCTGAACCGTGTCCCGCACCCGGGCCGGCATCTGCAACAGGGACAGGCTCTCGGTGACCACCGTCCGGGACTTGCCGACCGCCTCCGAGATCTCCTCGTGGGTGTAGCCATGGGCGCTCGGCCAGCATCCGGTAGCCCTCGGCCTCTTCGAACGGCGTCAGATCCTTGCGCTGGAGGTTCTCGATGAGGGCGATCTCGAGAGCTTCCTCGTCCGTGAGGTCCATCTCGATGGCCGGCACCTCGTAGAGCCCGGCCTCCTGAGCCGCCCGGTAGCGCCGCTCGCCGGAGATGATCCGGAACAAGACTCCGGACGGCCCGCCCGTGATCTCGGAAGGCCCGCCGGGACGCGGCCGGACCAGGATCGGCTCCAGCACGCCCTTGTCCCGGATCGAGGCCACGAGGTCGTCCAGGTCGCCCATGGTCGTCCGGGGCTGGCCGGGATCCGGCTCGATGGCGGACAGCGGGATCATCCTCCCGACCGGGGTCTCGTGGCGCGCGGTGAGCTCCTCGACGAAGTGGGTGTCATGGCGCATCTTGACGCGCACGGGAAGACCACGTTTGCGGGCGACCGGCTCAGACACGGCTCAACACCTCCTCGGAAAGGCGGTAGTACTCGTAGGCTCCGGTGGACCGCGGGGCGAAGGTGAAGATCGACTCCCGATAGGCCGGGCTCTCTTCCAGGCGGACGCTCTTGGTGATCACCGTCTCGAAGACCTTGAGCCCGAACACCCGTTGGATCTGCTCGTAGATGTCCTTGGCCAGCAGGGTCCGCTTGTCATACATGGTGATCAAGGCTCCCAGAATCTGGAGCTGGGGGTTCGCCCGGATCTTGATCTTGTCGATCGTCTCCAGCAGGTCGTCCGTTCCCTCCAGGGCGAAGTAGCTGGCCTGGATGGGGATCAGGACGTGCGAGGCGGCCACCAGGGCGTTGACGGTGATGATGCCCAGGGTCGGCGGCGTGTCGATGATGATGTAGTCGTAGTCGTCCTGGACTCGCTGCAGCTCGTCCTTCAGCCGGTAGTGGCTGTCGAGCTCCCCGATCAGCTTGGCCTCGATCTTCGCCAGGGCGATGGTCGAGGGGGCGATGAAAAGGTTCTCGAGCTTGTCCGCCGGGCGCACGATGTCCGGCAGGTGCATCGTTGTCCTCGCGTGAGGGCGTCGTACATCGACACCGTGAGGTCGTGGATGTCCAGGAAGGACATCGAGCTGTTGGCCTGGGGATCCAGGTCGACCAGGAGCGTTTTCCTTGCTCTTACTGGCGAGGGCCGCGGCCAGGTTGATCGCGGTCGTGGTCTTGCCGACTCCACCCTTCTGATTGGCGATGGCGATGATCATAGGCGGCGGGCAGTCTATAGGAAAAGAACCTTGGCCGGGATCAATCTTCTTTGAGCGGGCAGGCGATGTCGGCGCGCCGACATCGCCCTTAAACCCTTGGAGAAGTGATGGTTACGGCGAAGCATCACATCGTGTATTTGCCGAGATCCTCGGGATTGATCTCCTCCAGCCACTTCTTGAGCTTCTCCTCGTCCTCGGCGTCGGTCGCGAGGTCCACGGCCTGGGCCTTGTCGAGCACGGAGCGGCAGGACGAAGATCGGTGAGCCGGTGCGCAGAGCCAGGGCGATGGCGTCGCTGGGCCGGGCGTCGATGGCATGGAGCGCTCTTCTCCACTCCCGTCGCGAGTATGGATCAAGGCGAAGAAGGTGCTCTCCCTGCAGGTCGGAGATGACGATCTTCTCCACCGTCCCTCCCAGTTGCTCGACCATGGCCCGCAGAAGGTCGTGGGTCATGGGGCGCGGCGGCTCCACGCCCTCCATGCGCAGGGCGATGGCGTTGGCCTCGAAGACGCCGATCCAGATCGGCAGGAACAACTGGCTTCCGACGTCCCGGAGGATGACGATGGGAACGTTGGACGAAGGGTCCAGCATCAGCCCCTTGATTTCAACCTGGAGCTCTTCATTGGGGTTGCTCATGGACCTATTCTGGGCGCCGGAGCGCGCCCAGGTCAAGCAAAAATGGCGGCGAGAGGGAGGATCAGGGAAGCGCGGGAACCGCGGCTTCGGAGCGGCGGCCGTGGAGGCCGTAGGAGAAGGCCGACTCGACCCGGAGCCGCGTCACTCCGCCCAAGGGGAGGGGCTCGGCGCCGAACTCGAAGTGGACGATCGCGGTGGCAGGAGGTGCGTCCCGTCTGCGTCCCCGGCTTCTTCCCCCAGCCGGTCACGAGAACCTCGAATTCCTTCCCCACCAAGCCTTCGTTGATCTCGCGCTGGATCCCCTCCTGGAGATCAAAGAGCCGCTGGAGGCGCTCGGAAGCCACGTCGGAATCGACCGCGCCGTCCAGCCGCGGTGCCGCCGTGCCGGGCCGGGGAGAGTACTTGAAGGCGTAGATCGCCGAGAAGCGGACCTCGCCCATCAGGTCGAGGGTGAGCTGGAAGTCCTCTTCCGTCTCCCCCGGAAAGCCGACGATGAGGTCGGTCGAGAGCGCCAGGTCCGGGCGCGCCCGCCGGAGCTGGCCGGCGAGGTCGAGGTACTCCGCGCGCGTGTAGCCGCGCCCCATGCGCCGCAGGACCAGGTCGGAACCCGACTGGACGGGGAGGTGCAGGTAGGGACAGATGTTCGCGTGGCGCCCCACCTGCTCCACCATGCGGGCTGTGAAGTCCCGCGGGTAGGAGGTGAGGAAGCGCAGGCGCTCCAGCCCCGGCATACGGGCCACCTGCGTCCAGGAGATCGGCGAAGTCCCAGCTCGCCTTCCGGCTCCCGCCAGTGGTTCACGGTCTGGCCCAGCAGCTCGATCTCCTGGAAGCCGTAGTCCAGGAGATGGCGAACCTCGTGCAGGATGTCCGCCAGGGGGCGGCTCCGTTCCGGGCCCCGGGTCTGGGGGACGATGCAGAAGGTGCAGTTCTTGTTGCACCCCTCGATGATCGTCACCATCCCCTTGTACTCGCCGTGGCGGGAGACGGCGTCGATGTCGTACGGGCGTGCATCCGGGAAGCCGGTGGCCACCACCCGCTCGCCGGCGCGGCGGCGGGCCACCACGTCCTGCAGCTCGCCGACGCGGGCCGGCCCAAGGACGAAATCGAGGTCCGGCACCCGGGCCAGGGCCTTCTCCCCTTCCTGCTGCGCCACGCAGCCGCAGAGGCCGATCAGGAGGTCCGGGCGCCCCTTCTTGAACAGCCGGTACTCCCCCAGCCGTGAGTACACCTTCTGCTCGGCCTTCTCCCGGACGCTGCAGGAGTTGAGCAGGATGACGTCCGCATCCGCCGGCCTCGCGGGTGGGCAGAATGCCTTGCTGCATGAGCTGGCCGGCCATGCGCTGGCTGTCCAGCTCGTTCATCTGGCAGCCCCAGGTCTCGATGAAGAAGCGGCGCGGACGAGTCATTTCCAACCCTCCAGGGGATCCTTCAGGGAATCCAGCGCGAGAGCGGTGGGTCGACGGCCGGCGGCGGCTCCACCACGGGGGGCTCGATGGACTGCTGGGGAGCGCCGGCCTCTTTCTTCTTCGGAAGCTCTTCCGGCTCCTCGTCCTCCCCTTCCCGGAGCCAGCCCGGGATGACGTCGGCGACACGCCCCTCCTCCAGGAACTCGGTCAGCTCCTTCTGGGTGGATCTCCACGTCCAGGCGGGCCTGCCGGAGCTGTTCGAGGACGCGGTCCCACTCGGGCTTGATCTGGTTGTCCCGGGTGAAGGTGTCGCTCTCCAGGTAGAATTTCGCCGCAGAACGGTGGCCTTTTGCTCCAGATCCTTGACGTCGCCGGCCGCGTCGCGCCAGCGCTCGCGGATGTCGAGTCCCCGGTTGCGCCAGTACGCCTCGTCGCGAAAATCTTGGGGAGCCAACTCCTCGGCCGGCGCGGCGTCCTTTTTGTCCTTCTTCGGATCGGCGATGGTGATCTGCCCCTTGCGCGCATAGCCCGCGAGGGTCTTGTCGTTGATCACCGCCACCGGCTTGCCGGCGCCCGCGCGCCGTTCCCGTTCCGCCTTGGCGGCTTCCATGAGGGTGGGCGGCGCGCCATCCCCGCCGGAGTCCACCACCACGGGGTCGTCGTCCCGCGCCGGCTTCGCTTCCTGGGGCGCGGGAGGCGCCGGTGCGGCCGGCTCCTGAGGGGAAGGTTTGGACGGCGGGAGGGCGGGTGTTTCGGCAGCCTCGCGGGTGACCGGCTCCGGAGTCGCCGCTTTGCAGCCCGCCGTGAGGGCGGCCACCAGGAGGAGCCGGAGTACTCTAGGCACGGCCATAGCGGTCTTCGAGCCGGACGACGTCATGCAGCTCC
Organism: Thermoanaerobaculaceae bacterium; assembly: GCA_963785165.1. Classification (GTDB taxonomy): domain Bacteria; phylum Acidobacteriota; class Thermoanaerobaculia; order Multivoradales; family UBA5704; genus DATARR01. The sequence continues at coordinate 1,990,768 of CAWAUI010000004.1, forward strand.
GGTGTGGAGATCAGCTCGTAACCCCAGGGCTTGTCCACTCGGCGAATGGGAAAAAGCATCCGGATATCCTCTCCGAAAGCCTCGGCAGTAAGTCGGCTTCTACGCCGGGCGCAGGCAGCCGATGTAGCCGTCCAGCTGTTTCTGGACTTCGGCGGCCGTGCCGTGCTCCAGGCAGCGGGTGGCCAGCTCGCCGAGGCCCGACACGGTGAGCTCGCGGATCCACGATTTGACCTCGGGGATCTGGCGCGGGCTCATGGAGAGCCGGCGCAGGCCCAACCCGATCAGCAGCAGGGCATAGCGCGGGTCCGCGGCCATCTCGCCGCACAGGCTCACCTCGATCCCCTGGCGCCCGGCCGCTGTCGATGACGAAGCGTAGCATGCGCAGGATGGCCGGATGGAGGGGCTGGTAGAGGCTCGCCACGTGCTCGTTGTTGCGGTCCACGGCCAGGGAGTACTGGATGAGGTCGTTGGTGCCGATCGAGAAGAAGTCGACCTCGCGGGCCAGCACGTCGGCGATCATGGCCGCGGCCGGCACCTCGATCATGACGCCCAGGCGCACGTCGCGCCGGAACGGCACCCCCTCCCGCTCCATCTCTTCCTGGACCTCGGCCGCGAAGGTCCGGAACTGCCTCACCTCTTCGAGCGTGCTCACCAGCGGGAGCATGATCCACAGGTCGCCGTAGAGCCCGGCGCGGTAGAGCGCCCGGATCTGGCTGCGGAAGACCTCGGGGCGCGCCAGGGTGAGCCGGATGCCGCGCAGGCCCAGGACCGGGTTCTCCTCTTCGGTCGCCATCATCTCGCGGGCGAGCTTGCGGCCGCCCAGGTCGTAGGTGCGGATGATGGCCGGGTGCGGCGCCGCGAGCCTCGGCCAGCCGCCGGTAGATGGCCACGTGCTCGTCCTCCGTGGGCATGTGCGGGCTCTTCTCGATGTAGAGGAACTCGCTGCGGTAGAGGCCGACGCCCGCGGCGCCGAAGACCGCGACCTCGTCGACCTCTTCGGGGAGGTCGATGTTGGCCATGAGCTTGATCTCGACCCCGTCGCGGGTCACGGCCGCCAGCTCGCGGGTGGCCAGGAGGTCGCGGTCCCGCCGCTCGATCTCCAGCTTGCGCGCGCGGTACCGGGCCACCACCTCTTGCGTGGGATGGAGGATGACCGTCCCGGTCTCGCCGTCGACGATGACCGGCGCCTCGTCCCGCAGCTGCCCCATGATCCCGACCAGGCCGGCCACCGCCGGCAGGTTCAGCGAGCGGGCGATGATGGTGGTGTGCGAAGTCCGGCCGCCGGTCTCGATGGCAAAGCCGATCACCCGCTCGCGGCCCAGCCGGATGGCGTCCGACGGCGTCAGGTCGTCGGCCACGATGACCACGTCATCCGGCATCTCGGAGAGGTCATGGTGGTGGATCCCCTGGAGGCTGCGCAGCAGGTGGCGGCTGACGTCGGTCAGATCCTCGCTCCGCTCGCGCAGGTAGGCGTTGTCCATGTTGGCGAAGCGGTTGTCGAGCTCCTCGGCGGTCTTGTGGACCGCCCACTCGGCGTTCACGTGCTGGGTGCGGATGCGCTCCTCGACGCGGCCCAGGAAGGCGCGGTCGGAGAGCAGGAGGACATGGGCGTCGAAGATGGCCGCGAGGTCGTCCCCCAAGTCCTCCTCCGCCCGGGCGCGGATCCGCTGCAGCTCCCCCTTGGCGTGCAGGGCGCCCTCGTGCAGGCGGGCGACTTCGGCGTCCACCTGGTCTTCCTGGATGTGGAAGCGGAAGATGTCGGGCCCCCGGGTCTCGATGCACACGGCGCGGCCGATGGCGATGCCGCCGGAGACGCCCATTCCCTGCAGAACCTGCATTGCGGCGTGGGGCATCAGCTCTCCTCGTCAGCTCTCTTCGTCAAAGCGGTTGGCGATCGAGCGCGAGGACGGCGGTCAGAGCGTCGTCCTCGTCCTGCCCTTCGCAGCGGATGGTCACCTGGCTCCCCTGCCCCGCCGCCAGGAGGAGGATGCCGAGAATGCTCTTGGCGTCCACTTCCTCGCCGTCCTTGATCAGGGTCACCCGGCTCTTGAAACCACCGGCCTTGTGCACCAGCTTGGCGGCCGCCCGCGCGTGCAGGCCCAGGCGGTTGACGATCTCCGTCTCGCGCTCGATCATTTCGCCTTGGGCTCCCCCGGTACGGACAGTCCAGGCATGCACTTGCGGTTGCCGACCAGGTCCCCGGCCAGGCAGACGCTCTTCTGCCCCTTGGCCTGGAGGCCCGCGCGAGCTCGGTGACGCTGGTCTCCCCCACCTCGGCTTGGCAGGCCAGGCGCAGCACCATGGGCAGGTTGACGCCCGTCAGCACTTCGACTCTTCCGTGCTGGAAGAAGGTCATGGCGATGTTGCACGGCGTACCGCCGTACATGTCGGTCAGGATGAGCACGCCCTCGCCTTCGTCCAGCCGCGACAGCGCCTCGGCGACTTTGCCCCGGGCCGCGTCGAAGCTTTCGCTCCAGTCGAGGGACAGGGCCTCGAAACCTTCCCGGGGGCCCGAGATCACGTTCGCCGCCGACAGAAGCTCCCGGGCCAGCCCGCCGTGCGTCAAGATCAGTTTTCCAATCATCTTCAGTCGTCCCGCCTTGCGGAATCCACCTCGATGAGGTAACCCGCTGCCCCGCCTCCCGATTCCTTCAGCGGGAAATGTCTCGATGTATGACCCGCGACGGCCACCCCTTGGCGTCCAGCGCCAGCCGCAGCCTCTCGGCGATGGCCACCGACCGGTGCCGTCCGCCCGTACAGCCCACCGCCACCGACAGGTAGCTCCGGTTCTCCCGGCGGTAACGCGGCAGCAGATACACCAGAAGGTCCGAGAGCCGGTCCACCAGCTCCTGGAAGTCCGGCTGCCGGTCCAGATAGGCCTGCACCCCCTCGTCCTGCCCCGTCTGCTCCCGCAGGCCGGGAACGAAATGGGGGTTCGGCAGGAAGCGCACGTCGAACAGCAGGTCGGTGCCGTACGGGATGCCGTACTTGAAGCCGAAGCTTACCAGGGATACCACCATTCCCGGCTCCTCGCCGGGGGTGGTGGCGAAATCACGGTAGACCTGGCTGCGGATCTCGTGGATCGACCACTCGCTGGTGTCGAACACCATGTCGGCCTTGTCGCGCAGCTCGGCCAGGACTTCCCGCTCCCGCCGGATCCCCTCGATGACCGGCTGGTCCGGCGCCAGCGGATGGGGCCGGCGGGTCTCCGAGAAGCGCCGCACCAACACCTCGTCCGAGGTCTCCAGGAAGAGCAGGCGCGGGTCGAGGCGGTCGCGGTCGATCTCCGCGAACAGGCGCGGGAACTCCTCGGCGAAGCCGGGGGCCCGCACGTCGGTGACCACGGCGATGCGGTCGTTTCCCCGTACCAGCTCCAGGGGGTTGTCGAGGAAGGTGCGCAGCAGCGGCAGGGGGAGGTTGTCGACCGTGTAGTACGACAGATCCTCGAAGCACTTGGCCACCACGCTCTTGCCCGAGCCGGAGAGGCCGGTGATGATGACCAGCTTCGCCTTCTGGGAGGCACGGCTTCGGCCCTGGGAAGGGCTGTCCTGGACAGAATTAGCGGGTGGTGCCTTTGCGGTTTCGCTCAAGCTGCGCCTCGAGTTTGCGGGCGAACTCCCGGGCCGAATGATGCCCCTGGAGCTTCAACACGTGGTTGCGCGCCGCGATCTCCACCAGGATGCTGACGTTGCGCCCCAGGGCGACCGGCATCCGGATGTAGGGGCAGGGCGTCTCCAGGATCTCGTACAGGGTCTCGTCGAGCCCCAGCCGGTCGTAGGCCCGGCCGTCCTGCCAGTGCTCCAGCTCGATCACGAGGTCGATGGTGGTGCGCTCGCGCACGGAAGCCAGACCGAAGAGGTCCTGGACGTTGATGATCCCGATTCCCCGGAGCTCCATGTGGTGCCTCAAGGGGCCTTCGCTGTAGCCCACCAGCTCGCCGTTGGGGTAGCGCTTGACCTGCACCCGGTCGTCCGCCACCAGGCTGTGGCCGCGGGTGATGAGGTCGAGCGCGGACTCGCTCTTGCCCACCCCGCTCTCGCCGATGAGGAGCACGCCCAGACCGTAGATCTCCAGCAGCACCCCGTGGAGGGAGGTCGAGGGGACCAGATGGTCCTCCAGGAAGTAGCTGATCCCCTTGATGACGGTGGACGACAAGGCCGGCGACGAGAGCACCGGCACCTCGCGGTTCTGGCAGAGGGAGAGGAACCCCGGCAGCGGCGCCAGCCCCTTGGTGATGACGAACACCGGCACCGGCAGGCCGGTGATTTGGTCCAGCCGCTCGTGGCGCTCCTCTTCCCCGAGGGTGCGCAGGTACTCGGTCTCGCTCTCGCCGATGATCTGGACGCGCCCGGGCTTGATGTAGGCGTAGTAGCCGGCGAAGGCGAGGCCCGGCTTCTGAACCCGCGGATGGGTGATCTGGTTGTCGAGGTGCGACTCCCCAGAGAGCACGGAGAGGTGGAGGTAGTTCAGCTCCTCTTCCAGAAGCTCCGCGACCCGCACGGTACCGTTCAGAATGCCGTATTCCATTGGGCTCCCTTGGGATTCGACCGGGGACGATCGCTCAATCCTGGAGGAGATCGTACACCGCCGCGGGATCGCGCAGCGCGAGGATCTTCTCCGCGTGCCCAGTTCCCCGCACCCAGCGCGAGATGGCCGCCAGGATCTGCAGGTGCTCGGCCGGCGAGCCGCTGGGCGAGACGACCAGGAAGAGCACTTGGACCGGCCTGCCGTCGGCCGCTCCGAAATCGACCCCTCCCGGCACCAGCCCCACGGCCACGATGCCGTGGGCGAGGCCCGGCAGCTTGCAGTGCGGAATGGCGATCCCGGAGCCGATTCCCGTCGAGCCGAGCTGCTCGCGCTCCCACAGCTTCTGGAAGAGGTCTTCGCCGTTCTGGACCAGCCCCTGCTCCGCCACACGGCCGGCCAGGGCGCGCAAAGTCTCCGCGCGATCCGTGGCCGGCAGGTCCGGGAAGATCAGGTCCGGCCGAGTCAGCTCCCCGAGAAGCACCGCACCTCTAGAGGCTCGGGGGCGATCAGCCCGTAGTGCTGGTCCTTGCGCTTGTAAAGGACGTTCAGGCGGTCGTTCGAAGAGTCCCGGAAGACCACGAAGCCCAGCTCGGACTCGTCGAGCGCGATGGCGGCCTCCTCGATGGTCATCGGCTTGATGGCCATTTGGGCCGTCTCGATCACCCGTGGCACGATGCCCGCGCCAACGCTCTCCTGGTGCAGAACTTCGACCGGCCAGTGATGGTGGCCGTCCCAGCCGTCCCGGTCCGCCCGCCGGCGCTTGGCGACCACCTTCTCGTGGGCACGCCGGGCCTGCTCCTCCAGCCGGTCTACGACACGGTTGATGGCGTCGCGGAGCTTGCCGTCCGTCTCCTCGGTCGCCTGCAGGACGCCGAGCCGGTGGGAGACGTGGATCTCGGCCACGTGGGTGTGCTTTTCAGAGATCAGGGTGACCCGGATCTCCGCCGGTTCTTCAAGGAACTTCTCGAGCTTGTGCAGCTTCTGCTCCACGTATTCGCGGAGCGGATCGTCGATCGGAGTGTTGCGGCCCAGGATCTCGGTCTTCATCGTTCTCTCCACTTGCCCCCTGTACGGTCTCTCTTCAAACGGCTCTTTAGAAGATCTGCTTGCGGTCGGTCGAGGACGGGATGCTCAGCTCGTCCCGGTACTTCGCCACGGTGCGGCGGGCGATCTGGATCCCCTCGCGGTTCAGGATCCGCATCAGCTCGCTGTCGGAAAGCGGGCGCTTGGGGTCCTCGGCCTGCACGAGCTGCTCGATCTTGCGCTTGACGGTGAGCGAGGAGATGTTGTCGCCGTATTCCCGGTCGATGCCGCTGTGGAAGAAGAACTTCATCGGGAACAGGCCGCGCTGGGTGTGGATGTACTTGTTCGACACCACGCGGCTCACCGTGGACTCGTGCATGCCGATGTCCTCGGCCACGTCCCGCAGCACCATGGGACGCAGGTGCTCGATCCCCCGGTCCAGGAACTCGCGCTGCTGGCGGACGATCGACGCCGCCACCTTGTAGATCGTGCGCTGGCGCTGGTCCAGGCTCTTGATGAGCCAGACCGCCGAGCGGATCTTGTCCTTGATGAACTGTTGCGCCTCGTTCTGCCGTCCCTCGCTGCGCATGGTCTGCAGCATGCGGCGGTAGGCGCGGCTGACCCGCAGCCGGGGCAGGCCGTCGTCGTTGAGCTGGATGACGTACTCGTCGCCCACCCGGCGCACGAAGACGTCCGGCTCGATGTAGTGCGGCCGGTCCGTGCTGAACCGCCGGCCGGGGTGGGTCTCCAGGGTCTTGATGGTCTCGAGCGCCGCTTCGAGCTCCGGCAGCTCGACGCCGAGCTTCTTGGCCACGGCCGGGAACTGGCGGCGCAGGAACAGGTCCCAGGCCTCATAGATCATGCGGCGGGCCAGCGACTCCTGGGGGATCTCCTTGGCGTCCATCTGGAGCAGCAGGCTCTCGCGCAGGTCCACGCAGGCAATGCCCGGCGGATCGAAGGAGCGCACCAGGGCCAGCGCCTCCAGGACTTCCTCCAGGGTGTAGTTGCGGTCTTCGCCCGTGCCCATCTCCCGGATCTCCTCCGGGGTGGCGACCCAGGAACCCGTCGGGGTTCAGGTTGCCGATGATCAGCTCGGCGATCTCGCGCATGCGGGGGGTGACCTCCGCCATGTGGAGCTGCCAGAGGAGATGGTCGTAGAGGTCCGGCTCGCGGCTGAGGCTGTTCTCGATGGGAGCCTCTTCGCGCTCCTCCATCATCCCCGAGGCGCCCGGCCCTTCCCAGTAGTCGCCGAAGTAGGCGTCGAGGTCGATGTTCTCCATCGACTCGGTATGGTCCACCTGATCGTTGTTGGACGGCGGCGGCTCCGGCGGCGCCGCTTCCTCCTCGCGCGCCGTCTCCTCCTCCGTGATCTCCGAGGACTCCTCGAGGACGGGGTTCTCCACCAGCTCCTGGGTGAGGAGCGTATCGAGCTCCATACGCGTCATTTGCAGAAGCTTGATCGCCTGCTGCAACGAAGGCGTCATCACCAGCTTCTGCGACATCCTCAGGGAAAGTTTTTGCTCTAACGCCATTCAGCCCAGCCTACAAAGTGAAGTCTTCGCCGAGATAGATTTTCCGGACCTGCGGGTCCGTCGAAAGCTCCAACGGGGTGCCGGAGCGCAGGATTTCGCCGTTGTTGATGATATAGGCCCGGTCCGTTATTTTCAATGTTTCCCGCACGTTATGGTCGGTGATCAGGATCCCGATGCCCATCGACTTCAGGTGCCGGACGATGCCCTGAATGTCGAGCACCGCGATCGGGTCGATTCCCGCGAACGGCTCGTCCAGGAGGATATACCACGGGTTGATGACCAGCGCGCGGGCGATCTCCACCCGCCGCCGCTCGCCGCCCGACAGCAGCGCCCCCTTGGTCTTGCGCACCTTGGAGAGGCCGAGGTCCACGATGAGCTGGTCGATCCGCCGCTCCTGCTCGGCGTGCGAGAGGTCGATGGTCTCGAAAATGGCCCGCAGGTTGTCTTCCACCGACAGGCGGCGGAACACCGAGGGCTCCTGGGGCAGGTAGCTGATCCCCCGCTGGGCCCGCAGGTACATGGGGAGGTCGGTGATGTCCTCGTCGCCCAGGAGCACCGTGCCCTGGTCGGGCGGGGTCAGCCCCACCACCATGTAGAAGGTCGTGGTCTTGCCCGCGCCGTTCGGCCCCAGCAGACCCACGATCTCTCCCGGGCCCACCTCGATGGACACGTCCTGCACCACGGCCCGGCCGCGGTATACCTTGCGGAGGTTCTGGGTGGAGAGCTTCTGGGCCTCGGTCGGGCTGGCCATTATCCGCCGCTTCCCTGGGGCGGCGGCGTGGGGGCGGGAGCCGGCGCGGCGGGCGCCGCGGCCTCGTCCTTCCCCTTGACCTCGACCCTGCCGTCGTCGATGAAGTAGAGGGCCCGCTTGCCGCGGACCTGGTTGCCTTCCTTGTCGCGCATCACCACCGGATCTCCGAAAATGTCCACCTGCCGAAGGCCCACATGATAGACCGCCTTCTGCCCTTCGATGCGGCGCCCCACCTTCGGATCGTTCACCTTGGTGTCGCCCGTGCAGGTCATGGTCTCCGCCTGGTGCTTGTCGTCCATCTCCACTTCGAGCCGCTGGCAGGAGAGGGTCTTCCCCTCCTGGTCCATGCGCACGTTGCCGGTGTAGACCAGAACGCCCTTCTTGTCCTGGTAGATTCATCTCGCTCGCCACCACCTGCACCATGCTGGGCCGCGGCTTGGCCGCGCCGGGGGCGGGCTTGGGAGCATCCTTGGCGTTCTCCTTGCCGGTGGGGAACCACAGGGTCTTCACCCCGCCCGAGGCTACGAGCTGGTCCGCCGCCTTGTCGCCTTTGAGCTCGGGGGTCAGCAGCAGGTTTTCCCCGCGCCAGGCGCGCACGTCGCCGCGGAACAGGAAGGACGACGGCTCCTGCCGCCAGAAGGCCTCCCGAGACTCCACGTGCACCGGCCCCTCGCCTTCCGAAAGCGGCGTGCCGGCGAGGGCCGTCTCCTCCACCTTCTGCATCACGGCCTTGACGCCGCCCCGGGCCTGCACGATCTGCTGGTCGGTGTTGTACACCATGCGGGGCGCCTCCACCCGCCCCCGGTCGCTGGTGATGCTGACCGGCGCGCCGAAGAGCTCCGCGCGGTTCTCGTCCATCTCCACGGTGGCGCGGTTCCCTTCCGCCGTCACCTGGGAGTCGCGGTAGCTCACGTTCAAGTTGAGGGTCGCGCCCGAGAGCTGGCCGTCCGGCCGGAACTCCGCCGTGGCCCGCTGGCCGCTGGCGGTCCGTACCCCGCTGGCACCGGGTTTGCCGTCGATCCGTGCGTTCTCCTTGATGTCCACCCCGCCGAAGGCCTCCGCTCCGGAGAGCACGCCCTGGGCCAGAATCCCCTCGATGCGCCGCGCCGTGAGCGTCCGCGTCACTCCGGGAGCGATCGACTCCAGGGTGGCCTTCCCCCCCTCCAGCGGCCCTTCGAGCTGCACCCGGCGCACCTGGTTCGCCTCGGGCTGGAAGACCACCGCCAGATCCTTGCCGCTGAACCGCACCCGGGTGGCCGTGGGAGCGCCCCCCTGCGGCGTGGCCGCGCGCGTCTCGCCGCGGATGTCCCAGAAGGCGTGGACGAACTTGAGCGCCGTCTCATCGTCCGTCAGGTTGCCGAAGATCCGCCGGGCCGTGATCCAGTCCTGCCCGCGCCGCAGGTTGGCGCCGCCCTCGATGCGGATCCAGTGCTTCTTCCGCTCGTAGAGCATGCGCTGGGCGGTCAGGAGCACCGGCGTCTCGGCTCCCGGCAGGCTCTCGATGCGGGCCCCCCCCTGGAGCAGGTACTCCTCGGAGGGGAGGTCCACCTGGAGCTTGCCGGAGCGGGCCACGTACTTGCCCGCGTAGCGGATCTCGGCCGGCCCTTGGCTGATGATCCGGTCCCCCTTCTGCCGCAGGTCGAGCCGCGCCGTGCGCAGCTCGAGGTTCTCCGGCCCCTTGAGCACCACGCTCCCCTGGAGCGCTCCCTCGTTGCTCTCGCGGTTGAAGCTCGCCTTCTTGCTCTCGATGTGGAAGACCCGCCCCTGGCGGTCGTAGAGCGTGAGCGCCACCCCTTCGAGGTAGATCGTGCCCTCCTTGTCGGCCTTTACGCTCTTGCCCCGGATGTGGAAGATCGGCCGCTCCCCGTCCGTAAAGGAGTAGTCGAAGTCCTCCCCGATCAGGGTCAGGTTCTTGCCGGCCTTGGTCTGCGCCTCTTCCTTGGGCGGATTGCGGTTCAGCCCGGCCTTGCCGAACAGGAACAGCCCCACCACCGCGAGCACGCTGAAGACCAGCGCCAGGAGGAGGAGCTTGCGGAAGATCTTTACGGAGGATCGGGCTTTACGTGCCATTCAAAGTCTCTGCCTCATCCCAAATGCGACCTCACACCAAATGCGACCTCACCCCGGCCCTCTCCTAAAGGAGAGGGAGCAAGAAATCCGACTTTAGCCCCTCTCCTTTAGGAGAGGGGTTTGGGGTGAGGTCGGCCGGGCGTCCACCAGCCGCAACACCGTCCCGCGATACGCATCGCTCTCGACACACGCGAGAACCTCGAACGTTCCGCGCAGGCTGTCCGCGCGGTCTCCCCAGCGCCACCCCACCAGCTCCACCACCGAGCCGTCCTCGCCCCGTGCCCGCGCCGAAAGGTGGCCGGTGCCGAAAGCTCTCGGCTCTCCCTGCAGGCGCAACGGCCCGGTGCGCACCAGCGGCCGGGGGTTCCCCTGGCCGAAGGGCTCCAGCGCTGCCAGCTGCACCAGCAAGCCGTTCGAGACCTCGCGCGGCGAGAGGTGGAGCTCGTACTCGATGCGCCGGGCCAGCAGCTCCGCCGGCCAGCCGAGCCGGCCGCCTCCCACTCCCCTTGCAGCTCGGCGAGGCGCCCGGTCTCCACCGTCAGCCCCACCGCCTGCGCGTGGCCGCCGAACCGTACCATGCGCTCCTTCCAGGAGGAAAGAAAACCATGCAGCTCAAGCCCCGGAATGCTCCGCCCCGAGCCCGTGGCCTTCTCCCCTTCCACGGCCAGCAGCACCGTGGGCCGGTGGAAGTCCTTGGCGATGCGCCCCGCCGCCACGCCCACCACCCCCTTGTGCCACTCCGGGCTCCACCCCATGAGGATCGGCGGCAGCGGCGCCCGCGCGGCGAACATCGCCCGCGCCTCGTCCACCACCTGCTTCTCCGTCGCCTGCCGCTCGCGGTTCAGCGTGTCGAGCTCCGCGGCCAGCTCCTGGGAGCGCCCCACGTCCCGGCTCATCAGCAACTCCAGCGCCGCGTTGGGATCCTGCAGCCGCCCCGCCGCGTTGATCCGCGGGCCGATGCGGAACCCCACGTCCGCCGCGGTATACGGCGGCTTCATGCCACTCTGTTGGATCAGCGCCTTGAGCCCCTGCGACTTCGCCTCCGTGAGCGCCTTCAAGCCCAGCGCCGCGATCACCCGGTTTTCCCCCTGAAGAGGGACCAGGTCCGCGATGGTTCCCAGGCAGGCCACCCGCAGCAGCGCCGACGGATCGACCGGCTTGCCGCACCGGCCCGCCAGGGCCAGCCCCAGCTTGAGCGCCAGCCCCGCCGCGGCCAGGTCTCGAACGGGTAGGTGCAGCAGGCCTGCCGGGGATTGATGTGGAGCGCCGCCGCCGGCAGCTCGCACCCTGGGAGATGGTGGTCGGTGATGATCACCCCCATCCCCGCGTCCAGCGCCGCCGCCACCGCCTCGGCCGACGAGCTGCCGCAGTCCGCCGTCACGATCAGCCGGCACCCTGCCGCCCGCGCCCGCTCCACGTGGACCGGCTGGAACCCGTACCCCTCGCGCAGGCGGTGCGGCAGAATGGCCTCCGCCGAGAGGCCGCACCGGGTGAACACGGCCAGGAGCTGCGCCGTGGCACTGATGCCGTCCACGTCGTAATCGCCCACGATGGCCACCTTCTCCCCCCGCGCCCGGGCGTCCAGCAGGCGCACCACCGACGCTTCCATGCCGGCCAGGAGGAAGGGATCGAACAGCTGGTCGAGGGAAGGATGAAGGAACCGCTCCGCGCCCGCGCCGTCCACCACGCCCCGCCGGGCCAGCAGAATGGCGAGCCACGGCGGCAGCCCCGCCCCTTCGAGAACGGCAGCGGCCTCCGGAACCGGCGCGGCCACCCACTCGACCGGTGACTCCAGGCCGCTATCCCTCGTCGTAGGCTCCGAGCTTCCGGAACTTCTCGTATCGGCGGGCGGTCAGCTCTTTGGTAGGCAGGCGCAGCAGCTCGTCGAGCGCCGTCTGCGATCACGTCCCCCACCCTCTGGCAGGTGGCGGCCGGATCGGTGTGAGCGCCGCCCGGCGGCTCGGGGATGATCTCGTCCACCACGCCCAAGGCCAGCAGATCGGGCGCCGTCATCTTCATGGCCTCGGCGGCGTCGGCCTTCCGGTTCTGGTCTTTCCAGAGGATGGCCGCGCACCCTTCCGGGGAGATCACGGAGTAGGTGGCGTACTCCAGCATGAACACCCGGTCGCCCACTCCCAGGGCCAGCGCGCCGCCGCTGCCGCCCTCGCCCGTGACCGTCACCACGATGGGCGTCTCCAGCGCCGACATCTCCAGGAGATTGCGGGCGATGGCCTCCGCCTGCCCGCGCTCCTCGGCGTCGAGCCCCGGGTAGGCGCCGGCCGTGTCGATGAACGTCAAGACCGGCAGGTGGAACCGCTCCGCCATCTTCATGATCCGGAGCGCCTTGCGGTAGCCCTCCGGCCGGGGCTGGCCGAAGTTCCGCAGGATGCGCTCCTTGGTGTCGCGCCCCTTCTCATGGCCGATCACGGCCACGCTCCGGCCGCGGAACTCGGCAAGCCCGGCCACGATGGCCGCGTCGTCCGAGAACGCCCGGTCGCCGTGGACCTCGACCCAATCCGTCATCAGGTGTTGGACATAGTCGAGCGTGTAGGGGCGGTCCTGGTGGCGGGCCACCAGAACCTTCTGCCAACGGCCGAGATTGCCGTAGACGTCCGACGTGTTCTTGCGCAGGGAGATGCGCAGGCGATCCAGCTCCTTCTCATGCCCGCTCCCCGCCGGATACCCCTCCAGCTCGTCGATCCTGCGGCGCAACTCGTTCAGGGGCTCGTCAAAGTTGGAGTCAGTGCTCTGCATGGCGTTGGGCAACCTACCAAAGGGGGCTCCCCAGGTCAACGTCGCCCCAATTCCAAGAAACCACCTGAAATGTATCGCTTGAGGGATTGTCGGCGCGCCGACAGTGCTCGGGCGGCGAACGGCGGGCGGCGCCAAGGGACGACCAGGACACCAAGGACGTTCAGGGCAATTCTGGACAACCTGCCCTTTGTCCAGGATCGCAGGATTGAAGATCGCAAAATTGACGATTCTGGACGGGGTATTCGTAGAGACGTTTCCATACCGCCCACGATACCGACCGCAGGCCACGGGGACGGCGGAACGTCTCCGAAGGGGCAACGCCGCCGCGAATCCCCACCACCCCACCGGGGCGCCTCGACCCAACAACGATTCGGTCCTGGTGCGATGCCCACAAGGCGCCGGTGCCCCGCCAAACGTTCGTCCCCTTCGAAGAGACGCCACGCCGTCGGTGCACCCGGAAAGGGCGTCGGTTGAGGACTGTGGCGTCTCTACGGTACGGTGTTGCCTTCGGCATGAATCGAGGTTGCGGGGGCGTCAGTAACCACAACGCTTCGGGCAGGGCGATACCGTTCCGTAGAGACGCCACAGTCCTCAACCACCGCCCTCACCGGGTGCACAAACGGCGTGGCGTCTCCGCAGGGGCAACACCGCCGCGATTCACCACCACCCCACCGGGCGCCTCGACCCCAACCGATTCCAACAACGTCACGGATACCGAGGCCCAGCCCGCCGCGGCCTCCAACAACGCATCGGCCATCGAACCGACCTTGCCTTCGAGAGACGTCCCGTCGTCCCCGTGGCCTGCGGTCGATATCGTGGACGGTATGGGAACGTCTCTACATGAATACGGGGAATAGTTTCTCGTCACCATTCTCATGGAGCCAGAGAATAGAAAAGGCGGTGCGGTCAATCTACGGAAGATACACCTCGATAATCTACCGCCGAATAGTTTGGCCCGGTCACCGCATTTCGTAGAGACGATTCTATACCGCCCACGATATCGACCGCAGGCCACGGGGACGGCGGAACGTCTCCGCAGGGGCAACACCACCGCGATTCACCACCACCCCACCGGGGCGCCTCGACCCCAACAACGATTCGATCCATGGCGCGGTGTACACAGAAAGCCGGTGCCCCGCCAAGCGTTCGTCCCCTTCGAAGAGACGCCGTTGCCTTCGGTATGAATCGAGATTGCGGGGGCGTCCAATAACCACAACACTTCGGGCAGGGCGATACCGTTCCGTAGAGACGCCACAGTCCTCAACCACCATCCTTACCGGGTGCACAAACGGCGTGGCGTCTCCGCAGGGGCAACGCCGCCGCGAATCCCCTTCACCCTACCGGGGCGCCTCGACCGCTGCCCTCCTACAACGGCACGAACGTCACGGATACCGAGGCCCAACCCGCCGCGGCCTCCAACAACGCATCGGCCATCGAATCAGCCTTACCTTCGAGAGACGTCCCGTCGTCCCCGTGGCCTGCGGTCGATATCGTGGACGGTATGGGAACGTCTCTACCAGGACGCCGGAGCGCGGGACGAGGGGTATTCAACCGGATAGCTGGAATGTCTCCAAGGAAGGAACCCGGCCTTGCCTGGTTCTGGAGATGGTCTTCTCCAAGGACGCGGAGACGAGGCGCAACGATTATGAGGAGAAGGTGGTCATTTACCAGAGAGTTAGAATCCAGGAGTACCTCATTCTCGATCCTCCCAGTCGTATCACCCGCCAAACCATGGAAGCCGAGCTCGCGAATCTCCGGCCTGAATTGGAACGGCTTAGGTAATTCGATTCCCTCTCCGAATCGCTCCCGCCCCGCATTTCGTAGAGACGTTTCCATACCGCCCACGATATCGATCGCAGGCCACGGGGACGGCGGAACGTCTCCGCTGGGGCAACGCCGCCGCGATTCACCACCACCCCACCGGGGACGCCTCCACCCCAACAACGATTCGATCCATGGCGCGGTGTACACAGAATGCCGGTGCCCCGCCAAACGTTCGTCCCCTTCGAAGAGACGCCACGCCGTCGGTGCACCCGGAAAGGGCGTCGGTTGAGGACTGTGGCGTCTCTACGGTACGGTGTTGCCTTCGGCATGAATCGAGGTTGCGGGGGCGTCAGTAACCACAACGCTTCGGGCAGGGCGATACCGTTCCGTAGAGACGCCACAGTCCTCAACCACCGTCCTCACCGGGTGCACAAACGGCGTGGCGTCTCCGCAGGGGCAACACCGCCGCGATTCACCACCACCCCACCGGGCGCCTCGACCCCAACCGATTCCAACAACGTCACGGATACCGAGGCCCAGCCCGCCGCGGCCTCCAACAACGCATCGGCCATCGAACCGACCTTGCCTTCGAGAGACGTCCCGTCGTCCCCGTGGCCTGCGGTCGATATCGTGGACGGTATGGGAACGTCTCTACCAAGACACCGGAGCGCGGGACGAGGGGTATTCAACCGGATAGCTGGAACGTCACCAAGGAAGGAACTCGGCCTTGCCTGATTCTGGAGATGGTCTCCTCCAAGGACGCGGAGACGAGGCGCAACGATTATGAGGAGAAGGTGGTCATTTACCAGAGAGTGAGAATCCCCGAGTACCTCATTCTCGATTCCCCCAGCCGTATCACCAAGAATCGCTTCCTACTGACGAGCTACCGGCTGGGAGAGAATGGCCGTTACCGGAAGATTCAGCCAGCCGATCTGGGCAGGCTCCTGTCGGAAACCACGAATCTCCTCTTCGCTGTTTCCGAGAACGGTCGAACGGTCCACGTCATCGACGCCACCACCGGAAACCGTCTGCTGACTCCCGAGGAACGCGCCACCCGCGAAATCGAAGCGCGCCAAGCCATGGAAGCCGAGCTCGCGAATCTCCGGGCTGAATTGGAACGGCGCAGGTAATTCGCCCCTCTCCGAATCGCCCGCTCCGGCACCGCATTTCGTAGAGACGATTCCATACCGCCCACGATATCGACCGCAGGCCACGGGGACGGCGGAACGTCTCCGCAGGGGCAACACCACCGCGATTCACCACCACCCCACCGGGGCGCCTCGACCCCAACAACGATTCGATCCATGGCGCGGTGTACACAGAAAGCCGGTGCCCCGCCAAGCGTTCGTCCCCTTCGAAGAGACGCCGTTGCCTTCGGTATGAATCGAGATTGCGGGGGCGTCCAATAACCACAACACTTCGGGCAGGGCGATACCGTTCCGTAGAGACGCCACAGTCCTCAACCACCATCCTTACCGGGTGCACAAACGGCGTGGCGTCTCCGCAGGGGCAACGCCGCCGCGAATCCCCTTCACCCTACCGGGGCGCCTCGACCGCTGCCCTCCTACAACGGCACGAACGTCGCGGATACCGAGGCCCAACCCGCCGCGGCCTCCTGGCAAACCGGATCGCAGAAGAGACCGGGCCTCAGCTGACGCCATGGCGTCGACTTCGATCTTCTTTGAATCTAACGGAAGAGTCTGGCTGTCCCGGGTCGTGATGAGGAGTGAAGAGTCAGCCCCAATTCCCTGAAAAGGAATTACGTCAGCAGGGCTCCAAACGTCATCAAGGCCGAGCAGCACCTTGGAGGCTCTCAGTGCTTCCCGCAGACTCGCGCCCGCCGACGCCACAGTTTCAAAGGCAGGAGCTTCCTCTCGTGTCCACCACCGAATGAGGTCTCTGATTCTAGAGAGGCGACCATTGGCGTCAATGTCCTCCCCCATCGTCGTCCAGAGAATCCCATCCGGATACCTTGCTTGAACCCGCTCATCCTGGCAAAGCTGCTGAGCGAGAGCCGTCTTTCCGAATCCACCGGCTCCCCGTAACGCAGTGGTGATGCCGACGGACTGGACGATCCCATTTTCTGGACAGAGGACTCGTAGAACCTCGTCATACTCGCTCCGGTGGATAAACTCCTCCGGAGCTTGCGCCATGCTCCGATATGCCTGAATACGGGAGGGCTTATTCGGTACCTCACCAAGATCAGGGGCCTCACCTCTAATACCGCAGACCAGCCGACGAAACGCCTCCTCATCCTCCAGGCGGGGAAATTCGACCCATGTTCGCTGGGCGAGAAAATCTGGTATCCCCGTCGGTTTCCTGAAACCAGGTAGGAGAACCGGAATGACCGGGAACTCCGGATCTCGAGCGGCGCGATCAAGGGCGACCAGCATCTCCTGGGTATGCCAGGGGCCGAATCCCTCGGAGCCTATGAAAATGGCGCAGGCCGTGCTATTTCGAAGCCCGTTGGACTAGCTCTACCTGCCAGACGCGGCCCGGGATCAGGTGCCATTTATCCAAGAACGGTACGAACCCCGCGTCTCTGAGCCGAGCGCAAGGTACTCCACCGCCGGTTTGTCCGCCGAGGCGTGGCTGAGGAAGACGTCGTAGTGCGGGCTCATTCGCGGTACCGCTGGCTCTCTGGATTGCGAAAAGCCTATCCCAAGAAGGGGTCAAGCCGTTTGCCGCGGAAGTGGCCGCGACGGTTTCTTTCCCCGGGAGCTTGCGGCGGACGAGAAGAAACGGCTTGGAGAAAAGGATCTTGCGGTGGAGCGCGGGACGTTGCAGTGGAGCCCTGGAGGTTGCGGTGGAGCTTTCAACCTTGCGCCAGAGCCGCGGGCGTTGCGGTGGATCTGGAGAGTCTGCGGTGGATGCACGTACGTTGCGGTGGAGATAGTTACTTTGCGGTGAACGGCGGGATGTTGCAGTGGAGCTGGAGACATTGCGGTGGAGCTAGATATGTTGCGGTGGATCTACGTATTTTGCGGTGGAGCTAGAGAGTCTGCGGTGGAGATGTATAAGTTGCGGTGGATCTAGATACTTTGCGGTGAACGGCGGGGTGTTGCGGTGGATATGGATACGTTGCGGTGGATCTACATATTTTGCGGTGGAGCTAGAGATGTTGCGGTGGACCGGCCTATGTTGCGGTGGAGTTGGAGATGTTGCGGTGGAGTTGGGGACCTTGCGGCAGGTAGGGAGGAGGGTTGGGTTTGTGGGCCGGCAGGGATGCCGGCGGTCCCAGGGAGGGGTGGCTTAGAGGAGTTGCTGGGGATCCACGTCGACAACGAGGGCGGCGGTGGGGTTCTTCGGTAGACGAAGCTCCGGCTCTGGGAGCCGGAGAGCACCGAGGTCAGCCGGTTGCCCACGTCATAGCCGTAGGTGGTAGCCGTTGGCGCAAACGGGACGGGGACGCACCCTGGAGCAGGCGGCGAGCGGCGGGGCGCGCGCGCTAGCCACGCATGGCCCGCCGCTTTAAGCTGATGTTCGGCCTCCGACGAATCGTCGGTAGCCGCATCACTCGGCAGATTGCGTCGACAGCTCAGCCTGCTTGAGCACGAGCTGGGTTGCGTCCTCCGACAGGTCTGGCGGATAGCCATACATCGCCAGCAGCCGACGGACTTTTCGGCGCAGGTCCGCCCGCACGCTCTCCCGCTGCGTCCAGTCGAGCTTGGGCATCTTCTTGACCATCTCCGCCAGCTCGCGAGCCATCAGACGGAGCTGGTCAGACTTCATCACTTCTTTGGCCGACCCGTTCTCGGCCAGCGCGTCGTAAAACGCCGTCTCCTCGCTGCTGAGACCGAGTTCCTGCCCGTGCCGCTTCGACTCGCGGACCCATTTCGCCAGTTCCAGGAGCTGCGCGATCATCTGGGCCGTCGATGATCTGCTTGTTCGTGTAGCCGAGCATCGCCTTCTCCAGCGCCTCGCGAAACTTCTGGGCCTGCACGAGGTTGGTCCGCTCGCTGGTCTTGATCTGGTCGTTGAGCAGCTTCCGCAGCGTCTCGAGCGCGAGGTTCTTCTGCTCCAGGGCCGACACCCGCTCCAGGAATTCGTCGCTGAGGATGTCCAGCCGCGCCGCGTCGAGCCCGGCGGCGGCGAACAGGTCGATCACCTCGCCCGCGTCCACCGCGCCGCCGATGACCTGCCGCACGGCCGCGTCGATGTCGCGCGATCCGGATTCCGGACCGCCCGCGCCCGACGTCGGCCCCGCATCGTCGGCCAGCCGCTTGCGGATCATCGCCGCCACGCGCTGGAAGAACGCCAGGTGCGGCGCGATCTCTCGCGTCTCTTCCCGCGGCACGGCCAGCGCGAACGCCGTTGCCAGCCGCTTCACCATCCCGCGGAACCGCTGCCAGCCCGTCTCCTCCCCGACGTTGTGCCTCACGTCCAGCACGTGGTCGATCGCGCCCAGATACACCCGCAGCACGTTCGCCGGCTCCGCCTCCAGCGCCGCGGCGTAGTCGTAGCCGTGGAAGAACGCCTGCAACTGTTCGAACGCCGACCGCATCGCCGGGATCGCCTCGTCCTGCAGCTCCTTGACTGGCTTGTCCGTGTCTCCCGTCGCGCTCGCGTAGGTCGCCAGCGCATCGGCCAGCGGGTCGGCCAGCCCGATCAGATCGACGATCAACCCGCCGGGCTTCTCACCGTACACGCGGTTCACGCGGGCGATCGCCTGCATCAGGTTGTGCCCGGCCAGCGGCTTGTCCAGGTACATCGTGTGTGCGCTGGGCACGTCGAAGCCGGTCAGCCACATGTCCACCACGATCGCCAACCGGAAGTCGTCGGCCGGGTCCTTGAACCGATCCGCGAGCGCCTTCCGCCCTGCCTTGCTCCGTACGTGCCGCGCCATGTGCTCGGGATCGTCCGGCCCGCCGGTCATGACCACCTTCATCACGCCCTTGGCGTCGTCGTCATCGTGCCATGCCGGGCGGAGCTTGCGGATCTCGTCGTAGAGCCGGGCGGCGATGTCGCGGCTCATCGTCACGATCATCGCCTTGCCTTCCATCGCGGCGCGGCGCTCTTCCCAATGCTCCACGACGAACTTCGCCACCCGCTCCAGCCGCTCGGGCGCGCCGTACAGCTCTTCCAGCGGGATGCGGATGTTCTCGGGCGTCTCGCGCCCGTTCTCATCACGGGTCGCGTACTCCGCGATCTTCTGCTTCCGCCTCCTTCGCCCCAGCCTCGTCGATCGTGAGCTTCACGATTCGCGGCTCGTAGTAGATCGGCACCGTCGCGCCGTCGGCCACCGATTGGCGGATGTCGTAGACGTCGGCGTAGTCGCCGAACACGTGCCGCGTGATCCGTGTCGCCCGCCGTCAGCGGCGTGCCGGTGAACCCGACGAACGTCGCGTTCGGCAGCGCCTCGCGCATCCATCGCGCCCCGCCCTCTACGAACCCGTACTGGCTGCGGTGCGCCTCGTCCGCCATCACGACGACGTTCGCCCGCTCGCTGATCGCGCTTGTCCGTGCGCACTTCGGTGAACTTGTGGATCGTCGTGAACACCACGCCGCCACTCGCCCGGTCGAGCAACTGCCGCAAATGCTCGCGGCTGTCCGCCTGCACGGGATCCTGCCGCAGCAGCGCCCGGCCCATCGCGAAGGTGTCGAACAGCTGGTCGTCCAGGTCGTTGCGGTCGGTGACGATCACCACCGTCGGGTTGGCCATCTCCGCCGCCCGCACGAGCGTGCCGGCGAGCATCAGCATCGTCAGGCTCTTGCCGCTGCCCTGCGTGTGCCAGACCACGCCGCCCTTGCCCGCGGCCTCGTCGCCCGCGCGGTCCGGCGTCTTGATCGCCGCCGATGACGCTTGCCCGCGCCTTGCGCACCGCGCGGAACTGGTGATAGCCGGCCACCTTCTTGACGATGTTCCCTCGCTCGTCTTCCTCGAACGCCACGCACGACCGCAGATAATCCAGCAGGGCGTCGGGGTTCAGCAAGCTCGCGGATCAGCGCCTCCAGCGTCGGCTCACCCCCGCTCGCCGGCCGCCACGGCGTGAATCGCTGCCGCCCGCTGGTGATGCTGCCCACCCGCGTCAGCAGTCCGTCGCTGGCGACCAGCAGCAGATTCGGCACGAACAGGTCCGGCGCAATCGTCTTGTACCGCCCGAGCTGATCGATCGCGACGTTGAGATCGGCCGCGGCGTTGGCCGGGTCCTTCAGCTCGATCACGACCAGCGGCAGACCGTTGACGTACAGCACGAGGTCCGGCCGGATCGTCTTCCCGTTCGCTCCAGCGATGGTGAGCTGGCGAACGATGAGGAAGTCGTTGTTGGCCGGATTGTCGAAGTCGATCAGCCGTGCCCGCCCGCCGCGGGTTTCACCGATGGTGGCGTCCTTGTATTCGACCGGCACGCCGTCGGTGAGCAGATCGTGGAACCAGCGGTTGTTCTCGATGAGGGTGGGATGGGGCGGCCGCAGCAGCAACCGTACAGCCTCCTCACAACTGCTCTGCGGAAGGCTCGGGTTGAAGTTCTGCAAAGCGGCCATCAAACGTCCGTGCAGTACGCCAGCCGTGGCGTTTGCCCGCTCGCCCGCCTCATCGATCTGTACCCCGCGGCGGTTCGGTACGCTGAGGGATTGCAGCAGGCCGATCGTTACGTCTTCGACCAACTCCTCGGTGGGTGTAGCGTTGCTCATGACGCCACCTCCTGCTCGACGGAGTCTGACTCGCCGGCCCGCAACTCCAGCGCGATCTCTCGGTAACGCTCCGGATCGAGGGCGTACAAGATGTCGCTCGCGTACTCCATCCGATCGCCGACTTCAATCATGCCGTAAGCGTGGTCGATCAGGCGGTCGTCATCATCGGTACGCGGTGCCGGCGACGGCGTCCGTGCGGCGACGTAGGCGTCGAGCAGCGCGGACACATCGGGGGCGTCGAACAAGACCGCGAACACCTCCATTGCCGCCGCGCGCACGCCGTCCAGCTCTCGCCGCTGCGGGACTGTTGCTCCGCCGACGTGGTACTGGCCGTTCCGCACCTCGTGGTACCAGACGATCTCATCTTGCTGGCCAACGACCGCGATCTGACGAGTGACGCACTCCTGAAAGAAGAACTCGACCTTCGTGTGATAGTTGTTCAGCCACCGCGCCACGTCCGCATTCGGGTATGGCCTATTCCCACGCTGGATGGGGTGGAGTCCGAGATAGGTTGTGATCGCAACCTCGATCGCGTTGTCGAACCCGATCATCGCGATCCGGCGGTCGAAGTCTTCGCCAACCCGGTAGTGCAATTCGGCGTGCAACAGAATTTCAAAGGGACCGTATGCCCACGGCTTTAGCTGGCGCATTCTGCCTTCACCTCAGCCTGCAATGGGCGCACCCGCACCCGCCCACTCAGCAGCCGCGACAGGAGGTAATCGCGCAGGGCGGCGAGCTTGGCCGACTCGGCGTGCAGTGCTTCCCGCAGCGCCATTTGCGGAATGACTTGGTCGGCGAACGCGTCGTGCACGGCCCTTGGCGGCACAACTAATGGTCGGGCGAGCAGGTCGCTTGGGCGCACACGCTGATGGCTGTTGGATGTTCCAGACGCGCTTTGTATGAGGCTTTCGCGGAACTCCCCTTGCTGGAAGAGGCAGTACAGGGACTCACGCGTCCATCCCGGCCTGGGTACCGCAACGAGAAACTCCGTTGATGCGATCTGTCGCCGTCGGTTCGCCTGTGCAGGAAGCCAGATGCGAGGGATGCGGGGGTTCAGCTTCGATAGGAGGACGCATCCGGGCACAACGACGAACTTCTGGCTCATGATCCCGCTGCCTGGCTCGACTACGGGGTTCTGCCCCGCGTCGTAGGCCGGGAGGCTGAAGTGTTCGAAAAACTCTTCCGCGTGATCCTGCGGATCTATTTGCTGCTTGGACAGCGTCGTGATGGCACCTACGGTCTGCATCGCCCACCCCTCCGGCACCGGGCCCAAGGGGGAGTCAGTCAGGCGATCGGGGAGAGCGGCGAAGGCGGCGGGGGACATGCCAGGAAAGCCGGCGGCGCCGGCGGCCTTGGTCTTGACCGGCTCAAAGTCCACAAACCACGCCTTGAATGTCGCCCGCGCCAGCCCCTCCAACGCCCGGCCCGTCCGCCGGTTCTGCTCGATCTTGGCGTCGAGCGATCCGAGCGTGTCGGCGATCATGTGCTGCACGTCGAGCGGAGGAACAACAATGCTTAGCGTGCGCTGAGCAGTAATCGGCACCTGGTTTCGCGTGGAGTGACTCATCACTGCAGCGAGTTGGTTCTGGAAGTCCGCCCCGGCGAGGTATGCGGCGAAGTATCGCGGCAAGATTTTCTGCGAGTTCAGTCGGAAGTACGTCAGTGACGTGCCCACTAACAGGCGGCCGTCAAACTGTGGAACAACGGCTACGCGGCCGATCGTGGCGTTGTGTGAGAGGAGCACGTCGGCCGTGCGGACAAACCCGAAGCGGAGGGTATCAGCACGCTGTTCCGCGAGACGCGGTGCTCCTTCGAGATCGATCCTGCCCTCATCCAGCGACTTCGCCGTAAGAAAAGGAACGCCATCCGTGCCGAACTCCTCAACGCGCGGATATAACGAGCCGTAGTTGCCATCCTTGTGGGCAACAATAGCTCCTGAAGCGATCAACGATTCGATCGTTACCCGCGGCCACGCGCTACTCGACATCGGCTAGCCTGCTTAAGTTCGCGCGAATCGAAGCCACCAGTCGCTCACCTTCGGCGAAGTGTTCCTCCAACTCCGCCACCAGCCGCGGGTACTTCTCGGCGAACGGCTCGGCGTCGTCTTCTTGCTCTTCCGCACCGACATAGCGGCCGGGGGTGAGGACGTGGCCGTGTTTGGCGATCTCGGCGATCGTCGCGGATTTGGCGAAGCCAGGGGTCGGCGCGAACGCCCACTCGCCGTGCTCCTTCTCGTTCCACCACTCCGGCGCAGGCTCGCCGCGCCAGCGGCGGTAGGCGTAGACGATCCGGCCGACGTCGGACGTGGGCAGCGGGTCGCCGGTGCCGGGGACGCACTCGGCTTCTTCGACCCCGGTGAGCACGCGGAGCACGCGGGTCTGCAGCGTGCCGAGTTTGCGGGCGTCGATGAAAAGCGTTTCGCCCTTGCGTCCGCCGGGGCGGTTCGGCGTACCCTTGCGAATGTTCTTGCCGGTCTTGTCGCGGGTGAGGAACCAGAGGCAGACGGGGATGCCGGTGGTGAAGAAGAGCTGCGCGGGCAGGGCGACGATGCAGTCGACGAGGTCGGCCTCGACGATCTTGCGGCGGATCTCGCCCTCGCCGCCGGTGTTGCTCGACAAGCTTCCGTTAGCCATCACGAAGCCGGCCACGCCGCCGCCCCGACCGTTCGGGTAGGCGAGGTGATGAATGAAGTGCTGGATCCAGGCATAGTTGGCGTTGCCGACGGGCGGGTCGCCGTAGGCCCAGCGTCTGTCGCCGCGGAGGAGTTGACCGGACCAGTCGCTAACGTTGAAGGGCGGGTTGGTGAGGACGAAGTCGGCCTTGAGGTCGGGGTGCTGGTCGCGAAGGAACGTGTCAGCCGGCTGCTCGCCGAGCTTGGCCTCGATGCCGTGGAGGGCGAGGTTCATGTGGGCGAGGCGCCACGTCGTGGGGTTGCTCTCCTGCCCGAAGATGGAGACGTCGGTGCGCTGGCCGCCGTGGGCCTCGACGAACTTCTCCGACTGAACGAACATGCCTCCGCTGCCGCAGGCAGGATCGTAGATGCGGCCCTGCATAGGGCTCCAGCATCTCGACGAGCACGCGCACGACACTGCGCGGCGTGTAGAACTCGCCACCCAGCTTCCCTTCGGCGGCGGCGAACTTGCCAAGGAAGTACTCGTAGACCCGGCCGAGCATGTCGCGGGCCTTGCCGCGGCTGCCCTTGAAGCCGATGCCGGCGACGAGGTCGATCAGCCCCTTGAGCTTGACCGGCTCGATGCCGCGGCGGGCATAGTCGCGAGGGAGCTTGCCCTTGAGGTTCGCATTGTCCCGCTCGACGGCGAGGATCGCGTCGTCGATGAGGGTGGCGATGTCGGGGCGCGTCGCCTGGCTCTGGAGGTTCGTCCACCGCGCTTCGGGCGGGCACCCAGAAGACCCGCTCCGCCGTGTACTCGTCGCGGGATTCGAGCAGGCGGTCGAGCTGTTCGCCCTTGATGCCATCCCTCGTCAGCTCGGCCCGCAGGTCGTCGCGCCGGCTTTCGAAGCTGTCGGAGATGTACTTGAGAAACAGTAGGCCCAGGACGACGTGCTTGTATTCCGCGGCGTCGACCTGCCCACGGAGGGCGTCGGCGGCCTTCCAGAGTGTGTCGGCGTAGTGCAAGTCGCTGGTCGTTACATCGTTGTTCGCCATCAAAGCTCCCTCGTACCTCTTCAACGTGACGGCCTTGGTCAATAGGCCACGCCTGCGAGACCTCCGTTGCCCTTCATCTTATCCGTCACTGGCGCAATAAATCCCCCCTTCGAGGTGAGCCCCCTCGGCGTGGCCCACATCAACACCCCCACCGACCGACCGCGCCCTCCGGGACCCGCCAACAGCCGGGCGGGACTGACGCCCGGCTCGGCCACGAGCATGCCAGAGGCATGGTATTTTGTGGCCATGACGACCACCATTGACAGGGCAGGGCGCGTGGTCATCCCCGCCGAGGTACGCAAGCGGCTCGGTCTCACCGCTGGAACAGAGCTGGAAATGTTGATCGAGGGCTTCGCCCTGCGCCTCGTTCGGGCGGTGGCCGGCCCTCAGCTAGCCCGGCGCGGCAATCGTCTGGTTGCCCTGCCCCAAGCAGGAGAGGGGCAACGTACGGAAATCGATGTGGCGCGGCTGATCGAAGAAGAGAGGGACCGGTGGCCGGCCTGACGGGCATCTTCTTCGACACCAGTGCGCTACCTTCCTGTACCAGAGAGTTCTTCTCCAACTTGGCCGCATACTTGGCGAAGTCCTGCAAAGTTTCCCATTCATCGTCTGTAAACTCTAGCTCTACGCTCTCTTCGTTTTTGCCGTCCTGGTCCTTAGTTAGGATCTTAACCTTCTTAGGCATAGGGCTCCCTGGCAAGCTATTGCGCGTTAGTCGAGTATCTACCAGGAGACTACCTCTCCCGTTGAATGGATCTACTATGTCGTCTCCCCTGTAGGCCGCTCTCCGAAGGATGGCGGATCACTAGCAGGGAATCTCCAATGAGCCTTGATATAGTTCCTCAGCACAACAGTAGCGCCAAGGTCCACGGTGCCCCGTTTGACTTCATCCTCTAAATTCCGCCATACCATCCGCATTTGCTCGCGTGCGGATGCGCCGCTCCCTTCCTCGTCATCCAATAAGGATAGCTCTTGACTAGCACGGCGGCAAACAGAGATAGCCTCAGCCGATTCCCCCCTCCGAAGGTGGAAGCCAAAGAGGTAGACCAGATCTAGGAAGAAGTCTTTCACCAATCCGTGTTCTAGGTCCCCAGCTATGACTTCCTGCAAGAGAATCTCCGCTCTCTTATGCCTTCCAAGATGCTCCAGGATTCTCGCTGCCGTATATCGTCTCCTAAGCTGAATGTATGGCTCCCGGAATTGCTCGTGTAGCCCCTTCCGCTCATTAAGTCTTATAAGCGCTTCGTGTGGCGCACCTATGGTAACAAGACAGTTCATCCTCAGAATTTCTAGGTAGACCATAAGGCGGGGATTGCTATCCTGGATTAGAGACAGGGACCTTCCAATTGCTCGGAGACTTTCGGCGGGGTCGTAGTCAGCCAGGATGTTAGCTAGTTGAGCGAGAGTCCGACTTATGAGGAATGTTTGCCCCGCCCCCTCAAAGAGCTCCACTGCTTTGCGGAGGATTTTGGCGGCTTCCTCTGAGTTACCTAGATCATCTTCTAGCGCTGCTTCCACACATAGCAACTTTCCCTCTGTAACTCCGTTCCCTGATCCCCTACCGACGTATTCACCTCCCTTCTTCAATACGTCGCGAGCTGCGGGCCATTTAGCTAGCCGTCGCCTTGCATTCGCAATCTCAGCGCAGCATTCGGCACATAGATCATTCCTTAACTCGATAGACACTCTAGGAGAGGGTAGCTGTTGGGATACTAGCCAAGCCAAATAGAAGATCTCTTCGGCTTC
Source organism: Thermoanaerobaculaceae bacterium (assembly GCA_963785165.1). Lineage (GTDB taxonomy): Bacteria > Acidobacteriota > Thermoanaerobaculia > Multivoradales > UBA5704 > DATARR01. The sequence goes on from CAWAUI010000004.1 coordinate 2,017,235, forward strand.
TGCCGGAGATGCTGAGGCACCCTCTTCTAGAAGCACTTCCAGAAAGCTAAGGGTGTGAAGTGTGCGAGTGAGGCGTACTTTGTCTCTTCTAGCCTTGTGAGTCAGGGATCGAATCTCAAGCCAAACTGCTTGAGCTTCTAGCCACTCTTCTAATCTCGCCTGCTCTATCTCCTGGAGGTCAATAAGGAGCTTCAGGGGACCTTGAACGGCTATCACTCCGCTTGCCCTTTGGGCGGCAATAGCACGGGTGGCGAGTAGCCAGCATTCCCGACATCCCGTCAGGTGAGCTGCAACCCGCTCTGCCTCGACCGGGGAAGCCTCACCAGCGAACACCCTACGCAACCCCTCCGGAGTCTCGTGAGCCTCTTCGAACATTTTAGGTATCCCTTAGCTACAACACCCATAGGCGATAGTTTAAAGATCGGTGAAATATTGCATTCCTAGTATAGCCAGAAAGAGCGGGGCCGCAGCAGTTGCAGCCCCGCTTTGAAGAGCTTACCCGAGGGGATCTATCCCCCCGCCCTGGTCGGTCTGATTCTGGGGCGGTGGCGGGGGAGTGTTGAGCCCCAAGGGGTCTATTCCCCCACCCTGCTTGGCCTGGGGAGACGTGAAAGACGACGCCATGAGGTAAAGCAAAAGAAGAACTAGGCGAAGCATTGGCTTCCCCCTTCTTAGGGACAGGTGACCACACACACGAGCGCCATTGCCCGCTGAGGGTGTCCCGCTCGGAGTGTCTGCCTCTCCTGATCTGGAGGACAAGCTACTGCTTCGCCCGAACAGAGGGAGGGAATCTCATGAACACAGTGGAAGTCCCGACGCTTGTAACGGAACGCCTGCGGCTACGGCCCCTTAGGGGGGGCGACTTCGAGGACTATGCGGCGCTGAACTCCGATCCAGAAGTCCTGCGGCACCTTGGCGGGGGGCCGGTCCCATGGGATCGGGGCCGCTCTTGGCGACACCTTGCCTTTCTTGTAGGACACTGGCACCTCGGGAGGCCCGGCATGTGGGCAGTGGAGCACAGGGAGACCGGCGCCTTTTTAGGGACAGCGGGCTATGCCGAGCCGGAGGGCTGGCCGGGTTTCGAGTTGGCCGGTATCCTCGCGCGGCGCTTCTGGGGGCAGGGCTTCGCCACCGAAGCCGGGGGGGCCGCTCTGGGATATGCCTTCAACGTCCTGAAGAAGGAGCGCGTTATCAGCCTTGTCGCACCGGAGAATCACTCCTCTATCCGTGTGGTCGAGCGGCTTGGCGAGCGACTGGAAGGCCGCATTCAGCACTTTGGCAGGGAGATGTTGCTCTACGGGATCGACCGGGAAAGCTACGAGCGGCAGCACGGGGCGAGCCCGCAAGTGCTCAAAGCGAGTTGAGCTCGAAATACCTAAATCCGTTCGGTGTGGATCTAATGGAGCCGACGACCGGGATTGAACCGGTGACCTGCTGATTACGAATCAGCTGCTCTACCGCTGAGCTACGTCGGCTTGAAGCGAAGACGCTTGGGGTGTCTCCGTGAAGCGGAGGCGTATTGTAGGGCAACCCGGCGGTCAAGGCAACCGGTCTTTTCTGGACTTGGACTGAGGGCAGGGGCGGAGGCCCTCCTTCGAGACGGACAGGAGGGCCGAGGAGACCTGAGAACCTCTCCCCTACTGCTGGAAACCGCGGGCGGCGATGACCTGGGCGCGCCCTTCGTTGGTTTCCCAGGGGACGAGGAAGCCGCCGTTGCCGTTGGCGGCGATGGACTGGCGGTAGTTCTTCCGGACGCGGGCGTCGGCGATGCGGATCTCGCCGCCGTCGCGGGCGCCGTGGCGGTTGAGGGGGACGGCCTCGATGCCGTAGCCGAGGGAGTTGCCGTCCAGCCACGAGGCGATGAAGCCGGCCTTGGTGGCGGCGAGAGCCGGAGCGAGCTGGGTGCCGTCGCTGGCGCTGATGGCGAAGGAGCTGCCGACGAGGCCGCCGTTGGCGCTCAGGATCTGACCGAAGATGTGCACGTCGGACCGGTCGCTGACGTAGCTCTGCCAGGCCAGAAGGAAGTTACCGTCCGATCCCGCGGCGACCGCCGGCCAGCGCTGCATGCCCGGCGTGGTCGGGTTGACCCGGAACTCGGTGCCCACGGCCCGGCCGTTGATCTCGTAGAAGCGGCCGAAGGTGTCGTCCTGGCCGTCCACGGTGGCGTCCCAGGCGATCAGGATGCGCTTGCCGCTCGCGGCCACGGCTCCGTGGTTCGCCGTCAAGTCGGTGCTGACCCGGAGGACGTTGCCGGACGGCTGGCCGCTGGCATTGATGAAGCGAGCCGAGATGCCGCCCTGAAGCTCCTTCCAGAGCACGATGGCGTTGCCGTCGGCCAGCACGGCGATCTTCGGCACGGCCTGGAACCCGACCGTGGTGCCGTTGGCCCGTGCCGCGGTGCCGATGGGGGTGCCGGTGGCGCTGAAGCGCTGGACGTAGACGTCCTGATCCTGCACCTCGCGGTCCTCATGGAAGGGCGACGAGCGGACGAAGGACTTCTCTTCGGTCCAGGCAAGGAGGAACTGCCCACCCGGGAGCGCGGCCACGGCCGGATCTTTGCGGCTGCGCACGGTGGCCTCCGTCCGGCTGCCGAGCGCCTCGTTGGCGACCAGGGTCAGCTGAGGGCCGGCGGCGGTGCCGTTGAGGTTCTGGAAGGCGCCGCGGATTCCGGCTTGGTCGTTCTCCCAGACCACGAACGCCGCGCCCGAAGGCGAGAAGGCGGCCACGGGGTTGACCTGCTTGAAATCGTTGGTCCGGTTGACGCGGAACGGAGCACTCGCGGGGCGAATCTGCGCGATGGCCGGAACCGCGGCCAGCAGGGACAGGGCGATGAGAGAGCTGAGCTTAGGGGATCTCATGGTCTCCTCCTCCTTCTTCTAAGAACAGGGTCTACAGAAACTCGTCTGCATTTTACCCTCTTTTCCACCAACTTGCTATAACACCCTATTTTGAGCCGGGTCCGTCCTCCGGGCCAGCTCCGTCGTCCGAGTCAAGTGGTGATCATCGTGCTCGGCCGTGAAGAAGGCCATGTCGATCACCCTCATGGGCTTCTGGAGCCGGGGATGGAGGGAGGTCAACGAGACGAGCCCCTCATCCCAAGCGTCGAGCCGGGCCACGAAACGCTCCCTCTCCTCCCAGAAGGCCGCGAGTAGCTCCTCGATGGGCCGGCGGTTGTGCTCCGCCTCCCACGTCTTGCGGTTGGCCATGTCCGCGGGCCGCAGAACCGGCAACCCGGCCAGGAAGTCGTCCAGCCGGCCGGAATGAAGCCCGTCCAGGTCGAGGAGATGCCCCACGTGCTCCTGGATCGACCACGCCTCGCCGTCCCGGCGGGTCAGAACCTCCGGGGCAAGACGGCGCACCTTGTCCTCAATCCGCGCCGGAGTCCCTCGCAGGCGCTCGACGACCAAGGGGAAGAACGAGTCCGGAAGATCGAAGGTGAAATGGCGGTCGGTCCAGGGAGGGGCGTTCATGGAGGCATTTTAGCGCGGCTGAAGAACAGCTGATTCGTAATCAGCACGTCACCGGTTCAATCCCGGTCGTCGGCTCCATAGAATCAATAACTACCTCCCAAAGCCTTGTTCTCCTTGTCGATTGAGCGACCACATAGGGGCCGGGATTAGAACTCGCACCAAGTCCGGCCCCCTCATAGCTGGCGAGGACCAGTGCCAGGGATCGGCGGGCCCTCCAATCTATCCACCAGCAGGTTCTCCCCCCAGCCGGCCCGGACATTTCCGGAAATCGCATTCCTTGTCCGTCTAGAGCCATAGAACCTTCGTCCGGCTGGAGAGTCTCCAGCCGCGTGTCGAAAGGGAGGGCACCATGGCGAAAGAAGTAGTCGTGAAGAGAACTCCGAAGGATGTCAGCGTTCAAGCCCGGATCGACGATCGGGCGCTGACCTTCGGCCCGGATGGCACCGCGAGAATCACGCTCGACGCCGGCATGCACATGCTTGTCTATTTTTTGGTTGCAGTGCCTGGAACGGAATTCACGATAGCGATCATCGCACCTCCGGGAGCGGCTTGGTCACGGTCGCATCGGGTGCCGAGTGACGGCATCACCATCGGAACCAAGAAGTTCAAGGTCAATCCATAAGGTTGAATGCCATGCGAACGACCAACCTTAGGACGACATCGATCCTTTTGCTCTGGAGCGTGGCTGCCCCGGTGTGCGCCCAGGGTCCGGCTGCCGCTGCGTTGCCCACGTTGGGAACTGCCTTGGCCACGACACAGCTTGCGGCGGATACGCAGAGGGCCCAGACGACACTGCGGGATCCGAGCCTCACCTCGCCTGCGCGGATGACCGATCTCCAGGCAATCCTCGCTGCAACCCGGACCGATACCAGGGCTGAGATCGAGATCGGAGTCGAGCTCGCGGAGGATGCCTCGAAAGATCGCGAGTTTCGCGCGAGCTTCAAGCTTGGAGGCCCGGTGTCCAAGGACGACAAGGAGCCGGAGCTGGCGACGCTGGAGGGTCTCGCCAATCAGGCGAGCTTGAGCGCGGGTCTTCGCTGGGTGCTCCACACCCCCGAGGCAATCCGCAGGGCGACGACCCAAAGGATTGAGGACTTAGCGGATGCTCAGATCCGAGATCTGCTCGAGAAAGCCTGGCTGGCCGAGAATCCGGGCAAATCGAAAGATGGCGTACCCGACGCTCTCTCGACCGATGACATCAGCCCCCAGGGGCGCCGAAAGGTCCTGCGGCAAATCATTGGTGACAACCCGAAGGGTACTTGGTTCTTCAGCGGCGAAGCGACCTATGCCGCGCCGACCACCTTCAAGTTCACCAAGGCGGAGACTCTCGAGCGCCTCGAAGAGGAGCATGATGGTTGGACGGCAGCCGTGAGCGGAAGTTGGCTCCCCGTCGTGAGCCCCATGCCTTTCGTGGGATTCAACTACCGGTATGAGGACAGCCACAAACCCCAGGACAAGCGGCAGATCTGTTCTCCCTTCGGAACCACAGGTGCCCTCGCGTGCGACAACCTCGTGATCGGGGCACCCGCGGCGCTCCGCAAACATCTCGCGCAACTCGAGTTCCGGCGCTTCTTTCCGAAAGCCACGGCCGGCATCGGCCTGCGGGTGACGCATGACATCGAAAATAGCGTGACAGGAGCAGAGCTTCCGGTCTGGGTACTCCGGGACGGCGCCGGCCTTCTCAACGGCGGCGTGGCCGTCGGATGGCGCTCCGACACGGAGGCGTGGACGTTCAGCGCTTTTGTCGGGAGTCCGTTTGGGAGAGAGTAGCGGGCGAAGGGGACTCGCCGCGAAGGACAGCGGCCCCGTTGTAGATGGCGAGGTCCAGCGCCAAGCATCAGCGGCTGAGCTTAGCTTTCATCGCGTAACTCCTCCTGCGTAACCCTCTAGCATCAAACTCGGTATAGGTGTGTCATACTTCATGTGAGGGAAATCGCTGCAAAATCAAGGTTTATGAAGGTCGGTAAAATCCCGGAGAAACTAGCCACTGCTGATTCGTAATCAGCTACATCGGATCCCCTCCGAGGGCTTCCTGGGGTCCCGCGAGGGACCACCGTCGGGCCCTGGATTTCAATCCAGGGCCGGCCGGTCCGGGGACTAGCCGCACCGGACGCCGCCCATCCCCCCCCGCCCTGGACTGAAGTCCAGGGCTACCGACGGTGGTCCTTACGGACCGCAGGGAAGGGTTTTCTGCCAAGCAGGTTGTGCGCCGGGATAGGCAGGACGGGGACGAGCCGCGGCCACAGCCCGTCCCCAGGCTTGAGAAAAAAACATCAGTTTTCAAAGATCTCCCACAAAAAAGGAGGGCGTGCCGTGGGCACGCCCTCCCAGGGACGTTTGGGTTAGGGGGTCACTCCGGGGTCGGAGTCTCGATCACCGGGCTCGGGGGCGGCGGATCCGCCGGGAGAGGCGAGCGCCGCTTGCGCAGGGGGGTGACACCGTACTGCCCCAGCGTCTCGTTGTGGCCACCGAAGTGGGCCTTGAGAGCCGCCCGGAGCCGAGAAGCCGCGGCTCGGCCTTCCGGAATCAGGGTGCGGGTGCGCTTGGTCCCCAGCCTCAGCTCGGACCGGGCCGCCGCCTTGGCAACGTCCAGATCCCGCGCCTCTTCGAGGAGGGCGCTGAGCGGGCCCACGAGGCCGGAGAAATCCGGCAGGTTGTCCTGGTTCTTCAGAATCGACTTGATCAGGCGATCCCAGTCGGCCAGGTAATCGGCAAATGAGTTGATGTCGGGCATGGTGATGCTCCTTTCCTTTCTTCTTTCACTTCGTCTTGGTTGATGTTCGTCCTACCCTGGACGATCCAGGGCAGGCTTGCTGCGTGCTTCGCGTTGCCAGAGCTGCCATCCTTTTCATCTTCCTGCGGGAATCCACCTCCTTTCTTCTCCATTTGTGCTTCCGCCGTCCGCCACCGGACCTCCGTCCGGTTCCCACGAAGCTCCGTTCGAGTCCTACGGGCCTCCGTTCGATGCGGACGGGGGCTCGTGCAACGCCGCCAGGGCTTCGTGCAACACCACCGAAGGTCCGTGCAACGCCACCGGAGGCTCGTGCATCGCCACCAGGGTTCCGTGCAACGAGGCCGAAGCTTCGTGCAACGCCACCCGACTCCCGTCCGCTGGCGACGGAGGCCCGTGGGGACGTACCCGGGGGCGTTCTTGCCGCTCTCGCGGCCCCTCGTTAAGATGTGCATAGAGGCTACCAATCCCGGAGTCTTGTCAACCCCCCTCTTTGACATTGCCCGTCCAAGCCGTCAAACTGAACGCATAGAGAAGGAGGGGTTGAATGCCTATCGATCGTGAAGCTCAAGACCGTCGGCGCAAGGCCATGGTCGAGATGCTGGCCACCCAGCAACTGCGCCGGCAAGTGGAAATCGGGCGCCTGTTGCGCAAACAGGGCTTCAAGGTGACGCAGTCGAGCGTCAGCCGGGACCTGAAGGCTCTCGGCATCGTCCGCCGGGAGGGCGTCTACCGCCTCCCCGAGAAGAAAGGCGAAGAGGCCAGCATCGGCAAGATGGAGCAGTTCATCCAGCGCGTGCGCAGCGCCGGCCCCTACATGCTCGTCTTCGACACCAGCCCGGGAACGGCCAAGGCCGTGGGCGAGGCCCTGAAGAGCGCCATGTGGCCCGAGGTGAGAGGCGTCCTGGCCGAGGACGACACCCTCTTCGTAGCCACCGACAACGTCTACGACACCCGCCTCCTCCTCCAGCGCCTCAAGAGGACGGTGCAGGTCTGAGGATCTTAGGGAGCCCGGCGGGTGGCCTGGGCCTCGAGCCTGGCCGCCTCCTCGGGCTTGCCCCAAGCCCGGTAGAAGTCAACCGCCCGCTTTAAAGCCTCCGGCGCATAGCGGGCCTCGCTGCCCGTTTCCTTGGAAAGCACCTCGTAGCTCTTCGTCAACAGGGGCTCCGCCTCCTCAAAGCGGCGCTGAGCGGTCAGCGAGGCCCCGAGGACGCTCTCGGCGTCAGCGATCTTCCCCGGCTTCGGCTTTTCGCCCCGCTTCAAGACCGCGAGAGCTTCCCGAGCCTGGGCCTCGGCTTCAACGGGTTTCTTGAGATCCAGGAGCACGGAGGCAAAGTTTCGAATGATGGTAGCTCGGGTCTCATGACCGTCAGACAAAGTTTCCTTCGCGATAGCCACGGCCTCGCGATAGCACTTCTCCGCCTCTATCAAATCGCCTTTCGTCTGGAGGGCGTGACCCAGGTTGTTCAAGCTAGTCGCTACTGCGCGATGAGGTCTGTTGTTGTAAAGCTTCCGGCGCATCTCCAACGCTTCATGGTGGAGATTTGATTGCCCCGGCGAGATCCCCTTTGTCCTCCAGCAGAGTCGCTAGATTGCTGATATTCTTGGCGGTGTCCGGATCTGGAAGACCTTTTGAAAGCTTGCGGCGAATGGCCAGCGCATCCATATAGTAGGACTCGGCAGCTTTGAAATTTCTCTTCCCATAATACAACTTGCCAATATTATTCAGACTGGTGGCGATGTCATTTTCGTCTGGCTCAGGAAGTCTCCGTTTGATCGCCAGAGACTCTTGGTTGAGAGCCAACGCTTGGTCAAAGTCCTTATCCTCGACGATGGCCGCAAGGATGGTCAGCCCAGATGCGTAGTCGCGAGTTTTCGGTATCGCCGTTCTTGCGCTGAATAGCGATCGCCTTACTTATTAGAGGCTCAGCGGCACTAGCTCGGTCCATCTCGAGTAAAACGTTCGCCAGATTGAAAAGAATATAAGCGATCTTAGGGTCGTCAGGTGAGAGTTGCTGGCTTCGAAGCTCAAGGGACTGCTCAAGCAGTCTTTTTGCGGGCGCATAGACGCCAAGGCTACGGTAAACCCTCCCCATCGTCTCTAGAAGATCGGCTCGCAATTCCGGCTGATCTGCGAGATTGGTATTGATCGTCTCAACGCCACGATTAAGCACATCCAGAGCCGTGATCTCTTCCCCATGCGATTTCTTGGGGTCGGGATTCTGAAAAAGCTCTTGAAGGAACTCGAGACCTGATCCGAGCGCTCTCGTTCCCGGACAGCCCGCTGCCAGAGCAGGGTCACGCTGATGCTGAAGCCGACGATGACGAGCAGGACCAGGACGGCGATGCCAACACCCCACTTGTGGCGTCCCACGAATTTCGTCGCCCGGTATCCCAGGGTGTCCTTGCGGGCGATGACGGGAAGGCCTTCGAGGTGGCGCTCGATGTCGTTCGAGAATTGATCGACGGAGGCGTACCGGCGTTGGGGCTCCTTCTTCATCGCCATGAGGACGATGTTGTCCAGGTCCCCGGCGAGCCGGCGGCGCAGGATGGGCACCTCGGCTTCCGGTACCCGGCGGATTTCCTCGTCCTGGCCGACGACGCTGCTGGGCCGCGGCGGGCTGGTCTCGCAGATGGCCTTGGCGAGGCTTTGGGGGTCACGGGTTACGGTCTTGAAGGGATGGTGACCCGTGAGCAGGACGTAGAGGAGGACGCCCAGCGCGTAGACGTCGCTCGCCGTGGTGATCGCCTCGCCGCGGATCTGCTCGGGGCTGGCGTACTCGGGGGTCATAGGGCGCAGGTCGACGCGGGTGAAGGCGAGGGCCTCCTCACCCGGGTCGAGGAGCTTGGCGATGCCGAAGTCCAGCAGCTTGGGCTCGCCTTCGGCGGTGACCAGGATGTTGCCCGGCTTCAGGTCACGGTGCACCACCAGGTTCTGGTGGGCGAAATGGACGGCGGAGCAGACTTTCCGGAAGATCGTCAGACGGTCGCGGGTGGAGAGCTGCCGGGTATTGCAGTAGGTGTCGATGCGATGGCCTTCCACCCATTCCATGACGAAATAGGGGCGGCCGTCTTCGGTGGTGCCGCTGTCGAGGAGCCCGGCGATGTTGGGATGGCCGAGGTTGGCGAGGATCTGGCGCTCGGCGCGGAACCGGCGGAGGATCTCGTCGGTGTCCATGCCGCGGCGGACGACTTTGATGGCGACCTGGCGGCGGAACTGTTCGTCGGCCCGCTCCGCCACGTAGACGGTCCCCATGCCGCCCCGGCCGGCTTCGCGAACGATCCGATAGGCGCCGATCCTCTGGCCTTCGGGGAGGGGTTTGTCGTCGTCGCGGCAAATTCGGAAAACGGGGGTTTCGATGAAGTCTTCGGCTTCCGCCTCGGAGGCAAGGAGGGAATCGACCTCGCGGCGCAGCTCCTCATCGCCCCGGCAGGCGGCTTCGAGATAGGTCGCGCGTTCCGGCCCGGACCGCTCCAGAGCGTCGTCTAAAACGGATTTGACGTGTTGCCAGCGTTCCTGTGTCACCGATCCCCCGGAACCGCTCGGCTCCCTTGGTTCTGCGTCCAGTTGGTCTGCTTCCAGTTATTTGGTGTCCATATTGAAACGCGAAAAATGTTACCGAAAGGGTCCTTCTATTTCTTGAGCTCCCGAAGCAGCCAGAGTTTTGCCAGGCGCCACTCGCGTTTGACGGTGGTGGGAGAGATCTCGAGGACTTCGGCGATCTCTTCGTTGTCGAGGCCCATGAAGAAGCGAAGCTCGACGACGCGGCCCTGGCGCGGGTCGAGCTTGGCCAGCCGGGTCAGCGCCTCGTCGAGGTCGGGTATATCCACATCGTGCATCTCCGGAACCTGTAGAGCTTCATCCAGGGGGACCTTGGGGACGTTGCTCCCCCGCTTCGCGGCCTGCCGCCCCTTGGCGTAGTCGACGAGGATTCGGCGCATCATGAGGGCGGACACGGAGAAGAACTGCTGCCGGTTCTGCCACTGGGGATTCCGCTGATCGATGAGCCGGAAGTAGACCTCGCTGACGAGGGCGGTGGGCTGGAGGGTGTGGCCGTCGCTCTCGCGCTGGAACATGCGGGAGGCGATCCGGCGCAGGTCTTCGAAGACCAGGGGGATCAGCCGTTCCAGGGCCGAGAGGTCGCCCTGACCCCAGTCGTGCAGAAGCTCGGTGACGTCTTCGTCTTCGGTTGTGTCTGACATGAGGCGGAAGGAGTCTATCAAAAACCGGAGGGTGGTCCTTTTCGCCGGCGGTTTTCGCGTCCAGATCGGAGGGCGCCAATCCTCCTCGTTAGGAGGGTGGCCCGCGGGCTGCTGACCGGCCGGTCCGACCACTGGGCCACCCTCCCTTTTTCATGCCGCGAGGCGATGCAGGAGGGGCTGGGAGGATGGGTCACGGTCGTTCTTCCTTGGTCCGGACGGTCAGAGTCTCTTCTTCCAGCGCGTCACCGCCGGACGGACGGGAAGCAGCCGGATGGCGTACTGCCCGTTGGGCAATCGACGAACGCGGGACGAGACCGGAAACTCAGACTCCTCCCTCAGATCGAATTCGGGCTGCGGTACACGAGCTTGCTCGTGGGCGTCGCGGATCTCGAACCGAAGCCTTCCCGCTCTTCGCTGACGGGGTCTACGATCAGTTCAAAAGCAGCGATTCTCGCTTTGCTTCCCGTGGGACCTCCAGGCTCGCAGCCTCCACGTGACGGGTCGCCCAGATCGATTTCCGCCGAGACCACACCGAAATCAGGCTGGAAAGGCTCGCACTTCTCGGCGGAGCATCCGACCCAGAGCGACAGGCCAATCGACAGAGCCGCGAACGTCGCGGCCAAGAGGCGTGCTCCGTACCAGGGGAAGCGGCTGGAAGGCTTCTTTTTTTCCGGGCGAACCGTGGCCGCCAGCTCGACGGCTTGTTCGGGCACGTCACGGATCCAGTCCTGGTATTCGGAATCCACGTCGATCTCCTCGGCGAGGGGTGAGCCTTCGAGATTCCCCGATTCGATCTGGCGGATCCGGAACCGTGCCTCTCCCACAATCTCCGGCGCCAGCGTTCCCGAGCGAAGCTCCGGATCGAGCAGGGAGGCGTCGAGCCACAGGCTGAACCGGCAGCGCAGGCTGAGCGGACCGCCTGGAGAGCCGGCTGGCACTTCGACGTCCGCGGTGCCGGCGGGCGGACCGGCGTCCGCGGGCACGGCGAGGAACCGGCCGCCACTGCCCCGTTCCAGCAGAGCCCATTCCACGGGGAGGCCGGCCGTGGCCCGGAGCACGAAGAGGTCTCCGGGCACGGGAGGCTTCTCCGGGTGCGTCCGCGGGCTGGGAGAATCAGTGGTCATCGGGCCGGTGCCTCCTGTCGCGCCGGGCAGACTCGCCCTCTAAAGATGGACTAACGGCGATTTTGCCGGAAATGGCGGTTTGGCAGTCCGCCAAGAGGTCCCGCAGGATCTCGAAGAGCCCGGCAAGCCGTTCACGGGGGATTCGAAGCTGCTCGGCGAGCTTACGATGAGAGGGCAATTCATCGGAGAATTCCTCGGACAAGGCGGCGCCGAGCGCTCTCGGGTTCGCCTCGACACCCTCGGAGGTCTGGACGCGGAGGAACTGCCAGAGCGTCTGGAGATAGCCCCGCGTCTTCTCATTGGCGTCCCACTTGCGGATGCCGGTGAGGACACAGTCGACCAGCTTCCGGAAGACCTGCCGTTCCTCGACCCGAGTATCGGGGCGGACCAGGCGCACGGGCTCGCCGCGACCCTCCCCCACCGCCCGCGGAATCTGATCGCCCTGCGAATGGTCGAGCAGGGCCGCCCACCGCGCCCGCACGTCGGCTTTCAGGGGATCGACCAGGTCTTTGAAGCGGAAGGCTTCGATCCCCTCCGCCCGCAGATCCGGCAGCCGCTGGCGCAGCCGCAGGACCACCTCTTCCTGCCGGCGGCCTCTCAGGGTGACCAGGTCCGGCAATAGATCGTCGTTCCAAAGGGCGACGAGGGCCGGAAGCTTCTCACGGTCCGCCGTGACCGGCTCCACACCCTGGCGGAAGGCGAGAACGGTGTCGTTGCGGATCCGGTCGTCCCCTTTGACCACCAGCAGCTCTCCCTGGCCGGCGGCCATTTGAACCGCGGCCTTCAGGATTTCGAAAACTTGGGACCCGATGGGATCATTTTCTTTTTGCCGCTCGTGGAGGAAGTGGCGAACGTTGAGGGCGATCAAGCCGTCGATATTGGGTTTGACCTTGAGCTGTGCCTGCAGGCCCCGGAGGCGGTCAACGAAAATGTAGGCGTAACACTCGGCCAGAAGCTCGTCGAGAGCGCCGTCCTTTTCTCCCCAGGGGCCTCCCCCCGCCTCCCAACTCGCCGAGCCAAAGACGCCCAGGTAGGAGGGCGGGCTTTCCCATAAGCCGCGGCGTTTGAGCTCGCCCTTCAGGGCAAGCCCCAACTCTCTCCAGAGATCGCTGAATTTCTTTTCATCGGGTGGTCCGGCGGCCAACGTGGATTGAACGAAATCGGTGAAGACGCGCGGTTCCGCCGAGGCTGTCTTCCGGGATCCTCGGGCCCATGAGAGTGCTGGAAAGCTCAAAGCATCGCTATCTCATCACAGTTGGCCGGGCAATCCCAAAAGCGGGCTTTCCGCTTTCCAGCCACTTTCAGAAATCCCCCCGTTAGTACTGGCCTGAGGCGAGGTTGGGACGCCTCGAAGCCGGCCGGCAAAAGCCCGGCCCGCCGCTCTGAAGCGGCGGTCCGGAAATCCCAGAACGCAAACCGATCCATGAATTTCGACGGGGGCCCCAGCGGCCTCAAAGGAGAGGGTCCGTGTTCCAGGCAAACGCTTTTGTCCGCACCGCTTTCGTGTCCATCCCGTCTGCGCTTTTCATGATCGCTCTCACCGCGGCCACCCCGGCCCGGGCCGACGACTGCCAGACCGCTCTCGGAGAGTCGTCGGGGTACACGAGCCTCACCAGCGGGGGTTCCCCCACCAACGTCCAGAAGAACGTGGACGAGTGGGAGGGTGAGGTCGTCCGGCTCACCACCGAGCTCCCGGGCGTGATCACGATCTCGGGTTCCGGCGCGAAGTCGCAGAGCACTCTCTACTCGGCGGCGGCTTCGAGCCCGCATCCGCGCCTCGACGCCATCAAGCTGGGCACCGGCGGGCGATCCCTCCAAGCCGTCGTCCGGGCCGGCAAACACTGCATCCAGGTGGCTCCGCCAATCGGCGCCACCGGCAACTTCACGGTCTCGGTGACCTTTACCGACGTCTGCCACCTGGGCGACCTGGACGATCACGGCGACAGCTTCCTCTGCTCCACGCCGCTCACCGTGGGCGGCAGCAGCGCCAGCGGTGAGATCACCTACGTGAGCTCCACTCTGGACGGTGACATGTACAGCTTCGACCTGTCCGCGACCACCACGGTGACGATCGAAAGCACGGGCAGCACCGACGTCAACGCCACTCTCTATGACTCCGAGGGCGAGATCCTGGATTCCGACGACGACAGCGGTGCTTCTTCCAACTTCCAGATCATCGCCGCCTCCCTCCCCGCCGGCCGCTACTACATCCGGGTCGAAGGCGCCGGCACCACCACCGGCAGCTACGGCGTCAGCGTCGACGACTAGGCGTTCGATCCCCAAGTCTTCCTTCTGGACGGCCCGGTGTGAGACTCCCGGGCCGATCTCCTTTTTCAGGGCTTTTGACCGCAAGAACCGGATGGAGCCCCCCTCCTCCAGGGGGCTATCTTGCCTTCAACGACTTGCCTTCAAACAGAGGAGGAACGATCATGAGCCTTGCCGTGAGCCCGATTTCCAAGATCCCAGACGTCGACATCCCGGTCACCGACATCCCAGCCGTCCTCGAGACCCCGGACCCCGAAACCTCCTGGACGGCCGTGCTGGAACGCGACGCCCGGTTCGATGGCCGGTTCGTCTATGCCGTGGCTTCCACCGGCGTCTACTGCCGGCCCACCTGCCCGTCCAGAAGGCCCCGGCGGAGCAACGTGCGGTTCTTCGCCGTTCCCGGCGAGGCCGAGCAGGCCGGCTTCCGTGCGTGCCGGCGCTGCCGGCCGGGAGAGGCGTCCCGGCAGGCCGAGGCCGTCCGGCTGGCTTGTGGCTATCTGGAGAGCCATCCGGACGAGGCGCCGACGCTGAACGACCTCGCCCGCGAGGTGGGAATGAGCCCTTGGCATTTGCACCGCACCTTCAAAGCCACTCTCGGCCTGTCGCCCAAGCAGTATGCCGCCCGGCTGCGCGCCGGCCGTTTCAAGGACGAGGTGCGGGGGGGCGAGTCGGTCTCCGGCGCCACCTACGGCGCGGGGTACGGCTCCAGCTCTCGGCTCTACGAGAAGGCGGGGGAGAACCTGGGCATGACGCCCGGTGCCTACCGCCGGGGGGGCCAGGGGATGCGGATCCGCTACACGGTGGCCGACTCCCCCTTCGGCCGCCTGCTGGTGGGCGCCACCGAGAGGGGAATCTGCGCCGTGAGCCTGGGGGATGAGGACGGGGCCTTGACGTCTGAGCTGGGCCGCGAGTACCCCAACGCCGAGATCGAACGGGACGACGCGGCCCTGCGCCCATGGCTGGACGCGGTGCTGCCGGCTCTCGAAGGGGTCCGCGAAGGGGTCATCGGAGCCCGCGAGCTCCCCCTGGACCTTCAGGCCACGGCCTTCCAGTGGCGCGTGTGGCGGTCGCTCCAGGAGATCCCCCGCGGCGAGACGCGGTCCTATGGCGAGGTGGCGGCGGCCTTGGGACGGCCGGGCGCGGCGCGCGCCGTGGCCCAGGCCTGTGCCAGCAACCGGGTGGCGCTGGTGGTCCCCTGCCACCGGGTCGTCCGCGGCGACGGCGCGCCGGGAGGCTACCGCTGGGGTGCCGAGAGGAAACGGCGGATCCTCGCCCGCGAATCGGATTAGGAGAAGGCCCAACCTTTCAATTCGAGCTGTAAAATCGGTTCGAGGCTCCGGAAAGTCCCTCCTTGGGCGAAAGACTGCACTTGGTAGGTGCAAGGGGTAGGTACGAGGTCATTCTCCGGAGGATTCGACGATGCGCGTAGTCAAGTTCGGCGGCACGTCCGTGGGCAGCTCGGCACGGATGCGGGGGGTCGTGGAGATCGTCTCCCAGCAGGCGGCGGAGAGTCCGCTGGTCGTGGTGGTCTCCGCCGTGGGGGGAGTTACGGACACTCTCCTGCGAGGTGCCGCCGAAGCGGCGGCGGGCGGCTCGGTGATTCCGCCGCTTGCCCGTTTCCACTCGGTCCATCGCGAGATCCTCGCCGACCTGCGGGGGGAGCTGGGGCCGGCGAGCGCCGCCGAAGCCGAGGCCGACCTGGGCGCGCTGGAGCAGGAGATGGCCAACCTCCTGCGCGGCTTCGCCCTGCTCCTGGAGCAGCCGCCGGGCGCCTTGGCCCTCTACTCTTCGCTGGGTGAGCGGGCCGCTTGTGCCCTGCTCTACCGGCTCCTCCAGGCCCGCGGGCTCGACACCCGCCTGCTCGATCCCAAGACGCTGCTCCGCACGACCGGCTCACCCCTCTCGGCAACGCTGGACTGGACGGCCACCCGCAAAGCCTTCGCTCCCCTGCGCGAGAACCCTCCGGCCGTGGCCGTGCTGCCGGGCTTCTTCGGCGGCGACGCCAACGGGCGCGTCAACCTGCTCGGCCGCGGCGGCTCGGACTACTCCGGGGCCATCGCCGCCTGGGCCGTGGACGCCGACCTGCTGGAGATCTGGACCGACGTCGACGGCATCTACAGCGCGGATCCCCGGGTGGTCCCCCATGCCGCCGTCGCTCCCCGAGGTGAGCTACGAGGAGGCCATGGAGCTTTCCTTCTTCGGCGCCAAGGTGCTCCATCCGAAGACCATCCAGCCGGCGCGCGAGAAGGGCATTCCGGTGCGGGTGCGCAACAGCTTCTCGCCGGACCACCCCGGAAGCCTCGTGCACGCGAGCGCCGCGCCCTCCGAGAACGGTGCCCGCGGCCTGACGTTCCTGCCCGGCGTGGCCCTGGTGGACGTGAGCGGCTCGGGCATGGCCGGCGTGCCCGGCGTTGCGGCGCGCGTGTTCCAGGCCATGGCGTCGGCCGGCATCTCGGTCATCCTGATCACGCTGTGTTCCAGCGAGTGCGCCATTTCCTTCGCGGTCTCGGAGGCGGAGGGGCACCGCGCCGTCGAGGCCCTGTGCAGCTCCTTCGCCGCCGAGCTTTCGGCGGGCCTGCTCGACCCCATCCACATCCGCCCGGGCTGCTCCGTGGTCTCCCTGGTGGGCGACGGCATGCGCGACCGGCTGGGCGTCGTGGGCACGTTCGCGAGCGCCTTGGCCGCCATCGGCGTCAACATCGTGGCCCTGGCCCAGGGCTCGACCGAGCGCAACATCTCGGCGGTGGTGGAGGCGACCGAGGCGCCGCGCGCCGTGCGCCATCTCCATGCCCAGCTCTTCGAGCGCCGGCCGGAGCTCCAGCTCGTCGTCTGGGGCGTGGGCAACGTGGGCTCGAAGCTTCTGCGCAAGATCGGCGAGCACCAGGCCCGCGACAGCCGCCGCGTGGACCTGAAGCTCTGCGGCGTGGCCAATTCCAAGCGCTGCGCCTTCAACGCCGAGGGGCTCGACCCGGCCGGCTGGAGCGCCAGCCTGGAGACCGCCACCCTCCCCGCCTGCCTGGACGACATGCTCGATGCCGCGCGCCGCGCCCGGCTGGTCAACCCGGTGTTCATCGACTGCACCTCGGACGGCACGGTGGCCGCCGCCTACGGCCGCCTCTTCGAGGCCGGCCTGCACGTGGTGACGGTCAACAAGAAGGCCAACAGCGCGCCGTTCGAGGACTACCTGAAGCTCCACGAGACGAGCGACCTTCTCAAGCGCTGCTTCTTCTACGAGACCAACGTCGGCGCGGGCCTGCCCGTGATCGGCACGCTCCAGAGCCTGCTCAAGGGGGGGGACCGGGTGGTGAGGCTGGAGGCCATTCTCTCCGGCTCGCTCTCGTTCCTGCTGGGCTCGCTGGATGACGGCGATGCCCTTCTCCGAGGCCGTGCAGACCGCCCGCAACCGCGGCTTCACCGAGCCCGACCCGCGCGACGACCTCTCCGGCATGGACGTGGCGAGGAAGCTCCTGATCCTGGCCCGCGAGCTCGGCTCCACCCTGGAGCTGGGCGACGTGGAGGTGGAGGGCGTGCTGCCGCCCGACTTCGACGCCTCGGGCTCGGTCGACGATTTCCTGGCCGGCCTGCCGAGGCTCGATCCGCTCTTCGAAGCCCGGCGCGCCCAGCTCACGGCCGAGGGCAAGGTGCTGCGCCATGCCGCCGTCATCGAAGCCGTGCCGGGCAACGGTGGCTTCCACTGCCGCGTGGGCCTGGAAGCGGTGGGCCCCGAGCACCCCCTCTACGCCGTCCGCGGCGGCGAGAACGCCTTTTCCTTCCTCACCGAGCACTACCAGCCGACGCCTCTCGTGGTCCGCGGCTATGGAGCCGGCGGCGAGGTCACGGCCGCGGGCGCCCTGGCCGACCTCCTCAAGATCGCGGCGATCCGGAGCCTATGAAACTGCGCGCCTACGCTCCCGCCAGCATCGGCAACTTCGCGGCCGGCTTCGACCTCATGGGCGCGGCCCTCGCGCCGCTCGACGGCTCCCTCTGGGGAGACGTCGTCGAGGCCGAGGTCGCCGCCGTGCCCTCCCTCACCGTGTCAGGAGCCCAGGCCGCGGGCCTGCCGGTGGCGCCCTGGGACAACCTCGTGCTGCGCACCTACGCCCTCTACCGCGAGGCCCTGCGGGAAAAAGGGACCGAGTGCCCGGGCATCGCCTTCCACCTGGTGAAAGGGCTCCCCCGCTCCAGCGGGCTGGGTTCCAGCGCCGCCTCCGTGGCGGCCACCCTGGCGGCCTGCCAGGGGCTTCTGGGCGATCCGCTCGCCCGCAACGAGCTCTACATGGTGGCCGGCAAGGCCGAAGGATTGTTCTCCGGCGCGGTGCACTACGACAACGTGGTGCCGGCCCTCGCCGGCGGCATTCAGCTCCTGGTGCCCGGCCCCGGCGGCACCACCGAGGCGCGTCCGCTCCCCTGGTTCGACGACCTCGTGCTCGTCGTGGCCTCCCCCGCT
Organism: Thermoanaerobaculaceae bacterium; assembly: GCA_963785165.1. Taxonomy (GTDB): domain Bacteria; phylum Acidobacteriota; class Thermoanaerobaculia; order Multivoradales; family UBA5704; genus DATARR01. The sequence continues at coordinate 2,035,475 of CAWAUI010000004.1, forward strand.
TTCGAGCTGCCGACCGAGCGCAGCCGCCAGGCTCTCCCCAAGTGCTTCACCCTGGCCGAGACCGTGGGCTTCGCCCAGAACCTCGCCGCGTTCGTTCATGCCCTCGAATCCGGAGACCGCGGCCTGCTGAGGCGCTGCCTGCGGGATCCCCTGGCCGAACCCCACCGCGCTCCCCTGGTCCCGGGCTTCCGCGCCGCCCAGGCCGCCGCCCTGGCCGACGGCGCCCTGGGCTGCACGCTCTCGGGCTCCGGCCCCGCCCTCTTCGCGGTGGCCGTGTCGGAAGCCCATGGCCGCGAGATCGCCCAGATCCTCGAGAGCACGCTGGCCGACGCCGGCCTCGAATCCGAGGTCCGCCTCTGCGGCATCGACCACCAGGGAGCGAGGGTCTTGTCATGAGGCTCGTCAGCACACGAGATCCAAATACCACCGCCACCTTCCGGGAAGCCGTGCTCTCGGGGCTGGCCCCCAACGGTGGCCTGTGGCTCCCCGATCCCCTCCCCGTCTTCGAGGACTGGGACGACCTTCTGGCCATGACCTGGAGCGACCGGTGCGCCCTGGTGATGGACCGGCTGCTTGCCGGTGAGCTCGGCCGCGAGCCCCTGGAGAAGGCCGTGCGCGAGGCGCTCGATTTTCCAGTCCCCCTCGTGGCCGTCCCCCTGGCCTCGAAACCGCGGGAAGGCGGCCCCCCCGTCTGGGCCCTGGAGCTGTTCCACGGCCCCACCCTCGCCTTCAAGGACGTCGGCGCCCGCTTCTTCGCCGCCGTGCTCGACCTGATCCGGGACCCTGCCCGCCCGGTCACCATCCTCACCGCCACCAGCGGCGACACCGGCGCGGCCGTGGCCCACGCCTTCTGGAAACGCCCGGGCGTCCGTGCCGTCGTGCTCTACCCGCGCGGACGCGTCTCGGACCTCCAGGAGCGCCAGTTCGCCACCCTGGGCGACAACGTCACGGCCCTCTGCGTGGACGGCGCCTTCGACGACTGCCAGGCCCTCGTGAAGACCGCCTTCGCGGACGCGGACCTCTCCGCCCGCCACGGCCTCACCTCGGCCAACTCCATCAACATCGCCCGCCTCCTCCCCCAGACCCTCTACTACATGGAGGCCGTGGCTGCCCTGCGCCGGCAGGGGTTGTCCCAGCCGCCCGTCATCGCGGTGCCCAGCGGCAACTTCGGCAACCTGTGCGCCGGCCTGCTCGCCCGGGCCATGGGCCTCCCCCTTCAGAGCCTGATCGCCGCCACCAACGCCAACACCACCGTGCCCGACTACCTCGACACCGGCGAGTACCGCTCCCGCCCCTCCGTGGCCACCCTTTCGAACGCCATGGACGTCGGCGCACCCAACAACTGGGAGCGCATCGAGCACCTTTTCGGTGGCGACCTGGAAGCCCTGCGCCGCTTCCTGCGCTGGGGGTGGAAGAGCGACGGGGAGACCGAGGAAACGATCCGTGCCCTCCAAGGCCAGGGCTACCTCGCGGACCCCCACGCCGCGGTGGCGTATGGCGTGCTGGCCGAACAACTCGGCGACGGCGAAACCGGCGTCTTCCTCGGCACCGCCCACCCCGCGAAGTTCCTTCCCGTCTACGAACGTCTGGGCATCCAGGTGCCGATTCCAGAGCCTCTCGCGGCCGTTGCCGGCCGTCCTCTCCTGGTCCGGGAGATTCCGAACCAGTTCGAGCCCCTTCGCCAGGCGCTCGAGGATTTCTAATGGCTGAAGGGATTCCAGCTTTCGTGAATCCCCCGGCTTTTCGCCATCCGTATGCTCCGTGCGCCCCGGTGAATCCGGCCGGGGCGCTTCCTTTGGATCCCTGTATTTCTGCGTCAGGAGGTGTGTCGTGAAGACACTCTACGTGCGTGCTCTTGGTCTCGCCCTGATCCTTGGCCTCTTCGCCTTCTCGGTTCCGCTCGCGGCCGAAGACGAAGGCGAGGTCCTCAAACCGGAGCTCAACCGCGAGGTTCTGGCTCAATACAAGCGCCTCCAGACCGACGTCGAATTCCAGGCGCTCAGGAAGACCCTCAAGGGGAACGTGCTCAACCCCTCCGTGGTGGACAACTATCTCAAGGCGTTGCCCATCCCACCCCTCGAGATGTTCCGCACCGAGCGGCGGGTCCACAAGATCGACGTCGTCGTGCCCGACGTCATCGAGTCCTACAACGAGCGCTGGAAAGAGCTTCACCCCGCCGACGCCCTCCGCTTCTATGGCGGCGAAGGCACCCGGCGCAACCGGCGGGTGCTCACCGTCGAGCAGCTCTCGATTCTCGACCAGGCCGCCAAAAGAGACACCGCCGGCCCCAACAAGAACATCGCCTTCGACTTCGCCCTCCCCCAGATCGGCTACCAGGGCGAGGTCCAGGTGGTGGCCAACCCCAACAATCCCCGGCAGATCGTGGCCGCCTCCAACACCGCGGCCCGCTTCTCCCTGGGCTGCGGGCCGCGTACCGTGCAGTCCGTCTACTACTCCAGCGACGGTGGCGCCACCTGGGGGCATACCTGCGCGCCGGCCGACACCGACTACGGCCTCGACTGCGCCGCCTATGGCGGAGTCGTCTTCGGCAGCGACCCGGCGGTGGTTTGGACCCACGACAACCAGGTCTACCTGAACCACCTCATGGTCTGCTTCAACGGCGTCAACCTCTTCTCCACGGTGATCGCCCACTCTCCCGACGGCGGGGTCACCTGGAACGCCCGCGGCGTCATCAAGGACTCCTGGGCCACCGGCGACGTGGAAGACAAGGAATTCCTGGCCATCGACAACAATCCCGGCAGCCCCTACTTCGGCCGCCTCTACTCCTGCTGGAACCGCAACAACGACATGGTGCTCGCCTACTCCTCGAACGGCGGCACCACCTGGACCGAAAAGGACCTGCCTCCCCTCCCCCAGGGCGGCACCGACATCAACTGCGACATCGCCGTGCAGAGAAACGGCACCGTGCACCTGGTGCTCGACACCGTCCGCTGCGGTGAGGTGGAGTGCGAAGACGAGCTGATCTATCACTCCCGCTCGACCAACGGCGGCAGCACCTGGTCCACACCGTCGTTCGTGGCCAACACCAACTTCACCTCCTACAGCTCCGGCGCCTGCCCGGCCGCCCAGGGCTTCCGCTGCCTCGGCACCCTCGGCTCGATCGACATCGACAACAGCCGGACCTCCTGCGACGGGACCCTCTACATCACCTACGGCGACTTCCCGAACGGCCAGACCGCCGAGAACATGGACGTCTACGTCCGCCGCTCGACCAATGGCGGCGTCTCCTGGAGCGCGCCCGTGCGCGTCAACGACGACGGCGCCGGCGGCCGTATCCAGTTCAACCCCTTCCTCACCGTGGACCCCGTGAAGGGGCAGCCCATGGTGGCCTGGGTGGACGGCCGGGACGACCCCAACAACGTCTCCATGGAAATCTACGCCGCGCGCTCCACCAACTGCGGCAAGGCGTTCAAGAAAAACGTCAAGGTCACGCAGCCGAGCGACGAATTCAACAATGCCACCATCTCCTTCTCCAACGAGTCGGACGACAACCCCCTGCGCAACCCAAACCAGTATGGCGACTACATGGGCATCGACGCGCGCAACGGCCGCGCCTACGTGGCATGGACCGACACCCGCCACTTCTTCCCCGAGTTCAGCACCGAGCCCCAGCGCGAGAACATCGCCTTCTCGGCCGTCACCTTCGGCCCGCCGCCGCCGGAAAACATCCGGGTGACCCTCGGCAACCACCGGGTCACCCTCACCTGGGACTACGTCCCACCGTCCGACCTCGTCGCCTTCAACGTCTACCGGGTCGCAAACGGCGTCTATACGCGGACCGCCATCGTGCCGGCCTTCCTGCTTCAGGGCGTCTCGGCCTCCCGCTCCTTCACCGACGGCGGAGTCTCCACCGGATCGGCCCACACCTACGTCGTGGCCGCCGTGGACAACCTGGGCGAGGAGGGTCCGTACAGCGATCCGGTTTCTGTCGTCATAGGGGATTAGCCCGCAAGGGATTCCATGTAGTCACGTTTCGTCATGGAGGTGAGTTTTGAGAAGAAGACCTCGCAGCCTCAAAGCCTTCGGTTTCGCCCTGATGGTGGCCCTTCTGCTGCCGGTAGCCCTCCTCGCCGAGGAGGAGAACCTCGACCGCCTCAAGCCAGAATTCAAGAAGGAGGTCCGGGCAGCCTACACACAGTTGAAGAATGACCCCCGGTATCAGGTCGTCGAAGGCCGGCTCAAAGGGAACATGCGCAATCGCGCGGTGGTCGATTCCTACCTTTCCTTCCTGCCGATCTCGCCCCTGGAGATCTACCGGATCGACCGCTGGACCCACCGCTGGCTCATGCCCATGCCGGATTACATCGAGGCGTATCACGAACGTTGGAAGGAGCTTCATCCCACCAAGGCCCTGCGGTTCTATGGCAGGGCGGAAAGGCCACCCTCCGAGGGATTCTCCGGCTCTTATGAGGAATTCCTTTCCACGGGAACCGAGAAGGCAATCACGGTGAGCACCAACCTCAACCTCGCCCACAATGATCCTTCGCAGATCCCGACCGGCTTCCAGAGCGAAGTCCACGTCGTGGTCAATCCCAACAACCCGAACCAGATGGTGGCGGCCTCCAACACCTTCAAGTTCCCCTGGACCTGCGGCCCCCGCACCATCCAGACCGTCTTCTACTCGAGCAACGGCGGCGCCACCTGGGGCTTCACCTGCGCGCCCAGTCCCATCGCCTATGGACTGGACTGCGACGCTCTGGGTGGCATCATTCTCGGCAGCGACCCCTCGCTGAGCTGGAATCGCAACGGTGAAGTCTTTCTCAACTACATGGCCATCTGCGGCGTCGGCGGCGCTCCCCGCACCGCGATCGTGATCGCCAAATCCTCCAACGGCGGAGCCACCTGGACTCCCCAGGGCATCATCAAGGATTCCTGGGCCACGGGGGCTTATGAAGACAAGAACTTCCTGGCCATCGACACCTCCCTCTCCAGTCCCTACAAGGACCGCCTCTACTCCTGCTGGAACCGCGACAGCAACGAGAAAATCGCCTACTCGACCAACAATGGCGTCACCTGGACGGAGAAGGATCTGCCGACCTTGCCCCTGGGCGGCACCGACATCGTCTGCGACATGGCGATCCAGAAAAATGGCACCGTCCACGTCATGATCGAGACGGCTCTCTGTGACGCCGTCTCCTGCACCGATTCCTGGCTCTACTACACCCGTTCCACCGATGGCGGCAACACCTGGTCCACGCCCAACCTCATCGCGGATCTCAACTTTGCCGCCTTCAGCGACGACGCCTGCCCCGACGCGCAGGCCGACCGCTGCCTCATCTCCATGGGCTCGATCGACGTCGACAACACCAGCGGCCCGTGCAACGGCACGGTCTACGCGACCTACGCGGACAAGCCCGCCACCGGGACCGTGAACAACATGGACGTCTTCGTGAAGCGTTCTACGAACGGCGGGAGCACCTGGAATTCAGCGGTGCGAGTCAACGACGACGGCGCCGGCGGCAACGTCCAGTTCTTCCCCTTCCTCACCGTCGACCAGGTCAAAGGCCATCCGGTCCTCGCCTGGATGGACGCCCGGAACGACCCCAGCAACCAGGCCGTCGAGGTCTTCGCCACCCGCTCGGTCAACTGCGGCATCAACTACAAGAAGAACGTCCAGGTCAGCAAGCCGAGCGCGGAGTTCAACAACAGCACCATCTCGGCGTCCAACGAGTCCGCTGCCAACGCGGCCCACAACGTCAACCAGTACGGCGACTACATCGGCGTCGACGCCCGGAACGCCAGGGCCTACATCGGCTGGACTGACTCACGGCATTTCTTCCCTGCCTTCACGACCGATCCTCAGAAGGAGAACGTGGGCTTCTCCATCGTCACCTTTGGCCCGCCGCCGCCGCAAAACATCACGTTGACCCTCAGCAGCAGCGGAATCACGTTGACCTGGACGTACTCGCCGCCCACCGACCTTGCTTCCTTCAACGTCTACCTGGTGGCCAACAACGTGTACACGAAGATCGCCACGGTGCCGGTCTCCTGGACCACCACCACGAGCTCCCGCACGCTGGCCACATCCTCCCGCACCTACACCGACACCACTGCCACGCAGAGCCGTTCCTACTCCTACGTCGTGGCTGCGGTGGACACCGCGGGTGAAGAGGGCCCCTACAGCGACCCCGTCACCATCGTCGTGTCTCACTAGAAAAAACAACCGCCCGGCAGGGGTTCCCCTGCCGGGCGGCATTCCCTACACCCTCCCTACACCTTTTCGGCCGGCGTCTCCACCGTGGGCACCCGAGCGTCGGCGGCCCCGCCCTTCCGGGTGGCAGCAAGCTGCTCCCTTTTCGTCACCTGCGACACCTCTTCTTTTAGATGTACCCGAACCGCTAAGGCGGAAGAAAGGAGAGGCGATGCTACACGGACGAGGATTGACCGGCTGGTTTGCCGCCGCATGGATCGTTGCCCTACCCGTGGCTCTTTCGGGAGCGGCCCCAGAGAGCCAACGACCTCAGCCTGCCGCCCTGACGGAACTGGGGCCATCTCGGGTCGACTGGCTCCCCCAGGCCGGAGACTACGAGCGCTTGGTCCTGACGGTCGCCGGCCCTGGAGACTTCTACGTCCAGAGGAGCTTCGGGCCAGGAGCTGCGCCTTCCTTCGGCTCCCAAGGTCTGCAAGACGGGGTCTACGCCTACGAGTTGCGAGCCGTTCCGAGACCGGACCTGAAGCTCCTCGCAAGGCCTTGGGTGCAATCGGGCCACCTTTGGATCCACGAGGGAAGCTTCGTCGGCAAGATACCGGCCCAATTGGGTCCTACCGGACAAAGAGAGTCCGCACCGAAGTCTCCGCTCCCAAATGTTACTGCCAAGGACTACGTGGTGTCCGACGATCTCATCGTTGAAGGACAGGCCTGCATTGGCGAGGATTGCGAGGATGGTGACGCCGATGAAACCGGGGTCATACTGAAACTAAAGGCACCTATTGGAGGTCAGATCAAGTTCCAGGGGTTGAACTGTTGCCACCCCTCCACGCGCATCTGGGCTCTTCAGGCGAACGACCCAGACTCTACCAATGGCGACTTCTTGATCCGCGATTTGACGGCTGGCACGATTCCATTCAGGATCGGCTCAGGCGTTCCGGACAACGCCTTTACCATCCTGTACAACGGCAACATCGGTATGGGGACCTTGACGCCGGCTGTCCGTCTCGACGTCAAGGGAAATGCTGCCGGACTGTCAACGGAAAGACTGCAAAACTCCAGCGCGACCGGCTACTCGGGAATCGAATACCTCGACAACGCCGGCAACGTTGACCTGTACTTCGGCATCGACAACGCCGCCTCGACCACGCGTCTGAACAGCGTCAACAACAATCCGATCCTCCTCATGACCAACAGCGCTGAAAGGGTGCGCATCACGTCCGGCGGCAGCGTCGGGATCGGTACCGCCTCACCTGCTCAGAAGCTGCACGTCTACGAGAATGCCAACGCGAACTCCTTCATCCTGGTCGAGAACCCCAACACCGGCACCTCCGCCGCCGCGGTGTTGCGTGCCGCTTCAGACACCGCCCTGGTGAACTTCCAGGCCCACGCGAGCACACGCACGATTTCGCGGTTTGGAAAGACGCTGGGCGGCTGGGCTGAGTTTCTCGCCCCTGCTGGCAATGGGCTTGCGATTGGCACCTACTCTACAGTGCCGCTGGTCCTCGGCACGAACAGCACCAACCGCATCGAGATCGGTGGAACAGGCGGAGTCACCGTAACCGGCGACTTTACGGTCACCGGCGGCACCAAGAACTTTGCGGTGGTGGATCCCGCGAATTCCAAAAGTGCCATCTACTTCGCCGCGCTCGAGGGTCCAGAGGCCGGCACCTACTTCCGGGGCACCGCCAGGATGAAGGACGGCGAGGCCGTGATCGACCTTCCCGGCTATTTCAGCCGGATCACCGAGCCGGAGCGGCTGACCGTGCAGTTGACCCCCCTCGGTACTTGGGGACAGCTCTATGTAGCCGAGAAGGCCCCAGACCGGCTCGTCATTCGCGCAGCCCCAGACACCTCCGACATCGAATTCGATTTCCTGGTGCAAGGTGTCCGCAAGGGCTACCTCGACTACGAGGTCGAGCGGCCGAACACCCTGCCCCGGTAGCGGTCAATCAAAAAGGGCGCTCCTGCTTGGAGCGCCCTGTCAGTGTCCAGCCGAGTCCTTCCGCATTATCGTCAACCGGCTCCCGCTTGCCTCCCAGCCTCGATCCACGGAACAACCTGGGCAGGGGTTAACGCTTTGCGAACCGATTGCAGCTCTCTCTCGATCTCCAGGGCAGAGATCATCGATTCAATGATAACCGGGCAGTCCTCCGGAATGAGCTTGGCGACCTTTTGGAATCCCAAGAGTGCTGCGAAACCGATCGGGATGTGTTTGCCATACGGATCGACTTCACTGATATGGACTTGCCGCAGACGTTCTCGGAACCGCTCCAACAGACCGATTGCCACTCCCATTGTGGGATCGATCTGCCGGGCATGACCGATATCGAAGCAGAAGCTAGCCTCAGGAAGGCATTCGAATACCGCCCTCATTTCAGAAACCGTTCGTCCTGTAGGCTTTCGTTGGTCCATGTTCTCAATGCACAGCCTGCTGCTGAGGAAACGCCACTGGCCAAGATCTGCGATCACGTCGGGATGAACGATGATGGGCCACTCTTGAGGAACCTGACTCAGGATCGAGACGAGATCCTGCTCAGCCATAGTCTTCAAAGGAGCTGGGGCATGGAGGGAGATGTGAGAAAAAACTCCAAGATCCAGACCCTTCGATGGACTCCATCAGTGGAATCAACTCATGATCCCGTAAAGCCGAGAAGCTCTACCGCTTCGACCTGAAAGGGGCGCTGCAACGCTATGCCCGTACGAACATCGCTCTTCGCCAAGGCGCCCGTTGAAAATCCGATTCTGTGCATCAGAACACCCCGTACTTGATTACCATCTCTCTCAGAACACCCTGACTTTCAAAGCAGAGCCGCGTCAAGCCACGCTGAAACCCCTGACTCATGGAGCGCACTTCCTGAAACAGTGAGTCATTACCCACCTCATCGAATTTGAGATCTTCGAGGTGTGTCCGCTTCTCCTCGCTAGCGAGCAGACCCAAGAATTGATCATAAGCATCCATGATACTTGTGGCGATCTCTCCCTGATCAACCCCAAGCAGTACTTGGGCCACACGTTCAACAGGAGTTCTCTGCATCTGATTCAGGAAGAATTCCGCCAACTTTTCGGGCAGTAAGTTAGGGTCTTCCAGCATCGCGCCTCGGTCCTCAGGGGGATACAATTCGAAGCTAAAGCACATCAAGAGGCCGGACACGAACAACATTTTTCGCGACATCCTCAACTTTGCATTTCTGAGAGCCCACTTTTTGTCTGCCTGCTCCCATCGCTTGGCTGCATAATCAACGGCCATCGTTCTCCAGAAGCGTACGATGTCGTTCAACAAGAATCGGGGGACAACCAGATCAGGACTCGCTCTCCAAGAAACACTCGCGTCAGAGGCAATGTACCGATGCAAAATTCCCTGGACGACCCGATCACGAACAAGTGGGTTATTGACAGCATGCGACTCCAGCAACCAAAGAATCCGGCGAGTCAAATTCTGATTGGTGTCATGAATTCCACCAAAGATCTCAGCTCGCCGCCGGCACCGGCTCCGTCACCGTCCAGGTATCCCCGGCCTTCAGCAGATCCTCCAGCTTGCCGACGCCCAGGCGGTCGGTCTCGGCATGGATCTGGTTGACCACCCGCTCCTCGTAGGAGGGCACGTCCACGCTGCGGAAGACGCCCAGGGCGGTCGGGAAATGGGGGGGCAGGAGGTTGGCGGCGAGGAAGGCGGTGGCTGGGTTCTCCACGGTCTCGTCCCAGATCACGCAGTCGTCGGGGCCGATGCCGTCGCCGAAGTGGACGACTTCCATCTGGGTGCCCTTCATGCGGATCCCCTTGTTCTTGTCCTTGCCGAAGACCAGGGGCTTGCCGTGCTCCAGGTAGATCACCTGGTCGTCCTTGGCCTCCTTGTCCGTCATGTAGGTGAAGGCCTTGTCGTTGAAGATGTTGCAGTTCTGGTAGATCTCGACGTAGGCCGTCCCCTTGTGCCGGGCCGCCAGGCGCAGGGTGTCCCGCAGGTGGGTCTGGAAGATGTCGACGCTCCGGGCCACGAAGGTGGCGCCGGCGCCGAGGGCCAGCGAGAGCGGGTTGAACGGGTAGTCCACCGAGCCCATGGGCGTGGACTTGGTCTTCTTGCCCAGCTCGCTCGTGGGCGAGTACTGCCCCTTGGTGAGGCCGTAGATGCGGTTGTTGAACATCAGGATCTTCACCCCGACGTTCCGCCGCAGGGTGTGGATGAGGTGGTTGCCGCCGATCGACATGGCGTCGCCGTCGCCCGTGGCAATCCACACGTCCAGCTCCGGCCGGGCCAGCTTGAGGCCGGTGGCGACCGAGGGGGCACGCCCGTGGATGGAGTGGAAGCCGAAGGTGTTCATGTAGTACGGGAAGCGGCTGGAGCAGCCGATCCCTGAGACCACCACGAACTTTTCCCGCGGAATGCCGAGCGCTCGGGGAACACCTGTTGCACGGCCGAGAGGATGGCGTAGTCCCCGCAGCCGGGGCACCAGCGCACTTCCTGGTCGGTCTGGAAGTCCTTCTTGGTCATCGGGGGGGGCGGGGTCGCGGTCTCAGTTGACATGCTTCGGCTCCACGATCTGCTGGATCTTCTCCAGGATCTCTTGACGGGTGAAGGGCTGGCCCTTGACCTTGTTGAGGGACTGGACGTCCTTGAGGTAACGGGCGCGCAGCAGCAGCGAAAGCTGGCCGAGGTTCATCTCGGGGCACAGCACCTTGCCGAAGCGCGCGAGAACCTCTCCCAGGTTCTTCGGGAAGGGATTCAGATAGCGCAGGTGGGCGCGGCTGACCGACAGCCCTTGGCGCCGGGCGGCGTTGACGGCGCCGGTGATGGCACCCGCCGTCGAGCCCCAGCCGAGGACGAGCAGCTCGCCACCCTCGGGATCTCCGAAAACCTCCAGAAGCGGGATGTCGTTGGCGATCCGCGCCACTTTCTCGGCCCGCAGGTGGACCATCCCCTCATGGTTGTCGGGATCGTAGGAGACGTTGCCGGTGACGTTCTCCTTCTCCAGGCCGCCGATGCGGTGCTCCAGCCCCGGCGTGCCCGGAATGGCCCAGGGGCGCGACAGGGTTTCGGGATCCCGCTCGTAGGCGTGGAAGCCTTCCGGGTTGGTGCGGAACTCGATCCGCAGGTCCGGCAGATCCTCCACCTTGGGGAGCTTCCAGGGCTCCGAGCCGTTGGCGATGTAGCCGTCTGAAAGCAGCACCACCGGCACCATGTAGCGGGTGGCGATGCGCACCGCCTCCAGGGCCGTATCGAAGCAATCCTTGGGCGACGAGGCGGCGAGCACGGGCAGAGGGGACTCACCGTTGCGGCCGAACATCACCTGCAACAGGTCCGACTGCTCCGTCTTGGTGGGCAGGCCCGTCGAGGGGCCGCCGCGTTGGACGTTGACGACGATGAGCGGCAATTCGGTCATCACGGCCAGGTTCATGGCCTCGGTCTTGAGAGCGATGCCGGGGCCGGACGAAACCGTCACGCCCAGCGCGCCGCCGAAGGAGGCGCCAATGGCCGAGCAGACGGCCGCGATCTCGTCTTCCGCCTGGAAGGTGGTGACGCCGAAGTTCTTGTACTGCGACAGATCGTGGAGCACGTCCGAAGCCGGGGTGATCGGGTACGCACCCAGGAACAGCGGCAGGCCGCTCCTCCGGCTGGCGGCGATCAGCCCCATGGCCAGCGACGTGTTGCCCATGATGTTGCGGTACAGGCCCGGCTCCATGGCCGCCGCCGGCACTTCGTAGCGGTGGTGGAACAGCTCCGTGATGTCACAGAAGTTCCAGCCCGCCTTGAGCACCGCGATGTTGGCCTCGGCGAGGTGCGGCTTCTTGGCGAACTGCTTCTTCAGCCAATCGATCGTATTGTCGAGCGGCCGCGAGAACAGCCAGTAGCACATGCCGAGGGCGAACATGTTCTTGCAGCGCTCCGCCGACTTGCTGTCCAGGCCGGTCCCCTCGAGCGTGCGGCGGGTCATCGTGGTCAGAGCCGTCTGGAACACCCGGTAGCTCTCCAGGCTGCCGTCTTCCAGCGGATTGACGGCGATGTTGGCCTTGGCGAAGTTGCGGGCGGTGAACTCGTCGGTGTTGACGATGATGATGCCGTTCGGCTTGAGATCCTTCAGCTCCTTCTTGAGCGCCGCCGGGTTCATGGCCACCAGCACGTCCGGAGCGTCGCCGGGCGTGTGGATGTCATAGTCGGCGATGCGCACCTGGAAGGCCGACACGCCGGGCAGGGTGCCGGCGGGCGCGCGGATCTCGGCCGGGAAGTCCGGCAGGGTCGACAGGTCGTTGCCCAGGAGGGCCGAGGTGTTGGTGAACTGGGTGCCGGTGAGCTGCATACCGTCGCCCGAGTCCCCAGCGAAACGGATGACCACCTCGTCAATCCGTTCCGACGTGACTTCGCGTCTCTCTTTTTCAGCAACCGTGGTACTCATGATCCCCTTCTCTTTTCTCTAGGGTCAAAGCTTTCTCTAGGGTCAAAACGAAAAAGGCCGGGCAAACATGCCCGGCCCCGGTTTTCCCGGTGCGATGCCCGCCGCTGCCTCGAGGTTTCCCCCGGGCGCTCGGCCATCCTCCGTATCTCTGCCAGGACTTGCATCGGATGCCAATCTTACCAGAGGTAGCCCATGGTGGCCCTATGTCTTGGGGTAGGACGGAGCCCATCCCTGGAGGCCCTGATGCATGCCTGCTTTCTTCTGACGGCTGCGAGGTCAGCAGAACACGACTTGACAAGTCTAGACTTGACAAAACACGCCTAGGAATGCAGATTGCCCTCGGCGCCGTTGTTGCTTCGCTGGCGCTTACGCCTCTCTACTGCCGCCATCTTTGGCCGTCGTTGGGATCATCGATCGTGACGGTCGAGCACTCGTCAGGAGGTGATCTAGCGAAGCCTGCGGCCTCAAACCGACGAGATCGGCGAAGTCTTGTCATCCTGATGGGAGCCTCGGCGACCTGAAGGATCTGGGAGGGAGGCAGGCTTCCTTCCCCAGATCCGAGTCGTTCCGACCAAGTTCTCGAGGCCCTTCAGGCCGCAGGACTGTAGAGACCTGTTGACCCAGGGCATCGGCCTACCGGCCGAAGCCCTGGGCTGAGATCTCGCGACCCGTTGGGCCGCAATGAGCACTGGCCAGCAGGTCAATCTCGACTGCTGCCGGAAGCACCGGATCTGACAGCGTGTCAGGGCGTGGGGCACGCGCCGTTCGGCGCTGTGATGACTCCGGCAAGGTCAAGGCCGACCGAGCCACGCTCGCGGTCGGGAACCTGGATCCGCAGGCAGTTGTTGCCGATCTTGAGAAGTCCATCTCCCACCGCCCCGGTCCGCAGAACGTTCAGGGGCCGGCCGTCCCGAACCGCTCCTCCCACCGGAGGCAGCGACACACTGTTGAGCGAGACCCGAGCCTTGTCGTCGGCCAGGATCGAGAGATCGAGAGAGACTTCGCGGGCGCGGCGCGACAGGCAGAAGCACCGTTCAAACTCCACCTCCTTGACGTCGTATTGCGAGTCTCCTCGACCGGGTCGACCGAAATCCAAGCGCTGCCGGCGAGCGGCGCCGGCCACCAGACCGGACGGCGTTCGACAAGCATTGCGGACGAGGGCGCCTGGGGACCACCTTTCACGATCCGCCAGTCGAGGTCACGCCGCGCACGGCTCCCGGCCGGAGCGGTCGATACCCCGGTGCTGAGCGAAAGATGCAGAGGCGCCGGCGCGGGACGGTTACAGTAGGGCAAATCGGCGCAGCCGTTGATCGAGCAGCACTGCTCGAGATCCCCATTGTGGAGGCTCAAGCTGTAGCATGCCCACTGCCCGGCGACCAAGCCAGGACCGGAGAAGCTCACCTGCCCCGTGGCCGTGCCGCCGGGCAGCACCGGCGGAATCGCCTGGCCCGGCTGGCCGATCGTCAGGCCCGGCGTAGTGGGTGCGAACAGGACGTACTCGATGGTGTCCTTGGTCAGGTTGCGCACGGTGTAGTCATAGGTATAGCCCCCGCCGGCAGCGCAGCTCACCGTTCCCGAAATAAGCTGCGCGCAACCGCAGGCCGGCAACTCGATTTCCTGTTCCAGCGTGCAGCACTCGGCAAGGCTGGTGTCGTGAAGCGAGAGCCGGAAGGGCACGGTGAGCCCGGGCACGCCGCCCGAGATCTTCGCCTCCAGCACTCCGCTCGTCGCTCCAGGCGCCAACGCGCCCCCTGGCTCGCCGGTGAAGCTCCAGGAATTCGGCGCCGCCGAAAGCCCGGATGGCAAATCGACCAGGAACAGTTGGCTCGCGGCGACCGTCCCGCCGTTGTGTACCTTGAAACGGAGCGTATACGTGAGGCCTTCGCCAGCCTCGCACAGGATCTCGACGTCCACCAAGTTCATGCAGCCGCCCGGGCAAAGGTCATAGGCGTCAACATCGCCAACCAGCGTCTTGTCAATGGAGTCGTTCATGATATTGCCGTCCAGATCGATCAACACGCTGTTGTTGACGGTCCCTCCGGTATCCGGAAGCAACTGCAAGCCGTAGATGCTGGCACCGGGGTCAAGTCGCAGAGCGTCACCTGTTGCTACGACCGTTCCAGGGCCTCCAGGGTCTCTGCTGCACAGGTGATCGACACCACCAGCGGAGTTGGTGCCACTGCCCACCCCTATCCCATATAGGTTTGCACTGGCCCAACTGCCCTGGGTACCAACGTACTCCAGCACACGTGATGAATGTGCACCGGAAAAAATATCGCCGGACATCGACCGCTCCGCGACGAGCATTCGGCCATCGTTGCCGAACTCGATATCCGAGATCGGCATCGTCCGGGAATTCAACGGTTGGAGCGTTATTTCAAGAACCTCCGCGTCCTTGGCGGCGACGAACTGGCCCGCCGCGTTGAGCGGTACGGACCATACCTGGTTCGGGTCCGAGGGGCCCCCTCTCTGATCCTCCGACCAGGTTCCAAAGTAGACCCGCCCTTGATAGACCCCGATCCCCCAGATCCTCTCGCTGAGGGATACGAATCCACTGGTACCCGTATAATCGCCAAACGGATCGTATAGTCCCTGGACCGTCCCCGACATGTCGAGGCGGTAGATCCTACCGTCGAAGAAATTCGTCACGAAGAATTGGTGGTGCGCGCGGTCGAAGGCGATGTTGCCGAGGCCCGGATTGCCGAAACTCGGGCAGCTCGGGTGCGACGTGCAGTTCGGAAGCTTGGCAAACAGGCTGACCGCCCCGGTCGCTCCGTCCACCTTGTAGACCTTGCCCGTTCCGGCAGGGTTCCCGGGAAACGTTCGGAAACCTGACGTCAACGTCACGTAGATGTTGGGCGGTGTCGCGTCGTCGAGCGCCAAGCCGAAGATTTCGTCGGTGTCGCCGGGTTTGCCGCCCACTTGGCCGAACGCGGAATTCGTCCAGGAAGGATTGTGGTACGCCGGCGCCGCCCAGTTCTGGAGCGGGTCCGGCGGCGGCGGGTTGTTGACGTCAAACACGGCCAACACGTAACCCGGAGCAGACACTTGGGAGCCACAGGTGACGACGACTTCCCCCGGTTGAAGAGGGAAGGCTGCCACCAGCCCCTCGGCCCGGTGGCCGGAGAGAGCGGCGAGAGTGAGCAGGATGATTCCCCATCCCAAACGAAGTCTTGATCTCATGACAGTCTCCTTTCGATGCCGGAGGAAGGGCAAGGCCTGTGCCCACCGGAAGCGCACCTGGAGAGAGACCACAAACCGCGTTTTGCCAGAGGTTTACGATTCTTGCTGCTGCCCACACTCTGCCCTATGGCAGGGGTGCTAATGCCATAGCTCTGGCGTGAATACCCAAGAAACGGCAAGGCTCTTTCCGAAATTTAAAGCCAGTGGCTCGAAAACAAAACGGGCGAGGCCGAAGCCTCGCCCGTTCCGTGCGAATCTTGAAAGGAAAGCTCAGTGGCCCGCCGCCACCTTCGAGGCTTCCCGGTCCTGGGCCTTCCTGGCCTCTTCCACGAGGTTGAAGGCGTCGCGGCGCATTTTGGCGCGCTTGACGTCCTCTTCCGGGAAGCGGGGGCGGTAGCCGAGCTGCTCTTCGTCGTAGGTGTAGGGCTTCATCAGGTCGTTCTTGCCGACGATGGACTGCTCGCGGGTGAAGTAGGCCATGTCGTAGTTGTTGGACATGATGATGGCTTCTTCGGGGCAGGCGTCCACGCAGTAGCCGCAGAAGACGCAGCGCAGCATGTCGATCTCGTAGACGACCGGGTACTTCTCGATGTTGACGTCCGCGTGCTCGGCGGCTTCGATGTGGATGCACTCGGCCGGGCAGTTCTGGGCGCAGAGGAAGCAGGCCACGCAGCGCACCGAGCCGTCGGGCCGGGTGGTGAGGATGTGGTGGCCGCGGAAGCGGTGGCTGTAGGCCCGCCGCTCCTCCGGGTACTCGATGGTGTACATCTTGCTCCGCCCCAGCAGGTTGTTGAGGAAGTGGCGCAAGGTCACCATCATGCCGCCCAGGAGCGGCAGGTAGAGGCGCTCGGCGAAGCCCGGCTTGTAGGGCTTCACCTGGTTCGGATGGGGGGCGTCCGACCTCAGCATCGGCCGGTTCGGAACGTTCGAAGCTGTCGAGACGGGGGTGCTGGCCAGGGGCTGGCTCATCGTTCGAGCTCTCCCGCGATGATGTTCAATCCGCCCAGCGACACGATCGAGTCGGACAGCGAGCCGCCCTTGATCAGGCTGGGGAACGTGGAGAAGATCGGGAAGCAGGGCGGCCGGCAATGGTTCCGGTACGGTTTGCTGGTCCCGTCGCTGATGGTGTAGAAGCCGAGCTCGCCGTTGGCGCCCTCGACCATGCTGTAGAGCTCGCCCTCGGGCACCTGGATGCCGTCCATGATCAGCTTGAAGTGGTAGATCATGGCCTCCATCTCGTTGTAGCAGGCCTCCTTGGAGGGGAGGGCCACGTGCGGGTCGTTGACGATGTAGGGGCCGACCGGCATGCCGCGGTCGAGGAGCTGGCGGATGATCTTGAGCGACTCGCGGATCTCCATCATGCGGATGCGGAAGCGGTCGTAGACGTCGCCGCCGAAGAGCACCGGCACGTCCCAGTCCACCGTGTCATAGAGGTCGTAGGGGTGGGCGCGCCGTACGTCGTAGGGCACGCCGCTGGCCCGCAGGCACGGCCCCGTCCAGCTCCAGTTGACGGCGTCTTCGCCGGAGATGGCGGCGATGCCCACGGAGCGGTCGAGCCAGATGCGGTTCTTGTTGACCAGCTTTTCCACGTCCTCCACGAAGGGTGGGATCATCTCGATCAGGCGCCGGCAGCGGGCCTCGAAGTCGGGCGGCAGCTCCTGGATGAGGCCGCCGATGCGGCAGGCCGACACCGTGAGGCGGGAGCCGCAGACGGATTCGAGGAGGCCGTAGATCTCCTCGCGAGGCTGGAAGAGGTACCAGAAGTTGGTGAGCGCCCCGGCGTCCACCAGCGTCGCGCCGTTGCAGACGCAGTGGTCCATGATGCGGGAGAACTCGGAGAGGATGGTGCGCGCCCAGACGGCCTTGGGCGGCACCTCGACCTTCAGCATGGTCTCGACCGTCCGGCAGTAGGCGACGTTGTTGATGAACGCCGAGCAGTAGTTGAGCCGGTCGGTGTACGGAATGATGTGCTGCCAGGTGTGGGTCTCGGACATCTTCTCGAAGCACCGGTGGAGGTAGCCGATCTCGACGTCGGAGGCGATGATGGTCTCGCCGTCGAGCACCGCCATGAGGCGGAAGGTGCCGTGCATGGCCGGGTGCGACGGGCCGATGTTGATGGTCATCCGCTCGAACATGTCGTCCTGCCCGTCTTCCTGGGGGGGCAGGTCGAAATGGGGCTTGTAGATCTTGTCCTCGGTCAGGATCCAGCGCCGCGCCGGGTCGTAGTCCTTGCGCAGGGCGTGCCCCTGGAATCCCTCGTGGCAGAGGATACGGCGCAGGTTGGGATGCCCCTCCACCTTGACGCCGAACATGTCGTACAGCTCGCGCTCGAACCAGTCGGTCCCCTTCCAGACCGGGATCAGGGAGGGGATGACGGCGTCGTCTTCGCGCAGCGGCACCTTGAGGCGCAGCCGCGCGGCGCGCGGGATCGAGTACAGGTGGTAGACGGCCTCGAAGCGCTCCTCGCGGTCCGGGAAGTCGACGCCGCAGAGGTCGAGCATCATGTCGAACCGGGTGGCCGGGTTCTCCTTGAGCTCCTTGGCCACGGCGGCCAGGACGTCGCGGCTGACGATCCAGGTCGGCTGGTCGAGGCCGTCCTGGGGAAGGATGCTGCCGTCCGGAAACTTGGCGCGGAGGGCGTCAAGCTCGGGATGGGCCGAGGGGGCGGAAGTCTCAGCGGGTGGCGGCGCCAGTGTGGACACGCTCGGTCTTCTCCTGGTCCTTGATGTCGGGGTTCTGCCCGCGGAGCTTCTTGCGGTCGCGGGCGACCTTCTCCTTGAGCTGGAGGATGCCGTA
The DNA here is from genome assembly GCA_963785165.1 of Thermoanaerobaculaceae bacterium. GTDB lineage: Bacteria > Acidobacteriota > Thermoanaerobaculia > Multivoradales > UBA5704 > DATARR01. The sequence continues at coordinate 2,054,012 of CAWAUI010000004.1, forward strand.
GATCAGCCCCTCGGGAGTGGGCGGGCAGCCGGGGACGTAGACGTCCACGGGGATGATCTCGTCGATCCCCTGCATCACGTGGTACGAGCGGTAGAAGCCGCCGGAGCAGGCGCAGGCGCCCATGGAGATCACCCACTTGGGATCGCCCATCTGGTCGTAGATTTTCTTGAGGACGGGGGCCATCTTGTCGTTGATGGTGCCCGCCACCAGCAGCACGTCGCTCTGGCGCGGCGAGAACCGCACCACCTCGGAGCCGAACCTGGAAAGGTCGTAATGGCTGGAGACGGTGGACATGAACTCGATCGCGCAGCAGGCGGTGCCAAACGGGAAAGGCCAGAACGAGTTGCTCGCCGCCCAGTCCTCCAGCGCCTCGAACTTCGTGGTGACCCAGCTTTCTCCGATCATCTTGTTCATTCGGCAGGTACTCCTCTCGCCGGGGCAGTCTACCACTTGTGACTACCGGTCACAAGCTCGTGGAAGCCTAGATTTTACCAGCACTTACGCCGCCTTCCAGCGCGTACCGGACGCCACCTCCTAGCGTCCGGATTCCTTCTGCTCCACCTCGGCCGGCAGGTCCACGTCGCCCTGGGAGGCGTTGGTTTCCTGGCGCAGCGCCTCGAGAGTCCGCAGGTGCTCTTTCTGGGCGGTGACGACGCGCAGGAAGACGTTGGCGGTCTCTTCGTCCACGTCGCGGATCATCTTGGGATAGAGGATGTCGTTCTCGTACCGTTCTTCGGAAAGGGCGCTGCCGAGGTCGGCGTCGGTGCCCCGGACCTGCTCGGCGGCCTGGAGCAGAGAGATGGCGAGGGCGTCCTTCTCCGCGGCCATGCGCAGCCAGCGCTTGGCCAGATTGGGCTGGCCGTCGCTCTGGGCGCGGCCGGCGTAAGCCCGGAAGCGGGCGGCGCTTGCGGCCTCCGCGGTGAAACCAGCCTTGAGGTGCTCCTGAAAACGGGGAATCCTGGACACGGGTTCTCTCCTCTCCTCCGACTTCGCGCTAAGATGCCCTGGCAGTGGCCACCGGGTCGCCCGCCAGAAGGCGCCGCCATTCTATGGGAGTTGGGATGGTTGTCCAACGGGGGAAGAACTTTGGCCCGTCCTCCCCGTAGTGCCCTTCGGGGACGCCCTGGTGCGAACCCCACCGATTCCGTGAAGCATTCTTCGTGAAGCATTCTCCGTGAAAGACAGATCCCGCAGATTCGCCGTGCTCGCCGCCGTGGCGGCCCTCTTTGCCCTTCTCGCCCTGGGGAGCGTCCCGTATGCCAGCGCCTTCGCGCGCTTCACGCTGGCGGCGGGAGGCGTCGTCCTGCTGATCTGGGGGGTGTGGCGTGCCTACCAGGCGTTTCTCTGGAAGGTCAGCCGGCGGCTCGCGTTCTCCTACTTCCTCCTGGGCGTGCTGCCCATTCCCCTGCTGCTGCTGCTGCTCTCGGTGCTCACGTACCTCCTGGCCGGCTTCTTCCTGGGGCACCTGTACCGGGACGCCTTGCAGTCGCTCCAGGTGGAGCTGGACGCCTCGGCCCAGGCTCACCTGGAGGCCTTCACGGGCCGGCGGCCGCCCCGCCCTCTCGCTTCCGCGGAGGAGGCGCAAGACGTCGTCTTCGGCTACTACCAGGGCGGCAAGAGGACGGGCGGCGACCCGCGGGCACCCAAAGTCTGGCCGGCCTGGACCGAGGATCCGCCGGCCGGCCCCGGCGCGCGGCCCCCGGTGGGAGGAGGTCCCCCGGTTCGTGGCGGTGGCCGGCAAGGAAGGCGACGGCGGCAGCCACCCCACGCTCGCGGCCGTGGCCTCCCGGGAGGGGCGTGGAGTGGTCGCCCTGTACGTGGGGGATCTGGACCTGGAGCTGAGCCGGCGCGCCCACGTGTGGGTGGAGACCTACCGCTCGGACGACCCGAACCTCGACGTGATCAGCCTGACGGTGGGCAACCGCAAGATCCCCCTTCAGCACATCCGCAAGGACCAGCAGGCCCTGGAGGCCACGCGGTTCTTCAAGGAGCTTTCGAACGGCGAGCGGCTGTGGGACGACCCGGTGCTCTGGTGGGGCGAAATCTCCGGCCCCCTGCTGGACCTCGAATCGGGGCGGCAGGCGGCCGAGTACCTGGCCGCCAACCTCAACGGCACGCCGCGCACGGTGCTGCGCTACCTGTTTTCGAGCGCCGCCGAGATCGACGCCCTGGCCTGGTTCACCCTGCTCATCGTGGCCTTCCTGCTGTTCGACGTCTACGCGGCGGCGGCGCTGATGGCGATCTTCATGATCGTGGGGCTGTCCCGCGCGGTGAACCGCCTGAGCCGGGCCACCGACGCCGTGCGGCGGGGGGACTTCAGCGTCCGCATCCCGGTCCGGCGCCGCGACCAGTTGGGCCTCCTCCAGCGGTCGTTCAACGAGATGACGGGGAACCTGGAGACGCTGGTGGACACCGCGGCCCAGAAGGAGCTGCTGGAAAAGGAGCTGGAGCTCGCCCGCAATCTCCAGAAGAGCCTGCTGCCGAGCAACCTGCCGGCCGGCGGCGGCGTGGAGTTCGCCACCCTGTTCGAGCCCAGCGCGGCCATTGGCGGCGACTATTTCGACGTGCTGCGGCTCTCGGAGCACGAGCTGGCCGTGATCATCGCCGACGTCTCGGGGCATGGCCTGTCGAGCGGCCTGCGGATGGCGATGCTCAAGGCGGCCCTGCTGATCCTGGTCGAGGAGACCCGTGAGCCCCGCGAGATCCTCCGCCGGCTCGACGCCGTGGTGCGCTCGAACCGGCAGAGCCGTTTCTTCGTCACCGCAACTCTCGGCATGATGGATCTGGAAACCGGGGTGCTCCGGCTCACCAACGCCGGCCACCCCCCCACCTACCGCGTACGCGGCGCCGAGGTCGAAGAGGTTTTACTCCCCAGCTCGCCTCTCGGCGGCCTCGGCCACAACTACGGCGAGGCCACGCTGAACCTGCAATCCGGGGATCTGGTGGTCTGGCTCTCCGACGGCCTGATCGAGGCCACCAACGCCGCGGACGAGCCGTTCGGCTACGAGAGCGTGGCCCAGGTTCTTTCGGGGGTGCAAGGCGAGAGCGCCTCGGACGTGCGCAACCGCCTGCTCTCGGCGGTCGTACGCCACGCGGGAGGGCAGCCTCCCGCGGACGACCGGACGCTGATGGTGATGCGGTACGGCGGGGCGCCGGTGCCCTAGGGCTTCAATTTTGGACGCACCCGCCGGTCAGTTGATCGGGGTCGAGCTGACCGGGAACTCCAGGTGGCTGTGCGAGGTGATTCCCGGCGGATAGCCGGCGTAGAACAGCTCCGGCTGGGTGGCGTAGATCGAGTGGTCCGAGTGGAACAGGACTTCGATCAGCCCCAGAGGCACTTCCGTCGCCCGCAGATTGTACGGGCAGAAGTTCAGGCTCGCCGTGAAGGTGGCCTCCCCCTTCTTGTCCGTGAGGAAGGCGCAGGGCGTGCCGCCGAGGCAGATCGGGGCCGGACCCTGGGGCGTCAGCATCACCCCCCACACGTCATACAGGCCGCGCGGAATGAGGCCGGTCATCACCAGCTTCAGGTTGGCCGAGTGGCCGTTGCATTTGATGGTCGCGGTCCCCTTGGCCTGGAGCCACTGGCCGAGGGTGATCGGGCCGCCCACCGACGCGCGGCTCGGGGCCATCTGGGGCGTCCGGGAGATGTCCCGGAGGGGAGCCCGCTTGCCGGCCGGGTTGATGTAGACACCCACGTCCCGCAGCGGAATGTTGAGCGCTTCCGTCTTGATGGTCGAGGGGTCGACGTTGAAAGCGGCCACGAAGAACGGATCGACGAACGACGCGAGCACCGTGTTGGCCGGTGAGCTGGGGGTCAGCGGCAGGGCCTCGCCGCCATTGGGATTGTGGGCGCCGAGGTCACTGAAACCGGCCAGGGAAAACGGCCCGCCGAAGTCGAAGACCGGCTGGCTCAGGAGCCGGTTGACGCCCGTCACCGGATATCCCTTGATCGTGTGAGTCTGGGTCTGGGCCTGAGAGGCCGTACCGGCCAGGATGAGGAAGCCTACGGCTACCGCAGTCGCCACTTTGCGCATGTGAATCTCCCTTGAAAAACAGCATTGGATGGCGCAGGCACCAAAAACCCGGAGGTGGTCAGAGCCTGCGCTTGAAGTTCGTTTTCAGAGTGCTTGCCGAGCCCTGAAAACGGGACAACGAAGGGAATAACGCCTATTTCGTGAAAACAGGAACGGCGCCGGGCTGCTCACCCGGCGCCGCTCGCCGTCTCAAGACGGCAACCGCTTCATGCTCGCCGAATCAGCCTCAGGATCAACAGCAATACGACGGCTCCTATGAAGGCAACGAAGATCACGCCCGCCAATCCTGGGAAGGGTGTGCCCCAACCCATCTTGCCAAAAATCCAGCCACCGATGAACGCGCCGAGGATGCCGACCACGATGTCGCCCAGCAATCCATACCCGCCCTTGACGACGAATGACGCCAAGAGTCCCGCTACCAGCCCTACGATGAGCCAGGTCAGGATGTCCATGCACGCTCCTCTCGTTTGAAGGGGCCAGAGATCCGGCCCCGGGGGTTCACTGCCCTACTTCAGAATCCTTGAGCCGGAGAAGCACGCCGCGTGCCAGACCGCAGAGACAGCGGCGAGAGATCATGAGAATCTCCTTGCAGGAAAGAATGGCATTTTATCATGAACCGGCCTCTCGGCCCGGGAGCCAGCCCCCTCTACCCCCCTCTACCCCCCTCTACCCAAGCCGGGCCAACTCCGGTAGCATCCGCGAGAGAGTCACAACCTCATCGTCCCGTGCGTGACCCCGCAGGGAAAACCGTTTGAGCACGCCCGCTGGGGCGAGGCGTTCGGAAGGAGCACGATTTGTTCAGTCCGCTGGAGCTCACCGTCCTGATTCTCCTGATCGCGGCCTTCCTTTACTTCCGCTGGAAGCAGAAGCAGGCGGAAGGGCCCAAGAAGCCCGCCTTCGGCGTGGGACCGGTCCAGACCACGCGGAGCGCGCCGAGGGTCGTGAAGCCGCCCGAGGAAGTCTTCGCGGGGCTGCGCAAGGAGGCTCTGGCCACCTCGCCGATGAACGTCGGCATGGCCGGCCAGATCCAGGACGACGAGCCCTACGGCTTGCTGATGGAGATGAGCATCGCCAATTCGGTCGTCACCCTCGCCTGCTTCGGCAGCGGCGACGCCAGCGTCTTCTACCAGTCGGGCGGCGGCATGGTCGGCGGCATCAGCCACGAGCCCGTGCGCAAGGCGGCCAAGGAGTTCGTGGCCATGGGCAAGGGTGTTCTGCCGCGGATGAAGAAGACGTCCGACTACCCTCTCCCCGGCCCCGAGAGCGTGCGCTTCTACGTCCTCACTCCCAAGGGCGCCTTCACCACCGAGACCAGCCGGCAATCCCTCAGCGAATCGCAGAACGCCCTCTCCACCCTGTTCTACAGCGGCCAGGAAGTGGTCAGCCAGATGCGCCAGGTGCAGGAAGAGCGCAAAGCCGACACGGGCCGTTGACTCCACCAGACCTCATGCCTGCACCCCTACGGGGCGCCCAGAACCTCCAGACTCGGCCGTTCCGTTCTCATCTCCGTGCGGAGCCCCTCCCCTCTGCTATCGTCTCCCGTCCGGAATCCCATGCAGCTCCTCGACTCCCGCCGGCTGACCGGCCCCAACCTCCTCCTCGACCGCCCCGGCGCGGTGATCGAGGTGTCCCTGTCCCCCGAAGAGGCGGAGCGGGCGGTTGCGGCGTGGCGGGCGCAGGTCCGGCGCTTCCTCGACGCCCTCGGTTGGGAGCGGGAGGAGGCTGCGGCGCGCCTCTTTCCGGGGGGAGCGACCCTCGCGATCACGGCGCCCATCGACAAGCCTGTACGCCGCGACCGAGGTCAACGAAGCGGCGTGGACGGCGGTCGAAAGCGGTGAGGGGGTCTTTCCGCACGAGGTGGAGCGGCTGCGGGAGGAGATCGCCCGGGAGGCCCGGCCTGCCCTGCTGGCGCTCCGGGACGCCGCGGCGGCGCGGGGCGTGGCGTTCCTCTCGGACGACGGCCAAGTCTCCGTGGGGATCGGGACGGGCTCGCTCACGTGGCCCATCGAGGCCCTCCCCCATCCCCAGGAGGTGGACTGGGCGGCGGTCCACGACGTCCCCGTGTTGCTGGTGACGGGGACGAACGGCAAGACGACCACGGTGCGGCTGCTGGCCTCGATGTTCGCGGTGGCCGGCCTCGTGGTTGGGACCACCTCCACGGACCGCATCGAGGTCGGCGGCGAGGTGGTCGAGCACGGAGATTTCTCCGGCCCGGGAGGGGCGCGGACGCTGCTGCGCGACCGGCGGGTGGAGGTGGCGGTGCTGGAGACGGCGCGCGGCGGCCTGCTGCGGCGCGGTCTCGCCGTGGACCGGGCGGCGGCGGGGCTGGTGACCAACATCGCGGCGGACCACCTGGGAGAATTCGGCATCCACGACCTTCCTTCCCTGGCGGCGGCAAAGCTGGTGATCACCCGGGCCGTGGGGCCGGAGGGGCGCGTGGTGCTGAACGCCGACGATCCGGAGCTGGTGGCGGCGAGCGGTGGAATCGCGGCGCCGATCCTCTGGTTCAGCCTCGACGCGGGCAACCCGAGGCTTCAGGAGGGGGACGCGGTCTTTCTGGAGGACGGTTTCCTGGTCCTGGCCCAGAGGGGCTGCCGGACCCGGATCGCCCCCGTGGCGGAGGTGCCCATTACTTTCGGCGGGGCGGCCCGGCACAACGTGGCGAACGCTCTGGGAGCCATCGGCCTGGCGGCGGCCGTTGGGCTTCCTCTCGAAGCGGTGGCCATCGGCCTGCGGCGGCTCGCCGGCACGCCGGAGGACAACGCCGGGCGGGCCAACGTGCTCGAACGCGAGGGCGTGCGCATCCTCATCGATTACGCCCACAATCCCCATGGCCTCCGGGCGCTGCTCGACATCGCCAGGACGCTGCCCGCCGAGCGCCGGCTGATCCTGATCGGACAGGCCGGCGACCGGGACGACGCGGCGCTCCGCGAGCTGGCGCGCGTGGCCTGGACCCTTCATCCCGATCGCCTGGTGGTCAAGGAGATGCCGGAGATGCTGCGCGGCCGGCCTTCCGGCGAGGTGCCGGCAATCCTCGAAGACGAGCTCCTCCAGCTCGGAGCCCCGCGCGAGACCGTGACGCGGGCCGCTTCGGAGCCTCGGCGGCGTCGAGGAAGCGCTGGCGTGGGCGCGGCCGGGGGACCTGCTGGTCCTCCTCGTCCATGCGCAGCGGGACGCCGTGCTGGAACGCCTGCGCCGGTCTGACCCTTGACTCGAGCGGCCGAACCACTCGTTCGAACGCCGCTTGGTCCAAGGTGCAGGCTATTCTTGTAAGTGACGTGGGCCATACTCCCCTCTGCCCCACCTTCTCCCAGGAGACCTCAATGCCCCGACCGGCCACCGCCTCCCTTTGCCTCATGCTCACCCTCGCATCGTTCCCAGCCCTTGCCGACGACATGAGGGCCTACGACCTCATCCTCCGCGGCGGCACCCTTTACGACGGCTCGGGCGGCAAGCCCTATGTGGGCGACGTGGCCATCAACGGCGACAAGATCGTCAACCTGGGAGACCTGGGCGGCGCCAAGGGGAAGACCGAGATCGACGCCAAGGGGCTCGCGGTGTCGCCCGGGTTCGTCAACATGCTGAGCTGGGCCACCGAGTCCCTCCTCGTGGATGGCCGGGGCCAGAGCGATATCCGCCAGGGCGTCACGCTGGAGGTCATGGGCGAGGGTGGCTCCATGGGGCCGTTCAACGACGCCATGAAGAAGGAGACCGTCGAGCAGCAGGGGGACATCAAGTACCCCGTCACCTGGACCACCCTCGGCGAGTACCTCGATCAGCTCGTGGCCAAGGGGATCGCCCCCAACGTGGCCTCTTTCGTGGGCGCCACCACTCTGCGCATCCACGAGGTGGGCTACGCCGACCGGCCGCCGACGCCCGAGGAGCTGGCGCGCATGCGCAAACTGGTGGCCCAGGCCATGGAAGAAGGCGCTCTCGGCGTGGGCTCCTCGCTCATCTACGCCCCTGCCTTCTACGCCAAGACGGACGAGCTCGTGGCGCTCTGTGAGGAGGCCGCCAGGTACGGCGGCATGTACATCTCCCACCTGCGGAGCGAAGGCAACCGCTTCCTCGAAGCGCTGGACGAGCTGATCGAGATCTCCCGCCGCGCCAAGCTCCCCGCCGAGGTCTACCACCTCAAGGCCGCCGGCCAGCAGAACTGGGGCAAGCTCGACGCCGCCATCCAGAAGATCGAAGCCGCCCGCGCCTCCGGCCTCGAGATCACCGCCGACATGTACACCTACACCGCCGGCGCCACCGGCCTCGACGCCTCCATGCCCCCGTGGGTGCAGGAAGGCGGCCTCGACGCCTGGATCGAGCCGCCTGAAAGACCCTGCCATCCGCGAGAAGGTCAAGAAGGAGATGGCCACCCCCACCGACGCCTGGGAGAACTTCTTCGTGGCCGCCGGGCCGGACAAGATCCTCCTCGTCGGCCTTCAAGAACGACAAGCTCAAGCCCCTGACCGGCAAGACCCTCGCCGAGGTGGCCCGGATGCGCGGCAAGTCGCCCGAAGAAACCGCCATGGACCTGGTGATCGAAGACGACAGCCGCGTCGGCACCGTCTACTTCCTCATGTCCGAAGACAACGTCCGCCGCCAGATCGGGCTCCCCTGGCTCAGCTTCGGCTCCGACGCCGAGGCGCCCGCCACCGAAGGCGTCTTCCTGAAGTCCAACCCCCACCCGCGCGCCTACGGCAACTTCGCCCGCGTCCTCGGCAAATACGTGCGGGACGAGAAGGTCATCCCCCTCGAAGAAGCCATCCGCAAGCTCACCAGCCTCCCCGCCTCCAACCTCAAGATCCGCGACCGCGGCCTCCTCAAGCCCGGCTACTTCGCCGACGTCGTCCTCTTCGACCCCGCCAAGGTCCAGGACCACGCCACCTTCGACAAACCCCACCAATACGCCACCGGCGTCAAGCACGTCTTCGTCAACGGCGTCCAGGTGCTCAAGGACGGCGAGCCCACCGGAGCCGCCGCCGGGCGGGTGGTCCGAGGGCCGGGGTGGACCGGCTGGAAGGACACAGGGAAGTAGGTGCAGGGGCGCCCCTGCAAGAGTGCCGAAGGAAGGCGCCTCCGGCCATCCAGGCGGATGGCCGGAGAACCTGAAGGCTGGCAGGCTGGCTCAGCACTCCCCTTGCTTGCAGCTCCACCCGACGCAGGATTCACAGGTCGCGTTGGTGTTGCTGCCGGACGTACAGGCGGTGCCGTTGGTCACACCGCCGGCGACACCTGTGACCTCGCTCGGGGTGAGCGCACGCAGGGTCTCGCGGTTCAGGGTCAGCTTGTTGGTCATCTTCTTCATTTGGGACCTCCTTCGATCCGTTTTGGTTTGACCTCGTCAGCTCCGGCTCAGGTTGGGAAGAGCTGACTCCGTGAGAGTAGAGGTCCAGGGAGGCCGCCGTCTTGGTAATTCTTGCTGACTTGCTTTCCTCGGACCGGGCCATCGCAAAACCGCTTTCAGAGCGATGGCCCGGTTGTTTCGTGTTTCGGCTCAGAGACCGTTCGACCCGGCCAGGTAATTCCGTTGCACCTCCGTGCTGGAGAGGCTCCGGCTGTAGATGGCCACCAGGTGGAGGTCCCCAACCCAGGGCTTGCCGCCGCCGATGGCGTTGGCGAGGGCCAGGCGGAAGCTGGTATCCCAATTGGACATCGACCCGGTCGCCGTCGTGCTGATCACCTGGACGCCATCAATGTACGTGACGGTCAGGCCTGAGCTGTTCCGGGTGTAGACCACGTGCTTGAGGCTCAGGCTCGCGCTGTTCGTCGGGGTCTGCTGCGTTCTCGTGCCCGAGGAGGTCCTCGTCTGGGTCTCGTAACGGTTCCCGGTCTGGCCGAAGATGATGTTGGACTGCGTGGAGTTCTTGTTGATCGAGACGATACGGGCCGGTCCGGTTTGCGTCAGGTTGTCGGCCGCGACCCAGGCCTCCACCGTCACCGCGTTGCTGGAACGTACCGCGTTGGTCACCTTCGTTGCCGCCGACAGGCTCGAGATGACCACGGCCGAATTGACCGACAGTGCACCCGTCAACCAGGTGACCGCACCCGGTGCCGAGATCGACAGGTTGTACGGAGTACCCACCCCCGAGGTGTCGTTCACGGCGAGGCCGCTCCCCTCGTCGAAGTCGTAGCGCACCTGGAGATCCGTGGTGAAGCGCGTGGGCGGCGTCAGAGTCACCGTGACCGTCGCCGTCGCGGTGCCGCCGGCACCGTCCGACACGGTGTAGGTGAAGCTGTCGTTGCCCACGAAGAGTGTCGCGGTGTAGGTCACGGTCTGGCCCGCGTTGATCGTCACGCTGCCGCGCGTGCCCTGCGTGACAGCCGTGATCGTGAGGGTCTGACCGTCCACGTCGACGTCGTTGGCTCGCACGGAGATGGTCACCGCCGACCCCGCCGCCACGGTCGCCGTGTCGTTCACCGCCACCGGAGCGTCGTTGACCGGGGTGATTGTCATCGTCACGCTCGCCGTCGCCGTGCCGCCGTTGCCGTCCGACGCCGTGTACGTGAACGAATCGCTGCCGTTGTAGTTCGAGGCCGGCCCGTACCTCACCGTGTTATTCGGCATGATCGAAACCGTTCCGTGCGCACCCTGCGTCACAGCCGTCACCGTCAGAGTGTTGTTTTCTGGATCGGTGTCGTTCGAAAGGACCGCGACATCAACCCTGTCGTCTTCGGCCACGCTCGCCGAGTCAGCGTTCGCCACCGGGGCATCGTTGACCGGAGTGATCGTTACCGTCACGGTCGCCGTCGAGGTCCCGCCGTTGCCGTCCGACATCGTGTAGGTGAACGAATCGCTGCCATGGAAGTTCGCCGCGGGCGTGTACTTCACCGTGTTGTCCGGATTGATCGATACCACTCCGCCGGCGCCCTGCATTACCGACGCCACCGTCAACGTGTCATTGTCCACGTCCGTGTCGTTCGTGAGGACGGAAACGTTGACCGTACCGTCCTCCGCAACGCTCGTCGAGTCCGCGCTTGCCACGGGCGCGTCGTTGACCGGGGTGACCGTGATCGTCACGGTGCCCGTCGCCGTGGCGCCCCGGGAATCCCTGAACGTGTAGAAGACGACGTCCGGACCGTTGTAATTCGCTTTGGGCTGGTACACCAGATCGCCGTTGGTCGCCAGGAAGGCCGTGGCGTGATCCGAATACGTGACGCTCAGGGCCGTCAGGGCCTCGTTCTCAGCATCTGAGTCGTTCGTGAAGACGTTCAAGGTCCCGTTCGTATCCTCGTTCGTGGTCATCACGTCGTCCACGGCCACCGGCGGGTCATTCACCTCGGACACCGTCACCGTCACCGTCGCCATGTCGGTCTCGCCGGTACCGTCCGTCACGGTGTAGGTGAACGAATCGGCGCCGTTGTAGTTCGGAGCGGGCGTGTACTTCACCGTGTTGTCCGGATTGATCGAAACCGACCCGTGCGTGCCCTGCGTCACACTCTCGACGCTCAGGAAGTCGTCGTCCGGATCGCTGTCGTTCGACAGAACCTCGACGTAGGCCATGCCGTCCTCGTCCACGCTCACCGCATCGTCATTGGCCACGGGCGCATGGCTCAAGGGGGCGATCGTGACGGTCACCGTGGCGGCCGCTTCACCGCCGTGGACGTCCGTTACGTAATAGGTGAACGTGTCTTCCCCCGTCTCCCCGGCGTTGGGCGTGTAGGCCACCGTGCCGTCCGGATTGACGGCCACGAATCCCTTCGCACCCTGCGTGACGCCGGCGACCGTCAGCGGACCGGCTTCCGGATCGGCGTCGTTGCCGAGCACAGGCACGTTCACGGCTTGCTCTTCGAGGGTTTCGACCGTGTCATTCACCGCCTGCGGAGGCTGGTTGTTCAGGAAGGCCACCCGCGCCACGGTGTAGGTCGGAGTGTTGAAGTGGGGGGGCGTGGCCTGCACGATGGCTCCCGCTCCTGCCGTGAGCACACCGTCCCCGGACGGTCCAAGGAACGTCGGGGTGGGCACCGAGCCCTCGAAGATCCCGCTCGCAGGCGAGGTCTCCGTCACCGTCATGTCCTCCTGGTCACCGTCGGACGAATCCACCAGGAGATTGAACGAATCGGCGGCCGGGGACTGATTGTGCGACGGGTCCTCGACCCGTACCCGCACCGTGGCGCCCAGGGAGTAGGACGTCACGGGCTGGCCGCGGAGGTTCAGGAACGTCACCCGCGAGCCCACCGTGCGGGCTACGGCATTGAAAGGCCCGAAGCTCGCCGTCGCCTGCTCGCCGAGATACTCCGGAGCCTGGTTGCTCGTTTCCAGCAAGCCGTTGGCCTGGATGGCCCCGGCGTTGAACGACAGGCCGATGGCGCCTTCGAAGACGTCCGTGTCCGCACCTGTCTCGGTGAGGGTCAACGCCTCCTCGTCGCCCGTGTAGAGAGCCCGCACCTGCACCCCCAGGGAGTCCGCCACGCTCGGGTTGCCGTTGCTGTCCGGGCTGACCACCCGCACTCGCGCTACGCCGTTCTCCAACAATGTCACTGTGGGCAAGCCGGTTTCGCCGATGAACGAGATGGCCGCAGCCTCCACCCGCGCCTTGGCCGGAGCGGCGTTGAGCTGCGGATCCACCCGGGCGTCCAGCTCGTCGCCCGGACCTGCCTGCAAGCGCCCGTCGCCGAAGACCGGCGAGCCGGCGCCGTCCAGCTCGATGGAACCCTCGAAGAGTCCCGTGGCCGTGCCCGTCTCCAGCAGCTCCATCGGCTCCTCGTCGCCCCGGCTGCTGCGCACCGTCACGTACCGCCGGTCGAACGAGGCCGGATCGTTGAAGTCGTGGTCTTCCAACCGCACGTACACCCGCGAGCCCTGGACGTAGCTGCTCGCCACAGACCCGTAGGAATCGATGAACCCGATGCGGAAGCTCAGTGTCGACGCGGTCGCCGAGAAGGAGCCCGCCGTGTCTTGATAGACCGCCCGCAGGGTCTCGAGGCTCATGGGGTGGACCCGCAGTCTCCCCCGTCTCCAGCACGCCGTTCTGGAACGTTCCCGGCGGAGTGGAGCGCAACTCGATCGAGCCCTCGAAGACGCCCGTGCCCCCCCCGGTCTCCTGAAGGACCACGAGCTCCTGGTCGAGCGACAGCTCCGTCGTCATGTCCACGGACACCGTGCCGCCGCGGCCGTGGTCCACCACCCGCAGGTAGGCCCGCGTGCCTTCCAGGAAGACGCTCGCCGGTTGCCCCTGGGCATCCACGAACAGCACCTCGCCGCTGGTGAACGAGGCCTGAGCCTCGAGAACCGTCGGAGCATTGGGGAGGGGATAGGACGCCTGAATGAGGCAGGGCTCCGTGCCTTGCAGGACGGCGTCGTAGAGCGTGACCGCTTGCGAGCCGCTCAGGATCGACCCCTCGAAGACGGCGGTGTTGTAGCCCGTTTCGAAAATGGAGATGGATTCCTGGTCACCCTGGCAGTCCGACACCAGAAGGTAGCCTTCCTCCAAGCCACCGCCGGCACCGTTGAGCGTCGGGTTCGTGACTCGCACCCGCACCCGCGAGCCAAGCGGGAACGTGGTGGTTTCCCGCCCGAAGTCGTCGATGAACACCACCCGCGCACCAATCGTGCGCGCGCCGGCGCTGAACGGCCCGAAGCTCGCCGTCACCTCGTCGCCCAGGTATTCCGGACCCTGGTTGCCCGTTTCCAGCACGCCGTTGGCCTGGCTGGACGAGGCCGCGAAGGACAGGCGGATGGCGCCTTCGAAAACGTCCGTGTCCGCACCTGTCTCGGTGAGGGTCAAGGCCTCCTGGTCGCCGGTGAGACGGACCTGCAACTGCACGCCCAGGGAGTCGGCCGCATTCGGGTTGCCGTTGCTGTCCGGGCTGACCACCCGCACCCGCGCTACGCCGTTCTCCAGCAGTGTCACCGTGGGCACGCCGGTTTCGTCGATGAACGAGATCGCCGCAGTCTCCACCCGCGCCCGGGCCGGAGCGACGTTGAGCTGCGAATCCACCCGGGCGTCCAAATCGTCGCCCGGACCCGCCTGCAAACGCCCGTCGCCGAAGCTCGGCGAGCCGGCGCCGTCCAGGTCGATCGAGCCCTCATAGATTCCCGTGGCCTTGCCCGTCTCCCGAAGCAGCAAGGGCTCCTGGTCGCCCCGGCTGGTGCTCACCGAGACGCCCCGCTGGTCGAAATGGGCCGGGTCGTTGAAGTTGTGGTCTTCCAGGCGAACGTAGACCCGCGAGCCCTGGGGGTAGCTGGTGGTCACGGCACCGTAGGCGTCGATAAACCAGGTCCGGAAATTCAACGTAGAGGCCGTCGCCACCGAATACACCGCCGCGAGATACTGGTAGGACAACCGCAGCGTCTCGAACTCATGCGGCGGCCCGGCGGCTTCCGACGTCTCCAGGATGCCATTGCCGAGCAATCCCTGCGAGGCCGACCGCAGATCGATCGAGCCCGCGAAGACGCCCGTGCCCGCCCCCGTCTCCTGGAGCACCACCGGCTCCAGATCGGCCGACAGCTCCGCCGTCACGTCCACCGTGACGTTGCCGCTCCGGCCGTGGTCCACCACCCGCAGGTAGGCCCGGGTGCCTTCGAGGTAGACGCCGGCCGGCTGGCCCTGGGCGTCCACGAAGAGCACCTCGCCACCCGTGAACGTAGCCGTGGCCCGCGTGGTGTTGGGGCTGTTGGGATTGGAGTAGATCGCCTCGATGAGGCACAGCTCCAGCCCCTGCAACGTGCCGTCGCCCAGAGAGGGTCCTTGCAGGGCGCTCGGGATCTGACCCTCGAAGACGGCGGTGTTGAAACCGGTCTCCAGGAGCTGGATCGACTCCTCGTCGCTCTGGCAGGCCCGCAGGTTGACGTAGGTGTCGTCCCGCGTCGAGGGTGAGTTGTGCGACGGGTCGGTCACCCGCACCCGCACCGGGGCGCCGAGAGGGAACGACGAGGTCTCCCGCCCGAAGCCGTCGATGAACACCACCCGGGCGCCCGCCATGCGGGCGGCGACGCTGAACGGACCGAAGCTCGCGGTGACTTGGTCGCCGAGGAAGCTCGGGGCTCAGGTTCGAGGTCTCCAGCAGGCCGTTGGCCGGGCTGGAGGAGAAGTTGTAACGGGTCTGGAGGGAGCCTTCGAAGACGCCCGTGGCCAGGCCCGTCTCGACCAGGGTGAGGTCTTCCTGGTCTCCCGTGTAGAGGGCCCGCAGGATCACGCTCAGCGTATCCGCCGCATTCGGATTGCCGTTGGAGTCCGGGCTGGCCACCCGCACCCGCGCCGTGCCGTTCTCGAGGAGCGTCACCGTGGGAATGCCGGCCTCGTCGATGAACGAGATGGCCGCGGACTCGACCCGCGCGTGGGCCGGAGACGCGTTGAACTGGTAGTCGATCCGGGCGTCCAGGTCGTCGCCCGGGCCGGCCTGCAAGCGGCCGTCGCCAAGGCTCGGCGCGCCCGCGGCGTCGAGGCTCAGGAAGCCTTCGAAGATTCCCGTGGCCTTGCCCGTCTCCTGGAGCAACCGCGGCTCCTCGTCACCCTGGCTCGTGCGGACCGTCACCCCCCGCTGGTCGAAATGGGCGGGATCGTTGAAGTTGTGGTCCTCCAGCCGGACGTGGACCAGCGAGCCCTGGGCGTAGCTGCTCACCACGGACCCGTAGCCGTCGAGGAACCAGATCCGGAAATTCAGCGTCGACGCCGTGGCCGAGAACGTTCCCTCGGGGGTCTCGTAGCCCGCCCGCAGCGTCTCGAACTCATGCGGCGGCCCGGCGGCTTCCGACGTCTCCAGGATGCCATTTCCGAGCAATCCCTGCGCGCCGTTCCTCAGCTCGATCGAGCCCTGGAAGACGCCCGTGCCAGCCCCCGTCTCCTGGAGCACCACCGGCTCCAGATCGGCCGACAGCTCCGCCGTCACGTCCACCGTGACGGTGCCGCTCCGGCCGTGGTCCACCACCCGCAGGAAGGCCCGGGTGCCTTCGAGGTAGACGCCGGAAGGCTGGCCCTGGGCGTCCACGAACAGCACCTCGCCACCCGTGAACGTGGCCGTGGCCCGCGTGGTGTTGGGGCTGTTGGGATTGGAGTAGACCGCCTCAATGAGGCACAGCTCCAGCCCCTGCAACGTGCCGTCACCTACCGCGGGGCCTTGAGCCCGGCTCGGGATCTGTCCCTCGAAGACGGCGGTGTTGAAGCCGGTCTCCAGGAGCTGGATCGACTCCTCGTCGCTCTGGCAGGCCCGCAGGTTGACGTAGGTGTCGTCCCGCGTCGAAGGCGAGTTGCGCGACGGGTCGGTCACCCGCACCCGCACCGGGGCGCCGAGAGGGAACGACGAGGCCTCCCGCCCGAAGCCGTCGATGAACACCACCCGCGCCCCCGCCGTGCGCGCCGTGGCGCTATGGGGGCCGAAGCTCGCCGTCACCTGGTCCCCGGCGAATTCCGGACCCTGGTCGGCCGTCTCCAGGACGCCGTTGGCAGGGCTGGGCGAGAAGTTGAAGGCGAGCCGGAGGGAGCCCTCGAAGACGTCCGTGTTCGGCCCCGTCTCGGTCAGCGTCAAGTCTTCCTGGTCCCCTGTGTAGAAAGACCGCAGGATCACGCTCAGCGAATCCGCCGAGCCCGGGTTGCCGTTCTGGTCGGGGCTGACCACCCGCACCCGCGCCATGCCGTTCTCCAGCAGCGTCACCGTGGGGACGCCGGCCTCGTCGATGAACGAGATCCCCGCGGACTCGACCCGCGCGTGGGCCGGAGACGCGTTGAACTGGTAGTCGATCCGGGCGTCGAGGTCGCTGCCCGGGCCGGCTTGCAGGCGTCCGTCGCCGAAGGTCGGCGTCCCCGTGCCGTCCAGGCTGAGCGAGCTTACGTAGATCCCCGTGGTCTTCCCCGTCTCCAGGAGCAGCAAGGGCTCCTCGTCCCCCTGGCTGGTGCGCACCGTCACGCCCCGCTGATCGAAGTGGGCAGGGTCGTTGGAGTTGTGGTCCTCCAGCCGCACGTACACTCGCGAGCCCTGGGCGTAGGTGGTGACCACGGACCCAAAGGCATTGATGAAATGCACCCGGAAGTTGAGCGTCGAGGCCGTGGCCGAGGAATCTCCCTCCGGGTCTTGATAGACCGCCCGGAGCGTCTCGAATTCGTGGGGCGGTCCTTGCGCCTCCGACGTCTCCAGGAGTCCGTCGTGGAGCACTCCCTGCGCGGAGGACCGCAGCTCGATCGAGCCCAGGAAGACGCCCGTGCCCGGTCCCGTCTCCTGAAGGGCCACCAGCTCCTGGTCGTTCGAAAGCTCGGCCGTCACGTCCACCTGGACCGTGCCGCTCCGGCCGGGGTCCACCACCCGCAGGTACGCCCGCGTCCCTTCCAGGAACACGCCGGCCGGCTGGCCCTGGGCGTCCACGAACAGCACCTCGCCGCCCGTGAACGCGGCCACGGCCTTGATCGTGGCCGGACTGTTGGGGCTGAAGTAGATCGCCTCGAGGAGGCAGGCCTCCAGGCCTTGCAGTGTGCCGTCGCCCAGAGCCGTGCCCTGCGCCGCGCTGGGGATTTCCCCCTCGAAGACCCGGGTATTGAAACCGGTCTCCGTGAGCTGGATCGTCTCCTCGTCGCTCTGGCAGGCCCTCAGGTTGAGGTACGTGGTGTCCCGGACCGTCGGGCTGTCGCGCGTGGGGTCCGTCACCCGCACCCGCACTCGCGCGCCAATCGGGAACGCCATGGCCTCCCGCCCGAAGCCGTCGATGAACACCACCCGCGCACCCACCGTGCGGGCCGTGGCGCTGAACGGCCCGAAGCTCGCCGTCACCTGGTCACCCGGGAAGTCCGGCCCCTCGTTGAAAACTTCCAGCAAGTTGTCGCCCGGAAACGCCGTGGAGAGGAACGCGAGATGGATCGAGCCCTCGAAGAGGCTGGTGTCCGGCCCCGTCTCGGTGAGGACCAGATCCTCCTGATCTCCGGTGTACAGAGACCGTACCTGCACCTGCACAGTCTCCGCCACGCCCGGGTTGCCGTTGTTTCCCAGGCTGATCACCCGCACCCGGGCCAGGGCGTTCTCCAGCAGCACCGCCGTGGGCCGGCCGGCCTCGTCGAGAAACGAGACCGACGCGGCTTCGACCCGCGCCCGGTCCCCCGAGGCGGTCGCGCCGTTCGAGTCCACGTGCAGGGCCTCGGCTTCCTCCCCCTCCTGCACCTGGAGGTAGCCGTCGGAGGGAGAGGCCGATCCGTTCGCCTGGGTGGCGACCGTGCCTTCGAAAATCCCGCTGTCTTTGGCCACCTCCAGAAGCGCCAGCCCCTCGGCGTCGCCCGTGGCCAGGGAGGTCACCGTCACTCCCACCGTGTCGTAATGGGCCGGGTCGTTGACGTTGTGGTCCTCCACCCGCACACGGACCGCCACCCCCACCGGATAGGCCTCGGTCTCGTTGCCGTAGGCGTCCACGAAAGACGTCAGCGACCCCAGCATCTCCACCGCGTCGGTCGAGCCGTCATAGGCCGCCCGCACGGTGTCGAAGTGATAGGGAGGCCCGTCGAACGCCGTCTCCAGGATCCCGTTGTTCCAGCTTCCCGGCCCCGACCGCAGATCCAGGGAGCCTTCGTAGATCCCGGTGGAGGGCCCGGTTTCCGTCAGCGTGACGCTCTCCTGGTCCCCCGAGAGGTCGGCCTGGAGGGCCACCTCCACCGTGTCGGGGAACCCCGGAGAGCCGGTCAAGGGATCCACCACCTGTACGTGGACCCGGCCCCCTTCGAGGAAGTACTCCGCGGGGCGGCCTTGCGCGTCGACCAACTCGACGCGGCTGGCCTCCGGCGGGTCGTCCGCCAGGGCGGCCATGGAGGTAAGAAAGGACAAAGACAGGAACAGCATCACCAGCGACGGGCGCTTCAACATGACCAGCCTCCCAAATCAAAAACAGAGATCCAGCCTCGGCTTTTGATGAGGGTGGCGGGGGTGCCCAAAGCATTTCTCCGGGAAACGCTGAAATGGCGTTTGATAGGATCCCGGCCGAGGAGGAACGAACGGAATGACGATCCAGGTCGGGGACAGGCTCCCTAGCGTGAAGCTGCAGACGGTCGTGGACGGCAAGATCCAAACGGTCACCACGGACGACTTTTTCAAGGGGAAGAAGGTGGTGCTCTTCGCCGTGCCCGGCGCCTACACCTCGGTCTGCTCCGACCACCACCTCCCCGGATTCATCGAGCTGGCCGACCACATGAAGACCCGGGGCGCCGACGAGGTGGCCTGCACCTGCGTCAACGACGTCGAGGTGCTCTCGGCCTGGTTTCAGCACCAAGGTGTCGCCGGCAAGCTCGTACCCCTGGCCGACGGCAACGGCGACTTCGCCCGCGCCACGGGCCTGGAGCTCGACGCCCGCGACTACGGCATGGGCATCCGCTCGCAGCGCTACGCGGCGGTGATTGAAGACGGAGTCGTGAAGGCCCTGAACATCGACGCGCCGGGCGAAGTGGCCCGAAGCGGCGCCTCGGTGATCCTGCAGTCTCTGTAGCCTCTTAGACCGCCTTGCCGGCGTCCGGGCGCCAGGGCGCGGCCTGGATGCTCTTGAAGCGGTCGAGGAGGACTTTGCCGGGCGGAAACCCCCGGGGCTTGCTCACGTCCTCACAGCGGCAGACGTGGACGGCGACCCGCCCACCCTTCCTGGCCTTGCTGTAGCCGGCCGCGAGGGAGGCCGCGAGCTGTTCCGTCTCCTTCGGCAGGCGGTCCAGCCCCTCGGGGTTCCGGACCACCACGTGCGAGCCCGACTCGGCGGCCACGTGGAACCAGAAATCCCGGGGAGACCCCAGGCGCAGAGTCAGCACGTCGTTGTCCTCCGCCGTCCGTCCCACCAGGATGGTCAGGCCGTCCGGCGAGACGAACCGCCGGGCCACGGACCGCCCCTGCCACAGGCCGTTTTCGGGATCGGGCGGGGGTGGGGCTTTGCGCTCGGAGGGGGGCATGGGAAGCGCTACAATACCTGACGCCGAAAGGAGGCATCCATGATCTTCACGCGCATCACCGTGAACCCCAACAAGATGGGCGGCGTGCCCTGCATCCGCGGCCTGCGGATTCCGGTCGCCACCGTGATGGACATGGTCGCGGACCGGATGAGCGAGCAGGAAATCTTGGAGGCTTTCCCGGATCTGGAGAGGGACGACATCCGCGAGGCTCTCCGCTTTGCAGCGGAGGCCGTCCGGGAACGCGAGTTGCCCCTCCGAGCGGCTTCTTGAGATTCCTGATCGACAACGCGCTGTCTCCCCTCGTCGCTGAAGGCCTGCGGCAGGTAGGCCATGACAGCATTCACGTGCGCGACTACCGGATGCAGGCCGCCGACGACGCTGAAATCTTCGATCGGGCACGTGATGAGGATCGCGTCATCGTTTCCGCGGATACTGACTTTGGGACTCTCCTGGCCGTACGGAACGAGCCCAAGCCTTCCGTCATCCTGTTCCGGCGTGGTACGGAAAGACGCCCAGAGGAGCAGGTCGCCCTTCTCCTGGCGAATCTCCCGGCTATCGAGCAGGATCTCGCCCGAGGATCGGTGCTCGTGTTCGAGCAGTCGCGAATCCGGGTCCGCCCGTTGCCGATTGCACCGGCCGGCCGAACTCGCTGAGCTTCCCTTCGCTGGATATTTCAGTCGATGGGCTCGCCAGCCAGGACCAGAAGACCCTTGCAGAATTGTCGGAAAGAAGGAGAAGGATTGGCCTCCTTCCCTCTCCATTCGATTCTGAGATGAGGCCCCATCCTTTCAGCCCATCGCACCTTGTCCTCTCTTTGGGCGCCCACGACGTCACGAAACACCTCCCATGTGCGGCAGATGCTGTCCTGCTGGTAAGTCTTGAGCTTGCGCAGGTTCGCTTGAGGGAAGGCCTTCTTGATTGCCTGGGGATCTCCGAGGTAGAACGCCTCCGTCTCCTCGATGGCGATGCGAAATAGGACGACAGGCTTCGGGTCGCAGGCATCGAGCACTCGAAGCAGGCGCTGCTTCAACTCACCGCAGTCATCTTCGTCAAGATCGAGAAAGACAAGAACCCGATCCGTCGTAGGGTCGAGGGCGCGCCCATAGGCTCGAAGCTTGGCCGGAAGCTGATCCAGCAGCCCCTCCCGTCTGAGGCTCGGAGCGCTGGACGGGTCTCCAGACAGCCTCCCTTTACCTCGATGTTGAATGACGGAGAGGACATGGCGCGGCAGAAAACGAGGGAACCAACCTCTCAGGAATGCCGCCTCGGATGGACCCTCCACCAAGACGTGCAGTCTCAATTCTCAAACCTCTCCTCAAAGTGATTGCTGTACCAGAGGCTTCCAAGAGGGATCTCTTCCTTCACCATCTCCACGATGATAGGCAGGTCAGCGGTCCTCTTCACCTGGGTATGCCCATTCTCGTCCTTTTCCATGAGCCAGACTTGGCTGGGTTTCAAGGCGTCGACGAAATAGGGCGAATGAGTGGTGACCAGAATCTGGGTTGCTCCCCGCGATTCCTCTACATGCCGGAGAAACTCGTTCGCCAAGTCCTCGAGAAGCTTGTGGTACAGGCCGTTCTCAGGCTCCTCGATGCCAATGAAAGGGCGCGGCTCAGGGTCTTCAAGTAGTAGCAGATAGGCAAACATCTTCAGAGTGCCGTCCGACATGCTCTGCTGATAGAAAGGATCCAGGTAGCCGCGCTCGTTGAACCGCAGGAGAAGGCGGCCGTCCGGGCTCCTTTCATGAGAGATCGTCTGGATCCCGGGAATCTTCCTGGCGATGCGCTCCAGGACTTTCTGAAAACGGTCCGGGTGGGCCCGTTCGAGATATTGCACGACGTTGCCGAGGTTCTCTCCCGTGCGATCCAAGTGCTTCTGCGCTCCGGAAACGGGGAGAGTACGAGCCGCATCCGGGACGAAGTACGATAGATACCAGCTCTCGATATAGGAGCGGAGACCTACGATGCGTGGGTGTTCCTTCAATTGCCCAAGGGTCGTAATACCCAGTCGTCCCATGTCATCGAGCTCGATTTCCAACGAGGTCGCGCCCTCTTCGTCCTCGGTTCCTTCACCAGCCCAGACACGCCCCTCTCCCTTTTCGAGATGAAGGAAGGGGAAAGGCCTGCCATGTTTCTGTCCCTTGCGCCTCTGTCGTAAAGTCTCCACCACGACGACGGGTACACCGCTATTTTCGTCGACGGCAAAGCTGTAGGTGATCGGCCGCGAGAGGGGGGTCTCCCTGTAGTAAAGCTCAAAGCGAATGGCGTCCTGACTTCCCTGAGTCCTCACCTTGGAGAAGCCGCCACGCTGAGGTTTGTCACACGCGGCTTCCACCCCCTCACGCAAGCAGTCGGCCATGAAGCCGAAGGCATCCAGCAGCGCCGATTTCCCGCTGCCGTTGGGTCCGATGAAACAGCTCAAGGGCGGAAGTGGGTCACCCTGGCCATACCCGACTTGGCCGAGACTGATGTCGGACAGAGACTTATAGTTCTGAACCCGCAGGCCAAGTAGTTGGGGCATCGTCAAAAGCCTAGCACGGGCCTATTCCTTCACGATCTCCAGCAGCTCGATGTCGAACACCAGCATCCCCTCCGGCTTGTCCGGGGCGCCGCGGTAGGCGATCTTCTTGGGGATCCAGAAGCGGCGGGCTTCCCCTTCGGTCATCAATTGCAGGCCTTCCGTCCAGCCGGGAATGACCTTGGTGAGCGGGAAGGTCTTGGAGGCTCCCCGGGCGAGCGAGGAATCGAACATCTTGCCGTCCAAGGTCCAGCCCGTGTAGTGCACCCGGACGGTGCTGCTCGCCTTGGGATGGCGGGTGCCGGTTCCCGGCTTCAGGATCTTCCAGGCCAATCCCGACGAGGAATGGCTGGAGGCTTCGGTGGGCGGGGTCTTCACGTCGTCCGGCGTGGGGGGGACGCGCAGGATCTCCATCAGCTCGACGTCGAAGACGAGCGGGCCCTGGGGCTTTTCCGGACTCCCCTCGTAGGCGAGCTTGGCGGGGATCCAGAAGCGCCGCTTCTCCCCCACTACCATGAGCGGGAGGCCCTCCTTCCAACCGGCGATGACCTTCTCCATGGGGAGGACGGTCGGCCGGCCCCGCTGGACCGAGGAGTCGAACACCTTGCCGTCCTGGGTCCACCCCGTGTAGTGGACCTTCACGAGGTCGGTCGCGATGGGGTGGTCCGTGCCCGTGCCGGGCGTCAGCACCTTGGAGGCGAGGCCGCTGGCCGTGGTCTGGGCGTCCGCCGGGGCCGCGGCGAGGTCCGGCGGAGCGGGAATCGGCTCGGGCGCGGGCTTCGGCTCCTGGGCGAGAAGCGGCAGGGACAGGGCGAAGAGGGAGGCTGCAATCCAGGGAAGAGACCGTCTGTTCATGGGCGATACGCTATCCCGAGGGTCCGGCCACGGGCAACCGCGATAGACTCACCCCTTCAATTTCTGAAGGAGATCCGGATGCTCAAATCCAAAATCACGCGTCTCGCCGGGGTCCTCCTCCTGGCGCTGACGGCTCCCGCCGCCGCCAAGACGGCGGCCCAGGCCCCGGCCGGGGAGAGCCTCAAGGTGACGCCGCCCAAGATGGACGTGCAGGAGCACACCCTGGGCAACGGGCTCAAGCTGCTGATGCACGAAGACCACTCCGTGCCCGTGGCCGCCGTGGAGGTCTGGTACCACGTCGGCTCCAAGGACGAGCGGGCCGGGCGCAGCGGCTTCGCCCACCTGTTCGAGCACCTCATGTTCAAGGGCTCGGCGAACCTGGCGGCCGAGGAGCACCGCAATTTCATCACCTCGATCGGCGGCGTCTACAACGCCGGCACGAGCTTCGACACCACGGTCTACTACGAGTCCTTCCCCAGCAACTACCTGGAGAGGATCCTGTGGATGGAGGCCGACCGGCTGCGCTCGCTCGACGTGTCGGACGGGAACTTCAAGTCCGAGCGCGAGGTGGTCAAGGAGGAGCGCCGGCTGCGGATCGACAATCCGCCCTTTGGCCGCCTCCTCGAGGTGGTCTTTGAGAACACCTACAAGACCCACCCCTACCGGATCCTCTCGATCGGCACCATGGCGGACCTCGACGCGGCCACCATTCAGGACGTGCGGGACTTCCACGCCACCTACTACGTGCCCAACAACGCCACGCTGGTGGTTTCGGGCGACTTCGACCCGGCCCAGGTGAAGAAGTGGGCCGAGACGTACTTCGGCACCATCCCCCAGGGCAAGCCGATCCCCCGCGAGATCGTCCAGGAGCCGGCGCAGAAGGCCGAGCGCCGCGCGACGGACTACCACGCGAACACGCCGCTGCCGGCCATCGTGCTCACCTACCACGTGCCCGAGGCCATCAACCCGGACGTCTACCCGCTCCAAGTGGCCAGCAACATCCTCTCGGGCGGCGAGAGCTCGCGGCTCTACAAGCGGCTGGTGTACGACAAGCAGATCGCCCTCGGGGCCGGCGGCCAGGCGTTCGTGCTGGAGGATCCCGGAGTGTTCTTCTTCTACGCCTTCCTCCAGAGCGGGCAGAAGCCCGAGGACGCGGAAAAGGAGCTGCAGGCCGAGATCGACCGGCTGAAGAGCGAGCCCGTGTCCGCGGGTGAGCTCGCCAAGGCCAAGAACCAGCTCATCTCGGAGCTGGTCTTCGGGCGCCAGACCGCGCAGGAAAAGGCGGACGCCATCGGCCAGGCCGCCGTCATCCTCGACGACGTCACCCTGGTCAACCGGCAGCTCGCCGAGTATCAAAAGGTCACCGCCGCCGACGTGCAGCGCGTGGCGCGGACCTACTTCAACACGGAGAACCGCAGCGCGGTCTACATGCTCCCCGAGGCCATGCGCCCGGCGAACCCGGCGAACCCCGCGAACCCCGCAGGCAACGAGGTGAAGAAGCCATGAAGATGCGTTCCATCCAGACCTTTCTCCTTGGCCTGTTGCTTCTGGCCGCTCCGGCGCTCTTCGCGCAGGCCCCCGCCGCCAAGGCCACGCCTCCCCCTCCGGCGCCGGCCAAGGAGGTGAAGTTCCCGGCCTTCGAGCAGAAGACGCTCGCGAACGGCCTGCGGGTGGTGGTGATCGAGCAGCACGAGCAGCCTCTCGTCTCCATCCGCATGCTGCTCAAGGCCGGCAAGACGTTCGAGCCGGCCGGCAAGGCGGGTGTCGCCGGGGCCACCGCCGACCTCCTGACCAAGGGCACAACCAACCGCTCGGCCCAGCAGATCGCCGAGGCCATCGACTTCGTGGGCGGCAACCTGGGGGCCACGGCGGGCATCGAGTCGGGCTACGCCAACGCCGCCATCACCTCGGACCAGCTCGACCTCGGGTTCGACCTCCTCTCCGACGTCGTGCTCCACCCCACCTTCCCCGACGAGGAGCTGGACCGCTGGCGCCGCCAGACCCTGAGCGGCCTCCAGATCAACATGCAGGACGCGGGGTACCTGGCGGGCAACGCCATCCAGCGCGCGCTCTTCGGCAGCCACCCCTACGGCAACCCCGCCGGGGGCACGCCGGATTCGGTGCGCGGCCTCACTCGCGACGACCTCGTGGCGTACCACAAGCGGCGCTACGTGCCGAACGACACCATTCTGGCCGTGGTGGGCGACGTCAAGCCGGCCGACGCCTTCGCCCGTGCCGAGAAGGCTTTCGGCTCCTGGCCGAAGGGGGAGACGGCCGACATTCCCGCCGTCGACGCCAAGATGGGCAAGCGGCGGATCGTGGTGATCGACAAACCCGACGCCGTCCAGACCGAGATCCGCGTGGCCCAGGTGGCGATCGCCTTCCGCGACCCGGACCTTCACGTGGAGCGCGTCTACAACAACGTGCTCGGCGGCACGCCGTCCGCCCGCCTGTTCGACGAGGTGCGCCGCAAGCGGGGCCTCGCCTACGGCGCCGGCAGCGAGTTCACCGAGGCCACCCAGCCGGGCTGGTTCGAGGCCAACACCTCCACCAAGACGGAGTCCACGCTGGAGGCCCTGGAGGTGACGCTCGACGTCATCCGCGGCCTCGGCAAGGAGCCGGCGCCGGCTTCCGAGCTGGGCCTCGCCAAGACCTTCATGACCGGCTCGTTCCCTCTGGAGATCGAGACCCCGAACGGCATCGCGGGCAAGGTGCTGGAGGCCCTGAAGTTCGGCTACGGCCGCGAGTTCCTGGAGGAGTACAACGACAAGATCTCGAAGGTCAGCGCCGCCGACGTGCAGCGCTTCGCCAAGGAGCGCATCCACCCGGACGAGATGGCGATCGTGCTGGTGGGCAACGCCGCGGCCTTCTCCGAGGCGCTCCAGAAGAAGTTCGGCGCCTTCGAGACCATTCCGGCCGGCGAGGTCGACTTCCTGCGGGCCGACCTCAGGAAAGCCAAGATGGAAAAGCCGGCCGCTTCCGCCGGGGATCAAGCCCAGGGCCTGGAGCTGGCCCAGAAGGCCCAGGCGGCCCTGGGAGGCAAGGCGTTTCTGGAGCAGAAGACCCAGATTTCCAAAGGGGCAGGCTCGGTCACCCCGCCCGGCATGCCGCAGCCGATGACGATCTCCTCGATCATCAGCTACCGTGTGCTGCCGGACAAGGAGCGCACCGAGCTTCAGCTCCCCATCGGCACCATGGTCCAGGTCTTCGACGGCACCACGGGTTGGATGAGCATGGGACCCCAAATCCAGGACACCACGGCCCAGGGCAAGGAGGAGCAGCTCTACGGTTTCGACCTCCTGCGCGAGGCCGGCAAACCCGGCTACACCGCCCGCCTGCTGCCGGACGGCGACGTCGCCGGCAAGCCCGTGAAGGTCGTCGAGGTCGCGGACGCCGAGGGTCACGCCACCCGCTTCTCCCTCGATCCCCAGACGAGCCTCGTCGTCCAGGTGGCCTTCGACTCCAACGGCCAGACGACCGAGGCCGTTTACACCGACTACCGCGAGGTCTCCGGCATCAAGATCCCCTTCCAGACCAACGTCTCGCAGAACGGCCAGCCGTACGTGGAGATCAAGTTTTCGGAGATGCAGGTGAACGCGCCGGTCGATGAGGGGTTGTTCAAGAAGCCGGGGGCTGAAGTACGGCCGGGCGAGCCGGGTGAGGTCTCGGGAGGCCTCGCCCGGTTACAATGCCATCATTGGACGGGAGGGCCTATGCGCACTATCGATGACCATGCCACCTCCCTTTTCGGCCGCCACTGTGACTCCCTAGAGATTTGCGGCGACATCATGGCTCCGATCGATGAGGACTGGGACGCCGAGCGTTGTTTCTCCTCGACACCGCGACTTGGTGGTATTCTTATTGTCGAGGATTTCACCAAGGGAGAGACCATGGCAACCATCAACTTCAGCGTTCCGGACGAGGTAAAGAAAGAGTTTCAGGAGACCTTCGCCCATGAAAACAAGAGTGCCGTGATCACCCTTCTGATGAAACAGGCAGTCGAGGAGCGCAAGCGCCAGCGGACTCGCGCCGCGGCGATCGAGGCTTTGCTGAAACTGCGCCAACGACAGCGCCCGGCCTCCGACGAGGAGATTCGGCGGGCGCGACAGCTTGGCCGGTCGTGAACCTGGTCGTCGATGCCAGCGTCATCGTCAAATGGGCTCTGCCTGACGGTGAGACGGAAAACCACAAGGAGGAGGCTCTGGCCGTGCTCGCGGCCATCGAGAGCGGTAAGGTGAGCATCCTCCAGCCCCCTCACTGGCTGGCCGAAGTGGCCGCCGTCCTAACCCGTCTCCGCCCCGAGACCGCGGAAGAGAGCGTCGAGCTCTTCGACCTGATGGAATTTCCAGTTACGACGGACGTGGTCGTTCTGAAGCGGGCCTCCCGTCTAGCGAAAGAACTGAACCATCACCTCTTTGACACTCTTTATCATGCAGTAGCCTTGGAATACGACCGTACGCTCGTGACCGCCGACGATAAATACATACTGAAAGCGAAGCGTCTCGGTGGATTGATTCCACTGAAGCGCTTCTCCAGCGACGTTCGCTGATGGGCGGCTGCCCGCTCAACCGGTGCCGCCGCCAGCCGCAGTTTTATCGTTCGACCATCCAATCGAGCCCACTCCGGATCTCGCTGGGGCTGAGGAGGATTTCCCGCGGTGGCGGGACGACAAGCCGCAGGCGAGCGGCCTGGACGGGCTCGATACGCAGCAGATAACGGCCGGACGGGAAGGTGGTGCCAACCGCGATCCAGCGTATATTCCCTGGAGAAATATGATTCTCGATCGATCAGCCTGCCTTCGAGCAATTGCAGCCGGTGCCGCGAATTCGATAAGCACGGGATGGCTGATCGAAAATTCAAGCCTGCCTGTTTCCGGAGTCAGGTGTCACCGATTGAAGGCAGGCAAGAACCCCTCAGACCAGCCTCGCAGAACGACGAGATGTTCGTGGAGATCAAGTATTCGGAGTCGCAGGTGAACGCAGCAATGGCTGAGGAGTTGCTCAAGAAGCCGAGGGGAGGCAGGAACCGAGGCGGCACCAATCTGCAACAGGCGCCCGCCTCCCTCAACGAGGATGCCAGCGTTACCGCCTTTTCTTCGGATAGAACCTTTTCGCGGTGGTGTCCCAAGCGATTTCGTAGCCACTGCCTACCTCGACCTTGTAAGAGCCCAGCTTGGGATTGAAACTGACATAGCATGGGTCATGGCACTCGTACTCCATCATGCCGTTATTTTCTGATGTGTACTGCGTTCCCCCAATCACGACATTAATCGGGCGTGAGTATGGGTTGATCAACCCGATGGTTTGAGAGCCAATGCTGTCTACTCCATATTCAGGCTCTTGTCCACGGGATGGGCTCTCCATCATCAGCAAGCTGAACGTGATTGCGGCCGCGATTTGAATTTTCCTGGCTTTCATTTGCCGTCCTCCTCTGGTTTAAGTTGTGTTTGCTGGTCAATTCGGCCCAACAGATAGCCTGCTATGGTTCCGAAAAGAGCCATCGCAGGGGATATTTGCTCGCTGTCGTAGCCGGCCGTGATCAAGAACATGGTCCCTACAATGATCAGTGTGACGGTGTATGTACGGGAGATGACCTCGGTTTTCTGCCTTACCACGCCCCTGAGAAGCAGATACTGAATAACGACTATGACTACACCGAATATGAGAATAAGAAGGGATAGCTGAAATTCGCGGCTCGACATGAGGTTGGGCAGCGGTGCTCTTTCTGGTGGGCCGCCGGAAGATGGGTCAGCTGGTATGTCAAGAAGCGTGGGTGCCGGAGCCTGAGCAAAAGAAGCCGCAGGAACCAAGCAGCTCAAGCAAGCCGTTGAGCCTGCAAGAAGAACGAAGGTGAGTAGATTTCGCAATTTGCGCCTCTTGGATCGAGTGAGCTTGGACCTAAGCCTGTTGACGCTGTCACCCCGGCCGGCCGGCCGGGGTGACCAACATCGAGAATGGCGGATAGGCCAGACTGTCACCGCCTTCTTTTGATGAAGCGTTGCGGACCCGTTCAGTAGGGGTCAGCCGGCGACCCGAATGGTCGGATCCCACTGGAAGTAGCCGTAGAGCACGGGCTGCCCCGTAGTGAGATCGCGGATGTAGAGGGCGAACTGCACCATGTAACCTTCCTTCCCCTTTTTGACGACGTTGGCCTGGAAGAACCAGAACTCCTCGTCCACGATCCGGGCCGGCAGCGGAGCGTCCGTCCCCTGGGCTACGACGGTCGACTTCTCGAAGTTTTGGTAATTGAATTTCGACATCACCTGGTCGCCCGTGAACCTCGGCATGCCGTAGAGCAGGACCGCGTCTTCAAAGTTGTCCGAGCCGGAGACGGCGAAGGCGCGTACGGTGTCGCCGACGAGGGCGTTGAAATCGAGGTCGCCGGTACCCTGGCCTGAGTTGACGGTGGTCCCCGAGGCGACCATGTACCCGTAGGTGTGGGCGATGGGAGTGGGCTTGGTCGAGTCCTTGCTGGGAGTCGGGTTGTCTTTCTTCACCCGGTCCGTGTCGATCGTGATGAGAACGTTGATGGACTTGCTCATGATTTTCTCCTGTTAAAGTTGGCAGTGAGCTGCATTGCCCACCGGTAGTGACCGATCAATTGAGGTTGACCGTCCTCATTGCGGTCGAAAAGCGCGAAAACAAGGTCGTAGATCCCGGTTCCCTCACTGTTAACGACGCACTGACAGAACCGGAACTGTTTCTGGATGTTCCGTGCAGGAAGCACGTCTGTAAGGGATTGGGGAGCAATGACCGTCTGTTTCAGTGTCTGATTCGTGAAGCTTGTCAGGATCTCGTCACCACCGGCACCCTGGACGTCCACGAGCAAGACGGCTACTTCGAAATTGTTCGATCCGGACGAGATGAAAAATCGAAGGGTGTCACCCGCTCCGGCCTCGAAAGTGACGTCTCCGGTGCCCTGGTTCTCGACTTCCCGGCTCGCCGTCACGACCATGTGCGCCTGGTCCTTGGCGATGCTCGTGGCTTTTGCGGCATCTCCGGGACGGTCCGCAGCCCGGGGTATGGAATCCGTGTCGATCATGACGCGGACGTTGATGGTTCGCTTGCGCGGCTTGGTGGGTCGGAAGATATCTGTCAGGCTCATAAGCAATCTCTCTCCGGAATGCCGTTTAAACTGGCCATGTTTCAATCTCCTTGGCGGTCGCACGGTCGGTATTCCTTGCCGGCAGCCTTCTATGGGAGCAACCTTCCTGCCAGAAGCGGCCGGCCGCGTAAAACGTTGAAATATAAGGTTTTCAGCCACGCTCCGGACCCAGTGCTGCCACTCGGCGAAGGCAGGCCCCTCACGAAGACCCGCTCACGAAGATCCCCGTCAGCTTGCGGTGGTATCGACGAGCGAGGATCGGCCTCTCTCCTCTTCTCCGGGGCTCGGACCACCCTGAGTACCAGCTTTCCCTCCGCTCAAGACTTTGGCGCGCGGATCGGTTAAGCTCTGTCTGTTCCCAGAGGCAGGTGTCACCGATTGGAGGCAGAGGGGGTATGAACCTCTACGAGGAGCTGTTCCAGATCTCGAAGCTCCTCCTGGCCGAGGAGGACGACGAGCGGGCGCCCGAGGTCCTGTTGCGCCACATCGTCGAGCGGTGCGGCGCGGAGACGGGCTTCGTCGTGGTGCGCGAAGAAGGCTCGTTTCAGCAGAAATTCGACGTTGGCTATGCCCGCGAGGAGCGCTCGGCGGTGGAGCGCCGGTACAGCCGCACGCTGGTGCGCGAGGCGGTCGAGACCGGGCAGCTCATCTATCTGCCGAACCTGATCGAAGACGACCGCTTCGGCTCGGGTGAGAGCGCCCTTTTGATCGGCCTCTGCTGCGCTCTGGTGGCCCCCTTGCGCCACGGTGGCGAGGTCTATGGCGTCATTTATCTGGAGAACCGCGAGCGGGTGGACAGCTTCGGCGAGGAGAGCCGCGCCTTCCTCTCCAAGCTCGCCGAGATCGCCGGGCTCTTTCTCCTGCGGGCGAGCGAGCGCGAGGCCCTGCGGCGGCGCAACCGGAGCCTGGAAGGCGAGCTGTTTTCCCAGCACGATTTCGCGGGCATCGTCACCCGCGATCCCCGCATGGTCGAACTGCTTCAGGTCGTGGCCCAGGTCGCCGGGGCGGATGCTCCCATCCTGGTCTTGGGCGAGACCGGCACCGGCAAGGAGCTGATCGCCCGGGCACTCCACGTCAACAGCCCGCGGCGCGGCACGCCGTTCGTCACCGTCCACTGCGCCGCCCTGCCGGGGACGCTCCTCGAATCCGAGCTGTTCGGCCACGTCGCCGGGCGCGTTCACCGATGCCAAGCGCGACCGCCCGGGCCGGCTCGCCGCCGCCCATGGCGGCACGCTCTTCCTCGACGAGGTGGGCGAGATCCCGGTCGAAGCGCAGGCGAAGCTGCTCCGCTTCCTCCAGTTCGGCGAGATCCAGAGGCTCGGCTCCGGACCAAACGGAAAAGGTGGACGTGCGGGTGGTCGCCGCCACCCATCGCGACCTGCGGCAGATGGCCCACGAGGGGAGGTTCCGGGAAGACCTCTACTTCCGGCTCAAGGTGCTCGACCTGAAGCTGCCGCCGCTGCGCGAGCGGCAGGGGGACGTCCTGCTGCTCGCCGACCATTTCCTGCGCCGGCACTGGCGGCGGCCGGGCGAGAAGCCGCGCTGGACGCCACGCGCCGAGCGCGCGCTCTTGGCCCACGGCTATCCCGGCAACGTCCGCGAGCTCTCCCACGCCGTGGAGCGGGCCTGCCTGCTGGCCCGCGGTCCGGAGCTGGACCTCGACCTCCTGCCGCCGGAGATGGCGGACGCCGCCGGGGACGGTCCCAGGCCCGAGCTGGTCTTCCAGGAGCTGACGGGCGAGTCGCTGAACGAGGCCCGCGAGGCCAGTGTGGCCGAGGTGGAACGCCGCTTCATCGACGAGCTGATGCGGCGTTGCGACGGCAACGTCTCGCGGGCGGCCCGGGAATCGGGGCTTCACCGGAGCTATCTGCAGAAGCTGCTGGCCCGCCACCGGTCCGCCATCGCCGTGGGGACGGCGCCCGCGGAGGAGGCTTGATGCAGGCTCTCCTCTGCCCCGCCTGCGGCCAGAGCAACTCCGAGTTCGACTCGCGCTGCGGGGCCTGCGGCGCGGCCCTGCCCCTCGCAGACCCGCGTGGAAGTTGCACGGCCCCAACTGGACGACGATCCGATCCTCGGCCGCCAGATCTCCCACTTCCGGGTCCTGCGCCTGCTCGGCCGCGGCGGCATGGGGGTGGTCTACCAGGCGGTGGACCTCGAGCTGGAGCGCGAGGTGGCGCTCAAGTTCCTCTCCTCCGCTCGGTCCGCCACGGCCCGGGACGAGGTCCGCTTCCGCCGTGAGGCCCAGGCCACCGCCGCGCTCGATCACCCGAACATCGGCACCGTCTACGAGATCGGCGAGCACGAGGGCCGGCGCTTCATCGCCATGGCCTTCTACGACGGCGAGACCCTGGCCGCCCGCCTGGCGAGCCGAACCCGGGCACCGGTTGCCGGCCGCCGAAGCCGCGGCCATCGCGCGGCCAGCTCGCCTCGGCCCTGGCCGCCGCCCACGCCGCCGGCGTCGTCCATCGCGACCTCAAGCCCGACAACGTGATGATCCTGCCCGACGGGCGGGTGAAGCTGCTCGACTTCGGCCTGGCCAGATGGGTGGACTCCCCCACCGTCACCGAGAAGGGTTTTGCCGTGGGAACGGCCGCCTACATGGCGCCGGAGCAGTTCCATGGCGAGGAGAGCGGCCCGGCTCGGACCTCTGGGCGCTCGGTGCCGTGCTCTACGAGATGCTGGCCGGGGAGCGCCCGTTCGGCGGTGAAAGGAAGGGCATGGTGCATGCCATCCTCCACGAGGATCCGCCGGCTTTGCGCGGGCTCCGTCCGGACGTTCCGGAGGCCCTGGAGCGGATCGCCACCCGCTCCCTCGCCAAGGAGCCCGGCGAACGCCATCCGGACGCGGCCGCCGTCCTGGCCGAGCTGGCGGCCGCCGGCCTCTGGGAGCTCCGGCAGCTCCGGCAGCTCCGGCTCCGCCCCGTTCGCGGCGCGGCGGCGCAACCGAAGCCTCTGGCCCTGGCTCGCCGCGGCCGTCCTCCTGCTGGCAGCCGGGGGGACCGCGGCCTTCTTTCTCCTGCGCAAGCCCAAGCCGCTGGTCTACGTGGCCGTGCTCCAGCCGGAGGTCTCGGGGACTCTGTTTCCAGATGATGCTGCCCAGGTAAGGTTGAACCTTCAAGCAGCCCTGCTGCGGACGGTGGCAGCCCTGGACGGCCTGGCGGCCCTCGATACCGCGCAAGTCAATGCTGTCAAGGGAACGCCCAAGGAGATCGCACACGCCGTGGCCGCCGGCGAGGTCGTGGCCTCGCAGGCTGATTGCACGGGCGATCTCTGCCAGGTGAGCCTGCGCCGCTTGAATGGTGCCGACGGCCGGGTGCTCTGGTCGTCCCCATTACGCCTGCCGTTCTCCGACCCACGCCTGTTCGCGAACGCCGTCGCCGCGTCGCTTCGGCAGGGTTATGCCGAGCACGGCCTGCGCGTACCCCGGCTCGAGCAGCTCGATATCGGTGAGGAGGACTACCGGACGTTTCTCGCTCTCCGAGGGCGCCTCGCCGCTTCCGGGAACATGGACGAGATCCTCACCCGGCTCGAGGAGCTGCGCCAGAGGGCTCCGAGCTTTCTCGACGCCCGCGTGCTAGAGGCCAAGGTGGCCCGCAAGCTCTACCTCGATACGGGAGCCTCCCGATATCTCGAGCACGGGCTGGCCGTCGCGCAGGAGGCCCGCCGCATCGCCCCCGACGACTATCAGCCGCTCGACATCTTCTTCTTGTTGAATCTGGACTCTGGCCATCTCGACGAGGCCGAGCGGGTGCTCGCGCGGATGGAAGAGCTGGACCCCGCGGGCAGCCTCCTGCGGCGTGGCCAGCTCGCGGAGAAGAGGGGCCAGCCGGATGAAGCTCTCAGGCAGATGGCCGAAGCCGTCCGCCTGCGGCCCTCCTGGCAGACGCTCCTCATCCTGGCCATCGCCGAATACCGCCAGGGCCGGCTCGACGAAGCACGGCTCCACCTCGAGCAACTCCTCGAGCGGTCTCCCGGCAACGTTCAACGGCCTCTTGATGCTGGCCCAGATCGAGCTGCTGCGGAATCCCGACCGGGCCATTGCGCTGTTCCGGGAAGCCGCGCGGCGGGACCCCGGCCCCAAGGCTCTCACCAATCTGGGCTCTGCCCTGCTCCTGGTCCGCCGCTATGGGGACGCCGAGCGGAGCCTGCGCGAGGCCCTCCGTCTCCAACCAGGCGATCCTTCCGCCAGCTTGAACCTTGCCGACTGCCTCGCTTTGGCTGGCCGGAAAGCGGCGGCCCGGGAGCTTTATCTCCGCATCGTCGAAGATCCTCGCACCCTGGCCGCCGGCAACTGGCAGCTCCTCTCCGTCCGAGCCCAGGCCTTCGCCCATCTGGGGCAGACCGTCCAGGCTGTCGAGACCATCCAGCAAGCGCTCCGTATGACACCGGACAACGCTCAGCTCGCCTCTGAGGCTGCGGTCGTCTACATCCTGGTCGGCGACCGTGGCTCGGCGCTGTTCCATGCCCGGCAGGCGGCAAGTCACGGCATCGCGCCCCACTTTTTCGCCTTGCCCTTCTTCGACCCTCTGCGCAGCGAGCCACAGTTTCAGGCTCTCACGCTCAACCGTCGATCGGATCGGTGACCACCGCGATCGTTGGATCGTGACTGAAAAACCGCGGCTGCGAGTCGAGTTTCTTCACGGCCTCAATATTCATCACGTATTTGAACGAGTTGGCGCTCTCAGCGCCGTTCTCCAACTTGACCGTCCACTTGTCCGATCCATCCGGGCTAGACCCTCGCTTGAAGACTCTGCCCGGCATGTCATCTGGAGGAAGCTTGATCCCTTCCGTTGACTGAAAAGTCGCCGAGCTGCAGTTTTGCCCTGGCACGAGAGTCCAGATCACGGTCCAGTTGGCGGGGGGATTCCCCGGCCCTGGTCCTGGAACGCAGATGCCGGGTATGGCTAACCGGGGATCCTTCGAATCCAGGGAGGGAAAAGAAACGATTACGGTTGCCGTGATCTGTTTCAGATCGACATCGTAGACGGTGTTGGGCATCAAGGATGCCGCAGGAGAGAAAAAATAACCCCTTACCAGTTGTGCCAGAAGACCTAACATGGCTCACCCTCCTCATAGAGTGGGTCTTGATTGACCGTGCAGATCCATTCCATGTCAAGCTGCGTGCCATCCTCCAGCGCACGGACTTTCCCAGGGAGATCAAGGGGCTCGGAAAGAAACGGCTGCCTGTGCTCGCTGGCAGGAGCACCCGAGCCCTCCCGGGAAAGAACCCGCCTCCAACACAAGGCGGGCGCCATTCACTGGAGGCGGCCTACCGGCGAAATGCGATCCGAAGCGTCACCGTCTCGCCCCCGCGCTTCACGGTGAAGCTCGACTCGTCCCCCCAGCTCTTGCCCGCCACCAGCCGGTTCAGCGTCTCCTTGTCCGGCACGGGCGCGCCGTCCATCGTGACCAGCACGTCCCCCGCCTGGAAACCGGCCTTCTCGGCGGGCGTCTTCTCGGAGATGAAGATCACCTTCAGCGCCTTCTCTCCTTCGACGGGCGTCGTGGAAAGGCCAAGGGAGGGATAGAGCGGCGCGGACTCGGCCGGCACGCCCCAGAGGAAGTCCGCGTAGGAGGCCTGGACGGCCTTGACCTCGGCGCCGTCCGCGTCCCGCACGTTCACCGGGACGACCGTGGCGATGACGCCCGGAAAATAGGTCCGCGCCTGGCGGGCGATGCCGACGCCGTAGGCCACGTGCCCGGAGCCGGCGAGCACCACCATGACGGTCTCCGGCGTCCCATGCGCCTCCAGGGCCTTGACGGCGTTGAAGGCCATGGTGGCGTCCCACGTGGTCTGGGCCGAGACCATGGCGCCCCACTGCTCCTCCGTCATGCCGGAATGGAGGGGATCATCGGCGTCGAAAAAGGATTGGAACAGGGCCCGGTGATCGGCGTCCGAAGCCTCGATCCGGCTCGGAATGCGCGCGGCCTCCTCCGGCGTGAGATTCTGAAAACCTTTCTTTCGCACCGCCGTCACCACCTCCCGCGGCGCGTTGACGGCGAACATCCGCACCTTGTGATCACGGGCGAAGAGGAAGATGTCGCGATAATAATTCCAGTTGTAACCCCAGTTCTCATACCAGCGGGAGAGCTGAAGAAACCCTTCCTCGGTCAACAACCCGTCCACCCACTGATCGAGGAACGCCTGCTGGGTATAGGGATACATCTCGAGCCCCAGGAACACGGGGCGCCCCGCGCGCACCAGCTCTTCGGCCACGCGGAGCTGAGCGCGGTGGAAGTCCATGTCCGTATGGCTCTCCCCCACCAGCACCAGCCGCACGCCCGCCAGCCGCTTCGCCATCTCGGCCGGCGTGACCACGTCCCTCTTGCGGGTATCCGTGATGCCGTCCAGGACCAAGGGGGACTCCTTGTCCTTGCGGGCGGGATCGCCGATGGCGAGGTGGAGGGAACGGTCCTCGGCTTGGAGGGGAAAAGCCAGACAACAGGACAGGAGGACGAGGGCAAGGCTTTTCATGAAGCCTCCACACCTGGAGGGAACCAGGAGGAAATGGCGTTGGCGATTCTCAGGATGGCGGATTCGCTCTTCAGGGCTCGCAGAGAGGCCTTCTCGCCAATCCGCGTGTACAGGCTTGGAGCGCGGCGAAGGTGTACGAGGCGCACCAGGGCCTCGAAAAGCTCTTTCGGATGATGGGCCAAGGCGGCATCGAAATCCTCGGAGATCCGGAGCTTTGGAGCCGAGTTGCGGGCGTTCCGCAAGATCTCGAGATCCTCCGGAGGAGCAACACTTCTCTGCTCCGCCACGACTCGCTTGACCTTGTGCCAAGCCGCCGAGAATGCGATCTCGACCTCAGGCTGGAAGGCTACCGCGAGCACCCGGCCCCGCGGGACTCCGACTCCCGTGAGCCGCTCGACCGCCATGGCTTCGACTTCTGAGCTGGGCCGCGTCTCGAAACCCGAGCCTTGATGATCCCAAACGATCAGGAAGCGGCAGTCCTGCTGGAGGAAGGGAGCAAGAGGTCGGTCCGGCTCACGCCAGACGGTATCTCGACGCGGATCTCGAAAACGCCACCACCTAAAGGGGCGGGTGCAATCGCGGCCCGTCTGACCTCGCTCAATCAGCTGCTCGAAGAGCCTCAGCATCTCCAGATCGGCGAAGAGCGCCACCATGTCGTAAGGCGGTTCCTGGACGATCACGCGAGAACTCCGGTCACGAACAGGTCCACGAGGTTCACGCGTCCGGTCCATTCTTGAAGCTCAGGGATCTCGGGGGCACGGCGAACGATGGCGGAGCCCTCTGGAGCACGGCGGAAGACCAGAGCATGCTCGAGGTCAGTCTGGGCCAGGAAGATCGGTGAATGTGTCGCGCATAGTACCTGTGAATTGGCTGGAGGCTTAGACAAGGCCTCATGCACTACCTGGATAGCGAGGGGATGGAGTCCGTTCTCGGGTTCTTCGATCAGATAGGTATCCAGATCCTCTTCCGTCGCCGAGTAGCTCAGCAAAGTCAGGGCCATAACGCGGAGTGTTCCATCAGATAGCAACCACGAAGGGACTGCGGCATGGTGCTGGCCCTTGAAGTTTGCTTCGAGAACGAGATGGCGGTCTTCTTCCCTTTCACGGACTCCAATTCCCTCCAGCCCCTCGACCGCAGCGGCGACGTGACTCACCCACTGGCTGAACAAAACCGGATCGCGCTGCATGAATGAGCGGACTACATGAGGGAGGTTAGAGCCGTCGAGTGCCATCTTTACCGGGGAGCCCGGAGGCGACGCACTTCGCATCTGGGTAGCTTCCAACTGCAACGTTCTGATTCCATCACGCAAGGCGTTCCTCGCTGCAATTGAAAGCGGGAACCGCTCTGGATCCTCAGGCAGGCTGCCGAGAGCCGCCCGATCCAAGCCGAATCGGAACATATTGTTCCACTCCGTCTTCTCGTCACGAAAGTAGTCTCGGCCTTCTTTCGTCTTGCTGACCACCTTTCTCCAATGCCGGGGAACGGCATGATGGATCAAGGTGAAGAGCTCATCCCCAAAAAGGCTAGGCTCGGGGTCGCCAGAGTAGGATTCAGGCAAGATGAACAAATTCTCTTGCAAGACGCGAAGACCGAACTCTATATCGATACCGATCTCGACCTCATACCGCAGCCGGCGCTCCTCCCGACCGCCGGGTACCGGAGAGCTCAACTCCCAGTCCAATCGGCTCAGCGGGATCGAAACAAAGATCGTAAAAGCTGGGGGCTACCCGTTCGACGGCGAAGTGTGCGCCACTCCGCAGCACGTCGCTGATCAACTGCAAGGCCCCGAGCAGAGTGAACTTCCCGGTGGCGTTTTGCCCCACCAGCACCTGGTAGGGCTGCAAAGCAACCGAGTTGGACCGCAACATGCAGAAGTTCTTTGTCTGTAGAAGTTGGATCATGCCGCCCTTGCCTTCAACCGAGCCTGGCCTCAGAGTCTATCCCAGGTCGTATACCATCCCGTTTCGTGGATCGGATAACCTTCGCCTCCTGCAAACCGTACCTCAGAGCACCATGCCAGGGCTGATCCCGATCTCCGAGATCCGTGGCGAGATCCCCACCGCCGCCATCGGGTTCATGCTGCTTGGGCTGGGCCTCGCGGCGCTGGTCGCGGCCCTGGCGCGGCGGCGGGCCGCCGATCCCGCCCTGGTCTCGTTCTCCACGCTCTGCACCCTCTATGCGGTTCGCCTCCTCTGCGACATCGACGCCGTCGAAGCGCTCTACTCGCTTCCCCCGGAGAGCTGGCGGAAGCTCATCAACGTCTTGACCTATCTCATACCCGTGCCTGCCGTCTTCTTCATCGAACGGGTGGTCGGGCAAGGGTGGCGGTCGTCGATGCGGCGGATGTGGCAGCTCATGGCGGCGCTCGCGGCGGTGGCGATTCCCCTGGAGATCGCCGGGGTCGGGGACGGCGCGCTGATGGGGCCGTACCGTGTTCTCGTGGTCCTCTCGCTCCTCGTCACCGTGGCCAATCTCTTCGCCCCGGGGCGCGAGAGGACTCCGGACCGGAGCCTGCTGCGGGCGAGCTTCATCGTCCTGGGCCTCTTCGCCCTGTACGAGAACCTTCGCGGGGCGGGGATCATCCCGGGAGAGCAGAACGTGGAGCCCGTGGGCTTCCTCCTCTTCGTGGCCGGCCTTGGCGCCATCGCGGCCCGGCGGGTCTCGGCGAGCCAGGAGCGGCTTGCCGCCATCCACCAGGAGCTGGAAACGGCGCGCCGCATTCAGGAGTCGACCCTGCCGGGCGAGCCGCCGCGTATCCCGGGGCTCGACCTCGCGGCCCGCTATGTGCCCGCCTCGGAGGTCGCCGGGGACTTCTACGATTTCCTCCCCGGGGAAGGACGCCGGCTCGGCGTGATCGTGGCCGACGTCTCGGGCCACGGCGTGCCCGCGGCCCTGGTGGCCGCCATGCTCAAGGTGGCCGTGGCCTCGCAGGCCGCCCACGCCGCGAGCCCCGCCCGGGTGCTTTCGGAGATCAACCAGATCTTCCACGGCAAGCTCAAGAACCAGTTCATCACCGCCC
This sequence comes from Thermoanaerobaculaceae bacterium, assembly GCA_963785165.1. Classification (GTDB taxonomy): domain Bacteria; phylum Acidobacteriota; class Thermoanaerobaculia; order Multivoradales; family UBA5704; genus DATARR01. The sequence goes on from CAWAUI010000004.1 coordinate 2,093,848, forward strand.
TCTTTGGCGACCTCGACCTGGACGGCGGACGGTTCACCTGGGCAAGCGCCGGCCATCCTCCGCCGCTCCTCTGGAGGGCACGGCTGGGCCGGGTCGAGGAGGCTCGCGCACGTTGGAATCATCATCGGCAGGTTGCGCCGCGCCGCGTACACCGAGGCCTCGGTCGCCCTGGAGCCCGGAGACCGCCTTCTTCTCTTCACCGACGGCATCCCGGAAGCGGTGAGCCCCATGGGTGAACAGCTCGGAGACGAGCGGCTCCAGGGCTTCCTCAAAGAGCACGCCACTCAGCCCGCGGACGCCATCGCCGACGCGCTCCTGGCTCTCGTCGCCAAGTGGACGGGGCGGCGCGAGGGGCTCGACGACGACCTCACTCTGGTGGTGGCCGGAATTGAAACTCCCTAGTCGTCTGATCAGGGGGAAATCTGGACGAACAAGCTGAATTCACCTGCGCCAGACCGTCCCTGTTGCCGTCCTTGCCCGTCCTTGGTGTCCTTGCCGTCCTTGGATCGTCGGTTTGAGGCCGAGGTTTCGCTAGAATGCCCCCCAGATCGATCTTCTTGCTGAAGGAGGAGGCTCCATGCGCTTCACCCGCAGAGACCTGATGAAGGCCGGTGTCGCCGGAGGCGTTCTGGCCCTCGGCGGCCCGCTGGCCGGCGGCGCGTCCGGCATGGCGGAGCCGAAGGCCTACTCCCCCGCTCCGTTCGACCTGGAGGAGGCGACCCTCGTCGACCTCGGCGCGGGCCTCCGTTCCGGGCAGCACACGGCGGTGGGGCTGGTGGAGAAATACCTCGCCCGCATCGAGGAGCTGAACCGCAAGGGTCCGGAGCTGCGGGCCGTGATCGAGGTCAATCCGGACGCCCACGCCATCGCGGACGCGCTGGACGCCGAGCTCAAGGCGAAGGGGCCGCGGGGATCGCTCCACGGCATCCCCATCCTCCTCAAAGACAACATCGCGACCCACGACCGCAACACCACCACGGCGGGCTCGTTGGCGCTGGAAGGATCGATCCCCGCGCGGGACGCCTTCATCGCCGAGCGGCTGCGGGCGGCGGGGGCCGTGCTGCTGGGCAAGGCCAACCTCTCGGAGTGGGCCAACTTCCGCTCCACCCGCTCGACCAGCGGCTGGAGCAGCCGGGGCGGGCAGTGCCGCAACCCCTACGCGCTCGACCGCAACACCTCGGGCTCCAGCTCGGGCTCGGCCGTGGCCACCGCGGCCAACCTCTGCGCCGCCACCGTGGGCACGGAGACGGACGGCTCCATCGTCTCCCCCGCGAACATCTGCGGCATCGTGGGGATCAAGCCCACGCTCGGCCTGCTCAGCCGCTCCGGCATCATCCCCATCGCCCACAGCCAGGACACGGCGGGCCCCATGTGCCGCACGGTGGCGGACGCCGCGATCCTCCTGGGTGCCATGACCGGTGTGGACGAGCGGGACGAGGCCACGCGGGAGAGCCGCGGCAAGGCCCTGGCCGACTACACGAAGTTCCTCGATCCAAACGGCCTCAAGGGAGCGCGGATCGGCGTCTATCTTCCTGGTTCGGTGGACGACAACCCGCTGGTCAACCCCATGTTCAAAGCAGCCCTGGCCGTGATGAAGGACCACGGCGCGGTGATCGTGGACCCAGTCAAGATCGCGGTCGACCTGGACGAGAGCGAATACACCGTCCTGCTCTATGAATTCAAGGCGGACCTCAACCGCTACCTGGCCGACCTCGGCGAGGCCGCACCGGTCCACTCGCTCGAAGAGGCGATCGACTTCAACGAGCGCCACAAGGACCGGGTGATGCCCTATTTCGGGCAGGAACACTTCCTCCGGGCGCAGGAGAAAGGGCCGCTCACCGACACCGCCTACAAGAAGGCCCTGGAAACCTGCCGTCGGCTCTCCCGCAAGGAGGGCCTGGACGCCGTGCTCGCCCAGCACAAGCTGGACGCCCTCGTGGCCCCGGCCGGCGGACCCGCCTGGCTGATCGACCTCGTAAACGGCGACTCCCCCACCGGCAGCAGCTCGACCCTCCCCGCGGTGTCCGGCTACCCCAACGTCACCGTCCCCGCCGGCTTCGCCTTCGGCCTGCCGATGGGGATCTCGTTCATGGGACCCGCCTGGAGCGAGCCCAAGCTCATCAAGCTGGCCTACGCCTTCGAGCAGGCGACGAAGGCACGGAGGGTGCCGCGGTTTTTGGCGACGGCGGCGGTGTAGGGCCAAGGACTAAGATCACGTAGAATGGGTGCGACACGTGAACAGCGTGTCCAAGGAATGGTGGTGATCTCCATGCAGAGGAACATTACGCTCACTCTCGACGACGGCTCATCCGTAGGGCGCGGACTCTGGCCGCACGACGCAACCGATCTGTCTCGGCTCTGCTGCGCGAAGAGCTGTTTCGCCTCGTAGCCAGGGATGACGCCTACGAGACCGCAAGACGAGCCGCCCTCCAGCGCCTCGAACGGGGCTCTCACCTTGGAGGTGGCCCTCTCCCTTCCAGAGACGAGTCCTCTACGATCGTGCCGGCCTTCGTTGATGCCAACATTCTGGTCTATGCCGAAGACCGCGATGCTGGCACCAAGCACACCATCGCCCGGAATTTGATCGCGGATCTCTGGCGCTCCGGAGAGGGAGTGCTGAGCATTCAGGTTCTACAGGAATTCTTCGTCACAGTAACGCGCAAGATGGCACGGCCCCTCAGCGTTGAAGAGGCCCTGGCCATTGTTGAGCAATACCTCACGTGGCGCGTGGTAGAGAACACTGGAGACCTGCTTCTCGCGGGAATTCGCGTAGCAGCGTCGCTCCAAGTCTCTTTCTGGGATGCCCTGGTGATCCAAGCAGCCCAAATGGAGCGGTGCGAAAAGCTTTGGACCGAAGACCTGAATCATGGCCAGCGGATTGGCGATCTCACAATCGTCAACCCTTTCCGGCCTGAGCCTTGACCGGGCCAGTTCTTCCTGGTTTCTGAGCCCGGAGGGCGCCAGACCTTAGCCCCGGGTGTGAACCCGGGGAACCCGCGATACGCACGATCTGCGCTGCGATTTCCTCTGGGGAGAGAACGAAATCGATGCAGCCGCTCGCGATGGCGCTCTCGGGCATATCGGGCCGCGCCGCCGTATCGAGCCTCTGCGCGATCGTGGTGCCGCCCACCTCCCTGATTCCGCAGAGGGCGGCTGCCCCATCCCCGTCATAGCCGGACACGATGATTGCGACGAGCTTGCCGTCCCAGTGCTCTGTCAGCGAGCGCAGGAACACCGTGATCACGTCGGACCAGCCTCTGGGCTTCGATATCGGCTTCAGACGAAACTCGCCGTCCAGGACGTGCAGGTCACGCTGTTCCGGAATGATGAAGACGCGGTCGGGTTGAATCAGCAGCTTCTCGGTGATCAGCTCGACCGGCATCGGCGTGAAGCGCGGGAGGACTTGGTGAAGCCGGGTCGCCAACTCCCTCACATGATTCACGATGACAATTGCGACGCCCATGTCGGCCGGCAGATGCTGGAGCAGCCGAATGTAGGCGTCCAGCCCGCCAGCCGAGCCTCCCACGCAGACCACGGGGAAGGCTCTCTCGTCAGGAGTCGCTCTCATGACGGGTATCGTTTCCGCATATCGGCCACTGACGCTTTGACGAGCTTCTCGAGATCTGCGACATTTATGTCTGAAAGCCTCTTGACATAGACGCAAACCTTGCAGGTTCTATGCCTGCCGAGCTCCCGCAGGAGCTTCTCGCTCTACCATCGTGCTTTGGACCGAGAACCTGAATCATCGCCAGCGGATTGGCGATCTCACGATCGTCAACCCCTTCCGGCCTGAGCGGATATCTGCCTCGACGAGGACGTCTTCAGCCCCACAGGGGCGCAGGCATAAAGCCCGGCGCTTCAGCGCCGGGTTCAAGACACCCGTCCTCCCCCTGGAAGCCCCGGAGGGGCGCAGGCAGCGGTATCGAGGCGGTCTGCCTGCGCCCCTCCTGGGTTCGGCGTTCTCCAGTAATTCTCCTCCTGATCAAACACCGCTATCGCTGTAAGCGAGGATATGGAATCTATCCCACGCTCTGCAGCGAGCACAATTCCTCGACTGTCATACTCGTCTCCGTCACCGATATAGACAAAGTAACTGCGAAATCCTTCGGTCGGGGGAGATTGTCAGCGAACACCAAGCCGCACAGAGAAAGGTCTCCACTCGCTGCCGTTCCGATGTAGAAGACATCCGACCAAACTCGGCGACCCGGCTGAAGATCGCCACAGTCGATTTCCACCCGGAACCGCTCGTCATTCTTGTCAATGTCTACTCCGCCTCGGCGTCGAAAAGCAGGCTTGATAGCTTTCAGAGCGGAATTGCTCAGAAACTCGGCGCGCCGCGCCGGTGGGTCGGGGATCTCAGAAGCATCTATTACCATCACGCCGATGTTCGTCGGGACTGTCAGTTCGGCGCGCACATTATTGGCGGCGACTTGACCAACGTTCTGCACGACTAAGCGTATAGGTCGGAACAGTCGGCGTACAAACTCGAAGTTCGCCAGATCACGGAAGAAGTCCTCGTTCGGTCGATTCATCGGGTCGATGACCGACAAGTCGATGCTCAACGCATGCTGCTGTCGCGGACGCGACAGATCGGGAATCGTTTCCGTCGCCGGCATTTCGCAGAACTCGGCGTCCCAGGAGATTGGTCCGAGCGTATCATCCCGTTTGGCATGGGCAAGTTCGACAATCAATTCAGCGGCAGGTTCGAGCGAACCCACACGCATTTGGGCGATCTCTTCGATTGATGCCGGCTTGTTCGGATCGGTTGAACTTCCCCGTCTAACGTAGACTTTCTCGCTCACCAACTTTCCATAGTTCTTCTTCAGATAAATCGGGCGAGTTTGTTCCTCGATGCGGATGACTCCAACTTGTTTGCCCTCGAATCCAAATGCCTCGTAGTGGAAGCGCACTGGTTGATTGGTGAGGTTGTTCACGAACTGCTGGAGCGAATGGTCGTGCAGATGATCGGTTGCCGGGATGCCGACGACATTTCCTCGGTCACCCTGAACGTCTTCGACGCCAATGATAATATATGCTTCCGAACGGCGCCAAGCATTGGCAAAGCCTAGTATGTCCTTCAAGACTTCGGACTTCTCCTCTTCAGTCGCCTTGGGAAAGCGATACTGTTCCTTCTTAAAGTCAAGCGTCGGGTTTTCCCCTTCATACAGGAGTCGCTCGAATAACTCTTTGTTCATGTTCAACCTCGACCGCTTCCGCTACGCCCAACGTTTGGGGCCTCAGCGCGCACCTGGGCGCGAGCCCAGGTGTCCGCTGGAGGCCCATGGTTGGGCGATCGGCCTTCGTTCACACTTATCGCAGGCACATGGCCATTCAAAATATTTGAGCTACTAAAAAGCGCAACAGCAGAAAGTAAGCGATGATAGTCGAGACTACTTTCATCCAATAGAGTATATCACCTGGATAGTTAATCCACTCAGGGACGACGAATTCTATGATATCGGCCTTCTCCTTTCTACGGGTAACGCGATACCAAACCTCACTCCTTATGACATATTGAAGCAAGTCAAAAGAAAGGCCGAGAACTAAGAGGAGCCCTGGAAGAAACAACTCATCAGGAACAATCTGCCTACCACCGCTATCGGTTCTCAAAACCCAAATGATGGCTTTCCAGCAAAGGCAAGCTGTCGGTTTATCTCACTTGACTTTTCCGAAGCTTCGCCGGATCTGTCGTAGCCTTCTTTGAGGCTCAGCGAAGCGGGGCTACTTTCATTCTTTTTTGCTCCCATAATAGTTCCTTATCGTTAGCCTTACTTTGCCGCCGCTTTCTTACCGCCGTAGATGGTACCCTTCTTGCCAGCCTTCTTGCCAGCGGTCTTTTTACTTGCTTTCTGAGATAATGCGCTGCCTGCCGCAGACTTCGATGTCTTACTCGTGTCCTTGTCCCGTAAAACCTTGGACGCAGCTGTCGCAGCAGATTTTGAAGTTGTCTTGTTCTGTGCTTTAGTCTGAGAAAGGGCGCTTCCTGCCGCAGTTTTAGATTTCTTACCTGTTGATTTGCTATGCAGTGTTTTGGAAGCGCTTGAAGCTGCCTTCCGACCAGTTACCTTGCTTTCAGACATTGAATCCTCCTCCTATTTGGGATGATGTTAATCATGTTCTGACCGCGAGAAGCCGAGCATTTCTTCACACCGCAGATCGCATTCAGACATGTCGTTCCTCTTCGCCGCCCAACGCTGATGGGACTAACCGGCGGTGCCGCGCGACAGCGCGGTATCCGTCCGGTTGAGGCCCCGGGCCGCACCACCGAGACGTTTCGATACGGATGCAGCTTCCCCTCTGCGGCGGCTGCTCCAATTCTACTCTGAACACCACACTATGGCTAGATGCTCCGCTATACGCAAGTGCCAGGTTGGTGTCCGGAGCGTAGCGGAGGCACCAAGCTGGCTCGAGTTGTACCACATACGCTTTGGACACAGACGAGAGGCTCCAAGCTGTTTGGCACCGGAGCGTAGCGGAGGTGCCAAACAGCTCATGCGCTGCTTTTTTGGCGAAGGATTCTTATGGGAACCATTGTCTTACATCGCAGCCACGGGTTATTTTCAGATACCGAACATTGCTTATAGAGAGACTCATAAATGTACCAAAAGTCGCCAAATAGACAGTAGGTGGCGCTAGGTTCCGTCTAGTCGGCGCCGGAGAAGCACGTCGAGATGACCGCGATCCGCCCTAGTCATCGGCGAGCCCGGCTTGACCCCTACCAGCGCCTCGGGCTTGAAAGATATTTGTTGACCAGCTCCACGTTCGAAGAGGGCACGAAACTCATCCTCACTCTCATATTTAGTGAGTTTTGTGTACAGACGCTTGCGGACCTGCACTTCGATCGTGTCGGTGAAGACATTTGCTGGCTCGAGCACATCGACATAGTTGACGGGCTTGACCTTCCTGAAGAAGTCCAGATCCTTGAGTGGGTCGAACTCCAGGCAGACTCCTTGCCCCTCGGAGGCATAGTTCTGCCATTGGGCGGGGATATCTCCATCTGTGGAGAAGCAGATCACACCGTATTGGTACACGGTTCGCTGAAGCGTACCAACCACGTCACGACCAAAATCTGGCTTCATGAGGTTCCTGTAGTACTGGCGGAGGTATGAATCGCGCTTGGACTTAGACCATTCCTGGTGTTGCTGCATCGCCTCTTGACCATAGCGGCTCCGTTTGAACTCGTCGAACGTGCAGCGGGTATTTACAGCTACATGGCAGTCTGAGGGATCCATCTTCTCGCAGGATCCCAGGTGGCGCCCCGTACATAGTAGAACCCATCAATATCTGCTCAAGGTAAATCCAATCCTTATCGGCAGCAATCGGCCTATAGCGGTATAGCCGCTCTGGCATCTCGAACTTGGAACCGGTCCAAACTTTGGGCATGATTCGATCAGCACGCGAAGAGTTAGCCTGTTTCGGTTCGCCACGTCAACTGCTTAGGAATCCTTCTTCGACGGCAGTACGCTTGGGCAGTGAGCGGCGAGACCGCGCTGTTTTCGGTTTCGTCCGCTCGACTGCCGGTGTTCGCCGCTCTTTAGACTTGCCTCTCGTCTTCTAGCGGGTCTTGAGTCTCCGAAAAGTCCGAAAAGTATACCTCTACGATTTTCTGCACGGCTTCTGTCAAGGTTTTCCGGTGTAGATGCCTAAAGCTCCGTCCTTGCTCGTCCTCAGAAACAAAATGCAGATGTCCGTCAACTTTGCCGAATTCGTCGAACTCAATGTCTTTGATCCTCTCATATTTGACAGGCCTGCTATCCGCAGACACCAGCAACGCACCGTATTCAAGCCTGCCAACTGTAAAATTATGTGTAAAACGAATATAGGCGAGAGCGCCACAAATCCGTAGGCGCACTTCGTCGCAAATGTCACCGGGAACCAATTGGTACAGCTCGATGCCCTCAGACGTTCTCGCTGACTCAGTAATCACCGACCGCGCCTTCTCCCACCAACTACGGAGCTTTGTGTAACGATCCACGTACGACGATAGATTTAGCGCATTTGACGTTCTCGCCATCGCCTACAACCTCCTATGTATCGCCACTCCTCGTCAGGACGGCCGTGATTGCGTGCGCCCAACCGCCTACTTCAACTGTATCCGGCACGTTTCAAATTTCTTTAAATTGTATACCGTCGGGCCACCGGCCCAGAAGGAGCGACAGCCACTGCCGAGGCAACTTATTGATTTCACGTAGATTCAATCCTACGCTTGCTTCTAATCCTCGTCAATACAGGCCCGCCGCGGGCGGTACGGCAAAGTGCGGGTTTACCTTTAAGTACGCGCAAAATCCAACCGGTTGGGTCCAGGGAAATTTCTGTAGAGACAGAAGTTAGGGCTCCCCCTCGCAGGTAACAGCCTGCAGCGATAAGCATGCCGACGGAATGTTATACGGCGCGGTAGGGATTCCAGGACGTGGGGTTCGGATGGGCGGGATGTCGTTGTGTGTTCGTGGTTTAGGGGGACGGGATGGGCTCGGATCCACCCAGTTCTCGCGGCCCTTCAGGCCGCAGGGCTGTGGGGGCCTGTCGACCCAGGGCATCGGCCTTCGGCCTTCAGCCCTGGGCTGGATTCTCGCGACCCGTTGGGCCGCATAGGCGTGGGCCTTCTAAAAAACGGAGTTAGCCGGGCCGGCAGGGATGCCGGCGGTCCCAGGGGGCGCTACGCTGATGAGGGCGCTTCCGCGGTGACAGGCCTAAAGCTGGCGCATAGCAGGCTTGGTTGGCGCGTACTAGCCATAGGTGACGCATAGCAACGCTAGATGATGCATAGTATCGATAGGTGACGCGTAGCAGCCTCAAGTGGCGCATAGCAGCCATAGATGGCGCGTAGTAACGATGCTATGCGCCATTGTATCCTTAGATGGCGCGTACTATCCTTAGATGACGCATAGTATGGATCGGTGACGCATACTATCGGCAGATGGCGCGTAGCATGCCTAGGTGACGCATAGTATCGATCGGTGGCGCGTAGCATGGATACATCGTGGGTCAGGAGGTTTGCGTGACGACAGAGCTTTCCGTACAGCAGATGCTGGCCAACCTCGAGGCGCAGATCGATCTCCATCGCGAGCGGGAGGCCCATCATGCCCGCGAAGAGACGGTTCATCGGGAACAGCGAGCCGTCCATGCGGCGGAGCTCGAGGCGCTGATGCGCCATTACGAGGCGTTGAAGAGCTCGGTGGAAGCGGCGGCGCCGTTGGCGGTCCGGCATGTCCCGCCGCAGCCGAAGGAACCGCCTCGGGAGACGCTCCCGCCTGGCACGTCGGTCGTCTGGTCGCGCTTGGTGGATCGCGTCGTGGAGGAGATGCCGGGCGGTGAGGTATTCAGCCCGGCGGATGTCACCGCCGCCGTGAACCGGCGCTTCCAGGGCCTCCCTCAGGAGGCCAATGCGCGGGTGACGTCCACCATTCTGCGCCGGATGGCCGCGGCGGGCCAGATCCGCATGGTGCGGAAGGGAACCTCCCACCGCCAGGCGGCGTACACCAAAGCCTAGAGGTCGTCGTCCGACTTCGTCCGGACATCCCCGAAGCTCGTTTCTGGTTTCTAACCGGCCACTCCCCCGCCCGGGCATTTATGCCATGTCATTCCACACATCTCCATTTGGTTGTTTGGGCCGGGTGATCCAACCGGTTACCGTGAATCGTTCTCGTGTGCCCTCCGAGGGAGACGCCCCGCCGTTTGCGGACCCGGAAAGTGCTCGGTTAAGGACTGGGGACGTCTCTACGGACCCATCGTGCCAAGGCCAACGTTGAGGTGACGGGGGCGCTTTCTCGACACCCCCGCAACCCAACCGTTTGGAACGGCAACACCGTTGCGTAGAGACGGCCCAGTCCTCAACCGACGCCTTTTCCGGGTGCACCGTCGGCGGGCCGTCTCCTCGAAGGGCAGATCGGGACGATCCTCCTCACCCTCATGAAGACCCCGAGATGTTTGGAATGACAGGGCATTTATGCCCAGGGCGGGGCCGCGGTGACAGTTATCTGATCGAGCCACCGGTCACCCTGCCGCATACTGAACCTCAGCGGTCTTCAACACCTCGTTCCGGATTCTATGGTTGAGGAACTTCGGGGTCACTTACTTTGTCAGTGAACCTACCCCCGCCCGGGCATAAATGCCCGGGCTAAGTGAAGAAGCCCCCTGAAGGGGACTCAATCTGTCCCCAATTTTGGAGTCGGCTTTAGCCGGCTTCTTTTGCCTAGCCCGGGCATTTATGCCCGGGCGGGGGCGCGCCTAGGGTAAACGTTCGCGAGCAAGGCACAATCTGAAAAAATAGAACTAAAGCTAGAACTTGAACAACGCGTCGAACGCCGAGCGGGCATCTCCCGGGGCGGGTTTGTCGCTGTCTCGGGCGAATTCCTGGGCGAGCTTGGGGGTGAAGAGGGGGCAGTCGTTGCGGTCCCGCTTCTTGGCGATGCGGGCGGGGATCTCGGCGTGTTTGCGGCACTCCCAGTGGACGCCGGTGTCGAAGTGGACGCAGTTCGAGCAGGAGTGCAGGTCGGCGCCGCACTTGCGGCAGGTGGCGTCCATGGGTACGACCTCGTCCGGCATCATCAGCCGCTTCTCGCCGCAGGCGGCGCAGCGGAAGACGGATTCGGAGGGAGCGCCCAGGCCGCGCCCGCGGGGGCCGTCCTTCTTCTCGCGGGGGCCTTGCAGGCCAGGACGGGGCGACCGCTCGTCGCTGCGATCGGAGTCTTTGTAGCCGCGCTGGCGGTATTTCGGTCCGTCGGACATGGGAACCTTTCTAGCAGATGAGGGGGGCGAAGGGAAATCCTCAGGCGGTTTCCGCGATCCGGATCACCGCCATCTCCTCGTCCGTGGGCTGGAACAGGGCAACGCCCACGGTGCCCGGCCCGGCGTTGGCGGCCACCACGGGCCCCATTTCGCCGATGAGGATCTCGGACACCTGGAAGCTCTTTTCCAGCAGGCCCCGCAGGCGGTCGGCCCACACGGGGGCCTTGGCATGGGCGACGGTCGCCACCACGGGCCGCTTGGGGTCGACCCGGCCGCGCAGCAGCTCCACCAGCTTGGGATGGGCGGCCCGGCCGCCGCGCACGCGGTCGACGGGCACGACCTCGCCGTCCACCACGCCCAGGATGGGTTTGATGCCCAGGAGGTTGCCCATGAGGGCGCGGGCCTTGCCGATGCGGCCGCCGCGGGCGAGGTACTCCAGGGTGTCCACCACGAAGAGCACGTGGATTCTCCCGCGCATGGCCTCCAGCCGGTCCACGATGGCGTCGGGCTCGATCCCCCGCCGGGCCATGCGCGAGGCGAAGAGGGCCATCATGCCGAGGCCCAGGCTCACGGTGCCGGTGTCCACCACCCGCAGGTTCACCCGTTCGCCCTCGCCGCGCAGCTCCTGGTAGAGGGACTGCCCCTCTTCCGCGGCCGCGCGGGCGTTGGCGACGGTCTGCGACAGCTTTTCGGAGACGTGGAGGGAGACGACGTCCTTCCTCGGCGTGAGGGTGCGGTAGACGTCCTGGAAGTCCGCCTTGGGCGTCGGGCTGGTCCGTGGGTGGACGGGCCCCTTCTCCAGCAGCTCGTAGAACTCCCGGGCCTTCAAATCCACGCCGTCGTGGTAGACCCGGTCGCCGAACAGCACGAGCACGGGCACGACGTGGATGCCGTGCGCCTTGGCCACCTCGGGCGGCAGGTCCGACGTGGAGTCGGTGACGATCCGCACCTGCTCTTCCGGCTCTTCGAGGGTGACGATCCCCAGCTCTTTCAGCCCCAGGAGGTCGCGCACGATCTCGCCGTCCGTGGCGAGGGGGAGCGCGTCGAGCAGCCGGCCCACGGTGACGCAGCCGGGGAGCACGGCCAGCAGCTCCTGCTGCCGGGCCGTGAAGCGGGTCTCGAAGAAGGCCGGGCCGAGGTTTACGCGGGCACGGGCCCGGGGATCGGGCGCGTCGTGGACCCGGTCTTCCAGGGCGAGGAAGATGAGCGATTTCACGTCCTGCTGAATTTCGCGGTCACCCCGTTCAGCCGGTTCGCCATCCGTTGACAGGTTGGCGGCGGGTTGGCGGAGCCAGATCCAGAACGGCCCGGCGCTCAACTGGCTCAGGCGGAGGAACGCCTTGACTCCCCGGATGCGGCCGGCCGAGGCGGCGAGGATCTCGCCGTCCTGAAGCGTCACGTCGCCATCCGCGCAGACGATCCGCCCGGTCAGCCGCGCGCGATGGACGGCCCGCAGCAGCTCCAGGAACGGCAAGAGGGACAGGTCGCCCACCAGGGATTCGAGGTCCGTGTCCGGCTCGACGCCGATCTCCCGCCCCAGGAGCACGAGGTGGATGCGCCGCACGAGGTCTTCGGACCGGATGCCGTCCGCCTTGAGGAAGAGGACGTCCTCCGGCAGGTCGCGCCCCTCCTCGTCCGTTTGGCCGAGGATGAGCAGGGTGTGGTCCGACCCACTGGCTGAGGGATCCGCGGTGCCGAAGCGCTCGGCCAGGGCGCCGTCCGCTCCGCGCACCAGGGCGGCCGGCGCCACCACGATGCCCGGCCCCAGCGTCTTCGCATACCGCCGCCCCTCTTCAGCACCCACGGCGGGGATCACCTCGTAGCCGAAGCCGCTCAAGCCGCTGGCCACCTCCCGGCGGCGGGTGGTTTCAGGATCGACGAACAGGACGGACGGACGAGACATCGTTTACGCCAACCCCCAGCGGAAGGAAGTTTTTTGCCCAGGGAACGGTGCAAGGATACCCCCGATCCGGGTCCAGCGGGAGAGTGTGGGCAGGGTTGAGGTCACCTCTCGCCAGGGATTGAAATCCCTGGCTACCCACGGTGGTCCCTGGCGGGACCGCATTTTGCGCCCCCGTAGGGGTCACAGTCGGTAGCCAGGGATTTCAATCCCTGGCGAGGAGGCGGCCTTTATGAGGCCGCCTCTACTCGTCCTCGTCCCCTTCCCCATCCTCCTCCGGCAGCGGGCGGACGAACCCGGCGTGGATTGGCGGCGGCATGGGCGAGGCCGCTCCCCGGATGGATTTCCAGAGGATCTCGTTGAGCCTCGAGGTCTGGGGCGCGGTCGGCCTCCTCATCGAGGTCCATGGCCAGGGAGGCGGCGGCACCCCAGGCCGTGGGGGCGTTCATCTCGTCCACCGGCACCCGGGCCTCGCGGCGGGTGAAGGGCGTGAGGTCCGGCTGGGATTGGAAGGCGCCGTACATGGGCGTCGCCGCCGCGTCGTACTGGCTCAGGGGGGGCAGGCCGAGGATCAGCTCCATCGTGCGCAGCACGCCGGCGGTGGTGTACAGCGTGCTGTCCACCGCTCCCCGCCGGGCGTAGGGGCTGGCGACCAGGAGCACGGAGCGGTGGGCGTCCACGTGGTCGGGGCCGTTCTGGGCGTCGTCTTCCACCACGAAGATCGCCGACTCCTTCCAGAAGCGGCTTTTGGAGATGGCCTCCACGACGCGCCCCAGGGCCTGGTCGTTCTCCGCGATCATGGCCCGGGGAGTCGGATAGCCGGGGCGGGTGCCTGCCGTGTGGTCGCCGGGCAGGCGGAGGATCGACAGGCGCGGCAGCTCGCCGGTCTCCTCGAAACGGCGGAATTCCTGGAGCCAGACGTCCACCCGCCGGTTGTCCGGCACCTTGAGGTCGTAGGGCGGGTAGTCCGGGTGCACCCTTCCCTCGAGGCCGGGCACGGTCCCTTCATAGGGCGGACCGGGTGCCTTCTCTTCCGCCTCGTCATGCTCCCGGGAGGCGGCGAACTCGCCGTAGCTCCGCACGCTGACGCCGGCCCGGGCGGCGGCGTCCCAGAGGTAGCCGTTCTGGGGGGCGGTGATGTTGCCGTAGGCGTTGCGGTCCTCTCCCCCGCCTTCGCTCAGGTAGTCGCCGCCCCGGCCGCCGTAGTACAGGGGCCAGACCTTCTCCACGAAGTCCGTGGAGTAGGCGCCGGTCGAGTAGGCGTGCCCCTGGTAGCTCACCTCGGCGTTGACGTAGAAGTTGTCGAACAGGACGAACTCCTGGGCCAGGGCGTGGGCGTTGGGGGTCACCTCCTCGCCGAAAAGGCAGAGGTTGGGATCGCCGTTGCCGCTCTTCACGTCGCCCAGGATCTGGTCGTAGGTGCGGTTCTCGCGGATGACGTAGAAGACGTGCTTGATGGGGGATTTCTCCCGGTCTCCTCCCGGCACGGGCGAATCTTTGGGCACGGAAGCCGCAGGCCGCGATCCCAGGGAGCCGGGGGTCAGGCGGTGGACGATCCGCGTCAGCGCGGCGAGCGCCGTGTCGTCCGGCACGGGAAGGATGGAGACGGCCCCCGTGAGCAGCTCGCCGACGTACTGCCCCTTGGCGCCCTCGATTCCCGGCTGCCCCCCCCGCGGATTGGCCGCCGAGGCCAGCCCCTTGCCGCTGAGGATGAAGATCCGCTGGCCGTCCCGGCTGAAGCGCACGGACGTGGGGTACCAGCCCGTGGGGATGAAGCCGCGGACGGTGCTCGCGACCGGCCGGGAGACGTCCACCACGGCGACGGAGTTGTTGTCCGCGTTGGCCACCAGCAGCGTGGCGCCGTCCGGCGACAGCGCCAGGGCGTTGGGCGTGCTGCCCGGGGGAGCCGCCGGGTCCAGGGAGATGGAGATCCGCTCCCTGGCGGTCCGGGTTTCCACATTCACCACCCACACGGAGTTGGTGTTGGCGCAGGCCACGAACAGCCGGCCGCCGTCCTTGGAGAGCACCATGGCGTTCGGGTGCTCCCCCACCGCAACCTCGCCCTGCGGCGCCAGCGTGGCCGCATCGAACAGGAGCACCTTGGCGCCGCCCCAGAGGGAGACGAACAGGGTCTTGCCGTCCGGCGACACCAGGGCGGTATAGGCCTCGGCCGCCAGGGGAACCTCTTTCTCGACCTGCCCCGCTTCCAGATTCACGACCGAGAGGAGCTGCCCCAGCGCGTGCACGGCGAACAGGCGCTTGCCGTCCGGGCTGATGGCGAGGCCGGCCGCGAAGCTCGTCTCGCCGGGCTTGCGGAGGGGGATGACGGCCCCGGGCTCCAATCCCTTGTCCGTGACGCGGAATTCGTTGACCGTGCTCGCGCCGCCGCCGGAGACGTAGAGTCGCCTTCCGTCCGGATGCCAGGCGAGGCCCAGCCAGGCGTTCTCCATGGGCACGGTGACCGGCACGGTGAAATGCTCCAGGTTGATGATGGAGAGGCTCGGCTTGGAGTAGCCGTTGTTGCTCACCACAAGCCGCCGGCCGTCCGGAGACTCCTCCATGGCGAGCGGCAGATCGCCCACCACCAGGTGTTTCCCGGCGGGAGCGATCCGCCAGCCGTTGGGCAGCAGCGTGACGCCGTCCGGCTCGCGGCCGGGTTGTTCCACGGCGGTGAGCCCCGCCGGGAGCAGGAGAGCGGAGAGGGCGAAGAGGATCGCGGACCGTTTTGCCATGGGGAGATCCTATGCCCTGGAATGGTAGAATTTCAGCATGGCGGAGATACAGCGCATCGAGAACGTCCCCGCGCTCGAACAGCTGTTCGAGACGGCGAAAGACAAGACCATCTGGATCTTCAAGCACAGCCTGACCTGCTCCATCTCGGGCACGGCCTGGAACGAGTTCCGGCGATTTGCCGCGGACCAGCCGGCGGACGGAGGAATCGTCTACGCCCTGATCGAGATCCAGGTCGCCCGGCCGGTCTCGAACGCCGTGGCCGAGCGCACGGGCGTGCGGCACCAGTCTCCCCAGGCGATCCTGCTGCGCGAAGGGCGGGTCTCCTGGCATGCAAGCCACTACGACATCGACGTGAGGGCGCTCCAGGGGGCGTAGAACCTCACCCCGGCCCTCTCCTGAAGGAGAGGGAGAAAACAAGCTCGACAAACTCAAAGCCCCTCTCCTTCAGGAGAGGGGCATTGGGGTGAGGTCTCTAGTTGACCGGCGCCGAGGCGTCGTCGAGGGTCTGGAGAGCGGCAGGAACGGCGAGGGGCTCCCCTTCCTCCTCCTCCGTCTCCCTGTCCGCCAACAGCTTTTCCAGCCGGCCGAGAACGTCGTCCAGCTTGCGGACCGTGGAGTTTCCTGAATTGGCCAGCCGGACCTTCTGGCGGTCGAGCGCCACCTGGTCCCAGAGGCTGCGCTTCTCCAGGAGCACGTCGCGGCGCAGGGTCACGCCGTGGCGGGCAAAGACGGGGGCCAGCTCTTCGTACCGGGCCAGGAGGTCGCGGCGGGTGGCCTCGTAGGCGTATTCACACACGGCCCGGCGCTCGGAGAACCCGAAGATGTTGGTGAAGAACATCAGGTAATCGTCGCGCTTGGGCTGCACGCGGACCACGTCGGCACCCTTGAACTTGGTGTCGTAGGCGGCCATGCCCACTTCCAGGCGGGAGTGGACGAGCGTGCGGAAGGTCTGGGACAGCACCGTCGGCAGGCCGAAATCGAGCAGATTGGAGTTCTTCATCACCCCCGTCTCGACGGCCCGAATGGTATCCACGGGGACGATGGGGTTGACGCAGATTACGAGCTCCGCGCCCGCCTCCAGGGCCACCGAGGCGTGGAGCGTCTTCAGGAGCACGCCGTCCACGTAATGGCGGCCGTCGATCTCCACCGGCGAATAGAGGCCCGGGAGGGCGCCGCTCGCCTGCACGGCCTTGGAGATCGGCACGTGGTCGAGCCCCGGGGTGCCGAAGCGGGCCGCCTGGCCCGAATCGAGGTCCGTGGCCACCACCACGAAGCGCTTGCCGAGCTTCCGGAAGTCGTCCGTACGCCCCTTGATGCTGTAGATCTTGTTGACGTAGGAGCGGATCGGCTCGTTGTCGAACAGACCCACGGGGAGGGCGCGCGCCAGCCGCATGAGCGAATCGCCCAGGCTGTGATCCCCCAGGTGGGTGACCCAGTCCCAGAGCGCCTCGCCCACCAGGCGGGGCAGCTTGACGCCGGAGCGCAGGTACGACCGCCAGTCCGGCGTCAGGAAGGTCTCGGGAACGAAGGGGTGCTCGCCCGGCTCGTGCGAGACGATGGCGCGGCACATCTGCGCCGTCGTCAGGTTGTTGACCAGGTTGGCGCAGAGGAAGGCACCCGCGCTCACCCCCACGTAGATGAACAAGTCGTTGAAATCAACGCCTTCCAAGGCTTCGTCGAGGGCCCGGAGGGCGCCGATCTCATAGATGGCCCCCTCCGGCGCACCCGCGGCGAGCGCGAGTCCGATCTTGGAGGAGCGGACCTTGGAGTGGGAACCGCTGCCGCTGCGCTCCACCTGAGAGCCCTCCTCTTAGGCAACCTTCGAATGCTTGTGCGTGTGCGTGGGCACCGCGGTCTCCGGGGTCACGATCTCCGGACCGGCCGCGGGGGTCACGCGGGGCTTGAGATGCTCGACCTTGGCGTTGCAGCTCCTCGACGCGCTGCGTCAGGTTGTGGATCTCGTCGCGGGTCGGCACGCCCAGGCGATGCAGGGCGGAGGTCAGCCGCTCGTCGAACTTCTCGCCGAGCTTGTCGCTCCAATTCTCGAAGGTGCCCTCGGCCTTGGTCTTCATCTTGTCGACCTCGGCCTTCACCTTGTCCACCTCCACCTTCCCCTTCGACTCCACGTCACGGCCGCGGTCCACCAGGCGGCTGAAGAGCTTGCTTCCCTCTTCCTCGGCCGCCGCCAGGGCGCCCAGGCCGGCCAGCCAGATGCGGTGCACGGAGTCCTTGATGTCGTCTTGAACGTTCTTCTCGGTGTTGGTTTCCATGGCATTTACCTCTTGCTCGCACTCGTCGCGGGCTTGGGTTGACGCGGCGGGGCCGGCTTCGCCTTGGCCGCGGAATGGGTTTTGGGGGTCACGTCCGCATCGACGACCGCATGCTTCGCGGCCACCGAGGCCTCGCGCCGCACCGCGTACTCGTCCAGCTTCTTCGACAGCGTCTTCAGGCGGGCGGACAGAATCTTCACGTCCTCCCGCGTCATCACGTTGAGCCGCTTCAGCAACTGGCGGCTCTCGTACTCCACCGTGTCCTGCACGAGTTGGGACAGGCCCTTCGCCGTTCCCTTGGCCTTCTCGGCCGCGGCCTCGGCGGCCTTCTTCTGCCGTGCCTCCATGGGCCGGCCCTTCTCGACCAGCCGGTCGAAGAGGCTCAGCGTGCCCTCCTCCACCTCGGCCACCGCGCCGAGGCCGGCCAGCCACAGGTTGCGGCCGGTGGCCAGCAGCCGGTCGACGGCCGGCATGCCGATCGTCTTATCGATTTGAGCTTGGCTCATTTGAGATCTCCTTCGGTTTCCATCCGAACCGCGTCCTTCCGGTCCGCGGGACGGCCATTTTTCGGTTCCACACCCGCCACCCCCACGTCGTCACGCTCCAACTCGGACAACGACGATTCGAGCTGCTCCAGCCGCGCCCGCAGGCTCGACATCTCCTCGCGGGCCCGCCGCACCGGACCGAGACGGTCGATGAGGCGGTCGACTCCGTGCTGCACCTGCTCCATCCCCGTATTGACCGCACGCTCGCCCATCCGGACGAGGTCATGCAGGAGCTCGCTCGGCAGGAACGACGTCCCCTTGCGCCCCTCGTCCAGGATCACCTGGGTGAGCGTCTGCGACGTCACGTCATTGTTGGAGGCGTTGTCCACCACCTTCACTTCCTGCCCCTGCCGGATCCAGCCCGCAATCTCGTCCAGCGAGACGTACCGGCTCTCCTCGGTGTCATACAACTTGCGGCTTTCGTATCGCTTGATGAGCCGGATCATGGCTACCTCCTTCGTTGAGCGCGGCACTCCCGGGCGGCCGCGACAAGAGAAGATTACCGCACTGCGGCAAAGGATGTCAAGGGGTTTATGACGCGATGCGGCAAGGAGGGCGGGAATGGGCTCCGCCAAGGCCGGACTGACTGTGGCGTAGCGCCCCCCTGGGACCGCCGGCATCCCTGCCGGCCTTCTAACTCTGCTTTTGCGATTTTAGACGCGCGATCTCACGTTCAATATATTCGACCAGCCCCTCGTTGTCGGCCTTGAGCTGGGGATACCCTTCCCGGAACCTGCGGGCGATTTCCAGGGCACCCTCAAGTAGAGCCATCGCCTGCTGTTTGTCTTCCCTGCCCCGGACCGACGCCACTCGTCCCAGACTGATAACCAGGTCCCGCAGCCACTCCGGACGATCCGGGTCCCGAGACAGTAGACGACGCATCAGGCCCAGAGACTCCTCGTACGCCGATAGCGCGGCCTCCAGAAAACCACGCGCCACCTCTACGTCGCCTACCTTGGTGAGGCTCACCGACAGGTTCCGCAGCCACTCCGGTCGATTCGGGTCCCGAGCAAGAAGACGACGCCTCAGGCCCAGAGACTCCTCGTACGACGACAGCGCGGACTCCAGAGAACCACGCGCCACCTCAACGTCGCCTACCTTGTTGAGGCTCACCGACAGGTCCCGCAGCCACTCCGGACGATCCGGGTCCCGAGACAAAAGACGACGCCTCAGGCCCAGAGATTCCTCGTACGACGACAGCGCGGACTCCAGAGAACCACGAGCCCTCTGCACGTCACCGATCCGCTCCAGGCTCAAAGACAGGTCCCGCAGCCACTCCGGACGATCCGGGTCCCGAGACAGAAGACGACGCATCACGCCCAGAGACTCCTCGTACGACGACAGCGCGGACTCCAGAGAACCACGCGCTCTCTCAACATCGCCTACCTTGATAAGGCTCACCGACAGGTCCCGCAGCCACTCCGGACGATCCGGGTCCCGAGACAGAAGACGACGCATCACGCCCAGAGACTCCTCGTACGACGACAGCGCGGACTCCAGAGAACCACGCGCTCTCTCAACATCGCCTACCTTGATAAGGCTCACCGACAGGTCCCGCAGCCACTCCGGACGATCCGGGTCCTTAGACAGGAGACGACGCATCAGACCCAGAGACTCCTCGTACGACGACAGCGCCGACTCCAGGGAACCACGCGCCACCTCAACGTCGCCTACGTAGACTAAGCACGCGGCAAGTGCGAAGAGCCGGTCTTCTTGTTCGGGTTCTAGCTCTACAAGTCGCCGCTGAACCTTCAAGGCCTCCTCAAAAGCCGCACTGGCTCCTCCTGTCGTTCCCCTTTCGAATTCGAAACGGCCCAGACGCAGGAACTGAACAGCCAAAGCTGCCAGAGCCGAGGCGTCGTCTGGGTTCTCTTCCACTCTCCGCCGTGCCTGCTGGACGTCAGCCCGTAGGCGGTCGGGCTCCGCAATAAATCCGTACTCTTGATCTTCATGAACTCGGGGTGGCTCCTCACCTCGAGCCAGCCCGGGGCCAGAGGGCATCAGAATGGGCGCAATCGTCCCCGCCGTGCTCCGGATGGACCAGAAATCCGGAGCCTCGTGAGCGAAAGCCACCTCCAGGGGAGGCGTCAGGAGAAGCACCAAGGGAACCCGGAGATGCCGCGCCAAGTCGTTACGCCGCTCGTTCATCCGGCGGAAGAGCTCTCGCCAGGCAGGCTCGTCCCTCTCGGACGCGTTCGAGGCGTCGATGACGACGATCGGCGAGTCCACCCCCTCGGGAGTCTCCGCCAGCACCGCCCACATGTCTTTGAAATCCTCCAAGCGAACCGGAGACCTGGAATCCCGCCCCCGCTCCGAAGGCTGTAGCCGGACGGCCCGCCCCGGAGCGTTCTCTTCCAGGATGGTCAGAACGGCATTGGCCACCCGGGGGTTGTCACAGACCAGGAGGTGGAACTCGAAACCCTCACCGAGGGCAAGGGCCTGGAGGAGATGGTTCAGCCCCCAATCCCCCCGAAGTTGGGAAACGAGGGACGTCTCGTCAGCCACCGGAGTCAACAGTCCCAGCCCGGGCCAGTTCCTCTCTGGCCGCCTTGACGCCCGGGATCTCCTGGACGGCAGGGTGAAGCTCGAACCAATCCCCACCGTTCATGTACCGCAGGACCGCGTTGTTCTGGAGCATCAGGTCCGCAGACTGCCTGTGGCCGTCGTTCTCCATGGTGAGGTAGTGCTCGTGTGCAACCCGCGCCAGCCAGGGGAAGGCGTCAGCGGGACGATTTTGCGGTAGCCGTCCCGGATCTCCCCGATGAGCCGCTCCAAGTCCTCATCCGAAATGGGGGTTTCCGAGAGAGCGAAGGCCGAGCGGAGGAGACGAACAATCTCACGAGGATATCCCCCGGACCAGAGGATCAGATCCTCCACGCGCTTGTCCGCTTCGGGTCCCAGGAGATCCTTCAAGACGTCATCGGGCACCCGGCACCGGATCATTTCCCGAACCGCGTCGATTCCCGGCTGAAAGCGAGAACCGTCTCGATTACAGAGCTTGATCATGGGCATGAACTGAACGAACTCGAAGCGGCGGGCGACCAGCGCGGGCGGAATCGTGTAGAGGACGTGAACTGGTAGCCGCAGGTAGGGAGCGCCCGCGGCAAAGATTCGCTCAGCGCTCTCCAGAACCTCGTGCCAGTTCGTGCTGATGCCCCGCAGCTTCTCCAGGGAGTCGAAGATGACGATGAGCCCGCTATAGCCAGCTCGCCACCATCCGATCATTCAGCAGAACCATCTCCCCCCGTGCCTCTTTGAGGAAAGTCGTCAGGTGGGCGGCCACGGTCTCGCGAACGCGCTTCCTCAGCGTAGGGGCGAGTCTTCATCTCCGCAACGAGCTTGGGGCCGCCCGGAATCGAAAATTCTCCCTTCCCCAACTCCACGTCCGTGTGACTCAGCCAGTTCCAGAGGCGAGGCAGGTATCCCTCCTCCATCGCCTTCTCAGGGTCCTTCCCCTCCTCCTTTAAAACGACCGCTTCAGTGCACTGAAGGACCGCAGCGATGATCTCCGGGATGTCGATGGTATTCGTCAGGTCGAGCACCTCGTTGGCGTCGATCAGCACCGGAAAGAGGTGCGCCCCCTTAGGGTCTGTCAAACGGGCGGCCAGCCGCTTCAGCTCCGTGGACTTGCCGGAGCCGTTGAGCCCCGTGAACAGCTCGAAGACAGGCTTGTCGGACAGCTCGATGCGGCTTGCCAGCTTGTCCACCCAGTTGATGCCGCGGACACGAGCATTGCCGTACTCGTCGATGTCCACGTTCCGGGCGTCCCCCGGGTCCAGGGGCTCGTTGGGATCGCAGAGGTTGTAGTACTTCTTGCGGGTGGCGAAGTCCATGGCGGGCGGCGGCTCCCCAGGAAAGAGGTCTTGGAGGAGATTATCACCGCATTGTCGTGATCGGCATCGTGGCGCCCCGTAGGGGTGCGGGCGTTAAGCCTGGCGTTTCAACGCCAGGAAAGAGCCCATCACCCCATCTCCCAAAGCCCTGGAAGGGCGACGGCAGCATTCGGGCGGCGCGGCCTCCGCCCCGATGGGGCTTGGGGAGGAGAGGGGGAGGCTCCTCTCCTGGCGTTGAAACGCCAGGCTTAACGCCCGCACCCCTACGGGGCGCCAGGGGCGGGGGCAAGTCGGCCGGCGGCAACGCTGCGGTCCCGCAGGGACCACCGTCGGTAGCCCTGGATTTCAATCCAGGGCCGGCAGGGATGCCGGCGGTCCCAGGGGGGCGCTACGCCAACGCGTTAGGAAGAACGGCTGACGTAGCGTTCCCATTCTCCCAAGCGGGATTCGAGGAGGCGGCCGAGGGATTCGAGGGCCGGGAGGTCGGTGGGCTCGTCGGGCTGGAGGGGGACGTCCACCAGGGGCTGCTCGCGGGAGAGGAGCTTGGCGAGCTCGACGAGGCCGCGGCGGTCGCGTTCTCCGGACCAGGAGAGGAGCTCCCAGCCCGTGGGGTGACACGGGTCGTGGGAGGTGGGCATGTGGCCGCCGAGCACGAATTGGGGGTGGACGCGGTTGACCACGATGGGGCCCAGGTTGTAGCCGCCTTCTTCGAGGTGGCGGGCGAAGAAGAGGGTGTCGGGAATGCGCTCCTCGCCCGGGCCGGTGACGAGCACGAAGAGGGTCTGGCGCGAGCGGAGGAGCTGCTCCACCTCCAGGGCGCGCTGGCGGAACCCCTCGTAGAGGGGGCCGAAGGCCTGGAAGAACTCGGCCATGTCGCGCAGCAGGTCCATGCCGACCACGTCGTCCAGAAAGCGCTCGGCCCGGCGGCCCAGGGGACCCCACTTGGAGGTGGCGCGGAGGCGGCCTTCGTCGTCGAACCAGGGCTTCAAGGCAACCCGCAGGGCGCCGCTGTCGAGAAAGCCCACGATGCGCTTGGGGGCTTCCAGGAAGTCGAGGGCCTGCCGGGTGGGCGGGGTGTCGAGCACCACCTGGCCGTAGCGCCCGTCGCCCGCGACCTCGAAGAGTCGCTCGACGGCCATGTATTCGAGGATGCCGCCGAGGGTGCCCGAGAGGTGCTGGTAGAAGCGGTTCTGGAGGACGCGTCCGCGGGAGTCGTCGTCCGGCGCGTAGCGCTCGATCAGCCGGTCGAAGGTCAGCCGGGCGTCCAGCAGGCTGGCGTGGAGGGCGCCGGGAGCGTCGAACGCCACCGGCACCTCCTTGAGCTTGGCCTCCTCCCCCACTCCCAGGGTCTGCTTCAGGCGGAGCGAAGGGTCGAAGGTCATCACCAGCGTGTCCCGTCCCTCGCGGGCCGAGAGGACGCCCAAGGCGGCGGCGAGGGTGGTCTTGCCGACGCCTCCGGAGCCGACGACGATGAGGAGGGGGTGGCGGCCGGAGATCAGGTCCATGAGGTTGCCCCCGCCGCAAAGCACCGCCCCAAAGTCGCCATCAAAGCCGGCCCCCGGTCCATCGCCAATTGCGGCAGCTCGACCCGCGGACCGGTCCACGCTGCTCGCAGCCGGCCGAGCTCGCGCTCGTTGAGCTGCCTTCTTTTGCGCCAGAGGGAGACCAGCTCGTTGTCAGAGCCCAGTTGGGCCGGGGCCGGCGGATAGAGGCCGTTGACGACCAGCAGCTCGGGCTCCCGGCGGACCTTTTCGAGGAGGGCGGTGCGCAGCTCCAGGGCTTCTTCCACGGGCATCTCCTCGGCCTGGGTGACCACCACGACGCCGCAGCGCTCCGGGTCGGCCACCAGCTTGGCGAGGTCTCCGGCCATGCGGGCGAAGGGGCCGTTGGTGATGACGTCCGAGACCAGGAGGGGCGCGGCCAGCAGGGCGACGCCGTGGCCGGTGGCGGGGGCGTCGAGGACGACGGTGTCGATGTCCGGCGTGCCGGGCTCGCCCAGGCCGTTGAGCAGGCGGTAGGCGTGGCCGAGGATGGCGATCTCCTTCAAGCCCGGGGCGCCGGTGGCGAACTGCTGGTAGATGGGGCTGTCGAGCACGCGGCGGGTGATCAGCTCGAGGCGGATCTGGTCGCGGACCACCTGGTCGAGCACCTGGCGGGGCTTCAGGTTCTGCGCCCAGAGCCGGGGCTCGGCGGGCACGATGGCGCCTCCGGAGGGGGGCGTGCCCATCATCTGGTGGAGGTTCTCCCGCGGATCGACCTCCAGCACCAGGGTCCGCCGTCCATGGGCCGCCAGGGCACGCCCCAGGGTGGCGGCCACGGCCGTCTTGCCGACGCCACCCTTGCCGGTGACCACGATGAGCTGGCGGCGCGCGAGCTGTGCGATCAGGTCCATTCCGATCCCCCCTTCACCTTCTTCCTCCACGGCCTCTGCCGCAGAGCGGCATAACTATATCCGATCCGCCTGGAAGGCGCTTTTCTTTTCCGGCCTTGTCCCTTTTCCCAGCCGCGCGGCACGTGAAGTAGCAGAGGCTGTATTCCAAAAGGAGAGAGGATGATGGAGACGCTACGGAAGCTGATGATTCTTACGCTGTTGGTCTTCGCCGTGATCGGGGTCACCTCGCGAGTCGCCCAAGCGGAGCCCAGCGCACCGGACGGGGCCTGTTATTGGTCGGGAACGACGTGCGGCGGCGGGGTCTGTTTCGGCGCCTATCTCTGCGAAGATGGCTGCGACTACACCTACGCCTACCGCAACGGGTCCTGGTCGCAGACGGGCAAGATCTGCGGCGGCGGCGGTGGCGAGCCTGCCGCCAACTAGTTTGTCCGACTGTGGGTACCTGGCCGCGCCCCCGCCCGGGCATCAAATGCCCGGTCTAGAGCTGAAGAAGCCCCCTGAAGGGGACTCAACCGTCCCCCCTTGTTCGGGCTCCCTGTTTTGGAGTCGGCTTTAGCCGGCTTCTTTTGCCTAGTCCGGGCATTGATGCCCGGGCGGGGGCGCGGCCAGGGTAATCGTTCGAGAGCAAGGCACAATTTGACAAGCAGAAACAAGTGGACGCTGTACGGACCCGAAGAGGAGAGCGGGATGCGGAAGAATCTGGAAGGGAACAAATTGGCCCTCCACCGCGAGACGCTGGCTCGCCTGGATGATCCTTGGCTGCGGGCAATCGGCGGCGGAGCTGTCTCTACTTACTCCAACTGCCTTCCAACGCGGCAGCCCAGCGTGTGCCGTGCCTGTGAAGAGCCGCCCCCCAGGGATCCCTAGAAGCGAGCCGGCCGGGGTGGGAGATCTCTCCCACCCCGTTGGGGCGTTGCCTTCCTACCCTCCGCCGCGATACAACCGCAGGCATCATGGCTTTTCCAGAAACCCGACTCCGCCGCTTCCGCCGTACCCCTGACCTCCGCCGCCTGGTACGCGAGACCCGGCTGTCCGCCGACGACCTCGTGCTCCCTCTCTTCGTCTGCCCGGGCGCGGGGGTCGCCAACCCGGTCTCTTCCATGCCCGGGGTGTTCCAGCAGTCCGTCGACCAGATCGTGGAGACGTGCCGAGAGGCGTACGAAGAAGGGATCCGCGCCGTCCTGCTCTTCGGGCTCCCCGAGTACAAGGACGCCGTGGGCAGCGCCTCCTGGGCGTCCGACGGCGTCGTCCAGCGTGCCCTCCACGCCCTCACCAAGGAGGTGCCGGGGCTGGTGAAGATCGTGGACGTCTGCTTCTGCGAGTACACCGACCACGGCCACTGCGGCGTTCTGCATCCCTCCAGGGAAGGGGGCCACGAGGTGGACAACGACGCCACCCTGGAGAATCTGGCCAAGCAGGCGGTGTCTCTGGCCGAGGCCGGGGCGGACGTCATCGCGCCCTCGGACATGATGGACGGCCGGATCGGCTTCATCCGCGAGGCCCTGGACGCGGCGGGCTTCGCCGCCACCCCCATCCTCTCCTACGCCGTGAAGTTCGCCAGCGGCTTCTACGGCCCGTTCCGGGAGGCCGCGGACTCGGCGCCCAAGTTCGGCGACCGGCGGGCCTACCAGATGGACCCGGCCAACGGCCGCGAGGCGCTGCGGGAAGCCGAGCAGGACGTGCTGGAGGGTGCGGACATGCTGATGGTGAAGCCCGCGCTCGCCTACCTGGACATTCTGGCCGCCCTGCGCCAGAGCTTCGACCTGCCGCTCGCGGCCTACCACGTGAGCGGCGAGTACGCCATGCTCAAGGCCGCCGCCGAGCGGGGGTGGATCGACTATGACCGGGTGATGATGGAGTCGCTCGGCTGGCAATCTCGCCGGGCCGGCGCGGACTTGATCGTGACCTACCGCGCCGCCCGCGGGGAGGCGGCGAAGAACGTCAGGCTCCTGCCCTCTCCGGTGAGCGGAAGGGGTGGAGAGGCAGGAGTGAGGTCCGGGCGGGGAGGACCTAGCAGCCTTCTCCAGCGCGCCGAAGCCATTCTCCCTGGAGGCGTCAACTCGCCCGTCCGCGCCTTCCGGGGCGTCGGGGGCGAGCCCGTCTTCGTGCGCTCGGCCCAGGGCGCTTATCTGGAAGCCGAGGACGGCCGGCGGTACATCGACTACATCGGCGGCTACGGCCCGCACATCCTGGGGCACCGCCATCCGGCCATCGTGGCCGCTCTCGAGGAGGCGCTGGGGCGCGGCACGGCGTTCGGCGCGCCCACGCTCGCGGAGGTGGAGGTCGCGGAGGTCATCGCCTCGGCCCTCCCTTCGGTCGAAATGGTGCGGCTCGTCTGCTCGGGCACGGAAGCCACCATGTCGGCCCTGCGCCTGGCCCGCGCCGCGACCGGCCGCAACCGGTTCGTCAAGTTCGAGGGGTGCTACCACGGCCATGCGGACCCGTTCCTCATCGCCGCCGGCTCGGGCGCGGCGACCATCGGCGTACCCTCCTCGCCCGGCGTGCCGGACGCGGTGGTGGCCGACACCCTGCTCGCCCCCTACAACGACCTCGCGGCCGTGGAGCGGCTGTTCGAGCGGGAGGGGGACAATGGCTCAGGCATTGCCGCCATCATCGTGGAGCCCATCGCCGGCAACATGAACCTGGTGCCGCCGGTGCCCGGCTTCCTCGAAGGGCTGCGCTCCTTGTGCGACCAGTACGGCTCGATTCTGATCTTCGACGAGGTGATGACCGGCTTCCGCGTGGCCTGGGGCGGTGCCCAGAGCCTCGTGGACGTCCAGCCGGACCTGACCACGCTCGGCAAGGTCATCGGCGGCGGCCTGCCGCTCGCCGCCTACGCCGGGCCGCGCGACCTGATGAAACGGATCGCTCCGGCCGGCCCGGTCTACCAGGCGGGCACGCTCTCGGGCAACCCGCTGGCCGTGGCGGCCGGGCGGGCGGCGCTGGCGGAGCTGAGCAAGGACGATCCCTGCCCCTACGAGCATCCTGGAAAAGACGGGCGCCCGCCTGGCCGAGGGGATCGAGGAGGCCGGCCGGCGCCACGGCATTCCCTGCCGGGTCGAGCGCCGGGGCTCCATGCTGGGCCTCTACTTCACTTCGAGTCCCATTTACCGGCTGGAGGACGTCCACGCCACGGACCGGCAGCGCTTCTCGCGGGTGTTCCACGGGCTGCTCGACCGCGGCGTCCACCTGCCGCCGTCGCCCTACGAGGCCATGTTCCTTTCCACCGCCCATGGGGATGCCGAGATCGCGGCCACCCTGGAGGCCTTCGACGCCGCGTTTGCCCAAGAGATTGCCCAAGAGATTGCCCAAGAGATTGCCCAGGAGGCTGCCCGGGAGGAGGCATGACGCATCCGGACGTCCTCGTGCTCGGCGGCGGGATCATCGGCCTCGCCTGTGCCCGTGAGCTGGCCCTCGAGGGCTTGCGGGTGGAGGTCGTCGAGCGCCTGCCGGCGGGGGCCGAGGCCTCCCTGGCGGCGGCCGGCATGCTCTCGCCCCTGGGGGAGATCGCCCTGCCCGGCCCTCTTCTCGACGCCTGCCTCGCCTCTCACGCCCTGTGGGGTCCCTGGGTCGCGGACCTGGAGGCCGAGACCGGGCTCTGCGTGGACTACGACACCAGCGGCGCCCTGCTGGTGGCCCTGGACGAGGACGACGAGGCCGAGCTCGACCGCACGGCCTTCGCCGTCCGCGAGCTGGGTGCCCCGGCGGACGAGGTGGAGATTCCGGCCCTGCGCCACTGGGTGCCGGACGTTTCGCCTCTCGCCCGCCGCGCCCTCCACCTCCCGGACGAGCACCGGGTGGACAACGTTCAGCTCTGCGCCGTGCTGGCGCAGGCCGCCCAGAAGCTCGGGGTGGTGCTCCACTATGACAGCGAGGTCGTGCGGGTCGAGCACCGGCCCGGCGGCACGGTGCTGGTCTCGGGGCACCACTGGCGCAAGGAGGCGCGCCTGCTGGTGCTCGCGGCCGGGGCCTGGAGCGGGCTCCTCCCGGAGCTGCCCGCCCTGCCGGTGCGCCCCGTGCGCGGGCAGATCGTGCTCCTCGGCGGCATCGAGTGGCCGTGGAGCGGCATCGTGAAGCGGGGGCCTCTCTATGCGGTGCGCCGTGGCGCCACGGGCCTGCTGGTGGGCTCAACCCTGGAGGAGGCCGGCTTCGACCGGCACAACACGGTGGCCGGCGTGGAAGACCTCCTGGCCTTCATCCGTACCCTTTTCCCCGGCCTCGGCCACGCGCGGCTGGAGACCGCCTGGGCCGGGCTGCGCCCCGGCACGGCGGACGGCCTGCCCATTCTCGGCCCCATCCCCGGCTGGCCCGCGCTGGCGGCCACCGGCCACTTCCGCAACGGCATCCTGCTCGCCCCGTGGACGGCGCGGGAGGTCGCACGCCTCGCGTTCTCTCAGAAGGAGACCGAGATCAAAGCCTTCTCGCCCCGGCGTTTCTTGGACATGGTTCCCGACAATGGTCCCAGGAAATCTCAGACATATAATTGCGCCCGTCAAAGGAGGGCCCCGGAATGACCCACATCATCGCTGAACCCTGCGTCGGCACGAAGGATACGGCCTGTGTCGACGTTTGCCCGGTCGACTGCATCTACGGCAAGGACGAGGACTGGGAGATGCTCTACATCCACCCCGAGGAGTGCATCGACTGCGGCCTCTGCGTGGACGCCTGCCCGGTGGAAGCCATCTTCCCCATGGAAGAGGTGCCGGCCAAGTGGAAGGCGTTCATCGCCAAGAACTACGAGCACTTCGGCCTGACGGCCCCGTGATCTGACCGCTCCATGAAAGAAGCGCGGGCTCGCCCGCGCTCCTTCTCCGCACCTTCTCCTTCAGACGCAGCTCGACTCGAGAAAGGAAGGGAAGGAATGCGGAAGTCGACTTTCGGTACCATCCTCGCCGCCGCCGTACTGCTCCTCGCACTCTCCACCAGCTCCGCCAGCGCCTGCAACTTCATCGGCATGGAGACCCGGATGGAGCTCAACAGCATCACGACGATCGGCAGCGACTGCTGGTTCGACGCGACCCCCAACGCCATGGTCACCTACTTCAAGTACAACAAGCAATACCACGTCAACCGCTACAAGGTGTATGCGTGCCCCTACGGCATGTCCTACGTCTTCGATGCGCTGCTCTACGTCAACAACGTTCAGTGCTGGTCCCCCACGGCCAACCACTGCGTGGGCAACAAGGACTGGGAACCGTCTCCCCAGTGCTAACGCCGGCTGCATGAGTCTTCCCGTTTGGGCGGCCTCGCGGGGCCGCCCGTTCACGGCTCCGTACTCTGAACACGCCACATTTGACGCTGTAGCGAAGACCTCGTTATACTTTTGCCATGGCCGTGACCTTGCGTGACATGCCGGCCGACTGGGAGTCGCCGGAAACTGAAGAGCTGGATCCGTTCCGGTACGGATGGCGGCCGAAGTACGTCCGCCTTGCCGGCGGCGGCTTCGAGGAGCGGCAGATTCCCTTGACCGTGGAGGATCTCCTTGATCCGCAGCTCGGAGACGTGGTGACTCAAAGCGATCCCCACTTCGGGCTCATGGTGATCCTCGCGGAGCTCCTGAGGCGCCACTATGCGGACCGGGCCGACGTTCTCGTGGCCGGTGACCTGAAGATGCTCGTCGGCTCGAGATGGAACGGCGGGACCAGTCAGAAGGGTCGATACGCGCCAGGGAACGGCCGATCCGCGGGCCCGCCGGACTGGACAGCATGCCCGCAGCATGCCAAGATCATGCGATGGCAAACCTCCAGGTAAAGAACCTTCCGGAAAGTCTGCACCAGCGCCTGCGGAAGCTCGCACAGACGCATCACCGGACGATCAGCGACATCGCCCTTGAAGCCCTCGAGCGCGAGACGGCCCGTCAGGAGTGGCGCGAACGCCTCTCCCAGCGGCCTACGACGGATCTTGGAGACACGGCAGCCTCCTTGCTGGAGATGGAGCGGCAACAGCGTGAGAAAGATCTGGCGTGATCCGTTTTGTGATCGACGCCTCCATGGCCGCGGAATACCTGCTGAGAACTCCGCTGGGCCAAAGGCTGGATGACCTGATCGAGGGAGCCACTCTATTGGCTCCCGCTCTCTTGGACCCCGAGGTCATGTCGGTATTGAGGCGCGCGCTGTTCCGGCAGACGATTGGCGAGCACCGTGCGCGGCTGGCTCTGGAGGATCTCAACGCCTGGCCGGTAGACCGAATCCCCCATTCGGAGCTATGGCGGGAAGCCTGGAAACACAGGCACAACGTCAGCGCGAACGACGCATTCTACGTTGCCACGGCCAAGCTTTACGAAGCCCCCCTCCTAACCGCCGACGGACCTTTGTCTCGGGCTCCCGGCTTGGGTATCGTAGTCCAGAACCTTCGGCTGGATTAAGTTAACGGCCGGGATCGTCCTCACGGCGGAAACCCCGCCACCATCCAAGCCTTGAACGTCGCGATCTGCTCATCCGTCAGCGGATCGAACGGCGGCGGCGGCATGGCCTTGCCGGCGATGAAGCTGAAGATGAGGTCCGCGTTGGCTTTCACCGCGTCGTAGGAGAGGATGTCGAAGCGCCACATCATGTTGCCCTGGTAGGGTTGAAAGATGGGCACGACGTCGCTCTCGAAGGAGACGGCGGGCAGGGTGGCCTTGGCCTGCTGGGCCGCCGCGGAGGCGGCGCGGTACTGTACGGGCTGTTTCATGGGTTCTCCTCAGAGGGCGTCCAGAGGGATCTTCCAGAGCGCGCCGGTGCCGGCCCGCGCTTCGACCCCGTTGGAACCCATTTCGAATTCTCCGAAGTCCAGGACGTAGACCGCTTCTTCGAACGGATGGATTTGTACGTCGATGGGACGCGATGATTGCCGAAAGGGCAGGCCGTCGACGGGGTGCAAGGACCAGTCAGAAGGGTCGATACGCGCCAGGGACCGGCCGATCCGCGGGCCTGCCGGACCGGTCATGGGACGTTCGTCGCCGAACAGGGCGACCAGGATCTGACCCGGCCAGCGCGAGGCCTTCGCCGGCAGGACGGCCATTTTCACGGCCGCCGCGTTGACGGCAAATTCCAGCAGGGGCCGTTCCGGAGGGGCAGATCGCCGGGATTCGCCAGCAGCGGCTCCGGCGCCGGACCCCGCGTGGGCCGGAAACGGGGATCGGTCACCGGGACGCCCGCCACGAAATCCGGCCAGCCGTACCAGGCCTCCCGCGCGGACCTCGAAGAGCACGTCCGGCGCGTTGCCAATCGGCCGGCTGCCGCGGTCGTCCGCCCCCTGGTCCGTGGCGATCAGGCGGCCGTCCGGCAGGAAGGCGAGGCCATAGGCGTTGCGCAGTCCCCAGGCCACCAATTCCAGATTCGAGCCGTCGGGACGGCAGCGCATCACCGAGGCCGTGCAGGGCACCCGGGCCTCGATCCGCTGGCCCGGCTGGGGTCTCGACGCCGAACGGCGAGAACGCTCCCGTTCTCACCCGCTGGTGGCCGTTGTGATGGAAAGGATTGTCCGTCTCCAGGTTGCGGCCGGCCAGCTCCACGTCAAAACCCGGAACGTCGTGATTGTGAGGGAGACGCCGAAGCCAGCCGAGCTCGTAGGCGTCCAGGCCGATGACGCCGCTGTTGGTTAGGGCGCCCTGGGAAAAGTAGAGCCAGCCGTCCGGCCCCACGACGGCCATGTTGGTGTGGTAGTTGCCCAGGCCGGGCAGGCCGTCGAGAACCGTTTCGAGATCCCTGCCGGGAGCCCACCGGCTGATCCGTCCGGGATGGCCCCCTTCGGAGATGAGGAAGGCGCCGTCGTGAAAGCACAAACCGTTGACGGGTGAGCGCAGGTCTCCGAGATGAAACTCGGTCTGGCCGTCCGGATTCACCCGCCGGATCCGCCCGCCCGGCGCCGCGCCCGCGAAGGGGAGGCCGGACTCGGCGATCCACGGCGTCCCCTCGGCGTCGAAGGCGAGGCTGGTGGGGAAATCCAGGCCGTTGGCGATGGGGACGGAAGAGTTTTTCACGCGAAATCCCAAACCAGCCGGGCCACGGCCAGAACCATCATGTAAACCCCGCTCCACAGCTCGGCCCGGCGCGGCACCCAGCGCCGCAGCCACGCGCCCGAGAACAACCCGAGCGCGCAGAGCGAGCCGCTGATGAGGCCGATCGTCAGGGCCGAAGCGATCACGGGGAATCCCAGCGATCCGAGCCCCAGGCCGGCCGCGAGGTTGTCGAACGAAAGGGAGATGGGCAGGCCGGCCAGCGCCAGGAAACCGCCGCCGCGGGTGCTCGCGACCGCCTCCTCCGCGTCCTCGCCACGGAGCGACAGGACGACGATCAACAGGCCGCAGAGGGCGAGCACGGCGACACCGATCCCCTCGGCCCAGGGGCCCGCGACGGTGGCCACCTTGCGGCCCAGCGCGAGGCCGGCGAGCGGCATGGCGGTCTCACAGAGAGCGAAGGCCCCCGCGAAGGCCCAACGGCGGGCGGTGCTCATGCGCACCATCCCCAGGGCAGCCCCCACCTGGAGGTTGTCGAGGCCGACGAGGAACCCGAGCAGCAGGACGGCCGCCATGTACGTCCCCTCTTACTGATCGAGGCACTGATCGAGGCACTGCTCGAGGCGGTAGATGCGCAGAATGCCGCCGTCGCGCCCGTAGACCAGGGCTCCGGCCACCACGAAATCCTTCCAGACGGCCGGCCCCATGCAGTAGCCGTAGCCGCCGTTGAAACCGCCGGTCTCGGAGCCGAGATTGTCCTGCCAGAGGAGCTTGCCGTCCTCGGCCGAGAAGGCGTAGAGGGTGATCCCCGTGGTGGCCATCAGCACCACGTCGTTGACCACCGCCGGAATGCTCAGGCCGGACTCCGAGGGGTTCTGGTAAAACGGCGGGCTGCCGTTGACGTAGCGCGGCGGAATGCCGTTGTCCATGGGCCAGGCGTCTTCCAGGGTGCCCCAGTCCATGGCGCGCAGGAACGGCGTGGTGGTGCCGTCGATGCCGGCGGAAGCCATGTCGTAGTTCTTGCCGCCGATGCCCAGGAAGAGCCGGCGCAGCCCCGCGTGAACGGCAGGGGTGCTGTAGGTGCCCGTCCAGTTCTCCCCCTGGTTCTGGGGATCGTTCGACACCTCGTTGGTCACCGGCGGATTGAGGTCGTTCTGCTCGCTGGCCGGAGGGTGGGGATCGATCTTCGGGAACTGCTCTCCTTTTCCGTCCAGGTACGGCAGGAGCTGGCGCAGCTTGACGATCTCGAGCGTCTTGGCGTCCAGCGTCATGAAGCCGCCGTTCTTGCAGCCGACGGCCACGAGGCGGCGGCCCTGCTCGTCCGTGAACAGCGTGGGCGCGCCGCCCACGTCCACGTCGAGGTCCGAAGGGCGGTAGCTGCTCTCGGGCGGAAACTGCACGAAGCCCACGAAATCGCCCTTGGCGGCGTCCAGCACCAGCACGCCGTTCGAGTACCCGGGGCAAGGGAGAGGCCCGTCGGGCACCGGGTTGCCGGTCGGGCAATAGAGGCGGTTCAGGCCGGCGTCGTAGGCGATGCCGCCCCACACGGAGCAGCCCAGGGTGACGGGCGTGCTGTTGACCACCGTGAACCCGGGCGGCGGCGTGCCGCGCACCACGAGCGACGGCAGCTCGTTGGGCTTGTTGTCCTGCCCCTCGAGCAAGGGATTGGTGCAGAAGAGCCAGACCACGTTGCCGGTGGCCGTGTCCAGGCAGTAGACGAACGAGTACGCCTCGGGGTTTTCGCCCTCCCCGATTCCCAGGTAGATTCGGTCCCCCACCACCACGGGGGACGACCAGCCGGCGACCGGTGGATTGCCCGCCGCCATTCCAAGGGTGTTGGTGGCCGGCTGGTTGTGGACGGGATCGGCGTAGCGCATGTCGGTGATCCAGACCGCCGTGAACGACTCCTGGTCGAGGCAGTAGAGCTTGGCGTTGAAGGCGACGAAGTAGACCCGCCCGCCGGTTTGATCTCCATGAGAGACAACGGCCGGTGTCGAGCCCATGCCGCAGAAGCCGTGGGAATCGCCCTCGCTCGCCGGAATGTCCCAATGGAACGTGGCCGCGATGGCGCCGGTCGCCAGCTCGATCTTGTAGAACGCGCCGCCGTTCGAGCCCACCGCCCCCTGGGCATTGGCGATGCCCACGTAGGCGTAGCCGTCGACCACGGCGGGCGTCGAGAGCACGGGGCCGCCGAGCTGAAGCTCCTTCCAGACCTTCAGCTTGCCGGCATTGGAAGCGTTGATGGGGCTGTCGCTCACGAACCCCGTGTGCTGTGGATCGCCGTGGTACATCCACCAACCGGAAGAGCCATACGCGGACTGGGCCATCTCTGTCCCTCCGTCAGTGCGTTGAAGCGGAAACTAGAGGAGCTTAGCACGAGCGAGAGGAGCGCAAACGCGCCAACACCGCCGCGAAATCCCCCGGGGGCGGCTCCTCGAACCGCAGCTTCTTCCCCGTCCGAGGGTGCACGAACCCGAGCACCGTCGCATGGAGCATCGGCCGGGGAGCCGGCAGGAGCTTCCCCCGCCAGTCGCGGACGTAGACCGCCTCCCCCACCAGAGGATGACCGGCCTCGGCGAGGTGGATGCGGATCTGGTGCTGGCGCCCCGTCTCGAGCTCGCAGGCCACCAGCGTCGCCCCAGCCAGCCGCTCCAGCACCTGGACGCGGGTGATGGCCTCCTTCGCCTCCGGCGGCGCCTCACCCCGGGCCGGGCGGAACACGCCCCAGGAGCCGCGCAGCCCGTCGCCCCGGTCCGGCACGAAAAGGGTCTCGTAGACCGTGTCCTCGGCCTTGCCATGAACGAGGGCCAGATAGCGCCGCGTGACCGTGTGCTCCCCGAGCTGTTCCTGGAGATCGCGCTGGGACGGGATGGACCGGGCGAAGACGACGAGGCCGGACGTCTCCTTGTCGAGCCGCTGAACCGCCCGCAGCGTCAGGTTCAGCGCCTTCCCCTTCCCCGCCTCGATCCGCCGGATCGCCACCCGCGCCAGGGCGAGAAGGGTGTCGCGGTCATCCCGCTCGAAAGGCACGGTGAGGATGCCGGCCGGCTTGCGCACCACGGCCACCTCGCCGTCCAGATGAACGATCAGATCCGTGAGCGCCTGCTCCCGCCGCCCGGGACCGCCCGTCCGGATCTCAACCCGTTCCCCGGCCATCAACCGCCGGGCCGGATCGAGACCGGCATCGCCCTCCACGAACACCCGCCCCCCCGAGCACAGCTCCTTGGCCTGGCTCCAGGAGGTGCCGGGCAGGGCCTCACGGAGTATCTCCCGGACAACGGCGGCGAGGGTGAGGCCGGCCTGGCTTTCGGAGACGGTGTGGGAGCCTTCGGAAGGCTGGCTCAAGAGCGGCTGGGTCTTCTCATGCTTCATCTCGGCCCTCCTTGGAACGGCTGGGAGGGATCTTATCCGACGATGCCGGAAGACACTTCCAGCCATCCAGGTGGCTGGTGGCCCCTCACTTCGGCGCCAGAGTCAGCTTCTCCTCCGCGCCTTTGTCCACCCACTCCCGGCTGAAATCCAGAGACCGGTACTGGTGGTCCCGCCAGAGCGGGATCTGGTCGTCCCGATGGCGGTGGAACAGCAGGCCGCTCTGGCCGGTGCTGTTGACGACCCGGGACCGGCCGAGGTCGGCCAGGTCGACGATCAGGCGCTGGGTGGTGCCGAAGCGGGCGACGAAGGGACGCCGGAAGGCCGCCGACGCTGAGCTGACGGTGAAGGCTTCGCCGCCGACCGGTATGGGGTTGCCGTTGAACAGCCGCACGAGCGGGGGAATGCCGCTGTTGCCGAACGGCTGGTGGGTGAAGAGGGCCTTGTGGAGCTTCCCCCACTGCCACTGGGCCGGGTCCTTGCCCAGCTTCCCCGAGAGGAGGGTGACGGCGTCACGGAAGGCGCGCTGGACCACGTCGTCCCGGGTTTCCACCTTGCCGGGAGTCGTCTTGTCGTCGAACCACGGATTGCGCGGATCGCCGGCCATCCAGTCGATCATGCGCGGGGTCTGGTTGACGGCGGTGAGGCGGAACTGGTTCATGAGGTCGCCCAGCTCGTCGCCGTAGATGGCGGGAATGAGCTCGCCGTACCAGGCGAAGTAGATCGTGGCGCCGGGGCTGCCGGCGGTGAAGTCGAGGTCCCACCGGCGCACCTGGTCGAGGGCCTTCTCCTGAAGCGGGCTCTCCGGCTTGACGGCCAGCAGGTAGGGGCGCAGGGTGTCGGCGAGCCCCGAGTGGACGTCGCCCTGAATGCTCTCCATGTCCTCCAGAGTGGCGTGGGGCTTGGCGGCCAGCAGCTCGGAGATCCTCTCGGCGCGGTAGGGGTCGGCGTAGTCGTAGGAGATGAGGTAGGGGTAGCCCTCCCCCACCACCTTGTTGTTGGCCGTCACGATGAAGCCGGAGGGCGGATTGAGGAGCGTCGGCATCCCTTCAAAGGGAATGTAGCCGCGCCAGTCGCGCTCGGGGCCGCCCACCGGCACCGGCAACAGGCCCTGCTGGCCGGGGGCGCGGATGGGGATCAACCCCGCTCCCTGGTAGCCGATGTTGCCGTCCACGTCGGCGTAGACGAAGTTGAGGGTGGGAGCCCCCCAGAGGGAGAGCGCCTGGCGGAAAGCCGGCCAGTCGGCGGCGAGGTTGATGCCGGCCAGGGCGTCGAGCGTGCGGTTGGGGTCGAGCGCCGCCCAGCGCAGGGCGAGCGGCGGCATGCCTTCCAGCTCGAAGCCTTCGTTGATGATGGGGCCGTGGGCGGTGACCACGACGTCGAACCCGGCGGCCTTGGCGCCCTTGACCGGGATGGACTCGTGGACGGTCTGGCGGGGCTCGCCGGGCGCCACCACGAAGAGGTCCTGGGAGTCGCCGCACATGGCGGAGATCCCCCAGGCGATGCGCCGGTTCTGGCCGATGAGGACCATGGGCACGCCGGGGAAGCGAGAAGCCGGCCACCTCGAAGCGCCCCCCGTGGAGCCCGTTCTCGTACCAGATGGAGGGCATGTTCAGCTCGAGGTGGGTGTCGTTGGCGAGCATGGGCTTGCCGGTGGCGGTGCGGCTGCCGTGGACCACCCAGTTGTTGCTGCCGACGCCCACGGTGGTCTCGGCTGAAGAGAGCGGTGAGGAGCGGCCCGATCTTCTCCAAGGCCTCTTTCCGGGCGGTCTTCTGAGCGTAGCCGCCGGCCTCGGGGGAGACGATCATGGGCTGCCGGTCCTGGGCCGGGTAGGGGGGCATGATCTGGCCCACGGCCGCGGCGCCGATCTTGGCGGCGAGCTTGGCGCGCATCAGCTCCTGCGTCTGGTTCTGCCCCAGGGAGAAGGCGAGCATCTTGCTCCAGGCGAGGGAATCGACCGGCTTCCAGGGCGCGGGCTTCACCCCCAGCGCCGTCATCTCGACCGGCAGGGCGCCGCCCTGGGCTTCCAGAAAGGCGTTCACGCCGTCCGCGTAGGCCTGGAGGATGGCCCGGGTGCCGGGGTCGGCCGCCTGCCAGTCCGCCTCGGCCGCGGCGCGGATGCGGAGCGCGCGGAGCGACTTGTCCGCCGACAGCAGGGAGGGGCCGAGCAGCGAGGAGAGCTCGCCGGCTCCCAGGCGGCGGTTGAACTCCATCTGCCAGAGCCGGTCCTGGGCATGGACGTAGCCCTGGGCGAAGAAGAGGTCGTGCTCGTTGGCGGCGTACAGGCTGGGCACGCCCCAGCGGTCGCGGATCACCTCCACGGGGGCGGTCAGGCCCGCGGCCACGATCTTCCCTTCGGTCTGCGGCCAGGCGCGGCGCACCAGCCAGGTGCTCACGGCGGCCAGCACCAGGCCGATCACCAGCAGGCCCAGGAACAGGTACTTCAGGATCTTGCGGAGTCGTCTCAAGGTCTCTCCGATCCGCCGAGCCTGTCCCGCAGCCGGTCGGCCAGCGTGCGGACGTGGGGCTCGGCGAGCAGGGTGACGTGGTCACCCGGAACGGTCTGGCGGTCGATGGGAAGGGGGGAGAGCTTCTCCCACCCGAGGTCCGGCCCGAGGGCCGGGTCGAAGTGCGCGCCCTCGGCGCGGATGAGGGTGATGGCTCCCGCGTAGGGGCGCGGGACGTACCGGCGGTAGGCGCGGACGTTGGTCTTGAAGACCTTGAGCAGCCGCCGGAGCTGGGCCAGGCTGTCGCCGCCGTGGGTGATCCCGGCCCGCTTCAGGCGCTCGACGAAGAGCCGGAGCTGCGCCTCGGGATCGAGCGGCGAGAGGTCGGCCGCCACCAGCCCGAGATTCTGCCCGCGCAGGCCCTTGACGTATTCGGCGATGGTGAGGAGCCAGGGAGTCTCGTCCTCCCCCTCCTTCACGTCCGTCTCGGGTCCGCCGCTGTCCTCGACGCCGGGAGCGGTGTCCACGATGGCCAGCAGCTCCACCGCCTCCCCCGCCGCCCGGAGCTGTTGCGCCAGCTCGAAGGCCGCGAGCCC
Source organism: Thermoanaerobaculaceae bacterium (assembly GCA_963785165.1). Lineage (GTDB taxonomy): Bacteria > Acidobacteriota > Thermoanaerobaculia > Multivoradales > UBA5704 > DATARR01. The sequence continues at coordinate 2,132,601 of CAWAUI010000004.1, forward strand.
GCCGAAGGACCAGCCGCCGATGCGGTAGGGGCCGGCGGGCTGGACGCTCCGGATCTCCGTGGCGTAGTGGGCCGCCATCTCCTCGATGGTGGCGAAGGGCTCCCCCGCGTCCTCCAGGCCGCGTGCCTGGAAGCCGAAGAAGGGCAAGCCGATGTAACGGGCCAGGGGGAAGAAGCAGAGCACGTCGCCGCCGGCCGGGTGGATGCAGAAGAAGGGGCGGCTCGCCGTGCCGGGTGCGGCCGGTACGATCTCCACCCTGCAATTGCCGGCAGGAGGTGCCGCCGGGGCCGCGGCGGCCTCCGGGCTCCCCCCCTTGAGACGCTTCTCCAGGGCCGCGCGCTGCGCCGGGGAGAGCTTGGACATGCGGGACGAGAGACGGTCGCGCCGTGAATCGGCGGCGCTTTCAGGAGCGGCCTCCACCGGGGCCGCCACCGCCGCGGCCTGCCGCGCTTCGGTCAGCGGCGGCACGGGAACGTCCTCGAGGCGAATCTCGGGATCGGCGGCCACCGCCGCCAGCAGGTTTCCGTAGTGCTCCAGCAGGCGGTCCATGGTCGCGGCGTCGAAGAGGTCGGTGTTGTACTCGACCCCGATGCGGAGCCCCTCCGGCGTATCGCCCGCGAACAGGGTGAAGTCGAACTGCGAGGTGCCCGTGTCGGTGTCGAAGGGCTCGGCCCGGACGCCGCCACCACCGGTGACCGAGCCGGTCCCTCCGGCGTCCTGGCCCAGCAGGAACATGACCTGGAACAGCGGGCCGCGGCTCTTGTCGCGCACCGGCTGAAGGGCCTCGACGAGCTTTTCGAAGGGAAGATCCTGACCGTCGTACGCCGCCAGCGCCATGTCCCGCGTGCGTTCCAAAACCTGCCGGAAGGTGAGGCCGCCGGACGGCTCCGGGGAAAAATCACCCGGGAGCACCAGGGTGTTGACGAAGAAGCCGATCAGGCCTTCGAGCTCGGGGCGGTTGCGTCCCGCGACAGGCGATCCCACCACGATCCGCTCCTGGCCGGTGTACCGGTGGAGCAACGCCTGGAAGGCGCCGAGCAGGGTCATGAACAGGGTCACCCCGGAGCGCTGGGACAGGCCATGGAGATCCTGGCTCAACGCCGCGGGGAGCTGTGCGGACCGGTGGCCGCCCGGGTAGGTCTGGACCGCCGGGCGCGGCCGGTCGGTGGGCAGGCGGAGCGCCGGAGCCTCGGTGCCGAGCTTGCGCTTCCACTCCTCCAGCAGTGCTTCGACGGTCTTGCCGTCCAGGGCCTGCCGTTGCCAGGCCGCGAAGTCCGGGTACTGGAGAGGCAGCTCGGCGAGGGGCGAGGGAAGGCCCGCGAGAAAAGCCTCGTAGAGCGTCCACAGCTCGCCGAAGAAGACGTCGACCGACCAGCCGTCGGTCACGACGTGGTGCAGGGTGGCCAGGAGAACCCAATCCTCCACCCCCAGCCGGATCAGGCTCGTGCGCAGCAGCGGCCCGCGGGCGAGATCGAACGGCCGCCGGGCTTCTTCGCCGGCCAGCCTCGCAGCCTCGGTGTCCGCGGTGTCTGCGATTTTGGGATCGTTCAGACCCGTGAGGTCGATCCACGGCAGCGGCACGGAAGAAGCGGGCAGGATTTCCTGATAGCCCTTGCCCTCGGACTCGCCAAAACGGGTGCGCAGCGACTCGTGGCGGCGCACGACTTCGTCGAGGGCGCGGGAAAGCGCCGGAACGTCCAAGGGCCCCCGCAGGCGCTGCGGAGCCGGCAGGTTGAACGTGGCCGTCCCAGGCTCGAGCTGGTCGAGAAACCAGAGCCGCTGCTGGGCGAAGGACAGAGGCGATTGCTTTCCGCGGGAAGCCCCCGTCAGCGTAGCGCCCCTGGGACCGCCGGCAACCCTGCCGGCCGGACTCACTCCGTTTTTGACCAACCCCTCGATCCGCACCGCCAACTCCTCCAGAACCGGCTCGGCGAAGACCTGCTGAAGCGGCAGCTCGACTCCCAACGCCGTGCGGAGGCGGGAGACCACCCGGGTGGCGATCAGCGAATGGCCGCCGAGGGCGAAGAAGTTGTCGTCCATCTTCACCGGATGGCCGAAAAGCTCGCGCCAGATCTCCGCCAAGGCCTCTTCCACGGGTCCACGAGGAGCCCTCCCCTCCTCCACCTCCGGACGCTCCGCCTGAAGGGGGAGCTTCGCGAGGGCCCGGCGGTCGATCTTGCCATTGGGAGTGAGCGGCAGATGCGCCACCTGCACGAAGACGGAGGGGATCATGTAGTCCGGCAGGCTCGCCTTGAGGAACGAGCGCAGGTCGCCCGCGGGAATCTCCCGCTCCGCCTCAAGGAAGGCGATCAGGCGGTTGCCTCCGAGATCGTCCGGTACCGCCAGCACGGCGGCCTCCCAAACCTCCTCATGGCGGGTGAGGGCCGACTCGATCTCCCCCAGCTCGATGCGGTAGCCGCGCACCTTGACCTGGTGGTCCAGGCGGCCCAGGAAGTCCAGCTCGCCCGTGGGGCGGTAGCGCACGAGGTCGCCCACCGCGGTACAGCCGCGAGCCGGGCGGGCCATAGGGATTGGGGACGTAGCGCTCCGCCGTGAGATCCGGGCGGTGGAGATAGCCGCGCGTCACCCCCTCCCCGCCCAGGTAGAGAGCGCCCGGGACGCCGATCGGCACCGGCCTCATCTGCCCGTCGAGCACGTAGGCGGACTCCCCTGTGAGTGGACGGCCGATGAGGGGATGGGCGGCGTTCCGCGGCACCACCGAGTACGTGGAGAACGTGGTGTCCTCCGAGGGGCCGTAGAGGTTCACGACCCGCTCCACTCCCGGCAGCTGGCCGTGGATCTCCTGAACCAGGGAAGCCTTGAGCGGCTCACCACCCAGGTTCACCGTCCGGATCGACGGCGGCAACCCGCCCAGGCGCAGCAGCTCGGCCATGGCCGAGGGCACCGTGTCCACCAGCACCACCTCGTCCCTGTAGGGGAGCTCCGGCAGGGCCAGGGCGTTTTCGGCGAGGAGCAGCTTGCCGCCCCCGGCCAGGGTGGCGAAGATCTCGAACACCGACATGTCGAAGCAGATGGAGGTGGAGGCCAGCAGGCCCGCGTACTCCTCGGGCGTATAGATCGTGTGGGCCCAGCGGATCATGGCCACGGCGCTGCGGTGCTGGATCGCCACCCCCTTGGGCACGCCCGTCGAGCCCGAGGTGAAGATGACGTAGGCCAGGTTGTCCGGCAGGACGGGCGGCAGCTCGACGTCCCAGTCCACCCCCGGGTCTTCCAGATAGACCGTGCGGATCCCCTCGGACGCCCCCTCCGCCAGAGGGCTCAGCGACCTGCGGGTCACCAGGATCTTCGCCCGCGCCGTCTCCAGCATGAGGTGCACGCGCTGCCGGGGGTAGTTGGGATCGAGCGGCGCGTAGGCGCCGCCGGCCTTGAGCACGGCCAGGAGGGTGACGACGAGGTCCGAGGTACGGTCCAGAAGCACACCGGCCAGCCTCTCGGGGCCGAGCCCCAGGGCCCGCAGCCGGCGCGCCAGGCGGTCCGCCCGCCGGTTCAGCTCGGCGTAGGTCAGCCGGCCGTCCCTTGCCACGACAGCGGTGCTCTCCGGCGTCCGCGCCGCCTGGGCCTCGAAGAGCTGGTGCAGGCATGCTTCCGAGTCACCAGTCCTTTCCGAGTCACCCGTCCTGCCGGTGTCGTTGAAGCCCTGGAGGAGCTGCTCGCGCTCGGCGTCCGTCAGGAGAGGCAGGTCCCGCCAGCCCTGGTCCGGGCCGGCCACCGCCGCCGCGAGCAGGCGCGTGAAGTGCCCCAGGAGCCGGGCGGCCGTCTCCCCGTCGAACAGGCCGGTGTTGTGCTCCACCGTGGCCCGCAGGGCATGCGGGGTTTCGGTCACGAACAGGGAGAGGTCGAACTTGGCCGAGCCCAGCTCCTCGTCCCGCTGGGAGAGCCGGAGGCCGGCCATGTCCGGCAGGGCGCCCACCGTCTGGAGAGAAAGCAGCACCTGGAAGAAGGGAGAGCGGGAAAGGTCGCGCTCCGGCCGCAGCTCCTCGACCAGGATCTCGAACGGGAGATCCTGGTGGCCATAGGCCCCGAGGACGGTTTCGCTCGCCTGGCGCAGCAGCTCCCGGAACGTGGGCGCCGCCCCCAGGTCTGCGCGGAGCACCAGGGTGTTGACGAAGAAGCCGATCAGCCCCTCGGTCTCCGCCCGGTTGCGGTTGGCGATGGGCGAGCCCACCAGCACGTCCTCCTGGCCCGAGTAGCGGGCGAGCAGCACGTCGAAGCCGGCGAGCAGCAACATGAAAAGCGTGACCCCTTCCTGGCGGCAGAACGCGCGGAGGCCGGCCGCGAGCCCGGCGGGCAGCACGGCCGAGCGGGTGGCGCCGGTGAACGTCTGCACCGCCGGCCGCGGGTGGTCCGCCGGCAGGTCGAGCCCGGCGGGCGCTCCCGCCAGCTCCTCCCGCCAGTAGCCGAGCTGGCGGGCGAGCGCCTCCCCCTTGAGCCAGCCGCCGCTGCCAGACGGCGAAGTCGGCGTACTGCACCGGCAGCTCGGGCAGAGGCGAGGGGTGGCCCGCGAGGAAGGCCTCGTACAGCACCGCCAGCTCGCGCAGCAGGATCTCCAGGGACCAGCCGTCCGCGACGATGTGGTGCATCGTCAACAGCAGCACGTGCCGTTCCGGGGCGAGCCTCAGCAGCGCCGCGCGAAAGAGCGGCCCGGCCTGGAGGTCGAAGGGGCGCGCGGACTCGGTCTGGATCCAGGCCTCGATTTCGCCGGGAAGGCCGCTGAGGCCGCTGAGGTCGGTCACCGGCAGGGGGACCCGGCCGGCCGGTACGATCTCCTGATGCGGCTCGGTATCTGCGGGGCCACTCGCGGGGCCACTCGGGAACACCGTCCGCAAGGCTTCATGGCGGCGCACCACCTCGCCGAGAGCCCGGCCCAGGACCTCCGCGTCGAGCGGCCCCGCGATCTCCAGGGGATACGGGATGTTGTAGACCGCCGAGCCCGGGAGGAGCTGGTCGAGGAACCAGAGCCGGTGCTGGGAGAAGGAGAGCGGCAGCGGGCCGGTGCGTGGCGCCCGGCGGATGGGGGGCGCTTCCAGGGCTTCTCCCTCGCCCAGCGCCGCCTCGACGCTCAGCGCCAGAGCCGCGACCGTGGGGTGCTCGAACAGCCTGCGCACCGGCACCTCGATGCCGAAGGCGTCCCGGGCGCGCGAGACCACCCGGGTGGCCATCAGGGAGTGGCCGCCCAGGTCGAAGAAGTTGTCGTCCACGCTCACCGGGCGGCCGAAGACCTCGCTCCAGATCCCCACCAGAACCTCTTCGGCATGCCCGCGCGGGGCGCGCCCCTCCTCCACCGGGAGCTCCGGCTGGAGCGGGAGGGCGGCGAGAGCCCGGCGGTCGATCTTGCCGTTGGGGGTGAGCGGCATGGCGCGCAGGGGCACGAAGGCCGAGGGAACCATGTAGTCGGGCAGGCTTTGCTTGAGGTAGGCGCGCAGATCGCCCGCGGCGAGATCCCGTTCCGCCTCCACGTAGGCGACCAGCCGGTTGCCGGCCAGGGGGTCGGGAGCGGCCAGGACGGCGGCCTCCCGGATTTCGGGGTGGCGGGTGAGCGCCGACTCGATCTCCCCCAATTCGATGCGGTAGCCGCGGACTTTGACTTGATGGTCGAGCCGGCCCAGGAAGTCCAGCTCGCCCGTGGGCAGGTAGCGCACGAGGTCGCCCACCGTGTAGAGCCGCGAGCCGGGCGGGCCGTAGGGGTTGGGGATGAACCGCTCCGCCGTCAGGTCCGGGCGGTGCAGGTAGCCCCGCGTCACCCCTTCGCCGCCCATGTAGAGCGCGCCCGGAACGCCGATCGGCACCGGCCGCATCGCGGCGTCCAGCACGTAGGCCGCTTCCCCCGTCAACGGCCGGCCGATGAGGGGATGGCCGGCGCCGCGCGGCACCACCGCGTAGGAGGTGAACGTCGTGTCCTCCGAGGGGCCGTAGAGGTTGACCACCCGTTCGACGCCCGGCATGCGGTCGTAGATCTCCTGCACCAGCGACGCCTTGAGAGCCTCGCCGCCCAGGTTGACCGTGCGGACCGAGGCGGGCAGGCGGCCGCTCCGCAGCAGCTCCGCCATGGCCGAGGGCACGGTGTCGATGAGGACCACCTCGTCGCGGGCTTCGAGGTCCGGCAGCGCCAGGGCGTTCTCGGCCAGGAGGATCCTGCCGCCCGCGGCCAGGGTGGCGAAGATCTCGAACACCGACATGTCGAAGCAGATGGAGGTCGAGGCCAGCATTCCGGCGTACTCCTCGGGTCCGTAGAACCCGTGCGCCCACCGGATCATGGCGGCCGCGCTGCGGTGCTGGATGGCCACCCCTTTGGGCACACCGGTCGAGCCCGAGGTGAAGATGACGTAGGCCAGGTTGTCCGGCAGAACGGGCACGGGCGGCAGAACGGGCACGGCCTCGAAGGGCTCGTCGAGAAACACCGTGGCAAGCCCTTCCGGCAAATCCTCCGCAAGACGGCGGCGCGTGATCAGGACCTCGGCGCGCGCGGTCTCCAGCATCAACAGGACGCGGCTCCTGGGATAGCTCGGATCGAGCGGCGCGTAGGCGCCTCCCGCCTTGAGCACCCCCAGGAGGGCCACGATCAGGTCCGCCGTGCGGTCCATGAGCACGCCGGCCAGCTTCTCAGGGCCGATCCCCAGCACCCGCAGACGCCGCGCCAGCCGGTCCGCCCGCTCGTTCAGCTCCCGGTAGGTCAGCCGGCCGTCCACGGCCACGAGCGCGACCCGGTCCGGGGTCCGTTCAGCCTGGGCCTCGAAGAGCCCGTGCAGGCAGACGGCGGAATCGGCGACCGAGCCCGTATCGACCGAGGCAGTATCGGTGAAGCCGGTGAGGAGCTCCTCGCGCTCGACGTCCGTCAGCAGCGGCAGATCCCGCCAGCCCTGCTCGGGGTCTGCCACCGCCGCGGCGAGCAGACGCTCCAGGTGGCCCAGCAGCCGGATGGCCGTGGCCCGATCGAAGAGATCGGTGTTGTAGTCGACCGCCGTTTCCAGGGAATGGCCCGCATCGATCACGCCCAGGGCCAGGTCGAGCTTCGCCGTTTCGGCGTCCCGCTCGACCGGCGAGATCTCCAGGCCTCCCAGGCGAAGCGGCTCCCGGCGGTCCGTCTGCACCGCCAGCAAAACCTGGAAGAAGGGCGACCGGGAGAGGTCGCGCTCGGGCCGCAGCTCCTCCACCAGGGTCTCGAACGGGAGGTCTTGGTGGCCGTAGGCGGCCAGGGCGTTCTCCCGGACCTGCCGGAGCAGGGCGCGGAACCCAGGCGCGGCTCCCAAGTCCGTCCGGAACACCAGCGTGTTGACGAAAAAGCCGATCAGACCCTCGGTTTCCAGCCGGTTGCGGTTGGCCACGGGCGAGCCCACCAGCACGTCCTCCTGGCCCGCGTACCGGGCGAGCAGGACGTCGAAGACGGCGAGCAGGAGCATGAACAGCGTCACCCCCTCGCGCCGGCAAAACGCCCGGAGATCGGCCGCGAGGCCGGAGGGCAGCCCGGCCGAGCAGCTCGCGCCGTTGAAGGTCTGGAGGGCCGGCCGCGGGAAGTCGGTGGGCAGGTCGAGCCCGGCCGGCGCTCCCGCGAGCTGGCGGCGCCAGTAGTCGAGCTGGCGCGCGAGCGCCTCGCCCGACAGCCACCGCCGCTGCCAGACGGCGAAGTCGGCGTACTGAACCGACAGCTCGGCCAAGGGCGAGGGCCGGCCCGCGGCAAAGGCACCGTACAGTACCGCCAGCTCGCGCAGCAGGATCTCCATGGACCAGCCGTCCGAGACGATGTGGTGCATCGTCAGGAGCAGGACGTACCGCTTCCGGTTGAGCCTCAACAGGGCCGTCCGGAAAAGCGGTCCCGTCCCGAGGTTGAACGGCCGCAGGGATTCGCTCCGGATGCGAGCCTCAGCCTCGTCAGGGGCCTGGCCGAGATCGATCACCGGCAGCGGGACCGGTCCGGCGGGCGCGATCTCCTGGTACGGCTCGCCGTCCGCGGGGCCACTCGGGAAGGACGTACGCAAGGCCTCGTGGCGGCGGACGATCTCTTCGAGGGCCTGGCTCAGGGCCGCCACATTGAGTGGTCCCGCGATCTGCAGGGGATAGGGGATGTTGTAGACCGCCGAGCCGGGGTCCAGCTGATCGAGGAACCAGAGCCGGCGCTGAGAGAAGGAGAGCGGCAGGAGGCCGGTGCGCGGGACCCGCTCGATGACCGGTGCTTCGAGGGCGCCGCCCACGCCCAGCAAAGCCTCGACGCTCCCGGCGAGCCCGGCGACCGTGGGCTGCTCGAACAGGCGGCGCACCGGCAGCTCGACGCCGAAGGCGTCCCGAACCCGCGCCACCACCCGGGTGGCCAGCAGAGAGTGGCCGCCGAGGTCGAAGAAGTCGTCGTCCACCCCGACCGCCCGGTCGAAGATCTCGCTCCAGATGCCGGCCAGGACTTCTTCCGCGTAGCTCTCAGGTGCCCGTCCCTCCTCCGCACCCTCGGGCTGGATCGCAAGGGCCGCGAGCGCCCGCCGGTCGATCTTGCCGTTGGGGGTGAGCGGCATCGCGCGCAGGGGTACGAAGGCCGAGGGAACCATGTAGTCGGGCAGGCTCTGCTTGAGGAACGACCGCAGATCGGCCGCGGCGAGATCCCGCTCCGTCTCCACGTAGGCCATCAGGCGGTTGCCCCCGAGGTCGTCGGGCAAGGCCAGAACGGCGGCCTCCCGGACCTCCCCATGCCGGGTGAGGGCCGCTTCGATCTCCCCCAGCTCGATGCGGAAGCCGCGGACCTTCACCTGATGGTCCAGGCGGCCCAGGAAGTCGAGCTCGCCCGTGGGTCGGTACCGCACCAGGTCGCCGACCTGGTAGAGCCGTGATCCGGGCGGGCCGTAGGGGTTGGGGACGTAGCGCTCCGCCGTCAGGTCCGGCCGGTGGAGATAGCCGCGGGTCACCCCTTCCCCACCCACGTAGAGCGCGCCCGGAACGCCGATCGGCACCGGCTCCATCGCAGCATCCAGCACGTAGGCGGATTCCCCCGTCAGGACCCGGCCAATCAAAGGATGAGAGGCTCCCTTCGGCACCACCGAAAAGCTGGTGAACGTGGTGTCCTCGGAGGGGCCATAGAGGTTCACCACCCGCTGGACGCCCGGCATCCGCTCGTAGATCTCCTGGACCAGCGAAGCCTTGAGCGGCTCTCCGCCCAGGTTGACCGTCCGGATGGACGATGGCAGCCCGCCCAGGCGCAGCAACTCGGCCATGGCCGAGGGTACGGTATCCACCAGCACCACCTCGTCCTTGGCGGCCAGCCCCGGCAGAGCCAAGGCGTTCTCCGCCAGCAGCAGTTTGCCCCCCTCGGAGAGGGTGCCGAAAATCTCGAACACCGACATGTCGAAGCTGATGGAAGTGGACGCCAGCAGGCCCGCGTACTCCTCCGGCGTATAGATCGTGCGCGCCCAGCGGAGCATGGCCACGGCGCTCCGGTGCTGGATCGCCACCCCCTTGGGCACTCCCGTCGAGCCCGAGGTGAAGATGACGTAGGCCAGGTTGTCCGGTAGGACGGTCGGCAGCTCGACATCTCCGTCCTCCCAATCCTCCTCCAGGAACACGGTCCGGAGTCCCTCCGGCATCCCTTCCGCCAGATGACGGCGGGTCACCAGCACCTCCGCCCGGGCGGTCTCCAGCATCAGGAGAACCCGGCTCTTCGGGTAGTTGGGGTCGAGAGGCGCGTAGGCACCCCCAGCCTTGAGCACGGCCAGAAGGGTGACGATGAGGTCCGAGGTGCGGTCCAGGAGCACGCCCGCCAGCTTCTCGGGGCCGAGCCCCAGGGCCCGCAGACGGCGTGCCAGCCGGTCCGCCCGCTCGTTCAGCTCCCGGTAGGTCAGCCGGCCGCCGGCCGCCGGGGCCGCCACGAGCGCGATCCGGTCCGGAATCCGCGCCACCTGAGCCTCGAAGAGCTGGTGCAGGCAGGAGCCGGGCCCGGAGGTGGAGCCGGTATCGTTGAAGCCCAACAGGAGCTGCGCGCGCTCGGCCTCGGTCAGCAGCGGCAGATCCCGCCAGCCGCGGCCGGGATCGGCCAGACCCGCCGCCAGCAGGACGCCGAAGTGGCCGAGCAGCCGCTGGATGGTGGCGCCCTCGTACAGGTCCACCGGGTACTCGCAAACCATGGCGAGTCGGCCGTCCCGCTGCTCCACCTCGAAGTTGAGGTCGAACTTGGCCGAGCGCCTCTCGAGGTCGAACCACTTCCCCGCCAGCCCGGGGAGGGAAGGATCTCCCCCATGCTGGAACTGGAAGACCACCTGGAAGACGGGATTACGGGCCAGGTCGCGCTGGGGGGCGAGCTTTTCGACCAGCAGCTCGAAGGGGAGACTCTGATGGGCGAAAGCCTCCAGGGCCGTGGCGCGCACGCGGGCCAGGACCTCGCGGAAGGCGGGGGCACCGAACAGGTCGGCCCGCAGCGGGAGCATGCTGACGAAGTACCCGGCCACGTTCTCCAGCTCGAAGCGCGTGCGGTTGGCGCTCGGCGTGCCGACGGCGAAGTCCTCCTGGCCGGTGTACCGGCCGAGCAGAACCTGGAGGTTGGCCAGCAGGACCATGAACGCCGTGGCCCCATGGGCGCGGGCCAGGCGGTCCAGGGCGGCGGCCGGGGCTTCCAGCGGACACGAACGGAGGTCGCCGCGGAAAGTCCAGGCGGCGGGGCGCAGGTGGTCGGTGGGAAGGTCGAGGGGCGGCACGCCGGCGAGACGCTTCGTCCAGACGGCGAGCAGCTCCTTGAGGGCCGCGCCGCGCAGGGTGCCCCGCTGCCAGACGGCGTAGTCGGCGAACTGGAGCGGCAGCGGCGGCAGCTCGGCCGGCCGGCCCTCGGCAGCGGCCCGGTAGAGGGCTCCGAGGTCCCGGATCAGGACGGCGTCCGACCAGCCGTCGCTCACCACGTGATGGACGGTGAGCAGGAACAGGTGGTCGCGGGCGCCCAGCCGGAAGAGCCGGGCGCGCAGGAGAGGGCCGGCGGCCAGGTCGAAGGGCCGCCGCGCCTCCTCGCACGCGAGACGGTGCGCCTCTTCCTCGCGCCGGTCCGCCGGGAAGCTCCTGGAGATCGGCCACCGGAAGGTCCAGAGTGAGCGCGGGGAGAACCTCCTGCCAGGGCTCGCCGTCCGTTTCGGGGAAACGGGTGCGCAGGGCCTCGTGCCGGAGCACCAGGGCGCCGAGGGCCGAGGCCAGAGCCGCGGTGCCGAGGTCTCCCTGGAGGCGCAACGCCGTGGGCAGATTGTAGGCTCCGTTCGCGGGCTGGAGGCGGTCGATGAACCACAGGCTCCGCTGGGAGAAGGAGAGCGGCGGACGTTCCGGGCGGTCCACGGGGATGGCGGAGGCACCTCCGGACAGGCCCGCGGACACCGCGGGGGACGAGTCCCGGCGCTCCAGGGCCTCCCCCACCACCACCGCCAGCTCCTCCAGGACGGAGGCCGAAAACAGGCCGCGCAGCGGGATCTCGACCCCGAAGATGTCGCGCAGGCGGGAGAGTAGGCGGACGGCGAGCAGGGAGTGGCCCCCGAGGTCGAAGAAGTCGTCTTGGACGCCGATCCGGGAGAGGCCGAACAACTCCTTCCAAAGATCGGCCAGGCGCTCCTCGACAGGATTGCGCGGCGGCGCCGCGTCCGCGGCCTCCAGGGCCTCCGGGGCGGGCAGGGCCCGGAGGTCCACTTTGCCGCCGGGGGTCAGCGGCAGCTCCCCGAGCGTCACGAAGGCGGACGGGACCATGTGGGCCGGCAGCGTGCCCTGGAGGAACCCGGTGAGGTCCGCGGGGGAATGGCCGCGGCCGGCGGGGTCGGCGGGCACGATCCAGGCCACCAGGCGCCCGCTGCCGGCGCCGTCCGGCCGGACGTCGATCACGGCCTCGCGCACCCCCGGGTGGCGCACCAGAGCCGACTCAATCTCGCCCGGCTCCACCCGGAAGCCGCGCACCTTGAGCTGGCGGTCGGCCCGCCCCAGGAACTCCAGGACACCGTCCGGCCGGAACCGCGTCAGGTCGCCGGTGCGGTAGAGGCGGGCGCCGGGCTCGTCCGCGAACGGATCGGGGACGAACCGCTCCGCCGTCAGGCCGGGCCGGCCCAGGTAGCCGCGCGCCAGCAGGGGGCCGCCCAGGCAGAGCTCCCCGGCGATGCCGTGGGGCACGGGATGGCCGGACCGGTCGAGCACCCAGGCGGAGCGGCCCGGCAGGGGGTGGCCGATCGGGACCGCCCCCCAGGCCGCCGCCGCCTCCCCCGCGTCCACCGTGAGGGCCGTGGCCGTGATCACCGCCTCGGTGGGGCCGTAGGCGTTGAGCAAGGGGATGCCGGCGAGCGGCGAGCGCCACCACCGGCGCGCGGCCTCGCCGGACATGGCCTCGCCGCCCAGGATCACCAGCCGTAGCGCCAGGCCCGGCGGCTTCTGGATTCCCTCGCAGCCGGCGGCCCACTGATGCCAGTAGGCCGTGGGCAGGTCCATGGCCGTGACGCCCAGCCGGACCACCTGGCCGAGGATCTCCGCCGGGGACCACAGGCTGGCGTCACGCAGGACGATCGCGGCACCGCGGGCGAAGGCCGTGAAGATCTCCTCGACCGAGGCGTCGAAGCTCGGCGAGGCGAAGCAGAGCACGCTGTCGTCTTCCCCGAAACCGAACAACCCGGCGGCGGCCTCCACGTGCTCCGCCGCCGCCGCGTGGGAGACCCCGGCACCCTTGGGCCGGCCGGTCGAGCCCGAGGTGTAGATCAGGTAGGCCAGGCTCTCCGGCAGGGCCCGGGAGGCGAAGGCGGGTGCCCCTCCCTCCTCGGTGGCGAGCAGGCTTTCCAGGGCGTTCAGGGGCACGGCCTTCCAAGGGCCGGCGGGGGCCTCCACCGCCAGGCTCTCCCGCACCAGCACCAGGGGCGCTCCGGAGTCCTCCAGCATGAAGGCCAGGCGCTCCGCGGGATAGGCCGGATCGAGCGGCAGGTAGACCCCGCCGGCCTTGAGGACGCCGAGCAGGGCGACCAGCAGCTCGGGTGAGCGCTCCAGGCAGACCCCCACCGGGATCTCCGGCCCCACGCCCTGCCGGGTCAGGAAGCGGGCGAGGCGGCTGCTCCGCCGGTCGATCTCGCCGTAGGTCAGCCGCTCTCCCCCCACGGTGAGGGCGGCGAGCGCCTCCGGCCGGCGGGCCGCCTGGGCGGCGAAGGCGTCGTGCAGGCGGCGCGGCGCGGTCTTCACCCCGCCGGCGCCCCGGCCCGCCTGCGCACGCAGCTCCCTCAACTCAGGAGGGGAAAGCAGGGGGACGGCGTCCAGCCGCCGGCCGGGCTCCGCCGCGATCCCTTCGATCAGGGCCGCGAAGCTTTCCAGGATCCGGCGCGCCGTAACGGAGTCAAACAGGGCGGGATCGTGCTCCAGGCTCAGCCGCAGGGCGCCGTCGGCCTCCCGCGCCGCGAAGGCGAGGTCCAGCCGGGAGGCCGGCCGGGATACCGGCAGGGGGTGTGCGCTCGCCCCCTGCAAGGCCAGCTGCACCGCCGGCTCCACCGAAGTCTCCAGGGAGAACGCCACCTGGAACACCGGATGGCGGGACGAATCCCCCTCGATGCTGCCGGCGGGCAGCGAAGCGGCCAGCTCGACGAAGGGGGTGTGCTGGCGCGAGAAGGCCCGAAGGACGCCCTCCTCCACCCGGGCGAGCCGCCGCGGGAACGTCTCTGCGCTCTCGAAACGGCTGCGCAGCACGGCGCTGCCGGCGAAGCAGCCGATCAGCGGCACGAGCTCGAGCAGGGGGCGGTTCGCCACCGGCGTGCCCACCAGGAGGTCGTCCTGCCCCGAAAGCCGGTGCAGCAGGGTCTGGAGCACCGCCAGCAGGGTGGTGAACGCCGAGGCCCCCTCGCGTGCACCCAGCTCCAGGAGGGCCGCGGCCGACCGGGCCGGAACCTCCAGCTCCTGCCGGGCGACGCGGGATAGGGACGGGCGCGGCCGGCCAGGGGCCAGGTCCAGCACCGTGGGAGCGCCCTGCAACTCGGCCTGCCACCAGGCCAGCAGGCGCTCCAGGACGGGGCCGTGCAGCCAGCTCCGCTGCCACGCCGCGAAGTCGGCGTAGCGCACCGGCAGCGCGGGGAGGAGGGGCTCCCGGCCTTCCACGGCGGCCTCGTAGAGAGCCGCGAGATCCCGCGCCAGGACGGCCTCCGACCCGGCGTCGAACGCGGCCTCGTGCACCGTCAGCGTCAAGACGTGATCGTCCGCGCCCAGGACGGCAAGCCGGGCCTTCAGCAGAGGACCCTGGCTCAAATCGATGAGGTCGATGGGATCGAGCGGCTCACCCACCTCCAGGGCGAACGGGCCGGCGGGGGCGATCTCCAGATGAGGCCGCCCCTCGATCTCGGCGAAGCGCGTGCGCAGCGCTTCGTGCCGCCGGACCAGCCCTCCCAGCGCGGCCTCCAGGGCCGGCACGGAGAGCGGACCGCTCAGGTGCCAGGCCAGCGAGACCTCGTGGGCGCGGCTCGCCGGGTCCAGCGACTGGGAGAGCCAGAGGAATTCCTGGGTGAACGACGCCGGCGCCGGTCCCCTCCCGTGGAACGGCTCCAAGGGGGGAAGGGTGACGGTCGCCGTGTCCAGCGCCGACTCGATGGCCGCCGCGAAGCCGGCGACGGTCGGCGCCTCGAAGAGGTGCAGCAGAGGCAGCTCAATCCCGAAGCAATCCCGCACGCGGGAGACGACCTGCATGGCGAGCAGCGAGTGGCCCCCCAGCTCGAAGAAGCTCTCGTGGATGCCCACGCGTTCGAGCCCCAGCACGCCTGCCCAGAGGGCGGCCAGGGCCTCCTCGGTGAGGGTGCGCGGCGCGGCCGAGGGCTCGATCACCCGGGCATCCTCGGGCGGCGGCAGCGCCTTGCGGTCGACCTTGCCGTTGTGGGTCAACGGCAGGGCCGGCAAGAAGACCCAGGCGGTGGGGACCAGCGGATCGGGGAGGCGCTCGCGCAGAAAGAGGCGCAGGTCCGAGCCGTCCAGGTCCGGCGCCTCGGGCCGGGCCACGACGTGGGCGACCAGACGCTGGCCCCGGGCCACGACGGCCGCGGCCCCCACGCCTGGATGGGAGCGCAGAGCGGCCTCGACCTCCCCGGGCTCGACCCGGAACCCCCGGATCTTTACTTGGAAGTCCACCCGCCCCAGGAACTCGATCGAGCCGTCCGCGAGCCGGCGCCCCCGGTCCCCGGTGGCATAGAGCCGGCTCCCCGGCGGGACGCCGGAAACGCCGCTCCAGGGATCCGGGACGAACTTCTCCGCCGTCAGTTCCGGCCGGCCCAGATAGCCGCGGGTCACCTGCGGACCGCCCACGTACAGCTCGCCGGGGACCACCGCCGGGACCGGGGCGAGGTTGCGGTCCAGCACCAGGACCCGCGTGCCGGAGAGCGGCTTGCCCAGGGGGATCCGCGCCCCTTTTCCTCCGGCCTCGTGCGTCAGGACCCCCACCGTGGTTTCGGTGGGGCCGTAGTGGTTGAGGATCCGGCAGCCGGGAGCGAGCTCCCGGACCCGCTCCACGAGCCCCGGGGGGACGGCCTCGCCGCCGGTGATCAGCAGCCGCCCCGGCAGGCACCCCTCCGCCCTCGGAAAGGCCAGGAGAGCGGCCAGGTGCGAGGGTACGATCTTGAGGCAGTCCACCGGATGGCGGTCGAAGTACCGGGCCAACGCGGCCGTTTCGGACAGGCGCGCCCGTGAGATCACGTGCAGGCAGCCGCCCGTGGCCAGCGCGGCGAAGATCACCGTGTTTCCCAGGTCGGCGGCGACCGTGCTTACCATGGCGAAGCTCGATCCCGCCGGCAGCGCCATCCGCTCCAGGACGCCGGACAGGTAGCTCGCGAGCTGCCCGTGCTCGGCCATCACCCCTTTGGGCCGGCCGGTGGAGCCCGAAGTGTAGATGACATAGGCCAGGTTCCCGAGCCCGGCCTGCGCTCCCGGCGCGGCCCCGGACCCGCCCGGCTCACCCGGATCGCTGACCACGTGGCCGTCCGCGGCCATCCAGACCACGGGGCCGGAGAACGGCGGCCGGACGCCCTCGAGCGTCTCCTGGGCCACCAGGGCGCGCGCCCCGCAGTCCTCGAGAATGAGGCCGAGGTGGTCCCCCGGCGCTTCGGCGTCGAGCGGCACGTAGGCGGCGCCGGCCTTGAGGACCCCGAGGATGGCAACCACCATGGCCAGCGAGCGCTCCATGCAGACGGCGACCCTTGATTCCGGCCCGATCCCCTCATGCCGCAGGTGCCGGGCCAGGTTCTCGGCCCGCGCGTCGAGCTCGCCGAACGTCAGGGCCTCCTCCTCGAAACGGACCGCCGGAGAGGCTCGGAGTCCGCCCGGCCTGGAGCGCGAAGCGCTCGTGGACGGGCACCAAGGCACCCAGGCCCCGGCCGCCGGCCTGGAGGGCGATCTGTTCCCCCTCCGCTTCCGTCAGCAGGGGCAGCCCGGAAACCGGCCGGGCGGGATCGGCCGCGGCGGCCGACAGGAGACGTTGGAAGTGCCCGGACATCCGGGCGATGGTGGGGGCGTCGAACAGGTCGCAGGCGTACTCCCAGACGGTGGCCAACGTCCCGCCCTCCTGCCGGAGGAAGATCGTGACGTCGACCTTGGCCGTGCCATTGCCCAGCTCGTGCAGCCGCAGGCCCAGCCCGGGGCCGAGCTGGCGGGGCAACGGGGGCGTGTTCTGGAATGACAGGTACACCTGGGCCAGGGTCGCGTGACTGAGGCTCCGCTCCGGCTGGCAGCTCCCGCACCAGGCGGTCGAAGGGGTAGTCCTGCTGGCCGAGCCCTTCGAGCACCGTCTCCCTGGCCTGCCGCAGCAACTCGCCGAAGCTCGGGTCCTCTCCCAGCTCGGCGCGCAGGAGGAGAGTGTTGGTGAAAAGGCCGATCAGGCCCTGCGTGCCGGCCCGGTGGCGGTTGGCCACGGGCGTGCCGACGATCAGGTCCTCCTGGCCGGAGTAGCGGTGGAGCAGGGCGTCCAGAGCCGCCAGGAACGCCATGAAAAGAGTGCCCCCGTGGCGCAGGGCAAGCGCCTGGAGCGCCTGGGCGTCCCCGCGGGGGACCTTGGCGGCGAATTGGGTTCCCCGGTAGCTCCGCACGGCGGGCCGGGGCCGGTCCGTGGGCAGGTCGAGCAGCTCCGGAGCGGAGCGCAGGCGCCGCTCCCAGTAGGCGAGCTGCCCGCGGGCCTCCTCTCCCTCCAGCCACTCGTGCTGCCAGGCCGCGAAGTCGGCGAACTGAATCGGCAGGGCGGGTAAACCAGTGCCGGCATAGGAAGCCGCCAGGTCGTGGGCGAGGACCCAGATCGACCAGTCGTCGGCCACGGCGTGGTGCAAGGTGACCAGGAGCCCATGGTCCCGCTCGGCCAGCTCCATCAGGTACCCCTGGATCAGGGGGCCGCGCGCCAGGTCCATGCGCCGCCTGCCGAGCGCCGCCGCCACACGCTCCGCCTCTCCCCTCCGGGCGCTCGCCGGGAGGGCCCGCAGGTCGATCCGCGGGAGGTCGACCGTGGCGGCCGAGGGCATGAGAGCGGGCCGGCCCTCCACCTCGCGGAAGAGGGTCCGGAGCGCCTCGTGGCGGCGCACGGCTTCCGCCAGCGACCGTTGCAGGGCCACCCGGTCGAGAGGCCCCTGGAGGTCGAGCAGGAGCGGGATCGAGAACATGCTCAGGCCGGGGTTCAGGCGCTCGGAGAACCACATGGCCTCCTGGCCGGAAGATGCCACCCAACGGCGCTCCCGGGCGACGGGGATCCCCTCCAGCTCCTCACCCGCCGGCAGGTCCGTGAGCAGGGCCGCCAGGCGTTCGAGGGTCGGCGCGTCGAACAGCGCCCGCGGCGGCAGCCGGCGGCCCAGGACGTCGTGAATGCGGGCGATGGCCCGGGCGGCCAGGAGGGAATGCCCGCCCAGCTCGAAGAAGTGGTCCTGGGCTCCGATTTCGGAGACGTTCAGGACCTCGGACCAGATCTCCGCCAGCATGGCTTCGAGAGGGGTCCGGGGAGCCACGATCCCGGGCCGGCCGGTGGAGATCTCCGGCTTCGGCAACGCCTTGCGGTCCACCTTGCCGTTGGGGCTGAGCGGCAGGGACTCCATTGTCACGAAGTAGCTGGGGACCATGTAGTCCGCCAGTTGCCCGCGCAGGTAGTCTCGCAGGATGGGGGTACCCAGGTCCGTGCCTGGCCTCGGGACCACGTAGGCCACCAGAACCTTTTCCGCGGCCTCGCCCCCTCCTTCGCGCTCCAGGGCCACGACCACGGTGTCGCCCACGGCGGGGTGGCGCTCCAGGGTCGCTTCGATCTCCCCCAGCTCGACGCGGAAGCCGCGGATCTTGACCTGGTGATCGATGCGCCCCAGGTAGTCGAGCTCACCGTCCGGGCGGTCCCGAATGAGGTCGCCCGTGGCGTACATGCGCTCCCCGGGCCTCTCTGAGAAGGGGTCGGGCACGAACCTCTCCGCCGTCATGTCCGGCCGGCCCAGGTAGCCTCGGGCCAGCCCTTCTCCCCCCAGGTACAGCTCGCCGGGCTCGCCGGCGGGGACCCGCTCGAGGTTGCGGTCCAGCAGGTGCCCCCACGTGCCGTCGAGCAGGAGGCCGACCGAGGGGATGGAAGCGCCCGGCGTGGTCAGCGCCCAGGTGGAGAACGTGGTGTCCTCCGACGGGCCGTACACGTTGTAGACCTTCCGGACGGTTCCCGCCGCGTACAGCCGGTTGACCAGCGCGGCGCGCAGGGCCTCCCCACCGAGGTTGACGGTGATCACCGAGGGGGGGATCCCGCCGGACCGCGCCAGCTCGGCGATGGCCGAGGGGACGGTGTTGACCAGGGTGACCTCCCCCGCCGCCGGCAGGTCCGGGAGGCTGAGGGCATGATCGGCCAGGATCGCCCGCCCCCCGAGCGCCGGCGCCACGAAGAGCTCGAAGATCGACATGTCGAAGCAGATCGACGTGGCGGCCAGCACCCCCTCGAGCTCCTCCGGCGAGTAGACCCGGGCGGCCCAGCGGGTGAGCACCACGGCCGAGCGATGGGCGATCGCCACGCCCTTGGGGCGGCCGGTCGATCCCGACGTGTAGATGACGTAGGCGAGGTTGCTCTCGTCCGCCCGGGGCGCCAGCGGCTCGGCGCTCTCCAGGGCGATCCGCGGCTCGCCGCGATCGAGCAACACCGTCTTCGCCGAGGTTTGGGGCAGGCGTCCGGCCAGGCGCTCCTGGGTGAGGAGCAGGAGAGCGCCGCTGTCCGCCAGGATGTTGGCCTGCCGCTCCTCGGGGTACGCGGGATCCACGGGAACGTAGGCCCCTCCCGCCTTGAGGACCGCGTACATGGCGACCACCATCTCCGGGGTGCGCTCGGCGCAGATCGCGACCCGCACCTCCGGCCCGACACCCTCCGCGATCAGGAAGCGCGCGAGCCGGTTGGCGCGCGCTTCCAGCTCGCCGCAGGTGATCCGGTCCTCGCCGGCCACGAGCACCACGGCCTCCGGCTCGGCCGCGGCCCGCAGCTCGAACGCCTGGTGCAGCAGCTTCACCTTCCCCAGGACGGAGTCCGCCACGGCGGAGGCCGAGGGAAGGGGGCGGGTCATCACGGCAGGACCGCCGTTCAAGACGTCATTCGACAACGGCTTCCTCCTCGCCAAGCTGTTTTTCGATCTCCTCCAGCAGGATCTCCTCGACGGTGATCGCCAGCCCCTCGACGGTGGGCTCGTCGAACAGGGCCCGCAGGGGGATGTCCACCTGGAAAGCCGCGCGCAGCCGGTGAACGACCTGCGGCAGGAGCAGGGAGTGCCCGCCGAGCTCGAAGAAATTATCGGTCACCCCGACACGGTCGAGCCCCAGCACCTCGCGCCAGATGGCCGCGATCGTCTCCTCGGAGTCGGTGCGCGGAGCGACGAATTCCCGCTCCTGCTCACGCCGATTGCGGTCGGGAGCCGGCAGGGCGCGCCGGTCCACCTTGCCGCTCGGGGTGAGCGGCAGCCGGTCCAGCACCATGAAGCTCGCGGGCACCATGTACTCGGGCAGACGCCCCTTGAGGAAGCCCCGGAGGTCGCCGATGGAGAGCGGCCGCTCGGGCTCCTTCGCGACCAGGTAGGCCGCCAGGCGCCGGTCGCCGGGAGTGTCCTCCCGGGCCACCACCACGGCCTCCAAGACCTCCGGAGACTCGCCGAGAGCCGCCTCGATCTCCCGCAGCTCGACGCGGAAGCCCCGGATCTTCACCTGGTGGTCGATCCGCCCCAGGAACTCCAGGTCGCCCGAGGGGAGGAGGCGGACCAGGTCCCCGGTCCGGTACATGCGGCCTCCCGGCACGGCGCTCCAGGGGTCGGGCACGAACTTCTCAGCCGTCATGGCGGAGCTGCCGAAGTAGCCGCGCGCTACGCCGGCTCCGCCGATGCAAAGCTCGCCCGGGATCCCCGGAGCGGCCAGCCGCCGGCCGGAATCGAGAACGTAGGCGTGGAGGTTGCGGACGGGCCGGCCGATGGGAACCTCGCCGGAGACCGGCAGGCCGGCCGCCAGCTCGGCACGGGTGGCCACGATCGTGGTCTCGGTCGGGCCGTACGTATTGACGAGCTTCACTCCCGCGTGACCCTGAGCGCTTCCAGGCCGCCAGCCGCTCCGGGAGCGCCCGCTCGCCGCCAAGGATGATCAGGCGCAAGGCCGCGGGCAATCTTCCTCCCTCGGCGTCCAGACGGGCGACGAGCTCGTGCCAGAAGGCCGTCGGAAGGTCGAGCACGGAAATCTCCTGGACCTCGCAGAACCGCAGGAAATCGGCCGTCGAGCCCAGCATGGCCTCATCGCGCAGCACCAGGGCGGCACCGCTCGCGAGGCAGGGATAGATCTCCTCGGCGCTGGTGTCGAAGCTGATCGAGGCAAACTGCAGGACCCGGTCTCCCGCCCCCAGGCCGTGCTCGTCACGGAACGCCTCCACGTAGTTGGCCAGCGCTCCGTGGCGGACCATCACGCCCTTGGGCTTGCCGGTCGAGCCGGAGGTGTAGATGAGGTAGGACAGGTTTTCGGGATCGACCGCGACCTCCGGGTTGGCATCGCTCCGGGCCGCGATCCACCCGGCGTCCGTGTCCAGCAGGACCATCCCGGAGCCTTCCACCGCCAGCCCGGGCAAGCCGGCCCGGACACGCTCCGTCGTGATCAACACCATGGCCGCCGCATCCCGCAGGATGTAGGAGAGGCGATCCACCGGATAGGCCGGATCGAGCGGGACGTAGGCGCCGCCCGCCTTGAGCACGGCGAGCAGGGAGACCACCATCTCCGGCGAGCGCTCGACGGCGATCCCGACGACCTTCTCAGGACCAACGCCAAGGCTCCGCAGATGGTGGGCCAGCCGGTTGGCCTCGCGGTTGAGCTCGGAATAGGTCAGGCGCCGTTCGCCCGAGATCAGGGCAACGGCGTCCGGGGCCGCCTCCGCCTGGCGCTCGAAGAGCTGGTGGACCGGCGAGGAAACCTCCGCCTTCGCGGCCTCGGCGCCGCTCCAGGCCAGCAGCTCCCGCCGTTCGACGCCGCTCATCAGCTCGTAGTCCCCGATGGACCGGCTCGGGTCAGCCACGATGCCGGCCAGCAGGCGCTCGAAACGGGCCAGCAGCGCGAGAATGGTGGTTTCGTCGAACAAGAGAGCGTTGTGGGTGATCGACGCGGCAATCCCGGACGGCTGTTCTCTCAGCGTCAGGCCCACCTCGAAGATGGCCGTTCCCAACTCTTCGGCGTGCCCGTCGGCCTCCAGCACCGAGAAGGTCAACCCCGGAATCTCGATCGTCTGGCGAGGTACGTTCTGGAGCAGGAACATGACCTGGAACGGCGAGGTCCGGTCAGCCTCCCGGTCCCCTTGCACGGCCTTGAGCACCTGTTCGAGGGGGAGATCCTGGTGGGAGAACGCGCCCAGACAGGTCTCCCGCACCCGGCCCAGCAGATCCTGGAAGCTCGGGTCTCCCGACGCGTCCGTCCGCAGCATCAGGGTATTGAGGAAGAAACCGATCAATCCCTCCGTCTCGGTACGGTTGCGGTTGGCGATGGGAGCGCCCAACAGCACGTCCTCTTCCCCGGTGACGCGAGAGAGCAGGCCTTTCCAGGCGGCGAGCATCGTCATGTAGAGCGAGGCCGACTGCCGGCGCGAAAGGGCCCGCAGCCCGTCCGCAAGCTCAGAGGGCAGGAGGATCGAGCCCGCCCCCACCTGGAATCCCTGGGCGGTGCTCCGCCGGCGGTCGGCGGGAATCAGCAGCGGCGGCGGGCTGCCGGCAAGCGTGCCGCTCCACCAGGCCTTCTCGGCCTCCAGGACTTCGCCCTGGAGCACACCGCGCTGCCAGATGGCAAAGTCCGCGTACTGGACGGGGAAGCTCGGGCAGCGGCGAGCCGGCCGCCGCCGCGAAGGCCTGGTAAAGGGCCGCCAGCTCCCGGACCAGGATGCCCAGCGACCAGCCGTCCGAGCCGATGTGGTGCAGCGTCAGGAGCAGGGCATGCTCCGTCTCCGGGGGCTCACCGTCCGACAGGCGCAGAAGCGTCGTCCGGATCAGGGGATCGCGCGACAGATCGAAGGGTCGCGAGGTCTCCTCGTTGGCCCGCCGCCGTGCCTCGGCCTCGCGCTCCCCGGGGGGCAGGTGCCGCAGGTCCACGATCTCCAGCGCGATGGGCGCCGGCGGCTGAATCACCTGTACCGGCTGGCCCTCGACCAGGCTGAACGTCGTCCGCAGCGTTTCGTGGCGGCGGACCAGCTCCGCGAGGGAGCGGCCGAGCACCTCGGCGTCCAGGGCGCCGCGCAGGCGGAGGGCCTGGGGCAGGTTGTAGGCCGAGGTCCCGGGATCGAGCTGGTTGAGGAACCACATCCTCTCCTGGGAGAACGAGAGGGGGAAGAACGAGCCTCTCGGCACGCGGACGATGGGAGGCAGTGCCAAGCCCTCGCGCTCGCGCCGCACTTCCTCCACGGCGCGGGCGAGCCCGGCGACGGTGGGTGCCTCGAACAGCCGTTGCAACGGTAGCTCGACGCCCAGGGAAGCCCGCACGCGGGAAACGACCTGGGTGGCGAGCAGAGAGTGGCCGCCGAGGGCGAAGAAGTCGTCCCGGGCGCCCACGCGCTCGACCCGCAACACCTCCTCCCAGATCCCGGCCAGCAACTCCTCGACCGGACCCCGCGGGGCCACGTGTTCCGCTTCGGTCACACCGGCGCCCACCTCGGGAGCCGGCAGCGCCTTGCGGTCCACTTTGCCGCTGGGCGTCAGCGGCAGCGCCTCCAGGACCACGAACGCCGACGGGATCATGTAGTCCGGCAGGCTCTTCCGCAGGTGCTCCCGCAGGTCTCCCGGCACGGCCTCCGCGACGAAATTGCCCACGAGATAAGCCACCAGGCGCTCGTCGCGGACCACGACGACGGCTTGCCGCACCTCGGGATGGCGGGAGAGCACGGCCTCGATCTCGCCCAGCTCGATGCGGAATCCCCGGACCTTGACCTGGTGGTCGATACGGCCCAGGAACTCCAGCTCTCCAGACGGCCGGTAGCGCACCAGGTCGCCCGTCCTGTAGATCCGTGAGCCCGGCGGGCCGAACGGATGGGGCACGAATTTCTCCGCCGTCAGCTCCGGCCGGTTCAGGTACCCCCGGGAGATGCCCTCGCCTCCGATCAGGAGCTCGCCGGCCACTCCGACGGGCACGGGCTTGAAGCTCCGGTCCACCACGTAGAAATCGGTGTTGGCGATGGGACGGCCCAACAGGACCGGCCCCTCTCCCGATTCGACCTCGCCGGCCGCCGACCAGATCGCCGTCTCGGTGGGACCGTAGACGTTCCACAGCTCGGCGCCCCGCCAGAGAAGCGCCTCGGCCAGATCGCGGGGCAGGGCCTCGCCACCGCAGAGCACCTTGAGCCCGCGAGTCCCCTGCCAGCCTGAGTCGATCAGCATCCGCCAGGTGGCGGGGGTGGCCTGTACCACCGTGGCCTCGACGTCGGCAAGGCGTTGCGCCAGGAGCGCGCCGTCCGCAGCCTCCTCGCGGCCGATCACCTCCACCTGGGCTCCCACGGCGAGCGGCAGGTAGATCTCCAGACCCGCGATGTCGAACGCCAGTGTGGTCAGCGCCGGCACCACGTCCGTCCTGCGCAGCCCCGGCCGCTCCGCCATGGCACGCAGGAAGTTGACCACGGCCCGGTGCGGCAGCCCGACTCCCTTGGGATGGCCCGTGGAACCGGAGGTATACAACACGTAGGCGAGGCTCTCCGCGTCCGCGGTCCGCTCCAGGGGCTCCGCGCTCTCCCGGGAGATGGCCTCGGCGTCCAGGTGCAGGCGCTCGTCCGTCAACAGCACGGACACGGCACTGTCCTCCAGGATCATCCTCAGCCTCTCGGCGGGATGGGAGAGATCGAGAGGCACGTAGGCGCCGCCCGCCTTGAGGATGCCCAGCAAGGCCACCACCATCTCGGCCGAGCGCTCGACCTGGAGGCCCACCAGCACCTCCGGCCCCACGCCCAGCCGGCGCAGGTGGCGGGCCAGGCGATTGGAACGGGCCTCCAGCTCCCCGTAGCTCAGCAGATCCTTGCCGAAGCCCACGGCCCACCGTTCGGGGCTCGCGGCGGCCTGGCGCTCGAACAGCTCGTGGATCAGTGTCTCGCCCGGCCAGGAGACGGCCGTGTCGTTCCACCCCGAGAGCAGCTCCTGGCGTTCCGGCTCAGACAGCAGAGGCAGCTCGGAGATCCGGCGCACCGGGTCTTCAGCGATCCCCCCGAGCAGTGTCTCCAGGTGACCCGCCCAGCGCGCCACCGTCGAGGCGTCGAACAGGTCGGTCACGTACTCCAGCCAGCCGCTCCAGCTCCCACCCGTTTCGGCCAACATCAACGTCAAATCCAGGGGAGCCTGGCCGCGGTCGACGTCCAGCGGCATCCTTTCGAGCCCCTGGAGGACGGCTTCCGGGGCCGGGGCGTTCTGGAGGATGAACATGACCTGGAAGACCGGCGGATAGCTCAAGTGGCGCTCTGGATCCAGCTCGTCCACCAATTTCTCAAACGGCAGGTCCTGGTGGTCGTAGGCCCCCAGGGCCGAAACGCGCACCCGCCGGGCCAAGTCCACGAAGGCAGGGTCGTCCGACAGGCCGGCGCGGAAGACCAGGGTGTTGGCGAAGAAGCCGATGAGGCGCTCGACCTCGGTCCGGGTGCGGTTGGCGATGGGCGTGCCCACCACCACGTCGCCTTGCGAGGTGTAGCGGCCCAGGAGGGCCTGGAACGCCGCCATGAGAACCATGAACGGCGTCAGCCCCTCGCGCCGCCCGAAGGCCTCCAGCGAGCGCATGAGGTCCCCCGGCAGGCTCAGCCGGTGGCGCCCACCCCGGAAGCTCTGCACGGCCGGGCGAGGACGGTCCAGAGGCAGCTCCAGCAGCGGCGGTACCCCGGCGAGCTGCTCCTTCCAGAAGGCCACCTGCCGTTCCAGCTCCTCGCCCACGAGCCAGCTCCGCTGCCAGACCGCGAAGTCCGCGTACTGCACCGGCAGCTCCGGCAGGGCGGCGGGACGGTCCGCGGCGAAGGCGTTGTACAGCTCCGTCAGCTCGCTCAGGAGCAGGGCCATGGACCAGCCGTCCGAGGTGATGTGGTGCATCACCAGGATGAGAGCGTGCTCGCGCTCGCCCGTCCTCACCAGCTTGGCTCGAAGCAGCGGTCCCCGGGCGAGGTCGAACGGACGGCGGCTCTCCTCGACGAGGAAGCTCGCCAAGTCCGCCTCGACTACCGGAAGCTCGAATTCCGCTGGAGGATGGATCACCTGCACCGGCTGGCCGTCCACCTCCGCGAAGGTGGTCCTCAGGGTCTCGTGCCGCCGCACCAACTCGCTGAAGCAGCGTGCCAGCACGGCCGGATCGAGATCCCCGATCAGCCGCACGCCGCTCGCCAGGTTGTAGGCGGACGAGTGCGGCTCGAGCTGGTGGAGGAACCACATCCGCTCCTGGGCGAAGGAGAGCGGGAGGCCGCCTTCGCGCGGCACGGGCACCATGGGGGGAGCCGCCGCCGCGCGGGCTCCCGTGACGGCACGGGCAAGGCCGGCCACGGTGGGAGCCTCGAACAGGCGTTGCAGAGGCAGCTCCACGCCCAGGGCCGTGCGGATGCGGGAGACGACCTGGGTGGCGAGCAGCGAGTGGCCGCCGAGCTCGAAAAAGTTGTTCCGGGCGCCCACGCGATCGACCCGCAGGATCTCGGCCCAAATCCCGGCCAGCAGCTCCTCGACGGGTCCCTCGGGAGCCACGTAGCCCTCTCCGGCGATCCCCGTCTCGGGCGCGGGGAGGGCCTTGCGGTCCACCTTGCCGCTGGGCGTCAGCGGCAACGACTCCAGGGCCACGAATGCCGACGGGATCATGTAGTCCGGCAGGAGCTTCCGCAGGTGCTCGCGCAGGTCGCCCGGCGCGCCCTCCCCCACCACGTAGGCCACGAGGCGCTCTTCCCGGACCGTGGCGACGGCCTGCCGCACCTCGGGATGGTGAGAGAGCGCGGCTTCGATCTCGCCCAGCTCGATACGGAAGCCCCGGACCTTGACCTGGTGGTCGATGCGGCCCAGGAACTCGCTCGCCCGAGGGCCTGTAGCGCACGAGGTCGCCCGTGCGGTACAGGCGCGCTCCCGCCGGGCCGAACGGATCGGGCGTGAAACGCTCCGCCGTCAGGTCCGGCCGGTTCAGATACCCACGGGAAACGCCGCCGCCCGCGATCCACAGCTCTCCGGGAATGCCCTGGGGGACGATGCCGAAGGCCTGGTCCACCACATAGAAGCGGGTGTTGGCGATGGGCGCTCCCAGCAGGACCGGATCGCCGCCGGACGTGACCTCTCCCGCCGCCGACCAGATGGCCGTTTCCGTGGGGCCGTAAACGTTCCACAGCTCGACGCCGCGCGACAGGAGAGCCTCGGCGAGATCGCGGGGCAGGGCCTCGCCGCCGCAGAGCACCTTGAGCCCCGGCGTCCCCTGCCAGCCCGAGGCGATCAGCAGCCGCCAGGTGGCGGGCGTGGCCTGCACCACCGTGGCGCCGATTTCTGCGAGGCGCCCGGCCAGGCGAACGCCGTCCCAGACCTCCTCGCTGCCCAGCACCTCGACCCGCGCTCCAACGGCGAGCGGCAGGTAGATCTCCAGGCCGGCGATGTCGAACGACAGCGTGGTCAGGGCCGGAACGACGTCGTCCGCACCCAGACCCGGCCGTCCGGCCATCGCGCGCAGGAAATTCACCACGGCCCGGTGCGGCAGGCCGACGCCCTTGGGCCGGCCCGTGGAGCCGGACGTGTAGAGCACATAGGCAAGGTTCTCCGCGTCCGCGATCCGCGCCAGGGGCGCGGCGCTCTCCCCGGCGATGGCCTCGGCGTCCTGGCGCAGGCGCTCGTCCGTCAACAGCACGGACACGGCGCTGTCCTCCAGGATCATCTTCAGCCGCTCGGCGGGATGGGAGGGATCGAGAGGAACGTAGGCGCCGCCGGCCTTGAGGATGCCGAGCAGCGCCACCACCATCTCCGCGGAGCGCTCGA
This sequence comes from Thermoanaerobaculaceae bacterium, assembly GCA_963785165.1. GTDB lineage: Bacteria > Acidobacteriota > Thermoanaerobaculia > Multivoradales > UBA5704 > DATARR01. The sequence goes on from CAWAUI010000004.1 coordinate 2,159,990, forward strand.
CCTGGAGGCCCACCAGAACCTCCGGACCGACCCCGATCCGGCGCAGGTGGCGGGCCAGGCGGTTCGAGCGCGCTTCCAGCTCGCCATAGCTCAGGCGTTCGCTGCCAAAGCCGACGGCCCACCGATCAGAGTCCTTCGCGATCAGCTCGTGGATCAGCATCCCGTCCGGCCAAGCGACGGCCGTGTCGTTCCAGCCTGAAAGCAGCTCCTGCCGTTCCGCCTCGGCGAGCAACGGCAGCTCCGAGACCGGACGTGTGGGGTCTTCCGCGATCCCGCCCAGCAAGGTCTCCAGGTGGCCCGCCCAGCGGGCCATCGTGGAGGCGTCGAACAGGTCGGCCGCGTACTCGAACGAGCCCATCCAGCGCCCGCCCGCCTCCACCAGCACCAAGGTCAAATCGAACGGCGACTGGCCGCGGTCGGCCTGGAGCGGCAGCATCTTCAGGCCCGCCAGGTCCACCTCCGGAGCCGGGGCGTTCTGGAGGATGAACATCACCTGGAAGACCGGCGGATAGCTCAAGTGGCGCTCCGGGTCCAGCTCGTCCACCAGCCTTTCGAAGGGCAGGTCCTGGTGGTCGTAGGCCCCCAGGGCCGAGGCGCGCACCTGCCGGGCCAGCTCCACGAAGGAGGGGTCGTCCGCCAAGCTGCTGCGGAAAACCAGGGTGTTGGCGAAGAAGCCGATGAGGTGCTCGACCTCCGTGCGGGTGCGGTTGGCGATGGGCGTGCCCACCACCACGTCGCCCTGCCCGGTGTAGCGGCCGAGGAGCGCCTGGAAGGCTGCCAGGAGCACCATGAACGGCGTCAACCCCTCGCGCCGGGCGAAAGGCGTCAGATCCGTGGACAGGCTCAGGCGGTGGCGCCCGCCCCGGAAGCTCTGCACGGCCGGGCGCGGCCGGTCCAGCGGCAGCCCCAGCAGCAGCGGCGCCCCGGCGAGTTGCTCCTTCCAGTACGAGACCTGGCGCTTCAGCTCCTCACCCGCCAGCCACTGGCGCTGCCACACCGCGAAGTCCGCGTACTGGACCGGCAGCTCCGGCAGGGGCGAGCCCTTGTACAACTCCATCAGCTCGCCCAGGAGCAAGGCCATGGACCAGCCGTCCGAGACGACGTGGTGCAGGACGACGAGCAGGGCGTGCTCGCGCTCGCCCGTCTTCACCAGTGTGGCCCGCAGCAGCGGCCCCTCGGCCAGATCGAACGGACGGCTGCTCTCGGCGGCGATGAAGCTCGCGAGATCCGTTTCGATCAAAGGGAGGCTGAAGTCAGAGGGGGGATGGATCACCTGCACCGGTTTGCCGTCGACCTCCGCGAAGGTGGTCCGCAGGGTCTCATGCCGCCGCACCAGCTCCGTGAAACAGCGGGCCAGCACGGCGGGATCGAGGTCCCCCTCCAGACGGACGCCGGCCGCCAAATTGTAGGCGGACGACTGGGGCTCGAGTTGGTGGAGGAACCACATCCGCTCTTGGGCGAAGGAGAGAGCGAGGCGCCCCTCGCGAGGCACGGGAACGATCGGCGGGACGGCTCCAGCGCGTGCCCCCGTGACGAAGCGGGCGAGGCCGGCGACGGTGGGCGCCTCGAACAGGCGTTGCAGGGGCAGCTCCAGTCCCAGGGCCGTGCGGATTCGGGAGACCACCTGGGTGGCGAGCAGCGAGTGGCCGCCGAGCTCGAAGAAGTTGTCCCGGGCGCCCACGCGCCCGACCCGTAGCACCTCGGCCCAGATCCCGGCCAGCAGCTCCTCGACGGGACCCTGCGGAGCCACGTAGCCCTCTCCCGCGGTCGCCGCCTCGGGCGCGGGAAGGGCTTTGCGGTCCACCTTGCCGCTGGGCGTGAGCGGCAGGGCTTCCAGGACCATGAACGCCGACGGGATCATGTAGTCCGGCAGGAGCTTCCGCAGGTGCTCCCGCAGGCCCCCCGGAACCGCCTCCGCGACGAAATTGCCCACGAGATAAGCCACGAGGCTCTCGTCCCGGACCACGACGACAGCCTGCCGAACGCCCGGGTGGCGGGAGAGCGCGGTTTCGATCTCCCCCAGCTCGATGCGGAAACCCCGAACCTTGACCTGGTGGTCAATGCGCCCCAGGAACTCCAGCTCTCCCGACGGCCGATAGCGCACGAGGTCGCCCGTGCGGTACAGCCGCTCCCCCGCCGGGCCGAACGGATCGGGCGTGAACCGTTCCGCCGTCAGGTCCGGCCGGTTCAAATAGCCCCGGGCCACGCCGCCGCCCGCGATCCACAGCTCTCCCGGGATGCCCTGCGGGACGATCTCAAACCTGCGGTCCACCACGTAGAAGCGGGTGTTGGCGATAGGCAATCCCAAGAGAACCGGACCGTCGCCGGACTCCACCTCCCCCGCCGCCGACCAGATGGCGGTCTCGGTGGGACCGTAGACGTTCCACAGCTCGACGCCGTGCGACAAGAGCGCTTCGGCCAGATCGCGGGGCAGGGCCTCGCCGCCGCAGAGCACCTCGAGCCCCGGCGTCCCCCGCCAGCCCGAGTCGATCAGCAGCCGCCAGGTGGCAGGCGTGGCCTGCACCACCGTCGCTCCGATATCGGCCAAGCGCCGGGCCAGGCGGGCACCGTCCGACGCCTCCTCGCGGCCCAGCACCTCGACCCGCGCGCCAACGGCGAGCGGCAGGTAGATCTCCAGGCCCGCGATGTCGAACGACAGCGTGGTGATCGCCGGAACGACGTCGTCCGCACCCAGACCCGGCCGTCCGGCCATGGCGCGCAGAAAATTCACCACGGCCCGGTGCGGCAGGCCCACGCCCTTGGGCCGGCCCGTGGAGCCGGAGGTGTAGAGCACGTAGGCGAGGCTCTCCGCGTCCGCGAGCCGCTCCAGGGGCGCGGCGCTCTCGCGGGCGATCGCCTCCTCGTCCAGGCGCAGACGCTCGTCCGTCAGCAGCAAGGACACGGCGCTGTCTTCCAGGATCATCCTCAGCCGCTCCTCGGGATGGGAGGGATCGAGCGGCACGTAGGCGCCGCCGGCCTTGAGGATGCCGAGCAGCGCCACCACCATCTCCGCCGAGCGCTCGACCTGGAGGCCCACCAGAACCTCCGGGCCGATCCCGATCCGGCGCAGGTGGCGGGCCAGGCGGTTCGAGCGCGCCTCGAGATCGCCGTAGCTCAGCCGTTCGCCGCCAAAGCCGACGGCCCACCGGTCCGAATCCTTCGCGATCAGCTCGTGGATCAGCGTCCCGTCCGGCCAGGCGACGGCCGTGTCGTTCCACCCCGAGAGCAGCTCCTGGCGCTCCGCCTCGGAGAGCAGCGGCAACTCCGAGACCGGACGCGCCGGATCCTCCGCGATCCCACCCAGCAGCGTCTGCAGATGGCCCGCCCAGCGCGCCATCGTGGAGGCGTCGAACAGGTCGGCCACGTACTCGAACGAGCCGATCCAGCGCCCGCCCACCTCCATCAACACCAGCGTGAGGTCGAACGGCGACTGGCCGCGGTCGGCCTGGAGGGGGAGCATCTTCAAACCTGCCAGGTCCACCTCCGGAGCCGGGGCGTTCTGGAGGATGAACATCACCTGGAACAGGGGCGGATAGCTCAAGTGGCGCTCCGGATCGAGCTCGTCCACCAATTTTTCGAAGGGCAGATCCTGGTGGTCGTAGGCTCCCAAGGCCGAGGTGCGCACCCGCCGGGCCAGCTCCACGAACGTGGGGTCGTCCCCCAGACTGGAGCGGAAAACCAGGGTGTTGGCGAAGAAGCCGATGAGTCGCTCGACCTCGGTGCGGGTCCGGTTGGCGATGGGGGTGCCCACCACCACGTCGCCCTGTGCGGTGTAACGGCCCAGCAGGGCCTGGAAGGCCGCCATGAAAACCATGAACGGCGTCAACCCCTCGCGCCTGGCGAAGGGCGTCAGATCCGCCGACAGGCTCAGGCGGTGGCGGCCACCCCGGAAGCTCTGCACGGCCGGACGTGGACGGTCCAGCGGCAGCTCCAGCAGAGGCGGCGCCCCGGCAAGCTCCTCCTTCCAGTAGGCGACCTGACGCTCGAGCTCCTCGCCCGCCAGCCACTGCCGCTGCCACGCCGCGAAATCGGCATACTGGACCGGCAGGTCCGGCAGGAGCGAGCCCTTGTAAAGCTCCGTCAGCTCGCCCAGCAGCAGGGCCATGGACCAGCCGTCCGAGCCGATGTGGTGCATGACCACGAGCAGCGCGTGCTCCCTCTCGCCCGTCTTCACCAGCGTCGCCCGCAGCAGCGGCCCCTTGGCCAAGTCGAACGGACGGGCGCTCTCGGCCTGGACGACGCTCTCCAGGTCCGTCTCGGTGTCCGCGAAAACCGGCAGCTCAAATTGGGCCGGGGGATGGATCACCTGCACCGGTTTGCCGTCGACCTCCGCGAAGGTGGTCCGCAGGGTCTCGTGCCGCCGCACCAGCTCCGTGAAGCAGCGCGCCAGCACGGCCGGATCGAGGTCCCCTTCCAGGCGGACGCCGGCCGCCAGGTTGTAGGCGGACGAGCGGGGCTCCAACTGGTGGAGGAACCACATCCGCTCCTGCGCGAAGGAGAGCGGGAGGCCCCCTTCGCGCGGCACGGGCACGATGGGCGGGGCCGCCACCGCGCGGGCCCCCGCGATGGCTTTGGCCAGACCGGCGACGGTGGGTGCCTCGAACAGGCGTTGCAGCGGCAGCTCGACGCCCAGGGCCGTCCGGATCCGGGAAACGACCTGGGTGGCGAGCAGTGAGTGGCCGCCGAGGTCGAAAAAGTTGTCCCGGGTCCCCACGCGCCCGGCCCGCAGAATCTCGGCCCAGATTCCGGCCAGGATCTCCTCGACGGGAGTCTGAGGGGCCACGTAGCCGTCTCCCCCAATCCCCGTCCCGGGATCCGGCAGGGCCTTGCGGTCCACCTTGCCACTGGGCGTCAACGGCAACGATTCCAGGGCCACGAACGCGGAAGGGATCATGTACTCCGGCAGGAGCCGCCGGAGGTGGTCCCGCAGATCGCCTGGAACCGTTTCGGCGACGAGATAGCCGACAAGGCGCTCGTCACGGACGATGACGATCGCCTGCCGTACCGCGGGGTGGCGGGAGAGCGTGGCCTCGATCTCGCCCAGCTCGATACGGAAGCCACGCACCTTCACCTGATGATCGATGCGCCCCAGGAACTCCAGCTCGCCCGACGGCCGGTAACGCACGAGGTCGCCCGTTCGGTACAGCCGCGCCCCTGCCGGGCCGAACGGGTCGGGCGTGAACCGCTCCGCCGTCAGGTCCGGCCGGTTCAGATAGCCACGGGCGACGCCGTCTCCGGCGATCCACAGCTCTCCGGGAACCCCCACGGGGACGATCGCCAACCCGCGGTCAACGCGGTCCACCACGTAGAAACGGGTGTTGGCGATGGGCGCTCCCAGCAACACCGGCCCCTCGCCGGGCGCCACCTCCCCCGCCGCCGACCAGATCGCCGTCTCCGTGGGACCGTAAACGTTCCAAAGCTCGACGCCGCGCGACAGGAGAGCTTCGGCCAGATCGCGAGGCAAAGCCTCGCCGCCGCAGAGCACCTTGAGGCCCGGCGTCCCCTGCCAGCCCGAGTCGATGAGCAGACGCCAGGTCGCGGGCGTGGCCTGCACCACGGTCGCGGCGGTCTCGGCCAGGCGCCGGGCCAGACGGGCGCCGTCCGCAGCCTCCTCGCGGCCCAGCACCTCGACCCGCGCTCCAACGGCGAGCGGCAGGTAGATCTCCAGGCCTGCGATGTCGAACGACAGCGTGGTGATCGCCGGGACGACGTCCGTCTCACGCAGGCCCGGCCGCTCCGCCATGGCGCGCAGGAAATTCACCACGGCCCGGTGCGGCAGCCCGACCCCCTTGGGCCGGCCCGTGGAGCCGGACGTGTAGAGCACGTAGGCGAGGTTCTCCGCGTCCGCGATCCGCTCCAAGGGCTTCGCGCTCTGCCGGGCGATCGCCTCCTCGTCCAGGCGCAGGCGCTCATCCGTCAACAGCACGGATACGGCGCTGTCCTCCAGGATCATCTTCAGCCGCTCGGCGGGATGGGAAGGATCGAGAGGTACGTAGGCGCCGCCGGCCTTGAGAATGCCCAGCAGCGCCACCACCATTTCCGCCGAGCGCTCGACCTGGAGGCCCACCAGAACCTCCGGACCGACCCCGATCCGGCGCAGGTGGCGGGCCAGGCGGTTCGAGCGTGCCTCCAGCTCGCCATAGCTCAGGCAATGATCGCCGACATCTCCAAAGCCCACGGCCTGGCGTTCGGGATCCTCCGCCGCGATCAGCTCGTGGATCAGCGTCTCGCCCGGCCAGGAGACGGCCGTGTCGTTCCAGGCGGCGAGGAGCTGGTGGCGCTCCGTCTCGGCCAGCAGGGGAAGCTCACCGACAGGCTGGTCCGGGGCCGCCAGGGCGGACGCCAGCAGGCGGCTGAAGTGCCCCGCCAGCCGCTCGGCCGTGGCGCCGTCGAAGAGGGCGGTGTTGTGCTCCAGCATGCCGCCCATACGGCCCTCGTACTCGAAGAGCGAGAGGGTCAGCTCGAGCTTGGCCGTGGTGGCCTCGAAGCTGTACGGCTCCACGGTGAGGCCGGGCAGCTCCAGGGGTCCCTGGGCGTTGTTCTGCAGGATGAACATCACCTGGAACAGCGGCGAGCGGGCGAGGTCGCGCTCCGGCCGCAGCTCCTCCACCACCTGCTCGAACGGCAGCTCCTGGTGGGCGAAGGCGCCCAGCGGCGGCCTCCCGCACCCGGGCCAGCAGGCCGCGGAAGCCGGGGTCGCCACGGAGGTCGTCCCGCAGCACCAGGGTGTTGACGAAGAAGCCGATCAGCGGCTCGATCTCGGCGCGGTCGCGGTTGGCGATCGGGCGTGCCGACCGCGAAGTCGTCCTGGCCGGAGTAGCGGCGCGAGCAGGGCCGCGAAGCCGGCGAGCAGGACCATGAACAGCCGTGGCGCCGCTCTCGCCTGAGCCAGCGCCGCGAGGCCGGCGGCGAGATCGTCCGGCACGGCCACCGGCACGCGGGCGCCCCGGAAGGTCTGCACCGCCGGGCGCGGCCGGTCGGTCGGCAGCTCGAGCGCCGGCACGCCGCGCGAGCCGCCCGCGCCAGTAGGCGAGCTGCGCCTCCAGCACCTCGCCCTGAAGGCGGCTGCGCTGCCAGACGGCGAAGTCGGCGTACTGGATCGGCAGCTCCGGCAGCGGCGACGGCCGGCCCGCGACGAAGGCGCCGTAGAGCGCCGCCACCTCGCGGACCAGCACGCCCATCGACCAGCCGTCGCTCGCGATGTGGTGCAGGTTGAGCACCACGGCGTGCTCCTCGGCGCCAGGCGCAGCAGCAGGCGCCCGCAGCAGCGGCCCGCGCGCCAGGTCGAACGGCGCGGGCCGCCTCCGCTCGCCACGCGGCGGCGCGCCTCCGCCTCGCCGCCGCGCCGCCGGCAGAGCCGCGAGGTCGACCACGCGGCAGTGCAGGTACGCGCGGCTCGGCGCGACCACCTGCACCGGCCGGCCGGCCGTCTCGGCGAAGGTGGTGCGCAGCACGGCGTGGCGCCGCACGACCTCGCCCAAGGCGCGCTGCCAGGCTCGCGCCGGTCCAGCCGGCCCGTCGAGCCGCAGGGCGGCGGGCATGTTGTAGGCCGGGCTGTGCCCGGCTCCAGCGGTCGAGGAACCACAGCCGCTCCTGGGCGAAGGAGAGCGGCATCGGCTCGCCCGGTCCGCCAGCTCGTCGCGGATGAGCGCTCCAGCTCTCGCCGCTCGGGCTCCACGTCGTAGCCGAGGCGCGCCGCCATCCGGCGCGTTACGGCTCGCCCAGGAAGTCCTCGGCCGCCAGCTCGCGCCAGCGCTCCGCCGCCCGCGGCGTCGACCCCGCGGTGCTGGTGGAACTTGACGTCGCCCAGCATGCGCGACTCGGCGTGCAGGCCGTCGGTCATGCGCGCCGAACGGTCCTTGTAGGGGTCGCGCCATGTCCGGGTGGAAGTCGATGCCGAGGAACGGCGCAGAGCGCCCGCAGCACCCGCTCGGGCTCGCGCACCAGCTCCTCGAAGCGCACCGCGGTGCTGGCGCTCGGCGGGAATCGCCGGCGAGGAAGTCCAGGATGTTGCGCTGGCTCAGCAGCCAGATCAGCTCGGCCAGCTCGCCGGCGGGTGAAGCCGTGCGGCGCGGCGGAAGAAGATCTGGTCGAGCTTGCGCCTCCTCGAACGAGTGCGATCATGCCGTAGGGGTGGCGCAGCAGGTGGATGTAGCGCGGCTCCTCGAAGCCCGCCTCGGCCCGCGCGCAGCAGTCGCCGGGCTCCAGGGCATAGGACGGCGTCTTGTCGACCAGCAGGCGGCCGCCGATCCACTCCTGGAGCGAGGCGGTAGAGCTCCGGCGTCGAGAGCCCCCGCGTCTTCGGCCTCCGACCACGATCGCCTTGGCCTCCTCGGCGCCGCACGCCGCGGCCTCCATCACGGCCGCGGACCAGCCCCTCCAGCCAGAAGCGTCGCGGCCCGGGAAGGCGTCGCGCCGCTCGGCCAGGGTGTCGAAGCCCAGCAGCTCCAGCTCGGGCGGCGCGAAGAGGCCCGGATGGCCGCCGAGCATGACGCGCAGCAGCGTCGAGCCCGAGCGCGGCGGCGAGAGCACGAAGACCGCCGGCGGGTTCTTCGGCAGGCGGGCGATCTCCTCCGGCACCGCCGCCGGCGGCTCGAGGACGTGCGCCCTCAGGCGGTCGAGCATGTCCTCGTCCACCCTGCCCGCCGTCGGCCTCCGCGAAGCGTTTCGCCCTCGATGCCGAGCTTGCGCGAGCACGGCTCCGGCGTGCTGCTCGGCCAGGTAGGCGGCGAGCTGCGGCCACGGTCGGGGCGTCGAAGATCGCCACCACGTGGACGATCTCGCCCAGCTCGCGCTGGAGGCGGTTGATCAGCACGGCGCCGGTGATCGAGTTGCCGCCCAGGGCGAAGAAGTCGTCGTGCGCCCCCACGGCCGCCACGCCGAGGACGTCCTCGAACAGGCCCGCCAGCCAGCGCTTCGAGCGGCGTGCGCGGCGCCACGGCCTCGATGTCAGCGGCGGCCTCGCCGCAGCTCCGGAGCCGGCAGGGCCTTGCGGTCGACCTTGCCGTTGGGCGTCAGCGGCATGGCCGGCAGCACCACCAGGGCCGACGGCACCATGTACTCCGGCAGCGCGCGGCGAGAGGACCGTCGCGGATCTCCGCAAGCTCCGGCGCCGGCTCGGCCACCACGTAGGCCACCAAGCGGCGTCTCTCCCGCCATCCGCGCGCGCCACCACACAGCCGCCTCGCGCACCCCCGGCAGCTCGGCGAGCGCGGCCTCGATCTCGCCCAGCTCGATGCGGAAGCCGCGGATCTTCACCTGGTGGTCGATGCGGCCCAGGAACTCCACCGCCCCGTCCGCCAGCCGGCGCGCCAGGTCGCCCGGTCCGGTAGAGCCGTGCTCCCGGCTCGCCCCGAGCGACGCCAGACGGATCGGGCACGAACCGCTCCGCCGTCAGGTCCGGGCGCGTCCAGGTAGCCGCGGGCGAGCTGGACGCCGCCGATGTGCAGCTCCCCGGGCACGCCCACCGGCACCGGGCGGCCTTCGCCGGTCGAGCACCACGGATGCGCGTGTTGGCCACGGGCCGGCCGATCGGCACCACGCCCCGCCCGTCTTCGCCTCGCGCAGGCCCAGTACGTGACGTCGACCGCCGCTTCGGTGGGACCGTAGAGGTTGTGCAGCTCGGCGCCGTGCAGGCGGTCGTGAAACGTTCCGCACGAGGTCCACCGGCAGCGCCTCGCCGCTCGCCATCACCCGCCGCAGGGACGTGCAGCGCTTCGAGCCCCGGAGCGTCCACGAACACCCGCAGCATCGAGGGCACGAAGTGCAGCGTCGTGATCCCCTCTTCGCGCGATGGTGACCGCCAGGTAGGCCGGGTCCTGGTGGCCGCCGGGACGCGCCACCACCAGGCGCGCGCCGGTCAGCAGCGGCCAGAAGAATTCCCACACCGAGACGTCGAAGCAGAACGGCGTCTTCTGGAGCACCCGGTCCTCTGCCGTCAGGCCGTACTCCCCCTGCATCCAGAGCAGCCGGTTGACGATCCCCCGGTGGGAGTTCATCGCCCCCTTCGGCCGCCCCGTGGAGCCCGAGGTGTAGATCACGTAGGCCAGGTTGTCGGCTCCGGCTCCTCCCGGAAGAGCCGGCTCGGGCGCCGCATCCTTCCGGGCTGTACCGTCCAGAGAGACCACCACGGCGCCATGCCCGGGCAGCCGGGCCAGCAGGCGGTCCTGGGCCAGGATCACCGGCGCCGCCGCGTCCGCCACCATGAAGGCCAGGCGGTCGGCCGGATAGGCGGGATCGAGCGGCAGGTAGGCGCCGCCTGCTTCGAGGATGGCGAGGAGACCCACCACCATCTCCAGCGACCGCTCGGCGAACATGCCCACGGCCACGTCCGGCCCCACGCCCTGCGCCCGCAGCCGCCGGGCCAGCCGGCGCGCCGAAGCCAGCAGCTCGCCATACGTCAGTGACTCCCCTTCGTAGACGGCGGCGGTGTCGTCCGGTGTCCGCGCCGCCTGCTCCGCGATGCGCTCGTGGAGGGTGCCCGGCTCCGGAGCCCACCAGCCGGGGGTCGCCGTGTCGTTCCACTCGGCCCGCACCTGGTGCGCCTCACCCGGCGTGAGCAGGAGGCAGGTCGGTGAGCGGGCGCTCCGGATCCGCGACGGCGGCGGTGAGCAGGGCCTCGAAGTGAGCGCCCAGCCGGCGCACCGTGGCGGCATCGAAGAGGTCGGTGTTGTAGAGCCAGATCAGCTCCATGCCGTCGTCGCGGACGTGGGCCCGGAGGGTGAGGTCGAGCTTCGAGGTGCTCGCTTCGAGGTCGCTCGCGCGCAGGATGAGCCCCGCCATGCGCAGCTCCTCCTGGTCCGCCTCGGCCAGCACCAATTGCAGCTGGAAGAGGGGTGTCTGGCTCAGGTTGCGGTCCGGAGCCAGCTCGGCCACAAGCTTGGCGAACGGCAGATCCTGGTGGGCGTAGGCGCCCAGGGCCACGGCGCGCGCCTGGGCGAGCACCTCGCGGAACCCCAGTCCGCCCGCGGGGCGCAGGCGCAGCACCAGCGAGTTGATGAACAGGCCGATCATCCCCTCCAGCTCGGCACGGGTGCGGCCGGCCACCGGCGTGCCCACCGTGAGATCGGCCGTTCCCGACTGGCGGGCCAGCAGAGCGGCGAAGGTGGCCAGCACGGCCATGAAAACGGTCGCACCCGCCTCCTGGGCGAGGCCGCGCAGGGCCGCCACGGGCTCCCGCGGCAGCTCCTGCCGCACGCTGCGGCCACGGAAGCGCTGCACCGCCGGACGCGGCCGGTCGGTGGCGAGCTGGGACACGGCCGGAGCGCCCTGAAGCTGTTCCCGCCAGTAGCCGAGCGCGGTTTCGAGCGCCGCTCCCTGGAGCGGTCTCCCGCTGCCAGACGGCGAAGTCCCCGTACTGGACGGGCAGCTCCGGCAGGGGCGAAGGGAGACCCTGCGTGAAGGCCGCGTAGAGGGTGCCCATTTCCCGCACCATCACACCCAGCGACCAACCGTCGCTCACGACGTGATGCAGGCTGAGCACCACGGCGTGCTCCTCGGGAGCCAGCCGCAGCAGCAGGGCGCGCACCAGCGGGCCCCGTCCGCAGGTCGAACAGGCGGACGGCTTCCCTGCGGACGCGCCGCCGGGCCTCCGGCTCACGCCGGTCCCCCGGGAGACCGGCGAGGTCTACCCGCGGCAGGGGCGGCGCGAACGCGGGCACCACCACCTGCACGGGACCGCTCGCCGTGTCGGCGAAGACGGTGCGCAGGGCCTCGTGGCGGCGCACCACCTCGGCCAGGGCGCGCTCCATCGACGGGATGTCGAGAGGACCCGACAACCTCACGGCGTTGATCAGGTTGTAGGTCGAATTCCCGGGGTCGAGCCGGTCGAGGAACCAGAGCCGCTCCTGGGCGAACGAGAGAGGGAGCGGTTCCTCCGGGGAATCTCGACGGGCACGCGGAATGGCCGTCCATCCTGCGTCCCGGGGCACGGCCCCGGCATGCTGTGCGCCCAGGTACGCGGCGAGCCGGGCCACGGTGGGGTGGTCGAAGATCACGACCACGTGGACGATCTCTCCCGAAGCTCGCGCTGCAAGCGATTGATCAGCACGGCGCCGGAGATCGACGAGCCCCCCAGGGCGAAGAAGTCGTCGTGCGCGCCGACACCTGCCACACCCAGAACGTCCTGGAACAGAGCCCGCCACCCAGGCTTCGAGCGGAGTGCGCGGCGCCACGGCCTCAATGTCAGCGGGGCCACGCCGCAGCTCCGGGGCGGGCAGGGCCTTGCGGTCCACCTTGCCGCTGGGCGTCAGCGGCATCGCCGCCAGCACCACCAGGGCCGACGGCAGCATGTACTCCGGCAGCGACCGGGAGAGGACCGTCCGGATCTCCGAAAGCTCCGGCGCCGGATCGGCCACCACGTAGGCCACCAGGCGGGTTTCTCCGCCATCAGCGCGCGCCATCACCACGGCCGCCTTGACCCCCGGCAGCTCGTCGAGCGCGGCCTCGATCTCGCCCAGCTCGATGCGCAGGCCCCGCAGCTTCACCTGGTGGTCGATGCGGCCCAGGAACTCCACCGCCCCATCCGCCAGCGTGCGGGCGAGGTCCCCGGTCCGGTAGAGCCGCGCTCCCGGATCGCTCCAGAGCGACGCCAGAGGATCGGGCACGAACTTCTCCGCCGTCAGGTCCGGGCGCTTCCAATACCCCCGGGCGAGCTGGACGCCGCCGATGTGCAGCTCCCCGGGCACCCCCACCGGCGCCGGGCGGCCTTCGCCGTCCAGCACCACGATGCGCGTGTTGGCCACGGGACGGCCGATCGGCACCACGCCCCGCCCGTCTTCCCTCGCGCAGGCCCAATACGTGACGTCCACCGCCGCTTCCGTGGGACCGTAGAGGTTGTGCAGCTCGGCGGTGAGGCGGTCGTGAAACTTCCGCACGAGGTCCAAAGGCAGCGCCTCGCCGCTCGCCATCACCCGGCGCAGGGACGTGCAGGCTTCGAGCCCCGGAGCGTCCACGAACACCCGCAGCAGAGAGGGCACGAAGTGCAGCGTCGTGATCCCCTCTTTGGCGATGGTGGCCGCCAGGTAGGCCGGGTCCTGGTGACCGCCGGGAACCGCCATCACCAGGCGCGCTCCGGTCAGCAGCGGCCAGAAGAATTCCCACACCGAGACGTCGAAAGAGAACGGCGTCTTCTGAAGCACCCGGTCCTCTGCCGTCAGGCCGTACTCCCCCTGCATCCAGAGCAACCGGTTGACGATCCCCCGGTGGGAATTCATCGTTCCCTTCGGACGCCCCGTGGAGCCCGAGGTGTAGATCACGTAGGCCAGGTTGTCGGCTCCGGCTCCTCCCGGAAGAGCCGGCTCGGGCGCCGCATCCTTCCGGGCTGTACCGTCCAGAGAGACCACCACGGCGCCATGCCCGGGCAGCCGGGCCAGCAGGCGGTCCTGGGCCAGGATCACCGGCGCCGCCGCGTCCGCCACCATGTAGGCCAGGCGGTCGGCCGGGTAGGCGGGATCGAGCGGCAGGTAGGCGCCGCCTGCTTCGAGGATGGCGAGGAGACCCACCACCATCTCCAGCGACCGCTCGGCGAACATGCCCACGGCCACGTCCGGCCCCACGCCCTGCGCCCGCAGCCGCCGGGCCAGCCGGCGCGCCGAAGCCAGCAGCTCGCCATACGTCAGTGACTCCCCTTCGTAGACGGCGGCGGTGTCGTCCGGTGTCCGCGCCGCCTGCTCCGCGATGCGCTCGTGGAGGGTGCCCGGCTCCGGAGCCCACCAGCCGGGGGTCGCCGTGTCGTTCCACTCGGCCCGCACCTGGTGCGCCTCGCCCGGCGTGAGCAGGGGAAAAGCGGAAAGAGGGCGACCTGGTTCCGCCAGGCCGGCGAGCAGCGCCGCGAAGTGGCTGCCCAACCGCAGGATCGTGGTGGCGTCGAAGAGGTCCGAGTTGTAGAGCCACTCCAGCGTCATCCCCCGGTCCTTGGCGCGGGCCCGCAGGGTCAGGTCGAGCTTGGAGGTGCTCTCCTCCACGGCGGCCGGCGTGAGGGTCAGCCCCGGGACGTCGAGCCGCCCGAAATCCGCCTCGACCAACAGGAGCTGCACCTGGAAGAGCGGCGTGTGGCCGAGATTGCGGTCCGGGGACAGCTCGGAGACCAGCTTGGCGAACGGCAGGTCCTGGTGGGAGAAGGCGCCGAGGGCCACCTCGCGGGCCTCGGTCAGCAACCTCTCGAATCCCGGGTCGCCCACCAGGCTCAAGCGGAGGACCAGAGAATTGATGAACAGGCCGATCAAGCCCTCCAGCTCCGCCCGGTTGCGCCCGGCCACCGGCGTTCCCACCGTGAGGTCCCGGCTGCCCGACTCGCGGGAGAGGAGCGCCGAAAAGGCCGCCAGCAGGCCCATGAAGAGGGTGGCTTGCCGCTCCTGCGAGAGCCGGCGCAGGGGAGCGGCACCTTCTTCCGGAAGCTCCTGGACCACCTTGCCCCCGTGGTAGCGCTGGACGGGCGGGCGCGGCCGGTCGGTGGCAAGCTGCGACAGGGCCGGCGCACCCTGGAGTTGGCGGCGCCAATAGCCGAGCTGGGCCTCGAGCGCCGGTCCGCCGCCCAGGAAAGCGCGCTGCCAGTGGGTAAAGTCCGCGTACTGGAGGGGGAAGCTCCGGCAAGGGCGACGGGCGACCCGCCAGGAACGCCGGGTAAAGGGCCGCGATCTCGCGGATCAGCACGCCGATCGACCAGCCGTCGCTGACGATGTGATGGAGGTTGAACACCACGTTCCACTCCCGGTCGCTCCGGCGCAACACCAGGAGCCGCAACAAAGGTCCCGCCGTGAGGTCGAACGGGCGCCGCACCTCGGCCAGGCTCCACCGCTCCTCCTCCCCGGCCCGCCGTGCCTGTGGCAGCGCCCGCAGGTCCACGACCGGAACGGTCTGGCACCGGAACGGCGCCACCACCTGCACGGGGCCGGCGTCCGTATCGGCAAAGGTGGTGCGCAGGGTTTCGTGGCGGCGCACCACCTCGCCGAGCGTGGCAACCAAGGCCGCGACGTCGAGATCGCCCTCCAGGCGCAGATGGGCGGGCAGGTTGTAGGCCGTGGAACCGGGGTCGAGCCGGTCGAGGAACCAGAGGCGCTCCTGGCCGAAGGACAGGGGGAAGGGGCTCTGCTGACCGCTGCGCGGGATGGGCGCCAGGCCCTCTCCCTTCGCCGCCACGCCATAGCCCAGCTCCGCGGCCATCTGGCGCGTGCCCACGCCCAGGAAGTCCTCGGCGGCCAGCTCGCGCCAGCGCTCCCCCGCTTTCGCATCGACCCCCGAGTGCTGGTGGAACTTGACGTCGCCCAGCATGCGCGACTCGGCGTGCAGGCCGTCCGTCA
Organism: Thermoanaerobaculaceae bacterium; assembly: GCA_963785165.1. Taxonomy (GTDB): domain Bacteria; phylum Acidobacteriota; class Thermoanaerobaculia; order Multivoradales; family UBA5704; genus DATARR01. Next base: position 2,175,289 of record CAWAUI010000004.1, read on the forward strand.
TGCGCGCCGAGCGGTCCTTGTAGGGGTCCGCCATGTCGGGGTGGTAGTCGACGCCGAGAAAAGCGCAGAGGCTCCGCAGCACCCGCTCGGGCTCGGCGACCAGCTCTTCGAAACGCACCGTGGTCCAACGCCCGGCGGGAATGGCGGCCCGGAATTCGCGGATGTTGCGGTGGGCCAGCAGCCAGCTCAGCTCGGCGAGCTGGCGGCGCGTGAAGTCCTTGGCCCGAGGGAAGAACACCTGCTCGATGCGCGCCTCCTCGAAGGAGGCGATGGTCGCGTAGGGGTGGCGCAGCAGGTGGACGTACCGTGCGTTCTCGAAACCCATCTCGGCCCGGCGCAGCGTCTCCAGGCTCCAGGCGTAGGTGGGCGTCTTGTCCACCAGCAGGCGGCCGCCGATCCACTCCTGGAGCAGACCGTAGAGGCTCGCGGGTGGGCGCCCCCCGCTCTTCGAGCCCGGCCACGATCTCCCGCGCCTCGTCCACGCCGCAGCGCCGGGCCTCCATCACGGCCCGGAGGACGCCCTCGAGGCGGAAGGCATCGCGGCCCGCGAAGGCGTCGCGCCGCTCGGTCAGGGTGTCGAACTCCAGCAGCTCCAGCTCGGGCGGAGCGAAGAGGGCCGGATTGCCGCCCAGCATGACGCGCAGGAGCGTGGTGCCCGAGCGGGGCGGAGCCAGCACGAAGAGGGCGGGCGGGTTCTTCGGCAGGCTTGCGACGGCCTCCGGCAGCACGGGAGGCGGCTCGTGGAGGTGCTCCCGCAGGCGGGCCATCATGCCCATCTCCACCCGCCCGGCGACGATCTCGACCGCCCCGCCGGCCATTTCGATGCCGAGCCGCCCCGCCACGACCCCGGCATGCTGCGCGGCCAGGTAGGCGGCGAGCCGGGCCACCGTCGGGTGATCGAAGATCACCACCACGTGGACGATCTCCCCCAGCTCGCGCTGCAAGCGGTTGATCAGCACGGCGCCCGAGATCGACGTACCGCCCAAGGCGAAGAAGTCGTCGTGCGCGCTGACACCTTCCATTCCGAGGACGTCTTGGAACAGGCCCGCCACCCAGGCTTCGAGCGGCGTGCGCGGCGCCACGGCCTCAATGTCAGCGGGGCCTCGCCGCAGCTCCGGCGTCGGCAGGGCCTTGCGGTCCACCTTGCCGCTGGGCGTGAGCGGCATCGAAGGCAGCACCATCAGGGCCGAGGGGAGCATGTACTCCGGCAGGGAGCGGGACAGGGCCGCTCGGACCTCGGCCAGCTCCGGCGCGGGATCGGCCACCACGTAGGCCACGAGCCGATCCTCGCGGGCGATGACCACGGCCGCCTTGACGCCCGGCAGCTCGTCGAGGGCGGCTTCGATCTCGCCCAGCTCGATGCGCAGGCCCCGGAGCTTCACCTGGTGGTCGATGCGGCCCAGGAACTCGACGGCGCCGTCCGCCAGCGTGCGGGCAAGATCGCCCGTGCGATAGAGACGCGCTCCCGGATCTCCCCAGAGAGACGCCAGCGGATCGGGCACGAGCTTCTCCGCCGTCAGGTCGGGACGCATCCAATACCCCCGGGCGAGCTGGACGCCGCCGATGTGCAGCTCGCCGGGAACGCCGATAGGCGCCGGACGGCCCTCGCCGTCGAGCACCACGATGCGGGTGTTGGCCACGGGACGGCCGATCGGCACCACGCCCCGCCCGTCTTCCCTCGAGCAGGCCCAGTACGTGACGTCCACCGCCGCTTCCGTGGGACCGTAGAGGTTGTGCAGCTCGGCTCTTAGACGGTCATGGAAGCGCCGCACCAAGTCCAGCGGCAGCGCTTCGCCGCTCGCCATCACCTGGCGCAGGGACGTGCAGGCTTCGAGCCCTGGAGCGTCCACGAACACCCGCAGCAGAGAAGGCACGAAGTGCAGCGTCGTGATCCCTTCCCGGGCGATGGTGGCCGCCAGGTAGGCCGGGTCCTGGTGGCCGCCGGGAACCGCCATCACCAGGCGCGCTCCGGTCAGCAGCGGCCAGAAGAATTCCCACACCGAGACGTCGAAGGAGAACGGCGTCTTTTGAAGAACCCGGTCCGCCGCCGTCAGGCCGTACTCCCCCTGCATCCAGAGCAACCGGTTGACGATCCCTCGGTGGGAATTCATCGTTCCCTTCGGACGCCCCGTGGAGCCCGAGGTGTAGATCACGTAGGCGAGGTTGTCGGCTCCGGCTCCTCCCGGAAGAGCCGGCTCCGGCGCCGCATCCTTCCGGGCTGTACCGTCCAGAGAGACCACCACGGCGCCGTGCCCGGGCAGCCGGGCCAGCAGGCGGTCCTGGGCCAGGACCACCGGCGCCGCCGCGTCCGCCACCATGTAGGCCAGCCGGTCGGCCGGGTAGGCGGGGTCGAGCGGCAGGTAGGCGCCACCCGCTTCGAGGATGGCGAGGAGGCCCACCACCATCTCAAGCGACCGCTCGGCAAACACGCCCACGGCCACGTCCGGCCCCACGCCCTGCGCCCGCAGCCGACGGGCCAGCCGGCGCGCCGAAGCCAGCAGCTCGCCATACGTCAGCGATTCCCCTTCATAGACGGCGGCGGTGTCGTCCGGCGTCCGTGCCGCCTGCTCCGCGATGCGCTCGTGGAGGGTGCCCGGCTCCGGGGTCCACCAGCCGGGGACCGCCGTGTCGTTCCACTCGGTCAGAACCTGTTGCTCCTCGCCCGGGGTGAGCAGGGTAAGCGACGAAAAGGCACGGTCCGGCGCCGCGAGCATGGCCACCAGCAGGGTTTCCAAGTGCGCACCCAGCCGGCGCACGGTGGCGGGGTCGAAGAGGTCGGTGTTGTAGAGCCAGGCCAGCTCCATGCCCCGCGGGCGGGCGTAGGCCCGCAGCGTCAGGTCGAGCTTCGAGGTGCTCTCCTCGACGGCCACGGGGGTCAGCGTGAGGCCCGGCAGGCGCAGCTCCTGGTAGTCGGCCTCCACCAGCACCAGTTGCACCTGGAAGAGAGGCGTCTGGCTCAGATTGCGCTCCGGGGCCAGCTCGGCCACCAGCTTGGCGAACGGCAGATCCTGGTGCTTGTAGGCGCCGAGGGCCACCGTGCGCGCCTGCGCCAGGATCTCCCGGAGGCTCGGGCCGCCGGCCAGCCGCAGGCGCAGCACCAGCGAGTTGATGAACAGGCCGATCAGCCCCTCCAGCTCGCCCCGGTTGCGGCCGGCGACCGGCGTGCCCACCGTCAGGTCGTCCGCGCCCGACTGCCGGGAGAGCAGAGCCGAGAAGGCCGCCGCCATCCCCATGAAGAGGGTGGCGCCCTCGCCCTGGCAGAAGCGGCGTAAATCCGCCACCAGCTCCTCGGGCAGCTCCTGCCGGACCTCGCCGCCGTGGAAGCGCTGGACGGACGGCCGCGGCCGGTCGGTGGGGAGCTGCGACAGGGCGGGCGCGCCCTGGAGCTGCGCCCGCCAATAGGAGAGCTGGCCGGCCAGGGCCGGGCCTTGGAGGAACGCCCGCTGCCACGCGGCGAAGTCCGCGTACTGGAGCGGCAGCGCCGGCAAGCCCGAGGACGCCGAGGGCCGGCCGGCGCGGAAGGCGGGATAGAGGGCCGCGATCTCGCGGATCAGCACCTCGATCGACCAGCCGTCCCCCACGATGTGGTGGAAGTTGAACACGGCGCTCCACTCGCCGTCACTCAGCCGCAGCAGGAGCGCCCGCAGCAGGGGGCCGCGGGCGAGGTCGAACGGCCGGGCGGCCTCGGCGGCGCTCCACTGCTGCTCCTCGCTCGCGCGCAGCACCGCCGGCAGACCCCGCAGGTCGACCACCGGCAGGCTCAGCTCCAGCTCCGGGACGACGACTTGCACGGGCCCCGCCGCGCTCTCGGCGAACGTGGTACGCAAAGCCTCGTGCCGGCGTACGACCTCCTGGAGGGTGGCCTCCAGGGCGGACACGCCGAGGGCGCCCGCCAGGCGGAGGTGAGTGGGGATGTTGTAGGCCGCCGAGCCGGGGTCCAGGCGGTCGAGGAACCACAGCCGCTCCTGGCCGAAGGAGAGGGGAAGCGGCTCCCCTTCCCGGCGCGGCAGCGGGCGTGGCCGGCCGGGGTCCGCCTCCTCCTTCTGGCGGCGGCGCAGCTCCAGCAGCCGGCGCTGCTCGGGCGTGAGCGCCGCGAGGCGGCGTTGGAGGTCGTGGTCGGCCGGGCTCGACGTCATACCTTCTCCCTGGAGCTGCAATTCTTCGAAGTAGGCAGCCTCGGCCTCGCCGGCGGACATCCCCTCGATCTCCCGCAGCAACGCGTCCAGATCCTCGATCTCTTCACCCTCCGGGGCACCGGCCACGGCCGCGGCCAGGCCGGCCACGGTAGGAGCGGCGAACAGGGCGTCCAGCGGCAGGTCGGCGCCCAGGCTGTCGCGCACCCGCGACATCAACTGGGTCGCGAGGAGGGAGTGGCCGCCCAGATCAAAGAAGTTGTCGTCAACCCCCACCCGCTCGAGGCCCAGGAGGCTCTGCCAGATCTCCGCGACGGCACGCTCGGTCTCGTCGCGCGGCGCCACGTAGGCGCTGCGGAGGTCTGGGCGGGCGTAGGCTGCCCGGCCGGCCGGTGCCTCGCTCCCTGAACCCTGACCGCGGGCGAGAGATTCCAGGTGGGCGCGCACCGCTGCCAAGTCCTTGGTGGAGACCACCACCTGGGGCCAGGAGCCGCGCTCGAGGACCCGCAGGAAGACCTCCCGCCCCTTGGCCGGGGTGATGCCGGTGGCCAGCACCTGCTCGCGGGCCTGCCGCTGCTCTTCGGTGAGGCCGGAGAGGTCCGCCACCCGCCCGACGCCGCGCCAGGTGTCCCAGTCCACGGCCACGGTCCAGGGCGCGCCGGGGCGTAGCGCGCGGGCGTGGGCCCAGGCGTCGAGGAAGGCCCCCGCGGCACCCTGGGCCGCCTGCCCGGGCTCGCCGGAGTGGGCGCCGGCCGAGGCGGTGAGGACCATGAAATCGAGCGGCTCGCCGGCCAGCAGCTCGGCGAGCACGAGCAGGCCGCGCACGGCCGGCGCCATCAGCGCCTCCAGCTCGGCCGCCGTGTGGAGCTGGGCGAGGCCGCCCCCACGCGCCCCCGCGGCGTGCACCAGTCCTTGAATGGAGCCGAAGCGGCGCCGCACCTCGTCCAGGGCCGCGGCCACGGCGGCACGGTCGGTCACGTCCGCCGCCAGCGGCAGGACCTCGGCCCCCAGTTCCTCCAGGCGCCGCAGCCCGGCGAGCGTCTCCTCGCCGCCGGCCGAGCGCGACAGGAGAGCGAGCCGCACCCGCCGGCCCGCCGCCAGCGCGGCGGCCATCTCCAGCCCCAGACCGCCCGTGCCGCCGGTGACCAGGTAGACGCCGTCCTCCCGGATGCGGGGTGGCTCGGCGGGCGCGCCTGCCAGCCGCACGGGCTCCCAGACGGGGATCCACACGTGGCGTCCCCGCAGAGCCACCAGCCGCTCACCCGGCGTCGCCAGCACGCGCAGGATCGCCTGGGGGTCGGGGGACGGGCCAACGTCCACCACGCGGCAGGAGAGCCCGGGGATCTCCCACGGGATCACGCGGGCGGGCCCCAGCAGGGTCGCCGCCTCGGGCCGCAGCTCCTCGGTGCCGTCGACCTCGAAAAGGCCGTTCGCCACCACCAGCAGGTCGAGGGGATGGCCGCCGTCCCAGCTCCGGGCCAGGGCCAGCAGGCTGCGGAAGCCCCGCTCCTGGGCCTCTTCGAAGCTGCCCTGCGTCCCGAGGCTTTCCAGGTGGAGAATGGTCCGCGGTGTCTCGGGGAATCGCCCGCCGCCGCTCTCCGCCAAATCCCCCAACAGAGCCCGCAGTTGCTCTCCGAGGGCGCCGCCGCCCAGCACCCGGACGGGGCCGGTGATCTCCCCCACCGATTCTCCCGATGAACCCGGCACCGCACGCTTCCAGGTCGGCACCGACAGCCAGTCCGCGGGATCGGAAAGCTTGGCCAACCCCCCAGGAGACGAAGCTTGCCGTCCGCGCCCGGGGAGCGCCCCCGCGACCCAGTACCGGCGGCGCTCGAACGGATAGGTGGGCAACGGCACCCGCAGGCGGCGCTCGCCGGCGTGCAGGGCCCGCCAGTCGACGGCGATCCCGGCCAGCCAGAGCCGGCCCAGGGCGCTCAGCACGAAGGCATGGTCCTCGCGGCGGTCGGCGGCGTGCGGGAGCGACGCCAGAGCCACCGCGCCGGCCTCTTTCGCCAGCGTGGCGAGCGCGTTGCCCGGCCCCACCTCCAGGAAGACGCAACCGGGCTCGCGCATCAGCTCGGCGATCCCCGCGGCGAAGCGCACGGTCCCCCGCAGGTGGCCGGCCCAGTACAGGGATCGGTCGCCTGCCCGGCCGTGATCCAGGTGCCGGTGACGTTGGAGACGAAGGGGATCGACGGCGGCGACAGCCGGACCCGCTTCAAAGCCTCCGCGAACGGCGCCAGCGCGGGCTCCATCATGGCCGAGTGGAAGGCGTGCGAGGTGTGGAGCCGCCGGTGGCGGACCCCACCCGCCTCGAGCGCCGCGGCGAGGGCCTCGACCGCCGCCGCGGGACCGGAGACCACGGTCCGGCTCGGCGCGTTGACCGCGGCCAGCGAGAGATCTCCGGTCAGGAAGGGCCGCACCTCGGCCTCCGGCAGCGAGACCGCGAGCATGGCGCCCGGCGCCATCGCCGCCATCCGCCGTCCCCGCGCGGCCACCAGCGCCAGCGCGTCCTCCAGCGAGAAGACGCCGGCCAGGCAGGCGGCCACGTACTCGCCGATCGTGTGGCCGAGCAGGGCGGCCGGCCGGATCCCCCAGGCCATCCACAGCCGGGCCAGCGCGTGCTCGACGGCGAACAGGGCCGGCTGGGCGATCTCCGTCCGTGCCAGCTCCTCCCCCGCCGCACCGAAGAGGAGGTCCCGCAGGTCGCGGCCCAGAAGGGGGCGCAGCAGGTCGCAGGCGCGGTCGAGCTCGGCCCGGAAGACCGGCTCGGCGCCGTACAGAGCCGCCGCCATCCCCGGGTGCTGGGAGCCCTGGCCGGGGAACAGGAAGGCCACGGAACGCGCCTCCCCCTCACCCGACAGCAGCCGCTCCTGTCTCCTCCCCCCAGCACGGCCGCGGCGTCTTTCCCGTCCCGGCACAAGGCCACGGCGCGCCGCTCGAACCGGCGCCGGCCCACCTGGAGGGTCCAGGCGACGTCCGCCAGGTCTGTTTCAGGATGGCTCCGCAGGTGGTCCGCCAGGCGGGCGCCGGCGCTCGCCAGGGCCTCGTCGCTGCGGGCCGACAGCAGCAGGAGCTGCCAGGGCCTGCTGGAGGGCGAAGGCTGTCGCACCGGCGCCTCTTCCAGGACCACGTGGGCGTTGGTGCCGCCGATGCCGAACGAGCTGACCCCGGCGCGCCGGGCGCTCGGGTCCCGCGGGCCAATCGGTCAGCCGGTCGTTGACCCAGAACGGGTCTGCTCGCGAAGTCGAGCCTGCGGGTTCGGCCGTCTCGAAGTGGAGGCTCGGCGGGATCTGCCCGTGCTCCAGCGCCAGCACGGTCTTGATCAGGCCGGCGACCCCGGCGGCGGCGTCGAGGTGGCCGACGTTGGTCTTGACCGAGCCGATGGCGCACGGAGCCCGCCGCGGCGCCTGGCCTGCCGAAGGCCTGCGTGAGCGCCGCGACCTCGATCGGATCGCCCAGCGGCGTGCCGGTGCCGTGCGCCTCGACGTAGCCGATGGTCGGCGGGCTCGACCCCGGCCACGGCCAGGGCCTCGGCGATCACCTCCGCCTGGCCGTCGACGCTCGGGGCGGTGAAGCCGACCTTGCGCGCGCCGTCGTTGTTGACCGCCGAGCCGCGGATCACGGCGTGGATGGGGTCGCCGTCGGCGCAGCGCGTCCTCCAGGCGCTTGCAGCACGCACCACGCCGACGCCGTTGCCGCCCACCGTGCCGCGCGGCCGCGGCGTCGAAGGCGCGGCAGTGGCCGTCGGGCGAGACGATCGCCGCCCTCCTGGTAGAGGTAGCCCGATCTCCTGCGGCAGGCGCACGGAGACGCCGCCGGCGAGCGCCACGTCGCACTCGCCGGCGAGCAGGCTCTGGCAGGCCAGGTGGACGGCCACCAGCGAGGTCGAGCAGGCGGTCTGCACGGCGACGCTCGGCCCGCGCAGGTCCAGCTTGTAGGAGACCCGGGTGGCCAGGAAGTCCTTGTCGTTGCCGATCATGACCTGGAAGCTGCCGACCGCGTCGCAGCACCTCCGGGTCGGCCAGGAGGTTGCAGGAGGTAGGTGCTCATCCCCGCGCCGGCGAAGACGCCGACGTCGCCCGGGAAGCCGGCGGGCTCGTAGCCGGCGTCCTCGAGCGCCTCCCAGGCGCACTCCAGGAAGAGGCGCTGCTGCGGGTCGATGAGCTCGGCCTCGCGCGGGCTGAAGCCGAAGAAGGCGGCGTCGAAGCAGCTCGACGCCGTCGAGCACGCCGCGCGGCCCGCACGTAGCGCGGGTCGCGCAGGTCGGCCTCGGGCGACCCCGGCGGCGCGCAGCTCCTCCTCGCTGAAGAAGGTGATCGACTCGACGCCGCCCGCGCAGGTTCGCGCCAGAGCTCCTCGACGTTCCGGGCGCCGGGGAAGCGGCCGGCCATGCCGATGATGGCGATGGCGCTCGCTGGCCGCGCTGCGGGCCGCGGGCCCGGCGGCGGGGGGCGCGGCGGCCGCCCCGCCGCCGCAGGAAGGCGGCCAGCGAGGCGCACCGTGGGGTACCGGAACAGGTCGACGCAGGGGCACCTCGCGGCCGAGCGCCGCGCTGCAGGCGCATCTGGACCTGGGCCGCCAGCAGCGAGTGGCCGCCGAGGTCGAAGAAGTTGTCGTCGCCGCCGACCCGGTCGACCCCGAGCACCTCGCGCCAGAGCGCCGCGACCGCGCGCTCCAGCTCGCTCCGCGGCTCGGCGTAGGCCACCTCGCGTCCAGCCGCCGGCCGCCCCGGGCGCGGGCAGGGCCCTGCGGTCCACCTTGCCGTTGGGGGTGAGCGGCAGGGCCTCGAGCACCACGAAGGCCGACGGCACCATGTACTCCGGCAGGCTGCGCCGCAGGTGCTCCCGCAGCTCAGTCTGACGGCTGGCGCCTCGCCGGCCGGCACCACGTAGGCCACGAGCCGCCGGCCGCCGCGGTCGCGGGCCACCACCACGGCCTCGCGCGACCGCGGGATGCCGCAGCAGGGCGGCCTCGATCTCCCCCAGCTCGATGCGGAAGCCGCGCACCTTGACCTGATGGTCGATCCGCCCGAGGAACTCGAGCTCGCCGGCCGGCCGGTAGCGCACCAGGTCGCCGGTGCGGTAGAGGCGCTCGCCCGGCTCATCGCTCGCAGGGATCGGGCACGAAGCGCTCGGCCGTCAGGTCCGGCCGGCCCAGGTAGCCGCGGGCGAGCCCCACGCCGCCGATGAGCAGCTCGCCCGCCACTCCCACCGGCACCAGCCGGAAGCGCGGGTCGAGCAGGTAGAGCACGGTGTTGGCGATGGGCCGTCCCAGCGGGACCGGCCCCTCTCCGGGTGCCGCCCGGCCGGCCGTGGACCAGATGGCCGTCTCGGTCGGGCCGTAGAGGTTCCACAGCTCCGCGCCGCGGGCGAGCAGGTCGCCGGCCAGATCGCGGGGCAGGGCCTCGCCGCCACAGAGCACCTTGAGCCCGGGCCGCCCCCGCCAGCCGGCCGTCATCAGCAGCCGCCAGGTGGCCGGCGTGGCCTGCACGACCGTGGCGCCCGCCTCGGCGAGCCGGGCCGCGAGCCGCCGGCCGTCCGCGGCGTCCTCGCGCCCCACGACCTCGACGCGTCCTCCAACGGCGAGGGGCAGGTAGATCTCCAGGACCGCGATGTCGAAGGTCAGGGTGGTCAGGGCGGGCACCACGTCCCCCGCCCCCAGTCCCGGCCTTTCCGCCATGGAACGGAGAAAGTTCACCACGGCCCGGTGCGGGAGCTGGACGCCCTTGGGCCGGCCGGTCGAGCCCGAGGTGTAGATGACGTAGGCGAGATTCTCTCGGGTCGCCAGGGGCTCCAGGGGACCGGGATCCTCGGCGCCGGTCTCCTCCAGAAGCAGAATCTCACCGTCGAAAGGCAACGTCGCGAGGAGCGGCGCCCTCCGTGACCAGCACGGCCACGGCGCTGTCCTCCAGGATCATGCGCCAGCCGCTCGGCGGGATGGCCGGGATCGAGCGGCACGTAGGCGCCGCCCGCCTTGAGGATGCCCAGCAGGGCCACAACCATCCCGGCGAGCGCTCGACGCAGAGGCCCACCCGGACCTCCGGCCCCACACCCCGGCCCCGCAGGGCGCGGGCCAGGCGGTTGGCCCGCTCGTCCAGCTCGCCGTAGGTCAGGCTCTCGCCCCCGAAGGAGACGGCCGGCGCCCCGGGGGTCCGGGCCGCCTGCCGCTCGAACAGCTCGTGGAGCAGCGCGGGCTCGGGCCAGGATCGGCCGGTCGCGTTCCACTCCCCCAGAAGCTGCTGCCGCTCGACCGGGGCCAGCAGCGGCAGCTCCGAGGCCGGACGGCCGGGCGCGCCGGGGAAGGCCGCCAGGATCACCCCCAGCCCCGCCGCCAGGCGCTCCGCCGTGGCGCGCTCGAAGAGGTCGGTGTTGTACTCGATCCAGCCGGCGACCTCCCGCTCCCCCTCGGCGAGCTGGAGGGTCAGCTCGAGCTTGGCCGTGCCCGTGTCGAGGTCGCGAGACCGGAGGACGAGCCCCGGCAGCTCCAGGGCCTCCGCCACGGCGCGTTCTGCAGGATGAACAGCGACCTGGAACAGGGGGGGCGGGCGAGGTCGCGCTCGGGCTGCAGCTCCTCCACCAGCCGCTCGAAGGGCAGCTCCTGGTGGGCGAAGGCGCCGAGCGCCGTCTCGCGGACCCGCGCCAGCAGCTCGCCGCAGCGTGGGCTCGCCCGTGAGGTCGCCGCGCAGCACCAGGGTGTTGACGAAGAGGCCGATCAGCCCCTCGATCTCGGGCCGCTTGCGGCCGGCGATCGGCGAGCCGACCAGCAGGTCGTCCTGCCCCGTCCAGCGGTGGAGGAGCGCCTCGAAGGCGGCCAGCAGCGGCCATGAAGAGCGTCGCCCCACCCGCCTGGCCGCGCCGCGCGCAGGGCGGCCAGCGCCTCCGGCCCCAGCCGGAACGGCGCCTGGGCGCCCGCGGAAGGTCTGGACGGCCGGGCGCGGCCGGTCCGTGGGCAGGTCGAGGGCCACGGGAGCACCCGCCAAGCGTCTCGCGCCAGTAGGCGAGCTGCCCGCTCGAGGAACTCGCCCTGGAGCCGGCCGCGCTGCCAGGCCGCGAAGTCCGCGTACTGGACCGGCAGCTCGGCAGCGGCGAGGCCGGCCGGCAACGATTGCGCGGTAGAGGGCCGCCAGCTCCCGCACCAGCACGCCCATCGACCAGCCGTCGCTGACGATGTGGTGGACGGTGAGGACGGCCAGGTGGTGCTCCTCCGTCCAGCCGGAGCAGCAGCGCCCGCAGCAGCGGCCCGCGAGCGAGGTCGAACGGCCGCCGCGCCTCCTCCGTGGCCAGCCGCCACGCCGCCGCCTCCCGGCCGGCCCCGGGAAGGCTCCGCAGGTCGGCCACGGGGATCGAGATCTCCAGCGCGGGATGGACGACCTGCACCGGGCCCTCGGCCGCGCCGCGAACGTGGTGCGCAGGGCCTCGTGGCGCCGGACGACCGCGCGCAGGCCGGCGGCGAGCGCCGTCCGGTCGAGCCGGCCCGCGATCTCGCAGAGCCGCCGGAATGTTGTAGAGCGGGCTCCCCGGCTCCAGGCGGTCGAGGAACCAGAGCCGCTCCTGGGCGAAGGAGGCGGGGAATTCGCCGACGCCCTGGTCCCCACGCGGCAGGCGGGGGATGCGGTCCGCCACCGGGGCGGCCCCCAGCTTCTCCTTCTCCAGCCGGCGCAGCAGCAGCTCGCGCTGCTTCGGGGTCAGCTTGCCGAGGTCAGCCACGCAGCTCCCCCTCCAGCTCCTCGTCCGACAGGGCACTGATCTCGGAGAGCAGGCGGGCGAGGTCTTCCTCCCCCGCCCCGGCGGCGCGCGCTTCCACCACGGCCGCGGCCACGGCGGCCACCGTGGGCTGCTCGAACAGCCGGTCCATGGCGAGGTCGACGCCGAAGTCCTCGCGCAGCCGGGCCATCAGCCGGGTGGCGAGGAGCGAGTCGCCGCCGAGCTCCATGAAGCTGTCCTGGACGCCCACCTGGGCGAGCCCCAGCATCTCCCCCCAGATCCGGGCCACCCGTTCCTCCAGCTCCCCGCGCGGCGCCACGTAGGGTGTGAGCAGCTCCGGACGGGCGTGGAGGGTCTGCACCGGCGCCAAGGGAACGGCGGAGACCGTGGCGGCCCCCGGCTCGATCCCGTTCCCTGGTTCGATCCAATACCGGTGGCGCTCGAACGGATACGTGGGGAGCGGGATCCTCCTCTCCTGGCCCGTAAACAGAGCCGCGGCGTCGATGGGCTCACCGGCGAGCCACCGCCGGCCCGCGTCCACGAGGGGGCGGGCCTCGGGGAGGTCCTCGAGAGAAGCCCGCGCCTCGAAGCGGGCCACGGCGTCCGCGGCACCCTTGCAGACCACCGCGAAGCGGTGCTCGAAGGCCGTGCGCCCCGCCAGCAGGGTGTAGGAGGCGTCGCCGAGGCCGGTCTGCGGGTGGCGCCTCAAGTGCTCCGCCAGATTGCGGACGGCCTGCTCCAGGGCGGCCGCCGTCTTGGCCGAGACGGCCAGCAGGTGCCACCCCTGGCTCGCTGCCCTCGGAGCCACCGCGGGGGCCTCCTCCAGCACCACGTGGGCGTTGGTGCCGCCGAAGCCGAAGGAGCTGACGCCGGCCCGGCGGGGAGCGCCCCGGCGCGGCCACGGCGCCAGCTCGCGGTTGACGTAGACCGGGCTGGCCGCGAAGTCGATCGCGCGGGCTCGGCTGCTCGAAGTTGGGGGCGGGCGGGATCTCGCCGTGCTCCAGGGCGAGCACGGTCTTGATCAGCCCGGCCACGCCGGAAGCGATGTCGAGGTGGCCGATGTTGGCCTTCACCGAGCCGAGGGCGGCGAAGCCCCGCGCCGGCGTATGGGCGCGGAACGCCTTGGTGAGCGCCTGGACCTCGATGGGGTCGCCCAGCGCCGTGCCCGTGCCGTGCGCCTCGACGTAGCCGACGGTGGCGGCGTCGATGCCCGCCACGGACAGCGCCTCGGTGATCACCTCGGCCTGCCCCTCGACCGACGGGGCCGTGTACCCCACCTTGACCGCGCCGTCGTTGTTCACCGCCGAGCCGCAGGATCACGGCGCGCACCGTGTCGCCGGCCGGCCAGGGCGTCCTCCAGGCGCTTGAGCACCACCACGCCCACGCCGCCGCCGAAGACGGTGCCTTTCGCCGCGGCGTCGAAAGCCCGGCAGTGGCCGTCGGGCGAGAGGATCGACTCCTCCTGGAACCGGTAGCCCGCCCGCTGCGCCACGTTGATCGATACGCCGCCGGCCAGGGCCACGTCGCACTCCTGGTTGAGCAGGCTCTGGCAGGCGAGGTGGACGGCCACCAGGGAGGTCGAGCAGGCGCACTGCACGGCGTGGCTCGCCCCCTTCAGGTTCAGCTTGTAGGAGACCCGGGTGGCCAGGGAGTCGACGGCGTTCCCCACGATGAGCTGCAGGGGGTCGACCGTCGCGAGCACCTGGGGATTGCGGGCGAGGTTGTACAGCAGGTAGGTGCTGGTGGTGGCGCCGCCGAACACGGCGGTGACCGCCGCCGGGGAGTCGGGCGCCTGGCCCGCGTCCTCCAGGGCCGACCAGCAGGCCTCCAGGAACAGCCGGTGCTGGGGATCGAGGATCTCGGCCTCGCGGTGGCTGATGCCGAAGAACGGGGCGTCGAATTCGTCGATGCCGTCCGGCAGGGCCACGGCCGGCACCCAGGAGGGATCCTCCGCCAAGCCCGCCGGAGCGCCCCTCCCGGCCATCTCCTCCTTGGAGAGGAACCGTATGGACTCCACCCCGTTCCGGAGGTTCTGCCAGAAGTCTTCCAGGGTGCGGGCACCGGGGAAACGGCCCGCCATGCCGACGACCGCGACGGCGTTCGCGAAATCTTCCGCCATCGGTTACGACACCTCCACCGGAGAGCGCCGGCCGCGCCGGGCTTCGCGCCGTTTCTCGCCCCGGCTGCGCCGGTCTTCGTAGGCTTCGCCCGGCTCCTCGTCCGGCGCCAGGAGCCGCGCCAGGGACGCGACCGTCGGACCCTCGAAGATGCTCACCTCGGAGACGTTCACCCCCAGCTCGCTCTTCAGGCGCGCGATGACGCGGATGGCCATCAGCGAGTTGCCGCCGAGGTCGAAGAAGTTGTCGTGCACGCCCACGGGATCGATCCCCAGGAGATCCTGCCAGACCCGGGCGATCTGTTCCTCCCCCTCGCCGCGCGGCGCCACGTAGGCGTTGGCGAGCAGCGGCCGGGGGTGCGAGGCCAGAATCTCCTGCACCTTGTCCAGCTCTTCGAGGAGCGTCGAGGCGCGGCTCGCCTCCAGCCGGGCGGTGAGGTCCTGGGTGGACACCAGGGTCCAGGGCGAGCCGGCGGCCAACGCGCGGCGCAGCGCCTCCACACCCTCGGCGGTGGACATTCCCAGCTTCAGCTCCCGCCGGCGCCATTCCCGCAGCTCGGCCGGAACCTCGGTGGTGACCGCCATGCCCGTCTCCCGCCAGGCGTCCCAACCGATCGAGACCGTGAGCCGGCCACGGGCCGTCCGCTCTTGGGCGAAGGCGTCGAGGAAGGCATTGGCCGCCGCGTAGTCCGCCTGGCCGGGCTGGGCGAGCACCGCCGTCACCGAGGAGAAGAGGGCCAGGAAGTCGAGCGGCACGTCCGCGAAGGCCTCGTCGAGGGCCAGGGCGCCCCAGACCTTGGGAGCGAGCACGGCCTCCGCCGCGGCCCGCGTCTTGGCCTGGATGATCCCGCCTCCGGGCCGGCCGGCGGCGTGGATCACCCCGTGGATGGCGCCGAAGCGGGCCAGGGCCGCGTCGCGCGCGGCCGCCATGGCGGCCGGATCCGCGGCGTCGGCGGCCACGGTCAGCACCTCGGCCCCCAGCTCTTCCAAGGCAGGCCAGGTTCTCCCCTCCGGGGGCGGCGTGCGGCCCAGCAGGACGAGCCGGGCGCCGAAGTCCCGCGCCAGGAATTCCGCGACCGCCCGGGCCAGGCCGCCGAAGGCGCCCGTGATCAGGTAGACGCCCCCTTGCCGCAGCCGGGCCGGCCCCGCGTCCGCCGGCCCCACGTCTGCCCGCAAAGGCGTGGGCTCGAAGCCCGCCTCCCACCGGAAGCCGCCGCGCAGGGCCGCCACGGGCTCTCCCCGGGTGCCGAAGAAGGCGAGCTCGTCCAGGACGCGGCGCGCGAGGCCCGGGCCGCCACCGGCCGCGGCGAGCACCACGTCGAGGCTCCGGCAGTCCAGGTTCGGCGCCTCGCGCGGGATCACCCGGCAGGGGCCGAGAAGCGTGGCCTTGGCGGGATGGAGCGGCTCCTCGCCGGTCACCCGGTGCAGGCCGTTCGACACCGCGAGCACCCGCACCGGCTCGGTCAAGCTCGCCTTGCCGAGCGCCTGCGCCAGGAAGACGAGACTGAAGAACCCCAGGTCCAGGGCACGGCCGGCGCTCTCCGGCGACACGCCCGCGGGCTCCCCGGTGACGCTCCACAGGTGGAGCACCGTCCCAGGCCGGGCACCCCGGCCGGCGAGGTCCGCCATCAACAGGTCATAACTGGCGGCGTTCCAGGCGTCGACGAGGAACGAGCGCTCGCCCGTCCGCGCGAACCGGTCTCCGGCCTCGACCGTGAACACCTCGCCCCCTTCAGCCTCCAGGAGGCGGGCAGCCTCGATCCCCAGGCCGCAGCCGTCGAGGAACACCAGGAAGGCTCCGGCCGGCGCCGCCGAATCCGGGGAGCCGGGGCGGGCCGGCGGTGTCCGCTTCCAGACCGGAGCGTAGAACCAGTCGGCGAGGTCGCGGCGGCGCCCCGGCGCGGGCGCGCGCCCCTCCGCCTTGCGCGGCTCGACCCAGTAGCGCTGGCGCTCGAAGGGATAGGTGGGGAGCGGCACCCGCCGCCGGCGCTCGTGGGTGTGAAGGCCGCTCCAGTCGACCTCCACGCCGGCCAGCCAGAGCCGTGCGAGGGCATTGAGCAGGAAGGCGCCGTCGTCCTCCTTCTCCCGCGGGTGGCGCAGCGAGGAGAGCACCGCATGGCCGGGCGTGCGCGCCGGGTGCTGCCGCACCAGGGTGGTCAGCACGTTGCCGGGGCCGATCTCCAGGAAGACGCGGTCGGGCTCGCGAAGCAGCTCGGCCGCGCCGTCCGCGAAACGCACGGCCTGGCGCAGGTGATCCGCCCAGTAGAGGGGATCGGTCGCCTCTTCGGGCCGGATCCAGGTGCCGGTGACGTTCGACAGGTACGGCAGGCGCGGCGGCGAGAGCTTGACCTTGCGGACCCGCTCCGCGAACGGCGCCAGGATCGGGTCCATCATCGCCGAATGGAAAGCGTGCGAGGTGTGGAGCAGGCGCCCTTCGATCCCCCGCGCCGCGAGGTCCGCCCGCAACGCCTCGACGGCCGGCGTGGGCCCCGCCACCACCGTGAGCGACGGCCGGTTGACCGCGGCGAGCGACAGGTCCGCGCTCAAGAGCGGCAGCACCTCGGCCTCCGGCAGCGGCACGGCCAGCATGGAGCCGCCGGGCAGGCGCTGCATCATCCGCCCACGGGCGGCGACCAGCGCGAGCGCGTCCGCGCAGGGAGAACACGCCGGCCACGCAGGCCGCCACGTACTCGCCGATCGAGTGGCCGATCATCGCCTGCGGCCTCACGCCCCAGCTGCATCCAGAGGCGCGCCAAGGCGTACTCGATGACGAACAGCGCCGGCTGGGACACGGCGGTCTGGCGCAACCGCTCGGCCGCGGCCTCTTCATCCGCCGGGTCCGGGAAGAGCAGGTCGCGCAGGTCGAGCCCGAGGTGAGGGCCCAGCAGCTCGCAGCAGCGGTCCACCTCGCCGCGGAAGGTGGGCTCGCTCTCGTAGAGGCCGCGGCCCATGTCGGGGTACTGCGAGCCCTGGCCGGTGAAGAGGAAGACGACCGGGCGGTCGCCCGCTTCCTGGCGCGTGGTCAGGATGCGCTCCGGGTCCCGCGATTCGAGGGCCCGCACGGCGTCGTCCGCGGTCCCGGCACAGCAGAGCCCGGCGGTGGGCGAAGGGGCGCCGCCCGACCTGGAGGGTGAACGCCACGTCCGCCAGGTCGAGCACGGGCCGGCGGTCGAGGAAGCCGGCGAGGTCCGTGGTCGCCGCCTCCAGGGCCGTCTCGGTGTGGGCCGAGAGCACCAGCAGCTTCCAGGGGCGCGACCGCCCCGAGGGAGACGCCAGAGGCGCCTCCTCCAGGATGACGTGGGCGTTGGTGCCGCCCATGCCGAGCGAGGTCACGCCGGCCCGCCGCGGGCGCGCCATCGGTCTCCCAGTCACGCAGCTCGGTGTTGACGAAGAACGGGCTGTGCGCGAAGTCGATCTGCGGGTTCGGCCGCTCGAAGTGGAGGCTGGGCGGGATCTGCCGGTGCTCCAGGGCGAGCACGGTCTTGATCAGGCCGGCAGACGCCGGCCGCCGAGTCGAGATGGCCGATGTTGCGTCTTGAGCGAGCCGATGGCGCAGAAGCCCCGGCGGCCCGTGTGGGCGCGGAACGCCTGGGTGAGGGCCGCGATCTCGATCGGGTCGCCCATCGGGGTGCCGTGCCGTGGCACTCGACGTAGGAGAGCGTCTCGGGCGACACCCCGGCGTTGGCGTAGGCGCCTTGAGTAGACCTCGACCTGGCCGTCGACGCTCGGGGCCGTGTAGCTGACCTTGAGCGAGCCGTCGTTGTTGCACGCCGACCCCTTGATCACGGCGTGGACGTGGTCGCCGTCGCGCAGCGCGTCGGCCAGCCGCTTGAGCACCACCACGCCGCAGCCGTGGCCGCTCACGAACCCCTTGGCGCGGGCGTCGAAGGTCCGGCAGTGGCCGTCGGGCGAGGTGGTGCCGCCCTCGTGGAACATGTAGCCGGAGACCTCGGGCAGGTGGATCGAGACGCCCCCCGCGAGCGCCATGTCGCAGTCGCGGTTGAGCAGGCTCTGGCAGGCCACGTGGACGGCCACCAGCGAGGTGGAGGAGGCGGTCTGGACGGTGATGCTCGGCCCTTTCAGGTTCAGCTTGTAGGAAACGCGCGAGGTCAGCGGGTCCTTGTCGTTGCCGAGCGAAGCCTGGAGCGTGTCCGCCGAGGCCACCAGCTCCAGGTGGGAGATCAGGTTGGTGATCAGGTAGGTGTTCATGCTCGCGCCGCCGAACACCCCCACCCGGCCGAACGGCCGCCCCGAGTCGTAGCCGGCCCGCTCCAGAGCCTCCCAGGAGCACTCCAGGAAGAGCCGGTGCTGCGGGTCCATCAGCTCGGCCTCGCGCGGCGAAAGGCCGAACAGGCCGGCGTCGAACTGGTCGACGTTGCCGAGGATCCCCTTGGCCTTGACGTAGTCCGGATTCGCCACCAGCCCGGGATCGACGCCCGCGGCCAGCAGCTCCTCGTCGCTGAAGAAGTGGATCGCCTCGCGCCCCTGGCGCAGGTTCTCGCCAGAGCTGGTCGACGTCCTTCGCGCCCGGGAACCGGCCGGCCAGGCCGACGACGGCAATCTCCGTGCGTTGTGGCTCCCCGGAGTCCTGCCGCGCCTCGGTCCTTGGAGTCCTTGAAGCCAGGGGGGCCGGGGCCGAGTCCCGCGTGGCCCCCGCTGACAGCGCCGCCGCCAGCGAGCTGACCGTGGGGTTCTTGAACAGCTCGACGAGCGAAATCTCGCGGTCGAGCGCCTCCTTGAGGCGGGCGTGCACCCGGGCGAGCAGCAGCGAGTGGCCGCCCAGGTCGAAGAAGTTGTCGTGGATGCCGACCTCTTCGACCTCGAGCGCCTCCTTCCAGACGGTGGCGATGATCCGTTCGAGCTCGCTCTCGCGGCGCCGCGTAGGCCGCCGCCAGCTCGGGCCGCACCCGCTCGGGAACCGGCAACGCCCGGAGGTCCACCTTGCCGTTGGGCGACAGCGGCAGGGCGTCCAGGAACACGAAGGCCGCAGGCACCATGTACTCCGGCAGCCGTTCGCGCAGCCCGGCGAGCAGCTCGCCGGCCGTCAAGGAAGCACCGGGAGCGGCCACCACGTAGGCCACCAGCCGCTTCTCCCCCGCCTCCTGGCGCGGCACCACCGCGGCTTCCGCCACTCCGGTGTGCTGGCCGAGCACCGCCTCGATCTCCCCCAGCTCGACGCGGAAGCCCCGCACCTTGACCTGCTGGTCGATCCGGCCGCGGAACAGCACGTTGCCGTCCGGCAGCCAGCTCGCGAGGTCGCCCGTGCGGTACATCCGCCCGCCCGGCTCGAACGGATCGGGCACGAAGCGGTGGGCGGTCAGCGCGGGGTTGCCGTGGTAGCCGCGGGCCACCCCCTCGCCCGCTATGTAAAGCTTCCCTGTGCAGCCGATCGGCATGAGGTTCAGCTCGAAGTCCAGGACGTAGAGCTGGTGGTTCATCAACGGCCGGCCGATCGGCAGCGGCCCGCCGGACTGGAGGTCGGCCAGGCCCACCGGGTAGCAGGTCGAGCAGACGCTGGTCTCGGTCAGGCCGTAGCCGTTGACGATGGTCGCCGACTCCAGGATGCGGTCGACGTCTCCCGCCGTCAACGCCTCGCCGCCGGCGAGGATCAGCCGCAGGCGGGGAAGCTCGTCCTTCATGGCGTTCAGGGTGGCGATCAGCGACGGCACGGACGACAGGATGGACACGCTGGGAGCCTGCGATCAGCCCGATCAGCCGGCCGGTGTCCAGGATCTCCTCCGGCTCCGGCAGCACCAGGGCGCCGTCGGCGCAGAGGATCGGGAAGATCTCGCCCACGAAGCTCGCCGAGGCGATCGAGGTCAACGGCAGCAGGCGGTCCCTGACATCGGGGCTGTAGCTGCGGATGAAGGAGACCACCAGGTTCACCAGGTTGCGGTGGGTGAGCACCACGCCTTTGGGCTGCCCCGTGGAGCCGGAGGTGTAAATGACGCAGGCGGCATTGCCGGCGGCGCCCCGCATCGGCGGGCGTCCGTCTTCGCCCTCGGGACCGCCTTCGAGCAGCGGAGCCAGGCTCTCCCCGGTGAGCACGAGGCGGGCCCCGGCGTCCTGCACCATGAAGGCCAGCCGCTCCCGCGGGTATTCCGGATCGAGAGGCAGGTAGGCGGCGCCCGCCTTGAGCACGCCCAGAATGGCCACGATCAGCTCCGGCGAGCGCTCGACGCAGAGAGCCACCAGATCCTCCGGGCCGATCCCCCGCGCGATCAGCTGGTGAGCGAGCCGGTTCGCGCGCCGGTCGAGCTCCCGGTAGGCGAGCTCCTCGCCGCGGAAGACCACCGCCGGCAGCGACTGCGCGTGGTCCGCCTGGGCCTCGAAGAGGCCGTGGATCAGCGCGGTCTCGGGGAAATAGGCGCGGGTGTGGTTCCACTTCACCAGCATCCGGTAGTGCTCGGCGCCGGTCAGCAGCGGCAGGTCGCCGATCCGGCGGCCCGGCTCCGCGGCGATCCCCCCGAGCAGGTTCTCGAAGTGCAGAGCCATCCTCTCGATCGTCTCGGCGTCGAACAGGCCGGTGTTGTAGTTGAAGCCCGCGGCCAGCTCGCCGTCGCTCTCCCCCATCGTCAGCGTCAGGTCGAACTGGGCCACCCGCTCCTCCAGGGGCATGGAGACCAGCGGCAGGCCGCCCACCGTGAGCCGCGCCCCCCCTTCGTTGAGGGCGAAGGGGGTCAAGTCCTGCCCCTTGAAGCGGGGCGCCTTCTGCAAGGCGAACATCACCTGGAAGACCGGCGAGCGGCTGGCATCGCGCTCCGGCTGGAGATCCTCGACCAGCAGCGGGAACGGATAATCCTGGTGCTCGAAGGCGCCCAGAGCATGCCCGCGGACCTGGGCCAGCAGCTCGACGAACGGCGGGTTCCCCCGCAGATCGCTGCGCAGCACCACCGGGTTGACGAAATACCCCACCGTGCCGGCGAAGCCCGCGCGGCCGCGGCCGGTGGTCGGCACGCCCACCAGCAGGTCGCGCTGGGCCGTATAGCGGTAGAGCAGCACCTGGAAGGCCGCCAGCAGGGTCATGAACAGGGTCGCCCCGTGGCCGTGCCCCAGGGACGCCAAACGGGCCAAGAGGTCACCTCCCAGGCGCACCCGCCGCGTGGCGCCGGCGTAGGTCTGGACCGGCGGGCGCGGCCGGTCGGTGGGCAGCTCCAGGGCCGGCAGGCCGCCGGCCAGGCGCCCGCGCCAGTAGGCGGCCATGCGCTCCCCGGCTTCGCCGGCCAGCAGATCGCGCTGCCAGCGGACCAGCTCGTGGTACGGCACGGCCGGCGGCAGCGCCGAGCCCTCCTCGCCGGTCCGCGCCGCCGGATAGAGCGCGTCCAGCTCCTGGAGCATCACCCCCTGGGACCAGAAGTCCGTTGCGATGTGGTGCATGACCACCAGCAGCACGTGCTCCTGCTTCGACCGTGAGAAGAGATGGACGCGCAGCGGCGTCTCCGCCTCCAGGTCGAACGGCCGGTTGGCCTCCTCGTCCAGGCGGCGGGCGAAGCTCTCTTCGGTCGAGCGTGCCATGCTCTCCTCGAAGAACTGTGCTTCCACGCGGTCCGAGATGCGGCGCACCGGCTCCCCGCGGTTCGACGTGTAGGTCGAGCGCAGCACCGGGTGGCGGTCCACGATGGCCTGGAAGGCCCGCCGCAGGGCCCCGGCGTCGACCTCTCCCTCGATCGTCACCAGGCCGGGCACGTTGTAGGCCGCGCTCGCCGGCTCGAGCAGGTAGAGCAGCCACAGGGCCCGCTGGCCGTAGGAGAGGGGGCGCTCGCCGGGCACGCCGTAGTCCGCGCCCGGGTCGGCCGTCCGGGCCTCGGCGGCGGCGCGGGCCGCGAACGCCCGGGCGACGACGTCGGCGGCGCTCGCGCCGTCCAGGAACATCTCCATCGGCACCGGCGCGCCGAGGCGCTCCTCGACGGCGTGGGCCAGCTCCATGACGTTGATCGAGTCGAGGGCGAGGCGGTTGAGCGGCTCGCT
This sequence comes from Thermoanaerobaculaceae bacterium, assembly GCA_963785165.1. GTDB lineage: Bacteria > Acidobacteriota > Thermoanaerobaculia > Multivoradales > UBA5704 > DATARR01. Next base: position 2,197,212 of record CAWAUI010000004.1, read on the forward strand.
CGGGGTCACCGCCGAGCGGGCCACGCCCGCCCGGGCCGCGGCCTCGGCGGCCAGCCAGGCCCCCGCCCCGGCGGCCGACGAGAGATCCTCGGCCGGCATGATTTCGTGGATCCCGGTGCCGGGGCCTTCGGCCTCCCAGGCGGCCACGGCCGCCAGCGTGTGATGCAGGAAGCCCTCACGGCAGGCATGCCGCCGCACCTTGCCGCTCGACGTCTTGGGCAGGCTCGCCGTGCGGAGCAGCACCACGGCGTGGAGCTGCACCTCGTGCTCCTCGGCCACGGCCCGGCGGATGGCGTCCAGCACCTCGGCCGGATCGGCGTGGCGCGCCTCGCGCCGCAGCTCCTGGACCACCACCAGCCGCTCCTCGCCCCCCTCCTCCACGGCGAACGCGGCGCCGCAGCCGGGCCGCAGAGCCGGATGGCTCTGCTCGACCGTCAGCTCGACGTCCTGCGGGTAGTGGTTGCGCCCGCGCAGGATGATCAGATCCTTGAGGCGGCCGGTGACGAACAGCTCGCCGGTCTGGAGGAACCCGAGGTCGCCGGTGCGCAGGCACGGCCGCCGCCGTCCGGGAGCCGCGCCGGAACGTCGCGCCGTCTCCTCGGGCCGGCTCCAGTAGCCCCGCGGCCACGCTCGGGCCGGCCACCCAGATCTCCCCCACCCTGCCTTCCGGCAGCGGCGTGCCCTCAGCGTCCGCGATGACGACGTCCTGTCCAGGCCGCCCGCTGCTGACCAAGGCGCGTCCCTCAGAATCGGCAACGGCCTCGTTGCGCTCGAGGGCGGGCCCGCGGAACCTTCCCACCACCGGCCCCTCGCCGCGTCCGCCGCCGGAGACGAACAGCGTCGCCTCGGCCAGGCCGTAGCAGGGGAAGAACGCCTCGCGGCGGAAGCCGCAGGGCGCGAAGGCCTCGGCGAAGCGGTCGAGCGTCTCGGCGCGCACCGGCTCGGCGCCGTTGAACGCCACCTGCCAGCGCGACAGGTCGAGCCCGGCCCGCTCCTCCGGCGCGATCTTGCGGACGCACAGGTCGTAGGCGAAGTTGGGGCCGCCGCTCGTCGTGCCGCCGGTAGCGGCGAGATCGCCCGCCAGCCAGCGCAGCGGCTTCTGGAGGAAGGCGACCGGCGACATCAGCACGCAGCGGGCGCCGGCGTACAGCGGCTGCAGCACGTTCCCGATCAGCCCCATGTCGTGGTAGAGCGGCAGCCAGCCCACGACCACCGACTCCGCCGTCATGGCCGAAGGCGCGCTCGGATCATCCGCTCGTTGTGCAGCAGGTTGCCGTGGCTGACCATCACCCCCTTGGGCGCCGCGGTCGAGCCCGAGGTGTACTGGAGAAAGGCCAGGCGGTCCGCCCCCACCCCGGGATCGCGCCACGCCTCCGCCCCCTCGCGGTCCAGGCCGTCCGTGGCCAGCCACGAGACCCCGGCCTGGGCGGCCAGCAGCCGCTCGGCGTTGGGCAGGATGGCCGAGGTGGTTAGCACCGTGCGCGCCCGGGCATCGGCGAGGATGGCCAGGAAGCGCGGATCGGGCCGGTTCGGCCGCGGCGGATACACCGGCACCGCCGTCACCCCCGCGTACAGGCAGCCGAAGAAGGCGGCCGCGTACTGGAGCCCCGGAGGGTAGAGCAACAGCGCCCGCTCCCCTTCCGCGCCCAGCTCCTGCAAACGGGCGGCGATCGCCCGCGCCTGGCCGTCCAGCTCCCCGTACGAGAGGTGGACCGCCTCCCGCTCGCCGTCGAGCAGGAACGTGTAGGCCAACCGGTCCGGCTGAAGCCGCGCCCGCCGGCGCAGGACGTCCACCAGGCTGGCCAGCTCGTTGCGGGGATCCATAGGCGTCTCGCTCATCTCAGGCTCTCCAGGCGTTCAGAAATCGAAGCGCCGCGTCGCTTTGAGGGTGATCGTGCGTCCCGGTGACAGGGGGCTGAACCCGCTGTTCCGGCGGATGTCGTCGAGATCCTCGATGTCGTTGTAGACCAGGTAGAGATTGGACCCCGGGCGGTACATCCAGTCGATGGTGAAATTGGTGCGGAAGTTGTCGCCCGCCTGCCGCTGCACCGTCAGCCGCGCCGACAGCGCCGTGGTCACGGAATAGTCGACCGAGGTCTGGGCGACCTTGGTGACAAAGTGACCCCAGGGGGCGTCCACCTTCACACGATCGTACTGCGGGGCGATGACCAGCCCCGGGAACGGCCGGATGATCAGCGTCAGCAAAGTGCGCAGGCGGTCTCCGTCGTAGTAACTGCCCGGGTGGTACCAGAAGGTGAAGCCGACCTTGCGGGTGTACCCCGAGGAGATCCCGGTGAACAGGCTGCGGAACCGGTAGTGGCCGGCCGGGATGGAGACCCCCTTGGCAATCGCCAGCGGTGCGTCGAGGTTTTCGACGTCGTCGTAGTAGAGGAAGGCCACTCCCTCGCCCCGGCTGGAGGCGAGGCCGAGCTCGTAGGTGAAAAGCTGCGTCTCCAGGTTCCCCGCCTGATCGTCGACGTGGTTCAAGTCCGCCACCAGGGTGACCTTGTGGAGCCCGAACGGGTCTTTGTCGAGATTGAGGGTCGAGAAAACGTTGGAGTGGTTCTTGATGATCCCCGAGCGGGTGAGGAACCCGATCTCCGGGTTGAAGTTCTCGCCGATGTTGGTATAGCGGTGGCGCAACCGTACCCGATTCCCCTTGTAGACGACGTCAGCCGAGTAGGCGCTGTCCCGGTCGTCGGCACCCGGCGTGTCCGTCCTGGCCACGTAGCCGGCCGAGAACCACTTGCCGAAACGGAGGTCCCAGTCGAAGCCGAGGCCCTGGTTGTAGTCGCTCCCCTCGGGGTCCTTGTTGAGCCCGATCAGGCCGATCGTCGAGTCACCGAAGATCTGCTGCTTCAGCCGCAGCACCGTGAAATTGGTCTCCGGCTCGTCAATCTGGCTCCCCCGGCTGTTGAAATAGCTCGCGCTCTCCGTCGACATATTGAGGAAGCCGATGCTGGTGCCGCCCACACGGCCTGCCAGCTTGGCGCCGCCGATCACCGGCACCACCACCCGGCCGTCCTCGGCCAGGCCGATCTGGCGGCTGAAGAAGAACGAGAACTTCTCCGGCACGGCGAACGGCTCGGGCCGGTCGCCGAAGAAGAAGAGGTTGGCACCCTCGAGAAAGAACTGGCGTTGCTCGGGATAGAAAAGCTTGAAGCGCTCGGTGTTGATCTGCTGCTGATCGGCCTCGACCTCGGCGAAGTCGGTATGGACGGTCAGGTCGGCCACCAGTTGCGAGGTGAGGTTGATCTTCAGGTCGCCGCCAAAGTCGGCCTCCTCGTACCGGTCGTCCTCGGGTTCCCGCTGTCCGCTGCGGCCGATGGCGTACGGCGTGAGCTGATAACGGCCGCCGCTGGTGCCCAGGTTGCCAAGGCCCTGGATTTCGCCGTAGTCCGAGATCGAGTAGGGCGCCAATCCGCCCGGCCGGCGCGGGATCGGCTTCCAGAAGGAAGACTCCTGCGTCCTCGCCACGTAGCGGCGAACGTTGAAGCCCCAGCTCTGGAGGTCTTTGCCACTGGCAAAGCGCAGCGTCTTGAACGGGATGGCGATCTCGACCGTCCATCCCTGGGGGTCCCGGGCCGTCGCCGCATCCCACAGGCCGTCCCAATCGGTGTTGATCTCCTCGCCCTCGTTGCGCACCAGGGCGTCGGTCTTGGCACCCAGGGGATTGACACTGAACAGGAAGCCGTTGCGCCGGTCGTGGAACGTGTCCAGGACTACCGTGACCGTGTCGTCGGCGGCCAGGTTGGCGTCGGGCGTCCGGGTGCTGCCCACCATCCGGCTGGGCTCCGAGTCGTAGCAACGGACGCCGAAGTAGAGATTATGGGAGTCGTACCCCATCCGGACCTCGGTCCTCTGAGTGGCCGGCTGGCCGTTCTTGGGCTCAATCTGCGTGAAGTTGTCCAGCAGGTTCCCTTCCTGCCAGGCCGCATCGTCGAGCTTGCCGTCGATCTCCGGCGCGCTGCTCAGCCGGTGGATGTCCACGGCATAGCCGGCGGGCGCTCCCTCCGCCTCCTGCGGAGCCGCCGCGAGTCTCTGTCCGCCGGCCAGCAACGCCGACACCACCAGCAACGAGGCACACAAGGTGCTCTTCATCCATCTCTCCTCAAGTAGGGGGAAGGCCGGACCGGAGTGGCAAAACGACGTCTGGCTGCGGCGGGGAGTGTGCTGCGGAACGCTGCACCCCCGCGGACCGGGGGGCCCCGGTTCACCCGGGTGGGGAGCTCCCGGACGAGCTCGCCCTCAGCAGGCGGCACGCCGCTGCAAGGGAGGCCTTCGGTGTCTCGGGCCGACGCCGGACGGACGGGCAGGATCCCCATGCCGGGCTGGCGCGGCCGGCTGCCCGCGCGGGCTCGCACCCGGGCCTTGGCGGGAAGCCCGCCCGCGGGCTCCGGACGGACCGAAGCGCCCGAGGATTCCCAGACGGCCGGACCGTCAGGAGAGGGGCTCTCCTCCTGGGATGACCTCGAAGCCGGCGCTTTCCAACCCGCCCTCCAACCCGCATGCTGAACCCGCGCGGCGCATCCCCCCAAGACCAGCAACAGGCCCAGGGCGACAATCCAACGTGCCATCCACATCCGTATGATCAACCGATTCAACGAGTAGTCTTTTCTTAAAGTTCCTGGTCACAAAGCTGAGACCACCAATGGCAAGGTGCGGTCGGCCTGTCAAAGCGGGACAAGGGCTCCGTGCGCCCATCCGGGGAGACCGGAGGAGAGGGCTCAGAAGGCTGGACGTGGTGCCGGAGGCGGGATTCGAACCCGCAAGCCCTTGCGGGCGGGAGATTTTAAGTCACCTGCGTATGCCATTCCGCCACTCCGGCAGGGAGAGGCGATTGTATCCGCCGAAGACACCCTGTGGTAAGATTTCCCCCTATTTCTAAGGAGAAATTCATGATGAAGAAGGCTGCCGTGCTTGCCGGCGTTGCCTTGCTCGGTCTCACCGCGTTCGGCCTCCCCGCGACCGCCCACGCAGAGGGCAAAAAGGCCAAGGTCAAGATCGTGAACAAGTCGGACTGGGAGATCCACCACTTCTTCCTTTCCTCGGCCGAGGAAGACGACTGGGGTCCGGACCAGCTCGGCGACGACGTCATCGGCACGGGCGAGTCGTTCATTCTGAAGAGCATCCCCTGCGACAGCTACGACGTGAAGCTGGTCGACGAAGACGAGGACGAGTGCGTCGTCGAAGCGGTCGACATCTGCGGCGGCGCGGAGCAGTGGACCATCACCAACGCCATCCTGCTCGGCTGCCAGGAAGCGAGCGAGTAGGCACCCCACCGCAATCCCTGGAGGGGCGGCCCACGTGGCCGCCCTTCTTCAAGCCGCGTCCAGCACCTGGCGGATCTTCGCGGCCAGACGGCCGGCCGAGAACGGCTTCTCCAGGAACTCCAGCTCCCCTTCCAAAATGCCGTGGCGGACGACGACGTTGTCCGTGTAGCCGGACATGAACAGGATCCGCGTGCCCGGGCTCTTCGCCCGAATGCGCTCCACGGTCTCCTGGCCGCTCATGCCGGGCATCACCACGTCGCAGAGCACCAGGTCCACCAACCCGTCCATCCGCTCGAAGGTGGCCAGAGCGTCGCTGCCGTTCACCGCCACGGCCACGCGGTAGCCGAGGGCTTCCAGAAGGCCCCGGGCCGCTCCGCGCAGCTCGTCGTTGTCCTCCACCAGAAGGATGGTCTCGGCACCGCCCTCCACCGGAGCCTGGACGCCCTTCGGCGCGGAAGCCGAACGCTCCTCGCCGGAACGCGGGAGGTAGATGCGGAAGGTCGTCCCCTGCCCCACCTCACTGTAGACCGCCACGTGCCCGCCGTTCTGCTTGACGATGCCGTAGACCGTGGCCAGTCCCAGGCCGCGGGCCTCGGTCCCCTCCTTGGTGGTGAAGAACGGCTCGAAGACCCGGTCCAGCACCTCCGGCGGCATCCCCGTGCCGTTGTCCGACACCGCCAGCAGGAGGTACTCGCCCGGCTTCACCGTGGGGTTGTTCTTCAGGTAGTCGCGGTCGAGAACGGCGTTGGCCGTCTCGATCGTCACCTTGCCGCCCCGGGGGCTGGCTTCCCGGGCGTTGACCAGCAGGTTGACGATGATCTGCTCGACCTGCGACGGGTCGACGCGGGCCGCCCAGAGATTGCCGGCGAGGAAGGTCTCGAGCTGGAGGTCCTCGCCGGTCAGGCGGGGAATCATCCCCCGCAGCCCTTCCACGATCTCGTTGACGTCGACCACCCGGGGGTCGACCGGCTGCTGCTTGCTGAAGGCGAGCAGGCGGCGGATCAGGGCCGTGATCTTGCCGGCGGTGGCGATCACCAGCTCCATCTTCTCCGCCACCCGCGGCTCGGCCTTCATCTGCACCAGCTCGCACTGGCTGGTGATCGCCGTCACGTAGTTGTTGATGTCATGAGCGAGGCCGCCGGCGAGCCGGCCCACGGCCTCCATCTTCTGTGCCTGGAGGAACTGGGCCTCACTCCTGCGCAAGGCGGCTTCGGCGGTGCGGCGTTGACGCTCCCGGCTCCACAGACCGCCGGCCGAAACGGCGATCAACGCCAACCAGCCCGCGAGGAGCGCACCCAGGAGGATGCGGGACCGGGCTTCGTCCCGGGCCATCTGCTGCTCGACAGCCAGCTCGAGCGACCGTGCCGCCTCGGAGAGCTTGGCGAAGATGCCGTCGAAGGCCACGTCGGAGGCCGAGCCGATGCCGATGTCCTCCCCCCGCGCGAGCCCTTCCTGCCGCTCGAGAGCCGCCTGCCGCAGCTCGCTGATCCGGTCGAGCAGGGTCTCCGCCCGCCGCCGCAGCTCCGGCTCCTCCAAGGGCTCGATCTCGCTCAGGGTTCTGCTCGGCCGGCCACCGTCCAGGAGAATCCGCGCCAGCCGGTCCGCCTGGTCGAGGTTGGCCCACACCGCGGCCAGGTTGCGCCCCCGGTCGCCGCCGATGTACTCCTCCAACCAGAGGTGGGAGGTGGTCACCGCCACCCGGATCTCGCTCGCGGCACGGATGCGGGCGACCTCCTGGGCCGCCACCCGGGAGCGCAGCACGTCGGTGCCGATCCACAGCATGCCCGACAGGACCCCCAGCGCGATCAGGGCGGCCGGCAGGCGAAAGGGCGGCCTCTCCCGAATCTCAGCCGCGCCGGTTCTTGAGGACGTACCCCACCCCCTTCAAGGTATGCAGCAGGCGGTCGTGCCGGTCGCCGTCGATCTTCTTGCGCAGCCGGTGCACGGTGACGTCGATCACGTTGCCGAAGGAATCGAAGGAATCGTCCCACACGTGCTCCGACAGCTCGGTGCGGCTGACCACCTCGTCCTTGCGGTTGAGAAAATATTCGAGCAGCGCAAACTCCTTGGGCGAAAGCTCGAGCGGAGCACCGCCCACGTCCACCCGGCGGGACGCGCGGTCCATCACCAGGTCCCCCGCCGAAAGGATCGACTGAAGGGCCTTGCCGCGGCGCCGCAGCAGGCTCCGCACCCGCGCCAGCAGCTCATGGAGGGAAAACGGCTTGGTCAGGAAGTCGTCGGCCCCGGTGTCCAGGCCGTCCACCTTGTCGGTGACGCCGCTGCGGGCCGTGAGCATGAGGACCGGCGTGTCCTTCCCCTGCCCGCGCCAGGACCGCAGGAGGTCGATGCCGGTCGGCGGTGGAATCGTCCAGTCCAGCACGATCAGATCATAGCTGTTGACCTCGGCCATCTCCGACGCCGCCTCGCCGTCGGCCGCCCGGTCGACCGCGTAGAACTCCCCCTCGAGCGCCTCCACCAGCGCTTGGGCGAGCACCTCCTCGTCTTCTACGACCAGGATTCTCAATCGGCGGTTCCCTGGTACAAAGTGCGTCGAAGACGCAGTTTATAGGACATTTCCTACACGCGAAGCGCCAGGCCCTACCTTGGTACCATGGTACAATTCATGACCAGGAGGAGAGCGATGAGCGAACGTCTGGTGGTCGAGCGGATCCAGACCGGGGTCCGAATGGAAAAGCGCCTGGTCAAGGTGCTGAAGGCATTGGCGGAGCTCTGCGACCTCTCCTTGGGCGACCTGCTCGAAGGAATCGTGCTCCACGCCTTCGACGGCAAGAGCCCGTTCAGCGAAGAGACCCTGGCGCGGATCGCAGACCTGAAACGCGTCTACGGCCTGGACCTGGACGCCAGCGCCAGCCACCGGCTGGTGGAAGGAGGGGAACGGTGACAGACACCGAATTTATCCGGAGCTTCGAGGATCTCACGCTTCCGGGTTCTGCCTTCCACCACCGAGACCACGTGCGGCTGGCCTGGCTCTACCTGGGGAAGTACCCGGCCCTGGAAGCCCTGACCCGCTTCGTGGAAGGGCTGAAGCGCTTCGCGGACGTCCAGGGCCAGCCCGGCCTGTACCACGAGACCATCACCTGGGCCTACCTTTTCCTCATCCACGAGCGGATCGCGAAGGGGGCGGACGACGAGACCTGGGACGAGTTCGCGGCGCGAAATCCGGACCTCCTCGGCTGGAACCCCTCGGTCCTGGACCGGTACTACGACCGGGAGACCCTGTTCTCGGACCGGGCGCGGCGGTTGTTCGTGATGCCGGGGGCTCCCATTCCACACATCTCGGGGTCTTAACTCTACTTTGTCAGACTGCCCATTCCCTCCGACTACAAGCGTTACCCTCAGGCAAGAAGCCATACCTTACCGGAATCTCTGGTGCATCTCGGATCGTAGCCACAGCCCGCCAGAAAAAATCTCGGACCTCTTGGATACGGCTCCGATCTGGTAGAAAAACCGGGGATCTATTGGATACGGGCCACGACCCACCAGAAAAAACGTCTGACCCATTGGCAATCGCTTCCTTCCTGGTGAAAAAACACCGTACCCAGTAGAAAAAGCTGCCGCCCCATTGGAAACCGGCGACGACCCGGCAGAAAAATCCCGGATCCATTGGGTCGCGGTCGAGTTCCAGTAAAGATTCCGCCGACCTTATGGGTTGGAGCAGCACTGTACTAGGACCGCGGGGTATCCTGTGCAATCTGGCAAAGTAGGGTTAGGGAGGGCGAGGTGGATTGCCCCGGTCTGCCCTTCGAAGAGACGGTGTTGCCATTGCGGACGTTGAGGTTACGGAGAGGCCGAGGAAACGCCCTTGTAACCTCAACGTTGGCCTCGGCACCACGGTTCCGTAGAGACGCCTCAGTCCTCAACCGGGCATTTTCCGGGTCTACAAACGGCGAGGCGTCTCTTTCGAAGGGGACATCGGAAGGATTCGAGGCCACCGATTGGACCTCCCAGCGCAAGGAAACAATAATATCCCTATGTCCAGCTCACGCCGGCAACTCTCATGAGCGGCGCGCCCCGCAAGGAGATCCCGCGCCCCAAGGGCGATGACGACTTCGAGGATCTTGCCCGGGCCCTCTTCCACGCCGTCTGGCAAGACCCCAGCGCCAAGCTCAACGGCCGCCGCGGCCAACGGCAGCATGGGGTCGACCTCTACGGCGAAGACCGCTCCGGCAACCTCATCGGCGTCCAGTGCAAGCAGCACGGTTCGGCCACCTCCCTCAAGGATGTGGATCTCCTAAAGAAGCTTCGGGAGGAGGTGGAAGATGCCAAGGGTTTCAAGCCTCCCCTGCGGCGCTTCATCTTCGCCACCACAGCCAAGCGCAGCACAGTCCTTCAGGAGGCCGCGCGGACCTTGACGGAGCGACACAAGGAAGAGGGGCTGTTCGCGGTCGATGTCCTGGGCTGGGACGACTTTGAGGACCTCCTGCGGGGACATGAAGACGTACTGGCCTGGTACCTGGACGAGAGGACCAAAGACCATACCCCCCGCCTCGCCATCGGCCGCCTCCCCATCCCCGGTCCTCTCCTGATCGGCCGCAAGGCCGAGCTGGACCGACTCGACGCCGCCTGGAAGGACCCCGCCGTCCACCTCCTGGTCCTGGTCGCCTTCGGGGGCATGGGCAAGTCCGCCCTGGTGAGCCACTGGATGGACGGCATGGCCGCCGCCGGCTGGCCCGGCGCGCGGCGGGTGTTCGATTGGTCGTTCTACAGCCAGGGCACCGAGGAGCGCGTCACCTCCGCCGAGCGCTTCTTCGATGAGGCTCTGAGCTTCTTCGGCGATCCCGATCCCAAGGCCGGCGCGCCTCGGGACCGCGGGTTGCGGCTCGCCGAGCTGATCCGGCGCGAGAAAACTCTGCTGGTTCTGGACGGCGTCGAGCCGCTTCAACATCCGCCAAACTCGGCCTTGGCGGGCCGGCTCAAGGACCCCGGGCTCGCCGCTCTCCTCAAGAGCCTGGCCGGCGGCAATCCCGGACTCTGCGTCGTCACCACCCGCGAACGGATCACCGACCTGGACGCCTCTCCGAAGACCGCGCCCCAGGAGGATCTGGAAGCTCTCTCTTCCCAGGCAGGAGCCGAGTTGCTCCGCCAGCTCGGAGTGGTCGGGAAGGATTCAGAGCTGCTGTCCGCCTCGGAAGAGCTTCGCGATCACGCCCTGGCCGTTACGCTCCTCGGCGGCTACCTCACCAAGGCCAAGGGAGGCGACGTCCGGAGGCGCAAGGACATCGACTTGGCTGGGGCTGACGCGAAGAAAGGTGGCCATGCCCTGCGGGTGATCGGGGCCTATGCCCGCTGGCTCGGGGAGGGTCCGGAGCTGTCCGTCCTGCGCCTGATCGGCCTCTTCGACCGCCCCGCCTCCCCCAAGGCTCTGGCCGCGTTGCGCGCCGAGCCCGCTATTCCTGGGCTGACCGACTCTCTGAGAGGAACCGCCGAGGAGGATTGGAAGCTCGGCCGTCTCGACCCTCCGCGAACACGGTCTCCTCCTGCCCATCGATCCCAAACAGCCGGGGACCCTGGACGCCCATCCCCTGGTGCGGGTCTACTTCCAGGAAGACCTGGAAACGAACCACCCCGAAGCCTGGAAGGCGGGCAACCTGCGGCTCTACGAGCACCTCCAGAAGGAGGCTCCCGACCTGCCCGACACCCTGGAAGAAATGGAGCCGCTCTTCACTGCCGTCCTCCACGGCTGCCGGGCGGGACGCCAGTTGGAAACGTACGATGAGGTCTACCGGCGGCGGATCCAGCGAGGGAACGAGTTCTACAACTTGCACAAGCTCGGAGCCTTCGGCTCGGATCTGACGGCGCTTTCGGGCTTCTTCGATCATCCCTGGGACCGGCCCTCGGCCGGCCTCCACAAAGCGGATCAGGCGTTCGTCCTCAACGAGGCCGGGTTCAGCCTGCGAGCCTTGGGCCGGCTGGCGGAGGCGGTCCAGCCGATGCAAGCGGGACTGGAGATACGGCTTCGACAGGAGAACTTGGAGAATGCCGCCAGAATCGCCAGCAACCTCAGCGAGCTGACCCTGACCCTGGGAGAGGTGGAGCGGGCCGTGGCCTTCGGCCGGCAGAGCGTCGAGCTGGCCGATCGCAGTGGCGACGCCTCCATGAAGATGGTCATGCGGACGACGCTGGCCGATGCTCTGCACCAAGCGGGTCGTTTGGAGGAGAGCGCGGAGGCCTTCCGCGAGGCCGAGGTTCTGCAGGCCGAATGGCAGCCCCCCTATCCACGGCTCTACTCGATCCAGGGCTATCGCTACTGCGACCTGCTGCTGAGCCGTGGGGAGCCGGAGGCCGGGTCCGATCCGGATGGGCTCGCCGCGTCCCCGGAGGCGGCGAGCCGGTTCCGCGAGGTGTGCCTGGAGGTGCGCGGGCGGGCGGAGGAGCGCTTCCGGTGGCGAGTACCTGGTGATCCTATTCTCGACATCGCCCTCGACCACCTGAGCCTGGGCCGCTCCTATCTCGGCCTGGCCCTGACGGCGGCTCCCGGCGAGGAGGCAGAGGCGGACTTCGCCTGGGCGGCGGAGCACCTGGATCGGGCGGTGGAGGGGCTTCGGGGGGCTGGTACTGAGCATCGCCTCCCTTGGGGCCTCCTGGCCCGCTCCACCCTACGGCGCTTGCGGAACGACCTCCCCGGTGCCGAGGCGGACCTTTCCGAAGCTCTGGAGATCGCCGAGCGGGGACTGATGCGACTTCACGAGTGTGATGCCCACCTGGAATGGGCGCGGCTGTGCCGGCAGCAGGGGGATGGGGCGGGGGCGGAGGGCCACGTGGAGATTGCCCGGAGGATCGTGAGGGAGACGGGGTATGGGCGGCGGGGGCGGGAGGTGGGCTTCGCTTCCAAGTTCCATAGGCCCTAGTACGACGTCCCTCAAGTTGGTTTCCTGGTTTCTGAGCCCGGAGGGCGCCAGACCTGTAGCCCAGGCCGTGAGCCCTGGGCGGAAAAGCGTTACGCTCATCCTTCTGCCGCCCTTTCAGGGCTTGTTGAGGTGGGGAGCGACGGTTTCCCCGGGTTTACACCCGGGGCTAGGGTCTGGCGCCCTCCGGGCTCAGAAACCAGGAACCCACTTGAGGGAACGGACACTTCGGGCGCCCGGACTCGTGGGGAGGCTGGCGTTAAGGATCGTCCGTGCCTTCCAGGAGACGCCCGCAGGGCGTCTCTACAGTGGGCAGTCCCACGGTCCGGACCGGAGATGTTTGGCTTTGAAGAGGTGTTGGAGGCGACGACCGGATTCGAACCGGTGAATAAGGGTTTTGCAGACCCTCGCCTTACCACTTGGCTACGTCGCCTGAGACGGACAAGGCCGCTCGCGCGGCCCCTGAATCTTAGCAGAACGCGGAAGATGTCCGCGAGTCTCTGATGGCAATTGGAAATCTGGAGCGGGAAACGGGATTTGAACCCGCGACCCCAACCTTGGCAAGGTTGTGCTCTACCACTGAGCTATTCCCGCCCAACAAGCTCGCACAGGATAGTCAGGAGGCCGGGGGCTGTCAAGCGCCTGTCACGACGAATCTCGGAATGGCCTACCGGCGCCGGCGGGCCGGCCCGGGATTGTAGGGAAACGCGTTCTTGAGCAGAGTGTAGCGCCAGCCTTCTCCCTCGCGGTCCAGGCCCAGGACGTCGAAGCGGCAGGCGCGGCCGTGCCACCCTCGCGCCGTGAGGTAGAGGGCGACGGCGCGGGAGAGGCGGCGCTGCTTGGTGAAGCCCACGGCCTCGATGGCCAGGCCGTGGCGGTCGCCGTCCCGCGCCTTGATCTCCAGGAAGCAGAGGGTGCCGCCGTCGGTCGCCACCACGTCGATCTCGCCGCCGTGGTTGACGACGTTGCGGGCCACGACCTCGTAGCCCTGGGTGCCGAGCCAGCGGACGGCGTCGTCCTCCCCCACCTTCCCACGGCCCCGCGCGTGCGGTTGCTCGCGGAAGCCCTGGAAGTCTCCGTTCAAGCCCTCACCTCCCCGGCCCTCCTCTCCCGGCCCTCCGCCCACCCGCCAGGGAGAGGAGGGAGAAAACAGAATCCTCGATACCAGGGTTCCCCTCTCTCCCCGGAAGGGTGGGTGGAGGGGAGGGAGAGAGGGGCCAGGGGAGTGAGGGTTCTCACTTCCGCTTCCAGCGCGTGCCCTGAGGGGTGTCCTCGAGCACCACGCCGCGGGCCGCCAGCTCGTCGCGGATGCGGTCGGAGGCGGCGAAGTCGCGGTTCTGGCGGGCGTCGTTACGGTCCTGGATGAGCTGCTCGATCTCGGCCGCGTCATCCTCCCCACCCTGTCCCTCGGGCCACTGGGAGGCGTCGAGCACGCCGAAGACGCCGTCCACGCCGGCCAGGGCGTCGAGCACCCGCTGGCGGTCGCCGGTGCCGATCCGGCCTTCCTCGATGGCCACGTTGACGTCCTTGACGAACGCGAAGAGCGCCGCCAGAGCCACGGAGAAGTTGAGGTCGTCGGCCAAGCCGTTCGCGACGTCCCGGCCCAGGGTCTCGACCGACTGCGCCAGGCGCGCATCGGGCTCCCCCTTCTCCTCGGCGTGCTGGAGGCGGAAGCGCATCTCGTCCACCCGCCGCAGGGCGCCCGCGGCGCCTTCCAGCGACTCGAAGGTGAAGTTGAGCTTCTGCCGGTAGTGCACGGACAGGAAGAGGTAGCGCAGGGCCCGCGCCGAGCACCCCCGCCCGATGAGCTCCGGCAGGGTGTACTGGTTGCCCAGCGACTTCGACATCTTCTGGCCGTCCACGATCAGGTGCTCGCCGTGGAGCCAGGTGTGGACGAACGGCTTGCCGGTCGCCGACTCGCTCTGGGCGATCTCGTTCTCGTGGTGCGGGAAGATCAGGTCCACGCCGCCGCAGTGGATGTCGAAGGTCTCGCCCAGGTACTTCATGCTCATGGCCGAGCACTCGATGTGCCAGCCGGGCCGGCCGGGTCCCCAGGGGGACTCCCACGACGGCTCACCCGGCTTGACGGCCTTCCAGAGCACGAAGTCGCGCACGTCCTCCTTGCCGTACTCGTCGCTCGCCACCCGCTCGCCCTGCCGGGCCTGCTCGAGGTCGAAGCCGGAGAGGCGCCCGTAGTCCTCGTCCTTCCCGATGCTGAAGAAGACCGAGCCGTCGGTCTCGTAGGCGAAGCCCTTCTCGATCAGCGTCTCGATGATGGCGATCATCTCCGGGATGTGGTCGGTCGCCTTGGGAAAGCGCTCGACCCGCTCGATGTGGAGGGTGTCGAGGTCGCGCAGGAAGGTCTCGATGAACGGCGCCGTGTAGTCGGTGAGGCTGAGCCCCTTCTTGTGCGCCCCCTGGATGGTCTTGTCGTCCACGTCCGTCAGGTTCATCACCTGGGTGACGCGGTAGCCGAGGTGGCGCAGGCTCCGGCGCAGCAGATCCTGGACCAGGAACGTGCGCAGGTTGCCGATGTGGATGTCGTTGTAGACGGTGGGTCCGCAGGTGTAGATGCGCACCTCACCCGGGACGATGGGCTTGAAGGGCTCGAGCCGGCGGCCCTGGGTGTTGAACAGGACGAGGTCGTGGGTCGTGGTCATTTCGCGCGATTCTAGTACAACCGCGAAGGCCGGAAGGACAGGAGCGGCGGCTCCTGATATCTTTGGCGGGCTCCGGCGGTCCGGATCGCTGCCGGAACACCGCGCACTTCAATTGGAACGTTCGTCTGGAGGCTTCACATGCCGGATTCAAACCCGAGCCCGACTCATCTGAGATCGGCTCTGTTCGTGGATTTTGACAATATCTACCTCGGCCTGCAGCGGGAGGATCCCACGGCGGCCGAGCAGTTCGCCACCGATCCCACCCGCTGGCTCCTCTGGCTTCAGGACCGTCTCCCCCACCAGGACGACGACGGCCGGCGCCGGAAGATCCTGTTCCGCCGCTGCTACCTGAACCCGTCGCAGTTCGGCCGCTTCCGCCCCTACTTCACCCGTTCCGCTTTCGAGGTGGTGGACTGCCCGCCGCTGACCAGCGGCGGCAAGACCAGCGCCGACATCCACATGGTGATGGACATCCTCGACACCCTGGGCCATGCCACGAAGTTCGACGAGTTCATCCTGCTCTCGGGCGACGCCGACTTCACCCCCGTCCTGCTGCGCCTCTCCAAGCACGACCGCCGGAGCGCCATCCTCGCCATCGGCCCGGCGTCCGTGGCCTACAAGGCGGCCTGCGACCTGCTGATCGACCAGGACACGTTCCTCGAGGAGGCCATCGGCGCCACCCCCGGCCAGGCCACCCGGACCGCGGCCGGCCCCAGCGCTTCCTCTGCCATGGACGATCTGCTGCGGGGCATCTCCGACAAGGTCTACGAGCGGGCGAGCGCCAGCGGCGAGCTGGTGGCCACCGAGCTGCCGCCGATCTTCCGCGAGTTCTCCGAGTTCACGGCGAGCACCAACTGGCTGGGCTTCAACAGCCTGCGCAACATGACCATGGCCGTGGTGTCGACCCGGCAGGATCTCGCCATGATCGACGGCGATCCCTGGCGCGTGGGCATCGTGACTCCAGGCGACGGGCAGGAGACGAGCCTGGCTCCGGGCCGGCCGCCGGTCGCCGTCCCCGGCGTCCTCACCGCCCCGGACCGCCACCGGCTCATCGAGGAGATCCTGGTCTACGTCCGTTCCGTCGTCGACGCCTCGGATTCGGCCGTGCCCATGGCGCGGGCGGCCCAGATGGTCATCAGCCGCTTCGGCGAAACCGTCCTCGCCACCCGCTGGGCCGGCGCCGGCACCTTCCGCGACCTCCTGGAAGGGCGCGAGAACCCGGGCTTTGCCATCTCGGCGCTCAAGCCCGGCTACATCTACGACCCGGCCCGCCATCAGCTCCCCATCGACGGCCGTCCCGAGGAGCTGGTGGGCGACCCCGAGCTCAACGCCCTGGCCTACCGGGTCCATCAGCTCACGGACACGCCCTACCTGACCCGCGGCGACTATGCCCGCGTCTTCCGCCTCACGGCCGAGGAAGTGAACAGCCACGGCTACTTCCTGACCCGCACCTCCAAGGCCGTCCGCGACCGCTGCATCGAAGAGGGCTCGCCCATCGCCCGCGCCAGCGTCAACTTCATCCTGCGCGGCATCACCTTCGGCGGCCACCGCTTCAGCCAGAACGGCCCCGAGGATCCGCTGGACCTCGGCACCTGCTTCTTCCGCAACGTGGTGAGCCTCTGCGACAGCGCCGGCATCGGGCTCGACGAGGAGGAGGTCGAGGTGCTCTCCGACTGGATCTTGGGCGAGCTTCGCCGCGAGCAGGAGGAGGCGGCCGTCGGGCAGGAACGCATTCCGGCCGGCAATTTCGAATGACTTGGATCCAATGAATCGGGAGGATCGAATGATCTGGGAGATGGAAGACGGCGAGGCCGCCCAGATCCTGGCCCTCCCCGCGGCCGGCCGGGCCCTCGCCTTCTGCCAGCTGGCCGCGGACTGGGAGGAGGTCTGGGGGCTCAAGGACGCCAACGGCTGGTTGGTGGCCAAGGAAACCGACGCCCTCCCCCTCTGGCCCCACGCCGAATTCGCCCAGTCCTGCGCCCGGGGCGCCTTGGAAGGAGCCGTTCCCGAGCGGCTGGCTCTCGACGAGCTCCTGGAAGAGCTCCTGCCCCTACTCGAAGAGGACGGCCTCCGCGTCGCCGTCTTTCCAACGCCAGAAGACCCGGGAACCCTCCTGGCTCCGGAGGAAGTTCGCAATCTTCTGGAGACGGAGCTGGCGATCGGGGAGGAGTAAAATACCTTTCATGATCACGGAAGCGATTCCTCTCCCGGAGAACCTGCCATTTCTAGCCAGCATCTCCTGGTTCGATCGGAGCTACCGTGACCTCTCCCCACTGGACATGCTGAGGCGCTACGAGGCGGGCTGGCGGTACAAGGGCGTTACCGCCGATCCCTCGTCCGAGGAATGGACGTTCATCCGCGAGTTGGTCCGGCGCTTCGGAAGCTTCCTCGATGTCAGCTCGGTCTAATCCTAGATTCTCAGATTGTGCCTAGCTCTCGACCGTTTACCCAGGCTGCGCCCCCGCCCGGGCATAAATGCCCGGACTAGGCCAAAGAAGCCGGCTAAAGCCGACTCAAAAATGTGGAAAAAATTGAGTCCCCTTCAGGGGGCTTCTTCAACTTAGCCCGGGCATTTATGCCCGGGCGGGGGCGCGGCCTGGGTAAACAGATCTGCCTAGAACTAATCGATTCCGCCCCTCTCCCCCACCCGCCGGGGTAGCCTTTCACCGCCCGGGTGCGTATTCCGGAAAGCCCATTCCGGGGCTAGCCTGAGGCACAGTTGCACCAGCGCTCGAAAGGAGAGGCCCCATGAGAAGACTCGGCGTGAGCAGCTACCGGTGGAGATCCATCCTCGCGATCCTGGCCGTGTTCGCCACTCTCGGATTCCTCGCGGCCCGCAGCGGAGCCCAGGATCCGGAGATGGCCGCCCGCGGCAGGACCACCTACCGCGTCTATTGCCAGAACTGCCACGGGAACCTGGGCAAGGGGGATGGCCGCATCGCGGAGCTGATCAAAGTCAAAGTGACCGACCTGACCCAGCTCAGCAAAAAGAACGGCGGCACATTCCCCATGGAGCGCGTCCAGAAAGCCATCGACGGCCGTGAGGATGTGCTGGCCCACGGCAGCCGCGAGATGCCCATCTGGGGCCAGGTGTTCACCGACAGCACTGGAGAGGAAGACAACAAGGTCAAGATCGGACACCTGCTGGCCTACTTGGAGTCGATCCAGGACCAGGGCGCCGCCAAGAAGTGAGGCGGGGGCGAGGGAGATGCTATCGTCCCCCCCATGGTGAAACGCCGATGGTGAAACGGCTCTCTCTCCGCATGCCCGGCCCGGGGCTCCATGAGGTCACGGATCAGGTTCGCGCCGCGGCTCGCGAGAGCGGGACGCGCGAGGGCCTGTGCACCCTCTTCCTCCAGCACACCTCGGCCAGCCTGACGATCCAGGAGAACGCGGACCCTTCGGCTCGCCGCGACCTCGAACACT
The DNA here is from genome assembly GCA_963785165.1 of Thermoanaerobaculaceae bacterium. Classification (GTDB taxonomy): domain Bacteria; phylum Acidobacteriota; class Thermoanaerobaculia; order Multivoradales; family UBA5704; genus DATARR01. Next base: position 2,215,437 of record CAWAUI010000004.1, read on the forward strand.
GGCTCAACCGGCTGGTCCCCGAGCGCGATCCCCTCTATACCCATACCGCCGAAGGGCCGGACGACATGCCCTCTCACATCAAGGCCGCGCTGACGGCGACCTCGCTCTCGATCCCCATCCTGGACGGCGAGCTCGGGCTCGGCACCTGGCAGGGGATCTACGTCTGGGAGCACCGCCGCCACCCCAGCACCCGGCACCTCCTCGTCCACGTCGGAGGCTGAAGGAGCCTCTACCCGGGCAGGAACGGCACCGAAAGCGTCCCCTGCATCCAGCCGGTCAACAGGTCGCCGTCCCACGAGCCGAACCAGAAGGTCACCGGCCAGGGCTGGCGGGTATCCACCTGGCCGCCCAGCAGCTCCTCCCCCTCGAAGGTCTGCTTGCCGTTGATGCTGAAGGTGTAGGTGAGCTGGAAGGCCAGCTTGTTCAAGAAACGGTCGCCCCAGAATTCCATCTGCCAGATCCGCGTCTTCATCCCCTGGATGCGCGCTTCGAGGTCCGCGCGGTGGGCGGGATCGCCCTTCCCCGCCGCCCACTCCCGCTCCAGCTCCTCGATGCGCCCTTCGAGATAACGCCGCCGGTCGCGGAAATATTGGTACCAGTCGAACACCCGGATGGCCTCCTGGGCCGCCATGGAGCCGCTCGTGAAGCTGGGCAGGCGCCGCGCGTAGGTGGCGGGATCCTCGATCTGCCAGATCTTCTGCTTGGGGTTCGAGGGGTTCAGGTGGTCCACGGCGCGAATGGAAACCTTTTCGTTCCGGATCGCCAGCTCGAAGGGATTGACCACGAAGGCCATGTTGTCGTCCGAGCCCACGATGTTGTTGCGGCTGTCGAAAATGGGGCCGGGGAACGGCTCGTCCCGCCCTTCGAGGAACAGCTTGGCGCCCTTGAGCACCTCCGTTCCCCGTGGATAGGGCTTGCCGTCGAACTGAACGTCCGTCACGTCCACGCCGATGCGGATGCCCATGCGCTCGGCCGGCTCGCGCAGGTTCTTGGCCGCGAATTCCGGCGTGGCCTGGGTGCGGATCACCTGGTCGAGCGGGTCCTCCTGCACCAGCGCCATGGTGTAGCCGCTCACTCCCCGTTCCTCGTTGGTGGGATCGGGATCGGTGGCGATGCGGCAGAGGAAGTAGCCCTGGAAATTGATCTCGAGCAGCTTGGCGAAAGTCATCTTGAGCCCCTCCTCAGGGTGCCACCACGAAGTTCGTCAATTGGCCGGTCTGGTAGATCCGCCGCATGTTGTTGCTCATCGCCGTCGCGCTCTCGAGGACGAAAGCGAGCTGGCGGGCCAGGAACGGCACGTCCCCCTCGCTCCGGGCGTTGGCCGCGAGATCCACCGTCGACAGGGCCTGAAGCTCCTCGATGATGTGGCTGAACCGGTCGAGGAAGAAGTCGACGTCGTCCAGCCGCGAGGGATCGAGAAGGAGCGCCATGTCCTCCGGGCTCAGGTGGTAGTCCGGCCCCGTCGTGCTCTCGCCCTCGCCGGACCGCGTATGGGCGAGAACCTCGGCGATGGGCCGCAGCAGCATCGTCATCACCGGCCCGAACGCCGTCTCCTGGAGCGCCGCGCTGAAGAAGGGATACGACTGATTCGTCACCGGTACGTAATTCTTGTAGAGCGCCGTCAGCACGAAGAGCAGCGTGGCATAGCTGTAATTGAACAGGTCGAACGTCCGGCGGGCGAAAGGGTTGGTGATCTCCTCACGCCGGGGGTTGAACAGCAGCGGCAGCGACGGATCGAACTCCGGATCGCGCGCCAGCAGCCCTTCATATTCCGTGCGCACGTCGTAGAACCGCCGGAAATGGCTTTGGAAGCCCGGCGGCGCGTCGATCCCCTCGCCTTCCTCCACGATCAGCTGGATCGCCGTATTGGCGGTCGCCACGTCGACGATCGGGAAGATGTTGATCTGGTATTCGACGGGCACGAACACCTGCTGCGCCGGGTTCCCCGTAAACAGGTCCGGGAGCTCGTTGACGGCGGCCTGGATCTGATCGTACAGCTCCTGAATGCTCCCGGGGTGAAGCGGCTGCTCCCCCAGCAGATGCGTGCGGGAAAGCTTCAGGTTCGCCGCCTGCCGCTGGCCCCGCATGGCCGCTCCGGCGTGCCGAAGCACCACCAGGGTATGGGATCGCCCGACGCCTTCAACGTGTCGTACCCCGGGCTCTCGGCGCAGACGAAACGGCCGATGGTCGCCAGGTTGAACCGCTCGAAGACGAACGGAATGTCGCACGGCACCACGTCCTCTTCCGCCGCCGTGGTCGCCCGCTCGGCCGCGAGCCGCGATCCCAGCAGGTACCGCGACTGGAGGGGGATGTTCTCCCGCCCGAAGTACGGGTCGGCGCCAATGGCCGTGAGCAGGCCGTTGACCAGGGCCAGGTGCTCCATCTCCTGCCGGGCCACCATGAGCACCGTCGAGGCCCACCGCCGGACCGGCTCGAACTGGGCCGCGCTGCACCGCTCGTCCGGCCGCTTCTTCATGGAGAACGCGGCGTAGAGATACTGGATCATGAGCTGCTGCTCGATCTCCGCGGCCTCGTGGAGGGCGGCCACGAGCTGGGCCTTGGTCTTGATGGGACCTTGGATTGCCATTCCGAACCTCCGCCCGGGCATCAATGCCCGGGCTAGTCAAAAGCGCCCCCTGAAGGGGACGCGTCGGGTTCACCCGGCGCTGTTCACGTAGACCGGGCATTGATGCCCGGGCGGGTCTCCGGCGCGGAGCCCGCTCACCTACATCCCTGTCGCGACGGCGGCTTTTTTCCCATCCAGCTCCTCGATCAGCGCGTCGGACGCCGGCCGCTCCTTCTTCAAGCGCCGTGAGACCTCCTCGACCTCGCGGAACACGCGCAGCGCGTTCAAGCCCGCGAGCTTCTTGATCTCGTCGTCCGTCCACCCCCGGCGCAGCAGCTCGGCGAAGAGGGCCGGGAAGTCACCCACGTTCGTCAAGCCCATGGGCACGCGGGGGATGCCGTCGAAATCCGAGCCGATCCCCACGTGGTCGATCCCCGCCACCTTGCGCGCGTGCTCCACGTGGTCGGCCACCTGCTTCAGTGTCGCCTGCGGCGCGGGGTGGGCCTTGTACCAGGCGTCGAGGTCCGCCTTGGCCTGGTCGGGATCGCCGGGATAGAGCGACTTGAGCCGCGCCTTCTCCGCCTCGTCCTCGGCGATCCACCCCCGCAGCTCCTCCGAGACGAACGAGGGGACGAAGGTCACCATCACCACCCCGCCGTTTTTTGCCAGGAGCTGGAGCACGTCGTCCGGCACGTTGCGGACGTGCGGCGTCAAGGCCCGCATCGACGAATGGGAGAAGATGACCGGCGCCTGGGTCACGGTGAGGGCGTCTTTCATGGTGTCCGCGGACACATGGGAAAGATCCACCAGCATCCCCATGCGGTTCATCTCGCGGATCACCTCCTCGCCGAACGGCGTGAGGCCGCCGTGCTTGGGCGCGTCCGTCGCCGAGTCCGCCCAGTCGGTGTTCGACGAGTGGGTGATCGTCATGTACCGCGCGCCGGCCTCGTAGAGCTGGCGCAGCGTGGCGAGCGAGTTGTGGATCGAGTGCCCCCCCTCCATGCCGATCAGCGAGGCGATCTTGCCGGCCTTGTGGATGCGCACCACGTCGTCCGCCGTGCGGGCCAATTCGAAGGTCTCCGGGTAACGCTCGGCCAGGCGGTGCACGTCGTCGATCTGCTCCATCACCGTCTGCACCGCCTCGGCTCCGGAGATCTCGACCGGCACGTAGACCGACCAGAACTGGGCGCCCACGCCGCCCCGGCGCAGGCGAGGGATGTCCGTGTGCATGGGCGGATCGAGCTTCGAGGTGTCCCCCTCGAGGTCGATCTTGTCGAAGTGGTTCTGGGCCCGCTTGCGCAGCTCCCAGGGGAGGTCGTTGTGGCCGTCCACGAGCGGCACCTGGTCGAGCAACTTGCGCGCCCGCACCACCAAGGCGGCATCCGCGGCATCCGCGGTATCGGCAGGCTCGGCGGACCGGCCGGCTTCCACGCCAACGAGGGCCATCAGGATTCCCAGGCAGCAGCACAATATCTTCAGGGACTTCAGGGAGCGCAAAGGGCTCATCAGCACCTCCAGTCTTGATGCGACGGCATTGTACGGCGGCTGGGATAAAGCTGGGATAAATTCATGGGATGGACCACCCCACGCCCTTCCGCCCCGAAGACCTCGCCGTCTACGACGACGCCCGCATGGGCAAGAGCACGATCTTCCAGTCCGACCGCCTCCTGGTGGGCCTCAACGCCTTCGAGCCCGGCCAGGAGCACCGCCTGCACGCCCACGCGGGAATGGACAAGGTCTACCACGTCCTCACCGGCCAGGGCGTCTTCCTCCTCGAAGGGAGGGAAGAGCCCATGGCGGCCGGCACCCTCCTCATCGCCCCCGAAGGCGTGCTCCACGGCATCCGCAACACCGGCACCGAGCGCCTCCTCGTGCTCGCCATCCTGGCGCCTTCGCCGTAGGGCACGCCGCCGTTCCGCCACCCTCCTACTGGTCGTTGTGCAGCTCGATGAACTCGTAAACGAAGTTCCCCGTGCCCAGCGCGTCGGAGAATTCGTTGATGACGACGCCCTTGGCGCAGCCGGCGCCCGCGCCGCTTCCCGGCGTGCCCGAGGTGGAGGCCACGACGTTCCAGCTGGCGGCGGCGGAGGGCGACAGGCACGGGTCCTTGCGCTGTACGCTGTTGCCGCCGGCCGAGGCCATGGCGATGGTCCGGCCGTCGATCAGCGGTGCCCGAGGCGTTCAGGAGGTCGTAGGTCTCGCTGCCGTTGATCACCGGCATGGTGTCCCCGGCGTTCAGGTAGAGGACGTTCGCGGGCAACGGCGAGCCGCCGCGCCAGAAGGTCTCGAAGGCGCTCTTGGTGGCGTTGCGGCCGATGACGAGGTAGCCGCCGGCCGGAATGGTCGTGCCGGTGGGGATCGTGTAGCTGAAGGTGGCGTTGAGCTGGGAGAGGCGCCAGCCCGAGACGTTGACGGCGGTTCCGCCTCCCCCGCCGCCGGGACCGTAGGTGATCCACATCGGCGCCGACCAGAGGTCGTGGCCGTCGGCCTGGACGGCGTGGACATAGTAGTAGTAGGTCCCCGAGGTCAAGGTCTCCGTGAACGACAAGCTCGACTGGTTGGAGGCGGTCCGGTAGGCGGACGCGGGCATGCCGCCGCCGATCTGGCCGCGCCAGACCTCCAGCGTCGAGCCACGCCCTCGGCGCCGGGATCGTAGACGGCGGCCCGCAGGTTGGCCGAGCCGGCGGCGCTGAAGATGTCGCCCATGACGTGGCCGTCCGTCGTGGCGAAGACGAGCTGGGCGTTCGAGTCTTCCGTGGCGAAGAAGTGGCGGGCCTTGTGGGCCTGGAGGATGCGCGTTCTTGGTCAGCACCGGCGACGACGCCGTTGGGCAGCAGGTAGACCGTGCGGTTGGGAATCCCCACGCCGTAGTTGTTGCAGTGGGCGTCGTGGTCTGCCACGGGCGCGAGGTGGAAACCCTTGTTCAGGGCCTCGCGCCAGCGCGGCGTGTAGTCCGTCGAGGCCACGTTCGCGTCCGCGCAGTTGGTGGCGGTGTTGAAGGCCAGGCCGCTGCGCACCGCGATCCCCTGGAGCGCCTGCGTCGGCGTCCGCAGTTGAAGGCGTAGTTGTCGAACTCGCCGGTTGAAGGATGGCAGAGGATGCCGAGCGCGCCGGCCGCCGAGGGGTTCTCCACCGAGCGCTTGTACATCGTCAGATAGCCGAACCGCTTGGGCGTGAAGACGTCGAAGTAGCAGTTGGAGCCCGGCGTGCACTCGGTGCTCGGGCCGTTGCAGGTGGTGCAGGTCTCCCAGCCGAAGAGCTTGGGCGTCTCGAGGAGGGTCACGTGCCCCTGGTCCGCGTTGGTCGTCACGCCCCACTCCATGCCGTAGAGGCCGACGAAGACGCCGTTGACCGTGGCGGTATTGGCCGCGGCGAGGCCGGTGGCATAGCGCTGGCGGACCTTGGTCTCGGTCACCGGCGGGTTGTTGGTGGCGAGGGCGTCGTTGATCAGATGGTTGTGCTCGTTGATGACCCAGTAGTCGAGCCCCGCGGAATTGCGGGCGAAGTTGTAGACCGCGGCAGGGTCGAAGGTGCCGCTGCCGGAGGCGTTGCCGGACGAGCAGGCGCTGGTCGGATGGCCGCCGTCCGAATAGTTCGAGTGGCTGTGCGTGGAGCCGTAGTAGAAGTTGTACGGGAAGCCGGCCTCGATGGGCGTGTTCTGCTGCATCTGGCACGACCCCAGGGCCTTGCTCATGCGCAGGCGCACGGCGGTGTCAGCGGAGATCCCATAGTCCACGATCACGTCGAAGGTGGAAGCCGAGGCCTCCGTCACTCCGGTCTCCCCCTCCAGGCTGCCGTAGCTCATCCCGGGATCGATCCCAGGCTTGCCTTGGAACAGCCGGTCGGGCGCGAAGCGGCTCAGGAAGGTGTACTGGTAGGTGCCGGCTGGAACCAGGCGCCCCTTCTCATTGCGCCCATCCCAGAACACCTCGGCCAGCGACTGCCCTTCGGATTCGATGCGGACGCTCCCCTCGGCGGCATGCACGAGCCGCTGCGTGCGCCCCACGGGCCCCCGGATCTCCAGGCGCCAGAAGGCCTGGCCGTAGTCCTGCTCCGCCGCCGCCCGCTGGTAGGAGAGGACGGTGTACAGGCGGACCCTGCCGAGCTCTTCCGGCAGGAGCGGAGAGAACTGATAGGCGTCCGAGCCCAGAAAGGCAATGAACCGGGCATCGCATTCGTCGTACTCAGCGAAAGCCGGCAAGGCGAGCAGCCCGACGGCGAGACCGAGGATGAGGCTCTTCCAACCCATCATGGGCATCTCCTTCAGCAGGGCACGCCCGGCATGGGCGTGCCCCCTATGAAGGATGGTGCCGAGGAAGGAATCCCCGAGCCGGAAGGCGGCGACAGGGGTGCGACAGTCTCGCGGCGTTCTATTTCTTGAAGAGCGCGAACATCGCGCCCGTGGGGTCGCCCGCCACGGCGAAGCGGCCGACGGTGGGAATGTCCTTGGGCTGCACCCAGACCTTGCCGCCCAGAGGCTCGATGCGGGCGGCGGTGGCATCCACGTCCTCGACGCCGATGTACGGCAGCCACATGGAGGGGCCTCCGACGCCCCCCGGCTTGGTGAGCATGCCGGCGGCGTCCTTTTCCGGACGGTCAGGCCGCTTGAAGAGGTGGTAGGTGCCCATGGGCCCCATGTCCATGGCCACCACGTTCCATCCGAAAATCTGGGAGTAGAACTTCCCCTCCCCCTCCGGGTCCGAGGTCATCAGCTCATGCCAGACGAAGGTCCCCGGCCGGCCCGGACCCTCGTACCCTTCTCCACCCCAGGCGATGGGCTTGTAGGGCGAGATGGACGCGCCCTGTGGATCTACGATCACCCCCATCCGGCCGACTTCGGGGATGTCCATCCCCGGCTCCGGCGCCTTGCCGCCCAGCTCCACCGCCTTGGCCGTGGCGGCGGCCACGTCGTCCACCGTGACGTAGCAGATCCAGTGCGACGGCGTCCCCGCCCCTTCCGGGAGCTGGTTGAAGCCGCCGTGATCCGTACCCGCGGCGTGGATCATCTTGTACTTCCCCATCGGCCCCATGTCGACCTCGTTGATCGTCCAGCCGATGAGGTCCGTGTAGAAGGCCACCGCCTTCGCCACGTCGGTGGTCATGAGGTCGTGCCAGACGAATTTCCCCAAGGCTTTTTGATCGTCGCTCATTCGTGGTTCCTCCTTTTTCTGATGGGATGACGAACGGGAGGGGGTGGAAATCGACAGGGATCGGCGGTTCCATGATCCCGCGCTCCACTTTACCGGAAACCGCGATCTCGGGGGTAGCACGTTCGAAGCCGGCAAGCCAGGCCGCGCGGAAGAAACCCGAAGGTGCGCGGCGGAAACTCACGCGTCGGCACGAGCCACGCGAGGGTGCGCGGCAGAATCTCACCGGCCGGCACGGGCTGCGCGAGGGTGCGCGGCGGAAACTCACCGGTCGGCACGAGCCGCACGAGGGTACGCGGCAAAAACTCACCGGTCGGCACGGGCCACACGAGGGTGCGCGGCAGAAACTCACCGGTCGGCACGAGCCGCGCGAGGGTGCGCGGCGGAAACTCACCGGTCGGCACGAGCCGCGCGAGGGTGTGCGGCGGAAACTCACCGGTCGGCACGAGCCGCGCGAGGGTCCCGCGATCGCTCGGCTGCGAATTGCCGCCCGTCACCCGCGCATATTCGCGAGAACGCCGACAACATCGAGCCCGCGGCCTGAACGACGATCCCTACGGCCTCGACCCACTCCACTTCGACAGCCCGTTGAGCTCGAACCCGTCGTTGAAGACGGGATAGGTCCGAGCGCAGTCGCCGGTGTAGCCGTAGCGCTCCCCGGCGGCGATCATCTCGAAGTCCGTCACCAGAAGCAGGCGCAGGTCGAGCGGACCGAGGAGGCCGTTCCACTTCGCCGTCGTGAAGCGGTCGCTCTGGGCGGTCAGCGCGATGGTGCCGCCGTCGGAGAGCAGAATCCCGTACTTCTGCATGGCCCGGGCGACCGTCCTGGCAGCCTCGTTGGGGAGGTTCTGGAGAGGATAGTTGGCCCGTAGCCGCAGCCGCGTTCCATAAGGCGGCGCCGTAGCCGGACCGGTCGTGGGGGACGTCGAATGCGTGGCCGGGTGGACGTAGACCAGCCGGCGCATGCGGCTGTTGGGCAGGATGAAGCGGATGGCGTGGTCGATGTGGCCGGCCGCGACCTCGTCGGCATTGAAGAGCAGGGGTGAGATGGGATAACCCGCCGCATCCGCACTGCTGCAGTCCTGGCCGCGCCCGCTTTCGGGATAGGTGATCACCATGTTCCACACCGCCAGGCAGCCGCCGTAGAAGGTGTTGGTGAACGGGTCCAGGTTGGCCCGCCACATCTCGTAGAGCTTGTTCGAGGGGCGGTGGACGACCAGCAGATGGCAGTCTCCGTCTTCCGCGCACTGGTAGTCCGGCTCCCCTTCGAGCGCTCCGCCGGCTGGCATGGGCACCTGCGCGATGTCGCAGTCCGGATCGTAAAAATCGTCCGTGGGCTCGAAGCTCCGGAACGGTGCGGACGCATCGGCCTCCAGCACCTCGATCGTGAAGTCGATCTGCATGCGCCCGCCACCCCAACCGCCCACGCTCGCCAACCAGTTGATGACCGCCGTAGACTCCGGATCGACCGGAGCGGCGGAGACGTCCCGGTACCAGGGGGAGTCCGCCGGGAAATAGGGCCCGTGCCCGGCAGGTGGCACCGCCAGCGCGAAGGAGGGAAGGAACAGGACGGCTACCGCTGACAGCATCACTTTCCTAAGTAAGGCCCCAAAGAATGCTCGGGTAGACATATCTTCATTGTACTGAATTTTGCTGGGAGAGACCGGACATGGACGCACCGGCTTCGTTCCACCCACCCTCCCAGGTAGCCCCTCCTACCACCTCTCCGGCAGCCCCCGATCCACCCTCCCACACGGCGCGCTGCGCGAGTCACCCCCTGTAGGGTGCAGGCAAGCCTGACTGGAGGGTTCAACATGGCCGCAGGACTCGACCGCGAAAGCCTGGATCTCACCCTGGAGGCGATCCGGGATTTCGCCCGCGAAAATTTTCCTGACGAAACTCTTCTCGACCTCGACGCCAAGGACGAATTCCCCTACGACCTGGTCCGCCGCATGTGCGGCGAGGACCTGGGCGTCCAGCTCCTCTTCATCCCCGAGGAGTACGGCGGCATGGGCGGCGGCGCCTTCGACGTCTACAAGGTCTGCGAGGCCCTGGCCCGCGTGGACCTGGGCGTGGCCACCGGCGTCCTCGCCACCTTCCTGGGCAGCGACCCGATCTGCTTCGGGGGCACGGAGGAGCAGAAGCAGCGCTGGCTGTCCCGCATCGCCTCAGAGGGCGCGCTCATGGCCTACGCCGCCACCGAGCCCGAGGCCGGCAGCGACCTCGCCGCCCTGCGCACCACGGCCACTCCCGTCCTGGACGACGGCAGGACGGTGGGCTACGTCCTCAACGGCAACAAGCAGTGGATCAGCAACGGCGGCTTCGCGGACCTCTACAGCGTGCTCGCCTTGGCGCCGGGCGGCCCCTCCTGGTTCATCGTCGAGAAGGGTACGCCGGGGCTCTCCCACGGCAAGCCCGAGGACAAGCACGGCATCCGCGCGAGCAACACGGCCGAGGTGAATCTGGCGGACGTGCGGGTGGACGCCGGCGCCCTGGTGGGCGGGGTCGAAGGGCAGGGTCTCCTCCAGGCTCAGGCCGTGTTCGGTTACACGCGCCTCATGGTGGCGGCCTTCGGGCTGGGCGGCGGCTGGGCGGCGCTCGACAAGGCCATCCCCTACTCCACCGAGCGCATCCAGGCCGGCGGTCCGCTCTCGGAAAAGCAGGGCTACACGCACAAGCTCATCGTCCCCATGGCCGCCCGCCTGGAGGCCTCCCGCGCCTTCATCGAGGAGACCGCGGAACAGATCGATGCGGGCGGCGAGAGCCTGAACACCGAGGGCGCCATCGCCAAGTACCTGGCGAGCGAGGTCGGCAACCTGGCGGCGGACGCCGCGATCCAGGCCCTGGGCGGCTACGGCTACACCCGCGAGTACATGGTGGAGAAGATCAAGCGCGACGTGCGCATCACCACGATCTACGAGGGCACCTCGGAGATCCTCGAGATGACGATCTCCCGCGACCGCTGGCAGCTCCACCTGAAGACCCGCGGCGAGCACTACCACGCCGAAGCCCGCAAGATGGAAGAGCTTCATGCCAGCCGCCCCGAGGTGGGCGCGGATACGGCCGCCCTGGCCCTCCACGCCCTGGCCGGAGTGCTGGAGCAGGCCCGCGCCGGGCGCCTCACCCGCAACCAGCACGTGCTGCTGCGCCTGGGCGAGCTGATCGCCTGGGCCGAGGCCGCGGGCAGCTTCGCCCGCAGGGCGTCCTGTGCCATGGCCGGCAAGCTCAGCGAAAAAGCCGACCGCCGCTTCGAGCCCGCCGCCCTGGCCACCCTCTCCCGCGTCTTCGCCCGCGAGGCCGCCCTCAAAGTGACGACGGAAGGGGTGCGCTGGGTCGTGGGCGCAGGCGAGGGGCTCGAGGCCGGCAAGATCGCCGCGGTCTTCGGGTTGCCCGCCGTCTTCCAGGCGCAGGCCGGCCTCCTGGCCGACATGGACCGCGCCGCCGACGCCCTCTATGACCGCGCCAGCCGTTCAACAACTCTGAGCATCGCAGCTTGATTGATTTTTGAAGGAGCCTCCAACCATGCGAGAGACAGCACACCGGGCGATTGCCATCGTGGGCGTGGGAGCCGTCCTTCCCGACGCCCCCGACGTGCCCACGTTCTGGAGCAACATCAAGAACGGCCGCTACAGCATCCGCGAGACCCCGGCCGACCGGTGGGACACGGCCCTCTACTTCGACGCCGATCCCAAGACGCCGGACAAGTCCTACTCGAAGATCGGCGGCTGGGTGCAGGACTGGGAGTGGGACCCGGCAGCGCTGGAAGCTGCCGCTGCCGCCCAAGGTGAGCGACTCCATGGACCGCACGCAGAAATGGGCCATCGCGGCCACCCACCAGGCCCTCACCGACTACGGGTGGCCGGGACGGACGCTCGATCCGGACCGCACGGCCGTGATCCTCGGCAACGCCATGGCCGGCGACCGCCACTACATGACGGCCCTGCGGCTGTTCTTCCCCGAGTACGCGAAGGAGCTGGAGGCGGCCCCGAGCTTCGCGGCGCTGCCGGCCGAGCTGCGCGAGGCGATCGAGCACGAGTTGCACGACGGCATCGCCCACAGCCTCCCCGAGATCACCGAGGACACCATGCCCGGCGAGCTCGCCAACATCATCGCCGGCCGGGTGGCGAACCTGTTCAACTTCCACGGCCCCAACTACGTGGTGGACGCGGCCTGTGCCTCGGCCATGGCGGCCATGGGCGCGGCCATCGAAGGGCTGGAGGAGGAGGACTACGACGCGGTGATCACCGGCGGCATCGACGCCAACATGAGCCCGTCCACGTTCATCAAGTTCTGCAAGATCGGCGCTCTCTCGGCCACCGGCACCCGCCCCTACGCGGACGGGGCGGACGGCTTCGTGATGGGCGAGGGCGCCGCCGTCTTCGTGCTCAAGCGGCTGGCGGACGCCGAACGCGACGGCGACCGCATCTACGCCGTCATCCGCGGCGTGGGCGGCGCGAGCGACGGGCGGGGCAAGGGGATCACGGCCCCCAATCCCGTCGGCCAGCGGCTGGCGGTCGAGCGGGCCTGGGAGCATGCGGGCCTCTCGCCCGCCACGGTGGGGCTGATCGAAGGGCACGGCACCTCGACCCGGGTGGGCGACGTGACGGAGGTCGAGAGCCTGAACGCCGTGTTCGGCCGCTTCGGCCTGGCCGCGGCCTCGGTGCCCCTGGGCTCGGTCAAGTCGAACATCGGCCATCTCAAGGGCGCGGCCGGCGCGGCCGGCATCCTCAAGGCCGCCCTGGCCCTCCGCGACAAGGTGCTGCCGCCCAGCCTGAGCTGCAGCCGGCTGAACCCCAACATCGACTTCGCCCAGACGCCGTTCTTCGTCAACACCGAGCTGCGGCCCTGGGAACAGCCCGAGGGCGGCGTGCGCCGGGCAGGCGTCTCGGCGTTCGGCTTCGGCGGCACGAACTTCCATGTCGTTTTGGAGGAGCACGTGCCGGGCATGATCCGCGAGGACGGCGGCCGGAAGAAAGCGTCCGTGGAGCGTCCCGCGCTCCCCTGCGCGGCGCCCTCGTCCTGGGCGCGGCCTCCAAGGCGGACCTCGCCCAGCGGCTGCGGGCGGCACAGGCCGGCCCGGCCCCGGTTCCTCCGAGGACGGCCGACCTCAACGCGCCCCTGCGGATCGCCATCGACTACGGCGACGCCTCCGAGCTGGCCGCCAAGGCCGAAAAGGTCCAGCAGGCCCTGGAGCGCAAGCACACCGGCATGTGGCGGGCCCTGCGCTCGCAGGGGGTCTTCCTGGGCTCCGGGCCGGCGCCGAAGGTGGCGTTCCTCTACACCGGCCAGGGCTCGCAGTACCTCGGCATGCTGAACGAGCTGCGGCAGACCGAGCCCATCGTGGCCGAGACCTTCGCGGAAGCCGACCAGGTGATGGAGCCCATCCTGGGCCGGCCCCTCACCTCTTATCTCTACCCTGATGCGAACGATCCCGCGGCGATGGCGAAGGCGGAGGAGGAATTGCGCCAGACGGCCATCACCCAGCCGGCCGTGCTGGCCGTGGACGTCGCCTTGACCCGCCTGCTGGCGGCCTACGGCATCGCCCCGGACTTCGTGATGGGCCACAGCCTGGGCGAGTACGGCGCCCTGGTGGCCGCCGGCAGCCTGTCCTTCGCCGAGGCGCTGGAGGCGGTGGCGGCCCGCGGCCGGGAGATGACCAAGGTCTCCATGGCCGACGACGGCAAGATGATCGCCGTCATGGCGCCCCTCGAAGAGATCGAGCAGGTGCTCGCCTCCGTGGACGGGTACGTGGTGGTGGCCAACGTCAACAGCACCGCCCAGGCGGTGGTGGGCGGCGCCTCGGAGGCCGTCGAGAAGGCCGCCGCGATCTTCCGCGCCGCCGGCCGCGACGTGCGCCCGCTGCCCGTGAGCCACGCCTTCCATACCTCGATCGTGGCGCCCGCGAGCGAGCCCCTGAAGCAGATGCTGGCCCGGCTCGACCTGCGGCCGCCCCAGATCCCCATCGTCTCGAACGCCACCGGCGAGCTGTACCCCATGGGACCCGGCGTAGTCCCCGAGATGATCGACCTCCTGGGCCGGCAGATCGCCTCGCCCGTGCAGTTCGTCCAGGGCCTGCGCACGCTCTACGCCGCCGGTGCCCGGGTGTTCGTCGAGGTCGGCCCCAAGCGGGCGCTCCAGGGTTTCGTCGAGGACGTGCTCGGTAATCTCGGGCAGGAAGAAGGCGTCCTCGCCCTGTTCACCAATCACCCGAAGGGGGGCGACAAAGTCTCCTTGAATCAGGCCCTCTGCGGCCTCTACTCCGCGGGCCTGGGCACAGGCTCGTCCGTGTCCGCCCAGCCGTCCGTGCCCGTCCTCGCCTCCGCGCCCGCCGTGGTCGTCACCGGCGCAGCCCTCGGCCTGCCGGGCGACCACCCGGTCTTCGACGACGGCAACATCCGGCGCATCCTCCGGGGTGAGCAGGCGATCGACACCATCCCGCTCAAGCTGCGCCGGGCCATGGTGGACAAGAACATCACCCGCCTGGTCAAGAGCGACGAAGGGGGCGGCCCCCGCTTCGAGATTGATCGAGAGCCCCTCCGAGGTCATCAAGCTCGCGGCCCGCGCCGGCCGGCTGGACCTCGCGGCCGACTTCGGCCTGCCGGAAGACCGCCTCGCGGCCTTCGACCGCACCACCCGCCTCGCCGTGGGCGCGGGGCTCGACGCCCTGCGCGACGCGGGCATCCCGCTGGTGATGCGCTACAAGACCACGACCACGGGGACGAAGCTGCCGGACCGCTGGGGCCTCCCCGAGGAGATGCGGGACGAGACCGGCGTCATCTTCGCCTCGGCCTTCCCCGGCTTCGACTCCCTGGTGGGCCAGATGGAGCACTTCCACCGCAACCGGACGATGCGCGAGCGGCTGGCGGACCTGGAGAGCCTGCGTGAGATGGCAGGAAATGATCGCGAAAAGGGCGTCTCCGGAGAGATCGACCGGCGGATCCGGGAGATCCGGTCCGACCTGGCGCGCGATCCCTACACCTTCGACCGGCGCTTCCTCTTCCAGGTGCTCGCCATGGGGCACTCGCAGCTCGCCGAGCTGATCGGCGCCCGCGGTCCCAACACCCAGATCAACGCGGCCTGCGCTTCCACCACCCAGGCCTTCGCCCTGGCCCAGGACTGGATCGGGGCCGGCCGCTGCCGCCGCGTGATCGTGGTGGCCGCGGACGACGTCACGAGCGACAACCTCCTCGGCTGGTTCGGCTCCGGATTCCTGGCGAGCGGCGCCGCCGCCACGGACGAGCTGGTGGAGGACGCCGCCCTGCCCTTCGACCGCCGGCGCCACGGCCTGATCGTCGGCATGGGCGCGGCGGCGGCGGTGATCGAGACGGCGGACGCCGCCCGGGAAAGGGGGTTGCGCCCCATCTGCGAGGTGCTGGGCACGGTGGTGGCCAACAGCGCCTTCCATGGCAGCAAGCTGGACGTCGGCCACATCGGCCAGGTCATGGAGACGCTGGTCTCCCAGGCGGAAAAGCGCTGGGGGATCAACCGCCACGAGATCGCGCCGCAAACGGTGTTCCTGTCGCACGAGACCTACACGCCGGCCCGCGGCGGCAGCGCCCAGGCCGAGGTGGACGCCCTGCGCCACGTCTTCAGCGCCGACGCCGACCGCGTGGTGGTGGCCAACACCAAGGGCTTCACGGGGCATCCCATGGCGGTGGGCATCGAGGACGTGGTGGCCGTCAAGAGCCTGGAGACGGGCCTGGTGCCGCCGGTCGCCAACATCAAGGAGCGGGACCCGGACTTCGGCGTCCTCAACCTCTCCCGCGGCGGCGCCTACCCCGTGCGGTATGCCTTGAGGCTCGGCGCCGGCTTCGGCTCGCAGATCAGCATGAGCCTGCTGCGCTGGGTGCCCTCGCCGGACGGCAAGCGGCCCACGCCGGACGAGCTCGGTTACGCCGGCCGCCTCGACAACCCCGCCGCCTGGAAGGCCTGGCTGGCCCGCGCAACGGGTAACACCGAAGTGGAGGTGGTGAACCGGACCCTCCGCGTGGTGGACCGCGCGAAGCCGCAAATCCCGCAAATGCCGCAACCCCTGCAACCCGTGGAGCAACCGGCCACCGCCGTAGCTCCTCCTCCACCGTCCGTGGAAGTCCGTGTCCCGTCCGTGTCCGTCCCTGACGCGGTCCAGGAAACCGTGCTAGCCCTGATCGCCGGGAAGACCGGCTACCCCCGCGAGATGCTCGCCCTGGACCTCGACCTCGAAGCCGACCTCGGCATCGACACGGTCAAGCAGGCCGAGGTTTTCGCGGCCATCCGCGCCGAGTACGGCATCCCCCGGGACGAGAACCTCAAGCTGCGCGATTTCCCCACCCTGGCCCACACCATCCAGTTCGTCTACGACCGGCGCCCCGATCTCAAAACCGCGGTCCCTGAAGTCCTTGAAGTCCCTGAAGTCCCTGAAGTCCCTGCGGTCCCTGAGGTTCTCGAGGCCGGCGACGCCGTCCGGCAAACCGTGCTCGCCTTGATCGCCGAGAAAACGGGGTATCCTCCCGAGATGCTGGACCTCGACCTGGATCTCGAGGCGGACCTCGGGATCGACACGGTCAAGCAGGCCGAGATGTTTGCCGCGATCCGTACCGTCTACGGGATCCCCCGGGACGAAAACCTGAAGCTCCGGGACTACCCAACCCTCGGCCACACCATTCAGTTCGTTCATGACCGGCGGCCCGATCTCAAGGCTGCCGCGGCCCCCGCCGTCTCAGAGGAAACAGTAGAGGAATCAGTTTCAGAAACGGAGAGGCCGGCACTGTCGGCAGTCCTTGAAGCCCCGATCGCCGGGGTCCCCCGCCGTGTGCCGGTGCCGGTCCTCCGCCCTCCTCTCGGCCTGTGCAAGCCCACGGGCGTGACGCTCGGGCCAGGGAGCCGCGTGGTCGTGGCCGCAGATCAGGGCGGCGTGAGCACGGCCCTGGTGAGCCGCCTGGAAAAACTGGGCGTCGAGGTGCTCTCCCTGGAAGCGCTGACCTCCCCGGAAACTGTGCAAGGGATCTATTGGCTGCCAGCCCTGGACCGGGAGGCGGACCTCGCTTCCATGGACGCCGCGGCCTGGCGGGAGGCCAACCGCGTGCGGGTGAAGGATCTCTACGCCACTCTGCGCACCCTCTACGGCTCCCTCGGCGGACCGGGGACCTTCCTCGTCTCGGCCACGCGGCTCGGCGGGCGCCACGGCTACGACCAAGCCGGCGCCCTCGCTCCGCTGGGCGGCGCGGTGACCGGGCTCACCAAGTCGTTCAAGCGGGAAAAGCCGGGCGCCCTGGTGAAGGCGGTCGATTTCCCCGCCGGACCGCGGGCGGCAGGAGATCGCGGACACCCTGATCGAGGAGACGCTCCGCGATCCGGGCGCCGTCGAGATCGGAAGGGAGGGAGACCGCCGCTGGACGATCGGGCTCGCCGAGAAGCCCATCGGCGGGCACCCTGCCGATCCCCCTCAACCGCGACACCGTGTTCGTGGTCACCGGGGCGGCGGGGAGCATCGTCTCGGCCATCGTCCAGGATCTGGCCACGGCCTCCGGCGGCGGCACGTTCCACCTGCTCGACCTGGCGCCCGAGCCCGATCCCGCCGATCCGGACGTCCGGCGCTTCACCGCGGACCGCGAGGGGCTGAAGCACGACCTCTTCGAGCGCATCAAGGCGCGCGGCGAACGGGCCACCCCGGCCCTGGCCGAGAAGGAGCTGGCCCGCATCGAGCGGCTCGACGCGGCCCTGACGGCTCTCCAGGCCATCCGCGCCGCCGGCGGCCAGGCGGTCTGGCACCAGCTCGACCTGCGCGACACGGCAGCCGTCGCGAAGGCCATCGAGGAAGTCCGGCGCACGGCCGGCCGGGTGGACGTGCTGCTCCACGCGGCGGGCCTGGAGATCAGCCGGCTCCTGCCGGACAAGCAGCCCGCGGAGTACGACCTCGTCTTCGACGTCAAGGCGGACGGCTGGTTCAATCTGATCTCGTCCCTGGGGGACATGCCGCTGGGCGCGGCCGTGGTCTTCTCCTCGATCGCCGGCCGCTTCGGCAACGGCGGCCAGGCCGACTACAGCGCGGCCAACGACCTCCTGTGCAAACAGATCTCCGGCCTGCGCCGCACGCGCCCCGAGACCCTCGGCCTCGCTCTCGACTGGACGGCCTGGGGCGGCATCGGCATGGCGACCCGCGGCTCCATCCCGCAAAGTCATGGAGGCGGCGGGGATCGACATGCTGCCTCCCGAGACCGGCATCCCCTGGATCCGCCGCGAGCTGGCCGGGGGCGGCTCGGGCGAGGTGGTGGTGGCCGGCCGGCTGGGGATGATGACGCGAGGAATTCGACGCCACCGGCGGCCTGGACACCACGGCTCTCCAGGAGCCCAGGGGAGTCCCTATGGGGGTGATGACCGGCAAGGTCACGGGCATGGGCCTCTACTCGCGGGCTCACCATCGAGACCACCCTGGACCCGGCCGAGCAGCCGTTCCTCGACGACCACCGGATCGACGGCACGCCCGTGCTGCCGGGGGTGATGGGCATCGAGGGCTTCGCCGAGGCCGCGGCCCTGCTGTTCCCCGAGCTGCGGGTGGCGGCGGTCGAGGACGTCGAGTTCCTCGCCCCGTTCAAGTTCTACCGTGGCGAGCCGCGGACGTTCACGATCGAGGTCCTGTTCCCCCTCGAAGGGGATGAGATCGTGGCCGAGGCACGGCTCGTGGGCCGGCGGACCCTGCCCGGCCAGCCGGAGCAGGAGACGGTCCACTTCAAGGCCCGCGTCCGGCTGACGGAGGCCCCCCTCGTGGACCGCAACGCCCCTGTCCCGCTGTCTGTCCCGACAACGGCCAACGGCAACACCGTGCATGCGGCGGACATCTACCGCGTCTACTTCCACGGCCCGGCCTACCAGGTGATGGACAGCGCCTGGCGGGACGGCGACGCAGTGGCCGGGCGCTTCGCCGGCTCGCTGCCGCCCGATCACAAGCCCCAGGAGCTGCCGACCTTGATGGAGCCGCGATTGATCGAGCTCTGCTTCCAGACGGCCGGCATCGGCGAGCTCGGGACGAGCGGCCGCATGGCCCTGCCCCTCAAGGTGGACCGCGTAACTCCCCTCCGTCCTGCCAACGGGAATGGCCCGCTCTTCGCCGTGGCCCGTCCGGCCAACGGCAACGGTGGTGATGGCGGGATCGACGCTTATGTGGTGGACGGCGAAGGGAACCTCTACATGAGCCTCTCGGGCTACCGCACGGTCGAGCTGCCGGGCGGCCTGGAGGCGAGTCGCATCGCGCCGTTCAAGACGGCCCTGGAGAAGATTTGAGCCCCATCGAAACGACGACCCCCGGCGTGCGCCGGATCGAAGCCCCCGTGCTCGTGGACCGGCGGGGGGCCGTGTGGACCCCGGGGCTGATCGACGTGACGCTGCGCCACCACGACCGGCCGATTCTCCTGGAGTCTCCCCCGCCGGGGATCTCGCGTGAGCTTGCCCGGTCCCTGCGCGAAGCCGCCGCCCGGTTCGCGGGAGCCCGTGGCAAGGCGGGTGCCTTCACGGTGTCCTTCCTCGCCGACCCGGGGACCGGCGAGCACCGGTTCCTGAGCCTCGCGCCCAGCCTGCCCGAGGGCTCCGCCGTCATTGAGACCCGCGACGAGTCCGACTTGGGTGCTCTGGAAGCCCACCTCTCGCGGGGCGGCACGCTCGAAGCCCATCCTCCCGAGGCCCGCGGCTTCGCCCTCCAGGTGCGCCTGTCCGCCCTCGATCCCGAGGACGGCTTCGCACCCAGGCCGGGCCTGCTGGAGGCCCTGCGCCTCCCCTCCGGATCGGGTCTGCGGGCCGACGCCATCGTCGAGGAAGGCGAGACGCCCCGCGCGGACGGCGGCCAGGAGATCGCCCGCATCACCGCTCACGGCCGCACGCGCGCCGAGGCCCTGGCCCGCCTCCAGCGCGGGCTCGCCCGCACCGAGGTCGTCCTGCGCGACGGTGCCACGGACAAGGCCTTCCTGGCCGAGATCCTGGACCGCCCCGAGGTGGCCTCGACGGCGACGGCTCCCCCTGGATCGACCGGCTGGTCGCGAGCGGCGAGCACCTGCCGCAGGCGGGGCGCCGAAGCCGCCCTGCTCGCGGCCGCCGTGGCCGGGTACGAAGTGGAGGCCGGCGCCGCCCGGTCCCGTTTCTACGCTTCGGCGGCCCGCGGCCGGCCGGAGGTGCCGAGAGAGATCGGCCACTCCGTCGAGCTGCGCTACAGGGGCCAGTCCTACGCCTTTCGCGTCTCCCGGCTCGACGGACGGCTTTTCCGCATCGAGATCGACGGGCTCCGCCTTCACGTGCTGGCCGAGGCTCCCGGGCGCACGGGCCGGCGGATCGTCTGCGGCGACCGAAGCTGGCGGGCCGCCCTCTCCTCCCAGGGCAGCCGCCTGCTGGTGGAGATCGACGGCGTCCCCCACCGGCTGGAGCGCGACGAGGGTGGCGTCGTGCGCTCGCCGGCCCCCGCGGTCGTGGTCTCGCTCGCCGTCCAGGAAGGGGACAGCGTGGCCGCCGGCGACTCCTCTCGCCGTGCTCGAAGCCATGAAGATGGAGACCACCCTGGTGGCTCCCATGGCCGGCCGCGTCCGCAAGGTCCTCGCGCGCCGCAATGCCCAGGTCGGCACCGGCGGCCCTCTCCTCATCCTGGAGCCTGCCGCCCCCGCCAACCCGGCTCCGTCCACGGACGTGCCGAAAATCCGCTTCGAAAACCTCCTCCAGCCCCTCGAAGCGGCCCCGTCTCCCCGCGCCGAGAGCCTGGAGGAGGCCCGCCGCCTCATGCTCGGCTACGACGCCGGCGCCCGCACGGTGCAGCGCCTCGTCTCGGGCGAGCTGGGCCATGGCACCGACGCCAGCCTGCACCTGGAAGAGGAGATCCTCCTCACGTTCGCGGACGTCGGCTCGCTCTTCCGCCGCCACCCCGGCGAGGGGTCCAGCGACGGGCGGCACAGCACCGAGGAGTACCTCTTCACCTACCTGCGCGACCTCGACGCTCGCGGCCAGGGCCTCCCCGCGGGCTTCCTCGACAAGCTCCGCCGCGTCCTCGCCCACTACGGCGTGGGGAGCCTCGATCATTCGGCGGAGCTTGGAAGAGAGCCTCTTCCGCATCGCCATCTCCCACCAGCGCCTGGCACAACAGGTGCCGCCCGTGCTCGCCCTCCTGGAAGCCTGGCTGGAGCGGGACGGCGGCGGTACCCGGAACCAGAGCCGGAGCGAGAGCCGGAGCCCCGAGCTGCGCGAGCTGCTCGACCGCATCATCACCGACACCCAGGGGAGCGAGCCGGCCGTGCACGACCTCGCCCGCGAGGTGCGCTACCGCGTCTTCGACCGCCCCATCCTGCTCGCCACACGCGAGCGGATCTATGCCGCCGCCGAGGCCGACCTCGCCGCGCTGGCCCGGGGGACCGGTGCCACCGAGCGGGCGGCCCGCATCCGCGCCCTCGTCGAGTGCCCGCAGCCGCTCCATCACCTCCTCTCCCAGCGCTTCGAGAGCGCCGGGCACAGCTCTGCGCGAGGCCCTGCTGGAGGTCATGGTGCGGCGCTACTACCGCATCCGCGAGCTGGAGAGCGTCGCCTTTGCTCACGTGGAGGGGCGCGTGGACGGACAGGTCTTCGCCGTCGCCGGCTATGACCACCGGGGCTCCCACGTCCACCTGATCGCCACCCATGCCCCGCACGAGCGGCTCGCCGCCAGCGCGGCCGCCGCCTTCCGCCTCGCCGAGGAAGCGCCGCCGGGCTCCGAAATCGTGGCCGACCTCTACTTCTGGCGCCCGGAGCCGCCCGACCGCCGAGGACGACTTTGCCGGCGACATCGCGGCCCTCCTGGCCGACCCCTCCCTGCCCACCGGACCTGCGCCGCGTGGCGGTGGTGGCCTCCGGACCGGGCGGCGACCAGAGCTTCACCTTCCGCCGCGATCGCGAACGGGGCGACGCCTTCCAGGAAGAACGGGTCTACCGCGGCATCCACCCCATGCTGGCCCTGCGCCTGGAGCTCTGGCGCCTCCAGAACTTCCATCTCGACCGCCTGGCCGCGCCCGAGGGGGTCTATCTCTTCCACGGCGTGGCGCTGGAGAACCCCCGCGACGAGCGCCTCTTCGCCGTGGCCGAGGTGCGCGACCTGACGCCCGTGCGTGCCCCCTCGGATCCCGGCGGCCGGGTCGCCGAGCTTCCCCAGCTCGAGCACATGCTCATGGAGGCGCTCGCCGGCATCCGCCGCTTCCAGTCCCGCCGCGCCGCCGCCGAGCGGCTGCAATGGAACCGGGTTCTGCTCAACGTCTGGCCGCCCGTCGACCTGCGGCCGGACGAGCTCAACGCCATCGTGCACCGCCTGGCCCCGCTCTCCGAGGGACTGGGGCTCGAAAAGGTCAACGTGCGCTGCCGCATCCCCGACCGCGAGAGCGGCGAGCTGCGCGACTGGGTGCTCCAGATCACCAACTTCGAAGGCGCCGGCATGGTCCTGCGCTTCCGCAAGCCCGCGGAAACGCCCTTGAAGCCGCTGCGCGAGTACGCCCAGAAGGTCGTCGAGCTGCGGCGCCGGGGCCTCCCCTACCCCTACGAGGTCGTCAAGCGCCTGGCGCCCTCCCGGCGCGAAGCCCAGGGCGATCTGCCGGCCGGCGAGTTCGTCGAGCACGATCTGGACGACCGAAGCGGCCGCCTGGTGCCCGTCGCCCGCCCCTACGGCGGCAACACGGCCAACGTCGTGGTCGGGCATCGTCCGCAACTTCACCGACCGCTACCCCGAGGGGATGGCCCGCGTGATCCTGCTGGGCGACCCCAGCCGCGGCATGGGCGCCCTGGCCGAGCCCGAGTGCCGGCGGATCCTGGCCGCCCTCGACCTCGCCGCGGGAGATGGGCGTCCCCCTCGAATGGTTCGCCCTCTCCGCCGGCGCCAAGATCGCCATGGACAGCGGCACCGAGAACATGGACTGGATCGGCCTCGTGCTGCGCCGCATCGTCGAATTCACCCAGGCGGGCGGCGAGATCAACATCGTGGTCCCCGGCATCAACGTCGGCGCCCAGCCCTACTGGAACGCCGAGGCCACCATGCTCATGCACACCCGGGGCATCCTGATCATGACGCCCGAGGGCGCCATGGTGCTCACCGGCAAGCAGGCCCTGGACTACTCGGGCGGCGTCTCCGCCGAGGACAACCAGGGGATCGGCGGCTACGAGCGGATCATGGGCCCCAACGGCCAGGCCCAGTACTTCGCCCGCGACCTCGCGGAGGCCTGCCGCATCCTGCTCCGCCACTACGACCATGGCTACGTGGCCCCCGGCGAGCGCTTCCCGCGCCCGGCGCCCACCCGCGATCCCGCGCGACCGCGACGTGCGGGATTTCCCTCATAGGGGCCCCACGGCGGCGACCTTCCGCACCGTGGGCGACGTCTTCTCCGCCGCTCACCAACCCGGGGCGCAAGAGGCCGTTCGAGATCCGCCGCGTCATGGAGGCCGTCGCGACCAGGACCAGCCGCCCCTGGAGCGCTGGTACGGCATGCGCGACGCCGAGATCGCCGTGGTCTGGGACGCCCATCTGGGCGGCTACCCCGTCTGCCTGCTGGGCTTCGAGTCCAAGCCCCTGCCCCGGCTCGGCTACGTGCCCGGTCTACGGGCCCGACCAGTGGACCGGCGGCACGCTCTTCCCGCTCGCCTCCAAGAAGGTGGCGCGGGCGATCAACGCGGCCAGCGGCAACCGGCCGCTCGTGGTGCTCGCCAACCTCTCGGGGTTCGACGGCTCGCCCGAGTCCATGCGCCAGTGGCAGCTCGAATACGGCGCCGAGATCGGCCGCGCGGTGGTCAACTTCAAGGGGCCGATCGTCTTCTGCGTCGTCTCCCGCTACCACGGCGGCGCCTTCGTGGTCTTCTCGAACGCCTTGAACGACAACCTGGAGGTGGCGGCCCTCGAAGGGACCTACGCCTCGGTGATCGGCGGCGCCCCGGCCGCCGCCGTGGTCTTCGCCCGCGAGGTGGACAAGCGGACGCACGAAGGATCCGCGGGTGGTCGAGCTGGAAAAGGCCATCGCCGACCCGGAACGGGGCGACAAGGCGCTCCTGCGCGCCCAGCTCGAAGAGACCCGCGAAGCCGGTGCGCTCCGAGAAGCTGGGCGAGGTGGCCGAGGAGTTCGACCACATCCACAGCGTCCAGCGCGCCCAGCAGGTGGGCTCGGTCCACCACATCATCGCGCCCGAGCGGCTGCGCCCCTACCTGATCGAGGCCGTCGAGCGCGGCATGACCAAGGAGACGGCGGGCCGGGAGGCCCCGGCCCTGCGGCTCGCCGAAACGCCGTGATCCCCGTCCGCTGGCTTCTCGCGGAGTCCGGGGAGGTGCCGGACGACGACGCCTGGCTCTCCCCCGCCGGCCGGCAGTACCTCGAGACCCTGCGCCTCCCCTGGCGGCGGGCGGCCTGGCGCCTGGGGAGATGGACCGCCCAGCGAGGCGCTGGACCGCTGCCTCGGCCATCCCCCGGGCCAGATCGAGATTCGCCCCGCTCCCGACGGCGCCCCCGAGGCCTTTCTCGACGGCGCCGCGGCCCCCGTGGCCATCGCCCTCACCCACCGCGCCGGTCACGCCGTCTGCGCCGTGGCCCCCGCGGGCATCCTCCTCGGCTGCGACCTCGAAGTCGTCGAGCCGCGCAGCGACGCCTTCGTCGCCGACTTCTTCACCCCCGCCGAGCGGAGCCTCGTCGCGCAAGCCCCGCCCGAGGACCGCCCCCTGCTCGCCAACCTCCTCTGGAGCGCCAAGGAGAGCGCCTTGAAAGCTCTCCGGGAAGGGCTGCGCCGCGATACCCGCAGCGTCGAGGTCTCCTTCCCGGAGGGCTCAGAGAAGGGCTGGTCCCCGTTCACCGCCGACTGCACCGAGACCTTCCAGACCTTCCACGGCTGGTGGCGCCGGGACGGGGACCTGCTCCTCACCGTGGCCGCCGCGCCGGCGCCGGCGGTGCCGGCTCAGCTTTGAGATAGTGCACGCACTGCGTGCACTATTCGTTCCTGGAGCTTCAGGAGCCAATCGACCGATCGCCCTCCGGACCGTCTTCACCACCGAAGGGTTGTGCGCCAGGTCATCCCAGGCCGGCGGGAGGTCATCCGGCCGGTCCTCCAGCAGGACTTCGAGAAGATCCCCACCCTGGCGGAGGTCTTTGAGCGCCTTCGTCTGCTCGGAGACCGGCCGTTTCCCGGAGATCCAGAGCTTGTGGAACGCGAACCGAGCGGGGTCGGGAACGTTGACCAGGATGCCGGGGCCACCGACGAGAACGGCCTGGGTGGGGTCCTTGATCAGGTAATGGAGGAACCGCAGCGGATGGGCGGAGACCCCCAGCGCGGGCAGGAAAACCGGCTTGGAGGACTCCGCTCCAATCATGGGAGTGAGAAAATCAACCCGCAGATCCCGGCCCCGGATTTTGAATGACGTGCTCGGCAGACGGGGATCCAGCGCGGGAACCGGCAGGAATCCCATCCCAGACTGCACCAGCGACTGCTCCACGTTGACCGGGCTCGCCTCCTGCGAGAGCGCGATGCCGATGGCCCGGTCCTGGGCCACGTCCACGTCCTGCGTGCGCAGGCTCTGCTTCTCGAAGCGGACTCCCAGCATGTTGCCGTAGGCGGCGAAAGCCTGGGTCCCGACGAGAATCCCGCCCATGCGGAACACTCCCGAATCCGCAAGCAGGGACAGCACTTTGATCACGGGAGCGCTCTCCGCCGCGCGCTCCCCCGGCAGTCAGCATGCTGGAGAGCTTCGCCCGCTGGGCCTCGTCCACCGCCGACCGGGCGCGCGCCTGCCGGACCTCGCTCCATCCAGGCCAGGAGGACCGGGGATTCGCGCCCAAGATAATGCTGACGCTTGCGGTCCCCTTCCATCCTCTGTGCATACCAGTACGTCCCGCCTTTGACGGTCTTGGATACGAAGGTCCCCTGGCTCCCTCCCCCCGCTGCGTCGGCCTGGGCATGGACCGCCTGCTCGAACAGCTCGGCGTAGAGGGTCTGGACGGTTTCAGGAAGGCGCTGGTAGGGCATGGGGCCGGCTCCAGTGGGGAGTTATACGCAAAGTCTAAGTCCTAGCGTATAACCGCTCCCGCCTGCTGGAGCTTCCTTTCGAGAAGAGGCCGGGGCGGCAGCTCCATCAGGTACTCGGCCACCCGGATGCCGCTCTCCTCCAGGCGCAACAGCTCGACGTGCTCGGCGGAACGCTCCGCGCAGAGGATCAGCCCGAGGGGAGAGCCCTCGCCCGGCTTCCGTTCGTGGCGGTCGAGCCAGCAGAGGTACAGCTCCATCTGCCCCTTGTCCGCCGCCTTGAACTTGCCCACCTTCAGCTCCACGGCCACCAGCCGCCGCAAGGTCAGGTGATAGAAGAGCGTGCGGAGCACGCCGCCCAGCAGGTGCGAGCCCTCCTGGCTAGGGGAACACAGGCGAAGAACGTCACCGTGATCGGCTTTTCGAAAGGCGGCGGCATCGCCATCCGCACGTTGGCCCTCCTGAAGAATGACAAGGTTAATTTCGTCTTCCTCGCGGCGTGCGGCGATGACAACTTCAGCGATTCCAAGCTCGACGT
This sequence comes from Thermoanaerobaculaceae bacterium, assembly GCA_963785165.1. Taxonomy (GTDB): domain Bacteria; phylum Acidobacteriota; class Thermoanaerobaculia; order Multivoradales; family UBA5704; genus DATARR01. The sequence goes on from CAWAUI010000004.1 coordinate 2,241,649, forward strand.
CAGGGGCCGGATTCTCTCCACCTACGAGGCGTCGGATGAAATCGGCCGGTCCTGCGCGCAACTCTTCGCCAAGTCGAAAAGAGCCGGAGAGCAGAGGGAAATCAAGATCGCGATCGGAGGCGGCCAAGGGGCGTTCTTTCGCCCCCACAAGCAATGGGCTGCTCCCGTGATCGCTTGGATCCGTCAGTAACGTTGATCCTCGTGAGACTCCTACGCACCGTCGAAGACTTAGCCCTCGCCCGACAGAGATGTAGATCAAAGCGCGCATTTCCTTACACGACCAGTGATGAGTTAAGATTCCATCATCCCGTAAGACCACTTTGAGGAGGTTGCCGTGGGACGGATCTTGACATTCCTGTGTCGTGGAGAAGGACCCTGGCGGAAGCGCTGCCCTGTTCCTGACACTGATCACGGGCTTGGCGAGCGCCGCGGCCGGTTTCGCCGCCGAGCCCCTGGAGGTGGTCTCCCGGGTCCACCCCAGCCAGGTCTCGGACACCCCGGCGGACGCCGCTCGGCCCCCCCACTCGCCTCCACCCCCCGTTTCCCTGAGCGCGGACGGCAGGTACGCGGTGTTCCTCAGCAGGGCTGTCAACCTGGTGCCCGGCCAGAATGACGTGAACGGAAGCCCGTCTGTAGAGACTGCCGAAGACGTCTTCATCAAGGATCTCGTCACCGGCACCGTGACCCTCGTCAGCCACTCCCTGGTCTCGCCGGCCACGACCGGCAACCGGGGATCGAGCGAGGCGGTGATCAGTGCCGACGGACGCTATGTCGCCTTCATCAGCGCCGCGACCGATCTGGTGTCCGCGCAGGAGGAGGGGCACCGCTTCTTTCCCGACTATGACGTGCTCCTGTGGGACCGGATCACCGGAGCGACCACCCTGGTAGCCGCCACGAAACAGGAGCTCGGCCTTTTTCTCCGGCTTGGCGATCAGCGCCGACGGACGTTATCTCACCTTCTCCAGCGATGCCTTCGACCTGATCTCCGGCCAGCAGGGAGGCGACCTGGGGGACGTCTATCTCTACGACCGGATTGACCGCGCTCTCCGCCTGGTCAGCCACCTCCCCGGCTTGCCTACCACAGCCACGTCGAGCGGGGGCTCCGATCACCCTCGGATCAGCGCCGACGGACGGTTCATCGTCTTCCTCAGCGGCTCCGGTGACCTCGTGCCGGGCCAGGTCCGGGATGATGTTGAGCGTCGTCCTCTACGACCGCACCACCGGGGCCCTCTCTCTGGTGGGCCAGGGGGAGGACGCCGATATCAGCTCCAATGGCAAGATCGTGATGATCTTCAGCCGGTTCTCCGAGCTGGCGCTCTACGAACGCGAGACCCGCGTGACGACCCTGGTGAGCAGCGCGGCCTTGGGAACGAATAGCGGCAGCTTCACCCGTCCTTTCGCGCTCAGCGCCGACGGACGCTTCGCCGTCTTCCTGACCGGCAACACGGCGGCGGTCTACGACCGGATCTCCCGGACCACGAGCCTGGCGAACCGCCCGGGAGCGGCCCCGCCCGGCGGGCTGATCGGCGATCCCGCGATCAGCGCCGACGGCCGCTATGTCACCTTCGCCAGCACCGATCCCGCCTGGGTGCCCGGGCCAGATCGATGCCGACCGGTACGCCCAGTTGGGCTGGGACGTCTTCCTCTTCGATCGTTCGGCGGGCAAGACCACGCTGGTGAGCCGCTTGCCTGCCTCCAAGGTCACGACCGCCAACGGCGATTCCTACTCCCCCGCGATCAGCGCCAACGGCTCCCGCATTGTCTTCTACAGCGAGGCGACGAACCTCGAGGCAGGGCTCAGGGACCTCAACGACAGCTCGGATCTCTTCGCCTGGGACGCGGTCGCGCAGAGCAACCGCACGGTCACTCCCCGGGCCTCCGCCCATCCCTCCCTGTCGCCCGCCAGCGAAAGCCTCTCCCGCTCCATGAGCGCCGATGGCCGGTACATCGTCTTCGAGAGCGCCGCCACCAACCTCGTCGCCGGCCAGGTGGATGGCAACCGCGAGACCGACGTCTTCCTCTACGACGCGGCGACGAAGACGACGGCCCTGGTCAGCCGGACCCGGGCCTCGGCGGCCACCACCGCCACCGCCGGCTCCTCCTATCCGGTGGTCAAGCGCGGACGGCCGCTACGTCGCCTTCCACAGCCGCGCGCGCAACCTGGTCCCCGGAGCCAACCCGAGCGGCGACCTCTGTCTTTTCCTCTTCGACCGGGCGGCCTCCGCCGTGACCTTCGTGGCCCGGCTCGGAACCTTCTACATCCCGGAGTCCCGGGACAACGCGGTGCGCTTCAGCTCCGACGGGCGGTGGCTGGCCTTCAGCAGCTTCGCGGGCGACCTCGTCCCCGGCCAGAGAGGGAACCCCGACCAACCGTCCGGCAGCTCCAACATCTTCCTCTGGGACCGGACGACCGGCAGCATCTTGCTGGTGAGCCGGTTGACCACCGGCCCCACGGTAGCTGGCAACGGCTACTCCACCTCGGCGGCCCTCAGCGCCGACGGCCGTTATGTCGCCTTCCTCAGCTACGCTACGGACCTGGTCACGGGGCAGATTGACGGTCCGTTCGAGGCCGACGTCTTCCTTTTCGACCGGATCACCGGCGGCATGGCCCTGGTGAGCCACGCCCGCGGCTCCGCCGTCACCAGCGCCGGGACCAATACGGCACCGGTCCTCAGTGCCGACGGGAGATTCGTCGCCTTCGCCAGCGAGACGGGAGACCTCGATCCCAACGTCACCCCCCGTGGGGACAGCAGCGTTTATCTTTACGACCGCACCCTGGGGACCCACCAACGGGCAGGCTTCAACAGCTCCTTCCAGCAGCAGCTCGCGCTGAGCGCCGACGGCAGCGTCCTGCTCTTCCTGAGCACTGACGATGTGATTCCCGGGGTCTCCTTCAGCGGCTACCAGCTCTATCTCTACGACCTGGCGGCTAAGTCCGTGACCCTCGTCAGCCGTGACGCCAGCTACCCCAACAGGGGCGGCCTCGGAGACTCCGACAGCCCTGCCGTCAGCGCCGACGGCCGCTACACCGCCTTCACGAGCGACGCCACGAATCTCGTCGCCGGCGAGATCACGCCCCTCGGATGGGACGGCACCGACGTCTTCCTCTTCGACCGGGTCAGCGGCACGGCGGCCCTGCTGCGAGCCGGTGGAAAGGGTCGCCCGTGGCGGCGGCCGGGCACTCCTCCCTGCCTCTGATCAGCGCCAGCGGACGGCAGGTCGCCTTCACCAGCCACGTTGACCTCCTCCCGGGAGACGCCAACCGCCGGGGCGATGCCTATCTCTTCAACCTGGATCCCGCCCCGCCGGGCGGTCCCGTGACGATCCCGCCGTGCCTCCTCTTCGACACCCACCGCCCGGCGGACGGCCCGGCACTGCGCTCCAACGCCGCCCGGGTGGTCAAGGCCACCGGCACCTGCGGCGTGCCGGCCACGGCGACGCGGGTGACCGTCAAGGTGACGGCCTTCCAGGAGACGGGGAAGGGGAACCTGCGGTTCTATCCTGGCGATCTCGCGGCGCCCTCGACCGGCATCCTCCGCTTCTCCGCGGGGCAGACCCAGAGCGCCACCTTCGACCTCCCCGTGGCCTCGAACGGAGCGGGCTCCCTCACGATCCTCCCCTTCGTGGCCGGCCAGGGCACGGTCGGCGTGAGCGTGGAGGTCAACGGCTACATGCCGTAAGGAGGCAAGCGGCCTACGCCTTCAACGCCCGAAACGCGAACTGAGCCACGGGAGCCGCCCGCCGGAGGGACCGCTTGAGGGGGCTTTTCCTGCTCCCGGGCCATCTTCAGCGACGGCTTCGAGTCCGGCAGCACCGGCGCCTGGTCAGGGATGTCCCCTTTGCTGCCCTGAGGCCAAATTGTGCACGCACTGCGTTCACAATCTTCCCGCGTCTCCCGCACCCGGCGGCTCCACCACTCGCTGGCGGGCCAGCTGGACGGCCTGCTGGAGCTTCCTTTCGAGAAGAGGCCGGGGCGGCAGCTCCATCAGGTATTCGGCCACCCGGATGCCGCTCTCCTCCAGGCGCAACAGCTCGACGTGCTCGGCGGAACGCTCCGCGCAGAGGATGAGACCGAGGGGAGAGCCCTCGCCCGGCTTCCGTTCGTGGCGGTCGAGCCAGCAGAGGTACAGCTCCATCTGCCCCTTGTCCGCCGCCTTGAACTTGCCCACCTTCAGCTCCACGGCCACCAGCCGCCGCAAGGTCCGGTGATAGAAGAGCAGATCGATGTAGTAATCCTCGCGGTCTACCGTGATGCGCTTCTGCCGGGCCAGGAACGCGAAGCCCGTGCCCAGCTCCAGGATGAACCGTTCCATCTCCCGCAGGATGGCCGCCTCCACGTCCTTCTCTCCATAGCCGTCCTTGAGTCCCAGGAAGTCGAGGACGTAGGGATCCCGAAAGACCAAGTCGGGGGTCACCGGTTCGCCCTCCTGCAGAGCACGCAGCTCCCGGCTGGCGAGCTCGGACGGTTTCCTCGACAGCGAGGTGCGCTCGTAGAGCAGGCCTTTGATCCTTTTCCTGAGCGTCCGCGTGCTCCAGCGCTCCAGCCGGCACATCTGAACGTAGAAGCTGCGCCGGTTGGGATCGTCCGATGCCAAGGAGCAAACGAAAGTGGGTCCAGCTCAATTGTGCACTCAGTGCGTGCACAATTCCGGGATCGGGAAAGACCTCCCGCAGGCGGATCATGGAGAGGATATTGCGGCGTCCAAAACACGGGCCGTGCTCGGCCGATAGCACGCACGCCAGACCGGCGACCCCCTCCTCACCTTCTTCCCGGATGTGGTCGCCGATCCTCCAGTACAGCTTCACCGGCGCGGATTCCCGCGCGGACCCGATCAGGCGCCGGACGTCTTCCAGCAACCTCCTGGACCTTCTTTTTCCCAAAGACGCCACGGCGCCATGCTACTAATTCTTTCGTCGCATGTCGAGGCGTGCTCTCAAGCGGAGATCAGGTCCATGTCGAACGTCGCCCGGGCCTGCGTCGCGCGGGCCTTCCTTGAGGAGCTTCTGGGCCACGATGTACCCCGAGCCGCCGTTGATGCCGTGACCCGGCCACGTGGCGGCCCCCAGCTGGTAGACGTTGGGCACCACCGTGCGGTGGCTGGGCTGGCTCGGCAGCGGCCGGAGGAGATAGCTCTGCGCGAGGTCGTGCGACCCGCCGTACGCATCGCCCGGCCCCTGGTTGGGGCTGAAGCGCGCGAGGTCGTCCGGGCTGGTGACGTGGATGCCCAGGATGGACCCTTTCAGATTGGGCAGGTGACGCCCGGCGGTCTCTATGACGCGCTCCGCGAAGCGCTGTTTGAGATCCTCCGTCCACACGCCCTCCCCCACCTCGATCTTCTCGGCCGCGTCGCCCCGGGGCCGGCAGGGCACCTCCAGGATCTGCAACCGCGCGATCGCCTTCCCCTCCGGCGCCCGTGAGGGATCGAGCCCCGTCGGCACGTCGAACGAGATGGTGGGCTCCTTGGGCAGCAGCCCGCACAAGGCCTCCTGCACGTGCATCGACAGCCCCGTAAGGCCCGGCGTCAGGTGAACCAGCCCGGTGCGGTTCAACCGGTCGTCCGCGAAACGCGGCGCCTCGGAAAGGGCCAGTTGGATCTGCACACAGCCGCGCCCGTAGCGGTATCGCCCCGCCTCCCGCTGAATCGGTGCCGGCACCCCGGCCTCCGCCAGCAGGCGCAGATAGAGCTGGTCGGGATTGACCGAGGCCACCACGGCCCGGGAGGCCTGAAATTCCTCGCCCCCCTCCGTGCGCACGCCCACGGCCCGGCCGTCCTTCACGAGGATCGTCTCCACCCCGCTCCCCGTGGCGACCACGCCGCCGTAGTCCTCCACGAGCTGCACCAGCGACTCCGCCAACCGGCCGCTGCCCCCCTCCGGGGTCGGCATGCCGCCGGCCATCAAGGCCGCGAGCGTCAGGGGGATCCAGAAACCACTGTTGGCACCGTCCGGCGTCCGCCCCAGGTGCAGCACCCAGGGCGCCGCGAGGGCATGGAACACGCGGGAGCGGAAACGCGCCTCCAGCACGTCGCGGGCGGGCAGCAGGAACTCGGAGGCGAAAGCCGAAGGCCCCGTCCCCTCCGCGTTCACCATCAGCCGCCGCAGGTGAGGAGCGGCCTCCTCCGAGGCTCAGGTCCATGCCGAAGAGCGGAAAGACGTCCCCGGCCTGCTCGCCGAATTCCTCCATCATCTGGGAGAAAGCCGCGCCGTCCCCCGGAGCCAGCCGGTCCGCCTCGTCCACGTTGGCCGCGAGATCGCGAAAGAACACCGCCGACTTGCCGCTCGGCATCGAAACGCCGGTCGGCTGATCCGTGTTCAGGTACTTGAGCCCCCGCTCCGCCAGTTCCCCGCCCAGGTCGGCGTACGCCCGCGAGGTGACGAACAGGGGATGAGCGCTCGAATACACGTCGTGGTGGAACCCGGGGAGCGTCAGCTCCTCCGTCCGCACCAGCCCGCCCGGCCGGTCGTTCTTCTCCAACACCAGAACGCTCCAACCCGAACGGGCGAGATAGGCAGCGGCAATCAGCGCATTGTGGCCGCTGCCGATGAAGATGGCGTCAAATTGCTTCACGTCGAACCCCTCCTTGAATGGAAGCGCTTTCAGCGCCTCCGGGGAGGAGAACGATAGGGATGGGGGGATTCCCTCAGGCTGGCCCACCCCGTCACGCCGCCCGGCCGCCCCACCGGGTGGCGCCCCTCGACACCCCCTTCTTCCATGATCGATTTGTCGAAATCTCTCCTGGAGATCCAATCCCGGCTCTCCCCCCGAAAGGAGACAAGCCATGCGCCGGATCCACTCCAAGTGGCTGCCCTGGGCGGCCGCTCTGCTCATGCTAGGGGTGCCAGGGAAGGTAGCCGCGCGAACGTGCGACATCGACGCCGTACCCGCGGCAACCCTTATGATCCCCTACTTCGAAGTCGACCCCGCAGCCATCGTCCCACCCTTCCCGGGCGCCGCCTTCACCACGGTCTTCACCATCGTCAACACCAGCACCGTTCCCCACAGCGTCCACGTAACGCTGTGGACGGACTGGGCCATCCCCACCGTGAGCTTCGACATGTTCCTGGGATCCCTGGACGTGCAGTCGGTCAACGTGCAGGACGTCTTCACCAACGCCCAGCCGGTCACGGGCGGGCTCGTCAACTGCACCGGCGACCTCAGCGGCGGTGTCCTTCACTTCAATCCGGAATTCCGCACCGCGAACCTGGCGACGAACCTCAACAACCTGCGGCTGGCTCACATCGGCGCCCCTATCCCACATCCGACCGGGAGCAAGGCGGCCGGCTCGTCCCATCCCAGCAAGGTCATCGGCTACGTCACGATCGACGTGGTCAAGCAGTGCACGGATCTGTTCCCCTCGGACCCCGGCACCGAATACTTCAAAGACAAGGGGACCGGCATCGCCACCAACGACAACGCTCTGATCGGCGACTACTTCCTCATTAATTTCAACAGCGGGCTTGCCCTGGGAGAGCCGGTCGTCCACATCCGAGCGGACGCGAGCTTCGGCGCCAACGAGTACACCTTCTACGGCCGTTACGTGAAGGCCTCCGGCAGAGATGACCGCCAGCCACTCCCCAATGCCTACGGAACCCGCCAGTTGAATGCCGGGACCGTGCTTCCATCCAGTACCGACCTCCTCATCTGGCGCGACACGAAAAGCCCCGTGATTACGATGCCGAGGGCTGGCGGCAGGCCCCACTGGCTGCCTTTGAGCCTCAACTCGACCCTGAGCTGTGACGAGAACGAGGACTGCAGCATCGTTTCCGGAAGCGCCCCCCTGGCAACCCAGCGGGTCAAAATCGGAACCGGCGGCGGCATTCCGGTAGCGGAGGCGTTCGGCTACATGCAGATCAACCTGAATCACCGGAAGGTCGCTCCCGGCAACACGGTCCCACTGTTTGGCCCTTCAGCCCAGGGATGGATCGTCACGGCCATCGAATCCACCCTCCCAGGGGGCAACGCCGCTGCCGGGCTGCGGGCCTTCCGGCTGCCTGCCCTGGAGACCTACTGCAAACCGTGACCGCCGCGTTCCATCCGGCGGAGCTTGACGGTTGCGGGGGCGGTCCCGCGGGGCCGTCTCCGCTGCCGCCGACGGCCGAGATTCCGCCGCCGACCGGTGCGCCGCCCATCGCTCCGACCGGTACGCCGCTGCCGCCGACCGGTACGCCGCTGCCGCCGACCGGTACGCCGCTGCCGCCGACCGGTACGCCGCTGCCGCCGACCGGTACGCCGCTGCCGCCGACCGGTGCGCCGCCGCCGCCGACCGGTGCGCCGCCGCCGCCGACCGGTGCGCCGCCGCCGCCGACCGGTGCGCCGCCGCTGCTGACCGGTGCGCCGCTGCTGCTGACCGGTACGCCGCCCGTGCCGACCGGTCGGCGCGAGCGGCTGAAGCGCCGGCAGGACCGCCCCAGGGGGCTACCGCCAAGGGCGCAGCAGCTTGAGGTAGCTCAGGGCCGTGGCTCCGATCCTCATCTTGGAACGCCCTTCCTTGCGGTAGATGAAGCGGATGGGCTCTTCACTCAGCGAGTAGCCGGCGCGGTGGGCGTGGATGAGGATCTCGGGTAGGAAGGCGAAGGCGTTGCTCTCGAACTCGATCTCGCGCAGGACTTCGGCCCGGTAGACGCGGAAGCCGGAGGTCTTGTCCCGGACCCGCAGGCCGTAAAGGAGGCGCATCAGGTGGTTCATGGTGCCGGAGAGGGAGCGCTTCCAGAGCGGGGTCCCAAGGACGGCGCTGCCGCCCACGAAGCGGGAGCCCACGAGCACGTCACAGCCGATACGGCCGGCGGTTTCCAGAAGGCGTGGAATCTCCTCGGGCTGGTGGTTCAAGTCGGCGTCCAGGGTGACGATCCAATCGGTGTCCCGGCAGACGGCGGCGAACCCGCGCCGGAAGGCGTTGCCAATGCCGGAGGGGCGCTCCTGGTAGAGGATGCGCAGGCCCGGGATCTCTGCGGACAGCCTCTCCAGGATCTCCCGTGTCCGGTCCGTCCCCTCGACCACGTAGAGGATCTCCCAGGTCCAGCCATCGAGAGTGGAGAGCGACTTTGCCAGGCGCCGGGTGAGCGGCTCGACGGTGCCTTCCTCGTCATAGGCGGCGATGACCACGCTGAGACGGCTCAGATGGCTCAAACGCGGGGTCTCCGGGCGACGACGATCCGGTGGATCAGGCCGTCCCTCAGCGTGAAATCGAGGGCGGCGGGCTCGAGGCTGGCGGCTTCGAGCATCTCCAAGGCATGGCGGCGCGACCTCAAACGGTTCACCTCGTCCGGAAAGAAGTGGAACGGGCGGCCCAGGAGACGGGTTCTCAGCCATTCGATGGGGGCCAGCACCCACCGCGACGAGCCCCACTCGGGCGGCCAGAAGAGGATGGCCACGCCGCCGGGCACGAGCACCCGCCGGAGCTCGCGGAGGATGGCGATCCCCTCCTCCTGCGGGAAGTGCTCCATGACCCCCAGGTTCCAGAGGCCGGCGACGGAGCCGTCCCGGAACGGCAGGGAACGGATGTCCCCGCCGGTGCGCAGCCGGTAGGGCCCCTCGGCCCGGGACGCCAGCAGGGCCGGCAGGGAGAAGTCGAAGCCCACGAGACGCCGGTCACGGACGGGGATCGCCGAGGAGGCCTGGCCGGTGCCGCACCCGGCGTCCACGAAAACTCCCTCGGGGGGAAACCAGGTCTCGGCGTAGTGGGCGACGGCCGGCCGCAGAACGAGCTTGCGCACGAGGGAGGCGAGGGTCCCGAACAGGGCCGACTCCTTGCCCAGGGACTGCCAGTGACGGTCCCAGATTTCGCGTTCGGAGGGTTCGTCCCAGACATCAGAGCGCATTTTATATACTTTGATCCTGGTGACGCCAAAACATATGGAACGAACGGGTCTCTGAAGACGGAATGGGCCTGCGGCCTTCTCCTGCTCGCCCTGGGCGTGGGGACGCGGGTCGCTCTTCGCCTCGCGTCTTCCCCACGATGCCGCTGTCGGACTTCCAGGGGATCATCGACTTCGCGCTCGACTTGCGGGACAAGTCGCTCTTCGTTCCGGGCTACTACTGGGACGTCTTCAACCTCGGCCCATCGCTCGCGCTGTCGGCTCGTGCTGCGGATGGTTCCCGGACGATCCCCGTAGCCGTCGCCCGGTACGCCACGGCGGTGTGGAGCGGGCTGATGCCGCTCTCTCCCTTTTCTCCTCTGGCGGCGGGTGCTCCCCCTGTGGGTGCGCGTGACCGGCGGGCTCCTGCTCGCGCTCTGGCCGGGCCAGTTGTTCTTCTCGAGCGTCGTGGCGCAGGAAAACTGGATGGTGGTGCCGGCGGTGGGCCTGGCGTGCCTCGCCGTGGGGCCGCTCTTGGGGCGTCAACTCCCTGGGACCGCCGGCATCCCTGCCGGCCCCCGGGTTCACACCCGGGGCTACGAGTATGACGCCCTCCGGGCTCAGAGGCTCCAGGGGCATCCGGTGGCGGCCGGGCTGCTCTACGCGCTGGCGGTCGCCATGCGCCAGGAGATGCTGGCCGTGCTGGTGCCCGTGCTGGTGGCGGCGGCCGGCTTCACGCGGAAAGAAGGATGGCGCCCCCGGAAAGTCCTGGCCTGCGCCCTGGCGGTCGGCCTCCCGTTCCTGGCGCTCGCTCTCCAGCGGCAGAAGGCCACGGGGCACTTCGCGCTCTCCTCGGTGCACGGGGGATTCACCCTGCTGGGCACGGTCGTTCCCGGAGCCACGGTGCTTTACTGGGACGACCCGGTTTCCTACATCGCCTCGACGGAGCCCGACCTGGTACGGGACCGCAAACGCATGTTCTCCGAGGCCAAGCGGCTCGCCTGGGCCGAGGTGATGCGCCGTCCGGGGTTTCAGGCCCTGCGGGTGACGGCGATGGCGCTCTGGTTCCCCTTCCGGAGCGACGCGGACCTCCTCTACTGGAGCGTGGGGGCCCAGGGGACCCTGCCGGAGACCCTTCGCCCCAGGGCGGAGACGTTCAGCCTCTGGGTCTACCTCCCGCTCAAGGGGGAGATGATCGGCATCCAGGCCCTCTTCCTGGCCTCGGTAGGATTGGGCCTCGCACGGCGCAATGGGGCGATCCTCGTGATCTCCCTGTCAGCCTTGATGAAGATCGGCCTCCACGCGGTGATCGTATCCGCTCCGCGGTTCTACATGCCGGCCACGGCCCTGGAGCTGCTCGTCATCGCGCTCGGGCTCTGGGAAGCCGTTCGCGTGAAAGGCTCTCGCGCGCCATGGAAGGCCCTGGCCCTGGGAGCCGTGGCCTCGGTGTCCCTGTTCCTGCTGGGCCGTCCGCTCCTCACCCACGTGCGGCTCCTCGATTCCGTGCCGGAGCAACGCACGTACCGGTTCACCCTGACCTCATGGAAGCACCCGGGGGTGCTGCGGTGCGTGGTGCGCCGGGGCCGCCTGACGGCCCTGGGGGACATGGAGGCGGTGCTGGAGACGCTCAACCCGCAGCCCGGGCCCGGCGAGAAGGGAGTCGCCGAGTGCACGCTGAGCCAGTCCGGCCCGCTGAGCCCGCTGAGCCCGCTGAACATTGAGGTGCTGGACAGCTACGCCCCCGGCGGCTTCCCCGGCCGCATGATCCAGCGGATCACGATCGACGGCCGGGAGGCCGTCTCCCACGACCCCGCGGACGCGCCGGGCACCGGCTGGCTGGCCGCTCCGGCCGGCGTCGTGGGGCCGGGGACCACGCGGAGAGTCACGGTGGAGGTTGAAGCGCTGTCTCCGGAGCCGGGCATGCCCTGGGGAACGGCGGCGAGCACCCGCATCCGCGTTTCCAGGGCGCGCTGAGGGCGTGGTAAATTTGCCCCGATGACTGAAATCCCCCGTACCGCAAGCCTTTACGTCGCCGGCCACCAGGGGCTGGTGGGCTCGGCCATCCTCCGCCGCCTGCGCGCGGAGGGGTACGGCAACTTGCTGACGGCGACGCGCGGCCAGCTCGACCTGCGCGAGCAGGCGGCGGTGAACGACTGGTTCCGGATCCACCGGCCGGAGTACGTCTTCCTGGTGGCGGGCACGGTGGGCGGCATCCTGGCCAACTCGACGCGGCCGGCGGAGTTCATCTACGACAACCTGATGATCCATGCCACGGTGGTGCACGCGGCTCACCTGCACGGGGTGAAGCGCCTGCTCTACCTGGGCAGCTCGTGCATCTATCCGCGGGACAGCGCGCAGCCGATCCGCGAGGAGGCGCTGCTCACCGGCCTGCTGGAGCCCACCAACGAGCCGTACGCCATCGCCAAGATCTCCGGCATCAAGCTCTGCCAGGCCTATCGCCGGCAGTACGGCTGTGATTTCATCTCGGCCATGCCGACCAACCTCTACGGCCCGAACGACAACTTCGACCTGCAGAGCTCGCACGTGCTGCCGGCGCTCCTGCGCAAGTGTCACGACGCGAAGACGCAGGGCCGGGACGAGGTCGTGGTCTGGGGGACGGGCACGCCGAAGCGCGAGTTCCTCCACGTGGACGACCTGGCCGACGCCTGCCTGTTCCTCCTGCGCCACTACGGGGAGGACGAGCACGTGAACGTGGGCACGGGCGAGGATCTGAGCATCCGCGAGCTGGCCGAGACCGTGCGCGACGTGGTGGCCCCCGGGGTGAAGCTGGTCTTCGATCCCTCGAAGCCGGACGGCACGCCGCGCAAGCTCCTCGACGTCAGCCGCCTCCACGCCCTCGGCTGGCGCCACCGGATCGGGCTGCGGGAGGGGATCGAGAGCACCTACGACTGGTTTCTCCGCAATGCCGCCGGTGAAACGGAACGGGCGGACCTCCGGGCGGTCGCCCAGGCGGCAACGGCCTGATGTCTGAGAACGCATCCCTCACCGATCAGGCGAAGCCCCTCCTGCGCCGGCTCCTCGGCCGGACACGCCGGGGTCCGCTCTTCACCTCCGTGGAGAGCCATGACGTCCATGAGACCGGGTCGCTGGCCGACTGCTCGCCGGAGGACGTGGAGCGCTGGAACGCCGAGTGGCTCGCCTACCTGAGCCGGGAGTGGCCCATCCAGCTCCTGCCCCATACCGCGCTCGAGGACAAACCGCCCCTGCCCGACGACCCGCTCGACCTGATCGTCCTGTCCCTGGGCCTCGGCTGGAATCTCGCCCTCTACTGCGACCGGGAGGCCCTGGAGGGGCGGCGGGTGATGGAGCTCGGCTGCGGCTGCGGCAACCTGGGCAAGCAGCTCGGGCGGTACGTCGAGTCCTACCTGGGCGTTGACTACAGCACCCTGGCGCTCAAGATCGCCGAGCTGGTGTCGCCCGCCAATTGCTCCTACGTGCACGTGGGGGACCACGCGGGGCTCGAGCGCCACCGGGGGCGGATCGACACGGTGGTGGGCCGCTACTTCTGGATCCACCAGAACTTCGAGCTGGCCCGGCGGAACCTGGACTTCCTGGAGACCTTCCTGCGGCCGGGCGGGCGCCTGTACGCCGACTTCTTCTGGCCGAACCCCGAAGCCGAGCACTTCATGGTGTTGGCGCCGGACCAGCCGCTGTCCAAGCAGTACCCTTCGGCCATGTTCCAGTACACGCCCGAAGACGTCCGCACCCTGATCTCGGGCCGCCCGTTCCGGATCCTTCGGGAGACCATCTCCCTGCCCATGGAGCGGCGCTACGTGGTCTTTGAACGGCTCGAAAGGCCCGAACCCGGACGATGACCACGCAAGGCCCCGTGCCCGAGACGGGGGTGGGGGCGAGAGCTCGCCCTGGGCGCGCTGATCCTGGCCGTGGGCCTCGGAGCCCGGCTGGCGTTCGTGCACGCCTTCCCCACCGTGCCGTATTCCGACTTCTTCCGCATCGTGAGCTTCGCGCTGGACATCAAGAGGGCTTGGCTCGAGAATTCCTGGCACTGGAGATCCTTCGGCCCGGTCCTGCCGTTCCTCCTGTCGGTCCTCTTCCGGATCTTTCCGGGCCCGCCCGCCGACGTCGCGCGGCTTGCCACGGCGGTCGCCTGCGGGCTGGTGCCCGTGTTCCCCTTCCTGATCTGGCGCGGGGTGCTGCCCCTGTGGGTGCGGGCGCTCGCGGGCTTCCTGCTGGCCCTCTGGCCGGGCCAGGTGCTCTTTTCCGGCGTGGTGGCCCAGGACAACTGGGTGCTCCTCCCCACCGTGGCCCTGGGCGCGCTCGCCGCCCGCTCGCTGGTGGCCCGGGACTCCGGTTACCCCGTCGCCGCCGGCCTGCTGTTCGGGCTGGGCGTGGGGATGAGGCAGGAGATGCTGATCGCGTCGCTCCCCCTGCTCGCCGCGGCGGCGGGCCTGGGCTCGCCCGAGGGGCGCCGGCTGTGGAAGCGCTGGCCGAGGCTGGCCCGGGGAGCGGCCGCCACGGTGCTCCCCCTGCTCCTGCTCATGGCGTACCGGGGGGTGGCCACGGGCCGTTTCGCCCTCACCTCGGAGCATGGGGGGCTGGCGGTGCTGGGGGCCTACATCCCCGGAGCGACGGTGAATTTCTGGGCCGACCCGCGCCCTTACGTCGCCGTGGTCGAGCCCGCCCTGCTCTACGATCTCAACCGCCTGCACCGCGAAACCTACCGCCTGGCCTTGCGGGAGGCCTTGCGCCGGCCGGGTTTCCACGCCGCCCGGATCGCCGTCTCCATCCTCAAGTTCGAGGTGACGTCCGAGGGGGACAACCTGTACTGGTGCGTGGGGGCTCCGGAGACCCTGCCCGAGCCGTTGCGGGCTCGCGGCCAGGCTTTCATGATGCGGGTGGGCCTCCCCCTGCGCTACGAATTGCTGGCAATCCAGGGATTGTTCCTGGCCTCTCTCGTGCTGGCCTTGAGGCAGAGGAACCTCGCCATCCTCACGTTCGCCGCCGCCGTCCTGCTCAAGGTGAGCCTCCACGGTCTCATTGCCGCCCAGAGCCGCTACGTGCTCGCGGCGACCGCCCTGGAGCTGCTGGCGGTCGCGCTCGGCGCCTGGGAGGCATCGCGGGCCCGGACCCTCCGCCCCGTGCTGGCCGCGCTGGGCGTGGGGTTGGCCGGCGCCATCGCCATGAACCTGGCGCTCTGGCCGGCCCTCGACTGGGTCTACGCGCGCGACCGGCCCCAGGGGCAGCTCACCTACCACTTCCCCGTCAACGCCGAGGGGTCGAAGGCTCTCCTCGATTGCGTGGTGTCGAAAGGCTTGGTGACCGCGCTCGCTCCCCTCGCCAACCTGCGCCTCGCCGACCAGGATCCCGCGCCGGGTGCCGTGGCGGCCGCCGACTGCCGCCTGACCGGCCCCGTCCGGCACCCCTTGGTGCTGCGCGTCCGGGATCCCTATGCCCTCGGCGGGCTGCCGGGGCGCATCGTGCAGCGCGTGACGGTCGACGGCGCCGAGGCCCTCGCCTGGGACGTCGGAGCGGAGCCCTGGACCGGTTGGAACGAGGTCCCCCTGGGCACGCTGGCCGCCGGCCGGTCCAGGCAGGTCCGGATCGAGATCGTGGCTCTCCATCCCGATCCAGGCGCCGCCTGGGGGAACGCCGTCAACACCCAGTTCGAGCTGGTCGAGAGGCGATGATGGCGGAACCGGTGCGGGCTACGGCGGCGGAAGAGCGCTACCGGCAGGAGCGCACGGCGCATTGGGACGAGGCCGCGCGCGCCGGCGACCGGTGGCGGGGGCTGGGCGGCGCCTACCACCGCCGCCTCGAGCGCGTCTACCGCTTCCTCGTCCCCCCCGGGCTGCGGGTGCTGGAGCTGGGCTGCGGCCAGGGGGACCTGCTGGCCTCCCTGAGCCCCGCCGTGGGCGTGGGGGTCGACCTCTCGGCGGAGATGGTGCAACGGGCGGCCGAGCGCCACCCCCAGCTCCAGGTCTTCCAGGGCGATGCTCACGCGCTGCCGCCGCAGGTCGAGGGGCCGTTCGACTTCATCGTCCTCTCCGACCTGCTCAACGACGCCTGGGACGTGCAGCGGCTGCTCGACCGCGCTCCTCCCCCTCACCACGCCGCGCACGCGGGTGATCCTCAACTCCTACAGCCGCCTGTGGGAGCTGCCGCTCGCCCTCGCCCAGGCCCTGGGGCTCGCCAGGCCCGTGCTGTACCAGAACTGGCTGACCCTGGCGGACGTGCGGAACCTCCTGCGGCTCGCCGGCTTCCAGACGGTCCGCACCTGGCAGGAGGTGCTCCTGCCGCTGCCGGTTCCGCTGCTCGCGCCGCTCTGCAACCGCTTCCTGGTAAGGCTGTGGCCCTTCCGCCACCTGGCCCTCTCGAACTTCCTGGTGGCCCGGCCGGCGCCCAGGCCCGTCGAAGAGGAGCCCGTGGTCTCCGTCATCGTCCCCGCCCGCAACGAGGAGGGGAACATCCCCAACATCCTCGCCCGCACGCCCGAGATGGGGGCCGGCACCGAGCTCCTCTTCGTCGAGGGGCATTCGACGGACGACACCTGGGCCGCTATTGAGCGGGAGATTCAGAGCGAGATCCAGGCTCACCCTGAAAGGCGCATCAAAGCCTTCCAGCAGACCGGCAAGGGGAAGGGCGACGCCGTGCGCCTGGGCTTCGCCGAAGCGACTGGCGACGTGCTGATGATCCTCGACGCCGACCTGACCGTGCCGCCCGAGGATCTGCCCCGCTTCTACGAAGCCATCCGCTCGGGCCAAGGCGAATTCGTCAACGGCGTGCGCCTGGTCTATCCCATGGAGAAGCAGGCGATGCGCTTCGCCAACCTCCTGGGCAACAAGTTCTTCAGCCTGGCCTTCTCCTGGCTGCTCGGGCAGCCGATCAAGGACACCCTGTGCGGCACCAAGGTTCTCAGCCGGGACGACTACGAACGGATGGCCGCCAACCGCTCCTACTTCGGCGACTTCGACCCGTTCGGCGATTTCGACCTCCTGTTCGGCGCCGCCAAGCTCGACCTGGAGATCGTCGAGGTGCCCATCCGCTACCGCGAGCGGACCTACGGCGAGACCAACATCCAGCGCTGGCGCCACGGCTGGCTGCTGCTCAAGATGTGCGCCTTCGCCGCCGGGAGGATCAAGTTCATCTGACATGAGCCTGCTCAACGGCCTCCCCCTGACCCGGATCAAGATCGGCATCGCGCGGCTCCTCTACAAGGGGCTCCCGCCCGGATACCGCAAGACGAAGCGCCGGATCACCCGCGGCGGCATCCGCTACGAGGCCGACCTCTCGGAAGGGATCGACCTGTCGCTCTTTCTCTTCGGCGGCTTCCAGAGGCACGTCACCCACGGCCGGTGGGTCGAGATCCCCGAAGACGCCGTGATCCTCGACGTCGGCGCCAACATCGGGGTGATGACGCTGCAGTTCGCCCGGCTGGCCTCCCAGGGGCACGTCTACGCCTTCGAGCCCACCCACTACGCCTTCGGGCGGCTGCAGGTGAACCTCGGCTTGAACCCGGCGCTCGCGGCGCGGGTCACGGCGATCCAGGCCTTCATCTCCGAGAGCAGCGGAGAGCGGCCCACCCAGCCGGTTTACGCGAGTTGGAAGGTGGATGGTTCCGGAGGCGGAGACCGCCATCCCATTCACCTCGGGACCGCCTCCTCGGCCGAGGGTGTGGGCGCGGCCACGCTCGATGAGCTCGCCGCGGCCCACGGGCTCACCCGCGTCGACCTGGTCAAGATCGACACGGACGGGCACGAGTGGGAGGTTCTCAAGGGCGCGGTCCAGCTCCTCCAGAGGTTCCGGCCCGCGGTGGTTTTCGAGGTGGGGCTCTACCTCATGACGGAGCGGGGAATTGGCTTCGCCCACTACGAAGAGCCTCTTCCGCTCCCTGGGCTACCGGATCGTGGACGGCAAGAGCGGCCGGCAGATCACCACCGCCAACCACCGCCGGATCATCCCCGCCCGCGGCACCCTCGACGCCCTCGCCCTCCCCGTGCCGGAGGGCGGATGAGGCGCCCGGGCGCCTGGGGCGATTGGCGGCGCTGGCTGGAGCACCCCCTGACCCGGGGGATGGACCTCGACGACCCCCGCACCACCCGCCTGCGCCGGCGGATCCTCGAAGAAAAGCCCTTCCTGCGCCGCCTCTACGAGGAGTGGTACGGGGCGATCGCGGAGGCCCTGCCCGAAGGCGCGGGGCCCGTCCTGGAGCTCGGCGCCGGCGCCGGGTTCCTCGGCCGCTTCGTCCCCGGCCTGGTGCGCTCGGAGGTCTTCCATACGCCGGGGATCGACACCGTGCTGGACGGGCTCGACCTGCCGTTCCGGGAGGGGTCGCTACGGGGCATCGCCATGACCAACGTGCTCCACCACCTCCCCCGCCCCCACCGCTTCTTCGAGGAGGCGGCCCGCGCCGTGCGGCCGGGCGGCGCCGTGGTGATGATCGAGCCCTGGGTGACCTCCTGGTCGCGCCGGGTCTACGGGCACCTCCACCACGAGCCGTTCCAGCCCGGGGCGGCCGATTGGGAGGTGCCGGCCGGCGGCCCGCTCTCCGGGGCCAACAGCGCCTTGCCGTGGCTCCTCTTCGCACGGGACCGGGAGCGCTTCGAGCGCGAGCTGCCGGAGTGGGAGATCCGCTCGGTCGAGCCCTTCATGCCCTTCCGTTACCTGGCTTCCGGGGGGATCTCGCTGCGCAGCCTCGCGCCGGGCTGGAGCTTCGGCCTGTTCCGCGGTGCCGAGCGGGTGCTCCACCCCTGGCGGCACCGGCTGGCCATGTTCGCCCGCGTGGTGCTCGTCCGCCGAGCGCTTCCTCCCTCGCGGCCGAGCCGTCAGGCCAAATCCTGAAGCTCCGCCGCCAGGGCCGCGAGCGCCGGCTCGGGAGCGTGGCGCAGGAGGATCGACGCCCGCCCCGCCTCGCCGAGAGACCGGCGCCGGGGCTCGTCCGCGAGGAGGGCCGCGATGCGCTCCGCCGCCTCCCGCCAGCTCCCGTCGGTCCGGAAGAGGACCCCCGTCTCCCCCTCCCTCACGAACTCGGTGAACGGCGTGCGGTCCGGCACCGCCACCGGGCAGGCGCGGGCCATGGCCTCCGCCACGGTCATGCCGAACGACTCGCCGTCCGAGGTGGAAACCAGGACGCCTCCCGAATCGCGGACGGCGTCGAGCAAGGCGGGGACCCGGTCGTGGGGCAGGCCGCGGAACCACCGCAGGCGGCCCAGGATGCCGGCGGCCCGGGCACGCTCCTGAAGGTCGGCGGCGGTGACGGCCTCCACGGGCCGGCCGGCGATCCACAGCTCCGCACCGCCTCCCCGGCGGCTCAGCTCGCTCCCCAAGTCCACGAAGCCCCGCCAGTTCTTGAGCGCGTCGAGCCGCCCGATCCACGCCACAACGGGTCGGCGGGGCGGCGCCGGGAACGGGGCCGGGGGATCGGCGAAGGCTTCCCGCAGGGGGTTGGGCACCACGCGGACCTCCACCTCCGGCCCCACCCGCTCCAGGGCGATCCGCCTCTGGTGCTCCGAGGGGACCAGCACGGCCGCCGGCCGCAGGGGAGCGAGCCGGCGCAGGTACTCCAGGTTCTCGACATAGGGGGTGTGGCACTCGAAAACCAACCGGGGACCGGCGCCCTCCCGCCAGACTTCCAGGATCTCCTCCGTGTCGATCGAGTCCAGCAGGTCGAACTTGCCGGCGAGGGCGCGGCGGAAACACTCCTCGGGCGGCCCCACGGAAACGCGGTCCTCGTGCCCCGCGAACACCGACCGGCCGCCGAGGTCGTGGAAGAACCAGGCGTGCGCCTCGATCCCCCAGCGGTCGAGCTGGTCGAGCCGGGCGCGCAGCACCGTCTCGACACCGCCCAGGGTCAGGTACTTGTAGACGAAGAGGACTTTCATGGCGCCGGCTCCACGGGAGCGAGTGGAGCCGGGGGCCCGGCCAGGGCACGCTTTTCGGCCACCCGCTGGTCCCCCCGCTCCACGGCGCTCAGCAGGGCATCGAGCCGCGCCGCCCAGGTGCACGAGGCGGCGTAGTCCTGGCGGGCCTGTACGCCCTCGCGGCTCCGGGCCGCCGCGCGGGCGAGCTCTTCAAGAAAAGCTTCGGCTCCCTCCGCGCGGCTGACGAACGCCTCGCCCCCCGCGGGCGGGTAGACACCGGTGGCCACCACGGGCAGCCCCATGGCCAGGTACTCATAGGTTTTGATGGGATCGGCCCCCGCGGCCAGACGGTCGGGCTTGAAGGGAATGATCGCCACGTCCCAGTTGGCGGCGAAGGCGGCGAGCTCCCCCTGGGGCTTCTTGCCCAGCAGGGCGACGTTCGCGGGCAGCTCGACCCCTTCCGGGCTGCCGCCGTAGCCAATCAAGTAGAACCGCCAGGAAGGGCGGCGGCGGGCCGCCTCGGCGATCAGCTCCCAGTCGAACCAGGCGCCCGCGAGGTAGCCGAAGTACCCCACCGTCACCTCACCCCGCTCGAGAAGGCGCTCTTCCCGAACCACCTCCAGGCCGAGCTTGAGGCCGTTGCCCACGATGCCGGTGTCCTCGCCTCCCAGCTCGCGGATACGGCCGGCCAGGAAGTCGTTGATGGCGAAGACGGCGTCCGTGGCCACGATCAGGTGGCGCTCGAAGGGCTCGTCGTACCAGACCGCCTGCCCCACCCGGTGGAACTCCGCCCAGTCGTCGAGCACGTCGTAGACGGTGACCCAGCCTTCGGCGTTCAAGGCGGCCAGGATCTCGAAGAAGCCCGGATAGGGGAAGCTCGAAGAGCGCGATCCTCGAAGCCTGCGCCGGCATCCCCGCGAAGGCCGCGGCCAGCATGTCCGGCCGGGCCAGGGCGACGTCGATGGGCACCTGCACGATCCCCTCCTCCAGCCGGTCCTGGATGCACCACTCGTTGGGCCACCAGCGCCAGTAGCAGAAGACGACCGGGATGCCACGCCGGGAAAGCTCCAGGGCGAGCTGGGTGGGCCGCTGCCCTTCGCTCTCCAGGAGCTGGGTGGCCGAGAAGATGGCCACCACGCTCTCCGCGCCCTTCGCCCGCACCCACTCCTCGAACCGCAACAGGTCCCCCCGCGGATCGGGCTCGCCCGCCGCCGGCGTCTCCTCCCCCACGGGCCCGTAGGGGTTGATGGCGGCACCGGGCTTCAGCCCCAGAAGGCGCGCCACGGCGGTCCGTCCGCCCCGGTAGAGGGCACGCCGCCGGGAGCCTTCCGGAAAGGCTCCGCGCATCAGCGTCCAGAAGCGGGAGACGGCCCGGTAGGCCACGGTCGCCTCGAGCTCGCCCAGCCGGCGGGCCATGTCGTTCCTCTCGCGCAGCATCATGTCGCGCTGGTCGCGCATGCCCGCGTGGGCGGCCCAGGCCTCGTCCAGCTTGAGCCCCCTTTCGTGCCAGCCGAGGCTCAGGGTCTCCAGCTCCCGGGCTCGCTCGGCCAGCTCTCCCTGGCTCGCCGTGCAGCTCGGCTTCCCGGGCCTGAAGGCTGGCCTTCTGGACCTCGAGAGCCGCCTCCACCTCATCCTGGCACTGGCGGAGCGTGGACAGCTCGGAATCTCCCTCGACGATCCGCCGCCGCAGCTCGTCCCGCTCGGTCTCCAGCCGCACCACCGACTCGGCCTTGGCCAGGGCGGTCTCGTCGAGGAACCGGCGCGCCTCCGACCGGGCGGGAGCTTCAGAGTCCAGGGCCTGAACCGCCAGCACGGCGCTCCGCCGAGCCCGCTCCCTCGCCTCCGTGACGAAGGCGGCAAGCCCCACGGGGACGGCCGCCCGGCGCAAAGCCGCCGCCACCTCCTCCGCCCGCCAGCTCGCAACCGGCAACGCCTGCTCCGCCAGGCCGGCCTCCTCCATCAAGGCCGTCACCTTGGGGTCGTACGCCAGGGCGGCCACCGGCACACCCGCCGACAGGGCGAAGAGGGCGGCATGGAAACGCATGGCGAGCACCCGCCGGCAGTGCCCCAGCAGGCCGGCGAGCGCCTCCGGGCTCAGGTGGCGGTCGACCACGACGGCGCGCTCCGGCGCCTGGAGGGCCCCTGCCACGCGCCGGGCCACGGCGAGGTCGTCTTCGTACCGGCTCTCGCCCTCCTCGTTCTGGAGGGGAAGGAAGAGCAGCCGTCCGGGGGGATCCGGGGAATTCGCGAGATGAAGATCGAGCCCGTGGGCAATCTCGGCCTCCCAGAGGGCGGGCTCGACGCCGAAATCCCAATGCCGCAGGGCGACCCCGGTCACGGCCTCGCCGCTCCCGATCCCGAGCTCCTCCAGCAGGGCCGCGGTTTCCGCCCGGGGCGCCGGTTCGAAAAGGAAGGCGGGGTCCGCGGCCAGGAGCGCTCCCGTCACCCCGATCTCCTCCAGCAGGGCGAGAGAGCGGGAGTCACGCACGGTCGCCGGGCCGCTCAGCTCGAAGGCCACCCGGGTGAGGCGCTTCCCCTCGTCCGTGGTGAGCGGGCCCACGCCCGCGGCGTAGATCATGGAGGGGCGCCCCAGGAGCGCCGCCAGGACCGGGTAGAGAAGGTAGGAGTAGAGGCCGCCCTGGCGCGGGGTCAGGAACGTCTCGGCCGGCACCTCCCAATAGTCTTGGAACAGCCCGCCGCCCCCCACGAGGACCAGGTCGCTCTCGCGGATGGCCGCGGCGAGAGCCGGCAGGTCCGTGGACGCCACGGCCTCGGTCCCGTGCGCGGCCCGCGTGCGCTCGGGGTCGCCCGACGCCACGATGGCCTGGAGATCCGGGCGCAGGGCGCGCAGCTCCCGAAGGACGACGGCCAGCAGGGCCTCGTCGCCCGCGTTGCCATGGCCGTAGTAGCCGCCGATCAGGATGCGGGCCGGCATGTCAGGAAGCCCCGCCGTACCGGAACGGCTCCCAGGGCTCGCCGGCCAGGACCGCCGCGATCCTCTCCGCGGCCCGGCCGTCGCCGTAGGGGTTGACCGCCCGCGCCATGCCCAGGTACGCGGCGGGGTCCGTCAGCAAACGTGAGGCTTCGAGGAAGATCCGCTCCGGATCGGTGCCGGTCAGCCGGGCCACCCCGGCGTCCACCCCTTCGGGGCGCTCGGTGGTGTCGCGCAGCACGAGCACGGGCTTGCCCAGGGCGGGGGCCTCCTCCTGGATGCCGCCGCTGTCGGTGAGGGCGAAGCGGCAGCGGCCGAGGAGCGTCACGCAGCTCGCGGTAGTCGAGCGGATCGCACAGGTCGAGGTTGGGCAAGCCGCCCAGGATCTCGAAGGCCGGGCCGCGCACGTTGGGGTTCCGGTGCACGGGGTAGGTCCAGAGCACGTCCGGAAAGCTCTCCGCCAGCCGGCGCAGGGCCGTGAAAATGCCGCGCAGGGGCTCGCCGAAGCTCTCGCGGCGGTGGACGGTGATCAACACCTCCGGCCGGCCGGCCGCCGCCGCGGGGGGCGGGGCCAGGGAGGCCAGGGCGTCGACCACCGTGTTGCCCACCACGTGGACTTTGTTCTCGTCGCACCCTTCGGCCAGCAGGGCGTCCCGCGAGCGTTCCGTGGGGGCGAACAGGGCGTCGGCCAGGAGATCGAGGATCCGCCGGTTCGCCTCCTCGGGGAACGGCCGCCGGAGGTCGCCCGTGCGCAGGCCGGCCTCCACGTGCCCCACCCGCACGCCGCGGTGGAAGGCGGCCAGGCCCGCGGTCATGGCGGTCGTGGTATCCCCCTGAACCAGGAGCCAGTCGGGCGGGCGGGCGGCCAGGATCTCGTCCAGGGCCTGGAGGGCCAGGGCGGCGAGGCCGTTGAGCGTCTGGTCGGAGCGCATCAGATTGAGATCGAGGTCGGGCCGCAGGCCGAAGATCTCCTGGACCTGGTCGAGCATCTCCCGGTGCTGGCCGGTGGTGCACACACGCACAGAGAAGGCCTCCGGCCGGCGCTTCAACGCCTCGATGACCGGGGCCATCTTGATGGCCTCGGGGCGAGTGCCGTAGACGGCGAGGATCTCTTGCGGTTTTGACCGGATCAAGTGCGACGGGGCTCCGCGTATCGAGGCGGGCACTATACCGCGCTATCAGAAAAGAGAAAAACCCCCCCGTCCTTCCAAAGAAGGGTTCCATGAACAACAGGGACCCCTCGCCTGCCGCTTCCCTGATAAGATTTACAGGTGAGCAACTCTCTACATATTGAGGAACATACCGAGGAAGGTCGCAAGGAGGCCGTCATGCCTACTCTCCCCCAGCGCAGCACCGGCGCGCTCGCGCTCGGATTCAGCCTGGCCCTGGCCCTCGCCCTCGCGCTGCCGGCAACCGGCACCGCACAGGGGGGCAGCCAGGTCCAACTGGTGCAGCTCATCGCCAATGGCGGCCTGGCCGCGCCCGTGGGCGCCACCCACGCGGGTGACGGCTCGGGCCGGCTGTTCATCGTCGAGCAGGTCGGGAGGATCCGGGTCTGGAACGGCACGTCGCTCCTGCCGACGCCCTTCCTCAGCCTCTCGGTGGGGCCCGGCTGCAGCACCACGAGCTGTGGCGAGCGAGGCCTGCTGGGGCTTGCGTTCCACCCCAACTACGCAAGCAACGGCTTCTTCTACGTCTACTACACCCGCCCGGGTACTACTGGCGCAGAAGCGGGTGACATCCAGATCGCCCGCTACCACGTGTCGGGCGATCCGAACGTCGCCGACCCCTCTTCGGGCTTGGTCCTGCTCACCATCGAGCACTCCAGCCAGAGCAACCACAACGGCGGGGATCTCGTGTTCGGCCCGGACGGCTACCTCTACGCGGGCACCGGCGACGGCGGCGGCGGCGGGGACCCCTTCGAGAACGGCCAGAACAAGGACGCCCTGCTCGCCAAGCTCCTGCGCCTCGACGTCGACGGCGACGACTTCCCCGCCGACCCCAACCGCAACTACCGCATCCCCGCCAGCAATCCGTTCGCGGGAGCCACCGCCGGAGCGGACGAGGTCTGGGCCTATGGGCTGCGCAACCCCTGGCGCTTCAGCTTCGACCGGACGACGGGCGACCTCTACATCGGCGACGTCGGCCAGAACCTCTGGGAGGAGGTCAACTTCCAGCCGGCGTCGAGCGGCGGCGGCGAGAACTACGGCTGGGATTGCCGGGAAGGCCTCCACGCCTACAACGACACCAATGGCGACAACAACGTCAACTGCGGGCCCGTGGTCTCGGTCGACCCCATTCTGGAGCTCGACCACTCCCCGGAGTGCTCGGTGACCGGCGGCTACGTCTACCGCGGGGGTGCCGGCAGCAGCCTGCTGAGCGGAAACTACATCTTCAGCGACTACTGCTCCGGAAAGATCTGGCGGGCGATCCCGGCGGGCGGCGGCGCCTGGACGTTCAACTACAACACGCCGCTCCCCACAGCAGCCACCTTCGGGCTCACCAGCTTCAGCGAGGGCGAGTCCGGGAGGCTCTACGTCTCCTACGCGAACGGCAGCTTCCACTGGCTGTCGCCGTATACGTTCTCCGACGTGCCTCCCACCAATCCCTACTGGCCGTTCGTGGAGGCGATCTTCGGAGCCGGAATCACCACCGGCTGCTCCACCGCCATGCCGCCAAGCTACTGCGCCGACTCGGACGTGAGCCGGGCTCAGATGGCGGTCTTCCTGCTGCGGGCCGAGCACGGTCCGCTCTACTTCCCGCCGGCGGCGACCGGAACGGTGTTCGCGGACGTGCCCGCCGGCAGCTTCGCCGCCGACTGGATCGAGCAGCTCTTCGCCGAAGGGATCACCTCCGGGTGCGCCACCAACCCTCAGCGCTTCTGCCCGAGCCAGAGCATCCGCCGAAGCGAGATGGCCGTGTTCCTCCTGCGGGCCAAGCATGGCACTTCGTACACTCCGCCGCCGGCCACGGGCACGGTGTTCGCGGACGTGCCGGCCGACAGCTTCGCCGCCGCCTGGATAGAACAGCTCTATGCCGAAGGGATCACCTCCGGGTGCGCCACCAGCCCTCTGAGGTTCTGCCCGACCCTCAGTGTCCAGCGCGCGCCCATGGCGGTGTTCCTCAGCACCACCTTCGAGCTGCCCCTGCCGTAGGCAGGGGCCGGAGGCCGGTCAGGGAGCCGTGAGGTTGAAGGTGCGGACCAGGAAGACGGCCATCTGGTCGCGGGAGACCGGGGAATCGGGGCAGTAGCGGGCTGGAGCCGTGGCGCAGCCGCCGGTGATCCCCTCGGCGGCCAGCTGCTCGATCCAGTCGGCGGCGAAGCCGTCGGCCGGTACGTCGGCGAACACCGTCCCGGTCGCCGCCGGCGGGAAGTAGAGGGCGCCGTGCTTGGCCCGCAGCAGGAAGACCGCCATCTGCGACCGAGTCAGGATGCTTTCCGGGCAGTAGCCGAGCGGCGCCAGGGAACAGCCGGAGGTGATCCCGTCGGCGTAGATCTGCTCGACGTAGTCGGCCGCCCAGTACCCGGCCGGCACGTCCGCGAAGATCCCCGTGGCCGGGGGCGGCACGAAGCCGGGGCCATGGCCCGCCCGCACCAGGAACACCGCCATCTGGGCCCGCGAGACGCCCGCGCCAGGGCAATAGAGCAACGGCGAGGCCGAACAGCCGGTGGTGATTCCCCGGGCATGGAGGGTCTCGACGTACTGCCAGGCCCAGTAGGTGGGCGGCACGTCGCCAAACGTCATGCGCTCGACGGTCACCGGCATGTTCGCGGAAAAGACCGAGCTGGCCGTATTCATGACCTCCAGGCGAACCTGGTAGGTGCCGAGCCCTGGCATCGCGGCGTTCCACTGGGCCGGGTTGCCCAGGATCTCGAAACTCCCCGTGGTGGCGCCGGTCCCGGAGATGGTCCAGCGATGCGTCAAGGCAGGCCGGCCCGTGGTTTGGGCGGAAAGGGAGACCACCTGCCCCTGCCCCACGAGCGGCGGTACGCTCGCCACGCTCACGATGGCCGGAGCCGGGTTCAAGACCGTCACCGCCTTGGCGATCGAGGTGCAACCGCCCGTGTTGCACACCTGCAGGGTGACTTGCTTGACGCCGGGAGAGGAGAACACCGCCGTGGGGTTCTGCTGGGTGGACGTCCCGTCACCCAAAAGCGGTGCGGAAACAAAAAGAAGCCCCAAGAGCGGGGCAAAGAAATACCAGCCAACCCGGAGAAAACCAACCTGTTTTTGAAGCACGGGGATCTCTAGAGCAAACGCCATACCGACTCCGTTACATCATTACTTTCAAGCAGTTGCAGAAAATTCTCGGTCAGCGACCGACAAACCTTGTCACCTGCCGGGACCGAAAGTTGCCAAAAAAAGGGCGCCCTCGAGGGCGCCCTTCTTTCAAAGCCGGCTGGATCCCCGTTGTCTCAGGGGCCAACCTCCTGGGTGGGGAACGAGAAGGTGCGGACCAGGAAAATGGCCATCTGGTCGCGGGTGACGTTGGAGGTCGGGCAGTAGTTGCCGCCGCCGCAGCCGGTGGTGATCCCCTCGGCGGCGAGCCGCTCGATGAAGGCCACATACGGGTTGGACAGCGGCACGTCGGCGAACACCGTGCCCGTAGGCGCCGGCGGCGTGTAGCCCGAGCCGTACTTGGCCCGCAACAG
This sequence comes from Thermoanaerobaculaceae bacterium, assembly GCA_963785165.1. Classification (GTDB taxonomy): domain Bacteria; phylum Acidobacteriota; class Thermoanaerobaculia; order Multivoradales; family UBA5704; genus DATARR01. The sequence continues at coordinate 2,268,869 of CAWAUI010000004.1, forward strand.
GAAGACCGCCATCTGGTCGCGGGTGACGTTGGAGGCCGGGCAGTAGTTGCCGCCGCCGCAACCCGACGTAATGCCGTCGGCGGCGAGCTGCTCGATGTAGGCGGCAAACGGGTTGGACAACGGCACGTCGGTGAACACCGTGCCCGTGGCCGCCGGCGGCGTGAACAGGGCACCCCGGGAGCTGCGCTCCAAGAACACCGCCATCTGCTCGCGGGTGACGCTGCTGGCCGGGCAGTAGTTGCCGCCGCCGCAGCCCGACGTCACCTCCATCGAATAGAGCCCCTGGATCCAGGGGAAGAAGGGGTTGCTGAGCGGCACGTCCCCGAAGACCTGGACCTGCCCCAGATAGCCGGTGCGCTGGGAGCCGAAGTCATCCAGGCGGAACGTGTTGACGCCGACGCCGACCGGCGGCGTGCCGAGGGTGGCACCCGTGACGCCACCCCAACGGGAGTAGTTGATGACCTGGGTGTCGCTGTCGATCGTGGCGAGGCCCGTCTGCGCCACGCCGTTCACCCAGACGTTGACGAAGCCGTTGTTGGCCGCCGGCGCCGTGGCCGCCGCCCAATTGAGCTCCACCTCGCGCCAGCCGTTGAACAGCGCGTACGAGCCGACCGCCACCTCGGCGGGCGAGTCGTTGCGGGTGAAGACGTCGAGGAACTTGTTGGCCCCAACCTGCCGCACGGCGGCCCGCAGCACCGGGTTGCCCGCGGGTGCGGCGGCGGGAAGCGGATCCGCGCCGTCGTACGCCGAGAACAGGGTGAAGCTCGTGCCCGTCGACAGGTTGATGCGCGTCAGGTTCACGTAGAACCTCACCCGGTAGGTCTTTTCAGCGCTCGGGTGGCTTGTCTGTACGTACGTCGGCGTGGCGTCCGGCGTCACCTCGAGGCCAAAGCTCCCCGCGTGCTTGCTCCCCGCCTGGACGGTCAGGGTGCCGGCGTCCGCGGGTGTGAGGCCGGCGAGGACGAGCAGGCCCGTTAGTGCGGCCGCGAAGAGTGCCCTGCGATTTCCATTCATCGGTCTGCCCTCCTTGAGCTCATTCTGGGCGGGAAGTCTCACTGCCATAGGCTGGTGCTCCCGGTTTCAAATCCGTTATTGAACACGGTGTTGGACAAGCAACTCATATTGCCGGCCGCCACCGAGGTGACGTAGCTGCTCATACGCTGCGCCTCGCGGGCCGGTTGAACGCCGAACGCGTGGTTGGTGCCAAAGTTCAGGCTGATATTACTGTAATTGCCAGAGCGGAGGTGGCAGTAGCTCATGATCGTGCCGCTGCCCACGCCCGTGGCGCCCGGCAGAGAGCCCGTGCAGCCGCAGCCGGCAGACCCGCAATCACTCGCCTGCTGCGCTGTTGGGCACGTGTCGATGGGATTCGCGTTGCCTCCGAGGTTGCCGTAGCAGTGCGAATGGGGTGAGTTGAAGTTGTGGCCGATCTCGTGAGAGACCGCGTAAATGTCCCACACCACGGTCGGAAGATTGGGATTGAACTGGCCGCTCAGGTTCCCCGTGTAGCCGTAGCCGCCACCGAAGCTGCCGGACGCCGCCAAGCCGGCGCAGCTCACGCCGAGCTGCGCCTGGCTGATGGTGAAGGAGCCCGAGCAGAGGACTCCCAACCACGCGATACCACCGCCGTTGGCTTTGCCGCTCATGAAGTGCGCGATCGTCCGTGAAACGTTCGTCCTGTTGGCATTCCAGTAATTCCCGAATTCTAGCAGACCACAAGCTGTGTTGCTCTGGCTCCACGGATCGCTGCTGGTCGTCCACAGACTGATGGACTGCACCGCCAAGCCCGTGTTGATCTCGGCCCCGTAAATGGTCGAGGAATATCCTAACAGATTTGCGACGTAAGTGGCAGCCACCGTGACATTGTTGAACAGCGAGTAGAACTCGAAGTCCGTCTCGACCGCCACCCGGGCCGTGTAGGTGGGCGCCGCCAGGAGGCCCACGGCGGCCGGCGAGCCCGCAGCCACCCCGCCCTGGAGGCTCCGGCAGCCCCAGGTCACGGCTCTCCGGAACCCCGCCCAGCCCCGCGGGGATCCGGTCATTGGCGCAGTTGAAGGCCCCACCCCCGCTCGCCTTCAGGTACCGCGCATCCACCCGGTGCATCTCCAGGGGCTCCCCCAGAGCCTTCGCTCCCGGCTCGCCCCCGACCAGGTAGCTCTCGCCCTCCGCGGTCACGAAGCCCTGCACCGTGCCGTCCTCCAACACCGCCAGGAACACCCGCGAGCCCGGACGGTCCACCACCTCGCCGCGGAAGTACACGTTGGCGGGCGGCGGCAGCACCTCCTCCCCCCCCTTCTCTCCATGGACGGTGATGCTGGCGTCCGCCGTGAACACCTCGACGCGCTGCAGCGCGAAGGCCGCCGGCTCTCCCGAGTCCGCCTCCTGGACGTCCTCCAGCATCAGGAGCCCCTCCACCGGCACCGCCCCCGCGGCCTGGGACAGGTCGCCGCTCCGGACCACCCGCGGTGCGCCGCCACCGGCCGCGCCTCCGGGAGACGCCGCCAGAATCAGAAGCCCACCCAGCACGATCGTTCGATTCATTTTAAAGAGCATTCGCTTCTCCCTGCGCTAATTTTTGTCATCCCCGGCGCCAATCCTTGTTCCCGTGCCCAGGCGCTCGAGAGGGCGCAAAGCCCTTCTGGGTAACACTCTGCGCCGTCTCGGCGACCGGGGGAACCACAACCGGTGACCCTGAGGAGCAAGCCGCAGGCCAGGGGGCGGGCCCGATTGTGAGGACGACGGACTCTTATGTCAATCAGCGAATATAATGACAGGCCCGGCCTCCGAGGCCCGAGGCCGTAGAATGCCCGCCGAATGCACGGCGCCCCCGGACCACCGCTTTCGATCGTCATTCCCACGCACGACACGCGGGACCTCGTCCTGCGCTGCCTGGGCTCCCTGGATTTCCCCGGCGCCGAAGTGGTCCTGGTCGACGACGCGAGCGGCGACGGCACGGCCGAGGCCGTGACAGAGCGCCACCCTGGAGTCGTCATCCTCAGGAACCAGGTGCCCCGGCTCTTCACCCGCTCGGCCAATCGGGGGCTCACCCGGGCCCGCGGGGAGATCCTCCTGCTGCTCAACAGCGACACCGAAGTCGATTCCGGCGGCCTCGCCAGGCTCCTCGAGACCTTCGCGCGCGAGCCCCGGCTGGGGATTGCCGGAGCCCTCCTCCACTATCCCGGCGGCTCTGCCCAATGGAGCGGCGGCCCCGAGCCTTCCCTGGCCTGGTTCTTCGCCCTCACCAGCGGCCTGCCCGCCCTTCTGGAGCGCCTTCCGCTCGGCCTTTACCGGCGCGCCAAGCCCCTGGATCCCGGTGCCCCCCGGCGTGTCGACTGGGTCACCGGGGCGGCCATGGCCTTCCGGCGGTCCGTGTGGGAGTCCGTGGGACCCCTCGACGAAGGGTTCCGGTTCTACGCCCAGGATCTGGATTTCTGCCTGCGAGCCCGGAGGAAGGGGTGGGACGTCGAGGTGCGGCCGGAATTTTCCGTCCTCCACCACCACGGCGCCACCATCGGCCGCGCCCCCGGCGCCCGGCGCCGCCAGAACCCGGCATTGCTCTGGAGCGACCTCTTACGCTGGGCCCGCAACCACCACGGCCCCGCCTGGGCCGCCCGTGCCGAGGCCGCCCTCTGCGCTGGAGCCTCTCTGCGGCTGGCTTCGCGGCGCCTGGTACGCCCCTTCCTGTCCTTGGACCGAAAAGAGGATTGGCGGGAGGATGATGGGATCCTGCGATCCGCCCTGGAAACTCTTCGAGACCGGAAGCCCCGATGAGACGGCGGGTCCGCCGGCTCGGCGCCATCCTTCTCTCCTCCCTCCTCGGTCTCGGGGTGCTGGAGATCGCCCTGCGTACGCTCCCCCTGAAGCGGGCTTCCACCCTGGCCAACGAGGTCTACACGGCCTACGGCAGCTTTCCAGGCGGGATCTACTTCACCGAGCCGGAAACCCGGATCAATTTCATGGTCCCCAACTTCACGGTGGAGAACTTCTGGAACGGCTACTCCTGGCGGCACCGGACGGACGGCCTCGGCTTTCGCAATCCGCCCGGAGTGACGGACCGCTCCCTTCTCCTTCTCGGCGACTCACTGATCTATGGCCATGGAGTCGAAGAAAGCCAGACCGCGGCGAGCCTCTTGAGGACGCGGTACGGACGGCCCGCCTACGACATGGCGCGCCAGGGCGACTGCCTCTATCAGCAGTACGTGTTGCTCCGCCTCTATCACCGCGAGCTGGCGCCGAAGACCGTGGTGCTCTTCGTCTTCCTCAACGATTTCTCCGATCTCCTCTTCTATAGGACGCGTGAAGAGATCGAGCAGATGCCGGAGCTGCGGCTCGACGACCGGGCTCTCCGGCAGCGCGTGGCCGATCTCGGCAAGGCCCCGGTGTATCCGGTGCAGCGGCAGCTCTACCGGTTCCGCTCCCTCCGGCTCCTCCGGGGCGTGGCCAAATCGTTCTCAGGGGACTGGATGGCCCGCGCCGAAGCGGCGCCGGCCGGGCTGGGCGGCCTGGCCGCGGCCGTGTTGCAACCGGAGCCCTTCGCGCTCGCCAGCCACTATTACCGCCGCGTCCTTGCAGAATGCCAGCGGATCGCGAGCGGAGAGAAAGCGGAGCTCAAGGTCGTCCTCCTCGACGTCGGCGCCGCCGTCGGTCCGGACGGCCGACGCGCCAACGAGCGGCTCCGCGGCTTTCTCCAAGAGGCGAGCACCGAGATCGGTTTCTCCTTCGCCACGACCGCCGGGATCTTCGAGGGGTGCGGTGAATGCTTCCTCCCCCACGACGGGCACTTCTCGCCGGAAGGGCACCTTCGCCTGGCGCGCTTCCTGGAAGGTCATGCTTCCTTGTGAGACAGGGCGCTCTCGATACGCCGGTCCGGCACGAGCCAGATCAACGCGACGAACACGTAGAGCCCCAAGGCGGTCCATTGCGACAGAAAGCCCACGGGGATGGCCGTGATGTAGACGAGCGGTGAAAGCTTGCCTTTCCAATCCCCGCCCACGGCTTTCTTGAGCAGCGAATCCGGCCCCTGGGAGGCGATGATCAGCTGTTGCAGAATGTAATAGGCAATCGCCGCCATGAACAAGACGGCGCCATACACGGCCAACGGTACGGCGCCAAAGTGGTTCTCTCCCATCCAGCCCGTGGCGAAAGGCACCAGCGACAACCAGAACAGGAGATGCAGGTTCGCCCACAGGATCGGCCCCGTCACCCGGTGGCAGGCATGGAGCATGTGGTGGTGATTGTTCCAGTAGATCCCCAGGTAGATGAAGCTCAGGACGTAGCTCAAAAACACCGGGATCAACGGCCTCAAGGCGCCGAAGCTTTCGCCATGAGGCACCTTCAGCTCCAGCACCATGATCGTGATCAGAATGGCGATGACGCCATCGCTGAATGCTTCGAGCCGGCTCTTGCCCATGTGGCCTCAGCTTTCCCTTCATTGGTTTCATCCGCGGCGGTGAGTCTGCGCGGGCAAGCTCACCTCGAACAGAGAATCAGCCGTGGGACAAAGATGCTCTCAAAACCGCTTCGCGTTGTCCACCGGGTTCCGGTCGATCCGTGTGATCCCGGGGTCCACGGCCACGGACGACGGCTGCGCGTCCACGACGAGCCGGATCTCGTTCATCCCGCGCCGCAGCAGGTATTTCCGGGAATCGAGAAGCTTCGCATCCGTGGCGACGGCGATCTCGATGGGCTCGTCCAGGGCGAGGGGCTGCTCCTTGCCTTGACCGTCCGTGTGGCTCTTGCCCGCGTTGATCCGGACGGTCACGTCATAGCGGCCGTCGGCGCGGCGGTGCGCTTGCGCGGTATCGACCCGCAGGTCGTAGAGCACGACATCTCTCATCCACTGATCGATCAGCGCAGCCTGCCCGGGATCCGCGGCCGCGCGCAGATGGCGCACGAGGCCGGCGCTCGTGGGACGCCGTTCCTCCATCATGGCGCCGATGGCATGGTCCATGGCCTCCTGCCCGAGCAGATCGCGGATGGCAAGGAGCACGATCGCCCCCTTGCTGTAGAAGAGGTAGGCCTGGTCGTCGGCTTTGTCGAGCGGCACCTCGGCGTACGTGTCTTCTGCACGCCCCGAGAGATACCGGTCCAGCTCGATCTCCAGCAACTGCCGGACGCGCTCTCGCCCATGCATGCGTTCGATGACCAGCAGCTCCGAGTACTTGGTCAGCGATTCCACGATGACCGACGCGCCCTCCACGTTCGCGGCCTGGACGCGATGACCGAACCATTGATGGGCGATCTCGTGAGCCACTCGCCGTGCGACGAGGTCGGGCCGGTTCTCGTCCCGGGCATCGGTGAGAAAGGCCCGGTCTTCGCGGAGATAGATCGTTCCGGGAAGAGCATAGCCCGCCCACGGCCAGTACGAGGGGGCCTCGACGATCCGGAGCCCGCTATAGGGATACCGCCCGAAACGGCTCTGCATCACGTCGAGCGTCGCGGCCGCGGTGTCGAGCATGTGCGCGACGTTCGCGGCATGGGCGGGGTGGTAATACAGCTCGATATCGACCCGACCCTGCCGCCGTTTCGCCACCGCGTAGCGGCCGGAAGCCATGGCAAACCGGTTGAGGATCGGCGCCTCGGTGCGGTAGCGGAACCAGCGGCGCCCGCCACCCTGCCAGGATCGTTCGAGACGGCCCGGCGCGAGGGCGATCTGATCGCCGGCCGTGGACACGGTCAAGCGGAGATCGATCCACTCGTCCAGGGACGTATCCACCGCACCGTCCCCTTCCAGAGCGGCTGCGCTCGTGCCGCTCAGGCCTCGCTTGCGGCGCTCCCGCAGGTCCGGAATCTCGTAGCTGTCGCGATAGCCGAGGGTCGGGAAAGCGCGGAGATTCATCAGGAGCGTCCCGTTCTCCACCACTGCGTCGTTCGAATCGCCAAATCCCGGAGGCGCGAAGGAGAGATCGTAGCGCAGCTCCGCGCGCGCCCCCGGAGCCAGTGGCGGCAGGAAGTCGAAACGGACCATGCCGAATCGATCATCCTGCGCGGCCTGGCGTGCTGAGGGGATGGACAACGCGTTCACCCGGGCCTCCCGGCGCACCGCCACGTACACGCCCGGAATGGGCTGCCGGGTTTCGTTGACGAGCCCATACCGGCCCGCCACGCGATAGCGCTGCTCGCGGGGATGGAGATCGACCTCGCCGTCCACCGCGAAGATCCGGGGGCGCGGCATCGATTCAATTTGCTTGTAGGTCTTCTCGTAATCCGCCCGCCAGTCCAGCATCTCGTCCGCGGTCACGTAGCTCTGAGCAATGTTCGTGTGATAAAAAATCCAGCTCCCCGTAACGGCGAACAGGGCCACGAGCGCGCGAGCGGCCTTGCCGGGCCGGAACAGGAGGCGAAAGCGTTCCTCAAGCGGCGCGGCGATGCGCCGCCAGAGCGCGGCCGCCAGAACCGCCATCAGCAGCGCCAGCACCGCCCAATGCAGCATGAAGGCGTGGAACGGCACGGCATCACGGCCGAAGCCGTTGAGATCCGTATACCGGACGTCAGGCCCGGCGGCAAAACGCCAGAGACCGTGCTCCAAGCCGAACGAAGCGGCGCGGCGGGTCACGATCACGAAGAGAACGAAAAAGATCATCCCCGCGTACTTGCCCGGGCTCAGCGCATGGATGAACAGCGACGCCGCCGCATAGAGCAGCAGCGGAGCCCCAACGAAATAAAAAAAGGACAGGTAGAGGAACGGCTGGACAGCGAAGTAACCTTTCGCGATCTGCAAGGCCACACCCGCGGCGGCCCCGCCGAGGAGCACTGTACCGAGGAGCGCCGCGAGCGCCGTCCACTTCGAAGCGATCATCACCGTCCCGGAGACCGGCGTGCCGTCCACGATGGACGCCATGCGGACCCGCTGCTCGCGCCAGAACAGCTCCGCTCCGTAAAAGAGGATGAGGATCATGCCCAGGATCGTCGCGGGCGTCTGGAGCGCCGCGAGAACGAGCCCCGTGGCAGGATAGGACGCCGAGCCGTACTCCCCCGTGAAGACGGCGCCATGGATCTCGGAGACCGCCCAGCCCAGCCAAAGGAGAAGCAGCAGCAGGGTGCTTTTCGTCAGAAGGGTGCGGATCTCGATCTTCGTGCAGGACCGGTACGCCGCAAGCCGTGAGGTCCCGGTTGGACGAGTCGACGGCAGGCCTTTCCACGGACGGCTCTCCTGCGAGAACTCTTTCCGCGGGAGCACGGCGGCCTTGCGCATCCTGAAACTGAATCTGCGATAGACGATCGCGAGGATCCCAAGCGCGATCAAGATCCAGAGCAGGCGATTGAACAGGAGCACGCCCTCGAACGGAACGAAGCGGGTGTTTTTCTCGGCCGCCGTCCAGTACCGCGTCCCGTCGAAAAAGCTGGTCAAGCCGAACGGATCGAGAAGCGACGGCAGCGTTCCCCCTCCCCCACCCGGCCGCGAGCCGGCCATCAACGGCGAATTCGTCAGCGCGGCGGAAACGAAATAGAGAACGTAGAGGACGACCGCCGCGGCATACGTGGCCATGGCGTTGCGCGTCAGCACAGCCACGGCGAACAGCAAGACCATGACGAAGAGGACGTTCGGAACGGTGATCACGCCGAACGCCGCCAGGTAGGGGCGCGCGTCCATCGCCGCGACTTTCTCCGGCGGGAGCCACGGCATGAGAGCCCCCACGGCCATCCCAAACCCCGAGAACCCGGCCACCGTCAGCGTCGCCAGAAACGCTCCCCCGAAACGGCCGAGGAGATAGCGGAGCTTTCCGACCGGCGTCGTGTGGACGATCTCGCTCATCCGGCAGTCGTCATCACGAAGCACCGCGTTCGCGGCGAAGATACCCGCGGCGATCAGCGCCAGGAGTGACGACAACCCGAACCCCTCCATCACCAGATAGGGTGAATTGACGGCGACGTTGTCAGCCCCGAACCGCGTGACGCTGAGCGCGAACCCCAAGAGAAAGAAGAGCAGCGAGCCGGCCAGGAAGGCCACCTGCCGGGAGTGATACCGCCACTCGAAGCCGACGATCTCCCTCAGCATGCGATCCGCTCCTCCCGCCGCGGAAGAGAAGAGAGAACGGAAAAATAGACGTCTTCGAGATCCGGCGACGACCGGCTCGAACCCCACTTCCGGACGGCTGTCCGCGAGCACGTGAACCTGCGTCTGCCCCCCGAAGAGCCGCGTGGCGATGACGTCGTGCGAGGCGCGATAGCCCTCCACGGCGGGCTTCGGCACCGTCTTGCGCCACAGCTTCCCCTTCAGCTCCTCGATCAACCGGGCCGGCTCCCCTTCCAGCACCACGTGCCCGCCGGCCAGGACGGCCATGCGCGGGCAGAGATCGCTCACGTCTTCCACGATGTGCGTGGAGAGGAGCACGACCGCGTTCTCGCCGATCTCGCTCAGCAGGTTGTGAAAACGGTTGCGCTCCTCGGGGTCGAGCCCCGCCGTGGGCTCGTCGACGATGATCAGGCTCGGCGCCCCCAGCAGCGCCTGGGCGATGCCGAAGCGCTGCTTCATCCCACCGGAAAACGTGCTCACCGCCTTGTTGCGCACGCCGTAGAGATTCGTCAGCTCGAGAAGCGCATGCACCTGCTCCCGCCGTGCCCGCTTGTCGTTGATCCCCTTGAGCACCGCGATGTGATCGAGCAGAAGCACCGCCGAGATGCCCGGATACACGCCGAAGTCCTGAGGCAGATAGCCCAGCCGGCGCCGCAGCTCATGAGGCTCGGCCAGAACGTCGAGACCGTCGAGAACGATAGACCCCGCGTCCGGCTCCTGCAAAGCCGCGATCGTGCGCATCAGCGTCGACTTCCCCGCCCCATTGGGGCCAAGAAGCCCGAACAGCCCGCGACCGATCGTGAGATCCACCCGGTCGAGGGCGCGTACCCCGTTGCCGTAAGTCTTCGAGAGCCCTGTGAGGGTCAGCAAATCGTCGCCCTCCTTTCCTGGTCCTCTACGGAGGGATCGGGCGGGAGGATTCGGCCCCCCCTGTGCCCTCCCGGTCCCGTCCGGAGAGATAACGCCTGAAACGTCGAGAAGGTTCAAGCGGGCGTCAAGCCATCCTTTCTGGCAGGCACGCCTTGGAGTCTGTGAAGCTCCCGGTAGACAAGCGCCGGCTGAACCCTCACAATGGACGAGTCATAACCTGAAGCCGTCATGTCATGAAGGGGGACGCATGCCGCCAGACTGCTCTGGAGTGGTGGGGCTGACCATGTGTTTTCAACCGATTTTCGAGGTCCAGGGCACGGCGAAACGCCTGCACGCCCTGGAATGCCTGGCGCGCGGGGCCGAAGGAAGCCGCTTTCGATCCGCGGAGGCTCTCTTCCGGGAAGTCCGCCGCAGCGGCATGGAGATCCTCACCGACCGGACCTGCGTGCAGACGGCGCTCTCCGAGTCGAAGAAGCTCCCCTGGCTCCCCAATCTCTGCATCAACATCTACGCCAAGACGCTGGCGGAAGACCGTGAGCTCCCCGAGTTCCTGGAAGCGGAGCTGGCGGCGAACAACATCTCTCCCCACCAGGTCACGCTCGAGATCGTCGAGCACGGGCCTGACCAGACCCAGCGCGGCATGTTGAAGACCCTCGAGGTCCTGCGCGCGGCCGGCATCCGCATCGCCCTGGACGACGTCGGGCTCGGAGCTTCGAACCTTCAGATGGTGCTCGACTGCCATCCGGACTATCTGAAGATCAGCCGCTACTTCGTTCAAGAGTGCGACCGCGACGAGCGGCGCAGGAATCTCCTGCATTGCCTGGCGGACCTGGGCCACCGGCTGGGCTGCCGGACGGTGGCCGAAGGCGTGGAACGCCCCGAGGAGCTGGAGGTCGTCACCGCTCTCGGCTTCGACCTCGTTCAGGGCTATCTTCTCTGCCCGCCCCTGGCCGGCCACGAGCTGGCCCTGGACGGCACTCTTCTCAGGGCGTCCTGAGGACGCCTGGTGGCCCCCATCAAACCTCCGAGCCCGGCTGGCTTCCCGGGCTGCCCGCCCAGTTGTCGCCCCGGCGAAGAATGCCGGCGGCGTGCTGCACGACACCCCATTGCACCGCCCCCGCCTGAAGGGCGGCGCGCAGCATGAGAGCCGCCGCGGAATGCTCCCGCGAAGCCTCCATGCTCCCAAGGATCTCGATCACCGCCGAGACCTCCGCCGTGGCCTCTTCCGCATGGCCCAGCTGAAGCAGGACCGCGGCCAGGTCCAGGCCCGCGATCGCCACCCGGAAGCGCATGCCGGCCTCCTCGAAACCCCGGCGCACGGCCACCAGCCGGGAGGCCGCCGTGCCCAGCTCGCCGAGCCCGGCTTCGATCCGGGCGTCGAGCCAGCTCACCTTGAGGCCGTTGAGCCCCTCGTCGTGCCAATGCTCCTCATGCGTTTCTCTCAGCACACGGGCCTCGGCAAACCGGCCACATTCCACCAGGAACCAGAGTTGGTTGTGGAGAGTGGCGAAGAAGAGCGCGGGGTCCGCCTCGGGATCGATCTTCGCGAGCCCCTGGGAGGTCCAGCGCATCGCGTCCGCGAGCCTGCCGGCGAAGGCGCAGGCCAGCCCGCGGCTGATCATCGCCCGGCCGGCGCCGTGGTCGTCCTTGCGCTCGAGATGGAGGGAGCACACGGCTCCGAGTGCCGCCTCGGCCAGCTCGAACCTCCGTTGAGCCATATACAGGGACGCCTGAAAATCGTAGACGCACGCGACGGTCTCCGGATCTCCCGAGCCCTGGCCCAAAAGCTCCGCCGCCCTTTCCAAGGCCACCTCCGCCTCCACCAGATCGCCCACCACGCGCAGCGAGTTCCCCAGGTGGGCCCAGGCCCGGCAGCGCAGATCCGCCAAGGCCGGGGCCTCGTGCTCCTCCGGCGGCAGCCGGTTGGCCACGGTGATCGCCAGGCGGGCCAGGCGCACCATCTCCGCGCCGTCCCGGTAGCGAAGGCTCCAGCAACGCTGGATCAGCGCCTCGATCTCCCGCGGATCGCCCGCCTCGAACACCTCGTCGGGAGCCCGGAAAGCTTCCCGAACCCGGAAGCTCTGCGTCACCCGTTCGAAGACGGCGTCATAAGCATTCTCCTCCGGTGCGGCTCCCCTTCCCTCCCCCGCCATCCAGTGCGAGGCCGCGAGCCGGCAGGGCCGGCAGCCTCGCAGCAGGTGGGCGACGATCTCCCGGGTCATCTCCCGGTCCAGCCGCCCTTCGACGAACGAGAACAGCTCCTGCATCGTCGGGTGCTCCCCTGCCGCCGTCTCCCTCATTACATGCCACCGTCGGACGTCGTCTGGCTCGCCGGCGGCGGTGCGATCGGCCTGGGCGTGCCGTTGGGATCGATGCCAATGCCTTCCTTCGCGAGCGGGCGCGTCCGCGAAACCGGCCGCGCGGGCGCTCCTTGCAGCACGCCGCGGAGCGCCTCCCACCACGAACGGACCTCCTCCAACCCGGTCCGAAACACCCCCTCGCGAGCCCTCGGGACGGTTCCCGCCGAGGACACCCCTGGCCAGAGAATGCTCATGAAAAGTACAATCCCAAGTGCACGCGCCGCGCGTCCAAGCATTTTCGATGACATGATCCCTCCCGTCGTCAAGACCCACCGTGGCATCATCACTGTCTCGCAGGAGGATTACGTCCCAGATTACGGGACGATGGCCGCGGGCCTTTTCACAGGAGATGAAACGCTATATGCCCAATAGAGCCGCAGTCTCTACAATGATTTTGCTGCTTTCTCTGGCTTGCTCTTCCTGGGCCCAGGAGCCACCGAGCCTCGCCTTTGGCAGCGTGGCCCGCTTTCAGTCGAAAGCGCTGGACGAGGAACGCCGGATCAACGTCTACCTCCCCCCCGGCTATGAAGGCTCCACGGAAAAATACCCGGTGCTCTACCTGCTGGACGGCTCCGCCCACGAAGACTACTTCCACGTGGCGACCCTGATCGATTTTCTCGCCACCTATGAAGTCATGCCCAAGACCCTCGTGATCGGAATCTCCAACGTCGACCGCAAACGGGATTTCACTCCCCCCACCAAGGACGAGAAAGCCCTCGCCAATTCCCCCACCAGCGGCGGCGCCGACCGGTTCGTGGCCTTCCTCGAGACCGATCTCATCCCCTACGTCGAATCGCACTACCGGACCGCCGGCCCCCGGACCATCGTCGGGCAATCGCTCGGCGGCCTGCTGGCGACCAAGGTGCTCTTGGAAAAACCGGCCCTCTTCGACAATTACGTGATCGTCAGCCCGAGCCTCTGGTGGAACAGCCAGGCCCTGCTCGAGAGCGCCGGCGAATTGATGAAGAAAAATCAGGCGCCCAACCGAAAGGTTTACCTCTCCGTGGGCGACGAGCACACGGAGATGAAGGCAACCGCTCGAGGCCTGGCGGAGATCCTCAAGAAGAGCGGCTGGAGCAACCTGCGGTTTCAGTATGATTATCTGGCCGACGAAAACCACGCCACGGCGCTTCACATCAGCGTCTACAACGCCATGAGGTTCCTTGCCGGAGCCACGGGCTGATGGAAGGGGTCCCCCTACCGGGCCAGCTCCAGAAGCCGTTCCGGCGGCCGGCCAAGAACAGCCTTGCCCGGCAACCGCCCGATCGGGCGCTGAACCAGCGTTGGATTCTGGGCCATGGCGCGGATGAGCTCCTCCTCCGGCTCCCCGCCGGTGAGACCGAGCCGGGTGTACGCCGCGTCGCGAGTCCGCAGCAGATCGCGGGCCGGGATCTCCAGAAGACCCAGAACCTCGCGGAGGCTCACTCTCCGTAAGCGGCTCCCGGGTGTATTCGCGGTACCGGTAGGGTACCGCTCTCTCGTCCAGCAAGGCGACCGCCTTGCGGCAAACGCTTCAGGTGCGGGTGCAAACCAGCTCGATCGGCTCCACGGCCTTGCCCATGATGGATCTCCTCCACCTGCCATCTTATGCCGATCGGGTATGATCCCGCCCATGCAAGGCCCCGCCCGCCAGGAGAAAGATCCGAACGATCCGGTCGGCTTCGAAGAGGTCTTCGCCGCCCTCCCCCTGCTCCACCCCACGCCCCGCTCGTGGGCCGAGCTCGCGGCCGCGAACCTGCCCGAATTCCTGGCCGATCATGCGGTCTGTGAGCAGCAGGTCGCCATGTACGCCTTGTCGCTCGCCGGCTACTATCCCGACGACGCCGAGCTCGTCGAACACGCCGCGGCCCTGGCGGCCGAGGAAGTGCAGCATTTCCGGCGCGTGGTGGCGATCCTGAGAAAACGCGGCTGGCCCCTCGGAGGCCGGCGGAAGAACCCCTGGGCCCAAAGCCTGAGGGCACGAATCGTCTCCGGCCGCGAGCCCTGGACGAAAATCGACCGCCTCCTCTTCGGCGCCATGATCGAGGCCCGGAGCTGCGAGCGCTTCACCCGCCTCCTCGAAGTCACGGAAGACCAGGAAGTCGCCCGCCTCCTCGCCGACCTCGGCCCCGCCGAGCGCCGCCACTGGCAACTCTTCTATGAGCTCGCCGGCCGCGAAACCGACGCCGAGGCCCTCGAGGCCCGCTTCCAGGACTGGCGGGAGTTCGAAGCCGGTCTTGCGCGAGACCTTGGAATCTCTCCAACCGTTCACGGCTGAAGCGCGGGCGCGGCCCCGCACCCGCTGACACCCGGCAAGGCTTTCGCGCTCACCGGGAACGTTCCTGCAACACAAAGCAAGGCTCCTGCAACACAAGGGAACGCTCCCGCAACGTAAGGGAACGCTCCTGCAACACAAGGGAACGCTCCCGCAACGTAAGGGAACGCTCCTGCACCACAAGGCAAGGCTCCCGCGGCACTCGGCTCGCCGGGTGCAACACAAGGTAAGAGGGGTGCATCATTCCCCCCTCTTCCCGGGACCGCTCCCCTCTCTGCCGGGTCCCGCGGGTTCAGGGGCCGGCTGTCACACCAAGAAGGGGGAATGATGCAGCATGGAGGGGGAATGATGCAGCGCGAAGGGGGAGCGTTGCGGCGCGAAGGGGGAGTGATGCAGCGCGAAGGGGGAGTGTTGCGGTGCGAAGGGGGGGTGATGCGGTGCGAAGGGGGGGTGATGCCGTGCAAAGGGGGAGTGATGCATCCCGAAGGGGGAGTGTTGCAGTGCGAAGGGGGGGCGATGCAGTCCGAAGGGGGGATGATGCGGCGCGAAGGGGGATTCGCGCCCGAGCGTTCACGGCACTGCGACAGCGGACGGCCGCACCCGTGCACCCACAATGAGAAGCCACAGCATGAAGGCCGCCTCTCCGAAGAGGACCGGGGTGGCGACCGTGAAGACCGCCTTTGCGTACTGCGGGAGCAGCAGGCCCGTCAAGCTCATCGCGACATAGGCCAGGCCGTTCATGATGAGCCAGCCGCCCAGGAGCCGGGGAAGAAAGCCAGACCGATAGACGAGTAGCCCGAGGGGAATCAGCCAGAGCCCCCAAAACACCTCGGAGACGAGGGTGCCTTGCTTGTCTACCGTGAGGAGGAGCACCGCGAGAGCGTTGCGCTGAGGTTCGCTGAATGCGCCCAGGAAATCACCGCCCCGCACAAGCGTGAGTGTGGCGACGTGGTTCACCACGCTGAGGAATGCCAGTGGCGCAGCGATCAGAACCAGAATCGCCATGACGCTTGCAAGCTGCTGCCCCACAGCCCTGAGAAGACGGTAAAGAGCCAACACTGTAAGGACGAAGAACAGCTCGCTGACGATCTCGACCACGGTGAAGACGCGGAATAAAGACTCATGGGCCAGAATGTTCGCAGCTGTCGCGGCGCCGTCTCCGGGGACGAACAGCTTACTCGGAACATAGATGAGGGTGAACGGCCCGAGGAGCACGACGACGAGGTATAGCAGCCCGGCGACTCGTGAGTCCTTCCTGAGTTGATCCATTTGCTCTGTCTCCCTGTTTCGTAACCGACACGGCGAGGACCGATGAGTTTCGCCGAAGCCCTGGCAGGCCGCCCAACGACTTACGCCAGGCGAAGATTTGCCTTGGGGATACGGCGCGACAGCCACAGTAGATAGGCACCGACCACAACGTCAACCGAGAAACAGAAAACGGGATACCAACCAGGAACACCGGGGTTTGTAATGAGCTGATTATGCGTCAAGTCGTACAGCCCGTGAAGTATCCAAAATGCACCGACCACTACCGCTGACTGACGGACGCCCACAAATGCGAAGACCAACCCAACTACGACAAAAGGAACACCGTAGATCATTTCTTTGACGCCCACAGCCTGCTCACCGGCTTGCAGCGCAAAGAACGCGTACAGGCCAGGCAGAACGAGCAGACCCAATGAATACACCCAATGCTGCCCACGAATGACCCGTGCCAAGACTATCGTGAGAACACCTACCGCGACACCAATGAGGGCTTCAATCAAGACTCTCTCCTTCCTTTAGACGCCCAACGCCGCTGCGGCCCTAAGCGGCGGGCCGCCTCAACCACACAAACAAGCCACGATACGGCAGCACCAGCGATTCTACCACCACCCCAGTCCCTGCGCCGCGCGGAAACTAAGTCAGAGGCGATCATCTGGCTCCTATCGTGATCTTTGACTCGGGCTGCCCCAAAAGAGCAGCTCCTATGGAACCTCTACTCCTTGACAAGCGGGGGCCTCATAAGGGTTGGGCGCCACGCTTTTGGACTGCTATTAAAGCTCAATCTCTAGTCATAAAGATCATCAGAGTGTCAGCGACTTAACGGCAAATATTATTATAAGCGAGAGCCCACCTATAAACGTTAGTACTTGAAGGATGGCAGGCACGACAATGCCTTCTGCGTAGACGCTCAGCAACGGAGGTGGCTGTTTTTGAGAGCCCAACACCCCCGTGAGCGCCATAAGGCACCACTGCCCAAAACCCACCGAGATTAACAGGAGTATCCAGCTTCCAATGACGTAATGTTTGAGATCTTGAGGCGCAGCCCCGATAAAATCTTTCGAGAACGTTATGGTTAGCGCCACGACACCAGTAGCTAGAGTCATAAGTTGCTTGGTAGAATCTCTAGCGTAATCGAAGGCTAATTCCGTGCGCTTTGGGAGCTCCATGAATTTATTCTCCAAAAGGCCATACCTCACTAAATAAGTCGATGACTTTTCTTAAGAGAGATCTGCGGACAACAACTTTTTCACGTGAGCTCTCCTGCTCCGGCATCTTCTCACGCAACTGCTTGGCAAATTGCTCAAGAAAAGCAGCCAACTCCTTCTCATCAATCTCTACTTCTCCTGATTCATTGGTCGCCGGCATTCTCTCTCGGACTACAGAGTGCAACTTGCCTTGGCTACTGTCCGAAAGGCGAGTTGAACCATCATGTACCTCTCTGACAATCCTTGTGACTACCCATCGTTCGATATCTTGTTGGCTTGCCACTTAGCCTCCTGATCAACCTGAAGAATTACACGTCTTGCGTTCTGACGCCCAACGCCGCTGCGGCTCAGAGGCGCCAGCCGGAGCGAAGCGGAGGTTGGCGTCCGACCGCAGCCGCTGGAGTTGAGCGTCGCTCCCGGATTTAAAGCGCGCCACCACGAGTTGGCACATGTTCTCACTTTGCGTCGGTCGCCTAGATTAGTCAAACTCAATGTAGGCGGAGTCGCCGGACGAGATGGACCTCACTAAGGCACGCTCGAGGTCGAGCACACAGTAGTACTTCCATCCCGTGCCTTGCCCCCACTTTGCGTCAGATGAATCAAGGCCGAGCTCTTCATCCTGATCAATGGCTTCAAAGGGGTCACGTATGTCGCCCAGCTCGACTTCCAGTACACCTCGATACTCGCGCAGGACAGGCAGAAGGCTGGCAGCGACGTGCTGCGGAATTTCAACGGATTCCT
Organism: Thermoanaerobaculaceae bacterium; assembly: GCA_963785165.1. Lineage (GTDB taxonomy): Bacteria > Acidobacteriota > Thermoanaerobaculia > Multivoradales > UBA5704 > DATARR01. The sequence goes on from CAWAUI010000004.1 coordinate 2,286,581, forward strand.
CGCAGTTAGCGAGGTCACGAGCTAGTGGTTCGACAAGCTGCGCATACCGACCGGAGCCTAGCGTCTGTAGGTCCGCTAGTACGCCGGAGTAGGCCGAGCCCGACTTGTCTTCACCGTTGAACTCGCCACACGAAATGTATCCTCCGGACATCGGTTTTGCTCTCCTATGGAAATTCCCTAGCCACCCAAGCGCAGAAGGTGAGCGGCGGCACCGCGCTGTTTGCGGTTTCCGTCCGCTCGACCGCCCGGGGCGAAACACTACAGACTCCATCAGACCTTCTTCATGCACCAGCGGCAGCGTGAGACCCCCGGCTCCAGAGCACCCCCACAGTGAGGACAGCTTCGCTTATCGGCTGGTTGCGGGAGCAGTGAACTCGAAGGTGATGCGATGTTGGATGTGTCCATTGGCCTAAGTGGAGTTTGCGCAGCCAGTTGCTCGGCGCTGGCTGGAACTACTGGTGAAGGCGACCCGATGAGAATGCTTCGAATCTCTTCTTGAGAAGGGATATGCGAGGTGTTCACAGCTACGTCGAGAGTCGCCTTGAGAATCTGACCCTGGGCAGAGACCAACACACCCAATGCATAGAAAGGCAGAGCAACTAGAATACCTAGAAGCAGACCGGCGAAGCCGATGACCACCCCCACTTTACTTGCTACCACAAGTCCACCTAAGGTGATCAGAGCGGCCGCCAAGAAGCCGACAAACTTGATGGTCTGTCCAGTGCCATTGACCGTTTGTGCGATCAAGTAAGCGTCGGCGTACCGATTTTGCCGGCTCATTCTTGAATACTCTCCGGCGTTAAGTGTGCCGAACGCGGCAGCGCCTCAGCGTTCGGCACCAGCCGTCTGCTGGGGCTGATTTCTATACCACTCCTGCGCCTTTTGCACCTGATCGGTCCAGAAGGCAAGGTAGGCAACTCCATTAGTAGAAGCTAAGCCAAGTTCCCTTACCAGTACGCGGAAGCCTTCGCTTGGCTCACCGTTAGAGCCGCTCACAGCAACAGCACTGGCAAGGAAACCTGCCTGTTCATAGCTGTCGCAAGAGATCTTGCCAAGGAAATCACCAAGTATTGCTCGGTGCAGGTCAACCCACTCCGGAACACCGAGTTCTAGGGGTGAGGCTTCAACATTTGGCAGATTGAAGAGGATTCCACGAACTAGTTCAGAGTAGCTAACTAGATCCCCTCGACACGCCGTGTCCGCGAGGCGTCTCTGCAACTCGGCGCGGGCAGATGGATCAAGGTCGGCATAGTGCCAGCGCATTGCTCGTATTCTGTCCATCACTGACTTCACAACAGGTCTCCTATTATGAAACGCCCAACGTTATGCCGCTAAGCGCGCGGCCCATGCAGAGCACGCCGCTCCTCGAAGTCTCGATCCTCCAAAGGCCACTACAGCCTCAGAATGCCTCAGCCGTCCGCTTGAGTGACGGGGTTGGCCCGGCCTGTCTTTGTTTTTGAATTGTACCACGCTCTGGACAGGGCTCCTCAAAGGGCAATGCCGCTCTGAACCGGATCACCGGAAGGCCATAGATGGTTTTAGAAATGAGCAACGGTCTTGCCCACGATAGCCTCGCTCGGAGTCCCAATGTTGCCGGCCCCATTCGCAGAAAGGCCGCTCCGCAGGCGACCGGGTCTCAAGCGGCATTCGACCTGAGAAATGTCTATTGTGGCCGGTAAGTACCGACGTTCCTCAGATTGGGAGGGAAGCCAGAGGGGGCCAGAGGACAGCACCAGCCCCCTCAAAGACGAGGTCAACGAGAGCGGCTACGACTCACACACAGACGCAGGTACCCCCCACGTTAGCGCATCTTAGTTTGTTGACGTTGCAGATCTTACAGCCTTGCGGCGTGCAAAGGCTCGCAGCCGCCATAAAGGCTGGACCCGCTGATGCAGCAGGAGTGCTAACCTGAAGCGCGGCTACCGTCACCAGCGTGAGTACGAGCAAGAGCAGCTTTCTCATGTAAAGATCTCCTGTATGAGTAGCGAGGGAATCGCTCCCTCTAAATTTTAGTATATGCAATTAACGTGCCGGAGCTGTGCTCAGTAACGGTCGGGAGGCCTCGGCTGTTTTTTATATGAAGCAACAGCTTGGTAGGCAAGCATCAGAGGAGTAGCAGTGGCGTTCAGTTGAGCAAAATGACCTCCCGACAAAGAAAAGCTCCTCAGCTCTCGGACCGGCCAACCGCCTAGTGAAGCCTTTGGCATCAATCCGACGAGATCCGCGAAGTCCTGTCATCCTGAGGGCGAGCCTCGGCGACCTGAAGGATCTGGGAGGGAGGCAAGCTTCCCTCCACCCAGATCTTTCCCGCTCGCGGGGCTCGCCCTCAGGATGACGGGACTGGGAGGCTGGAGCCTCACAGCGATCAGGGAAGACTCAGCTCGTTTGTCCAGCAGTGGCCCAAATCAGACGACTAGTTCACGATGTACGTGGACGAGAAGGACGGAAAGCCGATTCTGGGCTGTATTGCCGGCAGCCTCAGGGATTTTCTCAGAGTGTCGGCACTCCCGGCTTCCGCCTTCCCTTGGGGAAGGCTTTGTCGATACGGCGGAGCTCGTCCTCGCCCAGCTCGATGGCGGCGGCGGCGGCGTTGGCCGCGGTGTGGTCGGCGCGGGCGGCTTTGGGAATGGCGAAGAGGTTGTTGAAACGGAGGAGGAAGGCGAGGGCGATCTGGTGCGGGGTGGCCCCGTGGGCGGTGGCGATGTCGGCGAGCACGCGGCCGCCTTCGCTTGCCGGCGAGGGGAAGTTTCCGGAGCCGAAGGGGCTGTAGGAGACGACGGCGATGCCATGCTCGCCACAGTACGGAATCACGGCGTGCTCGTTGGCTCTCTCCTCGAGGTGGTAGAGGACCTGGTTGCAGGCGACCTTCCCCTCGCCGGCGATGCGGACGGCGCCGGCGAGCTCACCCTCGTCGAAGTTGCTCACTCCCCAGGAGAGGATTTTGCCCGCCTCCCGCAGCTCCTCGAAGGCGGCGAGGGTGTCCGCCAGGGGGTGGGAGCCGGGCCAATGGAGGAGGTAGCAATCCAGGTGGTCCGTCTTCAGGCGGAGGAGCGAGCGCTCGCAGGCCTGGAGGGTGCCCTGGCGCGAGGCGTTCTGAGGGAGCACCTTGCTGACCAGGAAGACCTCGGAACGGCGGCCGCCCAGGGCCTCTCCCACGATCTCCTCCACCGTGCCGTTGCCGTACATTTCGGCGGTGTCGACGTGGGTCATTCCTTCATCAAGGCCGCGGCGCAGGGCCGCGATGGCGGCGTTCCGGTCGTCCCTCTCCAGGTTCCAGGTCCCCTGGCCGGCAACCGGGACCTCCCGGTTGGTGGTTCCGAAGATGCGGGTTCTCATAGCCCCTCTCCCTTCCCTTCACAAAGAGGCGCCTCGAACGTCCGCGGCGCCTTGAGGATCGATGCTTGCAAGGCGCTGGCCGCTTCGGACCCGAGAACAAATTGTCCTCAGCAGGTGACGCCGGATTGCGGGGTCGAACGGCGGGGGATTTATCCAGCCCCGGCTTTCACATGATGGAGGTTGGAGGCTCGGATCTCTGAGGTCTGGAATGAATCCCGACCTCCGGGGAGGACAAGATTGACTCCGCGGGAGGACGGTTGTAGTCTCTGCGCGTAAGACCGTCAAAACTAAAAATTATGTCTCCTGAACCCGTGACCAACCATTGCCCCTACTGCCAACGGGCCATGCAGGTAACGCGGATGGCCTGCCCGTCGTGCGAGGTCTCCGTAGAGGCTGATTTTCCAGCCCCCCGCCTGGCCCGGCTCCCCGTGGAGCACCAGCGTTTCATCGAGATGTTCGTCCTCGCCAGCGGCAACCTGAAGGCGATCGCCGAACAAGCCGGGGTCTCCTACCCCACCGTCCGCTCGCGGCTGGACAAGATCATCGAGTCCCTGCGCCAGGTGATCATGGAAAGCACCGAGAAGGACGAGGTCTTCAGTGGCCGAGAGAAGACCGAGGCCGCGGCGCGGCTGATCAAGGCCATCTAGGCGTTCCGCTGAAAGATCGATTTCTCCCCTGCGGGGTGGCCGTGAGCGGCTGCCCCGCCGTTTCAGCCCTCACCTCCCCGGCCCTCCTCTCCCAGCCCTCCCCCGCCCTGCCGGGGAGAGGAGGGAGAAAAGCACAAAGAATCGGCCCTTTCTTTTTCTCCTCTTCTCCTTTCTTTCCCTCTCCCCGGCGGGTGGGTGGAGGGCCGGGAGAGGGGTAGGGGTGAGGGCTCCTCTCCCCAGAACCTCTGGTCCCACTTTTGCGTAGTCTCAAGGAGCGCCTTTCCTATACCAGGGCGGCTCCGACAAAGATCGAGATTCGTGGCGACGATCAGGCATTTGAGAATCTTTTCCGGAAAGGCTGGAGGCGGGGGACGGGAGACCGAGAAGGAGTCGTTGGACCGGCTTCTCGCGGACCCCGGGCTCATCCATTCTCTCCGGCAAGAGGACCACCGGCGGCGGCTTTGGCTCCTCGCCGTGGCCGCGCTTTGCCTGGGGCTGTTCCTGGGGGGCGGCGCCGTGTGGTGGGTCCGGAGAGAGCGCCCGCGCGCCATGGGAAAGGAGCCGGCGGCCGCCGCCCTCCCGGGCAAGGCGGGTGGCCAGTCTTCCGAAGAGCTGGCCCGCATTCTCACGGCCAACGGCCTCGCCCTCGCCAAGGCGAAGGAGATCCACACGGCGTGGGCCTACCTGCGGCTGGCGACGGAGCTGAGCCCCACCCTGGTGGAGGCGTGGGACGCCCTGGCGCTCGCCTACTTCTACGGCGGCCAGGTCGACGAGGCCGAGAGAGCTTTCCGCCGCTGCACGCAGATCGATCCCACCTATCTGCGGGGGTATCACGCCACCGGCGACCTCTACTTTTATACCGGTGATTACCGGAAGGCCGAGCAGCTCTGGCTCAAGGCCGGCGCCACCCGCCCCGTGGCCCGCGTACGCCTGCTCGAAGGCCGGTTCGCCGAGGCGGCCCCCCTGGTGAAGGAGCTGGAAGAAAAGACTCCGGATCAATGGTTCGTGCGGGTGATGGTCGAAGCCGTGCGGGCCGGGCGGTTGACGCCGGAGATGCGGCTGCAGCTCGAGCCCGGGTTCGTGGGCAGCCGGTCTGCCGAGACGGCGCGCGGCTGGCGCCTTTACTTCTCCGAACGGTACGACGAGGCTTCGGACGTGTTCGGCCGCGTGCTGGCGCGCAACCCCGGCGACGGCTCGGCCCGGCTCGGGCAAGGCTGGTGCCGGCTGAAGACCTCCGCTCCCCGGGAGGCGCAGGCAAATTTCGAGCTGGTGCTGAAGACCTGGCCCAGCAACTACAGCGCTCTCAACGGGCTGGGCTGGAGCCTCAAGGCGCAGGGCCAGCCGGCGGCCGCCGCCGCGGCCTGGAAGCGCGTGCTCGACCTGCGGCCGGAAAGCCCGGAGACGCCCGAGAGCCTCAAGGGGTTGGGCATGGTCTCGTTCGAACAAGGCGACGCCGGACAGGCGAGCCGGTATCTCACGGAGGCGCTGTTGCAGAACCCGTTCGATCCCGAGACCCGGACGATTCTGGAAGATGCTCTGGAAAAGCTGCCTCCAAGTACAATTCAGCAGGTGACGCCATGAATCCCGACGAACCGGCACCCGTCAAGCGGCGCTTCCAGCTCTTTCGGGGCTTCGGAGCCGAGGCGAAGAAGGAGGCCGAGCAGCTCGACCGCTTCCTCACCGACCCGGCCTTGCTGGCCTCGTTCGCGCGGGCGGAGCGGCGTCCGCGCCGCCCGCGCCGCCCGCGAATGGGCCTCGGGATGAGACTGGGGCTGACGGTCCTGCTGGTGCTGGCCGCCGCCGTTCCCACGGGGTGGCTGGCGAGCCGGCGGTCTGCCGCCCCGGCCAGCATTCCGGACCCGGAGCAGGCCTGGCAGCTGGTGGCGGAGGCGCGGCTGCAGGCCGCCGAGGCCCGGTACAACGAGGCGCTCGAAACGGCCCTCCGGGCCACGCGGACCGCGCCCGGCCTGGCGGAGGCCTGGGTGACGCTGGGCGATTGCCAGATGAAGAGCTATCAGTCGGCCCTCAGCGAGAAAGCCTTCCGCCACGCCCTCGCCCTGGAGCCGGACAGCACCAAGGCCCTGACAGGGCTGGGTGCCCTCTACATGCGCCGGGGCGAGGAACGCAAGGCCGAGCAGATGTGGCTGCGGGGCGGGGCCAACCTCAAGCTCGCGGGCCTCTACCTGCTCCAGGGGCGGTACCACGAGGCCGAGATCCGCCTGCGCCCCCTGGTCGCCAAGGGCACGGAGGACGAGCTGCTCTACCGCATGGCCGAGGCGGCCCGGACCCGGCGGGTCGAACCCACCCTGCGCTCTCTGCTCGAGCCCGAGCCCACCGGCCGGGCGGTCGATGCCCTGAACACCGCGGTCCAGCACCTGGGCCCGGTACAGCCCAACTGAGCCGGGCGTGACGTTCCTCCAAGGCCTGCTCCTCGTCGCCGCCTCGTTCGGGGCGGGAGTCATGAACGCCATGGCCGGCGGGGGGACCATCCTCACCTTTCCTTCCTTGATTTTTCTGGGCCTGCCCGCCATCGCGGCCAACGCCACCTCCACGGTGGCGCTGTTGCCGGGCGCCGCGGCGAGCCTGTTCGGCTACCGTGAGGAGGTCCGCGAGCACCGGCACTGGCTGAAGACGCTCTTCCTGCCCAGCCTGATGGGCGGCGCCATCGGCTCGTTCCTCCTGCTGCGCACGCCGGAGAAGACGTTCCAGCTCCTGGCGCCCATTCTCATCCTGTTCGCCACCGGCCTCTTCATGGTCCAGGGGCTGGTCTCCCGCTGGACGGCGGCCCGCAAAGGCAAAGCCGGCACCGTGGTTCCCGTGGACGAATCGCCGGGCGCCGGGCGCTGGGCCCTGGCCGGGCTCCTCCAGCTCGGCGTCGCCATCTACGGCGGCTACTTCGGCGCCGGCATCGGCATCCTCATGCTGGCGCTCCTGGGTTTCCTGGGAATGTCGAACATCCACGCCGCGAACGGGCTCAAGAACTTTTTCGGCTTCTGCATCAACGCCGTGGCGGCGGGCTACTTCATCTTCCAGGGCGCGGTGGTGTGGCCCATGGCGCTGGTCACCGTGGTGGGGGCCACCGTGGGAGGCTACAGCGGCGCCCGTTTCGCCCGGCGGATCGGCAAGGAGAAGGCGCGCACGGCGGTGGTGGTCATCGGGCTGCTGGTGGCGGCGCTGCTGTTCTGGCAGCGGAGTGCCTGAAGATGGGTGACACGTGGGTCCACCTGCGGCTGTGCCTCACCTGCGGCCACGTGGGCTGCTGCGATTCCTCGAAGAACAAGCACGCCACCAAGCACTTCCACCGGGAGAAGCATCCCCTGGTCCAGTCGCTGGAGCCTGGGGAGGATTGGCTCTGGTGTTATGTGGATGAGGTGATGATGGAGCCCGGGTGAGGACTTTGGCTCCGGTACTCCTCCGCCGCGATCCCAAGCTCCTGGAGCTTCTGCTGGAGGCTTTGGCGGTGGAGGCCCAGGCTGCGGGCGGCCTGGGAGACGTTGCCGCCGTGGGCGGCGAGGGCCTGGGTGAGGATGGCGCGTTCGAAGCGATCGATCAGTTTTTTCTTGGCGTCCTGGAAGTCGTCGCCCGGGTTGCCAGTCGAAACGCCAGCCTTCCGCCGATCGTTCCGCTCCCCGGACTTCCTGGGGGAGGTCGCAGGGCTGGACGGCGGTGCCGCGGCAGAAGATGGTGGCGCGCTCGATGGCGTTGGCCAGCTCGCGGACGTTGCCGGGCCAGGAGTAGGCGAGGAGCGCCCTCTCCGTCTCGGGAGAGAGGGTGAGCCCGCGGGGCGAAGAGGAGAGGAAATGGCGGGAGAGCAGGAGGACGTCGCCGTCCCTCTCGCGCAAGGGCGGCAGCTCGATCTCCACCACGCGCAGGCGAAAGAGAAGGTCTTCGCGGAACTTCCCCTCGGCGGCCAGGGACTTGAGATCGCGGTGGGTGGCGGCCAGCACGCGCACGTCCACCGGCACGGGCTCGGCGCCGCCCAGGGGCTCGATGACGCCTTCCTGGAGGACGCGCAGGAGCTTGGCCTGGGCGGCGAGGGCCATGTCCCCCACCTCGTCGAGGAACAGCGTGCCGCCGTCGGCCTGGCGGAACTTGCCGGGGCGGTCGCGGTCGGCTCCCGTGAAGGCGCCGCGGCGGTGGCCGAAGAGCTCGCTTTCCACCAGGGTGTCCGGAATGGCGGCGCAGTTGACGGCCACGAACGGCCCGCGCGCGCGGTCGCTCCTTTCGTGGACGAGGCGGGCCACCAGCTCCTTGCCCGTGCCGGATTCGCCACGGATGAGCACGCTCGCCGAGGCGGGCGCCACGCGCTCCACGGCGTCGAGCACGGCGCGCATGGCCGCGGACTCGCCCAGGAGCCGGCGCCCGCCGCCGAGGCGGCGGACCTCCTCGGCCAGGCGGCGGTTCTCGGCCTGGAGGCGGACGGTCTCCAGGGTCTTCGGCCACCACGAAGCGGAGCTCGTCGATCTCGTAGGGCTTGGAAAGGAAGTCCGCGGCCCCGGCCTTGACGGCCTCGATGGCGGTGCGCAGCGTCGAGTCCGCCGTCACCACCACCACGGGGGGCGGCGCGGGCAGGGCGGTCAAGTGGGCCAGCGTGGTCATGCCGTCCATGCCCGGCATGCGAAGGTCGAGGAGGACGAGGTCCACGCCGTGGCGGGGGCGTCCCAGCGCCTCCAGGCAGTCGCGGCCGTCGCCACATTCGAGGAAGTCGTAGCTCTCGCCGCCCAGGGCGCGCACGGCTCCCCGCCGGGCCACGGGCTCGTCGTCGCACACCAGAATGCGGGGCTTCTTCACCATGCGGCCTTCTCCAATCGGACCTCGAAGACAATTCTTTCAGCCTCGTTCACGACGGAGAGCGTACCGCCGAGCTCGCGCACGCGCTGAGCCACCAGGGCCAATCCCAGGCCCGTTCCTTCTTCGGAGCCGGTGGTGAAGGGCTCGAAGAGGCGTCCGGCGATCTCCTCCGGAATGGCCGGTCCGGCGTTCTCCGTGGCAAAGACGATCCCCTTCCCATGCCGTTCCAGCCGCACGGCCACCGTCGAGCCCGCCGGGGCGTGCTGGGAAGCGTTGAGGAGGAGATTGAACAGCACCGTCTGCCAGGTGGCGCTGGTGCCGGCCGCGCGGCCCACCTCCTGGACGCCCGAGACGTCGAACTCGATGCCGCGCCGGCGTGCCTGGTGGCCGAGCACGTAGAGCGTCCTTCGCAGCAGGGCGGCCAGCTCCACGCCTTCCCCTTCCGGCGCGCGGGCAAAGTCCAGGATCTCGCGCGAGACGCCGTGCAGGCGGTCGATCTGCTCCACGATCAACCCCAAATCCTGGGCCCGGTCGCTCCCCGGGGCCTCGCGCTCCAGCTCTTCGTGGACGGTCTGCGCCAGCGCCTTCATGGAAGAAAGAGGGTTCTTGAGCTCATGGGCCAGGGACGCCGCCACCAGCCCCAGCAGGCTCAGGCGTTCGCGCTCCGCCAGCCGGCGTTCCGCCTGCACCCGGGCCTCCAGGAGCCCTCGGACTTCCAGGGAGACGGCGAGCTGGCGCAGGACGAGCTGGACGGTCTCCATGTCCCCCTGCTGATAGCCACCGGCGGCCGGGCTGATCTCCACCACCAGCACGCCCACCAGCTCGCCGGCCACCCGCAGCGGAAAGGCGGCCTGGAGGTCGGCGCTCTGGAGCAAGGCGGCGATGCGCCCCGTGGGGGAGTCCAGCCGGTTGAAGGCCCGCGCCTCGGGATCCATGAAGTGCTCCCAGAGGAGGGGCAGCTGGGTGCGCGGGAGGAACCGCGCCCGCGTGGCCAGCCACTGGCCGATCCCCCGGGCGGCGAGGTTCTGCATTTCCTCCTCCGCGAGATCCAGCGACTGGAGCTGGCGGGTGAGCGCCTCCAGCTCCTCGGCCGTGATGCTCACGCCCAGCAGGCGCCGAAGCCAGGCAAACCGCCGCAGGGCGGCTTCCTGGAGCGGCGTATACAGGGCCGCCGCCAGCAAGGCGGCCAAAATCCCCCAGGCCACGAGACGCCGCATCTCCTCCGGTCCGCCGCCCTCGCCACGGCCGGCCACCGTGCCCACGAGCATCACCAGCCCCACCAGGCCGAGAAGGGCCAGGAAGTGGCGCAGGCTCCGGTAGGACATGGAGAGCCGCAGCAGGTTGTACCGCTGGACGAAGTAGAGGAATGTCAGCCCCAGAACCAACCCAGACGCCTCCACCAGCAGCCGCCAGAGCGCCGTGCCGAGGTCCACGGCCCCTGCCCAAGGCTCGGGACCGCCCGGCAGCACGATCCCGCCCGCGATCACCAGACCCACGGTGATTCCCAGCCCCGCCAGCAGCCAGCGCAGGAACTGGTTGAGCCGGGCGTCCGCCGAAAACCGCAGCCAGCGCAGAACCATGAAGGCGCTGGCGGCCGAGGCCAGCCCCACGTGCAGGATCACCATGGGGTACGTCGCCCGCCCCACTTCCGTGAGCATCAGGGAGCCTTGCCGCCAAGCCGTCCACCCCACGGGCACGAACGCCGCCAGCGTGACATACCCGGGTACCAGCCAGAACATGCTCGGCCGCCGCCCCTCCCGCTCCAGGAGCCGCCAGAGACCTTGGGTGAGGAGCGGAAAGCTCGCGAGCCACAGGAGCCCCCGCAGGACGTCCAGCAGCGCGTCCACCTCCGCGAACCGGTCCGGAGCCGGCACCAGCTCGCGCCCCACCTGATCCACCAGGCACCCGCCGTACCAGGCCGTGAGACACATCACCGTCAGCCGCATGGACAACCCCGGCAACACGTGCGGGTTGCGGTACAGCTCCCGCGAGAGGAAGCCATAGAGCAGCGTGCCGGTCACGAAGATCAGCAGGTGGGCGAAGAGGAGGAGGTGCGGTTGCACGGGCTTTCAGTCTACGTGAAGCCATCCGTGCCATGCCGTGCCCGTCCTTGCCCGTCCATGCCCGTCCGTGTACGTCCCCGCCGGAACCCCGCCAGGGTGCAGCCGCCAAGCTGCACCCCACCTCCGGAAACCGCAGTCCCCAGGACTGCACCCGCGACGCCCTCCTTACCGCCCGTCTCCCTTTCGAATCAGTTATTTACCCTGCTGGCCCCGCCCTTGCCCTTCTCCACCGCCGAACGCAAGGAGGGAATCCAAAATGATCGAGACGACGATTTCGAACGCTGTCACCCCGGCCGGTACCCCGGCCGGTACTCCGGCAGACAAGGGACTGCGGTCCGCTCCCGGCATCCGCTGGCTGCTGCTGGCGGGAGCCCTGGTCACGGGCGTGTCGGTGTATCGCCTGGTGGAGGCGCAGTGGACGGCGATTCCGGTGCCGGTTCAGTTCCTGGTGCTGGTGGCGGGTGCCCTGGGGATCTTCGGGCTGGGCCGGGTTACGCGCAGCCGGTTGCATCTGCCCTACGCGGGCTCGGCCCTGCTGTTCCTGTTCACCGGCCTCGTGCCCGTGCTGGCGTGGGGCGCGGCCTATCTGCGCCTGTTGGACACGGTCTGGGGTTGGATCGCCTTCAGCGCGGGCGGCGCGGTGCTGCTGGGCGCGGCGGCGGTCGTGATGCGGTCCGAGCTGAGGTATCCGGGCCGGCTCTACCCCATCACCCTCGGCCTGCTTTTCGCGGCGCAGGCGGTCCTTCCCCGGGTTGGCGAAGTCTGGCTCTGGAGCGCTGAGGGCCTCTACGTGCTGGCGGCGCTGGCGCTGGGGGCGGTGCTCCACGTGGGCAGCCGCCACGTGAACCGGTTCTTCTTCCACCGCGACCGGCAGGATGGACGGGAACGGTCCGTCCACTTCGTGCCGTTCGCCCTGCTGGGAATCCTCTACGTGGGCGCCCTGGCGGGCCTGGACCTCGAGTCGAATTTCCGGGCCCTCCCCCTGGCCTTGCTGGGGCTCGTGCTGGCGGGCACGGGCGAGGAGTACTACCGGGCGCTCTCGGAATCGATCGGCCACGCGCCACGGCCCTGGCCCCGGCGGTCTCTGGCCCTGATGGCCGTGGGCTGCTCCCTGGTGGTCGCCGCCCTCCCCCTGGCCCTGGAGGATCCCTCGGGCCGCTGCCTCCTGCTGACCGCCGCCGGCGCCGCCGCCCTGTTCCTCCGCTGGAGCCTGCGCTACGGCCAGCCCGCGTTTCATGTCCTCGGTGTGCTGGCGGCGTTCGTGGCCTGGAACAATCTGCCGTTCCTGGCGCCCTTCCGGCGAGGCGGCATGATCCTCTTCGGCTGGAACGAGGCTGGTTTTCTCGCCGGCTTGATCGCCCTGGGCGTGCTGCTGCGCCACCGCCGGGCTTCGACCCGGCTCCACCGGATCCACGACGCCCTGACGGCCCTTCTCCTGGCTGGGATCGCGGTTCTGGCTCTCTTGGACGTCTCCCACGGCACCCTGCTGCTGGCCGTGGCCGGCGCCGCCGGGCTGGGGGCAGGTTACGGTCTCCGAGACGTGGCCACCTTCCTGGCGGGCGGCCTGATGCTGTCCGCGGGAGCGCACGCCGAGGTCTTCCTGCGCCTGGACGGCCCGGGCCCCTGGACGGCTCTGCTCACCCAGGCCCTCTTCGTGCTCTCCTGGCTCGCCTCGCGCCGGCTCCAAAACCTGCGGGGCAGCCTGCTGACCTTGGCCCTCTTCCATGGCTTCGCCGCCCTGGGCTGGCTGGGGTGGGCGGCCAGCGAATCCACCGTCACCGTGGAGCCGCTGATCCTGCTCCTCGCCGGGATTGCCCTGGTGTGGAACGGCCTCGCGGAACGGCAGCTCGAAGGGCATGAGGGGATCGACCTCGGCCTCGCCCTCGCCCTCGCCTGGGCACCCGTGCAGCTCCTCTTCTCCTCGACGTTCGCCTCGTGGAGCGCCGCGCTCGTGGCGGGCCTCACCCTGGCCGGGCTGGAGCTGGGTGCCCTGATCTTCACCGCCCGGCGCGCCCCCGGCCACTGGCTGGCCCGGCGCTTCGGGTTGGAGGTGGACGACTGGAACGTCCTCACCGCGCTCTCCCTCGGCGGCCTGACCCGCGCCTGGCTGGTGATGGCGGCCGCGGCCTGCCTGCTGCTCACCGGGTGGGATGCCCTGATCCTCGCCCTCACCCTGGTGGCCGTGCGCTACCTCTCCCGCACGGAGATCGAAGGCTGGGCCCGCCGCTTCGCCTTCCCGGCGCGGCTCACCCTGCTTCCCCTGCTTCAGCTCGCCGTGCTGGCCGCGGCCGGCGGCCTCCCGGAACGCGACCTCCCTTCGGCCGCTCCTGTCGCTGGGCCTGAGCCTGCTCCCCTGGATCGCCGCCCTCGGTCTCGCCTGGCGGGGGCTGATCGAGAGCCTCGGCGTGCGCAGGTCTCTGCAACGGTGGAGCCTCGGCGTCCAGGCCGTCACGGCCTGCGGCTACCTCACGGCCTTCTTCGGCGACTCCGAGTTTTCTCCCTGGACGCACGCGGCCCTCATCGTGCTCGCCATGGCCTGGGCGGCGGTCGCCTTCCTCGACGCCCGGCGGGACCGCGACTCCGCCCTGGGCTGGCTGATGCAGGGCTGGGCCGGCACCGCCGTGCTCCACGGCTTCACCGCCGGTTGGCTCCACCTCGGCAGCGGCGTTCGCCCCCTACGTGCTCCTCGCCGTGGGCGCCGCCCAGTACGCTCTGGGGGCCCTCTACGAGAAGCGGGACCTGGGCTCCTCCATCACCCCCTCCTGCCGCGTGGTGGGCCTCGGTCTGCCGATCGTTGCCGGCGTCCTCTCGCTGCTCCGTTTCCCTGGGGCCGGGACTTGTCTGGTTCCCGGCTCTGGCCACCTTCCTGGTCAGCCTCTTCTACACCGTGGTGGCCTCGCGGGAGACCCGCCGCGCCTCTTCCCGGCAACGGCCTCCGCGGCCTTCCTGGGCCTGGCCCTGGTCAACGCCATCGCCACCGCGGGCCTCGGGGCTGAGCTCTACTGCCTGGCTCCCGGCCTGGGCCTCCTCCTCCTCTCGTGGCTGCTGCGGGCCGAGCTCGGTCCCACGTGGAGCCGCCGGATGACCGCGGCCGGCGCCTCGTTCGTCTACGCCACGCCCATCGTGGCCCTCTCGGGCGAGATCTCCTGGGGTTGGCTGTCGGCCCTGCTGGTGCTCTCCGTGGCCTTCGGCGCCGCCTCCTTCGCCCTGCGCAGCCGGTCGCTCCTCACCGTCTCCACGGCGGCGCTGCTGACCGACCTCGGCTTCTTCGTCTTCCGCATCGGCACCACCGCGCCCATGGCCCTCTGGGTCCTCGGCCTCGGCTTCGGCCTGACCCTCATGGCCACCGCCGCCTGGCTCGAATACCGGCGCGAAGGCGTCCTCCAGCAGATCCGCGTCTTCGGCCGCGAGCTCCAGGCCTGGAGCTGAGCTTCCAACGAACTTTCAGAAAGGAAACGAGCCATGAAAATCCTGCGACGCTTCAACCTGTTGATGAAAGGGCGCATCCACGCCGCCCTGGACGCCATCGAAGACCCGGAACGCAGCCTCACCCAGCTCGTCCACGACATGGAGGAAGAGCTGGACGCCGCCAAGCGCGCCGTGGCCCGAGCCATGGCCAACGAAGACCGCCTGCGCGCCCAGGTCGCCTTCCACACCCAGGACGCCGTCGAGTGGCAACGGGCCGCCGAACGGGCTCTAGCCAAGGGAGACGAGCCCGGTGCCCGCGAGGCCCTCCGCCGCACCGAGCTGGCCGAGCGCCACCGCGAAAGGCTCGCCCAGCAGCTCGAAAAGCAGTCCAAGGAGACCGAAGAGGTCCGCCAGTCCGTGGCCCGCATGCAGGAAAAAGTCGAGCAGACCCGCAGCCGGCTCCAACTCGTCCAGGCCCAAATGCGCCAGGTCCAGGCCCGCCGAGCCATCGGCGACGTCCTGGCAAGCGCCCAGTCCCACAACCTCCTGGGAGAGTTCGAGCGCATCTCCGGTCGCATCGAAGAGGACGCCGCCACCGAGCGCAACTACCAGAAGATCGACGACGAGCTTTCCGGAGAGGATCTCAAACGCCGCTTCGAGGCGGATGCGGTCTCGGATGCCGTCGAGGAGCGGCTCTCCCGGCTGCGGGAGGCGGCCCAGCCATGAGGCGGATCTGGAGACGGTTGACGCGGATTTGGGGGCAGTCGCGGATTCGGGTGGCGCGGGGCTGAAACCTCGGGGCTTCAGCCCCATGCGGTCCCGCAGGGACTACCGTCGGTAGCCCTGGATTTCAATCCAGGGCGGGGCGGATGGCGCGGCGCAATACGTCTGGATGGCCGACATCGCCGCGCCATCTCGAAGAGGGATGGGATCGGCCTTGGGACGCTATGCCGTGGTGTCCCGTTCGATGCGGGGTTACCCCCGCACCCTGGAATGAATTCCAGGGCTACCGACGGTAGTCCCTGCGGGACCGCAAAAAGACGGGTGGGTGTTACGATTCCTGGATATCTGTCGTTGATGGAGGGGGATCGTGAAGAACACCTACACGCAATTGCGGTATCACCTCGTCTTCAGCACCAAACACAGGATGCCGGTGATTACCGGGGAAATCCGAAGCGCTCTCTACGACTATTTAGGAGGCGTGCTCCGAGGGCATGGCGGCACCCTCCTCGCGGCGGGAGGTATGCCGGATCATGTACATCTTCTGGCGGGGTGGGGCACGACCGTGTCCGTTGCCGAAATGCTGAAGCTCCTCAAAGGCGGCTCCTCTCACTGGGTGAGCGATCGGCCCGACGCCCCGAAAGCTTTCTCTTGGCAGGAGGGGTATGGCGCCTTCACCGTCAGCGCCTCCCAGGTGTCCATCGTGAAGAGATACATCCTCAACCAGGAGGAGCACCACCGGAAGGTGTCCTTCCTCCAGGAATTCCAGACTCTCCTGGAAAAACACCAAATCGCTTTTGATCCCAAATCCTTCACCGACTGAAGCCTTTGCGGTCCCGCAGGGACTACCGTCGGTAGCCCTGGATTTCAATCCAGGGCGGGGCGGGTGGCGCGGCGCAATACCTCTCGGGTGGCCGATATCGCCGCGCCATCTCGAAGGGGGATGGGATCGGCCTTGGGACGCTATGCCGTGGTGTCCCGTTTGATGCGGGGTCACCCCCGCACCCTGGAATGAATTCCAGGGCTACCGACGGTAGTCCCTGCGGGACCGCATTCAGGTTAGGCAGGCAGGCAAGTTAGTCAGGCCGGCAAGGATGCCGGCGGTCCCAGGGGGCTCCTACCGCCGCCAGACCACCGTCAGCACGCTCTTGCCATCCTTCTGAGAGCCCTGGGCCAGGGCGGCCCGGCTGCCTCCGGGGAGGTCGAAGCCCTGGACGAGACGGTCACGGCCGGGGCCGTTGGATTTGGCGTCGGGATTGTCTCCGACTTCGACTCTCACTTCTCGGTTCGGGGCTCCGGTGACGGCGACGGACCAGGCGGGGCGGCCGGCCAGGGGGCGCGGGCCCTTGGCGTCTCCGGGATAGAGGAGGAGGCGGTTCTTGACGTAGAGGAGGAGGTCCGGAACGCCGTCTCCCGTCAGGTCCCGGCCGTAGTGCCAGTCCCAGGCCTCGTCGTCCAGTTTCCAGCGGCGGGGCTTGGGATCGAAACGGCCCCCTCCGAGGCCTCGGTAGGCGGAGACGATGACCTCATGGCCTCGCATTCCGCTCGGATGGATCAGCACGAGATCCTGCCGGCCGTCGCCGTCCGCGTCCACGGCCTCGGGATCCAGGGGGAACCAGAGAGGACAGTCGGTATCGGCGGAAAAGGTGGGGCCTGAACCCTTGCGGGAACGGTCGCGGTCGAGCAGGAACAATCGAAACCTTTTGCGGGCCAGAATCCCGATCTTCTCGAACGAGGTGGCCGCGAGGGCCGGGGCGCCGTCCACCCGCAGATAGCGCCGGTCGGAAACCAGGCGCTCGCCCGCGGGCAGGCGCGACCAGGACTCGAACGCCTCTCCATCGGCTGGCAGGAGCAGGGTCTGGATCCTTCCCCTGCCCACCTCCTGCGGCCCCACGGCGAACAGGGCGGGCTCCCCCGTCAGCAGCGTCACCGGCGGGCTCGTGAGGCGCAGGCCCCAGCGCTGGCGCTCGGCCTTCACAGGCAATGGAAAGGTTTTCTGCCGGGTGAGGCCGCCGCCGGAGACCACACCGAACAGCTCCAGCAAACCGGACCGCGCCGCCGCGATCCACGGCCGGCCCAGGAAGCTCCCCATCACCGATCGCAAATCCACGTTCGGCTCGTCCAGCACCTTCCGCGCTCCCCCACCGTTGGCAGTAAACAGCACGCCCGGCATGCCCGCGATGGGCGCGGCGGCGGCCGGCGAGCCGGCGCCCGAAAGATCGAAACCCACCACGGTGTTGACCTCTTCGTGCAGACCCGTGGCGAGGCGCGTCAACGCCCGCCGCTCGGGATCGAGGAAAAGGAGCGTCTTGGCACCCTTGCCGTCCTTGTTCGCGGCCACCAGCAGGGCGATGCCGGGGCGGCCTTCCGGACCCGTGGCGGCGGTGGCACGGACGAGGGTGCCGGGGAGGGGGGTGGTGAAGGTTTGGGCGGTGAGGAATGAGGGGATTAGGAGAAAGAGTAGGAAAGCCCAGACCGAGCGTCCTTGCCTCCGCGACCTCACCCCAACCCCTCTCCTAAAGGAGAGGGGCTTTAAGTTTGTCGAGTTTGTTTTTCTCCCCTCTCCTTTAGGAGAGGGGCCGGGGGTGAGGTGACTCACTTCCCACCCCCGCTCAAATAAAGATCCAACCGCACCGGCGGCACGAATCCCTCTTCCGACGCCCTCTGGGGCTGAACGATCATCAGGTCCGATCTCCCATCGCCGTCGAGGTCGCGGATCTGGACCAGGGAAAGATCCCGGGGCTCTTCTCGCAGGTTGAAGGTCAGGTCCGGATTTCCCGGGAAGGAGCAATCCGCGCGGCCCCGGTGAATGCTCACTTTCTTGCCGCGGCCGAGTTGGACGAAATCGGCGCGGCCGTCGCCGTCGAAATCCCCGGAGAAAAGGGAGAGCTGGCTCACGCGCAGGTTGTTGAGATCGAAGCGGAAGCTTCCGGAAAGGTCGAGCCCCTTGATCGCCCGGAAGGCGCCGTCCTTCTGCTGGCACCAGACGTGGAAGTCGAGCCCCACGGTCAGGTTCTTGGTGGCGAGGCTGCCCAAGAGCTTGGGGATGCCCACGTCCATGGTGATGGTTACGAGGTCGGGCCGCCGGTCGCCGTTCAGGTCCTGGAAGCCGCCGGGGAGATCGATGTCGGCGTCCGCGGACTCGAACCCCCAGCCGGTGACGTCGAAGGTGCGGTACGGCGCCTTCTCGGGCGCGAGGTCCTTGCCCAGGCGGCGGAAGGTCAGCCGCCCGCGGGGCTCGCGGGCCTGCTCCATCTCCGCGCGGATCCCCTTGGCCTTGGGATCGTCCAGGCTCTGGCGGAACACCACCTCGGCGAGACCGTTCCCTTCCAGATCCCCCAGCCAGACGGGATTCGGCGCCTTGGGGTCGCCCGTGCCCAGCACCACCTCGGCGGCAGGCAGAAAGCGCCCCTGGCCGTTGTTGCGGGCCACCCACACGGAACGCCAGCGCCGCACGGGGTCGCGGAAGACAAGGTCCGGCCGGCCGTCTCCCGTGACGTCCTTCACCTGCGGCAGCGGATAGCGCCGCTCGAGGTCGTCCGTCGAGCGGTACGCCTCGCCGGGCACCGGGAAGCGCGAGGCCGCCCTCCGGGCCAGCCCCTTCTGTTCCTCCCGACCCAGGTACACGGCGAGGCCACCGCGCGCCGGGAGCAAAAAGTCCAGCACCCCATCGCCGTTGACGTCCTTCATCAGGCTCAGGTCCCCCAGAAAGTTGGCCGTGCCCGCCATCACCGGCGGATCGGCGATCCAGGGCTCCAGCCGGGGCACGCCGTCCGCGTCCAGCCGCAGCACGCTCGCGCCCTCGTCCGTCAAGGCCACGGCGGGCGTGCCGGCAGGGCCGGCTTCCAGGGAGAGCACGGAGAGCGGCAGCGCCATCGTGCGGGGCGGCGCGTAGGTGCCGTCCCCCTGGGCGCGGTAGACCCGCAGCTCCCGGCGGTCGATCACCGCCGGCACGATGGTCATCACATCCACCAGCCCCTGGACGTCGTCCATGGTGCTGCTCTCGGTGATGGCGATCTCGTCCCACTGGTTGTAGGCGGCCACCACCACGAGGTCGCGCCGGCCGTCGCCGTCCAGGTCCGCCGAGATGACGGCGGCAGGCGCTCCCGGCAGGCTCAGGCTCTGGCTGTGCATCGCCATGGGCAGGAGCCGGCCGGCGCAAGGCACCGGCACGGCGTGTGGGAGGAGGGCCGCCAGAAGGAGAACCGGCAGGGAGGGGCGGAAGCCTGTCCAGCCGGGTTGGTTTACTGCCAAGGTACTCGTCTTCGTATCCGTCAACTCCATCCCCCAAGACTACCTGGGAGCGGAGCCTCATATCGAGCCAGGGGTGTTACATCCCCGAGGCTGAGAGTGTGGCCGCCGCGATGAGCAGCAGAACGGACGTGAGGGACAGAGTCAACATCTTCACGAATTCTTTCGTCATGACCGTTCCGCCTTTCCCTGAAGTTCACGCCACTCCTTCTCAGGCTCGTCAACCCCTTCGATGGTTACAACGACTCAAAGGTTTCATTCCCCTCACCTGCTTGCTGCTCTCTGTATACGGCAAAGGTGGTGCCAGGGTTGAGCCCCAGGAGAAATCGGATTTGGGGGATGGAAAACGTCCTCAAAAGACGACGGGATCGTCGGGAAAAACCGACAGCCGCCCGAACCCTCACCCCCTGGCCCCCTCTCCCGCCCCCTCCCTTCCCCCCTCACCGGAAGAGGGGGAATTTGACTGGAAAGACAGAGATCGTAGGGTGCGCTATGCGCACCTTCAACGACGGTCATGGTGCGCACAGCGCACCCTACAAAGCACCAAACGGTCATGGAGCGTCCCCCTCTCCCCGGCCAGGGTGGGTGGCGGGCCGGGAGAGGGGCCAGGGGTGAGGGTTCGGGCGCGGGGCTGTTATATCCTCCCCCCGCGAACCACCAGGAACCATTCAGGCAGGAACCCTTCAGAACACCTCCCAAGGAGACCCCCCTTTGACTCCAGCATCCGCTCCGCGCCCTATCGCCGAGGTCGCCCGCGACCTGCAAATCGATCCCAAGAACGTCATCTTCTACGGTGAAGACAAGGCCAAGGTCCGCCTGGCGGCTCTGGAAGGGGCCGGGGACCGTCCCAAGGGGCGGCTGGTGCTGGTGTCGGCCATCACGCCCACGGCAGCCGGCGAGGGCAAGACCACCACCTCCATCGGCCTCGCCCAGGGCCTTGCCAAGATCGGTGAGCGCGCGTGCCTCGCCCTGCGCGAGCCTTCGCTCGGCCCCATCTTCGGCATGAAGGGAGGGGCCACAGGCGGCGGACGGGCGGTCGTGGTTCCGGGGGAAGACATCAACCTCCACTTTACCGGCGACTTCCACGCCATCACCGCCGCCCACAACCTCCTGGCGAGTCTGCTCGACAACCACCTCCACCAGGGGAACGCGCTGAACATCGACACGCGGCGGGTCTGGTGGCGGCGGGTGCTCGACGTCAACGACCGCGCCCTGCGCAACGTCGTCCTCGGCCTGGGCGGCCCGGCTGAAGGCGTCCCTCGCGAGTCCGGCTTCGACATCACGGCGGCCTCCGAGGTCATGGCCGTGCTCTGCCTGGCCGAGAACGCCGAAGACCTCCGCGCCCGCCTCTCGCGGCTCGTGGTCGCCCTCTCCACCAGTGGCCAGCCCGTCACCGCGGGCGACCTCCAGGCCGTGGGCGCCATGATGGTGATCCTGAAAGATGCCCTGCTCCCCAACCTCGTCCAGACCGGCGAGGGCGTGCCCGCCTTCGTCCACGGCGGGCCGTTCGCCAACATCGCCCACGGCTGCAACTCCGTGATCGCCACCAAAATGGCCCTCGCCCACTCCGACTGGGTGATCACCGAGGCCGGCTTCGCCTTCGACCTCGGCGCCGAGAAGTTCTTCGACATCAAGTGCCGCACCGCCGGCCTGGAGCCCGCCGCCGTCGTGATCGTCGCCACCGTGCGCGCCCTCAAGCTCCACGGCGGCGTGGCCAAGGACAGGCTGGCCGAGGCCGACCCGGCCGCCGTCGAGCGGGGGCTGGACAACCTGCGCAAGCACGTTGAGAGCGCCCGCGCCTTCGGCTACACCCCCCTGGTGGCCCTCAACCGCTTCGGTACCGATTCGGACGAGGAAATCGCCGTCATCCGCCAGGACTGCGAAGGCCAGGGCGTGCCCTTCGCCCTCGCGGACCACTTTGCCCGCGGCGGCGAGGGCGCCGTCGAGCTCGCCCGCGCCGTGGTGGAGCATGCCAAGGCCCAGTCTTTCACCCCGCTCTACGACCTCGGCGAGCCCGTCAAGGCCAAAGTCGAGAAGATCGCCCGCGCCATGTACGGCGCCCGCGGCGTGGCCTGGACCGCTCCCGCCGAGCGCGACCTCAAGCTGATCCAGAAGCTCGGCCAGGAAGGCCTCCCCGTCTGCATCGCCAAGACCCAATCCTCCCTCTCGGACAACCCGGCCCTCGCCGGCCGCCCCCGGGACTTCGAGGTCACCGTCCGCCGCCTCATCCTCGCCGCCGGCGCCGGCTACGTCGTCGCCCTCCTGGGAGACATCATCCGCATGCCCGGCCTTCCCGCCACGCCTCAGGCCGTCCGCATGGACCTGGTGGACGGCCGGGTGATTGGTTTGATGGGGAGCTGACGCCCGGGCCGCGACCGTGGCCGTAGCCAGGCCACGGTCGCAGGGGCGAAAATCTAGACCTTCAACGAGCCACGAAACCCCCTCGCGGCGTAGTAAGAGGACGCCCCGTTGTGATACACGAAAACATGGTCGTAGCGGCGATCGCAGAAGAGCGCGCCGCCGAGCTTTCTAATCTCGGGAGGCGTTTTCACCCAGCTCGATGTTTTCAGATCGAACTTGCCAAGCTTCTGGAGCTCCCGGTATTGCTCCTCCGTCAACAGCTCGACGCCCATGGCGGCCGCCATATCCATAGCGTTATTTTCTGGTCTGTTTTCTTTCCTTGACTCCAGAGCTTCACGGTCGTAACAAAAACTTCTCCGGTCCTTCGGGCTTTCCGCCGAACAATCGTAAAAAATGTACTCGCCCGTCTTGTTGTCGTGACCAACGACGTCCGGTTCACCGCCCGTCCGTTCCATTTCGCTGAGTGACCGCAGCTTTTCAGGGCTGGCTTCCAGCTTCGCTTGCACTTTGGCCCATTCAAGACCTTTATGGCGGCTCATGTTCTTCTCAAAACGGGCCTTTAATGTTCCAAGCAATTCTTCACGTTGGTTTGCGTTCATGTCTTTTGCCCTTTGCATTTCTGTCCGTGCCTTTCTGCTCTCCATAGGCCTGTTTGCGGCCCGAAGGGTCGCGAGATCTCAGCCCAGGGCTTCGGCCGGTAGGCCGATGCCCTGGGTCAACAGGCCTCTACAGTCCTGCGGCCTGAAGGGCAGCGAGAACCTGGGCGAATCGAGCCGACCCCGACTCAAAAGATCTCTGGCGGCCCTTCAGGCCGCGTTGCCCTCTTTGCATTTTCTCCCCAGGGCATCGGCCTACCGGCCGAAGCCCTGGGCTGAGATCTCGCGACCCTTCGGGCCGCAAAGACTGCCACGGCGGGACGCCACCGGAAGCAACTTCTTTCTCCAGCAGCTCGCTGCAGCCGCGCATGAAGTCCGGTTCGGAGATCGAATGCTGCGCGATCAGCCAGGCGGCTTCAGCGCCGTCATGACCGGCCAGGCGCTCGTTGGGCCAGCCAAAGCGCTCGATCAGCTCTCGCAACTGTTTCGCATTGTCACGGTGAACCGCTTCCATGCGCGGTTGGTAGCCCTCGTATAGCGTGCCCTCGGCCTCCAATTCGGCGCGTAGCGCGAGATCTCGCTGCTGGAGCGCCAGCAGCGTGTCGCGGAGAGGTGTGGAAGGGGAAGGCATTGTGATCCTACAACATCCCGAAAGGCCGCTATGAAAATACTACCTGACAATGAACGCGATGCAGAGAGCAATCCAGGTGAGGAACAGCGCTACACCACCCCACCCGGTTCGAGTCGAGCCGGGCTCCAGGACAGCTTCGTCGAGCTTGTCGGGGTTGTACGCAATCGTGACGCCGGTGCCTGTCGGGTACCGGCGTACCAGAGACTCGGCAGGCCCGCGCCACGAAAAGCCAAAGACCCCACCCATCCTGATCCTCTGTGCCACGATTTCGCGCCCATCGAGGAAGTAGCGATAGGCCACGTTCGGTTCGTAGATCCTGGTGCCCTCCTCCCCCTCATGGGCGCTCACCCAGGAGAGCTCGACCTTGGCCACGGTTCTAGGCCACTGCTCCGTGGCGCGAGCTCTAGAGATCAAGTCTAGTGACCACACCAGGCCGGCCACACCTGGAGCAAGAAAAACGAAAGAGAGAATCGTATCGAAAGTCATCGCGCGATATGGTAGTCCGAGATCGCTAAAAGTGCCACCCTAGAACGCGGCGACTTGGGCTCATGACAGACAAGGAAATACGACCTCGACCGGCTTCAAGGACGGTGATGAGTCGCGTGGGGCCACTAAAAAGAAATCAGCAGGACAATCCAGTACTGCTGCGATGAGGAAAAGGCCGATCGCCTGCCGGTTGTTTATCTTATCTCTCGTATCCGTACGTTTGCACTCAGCAAACCTGACCTCGGATCCATCGGGCTTGAAGATGAGCAGATCTGGAGTTTCTATTGTGACATGCCGTGGCTTTCGGAAAGGTAGGAGAACATCGTGGAGACTGCGTGCTGCTCTCAGCTTCTCCTCACCGAAGTAGTTCCGCAATACGGCTTCCGACCTCGGATACTTTCCATGCCTGTTCGTACCAAAGAGATCGTAGTCGTGGAAGACCCAATTGTACCCAAGTTCCTCGAAGTGCCTGCCGACCACGAATTCACCGAAGCCGGCTGAGCCGTCTAGCCTGCGGCAGACCGGGTCCGAACAGTAATCCCGGTCGCCGCCTCTCCATCTCTCCAGCTGTGCTGGATCGAAGAAGAGCACCTGAGGCTCCAGCGATATCTTGACAGCCATAGATTTAGGTGCCTTCCCTGCGCCGTGCGTCTCCCGGCGCTGATAACACGGCGGAAACCGTTGCCACGAGTGTAACATCGAGCCGGCTCATGGAGTTCGCTTCCTCTGCTGTCTTCCGGATTCGGGTTTCGCGATAGCCGTCCTTCGTCACGACGAGCTCGAACCTGAACTCACACGGACACGAGCTCTCAAAGATGGCATAGTGGCCCCCCCGGGGGTATTCCCCAGGGAATGCTGGCAGACGAACCCTCCGGCACCAAGTACCGGTACCTCGCGGACCCCCGAGCGCCCCGCTCCCGAGCCACTACCGTTTTAAAAATGTCGAAGCGAGACATTTTGCCCTCCGCAAACTCAAGCGGGACGGGCATTCCCCTTAATTACCAAAATTTTTACGTCTATTGGGGGCATGAGAAGACTCCGGTTCATCCCCGAAGGCGGCGCCCTCGTCGAGGTCACCTGCCGCACCCTCCACAGCCGTTTCCTCCTTCGCCCCACCCCGGCCGTCAACGACCTCGTCGTCGGAGTCCTGGGACGGGCCCAGCGGTTGTACCCGATCCGCGTCTGCGCCTACGCATTTCTCTCTTCCCATTTCCACCTGATCCTGGACGTCGAGGATGCCCTCCAGCTCTCCCGCTTCATGCGCTACGTCAACTCCAACCTGGCGCGGAAGATCGGCCGACTCGTCGGCTGGCGCGACAAGATCTGGGCGAGGCGTTACCAGGCCATCGTGATCAGCTCCGAAGAGGCTGCCCAGACTGAGAGGTTCCGCTACGTCCTCGCTCATGGAGTCAAGGAGGGACTCGTCGAAAAGATCACCCAGTGGCCGGGAGTGCACTGCGCGCAAGCGCTCCTGACCGGTGAGACCGTGACCGGCACCTGGTTCGACGAAACCCAGGCCTACGCTGCCCGGCGCCGCGGCGAGAAGCTCGACCAAACGCGCTTCGCGACGCTCGAAACCCTCTCGCTCTCTCCCTTGCCCTGCTGGAAGCATCTACCTGAGGAGAAACAGAGGAAGCTCGTCACCGACCTGATCGCCGACATTGAATTGGAAGCCGCCATTCGCCGCCAGCGCACCGGAAGCCAGGTTCTGGGAGCGTCCGCCATTAGAGGACAACATCCCTTCGGCCGTCCCAAAAAGCCGAAGAAATCACCGGCCCCATTGTTCCACGCGGCCAGCAAGGCGATCCGCCTCGAGCTCTACGAAATGTATGGATGGTTCGTAGCCGCCTTCCGCGAGGCCTCCGAGAAACTCCGCGCCGGGAACCGGCTGGTGCCCTTCCCGACCGGGAGCTTCCCGCCAGCCTTGCCGTTCGTGGCCGGGTAGCTGAGCAAAGTCTCAACGGGGGTTCCAAAGCGACCTTCTCTGAAGGTCTTCGGAAGGGGTGTATCCGCTGGGCCGATTTCGCTCCCATTCTCTTCAGAAGCAGCGCTGGGAGCTCGCCTGAAGCGTCCCTTATCACCCACGGGTGGGTATCGCGTCGATCGATTTAGATGATTGGAGGGCGAATTCCAGCGAAATCCCGCCCAGGACGAGCCCACACGCCTACAGCTTTCTCCAATCACCTGGAACCTTTTCTGGGTCGTGAGCAGAGATTAGGGGGTATCTCGACAAACCAAGCGTGAACAGATTCATTCCTATAAAGAAAGGCAATTAGGTCGGTCACTACCGCTAAATCTGCAGGCTTTGCCTTTCCCCAATTGCTGGCGAGAGCTTCAACTACCTGCTCTTTTCCACGTAGCAGGCTACGGCTGCCAAAGATGAAGATTCCCTGCCCTTTGATATCCAGAAGCAAGGACACCCGACAGTTGTCTTGTCTAAAGAACTCGGCGAGAGCATCACTAAACTGGCTCACAAGGCCATCTAACGCGCCTAGCAGCCACGCAGATGAACCACCTACCTCCTTTTTTCCATTCGGGGGGCTTGCGCCTAGCATATTGACCTCACGCCGTTCCGCCGCCGAACGCGATGCCGATGAGCGGCGGGAACCGCGCTGTTTGCGGTTTCCGTCCGCTCGATCGGCGGGGTTATACGTTTTTCATAGCAGCGACTCAGCATGTGATCCGAACCTGGCTAGCACAGAAGCTTGTCCTCAGCTCCTCCGCAGTTCGCCGTGACCACGCGACAGAGGAACTCTGTACCCTGGGGTTTTACTTCGTGGCAGGCACCTGGACTTATAACAATCATGTCACCTGCTTGAAGCCAATAGGGCTGATTTTCTACCTCAATGAGCATCTTGCCTTCGAGAAGCATGTAAATCTCCGTACCGATCTGATGGTAGTGTCGATCCTGAGCCGTTCGCTCATTGAAGACAGCTACCTCCGTGTCCTTGGTCTCTTGAACCGGACACAGGCTACCATCAGATGGGGGTTCCCATACGGGATCAACCGCAGGCTGCTCCTTCCTTGGGTATACCTCTGTTACAAGTAGCTTTCGAGCACCACGAGCACCCGGAGAAAGAGCTACATCGCGTTTGACTGCGTCAAGACTGATATAGAGAGCCGGGATCTTACTTACGCTGGTTCCCATTGCGAGTACCTCAGTCGCTTGGAATGCGCCACTCTACCTCAGCGTGAGCGCCGTCGATCGTCACACGCCCCGTTGATTCGTTGCAAATCGGGCAACGCCGCTCACCTCTATGTATGAGCCCACTCACGACGTATACCTTTCCGCAGACTGGGCAAGCTAGCGCTATGTTGTTCCCCTCCCAGTCCTCAAAAGGACGTCGCGGATCAATCGGTCGGCTTGGCATCACACATCCTGTTGGTCGTATAACGAGCACAAGCTCACCGGCGACGATCGCGTGAAGCGCGGTGGGCGTCCGGTGGAGCGCTTGGGTTGGGCGTAGATTCTCCCTTAAACTTAACCAGGGAGTGCACGCCTGTGACGATGAAGAGCAGCGTTGCTAGGGCGAAGACCACAATCTGAATCCCAGCCAGAAAACGTGCATTATCACCTATACCTATAACTTTGGCCGGGTTCCTTAGGGGGGCCAGATTTCCGGCAAGAGCCATGAGAGACATTATCCCTGCCAGAATGCTGACGAAGTAAAGACTCCATGATGAAGCTAACAACGCTAGTTGACCTCGAGTTGGGGTCTTAATTATGTCCTTGGCAAAAGTAAGGCTCAACGCCAGGATACCAGACGCGAGGGTAATCAGCTGCTTCGACACCTCGCTCGCGAACTCGAATGCCAGCTTAACTTGTGGGTCCATATCCATAGTCCTGTTGCTCAGCAAAACGGATAGAGTGGGCACAACAAATCGCGAACCTTGGAAAATGTTCCTTCACCGATGCGCCTCCCGGTTTCAGTCGGAGTCGCGTTCTCAATTAATGCATCTGCAAACCGAACGACATCCTGCTCAGCCTGACTGATAGCGTCACTGCTCGCTCGATCCTCTACCAATCTTCGGGCTCCATTAAGGAGAAAATCCCGTTGCAACATGCCGCTATCAACGCTTACTTCGACATTCGCCTTCTTGAGCCTCTCGGCCAGTATAGACTGGAAACGCTGGTGTAATTCATGAACTCTGTCACCTGGGCTACGGCCTACTTTTGCGCCTGACATTATGGCAGCCTCATCAGCACCTGAAGGAGCTGAAGCGCTAGCTCCTGCAGGGGCTGGCGCGCTCTGAGTTGTCGAGCACGCCGAGAACAACCCAAGAAGTAGAAGCAACATAGTCACTCGCATCTCTATCTCCTTCCGACAGTTAATCCAAACGCCCAACGCTTGACGCTTGAGCGGCCGGCGGCTACGGATGCTCCTGCATGCCGAATCGGTCGCCCGCCGGTCCGTTCCAAGCGAGGGTTAGGCGCATCCGTCATGATCCTCTTTCACGACCTTGAATTTGAAGGCAAGCATCGATAAGCCAATCGTAGGAACGCACCTTGATGCCATTCTCGTCGAGAAGCTTGTTGAGCTGCCGTAAACTTGCTTGGTCATCGTTACTGAAATCATCACGACGACCAGCAAGGATTACTGTACGTTCATATTCAATATCCCATCCAGGCTCTCGAGAGAAAGCCACATTTTGCAGGTTAGAGGTTTTGACGCATTCAATAAGGTCACCCAACCATTCAACAGGACAGGAATCTTTAAAGAGCGGGCCACAAGAGGGGCCGAATGCCAAGCCGTAGACGGTTATAGTGCGGGCTGTGTAGCCCTTGACACCAAAAAAGGTGTAACCCTCCTTCGCACTAAATACGAGTTGACCGACGTCAGCCCAGCCGAAGGCTGACGTCAGAATCTTGCGGTGGTAACGGAGAAACTCCGCAATATCTTCTGCAATTGGTCCAGCTTGTAATAACTTAACAAACATTCGAGCGAGAGTCGGCGATGTTGTCGCAGGACTGTTAGACTGATAAACAATGACGTCAACAATTTCGGATGCGACAGAGGCTATCCCCCTGGAAGTATCGGCCGCAAGTCGATCCGCGAGAATCGGGGAGTGCTGTGCAAGTTGTTCTTTGGAAATTTTATGCCAGATGGGCAGTATCACCTTCGCTCCGTCATCTTCAAGAACCGTTAAGCCATTGAGCTCCCTGGTAGGCCATCTCTTGCTGAGAAATGCGGAGCTTATTATGACGACCCCGAAGCGACTAGCTGCCAGTCCCTCCTCGATCTTCTCACGAAGGCTATCTCCCAACGAAAGCACGTGTACATCCAGCCAGAACGCGAAGTCCAGCCCGTTCGAGGCAGTCTGCGAGCGGAATAGCAACGGTTTGCTTGTCTTCGCTGGCATGACTAATGAAGACATCCCACTTTTTCACCGTTTGGCCGATGCCAGACTCGTCGCTTCCCATCAGAAACCTCACATTCCTTACATACGTTTATCACGCCTTGCGGAGACACGCTCCGACTCTCGCTGCGCATAACGCTGATCCGCTTGAGCGGCCGGCGGCCACGGACGCTTCTGCATGCCCAACCGGTCGCCCGCCGGTCCGCTCGAAGCGAGGGTTCGGCGATGTTACCGCTAGACAAGTGGTTCCGAGGAATTCTTCATCACCCATGACACTCCTCCCAGAAGGTCCGCTATCTCCTGCCGGCCCGCTGACGCGGCTTGAGCGGGCGGCATCTCACGACTCCTCCTCGAAGAGAAGGTCGAGCTCGCGCTGCATGACCGCATCCCACTCCGCCCGGTCCACGCCAAGCGAGGTGATCAGCTGCGCTACCACCTGTCGGGCACTCTCCTGACACGATGCGAAAAGGGTCGCGAGTTCTTGCAACTCGCAGACAAGCGCGTCACATCCGTCGGCCTGGTATAACCTTACCGCGTTAGCCCAGAAGAAGCGATGGATCAGATAGTTGCGCCGATCCAACGCCCTTGCCCAGTCATCCTCGAGGGTTTGAGAAAAGTCGCCCCGGGTCTTGAGAACTACCATCAGTTGGCCAAGCGTCTTGCGAGAGAGAGCGGCCTCGAGGCTTCGGAGTTCTCCCTCCGTGACCGCCTGACCGTCAACGGCAGCTGCGACTAGCCGAAGGCTCAGTAGGTCCGCTTCGAACAGCTGCGCGTTGTGCGCGGCTGCGCCGAACCAGCGAAAGACCTCATTGACCTTAGGTGGATAGGGCTGTTCTTCCATCTCGTTTACCAGCGTTCACATGATCCTGCAGGTTTCGCCGAACCTTTGGATCACCCTTCCGGCCTCTCCATCCAGGCTTACTTACAAACAGAAAGTCTCGGCACCAGGAACGGCGTAAGCTACTTATTTACATGATGGTTAACTCTACTCCCCTTCTTGGGCTTCGTCAAGAACGACGGCATGGCGCCAGGAAGAGGACCTGGGAACGGCGAGGGAGGTGGGAGTTACATGACGTATCGGGAGACTCGCGAGACGTTTATCCGACAGCGGTTTGCGGCTTCGGCTGACGGATAGGCCGCCAGCCGGCTCCGGAGCAGGGAGCGTTATCCGTCAGAAAATCTGTCGGTAAGCACGCCTGCCCCGTCCCTCTCGCCCGCCTATCCCCTTGTATGCCTTGAAGTTGCGCTCTTTTGTCCCAAGATGTCTTACCGACAGCTCGTGTCGTGTAAGAAGAAAGAGCAAAGGCGACAGGGCTTCGGCGCTAGGCCAACGAAAGAGTGGCGCAAGGTGTGGCAGGTCGCGTGCTTGAAGATGCCGGCCGCACGGCTGGCGTCGTCACCAGGCATTGACCGGAGGCCGATCGATGCCCTGGGCTGAGATCTCGCGACCCGTTGGGCCGCACAGAAGGCAGGCGTCGGAGACGTTCTTAGGCTTCGTTGCGTGCAGCGACACGAGTGGGTACCTTTCTCGCTGCCTTGCCAAGCGCGCTTTCAGCCCATTTGTTGAGACTGGTTCCGCTTCGAGCGGCAGCCTTGAGGGCAGCTGCATGAACCTCTGGTGCGATGCGCAACATGACTTTGCCGCTCGCGGGCCTCTCTGGAGCAGACCCCAACTCCTTGGATGCGGCGAGATAGTCATCGATCGCAGCATGAAAGTTCGCTTCAAACTCGGACACCGACTCGCCGTGGAACGAGACGATGTCGTCCAGATCCTGGACGCGGCCAACGATGATCTTGTCTGCTGCGTCGAAGACCATGGTTGTCGTGTAGCCCTTGTAAGACATGAGATTGGTCATGGCTTGACTCCCATTCGTTCGATGAGCTCCCGCACTGCTGGGAACGACAGCCACTGCCGACGTAACATATTGATTTCACGTAGCTTCAATCCTACGCTTGCTTCTAATCATCGGCAAGCTGACCCAGGGCATCGGCCTGCGGCCGTCGATGCCCTGGGCTGAGATCTCGCGACCCGTTGGGCCGCACAGAACGCAGGCGTCTGCGACGTTTTTGGTTAGAGGGCCGGCAGGGATGCCGGCGGTCCCAGGGAGGCGCGAAGGATCGGGGATGCGCTGGCTGTCCCTGAGCCCACGGTTTCGGGGATCGAGCCGGCGCCACGGCAATCGCGAGAGGCGGTCGCCGGATGCGTTACCGGGGGAGCCGGGGCTCTTCACGGCAGGCTCGGCGGCGTTTTTGCGAGCCCGCCCTCTCCTCCCGCGGGTCCGGGGAAGAATTCCGGGCCTCCGCCCAAGGGATCTGCATCACTGGGTAAGAGGGGGGAGCCAGCGCCCCTTCGTCCCGCATCATTCGGCTGTCTTGGTGAGCGGCGCGGCACGGCTTCCGCATCATTCCCCCTTCGCGCCGCATCATTCCCCCTTCTTGGTGACACATTCCCCCCTGATGCCGCGGGACTCGGGAGAGAGGGGAGCGGTCCCGGTAGGAGGGGGGAATGATGTACCTCTCTTCCCTTGTGTTGCACTCGGAGAGCCGAATGATGCGGGAGCCTTCCCTTGTGATGCGGGAGGAGGTTGTCGTGTTGCGGGAGCGAGGGGGAATGTTGCGGGAGTGAGGGGTAGTGGTGCGGGAGTGAGGGGTAGTGGTGCGGGAGCCTTGCCTTGTGTTGCAGGACCGGTCCCAGTAGGCGCGGGAGCCGTGCCGGTTGGCGCCGGAGCGCGGGCCGGAGCAAGAGCACGGAGGGCGAGGCGCATGGATCGCCTCCCGGGATCTCCGGCGGTCTTCGCGGCTTTCAGGTGTGGCCCGGGCGGAGGCTCTGATTCCGGGCCGAGCCGCGGAGAATGCTTGGGGAGAGGCGGGTTTTGCGCTCGGAATGTTGCAAGGGAAATGCTCGTGAGGCGACTGCGAGCATAATTGCTCTTCCTGTCTCTACCTGGTGGAATGACATGGCATAAATGCCCGGGTGGGGGCTTCAGGAGAGGGGTTGGGGTGAGGTCGCACGGGCAAGAGCTGCCCGGTCATACATCGCCCGCAAAGCATCCCGCACGTTGCCGGCGTGCCGCTCGAAGAGCTCCCCCGCTGCTCCATCGTCTCCTCCCAGATCCCGCACGATCTCCGCCAACAGCCCGGGCGTGGTGCGGCAGTGGTGAAGGGTGGGGAGGAGACCCGGGCGGTGGGAGGTGATGACCAACCCGCCCGCCGCCCGGGTCCGCGTCCGGAGCTCCAACCAGGGGAGGCGCCCGAGCTGCTCGGCACCGTCCAACAGTAGGACGTCCGCGGGGGCGAGATTGTGAAAAAGCATTTTCCGCTGGGCGGCGCCGAGGCGGTGGTCCCCTTCGTGGAGGGTCACCGTGCGCACGCGGAGGCCCCGTGCGGCGAGGCGCTCTCCGAGATCCTCCAGCAGGGTCGTCTTGCCGTGGCCGTGAGGTCCCACCAGGGCGGCGCGGAAGCGGAGGGCTTCGAGGCGGGCCGTCAGCTCCTCCCAGGTGGTGCCGGCGAGGCGGTAGCGGATCCCGAGGACCCGCTGGGCGGTGAAGGGGTTGTCGCGGGCGCGCACTCGGCCGTCCCGCCCGCTACCCCGAGGGGCCCGAGGGACCTGACGGCAGGAGGATCTCCGCGCGCGTGGGCGAAACCGTGATCACCGTGCGGCTCGCCCGCGAACCCGGCTCGATCACGAGCTCCAGGGCCCAGGAGAGGGAGATCAGCTTGCCGGAGAAGCTGAACGGGCCGTCCGGCAGGGTGATCCGGAAAGCTCGCTGGTCCTGGAGGCCGGGGTTGGCGAAGGGGATGACGGAGACCACCCCCACGTCCTGATCCCCCTTTCCTTCGGTGTACCAGAAGAGCCGCAGCTCAGCGCTGTCTACCTTGCCGGAATCGGCGGCCCGGTCGAGCTGCCAGGAGGCCGTGCCCTCCACCATCTCCCCGGGCAGGAAGGCACTGGCGCCGTCACCGCCGGCCCCGCCGTCCCGGACCTCGACCGCCAGGTAGTCCATCAGAACACTCTTCCCATCAGAACGCTCCTCCGCCGGGCTTCACCACGATCTCGTACTCATCTTCCGAATCGGGCCAGCCGGGGATGTCGCAGGTCACCTTGAGCTGCCAGACGATCTTGTTGTTGTCCGCCTGGAAGGAGGGCACCGTGTCCATGGGCATCCGGAAGCTGGTGGAGCCGGAGGCGATGGTGTAGGCCTCCGCGGCGTCGATCACCGTCAGGGAGGTGAAGACGTTCTTGTCCGTGTAGGTGCTCGTCCCCCGCCGGTAGCGCGCCTCCTCGCGCCCTTCGAGCACCACCCGCAGCCGGCGCACCCGCCCGGACCGGCCGGCGAAGCGCCATTCCAGGTAGGCCGTGCCGCCGGTCGTGATCACGCCCGGGCTCATGGTGAAACGGGGGCGCGGGTTGAACAGCACCAGGAACTGGTGGACCGCCCCGTAGAGGATGAGGAGCCCGATCAGCACGAAGGGGACCAGGAAGGCCGTCAGACACCCCTCTCCCTGGCCCGACCGCCACCCCTCCACGGCGTGAAAGACGAAGACCGCGACGATGCCGTTCCAGAAAACGGTGATGGCCGTGAGGCCGAGGAACTTGCCCATCGGTGAGGCCGTGGGGCGCAGCTCCAGCGTTCCGCTCGAGGCGGCGGCGGGTGGCTCGACGCCGAAGGAGGAAGCCTGGGCGGCGAGCGGGGCCGCCGCCCGGGACCGGGCCGCCGCCATGGACTTGAGAGCCCAGATCATCCCGCCGCCGCCGACCCCGATGAAGCTGAGCGGCAGCAGCAGGAGCAGCACCTCCCAGGTAAGCTCGCGGCTGAGCACGGCCTTCTCCGGAGTCTCGGGATTGACCCAGCAGGGCACCCGCGCGCCGGGAGGGTACCGGGCCACCGTCTTCTCCTTCCCCGCGCGGCCGCTGGACGACATCTTGAGGAACCCGTAGCGGTCCGACTGATAGGCGCGCCCGTTGATGCTGTAGGTGTAGACCACGTCGACGCTGTAAGTGGAGCCGTCCGAATCGGAATGCACGCCGACCTGGCTCGACAGCACCGTGCAGGTGGTCTCCACCCACGAGCGCGAGGAGGCGTAGTCCCGCGCGGGCCCCAGGATCATGAAGTAGAGAACCGCGAGGCCGGCGAGGAGGAAGACGGCGAAGAACAGGATCAGACAGCCGGGGGACATGTCCTTGCCGGAACGCCGGCGGCTGGAGAGGGGCTGGGTGGCCATGGCGGTGGCCGGATTGTAGTACGAAGCCGCCATCACATTACAAAGTCGCTATGGCTTGGCAAAAAAGGCGGCCCCGAAAGGCCGCCCCGGTCGAACCGCTGAGCTATCCCGCGAGAGGGTGGTGTCTGCGCGGGGGGTCTCAGTGCTGGATGGTGAAGTTCACCGTCAGCGTGAAGTAGACCTTGACCGGCTTGCTCGCCATCCTGGCCGGCCGGAACTTCCACTGCTGGACGGCGGCCACGGCTTCGCGGTCGAGCCCCATGGGCAGGCCCCGCAGGATCCGCACGTTGTCAACGTTCCCTTGCTCGTCGATGATGGCTTCCAGGATCACGACGCCCTGGACTCCAGCCCGCCGCGCGTTCTCGGTGTAGCGGGGCTGCACCTGCCGCACCGGCTCCGGGTTGGTGACGCCCACCGTAATGTGGATGGGCCGGCTGTCTTCCCCGGGGCTGCCCTTGGGGCCGTCGCCATACCCGTGCGGGTCCTCGCCATCGCCGGGTCCCACCGGACCGGGCCGCCTGTTCCGTTTCCCCTGGCGGACGGCCGCGCAGGTGGCGGCGGACGTGGACGAGGAGCTGGAGTTTCACCTCGACCGGGTCGCCGAGGAGCTGGCGGACGAGGGGTGGCCGCTCGAAGCCGCGCGGGTGGAGGCGCGGCGGGCGGCCCGGACGGATCCGCAGCTGGCGCTCAGGGGGGAGATGTAAGGGGAAGTTTGAGAGTACGGCCGTCCAAAGGAGATGAATCTCTAAGGAGGAGCCATGAAACGAACGCTTGCTTTCGCTTGTTTGATCGCTGGCCTGGCGCTTTTCGGTACCCCTGGGGTCGAAGCCCAGAATTTTCAGTGGGGGTTGATCGATGGTACCCTGCCCGCCCCCACGCTACTGCGCGGCAACCTGAACGCCACCATCGTCAAACAGGGAGTGGGAAGCTACAAGCTGACCTTCACCGTGCCCGTGTTCTACCTCCAGATCACCTCGCAGGCGGGAGGCCCCGGCGGGGATGCGACGAACACCCTGGCGTCCGTAGACTACGACACCCTCAATCCCAGAGTCGTCTACATCGCCATCTTCGGGATCGGCGGCAGCGTGCCCCGTACGACTGAGCTTTTCCGGACGGACGCGCGGTTCAGTGTAGAGATGCGAAGATAAGCTCGCAGTCTCCCTGGTGCTATGCCGAGCCCGCGGACGGAGGGCTCAGCCAGAGCCGGCACTCAGAGGCGGGTATGGAGAGAGGCTCGTACAATTGCGCCCCTACAAAGTTTCGGACCGGATCGCCCGGGCACCGACGGCCGGAGCGTGCTCCTACGCTTCCTTCTCCGCCTCCGTCCGCTCCTGCTCGGCGCTCGCGGCTTCCGGGCGGCTGCCGGGCTTCTCGGCCGGCAGGGCGCCGTTGAGGCAGGAGGGGCAGTCGCCGGGCGCGTGGGAGGGGAGGTCGAGCTCGAGCAGGGACTTGAAGGGGACGTCGAAGGGGTCGCGGCCGGCGGTGCGGTCGATGATGGCGCCGATGGCGACGACACGGGCACCGCGGCCCGTGGCCAGGGCGGCGGTCTCCAGGGTCGAGCGGCCGGTGGTCACGACGTCTTCCACCACCACCACGCGCTCCCCCTGGCGGAGGGTGAAGCCGCGGCGCAGGCCCATCTCCTCCCCCTTCCTCTCGGAGAAACGGAACGGCACGCCCAGCTCGGCGGCCACCTCGTGGCCGATGATGACGCCGCCCAGGGCGGGTGCCAGCACGGAGTCCGGGTGATAGGAGCGCAGCAGGTCGGCCAGGTCGCGGCCCACTTTGCGGGCGCGCACGGGGTCTTCGAGGAGCAGGGCGCACTGGACGTAGGCCTCGGAGTGGAGGCCGGAGGAAAGGAGGAAGTGGCCGCGGCGCAGGGCGCCGCTCTCCTCCAGCATCTGCATCAGGATCCGTCGGCGGTCAGGACTCACGAATAGGCTCCTCCCGGTGGATGTCGTACTGATCCAGCTTCTTGTAGAGGTTGCTCCGGGGCGTGTCGATGGCCTGGGCGGTCTGGGTGACGTTCCAGTTGTTCTCTTCCAGCTTGTAGAGGAGGAACATGCGCTCGGACAGGTCGCGGAACTCGCGGAGCGTCTGGACAGCAAGGAGAGAGGTGGAAAGCTCGGGCCGGGCGCCGCCGGTGGCGGCGAGGACGTCCTCGCGGCTGACGACGTCGCCGGCGGAGAGGATGAGCAGGCGCTCGACCAGGTTCTTGAGCTCGCGGACGTTCCCCTTCCAGGGGAGCGCCTTGAGATGCGCCAGGGCCTCGGGGCCGAACTCCTTGGGCTTGTAGTTGTTCTGGTCGGCGTAGCGGCGCACGAAGTGCTCGACCAGGAGGGGGAGGTCTTCCAGGTGCTCGCGCAGAGCCGGGGTGCGGACGGGGATGACGTTCAGGCGATAGAACAGGTCCTCGCGGAAGCGGCCGGCCGCGATCTCCTCTTCGAGATTGCGGTTGGTCGCGGCCACCACCCGGACGTCCACCTCGATCGTCCTCTCGGCTCCCACCGGCTCCACCTCCCCGTTCTGGAGCACGCGCAGAACCTTGGCCTGCGTGCGGGCAGACATGTCGCCGATCTCGTCGAGAAAGATGGTGCCGCCGTCGGCGGCCACGAACTTGCCCATCTGCTTGCGCACGGCGCCGGTGAAGCTCCCCTTCTCGTGGCCGAACAGCTCGGACTCGATCAGCTCCTCGGGAATGGCGGCGCAGTTGACCTGGATGACGGGGCGGTCGCGGCGGGCGGACTGGCGGTGGATGGCCCGGGCCACCAGCTCCTTGCCGGTGCCGCTCTCGCCGGTGACGAGGACGGTGGCGGGGGTCGGCGCGGCCTTGTCGATGGTCTCCCGCAGGCGGCGCATGACGTTCGCGGAGCCGATGAGCTGCTCGGGCTCGACGCGCAGGTTGCGGTTCTCGCTCTGCAGCCGCCAGGCCTCGACGGCGTTGCGCAGCGAGAGGAGGACGCGTTCGCGCTGGAGGGGCTTTTCGAAGAAGTCGAAGGCGCCCCGGCGGGTGGCCTCGACGGCCGTGGCCACGTCGGCGTGGCCGCTGATCATGAGGACGGGCATGTCGTAGCCCCGCTCGCGCAAGGCTTTCGAGCAGCTCCAGGCCGTCCATCTCGGGCATCTTGATGTCGAGCACGACGGCGTCGGGGGCTCGTTCGGCCACCTTGGAGAGGGCCTGGGAGCCGCTCCCCGCCTCGTCCACCCGGTACCCCTCGTACTCCAGGATCATGTGGAGGCTGTCGCGGATCGCGGCTTCGTCGTCGACCACCAGAATGGAGGCGCGGTAGCTGTCACCTGGTCTCGGCATGGTTCTCCACAGTGTAACAAAGAAGAGGCCGGCTCCGGAGAGCCGGCCTTACCACCGGGAAAGAAGAGTCGTGTCTCGTGCTGCGTTCGCTGCGTAGGGTTCAACGGAGCCTTACGGCACCTGGACCACGGCGAAGTTGGCCGCGCGCTGGCCGCGCTGTTGGCCGAACTGCAACGTGTACAGGCGGAGATAGGACCCCGACTTTGCACTCTTGACGGCCTTTTCGAACTCGGCGACCCCCTTGACGGGCTGGCCGTTGACCTCGCTGATGATGCTGCCCGGCCGCACGAACTGGTCGTACAGGGGGCTGGTGGGCGCGACGCTGGTCACCACGATGCCGTCGACGTCGTCGGGCACGCCGTGGGCACCGCGCAGGTTGTTGCCCAGATCCTGGTACTGGATGCCCAGCCACTCGATCCCGCCATCTTCCTCGGGCTCGGTGTTGGCGGCCTCCTGGTCGTTCTGGCCCGGCCGCTCGCGCAGCTTGACGTCTTTCTTGATCAGCTTGCCGTCGCGCCAGACGTCGAGCGTCACGGTGGCGTTGGGGCCCTTGTTGGAGACGTAGCCGATGAGGTCGCGGGTGGTCTTGATCTTGCGCCCGTCGACCTTGAGGATGACGTCGCCATGCTGGATGCCCGCCTCCTTGGCCGGAGCGCTGTCCTCGACCGTCTGGACGAGGGCGCCATCGGTCTCGGTCAGGCCCCAGGCCTGCGCCTGCGTGTAGTCGAGGTTGCGCACGCCGAGGCCCAGGTAGCCGCGGCTGACCCTCCCCTTGTCGCGAAGCTGGGGGAGGACTTCCTTGAGCGTGTTGACGGGAACCGCGAAGCCGATGTTCTCGGCGCCATAGTTGATGGCCGTGGCAATGGCCACGACCCGCCCCTGCATGTCGACCAGCGGGCCGCCGGAGTTGCCGAAGTTGATGGCGGCGTCGGTCTGGATGAAGTTCTCGAACGAGACGTCGCCGATGCCGATCGAGCGCCCCTTGGCCGAAACCACGCCGGTGGTCACCGTCTTGTCGAGGTTGAGCGGGTTGCCGATCACCATCACCCAATCGCCCACGCGGACGCTCTCGCTGTCGCCGAGCTCGAGGTAGCGCAGGGGGTGGCCGGTGTCGATCTTGAGCAGGGCGATGTCGGTGGCCTTGTCGGTCCCCTTGACGGTGGCCGGATAGTCGCGGTCGCCCAGGTGCACCTTGACGGAGGTCGCACCCTCGACGACGTGGAAGTTGGTCACCACGAGGCCGTCTGGGCTGACCACGAAGCCGCTGCCGCCGGAGTCCGAACGGTACTCGGGCTGCTGGCCGTTCTCACCCCCGGGACCGGGCTGCTGCTGGCGGTTCCTGGGGCCGAAGAAGAACTCGAAGGGATCCGAGCCGCCCTGGCCACCCTGGCGCTCCGAAGCCTTCTCGATGGTGGCCGACTGAATGGATACGACCGCCGGGTCCACCGCCTGGGCCAGATCGGCAAAGCTGGGCAGAGTGGTGGTGTGCTCCGCCGCGAGCCGGGTCGCGGACAGGCTGGCGTTCATGTTCTCCTGGGCCACTCCAGGAATGGTCAGCTGCAGACCTCCGGCCAGGACCATGCCAAAGACGACGGCTCCTAGAACCAGCAGGAAAGTCGCCAGATTTCTCTTGGATGGATTGCTCATAAGCGCTTCAGGTCTCCTTTCATTCCCTACTCGCTGCAATCTCAGAAGCAAAGCGCTTGCCAGGGAAATTCCCCAGGAGATCCTTCTTCCCCTGGGGATCAAGGACGCCAATTTGGCATGACCCGGCGGACGGCATCCAACCGGAGTGACACGCGCCTCACCCGACGTGGAAGAACGCCCGCAGAAGCGTCAGGATCTCGTCGAAGTTCGCTCGCCGGAACTCGCGGCGGTACCCCTCCTCGAACAGCTCGCTCACCCGCTTCCTCTCCTCCGGCTCGAGCTTGGCGAAGGCGCGGCCATCCAGGGACTCTTCGAAGGACTTCTGCGCCACGGCGGCCCGGCCGGACCACCAGGTCTGGAGCCGGTCCTCCTCGTCGTAAAAAACGTAGACGGGGATCCGCTGGGCGTCGCTGCGCCACAGGAAGTAGCCCATGAGGTCGGCATGGAGGTCGCGGGAGAAGATCCTCATCTCCCAGCCGGGGAGCTGCTCGGCGATGCGCACCCACGACGGCAGCGTGTGGTAGACGTCCGGGCACCAGTCCTCGCTGATGGCGAGCAGCCGCAGGGGCGGGAGCTGGCGCAGGAAATCAAGGTCTTCCGGGGTGTAGACGGGGTCGCGGTAGACCTCGTCGAAGACCTTGCCGTTGCGGCGGATGGTCCGCCGGTAATCCTTGTAGAGGAGGCCGCGGTTCCAGAGCTCGGGGGTAAGCGGGTTCATGGAGTCAGGATACCCCGAACCACCGGCCGCCCGCCCCTCTCCCGGTATATTCTTGCCTCTGGACCCATTGAGACCGGGAGGCCCCCCATGTCCTTCGTCGCCGAGCTCGAGCCGCAAGCCTTGTGGAAGCACTTCGATGCGCTTCTCGCCATTCCTCGCCCCTCGAAACAGGAAGAGCGGGCCCGCCAATATGTGCTGGAGGTGGCCGCGCGCCGGGGCTTCCGCCACCGGGAAGACGCGACGGGGAACCTCGTGGTCGAAAAACCGGCCTCTCCGGGCAAGGAGGGCGCTCCCATCGTCGTCCTCCAGGGGCATCTCGACATGGTCACGGAGAAGAACGCGGGAACGGAGCACGATTTCGATCGCGACCCCATCCTCCCCCGCCGCGACGGCGAATGGGTCAAGGCCACCGGCACCACCCTGGGAGCGGACAACGGCATCGGCGCGGCGGCCCTGCTGGCCATCATGGAGGCGGAAGGGGGCGACCTCGTCCACGGCCCGCTGGAGCTCCTCTTTACGGTGGACGAGGAGACGGGGCTCACCGGCGTCCTGGCCCTGGACCCGGAAGCCGTCGCGCTCAAGGGGCGCCTGCTCCTGAACCTGGATTCCGAAGAAGAGGGGTCGGTGACCGTGGGCTGTGCCGGCGGCGCCGCCAGCCATCTGACCTTGCCCGTCGAGACCG
Source organism: Thermoanaerobaculaceae bacterium (assembly GCA_963785165.1). Lineage (GTDB taxonomy): Bacteria > Acidobacteriota > Thermoanaerobaculia > Multivoradales > UBA5704 > DATARR01. The sequence continues at coordinate 2,326,806 of CAWAUI010000004.1, forward strand.
CGCCGGTGCCGGCAGGGACGGTGGCTCTCAACGTGAAGCTCTCCGGGCTCAAAGGCGGCCATTCCGGCATGGAGATCCATCTCCAGCGCGGCAACGCCGTGAAGCTCCTCGCCCGCACCCTTCTGGCGGCGGCCCAGCAGGCGCCGTTCCACCTCGCGGCCTTCCAGGGCGGGAACAAGCACAACGCCATCGCCCGCGAGGCTACGGCCCGCGTGGCCGTCCCCGCCGGTGGCAGGGACGCCTTCAAGGCGACGGCTGAAAAGGAAGCCGCCGCCATTCTGGACGAGATCCGTACGGCCGATCCGGGGCTGACGATCGAGATCACGGAAGCCGCAGAAGCTCCGGGCCGGGTCTGGACCGCCGAGTCCACCCGCAAGGTGCTCGACCTCCTGAACGCCCTCCCTCACGGCGTCCAGGTGATGAGCAACGACATCCCCGGCCTGGTGGAGACCAGCCTGAACGTGGCGACCGCGGCCACGTCGAACGGCAACCTCTCCATCCTGATCAGCCTCCGCAGCTCGGTCGCCTCGGCCATGCGGGATTCCAAGCGCCGCCTGCGCGCCTTCGCCGGGCTGGCCGGCGCGGGCGTCGACGAGACCGAGGGTTACCCCGGCTGGAAGCCCAACCTGGGCTCCCCTCTCCTCGCCACCTTCCGCAAGGTCCACGAGCGGGTCGTGGGGAGCGATCCCAAGCTCGAAGCCGTCCACGCCGGCCTCGAATGCGCCGTCCTGGGCGACAAGTTCCCCGGCATGGACATGATCTCCTTCGGACCCATCATCCAGGGCGCCCATTCGCCGGACGAGCGGGTGATGGTTGATTCGGTGGGGCGGTTTTATGGGTTGTTGAAGGAAGTGTTGGCGGAGCTGGCGGCGGCGTAAGGATTGCCATGATCAAACTTCGCGCGTACGTGGAGACTACGATACCGAGCTTCTACCACGAAGCACGTTCCAGTCCTGACGTCATCGCACGCCGGGATTGGACCCGTCAATGGTGGCCCCATGCTGTCGAACGATTTGAGCTCGTGACTAGTGTCGCCGTCCTGGACGAGCTGGCCGGCGGACTTCCGGAGCGTAGCGCTGAACGCCTGGCTCTGGTTCGCGATCTACCGATCCTCCCAGCCGAGCCGGCGATCCTGGAGATTGTTCAGGCCTACATTCAGCATAAAGTGATGCCGGCAGATCCCAGCGGTGATGCCCTGCACCTGGCCTTCGCTTCCTACTTCAAATGTGACTTTCTGGTGACATGGAATTGCCAGCACCTTGCAAACGCCAACAAATTCGGGCACATTCGCCGGATGAACACGATGCTGGGGCTGTTCGTACCGGCGCTCGTGACTCCACTGGAATTGCTGGGAGATAACGATGAGACAGCTACCACCTGATCCTGTCATTGACGAGATCCGGGAGGTCCGCCACCGGATCTCTGAACGATTCAATCATGATCCCGAGAAGCTCCTTGAGTACTACATGAGGTTGCAGGAAGGTTATAAGGACCGGATTTTGGATTCTGTAGGCTTTACGCAGGGAACCAAGGCCCGCTAGGATCCTCCAAGATCTACTCTATGATCGCCCTCCTCCCCTTCACCGAAGCGGACATCGACCGCCTCCTCCCGTGGATCACCTCGGTGGAGGATCTCTACCGCTGGACCGCCTCCAGCTTCGGGTTTCCGCTCACCCGGGAGCACCTCCTGCAACACTTGAGGGAGAAGCTCTGAACGGGGCGACCGCCTGCTTTATAAAGCCGTTCTTTCAGAGGATGGGACGGTTTTCGGTCATATCGAGCTGGGCGCCATCGACCGCCGCAACGGCTCGACTCGGATCGGACGGGTCTTGATCGATCCTGCCTGCAGGGGACGAGGTCTCGGTGCCGCGATGATGCGGGCCGCCGTCGATCTTGCCTTCCGCGAATTCGAGATGCACCGTGTGGATCTGTGGGTATTCGACAACAACCCGCGCGCCATCGCCTGCTACGAACAGGTGGGGTTTCGGCACGAGGGCGTCTGCCGGGACTGGTTCAAGACGGACGATGGGTACTGGAACATGGTCATCATGAGCGTTTTGGACCACGAGTGGCTTCACTGATGGCCTCGCGTAGCTCGGGGACCTTCTGAGTCACCACATCCCAGACGATCTCGTAATCCACTCCGAAGTAGTCATGGATCAGGCGGTCTCTCATCCCGGCGATTGACCGCCACTCGACACTCGGGATGCTTTCCCGAACGTCCGAAGGGATTTTCTTCGCAGCCTCGCCGATGATCTCCAAACTCCGAACGAAAGCTCGACGTAACGTTTCGTTATCCAGAAACGCTTCTTTGTGGAAGCTCCGTCGAGCTTCTGATGAGGTAATCGGCCTCATCGAGGATGTGCTGGAAGATCTCAGGAATCGAGGGCGACATCCTGAACCTCCCGCAGGATATGAGGACCGATGTAGGGACTGAGTCCCTCGGTCGTCACCAACTCGACCCGCCGCTGTAGAGCGTCCTCCAAGAGAAACGCCAACTTCATGAAGTGATCGAAGCTCTTGGCGTTGGGCCGGAACCGGACCAGCAGGTCCACATCGCTCTCAGGGCTCTGTTCTTCACGGACGAAGGAGCCAAACAGGCCGAGCCTCTCTACTCCCAGGGAGCGAATCTCGTCCCGGAGACTCTGGATTCGGCTGAAGATCTCCTGCTTGGTCACGACGGTCGCCATGCCTGAATCCTACTCCACCCGCACCACGACTTTCCCCCGCACGTGTCCGGACTCGCTGAGGTCGTGCGCGTGGCGGACCGCCTCCAGCGGGAAAACTTCCTGGATCTCCGGCACGAGCCGGCCCCGCGAGGCCAGACCGGCCAGGAAGGCGAGGTCGTCCGACTTGTACTTGACCAGGACGAGCCGCGCCCGCCTGCGCTGGCCGAAAAGGCCTCCCAGGGACGTCAGGGCGATCCAGATCATCAGCCTCGGCCCACCCAGGGTGGCCACGTAGATTCCGCCGTCCGGCGCGAGGACTCCCCCACAATCCGCATACGTATGGCTGGTGACGGCGTCGAAGACCACGTCCCAGGTCTCGTCGCGTCCCGCGAAGTCCTCTTCCTCGTAATCGATGACCTCATGGGCTCCCAGGCCGCGGACGAAGTCGAGGTTCCTGCCGCTCGTTACGGCGGTCACGCGGGCGCCTAAAGCGCGGGCGATCTGGACGCCGAGGTGGCCCACGCCGCCGGCAGCGCCATTGATCAGCGCCTTCTCGCCGGATGACAGCTCGCCCTTGTCCCGCAGGGCCTGGAGGGCGGTGAGGCCGGCCATGGGCAAGGCCGCGGCTTCTTCCCAGGAGAGCCCCTCCGGTTTGGCGGCGAGGGCCGAATCCGAAGCCAGGGCCATCTCCGCGTAAGAACCGCCCTGCCGCGCGACGTTGACGGCTCCAAAGACGGCGTCGCCCGGCTGGAAGCGGGTCACCTCCGGTCCCGTCTCGATGACCTCGCCGGCCACGTCGTAGCCCAGCACCAGGGGAAACTTTGCCGGCATGACCAGACGCAGGCTTCCCCGCCGGATTCTCCAGTCCAGAGGATTCACGCCCGCCGCCCGCACCCGCAGGAGAACCTGCCCCGGTCCCGGCGGGCCCGGCTCCGGAAGGTCTCTCACCACCAGCCGGCCGCTGCCGCCATATCCGTCGATCACCGCCGCTTTCATCGCCATCGGAAGTTCCTCCTGCCGCGCGTACAATAGGCTATGAAGTCCCTGAAGGTTCGCAAAACCCTGTCCTGGGTCTTGTCCGGGGTTCTTTTCCTCTCCAGCGGCGGGTTCCCGCTGGCGGCAGCCGATGAAGCCCGCGACGTCCTCGGGGTGGCCCACGCCGCCGGCCGGTACAACTTCACGGGCCTGGACTACCTCAACGAGGGGGCCGACCGCCTGCTCGATCTCGGCACGCGGGTGATCAAGGTCTTCATGGTCCCCGGGTTGATCCAGCAGTTCTATTCCTTCAACTCCGACTGGTCGCCCGCGCCCACGGACTCCCTGGACCTCGTGCAGCGACCCTACTTCCAGGAGCTGTTCGCGAAGCCGTTCTCGACGTTCATCCTGGTCGTGGTCCCCGCCACCGGCTCCCCCCAGTTCCTCGACGGCCTGACCCGCGAGGAAGCCGCCGCCGAGCAGGAGCAGATGTACCGGCTGGCGAAGCACCTCCTGACCACGTACGCGGGCACGGGCAAGACCTTCATCCTGCAGAATTGGGAAGGCGACCACCTCCTCTACTCCGGGCTGACGGGTGCCCAGCCGGACGAGGTCCGCGTGCGGGGGATGATCGACTGGTGGAACGCGCGCCAGGATGGCGTCAAACAAGCCCGGCAGGAGGTTGGCGAGCGCGACGTGCAGGTGCTCCACGCGGCCGAGGTGAACTTCGTCGACGCCGCCGAGAAGAGCAAGGTGACGGCCACGAACGACGTTTTGCCGTCGACTCATTGTGATCTCTACTCCTACTCGAGCTGGGACCTGGGCTTTACGCCCGGCGACCTGACGCGCGCCCTCGACTACCTGGAAACCAAGGCGCCCGACAACAAGCGCTTCGGCCGGCGCAATCTCTACCTGGGCGAGTTCGGCATGGCCAAGGACCAGGGCGCGGCCGAGGGCGAGCGGTACGAGCGAATCCGCCGGTTGATGGAGGCGGCCCTGGGCTGGGGGGTGCGCTATGCCGTGTACTGGCAGGTCTACTGCAACGAGCCCCTCAAACCGTACCAGGGGCGCCCGAAGAACCGGGACCTCCGCGGCTTCTGGCTGGTGCGCCCCGACGGCCAGAAGACTCCCCTGTGGGACACCCTGGAAGGGCAGCTCAAGGCTTCCCTCCACCGGGTGGCCCTGGCGAGCTTCTCCAACCAGTACTTCTCCGTGGCCAGCGGAACCGACCATTCCGTGAGCGCCGCCGCCTGGACGCGGGACGGGGTCTGGGAGACCTTCACGCTCAAGGACTGGAACGGCGGCGCGCTGCTGAGCGGCGACATGGTGACCCTCCAGGCCCACGACGGGCTCTACGTCACCGTGGAGGCCGGCGTCGGAGGCCGGGTCTTCGCCCGCTCGTCCCTGGCGGCCAAACCGGAACGGCTCATCCTCCAGAAGATCGGCGGCGCGGGTCCGATCGAGCCCGGCGATTCGGTCACCCTGCTCGCGGCCCGCTCGAACCGCTACCTCGCGCCCGAGGTCCGGGGCCAGGGAGCCATCCGCGCCCTGCGCACGGTGCCTGGGCCGGCTGAGGTGTTCCGGTGGGTGAAGCCGGACGAGTAACGGGTGGATTCGTGACAATCGTCACCCTGAAGGGATGACGCCCGATACTGTGCGCTTCCCTTTTCGATCGGGCATGATGTGCCGGTCAAAGGAGGGACAGCCATCATGATCCGAATCCAAACCATCCTGTTCTCGGCGGCGCTTCTGCTGGCCGGGAGCCTTGCCGGCCGGGCCGAGCAGACCCCGGAGCAGACCGCAGAGAAGACCCCGGAGAAGATCGTCGCCATCACCAACGTCCGGATCTTCTTCGGCACCAAGACGATTTCCCGGGCGACCCTGGTCATCAAGGGGCAGACCGTTTACTCCGCGAGCGCCGAGGCGCGCGTGCCCGAAGGAGCCGAGGTCATCGACGGCACGGGAGCCACGGTGCTGCCCGGCTTCTTCGATGCCCACACCCATGCCTGGGGGGACGCTCTCACCCGGGCTGCCGTGTTCGGCGTCACCACCGAATTCGACATGTTCACCGATCCCGCCTTCGCGCGGTCGATGCGCGAAGAGCAGGCCAAAACGGGCGCTCCGGGCCGGGCCGACCTGCTGAGCGCGGGCTTCCTGGCCACGGCACCGGGCGGCCACGGCACCGAATACGGCCTGCCCGTGCCCACCCTCACCAAGCCCGAAGAGGCGGACGCCTGGGTGGCCGCCCGCGTCGCCGAGGGGTCGGACTACATCAAGATCGTCTCCGAGGACGCGAAGCTCTACGGCCGGGAGATCCCCACGCTCGACAAGGCCACCCTCCAGGCCCTGGTCGAGGCGGCTCACAAGAGGGGCAAGCTCGCGGTGGTCCACATCAGCACGCTCAAGACGGCCAAGGAGGCCCTCGAAGCAGGGGCGGACGGCCTCGTCCACATCTTCACCGATCAGGCGCCGGACCAGGAATTCATCGACCTCGCGGTCAAGAAGAGGGCCTTCGTGGTGCCCACCCTGACGGTCGTCGAGAGCACCACCGGCACGGCCAGCGGCGGCTCGCTCGCGGACGATCCACGCCTCAAGCCCTACCTCAAGCCCGAGGAGATCCAGAACCTCCGCCAATCGTTCCCCAAGCGGGGCGAGCCCAACTTCCAGAACGCCCTGGAAGCCGTGCGCCGGCTGGCCGCGGCGGGCGTCCCCATCCTCGCCGGCACGGACGCGCCGAACCCCGGCACGGCGCACGGCGTGAGCATCCACCGCGAAATGGAGCTCCTGGTGGCCGCCGGCCTCACGCCGATCAAGGCCCTTACGGCAGCCACCTGGATCCCCGCACGGACCTTCGGATTGAAGAACCGCAGGCAGATCATCCAGAGCCACCGGGCCGACCTGGTGCTGGTCAAGGGGGATCCCACCCAGGACATCACCGCCACGCGCGACATCCTCAGGGTCTGGAAGATGGGCCAGGAGGTTCCCCGCCCCAAGGTCGCGGAACAGCCCGAGGCCGCGGCACCCACTCCGGCGGTGCCCGCCTCCGGCGAGATCAGCGGCTTCGAGGACGGCACCCTGGCCACGGGCTTCGGCTCGGGCTGGATGGAGTCCACGGACCAGATGGCCGGCGGCGCCTCGGTCGTCCAGAAGGAGATCGTGGCCGAGGGAGCCGGCGGCAGCGGCAAGTCGCTCGCCATCTCCGGTGAGACCAAGGCCGGCTTCGGCTTCCCCTGGGCCGGGATGATGTTCTTCCCCGGCGCCCAACAGATGGCCCCGGCCGACCTGTCAAAGTTCGCGGGCATTTCGTTCTGGACGAAGGGAGACGGCCGGACCTACCAGTTCTTCGCCTTCGCCACACACCTGGGCAGGATCCCCGCCCAAAAGCCCTTCACGGCAGGGCCCGAATGGCAGCAGGTCACCATTTCCTTCGCCGACCTGGGGCTCGACGGCAGCGACATCCTCGGAATCTTCGTGGGGGGCGGCCAGCCGCTGGGGACTTTCCGGTTCCAGATCGATGGAGTGCGGCTGGTGCCGAAGGAGTTGCCGAAGCCGTAGCCCTACAGCGACGTCCGGATCGCCCAAAGGTCCGGGAACAGGGGCTTGAACAGGGTGTTCTTCAAGTACTCCACACCTGCCGAGCCCCCGGTTCCGATCTTCATGCCGATGGTGCGCTGCACCATCTTCACGTGCCGGTAGCGCCACTCCTGGAGTCCCTCGTCCAAGTCCACCAGCCGCTCGCAGACCTCGCGGTTCCAGGGGTCCGAGCGGTAGATCTGGACGAGGATCTCGCGGATGCGCTCGTCCTCGACCACGGGCTCCGTCACGTCCCGTTCCAGGGCCTCCCGCGGAATGTCATAGCCGTGAAGGGACAGGAACTTGAGGAACGAGTCGTAGACGCTCGCCTCGTGGACGAGCGCTTCGACCCGCCTGCGCTCTTCGCTCCCCTCGGGCATCCGCTCCGCCATACCCGGTGCGCGGTGCCCCAGGATCAGCTCCAGCTCCCGGAACTGGAACGACTGGAAACCGCTCGCCGTGTCGAGCCGGTAGCGGAACGACGAGAACGAGACGGGGGTCATGGTCTCCAGGACGTCCACCTGGGAGACCAGGGTCTTGAAGATCGTCAGGATCCGCTTGAGCGTGGCAAGGGCCAGGGGAAGGTCGTCCGTCTCGAAGGAGCGCCGGAGCAGGCCGATCTCGTGGAGCACCTGCTTGAACCACAGCTCGTAGACCTGGTGGATGACGATGAACAGCATCTCGTCGTGGTCCTCGCCTCCGGACGCGGGCGTCTGGAGGTTGAGGAGCTCGTCGAGGCGGAGATAGCTGGTGTAGGTGTGCGCCACGGCCGTTCTACTCCTGTCCCGGCGCTTCCGGCGCCCGGGCGACGTCTCCCGGGAAGTCGGCGAAGGCGTAGGCGACGGCGGCCCAGGAGGCGACGTTCTGGTCGAGATCCTTGGGATCGATCTTGTCCAGCGTGTCGTTCGCCGTGTGGTGGTAGTCGAAGTAGGTGGTGCCGTCCTGCGAGAGGCCGATGATCGGCACCCGCGCCGGGGCCATGGGGATCAAGTCGGCGCCGCCGCCGGATTCGTTGGTCCCCTGCTCGACGCCCAGGAGCTTCGCCAAGTCGGCGACCAGGGGAAGCTGCGCCGGATCCACGTGCGAGCCGATGCGCCAGACGCGGCCGGAGCCGAAGTCGGACTCGCCGGCCATGACGTGGCGGGAGAGCTCGTCCTTGTGGGCCTCGGCGTAGGCGCGGGCTCCCGAGAGGCCGAGCTCCTCGTTGGCGAAGAGCACCACGCGGACCGTGCGCCGGGGCTTCTTCGGCTGCTGGCCGATGAGCCGCGCCGCCTCCATCATGATCGCGCAGCCGGCGCCGTCGTCGATGGCACCCGTGCCGAGGTCCCAGGAATCGAGATGGCAGCCGAGGAGGACGATCTCCTCGGGCTTCTCGCGGCCCGGGATGTCCCCCACCACGCTCGCCGACTCCACGTCGGGCAGCATGTGCGCCCCCAATTTCAGACGGAACGTGACCGGCTTGCCCGAGGCCACCTGCGCCTCGAGCAGATCGGCGTCCGGGATCGAGAGGGCCGCGGCCGGGATTTTTTCGATGCCGTCCTGGTACCGCATAGCCCCGGTGTGGGGAGTGCGGTTGTTGTCCGTCCCGATCGAGCGGATCAGCACCGCGGCGGCACCCAGCTTGGCGGCCCGCGACGCTCCGGCTCCGCGCACGCCCACGGCCGGGCCATAGCCCGAGCCGTCCTTCGCCCGCTTCATGCGGACGTTGTAGAAGACGATCTTCCCCTTCACCAGGGCCGGATCGAGCTTGTCCACCGCGTCGAGCGAGGGGACCTCGATCACCTGCGCCTCGATCCCTCCCTCAGGGGTGCCGACGCTGCCACCGAGCGCCGCCAGATGGACGGGCTGCGGCCAGGGCGAGACGATCTCTCCGGACTCGGCTCCCCGCTCCCAATGCGGCAGCGTGGCCTTCTCTGCCCGGACGTTGCTGAACCCCATTTCCTTCATCGTCCGCACACCCCAGACCACCGCGGCGTCATAGGCCTTCGAGCCCGCGAGGCGTGGCCCCACTTCAACGGTGAGCGAACGAACGACGTTGTACGCCTGGGTGCCGGCCAGGGCGTCCCGGTGGAGCGCGGCGGCGGCCGTCTTGACGTCCTCGGGGAAACCCGTCTGGGCGCGGCCAAGGCCGGCCGGGAGCAGCGCACAGGTCAGCGTCACGAGCGGGAGAATTCGAAAGCGCATAAGGAGCTCCTTTGGGGAGGCTGGGCTCAAACGGCGAGCCCCGCCCAGGCCTGAGAGAGCCCGGACGGGGACAAGGCAAATGCGGATGGTCAGGCCGCCGAGGCAACGGGCAGGCGGTTCATCTGCCGTAGAGTCTGCTTCCACTCCTCGAGAGCCTTCTCGAGGGCGCGGTAGGTCAGGCCCAGGCGGGTCTCGTGGGGCAGGTTCTCGTCCCCGGCGGCGACCGCCTTGGGCTTCTGCCGGCGCTCGAGCGAGATCAGCTCGTGGAGAGCCGTTTGCAGAGAGGTGTACGCCTCGTGGAGCCGCGTTTCCTGGTGCTCGCGGAAATCTTGGACCACCTTCTGGAGCCGCTCCTTGGCATGCTCGAACTGCACCTCGATCTTGGCCTTGAGCACCGCGGCCTCGGGGGCGCGCCGGAGGTCTCTGGCCAGCCCGATGTGGGAGAAGGTCCAGATCATCCACTTGGCGGGGTCGAAATGCCACACCTTGACACCGTTGCGGTAGTCGAACGGGAAGCTGTGGTGGTAGTTGTGGTAGCCCTCGCCGAACGCCAGCACGGCCATGATGGCGCTGTCGCGCGCGCTGTGCTCGCGGCTGTAGGGACGGCCGCCCACCATGTGGCAGAGGCTGTTGATGAAGAAGGTGCCATGGTGGCTGATCACCACGCGAAGGACGCCGCCGATCAGCAGGCAACCGAGCACCCGGCCGGTCAGCAGGCCCACGATGAGCGGAATGCCAAAAGCGACGCTCAGGCCGATCCACTTGTAGTAGCGGTCCTGCCAGACGACCAGCGGATCGTCCGTCAGGTCGCGCACGACGCTCCGGGGAATGGGCTCGGCCTTGAAGAAGATCCACCCGATGTGGGCCCACCAGAACCCCTTGGTGATGTTGTAGGGATCGCGCTCCTCGTCGACGTGCGCATGGTGGATCCGGTGGTCGGCGGCCCAGTTGAGCACCGAGTTCTCCAGGGCACCGGCACCGAAGACGAGGAGGAACAGACGCACCGGCCAGGCGGCCTGGTAGGTCTTGTGGGCGAAGAGACGGTGGTAACCCGCCGTCACCGAAAGACCCACGAAAAACCAGATCAACAGGCAGGTCAAGGTCTCCGGCCAACCAAGGCCGTTCTGGTAGAGATACCAGGGGGTCCCCACCAGGGCAACCACGAAGGTGCCCGTCAGGAAGACGAGGTTCAGCCAGTTGATCTCGCGTCTCTGGACGGTCGGGGCGGTCGCTTCAGCCACAATGATCTCCCGTATGAAATGATGAGCCCTGCGGGCCTGTTGGAACAGGAAGCCCCTTTCGGGAGCACATCCTCCGCGGATTTCCCAGAAAAGGGGACTAGAGGATACCAGCGATGGGCGGTTCTGTCGCCCCCCATCGTAGAGGATGAAGGGCCGGCAGACACCACCTTCAACAGACCAAGGAGGTCACAAATGCCCGTTTCGAGAAAAGTCGTCACCGTCCTGACCCTCTGCGCCGCCGTTCTGCTCGTCTCCGGCCTGGTTTTCGCGGCTGAAAACGGCATTCGGCCGGCCCCCCTCACCAAAGTCGAGACCAAGAAGGTCTGCATGGTGAACAACACGGTCTTCGAGAAGGATCAGATCCCGGTCAAGGTCGAGAACAAGACCTACTACGGCTGCTGCGAGATGTGCAAAGAGCGCCTCGCCAAGGATGCCACCGCCCGCATGGCGGTCGATCCCGTCTCCGGCAAGAAGGTGGACAAGGCCACGGCCGTGATCGGGGCCCAGGCGGACGGTACGGTGCTGTACTTCGAGAGCGAGAAGACGCTGGAGCAGTACGGGAAAGACCCGAAGAAGTAAGCCCTGCTAGACCGCCACGCCGAGCGCCTGCCGGACGAACGCCTCAATGGCGGCGGCCGGCCGGGCGCCCGCGGTGCGGGCCACCTCGCGGCCGTCCTGGAAGAGCGCCATGGTTGGAATGGAGCTGATGCGGTGCGTGGCTCCCACGGCCGGATCCGCGTCCGTGTTCACCTTCACCACCAGCAGCCGGCCGGCATTGCGCTCCGCCACCTTCGCGACCTCCGGCGCCACCGTGCGGCAGGGTCCGCACCAGGGAGCCCAGAAGTCCACCAGCACCGGCAACGCCGATTCCTTCAGAACCCCAGACAAAACGCTCGCCTGATCCGCGGCGACCGGTTCGGCCACGGGCGGCAGAGCCGTCCCGCAGGCTCCGCACCGGGCCTGCTCCCCCATCTTGGCGTAAAGCACCCGGTTCTTCTTTCCACAGGAAGCACAGGTTCGAACGATCCCCTCCGGCATGGTATCCCCTCCTTTCGACTCAAGTGGAACAACAGAGGGGAGGGTAGAGGGATTCCGGGTATCGGGCACCGCCACGCCAAGGCGACCTCACCCCAACCCCTCTCCTAAACGAGAGGGGCTTTAAGTTGGCCGGTCGTCTTTTCTTGGCTCTCCCTCTCCTTTAGGAGAGGGAGCCGGAGGGTGAGGTTACGGCAGCCACGCATACCCCAGCTTCAGGAAGAACGTCCGGTCGGACCGCGTAAGGTCGACTCTCGCATCCCCCACCGAGTTGTCCGAGTAACCGAGGAAGAACACCGTCTGGGGATTGAGCTTGTAGGAGAAGAGGAGCTGGGTGAACAGCTCCTCGGTGGTGCGGTCGATGTCGGCCGGATCCCGGGCGATGTAGAGCAAGGGGGTCCGTTCGACGTCGGTGTACTGGACGATGGCCCGCACGAAGGTGCGGACGTTCCACTGCCAGACCGTGGAGAGCTGGGTGAGGTTGGCCGTGAAGAGGGTGCCGTCGTCCACGTCCAGCCGTTGGTAGGCGTGCGACAGCCGGGTCCGCAGGTGGACGCCGAGGTTGAAGCGGACCGAGGGCTCGATCTGCAGCACCTCGCCCGGCTGGGTGTTGACGAAGTCGATCTCGTCGCCGCCGCGCAGGAACAGGCTCGCGTAGAGGTCTCCCGAGAGGTCCGCCTCGGCGTAGACGCTGCCGAAGACCCCGTCGAAGGTGCGGCCGTTGAAGAAGCGCTCCCGCGTGCCGGCGTCGACTTCGATGTACGACTGCCGGGGCCCCTGGAAGTCGGCGAAGACTTCGAATTCCTGCTCCAGCAGCTGTCCGCGCTGGTCCTCGCGGCGGTCCCAGTCGCCGCCGAAGCTGACGCGGTTCCAGCGCCCTTCGGGGTACCAGATGCGCTTCAAGCCGGCCAGGAGGAAGTTGTAGTCCACCCGGGGGAGGAACCCCATGTCGGCACGGAAATCGCGCCCCACGTCCTCATAGCGCGCGTAGGCCGTCCAATCGCGGGAGCTCAGGTCCCAGGAGAGCCAGGTCGCGTCGTCTTCCAGCGTTCCACCGGGCAGGCGGAGGTCCTTGCCCACCGACGGCCCCACCGGATATTCGGTCTGGGAGCGCAGATACTGGGCGCGGAAGCTGTTGGAGCCGTTGAGGCGGTAGATGCCGTCGAAGCCGCCGACGCGGTTGAAGTAGCCGTCCTCCCCTTCCCGGACGGTCACCAGGGTGCCCAGGGCCGACGAGCTGCCCAGGTCGCGCCGGTAGCGCAGCACCGCGTCGGTGGTGGGCATGTCGAAGGAGGCGAATTCCGACCCGTTGCTCCCGGGGAGGATCAGGTTGGTCTGCTCGTCGCGGGCCACGAACACGCCGGCCCCGTTCTTCCCTTCCTTGCCCGTCAGCTTGGCGCCCCAGGAGGGATCGGCCACGTTGCGGGTGAACACGATGTCGAAGGGGCTCTTGAAGAAGTCCGCTCCTTCGAGGAAAAACGGCCGCTTCTCAGGGAAAAACAGGGCGAACTGGGTGTTCACGTCGAGCTGGGCGGCGTCGGCTTCCACCTGGGAGAAGTCGGGGTTCAGGGCCGCGTTCAGCGTGAGGTTGGGGGTGATCCCCCAGCGCGCGGTCAGGCCCAGATCGGTGTCGACCTCCCCTTCCCCGAAGGGGCGGTCGAGGTTGCCGTCCTGCCGCTGGTCGGTGCGGCCGGCGGTCAGGGTGGGGTCCACCTCGATGTTGCGCCCCGGGGTGATGCCGGAAAAGCCGGTCATCTTGGAAGCCTGGCACAGGTAACAGTTGACGTTGCGGTCGATCGGATGGACGGAGATGCGGTGGCGCACGTCCCGCGGATAGAAGCGCAACGCGTCGAATCCCCAGGTCTGGTCCCCCTCGGTGCGCGGAAAGCGCAGCGAGCTCCAGGGGACGGCGATCTCGACGTCGTAGCCCCCCGCGTGGATCTTGCCGGCCGCGTCCCAGATGGCGTCCCAGGACTCGTCCTCGTTCCCGCCCACGTCGTCCTGGAAAAGGTCCATCTGCACGCCCAGGGGGTTGACGAACAGCTCGACGGCCCGGCGCTCGTCGTTGAAGGTGTCGAGGACGATGCCGACGAAGTCATCGCTGAAGGCCGTGTCGCGGTCCGAGAGGTGAGCCCGGATCTCCGACGGCTTTGGATCGTGAGCCCGGAAGGCCACGTAGAGGTGGCTTTCGTCGTAGGCCACCAGCAGCTCCGTGCGCACCGGCGGCGGCGTGTTCTCGGCCGGCCGGGTTTCGTACTCGAGCTCCACCGACGCCGCGCTCTGCCAGGCCGCTTCGTCGAGCACGCCGTCGACCGAGATCTTCGACGCCGCCTTGCCAATCGTCAGGGGCGGCCGCCCTCCCCGGCCCAGCGTCCTGCCTTCTTCCCCCTCACCCCAGGCCACCGGCGCCATCAACACCATCAAAACCCATCCGGCGATCCGCTTCACATCCCCTCCTTCATTGACTACCGGAGTCGTACTACGTGCCCGGCCGCGAGTTGTTTCATTTCATTTAGACGCGCCGCGAGGGAATGGGTTTGCCTACCCTGTGGTAGGTTCCCTCTGTACTCGTCAGGAGGTCCTCATGAAGCGATACCGGGTCAAGCCTGGCAGCAAGGTCGATCTCGCCAAGATGGACGCGGATTCGACGGCGGGATTCAAAGGGAACCGAGAGGACGCCGAGGAGCGGCTCCTCGAGCTCAACGACCGGCTCGAAGCTCTCCAGGAGGCGCTCTGGGCCGAGCAGCGGCGCGGAGTGCTCGTGGTGCTCCAGGGCATGGACACCAGCGGCAAGGACGGCACCATCCGCCACGTCTTCGAGGGGGTCAACCCGCTCGGCGTGCGCGTGGCCGCCTTCAAGGCTCCCACCGCGGAAGAGCTGGGCCACGACTTCCTCTGGCGGGTCCATCCCAAGGTTCCCGGCCGGGGGGAGATGGTGATCTTCAACCGCAGCCACTACGAGGACGTGCTCGCCGCCCGCGTCCGCAAGTTCGTACCGCCCGAGGTCTGGAAGCCCCGTTACGGGCAGATCAACGACTTCGAGCGGCTCCTGACGGAAGCCGGCACGGTCGTCCTCAAGTTCTTCCTCTACATCGGCAAGGAGGAGCAGAAGAAGCGCCTCCAGGATCGCCTCGACGATCCCACCAAGCAGTGGAAGTTCCGCCGCGGCGACCTCGACGACCGCCTCCTCTGGGACGCCTATCTCAAAGCGTACGAGGACGCTCTGGCCCGCACCAGCCACAAGCACGCCCCGTGGTACGTGGTGCCGTCGAACAAGAAATGGTTCCGCAACCTGGTGGTGGCGACGGTCCTGGTGAAGGCCCTGGAAAATCTGGACATCAAGATTCCCGGGCCGGCGGAAGATCTTCAGGGGATCGTGATCGAGTAGACGGCAGACGCATCGGACTCGCCTTGCCCCTTTCTGAGCACCGGTATTGATATGCGCCTCCGGAAGCCGTTTCCGGAGGCCGGTCTCATGGACCTGGTTCAATGCTGCCATCAGGAAAGGAAAGCAAGAGCATGAGGAAGCGTTCGCTGGTGTCGAAACTTCTGTTGTTCACCCTTGCCGGAGCCGTTCTCGTTCCCGCCCTGGCCTTCGCCCTGATCTCGCCGGAAGACAGCGAGCGGGGCAAGGCGGCCCTCTTCGGCGGCTTTCAGTTGCCGGACCTCGAAGTTCAGCCCTCGGTGGAGACGCTCTCCCGCGGTTCCCGCAAGGCCCTGGAGAACCCGGCCCTCCAGCGCTTCTTCGCCCACCAGTCGGACGAATGGGAAGTTCGCTGGGACAAGCGGAGCAACCGCCCCAACCTGATCCAGGGCGCCGGCATCCCGCTGCTCCCCGGCCGCGGCAACAAGCTGGCGCTGGCCGACCTCAAGCTCGCCCATGAGGGCGGCCCGCGCATGGCGGACGTCGAGGCCAAGCTGCGCGCCTTCATGGACGACTTCCCGGAGCTTCTGAACGTCGGCAATCTCGACCTTCGTTTCAGCGCCGAGGGCTCGGTCGAGGTCGATGCGGAGCACCAGACCTGGTTCGTCGAATTCCAGCAGTTCCACCGCGGCGTGCCGGTCGAGGGCGCCACGGTCTTCTTCCGCGTCAACAACGGCAACATCGTCCAGCTCGGCACCGACCGGGTGGCCGAGGTGCGGACGAGCCCCGTGGCCAAGATCGACCGTGCCGCGGCCATCGCGGCGGCCTTGAAGCCCCTGGGCTTCCGGGTCAGCGAGATCGAGGAGGTCCGCAATCCCGGCACGCTCAAATTCGTCCCCGTGCTGACGGCGGGCGAGCGGCCGGCCGAAAAGTTCGAGGGCGTGGCCGGCCTCGGCTACCGTCACCTCCTGGTCTGGGAAGTGGAGATCCGGCGCGCCGGCGACACCCACGTCTGGCAGGCGCAGGTCAACGCCAAGAACGGCAACCTGGTCTCCCTGATCGACCGCACCTACTATGCCCAGGTGACCGGCGGCGTCTACCCCACCACCAACACCGACCCCGAGACGGTGGTCCCCTTCCCCTTCACCAACGTCACCAACGGCGGCGCCAAGGTGACCGACGCAAGCGGCAACTACACCTACTCGGGCGGCGCCGCCACGGCCACCCTGAACGGCAAGTACTTCAAGATGACCGACAACTGCGGCGCCATCTCGCTGTCCGACAGCACCACGGGCAACCTGCCCTTCGGCAGCAGCGGCGGAACGGACTGCACCACCCCGGGCGTAGGCGGCGCCGGCAACACCCACGCTTCCCGCACGGGCTACTACCACCTCACCAACATCAACCGGAAGGCCTCCGGCTTCCTGCCGGGCAACGCGTGGCTCGCCAGCACGGTGACGGCCAACATGAACATCAACAACACCTGCAACGCCTTCTGGGACGGCTCGACGGTGAACTTCTACCGTTCCGGCGGCGGCTGCTCCAACACGGGTGAGATCGCCGCCGTCTTCCTCCACGAGTGGGGCCATGGCATGGACACCAACTCCGGCGGCTCCGCCTCCGACAAGGGGACCGGCGAGGCGGTGGGCGACACCTTCGCCTTCATCGAAACCAAGGACCCCTGCATCGGCAAGAACTTCCAGCCCGGCGTCGCCTGCGCCAACTGCAACGCCTCCTGCACCGGCGTGCGCGACATGGCCTCCTTCGCCACCGGCGGCAGCCACACCATCGCCAGGCCCAGCACCGTGGCAGACAACAACGGCATCAACTGCGACCGCTACAACTGCCCATACTTCCAGTTCTTCATCATCGGCGCCTACCAGGGTCCCATGGGCTATGAGGGGCACTGCGAGAGCTACATCGCCAGCACGGCCAACTGGGACCTCGCCCAACAACTCATCGCCCGCTGGGGCTCGACCGTCGGCTGGCAGAAGATGGACGCCATCTGGTACAAGAGCCTGACCCCCAGCAAGAGCGCCTACCGCGTGGCCTCCGGCGGCAAGTGCAACCCGGCCGCCGTGGTCGACGGCTGCGGCGCGAGCAACTGGTACACCGTCTTCCTCCCCGCGGACGACGACGACGGCAACCTGGCCAACGGCACGCCCAACGCCTGCCGGATCTGGGACGCCTTCAACGCCCACGGCATCGCCTGCGGCGCCCGTCCCACCTGCACGCAGTAGAGCGGCAAGCTCGCCCCCCCCTCCTCTTCCGTGCCGGGAAAGGAGGGGGGGCGAGGCGGCTCACTTTTGCCTCTGTCCTGCACTCTACTAACAGGAACCTCCGGGAAGACTTTCCGTCAGGTAAGCGGAAATGGCCTGACTGTTTTTCAGGTCTTCGCGGGACTGTTGTCATTAATCATGTAGTCAGGAAAGGAAAAGGAGAGTATGAGGACACGTTCACGCCGGTCGAAGTTCCTGCTTCTCACCCTGATCGGGATGCTGCTCATCCCCAACCTGGCCTTCGCCCTGATCCCGCCCGCGGACAGCGAGCGCTACAGCAATGGCCAGGGCGACGACGAGCAGGGCAAGCTCCTTGCCCTCCTCGGAGGCTTCCAGTCGTCCATGCTCGACGTCCAGCCCTCGCTCGAGGTGCAGGAGCGAGGCTCCCGCAAGTCACTCGAAAACCCTGCCTTGCAGCGCTTCTTCGCCCACCAGTCCGACCAGTGGGAGGTCCGTTGGGACAAGCGCAGCTCCCGGCCCAACCTGATCCAGGGCGCCGGCATCCCGATCCTGCCCGGCCGCGGCAACGACCTCACGGCGGCCGACCTCAAGCTCAGCCACGAGGGCGGCCCGCGCATGGCGGACGTCGAGGCCAAGCTGCGCACCTTCATGGACGAGTTCCCCGAGCTTCCTGGGAGTCGGCAACCTCGACCTGCGCTTCAATGAAAAGGGCTCGGTCTACGCCGGCGGCGAGAACGACCTCTGGTACGTCGAGTTCCAGCAGTTCCACCGCGGCGTGCCGGTCGAGGGCGCCAACGTCTACTTCCGCATCAACAACGGCAACGTCATCCAGTTCGGCACCGACCGGGTGGCCGAGGTGCGGACGAACCCGAACCCCAGGGTCGACCGCGCCGCGGCCCTGGCCTCGGTCCTCAAGGCCCTCAACTTCCGGCTTACCGAGATCCAAGAGATCTCCAACCCCGGCACGCTCAAGCTCGTCCCGACTCTGACCGCGGGTGAGCGCCCGGCCGAGAAGTTCGAAGGCCTGGAAGGCCAGGGCTACCGCCACCTCCTGGTGTGGGAAGTCCAATTCAGCCGTGCCGGCGACACGGCCGTCTACAAGGCCAGGGTCGACGCCAAGAACGGCAAGCCCGTCTCCGTGGAAGACCTCACCTACTACGCCACCGTCACGGGCGGCGTCTACCCCACCACCAACACCGACCCCGAGACGGTGGTCCCCTTCCCCTTCACCACCGTCACCAACGGCACCACCAAAAACACCGACGCCAGCGGCAACTACACCTACTCCGGCGGCACGGCGACCACGACCCTGAACGGCCAGTACTTCCGGATGACCGACACCTGTGGCTCGATCTCGCTCTCCAATACCACCACAGGGAACCTGGCCCTGGGTACGAGCGGCGGCACGAACTGCACCACCCCGGGCGTGGGCGGCGCGGGCAACACGCACGCTTCCCGTACCGGCTTCTACCACCTGACCAAGATCAACCGGAAGGCCGTGGGCTTCCTGCCCGGCAACGCCTGGCTCGGCAGCAAGGTGACGGCCAACATGAACATCAACTCCACCTGCAACGCCTATTGGAACGGCTCGACGGTGAACTTCTACCGCTCCGGCGGCGGCTGCTCCAACACGGGTGAGATCGCGGCCGTCTTCCTCCACGAGTGGGGCCACGGCATGGACACCAACTCGGGCGGCGCCGCTTCCGACAAGGGTTCCGGCGAGGCCGTGGGCGACACCTTCGCCTTCCTCGAGACCAAGGACCCCTGCATCGGCCAGAACTTCCGGCCCGGCGTGAACTGCACCAACTGCACGGCCTGCACCGGGGTGCGCGACGTGGCGGACTTCGCCACCGGCGGCAGTGCCGTCATCGCCTCACCCGCCAACGCGGCCAACAACTCCGGCATCAACTGCGACCGCTACGCCTGCCCGTACTCCACTTACCAGGGCCCGATGGGTTACGAAGGCCACTGCGAGAGCTACATCGCCAGCTCCGCCAACTGGGACCTCGCTCAGCAGCTCATCGCCCGCTGGGGCACCACCACCGGCTGGGCCAAGATGGACTCCATCTGGTACAAGAGCCTGACCCCCAGCAAGAGCGCCTACCAGGTCGTCTCCGGCGGCAAGTGCAACACGGCCGCGACGGTGAACGGCTGCGGCTCCACCAACTGGTACACGGTCTTCCTCTCGGCCGACGACGACGACGGCAACCTCGCGAACGGCACGCCCAACGCCTGCCGCATCTGGGACGCCTTCACCGCCCACGGCATCGCCTGCGGCACCCGTCCCACCTGCACGCAGTAGACCCTGCAAACTCAGAAGAGGCGGCCCTTCCGGGGCCGCCTCTCCCCACTCCTCGGGCCGACCCAATTCCTGACCCGGCTCAAGTCTTGACCCTCCTCCAGCGCCCTTTTTGGGGCAAATCCTGACCCGCGGCTTCCTTCTTCCTCCTGCGGCCCCGTGGGCACGCTCCTTGCCCTCTAGGAGGGACAGCGCCCGAACAGATTCAAGCTGTCCCATTGCCGTTCGTCTGAAAGGAAGGAATGAAAGATGAGGAAACGTTCGCAGGCATCGAAATTTCTGTTGCTCACCCTGATTGGGATTTTGCTGTTGCCGGCTCTGGCCTCGGCCTTCATCCCCGAGGAAGAGAGCAACCGCGGGAAGCTCGCCGCAATTTTTGGCGGCTTCCAGTCCGATGAGCTCGACGTCCATCCATCCGTCGAGGTCCTGTCCCGAGGCTCCCGCAAGGCCCTCGAAACCCCCGCCCTGCAACGCTTCTTCGCCACCCAGTCGGCGGAGTGGGAAGTGCGGTGGGACAAGCGCAGCGACCGGCCCAACCTGATCCAGGGCGCCGGCATCCCGCTGCTGCCCGGCCGCGGCAACCAGCTCACGGCGGCCGGGCTCAAGCTGGGCCCTGACGGCGCCCCGCGGACCGCCGACGTCGAAAAGAGGCTCCGCGCCTTCATGAACGACCTCCCCGAGCTGCCTGGGGGTCTCCAACTTCGACCTGCGTCTGGACGCCCAGAGCACCGTCAACGTGGGCGAGGACCACCAGATCTGGTTCGTGGAATTCCAGCAGTTCCACCGCGGCGTGCCGGTTGAAGGCGCCAAGGTCTTCTTCCGCATCAACAACGGCAACATCGTCCAGTTCGGCACCGAGCGGGTCGCCGACGTGCGCACCGGCACCACCCCGAAGATCGACCGCGCGGCGGCTCTCGCCTCCGCCTTCCAGGCCCTGGGCTTCCGCGTCGCGGAGGTCCAGGAGATCGTCAACCCGGGCACGCTCAAGCTCGTCCCCGCCAGCACCCCGGGCGAGCGGCCGGCCGAGAAGTACGAGGGGCTGAGCGGCCGCGGCTACCGGCACCACCTGGTCTGGGAAGTCGAGCTTCCGCCGCCAGGGCGACACCGCCACCTACCAGGCGAAGGTGGACGCCAAGTCCGGCGCGGTCCTCTCCTTGATCGACCTCACCTACTACGCCACGGTCACCGGCGGGATCTACCCGACCACCAACACCGACCCCGAGACCGTCGTCGCCTTCCCCTTCGCCAACGTCACCAACGGCACCGCCAAGGTCACGGACGCGGCCGGCAACTACACCTATTCGCGGCGGCACGGCGACCTCCACCCTGAACGGCAAGTACTTCAAGATGACCGACAACTGCGGCGCCATCTCGCTGTCCGACAGCACCACGGGCAACCTGGCCTTCGGCACCAGCGGCGGCACCGACTGCACCACCCCGGGCGTCGGCGGCGCGGGCAACACCCACGCTTCGCGCTCGGGCTTCTACCACCTGACCAACATCAACCGGAAGGCCGCGGGCTTCCTGGCCGGCAACGCCTGGCTCGCCAGCACGGTGCACGGCCAACATGAACATCAACAACACCTGCAACGCCTACTGGAACGGCACGACGGTGAACTTCTACCGTTCCGGCGGCGGCTGCTCCAACACGGGTGAGATCGCCGCCGTCTTCCTCCACGAGTGGGGCCATGGCATGGACACCAACTCCGGCGGCTCCGCCTCCGACAAGGGCACCGGCGAGGCCGTGGGCGACACCTTCGCCTTCCTCGAGACCAAGGACCCCTGCATCGGCCAGAACTTCCAGCCCGGCGTGAACTGCTACAACTGCTCGGCCTGCACCGGCGTGCGCGACGTGGCGGACTTCGCCACCGGCGGCAGCGCCGCCATCGCCTCACCCGCCAACGTGGCCAACAACGCCAGCATCAACTGCGACCGCTACTCCTGCCCCTACGGCCGGGGGCCCAACGCCTACCAGGGCCCCATGGGCTACGAGGGGCACTGCGAGAGCGTCATCGCCAGCTCCGCCAACTGGGACCTCGCCCAGCAGCTCGTCGCCCGCTGGGGCACCACCACCGGCTGGGCGAAGATGGACGCCATCTGGTACAAGAGCCTGACCCCCAGCAAGAGCGCCTACCAGGTCGTCTCCGGCGGCAAGTGCAACCCCGCCGCCACGGTCAACGGCTGCGGCTCGACCAACTGGTACACGGTCTACCTCGCGGCCGACGACGACGACGGCAACCTGGCCAACGGCACGCCCAACGCCTGCCGCATCTGGGACGCCTTCACCGCCCACGGCATCGCCTGCGGCACCCGCCCCACCTGCACGCAGTAGAACCCTCACTCCCCTGCCCCTCTCTCCCGGCCCTCCAGCCGCCCCACCAGGGAGAGAGGGGAAACCCATCCTCTGTCCTTCTCTCTCTGGCTTCTTTTCTCCCTCCTCTCCCCGGAAGGGAGGGAGGAGGGCTGGGAGAGGAGGGCCGGGGAGGTGAGGGGCGAACAGCCCGGCCTTTCTTTTTGCTATCCTCCAACCTCTTTCGAGCGGAGCCCAGATGAGCAGAGCCAAGGGTGCACAACCCACCCGCCAGGAGCGGCGCGAAGCCGAGCGGCGTGAGCGCAAGACCGGCAGAACCGCGGGGACCGGCCGGACCGACCTCTGGTGGGCCCTGGGCCTCACCCTGCTCGCCTGGGTGCACCGGCTGGCCTTCCTCAAATCCAACCGGGACTGGAGCTGGCCCTACACCATCTTCTACGAGGGCGATTCCGAGACCTTCTTCAACTACGCCCGCGCGCTGCTCAAGGGGGAGCTCTACGACAACGGCATTCCCTTCCATCCCCCCGGCTTCGCCTGGGTGCTGGCCGCCGTCCACACGCTCGTCGGCGCAGGGCCGTCGAACGACCGGGTCCCCTACTTCGCCGTCAAGGTCGTCATGGCGCTCATCGGCAGCCTCCCCGTGGGGCTCCTCTACCTCCTGGTCAAACCGTACCTCGGGCGCGCCGTGGCCCTCGTCGCGGCCCTCCTGTGCACCTGGAGCTTCGGCCTCTACGTCATCGCCGTGGCGCCCGTGACGGAGGGGACCTACCTGACCATCCTGCTCCTCGCCCTGCTCCTCTGGACGCGCCGTTTCGATCACCCCCTGGCCGCGCCGGAGGCCACGCCCGGGGATTGGAAAAGCGCCCTGGGTTTGGGATTGCTCCTCGGCTTCCTGGCCCTCATTCGCGCCGAAGCCGTGCTGATCGCCGCCATTCTCACGGGCGTGGGCCTGCTCGACTGGTTCCCCCGGCCCCGGAACCTCTGGCACCCCGGCATGCGCCGCTGGCTGCTGGTGGGCCTCGGCTGGATCCTCGCCGTCTCCCCCTGGGCCGTACGAAACGCCCTTCATCTCTCCGAGATGAACACGCGCCTGGCCGGCCAACTCGCCGAGCCCTTGCCGACCTTCGTGCCGCTCACCATTTACGGCCCCGTGAACCTGGCCCTGGCCAACAACCCCCAGGCCAACGGCACCTTCTCGCGCGAGTTCCTGGCCTCCAAGGCGCAGAGCGGAGTCCTGGACCTCACCGATCCCCAGCACCTCGAATTCATCCTCCACGGCAACCGCCTCGCCTGGAACTGGATCCGCGAGAACCCCGGCGCCTTCGTCCACCTCGTCCAGAGGAAATGGACCCTCTTCTTCTCCGCCTGGAAGCTCGGCTGGACCCAATGGGATTGGCCCGGAGGCCTGAACGGCACCCGCCTCCCCGTGGACGTCTTCACCCCGGACTCCGGAGCCGGCTGGGGCCTGGGATTGCCGCTGGCTCTCCTCGGCCTCCTCTGCTGCCTCGCCACCCCAGGCGCTCCCCGCCGCTGGACCGTGATCGTCCTCCTGCTGACCTTGGCCGGAATGGTCACCACCGGCCTCTTCTTCGGCTACGTCCGCCAAGGCCTCCTCTACCTCCCCTTCTGGCTGACCCTGACCGCCACCGCCCTGGTCTGGATCGGCGAAAGGATCGCGAAGAGCACCTCCGGCTTCACCCTCTCCCCGATCGATCCACCCAAACGCCTCCTCCAGGCTCTGGGAGGGATCGCGGCGGTTCTTCTTATCCTGGAAATTTCGGGGATGGGGGCGAATCGAAACTACGAGGCGACGGGCACGACGCTGCCCGGGCAGAAGTTTTTGGACCGGGATCAGCCGATGATGTTGAAAGTCAAGGAGTGATGAAGCGGGAACAGAAAGAGTATCCGTTCCGCCAGATCATGGCTCACCTCAGTGATGGGCAGGCTTGGCCGAAGCTCTTCATCCTCCTGGAAGAAAAACCTTTCCTCGCCGACCAGGCGAAACATTTCGGCGGCTTCGAGCAGTCCGGCGCGGATGTCGAGCAATACGCCGTCCCGGCCGCGATCGAGCTTGGAGACTGGAACCGTTTTCTCCGCTACGCCTCTCTCGCCCTCAATCTTCGCGGAGTGGCGGAAGGTTTGGCCGAACCGGACATCCTCCGAGCCTTCGTCCATCAAGGGCGCCTCGGTCTGGCCCGGGACGCGGTCAACCGCTTGGCCGCCCCCCTTCGCCGGGCAGAAGCTCGGAGCGTGCTCGCTTCGGCCTGCCGTCGTTCCCAGAGCGATCTCCTTCCCGATCTCCTCAGGGGCATTGACCAAGACTTTGTGGGCGTGACTCCCACAGCCGCTGTGCTCGCCTCCATCGCCCGGTCTCTGGGGCCCGAGCTCTCCTCGCGCTGGCCCGCCTGGGTCGAGCGCCTGCCCTCTGATTCGACAGAGCGTGCCCGGGTCTGGGCCGCGGTGGCCGGGAGCTGGCTGGATCGCGACGAAACCCGGTCAGCCGGTCTCTGGGAAGCACTGGCCCGGATCAGAGACCGGGACCTGCTCTTGGAGCTTTCCGAAAGGTTGGGCTGGCTGGACCAGGGCGACATGGAAGAGACGCTGACAAAGCTCACGGCTCTTTTCGGCGAGGACGGGCCTGCCCGTTGGCAGGCCGTGGCCCTCTATCTCGGCCGCCAGACCCGGCGGCGGCCGGAGCGCGCCGTCTCGGCCTGGGAGCGCTGGGTGGACAGCGAGCCGATCGTCTGGACGGCCGGTTCTCGTAGAGGCCTGCCGCGAGGTGCTCAAGCGGCTGAGCCCGGCGCGGATCGAAACCTTTTTTTCGCAGCTCCCAGACGCCGAGGCACGGGCCGCTCTGCGGGTCGCCGATCTGGAGGCGCGCCCGGATGGCCGGCGGACGGCCGCGGCCCTGGCGGCGGCCGGCCAGATTCCGGATGGCCCTGCCAAGCTCCACTGGAGCCTTCGCTATCTGGAGGCACGGCCCCAGGAGCCTGCTGAGGAGGTCCGGGGGCAAATCGGAGCCGTGGCCGCCTACCTCTACGAGCTCCGTTACGACGCGGCGGCCGGCGATCTGCGCCGGTTTCTCGACCTCGCGGCACGGTTCTATCCCAAGGAGGCCGGACGGCTGATCGAAGACGTGGCCTGGTCTCCCGCGAGCCGGCCGGAGACCCTGCTCACCCTCGCCGCCGAAACGGAGCAGGAGGCGGTGGCCGCACAGCTCCTGGAGCACGCGGAGCGCTTCGCCGCCGCCGTGTCCCTCACCGAAGCAGACGGTTTCAAGCTGCGGGGCCAATTGATCCGGCGAGTGGCCTGCCGGCTCTGCCTCTTGAGCAAGAACCTTCAGGGGCTCGCCACGGCCATCGAGCGCCTTCTCCCGGAAGAAGAGGACGAGCCTCCGGGAAGCGCTCGCACAGGACCTGTCGGAGGCCGGCCGACTGGAGGAAGCGCGCACGGTGGCGGAGGGGATCCGCGATCCGCGCCGCCAGTTCCTGACCCGGCTGCGCGTCGTGCCCGCGAGCGACCTGCCCGGCGACTTCCTCTCCTCCCGATCGCTTTACGCCGCCCTGGCTTCGGCGAAGGCTCTCGACGAGGAGCGGCTCGCTCTTTCGGCCCTGCTTCGAAATCCTTTCGATCCCCAGGATCTCGCACGGCGCTACGTGTCGCCTGTTCGTTCCAGCGACCTCCGGGCGCAAGGGCTGTTGCGCCTCGCCCGGCATACCCTGGCTTTCCAGCGTTCGTTCTATGGCAAACGGCAGGACCGGGTGGCTGCTCTGGAGGTGGTGCGGACCTCCCTGTCCGTGGAGACCGACGAACGCTTGGCCGCGCTCACTCCGGAGATCGCGGCCCTCGGCGCGGAAATGGGAACGAAGGAAGCGGCCGCCGAGGCTCGAGGAAGCCGGCCGTCAGCTTGCTGGGCTCGGTACGGTGCCTTGGACCGTGAGAGCGAAGGCTCTGGAGCACTTGCTCTCTCTCGTCCAGCCAATTCTTCTGAATGGGACCTCCGATCGCCGAGCCCGCAGGAAAGCCGTCGCCGTCCTGGAATCCATGGCCCGTCTCCCCCTGGGTCCCCGGTCCGACCAGGCGCTCGACGAGCTGAGGAGCCATTGGCACGAGGTTCTGCCCATTCTGCTGGCGGTGGCCGAGCGGCTTCCAGGCGAAGGAACGAACACGGTCCTGAAAGCTGTCCGCGAAGGGATCACCGCCTGCAACGGCACCGGCGGCAAGGCCGCGGGAAAAGTGTTCCATCTTTGTCTGGTTCCTCCGGCGGAACGCACCCTCAGCCCAGAGCCGGCTCTTCAGAAGGCCCTGGCCTACCTGTTCGCCGCCCGCGAGCCCGGCAGAACGCTGGAGATTCTTCGTCGCCTGCCCGCCGAGGACCGGGACCTCCTGTGCCTGCGGCTCATCCGCTTCCGTTGGATCGATCCGGAGGCAGCCCTGCAGCTTCCGGGTTGCATCGAGGACTTGGCCCTGCGAGACGAGGCGTTCCTTTGGCTCAACCACAACGGAACCTCTGAAGAAGACTGGCTTCGAGCCCTCGCCGCCCTGGCCACGTCGCGACCTCTCGATCCCTCCGAACCGGCCTGCCAGCCTTTCCTCGACCGGCTGTGGACCTGCGATCCTGTCCGGAGCCGGCCCCTGCTGGCTGCGGTCTTCCCGTACGCTCTTCGTGCCGGGGGCAGAGAACAGGGTGAAGCTTCTCTCCGGCTCTGGCTCCACGCTCATCTGGCACCGGCATTAGGCACGGAGAAACCCCAGGCGCTCCAACCTGAGGAACAGGCGGGCGAGGCGTTGAGGCGCTCGCTGGTCCTCTCCCCCCAAGGAACATGATCGTAACGTCCCAGGCCCTGGCGAGCACCCGCAGTGCCAATATCGAGCGCCGCTGGCCGCGCCACCAATGGGATGCCTCGGGAAGGTCTCGCTGGTCGGGCTGGGATTGGCGCAACTACCTGTACATTGTGATCTGTGGCCTCCTGATCAGCGGAGCCGTCCTGACGGTAGCGATCTGGAATGACGGGATCAAGCAGCCGTGGTGGCCTTTTGGCCTGCTGGCCGAAAGCTCCAGTGGGCTCGC
Source organism: Thermoanaerobaculaceae bacterium (assembly GCA_963785165.1). GTDB lineage: Bacteria > Acidobacteriota > Thermoanaerobaculia > Multivoradales > UBA5704 > DATARR01. Next base: position 2,353,768 of record CAWAUI010000004.1, read on the forward strand.
CGTCGCTCTCTTGATCCTTGCGAATGGCTGGCTGGTGGATTGCAGTCTTGCAGACCGGACGCCGTTTGAGAGCCTCGTACCGGCATGGCTCCGCTGGCTTCGGAGAGCCGTGGCGAGCATCCCGGTCGCCGGCCTTTATGCAATTCCGGTCTGGCGCTGGATCATCCAGACACAGCCTGCCTGGGCGTTCCGGGCCTCCACACTGCCTGTCCTGGATCTATCTCACCCATCCGAAAAGATCCCCGGTAGTGGATTTCGCGTCTGGGCAAGCACGCTGCGGCGCCGGCAAGGCCAATCCTTCCCGGTACTTTTCTTTTGGATGATCGCCGGACAGATCGCCCCCTGGATTGCGCTCCTTTCGTGGGTGACGACGGCCCAGATCTTGAGCTCGGGCCATCGCGTGGCTCTTATTGCGCTGAGCGCTCTTTGCCATCTCCTCGCTTGCGCCTTGGGCCTCCAGTACGGAGTAATCCGCAGCAGGCAGATTCGTGCAGGCCGTTCGAAGGCGGCTGCCCTTCGGTACGCTCCGCTTTCCTTTCTCTTGCCATTTCCCCTCTTCATCGTGGGCCTCCTGATGTGGATGGCTCTGGCAGGTGAGGACGTGGAGACCCTCGTGGGCCGAAGCTCCTCCAACAAGAGCCTTCCACCGGCTCAGATTCCCTTTGAGAGAGGCTCCTCCCTCATCCGGCTCTTCCGCTTGCTGACTCGGGGGAAGAGAGAGTTGGACGTGGTCCTGAACGACCTGTTGCCTGGAACGATCGAGAACAGCAGCAGTCAGAGCCACCAGTTTGCCTTCTACCGCCTCAAAACGTTTCTGCTCATTCTCGAAGCCGCGGCCCTGGCGCGGCTCCTCGCCAGACTCGGCGGCCCGTCACTGAGCTTCGAGTCCCCCACCATCCAGCTCTCACCTTTTCTATTCCTTGCCGCTCTTGGAGTCATCGCCGAGCTTACCTTTCTGGCGATGCGGGTGATTGGATGGTTTCTCCGCAGGGAGATGCCGTACCAGCCGTACGGGCGCGCTCTGACGCTGACTCAGCTCGCGCTGGCGGCTGGACTGCTTTTCGGACCTCTCCTAGAAGCTGGAGATGCCCCTCACACCGGGCTCCTCCTCCAGGCGATCGGGATCGGCACGGCTGTGGCCTCAACACTGCTCTTCGCTCCGGTGAGCTATCTCCTCATGCTTCCCGGGCGGCAGGTTCTCGTCACGTTAGCCTGGGTCGTGCTCTTCTTCGAGCTTTTCGTCGCCGGCACCATCCTGGGGGGCCATCCGGAGCTGGCACCACCGTTTCTGCATCTTTTCAAGACCGCGATCTTGCTCTCACCCGTCTGGAGCCTCGCTCTGTTTCTCGGCTTGCGCGGCTGGCTCCTCAACCCCTTCGAGCTCAGACACCTCTTCGAGAGGCGCCTGCCCGGCAAAGCCCGCGCCGCGCTGGCCGCCGTCATTCTGACCGCGGCGGTGCCTCTCGGCGGCATCGCGATTCCTTTCTGGATCTACGCCCATCACCGGCTGTGGCCGAGATATGAGAAATTGTTGTGGAACCTGAAAGAGACCCGCAGCGCCGGACCTTGACGGAGGGGCGGGTTGAGGACCGCGCGGCGCCGATCCATCGCCGGCACAAGCGGGCCAAGCTCGACACCTTGGGCCGAGGCTTGTGGGACACCTGGAGCCCGGGGGACATGTCCTTCCTGATGGTTTTCTATTGCTCCTTGGCGCTCGTCGGCATCGAGTTTACAGTCTGGTTCGACGACTGGCCCGACAACCTTTTGGGTCTTCGCGTCTCCGGCTCCGTGGCTGTCCTGCTGCTCTTGCTGAGTCTCGCCAACGGCTGGCTCATCGATCGCTTCCTCGCCAACATGACGCCTGGCGAATCAGCGCTGCCAAAACGAGTCCGCATCCTGCGCCTCCTCATCGCCATGGTACCGGTCTTCGGCCTCTACGCCTTCACGTTCTGGAAGGGCTACCTCAAACGGCTGCAGCCCGAGCACGGGCCTCTGGCGCTCCCCACCCGGAGCCGAAGCTTCTGGATCTCTCGCGAGACCCGGGCCGCCTTGCCGCGGGAACCCTCCTGCAATGGCTCTATCGATCGAGTTTCTCCTTCTTCGGGATGATTCTAGGCATCGTGCCTCTCATCCTCTGGGCCGGCTGGCTGATGTCCGCGCCCTTCGGCGCCCATCGCCGCGCCATCATCCTGGGATCGTGTACGCTCCTGCATCTCACAGCCTGCGTCCTCATGATGCACTCTTCCAGTTGCCGTCTCCGAAATTCCCATGTCACCGGCCGGCAAAGGGTTCTCTACCGGGCCGTGCCTTTCCTCTGGCTGCTCGCGACTCCCGGCATGATCGCCGGTTTGATCCTCTCTTTCATCCTGGTCAATCCGTCGGAGACTCTGGTCTGGAAGCTCTACGCACGCCGGACCGGCACGGGCCGGATGCCGCTCTGGCAAAGCCTTCAAGGCTCACTGCGCCGGCATTGGCAAGACCTTCCCTGGTTCGCGCAATGGCGCCAGCCCGCGGGCCTCACCAGCGAGACCCGGGAGGGACACGCCGATCAACAGGTGACGGCTTTCTATCGGTTGAAGACCCTTCTGCTGATCCTCAATGGCGCGGCTTTCTTTGCCTCCCTCTCCAGCCTCGCCGCCCAGTTTCCTAATTGGACGGGCACGCTGAACCGGGTTGTCCAATTCGCCATGTTTGGCGCGATTGCGCTTGCAGGCATCGGTTTGTTGATCCAGACCACGATGCTGGTGGCCCGGGTCCTGCGGATTCCAGGGTTCTCAGCCCACCTTGTTTCCCATCCCTACGGCCGCTACCTTCTGCTGACCCACGGGGCCTTCCTGGCAGGTCTCGAAGGAGCCGCTCTAGTTGCAGGCGGCCAGATCGTCCAGTTTGGGATACTGCTCGGCCTGGGAGGTGTCCTCTGCGCGGCGCTTTCGATTCCATTCTTCCTTCCTGGAACCCGTTTGGGCGATTTGCTTCTATGGCTTTCCTTGTTCGTCTCCCTGAGCGCCGTTGGCGTCCTGATCGGAATCGAAGGGCCCGGCAGCCAGCAATCCCTGAAGGTTCTTGGGTGGCTCACGGCGCTGAGCCCCCTTTGGGGTCTCGGCCTTTTCCTTGCCCTAGGCGGTTGGTTGTTGCGCCCTTTTTCCTGGCGGCACGTCTTCGATCAAAGGCTCCCTGTCAGATTCAGGATCGCGCTCGCCTCCGTGATCCTGACCGCTGCGCTCCCTCCCGGCGGGCTGGCGATTCCGTTCTGGATCTATGCCCGGCACAAACTATGGCGGCGGTACGAGCCTCTCCTGAAAGCTGTCGATCGTTGAGCCTGTTTTCGAGAGGACACCCCCGTCCTCTCCACAGGTCACCTCCCCCTCCCATCCCCTCCTTGAATGGCAGGCATCTCCTTTGCTGTTTCAGAGTCTGTTGTATTCATCCACCAGGAGGAGAACCCATGAAGATCTCCAGCCGTTGGACGGCCGCCGCGCTGCTCAGTCTTGCCCTGCCCGCGCATGCCGAGGAAATCCCCGTCGTGGGCGAGACGATTGACGTGCGGGTGGTCAACGTCGAGACGGTGGTGACCGACAAGGCGGGGGAGCGGGTGCGGGGGTTGGCGATGGCGGATTTCCGGCTATTGGTGGATGGCAAGGAGGTCCCGGTCGAGTACTTCTCGGAGATCGAGGAGGGGACTTCCGTGAAGGCGGCTCCGGGGGCTCCGGTGGCCGAGGGGGAGGAGGTGGGACGGAGCTATCTGGTGTATGTGGACGACTCGTTCTCCCTGGCCAACCGGCGCAATGCGGTGTTGGAGAAGCTGGAGAGCGACCTCTCGCTGCTCCATCCCGCGGACCGGATGGCGATCCTCGCTTTCGATGGTTCCCACCTCGGCGTGCTGTGCCCTTGGACCGGCGATGCGGGGATGCTCAAGAAGGCGCTCGTGGAGGCCCGGCAGCGTCCTGCCACGGGGGGCGACATGATGGCCAAGCAGCGGGCTCTGCAAGTCGACGTGGACTGGGTCCTGGACAGCGCCGAAAGCATCGGCACCGGCGACTCCGACCGGGTGGGCGGTCCCAAGGTGAACGAGGTCGCGGAGCTCCTCGCGCCCATGGGGAACCGGATCAGCCCCGAGGCCCGGACTCAGCTCGGCAAGACCACGGGCGCCGCTCTCGCCGCGCTCCGCGGGTTCGAGACGCCGCCGGGCCGCAAGGTGATGCTGCTTCTCTCCGGCGCCTGGTCGCTGTCGGTGGCGCCCCGGCTTTACAGCCCCATCATGCACGCCGCCAATCAGCTCGGCTACACGGTGTATCCGGTGGACGCTTCGCAATCGGACGCCGCCGAGATCACCGGTCTGGACGCGCTGGCGCGGGCCACGGGCGGCCGGGTCATCGTTTCGGCGGCCAACGATGCCTTCCGGCAGGTGGTGGCGGACTCGGGCTCGTACTACTGGCTCGGCTTCACCCCGGCCTGGAAGGCCAACGACCGCCAGCACCCGGTGACGGTGGAGGTCCGGCGCCCCGGGTTCACGGTGCGGTCGCGCAACGGCTTCTCGGATCTTTCCCGCCGCACGGAAACGGCTCTGAAGGCCGAGAGCGTGCTCCTCTTTGGCGGCGATCATGAAGACCGGCGCCTCATCGTCCAACTGGGCACGCCCAAACGGAGCCGGGGGAACTTCGAGGTGCCCGTGACGCTCGGGGTCCCGGTCGAAACCCTGGCGCTGACGCCCAAGGGGAAGGGGTATCTGGCGGAGGTCCCGCTCGCCATCACCACCGAGGACGCGGCCGGCGAACGGGCGAGCCAGTCGGGGACTTCGCTCAAGGTACTGGTCGAGACCTTGCCGAAGGCCGGCACCTACGCCCGCTTCCAGACCGTCGTGCTCGTGAGCAGCCTGGAGCAGCGGCTGGTCTTCACGGTTCCCGACCCGGTGAGCGGCCACATTCTGTGGAACGAGGCGCGGCCGGCGAGCGCCAAGAACTGACGGCCGGATTCAACCCCGCGAGTACAGCGCCTCGTGGTGCGGCCGGCCCTCCCGCACGGTGCGGAGCCGGCCGTCGGCGGCCAGCCGTCTCAGGACGATGGAGACGAGCTTGGGCTTGGCGGGCCGGCGGAGGCGTTGGCCGTAACGGCGGTTGACCTCGGCGGTGACGTAGTTGGTGCCGAAGGCCTCGTCCGGCGGGCGGGCTTCGATGACTCTCTGGACCATTCGCGTCATGGAAGGTTTGCGGCCGATGTCCATCGCTTGGCTGGCCAGGGCCTCCTGGGCGGAGGGAGCCGGTGTGACGATGCCGCGGGCGGCCAGCTCGGCGGCCTTGGCGGCGGAGGTCCGGAAGGCGGCCAGGGTAGTCGTCAATGTTGCCAATTCGGAGGCATGCTGGGCCTGCCGTTCGCCGTGATGCGTACTTTGCTCCGCGTGAAAGGCCTCCCGCTCCCGGTGATGGGCAATCTGCTTCTCCAGGTGGGCCACGATGGTTTCCATGGGCATTGCGTGGGTCATGAGATTAGCATCACGCAAGGGGACGTACGTTGTCAATACCCTTCATTGTGATGCCTAATTCCGGCTGGCGGCGACTCACGGCGCGCAGTAGGCTGCGTACGCCCTGATTTTTGCTGCGACTCGCGGGTGGGCCGACCGATCCCAGGGGACTTTCGCAGCAAATGGAGCCTGAGATCGACGTGACGACCGGTGTTTCACAGCCTACGAAGCTGAATTTCGGAACGAAGCCGGCTCGCGGATACAGCCAGGGACGTGTTTCACATCTTTCTGCGGACAATTGGGACGCCAGCGAAAGGTGTACACAACCTACGGTCCGGCGTTGGGAGACGCCGGACCGATTTTCGCATCACATTCGAAGCCGTTCTAGACCCAGACCAGCTCGCCCTCGCGCGCCAGAGCTTCGGCGGGCAGGGGCTGGAAGTGGACGATGAGGTCCCAGACCCGGGAGAGGTTTTCGCCAAAGATGACGACGAGGTCGGCGGCGCGGGCCATCTGGAGAGCCTTTAGGACGGCTTCGTCTTCGGGGTAGACGCCGGGGTCGATTCTCTCGGAGGGCACGCCGGCGTCCAGCAGGCCCTGGCGGAGCAGCTCCCCCACTTCTCCGGCCCGGCGGCCCCGGAGGTCGCCGTCTTCGCGGAGGAGGAAGAGGTCGAAGGCGGGCGCGGCGGCGGCGGCGAGGGCCAGGACGTCCTCGTTGCGGCGGTCGCCGGGTGAGGCGATGACGCCGATGCGGCGGCCGTGGACGGCCAGCTCCAGCACGGTGCGCGAGACGGCCTCCATGCCGTGGGCGTTGTGGGCGTAGTCGAGCAGCACGCGGAAGGGGTGCTCGTTGTAGAAGTTGAGGCGGCCCGGAGCCTGGAAGAAGTCGGTGCTGAAGGTGCGCAGCCCCTGGCGGATGTTGTCCACCCCCACGCCCATACCGTAGGCGATGGCGGCGGCGAACATGGCGTTCTGGACGTTGTGGATGGCCCGCCCCTCGGCGGTCGCGGGGATCTGGCGGGCCCAGAGAAGCGGGATCTTCTTCTCGCCGTGGTACAGGACGATCATGCGGCCGTTGAGGCCATGCTCCAGGACCACGGCCTTCCCCTGAGCGCGCACGTGGCGCCTGACCCGCTCGTTGCGGGGGTCCAAGGTGACGTAGATCGGCTCGGCCGGGCTCACCTCGGCCATGCGCACCACCCGCTCGTCGTCGGCGTTGAGCACGCAGGCGTCCTGCGCCGTCTCGGCGACGATCTGCTTGATGGCGGCGAGGTCGTCCAGGCTTTCGACGCCGCCCACCCCCAGGTGGTCGGAGGCGACGTTGAGCACGGCTCCGACGTTGCACTGGCGCCAGCCCAAGCCGGAGCGGACGAGGCCGCCGCGGGCGGTTTCGAGCACCGCCGCGTCGACGGACGGGTCGCGCAGGACGAGCTGGCTGGACCACGGGCCCGTCATGTCGCCGCGGACGGTGCGCACGCCGTCGATGTAGACGCCGTCGGTGGTGGCCATGCCGACCTTGTAGCCGGAGAGCTTGAGGATGTGCCCCACCATGCGGGTGGTGGTGGTCTTGCCGTTGGTGCCGGTGATGGCGGCCAAGGGGATGCGGGAGCGCGCGCCCCGGGGAAAGAGCTTGTCGAGCACCGGGCCGGCCACGTCGCGCGGCTCGCCCTCGGTGGGCGCCAGGTGGATGCCGAAGTCGGGAGCCGCACTGACGCCGACGATGGCGCCGCCGGCCTCTTTGTAGCTCTTCGTGGCGTCCGGCGAGACGAAGTCGACGCCGCCCACGTCGAGGCCGATGGCGGTGACGGCACGCTCGGCCATGACGCGGTTGTCGTCGTGGACCTTGCCGGTGACGTCGATTCCCGTATCCATGGCCTTTTCGGAGTCCCCGTCGCCAGGAAGCCGCTGGGCCACGGCCACCACCCGACCGTTCACCACCAGGAAGCGGTAGGCGTTGCCCGTGGGCGCGGTTTCGGCGCGGGGAATGGGCAGCCCGAGCTGTTCCAGGATCTGGCGGGTCAGCTCCTTGTCGGCGGCGATGCCGACGGCGATCTGGCACGTTTCGCTGGTGAGGGTGGCCTGGATGCGCTTCTGGTATTTGCCGTAGCCGAGCTGAATGAGGGAGCCTTCGTTCAACCGGATCCAGGGGATGTCCCGCTGCTCGGCGGCCCGCACGAGGGCGGCGGTAGAGGGCCCCAGGGCCCGCCGGCGGGCCAGCGCCACCAGTTTTTCGAATTCAGCCTGGAAATCGAAGGGCGACGGATCGTGAGCCTTCCGCTCCGGGGGGAGCAGGTTACAGATCAGGCGCAAAGCGAGCTCGCCCGCGGCCCGCCCCACGGCCTCCTCCTCGTAGCTGTAGACCACGTAATACTGACCTTTCGGCAGCCCTTCGCCGCGCGTTTTTCCAAAGGTGACGGGAGTGCCGGCCTGCACCTGAAGATCGAGGGCGACGTGCTCCAGGACGTGGCCGAGCCAGGTTCCATCGTCTTCCCGCAGGCGCCGCACGAAACCGCCGTCTTCCCCATAGGAACAGCCGTGCTTGTGGAGCGATGGAATGTTTTCCAACAGCCGGTCCGTGAATCCAGGAAGCTTGGCCGTGGGAAAGTCTTCGAGCTCGCCCAAGTCGATCCGCAGACGGATGACCGGCCACAGGGCGTAGAGGTTTGGACCGCGATAGACCCGGGTTTCCAGGATGTTCATGATGGAAGGAGGATTGAGCAAGGGGTGTGCCAAAACCCTCACCTCCCCGGCCCTCCTCTCCCAGCCCTCCACCCTCCCTGCCGGGGAGAGGAGGGGAAAAGGCAAAGAGGGCTTGTAGGGTGCGCTGTGCGCACCATGGCGGACGTTTCTGGTGCGCACAGCGCACCCTACTCTCTCCACCGGTTCTGCTTCGACCCCTCTCCCCGGCAGGGCGGGTGGAGGGCTGGGAGAGGGGCAGGGGTGAGGACCCTCAGGGCTCCACGACCCGCGTCAGCCACCGCTCCCGATACGCCCGCATCTCCGGCGTCTCCGGGAACGGATCGCCGTAGCTCTTCATCCCACGAAACGGCAGGGGCTCGAGCTGGCGGGCCTCGTAGGTGTTGCGGTCGGCGTCCTTGTCCCAGCCCTGGCTTTGGAGGAAGACGGTGCGGGTCCAGCCTTGGGGAACGGGCGGCAGGCCGGTGGCGTCGAATTCGAGGGCGATCTCATCGCCGGGGGCGAGGATGACGGAGCGGTCGTCGGTGGCTTCGAGCAGCTCACCCACGTCGCCGTAGCGGGTGTAGTGGCCGGGGAAGGGCAGCCAGGGGGAGGTGGCGGCGTCAGCGGCGAGGGTGCCGTAGTCGTAGCCATGGGGGGCGTTGGGACTCTTCCGGAGGAGCTGGGAGAAGCCCCGGTAGCGCAGGTCGGCCTCTCGGGGAGCGAGACGGGCTTGGACGACAGGGACGGCATCGGACGGTTCCTGGATCCAATCGCGGGTCCAGGCGATACGGTCCCAGGCGAGCCAGAGAGAGGTGAGGATGCGCAGGCGGTGGGCTCCGGGTGGGAGCGGCGGGGTGTCCACCACCATCGTCTTGGTCTTGCCCGCGGGGAAGCCCATGGAGGGGAGGAGGGGCTTCCAGCCCTCCGCGGTTTCCACTTCCAGCCGGGGCGGCAGGTAGGGGTAGTCGGGGCGCTGGGCGGCGGCGAGGTTCAGGCTGGCGTCGGCCGGAAAGATCCAGCCGTCCAGGTGGAGGCGAACGGGGGCGCCGGGGGCCCCCCCGAGGTCGCCCAAGTCGAAGGTGAAGCTCCATTCGCGGGCCACGCCCTGGAACGGGCCGGGCTCGAAGCCGGAGGCGTAGACGTCGTCGCGCTTCTGGACGCGCCGGGTCACGTCGGTACCCTGGCCGTCCCAGGCCCGGGCCACGGGGCGGAGGCCGCGCGCGGCGAGCACCTTGACGGGCTGGCGCTTGCCGGGCTCGACTTTGAGGCTGCTCGCGACCTCGACGTCCGCGGGGTGGTCCACCACCCAGAGCTTGACGGCGTCGAACCAGGCGGCCTCCCACAGCTCCTCGGTGACGCGCAGGCGGTAGACGCCGTCCACGGGCCTGGCGCCGTCCACGCGCACGAGCTCATCGGGGTCCGCACCGGCCCACACGCCGGGGGCCACGGGGAGGCCGAGGGGGGAGTTCCAGAGGAGGTCGGTGATGAAGTCGAAACGCTCGCCCGTCCAGGCGTAGAGGAAGGGGCAGCTCCCCTTGAGGAGCTGCTCTTCCACGATCTTCTGATCGGTCTGGGGCTGGAGGCGGTTCTGGGGCACGCCGTTGGTCCAGATGACGCGCAGGAGGTCGGCCTGTTTCAACCGGCCGAGGCCGAAGTGGGTCACGGCGCCGGCGACCTCGCGGAACTGGTAGGCGGTGCCGGCGCGCACCTCGGCCACGGCGCCCAGGGCTTGGAGGTTGTTCTTGCCGTTGCCGGTGGTGAGGCCGCGCAGGCGCACGTCGAGCCAGTGGTTGCGGTTGCCGCCTTCGTTGATGAGCCGGTGGACGCCGGACTCCCCTCCCGCCGCGAGGTCGAGGTCGCCGTCGCCGTCCAGATCCGCGGCGGCGAGGGCGGTGACGGCTTTCGGAGCGCCCTCAACGGCCAGGGGCTCGAAGGAAGGCGCGGCGGCGGTGCCGCGCTGGGCCAGGACCACGAGGCCGTCCGGCCCCCCGGCGGCGAGGTCGAGCCGGCCGTCGTTGTCCGCGTCCAGCGCCGTGGCCACGGTGAAGCGTTTCCCGGAGGGCAAACCGGGGAGCGCCCAGGCCTGGAAGCGCCCGCCAAGGTTGTGCCAGAGAGCCAGTCCTGAAGCTCCGGCCGCTACGAGGTCGGGCCGGCCGTCGTTGTCGAAATCAGCGCTCACCACGGCGTCCACAGGTCCGGAAGAAGCGAGCCCCGCGGTCGCGGTGCGGTCCGCGAACCTCCCTTGGCGCAGGTTGTCGATCCAGGCAAGCCCCTTGCTGTGCGCCACCACGAGATCGAGATCGCCGTCCCGGTCGAGATCGCTGGCCACGAGGCCGCGAATCCCCGGCAGGGCGAGCCTCGGCAGCGTCTGCCCGCCCACGGCTTCGAGGGGTCCCTGGAGGGCGTTGCGGAGAAGCTCCATCCCCCCTTCCCCACCGGCCACGGCAAGGTCCAGATCGCCCTCGATGTCGAAGTCGAAGACGGCCGCGGCGGCACCACCCGCCGTGGCCAGCCCGGCTCCGGCGGTGGCGTCCTCGAACATCCCGTCCCCCTTGCCGCGCCAGAACGCGAAGCGCTTGACTCCGAATCCCAGGAGGTCGGTCTTGCCGTCGTTGTCGAGATCCGCGGCCAGCAGGCCGGTGATCCCCGGAGCGTCCGGCCCCGGCAAGGGGGGCCCGCCCGCGCCCTTGTGGATCAGGACCCGTGGCGACTCCCCACCTCTGATCCACACGAGGTCCATCGTCTCGTCGCCGTCGAAGTCCCCCACGGCCAGGGCCGGTATCGGGCCGGCGGTGAATGGGAAGCCCCGGTAGCGCACCGGCACGGGGTCGCCGAAGGACGACGGCGGCGGCTCCTGGGCGAACCGCTCGACGGGCAGGCCGAGGATGCCCGGCGTCAGCTCCCCGAGGCTCTGCTGGAAAAGGGCGGTGGGGCGCAGAACGTTCTCCAGCCGCAGGGCCGGCACGCGGGCGGCGGGAACCTCGCCGGATTCGAGCGCCGTCATGAGCGAAGCCAGAGCTGTGGTGGCGGCGGGCGAGGCCGTGCCCGCCAGCTCACGGACGCGCAGGAACGCCTGGGTGGCCCCAGTGCGGTCTCCCGCGGCGATGGCGCGCTGGCCCGCCTGGAGCAGGACGACCAGATTCTCGGGCCGCAGCGACGTCAAGGCTTTGAGCGCGGCGGCGAGGGCCGCTTCGCCTTCCGGCGTGGAGACCTGCAAGGCCTGGCGGTAGAGGGAGTACTGGACGGCCACCCGGTCCGGCGCCGCGGCGGCGGCCTGGCGGTAGGCGGCCAGGGCTTCCTCATCCTTGCCGCCCCACTGGAGGACGTCGCCCTGGAGCGCCAGCAGGTCCGCCCGGCCCGGCGCTTTTCCGAGAGCCTGGGCAATGGCGGCCTGGGCGTCCTCGCTCTTCTGCTGGCGCAAGGCCGCGATGGCGAGGTTGGCCGCGGGCAATGGATCGCCGGGCGTGAGCACCGCGAGCTTGCGGAAGGTCTCCGCGGCCTCGGCCGGACGCTCGTTCTCGAGCTGGGCCAGGCCCAGGTTGCGCAAGGCGGCGGCTTCGGGGGAGATCGGGGCGGGGGTGGGGGTGGCGGAGGTCACGGCAAGGGCGAGAAGCAGGAGAAACATGGAGGGGATTGTAGCGTTCCGTCTGCCCGGACCCTCACCCCTGGCCCCTCTCCTCCCCGGCCTTCGGCCGGCCATAACCTCCCGCCCTCACCGGGAGAGGGGAACGTAGCGGGGATTCCTTGCCTTCTCCCTCTTCTCCCGGTTGGGGGGAGGGCGATGGGAGAAGAGGGCCGGGGTGATGAGGGGCCTCGGCGGCCCCAGGGAGCTTTCGAGCAAAAGCATGGTAAGCTTTCAAGAACAGACAGGCCCACTGCTTCTCGCTTTTATAAAGGAGAATTCCGCGATGTCTAAAGCTCTTTTTGTCCGTCTCTTCGTCGGGCTCGTGCTGCTCGCCACGGCCCTCACCGTCGCACCCGCCTCGGCGCAGCCGTTCGACCCGAACGCCTACTACGTCATCCGCAACGTCGCCGGCAACAAAGTGCTGGACGTCAGCAACAACGGATGCTGCAACGGAGCCGCGATCCATATCTGGACGTATGAAGGCCTGGCGAATCAGCAGTGGAAGATCATCGACGTCGGCGGCGGCTATTACAAGATCATCGCCAAGTCCAGCGGCAGAGGGCTGGACGTCGCGAATACCTCGACGGCTGATGGGGTCAAGATCCATCAGTGGGAGTATCAAGGTTTGGCGAATCAGCAGTGGAGCATCACCTGGGCCAACAGTGGCTACGCTTCTTACTACATTACCGCCCGGCACAGCGGCAAAGTGATCACCGTCAACGGCGGCTCGGTCTACTCCAACGGGACACCTGTCCGTCAGTTTCCGTACTACGGCTGGTCCTATCTGACGCAACAGTGGGTGTTTGAGAGGGTCCCGTAGAGAGAAACCAGATGGGGGAAGAGGGTCGGACGAGGGGCCAGGGCCGTGTAGACTGAGCCCCTCATGAAATGGCTGTTCCCGATCCTCCTCCTCGCCCTCCCCCTGCCCGCCCAGACGCCTCCTCAGCAGACGCCGCCCGAGGTCACCCAGGCGCTCCAGAAATACCAAGCCAAGGATCTCAAAGGGGCCATCGCCGTCCTGGAGCCGTTGCGGGCGAAGAAGGGGTCTCCTCCGGCGGCCCTGGCTTTGCTGGGCACGCTGTATCTCGAAGCGGGGCGCCCCAAGGATTCCCTGGCCGTTCTGGGTCCTCTGGCGGATGGCGGCGCGGCCGGACCGGTGATCCTGCACACGGCGGCCCGGGCGGCGCTCGCCGTGGGGGACAGGGCCAAGGCCGAGGCCTATCTGGAGAAGGCGGTCGAAAAGGCTCCGGGCTCGCCGGCCGCGCGCGACCTCGGCCTGCTGAAGGGGAGCACGGGGCGGATCACGGAGAGTTACCGCCTGCTGCTCCCCTGGGCGAAGGCGCATCCCGAAGATCAGGAGGCCCGCCTTTCCGCGGCCTACGGGGCCATCGAGCTCGACCGGTTGCCGGAAGCCCAGGAGCTGCTGGCCGGTCTCCCCCAGGACGATCCGCGCGTCCGGCTCCTCTCGGCGCGCCTCCAGCTGCTCCTCCAGAAACCGCGCGAGGCCATCGCGGGCCTGGAGCCCCTTCTGGAGAAGGCCCCTCCGGGGCTCGACCTCAGCATCCGCCACTACCTCGCGGAGGCTCATCTCGCCATGGGCCAGTCGAGCGAGGCCATCGCCGTCCTCGAGGGGAAAGTGGGGAACGACCCGGCCATGGCCCTGCTCATGGGCCGCGCCCAGTACCGGGCCGGCAACCCCGCGGACGCCGTCACGGTCCTCGAGCCGTTCGCGGACAAGGCCCTGGGAACGGAACCCGCGACGCCCGCCGAGCAACGGTTCGCGGCCAGCTTCGCCCGCGAGTACGGGCAGGCCCTGGTGGCCACGTCGGACTGGGCCGGCGCCATCGGCGTGCTCGGCAAGGCCACCCGCTACGACCCCCAGAATCTCCAAGCCTGGCAGCTCCTGGGCCGTGCCCAGCTCGCCTCCGGCAACCGCGAGGAGGGGGCCAAGTCCATGGCCCGGGTGCGCGATCTCCAGAACGCCGAAAAGTCGAATACCGCCAAGGTGAACGAGCAGGAGAGGTACGCCAAGGACCCGACGGGGCGCAGCCTCGAAGACGCCCGCAAGCTGGTTGTCGCCGGCCGGATCGACGAGGCCCTCGCCCTGATCCGGCAGGAGATCGACCTGGCGCCTACCGATCCCAGGCCGCGGGCCTTCGAGGTGACCACCCTGATCGGCGCCAAGCGCACGGACGAGGCCCTGAAGTCCGTCGAGCGGGCCCTCGCCGGCGCGCCCGGCAATCCCGACCTGCTCTATCTGCGGGGCGCGGTGCGGATGAACCTGAACGACCTTGCCGCCGCGGAGAAGGACTACCGGCAAGTCCTCGCCGCCCAGCCGGGGCACGTCGCGGCGATGAACGACCTGGCCGTCCTCCTGATCTCGGACGGCCGCAAGGACGAGGCGCGGGAGCTGCTGAAGAAGGTGCTGGAGATCCGGCCCGGGGATCCGCTGGCGGCGGCGAATTTGAAGGGGCTGGAGTAAGCCGGACCCTCACCTCCCCGGCCCTCCTCTCCCGGCCCGCCACCCTCGCCACCGAGGAGAGGAGGGAGAAAGGCAAGATCGCTCGGATTCGTTCCCTTCTCCCCGGCAGGGTGGGCGGAGGGATGGGAGAAGGGCCAGGGATGAGGGGCCTAATCCTCCCCCACCAGCAATCCCAGAAGATCCGACGTCGTAATGATCCCCACCGCCCGGTCCTCGCGGGTTACGAGGAGGCGGTGGAGGTGCTGCTTGAGCAGCAGGGAGGCGATCTCAGAGACGGTGGCGTCTTCTTTTACCGAATAGACCCGCGGGGTCATGATGTCGGTGACGCGCAGGCCGTCCATGGGAAGGTCTTCCATGTCCTCCTCGTCGAGGCTGTCGTCCCAGTCACGGACGAAGTAGCCGGAGGCTTCCTCCTGGCGGCGGTCCTCTCCCGTGGCCGCGGCGGCGATGTCCGCCAAGGAGACCACGCCCACCAGGCGCCCCTCGGAGTCGGCCACCGGGGCGCCGCTGATCTCGTTGTCGATGAGGAACGAGGCCAGATCCCGCACCGTCATGTCGGTCTGGACCGTGAGGACCTCAGGGTTCATGAGGTCGCTGGCGGTGATGGGTCTCATGTGTCGCCTCCCCGCTCTTTTGGGATCAACCTGGGATTTACCGCGAGAGCTACGATATCTGAAAAAGAAAGGTGCCGCTCGCGGCTCTGCCGTGACGCTCAGCCGCGCATGAACGCTTCGAAGGCTTCCGGGTGGCTCGCCCTCATCCGCGCCTCGTCCAGAGCGACAGCGCCTTTTTGCACGAGCTGGGACAACGATTCCTCGAGCGCGATCATGCCCTGGCGCTTGCCGAGCGTGATCTCGTTGTAGAGCTTCTGCAGCGAGTCGCTCCGGATGTGGTTGCGGACGGCGTAGTTGGCCAGGAGCAGCTCCACGGCGGGTATGCGGCCGCGGCCGTCGGCCCGCGGGACGAGCTGCTGCACCACGATGGCATGGAGGGCCAGGGCGAGCTGGTGCCGGATCTGCGCCTGCTGGGCGGGCGGAAAAACGTCCACGACGCGGTGGACGGCCTGCTGGGCGTCGTTGGTGTGGAGGGTCGAGAGCACCAGGTGCCCCGTCTCGGCCGCCGTGAGGGCCGTCGCGACGGTTTCCAGGTCCCGCATCTCACCCACCAGGATGACGTCCGGGTCCTGGCGCAGGGAAGCCCGCAGCGCCTCGTGGAACGTGCGGGTGTCGCGCCCCACCTCCACGTGCTCGATGACCGAGCGGATCGAGCGGTGCTCGTACTCGATGGGATCCTCAATGGTGATGACGTGGCTGGTGCGGGTGCGGTTGATCTCCCCCACCAGCGCGGCAAGGGTGGAGGACTTGCCGGAACCGGTCGGTCCGCAGACCAGGATCAGCCCTCGGCTCGGCTTGACGAGGTCCCCCAACAGGCCCGGGAGGTTGAGGCTCGCGAGCGTCGGGATCTCCCAGGGGAGGGCACGGATGGCCGCCGCCGGCTCGCCCCGCTGCCGGTGGAGGTTGACCCGGAACCGCCACGCCGTTCCCGTGCCGGAGGAGTCGTGGCCCAGCCGCAGGGTGAAGTCCGTCGATCCCCGCTCCTCCAGATCCTTGCGTTCCTTGCCTCCCACGTGGGGCTGCAACAGCCTGCCGATCTCCTCTCCCTCCAGGGCGGCCACGTCTTCCATCCTCGCCAGGCGGCCGTTGATGCGGAGGATGGGCGGCAGCCCGGCGATCAACAAAAGGTCGCTGGCGCCCTTCTGGACGATATGGGAGAGCAACCGGTCGAGCGGCTCGCTCTCGGCCACCAGGGCCTGGGCCGTACCGCGGAGATTCACGGAAGACGGCGCCTCCGCCGTCATGGGCTCGAAAGTGATGCCCGGCTCTTCTTCCTCCGGCAGGGCCGGAGTGGCTCCGCGGTTGATCTGGCGGACGAGTTGGTCGAGGTCGGGATCCCGGAGATGGTCGCTCATGGCGGGAAGTTTACGGTTGAAGCGGGAGGAGCGTCACGGGAGAGACCGGTTCCGATCGCGTAGAATGGCAGCCGATCATGCCGACCCGCTTCCTCGACGATTCCACCCCTGTCGTACAGTTCGACGCCTTGCTCGAGGTCTCCCCTTTCGTGCTGTTCCGGCGGCTCAAAGAGGGGAAGGCTCCGGTGCTGATCGACGTGCGGCCCGAGCCGGGAAAGCTGACCCTGGCGGGCGCCATCCCCTACCCCGGGCCCGAGTGGACTCCCCCGGCGGATGAGGACGTGGTGCTGTTCGACGAGGACGGCTCGACGGCGATCGAAGGCGCCCGCCACATGCAGGCCGGCGGCTGGCCCCGCGTCAAGGCGCTCTTCGGGGGGTTGGAGCTGTATGAGTTCTCGCTGGACCCGGAGGTCGTGGGCGAGGAGACGTTTTTGGTGCGGGCCGGTCAAGGGACAACAGGGACACCAAGGACGTAAAGGTCGGCAGAGTCTCTTGTGCCCTGGTCTTTCCTGGGTCCTTGACGTCCTTGCTGTCCTTGCTTTTACGACTTGACCACCTTGTGAACCCCTGTCGCCTCCCGGTCCCTTTGCTCCCTCACCTGCTCGTCCAGCTTGGTCCCCAGCTCCAGAGTGCGCCGGTAGGCGGCGTCGATGGCATCGGTCAGCACGGCTGAGAAGCGCCCCTGGTGGAGGACGTGGAGGGCGCGGGAGGTGGTGCCGCCGGGGGAGGTGACGCCGTCGATGAGCTCGCCGACGTGGCGGTCGGAGGCGAGGATCATCTCCGCCGTGCCGATGATGGTCTCCAGCACCGAGCGCCGGGCGAGGCTGCGGGACTCGCCGATGAAGTTGGCGGCGTCCTCCAGGGACTTCACGAAGTAGGCGATGAGGGCCGGGCCCGTGCCGTTGACGGCCGTGGCACGGTCGACGTCCGTCTCCTCGGGGACGTAGATCTCCTTGCCCATGGTCTGGAGGATGCTCCGGACGTTCTCGCGTACGGGCTCGGCGACCTCGGGCGTGGCCGTCCAGATGGTCATGCCGCGGTGGATCTGGCAAGGCAGGTTGGGCATGCAGCGGACGATCGCGGGATGCCCCAGCACGCCACCGATGGTGGCCATGCGGGCGCCCGCGATGATGGACATCACGAGGTGCTCTTGGCGGATGCTGGGGCGGATCTGCTTCAGGACCTTGGCGAGCGTCTGCGGCTTGACGGACAGGACCACGATGTCCGCGTTCTCCGCGGCCTCCACGTTGTCCGTGGTGGCATGAACGCCATAGGTGGCGCGGAGCTTCTCCGCCCGCTCCTGGCGGGGGCCGGCGGCGAAGATGCGGTCCGGCGAGGTCACCCCGCGGGTGAGCAGGCCGTTGATCATGACCTCGGCCATGACGCCGGAGCCGATGAATGAGATGCGTTGTCCGTCCATGAGAGTCCCCCTTCCCTTCCCGTTCCAAAAGGATTGGGGATTGTAGATGAAAGCTGGATGAAAAGCTAAAGAGTGACCACCTGACCCGCCTCGCGGATCATCCTGGCGAAGCTCTGCCAGCCGAGGATGGCGTCCACCGAGGCCTGGGCTTGGGCGAGATCGAGCCCGATCAGGCGCACGGACGCGCTACAGGCGTAGAGATGGATCAGCCCTTCCTCGCGCCCCCCGGCCAACATCTCGGTGAGGGGCGGTATGCCAAGGGACTCCAACCGGTCGGCCGAAACGGGCGGCTGGGGATCGAGCGCGTCCCACTCTCCCCGCGCCCAGGCGTCGAGCGCGCCGAAGAACAGGGCGACGTCCACCCGGTCTCCCCCGGCGGCGGCGCTCGCGGCGAGCGAGGTGATCTGGAACCGCATGTCCCAGGTGCCGCCGTGGGCGAGGATGAGGAGGTTGGCCATGAAGGGGCAGGGTAGCAGATGGGCCGAAACGGACCCGGTGCCAAGCCGCTCCCCCGCCCAAGACCCCTCATCCCTGCCCCTTCTCCCATCGCCCTCCCACCGGCCGGGAGAAGGGAACGCTCCAAAACCGGTCTTGCCTGTAGGGTGCGCTGTGCGCACCAGAACCGTTGATGGTGCGCAAAACGCACCCTACGAAGCTCCATCCTCTCCGTCAGGTCCCCTTCTCCCGGTCGGTGGGAGGGCGATGGGAGAAGGGACAGGGATGAGGGGCTACCCCGCCCCATCCAGCACCGTCTTCACGTCATCCCCCACCACGTCCTCCACATACAGCAGCTTCACCGCCACCATCACCGCCGCGAGGACGGGGACGGCCACCAGCATGCCCAGGAAGCCGAAGACGAGCGCCATCAAGGCGAGGCCGACGAGGGTCATGGCGGGCGGAAGATCGACGCCACGCTTCATCAGGAGGGGGACCAGAATGTGGTTTTCCAGGAACTGGACTCCCGCGTAGAGGATGGCCACGAAGAGGGCCTTCTCGGGCGAGTCGAGGAAGCCCATGGCCACCGCGGGGACGGCCGAGAGGAACGGGCCCAGCATGGGGATGAACTCCAGCAGGCCGGCGATGATCCCCAGGGGTACGGCCGCCTTGACGCCGAGGAGCGAGAGGCCGGCCGTGGTGATGACGCCGATGACCACCATCATGATGAGCTGGGTCACCAGCCACTTGCGCAGGGTGGTACCGACGGCGCCGAAGACCTGGTCCGCGCGGGCGCGGGAGGACCGGGGCACCAGGTGCAGGAGGCCCCGGTAGTAGAGGCGCGGCTCGGCGCCCACGTAGATGGCGACGAAGAGGATGAGCAGCAGCCCGCCGGCCACCGAGACCGTCGAGGAGAGGAACGAGAACAGGTAGCGCGTCATGGCGCCGAGCTGGCCCGAAAGACTCTTGGGCAGCTCGGAGAAGGTGCCGCCGGGCTCCGGAGCCTGGGCGGGCGGGCGCGTTGCCGGGGTCTCGCCGGAGGCCGGCGGCGCTCCGGGTACCGGGCTCTCCCCCGGCGCAGGCACCGCGGACGCTGATTCCTGGCCAGGAACGAGCTGGCCGAAGAAGCCGTCCCGGTGCCCGTCGATCCACGTTTCCACCCGTTCCAGGGCCTCGGGCAGCGCGGTCTGAAACTCCGCGAACTGCGTGCGCAGGGTCGGCGCCGACCAGGCCCCGACCCCCACCAGCAGCCCGACGAAGGAGAGCACGATCAGCGCGGCACCGGCTCCGCGGGGGATTCGGTAACGCTCCAGCCAGTCCACGCCGCGGGCCACGGCAAGACCGAAGAGCACGCCGAGGAAGGTGATGAAGAGCAGGTCGTGGGCAAGCCAGAGGAGCCGCAGCAGGAGATAGAGGCCCAGGACGAGCGCGGCGGCACGCAGCACGTCTCCGCTGCGCCAGCCCGCCGGACGCGGCTCTGGGGGAGGAAAAGCTTGGCGAGAGGGGGATGAGGCGGGAGCGGCTGGACGCAGGGTCTCCATGTCCGTGAGTAAAGCAAGGAAAGTGCCCGGTTTTCCCCTGGGACCGCCGGCATCCTTGCCGGCCTGACTCAATCCCGTCTTTGATGAGAAGGGCCGGCAGGATGCCGGCGGTCCCAGGGGGTGCTACGCCCTCGGGTTTAGGCGCAGGGGGCGCAGCCCGAACAGACGCGCGTGCCGGTGCAGTCCAGATTCGTGGGACACCTCAACGAGGCTCCCCCTTCCGCCGGCTGGAGGTCGGTCTCGGTAAGGTTCCGGAGGGTCTCGGAGGAAAGAGTCAGCTTCCTGCTCTTCTTCAGGGCTTTCTTGTTCATGAAGGGCTCCTTGGTCTGAAAGTCAGTTGTCGCCTCTCGGACGAATACATAGAGATTAAACCATATCTAATACAAGAAGCCACCCCCGGCTTCTCCCCTTCGTCCTCCGCCCTCTGGTGGTACTCTGTAAAGGATTGAACCCCCAATCCGTTCCCCCACCGCTGGCCGCCGGCCGAGTCGAGGCCGTGCAGGCGATCCTCCAGGAGCTTCAGGCCGGGGCTCCGCTGGAGGAACGCTTCCGCCGGCTGTTCGAGATGTACCACCGGCCCCTGCGCAGCTTCTTCGCCCGCCGGGGCTTTCCACCGGAAGATTGCCAGGAGCTAACCCAGGAAACATTCCTCGGGATCTATACGGGTATCGGCTCGTTTCGGAGTGAATCCGGGTTCGAGACGTGGATGTGGAAGATCGCCCACAACGCCTACAGGAAACGGCGCCGTTGGTGGTCGGCCGAAAAGCGGAGCGCTGAAGAGGTACCCCTGGAGGAAACGGACGAGCCGGAGGCCGGAGGCTCCGGGACCCTGGCGGCGGCCGTGCCCGGACCGGGCGAGGAGGCCCTGGACCGTGAGCGCTCGCGGCTGCTGCGGGAGGCCATCGACGGGCTGCCGGAGCAGATGCGGAAGTGCCTGACGCTCCGGGTGTACCGGGACCTCAAGTACCGCGAGATCGCGGTGGTGATGAGGCTGTCGGTGGAAACGGTGAAGGCGCACCTGTTCCAGGCCCGGCGGCGGCTTCAGGACGAGCTGGGGGATTATTTTCATGACACGCTCGAAAGGATCGAGGAACGATGACTGAGGTGGCCGGCCACCCGTCTCTGGATGAGATCGCCGCCTACCACGCGGGCTCTCTCCCGCCGGCCGAGGAGGCGATTCTCCAGAATCACCTCGTGGCCTGTGGCCGGTGCACCGCCCTGCTCCTGGAACGGGACGAGCTGGCGCGCGAGATCGAGGCTTCGCTCGAGGTTTCGGACATCGCGGCGCCGGGCGAGGACGCGGAGGCTTGGGAGGCTCTGCGGGCACGTCTGCCCCAGGGAGAGGCCTCGCCGCGGCGGCCGGCAGCACCCACCGTGGCGCCTTTGAGAGCCGCGGCGCTCTCGCCTCGGCCCGGCCGCCGGACTCCGCCCTGGCTGCCCGCCATCGCCGCCTCGCTCCTGGTGGCGACGCTGGGGTTGACGGCCTGGAACGTCTCGCTGAACCGGCGGCTCAAGGAGATGTCCCGGCCGGAGGTGAACGCCCCCATTCACGAGCTGATCCCCGGTCCCCTGCGGGGCCCGGGCGAGGCCTCCATCCTGGAGCTGGGGCATGGCGCCCGGTTCTATACCCTCGTCCTTCGCCCCTCCTCTCCTCCCCCGCCGGGGAACTGGCAAGTGGAGATCGCGCGGGCAGACGGCACGGTCGAGTGGCGCGGGGAAGGGCTTCAGCCCAATGAGCTGGGATCGTTCAGCCTGACGCTCAACCGCTCGCTGGTGAGCGAGGGCGAGCACGTGATCCGCCTGCGGGGCCCCGGCCCGGACGGCCAAGCCCTGCAGGACGAATACCGCCTGAGGATCGTGGCGCGGGGGTGAGCCCGAACCGGTGAATGAGCGATGCCGTCGCTTGTCCGGGGCCTGCCTGGCCCTGGCCCTGGCGGCAGGTTGCCGCGAGCCGGAAGCCCCCCTCCCCGCGCCGGCCCGCCCCGCCGTGTCCGCGCCCGTTCGTCCGTCTCCCCCACCCGTCCGCTCCCTGCCGCTCATAACCGGCACCGCCGTGGAGGCCACCCTGGCCGGTGGCGAGGCTCACCGGTACCGTCTCGACCTCCCTCCGGATCATTTCGCGGACCTGGTGATCGACCAGCGGGGTGCCGACGTGGAGATCCATCTCATCGGGTTCCCCGCGGTGGACAGCCCGAACGAAGCCTGGGGGCCGGAGCCTCTGCCCGTGCTGGGCAAGCCGGGCGGTCCTCTGCTCCTGGAGGTCAAGGGAGGGGCAACACCGGGATCCTATGCCGTGCTCGTGAAAGCCGTCCGGACGGCCACGGAGCGGGACCGGCTCCTGGTGGCGGCGGAACGGGACTTCGCCGCCGCCGAAGAGCTCCGCCGCAAGGGCGTCTCCCTGCGGACGGCGGCGTTGAAGGAGGAAGCCATCGCGGTCCGGTTTCAGGATCTTGGCACGACGGGGCGGGCGGCGGACGCTCTCTACGCCGCCGGACGGGCGCGGCGGCAGTGGGATGAGGAAGGAGCGTTCCGTAACTTCCAGGCAGCCCTGCCGATGTTTCGAGCCGTGGGCGACCGGCGGGCCGCCGGGCGTGCCCTGAACAGTCTGGGACCGATCCACCTCGCCATGGGAAACCCGAAAGCGGCGCTCGCCAACTATCGGGACGCGCTGTCGATTTTCCGTGCAACGAACGACACGCTGGGCGAGGCTACGGCTCTTTCCAATCTCGGCCGCACGCAGGCCACCTTGGGGCAGGCCCAGGAGGCTTTGGACGCCTACGATCGTGCCCTGGTCCTCTGGCGACAACTTGGCCGCCGCCCTGACGAGGGGAAGACGCTCGCCAACCGCGGCGAGCTTTTCCAGACACTGGGCAAGGACGAGCGAGCCTTCGCTGACTTCGACCAGGCTCTCCCCTGGCTGGTGGGGCAGCCCGAAGCCGCCGGAGTCTTCGCCAGCCGAGGCTATCTCCACTTGGAGGCTGGACGGACGGCCGAGGCTGACGCCGATCTCCGCCAGGCGCTCGGCCTGCACCGGCGGGCCGGCGACCGCCGAGGCGAGGCCGTGACGCTCAACAGTCTCGGCCTGTTGCGGCAAAAACAGAAGCGGGCAGCGGAGGCGCGGCAGGCGTTCGAGAGCGCCATTGCGGCGTTCGCGGCTCTCGGGGACACTCCCAACGTGGCCGCCGCGTTGACGAATCTCGGAGATCTGTTGGTAGCCAGTGGGAATGCTGTCGCCGCGGAGGCCGCGTTCCGGCAAGCCCTCCCCTCGATCGCCGCCGGCGGCCGCCGCACGCAGGAGGCCTCGGCGTGGATCGGTCTCGCCAAGGCGCGCCGGGCCCAGAACGATCCCCGGGGAGCGCTGCGCGCGGCGGAGACCGGGCTCGCCCGCATCGAAGCCCTGCGCACCGGGCCCGAGGGTCACGATCTCCGGGCCTCCTACTTCGCCACCCAGCAGGAGGCCTATGCTCTCGCCGTGGAGCTCGCCATGGAGCTTCGCGACCCCGGCCGCTCCCTGGGGTACGTCGAGCGGGCTCGTGCGCGGAGCCTGCTCGACGCCCTGGCCGAGGCCGGTCTCGCAGGGACCGTGGGGCCCAACCTGGCTCCTCTCACCGCGCGGGAAATCCAGCGCCAGGTGCTCGGGCCAGACACCCTTCTGCTCGAATACTCCCTCGGCGAGCGGCGCAGCTTCCTGTGGGCGGTGAGCCGGGACCGGTTGGACTTCTGGGAGCTGCCACCCCGTTCCGTGCTCGAAGAAGCGGCCCGGCGGGCGCACAGGGCGCTGGCCAGCACCAACCGCACACTCGCGCGCTCGGAGTCGGAGGAGGCCCTGGCGGACCTTTCCCGCCTCCTCCTGGCCCCGGCGGCGGGACGCCTCTCCGGCCGGCGGCTGGTGGTGGTGCCCGAAGGCGCCCTCCACCTCGTTCCGTTCGCCGCGCTACCCGATCCGGCCTTTCAGGACGGCCCCATGGCCGCCCACCGGGAAGTGGTCACCGTACCTTCGGCCTCCTCGCTCCTCGCCATCCGCGGAGGCGCCGCGGCCCGGCCTCCGGCGCCAGGCGTGGTGGCGGTACTGGCCGACCCCGTCTTCGGCGACTCCAGCCCGTTCCCCAGGCTTCCCCAGACCCGGGAGGAAGCGCGGCTCGTGCTGTCCCTGGCGCCACCGGGCGAGCGGCTGGCGGCTCTGGGCTTCGCGGCCCGCCGCGAGCTCGCCACGGGCGGTGCTCTGGGCCGTTTTCGGGTGATCCACTTCGCCACCCATGCCAGGGTCGACATGGACGATCCGGACCGCTCCGGCATCGCGCTCTCCAATGGCTTCCTGCGAAGTGAGGAGATCTACCGCCTGCGCCTGGGAGCGGACCTCGTGGTGCTCTCGGCCTGCGAGACCGCGCTCGGCCGCGAGGTGCGGGGCGAGGGCGTGGTGGGGCTCACCCGCGCCTTCCTCCACGCGGGCGCCCGGCGCCTTCTCGTGAGCCTCTGGCCCGTGGAGGACCGGGCCACGACCGAGCTCATGGCCCGCTTCTACCAGGGCCTGTTCAGGGAACACCTGACGCCCGCCGCCGCCTTGCGACGCGCCCAGGAGGAGACGCGGCACGCGCCGGGCGGGAGCGATCCCTACTTCTGGGCCGGATTCGTCCTCCAGGGCGATCCCGGCTAAACATTCGCCGCCTCTCCGGATCAATCCGGAGTGAAGAGGAAAACCCGTAAACCGAGGAGGAGGACGCGATGAAGATCGAAGGCACCAAGCAATCCCAAATCCCCAAGGACGAGGATTATCTGGATGGCGACTTCCCCATCGAAGGCGACGGCGGCACCGTAGACACGGCAGGCCAGGCCCAGGTTCCGCCGCCCCGGCCACCGCAAAACCGCTGATTTTCTTTCCCTGGGACCGCCGGCATCCCTGCCGGCCTGACTCACTAAAAAAACGGAGTCAGAAGGCCGGCAGGGATGCCGGCGGTCCCAGGGGCGCTACGCCGTTCGGGTCCGTTCCATCTTGACCGAGCCCTCGTCCATGGAGACCCCCATGACCCCCGGCACCAACCTCGGCATCGACCCCGATCTGGATCCCGATTTTGCCCCCGACGGCCTGGACGGCGGCAGCGGCGCCTATCTCCATCCCGGCCTCTCCCTGGCCGAGCTCGTTCCCTGGATGGAAGCGCCTCCGAAGGCTTCCAAGCAGGCCCAACAGTACAGGGCACCCCGGGAGAGCGTGGATCCCCGGAGCCTGGCCTCCGCCGGGTGGGCCGTGGTGTTTCCTGAAGGGTGCGACCCGGCCGTGCGGGAGGCCCTGTCGCCTTTGTTGAACCGGCGCCGGGAGCAGGCCGGAGAGCACTACCTGGAGATCACGGGATTCCGCCCGGACGAGACTCTGTGGGATCTCCTTGACCGCTGCGGCGCCGCCCCCGGTGCCGCCGCCGATCCCGAACGCCTCCCCTACTACGTGCTCCTGGTGGGCGGTCCCGAAGAGATCTCCTGGGAGGTGCAAAGCGGGCTCGAGGTGCAGTACGCCGTGGGCCGGCTGGCCTTCGACTCCGCGGAGGACTACGGCCGCTACGCGGGCCATGCCCTGGCCGCCGAGAGACGGACGGGACCGTTCACCCGCCGGGCCACCTTCTTCGGCACTCGAAACCCGGACGACCGGGCCACGGAGCTGATCTGCGAGCACCTGGTGGACAAGACCGCCTCCTTCCTCCTAAAGAAACGGCCGGACTGGAAGACCGCCACCGTGGCCCCCGGCGAGGCCACCCGGGAGCGCCTGGGCGGGCTCCTCCAGGGTGGAGAGGGCACTCCTTCCCTGCTCTTCGCGAGCGGCCACGGGTTGGGATTTGGACTGGGCCATCCAGCCCAGCGGGAACGGCAGGGAGCCCTGGTGTGCAGCGGCTGGCCGGGTCCCAAGCAGTGGGCGGGCCCCGTGGCTCCCGAGCACGTGTTCGCGGCCGAAGACCTGCCGGCGGACGCGCGTCCGGACGGGCTCATCGCCTTCCTCTACGCCTGCCACGGCGCCGGCACCCCCGCCACGGAAACCTGCGGCCAGGACGCGGCGGGTGAGCCCCGATCCCTCGCCCCCCGGCCGTTCGTGGCGCGGCTTCCCCAGCGCCTGCTGGCCGCCGGTGCCCTGGCCGTGGTGGGGCACGTGGACCGCACGTGGGGCTATTCCTTCGTCTGGAAAGGCGCGGGGGGCAATCCCGCCGTGTTTCAGGACTCTCTGCTCCGCCTGCTCGACGGCCATCCCCTGGGCTCGGCCCTGGAGCCCTTCGGCGAGCGGGCCGGCGGGTTGGCCTCGGCCTTGGGCCAGAGCATCCCCAAAGGGGTGCCGGGTGGGGACAAGCTGCGCGCCCGCCTGTGGACCGCGGCCCGCGACGCCGCCTACTACGTGGTCCTGGGCGACCCCGCCGTACGGCTGCCGGGGGCCTCGCCGCGAACGGCCGGCTCGGTTGGCTGAAGCGATCTTGCCCGAGTCCATCCGTTTTGGGCAGGCCGCTTGTAGTATCCACTTCGAGGCACCGCGTGCGCTGGAGGCCTGGGAGACCGCTATGACACAGCACTTTCACGTCCTGCTTGAATGGGATGCCGAATCGGGAGTCTGGGTGACCTACGTTCCGACGCTCAACGGGCTCTCGACCTTCGGAGAGACGAGGGAAGAGGCGCTCAGCCAGACCCGCGAGGCGATCTTGGGATATCTGGAGGCGGCCGAGAAAGAAAGCATGCCTCTCCTTTGTACCTCTGAGCTGGTTGATCTTGAGGTCGCGGTCGGTTGAGCCGCCTGCCCAAGCCCACCGGCAAAGAGATCCTTGCGGCACTCCAGAGAGCTGGCTTTGTACTAACGCATGCGGCCCGAAGGGTCGCGAGATTCCAGCCCAGGGCCGAGGCCGGAGGCCGACGCCCTGGGTAGGCAGATCCCTCGAGCCCTGCGGCCTGAAGGGCCGCGAGAACCGGACCGTCTCACCGCACCAACCCCCAACTCCTGCGTCCTCCCTCCGCTCCAGCCGTCGTCTCAATCGCCACGCCCACCGCCGCAAGGCTTTCCAGGAGCTTCTCCGCCTGCTCCGCCTGAACACCCTTGAAACGGCGCGGCACCTCGTCGGCCGTCGCCTCCCCGAGCTCCGCCAGGAGGTCGCGCACGGCCACCACGCGGGCGGGCAGATCCTTCGGCCAAGGGATCTTGGCGGCCTTCTTGCCCTTGGCGGCTTTCGCGGGCTCGGCGGTCTCCAGGCCCGCTTCAACCAGGGAAACCTGTGTCGCGGTCCTCGCACCCTCGGGATTCTGGAATTCCGGCCTCAGCCAGCGGACGAGCCCCCGCTTCTCTTCCTCGGCGCGCTCGTGGTTGAGGGCGACTTCCATGTAGTTCACTAAAATAACAGCAGGAATAGGAACCAGAAGAATCATTAGGAGGGGGATCTCCCAATTACGCTTCTATCTTTTGACCTTAGCCCTCAACGAATCTGTATACAGTTGCCGCAGCACACCTTCCATCACTGTTCTGTCCATGTCTGCCTCGACCATAGAACCAATAGCGTCTTCCCTCGTATGTTCAGACAGCTCAAATCTTACAGCTAACCAGCCAAGCTGTCTCCCCCATTCTCTCAGTGCAACGACAGGAGCGAAATCGATAACTATCGCCAGTTTTCTTGACACCGCATCAACGCCAAGATCCTCCTCTATCCATTGTGCAAAGACTGCGGCAGCTTGCGGAACAGCTTTCTCCATATCACTACGCATCTCCGCGAATATTAGAGGGAAGTCGGGTACTGGTCCTTCACCCGAGGCTCTCTGGACCAACGCATGCCAAGCTTTGCCAAATGGCACAGAGCAGTACACAAACAGGCAGTCTTCAAAATCCTGGGTAATTGGCGGCGCTTCACTTAAAAGGTATTCTGGATCACTTATATCCCAACAATCAACCACAGGCTGATTTTTTCGGAAAGTTATATAGGCGGGCAAATGCTCCAAGGCAGTCAAGCACTCCTCTAAGGAAAAACCAGAATTCCTAAGCTGTGCCTTGCCGGTGACATCGAGGGCGGAGAATGACCCTTGAAGAGCCGGCCATGCATGATCCTCTCGGCCTTCAGCAGCATGAATTCTAACAACTTCGCAACGAGCAGAGTAGTCTAGATGATTATCATCAAGAACAGAAACAAAAAAATCAAGAGCTAGCCCCGCCTTTCCAGGATAGTCCTTCCATTCTTCCGCCACGATTAAAAATCGCAACCTGCGCAACCAAGCACTACCAGGCTCTTGCCGGAGGCCTCTCTCCACCCAGCTCATCGCTTCCTCATACCTCTTCAGCTGCCGACAAGCTTCACCGAGCCAATACCAAATATGTGGCCAGCGTATCGACAAATCACCACCAAATTCAAGAGACCTCCTCATCAACTCAACGGCTTCCTCAGCCTTGCCGAAGTCGAGGAGCATACTGACCCCCTTTGAGGCAAAAGCTTGAGGCTGCCTTGGATCAATCTCTATTGCACGGTCGAAGCACTCCATCTCCTTCTCATGCTCCCCCAATTCATGGTACGCGGTCGCGAGGTTCTTCCATATTCGCGCGTCATTCGGCGCGCGCTCGGCCGCTATTCGGTACTGAACCACCGCATCATCGTATCGCCCCAGAGCACTCAAAGCATTACCATAGTTATAGTGAATAATTCCTCTCGAATCGGGAATCAGACGCGCGAATATCTTGCCAGCCTCTTTCACACTCTCTCGATCACCTTGCTGAATACCTCGTTCGGCGAGAATACAACCTCTGACAGACTGAGCCTGCCTCGAGTTTGGAGCAACTTCCAAAGCGCAATTAATGCTAGCTAGAGCCTCATCATACCTGAACAACTCATACTGACTCCAAGCAAGAGCTTCCCATGCAACAACTATATTCGCATTGTGCTTTAGGTATTCCCGTAACTCAATGGCTGCTCGCTCGTAGTCGCCCTTACCGAAAAACCTCCACGCTTTTCGCGGATCTCCTGTTTGAGGCTCATCAAAATCAAAAGGTATCTCAAACCTATGCCTTGGCTCAGGTAGTTGGAGGCCAAGATGTCTCTGCGCCAAGTCAGGACTTGCCTCTTCAAGCTGGAGGCGGAGCCACTCTCGCGAAAAGATGATCAGGTCCCATCCGTACTCGGAGGCAACCTCTTGCCGAATGCGGTCCCTATCTCTACCAGAAACGTCCTGATTGGTCACAAAGACAAAGGTGTTAATTTGATGGCCTTCCGTTCTCACTTTCCGAAGCTCCCCCTGAAGCTTCTTCTTCCAATCCTTTTGCAGGCTGAACTGGAAGAAAGTTACTTGCCCAATGGAGTTCGTGCCGCTAGCTCCAAGCGACTCGGCATCACGTCCACGATCGTGCATTCCTCCCACAGGGATAATGCTGGTATACCCATTTCTGAAAAGGAGGTCTACACAAAGGCGCTCAAACGTCTTAGGACTAGTTTCGTTGTCGAGGACCCAGAGAACCTTATTCATCATAGGAAACGCACAACCTCATTCCATTGAGTCGCTGACCGGCTTCCTCTTTCGCCGGGGAGAAATAGTACGCCAACTTAGGGTTGTCCGGAGATTCATAACTCAAGATATTCCCTATCCCTGATCGGCGAAGCAGTAGCCGATGTCACAAACGAGGAGGAACGGCGGTGGCGCATCCAGGTGCGTGGCATAGCCCAGGGCCTGGCCGTGGGCGGCGCTCATGAGTTGGTTCCAGGCCGGCGAGTCGCGGCGCTTGGGGCCGGTGGCGGCCCCTTGCTTGGCTTCCAGCAGGAAGCTCCCGTGCTTGTAGAGGTCGACCCGGCCGATGGAGGTGCCGCCGGCCCGGGCGCGGGTGACGTCCTTCTCGAAGACGTAGACGTCCCGGGCGGAGTCGCCGGTTTTCGGGTGGGGCCGCTCGACGCCGAGGACGTCGCACAGCTCGTTGAGGAATGAATCCTTGTTGGCGCGCTCCGCGTCGCCGCTCGCGGACCAGCGTGTGATGAAACGATCGAGAGGCATGAGGGAGCGGAGCTTATCCCAGGATTTGCGGGCTGAAGGGCCGCGAGAATTCCAGCCCGGGATTGAGGCCCCCCTCATACACATCCCCGTCGAGTCGCGACTGGGAACCACGGAGGCTCGTCGCCCTGTCAGGGCGAGATTTGCCCAGCCTGGGGTGTCAACCCCAGGGACAGGCACCACCTCCCGCCAAGCCCCGGAGGGCCGGCAGAGATGCTTCGGGAGACCCAATCCTGACCATGACAGCTCTTCCGGCCTTTCAGGGCGGGGCATGCGAGCGTTTCCCGGTCCTGGGGTTTACACCCATGTCATTACACACATCTCGGGGTCCTCATGAGGGATGAGGTGAATCGTTCCGATCTGCCCTCCGGCCGAGACGGCGGGCCGTCTCGGCCGGAGGGGACATTGGAACGAGCCAAGGCAACCTCTTGGACGGCCCCGCACAAAGAATCCATCGATCTATAGGCCGAAACGGAGCCCGAACAGCGCCCCGATCGCCACCGCCAGGATCACGTCGAACGCGATGACGTACAGGCCCGCGTAGATCTCCATCCTCTTGGCCGTCTTCCGGTTGGTGTGGAGCCGGTACTGGAAGAAGCCGGTGAGGCAGACCAGGAAGAGCGCCACCAGGGCCGCGTAGAACCACGGCGCCAGCCCCAGGTGCCAGCCGACCAGGGCCACGAGCGCCGTGTCGATCACCCGGATCAAGAGAACGATCCAGGCCGCGCCGTAGGTGCCGAAGACCCGCGTGTAGGTGTCCACCCCCTCGATCTCGTCCTCCGGCGCGCGGATCTTCCGCGACACCTCCCAGTTGAAGGTGACGAAGAAGCCCACCCAGGCATAGACCCCGAACCAGAGCGGCGCCTCCCAGGGCCAGCGGCTGGTGGCGAAGCTGAACACCATCAACGCCAGGAGCGGCATGACCAGCAGATGGCTGACGGCGTAGACGAGGAAATGCCGCTTCAGCCATTCGCGGACGAAGAACTCCTTGAGCATGAGGACCGAGAACAGGAACGCCCCGAGCCAGGCCACGAAGGCCGCCGGGCCGCGCAGGGCCGAGAGCACGATCTGCGTGCCAATGGCCAGGCCGCCCAGGATCTTCAGCTCCCGCAGGGTAATGACGCCGCTCTGGAGGACCCGGTGGGGATAGTGGACGAGGTCTTCCGCGTAATCCTTGTGCTCGTCGAACACCCGCAGATGGAAGAAGAAGCAGAAGAGCGTCACCGCCCCCAGAAGGGTCGTCCCGTCGTAGTGCATGGGCCGCCCCGGCTCGGTGAGCGCGCGGGCGAGAAACTGGTTCGAGGAGTAGTACGCCACGATCAACACGCCGTGGCTGAGCACGGGAAAGCGCTCCGCCAAGTAGGCGAGGAGGCGCCGGGCGAACGGCGCGTCGCGGGTGACAGCCGGGGCCGTGGACATCGGCGCGATTCTGTCAGTATGGAGATCCGGGAGCCAAGCTGCCAGAAACAGGCGCTGAAACCCGGGATTCAGCCGCGGAAGCACCGAATTCTGCGACGGAAGCAGGGAGCTTTGGGATGGAAGCACTAAATTCTGGCTCAGAATTACATGCTTCTTGGCCAGAAAGATGTAATTCCAGCGCAGAGCTGTGAGCTTCCGCGCCGCATCTACCTGCTTTGCAGCCAGGAACGGAGCTTTCCGTAGTCGATCTTGCTGTTGTGGCGCGGATCGACGGGCAACCGCTCCCGGGTGAGGAAGATTTCGTCCGCGGTAAAGCCCGCCGAGGCTCAGGCGAGCGGCAATCTCCTCGCGAAGCCCCTGCTCCGCCGTTTCGATGACGACCACCACCCGTTCTCCCAGCTCCGGGTCCGGCAGACCCACGGCGGCGGCACGGCGAACGCGGGGGTCCTCCCCCATCGCGGCCTGCTCGACGAGTTGGGGATGGACGAGCACGCCATCGCGCCGGCCCCGGCGAATCGTCGAGTGGACGCGCCCCGCGATCCAGAATCGCCCCTCCGGGTCGAACGAGCCGGTGTCGCCCATGCGGTGCCAGACTCCCCCGCCCGGGCCCACGATTTTGTTCTCGCGCACGGCTTCGGGGTTCTGGTAGTAGTCCCGGCAGACGTGGTCCCCGGAGACCACCAGCTCGCCGATCTCCCCCACCGGCAGCTCCCAGCCCGCCCATCCTTCGGGACCCAGCTCGATGGGACCGTGGTGGATGCGGACCCCCTTCGCCCGCACCCGCTCACTGGGCCGCCCCACGCAGAAGCCCGCGCTGGTCTCAGGAGACCGCGAGGCAGACAGGCGCTCCTCCGCCGTGAGGTGGGCCACGGGCTCGGCCTCGGTGGAGCCGTAGACCACGAGGATCTCGGTCTCCGGAAAGGCCCGGCGCCAGCTCCGGAGCTGGGCGTCCGAGACCGGGGCGCCGCCGGTCAAGATGCGGCGCAGGGCCGGCCGCGCCCCCCCCTTCGCGAGGGCCTCGGCGAGGCGGTCGAAAAACGGCGGCGAGGCCGTGCACGTGGTCACGCCCCGGCGGTGCATCTGGGCAAGCACGCGCCCGCCGTCCACCTGATCCACCCGCCGGAAGTCCATGGCGGGCACCACGGAAGGCACCCCGCTCGCCAGGTTGTTCAGGGCGAACACGGGGAACATGGGCATGTCCACATCCCCCTCCCGGGCCGGAAATTCATGGGCGAGCGCCTCGTGCTGGGCGAGCAGGAAGCGGTGGGTGCGGTTCGTTCCTTTGGGCTCGCCGGAGGAGCCGCTGGTGAAGGTGATGAGGGCGGAGCCGTCCCGCTCGACGGGCTGGACCTCCCCCGTCCCCGCCGCCGATTCGAGCTCGGCCAGCGTGCGGCGCCCCGGGAGAGGACCGAGCCGCCAGCCGGTCGTGACGGTGAACGGGATCGACCGCAGGCGCGCGTCCATCAACCGGAGAAGATGGCTCTTGGGGATGCCGAGCCAGGCTTTGGGGGACGCGAACGCCGCGAAGGAGGCGATCTGCCGCCGGCCGATCCAGGGATCCACGAACACTGCCACGCCCCCCAGGGCCAGCACCGCCAGCATCCCCACATAGAGGTCGATCGACATGGGGATCATGACGATCGCCCGATCCCCCGGCGCCAGCCCCATCCCCCGCAGCCCCGCCGAGGCGCGGTCGATGCGGCGCCAGAGGTCGCCGAACGAGATGGTCTCCTCCTCCATCACCAGCGCGGGGCGCTCCGGCGCCCGGGCGGCCACGCGGCGCAGGACGGCGAGGACGTTGTGGCCGGGGGAAGGGTTCATGCGGGCAGCCCCTTGCCCTGCGACCTCACCCCAACCCCTCTCCTAAAGGAGAGGGGCTTCAAGTTTGTCGAGCTTGTCTTTCTCTCCCTCTCCTTTAGGAGAGGGAGCCGGAGGGTGAGGTCGCAGGCCGCGGCCGGTGCGATGGCCGATCCGTTCAGACCGCCACCCCGGACCGCCGGATCAGGCCGGCCAGGCAGCGGCTCGATTCGCGGTAGATCTCTTCGAGGTTGAGGTGGGTGAGGCGGCCGCTTTCCACCAGCAGGCGGCCGCCGACCAGGACGTGGCGGACGGCGGCGCGGGAGGCTCCGAAGGCCACGAGGTCGTGGGGATCGCACTGGGGCGCCGCCCACATCTCCGGCCGGTCCGAGGAGAGGACGGTCAGGTCCGCAAGCTTGCCGGGCTCGATCGTCCCGATCTCCTCCTGAAGGCCGAGGGCGCGCGCCCCTTCGCTGGTGGCGAGGCGCAGGGCGTCGAGGCCGGAGAAGGAGTCCGGGCCGTGCTTGACCTTCTGGAGCAGCGCGGCCAGGCGGACCTCCTCGAAGTTGTCGAGGTGGTTGCTGCACGCGGCGCCGTCGCACCCGATGCCCACCGGCACGCCGGCTTGTCGGAGGGCGAGGAGGTCGGCGATGCCGGAGCCGAGCTTCAGGTTCGAGCTCGGGCAGTGGACGACGCTCAGATGGCCTTCCCTTGCGCGTCCGAGATGCTCCTGGGTGATCCAGACCCCATGGGCAAGGCGCAGGTCGGTCGCGAGGATCCCCTGATCGTCAAAGTATTCGATCTCATCGCGCCCGCCCTTGAGCTCACGCACGGCGAGCGTCTCGTCCCGCTGCTCCAGGGCATGGGTATGGACCGGCCACCCCCGGCGCGCGGACAGGTCGCGGATCCCCTCCCAGAGCGGGTCCGAGCAGGTGAGGATGAACCGGGGGTTGAGCGCGTAGCGCACGCGCCCGCCGTCCGCGCCGTCGAACCGGTCGCCCAGGGCCGCGGTCTCGGCGAGCACCTGGTCCGTGGGCGGGCGCATGGCAAGCGGCAGGCCGTCGCCGCTGTCCATGAGGCACTGCCCCGCGAACGCCCGCAGGCCGGAGTCCACAATGGCCTCCAGCAGACCTCGCGAGCCGGGTCCGATCCCAATGTCCTGAATCGTCGTCGTGCCGCCCAGCAGGCACTCCGCGGCCCCCAGCAGGCCGCACCAGTAGGCGCTCTCGTCGTCATGAGCCGCTTCGAGCGGCCAGATCCGCTCCCGCAGCCAGGCCAGCAGGCGCCGCCCCTCGGCCAAGCCGCGGAAGAACGTCTGCCCCAGGTGGAGATGCCCCTGGATGAGCCCCGGGAGGACGAGGCAGCCGGTGACGTCGAGGACGCGCGTGCCCGGCGGCGCCTCGGGGTGTCCCAGGGAGAAAATGCGGCCGTCGCGGATCAGGAGGTCGGCGCCGCGCAGGACGGTCGCTCCGGCGTCGAGGGTGAGGAGCGTGCCCCCGCGCAGGAGAATGGGGGGATCGGCGGTCGCTGGGGAGGCGTCTTCGAGGATCATGATGGGCTCCGTGATCCTATACCCGCGATAGACTCCGCCGCCATGCGTTTCGCCTTCCTCCTCGCCCTTCTCCCCCTTGCCGTCTGGCTCCCCGGCTGCGTCTCGTTGCGGCCCTTTTCCGACGTCCGCCGCGAGATCCCCCCGGACCGGTTCGTGCGGGTGGGCGAACAGCTCGTGCACGTCGAGCAGGCCGGTGCCGGCGAGCCGGTGGTGCTGCTCCACGGTTTCGGCGCCTCGACGTATTCATGGCGCAAGGTGATCCCGGATCTCGCCCGGTCGTACCGGGTGGTGGCGATCGACCTCAACGGCTTCGGCTACACCCAGCGGCCGAAAGACCGCGCGAGCTACACCCGCGAGGGGCAGGGCCTGCTCGTGCTGGGGGTTCTGGACGAGTTGGGGATCGACCGGGCCCACGTCTTCGGCCACTCCTACGGCGGCGGGCTGACGCTCTACCTCGCCTCGCGCCACCCGGAGCGGTTCCTCTCCATGGTGCTGGTGGACAGCTCCGCCCCCACCTATTCGGACGACCGCCGCAACCCGGCCGCGGCCTTGCGGCCGTTCTCCCTGCTCTTCGTGCGCTCGGTGGCCCTGCGGGCGAGCGCCATCCGGCGGTCCCTGGAGCGGTCCTTCTGGGACGACTCCAAGGTCACCCCGGAGCTGGTGCAGGCCTACCTCGACCGGTTGAAGGTGGAAGGCGTGGGCGACGCCTACGTGGGCCTCACCGCCCCGGCCCCCCCGGGCGAGCGGGTGGACCTGCGGAAGATCGACGTTCCGGCCCTGATCCTCTGGGGCGCCCACGACGAGATCATCGCGCCCTCCGGCGGGCGCCGGGCGGCCGAGATGTTGCCGCGCGCCGGCTTCGTGCTCATGGAGGAGAGCGGCCACCTCCCCATGGAGGAAGAGCCGGAGGCGTTTCTGCGCGCCGTGCTCCCCTTCCTGAAACAGCAATCTTCAGGGTCCGGAGACTGACGCCATGAGGATGGGGCTCGTCGCCACCTGCGTGCTCGGCCTGGAGGAGATCCTGGAGGCGGAGCTGAACGCCCTCGGCGCCCGGGACGTCGAACGGCAGCGGGGCGCCGTGTCGTTCTCGGGGGACTGGCGGGATTGCTGGCGCGCCAACTGGCGGCTGCGGACGGCGAACCGGGTGCTCGTCGAGCTGGCCTCGTGGGAAGCGCGGGACGGCGGCGAGATCGCGGCGGGCGCGCGGGCGTTGATTTCCGGGCGCTCCGGGCGCTCCAGCCATTCCGGCCCCCGCCTCCGCCGGGGCGGGCTGGACCTGGCCCCGCTCTTCCACCCGGACCGCAGCTTCGCCATCCAGGCCACCTCGACGGCCTCGGAGGTGCGCGACACGCGCTGGGCCGCCCTGTCGCTCAAGGACGGGCTGGTGGACGGCCAGCGCGACCGCTGGGGGCGGCGGTCGGACGTGGACCGTGAGGATCCGGACCTCCACCTGCGTCTGCGCCTCCTCCGGGACACCGCCACCCTGCTCCTCGACACCTCCGGCGAGCCGCTCGACCGCAGGGGCTACCGCGCCGTGTCGGCCGCGGCGCCGGTGCGCGAGCAGATCGCCGCCGCCTGTGTGCTCGCCTCGGGGTGGGACGGCCGCGGCCCCGTGGTGGACCCCATGTGCGGCTCGGGCACGCTGCTGGTGGAAGCGGCCTGGTTCGCCCTCGGCTGGCCGCCCGGCCGGCTGCGCCAGCACTGGGCCTTCGAGCGCCTGCCCGGGTACGACGGCCCGGCCTTCACCGCCCTGCTCCAGGAGCCCGTGCTCGCCCCCGGGCCGGGGGTGCGGGTGTACGGCAACGACCTCTCGGCCGAGGCCCTGGCCGCCGCGAGCGCCAACCTGGAACGGGCGAACCTGCTGGACCGCGCCACCCTCACCCGTGGCGACGGCCTGGCCTGGGATCCACCGGAAGGCCCGGGCCTCCTGGTGGTCAACCCGCCCCATGGCGAGCGCCTGCGGGCCGAGGCGGACCACTGGCGCGCCCTGGGCGACCTCATGAAGCAGCGGTACAAGGGTTGGAAAGCCGCCGTGCTCACCGGCGAGGACCGCGGCAAGAGCATCGGCCTGCGCTCCCGCCGCCGGATCCCGGTGATGAACGGGCCGATCGAGGGGCGGATCCTGGTGTTCGATTTGTACTAGCTCGACGCGCCCGCAACGGACACTTCCGGCGGCCGTTGTGTCCGGCCGTCAGGGCCGTCAGCCCCAGCGCCGCTCGCGCAGCAGGCGGGCCTGCAACTCGTCCAGCTCGTCGGCCCCCATGCCGGCGAGGATGGCTTCACGATCCGCACCGAGGTCGATCTCGAAGGCCTGGCACAAGGCGCGGATCGCCCTGCGCAGCCCCGTTTCGACGCCTTGACGCAGTCCTTCTTCGCGCCCCTCTTCGCGCCCCTCTTCGCGGCCTTCTTCGCGGCCCTCTTCACGGCTCTGCCGTTTGGCCAGGCTGAGGGCGCCGCGGGCATCCTGCTCGGCGATCTTCGCGCGGTCGTAGAGGTCGAGCTCGCTGACGCTGAAAGAAGCCATGCGGGCGACCTCCAGGGCCTCACGGAATGGCGCTTGCGACAAAGCCGGCGGCACCACCTCGAGGTTCTCCGCCTCGCGGAAGAAGTAGGCCCAGCGGTCGATCGTTCCCTGCGGGTCGTCCCCCGCTGCATATTTCGGCAGCTCCAGGAAAACGTACTGCACCTGCGAGAGGCTGAGGGCGCCACCGTGCTGTTCCTGCATCCGCCAGCGACTGAGCAACGGCACCGCTGCACCGCCGGGGTCCGGCGGAGTGGGCCAGAGCAGGAAATCGCAGATCGTCACCCCCACCACGTCGTCGAGACCGGGATAGTCCTCCCCGGCACGCAGTTGGGTCACGTAGGCCTTGGAGGTGTTGTAGACCACCCGCTTCTCGAAACCCTCGACGTTGAGCACCTGCATCTCGACCACGTAGTGGCGACCCCGCTCGTCGAAGCACTTGACGTCCACCACCGACAGCTTCAGCTCCACGACAGGTACGTGCTGCTCGGGGGAGAGGTATTGCAGGTCGACGATCCGGTGGTCGCCGGAAAGCTCCAGCAGGGCGTTCAGCAGCTCGATCAAGAGAGGCTTGTGGACTTCGCTGCCGAAGATACGCTTGAAGACGAAGTCGGTCTTGGGATCAGCGAATACCGGCCGCATCGAGACATCGTACCGCAAGATGGCGGAGCGGAAGGCGCGGCGATTCTGCGCCGGTGCGACGATCCGTCCGTCAACCCCAGCGCCGCTCGCGCAGCAGGCGGGCCTGCAACTCGTCCAGCTCGTCGGCCCCCATGCCGGCCAGGATGGCTTCACGATCCGCACCGAGGTCGATCTCGAAGGCTTGGCACAAGGCGCGGATCGCCCTGCGCAACCCCGTTTCGACGCCTTGGCGCAGTCCTTCTT
Source organism: Thermoanaerobaculaceae bacterium (assembly GCA_963785165.1). Classification (GTDB taxonomy): domain Bacteria; phylum Acidobacteriota; class Thermoanaerobaculia; order Multivoradales; family UBA5704; genus DATARR01. The sequence goes on from CAWAUI010000004.1 coordinate 2,391,523, forward strand.
CGCGGCCTTCTTCGCGGCCCTCTTCACGGCTCTGCCGTTTGGCCAGGCTGAGGGCGCCGCGGGCATCCTGCTCGGCGATCTTCGCGCGGTCGTAGAGGTCGAGCTCGCTGACGCTGAAAGAAGCCATGCGGGCGACCTCCAGGGCCTCACGGAATGGCGCTTGCGACAAAGCCGGCGGCACCACCTCGAGGTTCTCCGCCTCGCGGAAGAAGTAGGCCCAGCGGTCGATCGTTCCCTGCGGGTCGTCCCCCGCTGCATATTTCGGCAGCTCCAGGAAAACGTACTGCACCTGCGAGAGGCTGAGGGCGCCACCGTGCTGTTCCTGCATCCGCCAGCGACTGAGCAACGGCACCGCTGCACCGCCGGGGTCCGGCGGAGTGGGCCAGAGCAGGAAATCGCAGATCGTCACCCCCACCACGTCGTCGAGACCGGGATAGTCCTCCCCGGCACGCAGTTGGGTCACGTAGGCCTTGGAGGTGTTGTAGACCACCCGCTTCTCGAAACCCTCGACGTTGAGCACCTGCATCTCGACCACGTAGTGGCGACCCCGCTCGTCGAAGCACTTGACGTCCACCACCGACAGCTTCAGCTCCACGACAGGTACGTGCTGCTCGGGGGAGAGGTATTGCAGGTCGACGATCCGGTGGTCGCCGGAAAGCTCCAGCAGGGCGTTCAGCAGCTCGATCAAGAGAGGCTTGTGGACTTCGCTGCCGAAGATACGCTTGAAGACGAAGTCGGTCTTGGGATCAGCGAATACCGGCCGCATCGAGACATCGTACCGCAAGATGGCGGAGCGGAAGGCGCGGCGATTCTGCGCCGGTGCGACGATCCGTCCGTCAACCCCAGCGCCGCTCGCGCAGCAGGCGGGCCTGCAACTCGTCCAGCTCGTCGGCCCCCATGCCGGCCAGGATGGCTTCACGATCCGCACCGAGGTCGATCTCGAAGGCCTGGCACAAGGCGCGGATCGCCCTGCGCAACCCCGTTTCGACGCCTTGGCGCAGTCCTTCTTCGCGGCCTTCTTCACGGCCTTCTTCGCGGCCCTCTTCACGGCTCTGCCGTTTGGCCAGGCTGAGGGCGCCGCGGGCATCCTGCTCGGCGATCTTCGCGCGGTCGTAAAGGTCGAGCTCGCTGACGCTGAAAGACGCCATGCGGGCGACCTCCAGGGCCTCACGGAATGGCGCTTGCGACAAAGCCGGCGGCACCACCTCGAGGTTCTCCGCCTCGCGGAAGAAGTAGGCCCAGCGGTCGATCGTTCCCTGCGGGTCGTCCCCCGCCGCATATTTCGGCAGCTCCAGGAAAACGTACTGCACCTGCGAGAGGCTGAGGGCGCCACCGTGCTGTTCCTGCATCCGCCAGCGACTGAGCAACGGCACCGCTGCACCGCCGGGGTCCGGCGGAGTGGGCCAGAGCAGGAAATCGCAGATCGTCACCCCCACCACGTCGTCGAGACCGGGATAGTCCTCCCCGGCACGCAGTTGGGTCACGTAGGCCTTGGAGGTGTTGTAGACCACCCGCTTCTCGAAACCCTCGACGTTGAGCACCTGCATCTCGACCACGTAGTGGCGCCCCCGCTCGTCGAAGCACTTGACGTCCACCACCGACAGCTTCAGCTCCACGACAGGTACGTGCTGCTCGGGGGAGAGGTATTGCAGGTCGACGATCCGGTGGTCGCCGGAAAGCTCCAGCAGGGCGTTCAGCAGCTCGATCAAGAGAGGCTTGTGGACTTCGCTGCCGAAGATACGCTTGAAGACGAAGTCGGTCTTGGGATCAGCGAATACCGGCCGCATCGAGACATCGTACCGCAAGATGGCGGAGCGGGCGGCGCGGTGGTCTGCGGCGCCGGAAGCCGAGCAGCCGAAGACGATCACGTCCTCGGGTTCTTCTCCAGCCGGTATGGGATAATGGTGTTTTCTTGCTGTTCGTCCTGGCGGGCATTGTTCGAAAAGGAGAGACCATGCCGATCCGGAAGACCTTCCTGGCGGTTCTCGGGGTGGCCGCGATTTGTGCGGCGGTCCCCGTCCATGCGTCCTCGTTCCGGCCGTTGACGGCGCGCCAGTTGGCGGCGGGCTCTCCCCACGTGGTGGTGGCCGTCGTGGAGGGCGTCCGGAGCCGGTGGAACGACGGGCATACGCTGATCGTCACGGACCTCGATCTGCGGATCGAGGACCGGCTCAAGGGGGATGCGCCCGGCCGGTTCACCCTCACGGTGCCCGGTGGCACGGTGGACGGGGAGACGCACGGCACGTCGGTCTCCGTGGTCCTGGAGGCCGGCTCCCGCCATCTCCTGTTCCTGGAAGACCTCGATCGGGCCAGCCTGACGCCGGTGACGGGCGGCTGGCAGGGGGTGTTTCCCGAAAATTCGGGAGAACACTCAGATGGCTTCAGCGGCATGCTCAAAGCGGCGCGGGAGCTGATCGCGGCGGTCGAGGCGCGGCCGGAGCCGGCGGACACGGCCTGGCTCGCCCGGCCTGAAGACGCTGCCTTGCCCGCCAAGAGTTGGGACGCGGGAGGGGCCAAGTTCGTGGTCCGCGATCCCGCCGTCCGGCCGATCGTGTTCAACCCGATCGCGCAGGGCAGCCGGTTCCACGGCCAGGACTGGCTGCAGATGGCCTACTGGAACGTCTATGCCAAGGGGCTCTTCAAGGTTTCGGCGCCGTCGCCCTCCTGGGCCTTCGGCAACGGCGTGTTCGACGTCGCCGGCTTCCCTTCGTCCGAGCAGATGGAGGAGCAATTCAACTTCACGTGGAGCCCCGGGGCGCTCAGCCTGGTGGCTTGGCGCACCGTCGGCGGCCACGTCGTGGAGGCCGACATGGCGTTCAACCCGGCCCTGGACTGGACGCTGGACCAGGACGCGGCGGCCCGGCAGGGAGGGCCGTTGTCGTTCAAGGACGCCGTCTTGAGCGGTCTTTCCCTGGCGTGGGGCTACCATGGGCTGCGCAGCCCGGGCAGCATCAATCTGAGCCCGGTCTCGCGGGATTCGGTGACGAATTTGAAGGCCCAACCCTTCGACCTCGCCACCCTGCTGGCCGAAGACACCCTGGCGGTGCGGAGCACGTACCCCGGGACGTCACTGCGCGACGGCGTGATCAGCCCCTACAGCACGATGCCCTCGCCGATCACCCCGTTCTACGTGCCGGTGACGGCGTCCGTGGCGTCGGCGCGGGCCGGGACGGGCTTCAACCTGGTCAACCCGGTCAAGATTGAAAATACGGGTACGGTGGATCTGGCGAGTCCCACCGTCGAGGTCTACCTGGTGCGGGAGCGGTTCAGCCTGGAGCGCTCGATCTTTTTGAAGAGGGTCCGGCTTGCCGGCACGGTGCACCCCGGGGAGGCGCGGACCCTCGCCCTCGACCGGGTCACCCTGCCGGCTTCCGTGCCGGCTGGATCGTACTATTTCGCTTTCGTGCTGCGCGTCCCGCGGGACGGTTACCTGGCCAACAACCGGGCCTGGAGCCACCCGGACGTCAAGATCACGGTGACCCGGTAGCCGCCGGCCAGCCCCGGGCGGCAGGGCCTAGAGGCTGCGCTTCTTGGCCCGCAGCCCGCGCCGGCTGCCGCCTTCCTTGCGGGGCTTGAAATTGCCGCGGTTGAAGCCGCCGCCAAAGCCGCTGTTGCTGTCGCCGCCACCGCCGCCGAAGTCGCCGAAGTCGGGAGGCGGGTTGTAGCCGCCGCCGCCGCCATAGCCGCCACCCCCGCCACCACCGTATCCCCCGCCGCCGCCGCCGCCGTAGCCGCCGCCCCGGGGAGCGCCGCCACCGTAGCCGCCGCCGCCGAATCCCCCACCCCCATAACCACCGCCGCGCGGACCGCCCGGCGTGCGCTCGCGGGCCTCGTTGACGTTCAGGTTGCGCCCCTGAAAGTCATAGCCGTTGAACTGCTGGACGGCCTTGATGGCCTCCTCGTCACTGCTCATCTCGACGAAGCCGAAACCCCGGGAGCGGCCGGTGGCGCGGTCCATCATCACCGTCGCCGACTCGCAGGTGCCGGCCTGGCTGAACAGCTCGCGCAGGTCGCCGTCGTTGGTCTTGAAGTTGAGGTTACCGACGAAAAGCTTCTTTCCCATTTTCTTTCCTCTGTCGCTCCTGGCCCGTGAGGACCCTTATTCAACGTCTGTCGAACCCATGTCTGTCGAATGCCTACGCCCTTCAACCGTCTCTGGCCGCGGTGCGACAAGGACGAACGCTTCTATGTGTCAGGACTCACAAAGATACCAGAGCGCGCAAGGTCCGTAAACCTCACGGGCACCCGCCGAAGGCCCCGAGGTCCGCCACCGCCTGCGCCTGGGTCCCCGCGGGATTGAAGTAGACCCGCACTTTACCCGTCTCGGTGTCGGTCACCGTCAGCACGAACCCCAGGTTGGTCGCCGGGCCGGTGTAGACCCAGAACCGGCCATTGGCCGCGCAGCCGTCGGTGACACGGACCAGCAGCTCGAGCGATTCGGGGCTCGAGAACCAGAACAGGCCCGAGCCGCCGGACGAAGTGGGCATCACCGTGCCGGGGTGCGGCAGGCCGTCCGGCCCCTTCCAGGCCACGCGGGCGCTGAAACGGCCCCCGAGGCAGGCCACGGAAGTGTCGGATCTACACGGTCCGGGCACGGCGTCGGTCGCCACCCGCGCCTCGTTGGAGTAGGGCGAGAAGATCCCCAGCCGACCGGCACGCACACGGAAGACGTAGCCGGTGGCGGGCGCCAGCCCCTGCACGAAGGCGGCCGCCGAGCCGGCGCGCACGGAGCCGACCTCCTCGAACTCGCCGTCCACGGTGCGCAGCTCCACCCGGTACTCGGTCTCGTCCGTGGCGCGGTCCAGCCAGGAGAGCTCGACCTCCGTGGGCGAAAGCCCATGGGCGGCCAGCCGCCGGGGCGCCACCGGCGGCGGCAGGTCGGAGCCGTAGAGGGCGCGCAGGCCCGCCACGTCGTCGGCCTCCAGGCGGGCACCCCGCCCGTCGTCGTGGACGTAGGCGCGCATCAGGGCCTGGTCGAACCCGGGGTTCGCGTCGCAAGCGGGGCTCGAGGCGTCACCGCAGGCGTGGGCGAGGCCCAGGGTGTGGCCGATCTCGTGGGCGAGAATTTCCGCCAGCAGCCGGACGGCGCTCGCGCTGCGGTTGAAAAAGCAGCCGATCCCCGAGTTGACCACCACGTCCGCCTTGACGATGCGGTGGAACGGCTTGCGCCCATGGAACGTGATGGCGGTCTGGTACCAGGGGCCGCCGATCGCCAGCACGCCCCCGGCCGCGCAGTCGAAAGCCGGGACGAAGCCGGCGGGATCGTTGAAGACGACGGAATTCACCTCGTCGAACCGGTCGAGCCCGGCGGTCGAGTCGGTGGTGCCGGCGAATCGGTAGTCGACGGCCGTCAGGGGATCCTCGTTCCAGGCTTTGAAAGCGGCCCTGAGCTCGGCGTAGCCGCCCCCGGTGATTCCGTCCTGCCCCGCCGGGGAGGCCCGCCAGTCAACGGTGCCGCCCTGATCGAAATCGAACCAGCGCAGGGGCCGCCCGTCGTCCAAATGAACCGAGACGGTGAACTTGGGGGGCCCAAGGCCGGGCGGCGCGAAGTAATCGGCCGCGCCCGGCTGGCCCGCGGCCCGGGCCGACACCCAACGGGTGAAAGCGTCGAAATCACGCGGGCGGTCCGGCTCCGGCGGCAGGGCCTTGACGCTCCCATCCGCGGACACCCGCACCTCGCTCACCTCGGAAAGATCGCGCACCGCGAGGCGCCGGCCTGCCGAATCCACCTCGTGGAACGCCCCCAGGAACAGGTGCAGGGGGCGCCAGGACGCATCCCCCGCGGGCTCCAGGAACAAGAGGGCGCGCTCGCCGGCTCCGAAAACGGGCGCGCCGTGGATGCGCCGCGCCATTCCCTCCGGGCCGCCATCGGAAGCCCCACCGGGGATCCGCAGGCGCAGAACCTCGCCCTCCCCGCCCCCCTTGAGAGCCCGTTCGATCTTTGCCGAGTAGAGACTGCCGCCGGCCGTCTCGATGCGGACGACCGCGATCCGGGCCGCCTGGGCGACCAGGGACTCGTCCGAGACCCGCACGTAGCTGGTCGCGCCCAGCGGTCCGGCGGCAAGCGTGGTGGCCAGCAGGAAGGCGAAAATCTGGAGGCGCTGGTGGGTCATACGGTGGTCGGCGGGCAACAGCCGCCCCCCATTCTACATCGGCTATAAAACCTTCTGCCTCCGGTGGGGGTGCTGGCGGTGATGGCGGGGGCGGCGACTGGAACGAAATCCGTGGATGTGTCAGCATCGGCAGGACCATGCTGATCAAGGAGATAGGGATTCAGCGCTTCCGCAGCCTGTACGACTGTGACCTGTCTCTGAAGCCCCTGACCCTCATCATCGGTCCGAACGGAAGCGGCAAGTCCAACCTCCTCAAGGCGCTCCGGTTCCTGCACATCGCTGTCGCCGGGGACGCGAAGGAGTGGCAGAGTTACGAGTCCCTGATCGACGACCTCCTCTGGTACGGCTCGTCTCCGAAACAGCGACCTCAGGATCTGCAGTTCCGGGTCATTGGCAGTCCAGATTCCAGAATCTCGGTGGAGTACGTAGCCAGCTTTCTTGCCGCCAAACTCCTGCAGGTGGCTGAGGAGAGCCTGCTCCTCGACGATCATGGGAAGAATCAGAAGAACGCTTATTTCGAGCGCCATCACGACTCGATCAGGATAGATAGGACCGATCTCAAGGCCCGGGCACCTCAGACCCTCACGTTACGGGAATGGGGACCTGATTTCAGCCAAAGCCCCTTCACTCAGTTCTACCGGCACGTAGCGGGATGGAAATTCTTCGAGGTCGATCCCAGGTCAGCCCGAGCTGGGCGATTCATCCCACCGGACCCCGAGGACGTTCCATCCCTGGAGGCCGACGCCTCGAACCTGAGCGCCTTCCTTTACGCGCTTCACCGGCTTCGCGAAGACGACTTTGAAGCGGTGATCGAGGCGCTCCGCCATTCGATCGAGCTGCCGGAAAGGATCGTCGTGGAGCACGATCACGGCCGTGGCGGCTCTCAGGCTCGCTACCTTTTCAAAGAGGCGCCCTTCGGCAATCGACTCATTCCAGCGGAAAGCATGTCGGACGGTACGATCCGGCTGCTGTCCTACATGGCCCTTCTTCTGGCGGATCGTTCCGTCTCGATGGCCTGTATCGAGGAGCCCGACAGCGGCCTTCACCCGAAGCTCATGCTTCATCTTGCAGACGCCCTGCGCCAAGCCACCCAGACCGAGGCGGCCGGTGGGCTTCGTCGTCAGGTTCTGGTGACCACCCACAGTCCTGAGCTCATGGACTGCTTCGATCTGGCCGAGGAGGCCGACTACCTCCAGGTCTACGTAGTGAGCCGGAACGAAGCGGGCCAGACCCAGTTCACCCCTGTCACTGCCGATGAATTCGCCCCTTGGCTGGAAAAATACCGGCTCGGGGAAGCGGTCCGGCGCCGGTTCGTCTAACCCGTCCTCCATGGCTCTCCAGATCTTCGTCGAAGACCAGTTGACGGATGCCTACGAGATCCTGGCGCTTCGAGCGCTGGGGCTCCCTGCGTCACCGAGGAACCGGAGGCAGGTCCGGGCGTCCCGGATCGATGTTGGCGATCTGGCGACATTCGAAGGTCTCCTGGACCTGACCCGGCGAGGAGTCGATTACGCTCCCGAAGCCCAGAGGACGGAAGACCTCCTCCCGGAGCAGGCCAGCGAGCGGATCGCCCAGATCATCAAGGAAACGGGACGCCGGCTGGGCCGGCTGGACCTTCGCCAGGCTTCGGCGCATAGCATCAAATCCAGGGGAGCCAGCATCGCCGAGCACGTGGTCCCCGAGAGGGCACGCCGGCACAACTTCAGCCTGGCCTACTTCTATGAAATGAGCACCGGCCCGCTGAGCGGGTGCGACCATCCGTTCCCCACCCCGTGAACGTCATCGGCATCTCCGCCTTTTTCCACGAGTCCGCCTGCTGCCTGTTGCAGGACGGCAAGCTCGTGGCCGCGGCCGAGGAGGAGCGGTTCTCGCGGGTCAAGCACGATCCGCGGCTGCCGGTGTCGGCCTTCCGGTGGTGCCTGCGGCAGGGAGGCCTCGGCATCACGGACGTGGACTGCGTGGCGTGGTACGAGTCGCCGGCGAAGAAACTCTCGCGGCAGGTCTGGTCCGGCATTCCCGAGGAAGCCCGCTTCGATCCGGGCCTTCCCGAGCGGGCGGTGCGGGAGATGCTGGGGTACGAGGGGACGTTCCTCACCTTCGACCATCACGAGTCCCACGCCGCGAGCGCCTTCTTCTTCTCCGGCTTCGAGGACGCCGCCTTGCTGACCGTGGACGGCGTGGGCGAGTGGGCCACGACGACGTACGGAAGGGGACGAGGGAACGCGGTCGAGTTGTTCGAGGAGGTCCGTTTCCCCCATTCCCTCGGCCTCCTCTACTCCACCCTCACGGCGTACCTCGGCTTCGAGGTCAACGACGGCGAGTACAAGGTGATGGGCCTTGCTCCTTACGGCGAGCCCCGGTATCTGGAGGAGATGCGCCGGCTCGTCTCGTCCGGGCCGGAGGGGCAGTACCGGCTGAACCTCGACTACTTCGATTTCATGCGGGGTCAGCGGATGTACTCGGACGCCCTGCCCCGCCTCTTCGGAGAGCCTCCACGACAGCGGGAGGCCGCGATCACCCGCTTCCATCAGGACGTGGCCCGGAGCCTCCAGGCCGTCCTGGAGGAGATCCTTTTGGAAAAGGTCCGGTATCTCCACGCGCGGACGGGCCTCCCCGATCTTTGCATGGCCGGCGGCGTGGCCCTGAACGTGGTGGCGAACGGGCGCATCCTCCGCGAAGGCCCGTTCGAGCGGCTGTTCGTGCAGCCGGCGGCCGGCGACTCGGGAGCCTGCCTGGGCGCCGCCGCCCTCGCCCATGCGAAGCTCACCGGGGAGCGACCAGGGCGGGGACGGCTGCCGCACGTCTATCTGGGACCAGACTGGAGGACGGACGAGATCGCGGAGCTGCTCGCGGCCACGGGCTTGGCCGCCCAGGACTTCCGGGATCGCGAGGCCGATCTGCTCGAAGCCGTGGTGGACCGGCTGGCGGCGGGCAAGGTGGTGGGCTGGTTCCACGGGCCCATGGAGCTTGGCCCACGGGCCCTGGGGGCGCGGAGCCTGCTGGCCGATCCCCGCGATCCCGGCATGCGCGACCGGCTGAACCGGCTGGTCAAGAAGCGCGAGGCGTTCCGCCCCTTCGCGCCCAGTGTGCTCGAAGCCCACGCCGCCGAGCATTTCGATCTCGATCACCCGTCGCCCTTCATGCTGGAGACCTGCCAGGTGACCTCGCCGCTCGATCTCCCGGCCGTCACCCATGTGGACGGCTCGGCCCGGCCCCAGACGGTCGATCCGGGCGTGGCGCCCCGCTACGCCGCCCTCCTCGAAGCATTCCGGCGGCGCACGGGCTGCCCCCTGCTGGTGAACACCTCCTTCAACGTGCGCGGCGAGCCCATCGTCTGCTCGCCCGTGGACGCTCTCTTCTCGCTGGGAAACTCGGGGATCGACGCCCTCGTGCTCGAAGACTTCCTGATCGACCGCGAGGCCGTGCCCACCAACTGGGCCGAGCTCTTCCCGGCTTGGCGGCAGCGGGCGCGGAGCGGGTTCGCGAAGAGAGAAAGCGCGGTCAACATGGATCTCTACACGTTCGTATGAAGCCCCCCGCCCGACCCATCTCCATCTGGCAGCCGGCGGAGGTGGACGGCGAGCCGGTTTTCGTCCGTCCCGATCCCCTGCCCCTGGGGGATCACTATGCGGCCACGAAGGTGCTCTGCCCCAAGAAGACCGAGCTTCCGCTGAGAGTCGCCTTCTTCGGCGAGTCGGTGGCGGCTGGGTACCTCTACGCGCCCCACCTGACGCCGGCGCGGGTGCTCGAAGACCAGTTGCGGGCCGCGGGGGGCGAAGGCAACTTCGAGGTGGTGGACCTCGCCCGCACCAACGAGACCCTGGGCTCGCTGGCCGAGACCGTGCGGACCTCGCTTCAGATCAACCCGGACGTGCTCGTGCTATGGGTCGGCAACAACTGGAACCTGCTGGAGACGCCCGAAGTCTCCCCCTATGCACCCTCGATGTCGGCGCGCCGACGCTATGCCCGGGCCCTCCGTGAGGAGGGGATCGCAGGTCCCGTCCGGCTGGCAGCGGAGGCCCTGAAGGACAAGGCGGAGGCCACGCTGGACTTCGTGGCCCTGATCGCCGGGGCGGTCCAGATCCCCGTCGTCCTCGTCCTCCCCGAGGTCAACCTCGCCGACTGGGAGAACCGCCAGCCGCCCGTCTGGCTGCCCGGGGAGGGGACGGCCCGCTGGCACGCCCTCTATGCCGATGCCGTGGAGCGGCTGGAACGGGGGGATTTCGAGGGCGTGCTCGCCACGGCACGGTCCATGGGAGAGCTCGACGGCGGCTTCTGCCCGTCCACGTGGCGCCTCCTGGCCCTGGGATGGACGGGCATCGGGAGATCGGGAAGAGGCGCGCCGGGCCGCCCTGGCCGAGGTGGACGCCGCCGCCTACCCTACCCTCGCCTTCCTGGGAGCACCCCAGGCCACGACGGCGGCCCGGGAGATTCTGCGCGGCGCGGCCAGGAAGCATGGTTTCTTCTGCGTCGACCTGCGCGAAGTCTTCGAGAAGACCATGGGGTCCGCGCTACCCGGGCGCCGGCTCTTCCTCGACTATTGCCACTTGACCCTCGAAGGGATCGGCCTCGCCATGGCCGCCGTGGCCGCCGAGGTGCTGAGCCTGTCGGGGATGCCTTTCTCCATCCCCGGGTTTTCGATCCCGGAGATCTCGCCCGAGGCCGAGGCCACGGCCCGCTTCGGCGCCGCCATCCACTCCGCCCACCGCCTGCTGACGGTGGACCCCAAACAGCCCATCCTGGAACATTGGTGCCAAGCGGCGCTCGATGCCTCCCCGGGGATCGAAGAAGCCATGCGCGATCTCGCCGAAGCCCGTTGCGCCCCCTGCCCGGCCGTGCTCACGGCGGCCCAGCAGCGCAATCTCGCCTCGCCGTACCGCCTCCTTCTCCAACATGGCTGGCGGTGGGACTACCTCGACGCGGACCTGCTCGAAGCGCTCCCCGGGGATCATCCTTTCCCGGTCCAGCGGGAGGGGACCGACCTCACCGAGCCGCCCTGGCTCTGGGAGCCGCTGGAACGCTTCTATCCCGAGGTCATGAGCTCCGAAGACCTCTCCAGCCCCGCCTATCTCCGCTCCCCCTGGCCCGAGACCGGCTTCTGTCTGGTCTGCGACTCCATCCAGGACGTTGCCCTCGACCTCACCCTGCGGTCGCCGGGACGGAACGGACAGGTCGCCGTGGCCGTAAACGGCAAGACCGCGGGAACCGTGGAGACCGCGGAGCGCTGGTCGCGGTGCTCGTTACGAATCCCGAAGGAGCTGCTGCGGCGCGGGCTCAACCGCCTGACCCTGCGCTGGCCGGAGCTGCCGCCTGCTGGGGACAATCCTCTGGGTCCTGCCATCGCACGGCTGGAGCTGGGGATCGCGGCGAACCTCCATCCCGTCTTTGGGGAGGTCTGGTCGCTGATCGCGGCGCCCTGCTCAATCTCGGGTTGACAGACCCCTACCGCGAGCTGACCTTCTTCTCGATCACCTTGTCCCCTACGTGCAGCTTGACCGTGAGCGCACTGGCCGGCACGTCCATGAAAGCGAACTCGCCCTTCTTGTCGGTCGCCGCGTTGAACGCCGGCTTGTCGTTCGCCTTCTCGAACAGCTCGAGCTTGAGACCCGGCAGCGGGCTACCGGACGCGTCGGTGACCTTTCCGACCACCTGCCGCGGACCCTGCCCGACCCGCACGACCTTCACCTCCAGGTTGACCTGGTCGGTCGGCTTGGGGGGTTCCTCCTTCTGGGCCTCGGCGAGGCGCTTGCGCTCTTCCTTGTCGTCCGCCTCGATCCGGGCGAGGGTCTCCTCCTGGCGCCGAATCTCCTTGTCATAGCGTTCGACCGCCTTCGCGCGAGCGGCTTTGAGAGAGGTCAGCCGCTCGCGTACACGCTCAGCGAGATCCCCACGGTGAGCGAGGATCTCCTCAGGCGGCGGCACCCTGTTCTCAACAGCCGCGGCCATGTGCTCACGCACTTTTTGCATCAGATCCTGCCGCGCCTTCACGAAATCCTGAACTGAATGAATGGCCATGGTCTCTCCCGTGAGCCGTGCTCATAAACTGTTGAAATTCTGCTGTGGCGTCGGAACGCCGCTGAACCCGGCCGCAAATGCGTCGGCCGAGTTGCCGAGGAAGACCCCCGCTGAGCCGTGGAAATCGACCGGCGGAATCGTAGGAAACGATTCGATTTGGTTGCCGGTTACGATGATGCGGCGGCCGGTCAAGGAAACGGTCGCCGACCCGGTTGTCGGCGTGGCGGTGGTCGGAGCGACAGTCAAATGTAAGCAGTCGTTGTTGCTGAATGTCACTCGCGAGAAGCGAAGGGCCAAGCGCTCGGAGACCACCCACTCGAAGAGTTGCACCAGCGCCGACTTCCCCGGCCCCCGGAGCTTGTTGTCGAGCAGCAGAGCGCTTCCTCCCAGGGTGAACTTGTCGGTGGCAGCGTACTCCAATAAGCCCCATAACCAGATGGCACGGTGCTCCGCTGCCGGATTCGGCATGACCAGCGTCGTATAGCCGATCAGGTTGCCATGAATGCGGCAGTCCCAGACGAAGAGCCCTAAGATCCCCCACGTCAGAGCAGCGGTCTTCGAGAAGTCCGGAGCGACCCCTGTGTTCACGATCTCGCACCCATCGATCTGCACTTCGGCCAGGGCGAAAAGAATTCCAAAAGAGAACTCCATACCAGCATCATAGGCGCAGAATTCGAAGCGGTTGCCAGAGAAAGTGGCCGTTCCGTAGAGCCCGAAAGCGGAGAGGCCGGAGGCCCTCATCGCCTCGACCCGGTTGCGCGAAACTTCGATGGCGGTTGCCTGAAGAATGGAAATTCCGTTTTTACCATTCAGGAGGTGATTGTCCAGCAAGCGGCAGCTTCTCCCTCCGGCTGTATGTACCCCGACCTCGGCGTGCTCGATCCGGTTGCCCACCACCCGCGCCTCGTCCGCCTTGTTCAGCAGGATACCCGTCGAGAGTTGGAACTCGGTGGAGCCCTCTATGACGTTGTCGATCACCTCCACGGCACGGCTCCGCTCCACCCAGATCGCGAGTTGCCGCCCGGTGAGCCGATTGCCCCGAATCACCCCCGAGTCCGAGGAGAGGTCGGATTCGTCGTCAGGACGTCCGAGGCGGATGCCAAGGGCGGGCTCCGGTGCCGCGCTCTCAAGGAGGTTGTCCTCGATGCGCGCCTCGAGCCCGACCACCTGGATCCCGCCGCAGAGGGAGGACGGCAGGTCGATCTGGTTGTCGCGGACGACGCACTGGTCCGCTGTTATGTCGATCGCAAAGCGCATTTCCTCGGCGCCCGTCTCGCCACTCGCGGAACGTACGATCTCGTTGTCGGCGATGATTGAGGATCCGCCCTCCAGCCCGTCTGTGCCGATCTGAACGCCGATCCAGAAATTGATGATCCGGTTGCGCTCGATCCGGTGCCGCCAGCCGAAAACGTTGTCGATCCAGACTCCGAGATCCCCGCCCGGAAGGCTGCCGAAGCCCGCCCCGGTGATCTCCAAGGGCCCCGTCATGACATTGTCGGAAACCTCCAACTGCGAGGAGTGCAGGGCGACGACGCCAAGGGTCACCCGCCGCATCTCATTGCCGTGGATCTTCATGCGTACCGCATCACCTGCCACGACCCCTGCGGCCACGGCCACCGGCACCTGCGGCTGGTCCTGCAGCCCCGCCACAGCCAGGGCGCAATGCCGGAGCGCGAAGTCGCTGCAGGTGTCCACCGTGATCAGGGCGGGGGTCAAGAACGGGGCGCCGCCTGGAGCACTCCCTGCCTTCCCGCCCTCCACTTCGAACTGAATTCCCTCGATCGTGACGTGTTCGAAGTCAGCCCCCTCCGGGCTGAAGACACTCACCAAAAAGACATCGTCCCGGCGCACTACCCGGGCGCCCGGGCACCCGCAGAGGGAGACGTTGGACCGCTCGATCCGAATCGCCTCGGTGATCTCGTGGAGGCCCGCCTTGAGGCAGACCGCCCCGCCGGCCTTGGGCAGGGAGTCGAGGGCCGCCTGAATGCTCTCGCCCGGGTGCACCACGATGTCGCAGCAGCCTCCCCCCTGTTCCAGCTCCGTCAGCGGCGGGAAGATGTCGCGGCAGTCCGACAGGACCTCGAAAGTTTCCTTTCCATCGAATTCCACGATGCCCAGCTTGCAGTAATGATGATCGATTCCGTGAGGCGGCAGGGCCAGGGGCGCCGTGCCGTCCTGCGGCCACTCGATGTCGCCGGAGAATTCGCCGATGAAGGCGCGGGCGGGGATCAGCCAGTAGTCGCCGGTCTTGTAGGTGCCCGGCCTCGAAACGGATCTCGATCCCGCCTTCGAGGGGCAGATAGCCGTCGTTGTCAGCCGCCTGCTTGATCGTGAGAGCCCCCTCCGAGTCCCAGCGGCACGCCTTGCGGACCGGCGGGAAAGCATCGATATCCAAAGGACCCGCCGGGAGGATTTCGATCACGTCGCCCTCAATGTCTTTGATCTGCCGCATCTCCCCCGGCAGACTCCACAGCTCGCGCCCGTCGTCGGTCAGTTCGAGCCAGCCGCCCTTCTCAAAGCGCAGCACCGAGTCCCGCCCGGTGCTCTGGACGGTCAGCTTGTCGCCGGTCTGGCTCAGCCATTCCGTGGCGATGGAGCCGTTGTCCCGCGACCACTTGAAGGTGGTCGACCGCGGTGGCCAGGCAGTGTTCCACCCTTGTGGACCTCGACCCGGTAGAGCTGGTTCTCCAGCAGGGTGTAGCCGGCGGAGGCCGGCACGATGCAAGGGTTTTTCTCACCGTCGCCGGCCCGGGTACGGGCGCGCAGCTTGCCGGTGGGCGGTGCGATCTCTGCGGCGCAGCTCGCTCTCGCAGGTCAGGTCGGCGTCCTGGCTTTTCCATCTTCCGGAGGAGCTTGACCTGCCAGACCGTCTGCGCGCGGGTCGCCGTGTCCGGCCCGCCCAGCGCCGTCTCCCGGATGGCGGGGTCTTCGACCGCGGTGACGTGCCGGCGCCAGACGTCCAGATAGGCGAAGTAGACGCCTGCGCTCAGGTTCCAGGAGATCCGCCGCGCCGGGCAGGTGGGGCTGCGTCTTGAAGGTGACCTCCGGATCGGCTTCCAGCTCGCACAGGATGCCGTCCACGTAGCCCCGCCCGGGACCGATCAGGAGGTCGCCGTCCAGCTCTTTGATCTCGAATCCGGGGGCGTGTTTGGGGAACCCGCAGCGGCCGATGACGTCCACCGTTTCGGTCTCGACCCGGTGGCCGAGGATGTCCATCTGCTCGTTCCAGTCGGCGTCGAGCTGCACCCGCCCCTGCTGCATGCGGACGCTGCTGTAGTGCTTCCTGGAATCGAAGGTCGATCGTGTGAAGTCGCCTTTCATGGTGGCTCCCTTGCGAAGTCAGCTCAGGTCACGAAAAAGATCCCCGCCTCCAGGCCCACCCGCAGGTATTCCTCGAAGCGCAGGCGCAGGGCGTCTTCCCGCTGAGGCTGCCGCAGGCTGGAGAAGACGCCCATCTCGGACTCGTCCTCGGCGCCCCGGCGGATCTCCCGCGGGGTGTCGGTCGTCAACTGGCAATATCCCGGGTGCCCGTACCGCCGGGAAGTGAAACGTGGGGCGAGCAGGACCGCGATGCGCTGCGCCTCCTCCGGCGAGGCCCCTTCCGGCACCGCGGGCTGGCAACGGTGGCGGCGCGGCGTCCGCGAGCCCAGAGGGACATGGCTGAACCGCACGCACCCCTCCTGCCGCCGTTCGGCCGTCACGGGGTGCAGGAACAGGCTGTTCTCGGCGAGATCGAGCTGTCCAGTGCTCACCGGACCGATCACCGTACAGCGGGAGACCGTGAGCGGACCGCCCGGTGCCGTGCCGGTGAGATCCGCGTAGGCCGTCAGGACGTCATCGCCGGCCGCGTTCACGGCGTCCACGATCGAATCGCGGATCTCGACCTGCGTCTCGGCGGCGGTGCGCAGGGCGCCGACGATCGAACGCTCGATGACGACCTCGGCTCCGCCCGGCTTGATGATCAGCGCGGGGGTGTCCCGGCCCGGGGCGAGCGTCGTGTGCTGGATGCGGACGCGGTCGATCTCGCCGTCGATCGATAACGTTTTCTTCGAGATCAGCAGCCCGTTGAGCTCGAAACGGCTCTGCTCGTCGCCCGAGACCGTGAGGTCCGCTGTGAGCAGCAAGGCCGGCCGCTGCTCGTTGACCGCGCGGATCTCCAGCCGGGCTCCCGTGGGGATCGTCGGAATGTCAAGGTCTTTCTCTTCATAGCTGCGGCTGTCGAGGATCTCGATCACCGCCGAGCCCTGGCCGTTCCACTTGAGGAGAGCGGCCTGGATCGTGGACGAAACCTCGGGATCGGCGCTGATGCCCACCCGGAAATGCCCCTCCCCGGCGATCCGGGTGAACGACGCCTCGCGCTCGTACGTGCCTCCGCCCAGGTCGTCGCTGAAGCCGTAGTGGTAGGTCACCCGCACTTTGGCCGGGTCCTTCGCCTCCGGGAAGGCGAGACGGCCAAGGACCGGATCGACGGCCACCTTGCCGGGCGGGCGAAGTGCGGTTCCAGTCGGTCAGGTCGCAGGCCACGATCTGGCCCGTGGGGATGAGGACACCGTCAGCCCGACGACCTCCAGGCTCGCGGGGTAGTAGCGCGCCAGGGCCGCGTGGAAGGCCCGGCGCCGGATGGGTCCCGGTACGTTGATCTCCTCGGCGATGTGTGCGGCGCCGGCCTCGGCCTCGGGAGAGTTGAACAGCGGCTCGTCCATGCCCAGCACGTTGAACGTAAAGTTTTTATTGGAGGCGTCGGCGGGACGGGGCACGACCTGCTCCAGGGGATACGCCTGGAGCCGCCAGAGGAACAGTCCCACGTTGGGGATGTTGTACCGGCCGCGCTCCACCGCGATGCGGCGCACCTCGGCGGTATGGTTCGCCGTTTCGAACGGGCCGCCCAGCAGCTCCAGCTCGTTGGTCCGGCGCAGGTCCGGCGTACGGAGGTTGTGGAGCCGGACGTGGTTGAGGTACTGGGTGGTCTCCAGCCGCTCGAAGTATTCCACCACCCGGGCGGGCCAGCCGGTGACGTCGTGGGCGAGTTGCTCCAGCACGGCGGCCGTGCCCTTGGCCCGGCGGTATCCAAGAGTATTGGCCACCTCGGCGCGGCGGCCGGTGACGCCGTTCGTGCCGCGTACGCCGATCAGGTCGCCGATGTAGGGCACCACCCAGGGCTCGCAGGTCTCGACGAACCAGTTCTCGTAGAGCTGGAGGATGTCCCGCTCCACCACGCCGGCCTGCCCGGCCACGATCTCGATCAGGTCGCGCAGCGGATATCCCTGGTCCGCGTCGCGCTGGCGATAGACCGCGGGCAGGAGCTGGTACAGGCGTTCGGCGCTGTAGTTGCTCATGGGATGGCCTCCGGCTCGACGGGGACGGGAGAGAGGAGGAGGATCTGGCCACGGAGGATCTCGCCGGCGTCGCCGATGCGGGCCGGCAACGCGGGGAGCCGGTCTTCCAGCGTTTCCGCCAGCCCGTCTTGGTAGAGGCGGTCGACGTCCACGTAGACCACCCCCTCGGCCCGCTGCGCCACGGCCATGACGCCGGAGAGGTGGACGCTCTGGCCGAAGTCCCGGGCCTCGAAGGAGAAGGCCTCGCGCAGCGCCGTCTCCACCCGCTGGAGCACGGTCTCCTTCACGTGATCGGGATGGACCTTTACGCGCAGCTTGACGCGGAAGAGGAGCCGTTCGAACGATTCGATCACCAGCGGCTGGAAGGGGTCCCGCAGCCGGTTCAGCGCCTCGCGGAGGTTGTCGGATAGAGCCGTCCCCTCCTCCACCGCGCTGCCACCCACACCGGCCAGAGTGAGATGGACGAGCCGCCGCCCACCCTGCCAGAGCATGCGGGCCTGCGCCTTGCCGATGCCGCTGAAGGAGCGGGCGAAGTCCTCGTAATCTCTCAGCGAGACCACCCGGTCGAGGGTCAGCACGGTCATGGGCGCGTTGCGGCGGGCCTGGTCTCGGCCTTCGGGGTCGGCCGCGCCCGTCGCCGGCACGGGGTTGTTGACGCTCTTGACGCCCAGGGGCCGGGTGGCGAGGAGCGAGATGCGGTTCTCCCCCACCAGGCCGGCGAGGCCGATGCCGGTGCGGTAGACGGCGTCGACGTTCTCGACGCCGCTGGGCAGCCGGGCGCCGTGGACGCCGTCGCCGAAGCCCACCGTGGTGTTCCCCTCGTCATCGCGGCGCAGCACGTACTTCCGGTCGCGGGGGCCGAGCCGGTAGAAGTCGGGCGACTCGTGCCAGCGCACGCCGTTCACCCGCAGCTCCAGCGTGCTCTCGCCACCGCTCGGCACCGGCGCCGGCACGTAGGTGAGAGGTTTCTGGCGCAGGCGGAAACGCTGGAATTTCTTCACGGCGTCGCCGGCGCCCAGCACCTCGCGCCGGGTTTCGCCATGAGTGGCCGCGGCCACGTTGGCGAAGATCGAGACGGTGGTGCGGTCGAAAAGGTTTTTGAGCGGCTCCGTCAGATGCAGAGTGGTCCGCTCCTTGTCCGACGTCGGCTCCTCCAGGAAGGCCACTTCGGCGGCCTCAGGATCGGTCTTCTCGGCGGGTACCAGGGTGAGCTTCCCTTTCTTCACCGGACCGAGGATCCCCTCGAAGCCGTTACGGTCCCTCAACCGCCAGGTCTCGCTGAGCTTGCTGAAGAAGAAACGCCTGGAGAATTTCGATCGCGCCAGGACCTCCAACGTCTCCCCATCCTTGAGCCCGACCTCGCGGGAGCCGTCCTCGGCTTTGAGCGTCAACGACTTGGCGTTGACCTTGGCCCGCATCCGTTTGCCCTGGACGATGACGGTCCGGCCAGGGGCGAGGCCTCCCACCAAGCCGTCGAGCTCGATCGTCTTCCCCTCCACCGGCGCCTCGATCTTCCGGGGGGCCGGCGCCAGCTCTTCGCTTTCGGCGAACACGGCCGTCTGCCGCACGGGGAAGTCTTTCATCTCGAAGGTGTCACTGAGATCGAGCCGAGTCACCCGGGCCGAGAGGCTGTAGTCGGACCGGGAGATGGTCACGACATCGTCCACCCTGAACACTTTCTCCTGGCTCGCCTTCATCACGGCCCAGCTCTTCGGGGCGATCCTGGGGTAGGAGGCGTCAAGGTCGATCTTGTCCGTGGTCCCGGTGAGATCGAATTTTGGCCATTCGGTAGGCCAGCTCTTGGGATCCGAGCCGTACTGGAATCCCACGGCGTCCATGTACGCCTTCTTGAAATCCGCCGTCATTGCTTTCCAATCGGGAGCATTGGCCCCGAAGAGAGCGGCGCGCTGGCGCAGGGCGTACACCTTCGGGGACGCGCTGTCCGGAACCGTCAGTGCGGACTGCCAAGCCACCCGGGTGACGCTCTGCTCGGACTTCGCCTCGACCGCGGTCAGGATGCGCAGGTTTCCGTCCTTGGAAACCGTATCCACGAACAGCAACGCGTCGCCCGGCCGGAGCTGCGTGGCCAATCCGGCGAGGAGGATCTCCGTGCCCTGGATCAGCTGCCGCTCCGTCTGTCGGGGCCGCAGGGCGTTCCACTCCGGGCGGGCGAGGAGGGGCTCACCGGTCTCGAAGCTCTGGGGAAGCTCGCTCTTGGTGGGCAGGCTTTGGGCGCGGGTGCCCGCCGGGATGGTCACCTCGCGCGGCGAGCCCGGAGAGCCGTCCAGGGTGAAGGCGAGCCACGTGGAGGACGCCACTCCGGGGCCCAGCTCGTAGCCGATGGTGCGGGCCAGCTCCAGGAGAGACCGGCGTTCCGTGGCCGTGCGCAGGAACCCTTCGTTGGCGATGCGCTCCTGGTAGAAGGTGAGGACGTCCAGAGTCACCGCCCAGGCGTCGAGCAGGCCGATCGTGGGATCGTCGTCGTCGCGGGTGGTCAGCCCCCGCAGGGTCGGCTTCGCCGAGATCTCGGCGAGCATCGCCTCCTTGAAGAGAGAATGGGTGCCCACGCGGTAGGCCAGGGCCGAGAGGCCGGGCCGGTTCTCCAGGAAGACCGGCGTGGCGCCGCCCACGCCTGCACAGCAGCCGCAGCAGGGCTGGCCACAATCCGAAGCGCTCATTTACCACCTCCCATGGAAAGCTTCAGACTGCCGTTCTCCTGGAAATTGGGATCGTTGTCGAGCACGGCGATCTCCAGGCGGCCGATGGGCAGGATCCCCTCCTGAATCTCCTTCTGCGCGAGACGGCCCAGGCGCTGGAAGCGTTCCACCTTCACCGACTCGACGCCCTCGACCTCGCTCGCCGCGGCGTAGATGCGGGAGAGGTGGACCGGCTGACCGAAGGTCCACTCGTCGGGATGGAAGAAACCCCGCCGGCCGTCCGGCAGGACGCGATTGCTGAGCCGGTCGAGGAGCGCCCCCTGGACCTGGCTGCGGAAGTAATCGGGCTTGACACAGACCTGGAGGATCAGGTCGAGCGGCACGAAGCGGGGACCGTCCACCTCCAGGTCGTAGCCCGCCATGCGGAACCTCTCCATGTGATCGCGCAGGTGGATCTCAAAATCGGCGTCCACCTTGCGCCCGCCCACGCGGTCCACGGTGAGGAAGACGGTGTACCAGCTCCCGGTCCACCGAAAGGTGGCCGCGGCCCGCTGGACCTCCTTGTGCCGCTGGGCCACCTCGGCGTAGTCGGCCTCGGTGACGGCCCGCTGCTGGAATCGGAAGGCTTGCGGCGCGTACTGCCGCGCCTCCTCCAGGCTCTCGGGATCGACCCCGCCCGCGGCCGGCAGGGGGTTGCGAAGCATCTGGATACCCTGGCGCAGTTTCTCGGCCCGTTCTGCCCGTTCCTTTTCCTGGTCCACAGCCGTTGGATCGAGCGCCAGCAACTTCTCATCGATCACCACATGACAGAGCGCCTCAGCACCCAGGTTGCCCGCCCTGCCGTTGCCCGCCCGGTAAGTGGCCTTGAAAGCCGTGCCTACGGCCGGCGCCTTGCCGTTCTCGTCGTCACCGAAACGCAGGTGGGTGCGGCCGTCCTCCTCCCCCTCGGCCACGAACCCCTGGTCGAACTTGCCGCTCGACAACAGGTCCCGACGCGGGCTCCAGTGCTCTTCCCCGGCCGTGAGATGGATCGCGGGCTGCGCCTCGTCCGGCCGGTACGCCGTGAGCGTCGAGGCCGCCTGAACCCCGAAATCGTTGGGAAGCGCAGCGGCGTTCGTCAGCGGACCGAGCCTCAGGGCCGGACGGAAGGGACGGTCCTCGGGCGTCTCGCCCAGGTCTTCATCTTTCACCGTGTAGCCGTGGTCAGCCGGCGCCACGTTGCCCCGGGCCACGCTGACGCCCTCAATGGGCTTTGCGCCGTGCTCGTCGTCGGTCACGGCCGAGATACAGAGCGGGAACGGCAGGGCGTCCTCCGGGCTCCACTCGATCTCCACCACGTCCTGGTTATTCAAGGGATCCTGGCCGTGCTTCACCTGGGTCAGCCGCACCACGTGGCGGTGCCGTGGATCGGCGTCCGCGGGAGCGCCGGTCTCCGGCCCCAGCACCTCCTCGAAGAGCAGCAATAGACCCGGCTCCAGATCTGGCCGCGGCCCCACGAGAGTGGCCGCGGTCGCGCCAACGGGCAGGCAGCATTCGCGGTCGCTCCAGGTGTAGAAGTCGATCTCGTTGAGGCTTCCGTGAAGAGTGACGGCGTCCAGGGTTTCGAAGACCGTCGCGCCGTCGTCCACCGCCTTGGCGAGCTGCTCCAGCGGCACCACGGCGCCCTCCGGGCTCCAGCGGGTCAGGACCGGGGTCTTCACCGGCAGCGTCTTGCCTTCGGCGACCGCCCCGACCTTGAACGCCACCCAGGTTCTGGCGTTCACTCCCTCGTGCAGGAAGTAGTCGACCAGCCGGGCGTGGCGGCGCACCGAGATCCGCTTGCGCGCCGTGCCGAGATAGGCCTCGGTCGCCACCGCGTCCTGGAAATAGCTCAACTGGTCGCCCACGTAGGCGAGAATCTCGACCAGCACCACGCCCACGTCGGCCGGGCTGCGCTCCCGCCAGCCGGGAGTGATGGCGCTCAGGCGGTCGAGCATCAAACGCCGGAAGCTCGCGTAATCCTTGGCGAGATAGCTGATCTCCGGCTCGTCTCCAGGCTCGGGCGCGCAGCGCGACACCGGCTTGCAGTCGAAGTCGCTCGGGCACTCCACCTTGAAGGAGAAATCGACCTCCGACAGGCGGGGATCGAACCCGACCGGGTGCACGAGCTCCGAGGGCGACTTGACCAGCCGCAGGCGATAGGTCGAGTGGTCACCGTTCGAATCCGTACGGACGATCAGAAGCCGCT
Source organism: Thermoanaerobaculaceae bacterium (assembly GCA_963785165.1). Taxonomy (GTDB): domain Bacteria; phylum Acidobacteriota; class Thermoanaerobaculia; order Multivoradales; family UBA5704; genus DATARR01. The sequence continues at coordinate 2,413,871 of CAWAUI010000004.1, forward strand.
TGGGCAGGCCGGGCGTGTCACCGAGCTGCTCTTTGAGAAAGGTTTTCTCGGCCAGCGGGACCTCCGCATCCGGCGCGGCCAGCACCGCCTCCCACGGCAGCGCCCACTGGCTCTTCACAGGCGTGATCCGGACGCCGCCCTCGATCCGCACGCTGCCTGTCTTCAGGTCCGCGGGGATGTCTTTGAAGAGCCGCACGGCCAGGAAATGCTGGCGCAAGAGGTCGTCCTCTTCCCTCCCGCCGTCCACCACTTCCAGGTAGTCGATGCCGTTGAGAGCCGACTTCTCCACCGCGGCGCGGCGCTCTTCGTTGTTGCAGACGTAGCGCACCATGGCTCAGACCTCGCGGGTCAGCTCCGCCGTCCGGCGCTGGCCGTCGCGCAGGCGGTAGACCACGGTCACGGCGAGCGTCGAATCCCGGCTCTCCACGTCGACGCTCTCCACCTGGATACGGTCGCCCAGCCACTGCTGGAGAGACCCCTGCACGGTGAACTGCACGGCCGTGGCGATTACGTCGCCGTTCGGCCCGAAAACCTGTTGCAACAACCCGCTGCCGAAGGTGGGGCGGTTGACCCGCTCGCCCGGCGCGGTGAAGAGCACCTGCTCGATCAGGTCGCGGACGTGCTCCTCCTCGGTGGTGGACGCCGTCCGCCCCCGGCTGTCGAGATGGAAGGGATAGTCGATCTGCATCACATCCCCTGAACCCGCATCTGGCCCGCGATCACGGTCGGCGGACCTTGCGGGATCTGCTCGGCGCTCTGGCAAAGCCCCGGGCTGGTTTGCAGAAGGGCCGGCTGGTGGTTGACCATCACCCGCGCCGCCGGTACCAGCCACTGCACCTTGATGCAGGGCTGGGGCTTGCCAGGCACCGTAAAGGCGCAACCCGCGACCAGAGCGGTGTCGGCGAACGTGGCCACCGGCTGGCCCGAGACGAGAACGCGCGGACTGCTCGGAATGATGGTGATCTGACCGCCGTGCGGGCAGATGGCCGAGGCGCCCACGTGCAGAAGGAAGCCGGGCATGATCAGATCACCTCCAGGGCACCGTTGTTGATCGAAACGCTGACCGGCGTCAGCTTCACGCTCGCCGCGCCATTGGTCAGCTCGATTCCCTGCGCATTGAAAACCATTTTTAGCGGCGTGGCCACCGCCGGTGGATTAACCTCCAGCGTGACGCCGCCGATGCCCGGCAGGTCGGAGAGCGTGAGCGTGATACTGCCCGTTTTGATCACGTGCACCTGCTCCAGGGCCGGCGTGGCAGGAACCTCCCCCAATCCCCAGAAACAACCGCTCCAGATGGGATAGTCGGGATTGCCCGCCTCGAACTCCACCCACACGTTCGCTCCCGAAGGCGGCAGGGCAAAGAACCCCACCCCCGATCCCCCGAAGGGGGCGCACGGCATGGCCCAGGAGAGCGAGCCCTCGCCGAGCACGGCCGGACAGCTCACCTGCAGCCGCCCCTGCTGGAACGGATCGAGGTTGTTCTCCACCTTGCCGCGATATTTGCCGAAGTACTTCCCGCCTTCGCTCATGGCAACACCACCGGAGTCAGAGATCCCCACCCTTCGCGGGCGAGGCTGAACCGCTGCTTGTACTGGCCGATCGCCACCGTATGGGTGACACTCTTGACGTAGTAGAGGCCGTCGTGCCGCCAGCCCACGCCGCGCAGGCCCACCAGCCCCCGCGCCTGGAGGATGCCGCCATAGCGCAGCGCATCCAGCTCGCCGTTGGCCGTCACCGTCTGATCCACCGAGGCGTCGGTCTCCGCCTGGGCCCGCCCATACGCCTGGGTCCCGCTGAGGCCGCTCTCCCGAAACTGGCGCCGGCGCACCTGGGGTTGTTGCGTCTGCCAGGCCGGCTCGGCGACCAGCGGCACCCGGGTGCTGGCCAGCGTTCTCACCGGTATGGCCTCGTTGGTGAGCCGGTCCTGCACCTGCCCTTCCACCAGCACGGGCGCCTGCGAGTTGCTCGAAAAGCTGATCTGTTCCACGTTGGTCTCCGCTCCCATGTCCACGGAAAGGGCCCGCTGCGGCACCGAAAGGCGCGGTGGCGGCCCCCAGTAGGCCACGCTGGTCATGGGCGCCGGCCCGGGCGTGATGAAAAACACATAGCCATGGCGCCCGGCCATCTGCTGCAAATACTCATAGTCCGTCCCCTGCTGCACCGGGATGCGCTCCACCGGCACCGGCGGGTCGATGGCCAGGGGCGGAATCACCAGCGGGATCAGCCCGTGCTGGGCGTAGGAAAGAATGATTTTGTTCGCGATGATCGTCTCGTCCTGCGCTGGATGCTCGGCGGACTTCTCCTCCTGCTGGAGCTTCACGCTCGCATCCTCTCCGGTCACCGTGAGCGTCGACGTGCCCGGGGCCGAGCCCGGCGACAGCTCCTGATGCGTGATGAAGCCGTCCATCAGCACCTGGGGTGCCACGCCGAAGGTGACCAGCACCACGACCCGGTTGAGCGGCTTGAGCAGCAGGGGATTGCGCAGGACGCCGAAATCCATCAGATCGAGCGGGCTCGACCGTCCCACCCGGAACGTGATCTGGAACCCGGAGATGCCGCTGTCGTTGTGCGTCACCGTCACCTGCTGAAGCGACTCCAGCAAGTCGGGCGGCGCGGGCACCGGCACGGTGGGGCCGATGAGCAGCGTCAGGTGGATCCCCAGGAGGTTCATCATCGGCCGCTCACTCCTCCGTCTCGGCCCCCGGGACGGCCATGGCCCCCTCGGCCTGCGGCACCGCCACCCGCAGCCGGCGCCCCGGCTCGCTGGTGAGGTCCTGGGGGTCCATGGCGTTGTTGGCGTCGGCGATCCGCCAGAACTGCTCGGGATCGGAGAGCACCCGCGCCGTGATCACGTCCATGCGGTCGCCCTCGACCACCGTCACCTCGCCCAGCTTGGGCATCCTCTCCGCGCGCGGCAAAAAGCGACGCCGCTTGTAGGCGATCTCCTGCCCGTCCGGCTTCGTGAGCTTCGCGGTCTCCAGGTTGTAATAGCGGCTGCCCGGCTCGAACATGAATCATCCTCCCAGCTTCACGTCGAAGCTCACGGAACCGCTGGCGGCCCCTCCCATCCCATTCAGGCTGCCGATCACGGCCATCGTCTCCTTGACCACCTGATGGGCGAGGAAGACGTAATAACCCGGATTCGAGATCGACAGGTCGCTGTACGTGAGCACCCGCAGACCCAGCGCGACCTTGGCACGGATGGGATTGAGGTTCACGTCGTAGGCCTCTTCGGTGATGCTGAACTCGCTGATCCGCACCGGCACCACCCGTTTCGGACCCCAGATGAACAGCGTGAACGGCGCCACCGGCGGCACCACCTCGATGGTTCCCAGCGCCATGAGCACCGTATTGGCGATCACCAACGCGCTCTTGGGATAGATCAGCATTTCGAGAGCCGAGAGCTGCGGATAGATCCCCATGCTTGCGGCGATGCCGTCCCCCTTCTCGAGCTGATCGGTCGCGTCGATCTCGATGTTGAGGGAGATGTTCTCGATCGGCGCCCCCTTGAGCCGCAAGGCCTCCGTCTTGTCCCCCTCTCCCCCACCCATCGTCTGGGCCTGAAGGCGGCGCGTCAGCGTCTCGGGGTTGTACTGGAACACGATCACGCTCGCGAGCGGATTGAAGATGTCGATGCCCACGAGGGCACCTTTCATCAGGCGGGGGGAACCGGGGAAGGAGGTCATATGCGTTGGCTCTCATCAGCTCTGGAGATCAGAATGGATTGCTTGTGGCATGCGACGCACTCGTCCAACGAGGAGAACCTACGATCAGGCCGGCTGCGGCATTGCAGCAGAAAGATCGCAAAAACCCGCTCGACCAGCACGCAGTGACATCGAGATCACAGTGATCACTAACCTTGAACCATTCCGTTCTGGGATAATGGTGTCGGTACCAGAATCCGTCTGCGTCGTAGGAGCCACCGCTAACAGGAGTAATCAGTGTCGTTCCGCTCTCTGGGATTACCGCGAAGTCGGAGAGATGGCTTACGTCGCAAGCACCAAAACGGACATGCCCAGGCCCCAATGGCGTCCGGATACATAAGCCGCCAAACTCCGCCTGCTGCTCAGAATCTCCTGCCTGCCCTCTACTACCCGCTTCCTGTCCTGGGGCAGGTGTCTCCGTCTCGGCCTGCCGGAAAACAGTAGGCCCACCTGCACTGGCGCCGATATTTCCCAAATTTTGCAATGAACCTGTACCAAGCGTCAAAGAGAGAGAATCTCCTCCGGTGGCTGCCAAGCGGTCCGCATCCCGCTCTTCACAATGTCCTGGTTGGCTGATTCTCCAAGACCCAACATCCGACTTCTGAGCCGTATTGTGCAGGACAGTATGTGCGAGCTCGTGCGCTAGAAGCTTCCTGCCATCCTCCCTGGTTGGAGCGAACCGCCCAGGGGCAAAGGCAATATGACTTCCCAGAGTAAAGGCCCTCGCGCCAATGGTCTTGGCCGCCTCGGCCGCGCGGGAATCTGTGTGCACGCGCACCTTGCTGAAGTCATGCCCGAAACGAGGTTCCATGAAAGAGCGGACCTCCCGATCCAGCGGGTGCCCCGGCGAGCCCAGCACCTCGTGGACGATCGGCGGCGCAGTCGCCGGCCCTCCGCCTCCCGTCTCCTTCCGCTGGAGATCCAGCCGCTTCTTCTGACACTCGGCGCACTCGCCTCCCGCTCCAGGTGAGCCACCGCAGGCGCACTTGCGTTGAAGAAGACCGTGGGGAATCGGAGCTAGAGGAGCCTTCGCCTTGGGCCGTAGCGGGCGCCGGAGGGAAGCTCGGGTGGAAGTGGCGGTGGTCATCAGAAGCAGGTTCTCGCGGTGTCCATGCCACCGAAGATATGTGCGCCGAAAAAGGCGTACGCGTCGGGATTGCCCATGCGCAGGTGCGTCGTCTGAGCGGGGGGGGCGGCCGCGTCCCCCGCCGGATAAGCAGGCCCTCCCCGATAGGCCGAGTGCGCGCCAGCGACATCGATCCCGGCGTCATGAGCCCCCTCATGAAGGAGGATGATTGCCATGCAGGTGGTGTCGGAGCTCAGGGCCCAGAACGGACGACAGACGTGGATCAGGTCGTCAGCCGGGATCCAGAAGGCTTGCGACCTTCCGCAGATGTTGTTCTGACTGTTGCAGATGAAGTTGGGGACGACGAGCGAGCTCAGGATCTGTCGGTATCTCGCAGCAATCGTGGCCCGCTGGGAGGCCGACGGTGCGATGAAGTGCCGCGCCAAGGCTGTGGCGTAGGCGGTCCCTGCCGCCGGTGCTGGGGCCAGGACCTGAATCGCGGCCACCACGTAATCCCGGGCTCGTTGTCGCCCTCTCTCCAGCAGCTCGTCCGGGTTGGGGACGCCCGTAACGGCTGCTGTGCAGTCGCGGTAAAGAGGCAGAGCTCCTGGGGTTCCGGGAGCAGGAGAGGGAGGGGGAGGAAGAGGTCTCGTTTGCCGCTGCAGTTGTGCGTCCGATCCGGACCTATCCTGCTGCACCACGTGGACGAGCTCGTGGGCGAGCAACCGTTTCCCGTCCTCGGTTTCGGGTACGTAACGACCCGCCCCGAAGGCGATGTCGTGGCCGATCGTGAACGCCTGCGCTTGGACGGCCTCTGCGGCTTCTGCGGCGCGCGCTCCCGCGTGGATCCGTACGCGGCTGAAGTCGTGTCCAAGACGTGGTTCGAAGAAGGCACGGTCCCCGCGCGAGAGCGGATGTCCTCCGTCGGCCAAAGAGGGAAGCTCGGCGGTTGCGTGCGCCGTGCTCGAGACCTCCGTCGGCGCGGGAGAGGCCGGCACGAGCGGCCCCGAGGGCATCCGCATCACCTGGGCCGCGACCCGGTCAGCTTCCTGCTCGCTACGATCGCCGGGCTGGCTGACGGCAACCTGGGAGAGACTCCGCTTCTTCCGGCATTCCGCACACTCGCCGCTCGGGCCGGGCGAGCCGCCGCAGGCGCACTTCCGCTGGAGGAGGCCACGTGGGACGGGCGTCACCGACAACGACGAGGCAGGCCTCTGGATGCTTTCTCTCATCTTTTCAATCCTCCATACACCGCCCCCGCCACCTGCCCTCCCACCCTCTCGGGCGTCGCGTTCCGGTTCATTTCGAAGCTCCCGCCGTCGAGACGCGGGACCTCCGCTCCCTGAGCCAGCCCCGGCGGCAGGCCGCGCTCGGCGAACAGGCGCGCCAGCTCGCGCTCGACCGCGGCGCCGATGCGGTGGCGGTCTCCCGGAGGAAATCCCTCCAGGACCAGCTCTTCGATGTGGAGGTCGAGGTTCATTCCACCCACCCCCGGATTTCGGATTCGGAGAGGGGACGCTCGATCTTGGCGTACTCGCCGCGGGCGGCCCGCAGGAGATGGGCCATGCGCACCGGCGTCCCTTCGTCGGCGGCGAGGAAGGCGGCGTCCAGGGCGATGTTGCGGATGTTGCCGCCGGCCACCGACGAGGCGGGCCAGCTTGTCGGCGCTCAGCCCCTCGGTGGGCGTCTCGCGCGGGAAGACGCGGCGCCAGATCTCGGCGCGCTGGGCCGCGTCCGGGAAGGGGAACTGGACGACGAAGCGCAGGCGGCGCAGGAAGGCCGTGTCGAGCGCGTCCTTCAGGTTGGTGGTCAGGATCGCCAGGCCCGCGGTAGGCCTCCATCCGCTGGAGCAGGTAGCTGACCTCGATGTTGGCGTAGCGGTCGTGGCTGTCCTTGACCTCGCTGCGCTTGCCGAACAGGGCGTCGGCCTCGTCGAAGAGGAGGATGGCGCCGCCCTCCTCGGCCGCGTCGAAGACCCGGCGCAGGTTCTTCTCGGTCTCGCCGATGTACTTGCTGACCACCGCGGAGAGGTCGATGCGGTAGAGGTCCAGCCGCAGCTCGCCGGCGAGCACCTCGGCGGCCATGGTCTTGCCGGTGCCGCTGGGGCCGGCGAAGAGGGCGCTGATGCCGAGGCCCCGGCTGTTGCGGGCGGCGAAGCCCCAGTCGTCGTAGACCGTGCGGCGGCGGCGGACGTGGATGGCGATCTCGCGCAGGGTCTGGCGCTGGGCTGCGGGCAGCACCAGGTCGTCCCAGCCGGCGGCCGGCTCGATGCGCTGGGCCAGGCTCTCCAGGCGCGGCCGGCTCTGGGCGCGGCAGGCGTCCCAGAGACTCTCCTCCTCCTGGCCCCCCTGGGCCGCGGCGGCCCGGATGGCGGCGGCGCTCGAGATGGAACTGGGAGACCACGGCGTCGAGGCGTCCGTTGAGCGCCGCCGCGGCCGGCCCGAGGACCGAGAGCCAGAGGGCGTGCTGCTCCGGGGTGGACGGGCCGGGCACGTCGAAGGCCAGGACCGGGCGCTGCCGCGCCGGCCGCCGCTCGCGGACCGCGACGAACAGAGGCCCGCGGACCTCTTCGACGATGCGCGTGAGGGCGCTCTCCCGCGCGCCGTCGCCAGGGTCCAGCTCGACGGCTTCCAGCAGGAGGGCGCTGCCGGAGAGGGCGGACTCCCGCTCCCAGATTCGGATCAGCCCTTCGCAGCTCCGCCGAAGCGGCGGGCAGCGGCCGCGGCGGGGAGCAGGTGGAGCTTGAGGCCCAGGGCGGCGCAGGCGGCCAGGGCCACGGCCCGCTGCGCCGCCACGTCCGCGCCGCAGAGCTGGATGGCGGGGAGGACCGGCCTGCCCATCGATTCCGACCACGCCTGGGCGGCGCGGCCAGCGACCTCGCGCTGGGAGGGGACCAGGTCCACGGAACCGACGAGGGGCTTGACCAGCCCGGAAAGCCGGTCGTCCAGGGTCTCCACTCCGGCCAGGAAGTGGAGCACGCGCTCGTCGATCCTCAAAGGGCTCGTGGTGAGCGACTCGCCAGTCCCACCGATCTCGATCAGGCGCCAGTACCGCAGCGGTGCCGCCGGGGTGAGGGCACTCCAGTGCGGCTCGGAAAAGACGGCCAGGGCGAGGCTGAAGGTGGGCAGGCGCCGGCCAGTGTCCCCCTGGGCGGCGGCGCAGGCGGCGGCGAAGCGGGAGTCCAGCTCGCAGCCGGCACAGAGGAGGAGGACGTCCCGCTCGAACGGCGACAGGCCGAACCGTTCCACGAGCACGTCCAGGGCCGGCGGAGAGGGCATTCCCGCGGTCGCCGCGAGGGCCTCCTCCAGAGCCCCGGCGAGTGCCGGATCGGGGCCTTCCCCTTCCCCCTCGCCGTCCCGGGCTTTCCTGGCGTGCCGCTCCAGGGCGCCTCGCACCACGGCCAGTGCCGCCAGGAGGTGGCGCTGGTTCGCCTCGTGCCAGGAGATCCCGGGATCGCTCATGGCACCGTCACCCTGGGAGTGGCGTAAACGCCGTCCACCCCCTCCAGCCGGCTCTCGGCGCCGTCCACCTGCACGCGGGCGAGGAGGCTCCCGGCCGGCAGGCAGGCCGCGGAGCTTGAATTCGACGGGATCGGCGTCGTCGACGCGCGCCTCCGCCACGGCCGAGAAGGCCCGCGGGTCGGTGAGGGGGTTGGGATCGCCGAGGAGGTTGAGGAGGAGCACGGCCCTCTGCTCTTTTTTCACGACCGGATCGATCACCACGGTCACGGCGTGGACGCCGCTTGTGGGCGCGGAGACGGTCACGCTGTTGATCTTGGGCCGCAGCACGAAAGGGGCCACGTTGGATTCCGTGCCGGTATGGAGTCTCCGGCGGCGTTCCCATCCACAGGAGGTGGACGGCCTGGCAGCCGAGCACTCCGGCGGGCAGGCCGGCGGGCAGGGCCACGCGGATCTCGCCGTCGCTCACCTTCTCCGCGTCCGGCTTGATGTCGACTCCGCCGATCCGCACGCGTGTCTCATCTCCCCTCAAGTTCCGCCCGCGCAGAACGATGGTGCCGCCCGGCAGGATGGGCAGGCCGGGGCCGGCGTCCGCGATCACCTCGTCGACCTCGGGCTGGCGGAAGGGCATGACGTAGAGATTCCTCGCCTGCACCGGCAGCGCCGGCTGGACGGTGACCTCCGCGTCGAGGAGGACGACGGAGGCCTGGTAGGCGAGGGAGAGCCTGTAGGGCACCTGGAAGAACACCGACCACAGCTTGGAAAGCTCTTCCAGGTTGAGCCCCATGGGGGAGAGGCGGACCAGCTCCACCTGGTCCGCCAGATTGGAGGCGGCCAGAGGGGTCTTGGACGCGTCGCGGACCATCTCCCGCGAGAGCACCGGCTGGGAGTGCAGCACGCTCACGACGCTCCCCAGGATGCGCTGCGGCTCGTATTGGGTCTCCGTGCCGTGAAAGCTGAGCAGGTAGTGGAGGTCGAAGGCGGCCTGAGGACGCTGGACGGCGGTGCCGTCCGGACGCCGGGTGGGGAGGTCGGCATTTCGCCAAGCGGCGTTGGGCGTCACCTGGAAGAGGAAGATATTGACGCCCACGGCGTTCTTGTCGAGGAGGTCCGGCCGCTCGGTGGTGGCCAGGGCCCCGGCGACCGCCTTCTTGGCGGCGGCGTCCAGGAGGTCCACCAGGGTTGCGGTCACGGTCGCGAAGGCGAGGTAATTGCTCACATCCGTCCCTCGTTGCGGCGGCGGAGGTATTCCTCCAGGGTGAGCCGGGGGCCGGTGGGACGGGCCGCCGGTGCCGGAGGCGGCGCGGGCGGCGTGGCCCGCACCTCGATGCGTCCGATGGTCACGCGGATGGTGGGCTCAGGGGGTTGATTCCGTCCTCCTTCCCAATCCCCTGCCCGGCCCCTCATCCCCCGGCCTTCTCTCCCATCGCCCTCCTCCCGGCCGGGAGAGGGGGAGAAAGACAGCTCGGGCTCGCGGACGACGGTCGAACGAGGGACGAGAGGGCGGCGGGCCTCAGAGGCTTCACGCGCGACGGAGCTGACGGCGGGGTCCCGTTCGCCCTGCCCCTCGCGCGGACGCGGGGCGGGACGATGATCCAAAGGCTCGATCACCTCTGGCGAGGCAGGATCGGTCCGGACCCGCGCGGAAACCTGAGCAGAAGCGGGCTCCGAAGACGGTCTGGACGTCTCGGCGCGGTCCAGGGACGGCGAGCGGGCAGGGGGTGGAATCCATCCGGATCGTGGGCCGGAGGGAGGCTCCACGCCCTCGTCCGGACCTGTCTCCTGGACAGGGGGGGTGACGGGCATAGGTGCTGACTTTGCAGAGGAAGCAAGGACACCAGGAACGCCAAGAACGGGCACATCGGGCCTTTCCCTGCGCGTCCCTGTTGTCCTTGCTGTCCTTGATGTCCCTTCTCCACTGCCCTGAGACGCCGAAGTCTCCCTTCTCCCGGTCTCCACAGCCTCCACGGCCAGAGGGCTCTCGGCCTCCGCCAGCGGCCCGGCCGGCTCGAACCGCGAGGGCAGCCGCGGGTGGACCGCCGGAGCGGCCCCGAGAGCACGGGCGGCGAGGCGGCCGAGGAAATCACCGGAGCCGCTCACGCGCTCACCATCTCCAGATAGAAGCGGCGGCGGCGCGGGCTGAGCGCGAGCACGTCCGCCTCCCGCCAGCCGTAGGCGCGCGCCAGCAGGTGGATTTCCTTGAGCAGGCGCCGGGCCTGGACGTCCAGCTCCGCCCAGAAGAACGACGCGACGTCGAGCCGCTCCTCCCAGGCATGGCCGCAGGCCGGGCAGCGCAGCTCCAGCAGCAGCTCGGCACCGGGGTCCGCCTCGGCCATGCCCGCGGCCAGGATCTCCAGGTCCTCCTCCGCGAGGCCGGCCGCGGCGACCGGCCGGTCGCCGCGCCAGGCCTCCAGCAGGCAGCGGCCGGCGAGCAGGAGCCGGGCCTCCTCCACTCCCGCACAGCGCTCGGCGGCCAGCAGGTCGTGGCTGTTGGCCGGCCGGAACCGCAGATCGAGCCCGTCGCGGGAGACCCGCTCCGGGAGAAGGCCGGTCTCGGCGCCCGCCAGCAGCTCCCTGGCGTCCAGAGAGACGTCCAGCGGCTCGCCACACGCGGGGCAGGAGGCCACCCCCTCGAGGCGGCGCCCCAGGGTCTCCTCGCGCAAAGCGAGAAGCCGGCGGTCCCGTTCGCCCAGAGGCAGCGCGCCCAGGCCTTCCCAGGCCGCCTCGGGCTCGGCGGCGGACAGGAGAGCCAGGGCGAGGACCGTAGGGCTGTAGCCCTGGCCCCGCTCCCAGACGTCGAGGAGCCTCTCGGGCGTAAGCGCTGGCATAGGCCCCTACTGCGGCACCGTGAAGGACGGCTCGGAGGGCTCCGCCACCTCAATGTCGCGCTCCCACCCTTCGTTCTCCAGCTTGATCGTCTGGATGGCGATCGCGTTGGCGCTGGCATCCAGATCCGGCAGGGCCTGGAACTCCGAGACCCAGCAGCGGTAGACTTTGTAGGCCAGCACCACCTGCCCCGCCTCGTTGTAGACCTCGATGATGATGTCCTTGCGGAAGTCCTTGAGCGACGACCTCCGCGCCCAGGCCGGCGCCAAAATTCCACACCTTGGTGGCCCACTGCTCGAAGTCCTTGTCGTGGGTCACCCCGCGCTCCAGGGTGATGGCCTCGTACTTGACCTGCCCCGGCGACTTGCGGACCGTGCTGGGGTCTCCCCCCTCGCGGTGCTCCACCGGTGTGGTGGAACGTTTGAGGGCGCCGACCTTGCTGATGCCGGCCACGTAGCGGCCGTCCCACTTCACCCGGAACTTGAAGTTCTTGTAGGGGTCGAAGCGTTGTGCGTTGACGCTGAACTTGGCCATATCTCCTCCCTAGGTCTGCACCTGGCCGGCGAGCTGCTGGATCTTGATGATCACGAACTCGGCAGGCTTGAGCGGCGCGAAGCCCACCACGATGTTGACGATGCCACGGTTGATGTCGTCCTGCGTCGTGGTGTCGCGGTCGCACTTGACCAGGTAGGCCTCGCGCGGCGTCTTGCCCTGGAACGCCCCCTGGCGGAAGAGGGTGTGCATGAAGGCGCCGAGGTTGAGGCGGATCTGCGCCCACAGCGGCTCGTCGTTGGGCTCGAAGACCACCCACTGGGTGCCGCGGTAGAGGCTCTCCTCGATGAACAGGGCCAGGCGGCGTATGGGGATGTACTTCCAATCGGAGGTCATGGCGTCGGCACCGCGCAGGGTGCGAGCCCCCCAGGCCACGGCGCCAAAGACCGGCAGGACCCGGATGCAGTTGACCCCAAGAGGGTTGAGGGTGCCGTTCTCGCGATCGGTCAGGTTGTGCTCCTCGACGGCCAGGACACCCGTCAGGGTTGCCTCGGTACCGGCCGGGGCTTTCCAGACGCCCCGGGAGGCGTCGGTGCGGGCGTAGAGGCCGGCGATCGTGCCGCAGGGGGCCGTGATGCGCAGCTTGCCCGCTTTGAGCGGGTCGGCGATCCGCACCCAGGGGTAGTAGACGGCGGCGTATTCGGACTTGGGCAGGGCGGGGCCGCTGATCGTGGTGACCATGGCCGCGGGGTCTTTCGAGGCGGGAGGCGCGTCGATGATCAGGAAGGCCCGCCGATCTTTGCAGTAGGAGTCAGCGTCGGCGAGCACCCCCGAGTCCGTGATCCCGGGCAGGCAGAGCAGGTTGAACAGGTCTACGCTCTCGAGCGCGTAGATGCCCTGGCGTTGTGCGCGGCTGCCCAGGTAAGGAGTTACATCTGACCCGAGAGGAAGCTCGCTGCCGTTCTCCAGGTTCTCATTCTTGCCAAGCGTCTCTACGGATTCCACGCCCTGCAGCTTCAGGCGCGTGGCAAAGGTATCTCCGGGCGCCGCGCTCACCTGCACCGAAGAGCCGGCCCCCCGGGTACCGGAGATGAGGGCCAGTTGGTTCCCCCCTTCAACGCTGGCAGTGAAGAGCTTGGTGGCAGGCTGCTCAGGAACGAGAGCCTGCACGGCGGCCTGGATCCGGCTGGCGATGTTGGCGAGGCGCTCGACCAGGTTGGTGCCGGTGGCGGGGGCGGGATCGAGCGCTATGTCCTGCGGCGCGGCTCCATCGACGGTGATCCTGAAGGCACGGTCGCTGTCACCCGGGATGGTAGGCGGAGGCCCGCCGAGGTCGCCGTCCGCCAGAACCCCACTGACTAGCTTTCCCGCGGCCGGTACCTCGCGGGGACGGATCTCGGCCACCGCATCCCTCTCCTCTCCACCGCCCCGGCTCCGAGCTTCAGGCGCACGGAGGCGTCGTTGACCGGCGAGGGGAGAATCCGGACCGAAGAAGCCTCGCCTTGCTCGCCGGAGGTCATGACGATGCGCTTGTTGTCGCCGCTCGGGACACAGGCGAACCCGGTCAGAGGCGCCTTGCCGTTCCCCTGCAACTGGACCCTGCTTTGAATCCGGGCACAGAGGGTTGCCAGCCGGGCCGCCGAGTCGACTCCACTGATGTCTCCCGGCAGAATGATCTCGACGGGAACCGGGTCCAGCCCGTTCACCGAGACGAGAAACTGGTTGTGACTGGAGTCCAAGAGGCTCGGATCACCGACGTCGGCGATCTCGCCGCTGACGCTCGTCCCTGCGGTGAGACCGGCCAAGTTGTGGACCCTCTCCACCTTTACCAACTGAGAGTTGCCGTTGACGACGTCGCCGATCCAACGAGGGTCCTTGCTGTTCATGGAAAGGTCGTTGAAAACTTCGACCTAGCCCGCCTGTGGCTCGCCGTTAGGGGCGTAGCGCAGGGCCATGGTGAAGTTGCTGGCAGGATTCGCAGCGCTGGGGCTGATTGCAACCGTGATGGCATTGCCGCCCTCACCCTCATCGAGCGCAGTGATCCGGAGCACGTCGACATCGTCCTGGTTCTTGAAGACCTTGAATGCCGCCGACGGGTTCTTCGCCAAGCGGACGATCCAGGAGTCGGTCCCGCCGTTGACGAAGAACTGGCGCACCGCGTAGCTCATTTCGGAATCGGAGGCGAGCCCTCCAAAGCGGCGCTCGAAATCGGCGTAGCTCAATATGTGCACCGCCTTGTTGATCGGCCCGCGTTTGGCCGTCCCGACGAAGGCGGCGACCGAGGTGCTGACGCCCGCGATCGTGCGCACTCCGCTCGGCAATTCCTCGATGTAGACGCCCGGATAGGTCGGTTGGACTGGCATGAAATCCTCCCTTTCAGTGGTTCCGCACCACGGCGCGAGCCTCGGCCCGGGGCCGGCGCCCCATGGGGATGGGTTTGCAGAAGGGGTGGGGGCGGGGATGGCCAGGGCCGGCGCCTGAAGCCCGGAGAGGGTTTCCTCTCAGAGGTTGTGAAAAAATCGGCCTAGAGGCCGTTTTCGTGACTCTAAGTCCTTTGTTTTCAATAGGTCTTTAACGCCTCAGCCAATTAATTCACAAGCTCTCAGGCTTCCGAGAACCGCCGCCTTCGGCCCGGCAGAGAGCGGGTCCATCAGGCCTCCCCCGGCAAAGGCTCCGGAACGCGTTCCCAGGGTGAAGCCCTAAGGAAAGCGCGGAGGTCTGCCTAGCCTTTCTTTATCTTCTCAACTCTAAACCTGCGCCACACCTTTTGCAAGAGTCTTCTTCGCGAGCGGGGTGCAGCAAAAGAATTGGGCGCGGGGAGGACCGTTTCGTTACAGCGGCCAAGGATTTTTCACTTCGGCCCCCCCGGACTCGCGGGGAGGCTATCGTTCTTACACAATGGGGAGCCGGAGCTTCAGGAAGACCGCAGCCGGAGAACAGATGATTCGAAAGGCTTTTTTATTTTCGATTTGCGCGAGAGGCTTGTAGTGCAAACGCTGTTCGACATCCCCTAGGAATTCCTTTAGGATTCGACGACTGGGTACTCGTCCTACATCGAAGCCGTCGACCTCCCCGTCCGTAACGAATCGGCGCCTTGGGCGCCTAATGGATCGCAGGCGGAGCACGCGGAGCAGAGCCAAGATGTCCCCCTTCTCTCTTCTTTCCGCACTTCATTGGAGTCTCACCGCCGTGCTTCGCAACGGGTTTGGAAGCCTCACCGGAGCCGGGACCACGTTGGTCTCCGCTCGAAAGCAGGAAAAAGGAGGAGCGAATGAAGATGAATTCTGTATCCAGGTTCTGGATGGTGGTCTTACTGGTGGCGGCCGTCTGCTTGCCGGCGGCTCATGCCGCGGCTCCCTTGGCGTCGGCCCAGGTCACCCCGGGCGGAATGGAGTGGCAGCCCGCCGGCTCGTACGAGAAGATGACCCTGACCGTGTCCGGCCCCGACGGCTTGGCGTTCCGCCGTGAGTTCGCGGCAGGCGTCATCCCCTCGTTCGACAGCTTCGCCGGCAAGCCGCTCGCGGACGGCACCTACACCTGGGAGCTGTCGGCTTCCCCCATTCTCGACCGCACGACCCGTGAGGCCCTGGCGGCCGCCCGCCAGGCGGGCGACGACACCATCGTCGCGAAGCTGCGGGCCAAGGGAAAGCTGCCCCAGGAGCCCCTCGTACAGTCCGGCTCGTTCCAGGTGTCGGGTGGCTTCATCACCCCTCCCGTGGAGCGTGAGGAGCGCGGCGGCAAGCCCGCCAGGGGCCAGGCCAAGGGCCTGACCCCCAACATCGCGGAAGACCAGGTGATCCCGGACGACCTGATCGTCCAGGGCAGCACCTGCGTCGGCTTCGACTGCGTCAACAACGAGAGCTTCGGCTTCGACACGATCCGGCTCAAGGAGAACAACACCCGCATCAAGTTCGAGGACACGAGCGTCGGCACCTTCCCGACCAACGACTGGCAGCTCACGGCCAACGACTCGGCCTCCGGCGGCGCCAACAAGTTCTCGATCGAGGACATCACCGGCTCCAAGGTCCCCTTCACCGTCACGGCGGGCGCGGCGACCAACTCGATCTTCGTCGACAGCACGGGCCGCGTCGGCCTGCGGACCTCGACCCCGGTGCTCGACCTCCACATCAACACCCGCAACACGCCGGCCATCCGGCTGGAGCAGAACAACTCGGGCGGCTTCACCGCCCAGACCTGGGACGTCGCCGGCAACGAGGCCAACTTCTTCGTCCGCGACGTGACCGGCGGCTCGCGCCTGCCCTTCCGCATCCGGCCCGGCGCGCCCACCAGCTCGATCGACATCAGCACCGACGGCGACGTGGGTATCGGCACGGCGAGCCCTTCGGAAAAACTGCACGTCTCCGAGAGCGTCGACGCGAACACCTTCATCCTGGTCCAGAACGCCAACACCGGCACCACCGCCGCCGCCGTGTTGCGCGCTTCTTCGGATACCGCTCAGGTCAACTTCCAGGCTCACTCCAGCACCCGCACCATCTCGCGCTTCGGCAAGGTGCTGGGCGGATGGGACGAGATGCTGGCGGTGACCGGCAACGGCCTGGCGATCGGCACGCTGACCGCCGTGCCGCTGGTCCTCGGCACGAACAACGCCAACCGCATCGAGATCGCCAGCACGGGCGCAGTTACCGTCGCCGGGAACCTGACGGTGAACGGCGTCTTCAGCAACCCCTCGTCCCGCGAATTCAAGGAGGCCTTCAAGCCCATGGATGCGCGCACGGTGCTGGCGAAGTTCGCCACGCTGCCGATCCAGGAGTGGACCTACAAGAGCGACGAGCGCAAGCTGCGCCACGTCGGTCCGACGGTCGAGGATTTCCAGAGTGCCTTCGGCCTGGGAACGGAAGGGCGCTACATCTTCCCCATGGACGTCCAGGGCGTGACCATGGCGGCCGTGCAGGGCCTCTATGAGCTCGTGCAGGAGAAGGACGCCCAGATCGCCCAGTTGCAGAAGCGGCTCGACACCGAGATGGCCGAGCTCAGGGCGCTCCTGGAGAAGTCTCAGAAGCAGTAGTAACCCCCCGCAGGTGTTCGAGCACGGCGGCGACCGCCCGCCGTGCTCGCTCTTCGTCGAAGCTCCCGTCGTTGAACAGGTTCACGATCCCCCGGTGGCACCGCTCCGCCACGGGACAGCGTTCGGCTGAGAACACTCCTCCCAGCGACGCATAGTGGCGGCTGGCGAAGAGCCCCACCGCGAAGAGACGCTCGACCAGCCGATCCGGCTCCGGAACGCGGAGGTGAAAACGCCAGCCCTGGAAACGGGGGGGAAGCCGGATGCTTTCGGGCAGCTCACCATAGAGGGCGTTGAGGCGCCGCCGGTGCTCCGCCGCCACCGGCAGGGCCTTCAGCACCGCGGTCCTGTAGCCTTCCCAGGGAAGCGGAGGCGCGGACAGGTCGAGCCAGTCCTCCTCCTCCCCCTCGTTTTCCCCGTCATAGGGAACGCCGGCCGCCACCGCCTCCTTGTACCGGTGGGTGACCCGTGCCAGTGCCGCCTCCGAATACGGCGCCTCCCAACGCCGGTAGGCCACGCCTTCCAGGGCGTGGGCGAAGCCTCCGAAGCCAAGATTGACGGGCTTGCCGGGACCCGTGCTGTACAGGGTGACGTCGGCACCCGGCACCCCGGCGGCGTTCGGGTCGGGCGGATCGGGCGCGCACAGGCAGCGGTCGTCGACGGTCAGCAGGCCGGGGCGCAGCGCCTTGAGAGCGGCGAAGAAACCGTCCGCCGCCGGCATCATGGCTCCGTAGGGGCGGACGTAGAGGACTCCCGCCCAGGCCTCAGGCCCCTTGGCGACGATCTCCAGGCATCTACCGCGGTCCATGCCCAGCTCCTCCGGATCGAGATCGACGAGCCGGAAAGCCCGCCCGGCCTTGCGGAACGTCAAGGGGACGACCGGGCAGACGTTGGCCGGCAGCAGGAAGGGAAGATCGCCGGGAAGAGAGCGCAACAGGTTGTAGAGGATCCCGCAGGCCCGCCGTTCGAGGAGGATCATGCGGGCACCCGTTCCCGCAGCCGGTGAAAGACGTCCGGGAAGAGGAAGAACCGCCGAATTTCGGCCTCATCCCGGCCGTCTCCCGTCAGCAGCTCATGGCGGCGCAGCTCCTCGGAGGTCCGTTCCGGATCGGCCCCGTAGCCTCTCAGCTCCGGCCGGATCTCCTCATAGGGATCGGCAAAGCTGCGCAGGGCTTCCCGGACCTCGGCCCAGCCAAGCCCGGCGGGGTGGCCGAGCCACCGCAGCTCCGGCCAGCAGGCGGCCTCCGCGTAGCGGGCCACCTCGGGCGGCAGCAGCTTCTGGTGGCGGTGGGCGGAGGAGGGATCGATCCCCCGTTGCGCTCCGTGGGACGAGTTCCCCTCCCAGCGCCGCCCGTCCTGGTCCCGGATGCCGTCCGCGAACAGCTCCGCCGGGAACGGCTCGATGCCGAGCAGCGCGGCGATCCGGTCGAGGCTCTCGCCCGGCCGGGCCACGAGGTCTTCGTAGCGCAGCCAGAGAAAACGGGGATGGCTCTCCAGGTGAAGGGCGAAGGCCACGCTCTTGCGCCAGTTGCGCAGGTTGAAGAGCGTCGGCTTCAAGCGGCCTCCGTATCCCAATCCCCCGCCATGATTGAGCGACGCCAGCACGCCTCGCGGATCGCGCAGGATGAGCAGGCAGGTGACGCCCCGGCCGAGGAGGAACGGCAGAAGCTCCTCCCAAAGCGTCTCCTTGCCTCCGAACCAGCGGGCGTTGGCCCTGGAGGCCAACGAACGGTAGAGTTGCCCGAGAATCGAGGCGAGGTCTCCAGGGTGGATACCGTCCAGGGCCTCCTCGCGGCGCTCCGGAGTGAAGCGGGTATACTGGCCGGAGAAGCCCGCCATCTCTTCGAACACGGCGCGAAGGTCGGAAGCGCCGAGGGACAGCCCCCTGAGAAAGGCGTGCAGGTCGCCTTCGCCATAGCGGGTTTCCAGGAAGAGATCGCCGAGCGGATAGCGGCCGCCCGCTTCACCGAGGAGCCGCAGGAACCGGCGTTTGGCCTCGACGAAGAGCAGCGGAAACGGCTGGGACAGGAGCGAGATCTCGGGATGATTGCACAGGAGCTTGTCGAGTAACGTGGTGCCGGACCTCTGCATTCCGGTCACGAAGAGGGTCGCCATCCTGCAGTCCTCATACATCCCGTGGAAGGGGTATTTCGACCTCATCGCGAGTGTCGACGAGCTGCATTCTCTTTGACGACGCGCAATATACCAAGAACGACTGGCGCAACCGGAACCTTATCCGGACGAACACCGGCACGGCTTGGCTGACCATCCCTGTGCTCCTGCGCGGCCGGTTCGGCCAGACCATCCGCGAGGCCGAGATCGGCGATCCGCGCTGGGCCGCCCGCCACTGGAAGTCGCTCCAGACCTTCTACGCCCGGGCCGGCGCCTTTCCGGACCTCGCGCCCATCATTCAGGGCCTCTACGAGCGCGCGGCCGGCGAGCGGTGGCTCTCGAGCGTCAACGAGATCTTTCTGCGAGGGCTGTGCGGGCTCTTGGGAATCCCCACGCGGATCACCCGGACTTCCGACTACGAGCTCCTGGAGGGGCGCACGGAGCGCCTCGTCCACCTGTGCGAGCAGGCGGGAGCCTCGGAGTACCTCTCGGGCCCCGCGGCGCGGGCCTACCTGGAAGAAGAGCAATTCGCCGACCGCGGCATCGCCGTGCGGTGGATGAGCTACGGCGGCTATGCGGAATACCCGCAGCTCCATGCCCCGCCGTTCATCCACCAGGTGAGCGTTCTCGATCTGCTGTTCAACGTGGGAGCCCTGGAAGCTCGCCGCCACCTGCGCTCCGCCCGCTCGGAGGCACCCGAGTGAGAGCGCCCGAAAAGCTCCGGGTTTCCGTCGTCGTCCCCGTCTACAACAGCACGGTGGTCGAGGAGCTCGCCACGCGGCTCCACGCCGTGTTCGCCGGCCTGCCCGAGGCCGACTACGAAATCCTCTTCGTGGACGACGCCTCCCCCGACCCGCGGGTCTGGCCCACCTTGGCGGAGCTCACCCGCCGCTCCGGCCGGGTGCGCGCGATCCAGTTGACACGCAATTTCGGCCAGCAGTCCGCCACCCTCTGCGGTCTCGCCGAGGCGAAGGGGGACTTCGTCATCACCATGGATGACGACCTCCAGCATGCCCCGGAGGACATACCGAAGTTTCTCGCCCTCACGGACTGGGACATCGTCATCGGGCAGTTCGACCGCAAGCACCACAGCCTTTTCCGGCGGCTGGCCAGCCGCGTCAAGGGGCGTTTCGACTGGATCATCCTCGGCAAGCCCAAGGACATCCAGATGACCTCCTTCCGGATGCTCAGCCGGACCGTCGTGGACGGCGTGCTCTCCATCCGCACGCCGCACCCGTTCCTGCCCGCCCTCATGTTCCACGTCAGCCAGAACGTCACCGGCGCGGCGGCCACCCATTCACCCCGGCGCGAGGGGCGCAGCGGCTACACGCTCTGGAAGCTCATGAGGCTCTTCAGCAACCTGCTGATCAACAACTCCTCGCTCGTGCTGCGCCTGGTGGGCAACCTGGGCCTCCTTTTCTCCGGCCTCAGCTTCCTCATGGCCGGCGTGGTCATCTACCGCAAGCTCGCCCACAGCGTGTCCGTGCGCGGGTGGGCGTCGCTCCTCGCCACCCAGCTCCTTCTCGGCGGGCTGCTGCTCTTCAGCGTCGGCATCGTGGGCGAATACCTCATCCGCATCATCGAGAGCAGCGAGCGCAAGCCCACCTACTTCGTTCGCCGGCGGTCGGGAGGAGCGCCGTGAGCCACCACCCGATCCCGTTCAACCGCCCCTACACGACCGGCCGGGAGCTGGCCTACATCCGCGAGGCGATGGAGGCTCTCCACCTCTCCGGCAACGGTGGATTCACGCGGCGGTGCCAGGCCTGGCTCGAGGAGCACACGGGCAGCCCCAAGGCTCTGCTGACGCACTCCTGCACGGCGGCCCTGGAGCTCGCGGCCCTGCTCGCCGGCATCGAGCCCGGCGACGAGGTCATCCTGCCTTCCTATACTTTCGTGTCGACGGCAAACGCCTTCGTGCTCCGCGGAGCCGTACCGGTCTTCGTCGACGTCCGCCCGGACACGCTCAACCTCGACGAGCGGAAGATCGAAGAGGCGGTCACGCCCCGCACCAAAGTCATCGTGCCCGTGCACTATGCGGGCGTCGCCTGCGAGATGGACACCATCCTGGACATTGCCCGGCGGCATCGCCTGCTGGTCATTGAGGACGCCGCCCAGGCCCTGCTCGCCACCTACAAGGGCCGGCCGCTGGGAGGCCTGGGCGACTTCGCGGCGCTCAGCTTCCATGAAACGAAAAACGTCATGGCCGGCGAGGGCGGCTGCCTGCTGGTCAACGGCGAGCGGTGGCTGGAACGCGCCGAGGTCCTCTGGGAGAAGGGGACCAACCGCAGCCAGTTCTTCCGCGGCCAAGTGGACAAGTACAGCTGGGTGGACGTCGGCTCCTCCTTCCTCCCGAGCGAGATCAACGCCGCCTTCCTCTGGGCTCAGCTCGAAGAGGCCGAGGCGATCACCCGCGAGCGCCTGAGGATCTGGGACCGCTACCATCGAGGCTTCGCGGGGCTCGAATCACGGGGTGACGCCATTCGCCCCACCATCCCTCCGGAGTGCGGCCACAACGGCCACCTGTACTACCTCATCGTCCGCGACCTGGCCACCCGCACCCGGCTGCTTTCCTGGCTGCAGTCCCGGGGTGTCCAGGCGCTCTTCCACTACGTCCCCCTCCACGACTCTCCGGCCGGCCGCCGGCTGGGCCGCGGCCACGGCAGCCTCCCCCATACGCGGACGGCCGGCGACTGCCTGCTTCGCCTCCCCCTGTGGCCCGGCATGGACGACGCGGTCCTCGATCAGGTGATCGAGGCGGTGTACCAGGGGCTCAACGCGGCCTGACCGCCAGCACCAGGCCGCCGAAAGCCGCGAACAGCCAGAGGAACCCTCGATTTAAAAGGGAGATCGCCACCGCGGTGGGCGGCGGAAGGCCCAGCAAGGCCAGGCAACCCGCGAGCACCCCTTCCTGGACGCCCAGCCCCGCGGGACTGACCGGCAGGGTGCTCGCCAGGACCGACAGCGCGACCACCACGAGGAGGTCTCCGAAATGGGCTTTCTCTCCGAAGCTGCGGACCAGCAAGGAGAGAGAGACTCCCCGCAGCAGGGCAACTCCAAGGCTGAGCAGGAGAAGCTTCCCCAGCGGGAGAAGCCGGACTTCGGCCAGGGCCTCCCGCCCCCAGGCCGCGAGCCGCCGGAGCCCGAGGAAAAAGGCAACCCCTCCCAGCACGGCCACCGCCACGGCAGCCGCCATCCAGGCCATTGGGGGAATCTTCAAATGGACGATCCGGTCTACGATCCCCTGGGATTTCTCGGGTGCCACGAGCCAGGCGACCGAGGCCGCCGCCAGAACGGCCAGGGCGCCGAGGGCTCGCAACAGGGCCAGCCGAACCAGAGGCCTCGCGACTCCCTGCCCCGGCTGGCGGACCGCATAGATCTTGTACCCTTCGGCGCCGACCGTGCCCGGCGTGAAGCTCCCCACGAACTGACCGGCAAGGGTGATCCTGAGGGCCGAGAAGAAGCCCAGGCCCCAGTCCGCGAAGCCGGCCTGGAAGCGCCATGCCTCCAGGACGACCACCGCGCCACAGGCCGCCGCCAGGGCCAGGGCCAAAAGCAATCCGTCAGCCGCGGCGAGAGCCGCTCCCAGGCGGCGGGGGTGCGCGAAAGCAAAAAGGGCCGCCAGCAAGGCGGCCCCCAGGAACAGCTTGAGGAAGCCGGTCCGAGTCGACACCGGGAGCGGCTTCACCGAGGGCTCCGGTTAGTGGACTACGACCGCGCCGTTGGGCGCCCCCGGCGTGACGTCACCCGCGTGGGCGTTGTCTACAGCCGACTCCACGACGGCGCCGGCGACGAAGCTGATGCCCGTGGTGTTGTTGAAAATATGGTTGTTGGCGAGGCGGATGATCGCACCGTTGGCGCTGGCGTTCACGCCGACCAGGTCGTTGAAGGAAATCTGGGAACCTTCCACGTTGATACGGGTGGTCGCGTTACTGCCGAGGATACCGTTCGCGGTATTGCCGGAGATGACCGAGCCGGTGATCGTGGCGCGGCCGTTGAGGCTCCCTTCGAGGCCGGTGCCCAGGCCCGTCAAGGAGGAATTGAAGATCATGGCCTGCGCCTGGCCGACCGTGGTGGTCAAGAAGATCCCCGTGGCGGCGTTGGTGATGCGGCAGTCGCGGACGAACAGCTTGACGTTGTTGGTGGCGGTGACGTCGACACCACGACCGGTGACCCCGCTGATGGTGACGTTGTCGAGGGTCAGGCTCTTGCCCGCGAGGTAGCGGACGCCGTTGAGGCCGGTGCCGGCGCCGTTGATCGAGATGTTGCGCAAGACCACCCGGTCGTTGACACCGGCGTTGACGATGACGCCGTTGGTGCCCGAGGAAAGGATGCCGGCGAGCGTGCCGTCACCGTTGATGGTGATCGCCTTGGTGATGGTGACGGCGCCGAAACCGCCGGGATCGAGAGTGGAGATCTCGCCTCCGGCCGCGGTCTTCGAGATCGCTCCCGCGTAAGTCTTGCAGGGAGCCGTCCGGCTGCAGGGGTTGGCGTCATCGCCGACGCCGGAAACCCAGGTACGGGTCGCCTGGGCCTGGGCGGGTGCCGCCACCAGGATGGCGAAAGCCAGGAACGTGAACGCGGCGCTCAACAGCTTGATCTTCATGACAATCCTCCTAACGAGTGTTCAAAGGCAGGCGGGGCAAGCCGGCTCATTCCGGCGTGTTTCATAGGCGTGGGAAAAGCTTTTTCGTTACACAATCGGGGAAACCACGAACATTATTCTAACATGGCCGCTTGCCGAACAGGGCCCCGGTGTAGATGGCCCCCAGGTACCAGATCGGAAAGAGGTACCTCGGCTGCACCTCGCTCAGGAAAAGAAGGGCCGCCGCCATCACCGCCAGGTAGAACAGCGGCAGCAGGCGCGGCAACGGCACCTCCCCGGCCGCCGTCCACAACCGCCACAGAGCCACCAGCAGCATGCCCAGGAACAAGGCGGAAAACCAGCGGGAGATGGCGAGAGCCCTCTCTTCCCGTGCCTTGTCCACCGGGCCCAGCCCCTTCACCTCCGCGCCGCTCAGATAAAAGACGGTCTGGCTGCCGAGGTCGTATAGATTTTCCGACTTGCGCAGGTAGCTCGAGACCCGCGCCGCGGGGTGTTGGTGCGTGTCGGTGGCGATCTTGGCCAACGCCAGCGGAGGCCAGCTCACGGGCAGCGTGTTGTAGGGAACGATGTAGTTGACCATGCTGTTCGTGAAGCTGCCGTCCCCCCAACTGTCGGTGCCCGCGGCCACCACCATCCAGCGGGAATTCGCCCGCAAGGCGGCCGGCATCCGCAGGGACGCCTGGCGCAACGCCCAGTTGCCGGTTCCGGCCATCACCCAGGGGAGGAGGACCAGGGCCCAGGCCGCCGCCGACCGGCGGTTGCGCGGTGCCATGGCCAGCCCCAAGAGCGAGACCGCCAGGAGAACCAGCCCTCCCGTCGCGCGCTGGACGTCCAGGACGAAAACCGTCAGCCCCAGCCCGGCGCTCGCCAGGAACGCGGCGCGGTTTCTCCCCACAGCCTGAAACCGCCAGACGGCCGGCGCGATGGCGAGCGCGAGCACCGTGAGGAACGTACCGGGCAGGTCGTGGGTCGGGATCTCGGCGGCCATCAGCGTCTCCACCGCCGCGAGCGATACGGCCAGCGCAACCCGGGCCGCGCGGGCGCCGAACCACGCCCGGGTCATTCTGTAGACCAGCAGAGAGGTCAGCCCTTCCAGCACGACGTTGGCGACCGCGTAGGAGGCCGGCCCCGGCCCGAAGGCCAACCGCAACGGCAGGAGGTACGGCAGCATCCGCTCGAAGTAGGACCACCGGTAGGGATACGGCCCCAGCCACCCCCGCGTGGCGTCCAGCCCGTGGTCCGCGACCGACGAGGCCAGCCGCCACATCTCCGCGAAATCGGAGGGCGGCTCCATCCGGACCAGGAAGACGTACGCGAGCTTCACCCCCGTGGCGCAGACCAGCGCCAGCACCACGAACGAGGTCTCCCCGAGCCGGGCCGGCCAGTGGCGGGCGGCCAGCACCAGGCCGGCGACCGCCAGCGTGGTGATCAGCAGGTCTCCGCGGCTCACCGCCGCGGTGGCCGGGTCCACCAGGCGCGCCAGCGTCAGGGAGCTCAGATTGAGGAGCCCCACAAGACCCGGCACGAGGACTCCCACTCCCGTGATGAGGAAGAGGGCGGCGCGCACCGCCGTGTCGAACCGCAAAGGCCCGGCGCGCCGGGCGGTGTGGACCGCGTAGGCCACGGCGGCCAGGAAGACGGCGAGGTACAGGGCCAACGGCATCACCGTTCCTCCCCCTCTCCACACTCGCGCAGGGAGGCGTATTCGAAGTGGACGGCGGGAGTGGGCTGCGCCCGGGGCGACCGCACCTCCAGGCGCACCTCGATCTTGTCCTGACGGGGACGGAGACCGGGCAGGAAGACCGCGTACCCCCTCCCGGTCCCCTTGAGGGGCGCGGACCAGGCCACGGCGCCGTTGATGGAAATGACGATCCGGAAGCCGTCGACCGCGTAGGGCTCCGCGGGCGACGTCAGCACGCGGAAGCAGTAGCGCTTGCCTTCCCTGGCCGGGAATTCACGTTCCGCCGCCCGGGCACCGGCCCGGCCGTCGAGCTGAAGCGTCAGCCGGAAGGGCCACCGGTCGGGTGGATCGCTCCGCGGAAAGGAGAGCTGCGCCCCGTCACTCACCGGCCGCCAATCCCGGAAGTCCAGCAGGAGGAGGTCCGTCGTCTTTGCAGCCACCGAGAGGAGAGCCAACAGCAGGGCACAGGCCGCCACCACCAGGGCCACCACCACGCGCAGCTCGGCGGACCGGAGCAATCCTCCTTCCTCTTCGGGCATCGCAGGAGATTCTAGCCGCCTGTTACCATACCGCGCCATGCTCTCACCCCTTTTGATGATCCCGGGCCCGGTCGAAATCTCGCCGGCCGTCCTCGCCGCCTCGTCGATCCCCCCGCCGGGCCACACCTCGCCCCGCCTCCTCGAAGCCTTCGGCACCTGCCTGGAGCGCATGCGCCGGGTCTGGCAGGCCGGGGAAGAATCTCAGCCCTTTCTCCTCGCCGGCAGCGGCACGCTGGCCATGGAGGTGGCGGCGGCGAACCTCGTCGAGCCGGGAGACCGGGCGCTGGTGATCGACACCGGCTATTTCTCTGAACGGATGAGCGAGATCCTGCGCCGCGCCGGAGCCCAGGTGACCGAGATCGGAGCGCCCGTGGGCGAGGTCCCGCCTCTCGGCGAAATCCGGGAGACTCTGGGCCGCGGTCCGTTCAAGGCCCTGTTCGCCACCCATGTGGACACCTCGACGGGCGTGCGGGTCGATCCCGAGCCCCTCTGCCGCCTGGCCCGCGAGGCCGGCGTCCTTGCCGTGTTCGACGGCGTCTGCGCCACCGCCGCCGAGCGCTTCGAGATGGCCGCCTGGGGCGCCGACCTCTACTTCACCGGCTCGCAGAAGGCGATCGGCCTGCCCCCGGGGCTGGCGTTGATGGTGGCGGGTGAGCGGGCCCTGGCGGCTCGTGCTTCCCGCAAGGCCTCCCCTCCCCCGCTGTTCCTGGACTGGAATTCCTGGCTCCCCGTCCACCGTGCCTACGAGGAGCGGAAGCCGAGCTACTTTGCGACTCCGGCCACCACCTTGGTGATGGCGTTGGAGACGGGCCTGGGCGAGATCCTGGAGCATGGCATCGAGGCTCGCTTGGCGGCCCATGCCCGCGCCGCCGCCGCCCTGCGCGCCGCCTGGAGCGTCCTGGGCCTGCGCTCCGTCCCCCGGCAGGAATTCGCGGCCAACACCCTCTCCGCGCTCTTCTTCCCGGAAGGAATCGACGCCTCGCTCCTCCCAAAGATCGCCGCCCGGGGAGTCACCGTGGCCGCCGGCCTCCACCCCGCCGTCAAGGCCACCTCCTTCCGCGTGGGCCACATGGGCTACACGGTCACCCGGCCGGACTACCTGCGGCGGACGGTCGAGGCCGTGGCCGGGGGCTGCTCGAGGCCGGGAGCTTCGGTGGACGTCGAGGGGGCGGTGGCGGCGTTCGAAGCCCCCTACACGTAAATCTCCGCCCCGCCCTTCCGGAACTCCTCCGCCTTCTCCTCCATCCCCACCTCCAGGGCCTGCTCGTCCAGCATCCCCTGCTTCGCGGCGTATTCGCGGACTTCCTCGGTGATCTTCATCGAGCAGAAGTGCGGGCCGCACATGGAGCAGAAATGGGCCACCTTGGCGCCTTCCTGGGGCAGGGTCTCGTCGTGGTACTCGCGGGCGGTGTCCGGATCGAGCGAGAGGTTGAACTGGTCGTCCCAGCGGAACTCGAAGCGTGCCTTGGACAAGGCGTTGTCGCGGATCTGCGCGCCGGGGTGCCCCTTGGCGAGGTCGGCCGCGTGGGCGGCGATCTTGTAGGCGATCACGCCTTCCTTGACGTCGTCCCGGTTGGGCAGCCCCAGGTGCTCCTTGGGGGTCACGTAGCAAAGCATGGCCGTGCCGAACCAGCCGATCATGGCCGCGCCGATGGCCGAGGTCAGGTGGTCGTAGCCGGGCGCGACGTCCGTCACCAGCGGGCCCAGGGTGTAGAACGGCGCCTCGCCGCAGGCTTCGAGCTGGCGGTCCATGTTCTCCTTGATGAGATGCATGGGGACGTGCCCCGGCCCCTCGATCATCACCTGGACGTCGTGATTCCAGGCGATCTTCGTCAGCTCGCCGAGCGTCTCGAGCTCCGCGAACTGGGCCGCGTCGTTGGCGTCCGCGAGGGCGCCCGGCCGCAGTCCGTCCCCCAGGCTGAAGGCCACGTCGTAGGCCTTCATGATCTCGCAGATCTCCTCGAAGTGCTCGTAGGTGAAGTTCTCCCGGTGGTGCGCCAGGCACCACTTGGCGTGGATCGAGCCGCCGCGCGAAACGATCCCCGTCATGCGGTTCGCCGTCAGCGGCACGTAGCGCAGAAGCACTCCGGCGTGGATGGTGAAGTAGTCCACCCCTTGCTCGGCCTGCTCGATGAGCGTGTCGCGGTAGATCTCCCACGTCAGGTCCTCCGCCTTCCCCCCGACCTTTTCGAGCGCCTGGTAGATCGGCACCGTGCCGATGGGGACGGGTGAGTTGCGCAGAATCCACTCGCGGGTCTCGTGGATGTTCTTCCCCGTGGAGAGGTCCATCACCGTGTCCGCGCCCCAGCGGATGGCCCAGATGAGCTTGTCGACCTCTTCCTCGATCGACGAGGTGACGGCCGAGTTGCCGATGTTGGCGTTGATCTTCACCAGGAAGTTGCGGCCGATGATCATCGGCTCGCTCTCCGGGTGGTTGACGTTGGACGGGATGATGGCCCGGCCGCGGGCCACCTCGTCGCGCACGAATTCAGGAGTGAGGATCGCGCGGGATGCCGGCGCCCCAGGACCGCCCGGGGTGCTGGGCCACGCCGCCGCCCCAGGCCTTGCCGTCGCGGTCGCGGGAGAGCTCGCGCCGCTGGTTCTCGCGGATGGCGATGAACTCCATCTCGGGGGTGACGATCCCCTTCTTCGCGTAGTGCATCTGGGAGACGTTCGCCCCCGGTTTCGCCCCCAACTTGGCCCGTAGTGGCCGGCGTACGCGGGTGAAGCGGATCGGATCGAGCCGCGGATCCGCCGCCCTCTCGCGGCCGTAGAGCGAAGTCACCGAGGCGAGCTCCTCGACGTCCCCCCGTCCCTCGATCCAGGCACGCCGCAAGGCCGGGAGCCCCGCGTGGACGTCGATCCGCGCCTCCGGATCCGTGTAGGGACCGGACGTGTCATACAGGGTGACGGGAGGGTTCTCCACCGTCAGGCCTCTATGAGTCTGGGTCGGTGCCACGCGGACTTCCCGCATCGGCACGCGCACACCCGGCAGGGTGCCGTCGACGAAAATCTTGGAAGAGCTGGGGAAGGGATCGCGGGTGATCCCGGGACGGACAGATTGCGCGGCGGGCTCGATCGGCTCGATCATGGGGAACTCTCCTTGCCATTGCTAGAGAGAGTCCCGCCGAACGCCTCGCTTCCCTACGCTGGCATGATCCAGGTCAGGTCCTGAGGGTGGTCCCCGAAGGGATCTCAGCCTTGCGGCCCCCCTAGCAGCGCCATCCTACACCGTCTTGGGTTGCTGGGGCGCTCCGCCTCCGTGTCCAGCGTGCACTGGCCGGGGCCGTGCAGATTCAAAATCGGATTTTGAATCTGCATGGCTCTGCTATCCTCTCTTCATGATCGAGCGGCTCCTCCAGCCCCGCCTCCTAGAGTTGGCTACCCGCTACCCGGTCCTCACACTGACCGGCCCGCGGCAGTCGGGCAAGACGACGCTCAGCCGGATGGCCTTTCCGGATCGGCCCTACGTGTCGTTGGAGAATCCCATCCAGCGGGAGCTTGCCCAGGAGGACCCCGTGGCCTTCTTCGCCCGCTATCGGGACGGCGCCATCATCGACGAGGTCCAGCGGGTCCCGGAGGTCTTCTCCTTCCTTCAAGGGATGGTCGACGAAGATCCCCGCCCCGGCCGCTTCCTCCTGACCGGCTCCCAGAACCTGGCGCTGGTCAACGCGGTGACGCAGTCCCTGGCGGGCCGCACCACCCTGACGGAGCTGCTGCCACTCTCCCTGGAGGAGGTCCGCCGTTTCCCCGCTCCTCTCCCGGATCTCAACACCCTCCTCTGGCAGGGGGGCTATCCACGGATCTACGAACGGCACCTCCCGGCCCATGAATGGCTGGCCGACTACACGGCGACCTATGTCGAGAGAGACGTGCGGCAGCTCGTCAAGGTCGGCGATCTGCTGCTCTTTCAGACCTTCCTCCGTCTCTGCGCCGGCCGCACCGGACAGATCCTCAACCTCTCGTCCCTGGCCAACGACTGCGGCATCTCCCAGCCAACGGCGCGCTCCTGGCTGTCGGTCTTGGAGGCGAGCTACATCGTGTTCCGCCTGCCGCCGTTCTTCGCCAATCTCGGCAAGCGGCTCATCAAGGCCCCCAAGCTCTACTTCTACGACACCGGCCTGGTGGCGAGCCTGCTGAACATCGAATCCGCCGGCCAACTCCTGAATCATTCCCTGCGAGGCGCCCTGTTCGAGACCTGGGTCGTTGCCGAGATCGCCAAGGCGTACCTCCATCGGGGACGCCGGCCGAGGTTCTCCTTCTACCGGGACAGCGGCGGACTGGAGATCGACCTGGTCGTCGAGCGCGGAAACGACCTCGTTCTCGTCGAAATGAAGTCGTCCCAGACTCCCTCCAGCCATTTTTTCGACGGTTTCGATCGCCTGGAAGATGTTCTTCGTGGGGGACCCCGGATCTCCGGCCGGATCGTGGTCTACGCCGGGGCCGAGTCGCAGAAACGCAGCCGTGGTGATCTCCTCTCCTGGCGGGAGCTTCGACCTCTTCCCGGCCTCCGCGGAGGAGACCTCCTCCACCGCTCAACCCGGCGCTGACCTTCGCCCCTCGGGGTAACTTACCTTCCCCGAGGGAAAACGGACCTTGAGAACAGGTTTTGCGTTTCGCCCCACGGGTCGCGTGACGTAACCCATGGGTTTTGCAGCGTAACCCATTTGCGGCATGCCCCACTGTTTTTGCGGCATAACCCACGGATTTCGTGACGTAACCCACGGGTTTTGCGACGTAACCCATGGGTTTCGTATCGTGCCCCATGGGTTTTGTGACGCAACCCAGGGGTTTCATGACGTGACCCGCGGGGCACGCGCCGCGGCCCTCGCTATACTCCCCCTCCCATGGCCAACCCCCGCGACCTCCCAGCCCTGCGCGAAGACATCGAAGAGATCGACCGGGAGATCCTGTCCCACCTCCGGCGGCGGATGAGCCTGGCCGAGGAGGTGGCGAACGCGAAGCTCAAGACGGCGTATCCGTTCCGGGACGAGCCGCGCGAGGACCAGGTGATCCAGCGGGTGCGCCATGCCGCCGTCGAGCGCGGTCTCGACGCCCATGAGGTCGAACGGCTCTACCGGGTGATTCTCGACATGTCCGTCGCTCATCAGAAAGCCCACGTCCGCTCGCTCGACTCGACGCCCCTGCGCGTGGCCTACCAGGGGGTCGAGGGTTCCTACAGCCATCTCACGGCCCAGCGCCGGTACACCGGCATTCCCGAAGGCGTGCTCCTCGAAGGGTTCGAGACGTTCCGCGCGGCGGCCGAGGCCGTGCGCGAGGGAGCCGCCGACCGCGCCCTGCTGCCGATCGAGAACACCACGGCGGGGAGCATCAACGAGACCTACGACTTGCTGGCCGAAGGGGGGCTCACCATCACCGCCGAGGAGGTGAGCCGCATCGAGCACTGCCTCCTGGGGTTGCCGGGGACGAAGATCGAGGATCTGCGGACGGCGCTCTCCCATCCCCAGGGAATCCTGCAGTGCCAGGACTTCCTGCGCACCGTGCCCTGGATCAAGGCGCAGACCGAGTTCGACACCGCGGGCTCCGCCCGCAAGGTGCGGGAGCGCAACGATCCCAAGATCGCCGCCATCGCCGGGGAGCCGGCGGCGCGGGTCTACGGCTTGGAGGTTCTGAGACGCGGGATCCAGTCGCAGGAGGGGAACTACACGCGGTTCGTGGAGCTGGCGCACGATCCGGTCCGGTTCCCTCCCGAGACCCCGGCCAAGACGTCGCTCCTCCTGACGGTGTCGGACCAGCCCGGCTCCTTGGCCGAGGTGCTGAGCGTGTTCAGCCGCCGGGGAGTGAGCTTGGCCAAGATCGAGTCGCGCCCCATCCCGAACAGCCCCTGGCAGTACCGTTTCTACCTGGACCTCCACGGCAACGCCGACCGCGATCCCGTGCGCGGCGCGCTCTCCGAGGTGCGGCCGCTGGCTGCGGAGATGCGGGTTTTGGGGATCTATCCGGAGACGGACCGGGAGCCGGGGCGGTAGGAATTTCCCTCACCCTTCCAGACCTCTTGGAGTGCAATCCTCCGGAGCCTCCCGTCACTTAACCCAACGAAGGGAGACAAGCCGGCCATCCGGCGTCTCGAACAGCCCCGGTGCACTCCGCGTCGAGGCTTCTCCTGGAGGAGGGTTTGACATGGACATCCAGTACCGCCAGTTCACGGATGGAGAGTGGGCGAGCGCCGCCCAGCGGGTAGGGCTTTCGGTGGCGGAGCTCAAGGAGCAGATCTCCCAGGCTCTGAAGCAGTCGGTCCACAATCAGCCGGCCGTCGTGAAGATCACGGATTCCGCCCAGCCGAGCTGTAAGGACATCGACTTCGACATCAAGGTCTTCAGCATCAAAGGCAAGGTGTGCTTCACTCCCGGCCAGAACTGGAAGCTCACGATCCAGCTCAAGCTTTTCCTGATCGGCATCGAGCTGGCGGAGGTCAACTACACCTTCTCGGCTTCGAACCTCGAGGTCTGCTACAACTACGACATCGTCATCGCCTCGCTCAAGGTGTGCTTCGGCGTCAAGGGCCCGAACAACTGCCTGTACACCAAGGGTACGGCTTGTGCCTTCGGCTCCTGCACCAGTTGGGACGAGACCCTCATCTGCTTCCCCCTGACGGCGTCCCAGGCCTAAAAAACGGCGCCTTTCGGCGCCCTCAAGGAAGAACGGGGAAGGCCTTTCCAGGCCTTATCCCTCCCACCGGCAGATCGGGAAAACAAAGCTCCCGGCCTGTCGGGATTTCAATTTTGGTGCTGCACCGGACCTTCCGGTCTGCGTTTAGTTGATGCAGGGCACATGCCAGTAGTGCCACTAACAGCTATCCCCTCCATCGAGAAATACGCCCTTGGCGGGCCCGGCGGATGAAGGTGGAGATTTTGGTAGAGTTCGCCATGCTCCTTCGCACCTGCCGACTGCTGATCCTCCTGGCGTTCCTTCCGTTCGCGGTCCAGGCCCAGTCTCCGTCACCGCTTACCCGGGCCGAGCAGACGGACTTCGCGGCGACCTCCAGCTACGCCGAGACGCTTTCCTTCCTCAAGCAGCTCCAGCCCCGGTTCCCCGAGATGTACCTGGGGTTCTACGGCAGCTCGGGCCAGGGCCGGCCGCTCCCCTTCGTGGTGGTCTCCAAGGAAAAAGCCTTCACGGGGGCCCAGGCGCGGAAGCTGTCCAAACCCATCATTCTGATCCAGAACGGCATTCACGCCGGGGAGATCGACGGCAAGGACGCTTCGCTCCGTGATCCTGCGGGACCTGGCGGCCGGGCAGCACCGGGAGATTCTGGACGCCGTGACGCTCGTCGTCCTGCCGATCTACAACGTCGACGGCCATGAGCGGGTCTCGCCCTACAACCGCCCCAACCAGGACGGGCCGCGCGAGGGGATGGGCTTCCGTACCACCACGGCGGGGCTCGACCTCAACCGCGACCACCTGAAGATCGTGTCCGAGGAGGCGCGCTCGCTCATCGCCCTGGTCAACGCCTGGCGGCCTCATCTGCACGTGGACAACCACGTGACCGACGGCGTGGACCACGACTGGGTGCTGACCTGGTCCTGGGCCGAGGCGCCCCAGGCGCCCGCGCCGGTGGACGCCTGGCTGCGCGCCCACATGCCGGCCGTGCTGGCGGCGACCACGAAAGCCGGACACAAGAACGGCCCCTACGTGGACCTGCTCGACGGCAACGATCCGGCCAAGGGGTTCAGCTCCTGGGTGGGCCAGCCGCGCTACTCCTCGGGCTACTTTCCGCTGCGCAACCGGCCGTCGATCCTGGTCGAGACGCACTCCTACAAGCCCTACAAGCAGCGGGTGCTGGCGACCCAGGCCTTCCTGCTCGCGCTGCTGGACGAGATCGCCCGCGACCCCGCCGCGCTCACGGGCGCCGTGGCCCAGGCCGAGGCCGCCACGGTGGCCCAGGGGAAGCCGGACGCGCCGCCGTCCGGCGCCGTGGTGACCTACGAGCAGAGCGACGAGGCGGACTCCATCCGCTTCCCGGTCTACGCGGGCGAGACGAGGACCTCCATCGTGACCGGCCGGCCCCTCCTCTTCTACCGGCGCGGCGAGGTGAACGAGATCGAGGTCCCCTGGTACCACAAGACCCAGGTCACCCTGACCGTGCCCCGGCCTCGCGGCTACCTGGTGCTCCCCGGCTGGCCGCAGATCGAGGACCGGCTGCGCGGCCATGGCCTGCGGGTCGAGAAGCTCTCCGAACCGGCAACGTTCGAGGTGGAGACGATGAGGGTCTCCCAGCCGCAGCCGGCTCCGTCGAGCTACCAGGGGCTGACGCGGGTGTCGCCGACGGTCGCGCGGACCGTGGAGAAACGGACCGTGCCGGCCGGCGCGCTCTGGATTCCCGCCGACCAGCCGGACTTCGAGGTCGCCGTCCAGCTCCTGGAGCCGGAGGCCGCCGACTCGCTCCTCTCCTGGGGCCTGCTGTCCACCGTCTTCGAGCAGAAGGAGTACGCCGACCCGCGGGTGCTCGACGGGCTGGCGGCCGAGATGCTGAAGGACCCCAAGACGGCCGCCGACTGGCAGGCCGCCCTCAAGGACGAGAAGTTTGGGGCCGACGGCAACGCCCGCTATGCCTGGTGGTACCGGCGCACCCCGTACTGGGATGCGACGGTGGGGCTCCTCCCCTACTTCCGCGTGATGACGGCACCCGAGGTGGCAACGCGGCCCTGGCGGTAGCGCGTGCCCCCCGCCCGACTCACCCCCTGGCCCCCTCTCCCGCCCCCTCCCTCCCGCCCTCCCCGGGAGAGGGGGACGCTCCACGACCGGTGTTGCCCGTAGGGTGCGCTCTGCGCACCTTCAACGGCGGTGTGGTGCGCACAGCGCACCCTACGGCTTCCCACGTCTCAGCAAGGTTCCCTTCTCCCGGCCGGGGGGTAATGGCCGGCCGAAGGACGGGGAGGGGAAGGGACAGGGATGAGGGGTCTGGGGCGGCGGTAACGAATCTGGCCTGCCCCGCGCCAAACGGGGTAGACTGATGCTCACGACTACAGCCATGGTCCTGCCCACGGAGAGCAGCCTCCTGCGGTTGGCGATCGCGAAAGGCCTCCTCCGCTGGGAAGACCTCGACTCCGTCGCCGACCATCTGCCCCCGGTCCACGGGAAGAGAGAAGACTCGCCCGAAGAGGGGCGGTGGGTGCGCGCCCTCGTGGAGGCCGGTTTCCTCGAGCCCGGCACGGTGGCGGAGCTCGCCGAGGAGCTTCAGGGGACGGTGGACGACCTGACCCCCGATTTGACGGGTGGCGGCCCTCCCTTCCGGCCTTCCAATCCCGGCGAGATCCCGGCCCGGGGACCCCAATTTCCACCGGAGCTGCGCTTTCTCGAAGGCTGGACACGCTACCGGGTCGATCACCTCCTCGGCTCGGGCGGCATGGGCACCGTCTGCAAGGCGTTCGACCCCACGCTCGGCCGCTGGGTGGCGCTCAAGTTCCTCCACCGGAACGGGGCTCCGCAGACCGAGCGCTTCCTGCGCGAGGCCCGGGCCCAGGCGCGGGTGGACCACCCGAACGTCTGCCAGGTCCACGAGGTCGGCGAGGTCGAGGGGCGCCCCTACATCTCCATGCAGCTCATCGACGGCCGCAGCCTGGGGGAGCTGACCGAGGAGCTGACGCTGGAGGACAAGGTCCGGCTCTTGAGGGACGTGGCGCGGGCCATTCACGCCGCCCACCGGACGGGGCTGATCCACCGCGACCTGAAGCCGGGGAACATCCTGCTGGCACGCAAGGAGTCCGGCGGCCTCCACCCCTACGTGGTCGACTTCGGTCTCGCCATGGAGCAGGACGAGGTGAGCCTCTCCCGTACCGGCATGATCAGCGGCACCCCGGCCTACATCTCCCCCGAGCAGGCCCAGGGGCGCCCGCTCGACCGGCGCACCGACGTCTACAGCCTGGGCGTCGTGCTCTACGAGCTGATCGCGGGCGTGCCGCCGTTCCGCGGAGGCAACCTCGCCCGCATCCTGGTCCAGGTCGTCCAGGAAGACCCCAAGCCCCTGCGCGAGGCCGCTCCCAACGTCCCGGAAGACCTGGGAACGATCGTGGCCAAGTGCCTGGAAAAGGACCCTGCCCGGCGGTACGAGTCGGCCCATGCCCTGGCGGAGGATCTCGACTGTTTCCTGGAAGACGAGCCCATCCACGCCCGCCCCGCCGGCTGGGCCTACCGGGCCGGCAAACGCCTGCGCAAGAACCGGGCGCTCACCGCCGTCTCCGCCGCCGCCCTGATCGCCTTCGCCGTGCTCGGAGGGTTGAGCCTGCGCGCCCAGTGGCAGGCGCGGGAGAAGACCGAGCCTCGCCCAGCGCTTCGGCCAGCGGATCGGCGAGATCCAGGCCAGCCTGCGCTACGAGGCCACCCTCCCCCGCCACGACATCACGCCCCACAAGCAGCGGCTGTTGCAGGAGATGGAAAGCGTGCGGGCCGAGATGCACCGGCTGGGTTCCATCGCCGAGGGGCCGGGAAGCTCCGCGCTCGGGCAGGCCTACCTCGCCCTCCACCAGTACGGCGCGGCCCGCGACCATCTGGAGCGTGCCTGGAAAGCGGGTGTGCGGAGCCCCGACGTGGCCGCCGCCTTGGGCCAGACGCTGGGCTTCTTCTACGAGCGCTCGCAGTCGGACCCCAATCTCCAAGGCGCCGCGGCGGCGGCGAGCCGGGAAGAGGCCGACCGCACCTACCGCCGGCCCGCCCTGGCCTACCTGCGCGAGGCCGCGGCCGATCCTGAAAGCTCCCCCTATCTCGCGGCGCTCATCGCCTACTACGAGAAGCGCTACCCGCAAGCCCTGGCCGAGGCTCGCCGGGCGTACCTCCAGACGCCGTGGCTCCACGAGGCGGCCGAGATCGAGGCCGAGGTCTACCTTGCCCAGGGGAGCGAAGCCGGTAACACGGGCCGGTACGAGGAGGCCCTGAGCCTCTACGGCCGTGCCGGCGAGGTCTACGCGCGGCTGATCCGGAACACGCCCAGCGATCCCGGCCTCTATGCGGGCAATTGCGACCGCTGGACCCGTTCGATCAACGCGGCCTCGAACCTCGAAGACGTGCCGGAAGCGCGGGTGGCCGAGGCCCTGGCGGCCTGTGAGCAGGCTCTTTCCGTCGATCCCCAGATGGCCGACGTCCACGTGCTCCAGGCGTCCATCTTCTGGCGCCTGGGGGACCAGAAATTCAAGCGCGGCGACGATCCCTCAGCCGATCTCCAATCCGGCATCCGCCTCGCGGACCGCGCGATCGCCCTCGATCCGGCGAACGGCGGGGCCTGGAGCTACCTGGCCTCCTCTCACCGCCTGCTCGCGCAGTGGAAGCTGGGGCGGGGCCTGGACGCCCGCGCCGACATCCTGCGCGGCATCGAGGCGGCCAGCAAGGCGGTGGAAATCCAACCCGAGCTGGCCCTCGCCCACTCCGGGCTCGGCAACGCCTGCCTGGTTCTCGTCCAGGATCAGCAACGCCGGGGCGCCGACCCGGCCCCCGCTCTCAAACGAGCGACGGCGAGCTATCAGAAAGCCTTTGAGCTCAACCCCGAGTTTCTTCCCGCCTCCATCGGCCTCGGCAACGCCTGGAAGTCCATGTCCGAGGTCCAGATCGCGCGCGGAGCCGATCCCAGCGTTTCCGTGGGCAAGGCCGTGGCGGCCTTCGAACGGGCGGCTCACCTCAACCCCAAGTCGGCGCCGATCTACAACAATCTCGGGAACGTTCATTTGACACTGGGAGAGTACCTGCTCGACCGGGGGAGCGATCCGCGCGACGCCCTCACCCGCGCCGCGCGCAGCTACCAGCGTGCGATCGAGATCAAGCCGGACTACTCCCTGGCCCGCTACAACCTGGGCTACACGTGGCGAAGCCTGGCCGAGGCGCTCCTGGAGCAGGGGCAGGATCCGGCCGCCGCCCTGGGCTCGGCCGACGCCGTCCTTGCCGAGGCCCTGGAGCTGAACCCCGGCGACGCGGACGTTTTTCTCGAACGGGCACGGGCCGAGGTGATCGCCGCCCGCTGGAGCCTTGGCCGGCGGCAGGATCCCTCAACCGCCCTGCGGAAGGCCGAGGCGGAGCTGGCCCGCGCCGAAGCGCTGAACCCCGAGCAGCCGGACGTCTTCTTCACCCAGGCCGAAGTGGCACGCTACCGGGCCAAGACTCAGGAAGGGCTGGAGCGCGTCGGCCGGGCACTCGCCATCAACCCTGGCGAGGCGCGCTACCTGGCGCTCCAGGGGTTGCTGCAATACCAGGCGGCCCAGGAGGAGACCGCCCCGGGGCGGCGCCGGGAGGGGAGCCGGCAAGCCGCGGCCTCGCTCGAAAAAGCCCTGAAGGCCAATCCGCTCCTGGCGAGGGATTACGGCGACGTGCTCAAGGAAGCACGCCTGGAAGCGGGTCTCATGAGGCCTCAGCCTGTGAATCTGTAGTCTCCCCTGCCGACGCCAGGAGCATGGGGATCTCCGTGGATCACGAAAGAGCCCCAGGACTGCCGTGCCGCTCGCGGAGGGCGGCCGTCATTTCATTGAAGCTCGCCTCGATCTCTTTCAAATGGAGGTCCGCCGTGCGCAGCCGCAAAGGGCGGCTGAGCTCCCCCTGCTTTACTTCGTCCAGGGCCCTCTTGAGGGCGATGTAGGGACCGGCGAGACGGTGGGTGGTGAACACCGCCAGGGCGATCACCGCCGCGATGAGAAAGACCGTCTGGACGATCAGGATCAGCTTCAGGCGATGGAGCGCCTCCCCGTCCAGCCGATCGGCGGCCACCAAGTAGCTGGTGATCCCGAACAACACCACCGCCGCCACCGTGACCACGAGCCACAGAGCCGAGTACCGGAGAACATAGGGCAGGGTGAACCGTACTCCCGACCCACGGACCTTGCTGAGATCCGGCATGGTGAACCCCCTCCTTCCTGAGACCTTCAAGTTCCAATGATTCTATATCTCTCAGGGGTTCACCGCGCCGGTCTCCCAAATCCCCGGCTCACGCCGGCTAGGCGCGCTCCGGGATCATCCACATCCCGCCCTTGGCCCGGAGCGACGTCCCGATCTTGGGGACCACCGCCCAGCCCGGGGCGAGGCGCGGCCGGAAACGTTGCGCCACCACGGCCAGAATCAGCTGCATCTCCATGAGCGCCAGGTGGCGCCCGATGCACATCCGCGGCCCCGTGCCGAAGGGGTAATAGGCCAAGCGCGGCCGGCCGGCCACCTGCCCCGGCTCGAAGCGCTCCGGCCGGAACGCTTCCGGCACCTCCCAGAAGTCCGGATGCCGGTGCGTGGCGTAGGGGCAGAGCAGGATCTGCGCGCCCGCCGGAATCCGGTAGCCGCCGATCTCGTCTTCGGCATAGGCCGTGCGGTTGTAGAACCAGAACGGCGGGTACAGGCGCATCGCCTCCTGGGCCACCTGGGCGGTGTAGGTCAGCTTGGTCAGATCCTCGAACGTGGGGGTCCGGCTCCCCAGCACCTCCGTGACCTCCTCCCGCAGCTTCTCGTCCACGTGCGGGTGCTCGCCGATCAGGAACCAGCTCCAGGTCAACGCGTCGGCCGTGGCCTCGTAGCCGCCGAACAGGGTGACCATGACCTCGTCGCGGATCTCGAGGTCGGTCATCCCCTCGCCGGTCTCCTCGTCCTTGGCCGAAAGGAGCATGGAGAGCAGGTCGTCCATCTCCTCGCCGCTCTCGCGGCGTTCCCGAATGATCCGGTAGACCATCTCGTCCAGCGTGGCAACGGCTTCGCGGGTGGCGGTCTTACCCGGCAGCGGGGCCCACTCCGGGAAGGAGTAGGTGGCCATGCGCAGCGTGATCTGTTCGAGAGCGGTGTTGAAGGCGTGCGCCATCACCGCGAGCTTCCCGCTCGTTGATGCTCAGGCTGAACATGGTCTTGACGATGATGCCCAGGGTGAGGGCCATCATCTCCTTGCCGATCTCCAGGGGCTCGCCGGCGGCGCTCGCGGCGTCCCAGCACGACAGCCGCCGCTCGACGACGGCGTTCATGATCGGCACCAGGGAAGCGACCCGGCGGTGGGCGAAGGCCGGCTGCATGAGGCGGCGCTGGCGGCGCCAGCCCTCTCCCTCGTTCACCACCAGCCCGTTGCCGAACAGGAACCGGGTCCGCTCGAAAACGTTGCCTTTCCAGTAGTTGTCGTTGTTCTCCACCATCACGTGGTGGATGTGGTCCGGAAGGGTGACCAGATAGATCGAGCCGAGCCCCAGATCCAGGCGGACCAGGTCGTTGTACTGGAGCATCATCTTGGTACAGAACCGGGCAGGATCACTCAACATCCGGGGGAGGACTCCAACCAGGGGGTACCCATGCGGGTGGGGAGGCTGCCCGCTCACAGGCCCCGGTAGCACCAGCCGCTCGATCTTCGTGCTCATTTGACCCCTCCTCGTAAGTTGCTCACAGTGAATGAGCAATGGGCGTGCCACGGCGGTGGCACTGGAAAGGGCCGCTTGAAACGCAATTTTGACGGGACAAAAAGGACAAACGGCTACAGATTTGGCGTTTCTGACACTCAGTAAATTTGTGTCAGCTCAGCTGACAGATTGTGACACAGAGCCTTGTTCAGGCTTTTGGATTCCCCAGGATTTCCTGGACGCGGCCGACCTCTCCGGTCTGGAGCCGCACCTTGATTCCACGGGTATGCCGGGGCGAGCTGGTGAGGATGTCGCGCACGATCCCCCGCGTCCGCCGCCCCGTGCGCTGGTCCGCCTTCTGAACGATCTCCACCTCCAGCCCGGGGTGGATGTCCTTACGCGACTCGCCGGTCATGCCGTCCTCCCACTACCGTGTTGCTCTGCCCAAGCTGACGAACACCCACAAAAGCAAAGAGCCCCGGCGTTGCCGAGGCTCTTGCCGACCGGGATTCCCCAATCCGAAGTAGATTTTATACTCGACTCTGCCAGCCGTCAAGCCACCTATCCGTTTGCCTTGCAGCTCGCCGATCACCATGGCGATCTGCTGATCGGGATCCGCCATCAGCGGGATGCTCCCCGCGCCCCGGTGGCCGCCGCCGCCGTAGCGGGCCGCCAACTCGCCGACGTTGGTCTTGCACGTCCGCCGGAAGATGCTGTGGCCGAGCAGCAGCATGGGGAACGAGCGGTTGGGACCCCAGTGGATGCGGGCGGAGACGTTGACCTCCGGGTACAGGGCGTAGACCAGGAAGCGGTTGCCGATCGGCGTGTGGTCGAGGTCCCGGAAGTCGGTCACCACCACGTTCCCCTCCACCCGGCTGTAGCCCCGCAGGTCCTGGCAGAAGCGCTCGTTCTCGCTTTCCAGAAGCTCGCAACGCTTCTTGACTCCCGGGTCGTCCAGAATCTCCGAGATCGGAGCCCCCGCCCGCAACAGCTCCACAAGGTGCAGGAAGTAGCGCTCGAAGGTCCCCAGGCCGCTCCGGCCGTCTATGGTGAAACCCAGCTTGATATAGGTCTGGGGATCGAGCACGTCGCCCGGCGTCAGGTTCGCCGAGTCCAGGCGGTCGGTCTCGCGCACCAGCTCCGCGAACTGCGGCATGGCCCCCTCGCCGCCGTAATACTCGTAGACGAGGCGGGCCGCCGAAGGCGCCTGGGCGAAGGCGCCCCGGAAAGCCTCGGGCGGCACGTTCGTCGTCGCCGTATGGAGATGATGGTCGAACCACAGGGCGCATCCGGGGTGGTACGGCAGGTTGGCGATGATGTCCCCCGGCTGGATGTCAGCCCGGCCATCGCTGATGTCCTGGGGATGAATGAGCGAGATGCTGTCGATCTGTTCGTTCAGAGACAGCAGGACGGCACACGTCAGGCCGTCGAGGTCACCACGGGTTACCAAGCGCATAATGGCGGCGATTATACTTGAATGCCCAGCAACTCGCGGTCGATGCGGTCGAGCACCTCGCGGTCCACCCCCAGGTCGAACTTGCGGGCGAAGTGGTAGCGCCCCGAAGCCAGCTCGGGCAGGTCGGCGCAGGTGAGCGTGCGCGGCGAGCCCTTGTGCGCCCGCCTGTAGTCGATGTAGCGCATGTCGTCGTCCACCAGCTCGAAGCGGCCGCTGTTGGCGAGCACCGTCGGCACCAGCGACTCCTCCGCCGCCACGGTCTTCTTGTAATGCCGCTCCACGTCCGGCCGTGCGGCCAGGAGCTCCCGCACGTAGAGCGCGGCCCGGCGGCGCAGGGTGAAAAAGGCCCATCCGCCATGGCATCGAAAGCTCTCGCCGAACGGCGTGCTCAGGGCGCGCACCCCGAACAGGGTCCCGTAGTCCAGATAGAAATGGATGGGCAGGATGCGGGTCAGGATCCGCGTGGCGCGCATCACCGGCTCCATCCAGGCCGGCAGCCGCCGGTAGCGGTACCAGTATCGGGCTCGCGCCTTGCGGGCCGACCAGGGGCTCGCGGGCGAGAGGACGTCCCAGAAGCGGAGAAAACCGTCCGCCCGGGACTCGCCTAGAAAGCGCTCGATCTCCGCCACCGGCGTCACCGGATAGTCCTGTGCCGTCAGGTTCACCAGCCAGTCGTACTCGATCCCCTGGTCCTCCAGCCAGCCGATGGCGTCGAGCCAGGGCTGGACCTGGCAGGCATAGTCCGCCCGGACCTGTGGCGGCCCCGTGGACGGCAACAACCAGGTGTCCGGCAGGGCGGCCAGGGGCGCCCAGTCGAGATCGCACTTGCCGAAGTCGTGGCGCACCACGATCTTCGCCCGGGAGCTCCCGTCGCGCAGCACCCGCACCAGCCGGTGGATCTGCTCCGGGTCGCGATGGCTCTGGATGAGGTAGCAGACGGTGGCGGTCAATTCGGTCTCCTCGATCGCCGGCACGCCGGAACGACTCGCGGATCAGGTCTTCATACTGGTCGAGAATCCGGTCGAAGCAGGTCATCTCGCGTACCCTCCGCAACCGTTCCAGGGCCAGCTCCCACTCGGCGGAGCCGAAGGCGGCGCGGGCTCTTTCGAGGGTGGCCCGGACCGATTCCGGATCGAGGTCGCAGTAGAAGGGATAGTCCTCGCCCAGCATCTCGACCGTGCTCGCGTCGCGGTTCGCGATCAGCACGGCCTCGCAGGCCGCCGCCGTCGACACCTTGCAGTTCGGCTTGTAGAGAAGCTCCCGGCCGGGCCGGCGCACCGAGAGATGAGCGTTGAACCGCGGCGACTCGCGGAAGACCCGCTCGGGCTCGCGGTCGTCGAATTCCACCAGCTCGGCCTCGTCCGGCAGCCGCCAGCCGGGGGGAAGCGACCGCTGGCTCCCCAGGTACCCCAGCACCATGCGGTCGCGCGGAGCCTGGTTGGCGGCGTACCGCGGGTCCCACTGGTGATAGATCACGCGGTCGAGGCTCCCCGGCCGACCGAAGTCCGCGAGCTGGCGACCGTTCTTGAAGATCAGGGCGTCGAAAAGCCGGCGGTTCTTGATCCGCCGCTTGAAGACCACCGTGTCCTGAACGTCGAGCACCAGCCGGTTCCCCCGCGCCTTGGCGAGCAGCAGGTGGTCGA
This sequence comes from Thermoanaerobaculaceae bacterium, assembly GCA_963785165.1. Lineage (GTDB taxonomy): Bacteria > Acidobacteriota > Thermoanaerobaculia > Multivoradales > UBA5704 > DATARR01. The sequence continues at coordinate 2,456,768 of CAWAUI010000004.1, forward strand.
GCCGGGACGTCTTGATCAGGATCAGAACGCCATCTCTGATGCTCCCGATCTCGCGCACGGGGATCGAGCGGGCGTTCCAGCCGCGGGCGGTCAGGCGCTCCGCGACCTGGTCGGCCCCCATGACGGTCGATCCCTTCTCGTAGTACTTGACGAAGGCGACCGGCAGATCGAGCGGCGCCTTGGGGCCCATGTTGACCTCGATGTGGGCAGGTGTGGCGGTTACGGTGCCGGCTCGGCGACCTCGCAGGTCGACAACGGACCGCCTTCGGAGGCCGGCATGAGCTTGATCGTGAAGTGGCGCTCCAGGCTGGCCACGATGCGGACCCCCGGGCAGTTGGAGGATGCGTACCCCTCCAGAGAAGCCGAGACGGAATAGACGCCGAAGCCCAGCTTGGCGAAACGGAAGTTGCCGTCCGCGCCGGTCGCCTCCTGCGGGCTCTGCGCCCCCGCCTTGAGGAGCTTGACCGTAACCCCCGGCAGCGGTTGGCCATCGGCGCCCTGGACGTGGCCGGTGACGACTCCGTCTCCTCCCTCCGCCCGGGCCGCGGCCGGCAAAAGAGAGAGACAAACAGCGACCGCGGCGACCTTCAGCCGCCACACCCTGTGCTCACCTGCCATGAGGCCTCCTTTCGAAGCTTGCCCTCATGCTAACGGCTGCCGCCCGTCACGGCAAGTGCGGCGGTGGACCGCCCGCTCAGGAGGAGCTGATCAAAGCACCCAGGCGTACCCCACTTTGAAGAACAGTGTCCGGTCCGTCTGCTCCAGGCTGAAGTCCTGCAATCCCAAACGGTTGTCGGAGTAGCCGAGGAAGAGCACGGTCTGGGCGTTCAGCTTGTAGGAGAAGAGGAGCTGGGTGAGGAGCGTCTCCGTGCGGGGCTCGATGAACGGCCGGAGCTCCGGGTCGTAGAGAGCCTGGTTCTGTTGCAGGTCCAGGTACTGGAAGATGCCGCGCACGAAGCTCCGCACGTTGAAGTTGTAGACCAGCCGGAGCTGGCTCAGGTTGGCCTCGAAGAGCTCGCCACCCTCCACGTCCAACCGTTGGAGGGTGTGGCTCACCTGGGCGTTGACGTGCCGGCCCAGCTTCAGCTCCGCCGCCGGAGAGAGCACGAGGAGGTCCGCCGGCTGGTTGTTGGTGAAGTCCACCGTGTCGCCGAAATCGCTCGACAGGCTGAGCCGGGCGACTCCGCTCGGCTGGGCCGAGAAGTACGCCGTGTAGCGGTTCAGCCCCTCGTAGAGCCGGCCGCCGAAGAAGTCCTTGCTGCGGCTGTAGACCACCTCGCCGTAGGACTGGAGCGGACCCGAGACGTTGCCGTAGACGTTGAGCCGCTCGTCCGTGAGCTGCCCGGCGTGGTCTTCCGTCCGCCGGCCGCTTCCGCCCACGTTGATCTGCGTGTACCAGTCCTCGGCGGTTCCCCAGAATTGGCGCTGGAGCTGGAGGCGGGCTTCCTTGATGTCCACCCGCGGAATGAAGCCGCTGTCGGCGCGGAACTCGGGGTCGCGGTCCTCATAGGCCAGCGACCAGAACCAGTCGCGCGCCGCGTGCTGGTACTGGCCGAAGAATGCATCGCCCTCGACGCCGTCGATCGGCTGCCGGAATTCGCGGGCAATGGCGCCCGGATAGAGCGTGTCGGCCCGCAGGTACTGCACGCGCAGCGTGTCCGCTCCATTGAACCGGGCGAAGCCGTCGAGCCCGCCCACGCGGTTGTGGTAGGCGTCTCCCTCCCGGCCGGTGTAGAGCACGCCCAGGCTCGATCCCTTCCCCACGTCCCGCCGGTAGCGCAGAACACTCGTCGTCACCGGCTCGTCCAGCGCGGCCGAAAAGGTCTGCTGGTTGGTGGGAATGGTCAGGAAGTTCCGGTCGTCCTCGGCCACGAAGACGCCGAAGGCGTTGCCGCCCTCCTTGCCCGTGACCTTGGCCCCCCACTTCGGGTCCACGATCGTGCGCGTGAAGACCGCCTCCAGCGGCGTCGAGAAGAAGTCGATTCCTTCGAGGAAGAACGGCCGCTTCTCCGGGAAGAAGAGGGCAAACCGCTCGTTGACCGCGAGTTGGGCCGCGTCCGCCTCCACCTGGGAGAAATCCGGGTTCACCGCCGCGCTCAGGCTGATGTTGGGCGTAATCCCCCAGCGTGCCGTCAACCCCGCCTCCGCCTCCTCGTCACCCGTCTCCAGCCCCACAGGCCGGCCGGCCGTGTTCAGCCGGGCCGTGTCGTTGCGGTTCGCCGTCACCGTCGGCGTCACCTCCAGGTTGCGCCCCGGCTTCAGCGCCTCGAAACCCGGTCACCTTGACCACCTGGCAGAGGACGCACGAGTTGCTCCGGCTATGCGGCGCCGCGGACATCCGGTGGCGCACGTTGCGCGGATAGGAGCGCCCGACGTCGAATCCCCAGGTCTGGACCCCTTCCGAGCGCGGCAGGCGGATCTGCTGGAGGGGGATGGCGACCTCGACGACGTACCCCTCCTCCGTGATCCTCCCCGCCGAGTCCCAGATCATGTCGAACGACCAGTCCTCGATCCCCTCGTTCTGGCTGAACACCGCGTCCGCCTGTACCCCCAGGGGATTGATGCGGAACTGAAAGCCCCGGCGCTCGTCGTTGAACGGATCGATCATCAACACCACGTGGTCGTCCTGCACGAACGTGTCGATGGCGTCGCGGTCCATCAGGTGGGCGCGGATCTCCGCCGGGCCGGGGATCGAAGGCCCGCCACGCCACGTAGAGGTTGTCGTCGTCGAAGGCCACGAGGAAGTCGGTCTTCACGGGCGGCGGCGTGTTGTCGCCCGGCTGCCATTCGTAGGGCACGCCGAACGTCAGCGCCGCGCTCCAGGCCGGCTCGTCCAGGACGCCGTCCACCTTGACGGACGAGGCCGCGCGGCGGACCTCCAGGGGCTCCGCGAAAGCAGCGGCGGAGAGGAACAGGAGCAGACAACACGACCTGGCGATGAGACGGACCATGACTCCCCCAAATGAGACCGGGCTTTGGAACGAACCTTCTACGCGTCCCCTGGGAAGAGGTTGCAGGGGAATCCCAAATCACTTCCTTCAGTGTTATCGTCTCGTACCGTGAAGATCTGGATCGACGCCGACGCCGCCCCCCGAGAGGTCAAGGAGGTCATCTTCAAGGCCGCCCTGCGGCTCAAGCTCGAGACCGTGCAGGTCGCCAACCTGTGGCTCACGGACCCTCCCGGGAACCCCTTCGTCAGCACCGTGCGGGTGGCCGGTGGCCCCGACATCGCGGACCGCCACATCGCCGACCACGCGGAGCCGGGCGACGTCGCCGTCACGGCCGACATCCCCCTCGCCGCCCGGCTGGTCGAAAAGCAGGTGGCCGTCATCGACCCGCGAGGCGACGAGTACAACGAGGAGAACGTGGGCGAGCGGCTCGCCTTCCGCGACCTCATGGACGGCCTGCGGGGAGCCGGCCTGGAGAATACGGGCGGCCCCCGGCCCTACACGCCCAAGGACCGGCAGGCCTTCGCGGCCACGCTCGACCGCGTGCTCACCCGGGCTCTACGGGCGCGCTGAGCCTCACTTCCCGCACCTCCGCGTCCTCCTCCACAAAGCGGAGCAACGCGACGCCTTCCCTTTCGAGCGCCGCGAGCGCCGGCTTCGGGAGCTTGCCGAAGGGCTCCAGGGTCAGGATCGCGTTCTTTTTCTTCCGCTCGACCTTCCAGGTCCCCGCCACGAAGCCGTCCACCAGGAACGTCGCGCGCACCTGGAGATTCTTGAGCACGACCTTGGGCCGGTGCTCGTCGGCGATCACACGGGTGCGGTCGTCGTGCGAAAGCACCAGGTTGTCGAACTCCGGCAGGAAGCGGACCGGTGCCGGCGTCTCCCTCCTCGGGCCGGGGTGCGTCCGGCAGGTCGAACAGCTCGCGTTTCCGTTCATCCCGGAAGGTGACGAGCTCCGGGCGGAGCGATTCGAACACCTCGCGTAAACCTTGCAGTCCCGACCACGCCTGCGCGTCTCCGGGCGTCGCGGGGCCGAACGCCGCCAGGTAGCGCCGGACCAGCGCGTGGGCCGGCTTGGGCTCAGGGGGATCGTCGTCCCCAGCCAGGACGTCGGCCATGGCGAAGTCCGCCGCCGCGGGGAAACCCCAGGCCGTATCGACCGGCACCTGCACGAGCGGCAGGTGCATGCGGATGGCATACGCCATGGCCCGTTCGTCCCCCTCCGGATGCTTCGCCTTGAGATGGTTCCTCAGGGCATCGAACGTTGCCGGAGCGCCGCCGAAGAAGGCGCGCGCGGCTTCCTCCAAAGCTTCGAGATCGAGGGTCTGGGCCCGTTCTCGAAGGATCGACTGCATGCCTCGGGACAGCATCGGCTGCAAGGTGCCCCGCAGGCCCAGATAATCCGCGGCGGACATCAGGTGAAGCGTGCCCCGCATCGCCGTCACGCGAACGACCTCGCGCCGGTTCAGCGACTCGAGGAGGTCGCCGCGACGGAATCCTTCGAGGCGGGTCCACAGCCCCACGAATGGCGGGCGCGCCACCTGTGCCTGCATGCCCGCGAGCCGCTCGACGGCTGCCAGGGCCGTCCCGTCTTCCCGCGAGAGCAGCATCTGCCGGGCGAGCAGGGCGCGGTTGAGCTGGCGGGTGGTGAGGTCGGGTCGTCATGAGCACGGATGCTACTATCACTGCCACCTTTTTGTGGAAACGGGGATGGTTTTCAGATCCGGCGCCTCCGCCCGGGCATAAATGCCCGGTCTAAGTTGAAGAAGCCCCCTGAAGGGGACTCAATCCGAGCTCAATGAGCCGGGTTCACCCGGCTTCTTCCACGTAGCGCGGGCATTTATGCCCGGGCGGGGTTGAAGATCGAGGCAGTCCTCTCCAAATTATCAATACTTCAACACCACCCCCACCGAATACTTCTCCACCTCCACGAACACCGGCGGCTCCGAGCCGTCCTTGTAGGTAAACGCCAGCGCAGCGTGCTGGCCCGGATCGAACGAGAGGCTCAAGGAAGCCTCCGTGTAGGGTGCAAATCCATCAATTTTCCGAAGGGACAAGGACCGGTCAGGATTCTCCACGGCGGTCAGCTCTTCCGTGAACAGGTAGCGCAGGCTCGAAGAGACGTTCACCGTGAGCTGCCAGTCCAGCGGCAGGCCGATCTCGTAGAACGCGTTGACGTGCGGCCGGGCTCGCAGCACGTTGTACCGTTCCAGCTCCAGGCTTTGATGTCCCGAGCTGTTCGTTACCGTCTGGCCGCTGGCGGAGGAACCGGCCTCCGCTCCCAGGCGAAATTCCAGGCCGTAGCCGATGCGCGGCAAGGCGAGCTCGTCGATCCTTCTGCCGAGCTCCGCGGCGCGATCGCGATCCTTGGGTCTTCCGCGGCTGTAGAGGCCCTTGAGACCCGGCTGCCAACGAAGATCCGCGATGGCGTTGACGCGATCGAAATCGCGGTCCGCCTCAAGGGAGGGCCCCAGGAAAGCCGTATGGTAAACGAGCCGCCGCCTGTCTTCCCCACCCTTGCTGTCCCTACTGTCCTTTTCGTCCTTGCTGTCCTTGCCTCCACGCACCACCGTCCGGCTGAACAACCCCGTCACCCGAATGGAATTCGATGCCCGTGGCACATTCTTGGAGATCGACGCCGTCAGCTCCGGCCGGAACAGCCAGCTTCCCGCCATCTGAAAAATTGGCTGAACCTTGAAATCCAGGGAGAGCGCGTCCAGCGATCCCCGCCCTTCCGCGCTCTCGAAGAAAATCCTGCTGTAGGCGAAGGCGTCGTCCTTTCCTTTCGGAACCCGGGCCGGCACGATGATTCCCTCCGCCTTCACCTCCTGGCCAAAGACGTCTCGTAGCCCTTCGAGCCGGAGGCCGGCGCTGCCGCTGCTCAAGCGGTCCCCCGGCCGCAGGTCCACGATCGCACCGCTCGATTGGGATCCGTCCGTCCCTCCGGAAATCTGGGGCCGGTCGCAACCGGGCCGTTCGATCGCTGGCGCGTCAATCCTGTGATCCTTCGTCCGCTCCTTTTCCAGATTGCCATTCATTCCGATCAGCGGCTTGCGGAGGATCTCCACGAGCCGCAAGGAATCGCCTGGCACTTGGACCAGGGGCGTCGTCGAGTAGATCTCAAATCTGAAATTGGCTTCGGCCTGAGCCCTGGAGAGCTGGATCTTTGCCTTCGCCGTGGTGCTGAAGCTCCCGGCGGCGATCGCTTCGTCCTTTCCACTTTCTTGGATGGTGAACTGGTAGGACGCATTGCCCTGGAGCGGCTCCTGTAGAACGGCTTTCAGGAACGTCGGAAACTCCTCAGCCGCGACAATGGCGGTAACCGGCGTGACCTCCAGGGGAGCGCCCGAGCCGTCCGTGCCGGAGACTTCGATCCGGTATTCGTTCGGTGGCAAGGGCCGTTCCCAGAAGGAACCATCCTCTTTGGATATGAAAAGGGTGCTCGAATCACAAACGGAAATCCTCGCCTCCGCCTGAGCCGCTGAGCGGGAGGGAACGCCAGGAAGAGGGCAGCCAGGATGGCTTTCATGGACCTACGCCACCATCCGCAGCTCGACGTGACGCCACCAGCTTCGCCACCGTATCCGTGCCGTCGTCCCGTGTCAGATCGCCAGGCGCCAGGACGATCCCGGCCCGTGGGAATGCCGACTTGAGACGGACGATGAGGTCGGAGAGGACTCCTTCGTTGATCTGCGGGTTGCCGGATTTCTCCTGCCAAAGGACGGTGATCTTCTTGCCGTCCGGCGGGACCTTGGGAACGGGAACACCGGACCAGGCGGAGAGCACCCGGTAGACCCGCAATCGAACGGATTCCTGCGCCCCTCCCGCGACCGCGAGCCCCAAGCCCCGGGCCTCGGCGAGCTTTCTGGTGATCCGGTCGAGCTCCGGAAAGCTTTCCATGGAGCTCGCCGGCTCCGAGGACATCCCTCGCCGGTCGTCTCCCGAGTCGAAGGAAAGGCCGCGTCCCTGCGGCCCGCCCTGGGCCTGTCCCTGAAGGCGGTCCCGGAGCTGTTCGAGGTCGGCCGCGGCCTCCTCCACCGCACGCGTCTGCTCGGCGGCCTGCCCCTGCGTCCTCACCAGCTCCCGCGTGGCGAGCGCCGCCATGAGGCGGTCCTGAAGCGAACGGAAGACGGCGATGCCGGCCGCGCCGGCCACGATCGAGCCCGAGATCACCGCCAAGGGCCGCTTTCCACCAGCCCCAGCGGCCAGACCACGACGATCGCGGCCAGGGCGCCGATGATCATCCGGCCGAGAAGGCCCAGATCGTAGAGATAGCGGGCCACCGCTCCCGGCAGATCCTCGTCCGCCGCCACGTCGTCCGCCCGGTGCGGCAACTCCAGCCGGCCTCGCAAAGTCATCAGCTCATAGACGAGCCCTCCCAGCGCCCCAAAGAACGCCACGACCAGCAGGAAGATCCAGAAGAAAGGATCTCCCCAGGCTTTGACGACCGTGGCGACCGCGTCCTGCGTCTGCATCATGCTGATTCCTTTCTCTTCGGTTTCTCTCCGGATTCTCTCCGATTAGCGGAGCGGGTACGCGAAGGCTATCGCAGGAGACACCGGTCCGGACGCTTCGGGGGAGTGTGACCACCAGCGATCAAGGAACACGTCCAACCTCCGCGGCAGAGGCCTTGCCTCTGCCGCGGTGCCCCGAGAAACCCCTTACGTGTTCGTGGTGTCCATCACCTCCAGCGACCGATCGATCGCCTTGTTGAGAACCTCACCGAGCCGGGAGCCCTCGAATTGATTCGAGACCGCGGCGAGCCGGGCGGCGAAACCGAAGTGGAAGTCGGTGAGCCATTCCGGGTGCGGATCCGGCTCGGGAATCGGCGGCCACCACGGCGGCAGCTTCAGCCGCTTTGGGCGGGTGGGGCACCAGTCGTCGAGATCTTCGAAGGCCACTCCCAGATCCGCGCCGAAGCGATTGGCGAGCCAGACCGTGCGGACGAACTCGGAGGCGATGGCGGCCCCCAGCTCGTGGGGCGGAAGCGGCTGAGGGTTGAGAGCGACTTCCGAGATGCGGCCCTGGGGTCCCCGAGGAATGACGTCGAAGATGGCGGGCAGACGCCGCCCGATGATGGCAAGGAGCCGACGGTCGATGGACATAAAGCCTCCTTCTATGGACTTCGCGGAATGCGGTTCCACACTGGCGGGAGAGCTCTCCGGATTGGAAGGCTCCCCAGCTTTATAGAAGTAGGCGAAATTTAGAGGAGATTCGTTACAGCGATTTCCGAGCGCTAAGCCGAACTGTCGGACGGTACCGACCGGCGGTTGACTAGGACCGTCAAGACGGTCGAAGCTTGGCCGCCGCGGGCAAATCTCTAGACCAAAGTGCCTGGCTAGCGCTTGCGCTGTGGCGATTCCGTTGGCATCTCAACCTTTAGCAGAGATAAAAACGAAAGGGGACGCACAATGTATTATTCGAGCCAGCCACAAAGCGGCGGTCTCACCACTGCGGCACAGTTGCTCGCGTGGACTCCCGGAAACGATCCGATCAACGTCTGTTCAGTTCCCCTCGCCAGCCGAGGCGGAATGCCGTCGACATCTCGCGTGGCGATGGCGGGGCCGAGCTATACGCCCGGCTTCGACGCCGAGTCACAGGGCGGCACGAACCAGGACATCTTCAACTTCGACCGCTGGCAATACATCGACATCATGGTCTCCAATCCGGCGGTCTTCTACGATTCCGCCGGAAGTGTGGATGAATGCCTGCTACCGCGACGGCGTGCTGATCCTCGGTGCGAAGTACGCAGACCCGACCACCGCTCCCCATTGCGACAAGACCGCAATAGCTCGCCGCGATCGCGCAATACTATGGGTTCGACGGCTACATGGTGACGTCGAGTCATGGGTCTGCTCGATCCCGAGTGGCACGATCAACGTGGACAACTTCCAGCTTTTCCTCTCCACCCTACGCGCCGGATTGCAGGCCAATTCGCCAAATTCGTTTCTCCTGTACTACGAGACCATCGACGGCCAGTTGAAAACGAACAACGTCAATAGTTACTTCAACAAGCTCTGCGCACACCAGAGGTTCTTCCAGAACGGCTCGACGGTCGTATCGGACGGGATGTTCTGCAATTACGGTTGGGACGCGGCAATGATCGCCTCGAGCGCAAGCTGGCAAAGCAGCTCACCCGCTCGCTCGATCTTACAGGGTGTTCAGGTGCCACAGACGGCTTCAGAACTTGCCGCGCTCGAGCACGCTGAAGTCAGAGCGTTGATACTCGGCGCGCATCTCTTCTTTGTCCTTAGCCTTCTTCATAAAGTTTCCTCTCAGTACGCGTAACCCTGCGCGCATTGATAATGCGGATACTGCCAAGTCGATACGTGTGCGAAACCGCAAGCAGCCGGCCCAAGCTGGACAAACCGAATGTAATGTAGCGTGACTCGTGCTGCGGGTGTCGCCATCGATCTGGGCCCGAGAGCGAACCAACCCGATGCCGTTACGCCATCATCGAGCCGGCGTCTCGTCGCTAACGATCTCCGGCTCCGAGGTGTCGAGGCCGCCTTCTCGATGTCCCATTCGAATTTCAGTTACTGAGCAGCCACTCAGAGATGTTGACGAACAGCAGCCAAGGCCTACAGCACGAATAACGTGTCGCGGTCCGCCGTGGCGTGGTCCATAGCGCAGCGAGGTCGCAGCTGTCACGCTTTCCTGCGATCTGGCATCTGCTCGTGGGAATCGACCACGTCGTCGAGCTCGAACTTGCAGAGTCCAAGTGGCTGACGCTTCCGAAGGTAGGTCTCACCTTCATCCAGGCGTGGTAAGCGTGACACGGGCACCTGGAGGACTATCGTCAACTCACCGGATAACGCGAGCGCAGGTGGGGCCTCGGGCGGACGTGACACGATGTACGGTGGCCTTGCTCTTCGCCCACGGAGGCATGGCCGCCAGCTGGTGCGGCAGGTACCGGAAACGGCGTGGCTGGCGGAGCCGGCCTCGGCCTTCAAAGGTCCGCTGGCTTACGGTTTTCGATCAGTCTGCTGATTCCGAAGGCCGATACCTCAAGACTTCGATCATCCGGGCTGACTCAGCCCGAAATCGAAGACTTCACCGGCGTCCAGGCATGGCGAACACCCCGTCTTCCACCTCAGGGTTCACGCGGACCTTCTCGACTTTCGTGAGGGTCTGCCGGGCGCCGTACTCCTTCTCGATCCGGTGGGGGATGACCAGGCCGTCAACGGTCCGGAAGTCGGAGAAGTAGGCCCGCTCCTGCATCTCCTGGGGAAGCTGCGAGTAGTCGAAGACCTTGGAGTCGACCGCGACCTCCAGGTACGTCCGGGGATCGAGGTGCCAGGTCTCCACCCAGCCATTGGAGCGGGTGAGGCTCGAGGCGGAGGGTCTCCTGACCGTTCACGTCTCCCCGCCCGGCCAGGACGACCTTGTGCCCTTTTTCCTGATAGCCGAAGAGGGCCGGCTCGATCTCCGCGTCGCGGGCGGTCATGACGATCGCGGCTGAATCCTCAATCTTTGCCGGGCTGTCGACATCGTAAAGAGGATAGAGCCACCAGGGACCTTGGGCATTCTGAGCGAGGATCGTCGCCTTGCGGGTCATTTTGGAGTCGAAGCGGTAGAGGTTCGGACGCTTGCGGCGAAGGGTGAACGGAGCCGCCTCGCTGAAGCTGGTGAACGTGCCCTCCATCTCGATGGACCGCAGAGCCCGCCAGCGCTCCCGGCTCCCCCGGGCTGCTTCGTAGCGGGCCACGATCTCCTCGAGGGTCGGGATGGGGGTTGCAGCCGGGGAGCTTTTCGGGGCTGGGGCCGTAGCAGAAGCTGTTCTGGTACCCACGGCCTTCATGTCCAGGGCCATGATCTCGTCGTGGTCCCGCAGGTAGAGCCGGCCGTTGGCGAGAGTCGGCGCGGTCCACGCCTTCCCCTCCATGGCCTGGAATCGTGCAAGCTCCGTGTAGGCGCCGGGAGTTGCCTCCACCAGAACGAGCGTCCCCTGATCGGAAAGAACGATCAACAAGTTCCCGTCCGCGGCCAGGAGCGACCCCTTGCCAAGGCCCCGAGCCGCCCAGGCCGGCTCTCCCGTGGCGACGGAGAGGCACTTGAAGGTGGCGTTGTCGAAACCGTAGAGGTGGTCGCCCACGAGGACCGCATTGTTGAAATGGTTTTTCATCGTGCGGGTCTTCCACAGCTCCTCCACCGTGGCCTTGCCGCCTTCGGTCTTGATCCGCATGAGGACCGCCCCGGCGTCGTCCCCGCCCGAGACGTAGACCTTGTCCGGCGGGATGAAGAGGGCGCTGGCGATCACCGAAAACGGCCCCGGGTGGGTCCAGAGAACCGAGCCGTCGGGCCGAAACGCGACCGTTTGCGAATCGGCCCGGCGGGGCACCACGTATTGTTTGATGCCGCCGATCGTCATCACGACCGGCGAGGAGTAGGCCGCGTCGCCGTCCAAGGCTCCCCAGCGGACCTTTCCCGTGGCCTTCTCAAAGGCCACCACCCCACGGCTCTCCTTCCCTCCAACTTCCAGGATGAGCAGGTCACCATCGATCAACGGCGAGCCCGCGTACCCCCAGGTGGGCCGTTTGGCGCCAAACGCCTGCTGGAAATCCACCTCCCAGATCTTCGCTCCGTCGGCGGCCTTCAGCGCGAGAAGCCGGCCGTGGGAGCCCAGGGCATAGAGCGTGCCGCCATCCAGCGTCGGCGTCGTCCGCGGGCCGTTGCCCATGCTGTCGATCAGCTCGGGGCCGGCCGGAACACGCCAGACCTCCTTGCCACTCCCCGCCTCCAGGGCCAGGACGTACTCGGTCGTACCGTCCGAGTCCATGGTGTAGAGCCGGTCTCCGACGACGCTGATCCCGGAGAATCCCTCCCCAATCGCGCGCTTCCACACGACCCGCGGCCCCTCCGCCGGGAAGCTCCGAGGCAGGCCCGTCTCCGCTGAAACGCCGTCCCGGTTCACGCCGCGAAACTGTGGCCAGTCGAGGCCCACGGCGGGTCCGGCAGCGAGAAGCGCCAGGGAGAGAGCAAGGGCGGGAAAAGAGACTCGAGCCATAACCATGCCTCCTCAACGGGCAAAGGATGTGGCTCTTATACGGGCGCTGGCCGGTTAGGTTTGATCCTTCTGCTGAGCCTGTAGATGTAGGCGTCTACGGTTGTGCCGTCCGTGCGCTTCGCCGTGGTCAGGACGCGCTCGTAGCCATCCCCCTCAAACTCATCGAGCCGAGCCCAATGCTCAGCCAGGCTCTCCGAGCTGAAGAGCAAGCCTTTGACTTCGGGACCGTGCTCATCCAGAACGATTCCCGGATAGCCTGCCGCGGCCCCCCACCCTTCCGGATACAACGTGCCCCTGACGGTCGCGGGCTCCCACTCTCCCGGAACCTCCGCCAGGACGTGTGCGTTGGGCCGGCCCGGGGCGAGCGTTCCGTAAACGAAAAGCCGGTGAGTCATCGAGGGGCTCTGAGGTAGGCCAGAACCTGGCGCGCGCGCTCGCTCACAGATCCTGCCACTTCGATCGCGGGCACGCCAAAGCTCCACCGGTCGTCCAGGACGATCTCCTGAAGCTCCTCGTCCACCCGCCGCCTCAAGCGCCGGTGGTCCGAGGCGGACAAGCTCACGCGGTCCGGATTTTCGATGGGGACGAAAACGATCAGATCGAGCCGTTGCATCGCATTTCGCACCCTCGCGAGCCAGCGGTCGACGTCGAACGCTTCCGAGTCGTCATGGACCCGTAAATAGGCGAGGATGTCGGCTGGGCAGCGATCGAAGAGGCAGTCCTCCTCGCTCTCCACGAGGGATTCGATCGAGCGCTCCAGTTGGAGCTCGAAGTCTTCGAGGCTGGGCATCTCCGCGAATTCATGCCCCTCTTCCTCCAGAAGGTGGTACGGCTCATCGACCGTGCAGAATGCCGGCAGAGACCGGCTGAGCTCCGCCAGCAGCGTCGTCTTGCCCGTGCGGTGGGCTCCTGAAACCGCCATCCTCATGACGTCTCCCCTATCGCAGGCTACCCGCCAATTCCCGCGTGAGAAGAACGGCGGGGATTTCCCGGCACCCCGTCGTATTCTGCCCCGCCCACAGAGGGGAGAAATCGCCTCTACCCAGACTCTCGGCCTTGGCGCGCAAAGGCGCCAGGGCCGCCGCTGCCAGGGGGAACGCGGGCGCGCCGACGGACATAGGCCCAAGCTCCCGCATCGCCCGGTTCATGATCCCCCGCGCGGGTCGCCCGCTGAATACGTTGGTCAAGGCCGTGTCGCGCGCCGCTTCGCTCCGCAAGGCGGCCCGGTGCACCTTGCTCGTGGTGCACTCGGGACATAGGAGATACGCAGTTCCCACCTGGACGCCCACCGCACCAAGAGCCATCGCCGCCGCGACGCCGGCGGCATCCGCGATGCCGCCGGCAGCTATCACCGGCACCTTCACCGCCCGTACCATCTGCGGCACCAGAGCCAACGTCCCGACCTGGGAATCAAGATCCTCCGACAGGAACATGCCTCGATGACCACCCGCTTCGAAGCCTTGAGCGATCACCGCGTCCACTCCTCGCGCTTCCAGCCAAAGTGCTTCCTTGACGGTCGTCGCCGAAGAGAGGATCTTCGCACCCCACCCTCGCACCCGGGCCAACAGATCCTCCGACGGCAACCCGAAGTGGAAGCTCACCACGGGGGGCCTGAGCTCGGCCAGCATCTCGACCGTAACGACATCGAAAGGCAGGCGTGGAGGCGCCGCGACGCTCGCCTCGCCGTCGAGCCCAAGCTCCTCGTAGTACGGCAAAAGCCTGGACCGCCACGCCGCTTCCCGCTCCGCGTCCTCCTTGGGCTGCGCGTGGCAGAAGAAGTTGACGTTGAACGGCTTGCTGGTCTGCGCCCGAATCACCGCCACTTCTTTCCGAATCGCATCGTGACCGAGCATGGCGCAGGGAAGCGAGCCCAGGCCCCCGGCGTTCGACACCGCCACGGCCAGCGCGCTCCCTTGAACGCCCGCCATGGGTGCCTGAACGATCGGCAGCTCAATTCCAAACAGGTCTTGCAGGTTCATCCGCGGAATCCTATCCGGATTTTGCCTCCTGCTGGAACTGGTTCTTGATCTCGATCGGCTTGGTCCAAAGCGAAACAACGATGCCCTGAAGATCGTCCGAGGAATAGCTGAAGTTGCCTTTCCGCGCGACGAAGCACAACTGCAAGTATCATAGGCGTATGAAAGCCTTCTCGCTTCCTGACGCCGGACGGAGCTCCAGCTCCGAGCGGCTCGCGGTCCTGCTTCTGGCCGCGGTGCTGGCCGTAGCCCTGGGAGTCCGGTTGTGGATGGCCCTCAGGATGCCTCGCTTCTTTGACGACCACTATGTCTTCAACAATATTTCTGCATTCTTGAATGGCTCACTGCGACCCCGGCACTCCTATTACGGTACCCTTTCCTATCTCCCGCAGGCGATCTTTTTGACCCTTTGCGACGCCCTGCCTTCATGGACCGGAATCGGCCCTCTCCAGGCCAGCGGCACGCCGTTCGAAGGTTTTACGCTCAACGCCTTCCGCATCATGAGGATGTTTATCGTCGGCTATGGATTGCTGAGCATCCTCATGGTCTATTTCGTCGGCCGGCGCCTGTTCTCGACCGGCGTCGGCCTGGCCGCTGCCGCCGTGCTCGCGGCCTACCCCCAGCACATCAGGAGCTCGCTTCAGCTCAAGCCCGACATGCTGGCCTTGCTGTTCACCCTGGTGACGCTGTACTGGACGGCCGGAGCCGTGAAAACCCCGCGGCTTTCCCGGTTCCTGCTGGTGGGCGTGGGCGTGGGGCTCGCGGTGTCGTCCAAGTACATCGGCCTGGCCTCCGCCCTGCCGCTCACTTTCTGGGCCCTGGCCTCCGGATTCCACCACCGGCGCCGGTGGGGATGGCTCGTCCTGGCCGGCATGACGTCGATGGTTACGTTTTTTACGTTGAATCCATTCTTCAGCTCACTTCTCTACTACGGATTCCGGGTTACCCGGTTCTACGCGAACCAGGCCCGGGGCGAGCACAGCGACCATGGGATCGTGCTGCGCCGCGGGATCGTATTCCTGGCCGATCAGCATGGCTGGATCCTCGGCGCGTTCCTGCTGCTGGGGACCGGCCTTCTGATTCATCGGCTCTGGCGCAGGCCCGGGAACGGAGAGTGGGCGGCGGCCCTGCTGCCGCTCAGCCTGTTTCTCGGTTACCCCGTGCTTCATGCCGCCGGCCTGACGCTCTTTCACGGCCACAACCTGTTGCCTGCCGAGGGCGGCTCGGCGCTCGTCTGCGCCTATGGCATGGTCAGTTGCGGGGAATGGCTGCTTCAACGCCGCCCATTTGCCCGCGCACCGCTGCTGGCAGCCGCCGCTTGGATTTTGCCCGGAAGCCTGCTGCTGGCCCGCCCGTTCGGATTCGCCTATGCAGAGCTCGTTCCCAGCACCTGGACCGGAGCGGAGATCGCTCTTCGCCCGCGCCTCGCGCCCCTGCGAACCCGGGACGTGGCCTATGAAGGGGACAATGCCCGCCTCAGGCTGGCGGACAGCGCGGCGCAGACCGCCGCCCGGACCCAGGAGCCAAGCCTCGCCCGGCTCCCACCCCTCCGGCTCGATCTGGCGGACGTCGAGATCTTTCCACTTTCGCGGACCGAGGGCGCTCAGGCGGCCTTCTATGAAGGCCGGCGGCAGAGACTGGCCCCGGAATGCGTCCAGGAGATCCACCCCCGCCTCTTTCAACGCCGCGGCGAGCCTCTCCTCCTCCTTTTCCACCCCTGGATGCCGGCCGGAGAGCCTATTTCGGCCCACCTGCGGCCCTCCGCAGCTTCACCAGGAACCCTGATCGCCCGCCTCCCGGCGGACCTTGCGGAGGGTGACATCCTGTCGATCGAGCTCATCCGGCCCTCGAAAATCGTGACTCCGGCGACGCTCCAGCCGGGCGGCGTGGGCCTCCTGCTTCGCCCCGCCGGACAGAGCCGCTACAGGACCCGGTTCACCTCACCGCGCTTCCGGTTCACGGCCGGGCTCACCCGAATCCAGGTGGCAAACCCTGGAGGGGCGGGTCCGAACCGCTTTCAGTTGAGCCTGTGGCGCTGGACCGAAGAGCCGTGTTCAGGATCAGGAGACGCTAAGGAGACCAGCGGGACGGATCGCCGGTTTCGAGACCATCGACGAAGATCGGATCGGGCACGAGGCCGAGCTCGTAAGCATCCTGATTCGTGAGACCTCCTCGAACTCGAAGCCGCCACCCATCGCCAACAGACGGGAAGCACCGCCCTCGGAGCCTCAGCCGTGCGAGGGCAGCACCCCTTCGCCCGGGGACCTTGAGGAGGTCCGTCGGCCTGTCTCTTCTCCCGAGTGGGTGGCACCTATTTGGAGGCCCAGAGGACGTACGCCGCCCGATTCAAGATTACTTACGATGCCACTTGCGGCGGATTGTCATCGCAAGCTCCCTGAAGCCTCTCTCCTCGACTGCCTTTCCTCCCACGGCGTCCCGGACGATAAGCCACGCACGCAGCACATCGACATGGATGTTCCAAGCCTCAATGAGCGGGGAGAGATCCGACATAACCTTGAAGGCATCATTAAAACGTCCCAAGAGCACGAACGCTTCAGCCCACTCCATACCTGCCAAAGCGAGATCGAACTCCATGCTGTGCTCGGAGTAGAGCTCTACCAATCGCCTGAACATCTCTTCGGACTCTGCGTGGCGTCCTTCATTCCTCAGTATCCTTCCGTTCGAGGAAGAGTAACCGCCCAACGGTGGAAGGGTCTTCATATTCGGCGTACAGGGGACGGTTGGTTTCGAGAATCTCCCGCGCTTCGACTGTATATCCCAGCTCGTTCTTCCAGAGAGCTATCAGGTGTCGTCCGCCTAGCTCCAGGTGCTTGTCCCCTGCTCTCGAGGCCACAATGAGGGACAATCCTTCGTGCGCCAGTGCCAGGCCGCTTTGAGGATCGACCCATCCGATGGATGAGGACTGCTTGATGATGAGGCGGCCTTCGTAATAGCGATCGCCGGCCATCCTTGCCAGGGTGATTCCGTCATGCAGCAGCTCCGCGGCTTCCTCGAGATAGCCGAGGTCGGTGAGGAGCGAGGCCCTGATGGCTATCATCTGTGCCTCTTCATAAGGGTCTCCGGCGCCGTCCTTCAAGAGCTGGTCGCCCTGGCGCAGGGCATCCTCCGCTCCCTGAAAGTCCCCCAGGAGGCGTTTGACGTTGCCGAGTACCGAGTATCCGGCTGCCTTGTAGACGTTCACCCTTTCCTCTCCATAGCGCTCGGTGTCGAGTAGGTCCGCGATGTAGAGCCCGGTGTGCGCGAGGTCGATGGCTTCGATGGGCTTCTCTCGCACAGCACTCCGCGCCTTGCTCAGAGCCAAGTCCAGAAGGCCCCATGTCTGGAAACCAGGGTTGTCGCGAATCGCACGCAAGCGGGCACCAGAATCAAGCTTTCCCAGAAAATCCCGCCACGCCCTCTCAGCGTAGAGCTTTTCCTCCTCAATCATGCCTTGAGCGACGACATAGCCCAGCCCAAGCCTGCGCATCGTTGCTGAATAGTCACGATCTTCATCCTGAGGAAAGAAGGCGCTGCGCGCCAGCTCAATACATTGGAGGCAACCCGTGAGGAGATGGCGAACGACCGTCTTCCGCTCTCCAGGCGATAGCGTCGTGTCCAGCAAACGATCCAATTCATCTGACGTGACATGCCGATTCTTATCCGCCATCATTCCTCCCCGTGCTCAAGTACGTGAGTGTACACAAAAGAGAAAAGGCCGGGGAAGTCCCCGGCCAAAGTTCGACCACGACACGGGAGGTGGAAAGCGAAACTAGCTGTGGCAGGACGGATCGGCGGGATCACAGGGAGGCGGTGACGCGGCCCCGTCAGGGTCCCATGCTCCCCTTCCCTTCAAATCAATCCCTCCGCATATGCCTTTCCCGCTGTTCGGCTCGCATGTGCGCCTGCCTTCAGTGACAGCTCCGCTCCTCACCTCAGCAGGCAGGACACGGCTCGACACCCGCTCCCAGAGCGAGGCGAAGACCCCTACTCCGGGGAAACGGCCGACTTGAGCTCCACCGGGCCGAGAAGGCGCTAGGGCCAGAAGCACTACGAGGAAGACTGTCTGCTTGCTCTTGGACATACCGAAGATCCCTTCTGGGAGCCGCCACCCGGGCGCCATTGCGCGAGTGAAGTCAGCTCCCGCAGGGAGAAGTGAATACCAAACGCAACTAGTTGGGGATACCCTCTACTTCGTCGCCTCGATTTGCCCCAGGAAACGAGCTGATGCTAGGAGTGGTGATCAACCTGGAAGAGCAGTACTCATTCATGCCTCTCCATGAAGGCAATCCTCCAGGCTGGCGCGATGCCGGTAAAACAGGATCTAAGAGGGAGTGTATGGACTACATCGTGGAAGTATGGACCGAGTGTGCGCGGTCGGCTTGTTTTTCTCGAAAGCACTAGGCTGAGGAGCTTGATCGCCTACCATCTCGCCCCGCCTTCTCCCAAAAAAGCCAATGGAAGCCTTCAATCTCCGCCAAAGGCAGCCAAACGCGAGCGTCTAGGAGGTCCGTCAGCCGGTCTCTTCTCCCAAGTGGGTGGCACCTATCCGGCACCTATTGGGGGGCAGCCGTTCAGCCGTTTATGCCAGCCATACCACCTTTGTCGTAGCGATCGCCCATGACGCGACCCGCGAGCCTATCCAAGGTCATCCGCTCATTGTGGGACAGCTCCACGTCGCAGGCGCCGAGATTCGCCGTGAGGTTCTCGAGTTTCGTCGTCCCCGTAAGGGCCAGGATGTGTTCACCACGACCGATGACCCAAGCGAGAGCGATCTGCGCCGCCGTGCATGATCTTGCCGACGCCACCGCTTCGATCTCTTCAGCGAGCGCCACGTTGGCGGCGTATGCTTCGCCCTGGAAACGAGGCGTTGTGGATCGCCAGTCGCCTTCGCTCAGCTTCTCTGCCTTGAATCGGCCCGTCAGCATGCCTCTGCCCAGCGGTGAGTAGGCGACCAGTGATGCGCCGACCTCAAGGCAGGCAGGGATGACATCGACCTCGATGTCCCGGCTGAATATCGAGTACTCCGATTGCACGGCCGCGATCGGGTGGATCTTGGCCGCCCGACGGATCGTGTCGCCCGATGCTTCGGACAAACCGATGGCGCCCACCTTGCCTTCGGTCACCAACGCAGCCATCGCGGCTACCGTCTCCTCGATCGGTCTGGTCGGATCGACACGATGCAAATAATACAGGTCGACATGGTCGGTACGCAGGCGCTGCAGTGAGCCTTCGATGGCGCGCCGGCAGTTCTCACGCGAACCATCCAGACCAGTGAACTTACCCGTTTCGAAATGCCGCGTCGGGCCGAACTTGGTGGCGATGAATACCCGGTTGCGGCGATCCGCGAACGCTTCGCCAAGCAGCGTCTCGTTTGCGCCGCCGATCCCATACATCTCTGCCGTATCGAAGTGTTCGACGCCCAGTTCCACTGCTTCGTGCAACAGCGTGATCGCAGCGCTGTGCTCCATTGGTGGACCGTAGAACTCCGACAAGCCCATGCAGCCAAGGCCTATCGTCGGCAGTCCCCGTCCAGTATTGCCTAGCGTTCTCCTTCTCATCGGTCCTCTCTCCAAAGAAGCACTGATTGCTCAGCTGCCAGGCTAACGGCTTCAGGACTAAGCGGAGCCGTCAGGCGTCCGCTTGAGGCCTCTGGTTGGGGGCCGAAGACTCCTTCACTCCATCGTCATTATCCAAGCCCCACGAGTCTGCAAAACGTCTTCGCCACATCCGTGCATAAAAGAGCACGGCTCCAATCACTATGATGCACTTAACTATGGAAAAACCGATGCCGTCCTGGAAATCCGCCATGAGTTTCATGACCATAAACAGACCAAAGAATGTCTGGAGGATACGCCAGGAACACATGACCTCGACCCTGGGAGAGCCTGTGAGCGACTGTGCAGCGCATATGATAGCCATTACACCAAGAGTGACTCCCCCTGGCCACGGATCCGATCGCTTTAAGTAACTGGAGGTTCCAGAATAGAAGGCCCAAAACCCTAAGAGTCCTAGCACAACAGCGTTCGACACAGGACTCCTGACAATCACGTCATAAAGCCGACGCATTTGGTCCATTGGCTTCCCTTTCCTGAGCTCTTCATCTAGCCAAGTCCGCCTACCTGCTTCTCAATTTCCAGCCGCTCGCCGTCCTCAGCGCAGGACGAGCACGAGCTCGGCGATGTCTTGCCGGCGCCCTCGGCGCTCTCCTCGCGCTCGAGGCTGAAGCCACACTTCTCCAGGACGCGGATCGAGCCGGCATTGTGCTTGGCCACGTGCGCGTGGAGAGGACGCTCGGTCACGAGGTGCAGGAAAGCGGCGAGCGCCCCGGTCGCGACACCCTTGCCCCAATGCTCCTTGCCGATCCAGTAGCCGACGAGGCGGACACCGTCCTGGTTGGCCGCCCCTACCGATACGTTGCGATATTTGTATGGAGCTTCTCCTCTACAGCGGCTGCTCCAATTCTACCCCGAGCACCGGGCCACGGCTAGAGCTAGACGTTCCGCTACACGCAAGTGCCAGTTTGGTGCCGGAGCGTAGCGGAGGCACCAAACTGGCTCGAGTTGTACCACGTCCGCTCTGGACACAGATGAGGCCCCGAGCTGTTTGGCACCGGAGCGGAACCCATCTTTCCCCATCTTCCCAATCACCCGGAACCTAGTTTTGGGTCTTGCGAGATCGGTAGCCGGCGAGGTAAGTGAGCGAATACTGCATCTGGTCGCGCGCGCCGACGAGTTCGCCCGCCGACATGAGGCAGTCGGCGATGTACTCTTCCTGCCGGGTGAACTCGCCCAGCCGTGGATTCGACTCGTCGACGGTCTCCCGTAGGGTTGCAGCGTTGCGGTCAGTAAGCTCCCGCATGAAGGGGGTATCGTGAAGATGTGGCATCCGCGCTACTCCTCTTCCGACCGCTTTTCGTCCGCCCAACGCCTCTTGGGCATAAGCGGTGGCGTCAGCCATCCGCTTGATGCCCGGGGTTGGGCGCTCTTCAGAAGTCCGAAGTGCATTTCTCCACAACCTCCTTGGCTGTGAGCCGCTCGATCCTCACATCGCCGCACATGCGGCGCTGGTCCTCCGCTGGCAGAGATCGGATTGCACTGAGAGCTTTTTCCGGGTCAGCTTTAAGTAGCCAGTTGCACCACTCCCAAGCCGTTTCTGCCAACTCGCCATCGGTAAACAGACAGATCCTCAGGATTCGGTGGTGGCCTGAGCCGTGCTTTTGTGACAACCGAGCAGAACGCTCGAACATGCCATACACGACATCCCCTATACGGGGATCTTCTCCCAAGCCTGAAGGAGATGGATAGGTCAGTTTGTACACTCGCCAGAGTTTAGCCTCGGAGTCAGGCAGTGCCTCCAAAAAACGAAGTTCCTCCTCACGGGTGCTGTTCAAGGCAAGCCTACGCGCTCGGTAGACGGCCCTCAGCGCCTCATCTCCTTGGGTCGCTTTAGCGGAAAACTGATCGAGGGATTTTAGATCCTTCGCCTCAAGCAACGCGCGCACTGCGTTCTCGTCAATTGGAGGCTCATCACCATAGAGCGGCATCGTAGAGGCAACGCAGAGAAGCACGACCACGAAAGGCCGCCTAAACATCAAAGCGCTCAGTGAAAGCAACTGCTGCATGAGACCCTCTCCTCTTCGGCGCCCAACGCTGATGGCCCTAAGCGAGCGGGCCTCCGTTACCACCCAAGTTGCGAGACGGCAACGCCCAGTCCTCGCAACCACCGCCAGTGGAGAATGCGCCAGCCGTCCGCTTGAGGGCCCGGCGGCTCACGCGCCGCCCAGAAACTCAAACCGCGCACCGCCCGGTTCTGTCGCCGACCCAACGGGGGTGAACCCGGCCTTGCTCAGAACCCGCACCGAAGCGGGATTGGCCCACTCTGTCTCGGCCGCGATACGGGCCACGCCAGGCTGCTCCAGCGCCCACCGAACAAGGCCGACGACCACCTCCGTCGCATAGCCCTGTCTCTGGTACTGCGGAAGAACAGAGTAGCCGATCTGAGCCGTTCCGTCCTGCGGCGGCCCCAGGAAGCCCCCGCTGGCTACCAGGACCGGCGTGGGCGAGCCCTCGCCCACGGCCAGGGCGTACCAGCCGAACCAGCCGACGCGATCCGGTGCCGCCTCCAACCAGCCCAGGAACAAGGGCAGCGCGTCGGCGAGGGTTTCGGGGGGCCAGTTGTCGGGCACTGACGCGCCCAACAACCGGGCGAACTCTTCGCGGTCACCGATCTCCGCACGCGCTAGTGCGACCGTGGCTGGCATCAGCTTCAGGCGAGCAGTCTCGATCACGACTCGATGCCTCCCACTCTTGCCGCCGAACGCTGATGGGACTAACCGGCGGTGCCGCGCGACAGCGCGGTATCCGTCCGGTTGAGGCCCCGGGTTGGGCGTTCCCTACCGATACGCCGACCTCCACCGAAAGTAAACTATTCGTAGATCTTTGAGAATCGCGCTAAGAAGATATACTAGCAACAGAAAGCATCCCGCGATTTGGTGGATCTCCTCTAGACCCAAATTCAAGAGACTCAAGATAAGCCCGAGACCCCATAGACACATAAACAACCAGTAGGTGATTCGATAGGACCATCTTAACGGAGTGATTGCTCGCAGTAGGCAGTTGGGACAGGTGAACTCCCGGAAACCTAAGAAGTCGAGCTTCGCGCTGGTCATGAAATGAGCTCCGCACCTGGCGCAGATTTCTTCGGTCTCGGGCTGAGATCCTAGAGCCGCTGCCGCTGCCTCAGCTTTCCTTCTGCCTTCTTGTAGCTTTCTTAGCTGGAGCTGAATCGTCTCGGGAAGCCGTTCTCCACATCTGACACACCATGGATAGGGGTGATCATCCGCGATGAGCTCGTTGCAGCCAGGGATTGGACAGTTCGCGACCACCAGTTTGGATGTTTCTGCCAACTTCAGCCCCTCCGTTCTCCTAGTCAAAGTCACCGTTGACAACAATCCATTGCGAAAGCATATCTGCTTCTGGAAGAGGCTGATCTGGTCCAAGGTGTTGGAGTGAGGCGGCAGAAAACAGTCCGATCCTTACCGGGACGCGTTCGCCGTGAAGGCTCTTCAGCCACCACAGGCACGCCTCGGTGCAACATTCACTTTCGGCCCATGAACCAGAAGACGCTTCTGCCTTGAGAGCTCGTGCGGCAATGACGAAAACCAGCTCTTTGCCAGGCTTGCCAAGCTGGAGGACAACGGCGAGCGGATCGGTGCTTGGCTTCGAGGCAGTCCTGTAGTTGAGGCGGGGTACGCTGAAATCGTCTCCCTTGCGGCTGAGAACCGCATCAGGCTTTACAAAGAGAACGAAGGGGAAGTCGGTGGTGCTCTGAGGCGATAGCGAAGTTGCGCCTAGCATATCTGAGGGAAGCAAGAGAACCGTGAGGAGAGCCAGCGGAAGGAGACAGATGTTCACGTCGAACCTCCTTTGCCCGATAGGGGGCGGACGAGTGAGTGTGTGGCCGTCTCCCCATCCTGTCAAGTTACCTTGGCGTTCCCATGCTCGGCCAGTCGCGGTAGGGACGCCGTAGCGCCCCCCGCACAGATCCCGGCGTGCAGTTTTCCCGCACCGGGCTCTTCGGTAACCCTCGCTTCCGCACTCAGCAAACCCCGTCAAGCACCATCTGCCGATGCCGACTCTCCGTGATCCAGGGCTCCTCCAGAGGAAACCGCTTCAGCAAGGCGCTGAACTTCGCCCAGGTCATCCGGCTCTTCTGGCTTCGTCTTCCCAGCCACTTCATGAGGAGCCTCGCGACCTGATAGAAGTATGCCCATAGGCTTCGGTAGTTGCCGATCACCCCATAGTAATTGTAGTGCCCACGAAGCCTGGAGTTCAACGCCTCGACCAGCTGGCGTACCGGCAGGTGCCGCTCGGCCTTGATCCACTCGGTCACCCGGGCCAACGACGCTCGAAGCCGCTTGCGCGACGTCCGGCGGGTCACCCGAGGCACTCCCTTGTGGTCCACCACCCAGCGGAACTCGAACCCGAGGAAGTCGAACCTCTCCGAGCTCTTGCCCAGTTGGAACCGGCTGAACCGCACCATCCGGCTCTTCTCCGCCGACAGTTCCAACCCGTACTTCACCAGCCGCTTCGGCAACACCCGGGAGAATCGCTCGGCATCCTCGAACCATTGGAACGCGAACACGACATCGTCCGCGTACCGGCACATGAACGCCCGAGCTTTGCACCGGGGCTTCACTACGTCCGTGAACCAAAGGTCCAGTACGTAGTGAAGATAGATGTTGGCAAGCACGGGTGAGATACTACTACCCTGCGGGCAGCCCGTGTCCGGGTGGATGACCTTCCCACCCTCCTCCAACACCCCTGCCTTGAGCCATTTCCAGATCAGCCGCAGGAACGGCCGATCATCGATTCGCAGCTCGAGCATCTGCATGAGCTTGTCGTGGTCGATGCGGTCGAAGAAACCCTTGATGTCAATCTCTACAACGTAACCGTAGCAACCAAACTGAAGCTCCTGCGTCAGTGTTCGCACCGCTTCACGCGCATTGCGGCCGAGTCTGTATGCCCAACTGCACGGCAGAAAGATCGGCTCGTAGATGGCGTTGAGGATGCGGCCGACTGCGACCTGGAGAAACTTGTCCTCAACCGCCGGGATTCCCAGCGGCCGAGTCCTGCCCCCTTCCTTCGGAATGTGACATCGCCGGACCAACTTCGCCCGCCCCGTTTCACGCGATCCACCAAGTCCCGAACGTTGGCCTTCAGATCCTTCGCATAGGACCGGGCCGAGACCCGATCTACACCGCTGGCAGCTTTCTTGTTGACTCGCTCCCAGCAGGACAGAAGGAACATAACGGTCAGCAGGCCAAAGAGATTGCGGAAACGGTGGTCCTTGTCAGAACTTGCTTTGTTCGCTATTCCCCGCAGTGAGGTTGGCATGAATTGTCCAGCCTGTCGTATCTGGTTCATGTTTCCTTTGCGGGCTACGGATTACCGTCAGCCCCTTCCCCATGTAAACGGCTCTCCCGTTCTCGGAGTACTATGAGCTGATCCGACTTCCCAAGGATCTTCGGTCCCCCTTGCCTTCTCGGTTCAGGTCGCCTACCTGTCATCTCTCGTCGGCCCCGTTTAGGCGCCAGGCATTCTCTCTGGGTCCGGGTTTCCCCTTCTGTGCCTAGCCAGCCTTGCGCCATGCGAGTTGTCTCTGAGAGCGCAGGAATCAATGGGATCTCCCAAGTTCTTCGACGCTCCTCTCCATGCATGCCATGTCCTGATGACCCCGGCAGGCCTCCGGAATCTCACCAAATCGATTCCTTCGCGTGGGCTTGCTCGCAAACGTAAACGATGGCCGCCTGCATCTTGTAAGCAGCGCTTTCGGGGCTGTACCAGACCTCAGGGAGGTGCGGGTCTCCCTTACGGCCTACATGGTTCCCTGTGTACGCTTCAGACCTTTCGTTCGGTTCGTCTCACGACTCTCCTCCTACGGATCTGCAACACTCGGTACGGGTGGTTGGTTAGACCTTACCCGGCAGGGACTTGCACCCTGCAAGAAGCGCCAAGCTTGTCTTGGCGCACACGCTGTTGCTGCTCAGCGGCCAGAAAGCGGAGCTTTATGGTCCGCTGGAGCAGCCGGGTTCGGCGCCTCTTGCGATCATCAAACATCATTCAGGTCAATCGGTAAACCGGCGGCCTTCATCTCCTTCGCCACGGTCAGCTTCCAGGCACCATTTCTGTCGAGCGGTACATACACGATACCGTTGTAATCCGAAGGTAGCTCAACTCCCTCCGTGTATAACACACAGACGCGGCTCCGGCCGAGTGCACCGAAAAAGAAACCCAACTCCAGGATCACGTTCTGGCGGGCTCTCGGCCTGGGGCTCTCACCGTCCTTGCCGCCGAAGTCATCGGGGGTGAGCAGGATGATCGCAAAGTGCGCACCTGCTGACGACTTCTCGAACTTCTCAATGACAGTCTGACCACGGTTGGGCTGTTCGTGGAGAATCGTAGGCTCAAGACCGAGCCGCGACACCAAGCGTGCGGTGGACTCACGAACTGCCTCGTCGTGACCGTGAACTATGAAGACTATCCGCCCTTCATTGGCTTTAGAGCCTTCCCGTTTGCTCTCGGGGCTCCTAGCCAGTGGACCGTCAGTCCGCTCGATCGCGGTTAACGCCGCCCGCACCGGTGACAACAAACGGCGAACGGTTCCCGGCTCAGAGCCGAAGCCCATTACGCCCGGGTCCTTGTTGAAGACTAGACGCATTGACGCGGCGTAGTCGTTGGGCCGGCCGAAATACAAATCAAACAGGTCACCCAACTCCTGTATGGTCTGTTCAAGCAATGCATGAGCCTCGCTGCTGATAGCTGTGCCGAATGGGCTAGAGACCCTCGACTGCGCGATAGCCTCCAGACGCTGCTCGCGCTCCTGAACCTCTCTGATCATCTCGGTCTTCGTCATGTGATTCCACGATTCAGAAGCATCAACGGGTCTGGCGCAGAACGCGATGGGCCTCAGCGGCGGAACCGCGCATTATGCGGTTTCGTCCGCTGTAGGCCCAGTGTTAGGCGCCACAGCGCGGATGCGAGAGTCGACTATCCGCAAGAGGTGGGATGCCAGCATCACCATTTCGACGGCCTCCGGCGCCTCGATGGCGACATGTCTGTGGCTTGATGGGTTCTTGTACGACCCGATGGCGCCAGCGAAGAGATGAGCCAGCGCCTCGCGCTCTGCCGGCTGGGCTGTGAGCAGCGTGAGCGGGCCGGACGCAGGATCGAAGGCTTTGCGAACTAGTACGACACCAAGGTCTGATTCCGCAAGACCAGCAACGGACCGTACTGCTACCTCGACCTCCTTGAACGCCTGGAAGACTGCCGTGTCGTAGTCACGATGGACAAACAGGTGCCAGATCTTGTCGCGTAGCGTTGGATGCAACAGGTCACGGGGGAGGAGATTAGCTTGTCGAAACTCCGCATAGGAGGCGGGTGTCGCTGCGGCCTTCCCGCGGCGGGTGACGAAGTACCACCCAGAAGATCGTTCCGGGAGTGGCGCGAGCAGACCTTCGTTTACTAGGTAGTTCCAGGCCTCCAAGATCGCGGTAGTGAGTGCTTGGTGCTTGCCCCGAGGGTACTGTGCCAGGCCGCCGTCGGAGTGAGTGAACGTGCCTGCGTGCAGCATCGACTTGTCGTATGGCTTGACGGTTGCCAGCACCTGCAGGAGGAACCCCGCAAGCTCCTCAGGTTCCAGCGCGACTACCACTGCTGGGTCTGGAAGTAGTTGGTGGAGCACAGATACCTCCAAGTGGCGCCTAACGCTTTGGCGGTGAGCGCGCGGAAACCGCGCTGTTTGCGGTTTCCGTCCGCTCGACCGCCCGGGTTACACGCCGATTTTCGAATCCTTTCTCCTTAACGATGCCTCAAAGTCAAACTCTTACTGGATTAGCGTAGACACGAGACTTGAGTCGCCCATGGAGATTGCGGCCCCGAAAATAGCCGCGATAATGAGGATTCTAACGAAGTCCCCAAGTTGGAAGGACCACCCATGTTGCGCTGGGCATCTGACCAGAGTAACCACACCTCTAATGAATAGAAGGGCAATCCAGCCGAAAAACAAGACGAAAGCCGTAAAAGCAAGCAATCGCTTTTCGTAGGAACGTGCGATAAAGAATGCGGAAGGAACAGCCACGAAGAGGGCAATAGTGCCAAACATAAGGACTTTTGACCAAGGTTCAATACCGCGATACGCTATGTTTTCGTAAAATAGCTTAAGGAAAACAAGCAGCAACTTACCATTAAGGAGGATGACTGCGGCAAAGAGCAGGGCTTGCCAGAAATCTGGGTAGATCCTAAATAGTAATGGCAGCATCATAATGAAGAAACTGGCGGATATAAATCCTGTGATCGCTAGGAGCGGATATGAGGTAACCTGTGCTTTGCGACCACAACTCTCGCATTGGTAACTGAGTGTCCCTATGCGGAAGCCAAGAGTGGTGAGATCCGCCTCTCGTGGATCATCAGCGGTGCTCATACTCTTACCACAAGAGTGACAGCGTCTGGTTCCAGTATACAAGGTTATCCCTCCATTAAGTGAGCTGCATCCTTGTCTCGGCGTGTAACGTTATGTCGCTAAGCGAGCGGCCCAATGCAGAGCACCGCTGCTTCTCGAAGTCCCGATCCCCAAAGGCCACTACCACCTCAGAATGCCTCAGCCGTCCGCTTGAGCGGCGGTGTTCTGCGCTCCTTGATCTAGTTGCCTAAGATACTCCAATACTATCCCAGGATTATGAAAAGAGCCTCCCCAAGCTCCATCGATTGCCTCCATTGCATCCGAGTTGGCTATCAGAAAATCCTCCAGCTGACCAACTGTAGTGATGCCGTGGCGTACAAGATCTCCCCAAAGTTCCTCATAGATGTCATCGTAGTCAAAGTCTTCTTCCGACAAGAATCTCTCAAGAAGCTCTTGAACACGTGAGGCATCAAGAGTTTCAGCACGACGCTGCAAATCAAGGCTATGCCGATACTCCTCGCTTTCTACTAAAACCTTCTCAAGCTCGGCGTCAACTGTTTCAAGGAGGGCAGCGACACGATGAATTGACCTCCTGAGGGGAGGCGGAATGCTCTCCTCACTTTTGTACTGCAGCTTGTGTGACGCTGCGGCCCAAAGATGCTGTGCTAGGGTGCGCACTTGGAGTTCAGCCTCTACCGATTTGAACAATCCCAATGAGGGTACTTCCGCCCAACTTGGAGCCAATTTTACAAGATAGTGCCAGGATTGGTAGCCAAACTCAACTTCAGCGAGTCGACTAGAGGTATCCTCGCATTCGGTAACGACGAGAGTTTTTGCTAGCAACTCTCGCGTGCGTTCCAGGTCTCGCCGAAACAGGAGTATTATCCTAAGACCAGTTAGATCTCTAACGATTTCCTGTAATACGGGCATCTTCTCGCCGAGTCCTATCTCAACTCGCTGTCTCTTCACCTTTCTCGCCACCGACTCCCATGACTTTACGCGCACCTCGATAGGAGTTCCTAGCTGGACCCTGTGCTGTGAGAGAAGGCTACCTATCTCTCGCTTCAGGGCCTCAGAAAAGGCAATAAGGAGGGGCCTTGACTCCTCGTATTGCTTTCGCAGCACATCCTTATAGAAAGAAAGCTCCACTATAAGACCTCGCCAACGCTGGACATGAGCGTAGAACGCCTGTGGCCCTAAGCGCGCGGGCCGCCTTTACCACTCAAGCTGCAAGACAGCAACACCCTTTCCTCGACCACCACCGGTAGATAATGCGCCAGCCGTCCGCTTGAGGGCCCGGGTTGGGCGCTCATCATGGAAATTCTTTTTTCCAAGAAGCTAAATTTTGTTGCAAACCTCTCAATCCCTCACCCGCCTGATTCTTGTCCAGTGCCTCCGAGATAGCAGTGACCTGAGAAGGCGTTAGCCCTCCCTTATTAGCAGCTAATAGCGCCATGATTCGCTTTGTATTCTCTTTTTCAAGTGCAGCATCGTCCTGCTCCTTGGACTGAGCGAGCAGGTAAACGGCCTGATTAGTCAGAACTGAAAACCAAGTTGGGCGTAGACCTGGGAACACACGCCAATTACCTTCGATAACAGCCAACCCAATGCTGCGCTTCTGCGTCTTCCCTTCAAACCATTTCAACGAATCGAGTACATGAGCTTGCAAACGGTCGCGTTCAGCCCTGTGTTCTGCAAGTCGCTCGTCAATGCGATGCCAGTAACGCTGAACCAGAACTCCAATTGTTCCACCGAGCACACCGATGATACCTAGGACAGCGGAGGGATCGTACCATTCGTGCCAGGGGTTTCTTTCATCGGATTTAATCTTCACCTCAATAGAAGGGGGGACTGAAGGAGACGGTACTGGTTGCGCTGTAGCCGCAGAGGCAAATCCCAGCACCAGAAGCATTGTATTAACGACTAGCAAAAGATTCATTCTGGTGCACCTCCTCGCCGCCCAACGCCCTGCAAGATCACCGGCAGGAACGCGCAAGCGTTTCTGTCCGGTGCATTGCGGTGTTATGCGGCGATGTTGGTCAACCCGCTCACAATTAGACATGTTGCGAGAATGATGAGTATTGCTTCGCATAGTACAAGCACGCCTTGCACTTGTGAGCAACGCGAGAAGAAGCGACCTGAAGCCACAAGGTCACCTTCACGTACTTTCCTAAGCATCCGCCTGACGATCCATCGCGCAGGTGGGAAACTGGCCCGCTCTGTCTCAGCAAATATAAAAGCGAAGTCGAGATCTATATCTCGGTCAGCCATCTTCTCACCAAGCTCGCTGCTGACCAAGGAGGCCTCCACGGCACCTGACAAGAGCGCCGCCAGATACTTTTCCGCGACTCCAAAGGCTGCAGCGATGATGAAGATGAAGGCAGCAAGCCTGACGGTGGAGATGGGTAGGTATGGAGCAACGGAATCTAGGTTACTTAAGAGTAGGGCCAGCACAGCACCGAATCCTGCGAGTAGCCAACCTGAAAAATTGTCGAGCGCGGCGCTACTCTTCCCGGCTCCTAAGGTGAGTAAGGAATTCGCGAACACCTTGTCATGGAGGTGCTCAATCTTCTCCTGCTCCGCTGTCGGTCCCTCAGGCTGGATGCCAGTTTCCACTATCGATTGTCTCCTCTACGTGCAATGACTTTAGCCGCATAACGCCTGTGGCCCTAAGCGCGCGGGCCGCCAGTACCACTCAAGCTGCAAGACAGCAACGCCCTTTCCTCGACCACTACCCGTAGATAATGCGCCAGCCGTCCGCTTGAGGGCCCGGGTTGGGCGGCCTGTCTTTGTTTTTAAATTGTACCACGCTCTGGACCGGGCTGGTCAAAGGGCAAGACGCTCGGGACCGAGACGCTGGCAGGCTATAGACGGTTTTCAAAATGAGCAACGGTCCTGCCCCTCGACAGCTTCTCCCGGAGCCCCAAACGTTGCCGGCAACCTTGCGCAGAAAGACCGCTCCGCAGGAGGACCCAATCCCGGGCGGCTCAACCTGTCGGACGTGAGACACAGACAGTCTGGAGCGGAAAAGGAGGCCCATAGGCGGCACCTCAGCCAGAGGCGGAAGGACTACCTTTCTTGATGTACTCGCGGGTCAACACCTGGTAGAAGACCCACACGTTGTCTTCAGGGCCGTTGACTATTCGCTTGTGCACCTTTGCCGGCGGAAAGAACCTGCCACCGTTGGGATGGACCAGAGTCAGCGCAGGGCCAGAAGCAGTGGGTGCCGGCTCTAAGACCCAGTCTCCGCCATGGTGCTTGCGGAAGACCTCGCCGAGGTAGCCGCCGAAGATCTTTGCGGCAGTGCTAATTTGGTCAGCAGAGGGACCGCGCCCAAATAGCTTTCCGAAGAAGCCCTTCGGCAACGAGTCGTGCAGCTTTCCCAAGCAGCTCTCGACAACTTGGATGCTACGCTCGGAATAATCCAGTGTCTCGCTGAAGTTAGCGTGCGCCATGTCGACGGCGTCCTGTGCGTAGGCCACCATCATGTCGGTAATAGAGGGCTTCTCTGACATCTGGACTCCAGCGGTAGAAGTGAGAGGACGATCCGAGTGCCGCCCAACGCCTGTGGCCCTAAGCGCGCGGGCCGCCGTCACCACTCAAGTTGCGAGACAGCAACGCCCTTTCCTCGACCACTACCCGTAGATAATGCGCCAGCCGTCCGCTTGAGGGTCCGGGTTGGGCGGCCTGTCTTTGTTTTTAAATTGTACCACGCTCTGGACCGGGCTGGTCAAAGGGCAAGACGCTCGGGACCGAGACGCTGGCAGGCTATAGACGGTTTTCAAAATGAGCAACGGTCCTGCCCCTCGACAGCTTCTCCCGGAGCCCCAAACGTTGCCGGCAACCTTGCGCAGAAAGACCGCTCCGCAGGAGGACCCAATCCCGGGCGGCTCAACCTGTCGGACGTGAGACACAGACAGTCTGGAGCGGAAAAGGAGGCCCATAGGCGGCACCTCAGCCAGAGGCGGAAGGACTACCTTTCTTGATGTACTCGCGGGTCAACACCTGGTAGAAGACCCACACGTTGTCTTCAGGGCCGTTGACTATTCGCTTGTGCACCTTTGCCGGCGGAAAGAACCTGCCACCGTTGGGATGGACCAGAGTCAGCGCAGGGCCAGAAGCAGTGGGTGCCGGCTCTAAGACCCAGTCTCCGCCATGGTGCTTGCGGAAGACCTCGCCGAGGTAGCCGCCGAAGATCTTTGCGGCAGTGCTAATTTGGTCAGCAGAGGGACCGCGCCCAAATAGCTTTCCGAAGAAGCCCTTCGGCAACGAGTCGTGCAGCTTTCCCAAGCAGCTCTCGACAACTTGGATGCTACGCTCGGAATAATCCAGTGTCTCGCTGAAGTTAGCGTGCGCCATGTCGACGGCGTCCTGTGCGTAGGCCACCATCATGTCGGTAATAGAGGGCTTCTCTGACATCTGGACTCCAGCGGTAGAAGTGAGAGGACGATCCGAGTGCCGCCCAACGCCTGTGGCCCTAAGCGCGCGGGCCGCCGTCACCACTCAAGTTGCGAGACAGCAACGCCCTTTCCTCGACCACTACCCGTAGATAATGCGCCAGCCGTCCGCTTGAGGGCCCGGATACTGATTTGAGGCCCCCTTCAGCCTACCACCACGGTAGGCTGTTGGCTGGGAAAACCATGAAAGGAGGCCTCGATGAGATTCTACACCCGACAACATGTTCATTACTGCGGTATCGATCTTCATGCTCGCAGCCTCTATCTCTGCATCTTGGACCAGCAGGGCAATACCCTGGTCCACCGGAAGATGCCCTGCGAAGCAGAGCAACTTCTGAAAGCCCTCGCCCCCTACAGAGAGGATCTGGTCGTCGCCGTCGAGTGCCTGTTTTGCTGGTACTGGGTCGCCGACCTGTGCAGCGAGCAGGGAATCGAGTTCGTCCGCGGCCACGCTCTTTACATGAAGGCCATCCACGGCGGCAAGACGAAGAACGACCGGCTCGACTCTTACAAGATCGCCGCCTTGCTGCGCGGCGGCAACCTTCCCTATGCCTATGTCTATCCCCGACAAATGCGGGCTACTCGTGACCTGCTGCGCCGGCGCCTGTTCTTCGCCAGAAAGCGCGGCGAGTTGCTGGCCCATATCAAGAACACCAACACCCAATACAACCTGCCAACCTTGGAGGAGCGACCCGACAAGGCCAAGGACCGGGGCGCCATCGTCGCACATTTCGACGACGACACCGTTCAGATGTCCATTGCCGCCGACGTCGCTCTGCTCGACGGCTACGACCAGGTCATCCGGGACATGGAGGGCTCTACCTGATTCACGAGGTCCGCAAGGACCGCAACCGGGAGTTCTACCTTCTTCGCTCCATCCCGGGCATTGGAGAGATCCTCTCTCTGACCCTGCTCTATGAGATTCACGACCTCAGCCGCTTTCCCCGAGTCCAGGACTTTATCTCCTACGCTCGCTTGGTCAAGGGTACCCATGAGTCCGCCGGCAAGACGAAAAAGAAGACCGGCGGCAAGATGGGCAATGTCCATCTCAAATGGGCTTTCTCCGAAGCGGCCGCCCTCTTCCTGCGCTGTAACCCCATAGGGCAAAAATACTTCGCTCGCTTGGAGAAGAATCACGGGAAGGGAAAGGCTCTGAGCATTCTCGCGGCCAAACTGGGCCGATCTGTCTACTACATGCTTCTGCGGAACAAGCCCTTCGACTTGCAGCGATTCGTGGCCGGCGAAGAGGAAAGACAACAGACGGGCAGATCCGGCGCTTCGAGCACGCTCGAGCGCCAACCAGAACCGGCGATCGACCCAGGAACGCTCGACCCACTCAGCTCTTTTCAGGTAAGGAAGGGAGCGGGTGCCAAAATCGCGCCCGTACGATTGAGACAAGCCGTTTAAGGAGGGGAACGGGTTAGGCGCTTCTTTGCCTGGAGAAATCATGGATAAATCGGAGCAGATCTGCTTCGCACGATAGTTGATGAACCGGATCAATGCGTAGGCGGTGCGCAGCCGAGTCGAACAACCGACACGTGTCGTCCAATAACGTCTTGAGATCATCATACATGAAGCCACTCTCTTGAGCGTAATTACGCGAGCCGAGGTCGATGTCCCGGTGGGCGATGAGCTTACTGCGATATTTGTAAAGTCTCCGGCCCCGCTCCCAAAGATCGGAGAAGGAAGTGTCCTGCTCGATGTCCGGAATGACCTTGAGGGAAATCTCATCTTTCCTAGTGCCGTACACCGACGCCAGCTTGACGATGAAAGTGACATATAGCGCTGGCCCAACTGCCAAGAAGAAGTCGATATAGTGGTTCAACGCCCGTACGATTTTCTCACGATCGGGGTGAGGTCCCTCGAATAGCCACCACCCCTCATGGCACACACGCGCGTGGGTCAGAGTTTTGCGGATGTCATCTAAATGGCTCATTCGGATGTGCCCCGTTAAGACCAGCGAAGGTAACACGCGCTCCCGTTCCAGAAGGTGCTGCGGCAATCTGCATTAGATCTGGCGTCTGGCGAAGGGCAGCATCAAGACGGAAACCACCACCCGCCTCTGCAATCTGAAGTTCAGTTGCCCAACGATATTCAAAGCTCATGCTTGTCTTTCCTCCGGCAGTCCCTCATAGCTCAAAAGGCTCAGATGTCGCCAAGGTTGGCGTCCGACTGTAGCTGCCAAGTTAGGCACAGAGCCACCATATCCCTGACCTATTTTTCCGTTGCGGACGGCGGAGAAGGATAGACGAAAAGCTGCCCGCCTATTCCGATGGGCTCGAGGCCAAGGCAACTACCTGTTGCAAGCCATCTTGCATTTTCGTCCAGACCGAGTCGAGCGCGAGCAGTCTCCGCATGGACGAGAGAGTCGATGCGGGCTACCACCGCGACTGCCGGAGCTACAGGCCCAATTCTGGCGTTGCGGAACTTCTCGGCTTGCTCGGGAGTGCAACGCAGTGCCGCCACTAGATCGAGTGACAGTGCGTGAGGTGACTGGTGCTCGATCAGGAGGAGTGGCGAGCTTAAGTCACCCTGAATGTCCTTTACGTCGCCCGTGATGAGAACTGGCCGTCCGTCACTTCGGACAAGAGCACGTTCGAGGTCTGATGAGAACGCATCGAACGTGAAGGGAACGTCCCAGTCCATTGAGGCGTTGAACGTGCTGACTAGATCTGCGGTCGCTTTGGTGGCCTGAGCACGTTTTTCGCTTACACGTTTGGCTGCCGAATCGCCGCCACACGCACTGAACTGGAGAAGAGAAAGCATCACAACGGTCGAAATGATGTTGGAGCAATACATACTTCTCTCTCCTCCAGTACCTTCTCCAGCGCGATTGCCGATCGCCTAACGCCTTGGCCATAACCCGCGTGCGTTAGCACGTCGGGTTCATGGCCTGGTTATGCCATCCACAATTACGCCTACTGCTCCAAGAAGAGGTACCCGACGGGATTGTGGGCGACGTCCCTTTTGGCGAGTTCAGGGTAGGGATGGAATGCATCGTACCCTCGGCCAACTAATTCCGTGTCACTGAAACACCGAGAATGTTCCATCCCAACCCGGTCTGTCTTCTCGCGATTCGCCTTCTCCGTGACAGCTTGTAAGTTTATCAGCGTATTGTTCCCGCCCCTGGAGGCAGGAAAGATGTGATCCACCTGGAACGAGGCACTGTCGAGGTGCTGTCCCGTGATGGCACATCTGCCGTCCTGTAGAAGGTATAGGAAATCCCCGTAGTACTTCTTCAGCGGCTCCTTGCGAGTTACTCCAACCGACCACGAGTTGTTCCGGTACCTGAGGGATAGTACATCGTTCCGCTCGCGCCATCCGCGGTTCGTGAAGCGGACAAACAGATCGCCGATGTCACTGGGGTTGTGTGTTGCGACAAGCGCAGTTGCCCCAAAAAGGTTGAGTACGTTCGTAGCGAGCACACCCTCGAGGAGGAAGTAGTCGTCGCTACCGAACGTCCGATCGAGGTAGTCTGGGCTTATCACGACCGGCGTGTGTACAGTTGCTCCGAAGGACATCATCACATGGAGAGAGAACTTGATGTCGAGAATCTCGGAGTCCGTGTACCGGCGCCGAGGAACCGGAATCACTCGATTGTACCGATGGTTCACCCGGTTCAGGAGCCTGGAGCTGTCGAGCAACCATGAAGAGAGAAAGTTCCTTCCACTCAACGCTCGGAAGTCGCCGCAGAGAAAGCTGGCATCGGAGGAGAACGCCCACCGACGCATCTTCTTGGCATCGAGTAAAGGGAGAGTCGCATGAATGCGCCGCAGATGGAAGAGCGCCATGTCTCTATACTTCTGATCGATTCTCGTGCCTGAGACTTCGTAGAGTTCGGTCATCCTTCCCTCGTTCGTCTGGGTGCTTCGCTCAGGTCACAAGCGTGCACGACTAGTGAGCGATCACCGTTCATCCGAACCTTGCGAAGTTCTTCTAAGAGCTGCGATAATACCGGCGATAACTTCCAGCGTATCCAACAAGTTTCGACTCATCCGCTGCATTTGCAACAGCATGAGCAATTCTAAAACCAAGACGCAGACGACTGCCGCGAGCACCATTTGCAGAACCTCAAGACCATATAGAGGTCTTGTTTTCAAGCCGTAAAAAAATACAACAGCAACATTAAAAGCGACAATGATTACTAGAAGTGCTCGCTGGACTTTGGATGGAATGAGGGCTTCGCTGCTTACTTGCGGACTAGAAGTAGCCGTCGGAAAGGCTGCTGCTTCTTTCTCGACGATCTCTAGTTGAATCTTTCGTGACTCCAGTTTTGTCTTCCGAATGAGAGCCCATGTGTAGGCCAAGCCTAACAGGGTGGCTGGGATCGAAAGTACCCCAGCTCCAACCTGCCACCAACTTAATTCTTGAATTACCTGTGGGGCCACTCATCCACCTCCCTCTTTATCAGCAAGCGCTGTAGAGCCGCTTCGCTTACCCTGGTCTTGCCAATCGGCCAACCTAGTTTCGATGACACGCCCTTCTCTCTGAACGTCCATACAGACAGACCCACCCTGCACACCTTGAAGGTGTGTAAACTGCTCATTCTCTTGATGTTGTTTACTGTACGCCTGTTCCTGCGATCCGTCAAGAACAGCTCCATGCAACCTCAGGCGAGCTCGAATTGGATCGCGGCGACACCGCGGGTGTCCGAGGCTCTAAAAGTTTATCGGACAGTGGTTTACAGCCCCAGCTGCCGTGTAGGCCGCCGGGAGGAGAGGGGCGAGGAACGTTATCCGACAGAAAAATTGTCGGTAAGCGCTCCGGCCTTGCAGGGAGGTGCCTGCCGATCCCCTTGAGAATCTTGAGGATGCGTGGGCTTGCCATCCCTGGGCCTGGGTTGCCTTACCGACAGCGGCTGTCGTGTAAGAGTCAAGGGTCTATCTGAAGTCCGCACCGCGCAGACTTCCCCCGCAACCACCGCCGTTGCGCGGATTTCAGATAGACCCTGCTTGAGAATCTTGAGGATGCGTGGGCTTGCCATCCCTGGGCCTGGGTTGCCTTACCGACAGCGGCTGTCGTGTAAGAGTCAAGGGTCTATCTGAAGTCCGCACCGCGCAGACTTCCCCCGCAACCACCGCCGTTGCGCGGATTTCAGATAGACCCTGCTTGAACGAAGCCGCGGGGGAGTCCAAGGGGGTGCCTATGGAGATTCAATCCGCAAGCGCCAGCCGTGTACCCGGGGACTGCAGGGTCGGTGGTGGCACGAGGCGGCCGGTCGTATCAGCAAAGGAGTCTGCGGAGTGCTCTGTAACACCGCATGCGGGCTCCGACGGCCCCGCCACACCCTGGGATAGTTCTGGATCAGCCGACGAGCAGGCATAGCTTCTCCGGTCTCGGGGCAAGCCCGAGTTGTGGCAGTCTGGATGGCAAAAGGGGCAAGGATCGGAGGAATCAAGGAGGTGGCCTCCCGGGAGGGTGGAAGCCACGAAGAGCCGGCAGAGTCTGGACAGCTTTCAGGCAACCCTGGCCACAGGCGGGACAAAGCGTTGGGTCGATGCCGGTGAGTTGCAGGACCAGTTCCTGCCAGGATGGCTTGGCCGCGAGGAGGGTTTTCGGCACCGGCCTGTGCTCAAGAAGCTGTCGACATAGAGCGAGGGTCTCTTGCCTATGGCAGTTGGCCAAGAGGCCATAGTAGCGGATGCGGACAAAACGATCAGGCAGGACGTGGAGAAGAAAGCGGCGGATGAATTCCTCGGCTGGAAGGCTCATCTCGCGTTGTTCGCCACCGTGAGCGTAGTCCTTCCAGGTGAAGACGACGTGATTGTCCTCCAGGCGCTGGATACGCTGATTTGTGATAGCGACTCGATGAGTGTAGCGGGCGAGGTAGGCCAAGACCTTCTCGGGTCCACCGAAAGGAGGCTTGCTGTAGACCACCCAGGATTTGGCGTAAAGCGCCGAGAGGAGACGGGCGAACGCCTCTTTGTCCTGGTAGTGAGCACACGAACCTTGGAACTTGAGTTGACCCGTCTGATAGGCCGACTTCAACTCCGCGAGAACCTTGCCTCGGAACAGGCGCGCCAGGACTCGCACCGGCAGGAAGAAATGTTTTCGGCTCCACACCCACCAAGGGCCGTC
Source organism: Thermoanaerobaculaceae bacterium (assembly GCA_963785165.1). Classification (GTDB taxonomy): domain Bacteria; phylum Acidobacteriota; class Thermoanaerobaculia; order Multivoradales; family UBA5704; genus DATARR01. Next base: position 2,495,193 of record CAWAUI010000004.1, read on the forward strand.
CACCGACAGACCGCCTCCCGGCACGATGCAGTGCAGATGGGGGTGTAGCGTCAGCTTCTGGCTCCAGGTGTGCAACACCGCCAGCACCCCGATGCGAGCCCCCAAGTGCTTGGCATCCGCGGCGATCTCCAACAAGGCCTCGGACGCGCAGCGAAACAGCAGGTCGTAGAGCCACTGCGGGTGAGTCAGAGCCCAGGGGTTGAGCTCATGGGGCAAGGTAAAGACCAGGTGGAAGTACGGCACGGGAAGAAGCTCCGAGCGACGCTTTTCCAACCAGCGCTCCTTGTCCAGGCTTTGGCACTTCGGACAATGACGGTTGCGACAGGAGTTGTAGGAGATCTTCTGCGCTCCGCACTGATCACACTGCCAGAGGTGCCCACCCAGAGCCGCGGTGCGGCACTTCTCGATGGCCGACAGGACGCGCATCTGGCCGCCCGAGAGACGACCCGGGTTCTGGCGACGAAACTCCGCGCCGTGAAGGCGAAAGATGTCGGCCAGCTCAAGAGCCTTGGAGGTGCTCACCCCGCGACGCGCTCAAGGATGCGGCGCGGGGAGGGGCAAACCAAGACTGTCCAGGGGGCTGGGTACCTTCGACAGAGCCGGCTGGCTGACGTGGGTATAGATCACCGTGCTCTTCAGGGTCTGGTGCCCGAGCAGAGCCTGGATGTAGACCAGACTCGTGCCGCGTTCGAGCAGGTGGGTGGCGAAGCTGTGCCGCAGGACGTGAGGGCTGACTCTCTTCGTCAGACCGGCCTGACGGGCTGCGGTAGCAACAATCTTCTGGGCGGTTCTCGGGCTCATCGGCTCACCCTGAATCTCGCCGCAAAACAACCAGCGTTGCGGCCGGTGCTGCCGGAAGTAGCTGCGAAGAGTTTCAAGCAGCCGAGTCGAGAGCACGGTGTAGCGCTCTTTGCCGCCCTTGCCCTCCCGGACATGAATCCTCATCATCGAGCTGTCAATATCCGCGGGTTGCAGGCTCAAAGCCTCGCTCAACCGCAAACCTGACGCATACAGCGTCATCAACAACGCCTGATGCTTGAGATTCGAAGTCGAGCTCAGCAGGCGGAGGATCTCTTCTTCGCTCAGGAAAACCGGGAGCTTCTTTTTTCTCTTCGGATAGTGAACCTTGCTGACCTCGAAGGGTCGGTCAAGCACTTGGGTATAGAAAAACTTCAAGGCGCAGATGGCTTGATCGACACCGGAGCGGGACCACTGCTTTTCCGTCGTCAGGTGCAGCAGGTAGCTGCGGATCTCCTCGGCCCCCAACCTATGGGGCGAACGGCCGTGAAACTCAACGAACTTGCGGACGGCTCGGACATAGATCCGGCGGGTGACCTCACTGTAGCCCCGCAGTCTCAACTCCTCCTCCAACCGGCAACGCAGCTTGGACATCGCGTACCTCCTCTCGGGAAATGAGATTCCCTCTGAGGGTACCGGAAAAGAGAAGAAGAGACCCAAAGGACGCGCCGAGCCGATCAGCGCGACCTAGACCCGAAGAGAACTACCGCGCAGCGGTTTCGTTCAAGCGCGTTTTGGCAGACGTCGGTACAGGCCTTGGTGGCCCCGGCGGTAGGACAAGAGGTGCCATCCAGGGTATAGCAGCGCGGCGGCGGCAGGACGATTCCCGCGAACAGAGGGATCACCTCCTGGCTCTGCTGTGCAGGCGTCATCGCGGGAGTGGCCGGGAGGATCTCGGCGGCCGACACCGGAACCGCGGCGAGAAGTGCGAAGGCGATCACGAGCGCGAAGTTCTTCATTCGTTTTTCTCCGACTGAAGTTGAGGAGAGCCGCGGGTGACTTGACTCCAACCCGCGGCAGAAGGAGCACCTGCTCCTCTCCTACAATGCAAGGTGCGATCCGGAGGAGCCGGCGAGCCTCGCAGAAGGGCGGATCTCCTGTGCTATTCTTTTCTTCAAAGGAGGTCCTGATGAAACGTAATAAAAATCTAAAGAAGGAACCCATGAAGACGATCGATCCAGCCCTGCTGGATGAGATCCTGGGCAGCGTTCAGCCCACTGGCAATGCCGGAAGCGGCTCGGTCATCCGGCAAGATTCCTTCAGCTCCTTCTTCCACTCCTGATCCACCACACATCCAGGAGCTTGATGCGGGCTCCCACCGCCGCGGAGCTCGACGCCGTGAGCGTGACCTGCTGCCCCACGGCGGGCGCCATGTTGGTGGGGAACGCCAGGAGGAACGCCTCGACCTGCCGCCGCTGGACCTCCCCCTCCGGTCCATCCGGGAAGCTGTTGCTGTTGGGTCCGTTGGCGGCCTCCGAGAAGCTGATCCCATGAACGAAGCGGAACACGGTGTCGACGCTCCCGTCATGGAGCATTCCGAAGCCGCGCACCTGCTCGCCCTTGAAACCGTTGTCCCCACCGGGGAATCCGGGGTTCTCGTAATTCCCGAACATTCCGATCTTTTGATAAAGATTGCGCAGGTGGGCGGCCTTTGACGGCGAACAAGTGCCGCTTATCCGGAGACATCGCGAGCGGCCTCACCTGCCCGCTCTCGAAGAGCGTGTACGGGGCCGAGGCCTTGGCCGAGCCGCGGATCAGGCTCGGGGCCGCCGAATCCGCCGACGCCTCGGCCGGACGGCTCGTGCTGGGGGCGAAAGAGAGCGCCAGGGTGAACCCGAACGCCGCGAAGGCCACGAACGACAACGTCAAATCGCGAACAATCTGCTGCGGACGCATGACGATTCCTCCTCTCTGACTTGTTGAGAAGAGGAACGATCCCGGTGGCGGTTTCCCCTCACCCTGAGGCGATGGAGGACGGGCTTGGTATAAACTCGAGAGACCACCGGGTGACGCCATGATGGTTCATTTCCTCGACGGCACGTACGAGCTGTTCCGCCACTACTACGGCCGGCGCCACTTTGACAAAGGTAAAGATGCGCCGTTCGGGGCTGTGACCGGCGTGCTGCATACGGTGTTGGAAATGATCGAGAAGGGGGCCACGCACCTCGGTGTGGCCACCGACCACGTCATCGAGTCCTTCCGGAACCGTCTCTGGCCCGGCTACAAGACGGCGCAGGGAGTCGAGCGCACGCTCCTCGCGCAGTTCCGCCCGCTGGAAGAGGCCCTCGCCGCCATGGGTGTCCCGGTCTGGCCCATGGTGGAGCTCGAGGCGGACGACGCGCTCGCCTCCGCCGCCCACATCGCCGCGGATGACGAAAGAGTGCAAAAGGTCTGCATCTGGACCCCCGACAAGGACCTGGCGCAGTGCGTCCGTGAGGATCGGGTGGTGCAGGTCGACCGCCGGGGAAACAAGATCTTCACCGCGGAAGGAGTCCGCGAGAAGTTCGGGGTCGCCCCCCTCCTGATCCCCGACTACCTTGCTCTCGTCGGCGACGCCGCGGATGGTTATCCAGGCATTGCTGGAATAGGTCCCAAGACGGCCGCACGGCTCCTCAACCAATACGGCAGCCTCGAGAGCTTCCCTCCCAACGTCTTGGCAGACCGAAATCTGGCGCTACGGTTCAAGAACCTGGCAACGCTACGGACCGACGCGTCCCTCTTTCGCGACGTCGACGAGCTGCGCTGGCACGGCCCCACCTCCGCCTTCGCCGCATACACGGAGCGGCTCGGAGACGCTCGCCTGCTGCAGCGCTGCCTCGAGGCCCCGGTCGCGTAACTGATGCGGCGGAGCCCTCCGGGCCTTTCCCCCTTCGCTGGTAGCGGGTGGGCTGATATAGACTTGCCCGATCAAAAACCAGAACCTCTCGGGAACAGCCATGAATCAGGGCTTCATCCCGCCGCATGGCGGCTACAAGAACCTGCTGTCCTACCAGAAGTCCGAGATCGTGTACGATGCCACGGTCAACTTCTGTGATCGCTTCATTGACAAGCGCAGTCGCACCCATGACCAGATGGTCCAGGCAGCGCGGTCGGGCAAGCAGAACATCGTTGAAGGCAGCATGGCCTCGGCCACCTCGAAAGAGACCGAGATCAAGCTGACGAATGTGGCACGCGCCAGTCTTGAAGAGTTGCTGACCGACTACCGCGATTTCCTGCGGACGCGTGGCTTGGAGGAATGGCCTGCGGAGCACGCCTACGCTCTGCGGCTCCGCAAGCTGAACCAGATTCCGGACGCAACCTACGAGACGTTCCGCAAGGGGATCGAGCACTCCGACCCTGCCATCGTCGCCAATGTGATCATCGGCCTGATCCGCGTGACCACCTACCTGCTCTCCCGCCAGCTTCGCCAGTTGGAGAAAGCTTTTGTCGAAGAAGGCGGCCTACGCGAGCGCATGACCCGAGCCCGTCTCCAGGAACGGCAAAAGCAAGGCTGGAAAAAGGGCTAAAGGACAATAATGACGTAAAGTACCTCAAAGAAACCAAGTGACAGACGCGGGGCTATTGAGAACCTTTGAGTCCCTGGCGTCCTTCGGGTCCTTTCTGCCTCCTTGACCGAATCAAGCCACCTTCGCCAGCTCCGCCTGGGCGCGGACCTCTACGGTCGAAAACCCCTGGTGCTTGGTCACGATCACCTGCTGCGCGAACTCGTCCCGCAGCTCCGGGATGTGGGTGATGATGCCGACCATCCGGCCCCCCACCCGCAGCCCGTGAAGGGTCTCGGAGACCAGCGGCGAGGGTGTCTGGATCGAGGGTGCCGAAGCCTTCGTCGATGAACAGGCTGTCGAGGTTCACCGCGCCGACGGCGCGCTGCACCTGATCGCTCAGCTCCAGGGCGAGGGCCAGCGAGGTCAGGAAGGTCTCTCCTCCGCTCAGCGTGTCGCTGATCCGCGTTTCGTCCGCGTTGTCGTGATCGACGACCCGGATTTCGTCGTCTCTGAACTGCAGGGAGTAGCGCTCCCCGGTCAGTGTCATCAGCCGGGTCGAGGCGCCCTGCACGAGCTCGGTGAACACCTCCTGGAGGACGTACGCCTGGAACCGGTCGCTGCGCAGGTCGCCGGCCAGGAGGTCGTAATCGCGCAGAGCCACCTCTTCGATTTCCAGCTGCTCGCGTAGCTCTTTGGAGCGTTCGAGCCGCTGCTTCATGCGCCCGATCTGCTCTTCGAGCGTCTTTTCCTGGCCGAGCGCGGTCTCCACCTCGGTGGTGAGGTCCGCGGCGAGTCGTCTCGACGGCCGCCAACTGTTCGTCGGAGACCCGCTCGTCCCCCAGCTCGGCGTGGAGCGTGGCGGCCCGCTCCTCGGCGGCGTGGCTGTCCTGCGCATGCCTCTGGACCTGCTCCTTGAGCCGGGTGGCGGTGGCGTCGTCGAGGAGGGCCTCGCGGACGGCGGCCTCGTCGTCAAAGCCGGCGCGGGCGATTTCCGCGTCCCGGCTCTCCGCTCTCTGGGCGGCGTCCCGGAGAGCGGCTTCGGCGGCTTCGGCGGTGAGCCGTTGCGCCTCCTGGGCGGAGATCAGCCGGTTTTGAGCGGTCGCCGACTCCTCGGCAGCCGCCTTGCAGATTCGGCTTCCAAGCTGCCGGATCCGCTCCTCCAGGGCCGCGGCCTCGGCGGCCGGGATCGGCGGAGGCGGTGATGGCGTGGATCTCGGCCTGCAACGCGGCGAGCCGTTCCAGGCTCAGCGCGCGATCCTCCTCCAGCCGCCGTCGCGACGCTTCTCTCTCGTCGAGCCGGTCCCGCGCGGAGGCCTCGTCGGTCCTGGCCTTTTCGAGCGTTCGTTCCGCCGCCGCCAGCTGCGCCTTGGCCTCGTCGCTCTTCTTGCGGCTCCTGGCGAGCGATGCAATCTGGTTTCGAAACCCAGGTCTCGATCACCGTCTCGCCTTGGGGAGCGCAGGTCTCCGAGGGCTTCGACGGATGGCGTCCTCGCCGACGGACACGCCGTCCTGCAGCTCGGCGTAGCGCGACTCCAGCTCGGCCAGGCTCTGCCGGGCCGCCTGGAGCCTCGCCTGCTCGCCCGTGTAGCGCCGCCTCGCTTCTTCCGGGCGAGCGCGTCGGCTTCCTTTCGCGTCTCCCGCGCGGCTCGGAGCGCGGCCCGCGCGGCCTCGACCTCCGGCGCGCCGTCGGACCGGAGGCGGTGTGTCCACGAGCTGTTCGCAGACCGGGCAGGGCTGGCCGGGAACCAGCGCCTCGCGGAGGTGGTTGGCTTCGTTCAGGCTGACCGCGCGATGCAGAGCCTCTTCCGCCGCCCTCCAGATCCGCGCTGCGCCTCCTCCGCGGACGCCCGGGCCGACTCGGCCTGCCTCCTTCAGCCGCTCGCTCTCCCCGGTCTGCCTCGTCCAGCTGCCTGGCGCTTGCGGGCAAGGTCGGCGAGCGCCCTCCGCCGCGCCCTTCCGAGCGGCGCCCAGCACGACGGCCCGATCGCGGACGCTCTCCAACAGCTCGTCCAGCTCCGGGTCATAGCCGGAGCCCTCCGCGGCTTGCCGGGCGGCAGTCGACGGCGGCCTGTTGTTGCGCCTGGAGGGCCTTCGCCGATTCAACCGTCGAAGCGAGCGCGGACAGCTCCTCCTCCAGAGTCGCTCAAGCCCCGGGTCTGCCGCTCGATGGCCGCCTGGAGCTGCTCTCGTTCCGGTAGGCGGCCGAGCACCTGGTGCAGGCGGGCCACCTGCTCGCGCATCGCCGGAATCGCTTCGGCGGCTTTCTCAGCGGACTTCAACGCGGCGGCCTTCGTCGTCCAATCCTTCTGCGCGGAATCCTGGCGGGCCCTGGCCTCGTCCGCCGCCTTCGCCGCCGCCGTCGCGGCCACGGCGGCGCGGGCCGCTTCGTCGAGAAAGGGCAGCAGAGGCACCGCGCGAGCCGCCGCCTCGATCCTCGCTTGATCCTGGCTCACCTGCCCCGCCTGCTTCCGCAGAGCGGCCAGCCTTTCTTCGACCTGTTGAAGCTCCCGGGTCTTCGCGTGCTGGCCGCGCAGCCGGACGAGCGTGGTCTGCACGTCGTCCCGTTTCTTCCGCAGGGCTTCGAGCGACTCGACGATCTCGGCGTGCTCCGTCTCCAGACCGGCGACCGCGGCCTCGTCGACGCCCGCGTACTCGTCCGCCAGGAGCTTCTGAAGCGAATCCACCGTGCTCTTTTTCGTCGCCGCCACGCGCTGAGCCCGTTCCCGCATCCGTTCGTAGACGTCGAGCCGAAGAAGCGTGCGCAGCATGCTGCGCCGGTCTCTCGGTTGCGCCTTGAGAAACCTTGCGAACTCGCCTTGCGGCAGCACCACGGCCTGCATGAACGCGGGCGCCCCGAGCCCCAGGATCAGCACCACCTGATCGGTTGCCGTGCGAACCTGATCCGCCAGATTCTTGAAGGAGCCGTCCTCGTGCGTGCTCCTCCAGGCGGACCATGTGGTTGCCGTTGCGCCGGAGGGTGCGGGCGATGCGGTAGCGGCTCGGACCCACTTCGAAATCCAGCACCACGCTGACCCGGTCGCGGGACGCCGAGATCATCTCGGTCCGGTTGTAGGTGTTGACCCGGGGGATCTCTCCATAGAGCGCGAAGATGATCGCGTCCAGCAACGTCGACTTGCCGGCTCCCGTCGGCCCCGAGATGGCGAACAGCTCCAGCGCGCGGAAGTCGATCTCCTGCTTGTCCTTGAAGCACGCGAGACCCTCGATGGTGAGATGGACGGGGCGCAGCGCTCAATCCTCCACGGACGCCTGATCGTAAAGCTCCTGGAACGTTGCCAGGACGGCCCATTCCGCTTCCTTCTGGTGCTCGCGCAGATGATAGGCGCGGTAGTGCTCCACCGGCGAAACCCCGATCTCCAGCCGGATTTCCGGCGTCTCCTCAGCCTCGGGAAGCTCGGCGCGCACGACCAGCGCGTTGGGAAGCAGCTCGCGGACCTTGCGATTGAGATCGGGATCCTTCTCCGACCAACGGGACCGTCACGCGCAACCAACCCTTGCGGTACTGGCCCTCACGATACGGGTCCGCCGCGGCTTCGAGCTCCGCGAGCGAGGCGCGAAGATCGAACAGCGGCAGCCCGCCCTCGTAGGGAACATGATCGATCACGGCTCGCTTACCCGGCGACGCCGTGACCACGACAAAGGTTTTCTCTTCCCCAGCCTCGCCGAAGTCCATCTGGAGAAGCGACCCGGCGTAGTAGGCGGGCACGGGTCCCTCGATCTTCTGCGGCTTGTGGATGTGCCCGAGAGCGATGTAGCTCGCGTTCCGCGGCAAGGCTTCCGGTGAGGCTGCCCAGTCTTCCCCGATGTGAACCCGGCGCTCTGACTCTCCGAAACTGGCCCCCTCGATGTGCGTATGGGCCATGAGGACGTTGACGGCGTCCGGCTGAAAGTCGCCACAGAGATCCTGAACGGCACGCTCGAACATCCGCGCATACTTGCTGCGGGCGCTCGCCTCCCCCCGGCCAAGTCCAGCGCGGACACCCAGGCTCCGGGGGATGCGAACGGCAGCGCGGCCACCCGCGCCTTCTCGCCCGAGCGAGTCTCGATGATCCGGGTCCCTCCCCGCGAGGCGGAGCGGGGCCGGCCGAGGATCTGGACGTTGACGAATTCGGTGAGGAGCGAACGGGCGTCCAACCGGAGCGGATCGTCGTGGTTGCCGGCGATCACCACCATCTTCGCTCCGGATCGGCCCACCCGGACGAGGAACCGGTTCACCAGCTGCTCCGCCTCGGCGGGAGGGTTTCGGCTTTCGAAGACGTCCCCGGAGTGGAGGACGAGGTCGATGGATTCTCTTTCGATGAAAGCCCGCGAGATGGTCGAGCACCGCCTCCAGCTCGTCGAGACGCTGAATCCCCTTCCATCGGCGGCCGATGTGCCAGTCGCTGGTGTGGACGATTTTCACGGTCAGGGCCTCGGTTTGAGCGCCCCCGAGCATCGAAGGAGGCGCTCTGACCGGGGCAGTCTACAGGAACTGCCCCGGCACCAGCCCGGGAAAGACTTCGAGAGGAGACTCTTCAGGAATGGCAACGTAACCTGTAGTAGTCCGCGCAGGCGATGGTATAGCCCGACGGGCTGATCTGGCAGTCCACGTCCGACTGCGAGCAAAGCTGGCAGGAACAGAGAATGTAGTCTCCAGCAGCCTCGGAGGCTGTGGGCTGGAGGCTCATCGAGACGAGAACCGCCGTGATCGCGAGAAACAGGGAAGTGCGCAGGCGACGCATGAGGCCTTCCTTTCCGGATTGCGCTACGTGCCGGACCGTCCTCCTTGAACGGCTCGCCGCAACGCTGGCTGTCAACAATACAGGTGCGCCAGCTTAGACAAAGAGAGCCGGCGAGCACGCCGGTCCCCGCCACTTGAGGGCGCGCAAAAAATGGGGCTGACGGCTGGCCTTCAGCCCCGTTTTTCGAAGACCTCCAGATCTAGACGACCATCGGGCAACGGCCCTTGACCGGCGTCACGCAGGCCCTGCAGATCGTACCGTCATCCTCCGCAGGCGGGTTGCCGCAGACCCAGCAACAGAGCTGGCCCGTCGGGCACTGGGAGGTGCTGGTGCAGCCGGTCATGAAAGACGGAGCAGGCACCAGATCGCTGGGAGTCTGGGCCTCTCCGCCGGACAAGGCCGCCAGGAACCGTGCGTCCGCATCAGACACCGGGACCGCCGCGCGATTCGATGCAGGTGCCGGCGCCTGGGCCATGGACTGAACGGCCGAGAGGAGAAAAAGGAGGACGAGGAGGACGAGGACGGAGTTTTTCATAGTGCTCATCTCCTGGGCTGGCGGGACCGGCAGAAAGCCGGCCGCCTCCAAAGAAAAGGGTGCGCCGGCGGGCCCGGGCCGAGTCATTTCGCAAGTCCGCGCCGCTCTGCCCGGGGAGATGGGCGGGTTGACGAGCGCGGGTTGATGCTCTCGGGGGAATACTCTCGAGGGATATAATCCCCCCATGATCGACGGACCGCGTCTTCTGCTCTTCCTCTGTGCACTGATCTATCTGGCGCTGGGCATCGGCTTCCTGATCAAGCCCGACGGCATGGCGAGCGGAATCGAGATTCCTCTGCCTACTCCCACGGCCCGCGCGGACCTGATGGCCACGTACGGCGGGTTGGAGATCGGGCTCGCGGTGTTTCTCTTCCTCTGCTGGCGCGACCCGGCGTGGCTCCGCATGGGTCTGGTGGCGTCGGGCCTGACGTTCGCGGGGCTCGGAGGCGCACGGCTGGTGGGCATCCTGGTGGCCCGCGGGGCGGTGAAACCGTTGCTCTTCTGGCTCCTCGCGGCCGAGGCCGTCCTCGTCGCCCTCTGCTTCTGGGCCTCCAGAAAGGCTTGATCGCCTTTGGAATGATCGGCTTGCCCGCCATGATCCCCATCGCGCCGGCGCTGGTGGCAAAGGCTCTTTTCGAACGGTTCCATCTTTCCGGACCGACCTGGGAGATCCCCGCCGCCGCTTCCCGCTTCGAGAGGTGAGAGCGGTGCCAGACTTCGTGGTGCAGGGGGACTGGAAGGCCGGGGCCCCCTGAGAAACTCCGCCGCATGTTAGTATCAGCCGACTTGTTCCAGGATGTCTTTTTTCGAGGAAGCCATGGCTTGTTCCGCCGGCATTGGCAGAGCTGGAATCACCACGCTCGCGGCGCTGCAATTTTCCGCCGGCCTGCGTCACTGTCTCTATGAGGAGATGCGAAGGGACGGCCTGCCGTGAGCGGGACTGCCCTGAACGGGACTGCCGCCGAGCTCTCCCCCGGCGACCTGGTCCGGCGGATCCGCGGCGGCGATCCCGGGGCCGAGGAGGAGCTGGTCTCCCGCTTCGGCGAGGGCCTCACCTTCCTCCTGCGCCGCTGGACGCGGGACCGCGCCGCCGCCGAGGATCTCTATCAGGAGACGTTCCGGCTGGCTCTGGAGAAAATCCGTTCCGGCGAGGTGCGGGACCCCGACCGGCTTGCCGGGTTCCTGCGCTCGCTGGCGAAGAACCTCAGCATCCACCATTACCGCCGGAGCGCCGTCCAGGAGGTGCGGGAAGAGGACATTGAGACCGCCGCCGACCTCTCCGCGCCCGAAGCCGGGCAGCTCGGACAGCTCCTGCGCCGTGAGAAAACAGCCATGGTCCGCCGGGTTCTCGAAGAGCTCGGCTCCGAGCGCGACCGTCAAGTTCTCTTCCGGTTCTACATTGCCGAAGAGGACCGGGAGCACATCCGCTCCGACCTGGGGCTCAGCGGCCCCGAGCTGAACATGGTTCTGTTCCGGGCTCGCCGCCGCTACCGGGATCTGTATGAACGCCGCGCCGGGGCCGGCGCGCCGGGGGGGTGAGCGAGCATGGACCACGGGCGCATCGAAGAAGAGAACGTCGCCGAGCTGTACGCGACAGGACGGCTCTCGCCCGCCGAGGAGGAGGACTTCGAGGTCCATCTCCTCGAATGCCGCGAGTGCCGCGAGCGGGTGGCCCAGGCGGACGACCTCCGGGAATCCTTCCAAGCGGTCGCGGCCGAAGACGCCGCCCGCGCCACGGTTCAAGCCGGGCTCCTCGTCTGGCTCGCCCGGCGAAGCCGCGCCGCGCGGCTGGGGATGCTCACTCTCGCCATGCTCGCCCTGGCCGCCCTCCCGGCCTGGCTCCTCCTCGACCGCGCCCGCCTGGAGAGCGAGCTCGCCGGCGCCAGGGAGGCCGCCGAACGGCCGGCGCCCCTCCCCTCCCCTTCCCCGGACCCGGAGCGGAGCCTGGGGCAACTCGCCCAGGAAAAGAGCCGTCTGGAAGAGGAGCTGCGCCGGGAACGCTCCACTCGCGAAGGGCTGGCCGAGCGGATCACCCGGCTCACGCGGCCGCAGGTCAACGCCGCGATCTACTCGCTCGGAGAGGTGCGCGGCACGTCCGAGACCAACGAGGTGCCTCTCGGCCCGGCCCCCGAATGGATCGTCCTCTCCCTGGACTTGCCTCAGGTCGAGCACGGCAGCTACCGGGCCACCCTGCTCGATGCCCGCGGCACCGCGATCTGGCGTGGCGAAGGGCTCCAACCGACGGCGAGCGACACCCTCACCATCCTGCTCTACTCGGACCTCCTCCATCCCGGGGACTACCGCTTCCGCCTGGAAGGCCGGGCGGCGGACAAGCGCTTCGTGCCGGCCGGGGAGATCCCCCTTCGCGTCCAACCGGCGCCGTCAAAGTAAGAAATTCCCTCCCTCCGTCGTTCTTCGCTCCAAAGGCCGCCGATAGGCGCTGTGCGCCCCATGGAGTTGCTGATGTCCTCCTTTGCAGGGATTCTTCGCCACGAGATCATCATGTCCCTTCGCCGGAAGGGCCTCTGGATCGCCTACGGACTGCTGTTCGTCTTCCATACGGTCCTCCTGTTCTCTCCCCCTCCCATCGGCGAGATGGTCAAGGGGGAGGTCATCCAGCAGAGCGAGGTCTGGCTGGTGGCGGGCCGTTTTCTCCTGGCCTGCAACGTGTTCTTCCCGGTGGTGGTGGGGATCCTGTCGGCGGACCGGGTGCGGCGGGACTTCCAGCTGGGGGTGCGGGAGCTGCAAGACAGCACTCCTCTCGAGCCGCCCCGCCTACGTTCTGGCGAAATACCTGGGGGCTCTCGCGTCGTCCCTGCTTCCCCTGTTCCTGTGGGTCATGGCCATCGCGGCCTTCATGGCCGCTTATCGGGCGCGCCCCCGCCAGCATGCTCTATACGGTGCCGGCGGCGTTCCTCGCGATCACGGTGCCGGCGTTCGCCTTCGTCGTGGCGTTCTCCCTGGCCTGCCCCATGGTGATGCCGCTCAGCATCTATCAGATTCTTTTCACGGGCTACTGGTTCTGGGCGAACTTCATCCCTCCGAAGCTCTTCCCCACTCTCAATGGAACGCTTTTGACGCCCAGCGGGATGTTTGCCCAGCAGGTGTTTTTCGGCGGCCCGGTTTCAGAGGCCCTCCAAAATGCCGTGCCCTACACCCCCGCCGACGCCATCGCGAATCTTGCGGTGCTGGGGCTGTGCAGCGCGGCGGCCCTGGTCCTGCTCGACGTTTATCTCGGCCGGCTGGCCCGGCGCGCTTGAGGTCTACCGTGAACCCCGCTGCTCTGACGACGTCCTTAAAATATTCCTTGAAATATGCCTGGCTCACCTACCGCCGGGATCAGCTGTGGTTTCCGCTGGCGTTCCTGGCGCTGTTCATCGTCATCGTTCTGATCCTGCCCAACGCCGGGGTCCGCTTCAGCATCGCGCGCGCCTATCTGGGATTCATCCTGCCGTTGATCGGCGGCGTCCTCTCGGCCTACAGCATTCTCGACGACCCGGCGCTGGAGCTGCGCTTCTCCACTCCCGTGCGGGCCGAGCAGACCCTGGGGACCCGCTTGGGATTGATCCTGGCCATTCAGGCCGCCTGTGCGCTCGCCTTTCAGCTTTTCGCGGGCACCTTGGGCATCGATCTGTCTCCGCTCGGCGGATGGATCAGCGTCCAGCTGACGTGGTTTCTGCCCACGCTGGCCCTGGCTGCTTTGGGCTTCACCGGAGCCCTGGCAGGAGCCCAGACCGCCATGGGCGCGTTCCTGGCCGGAGCGGTCTGGCTGGTGGAATTGATGATGAATGGATGGTTCAAGCTGAACGCCCGGCCCGTGTTTCTCTTTCTGGCTCTGCTCGAACCCCGCAGCCCCGACCTCGCCATAAATCAACTCGTGCTCTTTTTGGGATCGATGGCGCTCCTGCTGATGTCCTGGGCGCTGCTTCGACGCCAGGAACGCTATCTCTGAAGTCGTGAGGACTGTGATTGAAATGAGGGCATTGTGATCGAAATCGCCAGTCTCACCAAAACCTATGGCCGCGGAGCCAAGGCCACGCAGGCCCTTCGCGGCATTGACCTCCAGATCCCTTCAGGAATGTTCGGGCTGCTGGGCCCCAACGGCGCCGGCAAGACCACGCTCATGCGGATTCTGGCCGGGATCGTGAACCCCAGCCAGAGGCACCGTCCGCGTGGAGGGGCACGACCTCGCGACGGAAACCGGCAAGCGCGGAGCCAAGGCCATCCTGGGCTACCTGCCGCAGGAGCTGGGGATGTATCCCGAGCTGACCGCCGCCCAGTTCGTCGACTACATGGCGATCCTCAAGGGACTGGACGAGCCTCGCCAGCGTGCGCGGCGCGTCGCCGAGGTGCTGGAGATGGTCGCCTTGAAGGACGCCGCCCACCGCAAGATCAAGGGCTTTTCCGGCGGCATGAAACGGCGCGTGGGCATCGCCCAGGCGCTGGTGAACGATCCGAAAGTCCTCATCGTCGACGAGCCAACCGCGGGCCTCGACCCCGAGGAGCGCATCCGCTTCCGCAATCTCCTGGTCAACCTCGCCGCGGACCGCACGGTGATCCTCTCCACCCACATCGTGGAAGACATCGGGCAGACCTGCCGCGACATCGCGGTTCTGGGCAAGGGCCGAGGTCCTCTTCCGCGGCAGCCCCGCCGAGCTGACGAACGGCGCCGGAGGGCACGTCTGGACGGTGACCATGGATCGCCTCGCGGAGCCGGAGCAAGGCCTGACGATCGTCTCCATGCTCCACCTGACGGACGGCATCCAATACCGCCTCGTGGGTGCCTCCGCGGAGAGCTACCCCACGGCCGAGCCGGCGAGGCCGAGCTTGGAGGATGGGTATGTGTGGTTGATGAAGGGGGTTGGTGAAAGCAATGATTCGTGAGCTAAAGGATGCTCGAAACTCTAGAGAAGTCCGAGCGCGTGCTGAAAGCGGAGCTCAATCGCGCTCCCGCTTTTCAAGCTTCTCGACGAGCGCCTTACGGCGCTTCTCCAATCGCTCTAGCGCGTACTTCCGCATCGAGTAGGACAGTCCATCGGTCTCCTGGAGAGCCAGGAACCACCCGAATTGTCCGTAGCCTCGAACCACCCCTGGGTAGCCCAGGTCGAGAGTCGCATCCAACAGAGACCACCGTCGGGCGCGATCGGTCTCGGCCCGGAACTCCACGACGAGCCGGTCGACCTCTTTCTGCAGGCGCACCACTTCCAGAGCTTGCCATGCTGCCTTTCTGGTGTCCCAGTCCTCATCCCGACGAAGGGCGAACAGAGCGTCATCCAGGTCCTGGCTCCAGCGTAGCGCCTCGGCGGCGAAACAGGCGCCCTGTCGCAGCCTTGGATCGGGGTCTCCCAGCCACCTCAAGAGGAGTTGCCGGTTCGAAGTCTGGTCAAGAGCCTCCCCGAGCGCGGCAAGGAGGACGAAATCGGCGTCCTTCTTCAAGAGGTTGGCCAGTTCCGCCTCGGCTCTCGCCGAATTGGTTTCGAGCAAAGGCTTGGGATAGAGACGCCGGTGCCCCTTCGATCCTCTGGCGATCTGGTGGCGCGCTGCTTCGAATGCAGATTCCGGGTCAAGCTTCATCAAGGCACGCACGGCTTCAAAATGTGCCTCAGGCTCCTCGCCCCAACTCGCCTCGGACAATGCCTTCTCCCGGAGGTACTCCCGAACCTCTTCATTGTCCAGATAGGCGAGAGTTGCCAGACTCTCGCCCTCCAGGAGCAGGTGCCAGAGATCATGCCTCCCTTCCCACACGCGCCTCGCTGCTTCAACACGGCTTTCGCCGGTGGCGCGCCGACCCTCAAACCGATCGAGAGAACGGCGCGCAAAGGGTCGATGATCCGGGATGTCCAGGGCGCGGCGAAACGCCTCTTCCGCGGCTTCGGACCGCGCATCCAACGTCTCGAGGGCAAGGAGACAGGCAAGGGTCTGTTGGGATTCCGGCTCCATTCTTCCTAAAAGGTAAAGAATACGTGTCTCCATCTCGGGCCTCCCGCTCATTCCCAAAGCCAGGATCGCTCCTGAAGGCACAGGATCGAGCGCGAGAGCTTCCAGAGCCGCTGCAAGCTCCTCATCGGAGAGAACATGGCCGCCGAAGTACCTGCTGAAATCGGGAGGCAGCCTCATACCCCAACGCACGATCCCGCGCCCTACGGTCTCATAGTGGCCCCAGTCAGCCAGGACCTCAAGGGCTTCTCGTTGGTCCAAGGGATATGTTCCCGAGGCTCGTCGGATGCTCTTCTTCCTGGAAGCTAATCTGAGTCAGGATCTCGATCGTCCTCCCATCAGAAGCCCGCATTGCCAAATCGAACGCCTCGTCCCTCCCCCCCCAGTACGTCGTCGCGGTCTCCAAATAAGAGTTGGCAACCTCAAAGATTCCGTCACCAGCGATCTTGCGAAGAACCGAGAGACCGGCCTCGGGAGTCAGCCGCTGCCCCCGACCATCTGTAAGACCCTCTCGAATAAGCCAAGTGGTCAAGTTCCGTTCAAGAGCTGTTCCGCAGCGCTCCCAGAAGAGCTTTAAGAGGTCGGGATGATTGATCTCGCGCAACCGTGAAAAGGGCCGCCAAAGGGGGTCGGTGTTTTCGGGGCTCCGTTCTGCCAATTCCCGAGCTAAGAGCTCGTTGGTGGTATCGAGGAGAAGCTCAAGGAGCTCTTCACTCATCCAGTCTCCGCGGCCATTGTAAAACAACGCCGCGTGCCAGGGCCTCTCGACAGCTCGGATATATTCGAGCAAGAGTCGGGCTGTTTCCTGGGGATACTCAATCTGGAACGGCGGCAGCCACCACGATCGGGCAAGGGCCAGGTCGAATTCGGATTCCGGATCGATCGGCTGGAACGCACTCTCGGGGGCAAGAAGATAAAGAGCCATTCGAGCCATAGCCGAGAGCGAGTCTCCATTCTTGTTTACTCTTTCCAGAAGCCATGGGACCTCCTCTCGATCAAGGAAGTAGGCAATACAGACCGCGAGACTCCGTTCACGAGTCGGCGTAACTTTTTCAAAGGCCACTCGTTTGATTCGCTGCCAGAGCGCCTCACCCTGCTGGACCTTTGGAATAAGATAGACGAGGGTATGCACAGGATCGGTCGCTGAATCGGCGGCCCGGATGGTTCTCTCCAGCCAGTCGGGGGCCGAAGAAACACAGGCGCCGAGCGCCTCATCGACCTGGACGACGTCGTGGAAGCTCACCTCATGCTCTTGCATACCACCGGCCTCGTCCCGAACCTCCACCTCCGCGGACCACTCGCGATAAAGGGCCCAGAGCCGGTCCAGCGCCTGCGGGTTTCCGTGGGTTGCCAGAATCCGCGCAGCGATCTTCTGGCGCCGGACACTGCTTTCATTGAGCATCTCGACCGCGAACCCGGCGATCGAGGGCTCCTCCATCGACTCCAGTATTTCGAGGTACCGAATCTCTTGGTAACTCGACTCTCCTCCGATTTGCCGGAGGCGTACGAAAATGTAGGGTACGATGCGCCCCCCGAGGGTCGAGATCTGATTGAAAAGACCATCCGTCTCTTCAAAGAGCTGCAGCAGCTCGAGGACATCCTCTTCGCGAGGAGCCGCAGGGTCCGACAACAGCCACAGGATATCCATCGGGACGTAGCCAAAGCGCCGGCCACCCTCTCCTTCGATGCAGGCTCTGACGCGGTTGCGGAGCTCCTCCGGCGTGATGCGCCTCGCCCGCAGGCCGGAGGCGAGCCCCTCCGTAATGGCCCAATGGAGGAGGCGCTCGTGCCACAGTTCCAGCATGCGGCCTCCATGGACCCTCCTCACGAGATGAGTCTGAGCAAGCCTGTCGAACTCTATCTCGCCAATTCCGATCGACCGCAGCCGTGAGAGAGGCCAGGGATACTCCTCTCCTTCTCCTTCGACAAGCCTACTGGCGAGTTCTGTGAGAG
This sequence comes from Thermoanaerobaculaceae bacterium, assembly GCA_963785165.1. Classification (GTDB taxonomy): domain Bacteria; phylum Acidobacteriota; class Thermoanaerobaculia; order Multivoradales; family UBA5704; genus DATARR01. The sequence goes on from CAWAUI010000004.1 coordinate 2,512,640, forward strand.
CATCTACCGCGATCGGGGCATAGGCCGCCTGCCCGGTCCAATACCCTTCGATAAGCTCGTATTCATTATTTGCTTGCCACTGGCCACCTCGGGACACGAGATCGCAAGAGAGCTTCGCCCAGAGGGGATGCCGAAGCAGGCGCAGGATGTCCTGTGGTGGCAGCAGTACCCCCGTGCCGAGACGGAGCCTCAAATAGCGCAGAAGCTCGCTGTTAGAAAAGTCGCGGACGGACAGCGGGAGCACGCCGCTCTCCAAGGGATCCGGCTCTCTCGTGTCCGTGGTGAGGGCCACCGCCACGCGAACGCCGATCGCCTCCCACTCCTGCCGCACTAGGATCGAGAGATAGCCCTGGTCCTTCACACCATCGATCAGGACTATGAGCCAGGGAAGGCCCGAGCGCTCGGGCACCTGCTGCCGCACTCTCTGCGCGAGCCGGTCCAAGGAGTAACGCTCATCGGTCCCCCAGATCCGCTCGCAGAAGAGCCGCGCCGCTTCGTCCCGATCGCGCAGCACGTCCTGGGTGCTGTCGAGAAGAAGGACAACCTCATCGCGCCGGGCCAGCTCTCCAGCCGTTCCATAGACCAGCCACGATTTGCCCTGGCCGCTCTCACCCCAGGCGACGACGGGCTCACCGTTTTCAGCTTGGAGAAGGTTGAGGAGAGGCCTCCTCTCCCGGCAATCTTCCGAGCCCCGGTATCCGTACAGCTTGAGGGTCTTCTGCAGGTAGAGGCAGCTCTCCCGGACGATCAGATCCCAGGAGCTCAAGGAAATAGCCTGAAGGCCGTACTGCGCGAGGAAGGATTCCCTTTCAACGACCGCTCCTCCCTCGCGGGCACGCCGGAGGAAACCGCCGACCAACGAGTCCAGTGTTTGCTCGGTTCTCCTGGCTCCCCGGGCGGAGAGCTCTCCCAGAACCTCGTCCTCAACCGCCTGCCACCGTTGGCCGCCTTGAAACTCGAAGCTGCCGAGGAGACGCAGCAGATTTTTGTAGAGCAGCTCTGGAGGATCCTGGAAGCTCTTCTTCTTGCCCTCTCCGTCTTCTCCCGACAAGACCCGGGCGATGTATAGGAAGATGCCACGCTCCGTGTACCCTCCTGCGACGGCTCTAACCCTCTTGGCCAGTGCACGGTTTTTCCGTGCCGATGCGAGTTCTCGCTGATCGTCGAGCGCAGCTAATGGATCACCCCCTCGGATCCCCCGCGTCCCCAGCGAGCGGAAGATTTCATAGACGTCCTCCCACTGCCCCATGGAGCCCTCAGTAACAAAGCGATAGCGCATGAGCGTCTCTCTTGCGCGGCAAGCCTTGTACAAGTCTGGGAGGACATCCTGAATGACCTCTTCCAGTCTCCAAGAGCCGCCGTTCGACCGGGCCTTGATCTGCTCGACAGCACCCGGGATCTCCAGATCTCCCCCCTCGGGTGGCTCAAGGATGACGGTCACCCCTCGGGGTTGAAGTTGGGATGGACCTTCCAGGACATCCGAGACAGTCGCCTTCCATACACGAAGGAGCGACCAGAGGAGTTGGTAGGCTACTCCGTTCATCATCGCCGGTCCGCCGGCAGGCGGTGCCTGGGCAGTAGCGGCTCTACGATGCGGGAACTTCAGGCGCGGAGTATCCATGGCGGACTTTGCACGATAACTTACCGATCGTAGCAGAGAGGAACCTCTCTCGTACCCTAACCCAGGCGAGCACCAAGCTCGAGGGCCTAATGCTCCTAAAATCGGCTCGCCGGGCGGAACGAGCCTTCCGTGGGGTTCCGCGAGCGGCTCGTTCGGGTTCCTAGGAGAGCTTCGGGGGTGCATGGCGGCCCGCCGCCGCGACAAGGGCGTACGACCGCACCACCTCCATGAAGGGACCGTGCAGAAGGCTCTCTCATCCTCTGTAGTCGAATCAAGCCTTTAGCGCTGCAGCCAGCCCTGTAAGCAGACGCCCTCCACCTACTCCTCCAGGCTGCTTTCGCGGCCCATCAAAGCAGGGTTGACGAGGATAAAGAATCCGCGTAGAGTCAACGTAACTTACGGCAATCTCAGCACATGGAGCCATGGCGATTTCTCGGATCTACCTTGTTTGGGGTTTGGTGGTGTAGCGGTAAGGCAGATCGGAAGCTAAAGCTGGCGACCATCGATTCAAAGGTTAGGTGCCTAGATTGGAGATAGACATGCCCAATCCGTTCCAATGGTCTACCCTCCTTGGGCCGCTTGCGACCTTGAGCGCTGTGCTTCTCGCCTATTTCTTGGGCCAACGCACATATTGCCGGCAGAAGGAGCACGAGATGGTTCGCGCTCGCTATCTGGAAGGTGGCGTCGATCGCTTCGCGGCAAACGTGGAATATGCGCTCGGCTCTGTGCGTCATAACTGGGCAAGAACGCTCCAAATTCTCAAGTTATTCAGAGATGCCCCTCTTAAGGAAGCTGCAGATCTAGCGGCACGCTCCTCATTTCGTCTAATCGAACCGGATAAAATAGATCTGGTAGCTGGCTACCGTGTTCAGACACTAACTCGTGATCCTGTCTATGGTCGAGCGCAAGGTCACCTGTTCGGTTTCGCCAACGCAGCAGAAAATTTCTTCGTCAACGACGCTGCTGCTCTAATTCGTCTTGCTGCTACTGGCGAGATCTCGCTTGCCGATCAATCAAAGGCTTTTGATACAGCACTGGCGGAAACAATACGGTACCAGAAGGAAAGTGATAGTTTTTATAAACTCTTCTACCGACTACAGGATCTTGGTCGTCTACTGGAACGAAGCCATCTGAGTCTCCGTGAGATAGACAACTTTGCGGCGAATGAGGAGGTCAAGACGATTGGAGCCAAGCTGCTTGAGCTATTTCCACCTGACCAAGAAGATCCAACAACGCTTAGGGACAGAGAGGGGACGCCGACACCCATCCCGGCTGCTCCAGCGGACCCGTTGGGCGTCTAGTCTAGTCTAGCCATCTAAGGACTTGCTATGGCCAGAATGCCAATAGAGGTTGTGCTTATTGGGGAGCGGGAAGAGTCCTCTGTACAGGAAGCGCTGGCCCTCTGTAACGGCCTTCAGGGGGAGTTCGATTACTCTCGTCTACCTCCTGATACAGAGCAAGGCTTTCAGATGCTCTCATTCAAAAGAATACACGCGCCGAATTTTCTGGACTCGATGCAGTCAGTGCGTGATCACATGCGTGGGTTCCATCCGTTCATGGTGGGAGTCGTGGACGCACCTGTGGATGGGAACGACTACTCGAATCTCTTTGGCAGCAGCCGTGCCGAATCCGGTTTGGGGGTCATCACGACGGCAAACGTTGCGGATCTGATTATCCCGCAGGCAAAGATGCAAGCGTACTTCTTGTACTACTTTGCACGTTATGCGCACTGCTTTATCGCTCCCCATCACAAAAATCATGATGATACTCGTGGTTGCATCTATGATCGAAAAGTTCAGAAATTAGATCTCCTTATGAGCATGCGAGCTGGTGCGTTCTGTGACGAATGCAGAAGCCGTCTTGTCTCAGGGGATAGACCCTTATCAGCGAAGCAGTTTAGCGCTCTTGAGACATTGTTCGGTGAGTGTGGCCGCATCATGTCGGATGCCAATCCGCAGCAGGCCAATGATCTACCGAAAATATTCATCGGTTCGTCCACAGAAGGACTCAGCATTGCAAGAAAACTACAGGCAAGTCTCGCAGAGCAATTTAACGTAGAAATATGGAATCAAGGTACTGTTTTTGGACTCGGGACTCACACGCTTGAAGCATTAGAGGCCGCTGTCGCCGCCTACGATTTTGGTATATTCGTCTTCACTCCCGACGACAGCTTGTTGAGCCGCGGTGAGGCGAAGCCAGTAGCACGGGACAATGTGATCTTTGAGCTAGGACTATTCACTGGAAGGTTAAGCCGCAATCGCGCATTCATTGTTAGACCAAAGGGCACGGCTGTGAGCCTCCCTACCGACTTGGCGGGTGTTACCACTGCTGCTTATGACCACACCATGACGAATCTGGCTGCGGCACTCGAACCTGCATGCGAAAAAATACGCGAGGCCATTAAGCTGGCTAACCCGGTCGCTGCACAGGACGCCAACCGCGCTTTGCGCGGTCGTCCCCGGTGAGCTCCGTCAGCGCTAGGCGCCAGCCGCTATGCTCGCGACTTCTTCGCCGTCTGTGCCAGACGAGCTCTCCAGCCACGGGCGCTGCGAAGGCAGCGGTAAAGGGGCAGTGTGCTAACAACCACGGGTCTCGTATTCAGCATCATCGCCGCCGCCGTCGTCTGGTTTGTCGTCCTCTGGGTGGCAATCTGCTACGGCATCGCTTCGGTCTCAGGCTGGAGGCGACTGCGACGGCTTTATGAGACGGGCCCATTTGAGGGCGCCACTTTCACGTTCGCGGGCTATGTCGGCCGAAGCAGGTACCGCGGCGGCGCACTCATCGCCGGCGCAACAGCATCGGGGCTGTACCTGAATGTCGCCGCCCCGTTTCGAATCGGCGCCGGTCCGGTTCTCATCCCCTGGCAGGACATCACGGTGTCGGCTCCGAGCCCCGGCCCCATCTCCTTTGTCACCCTTGAATTCCCCAAGGCGCATACGAGCCTTCGGGTTAGCGAGACGGTTGCCAGCAAGCTCCTCCAGGGGCAGCGAGGAGTCACCTAGGGTAGTGCGTCACAGCCAAAGGCAAAGCCGACAAAACGTTGCCGCTCTGAAGGCAAGGATCTGGGCGCCCCGTAGGGGTGCGGGCATAAAGCCTGGCGTTTCAACGCCAGGAGAGGAGTCTCCCCGGAGTCTCCCCTCTCCTCCCCAACAAGCCCCATCGGGGCGGAGGCTTGAACCGGGATGCCGTCGCCCTTACAGGGCTTTGGGAGATGGGGGATGGGCTCTTTCCTGGCGTTGAAACGCCAGGCTTTATGCCCGCACCCCTACGGGGCGCCACGACGCCTGCAAGGCGTCTCTCCAGGGGGGGCGACCGACAGAAAGCAGAATGAATTCCGCTCAGCAAGCCGACGATTTTGAAGGAGTCGAGCCGGTCGCTCTTCGGCTTGTCTCGACTTTCTCAGACCTGTGTTCCCTCGCGGCGCCCCCGCCCAGCCGCCCCCATTGCGATCTTCTTCGGTGCAAGATCGCGACAGACGAGCCAAGGCGAGCGGAAAGCGCCGGGAAGCCGCCTTTCATCCCAGGCCACAACCTGCCCATCCGTCGCAATCTCTCCGGATTCACTCCAGGGTCTTCTACATCGCGACACCGCGATCTACATCGCGACGCCTAGGCCAACATCGCCACGGGGAAAAGAATATCACGACGCCTAAGCCAACATCGAGACGGGGAAAAGAACATCGCGACGCCGCAATCTACATTGCGACGCCTCCCGGGATTTCGCGACAGATCCAAAAACAACGCCACGGATGCGCCGACATCACGACGAATAAAAGAGCTACGCGCCAGAGCAAATTAGCACGCGATGGATTCGCAGATTTCGCGACGAATCCTTGCATTTCGCGACGGATAAAAGGACGTCGCGACAGATACAAAGAGTACGCGACGGATCTAAGTACAACGCGACGGATGCTTGAGAGTTACGCTGGATCGTTTTGCATCGTGATGGATGCGGGGAGATTGCGACGGATCTGGGGCAACTCGCGTGAACAACTCGGAAGCCTGTGGCCAATCGAACAAAGGAGACCGGGCGGATGTCCAGGCACCGGCGTTCTACTCTCTTGCCGTTGGCAATGGCGATATCGGCGATGAGTCTCGCGACCACAATCGGCTGCGTTGGCGGAAAGGCCGCCGAGGATGGGGCAACAGGACCGGCCAAGCAGAAAAGTCCAGCTTCGCGCACCGCGTCAAAAAATCTCTCGCGGCCCTTCAGGCCGCAGGACTGTGGGACCCTGTTGACCCAGGGAATCGGCCTTCGGCCTCATCCCTGGGCTGAGCTCTCGCGACCCTTCGGGCCGCAAAACCGCTGGCCGGCAAGCCTGAAGAAGCTCGACGAAGAAGGACGAAAAAGTTAGTCAGGCCGGCAGGGATGCCAGCGCTCCCAGGGGGGGGCCTCCGCCAAGCTTCGGGCGGACGAAGGGGCCGGAATCTCGGGCAATATCGGCTCGTGGCCGGGCTGTGGCAGCAATAGCTCCGACAGACAGGCGCCTCACAACCCCTGCCGGATCCGCCGCGAGAAATCCTCCCGCCCCGCGGCCCTCAGGGCGTCGTCGTCGATCCGAAAGTGATTCTTCGCCGCGGGAAACGGGAGCTCGGTGTCGATCAGGCCCAGGTCGTAGGCCAGCTCAGCCGAGTAGCCGGGAAGAAGGGTTTTGTAGCTCCAGGGGACCCGCCCCGGGACGAGCTCGTTGACGTGGCGGACGATGTTCGTGGTGCAGGTGTTCGTGAGGGTGTTGTAGTGCTCGGGCTGCTGCCGCAGGTGGTTGGCCCGGCGGAGCATGCTCACGAACAGCTGCTCGATCCGCTCGCGCGACGCACGGACGGGATAGAGATAAACCGGATCGCGCCGGTAATTCGTCCGAAGCTGAATCAGGTCGCGCTCGTCGCCGGCGACGTACATGACCTCGTACTGGCGGAGCAACCCTTTCCAGGGCGAGAACTCCCCCTCCTTCTTCTCCTTGCGGATCTCGACCGAGATGGCAAGGTATTCGCCCCCCGAGAACCCGAAGCTCATCAAGGTGTGAGCCGGCCCCTCCCAGCGCTGAGACTCGAACGGCTCGACCACGAACCAGGCCGACTGAAGACGGTCGAGGTCGTAGGAGCGGTCCTCCCAGGCGACGTCATAGTCCTCCTCCGAGCGATAGCGGGCGTTGCGGACGTTGTGGACCTCGACCCGGCGCCCCGCGAGCTCCGCCCAGGGGAGCCGCGCCTGGTCCGGGGTCCAGTCGCGGTCGTTGGACGGCTCGGGGCCGAAGAGCAGGAAGGCGAGGGTGACAGCCGTCAGGAGCAGGGCGGCGAACAGGGCCAGGCGGAGGACGCGGCGGAGCACGCCGCCATTCTATCCTGCGCCCGGCCCGCCGTTCGGACCGCTCAGGTTGGCGGCTGCACCTGCGTTTTCAGCCAGGCCACGATCATGGCCACTTTCTGGGGTGACAGGTCGCGCGTCACCGGCATGTAGATCGGATCCTGAAAGACGGCAAGGTTCATCCGTGCCAGGAGCTTGGGGGCGTACTGGCTGACGAGGGCCTCGTTGCCGATGTTGAAGATGCTCTCCATGCCGGGGTAGAGGCGGGCGTAGGCTTGGAGGACGGGGCCTACGTCCTGCTCCCAGGTGGGAACGGCCGGCGCGGTGTAGCCCTGGAAGCGCAGGACGGACACGTTGGCGTTGCCGTCGCCGACCGGCTGTCCGGAAGGGTCCGTGAACGACACGAAATAGACCTGGCTGTCCATTGGATCGCGGTACGCGGGCAGGACCGGATCCTGCGCGACCGTGGACACGGTGAGCGTACCGAGCCCATTGCTGTCGGTGGGGTTGCTCCAGGCGACGGCGACATTTGAGGACGGAGCGGTTTGTCCGAGCTTATTGATGATCGTGCTCACTTGCGTGGTGAGCGGCTCCTGGCCGGCGACCGGCAGGCCGAACCGGCGGGCCATCACCTGAACGGTGGCAGTGCCGCCCGGCGTGAGGCGCACGGAGAAAGGCTGGCTTCCGATCAAGAGCCCGTCCGCCGGCTCCTGGAGCACCGTGGTGCCATTCACCGTTATGGCCAGCGGGCTCTGGGCGACGAGGGTGACCTCGGAGGGCTCGAGGGCGACGTCCACCAGGCCGGAGCTGGTCACCAGGCTGACCTGCTTGTTCGATGAATTGAGAGGAACGTACTGGTCCGCGAAGCTGATCCCCTGGCCGTTCGCGAGAGGTTGGAAATCACCCGCACCGGTCAAGAACCCAATGGAGATGCCGGTATCCTGGAGGAACTGGCCGTTCGAGGACAAGAGGCCGTTCGCGTCCTGCGCGGCCTGGAGTTGGAGCGAGCCTCCGAGGTCCACGTGCAGCATGGAGCAGCCTCCCGTCACCTGGCTCACCTGGGCCGGCGCCATGTTCCAGGTCAGCGCCGGATCCGGGGCCGCGCCCGGGCTTGGCGCCGTGGCACCGGCTGCTTGTGCGCCGTGGCTGGCCGCCTTTTGCTGCATCGCGGCGGTCAAGTCCTGCGGGGAAGGGGCCGGAGGTGTCGCGATCTGCCGTCCGGGGACCACTTGGGCGAGCTCGCCCGGCTGGACCGGACCCAGGCTTCCCAGGACGCGTCCGTAGTAGAACATGTTGCCCGTGGCGTTGCTGCTGGCGGGGTCGTTCTGATGGAGGTCGACGGTGAGCTTGACGGCGACCCCGAGTGGACAGGCTTTCTGGAACTGAGTGAGGAAAGAAGAGGAGGTTCCCGCGTTCCAGGTCACGTCCGTGATCTGGCCCATCCATGTGCCCACGAAAAACCAGCTGCTCTGCGGCGGAGGCGGCGGCACGACCCGGGGGTTGGTTTCCTGGAGCTCCGGCACGGACATCAGTCCGGAAAAGCCGCTGCCGTCCGGCAGGGTGACGTAGATCCGCAGCCCGTACACGGCCGACCGGCCCTGCTGGTCGGGGTCCAGGTCCACCATCTTGGCGACGTCGTAATTGCCCAGGCCGTCCGGCCGGGGCTTGGGGGTGGCCGGGCTGGGCGATTCCACGAGCGCACCGACGATCGGGTCGCCGGACACGGCCGTGCCACCCGGCCCCACGGCCGACAGCACCGTGCATTCCGACAGGTACAGTTGGGCGACTCCCAGGGGGTTCCAGCCCCCCGGCTGCCCGGCCGGGGGATTGGAGATGTAGCCGCCTTGTGAGTTGGTGAGGGGGACCGACGGGTTGTAGCTCGCGTCGTAGTTGTTGATGGTGCTCGGGTTGGTGAAGAACAGGCCTCCGAAGTGGATGCGCGGTACATCCAGATAGCTCATCGTTCCTCCCTCTTGCAGGCTCGGGCGGCTGGCATCAGGCCAGATCCCAGCGCTTATTGATTCCGAGACAATACCGATTCCGAGACAATACCGATTCCGGAACAATACAACCTCGGGGGGGCGGTCGGCGAGATCCTGGGCCTGGCGGGGGTAGGGGTGTGTCTATCCTGCGTTGACAGACCCCTACCAGGCGGCCAGCCCTTGAACGCCGTTGAGGACCGGCAGCCCCCGCGCCTCGCCGAGCGGCTTCAGGCGGCGGTTCGGCAGAATCCGGAACATCCCGACGGTGCCCGTCCCGGCGTTCAGTGTATAGAGGAAGCGGCCGTCCGCCGTGACGGCGATCTCGAGGGGAAACCGCCCACTGCCAAGCCGAAGCGCCACACCCTGCGAGCCGATCAGGGTCAGGCGGCCCCGGCGGTCGACCTGGAAACCGGTCAAGGTGTCGTCCCCCGTGTTCGTCCCCCAGGCATACCGGCCGTACGCGTCGATCCAGCAGAGGGCCGTCCGGCCGGTGGGAAGGGAGGCGGTGATCGTGCTTAGACGGCCGTCCGCCCCCAGGGCGTAGGAGGAGGCCGCCGAGGCACCGGCAGGGCTCGGGGAGGGGGACCGTCCGAAGATCTCGGCCACCACGAGGAACCCGTCCATGAACCGGAAGGCGAACGGAAGCCGGCCCGCTGAAGGGCTCACCACCGGGTCTCCCGGCCGCCCCTGGTCATCCAGTGGAAACGTGAGGAGGAGGTCGCGCCCTTTGTCCACGACCAGGAGCCAACGTCCGTCGGGGCTGAAGCCCACCTGGGAAGGTGCGTCGCCCGTATTTGGAGGAGAATTCGGAGGGCTCCCGCCCCCCAGCTCGAGGGAGAGGACGGAGCCCGGGATCGGGCTCGGCCGGCCGTCCGATCCCAGGGTGAACCCCGCGAGATGGCCGTCTCCCCCGACGTTGAGGACGTACAGCCGGTCCCCTCTCTGCGTCACGCTGACGGGGAAGCTTCCGCCGGACGGAAACCGGTCTACCTGTTCCAGACCGCTCGCGGTCACACGGAAGACGGAAACGTCGTCGCTCCCGGCGTTGACCGCGAAGAGCCAGCGGCGGTCGTCGCTCAGGCGCAGCGCGTCCTGCGATCCCAGGGGATCCAGCCCTCCCCCGCTCCCCGACCCGCCGGTCGCGAAGGAACCCAGACGGGTGAGGAGCCCCTTGCCGTTGCGGCTCCAGGCGACGACCTCGTTGCCTTCCACCGCGTTGGTCATGGCATAGACCGCCCCCGTCTGGCCGCCCTGGGCCATGGCACCGGCGGACGCCAGGAAGACAAGAAGCACGAAAAACGACACCGCTCGGGGGCAGGGCATGCGCAGTTCCTCCTGGAGAGGGTACGTCCTTCGGGACCGGCTGGATTCTCCGGGAGCGCCCAGAGATGGGACCGGTCCCTCTGACGCACCTTACTGGCCGTAGATGCCGCCTCGGAGGCGGGCGGTGAAGCGGCTGACCGAGACGCTCGGGGTCACATCGGCCGGAACCTCCGGGTTGGTCAGGTTCTGGACGATCCAGAAGTCGAGTTGGTTGGCGACCAGCCGGGGCGAGGCCGGCAGATTGTCGTGGTACTGCGTAAACGCGATCTCGAGCCCGTTGCCGCCCACCGAGACGGCCGAAATATCGACCGTGCTCTCGTATTGAAATGGCTTGTTGAGCGAGTTCGTGCTCCAAACTTGGAGCACCGCCGGCTGGCCGGACTGGACGTCGCTGGTCAGCGCAATGTAACGCGAGGCGCTTCCCGGTGCGGCCGAGGTGAACACCTGGCCGATGTCCGACTGCTTGACGGTGAAACCGGGGTTCGACATCCGGCTCGGCAGGATGTTGGCCGCCTGTAGCGAAGCCAGATTCTGCTGCACCCCCAAGGTGAGGGCCTTCCAGGTCCACTGGCCGTTGACCAGCGGCAGCGCCGCTATGCTCCAGGTGCCGTAGCCGGGGTTCGTGCCATAGGGGGTGGCGATCGGGCTGCGCACCAGATAGACGGCACTGGTTCCGACATCGGTGAAGGTCATGTAGAAGTTGCCGCTGTCGAGGAACATGTCGGTCACCAGTAGACCCAGCCCGCAGTAGCCGGTGTTCGTTTCCGACACGCTGCGGAACAGGATGGCCGGATCCACGGTCCAGCTCTTGCCGTCCTCGGACCTCGCCCACAGGATGCGCCAGTTGTCGGAACTGTTGAAGCCCTGGTTGTCCTCGGCATGGATCTGCTCGTTGAAAGCCATGAACCAGCGCGACACCCCGCCGCTGTAGTACACCTGAACCGCCTTCGAATTGGCCGCGCCGGTGGCGTAGGAGTCCGGATTGTGCGAGTGGCAGACCGACTCGGCACCGGTCTTGGGCGGGCAGGGAGAAGTGGTACCGCACGAGCTGCCTTGGGGCTGCAGGACCACCGAGTTGATCTTGTTCTTGGACAGCAGTGGTGTGAATCCGGCCACCCCGAAATCGTTCTGCTTCGGCCACAGCCAGGTGACCGGGTACTTGGAGACGTTGGCGCTGCCAGGGTAGGCGTTCCAGCGCCCGTCCCACTCACAGGACGGGTTGCCGCCGCAGTTGACCTTCTTGGTGAACAGGCCGACCGAGTCGACGCAACGGCCATCCCAGGTCCGGGGGTCGTTGGTGTACCAGCAGCTCATCCTGATCGTATCGAAGAAGAGGTCCTCCAGCCCGGTCTTTGCGGCGTTCCACTTGAGCCGCGGCACGTGGGTGGTGGCATAGAGCCGGTACTCGTCCGGGATGACGAAGGAGACCGAGAAGCCGGTGGTCCCGGCGAGGGCGAAGTTGGCGTCCTGTGGTCGGGGCGTGGGTTGGATGATCTCGAGCCGGATCTGCCCGAAGAGCGGAGAGCCCGCCAGGCACGAGAGGAGTGCGGACAGAGTGATCTTCCCCAGGGCGTTCATCACAAGCGCAAAGCTTTTCATTCTATGCCTCCGGCTGAGGGCGAGGAGAGCCGCGGGTGACTCGTTCCAAACCGCGGCGAAGGGGCACCGGCTCCTCTCCTATGAATGTAGGTGCGATCAGGGGGAAACGGCGAGCCGCCGGCGATCTCGGCGGCTCTTCACTGGCGGATGTCCTTCCTTCGCCTGCCTTGCCGCCGCGGCGCCTCCAGGGGCCGTGGGGGCTGAAGCCCGCCCGCCCTGGAGAACAATACCTTCACACCGAGCCGTTGACCTCCTACTTACGAAGGACTAAAGTTGCCGCCCACTCAAGCAGAAAAATAGGGGAGATCACGCAGGATGGGGCCCAAGAGCGAGAGCCGTCTGGAGACACAGACGTGGTCAACGCCAACGGGTAAGGCCCTGCCTTCGCTCACCGTTCCCGGCTTGACGATCCTCGGCCACCCCCAGAACCAGCGGGTGGGCGAGCGGGCGGCATTGTTCGATCTGTCGTCGGGCCGGGAAGCGCTCTTGTCGCGGGCGGAACCGGAGTTCGCCCCGCCAGGCGAACCGGCCTTCCAGCCACTCGCCGTCCCCTATCTCAGCCGCCGTCCCTGGCTCCTCCGGCCGGCGGCCGGCGGCGGCGTCCAATTGCTCAGGGGCGGCTCGCCGATGTCCCTTGCCGCTGACGGCACGCCGGTCGACAGCGAGGTCTCGTTGTCGGCCGCCGAGGTGGACCGCGGCGTGGTTCTTCTGCTGGCCGGCTACGTGGTCCTCCTGCTTCACCGCTTCCGCCCCGTGTTCCCCGGCAGCTTGCCACGCTACGGCCTGGTGGGCCTGAGCGATCCCCTTCTCGACCTCTGCCGCCAGATCGCGCGGGTCGCGGACCTCAACGTCCCCGTGCTGTTGCGCGGCGAATCGGGCACCGGCAAGGAGCTGGTGGCCGCGGCTCTCCATCGCGCGAGCAGCCGGCGCGACCGGCCTTTCCTGGCGCTCAACATGGGCGCACTGCCCGCGTCGCTCGCCGCCGCCGAGCTGTTCGGGGCTGCGCGGGGAGCCTACACCGGCGCCGAGCACGCGCGGCGGGGCGCTTTCCGCAGCGCCCACGGCGGCACGCTCTTTCTCGACGAGATCGGCGAGACTCCCCAGGAAGTGCAGCCGCTGCTGCTGCGCGCCCTGGAGAGCGGCGAGATCCAGCCGCTGGGCAGTGAGGAGACGGCGCGCGTCGACGTGCGCGTTCTCGCCGCCACCGACGCGGATCTCGAGCAGGCCATCGCCGCCGGACGCTTCCGGGCTCCGCTCCTGCATCGCCTGGGCGGGTACGCCATCCGCCTCCCCGCTCTGCGCGAGCGGCGCGACGACATCGGGCGGCTGTTCTTTCACTTCCTGCGCGAGGAGCTCGCCGTGGTGAAGGAGGAGCGCCGCCTGACGGATTCAGGCCCGGAGGCGCAGCCCTGGCCTCCCGCGGCGTGGATCGCCCGCCTCGCCGCGGCCCCGTGGCCCGGCAATGTCCGCCAGTTGCGCAACGTGGCCCGCTCTCTGGCCATCGACAGCCGCGGCGCCGCGGAAGCCGGCACGGACCCCCAGTTGCCGCCGGCAATCGAGGATCTGCTGCGCGAAGAAAGGCCGTTCCTGGAGCCGCCGGCCCGGCCCACCTCACGCGACCCCACGTCCGCACCAGGGCGGACGGTCTTCCGCAGCCCGCAGGACGTCACGGAAGAGGAGCTGCTCGCGGCGCTCGCGGCCAACCGCTGGGAGCCGCGGGCGGCGGCTCATCAGCTCGGCATCTCGCGCCCGTCGCTTTACTTCCTGCTCGACGCTTTTCCGAGCACGCGCAAGGCGATGGACCTGAGCCGTGAGGAGATCGCCGAGGCCGGGGAACGCTGCGGCGGCCGACCGCGCGAGATGGCGGCGATGCTGCACGTTTCGGAAGCCGGAATCCGGCGCCGGATGAAACAGCTCGGCCTGAAGCCGTCATGAGCCGGAAGGAACAGCCTTGAGCCGGGAGGAAAAACCTTGAGCCGGGAGGAGCCCGCACCCACGGAAGCGTTGGGCCCCTACCGGCTCGTCGAGCGGCTCGCCGCCGGCGGCATGGGAGAGGTCTGGCGCGCCTGGGACGGGCGGCTGAAACGGCCGGTGGCGGTCAAGCACGTCCTGCCGGAGATCCTGGACCAGCCGGGGGCGCGCGAACGCTTCCGCCGCGAGGCGGAGGCCGGAGCCCGGCTCACCCATCCCGCCGTGGTCCGGATCTACGACCTGGTGGAATCGCCGGAAGGCGACTGGCTCGTCATGGAGCTGGTGGTGGGCAAGTCGCTGCGCGAGCTCCTCACCGCCGGTCCGCTCGCTTTGAGGAACGCCCTGCGGTGGGGCGGCGAGATCGCCGGCGGGCTCGCCGCCGCCCATGCGGAAGGCATTCTGCATCGCGATCTCAAGGCGGGCAACGTGATGATCACCGCGGACGGTCACGCCAAAGTCCTCGACTTCGGCATCGCGCGGGCGCTGTCTCCCGAGGGGGTGGAGCAGGAAGCGACGCTCTCCCACCCAGGGACGGTGGTGGGCACGAGCTACGCCATGTCGCCCGAGCAGATCCTGGGGCTGCCTCTCGATTCCCGCTCGGACCTCTTTTCGCTGGGCTCCCTGCTCTACGAAATGCTCACCGGAGAGGCGCCGTTTCGCGCCTCCTCCGCCGCGGCCACCCTGGCCCGCGTCTGCAACTACCGCCCGCTGCCGGCGCGGCGGTTGCGCGCGGAAATCCCCGCCGAAGTCTCCGCGCTGGTCGAGCGGCTGCTCGAAAAGGAACCGAACGCGCGCCCCAGGGACGCCGGCGAGGTTGCCGTCCGCCTCCAGGAGGCCGCCGCCGGGCTGCCGGTGCCGCAACCGCGGGCGGAAGCCGCCGCATTATCTGGTCGTGATCGATCACCTGATCGTGATCGCACGGATCGCACTGATCGCGCCGATGACGAGGCCACCTTTGTCGAGGGGCGGCCACGGCCCGCGGGATGGGAGCCGCCCAGCGCCACGTTCCCGCACGGCCGCCGAGCCTTCCTGCGCCCTGCCGGCTTCGTCGTCGGCGCGCTCCTCCTGGCCCTGGCCCTCGCCTGGCAGGTCGGGCGCCTGCCAACGCCCCACCGTACCGCCGGCACGTATGAGCTGTACGAGCAGGGCCAGGCGGCGCTGCGCCGCTACGACAAGCCGGGCAACCTCGACGAGGCCATCGCGGACTTCCGGCAGATCATCGGCCGCGTCCCCAACCACGCGGCGGCCCACGCCGCCCTGGCGCGCGCCTACCAGCTCAAGTTCGTGGGTCAGAGCAAGGACCGGATGTGGCTGGACCAGGCCCTGCCGCTGGCCGAGCGGGCCGTGGCGCTCGACGGCTATCTGGCGTCGGCCCGGGTGAGTCTGGGATTCGTCTACACCTCGCTCGGGCGTCTGGACGAGGCCGAGCGGGAGATCGAAAACGCCATCCAGCTCGAACCAGGCAACGCCGATGCCCGGTTCGCTCTCGGCATCCTGTACGAGGCCCGGACCCAGCTCGACCTGGCGGAAGCCGCGTATCAGCGTGCGATTGCCCTTCGCCCCGACCGCCTGTTCTACGACACCCTGGGTGCGCTCTATCTGCGCACCGGCCGCCTCGCCCCGGCCATCACGGCCTTCCAGAGCAGCATCCGCCTGGCCCCCGACGGCTATCAGGGCTACAGCAATCTGGGGGCCGCCTACTATACCCAGGGCGACCTGGCCAAGGCCGCCGCCCAGTTTCAGAAAGCGCTGGAGATCCAGCCCCAACCGTCGCTCTACTCCAACCTGGGAGGCCTCTACTTCGCCCAGGGGCTCTATCCGCAGGCAGCCCAGGCCTACGAGCAGGCGCTCGAGCTGCCGGGAGGGGCCAACAGCTATCTCCTCTGGGGCAATCTCGGGGACGCCTGCCGTTTTCTGCCCGAGGGCGGCGCACGAGCCCGCGAGGCTTACTCGCGGGCCCTCCAGCTCCTGGCGGATCCGCTGAGCGCCGCGCCGCGGGACTCCACCCTCCTGAGCCGGCGCGCGGTCTACCGGGCCAAGCGCGGGGACTGTGGGCCTGCCCTCGCAGCCAGCGGGGAGATCGAGCGGCTGGCGCAGAAGGACGCCGACGCCCAGTTCCGGCTCGTCGTCGCCCATGAGGTCTGCGGCCGCCGCGAGCCGGCGCTCACAATGTTAGAAAAGGCGCTGCAAAACGGCTATTCCCTGGCCGACGTGCAACGCGATCCGGAGCTCCTCGCGCTGCGGGGTGACGTGCGTTATCACAGGCTCCTGGTCCGGCTGGCTCCCGCCTCGACCGCTCCGTGAGGAGGACGGGAATCACCCCCCCATCCCCCCCACGACCATTTCGGGATCATGGTTGAAAAGGCGTACGACGCCATCAATCCCGGTCGCCTGCAAGTAAACGGTCAGCAGAAAACGCCCCGAATTAGCCACCGCCACAGAATTCGAGTCCCAGGAGCAGTGAGCGTTTCCGAAAAGTGAGCCATTCGCCGCTGGTTCGTGCAGCGGCCCGATGGTGAGCTGGGTGTTGTCCGACCACGGTTTGTCGTCCTGTTGGCCCATGACCGCTGCCTGAGAGTCGATACCGAAAGACCCGATCGCGGTTACGCACTTCCCAGACGGCGTAGGCGGCGTAGGTGAGGTCACATCGAAGATCCGGAAGGTGATTTGGTCGCCGGTCTGCACTGAATGAGTACCCGGCAAGGGTACGAACGTGGTCGCGTCGTTGACCGTCACTTCCCTGCCGAGGCCTCCGCGCAGGTAACCCACGCCCCCGGTTTGAATCGCGTTCCAATCGATTCCCAACTGCCAGATATAGTCGGTCATGATCGTTCTCCTTTGGTTGCGAACGTCTTTCTCCAACGCCTGTTGCAACGCGTGCGCCAACGGTGACACCTCTCCTTTCCGGCTGCGTCCCACGGCCGCTGGGGGTCTCGCACGTTACCTCGTTCGCAGACTCCTACGAGGCGGGTTTTTGACCCTTTTTTATACGGAACATGCAGACTGCCGGACTCGCACCGGTGATCGTCATCTGTGCGTAACAGTTGATGGGCCCTTTACCTTCGGCAGGATGCACATCCAAGTATACGGGACCATTGTCCGCGTAGTGTTTATCGCATTTGTCTAACCTGCCGGTGACTTTATCCATGGATGCGGCGGCGGAGATCGTATCGCACTTGGTATAATTCTGCTTGTTGACTGGTGTCGCCGCCATGAAATTGACAGGTTTGATACCTGATGATTTAGCGAACTCAAGCAAGAACACTATGTTGGATCCTTCGCCTTTTGCTTTTATGCCCACCGTGTAAGACGAAGCAATCGATTCAACTGGCGGACTCAAGGTTTCATCACCCTTGGTCGAGGACGTAACCCCGTGATTCACTTTGTATTTCACGAAGAATTCGTATTGGGTCCCGTTTTCAATCTGGACAGCCAGGTCGTTCCGGTTCTTGGCCGCTCCAAACACGTCACTGATTACCTTGTTGACATCTACGTTGTATTGCATTTCTGGACCTTCGCCAACTTTTTCTGCACTCATGACATTCTCCTTTTGAGAAAATAGAGGATCTGAAGCAACTTTCTTCCGCTGCGACAGCCTTCAGCAAGCCGTGTGCCAAGGATAATCCGCCTCGGCTCCAAGGGCTCGGAGGTTGTCGGAGGTTGTCGGAGAACCCGGCCCGACAGTCGGAGCTGTCGCCGACAACTGCCCGTAAGCTCTTTCCCCTCCGTGGTTTGCCTGGCACAACCTTTGCCCATGACCAACCGTAGACATCACGGCGCTGCGCTTGATGTTTGAAACCAACCCTACCGAAGAACAACCATCCCAACGAAAGGGGAAACCATGCATTGCCGAGCCGGCCATCTTCTACTCATTGCCACGCTAGCGGGTCTCCTCGCGGGTCCATCCGCCGCCAAGCCCAAAGACTTCTATGCCATCGCTCACATGACCAACAGCATTGAGGCGGTCAACTGGGCTGTTGCTCAGGGAGCCAACGGAATCGAAGCCGACTTGCGTTTCGATCCAGGTACTCAGCAACCTACCGTTTTCCAACATAGCATCGGCCAACAGCCGTGCGACTGTTGGTGTGCGTCGAAGAGCGATGTCTGCAAGCAAGAGAGCAGCGGCCTCATTGGCTGCAAGGCAAGCGTGTCCGCCGCCAGTCTTCTGGCGCATGCCGCCACGAATGAGAAGCTTGCCCTCGTAGTGATCGACAGCAAGGTCGACAGCCAGAACTTCCCACAGGACACGGCCAAGCTGGAAGCGGCGGGCCATGCCGTCGTGAGCTTACTCGCCGACAACCTCTTCGCAAAGGGCTACAAGGGGGAGGTCGTGATCGGAGCACCTCACCTCGCCCAGTACAAGTACATAGAGAGTGCCGCCAAGGCAGCGCAGAACAACGAGTACAAAGACCGATTCTACTTTACGATCGATGGAGAGGAAGGCAACGCAACAGGCGTACTCGAAAAGCTGGCCTCGCTTCCCTCCAAAAACCGGGTCTATGGGACCGGTATCTCGGCATGCGCGCCCGAAACCTATTTCAAAGCAATTCTGACCGGGGCTGCCAACCAACGCGCCGGTGTCATCGGCCTGGCGTACATTTGGACGCTGGATAAAGAAAGCTCAATGGATAGCTACATCAAAAAAGGCGCGATGGGAGTCATGACCAACTTTCCGGGCCTGGCAGTTAGAGCGGCGGCACGGCACGGCTTGGCGCTTGCTCAACCTGGTGTACGCCACCAGATTCCCGCGGCAACAAGCGACATCGTGGTAAATCCCCCGGCTGATTGTGACTGCGACTACCACTACTCCCCCAAGGGCTGCAAGATTAGCGTGCAGGCACCCGCCGGGTGGGCTTGTGACTGCTCCTACAAGGAGGTTCCTCCCTTGACCTGTGGAGGAACGGTCGTTGTCTGCCGCGACGACTCGAACCCAAAGTGTGCAGCCCCGGACAGATCTCTCGATTCCTGCCGCCAGGGAGGGGGCCAATGCGGGGGATACGGAGGTACAAAGTAGAAAGCAGGGCCGCTCCAGGCTGCCACAGCCGCCAAGACTCCCGAGCCTGCCTGTACCTGTACAAAGGGTCCGTTGCACGCGTTCTCGGCCATCGAGCCGGATTGTGCAAGCGCCGCGACGGCAACGAACGTTCAGATCAATAGCTGGGGAAACGCCGTTCAACAAAAGGAGACATAGCGATGAGTGTCACTGCGAAAAGATGTCTGGGGATCGGGCTGCTTGCGGCCCTGCTGATTCCGGCGGCCTCCAGGCCGCAGGCTCCGAAAAACGATTTCATCCTCTATGGCGGCGACGTCGTGACTCTGGATGAGGCGGACCACGTAGCCGAGGCCGTCTGGGTCCGCGACGGCAAGATCGAAGCGGTCGGCACGCGCGAGGAGATCGAGCGGCAGGCGCCGAAGTCGGCTGAGCGCATCGATCTCGGTGGCCACGCTCTTCTGCCCGGCTTCGTCGAACCCCATCTCCACCTCGACGGGCTTGCGCAGGAGTCTTTCTTCACGGATTTGGCTCCGTGCCTGCCCGACCGGTACGAGACGCGAAAGGACTGCCAACTGACCATCCTGGAAGCTCTGACGCACCTGAAGGTTTCGAAGATCGCGTTCGGCCCGTGGCGGGTCGGCAGCGGGATCGATCCTTCGCGGATGTCCCTCGACGGGAACCAGTCCGCCAGCGCCTTCCGCGCGAAACCGACCAAGTACATTGACCAGCACGTCTCGGCGACGAGCCCGGTCTTCATCCTCGACCAATCCGGCCATCTCGCCTACACGAACCGCCAGGCTTTCGTCACCGCGGGCATCTGTGCAAAAGCAGAGACTTGCGGCCCGAAAACCGCCACGAAGGAACCGACACCACCCGGAAAATGGGAAGTTGGCACGGATGGCCTCTTCACCGGCCTGCTCATCGAGGAGCAAGCCTACGAGGCTTTCGTGGCCGCCCTGGCCAAATACAAGCCTGACCAGCAGGCCATCGACGCCCGTGCCGCCGCCGGCGCCCGGGACATCGCCCGGGCCGGCGTGACCACCATGGTCAATGGCGGGACGACACCCTACCCGGGGTCCAAGGGGACGGCGGAGCTCCTGAAGTTCTTCCGGAGGCTGGTCTCCCAATCTCCTGCCCATCCCATGCTGCGGTATCGCACCCTCGTGCCTTGGAATGGAGTCCCGGAAGGGCTTGAACCGTCCCTTTGGGACAAGGACGACCCGCTCTTCGGAGTTACGGGTATCAAGCTCTGGGCCGACGGCTCCACCCAAGGGTGCACCGCGGCGCTCAACGAGCCCTATGACAAGAACGGCTCCTGCGGCAGCGCCGACACGGGCATGTTGTCCTTCACCAAAGACCAGCTCATCGCCAACCTGAAGCCGCTATGGAAAAAGGGTTGGCCGATCCAGATCCACGTCAACGGCGACTGGTCCATCAAGGCTGTCCTGAACGCTCTCGCGGACTTGCAAAGGGATACCCGGAACGACAGTCCGATCATCCTGATCCACTTCACGGTCGACGGCAACCCCGCGACAGGAGAGGACATGATCCAGCAGGTGGCCGATCTGCGCGCCGGCCGATTTGTCAGCAACGGCAAAACGGCGCCGCCGGTCGACGTCCGCGTCACTCATCTCATCGGCCACGTCGCCTACTGGGGAGGGGCCTTCCAGGGCATGCTCGACGGCGTGAGCGGACCGGGTCAGCCGGACGAGAAGGGGCGGGCCGCGCGCCTCGACGCCACGCGGCGCGAGCTCGAACTGGGCGTACCCTTCTCTCTGCACAGCGACGCTCCCGTATCGCCCACGCACCCGCTGTGGTACGTCGAGCAAGCGGTAACCCGGAATACCTGGTTCTATCCGAAGCTCACGGACGCCGACGCCCACACCATGCCCGGCGGGCAGAACATCACGATCGCGGAGGCTTTGCGGGCCGTGACCATAGAACCGGCGAGGCAGAACGGGCTCGACCGCCATATCGGCAGCATCGAAAAGGGCAAGGTCGCCGACCTGGTGATCCTGGACAAAAATCCACTCAAACAGAAGCCCAACGAGATCCACAAGATCCAGGTTCTGTCAACCTTCGTCGGTGGTTCTCGAAACGATTGGCCGAAAGAATAGATCTCTTTCCGAACCCTGGAAGGATGGAGTGCCGCCCCCCCGCGGGGCGGCTTTGGCCCCGCCAGTCCCACCGCCTCAGCAGTAAGGGTCAAACGAGTCGAGCCCGGGCCGTGACGAATCCGCCGATTTCCTCGTAAGATGGAGCAACGTACCCGGAGCGGGCACAAAGGAGAGAGACATGCCGAAGGTGTCGCTTGCTGACACGCGCGAGGAGTGGGATTCGCTGTTCAGCGCCTTGGGAGAGAACGAGGCGCTCGGCGATCCGGCCCTGCGGGACCTGCGCGATCAGCTCGGGGCCGTGATCCTGGCCCTGAAGATCCTGGCCGACGATCAGAACGATCTCCAGGCCCGCCGGCAGGCCGTGACGCAGCAGTTGCGGATCACTCGCAAGAAGGGGGCGGACCTCGTCGTCCAGATCCGCAGCGCGATCCGCGGCCGGCTCGGCCATCGCAGCGAAGCGCTGGTCCGCTACCGCATCCGGCCGACCCGCCGCCGCACGCGCAAGCTGCAGGAGGAGGTCGGCGTCAGCCTCTATCCCCGGCCGGACCTGCTCGCCGCCATCGGTCTCGCGCCTGCTTCGTCGACCGCCCCCCCGGACCCGGAGCCCGCCGCTCCCGAGCCAGGCGGCGCCGTTCCCACCGGCGGCTCCCCGTCCTCCGAAGAGAGCTGACGGCTGCGCAACCCCGCGTGGCCCTTCCCCGAACCTGGGGCAGCGTCTGCCCTTGGGAGGGCAACGCTTGCCCCCGCGAGGGCAACGGCTGCCCTCGTGAGGGACACTACTGCCCCAATGGGGGCAACGACTGCCCTCTTAAGGGCAGCCATTGCCCTTTTGGGGGAAGCGACGGCCCCAATGGGGGCAACGTTGGCCCTCCTAGGGGACCATGCTGCCCTTACGAGGGCAGCCGTTGCCCCCATTGGGGCAGTAGTGTCCCTCACGAGGGCAGCCGTTGCCCTCGCCGGGGCAAGCGTTGCCCGGGAGTTCTGGGCGACCGCCACGAAGATTCACCGCCGCAAACGGGCGACGCTCGAGAAGTCCGCCCGCCCAAGCGCGCGCGTGAAGAGACGGGACGAAAGCCAGAGCAAAGCCATCGACGCCCCCGTTCCGAGCGGCAGGGTCCAGCCGCTGGCCGAGGCGAGGGCATGGCCGGCGCGGCGGTGGCCGCAAAGAACGCGACGGCGAGCACGAAGACAAATGGAACGCGGATCGGGCAGGTGCAGGCGGAAATGATCGTTCTCTTTTTTGATTGCAAATATCCATTGGCAAGGCGTACGCCAGGGATAATCCTCCTCGTCTCCAGAGGCTGAGAGGTTGTCGGAGGTTGTCGGAGAGCCCGGCCCGACAGTCGGAGCTGTCGCCGACAACCGACCGTAAGCTCTTTCCCCTCTGTGATTTGCCTGGCACAACCCTTGCTTTTGTCCAAACGCAGGAATCACGGACCACGCTCATGACTGTAAGGCCGCGGCAGTTTCGAGCAATTTTAATACGCGACCCTCGAAAAGGAGAGCACTATGTCAGAAGCAAATCTTTCCGTTGGTGCATGGGGTGGTCTCAGCTTCACCATCACCCCCGAAGCGAAAAGCGTCTTCGATCAGGCATTGAATGGTCTTGTGGGAGTTCAGTACACCCCGCTGGCCTTTGCCATCCAGGTTGTCAGCGGGCTGAACTACTGCTTCCTCTGTGAGGGGAAGGTCGTTTATCCTGGAGCGACCGGGTTCGCGGCACTGATCTACATCTATGCGCCGCTGGAAGGCACTCCTCACATCACCGGCATCTCACGGATCAAGCCCTAGAAGGATGGGGGCCGCCCCTCGCGGGGCGGCCTCAGCGCCGCGAATCCCACCGCCGGCGATCTGCGCGACATCTTCATCCCTACCCTGATGCTCAATGACCCCTGCGTCTCCATAAGGAGAGCGCAACGAGGCGGGGAGGGCTGGAATAGGGTAAAGTCGAGTTGGAACAGCCCGAAGGAGATCCCTTGAACCAACTCGCCACATTGACCCTTGCCGCAGGCCTTGCCTGCGCTTTTGCCCCCGGCACCACGGACACCGCTGGCGCCGCGGAACCCACGCCGCAAGCCCTGTTGACGGACGCCCTCCTTTGTAAAAGGGACCCGCTGACGGCCGTCCGCAAGATGGCCGCGGATGGGTCGTCCCACTTCGATCAGGGCTTCGCCGCGACGACCTTCGGCGAAGAGATGGACGAGATGAACGTCGTCATCCTGCGGTCGCCACTCGAAATCGCCGGCGCCAAGACCTCGGCCATCCTGATGACCTTCGCCCAGGGCGAGGATTTCGGGGCACTCGTGTACGGCCGCTTTCGTGGCGACTATCACAAGGCTGTTTCGGCCTTGAAGCTCGCCCCCACGGCGAAGAAGGATGGCCTGCGCCTGGGACAATTCACGAAAGCCATGGCCGTCGACGTGGACGGCAAGCCCGACAAGGTCTGCCCGATGACGATCGCGCTCACTCCGCTGGAGAACGGCACCTTCCTCCTCGGCTGCGGATGGTGCAACGGTTAACTCTCCTCCTCATCGCCGCAAACGGGCGACGCTCGAGAATTCCGCCCGCCCAAGCGCGTGCGTGAAGAGACGGGACGAAAGCCAGAGAAAAATGATCGACGCTCCCGTTCCGAGCGGCAGGGTCCAGCCGCTGGCCGAAGCGAGGCTTTCATACGGCAGGTAGGCCGTGAACAGCGCCGGGCAGAGATACAACAGCAGGCGTGCCTTGCCCTGGAAGGCGGCGGCCGAGGGGAGGGAGGAGAGTGTGAACGTGGTGAACACCAGGAAGTCGCTGAGCGCCCCGCCGCGGCGCATGAGGAGCGAGGCGGCGGCACCGAGGGTGAACAGCGCGGCGAAGGTGAAGAACGCCATGGGCACGCATGCGAGGCCCAGCAGGGCAAGAACCGGATCGAACCAGGCCGTGACGCCGAGGAGCACGAGGCCGAAGAACACGTCGGCCAGCGCCACCACGCTCGACGCGGACGTGGAGGCCACGAGGAGCGGCGGCAGGGGCGTGGCCAGATACGATTCGATCTCGCCGTTCTCGATCGCGAGCGAAAGCCGGCGCAGGCCGTCGAAACCCACCCCCAGCGCTCCCCAGGCTACGATCATCGCCCCCTGCTGGCCGAGGTAGGGAACGAGCGAGCCGGGGCTGAGCTGCCGCAGGAGGAGCCAGAAGGCGGAGAGCTGGAGGCCATGCACGACCAGCATGCAAACCAGCCCTACGGCCGTATCGGCAAAAAACGAGAGGTCCGCGCGCAAGGTGCGCGAGACCGAGACCCAAACGAAGAGCGCGGCCCGTTTGAGCATCATCCTCCCGACACCTGCAAGCCGCTCCAGGCCAGCCGGAACGACGCGTGCGCGGCGAGCGCGAGCAGGGCCATCCAACACGCCAGGCGCAAGAGCCAGGTCCCGGTCTCCATGCCGTAGGCGTGCCCGTAGAGACAGAAATACGCCGGCTGAAAAACGAAGTCCGAGAACGGCAGTTGCCGCGGCCAGCCGATTCCGCGGTAGCCGTCTCCGAGTAACGGATACAAGCCGCCGCCCAAGGCGAGCAGGCATTTGGTGACGACGAAACGGAGGCTGTCCGATTTGCCGATCCGCACGTAGAGCCCGGCCATCACCTCGGTGGCCAGCGCGTCGGCCAGCGCCAGAAGCGGCACGACCAGCAGCCAGCGCAGAGCGATCACCGGGTGGTAGTCCGACTGGGTCAACGCCAGGAAGATCTGCACCAGGCCGCCGATCACCAGTAGCTGTCCGGCGGTGCGGCCGACGCCCTGGGCCACGCCTTGCGCCCGCCACGAGAGCGGACGCGAGAGAGCGGGCTCGAATCCCGATCACCAGGGAGCCGATGCCGAAGCGGTTCAGGCAGCTGTCGAGGATCGTCTGCGTGAGCAGGAAATAGGCCAGCGCGGGAAATCCGTCCGCCGTGCCGCCCCCCTTGTGCAGCCCGTTCCACAGCGCGGTCAGGGCCACCACGTAGACCGGCAGGGTCAGGCAGCGCATGAGGATGGGCGCCGGATGCCGGACCAGCTCGGCGAGCTCGTAGCGGGCGAGCATCAGCATCGCAAACACTGTGCGCACCCCGCGGGTCAACGGGGGGCGGCTCATCACCGCTCCCCCATGTACCGGGCGAGGCTTTCTTCGAGCGACGGCCCCTGGCTTTCTAAGGTTGCGGTCGGCCCGTCGAAAACGATCTCTCCCTTGGCTATGAGCAGCGTGCGCTTACACAACGATTCGATGTCGCCGACGTCGTGGCTGGTCAGAAGGAGCGTGGTGCCGGAGGAGCTGGTCCAGCCGCGCAGCAGCTCGCGCAGCGCCCGCCGGGTGGGAATGTCCAGGCCGAGCGTCGGCTCGTCGGCCAGCAGGACCACCGGCCGGTGGAGCACCGCCGCCGCCATCTCGCACCGCATGCGCTCGCCGAGCGAGAGGGTGCCGCCGCGCCGGCCGAGAAAAGCTTCCAAATCCAGCTCCCGCGCGAGCGTGCCGATGCGCTCCCGGCGCTCCGCCGAACGCAGCCCATAGATCGCACCGATGATCTCGAGGCTCTGCCGCACCGTCATGTGCGACCAGAGCACGCTGCGATTGCCGGAAACGAAACCAAAGCACATCGCCGCTTCCGGCGTGCCGCTGCGGTGGCCACAGATGGAGGCCTGCCCGCGCGTCGGCTTGAGAACTCCCGAGAGCAGCCGCAGGGTGGTGCTCTTGCCGGCGCCGTTGGCGCCGAGGAAAGCGGCCGTCTCGCCGGGTTGCACCTCGAACGAGATGCCGCGCACCGCTTCGACGCTTTCCACGACGCGGCCACGCCAGTTGCGGCGCTCGTAGATTTTAAAGAGGCCGTCCGTCCGGATCGCGGTCATGGCGCTCCCATCACGAATCACCACTTTTCCACTGAGCGCGCGAAAGGGGGCGCGCCTGCAACACGAACAACTGTTCGCCGGCGAATGAAAACTCGATGTCGAGCGCCCGCTCATCCAGCGTATCCTGCAATCGCAAAACCTCGCCGAGGAGCCGATCGCTCTGCTCCGGGGTCAGCCAGGTCTCCCCCGCCAGAGGCCCGCCGGAGGCCGGGGCATAGGCGCAGCGCGGCCGGGTCCGCCCGGAGACCAGCGCTTCGCAAAGGCCGGGCGTGGTCTCGATGACCCACTGGCCGGAGTCGGGACGCCGCGGATCGGCCGTGAAGACCACGCCCGACACGGTCGCATCCACCATCCGCATGACCAGCACCGGCAGCTCGAAGCCCTCTTCCCCATCCGGCCCGCCCCCGGATCGGTCCCGCCGTTCGCGCTGAAGCTCGTCGACGGCCTGCGCCACGTCCTCGGTCGCGACCCCGAGACGCGTAGTGAAGCGGCCGGCGTGCGAATGCTCGCCGCCGTCCTCGCAGGTGGCCGAGCTGCGCACGGCCCAACGTGTGCCGGCATCACCCGCCGCCAGGCGCGACAGCTCCTCCTGGATCGAAACGACAGGCGCGGGCCTTCGGCCGCTGACGTAGTCGGGGACCAGAAAACCCTCCGGAACCGGATGGCCCGCCTGCCGCAACCGGTGCAGCACCCCCGCCTTGCGGCCGGTGTGGTTAGCCTCGGGCCAGGCTCCCTGGCCGAGCCGGTGGAGGGGACGATCCAGGCCAACAGGCGCGGCGGAATCGACGACCTCCACCGTCCCGCGGTGCGCGTCGACCACCAGGAGATCGCCTTCGCGAATCGTGGTGGTAGCGCCCACCACGCCGGTGACGCAGGGAACGCCAAGCTCGCGCGCGAGGATCGCCGCGTGCGACGTGATGCCGCCCTGGTCGGTGACGATGGCCGCCGCCTTGCGCATGACCGGCACCAGGTCCGGATCGGTTTCCACGCTGACCAGCACGTCGCCCTCGCGAAAACGGCGGCGGAGCGACTCGTCGTTGCGGACCGCCAGCACCGCGCGGCCGCGGGCGCGCCCCGGCGAGACCGGAACTCCGGCGAGCCGGCCCTCGGCATGGACCGGAACCTCGGTCACCGCGTCCCGGCAGACACGCGAAGCCTCGCCAGCCAGCAGGAATTCTTCGCCTTCGTGCCGGACGAACGTCATCGATTCCATCCGCTGGCGATAGTGCGCTTCATTCTTAACACATCCGCGATCCATGCAGTCGAGGATCTCTTCCGGCGTCATAAAGTGGAAGATCCCTTCGCAGGTGTCCAGGCGGATGGCGAGCTCACGGAGCAAGGCGTCGAGGTATTCGAAATTGTGGAGCTGCACCATCCGCCGCAGCACCTTGGTATTGCCAAGCTCCGCATACGTGCGGAACAGCGAGACCTCATCCTCGCCAAGCCCAATCTCGCGCTCCAGGCGCGAGCGCTCGTGGAGCGAGGCTTCGCGGCGCGCAAGGAGCATCCTCTCACGCTCGCGGCGGGCGTCGTCGCACACCAGCTCGGCCAGGCGCTCGAGAACGTCCTCTTCCGAAGCGCGCCGACGTTGGGCGAAGCCGTGATAGGCAAAGACGCCGGTGCTCGCCGACACCTCGCGTGCGAGGTGCAGCACCGGGGCGCCGAAGAACAGCTTCGCCCGGGCCGGGTGCGCGGCCACCATGGCTTTCAACGCCGGATCCTCAGCCAGGGCCTGGGCCGCCTGCACCAGCCGCTCCTGCTCCGTGCCGAAGATCGAGGCGGTATCGGCCACGGTCAAAGTATTGAACACGTCGAACAGCGTCTCGCGGGGAATCTTCTTCTCGAGCAGGAACCGGATCAGCGCCTCGGTCAACCCCTTGCCGGCGGCCTGCAGCGCTTCGGCGGTCCAGCAGGGCTCGTACAGCTTCAAGTGCGCGGAGTGCTGAGCGGAATAGTGGTCCCTCAGCTCGGCCAAGGACAGATACCGGAGCGCTTCGGGCGTTCGCAGGCGCGAGAAGACCGCGTCGAGCTGAACGGAAGCGTCGCGGATTGCGCCGGGAATCGATTCGCGCCAGCGGCGGTCGGTGAAGTACCGCTCCACCAGGCGCGCGATCACACCGCGGTTTTCCTGCTCTTCATAGAAAAAGCGGGCGTCGAAGCCGTCATGATACGAGAGCACCGAGCGGCTGGCATGGCCGGCGAAGTCGGCCATGGAGCCGCAGGATACCCGCAGAAAGAGCACGTCCGTGTGGAAATCGTCGTCGTGATTTTCCGACGCGAAGTCCCAGCGGCGGCAGCCCAGAAGCTCGCGGATGGGCTCTGGCAAGTCGAGCCAGCGATCGACGATTTTCATTCCGTTCCCTTGCATCCGGTCACCTGGCGCATTCAATTACCCAGCACATTCAGTAACCCGCCGGATCCATTCCGATTTCGTCAAATGCGTCGGCTCGAACGCCACCCCTG
This sequence comes from Thermoanaerobaculaceae bacterium, assembly GCA_963785165.1. Classification (GTDB taxonomy): domain Bacteria; phylum Acidobacteriota; class Thermoanaerobaculia; order Multivoradales; family UBA5704; genus DATARR01. The sequence goes on from CAWAUI010000004.1 coordinate 2,540,871, forward strand.
CGCGCTCGAGCTGCCGGCAGAACAGGGCACAGAGCTCGACGTGGACCTCCGAGATCAGCGCCTCGCTCGGCAGGGCCGCCGGGTCCGGCGCCCCTCCTTTGGGCAGGAGCGTGCTCCAGTACTCGACCTCGATCTGCGACAGCTCGGCCGGGAGGCCGGCCGGCTTGGAGCGGTCGAGGCTGACACCGAAGACCACGCCGTGCCGTCGATGAACGCAGACCGCCCGCGCTTTGCGCTTGTAAAACGGCCGCAGCGGCTTGATCCGCACCGGCGCGCCGTGACGGGCGCCGAACCCCTCGACCACCGCGTTGAAGGCGGCCGGGCTCCACTCTTCGAGCTTCATGCTGCGCAACAGGATTCCGTTCCTCTCGCCCTGGGTTTCCTTGAACTTGATCGCGACCTTGCGTTTGTCGTTCCGTTTGCCGAGCCGGACGACGTAGGCTTCGGCACCGCCGGCGTCCAGGAGGAAGTGCCGCTCATACGAGAGGCTGTGGGAGAGCGGGCCAAAGGAAAATGCATCTCCCGCCAACTCTTCCAGAAGCTCGCCGAAGCGGTCCAGCGGCAGACCGGCGTTGATCTTCGCCTCGCACTCGACCGAGTGCCAGAACGCGCTCTTCGCGTCCAGGATCTGCAGGTCGGGGTTGACCTCGGTGTACTCGTCCGTGGTGCCGGCATGCACCACCAGGGCGTTCTGGATCGGCGTGCCGAGGACACCACCGCCGGCCTCGGACAAGGGCAGAATGTGAAAGCCAGACGGTCTCATGAATCCTCCAACGTCTTCTTCGCGGTCCACTTCCCGGAACGCATGAAGGGTGTACAGTACCCGATACTTAAGATCCGTTGAAACCTGAAGGAGGTCCGCATGAACGAGCCGTCTCTCTCCATCGTGGGCACCTGGGCCATGGTCGAAGCCTGGGACATCGGTGACAATCCGAACGACCCGACCGAGAAGACCTACCCCTGGGGCAATCCACCGGCGGGCTATTGGGTGTACGACTCCAGCGGCCATTTCAGCCTGATGATTTCCCAGAACCCGGCGCTGGCCATTCCGGCGGACCCGTTTTCTGGAGCCCCCCAGCCCGGTTGGCTGAACCCCACCCCACCGTGGACCGTGCCCTACGACCTGTTGATCGCCACGTTCGCCACGGCCAGTCCCTACGCCTACTTCGGGACCTACACCGTCGAGGCTCGACGACAAAGATCCCCACCTGGGCGGCACGATCCTGCACAACGTCTTTTCGGACGTCCTGCGCGTCTACACCGGCACGGTACAAAAACGGAATTTCCTGTTCGACGGACCCGACTTCCTGAACGTCGGCGATCCGGGGCAATACCTCAGGCGCCTGCAACGGCTGACGTGAGGGCTCGGCCCCGGGGCGGGGCGGCTCGCCCCGGGGTAGGGCAGGTATGCGGGGCCCACCGCGGTTACAGCTTCTGGCAGTTGAGGCTGCCATTGCGTGCCGGGACAAGCCGCGGTCTCAGGGGTCTCAGCGAGCCGTGGGATTCAGCCCATGCTTGCGCAGCACCCCGCGCAGGTCCCGCCCGCGCTCGAGAATCGTCCGGTAGATCCAGGTGTAGTGGTCGGTGGTCCAGAAGTCGATCACCTGCCGCGCACGCAGCTCACCCAGAAAGGGCTTGACCGCGTCGTATTCCAGGGTACCGACGAGCAGGTGCTCGTAGGTCGAGCGCTCGCCCTGGGCCCCCTCGGGATACCCGACCGGCACCTTGGGGAACATCACCTTGAGATCGGCGACCGCCTTTTCGACCTCCTGGGGGTGCGCCTCCATGAACCAATGCAGGTTCTCGTGGATGAAAGTCGCAAGCAGCAGCTCGTCGTCCTTGAAATGCCGGGTCGACAGGGTGAGGACCGGATGGCTGTGCGGGACGACGCTCCGGTCGCTGTCGATCACGATCTTGTTCGTGAAAACCCAGGGGCTCACGTCGTAGAGGGCGAGAAGGCGTTCGAGCTGGCGTTGGGTTGCGAGCTCCTCGGAATCTCCCTTCTTGAGAGAGATCGACACCGGCAGCTTCGGTGCGGGTGCGCTCTCCTCCATTCCGGAGGCCGCTCCGGCCGTGAAAACGAAGACCGACAACGCGAGAATCAAGGACTTGAGCATGAAGGTGGCCCTCCCAGGGCATGCAGCGATCCGGCGTTTGATACTTGCTCGCGGGCCTCTTCGTTTACGAGGCGGTCGTAGATCCGTCCGGAGGCGCCGCCGTGGGCGTCGTGAAACGGCGCGCCCCCTCAACCGCCCCCTCAACCAGGGCCGCCGCCGCGAAGCCTCCATATTCGATCCACAGCCACCAGCCATGCTCTGCCTGCTCGCTGTAGACGAGATAGGAAAGAAACGACAGGGCCGCCAAGACCTCCCAGGACCGTGTTCCCGAAGCCACGGCGAACGGCAAGGCCCAGAGCAGATACCAGGGCATGACGGCCGGGCTCAACAGGACGAGGCCGGCGAGGGCGAGGAAGAGCCCCAGGACCCAGCGGCGGCCGTCCGTGGGGCGGATCCAAAATGTGACGAATACCACGAAGGCCAGGGCGAGCCCCCGGGTCACCAGGTGGGCGGCGCCCGCGGGATGCGTCATGCCGAGGGCTTCACAGGCGCGCAGGGCGAGCTTCCAGGGGCCGGCGTTGAATTCCCAGTCCTGGCCGAAAGTGGAGAGATTGGAAACCATTTCCGGCAAGCCGTTCAGGAACGGCAGGGAAACCGCCAGCCCCGCGGCCGGCGCCACCCACCAGGAGCCGGGGCGGCAGCGGCGCAGGAACAACCCCGCCAGGGGCAGCGAGGCCAGCTTGGCGAGGATGCTCCCGGCATAGGCCGCCATGGAGGCCCGGCTCCAGCCCGCCAGCGCGCGCTCGGCGGCCAGAACGAGGAGAAAGATCATCACCGCGTCCACGTGTCCGGAGCCGGCGATCTCCTTGAGGGCGAGCGGGCTCCAGGCGTAGAGCACGCAGGCCTCGGGCGGCCGGCCGAGATGAACGAGAAGGCGTGCCAGGAGCAGGCAGGTGCCGAGGTCGAAAAGCGCCATCAGCAGCTTCCAGGCGAAGACGCTTCCTGGCGCCAGGAGGTGGGTCAGCCGGAAGAGTTGTTGGGCAAGGGGCGGATAGATCGTGCGGTAGGAGCCGAACCGGACACTGTCGAGGAGGTCGAAGGCGAGGGGGCCGGAGAGAAGCCGCTCCTCGGCCGGACTGGCCGTGCCGCCGTCGAAGCGGTCCCGGATCTCCCGAGGGCTCCGCGCGTAGGGGTCGAGCCCGGCGGCGGCGGTGGAGCCGTCCCAGAGATAGCGCCAGACGTCGTCATCATAAAGAAGGAAGGTCGAGTAGCCGATGCGCCGGCCGGAGAGATCATCCCCCAAGCCCCTCCACGCCTCCCCCGGCGGCAGCCCGGCGAAGAGGAGCAGGAATCGAAAGAGGGCAGCGAAGAGGAAGATCTGGCGCAACGGGCCACGCCCCCGGCCGGCTTTCGCGGCCGGCCACGCGGCGGCGGAGAGAAGGAAAAGGCCCGCGATGACGGCAAGAAAGGTGAGGACGTCGCTCCGGGAGCCCGTCGCCGGGAAGGCCAGGGACAGATAGGCCCACCCGGCGCCCGAGAGGACACCCAGAGCTGCAAGGCGGATGGACGGCGGCCCGCTCAGCTCGCTCGCTTGGCCTTGATGCGGACGAGCCGGCCGTCCTGGCTCATGAAGGTGACCTTGAGGCGATCCCCCACCTGCAGATGGCCGAAGTCCAGCTGCTTCAACCCGTCGTACTCCTTCTTCGCCTGGGGCTTGATTTCAATGTCTTCGGGTAGCCGCAGGATCTGCTGGCGATTGTCCCGGTCCGCCAGGAGAAGGGTCCGGTTGGGGTGCAGCTCGAGAATCCTGTACTCGACCGTGCGCGTCACGGCGGTCGAGCCACCCTCCTCCGACTCCCAAGGCTTGCCGCCCGGCGTGGGGGTCGAAGCCCAGGCGGAGGCGGCCGCCAGGAGACAGAACGACAGGATCAACAGCTTCTTCATGGTTCAATCCTCCTGGCGGATCTACGGGTGAGGCCGAAGGGCCGGATTGCCCTCGCGCCGGCGGCCATCGCTTTCTCGTGGTTCCTTCGAAGGAAGATTCTGTCCGTCTCAACCGCAAGGCGAGTGCCGAATCTACTGAGACAAATAGGGTTCCACTTGCACTCCGCCGGGTACCCTGCAACAATGCCGTTCTTCCTGACAGAAGTGCCACGAGGAGCTGAAGTGGAGCACGACAACGGATACAAGCGGCTGTTTTCTCATCCCGAGATGGTCGAGGATCTGGTCCGGGGCTTCATCCGGGAGGATTGGGTCAAGGAACTGGACTTCTCGACTTTGGAGAGAGTCTCGGGGCACTACGTCACTCGGCAGCTCCGGCGCCGCGAGAGCGACATCGTCTGGAGGGTCCGCTGGCGCAATCGTTGGCTCTACGTCTATCTCCTGATCGAGCTCCAGTCGACTGTCGATCCCTGGATGGCTCTCAGGATGATGGTCTACCTGGGGCTTCTCTATCAAGACCTCGTCCGGCGGCGCGAGCTCACGAAGGAAGGCCGGCTCCCACCGGTCCTGCCCCTGGTTCTCTATAATGGACGTGCACCTTGGGGTGCTGCCCGGGACATCGCCGAGCTGGTGGAGGCTGTGCCGGGAGGGTTGGAGCAGTACCGGCCACGCTTGCGATACTGCCTCCTGGACGAGATTCGGATCGCTGACTCCGAGTTGGAGTCCCTGAGGAACCTGGCGGCGGCGCTGTTCCGGCTTGAAAAGAGCCGAGGCCCCCAGGATATCCAGCGGATCTTGGAGGCGTTGGCCGAATGGTTGCGGGGAGACGATCTCAAGGAGCTGCGAAAGTCGTTCACTCTCTGGCTTCTCGAGGTTCTGATCCCCGCCCGGGTACCAGGGATGACCGTCCCCAAGGTCGCCGATTTAATGGAGGTGAAGGCAATGCTGGCAGAGCGGGTCATGGAGTGGACCGAGCAGTGGAAGCAGGAGGGGCTTGAGGAGGGCCGCAAGAGGGGCCACCAGGAAGGCCACCAGGAAGGACGCCAGGAAGGACGCCAGGAAGGACGTCAGGAAGGACGTCAGGAGGGGGTCGAGAAAGTTCGCTCGGTCCTATCGCGGAGTCTCGAGAAGCGCTTCGGCCCTCTGCCTGCCGAGGTGCGCCGAGGGATTGACGCCCTCAAGTCGATCGAGGAGCTCACCCTCCTGAGCTTTCGCGCCGGCTCGATTTCTTCTCTTTCCGATCTTGAGCTGAGCGGCGAAAGCTCGTAGGCCGGCAGGGATGCCGGCGCTCCCAGGGGCTGCGCCAACAGGGCGATCCTGTCTTGACAGACGACTAGACGCCCGACTCCCCCAGGACGACCCGGATCCGGTGCGCGCCGTCCCCGGCCAGCGCAACCTCCACGGCTCCGCTGGCGGACACGGGTAGCGGCAGGCCGTCGAGGCTCGGCTTCCGCGGCCCCGCGCATGGCGCCGTGGGGGTTTTCAACGGTGATCGTGTAGATCGCATCGCGGTGGCGGAGGTTGACCTCGTAGGAGGGCCAAGCCCGGGGAATCGCGGGGTCGATCGACAAGGTCTCGCCCTTCAGTCGGATGCCGAGGATGCCTTCGACGCCGGCGCGGTACATCCAGCCGGCGGAGCCGGTGTACCAGCTCCAGCCGCCACGGCCGAGGTGGCTGGGTTGGGCGTAGACGTCGCCGGCCATGACGTAGGGCTCGATCTTGTAGCGTTGGACGCCGGCCCGCGTCCGCGCGTGGTGGATGGGGTTGAGCATCGAGAACAGCTCGGCGGCCTTGTCGCCGTCGCCCAGGGCGGCGAAGGCGAGGACGCACCAGACGCCCGCGTGGGTGTATTGGCCGCCGTTTTCGCGGACGCCCGGCAGGTAGCCCTTGATGTAGCCGGGGTCGAGCGGTGTCTGGTCGAAGGGCGGGGTGAAGAGAAGGACGAGGCCGCCGTCTCCTCGGACATCTCCCCGAATATCTCCACGCGGGTCCCGGCGCACCAGGTGCTCCTCGACGGCGGCCATGGCGCGCTTCGCGTGCTGCGGATCGGCGGCTCCGGAGAGGACGGCCCAGGACTGTGCGATGGAGTCGATGCGGCACTCGGTGCCGGCGGCCGAGCCCACGGGAGTGCCGTCGTCGAACCAGGCGCGGCGGTACCACTCCCCGTCCCAGCCTTCCTTCTCCAGGGCGGTCTTCAGGGCGGCGGCGTGGCCGCGCCAGGTGGCCGCCCGCTCGCGCTCCCCGCGCGCTTCGGCGATCCCGGCCAATTGGCCCAGCAGGGGGTGCAGGAACCAGCCGAGCCAGACGCTCTCGCCCTCGCCGAGGCGGCCCACGCGGTTCATGCCGTCGTTCCAGTCCCCGGTGCCCATGAGCGGGAGGCCGTGGCGGCCCACGGCGAGGCTGCGGTCGAGGGTGCGGGCGCAGTGCTCGTAGAGGGTGCCGGTTTCCCTCGCCATGGTAGGGGCGAAGTAGGCGTCGTCGAGGCCGGCCGGCACCGGGGGGCCTTCGAGGAACGGCACCACTTCATCGAGCACCGCCACGTCCCCCGTAACCTCGGCGTAGTGGAGGGCCACGAACGGCAGCCAGAGGAGGTCGTCGGAGATGTGGGTGCGCACGCCCTTACCCGAAGGAGGGTGCCACCAGTGCTGGACGTCCCCTTCCACGAACTGCCGGCTCGCGGCGCGCAGAATCTGCTCACGCGCGATCTCCGGCCGGGCCACGGCGAGGGCCATGACGTCCTGGAGCTGGTCGCGGAAGCCGTAGGCGCCGCCCGCCTGGTAGAAGGCCGTGCGCGCCCAGACGCGGCAGGAGAGGGTCTGGTAGAGGAGCCAGCGGTTGAGCAGGAGGTCCATGGCACGGTCCGGAGTCTTGACCTGGACGGCCGCGGCCAGATCGTCCCAGGAGCGGGTCACCTCGGCCAGGACTTCCTCCAGGTCGGCCCTGCGGTAGCGCTCGATGAGCGTGCGCACCTCTTCCATCCCCCCCTCCTGGCCGCCCTGGCCGAGGGTGAAGACGATCTCGGCGCGGGCGCCGGGACGCAGCTCGACGACGGTCTGAAGGGCGCCGCAAGGGTCGAGGCCGGCGCCCACGCGGCCGGAGAGGCGGTCTCCCCGTTCGAGGGCGGCCGGATGGGCGGGCGTGCCGTTGCGGCCCAGAAGCTCCGCGCGGTCCCCCGTCCAGGACGTCTGCTTTCCCCGGAGGTCGGCGAAGGCCAGCCGTCCGCCGTGCTCGGCGTTCCAGGAGTTTCGCGCCAGCAGGGCCCCGGTCACGGGGTCGAGGCTGGTGACGATGAAGGGCGCGGTGGCGCCGCGCGAAGGACCGAGGACCCAATCGACGCAGGCGGTCACCGACAGGCGGCGGAGGCGGCTGTCGCGATTGGTGATCGAGAGCCGGGAGATCTTGACCGGGTCGGCAAGCGGCACGAATTGCAGCAGCTCGAGGTCGATGCCGTGCGAGGAGTGCTCGAAACGGCTGTAGCCCTGGCCATGGCGCGCCACGTAGGTGCCGTTGGCTTGCCGGATGGGGAGTACGGTGGGGCTCCAGAGCCGGCCGTTCTCTTCGTCGCGGACATAGAAGGCCTCCCCCGCCGGATCGCTGACCGGATCGTTGGACCATGGGGTGAGCTGGTTCTCGCGGCTGTTGTCCGCCCAGGTGTAGCCGGAGCCCGACTCGGAGACCAGGAAGCCGAAGCCGGGGTTGGCGATCACGTTGATCCAGGGGGCCGGCGTCCACTGCCCTTCTCTCAGGAGGATCCCGTACTCGCACCCGCCGTTGCCAAATCCGCCGAGGCCGTTCCAGAGCTCCAGGCCGAGCTGAGGGGGCGGGACGGCGGCGGCCGGCGGTTCCAGGGCCTTCGGAGCCTTCGCGGCCTTCGGGGTCATCGCGGCGGCCGGCGCACGCCGGCTCTCCCGGCGCACGATCTGATCGGCGAGCGTGCCGTTGCGCCCCACGAGCATGGCCCGCGTGGCGGCGAACAGCACGTCCCGCGCCTCGGGCGCCAGGAGATCCGAGCGCAGAACGAAGACCGTGCCGCCGCTCCGGCCGGGCTCGTGCCCACTTGGGTGCCCATTCGGAGGCGCATTCGGATGAAGATGGGCCTGGCTGACGCGCACCAGGGTTTCGAGGGCCACCTGGAGGTCCTGGACGTAGGAGGGCGCCCGCTCGTTGAGGATCACCAGATCGACCGGCAGGAGCTTGAGGCGGAAGTACTCGTGGGCCTTGAGGAGCTGGCGGACGATCCCCAGATCCTCCACCTCGTCGATGCGGACGAGAAGGATGGGCAGGTCGCCGGAAACGCCATAGGGCCACAGGGCCGACGGCCCCCGCGTGTTGCGCTGCAGCATCTCCACGGGAGGGCGCAGGGAGGGGTCCGAGTACAGGACCCGGTTGGCGAGGCGCTGGAAGAGGCTGGCGTCGTCGTGGCCGATGCCGAGGTGGCGCAGCTGAACCTGCGCCTGCGTCCAGGCCATGGACGCGGCGCGGTCGAAGGCCGCCGGATCGCGGTATTTGTCGGCCAGGTCGAGGGCCACCGCGCGCGACGGCGCCACCAGGGTGGTGAAGGTGACGCGGACCGTGGTGCCCGGGGGGAGGCGGACCGTGCGGCGCAGGCTGAAGACCGGGTCCAGCACCGCGCCGGCGGTGTTCGAGAGGACACCGCCGTCGAGCACCGAGGCCGCGGTCCGCACGCCCTGGCCGCGGCCGAGGAACCGGAGGCGGTCGGTCTCGTACTGGAGCGTTCCGGCGCCGCTGCCCGTGGCGGTGGCGGTGTGGGCTGCCCAGGGGCGGGGCTCATCCTGGGAACGCGGCCGGCGCGAGGCGAGCAAGGCGCCCGAGGAGGGCACGAATTCGGTCTCCACGAACAGGTTCGAGAAGGCGGGATGGGCGAGGTCGGCGGCCGGAGCGGCGAGCACGATCTCCAGGTAGGAGGTCAGCTCGATCGTCCGTGTCCGGTTGCCGTGGTTGGTGAGCGACACCCGCCGCAGCTCGGCCTCGTCCTCCGGAGAGACCACCACTTCGAGCCGGCTGGTGACGTCGCCGTCGCGGCGGACGATCTCCGCCCGGTCCTCGGAGAAGACGGCCTCGTAGCTGTCCGGCTCGGCGCCGGTCGGCTGGTAGCCGGCGGACCACACCTGGCCCGACTGCGCGTCGCGGAAGAAGAGGTAGCTCCCCCAGCCGTCGCGGGTCGGATCCTCCCGGAAGCGGGTGACGGCGAGGACACCGGTGCCAGAGGCGTCGCGCAGCCGGCTGTAGCCGGACCCGGCCGTGGTCAGCATCACCGTGTACCGGCCGTTGCCCAGGAGGTGGCTGCGCGGAATGGACTGGTGGGGCGAGCGGTACCGGCGGGCCACGGAGAGCGCCAAGCCGCCCACGGGTGCGGCGGCCTTGACCTCTTCGGCCCGCGGCCGGGCCACGGCCACGTCGCGCGGTGTCCGCTCCTGGAGCAGCAGCTCGGCCGACTGCACGAGTGGAATGGCGTGGAAGCGGGCCGGCAGGCCGCCGTCCCGGCCCGGGTCGAGGACGTTGGCGAGGGCCAGGAGGGTCATCCCCTGGTGGTGGGCCATGTAGGCCCGCACCACGGCGAGCTGGGTGCCTTCCGGCAGCCGGGTGGCGGTGTAGTCGATGGCCTCGTAGAAGCCATGGCGGCCGCGGGCTCCGGCGGTCTCGAGAAGGGTGAAGTTGCGGCCCGCGGCGTGCGGCTCGAACATCGCGGCCAGGGCCGTGGCGTAGGGCGCCACCACCACGTCCTCGGAGAGCCCCCGCTTGAGGCCGAGGCCAGGGACGCCGAAGTTGGAGTACTGGTAGGTCAGCTCCAGGTCGCGCGCGTTGAACGCCGATTCCGAGATCCCCCAGGGGACCCCGCGGGACTCGGCGTAGCGCATCTGGCGCCGCACCACCAGGCGGCAGGTCTGGTCCAGCAGGCTGTGCGGGGGCGAGCGCATCACCAGGGCCGGCATCAAGTACTCGAACATGGATCCGGACCAGGAGATGAGGGCCGCGCCCCAGCCCATGGGCGTCAGGGGGCGGCCCAGCTGGAACCAGTGCCCCACCGGCACGTCCCCCTTGGCGATGGCGATGAAGCTCGCCAGCCGCGCCTCGGAGGCCAGCAGGTCGTAGTAGCTCGCATCCAGCTCCCCCTCGGCCACGCGGAAGCCGATGGAAAACAGCTTGCGGGCGGGATCGAAGAGGAAGCCCATCTCCATCTCACCGAACAGCCCCTCGGCAACCCGCGCGATCTCCAGGAGCCGGCGCCGGGCCTCTCCAGGAGGAACCGCGAGATCCCGCGCGTGGCTCTCGACGCACGCCTGCGCCACCTCGGCCCAGGCCAGCGTCTCGCTCCAAGTCTCCCCCTGCTCGCCGGCCAGGGCCCGCGCCACGTCCACCACGGCATGGACCTCCCGGGCCAGATCCTGGAGAGCAGTCTCCTCGCCCAGGCCGGCGTCCATCGCCGCGAGCGCTTCGTCGAGCTGCCGCCGGGTGACCGTCTGAGTGCGGCGGTCCATGGCCGCCGGCGCCGAGTCGCGGATCAGCACCACGGCGTCGGCCAGGCCGGAAAACATCAGGGAGGGGGACGGCGGGTGATCGGCGAGATGGCGGCAGGACTCCGCCAAGGCCAGCAGATGGCCGGCCAGGTTGCCGCTGTCCACCGTTGAGACGTAGCGCGGCTCCAGGGGGCGGAGATCGCGCGTTTCGTACCAGTTGTAGAAGTGCCCCCGAAAGCGCTCGAGCCCGCCCATGGTCCCCAGCGTCGCCTCAAGGCGTTCCAGGCAGTCCACGGTGCCCAGCCAGCCGAAGCCCCGGGCGGCGGTCACGGAGAGGAGGTACAAGCCGAGGTTGGTGGGCGAGGTGCGGTGGGCCACCACGGGCCGCGGCTCCTCCTGGAAGTTGTCGGGCGGCAGGGCGTGGTCTTCCGGCCCCACGAAGGTCTCGAAGAAGCTCCAGGTCCGGCGGGCGAGCAGGCGCAGGGCCTGGGCCTCTCCGGGAGTCAGGGGCACCGCCGCCTTCGGAGCCGGCGGCAGGCTGATCCACCGCGCCAGCGCGGGCGCCAGCAGCCACAGGACGAGCAGCGGCCCCGCCCAGAGCCACGTCCAGGGGTGCGGCTTGCCGCCGGCTGCCGTCATCGTGGCCGCCACCACGAGCACCGCGGCTACCACAGCCAATCCAACGCCGCCGGCCATCCGCCGGTAGAAAGCCTCGAGATCGAGACGGAGACCGATCTTCGCCTGCGCCGCGGTGACCCATTGCAGCATCCCCCGGCCCGAGCCCCGAAGGCGCGCCAGCGTGCGCACGATGGCATCGGCCATCCGCCACGCCTGCTGCGCGAGGAAGGCGGCCGTCAGACCGACCTGGGCCACGGCCAGGACGGCGTCGGTGGCGAGGCCGCGCAGATGGCTGCGCTTGGAGATGCCGCGGCGGCGCGGGATCACCGCCGACGTCAGCCGGAGGCACGAGGGGAGCGCCAGGGTCGCCAGCACGAAGCCCGTCCACACCGCGGGAGAGGCCGCGGGCAGCGCCCACCCCGCCACCAAGGTGAGGAAGGCGGCCGGGGCCAGCAGCGTCCGCCGCAGGTTGTCGAGCATCTTGAAACGGCCGATCGCGGGGATGGGGACGCGCAGGCGGCCGCCGTCCCGCGTGCGGCCCCGGCCGAGAATCCACGGCAGCAGCTGCCAGTCCCCCCGCGCCCAGCGGTGCTGGCGGGCGGCGGCAGCCTCGAAGTGGGCGGGAAACTCTTCGAACAGCTCGACGTCCGTCACCAAGCCGGTGCGCGCGAAGATCCCCTCGAACAGGTCGTGGCTGAGCATGGCGCTCTCCGGCACCTTCCCCTCCAGCGCCGCCGAGAAGGCGTCCACGTCGTAGATCCCCTTGCCGGTGAACGACCCCTCGCCGAACAGGTCCTGGTAGACGTCCGACACCGCCGCCGCATAGGGGTCGATGCCGGCCGGCCCGGAAAAGATGCGCTGGAAGAGCGAGCCCTCGCGGTCCGCCGGCAGGATCGGGGTGACCCGCGGTTGCAGCACGCCGTAGCCCGAAATCACCCGGCCCAGCCGGGCGTCGAAGCGGGGCTGGTTGAGAGGGTGCGCCAGGGTGCCGACCAGCCGCCGGGCGGCTTCCCGCGGCAGGCGCGTGTCGGCGTCCAGGGTGAGCACGTAGCGGATCGCCCTCGGCACGGCCGACCCCGTGAGGAACGAGGTGTCCGTGGCGCCCCGCAGCAGGCGGTTGAGCTCCTCCAGCTTCCCCCGCTTGCGCTCCCAGCCGTACCAGAAGCCGTCGCCCTCGTTCCAGACCCGGCGGCGGTGGAAGAGCAGGAAGCGGGCCTCGCCGTCCGGGGCCGGCCCGTGAAGCTCGTTGAGGCGCGCGATCCCGGCGAGGGCGGCGGCCAGCAGCTCCTGGTCCCCCGGCATCGTCTCCCCGGGCGCGTCCCGCCAGTCGGAGAGGAGGGCGAAGCGCAGCTCTCCCTCGGGGTTGGCGAGATAGTGCACCTCCAGGCGGGCGACCTGCTCCTCGATCTCCCCCGGCGCCGTCAGCAGGGTCGGCACGGCCACCAGCGTCCGCAGCGTGGCCGGCACGCCGTTCTTCAGCTCCAGGCGCGGCAGCATCCGGGGCCGAACCCGGTCCATCACCCGCGAGTTGATCAATTGGATGGCGAGATCCGAAGCCGGCACGAGGGCCAGCAGGCCGAGCGCCACCAGGACCCAGGGCGGCACCCCCAGGGCGTTTTCCAACCAGAGCGGCAGGGCCAGGAGGAGGCCGGTGACCAGGGCGATGGTGCCCAGGTAGCCGGGCGTGGCCAGGGCCAGGAATCCGCGCGCCAGCCGGCTGCCCGGCGCCACGCGGGCCCCAAGCTCCCGTTCGTAGGCACGCCGCCCGCCGGCGATCAGCACGTAGCCAGGGTCCCGCTCCGCCGCGCCTGCCCCGGGACCGGCCTCGGTCCCGGCCTCGGCTCCTGCCTCCGTAACGCGTTGCACCGCCCGCCGGGCCACTTCGATCTCGGAACAGTGAGAGCCCCGCGCCAGGTCTTCCACGGCATGCCGGTAGAGGTCGCGCGTGGCGAAGTCCATCTCCCGGTAGCCGGGGTGCGCGGCGAGCTCCCCGTCCACCGGGCTCACGCTCTCGAAAAACGCCGCCCAGTCCGAGGCCGAGATCAACCGCATGCTGGTGATCACGTTGCGCACCGTGGCGTTCATGGCGGTCTGCCGCTGGTGCTCCAGGACGACGGCTTCCTCCGCGGCCAGCCCCTGCTCCGCCAGGCGGCGGTCGAGCCAGGAGAGGGCGGGGGTGACCTCGGGGTCCTGTCCACGCAGCCGGCCGAGAAGCTCCACCGCGAAGGCGCCGTTGAGCGTCCCCGTGGCGTACGCCCGGAGCGGCGCCATGGGCGCCGCCGGCCGCTCCACGCCCAACAGCTCGTCGGCCAGAAGGCCCGCTTCTTCGCGGGCCGCGCGGGCGCGCACCATCCTCTCGGCCAGGCGCCGCAGGTTCTCCACCAGCACCACCCGCAGGGAGATCACCACGGCCCACAGCTCGCCGATGGTCAGGGGTTCCAGCTTCTGGTAGGCCAGGATGAAGCGGCGCAGCGCCTCGGCGTCGAAAAGGCTGTCGGTATGGGCCACGAACTGGACGGCGAGGGCATAGACCCGCGGGTAACCCTGGAGGGGGCCGCTCACCAGCTTGGGCAGCTTCCGGTAAAAGCCGGCCGGCAGATCCTCCCGGATCTCCCGCAACTGCTCGTCCACGAGATGGAAGTTGTCGACCAGCCACTCCGCGGCGGGGGTGGCCGCGCTCTCGCTCCGGATGGCCGCGGCAAGGCCTCGGTAGCACTCCAGCAGGACCCGGCCGTTGTCCTTCACGCGGGGCGTCAACCGCCGGTCTCCCGCGCGCCCGGGCCTCACCTGCTGCTCGCCGGCCAGCTTCGCGGCGTGCTGCTCGAGCTTTTCCACTCCCCAGAGCTCTTCACGAATGGGCTCCAGGAGATCGGCGGAAGATGGAGGGGGCCGTTGGGCTCTGCTCATGCGGGCAGCTCCTCCGAGGGAAACCGTCTGTCAGGAAAGGAGGGGGAGGGAGGAAGAAACGAAGAGGGCCACCCCAGGAAGGGTGGCCCTATGAGAGGGGTCCGCTTCAGGAAATCTTGGCGACGTTCTCAGCCGCCGGGCCCTTGGCGCCTTGGACGACGTCGAACTCGACGCGATCGCCCTCGGCCAGGCTCTTGAAGCCCCCGCCCTGAATCGCCGAGTGATGGACGAAGCAATCCTTGCTGCCATCTTCCGGCGTGATGAATCCGAAGCCCTTGCTGTCATTGAACCACTTCACTTTACCCGTGTTACGCATTCTCTGTTCTCTCTTTCTGTGGCCACAAAAACGAAAGAGACCCGCTCAGAACCAGGGTCTCTTTTCGCAATTTCTGGCTTTGGTACCAGCGAGCCAACCAATGGCACTGCTGACGGAAAAATATTACGCCAGTCGCCGGTAGAAGTCAAGGGAGTTGTGTAGCGAGCCTTCAGGTCCCTTTGAAGAGGGCACTCAGGTCGAGTGACCGGACCCCGCTGTTACGGCTCGCCAGCGCGACGTATTCCACGGCCAGGGCCTGCTTGCCGGCCCCCAGGACGGTGCTCGCGAGCCCGAAGGCTTCGGGGTAGTCCGCCGGAGCCAGCCGGGCGGTGATCCGCCTCCAGACCGCCTCTTCGAGCACGTTGAACGCGGTCTGCACTTCCTGCAGGTCGAAACCGTCCCGGAATCGGTCTCTCGCGACTTCGTGGGCATGGTCCAGCATCGGTGTGAGGTCTCTCGTCCGGACGCTCTCCAGGGCCAGGGCGAAGAGCTTCGCCACCCGCTGCCTGTTCTGCTCGCCCGCGCTCGCCTCGTAGTGCCGCAGGTGGGCGCGGGAGAGCGCGTCCGAAGCCTCGCCGACGATCTCTTCACCTTCCGTTTCCAGCAACTGGACAAGATCCATGTCGAGGTCCTCTCAGCTCTGATCCTCTGCGTAGAGGACTATACCGGAACCAGGAAGTTGCAATCCGGTGGGTTGTTCTGCGGGCCGCATGCTGAAGCCCGGAGGCCTCTTCTTCGCCCGGCTGGCCTCGACGATCGGAGTCGAGAGGCTGATCCAGCCCCTCCAGGGGAGGTGGTACGCGCTCCCGGACGGGACGGAGCGCTTCCTCGTGGACGAGGGAATGCTCGAACAAGGAACCGCCCGGCTCGGCGGGATCTGGCTCGAGCCGCTCAAGACCACGGTCGTCCAGAACCAGAGGTCGATGACCACCTGGGTGTTGCGGAAGAGCGGCGAGGGCCGAAGGCAATCCATGCCCTAGCCCCACCCCGTGATGCCGGCTTCCCCACCCGCTGCCGTGTTTGCCGTTATCCTAGGAAGCGAGATAAAAAAGAAGGGGTCCGAGAGAAGGAGAGCTCGTAGGGGGCTCCATGGCCGTTCCCGCCCTTCGAACCCTTCCTTCCTGGCTACCGCGCGTGACAAACGAAGCAACAGGAAGCACCAACCAGCGTTGGATCCAGTTGATCCTCGTCCCGGTGCTGTTCTATCTCGGCGCGAAGCTGAGCCTGGCACTCGCGGCCCTGCCCGAGGCCGTCCTGTTATGGATGCCGAATGGCATCCTGCTCGCGGCGCTGCTCCATTATCACGGGCGCCGCTATGCCTGGTTCGCCGCTCTGGTCATCGTGGCCGAAATCGCGGCCGACTACCCCACGTTCTCGCTGGCCCACGCGGTCCTGTTCGGCGCGATCAACCTGCTCGAAGTGACGATCGCCTATCTGCTGCTGCGCCGCTGGCGTTTCGATCCGCGCTTCGCCACGCCGAACGACATCGCCAAGTTCGTCATCGCCGCGCCGGTGGTCTCCGCGTTCATCTCGGCGGTCGCCGCTGCCACGACCTACCATTACTTTCGTGACCCAGGGACGCGTTTCTTCGAGCTCCTGCGCGTCTGGTGGTTCAGCGACGGCCTGGGGCTGCTGATCCTGACGCCGCTCGTCCTCAGCCTCTGGCCTCCCACACCCGGCGGGCTCCAGGAACGCGCCAGGCTGTATTGGTATGACGCTGTCGCGAGCGCCGCGGCGCTCGCCCTGTTCGCTCTCTTCGCGTTCTCGCATCAGCGGGCCTTCCACGGGATGACGCTCCGTCCCTTCCTGCTGATCCCTCCGGTTCTTTATGCCGCCGCGCGCTTCAGCATGCGCACGGCGGCGGCGGCCGTGGCCGCGGTAGCAGCCCTCCTCCTGTACATCACCAAGAACGGCCAGCAGCCCTTCGGCGACCTGCCCATCCGGGAGACGGTGACCTCGGCGCAGGAGCTCATCTTCATCATGAGCACCATGGCCCTCAGCATCGCGGCACTGCTGTCGCAGTATCGCGCCAACACCCGCCAGCTCGAAGCGCGCGTCCAGAAACGGACGGCCGAGTTGAGCGCTGCGAACCGGCAGCTCCAGGAGCTGGCGGTCACCGATCCGCTGACGGGCATGCTCAACCGGCGCGCCTTGTTCGCCTTGATACGGCGGGAGATCGACCGCGAGAAACGCCGCCAGCATGGGCTTGCGCTGATCGTGTTCGACATCGACCATTTCAAGGGAGTGAACGACCGCTACGGCCACGCGGCTGGAGATCTCGTGTTGCAGCACGTCGCCGCGGTCACCGGCAAAATAATCCGCCAAACAGACGCGATGGCGCGCTACGGTGGCGAGGAGTTCGTTATCGTCGCACCCGAGACCGATAAAGCGGGCGCGCTGCAATTGGCCGAGCGCATGAGCGAGGCGCTGCGATCGACCGCCATTGCCGTGGACCACGAGGTATTGCGCGTGACGGCGAGCTTCGGTGTCGCGGCGTTGCGCCCTGGCGAAGATGAATTGGAGCAAGTCCTGAAGCGCGCCGACCAGGCGCTGTACGCCGCGAAAGCCGCCGGCCGCGACCGGGTCGTGGCCGGGGACTAGGAGCGATGCCGCCTCGTGGAGAGCGTGCCTTTCGAGATCCAGGGCGGCTCGGCGATCACGGCGGGTTGAAGAGGGCCGGCCCCGCGGGACCGGCCCTCTCTCTTCAGGTCAGCTCCTGCCGTTCCGCCCTACCGGCAGGTCTTGTTATTCCTCGGGCCCTTGCAACTGTTCGAGCAGCACTGGGAATTCGCCGTGCAGCTCGCGCCCTGCGGCAGGAGGGTGCAGCCCACCGCGGTCACGGTCAGCGACAGGTTGGCGTTGCGGGTGAGCGAGCCGTCCGTGCCCTGGACCTGGAAGTTGTAGCTGCCGGCGGCCGTCGAGCCCGCGACGTTGACGGTCAGCGCGCTGGCGCCGCTGCCGTTGGCCGGCGGCGTCACCGAGGAGGGCACGAACCCACAGCTCACGCCGGCCGGCTGGCCGGTGCAGGAGAGGCTGACGGCGCTGCTGTAGCTGTTCGCCGAGGTCACCGTGCAGGTGCTCGCGCCGCTGCCGCCCTGAGGGACGGACAGGCTCGACGGAGCGCAGGACACGGTGAAGTCCGGCTGCGGCGGGCCCGCGGCCGGGGTCACGGTGTTGCAGGTGCTCGCCGGGCTGAAGCAGGCCGGCGAGGTGCCGGCCGCCACCACGTTGTAGTGGTAGTCGCGGCCGTTGGCCACCTGGGTGTCCGTGTAGGAGGTGCCGGTGACTTCCGCGATCAGGGTCTTGCCGAACTCGCAGCCGGCGTGCCCCTCGGTGCGGAAGACCCAGTACCGGGTGGCGCCCCCGACTGTGTTCCACGACAGCGAAGCCTGGCGGTCGCCCGGGGTGGCGGTGAGGCCCGGGGCCGTGGCCGGACCGGCGGCACAGCCGCTGTCGACCACCGTGGGCGTGGCGCAGGCGATGCCGTGGCGGTTGAAGGCGTTGAAAATGGCCGTCATGTGCGGCGTGCCGTCGTTGACGTTGCCGTTGTCGTCGTCCGCCGCCAGCCACTGCATGTAGGCGTTGGTGGCGCCGCAGCCGCTGGCGGACGAGCCGCAGGTGCAGGCGTGCCAGGCGCCGATGTTGCCGCTGCCCTGGTAGAACAGCTTGTTGCCGATGAGGAAGGCCGTCTGGCTGTCCAGGTTGTAGGGAGCGCCCCGCAGGTCGCGGGTCACCAGGTCCCAGGCCGCCTGGCGCGACGGGGCCGCCGCGCAGTGGACCTGCCGGCCGCAGGGGCCGGAGCCCGTGAGGCAGGAGGTGCAGACGAAACCCAGGGCCGTGTCGGGGGTGTTGTCCGCGTGCTTGGCCCAGTCGGCGTCGCGCACGCCGGAGCAGTCGGTGTCGCAGTGGGCGGCGCCCTGCTGCGCCTCGTTCTGGTTGAAGCCGGTGCCGTCCGCCGTCTGGCCGCAGCCCTTGTTGGAGGTCCAGAAGAAGCCATGGCCGAGGCAGGAGGTCTGGAGGCGGTAGATGGCCGCGATGTCCGCGTACCCTTCGCTCGAATTCGACAGCACTCCGGCCGCGTCGTTGTCGTCCAGGCCGTGGCCCCACTCGTGATCAAACACGCCCGCGATCTCGCCTGTGTTGCGGCAGCCGCCGCCGGAACGGTAGAAGTTGATCGACACGCCGTTCCAGAAGGCGTTGCAGGTGTTGTTGAGGTTGACGTTGGTGGTCAGCCGGTTCTGCAGCCAGGTGTTGGAGGGCAGCCAGCCGCGGGCCATCTCGGCGAGCTTGTTGGTCTCATAGAAGGCCGTGCGCGCCGACGCCGTGTTGCCCGGCGAGCCGCCCGGGATCGTGCAGTCGTGCTGGCCGTTGACTCCTCCCAGGTCCAGGGAGCCGGCGGCGGCGCCGCCCGGCGTGCCGCACGTGTCGACGATGTCCACGTACCTCCCGGTCAGGGTGGTGGTGACGGTGCCGCCGGTGTAGTCGAAGACGCCGGCGCTGTTGGTGAAGTTGTTGGGCGAGGCGAGGCCGGTGTCGGCGAACGGCATGGGCCAGCCGGACTGCATGGTGCCGCACTGGGCGGCGTTCGGGCAGATCTCCGTGTTGGTGAGGGGATAGACGCCGCCGGTGATCTGTTCGGCAACGTAGTGGTTGACGTCCTGGAAGGCGAGGACCTCGCCGCTGTGGGCGTCGACGAGGAGCTCCCAGCTCGCGTCGTCAGGGGCCCGGCGGAAGACGAAGCTCCACACCAGGCGGTGGCTGTAGCCGTTGCCGAGGCCCGCGCTCTCCTGCGCCACGGGGATGACCTCCAGCGCCGGCGGGCGCACGATCTCGTCCAGCGCCGAGCTGCCGCCGATGCGGGCGTAGCCGGTCGCCATGGCGTCGGCCGCGGTGAGCTTGGGAATGTGGCTCAGGCCCTTGACGTCACCCCAGGTCTCGGTGCCGATCACCACCAGGTTGCCGTTGTTGAGCGTCGCCGCCAGGCGGCCGTAGCGGACCGGAACGCCCTTGTAGGTCTGGGGGATGCTGACCTGCCAGAGGCTGGAGGCTCACGTCGGCGGCGCGGACCGCGCCGAGCTGCTCCGGGTCGATCTTCAGCAGATCGAGATGCTGGTGCACGTAGGCGAGCACGGCGTCGCCGGCCACCCGGGAATCCACCTTCTGGACGGTGCGGCCCAGCTTCTTGGACAGGTCCGCGAGCCTCACCCGGTTGCCCACGCCGTGGCCGGGGATGAGGGGCACGGCATCCATCAGGCTGGTGGCCGCTCCGGAGCGGGGGTCCAGGAAAGCGCGCGGCAGCTCCTGGCCAGGCCCGGCCGCTTTCTCGCGCGCCGCGAAGTAGGTCTCCCACGCCCCCCGGTTCGGAAGCCCGCTCAGGACCTCTTCGACGGCGACATGGGAGCTGCTGATGTACAGCTCCGGCTTGAAGAACGCCTTCTGGTCCAGATAGGAGCCCGAGTCCTTGGGCTCCACGGCCTGGACCGCGGGAGCGGTCAGAATTCCCAGAACGATCGCCAGAACAGGGGCCAACAGGAGACCTCGGATCGATACGGCTCGCGGTTTCGTCATCGCCTACTCCTTCGCTGAAAGTCCCGGCTCGGCCGGGCGTCATTGGACCCGGCACCCCGAGAAAGGGCGCCGGAGGAGATCGAAGGAATCAGCCGAGACGCGAGGATGGGTGGTGAGCGCGGGCTCGCGGCCGGAAAAGAATGGATAGGCTGTCAAAAAGAGAGTGCCGCGGGGCGGCAAAGCCGTGACAGGCCTCGCCGCTACCGTGCCTTGGCTCCTTCCGGACACGGGGCACCGCCCGCGATCCAGGTCTTGAATTCCTTCACGAACACGTCGTGGGGCACCGAAACGGGCGCCCGGCCCACCCCCGGGTGCCACCCCCAGAGAACGAGCCCGTCGTGGCTGACGTGCTCCAGGAGCGCGGCCAGATCCTTGCCGCCGTTCCGGTTCGGGTCTTTCACCGTGGCGCAGAGGTCGGCCTTCGACAGGTTGATGAAGACCATCTTCTTTTCCGGCGGCGGCAGATGCCAGTTGGGAGCGCCCGGCGGCGTGTTGGCGCCGTAGCTCGCGGGCGGATTGCTCTCGCCGTGGCAGGAGGAGCACGGCAGGCCGGCGACTCCCTTGCCTTCCGGCCCGCGCTGGACGTTCTGGTTGTGGACCAACCCGGCGTCGAGCTGCAGGGGCTCGTTGCCCGGAATATGGCAGTTCTGGCAACGCGGGTGCTGGAGCACCACCTGGATGGTATCGAAGGCCTCGAGAGCCGCGGCCGTCGAGGCCGCCGAGGGCTTGGAGTCGGCTCCCAGGACGGTGCCCGCCCAGAGGAAAAGTACGGCCGGCAGCGCCGCCGGAACCCAGGGGGTCGCGAATCGTCTCATCGCTCGTCTCATCACCTGGCGTCTCCTCATGCGAGCCTCAACGGCAGCTCGCGCAGCCTCTTGCCGGTCAATGCGAAAACGGCGTTCGCCACCGCGGGTGCGATGGGCGGCGTGCCGGGCTCGCCGGCGCCGCCGGATTTCTCCTGGCTCGGGACGATGTGGACCTCGACCTTCGGCATCTCGTTCAGCCGCAGGATGCGGTAGTCGTGGAAATTGCTCTCCTGCACCCGCCCTTCCTTGATGTTCAGCTCACCGTGGAGCGCCGCGCCCAGGCCGTAGGCGATGCCGGACTCCATCTGCGCGCCGACCCCCAGGGGGTTGATGCAGACGCCGCAGTCGATGGCGCAGACCACGCGGTGCACGCGGATCCGGCCACCCTCGGCGGAGACCTCGGCCACCTGGGCCACGATGCTGCCGAACGACTCGTGGACGGCGAGCCCGCGGGCGCGCCCGGCCGGCGGCGCGCTCCCCCACCCCGCCTTGTTCGGCCGCCAGCTCCAGCACGGCGCGCATACGGGGGGTCTTTTCGAGCAACTCGAGGCGGAATTCGAGCGGGTCCCGCTTCGCCGCGTGCGCCAGCTCGTCGAGGAACGACTCCACGGCGAAGGCGGTGTGCGAGTGCCCCACCGAGCGCCACCAGAGAACGGGAACCCCCGGGGCCGGCGCGTGCAGCTCCACCCGGTGGTGGGGGATGGACTTGAGATAGTGCGAGTCCGACGCGCCCTCCACCACCGTGGGGTCGATGCCGTCCTGAATCATGCCGGCGAACGGCGAGCCCGCCATGATCGACTGCGACGACGATGCGGTGCCGCCAGGCCATGGGCCGGCCGTCGCCGTCCAGCGCCCCCTCCAGCCGGTGGACGGCCATGGGCCGGTAGTAGCCGCCGCGGATGTCGTCCTCCCGCGTCCAGACCACCTTGACGGCCCGCCTGTCTTTCCATCAGGCTCATGGCCTTGGCCACGTGAGCGGCCTCGACCACGAAGTCCGAGGCGATGTTCGCCCGCCGGCCGAAGCCGCCGCCCAGGAAGGTGGTGTGGATCTTCACCTGCTCGGGCTCGAGGCCGAAGATCCCCGCCACCCGCTGCTGGTCCACGGTCTGGAACTGCGTTCCCGTCCACACCTCGCAAGGTTCGCCGGCAGCCGACCCGGGCTTGACGGTGCAGTTGAGCGGCTCCATGGGCGCGTGGGCGAGATACGGCAACGAGTACTCGGCCGTCGAGCGCCTTCTCCCCCAGGTTCTTCGCGGCGTCGCCGGCCTCCGCGGCCATGGCGCCCGCCGTCTTCGACGTGTCGCGGTAGCTCTGCCGCAGCTCCGCGGTGTCGAGCTTGGCGTGCGCGCCCAGGTCCCACTGGACCTTCAGGGCGTCCCGGCCCTTCTTCGCGGCCCAGAAGTGGTCGGCCACCACGGCCACGCCGGAAGGGACCTCCACCACGCCGCGCACCCCGGGGACGGCCTTGGCCGCCGAGGCGTCGAAGCTCTTCACCGTGCCGCCGAAGGTGGGCGGGTGCGCCACCACGGCGGTCAGGAGCCCGGGCATCTGGACGTCCATGCCGAACTTGGCGCGGCCGGTGATCTTCTCCGGCGTATCGAGCCGGCGGGTCGGCTGGCCGATCACCGTCCACTTCTCGGGCGGCTTGAGATCGACCTTGTCCGGCTGCGGCAGCTTGGCCGCGGCGTCCGCCAGCGAGCCGTAGCTGGCCCGCCGGTCGCCGCAGATCACGAACCCCTTCTCCGTGCGGCAGTCGCCGGGCTTGACGCCCCACTGAGTGGCGGCGGCGCTCACCAGGAGGACCCGAGCCACGGCGCCCACCTGCCGGTAGCGGTCCAGCTCGGACCACGTGGTGGTCGAGCCGCCGGTCATCTGGATCGGGAAGACGGTCGAGAAATAGGCCGGTGCCGCGGGCGCGTGCTCCACGCGGAAGCGGCTCCAGTCGGCGTCCAGCTCCTCGTTCACCATCATCGGAAGCGTGGTCCAGATCCCCTGCCCCATCTCCGAGTGGGAGAGGAGCACGGTCACGCTCTCGTCCGCCCCGATCCGCAGGAAGGCGTTGGCGGAGGGGAGCCCGGCCGCCGCCTGCGGCATGGGGGTCGCACCCTCCTGAGCGAAGGCGAAGCGCCGGAAGGCCGCGGGCACGAAGAAGCTCACCACCAGGCCGCCGCCCACCACCGCCGAGGTCTTGAGGAACGACCGCCGAGAAACCGCTTTCTCCGTCAATCCAAGCTCAGATCGTTCGGTCGCCATGGCGTCAGCCCTCCGCCAGCTCGGCCGCGCGGTGCACGGCGGTCCGGATGCGCTGGTAGGTGCCGCACCGGCAGAGGTTGCCGCTCAGGGCGGCGTCGATGTCGGCGTCGCTCGGGTTCGGCTTGGCCTTCAGCAGCGCCACCGTGGCCATGATCTGGCCGGACTGGCAGTAGCCGCACTGGACGACGTCGATCTCGGCCCAGGCCTTCTGCACCGGATGGTCGCCGTCTCCGAGGCTCTCGATGGTCGTCACCGACCGCCCCGCCACCGCGGCAGCCGGCCGCACGCACGAGCGGACGGGCTGGCCGTCCACCAGCACCGTGCAGGCGCCGCACTGCGCCATGCCGCAGCCGAACTTCGTGCCGGTCATCCCCAGCACGTCGCGCAAGACCCACAGCAGCGGCATGTCGTCGCTGACCGAGACGTCGTGCTCTTTCCCGTTCACCGTAAGCTTCATCGTCGCACCTCACCCAGGGACGTTTGAGTTCCGTGCATCATACTCCAACCAAGATACGTCACGGTCCTGGAGCCGGACCTCCAGAGAGGGTAGAATTGCACCATGAAAGTATCCCTCGAGCTGCCCGATTCCTTCGTCTCCGTCGATCCCCGCTACCTGAAGGAAGCGCTCATCACCATGCTGTACCACCTGGGCAAGCTTTCGGAACGGCAGGCACGGGAGACTCTGGGCATGACCCGGCGCGCCTTCGAGGAGATGCTCCCCCGCTTCGGCTTCTCCATCCTCGGCGACAGCCGGGAAAATCTGGAAATCGAGCTCAGCGCTTGAGTAGAGAGCGCGAGCCTGCGAGCGATACAGGGCCTCTGATCACTCTGGAAAAGCTCAGCGACGGTTATCGATTCATTCGTCTCCTCTACGACAAGATCATCATTCCTCACACCGGCCCTGGACAAGCTCCAGGAGGGCGTCCTCGACACCCCCTAAACCTTTTCCTCCGGCGTGAATCTATGGATTGCAGGAGACGAGCACGATGCTCCTCCCCGATCGAAAAAAACACGAGCGGAAGCTTCAGATGCGTACGCATTCCAAGGAGTAGGCCATGATGCCTGAAGAGGGCTTCCACGGCTGTGCAATAATTACTGTCAAACTCTGCCAGCGACTGCCCTTGTCGCCGGAGGCAGCTCGATGACCGGACGGGTCGCCGACTCGTCCATGACCGTGAATCCGGGTGCGCTGTGCGCACCAAAAACGGTTGGGAGGCGCGGATGCACTCTGAAGCGCGGTTCAGTCTCTTCCTCTTCCTGTTCTCTCTTCTCGTTGTACCCGCCGTTCCCCTCCAGGCCGGCGACCCGGTGCCGGACGTCGACGTCACCGTCGAGCAGAACCCGGGCGCCAGCGTTCACCTCGACGTACCGCAAGGCGGCTCCTTCACGGAAGTCCGGTTGAACGTGCCGCAGAAAATCGCGAAAAACCTCTCTCCGGGCGCGCTGCCCCCGGGCTGGACCCTGTCGCGCGACGGCAGAGACCTCGTGCTGCGCGGCCCCGCCCTCGAGCCGCCGGTGCGGCTGCGGCTCACCCTCGCCGGCACCGACCGGCCGCGCGAGGTGACCTACGAGGTGCGGCGGGACGGCACCTCCCTGGTACGCCGCGAAAACGTCGTGCCCCGGCCGGTGCCCCCGCGCCAGGTCCGCAACAGCCTCCAGGGCGTCGTCCAACTGCCCCCCCAGGTGGCCCCGGGAGAGCCGGTGGCGTTCCGGCCCCTCCCCAAGACGGACCTCCCCGCCGGACGGGCGCTTCACCCTCTCCGGCGTCGTCGCCGAGCCCTTCACGGAAGACGAGTGGAGCAGCATCCCGCACGCGATCGTCAACGCCCTCCGTTCGAGCGCGAGGTTGCCGCGGGAACCGATCGACGTCGCGGGCTCGCCGGGTGCCTGCGACGAGCTTGCCCCCATGGCCGCCGCCATTGCGGCGTCCAAGGCCGGCGGAGACGCGCAGGGCAAGCAGGGCAAGCCCGACCAGGCCTGGGCCGTCGCCGAGCTCAGCAACGTCCTCAAAACCAAGCACGACACCGCCAAGGGCGCCATCCGCAACCTGAAGCTCTACGCGGCGGCGCCGGCCGGCACGGGGGAGGAAGGGGGGATCTCCATCAAAGAGGAGGGCGTCGAGATCTCCATCAAAGAGAAGGGGATCTGGAGAGCGGCCTCTTCCGGATCGCCCGCCGGCTCCGGCTCCTCCGTGACCTGGTTACCGGCCCGGGGCGACCTGCCGCTCGGCGCTCCGGAAACGCGGCTGGTGGCCTTGCGCGGCGAGCCCACCGCCAACGGCTGCCGCTTCGAGCCCCGCGAACCGGGCTGGGCCGAGACGGCGCGGGCCATCGTCAACACGACCCGCTCGAACATCAGGAAGGACATGCCGCCCCTGAAGCCCGCTGCCACGAGCTCGTTGTCGGGCACGGTCTACGTCGCCGAAATGCCGGCGGACCTGGTCCCCGGCTCGCTGCTCTCCCTCCAGTACCTCGACCTCTATGGCGACCTCTGGCTCGACGTCCCGGCGGTTCCGGACGTCAGCGTCCTGCCACCCCCGGAACGGGCCGAGGCCGCCTCGCCCTGCATCCGCTCCGCCACACGGCACGCCCAGTTGGGCGACCTCGTGTGCGTCTGCGGCACCTTCCCCACCCCGTCGGCCTGGTCCGGCCTCCTGGTGGGCGACCGTCCCGCCGGCACGCCCGCCTCGGCCTCCTCCACCACCGTCTGGCTCACTCTGCCCGAAGGGACCCCGCTGGGCCGCAACACCGTGAGCGGCCGGAGCGACCTGGGCTTCGCCCGGGACTGCACGGCCACCCTGGACGTGGTGCTCATCCGCGGCGAGATCGACAGCCAGCGCCTGCTGCGAGGGGAAACCACGCCCATGCGGCTGCGCGTGGACGGCACGCAGGACCCCCTGGCCGTGCGCATCCGGAACCTGACCCCCGCGATCATCCAGATCGAAGGCGGCCTCGAGCAGGTGGCCGAGAGCTCGGGCGGCCCGGAGAACCTGATCACCCGTCCCGTGAGCGGCCTCACGCGAGGGGCCTTCAACGTGGAATGGTCCCTGGCGAGATCCTCCTGCCCCTGTGCGGAAGGTGCACCGGCTCCCTCGCGGCCGTGACGGCCGGAAACGTCAAAAAATGTATTCCTTCCAGGCGGCCGCCCCTTCCCCGGGGCGGCCGTATTTTTTTCCAGCAAACTAAAACGCTCTCCCATCCGTATGAATAATGGTGTGACCGGTGATGAGAAGTCATAGTAAAAGGTTGATATTGCTCTGAAAGGAGACCGATTCATGGCCAGCAAGAAGTCGCAAGAAGAGACCCGTCCCCCCGAGGATCCGCAAAGCTACCTGGACCGCCATCCGCGGCCCAGCCGGGGCGGCGCGGAGGCGGCTCCGTTCGCCGCGGTGGCGGCGGCCGCGGCCGCCGTGGACCCGCACACGTGCACGCCCACCAAAATCAAGAAGACCGGCAGCAATGGCGACGAGGACCGCTTCAAAGACGCGGACGGCAAGCTCAATTTCATCGGCAATTTCCACAAGGGCCTGCCTCACGACGCTTTCGGAGAGGTGGATCGAAAAGCGTATCAATCGCTTCTCCATGCCGTGAACAAGGAAAAGGACTTCGACGAGATCACTCTCGGCCTCGGCCGCAAGCTGACCAATCCGCAAGCGGGCCTGGCGACCGACACCGAGGGGCCGGACCCCAAGAAGCTCCACATGCTCGCGGCGCCGAGCCTCGACAGCGCCGAGGAGGCCGCCGAGGGCGTAGAGCTTTACTGGATGGCCCTTCTTCGTGACGTGCCGTTCACGAAATTCGATACCAATCAGACCGTGGGAGTGGCCGCCGAGGAGCTTTCGACCCTGAAGGAGTTTACCGGCCCCAAGATCGGCGGCCAGGTCACGCCTCAGACGATCTTCCGCGGCTGCTCGGCCGGAGACAACGTGGGGCCGCTTCTCTCTCAGTTCCTCCTTCACGACATCGGCTATGGATCGCTCACGATCTCCCAGAAGCAGAAGACGGTGAAAGGAGAGAAAAACTATCTGACGGATTACGACCCGTGGCTCCACGTCCAGAACGGCGGCATGCCGGCCACGGGAGACGATTTCGATGCCACGCCCCGCTACATCCGCAACATGCGGGACATGGGCCAGTACGTGCATGTTGACGCGCTCTACGAGGCGTACCTCAACGCTTGCCTGATCCTGCTCGATCACGGCGCGCCGTTCGATCCCGGCAATCCCTACCTCGCGCCGCATCCGGACTTCAAGACGCAGATCGGCTTCGGCACCTTCGGCGGCCCCCACATCCTGAGCCTCGTCACCGAAGTGGCGACGCGGGCCTTGAAGGCCGTATGGTGGCAAAAATGGTTCATCAACCGCCGGCTCCGGCCGGAAGCCTATGGCGGGCTGATCCAGGTCAAGCTCGACGGCGTGGGCGGAACGAAGAAGAACTACCCCATCGATCCCCAGATCCTCAATTCCAAGGCCTTGAAGCGGGTCCATGACCGCACCGGGACCTACCTCCTCCCCATGGCCTTCCCCGAGGGGAGCCCCACCCACCCGGCCTACGGTGCGGGGCATGCCACGGTCGCCGGAGCCTGCGTGACCATCCTCAAGGCCTGGTTCGACGACGAGGCGCCGCTCCCCCTGACCGCCAAGGTACCGAACGACGACGGCACGGCCCTGGTGGACTACACCGGCCCGGACGCCGGCGGGCTCACCATCGGCGGCGAGCTCAACAAGGTCGCCGCCAACGTTGCCATCGGCCGCAACATGGCAGGCGTCCACTGGCGCAGCGACTACACCGAATCCGTCAAGCTCGGCGAGCAGGTGGCCCTCTCCATTCTCAACAAGCAGCGCAAGGACTACCACGAGAAGGGCTGGTCGTTCACCCTGCGCACCTTCGCGGGCAAGAAGGTGACCATCAACCGCGACGGCGTCTTCGGCGACGACGGCAAGGCCCTGGACGTGTAGACAAACCACAGGCGGGACCGCGGCGATCTCTCGCATCGCCCGGTCCCGCCGGTACGGTCCGCCGGAACGTCAATCCGCGGGAAGTCGTTGCGCCGGGGTACTATCCTCCCGAAGACGGGAGGATAGAACGTGCAAGCAAGACTTCAGCAATCATCGGTCAGGCAGGCGATTCGCCAGGGCAAGGTCCGCGGCGGCCTCCTGTCCTGCTGCCTTCTCCTGGCGCTCCTCCTCCAGACGTCGGCCTGCACCATGGTCCGCTTCGACAAACGGAACGTCTATACCTACGACGATCCCGCCGCCGTGGCCGACGTCACCTTCCGCCGCTCGCTGAGCGCCTTCGGCTTCTCGATGGTCGACGGGAACCGCGCCGAGATCCTCAACAACGGCGACGAGATCTTTCCCGCCTTGACCCAGGCCATCCGCGAGGCCAAAAAATCGGTCAACCTGGAGGCCTACATCTACAAGGACGACAAGGCGGGCAAGATCATCACCGAGGCCTTGATCGAGGCCGCGCGGCGGGGCGTCGAAGTCCGCGTGCTGGTGGACGGCACGGGGAGCAAGTTCGCCGGGCCATTCCTCGGCCGCCTGCGGGAGGCCGGGGCCAAGACGGCCATGTTCCGTCCGATCCGGCTGTGGACCCTGCACAAGATCGTCCGGCGGACCCACCGGAAGATCGTGGTGGTCGACGGCGAGGTCAGCTTCACCGGCGGCTTCTGCATCGAAGACTCGTGGCTCGGGAACGCCCGCAACCCCAAGGAATGGCGGGACATGATGGTGCGCGTCACCGGCCCCGTCTCGGCGCAGATGCAGGCGGTCTTCGGCGAGGACTGGACGTTCGCGACCGGCGAGATCCTGGCCGGCGACAAGCTCTATCCCGAGATCGCCCCGGCGGGAGACGTCGCCGCACAGGCGATCAAGATGGCCCATGGCGACGCCTCCTCGCACGCCGCCATGCTCTATTTCATGGGGATCGAGTCCGCCCGCAAATCGGTCTACATCCAGAACGCCTACTTTGCCCCCAACCGGCAGACCCGCGAGGCGCTCGTCCGGGCGGCCAAGCGCGGCATCGACGTGCGGATCATGGTCCCCGGCCGGCACATCGACCAGCCGCTCGTCCGCATGGCCTCGCGCCTTCACTACGGCGAGCTCCTCGAGGCCGGCGTGCGGATTTTCGAGTACAACCGCACCATGATGCACAACAAGAACAGCGTCATCGACGGCATTTTCAGCACGGTCGGCTCGATCAATTTCGACGCCCGCTCGATGTTCGAAAACAACGAGGAAACCTTCGCATTCTACGACCGCGGCTTCGGAGCCCGCCTCGAAGCGGTCTTCGCCGAGGACGAGAAACACTGCCGCGAGATCACCTACGAGAGCTGGAACCGGCGCAGCCTCGAGCAGCGCCTCGCCGAAATCCTTTCCGGCGCCTTCAAGCCCCTCTATTGACGCGGCCGGCGGCCCGGGTTCCCGCCGGGAGAGTGGATCAACGCTAGACTACGGGCATGGATCGCATCGAGTCCGACATCGCGGCCATCTCCCGCATCACCGCGGTCCCTACCATCCTGAAGGTCATCTCCGAGACCACCGGCCTGCGCCTGGCGCTGGTCGCCCGCGTCACGGAAGACTCCTGGACCGCCTGCGCGACCCTCGACCGCATGGATTTCGGCCTGCGCCCCGGCGACCATCTGGACGTCGCCACCACGCTCTGCCGGGAGGTCCGGGCCAGCCTCGAGCCGGTCATCATCGAGCACGCCAGCCGGGAGCCCCAGTTCTGCCAGCACCCCACGCCGAAGCTGTATGGCTTCGAAAGCTACATCGCCGTCCCGGTCTTCCGCGCCAACGGCGAGTATTTCGGCACCATCTGCGCCTTGGACGCCGAGCCCGCGCGGCTCCGCGACGGCAAGACCGTCGCGTTGATGACGCTCTTCGCCGAGCTGCTCTCCCTGCAGCTGACGGCGGAGGAAGAGCATACGAGGGACCGCGAAGCCCTCTCCGACGAACGGAACACCGCCGAGCTTCGCGACCAGTTCATCGCCGTCCTGGGCCACGACCTGAGGAGCCCGCTCTCTTCCATGATCGTGGGCACCTCCTTCCTCCAGGAAATCGTCGAGGCGCCCCAGGCGCGGAAGATCCTCGACCGCGTCCAGGACAGCGGCCAGCGCATGTCCCGCCTCATCGACGACGTCCTCGACTTCGCCCGCGGCCGGCTCGGCGGTGGCATCCCCGTCACCCCGCGGCCCGTGGAGAACGTCGAGGACGTCCTCGCCCCCCTGATGGCGGAGATCGGCGGCGCCCACCCCGGCCGGGCGTTGCGGGTGACCTACAAAAACCCCGGTGCCGCCCACTTCGATCCCGCCCGCGTCACCCAGATGATGACCAACCTCGTGGCCAACGCCATCGAGCACAGCCCGCCGGGCGAGCCCGTCGAGATCCTCGTGGACGGCACGGAAAACCTCCTCCGCTTCGCCGTCACCAACCAGGGTGAGCCCATTCCCAGCGACCTCATCCCGCGGATCTTCCGGCCCTACTGCCGGGGCGAAAGAAACCAGGCCAGCTCGGGGCTCGGCCTCGGCCTCTACATCGTCTCCGAAATCGCCCGCTCCCACGGCGGCTTCGTCCAGGTCTCCTCCTCGCGGGAGGCCGGAACCACGTTCACCGTCGCGCTGCCGCGCTCCAGGCCATGAAAAAGACGAAGCAGCGGCGCCAACTCAGAGAAACAACTGAAGTGGCTCTGGGAGGATCAACCCTCGAGCCTCGGGAAGCCCTTGCTCTGCTCAAAGCGCTCGACGCACCCGTCGCGCCAGTAGACAGCATGATCGAAGAGTCCGTCTCCGGCCGTTATTCGTGATCCCGGTCCTCTGTCAGTCCTTATGCTCGCGCAAACAACGCGAGCATTTCCCCTGCAACATTCCGAGCATAGAACCCGCCGCTCCCCAAGCGTTCCCTGCGGTTCGCCCCGAGGCTCAGCGCCTCCGCCCGGGGCATACCTGAAAGCCGCGAAGACCGCCGGGGCTCCCGGGAGGCGATCCGCGCGTCTGGCCCTCTGTGCCTTCACTCCGGCCCGCGTTTCGGCGCCAACCCGCCCTGCTCCCGCGGCACCCGGTAGGACTCCCGCGCCAACCGGGAACGGTCCTGCAACACAAGGCAAGGCTCCCGCACCACTACCCCTCACTCCCGCACCACAACAACCTCCTCCCGCATCACCAGGGAGGACTCCCGCATCATTCGGCTCGCCGGGTGCAACACAAGGGAAGAGGGGTGCATCATTCCCCCCTCTTACCGGGACTGCTCCCCTCTCTCCCGGGGCCCACGGGATCATGGGACGGCTGTGGTACCAAGAAGGGGGAATGATGCGGCGCGAGGGGGGAATGATGCGGAAGCCGTGCCGCGCCGCTTACCAAGACATCCGAATGATGCACGACGAGGGGGCGCTGGCTCCCCCCTCTTACCCAGTGATGCAGATCTCTTGGGCGGAGGCCCGGAATCCTTCCCCGGACCCGCGGGAGGAGAGGGCGGACTCCCGGCAGAAGAGGGCGGAGCCGCAAGAGCGCCGCCGAGCCCGCCGCGAGGAACCCCGGCTCTCCCGGTAACGCATCCGGGTACCGCGGCTCGCGATGGCTGTGGCACCAGGCACAATCCATGTCATTACAAACATCTCCATTCGATTGTTTGAGCTGGGTGATCCAATCGCTGGAGCTAGCGCCTGCCGCGGGCTTTGAAGGGGCCAACCTCCGTTCGCTCCCCTTCTGCGGGATCACTCTTCAGCGAGGCTTCGGCATCGACATAGTCTGCGATGGCCCGTTCGAGCTTAGGATCGCTCCTCCGGTACGCCCGCAAGCTCTCCAGAGTTGACTCGAGATCCAGCTCGACCTCCCGGCTGCGCTTAGCGACGAAGTCCCGGACTGCTTCATTGACGAGTTGGTTCTGAGGCTGACCCAAGCGCTGCATCCTGAACGCGCTCGGACCGATAGCCAAGTTGACTCAGGAGAGCAAAGTGCCACCCATACGGCTCACCACCGGCTGGAGGAAAGAGAAGGCGGCGGCATTGACGCGCCCCCGAGACCTGCATATGATCGCCGGGCTCCATGGAATGAACGAGTTATCCAACCCGCAGTGCATTGTGTTGCTGGGGGGCGAATGCTTATCAAGGGGGAGGCACCGTTGGACATTCTCAGCGCCATTGGGAATACGTCGATCGTTCGGCTGCGCAAGGTCGTTCCACCCCAGTGTGCGGACATCCTGGTGAAGCTCGAATGGGAGAACCCCACCGGCAGCGTCAAGGACCGGATGGCCCAGGCCGTAATCTCGCGGGCAGAGGAGGACGGCCGGCTGCAGCCTGGGGACACCGTCGTCGAGTACACGGGCGGCAGCACGGGGGCTTCCCTCGCGCTGGTCTGTGCCGCCAAAGGCTACCGGATTCAAATCGTTACCTCCGATGCGTTCAGCCCGGAAAAACTGAACCAAATGGCGGCGCTGGGTGCCCAGCTCACGATCGTCCCGAGCGAGGGTGGCCTGACGACGAAGAAGCTGATCCTGGACATGGTCGAGACGGCACGCCGGTTGAGCCAGGAACCCCACACATACTGGACCGATCAGCTCAACAATCGAGACAGCATCGCGGGGTATTACCCCCTGGCAGAGGAAATCTGGGCACAGACGAACGGAGAGATCGACGCCTTCGTTCACTGCGTGGGTACGGGGGCTTCCTCCCGTGGGGTCGCCACCGTGCTGAAACGGTACAAACCGGGGATCAAGATCGTCGCCGTCGAGCCCGCTGAATCCTCCGTGCTGTCAGGGCGGCCACCGGGGCCTCAAAAGATCGAAGGTGTGGGGATTGGCTACACTCCCCCACTCTGGGAGCCTTCTCTCGTTGACGAAATTCTGCCGGTCAAGACCGAGGACGCGAAGGAGATGGCGAGGCGCCTCGCACGGGAGGAGGCCCTCTTCGCAGGGACGTCTTCCGGAGCCAACGTCGTCGCCGCGATCCAAGTCGCGGAGCGCCTGGGGCCAAATGCCAAGGTGGTCACGTTGATGGCCGACTCTGGCCTGAAGTACCTGAACACCGATGTCTACAAAAACAGAGAGGCCTGCTGAAACCGGCGTTCGAATGAATGCATCATGAGAACGAATTTCGTAACTATCGCCGCGCTGGATCACCGTCTCCCGGTCCTCGCGGCGGCCATTCTCGAGGTTCAACACGCGGCCTACACTCTGGAGGCCCGGCTGCTGGGCGTCAGCCGGTTTCCCCCTCTCGAGCGGACGGTGACCGACATCCTCCAGTCCAACGAAACGTTTCTCGGCGCCAGGATTGGAGACGAGCTTGTCGGCGTCCTCAGCCACCAGCCCGGTACGGAGCCCGGGGAGCGCGATATCTCTTCCCTCGTCGTCTCCCCGGCCTGGCACCGGCAGGGGATCGCCCGCAAACTGCTCGCCGCCGTTCTCCGCGATCACACCGAGCTGGTTTTCACGGTCTCCACCGGGGCCAGGAACGGCCCGGCTCTTCAGCTCTACTCACAATTCGGTTTTGTCGAGCACGATCGCTGCGTCAAGGGTCCGGCAGCCATCGAGGTCGTGAGCCTGCGCCTGTCGCGTAAGGCGCCGGAGGCAGGCCAGTCAGCATAGGCCAATGAAAGCTTGTCAGAAAGCGTTCTCCTGCCGCGAAGTCCATCCATGAAGACACGCCGGCATACGAAAAGGAGAACACAGTGGGGTGGCCCTGTCGCGGCGAAATACCTGGATTTCTATAACGAAACGTACAGCAGCTTTTGGGACGTGGGCGGTTCTGAGGGCTCCAGAGACGACACCGGACGCCGCCGGTTCCTGCGCCGGATTCCCACGCCTCTTGGAGACGTACGCGTCTCCTTCCAGGTTCGTTACGATCCGGGCTCGCCCGACACCGAGGGCACCGCGACGATTCCGGGATTGGAGTTTTACGCCGTGGTGGCGGTGGTGTCAGCCCTCAACGGTCACCCGGGAGTGCAGCTCGGCGACGTCGCTTTCACCAATCAGCTTGCGGGTGCCTAGTGTTCCTTCACAGCAAAATTGACGGACGTAGGGGGCGGTCCACGTAGCCGCCCTGTTTCCCCCTCCCAGGGCGGCCACGCAGGGTGCCTACGGCATCCTGCGGACCGCCCCTACAGAAACGGTCGTTTCCGCTGTGAAGAAGGACTAGGGCTCTGTCAAGGCAGGATTGACCTGTTG
Source organism: Thermoanaerobaculaceae bacterium (assembly GCA_963785165.1). GTDB lineage: Bacteria > Acidobacteriota > Thermoanaerobaculia > Multivoradales > UBA5704 > DATARR01. Next base: position 2,574,974 of record CAWAUI010000004.1, read on the forward strand.
TCGCAGCGCTCTTTGCGGCCCGAAGGGTCGCGAGATTTCAGCCCAGGGCTTCGGCCGGTAGGCCGATGCCCTGGGTCACCAGGCCTCCACAGTCCTGCGGCCTGAAGGGCCGCGAGAACCTGGGCGAATCGAGCCGACTCCGACTCAAAAAAGATCTCTGGCGGCCCTTCAGGCCGCGTTGCCTTTTTGCGTCTTCTCCCCAGGGCATCGGCCTACCGGCCGAAGCCCTGGGCTGAAATCTCGCGACCCTTCGGGCCGCAAAGACCACAGGCCGGCAGGGATGCCAGCCCCACGCCGCCGTGCTTGGTGGAGAAGAAGGGCTCCTGCACCTTGTCGAGAAGGTCGGGCGGAATGCCGGGGCCGTCGTCGGTTACGGCCAGCACGGCGCCCTCCCCTTCCAGGCGGGTGGAGATGAGGATGCGGCTCCCCTGGTCGCCCATGGCTTCGAGAGCATTGCTCACGAGGTTCATGACGATGTGCTGAAGGTCGTTGCGCGAGAAGCGGACCGGGGGGAGATCCTTGGCGAGGTCGAGCACGGTCTCGATCCCCCGCCGGGCGGCCTGGCCGTGGAAGAAGGGCAGGGTCTCGTAGCCAATCCCCACACCTTCGATCTTGTGAGGCCCCGGTGGCCGCCCTGACAGCACGGAGGATTCAGCGGGCTCGACGGCGACGATCTTGATCCCCGGTTTGTACCGTTTCAGCACGGTGGCGACCCTACAAGAACCGTTGATCGGCGGCTGCACGGCGCTGTGCACCGGCCCGGGGATCGGGCGGGATTGCCCCCTTACGCTGCCACCATGCTCTGCCGGTCGTCGTAATAGGCGTGGCACTCGGCCTCACGGCCACGGACGACGCGCCGGCCGGCGAGGTGCCCCCGCGTTTCGGTGACCACCGTGTGCTGCTCCTCTCGGTGGTGGTCGTCGTAGAAATAGATCACCACCCAGTCGTGGGTCTTCCCCAGATCGTGAGCCCGGGCAGTGTTGGAGAAGAGGGCCGTGAAGCTCCAGTGGCCCCGCTGGGAGTGAAGCACGGGCAGCCAGGCTTTTCTTTCCGGGTTGAAGCGGCGGGGAGCGATCAAGGGCAGCCGCCCCGCCGCGGCCTTCTCGCGGTATTCGCGATCGACGTCCAGGAGGACGTCCACCCCGAGGCCGTACCCCTCCGGCTCCCCATGGGGCCGCGGGCGGCCCAGCATGGCCGCGAGACCGGCCCGGATCAGGGCGGCGCGCCGCGGCCCCACCCCCGCCACCGACTCCAGGCGCCCGTCGTGAGCGGCGATCTCCAGATCCTCCAGAGTGTCGACATGCAGCGTGTCATGGATGCTCCTCGCGAAGCGGGGCCCGATCCCGGGGAGGCTCTGGAACAGGCGTACCGGATCGATCGTCCCGCGCAGCCGGTCGAGCTGGCCCCACCGGCCCGTGGCCAGCATCTCGCGGATAGCGCCCGCGATGCCGTACCCGACGTTGGGCAGAGCGGTCAGGCCGTCGAAACCCTCACGCTCCAGGATCTCGCCGAGATCCCGGTCGAGATGATCGATGGTGTCCGCGGCGCGCCGGTAGGCGGTGATCCGGAAGGGATTGGCGCCCTGGAGATCCAGCAGATCGGCCAGCTCGCGCAAGGCCCCGGCGATCCGGCGGTTGCGGGCGAGGACGGACGATTTCACGGTGGACGATTCCATGGCTTTCACCCCTCCTTGGCGCTCAGGTACTCCACGGCGCCGTCGATGGTGGCCAGGCGGGAATAGTCGCTTTCCGGGATCTCGACGCCGAGCCGCTTATACAGCCCGACGATGAAGGTGAGAAAATCCATCGAATCGAGATCGAGCTGCTGGCGCAGGCTTTCCGTGGGTCGATGCCCGCGGCGTCGGCCTCGGGCGCGATCTCGCCGAGGACGGAGAACACGGTGGCGCGGAGGTCTTCTGCGGTGGTGGCCGCCGCCTCGACATCCGCCTTGGTGACGGCTCCGCCGATGCCCGTGCCCACGACTTTCGCCAGGTCGATTCCCAGAGCCTGGGCCATGTTGCGCGCCACGGGATGGACAGGCCGGCGGGCGGCGGGCGCGGCTTTCTCGTCGGCAAGCGTGACGGCCCCACCAGGTCCGCTCCCCGCCACCTGCATGACGCCCACCCCCACCGCCTCCTCGCCGATGTAGAGATGGAGGAAGCCGCGGATCTTCTCGGCCTGGTACAGCTCGGCGCACTTTTCCTCGAAACGGCGGATGCGCAACATCTCGGAAAGCAGGTGGACGGTGTAGTCGCGATTGGGCTCGGTCATGAGTCGACCCTCCCTCGCTTTCACGGTAGAGGACGCTGTTGCCTCCCGCCACGGCCGGGCGGGTGGGATGGCCCGCGCTGCGGGGTGGGGGCTCGAACCCCCTGGGACCGCCGGCATCCCCGCCGGCCTGCTAACTCCTGCTAACTCCGCTTTTTTCAGTTGGGTAGGCCGGAGTATCATCGGGACCGATGCAACTCGCTACCGGTACTGTCGAGCGCTGCGGGCCCATTTCCTGTTCTCAAGTCCAGAGCCCTGATGCCTACCATGCCAGTATCGCTAAAAATGTTCCGAAAGGCCCCCTGGCCTACTCGGCCAGGCAGGCTGGCGGATGGCCCGGCGAGAATCCACTCGCGGGCCTTGAAAAAGGAGCCTTCCAGATGAAACGACTTCGGATTGCGCTGGGTCTGCTCGCCATGGTCGCCTTGACAGGTCTCGCATCGCCTGTATGGGGTTTGAAGCCTGCCATGGACTGCGATGAGTATGCCCGGTATTGCCAGTCAATAGGGTCGTACACCGGGGCGTACTGCGACGAGTTGGCTGGCATCTATTACTGCATCTGACCCACCGCGCCCTGGGGACCGCGCGCTCGGGATGCTCCTCCGAGGCGAGGCGCCCAGGGCACCGGGAGACAAGTGCCTCACAGGGCGAGGAGCTTGCCTCCCGGGGCCCGAGGCTTAAGGCGGGCTTTTGCTTCACGCCACCCCCCGCACGACCTCCCGCGGGCCTCTCGTCTTCTCCACCTCCGCCACATGCCGGAGAACCGGCAGCACGGCGTCGGGGTTGAGGGACATCGAATCGATGCCGCAGTCGACCAGGAAGGCGGCGAATTCGGGATAGTCCGAGGGGGCCTGGCCGCAGATGCCCACCTTGCGCCCGGCCCGGTGGGCCTCTTCGATGACCCGCCGCACCATCTCCTTCACCGCCGGGCTGCGCTCGTCGAAGAGGGGCGCCACGAGCGGCGAGTCGCGGTCCACCCCCAGGACGAGCTGCGTGAGGTCGTTCGAGCCGATGGAGAAGCCGTCGAAGATCGCGGCGAAGTCCCCCGCGAGCAGCACGTTCGAGGGGATCTCGCACATCACGTAGACCTCCAGGCCGTCCTCCCCCCGGCGCAGCCCCTCCTCGGCCATCACCTCCAGCACCCGGCGGCCTTCCTCCGGCGTGCGGCAGAAAGGGACCATGAGCTTCAGGTTGGTCAGGCCCATGTCGCGGCGCACCCGCCGGACCGCGGCGCACTCCAGGGCGAAGCCTTCGCGGTAGCGCGGGTGGGCGTAGCGGGAGGCGCCCCGGAAGCCCAGCATGGGGTTCTCCTCCCGCGGCTCGAACTCGGCGCCGCCCAGGAGCCCCGCGTACTCGTTGGTCTTGAAGTCCGAGAGGCGCAGGATGACCTCGCGGGGATAGAAGGCCGCGGCGATCCTGCCGGCTCCCTGGGCCAGGAGGTCCACGAAATACTCCCGCTTGTCGGCATACCCCTCGGTCAGGCGGGCGATCTCCTCGCGCGCCGCGGCGTCGGCGAGGTCCGGATAACGGACGAGCGCCATGGGATGGATGTGGATCGCGTTGGTGACGATGAGCTCCATGCGGGCCAGGCCCACCCCGTCCACCGGCAGGAAGGAGAGCTCGAAGGCGCGATCGGGATCGGCGATGTTGAGCAGGATGCGGGTGCGCGGGCGCGGCAGCTCGCCCAGGGCGGTCCGCTCGACCGTCACCTCCAGCAGGCCGGGATAGACGTGGCCGATGGCGCCTTCAGCGCACGAGACGGTCACCTCCTGGCCGTCCGAGAGACGGGCCAGAGCGCCCTCGGCTCCAACGACCGCTGGAATGCCCAGCTCGCGGCTGACGATGGCCGCGTGGCAGGTGCGGCCGCCGCGCTCGGTGACCACGGCGGCGGCCTTCTTCAGAACCGGCACCCAGTCGGGATCGGTCATCTCGGTGACCAGGACCTCGCCCTCGACAAAATCGGCGAGGTGATGGACACCGCGCACCACCCGCACCCGCCCGCGGCCGATCTTCGAGCCCACCGCCTGACCGGTGAGGAGCGGCGTGGCCCGTCCGGCGAGGCGATGGACTTCCAGGACGGAGGCGTCGCGCCGCGACTGCACGGTCTCCGGCCGCGCCTGGAGGATGAAGAGCTGGCCGGTGCGCCCGTCTCTCGCCCACTCCAGGTCCATGGGCATGGGGTGGCCGGCCTTGCGGCTGTAGTGCTCTTCCACGGCCACGCCCCAGCGCGCGAGTTGAAGGACCTCGTCGTCGGTCAAGGCGAACCGTGCGCGCTCGCTCGCCGGCACCGGCACGTTGCGGGTCTTCTGCGTGCCGCCACGGGCGTCGTAGACCAGCTTCATCTCCTTGCTGCCGAGGCGCCGTTCGAGGATGGGGCGGAAGCCCTTGGCGAGAGTGGGCTTGAAGACGTAGTACTCGTCCGGAGTGATGGTGCCGCGCACCACGTTCTCTCCCAGGCCGTAGCCGGCGTTGATCAGCACCACGTCGCGGAAGCCGGTGTCGGTGTCCAGGGTGAAAAGGACGCCGGCCGCGCCCAGGTCGGAGCGCACCATCTTCTGCACGCCGATCGACAGGGCGATCTTCAAGTGATCGAAACCGTGGTGAGCACGATAGAAGATCGCCCGGTCGGTGAAGAGCGAAGCGTAGCAGCGCCGGCAGGCGTCCAGGAGCTCGGCCTCGCCGCGCACGTTGAGATAGGTCTCCTGCTGCCCGGCGAAGCTCGCCTCCGGCAGGTCTTCGGCGGTGGCGCTGGAGCGCACGGCCACGTCGGTCGCCGCCTCGCCGCTCTTCTGGCTGAGCTCGCGGTAGGCGATGACGAGGGCACCCTTCAGCTCCTCCGGCAGCTCCGCTGCGAGGATCAGGTGCCGCGCCTCGGCGCCGCGGCGCGCCAGATCAGCCACATTTCCAGGATCGAGCCCGGCGAGCACGCGGGCGAGCCGCTCTTCCAGGCCGGTCCGGGAAAGGAACAGCCGGTACGCCACGGCGGTGGTGGCAAAGCCGTCCGGCACCGGCACCCCGGCGCCCGCCAGCTCCCGCACCATTTCGCCCAGGGACGCGTTCTTGCCGCCGACCAGGGGAACGTCCCCGAGGCCGAGGGTTGCGAAGGGACGGATGAGATCGTTTGTGGACATGGGGTTACCCTCCCTGTTTGCCACCTTAGGAGGGTCCACCGCCACGTGCCACGGTTGTGCGGGTAGCCTCAGGGGCGCCAAGGGAAAGCGAACGTCCCGTGTGTTGGGGTGGCGCCAGCCGATGCGATACGATGTGTGGGCGCTCTTCCATCGCCATGCCGAAACTCGACCGCATCACGATCCGGGGCTACAAGTCGATCCGTTCGCTCGAAGACTTCGAGCTGCGTGGGATGAACCTGCTGATCGGTGCCAACGGTGCTGGCAAGAGCAACTTCATCAGCCTCTTCCGGATGCTCGCCGAGCTTTTCGAACAACGCCTCCAGGTATTCGTGCAGGAGCAGGACGGTCCCGATGCGCTGCTCTTCGGGACCCGCAAACGTACCGAGCAGCTCGAGGCGGAGCTCTATTTCGGGCGCAACGGCTACCGGTTCGCTCTGGTTCCGGCTGGAAAGCGGTTGATTTTCGCCCGTGAGGAAACCTATTTCTCGGGTGACTTCGCGAGGCTCTGGCGTCCGCTCGGCTCAGGCCACGAGGAGGCCCGGCTGCCGGAAGCGGGGGACTCGTTCGCACCTTATGTGAGAAACGCGGTCACGTCCTGGCGGATCTATCACTTCCATGACACCAGCACCTCCTCGCCGATCCGCCAGGCGCAGGCCGTCCGCGACAACCTGCGCCTCAAGCCCGACGCAGGGAACCTCGCGGCTTTCCTGCGTCTCTTGAGAGAGCGCTACCCGTCGCATTACCAGAAGATCGTTGAGGTCGTGAGGAGGGTGGCGCCGTTTTTCGGCGACTTCGTCTACCGGGAGGAGCCTGGCGAGCAGATCGAGCTGGAATGGCGCGAGGTGGACGATCCGGACACAGTACGCGGCCCTCGTCAACTGTCGGATGGGACCTTGAGGTTCATCTGCCTGGCCACCCTCCTGCTCCAGCCCGAGGACCTGCGGCCAGTCACCATCCTGATCGATGAGCCCGAGCTCGGCCTGCACCCTTTCGCCTTGTCGGTGCTGGCCGCGCTGTTGCGCCAGGCAAGTGAACGCTGCCAGCTCATCGTCTCGACGCAATCGGTCGAGCTGGTCAACGAATTCGCTCCAGAGGACGTCATCGTCGTCTCACGCCGGGACGGAGCTTCGGACTTCAGCCGGCTCGACGCCGAGAGGCTTCAGGAGTGGCTGGAGGACTATGCCTTGGGCGACCTCTGGAAGATGAACGTGCTCGGTGGAAGGCCGTCGCGTTGATCGAGGTCATCGTCGTCGGAGAAGGGCCGACGGAGGAGAGCTTCGTGCGCGACCTCCTGGCCCTCCGCCTCTCGCACCAGGAGGTCTTCCTTTCGCCGCGCCTGATCCGCACCTCGCCAGCGGCGCGCGGCGGCGGCCTCTCCTGGGACCGTGTCCGGCGTTTCCTGCGCAATACGCTACGGGAGCGGTCCACGACCTACGTCACCACCTTCTTCGATCTCTATGCTCTGGACACCGATTTCCCAGGCACTGCCGAGGCCCGGCAGATCGCTGATCCTCTGGCCCGGGCCACACACCTCGAACGGTGTATGCACGAAGCCATCGTGGCGGAGGCGGAATGCCGGGCTGAGCGCTTCCTGCCACACCTCCAACCTCACGAATTCGAGGCCCTGGTATTCACGGACGTCGAGGCGCTGGTGGAAGTCGAGCAAGGCTGGCAGGCTTATCTCGAGCCGTGCCGGCAGGCGCGGGTTGCCGCTGAGAGTCCCGAGCACATCAACGACGGCGTGCACACCCACCCCTCTGCCCGACTCCAGGGGTTTCGGCCACGCTACATTAAGCCGCTCCACGGCGTGGCATTGATCGAGCGGATCGGACTCGATCGCATCCGCGCGGAGTGCGCGCATTTTGGTGCTTGGTTGAGCTGTCTGGAGGGGCTCGCGTCTTTGGACCTCCAGGCCTGAGCAGGCAGGAAGCAGGTCGGCAGGGTTGCCGGTGCTCCCAGGGGCGCTACGCAGGGGCAAAGTCAGGGCTGCGGACAGAGGATGTCGCCGGCCGCGTTGTTGCTCGCGTTGAACGTGCCTCGGTACTGGGCCACAGCGGGGGCGGGCTCACAGCGGAGGCCCCAGCCCTGGTTCCCGGTGAGGACAGCGGTCCCGATCGCCACGCTTACGTCCCCAAGCCAGATCCCGTCCCCTTGATTGTCGGCGATCGTCGTTTCACCAATGAGCAAATGTGAGCCATTTTCCAGGCTCACTCCGGCAAATCTATTGCCACGGACCGCGCTGCCGGTCAAATAGACCACACCCCCGGCGGAAAACACTCCGGTACCGTTGCCACTCACTTCTCCGCCTTGGATCGAAATCATTCCACCCATGACGGCAACGCCCATCCAGAAGTTGTCTCGAAACACGGTTCCCTCTGCATGGAGATAGCCGCCCGTGGCGACCCCTTCCGAAGTGTTCTGTTCCACGACGCCACCTGTCATGCGAACGACCCCGCCCGTCAACCAGATCCCGCGGCTGTGGCCTCGGATGACGGTGTCATTCAGGCTGATCGTCGCGCCATGGGCCACGACACCCCAGCCTGTGCCAGCCCCTTCGATCAGGCCTTGACGGATCGCCAAGCTACCGCCGCCGTTCACCTCTACGCAGGTCCCGCCCCCACACCGGCGAATCACCGGCGATCCGAGGTCGCCGGTGGAACCGCCGGTGACGTAGACCGCGATTCCCGGGCTGTCGATCACCGAGAGGCTGTCGGCCACGAAGGAGGCGCCATGGACGACGTCGAGGCCCGCGAGCGTCAGGCCTTCGAGCCGTACTCCCTGGGCGCCGTTGAGCCTCAGCAGATCTGAGGCCGCCCCCCGGAGCGACGGCGCGAAGAGTCGTGTTGCTGCGCGTCACATCGACGTCCTCGGGACAGGTTCCGGCGATGTGGATCGTCACCTTGGCGGACCGGTCGCCGGCGCAGCGTCAGGGCATCCTGAATCCTTCTCACCGTGGCCGCAATCCACCCGGACGGTCAGCGGAACCAGCTCGCGATCTTCTCCTGGAGCGTAGCGGTCTGGAGAGACAGAGCCGCAACCTGTTTCTCGAGGGTAGTGACCCGCTGAGAGACGCCCTTGCCGGCCATGGAGGGTTGGGCGAACAGGAAGAGTGTGAGAGCGGACACTACAGCGGCCAGCTTGGGCACGGACGATGGTTCGAGCATGGTTCGCTCCTTTCTCGGCGCCCTCACACCTCAACGATCTCGATCTTCTCGATCGAGGCATCGATGGAGATCGGCTGGTTCGTGTGTTTCGCGAAATGGATTCTTCCTCCCCGTGCGGGCTCGGGCAAGGTGAACTCCACTTTGAGCGTCTGATCACCGCCCGTCTTGAGGTCGTATTGATTGGTTTCGGCGTTGCCAATGAAGGTCCAAACCCATTTCCCGTCAACTTTTCCGATATAGAGGAAGGAGAAGGTTGGACCGATCGCAGGATCGATCTTGTCCACCCGAAGCCTCGCGCTCAGCCTGTACCGGACTCCTGGCTTGAGGTCCATCGGATTGCCATAAAAGTACGTATAGCTCTCCTTGCTGTCGCCTGTGACCTCCAGCCGGTTGACAGAGTCGCTGATCTTTTCAAGATCAAGATGGATCTCGCTAAGTGGATGCCAGCTTCCAAAGTTGTCCGCAAATACAGTGTTCATGAAGCGACCTCCTGTCAAGAAGTGACACCTCAGGCCGTCCCCGCCTCCAACGACGAAAGGTCCCCCTCCGGCAGCCCCAACTCGCGGGCCTCTGCTTCAGGGAGACGAAGGCTGGGGGGGCTTGCGGGGTTTCTCTTGAACCCTGGGTTTTTCCTGGACCTGCGGCTTGTCCTTGTCCTTGTCCCTTTCCTTGACCTGGATGGCCCGGCGCTCGCGCCGGTTCTCCACGAGCTGGCGCTCCCTCTCGGCCTCTTGCTGCAAGGCGCGGCGCTCCTCCTGTTGCCGGCGTTCGCGATCCACGGCGGCCTCGTCCCGCGGCGGCTGGCGCCGTTCCCGCGTCTGCTCCTGCTCGAGGCGTTGGCGCTGCTCCCGCTCCCAGGCGCTCAGATCGCGCTGCTCCCGTGCCGCCCGGCGCTCCGGCGGCTCCTTGTCCATGGAGGGTGGCGGCTGAGCCGGAGTGCCCTCCTGAGCGGATGGGCGCACGACGACCGGCGGTTTGGCGGCCGGCGGCTTCTGCAGAGTGTCCAGAGGGATGCGCCGGACGGGCCCCGCGTTGCGTTCGATCTCCTCGACCGGGATGCTGCGCACGGCGACCCTCCGGTCCACCTCTTCATAGCGGGTCCTGTCCGCGGTGTCGCGCAGGAGATGGGGATGGCGTGGGAGCGGCTCCAGGCGGCGCCAGATCCTCGGTTCGCGGAAGTCGCGCTCGTGGACGAAGCACCAGCCGTGGGAGACGATGCCGAGGCTCAAGTCCACGCCTCCGAGATCGAGGCCGATCCCGGCCCGCCACCGTGCGTCCGGTGGCAGCGGCGCCCAGCCGATCCAGCCGTTTCCGGACCTCCAGGCCACCCAGGCCGGGGCCCAGACCCTGTCCGGGACCCAGATCCAGCCGTGATGCGAGTGATAGTTCCAGCGGCCGTAATGGAACGGCGCCCAGCCCCAGGGCTCGTCGGACACCCAGGCCCAGCCGAGCTCGGTCGACGCCCAGTGTCCATGCGTGTACGGCCGCCAGCCGGGCTCGGCGTCCCAAGGCGTCCACACCCAACCCCAGGGATCCACCCAGAGCCAGTCTCCATAGGGGGCCAGGGAGTCATAGAAGAGGGAAATTTCGATCGCGGACTCGGGATGGTGCCCGGCCGGCCCTGTCAACGGGGCTTCGACATAGGCCGCGCAGCCGAAGAGCACCATAACCAGGGCCAGCAGGATGTTTTTCTTCCACATGGCGGACCTCCACGAGTCCACCCTAGCCGGTGCGTCGAGCCCGGGAACCGTCCGCAAGGGCGGTGCGGGGCGCGCCCAGGGGTGGGCGTTCGGAGGCCATCCCGCCCTGGCGGCCGTTGTGCCCGGTGACGCCGCGAACGATAGTCAGGAAGAAGGTGACGTCATGCGCCTGAGAACGCCATCCCACCCGGCCGGGTGGTGGAGAGGGAACGCCGGCCTACTCGGCGAGCCTCGGCGGACCCACTCTGAAAGGCGTAGCAGCCCCAGGGCCGCTCGGCTACGCTGAGCGAAGGAAGGAGTCCACGATGACGCTACAGGCCAATTCCCATCGCCCGCTGCGAACGGTACTGATCGGCACCGTGCTCGAGAGCAAAAACGACCCGGTCGTGCGCGCAGGTCTCGCCATCGCGCGGGCCGTCGGCGCGCGGGTTCATCTCGTCCATGCGGTCCCGCGGAACCTTAGTCCCGCGACCGGGCTGCGAGCGGCCCTCAGCGAGGAGCTGAGGGCCTGGTGCAAGGAGAAGCTCCTCGAGCAGATCGACCGGATGGGCATCGGCAAGCCCGAGCGCTCGCGGGTACCGAGGTCCAGCCCGGAGAGCCTCACCGCGTCCTCGTGGACATGGCGCAGCAGACCGGGGCCGACCTGATCGTGGTGGGGGCCACCGGCTGCGGCCCGTTCGCCGCCGAGCTGCTGGGATCGACCGCGGACCGGGTGCTGCGCAAGGCCGCCTGCCCCGTACTGGTGGTGCGCGGCGAGCTGCTGGTGCCGCCGCGGCGCGTGCTGGCGCCGGTCGACCTGTCCCCCCTGTCGGCGGACGCCTTCCGCTGCGGGCTGGACCTGCTGGCTCAGCTCACGAAGGGCGCGGAGGTGCGGGTCCAGGCCGTTCATGCCCTGAGCTTCCAGGACACGCTCGCGTACCGGAAGGCCGGTGAGATCGACACCGGGGAGGCGGAGCGCCAGACCGCCGAGGAGCTACGGCGCTTCGTGCTAGAGAACGGGGCCGGTTTGTCTCTGGAGGTGGAGACCGCCCTGCTCTCCGGGGAGGCACGTTTCGAGATCCTCCATGAGCTCGAGGAACACCCGGCCGACCTCGTGGTGCTCGGCACCCACGGGCGGGGCGGAGCGGACCGGCTGATGCTGGGGAGCGTGGCCTCAACGGTGGCCCGCAAGGCTCCGTGCAGCGTGCTGCTGATCTCGCCGGAAGCCGCCATGGCGCAAGGCATCGCCGAGGCGGTCACGGCCCGCACGGCGCCCGCCTGGCACCGCGAGCGGGCTTCAGCCACTTGAACGCCGCACCGCCGGGGTGGGGGTGGCTCCCTCTCCCTGGGGGCGACGCTATATAGACGTTCCGCTTGTCGAAGCGGACCATGGTGCAGGCGGACGTCTGGACGAGGAGCGCCAGGAGAAGGCAGCAGGACAGGAGGCCCCTGCGGACCTTGCCCTGGCGAATCGCCTGCCGGATCGATGATTGCTGAAGTCTTGCTTGCACGTTCTATCCTCCCGTCTTCGGGAGCGGTGCAAGTGCCCAGGGGCGCCCGGCGTCGTGAGGGCCCCCACCTTCATAATCGCTTAACACGCAACCCAGGCACGGCTCCTGGCGGGCCGTGCCCTCCGTGCACTGCGCAGCCTTGGGGGCGCGTCCAACCGGCCCAGTGCTGTCCTCGGATCGGGCGACCGCTTGCAGGAGGAACGGGATGGCCCGGTCAATGGAACAGTTGGCGGATATCCTTGGGCACGCACTGGCGGACGTCCTCCATCTCTCCTTCCGAGATCCGGCGGGAGAGGACCCCGAACACGAGGCGGGCGACATCCTCGGGATGGCCGATCCTGCAGCCGGCCAGCTCCTCCTCGATGTGGTGGAGGAATTCCTGCCGGTTCTCCTTGACCGGCTTACCGGTGGGCCGCCAGCCCTCATAGTAGAAGCCGCGGATCAACATCGGGAGCTGCGCGCCGAGCTGCACGGCCTCCTCGGGCGTGAGCCGGTCGCGCAACGCGTGCAGCGTGGCCCGGAGGGCGAGATACGCCCTCTCCCGGTTGAGCCCGTCATGAGACGCCATCATCTCTTCGAGCCATTGATTGGTTTTCTGGACGGTTCGGTCAAAGGAAGCAAGACCGGTCATAGCCATGGAGCACCTCCTACGGCTTTCAGGATACGTCCTGGGCGAGCGTCAGGGGCCGTCCTGAAGGGCGGGGAGAGCGGGCGCGGCGGGGTGGCCGCCACCCCTGTTCTATTCATACCGCAGAGCCTCGATCGGGTCCAGACTGGCCGCGCGGCGGGCGGGCCAGAGGCCGAAGAAGACTCCCACGGCGCCGGAGAAGAAGAAGGCCAGGGCCACGGCGTCGAGCGAGACGGCGGTGTTCCAGCCCGCCAGGCGCGAGAGGGCCCGGGCGCCGCCCCAGCCCGCCAGGACGCCGATCAGGCCGCCGGCCAGGCAGAGGACCAGGGCCTCGATGAGGAATTGCAGGAGGATGTCGCGCCGGCGGGCTCCCAGGGCCTTGCGGACGCCGATCTCCCGCGTGCGCTCGGTCACCGAGACGAGCATGATGTTCATGATGCCGATGCCGCCCACGAGCAGGGAGACGAGGGCGATGCCGGCGAGCAGGAAGGAAAAGGTGCGCGTGGTCTCCTGGAACGTCTGCACCAGGGTCGTCTGGTTGCGCACGGTGAAATCGCTCGCCTGCGTGGCGCGCTTGCGGTGCTCGCGGCGCAAAACCTGATCGATCTCCGCGAGAGCCGGCGTCCATCTGCGTTTCGCTCACGGCCTGGACGTCGATCGACTGGACGCGGTCGGTGCCGAAGACGCGGAACTGGGCCGTGGAGAGAGGGAGGTAGACGCCCTCGTCCGGATTCTGGAATCCCGAGGAGCCCTTGGGGGCCAGGACGCCGATGACTTCGAAGGGGACGGCCTGGATGCGGAGGGTCTTGCCGATCAGCCCTTCCGTGGGGGTCTGGAGGAGATCCCCTACGCTCGCGCCCAGCACGGCCACACGCCGCCGGCCCCGCTCCTCGTTGGGATTGAACAGGCGGCCGGCCACGAGCTGGTAATTGTTGATCGAAAAGTAGCTGGGCCAGGCGCCGGTGACGTTGATGTTGCCGTTGGCATTCCCATATTCGACCTGAATACGGCGGTTCATGACGGGAGAGACGTCGAGGATGGCCCTGGGTGCGCGGATGAGGGCCTGGGCGTCGTCCACCGTGAGCTTGGCGTCGCCCCGGTCCACACCGCCGAACATCTCCTGGCCCGGCCGCACGGTGAGGGTGTTGACGCCCAGGGACTGGAGCCGGGACTCGACGTTGCGCTGCGCGCCTTCACCCAACGCCACCATGGTGATCACGGCGGCGATGCCGATGATGATGCCCAGGGCCGTGAGGAAAGAGCGCAGCTTGTTGGCCCGGATGGCTTCCAGGGCGACTCGGAAGATTTCGGTGAAGAGCATGGTGTCGGTTTCCTCGATTCTAAAATCGCGGCGTCTTGCCCTGCGACCTCACCCTCCGGCTCCCTCTCCTAAAGGAGAGGGAGAGACAGGCAAGATCGCTGATTGAAAGCCCCTCTCCTTTAGGAGAGGGGTTGGGGTGAGGTCGGTTTACTGCCCACCGCCCCGCGATCCGCCCCCACCCCCGCCCGCCCCGCTCCGGCTGCCTCCCCCACCGCTCTGCTGCTGCCCCCCGCCCAGCATGCCGCCGCCGGCCCGCTGGCGCATGCGGTCGGCGAACTGCTCCTGTTGCTGCTTCAGGCGGGCGATGGAGATGAGGTAGACCTCGGCTCCGGGCTCGAGGCCGCTGAGGACTTCCGTGTTGTCCCAATCGGAGAGGCCGAGGAGGACGAATTTCGGCTCGGGCCCCTGGGCTCCCTTGATGAAGACGATACCTGGCTGGGTCTGCGCGGCCGAGGCGCCATCACGGGAACCGTCTCCGCCGCCGCGCCGCGAACCCCGCTCACCACGGGGCCGGTCCTCGGAAGAACCACCTCGGCCGCCCATGGCTGCCGGAGCACCTCCGCCGGGCGCACCGGGGCCGCCGGGCCGGCCACCGCCGTCGCCGCTTTCGCGCATGGAGGCGAGCTTGTCGCGGAGCTGCTGCTCGTCGAGCCCCAAGGCCGTGCCGACGCTCGCGGCTTCACGCGGGCTGACGACGGCGCTGTTGGGCACGGTGACGGCGTTCTCGCGGCGGGCGATGGAGACGGAGACTTCCGCGTTCATGCCCGGCTTGAGCAGGCGGTCCGGATTGGCAAGCTCGATGAGCACGGGGAACATGGTGACGTTCTGATCCACCACGGCCTGGGGCTCGATCTTGGAAACGCTCCCCCGGAAGGTGCGGCCGGGGTAGGCCTCGACGGTGACCGAGGCGGGCTGGCCGGCCTGGACGCGGCCGATGTCGGTCTCGTCCACCAGGGCGCGGGCCTGGACGACCGAAAGGTCGGCCATCTTGACCAGCGTGGTGCCGCCGGAAACGTTGCCGGAGGCCGACGCGATGATCTGCCCCTGCTCCACCGTCTTCTCGATGACGGTGCCGGCGATGGGGGCGCGGATGTCCACGTCCCCCATCCTCTCCTGGGCCAGTTGCAGGTTGGTCTTGGCCTTGACGAGCTGGGCCCGGGCGTCGGTCTCCTGGAGCTGGGAGCTTTCCAGGTCCTGGGCGCTCAGAATGCCCTGCTTGGCAAGGCTTTCAGCGCGCTTGCGCTGAACGGCGGTGTTCGACACCCGGGCTTCGGCCAGGGCCTGGTCGGCTTCGGCCTGGGCGAGGGCGTTGCGCAAGTCGCGCGGGTCGACCATCGCGATCAGAAAGCCCTTGGGAAGCTCCTGGCCGGTCTCGACGGGAATCCGCTGGACCTCGCCAGAGACCCGGGATTTGACCTCGACCACGCGCAGAGGCTCGATCTGCCCCGAGGCGTCGGCCGAGATGACCAGATCCTGGCGCTCCACCGTGGCGGTCTCGGTGTTGGCCTGCTTTTCCTGAGTCTCGCCCCGGTTGCAGCCCGCGAGGCCGGCGGCCCCGAGAGCCACCACCAGAAGCAGGGGCAGAGCCCGATATTTATTCGACGAATCTATCTTCACGGCCGATCCTCCTTGCACCCTCGCGTCCCTCGAGAAAATCATGATCTCTTCCTGTCGTTCGATTCGAAACGTTTTTCCATACGGTGCGACCGCTCGGCGATCCACAGGTCGTATTCCCGGAGCTGAGCGGGAGTGAGCACCCGCGAGAGGTCGGACCGGGTGTCGGCCACGACCTTGTTGAACCGCGGCTTGGCCTCGTTCCACACGGCGGCGGCCTCGATGCGGCGGCGTTCGAGGATGCGGTCCACCGCCGCCTGCTGGCGGGCGTCCAGGTGCATGCGCTCCAGCACTTCGGAGTCGATGCCGTAGCGCCGGGGGTGGTGCTCATGGGAGCCGCCGAGCGCCCGGTCCGTGGCCGCGCCCACCAGGACGCCGGCCACGAAGACGGCGGCCAGCAGCCCGGCGCTCAGCAGCCGCGCGCGGCGCAGGGAATTCAAGGCTTCCCTCCCTGAACGGCGGTGGCCAGATCGGCCACCGAGGGGGGCTGCTCCTCGCCCAGCCAGAGAGCGACCGGAGCGGGCAGGCGCAGGGTCTGCGCCATCACGGGAGGGGGCTCGGAGGCGCCGACCGTCCCGTCCAGAAGCATCACGAGCGCGGCGCCGGCGCACAGGGCCAGAACCGCCGCGGCGGAGAGCGCGGGGCGGAACCAACCCAGCAGGATCTGGGCAGGACCGGCGACTTCTCTCGACGCCAAGGCAGATGACGGCAAAGCCGAGCGGCGGGCCAGCACGGGGGCCGCCAGGGATGCGATCGCGCTGATCCGGCGCTCCCACCGCTCGCGGTCGAGCGTGGGGTCGAGCGGCCTGAGATCGACCGGTTCCTCGTCCATCTTCATCATCCTTCCTTTCCTCCGAGCTCGGCCCGCAGGTGCCGCCGGGCTTGCAGCAGGCGCACCCTCACGGCCCCTTCGGACGTGCCCAGGAGATCGGCGATCTCCCGGTGCTTCCACCCTTCGAGGTCGTGCAGCAGCACCACCTCGCGCTGCCCGGGCGGCAAGCGGGCGAGGGCGGCGAGGAGCCTGCCGCGCAGCTCCAACTGCTCGGCGCGCCGGCCGGATCGTCAACCGCCTCGGCTTCGGCCGCCGTCGCCTCCACTTCCAACGGTTCGCCCTGCCGCAAGGCCCGGCTTTCGTGGAAGTTGAGGGCCCGGTTGCGGACGATCCTCATCAGCCACGCCGCGAAACGGTTCGGATCGCGGCAGTCGTCGAGCTTCTCCAGGGCCGTGAGGAAGGCGTCCTGACAGACGTCCTCCGCGTCGGCCGGATGGCCGAGCACCCCCAGGGCCACGGCGTGGGCGGAGCGCAGGTGCCGCCGCACCAACACCTCGAAAGCCCGGGCGTCTCCCGCCCGTGCAAGCGCCACGAGGCGGGAGTCGGTTTCGGCCACGTTCATAGGACAGGTGAGGGCGGGGAAACGTTAGGCTTGTCTGTGCTAGTCTGCCTTCAGAGGCATACGCCAACAGCTTAACGATTCTGAAGGAGGTTGCGATGAACCTGCGCCGTCCTCTTCCTTTGATGTTGCTCTTCACGCTCCTCGCCGGGGCCTCTTCGTGCGACCGCCTGAGCACCAGCGGCTCGAAGGAAAGCGGCTCGAAGAGCGAGAGCTCCGAGGAGACCGAGAGCTACTCCGAGGCTGACAAGACCCAGGAGATGGAGGACAAGGCCGCCGACATCAACCGGCAGGCCGAGGATCTCAAGACCATGGAAGGCAGCGATCAGGACAAGATCGACGCCTACAACAAGATGCAGCAGGACCAGCAGAGCCTGGCCGACGAGGGCGACAGCGGCAATTGACGAGGCCGTCATGAGGAGGCCGTCATGAGAGAGTGGGAAACCCTGGGAGCGGTGGATCCGCGGGAGCTGGCCGGCGCCCGCCTCCAGCTCCACTGGGCGGCGCAGGCCGCGGCGGCCGTCGGCAAGCAGCTCCTGCCCCACCGCCCGGACTTCGGCGAGCAGAGCTTTCAATGGCTTGGCGCGCACCGGGCCCTCGCCCAAGGGCTGGCCGGGGCGGACCGGCCGTTTCGTGCCGCCTTGCGCCCCTCCCGCCCCGCGCTGCTGGTGCTCTCGGGCCAGGGCGAGACTCTGCGCGAGCTTCCCCTGGAGGGCCGAACCCTCGAAGAGATGTATGAATGGATGACGGACGAAGTCGAGAGGCTGCTCGGCCGTCCGCTGGAAAAGCCGTTGGAGCGGCCGGGCGAATTACCGGCTCATCCCATCGGCACGGGCGCACCGTTCACGGCCGGCGACGGCAAGCCGTTCGACGAGCTCGGGCGCTACTTCGCCAACCTGGACCGCCTGCTGCGCCGGATCGAGGACCGCAACCCGGGCGCCTCGCCCGTGCGCTGCTGGCCTCACCATTTCGACCTCGCCACCCTGATCCTGCTGGACCCGGAAGCGGATCCGGAGCATGCGCGGTCGATCGGCGTGGGGCTGAGCCCGGGGGATGGGACCTATCCCGAGCCCTATCTCTACGTCCTCCCCTGGCCCAAGCCGGAGGGCCATGACCTTCCAGAGCTGGCCGGCGGCGGGCGCTGGCACACCGAAGGCTGGACGGGGGCCGTGCTCGAAGCGAGCAGCTTCACGGCGGCGGGATCGAACGGCGCGCAGGCGCAGCGGGTTGAAGACTTCCTGAATTCAGCGGTGGCAGCCAGCCGAAATCTGATCGGATAGGAGAGCGACGGATATGGATGATGCGCGCTGGCACGAGTTGGGCGCCGTGGAGGAGCTGGCGAAATTCTCCCTGCGGCAAATCGCCATCGGCCGTACCCGGATCGCCCTCAGTCACAAGGACGGCCAATTCGGAGCCATTTCCGGCGCCTGCAATCACGTGGGCGGCCCGCTGGGCGAGGGGCGGCTCGACGGCGAGTACGTGGTCTGCCCCTGGCATCACTGGAAGTTCCATTGCCGCACGGGCGAAGGCGAGCCCGGTTTCGAGCAGGACCGCGTGCCCAGCTATGAGCTGAAGCAGGAGAACGGCCGTCTCTACGTGAACCTGAAGCAGGCCACCTCCCGCAACAAGCTGCCGCACGAAGCCCATCCGCTCGCCCGGCCGGTGCGCAGGGAAGACGGCCCCGTGCGCGTGCTGGGGATTTCGACGACGGTGATGGACCCTGCGAATCCGCGCTACTCCACCTCCGAAGCCCTGCTGGAAACCGCCCTCGCCGCCGCCGGGGAGTTGGGAGCGGACACGCGCTGCCTGCGGCTTTCGGATCTCAAGTTCCGCCCGTGTGAAGGGTATTACTCGAAGAGCGCCCACGCCTGCACGTGGCCGTGCTCGATCACGCAGATGGACCCGGCGGACGAATTGACGGAAGTTTATGAAGGGATCGTCCACTGGGCGGACGTCATCCTGGTCTCGACGCCCATCCGCTGGGGCTCGGCCTCTTCGCTCTATTACAAGATGGTCGAGCGGATGAACTGCGTTCAAAACCAAGTCACGCTCAAAAACAAGATCCTGCTGCGCAACAAGGTGGCCGCCTTCATCATCACCGGCGGCCAGGACAACGTGCAGGCCGTCGCCGGCCAGATGCTCGGATTCTTCGCCGAGATCGGCTGCCTCTTCCCGCAGTTCCCCTACATCGCCCACTCGCGCGGCTGGACGGCCGAGGACATGGAACGCAACGTCGCCTACGTTCAGCAGAGCGAATCGCTCCACCAAGGCGCCCGCCAGCTCGCGGCGCGCACGGTGACCATGGCCAAGGTTCTCCTCGAAACCCAGGTCGAGGAGGAGAAAATCTCGCGAGGCGGGCGCAAGGGGTCGCGGCCCATGGCGCCGGAGTCCCCGGCGGAGGTGGCGGCGATGGCTGAGTCACTGGAGGCTGGGGACGCGGTGTGACGAGTCCCCTGGGACCGCCGGCATCCCTGCCGGCCACAAGGTTGCTTAGAGTATAATGAAACCCATCCAAGATTCGTGGCCCGAGGATCTTCTGGGAGAACAACCGCAATGACGGACCCAATCATTGAGGAGCTTCATCGCTTCCGGGAAGAAGCACTCGCGGATGCGGGCTTCGATTACCATGTCTTTTGCGAGCGCCTGAGGGAGCGCGAACGGCAATCGCAGCGGGTTGTTGAGCCACCGCCGCGAGTATCACCGAAACTGGCGGCTGCAGACGGACGCGAACCTCTGAGCCGCTTTGGTCCGCGCCGCTGAGCGGCGCCACGTTCTGCGGTTGAGCAGCGGTTAAGAAGCCGGTGAATGCCAGGGCGGCCCCGCGGGGCCGCCCCTATGAAACAAAAATCTTACTGTACCGCCGGCTCCCCGGCCTCCCGCTCCGCCCGCTGAGCGTCCGCCTCCAGGCGGCTGGCCGCTTCCAGAAGCTGAGGCCGCTCGAAGGCCTCGCTCCGCATCTGCTGCAGGCGGTAGGGGCGGGTGACGTAGGCGTCCTCCACCAGGTCGTTGAGGGCGTTCGGCATGCGGCTCGTGGTCGAGAGCGACAGGGTGCCGAGCCGGTACGGACCCGCGGCCTGCCGGTCATGGAACAGGAGGCCGTAGTAGGAGAAGCTCGATCCACCGGCGGCCCGGTTCCAGCTCCGCCGCAGCCTGGGCGTAGCCGATGGGCTCACCGGCTTTTGAATAGAGCGTGCCCGCGAGGTGGAAGCGGCCGCTTTCCGTGACCTCGACCTCGGCGGAAAGGATCAGGTTTCCGTCCCGCAACGAATCCCGATAGCGGCCCGTCAAGTGCGCGAAGGGCTCGCTGTAGAGGAATCCGCCGGCGGCAGCCAGCGGATCGCCGTCGGCCAGCCGGGTCTGGACGCGCACCATGTAGCTCGCCGTGGCTGTCAGAGCAGAAGGGATCAAACGCGCCGAGTAGACGCCGTCGCCCGCCCGCACGTCGGCACCCTGGCCGTCGTCCCGATACTTCACTTGGGCGAGAATTCTGCCGGCGCCGTCCTCGATCTCACCGGAGATCTCACTGGCAGACGCCACGGCCTTGCCGCGGTCTTCCAGGGAGGCGAAGAGGTCGATCGCCTGCCCCTTCTCATAGCTGACCTTGGAGGCCCAGACGGCGAGCGTGGGATCGTTCGGGTCCGAGCCGCGCCGCGTCTGCCGCGTCGGCAGGCGCTTTTCGCGGAGGGAATCGGCCTCGCCCTGATTGATGGCATGGGAGCTTTCCGGATAGCGCGCCTGCTCCCGGTATTGCTTGGCGGTTTCGCGGGCGAGCTTGCCCGCTTCGATCTGAGCGCTGGCCGGGATCACCGGGACCGCCAGCAGGGTCATCGCGATGGCAATCGTAGTTTTCTTCATGGCTGTTATCCCTTTGTTATCCCTTAATAGAGCGTGGCGATGAACTGGGCGGTGTTCATGGCGCTCTGAACCGTGGTGTTGGGGGCGCAGGCCACGCCGCCGCAGGTCCAGATGCCGCCGGGAATGGCCTTGCGCACGTCGGTGTCGCTGGCGTTGCGCTCGTCGTCGTGATTCTCGTGGGTGGCGTCGAGGTTGCGGAAGTTCGCGGACTCCTGCTTGCTCGCGTTGCCGCAGACGTTCGAGTTGTCGTAGCTCGCCGTGGCGCTGCCGTTGCAGGCAAAAATCGAGGCGTACTGCACGACCCCGTCGTCCTCGCCGTTGATGCAGGCGCTGGCGCCGAAAATCGCTTCATAACCACCGGTCAGGTAGACCAGCTTGGCCGGGGCGTTGGCGTAGGTGCGCACCTGCACGTCGTCCGAGCTGCGCAGCCAGTAGGTGGCGTCGTCGCAGCTCTGGATGAAAATGGCGATGAAGCTGCAGAAGGGGTTGGATTGCAGGCAGACCGCGTCCGCGCCCTGCGACCCCCGGTGGGCGCCGCCGGTGGTGATCGCCAGGCTGATCCGCGCCGCCACCTGGTCGTAGGGGCCGTTGGCGTTGAAGTTGGGGTCCGAGGCGTCGTTGTTGCCCAGGATGTAATCCATCACCGCGCCGCCCATGCTGTGAGCGATCACCCAGAACGTGCCGCCCTGGGCGAAGGTCTTCGTGCAACGCCGGCCGCCGCCGTCGGCCCCGCCGTTGGTGGCGTTGACGATCTCGTTGGCCACCTCGCCGGCCGCCTGCGGCTCCCAGTAGGGGCGCGTGCCGTTGTAGCCCACCACGTAGTAAGGCGTGGCAAGGTTCTTGGTGGCCGTGCGGACGAAGTCGCTCGAGCCGTTCACCCAGTAGTTCCGGGCCGAGGTGTAGCTGGTGAAGGTGTTGGTGTTGGTCTGCTTGCCATGGACGAAGATCAGGCAAGGCTGGGCGCCGGCCTGTCCCGCGGCCGCCAGGAACGCCAGGGCCGCGAGAACGGATAGGGTGAGGCCACGAAGCTGCATCGAAGACTCCTTCTACGGTAGAACGGTTCTACCAGAAGAGGTGCCTGCCGGAGGCAAAGGCGCGCCACGAGCCGCGGCAGGAGGTATCATCCCCCCGCCACAAGATGAGCAGCCCAACCACTCCCAGCGTCCAGATCCAGAACGTCACCAAGCGCTTTGGCGACGTGACGGCGCTGGATGAGATCTCCCTGGAGATCGCCGCCGGGGAGTTCTTCGCCCTCCTCGGCCCCAGCGGCTGCGGCAAGACCACGCTGCTCCGGCTGATCGCAGGCTTCGAGGAGCCGACCGCGGGGACGCTCCGCATCCAGGGGAACGACGTGACGCAGGTGCCGCCCCACCGGCGGCCGGTCAACATGGTGTTCCAGCACTACGCGCTGTTCCCGCACTTGACCGTTCAGGAGAACGTGGGGTTCGGCCTTCGCTACAAGCCACTGCCCCGCGCCGAGCATGCGGGCCGGGTGGCCGAGGCGCTCGCCCTGGTGCGGCTCACGGGCTACGAGAAGCGCCGGCCGGACCAGTTGAGCGGCGGCCAGCGCCAGCGCGTGGCCCTCGCCCGGGCGCTGGTGCTCGGCCCCCAGGTTCTCCTGCTCGACGAGCCGCTCGCCGCCCTCGACCCCAACCTGAGGAAAGAGGTGCAGGTCGAGCTCAAGAGCCTCCAGCGGAGCCTGGGGATCACCTTCGTCTTCGTCACCCACGACCAGGAGGAGGCGCTCTCCATGAGCGACCGCATCGCCGTCATGAACGGCGGCCGGGTCGAGCAGGTGGGGAGCCCCGTCGAGGTCTTCGAATCGCCGGAGACGGAATTCGTGGCCCGCTTCCTGGGCGCCGCCAACCTCTTCACCGCCGAGGTCCGGCGCCAGGAGGACGGCCTCCTCGCCCTGCAACTGCCGGACGGCACCGAATTCTCGGTCCTGGACCCCGGGCCATCCCGCCTCCGCCGCGAGCCCGTGCGCTTCGTGGTCCGTCCGGAAAAGCTTGCCCTGCGGGTCGTTCCGGTTCCCTCTGAGGTCTCCCTGGCCGTCACCGTCGACGACAGCGTCTACCATGGCGCAAGCACGGAATGGACCGTCCACGACGCCCGGGGCGAGCGCTACGCGGTCTTCGCCCAGAACGCCGGCCTCGCCGCGGACGCCCTGCCCTTTTCTCCCGGCAGCCCGGCTTTTCTGGGATGGGACCCGCGGCACAGCGTGGTCCTTAGAGAAACCTGAGATGCGCAAACCCGGCCGCGCCGCCTACCCCCTCCTCCTGCCCACGTGGCTGGTGCTGGGGATCTTCTTCCTCGTTCCCCTCGGGCTCATGCTGGCGGTCAGCTTCGCCGAGCGGGGCACCTACGGCGGCATCAAGCCGGTGGCGGACCTGGGCGCCTACGTCGTCTCGGGGGAGTTCCTGGGCAACTACGCCCGCTCCCTGGGAGCGATCTATCTCAAGATCGGCTGGCGGTCGCTCTGGATGGCCGTGCTGACGACCGTCCTCTGCCTCGGCGTGAGCTTCCCCATCGCCTACTACCTGGCGATCCTGGCGCCCCGGCGGTGGAAGGGGCTGCTTCTCGGGCTGGTGGTGGTGCCGTTCTGGACGAGCTTCCTCATCCGTACCTATGCCTGGATGTTCATTCTGCGCACGGAGGGGCTGGTCAACCTGGTCCTCCTGGGCACCGGCCTGCTCGACCATCCCCTGCAGATCCTGTACACCCAGACGGCGGTGATGATCGGCCTCGTCTATGGCGAGCTGCCGTTCATGATCCTCCCCCTCTACTCCTCGCTCGAGAAGCTGGACCGCTCGCTGCTCGAAGCCGCGTCGGACCTGGGAGCCGGGCAGCACGGCGTCGTTCTGGCGGGTGACGGTGCCGCTGACGATGCCGGGAATCGTGGCCGGCACGGTGCTCGTCTTCATCCCCAGCCTCGGCCAGTTCGTGGTCTCGGACCTCCTGGGCGGCGCCCGCAGCATGCTGCTGGGCAACCTGATCCAGAACCAGTTCGCCGTGGCCCGCAACAAGCCGTTCGGCGCGGCCCTGGCGTTCGAGCTGACGGCGGCCGTCCTGCTCCTGCTCGTCGCCTATGCCGTCTATGCCCGGCGCGCGGGGCGGGGAGGAGCTGCTTTGACGGGACCCGCAGGGGGGGACCTGGCAACCGCTGGCACCGCCGCCTGCTGGGGGCTCACACGGCGCTCGTCTACGTCTTCCTCTACGCCCCCATCGCCATCCTCGTCGTCTTCTCCTTCAACGCGGCGCGGCAGACGGCGTTCTGGGAAGGCTTCACGCTCGACTGGTACCGCCGGCTGCTGGACAACGCCCTGCTCTTCCGCTCCGTCCGCAACAGCCTGCTGGTGGCGGGAGTCACCACCGTGGCCGCCGTCCTCCTGGGCACGCCCGCCGCCCTGGCCCTGGCGCGCCATGAGTTCCGTGGCAAACGGCGCCACCCAGGCGCTGCTCTACCTGCCGGTGATCATCCCCGAGGTGGTGCTGGGCGCGGCGCTGCTGACGTTCTTCGGCGCCGTCGAGCTGCGCCTGTCGCTCTGGACGGTGGTGATCGCCCACGTGGTGTTCAGCGTCTCCTACGTCGCCATCGTGGTGCGGGCGCGCCTCGCCGGGCTCGACCCGTCGCTCGAAGAGGCGGCGCGGGACCTCGGCGCCGGGCCGTTCGAGACCTTCCGGCGGGTCACGCTGCCGCTGGCCGCCCCGGGCATTCTGGCCAGCGCCCTCCTCGTCTTCACCCTCTCGATCGACGACTACGTGATCACGTCCTTCGTGGCCGGCGTGGGCGCCACCACGCTGCCGCTCCACATCTACTCGATGCTCAAGGTCGGCGTCACGCCCGAGGTCAACGCCGTCTCGACGCTGCTGCTCGCGGCGACGGTCGGGCTGATCGTCCTCGCCCACTGGCTGCTTTCTTCCGGAACAGGAGACTCGAAATGAAAAGGTTTCTGCTCATCGCCCTGGCTGCCGCCGCGCTCTCCTGTGGCGGCGCCAAGGAGGAAACCGCCGGACCCGCGGCCACCCCGGGTGCCAAACCGTCCGGGGAGCTCAACGTCTACATCTGGACGAATTACCTGCCGCAAGAGGTGATCGACGGCTTCGAGAAGAAAACCGGCGTCAAGGTGAACGTCGACACCTACGATTCGAACGAGGCCATCCTCGAAAAGCTCCAGTCCGGCGTGGCGGATTACGACGTCGTGGTGCCCTCCGACTACATGATGAAGATCCTCATCCCCGAGGGGCTCGTGCAGACCGCTCGACCGCTCCCGGTTGGCCAACTTCAAGAACCTCGATCCCGCGCTTCCTGAACCAGAAATACGATCCGGGCAACGCCCACTCGGTCCCCTATCTCTGGGGGACCACGGGGATCGGCTACGACAAGCAGAAGGCCAAGGAGCCGGTCGACAGTTGGCGGGCGCTGTTCGACGAGCGCTACGCCGGCCGCATCCTGATGCTGGACGACGCCCGGGAAGGCCTTCGGCGCGGCGCTCCGGATCCTGGGCAAATCGATCAACGAGACCGACCCGGCGGTGCTGCGCCAGGCGGCGGAGATGCTCAAGAAGCAGAAGCAGCTGGTGCGCACCTACAACAGCTCCGACTTCGCCAACCTCCTGGCGGCGGGCGACGTGGACGTCGCCCAGGGCTTCAACGGCGAGCTCGCCGAGGCCGTGGCCAACGCGCCGGACCGGCTGGCCTACGTCGTCCCCAAGGAGGGGGGCACGCTCTGGATCGACAACGTGGCCTTCCCCAAGACCGCCCGCAACGTCGACGCGGCCTACGCTTTCCTCGACTACGTGATGGAGCCCGAGGTCGCCGCGAAGATCGTCAACGGCGTCCACTACGCCGGCGCCAACCTCGCCGCCTTCCCGCTGGTCGACGCCAAGATCCGCCAGGACCCGTCGATTTACCCTCCGAAGGAGATTCTCGACCGCTGCGAGCTGATCGAGGATCTTGGGCAGACGACGCAGCTCATCGACGAGCTGTGGACGGAGGTGAAGGCCCAGTGAAGAGGATCCGGGCTCGGTTTTGGGGCTCGGTTCGGGGCTCGGCGCGCACCCTGCTTGGTAGGGGAGTACAATCCCGTACCATCGACAAGGAGAATGCCGTGAAAGATCGTCTGGCCAATATCTTCCGTTACAGTGCATGCGGCTTGCTTGGTCTGGGCCTGTCCGTGCTGTTCGCGGGCAGCGCGAACGCCGCACCGATCGCCCCCACGGGCTTCGACCGTCCGCCCCTCGTAGCCATCCACTGGACCACCGTCACCATCGCCGCCGAGACGATCGAGACGATGGTCGTGATCCACGCCGGCGGCGCCACCGAGATCACCGAGCTCCGGGACGGCGAGCCGGCCCGCATCTACCGCGGCAATCCCAAGCCGGCCGACTTCCAGGCCCTCACCAACGCCCTGGCGGCCGGCCAGATCGGCATCGCAAGAGGCAACTGCGGCAGCCCCACGGCCGACGGCCCGATCGAGTACGAGATCACCTGGTACAGCCAGGGCACGCGCTTCAACAACTTCAAGGTCGGCGCGACCCTCGACGGCTGCAGCTCCGGACTGCGCACCATGGTGGAGTCGCTCGTCAGCCTGGTCGACTCCGTCCGCCCGGACCCCTCGACTCAGAAGTTCCCGCGCGGCCAGTAGGCTCCGAGAGCCCTCACCACCCCAGCCCTCCTCTCCCTTGGGGAGAGGAGGGAGCAAAACCTCCGGAACAATTTGGCGGGGCCGGCCCTCTCCCCATGGGAGAGGGCCGGGAATCCTTGCAGGCTCCTTGCCGGGTGCGGGGCGCACCTGGTATTGAGGAGAAGCTCCAAATCCGGAGCCGACCAACGGCTCATAGCCGAGGAGGATGGAGGCATGCGAAAGACCTTCGCGTTGTACGTGATCCTCGCGACCATGCTGTGCGGGCATGCTGTTGCTTCCAGGACCGCAATTCCCGGGGAGTATCGGGGCTTCGTGGACCAGCCGGCCGGCTGGATCCAGACGGCGGAGGGGGGCGCCACGGTGCTGGTCGTCGAGCGCCGCCATGAATTCTTCGTAGGGCAGGGTTCAGGTGAGTCGGAGGAGACGGCTTACCGTTACCAGTACCTGTTTTTCTCCCAGGCCCGCCCGGAGCAGAGGCAGGGGGAGAAGGCGCGGCGCCTCCACCCGGGCTTCGAGCTCAGGGCCGCCAGTGGCCTGCAGGAGGAGCGCGTCAATCCGGCTTTCCTGGCTCGCTTGCTGCCCGGGGCTCCTCAGCCGGTGGGAGCCGATCCCATACAGGACGTGATCGATGAGTTGGAGGGCTACAAGAGCACCATCGCGCGCATCGCCGCCCGTAGCGAGGGGGAGCAGAAGACTTGCCTCGAGATGGCGGTGATGGAGCTCGACA
This sequence comes from Thermoanaerobaculaceae bacterium, assembly GCA_963785165.1. Lineage (GTDB taxonomy): Bacteria > Acidobacteriota > Thermoanaerobaculia > Multivoradales > UBA5704 > DATARR01. Next base: position 2,601,909 of record CAWAUI010000004.1, read on the forward strand.
AGGCGATCGCCAAGCTGAAGCTGCTCCAGGCCGGCTCCCCCCCTCCGGGCATTGAGGGACAGATCGAAGGCCATCTGGATGCCGCCATCGCGGCCATTGCCAAGACCCATCCCGTTCCGGACAGCACCCTCGACCGGATCATGAAAGCCTTGCAGAACCTGCGGGCGCATCTGTTCTAGAACCAGGCACCACCGAGCCGGCAAGCAAGGGGCCCCCGCAACCGCGCGGGGGAGAGCTCGGAAGCACTGGCGAAGCTGAAACGGTGGGCGGCCGGTGAAAGATCCAGCCGGCCGCTCCTCCGAAGCCCTCACCGCCTCACCCCTCCGCCCTCTCCCCAAGAGAGAGGGCAGGCTAGGGACTCCCCTCCCCTACGGCTGCTGCACGATCTTCACGTCATCCACCGCCGCTTCCACCAGGCTCGCCGTCGAGGCGTCCGCGGCCTCGATCAGGATTCTCACGCTCTGGCCCGCGAACGCGGTGACGTTGACCGAGTGCGTGGCCCAGACGGCGTCGTCGTTGTTGGCGGCGCCCAGCTCTTCCAGGACCAGCGAGGTCGTGGTGCCCACCACCCGGACGCGCAGGTAGTCCGCCGTCGAGGAGTTGGTGCCGTGGGCGAGGTAATAGGAGAACGACAGCGTCAGCGTGCCCGTCGAAGGCAGCGTGATGGCCGGCGAGCGGATGCTCGAGACGCCGCCGTCGAGGTCGAAATCGCCCGCCGCCGTGCCCGCCGAAGCTCCCGTCACCAGGTCGTTGACGCCGGAGACCGTGGTGCCGAGCTGCTTGGTGCCGCTGGAAGTGGTGGTGCCCGGATCGCCCCGCTGCCAGGCGCCGACGGTGGCCGTGTCCGTGGCGTTGGGGTTCACCGTCCAGCCCGTGGCCGTCTCGAAGTCGTCGAAGATAGACGGTGACCGGCGGCGGCGGCGGTGTGCCGCCCTCGACGGCGTTGCCGCGTGACCACCAGGGCGAAGGGCTGCGGGCCGTTGGGCACGTTGAAGGAGCGCACCGTGACCGTGTAGACGCCGGCGGCCGGAGCGGACAGGAGCACCTGCTCCAGCGTGTTCTTGCGGTCCGCCGTGCCGCCCGTGGCCGAGACGCCGCCCGAGAAGACGTTGCCCCGCCAGACGGTGCCGGTCGGGCCGGTGACGATCAGGTCGAGGTCGTTGTTGAGGTTGACGCTCGCCGCCGGGGTCGACGGGAAGTCGGTCCAGGCCAGGGTGGCCTTGAACGACTCGCCCGCGGTGACCGATGAAGGTGAAGGTGCGGTCCTCGTTGGTGGAGCCGGTGTTGAAGGCCGTGGCGTCGTCCTTCACCCACAGCTTGCGCGTCTGGCCCGTGAAGAACAGGGCGTTCTCGAGCAGCACCCGCCCCCAGCCCTGGCAGTTCGACGGAATGGCCGTGGCCCCCGTCATGCTGACGGCCGAGTTGACCAGCGTCGCCTTGAGCAGGGCCGCCGAGGGGGTGAAGGCGTTGGCGAGACTCTCGCTGCCCGGTCGGGTACCAGCCGTCCGTGTAGTACTGGCGGATCAGGGCCGTCAGGCCCGCGGCGCCCGGCGTCGCCATGCTGGTGCCCGACGATGGACGAGCGTGCCGCAGTTGTTGGTCGTGATGTTGATGTCGTTGTTGGCCGAGACGATGCTCGACCCCGGCACCGTGACGTCGGGCTTGATGCGGCCGTCGTCGGTCGGGCCGCAGCTGCTGAACGAGGCCATGGAGTTGGCGCTCGTGCTGCGCAGGGTGGCGCCCACCGACGACGCCGTTCTTGGCCGTCGACGGGCTGCCCACCGTCCCCGTGCCCGGGCCCGGAGTTGCCGGCGGCGAAGAAGATCAGGAAGTCCTTGTGGTTCCACATGAACTCGTCGACGTCCTGGCTGCCCGCCGAGTAGTTGTTCTGCACCGCGGCGTTCTCGTTGTCGCCCCAGGAGTTGGTGTGGAGGCGCGCGCCCTGGTTGTAGGCCTGCTGGAAGATCGGGTTCAGGTCGACCACCGGGCAGCCGATGCCGGGCAGGTCGCCGCAGTTGTCGACCGCGTAGCCCGCGTCCTGGATGACCAGCTTGGCGCCCGGGCGCCATGCCGTCCGCCGTGTCGTGGGTGAGGAGGTTGGCGAAGTTGTCGCCCGCCACCGTGCCGGCCACGTGGGTGCCGTGGTCCTGGGTGTCCCACTCGGTGTTGGAGATGCCGCCGCTGCACTCGCCGTCGGCCAGAGGAAGTCGACCGCGATCACCTTGCGCTGGCTGGTGTTGACCACCGTGCCGCCGTTGCAGGCGTTGGTCGGCGGCAGGCCCGAGCGAGGTGTCGCGGAACCAGCACATGTCGGGGTCGATGCCGGTGTCGAGGATGGCCACGGTCTGCCCCTCGCCGAAGATCCCCTGGCTGAAGATCGGCGTCGTCTGCCCGCCGCGAGAGGCCCGACTGGCCGACCCAGACCGTGGTGTCGTTGAGCAGCGCGCGGCGCGCCTCGAGGTCGATCCAGAAGACGTCGCGCAGCCCGGCCAGCTCCTCGCGCAGGGCGGCGATCTCGGACGGCGTCAGGAGCAGGCGGACGCGCGAGAAGAGGCGCCCCCGGCCACTGCCGGCAATCCCCTTGACACCCAGGTCCTTGAGCCGCTGGATGACCTCGCCCAGGTTGGCGTCCGGCAGGATCTGGATCATCACCGGCCGGAAGTCCCCCTTCGCGGTCTCGGCCTTGAGGTCGCCGCCGACCATCTCGGAGATCGCGGGCGACATCTTGTAGGCCGGGTGGTACGCCCCGGTCCACGTCGCGCCGATCTTCGGCAGGCTCGCCTTGGCCCGGCCCACCGGCATCTTCACGAGATAGGTGTAATACGGCAGGTAGGTATAGACCCGCAGGCTCTCCGCCTGCAGGGCCTCGATCTGCCGGGCCGTCACCGGGCCCGGGAACTTCACCAGCAGGATCTCGTCTTCCAGCACGTCCTCGGGCCGCACCTTCAGGGCTTCCGAGAGGACGGGCTCGGGACGGGTGGTGTCGATGACGCGGGAATTGAGCGAGATGACGGTGGCCGCCCGCGCGTCGAGGCTCGGAGCCTCCCCGGCGGACAGCATGGGCGAAAGAACAGCGAACAGCGACAGTGACACACTCCAAACCTTCCAAGGACGAGGCATTGGATTCCTCCGTTGAGGGAGATTGTCGATTCAAGGAGCTCCCTGAAGAGAGGGGTGCCCAGGCCGGCCCGAGGTGAGCCGGGGCCCGTGAGATAAACTGAAGAGATGAAGGGATCCCTCAGCTCCGCCGTGCTCGCCCTGGGCCTCCTCTTCTGCGCCGGCTGCGACCAGGCCGCCAAGGCCATCGCCCGCGGCACCCTGGCCTCCTCGCCGCCTCTCTCGTTCCTCGGCGACACCGTCCGCTTTCAGTACACCGAAAACCCCGGCGCCTTCCTCTCCATCGGCGCAAGCCTGCCGCCCCGGGCACGCTTCCTGCTCGGAGTCGTCTTCGTGGGCGCGGCGCTCGTGGCCCTGTTCGTCTTCATGCTGAAGTCGGCCAGCCTGTCCCCGGGGCAGAAGGCCGGGCTCTCGTTGATCCTGGGCGGCGGCCTCGGCAATCTGATCGACCGCCTGGCCCACGACGGCCACGTCATCGACTTCGTCAGCGTGGGGATCGGCTCGTTGCGCACCGGCATCTTCAACGTGGCCGACGTGGCGATCACGGCGGGCGTGCTGGCGGCGCTGGTCTCGGGCTGGCGGGACCAGCCACCGGAACCCTCCGAGGCCCGCGCTCAGGACCAGCCGTGAACGGTCCGCCGCCCCGGGAGATGGCGCCGCAACGGCGGACCCCTTCTCCCACCGCGTGGTTCTTCCCTGGCTCTCACGGCTCCGGGAAGCGCTGCGCGAACAACCCGCCGCCCTCCCAGGGCAGGGCGAACAGGCGGCCCGGTTGCCAGGGGTCGGCCACCACGGCGCGAACGTCGAACCGGCCCATGCGGGCAAGCCCGGCGTTGGCTGACTCCCAAGTGGCGCCGCCGTCGGTGCTGCGCAAGACGCCGCGGCCCGGCACCGCGCCGTAGAGCACCTCCGCGCTGCGGGGGTCGATGGCGAGATCCGCCAACGGGAGCTCGAGCAGAGCGGCCCGGTGCCAGGACACGCCGCGGTCGTCGCTGCGCAGCAGCTCCGTGCCGCTGTCCGTAACGCGCTGGGCATAGAGAGTGGCCGGCCGGGAGGGTGAGACCGTCACCAACTCGCCGGGGGTCAGGGCGCGCCAATGAGCTCCGCCGTCCGCGCTCAGGTAGATCCAGACGAGGGCGTCTCCTTCCCCGGAATACAGCTCGAGCACCTCGGCATAGACCCGAGCCGGGTTACCCGGCTCGGTCGCCAGCCGGCGGAAGATGAGGGTCTTCAGGCGGCCAGGGTCGGAGGGATCACCCGCGGGAACGGTGCAGCCCAGGGCAGACCGCCAAGTGCGGCCACCGTCCGCGCTACGCCGCAGGCCGCAGACGCCCGCGGCAAGCACCGTGCCCCGGCCCGCGGTGGCCAGCAGGTAGCCCTCGGTCCGGATCAGCCGCCGCCAGTGCGTCCCGCCGTCCAGGCTCTTCCAGACCGCCCGCTTGGTGCCGGCATAGAGGACGTTCGGGTCGTCCGGCTCGAACGCCAGATCCTTGAGCCCCTGGTGGGCGATCGCCTCCGCGAACGGCGACCAGGTCCGGCCGCCGTCCGTGCTCTTCAGGCCGCGGGCACAGCTGACTTCGGACGCGATGGGGTTCAAGGCCGTGTAATGCACTCCTGGCGCCGGCGACTTGATGAACCCGAAGCGGGCGGCCGAGAGGCCTCTCTGCAACCCGAGCGTCCAGAGCCTGCCGCCGTTTGCCGTCCTGGCGACGCCCAGATCCTGGACCTCGTAAGGCTCGGCGATGCCGGCCCAGAGAATCTCCGGGTGGAGGGGATGGACGGCCAGGGCCTGGACCGAGAGGTAGCCGCGGTCGTTGAGCGGCAGGCCGAGGTTGATCGCCTGCCAGGAATTCCCGCTGTCATGGCTGGCCCAGACCCCGCGGTCGGTCGCCGCGTAGAGGGTGCCCGGCACCACCGGGTCTGCCACGAGCCGCAGGACTCCCTCGTCAGGCCCGAGGAAGCGGGGCAGGCTCACCCAGGAGCGGCCGCCGTCGCGGCTGCGGTAGAAGCCCTGGGCGCCGGCGACGTAGAGCTTGGGCGGACCCGACGGCGCCACCGCCATCGCCCGCAGATCCTCGGGCCCGGACAGGCGGCCGGGCGGCACCGGCATGGGAAGAGCCGTCCAGCTCGCGCCGCCGTCCACGCTCCGGGAGACGCCGTTGAACAGGACGGCATAGACCGTCCGCGGGTTGCGCGGGTCCACCTCGACACCGCGGACCCCCGTCCGGCCGAGCGCGGCGGGCGCCCATGTCCGGCCGCCGTCACGGCTCCAAAGCAGCCGGCCGGTGTCGGAGAGGAAGGCGGTCGAGGGTGTCCCCGGAGCGAAGGCGAGCGCCTCCACGAAGAGCCCTTCACCGCTCAGCACCTCCGTCCACGTCCGGCCGCGGTCCTCGCTGAGCTCGAGCGAGCCGCGGACACCCGCGAGCACCCGCGAGGGGCGGGCAGGATCGACGGCCACCGCCCCCACGCAGCAGGAGCTGGGAAGGGCCACCCACGTCCAGGTGCCGCCGCCGTCCGCCGTCTTGTACACGCCGCCGCCGGTGACCGCGTAGAGGGTGTCCGGATCGGAGGGATCGACGGCCAGCGAGCGCACCGTCCCGCCCCCGGGGCCAAAGGCGGTCCAGCGGCCCTCCCCCGCCGCGGCCGGAGCCGCCACGGAGACCACCGCCAGAAAGATCGCGAGGAGGATAGACTGAAAGGAAACAAAACGAGGCGAAGAATTCATGAGGGGTCTCCTTTGTTACTTCCTTGAATCTTGCGCCAAGCCTGGGCGCTCGCCAACCCGCCGGCAGGTGGGCCGGGCCGCCTCCGCGGGTAGTGGCCCGCCAGGAATCCGGACGCCGGAAAGGACACGTAGGATGGAGTGGCAGGACGACACAAGGAGAATCAACATGAAAAAGATCTTCATCCCGGGCTGCTTGGCGCTCGCCGCCCTCCTCTGGGCCGCCGCACCCGTTCCCGGTGAGGCGCAGGGGCAGCAGCGCCAACTCGCCAAGGCCACCTTCGCGGGCGGCTGCTTCTGGTGCATGGAAGGGCCGTTCGACAAGCTCCCCGGCGTGGTCTCCACCACCTCCGGCTACACCGGCGGCACCAAAAAGAACCCCAGCTACGAGCAGGTCTCCGCGGGCACCACCGGCCACACGGAATCCGTCCAGGTGGTCTACGACCCGGCCAAGGTCAGCTACGAGAAGCTGCTGGAGGTCTTCTGGCACAACATCGACCCCGTGGCCAAGAACCGCCAGTTCTGCGACGTGGGCACCCAGTACCGATCCGCCATCTTCGTCCACGACGCCAACCAGAAGCGGCTCGCGGAAGCCTCCAAGGCCGAGATCCAAAAGCGCTTCAAGCAGCCCGTCGCCACCGAAATCGTGCAGGCCTCGGCCTACTACCCCGCCGAGGAGTACCACCAGGACTACTACACGAAGAATCCCGTCCGCTACAAGATCTACCGCAGCGGCTGCGGACGCGACGCGCGCCTCGAAGAGCTCTGGGGGAAGAGCGAGGGACACTGAGGGCATCTGCCGTTCTTGAGCCCGGAGGGCGGCATACTCATAGCCCCGGGTGCAACCCGGGGAAATTTCGGCCCCCCAAACCTCCAGAAGCCCTGAAAGGGCGGCAGACGCATGCGCCGGTTTCCTCGGGGAGCTTGACGTTGGTATCCAATTGGATACAATCTGCGGATGTATACGGTCCGGCTGACCGAAGACTTCCAGCGCTGGCTTGACGCTCTCAAGGACAAGCGCACAGCTTCGGGTGATCGCACGTCTGCGCCAAGCTGAGGCTGGGAATCTCGGTGACCGGGAGCCGGTCGGTGGCGAAATCTCCGAGATGCGCGTGCACTTCGGCCCAGGTTACCGGCTTTACTTCACTCGACGTGGAAGCATCCTCATCATCATGCTCGCCGGCGGCGATAAATCCTCTCAAGCGCGGGACATCCGGCGCGCCCAACGTATCGCATCTGAGATCGGAATCGATCCATGACCAAAGCCAAGGGATCCCCTAAGCTCCTCCCCTTTGACGCCGCCCGCTACCTTACGGACGATGAGGCGGTGGCCGAGTACATGAACGCGGTCCTCGAGGCGAACGACCCCGACCTTCTCCTTTTGGCACTCGGTGACATCGCGCGCGCTCGGGGTATGGCCCAGATCGCCAAGGACACGGGCCTTGGCCGTGAGAGTCTGTACAAGGCGCTCATGCCGGGCGCCAAGCCGCGATTCGACACGGTGCTCAAGGTCGCTCGCGCCCTGGGCGTTACGTTCTCCGCGCATGTAGCCGGCGCGCGGTCTTGAAGGCGGAGCCGAAACTCTCCGTCAACACCGCTATACGGGACGCCTAAATTTTTGGTCCGATTTCAACCTCTAGCTCAGATTAGATTTTAACCTGCTCGCGAAGGGAGGCCCGCCTCCCACCCCTCCTCTCCTCGAAAGGAGAGGAGGGTTGGCGAAATGGCTCCTACAGATTCCGCAACAGCGACCGCAGCGAAGGCCGTGCCTTCATCATCTCCATGATCCTCTCCAGCCGCGCGGCCGCGGCAACCGAATTGCCCGTGAAGGGGTTGATTCCCTCCGGCAGCGGCAGCGTCGGGAGGTACGTCGGCCGGCGGCGGGCCCGGGTGGCGGCTTCGAAGCCGGAGGCCAGCTTGATGAGCGTGGGCTCGCTAAACGCCCCGGCCATGAAGCTGATCCCCACCGGCAGGCCGAACGCCAAGCCCATGGGGACGTTGATGATGGGATAGCCCGCGACGGCGGCGGGTCCCGAGCTGGCCCCCAGGAAGTGGTCGCCGTTGACGAGGTCCGTCGGCCAGGCCGGCGAGCCCGTGGGGGCCACCAGGGCGTCCAGGCTCTCCTCGGCGAGGATGGCGTCGATGCCGTCGGTGCCCGCAAGCCGGTGCCCCGTTTCGAGAGCGGCGAGGTACTCCTCCTCGGTGAAGGGATCCGACTCCGCCAGCTCGAAGAGCTCCTGGCCGAACCACTTGAGCTCCTGCTGGGCATGCGCGTTGTTGAAGGCGATGGCATCGGCGAGGGTGTGGATGGGCACACCGGTACGCGTTGTGAGATAGGCGTTCAGATCCCGCTTGAACTCGTAGACCAGGACGATGAATTCCGACGGATCGGCGACCAGCTCGTCGATGGTGGGAAGCTCCGCCGGGTCCACGATCACCGCGCCCGCGGCCGCCATGGCGGCGATGGCCTCCTCATAGAGACGGTCCGTCTCCCGGCTGTAGCCGGTGACGCCGCCGCCGCGCATTACGCCGATGCGGGCGCCCCGCAGACCGTCCGAATCCAGAAACTGGGTGTAGTCCGTGGAGAAATGGCCCGCGCTCGCCGCCGTCTGGGGATCGCGGGGGTCGACGCCGACCAGGGCGCTCAAGACGGCCGCGGCGTCGGCCACGGTGCGGGCGTGGGGGCCGACCGTGTCCTGGGTGTGGGAGATGGGGACGACGCCGGCGCGGCTGGTGAGGCCCACGGTGGGCTTGATGCCGACGACGCCGTTCAAGGACGCCGGGCAGACGATGGAGCCGTCCGTCTCCGTGCCCAGGCCGGCCGCGCACAGGTTGGCCGCCACGGAGGCGCCGGAGCCCGAGCTGGAGCCGCAGGGGTTGCGGTCGAGCACGTAGGGGTTGCGGGTCTGCCCGCCCTGGCCGCTCCAGCCACTGGTCGAGTTGACTCCCCGGAAATTGGCCCACTCGGAGAGGTTGGTCTTGCCGAGGATCACGGCGCCCGCGGCGCGCAGCCGAGCCGCCACCGTGGCGTCCTGGCTCGGCGCGTCCCCCACCAGGGCCAGCGAGCCGGCGGTGGAGGTCATGCGGTCGGCGGTGTCGATGTTCCCCTTGAGCAGGACGGGAATGCCGTGGAGCGGGCCGCGGACGTGACCGTCGCGCCGCTCGCGGTCGAGCTGGCGGGCGATGCGGCGGGCTTCCGGATTGACCTCCAGGATGGAGTTGAGCGACGGCCCGTTCACGTCGATCGACTGAATCCTCTCGAGGTACATGTTGACCAGGGCGAGCGAGGTGAGCCCGCCGCGGGTCATGGCGGCCTGGAGATCGGCGATGGTGGCCTCTTCGAGAGCCACCGCGGCGGCGCTCATGGGACGTGGAGCATCCGGCGTTGCTGAGGGGGTGGCGCTGGCCTCTGGGGCGCCACCGAGCATGCCCGCCAGGGGGGCACTGGCACCGGCGAGCGCGCCCAGGCGCAGGAAGGTTCTGCGGCTCAGATCCTCTGGAGCGGTCCTCTCGTTCTCATCTGACATACGGGTTCTCCTTCGCTGTTGTGGACGTGAGGAGTCAAGGGAGACGGGATCTCCCGGGAGTCGCGGACCGGAGGGGGCGGTGGTTTGAGGTGAAGATGGCGGCCACCTTCAACTGCTGAAGAAGGGACAACTATACAACGGAAGGATCGGGAGCGGTCGCCCGTTCCAGGAACGCGAGGTATGCCAGAGCGTGCTCCGTGGTCTCGCCGCACATCTCCTCGGACGGGCGGAGGCGGTTGCAGACCTCGGGGCGCTCGGGCAGGCCGAAGATCAGGCACCGGTTGTCGTCCGTGAGCTGAACGCACCGTACCCCCGCGGGTTTGCCCTCGGGCATGCCCGGAATGGGAGAAGAGATCGAGAGAGCGATGCAGCACGCCCCGCAGCCGGCCCGGCAGTCCATGGGGGCGGAAGGATAAGCCCATCGTTGTGCCGGGGCGTAGAGGAGGCGACGCATATACTCAACCCTCCCGATCACCTGTTTTCATGAAGTCCCCTTGGAGGGTCCGGCGCATGGACAACACCGGCACGCAGCAGACTCGCCCCTCAAGCTGGATCGCCATTTTGAGCCTTGCCCTGGCCGTGGCTTTTGCACCCGTCTCCCGGGCCGCCACCTTCACGGTCACCAACGTGGACGACGCCGGGCCGGGCAGCCTGCGGCAGGCCGTTCTAGACGCCAACGCCGCGGCGGGCGCGGACGTCATCGACTTCCAGATCGCCTCCTATCCCGATGCGGTCGTGCTGACCTCCGGCGAGCTGCTGGTCACCGACTCGGTCGACATTCAGGGTCCGGGCGCCCCGAGCCTCGTCGTGAGCGGCAACACCAGCTCGCGGGTCTTCAACCTGGACAACGACAGCGTCCTGATCGACGTCACGATCTCCGGAATCTCGATTTTCAGCGGCAGTGCCGCCCAGGGCGCCGGCATCCTGGACAACGGCGAAAACCTGACCCTGGACGGTGCCGTGCTCTCGAACAATGCCGCCACCTCCGAAGGGGGCGGCCTCTGGGCCGGCGGCACGGCCATGAACCTGACGATCCGCAACAGCCGGTTCTCCGGCAACACCTCGGACGGCAGCGGGGGCGGACTGTTCGTGGGGGATACGGGCGGGCCGCTGCTCGTCGAAACCACGACCTTCAGCGGCAACTTGGCCGGAGTGAACGGCGGCGCGGCGGTCTTCTCTTCGCCGGACGGGCCGGTCACCTTCGACCGCTCCACCGTCTCCGGCAACTTCACGGGGATGCTGGGCGGCGGCCTCTACGTGGCCGGAGCGGGCGTGGGCGCCTTCGTCTTCCGCAGCTCCACCCTCTCCGGCAACAACGCAACGGATGGCGCGGGCGCCTACTTCAACGCGCCGCCCGACGGCGCGAGCTTCGAGCACTCCACCATCGCCGCCAACACCGCGGCCGGCACGGGCGGTGGCCTCTACGCCGTGGACACCACCATCGCTTTGGACCAGACGATCGCCGGAGACAACACGGCCGCCACGGACAACGACCTCGGCAACGACGCGAGCGGCTCCTACGACGTCCGCTACAGCCTGATCGAGAGCCCCGGCGCCGCCACCATCAACGACGGCGGCGGCAACGTGTTGAACCAGGACCCGCAGCTCGGACCCCTCCAGAACAACGGCGGCCCCACCGAGACCCATCTGCCGGCCAACACCAGCCCGGCGGTGAACGCGGGAGACCCGGCCTTCACGCCGCCGCCCACGACGGACCAGCGCGGCCTCCCCCGCCTCTCGGACGGCCGCATCGACATCGGCTCCGTCGAAATCGCCACGGGCACCCTGCAATTCAGCTCCCCCACCTACACCGTCAACGAGAACGGCGTCACCGCCACCCTCACCGTCACCCGCGTGGGCGGCAGCGACGGCGCCGTCTCCGTGAATTACCAGACGAGCGACGGCACCGCCACCCAGCCCGCCGACTACCTCCCCGCCGCCGGCACCCTCAACTGGGCCGACGGCGACACGGCGCCGAAGACGTTCCAGGTGACCATCGTCGACGACCTCCTCGTGGAGGGCAGCGAGACCGTGAGCCTCACCCTGAGCGCCCCGGTGGGAGCCGCGCTCGGCTCGCCCTCCACCGCCGTGCTGACCATCGTGGACAACGACCTGCCCACGATGAACGTCCCCGGCATTCCGACCCTGGGGGATGCCGGCAAGGTGCTGTTCGCGGGTCTGTTCGGTCTGGCGGCGATGCTGGTGCTGCGCCGGCGGCGGCGGCGGCGGCATGCCGGAAGGAATTAGAGGTTCACGTCCTCGATTGCCTCAAGGTCATCGCTCTCTGCAAACTCCTCGTTGAGAGGGCCCCATGTGGAGAGAACTGCGAGGAGAGACGACCGGGGGATTGGAGCGATGATCAGCCGATCTCCTTCTTCGTAGATCAGGGCTTCCCCATCCGGGAGCTCAAGCTCACGTGGTATCAGGATCGTTTGATCCTCTCCGATACGAAACAGGCGCGTGATTCGCTCGGTGGGCATTGCGACCTCTCGATGTTGGCACGGGCTGACAGAGCTCAAGGCGTTATGTTAGCGATTTCGGCCTTGAATTGCTTCCCTAGCAACTCTTGCACGAGTTATACACGTACTTGTATGCTCGACCTATGGCTGATAAGATCTTGGTGTGGCTCGGGGCTTCGCTCGAAGACCTACGGGAATTTCCTCCCGATGCCCAAAGAGCTGCAGGTTACGAGTTACGCCGGATTCAGAAGGGTCGGATGCCAACGGATTGGAAACCTATGGCGAGCGTTGGCTCAGGCGTCAACGAAATCCGCATCCATACTCGCCTTGAGCACAGGGTCTTATACGTGGCAAAGTTTGAAGAGGCGGTTTACGTGCTGCACGCCTTCGAGAAGAAAGCACGCCGCACCCGCGAGGCAGATCTGACTTTGGCCCAAGAGCGCCTCAAGAAGGTTGAGGCTCTCCGGCGAGCAGGAAAGGAGAAGTAGATGGCCGTCTCAGTCCGGCGCTCCTCTGGCAATGTGTTTCGGGACCTCGATTTCAGCGAGGAAGAAGCTGAGAATCTCAAGATCCGATCGGACCTGATGATTGAGCTGACCCAGTTGATTGAAGATAGAGAGCTGACTCAGTTGGCCGCCGCAAAGCTACTCGGCGTTACTCAGCCCAGAATTAGCGATCTCATCCGGGGCAAAATCGACCGCTTCAGCGTCGATGGGCTGATCGAGATGCTCGGACACGCTGGCGCAAGCGTCTCTCTGGTAGTGACTCAGCGTAGTAAAGTTGCCTGACCTGCCGCGATCACGTTGTCTCGAAAAGATCGTGCCATGGCCCACCTTGATCAGGGTCGAGGCGCCTTCCTCTCCCAAGGCGCCTTGAGCCCGCCGTACTGGACCTCGACGCCTTCCACCACCACCTCTTCGGCGGTGATGGCCTCGAAGACCAGGTAGCGGCCGCGCACCCCTTCCACCATGAGATTGTAGACCCGGCCCACGCGGGGCACGTTGATGTCCTGAGAGAGGGTACGGCGGTCAATGCGGACGGCGAGGTGGCCGCGAGTGCGCTCCCCCACCTTGTCGTGGGCGTGGAAACGGATGGCGAAGACGGGGGCGTCTTCCAGCCGGATGCGGATGGTGTCCCCTTGGTCATGGCAGCGTTCGCCGCCAATACAGCCCGAGCCGTCCGGATAGGCCCGCCACTCGCGCGGCTCCCGGGGATGCTGAAGACCGCGATACCGGATCTCGATGTCCTCCACCACGACCTCGTCGTCCGCCCGGGTCTCGATGACCAGGAAGCGTCCACGGCGCCCCGGGACGGGAAACTCGTAGAGCTTCTCTTCGTTGGCCACGTCGAAATCCGGCGCCACCGCGCTCGCGTCGATGCGAACCCGCAGGCGGCCCTCGCTCGTGTCGCCCACCGCGTCGTGGGCATGGAAGCGGACGCCGTCCACGGGGGCGTTCTCGAGCGGGATCTGGATGGAATCCCCCTGATCGCCACACCGGTCGCCGCCGATGCAGCCGCCTTCCTCTTCATAGAGCTCCCAGCCCGATGCCGAAGCCTTGGGAGATTCCGAAGGCCCCTGCGCGGCCCAGGCACAGACGGCGGCGAGCAGAAACGCCACCAAGGCCAGCCCAAAACGCCAAATCGTCAAGAAAACCCTCCCCAAGCGCTCGCGAGGTTCAACCCGCGGCGGCCACGCGCCATTCCCCTGAGAGGGTGACGGTCAGAAGCTTTCGCCGGCGAAGGTCAGATAGACGGATGCAAGGGCTCTGCGAGCAGGATTGAGGTGGTTTTCCGCAACGTAGATCATGGCGGTCGGAGCGCCGCCGGGCGGCGATCCGAGATGCGGCTCGCTCTGGACGAACCAGGCGACACCGGCGTCTTCGAGCTGCGAGGTGACGAGCGCGAACGCCCCGGCGTCGGTCACTTCCAGGAGAGGCAGGAACTCGGCGTCTTCCACGGAGTCGTCCTCGGGCTCGTCGACGAGGTTCACGTCGCAGTCCAAGCAGTGCGTCATACCATCCTCATAGTCAAGACCACATTCAGGACAAAACATAGCTCCCCTCCTATTGGCAATCGGCGCCCGCCCGGTCTCCGGAGACCGGACAAGCCACCGCGCACTACAGGCTTCAGACAAAGAGTGTCAGAAGTGTGGCAAGGGGAGACAAAGACGTGACGCCAGACCAGGGACGGGGCTCGCCCGGCCTGCTAGAGCCGGCCGGCCCGGTAAACCTTACCGGTCCGGCGAGCACGGGCCGTTCATCACCTTTTCTTGGCCGCAGACGCTCTCAGCGAAGATTGGGCCTCCGTTTGAAGAGTTTCGGGCTGCTGCGCTCCTGAGCCTTGCCTTGGTTGGAATTGAAGTTTCTGCATTGTGGCTCCCGTCAATGACTGCTGGAGGGGGGGAAGTACGCCATCGAGATCCATGAAGCGGGTCCTACCCGTGGAGCCCAGGCAGTCAACACCCGAGCCGGTGCCTGTGCCCTTGATCGAGAATTTTCGAAAGGAGGCGAGGAGGGCCTGTCGTGTTTCCTTGGCCTCAGCCTTGTAACGGGCTTCCTCCTCTGGCTTGGTGCCTGGTTTAATGGCATCCGGAATGCACTCGAGCAAGGCCTGGACGTCGAGACACCTGTGAGGAGCAACCCAAATCTGGGCCACAGGGCTTTCAGGAAGCGGGTAAATTGGGTTTCCTTTACCATCCTTGGGAAGAAGCTTCTCGATCGCCGCACTGGTCGAAGGATGTAACATTTTATAGTTATATGCAAAATCTTTATCTACTTGCATCCAGATCAAGCTGTTCTTGCCCTCCCAGCGCAGCTCCACATCCTCATCCTTGACATCCTCGTCTTCGTTATCGCAGCGATTAGTCACAAAAATCTCGATGACATCGCCGACTGCGGCCAGCTCTTTCGTTATCGGGGCTGCGTGTTCATCATCCATGTTTTGAGCGATCAACTGTACTCTCCGTACGTTGGAAATATCTACATAAACCGGGTCAGCGACAGGGATCCTCGTGGGAATATCCGTCAATGTCGCCGGCAGATGCCACTCGCGAAGCACTGACAAGAGTGGATCATAAGTAACCGATGAGCTCTCTAAGAGGATTTGGGCGGTGACCGTTGCCGGTGGCTTGAGGCTGACCACCTCAATGTTCTCGTCCGCATACCCTCCGGCGATGTCTTCCATGAACATGACACCGACCTGCGAAAAGGAAGCCGTCACGAGCGAAGAAACGGGAACATCGTCAGCTCGAGTCATGTCGAACACAACGCGGTGCCTTTCCAAGTCATCTGCCGCCAAGATCTTGGTGCCTTTCATAATCCGCATGTTGCCACAAGCGTCCAATTTCCGAGACACACCATAGATGCCTGCAATGTGATCACGCCTATTGTCTTGACCTTTAGCCATAGGCAGCACCACGCAAAGGCGGCATCGCGCATTGGGATCCCTGTTCTCGACAAAGTGGCACAGGCCGGAAAACCAGACTCTAAACGTATAGCTCATTGAAGTCTCCTGTCAGTGACGAGCCTGAACGGCGTCGACACAGGTAAATACGCTCCATATCGAAAGGGCTTGCCAAGCCTCGGCCGATCGGCGCATGGCGTGAAGCTGAGCTGTCTGGAGAGCCTTTGGCGTGGAACGCCCCAGCACGAGCTCTCGATAAAATCTGTCCATGAACTCGCCGTTTCTTCGGTCCTCAACCTTCCAGAGCGAACCCACGACCGACTCGGCCCCGGCCTCTAGGAAAGGCCGCGCCAAACCGGTAATACCGGACACCCGGGCACTTCGTGGCCCCACGGACTGACACGCCGAGAGCACCACCACCCGCAGCCTGTTCAAGGAGCGCCCGGAGAGGTCCGTTGCCATCAGAACTCCCAGATCCCCGTCTTCAGGAGAAGGAGTGACGACGAGATGCGACCGGGAAGGGCGGCTGGTGTTGTTGATGGCATGGCCGGCGAAGACAAAAACCTCGGCGCGCCCCAACTCGTCCAGGATCCTGGCCTTGGTGGCATTCTCCCTCTCGATCAGGACTGAAGAGGGAAAAAGACGCTGGAGCGCTTTAAGCTCGGCCCGTGCAGCCGGCAGACTCTTGAGAGACGGAAAAAGAGAACGGTCGATCACAGGGTCCGCGACGAGCAGGGCCGATGAGGGTGGGCCAGAGGTTCTCGGGGATGGCTCGAGGCTGGTGAGGCTGGGGCTGAGTGCAATCGTATGATCCTCTACCAGGAACCGGTTCGTCCGCCGGTTGAACAGGGCTGAGAAGGGAACACGGCTCAACGACTTGTCCGGTATGAAATAGAGGTCTGTCCCCTCCTTCAGGGTAAACGGGATCAGCAGATCATAGAGGGTCGAAGACAAATTCTCGAGCCGGTCCGGCCGCTCACTTCTCTGGATCTCGTCCCGGAAGGACTCGACAAGCTTCTCCATCTCAGCTTGGCCTACGGGGCGCTCCAGACTCCGGATGGTACCGCCTCCGATCATCCAGATTAAGAGGCGGTCCTTGAGGACGGCGTATTCGATTACGGCGGAATTCCGGCTGTCACCGCGCACCCGCTCCCAGGGCGATCCAGGCACCACCGCGAGATTTCGTGCTCTTTCCAGAGCGGCCAGAGCGTCCAGTGGACGGGCTCCGCCTTGCCAGCGGAGGAGGATCAAGGCATCGTAGATGTCCTGGATCGACTCGGAATAGGACGTACGGAGATCGTCCTCGTCCAAATGAACACTGAGCTGTTCCAGAACCTGGAGCGCTCTTTCGATGTCGTCTTCGGCTTCCAGGGGACGGTCGAGAGAAAGGAAGAGCCTGGCGCGAGAAAAGGAGGCATGGGCGAAATTCAGGGTGACCTTCTGGTTTTCGTAGGAACGGATCGCCTCGTTCAAGGATTGGAGGGCGACATCCGGCCGCGACCGCCGAAGGATGTCCCCCTCAGCCCAATGAAGGTCCGCGAAGAGCTTCTCGCGCAAGGGACCCGCGGGAACCTGAAGGGCCTTGCCGGCAGCTTCCTGAAGGCTGCGCCGGGCCTCGCCCAGCCGCCCAAGGCGAGCCAGAATTCGCGCGCGCCCCCAGAGGCTTTCGGCCCGGCGGACCGGGTCTTTCCCCTCTTCCGCCGCCCGCAAAGCCTCTTCCTGCATGTTGAGGCTGGCCTGCATGGACCCCATATCCAACGCGGACTTGGCGGCGTCCAACAAGGCGACGTGCCGGCGCAGCGACGTGGGGTAGTCCGCGAGGTTGGCAAGAACCTTCTGGCGATAGCCCCAGGCTTCTCCCACCTGGCCCAAGGAGGCCAGGTTCTCAGCGAGATAGCTCTCGATCGCGGCTTCGTTTTCAGCCTCATGGAGACGTGCATACATTCTCTCAGCGCCCAGGAGATGTCCGGTCGCTTCGGCGAAGCGGCCTTGCCGGCTGGTGATCCACCCCAATCCCCACTCGCACCAGGCGGCCAGGGAAAAATAGGATCTCCTCTGAGCCTCCGCGAGGACTTCATTGAAATCTTTTGCCGCACCTTCGTGATCGCCACCGTAGGCCTTCACCCGGGCCTGACCGGCCGTGGCCCAGAGGACGATCGGGCTGCCGCTCGCCCGGGCCTGGTCCACCGCCCTGGCGAAGGCCTGCCCGGCTTCCAGCATCGACGATTCCCGGAACGCGGCCATGCCCGCGCGGAAGGACTGGTGAGCCTGCGCCAGGTTCGCTGCCCAAGGCTCGGTTGACGCAGCCTGAGCGCGCGCCGCCGCCATGGCGAGGTCTTGCACCGAGGAGTCGCCGGCCAGCTCACGCAGAGACCGGCCGAGGGTGGTGGCCCTCTGAAGCCCGGGAGCCGCGGCGGCCGGGCCTCTCAAAAGGAGGCTATTTCCCCAATCTCCCAGAACCTGCTCTATGGCCAGCTCCCGGGCAAATTGAGGACCGCTCACAACGATTTGCTGAGCCTTCGTGGAATCACCGCGGTCTACGGCTAACAGGAAGCTCAGGAGCCTGTCGGCTCCAGCGCTCCGCGGCCGGAGCCTGGCGAAGGAGATTCCGTCTGGCACGGGCCATCTCGGCCCATTCAGACTCGTGATCCATCTCAAGATACTCGGACCAAGCCTTCTCGGCCTGCCACCGCAAAGAGAGGAGGTCACGGGCCAGCGCCCGATTGAAGCAGGCTTCGGGAAGGGCGGGAGCCGCGGCGCAGGCGCGTTCCGCGAGGTCCAGAGCGCGGACGAGGTACTCGGATTGTCCCGGTTCCTTGGAACGAAGAATGTATCGAGCGGCGAGATCGCTGAGATCGTGCGGATCGCTCGAGATCTCGAGCCGCTGAACCGGCCGGGCCTGTCCTTGCGTCAGCCGGGGGCCTGGGGAGTTTCCGTTCCTGAAAGGTTTGGAAGGCTCATGCGACAGGGCCACCAATCCGGTGACAGCCAGACCGAGCGCCGCCAACCACCAGAAGCGACTCATCGGATCGGACAACCCCTTTCCAGGCGCAATGCCGAGAAATCTTCGCGCTATTTGTGAAGCACTGATCTTAGCACGCCTGTCCGGCGGGGGGCCCCTCACAGATCAGACCAACCCGGCAGAGCCGGATCCAGGACCCTCATGAGGACCCCGTCCTGCCGCATACCCGAGGATAGTTACATTAAAGTTGCGATCTTGCCCCGCGGGAACTACAGGAACTCGGCCTCTTCCACGGAATCGTCCTCCGGCTCGTCGACGAGGTTCACGTCGCAGTCCAGGCAGTGCGTCATACCATCTTCATAGTCAAGACCACATTCAGGACAAAACATAGCTCCCCTCCTATTGGCAGTCGGCGCCCGCCCGGTCTCCGGAGACCGGCCAGGCCACCGCGCACTACAGGCTTCAGACAAAGCGCGGGTGGCGGGGCAGAGGTCAATGGCCGCGGCGGCCTGGCGTTCGTAGTCGGCAACGCGGCGGCACCCTTGGTCGGTTTAGTTACCTGCCTCAGATCCATTTCCTTCGGAGCAGCCAGGTTTTGACCAGTTGCGTCAGGACGACGTAGCACAGCAGCGTGAGCCCCAGCAGCGGCCAGTAAAGCGGCGGAAGCGGGGTGAAGCCGAGGTAGCTTCCCAGTGGCGTGAACGGGATGGCGATGCCGATCGCCATGATGACCCCGGACATCACCATCAGCGGCCACGACGGATGGCTCTGTAGGAACGGGATCTCGGTTGGTGCGGATGACGTGGATGATGAGCGTTTGCGTCAGCAGGCTCTCCACGAACCAACCCGTCTGAAACAGGCTCGCGCTGTGGGCCGCGGCCTCGGGCGTCGAGACGTTCCAGCAGCCGAAGAGGTACAGCATCATGAAGAAGGTGGTGTAGTCGAAGATCGACGAGCACGGGCCGATGAACACGATGAAGCGCGTGAGCTGCTTGATGTCCCACGGGCGCGGCTTCTCGACCTGCTCGGGGTCCACGTCGTCGGTCGGAATCGCCGTCTGGCTGATGTCGTAGAGCAGGTTGTTGGCCAGAATCTGAATCGGGGCCATCGGCAGGAACGGGACGAAGACGCTCGCCCCCAGCACGCTGAACATGTTGCCGAAGTTGCTGCTCGCCCCCATGCGGACGTACTTGAGGATGTTGGCGAAGACCTTGCGCCCCTCGATCACGCCCTCTTCCAGCACCATCAGGGACTTTTCCAGCAGGATCATGTCCGCCGACTCCTTGGCGATGTCCACGGCGGTATCGACGCTGATGCCGACGTCGGCCGTGCGGAGGGCCGGGGCGTCGTTGATGCCGTCGCCCATGAAGCCGACGGTGTGCTGACGGGATTGCAGGGCCGCGATGATGCGCTGCTTGTGAGCGGGAGAGACGCGGGCGAACAGCGTCGTCTTGATCGCGGCGTCGGCCAGCTGCTCGTCGGTCATCTTCTCGACCTCGCTGCCGAGCAGCACGTGAACTCGGTGGACAGCCCGACCTCCTTGCAGATCTTGCGGGCGACCAGATCGTTGTCGCCGGTGACGACCTTGACGCGGATGCCGTGGCCTTCCAGCGCCTTGATGGCCGCCCTGGCGGTGTCCTTGGGCGGATCGAGGAAGGCGACGTAGCCGTTGAGGATCAGGTCGCACTCGTCGGCCTTGGAGTAGGGCGTGGCGTCCCCCGCGACGACGCCGCGCGGCGCGACCTCCTTGCTGGCGATGGCCAGGACGCGGAAGCCGTCGGCGCTGAGTTGTTCGTATTCCTCTTTCAGTTCCTCGATGAGCAGGTGGTCCATCGGGAACCGTTCGCCCGTCGAGTTCGAACTCCTTGCAGCGGGGGAAGATCTCCTCGGGAGCCCCCTTGCTGATGATGCGATCCTGGCCTTCGGGCGTGCGGACCACGACCGACATGATGCGGCGTTGGAAGTCGAAGGGGATTTCGTCCACCTTGGCGTACTCGGGGATGTCGGCGTGGGCGTGGGTCTCGGTATGTGCGAGTATTGCACGGTCCAGGACATTCTTCAGGCCGGTCTGGAAGTGGCTGTTCATGTACGCCAGCGCGAGCACGCCCTCGTCCTCCTTCAGCACGACGTCGCAGTGCTTCTCCAGGATGACGTGGTCCATCGTCAGCGTGCCGGTCTTGTCGGTGCACAGCACGTCCATCGCCCCCAGGTTCTGGATGGCGTTGATCCGCTTGACGATGACCTTCTTGCGGCTCATCGCCAGCGCACCCTTGGAGAGGCAGACCGTCACGATCATCGGCAGCATCTCGGGCGTCAGGCCCACGGCCACGGCGACCGCGAAGAAGAAGGCCTCGCGTCCACATCGCCCTTGGTCAGGCCGTTGATGACGAACACCAGGGGCACCATCACCAGGATGAAACGCAGCATCAGCCAGGTGAAACGGGCGATGCCCTTGTCGAAAGCCGTCTGCGTTGACTGCTCCGAAAGCGACTCGGCCATGCCGCCCAGGTAGGTTTCGGCCCCCGTGGCGACGACGACCGCCGTCGCCGAGCCGCTCTCGACGCTGGTTCCCAGGAACGCGATGCTGGTCAGTTCGAGGGGCGCGGTCGTCGCCGCGTTCTTCTCGATCTCGAACTTCTCGACCGGGAAGCTCTCGCCGGTCAGCGAGCCCTGGGTCACGAACAGATCCTTGGCCTCGATCGATGCGCACGTCGCCGGGGATCATGTCCCCCGCGGCGAGTTTCACCACGTCGCCCGGCACGAGTTGCGAGACGGCGACTTCGCGCGGCGTGCCGTCGCGGACGACGGTCGCCGTCACCGAGATCATGGCCTTGAGCTTGGCCGCCGCGCTGTCGGCCCTGGCTTCCTGGATGAGTTTCAGCCCCACGCCCAACGCGATCATCAGCGACATGACGATCCCGGCCCGGACATCGCCGGTGGCGAACGAGATGGTCGCCAGCACCGCGAGCAGAATCACCAGCGGATTGATCACCGCGTGCCAGAGCAGTTTGCCGATTCCCGCCCGCTGATCCTTGGCCAGCACGTTGGGGCCGTATTCGACAAGTCGCGCGGCGGCTTCATCGGTGGTGAGCCCTTCGGGACGGGTGGCCAATCGCGCATAGACGCCCGCGGCGTCCAGCGCCGCCGATTCGACGACGACCTGCGAAACCTGGATCTGCGGCTTCTCTCGCCGAATGGCGGCGAAGAGATGCTTGGGGAGAACCTGATGTTGTTCGTGCCGACTCATGGGCCTCCCTCCCAGATCCGCCGAGGCGAGGGCTGACGCAGGCGCTCGTCGTGGTCGATGAACACCAGTCCCTTTTGCCGCACGTGCAACGTGCTGGCCGGATCGGTGGCCTGCCGGTCCGCTCTAAGCGAGGGCTAGCCGGGGCGTGGCAGGCTACCCAAGCTCCCGAAGTGACGCTTATCGCAGACCATCATAGCCTACAACGGCGTCAGGCGTCCGCTGGAGGGTTAGGCGGCATCCACGGACCCCGGTGGGGGGTAGAGCGCAGCGCTTGTTCCTCGCCGAAGGGCAGAGATCGGCAGCACCCGTTCCCGGTCAGCGGATTTGCTGGCGGGGACACCCATGGTCAGAGATCGTCCCAGTCGGGATGCCAATGCGGGTCGAGGCTCTTGAAGTGCCCGGCGGGACAGGTTCCTAAACCGGTGGACGAGACCTGCCAATGGGTGGAGCAGTAAAACTTCCCGCAGTCCATGCAGTAACCGAAGTCATCGTAGAAGCCCGCGGCCTGGATCTTCGCCGCAGCATAGGGAGGCGTCAGTGCCTCGCAGATCGCCCGAGCCCTCTCGTCGGAGACCGGGTCGGCGCCTCCGCCGCCTACATCGGCCACTCCCCAGAACCCGAGACGCCAGCCGTTCGGGTACTCGAAGAGGCGGACTAATGCCGCCGGACTGCCACATTCCGAACAGGAGGGAGTCAGATTCAGAACCCGTAAGGGCGGATCGAGTCTGTTGCCGCGCCACCAGCGCGACCATCGCTGGACGACTCTCGTGAGCCACGATTCCTCTGAAGCCTTCGAGCCATCCATGCCTGCTCCTCACGTGCGAGTTTCCCCGCATACGGCTCAAGCACCTCGGTTGCCTTAACGGTGATACCTTCGCGATACTAACATGGTAGGCACCAGGCTCTGGACTCCCCAGAGGAGGGGGTGCACCGGCGGGTGGCCGAACCACCTCCACCTCTCCTTTGCTCTTCCCGTTTAAGGTGTTCTCCCTACGGTCTCGCCCTCATCCAAGGGTCCCCCGATCGGTCTCTCCCGAGCCACTACCATTTTAAAACTGTCGAAGCGAGCCATTTCGCCCTCCGCAAACTCAAGCGGGACGGGCATTCTCCTGAATTACCAAAATTTTTACGTCTATTGGGGGCATGAGAAGACTCCGGTTCATCCCCGAAGGCGGCGCCCTCGTCGAGGTCACCTGCCGCACCCTTCACAGCCGTTTCCTCCTTCGCCCCGCCCCGGCCGTCAACGACATCGTCGTCGGCGTCCTGGGCCGGGCCCAGCGCATGTACCCCATCCGGATTTGCGCCTATGCCTTCCTCTCTTCCCATTTCCACCTGACCCTGGACGTCGAAGACGCCCTCCAACTCGCCCGCTTCATGCGCTACGTCAATTCCAATCTGGCGCGGAAGATCGGCCGTCTCGTCGGTTGGCGCGACAAGATCTGGGCGAGGAGGTACCAGGCCATCGTGATCAGCTCCGAGGAGGCCGCACAGGTCGCGAGGCTGAAGTACGTTCTCGCGCATGGGGTCAAGGAAGGCCTCGTAGAAAAAGTCACCCAGTGGCCGGGCTTGCACTGCGCGCAAGCTCTCCTGACTGGCGAGACGGTGACCGGCTACTGGTTCGACGAGACCCAGGCGTACGCCGCCCGGCGCCGCGGCGAGGAGCTCGACCGGATGCGCTTCGCGACGCTCGAAACCCTCACGCTGTCTCCCTTACCTTGCTGGAAGCATCTACCTGAAGAAAAGCAGCGGAAGCTCGTCACCGATCTGATCGTCGAGATCGAATCCGAAGCCGCCGCCCACCGCCAACGCACCGGAAGCCAGGTTCTGGGGGCGTCCGCCGTCCAAGGGCAACATCCCTTTGCCCGTCCCAAGAAGCCGAAAAAATCACCAGCCCCACTGTTCCACGCGGCCAGCAAAGCGATTCGCCGGAGCTACGAAATGTATGGATGGTTCGTAGCCGCCTTCCGCGAGGCCTCCGAGAAACTCCGGGCCGGAGACAGGCTGGTGCCCTTCCCGACCGGAAGCTTCCCACCAGCCTTGCCGTTCGTGGCCGGGTAGCTGAGCGAAGTCTCAACGGATTCCAAGCGCCCTTCTCTGAAGGGCTTCGGCAGAGGTGTATTCGTTGGACCGATTTCGCTCCCATCCCCGTCAAAAAGCAGGGTCGGGAGCTCGTCTGAAGTGTCCCTTATCCCCTACGCGCCGGTCGAATTGGATGATCGGAGGGCAAATTCGGCGAGAGCTCCTGCCCGGGGCGAGCCCTCGCGCCTCTTTCTTCCTCCAATCGCCTGATGATCCTCTAGAAGGCCCTCCCTTCTGACGAGCCGGGATAGGCTCGTCGGGAGACCAATCCCTGAAAGGAGGAGCAGATGGGACTGTACTGCGGAGTCGACTTGCATTCAACCAACAGCTATCTCGCCGTCCTGAACGAGCAGATGCAACCGGTTCTCAGCCGAAGGGTACCGAACCGCTTGGACGCGGTGTTGGACGCCTTGGAGCCTTTCCGAGAGCAGATTCAGGCCATCGCCGTCGAGTCCACCTTCAACTGGTACTGGTTGGTGGACGGCCTGATGGAGGCCGGCTACCAGGTACAGCTGGTCAACACGTCGGCCGTCCGCCAGTATGAGGGGCTGAAATACGTTGATGACCGCCATGATGCACGCTGGCTGGCGAGACTGCTCCACCTCGGTATCCTGCCCACCGGCTATATCTATCCCAAGAAAGAACGAGCTCTACGCGATCTATTGCGCCGCCGATCTTTCTTGGTCCGGCAACGGACGGCCAGCCTGCTGAGTGTCAAGAATCTCTTCTCGCGTAATACCGGAACCCAGGTGCCCTCCAATGAGCTCAAGCGACTGACCGCCGAACAGGTGGTCGAGCAGTTCTCGGACCCGCACATCGCCTTGGCGATCACCAGCAACCTGGCCGTAGTCCGCGTCCTCAACGAGGAAATTGGTCGCATTGAAAAAACCATCCTAAAAGAAGCCAAACTGCGGCCCGAATTCAAGTTGCTCGAGAGCATTCCGGGAGTCGGCCAGACCTTGGCCCTGACCATCATGTACGAGGCCGGTTCAATGGCACGCTTTGCGGATGCCGGCCACTTCTGCTCTTACTGCCGATGTGTGCCCAGCAAACATCTCAGCAACGGAAAGGTCAAGGGAACCGGCAATGTACGTAATGGCAATCCCTACCTGTCTTGGGCCTTCATGGAGGCGGCGCACTTTGCCATCCGTTTCGAGCCACTCGCCAAGCGCTTCTACGAGCGCAAGAAGGTCAGAACCAACGAGTTGGTCGCCTTACGGACGATCTCGCACAAACTCGCTCGCGCCTCGTTCCATGTTTTGCACGATCGAACACCGTTTCGGTCTGAGCAAGCTTTCGGTTAATTCTGGTGGGAGATAGGGAGCCTGCATAGGTTCCTGGCCATGAGAGCCTTTACTATCTGATTGGCCCCTATCTCTCACCGTTTTCGGGCTCTTTTCGGGATGCGCCCAAGTCGTGAGCCCTTCAGGTGCTGGCGCTCCCTCCGACAGGGAGCAGCCTTTCGACTGTCCTTTATGCTTGGACACGGCTTGGAACCGAAGATTTTCTGGGGGCACGAAAACAGTGCCAGGGGCTGGAGGGAGCCGAGATCGGCTTCCTCCAGCCTTGATCCCGATGGGTGGATGGTGCGGATCCTCGCACCCAAACAGCGAGACTACGGACGCGCAAAATCGCCAGAGGAGCTCGGCGTGCACCCTCGAACCGTTCTACGGAAGCCAACACTCCCGGTAAGGGGAAGTGTGGGTCGTTGACAAGAGCCTTCTAATGGGTGGAACTTATCTTGGGGGAACCTATCTTCGCCTCGCCCTCCAAGCTGGGGGAACCTATCTTCGCCTCGCCCTCCAAGCAAGGAACGGCCTCCCGTAAATGCGCATAAGGACATGGGCGTTGCTGGGGATACTTACTGGATGGAACCTATATGGGGTGCGCCTTCCCCCTTCCCATGCTATACTCCCTTTATAAGCAGTTACTTATGATGGCGTTGCACCGCTGAAGTGGTCGGCTCGTACGACAGCCTTCAGGTTCTCGCTGACACGGGGAGCCAGCGACTCCAGGGATCTTAGCGAAGATTGCCCGCAAAGCAATGGAGGATAGGGCGTGGACGCATTCTTTCAAGTACTGGGGATTACTGCCGGCCTTGCGGGTCTTGGGCTCGGACTATTCATCGTAATAGCAAGGCTCGTTATCGATAGCCTCCACCATCCCGACCCGACGACGGATCGTGGTATCTCGATCATGATTCGGGGAAAGCTTGATCTTCTCAACCGGATCATGCGCTATGCATTCGCACTCGCCGTGATCAGCATCGCCATCTGGGCGGCTCTGCAGGTGGTGCTCTAGATGTCCCGGTACTACTGGATCCTCGGAGCGTTGGCAATCGTAGCCTGCTTCAAATCGCCTGGCAACTATCTTCTTCCGGCGCCCTTTTCTGTAGCTTTCAAGGATATCCCTCTTTCAGCTCACCGTCCCAAGATCGTATCCGCGTTTTGTTGGAAAAAGTGTATACTAGACTTCTGCCATTTCTGGACTTCGGCGATCAGCAAACAAGTTTGCCTCACATATATGTGAGCAATATTCTATCAGAGAAGGGAGTTTGCTTTGAAATGAAACGCATGCAATTAACCGCAATTGTAGTGATTGCACTGGCTCTCTGCATTGGGAGCACAGCGCCGGCTCATGCCTGCCAATCCAGCGTTTCTGCCAATGGCAGCTTCGCCGGCTCGTGGACCTCCGCATGCACGTCGGCACACCGCAGCGGGCGCTTCGCCCGGTACTACACTTTTACAGTCTCCGGGACCGTGACTTTCCAGGTAGACCTCACTTCGTCGACCGACGCCTACCTCATTCTTCTTTCGGGAAGCGGCAGCAGCGGCTCAGTTATCGCGGAGAATGATGACGGCGGAGGCAACAACAACTCCAGGATCACGCGGACGTTGGCACCCGGGACCTACACGATGGAGGCAACGACGTTCAGCTCGGGAGCCACCGGCTCGTTCACGCTGACTCTCCAAACTTCAGGCAGCGGCGGCAACTGTCAGTTTTCGGTGAGCGCCAACAGCGCCTCCTCGGGATCGTGGACCAGCAACTGCACGTCGGCGCACCGCAGCCGCAGGTACGCCAAGTATTACACCTTCACGGTGTCGGACACAGTGAGTTTCCAGGCAGACCTCACATCATCTACCGATGCCTACCTCTTTCTTCTTTCGGGAAGCGGTAACAGCGGCTCAGTGATCGCCGAGAATGACGACGGCGGGGGCAACAACAACTCCAGGATCACGCGGTCGCTGTCGCCCGGGACCTACACGATGGAGGCGACGACGTTCAGCTCGGGAGCCACCGGCTCTTTCACGCTGACCTTGCAAGCTTCAGGCAGCGGTGGCAACTGCCAGTTCTCGGTGAACGCCAACAGCGCCTCGTCGGGATCATGGACCAGCAACTGCACGTCTGCGCACCGCAGCGGCCGATACGCCAAGTATTACACCTTCACGGTGTCGGACACGGTGAGTTTCCAGGCAGACCTCACATCAACTACCGATGCCTACCTCCTCCTTCTTTCGGGAAGCGGTAGCAGCGGCTCAGTGATCGCCGAGAATGACGACGGCGGAGGCAACAACAACTCCAGGATCACGCGGACACTGTCGCCTGGGACCTACACCATGGAGGCGACGACGTTCAGCTCGGGAGCGACCGGCGCGTTCACGTTGACCATCCAAGCCTCAGGCAGCGGCGGCAACTGTCAGTTCTCGGTGAGCGCCAACAGCGCCTCCTCGGGATCGTGGACCAGCAATTGCACGTCGGCGCACCGGAGCAGCAGGTACGCCAAGTATTACACCTTCACGGTGTCGGACACAGTAAGCTTCCAGGCAGACCTCACCTCGTCGACCGATGCCTACCTCCTCCTTCTTTCGGGGAGCGGCAGCGGCGGCTCAGTGATCGCGGAGAATGACGACGGCGGGGGCAACGACAACTCCAGGATCACGCAGACGCTGTCGCCCGGGACCTACACCATGGAAGCAACGACGTTCAGCTCAGGGGCGACCGGTTCATTCACGCTGACCCTCCAAGCCACAGGCAGCGGCAGTGGCTGTCAGTTCTCGGTGAGCGCCAACAGCGTCTCCTCGGGATCATGGACGAGCAACTGCACGTCGGCGCACCGGAGCGGCAGGTTCGCCAAGTATTACACCTTCACGGTGTCGGACACGGTGAGCTTCCAGGCAGGTCTGACCTCGTCGACCGACGCCTACCTCTTCCTGCTTTCGGGAAGCGGTAGCAGCGGCTCGGTGATCACCGAGAATGACGACGGCGGAGGCAACAACAACTCCCGGATCACGCGGACGCTGACACCCGGGACCTACACCATGGAGGCAACGACATTCAGCTCGGGAGGGACCGGCTCGTTCACGCTGACTCTGCAAGCAACCAACTCGTCCGGCAGTCAGCTTGCCTGCTTGATCTTCGTGCACGGCAGCCGCGAGGACGATGCGGCTTCCGGCTACGACTGGTCGACCGACTGGCAAGCCGCTCGGAACTACTGGAAGGAAAAAAACTTCCCCTACCAACTCCTGGACGAAAACCAGGACTTCATCCGCGCGGCGACCAACGCATATCAGCGATCCTACTACGTAGTGCGCTACAACGGCGCCGCTGCCTGGTGGAACAACGCAGCTTCGGGTCAGGTGTCGAGAGAAATCGTGCGTGCGACAGACGGGCTCTCAGACGGTGGCAACAACCGCTGCCAGCTCTCGGCATCGCAGGGCGGCGTCTTCTGGGTGATCACTCATAGCGGTGGCGCCAACGTCATGGACTATATTCTCGGTAACAGTCGGCCGAGTGACCCCCACTACAACGAAAACGGCCCCTTCGATCAAGCAGCGAACCGCATCAGCGGCGTGATCTCCGTCGGAGGGTCTCACCGTGGAACACCCCTTGCGGATATCATCTGCAATACGCTGGACATCCGCTGCCCCCAACTCGGCAGGAATTGCACTTCGGCCCGGTTCTGGCTGCAAACCTCGGATGCATATCAGGTGAGCCAAGATGCGAGTTCTCCCTCCAAGATCATCTGGCTGACCGGAGGCTACAAGGGTGACGGTGTCTGCCCAGGGGCGCTGCCCGGCGAGGACGACGCCGTGCTCACGTATGCCTCTCAGTTCGCTTGTGGTGGAAGCGCCTTGCAGTCCTACAGTAACGCGAATGTCTGCAGCAACAACGCAAAGCAGGAGAGTTCCAACTTCCGCAATCTGGACGCGGCCTACGAGGATCATGACGATGAGAAAAACAACTACAACACGCGTTTCGACCGGGCGCGGAGGAGCATACCTGATGGGGTCTGGACTTGTAATGACCAGCCCTGCGCAGCCGACACCCGCGTACAAAACGACTTAAGCACCGCCTCCTTCATCGACCGCCTTCTGGAAGACTCCTCCTCTCGGCGCTCTAAGACGCTGGAAATCGATCTGCCATCTCTCAGCCGTGTTTCGGGCGAGGCTTACTTGAAGGCAGCCAGCTACACGCAATCCTCCTCGCCTCTGGAAGAGGGGCTCGACCCGATCCTTCGCGACCAGACGGTGACGAGGACAACCGCGCTCGGGCCAGAAGGAGAGCAGCCGTCGCTCACCGTCTACCCGGTAGCCGTGAGCTTCGAGGCCCCTGAACCCGTCGTGCTCCAGGCCTACCTCGAGGAGCACGCGAGCCGGCAGCCCGCCACCTACCTTTCCGGTACAGTCCGAGACGCCCAAGGACGTCTGGTTCGAGACCCTCGACTTCCGTGATGACGGCGAGGGCGGCGACCCGGTGCCTGGAGACTATGTCTACTCAGCCCTCTTCACGCCACCCGCCGGACGGGAGCGAGCCTTCGCCGGGGTCTACTCCCTTTCGGTGCGAGCGGTCACCGCTGGCGGCGTCGAGCGGGCCGGCGCCTCGGCGTTCCGGTACAGTGCTCCGGATGCACGACTTACCGGTCGTTTCGACGACCGTCTTGTCGACGGTAGCCTCCAGATCCGAGCCCAAGTGGAGGTGACTGCCCCCGGGCGCTTCCACTTGGAGGGAACGCTCTATACGAACGATGGACGGCCGCTCGCCTGGGCCCAGGAAGCCCTGCGTTTGGACCCTGGCCGCCACTGGATTTCTCTCACTTTCTATGGGCTTACTCTACGCGAAAAAGGAGTTGACGGCCCTTACGTGCTGCGCCATTTGGCCTTGTCGACGACAACTCGGGTGCCAAGTTCCCCGAACCGCCCAGTAGAGAACGCTCATGTCACCGCGCCGTATCGGGCAACGAATTTCACCTCTCGGCCTTTTAACGAGCGGGAGCTTCTCGAAGACGCGATCCGGCTGCTCCAACCACCTGAAAACTGACCAGCCCGTTGGGGGAGCTACGCTCCCCCCATTCCCTCCCGCGTTAAGCCTGCGGTAGAACTTCTCTACTCACATTGGGAGAAGAACTCACGCAGGCTGCCTCGATTTTAAAGGCGATGTTCAGACCGTGCGCTCCCGCCCGGGGAGAGGTGGCCCGGGGAGAGGTGGGGGAGCATAAGCGCTAACTTAGTATCCAATTTAGGTGCACGAGGTTCTAGAATCTCGTGCCTATGGATGCTCTGAACTTCTTTGAGAGTCAGTGGGAATCTCTTTTGGAGATGCTTCCAGAAGACTTCGATCTCGAACCAATCGGTGGAACCTATCTTGGGTCGTCTGGGTCGTCCAGCGCATTCGAAGCAAGCCGGAGGCGTTCATGTCTCCAGATCCTCCGGCTCCTTTTCTGGCACACTCTCCGGCAACATATCCAATATCTCCGGATTCGGTTCCTTGGCTTTAGTTTCCATATCTGCGACCATGCCCATGACCGCGCTCGTACAAATCGCCCACAGGAACGCCGCTTCCGGCAGCGTGAGTGTTTCCTCGGGATGTATCAGCGGGTTTCGGTGCAGACGTTGGATCTGTTCGAGGCACTGAAGCACCTTTTCGCTGGCACCCTTTCCTCTCAAGGCAGAAATATACTTCCCCCAATTGCGCTGCGACTCCTTGACGGGGTCGCAGCTAAACACCTCCATATATCTCTTGATGGTGGCTTCCGTGGCTCGCGCAATATGAAACCCCATGGCGGTCGGCAGGGAAAACGCTAAGCACCGTCCTGCCTGGTCTGTGTCCGCGATAGCTTGCGCCGGAAGTCGGTCTCTGAAACCTTCGTAGACGCTTGCGGCGTCGAGAATGAGTCGTTGCGTTGAGTAGACACCTTTAGGTGTTACATAGAAGATTGGCGCCCTGCCTAGTTCAAGCTGTAAGGCCCCATCGAACGTACGCGCCCCTATGTCAAGTCGCGCTGCCCAGTACTCATTGAGGATCGCGTCCCCGTCCGTTTCAAGTAAACCGCTGATCTCTGCGAGGATGGTGCGGAGCGCTCTAGCCGCCGCCGAGCTTTCATCTAAGCGAAACCGGAGCGTCCCCTCAAGGAGTCCGTCTAGCAGATCAATGACGAATCGCAGATTCGAAACGTAAAACTTGATCGGCTGCCCGAGATCAGACAATATTGTCTGTAAGCGCGCCCCAATAAGATAGAAGACGTAGGCGTTGATCTGATGCACGTCATCCCCCAGGCGAGCAGCAAGCCAGCCGGCGCAGATGTGTCGTGCGGCTTGGTGCGGCTCGCTTGGCTTCCCCGCGGACCGGGGCGGAATGCCCCCGCCGGAGGAGCCGCTGCCGGATTCTCCCCCTCCGGGGCCAG
Organism: Thermoanaerobaculaceae bacterium; assembly: GCA_963785165.1. Taxonomy (GTDB): domain Bacteria; phylum Acidobacteriota; class Thermoanaerobaculia; order Multivoradales; family UBA5704; genus DATARR01. The sequence continues at coordinate 2,633,105 of CAWAUI010000004.1, forward strand.
ATGAGTCAAGTATATTGTTGCCTTATTTAGGGGACGGCGCACAACTCTGCTTGCCTTGCGGGATGGATTCGAAGTATATATTTTGGCTCGATGGGGCACCAGTAAGTTCATTATCATCTGAACCCATTGCTACAATTACAACCATCAAAATAACCCTCCTCCAATCGCCTGGAACTTATCTTGGCGGGAAGCATCTACCTGACGAAAAGCAGCGGAAGCTCGTCACCGATCTGATCGTCGAGATCGAATCCGAAGCCGCCGCCCGCCGCCAACGCACCGGAAGCCAGGTTCTGGGGGCGTCCGCCGTCCAAGGGCAGCATCCCTTTGCCCGTCCCAAGAAGCCGAAGAAATCACCGGCCCCATTGTTCCACGCGGCCAGCAAAGCGATCCGCCGGGAACTCTACGAAATGTATGGATGGTTCGTAGCCGCCTTCCGCGAGGCCTCCGAGAAGCTCCGCGCCGGAGACCGGCTGGTGCCCTTCCCGACCGGAAGCTTCCCGCCGGCCTTACCGTTCGTGGCCGGGTAGCTGAGCGAAGTCTCAAACGGATTCCAAATACCCTTCCCTGAAGGGCTTTGGCAGAGGTGTGTTCGCTGGACCGATTTCGCTTCCATCCCCGTCAAAAAGCAGGGTCGGGAGCTCGTCTGAAGTGTCCCTTGTCCCCCACCGATGGGTGTAATGTCGGTCAAGATGGACGACTGGAGGGCCGAATTTCATCGAAACCCCGCCGGAGACGAGCCCTCGCGCCTCTTCCTTCCTCCAATCACCTGGAACTTATTTTGGGTTGATGTAATTTTTTAATTCCGGGGAGTACTCTCACTCGCGGAAATCCCTTGGGTCTCAATGGCGGCAAGAATCTTTTCAGACGTGCCCTCATCAGCAGGCTTGGGCAATAGACCGACATCGCGCTTAATTCGAGACGCCTTTACGCGACTCATTGCATCTAACAGATCTTGCTGTTCGATATAATCCTTTTCTCTTGCGGCACCTAGCGCAGCGTCGATCAAAGCAGATTTGATATCTCGACCACAGACATCCTCGATCTTTGCCAATGCCCGTACATCTACATCACTAGACAATGGCGGCTTGTTCCCGTCACCCAAATGCATAGCCCAAATTCTCCCACGGCAGTCTTCATCAGGCATCGGGAAGTAGACATTCCGTACCCGAGTTTCAAATGCTTTGTCGTAGTTCTCCACCAAGTTTGTCGAAAAAACCACTACTCCCTTAAATTTTTCAAGCGAGATTAGAAGTTGACTTCTCATAGAATTAATGGCTTGCTCCGAGCCCTGAGTCACGCTTGTCAATCTCTTGGAGAGTAATGAATCCGCCTCATCGATAAATAAAACAGCCTTATCACGCTCAGCAGCAAAGAACAGAGCTTCAACGTTTTTTGGACCTTCACCGTGGTACTTGCTCTCTATTTGAGCATAACTTGCTATCATAATAGGAGCCTTAATATAACTAGCGATACCGTGGGCGGCAAGAGTCTTTCCGGTACCGGGCTCTCCATGAAAGTTGAGAGCAGTGCGCGGAAAGGGCTCAATACGCCTCAATCCCCATTCATCAAAAACTTTCGCCTCTAGTTCAATAAAACTTACAGCAAGCATTAATTGATCAAAAACGTCTTTGGGCACCGCGAGAAAATCCAAATCATATAGAGGCTTCTGAGAAACGTACTGCTGAGCCCGTTGCTCGATAGAAACATCATCGTTCACAGGCGAATTTTTTCTGAGAGCTTCTCCTAACAACTGCTCACTACCGACACCGACACGCTCCAGCGGGCGGCCAGCATTAGGCGAAGTTTTTATCGTTATATCTAGCTCTGCGAGTCTACCATCGTTCATTAAATCTTGGGCATGCATGTTGAACCGAGAACGATACAAACTTGTCACACTATTGCTCAAAGAGGATGGGAATCCTTCTATGTAGATGGTCTTACCAGGATTTTTAGAGGGCATTGCACCACTTCTCCTATTATAGAGTTACCCTTACCTTATTGCTCGAACCGAATTTCCCTTGAAGCTCCGAGTCCAAACCTTCAGCCTCCCACGAGCTTTGAGCAGTTCTTACTCCGTGACGATTCCAAACGCCCGCTACAACACGCACCTTGCCCGCTCCTATCGCTTCTTTTATCAATACCCCGTAGTCGTCATAATTCGCCTTGTTTCTGTACAGCCAGTCTCGAATAGAACTCCAAGCCAACGCTACCACACCAGCTCCGACGAGAGCTGCGAGAGCCCAAAATAGAATGTCTATCGGCATGCGTCAGCTCCTCTTGTATTAGTCATATATCACGACCTTATGCGCCTTATGATGGCCCCCGAGCGTCGCATCCATCTCCTTCACGTCCATCGTGCGACCAGTCGTGACTTTATTGGTATTTTTATTAAAAACGCCCTGAACGACCTTGAAGTCCCCAGAAGACAGCGCCTCAGCGACCGTAAAGCCGATCTCAGAAGGTATACTAGTGTTAACGCCATTAAACCAATTGATGATCTCCCCTATTGTAAGCAATATGATCCAACCTATGTACAAAAGCTCCGCGACTAGAATCGCTCCGGATATAAGCAGCTCAAGAAACATAGCTTATTTCTCCTCTGAAAATCAGCTACTCAACGATCAGTACCTTATGCCTTCCGAAGGCATGCTTCAGTTCATCGTCAAGAGAGTACGCCGAGAACGCACGCCCACAGGCGCGCCCCCTCGCATCTAAAACTACCTCATCATTTGCATCCAAGTAAACCTGAATTATTTGATAACGAGTGAAGGGGAAAAAACCAATCTTCTGGAGCAGTATTGCCGCCCTTGAAAACTCAGGCGGTTCGTTGGCGACAAAATAATTAATGCAATCTTCGTACGAAACTACGCTAACCGGCGGCATATCCTCATTCTCCACCAATGATTCAAACGAGAGGTGATCATAACTCCGCTCCCTACTATCGGAGGCGGCTCCTTTTTCGGTCCGCTTTGGCGCACTGTTTCGGCTATCGCCATGCTCAGCTTTGGGAATTTCCCCATGAGATCTTTTACTCACAATCTTCTCCTTGCGCATAAACCTATGGATTACCCTTCCGGTCTCTCCATCCAGACTTGCTTACAGACAGACACAGTCTCTACACCAGGAACGGCGCAAGCTACTCATTTACATGATGCTTAACTCTACTCCCCTTCTTGGGCTTCGTCAAGAACGACGGCATGGCGCCAGGAAGAGGCCTGGGAACGGCGAGGGCGGTGGGAGTTACATGACCGTATTGGGAGACTCGCGAGCCTTTATCCGGCAGCGGTTTGCGGCTTCGTCTGACGGATAAGCCGCCAGGAGGCTCCGGAGCAGAGAGCGTTCCGTCAGAAGATCTGTCGGTAAGCACGCCTGCCCCGGCCCTCTCGCCCGCCAATCCCCTTGTACGCCTTGAAGTTGCGCTCTTTGTCCCAAGATGCCTTACCGACAGCTCATGTCGTGTAAGGAGAAAGAGCAAAGGCGACAGGGCTTCGTCGCTATGCCAGAGCATCCAGGGGACTTTTCACTCCTCGGCCTCCACGATTGAGCACATGCGTATAGATCATGGTCGCCTTTACGCTGCTGTGGCCCAGGATCTCCTGGACCGTCCGGATGTCGTAGCCGCTCTGCAGAAGGTGGGTCGCGAAGGAGTGGCGCAAGGTGTGGCAGGTGGCGTGCTTGAAGATGCCGGCCGCACGGCTGGCGTCGTGAAAGGCTCTCTGTATGCCCCGTTCGTGAAGGTGATGGCGCCGGCGTTCGCCACCCAGGGTTGCACCCTGGGCTACGGGTAGGACGCCCTCCGGGCTCGCGGCCGATCCAGGTGGAGGCTTCTGTCAGACAGGAACGCCATCGAGGCCAAAGGAAGACGCCCGGGACGAGCTTCAGGGACGTAGCTCCGACGCTGCAACTCCCGCGTTGCCTGGCCCGGCAGGATCGCAAGGGTGGCCCGAAGTGCCGCAAGAGGAACGGAAATGCCGCAAGAGGCGCGGAAAGTGCCGCACGGAGAGCTCCGGCTCCTGCACATCTCCAGACATGGCAGCAAGATCTCCTTATTTAGCAGCGACACCCCCAGACTTTGCTCCCTTGCCTGAGAATTTTGCCGCATGATCTCCTCGTGTCTGGAGTTTTCGTGGGGATTGCCCGAGGACAGGCCGACGCATTGCATCAAAGTCTCCGTATTGTGCCGCGAGATGGTCCCATCTGAAGCGAGACCTCCCTACGATGACGCAAGGTAGATGCATGACGCCGCAAGATGGAGACGGAAGGAGACGGTTTGGAGAGAAATTGATCCTACATCGGCGCAAGAAGGGGCGGCTTCTTATTACATTGCAGCGAGATCTTGAGATCTTGCGGCTTCTTGGGCTCATCGGCTCTCATTCTGCACCGAGATTGATGCGAGCCTTTGGTGATGGATCTTGGCGGGCCTTGAGCTTGCGGCAGTATGGCGAGATGTTGGCTTGGCTTGGTGCCATCTTGCTGCAACTCGGGCTCTTATTTTCTGGCACGGAGAGGCAACGGCTTCGGCTCCGCGGTATTGTTGCGACCTTCCGAGAGGTTTGGTGCAAGGAGATGGACGTTGCCGCGACTTGCCGCGAGATGGGTGCGCGGCGAAGCCATCGTGTCTCAGGAGGAGGGCGTAGGAGCACGCATCTGCCCGGGGCGGAGATCTTCAGGAAGCTGGAGGAGCGGCTGAAGCTGCCTGAGGATCTGCCACAACCGGCTCGCGCCATCTCACGGCCAAGGCGACCCGGGTCCAGGTTCTCCCCCCGTCCCCTCGTACAGGCCGGGTCCCGGCAGAGTCGGATCCAGAGCGCTCATGAGGTTCCCGTCCTGCGCGGAGTCGAGCCGTTCGAGGTCGGCACGGCGGCTTTCCAGGAGGTTGCGGGTGGCTGGAGAGAGGTCGATGGCCGCGGCGGCCTGGCGTTCATAGTCGGCGACCTTGGCCTGGGTGAGCTCGCGCCAGCGTTGGCGCTCGGGGGTGTCCTGCTCGCCCGGGAACAGACCCTGGTCCAGGGCGGCCCGGGCGATCAGCCAGTCGGAGCGGTGGAATTCCGGCAGGCCGAAGATCAGGGCTTCGGGGCGGCGGAGGAAGCGCCAGTCGACCAGGTTGGTGAGGGCTGCGAATTGGCGGGGTCCCATGCGCTGGCCTTCCAGGCCGGTGGCGAGCACGCGGAGGAAGGCGGCTCCCCGCGGTACCGGCGCGAGGCTCTGGCGGATGGCGAGGTAGCGGTCGAGGTCAGGCTCGGAAAGATCCAATTTCGAGAGGTCGCCGCCCTTCCAGGGATAGCGGCGATCGAGGCCCTGCATGCGGCCGTGGAGCGCCGCCTGCTCCTGCACCCATCGGGAATGGTCCCAGAGGCCGTGGGATACCTGGAACCAGGCATAGGCCGCGAACAGGGCGAGGACGACCAGGGCGGCGGCCGCTCCCAGGGCGATGCGCAGCCGGTAGCCGGGCGGCTGGCTGCCTTCGAAGCGCGGCCGGGGGAGGCGCTCGGTGCCGGATTTGAGACGGCCGGCGGCGCGGATCCAAGGGCCGTGCTCGCGCTTGAGGTAGCGCGGGAGGAGCTTGGCGTCCGTGAGCACCTCGGCGGCGAGCCTGCCGCCTTCTTCCTTGCGCCCCTGGAGCAGGAGGATGCGGGCGAGGCGAACCTGGGCTTCGATGACCGTGCGGCGCTCCAGGACCTTGCGCAGCACGGCCTCGGCTTCGTCCTTGCGGCCGGCTTCGTCCAGGCAGCGGCCGAGGTGGAGCGGCCCCTGGCCCAGGCGGGCGTCGGGCTCGGCCTTGCACAGCTCTTCGAGGAGCGGCACGGCTTCGGCCCAGCGCCCCTGCATCTCCAGGGCCTGGGCGAGCGGCAGGTTGACGTCTTCGACGGCGCCGCCGTTGTCCCGCGACTCGCGCAGGTGCGCCTCGGCCTCTTGCGGCTTGCCGAGCACCACCAGCTCCTCGCCGGCTTCGGCGAGGACGGCCGGGCCGCGCCAGTGGGAGAGCTGGACCTGAAGCACCCGGAGGCGGCGGCGGGCCTGGAGCCGCCGGGCCGCCGTGGGCGACATCATGGCAGCGCTCCGGCCGCTGAGCAGGGGGCTCCGCACCACGACGAAGTAGACGATGGAGCCGACGATCGGGAACGCCAGGATGATCATGAACCAGTACCAGTCCGCGCGGACGCGGAAGGCGTCAATGAGGGCGGCTCCCGCGAAAAGGAGCGGCAGAAAGCCGAAGCAGCCAAAACTCATGCTGAGCAGAGACAGGATCGAGCCCATTCGGCTCCTCCGGAAAAAAATCGGGTCTGCGAGACGAGCTTTTATTGTATCAAAGGGTCAGCTAGCAAAGGGTGCAGCGAACTCTAATTTGTCAGACGGTGACTTCGGCGCCCCCGCCCGGGCATAAATGCCCGGGCTATGTTGAAGAAGCCCCCTGAAGGGGACTCAAAGAGTCGGGTTCACCCGGCTTTTTCGCATAGCCCGGGCATGGATGCGCATTGATGCCCGGGCGGGGGCGCGGCTCGCGGATGACTGGCAAAGGGTGCAGCTAACGCCGGCCTTCGAGGATGCGAACCAGCGACCGGCGATCCAAACGGACCTTGGCGACGGGGAGGCCGTCGCGCAGGAGCACGGGAACCACGTCGGTATAGCGGGTGCGCAGCTCGGGCTCCGCGTCCACGTCGCGCGGAGACCACGTGAGGCCGTAGGCGGGGAGCACGCCGTCGAGCAAGGCCGCCATCTCGTCGCAGAGATGGCAGCCTTCGCGGGTGACGAGGTGGTAGGTGCTCACTCCCATTCGATTACTCCCACTCAACTGCTTCCACTCAGTTACTCCCACTCAGTTATTCCCATTCAGTTACTCCCACTCAATCGTCGCCGGGGGCTTGCTCGTCACGTCGTAGACCACGCGGTTGACGCCCTTGACCTCGTTGACGATGCGGTTCGCCACCCGGCCGAGGAGGTCGTAGGGCAGGGGGCTCCAGTCGGCGGTCATGAAGTCCTGGGTCTCGACGGCGCGGAGCGAGACGACGCTCTCGTAGGTGCGGTAGTCGCCCATGACGCCCACGCTCTTGACGGGGAGGAGCACGGCGAAGGCCTGGCTCACCTTGTCGTACCAGCCGCTCTCGCGCAGCTCGTTCAGAAAGATGGCGTCGGCCTCCTGGAGCAGGGCGACCCGCTCGGCCGTGACCTCGCCCAGGATGCGCACGGCGAGGCCCGGGCCGGGGAAGGGGTGGCGGGTGAGGATCTGCTCCGGCAGGCCCAGCTCGCGGCCGAGCTGGCGCACCTCGTCCTTGAACAGGAAGCGCAGCGGCTCGACCAGCTCGAAGCCCAGCTCCGCGGGCAGGCCGCCCACGTTGTGGTGGGTCTTGATGACGGCCGAGGGCCCTTTCACGGAGACGGACTCGATGACGTCCGGGTAGAGGGTGCCCTGGGCGAGGAAGCCCACGCCTTCGATGGTCTTCGCCTCGTCCTTGAAGACGTCGATGAAGACGCGGCCGATGACCTTGCGCTTCGTCTCCGGGTCCTCGACGCCGGCCAGCTCGCCCAGGAAGCGCTCGCGGGCGTCGACGGCGAGGATAGGGATGCCGAGGCCGTCGCGCAGGCTGTGGACCACCTGGGTGGCCTCGTCCTTGCGGAGCACGCCGTTGTCCACGAAGATGGCGGTGGACCGCTCCCCAACCGCCCGCTTCAGGAGCGCCGCCACGACGGAGGAATCCACGCCGCCCGAGAGGGCGCAGATGACCTTCCCCTCCCCCACCCGCTCCCGGATGGTGGCGACGGCCTCTTCCAGGTAGGAGGCCATGCGCCAGTCGCCGCGGGCGCCGCAGACGCCGAAGAGGAAGTTGCGGAGGATCTCGCCGCCCGAAACCGTGTGGGAGACCTCGGGGTGGAACTGGATGCCGTAGAGCCCGCGCTCCGGGTTCTCGAACGCCACCACGGGCACGCTGCCGGTGCTGGCCGTGGGCCGGAAGCCGGGGGGCACTCCCTGCACGCGGTCGCCGTGGCTCATCCAGACCGTCTCGCACGCGGAAAGACCCTCGAAAAGCTTGCCGGGCTCGGAGATGGCGATCTCGGCGCGGCCGTACTCGCGGTGGCTCGAGCCCTCGACGCCGCCGCCCAGCTCATGCGCCATGACCTGCATGCCGTAGCAGATCCCCAGCACGGGAATGCCCAGGTCGAACAGCGCGGGGCCGGCGGTGGCGGCTCCCTCTTCGTAGACGCTCTGGGGGCCGCCCGAGAGGATCAGGCCGGCGGGCCGGCGGCGGCGGATCTCGTCGAGCGCCAGGTCGAAGGGGTGGACCTCGCAGTAAACCCGGTTCTCGCGCACCCGGCGGGCGATGAGCTGGGTGAACTGGCTGCCGAAGTCGAGGATCAGAATGGTCTGGTGGGATGGATGTTGGACGGTCGTCAAAGCTCGCTCTCCGATTTGAGGCCGCGGGTCATCAGCTCCTCCACGGCTTTCCTGGGGTTCTTGCCATGGTAAAGCACGGCGACCATCTGCTCGGTGATCGGCATCTCGATGTTGTGCCGGGCCGCCAGGGTCGAGATGGCGATGGAGTTGCGGACCCCCTCGGCCACCATGTGGGCTTCGCCCGTGATCTCGGCGACGCTCCTGCCCGAGGCCAGGTCGAGGCCGATCTTGCGGTTGCGCGAGAGGCCGCCGGTGCAGGTGAGCACGAGGTCGCCCAGGCCGGCGAGGCCGGCGAACGTGCGGGGCTGGCCGCCGCAGGGCGACGCCGAGGCGGGTCATCTCGTGGAGGCCGCGGGTGATGAGCGCGGCCAGCGTGTTGTGGCCGAGGCCGAGCCCCGAGAGGGTGCCGGCGGCGATGGCGATGACGTTCTTGGTGGTCCCCCCCAGCTCGACGCCGACCACGTCCGGCGAGGAGTAGAGCCGCAGCAAGGGCGTCGAGAGGCGCTGGCGGGCCTCGGTGGCGAAGGCCGCGTCCTCGGAGGCGATCACGGCGGCGCTGGGGACGTTCCTGGCCAGCTCGGCGGCGAAGGTGGGGCCGGAGAGCACGGCGAAGCGGATCTCCCGGCCCGCGGCCGCCCCTTCCTCGGCGGCCACCTCGCTCATCCGCGCCAGGGTCTCGGGCTCGATCCCCTTGGTGGCGGACACCACCTGCAGAGGCTGGCCGCCCCCCGGGACACGGAGGAACTGCCGGAGCACCTCGCGGAAACCGTGCGACGGGGCCGCGACCAGCAGCAGCTCGCTGTCCGCGAGATCCCCCATCTCGGAGGTGGCAACCAGGCCCGGGGGAAACTCGACGCCGGGCAGGTACTGGGCATTGACCCGCTCCTCCTCCAGACGCCGCACGAGACCGGAATCGCGCGCCCAGAGCCGCACGGGATGGCCGCCGGCGCCGGCCAGATGGACGGCGAGCGCCGTGCCGAAGGAGCCCGCGCCCAGGACACCGATCCGCTTGGGACTGTCGCTCATCTCCCCCCTCCTCCTCCGAGCCGGGGCTCGGTTCCTTTCCGCAAGCGCCGAAGGTTCCGCGAATGCTTGGTGACGATGAGGATCGCGATCGCTCCCGAGGCCACCAGCAGCCAGGCGTCTTCCGGTTTCGGTCCGCGGATCCGGTTGACGAGCCAGATCAGCGGCGGGAAGAGCGCGGCCGTGAGGATCGAGCCCAGGGAGACGTAGCGCTTCCAGGCCACCACGGCCAGGAAGACCACCATCCCCAGAGCCATGGCCGGCGGCGACAGCATCCCCAGGGCCCCCGCCGCGGTGGCCACCCCCTTGCCGCCCCGAAAGCCGAAGAAGACCGGGAAGACGTGCCCCACCACCACTGCCACGGCCGCGCCGCTCACCACGGCCGCCGGGGCGTCGAGCGCGCGGGGGACGGCCACCGCCGTGATCCCCTTGGCCACGTCGAGCACCAGCACGGCGATGCCGGCCTTCTTGCCGGCGGCGCGCAGCACGTTGGTGGCCCCGGCGTTGCCGCTGCCGAAGGTGCGCACGTCCATCCCCTGGAGCAGCTTGACGATCACCACGCTCCAGGAGACCGAGCCCAGGAGATAGGCGCCGGCCACCAGGGTGGCCGCGAGAGAAGGGCTCATTCCGCAGGGTCTCCCGCTTGGGGTCCCACCATGGGAAAGGTCTCGACGGCCCGGTAGCGGGCCCCGCTTGGGCGACAGCTTGCTCTCGAAGAGGACGCCATGGTCCGCCACGAAGGGCGGGCCGATGGGGCCGGTCAAGGCGGTCCGAAACTTGTCGATGGCCTCCCGGCGGCCAGGACTCGGAGCAGCGGGCCAGGGTGACGTGCGGATGGTAGGGCCGCTCCTCGGGCTCGAAGCCGAGGGCCTCGACGGCGGCCCGGGTGACCTCGGCCTGAAGAACCGCCAGCTCTGCCGGTGCGTCTCGACGCCCACCCAGGCGACCCGGGCGGGGCGGTTCGGCGGGAACGTGCCGCCGTGCGAGAGGCGGAGGTCCAGAGGCGGGCAGCGGGCGAAGGCCTCGCGCAGAGCGTCGGCGAGGGCCGGCACGGCCCCTCGGCCGTCTCGCCCAGGAAGAGGAGGGTCAGGTGCAGGTTGTCCGGGTCGACCCAGCGGGCGCGCGGCAGGCGGTCGCGCACGGCGTCCACCCGGCGGCGCACCTCGCGGCGGGGCGGCTCGGGGATCTCCAGGGCGACGAACAGCCTCACGCCGTCTCCTCGCTTGTACCCGTGGCCATACCCGTGGCCGTACCCGTGGCCAGCAGCCGAGCAACCGGCGGCGCAGCATCTCCAGGGCCATCTGGGCCGAGAACCGGCGGATGCGCTCGCGGTCTCCGGGCAAGCGGAGCTTGTCGGTGCTCCACGTCCCCGGGTCCGGCGACGGCGACGTGGACGGTGCCCACGGGCTTCTCCTCGCTGCCGCCTCCGGGTCCGGCGACGCCGGTGATCCCCACCCCCCAGTCGCTTCCCAGGTGGCGGCGCACCCCTTCGGCCATGGCACGGGCCACCGGCTCGGAGACGGCGCCGTGCTCGGCGATCAGCTCCGGCGGCACGCCCACCAGTCTGGATCTTCAGCTCGTTGCTGTAGGTGATCGCGGCGCCCAGGAAGTAGTCGCTGCTGCCGGCGACGGCGGTGATCCGCTGCGAGAAGAGGCCGCCGGTGCACGACTCGGCGGCGGTGAGGGTCTGGCCGGCGGCCCGGAGCAGGTCGCCCACCACGCTTTCGAGCGTGTCCTCCTCGCGGGTGGTGTAGACGGCGTCGCCCGCCAGCTCCGAGAGGCGCTGCACCATGGCCTGGAGCCGTTGCCCGCGGGCGGGCTCGGGACCCGCCGCCGTGGCCTGGAGGCGGATCTCGCCGACGCTCGCGAGGATGGTGATGGCCTCGCGGCCGAATTCCTCATAGGCCGGCGCGATGCGCTCCTCCACCACCGACTCGGGGAGGCCGGCGATCTTGAGCACCGCGGTCTCCCGGGCGACGCCGCCCGCGCGGGCCGCCAGCCAGGGCTCCAGGGAGGATTCCATGAGGCCCTCGAGCTCCGTGGGCACGCCGGGGAAGAGGAACAGCGTGCAGCCGCCGTCTGGACTCTCGAGGCGCATCCCCGGCGCCGTGCCGCGGCGGTTGGGCAAGGCCTCCGCCCCTTCCACCACGAACGCCTGGCGCCGGTTGACCTCCGGCATGCGCCAGCCCAGGGACTGGAAGCGGCTCTCGATGGCCGCGAGGATCGCCTCGTCCATCCGGAGCTGCCGTCCCAGCGCCGCCGCCACCGCCTCGCGCGTCACGTCGTCCGCCGTGGGACCGAGCCCGCCGGTGACGAGGACGAGGTCCACCCGGGAGAGCAGCGTCCGCAGCTCGGCGGCGATCTCCTCCTCCGAGTCGCCCAGCACGGCCTTGCGCCGCAGCTCGACGCCGTAGCGGTCGAGCAAGGCGGTCAGGCGCAGCGAATTGGTGTCGAGCCGTTCGGTGCCCAGCAGCTCCGAGCCCACGGCGAGGATGGCGGCCTTCATGGGCCGGGATGATATCCCGCCAGTCATCCGTTTCCGCTATCCTCTTGGGACTCATGAGCTCATCCTGGAATTGGCCGGGGTCCCGTTGGTGGCGCGTCGATCTCCACACACACTCGCCCGCGTCGCAAGATTTCAAGCCGGTTGCCGACCGAGATGCGAAGGACTGGCCGGCATGGGTGTCCGCGGAAATGATGGCTGGCCTTCACGCGGTCGCGGTGACCGACCACAATTCGGCTCAGGGAATCGACGCTCTTCGTGGGGCGGCAGCGGCGATGACGAACGCTCCCGTCATTCTCCCCGGCGCCGAGATCACGGCGAACGACGGGACCCACCTGCTTTTCGTGCTCGATTCCAGAAGCACGCAGCAGCACGTGGACGAGATCCTTACACTGGCCCGGATTCCCGTCGATCAGAGAGGATGCTCCGGACGCCCGCTCTCCGCTGAGCGTCGAGCAGCTCCTGGACCTTGATTGCGAGCGGGGGATCATCTTGGGCGCGCACGTCAATGGGACTGCCGGGCTGCTCGAACACGACGGCCAGCAACGGATCGGGGAGCTGCGCCATCGCGGGTTGGCCGGGGTCGAAGTCGACCCCACGCGCAGCCTCGATGCCACGTGGCTCGACGGGAGCCGTCAAGAGATCGCACGGGCCATTCCCCAGGTCTGGGGCTCCGACAGTCATACATTCGCTGAAGCCGGCAAGCGCTTCACCTGGGTGAAGATGACGCGCCCTGACGTTGAAGGGCTTCGCCTCGCTTTGCTGGATGACCCGGGCTCGCTGCAACCGGCAGAGAAGGCAAACCCCGGCGACCCCAACAAGCACGCCGACTGCGCCCTCGAGGGCATTACCGTGCGAATGGCGAACTACATGGGCCGCTTCCAGCCGTTCACGGTCGAGCTCAACCCTTGGCTCAATGCCGTGATCGGCGGCCGCGGTACCGGAAAATCGACGCTCGTCGATTTCTGCCGCGCCACCCTTCGCCGGGAGAACGAGCTGAACGACGGAGGCGGCGAGTCCTCTCTGAGCGCGGCGTTCAAGAAACGTATGCGGGTCCCCGCCAACCGCCATGAAGAGGGTCTCCTCACACCCGAGACCGTCGTGGAGGTCACGTATCTCAAGGACGGCGAGCGCTTCGTCCTCTCCTGGGACCAGCAGGGACGAACCCAGCCGATCTCGCGGCTCGACGGTGGCCAGCCCGTTCCCGAAGAAGGCGACGTCCGCGAGCGTTTCCCGATTCGCATCTACAGCCAGAAGCAGCTCTTCGACCTCGCCAAGGAACCGAATGCCCTCCTCACCGTCATCGACGACAGCGCGGAGGTGCGAGGCGCGGAACTCCTGCGGCTGCGCAAGGAGGCCGAAACCAGGTACCTGGCTCTGTGTGCCGAGGCCCGCGCGCTCCGTACGCAGGCCGCGGATCTGCCGGCTCGGACCGCCTTGCTGGCTGACGTGCGGAGAAAGCTGAACGTTCTTCAGCAGGGCGGTCATGCGAAGAGCCTGAACGACTACCGGGCCCGCCGCCGGCAGGACGGCACGTGGGAATCCATTCAGGAGACCGTGGTGGAGGCCATGGAAGCCGTTGGGCGGGCCGCAGATGGCAGCCTCGCTGTCGCGGACCTCGACCTCGGCCCTGAAGCAAATAGCGACGCGGCGACGGCGGCGCTCAAGCACGCTCACGAGCAGTTGCGCACCATCGTGGAGAGCCTGCGAAAAGCCGTGCTCGATGCCGTCGAGCAGGCCCGCACGGAGATCGAGGGCGTTCGAGCTAGCGAGGACGCAATGGCATGGCGGGCAGCGGTGAGTGCGAGCGAACAGGAATACCAGACGGTTGCGCAGCAGCTCGCCGAAGCGGGAATTGCCAATCCCGACGAGTATCGTGACCTTCTCCAGCGTTCGACTGCACTTGAGCAGGAGATCGCCACGCTCGAGAAGCAACGAGCCACGGCGGACCAGCGCGAGCAGGAGGCCGCCGCCGAATTGCAGCGCTATCGCGAGCTTCGCGGCGAGCTCACCAGAAGGCGCAAGGAGTTCGCCGAAAAGACCTCGAGCGATCTGATCAAGGTCGAGATCAAGGACTATGCCGTGCGCGAGGGTCTCGAAGAGCTCCTTCGTGACGCCTTGGGCGTCCCCCGCTTCGAAGACGACTACCGCGCGCTCGTCGAGCAGATCGTCCCCGCCCTGGATCAGCCATGGGCCTTCGAGAAACTCGACAAGCTGGTGGCGCGCCTTCGCTACGTGCTCGGCGACCCGCAGAAGCAATGGGACACCCGGGATCGCCGCTTCGAGACCGCGCTGCGCAAGCTCCAGCCGGAGCGCCTCGATCGCGTGGCGCTGATTCTTCCGGACGATTCCGTGGAGGTGAGCTTCCGGGATCCGCGGGACAGGAACAGCCGGTGGCGCAGACTTGCGCAAGGATCGCCAGGCCAGCAGACCGCGGCGTTGCTCGCGTTCGTTCTGGGCTATGGGCACGAGCCGATCATCCTCGATCAACCCGAAGACGACCTCGACAACACGCTCATCTACGAGTTGCTCGTTCGCCGCTTGCGCGAGACGAAGCCTGCGCGCCAGGTCATCGTGGTGACCCACAATCCGAACATCGTGGTGCACGGCGACGCCGAGCTCGTGGTGTCTCTGGAGGCGCGCGGTGGCCAGACGCAGATCGAGTTTGCCGGAGGCCTGCAGGAACAGAAGGCACGCGACGAGATCTGCCGCGTGATGGAGGGCGGGCGCGATGCCTTCGAGAGGCGCTACCGCCGCATCATGCTCCCCGAAGGACGGCGAAATGGACAACCTTGACAGTCTGGCCCGGCGAATCCGTCTCGGAGAGGACTCCGAGCTGGAGCTGAAACGCTTGCTGCTGGCAGGCGCGCGCGTCACCGCTCCGGCACGTAGTGACTTCGCCGATGAGCTGGCGGCCTTCGCGAACGGCCGCGGCGGCACGCTCGTGCTTGGCGTCGACGACAAGACACGCGAGATCTTGGGGCTGCCTCTCGAGCACATCGATGCCGTGGAGAGTTGGGTTCGCGAAATCTGCAACGACGCCGTGAAACCTTCGATCGACGCCGTGATTCGCAAGCTCGAGCTGCCGGACTCCACGGGCAAGCTCGTGCCGTTGATTCGAGTCGACGTAGCCCGCAGCCTGTTCGTCCACAAGAGCCCCGGCGGTTACTTTCGCAGGCTCGGCAGCTCCAAGCGGGAGATGGCCCCCGACGTCCTGGCGCGGCTCTTCCAGGAGCGAAGCCAGAGCCGCGTGATTCGGTTCGACGAGTCACCTGTTCCCGGTACGTCCCCTGCCGAGCTCGATCTTCAGCTTGCGCGCCGGTTCCTGCGCGACGGCGCGGAGCCGGCCGACGCGTCGCTTCGCAAGCTCCGGATTGTCACGGACGATGACGACGGCGTCCCGCGGATGACCGTCACCGGCGTCTTGCTCTGCACGCAGGAACCCCAGCGCTGGATGCCGCACGCGCAGATCCAGGCCGTGAGCTACGCCGGCGATCGACGGGACGTCAACTACCAGAGCGACGCGCGCGACCTGGGCGGCCCGCTCGACGCTCAGGTCATGGAGGCGCTCCACTTCGTCCGGCGCAACATGCGGATTCAGGCGGCGAAGACGACCACGCGCGTGGAAACCGCTCAGTTCAGCGAGCGCGCGGTGTTCGAAGCGCTCGTCAATGCGGTCGCTCATCGAGACTACTCGATGGCCGGCGCGAGAGTGCGCCTGCACATGTTCGGGGATCGCATCGAGCTTTACGTGCCCGGTGGCCTCGCCAACACGCTGACTCCGGACAGCATGCAACTGCGCCAGTACAACAGAAACGAGCTGATCGTGTCGCTTCTGGCGCGCTGCCCGGTCGGCGTTGATGAGGGGCTCGGGCGAGCGTACCTGATGGATCGGCGCGGCGACGGCGTACCGATCATCCTCGATGAGAGCAAGAAACTGTCTGGACGCGCCCCGGAGTACAGCCTGATCGACGACAGCGAGCTGCGGCTCGTGATCTGGGCGGCGGCGTAGCCGGCGGGTCCATCTCAGGCCAGCCGTGCCGCGATCAACGGCGGAGCCTCGCCCCCGTCCGCCAGAGTGAAGCAGGCCTCGAACGCCTGGGCAAGCCGGTCATCGTCCTTCCGGAGATACACGCGCCCGATCTCCGTGCCCATCCGCACCTCCTGGCCGAGACGCGCCTTGGTCTCCAGCGAGACGCCGAAGTCGACCGCGTCCTCCGGACGGCTCCGGCCTCCTCCGGCCTCCACCAGCAGGAGGCCGAGCTGGCGCACGTCCACGGCGGCCAGCGTACCCGAGCGCCGCGCGAGGAGAGGGCGCTCGACCGGGGCCAAGGGGAACCGGGGGTTGGCCAGCCAGACCGGATCGGCTCCCTGGAGGGCCGCCCACTGCTCGAAGCGCTCGCGGGCAGCGCCGGAGGAGATCGCCGTCTCCATGTCCTCGCGGGTCACGGAACGGTTCACGAGCCGGGCGACTTCCCCGGCCAGGGCGAAGGTGACCTCCATCACGTCCGCCGGCCCCTCGCCGGACAGGCACTGGAACGTCTCCAGCACCTCCGCCGCGTGGCCCGTCCAGCGGCCCAGGGGCTGGCTCATGTCCGTGACCAGATACGAGGCGGGAGTGCCCAGGGCCTGGGCCGTCTCCACCAGACCCCGGGCCAGCTCCGTCGAGCGCGGAAGCTCCGGGAGGAAGGCGCCGTTGCCCGTCTTGACGTCGAAGACCACGGCCGCCGGTCCCATGGCGAGCTTCTTCGAGAGGATGCTGGCGGTGATGAGGGGGATGGAGTCGACCGTGGCCGTGGTGTCGCGCAGGGCGTAGAGCCGGCGGTCGGCGGGTGCGATCTCCCCCGTGGCGCCGCCGATGGCGAGGCCGCAACGGGCCAGGAGGTCGAGAACGCGGGCGCGGCTGAGGCCGAGATCCACCCCCGGGATGCTCTCCAGCTTGTCCATGGTGCCGCCCGTGTGGCCAAGGCCGCGGCCGGTCAGCATGGCGACCGGCAGGCCGCAGCTCGCGAGGAGCGGCCCGAGGATCAGGGAGACCTTGTCGCCCACGCCGCCCGTCGAGTGCTTGTCACACAGCAGGGGAACGTCCCGGCGGAGGTCCCAGCGCTCCCCCGACTCCAGCATGGCGAGCGTCAGCGCCCGGGTCTCCTCCGGGTCCAAGCCGCGGATGGCGGCGGCCATGAGGAAGGCGCCGAGCTGCCCCTCGCTCCACGAGCCGTCGGCGGCGCCGCGTGCCACCGAGCGGATCTCCTCCTCCGTGAGCCGCATCCCGGCGCGCTTGCGCTCCAGGATGCGATAGGGAAGAGCCATGGAAAGCTTCAGCCGGGGAAGCCGGGGAGCCCGGAGGGCCTGCCGCCCCCGAAAGCACCACCGGCCGCGGGCCGCGTCGGATCGAGCGAGGTGACCTTCTGCTGAGCCTCCTGCCGGTACGACGACTCGGGGAACTCGTCGACGATCCGCTGGTAGGACTGGATCGCTTCCTGGGGCCGCTTGAGGTGCTCGAGAGTCGTGCCCAGCTCCATCAGGACCACGTCCTGGGGGAGCGGCGCACCGCTCTTCTCCAGCATCGATCGAAGCTCCAGGACCACCTGCTCACCTTTCCCCTGCTTGCGGTCGAGGTCGAACAGGTTGAGCCGCGTCTCGCCGGCCAGCAGGCTGTCGCCGTGATCGTCGACGAAGTCCGCCCACAACTTGCGGGCCTCGTCGGGCTTCCCCTCGCCGGCGGCGATCTGGCCGAGATAGAGCCCGGCGATGTCGGCGGCGTCCGTCGAGCCGTAGTCGGCGCGGACCTTCTCCAGCATCTCCTTGGCCCGCGCCTGGCGGGCGGCCTCGGTGGCGAAGCTCGGTTCCACGGGGTCGTTCGGCTTGGCGTTGGCAGCCACCACGATCGGAGCCTGATAGACCGCCGCGGCCCTGCCCAGGGCTTCGCTGGCGTCCTTGCGCAAGTTGCCACGGTAGAAGTAGATCCCCACCGCCAGCGCGATCAGCAGAACGGCTCCGCCGATGGCATAGACGAGGGTCCGGACGTGGCCTTCCGCGTACTCGACGCTGCGGCCGACCGCCGCGGCAAAGTCGTCGCGTTTGATGTCTTTACGGATCAGACGTTGGTTCATGAACAGACTCCCAGGAGATTCATGTCTCGGGAAAAAGCCGGCAAGGTTTTGGTGCGGCTTCATCGCTCAGCGTCACCAAAGTGGGACTGAGGCCCTCTTCCTTCGAGCTAAGGGCGGGATGATAGCAGACATCTCCCCAGTGCTGGAGCGCCGTGGGGGGACGCCCTTCAGCCCGGCTCGTAGGTGATCCGCGGCGGGTAGACGGTGAGCGAGCCCGGTACCGTGGAGGTGAAGTTGAGAGGGACGTCCAGCAGGGATGCCGCGGGCTGGCCGGAGAGATGAAGAGTCAGGGCCGCCGCGAGATCGAAGCTCTTCCGGCCGCTCCCGCCTTCTGCCAGCTCCGGCACGGGCGTGTCTCCGAGCCGCAGCTCCAGCGCGGGGGTTTGCGCGGCCTCCGCCTGGCGGTCTTCCGCGACGAGCAGCCGGTGCAGGGTCTCGAGCCCCTGGAGGTTCCGTTGGCGGGCGGAGGGAGTGCCGGGGCGGTCGAGGAGGCGGACGCCGGTCTCGCCGCCGCGGGTGAGCCAGACGGCTTCTCCTTCGGCCGCGGTGAGAAGGAGCCAGCAGGGCTGGGCGGGGAGGATCACCGGAGCGCTCAGGAAGGCCGTGGACCAGGCGCGGCGGCCGGCTTGGGCCAGGGTCAGGCTCCCCTCCGCCAGCGTGCGGCCCGTGGGCTCTCCCTGATGGTCTTCCCGTACTTCGAACGTCAGCCCGGTCCCCGGGGTGAGCCCCAGGAGACCCATCGCGATCCCGAGGACCGTGACAGCCTGAGGCGGTGCCACTCTCTGGGCGACCCAGACGTGGCCGTCGATGCGGGCTCCGGTCTGCTCCACCGGCTCAGCCGCCGTTCCGGCCCCTCCGGACACCGGCCGGCCGCCGCGCAGGCTCGGCATGGCCTCGAGCGTCGCCGACAGGACCGTGGCGCCGCCGGGGAGCTGGAGGATGAGGGGACGGTCGGCCGCTCCGGCGCCGGCAAAGCGCACGACTTCCTTGCCGGCTCCGGAGCCGAGGGAGCGGCTCACCAGCCGGTAGGGGACTTCGAGCGTCTCCAGCACGAGCCGGCAGGGGGCATCCGCGGTAATGACCAGAGCGGCGTCTACATGGGCTGGAAGCGCCGGCAGCCTGGCGAGCTGGCGCTCCAGAGCCTCGGCGAGCGCCGGGCCCGCGTCGGCCTCCGTTGGGACGGCGTCTCCGGACACCGGCCAGAAGAGGGCGGGCGCGGCCAGGGGATCGGCGCCGGGCTCGGCTGGATCCGGGAGCAGGGCGATGCCGATCCGTGCTCCCGCGGGATCGGCCTGCACATTCACGGCGCGCACGTCGCCGATGGCCAGGGATACGTTCTGGCCGGTCTTGTCCCGGAGGCGCAGAGCGAAGAGCGCGCCGGTGAAATCGAAATGGAAGGTCTGCTCCGGGGCTTGAGCGGCGGCGGCGGTGGGCTTCTCCGCGATCGCCTGGCCGTCCAGCCGGTGGACGAGGAGGGTGAAGCCCGTCTCCTGCACCTTCTGCGGCGCCAATTGCACGGAGAGAAGGCGGCGCGGCGCCTCCAGCTCCACCACGAGCGCGCCGTCCAGGGTGCGGCGGCCGGCCGGCGCCACGGGAGCCCCCGGCTGCAAAGCGTTGTATTCCAGCGGCTGGAAGCCGGCCCGGAACACGGTGTTGGCGGGATCGAGAGCCAGCTCCTCGGCGAGCCCGCCGGCCGTGAACCGCAGGTAGAGAACCTCGCGGAAGGTGCGCAGCGGCGGCGTCCCCACCGGCGAGGTCACGGAGCGGAGGCGGGAAGGTGCGTCTTCTCCTCCAAGGCTCGTGGAGACGGCGGCGAGCGGTGCGGGCATACGGAGAGCCTCAGCCGTTGGGAAGCCGGAAGATCCGGGGATCCCTGATGGTGGTGTCGAGCCGGCTCACCGAGGTGTCGATGACGGTGATCCGCTGATCGATCTGCGTGGAGCGCTCTCTCAGGATGTTGAGGTCCCGGGTGACATTGGTGTTCAAAGCCTCCAGGGCGGTGCGGTCCGCCTTCGACGCCAGCGAGGTTCTCACCTCGGTACGCAACCCTTCGATCGCCGTGGCGTCGGCCTTGGCCGAGAGCCTGGTGCTCAGGTCGGTGTTGAGGGTCGCGAGGTCCGTTGGGAAGCGGCCCACCGAGACGTCGATGCGGGACACCCGGTCGTTCAGCTGGACGGTGGTCTCCCTCAGCGTGCCGAGGTCCCGGGTGACGCCGGTGACGTTGGTGCTCAGGGCTTCCAGGGCGGAGCGGTCCGCCTTCGACGCCAGTGAATTCCTCACGTCGGTGCGCAGCCCGTCGATCACCGCGGCGTCGGCCTTGATGCTGACCTGGGCGGTGAGCTGGTCGATGCGGCCGGTCACCCCCGTCAGGTCGACCTGGGGCACGTTGGCGATCTTGACGTCGATGCTCCGTGTGAGGTCCTTGCGGGTCTGCCCCACCGCGGCGAGCACTCCCGCGCCCGTGGCCTTGAGCGTGCCGGAAGCGGCCTCCACGCCCTGGAGGACGCCGGACCGGACGTCCTTGGGCAAGTCCGGCAACCCGTCCTCCAGGAAGTTGCGCAGGGAGATCTCGGCCGCCCGGCGGCCGGCCAGCTCTCCGGCGATCCCCTTCTGGTTGTCGAGGAAGAGCTGGACCCTGCCGTAGACGTGGCCCACGAGGGCGTCCGGCTCCCGGAACCGGCCGCGGGCGCCCCGCAGGTCACCCTCCAGGCTGCCGTCCTCCCCCATCACCCGGGCCAGGGCCTGGAGCCAGGGGCCGAGCCAGTCCTTGAAGCGCAGGGGGAGAGCGGCGGTGGCCAGCACGGCCGTGTCGAGGACGTCCTCGTCGTCCGGATCGGCGTCCCGGGCGAAGGCGAAGACCGTGGTGTCGAAGGCCGGCCAGACCGGGAAGGCCCGCGTTTCGAACGAGTCCCGCCACCGCTGTCCGAAGTCCTGGAGATAGAGGTCGATCGCCTGCCGGATCTCGGCGTTGCCGTCCAGGCGGTATTGGCGGGCCAGCTCGTTCAGCCCGTTCGCCGCCGCCGCCGGCGTGGCGGCGGTCCGGTCCAGCAGCCGGAGGGCGGTCTCCAGGGCGTCCTGCTGCGCCGCGGTGACGTCTCCGGAGGAGGGCGGGAGGAGGAGCACGCGGGCCTGGCCCTCGGCGTCGGTCCGCACGGTGAGGCCGCTCGCCTCGCGCAGGCGGAAGTCCTCGACGGCGCGCAGCCGCCCCCAGGTGGTGGTGAAGGTCACCGGCACGTTCACCCGGGGCTCGCCGCCGGCGCCGGCGACGCCCGCCACGGCCGCGGCGGTTGCGACGGTTGCGACGGTCGCAACGAGATTGACCGGCTGGCCGAGGAAAGGTCCTTCCTGGAGGGCGCGCAGCGTGACCCTCTGGCGCGCCTCCATGTCCCGCTGGAGCGCCGTGACGGTCTCCCGCAGCTCGCGGATCTCGCGCAGCAGATCCTGGTCGTCGGCCATGCTCTTCCTCCGGTCAGGGGTTCAGGTTGAACAGCCCGGTGACGAACTTCTGGTCGGCCTTGCCGGTCACGGTGCGGTCGATCTGCTCGATGCGGCCCGAGAAGTTGCTCACCGTCTTGCTCAGCAGGGAGATCGGCCCGTCGTCGCGGGTGAGGTCGTCCCGGAACTGCAGTTGCTCGGAGCGCACCTTGGCGACCTCCTCCCGGGCCGCCGAGGCGACCGCCTGCGACTGCACGGCGACCCCGGTCAGGGCTTCCAGGCCGGTCTGTGAGCTGGAGGTGAACTGGGTGATTTCCGAGGACTCGAGAGTCTGCTGGAGACCGATCGCGCCCCGGACCGAGCGGGCGGCGTCGCTGACGAACGCGGGCCTGCCGGTGGTGCCGGAGAGGGTGTCCAGGGCGGTGAAGGCGGCCTGGAAGTCGCGCTGGCGGCCGATCACCCCCTTGTCCTTGACGTGCTCGGTGAGCTTGTCTTTGAACCGGATCGTGGTCTCGCTGAAATTGATGCCGAGGTTGTTCTGGAGCAGGGTGCCCATGTCCGTGGCGAGGTCTTTCGCCTTCGGCAGGTAGTCGAGGCTGATCCAGGGGCCGATCCAGTCGCGGAAGGTCACCTGGATCGAGCAGACGCCCTGGCCCGGCTCCGGGGTGCTGGGATCGCTGTCGCCCTTGACGAAGGCGAGGACGGTCGAGCGGTAGTCGCGCCAGGTATCGTGCGAGAGGGCCGGCAGCTTGCCGACCACCCGCGTGGGATTGCGGACGAAGTAGGTGTCGGTGTAGTTGCGGACGTTGACCGCGTCGACCCGGTCGTACTCCTGGCTCATCACCTGGAAGGCGCCCCGGATGTTGGCCTCCATGGGCGTGCTCGCCTCCAGGATGGTGGTCAGGACGCTCTTGTTGGTGGCCGGCAGGACGGTGGTGAGAGAGGTCGCGACGTGGGTCTCGGCCTCCGCCGTGAATCCTTCGGCGTGCTCGGAGCGGAGCTGAACCCTGGCTTCGCCCTGGGCGTCCACCTGCACGGAAAGCGTGCGGTCTCCCGTGCCGGCGATGCTCACGAACCCGGCCACGGGGCGCAGGTGGCCCCAGGAGGAGACGAAGTCGACCCAGGGGCGTGCCGCCTCGGCGGCGAGGTCGAGCGGGTTGCCGCGGGCGTCGGTGACCCGGGCCGTGATCTCGGCCAGCTCGCCGATGGCGTAGCGCACCCTGCCGGTGCGCAGGCTGACCCGCCTCGTCTGCCCCAGCAGGAGGTCCACGGTGCTTGCGAGATCCTGGAACCCGGCATCGAGGGCTCCGACCCTCTGGTCCAGAGCCGCCAGCCGTGCGTTGACCTCCGTCTCCAGGACCTTGACCCGCGCATCCAGGGCGGTCCCCATGGCCTCGATGCCGTCGATCAGGCCGTTCCAGTCTTTGGCCTGGATCAGCTCTCCGGGTTGTTTGGCGCCAAATTGTGTTGCCAGCTCTCCCATGGCTATGCTCCTCTCACGATGACTTCGTCCACGGCCAGCAAGGCGCGCACGCCGGCCGGACGGACTTGTTGAATACCTTGCCAGACCCGGTCGAGCACGGCCGGATCGATCGCTTCCCCGGGAGCGGTGGTCTGAAGGCGCACGAGCACGGCCGGAGCGTGCCGCTCCTCCCAGGCGAACCAGACCCTGGCCTCGGGCGGGTAGGCGAAGACGGCCCCGTCGAAAGCGTCGAAAACGTCGAAAGCGTCAAAGCCGGCGCCCGGGTCCAGGCGTTCCCGGCCCTGGACATGCCGGCGGCTCTGGCTGTAGCGCCCTTCCTGCGGCGCCACCCGGCCGGGGTCCGGCAGAGGCGGCAGGAGCCGCCCCTCGACCGTCCAGGCGGGACGGCCCTGGGGCTCGGGGACGGCTGCGGATTCCAGCGCGAGATAGCGCCAGACGGACCGGCCCGGAGGGAGGCCGGGAACCGCGGGCAGGCCGCCGTCCACGATCCTCGATTCGTCCGGCTTGTAGCGCGAGCGCAGCTTCCCGGGCGCTTCGCCCGTGCGGGTGAAGGCCGAGGTCCCCTCGTCCCAGGTGCCGAGGTCCGCCACGGCCTGGCGGGTCCAGAGCAGGGTGTGGACGGCGGGCTCGGCGGGGACGGACGCCGGGACGTGGGGGACCCAGCCCGGAGCCTTCGCGGCGGAGTCGAGGCGCTCCCAGGAGCCGGCGCGGAAGCGCCAGAAGACGGGCTGCTCCGGCTCTTCGGCCGCTCCCAGCCGCACCAGGGCCACGGCGTCCCCCTCGCCCTTGCGCGCCTGCCACCAGTCTCTCCCGTCAAACCGGAAGAGCCCCTGCCCGGTGGCGAACCAGAGGGTCCCCCGGGCGTCCTCCTCGATGGCGAAGACGCGCCCGGTGGCGAGATCGGGGAACGCCTCCAGCAGGGTCGTGTAGGCCAGTCCGCCCGTCGGCCGGGCCCGGTAGCGGGCGATGCCATGATCGGTGCCCAGCCAGAGCGAGGAGTCCGGTCCCCGGCGGATGACGCGCACGGGGGGGAGGAAGACGGTGTCCGGCGCCGGTGCGCTCTTCTTTTCTCCCGCCAAGGGGTTCCAATCCGGAATCTGATCGGAATGGCTCTCCCCCGAATACCAGTACCCGTGATTGAGCCCGGGCTGAAATTGCAGGAGACCGAGATCCGTGCCGAGATACACCGTGCCGGCCGCGTCCTGGTAGAGAGCGTGGACCGGGCCGGCCACCTCGAACGGCAGGGTGAGATCCTTCTGATCCAATCCCGCGGCCGTGCCCAGCCACAGGCCGCCGCCCTTCACATGCAGGATCGCGTGGACCTCGGGACCGTTCAGATCCTCCGGTTTCGGCTCCGGCGTGAGGGCTCCGTTGGGATGGAGAGGGATACGGAGCAGGCCCTTGGCCGTGCCGGCGAGCAGGTCGCCGCCGTCGAGGGCCAGACAGAGCACCCGGGGGAGGCCGCCGAGGGCCTCGGTCCAGGCCTCGCCGTCGAAACGCCAGAGCGCGCCGCCATCCCCGGCATCATCGGCATCGCCGGACTCCATGGCGGCCCAGACCGTGAGGTCGCGCCCCTGGTGAAGCGCCGAAACCGTTCCGGCCGGCGCTCCGGGCGCGGCCTGCCAGGGACCCGGGGCCGTGGGGTTGGCCGGCGAGCTCTCGCCCGGCGGCGACAGGGCGCGCAGGAGGCCGTCCTCGCCGCCGATCCAGGAGGCGTAGGCGGTCCGCAGGCGGAGAGTCTCCCCCACCTTCAGCGTCCCGTCATAGGCGATCCCCAGGCGGATCCGTTCTCCGCCCGCCGCGTAGAGGCTCGATCAGCGGCCCGGTGACCTCGGAGCTCCCCTGGACGTACACGGTGGGCGCGGCCGGACCGAGGCCCGGGTTTTCCAGCTGCCAGCGCATCAGGGGGCCGAGCACGCCTTCCGGCGCGCCGCGGGTGGCGGCCTGCTTTGGGGGGACCGGCAGGGCGGGGAATTCCTCGACGGTGAACGGCTGATCGGGGTCGTCCGGGAGCTGCGCCAGGACCATCTCAGCGAGAGCGTTCACGGTGCCGAGGCCATTGCGGTAAAGCTTCATCGTGTCCGCGATCCGCTTGCGATACTCCTCCACCGTCTCGCGTTGCGCGGGGGGGCCTCCCCAGGGCAATACCGGCAGCAGGGCGCCCAGGCGCGCGAGATCGGCGACGTAGGGAAAATCCTTCAGATCCGGGTCGCCCGGCTTGGGGAGCGGTTTCTTCTGCACCTCCAGAAGGCGGCGGTAGAAGGGGCTGAACAGCGCCCGGTCGGCGTAGGGGAACCAGTGCGCCTGCATGACATCGGCGGCCTCGCCGTTCAGGCGTTCGAGAAGGTCCGCCATGGCGAGCAGGGTGCGGGCCAGCAGGCTCTTGTCGTCCCCCTCCTCGGGCCGCCAGAGGCTGGGGAGCCGGTCGCGGATCTGGCGGAAGCGCGGGCTAGCCATCGGCCGGCTCCTCCTGGATTTCCACCCCGGCGAGCTCCAGGCGTTCGAAAGCGGTGAGGTCGTACTCGTCGCCGGGCTTCTCCAGGATCTGGGTGACGCCGCTCTGAAGCGTCACGGCGAGCTCGAGCCGGAAGGGGCTGGTGCCCACGGCGAGACTCTGCAGATCGTCGAGCCGGAGCAGCACGGCGGCCGCGGCCTCCCCGGGGACCGGCTCGTTCTGGCTGTTGAGCGCGGTGAGGGCGTTCGTCAGGTCCGCGGCGATCTTGACCTTGTCGGGCGGAGGAACCGCGCCCTGGGGGAAGAGGACCACGGCCGATACCCGGGTCGGCAGGCTGGGATCGGCGATGTAGAGATTGCCGAGGACCGTGGGCGCCCCTCCGACGTCGAGCAGCCCCGCCTGAGGTTTGTCGCGGACGTCCACGTTTCCCACCCTCGCGCTGACGATCCGCACGTCTGCCGCCTGGGGGACGCTGAGGACCAGGCCGACGATCCGGTTCATGCTCCCCGGCTCCTTGACGGGCAGCTTCCGGAAGTAGTCTTCGACCTTTTCGCGCACGGCTCTCTGAGCGGCGAGCAGGTCCGCCTCCACGAGCCCCGCCTTGGTGGTGAGCCGCAGCTCCAGGTCCACCTTGGCCGGCGGCTGGACACCCGCGAGCTCCACCCGGACCCCCGCGGGCCGCGCGTCTTCGATCGCCCGCAGCAGCCGCTCCTGGAGCTCGGGAGGCAGGGCCTCGGCGTGGGGGGTGATCTTCACGTAACCCGGCCGGGCGGGGTCCTCCTCGACGTCGGCCGTGATCTGCTGCCGGGCCACGGCCTGGCGGAGGGCGCCCAGCGTGGCGCGCTCGCTGCCATGAAGGAAATTCTTGGCCCGCTCGCGCAGATCTCCGTCGGTCTCGTTCTCCGTGGCGATCGCCGTCAGGGCGGGATTGGTCACGCTCGCGATGCCGGCGATGGGCACCGGCAGGACGGTGAGCGAGCCGGCGGGCAGGGGATCGTTGGGCTCCACGTCGCGGGCGACGGCGCGGATCATGCTCTGGCCGTCGGACATCGTCACCGAGGTCAGCGTCTCGTACTCGACGTTGCCGTCGGCGGTCATCACGCGCGTGCCGGCCGGGATGCTGATCGCGCCGCGGGTCCCCTCGACGCGGCGGAGCTCCACCTCCCCCTGGGCCCGGCCGCCCTCGACCCGGTCGATCCCCAGCAGGGCGACCACGTTGTCGAGCGACGAGCCGGTCGCCGTGTCGACGAAGCCCGCTTCATAGACCGCCTCCAGTTGGGCATAGAGGCGCGCGATCTCCAGGCCGACCGACTCGGCGAGCGTGCGCACCACGCTGCCGGTCTGGAGGTCGGTGAGCACCGGCTGCGCCGACTTCGGAAAGTAGCTCACGGAGATCAGCGTGCCCGGGTCGGGCAGCTGCGCCCCCTCCTGCCATTCGAGCGTCTTGGCGTCGAGGAGCTTGTAGTCCTTGTCCGGGCGGAACAGGCGCGGCTGGGCGTCCCGGCTGCCATAGACCGAGACCATCTCGGCGACGGGCGGCCGTTGCAGGGCGTGGCGCAAGGGCGCGGCGCCAGGAGGCGGGAACGGGTGCTCCTCGGCCGCCACCCCGCCGGCGAGCTGGGACAGCAGGTTGTCGAGAACCTCGGGGAAGGGGCGGCGGCGAAAGCTCATGGTCAAAGCTCCAGCGTGAAGGGCCCGAGGCTCAGTGCCCCAGCCGGATCGATCGAGGCGATGGGTTTCACCCGCAGCCGGACGTCCAGGCGGTCGCGCGTGCCCGGTGACGGCGCCACCACGGCCTCCAGCACCTTCTCGATGCGCGGCTCCTGCTGCAGGCTCTCCAGAATGTACAGGCGCGCCAGGTTGCGAGTTGTTTCAGTGTTCTGCCGGCCGATCAGCTCGTGGAGGCGGGAGCCGTACTCCGGATGGGCCAGCTCGGCCAGCTCGCCGCGGGGGGTGAGCAGGCGCATCAGCACGGCCTGCCCGAGGTTGTCGCGCCCGCTCACCAAGGCCAGGTCGGTGAGCACACGGCTCGCCTGGCGGGTGGTGACGCGCCGTTCCACCGTGTCCGCCACATAGACGGGGCGCAGCTCCGAGTGGCGCAGGGCCAGGCGGACGTCGGTCAACAGTTGGGGATCGTCGGCCACGGCTCTACCCTCCAATGAAGACGGTGCCCGCGGCGAGGACCGTGCCGGCCGGCAGGTCCGCGGGGTCGTTGCAGGTCATGGCCTTGTCGCCGTTGCGCGCGGCGGGCTTGCCGTTGATGAACACCGTGGCGCTGCCGAGCTGCACCGTGGCCCGGTTCGACGGCGGCTTCTGGAACGGCCCCCCTTGAGGGACATGAGCCGGGGTGTTGGTGGCCGTGCTCCCCTGCACCGCCGCCGGCTTGCCCTCGACGTTGACGTCGCTCGACAGCGAGCCGTCGAGCCTGCCGACGAACGGGTGCGGCAGCGGCGTGGGCACGGGTCCGCCCGGGGTGGAGATCATGATGATCTGGGTGTCGGTCGCCATGACCTGATCGCCCTGTTTTGCCGCCGGCTGCCCCATGCTCGCGCCTCCGATTTCCTTATTTAGATCAATATTGAGATCAATATGGAGGTCAATTGAGATTGACTTTCGAACCCTTGAGATTGAGCTCGCCCGTGGCCTCGACCGTGATCGATTTCTTGCCCTCGATCTTGACGTCGCCCTCACCCGTGACCTTGAGATCGCCTTTACACTCCAGCGTCACGGCGCCGTCGCGCTCGATCTTGAGCGTCGCCTTGCCGCCGTCCACGCTCAGCTCGACGACCGGATCGTCGTCGCGCAGGGCGAAGCTCCAGGCCCTTGCCAAGCTTCAACGTGATCTCCCGCTTGTCGCCGCTGTGCAGCTCCCAGTGGACCGCGTCGTCGTCCCCGGCATCGAGCGGCAGGTGGAGGATCGACTGGGCGTCGTCGTTGGCCGGCGGCCGGTCCTCGTCGTTGTAGAGGCGGCCGGTGACGATGGGCGCGTTGACGTTCCCCCCCACGAACTGCACGAGGACGAGATCGCCCACGGCCGGCAGGCTCACCGCGCCGATCCTCGGGGTGGCGACCGGCACCTTGCGCAGGACGATTCCGGAGTCGCGCAGCTTCACCGAGGTGGCGAATTCGTCCGCGTGCTGCTCCTCGACCACCGCCAGCTCGGCCGTGCGCACCTGCCCCAGCTCCTCCTGGACGATGCGGCGGATGGTGTCGTAGAGCGTGGGCGTCACAGCAGCCCTCCCAGGGCGCCCAGCAATCCGCCGCCGCCGGCTCCCTCGCTCTGGCTGAAGGCGATGCGCGTGGTGAACCCTTCCCGCTTGGCCAGCCGGTGGCGCACCCAGCGGACCAGGAACTTGCCGTTGAGGGCGTCCTGGGGCGCTCCGGCGATCTCGATCGTGCTGCCGGCGGTCACGGCGGGAGCGCCCGGCACGAGCAGGGTGCCGGTGATGGCGAGCCGGCCGGCCGCGTCCGCGATTCCCTGGGCCGCCGTCTTGGCCGCGTCGCCGGAGCGCAGGGCCGGATCGTGCACCCAGCGCTCCGGCCCCGCGCTGCCGGCGCTCCCTTGAACGGACGCCGGGTCCTTCACCAGCCAGCTCCAGGCGTCCTTCCCCTGGCTCCCCGCCGAGCCCTCGCCCCAGGTGGTGACCTTCCCCACCTCCGGGCCCGCCTCGCGCGCTTCGAGCCGGAGGACGTCCTCGCCGTAGGTGAACGTCTGCACCGGATCGCCCGGCTCGTAGGGGCCGAAGAACAGCTCGCCTTCGGGCGTGACGTAGGCCAAGTAGCCGCTCCGGCGGGCCAGGACGGCGACGTGCACCCAGGCGCTGCGCCGGTCGTCGGCCACGTAGAAGGGGAGGTCCACGCCGTCTTCGACCGTGCCGGTGGCGACTTCCGCCTGCCCCGCGAGATCGCTCACCACGTCGCCCGCCGTCTGCCCCTCGTAGCTCTGGTTCACCCGCAGCCGGGCGAGGGCCGCGCCGCCCGAGGTGGCGGTGATCCGCGCCAGACCGTTGATCCCGCGCCGCACGCCCGCCACCTTGCCGGTGAAGGTGAGCACGGGCGAGTCGTCCTCGTATCCGAGCGAGACCGTGCCTTCGTCGTCGAGCGCAACGGTGGGCGCCTGGGGATCGGCCGTCAGCCAGACCTCGGCCGCGTCCACCGCGGGCGCGAGGCCGCTCTCGACCGAGACGGCGACCAGGTGCTGCTTCCAGGGATCGGAGGCACCGCCCCCGAGATCGACCCCCAGGGCGCCGCCCACGGCGGAGGCAACCCCGCCAATCCCGCCAATCCCGCTGAGGCCGCCCGCGGCGCCCCCTCCCCCGCCGAACCGGACGTCGAAGACGGGCCGGCGGAAGGCGGGCGGGGCGCTGCTCGGGCCGCTCAGGAAATCCAGGGCCATCAGGGTTGCTCCGGGGCTACGTTCTCGCCGAGAGGTTTCTCCGGCGGACGGACCGGGATCTCCTCGGTGTAGTAGTTGGAATCGGTCAGAGCGGGCCGGACGCGCCGGCGGTTGCCCGGGCTGGCGGGGTCCGGCTCCGTGAGCGGCCGGAACACGATCACCACGGTCTTCGTGCCCGAGGCCTGCAGAGTGCGGAAGTGGGAGCCGTCGGCTCTGACGGTGTCCTGATCCTGGAACGTCCACTGGAACTGCCGCGCCGTGTCCGCGCCCACGCTTTGCCGGAGCACTCCCAGGCGAGCCGTGTCATTCTTGGCTGGGCCCGTATTGAAGGACGTGACGAACGTACCGGAACGGCCATCTTCCAGGGTGAAGCTGTAGCTCCATTCCACCGAGCCGTCTGCCTTCGGTGTGCGTTTCGTCAGCTCCCAGGCTTTCCAGGTGCTGAACGGGGCCTCCCCCGCCACACTGGCTTTCAACATCGTTTCGTGGGCCTGCCGGTCGGCTGCGCTCTGCGCCTTCTCGGGCAGAATGAAGAAGTCGAGCTCTTGCTCCCAGGTGAAGGAGTCGGGGAAGGGCAGCGCCGCCGCCACCTCGGCGGCCGTTACGCTCTTGTCCGGACGGTCCCGGGTGAACTGCGCCAGGAGCTGCGCGTTCGAAGGAATCACGCTGCCGGGGAATTCGATCCCGATCTCCTCGCTCAGGAACTCGTCGGTCAGGGTGGGCGGCGGGTCTCCCGTCTGCCAGGTGTCGGGATTGAAGTCGTAGCTCTGCGCGAACTTCGGACCATGGACGCGGGGGCGCTGCGGCTCATCGCCACCGAAAGCCTTGCTCAGGGCGGTCAGGATTTCCGGCTTGTGGCCGATCTCGCAGCCACGGATGCGCAGCGTGGTGAGGACGTCGAAGACGCCGTCCGGAAGCGGCTCGAGCTTGCCTTCGTCGACCGCCTTGTTCAGCGTCTCCAGATCCGTTAGATCGCCGCCGGGAACCACCGGGATCTCCATGGTTCCGCCCGCGAAAGCGTGGGTGACGATGCTCACCGTTCCCCAGGGCCGGCCGTTCGATGGCTTGTTGTTGGCCAGGAAATCCCGGATCTCGGAGAGAGAATGAAAGCTCGTTTGCAGCCCCCCCTCCGGGTGGAGGGTGAAGTGGGCCTCGGCCCCCCGGTAGAAATGGTTGCGGGTGCCGGCCGGATCGGCGCCGCCGATGAAGACGATGCTCTCCCTCGCGCCCGCGGGAGCGGTGCGCAGGGCATCCTGCTCCCGGCAGAAGACCAGCAGCTTCTCCAGATATTTCTTGATCTTCTCCTCGGTGGCCTTGGCCTGAAACTGCCGGACCTCGGCAGGCGGCATCTCCTCCAGCCGGCGGCGGTAGTCGGCCGAGGCCAGGTGGCGGGCGTCGAGGACATGCTCCTTGAACAGGCGCTCCAGGTCCGCGAAGCTCACCTCGTGAATCGCCAGGACCGCCGGCCCCTCCTTGGGTGTGAAGAGCACGGCGAGAGTCGTTTTCGCCTCTGCGGCCGAGTGCCCCACGATTTCGACCGCTTCCTTGTCGGCGCCGCTCTTGAGGGTGAGGACGGCCTCCGACCCGCTGAGCCACGTGAAAGTCCCGTCGGCGCCCTTCCCTTTCAATACCGCCTTGAGCCGCACGGGTTGCTCCGGCAGGAGGAAAGAAGGGGCCGTGTCCGTGCCGTTCTCGGCCTTGATCTCCACTTCCGTTTCGAGAGGCCCCACGGACAGCAGGATCGGCGGCTTCTGCTCCTCGTCCTCGATCGAGACCACCAGCTCCACGTCGGCACCCTTGGTGCTCGCGGAACGCCCGACGAGGGTGAGGACCTCCTGCGTATCTTTTGAAAACCCTTTCTGTTGCGGGCCGTCCTTGCCGTCGAACCGGATCTCCCCGCCGGCCGAGGCGGCGGCCTTGCGCAAGGTGAGCACGATCGGCTTGGCGTCGTCCGGCTGGCCGGGCTCTTCCTTGCCGTCGCGCTGCCGGCGCCAGGTGATCGAAAGGAGCAAAGGCGCGGGTGTCTTCACCGGGATGCGGTCCGCGCAGGTCAGGGTCACGCCGGCGCGCCAGCGGCTCACACAGATCGTGCTGCGCGTGACCTCCTTGCCAATGTTCTTGCGGTTGGGCACGGGCTTCTCCTAGCTCGCCTGCACCTTGAAGGTGACGGTGCGCGACACTTTGGCTCCGAGGTTGTTGCCGGTGCCCGGCCAGATCTTGGAAGCCGCCCGCAGCTCGTACAGATAGAGCTGGCGGAGGGTCTTCTCACGGTTGTCGGCCCGCCCGGGGGGCGAGAACGTCTCGTCGGTGTCGAAGTCGGGCTGATAGGTCACGCGCAGGACGTCGGTCACCGGCGGCGAGCCGGCCGCCACCGCCGGCGCCGTGAAGGTGAGGTTGACGATCCCTTGCGCGTCCGTCACCCGGTAGTGCTCTCCCGCGGGGACGGCGGCCGGCGGCCTCAGCCCATGCCGGGCTGCCGGCTGGGGGCCGGCCGGGAAGGTGTAGCGGGTGCCGTCGTCGACCTTGACGTGCAGGCTGTACCCGCCCAGGGGCACGCCGGTGGCGTCCCGCACCTGGAGGGTGAGACGGCGGATGTCCCCACCGTGCAGGCTGACCGAGCTCCCCAGAGGTGCAGGGCCCGAATCGTCGGTGATCGTCAAGCTCGGCATGAGCTGGTTGTTCAGCTCGCAGATCGATTGAACGATCTCCCCGGTCTGGGCCGAGGCGACGTGGGCTTGGGAAAGGAGCTGGCGCAGGTACAGGCTGCTTCCCTGCTGGAGCTCCTTTTTCGAGGGAGAGGACGGGAACATGCGCAGCGACTTCCGCATGGTTCTCGCCAGGAGCTGGCTCTGGCCTTCCCCGAGGAACGTGTTGTACCGGTACCAGAAGACGGGGGAATCCGCGAAGAGGATCCCCGGCTCGACGAGGACGTGGTGGATCTGCCACAAGGCGTTCGCGAAGTAGCCCTCGACCTCGAGCCCCAGGCCCGGAGCGTCCCAGGTGGGCGCTGCCACAGGCCCGCCGAAAAGCGCCTGATGAGTCGCCGGAGTTTTCGGATCGGTGGCGACCTCCGCCAGATTCTGGCCGATCATCAAATGGAAGCCCCGCACCCGGTCGATGCTGCTCCCCTCGGCGCCCCAGAAAAACTGGATGAATTCGGCGTACCCTTCCGTAATGGACCTGTTTTCCGACGTGATCTGCTGCCGTCCGTGATCGCCTCCGACCGTCTCGTAGGGAGGGAACGGCAGGACCGACTTGTCGAACAGCCAGTGGCCGCTTTCGTGCGCGATCACCGCGTCGTCCCAGGCGTCGAAACCCCTGCCAAAGGCATCTCGCATGAGGTTGATGACGTTGCTCCCCCAGGAGTGATCGCTCCCTCTCTCCTTGATCAGATCGAAAATCATCTTGAAGGGTTTCGCGGTCTGGGTGCCCCAGCGGTGCTTCTCTTCGTCTCCGCGCGTGATGTGCTTCAGCCACCGGTGAAGCATTCGGACCACGCTCATGACGTTGGTCGCCCCGTTCATATCGCCGGACGTGCCCAGGACCGGGCTGAGCTCGTAGTGATCGTCGCTGAAATCACCCCGCTCCGATGTGGTGAGCTCGCAGACGTCGTCACAAAACCATCCCACGTCGGAGACTTCGAGCTTCAGGGCCAGGTCTTTCGACCAGTCGGCGCTTGCCCGGGCGCGAAAGGAGACGTCCGGCAGACCCTCGCCGAGATCGAACAGGTTCAGCTCGACCCCGCTGGACGTCCGCACCAGCCGGACGCGGTGCAGTCCCTCGTCGGCGACAGCCAGGAGCCCCTGGCTGTTCAACACCGCCCGCACCGGGGTTTGGAAGACGAGGAGGCGGCTCAGCTCGGGGTCGTAGACCGTATTCGAAGAGACGGTCCTGCGGACCAGCGTCTGGAGGTCCCAGTAAGCCGACAGCTTGCCGTCCAGCAGCCGGTAAACCTTGCGCTGGTCGCGGTCGGTGACGATCAGGGCTCCTTCGGAATCGACGGAGACACCGCACGGCGCCACGAGCTTCTGCCCGGCTTCGTTGAGAGTCAGGACCTTTTCCGACTTGTCGTCCAGATGGATCTGCACGATGCGCGCATTGCCGGTGTCCGCCACGAAAAGGTTGCCTTTCGCGTCCACGGCCACGTCCTCGGGCAGCTTGAAGGCGGTTCCCCCGGCGGTCGTGAAGCTGACCACGAAACTGCCGTCGGGCTTCAGTCCCTGGACCCGGTTGTTCAGGCGGTCCGCGACATAGAGGACCGGCTCCGCCCGCGAGTCGATGGCGATGCCACGCGGCTCTCTGAGCTGGCCGTCCCCGCCCCCCGGGCTTCCCAGGGCGGGTTGCGCGACACCGGCGGGGTCGTAGGGGACGATCCGGCCGTGCCCCGAGTCCACGACGAACAGCCGGCCATCCTTGCCGGCGGCGAGCCCCACGGGCTTTTCGAGACCCGCGGAGTCCAGGAGCTTGGTGCCCAGCACCCCTTGGGGGGTGTGGGAGAAGGCGATCACCCGGTCGTTGCCGGTGTCCGCCACCCAGAGCCGGCCGTCGGACGCGAAGCACACATAGCCGGGGGCCTGAAGGTGCGCGAGGTCGTCCGCCGGCGTCCAGGGCTCGCCCACCGCGGCCGGGGCCGTGCCGTCCGGCAGGGGAACGCCCACCGCGTCGAAGATCGTGCCCCGCAGCACCCGGGCGTTGGCCACGTCGGCCGCATACACCTCGCCACGGGCGTCCGCGGCCACGGCAGCGGGATTGAAAGGGTTCGCCAGGGCGGGATTGTAGACGTGGACCCAGTGGGCCAGGTGAGCCCCGCTCTCGGCGTCGAGCCGCTGCACGCGGCGGTTCCCCGATTCGGCCACGTAGACGTAGCCGCTCCGGGAATCGACGGCCACGGCTTCCGGGGTGTTGAATTCTCTCTGGCCGGCGCCGCTGCCGCCGCCCGCCTTGCCCCAGTCGGCTTCATGGACGAAGCTCGTGCCGCCGGCGTCGGGGCGCCAGCGCGAGACGCGGTGGAGCTTGCGGTCGCAGACGAAGAGGCGGCGCTTGCGGTCCGCGGCCACCCCGACCGGTTCCTGAAACTGGCCGGCCCCTGCACCGGCGGTCCCGAACGTGCTCACGGCCGTCAGGCGAACGTCGGCCCGGGGCAGCAGACGGGGCAGCGGACCCGCCGGGTAGGAGATTCTCAGCACCTGGACCTGCGCGTTGCCGGTGTCGGCGACGGCCAGGAGCTCGTCGCGGTCGGCCCCGCGGTCGGGGACCACCGCCAGGCCGCGCGGCTTGCTGAGCCCCGCCGTGAAGAAGGGAATCGGAGCGGCTTTGTAGACTCCGCTGCCGCCGTCATCCCAATCCAGCCGGAAGACGGCGATCCGGTCGTGGTTCGTGTCGGCGACGAAAAGGTTTCGGTACCGGTCCACGGCGAGGCCGCCCGGACTGCTCAACGGCGCGGTGATCGTCTGGCAGAGCGTGCCGTCCGGATAGAAACGGTGGACCTTGTCGCCATCGATCAGGAACACGAACCCGTTGCCGTCCACGGCCAGCGGACCGGCGGCCTTGAAGCTGCCGCCGCCCAGGTTGCCCACGGGCGCTCCCGGAGGATCGATCCAGGCGGCGGGGCCGGGCAACACGCCGTCGAGAGCGCACGGCGCCGTGGGCCAGAGATCGAAATACGGATATCCCGGCTCACCCGCCGCCAGCATGACACCCGTCCGGGGGTCCCCGAGGAATCCCGACAGGGTGTCGTCTCCGCTCAGAAAATCCTGATCGGTCAGGTAGATCCGTGGGGACGCCTCGGGCAACGCGAGAGGGTTGCTCTTTCCCGAGGCGTCGAGGTCGGCGTAGGCGACGCGCAGATGAGCGTCGAGCCCGACGAAGATCTCCAGAGGGTTGGCCGGATCGGCGTGGTCGAGGATCTTCGGGATCCGCCGCTTTTCGCCGTGGCGCGTCTCCCACTCCTCGGGCAGCTTGACCTGGAAATCGGTTTCGACGCCCGCGGGCAGGGAGCGCTTCGCTTCCGGAACCGTCACGGTAAAGAAGGGGTTCAGCTTGTTTTCCGATCCTTCGCCGAACGTGATGTCCACGGCCGCCTTGCCGCCGGCATCGGTCTTGGCGTTGCCGTCCGAAAGATTGGGATCCCAGAGCCAGCCGGTGTCCTCGCACAGGAGGGTCGCCTCGGGCACGGGAATCATCTTCCGCTGAGCGGGATCGAAGGTCAGAACCTTCAGGTGAACGGTCTTGGTCACGCTTGCCATCGTTCGTCTCCGGGCCTATCCGAAGGAACCCCCGACGCTGATGCTGACGCTGCCACCGCCCCCGAGGGCGCCGCGGCCGGCCGCCAGCATCTCGTCGAACGCGTCTTCCGCTTTTTTCAGGACGGCCGTGAATTCAGCCTCGAGCTCGTCCAGCTTGCCGACCAGCGGCTGGAGGATGACGGTGAAGTCCACTCCGGCCAGCAGATCCTCGACCGGCCCCCACGCCGCCTGGAGAGGCGGCGCCAAAGTGGCGGCGGGATCGAGGGCGGTGACCAGCCCCTTCACCTCGCCCAGCACGGGCTGCAGGCCGCCGAGCACCTGCGACGGCCGCGTGCTCTCCACCACCAGCTCGACCTCGTGGTGCAGGGCGTCGAGCTCGCCGAAAAGGCGGCTGACGTCCACTGCGGCAAGAACCTTTTTCAGCTCTCCGACCACCCGGTCGACATCGGCCGCGAGGAAGTCGACGCGCAGCCCGGCGGCGATCTCCTGGATCTCCGCGAGGGTGTCTTTGACCTGATTCAGGGCGCCCTCCAGGTCGAGGCTCTCGACCAGCGCCAGCAGGCTTTCGTGCGCCGCGTCCAGCTCCGCCGCAATGTCCTGGGGGCGGATGGGGATGAGCTTGGCCTTCAGCGTTTCGAACCGGGCGTCGAGCTCGGTGAGGAACCGCGTGGGATCGGCCAGGCGCATGACCCGCTTGAAGGTCTCGGGGTCCAGCAGCTCCCGCGCGTAGGGCGGCAGCAGGCCGAGCACCCGCTCGCGCATCTCGCCGTACAACGGCTGGAGGGCCGGCAGCTGTACGTTCTGCCTGAGCCCCCGCAGAGCGGCGAGGAAGGTGTCGTAGGCGGCCATCAGCTCACCCAGGTGCCGCTGCGGATCGATGAGCTGGACCGAGATCGAAACGCGCACGGAATCCGTCTGGACCGCCCCTTTCAGGTCGAAGAACTGGCCCTTGAGCTGATTGTAGCGAGCCGGCAGCCGGAGGGATTCGACGGCCTTGATGACCGCGTCGATCTTGTCCTGAGCCTCCTTGCTGAACGCGTCGGGGCGAATGCGGTCGAGAACCTGCAACGGCGCCTGGAACAGGTTGAACAGGGTGGTCACGGCCTGGGCCTGGATCCCTTCCAGCAGGCTCAGGAGCGGCGCGGCCAGCTCCACCACCGGCTGGAACAGCACCGAAGGCTTGAAACGGTCCAGCTCGGCCTCCAGCCTGCCAAAGTCCTCGATCAGAGGGGTCAGCACGGCCGAAGGCTTGACCTCCCGCACCGCCTGCTGGAGGCTCTCCACCTCGGCGAGCAGATCCTCGATCCAGGCGGCCGGATCGAGCCCGGCCACGGCGGCCTTGAGGGTCTCGAGCCCTGCGCTCAAGGGAGCGATGAGATCGGTGCCGCGCACTGGGTCGAGCACCTTCACGGACTTCTGGAACGCATCCGCCAGAGGCTGCAGCAGGACCGAGGGCTTGAGCTCGGCCAGCGGTTCCTGGAGGTTCTGCTCGTACACGCCGTCCAGAGGCTTCAGCAGGTTGGCCACGTCGAGCGCGCCGACCGCCTTGCCGATGACGTCGAAGGAGGCGAACAGGGCCGCCAGCAATTGATCGGGAGCGAGCGCATGCAGCAGCGCGGTCGCTTCCTCGTAACGTTTCTGAAGCTCGGCGACCGCCAGGGCGGGCACCGCCTTGACCTCGGCGAATTTGCCGGCGAGCGGCGCGCTGATGGTGAGGCTGAAGTCGACGTCGATCACCACCTCGAGAGCCGCCGAGAGCGCGGCGCGCAACATCTCGTTGAGCGAGGAGGAATCGATCTCCCGCAGCTTCGCCGCCCCGGCCTCGATCTCCTCGACCACCGGATCGGCCACGGCAGAGAAATCGATCGGCAGCAGGGCGTCCACGATCTCCTGGACCTTGGCTTGAAGCTGAGTCATGAGCGCCGGCAGATCCAGCCCCTCGAGAAAGGCGGTGAAGTCCTCGATGCCCTGCACCGCCTCTTCCGTGACCGTGGAGACCTGGCCGGAGAGCGGCTCGACCAGCCCCTGGAGCTGGGCCAGAAACTGATCGACCGTGCTCTGGAAACCGGCGAGCGTACCCGCCACACTGGGCGCGCCCGGATTCTCCGGATCGCCGGCGACCGCGATCCGGGCCGCGGTCAGCGCCTGCCGCAGGTCACGCTCGACGTGGAAACGGAAGGCGCCGTCCGGCTGAAACTCGCCTACGCCGGCCGCCAGCGCGCGGAACCGTCCCGCGAGACCGGCGAAGAATTTCTCCACCTGGGCGACGGCATCGGCCACTCCCTGCTGGAGACCGTCGATCGCCTCCCGGGCCGGCGCGAGCTGCTCCTGAAGGGTGTCTCCCAGGCTCGGCAGGCTGGCGCTTTCGATCGCGGCGCGGGTGCTCTCGAAGAAGCCCAGAACCTCGGTGCGCACGATCGAGAGGTCGATCCCTTCGATCGCCGCGTCGATGCGGTCCAGGAGGGCTTTGAACGGGTCGTCGATCTTCTGGACCTCCCGGACCTCCGCGCCCAGCGCGTCCTCCAGCCGCCGGCGCAAAAAGGTTTCCAGAGCGCCCGGCTGGAAGATCGGCAGGGCGGCCAGGCGGCGCATGGCGCCCAGCACCGGCCGGAGGGTGAGCTTCAGCTCCTCCATGGCCTCGTAGGCCGCCACGGCGGTATCGCGGAAGACCGGGTACTCGGCCGCCGCCACGGCAAGCGTCTGGGCATAGGCCCCGGACACCACGGTCAAGGCGGCATCCGCGCCGCCGAGCCCGGCCTGCGGCAGGGCGGCACCCGGGAGACCGTCCAGAAAATCGATCAGCTCCTGGAGGCGCGGGAGGCCGAAGAGCTCCAGGGTGTTGCGCAGGGACTGCTCGACCACCTGGACGGCGAAGGCGGCGGGATCGGCGGCGTTCTGTGCCTGCTCGATGACCGGCATCAGCACGCGGCGCTGCTCCTCCACCGCCCGCACCCAGGCTTCGATCTGCGCGGCTTCCGGCCCCCGCAGGCTGCCCAGCACGTTCAGGATCTGCTCGAGCAGGGCCCCGGCCACCGCGGTGCGGTCCTGTGGCACGCCGGCCGAAAGCTTGCGCAGGGTGTCGAGCGCCCCCTGGAGCCGGTTCACCAGATCGAGCGAGAAGGCGCCTCCGGCCGCCTCGATCTGCCGGCCGAGCTCCGCCAGCACCCCGGCCGGAGAGGCCTGAAGCTCGAGGCTCAACGAGGCGAACAGCCCCTGAGCTCCGGAAACGGACGCCGAGGCCTCGAAGTGGAGGGCGCCCGCCATCTGCTGCGACAGCGCCTGGGCGAATCCCTGGAGCCCCGCGGCCGGGGAAGCGGCGGCCAGGCCGGCGGCTCCCGCGAACCCGGTCCCCAGCGCTGTGAGACCTTGCAGCGACGTCTGCAAGGTCTGGAGATTGACGGTGAGGGTCCCTTCAGCCATTTGCGCCTCGTTCAATTCCCGGAGCCGAAGAGGTCCCGCAGCGGAGCAAGGGTCTGATCGAGCCCCGACGTCGCGGCCACGAGCCCGTCCAGGGCCTGGTTCAGCGGTTCCGTGGGATTGCCCAGGTCCGGAATGGACCCCAGGGAATCGATCATGTCCAGGGCCCCGGTGATGGAGTCGAGGAAGCTCCCCGCCTGGTCCAGCAGGCTCGTATCCAGCCCGCCCAGCGGATTGGGCGGCGGGGGCGGCGGCGGGCTCTCGCGCAGCACCAGGAAGTAGGCGAGCTGGTCCGGACGGACGCCACTCTCTTCGAAGCGCAGCTCTTCCACGATCACGTACTGCACCTCGGTCGCGGTGACGATGTCGGCCACGAAGGTCACCGGCTCGCCGGCCTTGAATTTGCCGCGGACCTCTTCCAGGAAGGCGTCGCGCGCCTCGTCGCCGTAGAGGCTCCCTTCGATCGCCACGCGCACGGGGCCGGCGTTCAAGTCCTGGAAGACGCTGCCCGCCCTTCCCGGTACCGGCAGCTCCGCGAACGCCCGCCGCTCCGCGCTGCGGATGGCGGCGATGTGCGGGACCTCCCAATCTCCGAGCATCGGCTTCACTTTCATGACAGGTCCACCCCGTGGCGGCGCGCCTGCTCGACGAGCGCCTCGTTGACCAGATCCGCCAGCGTCTCGGCGTCGAGGAGCGCCGGCCCGCCGGACGCCGGCAGACCGGGCGCCGGTTCCGCATCAGGGGTCCCCGTCTCCAGGCCGAGGAGCCGGGCCTTGACCTCGCTGTCCATGGCGAGAGCTGCCGTTCGAGCCAGAGAGGTGGAGGATTCGAGCGTGGGGACGTCGATGCGATCCGGAACAGGGGCCGGAACCGTCCGATCCTGGCGCCGCAGGGCGCGGTCCGCCAGATCGTTCAGCAGCTCCAGCGGGCGCCCGGTCCCCTCGGCGGGAGGGATCTCGAAAGGAGCGGCTCCTTCTGCCGGAGCAGGGCGGTCACGCGGAACCGGCCCTATAGCATCTGCGGGACCGGTTCCAGCGGAAGACAGGCCTGCCGGGTCCGGCAGCGATCTCGCGGCCGGAAGCTCCCCCGCCGGGTCCATGGAACGGCTCACGTTTTCCACCATCCTCTGCGGCTCCGGCCACGTCTCCCCGGACTTCAAGGACAGCAGGTCGGACAGCGACAGAGCCCTCTTCGCAGCAGGCGTTCCGGGACCCGCCCCCTGCATGGTGCCGCGGGCCGGCGGAGAGGACGGGACCGGACCGGCCTTCCCATCCTGCCGCCGAAAGGAAAAGACCGGCGGTACCGTCTGGGCAGGCTGATCAGGACCGGTCTCCGGGCTGATCGCTGGGCGGCTCCGGGCCGGCGGCGTGGCGGCGGGCCTCACGGCAGCCGGCGCCTCACCCCGGGACGGCGCGGGAGGCACACCCGGAGCCCGGCCCCCCTTGGGGACCGGCCCTTCCGTTCGCCGGGCACGGGCAGGGACAGCTCCTCCCCCCGGCAGCCCGGCGAAAGGCGAGAACGCGACCAGGGGAAGGTCCTCGGGAGAATCCGCCAGAAGCCCGAGGAGGTCCTCACCCGGGGAGAGAAGGCCGGTGAAGCCGGCCGGCGGGGCCGCCAGGGAACGCGCGGTGTTCCGGATCCCGCGGATCTCCGCCCGCCAGGAGGCACCGGGTTTGGGCTCCCGGCCGCTCATGGCGCGGGCTTCTCCCTGAGCATCTGGAGATGGAGCATCACCTGGCCCAGCGTGAGCTCGCCCACCTGTTGCGGCGTCCAGCCGAGCTCGCGGGCCAGCACGAAAGCCGCCTTGACGAGAGGGGCCTCGGCCGCCGAGGCGAGCTGCTCCGAGGTCGCCGCGATGCCGCTGATCCGGTTGACGTGATGGAGCAGGAACTGCACGAGCCCCACCGGCAGGGTGGTGACCTGGGGCACGCTCATCGCCGGCTCCACCAGCGCCCGCTGGACCATGAGCGTGGCAAGCAGCGAGTCGCTCTCCCGCGCGGCCCGCGAGACGAGCTGGAGGTCGCGCACGGTCAGCGGACGCAGCTGCACCGTGCCGCCTTCCCCGCCGCCATTGCCAGGATGGAGAACGGTCCCCGGCACCTCCACCTCGAAGGTGAGGGCGCTCCCCGCAAGCAGCTCTTCAGCCGATAGCATCGCCAGCCCCCGCCCCGCCTCAGCCTTCGTCCGCCACGCTCAGATAGAGCGCCTGGAAGCCGACCGACTCCATCACGAAGTCGTCTTCGGGCAGGTCGTAGACCCAGCTCTCCACCTTGACGTCGTGCAGCGTCACCGTGTTCTTCACCCCGGGTGTCGCCGCGTTCTCCAACAGGAGGGTGATGTTGAACGAGGGCTGCGCCCAACTCGCGGCCGGCCGGCTGGTCGCCGCCTCGCCCAGCATCAGCTGGAGCATCGCGCCGTTGATCAAGGCGCGGCCGATGGTGCCGCGGATCGTCACGTTGCCGGGGAGCAGCGCGGTGGCGTAGCGCTGGCCGATCTCGTGATAGGCCCTCACCTCGGACTTCACCTCGACCCGCACGTTCTGCACCCGGCCCACGCTGACCATGTCGAAGGCCTTGAGGACGTCCTGGGCCTTCTCCCCTTCCGTCCCTTGCGACGCGGACAGCGTGATCGATCCGTCCGCTCCGGTAAATACACTCGTGTTTGCCATGGCTCCTCTCCTACTCAAGGACCAGCGTGACCATCACGTAATCGATGCTGAAGGTCGGCTGGAGGACGACGTTTACCATTGCGCGGCCGGCGATCTCGTCCTGCCGGGTCGCGGTGACGTCGAGGGTGTAGCTGATGAGCTGCTCGTCCACGATCATCGTGGTCAGGAACCCGTCGATGGCACCGCGGAGCGCCTTGCGCACGCGCTCGTTGTTGAGCCGGCCGATGAACGGGTCGGCGGCCGAGCGGATGCCCCGCTTGGCGAAGTCGGTGATCCGCCGCGTGGTGATCTGCTTGAAGGCGCCGTCGTCGGTGGTGACGCCGCGCACCACGCGGATCCCCTGGCGGTCCTCCAGCACCAGCACGCGGCTGCTGACGAGGCTTCGAGGTCTGCCCGTAGGTGAAGCGCTGCGCCAGCTCCACCACGCCGGACAGGGTCTTGTTGGTGGGGCTCGACTCGGGCGACAGGGAGCTGATCAGCCCCGCCACCGCGGCGGCGCTGTAGCGGCCGTCGAGAGAGGCGTCCTCCTTGGCGGCGGCGTCGAAGGCGCGGATGCCCGGAGCGGTCAGGATGATGCGGTCGTTCGTGGGAACCTGCCCCTTGATCCCGGCCACGGTCTCCTCGTCCGAGCCGATGACCGCGATCACGTCCCGGCCCTGGTTTTCCGCGTTGTCCGCCAGGGGGCCGAGCACCGCCTTGGCCACCGTGGCCGACAGCTCGGGCGCCACCAGGATCTGAACGTCCTCCTTGAGGAGCTCGGTGAACGCCGCCTCGAAGGCCGCCTGGTCCGCGCCGGCCGCCACGGCGCGCGCAAAGACCTTGCGCGCGCCGTTCCTATACAGCAGCTCCAGCGCCCGGGTCAGGTTGAGGGTGCCCGCCCCATTGTCGTAATCGTCGTAGGGACCGAACGCCGCCTGAGCGGCGCCGTAGTCCGAGAGGAGCTGCGTCGCGCCGAGCCCCGTGGCGGCGGTGCCGACGATCCCGACCGTGCCGGTCGAGAAACCTCCGACGCTGATCAATCCCTCGGAGAGGACGCGTACGAACGTCCCGGGGATGATGGTTTCCGCCCACGCATTCTCTGGCATGAACCTCTCTCCTTTCTTTTGCGCTCGCCTAGAGCTGCACCGCGCTGAAGCGGTAGAAAAACGCCTTTGTGTTGTTGCGGCTCATCAATCCCACCTGCCCCGGCGCGGCGAGCGCGGCGTCGCGCCCTTCCAGGATCCGCTCGCCGTCCAGCCAGGCCTGGAAAACAGGCCCCTCCGCGACGAGCTTGACGTCGTAGAGCCGGCCCACCTCGAAACCGTTCACCTTGTCCATCGCCGGCGTGTCCAGGGACGCGAAAACGCCGCCCACTTTCTTGCCGAAAACCCGGTAGTTGCGCTCGGCGTCCGAGTGCAGGAGGAAAAAATAAAAATTGCCGGCGTCCTGCCAACGGAAGACCAGGCCGATCCCTCCGGCTTCCCCGGAGCGCAGGGTCGCCCTCAGCACGAAATCCCGCACGGGCGGGCGGGCCGGAGCCGTCTGCAAAACGAGATAGGTCCCCTCCTTGCGCGGGTTCTCGGGGAGCTTCACGTTGCTGCTGACGTTGGCAAGCTGCTCGATCCGCTCCTCCGCGGCGTTCTCCTGCCAGCTCCCCGGCTTGCCCGTCGCATCCGGGTCGTCGAAGGGTTGGAAAAGGGCTATCGAGCCCGCCCCGAATCGGGCGTCGGCGAGGGTGCGCGGAGGCACCCCCCGGCCGAGCTCCAAGTCGACGGGGATCCTCTGGATCAGGCCGCCATCTTCCGTGGGAAGCTTGAGAAACTCATAGAGAACCTTGAATTGAACCTCGCGCTCGGCCACTCCCGCGGCGCCTGCCGCGGGCTTCGGACCGAGCGCGTCCAGATCGAGGCGCAAGACTCCCCGGCTCCGCAGAGACCCTCTGTCGGCCGCGAGCAGCGCGTTCGTCACGGCCGACACGGCCGCGCCCAGGGCGCCGGCGCTGGCCGCCTTGACGGCCACCCGGGCCGAAGCCTCCAGCCTCCGGCCTACGATCTCGCCCTCGGGCCCGTGGCTCAGACCGACGAACCCGCCCAGTCCCGTGGGCACGATCCGCAGGGGATGGACCTCCAGGGTGGGAGCCAGCGCCGGGCTGTCTCCCGGAGGGAGCAGCTCTTCCAACGTAGCGGAAAGCTTGTCTATGGCCTCGGCGCCGATCGCGTCCATGAGCTCCTTCCCAGGCAGAAACCTGAGCAACTCTTCAGCAGGCGATCCAAAGCACCGAAACGTTACAAGTCTTGTCGCGGGAGCTTGTCTCCGCAATGCGCGGATCGAGATCCAGATCGGCTCTTCCTTGGCCTCCGCGACCTGGGCCACCCAGCCCGGCGTCCCGGACCCCGAGGTCCAGTCGCCGGAGATCACCGTCAAGACCCGGGTGGGCGCGCGCCTGTACTTCTCTGGCAAGGCGTTCGCCTACACCGCCGCGTGGTTCTACAACTCCAGCAATCGGGTCACGGACGGCAAACTGGGTCTCGAAGTGAGCATGGACATCGAGCGGATCGACGCCGAGTGGGACGTCACCGTCCGCAGCGCCTCGGGCAAGATATTTCAGCCGATGCCCTGAACACCGCTCTTGGGGAGTCGCCCACGGAGCCGCCTGGAAACGGGCGGCTCGGCTCGTAAGGTCTCCTCGCACCGATGCCCGGACTCCGCCGGGGATCACCGGCGGGCTCTAGGCGGTCCCGCCGTGGAACTGCAGGCTTTCCACTATTCGCTCGGCCTGAACAAGCTCGCGATCCCGAACCTCCCACTCCGAGGTAT
The DNA here is from genome assembly GCA_963785165.1 of Thermoanaerobaculaceae bacterium. GTDB lineage: Bacteria > Acidobacteriota > Thermoanaerobaculia > Multivoradales > UBA5704 > DATARR01. The sequence continues at coordinate 2,678,031 of CAWAUI010000004.1, forward strand.
AGGTTACCAGCGCAATGTTGGCACCATCTGAAACGTACCAAGCTCGCAAAAAGTATCCCTGGCTTCTGTGGCTTGCAGCAGCCACTTTGATACTACCCAGATCACGACATGTTTCATCGAATCCAGGGCCCAGTTCCCGTTGCAGGCCGAAGTCTCTCACCATCGCCAGTAGATCCTGTGGCGTGGGATTGGGTACTTCGCCGCCCTTGTAGAACGCTAGCGAGAACTGCAACGCCCCGATCCCCTCTTCTCCTCGGGTCATCGTCCACGGCTCGCCGTCCTCGGTTACGTCTACCCAGCCTGCCTCAGCCTCGAAAGTGATGCCGCCTAGCATGTAACGCGGCATTTCACTTCAGCTCCCCGGTTTGCGTATCGTAGGGAATCATGAAAGTCGGATCCTTCCACTTATTCTTCTGATCCTGCTTGAAGGTGCTTCGGCCACCAGGAGAGTCAGGCTTGAAATCACCGAATATCACGCCAGCTGGCCACAGGGACCCAGGGTACAACGAAGGATGGGTCCCGCCCGTCACCCTCACGTCCTGGCCAGGCTTCCCTGGTGGGGTGAAGTCGAACTGCGTCTGTGGGTACAGTAACCTGAGTTGATCCGGCAGTCGACCGGGTTTGTCTGCGTGCTGCGAGCTACCAAAGCTGCTTGCAGCCCTGGTGTTCGGGTTGTTGCTTCCTCGCGGAAGAGGCGTGGCAGGCGTGCTACTGCCATGTGCCGAAATGGTCGATACAGGCGGCTCCGCGGGCGCGGGCACAGGTGATTTCGATCCCCGCTCGACTTCCTGGTTGTGATACTGAGTCAACACCTGGGCCATCGGGCTGTGCGCCGGCAACATCTGGATCTGCTGTGAGGAGGGCGTCGTTCCCGGCATCATGGGAATCTGCAGGTCCGCGGCTCGTTCTTCCTCGTCAGACAGCATCGCTGACGTCATCCGGTCCGAGATCCAATCCCCGACCTCGTGACCATCAGGGCCAATGTTGTTGATCAACATGCCAATTCCGAAGCCGCCAGCACCTCCGACTACTACAACTCCAGCAGTAGCCCACGCCGGCGCAGTTGCTACAGATGTTCCCAACAAACTCGTTCCTGCTTCTGCTGCCGCTGCGCCACCACCAGCGCCGCTTGCCCCGCCGGGAATCACCCGGAACGGGAGGTTGTCGTTTGCTGGAATCGGTAGGTTGGGAGCAGGAGGTAGCTTCGGGAGAGGAGCCGCTCCTCCCGCAAGTCCAAGGGGATCCGAGTAATTCAACGGAGAGTTGAACCCGAACAGGTATGAACTCGGCCCATCCACGTAACCCATGGGATCGACCGTGACAAACCGCCCCATCTCCGGGTCGTAGTACCGGTTCCGGAAGTAGATGAGGCCCGTCTCGGGATCGATCTCCCGGCCTTGGAACGCGAAAACGTTGCCAATCGTCGACGTGGGGCTTTCTCGCGGATCGGGGGCTTTGAAGATTGCCTGATCCGCGTGGGCCGTGCTCGTGAAGGTCTGGCTGAAGGCCGTGGCGAGCGCGGTGCCGTTCAGATCAGCGAGGCTCGGGGCGACCGACAGGGTGTGCGCTCCGGCAGAGAGCTCTCCGGAGCTTCTCAGGGTGTAGCGGTCGTCGGAGAGCGTCCAGGTGAGCGGAGCGCCGTCCACCTGGATGGCGGTGGCCGTGGCGAGATCGGGCTCCTCGGAGAGGTCGATCTCCAGGTGGCCGCCGTGCAGGGCGGCGCCGCGGATCTCGAGCGCCTTGGCGTCCTCGACGACATGGTCGGAGGCGGGCCAGGCGAAGGTGAGCTGGTAGTTTTCCGCCGGCTGGTTCAGGAAGGAGTCCTGAAGCGCGGCCGCGGGGATCATGAGGCGCACCGGGGTGTCGGCCGCGGGCGGTCCGGTGGTGGTGATCACGAGACGGCGGCGCGCCTGCGGGCCCGTGAGGATGGGCTGGGACACGGACGTGATGCCGATGGGCGAGGAGGTGTCGAGGTTGGTCAGGACGAGGGTCTCGTCGGCCACCGCCTTGGCGAGGACGTCAGTGGACACCTCCTCGGACAGCTCGACCCAGAGAGCATTGCCCTTGACCCGCACCTGTTCGATGGCGGGCGGCGTGTTGTCCACGAAGATCTTGCGCTCGCCGTAGGGGGTGTACTCGTAGCGCTCGATAGGCTTGCCGCCGTTGCCCGTCATCACCACGAGGTTGCCCGTGGAGTCGTAGAGAGGGGCGTAGGTCTGGTCGGCCTCGCCGTCGCCGTTGAGGTCGACCTGGAGCTGCACCATCTCGTCCAGACCCAAGCCGAAGATGCGGCGCTGGTCGAGATCGCCGTTTTTGCGCTCCTCCACCGGCTGCCAGCCCCGCCAAGTGGTCTCCCGCGTTTCGGATCCCACGGTCTTGCTGATTCGGCGGTTCATGGCGTCGTACTGATAGGCCGCCACTTCCTGGCCGTTGGCAAGGCTCACGCGGGTGAGGCGGTTGCGGTAGTCATACTGGAAGCGGAGGTCGCCCTTGCGGGTCATGTTGCCGTTGGCGTCCCACTCCAGGGCCACGGAGCCCACGGAGGCCGGGCGGTTGCGGCCCGAGCCGTCGAGAGGCAAGGCGACGCTTTCGGCGATGCCGTCGTCCTTCTGGGTGCGGGCGAGGAGGTTCTGCGCCCGGTCGTAGGTGTAGGCGAAGGCGTCGGGAAGGGCCGTGAAGGTCTCGGCCGCGACCACGGCGTTGTTGGCCGGAAGCGGCTGGACGGTCTCTCCGGCCTGAAGGAGACGGCCGGCGCCGTCGTAGGCGAAGAGGAAGCCGTCGCCGTTCAGGTCGCCGCGGGTGCGAGCGGCCTTCAGGCTCCGCGGCGTCCAGGCCAGGCTCTCGCGGAACACGGTCTGGCCGGTGGCGGTCTTGACCGCCTCGTCGACGAGGCGGCGGGCCGCGTCGTACTGAAGGGCGCTCCCGAGGCCGTTGGCCAGGTTCTTGGCGACGACCAGGCCAGGGCCCCGGAAGGCGTAGCTCACGGCCTCGTCGTAGGGCGCTCCGGGCGCAGAGCCGTTGACCTGGCCGATGGAGGTCGGCCGGTTCAGGGAGTCGAAGGTCTGGCGTAGGGAGAAGCCGGACGGATATTCAAGGCGCGTGGGGTTGCCCACGTCGTCGTGCTGGTAGGTGACCTCCCGGCCGGCGGTCTTTTCCTTCAGCAGGCGGGAGAGGGAGTCGAAGCTCAGCTCGGTGACCACGGAGCCGGACTGCGCCCGGGTCATACGGTTCAGGGCGTCGTAGGTATAAGCCTCACTCGTGGGGCCGGTGACTCCGGAGCCCAGGGCCACGGAACGGGCGGTGAGCCGGTTGGCGGGGTCGAAGGTCTGGGTGACGACGTTGCCGTTGGGGTCCGTGACCACGTGCGGGTTGTGGCTCGCGTCGTAGGCGTAGGACTCGTGCTTGCCGTCGGGATAGGTGACGCCCGTCGCGCGGTTGAGCGCGTCGTAGGTGTAGGTGGTCTCCTGGCCGAGCGCGTCCTTGTAAGAGAGGAGCCGGGAGCTCTTGTCGTAGCCGTAGTCGACGGAGATCCCTTCCGGCTTGACCTCGCGGGTGAGGCGGTCCAGGCCGTCGTAGGTGCGCTCGGTGACGAAGCTTTCCGCGTCGATGACGTTGCGCGTGTTGTTGCGGGCGTCGTAGACGAGCTTGGTGACGTTGCCCAGGGCGTCGGTGGCGGTGGCCACACGGCCCAGGGCGTCGTAGGTCGCGGAGCTGGTCACGGTGACCGGACCGCCCACGGGCTGGATTTCGATGGAGCGGGTGGTGAGGGCGTTGCCCGCCTTGTCCAGATCGCGCTCGATGCGGTTGCCCAGGGGGTCCACGGTGGCCGTGAGGCGCTCGGCGTGGTCGTACTCCGAGATGGCGAAGCGGTTGAGCGGATCGGTGACCTTTTTCAGGTTCGAGGCCGCGTCGTACTCGAAGCGGGAGGTCAGGTCCCGCGCGTCGCCGGTGCCCTGCCAGAGCTTCTGAGTAATGGACTTGGGGCGGCTCAGCCAGTCGTACTGGGCCGTCTTCTGGGCCATGAGAACGGGGTCATCTCCCACCTGGAGCGGGCCCTGGTAGACGCCGGAGGTGGTGGGGTTGCTCCCGTTGTCGTAGGAGACGGTGGCGATGTTCCCCACCGCGTCCACGGTGCGGGCGACGCGGCCATAGCCGTCGTACTGGGTGGTCCAGACGCCGCCGCGGCCGTCCGTGAAGGTGGTCTTGCGCCCTTCCAGGTCGTAGGCATGGAGCTCGGTGACGGAGTCGGGAGAGCCGAAGCCGCGGACGACGCTGGTGAGGATGTTGCGCGAGTCGTAGCCGAACTGGGCGGTCTGCCCATTGGGCCCGATGACCTTGGTGAGGTTCCGGTTCTCGTCGTAGAACCGGTAGGTCTTCGACCACTCATTGAACGGCTGGCCGGGCGTTTCCTGCGCGAAGGTCTGCAACAGCTCGTCGACGGGGCCGTAGAGGTAGCCCCGGCGGGTGGTGATGGAGCCGTCGCCATAGGGCAGGTGGGCTTCGACGACGTTGCCGTTGGCATCGTGGAGGAAAGTGGTGACGTAGTTGAGCGCGGGAGCGCCTTCGACCCCGGCGGCGCCGGTGACGGCGCGGCGGGTCTCGACCAGCCAGTTGAGGGCGTTGTAGACGCGGGTGAAGGAGACGCCGCGCGGATCCGTCATGGCGACGACGTTGCCGCGCGTGTCGTTCTGGAGCTGGGTGACCAGGCCGAGTCCGGTGGGATCGGTGATCACGCCCGAGGGGTAACCCACGCGGTCGTAGAGGTACTGGCTGATGTGCCCGTTGGGGTTGACCGACTGGAGCGGCTGGCCCCGCTCGTTGTACGAGGTCTGGACGGTCGAGGCGTCCGGCGTGCCCGCGGCTCCGGTGATCGCCAGGGGCAGGCCGACCTCGTTGCGCGAGATGAGGGTGACGGTGCCCCGGGGGTCCACGACCTTGACGGGCTGGTTGCTGTACCCCTCGTAGTCCGTGCAGGTGACGAGGGGGGCGGTGGAGCCGTTGGAGCCCCGGCCGTCGGGCGTCACTTCGACCCGGGTGAGGTTGCCGCGGCTGCGGCGCTCACCGATCGGGGAGGAGCCGCAGGGGGCGTCGTAGGCGTAGGTGGTCACCCGGCCCAGGGGGTCGGTGCGGGTGGCGACGAGGCCCTCGGCGTCGTAGGTGTAGGTGGCGGCGGCTCCCTCGGGATCGCGGATCTCCTGGACGTGCCCCTTGTCGTTGAAGGTGTAGGCGAACTGCTGGCCGCGCGGGTCGGTCAGGGCCGCCGTGTGCCCTTCGAAGTTGTACTGGACCTGGATGTTGCCGCCGCCCCAGGTCTGGCCCGCCACCTCGTTCTTGCGCTGGTCGCCGTCTTTGTCGCCGTAGCCGATCTCGAGCCAGGACTGCCCCTTGGGGTCCTTGAGGGAGGTGAGGTTGTCCCTCTGGTTGAGCGCCTCGGCGAGCTGGCCGGTCGCCGCGTCGTAGGTGTAGCGGGTCTCAAGCCGCTCGGTGTGGACGGAGGTCGGGTCGCCCAGGGCGAGGACGGTCGGCACCGCGGGCGTCTTGACACTGACCAGGCGGTTGTCCTCGTCGTAGTCGTAGAGGAACTCGCGGCCGTCGTAGTCGGTGATCTTGGTGATCTCACCGCAGGCGGCGTCCCGGTACTCGAAGAGAACGTCGCGGCCGGTGGTGTCCTTCACGCGTACGAGCCGTGACTTGGCGTCGTAGTAGAAGGTCATCTCGCTGCCGGTGTCCTTCGAATCCTTGACGGCGTCGGCGAGCGAGGTGAGGCGGCCGTATTCGTCAAAGCGGGTGATGTTGTGCTGGGCGTCGAGCATCACCCAGCCGGAGCCCACGTGCTCCAGGGTGGCGAAGCGGCCCGGAGGCGACTCGAGGGTGCCATCTTCCCGCAGCGTGAAGGTCTCGCGGCGCCCCATGCCGTCGAAGTAGTCGACGGAGCCGTTGGGCAGCTTGCGCAGCCGGCGGTTGTAGTTGTGGTCCCAGCCCGGCCCGAGCGGTCCCACACCGATCGTCTGGCTGCGGTAGAAGCGCCGGAAGACGAAGTCGAAGCCGATGCCGCGGATGGCGACGTCGGTGGCCGACTGGGTCATCTCTCCCGAGCAGGCGAGAAGCCCCGGGGCCTCCCCCACCAGACAGGGGTTCTGCGTGGTCTCCTGCCGAGCGGGGGGCACCAGATCCCAGCGGATGCTCGGCATGCGGAAGCTCGGCCGCGTCGATGCGGTCCTTCGAATAGACGTCCTGAAGCTCCAGGCGCAGGGCCGGCGGGAAGAGGACGCTCACGAAGTCGCCGGAGAGGATCTCGACGGCGTCTTCGGGCACCTCGGCCTCGTCCAGGTCGCAGCGCACGCACTCCTCGTCTTCCTTGGGAGAGCGCTGGTAGCGCCGGGAGGCGCGGGGGTCGGCCAGGGCCACGACCTCTTGAGAGAGGTAGAGCTGATAACCGGCCTCCCAGGGACGGTCCGCCATGCGATGGAGCGTGACCTCGGGCTCCTCGCCCAGGAGGCAGGCGGTCTCGCCCAAAGCCGCCGGGCCGAGGCCGCCGGTGACGCGGAGGTTGACGTCATTCCCCACGAGCCCGGGCAGCGAGGCCAGGATGCGGAAGGAGCCCGGGATGTCCTCGGACTGCGGGTCGCTGTTCTCCTTGGCCGTCGGCACCCCGAACGGGGCCATGCGGTGGATCTTGCGGTAGCGGCCGTCGGCACCGCGGGCCAGGGCGTCGACCCGGGGGTGCCCCACGGCGACGCTGGTCAGGCCCCGGTTCAGCCCGCCCGCGAATGCCAGCCCGAGCTCGGGCACGAGCCGCACGTTGGAGTTGGTGTTGCCGGGCAGGGTGACGGCCTCCAGGATGCGGTCGTCCTTGCCGTCGCGGTCGACGTCCAGGAGGTCCTTGCTGGGCGGCGTGTTGAGGTCGACGACATAGAAGCCCGCGGCGGCGCCGGACACCAGCAGGCGGCGGCCGTCGCGGTCGGCGGAGAGCTGCGAAACCTGGCCGGGCATGCGCACGCGTCCCACGAGCTTGATCTCCTCGCGGTCGGTGACGTCGTAGAACAGGATGCCGCCCTTCTGGTGGGCGACCAGGACGTAGTCGCGCTTCTCGGTCTCTTCGAGCTGGCCGTTGCCGTTGAAATCGAAGGCATAGCCCTGAAGCACGGAGAGGGCCGCGATGGCGGTGCTCCCCTCGATCTCGGTGCACTCCTCGTTGAGCAGCGAGATCTCCCCCACCGACGCCGGGTTGCTGCGCAGCAGGAGGAAGCCGCGCTGCCCCACCAGGCCGACCACCACGACGGGGTTCAGATTGGCGGGATCGAACAGGGTGTCCAGGTCGGTGAAGGCGGTGCCGATGTCGGCCACGGGGAGGCCGCAGAGGGTCAGATCCTCCCGGAAGCCGCTATAGGTGCCGACGACGTCGCTCTGAACGGCGTTGTGGTCCTCCTTGTAGAAGGCGTTGACGTCCACCACTTCGAGGCCGACGCCGGTGGTGGCCACGTAGGCGATGGAGTCCTGGTTGCGGAGGAGCCGCAGCCGGTCGCCTTCCTGGGCGTCGATCTGGATCGTGTAGGCGCCGTTGGCGCCGGCGTCGAGGCGCTGGAAGCGGCCGCGGGTGAGGTTCTGAAGGGTGACCGGCTGGCCGGCAACGCCGTCGGCACCGGTGACGGTGACCAGGAAGTCCTCGTTGGGATCGCCGTTCGGGTTCTCGTTCGGAGTCACCTGGAGGCCCGCGGGCGGTGCCTCGTCGAGCTGCCACTCGTCGGTCTTGTCGTTCGACAGGACGGCGACACGGCGGGGGGTGCCGGACGGGAGCTGCGTGCCGGTGCCGCCGAGGCGGTCGGAGATCTGGGTGCTCCCCTTGAAGGCCGCGTAGCGGACGGTGGCGTCGTTCGGGTTCTGGGTGATGGCGGCGACGTCGAGCGCCAGGGGATCGAAGATCTTGAGCTGCCCCGGGCCGGTGTTGCCGCCGCCGGCCACCAGCACGCGGCCATGGGGATCGACCGCCACGCCGCGCACGGGATCGGCCAGCGGGAAGGGGAAGCCCAGGTTGTTCGGCAGCACGTTCCGAAGGTGCGCCGGGTCGCTCGCGTCCATGACCAGCAGACCGGTCGAGTCGGCGGCCACGAAGAGCCAGCTCCCGAGGAGAGCCACGTCGCGCACCGCGGGGAGGGTGAAGGTCCCCAGGGTGTCGCTGCCGAAGATCTCGAAGTCCACGTCCAGCGTGTGGCCCCAGGCGTTGCCGCTGGCGTCGGCGAGCTCGGGGTTGAGGTGCAGGGTGTAGGTCTTTCCGGCACGCCAGCCGCTCCTAGAGCTCACCTTGACGGTGGCGCGCGAGCCCAGGGGAAGCTTCTCGGGGCGGAGCGAATTGCCGGACGCGTCGGTGACGTCGATGCCGGTGAACGCCTCGCTGAGCGCCTCGGTGAAATTGACCTCCAAGGGACGGTCGGAAGGAATGCGGGCGCCGATGGCGAGCAGGTAGCGCTTGCCGGCCTGGGCCGGAGCTTCGAGCGTGAAGGTGCCGGCCGCGCTGCTCGTGCGGGTGACGCCGGCGTTGTCGTCCAAGCCGATCAGACGGATCTGGACGTTGCTCTGTGTCGAATCCGCCTCGCCGGTGATGGTGATTTGCTGGCCCGCCCAGGCCGCGGTGATGCCGAGGTCGACCTGCAAGGAGGAGGGACCCGAGAACGTGAGCGGAATGAAGCGGATGGGTGTGCCGCCTTCCGGGGAAGGAGGCGTCGTGTCGCCGTAGACGTCGGGCGGCAGGGGGATCGGCTGGTCGTCCGTGGGCGCCGCGAAGGTGTGCTCGTAGAGCCGGAAGCCGGTGGTCAGGTTGCGGACCACCAGCGAGTAGGGCTGGTGGCGGCGGGTCGGCATGAGAATGCCGTCGCCTTCGAGCAGGCGCTCGATGCCGGCGTCGATGCGCGTCACCATCCCCTCCATGCCGAGGTTCCAGATCCCCACCTGGAAGCTCATGTTGAACGAGGGGAAGATGGTGAAACCGAGCGGGATCAGGGAGGCCGTCACCTGGTACTGGCCGGGGAAGGCCGAGCCGGTGACGTAGGACTTGTACTGGCGCACCAGGGCCTTGGCGGTGTAGACCTTGGGCCCCGCGGCCTGGGTAGCCGCGGCGAGGGCGAAGGGATCGACCGAGGCCACCACAGCCGCCGCTTCGACGCCCGAGGCGGCGGTGCCCGCGGGCGGCAGCTCGGTGGTGAGGCTCGCGCCCGACGGATCGAGGCGCATGATGTCGTGCATCATCCAGTAGCGCCGCCCAAGGGCCTCGATGGCCCGGTTGAGCAGGTAGACCCCCTCGACCGCCGCGGGAGCGCCGGACGGTTTGGGCACGCTGATCTGGAGCGCCTTGTTGGCCTCGGCGCCGCCGAAGTCGAGGTTGAAGTTGTAGACGGCGGCAAAGCCCGCCGGCACCGGCGCGGCCAGCTCGGAAAGCGGACGCGGCTCCAGGCGCACCACCGTGGGGCCGTCGAACGTCCCCTCGGGAACCACGACCTCGACACCGTCGCCGGTGGTGAAGGTGACGCCCTTGCCGTCCAGGTAGGCACCCTTCAGGTCCGGCGTGCGGAACGGCGTCAGCTTCGAGACGATCTCGTTGCTCCCGGGGATCAGCACGTGGAGGATGAGCGTGTGGGTGAGAGCCGCCTCGATGCTCAGATCGAAGCCGCCGTCCTGCCCGGCGTGGACCGACGGCGTGGTCACCAGGGCGCTCCGGTTCTCCACGAACACCAGGGCGTTGGCCGGTACGGCGCCGGGGCGGCCCAGAACGCGGGCCTGGCCGTTGGCGTCCGGCTGGACGAGGAAGACCCGCGACAGGTCGACGTCACCGGTCAAAAGCACGCGCAGCGTCGTGAAGTGAGATGCCACCGGGCTTTCGAGCGAGTTCCCCTGAAGATCCGTGATCCCCGAGGTGATCCGCAGCTCGTGCGCCGTGGCGGGGAGCAGGGCCGAACGGGGCCTCACGCGCACCAGGGCACCCTGCACCTCGAGGTCGGCGGCCACGGGCTGCCCCTCGCTCAGGAGCTGGATGCTGCTCGCGGTCACCGAGTCCGGGGCCACGGGCTCGGAGAAGCGGATGGTGGGCTGGATCCCCTGAAGCACGTCCACCGCGTCGTCCGCGGGAGTCACCTGGAGCACTCGCGGGCCCACCGGCAGGAGCGCCAGGTTCAGGAGCACCCGGGCATCGGCGGCCGTCACTTCGGCCAGGCCCGTGCCGAGGTTGCCGGTGGCGCGGTTCTCGGCCGTGGCCGTGACCGTGGTCACCGGCACCGGCAGCACATAGGAGCCGTCGGCGCTCGAGATCTGCACCCAGCTCACGCCGGTGGCGCGGACGACCGCACCAGAAAGCGGCGCGCCGCCCAGGTCCGAAACGGTGCCATGCAGGTAGCCGAAGGCGCCGGTCAGGCGCACGAAGGCGTAGAGCCCCTCCTCGCGCACGCCGGGCCAGGGAAGGTCCTGCGGATCGATGGCGGCGGTGGTCCAGCCACTCGCCGTGGCCTGGAGGGCGGCCACGGGACGGAGGACGCGGCCGGACTCGAGCTCGATGACCTGGAGCAGAAGCCCCTTGTCGCCCGCCGCCGGAGCCGGAGAGAGGGCGAGGGACAGGGCGCCAGGCACCAGGAGGCGCCGGCCGCCCAGGTCGAGATCCACCACACCGGCCAGCTCCGCGCCCGTGGGCAGGGTGAGCCCGCCCAAGTCCGCCGCCGTCTTGCGGGTGATCACGATCGCCGTGGGCTCGGTGACGGCACCCGGCGGCAGGTCGATGCGGTCGCCCTGGTCGCCGGTGACGGTGCCACCCTCCGGACCCACGACGTTGCCGGCCACGGCCTCGCCGCCGTAGGTGCGGAGCGTGACGTCTTCGGCGCCCATCTTCAGGGGAAGCGCCTGGGCCGAGGCCGAGGGGCGGAGCGCGAAGCGCGAGCGCGGCGTGCCGTCCGAGGCGTGGTAAAGGATGAGGTCGGCCTGGTACGGCGTCTGCCGGCGCACGGAGTTGTCGAGAAGGGTGAGCTCCTCCTCGATGAGAAGGGTGAGCGGCAGGCCGCTCGCGGCCGGCTCCGAGAGCGTATAGACGGCCGTGGCCAAGCTGCTCTGCGAGGGGAGGACCACCTCGGGGTTGAAGCCGAGCGTGGCCGAGGTGGGCTCGTCACCCGCCGGACGGGCCGAGGCGCCAAGCACGGCACCCGCCACGGGAGCCGGCGGTGCAAGCGTGCCGGGATCCCCTTCGACGGCCGCGTAGCCGCCCTCGGAAGCGCCGGCCGGGGCCACGGGCAGAGCCCACTCCACCCGACCGCCGGAGACCTGGTCCGTGCCCAGAACGCGCCACTGGAGTGAGGCGAGGTCCAAGTGAACCAGGGTGAGCGTGGAACCGTTGGGGGCGTCGACGGGCAGGCTGAGCGTGGGCTCGGCCCCCAGAGCCGAGCCGCCGAGCTCCACCCACACCGCGCCGCGCGGCGACCAGCCATAGGGAAGAAGAGCCGGCAGGCCTTGCTCGTCGAGCCCGGTGACGGCGACGGCGACCGTCTGAGCCAAGGCTCCGGAGGGGAGGGTGAGCGTGGGCTGGCCGCTTTCGCCAAAAGTGCCGCCGGCCGCGCCCAGGGACCGGGGCGGGGCCGCGGGCGTCAGGCGCGGATCGAAGACGTCCGTGCCCTGGCCCGCGCCGGTGATGGCGACGCGGAAAGCGGACGTGTAGCCAGGCCGGGTGATGGTCAGATCGTGCGTGCCCGCCGGCACCGGCAGGCGGAACCGGCCATCCTCCCCCGTGACCTGCTCGGGCAGGGGCTCGGGAAGCGGTGTGCCGTTGGTGGCGAAGACCAGCACGCGGGCGCCGGCGAGCGGCCGGCCGGTGGCATTGTCGATCACCGTGCCGAGCAGGAACCCGCTGCCGCCCTGGGCGCCGAAGACCTGCGACCAGGGGAACGCCATGGCGTTCCCCGCCAGGTCGAGCACCACCGGGGTGACCTCGAGGCGCAGGGCACCCGAAGGCAGGGCACCCTCGGGATCGAAGGTGGCGGTGAGCCCGTTGCCGGAAAGAGCAGCCGCGCCGGCCACGGCTCCGGAGGAGGCCGTGAGCCGCACCGCGCCGGCCAGGCTTGCGGCCTGGACGGGCTCGCTGAAAGTGACGCCGAAGAGGTCTCCCTGGCGCTCGGCGGAAACCACCCGCGGCGCCTGGCAGTCGTGGACGACCTGGGCCACGGCTTCGGGCGAGGCGTTGCCGCCGCCGTCGATGGCCGTCACCCGCAGCCGGTTGAGGCCGCCGGGAGAAAGCTGCACCGTGAGGGAGAAGTGGCCGGTCTCGTCCGCCCGGGCCTCGGCCGCGGCGGCGCCGCCCCCGACGCGCAGCACGGCCCCCGCCTCGGCGGTACCCGAGAGCGTGAGGGAAGGCGCGCAAACGCGGGCCGGGGGCGCCGGAGTAAACGCCGGAGCGCCCGGAGCGGTGGTGTCCACCGTGAAGAAGGTGAGAGCCGGCGGTGGGGCGTCAGGGCATTGCCGGCCAGGTCCTTGACGCCCGCGGTGAGCACCAGGCGGATCTGGGTCGAAGAAGGCAGAGAGTCGATCGACCTCACGGTGACGACGCTACCCGCCCGGGAGACGGCCGTGCCAATGGACTGCCCGGCGCCCGTCTCCAGGCGCAGGCTGCCGGCCGCGAGGTCGGCCAGATCCTCGGAGAAGGTGAGGCGGAAGACGGCGTCGACGGGCAGCGCGAGGGCCCCGGAGGCGGGGTCCGCCGACACCAGCTGGGGCGCCACCGTGTCGCGAACCAGGACGCGGGTGTGCGTGCCCTGGTTGCCCACCGAGTCGCGGGCGCGGGCGGTCAAGGTGTTGGAGCCCTCGACCAGCGGGATGTTCGAAGCGGAGAAGGTGCCACCGGTGACCGTGGCGGCTTCGCCGTTGACGGTGACGGTCAAGCCCGGCTCGGCGTCCACCGTGCCGGAGACGGTGACCGACGCCGCGGAAAGGCGGGCGCCGTCCGCCGGCTGGGTGATGCGCACGGCCGGGGCGTCGCTGTCGCGGGTGACCGAGAGGGTCTCTTCGCTGACGTTGTTGACCGTGTCGAACGCTCGCACCGTGAAGTCGTTGGTGCCGTCCGTGAGGTTCATGGCGAGCGACCACACGGAGCCGGTGAGCGAGGCGCGCACGCCGTTGATCTCGACCCGGGCGAGATGCGGATCGCTCGCCGTGCCGCGCAGGGTGAGGCTGGCGCCGGGAACCACGGTGCCGGGCGCGGGGTCGGTGATGGCGAGGTCGGGCCCCTGGGAGTCGCGGACGACGGCGCGGGTGGCTTCCGTGGCATTGCCGGCGCGGTCCTCGGCGCGGGCCACGAGCGAGTTGGCGCCCTCGGCGAGCGGCACCTGGCGGGCCACCCAGGTGGAGCCGGTGAGGGTTGCCGCCGTGCCGTTGACGGTGACCGTGGCGAGACGCGGATCCTGGGCGGAGCCCACCACGTCCACCGAGCCTTCCTTGAGCACGGCACCGGCCGCCGGCTGGGAGATGGCGACGGTGGGCGCCTGGGAGTCGCGGGTGACGCGGTGCGTCTTCTGCGCCGTGTTGCCCGCCGCGTCGCTCGCCACCAGCGTCCAGGTGCGGGTGCCCTCGGCCAGGTTGTAGGGGCCGGCCGTGAAGCCCTGGCCGGCGAGCGTCGCCGGCTGGCCGTCCACGGTGACCGCGGAGGCGCCCGTGACCTCGCCAACCAGGGTCACCTGGGCGTTCGGGAGGATCGCGTCGTCCGCGGGCGAGACCGAGACGATCACGGGCGGCGTGGTGTCGATCTCGAAGCCCACCGCCAGGGTGGCCGCGTTGCCTTGGGCGTCCGTGGCGGTGACCGACAGGAGGTGAGTCCCCTCGCCGGTGACCGCCGTGCCCGAGGTGAAGGCAGAGCCGTCCAAGGTGGCCTCGACGGTGACGGCCGAAGCGTCCGTCGTCTGGACCACCGGCGTGGCCGCGCGGTTGAACAGGCGGCCGTCCGTCAGGTCGGCTCCGGACTCGACGATCCGGATCTGGGGCGGGTCGGTGTCCGGCGGAGTCTGGGCCCAGAGCACCCAGCCCGCGGGCAGGGTCAGCAGGGCGAGGACGGCGGCGGACAGCTTCGGCATCGACAGGCGGCTCTTGTTCATGGACTTGGCTCTCACGGCACGTTCTGGATCACGGACGAGGTGGAGTCGACGGTGAACGTGCCGACGACGTTGGTATCGCGCAGCTCGAGCTTCGAGCCGCCACGGACGATGACTTCATCGAACTTGTAGACACCCCGGTAGGAGGAGGAGGCGCCGACGGTCGCCGCCGCCCCTTCGAGCAGCAGCTTGCGGCGGTCGGTCGTCTGCGCCAGCACGCGGTAGTCGACGCCGTCGACGCGCACCCACATGCCGACCGCGCCCAGAGCGAACTTGGCCGCCGGATCGGCGGGCTCGATCCACAGGTTGGCGGGCGCCTGGGCGTCCGCCGTCGCGGTGCCGACCGTGCCTACGCCGATCGACGGCAGCGGCGTGTTGGGAATCGGGAGGCTCGAGGTGCCCCCCTGATCCACGTACAGCTTGCCGTAGGTCTGGCTGGGCTGCTTGACGTAGAGCGTGCCCGGGCTCGCCCAACTGTGGCTGGTGCCACCGTTCGCGAGCAACCCGCCCCGGACCTTCACCTGGGCCGCGGGATCGAAGCCCGAGAAGGTGCCGGCGTAGAGCGCCACCCGGCCACCGCCGCCACTGCCTCCCCAGTAGTACCAAACCCGGTAATCGGCCCCGGAGGCGTCGATCAACCCGGTGCCGCTCACCGTAGAGGCGGTGATGGAGATGGTGCCGCCGGCGCCACTCGAATCCGACGAGCCGTCCACCTGGCGCTTCTCGCCTTTGGCCCGGATCTCACCGTTGAGCACCAGGGCGCCGAGGTTGAGCACCACCACCCCGCCGCCGTTGCCACCGCGGCGACCGCCGGCGACATTGAGCAGGGAGCCGCCGCCTCCACCGAGTTGAGGCAGGTAGACGCTGTCGAAGACCTCACCGGCCGGACCCGCCAGGCTGCCAATTTTGCCCACGCCGCCGTGGCTGCCGCCGCCGTCCGGCGAAGAACCCGTGACTCCCGAGGGAGCGCCGCCCGCCGTGCTGCCGGTCGAGGGGCCCGCGTAGCCCAGGTCGCTGACGTCGAGACGAGCGCCGGTCTCGATGGTCAAGGTGCCGGAGATGCCGGCCCGTAGCTCGCCTCCCGTTGCCGGCGTCACCACGGCGCCCGCGGCGAGCGTCACGTTGGCGGCCGAGAGCTGCTTCGGCAGCCGGGCCTTGCCGTCGGCGAAGACGTCGCCCACCACCATCTCGTCCACGCTGGAGAGGCCGCCGCCGTTCTTCAGATCCACCCGGTCGAACCGGTACTGGCCCGCATACGTGGCCGCGCCCGAGGCGGAAGCCGCACCGGCCAGCAGGACCCGGCCGCCGGCATCCAACTTGACGCCGCGGAACGAGCCGAGCGAGGCGCCGGAGGCGTCCGCGAGTGCCATCCAGGCTCCCACCCACTGCACCCGGAAAGGCGTGGCCGCGGTGATCCAAGCGTCCGAGCCGGAGGCTTCGAAACCCGCGACGGCTCCCGTGCCCAGCGCGGGGAGCGGCGTCTGGAGGCCGACCCGGTCGACGCCGGACGAATCTTCGCCGCTGTCGACGATCAGCCGGCCGTAAGTCTGGCCCGGCTGCTTGACGTAGACTGTGCCGGGGCCCGCGTAGCGCACCAGGGTGCTGCCGTTGAAGAGCGCACCGCCCCGTACCCGCACCTGGGTGGACGGATCGAAGCCCGTGAAGGCGTCCACAGAGAGGGCCACCCGGCCCCCGCCACCGCTGCCGCCCCAGTAGTACCAGGTCCGGTAGTCGGCGCCCGAAGCGTCGATCAGCCCCGTGCCGCTCATGGAAGCGGCCGAGATCAGCACGCTGCCCCCCGCGCCACTCGAATCCGACGAGCCGTCCACCTGGCGCTTCTCGCCCTGCGAGCGGATCTCGCCGTTCAACACCAGCTCGCCGGCGTTGAGCACCACCACGCCGCCGCCGTTGCCGCCCCGCCGGCCGCTCGCTGAATAACGCAGCGAGCCACCACCGCCGCCCAGCTCCGGTTGGTAGACGCTGCCGAACGTCTCCCCCGCCGGCCCGGTGAGCTCGCCCACCTGCGCCACGCCGCCGTGGCTGCCGCCGGCGTCAATCGCCGAGCCCGTCACCCACGGCGGCACACCGCCGAGGGCGCCGGTGGTGGTACCGCCCGTGTAGCCCAGGTTGCTCACGTCGAGCCTGGCGCCGGTTTCGATCGTCATCCGGCCCGACACCGTGGCCCGCACCTCACCGCCCACGGCCGGAGTGGCCACCGCACCCGACTTGAGCGTCAGGTTGGCGGCAGTGAACAACTTCGGCAGGCGAGTGGCGCCTTCGGCCACGACGTCGCCCACCACCAGCTCGTCGACGCTCGACAGGCCCGCGCCGTTCTTCAGGTCTACCTGATCGAACCGATACTGGCCGGCGTAGGTGGCCGCCCCGGCGACACCACCCGCCGAGGCCAGCAAGGCCCGACCGGAAGCGTCCAGCTTGACCACCCGGAACGAGCCGAGCGAGGTGCCGGAGGCCTCCGCGAGTGCCATCCAGGCTCCCACCCACTGCACCCGGAAGGGCGTGGCCGTGGTGATCCAGGCATCCGTCCCCGAAACCTCGAAGCCCGTCACGGAGCCCGTGCCCAGCGTGGGCAGTGGCGTCTGGAGGCCCACCCGGTCCACGTTGGACGCATCCTCGCCGCTGTCGACGATCAACCGGCCGTAGGTCTGGCCCGGCTGCTTGACGTAAACCGTGCCGGGGCCGGCGTAGCGCACCAGGTTGCTGCCGTTGAAGAGCGCGCCGCCCCGCACCCGCACCTGGGTGGCCGGATCGAAGCCCGTGAAGGCGTCCACGTACAGCGCCACCCGGCCGCCGCCGCCGCTGCCACCCCAGTAGTACCAGGTCCGGTAGTCGGCACCCGAGGCATCGATCAGGCCCGTGCCACTCATCGTGTCCGCCGAGATCAACACGCTGCCCCCCGCGCCGCTCGAATCCGACGAGCCGTCCACCTGGCGCTTCTCGCCCAGGGAACGGATCTCGCCGTTGAGCACCATCTCACCCACGTCGAGCACCACCACGCCGCCGCCATTGCCGCCCCGCCGGCCGCTCGCTGAATAGCGGAGCGAGCCGCCGCCGCCGCTCAGCTCCGGCTGGTAGACGCTGCCGAACGTGCCTCCCGCCGGCCCGGTGAGCTCTCCTACCTGCGCCACGCCGCCGTGGCTGCCGCCGGCGTCGATCGCCGAGCCCGTGACCCACGACGGCACGCCGCCGAGGGCGCCGGTGGTGGTACCGCCCGCGTATCCGAGGTTGCTCACGTCGAGCCGCGCGCCGGCTTCGATCGTCAGGCGGCCCGACACCGTGCCTCGTACCTCGCCGCCCACGGCCGGAGTGGCCACCGCGCCCGACTTGAGGGTCAGGTTGGCGGCCGAGAACAGCTTCGGCAGACGGGTGGCGCCATCGGCCACCACGTCGCCCACCACCAGATCGTCCACGCTCGAAAGACCCGCGCCGTTCTTCAGGTCCACCCGGTCGAACCGGTACTGGCCGCTGTACGTGGCTGCTCCCGACACGCTCCCCGCCGAAGCCAGCAGCGCCCGTCCGGAAGCGTCCAGCCGGACCACGCGGAACGTGCCCAAGGCCGTTCCGGCGGCATCCTTGAGGACCAGGGAAGCACCCACCCAGGAGGCTTTGAACGCCGCCGCCGCGGTCACCCAGGCATCGGTTCCGGTGGTCTCGAAACCGGTCACCGAGCCCGTGCCCAGGAGCGGCAGAGGCGTCTGCAGGCCGGTGCGGTCGGCTCCGTTCGACTCCTCGCCACTGTCAACGATCAGGCGGCCGTAAGGATCACCCGCCTGCTTCACGTAAAGGGTTCCGGGGCCCGCGTAGCGCACCAGGGTGCTGCCGTTGTAGAGCGCTCCGCCCCGCACCCGTACCTGCGCCAGCGGATCGAAACCGCTGAACGTGGTGACGTAGAGGGCCACCCGGCCGCCACCGCCGCTGCCGCCCCAGTAGTACCAGGTCCGGTAGTCGGCGCCGGAAGCATCGATCAACCCGAGGCCGCTCAGGGTGTTGGCCGTGATGAGCACGCTGCCGCCGGCGCCGCTCGAATCCGACGAGCCGTCGACCTGGCGCTTCTCGCCCAGTGAACGGATCTCGCCGTTGAGTACCAGGCTGTCGGTCGAAAGCACCAGCGCGCCGCCGCCGTTGCCCCCGCGGCGCGAGCCCGAGGTGTAGCGCAGAGAGCCGCCACCACCCCCCAACTGGGGCTCGTAGACGCTGTCGAAGGTGTCACCCGCCGGACCGGCCAGCTCACCCACCTGCCCCACGCCGCCATGGCTGCCGCCCGCGTCAACCGCCGAGGCCGCGATCCCCGCGGGAACGCCGCCTGGAGCGTTGCTGGTGGTGCCTCCGGCGTAACCGAGGTTGCTCAGGTCGAGCAGACCCCCGCACTGTACGCGGGTGGCACCCGCGACGGTCAGCTTGAGCGTCTGGCCCGACGGGGCCACCACCTTGGCCCCGTTCATCACGGTCAGCGACGCCAGGCTGACGGGCTCGGTCACCGTAAAGGTGCCGGCTCCCAGGTAGACCGCCTGGCCGTTCCTGGCCGAGGTGAGGTTCTGCGTTCCCGTGAGCGGCGCCGTGGACGGCACCGTCAAGGTGAGCACCGCGGAGCCCACGCCACCACCGAAGTCGCGGGCCTCGACGCGCACGGTGAACACGGTGCCCGCGGCGGCGCCCGAAGGCGGCGTCCAGGCGAAGCTCGCCGAGACCGAGGGCGCATTGGCCGCGACCGTCTGGACCGTCGTACCGTCCACCACCAGCGCGTAGCTCTGGATGGACTGGTCGTCGGTGATCGCGAACGGAATCGTCAACGCCGTTCCGGGCAGCACGGCATCGCCGTTCAACGGGCAACCCGTGAGCGTCACCACCGGCGCGTTGGGATCGACCGTGGGCTGGATCTGGACCGTGCGCATCACGCCGAAGCGGTTGCCGGAAAGGTCCGTCGCCAGCGCCGTGATCTCCAGGGTCGTGGCCTGCGTCACCGCCGGCGCCGTGACGGCCCAACTGTAAGGTGCCGTGGTGTCGGCGTACGTCTGGCCGTTGTACTGGAAGGTGACGCTCTTGATGCCCAGCACGTCCTGCGGGTCGGCCGTGATCGTGAAGTTGGTGCCGGCCGTGTACGACGCCCCGGCCGCCGGGCTGGTGATCTGGATCGACGGCGTGTAGCTCTCCGTCCACCCCGTCCCCGGCGTGTTGCCGGAGACCACCCGGTCGAGAGCGATGCCGCGGGCGCCGTTTCTCACCGTGACGCTGTTGAACCGGTAGACCCCCTGGTAGGTGTCGCCCACGTGCACCAGATCCGAGAGCGGCGGCGTGGGCACGCTCAGGGTCAGGGCCGTGCCGTGGTGGCTGTGCCCCGTGATCGCGTAGAGCGTGCCCAGATTACCGTTGAAGCCCACTTCGGCCGCGCCAAGGAAGGAGCGGAAGTCCCCCTCGTTGTCGGTGAAGCCGGTCGCCGTGACGGCGTCGACGACGCCGCTGCCCACGGTGATCAGCTCGGTGTATTGCGACGAGGCCGTGCCGGCGTTGTCCAGGATGAGATCGCCCAAGGCCTGGCCGTCGGGCTTCAGGAACACCGTGCCCGCGGCGCCCCAGGTAAGAGCGTTGGCCGACGTGGTCTTGGCGCCCGCGGCCACCGTCCGGCCCGCGAGACCGGCTTCGATCGTGGCGGCGTAGAGGGCGATGCGGCCACCGCCGCCGCCGCCCGCCGTGCCGCTCGCGCCCACGCTGCCCGAGGCCTGGAGGGCTCCCGCGCCACTGAATCGCCGCCGCGTTGATGCGGATCGAGCCGCCCGCGCCGCCCGATCCGGAGGCGCCGGTTTCGCCATTGGCCAGCACGGAGCCGTCGACAACGACGTTGCCGACCGCCGTGACTCGGACGATGCCGCCGCCGTCGCGCCCCTTGGCGCCGCTGTAGCCGCCGCCGGCTCCAGAGTCGCGCGGATCGTAGAAGCTGCCGTAGACGGAGCCCGTGCCATTGAACTGGCCGCCGCGCCCGCCGTAGCTGCCGCCGGCGCCCGGATCGGCACCCTCCGTGGTGGCGTTGCCGAAGCCATAGGCCTTGGCCGACGACGACGAGCTACCCAGGAAGCCGCGGCCCGTGACGTCGACCGAGCCACCGCAGGCCACGTAGACGTCGCTCTGGACGGTCAGGTCGAGCTTCGACTCCACCGTCGAGGTGGTCTCCGGATGGGTCACCTTGGCGCCGTCGAGCACCACCAGGTCGCGGAAGGTGTGCGGGCCGGTAACCGTGAGCGTGCCACCCGCCACGATCACTGAAATATTGTCCAGGCTGGTGTCCGCCGCCGAGACCGAGCGGTCGGCCGTGATCACGGTGCCCTGGACCACGCGAAGGTCGAACGACACCTCGGCCATGGCATTGCTGAAACTCTTCGCCCGGGCCTTGACCGTCAGCACCTGGCCGTCCGTGGCAGCGGCCGACGCCGTGAAGCGATAGGTGTACGGCGCCGAGAAGTCGGTCGAGAGCACCGTCGTGCCGCTCAAGAATTCCACCCGCTCGATGCCGTTGTCGTGGCTGGCCGCGACGGTGAGGTCGATCCCCGTGCCCGGCGCGAGGAGAGCTCCCGGCGTCGGGCAGGTGAACGCCACCGTGGGCGCGGCGCCCGGAGCCAGCGGCCGCAGGTGGATCGGGTGATTGACCACCGTGTGGTTGTCGTTGGTGTCGGCCGCGTCGATGACGATCGGCATGTCGCCTTCGGTCTCGACGGCGGGGACGGCCACCGACCACTGGTACGGCGCGGCCGTGTCCACGAAGCTCTGGTCGCCCAGGCGGAAAGTCACGGAGGCGATGCCCCGGTCGTCCGTCGCCGTCGCCGTGACGGCGAGGGTCTGGCCCGGCGTGTACTCGGTGCCCGCCGCCGGCTGGGTGACCGTCACCGTGGGCGGCGTCAGGTCGTAGAGGGTCAGGGTGGAGCCGGAAGCCACCGTCTGGGTCGCCGTCACCAAGCCATCCAGGAGCTGGAGGGAGGCCCGGCCCTTCACCGTCAGGGCGTCGAGCTTGTAGATGCCGAGATAGGTCTGCCCCACCGAAACCGCTCCCGCGGCGCCCGAGAGGAGCAGTCGACGCCGGTCATCACTCTGGGCGATCACCGGGTAGTCCGTGCCGTTGACGCGGACCCACATTCCCACCACTCCGAGGCCGAATTTGGCGTTCGCATCCTGAGGCTCGATCCACGCGTTGATCCCTTCGACCGTGACCGCCCCCACGGTGCTCTTACCGATCGCCGGCAGAGTGGTCGTGACCACGGAAGTCGCCGAAGTAAGGCCCTGATCAATCAGCAGGGACCCATAGGTCTGGCCCGTGCTCTTCCAGTAGACCGTACCTGCCCCGGCGAAGCTCTGCAGCGAGTAATCGGACCCGCCCCGGGCTCGCGCCTGGAGGACTGGATCAAAGCCATTGAAGGCGCCGGTGAGGATGGACACCCGTCCGCCTCCGCCCGCGTTCGTTTCACCTACGCAAGTCCGGTTGCCACCCGAAGCGTTGATCAGGCCAGAGCCGCTCACTAAGCTCGCTTGGATGAAGACAGTGCCTCCCGCTCCCGGCGAGCCGCAGATGTCGGCGCCTCGGGCCCGGATCTCACCCAGCAGCGCCACCTCGCCGGCCTCGATCCGCACCACGCCGCCGCCGGCGGTCGTGTTCGGCGTGTAATTCGTCTTACTGGCGCCGCCGCCACCGCCCATCGTGGGCTGGTAGACGCTGTCGTACACCTCACCCGCCGTCGGACGGCCACCCCGGCCACCGTGGCTGCCTCCCGCGAACTCCGACGACGGCGTCACACCCGTCGGCGCGTAGCCGTCCGGATGCCCGCCGGTGCCGCCCCCGTAGCCCACGCCCGTCACGTCCAACCGACCGGTGGCTTCGATGGCCATCTTGCCGCTGAGAGAGACCTTCAGATTGCTCCCTCGGGCCGGACGCAGTACCGCTCCCGCGGCCACGGTAGAGGTCACGCCGGTCATGTCGGCGGTCAGCTTGGCATCGCCGCCGAACACCGACTGCGTCATGAACAGCGAATCCAGGGCATCAAGGCCAGAACCGTTGCGGAGCTTCTCCGCGGTCGA
Source organism: Thermoanaerobaculaceae bacterium (assembly GCA_963785165.1). Classification (GTDB taxonomy): domain Bacteria; phylum Acidobacteriota; class Thermoanaerobaculia; order Multivoradales; family UBA5704; genus DATARR01. The sequence continues at coordinate 2,700,212 of CAWAUI010000004.1, forward strand.
ACCGGTACTCGCCCTGGTAGCTCGCCACTCCCGTCACGCTCCCCGCGCCGGCCAGCCGGAGCCGGCCCGTGCCGTCGATCTCCGCCACCCGGAAGGTCCCCACGTCCGCTCCCGAGCCGTCCCGCAGGCGCACCCAGGCACCCCGCCACTTCGCCGCGAAGCCCGAGCCCGTGCTCAACCACAGGTCGCCACCGGCAACCGCCGTGGCCGTCACCGCGCCGCTTCCAAGGACAGGCAGCTCCGTCGCAGGGCTCACCCGGTCGACACCGTTCACCTCACCGGCATCGATCAGCAACGAGCCATAGGTGTCCCCACTCTTCTTGTAGAAGATCGTTCCGGGTGCCGCGTAGGTCTTCACCGTCTCGTAGTTCTGGCCGCCCCAGGTCTTGATCTGAACCGCCGGATCGAAGCCGTTGAAGACGCCCGTCACGATGGACACACGCCCACCACCCCCAGGGTTCACGTCGCCCACGCAGGTCCGGTTGCCGCCCGAGGCGTCGATCGATCCCGTGCCGCTCATCGTGGCCGTCTGAATCAAGACGGTGCCACCCGCTCCTGGCGAGCCGCAGAGATCAATGCCCAGAGCCCGGATCTCACCCAGAAGCTCCACCTCACCGGCCTCGATCCGCACCACGCCGCCGCCCGCGCTGGTGTTCGGCGTGTAGTTCGTCTTGCTGGCACCACCGCCACCGCCCAGCGTCGGCTCGTAGACGCTGTCGTACACCTCACCCGCCGTGGAACGCCCACCCCGGCCGCCGTGGCTGCCACCCGCGAACTCCGACGACCCCGCTACTCCGGACGGCGCGTAGCCATCCGGATGGCCACCGGTGCCGCCCGCGTAGCCCTGGCCCGAAACGTCCAGACGCGCATTGGCCTCGACCGTCAGCTTGCCGGAAAGAGAGATCCGCAAATCACTCCGGGAGGGACGCAAAACCGCACCCGTACGCACCGTGGCCGTGGAGCCCACAACCGGACCGTCCAGCCGGGAATTACCGCTGAAGATGGCGTCCGTGGACTCCACCGCATCCTGGGAATCGAGACCCGCGCCATGACGCAGCTCGACACGGTCGAACCGGTACTCGCCCTGGTAGCTGGCGACGCCGGACACCTCGCCCGCGCCGGCCAGCCGGAGACGGCCGGTGCCATCGATCGCCACCGCTTGGAAAGCGCCCAGATCCACTCCGCCCGTGCTCTTGAGCCGCACCCAAACCTTCAGCCACTTCGCCGCGAAGCCCGGAGAAGCGCTTACCCAAAGGTCCGCACCAGCCACTTCCGTGCCCGTCACCGCGCCACCACCCAGGACGGGCAACTGCGTCGGCGGGCTCACCCGGTCCGCGCCACTCACCACGCCCGCGTCCAGCAACAAAGTGCCGTAGACGTCGCCCGACTTCTTGAAGAACACCGTCCCCGGAGCCGCGTAGGTCTTCACCGCCTCATAGTTCTGGCCGCCCCAGGCCTTGATCTGGGATGCCGGATCGAAGCCGTTGAAGGCACCGGTGACAATCGAAACCCGGCCGCCGCCACCCGGGTTCACCTCGCCCACGCAGGTCCGGCTGCCGCCCGAGGCGTCGATCACGCCCGGGCCACTCACCGTGGTGGCCTGAATGGAGACGCTCCCGCCCGCGCCGGGCGAGCCACAGATGTCCACACCCCGAGCCCGGATCTCACCCAACAGCTCCACCTCGCCGGCCTCGATCCGCACCACGCCGCCGCCGGCACCGGTGTTCGGCGTGTAATTCGTCTTGGTGGCGCCGCCGCCACCGCCCAGCGTCGGCTCGTAGACGCTATCGTAGACCTCCCCCGCCGTCGAACGGCCGCCCCGCCCACCGTGGCTGCCTCCCGCGAACTCCGATGACGGCGTCACACCCGCCGGCCCGTAGCCATCCGGATGACCCCCGCCCCCGCCCGCGTACCCCAGACCCGAAAGCTCCAGCACCGCGCCCGCCTCGACCGTCAGACGGCCCGGAGTGACGATCCGCAACTCGCCGCCCGTCGCGGGGCGCACCACCGCGCCACTCTTGACCAGGACGTTGGCCGCCGAGACCGTGCCACTGATCTGGGCGTTGCCCTCCAGCACCAGCTCAGGACCCACGATGGGATCGCTGGCCTGTAGGCCACTGCCGTTCCTCGACTCGACCTGGTCGAACCGGTACTCGCCCGCATAGCTCGCCGCCCCCGTCACGCTCCCCGCGCCCGCCAGCCGGAGCCGGCCCGTGCCGTCGATCTCCGCCACCCGGAAGGTCCCCACGTCCGCTCCCGAGCCGTCCCGCAGGCGCACCCAGGCACCCCGCCACTTCGCCGCAAAGCCCGAGCCTGCGCTCACCCACAGGTCCGTGCTCGAAACCGCCGTAGCGGTTACCGCCCCATTCCCCAGGACCGGCAGCTCGGTCGCCGGGCTCACCCGATCCACACCGTTCACCTCACCGGCATCGATCAACAGGGAGCCGTAGGTGTCCGTACCCTTCTTGTAGAAGATCGTTCCCGGTGCCCCATAGGTCTTCACGGGCTCGTAGTTCTGGCCGCCCCAGGCCTTGACCTGGGTCGCCGGGTCGAAGCCGTTGAAGGCACCGGTGACAATCGACACACGGCCGCCGCCGCCCGGGTTGACGTCGCCCACGCAAGTCCGGTTGCCGCCCGAAGCGTCGATCAGCCCCGTACCGCTCACCGTGGTGGCCTGGATGGAGACGCTACCGCCCGCGCCGGGCGAGCCGCAGAAGTCCACACCCCGGGCCCGGATCTCACCCAGCAGCTCCACCTGGCCGGCCTCGATTCGGACCACGCCGCCGCCGGCGCCGGTGTTCGGCGTGTAGTTCACCTTGGTCGCGCCACCGCCGCCCCCCAGCGTGGGCTCGTAGACGCTGTCGTAGGTATCGCCCGCCGTGGGACGGCCACCCCGGCCACCGTGGCTGCCACCAGCAAACTCGGATGACGGCGTCACGCCCGCCGGCGCATAACCATCCGGATGACCTGCTCCTCCCCCCGCGTAACCCAAACCCGAAAGCTCCAGCACCGCGCCCGCCTCGACCGTCAGACGGCCAGGAGTGACGATCCGCAGCTCGCCGCCAGTCGCGGGACGGACCACCGCGCCGCTCTTGATCAGGACGTTGGCCGCCGAGACCGTGCCGCTGATCTGGGCGTTGCCCTCCAGCACCAGCTCGGGACCCACGATGGGATCGCCGGCCTGCAGACCGCTGCCATTCCTCGACTCAATGCGGTCGAACCGGTACTCGCCCTGATAGCTCGCCACTCCCGTCACGCTCCCCGCGCCGGCCAGCCGGAGCCGGCCCGTGCCGTCGATCTCCGCCACCCGGAAGGTCCCCACGTCCGCTCCCGAGCCGTCCCGCAGGCGCACCCAGGCACCCCGCCACTTCGCCGCGAAGCCCGAGCCCGTGCTCAACCACAGGTCGCCACCGGCAACCGCCGTGGCCGTCACCGCGCCGCTTCCAAGGACAGGCAGCTCCGTCGCAGGGCTCACCCGGTCGACACCGTTCACCTCACCGGCATCGATCAGCAACGAGCCATAGGTGTCCCCACTCTTCTTGTAGAAGATCGTTCCGGGTGCCGCGTAGGTCTTCACCGTCTCGTAGTTCTGGCCGCCCCAGGTCTTGATCTGAACCGCCGGATCGAAGCCGTTGAAGACGCCCGTCACGATGGACACACGCCCACCACCCCCAGGGTTCACGTCGCCCACGCAGGTCCGGTTGCCGCCCGAGGCGTCGATCGACCCCGTGCCGCTCATCGTGGCGGTCTGAATCAAGACGGTGCCACCCGCTCCTGGCGAGCCGCAGAGATCAATGCCCAGAGCCCGGATCTCACCCAGAAGCTCCACCTCACCGGCCTCGATCCGCACCACGCCGCCGCCCGCGCTGGTGTTCGGCGTGTAGTTCGTCTTGCTGGCACCACCGCCACCGCCCAGCGTCGGCTCGTAGACGCTGTCGTACACCTCACCCGCCGTGGAACGCCCACCCCGGCCGCCGTGGCTGCCACCCGCGAACTCCGACGACCCCGCTACTCCGGACGGCGCGTAGCCATCCGGATGGCCACCGGTGCCGCCCGCGTAACCCTGGCCCGAAACGTCCAGCCGGGCGGTGGCTTCGATGGTCAGCTTGCCGGAGAGAGAGATCCGCAGATCACCCCGGGCAGGTCGCAGCACCGCGCCCGTACGCACCGTGGCCGTGGTGCCCACCACCGGCCCGTCCAGACGGGCGTTGCCGCTGAACACGCTGTCGGTGGCCTGCACCGCATCCTGGGAATCGAGGCCCGCGCCGTGCCGCAACTCGACCCGGTCGAACCGGTATTCGCCCTGGTAGCTGGCAACCCCGGAGGCCCCACCCGCGCCGGCCAGCCGCAGCCGCCCAGCGCCGTCGATCGCCACCGCCTGGAACACGCCCAGGTCCGCGCCGCCCGTGCCCTTCAACCGCACCCAGGCCTTCAGCCACTTCGCCGCGAAGCCCGGAGAGGCGCTCACCCACAGGTCCGCGCCGGCCACTTCCGTTCCCGTCACCGCACCGCCGCCCAGGACGGGCAACTGCGTCGACGGGCTCACCCGGTCCGCGCCATTGAACACGCCCGCGTCCAGCATCAGAGTGCCGTAGACATCTCCCGACGCCTTGAAGAAAACCGTGCCTGGAGCCGCGTAGGTCTTCACCGATTCGTAGTTCTGGCCGCCCCAGGCTTTGACCTGGGTCGCCGGGTCGAAGCCGTTGAAGGCACCGGTGACAATCGACACACGGCCGCCGCCGCCAGGGTTGACGTCGCCCACGCAGGTCCGGTTGCCGCCCGAAGCGTCGATCACGCCCGTGCCGCTCACCGTGGTGGCCTGGATGGAGACGCTGCCTCCCGCGCCGGGCGAGCCGCAGAAGTCCACGCCCCGGGCCTGGATCTCACCCAGCAGCTCCACCTGGCCGGCCTCGATTCGGACCACGCCACCGCCGGCGCCGGTGTTCGGCGTGTAGTTCACCTTGGTCGCGCCACCGCCGCCGCCCAGCGTCGGCTCGTAGACGCTGTCGTAGGTATCGCCCGCCGTGGGACGGCCACCCCGGCCACCGTGGCTGCCACCCGCAAACTCTGAGGACGGCGTCACACCCGCCGGCGCATAACCATCCGGGTGACCCGCTCCACCGCCCGCATACCCCAGCCCCGTCACGTCGATCCGGGAGCTGCAGGAGACTTCCACCCGGCCCGTGGCGATTACGTTCACCGACCCCAAGGCGGCGGACTTGAGCACCGCGGCCTGGAGGATCAGGTCTCCCACGTGGAGAGGCCCGTTGACCGTGAACGTGCCCTTGGAGAGCATCAGCGTCTGGCCCGCGTACGTGTCCGCGACCGTGCGGTCACCCGACAGGAAGGTACCCGCGGTCACCGTCAGCGTGGCCTCGGTCGAGCCGACCTGGCCCGCGAAGTCGCGCGCTTCCAGGCGCACCGTGATGACGTCTCCCGGCGAGGCCGTGGCCGGCACCGTCCAGGGCGCGGAGGAAACCACGCTCGCCTGGTCGACGAACGGCACGTCCAGGATCACCGTGCCGTTGACCAGGACCCGGTAGCTCTCGATCCCCTCGTCATCGGCCACGCGGACCGGCAGCTCGAGAGCGGCCCCGGCCACCACGCGCCCGCCGACGCAGGACAGGTCCACCACCGGCGGGTTCGTGTTCGTGCGCGGCTGGACGTGGACCGTGCGCACGGCCGCCACCCGGTTGCCCCAGGCGTCCGTGGCCTCGAGCCTCGATCGTGGCGTCGGCCGCCGGCGCCACCACCGGCACGGGCACGTTGAAGGAGTAGGGCGCCTGGTTGTCGACCAGGACCCAGCGGCCGATCCGCAACGCGACCCCGGTCACCCCCGCGGTATCCGTCACCGTGGCGCTCACCGTCATGCGGTCCCCCGAGGTGAGGTTGGCACCCTCGGCGGGCAGGAGGTTCGAGATCGTGGGCGGCGTCGTGTCGAGCGCGAAGAACGTGCTCGTGAAGGGCACCACCATGAGGTTGCCGACCCGGTCGGCGATGCCGTTGACCGTGATCTGGAAGGCGTGGCCGTCCACCAGCCCCACGACCGGGTTGATCGTCGCCGTGCGACCGGCCGTGTCGAGCTGGAAGGTGGTCGAGAGGTCGGTTCCCGACGTCACGTCCCGGAGCTGGACATGGTTGCCCGACAGCGAGAAGTAGTCGACCGGCTCGTTGAACGTCAGGCGGATCTGCGCCGCGAGCGGCACCTGCTTGGCATTGTTCGAAGGGTAGGCCTCGATGACCACCGGCGGCAGCACGTCGGCCGTGGTGAAGCTCGTCTGCACCGCCTCGGCCAAGCGCCGGCCCGCCAGGTCGTAGATGTTGCCGGAGACCCGGATGCGGTAGGTCGTGAAGTTGGCCAGCGGCTGGCTCGGCGTGATGCGCAGCACCGTGTCGCCCTCGAGCCAGGCTGCCGAGGCGCTCACGCCGGAGCCGTTCGAGGTCTCCAGGCGGACCATGTTGGTGGCGGTGTCGCGCGTCTTGTCGATCGCCTCGCTGAAACGCACCAGGGCGTAGGTGTTGAGCGGCGCGTCGACCGTGCCGGTGGCCGGCGTCACCTCGACCACACGGGGGCTGGTGTCGTCGAGCACCACCGTGCCCAGGTCGAGCACCTGGCCGTTGCTGGTCAGGCTGCCGCGGATCTCGCGGTTGCCCGGGCCGAAGGCCTCCTGAATGGCGAGGAGGAAACCACCCATGGGCACCGAGGGGAGGCTGAAGAAGCCGGCCTCGTCCGTGGTGGCCGTCAGGGTCCGGCCGGCGATCTGGAGGTAGACGCGGGCGCTGACCGACGGCGTCACCCCGTCGGCTCCCACCACGGTGCCCTTGATCTCCCCCGAATTCTCGAGCTTGACCAGGATGTGGACGATCTCGCCATCCTGAGTGAGGCGCGCCGAGGCCGAGCCGCGCAGGCCGTTGAGCGGATTGCGCGCGTAGGCTGCCACCCCTCCTTCTCCGGCGTTCTGGAAGGTGATCGAATTATCGGTGCCGGTGTCGCCCACGAACCGCTTGAAGCCGTAATAGCCGTCGTTGGTCACTTCGACGGCCGCGGCGGCGACGGGGTTGCCGAAGCTGTCCTGGACGTCGACCACCACCGAGCCCAGCGGATGCATGCGCACGTCGAACGTCAGCGGAGCGGTGTCCGAGAGGCGTCCCCAGCGGTCGGTACGGTGCTGTCCGCCGACCTCCGAGGAGATGACCTGGAAGTCGTGGCCGAGGATGACGCCGTTGAACTGATACTGGCTGTCGAGTGTGGCGCCGATGATCTGGCCGTCCTGGCGGATGAGGGTGTTGGCGTTGGGGAAGACGCCGTCCGGCGCGCCCAGGGGGTTGAGCACGCTCCCCTGGACGGTGCCCTGACGCTCGAGGAACAGGTCGACCGTGACCCGCTGCCCTTCCGACAAGATCTCGCCCCGGCCGTTGGCGACCCGGCGCCCGCCGGGCTCCCGGCTGAACAGGGTGAAGTCTCCCTGGGGGATGCCCAGGAACTCGAAGAGGCCGTCGGCGCCCGTGCTGCTGTAGGTGGTGAAGCCCGCGATCGACGATACGCCGAGGCGCACCGTGGCCCCCGGAATGGCCACCGTCGAGCCCGGCTCGAAGAGGTGGCCGTCGACGATGCCGCGCGCCTCCAGGAGCACGTTGCCGGTGACGACGTCGTTGTTGGCGGCCACGCGCAGGCCCGCCTTCTTGCCGTGGCGGCCGGTCCGGGGATCGAAAGCGATGACGGAGTAGTCGGCCAGAGGCAGCAGGTTGAACTCGAAGCGCCCCTCGGCATCGGCGTTGATGACGTCGAAGAAGTACCCCCAGCGGTAGAGGCGGACCTCACAGGAAGGCACGGTGGAGCCGTCGACCGGGCTCGTCACCTGCCCCTGGAGCTTCCCCGTGGCCTCCAGGAAGATGGTGACGCCGGCCACGTCCTCCCCTTCCTGCTTGATCTCGACGGTGGTCTTGCCGCCCAGGCCGCCCAGCGACGGCGCCCGCGCCGAGAGAGTAACGATGCCGGCGAAGACGTTGTGGTACTCGAAGCTCCCCTGGGCGTCGGCGTTGACCACCAGGGTGCGGCGCGGATAGGAGCCCTCCTGGAGGGTCACCACGGAGCCCGGCACCGCCACGCCGTTGGCATCGGTCACGCGGCCGGAAACCGAGCCCTGCTTGGGCAGCACGATGTCGACGTCGAGCTCCTGGCCGCGTTGGTTGAAACGCAACCAGCTCTCGGCCTTGCGGAAGATCACGCCGTCGTCGGTGACCGCCTCGATGGGGAACGCCCATCCCGTGGGCGGCACCAGCTCGAAGCTGAAGCGGCCGTCGGCGCCGGTCGTCTTGTCGTAGTCCGAGAAATTCGGATGGTGGAGCTTGACCGTCGCGCCCTGGACCGGGGTGACTCCGTCCTGGCCGAGCACCCGGCCCCGGATGGTTCCCGTCAGGTTCCGTTCGAAGAGGAAGTCCTGGGTGTGGACCTCGCCGTTTTCCACCAGCTCCGAGCGCACGGTCTTGCTGCCGTAGAACGCGTTGGTGACGGTGAGCACATAGGGGCCCACCAGCACGTTGGGGATCTCGTAGGTGCCGTCGGCGTTGGTGGTGACGTTGTGCGACTCGGCGTCGAGCCCCACCAGCTCAAAGCGCACGGCCGTGGTGCGGTAGGTGACGATGGCGGTGATGCCCACCGGCTGGCCGGAATCGTTCTCGGCCTTGACCGTGCCCCGGATCGTTCCCCGCTTGAAGCGGATGGTGACGAACGGCGTGTCGCCGGTGAACCGGATGACCGCCGTGGTCTTGCCGCCGGCGCTCGCCTTGAAGGCGTGGACCCCGTAGGTGCCGACTCCCAGGTCGGGCAAGGTGAAGCGGCCGGAGCTGTTGGTGGTGGCCGTGCGGTACCACTGCTGGTCCGAGGCCGCCAGGTGCACCGTGGCGCCCGCCACGGGGGAGCCGTCGAAGCCCAGCACTTCGCCGGCGATGCCGCCGACCGTGGTCACGCCCTGGAAGTAGAAGTTGCGGTTGACCACCTGCCCTTCCGTGCCGATGGTCACCGTTTCCGACAGCTTGACCTTCTTCTCCAGGTCGGCGGCCGAGATGTTGCGCGTGCCCGCGTAGACCCCTTCCAGCCGGTAGAAACCGGCGGCGTTGGTCACCGTCTTGAACGGCGTTCCCTCGGCCCACACGATGACGCCGAACATCGGCGTGGTGGTGCCGTTCTGCTGCTTGTAGACGTACCCCTCGACCACGCCGCGCTGATCGCGCATGACGAGGTTGACGGTGTTCACCTGGTCGGGCTTGAGCTCGAAGAAGACCTGGACGCCGGACTGCCCCGTCTCGCCTTCGAACGTTTCGATCTCGCCGCGCCCCGCCGGCACCAGGCCGAAGTCGAACGTGCCGTCCGAGTTGCTGCGGCGGGTGCCGACCAGGTTGCCGTTGACGTAGAGCGCCACGTAGGCGCTCGAGACCGGCGTCTCGCCGTCCGGCCGCAGGATCCGGCCCCGCACCTCGCCGTTGGTCGGGGGTGCCGTGGGAAGGCGCAGGATCACCAGGTTGTGATCGACCACGCTGCCGGCCGCCGGAACCTCGACCGTCTTGACCACGAAGCGCCCCTGGCCGTCGTTGGCCGAAAGGGTGATCGTGCCCACCGGCACGTCGGCCACGGTGTAGTTGCCATTGGCGTCGATGCTCGCGCTCCGCCCTTCCCGGAACACCGGGCTCTCGGCGATCACCCGCGCGTCCGTGGGCACGGTGCCGTCCTCGTAGGTGACCCGGCCGCGGATCGTGCCGCGCCCCAGCATGAGGACGTCGAGCTGCACGACGGAGCCCACGAAACGCACCCGCCCGGTGGCCGAGCCGCTGTAGCCCGAGGTCGAGTCGGTGGCCTTGAGCTGGTAGACGTCGCTGCAGGCGGTCTGGCGCACGTAGTCGAAAAGGAAGCTTCCCTGGGCGTCCGCGCGCACGATCGCGGTCTTGTGGGTGCGGCACCCTTCTTCGCAGAACAGGCAAGGGTCCCCCTCCCGCAGCACCACCTCGGCGAACGGCACGGGCTGGCCGTCCGGCCCGTAGACCTTGCCGGCCACCAGCGTTCCCGGCTGGGCCGTGGGCGGAATGCGCACCACCACCGTCGAGGAGACGACCTGCTCGCCGAGCGGGTTCTTGACCGCGCTCACCGTCAGGTTCTGCGCCACGTAGGGGCTCAAGGGGTTGTTGAAGGTGACGCGCACGACCCGGGCGTTTCTCAGCCCCTTGAAGAAGTTCTCGACGGTGTTGCGGTTGGCGTCCAAAACGTCCTGCTCGGTGGGGACGTTGGCGCCGTCCGAGACCTTGCCGGGAATGGTGAAGTGGCGAGGGTCCCGGGGATAAAGGGTCCGCCAGTCGACGTCGCTCGTGAACAGGACGTCGACCACGTGCCCCGTGGGATCCGCTTCGAGGTTGAGCATGGCGCCCAAGACCTGGAACGGCCGGCGCGTGAGGACCTGGACCGTGCCGGGTACCTGGTCGTCGACCGTGCCGTCACCCTGGCTGTCGACCGACAACGTGAACGATGAATCTCCGGCCTTGAAATCGACCGTCGCCAGGCCGCCGGCGGAGAGCGGCACGTTGTCCCAACGCACCGTGCGCAAGGTGCCGTTGCCGTCGGGTACCAGCACGTGGAGCCCCGCCGAGACCGCGCTCGCCGCGCGGAGAGTTGCCCGGTAGCCCCCTTCTTCCGGCACGGCCATCACGGCCATCTGGGAGCTCGCGCCCAGCACGTAGAGGTCCGCGAAGGGGAGCTCGCGCAGGCGGGCCGCGTCATTGCCGCCGCCCCGGAGGCGTTGGCCGCCGGTGCGGCTTTCGATTTCCAGGGCGACGCCCGCTCCCGTGGCGAGCGCGCCGTCCAGCACCGGCAGATACCCCGTGGTCTTGACGAAACGGTCGAACGCGGCCCGGGGTGTCGTGGCCGCCGCCTCCGCCGCGAAAATCGCGCCCAGCGAGGCCCCCACCCGCGCGCCTTTCTGGGTGGTGCGCCGCAGCAGGTCCCATTCCCAGTCGGCGTCCCGCGCTCCGGTCCACTCGGCCGCGAGCTGGGCGGCGCTGTCGAAGAGGTCCTCGCCCAGGGCCACGTGGCGCCCGGTCTGGGCGAGCTGGTAGACGCGGTTGTCCACCATCGACCGCGCCACCCGCGGCAGGTCGGAGCGCAAGAGCGACGGCGGTGCCGTGGCGAGCGAGAAGCCGAGCCCCACCAGGTTGAGCGAATTGCGCAGCAGGTCCGCCGGCAGCACGCCGGCGGAGCGCGGCAGGATGATGGTGGCGGGCGAGAGCGGAATGCCGTTCTCCCCGACCCCCACCGTCAGCTCGAAGGTGGGAATGATCTGCGACGAGCTGCGCACGGCCGTCGCCACCACCCGCCCGGTCCGTTTCGAGCGCAGGCGGAACTCCACCAGCTCGGCGTCGCCGGGAAGGATGGTGACCGTCTTCTCGTTCTCCCCTACCACCTCGGCGCCCGAGAGCTTCTCGAGCGGCAGCTTGACCTTGAGCAGGTTGGCCGGAGCCGTGCCCGTGTTGGTGACCGTGAGGAGCAGGTTGTACTCCTCGTCGGTGCGCACCACGTCCGGGTGGGTGATGGTGACGTTGAGCGTGGGGTCGCGGACGATGACGGCGCCCTGGGCCTGTCCGCTGATCCGGCGGACCTCGCCGTCGGCGAGCCCGGTGAGCACGCCTTCGAGATCGAACTTGACCACGTGGGTGCCTTCCCGCAGCCCCTCGACCAGCACCTCGGCCTGCCCGGCAGCCTGGGCCACGAGGAAGGTGAGGTCGTCGCCGGTGCCGAGGCGGCCGTCGGGACCGGGAACGCGCACCGGCACCGGCACCCCCAGCGGAGTCGGCGGCTCGGTCTTCGCCTGGCGCAGCCCCGGAGGGAGCGTGATCCGGGCCGTCAGGTCGTGGATCTCCAGCCGGTCGCCCGCCGGCGCGCCGTTCTGGGCGATCAGCATCACCGAGAAGAATTGGTGGAGCAAAGAGACGTCCGTGGGAAACATGATCACGCCGGGAATGGGGATCTGGTCCCCGCGCGTGCAGTCCCCCTCGGGGTCGAGACAGCCGCCGTAGGTGGTGTCCCCCGAGTCGTCCGACTCGAGCTTGAGCTGGAACGGCGCCATCCGCGGCGGCTCGAAACGCTGCGACGTCGCCTGCCAGGGCGGCGCCTCATAGCTCATGTGGTCCCAGAGGATCGCCTGCTGGTCCTTGCCGGGGCCGAAGTAGACGACCGGCAGGTTGTAGTTGACGGTCTCACCCGCCACGGCGAAGGCGAACGTGAAGTTGAAGGCCTGGAAGCTGTCATCGTCGACGACGATGCCGTAGCTGCGGATCTCGTCGAGGGTCAAGGCCCGCGAGGTCACGCGGGTGATGAGGACCTGGGTCACCAGCACCGCCGCCGAGCGGGGCTCGGCGTAGGCCAGAAGGTCGTCGCCCTGCATGAGGCGGATGTTGTCCAGGCGGTACTCGCCCTTAAGGCGCAGGCGGGGGATGCGGAACGGCTGGTTGGGCACCGTCTCCAGGACCAGGATGCCGTCCACCTCGGGTCCCGTGAAGTCGGCGACGACCCGCAGGTCCCTCGGCAGGATTCCCCGGCTGGCGTCATAGCCCTCGACGTGGGTCTCGACGATGGTCGGCGTGTCGAAAGGAACCGTCTGGCTCTCGGGAGACACCGTGAGCCGGCTGCCCGCGATGAGCAGCCGCGCGTTCGCGAGGTCGCCGGCCACCGCGGACCGCGGCGAGGCGAACAAAGCGAACCCAATCCCTACGAACACCAGCAGACAATTCAGCAATCGCTTCCCGGTCATGGCTCTCCCATCCAGCGCCGGCTCTGGAGGCGACACGAGTCCCAAACCCGGTCCACCCCCAGGTGGACCATGGGTTCCAGAGTCCGCTTTCACGGTTCCTGCTGATAGGGATATAGCATCCGAGATCCTGGCCGTAAAGCAAATTGAATAATCTTGCTACAGATCGATATTTCGGCATGAACGCCCAAACGGGGGCGCCCGCGAGCGCCTCCGAGAGAAGAGAGCCGAGGCCGGGAGGCGCGATCCAGGGAGTGGAGACCGCCGGGCCCGCGGGCACCGTCTGTGGCCCCTCCAGTCCCGGCTGGCCGCCGCAGGCGTCAGCGCAAATGTCCCAAGAAGCATTTGACACCCCCACCGAACTCTGCTCCAATCGGTGAAATACTTCACAGCTTTGGAGGGCGTTATGAAGATCGTTTTCCTGAAACCCCCGATCGGGGGCATTCTGGGTCTCGAAATGTTGACCTTCGTCGAGCCCCTGGGGCCGATCTCCATCGCCGGCGTCCTGGAGGCGGAGGGGCATACCTGCGCGGTGATCGATTTCCGGATCGACGGCGAGGAGCAGGGGATGGCCCTCTGCCGGAGCTTCGCTCCCGACGTGGTCGGCCTTCAGTGCAACTTCACCACCGAGAGGTTCCGCGTGCTCCGCCTGGCCGAGCGGGTACGGCGCGAGCTGCCGGAGGCGTTCATCCTGGTGGGCGGGCATGACGCGTCCCGCGAGCCGGGATGGTTCCAGCACCCGGCCGTGGACGCCATCGCGGTGGGGGACGGCGAGGAGGTGATGCCGCCGCTGGTGGACGCGCTGCGGCGCGGGACCGATCTGGAGACCGTGCCGGGGCTGGTGCTCAATCTCGAGAAGGACGGCGGGCAGAAGGCCACGGGACCGGCGCCCATGCGGGACGACCTCGACTCCCTCCCCTTGCCGGCCCGGCACCTGATCGCCCGCTATGCGCCCAGCTACTACATCAATTTCCGCAAACCGCTGGCACTCATGGAGACGGCCCGCGGTTGCCCCTTCAAGTGCAACTTCTGCTCGGTCTGGAAGTTCCACCACAGCACGTTCCGCGAGAAGTCGCCGGAGCGGGTGGTGGCCGAGCTGAAGGCCATCGAGGCGCCCAACGTGTTCATCACGGACGACATCTTCTGGATGGACGTTCGGCGGGGCGAGGAAATGGCGCGCCAGATCAAGGCGGCCGGGATCAGGAAGTACTTCACCGTGCAGACGCGGACGGACATCATCTGCAAGTTCCCCCACTTGGTGGAGATGTGGAAGGACTGTGGGCACCTGGCGATTTTCCTCGGCCTCGAATCGGTGACGGACGAGGGGCTCAAGTCGGTCAACAAGAGCAACACGGCGTCGAACAACGTCCGCGCGCTGTCGATCCTGAAAGAGCTGGGAGTGGGCTATACGCCCAATTTCATCGTCGATCCCGGCTGGGACCACGAGGATTTCGCGCGGCTCCGGGCATGGATCGAGGAGACCGGCGCCTACAACAGCGGCTTCTCGGTGCTCACTCCCCTGCCGGGCACGGACCTCTGGGAGACCGCCCGCCACCAGGTGACGACCCACGATTGGGAGATGTACGACATCATCCACACCGTGCTCCCCACGAAGCTGCCTCTGCGCGACTTCTACGAGGAGTACTCGGGTCTCTGGCGGCACGTGCTGGACGTGCGCTACCGCCACCGCGGAAAGCTGCGCACCTACCTGGGCCTGGGCGCGGCCCTCGCCACGGGCAAAGTGAGCCTGGGCGCGTTGCGCAAGGGGATGAACATCGCCAAGGTGTTCAGCCGGCCGGAAACTTTCCTGCGGGCCCACGAGAGCCCGGCGGTGGTCCAGGCCTGAGCGCCCTCAGCGCCGGGCCGTTATTTATCTTTGCGAAATTACCGCGATCAGCATCAAGGCCATGCCGGCGCAGCCGAGAGCGCCCATGACGATGCCGAAGACGGCTCTGCCCATGCCGTGCTTGTGGGGATTCCGTTTGATGTCGAAGACCGCGAGGAGACCGGTCGCGAGGGCAAAGGGCGCGAAAATCCCCAGCAGGGACAGCAAACCCAGGTATCCGGCCGCGATGGCCCAGCCCGAACGGCCCACGGGCAGGATCGCCCGCATCACCGCGTCGTCGCCCATCGGCCGGGGGGGCGGCTGAGGAGAGGCGGGCCGCGGCGGCGGCATGGAAGGAACCGGCGGCGCGGCCGGCTCACCTTCGGGAAAGAGGCCGGGAACCGAGCCCGCCGGCTGCCACTCCGCCATGCCCTCCGTCCAGACGAGGTCCGAGGGAATGAGCCCCCCCGTGCGGGCCTGACGGTCCAGCTCTTCCTTCGGGACCGGACCCGTCCGGACACCTCCGCGCGCGAAGTACCAGCTCATGGCAGATCCTCCTTGAAGGTCGTGGATGTAAGCATAGCAGCACTCCTACGCTTGAAAGGTTGCGGCCTACAGCGCCTTGAGGTATTCTCCTGCACGAGTTCCCGCTTCGACGTAAATCCTGCTGCACCGGCGTTAGTTACAAGGAAGGCCGAGATCGCTTTGCGGAGATTTCCAAGAGTTCGCCGTCTTTCGTGCAGAACAGTGTCCGCGGCTCCAGCCCCGGGGCAACTGGGCTGCCAGGATCACCTAAGCAATTTTCTTTAAGCAGTAAGGAGGGTTCACGATGGAAGATCACGCTTCCGCGTCCCGTCGGTTCGAAGAACCAAGAAGCTCCTGGAAGGCTTGCATCGCCCTGGTGGCCGTCGCGCTGCTCTGCTGCGCGGGCCTGGCCTCGGCCGCGATCGACAAGAACGCGGCCTACCAGGAGATGAACAGCCTGGCGGCGCAGATGAAGACCCTCAAGCCGAAGCTCGCCGGAGACGCTCAGGCCCGTTCGACGTACAGCATTCTCGCGGCCCGCTACCATGAGCTTTCGACGTCGATGGGCGGCGACGATCCGGGCCACCTGGGAGGCGGCGGCAGTGCCGTGGCCGCACGGGCGGCGCGGACGCCGAGAGTCGTGCCGACGACCCCGGCGGGATGCGGCACGGCGACAGCCACCTTCACCCAGTCGACGCCGACCGCGGTCCCGACCGGCCCGGGGGTGGTGACCTCGACGGTCGTGGTCTCCGGAGTCGGGACGTACCTGTTCGACCTCGACGTGACGACCTTCCTCACGCACACCTTCGCGGCCGACATCGACATGACCATCACGTCGCCCGCCGGCACGGTGGTGACCCTCACCACCGACAACGGCGCGGGCAACGACAACGTCTTCAACGGCACGGTGTGGGATGACGACGCCAACCCGGCCGGCCAGGTGCCGTACACCACCAACAACGGCATGGTGACCGACAACGCCTACGTGAACCTGACCCTCGCCTCGCCGCTCACCCCCGAGGAGCCCCTGGGGGCGTTCATCGGCGAGAATCCGAACGGCACGTGGACGATCACGATTTCAGACGACCTGACGGGTGACGGCGGCAGCCTCGACAGTTGGTCGCTGGGCGTGACGACCTTCCCCAACGCGCCGATCACGGCCGTCGTGCCGACGGTGACCCAGTCCACGCCGACCGCGATTCCGACGGGACCGGGGGTGGTGACCTCGACGGTCGTCGTCGCCGGCGCCGGCACCTCGATCCTCGACGTCAACCTGACGACCTTCCTCACCCACACCTTCGCGGCGGACCTCGACGTCACGATCATGTCGCCCATGGGCACCATCGTGACCCTCACCACCGACAACGGCGCGGGCAACGACAACGTCTTCAACGGCACGGTGTGGGATGACGACGCCAACCCGGCCGGACAGGTGCCGTACACCACCAACAACGGCATGGTGACCGACAACGCCTACGTGAACCTGACCCTCGCCTCGCCGCTCACCCCGGAAGAGCCCCTGGCGGCCTTCATCGGCGAGGATCCGAACGGCACGTGGACCATCACCATCTCCGATGACTTGACCGGTGACGGCGGCAGCCTCGACAGCTGGTCGCTCGACATCGACACCTTCAGCTGCGCCGCGGCCGATCTGTCGATCACCAAGACCGACGGCGTCGCCAGCGTTGCGGCGGGCGGCACGACGACCTACACCATCGTCGCCTCCAACGCCGGCCCGACGGCGGCGAACCCGGCGACCGTGACCGACACCTTCCCGGCGTTCTGCTCCAGCGTTTCCTACACCAGCGTCGCCGCGGGCGGCGCCACCGGCAACACCGCCGGACCGGCCGCGGGCAACATCAACGATGCGGCCTTGAATCTCCCCTCCGGCTCCTCGGTGACCTACACCGCGACCTGCACGATCAACGCGGCCGCGGTCGGTACTCTCGTCAACACCGCGACGATCTCGAGCGGCACACCCGATCCAAACGCTGCCAACAACAGCGCAACCGACACTGACACGCTCACCGCCCCGGTCGTGGCCGACTTGTCGCTGACCAAGACCTCGAGCCCGGTCGGCACCGTCAGCGTCGGCAGCAACGTGGTCTACACGCTGATGGTGAGCAACGCCGGTCCGGATCCCGCCACCGGTGTGGTGGTGACCGACACCCTGCCCGCGGGCGTCACCTACGTTTCCAACTCCTGCGGGGCGGCCTTCGCCTCTCCGACGGTCACTTGGAACGTCGGCAATCTGGCGGCGGCCGCCTCGGCGAGTTGCACCATCACGGCCACGGTCAACACGACGGGCCCGATCGTGAACACGGCCACCGCCGACAGCAACGAGACCGACCCGACGCCGCCCGCCGGCGCAGTCACGGTTGTCGGCGTGGTTCTCACGCCGGGTATCCCGACGCTCGACGAAATCGGCCTCGCGGTCCTCATCGCCCTGCTGGCCCTGAGCGCGGCGTTCACCTTGCGCCGCAAGCGCCAGGTGTAGGCCCCCGCGACAGACGGGAACGTTGTACATGCGGCCGGCCGGGGGCAAACCCCGGCCGGTCTTTTGCTTTATGGGGCCGGGATACGGCGTCAGTGTCGCGCCGCTCCGCATCCGTGGCCCACCAGCTCAGATCCTCCAGCACGCCCGCGGACGGCCCCTAGCCTGCAAAAGATTCGCGTTCTCTTTGCGACAGGCATTGTCACAACGGCCAAGGCATGCCATGCTTTAAGATTCCCGAAAGTCCTGTTCATATCGTTTCTGGGAGATATCTCTCTATGACGGAGCTCTTGAGTGCTGCCGTGGATCTGGTCCGTAGGAAAGCCCGTGAAGCCAGGCACCTCGGTGACTACCAGTTCATCCACTTGGCGGCCCATCTCTTCGCCATCGGCCAGCAACTCCAGGTAAGCCCTGGGGACGCTTCCATTGGAGCTCCTCACGTCAACCCCATCCTGCGCCCATCCGCGGAGCTAGAGAACCTCCTCCTCCAACTTGAAGAGCTCCCAGGCGACCTCGACGCCGCAGGCCTTTACCAGGTCGTGGACGGTGCCCTGAGCTACATCGCCGGAATCCCTGGCGACGTCGAGGAGATCCCACCCCTGACGGAGATCGAAGAAGTCCTCATCGGACAGAAGCGCTTTCTGGGCGGCGTCGTCCACCACTGGGTCCGCCCGCCCTCCGTCCTCGCTCAGGAACGAGACCGCCGCTACAAACAAGCCGGCCCGGGCAGGCCGCCGTCGCCGCCGCCATGCCTGGACAACCCGGTGGCCCGCCGGCTCGCGTTCTTCTGGGAGTCGGACCCCCAACTCCCCATGCTCAAGCGCGTCCTGCCGCCCCGGCCAGCCCATCCACTGTTCCAGGAAAGCGGCCCTGCCGCCCAGCGCCAGCAGTTTCGGGTGGCGCTCTGCCCCCTGCAAGGGCCTTTTCATCCTCGATTCCAGGTCAACCCGGCCAACCATGCCTTCTTCCGCGCCAATCCCGAAGAATCCATGGAAAAACGGGAGCTCCTCCTCGAGCACCTGGAAGCCATCTGCAAGGCCGCCCGGGAAGAAGAGGTCCACCTCCTGGTCTTCCCCGAGCTGACCGTGGACGCGGAGGCCCTTCGCCACGTTTCCGAGATCCTCAGGAAAACCCGCGGGCTCCATCCCTACGGCGTCATCGCCGGAAGCTTCCACTCCTGGGCCGGCGAGAGGAAGGCCGCGGACGATTGGAACGGCCCCCTGCCTCACAACGAGCTCGTCCTCCTCAACGACACCGGCGCTCGCCTGGCAACCCACCGGAAGCGGGGGCGGTTCCGGATTTTTTCCAAGTTTCTCAAACAGCTCTCCGTTCTCTTCCCGGGAACACCCGCCGACTCCAACGGCCGCCCTCTCGAGATCTTTGAAGGGATTGAATACGGCGCGGAGCTCCAGATCCTCGACACCACCCTCGGCCGGATCGCCTTCCTCATCTGCGCCGACGCCATTGCTCCCGACGACCGTGGCTACCTCCCGCTGGTCCGCCGCCTCCGGCCCGACCTCCTGATCGTCGTGGCCATGTCCCACCAAACCGAGCCCTTCGACGCCTTTGCCGAGGACATGAGCGGGCACTGGATCGGTACTCTGGTCGTCAACGCCTTCTGCATCTGCCAAGCCACTGAGAGCCTTTCGACGTCTCCGCGAAATCTTGCCCAGTTTGACCTTGCCTTGTTCGAGCGAAAAGATTCAGCCCCCACACGCGTGCGCTGGTGCTACGGCGGCCGCGAAGCCGAGTGCCGCTACTTCAAGTCCGCCGATGGAAATAAGGAATGGCAAACGGCTTTACCCCCGACCGGGGTCTCCTGGCTCGGAGGCCTCGACAAGAAGCTCGGTCTCGTCCTCAACCTCGGGCTCCACATCCCGCCCGACTCGAACAGTAAGAAAACAAAAAACAGGGCTTGACTTCCTCTCCGGGAAGAGTTAGAAAAAGGAAAGTGCTCCTGCCGGCATTCCGCCAGGCATGAGCACTGGCGCTTCATGGGCCACCCTTCCCCACTACCTCGCCCCATCCTGGACCTCCAGCCCGGTCGCGCCTCCCGGTCTCTCGATCCTCTCAAGGAGAGTTTTCCATGGCTGATGCCCCTTCCTTGCCCCTGCGTCCCTCCGGCGACCTGGCCGTCCTCGAGCAACAGCTCTTAAAGGCTCTCAGCCGCCTGGAACACGAAGGGGACATTCAAGGGCCCGAGTCTTACAGACCTTTCCTCCGCCAGGCTCAGGTGCTCGCCTGGCAAGGTGTTGCCCACCGGCGGCCGGACGCGCCCCGGGAGGTGCTGAACCATCTCCAGTCCGTCCAGCCGTTCATCGGCGCGTTTCTGCCCAAGCCCGCCGATCCCAAAGAGGAAGCCGCCCTCGCCCTCTGCCATACCCTCGACTCTCTCTACCTCGCGGATGGAGCCCTGGCGGAAACCCGCGTCGAAAGCCGGCTGGCCAACCGGGACCTTTCCTTGATGGAGCGGGAAGTCCTCCGCGTTCTCCTCGTCCACCGCGACCGCTACTTGCGGCGTGGCGAAGTGCAGAAGCTCCTGAACCTCATGCGCCCGCCCACCCCGGCCCGGATCAGCCAGATCCTGGTGAGCCTCGACCACCAAAACCTCCTGACCCGCATGCAGGGGCGGGCCCAAGGCAATCCCGAAGCCTCGTTCTACGCCCTCTCACCCCAGGGGCTGGAAGTCTGCAAGCGCCTGAGCCTCGACCGCCGGCGGGCTCCCTACTTCCGCCTGGAGGAAGAAAGCTGGAAGGCCTGGCTCACTCCGGAGCGGATCGCCGTCCGCGAGGACACTGACTTGGAACCGGGCCGCGTCACCACCGTCTGGTCCTACCGGGGAGGCGTCGGGCGCACCTCCGCGATCGCCCAAGCCGCTCCCCTCCTGGCGGAGAGGCTGCGCGAATCGAACAGCGGCCGCCTGCTGGTGATGGATTTCGACCTCGACTCTCCGGGTCTGGACACCCATTTCGCACCGGCAGGTCTGGGCGAATGCCGGGGCCTCCGAGGCCTGATCGTGGATTTCTACAAGACGCCACCGGCCGAACGTCCGAAGTGGCTGCGCAAAGCCCTCCTGGCCCCCGGCTACGTCCTGGTGCCGAAGCCGGAGGAGCATCCCAACCTTCACTACCTGCCGAGCGGATTCGGCACTGGCTCCACTCCCGGGCTCGACGAAGAGCGGGCCGAAGCTTTGGACCGGCTGCAAAGCGAGGCGAGGCGCCGCCTGGGAGACGCCTATGAAGAGGGGGAAGACACCGGCCCCACGTTCCTTTTCGAGCTGCGCGCGGCCCTTGGCGAAGAACTCTATGCGCGGACGCTCATCGATCCTCAGGCCGGTTTCGGGTTGACCGCCTGGGCGGCGATTCTGGAGTTGGCGGATCAACTGGTGCTTGCCGTACGTTCGACGTATGAAGATTTTCGCCCGTTTCAGATCGCTCTCGGAAACTTCCTATATCGGCGCAGCGAAAAGGCTGAAGAATCCACGCTCCGAGTTGGATTCCTGATCAAAGAAGCTGGCAAAGGAATCGCGGAGAACCTCGAAGAATGGATTGAAAAGAAAATGTTCGAAACGCAGCAGGCCAGGGAGGTTCGATCGTATCGGATCGTAGCAATCCGTGACAACGAGCACTCCGACTGGCTGGGCCTCCTTGAAGGATGCGGTCGGGCCCGTCGTAAACAACTGGATCCGATGGCCGCCTTGATCCGCCGTTGCATCGAACGAGCCCTGGCTGCCAAGGACACGGTAGAAAAGGGCAACGTTGCGGAACAGAACTGGAACATCGCCGCCGCAATGCTTGCCAATGCGCCAGATCTCAGTACCCGCTTGCTGGCTTTGAAGACCCTTACCGAAATGGGAATCCAGAGTGATGGCGGACAGATTCAGGACTTCGTGGAGCATGCCATCGACATCTTCGGCGCCAATGCCAGGGTCAACAGAAGGCTCTCCGGGCTCATTTGAAAGCCATGCGCGACCTTGCCCAGCCGGTACCGGCGGAAGAACTTAGCGAAAGGCTGAAGCTTGCGCTTCAGATTTCCAAAGAGGTCGTGGCGATCACGGCCTCACAAAAAAGCTCAGGCCTTCCGGAGAAGCTCAATCTGATGGCGAGGCTCGTCGCAGATCACCCCGGAATCGAGGGTGCCCTGGTCGTCGCCTTCGATGAAGAGACATCTCCTCTGACCTGCGGTTCCCAGAACCTGGCCCTGGACGAAAAGGATCCGGATTCACAACTCGCCATACTCCTGGCCATGAGGGCATCGATCCCTCAGGGAAGGTTGAAGCCTTCCTGGTTCG
Organism: Thermoanaerobaculaceae bacterium; assembly: GCA_963785165.1. Taxonomy (GTDB): domain Bacteria; phylum Acidobacteriota; class Thermoanaerobaculia; order Multivoradales; family UBA5704; genus DATARR01. The sequence continues at coordinate 2,722,138 of CAWAUI010000004.1, forward strand.
CAATCGAACGGTCCTTTTTCCAGGCTTCTGGCGCTTCTGAGATCCTTGCCTTCCCCGTCCAGAGTCAGGGAGTCAACTGGGGGCTCATCGTCGCCTTGCCGGGCCAGGAAGAACCCGCGGCTTCCCAGGCTCTTTTTGCCTTGCAGGAATCAGGAGAGATTCTCGCCACCGCCATTCAGACCGCGGTCCAGATGGATGCCTGGTCCCGGATCGAAAAGCTTCAAGAGGTGGCGCGCAAAGAATTCGAAAAGAAACCTGACCTGAAGCGGATCGTCAAGGATCTGGCGGCGCTCTACGAGGCTGGCGTGGCGACTCTCTTCCTGGAAGATCAGGGCGAGCTCCGGCTGGCAGCCAGCACGGACGAGAAACTCGGCACAGAAGGCCCCGTCATCTACCGCTCGGGGCAGGGCCTTACCGGATATGTCTTCAAAACTAATCGGGCGCTGCGGCTGAAGAGCACGGGAGATCCGGAAGAAGTCCTAGAGGTGACAGGACTCGATCGAAAGAGCCCAGTTCATCCCGAACACGACGGCGAGAGCTGGTTTACGGGCCAGTTCCTTGCTGTGCCTCTACGCTATGGCCAGCAAGCGGTTGGCGTGCTGAGGATGTCCCGACGAGGCAGCGTCACCCGATTCACCCTCAATGACGAAAAAAGCCTGCAGTCTTTCGCGGACCTGATGGCTATCGAGCTTTCCCACTCCCGCGACTTCCTGCTGATGCGGAGCGTCTTGCTGTCGGCTTCCGAAGCAATTGCCGTCTCCAAACGAGAGCCGGACGGCAAAGGCGGAACCTGGCCCAGGATCATCATGGTCAATCCTGGCACCGAGAAGCTCGTAGATCTGAAGAAAGAGGAGATCGTGGGACGCGACGCCCGCGAAGCTCTATGCTCTGGGCGCTTACGAGAAGCTTCAGCCGGGCCTGGAGGCCGCACTCGAAGAGCTGAGGACGAACCAACTCGAATTCAGCGAATACGGCCCCGTCGAGAGCAAAATCAAGCGGGCGGACGGCTCGTCGAAGGTCGTGGAGATCTCCTATCGCCTCCTGGCGAATCGGATGGCATACCCACCCACGCTCTACACCATCGGCATCGCACGAGACACTTCGGACCGCCGCCGCTTCCTCGATCTTTCGGCTGCGATGGGCATCGTCTATTTCCGCGCTGATTCCCAAGGGAGAACTCTGGAGTCGACACCCAATGAAACCAAAGTTACCGGGTACTCTCGCGAAGAAGCTCGACTCGTTTTCCCGGCACCGCCTGTACGCCGATCCATTTGAACGGGTCAAGCTCCTCAACAAGCTGCGAATCCAGCGGGATGACCAGCTCAAGGGCCAGGTGATCACTCTACGGAGAAAGGATACCTCCGTTTTCAAAGTGGAGGTGGACCTGCGGATGCTCCGGAACGCAGACTGCTCCGAGGAGGGAGTGGAGGGTTTCTACAAGGACGTCTCGGACCGCATCCAGCTACAAGACTTTGTCAACGCCGACACCAAGCGGGTGCTGGCGGAAGAGGAGCTCTTTGCCAAGTTGAAGCAACATGCCGAGTTCCACATGAACTACACCATCAGCCTGGGGCATCAGCTCCAGACCCCCCTCGGCTCTTTGGTAGAAAATCTTCGCAATTTCTCGGAAGGCTTGAACAGCCAGGCGGTCACCAACGACCGCCTCCCCTACGTCATGGGCCAAGCCGTCGTCTGCACCCGGTTGGTTCGCAACCTTTCTTACATGGACAAGATCCTGCGGGGAGAGCCCTTCCAAACTGAGAAGATCTCGCTCGGCAAGCTTGCCATCGAGACGAAGCTTGATTTCAGGCACCTGCTCAAAGAGAAGGGGCTCGACTTGCAGATCGATGACGCCAGTATCGACCGGTACATTCAGGTCCAGGGCAACCGCGAGATGCTCCGGCAAGTGTTCGTGAACCTGGTAGACAACGCCATCAAGTACTCTCTGCCCAATACGGTCATTCAGATACGGGCCCACCAATGGCCTCAGGGATCTATTCTGGAGGTCAGCAATCAGGGGCTGCCGATCCCCGAAGACGCCCGAGAGAGGATCTTCGAACGTGGCTTCCGTACCGAGCGCGCCAAGGCCGCTGTGCCCCATGGCACCGGGCTGGGCCTGTGGCTGGTGCGCAAGATCCTGGAAGCCCACAAAGCCACCATCCGTTGCCAGGAGATCTTGGAGCAGGGGCAGAAGAGGCTCGTCTTTCGCTTGAACTTTCCCTACAGGCCTTCCAAGCCAAGGAGAGCTGCATGAACCGAATCCTGATCGTGGACGATCAACCTGGAGACCTGCTCTGGTTGCTCGACATCCTGCGCGTGCGCGGGTACGAGTACACGCTGGCCACCAACGAGAAGGACGCCCGTGTGGAACTGCAGTCGGTCAAGGATGGCAGCGCTTCCTACGCCCTGGCCATCATCGACGTGGGTGTTGCCACGCTGCCCATTGAGGATCTTTTTCTCCAGGATCTTGACGAGCGCTTCTTCGAGGACTCGCGGGATACCGGCATTCGCCTCTGCCGGTACGCCAGACGGGAGCTCGGCCTGTCGGCCAAAGATCTCCTCATGGCCTGCCTCACGGTGCGCGACGACGACGACGTGAAGGAAGCCATGAAGGAGTTAGGTATCCCGCTCTTCAACCGGGCTCCGAACACGGCAGAGGAGTCGATCCGGTTGTTCCTTGAAGAGAAGTTGAAGCCCGTTTCGTAGACCACGGCGGAGTGTTCCCTACCCTCCCGCCGGCCCCCCTCCCTTCGCGTAGAGGGTCTCGTGGAAGGCTTTGCCCTCGCGGACGACGTGGAGGACGCCTTCGTCCTTCATGCGGCGAAGGATGTTTCCGGCGTCCCGGTTGTCGATGAGGCGGCGAAGCTTGGCACCGTAGCGGCGGTTGACCTCGGCCGCGATACCCGTGGCTTGAAAGGGCTCGGTACCCTGGCTGTCCACCACGGCGCGGATCAGGCGGCTTGGCATCAGACGCCCGGAACGCTTGGACTCAGCTTCGACCGGGGGCGCGGCCGGTACGGGCGCGGCCAGCGGACGGGCGAGGTCTACGGCCGAGGACGCCACCCCGCGAAAGGCCTCCAGGGTCTGCCGCACCTTCTCGAGCTCCGCGGCGTGCACCGCCCGTTGCTCCCGGTGATGGGCCTCCTGCGCGGCATGGTACGCCTCGCGCTCCTCGTGATGGCCGACGCGCGCCTCGAGACCCGCCAAAACTTCCGCGACAGACAGCTTCGAGCTCATGGTTCCTCCAAAAGTCCGCGGCAATGGCAGCGAAGATGCGGCAAATTGAGCCGGGCAGAAGGAGCGGCACGGACAAACGCAACGCCTGACCCTCCGCTCGGCTGTACAGGCAGACGTTGTGGCATTTCTCTCAGTCGGGAATCCAGAATCCCGGTCACACGCCTTGGCCGCGCAGGAAATCGCCACGGCAGCCTCGGATACGCCGCGTCGCTCGGAGACAATACCACAATCCATGGATTGAATGCCGCAACACCTTCGGCCGAGGTCGTAAACAAGTCGTAGAATGCCACATAAACTCGGAATCGCGTACCGCTCACAAGGGACGATGCCACGTTGCCCTGGAGTAGTGCTGCATTGCGCCGAGGAATCGCTTCAGCCTTGCAAGACGTGAATGAAAATGAGGAGGCGCCGAACCATATTCCCTGTAATACGCCACGTCGCCTCGCGGCGGCGCTACGTTTCCTCTTGGCAATGCAGCGTCGCCTCGAGTTGACGCTGCGTTTCCTGAGGAAGGTGCCGCAGAGCTCCCTGGACGATGTGGTGTATCGAGGTACGTTGCAGCGTTTTATCCATCAGAAGAGGCGAAGCCCGGCTCAGCCGGACGGCCTTCGCGCACCTGCTTTGTTAGATCGGGTCTAAATGGACCCAAGGAGGTCTCGCGATGCCTCGGTTGAATTCCCAGTCTTTCGTCCTCGCCCTCGGTCTCTTCTGGAGCGCCCTGCTCCCCCTGCATGCTGCCGAAGCCGGCGGTCCTGGAACGCTCCCCAACTTCCCGGAGGCCAAGGCTCTGCCCGAGCTTCCCCATCCCGACACGCCGCGCGTCCTGAACGCGGCCTATTACAGCTTGAGGAACGGATTTCGCTCGACCCTCATGCTCAGCAACCAGGGGCCGCACCCCATGTCCGTGCAGGTCAAGCTGTTCAATCTCGCGGGCGAGCCGTTCGCCCTCGACCCCGTGACCCTCGCGGCGGGCGAGATGCGGGGCTTCGACCTGCGCGGCGCCGTGCCGCCGGGCGGTTTCGAAGAAGGAAGCGTCCAGGTGCTCTACCAGGGCGTCAACCTGGAGCTGGGGGGCGTGCTGAACGTGACCGACGGGAGGCGCGGCTTGATCTTCGATCAGGAGCTGACGGAACCGGCGACCTCGTTCGTTTCGTCGCGATTGGAAGGCGTCTGGTGGCGCCCCACGAAGACGGCCAGCCTGAAGCTGATCGTGTCCAACACGACGGACGACCCGCTGATCGCGAAGATCGGGATCACGGGGATCTCGCCAGCCCAGAAGGCGCCGACGCGGATCGCCCTGCGGCCGCACGAGACGCGGGTGCTGAAGCCGCAAGACCTCGCGGGCGGCCAGTTGACGCTGTCCCGGGCCGGCGGCCTCTCGCTCCTCCACGATGGAACGAAAGGCGCCGTGCTGGCCGTGGCCCTCATCGATCAGGCTTCGACCGGTTTTTCCCACACCCTCGAGCTGGTGGATCCGCAACGCCCCGTCTCGAACCGGCTGGAAGGAGCGGGCCTGAGGATCGGGAACGTTCAAGGGCGGCCGTTGAATCAGTTTTTGATCGCCCGCAACGCCGGCACCGCGCCCGCCGTGGTGCGTGGCCGCGTTCCCTACACGGACGCCGGCGGGCAGCAGAAGGCCGTGCCGCTGCCCGCCGTCCGCCTGGCGCCCGGCGAGGTGCGCGAAGCTCGGCCTCGGCGCCGCCCTGGCCCGGCACGGAGTCGCGAGCACGGCGGCCGCAGGCCTGGAGATCCAGCACTCCGGCGCTCCCGGAAGCGTGATCCTGACCGCCCTCGCCGTGAGCGGCGACGATTCGCAAGTCTTCCGCGTGCCCCTGCGCGACGCCGCCCTCACCAGCAGCACCGGCATCTATCCCTGGAGCCTGGAGGGGAACGAGAGGGCCATCGTCTACCTCAAGAACGCCACCGGAAAACCCCAGGAATACACTCTCCATCTCGAAACCGCGGGTGGAGATTACGTGATGGGCAAGCGGATGGCCGCCGCCGGAGAAACGGTGGCCGTGGACCTGCGAGAGCTGCGCGACCGCCAGGTCCCGGACGTCTACGGCCATACGCTGCCCCGGACCGTGGAGCGCGGCAAGGCGCACTGGTCCATGCACGGCGCGGAGCAGCACGTCTTCACAGGCCGCCTGGAGCAGGCGGATCTCGCCGACGGGATGAGCTTCACCGTGGCCTGCGGCGCCTGCTGCCCCAACAGCTTCGTCGACGCGTTCATGGATCCCTATTACGTTTCGGGAGGCGTCGGCGGCTCGACCCAGTTCACCGTCTACGTGCAGGAACGCAACTGTTTCGGCAGCACGCTGCCCTGGTATCCCACCGGAGCGTTCTACTACTCGACCAACTCGTCGGTCGCCTCGGTGACCGGCGGCGGCGTGGCCACGGCCCTGTACCCGGGCACGACCTTCATCCAGGGCACGGTTTCGACCGAGGTCTACCGCAACTGCGCGGGCGAGGCCGCCAACGAGGAGTACTGCTGCGACCAGACGACCTCACTCTTCACCTGCGAGGCGGAATGCCAGGTGCAGCCGAGCGTTTCGATCAACAACACCTCCCCCAAGGTGCCCTACAAGGATCCCATCAAATCGATCACTCTCACGGCGACCGGCACGCCCTCGGGCGGAACGTATTCCTGGACCACCACGAGCGCGCTCGTCTCCTTGACCAACGCCACCTCGGCGACCGTCACCGTGACCTCCGTGAACCCCAGCACGAACAAGAACGACGTTCCCATCACGGTCACCTACACCGTCAACAGCGTCAGCGCTTCCGCCACGGCCAACGCCACCGTCCAGAAGCCAACCTCCCTCGCGAAGACCGGCACGGACTCCACGACCACGCCCGCCGCCTGCACGACGTCGGGAGGCCTCGCGGGGTGCAGCATCACGCGGACCTTCGATTATCAGGTGAAAGACCAGTGGGGCGACCCCATGGCCTTCGGCAACATGCCTTTCACGGACGCCATCACCACGGGCAGCCCGAACGGCTGCAACCTGGGTGGCTACAACGTGACGCCGCCCAATCAATCCACCGACGCCAACGGCACCTTCCACGAAAACCTGAACATCTGCGCCCCCGCCTGCAAGGTCAGCGGCACCTGCGTCAGCAGCGGCGGCTGCACCACGAACGCCAGCCAGGTGTGGACCATCAACGGCGTGGCCCTGTCTTCCATCTCGCTCACTTATCGGTGTTTCCAGATCCTGGCCAACGGCTCGTAGAGCTGGGGGCTGGATGGGAGGCGGTTTCCGGGCGAAACCGCCTTCCTACCTTCAACCCCGATCCTACTACGACCGATTTTCCCGCCCCGGAGGGGCCCAGGCATCAAGCCCGGCGCTTCAGCGCCGGGTAAACCACCCCCCCTTCCCCAAGCCCCAGAGGGGCGCAGGCAGATGCAGCGTCTTGGAACAGGCATATCGAGTAGAATCAACCCATATTTATTCCGGAGGGAAACACATGAAGATCGCGAAGGCTTCCGCGATGGTCCTGGCCTGCACCTTGGCGCTCAGCCTGCTCTCCGTTCCGGCAATTGCCGCGACGGTCACGGTCAACAATCAACAGAGCGGCTCGGTCACAGTCTTTCTCGGCTTCACGAACCTGGGTTGCTACACCATGCCGGACTTCTCCTGCACGGTGACTCCCGGAAACTCCAGCATCTGCTCCTTCCCGCTGGCGGCCGGTGCCTCCCAGAGCTTCCCTTTCGGGAAGAGTTGCCAGACCAGCTTCGCGATCGCCGTCAACAATCCCCCCTGGGGTGATTGCCCCCTGACCCAGGCAGAATTCACCCTCCAGGGCGCGGGCTCAATGGACACCTACGACGTGAGCCTCGTCAACGGCTTCAACGTGGGGATGAGCATCGTGCCGAGCACCGGCACCACCGCCGGCCCCGCCACCTCCGGCACCGGAAACCAGAACAACACCGGAGTCTTCCCTCTTCTCTGTGACGGCTGCGCCGTCTCCATCAGCCCACCGCAGCCGCCAACCTTCCCCAACTGCCCCAAGCCGGACCCCACCCAGTGCCACGGTGGCACGCAGTTCGATCCCAAACCGCCCTGTCAACTGAGCCAGCCGACGGGGGCGAGTTACACGGTGAATATCCTGGCAGGCGGAAGGTCGTGACGAGGCCCCTCCTGAAAGGTCGGCAGTTCCCCCATTCCTCTATCCGCCTGAGGGGGCGGTACCTTTCGGAGTCCGCTGTGTGCTCCCAGGCACTGCGAAGTGCCTGGCACCTGTCCCCGGCCCTCACCCGGCTTCAATCTTGCCGGCTTACCCGGCGGAGGATCATCAGCCGACTCGGCAGCTCGTCCCCGGACGGAGGGAGTTTCCGGCTGGATCGCTCCCCTCACGATCTCCGAGCAGATCTTGCAACCGCGGAGGAGGTGGGCCACCACCTCCCGGTTCTCCGCGGGGGTACCCTCTCCTCTTCCAAAGCGCCGGAGCGTCTCCTCGGCAGGGTGCTCCATCCTTCGTCTCCCATCCGGCTCGGTCGGCCCCTGTTGCTCCCTATGAGCAAACAGAAGCCTTTGAGCGATGCAGGTTGAAAACGCGGAATCCTGCGTGAGGTCCCGGGTCATCCCTCATAGCTTCCTGTCTCTAGTAGCGACGTTCGCGTGCCAAGAGGGTCAACGGATGCGCAAGGAAAAAGCTATTGCTTCGGCCATGACGGGGAGAGTCTATATCCGGACTCTCCCCGCCGAAACGGAGGGCAGCCTCCTCAGCAACTCAAGTCACATCGAGGCTGCCGGCAGCATGCTCGCTATAGACACGGGTCAGTCGGAATTAACTTGCCATTCTTGACTGTAAAGCAACCACCGCCACCGGTGTCCACGATGTGGCTCCGAACAGTGATGGTTGGTGCCGACGCGCTCTTGGACTGAACCGGGCTGCTCCTGTCTGTCACGGTGGCGGAAACCGCAGCGGTGATGGAGCTGTTCGTGCCCGCGTTGCAATAAGTCTTCGAGTAAGTCGTGCGAGCTCCCTGAGATACGCTGTTCAAGTACATCGTCGAGTTGTAGGGCGAGGTGCCGCCGGAGATGTTCGTAGTCCAGGTGATCGGGATGCAGTCGGTTCCGTAGAGATCGATAATGGTGGAGGGTGCGTTCGAAGTAACCGTAACGTTGAACGTCGTCGTCGTAACCGCGTGGCTCCGAATGGTTATGGTCGGCGCCGACGCGCTCTTGGACTGAACCGGGCTGCTCCTGTCTGTCACGGTGGCGGAAACCGCAGCGGTGATGGAGCTGTTCGTGCCCGCGTTGCAATAAGTCTTCGAGTAAGTCGTGCGAGCTCCCTGAGATACGCTGTTCAAGTACATCGTCGAGTTGTAGGGCGAGGTGCCGCCGGAGATGTTCGTAGTCCAGGTGATCGGGATGCAGTCGGTTCCGTAGAGATCGATAATGGTGGAGGGTGCGTTCGAAGTAACCGTAACGTTGAACGTCGTCGTCACCGCGTGGCTCCGAATGGTTATGGTCGGCGCCGACGCACTCTTGGACTGGGCCGGGCTGCTGCTGTCTGTGACAGTGGCGGAAACCGTGACGGTTCTGGAGCTGTTCGTACCCACGTTGCAATAACTTCCTGTATACGTCGTGCGAGCCCCCTTGGATACGCCATTCTCGTACATCGTCGAGTTATAAGCCGGGGTACCACCTGAGATGTTCGTAGTCCAGGTGATCGGGATGCAATCAGAATTGTAGAGGTCAATCGTGGTAGAGGGAGCGTTCGAAGTGACCGTGACGTTGAGCGGCCCCGAGAGCGGACCGATCGGCTCCTGGCCCGGGCGATCGTCGAAGAGTTGCACCCAGCGCCCGTCGAATCCGCCATTGGCCGCCGTATACCAAGTACCCACCAGCCACGTGCCACCTTCGCGGGAGGTCAAGGAGTCGATGACGCCCGAGTGGGAGAAGAAGTCATGCTGCCACCAGTACGCCCCATGGGAGTTGTAATATCCGCTGGCAGCCCCGCGAGAACGCCCATAAGTGTCGACACCAGACCCGCTATAGGCAGGAAAGCCGGCAGCGTCGTCGCGACAGTCCCGGTTGAGCTCCGCTGAGTAGGAGCCGAACAGCCAACTTTTATCGGGGTAGCCTTCGCGTCCGTCCGTCAGGTCGGAGCTTCCACTATCACGAGATGTCGCATAGAAGAGCTGCATTCCTGAGCTGACCTCAGATTGCCCCGCTTCATTGGTGATCGGGCTCTCCAAGAGCATGTCTACGGTCGTGTCGCTCAGCCAATGCTTGTACCAGGTACTGTTTTGCCAGTGTGTCGGGAGGATGTCGGCGATGTCTTGCAACTCATAGGTAATGCGCTTGGCCCGATACCAATACACTGTGTCGCCGTTGTCTGCACCGCTGTACAGCGTGCTCGCCACGGTGTAATTCAGGGGCTTGGCTCCCCAAGCACTGACCGCCGCGGACGACCCCTCCGGTACGAAAACGTAGTGAACGTTCTTCTTCTCGTCCTTGTTGTTGACATTCACCTCGGCTGGGCTCAAAGTGCTAATCTGGCTGGCGATCCAGCTATAAGGGTTCGTGACAAAACGCAGCTCATGGGCATGCGTTGAACAGAGATCAAAGGGTGTGTCGATGGCACTCTCATCTGCCTGCCAGATAAGGACGTGCTTTCCCGTCGCAGTCTGCATAAAGTTGAGCCCAGAGTCGTAAGAGCGGCGCATGATGTGCTGACCGTGAAGCGTGACTGTGACGGAGCTTACGGTTTCACCGACTGATCCAGGTGTACCGCTTATGCCTCGGACGATGACCTCAATGCGTTCCCAGTCGTGGATCTGGTCGCCGTCTTTGTCGGCCGCGTTATAGACATGGTAGAGCATGACCAGAGACTTGCTGCTGCCCTCCATGTATTCCACCAAGGCCGTATAGAGCGTCGGGCGGATGCGCCAGCGGCTGTATGAGGAGTTCGTGTTATGGGCCGCGGATGCGGCTACATACTGGTCGACGTTCCGCCAGTTGACGCGATTGGTGGAGAAATTGCCGTCCTGGTCGAAGTCGAAGTTCGTTAACCAGTCGCGCCCCTCTTTGTCATTGTTCTCATCCCCTCGCTTCAGGATCACCGGTGCATAGTAGTTGAGGTACGCTTGGCGCTGGGCCTTGGTAAGACTCCAGGCTTGAGCCTCTGCTCGACGTTCCGTTACGCTCAGGCTCATGAGTGCAAAGAGTGCGATAACGAGCATCCAACTCCCAGGCACCAGCAAAGCTTTAACACGTGGGGTTGGGTGCTGACGGGCAGGTTTCTCTGGCTGCAAGAGTGAATCAACGAGTGGGATCATCCGACGTTCCTTTCTCTTCAGGACATGCATAAGAGGCTCTCCGAGCACTGTTCTCGATGAGCAGGCAAAAGCTTTCGAGCGATGAGGGCTGAATTGCGGAGCCCTACATGGGCCTCCACGTTATCCTCCCTGGCCTTCTGTTGGCCTTCTGTCTCTGGTAGCGACGTTCGCGCGCCGAAAGGCTCAACGATGTGCAGGAAAAAAGTTTATTGTTTATTGCACACAAACTCGCCAAGAGGAACGCGGGGCCGGGAGAGCTCCCGGCCCCGCTTCGGCGCTTAGAGCGTGTAGGTCACCACCAGCTGCGGCTGGTTGGCGGCTGTGGCCTCCCCGGAGTAGAAGCCGACGAAGTCGACGCCGCTGTCGTCGTTGTCGTCCAGGGTGAGATAAACCCGGAACTGCGTGGTGCCGAGCTTATTGATCGCCGCGAGGCCGGCGGCGTTGAGACTGCCGGTCAACCAATCCTGACCCGCCGCGGGGTACGACATGGTAGCCACGTTGGTTGCCGTCGCCGGGGCCTGGAAGTCGTCAGCCGTGAGTGCTACGTTGCCACCGAAACCGCTGCTGTGGACGTCCACCCTGCAGGTGCCGTGGGTGGTGAAGGGATTCTTGCCGACAACGGTGCCGCGGCGCAGGCGCAGGGTCACCGAGGTGATCGTCGCACCGTCCGGAATCGAACTGGTGTCGAAGGAGACGATCGATTTGAACTGCTGATTCCCAGAGCTGTCGCCGACCCGCAAAGCCTCGGTGGTGGCAGAGCTGGAGTTGACGGGGCCACCGAGGTTGGTATCCCCAAGCTGCTCGACTATGTAGCCGTCCTGGGTCGCCACCGAAGTGAAGGTAAGGGTGCCGGGCCCCGAGCCGTTCACAGTCACGGTGATGGAGTTGGAGCCCCGCAGGCCACTGCTATCCGTCACCGAGGCTGTGATGGTGTGGATGCCGACCGACAGAGCCGAGGAGGAGAACGAGGCACCGGATCCGATGTGGCCGTTGAGGCTCGAAGTCCAGGTCAGACCGGCGGAGAGGTTGCCGTCTTGTGAGTCGGTGGCTGTACCGGCGAAGTTGATCGAGGTGCCCTGGATGAACGAGCTGCCGCTGGCAGGCGCCGTGATGGTGACGGCCGGCGCGGTGTTGGCGCCCCCAGGGGGATACCTGCTCTGCGAGCACTGGAGGGCTTGCTGGTCGTCGCTCTCCAGCGTGCGGCCGCCGGTGCCGAAGTAGGTGGCGTACATGGTGGGAGTGGGCGTCGTGGTCACCTCGGTGTGGTGGATCCCCAGGGTGTGCCCGAGCTCGTGGGTGGCAACGGCCTGGGTGTCGTAATCGGTGCCGTTGATGTTCCAGGTGTAGGCCGAGTTGAAGGTGACGTCCGTCTCGATGATCACCTGGCTGGTCTGGAGCACCAGCGCGGTCAGCGCCAGGCAGGAGCCCGTACAGCCGTTGCCGCTGGCCCATAGGAGTGTGTTCCGGCCATCGGTAGCCCAACCGGCGGTTGTGGTTCCGGCATAGGTGAGGGTGTAATCCGCGCCGCTCACGTTAGTCCATGCTGTCATAGCAGACTGCAAGGCCGTGGCCTTGCCCGCCCCCTGGCCGGCGGTGTTGAGGTACCAGTCGATAGTGGGAGTCGTCCAGTGGACGAAGCCACCGGGGTCGCTGCACGTCACCAGGGTGCCGGCGCTCACACGGCCGGTGCTGCTGTTCTGGATCATGCGGTAGGCCTGCGACGGTGCGGCCCATGCCAGCAGGCCCGCCGCGGCCAGTGCCCAGGGAAGGATGAGAACGAGGCTCCGGGACGGGCGCATCACTTCACCTCCTGCGCGATCTGCCGTAAAGACTGCACCATGGCGGCGAGAGGGAGGCCGTCACGACCACCGGGGGGAGTGGTGGAGCCCACCGCGTCGGGTACCAGTGGATGGCGGCTGGCCTGGCTGATGGCGCGGACTCCGGCCTTATCCGCTACGACCTCGAAGACCCCCTGGCAGTGATCGCGTATAGTGAGGGCCTGCCGCCCTCCGGGCAGGTCTTCCGGGTTCAGGAACAGAACGTAGACGCGGCCCGGCGCCAGCTCAGCCCCTCCCACGATCAACGTGGTCAGATCCCCGACCGTACCGCCCATGAGAGTGAGGGTGAGGTCGCCCTGAACGGGTTTGCCGTGGATGACCTCCACCGGCGCGACGCGCACGTCGGTGAGAATGAAGGTTCCCTCCTCGTTCCAGTACGAATGGACGTCCACCACCTCTCCTACGACGATCGAGCCATTCGCCTTGACGAGTTCCTCCAGACCCATGCGTCGCAACGTCGTCGCCTGCGTCGGGGCCGCGATCGCCGTAACCGCAGCCAGTGCCAGGACCGTAAGCTGGACCTTCCGCATAAAGCTCATGCTCACCTCCTTGGGGGGGGTTCCCAGTTCAAGCCAAGGCTGAAATCGCGGAGCCTCCTACGAGGTTCCGTGTCATCCCTCCATGGCTTCCTGTCTTGGGTAGCGACGTTCGCTTGCCTAAAGGCTCAACGAATGCGCACGGAAGGAAGAAGCTATCGACCGTCCCCCACGAGTTGCAGCGCGGCCCAGAAGTACGGGGCCGCGGCGTTGCGTTCGGTCCGGCCGCCGCGGCCGTTCGGGACGCGGAGCGGGCGCCGGATCAGCTCGAGCTGGGCCGCCCGCAGGGCCTCGTCCTTGGCTTTGCCGGCGCGCAGGTGGCGGTAGAAGCGTTGCATCAGCTCGGCCGTGGCCTCGTCCTCGACGCGCCAGAGGCTGGCCAGCACGGAGCGCGCTCCCGCATATTGAAAGGCGCGGGTGAGCCCGATGATCCCTTCGCCGCCGCGGATCTCCCCGATCCCGGTCTCGCAGGCCGAGAGCACCACCAGATCCGCGTCCAGCCGCACGCTCTCGAAGATCTCCCAGACCTGGAGCAGACCGTTGTCGCGCCCCTCGGCGAGCTCCTCCGGAATGCTCAGCACCAGCCCCGAGTCGAACGGCGAGCGGTCGTCCACCCAGGCGTGGGTGGCGAAGTGGACGATCCGCGCGTTCCTCCCGACCGCCTTGGCGCGTTCTTCGGAGGCTTCGCGATCGAGATAGGTCCGGCGCCGGTCGGGGGGAAACAGCGTGGCGATCTCTTCGACCTCCCGGCGGCTCTGCGGCAGGCGCTTCCAGCTTAGCTGCGCGCTTCTTGAGAGGGAGCGCAGCCGGGCCTCTCCAATGTCCTCGGGCCCGCTCTGGGCCAGCCGCGGCGGGAACCAGGGATCGCCGAAAGCCACCCACTGCCGGGAGGAGGGCTCAGTCCCGGCAACCGCATCGCGCCGCTGCTTCTTGAGCTCGGCGAAGACGGTGCCCGACAGGACCGTGGACAGCGGCTTCCATTCCACCAGGTGCCGCCCATCCTTCCGGGTCAAGGCAGCAAAGGGCAGAAGGTGCAGGGGGCCGTCCGGAACAAGCACGATGCGATCCCCCGCCGCGACCCACTTCTCCGCCGGCTCGACCAGCAGGTTGTATAGCCTGCGACTGAACCAGTCCAGACCCTGTGCGCCGAGAGTCGAGCCGGCCCGGGTCTGGTCGATGAGCTGACGGAAGCGGTCGACGTCTTTCTTCAGGGCCTGTCGCCCGACCCTCAGTGTCTCGACATGAAGCTCGCGCCCCGGGGTCACAATGAACAGGTGGGTCTGCTCTTGGCCCGCGCTGTAAGACAGCATCACCGTGCCCGGGTCGAGTTCCTCCCGGACCTGCTCGAAGGTCAGGGCTTGAGCATTTTGCAGGGCGGCCAACCGGGGAGCGGTCCGGCGTATCTCGCCGGCGATCTCCTCGCGCCGGCGGCGCAGTTGGACCTGCTCCCGCTGGAGAGCCTCGATAGCTTCCCTGTCTTTCTCCAGATCGAGCGCGGCGAGCTGCAATTGATTGCTGTCGTACGAGGCCGCCAGCCGGCGGCGCTCCTCATCGAGCCCGGGAGAGAGATCGGCTGTAAAGCTGAGGTCCCGTTCCGCCAGCAGGGCCAGGAACGCCTGAGCCCGAAAACGTTCCAGAAGGTGGAAGGCCTCCTGGGGATGGCCCATCTCCAACTGCAAGCGCAATGCATCGCGATAGATGTCGCCGTGCCGCCCGCGAAACTTGCCTTTCGTCTCCTGGGATCCCCCGAGCTTGTCGATCTGCGCTTCCAACGAATCGATCGAGAGATCCGCGTACCGGGCCGCCTCCTGCAGCCGCCCCATCCGGCGAAGAACGTTCGCCAAGCCCTGGAACGCGATGGTGTGTTTCCAGTCTGTCGAGGGTGATTTGTCGTCGCTGCCCAGGTATTCCCGCAGGTAGCTTTCGGCTTCCTTCAACCGACCGAGCTGGAGAGCTGTCTCCGCCAAGGAGAGAAGGATTACCTTGCTCGCCGCCAGTTGCTTATATTTCAGGGAGCGATGATAATAACTTTCAATCGCCCCCAGGTCTCCGCGTTCACGAGCGATTTCCGCCAAGCCCGTCAAATTGGTGTCCATTAAATCATCTGGTTCCATGACTTGTTCGCAGAACGCCAAGGACTCGCGAAAATAGCGCTCTGCCGATTCAAGATCGCCGCGTTCTTTCGCCACGTTGCCCAGAAGGCTCCGGCTCGCGGCCACAAACCGGGTTCCAGGGGCCATTCGTAAGCGAAGCTGCAACGATCTTTCGAAGTACTCCTGGGCAGAGTCCAGATCGACCCGTTCAAGAGCCACGAGGCCGAGACCGTCCAACAGATTCGACGTACTCAGGCTTTCCGGCGCCCGCTTCGACCGGAGCAACAAGGATCTCCGGAGATAATCCTCTGCCCCAATCAGATCTCCTCGTAAACTGGCCACATTTCCCAGGGTGGTCAGAATACTTTCCATCAATGGGCCTGGAGACGTGTTGCGCCCCATCGCGGACAAGGCTTGCTGACATAGAGCCTGAGCTTTTGCGAACTCTCCTTTTATGAAGGACATAGCGCTCCGATGGAGCAAGGCTGCAGCCATGTCCCGGCTTGCAGGCTGCAGCAACGCGTTAACCGAGATAGACTTGTCGAAGTACATCGTCGCCTTGTTCAGATCTCCTTGGTGGTAAGAGATAAGGCCGAGATCGTCGAGGCTTCCGGCCGCCGCCGCCCCTCCGGGAGCCCACCGTTCCTGAATGGCTAGAGCCCCTTCGATCTGCTCCTGAGCCGCTGCCAGCAGTTGATTGCGTTGCTCGGGTGCCGCTACCCGATAGCTCCGAAACAAGAAAATCTGGCCCAGGCCCCGCATGCTGCGGGCCAACTGTAAGCTCTCCCCCCAGGTGGCCTTCCTCAGCTCGAAGGCGGAACGGTAGCGGGCCTCGGCTTCTTCGAGGCGTTCCTGATTCACGAAGCTCCCACCCATGGCCTCCAGGACGGCGATCCGTGAGAGAGGATCCCGGCTCTCGCACAGCGCCGCCTCGTAGGCTGTCACGGCCTTCTCGAAGCCGCCGGTCCCATCCCAGGCCATGGCGATGCGCAGCCAGACCCAGGCCCGCAGGCGCCAGCCACCGCCGCCTCCGGCGGCACGCTCCGCCACCTGCTGCCACCAGGTCACCCCCTCCTCGACCTGCTCCTTGTCCACGAGCCTCCTTGCCGCGCCGGTAGAGGTCCTCCAGCTCGACGGGCAGCACAGGCCGCACCTGAGCCTCCCACAGCCCGATCGGCACCTGAACGACGAGCGGTTCACCCTGCCGCTCGCCGTGGAGGCGCTCGACGGGGCCTCGCGGCGCCTGCTCGATCTCCATCCATCGCCAGTCGAACGGTGACTCCAGCGTCCCCGAGGCTGGCTCGGGATTCGCCGGAGGATTCGCCAGCCGCGTCCAGGCGCGGAAGATGTCTCCTTCCCGTACTCCGGCCTTCTCCGGCGCCGAGGCCTCGGCCACGGTTTCGACCACGACGCCCTGTGCGCTCAGGATGGAGGAGGGAAGGAAGAAGGCCAGGATCAGCCAGAGCAGCGAACGAAGCCTCGTCATGGTGCGTTCTCCTTCAGGCGAGCCTCATAGGTATCCAGCTCTCTGCGCTCGCCATCGCACATCGCCGTAGAGCCGGAGCCGGTAGGAGCCGTCCGGCAACTGCGCCCGGGGAACCGCCACGCTCACCTCCTGGCCGGGCAACGGCCGCAGCTCTTTCGATGGTCAAGGAAGCCGCAGGCGCGCCGCGGCGTGCGATGTCCAACTCGTATTCCTCGCAGGGTTCCGGTGGCCGACGTAGAACAGCAGGAAGAGATGCGTCGCCTGGCTCGGGACCGCGATCTCCCGCAGAGTCCCCCGGGTCTCGCCGGGATAGAAGCTGGCGTAGGCCAGGTTGACCAGCGGCCGGAGCGGCTCGGGGGCGGGAGGCGGCGGCTCGGGCGGCTCGGGAGGGCGCCGGGCCTGGGTCTGAGCTTCCCGCAAGGCGGCGAGCTGTCGCTGGTGCTCCGCCTCCAGCGCACGGCGCTCTTGAACCAGGCGTTCGACCTCGCGCCGCGCCTGGAGCTTCTCCGCGATGAAACTGCCAGGAGAGCACCGAGAGTCCGCCCAGGGCTGCCATCAGCAGGAGGATCGCCGCCACCACGGCCATGCGGAGGCCCAAGCGGCGCCTTGACGTGGGCTTGCCCGGACCGGCAGGCAGGAGAGCGGCGCGGGCGGGCGCCAGCACCTCGTCGAGCCAGTCCTCGAGGCCGGCATCGGGCTCATCGAGCCGGGGGCAGGCGATCCGCGCAAGCTCTTCCAGACGGCGGCGCACCGCTCGAGGACCTCCGGAGCCACGGTGCCGGTGCGCTCTCCCCGCCGCAGAGTCTCGACGCCGACCTGGAGGCTCACGGCGCAGCGCACGCTCAGCGGGCCGCCTTCGACGTCCGCGGGGACCGGCACGTCGGCGCTGCCGCGGGCCGGGTTGGTGTCCGCGGCCACCAGCCGGCAATGGCCCGATGTCCGCTCGACCACCAGCCATTCGACGGGAAAGTCCGCGGTCTCGGCCAGCATGTACAGGTCGCCCGGCCAGGGCTCCGGCCCGCGCACCACCGACCGGGCAGCGCTCGTCCGTAGCGGTCCACGGCCGCCGGAGCGCTTCGCGGCTGCGCGCCTTCGGGTCTCGCGTTTCATGGCGACTCCTCTCCGGAGAGCTTGCGCCGGCAGGCCTCGGCGAGATCCAGCAGCGTACGGAAGAGATCGGGCAGGCGCTCTCGCGGAATGGCCAGGAGCTGGCGAGTCTGGCGATGGGAGGGAAGGCCCTTTCCTGCCGCGCCCCGCTCCCCCGGGGAGTCCGGGATCCGCGGCATGGGTCTTCAAGAAACCGAGCAGCCGCCGGAGATAGTCGCGCGAACGGGCCGGCGGCTCCGGAACCCGTTCGACCGAGCGCTCCAGACAGGCGAGGAGCCTTGTGCACGCTCTCGCGCTCGTCCCTGCCGGAGAACGGCTCGACCAGGCGCGCCACGGCGGCGAGGCCGTCCTCCTCCAGCTGGGGCGGAATCCCTTCCGGCGAGTGGACCCAGACGGCGCGCCAGCGGGCGCGGGCGTCCTGGCGCAGGGCATCGACCAGATCGTGAAAACGGAAGGCGCGGACCCCCGCGGCCTCCAGGCGGTGGAGGTGCCGCTCCAGGCGCGCCGTGACCTGCCGCACGTCCCAGCCCCGCGCCGTGATCAGGTCGGGCAACAGGTCATCGTTCCAGGCCAGGGCGTGCGGGCGCAGCTCGTCGAGCCGGGCGGCCTCCTCCGGGGAGGGTACGGGACGAAAGGCGAGCACGGTGTCGCGCTGCACGCCCGGGCTCCCCGCGATCACCTGGAGCGTCGCCGGCGGACAGGGCATTGCGCACCGCGCTCCGCAGCACGGTGAAGACGCGGAAGCCCACCGGATCGTGCCGCCTCTGGGTCTCGTGCAGGAAGTTCCGCACGTTGCGCAGGACCAGTCCCTCGATGTCCGGCTTGGTGCGCAACTGGGCCTTGAGGCTGCGGAAGCGCTCCGCGAAGGTGAAGACGAAGCAATCGGCCACCAGCTCCTCGACCGCGTCCGGATCGGCCCAGGTGACGCAGCCGTAGATCCCCAGAAAGGCCGGAGGAAGGGACCACAGAGACCGCCGCTTCAGCTCGCTCACCAGCAGCCGCCGCAAGGCCGTCCAGACCTCGTCGAAGTCGCGGTTCTCCCGTTCCAGCGGCCGCTCGGGCTCGAGGTTCCGCAAGAAACGTGTGAACACGGAGTCTTTGCTCACTGTCTGCACGATACCCAAGCGATTCCGCCGCCAGACGCGACTCGCCGCAGTTAAAAGGGCGAGGAGCCGACATGATGATACCTGAAGAGGAAGTTCTGGAATTGCTGCGGTCCTGGGAAGCGGGAGATCCGCAGGCGTTGGCCGAGCTGATGCCGCTCGTTTGCGACGATCTGTGCCGGCTCGCGAGATCACTGCTGAGGCGGGAGGCGGAGGGCCACACGCTGGAACCCGGGGCCCTGGTGAGCGAGGTCTACCTGCGGCTCCATGCTCTGCGGTCGGCCCGCTGGGAAAGCCGCGCTCATTTCTACAACTTCGTCATCTGCCTGATGCGCCAGATCCTGGTCGATCATGCCCGGACCGGCAAGCGCATGAAACGGGGCTGGGGGGTCCAGCACCTCTCTTTGGAGTCGGCGGCGGACCAGGCGGCCGCGCTTGGCGACGGGCAGGGGGCCTTGAACGACGCGCTGCTCGATCTGCGAAGGGTCGACCCGCAGCGTTTCAGGATCGTCGCGCTGCGTTGCTTCGTCGGCCTGACGACCGAGGAGACGGCGGCGGCGTGCGGCGTCTCGCTTTCGACCGTCAAACGCGACTGGTGCGAAGCCCGTCTCTGGCTGCGGCGGGCGCTCACCGGCGACGCGTTGCGAACGTCGGAGCCCTGCTGAGCCCGCGAAAGCATCCCAGGCCCCTAACGGCTGGCCGCCGCCCCCTCCTGCACCAGAAACCCCCGAATCACCCCCCGCTCCCCCTCGTCCTTGATCCGGGTAAACATCTTCTCTCCAAGTCCCACAATGGTCTCCCCCCGGTCAAAGGGGAGCCGCTCGTACATCTTGCCGCCCGGGAAGTGGCAGGGTTGGCACGCGGCGCGGAAAATAGAAGAGGCGAAAAAGGTAAGGGCGTAGGAAAAGGAGGGGCGTGGGATAAGTCCCCCTCTCGTGACATTCTCTTCTTGAAAGCTCTTCAGGAGGGGACTACATGCCCAAGAACGAGATCGTCCGTTGTGCCATCCATCCCGCCATCGGGGTCGCCCGGGTGGGGAACGCTCCGGCTGACGAGTACTACCTGGCGCCCGAGATCCCCGGGCAGGCCGCGGATCCCGGGCCTCAGGGGTACAAGAACGCCAAGGGGGAGATCCGGCGCGAGGCGGCCCGGTTCCGCGTGTATGGCTATGACGCGGCGGGCAAGGTGGTGAAGGAGATCACGGCGGCCGACGCCGAGATCGTGTGGGAAGTTCACGTCTCGAACCGCAAGGCGGCCTGGTACAAGTTCTTGAACGCGCTGGACTTGAAGCAGTTCGCCATGACGCCGGACTTCCGCAACGCGAACATCCCCGGCGCCCGGCGGCAGGATCTGGTGGTCGATCCCGGCCCCCGGCGGATCAGCGGGGCGGACCAGAACGGTCCGGACTACGCCTTCGACCAGGGGTGGCTTTCGTTCCAGGAAGGGAGCCCCATCGAGGTGCCGCTTGGAGAGATCCGGACGGATGGGGACGGCCGGCTGATCGTGATCGGCGGCGCCGGTCATTCGGCGTCGGCCACCGGCGCCCAGGCCGTCACGTTCGCCAACAACGACGGCTGGTACGACGACACGTCGGACGGCCCCGTGCGGGCCACGGTGACGCTCAAGGGGAGCAAGAAGGCCCTCCAGGCCGAGCCGGCCATGGTGGCCGTCACGCCGCCGAACTATGGGCAGGGGCTCCACGGGCCGGTCACGCTGTACGACGTGGTGTACGACCTCTTCCTGCGCCATGGGTGGGTGAAGAAAAAGGGGAAGGTCCGCTTCTGGCAGGACGTCTACCCCGTGCTCGAGCGGCTGGTGGGCAACCAGTGGGTGAGCCAGGGTGCCTATTTCCTCTTCGGCGCGGGCTCGCCCAGCGATTTCAGCGATCCCAAGTATCTGGACCGGCTGGCGAGCCCCGACGCCAAGAACAAGCCGGCACGCGAGGCCGTGTTCCGCTGGTTCCGCCAGCCGCCACCGCCGTGGGACTCCCCTACTCCCCGCGCCGATCTGCCGCCCGCTGAGCCCGCGGGCCTGCCGCCGTTCTATGGCGACGGTGTGGATTATGCCGACCTCACGATCTATGACCTCGCCGTGACCACCACGCTCTATGAGTGGTTGAGGCTCTGGGCCGAGGGGGATTTCGAGCCGGGAGAAAAGCCGGGGAAGGCCCAGACATTCGCGAAGCTGGATCCGGAAGCCCAGGTCGCGGCCCTGGACCGCGCACCCCTGGAAGACTGCCTGGGCGGGCCGTTCCACCCCGGCATCGAGCTGACGTGGCCGATGCGGGTCCCCTCCATGTGGCGGGTGCCGGCCCAGCCGGGCGAACGGCTGGAGCCCCGGCTCAACGTGCTGCCGCGCAACGTGGAGCCGCAGGACGATTACGGCCCCTTCCTCACCCCCGAGATCTGCCTCGGCCCCGGCGGCCCCCTGGAGGCAAGCGGCCCCGGCACGCTTACCCGCTGGCTGGGCATTCCGTGGCAGACGGATGAGGCGAGCTGCCTCTCCGGTTACAACACGTCGAATTACCTTCCGCTACCGTCCTTCTGGGCGGCCCGCGTGCCCAACCAGGTGCTGGCCATGCAGTCCTACGAGCGCCTGGAGGACACCAGCCTGCCGGACCACCAGAAAATGAAACATTTCACCTATCGCCAATTCTGGCTGCGCGATCTGAACGCCAGCGGCGCCTACCAGACCCGCATCAACAACATGGTGAAGAACTGGCACGCCATCGGGATCGTGGCCGAGCAGCCCGCCCCGGCCGGCGGCACGGGTCCCGGCTGGCCGGACCGCTATTGGGTGGAAACGGGCCGCGCCGAGAAGTTCACGGAGCCCGATCCCACGTTCGAGCAGGTGAAGCGGGCCGAACGGCCGGCGGATGCGGAGAAGGCCAAGAGGGCCATGCTCATGGTCACCGCTGAAGCGCTTCCCGCGCGGAGCGAAGCGGAACGGGCCACCCGGCCGTCGCCGCGGCGGCAGGTGGTGCGGCGGGATCGGTAGGAGCCGTCTGTGCCCTGCGACCTCACCCCAACCCCTCTCCTAAAGGAGAGGGGCTTTGAGTTTGTCGAGTTTGTTTTTCTCTCCCTCTCCTTTAGGAGAGGGAGCAGGAGGGTGAGGTGAACCCCCAAGTCCTCATCGCCGGAGGCGGCCCCGCGGGAGCGGTGGCCGCCCTGGTTCTTGCCCGGCGCGGGATTTCCGTGACCGTTCTGGAATCCCGCGCCGCGCCGGAGCGCAAGGTGGGAGAGTGCCTGCCTCCCAGCCTCACTCCCCTCCTCCAGCACCTGGGATTGATCGACTTATTGGAGCAGGACGGCCTGGAACGGGACGGCCATCTGCGGTCCCTTGGCAATCGTTTCGTCTGGGGATCTCCAGAACCGGGCGAACGGCCTTTCTTGACCGGCACCCAGGGGGACGGCTGGCATGTGGACCGCCAGGTTTTCGAGGCCCGCCTCGCCGAGCGTGCGCAGGCTGCCGGGGCGGATTGGCGATGGGGGTGCCGGCTCTCCCGTTGCGAGAGAATAGGTGATCGATTCCGTCTGGAGATGGAAAGTGAATCCGGCAGCGAGATCCTGGAAACGGATTTCGTGGGCGACGCCACGGGCCGGCGGGCTCGCGTGGCGCGGCGCCTGGGAGCCCGTCGCATCCGCTACGACCGCCTCGTGGGGATCGCCGCCCTGCTCCGCAGCCCCACGCCGGACCCGGACACCTACACGCTCATCGAAGCCGTGCCCGAAGGCTGGTGGTATTCGGCCATCCTCACCGACGGCCGCCTCGCCGTGGCCTTCATGACCGACGGGGATTTGCTGAATCGAAACGCCTGGAACTCCGGGCTGGCGCGCCGTCTGGCTCAGACGCGGACGACCCGCGCCCGCATCGAAGACCACGGCTACACCTTGGGCGAAGCGCCGGACGAAGCCCCCCGCGTCCTCCCCGCCGAGACCTCCCGCCTCGACGCCATTACCGGAGACGGCTGGCTGGCCCTGGGCGACGCCGCGGCGGCCTACGATCCCCTCTCCTCCCACGGCATCGGCTCCGCCATGGGCTCCGGCTTCTACGCCGGCCACGCCATCACCGACCTCCTCGCCGGCCACCCGGAAGCCGGGCTCGCCTACCTGGACGTCCTCCAGAACGCCTACGGCGGCTGCCTCGACCTCCAGAAGCGGCACTACGCGATGGAGCGCCGCTGGGCCGAGGCGCCGTTCTGGCAGCGGCGGCAGGCGGCGGCGTACGGCCTCGAAGCTGTGTAGCTCTTCTCCAAGCGGCCTCTGGCACCCTTCCTGCACAATTCTTTTTCGGTGGACCAGCGCTCGACGAGCGAATTGGCCAACCACTTGTAAAGAATTGGTTAAGAATGCGCGGATCGGGAAACCTCAACCGGTCGCACAGCGTTGGAAAAGACATGGACGCACTCGACAGCAACCACAAGCAGCGGCGTTTCCTCATTCTCGCGATCTTCGTGGTCGTGGGAGTTCTGATTGGCCTGTTCTTCCTGCGGCGCGGGCAAGGACGAGGACGGCGAGCAAGTACCGCACGGAAGCGGTCGAGCCAGGGAGACATCTCCGCCAGCGTGAGCGCCACGGGTACGCTGTCAGCGGTGACCACCGTCCAGGTCGGCAGCCAGGTCTCGGGCATCATTTCCAGCCTTTATGCCGACTTCAACAGCCAGGTGAAGAAGGGGCAGCTCCTGGCCGAGCTCGATCCCACCTCGTTTCTCCAGATGGTGGAGCAGCGCCAGGCCGACGTGACCCGGTCTCAGATCGAGTCGGCGAACTCCCTGGTCACCTACAACCGGCAGAAGCGGCTGGCCGCCGCCGGCCTGATCTCGCAGTCCGAGCTCGACGCCTCCAAGGCGGCCTACGACTCGGCGCGCGCCCAGCTCAGCCAGTCCCAGGCGTCGCTGCGCCAGGCGCAGACCAACCTCGGCTACGCCAAGATCTTCTCGCCGGTCGACGGCCAGGTGGTGAACCGCGCCGTACGACGTCGGGCAGACGGTGGCGGCCTCGTTCTCGGCTCCCACCCTCTTCACCATCGCCCAGGACCTCACCAAGATGCAGGTGCAGGCCGACGTGGACCAGTCGGACATCGGCCAGGTCAAGGTCGGCCAGCCCGTGCGCTTCACGGTGGACGCCTACCCGGACCAGCAGTTCCGCGCCGAGATCTCCCAGGTGCGCCTGAACGCCACCGTCAACCAGAACGTCATCACCTATCCGGTGATCATCTCGGTGGCGAACCCCGACCTCGAGCTGCGCCCCAGCATGACCGCCGACGTGACCATGCAGGTGGAAAACGCGCGGAACGTATTGCGCGTGCCCAACGCCGCTCTCCGGTTCCGGCCGGCGACGGAGGAAGGCGAGGAAGGACGGCAGGGACAGCAAGGACGGCGGGGACAGCAGAGCGGGGACCGGCGCCAGCGTGGGCAGAGCGTCTACGTCCTCTCGAAAAGCGAGAACGGCAAGAAGGCCGAGTTGCGCCAGGTGCGCATCCAGACCGGCATCACCGACGGCCGCCAGACCCAGGTGGTCAAAGTCGTCTCCGGGGAGCTGAAGCCGGGCGACCCGGTGGTCACCGGCCTCGAGACCCTCAAGGTCGAGCAGAGCGGAAGCTCCGCGCTCAGCGGCCGGCGGACGGGGATGGGAAGGTTCTAGCCATGGCCAGTCCCATAGCCGACCCGGTCATCGAGATCCGGAACCTGGAAAAGGTCTACAAGATGGGCGAGGTCGAGGTGCACGCCCTCAAGGGGATCGAGCCTGACCGTCGAGCGCGGCGAGCTGGTGGCCATCATGGGCCCCTCGGGCTCCGGCAAGTCGACGCTGATGAACATCGTCGGCTGCCTCGACCGGCCGACCGCGGGCACCTACCGGCTCGACGGCGTCGACGTGTCGCGCCTCGACCGCGATCAGCGGGCCGAGATCCGCAACGCCAAGATCGGCTTCGTCTTCCAGAGCTTCAACCTGCTGGCGCGCACGCGGGCCGTGGAGAACGTCGAGCTGCCCATGCTGTACAGCGACGTCGGCCTTCACCTACGAGGAACGCTCCCGCCGCTCCCGGGCGGCCCTGGCCCGGGTCGGCCTCGCCGGCCGCGAGGACCACTACCCGTCGCAGCTCTCCGGCGGCCAGCAGCAGCGCGTGGCCATCGCCCGCGCCCTGGTGACCGATCCGGCCATCGTCCTCGCCGACGAGCCCACCGGCAACCTCGACTCGCGCACTTCGGAAGAGATCATGGGCATCTTCCAGGATCTCAACGACGCCGGCAAGACCGTCATCCTCATCACCCACGAGTCGGACATCGCGGCCCACGCCAAGCGCGTGGTCTACGTGCGCGACGGCGTGATCTGGCGCGACGAGCAGATCGTGCAGACGAAGGCGCATCCGGACGCTCCGGTGGATGACTCCGAGGTGGCGATCGCCTTTCCCTTCACCATCGCGCCCCCCGAGGGAAGGCGCAGAAAAAGTAGAAATTCCAGAATTGGAAGAGGTGGCCCGATGAAAACCTCCACCATGCGCCTGTGGAACATCGCCAAGGTCGGCCTGATGGCGATCGCGCGCAACAAGATGCGCTCGCTCCTCACCATGCTGGGGATCATCATCGGCGTGGCCTGCGTGATCACCATGCTGGCCGTCGGCACGGGCGCGTCGAGCTCCATTCAGGCGACGATCAATTCGCTCGGCACCAACTTCATCATGCTCTTCCCCGGTGCCGAGACGCAGGGCGGCACGCGTCTTCACCGGCGAGTCGCGGATCACGGTGGAGGACGTCGACCGCGATCCGCAACGAGGCTCCGTCCGTCGCCTACGTTTCGCCCTCGGTCCGCGAAGGCGCGCAGGTGGTGGCGGCGGATCTCAACTGGGGCACCACGGTCTACGGGGTGGACGTCGACTGGCCGTTCATCCGCGCCTGGAACGTGGCGGACGGCGAATTCTTCACCGACGTCGACGTCCGTACCTCCGCGCGAGTGGCTGTCCTCGGTGCCACCGTGGCCGACAGCCTCTTCCCGGCGGGAGACTCGGTGGGCTCCTCCATCCGCATCAAGAACGTCCCCTTCCGCGTCGTGGGCGTGCTCGACCGCAAGGGTGGAAACATGATGGGGCAGGATCAGGACGATCAGATCATCGCCCCCTACACCACGGTCATGAAGCAGCTCCAGGGGCGCCAGCGGATCGGTCAGGTTCTGATCTCCGCGCGCTCCGCCTCGGCGGTGTCCCAGGCCCAGACCGAGATCGACGGCCTGCTGCGCCAGCGCCACCGCATCGGCCCCGGCCAGGACGCGGACTTCACCATGCGCTCGCAGGAAGAGATCGCCTCGACCTCGGCCCAGACCTCGAAAACCCTTTCGGTCCTGCTCGGCTCCGCCGCCGCCATCTCGCTCCTGGTGGGCGGCATCGGCATCATGAACATCATGATGGTCTCGGTCACCGAGCGAACCCGCGAGATCGGCATCCGCCTGGCGATCGGCGCCAAGGGCCGGCACGTCCTCCTCCAGTTCCTGCTGGAAGCCATGGCCCTGTCGATCGTGGGAGGTGCCATCGGCGTCGCCCTGGGCCTCCTGGTCCCCGCCCTGGTGACGAAATTCGCCGGCATGCCCACCCAGGTGAGCAGCAGCTCCGTCCTCCTCGCCTTCGGCTTCGCCGCCGCCATCGGCATCTTCTTCGGGTTCTACCCGGCCAGGAAGGCCTCACGGCTGGATCCGATCGAGGCGTTGCGGTACGAGTAGGTGCCACGACTCCACGGCTCTCTGACACCCGTTCTTTTGATGGAACGGCTCCCTCTTGTCGGGTTTGAGCACCTTCATTAGTGCAGTCCGAACCTTCGTGCAAAAGGAGGAGCAGTGATGGCGCAATGGAAACGCTGGAACCTGAGCTACAAGATTGTCTTCCTGACGGCTGCCCTGGCGGTGATCGCGCTGACGGCCTGGGCCGCCAACCGGCAACCCACGGACATCGTGGTGGACGACGCCGCGGCGAGCGTGCCGAGCAAGGCCGAAGCCCTCGATGCCGCCATGCCGCCCCCGACCCAGGTCGTCATCCAGAAGACGACCGCCTTCACGGACGTCGGCAACGTCCTCGTGATGGTGACGCTGTCGAGCGCTCAGTTGGCGCGCAAGGTCGCCGACGGCACGCGGGACTTCGTCACCATCGGCTTTCAGGACCATATGGTGATCCTGCGCGATGACGGCCAGGGAGGCGACACCCGGGCCGGCGACGGCGTCTTCGCCACCATCGGCAGCATCGACGATGCCGATCTCCAGGCCCGCGCCAGCAGTGACAACAACGCGCTCGCCAACCGCGGCACCAAGCAGTCCCCCCTCTTCATCGGCCGGACCAAAGTCGGCAACGCCAATCCCGTGGCCTTCGACTATGCCGCATTCCAGCGCGGGGAGGCGGTGCCGTTCGGCCCGCCCGTGGCCTTCGTCCAATCGGAGTCGGCGACGCCCTCGACCGCCAAGGCCGTCGTCCTCGGCACCAACCCCTTCCAGGAGCGCGTGCTGATGATCCGCGACCTGGGCGTGGTGACCGATCCCACGCGGACGTGGGACCCCTGCACCGGCGCCGGCAATCCCGCCGGCGTCTGGACCTTCAACCACCTGATGACCCAGATGGCCAACCAGCCGGCGAGCGGCATCGATCCCGCCATTTTCGCCGAGCAGTGGCTCGGGCACTGGCAGGCCGCCCAGACCATCAACACGCACAATGTGCCGGCGCGGCTTCAGGTCAACAACGTCATC
The DNA here is from genome assembly GCA_963785165.1 of Thermoanaerobaculaceae bacterium. GTDB lineage: Bacteria > Acidobacteriota > Thermoanaerobaculia > Multivoradales > UBA5704 > DATARR01. The sequence goes on from CAWAUI010000004.1 coordinate 2,749,549, forward strand.
CTCAATCCCTGGCCGAAGCGGTCGGACGGCCACGTCGACCTGAACAAGTCGCCGTTCCGGCTGCTCGCCGTCGTCTCCCGCGTCGACCTGCGGCGCACCACCTCGGGCGGCGGGAGCTACGGCGGCAGCCCCACCGGCAATTTCCTCGACGCCGGCGAGGCGCGCTTCGTCTTCGGCCTGGTGGACAAGCAGTTCGGCTGCAACGTCAGCCCGTTCGCCGTCATCTTCGAGTACCGGGTGCCCAAGTGCGAGTGCGAGCTGGTCAAGAGCTGGGCCCAGAAATGGGTGGACCTCGCCGCTCTGGTGCCGGGCACGGCGGCCTACAACGACAGCCTGCAGGTGCTCACCGAGCAGTTCGTGCGCTCCAACTCCAACCCCACCAAGCCCAACGGCAGCGCCCTGGGCCAGTTGCGGACCAACGAGATCTCCCTCGCGGGTCCCTGGGAGCTACGCGAATTCCAGCTCACCCAGTTCCCGTTCTCCTTCCTCAACGAGACGACGGCGGCCGACACGGCGATCGACGCCTTCAACCCCAGCCTGAACTTCGACAACTGGATCCTGACCGCGGTGGCGCCCTCCCTGACGGGACCCGCGTTCCAGGATCCGATTCCGGGAGTGCCGCTTTTCTTCGGCGGCAACTTCCTGGGCTCCAACCCGCAGACACTCAGCCCGAACTTCTTCTGGCGGGTGACCGCCGCGCAGGTGCCGAACCTGAGCCCCGCCGGCGGCAACAACACCACCAACTGGGGACGCCACCGCGCGTCGCTCGCATCCTGCAACGGCTGCCACGGCCGCGAGTCCCGGCCCGCCGCCACGGTGGCGCGGTTCGTCCACGTCGATCCGTCGACGCCGTTCGGCTTCCCGGCCACCCTGTCGGAGTTCCTCACCGGCGTCAACGGCCTGCCGGATCCCCAGGAGCCCGGCGGCCTGCCGCTGCGCGACTTCGATGACCTGGCCCGCCGCGAGGTCGACATCCAGCAGGTCGCCGCCATGACCTGCATGGGGTTCCATCCCATCGACCTGGCCGCGGTCCAGACCTCCCTCAAAACCACCGGCAAGCTGCCCCCCGACCTCTTCTCGGGGGCGGATCACACGGACCACACGCCCCACCTGATCCCCGTGGGCGTCTCCGACTTCAAGCGCAACATCATCACCGAGGTCCATTAGGCCGCGCACCCTGGCCCCTCTCGACTTGGCAAGAGGGGGGCCAGGCATCATGAAACGCGAGTCACGGATTCGCCGTAATCCGCCTCACGACAAGGCATGACAGCGGAGCGAAGACCAGAACAGCCAGGCCTGCCGGCAAGAGGAGCACGTTGAAGAGCATGAAGAATCTCTCCGGAACCTGCACCCCGAATTCGCCGAGCAGCAGCCACAGAGCAGAAGCCAGCAGGACGGAGAAAAGCATCGAAACGAGCCCCGTAGAGAGAGCGGGCATCCACCCGGTCCGGTTTGGGCTCGGCCGTCTCAGGCGCCACACGACCCAAGCGGTGCCGGCGATAAACAAGGGGGAGCCGAGATAGGCCACGAGAGCGATAAACTCTGAGAAAGAAACTGGCAATGCCGGCATTTGACGATCTCCTCCAAGGAATTTGGTCTTATCATAGCAACGCTGCCAGCCACTCCCTGATCTTTCCGTAGGCGTCCGGATGACTGAGCAGGTCGAAGTGATGGTTGCCCCGGAGCACCCAGCGCCGGGACTCTGGAAAGGACAGGCTCCGGTCCGGTTCCTCATGGCGGCCCAGGGCGCTGTCGGAGGGCACGAAGCCATCCGCGGGCCATTCGCCACCGAGGCCTTCCCGCGTGACGGCGGCCATGGCGTAACACTCCACGCCCTCGGGCAGGGAAACGGGCTGGCGCCGGTCTCCCGAGCGTTCGAACCGGTCACGGCCGGCCCAGTCCTCGTCGAGCAGATTGCCATGCCGCAAGTCGGTGATGCCGGCGCTGCGGATCTTCCCAAGGCGGGCCAGCGGCGCGGTGTAGGGGAGGGTCTCCAGGACGGTGTCGATCCAGTTGCCGCCGCGCTCCAGGGGCGAGCCGTGGTGAGGGGTGCCGAGGAAAACGAGCCGTTTCAAAGCCCGTGGCCATTCGTGATCCGAAACGCTTGCGTAATGGCAGGCGCTGCGCGCCACAAGGCCACCCATGCTGTGCCCGAGGATCACCAGCTCCTCCACCGGCACCGGCCACTCGCGCACCAGACTCTCCAGGAGGTCGGCAAACGCCCGCCCATTCGTGGAGACATGGAGACCGCTGTTGTAGTGCAGATAAACCGGTGAATAGCCAAGATCGCGGGCCAGCGCGGCGCCGTGGTCATGCCCTTTCCGGTTCCATTGCTGGTCGTTCAGGCACAGCCCGTGCGCCAGGACGAGCAATCTGCCCGTAGGCCGCGGAACGTCCCGGTACAGTCGCCGGCGCAATCGCATGGGAACCGCCAGCGGATTTCCCGACGCGGCGAGATGATCCCCCACCACTCCGTTCAGGGCTGCCAGCCAAGCTTCCCGCCCGGGCGCCGATTCTCCCTCACCAAGCATCGCGACAGCCGGTTTCAGGACCGCGTCCACCCCACCGCCAACGAGGCGTGTCACCCCGCGGATGCTCCGGTAGACGAGCCCGGTGATGCCGCGGGCCGCAGCCCGCGCCGGCAGCGCCACCTTGACGCTGTCGGCGATGTTGAGGTGCATGGCCTCCACGAGGTCGGTCATCCCCGCCGTGGCGGTCACCGCCAGGAGACTGAGCCCGCGGAGATCGGCGGGGCGGAACCGGACGCTCAAGGCTCCGCCACCTTGCAAACCGTCCCCCGCCCGAAAACGAGCATTCCAAAGAGAACGGCAAAAAGGGCATACACGATCAGGAAACCCAGCGTCACCCGGTTGCCCAGCCCCGCGCTCTGAGACTTGCCGAGAGCCAGGGCACCCATGACGAAATGAGACAGGTTCCCGATCGAGACCGGCCGCGAATAGATGCCGCCGATGATGTTGTCCTTGGCCGTCCAGTTGACCAGCGCGAAAGAGAAATAGAGCGCTCCCAGCAGTTGCACCAGAACGGGCATGGGGCCGGTCGCCGGGCTGCCGAGAAAGGCGAGCATCTCCTGGGGAGCGAACGAGGCCACGAGCCCGGCGCCGCCCAGGAAGAGAGCGCTCGATGCCATGAGGAGACGGGTGTTCAAGGTCATTCGGCTTCTCCCTTCGAGCCCCGCAACCGCGTCCGCGCATCTCGGGCGTTCCCAGTCGTCCTGCGCTCGACCCGGCGGAAGCCGGAATGCGCTCTTTCCCAGTACGACTGCCAGTGCTCGGGGCCCGAGTTGTAGAGGCCCGGCAGAATCAGGACGGGACCGTTCATGGCGCGAGTATGACACGCCTCCCAACCCCGCCGTTGAGACTCTGGAGCCGGGCACCAGGGTGCCGAAGCCTCCATTTCGCCTTCGAGATCCAGTGGCATCCGGGCCAGATCGAGTCGTTTCGGGTTCGGATCCACTGGATTCGGTGTTGGATCGAATGGCTTCGGCGCCCGCTGCAGTGGAATTGAAGTTGGAAATGAGAGCTTCCGCGGCCGATGTTCGCTATACTCGACCACAAATGCGAAAACTTGCCATCTCGATGGGGTGTGCACTGCTGATCGCCGGGCTCCACGCTTTCCAGGGGCCTGCGGCGATCGCCTCGGCGTCTTCCGAAGGGAAGACGCCCACCTCCGCTCCAGAAGCGTATGCGCGGGGCCAGGAGCACCTCGCGCGCCGGACCGCGGCCGACCTTCAAACGGCAATCGAGGATTTCGAACGGGCCCTCGACGCGAACGCCTCGTTCGCCCCGGCCTACGCGGGTCTGGCGGAGGCGAAGGCCCTGCTCTATGACTATCCCGGCGCCCGGCAGGCGGCGCTCCGCGCCCTGGAGCTCGACGGCCAGCTGGCCGCCGCGCATGCCACGCTGGGCTTCACGCGGCTGCATGGCGACTGGGACTGGGCGGGGGCCGAGACGGCCCTCCGGCGGGCGGTGGAGCTCGATCCCCAGCGGGCAACGCCCCATCTCTGGTATGCGATCGTCCTGGAGGCCACCGGCCGTTCCGGCGAGGCGGTCCAGGAGGCGCAAAAGGCCGTCGAGCTTCAGCCCCAGGATGCCCTTACGCGGGCCGGGCTCGGGTATCGCCTCTACTGGGCACGCCGCTACGACGAGGCGGTGACGGAGCTTTCCGCCGCCGCCCAGCTCGACCCCACCCTGAACACGGCCCCCTACTTCATTGGCCGCGCCCGCGTGCAGCAGGGCCGTTTCAAGGAAGCCCAGGCTGCCTTCGACCGCATGCGGGAGCTCTCTCCCACCGACGCCAACCTCAAGTCCGCCCAGGCCTACCTGGATGCTCTGTCCGGAAAACGGAAGCAGGCGGGAAAAATGCTCACCGAGCTCGAGCGCAACGCCGGCCGCGGCAAATTCTCGTCACAGATCGCCGGCCTCCACGCGGCCCTGGGCGACAAGACGGCGGCCCTGGGATGGCTGGAGCGCGCCCGGGAGAATCACGAGGGCGCCCTGGTCTGGATCAAGGTCGATCCCCGCTTCGATTCCCTGCACGGCGAGCCCCGCTTCCAGAAAATCCTGCGGGAGATGGGACTCGCCGGAAGCACCGCCGGACGCTGAGTTTTTATGACGGAAGGACGGACGGCGCGAGGTCACGGGAGGAGCGTGGGCCGCGCCGGACCATCCACTCCGCGATCAACAGATTGGGTACCCAGGACACCCAGGCAATCGCGGGATACGCCTGCTCGAACGGTACATCCGCAGCGACGCTCAACGGAATATAAATCCGCAGCGTCACCGCGGCCAACGTGAGGGAATAGTTGCGAATCATCCACTGCCGATGACGGGCCAAGTCACCCGTTACGGCCCGCCGGTACGCGACAACCCCCGTGAAAACCCATAGGACGGCCAGGCACCCGAACCCGAAATGAGCCGGCACACCGCCCTGAGAGACGAACGCGATGACGAATCCTCCGATCCCGGAAGCGAGAACGCTCACCACGTAGACTCGGCCCAGGACACGGTGCAGCCCCAGCCACCTGGAACGCAGCCAAGAGCTGAGCTGGAACGGGCCGATCGCGAGAGCCACGGCGCCGCCGGCGATATGGGCGTACGTGGCCAGCGGAGCCCAGGCGAAACGATCACGAACGAACGGCGGCCGCGCTCCGGGCAGGAAGACGAGGAGCAGCGCGTAAGCTGAGATCAGCAACGCGAAGAGCGTCATGAGCCACCACAATGCTTTTCGCTTCATGGGCTGGTTCTCGATTTACGGGAGCCGAATCCTAGCATGCCCGCGGGAATGGCACCTCGATATAGACTATGCAGGAAGACTTGCCGCTCAATCAGGGGCTTTCCGAGGGTATACCCGCCATGGCCGACTTGCAGGAAGGGTTCTGGGACAACCTTCTGGACTACATCCAGGACCGGACCGTCGTTCCCGTCATCGGCCCGGATCTCGTCACGGTGCGGGAAGACGATCAGGACATTCCTCTCTATCGTTGGCTGGGGCGCCGGCTGGCGGTCGATCTCGGGCTGCCAGCCGCGGAGCTTCCCCCAGGCTTCGATCTCAATGATGCCGTTTCGCTGCATCTGCGCCGGCGAGGCGAGCGGGAGGAGCTTTATCCTCAGATCCAGCGCCTCCTCCGCAACGCCGCGCTGACTCCCCTGGAACCCCTTCGGGCGCTGGCCGGAATCCCCGGTTTCGACTTGTTCGTGACCCTGACCTTCGATTCACTGTTGGCGGATGCCCTCGGCGCGGTACACATCGGCGGTGGGCCGGTGGAACAGATCGTCTATTCGCCGAACAAGATTCGCGACCTCCCCTGTCCGAAGGCAAACCTCAGGCAGCCGGTGGTGTTCCATCTCCTGGGCCGGGCGTCGGCGTCCCCGGAGTATGCAATCTGTGACGAGGATCTGCTCGAGTTTCTGCATGCCCTGCAGGACAAACAGCGGCAACCCAAAACTTTGTTCGATGAGCTGCGCGCTAACCATCTGCTCATCCTCGGTTGCAGCTTCGGCGATTGGCTCGCGCGCTTCTTCCTGCGTACCGCCAGGAGCCTCGAGCTGTCTCAGAAGCGCAGGCGTTGGGATGTCCTGGTGGGCGATCACATCGCACAAGACGCCGGGCTGGCCCTGTTCCTCGAAAGCTTCAGCTCCGACGCGCGCGTGATCCCTTTGACCGCATCACAATTCGTCACGGAGCTTGCGCGGCGCTGGCAGGCCGCACATCCGGGCAAAGAACCGAGCGCGGTCCCCGCCAGCCGCGAGACGGCGCGAAATATCCCAACCGGAGCCATCTTCGTCAGCTACGCAAGCGAAAACCTCGAAGCCGCCAGCCGATTGGCCGAGGGCCTGCGCGCGGCCGGCTTGGAGGTATGGTTCGACAAGGATGCTCTACAGATGGGGGATGACTGGGCACGCAGCATCCGGCGCGGCATTGAACGATGCTCGCTGTTTCTGCCGGTGATCTCACGCCAAGCCGTGAGTGAGGGAAACCGGCGCCGTTACTTCTGGCGGGAATGGAACGCCGCGGACGACTTCGCTCATGGTATGGCGCCCGACGAGGCTTTCATCGTCCCAGTGGTGATCGACGACACCCGCATCGATCACGCTCCTCTGCCCGATTCCTTCAAAAAAACCCAAGGTGAAAGCTTGCTCGAAGGGAAGCTCACATCCGGTGTCGCCGAGCTGCTCGTAGGACTCGTGCGCGACTTTCATCGCCGGCAGCGGGCGGCGTAAACATGGCCGTCGAGATGCAACGCCAAGCCCTCAGCCGCGACAACCCGTGGCCCGGACTCGATCCCTTCGACGAAACCGATCGAGATTATTTCCACGGTCGAACTGCGGAGTCGAGTGAGTTGCTGCGGCTCGTCCGCCGAGAGCTGCTCACCGTATTGTTCGGCCGGTCCGGCCTAGGTAAAACCTCGCTGCTAAAGGCCGGCTTGTTCCCTCTGCTTCGCAAAGAAGATTACCTGCCAGTCTACGTGCGCCTCGACCATGCAGAGGTAGCATCTCCGCTGCGGGAGCAGATCTTTCGCGAAGCTCCAGGTGGCGTGTCTTGCCGATCGGATCCAGGCGCCCGACCCTGCCGGAGATGAAAGCCTCTGGTCGTGCTTCCACCGGCGTGATGCGGAATTCTGGAGCGAACGCAATCGTCCAATCATCCCGGTCCTCGTGCTCGATCAATTCGAGGAGATATTTACGCTCGGTCAGGAAACCGAAGCGGCCCGAGCCCGCTCGTCCGCCTTCTTGGCCGAGTTGGGGGACTTGGTGGAAAACCGTCCACCGGACAGGGTCAGTCAGGCACTGGAGAAGGATCCTACGGTAGCGCGGCGTTTCGACTTCAGGCGCTCAGCGGTCAAGTTGGTGCTGAGCTTCCGCGAAGATTTCCTTGCCGAGATGGAAGGGCTCAAGGAGCCGATGCCCTCCCTCATGTACAACCGCTTTCGTCTGCTGGCGATGAGCGGCGCCCAGGCCTACGAGGTGGTCACTCGCGCGGGTGGAACATTGGTCGATGACGACGTCGCACGACGGATCATCAGGCTTGCCTGGAAGAACGAGCCCAGCCCGCCCGCTGATCGATCGGACTTCCCCAAGATTGAGATCGATCCGGCGTTACTCAGCGTGGTGTGTAGCGAATTGAACCACAAACGCCAGCAAGCAAACCCCCCGCTCGATCGCATTACGTCCGCGCTGTTGGAGGGCGCAGATCGAGAGATCCTCTCGGGTTTCTATGAACGCGGCATGGCCGGCCTCGATCCACGTATGCGAGCGTTCGTCGAAGACGAACTCATTACCGACCGCGGATACCGCGACAGCCACGCCATGGAGGACGCGCTGGCTCTACCAGGTGTCACTCCCGAGGCGATCGATGCTTTGATCCGGCGCCGTCTGTTACGTATAGACGAACGGCAGAGCGTGCGCCGACTTGAATTGACCCATGACGTCCTGACCCATGTAGTCCAGGAAAGTCGTGATAATCGCCGAACCCGGGAAGCTGAAGAGGTTTTAAAGGCCCGGGAGCGGGTAGCGATCGAGCAGCAGAGACGCAACCGGCGGAATGGGGCTCTTGTCCTGGCAGGAGCAGTCGTAGTGGTCGTACTTGCAGTGCTTGCTGGTTGGTTTGCGTGGGAAGCCAGTCGGTCTGACAAGCGCGCTGATGAACTGCTGCGCGAGGCGGAGATCACGCGACTGATGGCGAACGCTGATCGACTCCAGGACGTTGCTTACGATGTATCCCTACTGGTGAACCTGGCAGCGGTTCGAGCAACTCCGACCCTTGAGACAAAGGCTGGGCTGCTACGGCGGTTCGTAAGCCACCCTCATCTTTTCGCGTTTCTGCCAGGGCACAAGGGGGGAGTCCTTGGTGTCGCCTATAGTCCAAACGGCAAGCTCCTGGCCTCGGCGAGTTTGGACAACACCGTGATTCTGTGGGACGTCGACAGACACATGCCGATCGCAACGCTGGACGGGCACAAGAGGTCAGTCATCAGCGTCGCCTTCAGCCCAGACGGAAAGCGGCTGGCCTCGGCGAGTTCGGATAAAACCATGATTGTATGGGACGTGGACAGCCGTAGGCCGCTCGCCACATTCAAGGGGCACAAGAATTCGGTCTTTCACGTCGCTTTCAGCCCGAACGGTAAGCAACTGGCATCAGCAAGTGCAGACGGGACCGTGATCCTGTGGGACGTGGACGGCCGCAAGCCGCTCGCCACATTGGACGGGCACAAAGGCCAAGTCTTGGGCATTGCCTTCAGCCCGGACGGGAGGCAGTTGGCCTCGGCAAGTACGGACAAGACTGTGATCCTGTGGGATGTGGACGGCCACAAGCCGCTGGCAACACTGGACGGGCATAAAGACTCGGTCCAAAACGTCGCCTTCAGCCCGGATGGGCAGTGGTTGGCCTCAGTAAGTGACGACAAAACTGTGATCCTGTGGGATGTGGACAGCCACAAGCCGCTGGCTATACTGGAGGGACACAGGACCGGGGTTCTCAGTGTAGCCTTCAGCCCGGATGGGAAGCGGCTGGCCTCGGCGAGTTGGGACAATACCGTGATCCTGTGGTACGTGGATGGTCGCAAGTCGCTGGTCACGCTGGAGGGGCACAGAGACGCAGTTTGGAGTGTCGCCTTCAGCCCGGATGGGAAGCAGCTCGCCTCGGCGAGTTCGGATAAAGCCGTGATCCTGTGGTACGTGGACAGTCGCAAGTCGTTGGCCACGCTGGAGGGGCACAGAGACGCAGTCTGGAGTGTCGCCTTCAGCCCGGATGGGAAGCGGCTCGCCTCGGCGAGTAAGGACAAGACCGTGATTCTCTGGGATGTGGACGGCCGCAAGCAGCTGGCCACACTGGAGGGGCATAAGGACTCGGTCTTCAGCGTCGCCTTCAGCCCGGACGGAAAGCGGCTGGCCTCGGCGAGTAAGGACAAGACCGTGGTTCTCTGGGATATGGACGGCCGCAAGCAACTGGCCTCTCTGGAAAAACACGAGGATAGTGTCAACGACATCGCCTTCAGCCCAGATGGAATGCGATTGGCCTCCGGAAGTAAAGACCAGAGCGTAATCCTCTGGGACATGGACGGTCGCAAGCCGTCGGCCATACTGGACGGGCACAAAAACATCGTCCAGGGCGTCGCCTTCAGCCCAGATGGGAAGCAGCTAGCCTCAGTAAGTGACGATCAAAGCATAATCCTCTGGGATGTGGAAAACCACAAGCAGCTGGCCATCCTGGAGGGGCATAGAGGCACAGTCTGGGGCGTCGCCTTCAGCCCAGACGGAAAGCGGCTGGCCTCGGCGAGTTGGGACAAGACCGTGATCCTGTGGGATGTGGACAGCCGCAAGCAGCTGGCCACCCTGGAGGGGCACAAGGACAATGTCTATGGTGTTGCCTTCAGCCCGGATGGAAAGCGGCTGGCCTCGGCGAGTTGGGACAAGACTGTAATCCTGTGGGACGTGGACAGCCGCAAGCCGCTAGCCATCTTGGAAGGCCATAGAGACGCAGTCTGGGACGTCGCCTTCAGCCCGGACGGGCAGCGGCTGGCCTCGGCGAGTAAGGACGGGACTGTCATCCTATGGGACTTGGGTTTGGGTCGCATCATGGCTGAGGCCTGCCGAACTGCCAATCGAAATCTGACCTGCGAAGAATGGCGAAGCTATATTGGCTCCGACAAGCCCTACCACAAGACCTGCGAGGAGCTACCCGGACCACCTGAGAATTGTGATTGATTCGACGTCATCGATGGAGACGCTCAAAGCCGTGCGAGGCAATCCTTGATGGCATTCCCAACCAACTTGGCGGTTTTCTTACCGACCCTTGCTTCGCGAGCGTGGGCACGCCAGCGGGCCGCTGCCGAGGCCACTTCGTCCAGAATCGATTCGGCATCGCGGCTCGGGATACCTGCCGGACCCGCCAGTTGCAGCAGGTGGCTGCGTCCAGGCGCTCGGCCTTCTCCGGCGACGGTCATCGTGTGCTCCCCGGCGGGGCCAGGAGAGAAAACGAGATCGTAGGCTGGCGCCAGCTCCCAGGTGCCTTCATCGGTCAGACGAAATGCAAAATTTTTCACGTGGTCGTCCCGGTTGTGCGTCAGCACGTTGAAGACCATCCGGCGATAGCATTCCAGGACGTCCGGTTGATTTTTGGTCAGGATCCGCGTCACCTCGAGGAGTTGCCCGTAGTCGCAGCTCGGAATGCGGAAGTTGGAATGGATCAGATTGCCGAAGGTGTGTACGTGATAGCGATGGTTGCCCTTGCGATCGAACCGTTCCACTCCGAAAAATCGATCTCCCCGTTGCGCCTCGAAGAGCCGGGTGGGCGGCATCGTGAGGCCTGCGTCTTTGGCCATGAGGGCGTAGGCCAGCTCACTGGGGCCGGCATCCGGTGAATCCTGCCGGGCCTGGAGCTTGACGATCCAATGTGTGTAGCCCGGCGGAAGGTCGTCTTCACCCGAAAGGATCGTATCCCCGCGGACGCCGACCAACACCTTCGGCCGTGCTCCCCCAGGGCTGCCCCCGGCGCGCAGAAGCTGCGGCAGCACCTCCCCCGCTGTTCCTTCGAGCACTCTCTGGGCAGCGCGAGACATCTCGTGCAGGTCGAGAATTCGTGCGTCACTTTCCCCGGGCTCGGACGGTGGATGATAGGTGAGCGCTCCCATGGTCCGGGTCCCGAGATACGCCAGCCGATCGAGCACCGAGACTCCGGCGAGGGCCGATCCGCGCTGCTGGAAAAACCGATCCATGAGCAAGAGGCCCCAGCCGTCTGGCAAGGAATCATCAAAGAGACCGAAGACCGGTCCGAAGGCGTGATCGCGATGTTCGATGAGGCCAGGCCGCGGCGGCAGCTTGAAAGGAGACAGCCACAGGGGATCGCGCAGAAAAGCTGGATCGTATTCGAAGTACATCTGCCGGCTGGCCGCCCGTGGCCCGGCTTCCGCCAATTGGCCGACGATGCGCTCCTCGCCCGGCCGGCGGGTCAGGCGCACCTCCAGCTTGTTCATACCCGGCCCCGTTTGCGCGTGGGCCGCTTCTCGGCGGCTTCCAATTCGGCCAGCGACGACGCCCGGGGTGGTTGGAGGAGGGCGTTGAAGTCATCCAGCCGGTTCAGGGCAAAGGCGAGAGCGAGCAGGTTCTGGAGCGACACCTTCCCCGATTCTTCGAAGCGCCGCAACGAGGCCAGGGTGACTCCGGAGCGTTCCGCCAGCGTGGCCTGTTTCCAGCCTCTGGCCAGCCGCAAGGCCTTGACCCGGACGGCCAGACCCGTGCTGATCTTCTCAGGTGTCTCCAGCGAAAATCCGTTCATGGCCCCTCCATTATCGCCATTATAGTAGCGATAGAGGCCCCGAGGTGAGCCCAAGCGCCTAAATATTGGCGATTCTTGGCAAAGGCACCCAGCGCCGCCCTCAGACCGCCAGGGGTTGCTCCAAGGCCGCCGCGGCTTGGCGAAGCTCGTCTTCAATCTGATGCAGGATCTCATCGGCCTTGTCGGCTTTGCGGCCTTCCCGGCCTTCGGTTTCCAGCTCCTGAAGCCGGGCCGACAGCCGGTCGGCCCCGATCTGGAGCCCGGTCCCCTTGAGGGTGTGCGCCTTGAAGGCGAGACGCTGCCAATCTTCTTCCCGAAGAGCCTCCCGCATCTCGGCCAAGTCCTCAGAAGCTCTCTGGAGAAACGATTCCACGATGGGTTGCACCACCGGGCGGCCGGCATGCCGTTCCAGCTCCCGCAGACGGTCCAGGGCGGCAAGGTTCAGCACGGGGACCGGGTCCGGAGAGGGAGGAGAGGGGGACGGCTCGCTGCACGCCTGCCGCAGGGCGTCGCGCAGATCCTGGAACACCAGGGGTTTGCTGAGATAACCGTCCATGCCGGCCGCGAAGCAGGCCTCCCGGTCTTCCCGCCGGGCACTGGCGGTCATGGCCACGATCCTCGGGCGCTCCCCCTCCCGCCACTCCTGGCAGATCCGCCGTGCCGCCTCCAGGCCGTCCATTTCGGGCATCTGCACGTCCATCAGAATCAGGTCGTAGCGCTGGCGCCGGAGCGCGGCGAGCACCTCCAGGCCGTTGGCGGCCATGTCGGCGGTGTAGCCGAGCTGAGAGAGCAGGAGAAGAATGACTCTCTGGTTGACCGAGTTGTCTTCCGCGACCAGGATGCGCAGCGGTGTGAGCGCAGCGAGGCCGGCCGACAAGTAGGCGTCCGCCGCGGCCGGCTGGGGCAGCTCGTGCCCCAGGGCCTTGAGGACGGCGCGGTGAAGGAGCAGTCCCTTGATCGGGCGAGCCACGAACGGTGGCCCGGGCTCGCGCGACCGGCCGGCGGCGACTCCGCCCGGGAGGAGGCGTACCCAGGGCAGGCCCGCGTCGCGGCAGGCCGTTTCGAGATCCTCCAAATCACCGAGAGCCGCGTCGAGCAGGGCGAGGTCGAACCCGGGGCCAGAGCCGAGGCGGTCCAGAGCCGCCGCGTGGGAGGAGGCCTCCGTAATTTCCAGGCCCCAATGGCGCGCGTACCAGCCGGCGATCCGGGCAGGCTGATCCAGGTGCGTGACCAGCAGCAGGCGGCGGCCGGCCAGGAGAGGCGGCCGGGGCTCCAGGTAAGGGGGCGGCGGGCCGTCTTCGGCGACGCAGCGGACGGTGAAGTGGAACACCGTTCCACGCTCCGGCGCGGGGGTCACCCACATCCTCCCTCCAAGCATTTCGGTGAGGCGGCGGCTGATGGCCAGGCCGAGCCCGGTACCGCCGTAGAGCCGGGTGGTGGAAGAGTCCACCTGGCTGAAGGGGAGGAAGAGCCGGTCCAGCCGGTCCGGGGGAATGCCGATACCGGTGTCGCGCACGGTGAGCTCCAGCTCCAAGCCTCCCTCCTCCTCCACGGGCCGGGAGGTGACGTTGAGGAAGACCTCGCCCGCGGGGGTGAACTTGACCGCGTTGCTCAGCAGGTTGACCAGGATCTGGCGCAGCCGGGCCGCATCGGTCCGAACCAGGGCGGGCACGCCCTCCTCCACCAGGCAACCGATCTCCAGCCCCTTGCGGGAGGCACTGGCGGCCAACAAGTCCACGGCTTCCTCCACGCACCGCCGGAGGGCGAACGGGAGGCTCTCGGCCTCCAGCATTCCGGCCTCGATCTTCGAGACGTCGAGCAGGTCGTTGACCAGGGCGAGAAGGGACTCGCCGCTCGTACGGATCGTCTCCACGTACTCCCGCTGCTCCAAGGTCAGCTCGGTTCCTCCCAGGACCGTGGTCATGCCGAGGACGGCGTTCATGGGCGTGCGGATCTCGTGGCTCATGTTGGCCAAGAACTCACTCTTGGCCTGGCTCGCCTGCCGGGCCGCCTCTTCCGACCGTTTGAGGTCCTCGACGAGGTCGGCAAGCCGGAGGGCACGCTCCAGGGATTGCCTCTCGGATTTCACGAGCAAGGCGGTGCGCTCGCCCACCAGCCCCTCCAGGCGATCATTGCGGCGGCGCAGGGCCCGCTGGGACACGCGGACGATTCCGGCCAAGGCGAGCCCGGCCAAACCGGCGTAGCCCAGCCAGGCCCACCAGCTCCACCAGGGCGCGGGCGCCACGGTGAACGCCAGCGTCCGGGGCCCCGCCACGGAGCCCCAGGCATCGCGCCCCCAGACCCGGAAGACGTAGTCGCCGGCCGGCAGACGGCCATAGGCATGGAAGGGCTCGGGCCGCCAGGGAGACGCGGTCTCCTCGAAACCCACGAGCTGGATGCGGTAGCGCGTGTCCTCCCCGCGCAGATAACTCCGCAGGGCGTACTCGATCCGTAGCTCTCCGGACCGATGATCGAGACGGAAAGGACCGGCGGCGGAGACCTCCCGGCCGCCAACCGTCACCTTTTTGAGGAAAAGCGGCGGGACCACGGCCTCTTCGCGCGAGGCGGGATCGAGCACCGCCACGCCGCCCAGAGTGCCGAACCAGATACGCCCCTGGCGGTCGACCATCGAGGCTCCCTGGTTCCCCTCGTTGCTCGGCAGGCCGTCGCCGGTGGTGAAGGTGGCGAGCTCGAAGTCGGCCGGACGCAGCGGATGCGCGGTCCGAGGGGTCAGGCGCGCCACGCCGCGGGTGGTGAGAAGGTAGACGCGGCCCCGGGCGTCCGCCTCCAGGGCCAGGACCATGTTCCTGGGCAGCGGCGGATCGGTGCGGTCGGTGAGCACCACCCACCGCGGCTCCCGCCCGGAGAGGTCGAGGCGGGCTGCCCCACCGTCGGTGCCCACCCAGAGCGCCACGCCGCCACCGTGGCGCACCAGGCGCAGGGTATTGACCCAGTCGTTCGGCATCGGCGAATTGCCGCGGCCATAGCTGGTAAAGCTCCCGTTTTCGAATCGCACCAGGCCGGCCCTCCGCGTGCCAAGCCAGAGAACGGGACCGGATTCCCCGGGGGATTCGGCCAAGGCATAGACCTCGTCGTCCGGCAAGCCGGAGCTACGGCGCGTCCAGGTGCTCCAGTGCCCTTCCCGGTAGAGCGCGAGCCCCCCTCGGGTGCCCACCCAGAGGCCGCCCGGGGTGGCGAGAAGCGCGAGGATCTCCTCGCTGGGGAGGCCGGAGGATTCGGGCGTGAACAGCGTCCACTGGCCACCGGCCAGGCGAGTGAGGCCGCGGTCGGTGCCGATCCAGACGGCTGGGTCCTCCGGCGGGCCGGTGGCGGAAAAGGCGTTGATCTGTTGGCCCGGCAGAGGCGCGTTGTCCGTGTCGAGCCGGTCCCAGCGCCCGTCGCGCCAGCGCGCTATGCCGCCGGTCTCGGTGCCCAGCCAGATCGTGGGCCGCTCCGCCGGCCCGGTTTCGGCCAGACTGTAGACCGCCGCGAACGGCAGGCTGGAGTTGCGGGAGTCGAGGGTGGACCAACCTGCCTGCGCGAGGCTCGCGACACCGCCGTCGCGCATGCCGAGCCAGAGCAGCGGCGTCTCGCCCTGGCGCATCGGCAGCAGACAGAAAACCTGATCGGAGGGGAGACCCGCGCTTGCGCGATCGAACCGGGTCCACTCGGCTCCTCCCTCTCTCCCCCCGCGCTCCCGGTACCGGACGAGGCCGCGGGTGGTGCCGATCCACAAGGCTTCGCCGGCAGCCCCTTCGGTGGCGGCCAGGCTCAGCACCTGGTCGCTGGGCAGGCCGGAGCCGGCCGCCTGGAACAGGGTCCAGCTCCGGCCGTCGAACCGTCCCAGGCCGCCGCCGTCCGTCCCGGCCCAGAGGGTCTGCCGTCCACCGTGCCGCACCGCCAGGAGGCTGACCACGGGGCCGGCCGGGGGCCCGGAAGGGCCTGAGAGGACGGGGGTCCACGTTTCGCCCTCCCGGCGCGCGATCCCGCGGTCCGTCCCGGCCCAGAGAATCCGGCGGCCGTTCTCGAACGTCTCGGCGAGGCTCAACACACGGTCACCCGGAAAGCCGGGGCTGCGGGAATTCCAGACCGTCCAGACGCCTCCGGCAAGCCGCGCGAGGCCACCCGCGGTGCCCACCCAGAGCTCCGTTCCGCGGGCGTTCCGGCTCTCGAGAAGGGTGAGCACCCGGTCGTCGGGCAAACCCGAGGTCCGGTGATCGTGGATCTCCCACCGGCCGGCCTGGAGCCCGGCAAGCCCGGCGTCCGTGCCGAACCAGACACTGCCATCCGCGGATCCCAAGATGGCTTTGACGAAGTTGGAAGCACTGCGCCGCGGCATGTCCACCGGCGTCCAGGCCCGGCCGTCGAAGACGGCGGCACCGTCCTGGGTGCCGGCCCAGAGACGGCCCTGTGCGTCGAGGGCGAGGCTCTCGACCGTATTGATCGGCAGGCCCTGTTCCGAGCCATAGACCCGCAGGGCGGGACGCCCCTCCGGAAGGAGGCGGGCGGCCGACGGCGAGGCCCCTGCCAGCAAGAGCCCAAGAAGGAGGGGCGCGTGTAACGCTCCCACGCAAGTTTTCATAGTGGCGTCCGACCCGCATTGTGGCACAAATGCGGGCTGCGCCGTTGGCGCCCGAGCGGTGAAACGAAGCCTGAAAAGGGTCCGGCCGCCCGCCGGTTACCCTTTCGGCGAGTTGAACGTCGAGGGAATGAACTCGGGATCTTCCTGGGCCCGGCGTTCGAAGGAGAGGAAGTCGTAGTAGCCGCAGCGGGGGCAGCCGGGGTAGGTGCGGCAGATGGCGGGGCGCCCTTCATAGACGGTGCAGCGGCGGCTCTCGGGGTCCAGGAACTTGCAGACGGTGCCGTAGATCTCATCCGGTTTGTGGCGGAGGATGATCTCGCCGGGCTCGTCACCTTTCTTGGTAAACTTCCGCGCCACCGTCTGGTAGGGGAGATCCAGATGGAGGGCCAGCCGGCGGATGTCGGCTTCCTCGATGGGGACCCGGGGATAAGAGCAGCAGTAAGACGGGCAGCGGTCGCAGTTGTAGAAGCTCGGCATGTCGTGGTTCTCTCCGCGCAGTGTATCGATTCCCGTGGGAATGTCTACTTGGAGACGAGAGATGAAGAAAAAGGCCGCCACCGCTCGGTTTGCCCTGGTTCTGTGCCTCGTCTTTCCAGGCTCGGGAGGAGCGGAGGAAGCCTTCCTCAGCGTGCCGGAGAGCCTGAAGGCCGAAGGCGTGCCGGCCGTCCCCCTCGCACGGGCCGAGGATCTCACGCCCTACGAAAACCTCCGCAACGCGACACTCGCGGATTGGCATCCCACGGAGCGGCGTATGCTGATTGAGACCCGCTTCGCCGAGAGCACGCAGATCCACGAGGTGGCGGCTGCCATGGGCACGCGCTCTCAACTCACGTTCTATCGCGATCCGGCGGACAACGGCCAGTACCGGCCCGGACAGCCCGATCAATTGATCTATACGCTGGATGAAGGCGGCGCCGAGAACTATCAGCTTTATCTTCTCGACCGCAAGACGGGGAAACCGCGGCGGCTGTCGGACGGCGCGCACCGCTACGTCAGCCCCGTCTGGTCGCGAAACGGCAAGTGGCTCGCCTACGGCGCGAACGTGCGCAACGGCCGCGACATGGATATTTACGTGACGGATCCCTCGGTGACTCCCTCAGTGACTGATCCCTCAAGACCCGGCAGCGAGCGGCGGCTGGCCGAGGTGCAGGGTTCCTGGGAGCCGGTGGAATGGAGCCCGGACGACCGCCGGCTCCTGGTCTCCGAATTCATTTCGTCCAACGAGGCCTACCTCCACTGGGTGGACGCCGCCACGGGCGAGATCCATACGATCACTCCGAGAAATACCCGCAAGGAGGATCCCACCGCGTCCTATCAAGGCGGCGCCTGGTCGGCGGACGGCAAGTCGGTGTTCGCGGCCACGGACAAGGACAGCGAGTTTCTGCGGGTCGTGCGGATCGATCTCGCGACCGGCCGCTCGACGGTGCTTTCAGGTGACATCCCGTGGGACGTCGAAGAGCTGGACGTCTCTTCGGACGGCCGGCTTCTGGCCTTCTTCACGAACGAGGACGGTGTGAGCAAGCTGCACCTGATCGATTTGACCTCGGGCCAGGCGCTGCCCGTGCCCGACCTCCCGGCGGGAACCGTGGGGCATCTCCTCTTCCGGCCCGGATCGCACGAGATCGGCTTCGAGCTCGACTGGGCGCGCTCGCCGAAGGACGTCTACAGCTATGACCCGGGCACGCGGCGGCTGGAGCGCTGGACGGCCAGCGAGACCGGCGGCCTGGACGCGGAGAGCCTCGTGCTGCCGGAGCTGGTCCGCTACCCCACTTTCGACATGGTGACGCCCGGCGGGCCGCGCCGGACCATTCCAGCCTTCGTGTACCGGCCGCGGCCGGAGCGTTTTCCGGGCCGGCGGCCGGTGTACGTCTATTTCCACGGTGGTCCGGAGGGGCAGTCGCGGGCGTCTTTCCTGGGGAGCAACAATTATTTTCTGCAGGAGCTCGGCGTCGCCGTGATCCTCCCCAACGTGCGGGGCTCGGCCGGCTACGGCAAGACTTGGCTGAAGCTGGACAACGGCCGCCTGCGCGAGGATTCCGTGAAGGACGCCGGCGCCCTGCTCGACTGGATCGCCACGCAGTCGGACCTCGATCCCGCCCGCGTCATGGTGAGCGGCGGCTCCTACGGCGGCTACATGACGCTCGCCGCCCTGACGTTCTACAGCGACCGGCTGTGCTGCGGCTGGGATTCGGTGGGGATCAGCAATTTCGTAACCTTCCTCGAGAACACCCAGGGGTATCGGCAGGATCTGCGCCGGGCCGAGTACGGCGATGAACGCGATCCCGAGATGAAAATATTTTTGGAGGGGATCGCCCCCGTGCGCCGCGCCTCGAAAATCACCAAACCGCTCCTCGTGACCCAAGGGGCGAACGATCCGCGCGTGCCGCTTTCGGAGTCCGATCAGATCGTGGCGGCGGTGCGGAACAATGGCGTGCCGGTGTGGTATCTCGTGGCTCGGGACGAGGGACACGGATTCAGAAAGAAAGGGAATTCGGATTATCAGCGGGCGGTAGTATTCGAGTTTGCGCGGACGTTTCTGCTGAGGCCGTAGCCTGTTTTCTTGGTAAGCTCCCGGATAACCGTCTCGTAAGGAAGTCCCAGGTGAAGCCGTACCCGCCGGCGAATGACGCCGGCCTCCTGGAATTGCACCCTGCGTGGACGTCTATCTGGAGGCCAACAATGTATATGAAGTCTGTCCCCGTTCCCTTTGCCATGGGCCTGTTCCTCGCTTTCGCGGGCGGAGCGGGCGCCGCCGAGCCGGTCAAGCCGGCCGAGGCTGTTCTCAGCCTGCCGGAGAGTCTCAAGGCCGAAGGAGTGCCGGCCATTCCCTCAGCGCGGGCTGAGGATCTCGTGCCCTACGAGAACATGCGCAATGCACGGCTGGCGGACTGGCATCCTACCGAGCGGCGCATGCTGATCCAGACGCGCTTCGCCGAGAGCACGCAGATCCACGAAGTGGCGATGCCCCTGGGCACGCGCTCGCAGCTCACGTTCTATCGCGACACCGTCTATGACGGGCTGTACCGGCCGGGCCAGCCCCATCAAATCGTCTACGCGCTGGATGAAGGCGGAGCCGAGAACTTCCAGCTTTTCCTCCTGGACCGCAAGACCGGCAAGCCGCGTAGGTTCACGGACGGCACGCACCGCTTCACCACCCCCATCTGGTCGCGAAGCGGCAAGTGGCTCGCCTATTCGGCGAACGTGCGCAATGGCCGCGACATGGATCTCTACATGATCGATCCTGCCACTCCCGGCAGCGAGCGGCGGCTGACCGAGGTCCCGGGCTCCTGGGACTCGCTGGAATGGAGCCCGGACGACGGCCGGCTGCTGGTCACCGAGCTCATCTCGGCCAACGAGTCGTACCTCCACTGGGTAGACGTCAAAACGGGCGAGGTCCACGCGATCACACCCAGGAATGCCCGTAAGGAGGACCCGGTCACGTCGTACCTGGGAGGAGTCTGGTCGGCGGACGGCAAGTCCGTGTTCGCCACCACGGACAAGGACAGCGAATTCATGCGGGCGGTGCGGATCGACGTCGGAACGGGCCGCTCGACGGTGCTCTCGGGCGACATCCCCTGGGACGTCGAAGATCTGGGAGTCTCGTCCGACGGCCGGCTGCTCGGCTTTTTCACCAACGAAGACGGCTTGAGCAAGCTCCACATGCTCGACCTCGTCTCGGGCAAGGAGCTGCCCGTGCCCGATCTGCCGGCGGGAACCGCCGGACATCTCCTCTTCCGCCCCGGATCGCATGAGGTCGGCTTCGCGCTCGACTGGCCGCGCTCGCCGAGGGACGTCTACAGCTACGACCCGGACAAGCAGCTCCTGGAGCGCTGGACGGCCAGCGAGGTCGGCGGCCTCGACACCGGAAACTTCGCGCTGGCGGAGCTGGTTCGCTACCCGACCTTCGACACGGTATCGCCCGGAGGGGCACGCCGGACGATCCCGGCTTTCGTCTACCGGCCTCAGCCAGAGCGCTTTCCAGGGCGCCGGCCGGTGTACATCTACATTCATGGCGGTCCGGAGCAGCAGGCCCGCGCGAGCTTCCTGGGAAGCACCAACTACTTTCCGCAAGAGCTGGGAGTCGCCGTGATCCTGCCCAACGTCCGCGGCTCGGCGGGCTATGGCAAAAGCTCTCTGAAGCTGGACGACGGCAAGCTCCGCGAGGATTCGGTCAAAGACATCGGCGCGCTGCTCGACTGGATCGCTACACAGCCGGATCTCGATTCCAAGCGCGTCATGGTGAGCGGCGGCTCCTACGGCGGCTACATGGTGCTCGCCGCCCTGACGTTCTTACAGCGACCGCCTGTGCTGCGGCTGGGACTCCGTGGGGATCAGCAATTTCGTGACCTTCCTCGAGAACACCCAGGACTATCGCCAGGATCTGCGGCGCGTCGAGTACGGTGACGAGCGGAACCCGGAGATGAGGGCCTTTCTGGAAAGCATCGCCCCCGTGCGGCACGCCCAGAAGATCACCAAACCGCTCCTCGTCACCCAGGGCGAGAACGATCCGCGCGTGCCGCTTTCGGAATCCGATCAGATCGTGGCGGCGGTCCGGAGCAACGGCGTACCGGTGTGGTACCTCGTCGGCCAGGACGAGGGGCACGGGTTCCAGGAAGAAGGCAAACTCGGATTATCAGCGGGCGGTGGTGTTCGAGTTCGTGCGGACGTTTTTGCTCCCTCACCCCTGACCCCTCTCCCATCCCTCCACCCACCCCTGCCGGGGAGAGGGGAACAGGAGAACAAAGGATTCTGCTGTCTCCCTCCTCTCCCAGGAAGGGCGGGTGGAGGGCTGGGAGAGGAGGGCCGGGGTGGTGAGGGCCTCAGGAATGCACCGCGACCCGGTTGCGCCCGCTCCTCTTCGAGAGGAGCAGGGCGTTGTCGGCGGCCTGGTAGAGATCCTGAGCGGTGGCCATGGCCTCGTCGAGCTCGGCGACGCCGAAGGAGCAGCTGACGGTGATCTTGATCGTCGCCGTAGCGGTGGTCGAGCTCGACGATGCGGTCGCGGAGCTTGGCGGCCAGGGCCTGGGCGCCTTCGGCGCCGGTCTCGGGAGCGAGGATGACGAACTCGTCGCCGCCGACGCGGGCGAGCATCTGCTCGGGCCGCACCAGCTCGCGGGCCAGGCGAGGCGACCTGCTTCAGGACGAAGTCGCCGCAGAGGTGGCCGTAGGTGTCGTTGATCGTCTTGAACTCGTCGAGGTCGAAGATGATCAGCGACAGCGGGCGCTGGTGGCGCATGGCGCGGGCGAACTCGCGCTGCAGCTCCTCCTCGTACTTCCGCTTGTTGAAGATCTCGGTCAGGCCGTCCGCGCCACCAGCTCGTAGATCGCGAGATGGTAGGCGCTCTCGACGTCCTGCTCGTGGAGGAACTTGAAGTGGACGGCCGCGGTCTGGAAGCGGTCGCCGCTCTTGAGCACGGTCCGGCCGTGGATCGGGCTGGCCGTTGACATAGGTGCCATTGGTGCTGCCCAGATCCTCGATGCGTCACCACGGGGCCGATGTAGCGCAGCCGGGCGTGCTTGCGGGAGATCGACATGACCTCCGGCAGGCTGATGCCCACCGCGGCCGAGCGGCCGATCTCCAGCGTGGAGCCCGGCGACAGGCGAAAGCGCGAGCCCAGGCGCTGGCTCTCGGGGTGGGCGATGAGGATGACGTCGGCCTCCGACTCGACGCTGCAGAGGGCCGCTGCCGCCACGCTCGCGCGAGGCGTTCTCGAACGTCTGCGTCAGGCCGCTCTCGTGGAGCGGCGTCAGGTCGATGTCGTCGGTGTCGGAGTCGCCCCGGGACTGAAAGGCGTCGCGGGAGTCCGAGCGGTGCCGTTCTTCCATGGTTTCCACGGGTCCCGAGTTGTTCAAGTTACTGAAAAGACTATCACCTGCCGTCCAGGAGCGCAAACTCGGGGATCATTTCCCCGAAAACATCGCCTTGAGGACGTGGCGGGCCACCTCGGGGTTCTCGCGCAGGCGGCGCATGGAGTACGCGTACCAGTCGGCGCCGTAGGGAACGTAGACGCGCAGGCGGTGGCCGGCGTCGAGGAGGATGCGGCGCAGCTCTTCGTCCACGCCCAGGAGCATCTGGAACTCGTACTGGTCGCGCTTCAGGCCGTGCTTGTCGATCAGGGCCGAGGCGGCGCAGGCGAGGTATTCGTCGTGGGTGGCGATGCGCCGCGTAGACGCCGCGCGAGATCAGCTTCTCCAGGGCCTGGACGTAGTTGGCGCGAACGGTGTCGTAGCCCTTCCAGGCGATCGTCGCGCGGCTCGACGTAGATCCCCTTGCAGATGCGCACGTTGGGCTTCTCGTCCGGCAGGCCGTCGATGTCCCGCAGGGTGCGGCGCATGTAGGCCTGGAGGACGCACGCCGACGTTGCCGTAGCGCTCTTGGAGATCCCGGTAGATCCGCAGCGTCGCGTCGGTCGTGGTGTTGTCTTCCATGTCGATGCGGACGAAGTTGCCGTAGCTCTTCGCCGTCTCGACGATGCGGCTCGATGTTGTCGCGGCAGAACCCTTCGTCGATCTTCAGGCCCAGCATGGTGGGCTTGATGGAGATGTTGGAGTCGATCTTCTCGCGCGTCGATCGCTCTCCAGGACCCGCAGGTACTCGTCGACCGAGGCGAGGGCCTTCGCCTTCTCGTGGACCTCTTCGCCGAGGACGTCGAGGGTGGCCATGGCCCCCTTGGCGTTCAGATCACGGATCGACGCCGACGGCGTCGTCCAGAGTCTCGCCGGCCACGTATCGGGACGCCACCCGGCCGACGATCGGCTTGGGCACGACGGGCAGGCCGGTGACCAGCACGCGGTTGAACACGCTCATTGGAAGACCCTCACTCTTGTAGGCTACAGGCACGGCGGCCGGCTCGGCGACGCCCGGGGTCACGATGGACGGATCGTCCACCACCCAGCGGACCGACTTCGAGCACGGGCAGGCACCGCCCACGCGGCGCAGGGTCGGCATGCGGCCCGCGGCCTGCTCGGCCGTGATCTTCTCCTCCGCCACCTCGGTCAGGGCCTGCACGTAATCCTTGTAGTCGCGGCTCGCGCGGTAGGACTCGGGCAGGATCTGGATCAGGTGCTGGAGGTACTCCGGCAGAGACTGTGAAGGTCTCGCCGGCGAAGCCCACCATGCGGAAGGCCGGCATGCCGCGGCGGCGGAAGAAGTCCATGTGCGGCATGTGGAGCAGATCTTCACGGCGCACGCCCTCGACGGACTCGCCGGCCAGGATGCGGTCGAGCACACGCCTCGGATTCGCCGTGCTTCAGGTTCTCGATGCGCGCCCGCAGGTAGCGCAGGTTGAGGTCGCGCACCAGCTTGGCGACCTCGTCGTAATACTGCTTCTGCGCCTCGGCGTTCTTCATCGGCTTCAGGCCCATCGCGCACGTTCGAGCCGCCGCCCCGCTCGTCGCCGAACATTTCGAGGCCGCGCGGCAGCCATTTGTTGATCACCTTTTGGAGCATGTCCATGGTGACGAAGGTCTCGCCGCGGGCGGCGGCCGTGACCCAGCGCCGCATCGGGACCACGCCGGCCGCGAGGTGGAAGGCCTCCTCGCGCAGCATCTGCGGCATGCTCTCGGCCATCGGCTGGTAGGCGCAGATCTTCTGCATCTGCGAGCTGGTACTTGCCCACGCGGTCGATCAAGGCGCAGAAGACGACGTTGTCGACGAAGGAGTCGAAGTCGATGTTGAAGGCGCCCAGCACGTGGGAGCCGGTGTTCATCGACAGGATGTCCTCCAGGATGTCGGACGCCGAGTCCTTGGAGACCGAGCTCCAGTCGTCCTCGACCAGCAGGTGGAGCATCTGGTAGCCGTGGCGCAGCTCCTCGGCCATCATGCGGAGGATCCAGAACTGCTCCTCCTCCTCCTGGGCACGGGCGAGCGTCAGGCGGTGCTGCTGAATGGAGCCGAACTCGGTCGAAGCCTGGGCACGGATGGCGCCGAAGAGGTGATGAGCCTGCTCGGCCTGGAGATCCGCGGCCTTCGTAGCCTTGGGCTTCCCCTTGTGCTCGCCGCACTCGATCTCGGTGCACATCCCCATCTCGCGGTAGGCGCAGAGCTCGAACTGGGGATCCGTGGGAAAGTGCTTGTCCCAGTTCTCGATGAGGAAGTCGTAGTCCGGCAGGAACACGTCCCGCCAACGAAGGACGGCTTGGTGGTACGGCTTCGGCAGAGTGCTGGTCTTCACGCTCATCCGGTCTCTCCTGCGATCCCCACGCGCCCACCCACGAGCGGTGTTTAAAAGATTTTAAAGAGCTTTGACGAAGGGCCTCAGCGTCGACGCCTCGAAGCCCAGGGAGCTGAAGAACTGGCGGATGTCTTCCATCTGCTCGTCCACCAGGGTGCGGACGCTGTGGGCGCCCTGGGCACGGAAGTGCTCCAGAACCGCCTCCGCCATCCGCCGTCCGATCGCCTTGCCGCGCTGGCCGGGATCCACGCCGAGGATCTCGATCCAGCCCGTCTTCTCCTCCAGCCCGAACTCCCCGGACCGCACCTCGCCGAGCATGAACCCGACCACCTTGCCGTCCACCTCGGCCACGACCGAGGTCTCGGGGGCCCGACGCAGGTAATAACCCACTTGGCGCTCCCAAACTTCCGGCCGGTACCGGCCGCTGATCTTCTCGTCGATGGTGACGATGTCGCTGATGTCCAGCTCATCGAGGGGACGGATGCGGATGCCGTTGGCGGTCTCAGTCATGGTTTTGTCTTTGGGGAAAGGAGGCGCACCTTGTGCCCTCCGTCACAAGCGGATTCTAGCGGTTCGGGCGGGCGGGTGCAAACGGTCCGGGCGGGGGCGCGGCCCGCGATATCCTCTCGCCCACCATGACCTCTCCCCCACCTCCCTCCCCCGCCCCGGCGAGCCGGGTCCACCTCACGCTGCTCCTCGTCCAGGCGGCCTTCGGCGTCTTCCACGTGGTCGCCAAGGCGGTGCTGGCGGACTTGGCGCCGCTGGCCCTGGCGGCGATGCGGGTGGGGATCGCGACCCCCATCCTCCTCATCCTCGCCTGGCGTCGGGACCGCTTCATCCCGGCCCGCAAGGACCTGCCCATCCTCGCTCTCCTGGGCGGGCTCGGAGTGTTCGCCAACCAGGTGCTCTTCATCACCGGCCTCAAGTACACCACGGCCACCAACGCCTCCATCCTCATGCTGTCCGTACCGGTGTTCGCGGTGGGGGCGGCGGCCGTGCTGGGAATCGAGCGGGTGGGAATGGGCCGGCTGGTGGGGATTCTCCTGTCGGTGGCCGGAGCGCTGGTGCTGGTCAACCCCCTGCGCTTCTCGGCGGACCACGGCGCGGCCCTGGGGAACGCCATCATCCTCGCCAACGGCCTCGCCTACGCGCTGTTCCTGGTGCTCCAGCGCCCCGTGCTGAAGCGGCTTCCCTGGCGGACGGTGATCGCCTGGTCGTTCCTCTTCGGCACCCTGGGCGTGATCCCCTTTTCGGTGCCGTCCCTGCTGGCGCTCGAACCGGCCCTGGTGCCGGCGCGGGCGTGGTGGGGGCTCGCCTACATCATCGTCTTCCCCACCGTGTTCGCCTACGCCGCCAGCACCTGGGCCATCCGCCGCTCCTCCCCCGCCCTGGTGGCGGCCTACAACACCTTGCAGCCCATGGTGGCGGTGGTGCTCGCGGTCAGCTTCCTGGGAGAAAGCTTCGGCTGGGCGGAGGCCGCCGGATTCGCCCTCATCGCGGCCGGCCTCTGGCGGGTCACGGCGGCGGCCTCACCCCAGCCCCTCTCCGGCAAGGACAGCAAGGACACCAAGGACCTCAAGGACGGGCAGTGAAAGGCGTGTTGCCTGTCTCCTTGTCGTCCCTGGTGTCCTTGCTGTCCTTGTCGGCTTTTCAACGGGAAACGGCGCCCGCCGGCACGTGCTCATGCGCGTGGTAGCTGCTGCGCACGAGAGGGCCGGACTCGCAGTGGGCGAAGCCGAGCGAGAGGGCGAAGTCCTTGTAGCCGGCGAACTCGTCCGGATGGACCCAGCGGTCCACGGGCAGATGCTTGGGAGTGGGCTGGAGATACTGGCCCATGGTGACCACCTCGACGCCCGCGCCGCGGATGTCGGTGAGGGTCGAGTAGACCTCGTCCGCCGTCTCGCCCAGGCCGAGCATGATGCCGGTCTTGATGCGGCCGGCGTACTCCCCCTCGTCACGGCGGCGCGCGGCCTCGGCCAGCAGGGCCAGGCTGCGGTCGTAGCGGCTGCCGGGGCGGGCCTGGCGGTAGAGGCGGGGCACCGTTTCCATGTTGTGGGAGAAGACCTCGGGCCGGGCGGCGAGCACCACGTCGAGCGCGTCCGGCACGCCCCGGAAGTCCGGGGTCAGCACCTCCACCGCACAGGTGGAATTGCCCTGGTGGATGGCCTCCACCACCCGCGCCCAGTGGCGGGCTCCGCCATCCGGCAGGTCGTCGCGGTCCACCGAGGTGATCACGGCGTGGCGCAGCTTCATCACGGCCACGGCCTCGGCCACGTGCGCGGGCTCCTGGGCGTCCACCCCGGCCTGCGGCTTGCCGGACGTCACGGCGCAGAAGCCGCAGCGGCGGGTACAGACGTCTCCCAGAATCATGAACGTCGCGGTGCCATGCTCGCCCCAGCACTCATAGATGTTGGGGCAGCGGGCTTCCTGACAAACGGTATGAAGATTCAGGCGCTCCACGAGGGAGCGGACCTGGTGATACGACGACGGCGTCGCGAGACGGATCCGGAGCCACTCCGGCCGCCCTTCGCGGCGAGGGGCGGACGGCGCTTCCAGGCCGCCCCGGCCGATCTGCACTAGAGTCTCGCTCATAGATCTCCTAGTCTATCCGTTCCAAACCTCGGAGAGACATGGCATGAAAGTGGCAACTGGCGCCAACACAGATGGGAGAGGGACGGCGGGGATTGAACGGCGCCGAACCCGTTTCACCCAACACCAGGAGTAACAGCCGTGTCGTCGAGACATTTCCAGAGTCTGATCTTGAGTCTTCCGCTGGCCCTGCTGCTGGCGGTAACGCCTTGCGCCGCAGGAATTCTCGACGGCAACTGCCGCGTGGCCGACCAGCCCGCGGCGACCCTGCTTTTCCCGTACTTCGAGGTCGATCTCGCCGATCCCGAGGGCCAGCAGACTCTCATCTCGATCAACAACGCCTCGTCCCGGTCCACCCTGGCGCGGGTGGTCCTGTGGACCGACTGGAGCGTACCGACGCTGGCTTTCGACATCTACCTCACCGGGTATGACCTGCAGACGCTCAACCTCCGCGACCTCTTTGCCCAGGCGGCCCTGCCGGTCACCGGGCCGGACGCGAGCAACGTGGGCTCCCTCTCGGCAGACGCTACGCCCACGCTCTTCGTGGGCTGCGGCAGCGCCGGCCCCGAGGGAGTCGCGGCGCCGCTCACCCCCCTGGAAGTCGCCCAGCTGAGGGCCGCCCACACCGGCCAGCCGATCGGCACCTCATTGCCCCAGCAGTGCGCCGGCAGCGGCTCGCTGGGGCCGAACGTGGCCACGGGCTACATTACGGTGGACACCGTGAACCGCTGCTCGCCGCGCACCGTTGGAACGACGGACAACACCCCCGTGGCCTCCAACTACTTCGCCAAGCGCGGCACGGGCCTGGCGAGCGACGAGAACGTCCTCTGGGGTGACTACTACTACATCAACTCCCGGCGGAACACCTCGGACGGCCAATCCGCCGTCTCCATCGTGGCCGACCCGGACTTCTTCGCGGGCGGCGAATACACCTTCTACGGGCGTTACAACGCCTTCGACGGCCGCGACGACCGCGTTCCGCTCTCCAGCCTCTATTACAGCCGGTACGTCGACGGCGGACCGTTCTCGGGCGGCACGGACCTCGTGGTCTGGCGGGACAACCGCCGCGCCACCGCGCCCACCTACACCTGCGGCACCGCTCCCTCCTGGGCGCCTCTGGGCGAGATGCAGCTCGTCTTTTTCGACGAAGAAGAAAACCCCATGGAGATCCTGAGGGGCAACGCCTTCCCCCTGGCGACCCAGAAAGTCCACATGGGCACCACCGCCCTGCCGGCTCCTCACGACTTCGGATGGCTGATGGCCGACCTCTGGCACGGCGACTCCACCCATGCCCAGGGCTGGGTGAGCACCATCATGAGCGCCGAAGGCCGCTTCAGCGTGGGCAACGGAGCGCTCCGGGCGGATGACCTTTGTAATTTTGGACCGTAGGATGGCCGCGAAGTTCGTGCCTCGATTCTGAGCCCGGAGGGCGCCAGACCCGAACCCACCCTCGCCAGCGGCTAGCGACCCTCGCCAAGTCGTGGAGAGGGTCGCCAGGCCGTGGCGACCCTCGCCAAGCCGTGGCGAGGTGCGCCATCGCTTGGCGACCCTCGCCAGCAGCTGGCGAGCCTGTTCCGCGCGTGGCGAGCCTCGCCAGTGGCTGGCGACTCTCGCCAGAAGAAAAAACGCCCTCTCCAGGAGACACACACCCTCCGCACGCATTCCGCGGCCTCACGGCCACCCTCTTATAGATATCTGTCGCCGGTGAAGGCCGGCGCCCTGAAGGGGCGGAAGTTGATCAGCCTGGGGTGTCAACCCCAGGGAAAGGCCAGCAAAATCTTCCCAAGCCCTGGAGGGCCGATAGAGATGTCCTCGGCAGGATTGGCGGCCCGAAGCGCCTCTGCCGGCCCGGGGCTTGAACTGAGGTGGCGTCCTGGTTTGACGGATCTCATAGTGCTCCATCACAGCGTAAACGGCCGGTTTTGTAGGGGCGGTCCGCAGGATGCTGTAGGCACCCTGCGTGGCCGCCCTGGGAGGGGGAAATCCCCGGTGAGGTCCCCTCGGCTGGATCAGCTCCGACCAAGCCCCCCACCCAAGGGCGGCCACATAGGGCCGCCCCTACGGCAGCCAATATTGCTGTAAAGGAGCACTTGCTCTGCCAAGGCAGGATTTGACCGGCTTGGCGTGGCGCTCTTTGCGGCCCGAAGGGTTGCGAGATTTCAGCCCAGGGCTTCGGCCGGTAGGCCGATGCCCTGGGTTGGCAGACCCCACAGTCCAGGCGGCCTGAAGGGCCGCGAGAAACCTCTTCCTGGATCGAGACGGCACCGCCACATAAAGCTCTGGCGGCCTTTCAGGCCGCTTTGCTGTTTGGCGTTTTTCCCCAGGGCATCGGCCTACCGGCCGAAGCCCTGGGCTTGAATCTCGCGACCCTTCGGGCCGCACAAACCGCAGGCGACCTCAGCAGATGGAGAGAACAGCAAGACGGGCCGGCAAGGATGCCCGCGCTCCCAGCGGCGACGGCGCAACAGATTTGCGTCTTCCCCACGTTCTCGCTGGTACCGAGAAATCGCTTAATCCCAACCCGAAAGCCTCGCAAATTTCCCCTCGGATTTCAAATCGTGGACACCCCTCGAGTTGCCAGAAACTACAGTCAATGCTAGCCTTACGGTCGGTAGACAGCGAATGAACCGGACACTAGTGAAGAAGAAGCACTACTAAGAATCCCCTAGCGAGTTAACGTGGCATCACAATACCATTTCTCACTCAAGCTTCAATTCAACATCTTCAAGCCTTGACTCAATATCATCAAGATCATAACCATCAAACTTGGCCAGAGAGTTCTTGACCTCCCCAATGAATCTCTCTATAGACTTGAATCTATCGTCCAATTTTTCCCACATCCTGAACCTGTCGACAACATTCGCGTCATGTCGCATTGCGCGAATATCGGCGCTAATTCTGGCAACTTCATTAGTCAGCTCAGCAAGCGAACGCCTCTCTGGGTCGTCACTCCTTCTTAAGACACCAAGATCCAGGGCAATGGAGATAGGATTATCAGCCTTTTCTGGATTCTTCAACACGGCGTTAGCTTGCTTCTCAAGCTCGCCGCGGGCCTCCTCTATACTGTCAGGATCAGCAATGTCGTACCTGATTGCCCGTGACATAGACACATCAAAGGGGATATCTTCATCCTTCGAGATCAGATGCAGTACAGGCTTGCGTATGGCATGCCTAATAGCAAGCTCGTAAAAGACATTCGGGTTTTCCCCTGTGAGATCAGCGACAACTAGATCGTCTTCAACAATCCTTTCTATAACTTGAGAAGTGATAATCCCCGGGAACGGTAGGTGATCCGCCCTGACAGGGCTCGAAAAACCACAATTAGCCACAGCAGGGCCAACGATAAACTTTAACACCTGATCGGATTTTTTACGAACAGGAGAATTCGCCTCTCCTATGGGTGCGATGAAGAAGCACTTTTTAGCCTCGCTCATGAGCCTTACACTCCCCTACTCCACATCCAGCGCCACATCCAAAGCCGGCGCGCTGTGCGTCAACCACCCCACCGACAGCAGATCCACCCCCGTCGCCGCGATATCCGCCGCCGTCTTGAGATTGATTCCGCCGGAAGCTTCCGTGATCGCCCGTCCCTTGGCCATGGCGACGGCTTCGCGCAACGTTTCCAAGGACATGTTGTCGAGGAGCACCACCTCGACTCCGAGATCCAACGCCTCCTGAAGGTGATCTAAAGAATCCACCTCGACCTCGATCTTCACCAGATGCCCCACGGCGCGGCGGGCTCGATCGACAGCGATCTTCAATCCACCAGCCAGCGCAATGTGGTTGTCCTTGATCAGGACGGCGTCGTCCAGCCCGAAGCGGTGATTGTGGCCGCCGCCGCAGCGGACGGCGTATTTCTCCAGGGTGCGCAGGCCGGGCGTGGTCTTGCGGGTGCAGACGATGCGGGCGCCGTGAGGCTCCACGAGGCGGACCATGTCGCGGGTGGCGGTGGCGATGCCGCAGAGCCGGCCCAGGATGTTCAAAGCCGTTCGTTCCGCGGAGAGGAGCGCGCGCGCGGGGCCTCGAACCGTCGCCAGCGTTTCGCCGGGCTCGACGTCCTCCCCATCGGCCGCGTGCTCCTCGAGCTCGAAGCAGGTGTGGAGCATCCGGAAGGCAGAAAGGGCGACGTGGAGGCCGGCGAGGCGGCCTTCGGCGCGGGCCACGACCGCGGCCTGGCCCAGCAGGTTCGGCGGGAGAATGGCGTCGCTGGTCAAATCCCCGGCACGCCCCAGATCCTCCTCCAGAGCCCGCCGGATGAGCGGCTCGTAAAGGAGAGGATTCAGGGATGGCGGTTGGAGGACCGGTCCGCCGCTCACGACGCCCGGCTCCCGGCGACGGCGCGAAGGGGTTCCAGGATGGCGGGAACCACCGGGGCCGGGGCGCGCTCCGGCGCCTCGAAACGGGCGGAGCCGTCCGGCGCCGCGGTGAGGAACAGGCGCCGCTGCCAGGCGGGATCGGGAATCGGGTAATCCGAACGGTAGTGCCCGCCCCGGCTCTCCCGCCGCTCCAGGGCCGCGGTGGCCACGAGGCGGCCGATCCCCAGAAGGTTGCGGGCCTCCCCCGCCGCCCGTGGATGGCGCGCGGCGAGGCGCTTCAGCTCTTCGACGGCGAAGGAGAGGCCCTCCTCGTCGCGCACGACGCCGACTTTCTCCCACATCAAGCGCCGGACCTGGGCCGTCAAGGCCACGTCCGCCGGTCCGTCGAGGCCATGACCGGGCCCGCCCGGCAGACGCCGGCTGCGCGGGGCCTTCCCCATCGGCAGGCCGTCCCGCAGATCCTCGGCCACGCGGGCGCCGAAGACCAGGGCTTCGAGGAGCGAATTGCTGGCCAGCCGGTTGGCGCCGTGGGCGCCGGTGGCAGCCACCTCGCCGCAGGCCCAGAGGCCGGTGAGCGACGTCCGGCCGCGCTCGTCCACGGCGATGCCGCCCATGTGGTAGTGGGCCGCGGGCGACACGGGAATCGGCTCGATGCGCGGGTCGAGGCCGTGCTCCTGGCAGAGATGGAAGACGGTGGGGAATTCTTCGGGGAATTCGTGCCCCACGGCTTCGCGGGCGTCCAGGAACACCCGGTGCCCCGCCATGAGCTGGCTCCAAATGGCGCGGGCGACCACGTCGCGAGGTGCGAGCTCGAGGTCCGGATGCTCACCCTTCATGAAGCGGTTGCCGTGCTCGTCGATCAGGATGGCGCCTTCGCCCCGCAACGCCTCGGTGAGGAGCGGCATGGGGTCCGCGCCGGCCGCGAGGGCCGTGGGGTGGAACTGGACGAACTCCAGGTCCACCAGCCGGGCACCGGCCCGGGCGGCCATGGCGAGGCCGTCGCCGGTGGCTTCGCGTGGATTGGTGGTGTGGAGGTAGAGCTGGCCCAGGCCGCCGGTGGCCAGCACCACGGCGGGGGCGAGGTGGAGCATGCGGCGGCCGTCCGCATGGAGGGCCAGGACGCCTACGATCTCGCCGTCCTCGACGACCAGATCGAGGGCGAAGGCCTCGTCCACCACCCGCACGTCAGGGGACCGGCGGACGGCCTCCACCAGGGTGCGCACGACCTCGGCGCCCGTGGCGTCGCGGGCGTGGAGAATGCGGCGGCGGCTGTGGGCGGCCTCGCGGCCGAGGGAGAGCGAGCCGGTGTCGTCCAGGTCGAAATGGGCGCCCAGGGCGAGCAGGGCCTTCACCCGCTCCGGCCCTTCGGCGGTGAGGATGTCCACCACGCGCGGGTCGTTCAACCCCGCGCCCGCCGCCAGGGTGTCGGCAGCGTGGAGGGACGGCGCGTCGTCCTTGCCCACGGCGGCGGCGATGCCGCCCTGGGCCCAGGGGCTGGAGCCGCCAAAGCCCAGGCGGGCCTTGGTCAGCACGGTCACGCGCAGCGGCGCGCAACCCAGCGCGGCCGTCAGGCCCGCGGCGCCCGTGCCCACCACCAGAACCTCGGAGCGCGAGATCCCATCCACCCCCAGCCTGCTGGAACCGCTCGACCCGTTCCAATCACCACGGAATCCGTTCATTTGCCTTCTTTCCTTCCCACGGCGAGCATGCGCTCGACCGCCACCCGGGCGCGGACCGCGACCTCGGGATCCACCTCGACCTTGAACTCCATCGTCTTGAGCGAGCGCAGGATCTTGGGCAACGTGATCCGCTTCATGTGCGGGCAGAGGTTGCAGGGGCGGATGAACTCGACGTCGGGATAGTCCACGGAGACGTTGTCGCTCATCGAGCACTCGGTGATCATCACCACCCGCTTGGGGCGCTCCTCCCCCACGTAGCGCGACATGGCGGCCGTGGAGCCCACGAAGTCGGCCTCGGCCAGCACGTCCGGCGGGCATTCAGGGTGCGCCAGGATCTGGATGTCGCCACCCTGGGCGGCGCGGTAGTCGCGCAGCTCCTTGCCGGTGAAGCGCTCGTGGACCTCGCAGTGACCCTTCCAGAGGATGATCTCGACGTCGGTCTTCGAGGCCACGTACTTGCCGAGGAACTCGTCGGGCAGGAAGATGACGCGGTCCACGCCCATCGACTCGACGATGTGCACCGCGTTGGCCGAGGTGCAGCAGATGTCCGACTCGGCTTTCACCGCCGCCGAGGTGTTGACGTAGGTCACCACCGGCACGCCCGGGTAGCGCTGGCGCAGGAGGCGGATGTCGTCGGCGGTGATCGACGCGGCGAGCGAGCAGCCGGCCTCGAGGTCGGGGATCAGCACGGTCTTCTCCGGCGACAGGATCTTCGCCGTCTCCGCCATGAAGTGGACGCCGGCCAGCACGATGACCTCCGCGTCCGTCTTCGCCCCCTGCTGGGCCAGGGCCAGCGAGTCCCCCACCACGTCGGCCACGCCGTGGAAGATCTCCGGCGTCTGGTAGTTGTGGGCCAGGATGACGGCGTTCCTCTGCCGCTTCAGCTCGTTGATGGCCGCGATGTACGGGGCATGCACCGGCCACTCCAGCTCCGGAATCACCGAGCGCACCTTCTGATGGATGGCAGCGGTCGCACGCTCCACGGCTGGTGTGTAGTCCAGCGAGGCGTACGGCCGAGGAGATTCGAGGTTCATTCCGCCTTTCCCCCAATGCTCATGTTGAGCATATCCGAGCCATAAAGAAGGGCCGGCGTCGCCGGCCTGAAGGGTTATACTACAAATGAGTATTTCCCGTTGTCAAGGGTGCGGCGGAGTTGGCGGCGCCGTGTCGGCCAGCCGTCTTTTCCGTCGCTCAATGACTAGAACAACTTCGGCGGGAGAAATCTGCCCGGCCTGCTCCCGGAAAACACCTTGACCGTCCGTCTATAGTCCTGAGACGCCGTTTTGGCCTCCCCTTGAAAGTGAGGTCTCTTGCAACTCAGGGTCTTGTGTACGGTACTGCTCGCCTCGATTCTCACCGCATCGGGTACTCACGGAGTCGAAATAAGGAACGTCTGCGCCAAGGCCGATTCTCTTCTCGCGGCTAAGGCGTTCGCAACTGCTCGCAAGGCTTATATCGATGAGCTTTCGAAGACTCCAAGACTGCAGTGTGCGGTGGACGGGCTCAAACGGGTAACCGAAACTGAGCAGCGGGAGGGGCTGTCCAGAGTGCGGCTTCTAGGAAGCCTGGGACTCCACCAAGAGGCCCTCAAGGCATTGAAGGACTTGGCCAGTAAGGATCCCACTGTTCTATCCTCTATTCCGGACGATCTGCAGTACCTCTCCGGCGGCAAGATCGGCCTCTGGCGGACCTTACGCCGGGAGATTGAGCCGACCGGTCGTCCCTTGGGCGAGATCCTGGCTATCCTGGCCTTGTTCCTATTCGTTCTCGTATGGGGATATTTCCGCTGGTGCAAGCCTCCGTACCTGGAGATCAAGTTCGAGGACAGCACTATTGAGAAGGAGCTTGACAAAAGCTTCACAGCCTTGATGAATGATGCGCTAAAGCGTTTGGCCACCGGAGCTTCCTGAGCTGAAAGTAGGGCTCGTCACGGGTCCTATTGCACCCGTGAGCATCCCAGCGGAGATCACGCAAGCCATTCCTCCGGCCATTTCCTGGGTCAGTATTGTGCCGGTCCTCCTCACCAAGCTTTCTCCCCGCCGGTTGCTCTCTCTTTCGGGCCGGTTGCACCTTCCTGGAGAGCTTGGGGCTGGCGTGACTTTGGTGCTGAGCGAAGGCAAGAACATACTATCCAGTCTGACAATCTGGCAAAGACAATTCGATCCCAGCAACCCGCCAGCAGGCACCGTCGAGTCGAAGGCCTATTACCTCCTGGCCGAGCCTGCCGCGATCTGGTTGCTTTTCAAGCTCAGGGAGCATGCGAGG
Source organism: Thermoanaerobaculaceae bacterium (assembly GCA_963785165.1). GTDB lineage: Bacteria > Acidobacteriota > Thermoanaerobaculia > Multivoradales > UBA5704 > DATARR01. The sequence continues at coordinate 2,784,947 of CAWAUI010000004.1, forward strand.
GCCACGGTATGAAAGCTGGAGGTGGGCTGGAGCTGCTGGGCACCCGGAACTGGCGAAGCTATGCTCTCTTGCGGGCGGGTGTACGTCTCGAAGAAAGCAACAACATCGCCGCTGCCCGAAAGCTCTATATCAAGGCGCTCCAACTTGATCCCGGAAACCGCGGCGCTCGGGTCAATCTGGCGACTCTCTTCCTCGAGGAGGGCGAATTCGAGATCGCGATTAACTACCTCAGGCAGGTCATCAGCAAGATTGAAGATGAGGGGAATGGTAACGATTTGGTGTTCTACTCAGCCAAGTATCGCCTAGCCTCTGCCTATTTCCATAGTGGCGATCTGAAACGCTCGGAAAGGGAGGCTTCGGAATTGTTGAATACCGTAAGTGAAGACCTCAGGAAGCTCGCCGCCAAGGTCGACAACAGCGTAAATGCCCAATTCAAGAACTATCTTCACTCTCTTCAGTCCATGACGCTTGTTTTGCGTTTCGGAGTGAGGATCGCCGCGGGAGAGGTGAACAGTGACTCGGACATATCATCCGTGGACCCCTTCCTGCCGGATTCCGGAGTACAGTATAACCTTGCCTGTCTATACTCCTCGCTGATGGAGCGGAAGGAACAGGAAGAGAAAACCCCAATGGGCAGCAGGTCACTATGGCACTTGGGATTCGCTCTAAGCCTCAATCCCGGGCGCAGATCCTGGAGTCTCAAGGATCCCTCCTTGCAGGCCGTGCGCGAGACGGAGCCTACCAAAAAGTTGTTCCAAAAATTGGTACAAAAATACGCTCCCGTTGCCACGCCTCCTTTAGACTCCACACCACCCTCCTTCATGGACGACTGACCTCGCAGAACAAAAGGCCCGGGAACGAATTCCCGGGCTCAAGGGGCTCAAGCTGGAAACGTCGGGGCGGCTAGAACAGCGGTTCCGTGTCGTCGAAGATGTGGCTCACGAGCGTGGTGTTGGTGCCGTGGCAACTGAAGCAGTTGGCGCCCTGGGTGTAGGTCTCCATGGTCGTGTTGGCCAGCTTGTTGGTTCCCACCTCGTTGCCGCCATTGGGGGGTGCGCCGAAGATCGTCCAGGTGGTGCCGACGTGGACGTAGTTTTTCCTCACGTCCGCGGGGTCGAGGAGCGAGCGCACCACGTTGTTGATGCTGATGACCTGGGCGTTGCCGCCCGCCGAGGCGCCGGGCAGGCCCCAGGGCATATCCCTCTGGGTGTCGCTGGGGCTGACGGTGAAGGGGGCAAGCGACGTGACGTGGCCGGGAGCGCTCACGATCATGTGCGGTTGATTGAACGGACCGGCGGACCCGTTCGCGGAGAACAGCCAGTCACCCGCGAAGGGACCCGCTGCGACCGATCCGGTGCCGCTCGGCGTCTTGCTGTAGTTGTAGGCCGCCAGCGGACCGTTGCTCACGTGCTCGAACGTGGCCCACAGCATCTCCGGATGGCCCTTGGTGCTGCCGACCACGTGCATGCCGACCATCGCCAGCATCGTGGTCTTCGTGCCGTTCTGAACCCAGTCGTTGGGGTTGCTCGTGTCGTAGGTCGGCACCTCCGCCTTCATCTGGATGAACTGGCTCGGATCCGCCAGGCTCGACGCCTCGACCCACGCCGATTTGAGCTCGATGGCCAGAGCCTCCGCATCGATCACCGGCGGCTGGCCGTTGGCGGCGGCAAAGTTCGTGATCGCGTCGAGCTCGGCCTGGTTCACGGGGAACTTCGTGTTGGGCGGGACGGCGGCCCCCTGCATCGTGCGGTAGAGGGCGAAGACGTTGTTGACGGTGAGGGCGTAGTAGACCAGCGAGCCGTTCTGTGCCATCAGGACGGTGCCGTCCGCCATCGCCTGCTCGGTCTCCGGGAAGCTCCCGAACAGATTGAGGGAGATGATCTTGTCGTCGAAGGTGAGCCGCTGGATCAGCTCGCTTTTGTCGAAAGCACCCAGAACCTCGATCTTCCTCTCGAATTCCGGCTCCAGAATGGCCCGTGGCCCCAGGATCTCCCGTCCGTTGGGCTCGAACAGCACCGGCTGGCCGGCCGTCGTCCAACGAAGGCTGCCGACTTCCAGCCGGTTTCCCTTCTGATCGGCCACCATCTGCCGGCGTTCCCGGGAAACGACCGTGGGCAGGATCTCGAGGATCCGCAACGTCCGCTTCTCCTGGATGACGGGCAGGCCGAGGACGCCCTTCTGGGACGAGCGGAGGGTGAAGAACCGGAGAAAGCCCGGCTTGTGAGGCACGAACTGCCGGACACCATTGGCATCGGGAGGCGTCACGTCATAGAACGCCGGCGAGTTCATGATCAGCCCGTTGGTGCTGCCGTACCGGGGCGGCGTGGGAGACGTCAGCCAGAGGAACATCTGCTCGGACCACTTGTAGAAGCTGCAGTTGGGGATGTCGGGGAAGGTCACGCTGTTGGCGGGCAGCACCGCTCCGTTCAGCGACACGGCGCCGGTCTCGAACCACGTGTTGAACTCCGCGGCGGTGAGCGAGTTGAGGCAGGAGCCTCCCGCGTCGGCGGGCAACGTTTGTTGCGTGAGCGCGTAGGCGATGCCGGCAACGAGAGTCGTCGCCGCGGTCGCGAGAACAAGTTTCCTGATCATGGGACGGGTCATAAATCCTCCAGGGTCGGCAATCGGGTCTAACTGCTAAGGCGACCGACCCGGGGGATTCACAACAAGAGCACCTCGCTGGACGGAGGGCGGCCGAGCTGAACGCTCACTGGGCCGGCGTGACGAGCGGCTTCCCTTTTTCGACGATGTACGTGGCGAGCTCCGCCGCGTTGCCGGTGCCGACGTTCTTCGCCGCGTGGATCGTTCCGGCCGGGATGAACAAGACCTCGCCGGCCTCGAGCGTCACCGGCGGCCTGCCCTCGACCTGATACTCCAGCGAGCCTTCGAGGACATAGACGATCTCTTCGCCCGGATGGCTGTGCTTGGGCGAAGGCCACTCCCGGGCCGATGTCGACGCGCACCTGGACGACCTCGCGTCCGGGAGCGCTGAGATCGTGCCGCTGGAGATCGGTGCGCTTGATTCCCGGCTGCTGCGCCTGCGCCACGTACAGCGCCAAACCGCTTCCTGCGACCAGCACCGCTGCCGCTACCGCCAGGATTCGCTTCGTTTTCATGTGGACCCCTTTCCTGGGTCGGGCAGCATGGACGGCGCGCACGTCCGGCGCGCCGTCCACCGCCTGACACTCGTTTACCGTAGCGATTGGAACGCCGCGCGCAGCTCCGACGCGAAGAGTGCCGGCTCTTCCCAGGCGGCGAAGTGGCCGCCGCGGTCGACCTCGTTGAAGTAGGCGAGGCCGGGGTAGACCGTCTCGACCCAGCTGCGCGGGGCAGCCCAGATCTCGCCGGGGAACGTCGTGAAGCCGACCGGAACCGTGACCGGCGGAGGAGCCTGGCCGCTCGCAAGCGGCTGCGGCCAGCGACTCGTCCGACCTCCCAGTACCACCGGGCGGCCGAGGCGCCGGTGCCCGTCAGCCAGTACAGCGTGATGTTGTCGACGATGCTGTCCCGGGTGAGATTGCCCACGGGCTCGCCGTCGACGAACGCGCGGGAGATCTTGTAGTAGCTGTCCGTGTCATGGTCGAGCATCCAGGCCGCGAGCCCGACGGGTGAATCCAGCAGGGAGTAGCCGATCGTCTGTGGCCGGGTGGCCTGCTCCAGGAAGTAGCCGAAGCCGTCTCGTCCTGAACGTCGCGAGCGCGCTCGTGCGCCGCGCGTTCCTGCTCGGATTTCGCCGGCAGTTGATCGACGATGCCCAGCGCCCCCGCGAGCAGGTTGAGGTGGATGCCGACCAGCCCCTCGGGCGCCTGGCGGCCCATCGCGTCCGTGACGGCGGCGCCCACGTCGCCGCCCTGGGCGACGTAGCGCGTGTAGCCGAGGCGCTTCATCAGCTCCGCCCACGCGCGGGCGATGCGGCCGGAGTCCCAGCCGAGCTCGGTCGGCTCGCCCGAGAAGCCGTAGCCGGGCAAGGACGGCAGCACCAGGTGGAATGCGTCCTCGGCGGTGCCGCCGTGCGCGGTCGGGTCGGTCAGCGGACCGACGGTCTCGAGCAGCTCGATGACCGAGCCGGGCCAGCCATGCGTCATGATCAGCGGCAACGCGTTCTCATGCCGCGACCTGACGTGGATGAAGTGGATGTCCACCCCGTCGATCTCGGTCGTGAACTGCGGCAGCGCGTTCAGCCTCGCCTCGCACCTTGCGCCAGTCGTAGTCGGTCGCCCAGTAGCGGGCGAGCTCCTGCAGCGTCGCCAGCTGCACGCCCTGCGACCGATCCGCGACGAGCTCCTTGGTGGGCCAGCGCGTCGCCGCGAGCCGGCGGCGGAGATCGGCGAGCGCCTCGTCCGGAACGTCGACCTGGAAGGGGCGGATGGCGTCTGAAGCAGAGCGGCGCTCCGTATCGAGCTCGGGGGTCGCGATCGTCATCTTGGTCTCCTTTTCCTTGTTGGTTTCTCCGGAGGGGATTTCGACTCCGAAGATGGGGGCGGTCAGCGCTACCGTTGCAACCAGCACGAAAACAATCTGTTTCACAGGGAGCCTCCTTTCAATTGGCAGGAGTGAGACTACGGGGGCCGGCGACCCCGCACATCACGAGTTGGAGTGGTTTTGCGCTACCACTCCAAAACGGGGGCCGGCATACCACCATCGTGGTAGCCTTGGCGTTCATGCTGAGGGGGAAAGAGTTGGGGGATCGCGGGATCGTCTGGGCGTCTTTCGTGGCGCTGCTGCTCGCCACACCCGCCGCCGGCCTCGATCCGGACACCGCCCTCACCCAATACGGCCACACCGCGTGGCGTGTCCGTGACGGATACTTCGCCGGACCGCCCGAGCTCAGTCACTCAGACAAAAGACGGGTTTCTGTGGATTGGAACGGCGAACGGGTTGATCCGTTTCGACGGCGTGCGGTTCATGCCCTGGCAACCGCCGACGGGATCCCGTCTTCCAGACGATCGGATCATCAACCTCCTGGGGGCCCGCGACGGGAGCCTCTGGATCGGCACCGCCCAAGGACTGGCGCAGTGGCGCGCGCCGAACCTGGTGGTCCATACGCGGACGGGGCGCTTCGACGCCCTCCTCGAAGACCGCCAAGGCACGATCTGGGCGGGACACACGCGGGCGCTTTCAAAGCTTCCGCCTCTCTGCCGTTCCGTGCGCGGGGACTTCCGGTGTTTCGGGTTCCCGGACGAGTACGGGCTCCAATATGTCCGGGCGTCTGCATGAGGACCGGCAGGGCAACGTCTGGCTCGGAGGGGATCGCGGCGTCTGCCGATGGAAGCCGGAGACGCCGGAGAACCCGGAGTGCTACGCGATCGGCGAGCCCGGCCCAGGCGACGGACGGGTACAGGGTCTTCACCATCGCCGGCGACTCCGGCGGCACCTTGTGGGCGGGAACCCTGGCCATGGGAATCTGGCGGCTCGTCGGCGGGTCGTTGGACGCGCTATTCCATGCCTCGAGGCCCTGAGCTCGAAGCCAATGTGGTGTTCTCCGATCGAGTGGGCGGCCTGTGGCTCGGTACGCTGAGCCACGGGCTCCTGCGGATCGCACGGGGACGGACAGAGCGGCTCACCCGGGCCGACGGGCTGTCGGGCGACGCGGTGAGCGACGTCTTCGAAGACCGGGAGGGGAACCTCTGGGTCGCCACGACCGCCGGCCTGGACCGGTTCCGCGATGTCAAGGTGGCGACGCTGACGGCGCAGGAAGGCCTGGGCGGAGGCGACGTCGGAGCGGTCGTGGCCTCCCGGGACGGGAGCCTCTGGATCGCCGAACGGCGCGCGCTGATCCATCTGGAGCCGAACCGGAATGTCGTTCTACGACGGCGGGCGAGGATTTGCCGGGGAGCAGCCCGACCAGCCTGTTCGAGGATTCCCGGGGACGGCTCTGGGTGGGCGTGGACGGTGGCCTCGCCTGGCGGGAGCATGGCCGTTTCTTCCAGCTCAGGATGCCGGACGGCAGCGACGTCGGCCTGGTGCGCGCGATGGCGGAGGACCGGGACGGCAACCTCTGGGTGGTCACCATCGACCCGAGCCGCCCCCTGGTTCGCGTCCGCGACGGACGAGTCGCTCGAGGTGGTTTCCGCCGAACAGATCGGTGAGGATCGCAGTCCGTGCGATCGCCGCGGATCCTCAGGGTGGTGTCTGGCTCGGGCTCGGAACTCGGAGCTCAAGCGCTACCGCGACGGGAGGATTCGAGGCGCATGGCAGCGTCGGAGACCCGAGCCGGCGGTGGATCGTACAACCTGCTGCCCGACGCCCGCGGGCTGTGGGTGGTGACGAACGATGGGCTCGATCTCCTGCGCCACGGAAAGCTGAGCACTCTCGGCACGCGCAACGGCCTTCCTTGCGGCAACCTCGAGGACGCCGTCTGGGGCGGCGACGGGTCGCTGTGGTTGAAGGCCGCGTGTGGCCTGGTCCGGATTCCGGCGGGCGAGCTCGACGCCTGGATCGAGCAACCTGAGCGGCGCGTACGAGTCCGCGTCCTGGATGCGTTCGACGGCGCGCAGGCCGGCTCGTTCTCCCTTCACGCCGCGGTCCGCACGGTCGCTGGACGGCCGCCTGTGGTTCGCGATCGAAGAGGGCGGGCTGCAGGTGGTCGATCCCGGGAAGATCGAAGGCAACGCGCATGCCGCCGCCGGTGCAGATTCTGCGGGTCGTCGCGGATCGCAAGGGTTATGAGCCGGGGCCCGGGTTGCGTCTGCCTCCGCTCACACGAGATCTCGAGATCGACTACACGGCCCTCAGTCTTTCCATGCCGGAGAAGGTGCGGTTCCGTTATCGCCTCGAGGGAGCGCAGAGCGATTGGCAGGACGCCGGAACGCGCCGCGAAGCCTTCTTCACCAATCTGAAACCGGGGGACTATCGATTCCGCGTCATCGCCGCAACAACGACGGCGTCTGGAACCAGCAGGGCGCGGCGCTCGACTTCGCCATCCTGCCCGCGTTCTACCAGACCCGTGCCTTCCTGTTGCTGTCGCTCGCGGCCCTGGCGCTGCTGGTGTGGACGGCTTATCGCTGGCGCCTCCGCCAGGTCGCGGCACGCCTGGACCTGCAGTTCCAGGAGCGGCTCGCCGAACGGACGCGCATCGCTCAGGATCTGCACGACACGCTTCTGCAAGGTGTCCTCAGCGCCTCCATGCAGCTCCATGTCGCCGTCGACGAGCTTCCCGCGGACGCCCCGGAGAAACCGCGCCTGAGCCGCGTCCTGCAAATGATGAGACAGGTCATCGAGGAAGGCCGCAACGCCGTGCGCGGCCTCCGCGCGCCGGCCCCACAGACCTCCGGCGCGGACGACCTCGCGCAGTCCCTGGCGCACATCCCGCAGGAGCTCGGGCTCAAAGAGGCCGCCGGCCTTCGCGTCCTCGTCGAAGGAAAACCACGGCCCTTGCGCCCGTTGATCCGCGACGAGGTCTATCGCATCAGCCGGGAGGCGCTGGTGAACGCCTTCCGGCACGCGGCGGCCGCCGAGATCGAGGTCGAGATCGAATTCTGCGGCCAGGGCGTTGCGCGTCCTCGTCCGCGATGACGGCCGCGGCATCGATCCCGAGGTGCTCCGCTCGGGCCGCGACGGGCACTGGGGGCTCTCCGGCATGCGCGAGCGGGCGGAAGGAATGGGAGCGCGATTGAAGGTGTGGAGCCGCGAGCGGGCCGGCACGGAAGTCGAGCTCTCGGTGCCCGGCAAGATCGCTTTTCGAGACCAGCCCTCCACCGGTCTCCTGGGGTGGTGGCACCGCCTGGCGCCGGGAAGTGAGCGAGTAATGCCCGGAAGCGAGCGAGTCGTGCCAGAAAGCGAGCGAAATGAATGAGCGATCCAGCCCGGATCCGTATCCTCACCGTCGACGACCACCCCCTGATGCGGGAGGGGATCGCCGCCATGATCAAGAGCCAGGCGGACATGCTGCTGGTGGCCGAAGCCGGCGACGGCCGCGACGCGATCAAAGGTTTCGCGAGCACCGGCCGGACGTGACCCTCATGGACATCCGGCTTCCCGACATGAGCGGCATCGACACGCTGATCGCCATCCGCTCGGAATTCCCCGAGGCCCGCATCCTCATGCTGACGACGTTCGAAGGCGACGTCGAGATCCAGCGCGCCCTGCAGGCCGGCGCGCGCGGCTACATGCTCAAGAGCATGCCTCCTGGCGAGCTGTTGGCGGGCATCCGCGAAGTCCATGCCGGCAGGAAACGGATTCCTCCCGAGGTGGCGGCTCAGCTCGCGGAGCACATGGGCGAGGAAACCCTCACCGCGCGCGAGCTGGAGGTTCTTCAGGAAGTCGCGGGCGGCAACCGGAACCGCGACGTCGCCGGCCGGCTGTTCATCACCGAGGAGACCGTCAAGGTCCACGTCAAACACATCATGGAGAAGCTCGGCGCAAGGGACCGCACGGAAGCGGTCGCCATCGCCCTGCGCCGCGGGATCATCCGGTTGTAATCATCCGCCTTTAAAAGCAGGAATACCTCGATCGAGGGATTCGCCCCGGCTTGGCAATCCTGTAGCTTGCGGAGGGTGTGATTCGATCGCACCCGAGGAGGTGCGAGTTGCAGAGGTTGTTTTCGTCGTTCCCGCGCGGGTGGCCGGGTGTGGGCCTGCTGCTGTTGCGATTGGCGGTGGGCGTCTCCCTGGCCGTTCACGGAGGAGCCTGCCTCGCCGGCGGGGAGCACGGGAGATGGGTGTTGCTGGCAGGCTTGGTGTCAGGTTTATTGGCCGGCTTGTTGGCAATACTGGCCGGTGCGGCGCTGCTGATCGGATTTCTCACCCCTCTGGCGGCTTTTCTCGCGGGGCTCGTCACTCTCGGGATGGCTCTGCCGCCGTTGATATCCAATGCAATCGGCGGCGCACCCGCGACGATCTACCTGATCGTAATGGCCACCGCCGTGCTTCTTCTGGGTCCGGGAGCGTTCTCGCTCGACGCCCGGTTGTTCGGGCGGCGGGAGATCGTCATTCCTCTACCGGAACGCTGAGGGCCGGCTGGTGCTCCACGCAGTCCGCGCTGGGTCCGAGGACGTAGAACGGTTATCCGGGATTTTCAGACCGCACTCAGCCCGGCTCCTCGGCCGGCACCGGGCGCCGGCTGTTCCAGAGCTTCAGCTCGGCCCGGGCCTGGGAGGCCGCCTGCTCCACAACCCGCTGAATCTCGGGTTCCAGGCCGGTGGAGCCCGCGGAAACGGACAAGGCCGGGGCCGTGCTGCCCGCCAAGGCCTCCCGTAACTGGCGGACGAACGAGGTGATGGGCTCGATCAGGTGGACCGGAACGCCCGCCGCCGTGGCCAGCCGTTCCAGGGTCCGCTGCGAGGGGGTCTCCTTGCCCGACTCGTAGCGGGCAAGCTGGCTCTTGTCCATCCCCGCCGCGTCCGCGAGCTGTTTCCGGCTCAACCCCCGCAGCCTTCGGAAGAGCATTACGGTGGGGCCCAGGTCTTCCCGGTCATCGGGCCTCGGCATATCGTGTCTCTCCTGGAAAGGTCAACCCGGAAGACCCCGGGGTGAATTTGTTCACTCCACGGCACCTTGATCTTTGGAGAGGCGCCCACGCGGCCACGCCCGGCCCGCCTTGGAGCGACCTCGGAAGGAGTCTGCCATGACTCGGCTTCGCTTTCCCCGTTGCATCGCGCTCGCCCTCATCCTCGCCGCCTTCCTTGTCATACCGGCTTCAGGAGCCGAGGTCTCGAGGGGCGGCTTCAACTCCTCGTCCGTGAACCTCCGGATTCCCCTCTGGCACCTCCTCACCGGCCTCTGGGCGAAGGCGGGTTGCGTTATTGACCCCAACGGGTCTTGCAGGCCAATCCAGTCGAAGGAAGGTTGCGTTATTGACCCCGACGGTCGCTGTAGGGTGGCCCCGGTCCGCAGTTCTGCGGACGCAGGCTGCGACATCGACCCCAGCGGCCGCTGCCTGCCGGGGCACTGAAGGCTTTTCCAGCCGGAGGCCTTCACGGCTCCGGCGTCTCCGTGGCCTCGAAGGGAAGAGCGGGATCGCGCTGGGCTCGGTAAAGGTAATCGACGAGCCGGCGGGCCAGCTCCAGGGTCAGCTCCTCTTTTTCAGCCGCTTGCTGAAAGAGCCCCAGGGCCGCCAGGGCTTCCCGGGAGATACCCTGCGCCTGGAAGATCCACAACATCTGCCCGGCCAGCGCCTTCACTTCGCCCGTGAGCCCCTGCTCAAGCCAGACGATGGCCAGCTCCAGGCTCACCAGGGCGTAGTCATAGGCCAGCTCTCGGGCCGCGAAGTCGCGCCGCACCTGTTCGAAAGCCGCCAGCGCCTCCTGGAGGATCTCCTGGCCAGCAAGGATTCGCGCTTCGAGCCAGAGCACCCGAACCAGGTCCAAGTCATTGCCAAGCTCTACTGCCAGCTCCCGGGCACTGGGCATCAACACCGCCGCCTCCCCACAGCGGCCAAGGTGGCAAAGACCCTTTGCGGTCTCGAATTTGAGCCCGAAGAGGAGGCGAAGGTCTCCAGAGGCCTGAATACTCGGAGCAGCCTCCCTCAAGACAGCGACGGCGTCCTCGATCCTCCCCATCTGCTCCAGAACGGACTCTTTCTTCAATAGGATTCGTCCAGCAGCCACCTCACTACCTGGGCTGGCAGCGGCCCGATCCAGAAGCGCCAGGGCTTCACCGAATCGCCTTTGACCACGGCGGAGGGAGGCTTCTAGATCTAACAGGCGCCACTCAGGGAGCCACCCGGTTTCTGGTGGACCCCCTGCCCTCCACAGACCCCAGGCACGGGTGAACGCCTCATCAGCCGCCGGAAGGTCGCTGCCCACCCGGCGGGCGTTGCCCACGAAGGCCCAGGCATAGCCCTGGAGCCGGGAACACTCAGCCTCCGAGCCCGGAGTGTGCCGGGCAACATGGAGCGCCAGCTCGGCCAATTCCAGGGCGACGGAGGCGCTGGAGGCCGCGGCTTTTGCGCTCTCCTCGCAGATCCGCTCGCAGAGGAAGGGATCCTGGTATTCCCGAGTCTCCGCCACCAGGGCCCGCCGGTCCGCGGGGGAGGAACGCTTCAAATGGCTCCACAGGCCGCCGGCGGCTTCGCGGGCCTGGCGAGCTTTCTCCTCGCGCACTTCGCGGATCAGACTGGCGCGGAAGGCCGCTGCGGTGTCCCGTGCCGCCCTGGCCGCCGCCCGGTCGATGATCCGGCGTTCTGCCGGACAGGGGTCCAGGAAAGAGGCCGGGGCCGCCGCCGCGGGTTCCATCAACCCGAGGGCGAACAGGACCACGTCCACGTCCTCGGGGAGGAAGCCCAGGGTGGCGGCCAGACTGTCGAGCCGCTCGCGGGTGAGCAGCGTGGCCCCCGTTTCGTATTCGGAAAGGAGGCCCCGGGACAAGCCGGTGGCCTCGGCGAGATCTTTCTGAGCCCAGCCCCGCAATAAACGCAGAATCGTCAGGACGAGCCCCAGCGGTGGTGGCAGTCTGCGCGGCATCTTATCCCCCCTCTATAAAGAAAGAGGGTGCGGAAAGAGCTCACTTCGTGACACACGGGCGCGACCTTCTTCGCCTGGGGGAGGAAAAAGTTGCCTGAGGGTCCTCCGGGTTGACGATTCGCCGGGTGGCTGGCACGGCTTGCGGTGGATCACCATAGCTTCTCCCTGGAAATAGTGGAGAGGCGAAGCCGGAGGATAGAAACGGATGACTGAGACAGGGGTTGTCGCGCAGGTCCACCCGGTCATTGCCGGGTTGGAGAAGATCTGCAGCCATTTGCTGTTCCTGGAGGCGAGCCTGCCCGAAGGGGCTTCCGAGGCCTCCGAGGATCTGGAGGAGCTGGACTACGCCACGGCGCTCCGGTCGGTTCTCCGCTGCGTGGTGGAGGATTCGGTGCGGCCCGCGATTGAAGGCCTGCGAAGCGTGTGCGCCCTGGCGCCGAGCCCAGCCCAGGATTGAGAGGAAAGGGAGGACACGGAATGGCCCGCAACGGCGAGAGGAAGCTTCGGTCGGCCTTTCTCACCGAGAATCCGGAGGGGGATGGGGACGACCCCTTCCGCCACAGCTTCCTCATGCAGTTTCCTCCCGCGGACCGGCGGGCGCTCCTGGTGCTGGCACGGCTCCTCCACTTCAAGGAAGACCTGGAGGACGCCCACTTTCCCACGTACCGCCGCTCGCACAACCTCGCCCATCTGCGAGCCGCCGCCCTCGACATGGATTCGGTGGCGAGGTCCCTGGCTTTCGCGGCAGATCTCGCCAAGGAGGAGCTGTCCGAGAGAGAGCTGGCGGCGGCAAGGCTGGCCGACCGGTATGCCGTGAAAGCGGCCCGGCTCGCCCGGGAGATCGACGAGGCGATCGCCGGAATCTAACGCCGGGATCTAATAGAACTGCGGCTTTTTACCTGGGCCGGGCCGTCGATCCAGTGGGTACGCGAGCTTTAACCCAGGAACGAGCAGCGATCCAATAGATGCGCGGTTTTTTTGCCCGCTCACGCCCTTCGGAACCTGGGTCAGGACGTTTTCAAGCCAGAAACGAGGAGCGACCCAATAGGTCTGCTGGATTTCTGCCAGGTCCGTGACTTTTTCCACCAGGTTGGCGGATTTTTCTGATGAGTCTGCGGTTTTTCTACCAGGTCGCGCCCCGCAAACAATGGGTTCAGGATTTTCCCCAGCTTAAATGAAGATCCTCAGCCTTGTGAAGTCTCGGAGGCAAGGACGGAGGAGAGCCTCACCGGCACCCCCGCAGCGCCTCTAGGTCCGCTGCCATGATCTTCTCCAGGTTCCTGCTGATTCTCTTGGCGTCCCAGCGGGCCGATCCGCCTGGTCCGGACCGGCCCACGGTTGGAAGGAGCTTTTCGGGAGGTTTCTTCGTCTAGAATCCCGGTCCCGGGGGACCGAAGCCTTCCGGACCGCGACGCATCTCCTGGAATTTCTTGAATTTCTCGAGCTGCTCGGCGGTCAACAGAGCGCTGATCTTGGTCAGGGCCTCGTCGTGCAGGGCCTTGATCTGCTCGCCCGTGGCATGGGACGCAATCACCTTGCGGCCGATCTCGGTGGCGTCGGGATTGACACCGTCGAGGAGAGTGCGGATCTCGTCCATCTGGGTGCGGCGCTGCGCCATCAGCGGCTCGGCCTTCGCTTCTACTGCTTCGTGAAGGGTCTTGACGGCGGCCTTCTGCGCGTCCGTCAAATCGAGGGCACGGGCCAGAAAGTCCTCATGGCCCCCCGGGCCTCCGGGGCCCCCTCTGTGGCGGAAGCCGGGCTGGGCGGAGAGGATCGTGGCGCCCAGCAGCAGGCCGGCGCTCAGGGCAAATGTCAGAATCTTTTTCATGATGGATCTCCTTTCGATCCTCAAGATACGCCGCCGCCGGAGCCAAGTCTTCAGCGTGCCGCAAGGAATTTGTAAGCGATGTAAACTCGAGCGTTGCCGGTCAGCCGGCGAACCGGTAGCCGCGGCGGTGGACGGTCAGAATATGCTGAGGTCGGGAGGGGTTCTCCTCCAGCTTCTGGCGCAGGGCGGCCACGTGCACGTCCACCGTGCGCGTGGTCGGCATGGCGTCGTACCCCCAGACCTTGTCGAGCAGCTCGTCACGGGTCACCAGCGCGCCCCGGTTCTGGATGAAATACGTGAGCAGCTTGAGCTCCATGGCCGACAGCGCCACCGGGGCTCCGCCGCGAAAAACCTCGCCGCTCCGAAAGTCCACCCGCACGTCCCCAAAGACATGGGTGCCCGCGGCGGCTCCCGCCCCCGCGGCCAACGTCACGGGCGCGCGGGCTCGGCGGAACAGGGCCTCCATGCGCGCCAGCAGCTCGATCATTTCGAACGGCTTCGTCACATAATCGTCCGCGCCCAGCTTCAGGCCCACCACCCGGTCCACCACCTGCCCCCGCGCCGTGAGCATGACGATGGGAATCTGAACGCTTCGTGCGCGCAGCTCGCGGCACACCTCGAAGCCGTCGATGCCCGGCAGCATGACGTCCAGCAGAATGAGATCGAACGAGCCCTCCAGAGCCTTCGAAAGGCCTTCTTCCCCGTCCCCCGCCGTCTCCACCTCGTACCCCTCGCTCACCAGCCGGTCGCTCAACGTGAGCACGAGGCTCGGCTCGTCTTCCACCAGAAGAATGCGCCGTCCCATCACGCGGGCTCCTCAACCGGCAGATGAAGAGTAAAAGCGGTCCCCTTCCCCACCTCCGTTGTAACCGTCACCCGGCCGCCTTGCGCTTCGGTGATGTGGCGCACCAGGCTCAATCCCAGGCCGCTTCCGGGGATGCCGCCCGTCGCGGCGGTCCGGCTGCGGAAAAAGGGTTCGAAAAGATGGGGCAGGTCTTCCTTGCGGATTCCCGGCCCGCGGTCCGCCACCCGGATTGTGATCTGGCCTGAATCCTCCCGCCGCACGTGGAGGCCGATCCAGCGCGCGCTCCCTCCATATTTCACCGCATTTTCCAGGAGATTCGCGACCGCATGCCGCAAAGCCGCCGCGTCGGCAAGCAGTCTGGGCAGCTCCGGCTCGACCTCCTTCTCCACTTCCACTCGCTTTTCCTGCAACAGCCAGCGGCAATCCCGCAGCGCGCCCGCCACGATCTCCTCCGCGTCCACCGGTTGCGGATGATAGACGCGCCGGCCCGACTGAATGCCGGCGAATTCCAGCGCCTGCCCCACCATGTTGGAAAGGCGCCGCCCCTCCCCTTCGATCAGCGCGCCATACCGCTTCACCTGGGTGGGGTCCGCCACCACGCCATCCGCCAGATTCTGCCCCGCCGAACGGATGGCCGTCAGCGGCGTATGAAGCTCGTGCGTGACGCCGGCCACGAATTCGATCTGTTGGCGGGCGAGGCGTTGCGCCCGCTGGGTCGTCATCATCATCATCCCCGCGGTCGCCGCGAGCAACGCCAGAATCCCCAAACTGATGCCCAGATTCCGGCGGCGTATGGCGGCCACGGCTTCTTCCAGCGAGCCGTCGCGATGCTTCACCACCAGCCGCCACGCTTCCGAATCGTGCCGGCGCTCACCGGGCCGCTCGTCAGGAGGTGCGGGCCGGGGAGGCCGCTCGCCTTCCCACTCCCGAGGGCCACGGCGCGGAAAGCGCTCCCTCGGCCGCCCCGCGGCTTCCCATAGCGGCCTCAATTCATCGAAAGGCCGGACCCCGAGGACTCCCAGGCTGAGATCGCCTTCCCTGAAAGATGCCGAAGGAACCTGGGGATCGGAAACATACACGGCCCGGTCCGGGCGCCGCCCATCGAACACCGCCAGGGCATAATCAACGCCCTCCGCTGTCTGGAAATGCCGTTCCGTCAACGCCGGAAAGATCTCTCCCGTCATCACGTCTAGATCGAACCGCACGACCAGCTCAGCGCCTGCCTCCGGCGGTCTTGAAAACGTGAGAGGAATCACCAATCCGGGAATGTCTCCGGAAACCATCGCCCTGAAAGCCCCCCGCGGCGGACCAGGCCGAGCGCTCAAATCTGGCCACGCCTTCTCGAGATCGGCCGGCCACGAGCACGCTTCGAACCGTCCCTCCGCCGGCCGGAGAACCTCGAGGCCCATGCCTCCCGCGGACGGCCGCACGATGAAGATCTCGCGGATCATTTGAGGATAAGGCGCCTCGGCCTGCCAGCGCCCGTACTGGCGGATCACCCGTTCGATCCTCTCCTCCTCCGTCTCCCCGGGCTCGGTGCGGAAGAGGAAGAACGCCCGCGTGACCTCCCGGTCCACGTCGTCCGAGAACCGCGACGCGGCGGTCAACAGGCTCGACCGCATCCGCTGCCTCTCCAGGTCGCTCACCTCCCCGCTCCAATACCACTGGAGCGTCGCGAGCAGCGCCAGCAGAACCAGCAGCAGGGCCGCGATGGCAAAGGGCAGGCGTTGCGTGAGATTCCCGGGCTTCATGGCGGCCCCAGTCTACCAGCCCGTCCGCGCCCCGTCCGGGAGATGCCGCCATGCTTTACATCCCTTACAAATTTCTTTCCTCTTCCTGAAGACTCAACTCCCGCCCTCCCCTATCCTGAGCAGCATGAGACGAACCCTTCTTTTGCTGATCGCAATGACAGTGATCGCGGTAACGGCCGCCGCGCCAGTGGCCCGGGCCGCTGAGAAGCCCAGCCTGCAAGGAAAATGGAAGTTGAACGAAGACCTCACCGCCCGCATGCGCGAAAGCGACCGCCCGTCGGGAGGTCCCCGGGGAGGTTTTGGCCCACCGCCCGGCCGCGGTCCTGGCGGCGGTCCTGGAGGCCAACCGGGAGGCCAACCGGGAGGCCGCGGCCCCAGAGGGGGCGGCGATTTCCCGTCCGGGCCGCCGCAGGGAGGACCGGGTGGCCCCGGCGGACCCTCCCTGGAAGCGCTCACCGAGCTGCACGATTGCTCAGCAGGACGGCGAAGTCACGATCACCGACAAGGAAGGGCACACCCGCGTTCTGAAAACGGACGGCTCCAAGAGCCTGGAAGAGAAAGGCCCCGGCGGCTCCGCCGAGATCCGTGCAAATTGGGAAAAGGACGGCACCCTCACCGTCAAGGTCAAACCCAAGCAGGGACCCAAGCGCACCGAGACCTACATCGTCTCCAACGACGGCAAGCACCTCTACGTGACCACCTTTTTGGAAAGCGACGGCAAGCGGCCGGATAGGAAATTCCGCCGCGCCTACGATCCGGCGGAATGACGATCGATCAGTGAGCAAAGGGCGGCCAAGAGGCCGCCCTTCACATTCATCCTCTCCTCAACGGTCCGTCAGCTCCACGTCCCAGCTCCATTCTGGCATCCGTGGTAAAATTCGGCTCGGACCCAACCTTTACGCTTGGAGATCACGATGAGATTTCTTGGCCGCTCCCTCCTGATCCTGCTCGCGCTGTATGGGCTGGTGTTTGCGCTAGGGACTGCTTTTCTGGCGCACTCAGGGGCGCCGCTCTGGGGTGGAATCGTGTTCGCCCTCGCCTTTGTCGGGCTTCAATACCTCATCGGACCCTGGATCGTCGAATGGATCCTGGACATCCGCTGGGACGAGAATCTGCTGCCCGCGCGAAACCGCGAATTCATCGAACGGCTTTGCCGTGAGCGCGGTCTCAAGATCCCGCGGATCGGCGTGATCGAGAGTGGAACCCCCAACGCGTTCACCTTTGGCCATGTGCCGGGGAATGCACGAGTCGTGGTCACCACCGGGCTGTTGGAAGTGCTCACCCCTGAGGAAGCGAACGCCGTCCTGGCCCACGAGATCGGGCACGTCGAGCATTGGGACTTCGTGGTCATGACCGTCGCGGCCCTGGCGCCCCTCCTGCTGTACCAGATCTACGTCTTTACCCGGGGCAACAACAACACCCGCGTCGTCGCGTATACCGCCTATCTTTGCTACGTGGCGAGCCAATACATCGTCCTGTCGCTGAACCGTACGCGCGAATACTTCGCCGATCACTACTCCGCCAAGGTGACAGGGGCGCCGGATACGCTCTCCTCGGCTCTCATAAAGATCGCCTACGGCATGGTCAAAGCCGACGGTGAGACTCTCCTGGCGCTGCAGGAGGAGGAAAACCGGTCCAAGGCGCGGCGGGCCCAGCGGATCGCGGGAACCGTGGCGGTCTTGGGGATTTCCAATATCCGCTCGGGAGCCGCTCTCGTGTTGGGGCACGCCGACGCCACGGCCTCGGCCGCCGTCATGCGTTGGGACCTGATCAACCCCTGGGCCCGGCTCTATGAGCTGGGCTCGACCCATCCGCTGACCGCGTTGCGCATCCGTGCCCTGAATCAGGACGCCACGGCAATGCACCTGCCCATTCAATACCCGCTGCCCGAAAATCAGCGGATTCAGTGGGGGGCGTTCCCGATCGAATTTCTGCTCTGGGTCCTGCCTTGGCTGAGCGCCGCGGCGCTGGCGGTCGCCGTGTGGCGCTCCAGATGGCTTGCCTTCCTCGGCACCGGGCTGGATTTAGACACCGTCAAGCCCCTCCTGCTCATCCTTCTGGGCGTCACCTGGATTCTGCGGATTTCCTACCGGTACCGCGGGAAATTCGAAGATACTCCCATTGGACCGCTCCTCGAAAACGTGGAGGTCTCGGAAATGCGGCCTCGTGCGGTGCGGGTCAAGGGAGTAATCCTCGGCCGTGGGGAGCCCGGCGCCTTCTGGAGCCCCGATCTGGTTCTGCGCGACGCCACCGGCATCCTCTTCGTCCTCTACCGGCAGTCCATCCCCTTCGCGCGCTTTCTGTTTGCCCTGACCGAGGCGGAAAGCTACATCGGAAAGCAGATCGAAATCGAAGGCTGGTTCCGGCGCGGATTGACCCCCTATATCGAGATGTCCTGCCTGACCGATGAGGATGGAGCCCGGCATCGAGCGATCTCCCGCTGGGTGCAGTACCTCATGGCAAGCGCGGCCCTCATGGGTGGATTCTTCTGGCTGTATCGATGAGCGAAAACCGTGGAGATGGTAGGCGAAGTGCTCGGCAGAAGGATAGAACCGCCCCAATCACCGGCGCTCCCGGACCGGGCCTGCGTAATGAGCGCATGCCCAAAGCAAGACTCGCCATGGATTGGAGAGGACTTTTAGACGCGGGAAGGGCTGGTTGTCCCTGAAGAGGGTGTTTTTTCTCTGGAAGACCCTGCTCAGCGGCTGGCGACCCTCTCCAGACGCTGGCGACCCTCGCCAAACGCTGGCGACCCTCACCCGGCGCTGGCGAGGCTGTTCAGTGGCTGGCGACCCTGTTCCGCGCTTGGCGAGGGTGTTCCAGAGAAAAAACGCCCTCTACAGAGGACATGGACCTCCAGGACGGACCGGCTGAGAAACCAGTACCAGCTTTGGGAGCGTCGTTGCCAGGGGTCTGTCAAGGCAGGATTGACCTGCTGGCGTAGCGCCCCTGGGACCGCCGGCATCCTTGCCGGCCTGACTTACTCGCTTTTGAAGACGGCGAGCTGGCATCCAACCCTAAAACGTCTACTCGGACCCCATACGAGCCGCTCGCGCCGCCCCACGGAAGGCTCGTCAAGCCCGGCGGGAGTCTCGCGGAGGCGGACGACTCGATCGTTCCTGCCGGCGAGACTCCGGTGGAGCTCAACGGGCCTCTCGTTCCAACCGGCGAGCCTTCCACGGAGGCGTACGGATCGATCGCTCCCACCGGCGAGCCTACCGCGGAAGAGAAAATCTGCTCCGCTCCGCCCGGCGAGCCTCCCGTTCTGGAGAGAAACCGGTTCGCTCCGATCCGCGAACCTGCCGTAGGGGTCCGCGGGCCTCTCGCTCCGGCGGGCAAGCCTCCGGTAGAGGTCAACGGTGGGTTCGTTCCAATCTGCCACTGGCTCGGCCCCGTACCCGGTCAACGCAGCCGGCCATGCTATCCGACGCTCCGCGTCCGCACTTCCTCCGACGTCAGCCCATAAAGGGGTGGCCCCTGGATCCCCACCATCGACAGGTACACATAGATCTGACCCCGATGATGCACCTCATGCTCGACCATGGACCGGAGCCACTTCCACACCGCCAACTCGGCGCCGCCTGGGGTAACGCACTTTCTCTGTAGATCCGAGGGAGACAGGCCGGCGAAGATCTCCACCGCCTCGGCGTGCATGCGGTTCAGGTAGGCAATAACCTCCTCGTAGCCCTCCGCAAGCTCGTGGCCATGTCCAGGATACCGGCTGGGCCGGAGGACGGCATTCTCCGCGAACATGTACCGCTCAATGGCGCCAAGGTGCCGCAGGATGTCTCCGAAGGAGAAGGTACCCTCACGGTAGCGCCACTCCAGTTGGTCGGGTGGGATGCAGCGCGCGACGCGGAGGGTTCTTTCTCGGACTTTTTCGAAGTAGGTTAAGAAGGACTCAGCGTTCGTGACTTCCATGGAATTCCTCGGGCTCAATTTCGGTACCACGTTCAAGCTCGGCTATCGCCTCGGTCAGGCGCCTCGCATTCTCAGAGCTGCGCAGAAGATAGGCTGTTTCTTCGAGGTCCACAGGATCGTGTGGCTCGCGCGAGGGCAGTTCCAGATCCGAACCTCCAGCAGAGCCAAAGATTTCCAGGAAAAGATCGCCGATCCGCTCTGGCGCCGAAACAGACTTCGTAATGATCTGGCGGGCTTCCTCTTCGAGGGATACTCCATGCTCAACAGCCCGGGCTCGGAGCCGCTCGCAGACCTCATCGTCGAGTTGGGAGATTCTTAAACTCGGCAAAAGGCACCTCCGGAAATTCAAAGCCGGCCAATGCTACTACGGAGTTCCTGAGTTGGTGCCCCAGAGCGTCAGCCCACACGCATCTCCATCAACTGGCTGCCTGTAGGCGCCCCGGAGGGGCAGAGGCATGAAGCCTGGCGCTTCAGCGCCAGGTTGAGACACCCCACGTCCCCAAGTCCCGAAGGGACGCAGGCAGCGACCACCTCGGTGCTATCTGCCTGCGCCCCTTCAGGGCTTCTGGAGATTGGGAAAGACTACTTTCCCGGCGCTGAAGCGCCGGGCTCTATGCTTTTGCCCCTTCGGGGCGGGAAGGACTTTTCCAGTGGCCACCCTGAGCGGGGTACATGCTTATTCGACTCTCAGTCAACCAAACAAGCAAACGGTTTAGGGATTAAACCCCTCCTTGTCCGCCAGGCCAGCGAGCGGCACGATCCGTTCTCCGGGGGGAACCTGCTCCAGATTATAGTAGCGGGTCTCGCCGCCAGCCTTCTGTTGGATCCACACCTCGACCCGAGACGTTGAGAACTTCACCAGCGTCGGCCATAGCTTGCCGTTGGGCCGGGGGCCCACGACACGCACGAACACCTCAGCACGGTCGGGCAACGCACCGGAGACGCAGAGAGTTTCCGCGATGCAGGGCGTCACCCGTTGGCCAGCGATGGTTCCGCCACCGCTGGCGATGCGAACCTTGGTGCGGAATCCAGGCAATGCGGTGGTCTCGAGCCAAGGCCCTGAAGGCGGCGCGGGGTCGGCGGCGACTCCCACTGAGGAGTTTGCGTCCTCAACGCCAAGGTCCGTCTCCGCCTCAGCAGCTGCCCCTCGTACAGGATCGAACCCTAACTTGTCGGCCAGCCCATCAAGGGTAAGCAACCGGTCACCGGGCTCGACCGCTGCCAAGTCGTAATATTGCAACTCACCGGTGGCAGTCTGCTCGATCCATACTTGGATGCGGGAAGTGGAGAACTTGACGAGCGTAGGCCACATCTTGCCATTGGGCCAAGGGCCCACCACCCGGATAAACACTTCGGCCCGATTGGACAGGGCACCCGCCACGCAAAGAGTCTCGCCAATGCAGGGATTAACCTGTGTGCCAGCGATCGTTCCACTGCCGGAGCTAATACGCACCTTGGCGCGGAACCCGAAGACCGCGGAATTCGCAAGCCAGGGACCGTCGGGTGGCGGTGGCGCCTCCTGCTCTTCTTGGACCGTGCTGGTCCAAGTATTGGTGGAAATCGGCGCGTTGGTGTCGAAGACGATCGACGCGGAGTTGGTCACCTGGGTTCCGGGCCTCGCATCGCCACGCACCTGAATACTGAAGGTTACATGGCCTTGTCCGCGGCCGGTTCCGTCTTCGGGAGGCAGGAAACCGGCGAAGGGGTCTTCCGGGAGTTCCCCGCTGTCTGGGTCCAAGGTACGAAGCACCCAGTTCACTTGGCCTCCGCCGGAACTCTGGGCTGCCTCTATGGCTACGGAGTAGTCGCCGTAGGTGATGCGGTCGGTTCCCTGCGCACGGCTTCCGAGGGAGGTCACCACGACATCGCCGAACGCCACTTCGCCGAGTTGGAAGGTGCTCCAGTCGAGGTCTGGGTCCAGGTGATCCGTGATGAAGACCTCCTGGGCTGGGGCTGTGGCGGTTCTCAGGTTTTCGAAGTAAACGGTGTAGGTGACCCGTTCCCCGGAGTGAACCTGAGGAGCGGGGCCGGTTTTCTCGTTGGGATCAATTGGGCGGACTATGTTTGATAGAATAGTCACCTTTTCTTGACATTGGTTGCCCTGAGACTCTGTTTCGCGTTTCTGAGATTGAGGCATACAAGGATCTGGCGGTGCAATCTTACCAGCGCTGAAAGAGGTAAGCCCGAATGGATTTGGATCTGCGCTTGGCTTGCCAAGAAGCAACTTACCTGATTCAACCACAGTTGGAACTACCCAAACACCATCACGAGCGGCGAGAGCCTCACTAGCCAAAGCGCCGCCAGTAGCAAATATCCATCCATTTCTCTCCTTGACCTTCGCCTGTTGCCGAAGTGCTTCGGCATTTCCTGCTTTTCCTGTAGCTGCACTCCAGTGTTCTTCCTCCCATGCCTTCATGTTCAGAGTACCGGCTTCTATATGACTCACCCCAGCCCGAGCCTCCAAATATGCAGAGAATGCATAGTACCCAACCTCTAAAGCAACAGCAACAACGGCAACGGCAACAACGGCAAAATATATCGACTTACCAGAGGGGTCTACCATATTAATAGGAGAGTTGCCAGAGTATAGGTAAAAATTAACGTCTCCTGCTCCAAACATCAGAGGATCCATACTTGCAAACCTGCCTACTCGAGGCAAGTAGTGCCTTGCCCTCATATAAATGAGATCATCGGCGTCATTCATTACACCCAACCGTCCTACATACAGGAACGGATTCGGTACCCCCTCATCAACAGACAAGGATCTTCCCCATGGATCGTAGTCATAAGAGTTGATAATCGCACCCTCATCATTGGTGAGCTGACGAGTGTTTCCCAATGCATCGAAGCCATAGTAAGCTGCACTTCCGCTTGCATTGATACGTGCAACAAGACCGAGTCCATGTACATAGCGTGCCCTCAAGCGCCCACTACCATCATACTCGGCAACCACATCAAACAAGCCGATGGGATCATAAGCATAGCGCGTCACATCTCCATCGTGGATCACAGCCACTCTGTTATCAAAATCGTCGTATATATATTGCCAAATAGAATTGTTAGTTTTCGCAACTCGCACAATTCGGTTTTTTTCGTCATATTCATATATAGCTCCTCCGGAAGGGCCAGCCTGCGAGATTAGATTACCGTCCTCATCATAAGTGAACGTTGCCTCGCCTGCATCGACATACTGATTGAGCTCGTTAACATGATAGACTTCTGCATGATCGTTCTCTATCGCAGTTACCCTGTTTCCCAGCAAATCGTACTCATAGATCGCTTTCGAAGCATTCGGATAGGTTACCCCCACCATTTGACCAAGCACATCGTATTCATAGGACGTAGTGCCTGACAGCGTCGCCATTGAGATTCGGTTGCCGCGTTCATCGTAGTTGTAGTCGAAACGCGACTGAATGCTACCGTTCGGTGCGTAGTGGATAAGGTGGACTACTTGGCCGGCGCTGTCGTATTCGTAGGTAGTGGAGGTGCCGTTGCCCCGGTCCTCACGGGCTAGCCGGCCCACCGCGTCATACTGGTAGGCGATGAGTTGAATTCCCCCTGTGTCGCGCAAGCGTGCCAGTCGACCGGTGGCGTCGTATTCGTAGCGTAGAGTGAAGCCTGTCTCGTCAGTGCGGCTAGTTCGACGGCCGGAATCGTCGTATTGGAACGCCAGGAATTTCCCTCCAGGGTAGGCGATCCGGGTAAGGAAGTCTCGGCTATCGTAGTCGAGGTCTATCGTGCCCGCGGCATCCGTAACGGTGTCGAGATTGCCACGCGCATCATAGGTATAGTTGACCGTCACTCCACCCGCGGAACGCTTACGGATGATCTGACCACGGGAGTCCCGATCATAGGCAATAGTTTGTCCACGGCGGTTGGTATAGGACGCTAGATCACCAGCCGAGTTGACAGAGAATTGCTCACGGCTGCCGTCCGCATGCTCAACGCTCGCCAGGTTGCCGTCGGCGTCATACTCGAAGTCGATTTGGTTCCCCCTTGCGTCACGCAATGAGGCAAGACGGTCGAGGTTGCCATAGGTCAGCCGAGTAGCGTTACCTGCGAGGTCACGCATTCCGAGCGGGTTGCCGTGGCTGTCGTAGGTAAGCATCGCCGAGGAACCGAGGGCGTCCTGAATGCGCGCGGGGTTTCCCTTCGGGTCGTAACCGAGAGCCAACTTGTGACCTTCGGAGTCCTCGCTGGCCAAGAACTGCCCGCGGTGGCCGAAACGTAGGTTCAGCGAACCGGTTGACTTATCCCTGACCGTGATCGTTCCTTGCATGTCATAGGCGTACGTCAGCCGAGCGATCTCTTCGTCACGCCACTCGCCCGTCAGGCGTCCGAGGTTGTCCCAGCCGAAGTAGCGGTGTGTGCCTCCTGGGAAGGTGATCGCTGTGAGGGCATGGGCCGCCGGAGTAGCATCTGCGGGACGGTAGGCATAGGTGGTGGAGGGGCCACCTGACTCTTCGACTTCGAGGAGATGCTCGCCTGAGGCATCGTAGGTGTAGGAGGTGGTGCGGCCTGCCGGGTCCGAGACGCTGTCGATCCTGCCACTGGTGTTGTAATGGATCGTGAGCCGGTCACCGTTCGAATGCATGATCGAGGTAAGAGCGGTGCCGGTGTATCCCATGGTAAGGCGGTTGCCGTTCGTATCCTCCATGTAGGCAAGGCGGTTGGAGGCGAAGCTGAGAGCGAAGCCGTCTCTCTCCTTCAACAGGTAGCTCTGCCCGACTCGCGCCAGAGTCGCGTGCTCACCTGATCCCGCGGGGGAGAAGGATCCATCCCCGGTGGGGAGAAAGACCCGCTCCTGACCCCACGGCTCCCGGACTGTCACCGAGCCATCGGCATCGACGCGAACGGAATAGTCGTAGATGTGCACCCAGCCGCGGCCCAGAGAGCCCAGACGGAACCGCTGCTCGATCGGCGAAGGCGCAACGCGGAGAAATGCCAACGGGAGCCCGGGCGCCGGATAGAAGGCATCAAGACCCGCGGCCAGGACAGGGCGTGGGGAAATGCTGGCGGAGGCCTTTGCCAGTTCAAAGGAAAAGAGATCGCGCACCGAGTACACGGGCACGGGCAGACGGCCTTGAGGCGTGACTTGGTTCGGGTCTAGAGCGCCGGGAGCTTCGTGGTAGTGAGCTGTCAGGTATGCCGAGGCGGCTGTGAGGGTTCCAAGGTAATCCGACCAAGTCACGCCGAGGCGCGTCCGCAGGTTCGACCAGATCACGCTCCACGCGTCATCGGCGATCCCTGGCGGACGAACTTCGGTCTCGATCGTGCCCCAGTTAACGGGTATAGGGTCCGCCACCATGACTTCGAGGTCGAACTGGATCTGATTGCCTGAAGTCGCGGAACGGAACTCAATCGGGATCGAGAAGCTTGAACCCGGAGTAAGCACTCCTACCGGGCCGCTCATGTTAACGCCGAGCACTTGGATGGGGCCACGGCGAAACTGCTCGGTGCTCGCGAGTCGCATGGGCACGTTCTGAGGGCTAGTGATGATAAAGAGGGGCGTGCGGATGTCTGTCCCGCCTCTGTTGCCATACCGCACCCAAGCCGTGTAGTTGCGGTCAGGCCGCACGTTCGCCGGTGCATCGAGGGTCGCCACCAAGGCTCCCGCGTTACCGGCTGTTACGTTGAGGCCATCGGCCAAGTCTGCTGTGCCTATTAGTGGTTTGGCAATTCGAATATCGTAGAGCCCAGTCGCGGCGCCAGTGAGATTGAAGGTCGCATGCATGCGTACGGAGCTAACGACCTGAGTAGCCGACGCTAAGATGCCGCCGCCCGACGACGAAATCAACGCCACTCCGTCGATGGGCGAAAACCCGGAACCTATGAGTGTCAGCGTAGTGCTTCCAGTGTTCGAGACGGTGGAGGGACTCACGCGGTCGAGGTGGAAACCGGGATGGCGAGCGAGGATAGTGAACGGAACCGAAGCCGTCCCACCATTCTGGTAGACCAGGAAATAATAGGTCTTGGGCTCTCTCGTCGCCTGGAAGACGAGTGATTGATGAGCCGCCCCTGTCTGCGTGCTATCGTAGGAATCATACTGTGCTCTGGAAGGCGGGGCTCCTGTGCTGCCGTAAAGCTCAAGGTTACCCTGTGGGCCAGTCCGATCCACTGTTACCAGGAGATCTTGATCTGGTTGGCTGGTGACCTTGAAGTAGCGGTGGCGATTGCCAAATATCGTCGTTTGAAGCGGTACGTTGAGTGCCAGTTCGACGGCGGTTTCACCCGGTTCGGGACCGTTCACGAACACCCGAACGTTGTCGATGAAGCCCAATCCATTTCCAGCGTCGAGGGCGATTCCTTTATAGCGGGGAGCCGCGGGATTCAAGGCCAAACTGCCGCGATACTCGCCATCGACCCAGATGTCCAGTCGGTGACGCGGGTAGTCAACCTTCGCCTGGACGTGGATCCATCGGTTCACGAGAGAGTTGTAGTCAGACTCCAATCTGACATAATTTTCTGGCACCGAAGTCTCTATATTGAGACCTGGCCCCAGGTTGAACTCCCCAGGCGCCGAACGTAGAGCAAATGCGACCGGACTACTCTCAAATCCTCCGGCATCTGGGTTGTAGAGCCGTACCATCGCATCAATTTCGTGGCAGCCGCTCCTCTCGGTAGGTACTCCCAGGATGTCGGCCGAGAACCAAAGCACATCAAGACTTGGAAGTGGGTGGTACAACTGACTTTCAAAGCAGCCGCCACCGTTATCTATACGGGCACTCTGCGGACTCGACACGGCTTGCTGGGTAGATGCGGTAATACCGCCAGCAAAGCGGTTCACCCATCCACCTTGTCCGCCAAGGTTGGAGCCGGGAGCGTAGGTGTCGAAGCCATCGAAGAAGACTGTTTCGGAAGGCTCCGCCCCGGGCGGCAGGATCCTTACACTACCCGACCGGTTGCAGGTCTTGTCCCCGGCAGTAATCGTAAGATTCCATGGGAAGGTGCCTTCCGAGTCGTAGCTGTGCGTGTCATTCTGGACAGTAGAAGCCGATCCGTCGCCGAAATCCCAATGGTAGGCGACCGGTATGCCACAGCTAGGAGGTGGGGCCGCGACGCTAAATGGCAGAGGAGTACTGACATTGCCTTCTGTGGGGACATTGGCTGCGCAAGTCAGCGTGCACGGTCCTCGGCTGAGACGGATGGAGTAGCTTCCCGTCTCGCTATTGCCGTAGTCGTCTGCCAGAAGCGTGTAGATACCGCTGACTGGAAGGATGCAGTCGTTGATCTCGGTGGCGCCTCCAACTGGGTAGTACGCTGAGCAGATCGCTTGGCCTGATGGGTTGTAGAGCACGATTTCTGGGTCCAGCCCACCAGAGGCTACAGCCATGCCTATCATCACCCGATCACTCGCAGAAGCGGAGAAGGTATAGGCATCCTTCTCGCCGACAGCGTCGACCGTCGCCTGGAGAGTCTGACCAAAGGCGAGCGGCGTGAAGCCTCCGGGGTTATTCAGACGCTGCAGATGAAGACTATAGGCACCCGTCTCGCTATTGCCATAGTCGTCTGCCAGAAGCGTGTAAATACCGCTGACTGGAAGGATACAGTCGTTGATCTCGGTAGCGCCTCCAACTGGGTAGTACGCTGAGCAGATCGCTTGGCCTGACGGGTCGTAGATCACGATTTCTGGGTCCAGCCCACCAGAGGCTATAGCCATGCCAACTATCACCCGATCACTCGCAGAGGCGGAGAAGGTATAGGCATCCTTCTCGCTGACAGCGTCGATCGTCGCCTGGAGAGTCTGACCAAAGGCGAGCGGCGTGGAGCCTCCGGGGTTATTCAGACGCTGCAGATGAAGACTATAGGCACCCACCTCGCTATTGCCATAGTCGTCTGCCAGAAGCGTGTAAATACCGCTGACTGGAAGGATGCAGTCGTTGATCTCGGTGGCGCCTCCAACTGGGTAGTACGCTGAGCAGATCGCTTGGCCTGATGGGTTGTAGAGCACGATTTCTGGGTCCAGCCCACCAGAGGCTACAGCCATGCCAACTATCAGCCGATCACTCGCAGAGGCGGAGAAGGTATAGGCATCCTTCTCGCCGACAGCGTCGACCGTCGCCTGGAGAGTCTGACCAAAGGCGAGCGGCGTGAAGCCTCCGGGGTTATTCAGACGCTGCAGATGAAGACTATAGGCACCCGTCTCGCTATTGCCATAGTCGTCTGCCAGAAGCGTGTAAATACCGCTGACTGGAAGGATACAGTCGTTGATCTCGGTAGCGCCTCCAACTGGGTAGTACGCTGAGCAGATCGCTTGGCCTGACGGGTTGTAGAGCACGATTTCTGGGTCCAGCCCACCAGAGGCTATAGCCATGCCAACTATCACCCGATCACTCGCAGAGGCGGAGAAGGTATAGGCATCCTTCTCGCCGACAGCATCAATCGTCGCCTGGAGAGTCTGACCAAAGGCGAGCGGCGTGAAGCCTCCGGGGTTATTCAGACGCTGCAGATGAAGACTATAGGCACCCGTCTCGCTATTGCCATAGTCGTCTGCCAGAAGCGTGTAAATACCGCTGACTGGAAGGATACAATCGTTGATCTCGGTAGCGCCTCCAACTGGGTAGTACGCTGAGCAGATCGCTTGGCCTGACGGGTTGTAGATCACGATTTCTGGGTCCAGCCCACCAGAGGCTATAGCCATGCCAACTATCACCCGATCACTCGCAGAGGCGGAGAAGGTATAGGCATCCTTCTCGCCGACAGCGTCGATCGTCGCCTGGAGAGTCTGATCAAAGGCGAGCGGCGTGGAGCCTCCAGGGTTATTCAGACGCTGCAGATGAAGACTATAGGCACCCGTCTCGCTATTGCCGTAGTCGTCTGCCAGAAGCGTGTAAATACCGTTGACTGGCAGAATGCAGTCGTTGATCTCGGTAGCGCCTCCAACTGGGTAGTACGCTGAGCAGATCGCTTGGCCTGACGGGTTGTAGAGCACGATTTCTGGGTCCAGCCCACCAGAGGCTATAGCCATACTCACCATAACCCGATCACCGGCGACGGCAGTGAACGTGTAGGAGTCAGATTCCCCAGAAACTGCAATGCTACTATTGAGCGTCTCCCCGAAGGTGATGACAGTTTGTGGGCTAGCTGAAGAGGCGCAGAAGATTTGTGCCAGCGTAGCGATCAGCGGCAGGGCGATGGGATGTCTCATGGCCGTCCAGTCCTTCACTCACTCGCCCCACGTGCAGTGTGGAGCAAGCCCAGTCAGGGGCATTCAGAACCTGAGCTGAAGAGATGAGCTAGTCAGATCTCCTTCAGCGCTGGTTCCAGGAGCGAAATCGGCCAACCAACCTGTCCCAACTTTGTCGCCCTTGGCGGAGCGTAGAAATGGTGGGGAGGTTGGGGTATATCTTTCACATTCCATAAGCTCTATCGACTTTACGCCTATTCCCAATCATTGTCAAGGGCGAGTCCGCGTCATGAACCACGTCGAGAGGCCGGCGGGGACGCCGACGGTCCCAGGGCGGGTCAGCTATCACCTCGGCGTCAATCTCTGCGGGGGCTGCCTGGAGGCGGTCGAGGTTGGCGGGGGCCGGCAGGAGGGCCAGGTCCAGGTCGCGGCTAAACTCCGCTGCGCCGTATAACACGCAGGCCTGGCCGCCCATCAACAGGTGGGCGACTTGATGTTTCCGGATCGTAGAAAGGGCTTTGCGGATCGGGCTCGGGATCAAGGGAGCCTCCCATCGCTACGTAATGGTGCCAAAGCCGGGCGCTCTCTTCCCAACGCTCCCAGGGAGTCATCTGGTACCAATCCGCCCACTCAGGCTCGCAAATGTCCTCGATCGCGATCATGATCTCCATCATGCTAACACAGGCCGCCGAGGAGCAGCAGCCGATGATATCCTCCATTGATGGATTGTAGGGGCGGCCCTGCGTGGCCGCCCCTACAGGCAAATGGGTGAAACCTCCAGAGCTGCTAGAATCGGCCGCGGTCGGGAGCTTGGCTTCTGCATGGGTTCCAGAGAGGGTTTCGACCCCAGACATCGCAACAGCTTGTTAATTGAGGCTAACGAATCATGCTGAGGGAGAACCGACAAGTGGCTGGAGCGCTGGAGCAGC
Source organism: Thermoanaerobaculaceae bacterium (assembly GCA_963785165.1). GTDB lineage: Bacteria > Acidobacteriota > Thermoanaerobaculia > Multivoradales > UBA5704 > DATARR01. The sequence goes on from CAWAUI010000004.1 coordinate 2,814,709, forward strand.
TCGAAGAGCTCCGTGAGCCATTGACTTCAGATATGGCCATTGGGACCCTGGAGCAATTTGAGGAGGTCTGGAAGCGCGCCCTGGCGGATCTTCTGACGGCTCCTCTCACCGGAAGCGACGCGCGCCAGATAGCCGCTTTCCAGCGCGACATTGGCCTCTTGCCAAAGTACAAGAGCTATGCCATCAAGGCGAGCAACCCGCTGGGTTACTCTGTATTCTTTCAAGAGCCAGGGAAGGGATTCAGCTTTCAGCAGCATCGACACCACAAGGTCGAGATTTTCCATGTGCTGGACGCCCGGCCTGACTCGTTTGCGCTTATTTGCTCCTTGGACGAGTGGAGCTCGGTCTACGAACGAGAGGCGTTCTCTCGGTGGCTCGAAGGGGCCAGCAACCCGGCCTATGACAGGTGGAGGATCCCGCTTGCCTCGGGAGACGTCATCCGTCTGGAAAGCACCGGTGTCGTCCATTCCGTCATCGGCTGCGTTCTCGAGGAGTTCGCGACCGCTTCCACGGACATGGTGGACCGGCTGCACGATCAAAACGAGGGAGCGCCGATACCGGAATCCTATTGCCGGGAAAGGGCGTTCAACCTTCTTCGCGACACTCCGTCTCCCCCCACGAGCCAGGAAGTCGCCGTGTCAAGCCGGACGCGGCTGCCACTGCCGTGCCAACGATTCAAAGGAGGAGAGACCGTCACGCTTGGCAGAGTACCGGGGCTTCGAGCGTCGCGAATCCGGTTGGAGAGCGGAAGGCAAAGCCCACTTCAGAGATCCGAAGAGGACGCACTGGTTCTTTTCGCCTCTCGTGGCAATACCTGCCTGCTGCTGGGCACCGCGGAGGAGCTCACCCGTGAAGATCCCCCTTCACTGGATCTTCCCAAAGGCACCGCAGTGATCATTCCGCCTGCGATGAGCTACCAGGTTGCGGCTCTCGAGACGGAAGCTGAGGTCTCTCTCCATGTCATCCGTCCGGAGATCGCCTTGACGGAGGCTCACGCCGGGTTCCTGATCGGCGCCGGGACCGCGGAACCGAGCCCCGACCGGGAAACGCCCCCCCCCCGACACCCCCGCCCACCCTTCCTACACTACCGACCGAGCGGTAGAATTCTACCGGTCGGTCGGTATCGGAAAGGAATTCGCTTGGCTCGGGCACCGGAGGCGGGATCGGACAACCACAGGGAGCGGCACAAGGCGGTTCTGGAGACCGCGGCGCGGCTTCTGGCTACAAATTCCGCCCGGTGCTGAAGCGGCGGCGCCGGGCGTCGTGAGGCGGACTGTGATTCCAGTGCAACCCGAGGGCCTCCGGAGGCCCTTTTCGGCTCGTCGAAAGGTCTTGTAAATCGTTGATTTTAAAGTGGTGCGGCTGGGAGGACTCGAACCCCCGACCAAGAGTTTAGGAAACTCCTGCTCTTTCCACCTGAGCTACAGCCGCAGGCCGCCGGGATTATAACCCAGCGCTTCCCAACACCTTGGCTTCAGTACTGGATCAGTGATTCCACCTCGTAGCCCTCGAGCTTCTTGCGGCCCTCGAGGAACGTCAGCTCGACGATGAAGCCGAAGCCGGAGACGATACCGCCGAGCGACTCCACCATGCGCGCCGCGGCGAGCGCCGTGCCGCCGGTCGCCACCAGGTCGTCCACGATCAGCACGTGCTCGCCCGGCTTGACGGCGTCGTTGTGCATTTCGATCGAGTCCGTGCCGTACTCGAGGTCGTAGCTCTGCCGGATTTTCTGGAACGGCAGCTTGCCGGGCTTGCGCACGGGGATGAACCCGGCGTTCAAGTTGTAGGCCACGCTCGGGCGCGAACATGAAGCCGCGCGACTCGATGCCCACCACCTTGTCGATGCGCTTCTGGGCGAACATCCAGACGAAGCGGTCCACCGTCATGCGCAAGGCCAGCGGGTTCTGCAGCAGGGTCGTGATGTCGTAAAAGAGGATACCCGGCTTGGGAAACTCCGGTACCTCGCGGATGTACGCCTTCAGATCCTCCATGGGTCTCCTCCTAACGGTCGATGACGAACTCGTCCCACTCGGGGACGGGAGTAATTTGCTGTTCTTCGATCTGGCTGACGCGGCTCCCGGCTGGGCCCTGGCGCAGCCTTTCCCGGAAGGCTTCGAGGTGCTCCGGGGCTCCGGTCGCCTCGGCTTCGACTCGGCCGTCCGGCAAGTTGCGCACCCGCCCGGAAACGCCCAGCTCCGACGCCGCCCGCCTCGCGAACCAGCGGAATCCGACGCCTTGGACCTTGCCCGAGACGACGAAGCGGCGGGCGGACCGAGTCTCCGGCCCGCTCACTTCTTGTCCTTCCAGCCGTGACGCCCCAGAAGGGGCACGAAGGCGACTTCCTCGCCCTCTTTGCGCCGGATCTCGCCCCGTGGCGGACTTGCGGTACAGCACCAGCCGCTGGGCGTTGAGCTGCCCCTCCGGAATCAGCAAGGCTCCCCCGGGCGCAAGCTGTCCCAAGAGCGGCTCCGGCACTTTGGGCGCGCCGGCGGTCACCAGGATGCGATCGTACGGCGCCCATTCGCTCCACCCCACGGTGCCGTCGAAAACCTGGATCTTCACGTTGTCGAAACCGAGCTGGCGCATGCGGGGAATGGCCGCCTGGGCGAGATCCGGGATGCGTTCCAGGCTGTAGACCCGCCGTGCCAGCACGGCCAGCACGGCCGTCTGGTAACCCGAGCCCGTGCCGATCTCCAGCACCGAGTGCTCGGGCTTGACCTCCAGCAACTCGGTCATGCGCGCCACGATGTAGGGCTGGGAGATCGTCTGCGCCGCGCCGATGGGCAGCGCGTGGTCCCCGTAGGCCTGGGTCCGCAGATGGTCCTTGACGAACAGGTGGCGCGGAATCTGGCGCAGGGCCGCCAGCACGCGCTCGTCCTTGACGCCGCGGCCGGCGATCAGGTCGCGGACCATCCGCTCACGCTGAACGGCGTAGTCGCTCATTTCTGAGCAGGCCGCTTGTGAGCAGGTGGAAACGAGAGGCCCGTGAGCTTCTCTCGAAGGGACGTGAAGTTCTCCAGCCCCGGGTAGTAGGTGAGGTCCAGGTGGAGCGGCGTCACCGAGATCTCGCCCCGTAGAGACCGCCTCGTAGTCGGTGCCGCTCGCCTTCTGCCACTGCGGCGTGCCGGCGATCCAGTAGTACTTGCGGCCGCGCGGATCGAGCTTCTCGATCACCGACTGCTTGTAGACCCGGCGGCCCAGGCGGGTGTAGCTCACCCCCTGGATCGGCCCGGCCGGCACGTTGACGTTGAGCAGCAGGTCGCGCGGCAACTGCTCCAGCCCCTCTTGGATCAGGGTCTCGACCAGGGTGTGGGCGAATTCGCGCCGCCGGCTCGAAGGAGAACCCCTCCCCCACCTCCTGGCTGAAGGCGACCGAGGGGATGCCAAGGAGCGTCCCCTCGAACGTCGCGCTCACGGTGCCCGAGTAGGTTACGTCGTCCCCCAGGTTGAGGCCGAAGTTGATCCCCGAGCAGACCAGGTCCGGCAGGCGGTCCTTCAACAACGACAGCACCCCGAGGTTGACGCAGTCGGTGGGCGTGCCGTCCACGGCATACCAGTTCTCCTCCACCTTCTGCATGCGCAGGGGGCGGGAAAGAGTCAGGGCGTGACCGGTCGCGCTCTGCTCCCGGTCCGGCGCCACCACCACCACCTCGGCGAGCCTGGAGAGGGAGGTGGCGAGGAGGCGGATCCCCTGGGAGAAGATGCCGTCGTCGTTGGTGACCAGGATCCGGATCATTCGGCCTTGATGTACCTTCCCACGATCGGCTCGAGGGCCTTGAGCGTCTCGGCCGGGATCATCGAACGCTCCGTGATGAGCGAATACTTGAGCGCCTCCTCGCAGATGCAGCCGCGCCCGTGGGGCTCGCCGATGCGCTCGAGCAGCTCGCGCACCACCTCCTGGGACATCTTGACGTTCTGGCGGACGACTTCCATGACGGCCTCACCCGAGACCGCCTCTTCCGTCTCGTGCCAGCAGTCGTAGTCGGTCACCATGGAGAGGGAGACGTAGCAGATCTCCGCCTCGCGGGCCAGCTTGGCCTCCTGGAGGTTGGTCATGCCGATGATGTCCGCCCCCCACTGGCGGTAGACCTCGGATTCGGCGCGGGTCGAAAACTGCGGACCCTCCATGCAGACGTAGGCGCCACCCCGGTGGACCACGGCTCCGGCCGCCCGGGCGGCCTCCACGGCGACGTCGATCAGCCGCGGGCAGACCGGCTTGGCGAGCGAGACGTGGGCCACGAGGCCGTTGCCGAAGAAGGTGTCGGGCCGGTGGCGGGTGCGGTCGAAGAACTGGTCGGGCACCACGATGTCCGTGGGCTTGTACTCGATCTTGAGCGAGCCCACGGCGGAGACTGAAACGATCTCCTCGACGCCCAGCACCTTGAAGCCGTAGATGTTGGCGCGGTAGTTGAGCTCCGAGGGGAGCAGGCGGTGGCCGCGGCCGTGGCGGGGCAGGAAAGCCACCAGGCGGCCGTCGAGCTCGCCGATGACATAGGCGTCCGAAGGATCGCCGAACGGTGTCGAGATCCGGCGCTCCTCGCGGACGGTCATGCCCTCCATGCCGTAGAGGCCGCTGCCGCCGATCACACCGATACGGATGTCACTCATCAGGAAACTCCTCTATCCGTGAGAATTCAGAAAACAACCTGGATGAACCGGCGGGAGAGTCTACCAGCCCGAGGCGCCAGGGGCGAGTCTCAGTATATGAAGACGGGTGGAATCAGTGCCGGCTTTCCTGCTCCCACCAACTCTCGACGACCAACCCGTCGATTCTTTCGAAATGCTTCAAGTTTCGGGTGACCATGACAAGGCCGTTCGCGAGCGCCGTAGCCCCGATCAGGATGTCCTCGAGCCCGATGGGTTGCCCCCGTGATTCCAGCTCTGCACGGATGTCGCCAGCGCGTCCGGCCGCCTCCAATCCGAAGGGAAGAATCCGGAATCTGGGCAAGACCTCACTGGCGAGACGAGCCCACAAAGCCTCGCCACCCTCTGAATTCCTGGCTGCTCCGTAACGAAGCTCGGTCACGCAGATGGAGGCGGTCGCGAGGCTCTCGCGGGGGATACTGCCGAGGTGATCGAGTACCGCTCGGGACGGTCGCTTCTTCACCAGCTCAGACAGAACGTTCGTGTCGAGAAGATAGCCTCTCAAGAAGCCTCTTCGTCTTCGTCCTGCAGGGAAAGGTCAACCGGACGCGGCCGATTCTGGAACCGGGCTTCGACGATCTCGTCCACAGCAGCGAAAAAAGGATCGTCATCTTCAAGCCAACCTTTGATGTTGGCCGGATGACCAGGATCGTCCTCCGCAGAGGCGGGAACAAGCTTGGCGACAGGCAGGCCTAGCTGGGTGATCAGGACGGTCTCTCCGTCCTGGACACGCCCGAGGAGATCCGAGAAGTTCTGCCGAGCTTCTTCAGCGTTGAGCTTGGTCACGAGCACCTCCGTCCACAGGCCCCTATCATAGCCGGTCTTTTCACCGGATCGCTTCCACAACCGCCAGCGCTGTTTCGAGAGCCCGGCGCCCCTGGGCACCATCCACCCTGGGCGCATCCTCCCCCCGGCAAGCGGCGAGGAAGGACTCCAGCTCTCGTTTGAGGGGCTCCGCACGCTCGACGGGCAGGTCGTCCGGCAGGATGCGGCGCTCTCCTCCGGTACCCTCCAGCCGGTAGCCCTTGATCTCCTGCGCCTGGTAGTCCAGCGAGTAGTAGCGGTTGGGCAGGAAGGCCCGGAGCTTGCGCGCCCGCTCGGAGGAGACGCGGGAGGCGGTCAGATTGGCCACGCAGCCGGAGGCCAGCTCGACGCGGACGTTGGCGATGTCGATGCGGTGCGAGAGGACGGCAATGCCGGTGGCCCGCACCTCCGCGACCGGGCTCGGATCCAGGGAGTGGAGAATCTGGAGGTCGTGGATCATCAGGTCCAGGATCACGTCCACGTCCAGGCTGCGAGGCGAGAAGACGCCCAGGCGCTGGATCTCGACGAAGCGGGGCGCCGATCCGACGGACAGCAGCGCTTGAACGGCCGGGTTGAAGAACTCGACGTGCCCCACGGCCAGCACCCGGTCGCCCGCGCTGGCGAGCAGCCGGTCCGCTTCCTCCAGAGTCGCCGCGAGGGGCTTCTCGATCAGCACGTGGAGGCCGCGCTCCAGCAAGGCGCATCCCATGTCCGCATGGGCCACCGTGGGCGCCGCCACCACCGCGGCCTCGATCTCGCCCGCGAGGTCTTCCAGACGCGGGAAGACTTGGGCGCCATGCTCGCGGGCCACGGTCTCTGCCGCTTCGGGCCGGGGATCGTAGACCCCTACCAGCTCGGCGCCGGGAAGCGCCGCCAGCAGGCGGACGTGGTTGCGTCCCATGGAGCCGGTGCCGAAGACGCCGACGCGTAGCGGAGATGGCACGACGCTACTCAGGACCGCCTCCACCGCGTCCGCCGCCCCGGGGAGGCGACTTGATGACCCCTCGCCGGGAGCTTTCGATGAAGGCGATCAGGTAGTCCACCTGCGGATCGCCCGCCAGCTCGGCCTTGATCTGCTCCATGGCCTTGGGTGTGGGCAGGCGCGAGCGGACCAGGATACGGTAGGCCTGCTCCAGGCGATGGATGCTCTCCGGCTCCATCCCCTTGCGCTTGAGACCGATGGCGTTCAGGCCGTAGCAGGCCGGCTTCTGGCCGACCGTCTTGACGAACGGCAGGGCGTCCATGGTGATGACGCTGAAGCCGCCTACGTAGGCGTGCCGGCCGACCCGGCAGAACTGGTGCACGGCCGAGAAGGCGGAGATGGAGGCGTCGTCGTGCACCTCGACATGCCCGGCCAGCGTGGCATTGTTGGCGAAGATGGTGCGGCTCCCCACCTGGCAGTCGTGGGCCACGTGGGAGTAGGCCATGAAGAGGTTGTCGTCGCCGATGCGGGTGGTGCCGCCCCCCTTGGCCGTGCCGCGGTGGACGGTGCAGTACTCCCGGATCTGGTTCCGGTCCCCAACCTCCAGAAAGACCTCTTCACCCCGAAAGGTCAGATCCTGGGGGTCGAAGCCTATCGGTCGCCTGGGGATAGATACGGTTCTCCCGGCCGATGCGGGCCGGGCCGTAGACCTGGGCGCCGGCTCCGATCTCGGAGCCCTCGCCGATCTCGACGCCGGGGCCGATGACGGCGAACGGGCCGACCTGGACGCCTTCGCCGAGCTCGGCTCCCGGGTCCACCGAGGCCAGGGGATGGATACGCGCGCTGCTGCTCATGGCCGTCTCATCCTTGCGGTCCGCGATCCACCATGGCGGTGGAGAGCACGGCCTCGGCCGCCAGCTCTCCGTTCACCAGGGCCTTGCCCGCCACCTTGCAGAAGGTCGAGCGGAGACGGAGCACCTCGACCTCGTAACGCACCTGGTCACCCGGAACCACCGGGCGGCGGAACTTGGCCTCCTCGATGCCGGCGAAGAGGAGGAGCTTGTTCTCCCGATTGGGCATGTCGTGCAGGAGGAGCAGGCCGCCGGCCTGGGCCATCCCCTCGACCAGGAAGACGCCCGGCAGCACCGGACGGCCCGGGAAGTGCCCGAGGAAGACGGGCTCGCTGATGGTGACGTTCTTCAGGGCCACGATGCGCTTCTTCGGCTCCATCTCCAGCACGCGGTCGACCAGCAGGATCGGGTAGCGGTGCGGTATCACCGACAGGATCCACTCGATGTCCCACTTGGGGGCCGCTTCGGGAGTGACTGCGGGGGTTTCGCTCAAATCAGGTCTCCTCTTCGGCGGTCTCGACGCCGTGCCTCTTCTCCAGGGCCCGGAGCCGCCGGCTCATTTCGCCCAGGCGCGACAGCATCACGGACTGGCGGCGCCACTTCCGGAGCTCGATCGCCGGGATGCCCGCCACCACCGTGCCGGCCGGAACCGTCGACAGCGCCGCCGATTTGGCGGCCACCTGAACACGGTCGCCCAGCTCGATGTGCCCCGAGACGCCCGACTGCCCCGCCAGCACGACGCCGTCGCCCAGCCGCGTGCTGCCCGCGATGCCGGACTGGCCGCAAAGGATACAGTGCCGGCCGACCCTCACGTTGTGCCCGACCTGCACGAGGTTGTCGATCTTGGTGCCGGCGCCGATGCGGGTCTCCCCCAGGGTCGCGCGGTCGATGGTCGAGTTGGCGCCGATCTCGACGTCCCCCTCGATCACCACGCGCCCCACCTGCGGCACCTTGTGATGAGCGCCGCCGTGGGTGGCGTAGCCGAAGCCGTCGGCCCCCAGCACCACGCCGGCATGGACGATGCTCCCCGCCCCCACCTCGGTGCCGTCGTAGAGCACGGCGTGAGGATGGAGCACCGCGTTCTCTCCTATGAAACAGCCCCGGCCCACCGACACGAAAGCGTGGACGGTGGCGCCCGCGCCGATCCGGCTCCCCTCCCCGATCACCACGTAGGGGCCCACGTGAGCCGTGGGGTCCACGGCACTTCCGGGCTCCAGCACGGCGGTGGCATGAACCCCCGGCTCGCGCCGGGCCGGCGGATGGACCACGGCGAGCAGCCGCGCCAGCGCCAAGTCCGGATCGGCGGCGACCAGCAGATCCCGGCCGGGGACCATGCCCGCCAGGGCCGGCCCCACCAGCAGGGCGCCGGCCCCGCTGCTCTCCGCCTGGGCTCGATAGCGGGGGTCTTTCAGGAACGAGAGGTCTTGGGGACCGGCGGCCTCCAGGGTGCGGATCGCCTCGACGGAGCGGTCCGGGTCCCCTTCGACCCGGCCCCCCACCAGCTCGGCGAGCTCGGCGAGCCGGAAGCTCACGCCGTTACTTGCCCTGGCCCGCGGCAGCGTCCAGACGCTGGATGATGATGGTGGTGATGTCGATGGCCTCGTCCGCGTAGATCAGGCCGCTCTCGAACTTGCGGAAGATCAGCGTGTAGCCAAGATCCTTGCCGGCCTGGTTGATGACGGGCATCACGCGGCTGGTCGATCCCCGCCAGCATCTCGTCGCGCTTCTTGTTGAGCTCGCGGGTGGCGTCGTCCTGGAGGCGGCGCAGGGCGATCTCCTTCTCCTCGTACTGCTTGGAGAGGTCGGCGAGCTTGTCCTGGGCCAGCGACAGGCGCCCTTCGGAGAGCTTGGTCTGCAGATCCTTGAGCTCCTGGGCCTTGGTGCGCAGCTCGTTCTCCTTGGCCTCCTGGAGCTTCTTCAGGTCCGCCACGGCCTTCTTGCCGGCCTGGGACGACGAACAGGATCTTCTCGGTGTCGATCACGGCGATCTTGATCACGCCGTTCGAAGCGGCCGGCGCCGCCTGCTGGGCGGTGGCCACGGACGGAACCGCCAGCGCGAGGCTCAGGAGGCCCGCCGCCGCGGCTCGGGGTAGGGAAATCTGGAACGACATGGTCTCTTCTCCTTGTATCCGTCAAATCAATCAGAAGCTCGTACCGATACTGAACTGGAAGTCCTCGAAGCTGTCCTGCGGCAGCGGGTCCAGGTTCTTGGCATAGATGAACCGCAGCGGAGCGCCGAAGACCGGCAGGAACACCCGCAGCTCGACCCCGGCCGTGGTGCGCAGGTTGGAAAGGTCGAAGGGCTGGCCATCGCCGAAGACGTTGCCGCCATCCGCGAAGAGCAGCACCCGGAACGGCCCGCCGAACAGGAAATGGTACTCCAGGTTGATCTGGGCGTAGCTGTCACCGCCCAGCACGTTGTTGAACGAGTCGCGCAGCGGCAGCCCCTTGTCGTCGACGCAGGTAGATCGAACGGAACCGGTGGCCGCGGATGCTGTTTTCGCCACCCAGGAAGAAGCGCTCCAGCGGCGACAGCTCGTTCTTGCCGAACGGGTCGATCAGCCCCGCCTCGACGTTGAGCGCCACCAGCGTCTTGGTCGGGTAGTTGCTCACCGGCTGGAAGATGCTGAACGTCAGCTCCGGCCGCAGGAAGTGGTTGTCGCCACCCAGGAAACCACCCGCGTACTCAACGGCCAGCGAAAGGCGCTTGCCGCGGGTGGGCTCGAACGGGATTGTCCCGGCTGTCGAGAACGTAGACCGGGCGCAGCGACGAGTTGTTGATCCGCAGGACTGCGTGAGGACGTCGCCCGGCATGACGCCGTCCGGCAACGCCTGGCCCTCCGCCGGCTGGCCGACCACCACCCGCGTCTCGTCGTTGTAGATCGAGTTGTTATAGCTCATGCTCACTGACTGGAAGAGCCTGAAGTTCCGGCCGTAGGTCAGCACAGCGCCCCGGCTGTCGCGCAGGTAGCGCTCCGTGTCCGAGACGAGCCCGTAGTCCAGGCTCTGGTCGAAGGCCCGGATGCCGATGCTCTGCGGCTTGTCGAGGAACCAGGGGATGTAGTAGGAGAGGTCGAAGAAGTCGCGCAGCTGCCGGTCTGGACCGAGACGCCCACCTGCTCGCCGCGGCCGAGGAAGTTCTTGGTGTTGACGGAGAACTGGCCGAAGAAGCCGTCGAACTCGCTCCAGCCGCCGCCGAACTGCAGCTCGGTGCGGTCCGCCTCGTCGCCCTTGAAGACCAGGTTGACTTTCTTCTTCTCGGTGTCCGTGTCGATCTCGACCGGGTCTTCCTCGTTGAGCTTGAAGTAGCCGAGCTGGTTGACCTTGAGCACGCTGTTGCGGATGGCCGCTGACGTTCATCAGGCCGCCCTCGTAGAGGCGCAGCTCGCGGCGCAGCACCTTGTCCTTGGTGCGGTCGTTCCCCTGGAACTCGATGCGGCCGACCTTGAACTGGTCGCCCTTCGCGGACGTGGACGACCACGTCGGCGACGCTGGCCCGTCCTTCTCCACCAGCTCCGGCTCGACGCGGGCGAAGATGTAGCCGGTGTTGTGGTACAGGTCGTCGATCTGCTTGATGCCGTCGTCGATCACCTTGGAGCGCAGCCAGCCGCCGCCCCGGTGCTCGAAGGCCCGGAGCAGCTGCTCGTCGGTGTAGATCTTGTTGCCCTCGATCGTCACCTGGCCGAACTTCCAGCGCTCGCCCTCCTCGATCGGGACGGTGAGGAACATGCGGCGCTTCTGGTCCTTGGTGGCGGCGGCGTCGGGATTGAGCGCCTTCACCTCGATCTTGCGGATCGCCGATGACGACGTTCTTGTAGCCCGCGCCGCTTGTAGAGGTCGCGGACCTTGTCCAGATCCTCCTGGAGCTTGGCCGGATCGTAGATGTCCTTCTTGTTGAACCGGGTGATCAGGCCCGTCTCCTTGGTCTTCTTCATCGACCAGCGCAGGCGCAGGTCGTTGAACACCGTGTTGCCCTCGAAGCCGATGTCCTCGATGCGGACGCGGTTCCCCTCGTCGACCGTGAAGATGACCTTCTTCTCGTTGGGCCGCCAGCGTCGTCGACCGAGTAGCTGGGCCGGGCGAAGCGGTAGCCCTTCTCGGCGTACAGCTCCTCGATGACCGTCTTGACCCGCTGCAGCTCGCCCAGCGACAGCGGCTCGCCCTCGCGGACCCGGATGCGCTGGGTGGCGAGCTTGTCTTGGATGTCCGTCTTCGAGATCCGCTTCAGGCCCTCGTACTCGATCGAGCGCAGGATCGGGCGCTCCTCGACCGTGATCACCAGCTTGACACCCGCGGCCGTGGGCACGCTCTCCACGGAGACGTCGTCGACCAGGCTGCGGTCCCAGAGCTGCTTGAGGTTCCGGTTCAGGGCGTCTTCGTCGAGCGGCTGTCCCGGCTCGATGCCGAGGTAGTAGCGGAGGGTGTCCTCCGACAGGGACTTGAGCCCCTTGAACTCGATCGACTCGATGGTCCGTCCGGCCACCGGGGGGCCTGCGGGAGCGGAAGCCTGCGGATCCTGGGCACTGGCGGAATTACCGGGGAAACCGCCGGACAGCACCAACGGAAGCAGCAGCGCCGCGAGCAGCCGGCGCGTCAACTTCCATCGGCGCGATCCACGCCGGCCCACGATGAGATCGGGCATCGTCTCGTCCTTTCCTAGACCCGGCGGCTCGAAAGCCGCCGGGGGAAACTGCACAGTCTTGCCGAGGGCCGCCGGCCGGCGGATCAGCGCCTTGGAATGACGATCTCCTGGGCGCCGACCTGGAACGTCAGCTCGCCGCCCTCCAGATCCACGTCGATACGGTCGATCGTCTCGCCCCGTGCTGGTTGATGAGGATCTCCGACACCGCGTCCTGGATGTGGCGCTGGATGGTACGGCGCAGCGGCCGTGCCCCCGTGGAAGGCTCGACTCCCGCCTTCGCCAGCAGCCACTCCTTGGCCGGGTCCGAGACCTCGAGCCGCAAGCCCCCGCTCGGCGAGGGTATTGTTGACGTCTTCGAGCAGGATGTCGACGATCGACCGCAAGCTCCCGCTCGCCCAGCGGGTTGAAGACGATGACCTCGTCGATGCGGTTGATGAACTCGGGGCTGAACGTCCGCCGCAGCTCGGCCAGGATCTCCTCCTCGATGCGCTGGAAGCTCGCCTCCTCGCTGCTGTCGCCGAAGCCCATGCGGCCACCGCGCAACACCAGCTTGCTGCCGATGTTCGAGGTCATCAGCACCAGGGTGTTGCGGAAGTCCACCTGGTTGCCGTAGGCGTCCGTGAGCTGGCCGTCCTCCAGGATCTGGAGGAGGAGGTTCGCCACGTCCGGGTGCGCCTTCTCGATCTCGTCGAACAGGATCAACGAATAGGGCTGGCGCCGCACGCGCTCGGTGAGCTGGCCGCCCTCCTCGTGCCCCACGTAGCCCGGGGGCGAGCCGATGAGCTTGGAGACCGCGTGCTTCTCCATGTACTCGCTCATGTCGAACCGCACCAGCGCCCGCTGGTTGCCGAACAGGAACTCGGAGAGCTGGCGGGCCACCTCGGTCTTGCCGACCCCCGAGGGGCCCAGGAAGATGAACGAGCCCACCGGCCGCTGCGGGATTGGAAACCCCCAGCCGCGACCGGCGGATGGCCCGGCTGATGGCGTGGATCGAGCGGTCCTGCCCGACCACGCGGAGCTTCAGGATCTCCTCCATCTGGAGCAGGCGCTCGGCCTCCTCGCTCTGGAGGGCCGCCACCGGAATGCCCGTCCACGAGGAGATGACCTCCTCGATGTCGTGCCGGGTCACCTCCAGGGTGCCGGTCTCGTCCGTCGCCACGCTCATTCTTTCCAGATCCTCGCGCAGCTCGATCTCCCGCTCCCGCAGGTAGACGGCGCGCTCGAAGTCCTTGTCGGAGATGGCGACTTTCATCTCCTTGACCACCTGGCGGATCTCCTGCTCCAGCCGGCGCAGGTTCTGGGTGTCGCGCACCCGGCGCAGCTTGACCCGCGCGCCCGCCTCGTCGATGACGTCGATCGCCTTGTCGGGCAGGTGGCGGTCCGGGATGTAGCGGCTCGACTGGTAGATCGCCGTGCGCAGGGCCTCCGGGCGGTAGCGCACCTTGTGGAAGGACTCGTAGCGGTCCTTGACCCCTTCGAGGATCTCCTGCGTCTGCTCCGGCGTCGGCGGGTTGCACCTGGATCGCCTGGAAACGGCGCAGCAGCGAGCGGTCCTTCTCGATGTACTTGCGGTACTCCTTGAGCGTCGTCGCGCCGATGCAGGAGATCTCGCCGCGCGACAGCGCCGGCTTCAGGATGTTGGCGGCGTCGAGCGACCCTTCCGCCGAGCCCGCGCCGATCAGCGAGTGGATCTCGTCGATGAAGACGATCAGCTCCCGGCTCTCCTTCAGCTCTTTCAGGATCCCCTTCAGCCGCTCCTCGAACTGGCCGCGGTACTTGGTGCCGGCGACGATCAGCGACAGGTCGAGCGCCACGATCCGCTTGTTGGCCAGGAAGATCGGCACCCGCCCCTCGATGATCCGCTGCGCCAGCCCCTCGACGATGGCGGTCTTGCCGACGCCCGGCTCGCCGAGAAGGATGGGGTTGTTCTTGGTCCGGCGGGAGAGGATCTGGACGATGCGGTCGAGCTCGTCGTCGCGGCCGATCAGCGGGATCGAACGACTGCTCCGTGGCGAGCGACGTCAGGTCGCGCCCGTACTCCGAGAGGAACGGCAGCTCCTTCTTCTGCTGCGAGGCCTCGCGCTCTTTGGCGATGCCGAGCACCTCCTCGCGCACCGTGTAGACGTCGAACCCGTGCTGGGCCAGGATGCGCATGGCGGTGCATCCCTCGACACGCAGGATGCCGATCAGCAGGTGCTCGGAGCCGACGGTCGCGTGCAGCATGCTCTCCGCCTCGTGGGAGGCGTAGGCCAGGATCTTCTTGGACTCTTCGGAGAGGGGAAGCTCGGCGGTGGAGGAGATGCGCTCGACGAAGACCCGCTCGCCTTCGATTTCCCGGCGGATGTCCTCGGGCTTCACCTGGAAGCGCCGGAAGATCTCGCTGACCGTCTCCTCACCCTCCCGCAGGATGCCCAGCAGGATGTGCTCGGACTCGATGACCCGGCTACCCAGCTTGCTGGCTTCGTAGCGGGCGAAGAAAAGCGCTCGGCGGGCCTTCTCGTTGTACTTCTCAAACATGCTGTTCAATCTCTCCTGACGCCCCGGCGCGCTACACCACACCCTCCTGTGTCCCTATGGAGAGCCGCGGTGCGTCTTAATTCAGCCATCAGATTCTAGCACGCCCGGCGTCTATCGGCTCTCTGGGTCCTGCTCCGCTCAAGCTTCCTGCCAGGGTGCAAAATTCCCGCCCGGGGCACCCTCCTCGGAGAGGGCCCGGCAGGCGCCCCCGAAGGTGTACGGATCCGTGTCCGGCTGTCGCCTTTTCCGGACACACCCAGCGGCTGTTACCCACCGACCGTCAAGCGCCGGCCGTCGAAGCGCCGAAGGCTGAAGCCGGAGAACAGCTCGTTGCCCGTGAAGCTCATCTCCTCCAGCACCCGGATGGCGACCTCCTCGCCGAGCCGCAGGCCCTCGGCGGCGTCGGAGCGCCAGTGGATGCCGGCGAAATTCCGTCCGATGGCGATGTTCGAAGCCAGCTTGTCGAGCTCGCCGCCGACCGTGAGGTCCGCACCCTTCCAGGGCTTCAGGGAGAGCCCGTCCGCACTCGCCTCGACCGGCTCCGGCAGGACGTGCGACTCGTCGAGGCAGGCCTTGAGCACCGTGGCGCAGGCGCCGGAGATGACCGCGTGGCCCGCCGGATAGGAGGGGTGCGTGGGGCAGCCCTCCGGATAGGCCTGGGCCAGGAGAGCCGTACCAAACCGCTTTCGGGTCTCCTCCAGGGCCGCCGAGGAGAGCAGGCTAGCATGGAGCGGCATCTCCGCGAGCTTCCGCAGGTGGACCTCGACGCGGCCGGCGTACTCCTCCGGCCGGATGCGCCGGTGGACGAGCCACTTCTGGTACCAGCAGGCCTTCAAGGCCACCTGGGTGACCACCGCCAGCAGGTAGAGGAGGAACGGCTGGCCGAACGTGGTGAACGCCCCCTGGGTCCGCGAGTGCTTGTAGGGATTGCCGCCGTCCGGCAGCGTGCCCGCCTTGAGGGCGATCAGGGCGGCGCTCAAGAACGCCTGGTAGGTGAAGTCCCGGTGGTCGTATTCGCCGAGGTCGCGTCCGTTGCGGATGAAGAGCGGCTTCTCGTCAAAGCGGTTGACGCCGGCGAGGGCGCCGTTCTGGATGCCGAGCCAGTCGTCGTAGCCGGTCATGAAATCGAGGCCCGGCACCGCCGTGCGGATTTTCGCCTCGATCCGGATGGGCAGGAAGGGAATCGGCTTCCAAAGGAATTGTGAGACGTAGGGTCCCACCAGGTCGCCCGCCGCCGCTCCCCGGAACAGGGTGCCGGGAGTCACCTTGCCGTCGCGCCGCGGACCGCGGAAGCCGGCCAGGCCGGAAAGCTCCTCCGCCGCCCGCAGGGCGAGCGGGTGGGAGCCATACTCGGCGAACGGCACGTCGCGGGTGAGAGCGTGCCAGTAGAGCTCGATCATCTCGCCGGCCTGCTCCTCGCTGCCGAAGCCGGGAGCGGGCGGGCAATGGAGCTGCGAGCTGTCCGGCCCGATCAGCTCGAACGCCCACGCCGCCTGCGGGTTCGCCAGCTTCACGAATCCGCCGAGGGGGATGCGCTCGAAGTCCTCAGGCTTGCCCGTGCGCAGGGCTTGCAGGAGCAGGCCATAGGCCTTGGCGTCGACCTCTCCGGCGCCATCGTGGGGGAGGCCCTTGGAGTAGCAGGCAACCCGGGCCGGCAGGCCTTCTTCGTCCCCGTTGGCTTGCTGCCGCGCGACTCCGTGCTCGCGGGCCTGCCGGGCGGCTCGAAGCCTCACCTCATAGGCGCGCCCAATGCGGCCGGCGTCGCCCCCTTCCCCTGCCTTCCCGGCCGCAGACAGATCCAGGGGGGCCAGCAGGGACAGGCCACCAAGCCCTGAGGCCCCGGCGATCAGGCTCCGCCGGCTGAGCTTCATTGAAAACTCTCGCCGCTGCCGTCCGACAGGTAGATCGTCCCCAGGTCAACCGTGTCCTCGAGGTTCGCGCTCACGTCCGTCCGGGAGCCAGTTTTCAGGACCCCGTCAATCACCGCCGAAGCGGCCACGGAGAGATCGCCATCCGTGAGCGGAACCCCGGGAATCGAGTAGGTGCCGTCCCCGGCCGTCACCGTGGAGAACACCTCGAAGGGCGTGGACACGTTCACCCGGGCTCCCGCCACCCCCCCCCCACTGACGACACGGCCGATGATCGTGCTGTAGAAAACCGCGGAATCATCCACCGGCAGGACGGTGACCGTTCCCACGTCCGTCACCTCCCCTTGTACAGGGAAAACCTCGGCGTGGCCGCGCAGGCGGACACCGTCCACGGTGACCGAGGCGGAAACCGAAAGCGCGCCTTGGGAGGGCGCTCCCGCCACCGTGAAACGCCCATCCGCTCCGCTCGCCGTCTCCAAAACCAGAAAGCTGTCATAGACCTTGACCGTGGCTCCCACCACGGGCGAGCCCGTCTCGTCCAGAATTTGGCCGGCGACCGTCGTTCCAGGATCCTCTGGGATCAGCACGAGGTCCCCAATCTCCGTAATCCCGGCCGGGACCGGAGGCACCGGGCTCGTAAGAAAGCCCTGGAGCACGAACCCATTTACCACGGCAGAGGCGCTGAAGGAAAAATCGCCGATCGTCGGGTAATCCACGAAAGAGAACTCCCCCTCCACGCCGCTCAACGTCCGCAGATCCCCGGCATAGACCTGAGCGCCCACCAGCGGATGCCCGGTAGCGTCGACCGTGCGGCCACGGACGGTGGTCAGGAGGTCAGGCACCCCCGTAATCACCACCTCGGAGGATGATTGCTGCTGGTGCCGGGTGTCTTCCGCCACAACCCGGAGCCGCAGTGTATCGCCCGGTGCCGGAGCGTTGACGTACCAGAAGTAGGCAGGAGCCGCCGTCAAGACTCCAATCCGTTCATCGTTGGCGAAGAAGGACACCGTCCGGATCCCGGCGTCGTCCGAGGCCCCGGCAACGATCTGGACGTAAGAACCTTCCACGAATTCCTGGCCATCGCGCGGCTGGATCACCTCGGCCACCGGAAGTTGGTCCGGCCGGACCGTCACCACGGCAGGTCCGGCGGTCTCCGAGGGTCCGGCGTCGTCGTAGGCGATGGCCGAAACTGAAAGCTGGGCCGCCCCGGCCGGAATCGGATGGTTGTAGCGGTAAGGCGGCACCGTGTCGGTACTGCGCAAGATACCGTTCACGTAGATTTCCACCTTGGTCACGGCATGGTCGTCCGTCGCCTCGACCGCGATGGCCGCCTCCGTCCCTTCGGTGACGGTCTGCCCCGCCACCGGCGCCAGGAACGCGGCAACCGGTGCCGAATTGGGGTCCACGGGCAGGACCACTTCCGGGGCGTAGGCCTGATTGCCGCCATCGTCCGTGGCCAAGGCTCCAAGCCGCACCGTGGAAACCGCCGGCACCGAAAGGCTGTATTCGTAGGGCGCGTCGAAATCGGTGAAGGCCACCTGGCCGTTGACCAGGAACTGGACGCTCGCGACCCGCACGTCATCCCGCGCGTCGGCGCTCAGCAGCAGCCGGCGCCGCTCGCTTACCCGGACCTCCGGGGACGGAGCCGTCATCGTGACCACCGGCGGCAGCGCACCCGTGTCCTCGAGAATCGCGTAGCGGCCAATGTGCAAAGCGCCGCCGGCGGGATCCCGGTATACGCCCTGCGCGGCGAGATAGACGAGCCCGTCCCGCACGGCGAGACCCTGGCCGTGGTCATCGCGGAAGCCCGGAGGCCCCGAAAAGTCCAGCACGGCCCGGAACCCCGGATTCCCCGCGGCCGAATCGAAGATCGGCACCGCATTGACAAAGAAATTGTCCGAGCTGAAAGCCAGGCCCCGTTCCAGAGCCGTTGACGTGAGGGCGAAACGGTCGGACGTCGTGCCGATCACCACGGGATTGGCAGGATCGCGGAAGTCGATCACCCGCAGCCCCCCAAGGCTGAAATCCGCGCCGTCCGCCACGTACGCGAGCCGGTCGCGCAGGACGACGTCCGCCGCCGCGGAAGTGCCATCGGACCGGGTCGCGGTCGAGCCGAGCACCACCGGATGGGCAACATCCCGGACGTCCACCACGAGGACTCCACCTTCCCCAGCCGCCATCACCGCCAGGCCGTCCACCACATCCACCCCCTGGGCCCAACGCGGAGTCGGCACGGACCCGAGAAGAACCGGCTGAACGGGATCGGAGACGTCAAAAATGGCCAGATCCTCACCGTCAGCCACGAACGCCTTGCCGCCCGTCACGACAAGGTCGCTCGCCTGAGAAGCCGTGGCCCGGGTGGCAACGATCCGGGGAACCTGGGGCTGGCTGATGTCGAGAACCATGAGACCCGCTTCGCTGTCCGCGACGAAGGCGAAATCGCCCGCGATGCGGACGTCTTCGGCATAGCCTCGCGTGGCGACGAAGCTCACGATGAAGGGGGTCAGCGGATTCGAAACGTCCACCCCGTAGACGCCCCGGTCCGTGGCCACGAAGGCAAAGTCTCCGCTCAGCGCCACGTTCTTGGGGTACGCCGGAATCCTCACATACGACAGAGCGCGCGGCGAAAAGGTCTCCACCGTAACGTGAGCCGAGGCCGAGAACCCGCTGTTGCCGATCGAGACCGTGGCCGCACCGTTCCGGCCCGCATAGATCCGGCCATCCTCGCTCCCGAAGCCGGCGACCGTCAAATCGCTCGATCCGTAGGCCGTGCCATAGCGGCGCGAGGTGATGTCGAGGGGGAAGCCATCGATCAGGCGGCCGGTGACGCGGAGTTGGCGCGACGCCTCACCGAAGACGGTATTGAACAGGATGCGGAACGACCCCGGCGCCACCTCGATCGACTGGAGCGCCGCCGCCAGGTTGAAGCTCTCCGCATCCAGGGGATCGCTCTGCGTCTGAACCTCCAGGCCGTCGCGCAGCCCGTCACCGTCCGTATCCGCCAGGAGCGCGTTCGTGCCCAATTCGTTGACCTCGCGGCCATCCTTCAAACCATCGCCGTCGGAATCTCCGTTGAACGGGTTGAGGCCTCCCAGATACTCCGTGACCGTCGAAAGCCCGTCCTCATCCTGGTCGTCCAGAGCATCCACGGGATTGTTGGGATCGAGCCCATTCGCAAGCTCCCAGTCGTCCGGCAGGCCGTCGCCG
The DNA here is from genome assembly GCA_963785165.1 of Thermoanaerobaculaceae bacterium. Taxonomy (GTDB): domain Bacteria; phylum Acidobacteriota; class Thermoanaerobaculia; order Multivoradales; family UBA5704; genus DATARR01. The sequence continues at coordinate 2,834,164 of CAWAUI010000004.1, forward strand.
TCCGAGTCCCCCGAAGTGACCACCTGAATACGGATCACCCCGAGAGCACCCTCATGGACCGCGCTCACCAGAGCCACGCCGCTCGCCCGCGCCGTGACGACGCCGTTGGCATCGATGGCCGCGATCGCCGGATTGCTCACGCGATAGTCCGTCCCCGTCTCCCCGGCCGTAACGTCCGCCGTCGAGCCCCCGGGATAGGTCACGACCGCCGAGATCGGCACCGTCTGCCCCACCGCGACCAAAACCGTGAAAGGAGCGCTCAGGCTCAAGCTCGAAGGCACCGGCGGCGGCCCCTGGAAGTCGATGTCCTCGATCTTGAGGACCCCGTCCGCCGGCACATTGATCAGGCTCGAAGCCCCGAAGCGCACGACGCCGTCCTCGACGCAGGTGGCCCGCACGCGCACCTGCCCCAGGTTCGCCGGGACGTTCGGCAGCACCCAGACACCGTCCGCCTGCACGGGGGCCGTACGGTTGAAGGCGCTGACCATGCAGGAGGCGTCGAGCTGGGCGAGGCTTCGCGCGGGCAGAGCCGCCCATAAGGCGAAAGCAATCACAACAGTGGTCAGGATCCTTTGCAATTTCGCCATGGCCTTTCCTCGGACGCATCTAAGGACAGAGCGCCAGCCCGTCATTGCCGCTCCAGCACCGCAATGGTTCTGTCAAAAATGTCAGCCCTCGCCTCCAGATACTGGCGCAGGCTAGCGCTGGTCGCAGTGACCCTAATCAAGATGTCGTCCTGGTCCAGATTGACGACCTCACCACGAAGAAGAGCTTGACGAACATCTTCCCTTAACCGGCCAGAGTCCATCTCTTTTATAATCAGCCTATTTCCCGTGCCATCAACGAGAATCGCAACGATGTTCCATCCGGGCAGCTCCCCTTGAATAGAGAGAACTTTCAACCCCGAGATCGTCACCAGCGTTGCGCTCATTTCAACAGACTGGCCATTCTCGCACAGAATCAGTTTGGCCGACCCGTCAACATTTCGAGCAACAGTCATCCGTGTAGCCTTGCTCGGTTCGTGGCCAAAGATCTGACTGACTTTCCAATCGCCAACAAAGACGTCGAGAACAGGCTCACTATCACCCCACTCGACGACAGGGTTCGATAGCTTTAGGGAGCACCCTCCAAGTAGAAGGAAAGAACACGTCACCAGGGCAAGGAATGGACGATTCATTGCCGCTCCACAAGGACGTCACGGCGCTGCTGGCGCGACATCAACGCGCAACCAATCCGTCCGGTAGAGATGTCCTTGGCCCGGCCGATTGCGATCGACTTGCACCACTACCACGTCCCCACCATCCCAGTACATCCCACGGATCGGAATCCCAATTCTCTCACGCCGTAGCGTCTCGGTATAACTAGGATCATTCTTGGGCAAGCTCAGAATCGACGCTACATCAAGTGGATGCCGGCGCACTGCCTTCGCGCGACCTTCCATGAGATCTATTGCTACGAGCCAGGAATCTCCGAGATAGCGGTCGACGAACACCAGCCGGTCGTCTTTCTTGGACCACAAGAATCCAGCTTCCATGTTGATTGAATGCCGCCCCACCTCTTTCTCGTTGCTCTTGCCTGGCTGCCCACCCTCCTCCGGAAAGATCTGCAGCACCCGAGCGCTCCCGTCTTCACCTGCGGGGCTGGTCTTCCCTAGACCATGGAGGTCGTAGAGAACGACGAAGTGACTCTTGAGAGCGGAATCCGTGAATCGGGGTAGAAATCCAACCGCGACAACGTAGCGCCCAGTAGAGGACATCCGAGGCCACCAGCACAGAAACTCGTCCAGCTTTTCTCCATTCTCCAAGTCAAAGACAGAAACGATATCTCCCGAGCTTCCTACGCTGCCTAGGACCACCAGCTTGCTGCCCACAATTTCGACCTTGTCAATGTCTGTGGTCTGATCGCGGAGTTGGAGAGTCGCTTGCGCACCGCTCTCTCGATTCAGCGCATTGAAGGTGAAAGTATACTCGCTGAAGTCAGCACTTGTGCGCTCAAAACGAACTAGGCGCACGATCCACTTCCCCTCTTCTATTGAGAGGACTCGAGGCAGCTGGCCTTGAGCCACTTGGCAAGCAGCCAAGAACCCAACAAACATAAAAGCTAGGCACCTCTTAGTGATCCTGCGCACAAGTCCTCTCATCGACGTGCATTGAAGAGAAGCCCCTGCAGAGCCGCCCAGGGGCGAGGCCGATCATTACCGGAGACAGGGATAGTTTTCACCTTTACTCAGCGCCCCCCCCCTCATGGGGTTGCAGAACTCGGATACTTGCTTTGGCGAAATGACCTTCATACTGAACCAACAGCGTTCCGATACCTGCCCGCCGTGCCAGGATCTGTCCTCGACCGTTCGTCTCCAGCACCTCAGTCGACGTGACTTCATACTCAACGCCGCATTCCGGCCCCCCGAGCGATACTACCGTGCCGTCGATGAGCGTACCCGTGACCTTTGCCTCGAACGTGGAGCCGACTTCCACCGAAGTAGGCACATGCACCTCGACCTTCTTAACCACGGGGACCCAGTCGAGCATGAAAGAGAGACGCCCTTCGCGTGCAGCCAAAACCCGAAACGCAACGGCGGGCCGCTCCCCTGTAAGAGAAGCCAGGTGCTCTACGACCGAGCGGGCTCCGCCAATCTCCACTCGATCGCCATGAAGATTCTTTCCTCCACCGCCTCGCAGAGCCGGCAGCTCAAGATCCTTGAAATCTCTATGCTTTTTCTTCAGGTCTCTCAGCAGAGAGTACATGGCTTGCGCCCTCGTGCCGCTGAGACGGTTAACCTCGATCGCCCTGTCGAATTCATCTCCAGTTGGATATATGACAACCCTGCCCATGATTACGCCATAGCGGTATCCAGCTTGCTGTCGAACCACTTCGTCAAGTACTTTCTGCACGGTCGTGACGGTATCGATGTCCAACCGGACGTCCACGTCTTCGAGAGGCCTGGATACGAAAGAAATCGGGACTCCTTGCCGATGCAGGAACGGCACCAGGACAGATCCCAAGGATCCCGCGACGTTGCCTTCGGGCAAAGGCCTTGCCAGAATCCATTCCACCGATGAATCATTCCATCGGCAGCCGGTTGACGGTGCGCTTCCCGCTCCTAGCACAGCGGAGAGCTGAATAGCCAGCGTGATCAGCAAAATACGGTACACCTGCGGCAACCCTCCTTACCGTCGCGTAGCGGTGCCACTACATTCATTTTCATTATTTCTGATCGTGAAGATCAGCTTCTTGGTTTCCACGAGACAATCATTGATGTAGATCTTCTGCGTCCAAGTCTCCCTGCACTCGTAGTCAGCGGGCCAGGAATCGGCATCCGCGCACAAGTAATAGTAATCGGTGCAACGACTTCCTTCCGGAGCCAGCAGATTCCCCCTGAAAACGTTACAACCGCCCTGCTGGATAGAGCCGCCTCCACAGCCTGCATCGTCAGGTGTGACCTCTTCTCTGAGGACCGCTCCTTCCAGATCGACACCATCACAATTATGGGTGACCTTCCGGTAAGTCACCGCCATTGCCGCGCCGCAGAGATTGGGGATCCCGGCAAGATCTGGAACTTGAGAACATCTCCCCTGTACAGGTGCATCTTCGGTAACCCCAAGTCCATCACAGATTTTCGGGATCAACTCCTTTCCAGTACGGCAATGGCCTCTCCCATCGCAAGCCTTACCTGCCGGAGAACATGCCTTACAGAGATTCTCGGCAGCACAGCGATTATCAATACACTTGTAGCACTCCTTGCAGTTGTGCGGCGTCCCCGCCGTCGCCGGATTCCCACCGCAATGCCACCCCGCCTTGACGATCCCCACTCCTGGATCGGACACGATCACCTCTCCACTCTCGCTCACGGTGGCCGGGCCGATGCTCACGAAGTGGCCGAGGTCGTGGTCGAAGGAGTACATCTCGGTGACTTCCCCGGGAGCCAGGCCTTCGAGGTTCGGCAGGGTGAGGCGGGCCGGGGGCTCGAAGCGGGCTCCGGCGGGCTGGATGGTGACGATGAAGCGCGGCTGTTGGCCGAAGTTGGGCACCATCGGGACTTTGTCGTTGTGGACGGCCGTCACGCTCACCACGCCGCTTCTGGAGCCTCCGGGGAAGGTGACCGAGCCGGGGAGGATCTCCAGGGCGAAGCCGGGGATCTCGGGGAGGGTCAGGGTGCCGCCGTGGGTCTCGTCGATTGCCAGGCCGCTGCGCAGGTCCAGGGGGAGGAGGTAGATGGGCATGTTGACCGTATTGTCCCGCCCCGGGATGGTGGTGAGGACGAATTCGAGGTCCGGCCAGGAGCCGGGACGGTCCGCGGTGCTGCCGTCCACGATGAGCTTGACGGTCCCCACGGGGGCGCCGGGGATCCGGAAGAGGCCGTTCTCATCGGTCTGAGCGGTGAGCGGCGTGTCGAGGATGCGCAGGGTCACTCCGGAGATGGGGAGGTTCGAGTTGTCGAGCACCACCCCGCTGACCGAGGTGGCGGCCGGGGCTCCCGCGGCGCGGCCGGAGGCGACGAAGCTCGCCAGCGGGCTTTCGTCCAGGCCCTCGATCCGGGCTTCGACGACGTTGTTGGCGATCCCTTCCTCCGGGTCCAGCGTGAAGGAGAGAATCACCCGGCCGTCGCTGTCGGAAAAGGCCAGGGCTTCTTGCAGGCCATTCGAAAAGTGGCCGCGCCCCTTCACGACGCTGAGCTTCACGGCGGCCCCTTCGAGACGGTTGTGGCCCACGTCGGTGACCACGGCGACCAGCGGACGGGGAAGATCCTGCCCGGCGATCCCCACCTGCTGATCTCCCGAGTCCACCACGAGATAAGCCGAGGGCCCAGGCAGGGCCGTGGCCAGGAAAAAGGCTGAGCCCTGGAATCCAGGCGACGTGGCTTCCACGGCCTGGTTGCCTACGCCCGCCCGGGTGCCGAGGGTGAAGTGGGCCGAAGCCCGGCCGGCGGTGTCCGTGGTCACGGCAATCTGGCGTTTGCCTCCGTCGAGGCTGCCGTTGTTCCCCCTCAGCTTGAAAAGAACCGGCTTTCCAGGCACTGGCTGGCCCGTGGCGTCGAGCAGGGAAACGGTCAGAGGCGCGGGGAGAGCCGTGCCGATGACGGCCTCCTGGAGGTTGCCGGACACCAGGGTGATCCTCGGGACATTCGCCGCCGCCAGGTGAGCTGACCCGGCGACGGCATCTCCACGGTCAGGCTCGGCGGCGTTCGGTCCAGCGTGACCGTGCGCGTGGCGAAGCTTTGCTTTCCGGTACCGTCCGTGGCCACCACGAAGATCTCGTTGAAGCCTTCCTGAAGAGCCACCGTGGCCTGGAAATCCACTCCGGCGAGCGTGACCTCGAGGTCGTTCACGGTGACGGAGGCAACCTCTCCATCGTCCGTGACGGTGCCGGTCACCAGAACCTCGGGTGTGTTCAAGAAGGCCGCCTCGGCGGGCGCCGTGATCGTCACCGTGGGCGGCGTCGTGTCCGGCGGCGGCGCCGTGGACACCTTCGCCCCCCAGATCTCGAGGTCGAGCTGCGAATTGTTGGGCCGGGGTCCCGTCCAGGCCATGGTGATCGTGCCCGTGAGGATGAAACCATCGGCGAGAGAGCCCCCTTGGATCCGCAGGACGTCCTGTGCCGCAGCCCCGGAATGGATTGCGCTCGACGAGGCGCCCACCGGCAGGCCATCCAGGAAAAGATTGCTGATCTGAATGCGGGCGTGGGCCCGCTCGGCCCGGGTCAGAAGGAAGAGATCCGAGAAGTCATCGGCCACGGTATGAGTAGATCGGCTGCTGACGAGGGTATTCGCCAGTAGGTATGAAAGCGTGGCGGTGACCTGGCGCGAACCGTCGTAGACCACCGTGAAGAGCACCGGCAGACCGTTGGGCCAGGCGTCGAAGTTGCCGGTGGCCCACGTGCCGTCGTCGAAGATCAACGGATGCCGACGGATTCCGAGCTCCCAGTTGTCCCCCTGGCAGCTCGGATTGCGGATCTGGGAGCCCTCTTGGGAAACCCGAGTTTCCATCGCGGAAGCACGAGATTCGATCCTAGAAGAAGGAGTTCTGGCCCAGAAGCATGAAGTTCTGGCCCAGAAGCATGAAGCTCTGGCGCAGAGCTCCCTGCTTTTCGCCTGGATCTGGGAGCTTGTCTCTCAGATCTCCTTGCTTTTTCGGCCGGTGACCTCCCCGGTGCCAGGCCTTCGAGGTCCACCGCCTCGGCGGTGAGGACCTCAGGTAGAATGAACGATCGTTTGTCCAGGAGGTTGCCATGTACGATCCCGACGATTTTGAAACGCCGAGCCCGTCGCCGGCGTCCGGCCGTGAAGCGGGCGAGGCAGAACGGCTGATGGCGCTCATGCTCTGTATGTCCCTGCTGTCGCACGCCGATCCGGAGGCGCCGGCGGATCAGAGCGGCGTGGCCACCACCCTCGAGCCGGTCGTTCCAGGGTTCTTGCTGACCTTGGCTCAGGCCGCCGCGGCGCGGGCCCAGGAACACCGGTCCGATCCGGAAATCGGCCGGCTCCTGCTCGACCAGGCCGCCGGCTGGCTCGACAAGGCGGTCGAGCGGGCGCGTACCGACACCCATGTGCTCCATGCCGCCGGGAATGTCATGGACGACTTCGCCGGGTTGGGAGTGGTCGAAAAGGCAGAGAACGCGAAGGTGATCGAGCAAGCCTGCCTGTATCTCACCGAGGCGGCTCGGATCGCTCCCACCCAGCCTGACATCCTCAACGATCTGGGAAGGTCCCTTGCCAATCGGGCCGCAATCTTGGGAGGTCCGGAGAAGACTGCCCTCCTCCAGGAGGCGGCCCGCCGCTTCGACGAAGCTTCCCGTTGCTTCGACGCGAGAAACCTCCGCTTCCGCGAGACGGGTGTTCTTCATCCCTACTACACCCAGGCTCTCGTCGGCGCGGGTGCGGTCCGTTGGGTGCTGGCCGACCTCAGCGACGACGAGAAGGAGCGAAGAAAGCTCCTTCGTGAGGCCTACCGGCAGCTCCAGGAGGCCAACCGAGAGAGGGAGAACCAGCCGCCTGATCAGCGGTTGATTCTGGGCCGGACCGCGCTCGATCTGGCCTGGCTGCCCGGTGACCCCAAGGCTCGCCGCAAGCTCTTCGAAGAGGCCCGCAGCCACTTCGCCGCAATGGCCGGGATGGATCCAGCCCTGGATTCGGAAGCTCTCCAGGGCAGCGCCACGGTGGGCCTCGCCGCCCTCTCCCATGGTGCCGGCCGGGAAGCGCTCCTCCAGCGGGCCGAGGAGCTGTTCGCGGAGGGAGCCCCGCGCCATCCGGAGACGAGCGAGCCTGAGCTCATTGCTGCCCATGCCTGGCTGCGGCTGGCCGCGGAGGCTTCCGCCGATCAGGCGCGAGACGCCGCCCTGCGAGCCGCCGAGGCCGCCCGGCGGGGCAATCGGGTTCAACCAGGGTCGGGAGACTACAACCTGGCCTGCGCTCTCAGCCGCCTGGGGCAGATGTCTGAAGCCGCCGAAGCGATCACCGCCGCCCTGGCGCACGATCCCGAGGCTGGACAGCAAGCCCTGTTCGACCCCGATCTGCAGCCCCTCTGGAAAGTGCGGCCCGAGCTGAGACAGGCGGCCGCAGCAGGCCGCCTGTCCGCCGGTAGCGTCCCGTCCTAGGGGACGGACTGAGAGAGACGTCGAGGCCAGGAAGGAACGAAGGCCTTATGGCGAGGTCAAGTGTGCAGCACCCCGCCATCCAGCCGCAGAATCCGCGTGCACCGCTGGGCGATCTCCGGATTGTGGGTGACCAGGACGCCCGTCGTGCGGTGGCGGGCCTGGAGGTCGAGGAGGAGGTTGAAGACGTGCTCGCCGCTGGCGGGGTCGAGGTTGCCGGTGGGCTCGTCGGCCAGCAGGAGAGGGGGCTCGAGGGCCAAGGCGCGGCAGAGGGCCACGCGCTGGCGCTCGCCGCCGGAGAGCTGGTTCGGAAAGTGGTCCAGCCGGTCGGCCAAGCCCACTTCCAGGAGGAGGCGGCGGGCGTTGTCCAGCACCTGGCGCGGCTCCATGCCGGCGATGCGGCCGGGGAGCATGACGTTCTCCAGGGCCGTGAAGTCCGGCAGGAGCTGGTGGAACTGGAAGACGAAGCCGATGGTGCGGTTGCGGAAGGCCGCGAGCTGGGCACCTTTGAGCCTGGCGAGAGATTCGCCGCCGATCACAACGGTTCCCACGTCCGGCCGGTCGAGCGCTCCCAGCAGATGGAGAAGCGTCGACTTGCCGGACCCCGAGGGTCCCACGATGGCCACCAACTCTCCGGGCTCGATGGCGAGGTCGATCCCCTTGAGCACCTCGACCCTCCGGACGCCGTCCTGATAGGTCTTGGTGAGGCCGGTGGCCCGCACGGCGACGCTCATCGCCGGAGGGCCTCCACGGGATCGAGCGTCGCGGCCCGCTGGGCGGCATAGAAGGCCGAGGCCAGGGCGAGGGAGAAGGTGATCAGCAGCACCAGCACCAGATCCTCCGGTTCCACCAGAAAGGGGACGTAGTCGAGAAAATAGACCCGCCCCGGCACGGGAAGCAGCCGATAGCGGTCCGCCGCCCAGGCGCCGCCCACACCCAGCACGATGCCCACCAGCATGCCCGAGCCGGCCACCAGGCCGCCCAGGACGACGAAGGCTTGCCGCAGCGTCGCCGGGGTGGCTCCCAGGGTCGCCAACATGCCGATCTCCGGCCGCTTGCTGGAGATGATGAGCGCCAGGTCCGCCACCAGGGCCAGTGAGGCCACGAGGACGATCAGCGAGACGGCCACGAACATGATCAGCTTTTCCAGGCGCAGGGCGAAGAGGAGCGGGCGGTTGAGATCCTTCCAGGTCCGCACCTCACTCTCGGCCGGCAGCACCTGCGGCAGCCGGTCCGCCACGTCGAGCGCGGCGTCGAGATCCGCCGCCTCCACGTCCAGCCGCCGGTCCGCCGTGCCCAGAAGGCTCTCGGCGATCCCCCTCGGCAGGGCCGCCCGCTCGCGGTCCTCCTGGGTCTTGCCGCCTTCGTAGGTGCCGGCGAGCGGCACGCCGCGCACGCGGGGCTGGGGGCCGAACGGGGTCAGCGTGGGCTTGGGCGAGGCGACCTCCAGGACGTCACCGGGCTCGAGACCCCAGCGGGCGGCCAGCGTGGCCGGCACGTAGAGCCCCTCGGCCTTGCCCGCGGCGCCCGGGAAGGAGCGGGGCACGGTGCCGTTGAAGCCCACCAGCTCGACGGCCTGAACCTTCCCTTCGTCCACCAGCCAGCCGCCGCCCCGCACCTGCACCTGGACGGACCGGACGCCGGAGACCTTGCCGACCGCCTCCCGGGCAGCCTCGGCGTCCGCGCCCGGCGGCAGCTCGACCTCGATCTGAGGCGTGCGCCCCAGAAGCTCCGAGCGGAGGGCGCTCTGGAACCCCGAAATGACGGCGAGGGAGAGGATGAGCGCCGCCACTCCCAGGGCCAGCCCGCCCGCCGCCACGGCGGAGAGGAAGCTCGCAAAGGCGTCCCGCCGCGTGCTGCGCAGGTACCGGAGCGCGAGGATCACGGGGAACGGGAGCTTGCGCAGGAGCAGGCGGGAGGGGCGGCTCATGAAGGCAATGCGTACCCTGAGCCCGGGGGCTCCCCCGGGTTCACACCCGGGGCTAGGGGTATGCCGCCCTCCGGGCTCAGAAACCAGAAACCACCTGTTGGCGCAGCGGGGTGGAGTTTCACGAGTCCGTCTCCGCCTCGGGCCGCATGAGCGGGAACAGGATCACGTCGCGGATCGACTGCCGGTCCGTCAGCAGCATGGTCAGCCGGTCGATGCCGACGCCGATGCCCGCGGCGGGTGGCATGGCATGTTCGAGGGCGCGCACGTAGTCGGCGTCGTAGAGGTGCCCCTCAGCGTCGCCGGCTTCCCGCGCCGCCACCTGCTGGCGGAAGCGCTCGGCCTGCACGTCCGGGTCGTTCAGCTCGGAGAAGGCGTTGGCCATCTCCATGCCGGCGATGTACAGCTCGAAGCGCTCGGTGAACCGGGGATCGTCCGGCCGCTGCTTGGCGAGCGGCGAGACGTCCGTGGGGTGGTCGGTGATGAAGACCGGAGCGAACAGGTGCTCCTCCACCGTATGCTCGAAGAGCCCCATCAGCAGGTGGCCGTAGGTGCCCCCGGGAGGGACCGGCAGCCCCTTCTCTTCCAGCACCGCACGCACCGACTCCGCCGTCTCCAGCCGGTCGGCCGGCACGCCGCCGTACTGGGTGATGGCCTCGCGCATGGTCAGGCGCTGCCAGGGGGAGGCGAAGAGGATGGGCTTGCCTTCCCAGGTGATCTCTTCCTTGCCCTGGATGAGCCGCGCCACGTGGGCCAGGGCCGTCAGCAGCTCTTCCGTCAGGTCCATCATGTCCCGGTAGTCCGCATAGGCCCAGTAGAACTCCAGCATGGTGAACTCGGGGTTGTGGCGGGTCGAGATCCCCTCGTTGCGGAAGTTGCGGTTAATCTCGTAGACCCGCGGGATCCCGCCCACCAGCAGGCGCTTCAAGAACAGCTCGGGCGCGATGCGAAGGTAGAGCTCCATGTCGAGCGCGTTGTGGTGGGTCTTGAACGGCCGCGCCGAGGCGCCGCCCGGGATCACGTGCATCATGGGCGTCTCGACTTCCAGGAACCCCTTGGCGTCCAGGATCTCCCGGATTCCCTTGATGATGCCCGCGCGGACCTCGAACACCGCCCGCGAGTCCTCGTTGGTGGCGAGGTCCAGGTAGCGCTGGCGGTAGCGGATCTCGACGTCGGAGAGGCCGTGCCACTTCTCGGGCAGCGGCCGTAGGGCCTTGGAGAGGAGCGTCAGCTCGTCCACCTTGAGCGACAGCTCGCCCATGCGGGTCCGCATGACCACCCCGGCAGCCCCGACGACGTCCCCCAGGTCCAGGTTCTCCAGCACCAGATTGCCCGCGTCCGAGAGGTCAGCCATGCGGATGAAGAGCTGAAGCTTGGTCTTGCCATCGTGGAGATCGGCGAAGACGAGCTTCCCCTGCCGGCGGATGGAGCGGATCCGGCCGGGCACGCGCAGCCGGATGGCCGCGGCCTCCAATTCCTCGGCCGTCTTGTCGCGGTAGGCCTGGCAGACCCCGCAGGGCTCCAGGTCCCAGTCAAAGCGATGGGGATAGGGGGTCACCCCCGCGTCCACCAGCCGCTGGCGCTTGTCTCTCCGGTTCTGAATCTGGTCGTCTAGCTCGGACATGGGTAAGAAATTCCCCTCCTTGGGAGGGGCATAGCGTATCCGAGAAGCCACCTCACCCCAACCCCTGGGCGAGCCTACTAGAAGCAAGGACCTCAAGGACGAAAGGGACAGGAAGGACCCCAGACCAGCCCCGCCCTCAGCAGGAGCACCTGCACTCATACACGCATGGGTTGAACTGGGCGATGCTCAGGCACATCCCGCACGAGCCGCAGGCCGCCTGGCAGTCCTGCTCCGAGGTCGCGCCGCACGCCTGGTAGTACTTGAAGGTCTGGCACGTCCCCGCTTCCGAGGAGCGGACCGGCAGGAAGCTCACCAGTCCCAGAATCCCGACAAGACCCGCACAACGAAGAATCCGTCCCATGATCCCAACCTCCCTCTCGTTTTCGTTAAATCGATCATTCCGTACAGTGATCTTAATAGGCACCTATTGCCAAGTGCAAATGCAATGCCCGGAGGGAGGATCAGCCGTGGCGCTGCTACGATACGCGGCCATGGAAGATGACACCGACGATCTGGAAGGGCTGGTCCACCACACTCTCGACGACGCGCCCGCCGGTCTGGAAACCCTGATCGAGCGCCACAAATCCGCCGTGGAGCGGTTCGACATGTTGGGCTGGCCGCGTCCGGACGTGGTTCTGGTCTCCGGCTCAGGGCTCGCCGTGGACTTCGGCGAGCGGACCCGCGGGCCCGTGCAGCTCGAATTCCTCCTTCCCTTCCCCACCCACGCCGTCCAGGGGCATCCGCTGGAAGTCGAGGTGTTCGAGCCCGTGCCGGGGCGGCACGTCCTTTATTTCAAAGGGCGTCTTCATTCCTACCAGGGATACACGGCGGAGGAGACGGTCTTCCCCATCCGCCTCGGGGCCCTCCTGGGCGCCAAGGTGCTGGTGATGACCAATGCCACGGGCGGGCTCAATCCGGAGTACCAGCCGGGCGACCTGGTGCTGATCCGGGACCACGTCAACCTCCTGGGGATGAACCCGCTGCGCGGCCAGCTGCCGGCCGAGTGGGGTCCCCGCTTCCCGGACATGACGTTCGCCTACGATCCGGCCCTGCGCGCCGTGACCCGCCGGATCGCCGCGGACCTCGGCATCCCCCTTCCCGAAGGGGTCTACATGGGCGTGGCCGGACCGAGCTACGAGACCCCGGCCGAAGTGAACATGCTCCGCCTCCTGGGCGGCGACCTCACCGGCATGTCCACCGTCCTCGAAGTCATTGCCGCCCGCCAGATGGGAGTCCGCTGCCTCGGCGTCTCCATGGTGAGCAACGCCGCCGCGGGGCTGACGGACGCACCGATCAACCACGAGGAGGTGCTGGCGGCCGGCAAGGCGGCGGCGGCGAAGCTTCAGGGGTTGCTGGGTGGGGTGTTGCGGGATCTGGAGCTGGGGTGAGCCGAATCGGGGCGGATCAGGGCGTCTGATCTGGGCCCCTTCTGGACAAACGAGCTGAGTTTTCCCTGATCCCTGAGAGGCTCCAGCCCCCTCGTGAGGAGGTCGATGTCCACGTTCGTGCGCATGGTGGCCTCCGGAAGGGGTCGAGTGGGGGAATTCTATACACAATTTTTTCGCCGCCGGGTGTACAGCGGCGAAAACCGGAGGGTGTGTGGGAGCCGCCGGAGGGTCGGCGGCGGAGCACGACCGGTCGTGCGCGGAGGCCGTACACACGGTGGCGAAAAAATTGTGTACCGCGGCAGCAGCGCGAGGGTCGGCGGCTCGTGCCGTACACAATTCTTGCCCGAACGGGTGTACCGCGGCAGAAGCCGTACACCCGTTGTGGGCGAAAATGTGTACGGTGGCAGAAGCCGTACATCCGTTGCGGGCGAAAATGTGTATGGCGGCGTGTCTTCAAGCTCGGTGGGTCAGGCCGCGCGCAGGGGGAGGAACCTTGCGCCGGCTTGTGATCGATCTGCGGAAAGATGGTACGGGCATCGGACCTCGAAGATCCAAAAACACAGTACACTCCCCAAAACCAAAACCACCCCATGCCCGACCGCATCGAACACCGCGCCCGGTTCGACCTCGTCCGCTACGCCAACGTGTGGGAGGACGCAGAGGTCCTGCGCGACGCCCTGGCGCCGGCCCCGGGCAAACGCATCCTCTCGATCGCCTCGGCGGGGGACAACGCCTTTGCCCTGCTCGCCGCGGGGGCCGAGGTGGTGGCGGCGGATCTCTCGCCGGCCCAACTCGCCCTGATCGAGCTCAAGCGGGCGGCCATCCGCCGGCTGAGCCATGAGCCGGCCCTGGCCTTTCTCGGGGTGCACAAGAGCGAGCGGGACCGCCGGGCCGTGTACGAGGAGCTGGAGCGCGACCTGCCGGAATGGGCGCGGGATTTCTGGCGCGAGCGCCAGGACGCGGTGGCCGGCGGCGTCATCCATCACGGGAAGTTCGAGAGCTACTTCCGGCTCTTTCGTGAGCGCGTGCTCCCCCTGGTCCACCGGCGCAAGACCGTCCTCTCCCTGCTCGACGAGCGGGACGCGGCCGGCCGCAAGGCCTTCTACGCGGGCACGTGGGACAACCTGCGCTGGCGGCTGCTGTTCCGCCTCTTCTTCAGCCGCTTCATGATGGGCCGGCTGGGGCGGGACCCGGAGTTCTTCCGCTACGTCGAAGGCTCGGTGGCCGAGCGCATCCTGGGCCGGGTGGAGTATGCCCTGACCGTTCTCCCCGTCCATACCAATCCCTACGTCGAGTACATCCTCACGGGACGTTTCCGCGAAGCCTTGCCCCTCTACCTGAGGCCCGAGGTTTTTCCGGACGTGAAGCGGAACCTGGACCGGCTGACCCTGTTCGAGGGGCCCGTCGAGAAGGCGGCTGAAGCCCATCAGGGTGGGGGATTCGACGGCTTCAACCTGTCGGACATCTTCGAGTACCTCGATCCCCAAGCCTCCGCCGGGGTCTACGGCCGGCTGCTGGAAACGGCCCGGCCCGGCGCCCGCTTCGCCTACTGGAACATGCTGGTGCCCCGCCGCCTCGCCGCGTCCTTCCCGGGCCGGGTGCGGCCGCTCGACGCGGAGGCCAAGGCTCTCTTCGCGCGCGACCTCGCCTTCTTCTACAGCGCCTTCGTGCTGGAGGAAGTGGTCTGATCCCAACGATCCCAACGATCACCGCGAGCGACCTTCGGGGGGCGGCGATCCTCGGGACGGCCTTTCTCTCTCTCCTCGTTCTCGCCGAGCTCTGGCGCCGCTTCGGCACCCCGAAGCCCGAGCACACGAGGAAGTTGGTGCACCTGGGGGGCGGCATCGCGTGCCTCTTCTTCCCCTTCCTGGTGCAGTCCCCTTGGGTGGTGCTGGCCCTGGCCCTCCCCCTTTGCGGCCTCTTCGTGGCCGGCAGCCGGTTCGGGTTCCTCAAAAGCCTGCATGGCGTGGCCCGCCGGAGCCGGGGGGCGGAGTACTACCCGCTCTCCGTCTTCCTGACCTTCCTCATGACCCCGGGCCGGCCCTGGCTCTACCTCTCCGCCGTGTTGGTGCTGGCGGTGGGAGACGCCTTCGCGGCCTTGATCGGCAGCCGCTACGGCGTGGTGCGGTACGAGGTGGAGGACGACCAGAAGAGCCTCGAGGGCTCGCTCGTCTTCCTGGTCATCGCCTTCTTGGCCATCCACCTCCCCACCCTGCTGCTGACGGACCTGCCGCGCCCCGTCTGCGTGCTGGCGGCTCTTCTGGTGGCGGCGCTGGTGACGGGCTTCGAGGCGATCTCCCTCGAAGGAGCGGACAACCTCTTCGTCCCCTTCGCGGTGGTGGTCATCCTGGGGAAGATCACCACCAAACCGCTTTCCGAGGTGGTCTACCAGAACCTCTCGCTTCTCGCCATCTGCCTGATCGTGGGCTTCGCCGCCTGGCGCTTCCGCTCCTTCAATGTGGGCGGGGCCATCACCTTCATCCTCTTCGCCTATGGGACGTGGTCCCTGGGATCGTGGGTCTGGACGCTGCCGGTGCTGGTGGGTTTCGCCGGATACCTCGCCGTCTGGAAGCGCTTCGCCCCGCCCGGCCACGGTTCCGGGCTCAAGGTGCGCACGGTGGCCCGGGCGCTCCTGCCGCCGTTCGCCATGCTGGTGCTCGCCAACAGCCTGGCGCGGGACGCGACGTTCTTCGGCCCCTACCTGGGCGCGAGCGCCGCCGTCCTCGCCTTCAGCCTGGACACGGGCGTTTTTCGCCTGGAGCGCCGCCGGAGCGGAGTCCTGGGCGCCCTGGGGATCGCCGTCCTCGGCACCTTCCTCGCCACCGTGGGTCCCGTCCTCGCAACCCGCCGCTTCCCCACCGATTCCATCCTGGCGATCCTGGCCGCTACGGCCGTGGTGACCCTCGTCAACGCGGCGGTCGAGCTCCGGGATCCGTCCCTCCCCCGGAGCCGGGACTGGACGGCCTGGCGGTTCCTGCTGAGCTTCGTGGCGGCGGGGGCGGTGCTGGGGTTGCAGGTGTTGGGAATGGTGGATGGGTGGGATCCGGGGTGGAGGTAAGATTCGCTCCATGATAGCTGCGGCAAGAATGCGTCGATTCACGCGAGAGGAATACGAGAACCTCGTCGAGAACGGCTTTTTCGGTCCAGAGGAAAGGGTTGAGCTGGTTGACGGCTACATCTATGAAAAGTTTCCTCTGACCAGCTGGCGTGCTGCTGGAATCCAGGCACTGCAGGAAATCCTAAGCCCCACTTTCAACGAGGGCTACAGCATTCGTTTTCAGATGCCCCTGGCTCTTGGGGAGGAATCGGAGCCAGAGCCAGACGTTGCCGTGGTCCAGGGTCACTGGCGCGAATACCGAGACGCCCATCCCTGCACTGCCCTGCTCGTCGCAGAAGTCACGGATGCAGCCCTGCTCCACGATCGGAACCGCAAGAGCACGCTCTACGCTACAGCCAACATTCCCGAGTACTGGATCGTGAATCGCCAGGATCAGCAGCTCGAAGTGCTCCGGGATCCACGAGACGGCCGTTATCAATCCCGGAGCATCCTGGTTGCCGGGGACGCCGTCTCTCCCCTGGCCAAGCCCGACATCTCGATTCCGGTTTCGGACCTTCTTCCTTAGATCACAGATGAGCGATCCCGGCCCGCGCGTCGAGGGCCTCCTCTTCGATCTCGACGGTACCGTCTACCAGGAAGGCCGCGCCATTCCCGGAGCGGCGGAGGCTCTGGACGCCCTACGGCGCCGGGGCTTCCC
Organism: Thermoanaerobaculaceae bacterium; assembly: GCA_963785165.1. Lineage (GTDB taxonomy): Bacteria > Acidobacteriota > Thermoanaerobaculia > Multivoradales > UBA5704 > DATARR01. The sequence continues at coordinate 2,850,445 of CAWAUI010000004.1, forward strand.
CTTCCGCTTCACCACGAACACCACGCGCCGCCCTCGGACCTCCCTGACCGAGCATCTCCAGTCCCTGGGAGTCGCCGCTCATCCCAGGGAGATTCTCTCGGCTCCGGCCGCCGCCGCGCTCTGGCTGCGGTCGAGAGGGGTGAGCCGGGTTCAGCTCCTTCTCGCCGAGGCCACCTTCGTGGAATTCGAAGGCTTCGAGATCACGGACCGCTCCCCCGAGGCCGTGGTGGTCGGCGATCTCGGCGAGGACTGGACTTTCCCGATCCTCAACCAAGCCTTCCGCAACCTCATGGAGGGCGCCGAGCTGCTGGCCATCCAGCGCAACCGATACTGGCGGACGGACGGCGGGCTGAGCCTGGACGCCGGCCCCTTCGTGGCGGCCCTGGAGTACGGCAGCGGCAAGACCGCCACCCTGGCCGGCAAGCCCAGCCCCGCTTTCTTCGAAGCCGCCGCGGCCGAGCTCGGCGTCCCCCGCGAGCGCATCGCCGTCGTGGGAGACGACCTGGAGTCCGACGTCGCGGGAGCCCGCGCTTCCGGAATGATCGGGGTCGCGGTGCGGACCGGCAAATACCGTTCCCAGGATGCAGAGAGGGCGCAGCGCGAGGCCGACGTGGTGTTGGACTCCATTGCCCAGATTCCAGCCTGGCTGGAGATCCCCTGAGATGCCGCGAGGTACGGCGACGCCACCTTCCGTCACCCAGGGTTGCACCCTGGGCTACGAGTAGGACGCCCTCCGGGCTCGCGGTGGCGGTCAATCCGCCCGTTCCTCAAGGGTGCCCAAGGTAGCGCGGAGTCTTTTGGGACTCCCGTATACTTTGGAAATGGCTGTCAAGTCTTTGATCGACAGGATCCTCGATCTTTATACCAAGGGCGAGCTTTCCTTCGGGGCTGCCGTGGAACAGGCAGGAGTACCGCGCTCAGAGCTTTCCCGCTACGCCTATGCAAGAGGCTTGGAGCCTCCCTTCAGCGACGCCACCCTGGCCGAAGAGACTCGGCTGAACATCGGCACGCCGCGAGCCCGGAGGGCGTTCTACTTATAGCCCCGGGTGCAACCCTGGGTGCCCAAAGGCACCGCAAAGCTCAATCCTCCCGCAAAGCCGCCAGGGGATCGACCTGGGTGGCTCGGTACGCCGGGAAATACGTGGCGACGAGGCCGGTGATGACGATTACCAGGGCCGTCACCACGAAAGTCAGGGGATCGCCGCTGGTGACCTCGTAGAGTTGGTCCGCGAGGAGACCACCGAGGAGGCGGGCGGCCACGAGCCCCACGGCGAGACCGGCGAGGACGGGGATCATCCCTTCCAGGACCACCCGCCGCAGGACGTCTCCGGGCTGGGCGCCAAGGGCGATGCGGATTCCCATCTCGTGGGTGCGCCGGGCCACGGAGTAGCTGATGACGCCGTAGATGCCGACCGCCGCGAGGAGAAGGGCGAGGGCCGCGAACAGGATGGAGAGGAGCGACTTGAAGCGGCTGGCCGCGACCTCGGCGGGGATGACGGTTTCCAGGGCCACGGGCGTGCCGCCGGCCAGTCCCGGATCCGCCTGCCGGAGGGCCTTTCGGATCGCCGGAGCCCAGGCGAGCGGGTCGCCCGGGACGCGGAGGGAGAGGTAGGCGGAATCGTCGGGCTCCTGGAACAAGGGGCAGTACACCTCCAGGAGGGAGCCGAGCAGGAGGCTCCGCTGCCGGGTGTTGCGGACGACGCCGACGACGGTCATCCACTGGAACGGTTCCGGGTAACCGAAGCCGAAGCGCTTGCCCACGGGGTTCTGGCCCGGCCAGTAGTGGTCCGCCATGGTCTCGTTGATGATGGCGACGGGGGGCGAGCCGAGGATGTCGGTGTCGGCGAACGGCCGGCCGGACACCCGGTGGATGCCCATCATCTCGAAGTACCCGGGGCTGACGCAGCGCGCCGAGACCATCCGGTTCTGGCCCGGGGGAGGATTCGGAACCCCTTCGACGGTGAACTGAACGGCGGGATTGGGCATGAACGGCAGCGCGTTCTGCAGGGCGGCGGCCTCGGCCCCGGGGACCTTCCGTGCGAGGTCGAGGGTTCGGCGGTAGAGGGCGACGCGGGCGCCCGGCTCGGAGTACCGGTCCAGCGGTGGTTGGACGAGGACGGCCAGGACCCCATGGGGGCGAAACCCGGGGTCCACTCCCCGCAGACGGTTGAAGCTCCGGAGAAGAAGAAGGGCGCCGGCGACGAGGACCACGGTGAGGGCCACCTGCCCGGCGACCAGCAGGCGGCGGACCGCCTGGCTGCCCGGCCGGCCGGCTACGCGGCGGGCGTCCTTCAGGGTCTCCGCCAGGCGCCCGGTAACCATGAGCGCCGGCAGCAGGCCGAACAGCAGGCCGGTCGCGAGCGACAACCCGAGCGCGAAGAGCAGCGCGCCGGGGTGTGGGCCTGGATCCGGCAGGGTCAGGTTGTCCGGGCCGAGGCGCGCCAGGAGGCGGGTCCCCCAGAAGGCCAGCGGCAGAGCGATCAGGCCGCCGGCCAGAAACAGCGCCAGGCTCTCGGCGAGCATCCACCGCACGAGGCGCCGGCGGTCCGCGCCGAGGGCCACGCGCAGGGCGATCTCCCCCTCGCGGCCCGTGGCCCGGGCGAGGAGGAGGCCCGCGACGTCGGCGCAGGAGATCAACAAGACGAAGGAGACGAACAGGCCGAGCACCGCGAGCGTCCGCCGGAGCTCCAACTGGCCAACCGACCGGAGGGGCTGGACGTCGACCGTGCGGCCCGCGTAGACCTCCGGCTCCGAGACCGCCAGGGCGCGCGACACGGCCTCGCACTCGCGGTCGGCCTGCTCGAGGCCCGCGCCGGAGCGCAGGCGGCCGAGGACCCAGAGGAAGTGCCAGCCGGAGTCGCCCAGATCGGGACGGAAGATGTCCGGCAGCCAGACCTCGAAATCCCCGAACAAGGAGAATCCGGGCGGCGCTACGCCCACCACGGCGTACCGCAGGCCGTCGAGGACGATCCCCTGGCCGAGCCGGGCCGGATCGCCGCCATACCGGTCCGTGTAGAGCGCGTGAGAGATGACGGCCACGCGGTCCCGGCGGCGGAGCTCATCCTCCCGGAAGCTCCGCCCGGCGGCCATCTTCGCGCCGGAGAGATCGAAAAAGTTGGCAGAGACCCAGGCCTGCGGCAACAGAGCGGGGCGGCCCGGGGAGGTGAGGTTCGAGCGGTTGTCGCTCAAGGAAGCGAGGTCTTCGAAGGAACCCTTCCGGCGGCGCCACTCCTCGAAGATGCGGAGCGTGACCGGCGAGCCGCGATCGAGGCTCGGGAGGCGCTGGAACACCGCGACGAGGCGGTCTGGATCGCTGTACGGGAGAGGCCGGGCGAGGGTGGCGCGGGCGACGCTGAAGACGGCGGTGTTGGCGCCGATGCCCAGGGCCAGGGCGAGCAGGGCCGCCGCCGTGGTCCCCGGGCTCCGGAGAAGACCGCGGACGCCCGAGCGGGCGTCCATCCATAGGGAATCGAGCCAAGGAACGTTCAAGGGCCGGAATGGTACCAGCCGCGAGCGGCTAAGGTCAGGCCAGGGCCATGCCGTCCGTAAAGGCTGGCGGAGCCGGCGGCCCCTCGGCCGGCGCCGAGGGAGTTGCGGGGGCCGTGGGAGCGAACCGCTCGCTGCCCAGGAGAACCGTGGCCGTCCACCGCCAGACCAGGGCCAATCCGTTGAGCAGGTTGAGCGAGACGAACATCAGCCCCAGGCCGAAGAGGCCGCAGAGCCAGGCTTTGCCCCACGTGTCCACGATCAGGATCGCGCCGTCGATCTCCCAATCCCCCCACTGCCAGAAGATCGGAGTCAGCAGGAACGCCGCGCTCACGCTGATCAGGGTCACGATGGCGACGAAGCTCACGACCCCCAGGGGGAGCTTGACCAGCAGGAAGGCCATCCCCTTCCAGGTGACGGGATTGGCGAAAAACGCCTTCACCCGCTGCCAGACCGTCTGCACCGGCTCCATCACCACCGGGCTCATGGGCGGCACCGCCGCGCCCAGGGCATGGATGGCGAGTTGCCGCTCCAGGGCGGTGAACCCCCAGGTGCCGGCGAACACCAGGGCCAGGATGGGGATGCCGATCCAGATGAGGGTCAGCCCGGCGCCCACGGACAGCCCCACGCTCAGGAAAATGAAATAGAACAGGCCCAGGGGGAAAGCCAGGGCCAGGTACAGCAGGTTCGAATAGGTGCGCAGCCGGATGGGCGCTTTGAAAAAGTACAGCAAAGCGTCGGGAAAAGACCTCGCGTCGCTCGCGTTCGTGTTCATGTTCTGCCTCCTCAGGGAGGACTACGGCGGGCGGGGACGGCGGGTTTCAGGCCAGCAACATCTCTCCCGCCGGCTCGCGGAGGTTGTACCGGGAGCTCATCACCCGCCCGTAGGCGCCGGCGTTGGCGATGAGGAGGACGTCGCCTTCCTCCGTGGGCGGCAGGCGGCGTGAGCGGCCGAGGATGTCGCCGGTCTCGCAGATGGGGCCGACGACGTGAGCCGTCCAGGTGGCGGGCTCGTTCAGCCGGGAGAGGTTCACGATGAGATGGTAGGCGCCGTAGAGGGGCGGACGGATCAGCGAGTTCATCCCCGTCTCCAATCCCACGAAGATCACCTCGCCCTTGCGTTTCACCTGGGTGACCCGGGAGAGCAGAACGCCGGCCTCGGAGACCAGGAACCGGCCGGGCTCCAGCCACAGCTCGAAGCGCGGGTCGGCAGCCTTGAAGCGGCGGAGCAAATCGCCCAGGCTTTCGAGATCGAGTGGCACCTGGCCGGGACGTTCCTTCACGCCCAAACCGCCGCCGAGGTCGAGCACGTGCACGCCCGGAAAGCGCTCGGCGGCGGCGGCGAGGAACGTCGCAACCTCGCTCCAGGCTTCCGCCGTGCGCACGCCGCTGCCCGAGTGGGCATGGAGACCCACCACCCGGGCGCCGCAGGCCTCGAGGAGCGGCTGGATCTCCGCGAGCTGCTCGGGGGCCAGACCGAACTTCGACTGGGTGCCGGCCGTGCGGACGTGGGAGTGATGGCCTCTCCCCCGCCCCGGATCGAGCCGCAGGAAGATCTCGCGATCCCGGAAAACCTCCGGCCAGTGGACCAGGGGATGGAGGTTGTCGAGCGTCAGCCGCGCGCCCACCTCGAAGCCGTGGACGTACTCCTCGCGGGGGGCAAAGTTGGGGGTGAACAGCAGGCGCGAGGGGTCCAGGCCCGGGAGGACGGCGAGCACGTGCTCCAGCTCCGCCGCCGACACGCACTCGAAGCCGAGACCTTCTTCCTCAAAGACCCGGAGCACCCCCGGATGGGCGTTGGCCTTGACGGCGTAAAAGACGCGGGAGACGGCGCCCAGCCCCCGCAGGGACCGGGCCCGCTCGCGCAGCGTACCGGCGTCGTAGGCATAGACCGGCCCCTGGGAGGCGGCGAGTCCCAGGAGGCTCCGGCCGGCGGACGCGCCACCAGTCCTCGGAAGAAGGAGCCACTACCCTTTGGCGGCCAGGATGGCCTCGGTCAACGCGGGCAGCACCTCGTGGAGGTCGCCGACGATGCCGTAGTGCGCGACGGTGAAGATCGGCGCGCCCGGGTCCTTGTTGATCGCCACGATCACCGAGGAGCCCTTCATGCCCACCAGGTGCTGGATGGCGCCCGAGATGCCGGCCGCGACGTAGAGCTTGGGCGCCACGGTCTGCCCCGAGGAGCCGATCTGGCGGTCGCGGGGGAGCCAGCCGTTGTCGATCACCGGGCGGCTCGCCGCGATCTCGGCGCCGAGGGCCTTGGCCAGGGCCTGGACCGGACCCATCTTGTCCGCCCCGCCGACGCCGCGGCCCACGGCCACGATGACGTCCGCCTTGGTGAGGTCGACCGTGTCGCCCCCCACCTCCTCGTAGCCCAGAATCTCGCGGTCCGGCTGCACGCCGGAGAGGTCCACCTCCAGCGGCTTGACCTCGGTAACCTCGGCCTGGCCACCACGGACCACGCCGTCGGCCGGGAAGGCGCCGGACTGCACGGAAACCAGAACCGTGCCCTCGCCCTTGACGCGCACCTTGGACTGGAGCTTGCCGCTCATCATCGGGCGGGTCCACACCAGTCCGCCGTCGCCAGACTCGAAGGCCGTGACCTCGGGAAGCAGGCCGGCGCCCACGGTCTGGGCCAGGCGGGGCATGTAATCGACCGTCTGATAGGTATGGGGGAAGACGACGAAGGCGGGCGCCGCGTCCCGGATGGCAGGAGCGAGCGCGCCGATGTAACCGCCCGGCGTGTAGGACTGCAGGGCGGCGTGGTCCGCCACGTGAACGGCGGCGAGGTCGAGCTTCGCCACGTCCGCCGCGGCGAGCCCCACGCCCGAGCCGAGGAGCACGGCTTCAGCCTTGACGCCCAGGCCCGCCGCGAGCTTCTGCGCCGCGGCCGCGGCTTCCCAGGCGATGCGCGGGAGCTGCCCCTCGCGCTGTTGCAGGACGACCCAGACCCGATTCGACATCAGAGCACCCTCGCTTCCTTCTGCAGTTTCTCGACCAGCGCCTTGGCCGCAACCTTGGCGTCCCCTTCCAGGATCTGGGCGCCCTTGCCCGACTCGGGGAAGCTCACCGACACGATCTCCAGCCGCGATCCCGCCTCGCCCACCTCTGAGGCGTCGAGCCCCAGGTCGGCCGGCGTGGCCGCCGCGATCTCCTTCTTCTTGGCCGCCATGATCCCCTTGAGCGAGGCATAGCGGGGATGGTTCAGGCCCGCCTGGATCTCCAGCACGGCGGGCAGGCGCACGCGGGACACCTCGTTGACGCCGCTCTCCATCTCGCGGGTCACCTTGGCGCTGGCATTTCCGTCTTCGAGCTCGACGCCCATGACCAGCCACACGTGGGGCCAGCCCAGGTGGCCGGCGATCACCGAGCCGGTGCCGCCGTAGCCCACGTCGTCGGACTGCGAACCGGTGAGCACCAGGTCAAAGGAATCGCGGCTATCGCGGGCAACGGCTGCGGCCAGCGCCCGGCCCGTGGCCAGGGCGTCGCCCCCCTGGAAGGCCGGGTCGGACAGGTGGACGGCGCGGGCGGCCCCCACGGCCAGGGCCTTGCGCAGAGCTTCCTTGACCCGCTCCGGGCCGAGGCTGAAGACGACGACCTCGCCGCCGGTCTTCTCGGCGATGCGCAGCCCCTCTTCCAGGGCGTACTCGTCGCTCTCGTTGATGATGAACGGCAGGTCCTCCTCATCCAGCCAACGGCCGTCGCGGCGCACCCGCAGCCGCGCCTCGGTGTTGGGGACCTGCTTGATGCAGACGGCAATCTTCATTCAAGAATCTCCTAGGGGATGGTCTGGCGCTACGCCGGCCGCGCGCGGCCATTGAGCAGCCGGCGCAGCAGAGGCGGAGCGGGGTTGAAGGCCCACACGCGGTCGTCGAACCGCAGGGTGGGCACCACGCGCCGGCCGCCACTCTTCTGGAGAACCTGGGCCTCGGCCCCGGGGTCTCCATCGAGGTTGACCTCGTCGAAGCGGGCCTCGGCCTCCTCCAGCACCCGCTTGGCACGCCGGCAGTCGGGGCACCAATCGGAGCTGTAGACGACCAGGACGCCGGTGTGAATGCCGTTGCCGGCCGCCAGCTTGGCCGTCTCCTCCGGCGTCAGGCGCACGCCGACGATGCGGATCTTGCCGTCCGGCTCCGTGAGCACCACGGCCGGCAGGTCCCGCTCGGGCGAGATGCCGAGCTTCTCGAGCCGCTCCACGGCCTCGGGCTCGGCGGCCAGGTCCACGGCATGGCCGCACTCGGGGGCCGGTGCCGCGTGGCGGTGCGAATGGTAATAGATATGGCAGTCCAGAGATGATAGAGACGAGGGAGACGAGGGGGATATTGGAGAATTCATAGGGTTGGTCCGGGGACCCGCACCGCGGAGCCGTTGACGGCCACGGCGGCGGGAGTCGTAAGGTAGTGGATGACCGCGGCGACGTCGTCCGGGGTCACCCACTTCGAGGGATCCGCGCCGGGCATGTCCGCCCGGTTCGCGGGAGTATCGATGGTGCCGGGGAGCACGGCGTTGGCCCGGCCGCCGAACGGCGCCATCTCACGGGCCAGCGACTCCACCATGCGCAGCACCCCGGCCTTGGCGGCGGCGTACCCACCCACCCCCGCCTCCCCCAGCAGACCCGCCGGGGAGGAAACGGCCACCACCACGCCGCCGCCCGCCCGCTCGAACCGGCGGGCGCACTCGCGGAAGACGCGGAACGTGGTGTCCAGGTTGACCTTCATGAGGAAGCTCCAGTCGGCGTCCGAGCAGTCGGCGAGCCGGGCCCAGCGGAAGCCGCCCACCAGGTGGACGACGGCCCGGGGCACCTCCACCTCGTCGAACAACCGCTCGACCTCGGCGGTCTGCGTGAGGTCCACCCGGCGCACCGACAGCAGGTCCGAAGGGGCCAGGGCGGCGATCTCCCCGAGGGCCGCCTCCTGGGTGCCGACGGCGAGCACGCGGTCGCCCTCGTCGAGGAAGCGAGCCACCACGCTACGCCCCAGGGCGCCCGTAGCGCCGGTGATCAGGACTCGGCCGTTCACATTCTCTCCAGGGTTGGGTCCGGCAAGGCACACTCCGCCTCAGGCATACAAGTGCGGTGGCGAGGTGGAAGCGAGACTATCATGGGTGGCGAGGGGGGAGGGGATTGACGGCAGGCACTGGAAGGGGTAATCATTTCTCTATGGGCGTCGCCAAGAAGCGCAAGATCCTGGCTCCACTCAAGTCGGGCTCCCGTACTCCCGAAGAGATCCGGGTGGCGGTACGAGCGGTGATGGAGAAGCGGGAATCCGAGGACTGGAGGGCCATGACCGAGCCTTCACCCATGATCTGTCCTCCCCCGGACCGGGACAGGAATTAGAGTTTCCTAAGGTTCGCCTGGATCTGGTTCAGCTTCCTCATGGGACTCTCCCAGGTCCAGCAGGTCTTCATCAACTGTCCCTTCGATCCCCAATACAAAGACCTTTTCGAAGCCATCGTCTTCGCGGTCTCCGACTGTGGATTCCGGCCTCGTTGCGCCTTGGAGGTCGATGACGGAAGCCAGATCAGAATCGAGAAGATCTTCAACATCATTTCGGACTGCCGGTTCGGGATCCACGACATTTCGAAGACCGAATTGGATGAGGGGACCCTTCTGCCCAGATTCAACATGCCGCTGGAGCTCGGAATGTTCCTCGGAGCCAAGAAATACGGCCAGGGTGAGCACCGGGATAAAACCTGCCTGATCCTGGATCGCGAGAGCTATCGCTATCAGAAGTTCATTTCCGACATTTCCGGACAAGACATCCGATCTCATGGCAATGATCCTCGGATGAGCATCTCTATCGTGAGGAACTGGCTTCGCAGCTCCTCCCCGTCCATCACCATGCCGGGAGGCGAAGCGATTGGAGGATCGCTACGATGTCTTTCGGAAAGAGCTGCCGTCGCTTTGCCGGAACTTGCGTCTCTCGGCGGAAGAGATGACCTTCGTCGACTACACCTGGCTGGTCAAAGGATGGCTTGACGAAAACCCCTAATCCCCCCTAATCCAGCTTCCCTCCGGGGTTTTTCTTTGGGTGCCTTGCCCCGCCGGTCTACAATCTCCCCTCTATGCCGCCGTCCCGCCGTGTCTTTCCCCCTGAGGCTCCCGCGTCTCCGACCGAAACCCGAGCCCAACGATGGCACCGGAAACGGCGCACGTACGTGTTGCGCTGGTTCGACCGGACCATCTTCTCCCTCTACCGGCTGATCTCGTGGGTGGACCGGCGGGCTCCCATGGAGCGGCGCTACTTCCGGGTGGCGATCTTCGGGTCGAGCCGCATCCAGCCCGAGGACACGGCCTATGCCCAGGTGAAGGAGCTCGCCCGGCAACTGTCCTACCGGGGGTGCGACATCGTCACCGGGGGCGGGCCGGGCCTGATGCGGGCGGCCAACGAGGGGGCCCGGGCCGGGGCCTACCACTACAAGACGCGCTCGTTCGGCCTCACCATTCTCCTCCCGATGGAGGAACAGCCCAATCCGTTCCTGGACGAGGTGGCCCAGCATTCCACCTTCTTCTCGCGCCTCCACCAGTTCATCCGCCTCTCCCACGCCTACGTGGTCATGGATGGCGGCATCGGCACCACGCTCGAAGCCCTGATGGTCTGGCAACTCCTCCAGGTGGACATGCTGAAAGACCGCCCTCTGATCTTCGTGGGCCCCATGTGGCGGGGCCTGCGGGACTGGATCGAGCGCGACATCATCCAGCCGGGTCTGGCCTCGCCGCCGGACCTCGACATCGCGGTGTGGGTGGACACGATCGACGACGCCGTGGAGGTCGTCACCCGGCACCTGGAGGATTTCCTTCGACGCCACAAGGTGGTCCTGCCACCCGCTCTCGAAGAGCCCGCCTCGAGGGAAGAGTAAGCCCCGGCACGCGCTTTGCTGGGGGCCGGGGCCATGGTACGTTGCCTCGGGCAGCCGTTAGAAGGATGACAAGGGAGCGCGCATGGTCTACACCGTTTTTTTGACGTTTCTCCAGATCGGCGGCGATGGCGGCGCCGGGAACCCTGGATTGTTCCGTTTCTTCTCGGAAGGCGGGCTCATGGGCAAGGTCATCCTTGCCATCCTGGTCCTCTTCTCCGTGGCGTCCTGGGCGGTGATCTTCGGCAAGCTGCTGCAGCTTCCGCCGTGCGGACCAGCAGAGCGAGCGCTTCCTGGAGGCTTTCCACCGGAGCCAGCGCTTCAGCGAGGTCAACGCGGTGGCCGGCAAGCTCACGGCTTCGCCGCTGGTCGGAATCTTCCAGGCCGGCTACGCCGAGATCGACAGCCAGATCAAGAACACCCCGGAGCCGGACCGGCCCGGGGAGAAACGGGCCTACCGCATCACCTCGCTGACCGCCCTGGAGCGCACTCTGGCGCGGGCGGTCCACGTCGAGCTGAGGACGGTCACGCGCTGGCTGGGGCTCCTCGCCACCACGGCATCGGCGACGCCGTTCATCGGCCTTTTCGGCACGGTCTGGGGGATCATGAAGGCGTTCAACGACATCGGCCTCCAGGGCTCGACCTCGATCGTGGCCGTGGCGCCCGGCATCGCCGAGGCCTGATCAATACGGCGGCGGGCCTCGGCGCGGCCATCCCGGCGCTCATCGCCTACAACTACTTCTCCCAGCACGTCGCGGACGCTCCGGGGCAGGATGGAGGACTTCGTGCTCGAATTCCTCAACCTGGCGGAACGAAACTTCACCTAGGACCGTCTGTAGAGAAGGGAAGAGGAAAATGGCCTTCACTCTGGGAAACGGTGGGCGACGACGATCCGGTCCTGGCGGACATCAACGTCACGCCCCTCGTGGACGTGATGCTGGTGCTGCTGATCATCTTCATGATCGCGGCCCCCATGCTCCACCAGGGGGTCGAGGTGGCGCTGCCCAGGGCGGACGCCCCGAACCTCCCCTTGAAGGTTCGAGGACCCTCTGGTGATCTCGATCGACCGCAACGGCCAGATCTACCTGCGCGAGATCCGCGGTCGAGACGGACGAGCTGGTGGCCCAGGTGAAGTCCCAGATCGCCGCCAAGGGGGACGACACGGTGTTCCTCAAGGGGGACCGGGACGTGCCTTACGGAAAAGTGATCGAAGTGCTCGACACCCTGCACCAGGGGGGGATCGTGCACGTGGGGATGGTGACGGAACGCCTCGCGGAAGGGAGCCGCCGGAAGTCGTGAGCCTCGCGGTCGACCGCATCATCGAGCGGCGCTCCCGGCCCGCCAGCCGCCGTCCGGAGGCCACCAGCCTGGCCGTGGCGGTCCTGCTCCACGGGGTGGCCGTGGCCCTGGTCCTGCTGCTGCCGCGCCTGACTCCCCCACCCCCGCCGCTGTCGTTCGTGCCGGTGCAGATCATCCCGGCACAGGCGCTCGGCGTGCGGAAACCGGCCAGCAAGCCCAAGGCGGCCCGGAAGCCCGAGCCGCCGGCGCCCGAGAAGGCGCCGGAACGCCCCGCGCCGGTGCCCGAAAGGCCGCCCGCGCCGGAGAGGGAGGACGTCCCCGTCCTCCCCACCGAGAAAAAGCCCGTGAAGAAGCCGGAGCCGGTGAAGCCGGCGCCCTCCTCCACCACGGAGGGGCCCCGCAGACCGCCCGAGAAGACTCCGAAGAAGCCCGAGCCCCCGGCGGCCGGCGGCACGGGGACCAACCCGGCCGGCACGGCCGCCCAGGGCACCCCGGACGGCGAGGCCGGGCGGAAGGGCTCGGCAACCGGCAACCCCCTCGGCAGCTCGGCCTTCGGCTCGGCGATCGCGGGGCTGGACAACCCGGACTTCCGGTTCACCTTCTATCTGGACCAGCTCCTCTCGGCCATCGACTCCCAATGGGTGCGGCCGCCCCTGGGCGACGGCGTCCAGGCCACCATCTCCTTCCGCATCGGACGGGACGGCCGGATGAGCGATCTTCATGTGGCCGTGTCTTCGGGCTACAATTCCTTCGACCTCGCGGCGCTCCGCGCGGTCCAGCACGCGTCCCCTTTCCCGCCCCTGCCGCGGGCGTACCGCAACGATTCCCTGGGAGTCAACCTGATCGTCCGCTGAGCTCCGCGCGAAGATTCGCGGAGATCGACGACAATACGAGGTGTCATGAGATCGAGAAACGCCGCCCTGACCGTCCTCTTCTGCCTGCTGCTCGCGGGCCTGCTGATGGCCGCCCAGCAACCGCCGCCGGCTCCGCCGGCCCCTGCCGCGCCCCAACCCCAGGGGCAAGCGCCGCAGGGCGAGCAGCCGAAAGACGTGACCATCGTCCTCAACCAGAACGGCCAGCCGAGAAAGATCAAGCTGGCCTTCCCCGCCTTCCGCGGCCAGCTCTCCGGAGGGGCGGCGGCGGCCGGGCGGGAATTGGAGGAGACGGTACGGCGGGACCTGGAGACGTCGGGCTACTTCGAGATCCAGGGACCGGACCGGCTCTCGGGGCTGGCTCTCACCGGCAACGTGCAGCAGGATCTTCGCGGCCTACCGCTCGACCGGCAACCAGATTCTGCTGCTGGGCGACCTGCGGGCGGAGGGGGACCGGCTCGTCTTCGAGGGGCGTGTGCTCGACCTGGGGAGCGGCCAGGCGGTGCTCGCCAAGCGCTACCGGGGGCCGTTCAACGTCAGCCGGCGGATCGGCCATACCTTCGCCGACGAGGTCATCCGCTCCCTGATCGGCCGGCCCGGAATCGCGCTTTCCTCGATCGCCTTCACGTCCGACCGCACGGGTAACAAGGAGATCTTCGTCATGGACTATGACGGGGCGGACCAGCGGCGCATCACCGGCCACCGCTCGACCTCCATGTCCCCGGCCTGGAGCCCCAACGGCGGCTCGCTCGCCTACACCTCGTTTTTCAACGGGCCCGCCGGGCCTGTATCTGGCGGACGTGGCGAGCGGCCGCAAGAAGCCGGTGGTCACCTCGGGCTCGCTCAACACCAGCCCGAGCTTCGCGCCCGACGGCCGCCGGATCACCTTCGCCCGCTCGCTCGACGGCAACGTCGAGATCTTCACCACCGACCTCGACGGCGGCAACCTGCGGCGGTTGACCAACTCGCAACGCCATCGACACCAACCCGGCCTGGAGCCCCAAGGGGGGCGAGATCGCCTTCACCTCCAGCCGCGCCGGCAATCCGAACATCTACCTGATGGACGCCGAGGGCGCCAACCAGCGGCGGCTGACCTTCGATGGCACCTACAACGACGGCGCCTCCTGGAGCCCCGAGGGCGACCTGATCGCCTACACCAGCCGGCGCGGACGGCCGGTTCCAGATCGCGGTGACCAACGTGGTGACCCTGGAGACCCGGGTGCTGACCTCCGGCCCCGGCGAGAACGAATCGCCGACCTTCTCCCCCGACGGCCGCAAGATCGCCTACACCTCGCGGCGCGGCGGCACCAAGCAGATCTACGTCATGGACGTGGACGGCTCGCAACCAGCGCCAGCTCACCTCGGAAGGCAACAACGACCTGGCCGACTGGTCGCGCGCGGTGCCCGAGAAGTAGCGAAACGGCTCTCTAGGAGATAGCGGTGCTACGCCATGTTTGATAGAGTCTCAAGCGAGATGTATCGACAAGCCTTTCAGATTGAGGAGATCCCATGAACCGAAAGTGGATGGTCTGGACCGTGGTGCCGGTTCTGTTGACGTTCCTGTACGGCTGCCCCAAGAAGAAGCCGGTGACTCCGCCCGCGGATCTGGACGTCGAGACGACGACGGTGCCCACGCCGGCGCCGGCGCCGAGCCAGCCGGAAGAGGTCGAGCAGCCAATGACGCCCGAGGTGAACGATCAGGCGGAGGATCCGCTCCTGTCGAGCGACATGCAGACGGTCAACGAGGAGCTGCGGCGCCGCGGTTTCAGCGCCGACATCTACTTCGACTATGACGAGAGCACCCTCTCGGACGACACCCGCGACAAGCTGTCGCGCAACGCCGACCTGCTCAAGGGGAACCCGCAGTTCTCGGTCACCCTCGAGGGGCACGCCGACTCGCGCGGCACCAACGAGTACAACCTCGCCCTGGGCGAGCGCCGCGTCCAACGCGGTCAAGGACTACATCACGTCTCTGGGAGTCGGCGGCGACCGCCTGCGCACCCTCTCCTACGGCGAGGAGCGCCCGGTCTGCACCGACGAGTCGGAGAGCTGCTGGTCGCAGAACCGCCGCGTCCACATGGTGATCACGGGCCGGTCGAACGTCGGTTGACATGATCGATTGACATGAAAAGCCACCGTTCGCTCTTCCCCCTTGCCTTCTGCCTCGCGGTGGCCTTGACCACCGCGGGGTGCGTCTCGACGCAGGACATCGAGGGGCTCCAGTCGCAGCTCTCCGACATCCAGCGCCAGATGCTCCAGATGCAGAAGCAGGCCCCCAGCAAGCAGGAGGTCGCGAACCTGGAGACCAACGTCGGCCAGCAGATGCAGAGCCTGCTCAAGACCGAGGCCGACATGCAGGTCAAGCTGAGAGACCTGGGGACCCAGATCGACGCCCTGCAGGCGAAGCTGGAGGACACCAACTACCGTCTCGCCCAGCTCTCGCAGCAGATCGCGGCCACCAACCAGGAGCTGAAGGCCTTCCGGAGCGAGGCGGCGGCCCGGCCCATGATGGCCCCACCGCCGGCCGACGGCACGGTGCCCGCTCCCCAGCCGCCCCCTCAGGCGCCGCCTCCGGGCGGTACCCCGGGGACCCCGGGAGGTACTGGCGCCGACCCCAAGAGCCTCTACGACGCGGCCTACAACGACTACCTCAAGGGCAACTACGACCTGGCACTGCGGGAGTTCCAGGAGTACCTGGCGAGCTTCCCCAACACCGACCTGTCGGACAATGCCACCTACTGGATCGGCGAGTGCTACTACCGCCAGAAGCGCTTCCGGCAGGCCATCGAGCAGTTCGACACCGTGGTCTCCCGCTATCCGCGCAGCGACAAGGTCCCCAGCGCCCTCCTGAAGAAGGGTTACGCCCACCTGGAGCTCGGCGAACGCTCGCAGGGCGTCGTCCAGCTCCAGCACGTCGTCCGGCAGTACCCCACGAGCGACGAGGCCAACCTCGCCCGGCAGCGGCTGCGCGAGATCGGCGGTTGACGCCGGCCTGTACCGATGGTATAAAGATCTGTCGCACTTCGGTGCGACTTCGTATTTCTATAGCTATGGAGAGCAAGGACGCATATGGCGAATACCAAGTCGGCTGAGAAGCGGATCCGTCAGAACCAGAACGAGCGGGAGCGGAACCGGGCGCATCGCTCGCGCCTGCGCACCGCCATCAAGAGCCTGCGCTCGGCCGTCGCGAGCGGCGACGCGGCCAAGGCCAAGGAGCTGCTGCCGGGCACCTCTGAGCGTGATCGACAAGATCGCCCAGAAGAAGGTCATCCACTCGAACACCGCTTCGCGCTACAAGTCCCGCCTGGCAAAGCACGTCGCCGCGATCGGCCAGTAGGCCGCCCCCGACTCCCTGGGACCGCCGGTCCCAGGGATCCTAGAATCCTTCCAGCAGGTTGGTGACCATCGTCTCGGCGAAGCGCTTCGAGGCGGTTTCGATCGTTTCGTCTTCACGGTCGAAGTATTCAGCCGCGGAAGGATCGACGGGGTAGTTCTCGCGGAAGGTGTAGCGGTCGCTCTTCCAGAGGACCGCACCCGTCTCCCCTACCCGCTTGAAGGTGATCTGGGCGGTGATGGCAATCTCGTACTCGGTCGCGCGTCCCCCCTGGTCGAAGGTGACGGGAGTGACTCCGAAGCCGGTCACGGCGCCCGTGATCTCGGCGTTGGCCTCGCCCTCGCTTCCCACCACGGCGAAACGCTGGCGAGTGACCAGCTCCTCGGCGATGGCCCGGGTGAGGGCCTGCTCCACCTGCGATCGCTGCGTGCGGTTCTCCAGCGGCTGGAGGTAGACCGACTTGATGTCGGGAGGGACGGTGCTGCCGCGCCCCACGAGGGCGTAGCCGCACCCGCCCAGACAGGCGGCCAGGGCCAGGATCATGCAGTGCTTCTTGTCATACCGATTGTCATGCCGACTTCCTCGTCACCAGGTTGATCAGCCGGCCGGGGACCAGAACGGCCTTGGCCAGCTTCGCCGCCCGCCGAGGTGCTCCTGCACCTTGGGGCTGGCAGAGCACGATGGCGCGCACTTCCTTCTCGCCCGCGGACGCATCCACCTCGACACGGTCGCGAAGCTTGCCGTCCACCTGGACGACCAGGTGGATCCGCTCGCGGTGGAGCTTCTTCTCGTCGAATTCCGGCCAGGTCGTCTCCAGCAGGCTCTCGCCGTACCCCCGGCGCTCCCACAGCTCCTCGGTGATGTGCGGGGCCAGCGGGTGCAGGAGCTGCACCAGCGTGTCGAACGTCTCCTCGCAGCACAGGCGCGAGGCCGTCTTCTCTTCCAGGGCCCGGAAGAGGCTGTTCGAGCAGCTCCATCAGCGACGCCACGGCGGTGTTGAAGGAGAAGCGCTGCATGCTGTGGGTCACCCGCTGGATGGTGGCGTGGCGGTCGCGCTCCAGCTCGGGGTCGGCCGGCGCCGTGGGCGGCGCGTCGGGCAGCCGCTCGAGCATGCGCCAGACCCGCTGGAGGAAGCGGTAGGCGCCCGAAACGGCCTCGTCGCTCCACTCGGCCTCCTTCTCCGGCGGACCGATGAAGAGGGTGTAGACCCGCTCGGTGTCGGCTCCCATCTCGCTCGATCAGCTCGTCGGGCGAGACCGTGTTGCCCCGCGACTTCGACATCTTCTCGATGCGGCCCGACTTCTCCGAGAAGCGCGTGATCATCCCCTGGTTGAACAGGTTCTGGAACGGCTCCTCGAAGTTCGACCAGGCCGAAGTCGTGCAGCACCCGGCAGATGAAGCGCGCGTAGAGCAGATGAAGGATGGCGTGCTCGATGCCGCCGATGTACTGGTCGACCGGCATCCAGCGGTTGGCCAGCTCGGGGTCGAACATCCGCGTCGAGTCCCGGGGCGACAGGTAGCGCAGGTAGTACCAGGAGCTGTCCACGAAGGTGTCCATGGTGTCGGTCTCGCGCCGGGCCGGGCCGCCGCACTTCGGGCACGTCGTCTCGACGAACGCCTTGGAGCGCGACAGCGGGTTGCCCTCGCGGCCGGTGAACTCGACGTCGTAGGGGAGCTCGACGGGGAGCTGGTCCTCCGGCACGGGCACGAGGCCGCACTTGTCGCAGTAGACGACCGGGATCGGCGTCCCCCAGTAGCGCTGGCGGGAGATCAGCCAGTCGCGCAGCCGGTAGGTGACCTTGCCCCGGCCCCAGCCCTTCTCCTCCAGCCAGGCGATGAACTTGCTGGATCGTCTCCGGGCCGTCCTCCAAACCGTCGAAGGGCGGTCGCGTTGCGGATCGACTCCCTGGTGCAGGATCGCTTCCGTCAGGGTCGAAGGATCTACGTCCTGGTCTTCCACGTGGTAGACGAGCCGGACGGGCAGCCCTTCCTGGCGGGCGAAGGCAAAGTCGCGCACGTCGTGGGCCGGTACCGCCATCACGGCGCCCGTGCCGTAGTCGGGGAGCACGTAGTTGGCGAGCCAGATCGGGATCGTCTCTCCCCGTCGCCGGGTTGACGGCCACCGGCCGGTGTCCCGCCCCTCCTTGGGCGTCTCCTCGGCTCGAACGCTGGATGCGCGGCGTGTTGCGCACCGTGTCGATCCAGGCCTCGATCTCCGCCTTTTGCGGGTTGTCCGCGATCAGCCTCAGCGGTCAGCGGGTGCTCCGGCGCGAGCACCATGAAGGTGGCGCCGTGGAGCGTGTCGGGCCGGGTGGTGAACACCGTCACCGTCTCCCCCAGGGCGGGGATCTGGAAGTCGATCTCCGCGCCCTCGGAGCGGCCGATCCAGTTGCGCTGCATCACCTTGACCTTCTCGGGCCAGCCGTCGAGGGTGTCGAGCCCGGCGAGCAGCCGGTCGGCGTAGTCGGTGATGCGGAAGAACCACTGCTCCAGGTCGCGCTGGATGACCGGCGTGCCGCAGCGCTCGCAGGCGCCGTCCACCACCTGCTCGTTGGCGAGCACGGTGCGGCAGCCCGGGCACCAGTTGACGGGCGCCTTCTTCTTGTAGGCGAGCCCCTTCTCCAGCATGCGCAGGAACAGCCACTGGTTCCAGCGGTAGTACTCGGGGAAGCAGGAGGCGATCTCCTTGGACCAGTCGTAGAGGATCCCCCAGCGCCGGAACTGCTCCTTCATCACCTTGATGTTGGCGAGCGTCCAGTCGCTGCGGATGGACGCCGCGCTGGATGGCGGCGTTCTCGGCAGGCAGGCCGAAGGCGTCCCAGCCCATGGGATTGAGCGCGCGCTTGCCGTTCATCCGCAGGTAGCGGTAGAGGGCGTCGCCCAGGATGTAGTTGCGCCCGTGGCCGACGTGGAGGCGGTCGCCCGACGGGTAGGGGAACATCATCAGCATGTAGTACTTGTCGCGGCCGTGGCGCAGGTCGACCTCGGCGGCCCGCTGCTTCTCCCAGCGGTCCTGCCACTTGGCCTCGACGGCCTTGTGATCGTATGGAGTGCTCATCGCTTCTGCTCTCGCTCTCTCTCGAACCGGGCCAGGGGTCAGGTCAGGCTGCCCGGGAAGGTGTGCTGCTTCAGCAGCCCGTCGAGCAGGCCGTTGACGAAACGCCCCGACTGCTCGGAGCCGAACTTCTTGGCCAGCTCGATGGCCTCGTCGAGCACCACGAGCTTGGGGGTGTCGATCTCGTACAGCATCTCGTAGACGGCCAGGCGCAGGATGTTGCGGTCCACGGCCGGCATCCGCTCCAGGCGCCAGTTGTCGGCCTGGCTGCGGATCAGCTCGTCGATCTTCTCCGGTGGTCGAGCGTGCCCTGAACGAGCTCCGGGCGTACTCGAACGCCTCTTCCAGGCGCCGCTTCCGTCTCGCCGAGCTCCGGCAAGCTCGTCTGCCGACATCACCGGTGCGGCCGGAGCTGCCGGCGCGGACTCCGCAGCCCCTTCCTCGGCAACTTCTTGTCGCCAAGTACTCCGACAGATCGAACGATTCTGAAGATCGTGAGCCAACGGGCTGCCTCCGAGGTCGCTCTGGTAGAGCATCTGGACCGCCATTTCCCGTGCCGTACGCCGCTTTCCTGCCGTCATGAACCTCGCCTCAAAGACCCCGGTGGAAAACGACTTCAACCAAAGCAAGGGCCGCTCCCGCGATTCGGGAACGGCCCCGAATCCGTCCGGCCATCATAGCCGGAGCCGCCATCCGCGGCTGACCCGCTGCGGAGTGTCCGCCGCTTCTAGGCACGCAGGCGGGCGAAGAGGTCGGCCATTTCGAGCGCCGCGAGGGCCGCCTCCCACCCCTTGTTGCCCGCCTTGCCGCCGGCGCGCTCCTCCGCCTGCTCCGAGGTGTCGCAGGTCAGCACGCCGAAGCCCACCGGCACCCGGTGGCGCTCGGAGACCGCGCGCGATGCCGCGGCTGCCTGGGAGCAGATGTAGTCGAAATGGGGCGTCTCGCCGCGGATGACCACGCCGAGCGCCACCAGCCCGTCGAACCTTTCCAGGCTCCTCCAATGGCTCCAACAGCGGCCAATTCCTCCAGGGCCTGAGGGATCTCCCACGCCCCGGGAACGCGAGACGACGTGGACGTCTCCCGGCTCCACGCCGTGCCGGCGCAGGCAGTCGACCGCGCCGGCCACCAGCAGGTCGACGATGCGCGAGTTGAAACGCGACGCGACGATGCCGAACCGGCGGCCGGCACCGTTCAAAGCCCCTCGGGTCTCTTGGATCTCACTCATGGCGTCTGGCTTGTTTTGGCCCTTCGAAAGAATGAGAAGTATAGATTAAAAACCCGCGCTCCGTGCCATCTCCCGCAGGAACCGCCCGTAGGCAGGGGCCGCGAGCGACTTGATGACGAGATCGGCGAGGATGCCGGAGAAGGCCAGGGCCATGAACCGGTACTCCCGCTCGCCGAAGGGCCAGACCCGCCGCACCAGCAGGGGCCGGGCGAACAGGGAGCCCAGAAGCACGAAGGCGCAGACCCGCACCACCGACCACGGCACCCAGGCGGCCAGCGAGCCCAGGAACGGGTGGCCGCTCGCCGCCGCGTAACTGCCCACGAAGTAGCTCATGTAGGCCACCAGCCCGGCTCCCAGAACGAGACCGAGATAGCCGCCGCTCGCCCAGGTGAGGAGGAGGAAGGCTCCGAGGTGAAGGAGGTGCTCCGGAATGAAGGCCGACGCGGGTCGTTCTCCTTGCCCGTGCCCGTGGCGATCCAGCCGAACATCTCCTGCCGGTAGGGCTCGCCGTGGAGGATCCCCGTGCGAGCCGCCGCCGGCATCCAGAGCACGAGGACGATCACCCCCAGGCTCAGCAGGAACGCCCAGGCGATCCCCAGGGTCCAGGCTCGGAAGTAGTCCCCCTCGCGAACGCGATCCCGGAACGCGGGCCAGAGAGTGAGCGGCGCCGCCAGGGGCAGAGCCCAGCTCCCGCCTGGAATCAGCGCCAGCAGGGGGAGGAAAGGCGTCAGGAGCAGAAACCAGCTCGATCTCCCCTCGTTCACAGGGCGCCTCCCGCCGGGCCCAGATGGATCTCCTCCACCAAAGTCGAGGGATCGCTGTCGAGGACGTACCCCAAGGCCCGGGCCACCTCGCGGGGCGGCACCATGGCCGCGCGGTTCCACTCGCCGGGCAGGCGGTCCCAGATCGGCGTATCGGTCGCTCCCGGATAGAGCGCCGTGATCTTGATTCCCGTCCCCGCCAGCTCTTCGCGCAGGGCGGCCACCAGCCCGGCCAGCCCCCACTTGCTGGCGCAGTACGCCGACCAGCCGGGGAAGCCGCGCCGGGCGGCCACGGAGAGGAGGGGGATCAGCCACCCCCGGCCCCGCTCCTTCATGGCGGGCAGCAGGGCGCGGATCAACAGGAAGACGCCGGTCAGGTTGGTCTCGATCATGGCCTTGAAGTCGTCCGGCGAGGTCTCCTCCACCGGGGCGATCGAGACCACCCCGGCCGCGGGCACCACCACGCCGGCCCCGCCCCAGCGGACGCGGATCTCCTCCGCGCACCGGTCGAGCGCCACGGCGTCGCGCACGTCGCACGGAAGCACCAGGCCGCTCTCCCGGGCTCCGGCAAGCTCGAGCGTCTCCTCCAGGGGCGCCTGCCGCCTCCCCAGAAGGGCCAGGACGTACCCCCGGCGCGCCAGCTCCAGGGCGATCTCCCGCCCCAGGCCGGAGCCGGCCCCGCTCACCACGGCGACCTCCGCGTTCCCGTTCATCCCGGGAAGCATATCAAGGCGGCCCTCCCCTCATTCGGCCAGCCGCCGGTAGAGCTCGGCGTACTCCCTCCCCTGGACGTCCCAGGAGAAGTCCCGGGTCATTCCACGGATCATCAACCGTTCCCAGGTGGGCCGGTCGCGGTACGTTTCGAGGGCGAGGCCGAGCGCTCCACCCAGGGCGTGGGGCGTGAAGGGCTCGAAGACGAAGCCGGTCCCCTGACCCGTGGCGGGCTCGAACGGCTCCACCGTATCGGCCAGGCCGCCGGTCCGGCGCACCACGGGCGGCGTACCGTAGCGCAGGCTGTACATCTGATTGAGGCCGCACGGCTCGAAGCGCGACGGCATGAGGAAGAGGTCCGCGCCCGCCTCGATGCGGTGGGCGAGGCCCTCGCTGTAGTCCCGGCGGTACCAGGCCTTGCCTGGAAAGCGCCGCGCGAGGGCGTGGAAGAGCTCTTCGCAGCGCGGCTCGCCGCTGCCGAGCGCCACCAACCTCAGGTCCCCCCGGTCGAGGAACGCGGGGAGCACCTCGGAGCAGAGGTCGAGCCCTTTCTGGGGCGTCATGCGGGAGACGACCGCCGCCACGGGCGCCGCGGCGTGCTCGTCGAAGCCGGCCTCGCGCAGCAGGGCCTGCTTGCAGCTCTGCTTGCCGGAGAAGTCGGCCGCCGAATAGGGGGTGCGGAGGTGAGGATCGGCGGCCGGATCCCATTCCCCATCGTCCACGCCGTTGACGATGCCCACCAGGTGGCTGCTGCGCGAGCGCAGCAGCTCTTCGAGGCCGAGGCCGTGCTCGGGCTCCTGGATCTCGCGGGCGTAGGTGCGGCTGACCGTGGTCAAGGCGTCCGCGTGGAGGATCCCGTTCTTCAGGAAGTTGAGGCGCATCCCGGCGAGGTCGAGCAGGTGCTGGTAGGGCTCCAGGCCCAGGTCGAACAGCCGCTTCGGGTAGACGATCCCCTGGAAGGCCAGGTTGTGCAGGGTCAGCACCGTCCGCGTCCGCGCGAAAAGGGGGTCCCCCTGGAAGCGGGTCTCGAGTAAGAGCGGGGTCAGCGCCGTGTGCCAGTCGTGGCAGTGCAGGACGTCGGGAGCCCAGCCCAGGCGCCGCGCGGACTCCAGGGCGGCCACCGAGAGCAGCGGAAACCGCAGGGAGTCCTGCCGGTCGCCGTGATAGACCCCGCCCTCGCCGAACAGGGCCGGGCAGTCGATGAAGATCACCTGGAGATCGCTGTCCGGCAAGAGCGCCGTGCGCCCGGTGAAGGTGTATTCCTGGGAGCCGAGCCGTACCGGCACGCCGCCGAGGGCCTCGACCGGCGTGTACCGCTCCCTTTCGGCCGCGAGAGAGGGGTAGAACGGGAGGAAGATCCGCACGTCGTGCCCCGCCCGGCCGAGGAAACGGGAGAGGCCGGCGACCACGTCGCCGAGGCCGCCGGTCTTGGCGAACGGCGTCACCTCGGCGGCGAGTTGGAGGATCCGCAAGGGCGGCCCGGGCTCCATGGCCTAGGCCGTACCCTGGGAGGCCGGGCGGAGGCGGTTGGGGACCATGCGGCGGAGGCGGCCGTGGAGGCGCACCCGCTCTTCGAAGAAATTGCCGTAGGATCGCCAGGTGGCGACGCCGGTCTGCCAGGAAGAGCACTGCAGGAAGCCGCCGATCTCGTGGATCCGCGGCCGGCCCTCGCCCGTGAAGCTGAGCACGATGTCCTCGCCGTTGCCGACCGCGTTCGGGTCGTGCCATCCCAATTCACCGTAGAGCTCGACGCAGCGGCGCGCCTGCGCGGCCGTGAAGGCGTAGTAGCCCGTGAGGTGCTCGACGGCGCCGTCACCGGTCGCCGTGGGGTCGAAGGGGTAGACGGCCAGGCTCGTCACCTTCCGCCGCACCTCTCCCCGGATGCCGTGGGGGACGGCGGGCTCCGCCACCAGGCCCCGGAAGAGGATCTCGAGCTGCCGGGGGTAGAGGAAGATGTCGTCGTCGGGAGAGATGAAGTACGAGGCCTCGTCCCCCCGCTCTGCCGCCAGCGAGAAGCGCATCCCCTGGCGGGTGCGCACGGGCTGCTGGATCAGCTCGATCCGGGGGTCGCCGAGCCGGAGGCAGCGGCGGAGGTCGACGTCCGGATTGTTGTTGCTGATGATCACCCGGCTGACGAAGCCGCACTTGAGGAAGGCACGGACGAGCCACTCGACGTTCTGGGGCCGCCGGTAGCTGAGCAGCACCACCGTGCACCGCTCGGACCCGGGAGCGCGGCGCCGGGGGCCGAAGGTCACGGCCAGGCAGTACCAGCTCACGGTCAGGAGGTGCGCCGGCAGCAGGAGGGCCGTGAGGAGCACGAGGCCGGCGCGCCGGAGGCCGCGGTCGAGATGATCGCGGCGGCCGAAAGCCGCCACCGCCTGATGGGCCAGAAAGCGCCAGAACAGCATCACACTTCTCCTTTCACGGCGCGCCGGCGGACGGCCTGGGCGGCCAGGTGGGCGCTCAGCTCGAGCTGCGACAGCCCCGAGCCGAAGAGCGACCACTGCCCCACCACGGTGAGGCCGTACCGTTCGAGGGTGCGGTCGAGCGTCAGCGGCTTGCGTACGTCGTCTCGCCAGCCCGACGCCGTGCCTTCCGGATTGCCCGACAGCTCGGCGTAGTGCCGGGGGGTGAGCAGGCCCCGGCCGGCCACCTGGCCGGCGAAGCCCGGGAAGACCCGTTCGAGCCTCGCCTCGATCCCCTCCAGGACGGGCGCGAGCTCCCGCTCCTCGCGGCCCGCCAGGGCGGCGAAGGGGGCGGCCGAGGCGGTGCAGTCGATCTCGGCGTACACGATGGGGGCCTCGCCTTCGTGCTCGACATTGATCTTGAGGTAGGAGAGGTCGAGAGCCCCCTGCTCCCGCCGGTCGAGCACCTCGTAGGGGTCCAGGGCCTCGCACCAGAAGATCCGCGCGGTCTGGCGGAAGCGGCCGGCCACGGCGCTGAATTCCGGCCGCATGGCGAAGACCGCCACCAGCGCGCTCAAGCCCGATGGGGCATCCGCCATCCCTTTCTCGATCGCCGCACGGACGTCCGGCGGGCCGATCAGCCGGCGGCAGAGCTCGGGGACGCCGATGCCCAGGAGCACCTCGCCGGCCGGCAGCACCTCGCCGGCCGCCGAGCGTACCCCGGCGGCCCGCTGCCGGTTGTCGAAGAGCACCTCGGCGACCTCGAAATCCGGGCGCAGGACGCAGCGGCCGCCATGCGCCGCGAGCCGCGCCAGCAGCCGTTCGGTGACGGCGGCCCCCGAGCCCGGCCACTTGTAGAGGCCGTCCCGGAGGATCTTGCCGAGGTAGGCGAGCAGGGTGGACGCGGTGTTGCCCGAGGCGAAGGCGCGCACGCAGAGGAGGCGCCGCAGGCCAAGGTCGGCGATCAGCTCCCGGAGGTAGTCGCGGTAGCGCAGGGCGCCGAAGCGCCGCAGGGTGGCCCAGGCCTCGGGGCGGCGGGCGGCGGCGCCCAGCGCCACCACGTCGTGGACGCTGTCGCAGACCCGGCGCAGGTCGCCGGCGAGGCTCGCGAGGGCGCCGGCCTCGGCGGGATGAAGGGCCTCGAGGGTGGCGAAAAAGCCCTCCAGGTCCCCCGGCAGGGCGAGGTCGCCCTCCGGCAGGAAGACGTGGTCGCAGACCGCCAGGCGCTCGGGGGCCGGGTCGAGCGGATCGTCCGCGGGCCAGAGGGTGCGCCGCAGCGGGCTCCCCGGCTCCAGGCCCAGGGCCGAGTAGCAGGCGGCAGGCAGGCCGCACCGGCCGGCGGTGTCCAGCCGCCGGTTGACGCCGCCGAAGGACGGGCTGCGCTCCACCACGGTGACCGCGCAGCCGGCCCGCGCCAGCTTGTCGGCGGCGATCAGGCCGCCATGGCCCCCTCCGATGACGACGGCCCGGATCATCGGTGCCTTCACCCGATGTACATGCCGCCGTCGACGGGCAGCACGTGGCCGGTGACGTAGGAGGCGGCGTCCGACGCGAGGAAGGCCACCACCTGCGCGACCTCCCCGGCCCGGCCGGCGCGGCCGAGCGGGATGTGCGCGAGGTAGTTCTGCTGGGTGGCGGCGGTGAAGTCGTGCATCATGCCGACGTCGATCACGCCGGGCGCCACGGCGTTGACCCGCACGCCGTAGCGGGAAAGCTCCTTGGCGGCGACCACGGTGAGGCTGTGCAGCCCCCCCTTGGAGGCGGCGTAGGCGCCCTGCCCCACCAGGCCGCGCAGCCCGGCGAGCGAGCTGACGTTGACGATCGCGCCCGAACGCTGCTTGATCATCTGGCGGCTGACCGCCTTGATGCAGTGGAAGGCACCGGTGAGGTTGATCGCCAGGGTCTCGGTGAAGTCCTCCTCCGAGGTCATCATCAGGAAGGAGCGGCGCAGGACGCCCGCGTTGTTCACCAGCACGTCGATGCGGCCGAGCCATCGGCGGCCCGTTGCATCATCCCCTTGACCGCCGCGAAGTCCTGGACCGCGGCCGGGCAGGCGAAGGCGCGCCGGCCCAGGGCGCGGATCTCCGCCGCCACCTCTTCCGCCTGCTCGCCGCTGCTGGCGTAGTTGACCACCACGTCGGCCCCCCGCCGCGCCAGGTCCAGGGCGATCTCCCGCCCCAGGCCGCGGGAAGCCCCCGTCACGACCGCCACCCGGTTGCTCAGATCCATGCCGTCACCCACATTTCTTGACCAGGATGGAGCTGACGCCGCCGCCGAGCTCCACGTTGTTGACCAGGGCGGCGCCGACCCGGCGGGCCTCCGGGCTCCCGCCGCCCCAGGAAGGAAAACGGTCTTCGGCCACGGCCCCGACCGCCAGGAGAAGGGCGAAGGTGGAGGCCGCCCCCAGGGTCTCGCCGAGCACGCCCTTGGCGCTCGCGAGCGGCGGGGGGCCGTCCGGGAACAGGCTGCTCAAGGCCTCTGCTTCGGCGCGGTCATGGCCCTCGAGGCCGTTGGCGGCGGACGACACCAGGCCGACCTCGGCGGGCGCCGCGCCGCTCCTCTCGAGCGCCTGGCGCATCGCCTCCGCCAGGCACTCCGCGTCCGCGGGGAAGACCTCGTTGACCTCGCAGGAGGCGCTGGCCATGCCGTAGTCGCCGACCTTGGCCAGGAGCCGGGCGCCGCGCCGCCGCGCGCTCTCCTCGCTCTCCAGCACCAGGACCGCCGCCCCCTCTCCCAGGGCCAGCCCGCCGCCGGTCTCCTCCCCCTCGGGCGGCAGGTACTGCCACTGCCGGAAGCCGCGGACGATGGCCGGCGCCAGCTCTTCACAGCCGCCGACGATCATCACGTCGTCGTAGCCCTGGCGGATCATGTCGAGGCCGTAGGCGATGGGATTGTGCCCGGAGACCGTGGAGTTGGTGCCGTAGATGCGCAGGGCGATGGTGATCTGGCCCGTGAAGGCGTTGTAGACCGTGTTGGGGAAGACCGCCGCCGGCGCGGTCTTCGGCCCCTGCCGCAGCACCTTCTGCAAGTAGCCGACCGTGGTGTCCAGGGGGCCGTAGCAGGTGTTGAGGATGATGCCGGCGCGGTCGCGGCCGGCGCTCTCGAGGTCGAGGGCCGCGTGCTCCAGCGCCTTGTGCACGGCGACGTAGCCGAGCTGGGTGAAGCGGTCCATGCGCCGCGCCACCCGGTCGGGGATGACCCCCTCGGCGGAGAAGCCGTGGACGGGGCGCAGCGCCCCCCCGGCCCGGGGAGCGCCGAGCAGGGCGCCGAAGAACCCTCCCGCGGAGCCCCCGGGATGAAGGCGGGACACCTCGCCGCAGCCCGTTACGAAGACTCGTTTCATACCGTTCAACTCCCTCCTCCTTGCCGGGCCGCCCCCCTACGCGAAGGCATAGGAGATCTCGCCCAGGGCAACCTCGACCCCGGCCACGGTGCTGCGCACCTCGACACGGGCCACGCTCGCGAGCAGGGCGATCTTCCGGGCCTCCATGACCACCTGATCGCCGGGGATGACGAACTTCTTGAATTTCACCTTGGCCACTTCGGCGAGGTAGCCGCGGGTCTTTTCCTTGTAGCGCGGATCGTGGGCCAGCAGGATCCCCCCCACCTGGCTCATGGCCTCCAGCAGCAGCACCCCGGGGAGGATCGGCTCGTCCGGGAAGTGGCCCACGAGGTAAGGCTCGGTGCCGGTCACGTTCTTGATGCCGACCGCCCGCTCGCCGTCCATCTCGAGGATGCGGTCGACGAGCAGGAAGGGGGTGCGCTGGCGGAGGATCTGCTTGATCTCCTGGTGCTCGATGGTCATGGGCTCGGATCTCCTGGTCACTCTGATTTCTTCTCCAGCTAGTCCCGTTCCCTCTGCCAGTGCCGGTAGGCGAAGGCGCAGACCATGAGGCAGGCGGCAAGCCAGGCGAGAAGGGCCGCGAGCTGCGGCATGAAACGGGTCAGCGGCACGCCGAGCCCCACGGTGCCGCGGATGGCGTCCACCAGGTAGGTGAGGGGGAGCGCCCGCGCGAGCCACTTGAGGGCGAGCGGCATCGACTCGACTTTGAAGAAGACGCCGGAGAGAAACGACATGGGCAGGCTCACCATCTGCGTGATCAGGCTGGCCGACTCGATGGTCGGAGCCAGCATCGCCACCGTCACGCCGAGGGCCATGAAGGTGGTGGTGCCGAGGAGCAGCAGGAGGAAGAGCCTCCAGCGGCCCGGCGAGGATGCGGGCCTGGAAGCCGAGGACGGCCACCAGGGTGAGCACCCCCAGGTGCAACCCCACGATGAACAGCCGGCCGGTGATGAAACCGCCGAAGATGTGGAGGCTCCCCAGCGGGGTCAGGCGCAGCCGCCGCAGGACCCCCAGCTCGCGGGCGTCCAGCAGCACCAGGCCGCTCGCCAGGCAGGCCTGCATGATCGACATGGCGAGGAGGCCGGGGAAGATGAAGTCGATGTAGCGGCTCTTGACCACCTCGATGGGCCGCACCTCCCGCGTCCAGAGCTCGCCGTCGCGGCGGCCGGCGAAGCCGGCGGTGAGGATCTGGAGGCGCTGGATGCCGAGCTCGATCCAGCGGGTGGGGTTGTCGTCCACGACCAGGCGCAGCCCGGCCAGCCGCCCGTCCGGGCCCGGGCGGCCGGTGAACGGGGGCTCCACGACCAGGGCGCCGATCACCTGCGCCCGCCGCAGCAGCTCCACCGCGTCGGCCTCGGTCTCGACCTTGCGCAGCTCCAGCAGGCCGTCGGCGCCGATGCGGGCGGCGAGCTGCCGCGCGGCGGGGTTGCCGGCCTCGTCCAGCACCGCCAGAGGCAGCCGGATCTGGTACTGGTCGTCGCCCATCACCACGCCGAACAGCACCATCATGAAGACGATCAGGGCGATCGACAGCGCCACCGACAGCGGGTCGCGCAGGTAGAGGCGCACCACGGCGGCCGACAGCCGCAGGTAGCCCTTCAAGGCGCCTCCCCCGCCCGGGCGGCGTAGTCGAGGAAGAGGTCGTCCAGGCTGGCGGCGCGGGTCTCCAGATCCTCGAGGCGGACGCCGTGGTGCGCGGCCCACTCGAGGAGGCCGGAGATCCCCTCCTGGAGGTCGGCGGCGAAGACCACGTAGGCGCCGTCGCCCGCCTGGCGGGCGTCCCGGCACCAGCCGGCGGCGCCCAGGGCTTCGAGGGAGACCGCGGCGGACGAGGTGAAGCGGATGGCGACGTCGGCCTGGAAGGAGCGGATCAGCTCCCGCGGTGGCCCGCACTCGACGATGCGGCCGGAGTGGATGATGGCGATGCGGTCGCTCAAGGCCTCGGCCTCGTCCATGTAGTGGGTGGTGAGGATCACCGTCTTGCCCAGGCGCTTGAGGTCGAGGATCGTCTCCCAGAGGCGGCGGCGGGCCCGCGGGTCGAGGCCGATGGTCGGCTCGTCGAGCAGGATCAGGTCGGGGTCGTTGACCAGCGCCAGGGCGACCACGACCCGCTGGTACTGCCCGCCCGACAGGTCGCGCATGCGGGCGTGGAGCTTCTCCCCCAGCTCGAAGCGCTCGACCAGGGTGGGCAGCGGGATCCGGCGGGGATAGAAGCTCTGGAAGAGGCGCAGCGTCTCCTCGACCGTGAGCAACCCCCAGTAGCGGGTCTTCTGCAAGCTGACGCCCAAGCGGGCACGGATCGCGCCGAGGTGGCGGTCGAGGTCGAGCCCGAAGACCTGGACGCTGCCGGAATCGCGCTGCCGCAGCCCTTCGATGATCTCCAGCGTGGTGGTCTTGCCGGCGCCGTTGGGGCCGAGGAAGCCGAAGACCTCCCCCTCGTGGACGGTGAGCGAGACGCCGTCGAGAACCCGCCGGCCGCCGTAGCTCTTGACCAGCTCGCGAACCTCGACGACGCCCCGGCCGGAGGGGCTCATGGGCGCGCCTCCCGCCCCGGCGGCCGGCGCCCGCGCAGGAAGGCGTCGATCTCCTCGACCCCCCGCTGCTCCAGGGCCGCGACCTCGTCGAGCAGGAGCTGCTGCGGGCCCGCCGGGTCGTACATGCCGCGCCGCGGATCGGCCGCGGCCTCGCCGAGCAGGGCCGCCACCTCGCGCCAGGCGCCGGCCAGGCGGCGGTAGGTCCCGGCGGCCTGCTCCAGCCCGGGAGCCTCCAGCAGGTCCGCGGCCTCGCGCAGGAAACGGTGGTAGAGGTTGCGGAAGTTGCCGCCGCCGGTGCCGGCCTTCTCGAGCATGAAGGCGGTGAGCTCGGTGTTGACCCTCAGCTCCTCCCCCTTCATCACCCTGCCCCACCGGGCCACCTGGCGGCAGAACTTTTCGATCGCCGGCAGGCCGTTGAAATGCAGGAAGGGGTACCGCATCTGCCGCACCATGGTGCGCAGGGCCATGGGCACCGCCTCGGTGAGCGGGGTGAGCGGCTCGGGAAAGCGGAACACGAAGCAGCGGTGAGACGGCGGCTCCGGGCATTCGCGGCTGCCGCGGGCCCGCCCGAGCTGCTCCCGGGAGAGCGTGAACGGCGGCGCCCAGGCGTAGTCGCAAACGTCGACCGTGCCGCGCGCCGGGTCGTGCCCCACCGGCAGCAGCTTGTGGCCGCCGAAGTGGACTCCCGGCATCAACCCCAGGGACTGCACCATGTAGGGGAGGTGGAACATGTCCGCCTCGATCACCGCCAGGAGCCCGCGGTCGAGCAGGGAGCGCAGGTGCTCCCAGGCGACCTCCCCGTCCTGCGAGCGGTAGATCTCCAGATGGATGCCGAGGGCGTCGGCGAAGTGCTCCTCCATGTCCGAGCCCCGCCCCATGCAGAGGAAGAACGGGGAGCCCGGCTCGCGCAGGTAGGTGAAGTTGAGCCCCGCCCCCAGCCCGAAGCACAGCGCCTCGCTCCACCGCACCCCGGCGTAGTGGGCGCTCAGGTTGCGCAGGGACATGGAGACGCAGTGCACGCCCCGCAGGTGGCGGTAGCCCCCGAGGCCCGCCGGGGTGGCCGGGATGGCCGCCGGGGCGGTGGCGGCCCAAGCGGCGCGGGGCCCCTCGAGGTACAGGGCCACCTGCCGCACCCCCTCCTCCTCCCGGCCGCGGACGGCGTCCACCGCCCCCAGCGGGTCGCGGCAGCCGCCGGCCAACAGCTCGCGCCAGATCTCCGCGCTCTCGGCGAAACGGGCGGCGGCAGCGGCCAGGGCCGGCGAGCCGAGCCCCTCGGCGGCCCGGCTCAGAAAGGCGCTCTGGAGATCGCGGAAAAAAGCCTCGCCGCCGTCGGGGCGGGCGACGGCCCCGGCATCGGCCAGCAGGCGGGGGCCGCCCGCCGCCAGGGCCGCCCGGAACGGCTCGAAGGCCCGCAGCCCGGTCACACCCAGGGCCGGCAAGGTCTGGCGCATCTGGCCCACGAAGCGCCGGAGCCCGCGCTCGACCGCCGGTGCCTCGTCGAGCTGGAGCCTGCGGACCAGCGGCTCGTAGACCGTGGCGCAGGCGAAGCCGTCCGGGGCCGGCCGGTACAGCGCCTCGCGAAAGCGCGGGGCCTCGACCCGGAGCGGCTCGCCCCCGCCCGCCACCGCCACCAGGAAGCGGGCGGGCTCGCCGTGGCCTCCGCGCTCGGCCCCCACGACCCTCACCGCCTGGCCGCCCCGGCTGCCCGGGTGGCGCGGCGCGCCGAGCAGCACGCCCAAGTCCACCTCCACCAGGGCCGGCTCGCCGCGCTCGATGCGCCCGGCCACGTACTCCGGGGCGTCCGCCGACAGGATGCGGGAGCGGATGGCCCAGACGTCGAGGCTGAAAAAGGTCCGCTGCAGGCGGTCCGGGTGCAGGCCGCGCAACACCGGCACGAGCCCCCGGGGGTCCCAGTGCAGCCAGGCCCCGGCGCCGATGCCGAACAGCACGGCGGCGCCGGGCACGGGGGCAAGGCCGAGGTCTTCGAGCAAGCTCCGCACGGCCCACGAGGCCGAATCGAGCTCCCCCACCGCCGGGGGCGCAGCCTGGACGGCCGCCTCAGTCTCCGTCAGCATGTTCCATCCCTCCTTGCCGGCCCACCAGCCGGACCCAGGGCGAATGCGTCCGCGCCGCCGTGGCGCAGGAGGCCCGGAACGCCGGCGGCGCCCACGGCAGCAGCGAGCCGTGCGACAGGAAGCAATGGGTCGTCCGGCCCGTGGCGCACAGCTCGTCCGTCTCGCCGCGGTAAAGGGCGTAGGTGACCGAGAACAGCGCCTTCTTCTCGATCTCGAACTCGGCATAGCCCAGCGGCACGTCGCCGAAGCGGAAGGGCTTCAGGTACTCCACGGCGCAGGAGATCAGCGGCAGCGCGAGGCCCTCCCCGTGCAGGCGCTCGAAACCCAGGCCGAAGATCCGCCCCAGGGCGTTGAAGCGGATCTTCTCGAACCAGTGCAGGTAGGCCGTGTGGTGGGCGACCTGCATCATGTCGACGTCGGCGAAGCGGATCTCGATCCGCGTCTCCGTGTCGGGGCAGCGGTCGGCGCGGCCCCGAGGGTCGCGCCGGGGGTGCCGGAGATCCGCCGCGGCCATGGCGGCCATGGCTACCCCTTCTCCACGAAGGCTTCGATCCCCTCGAAGCCGGTGAGCCTCGGCGCCGAGCAGGTCCGCCAGAATGCCCGTGATGGCCGGGGTGCGGAACGTCCACGGCGGCGCGCTCTCCAGAACCACGCGGGTGACCTCGCGGGTGAGCCGCTGCCAGGCCTTGCAGGCCGCGGCGTAGGACTCCGCCGCGCGGGTCAGCTCGTCCGCCCCCAGGGTGCGGCCGGCGTTGCGGAGGAACAGGCCGAAGCTGTGGCGCCCCATGCCCCCCCCCACCATCAGGTCGCTGCTCAGCCACAGCATCTTGACCGTGGCCACCAGCTTGTCCGGGCCGAGGTCTTCGCGCTCGCACCAGCCGGGGAGCTCGCGGCAGAAAGCCTCCAGGGCCGCGAGGCCGCACTCCGGCACCGCCGGGTGGCGCATGGCGTGGACGACCTTGTGGAGCGCCGTGCGGGCCAGGGTGGCGAACGGCGGAATCCTCTCGGGCGGATAGAGCACCGCCCACCGGTTGCGGGACTTCATCAGGAAGCCGTCGCTGTCGTCGCCGTAACAGCGGACGTGGCGCAACACTTCGAGCGGCACCTCCAGCACCTCGCGCTGGTCGGTCTCGAACACCTGGGCGGTCCCCCGCCGGTCGTCGACCCCGGCCAGCACCACCCAGTGGCCGCCGAAGCCCACCCCGTCGGGGAACCAGCGGCTCTCGCCGAAATCGTGGCCGCGGAACTTCATCAGCTCCTCGCGGCAGAGCGCCACCATCACCGGCACCCCCTCGTCGAGGTAGGGGCGGAGGGAGTCGAGGGACTCGTCCTCGCCGGTGATCAGCAGGGCATTGAAGAGAACGGCCACGTTGGGCATCACCTCGAGCTGCTGGCCGGAGATGGGCCAGAAGTGGCGGCCGATGTCCCCCCCGGGAAAGAGCAGCCGGGTGAGCGGCTCGTTCGTCGTACGGTAGGTGAAAAAAAACGTGCCGCTCAGCCCGTGCAGGGCCGAGTAGCTGAGCTGATGGCCGAAGTACTCCAGGACGTTGCGGCTGCACGTGATCCGGCAGTCGTAGCCCTTGCGGTGGACCCGGCCGTAGCGCTCCAACAACGGTTCTCTGCTCAAGCGGTCCTCTCCCCCGGCGCCACCTGCCGGAAAACCTCGGCCCGGGCGGCGCTGCCCGGGCGCAGCCACTCCCCCCGGTGCTCGGCCACGAAGCTCATGAGACGGTGGTAGTCCATCTGCTCCATCTGCGTGCGGTAGGCGAGCAGGGCGCGCACCTTGCGGTCCCAAAGCGCCTCGTCGAGGAGCAGGTAGCGGTCCGGCCGGCAGTTGCCGCACACCTCGTAGGCGTAGATCCGCGGCGCGATGCCCAGGTGCGCCACGGCGCGCTCCACCCAGGACCAGGCCGCGCGGTGGTCGGGGTGGTACTCCCGCTCCGCCGGCACCAGCAGGACGTCCGGCCGCTCGTCCCGGAGAACGCCGGCCAGCGGCTCCGGGCCCGCGGTGTGGTCGCGCAAGCGGCCGTCCGGCAGGTCCAGGTAGTGGATCTCGGCGAGATCCAGGATCTCCCCCGCCACGGCGCTCTCCCGCCGCCGCTCCCGGCAGATCCGGCGGTGTTCCTCCGGCCCGTACCACCGCTCCGGTGCCCCGCCGGTGAGGAAGGCCACCGCCACCCGCGAGCCGTGCTCCCGGAAGCGCATGGCGAGGCCGCCGCAGCCGATCACCTCGTCGTCCATGTGGGGGGCGACGATCAGCACCCGCCGCCCGGTGAGGTCCGCCGCGATCAGCGGCTCGGCGTCGCCGAGCCGGGGGCCGGCGCCGGGCGCGAGGTCCGCCGCGATCTTCTTCAGCAGGTAGCCCAGCTTCGCCGTCTGGCCCGGAGTGTAGGCCGGCGGGGCGGGCGGCGCCTGCTGGCGGTCGCGGTAGCTCACCATGCCGTAGGGGGAGAAGCGCAGGTCGAGATCCTCGATCGGCGCGCGCCCCTGCCGGGCCGCCACCCGGTTGTTGAAGTCGCGGAACGACAGGGCGCCGCAGAGGAACTTGACGAACAGCCCCACCTCCTCGGCCTTGCCGTGCTTCTCGTAGAAGTGGCGCACCGAGCCGGTGCTCTCGCGCAGCAGGGCGCGGCGCTGGTGGCCGTGGTCCAGGTGCCAGTAGTGGGCACCGGTGGCGGCGGCAAAGCGGCAGCCGGCGTGGGCCGCGCGGTAGGCGAATTCGAAGTCCTCCATGCCGTAGGTGCGGAACCCCTCGTCGTAGCCGCCAACGCGGTGAAAGATCTCGGCGGCGTAGGACGCGCTCGATCCCTGGGCCGCAGACCAGGCCACGGCGAAGCGGTCGAGGCCGGAGGCCAGCATGCGCCGGAAGAGCTCTTCCATGGCGTAGTCGCTGTCGTCGGGGGCCAGGGCCTCGATCCCGGAGAAGGCGACGGGGCCGTCCGCCAGCACCCGCCCGATGACCGCCGGCACGTGCCCGAACGCCACGTGGCTGATGGGCGTGAGCAGGAAGCTGTCCGGCCGCGCCTCGTGGCGATCCCAGAGATGGCGCAGGCTGTCCGGCCGCATCAGGCAGTCGTCGTCCAGCATCACCAGCAGGCGGCCGCGGGCGGCACGGCACCCGGTGTTGCGGGCCGCCGCCCGCCCGCCCTGCTCGCGGTGGATCACCCGCAGCTCATAACCCGGGGCGTAGCCGTCGAGCATCTCCGCCGTGCCGTCCCGGCTGCCGTCGTCGACCACCACCACCTCGAAGTCCTGGCGGGGAAAATCGGCGTGCTCGAGCATCCGCAGGACCGCCTGCAAAGACGCGAGCTTGCCGTGTGTGATGACGACGATTGAGATCTTCATGGCCGACCCCGCCGCTCCCCGTCCACCGAGGCTCGCCGCCCTACGCCGCCACCGCCGCCGCGCCGCCGCCCGGCTGCCGGAACACCAGGCAGGCGGCGTTGCCGCCGAAACCGAACGAGTGCGAAGCCGCACAGTCGATGTCTTCCGCGGGGCGGCCCCGGGGGATGAAGTCGTAGGGGTAGTCCGCCTCGTGCGCCTGGAAGTTGACGGTCGGCGGCAGGTGGCGGTGGTAAAGGGCCAGCACCGTGGCGATCGCCTCGATCGTCCCGGCCGCGCCCAGGGTGTGGCCGATCATCGACTTGATCGAGCTGATGGGAATGCGCGGCGAGAGCTCGCCGTACACCTGCGAGATCGCCTTCAGCTCCATCACGTCGTTGTGCCGCGTGGCGGTGCCGTGGGCATTGATGTAGTCGACGTCCGCCGGCACCGCCCCGGCATCGGCCAGGGCGCGCAGAATGGCCCGGCAGGCGCCCCCCGCCTGCGGGTCGGGCTGCGTGGGGTGGAAGGCGTCGTTGCTCAGCCCGTAACCGGCCAGCTCGGCATAGATCCGGGCCCCCCGCTCCACGGCATGCCCGTACTCTTCGAGAATCAGCGTACCGGCCCCCTCGCCCAGGGTCAGGCCCTCGCGGTTGCAGTCGAAGGGGCGGCTCACCGTCCGGCTCAGGGCCATCAGAATGTTGAAGCCCGAGAAGGCCAGAATGCCGAACGGCTCCGTGCCGCACGCCAGCACCACCTCGGCGCGCCCGCGGCGGATCAGGTCGGCGCCCACCGCGATCGAATTGCTCCCCGCCGAGCAGGCGGTCACCACGGTGACCGCGCCGCCCCGGGCGTTGAACACCCGGCTGAGGAAGCTCGCGATGCGGCACGGCGGGATCTCCAGCATGCTGCGGTAGACCTCGTCCTCATCGCCGCTGCCGCCCGCGTCCAGCCTCTCGCGGATGCCGTCTTCGAACGTCAGCATGCCGCCCAGCGAAGAGCCCACCGTCACCGCCGTGCGGAAACGCAGGCCCTCCGTGATCTCGAGGCCCGCGTCCGCCAGCGCTTCCCGCGTCGCCTGCTGGGCCAGCAGCGTCGCCCGGTCGAACGAGCAGCCGGGATCGACGGCCGCCACTGCCGCCTCGTCCAGGATGGCGGCCTGGGAAATGCGGTACTCCGTGGTGTCGAAGTCCTGGATCTCCCGCAATCCCGGGGTGCCGTTGAACAGATTGTGGCGGAACTCCTCGAGCGAGCACCCGTTCGAAACGAACGCCCCGAGGCCGGTCACGGCGATCCTTCTTTGATCCATTCGGCTCACGGGTCACCGGGCCTGCAGGCGTTCTTCGACGAAAGCGTCGAGGGTGCTCACGCTCTGGAACACGTGCATGTCGGATTCCTGAATCTCGACGTCGAACTCTTCATACACGCCGACCACCAGGTCCAGGGCGTCGATCGAATCCAGGCCGAGGCTGGCTTCGCCGTCACCGAACAGGTTTTGATCGTCCAGGATCGCCGCCGGATCGATTTTCAGGTTCATTCGATCAACCACTAATTTCTTCAACTTTTCCTTGCGCTCACTCATGTTGATTCTCCTTCGGCCGACACTCCCGCCCAAGGCGGCCGCCTCGGCCTCCATCGTGAAACAGGTCCACTCTTAAAGGTTTTTACCGGCTGTCGCCAGCGACCGGTCCGCCGCACGCACACCCAACCCCCATACTTTGCCTGGAAGGCTTACGGCTGCACGACCGTCACCGAATCATTTAGGGCGATCTAATCCGATCAACCAACGGCTTAAGCAATTCCCCTGACGCTACGTCCCCCTTGCCCGTCGGCCTTGTGCTCCTACGCTTGGCAGTCGCTCCGGCATTGGTTCCACCTGGGCTTGCTACTTACCCCTATGGTGCAGCAAGCCGGGCGAAACGAGCCACTCCAAAAAAAATCTTTCTGAGACCCCTCAGTCGCTGCGCAGCACCGCCATCGGATCGACGGAGGCGGCGCGGCGGGCCGGCACGTAGCTCGCGAGAACGCCCACGGCGAGCAGGAGGGCGACCACCGCGCCGTAGGCCACCGGGTCGAAGGGGCCGACGCCCTGGAGCAGCTTGGCCATCAACAACGTCATGGGGACCGCCCCGGCCAGCCCCACCGCGATGCCGGCCACCGCCAGCCGCATGCCCTGCCGGATCACCAGCGCCAGCACCCCCCGGGGCTCGGCGCCGAGCGACAGGCGGATGGCCATCTCGTGCAGCCGCCGGCTCACCGAGTAGGCCGTGATGCCGTAGGCCCCCACCGCCGCGATCACCAGCGCGGCCAGGGCGATGGCGGAGAACATCTGGCTCCAAAGGTCCTGCGCGAAATAAAAGTCCGAGAGCACCCGTGCCATCGGCGCTTCCTGGAAGATCGGCACGCCCGCGTCGAGCGCGCTGCGCTCCCGGCGCACCGCCGGCAGCACGGCTTCGGGCTCGACCCGCGCCTTCACCACCACGGCCGGCAGCCGCGGCGGCAGGCCGAGCAGCGGCGCGGCGTAGCCCATGGGCACGTAGAGCTGGTCCGCGGGTTGGGGATCGATGCCGGCCAGCGACTGCCCGGGCGACACGTCCCCCAGCACCCCCACCACCCGCAGCCACGGGCCGGCCCCGCCCTGGAGCGTGCGCACCTGCCGCCCCAGGGGGTCCGCGCCGGGCCACAGGCGCGCCGCCAGCGACCGGTTCACCAGCGCCACGCCGCCACCCTCGCGGCTCTCGCCGGGCGTGAAGGTGCGCCCCCCCGCCAACGGAATGCCCAGCACCCGCGGGTAGCCCGCGGTGATGGCGCGGAGGCTCACCACCGGCTCCTCGCCCGGCTCCACCGGCCGCCCCTCGGCCTCCAGCGGGGTCCGCGCGAAGCCGTCCCGGCTGATCGGCAGGTGGCTGACGGCGGCGGCTCCGGCCACCTCGGGAAGGCCGGCCAGGCGGCTGACCAGGTTGTCGAGGTAGGCGGCGCGGGCCCCGTCCTCCCGATAGGCACGGCCGGTGAGCGACAGGCGGAGGGTGAGCACCTTCTCCTGATCGAAGCCCAGGGACGCTCCTTGCAGGGCCTGGTAGCTGCGCACCATGAGCAGGGCGCCCACCAGCACGATGAGGGCCAGCGCGTACTCGGCCGCCACCAGGATCCGGCGCAGCCGGCCCCCCGCGGCCGGCTCGGTGCGCGCCCCCGACTTGAGCGCCTCGCCCATGGAACCCTGCGGCGTGCGCAGGGCCGGCAGCACCCCCAGGGCCACCCCGGTCGCCAGCGTCACGGCCGCCGTATAGAAGAGGACGGACGGGTCGAGGTCGAAGCGAAGCCAATAGGGGATCAGCACCGTGGACACACCGCGCAGCCAGCTCACCCCCAGCCGGGTCAGCAGCACCCCCAGGGCGCCGCCGGCCAGCGCCAGCACCAGGCTCTCCATGAGCATCAGGCGCGCCAATCCCAAGCGGGTGGCCCCCAGCGCCATCCGCACGGCCATCTCCTGCCGCCGCGCCGTGGCCTGGGCGAGCACGATGCTCGCCACGTTGGCCCACACGATCAGCAAGACTCCGGACACCAGGACCATCTGGCTCGCCGACGCCAGCTGCGTGACCGGCGGCAGCCAGGCGTCATGGAGCTTGCGCACCTCCACACTCCACCCCCGGTTCGTGGCGGGGTACAAGCCCGCCAAACGGCCGGCGGCGGCGGCCAGGCTCTCCTGGGCCTGGCGCGGCGAAACGCCGTTGGCGAGGCGGCCGATCACCTCCAGGCCCCGGTCGTCGCGCGGCGTGTCGGCCGAACGGCGCAGGGGAATCCAGACCTGGCCGAAGTTTGGGAAATGGAACCCCTCCGGCATCACGCCGACGATCACGTGCTCCTCGTCGTCCAAGCGCAGCGTACGCCCCACCGCCGCCCGGCCGGCGCCGAAGCGCTCCCGCCAGACGTCGTGGCTGATCAGGACCACCCGCGGGCCGTTGGGCTCGTCCTCCCCCGGCAGGAAGCCGCGGCCCAGCGCCGGCTGCACCCCCAGCACCGGGAAAAGAGTGTGCGACACCCGGGCGCCGGAAAGGCGCCGCGGCTCGTCCTCCGACTGCACGTTGAAGCTTGCCGGCGTGAACGCCCCCGCGCCGCCGAGCACCCGGGTA
This sequence comes from Thermoanaerobaculaceae bacterium, assembly GCA_963785165.1. GTDB lineage: Bacteria > Acidobacteriota > Thermoanaerobaculia > Multivoradales > UBA5704 > DATARR01. Next base: position 2,889,851 of record CAWAUI010000004.1, read on the forward strand.
CCCGCCAGCCAGTCCCGCAGGTTCGCCGCGGAGACCGAATGCCAGGTCTGGCCAAGCGCCGGCTGCGACTCCGTGAGCGCCACCAGGCGGCCGGGCTCCGAGAAAGGCAACGGCCGCAGCACCATCCCGTAAAAACCGCTGAAGAAGGTGGCGTTGACGCCAATGCCGAGGCCCAGCGTGAGGGCGATGACCGCGCTCACCGCCGGGCGCTTGCGCATCCGGCGCAAGGCATAAGACAAATCGCGATAGATATTCATCATGCTCCGGGGGCGAGAGCCCGCACAGACCCGGCCCTTCCACCCACCCCGGACCGGACTATCCTTCCTGGTGCTTCCCCTGGGGTGTTGCGGGACAGCCCTCGCGGCGGAGGACCCGCCCCGGCTTGGCACCCGTGGCGGAGCCGCCCGCGAACACCGCCTGCCCGTTCACCCACACGCGCTCGATTCCCGTGGCGAGCGCGTGCGGGTCGGCCGTCGTCGCCCGGTCGGTCACCGTGGCCGGGTCGAAGAGCACCAGGTCGGCGTAGGCACCGGCAACGAGGCGGCCGCGGTCCCGGAGCCCGAGGTGACCGGCGGCGAGGGAGGTCATCTTGCGCACCGCCTCTTCCAGGCTCAGCACCCCGCGCTCGCGCACGTAGCGGCCCAGGACCCGCGGAAAGGCCCCGAACCCGCGCGGATGCCGGCCGTCCAGCTCGCCGTCCGTACAAAGGTTGGTGTGCGGCCAGGCGAGGAGCCGGTCGAGATCGCCGTCCACCATGCTGGTGGCGATGACGCTCTCGACCCCCTCTTTCCCCTGGCGGCGCAGCGCCTCGGCGTCGCGGATCAGCGCCACCAGCGTCACCTCGGGCGCCTCCTTGCGCTCCTTGGCGACGTCGGCCACGGTACGCCCCGCGTAGGAAGGATTGGGAAGATAGCGGCCGAGCAACAGCCCTTCGGCCGGCGCGATCTCGGCGATGACCTTTCGGGCCTCCGCGAGATCCTCGAAATTGCGCTCGGGGAAGAGCACCGTGAGCGACGAATGCCAGTAGAGGTACGGGTAGACGTCGGCCGTGACGTCGATCCCCTGCGCCCTGGCCTCGTCGAGCTTGGCGAGCAGCCGGGGCGCCTCGCCCCAGAGCTTCCGCATGGCGAGCTTCACGTGGGAGATCTGCACGGGGAGCTTCGCCTCCCGGCCGATGGCGAGGATCTCGTCGATCGCCTCCCAGAAGGTCCGGTCCTCGCTGCGGACGTGGCTGATGTACCGGCCGCCATGGCGCGCCGTCACCTTGGCCAGCTCGATCAGCTCCGCGCGGCTCGAATAGATCCCCGGGTCGTACTCCAGACCCGTCGAAAGGCCCAGAGCCCCCGCCTCGAGGTCGCTCTCCAGCAGGCGCGACATCGCGGCGGTCTCCACCGCGGTCGCCGGGCGGCGGAAGTCCCCGCCCAGCACCTTCTCGCGCAACGTGCCGTGCCCGGAATACGAGGCCACGTTCACCGCCGCCGGGGCGCGCTCCAGACGCGTGAAGAGATCGCTCAACGGCAGGGTGGAGTCGCCGTCCTGCCCGCCCACCACGGTGGTGATCCCCTGGCTGACCGCGCCGAGCGCCCCCGGCATCTCGGCCAGGTCCGAAGTCGCGTGCGAATGAGTGTCGATGAACCCGGGCGCGAGGACGAGCCCCTTGGCGTCGAACACCGCCTCACCCGGAACCGGCGCCACCTCGCCCACCGCCACGATCCGGTCGCCGGAAATCCGCAGGCTTCCCGGCCGGGCCGGAGCCCCCGTGCCGTCGATCAGGCGCGCGTTCACGATCCGCAGCATCGCCGGCGCCGCCGGTTGGGCGGGAGCCGCAGCCGGCTCCGGCGTTCCCAGGAGGACAGCAGGCGCCAGCAGGGCGAGAACGACTCCTGCCAGGGTAGGCACTTGGAACCTCGATCTTTTGGCGACAATCATGACCCGTTTCTGCTCCTCCGTTCTCCGAGAACGTTACCGAAGATACACCATCCACGAGGAGGGAGGCTGAGAACCGGCCCTTGTGCCAGGCTTCGGAAGAGTCCGTTTCGAGCCCAGAGATACACAAAAGCAACCTCACACAGTGTATCCAAAGTGATGTCGTACACATTTCTCTCGTGAAGAGTGTAAACGGCTCTCCACTGAGCTTGCGCCAGCCAGCTAGATACACTCTTCATCGACAAACTTGTGTAATTCAGGCGCTGAAGAGCTTCCTTCGCCAGCCGAAGAACGCGCCACGGCCTCCAAACTGTGCGAACCTCCCGTCGATTTACACATTCTCCATAGAACAGCGTGTGTATTGGGCATCTTTTTACACCAAAATTTTCGAAACGCTGTAGAGCGGCGCGCCAGGAACGGCTACAGAGAACCCGGGCCGGGAGGCCAGGGTGATCAGCCTGGGGTGCCGAGGTGGTCGAGGTGGAAGTGGCGGCGGCCGGTTTGGGTTTCGGCGGCCAGGAGGAGGCCGTCGCGATAGATGTAGTCGGTTCCTAACGGTCCAGCCTCTCGTATCCGAGAGGTATTCACGGAGAACCTTTCCGCCCAGATCCCGGATCGCCCAGCGCGAGAGGTTGGCGCTGAAGGACCAGAAGGCGCTCGTCGTCCGCGGTGTAGATGTAGTTCCAGTCTTCCGAGCCGGAAACCATGCGCGTCATCTGGTTGAAGCGGTCGTACTGGTAGGCCGCGCCGTTCCAACCGGTCGCGTTTCCCGCGCTGTCGTAGCCGACCGTGCCCATCAGGCGGTTGGTGGAGGTGCTGGTGGGAGTGTTGCGCGGGGATCCATTGGTAGTGATGCTGGTGATGTTGCCGTAGGAGTCGAAGGCGTAGCTCTGCTGCTTGAGGGTGCCGCCGCCGGTGGGGCCGTAGTTGACCATGCCGATTCCAGTACCGGAGCTGACTTGAGTCAGCAGACCCTGGGTATACGCGAAGTCCAGCTTTCGAGGCGTGCTCGGAGGAATGGTGATCGGCAGGTCGAAGCCACCGGCGACCCGAACGATGCCGTTGTCATCGAGCGGCGCCTCGGTCCGTCCTCATCCGGGCAATGAACATCCCCAAAATCCACCACCAAATCCCGGAGATGGAAACTTGAGAAAACAGCCAAATTCCCGCACTCAGGCCAGGGGTTGTCCAAGTCATGCCCCTAATTCGATCTAAAATAATTTCTACCACAATGGCCGGCGGGATGTTCAATATAAAATAGAGTAAATAAGCGTACCTGAGCCCTGCCGGGTTGCCGATATAAGCGCTGGATGATTCAAAATTCATCAAAACTGTCGGGCGCCAGGTAGGTGATAAGGCGTACGAGCACATAAGTGCCAGCAGAACGAAGCTGAGCCCGAATCCATATGCGAAGTATTTTCTTGCCACTTCTACCCTTTCTTTTTATCTACTGGGAAGCTCGGAGCGCACCCAGGTTGGCCCGCAACACATCCGATCTTTTCAGCGGCTTCTCGAAGCGTCTCTTCATATGCAACCTCCAGATCCCCACCGACAGCCAAAAAACCCTCATTTAAATCTGTATAGACATCAGCCAGCAGGTTACCAACCTTAGGAACATTCCCCATAGCATGAGCTAACTCATCAGTCATAGTGGCGTCGTTCGAGAATACACCTATAGCCGTAGGACCCCCTACACCGGTGGTCCTAGGTGAAGGCCAGGTCGTTGTGACCGTCCGTCTTGCGCAGAGCGTGGCCCCGCGAATCGTACTTGGTGTAGGTGACGGCGCCGTTGCCCGACGGGCCTTTTTCCGGGTGCGTCTCGGAGGTCAGCAGCCGGCATAGGAACAAAGGTTGTTCCGGACTGGCCATTGTTCGCAGGATTTTGGGGTGACAACGTTTAGCCGATCTTTTCAGTCGACGCATTTACCGAGCATCAACTGATTTCTCCAAACCCAGCTTAGTCAGCAACATCTCAATAAACCAGACACACCCAAGAAAAGCAAGCACCTCCACCAGGATACCAAGGCTACCTGCTACAAAATAAATGAGCTGAAGAGGGTTGAGAGCCGAAATGACAAAGCTAGAAATATACGTCCAGACAATACCACCAATCAGGCCAATAAAAATAATGCCCAACAAGCGAACGCGCCTAGACGCTTGACTCCAGGCAACCGCGCTGACCGACAGAAGAATAGCCATCTGCAAAGGGACACTAACCCAATGCACCGCAGCAGGAGCATCAGAAATCATCAAATACAAGAAGACGCCGGCCGCAAAGAGAAGCACGCTGATCTTATTTCGCAGTAGCATCAAATCGCCCTCTCATGGATAATCGACGAAGACTGGTATCCGGGCAGATGACCCATCTATGGCATAAAAAAACTTCTGAATTTCAAAGATCGAGACATCCTGCCGAACCAGGAGCGCCCCCATCATGGCAAGAACGTTTTTCAGAACGGATCTCTAATTGGGCCTGGACCAGTGACCGCTTGCAGTTAACGGAATTTCTCTAAATCCTTGAATAATCTCCTGTACTCTAAAGAATCTCCTCCTGCATCGCGAAATCGTCGAATTTCGGCTATCGCCTCTTCCTTGCGGTCAAGCTTCCAAAGCGAATGAAACAAGCCCAGCGAGGCCCACTCATGGAGTGGCTGAGCCTTTAGAAAGAGCCCGAATATTGGCACAGCCTCAGCATAGTTCTTTGCCCTAAAGAGAGCGGAAGCGGATGCCAGTTGTTCATCCCAATCAACCACCAACTCAGACTGCTCCTGCACTGGGGCCCCAAGATCGTCCCGAGCGAACGTTAGCCTGACCTTATTATTTTTCGTTTCATTGGGATTTTCGGCTTTGGTTTTTTTCATTTTCAGGCTTATCCTTTGGATCCACGTCCGCATCTTTGGGATCGATGATATCCTTAAGAGCGTTTTCAACCCGCTCCAGGCTCTTCTCCACGGAGTCAATGACTCCCTCAGCTTGGCCTTTCCGAATACGTGCCTGTTGATCTAAGATTCCCGTCAATTGGTCTATTGCATCCTCATAGGTCTGGAACCGGCCTCGACCTCCTCCTTTGTTTTCCTTCGATGGGAGCGGTCCTGCAACGTCGTACTCTCTCTCGTTCTTGTCTTTCTTCGTTGTCTTGCTCAGCACAGAGGACACCATGGCAGTAGCCGTTTCGGTTGTTAACCTGGCACCCTTAATGACTTCGTTCCGATACTTCGCATCTGACGCCATTCGATTAGCGTGCACAAGCGCAGGTATCGAGGCCAGCACGGCAAGGGCAACCACCACGAGACTGGCTTCGATCGCCACTTTGCCATTGGGATCGATATTTCTCATGGGATTACCCCACGTATAAGCGTACCGATTCCAACTTTGGGGTCGACCAGGTCGACCCAATATCACATCAGTGCTCAAAAACCGCCCCGTCACCGGGCTCTCATGCCGGGCATGCATGTAATCCAGATCATCCCCCGCCCCGCTCGGGTTCCCCAGGTCCCTCTCGTGGCCGGTGAACTTCATCCTCTCGGTGTCCTGGTTGAAGGCGGTGGCCTCTTCTCCGAAGGGGTAGTAGACGTGGTAGCTCGCGCGGTCTCCAGACGCCCGCGTGATCAGCCTGGGCGTGCCGAGGTGGTCGAGGTGGAAGTGGCGGCGGCCGGTTTGGGTTTCGGCGGCCAGGAGGATACCGTCTCGGTAGATGTAGTCGGATCCTAAGGTCCAGCCTCTCGTATCCGAGAGGTATTCACGGAGAACCTTTCCGCCTAGATCCCGGATCGCCCAGCGCGAGAGGTTGGGGCTGAAGGACCAGAGGCGCTCGTCGTCCGCGGTGTAGATGTAGCTCCAGTCTTCCGAGCCGGAAACCATGCGAGTCATCTGGTTGAAGCGGTCGTACTGGTAGGCCGCGCCGTTCCAGGCGGTCAGGTTTCCCGCGGCATCGTAGCCGACAACTCCCGTCAGGCGGTTGGTGGAGGTGCTGGTGGGAGTGTTGCGCGGGGATCCGCCGTTGGTGGTGATGCTGGTGATGTTGCCGTAGGGATCGAAGGCGTAGCTCTGCTGCTTGAGGGTGCCGCCGCCGGTGGGGCCGTCGTAGAGGCTCGCGGCGACCAGGCGGTTCACCTTGTCGTAGGTGAAGGCGGCGGTGCCGATGGATTTGATGTTCCCCGCGCCGTCGTAGGAGTAGGTTCCGGAGCTCCAACTCGCGGAGGGTACCGGGCCGGAAGTGGTCAGGGCGGCCGGGCGGCGCATGCCGTTGGGATCGTTGGTCTGGGTCTCGATCACGTTGTTGGCGTGGGTGACCTGGCTCACCAGGAGGTTCGGGTGATAGAAGAGCGAGCCATACGTCAGGGCGCCCGATTTCACCTCGGTCAGCAGGCCCTGGGTGTAGGCGAAATCCAGGGTTCGCGCCGTCGCCGGGGGAATCGTGATTGGCAGGTCGTAGCCGCGGGCGAGGTACCCCGCCATCTGCGCGCGGGTGATGGGAGGGTTGTCGGGGCAGAAGTTGGTGCCACCGCAGCCGGGGATGATCCCCTGCCGGTTGGCTTCCAGAATCCACGGCGCGGCCCAGTGGCTGCAAGGCACGTCCGAAAAGGGGCTGGGCGAGGTGCAGGCCGGCGGCAGGTAGCTCAAGCCTTCCCGGTTCCTCAGGAGCGCCGCTCTGGAGATCCACCGCCACCCACAGCGAGGCGTGGGATGGAGGCCGCTCCAGCTCGAGCCTCGCCACGCCATCCGCCGCCACGGGCTCTATGAGGTAATGGGGAATCAGCTCAAAGGAGAACTCCTCGTCAACCCTGCGCTCGATGCCGAACCAGGCCACCTTCTGGCCCGCGGTGAGGCCACTCGCGACGACCGCGTTCTCCTCAAAGGTGATCCGCGGCTCCGGGCTGGCCTGCCCCCGAACCGGAACGGCCAGGAGGGGTAGACCCCAGAGGACGAGAAGCAGGCGGCAAAAGCTCATGAGATGTTCTCCCAAAGGGAAACCGTTGCCCTTACTCTATATCTCAATCCGCACCTCTTCTCACATGGACTTTCCAGGCTGGATTCGCCCCCGACAATTACCTCCTTTGGAGCAACGAAGAGCACCGAGCGATGCTCATACTCGATCTCAAGAGTGGACCCGGGGAGCTTCGTCTCCACGACACCACCATCTCCTCGGACCGGAGGCCCTGTGGGGATTCCGCTGCAATCCTCTCCTCCTCCGGGCACCGCCCTCCCGGGCGGAATGTCCTGGATGCCAAGATGCCTTCGCTGGACCGCCGAGGAGTCTCCCCCAACAGCGTCTGTGCAGCATCGCCCGCGTGGTTCGATCCGCCGCGCCTCCGGCCCTTTTCGATCGGTTAGAATCCTCTGCACCTATATGCCCACAAGCTTCGACGTCTTTCTGAGCCACAACAGCCAGGACAAGCCCGCCGTGCGCGAGTTGCGGCAGAAGCTCAGCGACCGTGGCTTGAAGGTTTGGCTCGATGAGGAGGAGCTGACGCCGGGCCGGCCCTGGCAGGAGGAGCTCGAGGCCATCATCCAGGCGGTTCCAGCGGCAGCGGTCCTGGTCGGCAAGGATGGGCTCGGTCCCTGGGAGATCCCGGAGATGCGGGCCTGCCTTGAAGAATGTGTGCGGCGGGACCTTCGGGTGCTCCCCGTGCTGCTCCCCGGTTCTCCGAAGAGGCCCGAGCTGCCACTGTTTCTCAAGCGATTCACCTGGGTGGACCTCCGGGGCGGTCTCAACGACGAAGGGCTCGACAAGCTCGAGTGGGGTGTCACCGGCAAGAAACCCCGGCGCCCGGCCAAGACCTCTGTCCCAGAGCCCGAGGACCCTGCCCTCGCGGCCTACCGCGACTGGGCGCGCCAGCACTTCCGCGGCCTGAGCCTGATCGGCCTCGGCGGGGGTGACGTCCGCATGCGCTTCGAGGAGGTCTATGTCCCCTTGCGGATCGCCCACCGGCCGGAGCGGTTCGAGATGGAAGGTCCGGACGGCAAGGGGATCGAGAGACTGCGGCCGGAGTCTCTGGAGGACTTGAAGATCGAGGAGGTCTTCAAGGCGCCGCAAGCCGCGGGCCGCCACGCGCTGGTGCTCGGACATCCGGGCGCGGGCAAGTCCACGGCTCTTTTGAAGCTGCTTCACCAGTGCCTCACCCAGGGTCCGGAATCCCTCGGCCTCGCCGCCGGCACCGTCCCCGTCTTCCTGCGCCTGCGCCGGATGACCCCGGCGGACCTGGAAGCAACCGCCCCCTCGCGGTTCTCCTCGCCCGCGAGCTCGCGGAGGTGAGCGGCGGCGCCCTGCCGGACGGCCTCGCGGAGCTCCTTTGGGAGCATGGCCGCCTGCTCTTCCTGTTGGACGGCTTGGATGAGATCGCGGACGAGACCCTGCGCGCCGGCGTCTGCCAGGCTCTCGACTGGGAGCTTGCCGGTGGGGACCGCCAAGTCCGCGCGGTCGTCTCCTGCCGGTTCGCGGGGTACGGGGGGCGGGTCGAAGTCAGTGACCGTTTCCTCCCCTTGGAGGTCAAGCCCCTGAACGCGGAGCAGTGCCGCCACCTGGTCCGCCTCTGGTTCCGCGAGGCGCCGCGGGCCCTGCCCGACTTCCCCGAGGCGGAGGCGCGCCGGGCCGCTGAACGGCTGGCCGCGGCGCTCGACGGGCCGGGCTACGGCACACAGGCCTGGAAGGTCTTGATCGGCTCGCCCCTGCTCCTCACCCTCCTCTGCGTCATCGTGCTGCGCGGCGGCCAGATGCCCCGGCAACGCGTGGCGTTCTACGACGAGAGCCTGCGTGTCCTGCTCGGCCGCTGGGGAGTTGCCAAACGGCCCGAGGCCGAGGCGGGAGGCGAGCCGCCTTTGGACGTTGAAACGGCCCTCGCCGTGCTGCGGTTCCTCGCCTGGACGCTCCACGCACGGGGCAGCCGCGACGACCTGACGTGGCTCGAAGCCCTCGACCTCGTGGAGGAGCGGCTGGCGGCCATGGGCAAGGACCCCAACGGTTTCCCGGTGCTCGCCTGGCTGCACCGCGAGGCCGGCGTCCTCGCTGAATACGCGCCCCGGGAGTACGGCTTCCTCCACCTCGGTCTCCAGGAATACCTGACCGCCCTCGAAATCGCCAGCCGGGGCGAGGCCCTCCTGGACGAGCTTGCGGCCCATTGGGACGAAGAATGGTGGCATGAGGTGATCCTCCTGATCGCCGGGCTGCCCGGCCGCCGGCTCTTCGCGCCGCTCATGGAACGCCTCCTCGCCTCGCCCGCGCTGCCCGCCCGGGAAGACCTCCTGCGGGCCTGCCTGGAAGAGACGGCCGAGGTGGACCTGGAGCCCTTCCTGGCCTGTCTGGCTCCCTCCGAGCCGCCGGAGCGCCAGGCCGCCGTGCTCCGCCTCCTGCGCGGCCGTTCAGACCCGCGCTTCCTGGAGCCGGCGCTCGGTCTCCAGGGCAGCTCCCACGCCGATGTCGCGGCCCTGGCCGAGCAGCTCGTGGCCGAGCGTCAGCGGTCCACGCTCGGCATCGACCCAGGCTACTATCGACCTCTTCCTCGTCTCTCACCCCGACGATCACGAAGGTGCCGCCGGCCTCGCCCAGCTCCTGGAGAGGGCGGGGTTGCGCGTCGCCCTGGCCACGGCAGAGCCGCTCACGGAAGAGTTGGTCAAGGGCACCCGGGCTGTCGCCGTCCTCGCGGGTCCTTCCGGCCGGCCCGCCTGGGACGTGCCGGAGATACAGCGCTGTCTGCGCCTCTTCGCCCGCCGCCGCCGGCTCTTCGTGCCCGTACAGCTCCCCGGCAGCGGCGACGCTCCCGCCTTGCCGAGGGACCTGCCGGAGGCCCCTTGGATCGACCTGCGCTCCGGCCTGTCAACGGCCTGTGTGGCCACGGTCCGGCGTGCTCTCGCCCAACAACCCGTTGCCGTCCTGGAAGCGAAGACGCCGTCCGCATCCGGCCACCCATTCACCGAGCCCCTCACCGGCATCCGTTTCCTCTGGATCCCTGGCGGACGGTTCCGCATGGGAGGCACCACCTATCCCGCCGAGCAGCCGGTCCATTGGGCCCGGATCTCCCCGTTCTGGCTGGCCGAGACGCCGGTGACCAACCGGCAGTACGCCGTGTTCCTGGAGAAGACGGGTGCCCGCGAGCCGGACTACTGGCGCGACAAGCGGTTTTCCGTTCCGGAGCAGCCTGTGGTCGGTGTGAGCTGGGACGACGCCCAGGATTTCTGCGCCTGGCTTTCGAAGGCGTCAGGCCGACGCGTCCTTCTGCCGAGCGAGGCGCAGTGGGAATTCGCGGCCCGGGGGACCGACGGGAGAGAGTACCCCTGGGGGAAGGAGCCGCCGGATGAGACCCGGGCTTGTTTCAATCTCGGCGGTCAAGAGGGCCAGCCGGCTCCCGTGGGCTCCTTTCCCGCCGGCCGCGGCCCCTTCGGGACCCTCGACCAAGCGGGCAACGTCTGGGAATGGTGCCGCGACGCCTGGGATGAGAACGCCTACGCGAAGCCGGAGCACGCGGACGAAGCCATCGATCCGGTCCTCGATAGCAAGGACGCTGAGCGGCGGGTCTTGAGGGGCGGCGGCTGGATCCTCCCCGCTAGCTCCTGCGGGCCGCCTGCCGCTTCAGGCGCCCTGCCGGGGACCGCAGCGACGACTTCGGCTTCCGTGTCGCCGCCGTGCCCCCGAGCACCTTGAGCTTCTTGATCTTGTCTTTCGTCTTCCGGGGTCCAGGGGCGGAGCCCCTGGCGGCTCAATTTACCAAAAACGGTCACCGGCGGCCAAGGAGGGTGGCCAATGGCGCATCGCCACCTCCGATCTCCCTTTGACGGAAGAGCAGCGCCACGCTCTCAACGGCCGGATGCCCGAATTCCTCGGTCTCGATCCGGGTTTCCCTCCGCCCGCCTGCGGCATGCCGATCGGAGCGCCTCGAGGTAGGGCCGAAGGTCTGCGGCGCGGCGGGACGGTGCCTGGGGGTGCCACCGAATCGAGACGCCTTCCGGATCTTCGGGAAAATGGTCGTCGTGGGCGAACGCCCCTTCGCCGCTGCCGCGCCGGACGTACTTGAGAGGCCAGAGGCGGACCTCGCCCTCGGCGGACAGCGATCCCCAGGCGTAGCCGAAGAGCCGGTCTTCCTTGCTCGTCTCGTAGTGCTCCAGGCCAAAAAGCGAGGGGGCCTGGAAGAAGTAGCGGGGCCTGCCGCCCGAGGACTCAATCCTGATAGATCGCGCCAAAGATCACACCCACGCCTGCGATCCTTTGGCGCCTCGCCGCGAGGATGGTTATGTGCGACCGCTACGTTGCCTTTGGTCAGAGGCCCGCTCACTCGCTTTCTGAGGAGGCGCGCCGTAGACCTCACCGAGAGCGAAATCCGCGGCTTCCGGATCTCCGAAAACCAGCTCGTCGTCTAGGATCTGGCTCGCCAACTCCAGGTTTGCCATGACGGCCGCGCCGCTCCCTCGCAGGCCGGCGTTCTCCAGGGCCAGATCGACCTGGGCTTCCATGCGGGCGAGGTCCGAGTCGACCTGTTTCAAGGTCTGCTCGAAACGCCCCAGATTGCTCAGCCGCTGCTGGAGGATCTTGAGCGTCGCCGCCTGCGACTCCCGGAGTGAGGAGGATTCTCCGGCGGCGGCCAGGTTCCGTTCCAAATCGGCGATCTTTCGCTTGAGATCGCCCTCGGTGGCTTCGCTTCGGGAGGCTTCCACGTGCCGCCGGCCGGCCAGGAGCTTGAGGTAGGTCCAGAGGATCCGGTCGAGAGCATCCCGCTGGCTCTCCAGGTCGAAGGCGCTGGCTCCCGCCTCGCGGGCGAGTTGAAGGATGCGTTTGCTTTTTTCCTCGACGAGGATGAGGCGCTTGCGGGCGGGCGGATCGAGCTTCTGGATCAGCTCGTCCCGGCTTTCCTGGGCCTGAAGCGCACCCTGGCTCCGGTTCTGTGCATCGATCAAGCGCTGAAAGCGCGGGTTGGAGGCGAGGGCCGCCAGGTAGGCGGTTTCCAGCCCCGCGCCCAGAAGCCAGAAGGCGGGATGGCCGAGGCCGAGGATGGTAAAGCCCAGTGCCGCCAGAGCGTTCAAGGGGAGCCGTCCCAATCCGGGAAAGGTTGGACCTGCCCAGAAAGCTTTTTTCAGGTATTCGAACATGGGAGGCGCCGAACCGGCTCCAGGCGGCGTTCTTCTAGGAAGAGCCTAGGAGGAGCCGACCGACCGCTGCCACCACTGTAACAGGTTGTTGAGCACCTCGGCCTTGGGCGATTCGCACATGGAGCCCAGGTCAACGCTCAAGCCGAAGCGCTGGTAGGCGAGGAAGGGACTGCCGGCGAAACGCACGGGCACGACTGGATTGCCCGGCCGGAAACCGTGGACGAGCGATTGTTTCTGGACGTCCTCGCTCAGCAGGAAATCGAGGAACCGGCCGGCCGCCTCCCGCTGCTCCTCACTGCTCCAGGGAGCGTTCAGGACGTAGTAGGGATTTTCGTTCCACAGGTTGCGGGCGGGGTAGACGACGCGCAGCTCTCCCCAGCGTCCCTCGGCGTTCTTCAGGTAGTCGATGGCGACGCTTTCGTAGACGACCACCGCGTCGTAGGCCGACGGCCCCTTGAGGACCATTTCCCGCATCAGGTTGCCGGTGCTGTTCGGCAGGCCGCTCACGCCGCGCTCGAACGCCTGCGCCCAGGTCTGGAAGCCCGGGTCGAGGATGTCCTGGAGCGCCAGGCCGCGGGTCTTGGCGTGATAGTCGTAGGCCATCAGCACGAGCGTCATGAGGCCGCTGTTCGATTCGTTGGGATGGGTGTGCCCGAGCTTGAACAGGCCCCATTCCGGTTTGCCGGCGATGCCCTGCCAGCCCGCGGGCTCGGCCAGGGCCTGCGAGAGGGTCTTGAAGGAGACCTCGCCGTACTTGGCGACGAAGGCCTGATGCCTTTGCGCCCACAGGACGAAGACCATGGGCGAGAGCGCCAGGTTTTCCTCGCGGAGGATCGGCTTGTCGCCACCGTGCTGGACCTGCCACTCCTGAAGAAAGGTTTCTTTGTAGAGCGAGCTCGCCGGGCTCCACACGTGAATGCGGGTGTCTCCCCCCAGGACCGCCTGCGCTCCTTCCAAGGATCCTAGGGGAATGAGATCGATCTTGACTTGCGGATCGGTCTTGGCGAAGTCTTCGACCGCCCGCTGAAGCCAGCGTTCCTTTTCGGTGCCGTAGGCGATGCCGATCTCCACCGGCGAGGAGTCGGAAGAGGCCCGGGGGCTCGGCGCTCCCGGCGAGTCCGGCTTCCCGCCGTTCTCGTGGCCCACGGGCCGGCGCAGGAAGAGCCAGTACGCCCCATACAGGCACGCCGCGACGAAGAAAAAGACGAAGATCTTGCCGGCGCCGGTCAGTTTCGGACCCGAGGTTCCGCTCATGGTGGCCTCAGAAGAAAGTGGAGATTTCCCGGAAGACGGTCCGGATGTTCGAAGGATTCCCTTCGTAGAAGCGCGCCTGGGTAGCGTCGGCGATCGCTTGCAGCACGGCTTTCTTGGCGCCGCCGCCGTAGGCGATGGTGAAGATGCGTACGCCCCTGGATTCACTGCCTGTCCGAACCTTCCGCAGCAGGTCTTCCAACGACAGCTTGCTGTCGGTGTCGTCGCCGTCCGTCAGCACGACGATGGCGGAGATCTTTCCCGGATTGGGGCCTGAGTCACGACGGACCTCCGCACGCTTGCGGTCGTAGGCCGCGGCGATGGCGTCGTAGAGTCCCGTGCCGCCGTCGGGGAAGATCCCGCCGAGCGTCTGAAGGATCTGGGGGCGGGCGTCGCCAAGCTTCACGTCCTCCATGATCCAGGTCGGCCGGGCGTTGAAGGCGAGGAAGGAAAAGGTGTCCTCGCCGTCGAGGAGCTCGACGAACTGCTGCGCGCCCGCCCGCGCGTTTTCCATCCGTGCCTCTTCCTTCATGCTGCCCGAGCGGTCGAGGACGAGGGTGACGTCCGAACGCTTCTTGTTCTCACGCCAGAGCTTCAGGGCGGCGTCGATCACCTCGACCGGCGGCACTTCCAGGGTCGTCTGGGGCTCTTTGGCATCGACCCCGTGAGCCGCGTCGAACGGCGCGCCGAGCGGGATCTCGACGTCCGACGGGCGGAAGCCGTAGCGCAGCGCGGCTTCCTGTTGCGGCCGGGCCAGCAGGTAGTCGATATAGATCTTCGCGGCTTCCTTGTGCTCGGGAGTCACCCACTCCCGCTCCACGAGGCCCACCGGATGGTCGCTCCAGAACGTCCCTTCCTTCGGGTAGATGGCGACCACGGGGAAAGGCTTCCGGTACTGGGGCCCGTAGGACTCGATGACCATGTTCTCGTAGAGGACGGCCGCGGAGAGGTACTCCGGGCCGCCCTCGAACATCCGCTTGCCGAAGAACCCCGTCGAGCTGCCGTAGTGCACGACGGCGCTCTCGATGCCGGCCACGTAGCCCGCGGTCTGCGGCCGCTTCAGATCTTCCAGGGACAGGCCCGCCACCTTGCCGGCGCCGGCGTAGGCCTCCGCCAGGATCGAGATGAGGCCGCTATTGCTGTACTCGGGATGGGTGTGCCCCAGCTTGAAGGAACCCCATTCCGGATGGCCGAGAGAGGCCCAGCCGGCCGGGTCGCGCGCCAGGGTGAGGACGTCGCTCCAGCCTACCGGCCGGCGCCCCCAGCCGATCGCCTCGGCCATGGGCCGCCACAGGGCGATGACCACAGGCGACAGCACGAGGTTGCGCGTCTCGCCGATCAGATCCTTACCCGTCCGGACCCGCGACTGCGCATTGCCGAGTTTGAGGAAGGCGCCGGAGGCGGGGCTCGTCAAGTGGGCCTGCCGGGCGCCGGCGAGCAGGTCGTCGATCAGCTCACCCGAGCCCTGGGGGACGGCCTCGACCTCGATCACCTTGCCGGAAGCCATTCGAGGGCCGCCGGCGTTGAAGCGGGCCGTCATCTCCTTGATCCACTCCTCCTTCTCCGAGCCATAGGTGAAGAGGAGGTGAAGGGCGTCTGGATTCCTCGCCGCCGGCGCGGGCGAGCCCGGTTCCTCCGGACGCGCCCGGCAACCGAGACATCCGAGCCCGGAGACCGCCAGAGCCAGTCCCAGGAAGCCCACGATCGTGGCACGACAGACGTTTCTCTTCATTTCGGCCCTCCGGCCCCGCAACAATTCCTTGCCAGGTCGAGCGAAGTCTATGGAGAGGCGGGTGGCAACAACCGCTCCGAGGGTGTTTTCATCAAAAATGTCACGCCCCCGTCACTTCGGCGTGTTCACAGGGCCGTCACCGGATTGCCGCAGGGCCGGATTATGCTGAGGCAGGGGGATTGCCATTCATCATGGTTGACCTTGCACCTTCTCCGGTACGGTCCGGACTGTCTGATCCTCATGAGCTGCTGGCCGGCCTGCGGGAGTCTCCGGCGGAGCGTCTACAATGAAGGCCGCCGCCTCTACGCCTCCTGGCGCCCTCACATCTGGCGCCGTGCGTTCCTGGGCAGCGGCCTCAACCTCGCCTGTTATCTCTCGCTGCGGCACCACGACCTGCGGCCGTTCCAGGAGGCGCTGGTGCCCTGGGGCCTGTCGTCGCTCGGGCGCAGTGAAAGCCGCGTCCTGGCCAACCTCAACGCCGTGATCGCCCTGCTGGGTGCCGTGGTGGAACGCGACCTCTCCCTCGCCGAGAAGAGGCCACCCGCACGCGCTTTCCAGCGTGGGCTACGGCGCCTGCTGCGCAACGCCGACGAGGCGCTCGGCCCCGCGCCGGGCCACCGGGGCGTGCGCATCCTGGTGACTCTGCCGGACGAGGCGGCGGACGATCCCGGGCTGCTCCGCGAGCTGATCCGCCAGGGGATGGACGCCGTGCGCATCAACTGCGCCCACGGCACGCCGGCTGAATGGGAACGGATGATCGGCCACGTCCGCGACGCCGAGCGCGAGGCGGGGCATCCCTGCCGGGTCCTCATGGACCTGGCGGGCCCCAAGGCCCGCACCGGCGACGTGCTGGCGCCCGGCGGCGGGCGGCTGCGCACGGGCGACGCCCTCCTCCTCACGCGCGAGGCTCCAAGCGCCCATCCGGAGGTGGCTTTCCAGGCGTCCTGCACGCTTCCCGAGGTGCTGGACCAGGTGGCGCCCGGCGCCGCGGTGTGGATCGACGACGGCAAGATCGGCTGCACCGTGGAGAAGCGGACCCCGGAGGGGCTGCTGCTGCGCGTGACCCACGCGCGGGCCGGCGGCCACAAGCTTCAGCCGGCCAAGGGGCTCAACTTCCCGGGCACCTACATCCGCCTCAGCCCGCTCACCGACAAGGACCGGGAGGATCTGGACTTCGTGGCCGTTCACGCCGACCTGATCGGCTACTCGTTCGTTCAGGACCCGGAGGACATGGAGCTCCTCCAGGACGAGCTTGCCGCCCGTATCGCCGACCCTTGGGCCAAGGCCATCGTGGCGAAGATCGAGACCGAGCGGGCGGTCCACAGCCTGCCCAAGCTCATCGTGGCCGCGGCCGGCCGGCAACCCTTCGCGGTGATGATCGCCCGGGGCGACCTGGCGGTGGAGATCGGGTACCAAAGGCTGGCCGAGATCCAGGAAGAAATCCTGTGGATCTGCGAGGCCGCCCACGTGCCCGTCATCTGGGCGACCCAAGTGCTGGAGCGGCTGGTGAAAAAGGGGACGCCGTCGCGGGCCGAGATGACCGACGCCGCCATGGGCGAACGCGCGGAGTGCGTGATGCTCAACAAGGGCCCCTTCCTGGCGGACGCCGTGACGATCCTGGACGACGTCCTCACGCGAATGGCGTCCCACCAATCCAAGAAGAGCCCGCAGCTCCGTCCGCTGCGGGCATTTTAGGCCGCCACGCTCCGGCGGCCGGACGCTTCACGGCGGCGGGAGCCCCGGTGGAGCCGGGGCGGCCGCGCAAGGTGGCCGTCAGTTCCCTGGCTCGTGAGACCTGCCGGTGGCGTCCGGCAGGCGTAGGCCCAGGATGCCGGCCAGCGTGGGCGCGAGGTCGTAGGGAGCGCAGTCGCCGTCCTTTTCGCCAGGCTTGAACGGCGCGCCCCAGAAAATCATCGGCACGTGAGTGTCGTAGTCGTGATGGGTGCCGTGGCCGGAGCCGCGCGCGGGGTCCCAATGCATGAGGACGGAGGCCTTTGGCACCAGGAAGGCGTCGCCGGAGCGCTGGGCGTCGAAGTCGTTCAGGGCGAAGGGGACGGCGGGATGGTCCCGCGGCCAGCGTTCGCGCTGCGAGATGAGCAGCACGTCTTCGATTTCTTCCCCGAATAGGCGCCGAACGGTTTCCGGAAAAACGCGATCGAGGTCCGCGGAGGTCACGCTCCTGCCGGCCTCGCCGCACGGACCGGCCACGGTCTGGAAGGCCGAACGGTCGTAGGCAACGGTCCAGCCCTCGATCCCGAAGACGGGCTGGCTTCCCGGAGCCAGGCACAGGGCTTCGGAGAGGGCGCGGTTCAACCGCTCCTGGAAATTGGGATACGGGGAGTCCGCGCCGTCGCTCTGGAGCCGGCCGCCCAGCCGCTTGCCGGTGTTGCGGCGCACCACTTCGGGGAGCTGCGCGAAGCCGTGGTCCGACGAGAGCGCCAGGATGACCCGTCCCTTGGGCTCGGCGGCGGCCAATGCGTCCAAGGCGGCGAGCAGGCGGCCGAGCTCCCGGTCGAGCCACCGCAGGGCCTCGAGGCTCCTCCTCGGATTCGTTGCCGTAGCCGTGGGAGACCACGTCGTGGGCCGAATAGGACAGCGCCAGGAGGTCCGGCACGTTGCGCCGGCCGAGCGCCAAGGCCGGGTCCGTAAGGAAGGCGAGGGTCAGGTCGGTGAGGAGCTGGTCCTGGAACGGCGTGTTGTAGATGCCGTCGAAGTAGCCGCGGGGAGCGAGAGTCAGGTCGTGATCGAAGCCGAGCCCCAGGTCCGGCGTCTGGAAGCGCGCCAGGTTCGGCTCCGGCTGGGGCCAGCCGGCGGCGGTGTCCGCGGCGAGCGGCCGGGGCAGCGGCTTCCACCAAGTCCCGAACCGGGTGACGAGCAGGGGGCCCGCCTGGGTCTGGTTGAACCGCCGCACGAGGTCGCGCGCCGCGCCGCCCACGATGCCGTCGGCGTCGTAGGCCGGGGAGGTGACGTAGCGGCCGCTGTCCCGGTCGTACCAGTAGACCACGTGGCGGGGGTCCTTGCCGGCCAGGAAGATGGCTCCCCGGTCCTTGCCGGAGAGCGCGACGACGCGGGAGGCCGGATTCGCCTCGACCAGCCGGTCCCCGAGAGTCGGGATGCGCAGGTTGGCCGGTCCCGGGACATTGCCGGACGGCGGCAGAGGCACCGGCGGCAGGGCGCGGTGCAGGGCGTAGAGGGTGATGGCGTCGTCGCTGTCGAAGACCAGCGTCTCGCCGTTCGGCCCCTCGCCGATCCGGGTGGTGGCCTGGTTGCCGATCTCCCCCGATTTCTCCCAGGCTTCCAGGGACCGCCGCCGGGCGAAGACGTAGAGCCGCCCTTCCTTTTCAATCTCCCGGTAGAAGAGCGGCGGCTGGCCCGGCACCTTGGAGGGATCGGGCTGGTCGGTGCAGTAGAGCCGGCGCAGCCCCACGCCGTTCGGGTTCGCCTCGAACCACCGGTTGGCCACGATGCCGTGGACCCGGGGCGGCGCGCCCGTTCCGAGGGACGCATGCCCAGGCCCCGTTTCGGTGTTGATGTGGCGGTAGAAGCACGAGGTCTCCACCTGGGACTCCGCCAGCAGCCTCTTGAAGCCCGTCTCGTACCAGGGGCGGTAGCTCTCCAGGCGAGGCCAGGAAAGGCCGTCGACCGAAACGATCACGACGAGCTTGACCGGTCCTCCTGAATCGGGAGAAGGTGACGCGGCGGCCGTTGCATGACGGGGAAGCGCAAGGACAAGGGCGAGGGCTACGGGCGCAAGGACTCGCGCCCCCCGAAGGATGGCGGGAAGATTCATGAAGACAGATCCTTTCATTCACACGTGACGGCGCCGTCACGGTGGAGTGACGCCGAAGTGAAGACACGCCCGCCCCCTAGCCTGGCCAGGCTCCACCGCCTCTTCGAATCTAGGAGCTCTCTCCGTGAACCCTTTCGTCCGCGCAGACCTGTTCAGGCCGCTGGGAGGGCCCGCCTTTCGAAGGCGAAGCCGCTTCGGCGCCCGGTCTCGGTGATCCCCTTGACCCGGGCCTTGAGCGAGGCCGCGATCTGCGCCAAGTGCGCGGGGTGGACGTCGACGGAGAGGTGGCGGCTGTCGATCACCGCGAGGCTCAGGGTGACGAGGGGGACCTCGACTCGCATCCCGCGGCGGTCGGACGCCACGAAGAAGCCGCGCTCGCGGTCCTCCGGATCGAAACGGGAGAGTCGGGCTTCATCGAAAATCCGGCAGATCCGTTCCAGCGCCAGCTCTGCCACCAGACCGCCGCAAACGATCACGAAGTCGTCTCCGCCCAGATGCCCGAGGTGGGCCCGCGGCGAAAGCCCCGCGAGCTCTTCCGACAGCAAACGCGCTGTGAAGCGAATAACCTCGTCGCCCATTACAAAACCATAGCGGTCGTTGTACTCCTTGAATCGGTCGAGATCGGCGTAGACCAGGGAGAAGGGAGGATGGGAGATCGCCTCTTGGATCCATCGCTGGATCATGGGGTTGCCCGGCAGCCCGGTCAGGGGATTGGCACCGGTCGCCCATTGAACCTCGAGCTCGTTTGCGCGCTGGATGAGCTGGCGGATGGTCACGATTCCTTCAAGCCCACCGGCTTCGTCGGTCACGAGCACAGGATCGTAAAGGTCTTCGGGCAGGCGACCCATGGCCAGACTGTAGAGGGTGGTCACCCGGATGCGCTCCGGTACCACCAAGGGATGGCTCTTGGCCACGGCTTCGGCGGGCTTGCGTTGGAAGAGAGGATAGCCGAACGGCCCTCCCGTCTTGGCGTAGAAGGAAACGCGGGTGACGAGTCCCACCGGCTTGCGGTCCTGGACCAGGACGACGTGATCCGTACCCGGCGAGTGGCGGAAGAGATGCTCCAGGTCTTCGACCAGGACTGAGCCTGCTTCGACGGGAATGCAGGGGGCCAGCAGGCTCCGCAGGCTCTCGTCGTGCTTCAGGGCCAGGCTCTCGGCATCACGCATCAGCCGCGCCAGGCGCTCGCGGAGGCCGCTCTCGATGCCCGCGGGCTCGGGTGCGGGCCGGCCGAGAAGGAACCCCTGGGCATGGCGCACGCCCAAGCCGATGAGCGTCTCCAGCTCCTCCCAGGTCTCCACCCCTTCGGCGACAAGCTTGGCGTCCACACTGTGGCTGAAGGCGACGAGCGCCCGGACGAGCTTCTGTTTGTACGGGGTGCTCTCGACTCCACGGACGATCTCCTGGTCGAGCTTCAGGAAGTGAGGGACGCAACGCACGAGCGTCACGAGGCTCGAATGGCCCGAACCGAAGTCGTCCAGCGAGACGCGGAAGCCCTGTCCCTCATAGTGGCGGATCAGCTCCTCGAAACGCTTGTAGTCGTGGATCGAGTCCTTCTCCGTAATCTCGATCACGATCCCCTCCTGGTCGAGCCCGAGCTCGCGCAGAGCGGCCAAGGTGAACCCTTCGATGAACCGGGGGTCGGAGAGGATTTGCGGGCTCACGTTCAGGAAGAACCGCGAGGCGCGCAGCCGCGGCGGCAGCGCGGAGATCCGCTGGAGGGCGGCCATCCGACAGGCGCGCTCCAGGTCCCAGAGGACGCCCAGCTCCTTGGCAATCCCGAACATCAAATCCGGCGAGCCGAAAGGCGCCGTGCCGCGCGAGAGCACCTCATAACCGAGGGGCTGCCCGGTGGATAGGTCGAGGATCGGCTGGAAGAAAGGCCGGATGGCAAGCCCTTCCACCCAGGCCATGGTGGGCACTTCGACAGCGCCCCGCTCCGGCAGATTACTCGTCAGCATTCACCCCTCATGCGCCGCACCGGCGGCAATGGTCAGCCTTTCGACTTCAGGAGAACGGAAAGTCTAAGAGGCCGGCATGGCGAAGCGGTGACAGCACCGGCTCCTCACCGTTTACAGGATGTTCATCTCCATGACAACGCCCCGTCGCCCGGCTGCCACGAGCCTTCCGTAGTCTGCCGCCATGCAAGGAATTCGTGTCTGCTTTGTGCTTGCCCTGTCCCTCTGCGCCCTAAGGGCTTGGGGGCAGACCGTCCCACCCAAGCCTGCCGTCGAGGTCCGGTTTGACGAGATCTTCGGCCCCATCGGCGCGCGGGGGCTCGAGTACTCGGCCAAGCTCCGGAGCTTTGCGGGCCGCCGGGTTTCCATCCGCGGCTACGGAGTGGCCCGGGAGGATGCTCCTGCCGGCGCAACGAGGACTGGCTCACCAACGCCCGGCCCCTGCGCGACAGCCAGCAGCCCTTCAACGACCAGTCGCCGCTCAACTCCTACCCGGGCGGGCCGGCCGCCCGTGACACCGCGGGCGCCTTCCTGGTCACCGGCCAGGTCAACGACGCCGTGGCCGCCCACACCGGATCGGACGTCCCCATCTCGGCCTACGGTCCCGGAGCGTCCCTCTTCACGGGCGTGATGGACAACACCGACGTCTTCTTCAAGATGATGCAGGCCGTCGGCGGCGGGAACATTCCATAGCAGGCAGTCCCTCTCCTTTGCGCCCGCCGGATTGGTTTATCTGGCGAGCGCAAAGGAGGCCAAGCGCTCTCAAGCGCTCCTCTCTTTCTGTCCAGACTCTTCGACTCCGTTTCCTTTTTCTTTTGAGCGGAGACCCCGCGAGCCGCGGGGCCGGCTTTCCGCTGCATCTCCTCGGGCACCTGGTGTAGTGCGTCACAAAGAGGCGGTTTTAACCAGAGCTTGGCGGGCACGGGTGACCTTTTCAAGGATGTCGCTGGCTGACTTTGTCCAAATGAAGGGACTCGGATCTCCATTGTGCTGAACAAGGTAGGTATCGATGGAAGCGATCAGTTCCTCAACGCTACGGAAGACTCCTCGACGTAATTGCTTCTGGGTCAGGTCGCGGAAAAAGCGCTCGACCATGTTGAGCCAGGAGGCACTCGTCGGAGTGAAGTGAATCGTAAACCGGGGGTGCTGGGCCGCAAACCGGCGGCGCCAAAGACCGACGGTCCCGCGCGTAGTTCCGAGAAGCTCTGCAACCTCTCGGTTCTGCTTGCCTTCAGCGCAAAGCATGCCGCGTACTTTGACTCAGGCTGACGGCTCGGCTCTGCGGGCCGGCCTTCGCGTCCAGGCGCCTGGCGGTCGCTTGGCGGGGTGACTTGGACGACTGTGTTAGCGTTCCGAGGGCATGGTGAGAGGCTTTCAAGACATGCCAAAGCTTTCGCTCGGCTTCCTGCTCCTGGGTCCGAGCTTGTGGTACGGGTGCTGGCGCGAGGCCGCCACGGCGAGCGGCCGGCAGGTTCCCGCCACTTGGCGGGAGCCCGTGACGGGGATGGACTTCGTCTACATCCCTCCCGGCCGGTTCACCATGGGAAGCCCCCCTGGCGAGCCGAGCCGGCAGGACGACGAGGTGGAGCACGAGGTGGAGATCTCCCGTGGCTTCTATCTCGGCCGGTACGAGGTCACCCAGGAGCAATGGAGAAAGCTTCAGGGCAACGATCCCAGCCAGCACAAGAGCTGCGACCGTTGTCCGGTGGAGACGGTGAGCTTCACGGAGATCCAGGACTACATCCGCCATCTGGACCGAATCGCGGCCCCGGGCGGCCGCTTCCGGCTTCCCACCGAAGCCGAATGGGAGTACGCGTGCCGGGCCGGAACGCGCACCCCCTTCTCCACCGGCGCCACGCTCACCACCCGGCAGGCGAATTTCGATGGCCGTGACGCCCCAGGGGGAGATTTCCTCGGAGCCCCTGCGCCGGTCGGCAGCTATCCCCCCAACCCATGGGGGCTCGAGGACATGCATGGCAACGTCTGGGAGTGGACGGAGGACTGGTACGGCCCCTACCCCTCCGGACCGGTGAAAGACCCCAAGGCCGGGCGGCTCTACGCCGAGCGGGTCTGGGACGCACGCGGCGGCCCCTGGGTGTACAAACTCGTCATCCGTGGGGGCAGCTGGTACTTCGACGCCAACAGCAGCCGTTGCGCGCTGCGCTATACCCACTCGCCGGACGACCAGGGCTTCAGCCTGGGTTTCCGGCTGGTGCGCGAGGTTTCCTAGAAGGTCCCACTCGATTTCGGGAATTGGGTCACGATTGGGTCATCTCGGGGCCGGCCAGCGGAACAGGGCCTTGTCCGCCGGGATCATGCGCTCCCGCCCGGGAGCCGCACAGAAGTACCGCCAGGAAGCCTGGCGCCAACCAAGTCGAGGCGATTCAGGAGGGAAGGGTCCTCTTTTGCGGGGAAACCTGACCCAATTGTGACCCAATTCCCGAAAACCCTGACCCAATTCGCTCTCGACCGGCTCTAAGTGCTTGATTTTAGGGGATAAATTGGTCGGGACGCCGGGATTTGAACCCGGGACCCCCTGAACCCCATATGATAGCACATGGGGTAACCGGGGTCCGCCGTAGTCCGGGTACCTCTGTCGGGTACCCAGAACCCCCCGCCCTTCGAGTCAAAAGGAGCGTCGACCTCCGCCCTTCTCCGTCCTTGCTACCCGAGTACGCGTACAACCCAACGTGTACAACCCCAGGGGCTCTCTGGGGGGGAGGAAGCTCGGAATGCCTAAAGTGCCGAAGATCAACGTCTCTGTCATTCGTAAATCCTACACGCAACTGTCTGCCGGCTCCCCGTACTTCATCTACGAGACGGGCCGGGACGCCTTTCCTGGTTGCGCCCTCCGTGTTCTCCGTCAGGAGATTCAAATCGGAGCCAGGGCTGATCGCGGCAAGGCCTGGATAAAAATAGCGGTGGTGGACCCTGCCATCTCAGCCGACGACCTTGAGGCTCTGCGATACGAGACGCGCAAGAAACTACGAGAACTAGAAGATGAGGTGGAGCAGCCTACTCTGCGAAATGGCCGCAATCTGCTAATGGCTGATTTGTGGCGCCTCTACCGTGAAGACTACGCCATGCGTAGAGCTCCCACGAGGTCACCGCGAACTCTCGAGCACCGGGAGGGTCTCTGGAGCTGCCATCTTGTTCCAATGTTTGGCGATCTCACACTCTCTCAGTTCGCCAATCTCTCTCCAAGCCGCCTTCGCGCCATACCCTTCGAGGTCATGCGACGAGTCCAGGCCTCCCGTCCTTGGGCCTCGGGTCGCCATACCGCGAACCATGTCGTAGCCGCCCTCCGGATGGTTTGGGAGTTCGCACGCAAACAAGGTTGGATCGTCCGCGACCCCTTGACGGTCATTGACGACCTGGATGCTCCTGCCGCAGTCAACTACCTCGAGGATGCCGACCTGACCGCGATCGGGGTCGCCCTGCGAAATCTTGAGAGAACGGCCTTCCGCTTTCCTGACTCACGCCTCCATCCTTCGATCCGATCGCTCCTCGCGCTGAGGGTCGTTCTCTATACAGGATGCCGGCACGTTGAGGAGCTCTGTAAAGGCAAAACCTCCTGGCTTCGCTCGGACTATGACCTGCCGCGGCTTGAGGTTCCCCGTGCCAAGGGAGAGCGAGGCCGTTCTGCTGGACGAGTGATCTACCTGGGACCAGACGCGCTCAGGTGCCTCAAGGAGATTCCAAGGCCTTTTGGATGCGATGATCTGATTCCCGGAAGGTTTCCGGGTACCCAGATGGCGAGGCTTACGGAGCCCTGGGAACGGCTCCTTCTTGAAGCTCGTAAGCTACTCGAGACCGAACCACCCAACCAACCCTCCTCGATCCTTGCGGCCCGCCTCATCGGCTACGAAGGAGAAGCTCGAAAAGTGATCCGAGAGGGATCACTACGGCTTCCGGTCAAGGTGACTCGGCACACCATCAAGACGATCCATCCGCGCGCAGGAATCGTGCCGGACCATTCCCGCCAACTCCTGGGGCATGAAGCCGCGAGTCTCGGAGATCGGGTGTATCTGCATCGGCATGGTCCCTCGCTCTCGCGGGCGGCGGCCGAGGCCGAGAACTTCATCCGCCGCCTGCTGGGGGACCTCGATCAAGGACAAACGGAGACCCGCGCCTCCTCCACCCTTGACTAAAGGAGAGCCTTCACCAAAGAGACCTTCCGGCGGGCTGCCGCGGCAGCCCGCCTTACCACTTACAGGGCACCCACCGTCCACCAGACGAAGTGCTCTTGGCTCCGTCGGCAGACCCAGGTCTTCAGCGTGAGCTGCCCAGCTTTCGAGACCTACGGCTCTTCCCGTCACCTTCCAAGGGTGAGCCCGAAGCGATCTCCTCTTCCTCGAGAAGACGAAGCAGAATCACTTTCGCCCGGGAGTCGTTGCCGATGACAAGGTCCGCGAGGACACGGCGGGCGAATTGGTCGAACACCTCTTCGTACCCAAGAGCTGGTCGATAGGAATACTCCATTCGACCCGCTTGGCCCATCGCCCGGGGGATTGGGATCGAAGTGACATAACCGGCGGCCTCGATACGACCCAACATGACCTGGACGTGGTTGAGCCGCAAGTCCCGGCTGTAGGGAGGAGAGGCCAGACGCTCTCGGAGAGCCACGGCCGTGGTGGGCTCTTCGCCTTCGGCCAACGAATAGACGCAATGGAGCAATCGCCATTCGCTGGCACTGAGCTGCCGGCCTACTCTTGAAGCGTCATCGCTCGGTTTAATCCCCATCTCTACCTTTCCTGGACCTGTCGAATCTTATGGGCGAAGCGAACCCGCGGCAATGAGGGCTTCTCCCAGACTCGACCGCCTCTTCGCGACCGGATAAAATTACTGAGATGTAATTTTCAATCGGGGTGCAAGCCGTGTTCTGCGCCGTAGCGAAACCCGCGCAGAACCTGGGGGCCGCGCCAAGGCGCCGCCCCCCACCGGCACTCCAGGGAGCGCCGGATTTGAAAAATGCGAAACGCAAAGGCGGCCGTCCCAGGCTCGACGCCCTCAGGCGCCGAGCCATTCGACTGCTGCTTCATGTGAACCTCGGGGAAGCGGCGGCCCTGCGCGGGGCCGCACAGCGGGCTCGCCAGCCCTTGGCTCAGTACATCCGTGAGGCCGCCCTGGGACGGCCGGTGGTCGTGATCCCGGAGATCAACCGCGAGGCCTTCTCTTCCCTGGCACGGATCGGAGCCAACCTCAACCAGCTCGCCCACCACTTGAACGCCGGCATCCCCAGCCCTTTTCCCGGTCCGCTCCCCGACCTCCAAGAGCTGAGGACTTTGCTCGTCACCTTCCGCCACGAGTTGCTCGGGCTCACCCGCCACAGAAAGCCGTCCCATGATCCAGAAGATCCCCCCCAAAACCCATAGCCCCCGAGACCTTCTCAGCTATGTGCTCGACGCCGCCAAAGGCTACGTCCTCGACGCGAGCGTCGCCGACCCGGGCGTCGACGAGGTCCTGGCCGACTTCGAGGCGTATCGGCAGCTGAATCCCCGGGTCGAGAATCTCGTGACGCACATGAGCCTGAGCCTCGCGCCGGGCGAGCACCTGCGCGACGCGCAGTGGCGAGACGTCGCGGCGCGCTACCTCCAAGGCATGGGCTACGGCGACAACAGCTTCGTGCTGGTACGGCACACGGATCAGCACTTCGACCACGTGCACATCGTGGTCTGCCGGATCCACCCCGGCGGGGGCTGCGTTCGGGACTCCTTTGAATGGCAGAGGGGCGAGCGGCTGATGCGGGGGTTCGAAGAGGAGCTCGGGCTCCGCAGAGTCCCCTCCAGCTCGGAGGCGGCCGAGCGCGCCCTGACACGGGGAGAGGTTGAACAAGCCCACCGAGAGGGCGAGCCGAGCTTGCGCTTCGAGCTCCAGCACCTGATCCGGATCGCCGCACAAGACGCGCCCGACTTCGCCACCTTCCTCGAGGGCCTCGAACGCGAGGGCGTCGCGGTCCGCGTGCTCCAGGATCGGCTCGGCAGAGACCACGGCCTCACCTACGAGATCGACGGCGTAACCTTCTCCGGCTCACAGCTCGGACGCTCCTATACGTTGGGGGGCCTGAAACGGAGCTACGGCCTGGCGCCGGGAGCCAAGGCTTCAATTCCTTCCGAGCCCTCCGCGGCGCCGTCCGAAAAGGAGGCCCTGGCCCACAAGGTCCGCGAGGCCCTTCGCGAAGCGCCTTCGCTCCCGGCTTTCCTCGCCTGCGCTCAGACGCAGGGGATTCACTTCCAGCTCCATGGCAGTCCCCAAGGCGCGGTGCGTGGGATCTCCTATGCCTCCGAGGCGGACGGCCGGTACTACAGCGGCACCGAGCTTGGACGGGATCTCACCTGGGGGAGCGTCCGGAAGAGTCTCGCCAGCTCCGGTCCGGAATTTCCCCCGGGAAATCGCGCTGGCTCGCAGGATGGCCGGATTCCTGGTGAAAGCCCGGGTGAGGCGCAGGCTGCCCTGCGTACCCTGGTCGAGGACGCCGCTCGTTCGGCGGCGGACTTCGCGTCCTTCACCGAGCTGCTGGGGACCCAGGGGGTCACCCTGAACCTTCACACCTCCTCCACCGGCCGCCCCCAGGGGGTCAGTTACTCGCAGGGACCGGTCAGGTCTTCCGGGACCGGCCTGGGCCCCCGGTGCTCGTTAGGAGGTTTAGAGAAGAGCTTTGGTCTGCGTCCCCAAGGCCGAGGCGGGCGGGGCAAGGGGGGGCGAGAGAGAACGCCTCCCAGTGCGCAGCTCCGCGCGGAGGTGGCGAGAGCGCTCCAAGCTGCCGCCCTCAAGGCCGAAGGCTCCTTCACCGAATTCGTGCTCCTGGCGGAGGCGTCGGAGATTGACGTCGCCATCTTTCGAGACGAGACGACGCGCGAGTTGAGAGGCATCGGCTACTCGGCGCGCGATAGCCGGATTCCCGCTTCATCCCTCGGTCCGGAGCTTCTCGTTGCGTGGCCTCGAAAGTCATTTCGGAATCGTTCCCGACAGCACCCGGGACGCCGAAGTCCTCGAGCGAACGACCGTCGCCGTCAACCACAGCGATTCCCCCCCTCCGCCTCCAGACGGTCCTCTGCTGGAGGCCCTGAGCGCGGCCATCTCGCGTGCAGCTTCGAGCTCGGGCGACGCGGCCGATTTCGTGGACCGTCTCGCCTCCGAGAAGATTGAGCTGCGCCTCTACCTCGCGGACGGCAAACCGGTCCAGGTTGCCTATGGCTTTGGGGACCGGTTCTACAAGCCGCACAAGGACCTCGACACGTCGCTCGACCTGCCAGGGCTCGCACAAGGCCACGGCATCGTCTTCGACCCGAGCCGCGAGAGGGCGCTCCTGGACGAGATCGGCGTCCAGCTCGCTCCCGCTGCCTCGATCGACAAGGTGGCTCTTCTGCCGGAAATCGCCGCCCTGGTGGAGCGCGCCGCTGGCGGCAGCGGTTCCTTCGCGGACCTGGTGCTCCGGTTGGAAAGCGCGGGCGTCAAGGTGCATCTGTTCACCCGGGAGCAGGCGGTCCTGGGGATCTCCTACGAATATCGAGGCGTCTTCGTCTCCGGCCGCTCGCTGGGAGCGGAGCACACCTTTTCCGGCTTGTCCGAGCACCTGGGGGTTCCACCGCCCGATCCCGTGGAGGATCTCCAACTGCTCGCCGCCATCTCCAAGGAGCTGCCGAAAAGCCCTCCCAACCCGCGCGATCTGTTCGAAGAGGTCCAGGACCGGATCTCGCTGGCCGCCACCCAGGCCGCGGGCTCGCCAGAAACGTTCCTCGAGTCCCTGGAGGCGGCACGGATCGTCCCGGTCTTTTCGGTCGATGACGGGAACCAAATTCGCGGGCTGACCTACCGGCTCCAGGGCCGGGACTTCGATGCGCGTCAGCTCGGCCCGGCCTTCACCCCAACCGGCCTTCGCAGCCACCATGGGATCGACCTTCAGGCAGTAGCCGCTTCTACGGTCGAGCGGCGTCCTTGGACGGCGGAGCTCGCCCAGGCACTTCGCGAGGACGGACGCCGCCCTCTGGCCCGCGCCTCCGAACAGCTGAGCCGCGAAGGTCCAGGCGCCCTGGCCTCCCTGGCCAATGCGCGCTATCTCCTGGCGAGCCTCGCCCACCCCTCCCGGCTGTTACAGACCGCGGTCCGTCACGCCGGCCAACCGGGCAGGATCGCCAGCGATGCCCTCGCTCTGCTCGGCGCCTTCAGCTCGCCCCGCGTCGCGGCCACGACGGCACTGCGCCTCACCGCCTCCGGATTGGTGCAGGCGGCCCGCCAGGCCAGGCCTCGCCACCCGGGGGAGGCCGCCCTGGCGGCGGATCTGATCCGGACCTACGCCGAGGCGGCGCTCGCCACCGCGCCCTCGCCGGGCATTTTTGCCGCCCGGCTCCGGCTCGCCGGGATCGAGATCTCGGTCGAAAGCGCCGCCGGCCGCCCTTCCCTCGTCTACCAGATCGGCGAGCACCTCGTGCCCGGCGAGACCCTCGACCGCCAGCTGACCTGGCAGGGTCTGAAACGCCGGTTCGGGGAAACCGGCGACTCAGGGCTCTCCGCGGCCCTCACGAGCCTCCATGCCGGCAAGGACCTCACCCTCGGGGGCAGCCTCGCCAACGCACCGAGCCCGGGGCCTCAGCCTGGCCCCCCGCCGGACGCGCTGCAAAGCCAGATCGACGCTCTGGCAGCTCCGCGCGTCGACCTGAGGCTCACGGAACCTTCAGCCAGGCCGCGGCATCTTCGCGGCCTGGCTCCCGAGGAGGCTCGCCAGCATCTGGGGGCGGTTCCTCCCGGGACCGCCATCGAGATCCGGCCGAGCGATGAGCCCGCCCTTCAGCTCATCCGTTCCGTCTCCGAGCCGCAGATCGCCAACGCCCGAGCCCTTGGCTTCGAGCCGGCCCTGGTGGTGCAAACGGCGCCGGACCGCTTCGACGTCTGGGTCCGTCACGCGCCTGCCGGTGAAGAGTTGCCGTCTCAGCTTCAGCGCTACCTGGAGCGGTCCGCACGGCTCGCCTATGGCCAGCCGGCGGCAAGCCCTGGGGACCGCTTCGGGGCCGTCGCTCTCGAGCCTTCCCAATTGGTGGAGGCGACCGGCCGGGAGTATCGCCAAGCCCGTCCCACCGCCCGCTACCTCGCCGCTCACCTGGAAGAGACTCAGAGAGGAGCCGCCGAGGCCTGCAATGCGTTAGGCCTTCCCACCCTGGCCGAGTTTCGCCTGGGCGCCGGCAAGGAGCTCTCGCCCCGGGAGGCCGACATCCGGTGGGCCGAATCGGCGGTCGCCCAGGGACTCTCCCACTCCCAGATCGTCTCGGTCCTCCTCCACCAGGGGACCCGGGCTCAGGCCAACAGCCCCGAGCGTGCGTTGCGCTACTCGCTCCGGGTCCTCAACGTTGCGCTGCGCAGCTCGCTCAACCTCTCACCGGCCGCGGCGAGGGCCGCTCTCCTGAAAGCCGCCGCCCAAGTCACGAGCCTTCCGATCGCGGCTCTGCGGGTGATTGGAGTGGTGGCGAAGGTGGCCTCGATCGCGCTGCGCCTGTGATTGCTTGCGGATAAAATTACAGATCGGTAAGTTTCAGTGGTGAGATTCTTCCACTGGTCCTTCCTGCTCTTGGTCCTCAGCTTTGCCGCCTGCCCGTTCGTGGTCCGGCCCAATCTCTCCGCTTCGATGCCGCGCCGCCTCTATCTGTTGGACCGCTGGCATGACGCTCCTCGCCGGGGAGCGGTCATCGCCATCTGCCTGCCCCGGGAGGCCGCGTGCTCCGCCGCCCGGCGTGGCTATCTAGGTCCCGGAGAGTGCGCCTGCAACACGGCACCCTTGATCAAGAAAGTCGCCGGCCTCGCTCCCGACCTGGTGGAGGTCCGAGAGAGCGGCGTCCTGGTCAACGGTGACGGGTTGCCGCACAGCGCCCGCCGGGCTCGGGACGGCCGCAACCGGGCCGTTGCCCGGGTGCCGGCCGGCCTTTACCGTCTGGAACCGGCCACGGTCTGGCTCTACGGCGAGTCCGACCCAAGATCCTGGGACAGCCGATACTTCGGGCCGGTACCGCTCGCCGGTTTGATCGGCCAGTTGCATCCCATACCGGGGCTGCTGGTCTTCGCCGCCACGGCTCTTTCGGGAGGAGCCTTCTGGAAGCTGAGGAGCCGGCTCCGGCATGACTGAAGACCGGCCGCTTTACCGCCTCCCCTCGCCCGAGCGCGAGGCCCAGGCCCGGCGCGGGCTCGCCCTCGGCGCCGTCCAGCTCCTCCTCTGGTGGTCGCTGTTGACTCAGTGCTTTGCGGCACGCCTGTCCTATTCGCCGCTGCTCGGCAAGCCCGCCCTGCCACCGGCGGGCGCGCTCCCCGCCTCGCTCGGCATCGCCCTGGCTCTCGGATGCGGCGTCCTCGCCGCAGGGCTCGCGGTGAGGCGGCGGTGGCCCGCCGCCCACCTCTCCGTCTTGGCGGGCGCCGTCTTTGCCGCCCTGTCCCGGGCCGGCCTCTACCACCCGTGGATGATCCTCGCTTGGCTCCTGCGCTACCGGGAGTCCCAGGTCCTGGCCACCGAGATGCCGGGGTACGGCTGGCTTGCCCTGGGCGGCGCCGTGTTGCTGGCGGTCGCTCACGGCGCTCTCTTCCTCTACAGGTCCGCCGGGCCGGCTTTCCCGGACCTCCATGGCTCGGCGCGATTCGCCCAGTTGGAAGACGTCCGGGCGGCCGGGCTCCTCGGACGCGAGCCCTTGGGAGACACCCTGGTCGTGGAGGACGCAGTCTTCCTGGCAACGGTCGCGGCCGGCGGCAGGCTGCGCCCCCTCACCCTGACCAAGGCCCGCCATACGTTGGTGCTGGCCCCCTCCCGGGCAGGCAAGGGCGTCGGCGTCGTCATCCCCACCCTGCTCTCCTGGCGCGGCTCGGCCGTCGTGCTCGACGTCAAGGCCGAGAACGCTTTCCGTACCGCCGGCTACCGCCGAGACGAGCTCGGCCAGCCGGTCTTCCTCTGGAACCCCACCGATCCCGACACCAGCGCCCGCTACAACCCGTTGGCCGAAGTGCGCGAGGGGCGCGACGAGATCCGCGATTGCATGATCATCGCCGACAGCGTCCTCGACCCCCGAGGCGACAAGAAACGCACCCATTGGGATCTCACGGCTCACGACCTCATCACCGGGCTGCTCCTCCACGTCCTCTACGCCGAGGAGAAGAAGTGCATCGCGACCTGCGCCTCCCTGCTCTCCCAACCGGGCGCCAACTTGGTGCAGAAACTCCAGGCGATCCGCGACACCCCGCATCTCGGCGACCGGCCGCACCCCAGGATCGCCGAGATCGCCCAGACCGTTCTCAACAAGGAGGAAGAAGAACGAAGCGGTGTCATCTCGACAGCGCTCGCCTGCTTCAACCTCTACCGCGATCCCCTGATCGCCGCCGTCAGTGCCGAGTCCGACTTCGCCCTGCACGACCTGGTCGAGGGCCCGGTTCCCGTCACCCTCTACCTCGTCATCCCCCCGGGAGACCAAGAACGGGTCCAGCCGCTCGTCCGCCTGATGCTCACGCAGATGGCTCGCCGTCTCGTCGAACGGATGGACTTCGGTGGCGAGGCCACCCCGCGGCGGCACCCCCTGCTGCTCCTCCTCGACGAGTTCCCGACCCTGGGGCACCTGCCCGCGATGGAGAGGAACCTCGGCTACTTCGCCGGCTACGGCATCTCCACGCTCCTCGTCTGCCAGGACTTGACCCAGCTCCGCGCTCTCTACGGCCCGCGCGAATCGATCACCGCCAACTGCGACTACCGCATCGTCTTCACCCCCAACATGCCCGAGACCGCCGAGGTCTTCTCAAAGCTCTGTGGCGAGACCACCGTCCACCACCGCCACGTCTCCCGCCCGGTCGGCTGGTTCGGCACCGCCCGCCCCACCAGCAGCCCCGCCGAGACCCGCCGGCCTCTCCTGACGGTCGACGAGATCCTCCGCCTGCCTCAGGACGAGGCCCTGGTCTTCGCCAATGGCTGCCCGGTCATACGAGCCCGCCGATTCCGCTACTACCGGGACCGGGAGTACCTGCGCCGCTCGCAGATCCGGCCTCCCGAAGAGTCCGACCGGCTGCCCACCCGCAACCCCTGGATGGAGAGGCCGGTCCCTCCGAAGCCTCCGCAGCGGATGACGGATGGCCTTCCCCGCCGCGGCTCCAGGACCAAAGCTTGACTAAAAATTAATGACATGTAATTTTCTTTCCGCCATGTCGGACACCGGCCATCTCACCCACGCCCAGGGCAGCGCTTTCGGCGCGGCTCACAGCTCCGACACTGAGCTCGTCACCCGCTTCCGAGCCACTCTCCACGCCGAGCTCGGTCCGGTCCTCCGGCCAGGCGTCGAGGACCCGGACGTCAACGAGGTCATCGTCAATCCGGACGGACGCGTCTTCTTCGACCGCGAGTCGTCGGGCATGGAGCCGCAGGCCGCCGTCGATCCCCAGCACGTCGAGGCCCTGGCCCGGACGATCGCCACCTTCTTCGGCCGCTCGTTCAATGAGGAGAACCCCAACCTGGAAGCCAGCCTGCCGTTTCACGGCGCACGCTTCACCGCCACCCGCCCTCCGATCACCCGCGGGGGCGTCGCGATGACGCTCCGCCTGCGCTCGCGCGTCCGGCACCTGGGACCGGACTTCGTCGAGACCGGCGTCCTCTCCCCCGCTCACGCCGAGATCCTCGTCCACGGCCTCCATCAGCGCCGCAACGTGATCGTCTGCGGCGGTCTGGGAACGGGCAAATCCGCGCTGGCCAACGCCCTGCTGCTGGCGATCACGGACGGCTCGCGGATCGGCATCCTCGAAGACTCGCCGGAGATCGAGTGCCCCACCCTCCACGCGGTCAACTTCTACGCCTGCCCGGGCTTCGACCTCGAAACGCTCGCCGGCCGCACGAGCCTGCGCTTCCGCTTCGACCGCATCTGTGTCGGCGAGATTCGGGACCGCGAGGCCATGGCCCTCCTTCAGGCCTGGACCAGTATCCGGGGCGGTGTTGCGACGCTGCATGCCGAGGACCCGGAGGGAGCCTTGAGCCGCCTCGAGCTTCTGATCCGGCTCGCCCGTCCGTCCGTCGCCGAGATCGCACGCCTGCTGATCGCCGCCGCCGTCGACTTCGTCGTCTTCCTCAAAGGGCGCGGCGCCACCCATCGGCGCGTCGTCACCCTCCTCGAGGTCCACGGCTATGACGAGCGGTCCGCCCGGTTTCACTTCACCCGCCACGAAAGGAGCCCCCATGATTGAACGATCAAGGTCTCACCTCCGGCCGGCCCTTTTGGCCGCTGTCTTCGGTGTCCTCGCAGCCGGTCCCGCATCGGCTGCCACCAACGGCACCTCGCTCCCCTGGGACTCGGCCCTCCAGGCCCTCGCCTCGAACGTCTCCGGTCCCATGGCCTATGCGGTCACCTTGATCTGCACCGTCCTCGCAGGCTTCTACTGGATGGGGTCCCAGAACTCGACCGAGGGGGGCAAGGTGGTCGCCAAGATCGCCTTGGGTGGCGCTCTCGCCATGCTCGCCGGGCAGTTCCTGGTGTCCTTCGGCCTCGGCGGAGCCACGCTGTGAACGAGCCGTCCCGGCGGCGCGACCTCGCGAAGACTGCCGTGCATCCGGCGCTGGTCCGTCCGATCCTCCTCGCCGGCGCCGAGCGTGAGGTCGCGGTGCTCGAAATGCTCGCCGCGATGATCGTCTTCTCATTGACCGGCCTGTCGCTCGCCCTGCTTTTCGCCCTCCTGGCCTTGGCCGCGATCCATGCCGGCCTGATGATGCCGGCGGCTCAGGCCGACCCGGAGATGGCGAAGGTCTACCTGCGCCACGTCCGGTACCTTGCCGTCTATCCAGCCCAAGCCCCTCTGGCCGCACCGCCCTCCCGAGTCCCCCAGGGCCGGTAGACCCATGTTCTTGCGCGAGACCTCGACGGCACCCCGCTGCCTCGCCGACCTGCTGCCCTGGGCCGCCCTCGTGGCTCCCGGGCTCGTCCTCAACAAGGACGGCTCGCTTCTGGCCGGTTGGGAGCCTCCGCGGCCCGGACCTCGACTCCAGCACCCCTGAGGAGCTGGCCGTCCTCTGTGAGCAGACGAGCTCGGGCTTCCTCCTGGGCGACGCCTGGGCGGTCCACTGCGATGCCATGAGGGTCTCGGCCACGCCGTATCCCGAGGCCGGAGACTTCCCCGATCCGGTCACCCGCGCCATCGACGACGAACGCCGTTCGCGCTACGGGCTCCTTTTTGAGACCCGCACGCGCCTGGTGCTGACCTACTTTCCTCCGCCGGAGACGCAGTCCCACATCCGCAGCTTCTTTCTCACCGGACCCACTTCCTCACTTCCCCGGGAAAGCGTCCTTCAGGATCTCGAAGCCAGTCTCGCCGACTTCGAGGGCGCTCTCGGCTCCATCCTCCATCTCGAACGCCTGGACGGCCAGGCTTTGCTGACCCACCTGCATTCCTGCGTCTCCGGCCTTTTTCATCCGGTCCACCCCAGCGGGGACGGGCTCCCCCTGGACAGCCTTCTCGCCTCTCAGGATCTGATCGGCGGCCTGGAGCCGCGGATCGGAGAGATGCACCTGGCGGTGCTCGCCCTGACCGGGCTCCCCCTCGCCACCGCTCCGGGGATGCTCGACCTGCTGGGCCGCCTCCCCTTCCCGTGCCGCTTCTCGACCCGCTTCCTGCCGCTCGAGCCATTCACCGCGGAGCGGCTGATGGGCTCCCAGCGGCGCTTCTGGCTGCAGAAACGCCGCGGCCTCACTTGGCTCCTCAAGGCGGCTTTCAGCGGCCGGCCGGCCGAAGAGCCGAGGCACGGCGAGGCCGAAGACCTCAACTCCCTCACGATGCTCCGGGACCTCGACGAGGCGCGGGCCGAGGCCGCCGCGGGGGAGGTCCGCTACGGCGCCTACTCCGCCACCCTGCTCCTGCTCGAAGAAGACCCCCGGCGCCTCGACAAGAACGCCAAGGACGCCGTGGCCGCCATCCGCAACGCCGGGGTCGGCGTCCGCCGCGAAAGCGTCAACGCCCTCGAGGCGTATCTGGGCTCCCTGCCCGGCCAGGTCGCCGCCAACGTGCGGCGGCCGATCCTGCATACGAGAAACCTCACCCATCTTCTGCCCCTCACGTCCGTCTGGCCCGGCCGCGCCACCAACCCGAGCCCCATGAGCCCCCCGGGCGGCCTTCCCGCCCTCCTCTGGACCGCCGCCGGCCAGTCCGCCTTCCGTTTGAATCTCCACGCTCAGGGCGACGTCGGCCACACCCTCATCGTGGGACCGACCGGAGCCGGCAAGTCCACGCTTCTCGCCAGCCTGATCGCCAGTTGGCGCCGCTATCCCGGCGCCCAGATCCTCTGCTTTGACAAGGGCTACTCGGCGCTCCCCCTGACCTGGGCGGCCGGCGGCCACCACTACGACATCGCGGCCCCCGGCGAGTCGCTGTCCTTTTGCCCGCTCGGCCGGATCGCCGATCCCACCGAGCTCACCTGGGCCGAGGAGTGGGTCCACATGCTCTTCGAGCTCAACGCCGTCGCACTGACGCCCGATCAGCGCCGGCAGATCGCGGACACGTTGGATCTGCTCTCCCGGTCGAAGGCCCAGCCGACGCTCACGGACCTGTGGATCAAGCTCCAGGACCCGGCCTTGAGAAACGCCCTCGCCCCCTACACCGTGGCGCGCAGCAGTGCACTCCTGGACGCACCGTCCGACGAGCTCGCCTCTTGCGCTTTCATCACGTTCGAGATGGGGCATCTGCTCGAACGGGGGCCGCTCGTCGTCCTGCCCACCCTTCTCTATCTCTTCCACCGAATCCGCGGCCGTCTGGACGGCACTCCGACGCTCATCGTCCTCGACGAGGCCTGGACGTTTCTCGATCACCCGCGTTTCACCGCCTGGCTGCGCTCGTCGCTCAAAGAGCTCCGCAAGCTCAATGCCGCCGTCCTCTTCGCCACCCAGAGCCTCGCCGACCTCGCGGGATCGAGCCTCCGGGAGGTTCTGCTGGAGAGCACCGCGACCAAGCTTTACCTGCCCAACCCCCAGGCCGAGAACGAGTCCGTGGCCCCCTACTACCGCGAGCTCGGCCTCAACCCCCGGCAGCTGCGCCTGATCGCGACGGCCTTGCCGAAACGCGACTACTACGCCTCCAGCTCCGAGGGGAACCGGTTGTTCCGCTTCCAGCTCGGCCCTCTGGAGTCTCGCCTTCTGTGGCGCCGGCTCCCCCGAAAACCTGGCCAACATCCGCAGGCTCCGCGCCGAGCACGGCGACCGCTGGCCCCTGGCGTGGCTGCGCCTTCGCCAGCTCGACACCTGGGCCGAGCGCCTGGCTCCGCATTTCTGAAAGGAGTTTGACCTTGAGGCAGAAAGTCATCGCCCTCGCCCTGATCGCCGTCCTCCTGCTGCCCGCCACCGGATCGGCCACGGGCGCACCGGTCGTCGACGTCCTGGCGATCGCTCAACGGCTGATCGTCATGTACAACCAGCTTCAACAAATCCAAGCCGCGTACAGAAAAGTCGAGCTGGCGGTCAAAGCTCTGGAGAGCTATGCCGAGACCGGCGATTTCTCTGATTTGAACGGGCTCCTTGGACAGATCGATCAGATCTTCAACGTCTACGCCGAAATCGGAGACAACCTCGGCTACCTGAAGGCCGGCGTCGACGACGTCTATCACGACACGTTCCCCGGCTACGTGCCCTCCGTCTTCGGCCCCACCGCCGACTATGAGATCCGCGTCGAACGGGCGCAGCAAAGCCTGCGTTTGATCATGAAGGCCATGAACCGGCTCACCTGGAACAACACCGGCAGCGCCCTCCTCCTCGCAAGGATGGTCGCCGACTCCAAGGACGCCGACTCACCGCAGGAAGAGGCGGAGGTCGCCAACATGATCGGCACGCTCCAGGTCACCGAAGCCCAGAAGTCGCTCCAGGCCCAGCTCTTGACCGCCAACGCGGTCACCGTCGGCTTCGGCTCCGTGATCCAGGACCAGGCCGCCGCCACGCGGGCCCGCGCCGACTGGCTGGCCTCCGCGAACGTCGCCGCCATCCCCGAAGCCTCCTCGGCCGCGGGCTTCACCGGTGTGCCCTCGTCTCTTCCCGGCGGCTCGATCTTCTGAGGGGATTGCTGATGAAATTCTATCTGCGCCCTCATATCGTTCTTCCCGTCGCCGCACTCCTCTTCGGCCTCGGCACGGCCGGGTGGCTCTCCATGCGGCGAGGGCTCTCCCCTCTCGACGTCGTCCACAAGGGCGAGCTTCTCCCCGGCTACGACACCAATTACTGGGCGAGCCTCCAGAAGGGCCGGCCGGCCGATTGGCAGGCCTGCCTCGATTTCTGCCGTCAGCATCCGCAACGCCCGAACTGCGAGACGCTCGCCCACCAGGCATTCTCCGAGATCCTCCAGCGCGACGCCTCGCGTGCCGCCGATCTCCCGCACGACCTGGTCACCGAAAGCCCAGCGAGCTCGGTTCGCCCGGAGAGGCGCTGATGGATCTCGGGGCCTTGGACAGCATCCTCAACTCGTTCGACGCGGCCACCGCCCAATGGTCGGCCACGATCGCGCCCTATGCCTTGACGCTCTTTCTGTATCTGGCCTCGATCGAGTGGAGCTGGACCTTCATCACGGTGCTCCTGGCGAGGCGGTTGTCGTTCGAGGACGTCCTCCGGGTCGTCGTCCTCAAGTTCCTCTATCTGTCGTTTCTCTACTGGCTGATCGCCAAGGCTCCCGTGCTCCTGCCGATGATCGTCACCTCCTTCCAACGGGTCGGAGGAGCAGCCGGCGGCCTCACCGCTCTTCACCCCAGCGCCTTCCTCTCCATCGGGCTCCGCTCGGCGATCGCCATTCTCTCGACGCTCGATCTGGGCGGCCTGCTCTTTGACTCTTTCGGCCGCTCGATCGCGATCATTGGAGCCTTTTCAGCCCTCGTCCTTTTCGCTCTGATCGCCGCCAGCATCATGATGACGCTGATCGAAAGCTTCATCGTGATCTCGGGCGTCGCCCAGTTCATGCTCGCCTTCGCCGCGACGAGGTGGACGTTTCCCCTCGCTCAGAGCGCTCTGGCCACCGTGTTCCGCACGGGGGTCAAGCTGATGGTCACCTACTTGGTCGCGAGCGTGTTTTCGATCCTTCTCACCCAGTGGGGAGACCTGATCATCTCCTCCTCGCTCCTCACCCCGCTCGACCTCCTCGGATTTCTCGGCGCCCTCCTCGTCTCTTGCGTCCTGATCTTCGTCCTTCCCGGACGCCTGGCGTCCTACCTCGTGCCCCCGACTCTCCACCTGGGCCTCAATCCCATGGCCGGACCGGAGTAGAGCCCATGAAGAATCTCCTCCCTGAGCACTTGAGAGCGCGCAAGGTGCACGAGTCCCGGTGGGACAACCTCGCCCGCGCCCGCGACAACTGGCGGATCGCGGCACTGCTTTGCCTGAGCCTCGTCCTTTTCGACTCCATCCTGATCTGGTACCTCGCCACCCAGGGCAATGTCCAGACCTACGTCGTCGAGGTCGACCGCTTCGGAAATCCGCGCTTCGCGGGCTCGATCGAGCAGAAGGACGTACCGGAAGACCGGCTGTGGCGCTGGACGCTCTCGCTTTTCATCCAGCACATCCGCACGGTCCCGAGCTCGCCGGAGATCCTGAGGGCCCAGCTCGCCACCGCCTCCGCGTTCCTGCGGGGCCGCGCGGTCGAGACGGTCCGGGCCTCGTTCGAACGGCAAAACCCCTTCACCTTGGCAAAGTCGGCGACGGTCGCCGTCGATCCCCAGGTCGTCGTGCTGCGCCGCACCAAAACCCTCTGGCAGCTCGAATGGACGGAGACGCACTCCGACGCCTCGGGCGCGAAGACGCAACAACGCTGGACCGCCCTCGTCACCACCGCCCGCATCCCGCCCACGCTCAAGCGCAACGCCGCTGGAGGTCCCGACGACCTCCAGTACTTGAACCCGCTCGGCCTCTTCATCACCGAGCTTGACTGGAGTCTCGTGAGGACCCTATGAACGGAAGAATCCTTGTCGCAACCCTGGTCTTCGCCCTGCTGGCCGGAGGCCTTCAGGCCGAAAGCGCCGTCACCGTCTCAGGCCCGGTCACCCGCTACGCCTATGAGGAGGTGGCGGATCCCGTGATCAACTGCCTGCCCAACCGCTTCTGCCGGCTCGAGCTCGAGCCCGGCGAGACTCTGTCGGGAGTCGCGGCCTCCAATCCCGCCTG
Source organism: Thermoanaerobaculaceae bacterium (assembly GCA_963785165.1). Taxonomy (GTDB): domain Bacteria; phylum Acidobacteriota; class Thermoanaerobaculia; order Multivoradales; family UBA5704; genus DATARR01. The sequence goes on from CAWAUI010000004.1 coordinate 2,929,703, forward strand.
GTCGACCGATCAGCTCCCCTCAGGCCCCCCCGGCTCCCCGACGACCCACGTCATGGTCTGGCCGGCCGCCCTCGGCGATGAGGGGGCGCTCCTGGTCACGACCGACCGCAGGATCTACTCGCTGCGCCTGAGCGCCGAGCGCGACCGCCCCGTCACCCCGGTCGTGACCTTCTCCTTCAAGGGCTCGGACCCCGTGCGTTTCAGAGACCCGGCAGCCGGCGCTGCCGCTTCGAGCGCCATCGCGGCCTGCTCCGGCTTCGACCCCGGGAGGGTCAACCTCGCCTACCGCGTGCAGCGCGACAAGACCGCGCCAAGCGTCGTCTTCGACGACGGGATAAAGACGTATTTGTTCTGGAAGGCCCGCCGGCCGCCGGAAGCGCCGGTCGTCAAGGCGATCGACGAAAGCGGCCAGGAGACCCTCTTGAATCCCCACGTCTTCGATCACGGCTACGCCGTCGATGCCGTCGTGCCCCGGCTGGTGCTGGTCAAGGGCCGGAAGACCGTGTCGATCACCAACGAGGCTCTGCGCCATGACTGAGCCTCAGGAGCGACCCCCACTCGGGGAGACGCCGAAGCCGCGGGTCACCACCGTCAATCGCAAGCCCCTGGCCCTCGGGCTGATCCTGCTCGGCGGATTCGCCCTGATGGCCGTGATGTTCGGCGGCCGGCCCAAGGCCGGCCCCGGGGCCGCGACGGCCGCCGTCCCAGAGAAGGCTCCCTTGACCGAGGCCTTTTTGCGCGAGCAGCAGGAGCGGGCCGAACGGGCCCAGGTCTTCGCCCGGACCCCACCGGCACGTCCCCTCTTCGAGGCCCCCTCGGCGGCGGCACCTGCCCCCGTGCAGCCGGCGGGGCCTGGGTCTGAATCGGGAGAGGATCTGGAGCCCGGGGCCTACAGCCCGAGCTGGCCGGCCCGGCTCGCCTCCCGCGCGGCCCCAACGCCGGATCTCACGTCTCCGGCCGAGCCTCCGGGCCGGCCCACCGTCCGGTTCCGCGAGGGGAAGAACCTCGACGCCCCCGCCGTCCGCCGCTCGCTCGACGACCAGTTCTCGGACCTCCTGCGAGAGGCGGCGCGGGTGCCGGCCGGTGCGGCGGCGGCCGGTGTCACCGCCGTACCGGATGCTCCAGTCCCCGGGGAGAAGGCCAAGGCCTTCCTCTCGGCGGCCGCCCCCCGCGCCCCCCTGGCCCTCACGCCGGCTCCGCCACCGGCCTCGCCGTTCGTCCTCTTCCAGGGCACCCTGATCCCCGCCACCCTGGAGACGGCCATCTCCTCGGAGGCTCCCCGGGCAAGTCACCGCGCTCGTCAGGCGCGACGTCTACGACTCGCGCTCCGGGACTCACCTCCTTCTCCCCCAGGCCAGCCGCCTGATCGGCGAGTACTCCGCCGACGTCGTCTATGGCGAACGGCGCATCCTGGTCGCCTGGACTCGTGCCATCCTGCCCGACGGCACCTCCTACGACCTCGGCGCCATGCCGGGCACCGACGCTCTCGGCGCGGCAGGGCTCGAGGCGCGCGTCAACAATCATTGGCTCCGCGCGGCCGGCAATGCTCTGCTGCTCACCGCCGTCAGCGCCGGGGCACAGCTCTCCCAGCCGGCACGCAACGAGCCCAACCGCGGCCTCAGCGCCTCCGAGGTCGCCGCCGGCGCCTTGGGCCAGGAGCTCGGCACCCTCACCGCCCAGACGCTCCGGCGCGAGCTGTCCGTCCGGCCCGTTCTCACCGCCGCTCCGGGATCGACGTTCAGCATCATGACCACCCGGGACCTGGTCTTCACCAAGCCCTTCCGGAGGCTCGGCACCCGATGAGCATCGCCGCCGTCGCCAACCAGAAAGGTGGAGTCGGCAAGACGACCGTCGTCTTCCACCTCGCCCACTGCGCTCTCGCCAAGGGGCGCCGCGTCCTGCTCGTGGACCTGGACCCCCAGGGCAATTGCACCACCGCCTTCGCCCGGCGCTCGGAGCTTCTCGAGCAGACCGGCGGCTCGGAGCAATTGTTCATGGACGGCCCGGTCCGCCCCCTCGTCTTGAGCGAGCACCTCCACCTCCTCCACGGCCACATCCACCTCGATGCCGTGGACGCTCATTTCGACCTCGACAAGGCCGCCTCCGAGTGGAAGGACCGCCTGAGAGGCCTCCCCTATGACCTGGTCCTGATCGACACGCCCCCCAGTCAAGGCACCAAGCCCGTGGCCGCCCTCCTCTGGGCCGACCGGGTCATCATCCCGGCCTGCGCGGATGAATGGTCGTTCCAGGGGGTGCTGTCGACCCAGGCCGTGATCACCCAGGTACGCCGCCACAACCCCGCTCTCGCTTTCGAGGTGGTCCTCAACCGCTTCCGCAACCTGAAGCCCGAAAAGGAGCTGTTGGCCTTGACCGGGTCGACGCACCCCCTGCCGAGCTTCAAGGAACCGCATCTGACCGAACGCGTCGACGTCAAGCTCGCTCTCATGGAGTCGAAACCCGTGTGGGATTTCAAGAAGGCCTCACCCGACCTGCGCACGCTCTGGCGCGAGAAGATCGAGGAGCTCCTCGCGTGACCGCGCCCGTCCGGTTCGAATCGCTCTTGCAACGGCTCAGCAGGACCGGAACCGCCCCCTCTTCCTCGGCGGCCGAGATCCCGCACGACCGGATCACGCGCGACGAGACCCAGGTCCGCAAGGTCTTCGACGAGGGATTGCTCGACGAGCTTGCCGCGACGATCAAGGCCGTGGGCATCATCGAGCCGCTGGTGGTCCGGCCGAATCCGGACCGCCCGGAACACTTCATCCTCATCGCAGGCGAGCGGCGGTGGCTCGCCGCCGGCCGCGCCGGACTGGCCAACGTCCCCGCCGTGGTCCGTGAGACCTCGGACGCCGGGGACGTCAAGCTGATCCAGCTCATCGAGAACCTCCAGCGCGTCGATCTCAACCTCAAGGAGAAAGCCCTTGGCCTCAAGGATCTCGAAGAGGCGAGCCGGCTCTCCGGCAAGGACCTGGCCCGGCTCCTCGGGATGACTCCGGGCACGCTGTCGAACTACAAGCGGGTGTTGAGGGCGGCAGGCCCCGCGGCCGAGGCCGTGGAGCTCAATCTCATCTCCAGCCCCGAGACCCTGCGGCTCTTCGAGAACCTCGACCGCGAGCAGCAGGAGAGCCTCCTGCGGGCCGCAAAAAAGACCGGAACGCCGATCTCACGGCCCGGCGTGCTGCGCTTCCTGGAACGGGCCCCGTCCTCCTCCGGCGCCGCCGGCGCCACGGGGAAGAACGAGAACGGCCCTGAGACGGCGGCACCTCGCGGCGGCAAGGCCCCCAGGCTCACCCAGCGCCACTTCGAGAGCCTCTTCGGGCTGCTCGGTCTCCCCCCGTCCGCCGACCTTGCGGACATGCAGCAGCGTCTCTTTGCCTTCCTCGAATCCCGGCTTCAAGAGAGCTGAAACCACCTGAAAGGACACCTTGGCATGTCGAGAAAATTACACGACGGTAATTTAAATGAGCCTTCCTCGCTTTGGTCGAGAGCGCTGACGCGCTTCTACCGGAGCCTCCAGCCCCCGCTTCCGCCGGCCCTTCCACCGGTCAGCCCGGGGGCCGCCGAAGACCCTCCTTCGCTCTCGGTGGCCGGGGACTTCCCGCACCGGGCTGGAAGCGTCCCCGGCCTCGACCTCTCCACCCTGGCTTGGCTGGAGGAAGCGCTTCGCCCCGAAAGCACTCTCGATCCCGATCCCGAGCAGGTCCGGGCCCATCGGGTCTTCCACCAAGCCCTCGTCCGCAAGGCCTCGTCCATTTCCATCCACGAGGAGGAAGAGGACGAGCTCCCTGCCTCTCCGGACGCCGTCGAACGCCTCCTCGAAGCCTAGGAAACCATCACCCGGGCCGAGAGATCCCGCTCGGCCCGGGGATTCCAAACACCGAAAGGACGACTCCTCATGCGACCCCAGGTCCTCAAAGCCCTTTTCTGCTCAGTCTTGATGCTGGGTGTGACGGAGGGCGCCTTTGCGCTGCCCACGTTCCGAATCCTCTCCGATGGATTCCAGGACGACAACCACAACGGCCTCCTCGACTGTGGCGAGACCTTCGACCTGCTGGTGCGGGTCACCGACACCGTCCCCATCATCTCGCCCGTCGTCCCGGCCGAGGGAACGATCACGGTTCCCACGGACCTCTTCCGGGTTGCCTGGAACTTCCTCCCGGGAACCATCGCCCTGGACCCGGCCGAATCCTACGGTTGCACCGTGACCGCCATCCTCGAAGGGACGCGGCCGGCCGACGACCAGGCCGTCTTCTCCTACCAGTGCGTCCCGGACGTCCCGCCGCCCGGAGGCACCTCCTACGCCCTCGCGGTCCGCATGCGGGGGACCTACATCGGCTTTCAGGGGCCGATCCAGGTCGTCGGCGAGGACCGGCTCACCACAGGGCCTGTGCTTACCGACACCTTGACGATCAGCAGCGTCACCTCCTGCCTCCCTGTCGATCTGGCACTCTCGAAGACGGATGGAGGGATCACGGTCCTCCCCGGCCAGACCTTCGCCTACGTCCTGGGCTACAGCTCGCTCGGGGGAGCGGCCGACAACTGTGTCCTCCGGGAGACGGTTCCGGCCAATACGACGTTCAACCCTTCCGCTTCGAGCTTCTGGATGGGTCTGCTCTTCGAACAATCCCGGCTCCTCCTGCACCCTCGCCCTCGGGGCTCTGGCCGCCGGCGCCTCGGGCTCGCGGATCTTCGCCCTCGATGTCAACCCGTCGACGACCGCCTCGTCTCTCACCAACACCGCGACCCTCACCACGGACTCGGACGATTCGGTCCCCGCGAACAACACCGCCACGGACACGACTCCCGTGAGCCCCGGCTCGCCGGACGTCGCCCTCACCAAGTCGGCCACGGCGACCACGGCCTCCCCGGGCGCCGTCATCACCTATGACCTGCTCGCCCGAAACCTGGGCACAGGGCCCGCCCAAGCCGTGGTGGTCAACGAGACCCTGCCGGCGGGGACGACCTTCGAGGCCGGCGCCAGCACCTCCGGCTGGAGCTGCGCCGGCAGCAACTGCACCTTCTCCCTGGGGACCCTCATCGCGGGCGCCTCGCGCACGCTTCAGTTTTCGGTCCGCCTCCCCTCGCCGGTGCCGTTCTCGCTGACCCGGCTCGACAACACGGCCTGCCTCAGCACCCCGACCGCCGAGCCTCAGGCCAACAACTGCGATGACGCCACGGTCGCCGTCGACGGCTCGCCGAGGCTTTCGATCACCAAGACCCTTCAGTCCGGCCGGGGCGAGCCGGGCTCGATCCTCGTCTTCCTCCTCACCGTGGCCAACACCGGCAACCGGGACTCGGCGCCCGGGACCCTGACCGAGACGGTCCCCGCCTTTACGACCGCCGTGGCCTCCCCGGCCTGGACCTGCGTGCCCGACCGCTCCGCCGGCAGCACCTGCACCTCGCTCTTGCCCTCCATCCCCGGCGGCGGAGCCTCGGTCCAGCGGACGTTTGCCGTCGTCGTCGACTCGCCTCTACCCCAAGGCGCGGACCTGATCCGCAACACCGCCTGCGTCCGCTCCACCGGATCTCCTGACGACTGCGACGACCTCACCATCCCGACCGATGCCCGGGCAATGATCTCGATCACCAAGGTCCTCACCTCGGGCAGGGCGGTGCCCGGCGAGATCCTGGTCTACACCCTGACGGTGCAGAACACCGGCAACCGGGCCTCGGCGCCGGTCGCGCTCAACGAGACCGTCCCCGACCCCACGACGTTCGTCCCGGGATCGAGCTCGCCCGACTGGGACTGCCCGAGCCCGACGCCTCCCGCCACCTGCCACCTTGCGCTCGGCTCGATCGACGGAGGCGGTGCCACCGCCACCCGCCGGTTTGCCATCCGCGTCTCCGATCCGGTGCCCGCCGGCGCCGACGCCGTCCGCAATACCGCCTGCGCCGAGGACTCGATCGCGCCCCCCGCCTGCGATGGCCTGACCATCCCTCTTCAGGCGAGCCCGGTTCTGACCCTGGAGAAGCTCCTCGAGGCCGGGACTCCCGCCCCGGGCCAGCTCATCACCTACTCGCTCAAGGTATCGAACACCGGCAATCAGCACGCCGGGGCCGTCGTCGTCACCGACGAGCTGCCGCCCTGGGCCTCGCCCGATCCCGCGAGCCCAGGCCCCTGGAAGTGCTCCCAGAACCGGCAGTGCTCGACGACTCTCCCGAGCCTCCCGGCGGGCACGTCCACCACTCTTCGCCTGACCCTCAAAGTCGCATCGCCGCTTCCCGCGAACGCGCTGACTCTGGTCAACCGCGCCTGCGCGTCCGACAGCCCGTCCCGGACGGTCTGTGACTCCGTCGAGACGCCCCTGGGCGGCTCTTCGGAGCTTCTCCTCACCAAGACCTACCAGGGCCCGCCGCTACGCCCTGGAATCGATCTTCCCTTCGTCCTGAATCTCTCGAACGCCGGCGATCGGGACGCCTCGGAAGTCCTCCTGCGCGAGATCCTCCCCAATGGCACCCGCTTCCAGCCCCAGGGTTCGGACCCGCGCTGGAGATGCGATCCGGGGACGCGGGTCTGCGAGTTGAGCCTGGACCTGCCGGCGGGAGGATCGGCTGCCGTCTCCTTCGTCCTCCACTCCGACTCGCCCTTGCCGGCCGGCCTGCGGCAGGTCACCAACACCGCCTGCGCCGTCACCGCGGACGGCAACGTCGCCGCCTGCGACGACGCCAGCACGCCGCTTCCGACCGCGGTTGAGCTGACGCTCCAGGATGAGATCGTTCAGGACTTGAACGGCAATGGGTCGCTCGAGGACGGGGAAAGGCTTCGCTACATCCTCGTCGTCCGCAATACCTCCGAGGACATCGCCCACGAGCTCCACGTCACGGCCGATCTCGACGGCCACCTCACCCTGGTGGCCGGCTCCGTCAGCACCTCGGGCGGCAGCGTCCTCACCGGCAATGCCCCGAGCGACGAGACGCCCTCGGTGTGGATCCCCCAACTCGCTCCGGGTGCCTCCGTCACGGTGACGTTCGAGACGATCGCCGGCCAGGTGCTCGCCGCCCATCTCTCGGAAGTGGTCTCTTCGGCCCAGGTCACCGGGATGGACATCGAGACCGAGCCGTCCGACGACCCCGACACGCCGGAGGACGACGATCCCACCCGCACTCCCGTGGGGGCCCTGGGTGTTCCTCCGTCCCTCCACGAGATCCCGACGCTCTCGCAGTGGGGGCTCGTCCTCCTGAGCCTTCTCCTGGCCGGTGCGGCGTTCTTCATGGTCCGCCGCCGCACGGCCTGACGACCTCTGGTGGGGCCGGCGGGACTCCCTCCGGCCCCCTTCTACTTGTGGAGCCCTTGCCCCATGCGAATCCTCTTTCTCGGCCTTGTCCTGGCTTCCGTCGCGAGCGGCCCCCAGGTCCTGCACGTCTTTCCCACGCCTGGCCCCAAGACGGTGACGCTCACGGTCTGCAACGCCTCCCGGCAGTGCTCGACGACCTCCAGGACCCTCACGGTTCTCGATCCCAAGCCGGCCATCTCGGGGCTTTCCGTCCCCTTGAAGATCGGGTCCGCGGAACCCTCCGTCTCGCTCTCGGCGAGCCTTTCGGGTAAGCCGCCGATCCTCTCGATCTGGACGTTGATCGGACCGCTCGCGACGTCGACGCTCTCCGGCAATCCCGTCCAGTGGGCTCCCAACGCCCTGGGGTCCCATCAGGTCCGCCTCCAGGCTTCCGGGGCCGGGATCGCCTTCGGCGGGCCCGTCGCCGTCACGGTGGTGCCGTCGTCCTTCTCGGACGTCTCACCCACGCACTGGGCCTGGAGCTCGGTCGAGATCCTCTTCGGAAACGGCATCACCTCCGGTTGCGGGCCTCGTGCGTTCTGTCCGGAGTCAAACGTCACCCGCGAGCAGATCGCCGTCCTCCTCGAGCGCTCGTTTCGTGGGTCCTCCTATACGCCGCCGCCCGCCACGGGGATCTTCAGCGACGTCCCGCGGACGGCAGCCGCGGCTCCCTACGTCGAGCAACTCTTTCGGGATGGCATCACCTCGGGATGCTCGCTTGTGCCGCTGGCCTTTTGCCCCTCGGCTCCCGTTTCCCGCGACCAGATCGCGATCCTTCTCCTGAAAGCCAGGCATGGCGCCCAGTACGCGCCACCGCCGGCCACGGGCACCGTCTTCGACGACGTGCCCGCCTCCCGTTTCGCGGCGGCCTGGATCGAGCGGCTCGCCGCCGAGGGGATCACCTCGGGGTGCGGCCCCCGGCTCTACTGCCCCTCCTCACCCGTAACCCGAGCCCAGGCGGCGGGCTTTCTCGTGCGGACGTTTTCCCTCACGCACAAGCCGAATCCGATTCTCTTCCTCGCGGAAGGATGCGGCCCTGGCTCCTGCGGGTTTCCGGCCGGCCTGCCACTCGAATTCGCCTTCCGGGTGACCGGAGGGCTCGCCGATACCTACGAGTACGACTGGAATGGCGACGGCACATACGAGGAAGTCTCCCCGATCCCCGTCGCCTTTCACACCTACACCCTTACCGGCACCTACACCCCCAGGGTCCGCCTCCGAGCCGGTGCCTGGACGGCCACCCTTGCCCATCCCGCTCTCTCCGTCCGCTTCTCCGACTCGGGCCAGACTCCCGCGGCACCCTCGAACCTCACCGCCACGCTTCTCGGGACCGTTCCGCCAGGCGCCCAGGATCCGCCGGGCGCTCTCTGGCGAACGTCGTTCGCGCTCCGCGCCACGTCGCAGCGCCAGACGGGCTACGTGGCCTTCTTCTCGGTAGGCTCCTCGCCGTTTCGCCCGGTGGCCGTCCTGCCGGGAGACCTTTCGGAGCCTCTTCTGGTTCCCCCCGCGCCCCAGGGCTCGATCGCCCGGATCTACCTCGTCCCCTTCAACTCGGCCTCGTTCGGCCCTGCCTCCTCCATCCTCACGCTTCCGAGCCCTTGAGCCCCCCGATGCCTTTGGACTACCCACCCCTCACCGCATTGTCTCGTCTGTTTTCGGCGCCTCCCCAGCCGGTGCCGCCGGATCTCGCCGTCGCATCGCAACCTTTGAAGATCGGCGCGGCCCTGGAGAAGGTTCTCCATCTCATCGAGGAGGACGATCGGCAGCTCCACCTCCTGGCTCCCATCGCGGTCCAATACGCGGCCGTCGCCCTCGCGCTCACCTCCTCTCGATTCCTTCCCTACGCTCCACCTTCTTCAGCGCTCCACCAGCTCCACGGAATCATGCGGTACCGGGTTCTCTCGCATGCCCACCGCGACGCCCAGGGTCTATGGCGATCCACAAGAGAGCACTTCGTCTCCGCAAAGAGCCATCTCCAAAGGCTCCTCCCGTCCTTGGCTGCCCCAAGTCCCTCACCCTCGGAGCTCGACTGCGTCCAGCGGGACTTGGCCGACTTGAGCGTGTATCTCGCGTTCGCCGTCCATGCTGAGGGATCTCCATCCCTCAATCCGGCAGCGGGTCTGGAGGGCGGTCCCGCGTGACCTGGCTCGCTCACACCCGATTTTTCGCGTTTCTTTACCGGGAGGCTCTCTCCGATGGCTCAGGACGAAGGCTTCGCTGCCAGCTATACCGGATTCATCTTTCGAGCGGGGATCGCTTTCGAGGTCTACCTTTGTGTGGACCGCCGCTTTGCCGTCTTTCCGCCCAGAGTTCCTCCCTGGGGACGTCCCTTGATTCGAACCAGAGATCTCGGCGAGATCGATTCGGCGATCGAGGCGTATCTGGAGCGGCTGCCTGCCCTGGGGAATATGCGCGCCAAGGCATGTCCGCCGCCTAAACAGCGACGGCGCTTGGTGCTGTAGCCATCGGCACGCTGCTAAACTGAGCAGCCATGCGCCTCAGCCGTCGTTTGTCTTACCCAGAATTGCTTCGTAACCTCACCACTCCTATCCCGAGAAGGTCTGGCACTCTGAGATTCCATGGTGATCAGACTTGTAAAGCCGTCGGTGTAGGGAACGGAGCCGTCCAACCGGTGGGGCTCGGCGTGCCAGAGGATGGAAACGTCATCCGTTTCAACTGGGGGATAGGGTGAAGAGAGTTTCGAGTCAGCCGGCCGGCACCTAGTGCTACTACCGTTGGTGAAGCAACAAGCGTCCAGACCGGCCGCGCCTCCCTCCGCCGCTCCCCATGAACCCCCCTGTTTCCTTTCTTTTCCTGGCCGGTTCCGTTCATCCTTTGGCCATAGCCGGAGATTTCTGAAGATGCAAGGCAACCCCTTCGGGGCGTGCTCTGCACGACCTTGACATCTCCTGAAATCTCCGGCTCACCATCAATTCATGATGAACGGAACCGACCAGGAAAAGAAAGGAAAACAGGCCATGAATCGCAAGCTCCTCCTCGCCTATCCTCTCGACGTCCAAGAACTATTCTTCTTTGGTGCCGAACCCGTCTTTGTGCCCTTTCCTACAACCCTTGCGATCGGTGGTTACGACATTCCCCGCGACGAGATCGACGTCTATCTTCATGGTTGGCAACTCGGTTGGGAGGAAACGCGGGTAGTCTACTTCGATGAGGATCGGCTCGCCGTGATCATCGTTGAGTGTAACCGGGAAGGCTACCTGTTCACCTTCAAAGACCTTGCTTCCTACACCGAAGGCCTTCGTAGCTCTTTGGAATCTCCTCTCCCTTGGTAGGTCTTTGGTCTTTGCGTTGAGGGCAATGGCGAGGCCGTCGGGCTGCTGACTAAGGTCTTGGCGCATGAGAAGGCGCTTGGCGACCACCAGGCGCAGGTTCTGAGGGTGGCCGGCAATCCGGCCGGCGTCCATCGAAAACTCGACGCTCCTGCCTTCCTTGAGTCACGCCGAGCTCACAAACTGAACCTCCGCGTCGTGATTCGCGCTCTCACTGTCTCCACCGAAGCCGTTATTGGTCGGAGAATCCCCCAGAGGGAACATTCGGAGCCACCAGACGATCAGCCGTTCGGGATCGACGTCGAGTCAAGAGAGAGTCATCGAAGCTCTACCCGTAAGTCGCTCTGAAGCGAGTTCGTGCCACGCTCGGGAGTTCTTTTGAGCGCAAGCCAACAGCGCTTCCAGCCACGCTCGCCTATCCCGGAACGCTCTTGAGCGCGCGTTGAGCTTGCTTTAGGCCGGAGGTCTGGCGCAGGTGCGACGCTCGACTTCTCAGGTGGGCGTGTCCGCCGGGAGAAGCATCCGGCGGCCGGGCTCTCCGTCCATCTCCTCGGGCTTCGCCCTCCGGGGATTCCCTGCGATCCCTCACGCGCCTCCGCGCCCTAGGCGCTTCGGGTCGCGCACCTCCGGCGCGCCTTTAGAGGTCAGCGCGCTACCTTCCAGCTTTCCCCCGCGCCGGACCGAGCCGCTCCAAGGCTCCGCCATCGAGCCTCCCCCCCCCTCCCCTCGGTCCGGCTCCCCGCTCCCCGGCTGGACAACGCCGGCGAGCGCCCTCTTGAGCGCCCGCGACCGCAGAAAGATCCGCTGAGGCCCTCGTCAGGCCGGCTTGGCAGAGAGGGACTGGAGGAGCCTGTCCGGAGCTTTTGCCCGCGCTTTCTGGCGCGATGAACCCGGACGGCTTCGAGGCCGTCAAGGCAACCCCTTCGGGGTCGGCCTGCGGCCGAGCCTTGACCGCCCCAAAGCCGCCCGGGGACCCGCCGGCCAGAAAGGCGGGCAGAGCTCCTCAACGCCCGATCAGGAGGCCGTGAATCGCAAGACCCTCACCATCGAAAGCAAACCGAAGCGCGAAGGACAGAAGAGCCGCTCCTTCAGCGTTGAGCTGCTGGCCTATGTCCTGGCCAATGACCTCTGGGAGCTCGGCTCGGGCGGCAAGGAACGGTGCAACCGGCCGGTCCTCATGGCCTATGCCGGGACCGAGCAGGCCTCCCGGGCCTTTTCAGCCAACCTTCAGGGCGGCCGGCCGGCCGTAGTCGGAGGGCCAAGCGGCCTGTCGAGCCGGTTCGAGATCCCCCGCTCCGCGGGCTTCCGCTACGAGACCCTGTCCCGGCAAGGCGCCACGCTCACTCTCGCCTATCTCCCCTCGGTCTTCAGCTTTCAGCCGGCGACCTCCAAGACGGAGGAGATGGCATTCCTCTGTCTGCCTCCCACCTGGTGGGTGGACGAGCAGGCGGAGGCGATCCGGCCAGCCTTGGGTGGCCAAGCCCGAGAGGCCGCCATCGCGGCCTACTTCGTCGCCTATCTCGACCAGAGGTCCCCGCTGCCCATCGCCAACGATCTCGGCTTCCACCTGAAGCTCTATCGAGCGGCGCTCGCCGAGCCCTGGTGCCAGCAGACCTCCGGCTCCGAATGGAGCCCTGGAGACCTCTTTCACTTCGGGCTGGAGCAGGCCGGCTTCGAGACGGCCGTCCTCTGCAGGGTGGACCGCCCGACCTTCGCTCAGTTCCTCAGGACCCAGACCGCTGCCCATCTTCCCATTGAACAGGAGACGACCGACCATGGCACGCCCTCAATCCATCGCCCTCGGCGGGTACTTCCCAACGCCATCTCCGTTGCTGCCCAAGCTGGCCTCTTTGGTTAGCTTCACGCCCCAGGACGAGGCCCACGTGCTGGCCGATCCGTGCGCCGGAGACGGTGCCGCCATCGCGGGTCTCCGCAAGCACTGGTTTCCCGAGCACGAACGGGATGCCGCGATCTTCGCGGTGGAGCTCGAGGAGCAGCGGGCCCGTGATCACCATCAATGGCTGAGCCTTCATTACGGCACACGCCGGGACGTGTCGATCCATGGGGACGCCTTCCACGTGGACATCACGGCGCAGGAAGGCGCCTCGCTCCTCTACCTCAATCCGCCCTACGACTTCGACAAGGTCCATGGCCGGCTCGAGCAACGCTTCCTCGAACGATGGACCGCGGCGCTCCTCCCCGGCGACGGCGTCCTCATGCTGGTGGTGCCCTTCTACGCGCTCCAGGCGAGCGCACGGTTCCTCTCCCGCCACTACCAGGACCTCCGGGCCTGGAGGTTCCCGGAAGGCTTGTTCGAGGCCTACCGGCAATGTGTTCTCGTCGCCCGTCGGCGCAGCGCGCCCGTTCGGGACAATCCCCTGGACGAGAGGCGGGTCGAACGCTGGGCGGCCGATGCCGGCGCGATCCCAGAGCTTCGGGATCCTGCCGAGGCCCCGTTCCGGGTCCGTGCCGGCCGGGCGGGGCTCAAGCTCGACCTTCTCCCGCTCGACCTTCCGGGCCTCGTGAGCGCCTTCAAGCCCTGGCACCGGGCCGGCTTTGCCGGACTCAACCGCACGGTCCGGGAGATGATCGGCGCCAAGTTCCCCGTGGCCCAGCCGCCCCGGCCGGCCCACATCGCCCTCGCCCTCTCGGTCGGCACCCTCAACGGCAAGAGGCTCACGCCGAACCGGCCGGGACTGCCTCCGATCCTGGTCAAGGGGAGCTTCCGGCGCGACTTCCACCCCGTCGAGGAACGCTTCAACCAGGACGGCGACTCCGTCGGCACCGTCCAGATCCAGAGGCCCCGGCTGGCTCTCTCGGTTCTGCGCCTCGACACGTTGGAGTTCCTGGAGCTCTTCCCGGGAGCCGCCCCGTCCGGCGCCACGAGCCTGCCGGACTTCAACAGCGCCGATCTCGTCGAGCACTACGGCGAGAGCCTCGGGCGCCTCATGCGCGAACAGTTTCCAGCTCTGCACGATCCCGCCAATCCGGCCCACGAGATGGCGCTGCCGCCGCTCGCCCGGCAACCCTTCAAGGTCCAGCGAAGCGCCATCCTCACGGCCTTGAAGCTCCTGGCCCAGGGCGAGAACCCGCAGGCCATCGCCGAGGTCGGAACCGGCAAGTCCACCGTCGCTCTCTCGATCGCCGGAGCCCTGTCCCCCGCCCATTTTCAGGCGACGGCCGGAGAGCTGCGCCGCCTGGGGTTCAGCACCCAACGCCTTTCCCCGGTGGCGCGGACACTCATCATCTGCCCGCCTCATCTGCTCAAGTCGTGGCGGGACCAGGCCGCGGCGGTGCTGCCCGGTCACCGGGTGGTCATCGTAGAGACGATCGCGGACCTTCGCCGGGACGCCGAGATCTTCGTGCTGTCCCGGGAGGTCGCGAAGCTCGGGCACGGTGTGGCGGGAATCGGCCAGGGCGAGTTGCGCCCCCGGTGGCGCAGCGTCTGCCCCCGGTGTGGCGCACAGCCCGAGCTCAGCCCCGAGGCCCTCGCCGAGACCCGCGCCCGTTGCGAGGCGGTGAGCCGCGTCCCGGTCAACGAGGCGGCCCGCATCGCCGAGGATCTGGCGGCCTGCCTGATCCACGCATATCCGTTCGACCCCCGGGTCCGCACCCTCGTCAGCGGCCATCGCATCCTCGCGATGTCGCTGCCACCCGTCCCGGAGGAGGCCGAGGACGGTCTCGGGGAGGACGGCGAGGCCGAGGACGCAGGGGAGCAAGAGATGGCTTCTCTTCCGGCGGACCGGCTGAGGCCGGTCGCCCTCCGCCTCCTGGGGTTGATCGCAACGAGCGCTTATCCCGACTACCGCCTGCCCAACACTCTCGACCGGGTGTGCCGGGCCGGTGGGCTCCAGGCGGAATTCGCGGAGCGTCTCCGGCAGCACGCGAGCGAGCTTCTCGACAGGGCGGCCAAGGCCCTCGAGGTGACGAGCAGCGAATACCACGAAAGCGTCTTTGCTCCCCGCCGGCAGGGCGGCGCGCTGCTGGAGCTCGCGGCCAAGCTGGAGCGCACGGAGGAGGAGACGGTGTATGCGCCCCCGCTCTTGCAGGTGCTGGACGTCTTGAACGACCTCGGCAACTGGGAGGAGGGCGAGCCCTGCCGGGAGCCTCTCTTCCAAGCCATTCCCGCGCCCCGCCGGTACCCGCTCGCGCGTTACATCCTCAGCCATTGCCGCGGAAGGTTCGGCCTCCTCATCGCCGATGAGTGGCACGAGTACTCGAAGAAGGGCTCCGCCCAGCAGAAGGCCGCGCACCGGCTGGTCGAGCTGCCGGGCGTCCCCACCCTGGCGCTCACCGGCTCGCTCATGGGCGGCTATGCCGCGTCTCTCTTCCCCAACATGTGGGCGCTGTCGGGAAGGATGCGCCGGCAGTTCCGGCCCGGGGAAGCTCCAGGCCTTCATCACCGCCTATGGCTACCGGAAGATCTTCGTCCCGAACACTCTCGACGACGTCTCGGAGGTCATCGGCTATGGCGCCCGAAGCGACCGCGAGGAGATTCGGGAGGCTCCGGCCATCAGCCAGATGGGCCAGGCCCCGGGGGTGCTGCCCACCTTCATCCTGGATCACCTTCTGCCGGTCGCGCTCCTCATGCACAAAGAGGACCTCGACGAGGAGCTGCCGCCGTGCGCCGAGGTGCCCGTGCCGATCCGGATCGCCGACGATGACGGCACCGGCCAGGAGATGCTCTCGGAGTTTCGCCGCCTGCTCTCCGAGCTCACCGGGCAGATCCGTGCCGACCGCTACAGCCGGCTCGCCGGCAAGCTCTGGGGTGCCATGTCCGAGCTGCCGTCCTATCTCGACCGGTGTACCGGCGACCTCGAGGAGTTTGAGCTCTGCTACCCCAAGGAGGTGGGAGGAGACGTCGTCGCGACCGGCAAGCGGTTTCCCGCCTCGTGGTTGACGCCCAAGGAGAGGTGGATTCTCCACCGGGTCCGCGCCGTCCTCCAGCAGGGGCGCAACGTCCTGATCTTCCTGCGGCATACCGGCTCGGGGCTCCCCGCCCGCTATCTCCGCCTGTTCAAGGAGTACCTCGGCCAGAAAGCCACCTTCCTCGACGTCAACAAGGTCAAGGCCGCACGCCGGGAGGAGTGGCTCAACGCGAACGTCATCGAGCCCGGAGGCCGGATCCTCATCGCGAATCCCAAGGCGGTCCAGACCGGGCTCAACAATCTCGTCCACTTCTCGCACGCGATCTGGGCCGAAGGGCTCGACTATGACGCCCGGGTGGTCCGCCAGGCCAATGGCCGTTTCCACCGGATCGGCCAGACCCGGGACGTCACGATCGAGATTCCCTACTACACGGGGACGGTGCAGAAGACCGCCCTCGATCTGGTGGCCCGCAAGGTCTCGTCCTCGGAGCAGGTGGACGGCCTCTCGATCGAAGGCGCGCTCGAGAGCGCCGGGGCCGGCGAGGGGAACGATGGCGCCAACCAGGCGGCCCTGAGTATCGGCCACGCCATCTACGAGGCCTGGGTCGAGGCGTGAGCTTCGTTCGCGATGGACCCAACTGCAGCGGCTTCAGTTAAAAGCGCACAGACGCGCAGCCAGCCTCTGCTCATACCGGGCCTCGACGCCTCGCTTGTCCCAGCCAACTCGACCCTCCGAGACGGGAAGGCCGAAGTGGTTTCCTTGACGGCTGAACTGAAGCGGCGATCTTCAGAGACCCAGGGCCGGTGAGGCGGTGCCTCCGAAGAAAGATGAAGGCTAATGAAGGCTGGGTTCTGAGCCGGCGACAATGTGATTTCGATCAATCAGGAGGTACGCTCGGTGAGGGGAGGACTCTCTATCGCGGAGCTCGGCCAACAGCTAGGCAGCCAATGGCCTACGACGAGGCCACAGACGGACCCGTTGAGCGCCGGTATACCCTTGAGGAGCGCAACTTCCTCACTCTATGGTCGCCACAAACCCCTGCGCTAGGATTGTTTCCTATGTGATCCTCCTAGTCGAAAAGAGAGACATCGCGGCCGAACACCTCGAAAGCCGCCCAATAGCGAGGATCCTCGAATCCGGGCTCTCGGCGCAGAGCCTTCTTTGCCGCCCACAATGCCTCGACAACAGGTGTGCCGTCACTCAAGCGCCGATACAACTCGCCCATCAGAAGCCGAGTCGCGTGATCGCTGACACGCCAGAGACTTGCCACCACTGCTTGCGCTCCGGCCATCCGAAATCCGATAGCCACATCGTAGGCAGCCCCCGACGCCCGTAGAGTCGGCAAACCGGTCTCGCAGCTCGACAGAACGACCAGGGAAGTGCCGCGGAAATCGAGATCGGCGGCTTCTCCAATCGTGAGAAGGCCATCCTCTTCATCCAGGGCACCATGTCGGGTCGCCTCACGCAGGACAATACCGGCACGAGAAAATGTAGACTCTGAAATTGCTTCGAGAAACCATGGCGAGTCTAGCCCTGATCCAGAGGAGAGCCAATCCGAGCTGCGAAATCCATGCGCCGCAAAATGGACGATCTGGGGGCTATGCAGACTTCGCACACTCTTCTCTGTCCCCTCCGCCGCTCTGAGGATGCGGACAGGAAGTTTGGTCTTCTTGAGTGCAGCGGAGATGGAGTCGATCTCTTCCTGGGCTTCCGGTAGGGGCATGAACTTCGTCGGGGCCTTACGCCATGAGGCTTCATCCTGCGCGACCGGATACGTCGGTGCAACCAGGACGACCTCCCCTCTGGGTCCATGTCTCTCGGTGTTCTTCGGTGCTGTGTCTCCGACCCACGCCAGCCTGGAGACGACGAAGCGGTCACCGAGAAGCCGGCCCTCGGTGTCCACGACCGGCCTCCACGGCAGGAACCGCGCCAGACCGCTATCCAGCAGAAAGACTCTTCGCTTGTTGATCAGTCGGCGCTCGATGGGATCAAAGAGCTTCGCCCTCAATCGCTGCAACTCTCTTCCCAGGTCGAGCGAGCGATCGAGGACCGCACTCTCGCCGAGGCCGTGGAAGATCTGCCGCTCCTCACCCAAGTTTTTTAAAGAAATAGTGCCGTCCCCGGTCACGATGGCGGCTGCCACTTGGGTCTCGGTCGGAGAGGTGCTGACCGGAAGATAGGCCAGCAGAACTCCATCCTTTCCTAGACCAAGAAGGAGTTGGGACCAGAGCGTTTCGAAATTCTTTGGGCCGCTCGATTCCAACGGCGTGGTCGCCAACTCGATTTCAATTTGACGGATCGTGTATTCGAGATCGTCTGTCGTGGCCTGGACGGGCTCGGTGTCTGCCGGCCACTCCAAGGTGTGCGGGAGCGGCTTCTTTTCGAGCTGCTGCGACACGTCCTCGAAGTCTCGAAGCCGGAGTTGGCTCCGCACGCTGCGCAGGGCTGCCAGCTTTTCAGCACGCTGTCTTACGTCTGGAGATGGACTCAGGCGCGCAGCCTGGAGGGGGGCCGATCGATAGTGCCAGACCTCGCGACGGAGCAGCACCCGCTCCAGACTAGCTCTCAGAGTTTCTGGATCCTCCGTCCGGCAAGCCACTACAGGAAGAAGTACTCTCTCCTCAGGCTCGGCATCGAGGGTCGAACCGAAGGCCGCGTTCCCATACTGCATGCGCAGTGCTTGCAGGACAGAGACCCTCTCCTTGGCCAACAAGAAATTTTGGGATGCCCGGAGGGCCGCGACATCACAGCGGCTGGATGGGCCTTGGGCAGGACCAGGAGACTGTTCCTCCCTCCCGATTCTGGGAGGCTCCGAAGATGCATGGTGCTTGGAAGCCAGCGTTCTCCCTGTGACAGCGGAGCCTCCTGAGTGGAAATTCACCGCGACTGCGTTTCGATCCTGCTTGCCTCTCATTGGAGACGTGGATCGCTTTGCAACACTGCTCGCCGCAATGGATCTAGAGCCGTCGACCCGAGCATGCCACAGCGGCCATTCCAAGCCCCTCGCGCTACCTGCAACGCCATCACGGCTCCCAGTCCCTTCACTCCAGTCCGCCTTCCGCCGTTGCGCTACTACAGCAGCGAGGTGTCGCAGCCGCATGCCGATATCATCAGGTACGTGGTCGTTCCGGAGAGCCCGAGCGACGATCTTCTCGACAGCATCGAACTGATTGTCCTTGATGAGAATTTCCGAGAGCTGAACCGCGATCCTGGAATCGTAAGTCGTCGACCAAGCCCTCCAGAACAGAACGCAATCCTCATTTTCGTCGCCTGAGCTTCGGCCTCTGAGCAGGGCTCCGACGCGTTCGCCCTCAAAGTATGGATCTCCAGGAAGGGCGCCCGGCGAGAGAATTGCGAGGAAGTAACGGGTCAAGGCGCCAGCGAGCCGATTGTCGCCCTCGAGGCCGAGAGCTCGGAATCCTTGCGCCGCTTCACGAAGCAGCGGCAGTGCCTGCTGTCGTCGATCCTTGACGAATTCGAGGCCAGCGAGCAGGACCAGGGTTTCGATACGGCCGTTACTCCAACCCGAGTCCGCCGGTTCGAGACGAAGAGCCTCCGCGAGGAGAATCGATTGCTTTTCCCAAGCCGAGTCAGCACTTTGCTCAGGCTTGGTCTGGGGCGCTGCCGGACTTGAACAGCGCTCAAAGTTTGCGGCCTTCAGGCACTGCGTCAGGGCCGCCATCCATGCAGCCTGTTTTTCGAAGGGAGCATTTTGATCCGGCTGCTCGCCGATCTTGGCCTTACAGTCGAGTCCAACTCTCTGATAGCACTCGCCCGTGGCGTTGACAGCTTCTTCGCTGGTGCCGATTGCAGCTACCTCTTCGCTTCGTAACTGTAGCCCTCTTTGAAGCTCACTGCTCGCCCGGAGAGCTCGTGCGATAAGTTTTGAGTCGGCGATGCGACGTGCCGTTTGCAGGGCGTCGTCGCAAAGCACAGCTGCCTCCACGGCAGGCTGAGAACAATCTCCTCCAAAACAACGACTCTTGGCAACCACTTGAGAGAGTCGAAGTTTTGCATCGATCAGATCCTGAGTACCGTCAGGCCCGACGCGGGTGAGGATGTCGATAGCCCGTCGAAAGCTGGCCACGCTGTCGCGCTCTTCTCGAATCCCTCCATCCGGGCTTGAGCGCCTCATCTCGGCCTTAGCCCACTGAAGAGCCCCAGCCTCTCGCAAAGCTCGAGCGTACTGCTGGAGGGAGCTTTTATCCTGCCCTCCATTTTGCCTTTTCTTTACTTCATCTTTGCGGCTTAGGAGGAGCGCTTCGAACTCCTTGTCATCGACCAGAGGGCTGTCTTTCACCAGGAGAGCTTCGACCTCCGGAGAAAGCTGAGTGAGCGGCTTGGACGGCGTCTGTGCCGTAGCAGCCAGATGGAAAATGACCAACAAGCTACTGGCCACGAGAGCCCAAATACGATGGTGCATTCGCTGCCTCCCTCAAGAGCGTGTGTGGAATAAGAGTGTACCAGTGAATGCGCGAGACTTTCGTTACCGCGCAAAACGGGTGCCTGAAGCGATGAGGATCCGCAGCGAATCGAGCCCTACTCGAGAAGGCGAAGGCTACTCCTTACACGCGTGCTCTCTGCTTCCGCTCCAAGTTGTTGATAGAGCCGGCGCGCCATTTCAAGCAGGAGTCGTGCTTCGTCGCTTCTGCAGATCCCAGGAACCGAACAGAGTCGGGCGAGGTCTTCGGCGGTCTGCGCCTGGACGCCGGTATCGGTCTCGGTCTTGGCAAGCTCGAAAGCCCGACGGTCGTGCTCCGCAGCTTGGCGGCTCAGACCGACCGCTTCGTAAGCGCGACCCAGTGCCCGGTAGAGGGTCAAATCGGAGGAGTCCCGCACGAAGGCCTCCCCGGTCTCGATCGCTTCTGCGAACAGGCCATTCTCGACTCGCCAGTCGGTTTCCAGACCAGCGGTCCGCGAGAACACGAGCTTTAGGGATTGTATTCTTTCCAATCCCTGTCTCACCTTCGCGGTCTGAGCCGCCGGCAAGATCTGGAAAATCGGCAACGCTTCTCCATTACGGAGGGAGGACAGGACGCCAGCCCTCACCACCACCGCATACTTCACACCGGGTACCAGCGGAGGCGCATCCTTCGGGTATGGGAGCGATGTCGCCGAGCTTATCGTGGTGGTCCACTCCTGCTTTCCTCCCAAGAGGGTGACGGTGAAGAGCGTCACGCCTGGAGGGGCGGCCCACCGAAGGGTTGGGAATCCGCTGGAGAGCCACGTCCAGCGCGGGGAAAGGAGGGTTAGTCCATCGCCCTCCTCTTGGTCACCCCGAACGCTCGTCACCAAATGCCTGTCGATCGCCAGGGGTTCCTCAGCTTCGGAGCAGGGTATTCCCCGAGTATGGCCAGCAGGAAGGGGCTTAAGGCTGCCGTCCGGACAGTCGATCGCGATGAACCCGTTAGTGCCGACATGAATCAGGTCATTGCGCTTGAGCTCGGTCGATGTGCTCAGCGGTGCCCACCCGGTCCAGCCCTTTCGTCGATAGCTCACGTCCCCCCTCAACTCCTTCACGACCGGCTTTCCCCCCGTACCAGCGGCGTACGCGTCTCGCGAGCCAGCCCCCGGCCACAGGGCAGACAGAACTCCCAGGGTAAAAAGTGAGATCGATAGCTTGGAATTCATGGTCTCTCGACTCCTCGCAGCCTCTCTTCGGCACGACCCAACCATTCTTCTTCGACGCCCGAGCCCGATCCCGCACCAGCGAGACAATCCTCCCACTCAGACTGCGCCTGACCAAGCTCCGGCCGCAATTCGAAAAGCTCCGCCAAAATGCAATGGGCCGCGGCACCGTCGCGAACGGCGAGCGCCAGAAGAGCTTGGTCCTTGGCTTGGTTCACCAGATTCATTTTGAGATAGGCCCACGCCAAGTTCTTATGCAAAGCGTAGCGGACCGAAGCGCTAGGAGGATTGTGGGAAAGGCCTCGGTTCAGAAGCTCTACGCTGGCCGGCAGATCTCCCTCGATGATGTAGAGGCGCCCCAAATTGTTGTAGGCCGGGACCTGCTCATTCTTGGTGTCGTTGGCGAGCGAGGCTCGATAGTTCCGCATGGCACCCTCGCGGTCCTGTATATCCTCTTGCGCATTAGCCAGATTGTAGAGGGTCACACTACTGTCTGGATCCATCCTTAGAGAGCGCGTGAAGCACTTGATCGCCTCAGATACTTTGCCCTCATCCTTGAAGCGCTTCCCGAGATTGTTGTAGTACAAGCCCAGACTGGGAAGGCGGCACCAGATAGCGATCGCCAGGAGCAAAAGTACGGCCGTCATCGCTGCGATCGCCGGCCCTTGTAGCCGCTCTGAACCGTTACGCCGGCGAAACTTCGCCTGAAGCCAGCGGCGCCCGTAGGTGGTCATCGCACTGCCGCCGAGCAGAACCAAAAAGCCTTGTATCAAGGTGCTGAGAACGCCGACTTCGTCAGGACCCTCCTTAAGCACGCGAGTCGTAAAGTCGACCATGAAGATGAGAGAGGTGGCGAAAAGCGCGCCAGCGAGAGCGAGCCAGAGTAGAAGGGACCCGGGTAGGTTGGCCGCGTTCTCCTCGTCCAGGCACCACCACCAAGATTTGCCCCGGGCGCCCAGCGCATTGCGCCACTCCCGCAGCCTCCTACCAGCTGGCGAGGCGACGAAGCGAGGCGCTTCCGCGAGCAGGGCGCGATCGGCAACGGATAGTGCATTCAGGGCCGCGGCACTAGGTCGGCTCGCTTGTATTTCATCCTCGACGCTCTCGCGTAATAGCAGGATGGCTAGAAACACGTCCGGCTCGGGTGGCTTCTTGGTCCTCGCGAGCGCTTCGAGTGCCGCGCGAAAGCGCGGAATGGATTCGTACTCAGACTCCGGCATGGTCGGATGGCTTCCCACAGCTGGATCTTGCAACTCTTGGCCTCCAGTACCCCAGGCCCGAAAAGGTCAAGCAGCTCGTAGCGCTTTGGGTTGCTGCCGATCCTCGGCTGGAACCTTTCAGGTACTAAGAGTCCGCCCGAGAACGGCGCAGAGCTGATAGGCAACTCGTATTAGGAACTTTATCCGACGAGGAGCGCTTTTACCAGCTTCTTTGAGCGAGGTGGTTGGAAGGGCGCTCGCGCAGCGAGATCCGAGCGGAGCGCCCCCCTCGCGAGTGCTGCTTTCGCCTTGCGCATCTTCCGCAAATGGCTCTTGCGCCCGGCGGCCGGATCCTCCTCGCGAACCCCAAGGCGGTCCAGACCGGGCTCAACAACCTTGTCCACTTCTCGCACGCGATCTGGGCCGAAGGGCTCGACTATGACGCCCGGGTGGTCCGCCAGGCCAACGGCCGTTTCCACCGGATCGGCCAGACCCGGGACGTAACGATCGAGATTCCTTACTACACCGGGACGGTTCAGAAGACCGCCCTCGATCTCGTGGCCCGCAAGGTCTCGTCCTCGGAGCAAGTGGACGGCCTCTCGATCGAAGGTGCGCTCGAGAGTGCCGGGGCCGGCGAAGGGGACAACGGCGCCAACCAGGCAGCTCTCAGTATCGGCCACGCCATCTACGAGGCCTGGGCCGAGGCGTGACCCTTTCGGGGCGGGCCTCCTACGAGGCCCGTCCTGGCCCGGCCAAGCCGCCAGGCCAGGTATCCCCATAATTTTGCAGCCTTGAGCCTACAACTCGATAAACGCTCCCTTCGCTCTGGGACCGCCCCGCATCCCCCTGCCTTGTACCCGAGGGCCGGCCGGCCACAAGGCCCAGGGGCCCTGCGGGCGCGCTCCGCGCGGCCTTGACAGCCGGCCTTTCTCCCTCGGGTAGGCGGGTGGCCGGGAACGGTCCCAGAACGAAAGGAGCTTGCCAATGCCAAAGAATCCGAGGTCCGGACAATCCTCACCCCTGGCCGAATCCGTGGAGCTGCCACCCCCTCCGGCGCCGCCGGAGATTCAGCAGATCGCCCTCCAGGACATCTGTCCCAGCCTCTATCAACCCCGGCGCTTTCAGGGTCCGGACATGGACGATCCCGAGATCGTCGACCTTGCCAGGTCCATCCGCGCCAAAGGCGTGATCCAGCCCATTCTCCTGCGGCCCCTCGATACGGGCTTCGAGATCGTCGTCGGCGAGCGGCGCGTCCGGGCTTCGCGCCTCGACCTCCCCCTGCTGGATGCGATCGGACCCCGCCCGCTCTACATCCCGGCCCTCGTGAGAGAGCTTTCCGTCACCGAGGCCGCGGAGATCACGGTCGAGGAGAACCTCCGCCGCAAGGACTTGAGCGCGCTCGAAGAAGCCGATGGCGTCCATTCCCTCCTCTTGCTCCACAGGGGAGACCCTTTGGCGGTCGCCGCGAGGCTCGGGCAAGCACCTTCCTGGGTCGCCTGCCGGGCTCGAATCCATAGCCACCTCTCGCCAGCCTGGAAGGAGCTGGTGGCCGAACGGGACGGCCCCCTGTGGTTCTGGTCCGCCGGCCATCTCGAGGAGGTCGCAAAGCTGGCGCAAGAAGTCCAGGACGAGGTTCTCGACACCTTCAGCTCCCATCGCCTGGACGTCTCCCTGACGGTCCCGGAGCTTCGACGCTACCTGGCGGACCTCACCCGGCATCTCGGCCGGGCACCGTTTCCTCTCGACGACGATGCCCTTCATCCGTCGGCGGGAGCGTGCTCTCAATGCCCGCTTACGACGCTCGCGGCACCCCTGCTCTTCGCCGGGCAGGGAGAGGAAGCTCCCGCAACCTTGAAGGACGCCCGCTGCCTCAACCGGACGTGCTGGATCGAGAAATGCCACCGGCACGCCGAGCGCTCCGCGGCGAAGCTGCGCACCGAGCACGAAGACCTCCTTCTGGTGGCCCCTCGCGAAGCCCGGTCCGAAGAGGTGCCGGCGAGTTGGCGAGCCAATGGAACCCTGCTCCCGGCCCACGCCTTCGAGAAGTCGAAGAAAGGCGCGGAAGGCGCCAAGCCCGCGATGTTCGCCGCCGGAGCTCAGACGGGACGGCTGATCTGGATCAAGCCCACCTCTCCGGCCAGCCCAACGCGCAAGCCGCTCCCTGCCGCGCCTGAACCGGAGGCGCCGCCGGCTGAAACCGCCGGGCCTATTTCCACCGACCTTCTGGCTGAACGCCGCACCAAGCATAAGAATCGAAGGATCGCGCGCATGGCCGAGATGACCCGGGAGCAACTCGCGGCGTGGGACGGCAGGAGCTTCTCTTCGGAGACTCTTCTCGGGCTCGCCCGGGTGTTCGGCACGAACCACAACCGCAAGGGAGTTTGGCAATACGACTCGACCACCGATTTCTGGGCCGAGCTCGATACCTTCCGCCAGCGCACCACCGAGGAGGCGGCCGACGAGATCTGGACGTACCAAATCCAGCCGGTCCTCGCCAGTCGGCTTCAGTACGGCGGCCCTGGTGACGCCGGGCGGCTCCACGCCGAGATCCTGGCCGCCCTCAAGCTCACGGGCGCCAGCTACGCCGATCTTTACCGACTCGTCACCGAGGAGCTGCCCGAGCCGAAGGCCTGGGCCAAGGTGCCTGGCTACGAGCCCGAGAACCTCGAAGGCGAGCCGCCGGCTCCCACCAGGAACGTCCTCACGTTCGTTTCCAGCGATTTCCCCCCGCACAACGTTCGAGGCCGTCCCGGACGCCCTTTCCGCTTGATACCGGATTCCTCGAGGGTCCCAGGGCCTCACCTTGGGACCCCGGTCTCCTCCAGTGTCCCGGGCCTATGGCTACCGACATCCACCCTGAGAGGATCATCAAGGGTAGACCTCACAGAAGCCTCCTTTTGGTTGGGTGCCGCTCGGCCCCGGCGCAGGCCTAACGCGAGGGATCGGCGGGGCCGCAAGGCAACCCTGCCGGGCGCGCTGCGCGCGGCCTTGACGGCCCTCCGACCCTCGCAACCTTCGCGCCTCCGAACCGAGCGGCACCCAAACCGAAAGGAGGCTTTCCATGGAAAGCACAGAGACGAAGCGCGTGACGGTAAGGAGTTGCACCCTCTTCGGAATCGAAGCACGAGTTGTCGAAGTCAACCTCCACGCCCAACCCGGCTCAGCCGGATTCCATCTCCACGGTCTCCCGCCTCGAGTGGCCCGAGAGGCTCGTGAACGAGTCCTGGCCGCACTCCGCCGGTCAGGATTCGACCTTCCTTCCTGCTCGATCGAGATCACCCTTTCGCCGGCTCAGCAGACGTTCGGCCATTCAGGTTTCCATGATCTCGCGATCGCCCTGGGCCTGCTCGCCCTCTCCGGTCATGTACCGCTCGACGTCCTCGAGAGCCGGTTGATCTGCGGCGAGCTCGCGCTCGACGGGGCCGTCCGCTCCGTGAGGGGAGGACTCTCCATCGCGGGCTCGGCCAACAGCTGGGCGTCGCTGAGGTGCTCCTGCCTGCAGCGAACGTTCCAGAGGCAATCGCCGCCGGAGCTGCTCCTGTCGTCAGCGTCCGCTGCCTCACAGAGGCTTGCCAGCATCTTTCAGGCGCCCGGCCGATTGAGGCCTTGAGCACAACCACGCCTCTGCTTCCCGATGACTCAATCGACGGCGTCGACCTCTCCGACGTCCGTGGGCAGGAGACCGCCAAACGAGCCCTGGAAATCTCCGCCGCCGGTGGGCACCACCTCCTGTTCCTCGGACCTCCCGGATCCGGCAAAACCATGCTCGCCCGCCGGCTGCCCACCTTGCTGCCGCCGCTCACCTTGCCGGAGGCGACCGCCGTCACGAAGATTCATTCCCTGGTGGCCGAGGTTCCGCCAATGGGCCTTCTCGGAAGGCGCCCCTTCCGGAGCCCGCACTTCGGCGCCAGTATCGCAGGGCTTACCGGCGGCGGCACGCATCCTCGGCCCGGCGAGGCAAGCCTGGCTCACAGCGGTGTTCTATTCCTGGACGATCTGCCGGAGTTTCGGCGCGACACCCTGGAGGCCCTGCGCCGGCCTCTCGACGCCGGGTTCGTGAGACTCGGAAATGCGCGGGATGGCTATGTTCATTTTCCGGCGCGCTTCTCCCTGCTCGCCGCCATGAGCCCATGCCCCTGTGGCCATCTGGGCGATCCGAAATTCGCCTGCCGCTGCCCACCCCCGCTGGTCGACCGGTATCGGGCCAGGATCTCCGGACCTTTCCTCGACCGGATCGACTTGCAGGTCGAAGTCCCCGCGGTGAACCTCAAGGAGCTTCGGTCCTCGGCGGGAGAGAGCTCACAAACGGTGGCACGGAGAGTCGCAGCAGCCCGGGCCGTCCAGCTCGACCGCTTCGGCCAGGTCGATACGCCCCATAACTCCGCCATGACGGCGGAGTTGGTGAGCCGGTTTTGTACGTTGGACGCCGCCGGGCGGAAGCTGCTCGATGCCGCCTTCGACAGGCTTGGATTCTCCGCCCGCGCACACAACCACGTGCTCAAGGTGGCCCGCACCATCGCCGACTTGGCGGGGAGTGAATCCATTCGGTCCACGCATCTCGCCGAGGCCATCCAGTACCGCGCTTTAGACCGAGCCCAGGCGCGGTGAGCATTTTCGAGCCTTGAGTCCACCCATTGTGGCAGCCCGTGCGCTCCCGTCAAGGCAATCTCTGCGGAGTCGGCGCCCAGGACGCGCCGGGCACCCTTTGGCGAACGTCGTTCGTGTTGCGCGCGGCCTCCCAGCGCCAGACCGGCTTTGTCGTCTATCACTCGGTGGCCGGGTCGCCCTACCGGCCCGTCGCGGTCCTGCCTGGCGACCTGTCGCGCCCCCTTCTGCTCCCTCACATCCCTCCGGGCGCCGGCGCCAACCTCTACCTCGTCGCCTTCAACTCCTCGGCGTTCAGCCTTGCCTCCCCCATCCTCTCCGTCACGGTCCCCTAAGGCTGGTGGAGAACCGACAGCCGGGTAAACCCGACTGCTGGAGTCCCCTTCAGGGGGCTTTTTTCGACTAGCCCGGGCATTTATGCCCGGGCGGGGGCCGTACTGATCTGGTCAATTCCGACAGGAAAACTGATCAGCACCTAGAACATCGTGCTGTTCATCGTGTCGCAATCCCACCGTCCTGATCTGGTCAATTCCGACGGCATCTACAAGAGAAGGCCCAAATCGCATTCAACTCCTTCCAGGTCGCAATCCTACCGTCCTGATCTGGTCAATTCCGACATCGTAGAGGGGAGATGATGCTTGATATTCGCTGCAAAGTCGCAATCCCACCGTCCTGATCTGGTCAATTCCGACACCAAGTGGCACGCAGCGTTCGAGGGGTCCTCGGACCCGCGAAGTCGCAATCCCACCGTCCTGATCTGGTCAATTCCGACCGACGAACATCAACCCCGCCCACTCGAGAAGTCGCAATCCCACCGTCCTGATCTGGTCAATTCCGACAACTACTAACCCAGGTTCCAGACAGAGGCCTGAGCGAAGTCGAAGGTCGCAATCCCACCGTACTGATCTGGTCAATTCCGACCTTGCCAAACAGTCAGGTGCTCGCATGAAGGTGGTGGGTGGTCGTGTGTCGCAATCCCACCGTACTGATCTGGTCAATTCCGACCACGAAGCTGATGGTCGACGAGTTCAAAAAGAACACGGAGTCGCAATCCCACCGTACTGATCTGGTCAATTCCGACTCTCTCGGTAGAAGATTCTCGAGCCATCGCGCGGCGCGACGTCGCAATCCCACCGTACTGATCTGGTCAATTCCGACGAAGTCGTGGCTCGAGGTCACCTTCCGTTTCCCCGGCAACCGTCGCAATCCCACCGTCCTGATCTGGTCAATTCCGACCGGTTGGGGTCAGACTTCGCGCCCGTCAATTCAGGAAGTTGTCGCAATCCCACCGTCCTGATCTGGTCAATTCCGACGCCGAGTGGCTGAAGACTCTCCCGGTGGCCGAGGAGCCGTCGCAATCCCACCGTCCTGATCTGGTCAATTCCGACGTTCACTCGCGGGACGCCGGACGACGTCAACACTCACGGGTCGCAATCCCACCGTCCTGATCTGGTCAATTCCGACTCCTGCCCCCGCAAGCCACGATTATAGAGCAGGTTAGCCTGCCTTCCGCCGTTACCCCCTTCCGGAGGGCCTCGGAACCGTGAGATCGAGGGCCGGCGGAGGTCTCTTCCGTACCGCTAAGTATAATCCTCTCAACCATTTCCGCTCTCCGCCGTTACCTCCCACCGTTTTGGACGATTTGGGGCTGGCATGATTATTTCCTACCTCGAGACTCCTGATGCCAAGCGGGAGAGATCCAACCGGCAATTGGGGGGCATCTTACCTGAGGTATCCCTTCTCTGCGCCATGGATGGCGGAAGTCAGGTATACTTTTTGCGAGACCGATGTGTATTGATGCCGGCGCGTAACGGCTGGTCTCGATGGAGGGGTGATGTTCGCCGCAATTCTCTCGCGCGGAAACCTCCGCCAAGCCTTCGAGCGGGTTCAGATCAGCTCCGGCTGCCGCGGAGCGGACGGCATGACGGTCGGCCACTTTGCGGCTGACCTCGAGCGGGAGCTGGACCGCTTGCAGGACCGTTTTCTTCGCCGCTGCTACCGCCCCTACCCTCTGCTTCAGATTTCCGTTCCCAAACGCAATGGCGGCGAACGCCTGCTGCGCGTACCCACTGTGCGGGACCGCGTGGCTCAAACCGCTGTGGATCTCGTGGTCCGCCCCATTTTCGAGGCTGAATTCGAGGACTGTAGCTTCGCCTTTCGGAAAGGGCGTTCCGTACGCGATGCCGTGCGCAAGGTTTGCGAGCTGCGGGAACAGGGCTACTCAATGGCATCGGGTTCGATCCCTATATCGGCTTCTACCACCGCCTCGACTACGGCCGGCCGTCCCTGGCCCTCGATCTCCTGGAAGAATTCCGGGCCGCGCTCGTCGACCGCTTGACCACCAGCCTCCTCAAACTCGGAGTCCTCACCGCCAAAGACTTCTCCCGAACGCCGGAGGGCGGCCTCTACCTCGACCGTGACAGCAAGCGCCGGTACTTCACCGAATACGAGAAGCTCCTGAATGAGCCCTTCGAGTCCGAAGGAATCACTCTCACCTTCCGGACAGTCTTTCGCCGCCAGGCGGAGCGCCTGGCCGCGTACCTCACCCGCGGCGAACCTTACGAGAGCTTCACTTTGCCAT
Source organism: Thermoanaerobaculaceae bacterium (assembly GCA_963785165.1). Classification (GTDB taxonomy): domain Bacteria; phylum Acidobacteriota; class Thermoanaerobaculia; order Multivoradales; family UBA5704; genus DATARR01. The sequence goes on from CAWAUI010000004.1 coordinate 2,959,149, forward strand.
GCTAGTCGTCGTTTCCTACGATGTTCGAGAGACCCGGCGGCGCACTCGCTTGGCTCACGCGCTCAAGGATTTCGGCCAGAGAGTTCAGCTTTCCGTCTTTGAATGCCGGCTCGATGAGCCGCAGTCTGGAACGGCTCCATGGCCGAATCGCGAAGCTGATCGATCTGGAAAAGGACAGAGTGCGGCTCTACCGGCTCTGCGGTACCTGTGTGACGGACACGTGGAGTGCCTCGGGCCGGGAGCGCTCACCGAAGACCCGGAAGTCTTCGTGCTCTAGAGCCTCCCCAGGAAATAATCATGCCAGGCCCAAATCGTCCAAGTCGGCGGGAGGTAACGGCGGAGGCCGGAAATGACTGAGAACACTGCGCTTAGAGCTTTGAAGAAGCCCTGCGTCAGCCCTCGAATCCCTGTCCGAAAAGCCTCCCGGAAGGGGGTAACGGCGGAAGGCAGGCTAACCTGCTCTATAATCGTGGCTTGCGGGGGCAGGAGTCGGAATGGACCAGATCAGTACGGTGGGATTGCGACTCTTCGTTCCCCCTTCTCCGGCGAGGCCGTCGAGCGGACCATAGTCGGAATGGACCAGATCAGTACGGTGGGATTGCGACCTTTCTTTGGGTGTCGTAAGTGAGTTGTCGAACATCGTATGCGGTCGGAATGGACCAGATCAGTACGGTGGGATTGCGACGAAGGCTTGAAGAAGGGGCTCGCTACTCTTCAACAAGAAAGCGGTCGGAATGGACCAGATCAGTACGGTGGGATTGCGACTCAACGGCACGACCCTTGCGAGCTTTCGAGCTAATAGACGTCGGAATGGACCAGATCAGTACGGTGGGATTGCGACTTTCTCGGCCACTGCGTCGGCCTGGCACCGGCCGCATTGTTGAGGTCGGAATGGACCAGATCAGTACGGTGGGATTGCGACGGAGATTTGCGAGGCTCGCGGGGTGGCGGCCTCCTGACCGTCGGAATGGACCAGATCAGTACGGTGGGATTGCGACTTTCTGACCTTCGGACTCGTCAGCGGCCAGGTCGGCGAAGTCGGAATGGACCAGATCAGTACGGTGGGATTGCGACTTCTTCAAATGAGAGTTTCGCGGCCTTCTCTGCAAAATGTCGGAATTGACCAGATCAGTACGGTGGGATTGCGACGAGGGGGACTCGGCTTCCGAGGATGCGGGTTTGTGCCGCCGGACTGGACCAAATCAGTCCAGGAGAAGCCATGCCGGCCCCCGCGCCCTGGATTAAAATCCAGGGCTACCGACGGTGGTCCTTACGGACCCAGCCCTTCCGCTAGAATCTTCGTGTCTCCCTGAATACCCATGAACGTGAACGGTCCTTTGCTCGACCCCGGCCGCCTGCCCATCCCTGGCCCGCACTTCGTCGGCCGCGACGCGGCCTGACCCACCGAGCCTGAAGACACGCCGCCGTACACATTTTCGCCCGTAACGGGTGTACGGCGTCCCCCGCCGTACACCCGTGCCGGCAGAACATGTGTACGGCACGAGCCGCCGACCCTCGCGCCGCAGCCGCGGTACACAATTTTTCCGCCACCGTGTGTACGGCCTCCGCGCACGACCGGTCGTGCTCCGCCGCCGCCCCCTCGGCGGCTCCCGCACACCCTCCGGTTTTCGCCGCCGTACACCGCGTGGCAAAAAAATTGTGTATAGAATCCCCCCACTCGACCCCTTCCGGAGGCCACCATGCGCACCAACGTGGACATCGACCTCGACCTCCTCACGAGGGCCATGCAGCTCACGGGCCTCACCACCTACCGCAAGACCATCCACGAAGCCCTCGCCGCCCTCGTCCAGCTCTACGAGCAGGGCGAAGTCCGCGACCTCCGGGGAAAGCTCCACCACCAGGCCGGCGAGCCCGCCGGCCCCGAGAAGCGCTGACCCATGAAGATCCTCCCCGCCTCCACCGCCTGGATCGACTACCAGGGGCACCGCCATCAGGAAATAATCATGCCAGCCCCAAATCGTCCAAATCGGTGGGAGGTAACGGCGGAGGCCGGAAATGACTGAGACCACTGTGCTTAGAGCTTTGGAGAAGCCCTGCACCAGCCTTCGAAACCCCGTCCGAAGAACCTCCCGGAAGGGGGTAACGGCGGAAGGCAGGCTAACCTGCTCTATAATCATGGCTTGCGGGGGCAGGAGTCGGAATTGACCAGATCAGTACGGTGGGATTGCGACTTTCTGCCACTCGTCACGAGCTTCGAGTGTCCATATCGTCGGAATTGACCAGATCAGTACGGTGGGATTGCGACTTTGCCGGACGGCAGTGAGGTTGTAGCCGAATCGGTTGGTCGGAATTGACCAGATCAGTACGGTGGGATTGCGACTTTGGGTAAGGTTTGTTGCAGCCCGAGAGAACGAGTAGTCGGAATTGACCAGATCAGTACGGTGGGATTGCGACACGGTGGCGCCGAGAGCCTTCGGGGCGAGGGCCTGGCGTCGGAATTTACCAGATCAGTACGGTGGGATTGCGACTTCTACATCTTGACCAAACGTATATGCCAGGTCATTTGGTCCGGGGACGTCGGAATTGACCAGATCAGTACGGTGGGATTGCGACGTACGTCACGCCGGGGCGGAGTGGGGTGCCACAGAAGGCCCCGTCGGAATTGACCAGATCAGTACGGTGGGATTGCGACGAGCGAATGCACACACTGCCCCATCGACGGCGGGCCGGGTCGGAATTGACCAGATCAGTACGGTGGGATTGCGACGCGCGCAATCAGCTGTGGAGGATCTCGTCCCGGCGATGTCGGAATTGCCCAGATCAGTACGGTGGGATTGCGACCCTTTCTCAATTCGAGGATGGTCCCGACGGGGTATTTCATCGTCGGAATTGACCAGATCAGTACGGTGGGATTGCGACAAGAATAAGACGAGCTCGCTCACATGGACCGCGATCAAACGTCGGAATTGACCAGATCAGTACGGTGGGATTGCGACCCGAGCAGTTCGAGTTGGATCTTCGCGATGGCGGCTGTCGGAATTGACCAGATCAGTACGGTGGGATTGCGACGTATGCGTACGGGTTGTCGCCCGTAAGCGGAATATAGATGTCGGAATTGACCAGATCAGGACGGTGGGATTGCGACTTCTCGACTCCTGAAGCGGCAACGATTCGGAACGATTCCAGCCAAGAGGAGTCGGTGTCAGATCTGTTTACTCTGCCGCGCCCCCGCCCGGGCATAAATGCTCGGGCTAAGTTGAAGGAGCCCCCTGAAGGGGACTCAAAAAGCCCTTGAGTCGGCTTTAGCCGGCTTCTTTTGCCTAGCCCGGGCATTGATGCCCGGGCGGGGGCGCGGATAGAGCGAACGTGGAGGTGCCGTCTCGCTCCAAGGAGGGGTTTCTTCTCGCGGCCCTTCAGGCCGCCTGGACTGTGGGGCCTGTCAACCCAGGGCATCGGCCTACCGGCCGAAGCCCTGGGCTCGAATCTCGCAACCCTTCGGGCCGCAAAGAGCGCTACGCCAAGCCTTCACTTTTCTGTGAAGGAGAACCAGGTCCTCCGGGCCGGAATGGACCAGATCAGTACGGTGGGATTGCGACTTGAGGAGCTCGCGAGCTCCTGGCAAACCGCCCCATGGCGAACAGCGTTCGCGTTGCCCGACCGCCCCGAGCCTTCATACTGACTTGGCGATGTTTAGACAAGATTGACGTACCGTGTGCCGCTTGGGCTAGGCTCTCACTCGAACCCATGGCAGACTACGTCTTCTCTCTCGGCCTCATCCCCGTCCAGGAATGGATCGCCCAGGCTCGCCGCTCGCGCGACCTGCGGGCGGGGTCGGTCTTTCTCTGGCACGTGATGGCGAAGGTTCTGGCCCGGCTGGAGAGGGAGAGCGAGGTTTCCGGCGCGAGGACGCCTTCACTGCCAGAGGGGGGCTTCAAGGATCTCGCGGACCGCGATTTCGACGCCCTCAGCCGCTGCCGCCGCGTCAACATGGTTACCCTCGAAGCCGCCCGCCGCGCCGCACCTTGAGCAACTTCCCGGGAGGACCGCAGTGCTCCAGAGCCCTCTTCAGGAAATAATCACGCCAACCCCAAATCGTCCAAATCGGTGGGAGGTAACGGCGGAGACCGGAAATGACTGAGACCACTGTGCTTAGAGCTTTGGAGGAGCCCTGCGCCAGCCCTCGAAGTCCAGTCCGAAGAACCTCCCGGAAGGGGGTAACGGCGGAAGGCAGGCTAACCTGCTCTATAATCGTGGCTTGCGAGGGCAGGAGTCGGAATTGACCAGATCAGTACGGTGGGATTGCGACTTCTTACAAAACGACAGAAGAACTTGGCCGGGACCTTTGTCGGAATTGACCAGATCAGTACGGTGGGATTGCGACTTCTTGAAAAGTACAACGAGCCCTGCGAGGAGCCAGAACAGTCGGAATTGACCAGATCAGTACGGTTGGGATTGCGACTAGCCTAGTTCCGGGCGGACTCGACGTTGGGCCTAGGAGCCGGTCGGAATGGACCAGATCAGTAGATCAGTACGGTGGGATTGCGACTCTCTTCCCCGACTTACGCATCGCCACCTCTCGGACGTCGGAATGGACCAGATCAGTACGGTGGGATTGCGACTTCTTGTGGGTGCAGGCGACGGTGATGAAGGTATCACACGGAATGGACCAGATCAGTACGGGTGGGATTGCGACATAAGCTGCTGGGCAGCTGCCTTTGCCCAATGAATGGGGTCGGAATGGACCAGATCAGTACGGTGGGATTGCGACCTCGTCAGGAGCGATGAAGGTGTTGTTGACCTGGGCCGTCGGAATGGTTTCCGACTGTTTACGCCGCTTCTCCCGGGCGCAATGACCACGGTCGTGTCGTGCAGGCAGCACAAGCTCGATCTCTTCACGATCGAGCCGGGCACTTCGGCGGGCCGCGTGCTCACGGCTGCGTGGGAGCTGGCTCTCGGAGGCCCACGGTCGTGGTGTGGCTCGGCGCCGATCGGATACTAAGGCATGCGCTACGTTCACTGGATCGCTACCGAAAGAGTCGGACAGCTCACCGGATCCGAGCGCGCACCCGGGCACCTAACCGACCCGATCGATTGGCCCCTGACCAACGATTCGGGGCAATGGCGAGTGGCGGGCGTCGATCTCGGCGCCAACACGATGCACAATGGGCAGTTGTATTTTTTCTTCGGCGATGTCATTCCCACGCAGGCCGATGACGTCAGACCCCGTGACTCGGACCTGGTCGCCTGGACCGACGACAGGCGCATCCAGCGACATGGCGGCCACGTCGCCGAGAATTCGTGGAATTTCTTTCTTCCGAACGATCACCAGGTTGGCTCGCCGCTCGCGGGCCAGAGCGACTGGCGCTTTTGCCGCAAATGCCATTCGCTCTTTTGGGCTTTCCAGGGCTCTCCTGCAGGCAGCATTTGCCAGGCGGGAGACGCGCATGATCCGGCCGGGTGGAACTTCTCGCTTCCCAACGATCACCAAGGAGCCACCGCCAGCACCGGGCAACCGCAGTGGCGTTACTGCGCTCACTGCCATGGCCTGTTCTGGAACGGCCAGCCCGCGGGTAGCCGCTGTCCCGCAGGGGGTGAGCATGCGGCAGTGGGCTGGGAATTCTTTCTGCCGAACGACCGTCAGGGGGCGGGACCGCACTTCGGCCAGGGTGACTGGAGGCATTGCGGCACGTGTGGCATCTTGTTCTGGAATGGCAGTTCCTTTAAAGGAACCTGCCCGGGCGCGCCAGGCGGCGGCTTCCGCCTCAACGCTGTGATCGGCGAAAGCGGACTCTACGAGCCGTTCCGTGTCGACGGCAACATCGACCTTCTCAAAAACGGCGAGACCCCGGTCGGCGCGTTCAGCTACGGACAAAGGGTGCACGTGTTCGTCTGGGTGGGCGAAAAGGACCGCTCGGCACCTCAGGCGGGAACCTATTTGGTGACGAAAGCCGATCCCGCCCAACCGGGCACCTATCGGTATGAGTCGCTGTTCAGCCCACTCAGGTCGTTCCCGTCCACGCCCAACGTCATCTCCCATTTCAACCCAAAAGGTTTCTGGCAGGTCTCACCCTGGGTCGTCAGCAACGCAGCGCACCCGGGACTTCCTGCCCCGGATGGCGACGGCGTAATCCTCTTCGGGCACGGCCATGACGAGGACTTGAGATCGGACGCGGTCCACCTCGCCTGGATGCCCCTCTCTAAGGGGCCTGTGGAGCTCATGTCTGTGCAGTACTACACCGGTGATCAGGAAGCTCCGTCGTGGTCACCGCTGCAGGCCGATGCCAAGGCGCTATTCCCGCGGCCAAATTACACGGCACTCTCGGCAGCCTGGCTTGAGGGCCCGCGGCTATGGATCCTCCTGTACACGCGAGCCGGATTCGATCGCGACCCGTACAGCACCGTTGTGGCGCGAATGGGTCCCACACCATGGTCGCTTGAAGACGCGGCGGAAATCGAGATCTTCAACCCGGACAGAGAGCAGGCGTTCGGACGATATCTGTATCGCCCCGGAGTTGATCCGGTCAAGCCGTTCGAGCCGCCGGGCCGGGATCCCGAGAAGGACAACGGCTACGCCTACGGCGCATTCCTGCTGACGCCGTATACGACGTGGGACAACGCGACGAAGGAGTTGGGGATCTACTATCTCCTGTCGACGTTCTCGCCATACCAAGTGCACGTCATGCATACGAGGCTGCGGTTGACGAGCTTCCTGGAGTGGATCGAGTGGCCGCTGCACGATATTTAGAAGTATCGTGCCTCAGCGGATCTCGAAAGAGAGGTGCTCGAGCGAAAGCGCCTCCAGGAAATCTTGCGCGTCAAAGGCCTCGTGCCCCCTCATTCGCACCGGTACCCACCTCTTGAGGTGACCCGATTTGGAGGGGCGGCTCAGCGCAATCCCTCCCCGTGCTGATCTGGTCCATTCCGACGCTATAGGAGGACGGCAGCTCACGCCACCCAAGGCGCGCAATGTTGTCCTGCGCATGCGGCAGTATGAATTGGTCAACTCGGAGGTCTTCTGCCTGGACTTCGCCAAGATCCTCGTCCGTGGCAAGATCCGAAACGCCACCGCCGTGTTGAAACGCTTCCGCGCCAACCATCCGGAAGCCCTGCCAATCAGCAACGTCGAAGCGGTCGAAAAGGCTCTCGACCAGATCGGCGAGTGCAACTCGCTCGACATCCTCCGAGGCCTGGAGGGCAGCGCAGCCGCCGCCTACTTCCACGCCTTCGCAGCCACCGTACCGGCCTCACTCGGTTTCGAGGGCCGCCAGCGAAGGCCACCCCGCGACCCCGTCAACTCGCTGCTCTCCTTCGGCTACGTCCTGGTCGGCAACGAGCTTCAGTCCCTCCTCGATGGCATCGGGTTCGATCCCTATATCGGCTTCTACCACCGCCTCGACTACGGCCGGCCGTCCCTGGCCCTCGATCTCCTGGAAGAATTCCGGGCCGCGCTCGTCGACCGCTTGACCACCAGCCTCCTCAACCTCGGAATCCTCACCGCCAAAGACTTCTCCCAAACGCCGGAAGGCGGCCTCTACCTCGACCGTGACGGCAAGCGCCGGTACTTCACCGAATACGAGAAGCTCCTGAATGAGCCCTTCGAGTCCGAAGGAAGCACTCTCACCTTCCGAACAGTCTTTCGCCGCCAGGCAGAGCGCCTGGCCGCGTACCTCACCCGCGGCGAGCCTTACGAGAGCTTCACTTTGCCATGCTAGTCGTCGTTTCCTACGATGTTCGGGAGAACCGCCGACGCACTCGGCTCGCTCACGCGCTCAAGGATTTCGGCTAGAGGGTTCAGCTTTCCGTCTTTGAATGCCGGCTCGATGAACCGCAGCTTGAACGGCTCCATGGCCGAATCGCGAAGCTGATCGATCTGAAGGAGGACAGCGTGCGGCTCTACCGGCTCTGTGGTACCTGTGACGGACACGTGGAGTGCCTCGGGCCGGGAGCGCTCACCGAAGACCCGGAAGTCTTCGTACTCTAGAGCCTCCCCAGGAAATAATCATGCCAGGCCCAAATCGTCCAAATCGGTGGGAGGTAACGGCGGAGGCCGGAAATGACTGAGAAAACTGAGCTTAGAGCTTTGGAGGAGCCCTGCGCCAGCCCTCGACCCGCTGTCCGAAGAACCTCCCGGAAGGGGGTAACGGCGGAAGGCAGGCTAACCTGCTCTATAATCGTGGCTTGCGGGGGCAGGAGTCGGAATGGACCAGATCAGTACGGTGGGATTGCGACCCCGCAAGCGAAACAGTTGAGCGCGAGGGTGATGGTGTCGGAATGGACCAGATCAGTACGGTGGGATTGCGACTTTCTGCGGCACCGGCTGACACAGCCAGCACGATAAGAGTCGGAATGGACCAGATCAGTACGGTGGGATTGCGACTCTCGAAGGAGAGCAAGGAAATATAAGACTTTGGGATAAAGTCGGAATGGACCAGATCAGTACGGTGGGATTGCGACGTCTTGACGGTGCTTAAGAGGCTCATGGATGCGCCGGCACCCCGCACCTGTCGGAATGGACCAGATCAGTTCGGTGGGATTGCGACCAGAATACGAGGATGCCAAGCAGGTTGATTGCAAGAAGAGAGTCGGAATGGACCAGATCAGTTCGGTGGGATTGCGACGCCTTGTTCCACGCCATGAGAGCTTGGGTGTTCTCGTTCGTCGGAATGGACCAGATCAGTACGGTGGGATTGCGACATCGGTTCCACACCCTCCGGGCCGAACACCATCTCCTGGTGTCGGAATTGACCAGATCAGTACGGTGGGATTGCGACTACAGGCGGTATCCGCATCCTCCACATACGGTGAAGGATGGCGTCGGAATTGACCAGATCAGTACGGTGGGATTGCGACTTCTGCTGTAAGGCAAGCAAAACGTTGGGCGCCGACCGTGTCGGAATGGACCAGATCAGTACGGTGGGATTGCGACTCGGGTCCGATGAACTGGTCTTCGCCGTCGCTCTTGAACCTCACCCTCTCCGGCCTCGGAGTCGTGATGATGACCAGCCGGCTCCCCCTTTTCCCATCTTCCCGTGTTCTAGCGAATGAGGTCTCACCACGGGTCAAATGGGAGGATGATTCGGCGATGCACCAAGACAGCGTTTTCAGGTCAAGAGGGTTCCGGAGAGCGGACGTCCTTGCGTGGAGTGGAGTCTTCTTCACACTCCTTGCTGGTTTTTGCCCCTCCATGGTCAGGGCGGAGCCCACCACAACGGATTTGGCGCGAGACGTTGCCGCTTTGTCGGATCGAATTGAGGACCTCGAGCCTCCTACGGACGGTCGTGCTGGGATTGGCAGGAACCACCGTCCTTGCTTTGCCGGCATTCTGGTGGACACTTGGAAAAAGAATCTCCCGGATCGCGGACGCGCGGATCAGCTCCCTTCTCGAATCTCGTCCGGGAGCGTTGCTCACCCTCGTCGAGGAGCACGATCGCGAGGTCAAGCTGCGCCGGGAGAGCCGCATCGTCATCGTCAGCGACGCCCTCGATCTCGAGGCCATTCTCCGGCAGCATGGCTTCGTCAAGGTGGTTTCCAGGCCACCCGGCGCTTTAGCCGGCGAAGTGAGCCAGGCCGCCGCCGTGGTGTTCGACTTGAGGACGCTTGGTGAGGAGCAGGCGCGGGACCTCATGCGCGAACACGGTATCGAACACGTCCTGGCGTACACGACGGGCCGAGCCAGCCTGCTGGATGCGACGTTCGCCAACAGCCCCATCACTCTGTTTGCGCGGCTGTGCGAGCTTCTGAAATTCCAGGCAGCCCGCGAGAAGGGATAGAGGGCCTGAGGTCGTTGGGGGCTGCCCCTGAATCCGGCGGCATTGAAAGCGAGAGCGTGTTATGATTCGTACTCATTCTCCACCATCGCGAATCCCTGGATGCTCTCCGCGTCGCCAGTCGAAGACCCTGACCGCGAGCTTTTGGCTCTCGTCAATCAAGCCGGCCAAGAGGGCTGGTCCGATGCTACATTCACGCCGGTCTACCGGCGATACTATCCGCGTTTCCTGACGTTCTTTCGCCGGCGGGTAGATCTGCCGGAAGTCGCGAAGGAGCTTGCTCAGGAAACCATGATGAACGTCTTCAAGGCGTCCGGCTCCTTCGACGGCTTACCTCGTTTCGAGGCGTGGATGACTATGATTGCCCAGAATGTCCTGAAGAACCATTGGCGCGGTCTCGGTGCCCTGAAACGGCAAGGACGAGAAGTCCCAGCGGAAGAGATTGAAGAACGTCCTGGAGAGGAGCCGTCCGGGGCCTTGCCGGAGGCCCAGGTGCCCGATCCTCTAGAGGAGGTCTTACGGCTGGAGGAGCAGGTGAGGCTCGCCAAGGCCCTTCAGCAGCTTCCTGCCAAGATGAGAAATGTAGCCGTGCTGCGCTTTCGACAGAACCGAGGCTACGATGAGATCGCGAAAATTTTAGGCGTGTCGGTCAGCACGGTGAAGTCACAGCTCCACGACGCAAAGAAGCGGTTGGCCGAGATCCTGGAGGCGTGAGGGACATGGCGGACACCGATCCTTCCCTGGACGCCAGGCTGCGCACTCTGGCCGGGGGTGCCCTGGGTGAGCCGGCCGAGCACCCCACGCGGGATCGGCTCACGGCCTACTGCCGGGGTGGGCTCTGCCCCAGGAGATGGAAGCGGTCGCGGCCCATCTCGCCTGGTGCCGGGAAGACTCCGACTTCGTCCTGGCATTTCGCGAGATCTCCGGCTTGGACCCGGCTGAGGAAGAGACCGAGGAAGAGCTCGACAGCGCGTGGAATGACTTCAAGGCAAGGCAAGAACCTGTGCTTTCCGAGCCGCCGGTTCCGGCATCTGTTCCCATCGCCGTCATTCCGCGAGCCCGCAGGAAGCGCTGGAGGATGCCGGCCGCCCTGGCGGCCTCTTTGTTCCTGGCGGTGGTCAGTACGACGGGATGGGTCGTATCGCTTGCGCGCTCCGGCCGGCCGGCGGCCCCGTTGCCCAATGGACAGATCGTCGATCTCGGAGCGACGGACGAGGAACGAGCTGCCGGCGCCGAGGTCAAGGAGATTGCACTCCAGCCGGATGAAGCGTCTCTGACGTTGATCCTCCACCCGACTCGCGAGCTGACGGCCAAGAGGTTTTCCGTCGCCCTGCGCGACCGCGGAGGCAAGGAGATCTGGCAGGGCGACGTCAGGCCCATGGAGTTCGACACCTTTCACGTCACGCTCCCCAGGGAGCTGCTGGCGGCAACCGACGCTCTCCCTGGAGCTTCGCGCGCTGGAAGGTGGGCACGTCGAGGTTCTCGATCGCTTCCCCGTTCGCATCCAGCTCGTGACCTCCGGTGCGGCCACAGGCCCACCACCGTAGAGCGATGCCAATCTCCAAGCGCCCCCGAACCGGGCTGCTCGCCTTGACCGTCTTGCTTGCGCTCGCCTTTCCTGCTTGCAGGAAGGAAGGGGGCTCACGAAAGGCTTCGCCTGCTCCCCCGCCGCCACGGGCCGCGGAAGCAATCCTCCTCCGCGAAGGTCTTGCCGATGCAGGTGTGCTTGCCCGGGGGAACCATCGGATCTACCGGGCAAGCCTTGCCGCGGGCCAGTTCCTCGAAATCGAGGCCGAGCAGAGGGGCGTGGATTTCAAGCTGATCGCCACGGGGCCCGGCGATTTGCTTCTCGAGGCGGATTCGCCGAACGGCCGTCATGGGCCGGAGCGGCTCCTTCTCTGGGCGTCGGCCGCCGGAGTGTACGAAGTGGAGTTGCTCGCCACCGACGCGGAGGCCGATCCACGGTTCGGGCTCCGCGTGGTGGCTCTTCACACGGGCAGCGAGCACGAGCGTCGCCGGGCTCAGGCCTTCGCCTCCGGCATGAAAGCCGACCGCCAAAGGCGAAGCGGGGATCTTGGGGAGATGACGCGCGCCATCGCCGCCTACAAGCAAGAGGCTGCCGCTTGGCGCGCGCTCGGCGAGCTCCCTGGAGAGATCCATGCTCTCGACGGTCTGGTCCGCCTGGCCAAGCGCCTGCACGCTAGGGATGAGCAGGTCGAGGCCAGCCGCCAGCTCGCAGTGCTCTATCAACGAGCCGGCGACATCGCGCTACAAGCGAAGGCCCTGGTGGATTTGGGAGAAGCGCTTTCGGAATTGGGGCGGCGTGCCAAGGCGCAGGAAGCGTTCCGCGAGGCCTTGCGACTCCTGTCGCGGGATCCTGACGATGAGACGGAGGCGCGAGCCTTGAACGCTTTGGCCAATGCTTGCCAGAGGGAGGGGCAGCTCGACCCGGCGCGGGAAGCGTTCGAGCGCTCCCTGGTGCTGTGGCGGCGGCTCGGGAGATCTCAATCCGAAGCGATTACGCGAGCCAACCTGGCGTTTCTGCTGGCGGAGCTCGGCGAGCCGCAACACGCCCTTGACGAGCTCGGACGCGCTCGCAGATCTCTTCCCGGACCTCTCTCCCTGGACGATGAAGCTTTCCTGTTGATGCGAGAGGTGGACACCCTGACGCGCCTTGACCGGCTTGACGATGGAGTCTGGCGGATGGCTGAACGCTCCATCGCCATTCGGCGTCAACTGGCCGATCCACTCGCCCTCGCCAGCGCCCTCAGCACGGCGGCGCTCCTGGAGTACCGGAGGGAAGCCTTCTCCCAAGCGGAGAGGCTGTTTCTGGAAGCGCGGAGCGCCCTCCAGCAGATCGGAGACTCCTCCGGAGCAGCCCAGAACCTGGTCAGCGCCGGTTGGTGCCGCGTGCGGGTGGGTCACTGGGAACGGGCGGGATTGGCCTTCGAACAGGCCCTGCCGGTCCTCGAGGCCGCCGGCAGCCCGGAAGCCGCCTCGGCCCTCGCCGGGCTCTCCTGGGTCGAGCGCCAAAAGGACGATCTCGGCCGGGCGCGCCAACACGCGCTCGCCGCGGTTTCCATGGTGGAGGCTCTCCGCTCGTCGACCCGCCGGCTCGACCTTCGGGCCTCGCTTCTGGCCGACCGCCAGCAGTTTTTCGATCTCGCGGTCGACGTCTTGATGTTGCTGCACGCTCGAACTGGCGAGGAACGCTTCATCGCGGAGGCCTTCGCGGTGAGCGAGCGGGCGCATGGCCGGTTCCTGCTCGAAGCTCTGCCAGACGGCCAGCCCCAAGCCATAACGCCAGATCCTCAGGATCGTGCTCTTCGAGCTGACCGGGTGAGCCGCCTGGACGCCTCTTGCCGCGCCGCTCGTGCTTCCGGAGCCGAAGAGAGAACCGTCCGAGCCTGTGAGACCGCGCTTCGCAGTGCCCTTGACCTGTGGCGCGACTCCGAGGCTTCTGGCAGCTCGGTAACTCATCCGGTGTCGCTCGCCGAAGCGCAACGTGAGCTGCTGGCCGACGGCAGTCAGCTCCTGGTCTACGACTTGGGCCGGACGAGGAGCTATCTGTGGGTGGTCTCCAGCCGGAGCGTCCATGGGTTTGTCCTGCCCGAGGCCGCCAAGCTGGAGCGCAGCGCCCTGGATACCTACCGGGCGCTTGCGGGCAGTCGGCGGCGCCCGGCGTGGTTTGAAGCCGAACGACGGAGCGCCGCCCTGGCGGCTGAGATCCTGGAACCCGCTCTCCCAGTGCTGACCGGCCGCCGGCTGCTGATCGTGCGCGAAGGAGCGCTTCTGTACGTCCCCTTCTGCGCCCTGCCTTTGCCCGCCTCCCGGCGGAGCCACCGACAACCGCTCATCTCGCGGTTCGAGGTGTCGTATTTGCCGTCCGCCTCGGTGGGAGTCTGGATGCGGCGGCTACGCCGGCCCGATGATCCAACGGCTCTCGACGTGGTGGCGCTCGGCCATCCCACGCCCACTCCCGGCTTTCGTCCCCTGCCCTTCTCAGCCGACGAAGCCGAGGCCGCCGCCGCTGCCGCGCCACCCTCCCGTGGCAAAGCCTTCCTCGCAGGCGAAGCCGTCAAGGAGATCCTGACTCTTGGCCGGATGGGACAGCCCCGGTACCTTCATCTGGCCACTCATGGATTTGCCGATGACCGCTACCCTGAGCTTTCGGGGCTGGTCTTCTCCGCGCGGGACGACCAGGGCAGGGATCGCGACGGCGTGCTACGGGCCTACGAGGTGGCCCGGCTCCGGTTGGGGTGCAGGCTGGTGGTCCTCTCCGCGTGCGACAGCGGCCTGGGAGCCCCAATTGCCGGTGAAGGGCTGGTGGGCTTGCCACACGCCTTTCTGCGCGCTGGAGCGAGCCAGGTGCTGGCCAGCCTCTGGAGGGTCAATGATCCGGCGGCTCCCGCCCTCATGAGCGAGCTCTATAGGGGCTTGCTTCAGGAGGGCCTGACTCCCGCGGCGGCCCTCCGGCAGGCACAGCTCAAGCTGGCGGCGCAACCCAGGTGGCACCAACCCTACTACTGGGCGGGGTTCGGCCTGCTCGGCGCCGACTGAAGCCGCGGCGAGCTGTCCCAGGCCAACCTTTCCCAACAAAACGGCAGCGGTCCGTTTTCTCTCTCTTCAGAAGCCCTGAGCCCCATGAAGGGCTCCGCCAACCAGGCCGCCTCGACCAGGAAAGGGGGGAACCGAGCCGTGGAAACCCGACCGACGACGCCCGAGACGCAGACACCCGAAGGGTACAAGCCCCGAGAAGACGGTGCCAAGGGAGCCCAGCAGGGCACCTTCCCTCCCCCGCCTCCACCACCCCCGCGCGGTGACGATCCGAACGAACCCTGTCGCGAAGGTAACGAACAGCCACCGCAAAAGAACCAGGGGTCTGTGTCGGCTCCACCACCGGATCGAGACGATGAAGAGAAAAAACAGGCCGAAATCCGCCGGCGAGTGCCTGAGGAGGAGCCCTACGTCTCGGAACCTCTGGAATATGACGATTTCCGGCTTCAAATCCGCCGTGGGCCGTCCGGCGGCTTCGAGGCGGAGGTCCAGGATTCTCCAGCCGGCCGGGCTCGGGCGGAGATCACTCTCCCTCTGGACGCGGCGTCCGTCGAGAGGTACCTCAAAGGGCTTTGGAGCCAGCTCAAGGATCGCCCCAAGGAAGACCTCGCGCAGGATGTGGATGACACCATCGGCTCGAAACTGTTTGAGGCGGCGTTGACCGGCGATGTGCTCCGGAGCTTTGAAAACAGCGTCCATGGGTTGCGCGGAGTGGCGGCGGGAGGCAAACCGCGTGGCCTGCGCATCCGGATCGTGATCGGTTCGCCCGCCGCGGCCACGCCACTCGACCAGGACACCGCTCTGGCCGAGGATCTTCTGCGCATCGGCTCTCAGCCCTGGGAGTACTTATTCAATCCCCGGACAGGAAGGCAGCTCGGGCGCCTAGCCTGCGCCCGGCTCACCCCCGTGGTGCGTTGCCTGGATTCGTCATACTTCCGTCCACCCCTTGCCATTGAGGGTCCTCTGCGCATCCTGGTGGTCGATTGCGTCCCCGAAGACCAGAGGCCGCTGGAAACGGAAAAGGAACGGCGCCAGTTACGCAGCGCCATCGAAAGCGCTGATATAGCACAGGTCGTAGTGTTGACCGATCCGACCCGTTCCGAGTTGCGCAACAGGCTCGTGCGTGTCAATCCCCATGTCCTCCACTTCATCGGACACGGAGACTTCGACTCCGAGCGCGGCGACGGATACCTCTGTCTGGCCGATGACGACGGCAAGACCGATCGCCTGCGGGCGGATGACATCGGCCAGATGGTCGCCGACGCTTCCAATCTCCGCCTCGTGTTTCTCAACTCCTGCCGCACTGCCCAGTTTCCCCGCCGCAACGGCCAGGACCCGTGGTCGGCAACGGCCGCGGCCATCCTGAGAGCCGGCATTCCTTCCGTGGTCGCCATGCAGTTCCCCATCTCAGACCCCGCGGCCATTGCCTTCAGCTCCGGCTTCTATCAGGCCCTGCGAGCGGGAGAGCCGCTGGAGGCCGCGGTCGTCGACGGGCGCTTCGAAATCCAAAGCCGCGTGCCCTGGGAATGGGGAATCCCGGTCCTCTACCTCAACTCGGCGAACGGTGAGCTGTTCGTACCGAAGACCGGCGCTGCGGTGCCCTGGCGCAACGAGGAGGGAGCCCCCGAGCCGCTGAAGCTCGGCATCCGCTCCTTCATCGGCTGGGGGGCTGACATGAAGTCGCGGGTCGACCAGATGATCGCCCTGGATCCCTACTTCGAAGGCCGCTTTATTCGCGAGCCGGACATGTGGAGCGAACAGGTGGCGCCGAAGCTCAGCCGCTTCCTCAAGCGCTGGGTCAAGGGAGACCGCCCCGTTGAGCTCGAAATGGCAGCCCACCAGACGCTCGCCTTCCTCACCGGCTACCTGCTCGATGCCAAGGGCGGCATTCCGCTCACGCTGACCCAGCGATCGGAGGGCAAAAACCCCGAGCCTCTGGTCGATGGACGTGGGCGAGATTCCGCCCGGCCCGCTGTGGACAGTTGAAGAGTCGAATCTCGGCTCACCTGACGGTGACGTGGCCGTGGCCATCGGCGTGACCCGTCCGGTGCTCGGCGACGTGGAGCATTACCTGCGTTCGAAGGGCATTCCCGTCGGGCGCCTCATCTCCCTGACACTCCCGGAAAATTTCAACCACCGGGCCGTCAAGAGCGGAGCCCACGCCGCGGCCCTGGCGCAGGACCTGTCCAACCGGCTCGACTTGCGCAGCCCCGCCGAGAAGTGCCGCAAGCTGCACATCCTGGGCTCGGCACCCAATGCGTTTTTCCTGTATCTCGGCCGCAAGGCACGCGGCTTCGGCGAAATCCAGCTCTACGAGTACGACCTCGAGAAGACCGGCCACAAGGGTTACCAGCCCTCGTTGTGTTTGCCGCTTGGAAAGGTTTGAGGGGTCTGGGAATGGAAAGAGAGCTATTGGAAGGGTTTTCAAGAGCGCTCGGCGTTCCCGCTGATGGAACGCTCGCGCGATTTGTCCGCGAAGGAGTGGGGGTCCCCGGTGGCAATGGCAAGCTGCTCGCCTGGGATGCCAACAGCATCCACTCCTTCGTCTTCGACACCACAAACGCCACCGGCATCCGGGGCGCGAGCGATGTCCTGCGGCGCATTGACGAAGGATTCCATGACGGCTCCAGCCTAGGCCTGAGACGAGGACAGATCCTCTTTTCCGGTGGTGGCAGCGGCTTGGCGGTGGTGGCCGATCACGAGGTCGAGACCTGCAGGCGCAAGCTTCATCAGGTCTTCGCGACCTGGACGGGCATTGCCACCTGCACGGCAGAGGCCGTGGATCTGGTGGCCGGTGAAGGAGTCTTCCGGGAGCGGGTGGGAGCCGTGAGACGAGCTTTGGAGCGCAACCGGATGCTAACGGGCCCCGACGCCGAGCCGGCGGTTCCGTTTTTCGCTGCCCGCTGCGCTGTCTGCGGGCGCCGGGCGGCCGCGGTGCTGAAGCCGCGCAAGGGAGCGCCAGCCGAGGGGAGGCTCGAATGCCAGCCCTGCCACGACCGGATCGAACAGGGAAAGAAACACGTTCGTTTCCAGGGCGAGCCCACCGATTTCGCCGATATCGCGGATAACCATGGAAAGGGTTTCTATGCCGTCGTCTATCTCGACGGCAACGGCATCGGCCAGACCATCTCCCGTCTCGTAAGCCCTCTGGACTACGCATCCTTCTCGCGGGCGGTCGACACCGTCATCCGCGACAGCTTCCAGAAGATCGCCGAACGGTATGGCCTCCAAGAGGATGGCGGGAAAGGTAATGGAAAGGGAACGGGCGGGTATCAACGTCCCATCTGCGGCGGCGACGACGTGGTCGCCATCCTCCCCGGCGACGTGGCCGTTCCCTTCACCCGCGATCTTCTCCATCAATTGGAGTCGGCAGCGGACGCAGAGCCGAGGCTCCAGCGCACGAAATTCGGGGCCTCGGCGGGAGTAGCCATCGGCCATGCCAAGTTCCCAATCCGTCATCTCCTGGCCGAGGCCGAAGGGCTGCTGCGCCTGGCCAAACGTCGGGCCTATGAGCCCGCGAACCCGCGCAGCACCCTCAACTTTGCCGTAGTGACCGACGGTTCCCCACGGAGCGAAACGCTGGAGCCCGAGCGATGGGGAAGGCCAAAGGCCTCTATGCTCCTCTCGGGCCGCCCCTACACGCTCACCGAGATGGACGAGCTGTCGCGGCGCTTGCGGGCCGTGCTGGCCTGCAAAAAAGTGGGCCGCAGCCAGCTCTATGCCCTTCACAGTCACGCCCTCAGAGGCCCACGGCAGCTCCGCAACCATGTGCTGTACCAGATCGGCCGCCGGGAGGAATGGCGCGAGCTCGCCGTGAGCCTCTGCGGTGGCGACGAGAGCGTGTTGCGTGATCCGGACCGGTGTGAGCAGCAGCTCGTCCCCAAGTACGGCGGGCGCTGGGTCTTCGACGTGGCCGACATGGTGGAGCTTCTGGGCCACTGGCGCGAGCCGGAAGAGAGGACCGAGCCATGAGCCGCTACCGCATCCAGGTGAAGCCGTACGCATCTCTCTACATCGGCGGTTACTCGCAGGCGCTGGGCGGCTCGGACGGCGACACGGCCTCTGATGCGCTGGGCCTGCTCCTTCCGGGCAGCGCGGTCAAGGGGGCCCTGCGCGAGGCGGCGGCCCGCTTGGTGCGCGGGGCGGGGAAGGGGGAAGACCTGCTGGTGCAACTGTTCGGCGCCTCCCGGGAACAGCCTGGCCTCTTGCGGGTCAGCACCTTGCGCTCCAACCAGCCGACCGGCGCGGCCGACGGGACGGTGCGCAACCACGTGAGCCTGGAGCGGGCCAATCGCCAGGCCGCGCAACAGCGGCTGTTCCAGAACCGGGTGACGCCCGCCCTCGACGGGCTGTGCTTCGAAGGAGTGGTCGAGAGCCGCGAGCCCTTGAGCGAGGAAGGGCTGGGCCTGCTCGAATCCGCCACCCAGATCACCGATCAACTCGGCGGCGGCCGGGGCCGGGGCCTAGGGCTGGTGAGTGTCACCCTCGACCCTCTGCCAGAGAAGGAGGAGGGCTCTCCATGGGAGATCCCGACGACTGCGGCCTCGCTGATCCTCTGCCTGGAAGCTGAGGAACCGCTCCACCTGAGCGGTGTCAAGGATCCGACCAACTACGTAACCAGCAAGGACTATCTGGACGGCAGCACCGTGCGGGGAGCCGTGGCCGGAGCCCTTGGCGGCCGGCACGACGATCCGAAGCTGGAATGCGTGCTGGGCGGCCCATCCCCCGCCTGCTTCGGCGACGGTCGTCCCGGTGGCCCCGATGCCATTCCCGTTCCCATGACCGTCCAGGTGCCCAAGCGCGGAGGCCCGCTGGTCGACGTCGCCGTCCTCCTCTGTACCGAGGCCTGCGGCGGCCGGCCGGGGGCGCTTCCGGAGGACGTGCGTACGGCCAAGGGAACGGTGGTCTCTACGGACGGAGGCTGGGCCAGCCTGGTCCTCAAGCGCCGGGCGGTGACCCGGACGGCCCGCGATCACGCCAGCGGCCGGTCGGCAGACGGCCAGCTCTTCACGCTGGAAGTCCTGGACCCCTTGGTGGAATCCGCCAAGGGCGAACGAGAGCCTCTTCGCTTCAGCGTGCCCGTGAGCGGTACCCCGGAGCAACTCGCCCTGGTGGTACAAGCGGCCTCGCGCGGCTTGGTAGTGGGAGGGGACCGCAGCCGCGGCTTCGGGCATCTCCGGCTGGCCGGCGTACGGTTCGATCCCGAAGTCGAGCCCCTCGATAAACGCCACACCGCCTGGGCCGAGCGGTTGCGGAGCCTGGGCGTGCCGGAGCCTGAATCCACGGGCGTGCTGCTGGCGCTCGGCCCCCTGGCCGTCAGCCAGGAACGGCTGCTGGGAGCTTTCCGGGAGCTCGGGCTCACCCTCGTCGAGGGGGTGGCCCGCCGGCACGCTCACGGCGGCTGGAACGCCCGTATCCACCTGCAAAGGTCGCTCTCCAGCCAGTTCCTCCCGGGCTCCACGTTCATCGTCCAGGCCCGCGGCTCTGCGCTGCCGGCCTTGGCCACGCTCGAAAGCCAGGGTTTCGGCCCCGGGCGCCCAGACGGATGGGGCCGCTTAGTGGCCTGTCACCCGATCCATCTCGATCTCGACTGTCGCAAGGAGGAACCCACTTGTCCTCGTTAACCATGGAACAACGACGTTGTATCGATCGGGCCAAAGAACAGTTGGTCGGGGCCGCCGAGACACTCCTCAAGGAGGCCGAGGTGAAGCCCAGTCGGGACTTTGGCCATTCTCAGCTCCGCAACCTCGTGGCGGTGGCTTCGGAAACCGAATCGCCCGCCGTCGTCCTGAACTTCATCCGCTACCAGATGGGCCGGGATGACAAAGGTAAAAACTGGGCGAAAAAGACCCAAGAAGAACGCATCGGAGACCGCTTCATCTACGCTCTCAATAAGGACGAGGGCGTGGTAATGCAGGCTCTCGCGAACGTCGTGGGCGTCAAAGAAGACGCTATGGCCAGACAGCTCGCGTGGATGGAGTTGATCCGGTACTTCCTCGGTTTCGCCACCCGTTACATGAAGTATCTCGAGTTGCAGAACCCGGCTCCGAAGCGAGGGCACGATGAAAACTGAGCGTCCTCCTCTCCTCGATACCTTCCTGGGCCGCGTCCGCCTCGAAGGAATTCTGACCACCTGGACGGCCTTGCACATTGGCGCCGGAGGCAGCGGCGACGCGCTGGGCACAGATTCGCCGGTGGTGCGAACGGCGGCGGGCCTTCCCTACATCCCCGGCTCCAGTCTCAAGGGTGTGCTGCGCAGTGCCGCCGAAGCCCTGTTCCGTGGTGGACTCGGGCAGGACAGGAGGGAGAGGCTCTGGTCCTGTGATCCCATCGCCGGAAAAAACCGCGCCTGCGTCACCCATGAACAGTCTGAAGCCCTACGGACGGCCGAAGAGGAGAGGGCCAAGCGGGAAGGGGGTGAGCCGGACAGCCGCCGCGTAGCCGAGGCGATCTGGGCCAAGAGCTGCACGATCTGCCAGCTCTTCGGCTCGCTCGCCCTCGCCAGCCGCGTGCGCTTCGCCGACCTCCCCCTCAACGGCGAGTCCCCCCTCCTCGAGCTGCGCAACGGCGTGGGCATCGACCGCGACAAAGAGCTGGCAGCCAAAGGGGTGCTCTACGACTTCGAGGCCGTCCCCCCAGAGACCTGTTTCGACCTGCGGGTGACGGTGGACAACCCTACGGACGCCGAGGTGGGGCTCCTTCTGTACCTCTTCGACGAGTTGCAGCTCCGGCAATCTGGCCTTGGGTGGGAAGGCGAGCCGCGGCCTAGGCCACGTGTGCGTGGCATGGCAGAAGATCGAGGAGATCCAACTCGCAAGGGAAAACCCTTTCACCCGGCTCCTCTCCCGCCGGAACCTGCTGGCCGAGCCCGCCGCGGAGCCCGCGTCCGCTTCGGCGGAAGATCCTCTCGCCGGGAAGATCCCCAACACGGGAGACTCGGAGGCGTGGCGCACTCTCGCCGAGATTCTGCTGAGCCTCCCCAGGGTCGACAAGGATTTGCTGGCCCAGAAGGCCGGTGAGAAAAAACTGGGCAAACAGAACCTCAACGACAAGCTGGGGCTCGGGCTTGACGCGAAACAATGGAAGAAGTCCTGGGACGAAGTCCTCAAGCGCTTCGCGGCCACAGGCCTCCTCGACAAGGAAGAAGAGGGCTTCGTCCTGGCCGGGCGCCAGAGCCCGGAGGCGCCCCAGGAAACTCAAGAAACCACACCCCATGACCGGGCACTGCAAAACGTGATCGATCACTATGTCGGTGCCATGGCCAAGCGATGGCAGGAGGCGGACTGATGTTTTCCCAACAGCTCAACCAGATCCGGATCGATCTCTCCCTCACTCCCAAGGCGCCCCTGCTGATCCGTAGCGGCCGCAAGGGAAGTGCCGACCCAACGCGGCCCGAGCTGGAATGCGTCCGCACGGCCTGGGGAGGCGCTCCCAGCGTCTACATCCCGGGCTCCAGCCTCAAGGGAGTGATGCGTTCTCACGCCGAACGGCTGCTTCTCAGCGAAGAGGTGAAGATTACGCCCACCTTGGGAGCACCCAGACCAACCGACTTCGATCAGGGCACACCGGGCGTCGAGACCTACAAAGGAAGCTCGCCCCTGGGAAGGACGTTCGGAAACCTTTATCTCAAGGGACATGTTTCAGTCTCGGACCATCTTCCAGGAGCCCACGAAACAGACTCGGCGGAACGGGAGCGCTGGACCGCTCTCGCCAACAACGTCGAGCAGCGCAACGGCGTGGCCATCGATCGTCTCCTAGGCTCGGCGGCGGGGAAGGCTCTTTTCGATCAGGAGCTGGTGGTGCAGGGGCGCTTCGACGGCCGGATCATCCTGCGTAACGTCCAGCTCTACCAACTCGCCCTGCTCCTTCTGGTAATACGCGATCTTCACGAGGGCTACGTACAACTCGGGTCCGGGACCACCCGCGGCAACGGCTGGGTGGAGGCCACGGTGCGCGAGATCGTCATCGAGACGAGGCTCGGCAAAGGCCAGGCAGGGACCCTCCGCGGCGTCGGCGCTCTGCTCGCCAAGGCTTCGGAGTACGAGTTGTTCGACCGCGACGAGATGCTCCTGCCAGCGGGAATCTCCGCCAAGCCCCACCTCGTCTGGGACCAAGTGCGTGTAGGGACCAAGCAGGTCGATACCCTGGCTGAAGCTCTGGTCACCGGGCCATGGACCACCTTCCTGGCGGGCGCAAAGGGGCGTAGATGGAAAGCGTAAAGGAAGGCGTCGTCCTCCGCATCCTGCCACCCGAGGAGCGGGACGCCGAGGTGGCCCGCCTCACCAATCCCTGGATCGGCGACGAAGGGCCGCTCGACGCCGGTTTCCGCCGCGGCCTCGGGGAGAGCTCTTGCGGCCTCGCGGAGTGGCCTTCGATCATCGCACCACCGTGGTCTGGGACGAAGCGGGAGCCCAGACCCTTCGGGCCGGACCGCTGGATCCGGAGGTGGTAGCCCTGCGCAGCCCGGTGCTCCTCCACCCACGCTTCCAGGAGAAAGAACCCCGGGGCTTGCACCGGATCGACTACCTGCGCCGCGGCACCCTAGTCGGCAGCCGCTTCACCCTGGAAGGAGAGGACGATGCGTGACCCGAAGCAGTACGAAGAACATGGCCGCAACGATCCGCTCTCTCCCGACCAGCGGAAAGAGCACCCATACGACTTCGTCTCCCTTCCGGACAAGCCAGCGAAAGGCAGGGCAACCGGCCACGACCGCTTCCTGGCAGATCGCCTGACCGGCAAGCTGATTTTCGTCTACGAAACGCTGACGCCGCTCCACGTGGGCAGCGGCGTCTTCGAAACCGCTGACGAATGCGGGCTCGCCGGAGGCAGCGCACCCGTCCGCGGCATCGTCCGCAAGCTCGGCCGGCCCGTGCTCCCCGGCTCGGGATGGAAAGGCGTGGTCCGCGCCCGCTTCGAGGCGATCACCGGTTCCCGCCTCGGCACCCGGACAAGGCTGTCCATGGTTGAAAGTTGGAAGCTCCCGAGAGAGCTGCGCCCCGATCGTGGAGGAAAGGCGAGAGTGGACCTCTTGGATCGGCGGCTCCCTGCGCTGGAATCGATCAGCATAGTGCGCGGCCACGGAGAGTCGGACAGGCGGGTCAACGAGAAGCTGGCCAACCTTTCGCCCGCCGAGGCGCTCTTCGGAGCCATGGGATACCGGGGCCGCGTCCACCCGTCGGATGGCGTCATCGAAGGGCCGGCGTCCCTGGAGCCGCTGCCCGTGCCGCCGCTCGAAGGGCCTGCCGCCCACCGTCTTGCAAAGCCCGGCGCGGCCCACAAAACCGAAGGTGGAGGAGTCGAGATCCTCGAAGTCGAGGGCCGCAAATTCTATTACGACGGTCCCGTCCTAGACTCGCGCCCCACCGGAGGCAACGGGGACCGCGGTCCCGCCCGGGAGCTGATCGATGCCGTTCCCGCCGGCTGCACGATCACTCAGGAAATCCATTTCGAATCACTGGCCGAAAGCGAGTTAGGAGCCCTAATCGTGAGCGCCGGCTGGGGCGAAGGCGTGGGAATCGTACGTTTTGGCGGATACAAGCCCGCCGGCCTCGGCAAGGTGCGGTTGAAAGATGTGAAAGGTGAAGCGTACCGGGGCTGGAGCACCCGCCGCTGGCAACGGCCCGCCAGCGAAGCCATCGATCCGGCCCGGGCTGTCCAAGCCGCCAGGGATGAAGGTCTGATCGACGCCAAAGCCCTCGCTGAGCTTCACCAGGTCACCACCCGCCTGCGCTGAGGAGCCCCGAAATGCTGACCACCGACCAACTGATGTCCCGGGCCACAACCCTTGCCAGCCAAGCCGGCGGGGCAGGAGTCCACCACGATCAGCTTTCCTTTGTACTTGTCCATCTCAAGCGTCACCGCAACATCGAGGCGACGCTCCTCCTACTCAAAGAGCTCAAGAGCAGCCCCTTTGCCTACCGGAGCCGTTCTACGCCGGGTCAGTTCAAGGCACTTGAAGAAAGTGTGCGCCCTGCTTTGAAAGGTGTCTCCAGTTGGGAAGTGGCCGCGGGGATCATCGGGTGGGCACGCAGGCTTCTTGCTTCCTGATCAGACAGGAACTCGGATGTCGCTGCAACTCGATAGTAGCGCGACAGCCCCAACATTTTGGAGGCGACCCGTGTTAAGTACAGGTAGGAGGTGACAACCCATGCCGTGCCCCATTGCCTTACTGAAATCACGTACAGGTTTTTCACTATGAGTCGCTCCGTGCCGACCAACGCCACACGGGGTAAGACTCATCGCCGGGATATCCCGGACCAGAAGGGCATTCTGGACTCCCGCTCTCTCCCGGACCCGAAGTTCGATGAGCTTTGGGAGTCCATCTTTCTCCCACCTGGCGACAAGGACCGTCTCCTTGCTCAAGCCGTGCTCAATTTCACCGCGAGGAGCAAGCTCCAGACCGTGGCGCTCCCGCTACACGGCATCATTCTTCTGATCGGGCCGCCAGGGACCGGGAAAACCTCCCTCGCCCGCGGCCTTTCATCTCGGGCCGCAGCAGCGCTCAATAGCGACTTTGTTTACCTCGAAGTCGAACCTCACGCATTAGCCAGCGCAGCCCTGGGGAAAAGTCAGCAGGCGGTAAGGCATCTGTTGGGTTCCGTGATTGCGGAGCAGGCTGCTGCCGGTCCCTGTATCGTGGTCTTGGACGAGGTAGAAACTCTGGCGGCTAATCGATCCAAAATGAGCCTGGAAGCGAATCCGGTCGACGTACATCGAGCGACCGACGCCGTCCTGGCTCAGCTCGATCAGCTCGCCACTGATCATCCTAATCTTCTCTTTATCGCCACCAGCAACTTCGCCCGAGCGATAGACGACGCGTTTTTCTCACGCGCTGATCTGGTGTTGACCGTCGGGCTACCGTCCGCCGAGGCGTGTGCCACTATCCTGCTCGATACGCTCAAGCGACTTGCCAGTCTGTACCCAAAGCTTCGCCATCTATGCGACCCAGGTCTCCTCCATGAGGTCGCCCAACAGAGCGTCGGCCTCGATGGCCGTCAAATCAGGAAAGCCGTGCTCGCCTCCCTCGCACTATCTAAGGAAATCGCGTTGAACCCCTCGACTCTCCCGCTGTCGGCGATCCAGGCTGCAATTGAGAACGCTCAAAATGAACGAGCCAGAAAGGACGTCCAGCCATGACCAGTGTCGTGGTGCGCCGCGTCGCATCGACGCCAAGCCGAACGGCTTCAGAGACCT
This sequence comes from Thermoanaerobaculaceae bacterium, assembly GCA_963785165.1. Taxonomy (GTDB): domain Bacteria; phylum Acidobacteriota; class Thermoanaerobaculia; order Multivoradales; family UBA5704; genus DATARR01. Next base: position 2,984,627 of record CAWAUI010000004.1, read on the forward strand.
GGGCATTCATCATGTCACTCCTTACACCCGACCCTGCGAGCCCAGCCCGCGCCGAGCTCGCGAAGGCAACAGGAGTGGCATGCTCGGCCATCTCGTCGGAGGCGCCCAAGGATGATCCGATCATTGTGCATGGCACGGGCCCATTGGTACGGGTCTACTGTGTGTTCGGTGATGATGCCATTACCGGCGAGGCCTTGAACGAGGATCCGCTCACGCAGATTCCAACTGAAGGAGATTGGTCGATATCCATTCCTTGTCCGCCAGAAGATCTGAAGTGGAGCCAGTCCAGCCTGTCTGCGGCTTCAAAGCACATCACTGTGCGGGAGGTTGGCGAGGAGGAGAGCACCTCCAAAAATGCTGCCAACGATTTGCCCTTGACGGTCAATCTCGAGGAATTCCTGAAGCCATGAGCACATTCACCGTCTCCACGACATATACCCACTCCGTCACGCACGTGGCGGCCAAAATGCTCCTTACTATCAAGGAAATCATCCGGGAGATCGGGCTTAACCCGGCACAGTTTGTCACCGACTGGCCCACGTATGAGCTGGCTATCTCGACATGGCTCTCTAGCCGGCACCTTCAACGAGTGATACTTGAGGTGTTCATTCCCATCCCGGATGAACTTGTCAAACGGTTTGATATGGATGTTGACTATACGACAGTGGGAGAGGGATCACTGTGGGTGGATACCGCTGCTGTCCGGTACTCGATCGCCAAGGCCGGCCTTGTGCCTTCAACCTGCCAATATAGGCTCATGGTAGAGAACTCTCCGGGCCGTCCCAATGTCCCGGGATGGGGAGCCTGCACTCTTCGTTCTACCGAAGGTTTTCGTCGTTTTGGAGTTGGCACCACCATTGGTGGAACCGGATTAACTGCCCAAGCTTCATACTGGAGTCGCTGATGCTTTCAACCACAGAGGCATTCCGCAAGTTTCGTAGTCGGCTGGAGCTCACACAGAAGGAGCAGAATGATGCCTCACGGAGACAACAGGAGATCCGTGGCGTCATGGATGAGGAATTCAAGATCCAGCATGATTTCCTCACCGGCTCCTACAAGCGATGGACCAAGACAAAGCCTCTCAAGGACGTTGATATCCTCTGCGTGCTGCACGACGACGAACGGCCAAAATTCCGAGACGGCAAACCGCCGTCGATCCTGCTCGATGAAGTCGACAGCGTCATGGTGAAAAGGTATGGCCGATCAAGTGTGAGCAAGCAGCGCCGGTCCATCACAGTCGAGTTCCCATGTTCCCAGGACGAGGAACGAGTCATGAGCTTTGACGTGGTTCCGGCATTCACCGTTGGCGATCCTGACAAGGATGGTCACTACGAAATCCCGGATACCGCTACCGTCAAAGGCTGGACGCAGACTGATCCGCGGTTCCACGAGGATAAGGCTACAGCCGCCAACCAAGCGTTCTCTTGCGAATGGAAGGGAATGGTCCGGATGGCCAAAGCATGGAACCGTGCCAAGGGAAAGCCTGTTACACCATCATTTCTCCTGGAAGTGATGGCTCTGGACATTCTGCGTCCGCCGTTCGGTGGCGACTTCTCGTACGAGTTCATGGCCTTTTTCGCTACCGCCGCCGACCGCATCCATGAGGAGTGGCCCGAGCCGGCTGGCCTGGGACCCCCGGTGAATGATGCCATGGACGCAACCGCACGCGATCTCGCGAAGCGTGAGCTCACCGCAGCTCATCATGCCATCCGCGAGGCAATCGAGCTGACTCGTTCAGGCCGACAGGGCGATGCGCTACGCAAATACCGGGAAGTCTTCGGCGACTACTTTCCGCTCTCGTGAAGACAACCGTCATGATCCAAGATCTTCCCGCGCTCGATTTGCCCACAGCCTATGTGCTACCCAGCCTTTCCTACGTCCGCCTCCGAATGACGCTGCGTGCGGAGGAGACTGCCTCTCCGCCGCCGTTTCAGGGCTCGATGCTGCGCGGCGCCTTCGGTCACGCGCTTCGCCGGCTGGCCTGCACCATGGGCGCCGCGCAAGCCTGCGAGAGTTGTCCTCTGCGACACGCCTGCCCCTACCCGCGGGTCTTCCAACCTCTCATCGAAGGGCCCCCGCCGCCTTTCCTACGCGGCATCCGCGAAGCTGTTCGCCCCTACGTCTTCGAGCCTCTCGGCACCGGCCGACGTCTGGAGCCGGGTGACGACCTCCGCTTCGATCTCCTCCTCTTCGGCCAAGCCGTCGATCTCCAGGCCTACGCCACCGTAGCGGTCGAGCGCATGGCCTGGGGCGGCCTCGGCACCGGGCGCGCCCGCTTCCGGCTGATCCAGGCCGAACCGGCGGACTCCGGCGTCTTGCGGACCGACCCGCTTCCCTCGGGACCGCTGGCCCTGCAGCTTCTGACGCCCCTACGCGTCAAATCGCGCGACCACTTCAACGACCAGCCTACGTTTCGCGACCTCTCCTTCAACATGCTGCGGCGTGTGCTCGAGATAGCTCACTTCCACGTCCCCGGCGCAAACATCGATTGGAGCTTTCGCAGGCTTCTCCAGAGCGCCGACGCCGTCCGTGTCGTGCACTCTGACCTGCGGTGGCACGATTGGGAGCGCTGGAGCCAGCGCCAGCAGGCCTCTATGAAGCTAGGCGGCCTCGTCGGAAGCCTCGTCCTCGACGGCGACCTCCACCCCTTTACAGCCCTGCTTAGAGCCGCCGAGACCGTCCACGTCGGAAAGGGCGCGACGTTCGGATTAGGAAAGATCGCCGTCGAGCCCGCTTGAGGTGCATCCATGAGCCGATGCGCTGAAGGGCCTCGGCAAGCGCAGTCTCTATTTGGCCCGCGATCAAGTGGGGATGAGGTTGACGATGATGTAGCAAGCCTTCCTGTCTCCGGACTCGTCCGCCGTGTGGCCGAGAGTGAGTTGGCCCGTGAGCGCGAAGGCTTGATGGAGCTTTCCGAGCCGCCGCCGGAAGAGGACGTCTTCCGCTTCCTCGCCGAAGCGGAGAGGCTTCAGGCGATCCTCGGCAGCCTCGCCGTCGATCCACCCGCTTCCGGCATCGACCCGGGCTGGCGCACTCCCCGCGAAGTGCTGGGCAAGCTCCTCGGCCTGCTCGATTCCGACGATCCGGACGCCGAACCCCTGCGCCAGCGTATCCACGCCCTGCGGAATGGCACCACGGGCGGAGTGGTCACTTTCTTCGACGCCGTCCCCGCGCCCGGAGAGCAAGACCTGTTGGAAACGGACCTCCTCAATCCCCACTATCCTGAGTTCTACCGGAAACCCGCCGACTTCCAGCCGTCCGACGACCAGAACCCGGTCCCTGTCTATTTTCTGGCTGTCAGAAGCCGAGCCGTCTTCGAATTCCCCTACCGCGTCACCGCCTGGCGTGACCACGAGCCCTGGCGGGACGAGCCGGAGCGCCAGCGGGCTGCCGCCCTCGGCGAGACGACACCCGCCAAGGTCCAGGCTCAGGTCCGCAAATGGCTCACCGATGGGCTTACACTCTGGGGAGCCGGAGCGAAGACCGCCGCCGGCTACGGCTATTTTGAGATCGTCGCCCCAGGCTCCAGCAAATCAGATTCCAGGAAATAATCATGCCAGGCCCAAATCGTCCGAATCGGCAGGAGGTAACGGCGGGAAGCATAAATCCCTGAAGAAAGGAGAGTTACAGTCGTGGCGAAGCCTTGCACCAGCCTCGAAATTGGCTCCCCGGTAACCCTCCGGAAGGGGGTAACGGCGGAAGGCACTCTAAGTTGCTCTAGAATCGAGGCTTGCAGGGGTGACAGTCGGAATGGACCAGATCAGTACGGTGGGATTGCGACGCCCCGGCGAAATTCTCGATCGGCGTAGCAACACGAGTCGTCGGAATGGACCAGATCAGTACGGTGGGATTGCGACCCCATTGTTAGCGATGTATCGGTGGGGCAGAGCTGGGATGCAGTCGGAATGGACCAGATCAGTACGGTGGGATTGCGACAACGGAAGCATCCACTTGCCGTGGGTAGGCCGCTTCGGTCGGAATGGACCAGATCAGTACGGTGGGATTGCGACGGCAAGAGAATAGTTACCGGGGACGCGGAGGTCATAGGGGCCGGGATGGTCGGAATGGACCAGATCAGTACGGTGGGATTGCGACGTCTTCATTAATGGCGATAGTGAGAAGTTCCCGACACGTCGGAATGGACCAGATCAGTACGGTGGGATTGCGACACACGCTTCGAGAACGGCGAGTCGTTTACCAGCACCCGAAGAGAGACGGTCGGAATGGACCAGATCAGTACGGTGGGATTGCGACTGCTTAATATCACCCGACACATAGGCCGAACCGGGCTTGTCGGAATGGACCAGATCAGTACGGTGGGATTGCGACTTCCCAGTGCCCCTTGACTTCGTGCACCTCGAGTTCGCGTCGGAATGGACCAGATCAGTACGGTGGGATTGCGACTAGTTGATAGATGCGGGGATGGCGCTTCCTACGCGAACGGCGTTCGCCTTGCCATCAACTGGCCTGAAGCCTATGGATGAATCGTGGAGCTCCGTGGACCAAGCCCCTGGCAAAAGGGAGGATCCGCCACCGTATCAGATCCCCGCCATCCCCTACGTCCGGTTGCACATGACGTTGCAGGCCGAGGAACCCGCGGCGATGCCGCCGTTCCAGGGCTCGATGCTGCGCGGTGCCTTTGGTCATGCGCTGCGGCGGACCTTGTGCGTGATGGGTCCCGAGCAGTCTTGCGCAAGCTGCCTTCTGCGCCACGCCTGCCCCTACACACGGATCTTCGAGCCCTACGTCGAAGGCGAGCCGCCGCCGTTCCTGCGCGGTATCGACCAAGCGGTGCGGCCCTACGTATTCGAGCCTTTGGGCAGCGAAGGGCGTCTGGCGGAGGGGGACCCGCTTGCTTTTGATCTCCTGCTCTTCGGCCAGGCGATCGATCTTCAGGCCTATGCCTTTCTCGCGGTGGAGCGCATGGCCCGGTCGGGGCTGGGAGGCGGGCGCTCCCGGTTCCGCCTCGTCCGTGTAGAAGCCCGGGAGCCCGGCGGCACCGTTCGAGAAGCTCTTCACCGCCGGCGCTCCTCCGGCGGCCGTTCCCGCTCCGCCTGTGCTTCCCTTGGCGCCGGCGCTCTCCTCTGAGCGCATCGCTTTGCTCCTCGAAACACCCCTGCGCCTCAAGATGCGCCACCATCTGGGGGGCGAGCCCAGGTTCCGCGACCTGGTCTTCAACATGCTGCGCCGGGTGCTGGAGCTCTCACACTTCCACGTTTCCGGCGCTGCCATCGACTGGAGCTTCCGCACCTTCCTCGATCGCGCCGACTCCGTGCGCGTCTCCGCCACCGATCTGCGTTGGCATGACTTGGAGCGCTGGAGCCAACGCCAGCAGACCTCCATGAAGCTCGGAGGGCTCGTAGGAAGGATCGTTCTGGAAGGCGACCTCACACCCTTCGCGGCACTCCTCGGCGCCTCCGAGGTCGTCCATGTGGGCAAGGGTGCGACGTTCGGGCTCGGAAAACTTGTGGTGGAATCAGCCTGACGAGGAACCTTTCTCTCGGTTTCGCCGTCAAGCCGCTGTTCCCTTATTCCGAATCGATAACTGCCCTACTCGAGCTGCTTTGATCGGAGACCCCGCGTAAACGCGGGGCCGGCTTTCCACTGCATCTCCTCGGACCGGAGGTCCTGTGGGGATTCCGCTGCAATCCTCTCCGCCTCCGGCGACAAGCGCCTCCGGGAACCGCCCTTTCGGGCGGAGTGGCCTCCCCTACGACGACTTCAGAGGGAAAAGCCCGGTAACGGATCGCCAGCTCCGGCGGTGAATCAGCTCACGAGAAGCTGGCAGTGAGGCTCCAGGTCCGAGGGGAGAAACAAGCGCGAGGCGCGGCCCCGAAGCCAGTAGCCAGGAACGGGGGACTGCTCGTACCGTTCGACCCGGAAGACCTCGCCGGCCAACCTCAACAGATCGTCCTGATGAAACTCCGGCCCCCTCTCCCTTTCTCTCTCATAAAACCTCGTGATCGCCTCCTCGGCGAGGGCCTGACCCTCCTCCAGGGTCGTCATTGGCTTCGCTCCGGCGGACAGCTTGTCCTCTCCCCAGAACGGGTTCGATTGCGGTGGATTTCCTCCAGCTCGGGTTGAGCTGCGCGTCCGGCCCTTCTACCCGAAAGCCGGCTCGCCCCGCAAGGCCCCCCTTCGGGGGCGCAATTCCGGGCACGGGCTGAAGATCCCCAGGGAAAAGCCGCGCTCGAAGGCGGTGTCGCTCTCCGAACACCTTGAAGGGGTGCCGCCCATCTATCGCGCTCTCGTGGCCTCGAACCTGACTCTGGGATGTCTGGAGCTGGGCCAGCCGGATCGGGCTCTCGCCTTCTCCCAGGAGGCCCTCCGCCTCGTGCTGCGCGAGCGGACTCCGCGCTAAACAGCCACGCCATGGTCTTTCAGCAACGCCGACCCAGGCTCTCATTGACTCAAAAGCCGGCCCCGACGGGGCCAGCCCCCGAAGCCTGGACCTCAAGCGACCTACCCTCCGGACCTTGAGGCGGACGACTTTGGAAACTCTTTGACCACGAGCCCTCCAGATGGCCCTGTCCTCGACCACCCTGTCGGTGTAGGCGCAAGTCTCGAAGTAGCCACGGAGCTGGAGCCGGCCGCCCTTGCGAACCGGGAAGCAGACCTTACCCGTCAACGCAAAGGAGCAGCGCAGGGGCTTGCCATCGGAGCCGCCGACGGCCACGGAGAAAAGCGAAAGGAGCGCTCCCCCCTCTGGATGCTCCCCTCTTGACCGATCCGTCTCGGCCTTCGCCGTGCCCCATTCCGAGGAAGGCCACGGACGGAGAGGCTGTGCTCCTCCGGTCCGCTCCCCCGAAGGAGGTGAAGCGCTTGGGATCGTCGTTGATCAAGGTTTGCCTTCAAGTTGCGCCTCCTCCCGTCTCGTGGACCGCTCATCAACGCTCGTTTTCTACCCGAGGGGCGGCAGGCTGCAAGGCTCAAGACCCCTCCGGGGCTCGCTGCGCGAGGCCTTGTCAGCCCGCCTTTTCTCCCCTCGGGTCCTTTCGAGACGTGACGAACGGACCACAAAACGAAAGGAGACACCCCATGACGACGACCACGATCCCCAACGAAACCCCGCGCTTCACCCTCTTCGGCAATCTGGGCAACGACCCGAAGGAACACACCACCCCCGCCCGGACCGTCACCCAATTCGTCTACGACGAAATCATCGACGACCCGGTCGAGCGGGAGTTCACCTTCCCGGAGCGCAACTTCCTCACCTACTCCGTGGCCACCGGTGGATTCAAGGACAAGCCCTTGCGCTGGATCTACTGCTTCGACGAGGAAGGACTCGCCTTCCGGGCTCGCCAGGGCGACCGGCTCAAGCTCGAGGGCTACTTCGAGACTCGCACCTACACCAACGACGACGGCGAGGAGAAGACCATCCGGCAGTTGGTGGTCGAAAGTTGCCAGATCGTCCGCATCAAGGTCCGGAGCGAGGTCGCTTGAGACCCTAGGCTCCAGGGGCCGGCCCCAGCGGGGCCGGCCCTTCGGGCTTTTCATTGAGCGTCAACGTTGGAGAGTCCCCCTGTCCTCTTCGCCGGCTCCCGCCGGTTCTCTTCAAACTTTTCAAGAAAACCTTCCGATTCAACGGACACCGAGGGAGATCCAATTCTCCTTTCGGTCCGTGACACCGCTCGTTGCGCCGCGGTCTTAGGCGAGGCCCGGAGGGAGCCGCAAGGCACTCCCTGACGGGCGCGCTTCGCGCGACCTTGGCGGCTCCTCCAGCCCTCGCCCTCCTTGCGTCCGAACGAGCGGTGTCACGGACCGAAAGGAGAATTTCCATGCAAACAACCGTCACTCCCGTCACCTCCATGAGCTGCTGGCTCATGGGCCTCGAGGCCTCTCCCCTGTCCATCGAGGTCAGTCCCCCTTCCCCCGGACAGTCGAGGCTTGAGATCACAGGATTCTCGGAGCGAGTGGCCTTCGAGACCCGCGAACGGGTCCGGGCCGCGCTGCTCCGGTCGGGCTTTGCCGTCCCGGTCGCTTCGGTGAGGGCCGCCAACGGGATCAGCCCGCTGGCGGGACCTCAAAACGGACCCCACGATCTCGCCATCGCCCTGGGCCTCCTGGCTGCCAGTGGGCAGATCTCGGCGGAGCTCCTCGACGGCGGTCTCTTCTGCGGGGAGCTCGCGCTCGACGGCTCGCTCCGCTCCATTCGAGGAGGACTCTCGATCGCGGAGCTCGGGGCCCGCCTCGGTGTCTTCGAGGTTCTCCTCCCCGAGGCCAACGCTCCGGAGGCCGCGGCCTTGGGCTCGGCCCCGCTGATCAGCGTTCGCACCTTGAGGGATGCCGTCGACCACCTCTTGGGAGATCGGAGGCTTGAGCCCTTCCGGCCCCTGGGTCCCAGGACTTCCGGCGTACGGTCCGACCTCGACTTCGCGGAGATCCGGGGGCAGGAAACCCCCAAGAGGGCGCTCGAGGTCTCGGCCGCCGGTGGGCACCATCTGATCTTCGTCGGCCCTCCGGGCTGCGGCAAGACGATGCTGGCCCGGCGGCTCCCCACGATCCTCCCTCCTCTGACCCGTGCCGAGGCCCTCACCGTCACCAAGATCTACTCGCTGGTCGTTGAGACCCCTCCCGAGGGTCTCGTTGAGCATCGCCCCTTTCGCTCCCCTCACACCGGGACGAGCTCGAAGGGGTTCCGAGGGGGCGGCCTTTCACCTCGGCCGGGAGAAGTGAGCCTCGCTCACAGCGGCGTGCTGTTTCTCGACGACCTTCCCGAATTCCGCCGCGAGGCGCTGGAGTCTCTCCGGTCCGCTCTCGACTCCGGCGTCGTCCGGCTCGGCTCCTCCCAGACGGGCTATCTCCAGTTTCCCTCCCGCTTCTCGCTTGTCGCCGCCATGAGCCCCTGCCCTTGTGGGCATCTTGGAGATCCCAATTACGAGTGCCGCTGTCCGCCATCTCTCGTGGATCGGTTCCGTGGCCGAGTGTCCGGACCTCTTCTCGACCGGATCGATCTCCACGTCCAAGTGCCCGCGGTACGCCTGAGCGAGCTGCGCTCGTCTGCAGGCGAAAGCTCCGCCACGATCGCACGCAGGGTGACCGCGGCGCGCGCGGTCCAGCTCGAGCGCTTCGGACCCGCGGTCGAGGCTCCCTTCAATGCGGCCATGGACGAGGCTGTGGTCTCCCGGTTCTGTGTCCTCGATCCGAGCGGCCGGGGAATTCTCGATTCCGCGGTCTCGAAGCTCGGGCTCTCCGCCCGCGCTCTCACCAGCATTCTCAAGGTCGCACGCACCGTGGCCGATCTCGGGGGAAGTGAATGGATCCGCGCTTCGCACCTCGCGGAAGCCATCCAACACCGTGTGCTCGACAGGGCCGGGGCACGGTGACCGGGCGGTTGGAGGAGACCGCCATGTACCACCCGGAGCGCACCTGGCAGGTCGCCACGGTCGACAGCCCTGGCGAGCTTGCCGGCCTCCTGACCCAGAAGACCTGGTTCGGCTGCCAAGGCTTTCGCTTGGCAGCTTCGGGACTGATCCTCCTCAACGACTCCTGGGACGGCGACACCGGCCAGGACTACGCCGTGGTCGTCGAGGAGACCGGACGGCAGGTCGATACCGTCACCTCGGGTTGGATCAAGGAGGCCCGGGCTCTCGAACGGCTCCAGAGCTATCTCAAGGCCATCCCTGACCAAACGATTGGAAGGGTTGAGACATGGCGCTGGGCCGAGGGAAGTCACTCGCGGTGGTGCCATCTCTGCCGTGCCTATCGATCCGAGGGCTATCGCCCCTGGAACCCCGTCAAACAGCTCCGCGAGGAGCTGTCCCGACACCATCCAACCTCCAGCAACATCTCGTGTCTGACACTGGCTTCCCTTCAGGAACAATCAACTTCGTCTTCTCACCTCCAGCTCGGGTTGAGCTGCGCGTCGGGCCTCCATACCCGAGGCCCGGCGCGATCCGCAAGGCAACCCTTCGGGCTCGCTTCGCGCGGCCTTGACGGATCGGCCGGCCTCGGGTCTGAGCCGCCGCATGAGCAGCTCAACCCAACTCTGGAGGAGATCCACACCGTGAGTCACAAGGTCTATCAACTCGTCACCGACCGCGTTCTGGCGCTACTCGGCCGGGGTGTCGTGCCCTGGAAACGCCCCTGGACGACCCGCGGTGGGCGCCCCATGCCGCCAACCAACTTCGTCAGCGGCCGTCCCTACCGAGGGATCAATGTCTTTCTGCTTGCGTCTCAGCACTGGACATCGCCCTACTGGCTCACCTTCAAACAGGCCCTTGAGAAAGGAGGACATGTCCGAAAGGGCGAGCAAGGAACACCGATCATCTTCTGGAAGATCGACGAGCCGGACGAGGACGGCGAATCGCTGGACGCCTCTCGCAAGCGACTCCTGCTTCGTTACTACACCGTCTTCAACCTCGACCAATGCGAAGGGTTCGACACCCAGGATGACGTCGGAGGGGCCGCCTTCGATCCCATCCCATCCTGCGAGGAGATCTATCGCCGGATGCCTCGGCCCCCCGCGCTACGTCACGGCGGAGACCGGGCCTTCTACTTGGCGAGCGGAGATTTCGTCCAAATGCCGAGGCGGGAAGCTTTCAGCAGGCCCGAGACCTACTACAGCAGCTTATTTCACGAGCTGGCTCACGCCACCGGACACCCCTCCCGACTCAACCGGTTTGCGCTCGATGAAAACTGCGGATGCTTTGGCTCTCCCGGTTATGCCCGGGAGGAGCTGGTTGCCGAGATGACGGCTGCGATGATCTGTGGCGTCCTTGGAATCGCACCCGTTCGGGAAGGGCCCGAGCCTTCGGGGCTTGAGGACGATCTGCTGGAAGCATCCGCGGCCTATATCCAGCGTTGGATCAAGGTTTTTGAGGAGGATCGCCAAGTCCTGGTTCTCGCGGCAGCACGAGCTCAGAAGGCTGCCGACTACATTCTCCAACGTCCCCTGGAAGCTTTGCAGGAGGCTGCCTGATTCAAGGCCGGTGAGGAGCGCTTCTCCCTGCCGACGAGCCTGAACCACACAGCCCGACTGCGGTGCTTGAGACACCGCCGCCGGGCCTAACCCAAAGCAAAGGAGCACCCTATGCCCGAGCTGATCGCGAAGTCTACCTCTCTTTCCTTGCCCAACCTCTTGGAGGCCAACCCGGCGCCGGACTGGGAACCCTTGGAGGGATTCCGGTTCACGTTCCTGCGCCACTTCGCCCATCCCCAGGAAGCTTCAGCGCTTCGCCAGGTGGCGCAGATTCTCTATGACCTGGTCCTCGACCGGCCCCAGAATACCGATCTCCCTCAGGACCTGGAGACCCGCTCAGAGCTGGTCGCTGCCTTGGCCGAGCTGCGGTTCCTCCAGGCGTACCTCGCCTCCGTCTCGAGTGAACAAAAACTGTGCTCTTTACCAAAGGAGGCTCTGGAGCTTTGCCGGATCGCCGGCACTCTCGCCCTGGAAATGGATGGCATGGCGCGGCGTCTGACTTCTGCCCTCTTTCCTGTTGAAGAATAACTCCGCCAGCGACTCGCGGTGCCGCATTCGCGGCACCGCTTCCGCTTCACCCTCTCGGCTTCGTAGGACTCAACCGGCAGCCGCCGGTGTGCGGCGTCCACTTCGGCGTGGACTCCTTCGGCAATGGTTGCCAGGAGGGTCCCCACGTCGCGACCTCTCCTCGTCTTGGGGCACCTTTGCGCCGGCTTTTCCAATCAGAGACTGAGCTGGCCGGGCCAGTTCGCCAATCCGTGCCTCGCACAAGGTGACCAAGAAAGTCGCAATCCCACCCTTACTGATCTGGTCAATTCCGACTGGAAGGTGCAACGAGCGTCGATGTATCCGGCATCGGGGAGGTCGCAATCCCACCGGCCTGATTTGGTCAATTCCGACGACGACGACACCGGCACTCCAATCGTCATCTCCACGAGAAAGTCGCAATCCCACCGTACTGATCTGGTCCGTTCCGACTGACTGGCGGAAGCAGCTGCTACGAGTAAAGCTTCAAGGTGAAGTCGCAATCCCACCGTACTGATCTGGTCAATTCCGACCAAGAGCTCAATTCCGTAAGGAGAACGACAGAAGTCGCAATCCCACCGTACTGATCTGGTCAATTCCGACGGCCCTCCTGGCCCCGGCCCTCGCTTCGGCGAACGTAGAGTCGCAATCCCACCGTCCTGATCTGGTCAATTCCGACGTTGGAACAGATTCAACGGCTGGAAGACCCCGCAGAAGTCGCAATCCCACCGTACCGATCTGGTCAATTCCGACGGTTGTATTCCTCATGCTGGAGCTGGTCCCCGAGAAAGTCGCAATCCCACCGTACCGATCTGGTCACTTCCGACTCCTGCCCCCGCTAGCCAGGATTATAGAGCAGGTTAGCCTGCCTTCCGCCGTTACCCCCTTTCGGAGGGCCTTGGAACCACGAAGGTTGAGGGCCGGCGGAGGGCTCTCCGGCACCGCTAAGTATTATCATCTCAACCATTTCCACTCTCCGCCGTTACCTCCCCAGGTTTCTGGCGATTTGGGGCTGGCATGATTATTCCCTGCTTGGCGGGTCCTTGATGCCCATGCAAGAGAGCGATCCACGAGCACCGGCAAGCTGTGGGGGCAGCTCACGCCACCCAAGGCGCGCAATGTTGTCCTGCGCATGCGGCAATATGAATTGGTCAACTCGGAAGACTTCTGCCTGGACTTCGCCAAGAGCCTCGTCCGTGGCAAAATCCGAAATGCCGCCGCCGTGTTGAAACGCTTCCGCGCCAACCATCCGGAGGCCCTGCCCATCAGTAACGTCGAGGCGGTCGAAAAGGCTCTCGACCAGATCGGCGAGTGCACCTCGCTCGACGTCCTCCGGGGCCTGGAGGGCAGCGCCGCCGCCGCCTACTTCCACGCCTTTGCGGCCACCGTACCGGCCTCACTCGGTTTCGAGGGCCGCCAGCGAAGGCCACCCCGCGACCCCGTCAACTCGCTGCTCTCCTTCGGCTACGTCCTGGTCGGCAACGAGCTTCAGTCCCTCCTCGATGGCATCGGGTTCGATCCCTATATCGGCTTCTACCACCGCCTCGACTACGGCCGGCCGTCCCTGGCTCTCGACCTTCTGGAAGAATTCCGGGCCGCGCTCGTCGACCGCTTGACCACCAGCCTCCTCAACCTCGGAATCCTCACCGCCAAAGACTTCTCCCGAACGCCCGAGGGCGGCCTCTACCTCGACCGTGACGGCAAGCGCCGGTACTTCACCGAATACGAGAAACTCCTCAATGAGCCCTTCGAGTCCGAAGGCAGCACTCTCACCTTTCGAACAATCTTTCGCCGCCAGGCCGAGCGCCTGGCCGCCTTCCTCACCCGCGGCGAGCCCTACGAGAGCTTCACTTTGCCATGCTAGTCGTCGTTTCCTACGATGTTCGAGAGACCCGGCGGCGCACTCGGCTCGCTGACGCGCTCAAGGATTTCGGCCAGAGAGTTCAGCTTTCCGTCTTTGAATGCCGGCTCGATGAGCCGCAGCTGGAACGGCTCCATGGCCGCATCGCGAAGCTGATCGATCTGAAAGAAGACAGCGTGCGGCTCTACCGGCTGTGCGGTACCTGTGACGGACACGTGGAGTGCCTCGGGCCGGGAGCGCTCACCGAAGACCCGGAAGTCTTCGTCCTCTAGAGCCTCCCCAGGAAATAATCATGCCAGGCCCAAATCGTCCAAATCGGCGGGAGGTAACGGCGGAGGCCGTAAATGACTGAAAGAACTTCACTTAGAGATCTCGATGAGCCCTGCGCCAGCCCAGGAATCCCCGTCCGAAGAACCTCCCGGAAGGGGGTAACGGCGGAAGGCAGGCTAACTTGCTCTATAATCGTGGCTTGCGGGGGCAGGAGTCGGAATTGACCAGATCAGTACGGTGGGATTGCGACTCTGTTTTGTTTTGGCCTCCCTCTCGGAATCAGCGTGAATGTCGTCGGAATTGACCAGATCAGTACGGTGGGATTGCGACTTTCTCTCAGTTCGGCCGATGAGGAAACAGCAGAACCTCGTCGGAATTGACCAGATCAGTACGGTGGGATTGCGACAATTCCGCCCTGGCTCCAGGGGATGCAAGTTCGGGAGCGTCGGAATTGACCAGATCAGTACGGTGGGATTGCGACTTCTTGCGGCGCCGAAGCCATAAACCCAGAGATAATAACGTCAGTCGGAATTGACCAGATCAGTACGGTGGGATTGCGACCACGACGCCAGCGATTTCGTCAACTGACACTATAGTGGCCGTCGGAATTGACCAGATCAGTACGGTGGGATTGCGACGTTGTGTGAGGTGGGCCTCAAGTGTCTTTTCGAGCCGTCGGAATTGACCAGATCAGTACGGTGGGATTGCGACTTTCTGGAAGCGAGAACTTTACCGAGCGCTTGCAGTCGAGTCGGAATTGACCAGATCAGTACGGTGGGATTGCGACATCTCAGCCCACCACCAATCGCGGAGCAGTTCCAGCATCGGGCGTCGGAATTGACCAGATCAGTACGGTGGGATTGCGACCAAGGTACAGAGTGATGTTTGCCGCAAGGACGTAAGGAACGTCGGAATGGACCAGATCAGGACGGTGGGATTGCGACGGCCGGTGAACGTGCCGTTCTTGACCGAGGTCCGCCCCATGTGGCCGTCGGAATGGACCAGATCAGTACGGTGGGATTGCGACCTTTTAGCCACAGCTTGATGGATCCTGTTGCAGATCGAGTCGGAATGGACCAGATCAGTACGGTGGGATTGCGACCGGGGAGAACTCCGTTGCCTCAGCCACGGCCTCAGCGATGTCGGAATGGACCAGATCAGTACGGTGGGATTGCGACTTTCTTGGCACCAGATGCCACAATCACCACAGTATTCGTCGGAATGGACCAGATCAGTACGGTGGGATGGGCCCGGGCATAAATGCCCGGGCTAGGTTGAAGAAGCCCCCTGAAGGGGACTCAAGAATCCTTTGAGTCGGCTTTAGCCGGCTTCTTTTGCCTAGCCCGGGCATTTATGCCCGGGCGGGGGGGCCGGCGTCACCCTGTCCGGAATGGACCAGATCAGGCCGGTGGAATTGCGATGACAGCTCGGGGAGGGCTTCCATTGCGGCGGCACGGTCGGAAGGCGGTCGCGCTCCCTTCGCTGACCTCCCGCACCGTCGCGAACAGAGCCGAGCCGCCCACGCCGTACACATTTTCGCCCGTAACGGGTGTACGGCTTCCGCCGCGGTACATACGTTGCGGCAAAAAATGTGTACGGCACGAGCCACCGACCCGCGCGCCGCTGCCGCGATACACAAGTTTTTTGCCGCCGTGTGTACGGCCTCCGCGCACGACCGGTCGTGCGCTGCCGCCGACCCCTCGGCGGCTCCCGCACACCCTCCGGTTTTCGCCGCCGTACACCCGGCGGCGAAAAAATTGTGTATAGAATCCCCCCACTCGCCCCCTTCCGGAGGCCACCATGCGCACCAACGTGGAAATCGACCTCGACCTCATCACGAGGGCCATGCAGCTCACGGGCATCACCACCTACCGCCAGACTATCCACGAAGCCCTCACCGCCCTCGTCCAGCTCTACGAACAGGGCGAAGTCCGCGACCTCCGGGGAAAGCTCCACCACCAGGCCGGCGAGCCCGCCAGCCACGAGAGGCGCTGACTGCCGCCGCCCAACATGGTTACCCTCGTATCACCCGCGAGCCGCAGCTCGAGCACCTTCCCGGGCGGTTCGCAGTGCTCCAGAGCCCTCTTCAGGAAATAATCATGCCAGGCCCAAATCGTCCAAATCGGTGGGAGGTAACGGCGGGGAACGGAAATGATTGAGAGGATGATACTTAGCGGTACGGAAGAGACCTCCGCCAGCCCTCGAAACCCTGCCCGAAGAACCTCCCGGAAGGGGGTAACGGCGGAAGGCAGGCTAACCTGCTCTATAATCGTGGCTTGCGGGGGCAGGAGTCGGAATTGACCAGATCAGTACGGTGGGATTGCGACTTCTCATGGGTCTCTCCTTGTGTGTCGTTTACTGCTCTCTTCGGTCGGAATTGACCAGATCAGTACGGTGGGATTGCGACTTCTCGGCGAAACGCAGGCCCGTATTCCTTGTCAGGATCTAGGAGTCGGAATTGACCAGATCAGTACGGTGGGATTGCGACGTGGTCGGGGTGGTGCTGTCCATCGGCAGGTCGAGCTTCGCGTCGGAATTGACCAGATCAGTACGGTGGGATTGCGACTTCTTTTCCAGTTCTCGCCTCTTTCGCTTATGCTTGCCTTTCGTCGGAATTGACCAGATCAGTACGGTGGGATTGCGACTTTCTCCTCGTACACTGCACAGTACAACGCCACACACGCCACGGTCGGAATTGACCAGATCAGTACGGTGGGATTGCGACCTTTCTTGTGATGAAGTCGAAGTAGGCGGCGTTATGCGCGTCGGAATTGACCAGATCAGTACGGTGGGATTGCGACGGACGGTGAATCAATGCCGGAAGATCGCTCTCATCAGAGACTGTCGGAATTGACCAGATCAGTACGGTGGGATTGCGACATCATTCGCCGCCCTCCCCACGGCCGTTCAGTCTTCACGTCGGAATGGACCAGATCAGGACGGTGGGATTACGACTTGAGGAGCTCGCGAGCACCTGGCAAACCGCCACATGGCGAACAGCGTTCGCGTTGCCCGATCGCTCCGAGCCTTCATACTGACTTGGCGATGTTTAG
Source organism: Thermoanaerobaculaceae bacterium (assembly GCA_963785165.1). Classification (GTDB taxonomy): domain Bacteria; phylum Acidobacteriota; class Thermoanaerobaculia; order Multivoradales; family UBA5704; genus DATARR01. The sequence continues at coordinate 3,001,257 of CAWAUI010000004.1, forward strand.
ACAAGATTGACGTACCGTGTGCCGCTTGGGCTAGGCTCTCACTCGAACCCATGGCAGACTACGTCTTCTCCCTCGGCCTCATCCCCGTCCAGGAATGGATCGCCCAGGCTCGCCGCTCGCGCGACCTGCGGGCGGGGTCGGTCTTTCTCTGGCACGTGATGGCAAAGGTTCTGGCCCGGCTGGAGAGGGAGAGCGAGGTTTCCGGCGTCGAGGTCTGGACGCCTTCACTGCCGGAGGGGGGCTTCAAGGATCTCGCGGACCGCGATTTCGAGGAAGCTCTGGAGATCTCCTATGGGCTTCCCAACCGGGCCTCCGGGATCTGCCAGGCCCCAGATGAGGATGCCGTGCGGCGCGCTTTCGAGCCGCTTCAACGGAACATTGTGGACGCCGCCTGGAAGGGGCTTCGCGGCTTGGCTCTGGAGCGCCTGAACAGGGACTCTTCCCCGGCTTTCTGGTCCGACTTCGAAAAGCATTGGCAGGCTTACCGGGAAAGAATCTCCGGCACCGGGGATTGCCCGTTGACGTTGATCTGGGTGGCTGCGCCGGCGCCGTATCCCAAGGAGCAGCGACGGGAGAATCTACGGGCGGTGTACGCAATGTTCACGGACCTGAAGCGCAGCCGGCCGCCGCGGGTATGGGAGCACGGCAAGCCCGTGGGGAAGTGCACTCAGTGCGGCCAGCGCGAAGCGATGGGGCCCGCCGACCGTTTCGACGAGTGGCAGGAATGGTACGCCCGGCGAGCTGAGGACCCATGGATTGAACAAGGACGCCGCCTGGATGCGGTGGAGAGGCTGTGTTACGTCTGTCTCGTGAAGCGGGTCGCCGGATATATGTCGAGGAAAGCATTTCTGTCCACCGGGGAAGTGGCGGCCGGTCCCTGGCTCGACCGGTTGAAGTCGGTCCCGGCATTGAGCGGGCTGGTGGAACGGCTCCGGCGCAAGACGCCGGGCGATCTCGATCTGGGCCGCGTGCTATACGGCTCCATCCAAGGGCTGCTTGAGCCGGAGCGGACCGAGGTGCGCACGATTCGGGAGGAGATTCGTAAGGAAATCCTCACGGAGAACCGGAAGCGGAGCCGCCAGCCGGCCCCCGAGGGGGAGCCGTCGCTGGCCCTGGCGCCTACGGGTGCCTTGGCGCTGCTGGCTTTCGATGGCGACGACATGGGCCGGCAGGTGCAAGAGGACCCGAACCGGACTCCCGGCGCGTTGGAACGTTTCGCGAAGGCCGCCGCGGGGCTCCTCGAGAAGCATCAGGCGGTGGCGTTCTATCTGGCCGGCGACGAGGGGCTGACGATGGCCCCCGCGGAGACGGCCCTGGATCTCGCCCTGGCACTCCGGGAGGCGTTCACGGCAGCTTTCGCGGCCCTCGAAGCACCGCCCACGCTGTCGCTCGGTCTCGCGTTCTTCGAGCAGGGGCGGCCGATGCGGGGAGCCATTCTGGCGGCCCGCGGCGCGCTGGAGGACGCCAAGCGGATGGAGGGCAAGGACGCCTTCGGCGTGGCCGTGGAGACGGCGTCGGGCAGCCGGTGGGGTTTCACGGCGCACTGGGGAGGCCCTCTGGGGGACGACTGGCGGCGGATCCGAAACGCGGCGGCGTGGATTCGGGACGGTTCTCTCTCCGCGGGCTGGGCCTATGACGCCGAGCGTTTCGTGGAGACCCTTCCGGTTGGAGGGGTGGAGTGGAAGCCGGAGATCGCGAAAGCGGCCCGCGCCGAGCTGCGGCGGCTGTTCCTGCGCCGGTTCCGCGCCCAGGGCAAGACCGCGGAGGAGAGGCGGGCCGCGCGCCGGCAGGCTTGGCGCGACCTTCCCGGAGATTCCTGGTGGGAGATGGATACCGAGGGAAACGGGCCGCAGCCGCAACAGCTTCACCTGATCGGTTTCCTGGCGCGCCAGGGCTCGACGAAAGAACAGGAATGAGCGCTCCCAGGGTACTTCTGCGGGTGCGCATCGAGCCGGTCGATCCCCTGTTGTTCGGGGACAACCGTTCGGCCCGCACGGGCGAGGGGCACGCCGTGGGCGACCAGGACCCTTCACCCGCCACTCTCTACGGCGCCGTGGGAGCCCGCATCGCGAACCAGCTCGGCGCCCACGGCGAGCGGCACTGGCAGCCGGCCGAGCCCGTTCTGGGTCCTTTCGAGCCCGACCTCGGCCTAACGCGTACGGATGGGAACAGGGCCGCCGAGCTGCTGGGGTATGCCCTGTGCGACGCCACGGGCCGGGCGTGGTTCCCCTGGCCCCGCCACCTGCGGGCCGAGCTCGTGGGGGACAAGCCCTTCGCCCTGGAGCTGCTGCGGCCCGCGGACCTCCCTGCCCTCTCCTCCCTGCCGGCGGGATGGCGACCGCTCACCGCCACCGTGGAGAACAAGGAGAAGGAGGAGGTGGAAGACCTGCTGGTAGACGGGGACCTGCTGGCCTCGGCCCTCGCCGGCACCGTGGCGGCCTCGGCCGCGCTCGCGGTTGAGACCCGGGGGCCGGTCCAGCTCTACAGCCCTGAGCCACGGTTGGGCCTCGCCATGAGCAACGCGGCCAACACGGCTTTGCCGGGCCGGTTGTTCGCACGCCCCTACCGCCGGTTCCATGGCGAGGCGAGGTCGTCGAAGCCGGGCTGGGAGAGCGCGGGCTTCCTGGCTTGGTTGCGGGTGCTCGGCCTCGCGGGCCGGGCGGAGAGCTCGTTCGATGGCACGGCCTTCCTGGGCGGCGACCGGCGGCGCGCCCGGCTCAGCTTCGCCCGCGAGAGCGGGGACCCCCTCGCCAGCCTTCGCGAAGCCGTGCTGGAGCGGGTGGGCACTTCGCGGGGCTGGCTCCTCTACCTCCTCACGCCCGCCCGTGTGCCGGCGGACGGGCTCGTCACCTTCCACGGCGAGTCCCCCGTGGGCGGCGCTCTGGGCCGCGCGGTCTCCGCCAGCGGCTGGAGCGGTGCGGCAGCCACCCGCGGGCCGCGCCCGCTCCTCTCGCTCTTCCCGGCGGGCTCGGTGTTCTTCTTCGAGTGGGGCACCGAGCACGAAACCGAGGCGGCACGGCGGGAGTGGATCACCCGCCACTGGCTCGCCGCGCTCGACCCGGCCTGGGGCCGTGCGGGCTTCGGCCGCGTGCTGCCGGGAGTCTGGGCATGAAGCTGGTCTCCGGCGAGCAGCTCGTGCGGCTCACCGCGCTCACGCCTGCCAACCTCGGCAGCGCGTATGGCGAAGCCACCCTGGACCGGCCCACGCAGAAAGACTCCCACCTGGGCCTGCCGTTCCTCCCCGATTCAGCCCTGAAAGGCGTCCTGGCCGGCGCCTGGGGTGATGCGGGAGATGCCGGCAATCCGGCCCGCGAGGCGCTCTTCGGCTCCGCGGACCACGTTCCCACGCCGAAGCGGGCCGGCAGGTCCGGCGAGCCCGGTCCCCTGGTATTCGGCAACGCCGAGCTGCTCGCCTTCCCTGTGCCCGCTCTGGAGGGTCCGCCCGCGTGGGTGTTCCCCGCCGTCAACCTCGCCCGGGCTCTGCGCCCGGAGGAGGCACCGCCGGCCGGAGAGGACCTCCTCCGGCTGCTCGCCGCGCTGGAGGAGCCGGGGTTCTCGCGGGCCTTCGCCTGGCCGCGCCTGCCGCGTCTCGACGCTGCCGTGCGCCTGGAGCCCGTCCGCGACCGCACGGCGCGCCTGGCGGCTCCGGAGCTGGTGGCTCTGCTCCAGCGCTATGCCGGACCCGGCCTGCCGGCGGACGCCCCCTTGCTCGTGGTCTCCGGCGCTCGGGCCGGCGAGCTGTGGCGCTTCGCGGCCGAAAGGCGCGCCCTGGTGGCGCTCGACTCCGCGACCCGCACGGTGGCCGGAGGAGCTTTACGCTTCGTGGAGCTGATCCCTCCGGGAACCGTGTTCCTCTCCCTGGTGAGCTGCCTTCTGGAGAGCGCGGACGCCCTTCCCGAGCTTCCGAATACCTTCCAGGCCGGTGCCTGGGAAGGATTGGGGCTCGGCTGGCTCCAGGCCTCCCGCATCGAGCCGGCGGGCGCCTCTCCACTCCCGGCCCTGGAGCCCGGAGATGGCCCGGTGCCCCTGGACCGCGCCTGGATCATGGTGGAGGCCCACCAAGCCGTCGAGCGCCTGGAGGGCCAGGCGCCCGCCCTCCAACGGGCCATCCGTTCCGCCGTGCGCCAGTTCGGCGGCCGGGCTCAGTTCTCGGGCCTGGAGGCAGCCCTGGCCTTCGAGCTGGCGAAAGCCCGGCCCGCCCATCCCAAACCGTCTCTCGAAGCCCGCGCCCACCGCTGGCTGCTCTCGGCCCTGCTCACCGCCGCCCCCGAGCCTCCGGCTACAAAGGGAGCGGACGGCGAGCTGCAAGCCTGGATCGCCTCCGACCCCTTCGCCCCCGGCCATCTGCCGGAGCAGCGCCCCCTCCTGCTCGCCCGCTGGCTCTGGCTGGCACGCTCCTGCGAGCACCTGCTGGAGGCGGAAGAAGAATGAGCAAGGTGATGTTCGTCACCGTCGGCACGTCGCTTTTCCATTCGGCGAGCTGGGAGCCGGACAAGGCTGTCCTCCTCGGCGTCCAGGGGTACTACCAGTGGACGGCGGACGTTGCCATCCTCAAAGAGCCCGAAGCGCGCAAACGGACTTCCGCCGCCCGCCGTATCCAGGCGGACCTGGAAGAGGGACTAAGGCACGACAACGCACCCGTGTGGGCCGAGCGCCTGGCACACGATCTGACAAGCGGGAATCCTGATCCCAACACCGTCATGCGTTATAGCGCCGAGCTCGCCACGATCCTGAAGCTCTTTGTTGCGGAAGGTGGGACGGATTCACTGAAGGATTTCCTTCGGTCCTACGATCGCATTTGCCTGCCGTGCGATTCGAGCGACCAGGGTACGGCCAAGCTGCCCCGTGTGGCCGCCCATCACCTTGCCGCGTATCTGAACCTGCTGGCGGGTAGTGAGGGCCTGTTGGCTCAACCGCTGCCGGTGGCCGGGCTGTCCAGCACCGATCCGGAAACTTTGTTGGGGGAGACTACGGGTATCAAGGAGCTTGGCAAGAAGCTACTCAAAGAAGAGGCAGAGCAGCTCGACTTGATCGCTTCGGGCGGGTACAAGCTGTATGGGATCTACCTGTATCAGCTCCTCGTTTCGAAGCGTCTACCCGTCCGGCTCTTCTATATCCATGAGGATGCCGGCCGATTGGTCAAGATGGAGAACGACGAGACCGGCTCCCGTGTCGGGCTCTTCTAAAGATTATGCCTTCCGAAGCTAGTTACGAGGCGAACGCCCTCACTTCTGACGAGTTGGCGGTCTGGACCGAGAATCTCCGCAAGGGAACGGTAAAAAACGGGAAGCTCATCGACGAGCGGCTCCGCTGGGGGCAGAGCGATGACCCGGAAACACGGAGACACTGGGCTTGGCTCGTCTCCAAGGAATCAAAGATTGACCGCGACGACTGGGTGCTCCAGGTCTTCCAATCCGTCAGGGATGACAAGGACCGCATTGCAAGGAATGTGATCGAAGAGAAAGCTCCGTGGGATTTCTACGAACGGCACTTCTTCGGATGGTTCCTTGGCCGCTTCGACGTACGAGCCGCACGCTCCATCTTCATCGATCCTCGAAAGGCGACTCGCCTCCATGGCCTTCTGGTGGCTCTTCTGGTCGCCGTACCCTGGCTCAGCCTAGGGCGGTTGGATCTGACGCCGTCGTTGATGGTGTTCGCAGCATTGCTGGCGCTCGTGGTCCTCATTGGATCTACCGGAATGACGGGGTTGCCAGGGTACGCCTACTTCAACTCCCTGAGCCCACGGCTGGCGGCCGCCGTGGGGATCGGCTACCTCTTCTTCTTCAGCGCGCCTCATCTGATAAAAATCCTGAACGACACTTGGCGGCCCTGGTGGCAGCTCTGGATGGGCGTTGTGGCGCTCATCTCGGCGGCGTTCGTTTATCTCTCGTTTCACATCAGCCGGCGTGTCCATCCCCAGCTCAACAAGCGAGATCTCTTCCGGCGAAGCGGCGCCATCCTGTCGCTGGCGCTGGCCTACAGCTCGCTCGGTCTGCTCATCGCCGGACCGGTGCTGTTTTCGCAGACGTTCTTGAGCACCGCCGCGGGCGGGCAGACGGTGACAGTGCAAGTCGATGTCCACCGCCTGGCTTTCTGCGCCGCCATCGCCCTCAACCTGGGCGTCATCCTTCAGCTCGCGTGGGACGAAAAGCCCTTGACGGAGCCCCTTTGAGGTGAGGCCGTGATCGAAGAATTCCGCTTCAGCCTGGATTTCAATAGCCCGGCTTTCCTCTCTGAGGTACCGAGAGGAAAGGAACGCGTAGAGTTCCTCAAGAAGATCCCGAACACGGGCCAGTTTGAGCGGAAGGAGGCGCAACCGGATCACTATCCAGCCGATCCCAGAGGCATCCGGATCCCCAGTCTGCGTGGAGTCCTGGAATTCTGGTACCGCGCTTTGCAGGGAGCAGCCACTTCCCAGGAGGTCTTTGATCGCCAAGCCAGGGTCTTTGGCTCCGCGGAGGGTGGCCAGGGGTTGTCGATCCGCCCCACGGGCATGCCGAAGTTCGAAAGCGGTGAGCTGTGCTTCAACGAGCGCGATGAAACACCTTTCCCTTTTCTCTATCTCGGCTATGGGCCGCTTCAGCTCCTGCGGATCCCTGAGCAAAGTGGAGCCACCCGTGGACCTCAGGTCGCCACCTCGTACCACGAGAAACAGGCCCGTGACGCCATCAAGGTGAGCGACAGCCAGCGCGGGCGCTTCCGGTTCGCGGCCCGGGGGACGAGCGCTCAGATCGAAGCCCTGAAGCGGGCCCTAACGCTGCTGCACCTGTTCGGCGGCCTGGGCTCGCGGTCCCGGCGCGGATGGGGCTCGGTCGAGGTCACGGCAGACGGCATTCAGCCCCCGAAAGGCACCGTCAAGCCCGCCGAGTGGATCGCCTCGACGCTGACGGGCATCTGGAGCGCCAGCCAGTATCCCGCAGGCATGAGCGATCCAGCCTTCTCCGCGCTCAGCTCCGGTACCCGCATCTACGTGACGAGGCCGATCGAGGGCGATTATCGGGAAGTCTTGAGATGGTTTTTTGACCGGTTCCAGGCTGTTCGTTCCTATCAAAAGCCGGGGAGCGTTGGCGTTGCCGACCACGATCTCGAGGTGAGCGATCTTCGGGGCGGATCGATCACCCGCGCTCCGGAAAGGCTGGCGTTCGGAATGCCTTTCCAACCCGGCCACGGCAGGATGTGGACGATGCAGTACCGCGGCACCCCGAGGGGAGGGGATGCGCGCGAGAACGACGTCAGCCGCCGGGCTTCGCCGCTGCTGCTCAAGGTGCTCCGGCTGGGGCCGCGGCAGCACTGCGGCGTTGCCTTGTTCCTGCAATCTCAGTTTTTCGGCAATCCGAACCTCGAGATCGGCGCCGTAGGCATGAAGGGCACCCAGCCGGTTCCCGGCTATGGTGCCATTGATCAGTTCCTTTCGGCACCGGGTTGGACCCGGGTGCCTCTGCCCTGATTCTATGAGGACGCGATGAGCTATCTGCACGATCTCCTCTTCTACCAGACAATCACGCCGCTCCACGTCGGCTGCGGCCAGGACGTTGGCGTGGTCGATCTTCCAGTCATCCGGGAGCGGACGACCGGATATCCCTTCCTTCCGGGCTCGGGAATCCGCGGCAGCCTGCGGCAGGTGTTCGGGAGCCGCGACGCTGGGAGTGTTTCTTCGCTGTTCGGCCCCACGGCCGAGGAGTCGGAGACCGGGCCGCGCCACGCCGGCTGCGTGGCGGTGCACGATGCCCGGCTGCTGCTTTTCCCCGTGCGCTCCGACCAGGCGCCTTTCCTTTGGATCACCTGCCCCGCCGTGCTCCAGCGTTTCTCGCGGGACGTAGGGGTTTTCCTTGCCAACCCCGGCGCTTGGCCGGCCCCGTTCGGGGCGGCTCCGGGCGACGAGAAGGTTCTGGGACGGTTCAAGGGTTTGGTGATCTACCTGGAGGAGATGGACTTCGGTGTCCTTCCCCTGCCACCGGACCTCTCCCCCTGGCTCGCGGCCCTCGGCTCCGCGCTCGGCGTGGCGGACTTGGCAGCGCGCATTGCCGTGGTGTCGGACGGGACCTTCCACTATTTCGTCACCCACGCCACGCAGGTGCTCCAACACAACCGGCTGACCTCGGCCAAGACCGTGGCCCAGGGCCAGCTCTTCTCGGTCGAAGCCGTGCCTCCAGAGGCCGTGTTCTATGGCTTTCTTGGAGCCACGGAACCGCGGCAGCCTCTGAAACCCGAGGGAGAAGGGGCAGGAGCGGAGGAAGAGCCTGAGGAGGAGACTGGCGGCCCCAAGACGCGGGAGCAGGCCCTCGCTGCTTTGAAGGGATTGTTTACCGGCACGGACGCCTGCACTTGGCTGCAACTCGGAGGAGACGAGGGCACGGGCCTCGGGGTGACCCGCATCGTCCGGGCGGCCCAGGACGCAGGAGAGCCTCATGCAGCGTGACCAGGTCCGCGCCCGCAACGCCTTCCGGTCCGTCCAGGGCGTCACCCGGAAGAAAGACGAGCTCCTCGCGCTGGCCCGCAAGCTGCCGGTGATGTTCCAGACCAACGGTCTGCTCGCCACCTGGGCGCACCTGCTGGCCAAGAGCAAGGAGGGCTCCGAGCACACGCAGGTGCTCGCCGCCCTGGCGGGCCACTTCCGGAGCCAGGGGCTGGCTGGGGAGGGCGATCCCAGCGCGCTCTTCAATTCCTGGGTCGATGAAAACGGCGGCCTCTCGTCGCACGATTTGCGGCGCCGCACGGCGGAAGCCATTGAATTCGCCGTTTGGCTCAAGCGGGCCGCCGAGGCCCTCTGCGATACCGGCGGCGCTCCGGCCTCTCCCGGCCCAGGAGAGGCTCAGCCGTGACAGCCTGGACCACCCGGCGCGGCCGGCGCGGCTTGCCTTCGGAGTCGGCTCCCGGCTCCCCCACCTTGCTCTACCACAAGTGGCACGCCTACGACGTGGGGGAGGGCTGGGCCACCAAGCAGTCCCGCCTGGAATTCCTCGGCCGGGTGGCCCACCTCGCCAACCGGTCCCTCGCCGGCTATCCAGCGTGGCACCGGCGGTACTTCGAGGCTCTCGACGCGCTGGGCGTGGAAGGGGAACAAACCGTCCTCACCGCCCGGACCGTCTGGCGACTGCTGGCCGGCCTCGCCACCAATCCGGCTCTGGAGACCGGATTCTCCCTCCACCTCCTCAACGGTTTCCCCTATCTGCCCGGCTCGGCCGTGCGCGGGCTCGTCCGCCGTGTGGCCGAGAGCGAGCTGGCCCAGGAGCGCGAAGGCTGGATGGAGCTTTCCGAGCCGCCACCGAAGGAGGACGTCTCCCGCTTCCTCGCCGAAGCAGAAAGGCTTCAGGCGATCCTCGGCAGCCTCGCCGTCGATCCACCTGATCCCGGCGTCGACCCGGGTTGGCGCACTCCCCGCGAAGTGCTGGGCAAGCTCCTCGGCCTGCTCGATGAGGACGATCCAGACGCCGAACCCCTGCGCCAGCGTATCCACGCCCTGCGGAATGGCACCACGGGCGGAGTGGTCACTTTCTTCGACGCCGTCCCCGCGTCCGGAGAGCAAAACCTGCTGGAAACCGACCTCCTCAATCCCCACTATCCTGATTTCTACCGGGACCCGGCCCACGTTCAGCCGTCCGACGACCAGAATCCGGTCCCTGTCTATTTTCTGGCTGTCAGGAGCCTAGCCGTCTTCGAATTCCCCTTCCGCGTCACCGCCTGGCGTGACCACGAGCCGTGGCGAGACGAGCCGGAGCGCCAGCGGTCTGCCGCCCTCGGCGAGACGACACCCGCCCAGGTCCAGGCTCAGGTCCGCAAATGGCTCACCGATGGGCTTACAATCTGGGGAGCCGGAGCGAAGACGGCAGCGGGCTACGGCTATTTTGAGATCGTCGCCCCAGGCACCAGCAAATCAGATTCCAGGAAATAATCATGCCAGGCCCAAATCGTCCAAATCGGTGGGAGGTAACGGCGGGATGCATAAATCCCTGAAAAAAGGAGAGTTAGAGTCGTGGCGAAGCCTTGCGCCAACCTCGAAATTCGCCCCCCGGTAACCCTCCGGAAGGGGGTAACGGCGGAAGGCACTCTAAGTTGCTCTATAATCGAGGCTTGCAGGGGTGACAGTCGGAATGGACCAGATCAGTACGGTGGGATTGCGACTTCTTTTACTATTCACCCTGCGTGTACCATGCATTTTGTGTCGGAATGGACCAGATCAGTACGGTGGGATTGCGACTGAAGTTGCCGGCGGTGATCCCGCCCACACCGAACAACGTCGGAATGGACCAGATCAGTACGGTGGGATTGCGACTATAGCGAGCCACCAGCGCACAATCCGGGCCACTACATAGTCGTCGGAATGGACCAGATCAGTACGGTGGGATTGCGACTTCTCTGTATCGGTAGGCCAGATCGCGGATGGTGAGTGTCGGAATGGACCAGATCAGTACGGTGGGATTGCGACTGCGGTTATCGTCTGGTCTTCAAATCCGGGGAGGCATACGTCGGAATGGACCAGATCAGTACGGTGGGATTGCGACTTTCTATGGAGGTCAACCCAGTTTGTGATGCCTGATACAATGTCGGAATGGACCAGATCAGTACGGTGGGATTGCGAATAGTTGATAGATGCGGGGAAGGCGCTTCCTCTGCGAACGGCATTCGCCTTGCCATCAACTAACCAGAAGCCTATGGATGAATCGTGGAGCTCCGCGGACCGAGCCCTTGACAAAAGGGATGATCCGCCGCCGTATCAGATCCCCGCCATCCCCTACGTCCGCTTGCACATGACGCTGCAGGCCGAGGAACCCGCGGCGATGCCGCCGTTCCAGGGCTCGATGCTGCGCGGTGCCTTTGGTCATGCGTTGCGGCGGACGGTGTGCGTTATGGGTCCCGAGCAGCCTTGCGCAAGCTGCGTTCTGCGCCACGCCTGCCCCTACACGCGGATCTTCGAACCCTACGTCGAGGGCGAGCCGCCGCCGTTCCTGCGCGGTATCGACCAGGCGGTGCGGCCCTACGTATTCGAGCCTTTGGGCAGCGAAGGGCGTCTGGCGGAGGGGGACCCGCTGGCTTTCGATCTCCTGCTCTTCGGCCAAGCGATCGATCTTCAAGCCTATGCCTTTCTCGCGGTGGAGCGCATGGCCCGGGCAGGGCTGGGAGGCGGGCGCTCCCGGTTCCGCCTCGTCCATGTGGAAGCCCGAGAGCCCGGCGGCACCGTTCGGAGGCTCTTCGCCGCTGGCGCTCCTCCGGCGGCCGCTCCCGCGCCGGCTGTGGTTCCCTCGGCGCCGGCGCTCTGCTCTGAGCGCATCGCTTTGCTCCTCGAAACACCCCTGCGCCTCAAGATGCGCCACCATCTGGGGGGCGAGCCCAGGTTCCGAGACCTGGTCTTCAACATGCTGCGCCGGGTGCTGGAGATCTCGCACTTCCACGTTTCCGGCGCTGCCATCGACTGGAGCTTCCGCACCTTCCTCGATCGCGCCGACTCCGTGCGCGTCTCCGCCACCGACCTGCGTTGGCATGATTTGGAGCGCTGGAGCCAGCGCCAGCAGACCTCCATGAAGCTCGGGGGGCTCGTAGGAAGGATCGTCCTGGAAGGCGACCTCACACCCTTCGCCGCACTCCTTGGCGCCGCCGAAGTGGTCCATGTGGGCAAGGGTGCGACGTTCGGGCTCGGAAAACTGGTGGTGGAAACAGCCTGACGAGGAACCTTTCTCTCGGTTTCGCCGTCAAGCCGCTGTTCCCTTATTCCGAATCGATAACTGCCCTACTCGAGCTGCTTTGATCGGAGACCCCGCGTGAACGCGGGGCCGGCTTTCCGCTGCATCTCCTCGGACCGGAGGTCCTGTGGGGATTCCGCTGCAATCCTCTCCGCCTCCGGCGACAAGCGCCTCCGGGAACCGCCCTTTCGGGCGGACTGTCCTCCTGCACCCATCCCCGGAGCAATCCGAAGAAAACGGATCTCCCCTCTGCGAAAGCCGTTAATTCTTTTCCGCCCTTCTCCGACGCCTTTGTAGGGTCTCCGCTGCCCGGGGTCAAGGCCGTTCCGCCCCTTGAGGGGTCGACCTTCGGTCGAGCCGTTGACCCCGGGCAGCGGAGACCCTTGGCGCGCTCCGAAGGCGGGAAAAGAATTAACGGCTCCCGCCGAGGAGGAGAACGGTATGACAACCATCACCGCCAGGTATTCACCCGATGACAACAAGCTACGCCTCACCGCCGCAACCCGGCTGGATCCGGAAACTTACGCGCGGGTCAAGGCCGCCGGGTTCGCATGGGCGCCCAAACTCGAGCAGTTCATTGCTCCGGCCTGGTCACCCCATCGAGAGGATCTCGCCTTGGAGCTGGCGGGCGAGATCGAGGACGAGGACTCAACCCTGATGGATCGCGCCGAAGATCGCGCCGAGCGGTTCGAGGCCTACCAGGAGCGCCGAATGCAGGACGCGGAGCGGGCACGTGGCGCCGTCGCCGCGATTGCGGACCATATCCCGACCGGTCAGCCGATCCTGGTCGGCCACCACAGCGAGCGGCACGCCCGGCGCGATCAAAAGCGGATCGAGAATGGGATGCACAAGGCTGTTCAGCTTTGGCGGACGTCGGAGTATTGGCAAACCCGCGCCCAGGCCGCAATCCGCCACGCGAAGTACAAGCTGCGCCCCGACGTGCGCGCTCGGCGGATCAAGACGCTGGAGGCCGACAAGCGGAAGCAGGAACGAGAGCGCGACGAAGCCGCGAAGTGGCTTCGCCTTTGGGACGCCATTGACAAGCCCGAGTCCATGACGCGCAAGGACGGCCAACCGAGCACAATACTCGAGCGGGCTCGCTTCCTCGCGAATCGCTGTCATCTCACCGTGGCCAGGGGGGATGGCTTTTCCTGGTCCGCCTGGGATGTGCTTCGCTCCGACGAGGAGCGCTACGAGACGTGCCCGGCGATGACCCCGGAGCAGCTGCAAGAGATCGCCCGGCGGGTTTATCCAGCTCGAATCGCCCACTGCGAGCGATGGATCGCCCACCTCGACAACCGGCTCGCCTACGAACGCGCCATGCTCGCCGATGCCGGCGGGACGGTCGCCGATCAGGTCCGCCCCGAAAAGGGCGGTGGCTGTAAATGCTGGGCAAGCCCGCGCGGCGGCTGGTCCCATATTCAGAAGGTCAACAAGATCTCGGTCACGGTGCTCGACAACTGGGGCAATGGAGGGCGCAACTTCACCCGCACGATCTCCTTCGACAAGTTATCCCAAATCCTCAGCGCCGCCGAGGTTACGGAGCTGCGCGAAGCGGGCCGCCTGCGCGACATCGGCGACGGCCTCGGGTTCGTTGTCGCGGAGGAGGGGCTTTGAGCCGCTCGCGAAAAAGGCTCGGCGCGCGCGGTGGGGATCTTCCCTTTCTATCGACTTCTGAGTGGCGGATCTACTTGGTCCTCGCGTCTGCGAAAGATCCACTCACCGTCAAACAGATCAGCGAGGAGCTGTCCCGATACCATCCAAACCTCGGGCAGGGGATCTCGACCCTGAGCACCTTGCTCCAACGCCTCATGGCGAATGGCTACGTCTCCCGGCGTAAGGACGAGACCGGTTTCATCGTCTATCAGCCGCTTGCCGAACTTGAACCGGCGTTACGGCGGCATGCCGAGCGATTCCTCGAAGACTTCACCCAGGGACGTCGCCCGCAGCTCGAAGTCGTGCTTGAGTTGGTGAAGGAGTCGCTCGAGGTCGCTTCGCGACCAAGGCCCCGTCTACTCTCGGACAGCGGCCAATCTTAGGGCGCGGCCCCAATCAGTTGGAGCTGACGTGCGAGGACAGCCACAAGTGGCCGAGTTACCTCCTCGTACAATCCAGGGTCGATCCGGCACCCTGATCGCCCAGAAGGTAGCAATGTCCCCCGGTCTTTCGTTCCATCCGAAAGCCGGGGGCTTGCTTCCAGGACCACTCGGTATCTCGTCCCTCAACTCGCCACAGCACTAGACATCCCCTCCGGCAGGCTCCTTCTTTCCTGATTTCTTCGCGCGATCGTAGGCCACCCGGCGCGGGTGTCAAGGCAAACCCCGTTGGGGTCGGACTCCGTCCGAGCCTTGCACACCCACGCCTGGGCGGCCTCCGCGGACCTCGAAGGGCAGGAAAGAAAGACCCTGCCAGAGAGGAGAGTCCCATGAGATCAGCTCAAGCCGACAAGAGCCGCAAGACCAGGAAGACCTCGCCCCGTAGTCAGGCGAAGCCTCCGCAGCCTTCACCGGACCCCCGCGTCACCGCCGCAGCTCAGACCCTTCTTGACGCCTTCCGCGAAGGCCGCATCCCTACCGCTTTGGCCAACATCTTCATCCGGCGCCGATTCAACACCCCATCCAGTTCCTGGAGCCTTCGCAACAAGCTCCTGGCAGCCCTCCACGGCCACGCCGACGCCCGGGGCTTTCGGCAGTGGCAGGAAGCCGGGCGCCATGTGCGCGTTGGAGAACGTGCCTTTTACATCCTCGGTCCCAGGATGGTGCGCCTCAAGGACAGCCGGCCGGAACGCGGGCTCGAGGCGGGTGACGCCATCATGGTCGGCGTCGTCGGCATTCCCGTTTTCGGTTTTGACCAGACGGAAGGCGAGCCCTTACCGGAAAATACTGACTTGGCCGAAGAAGCAGCCTTTTTGGCGAGCTTACCTTTCGCGGACGTGGCGAAGGCCTGGGGAATCACCCTTTCCACCTATGAGGGCCGAGGCGCCAAAAACCTCGGCTACTACTCCCCTTCCCACCAAGCCATCGCGCTCGGCGTTCGCAATCTCTCCACTTGGGCCCACGAGCTCGTGCATGCGGCGGACGACCGGCTCCAGACCCTGGATCTCGCGGCCGAGCTTGACCGTGAGGTCGTCGCCGAATTCGGCTCAACGGTGCTGCTCGAATGCGCGGGGCATCCCGAAGAGAGCAACCGCGGCGGTGCTTGGCGCTACATCTCTCTCTACTGTGAGCGCTTTAGCGCTGATCCCCTGGCCACCTGTGAGGTGTTCCTTCAAAGGGTCGTTGCTTGTGTCTCCCTCGTGATCGAGACGGCAGAAAACCTCGCGGCCAGCTCGGGTGCAGCGAATGGCTGACCCGAAGCAGCACACACCGGAAAGGAGGCTCCCTTTGTCGAGCCAGAACGGAACCATGCCCAAGTATCGTTCGCGCTTCCACGTCTCAGTCCATGGACCTCTTGGCGGCTCTCTCTATAAGTCTGGAATCCAACGCTCAGAGGCCATCTTGCGCCATGACGACTTCTCCGGCTCTCTTGAGATCGCTGGTTTCCTCGTTGATGGCCAACCGCATTTGAGAATTCGGGCCGTCGAGATCTTGAACCAATCCTCATCTGGATCAACCGTTCGAACCCGGGAACGGGTCCTTTATGAAGGACCCCTCTGCAACGTCAGTGGGCGGAGTGACGACCCGGCCGGCGAGATCTGTTCGGATTGCGGCGGCTTGGGTTGGGCAATCTTCAATGACAATGAACCCGAAACTCTGGGAAACATCCAATGCTGTGACTGCGGAGCCCTACCGAACGACGAATCTGCCTGGATCGCGGCAGCCAAAGCCGGGTACCAAGTAGACGCGAACGGCTACGTGCTCTGAAAGGTCTCTAATCCAGGAGAATAAAAACGAGCAAAGCGCCCCCCCAAGGGCCAGAACCGAGGCAAGAACGACCTTCCTTCCCCTCGGCCCGCTCAGGCCCAGCCCCGATCACCCTGGAACCGGGTGGCCTGATCCCGGACCTTCATGCGGGTGATCCGGCAGTTTTCGACGACAAACTGGCGGACGGCTATTTCGGAACGCCTTGCCTGGTTTGGCAAAGGTTGCGGGGACCGAAGTCCCGATAGAGCTCCAAACCGCCGCCCTTGCGCCGCCCACAAGAAGGCCCACCCAATCACCGCAAATGATCCAGCGCTGGAGCGTGTCGCCGCCACCGGCGACCGAGAAGGTGAGGAAATCGCTTGCGCTCCTCGCAGGTGAGACCCCCACTCCACGCCTTCGCCGCTGCTCTCGCCTTAAGCCCCTTTCCCGTGGGCCGAATCCGGCCAAGACGCTGCGGCGCTTTCGGGGTCTAAGACCACCCAGGCCGCCATAGAGGGTGCAGGCCTTGCCGGGCTGGAGCCCGCCTTTCCTTCGATGGGGTCCCCTTCCGTCCCAGTCCGCTCATCAGCGCTCGTTTTTTACCCGAGGGGCGGCCGGCTGCAAGGTTAAACCCCTACGGGGCGCGCTGCGCACGACCTTGCCAGCCGGCCTTTTCTCCCCTCGGGTCTTTTCGAGTCGTGACGAACGGACCGAAACGAAAGGAGATTCCCATGAAGAAGACGACCTCCAACCCGGCAAAGCGCTGCACCCTCTACGGCAACCTGGGCGGCGACCCCAAGCACCACAGCACCCCGGCCAAGACTGGCACCAGAATGGTCTACGACCCGATCATCGATGAAATCGTGGAGAAGGAGTACGACCACGAGGAGAGCAATTTCCTGACCTTCTCGGTCGCCTGCGGCGGCGACGACGACACCCCCCCGCGCTGGTTCAATTGCATCGATTGGGAGGGCTGCGCCTTTCGGGCGCGCAAGGGCGATGGTTTGGAGCTCTATGGGTACTTCGAGACCCGCACCTACACCACCAAGCAAGGCGAGCCGAAAAACGACCGCCAGTTCGTCGTCGAAAACTGCCGGATCACCCGCATGAAGGTCCGGGATCAGGTCAGCTAGCTCCCCGGGGGTGATCGGGGCCGGCCCTGGCGGGCCGGCCCCTCCTCCATTTTGATTACTCGCTCCGGAGATTTCTCAATCAGGATGGAGAGGACCGACTACAGCAGAACAGTGTTCCGAAATCATTTAGCCGTTCGGATCCATACCCAACCCATATCTCAGCTCCCCCCTTAATCCTTTGATCCAATCGCACGCTCGCTCAACAGCCTGATCTTCCCCCGTGCGTGCTTCCATCAACACCTTGACAAAACTCACCCAGACCGACTCCGGCGAGCCGGCTGGCTCATAATCCTTCAAGCCTTCCAGCCATTTTCCGTCGATCAGGGTGACGAGCGCCAATTCTTCCCTGCTGAGCCCTCCCACCGAGAGAGCAGCGTCCAGGTCCGCGCCTGACCTCCAAGCCGTCAGAACCAGGTCCGCCACTTGCCGGATCTCGTCAAGACTTTGAGGGGGGCGAGTCTTCAAGCTTTCCGGTAAACGTCTCCACAGCTCTTCGAGTAACGCCATCGCCAGTTCCCCCTAATCTTTCAACCCACTTCCCAGGTAGACGAACTGCGTTCGCCCTTGACGAGACTCTCTTTGAATCATCCTGTTCTCACTCACCCTGCCCGGTCTCGCTGCAGATGAAATCGAAGAGACGCCAGCATCGCCTCGAAATCCTTCTCGTCGATCTGCACTTCTCCGCCGGTGCCATCGAAGATGTGGACGTTGACGCCATCGCCAACCAGGGAGGTTCCTTCGGGCGCGTGGAATCCCGCTCGCGACAGCGCCATTGCCTGCTCGAACAGAGCCTGCGGAGACAGCAAGCGGGTCTCATCAGGCTCAACAGGGACCTCCCCTCCTCCCCATGAGGCCACGCGGGGTCTCAGTACCTTCCCTACTCTCCCCCCTGCGGCCAATGGCCAAGCTGGATCCAAACCGGCGTCATTCTTCTTCAAGGCGCATTTCCCTCGACACTGTCCTTAAAGGCTTCGACAGCGGTGCCGGGCGTCCGCCCGGCACCGCTACTGAATCGAGAAGGCCTCCAATAACAACCGCTGTTGCTCGGTGGCACTCAGCTCTTCAAGGGACCGTTGGCCGATCCGTGCCTCAGACCGGATCATCCTCTTATGGAGGCGATGGAATTGCTGCAAGCTCAGCCCGGTGATTCTCAAGGCGTCTTCCAGTAAAACGCCTCTCCCCAAAGCTTCCATCACCAAGCTCACGATGAGATTCTCTTCGTCGAATCCACTTGGAGCGCGCCGCCTCAGTGAGGGCGGCAGCTCCTCCCAGAGCCTGCACGCGGCGCGCTTTTCGGTCCAGATTTCGCCTTGGGGTTGTTGCGCTTCATGCCCTCTCCTCAACCTGCGCCGTTGAACGGGAGGCTTCTTCCAGACGCCGAGTTGCAGGAGGACCCATCGAATCCCCGCCGACGTCATCGCCTCGCCTTTGCCAGACTGAGAGAGGAAGACGGGGCCGGACGTTCGGCGTCCAATCCATACCCTCAAGACCGAGAGCACCTTCTGTGTCAGATCGAAGGCCGCCCCGTCACGTCTCACTCCATATTCACCAACGTCCTCGACCCTGAGGCTCGCCAAGTCCCTTCCCGTCAAGCCAGCCTCGTGCAGCAAACTGAGGACGAGGTTGCGGGATTCGAGCTGCCTGCTCATCGGATTCGTCCGAATCCCGGACTGCTTCCGATGCCGCCACAGCGTGAAGCCCACACCCTTGACCGTCAGGCCGCCGCCGCCAAGCGCGCTGAGGAACAACGGCCCCGGGTTCCCGCCCCGCACCGCCATCCAGGACTGTAGAGCCTTGACGGCCCCTCCGGGGAGGCCTCTCCACTCCTCCAAGCTGCTCCCGTGCCTGAGCATCACGTCCCCGCGGTCAAGGGAAACGTCGGCGAGTTGGAGCGACACGAGCTCTCTCACCGTGATGCCGCTCTCGTAAAGCTGCACCAGGGCTTCGTTCCGGAGCACTATCGCCGCACCTTTACCGCCGAGGGCGGAAGTGGGCTCTTCCGCCAGAGCCGGTTTCTTCCTGGACGAGCTGCCATGAACCCCTTTCTGCAATTAAGCCTCCTCTCAGGAACAAGGGAGAGCCTGTAAGACTGAAAGCATCCTTTTCAAGGCAGGAAATGCAGGCTCTACGGCAGAGGTTACTTGATTCCGATCTGGCGTGCAACCATGTTTTTCAGACGTATAACCGACTGAAATGGCATGATCTGCTTCTGAAAAGTGGCACGGCTCACCGACTTTGGCGTATCCTCCCCGCCGTGACGCATAACACGAGCATCCTCCAGGGTCCCGATCCGGCCTTGCGAACCCGACTCGCCCTCGAAGCCGGGGGTCCGTCGACCCCCATCGCCCTCCACTTCGTTCAACAGGTCACGCCGATCGCCTGCCTGTCAGCCCTCTACCGGCTGACGGCCGCGACCGTGCTCGTACCGGAGAAGAGCCATGGCCAGGCCTAATCCCGCCGATTTGGCGGTCACCGTGGGTGAAACCCTCTTTCTGTTTGAAGGAGACGTCGTCCGAATCTATGGACGCAACGGAACCGAGGCCACTTTCCCGCTCGCCGATCTTGAGGCATTCGTCGAATGCTTGATCGCGGAATTCTCTCCTCCCGCCGAGGAAGCTGCGTCCTCTTGACGAGACCGAGATTGCCGTCGCAACCGGTTGAGCCTATTCGGCTCACCGCCCCGCCTGGTGTAGACTTCCCGGGCATGCCCGTCCGCGTCGAATCTTCCGAAGAAGTCCAGAGGATCGCCACCCTCTTGGATAAGCTCATCGCTTTCCAGAAAGTGCCAATCGGCACGATCGAGAAGAAGATGGGCGTCGCCCAGGGGTACCTCGCCCGTGTCTTCCGCGGCGAGTCCTATCTGAGGTTTCATCACGTCCTGGTCATCCTCGAGGCCATCGATATCTCTCCCAGGCGCTTCTTCAAGCTCGCCTTCGAGGAGGACGACGACGGCCACGACAAGGAGCTGAGCGCCTTTCTCAGCAGGCGGTCTCAGCCCGCCCCGCCAAGCGCCCCGATGACGTTCCGCGAGGAAGATCTCGAGCAGGTCGTCATGAGGACACTTGAGAAGCTCGATCTCCTCAAGGCCCCTGCCCCCGCACCGGCCAAACCTCGCAAGCCGCGGCAGCCGAAGAGTTGACGGCAAGAAGATCCTGGGGAGCTTCCTCAGGGTAAAAAGGGCTGACCCGGGTGGGCTCCCCGTGCGCGGCGTGCACGGGGCCTGGTACGGGCGGGCGGAGCGAGCTTCAGAGCGGTCGGCACTACTCGAGGTCGCCGCAACGCGGAAGCCGGGCGCGCGCTTGCTTCGACCTCAATTCCAGTTCCGGCAGCATCCGAATCTGCGCCTCGATCTGACCGCAAAGCCGGTCGAACGACGCTCCCTTCTCACACGAGTCCTTGACCAGGAGAAGGCTGGCGATCGCCTCGCGGGCGATGCCCAGCCGCCGGAAGGTGGCGAGCATCTGCTCGACCAGGAGGAGGAGCGCCTTTCGCCGCCCCTGCCGCGCTAGAAGAAGGGCAAGGTCGAGCGAAACCAAGGCGGCGTCGAAATGCTGTTCTTTGTGAAGAAAGGCCAGCCGGGCAAGGTTGAGCTTCGTCTCCGCCAAGCCCGGCTGGTCGAGAGCCACGGCGATCTTGCCTTCCAGCCAGAGAAGCCGAATCTGATTGAGACGGCCCGCTTTGCGGTAGAGACGGCGGTTTGCGAAGATCAAAGCCTGTGCGGCTTCGGGTAGGCCTGTAGCCACGAGGTTCAGGGCCAAACTATGCACCGCCGATAGCAGCTCGCCGTCCCCTGGCGGGATCATGCGGAGGGCCCTCAGATAGACAAGGATTGCGCGCTCAGGCTCATGGGCCTGGGTATGCACGTGCGCAAGCTTGAGGAGCACCCGGACTTCCTTGTCCGGCTCCCCCGATTCCCGGTAATGCATCTCTAGCTGGGTCAGAATCTCGCTGGCCTCGGCAAACTCCCGGCGGTCTGTGCAGAGGCTCGCCAGCAGCTCCAACTGGCGGGCCAGAAGGGCGCTTGAGGGCCTGCCACGCAAAGCCAGGTCCCGCGACCGGGCCAAAGCTTGGGCGGCCCGCTCAAGGTCATCAGCGACCCGGTAGGCATTGCCCAGCTCCGCCCAGGCCAGAGCCTCGACCCCCAGCACCGCGGCGCCGCCGTTGGGATCGAGAGCCAGATGCCCGGCCAGCTCGCAGCCGATCTCCGCCCAGCCCACCATGGCCCGCGGATCCTCGAAACGCGCCTCCCGGCAGCGCTCCAACACCAAGTCGACCAGAGCCACCCCGGACGCCAAGCGCCGTTCGCCGCTGTCGAGCTCGTGCCAGCCCCGCCGGCCTTCGCGCAGCTCCGCCAACAGCGCTGTTCCCCTCTCGCGCTCGTCCTCCTGCGCCAACCAAGCCTTCAGATAAGAGTCATCCAGCTCCGCCACGTCAGAGCACTCCTCTAGATTGTGTCTCTATCCTACCGTAACTTGGAACTGTAGCACATTACCAGGATAAAGCATGGCCTGTCAGTGCCACGGAGCGGCCCTGATTCCTGTCAGCAGGGCCGCTCTGGGCGAGACTCAGGGGGCGCAGCGGGGAGAGCCGTCGGGGTCGATACTGCAGCCGTGCTTCTGCGCGGGGGCGCAGCGGGGGGTCCCGTCGGGACTGATTTCGCAACCGGCTTTCGAAGTCGGGGCGCAGCGGGGGGTGCCGTCGGGATTGATACCGCAACCGGCTTTCCGTGGCACCCATTCGCCCTCACCCCCGCCTCCGAAAACGGCCGACCAAGCGGCTCGGCCCCACTCGCCGAGGTTCCAGGCGGGCACGGCCGCCGACGCCGAGGACGCTACCGATACCAACAGCACGAAGACCACAAAAAAACGACGCGTGTTTAAGCTCATCTCTCTCTCCTTTTGGAAGGGCCGGGGATCAGGCTCGACCCGCCAGGGATGCGAACCGACCGCGGCCATAAGTTGCCGAGCCTAGTTTCTTGCACTTCGTTCCGGAATCCCATGCCGGACTTGCCTCCCAGGCAATTCCGCCGGCAAGGACCAAATTGCAAGGACTCCTGAGGAACGCCGATTCCGCTGATTCATCTGGCTGTACTTAGGGGTCTCACGAGGCGCAGCGCGGCGTGCCGTTGGGATCGATTGAGCAGCCGAGTTTCTGTGGCACTCGTTCGCCCTCAACCCCTCCTCCGAAAACGGCCGACCAGGCGGCTCGGCCCCACTCGCCAAGGTTCCAGGCGGGCACGACCGCCGACGCCGAGGACGCTACCGACACCAACAGGACGAAGACCACGAAGAAACGACGCGTGCTTGAGCTCATCTCTCTCTCCTTTGGGAGGCCGGGATCGGGCTCGGTCCGCTCTTGGGTCGCGCTCCACCCACGGCCTTAAGTTGTGCCCCTAGTTTCGCACCTCGTTCCGGAATCCCATGCCGGACTTGCCTCCCAGGCAACTCCGCGGGGCCGGAGCCAAGAATCCAGATCTCTCCTACTGCCGGCGACTCGGCCCTTGTTTGCGTCTTCCATGCATCCATATCAGTCGTATCGATTGACAAATCTGCCGTACATACGCCAGAGTATACGACCATGGCGACCTTCACCGACTCCCGGCAACGAATTCCCTCCCACTTCCGGTCCGCGGTCGGCGCTCGCATCCGAGAAGCTCCGCGAACAGGCCGGCCTGCGCCAGCGTGAGCTGGCCGCCCTTGTCGGGGTCCGCCCCGACCGACTGGCAAAGTACGAGGCCGGCGATCAGGCTCCCCCCGTCCTCGCCCTGACCCGCGTCGCCCAGGCCCTCAGCCTTCCCGTCGATCAATTCTTGCCAGAGCTTCAGCTCCGGTCCGAAGACGACCTGCTCCTCTACCAGCAGATGCGCCGCGTCTGGGCCTATCCCCCGGAGGTTCGCCGCGGAGTCGCCGAGCTGATACTGATGGTCTGCAACGGTCTGGAGGGGTTGATGTTGACCGGCGCCCGGGCCCCGAGGGAGGTTCGCCGTGCACCTCACCGCTAAGGAGCTGGCGCCCCTCTTCCTGGAAGATCGTCCGGACGCCGCAACTCTCGACGCCTTCACTCCAGAAGGAGGGGAGGGAGATTTCCAGCGTCCAGAGATCCGGAAACGCGGACCGATCCTCCTTCACCTCACGGCCTGCCCCCGGTGCCGGCGCCGTTTGGCCAGCCTCCTCCAACAACCGGAGGGACAGCCGGAGGAGGACCCGGCAAGCCCGCCACCGTTGGGGCTCCAGGTGCTTTCCCTGGTGTCCGAGATCCAGGACAGAGATTCACGGCGGCTCACAAAGGAGGAGCCCGCCAACCGCGCTCTCGTCGACAAGCTCCTGCGGATTCCCCAGCCGGAGCGCCTCCGATTCATTGAGGAAGCCCCTCAGCCCTTCCTCTCCACCGGCGTTGCCGGCCTCCTGATCCAGTTGGCGGAGAAAGCCATGGCGGAGGCCCGGCTGGCCGATGCCCGCCACCTGGCGTTCCTCGCCACCAGCCTCCTCGAAGCGATGCCCGACTCCATCCGTGCGTCCAAACTTCTCGTCCTGGGCTACTGCGTCATCGCCGACGTCGAGATGCACCGCGGCGTCCACGACACCCCTGAGGAGCTGTTGCAGCAGGCCGTGAGGCAGACGAGCCACGATCAGCTCCTGGACCGCTCTCGCGCGCGCTTATCCCTCTCCCTCGGACGGCTGCGGCAAAACCAAGGGCGCATCGACGAAGCTCTGGCGCTCTTTGAAAGGGCGCAACGAATTTCAGAGGAGCTCGGGGACGAAGACGACTTCATCCAGGCGGCCCTGGCCCTCGGCTGGCTCCTCCTCGAAGAACAAGATTCCGGTTCCGCTCTGGAGCCCCTCCTGGAGGTCTACACCCTCCTCGAGGACACCCAGGATCCCAACCTCCTGTCCGCCGTCCATGGGCTGCTTCTGGTTTACGCTGAAGGAGACCAGCAAGGCCTCCAACCTCTCCTCGTCGAGATCCTCGAAGGGCTCGGCGGTCTCCTTCCTCCGCCGTTCGGAGAGGTCCAGATCGCCCGCATCAAGGCCCAGGTCGAGGCTGCTCGCGGCCGGCATGACGTGGCGGCTCTGGGATTCGAGGCGGTCTATCGCCGGTTGGCCGAGAGTGGGCTCGGCGTTGACGCCGCCCTCGCAGCCTTGGAGCTTGTCCGGCACCTCATGGCGGGCCGCCCAAGCCCCCTCTCTCCGGACGCCCTGGACCTCGAATGGGTCCTGGAGAAGCTCGCCTCACTCGAGCTTCCCCCGGTGATCGCACAGGTCGTCAACTTCGCGATCTCCCTGCCGTCGAAGTTTCCCGCGAGCTACTTCATGGAGACCCTGCTCTCCGCCGAGAGATGGCTGCAGAAGGCCCGGTTCAATCCGGAGCTGACGTTCTTTCCCCTCGCGGAGCCCGAAGCCGAAACGTCCTGGCACCAATTGCGCGACAAGGAACGCCTCTCGGCGGCTCGCCGCGCAGGCGCGGAAGTGATCCGGCCCGCTTCCGGGGCTCGCTATGAGCTTGCCAATCCGGCCGACCGCCAACGCGTGGCCTGGACACACGAGGCTTTGTCCGGAATCCGGATCACGTTTTCTACTGCCCCGGCGCAGGAGAACGACACCACGGCCCTTTGAAGCCCTTTGGCGGCCTCCTTTCGCCAACACGAAGGAGGCGGCTCTTCTGGCTAAGACCTCCAATCCATTTGAGGACCTTAGATCACCATGCCATCCACTTCTGACTCGATCCAGCTCCCTCACCTTTCACCGTCCGAGTGGCAAATCTACCTTGTGCTTTCCCTGAGCTCTCAGCCCCTGTCCGTCCGCGAAATCGGCATCGCCCTTGCCACTCAGAATCCTGATCTTAATCGGGGCTCCAATGTCATCTCGGCTCTCCTGGTGAGACTCACGGGCAGCGGTTACGTCCGGCAAGCCGCCGCCGCAACGCCACCGGCCTACGAAGCCGCAGCTCCTCTGGAGCCAGCCTTTCGCCGCCACGCTGAACGATTCATTACCGACCTGACCCAGCTCCGCAAGGAGCAGATCGAGCTTCTCGTCAGAATCGCTGAAGAGCAATTGCAGAGCTTGCAGCCTCCGCGGCGCCCCCGGCGGCTGACCTGAAAGGAACCTTGGCTCAGTTCCCAGACAAGCCAGGTCTTGGAAGCGAACGCAGTTCGCCTTGGACCGGCGCGACCCGCACGCAATCAACTGTCTCTCCATACGAAAGGGAAGGTTGTCCATGTTCCTGGCCTTTGAAACTCCCGCAGGTGTCTTGTTCCTCGTCGACGATGGCAGTCTCAGCATCCTGACCTTTCAAGGGGAAGAGGCCCTCGTTCCCTGGTGCGACCTCGTGGAGTTCCTCCTTCAAGTCTCGGTCCAAAGGGCTCAGGTCTTCTCGCGGCTCGGCCCGGCTCAGCTTCGACGGCTGGCTTTCGCGCTCAGCCAGCGTGGCAGAGAGACTCGGTGACCCGTCGCGGAGCTCCTCGCGCCTGTTTCCAGGAACCCCGGGTCTCCGGGTATGATGCCTCGCCTGCCCCGTGTTTCGGGACCAGGCGCTTTTTGCCTTTCACAGAACTGCCATGGCCACTCAACCACAGCGTCCCTACCTCGCTCCCTCGGAGTTCCGGATCTTCTTCGTCTTGAGCCTGAGAAACCCTCTCACCATTCGAGAGATCGGCCATGACCTGGCTCACCGGTATCCGGATTTTCGCCAAGGCTACAGCACGCTCGCGACCATCCTTCAGCGGCTCATCTCGAAAGGCTATGTCTCGCAGGGGGAGCCCGGTTCGACGACCGCGTTCCTCTTCCATCCAACGTTGCCTCTTGACGACGTCGTAAGGTCCCACGTCGAGCACTTCCTGGACGATCACCTGTTGGTCGAGCCTGCCGAAATCCGAACCGTTGTAGAGGTCGCCGCGGGCAAGTTGACCCGCCGCGCTCAGCCCTCGTAGAGCTCTGGTCCATGGCTCTCCAAAAGCCCTCCTCTCCCGCCAGCTCCTGGACTTCGCTCGACGAGCTGCAGCGTGAGCTCTTTCCCGATCTCCTGGACGACGAGCCTCCCGCGATTGGGTTCGTCACCCGGTTGATCGTAGCGACCACTCTCCCCCACTCAGCCCCTCAGGACAGTGAGTTCACCCGCCATAGCGGCCTTTACGACTTGTGCTTGCTCGCGCCTCGCCGGGTGGGACTCCCGTTCGGGATCTACCCTCGGCTCGCCCTGGCCGCCTGGGTTACCGAGGCCGTCCAGAAGCAGACACCGTTCCTCCCTCTGGGTCCGAGCTTCTCCAGCTTTGCCTTCCGGCTCGGCCTCACGCCATCGACGGGACCGAAGGGCACGCTCACGAAGCTTCGCGACCAGTTGCACCGTCTGGCCAACCTCTCCGTCTCGGTCCTCGGAGACCCCAACCGAACCGTCGCGCAAGGCCTTCCACCCTCTTTCGCAGGGGGAGGTGTTCGGCTCGTCAAGGCCTACAACTTCTGGTGGGACGATCCGCCGCCAGAAACGGAAATCCCCAACTTCGTGTACCTGTCCGACGACTTCTTCAAGGAGATCGTCCATCACCCCATCCCCGTAAGCCTCGAAGTCCTCAGAAGCTTCCGCTCGCCGCTGATGATCGACATCTACATGTGGCTTACCTACCGGAGCATTCGGACCCTGCGGCTCAATCGCCCCGAGCTGGTCTCGTGGCGTGCCCTCCAGCGTCAGTTCGGCTCGGACTACGCCGAGCTGAGGATGTTCCGCTACCACTTCCTTCGCGCCCTCCAGACCGTCCTGAAGGTCTATCCGGCGCTGGTCTCGACCTGCAAGCGCGGGCTCACGCTTCGTCCCTATCCGCCTCATATTCGCCGTCTGCAGAGAGATTGACGGCTCCTTCAGGCCGGGCCGATGGGCTTGTGGAAATCCCAAGCGGGTTCCTCTGATAGCCGGGCTTGGTGGTCTGCGGAAATCCTCCCGTTTTCCGGATGAAACGCTAACGCTCGTCCCCTTCCCAACCGAAGGAACGCTAACGGTTTACCGAAGGAACGCTAACGGTTGACCGAAGAAACGCTAACGCTTTTCGTCACAAGCCACTGACGAATAAGGGCTTACCGCTCGCCTAGTAGCTTCTCAGGTAGCAAGTATCTAGGAAGACACCTAGTAGGGGTCGACCCACCTGTGGAAAACTTCACCGGCTCGTCTCTTGGACGCAGCCCGGGAGACCCCAATGCCGGGGGGAGTGGAGGCTCTTGAAAAAACACCAGCGATCTACTACATTTGTCGTATGAACTTCCCGGCAACTCGCCTTGCAGCTCCCCGGAAGACCGGCCATAAGTGGCCTTAGCCCCTCCAGAGAGCTACGACAGTTGTCGGAAGGAAGTCTAACCAGGGCGTACGACTTGGAGATGAGAGCATGGAGCCGATGACGATTGGGCTTGGAAGGCTGAACGAAGCGACCACCGCCGCATTCGCCGAAGCGGCGACCCGGCTCGCAACCGCCCTGGAGGGCATGGCCCCACCACCGCCTCTCGACCTGCCGCCGGGCGTTCGGCAGGACATCAATCGGCTGGCAGCCCTGCTCAATCTATCAACCTGGGAGGAGGTTCTGCGCATCGGCTTCCAAGTGGACATGAGAGACCTGGTGGAGGCTGAGCTGATCTATCTCGAGAGAGTCACCCCCAGCACGGTCCGTAAATGGCGCCAGGACGGGACCGGGCCCGCTTACCGGCACGAAGCCGGCATTCGCTATCCGGTCCGAGAGGTATGGGAGTGGCGGCGCAAGGGGCGCCAAATCATGACGAGCCAGAAGGCGGCTCGACGAGGGCGCCGGTCATCCCCCTAGTCTTCTCCTCCATCGCCATCTGCGGCTCCTGCTTGCTACACACCCCATCCCGCTTCTTGCCGGCTTCACGCTGACGCTCCCCGGGGGGCGTGTGCTGAGCCCGGCCAGGACCGCCGAAGGATCGAAGAAGAGGCCCGGGGCGCCCGCCGCGACAGCGGCCCTCGGTCGCTTCGCTCCCTTGCCAGACCCTGGTGCATGACTCCGGCCGGAGATCAGTCGGCCCGCGGGATCGGCTACGCCAACGATGTGCTGGCACTCAACATGCCGTGTCGCGGCGGGCGCCCCGGGCAAAGTTAGTCGTGACCGTGCGCTTCGCGCACTTGCAAACAGCCCCACCGCCCGGCCCTCAGGCCGATCCGGCGCCAGCGCACATTCCAGCCTGACGGAGGAAACCCGAAGCGGGTTTCCTCGCGTCACTGGGCGCGACCTTGCGGGCCGTCCTGTGGTCAGGGACGGGCCGCTTCGCGGCCCATTTCTCTTCCTCGCGCCGGGGCTCCTAGCCCCGGCACTTCTCTTCGCCCAGCTTGGGTGCACGTCGGAGCGTTGTGGGCCGCCTGTTTCTTCGATTGTCGGCGAGGAGGGCCGCCTGTCAAGGCTAAACCCCTGCGGGGTCGGCTCCGCCGAGCCTATGACAGGAGGCCCCCCTCGCCTGACCCCTCCTTTGGAGGCGGCCCAAAGAGCACTAACAACCGGGTCGCACAGCAAGGAGAGAACATGGCCATCATCCCCGCAGAGGCTCGAAACCCTCTTCACCTTGTCCCCGGTTGAGACGGATGACGTTTCCATCCTCTGGGACGTCGAGCCCCACCGGCTGGACGGCTCCGTACCCGCCATGAGCCTGGTCCTCGCCCGAATCGCCCGTCACCTCCACACATGGACTTTCCAGCCTGGATTCGCCGACGACGATTACCTCCTCTGGAGCAGCGACGAGCACCGAGCGATGCTCATCCTCCGTCCCAAGACGGGAACCGGGGAGCTTCGCCTTCACGACACCACCACCGACTACGAGGGCGCGTGGGAGTACCTCACCTGGCTCGCTGAGATCGCCGCCTGAGGAAGATCACCAACGGGGGCCTCCCGGCGAGGGGCCTCCGTCTTTGCCCGCGTACTTTGACTCAGGCTGACGGCTCGGCCCTGCGGGCCGGCCTTCGCGTCCAGGCGCCTGGCTGGCCGACACAGGTCTATCTTGAAGGGGAAGAAGGGGGGGAACACTTCAGACGCGGAGAGCAGCCACCTAGCAGGCTCCGGAGGCCAAGTACCGCACCTTCCCGGAGGGCACACACGCTTACCTAGGAGGCCTCAGCCTCTTCGGCTATGATTACGTACAACTCGCGTACAAGGTGGCAAGGCGAGTAGGGGTAACTCGTTGAAAAGATTGGTCGGGACGCCGGGATTTGAACCCGGGACCCCCTGAACCCCATTCAGGTACGCTACCAGACTGCGCTACGTCCCGACCGGAAACTGCTGTCAGGGCGATTTCGACCCTAGAAGCGTGAGGATGTCCCGCGCTTCCTGGAGGGCCTCGTCGATCCCCGAGAGGAGAGTTTGTATCCGTTCAGGCTCATCCGTGTCAAGCGCGGTTGAATCTTGCACCGGCTCGGCAGGCGGGGCGGCGGGCCGGGCCGCCTTCCTGGGTGCCGGAAGCGGAGGGGGCGCCGCCTCGGCGGGGGCTTCCTCCGGCGTCTCGCCGTCCTCGGTGGGCTCCTCTCCGACGTCGCCCGCCGCGAGCTCGGCCTCCAGCTTCTTCTTGGCGCCGGCGATCGTGTACCCCTCCTCGTAGAGAAGCTCCTTGATCCGCCGGATGATCTCCAGCTCTTTTTCGCTGTAGACGCGCTGGCCGGAGCGGCTCTTGTTGGGGGAGAGGGCCGGGAACTCGGTTTCCCAGTACCGCAGCACGTAAGGCTGGATGCCGAGGGCTTTGCAGGCCTCGCCGATCTTGTAGTAGAGCCGCTTCTGGACCCGGGCCTTCGTCGCCATTCGGCCTTACTCGGGTCGCACCATGACGTCGCGCAGGCGGCGCGCCGGTTTGAAGCTCAGCCCCTTGTGGGCGCGGATGAACATCCTCTCGCCGCTCATCGGGTTCACCCCGAGCCGGCCGGGCCGGTCGGTGACCTCGAAGGTGCCGAAGTTCTTGATGCGGACCGGGCGGCCGTCGGCCAGGGAGACCTTCACGGTCCGGAAGATGACGTCCACGATCTCGGCCGCTTCGTCCTTGGTCAGGCCGCCATGGCGGTCGTAGACCACGTCGACGAGATCGGCCTTGGTGATGCCGGGGCGAAGGGGTTTCTTGGCCATGGTCGCGTGATGGGAGGATCGTTTTATGGACAGCCGCAAGGCTGAAGGAGTGGCTGAAGTATAGGGGATCAAACCGGCACGGGCAAGGGCGGAAATCAGGGGCGGAGCGCCGGCTTCCCTCACCTCTCCGGCCCTCCTCTCCCGACCCCTCCCTCCCCCCGCACACCGGGAGAGGAGGGAGAAAAAAGGGCCATTTCATACCCCTCCCGGTATCGTGCCGCGACGGCGTCCCAGGTCAGCTCGGCCTCAGCCTTCCGGCGTCCCCGCTCACCCATCGCCCGGGCTTCTTCAGGACTGGCGAGCAGTCGCCGGAGGGCCTGGAGAAGGGCTTCGGGATCCTTTTCCGGTACCAGCAGCCCGGTATCGCCATGCTCCACGGCCAGGGGGATGCCCGAGATGCCGGTGGCCACCACCGGCAGGCCGCTCGCCATGGCTTCCAGGATGACGTTGGGCAGGCCGTCGACGTTCCCCTTGCCGTCGTGGACCGCGGGCAGGACGAAGGCGTCGGCCGCCCGGTAGAGATCCGGCAAGGTGTCCCGCAGCACGGCACCGGGAAAGAAGACCCGGTCCGCCCAGGGCTGGGCCGCCCGGCGGAAGCCGTCCAGGAGGTCGCCGCCACCCGCGAGCACGATCCGCAGCTCCGGGTTCTCCCTCAGCAGGGCCGGCAGGATCTCGATCAGCACCTGGAAGCCTTTCTTGGTCGCCATCCGCCCCACTCCCAGAAAGAGGGGGGCGCCGTAGGGGATCCCCAGGCGCCGGCGCCAGATCTCCCGCCGATCCGGAGCGGGAGAGAAGGCCGTGGTGTCCACGCCGTAGGGGATGACGCGCGAGCGCTCCGCCGGGAACCCCAGGGCCCGCACGCGCTCCACCAGCTCGGGCGAGCAGCCGGTGAGCAGGCGCGTCCGCCGGAGCGCCCAGCCCGCCAGGGCGCGCACGCCCGTCTTCTCCGCCAGGAACACGTCGCTGCCGTGGAGGCCGATCGCCAGCGGCACGCCCCCGAAGACGGTGGCCGCCACCACTCCGTTGGGCACGATCCAGTGGGCGTGGACGAGATCGAAGCGCCTTTGCCGGAGTTGCCGCCGGATCGCCTGGCGTGCTCCCAAGGCGTAGAGCGGCGCGGCCAGGGCGGCGCGCCCCTTGACCTTCTCGTCGGCCTCCAGGGAGCGGCCGTAGCCCAGCACCTCGTGCCGCTCGGGCGCGTAGCGGAACGTGACGACCTCCACCCCGCCGTCGTCCCAGGCCGCCGCCACCCCTTCGGCATGGGGCGCCAGCACGGTCACCCGGTCTCCCCCTCGCACCAACCCCCGGGCGAGATCCCGGATGAACGGCCCGGCGGTATCGCCCTCGAAGCGAGGGTAGGTCTGGGTGAGGAAGAGGAGGCCGAGGCCCGGCGGAGCCTTCACTCCAGCCATTCTTTGATCGAGTAGCTGTCGCGCCGGCGGAAGTTCTTGAAGGTGATCATTTCGCCGATCAAGCCGGTGGCCAGCATCTGGAAGCCCAGCACCATGAGGAGGATGCCCAGGAGAAGCAGCGGCCGGTTCGACAAGGGCTCCCCGGCAAACCAGCAGAGGGCTAGGTACGCGTTGGTACCGAAACCCACGGAGAGGAAGGACAGGCCGATGGCGCCGAACAGGTGGAGCGGCCGGCGCGTATAGCGCGTAATGAAGAGGACCGTGATGAGGTCGAGCAGCCCCTTGTACAACCGGTCCCAGCCGTACTTGCTGACGCCGTGCAGGCGCGGATGATGGGCCACCTGGATTTCGCCCACCGTGAAACCCCGCCGGCTCGCCAGCACGGGGATGTAGCGGTGAAGCTCGCCGTAGACGGCGATCTCCTCCAGCACCTCCCGGCGGTAGGCCTTGAAGCCGCAGTTGAAGTCGTGCAGGTCCACCTGGGCGAGCAGGCGGGTGACCCGGTTGAACAGGAGCGAGGGGAGAGTCTTGCTGAGCGGGTCCTGCCGCCGCCGCTTCCAGCCGGAGACGAGGTCGAGATCCTGCTCCTCCAGGGTGGCCAGGAAGCGGGGGATCTCGTCCGGATCGTCCTGGAGATCGCCG
The DNA here is from genome assembly GCA_963785165.1 of Thermoanaerobaculaceae bacterium. Classification (GTDB taxonomy): domain Bacteria; phylum Acidobacteriota; class Thermoanaerobaculia; order Multivoradales; family UBA5704; genus DATARR01. The sequence continues at coordinate 3,033,054 of CAWAUI010000004.1, forward strand.
TCCATGGTGACGATCACCCGGCCGGTGGCATGGTCGAAGCCCGCCGAAAGCGCCGCGGCCTTGCCGAAGTTGCGCCGCAGCCGCACCAGCTTGACCCGGGGATCGCGCTCGCGCGCCTCGCGCACCCGGGCCGGCGTGCCGTCGCGCGAGCCGTCGTCCACGAAGACGATCTCGAAGGTCTTGCCCAGCCCTTCCAACACCGCGGCCACCCGGCGTGACAGCTCCGCCACGGAGTCGGCCTCGTCCTTGACCGGCACCAGCACCGAGATGTCCAGCTCGTCGGGCTCGGGCACGGTCTTCAAGGGAGGACGGATGGGGATCGGCTGGCTGCTGCTTTTCGCGATCATCACGGCCCATTGTAGCAGGGCGGCCTGCCGCCCCTCGGCACGGCGACGCGGACGGTGCAGCCGCCCGTGCGCGGCCGTGAGCCTCCGCCGGCGACCGGTCGGCAGCCCCTGCGCACCGGTCGGCTTCCGCCGCGCACCGGTCGGCGGCGCGTACCCACCGGTCGGCGGCCCGCGCACACCGGTCGGCCTCTGCCGCGCACCGGTCAGCGGCCCGTGCGCACCGGTCGGCAGCTCGCGCGCACCGGTCAGCGGCCCGCGCGCACCGGTCGGTTTCCGCCGCCAACCGGTCGGCAGCCCGCGCAGACCGGTCGGCCTCTGCCGCGCACCGGTCGGCGGCATCGGCCGCCCCATCCGTATAATCCCCGCCATGCAGCGACTTGCGAGCTGGGCGGTCCTGGGCCTTCTCCTGGCGGCGGCCCTGACGGGAGCCATCACCTTCGACCGGCGGAGCTGGCCGGGGCTGGTGGGCGACGAGGCCACGTACCTCATGCAGGCCCAGAGCCTCGCGTGGGACCACGACCTCCGGTACTCACGGCGGGACTTCGACCGCTTCGTCGAACAGTGGGGCGCCCGGCCCGAGGGGCTGATCCTCCGCAGCGGCGACGGCGGCCGGACGATCACCTACGCCAAGCCCGCCTCCTACGCGGCCTGGATCGCCCCGTTCCTCCGCCTCTCCCCCAGCCGCGGCCCCGCCGTGGCCAACGCCCTGCTGCTCGCCCTGGCCGCCGTGCTCGCGGCGCGGACCCTGGAACGGCGTATCGGCCCGGCGGCGCCGCTCTGGGTCGCCACCTGGATCTTCGCCTCCGTCTCCTTCGCCTACGTCTTCTGGGCCCATGCCGACCTCTTCCTGATGTCGGTCTCGGCCCTGGCGCTGGCTCTCACCTACGGCGCCCATCCGGACGAGACCCGGCTGCGGGCGCTCCTGCGTTGGCTGGCCGTGGGTGCCCTGCTCTATCTGGTGACGGCTTCACGGCCGTTCTACGGCGTCCTGCTGATCCCCGCCGTCCTGGCCATCCCGAAGCCTCAGAAGAAGATTGGAATCTCCGCCGTGGTCCTGGCTTCCGGCCTCCTGCTGGCCGTCTCCTCCTTCGCCAACCTCGCGGAGGGGGACGCCTGGACTCCCTATGGCGGCGAACGCCAGAGCTTCGACTCCTCGACCGGCTTCCCCGAGGTCGAGCTGGCTGCCGGGAGTTGGGAGGAGCAGATCGCTCTGCGCGGAAGCCGTGACTGGAAGGCGTCAGACGAGTGGGACACCCCGCAGTCCGCCTGGAATGCCCTGTACTTTCTGGTCGGGCGGCACGTGGGGATTCTTCCCTACTTTCTACCTCTCCTGCTGGGAATCGCCGGGTTCCGCCGGGGCGAGGGGCGAGGGATGCTGATCGCGGCCGTGGCGCTCGGGGCCGCCTGCTTTCTGGTCACCCGGCCGTTTAACTTCTATGGCGGGGGCGGCGCCATCGCCAACCGCTATTTCCTGCCGCTCTACCCGGCCCTCTGGTTCGCGGCCGACCGGCCCGCCCGTGCGTCCTGGGCGATTCTTGCCGCCGCCCTCGCCGCGCCGTTCCTCTGGCCCCTCTGGAACCATCCACGGGCCTATTTCCTCAATGGCGAGGGCGGATACCTCTATGTTTCGAGCTTCGCCCAGCAGATCCTCCCCTACGAGACGACCCAATCGCATCTCAAGCCCTCCGGCCGCGAGGACTTCGTCCACAACGCGCTCTGGGTGAAGCTCCTGACGACGAACGTGCGGCCGGAGGGAGACGGTGCAAAAACCATCCACTACAGCGGCCAGGGACAGGGCCAGATCCTGCTCGGCAGCCCGCGGCCCATCCACGGAGTCCGGCTCGCCGTCGCGGGGAAGGAACGCGAGATGAGGTTCCCGCACCCGCGGGCCGTACACCGGATGTGGTGGACGCGAGATCCCTACTACCTGTACCAGATCGGAATCAAGGCACCGGACGCGGCCGGCTTCGATTTCAATCTCCAGCCCATCCCATGAAGAGGAAGCTGGCCCTCTCGGGACGGCCGGCTAAAGCCGACTCAAAAAATTCTTTGAGTCCCCTTCCGGGGGGCTTTTTTCGACTAGCCCGGGCATTGATGCCCGGGCGGGGCCGCCGCTAGGTTGAACGTATGAGAGCAAGGCACAATCTGACGAGCCCTACACCATCACCGGCCGCTCCGCCCCCATCCGCGCGAACATCCCCGGCGTATAGGCCGTGATCTTGCCCGTGAAGGCGGAGGCCGCCACGGTGAGCGGTGAGGCGAGCCAGAGCTTGCCGGGGCCGGAGCGCCCTTTGTAGTTGCGGTTGATGGCGCTGACGGTGACCTCGCCCTCGGTCTCCGAGACGCCCGGGCCGCAGCCGATGCAGGCGCCGCAGCCGGGGTGGATGAGCTGCACGCCCGCCTTGAGGAAGGTGTCCGCGAGGCCGTTGTCCCAGACGAACTTCTCCACCGCCTGCGAGCCGCACTGGATCATGAAGCGGACGCCCGGGGCCACGGTGAGGCCGGCATCCACCGCCTCCTTGACCACCTGGTGATAGAAGATCAGGTCGTCGATCTTGCCCGCCGTGCAGCTTCCGCCATAGGCGATGTCGATGGGCACCTCGCCGATCTCGTCGATCCAGGCGCCGTTCGTGGGGTCGGAGGGGATGCCCCGGTCCGGATCGCCCGGGTGGGCCACCATGGGCCGCATCGTCGAGAGGTCGATCGTGTGGACGCCGCCCGCGTATTCCGCACCCGGGTCCGGCGCCACCGCCCGCGCCTTCAGCCGCTCGACGTCGATCCCCGGCCGCCACTCGGCGAGCCAGCGCCAGGTCTCGTCGTCGGCGATCACGATGGCGGTCTTGGCCGCGCACTCGGTCGCCATGTTGGTGAGCGTGGCCCGCTCGTCCATCGACAGCGTCGCCACACCCGGGCCCGTGAACTCCATGACCCGGTCGAGCGTGAGCTGCGGGCGGGCGTGGTTCAGGAGGATGTAGAGCATCAGGTCCTTGGCCGTGACGCCCTCCGGGAGCTTGCCCGTCAGCTCGAAGCGGATGGACTCGGGGACTTCCACCTGGGTGAACCCCTGGTGGACCAGGTCCGCGTACTCGGTGGCCCCGACGCCCCAGGTGAGGGCGTTGTTGACGCCGCCCATGCAGGTGTGGCTGTCCGTGGCCTGGATGAAGTCGCCGGGATCGATGAACTGCTCGCGCGCCACCTCGTGGCAGATGCCCGGCGAGATCCGGTCCTTGGCCGAGTAGTCGCGCACGCCGGTGTGGCGCTGGAAGTCCCGCTGAAGCTCGCGCAGGGTCTCGATCTTGCCCACGAAAGCCCGCATCTTGGGCACCTCGTCGGCGTAGATGAGGTGGTCCTCGAAGACCGCGAACTTGCTCGGGTTCTTGACCTTGTAGTCCTGCCCGTACTCCTGCTCCAGGAAGTAGTGGACCTGGGCGGTGGTGAACTCGTGGGTGTAGCCGCCGTCCACGGTCGACCACCACGGCGTCGCCGGGCTTCACGTAGTGGGGCCCCTCGCCCAGCATGTGGCGGGCGAGGATCTTCTCGGCCATGGTCATCGGGCGCGGGCCGGTGTCCGGCTTCGGCAGGTCGACCTCGCCCTCCTCCAGGGCCTTGGAGAAGGGGAAGAGGCCGCCGTGGCGGATGACGAGCTGGGTGATCGGGTCCCACCCGTCGCAGAACTCCGCCAGCGGGATCCCCTCGCCGGACTGGAGGCGGCGTATCGCGTCGTGGTCGCCCATCAGCACGCCCTGGCTGATGTTGTTGCGGGCGTGGATGGGGGCGAACGAGGCGGCGATGGCGATGCGGATGCCGGACCACTTCTCCGCCTGCACGGCGGTCTCGCGCGAGCTCCCCACGCCCTTGCGGTAGCCGGAGACGATGACCTCGAAGTTGCCGTTGATGAGAGCGTCGCGCTCGAACAGGCGCTTGCCGTCCACGATCAGGCCGGCGTAGGCGTCGCGGGCGATGTCCTCCGGCCGGTGGCTGAAGCAGACCCAGGCCGGGGTCATGGCGTCGGTGTTGATGTCGTCGAGCAGGTCTTCGACCTGGAGGTTCTCCATGCGGAGGTCCAGCTCTCCCGCGAGCTGACGGCGAATCAGGTCCGGGTCCTTGGTGAGGAACAGCACCCGCTTGCCGGGGGTCAGCCGGATGGTCTCGGGAGGCTTCATCAGGGGACTCTCCTTGGGTCGATGTTAAGGCGCCGCCCCCTTCCGTGACGAACGGGTGACGGCGCCTGAACATTCTAACGCCGCCACCCCTGGGGTGCTATTTCCTCTCTCCCTGGAAGAATCCCCTACCGCCCCCGCTCCGCCGGCAGCTCACCGCCCACCACCCGCTTGACCTCGGACCCTGCCGGGAACCGGGTGCTCTGATCCGCTCCGTTGATGATGGCGAGGGTCGGCATGTCGACCGTGGACGGGTAGCGCCGGGCGAACTCCTCCAGGGTCATGGCGGAGGGAATGGAGACCACGTCCACCCGCTTGGGCTGGACGTTCAGGGCGTTCCGGTCGGTCACCCGCTCGAAGGTGTCGATGGCGCTCGAGAGAACGCCGCTGTAGGTGCCCCACCGTTGGGACGAGGTATAGCCCAGGATCTGGAAGACCCGGTTGTTGTTCTCCGCGAAGGCCACGATCCCTTGAAGGTCTCCGCTCTGCGTGCCCTGGACGGCGAAGCTTCGGGCCACGGCCGGCAGGCCGCCGAGGTCCGCCCGCAGGGTATCTCCGGACTGGACTCCCTGCTGGGAGAAGAACTTCTGGGCCGCCGCCTGCGGCGACTTCTGGTCCGAGAGGGTGACCACCATCAGGGCGTCCTGGTTGGGGCTCACGGCGCCCACGGCCGACTTCTCGTTGCTGGTCTTCCAGCCCTGGGGGAAGCGGAGCTGGATCCCGAGCTCGGGCTGGATGAAGGTGTTCCCCACGAAGTACCCCTCGCGCGGGTTCTGGCCGAAGACGACTCCGTCGAGCCGCTTCAGGTACGCCTCGCGGTTCACGGTGCGGTTCTCGAAGTTGCCGGTGGTTTCGAGTTGGGCGACCTTGGCGGTGATGGTCTGGATGCGCTCCGCCTCCGAGGGATGGGTTGCCAGCCAGCCGGGGACGCGGCCGGCGCCCTGCTGCTGGCTCACCCGCTGGAGGGTCTGGAAGACGCCCGGCATCTCGCGCGGGTCATACCGCTGCTTGTCCAGGTAGCGGAGCCCCAGGTCGTCCGCCTGGCGCTCGTCGTCCCGCCCATACTTGAGGAAGAGAAGCTGGAGCCCGGCCTGGGCGAGCTGGCCATACTGCTGGGCCAGCTCGGGCTGCACCACCATGCCGGCGATGAGGCCGATCTGGGCGAGTTGGGCCTTGCTCATCTGCTCCACGCTGTGGCGGGCGGTGACGTGGCCGATCTCGTGGCCGAGCACCGAGGCCAGCTCGGCCTCGGAGGTGAGGTGGGTCAGCAGACCCCGGGTGACGTAGATCTTGCCGCCGGGCAGGGCGAAGGCGTTGACGATGGGGTCGTCCACCACCCGGAAGGTCCACGGCAGCTCGGGCCGTTCGGACGCGGCCGCCAGCTTCTGGCCGACGCCGTTCACGTAGGCCTGGAGCCCTTCGTCCGGGTAGAGGCCGAGCTGTTGCTGGATGTCCTGATCGGCCTCGCGGCCCATCGCGATCTCCTGTTCCTCGGAGATCAAGGCGACTTGGCGCTTGCCGGTCGCGGGGTTCGTCGAGCAGGCCACGATGGTGAGCAGGGCGGCTATCAGGAACGCCGAGACGCCCGCGGCGGCGGCTCGTGCACGAGTCTTGGATTGAGGAATCATCGTTGTCTCCTTGGGATGTGGATGGCCGCCACGCATCTCCACGGCCTTCTTTCCAAGCAGGTGCAAAATGGGTGCCCTCCCCACGATCCAGCGGCTGCGGCCGGAGCGTTTCCATGCCTTAGAATCCTCCAACTCTAAGGAGGAGAGATCATGAAGAAGAAGACCGTCAAGCTGACCCTGTCCCGTGAAACGCTGCGCGGCCTGGATACGGTGGCCCTCTCCGGGGTGGCCGGCGCCTCGGACACCTGCGCGAGCGTCTGTATCGGCATGTGCGGCCCGACGCAGACCTGCCTCTCGCAGTGCTCGCTCTGCCCCACCCAGCCGTTTCCGACCCGGCGCAATTGCTGAAGCGGAGATTCCCCCTGACCGTGGCCCTGACCCGTGGAGCTTGCAGGTCAGGGTGCTGCTCGATACACGGCTCTCTAAAGGATTGGGCTTGAGCCGCGGCTTGTATGCCACAGGGCGAGCACCACGACGGCTCCTGAGGCACGCTCTTCCCGGTAATAGAGATGGTAGCGGACGCGGCCCAACTGAACTCGGCGGACCTCACGCATTTTCACGTTCCGTGCAAAAGCACCGACCCTGGGCTGATCTCTGATCAGGTCACAGGCTCGATCGATCTCGTCCTGAAGTGCGTTGGGCGCTTTGGGACGGTTGGCACTCCACCACTCCAAAGCTTTTAAAATGTCCTTGGAAGCACGCCGGGTGATGATGAGACGAAGCCGAGCACTCAACGCCGGCCCCGAAGGTCGCGCAGAAACTGCTCGCCATCGATGACGTCTCCGGCATCCGCCTCAGCAATGGAGGCAAGGAGCTCCTCTTCCTCCTCGGGTCCCAACTCGAAGGAGCCTTCTTGACGGGAGAAGACGGTAACGGTAGCGCCCTCTGGGAAGGGTTCTCCTTCCACCACAATCTTTCCGGCTACGACCCTGCCTGTGGCGATTGTCATGACCCCGTATCCTACTCCTCAAGACTCCAAGGTTCCATCCGCCTCCTACGCCACAGCTCCCTTGGAACCTTCTCTCCTCCCCGCTCGTAGTGATCTCTGACAAGAGGAGATCCTGATGAAAAAGACCGCTCTGATTCTTTCCGCCGCCTTGGTGGCGATCGCCCTGCCGGCCAGCGCGGACGATGAGATCGTCCGTTCGTTCAAACAGCAGATCCCCGTGGGCAACGCCGAAAAGATTGCCCTCGACTTCCCCGTGGGCGAGGTCACGGTGGAGGCCTGGGACAACCCGCAGGTCAACCTGGAAGTGAAGATCGCCTGCAAGGAGGGGTCTGGCCGCTGCCGGGAGTCCGCGAAGGCCCTGCGGCTGGTCTACAACGGCTCCGGAGACCAGCTTCGCGTCCAGGTGAAGAACTGGCCGAAGATGTCTGGCAACAAGGGGATGCATGTGATCGCGAAGATCAGCGTGCCGCGCGACTTGCCTCTCTCCACGGATCTGGGCGTCGGCGAGCTCAACGTCGAGGGGCTCACGGGCGACGTGAGCCTGGATCTCGGGGTGGGAGAGGTCAACGTCACCCTGTCCAAGGAATCCGTCCGCTCCGTCAGCCTGGACACCGGCATCGGCGAGGCGAGCCTGGTGGCCGGCGGGCGGCACTACGAGAGCGCGGGGCTCATCGCCCGGGAGATCAAGTGGCACGAGGGGAAAGGCAACTCCCGCGTGAGCGTGGACTGCGGCGTCGGCGAGATCGACGTCAACCTGAAGTAGTCCAGAGCAGCCAACGCACGAGCAGGCCCGTGCCGAAGAGGAAGTTCCCGACGCCCAGGAGCCCCATGAGGATCCGGGCGTCGTTCCAGTCGTCGAGATTGAGGAAGATCCGCAGGATTCCCAGAAGGGCCAGCGCCAGCAGGCTCCCCGCCCAGACGCCGATGGCCCATCTCCTGCGGAACCCGCCCGTCGCCTGGGCCTCGAGAAGGATCACGATCAGACTGGCCAGGCAGATGAACGAGATGAAGGCTTCGATCACCACCGTCATGCCCCCATTGTAGCTCCGCCGCGAGCCCGCGGCTGGTACACTTTCCTCCTCCATGTCTGAGGACGGCACCTCGCTTCACGTGATCCTGGTCGAGCCGGAGATCCATTGGAACACCGGTAACGCCGGGCGGACGTGTCTCGCCGCCGGCGCGCGCCTCCATCTCGTGCGTCCCTGGGTTTCTTCCTGACCGAGCACCAGGTGAAACGCGCCGGGCTCGACTACTGGCCACGGGTCGATCCCAAGGTCTGGTCTTCCTGGACGGACCTGGAAGAGGAGCTTCCGGACCTCGGCGAGCCGTACTTCTTCAGCGTCGAAGGCGAGCGGGACTACTGGGACGTGGCCTACCCTGAACGGACCGTGCTCGTCTTCGGCAAGGAGAGCGTCGGGCTGGCGCCGGAGATCCGCGAACGGTACCGGGACCGAATGGTCCGCATCCCCATGAAGGACCCGGGGATCCGCTCCCTCAACCTCTCGACGTCGGTGGCGCTGGCGGTCTACGAGGTCATGAGGCAGCGGAGGGCCGCGCAAGCCTGAGGAGGCTCTCCGCCACGGCCTCCGCCACCTCGATGCCGTCCACCGCGGCCGAGAGAATGCCGCCGGCGTAACCGGCGCCCTCGCCCGCGGGGTAAAGCCCTTCCGTGTTGAGGCTCTGGTAGTCCTCCCCGCGCTCGATCCGCAGGGGCGAGGACGTCCGCGTTTCGACTCCCGTCAACACCGCGTCGTTCATGGCGAACCCCCGGATCTGCTTGTCGAAGGCGGGGATCGCCTCCCGAATCGCCTCGATGGCATAGTCCGGCAGGCAGGTGCTCAGATCCCCCAGGCGCACGCCCGGTTGATACGACGGCACGACCGAGCCAAGCTCCCGGGAGGGGCGGCCGGCCAGGAAGTCGCCCACGAGCTGGCCCGGCGCCTCGTAGGTCCCCCCACCGAGCTCGAAGGCGCGCTCCTCCCAGTGGCGCTGGAGCTCCACGCCGGCCAGGGGATCGTCACCGGGAAAGTCCTCCGGCGTGATCCCCACCACGATGCCGCTGTTGGCGTTCCGCTCGTCCCGCGAGTACTGGCTCATGCCGTTGGTGACCACCCGGCCGGGCTCGGAAGCCGCCGCCACCACCGTGCCGCCCGGACACATGCAGAAGCTGTAGACCGACCGGCCGTTGCGGCAATGGTGGACCAGCTTGTAGTCGGCGGCTCCCAGCAGGGGGTGGCCCGCCAGAGGCCCAAACCGGCAGCGGTCGATGAGGGCCTGGGGGTGCTCAATGCGGAAGCCGATGGAGAACGGCTTGGGAGTGATGTGAACCCCCCGATCGTGGAGCATCCCGAACGTGTCACGAGCGCTGTGCCCCACCGCCAGCACCACGTGGTCCGCCTCCAGGAGCCGGCCGTCGCCCAAAATCACACCCCGCACCTTGCGGCCTTCGAGGACCAGATCCTCGACCCGGGTCTGGAAGCGGATCTCGCCTCCCAGGGACTCGATCTTGGCCCGCATGGCCTCCACCATCTTCACCAGCCGGAAGGTGCCGATGTGCGGCTTGGCAACGTAGAGGATCTCGGGCGGCGCGCCGGCCTCGACGAATTCGGTGAGCACCTTGCGGCCGCGGTGTTTCGGGTCCTTGATCCGGCTGTAGAGCTTGCCGTCGGAGAAGGTGCCGGCACCGCCCTCGCCGAACTGGACGTTGGACTCCGGATCGAGGGTCCCCTTGCGCCAGAGCCCGAAGGTGTCCACGGTGCGCTCCCGGACCTTCTTGCCGCGCTCCAGGAGGATGGGGCGGAACCCCATCTCGGCCAGCAGCAGGCCCGCGAAAAGGCCGCACGGGCCCAATCCAATTATGACCGGCCGCGTTGGGACCGGCCGCGAGGTCAGCACCTCCGACGCCTGGACGGGCACGCGGTAGGTGGTGTCCGGCGACGGCCCGACATGAGGATTTCCCCGCAACCGCCCCAGGATCTCCGCCTCGCGGGGCGTCTCGACGTCGAGGTGGTACACGGCCACGGCCGCGCCTTTTTTCCGCGAATCGAAGCCACGCCGGAAGACCGAGTAGCCCGCGAGGTCCGCCGCACGAATGCCCAGCTCGCGCAGGATCGCGGCCCGCAGGTCGTCTTCAGAGTGGTCGAGAGGGAGTCTGAGCCTCGGTGAGCCGCAACATGGCGATCCGTACGAACGGCCTTTCGTGTCATTTCATTCCCCAGCTGATTTCTTTCCCCAGCCGCCGCCGCCTGGGGTCTCCAGGATCAGCCGGTCTCCGGCGCGCACCTCGCGGCCGTCCACGGAGGACATTTCCTCGACCTCGCCCGAGGCCCGGACGAGACGCTGCCGCCCGCGCTCGCCCGGCTCGCCGCCCTCCATGCCGTAGGGCGCCTCGACCCGGTGCTGGCTGAGGAGGGAGAGGGACATGGGCTCCAGGAACGTCAGCTCGCGAACGGCGCCGTCGCCGCCCCGGAAGCGCCCTTCGCCTCCCGAGCCGCGTCCGGATCGCGAACCGCTCCAGCCGCACCGGGTAGCGGTGCTCCAGCACCTCCGGGTCGGTGATGCGCGTGTTCGTCATGTGGGTGTGCACGGCGCTCGCACCGTGGAACCCCGGCCCGGCGCCGGCCCCACCGCAGACCGTCTCGTAGAAGCCGAAGCGTGGATTGCCGAACAGGAGGTTGTTCATGGTCCCCTGGCTGCACGCGGCAAGGCCGAGCGCCTTCAGCGAGGGTGTCCACCACGCGCTGGCTGGTCTCGACGTTGCCCCCCACCACGGCGGGCGCCTCGGCAGGGTCGTCGGGAAACGGCGGGTTCAGCAGGCCGGCCGGAATGCGGATGTCCACCGGCGGAGAGGATCCCCTCGTTGAGCGGCAGGGGCTCGGCGATCAGCAGCCGGAGGACGTAGAGGATCGCGCTCCGCACCACGGCCGGCGGTGCGTTGAGATTGCCCGGATGGACGCCCGCCGTGCCCTCGAAGTCGACAGTGGCGATGCGGATCAGCACCAGGACCGTGAATCTCAATGCGGACGGCGATCGGGGAGCCGTCGTCCAGCCGCTCGGTCGCCTCGTAGCGCCCGGACGGGAAGACGGCCGAGGGCGGCCCGCAGGCGATCCCCAGCCCGGGCCTTCAAGGCCGACATGTACCGGTGCGACCGTCTCGCGTCCATGCTCCCGGACGAGAGCGCTCAATGCCTCGGCCCCTCGATGGTTGGCTGCCACGGCCGCGCGCAGGTCGGCCAGGTTCTCCTCCACCGCCCGGGTCGGGAACGGGGCGTCGAGCAGAAGGCCGCGGACGGCCTCCCATCGGGGCTCACCTTTCCGGACCAGATGGGACGGGGAGATCACCACCCCCTCCTCGACCAGACGCCGGGCACCGGGCGGCATCGAGCCCGGGCGGATGCCGCCGATCTCGGCGTGGTGGGCACGGCTGGCCACGTATCCCAGAAGAACAGCTTCCTCGTCCCGACCCTCGAAGACCGGCGTCACCACCGTCACGTCCGGCAGGTGGGAGCCGCCAAAGGCGGGATGGTTCGTCACGATGACGTCGCCTGGCTCCATGGCGATCGCCGTGCGCAGGCTCCGCACGCAGAGCCCCAGCGCTCCCAGGTGCACGGGGATGTGCGGCGCGTTGACCACCAGCTCACCCGCGGGATCGAGCAGGGCGCACGAGAAGTCGAGGCGCTCCTTGACGTTGGTCGAGACCGCCGTGCGCTGAAGCCGCTCCCCCATCTGCCGCGCGATCGCCGCGAAACGGTGGGTGAACAGCTCGAGCTGGACGGCTTCGGGGCGGGAATTGGGGGTCGGGATGGGAAGATCCTCCTATCCCACGACCTGCCGGTTCGGCCAGTCCATCGCCATCGCGAGCAGGGCCGCGGCGCCCAGCCCCCAGCTCCACCAGGGATTGCCCGTCATCAGGGCCAGGATGAAGCCCAGGAAGCCCCGCGGCCTCTCTCATCGCGAAGGCGACGATGAAGGCCGTCTGGATGGCGGCGAAGCGGCGGTCTGGATTGCCGTCGAACCCTTCCGCGTCGGCGCGCTTGAAGACGGCTCCCTTGACGGCCGGTGAGGCCACGAGGAGCAGGATGGCCACGGCGAAGAGCCCAATCGATGCGGGCTTCGGAAGCTCCAACGCCGGCAGGGATCCCGACGAGCGGAGGATGACCAGGACGACGTTGACCAGGACGACGCCCATGGCCAGCGCGCCGCAGAGAATGGTCAGGGTGCGGAAGCGGTCCATCGGATTGTCCTCCTCCTCCGGCCTCTTCAGGGGGCCATGCGGCCTCGGATGAGGCGGTCCACCACCGTCGCCCGGGGCCAGCGGACGATCATGCCGAACAGGCAAACCGCGCAGACGATGATTCCGTAGGAGGCGAATCCAGAGGTCAGCGCCAGGAGGAGGCCGGTCAGGGCGGCGACCTCCAGGACCAGGAAGCTCGCCAGGGTGGCCTTGCGGTACGCCGTGAGCACCACGTCGGGCTGGACCTCCAGGACCGCCGACCGGGGGAAGGCCCGCCTCAGGATCGAAGAGCGGAAGCGCGTCGAGACGAGGAGCAGCGCGGCGGCAAGCATGGACAGCACCAGCGGCACGCTGACGGGGATTCCAGGCCAGGGCCGCCCTCCCGCCTCGCGGACCAGGAGCCAACACAGGACGGCGATCAACACGACCACGCCGACCAGGATGGCGCAGAGGCGGATCGTGGGCAGGAGCCGCAGGGCATAGCCGGGAACGGGATCGTCGCGCCGTTTGCCGGTGAGGTCGAGGTCAAATTCCACGAGAGAAATCTACCTCAAGAACTCAGGCCTCAAGAACCAGATTGCCGGCTCCATCCACCCTTCCCGTCCAGCCCTCCCCAACCACGGTGGCGCTGTGGGCCTCGAACACGAGACAAGGACCCGGGAAAGCCGCGCCGGGCTCGAGCTTGGCGCGGTCGAAGAACGGCACGTCCTGCCAACCCGCGCCTGTCCAGCAACGGCGATGGCCGGACGGCACGGCATCGAAGGCCTCGGCAGCCGGGAAGGGCTCGCCGTCTTCCGAGGACCGGGACGAGGCGATCACCCGCACGGACTCCAGCTCGATGGCCCGCCCTTCCGGCGCGTAGCCGTAGACTTCCTGGTAGGCGGCACCGAACGCGGGCTCGATGGATTCGTCCCCCTCGTGCTCCACGGCCAGCACCGCCTCCTGGCCGGCGAAGCGGAGGTTCAAGAGACGGCGGCGCACGGTGATCTCCTCCGGTGCGATCCCCTCGGCCGCCACGGACTCCGCGGCCTCGCGGCCCAGCTTCTCCAGCCAGGCGGCGAGCCGGGGCCGAACCCGCTCCAGCGGCTCCAGCACCTGCCGGTGGGCGAAGCGCTCGACGACCGCGGCCCCGAGCCCCAGGGCGGAGAGGAGCCCCGCGTCCGCCGGCACCAGGACGCTCTCGATGCCCAACAGCTCGGCCACGGCGCAGGCATGCTGGGCCCCGGCGCCGCCGAAAGCCACAAGGGCATGCCCGGCCGGGTCGTACCCCCGGCGCAGCGAAATCGAGCGGATCGCCTCCGCCATGCGCTCGTTGGCGATGTCGAGCAGGCCCGCCAGCACGGCCTCGGGGCCCGGGTCCGCCTCCCCCATCCGGGCACGAAGCGCGTCGAGAGCCCGGCCGGCCGCCGCCGGGTCGAGAGGGATCTCGAAACGGTCCGGATCGAGCCGGCCGAGGACCAGGTTCACGTCCGTCAACGTCAGCGGACCGCCCGCGCCGTAGCAGGCCGGGCCAGGCCAGGCGCCCGCGCTCTCCGGCCCCACCTTGAGCTGGGTCCCGTCGAACGAGCAGATCGAGCCCCCGCCGGCCGCCACGCTCTCGATGGCCAGCGCGGGCGCCACGAGGTGCGCGTCCCCCACCCGGTGCTCGAAGAGGTACTCGAAGTCCCCATCCCACCGCGCCACGTCCGTGCTGGTGCCCCCCATGTCGAAGGCGATCACCTTGGTGAAGCCGGACCGCCGGCCGGACAGCGCCGCGCCCACCACGCCCCCGGCGGGACCGGAGAGGAGGCCGTCTTTGGCGTTGAACGAGCCGGCCCGCACGAGCCCGCCGGCGCTGGTCATCACGTGGAGCGAGCCCTGGCCGAGCGCCCCGGAGACTCCCTGGAGATAGCGGTCGAGGATCGGCGAAAGGTACGCGTTCACCACCGCCGTCTCCGCCCGGGGCAGGAGCTTGATGAGCGGCGCCAGCTCCGAGGAGAGGGAGACGTATCGGAATCCGGCCTCGCGCAGCAAGGCGCCCAGCTCCTCCTCATGGCGAGGGTTCCGGTAGCTGTGCATCAGCGCGACGGCGGCGGACTCGAACCCCTCAGAAATAAGCCGCCGGGCCGTCTCCCCCATCCCCTCCACGTCCAGGGGGATCAGGACGGAGCCATCCGCCGCCAGCCGCTCGGGGACCTCCACGACCTCGCGATACAGCGGCTCGGGCTTCACGATGTTCAGAGCGAAGAGGTCCGGCCGCTGCTGGGTGCCGATGCGCGGCAGGTCTGCGAAACCCCGGGTGATGAACAGCGCCGTGGCCGCCCCCTTCCTCTCCAGCAGCGCGTTGGTCCCCCGGGTGGTCGCCAGCCGCATGGCGATCTCCGGCAGCTCGTCCCCCAGAGGGGTTCCCGTCACCAGCCGGGCGGCGAGAATGGGCGCCTCCTCAGGGGATCGCAGCTCGAAGGTGCCACCTGGAGAGATTGAAACCGACCGGTCAAGGTGCAGGACGGAACCGTCAAAGCCAGTCACTTCAGCCCTCTCCCCCGTCTCCAGCAGGAGAAACGTGAAGCCGCGAAAGAAATCGCGAGGCACCGGCCATTCCGTCGAGAGGCGGACAGCGTCTTCCCCCACCGGCTCCGCCACCCGCCCACGCACGGCGCTCGTGGAGAGCACCTTCGCACGGTGGAGGCGGCTTTCCGGATCGACCGCCAGGCAGTCGGTGAAGGTCCCTCCGGTATCGATCCAGATGCGCCAGGCTCCCCGCACGACCTCACCCTCCGGCTCCCTCTCCTGAAGGAGAGGGAGAGAAAAGCCAAACAGCCTGAATTTAGCCCCTCTCCTTCAGGAGAGGGGTTGGGGTGAGGTCGCCTCGCGTAGCGAGGCCTATTCGGTTCCCGAGCTGGCGCACCCGCCCGTTCTCCCGGTCCTTCGACTCCGCCCTCCGCAGCCACTTGCGGGCCTCGCCGTGGTCGCCCGAAGCCAGGGCCACCATCCCGAGGGCGGCGAACACCTCGGCGTCCTCCTGATGGAGGCGAAGCGCCTGCCGGTAGAAGCGCCGGGCCTCGTCCAGCCGCCCCTGCGCCAGCGACAAATCCCCGAGGGCGATGTAGCTGAAGGGATTGCGCCGGTCGACGTTCGCCGCGATCGCGAGCAGCCGCTCGGCCTCCGGATCGTTCCCCCGGGACCTCAGCAGGGCGGCCAGATTCGAATACGCCGAAGCGGTCTGGGGATCGGCCTCCAGCGCCCGCCGGTAGGCGGCCTCAGCGCCCGCGCCATCTCCCGCCCGCCGCAACGCGACCCCCAGGTTCACCCAGCTGCCGCCGAAATCGGGATCGATCTCTACCGCCTTGCGCAGCCAGGTGAGGGCCTCCGCCACTTTGCCCCCGCGGAGCGACTCTGCGCCGCGGTTGGAGTAGTAAAGCGCCACGGCCCGGTGGTCCGAGACCGGGTAGACGCGGCGGTACGCCGGCACCCCGGTGGGCGAGAAGTCGAGAATCTTGATCTTGCCGCCCCCAATGCTGAAACCGGCGCTGACGTGGCCCGAGACCACCATCAAGTCCCCATCCTTCTCGAACCGCTCGACGTCCTCCACGTCCAGGTAGTAGGCCGGCACGCCGAGCTCCCGCGCCATCCCCACGAACAGGCTGGTGAAGGCCAGGCAGTTGGCCTTGCCGTTCGCGAAAGCCTCCTGCGCCGTCACCGTGTGGCCGGACTCGTAGCGGAGATGGAGCCCGCCCGGGTCCGTCACCGCCCTCAGGAGCTTTTCCAGCCGCTCCTCCTCGGGCGTGCCGTCCGGCACCCGCGCATGTGCCCAGGCCCGCATCTCGTCCGTGATCTCGAAGGGAATCACCACCGTCGCCGGATCGATCCCCCGGGCATGAAGAGCCTTTTTGAGCTCCCCCGTCCCCAGGGGTCCCGACGACGCGCAGCCCAGGGCCAGCAGAAGACCCCCGGCCGCGCAGAAGGAGAGAACCGTCCGTCGTCTCATCGTCGCCCGTCAGGCGGTCCGAGGCGTGGCCGGCCTCCGGAAGAGCAGCTTCTTCACCCCGAAGTAGAGCAGCGTCAGCACCAGGAGAAACGCCACCACCGGCAGAGTAATGGCGAGCACCGAGAGCAGGGCCGAGCCCCCCGCTTCCGCCGTGGCCAGCACGGGGTTGCCGAGCCCTCCCGTGGTGAACGAAGAGAGGTGCCGCGCCACCGACGTGGTCCCCTGGAACACCGCCGTGGTGCCGCCGCCGGCCACCACCGCGAGCGTCCACTTGAGGAACGGGCTCGTGTCGCCCATGGCCGACGCCGTCACCAGGATGCCCGCGACGATCGCGGTCGGCGTCGCCACCGTGTCGAGCAGGTTGTCCACCCAGGGAATGTAGTACCCGGCGATCTCCAGCACCGTCGCCGCCGCGAAGGTGATGAGGGCCGGCGTCGAGCCGATCCACGCGAAGTTGTCGCCCAGAATCAGATGCCCCACCTCGGCACGCGAGGCCAGGCTCATGATGAGCAAAGGAACGAAGACCCGGAAGCCGCACGCCGCGGCCAACCCCAGGCCGATGAGAACGCTCAGAACGGTGTCCACCATCTCCCCTGCCCCTCCTTGACGAGCCGGTAGGGTGGCGAAGGCCACCTTCGTTTCCATCATGGTAACGCAGGCGGGGGCCTGGTGCTTCCCTGGAGGGCGGGAGAGGGATTTTGGTTTCGTCTGCTCGGGTGGATACGCCGAAACCTGAGCCCGTAGGGCGTCCTACTCCTAGCCCCTCCTAGCCCGCCTAAGCCCAGGCAGGAAGGAGGAGCCTGTCTGTTCGATCCACTGGCCACCCGCTCAGCGTTCCGCAAAAGTCCCGAAAGACGCAACTGAGGTGTAAGTCGCAGGAGTTTCTCGTTCTTGTCCGATACCGAAGCGCACTCACCCATGACCTTGATGGAAATCAGCCCCCAGGAAGCCCTTTCCGGGGACTACGGTGAATAAGAAGGGCTTAAAAACGGGGCGACCCAGCCGCGCGGCGCCATTTCTACAGGGTTTCGTCGGAGATCCAATGGGTTCCGGGCTTTACCCCAGGAACACGGAGCGCTCCAGGAGATTCGGGTTGAATCCTGGCCCTCCGCTCCCCAATCCTGGCCGCCAAGGCGCGCTCGGGGCTTGACGCCGGAAGGATTCTGCCAGACGGAGGTCGCCTCGCGGTTGCGCGCACCCCGCCCGGGCATAAATGCCATGTCATTCCACACATCTCGGGGTCTTCATGAGGGTGAGGAGGATCGTCCCGATCTGCCCTTCGAAGAGACGGCCCGACGGCGGTGCACCCGGAAAGGGCGTCGGTTGAGGACTGGGACCGTCTCTACGCAACGGTGTTGCCGTTGCAAACGGTTGGGTTACGGGGATGTTGAGGCAGCTCCCCCGTAACCTCAAACTGGGGCCTCGGCACCAACGGTCCGTAGAGACGCTCCAGTCCTCAACCGGGCACTTTCCGGGTCCGCAAACGTCGGGGCGTCTCCCTCGGAGGGCACACGAGATCGCTTCACGGTAACCGGTTGGATCACCCAGCCCAAACAACCCAATGGAGATGTGTGGAATGACATGGCATAAATGCCCGGGCGGGGAAAATCACCGGGAGGGAGTCGATGCCGCGTCAGTCAGGGTTGTAAGGGTACTGAACCTGAACCTGCGCCTCAGGAAGTGCTTCGCGAAGCAAACGCTCGCTCGCGAGACGCAGCTCGCGAAAATCCTGAGACTCCGACATGCCACCGATCGCATGGACCTCGATCGCGATACGCGAGTCCGTGAAGGCGACCAGGACGTCGACGTAGTGTGCCTTAGCGTCGCACTCGCGCAACTGCCACTCCGGCCCCTCATACGTACCGATGATAATCGGGTATTTAGCCTCCGAGCATCGCAACCCGAAGCTTTGTTCGAGCTCGCTGGTGATCCGAGTCACGGCTGCCGCCGCGGAGGCTCGCGACGGCTCGACTTGAGCTGAAACCTTTGAGTGGTAGACAGCATCACAGCCCGAAAGAAGCACGAGCACCGTGAGCCCTACCGCACCGAGCACTCCCCTATTCACAACAGATCTACGCAAGACATGCCTTTCGCGAGTGCCAACGTCAACGAGGGGACTCTCGGACGAAATGCTCCACGGGAACGCCAAGCCAGGCCACCATCGCCAACATACCGTCGACCTCCATGCGGCCACCGTGCTGGGTGCGCGAGATCGTGGCCACGCTGACGCCCATCTCGGCCGCGACTTCGCGCCAGGACAAATCGCGGGACTTTCGCTGAGCGTCGAGCGCCTCGTAGAGCGCTCTCGAGTCGAATCGCTTCATCGCCGTTCATCCGTTCAGCTTCAAGGTCACGAGCCACTAACTCTGGATTACGAACGCTACCCCAAAAGGTGAGGATCGTGAAAAGAAACAAGGAGACCGAGGGTCCCCAGAGATCCCCAGAACTTGTCACGCCGGGTGTGCCAATCATTCACCTACCCAGAAGTTGATCTCACGCAAGGCGGTGCCGCCTTGTTTGAGGTAGCCCTTTTGCCAAGCGTCGCCGTCCTCCAGGCCCTTCCATTGCTTGGCCGTGGGTTGCGTTTGCCGCCGAAACCGCCAGCGGTACTGATTGTAGATCGCCATTATGTTCGTGGCATAGGCGGCTGCGAGGCCCGGCACATCGCGGATGATCAGGAAGTTCTCGTCGTTGATGCCGCTCGCCTTCGGGCCAAGGTTGTGGGAGCCGGTCATCACCACGGGGCGTGCGCCGAACGGGTCTACCAGCACCACCTTGCTATGGACCATCGCGAACGTATTCGGTAGCTTCTTCAGCTCCCGGACAAACCATTCGGTGGCCGCGTCGATCGCCGCCGGCAGCACAGTCTCGAAATCTGCCTTCTCCGAGTTCTTCGAGTCGAACAACTCGACGGGGTTCTTGGTCGTCCCCGGATCCTGGTTGATGGCCCCTCGGATGTACAGGCGATTTCCGACCGCCCCGGCCCGGGCCGTGTCAATAATCTGGTTGAGCAGGGTGTCTTTCGGGCCGGGGTTGAACATGAGGAACAAGATCGCCTGCTTCGCGCCTTCTATGATCTTGCGGGCCTCCTTCAGATCGACCTCACCAATCGTGGGTGTGAACCACAACCGCATCACGCGTTGGCCCACCTTTGAGTCGCGCGGCTTCGTGTTGGCCGTCCGTAGGTCGTCGGGTGTGGCGTCGCCCGCCGTAACCAACAGGTCCCATTGCTTTCGGTACTCCGCCGCCAAGGCGGGATTATCGATCAAGATGGAGTTGTTGGCCTGGGTGCATAGCCCTGTTTTCGTCCAGTTCTGACTCCCGGTCCAAACCCACCGCGGCTTCTTCTGGGCGTCGCAGATGACGAGGAACTTGTTGTGACCCAGGGCATCTGGCGAGATCATTCGGTTGTGGAGGCTCGATCTTCGCGGCTAGCCGCTCGCGGGCCTTCTTGTTCTGATCCTCACCCTTTTTCTTCACGCTGCCGTTGGCAAGTACGACGTGGGCGCGCTTGCCGAGCTTCTCGAGCGCGGTCTCCAGTTGCTCGTCCTCCAGTTCATACAGCGCGGCGTAGACCTCGCTCTTCTCCTTCGCGGCCGCAGCGAGCAGTTCAAAGAGCCGGGCACCGAGGGGGCCGAACAGGTACTCGCGGAACGGGTCGCCCGGCGTCTCAATGACGGTGCGAAGTTTTTTGGCTTTCACGTCGTCTGCGTCGACGCCGAGGCGCCGCGACACCCATTGGGCGGCGACGATCCCACGGTTGAAGTAGGCCTCGATGTTCGGGGCGAACTGGTGGGTTAGCTCGACCTCGGCGGTCCAGTCGCTCGTGGTGTCGGCGTCCGGCCGCAGGTTGTCCTTGTTCGGGCCGACCATCGGGATCACCCGGTACTGGACCTTGTCCCCCGGGTTGGCCATGTAATCGGTCCACTGGTACTTCTGGATCGGCCAGTTCGTCGAGACCCGCCGCTCACCCTCCTCATGCGCCTGGCCGGCGAATCCGACCCAGGTGCTCACCATCTCTTCAATCCCATTCCGCCGCCGTAACAGTGCGAACCCACGGCAGTCGGGGATGATCCCCTCCGGCTTCCAGGCTATGAACACATCGTCGCCGTTGTGATAGACCCTGACTTTCATGGCTTCGGGGCCCTCCTGAATGGTCGAACGTTTATGGTAGTGAGCGACCGGGAACCACGCTGTTTACGGTTTCCGTCCGCTCGACGGCCAGGGTACTGATTCGAGGCCCCTCCGGCCTCTCGCCGTTCCCGATGGCATAGCTATACCTCATGCGATTCCAACTCGCATAGGTAATGCCTTCCCTTGGGACTGAGCGCCTTCAAGCTCAGCCAAGCAATCCTTCACTGTTTGAAGTGCTGTCAGTTGCTTTTCTTCGAGCGCCGATTCACGAAACTCGTCTTTGTGTTCCTCGTCTAACCGAATGCAAAAACGGACCCAATCTTTGGCGATATCCAAAGAAGCCCCCACGTGTCCGAAGAGCTCGGCATAAGCCTTTGCAGCTTGAACGTTGCCTGAAATGGGGACAAAAAATCTATCGTCATGGACTACTTGACAGAGCCGAGACATATTGTCTGCAAGCCGCTGCGCCTTGTCGCTCGCGTCGCGGACGCGAATTCGGCAACCGTTTCGATATAGACGCTTTGCACTATGAGCAGAATAGGTCTGATACGCCGCAATAATCAAACCTACGAGTCCGATCCAGAGACCTACCATATCCGCTGTTACAAATTCTCCCATCTTGGACATATACATCCTCCCTTTTTTTTGCTGAGAATTCTATAGATAGTTTGTCAATAGTTGTCCTGACCGCTATCACCCAGAGTAAGACGCTGGCACGGCTATCAACCTTCAAAGCGTGTCCAAATGATGCTAACTCATCGCAACGATACTCTGCAGGTACTTGGCCCTCTTGATTGTTCAATGCATAACGTCCCTTTCGGTGAGCCAGCGGGAATCTCGCTGCTTGTGGACTTTACGGAGGGGAACGGGTAAGCCCGCCGCCTAACTCAAGCCCTACGGGCCTGGCCGCCGAGGATTTCACTCTTGGTAAGCCCATGCGGCTAGGAACGCACTCAGGATACCTGGTCAACGGTGACTGCCCTCCCCCGAGCCCGCGAACAACTGACCGGGATCTTCGGGTCCACAAGTCAACTCTTTGAATGGGACGGCACGAGGGTACAAAATAGTTTCTGGCCTGCGGGCCCGCACCGCCTGCGGCGGCTGAGCCTCGATAGGTGATTGGTGCAGGCAGTCCCTGCGCCGCGCGGAAACTAAGACAGAGGCGATCATCTCGTTCCTATCGTGATCTTTGACTCGGGCTGCCCCGAAAGAGCAACTGCTACGGAACCTCTACTCCTTGACAAGATAGGGCCTCATAAAGGTTAGGCGCTACTCAACTAGGCCTTATCCTCATGACGCAATGCGGTCTCTGCATCACGAATGTATGCAGCTATCCTTTGACGTTCAGCCTCGGCGTCTCGAATGATACGTCTTGCAATATTGTCTTCCTTCGCATTTGAATTGCGCGATCTCCACTCTGTCACCATATGCGTCAATAAAATTCGGATGTCGTGATACGCCTTTAGGTGTGTATTGCGTAGCATACCCCTTGGATGAATTCCGTCAATTATCACGCAGAGACTCGCCACGGCACCCGCCACAACGCTCACTGTAGTGAGGCCAAAATGTGCCCACAGCCCTGCACTTGACGAAGCAATAATAGCGGGAATCTTAAGACTCCAGAAGCCCACGCCATCCTGAATGGCGTCTCGCCTGTTTGCTTGTGCCCATTCTTCCAAATCAATTAACTGATTGCGAAGGTCGGCAGGCATTGAATCGGATGGAATAGTACTTCCCTTTTCTAAATTGTGAGGTGGTGGCAGAGCGGCGGTTGGTGGTGCACGACGCAAGCTGTGGGGTAGGGCCGGAGGGGCAGCAGGAGGCAATGGTTCGCTGTACAATTCTCGCGGCAGTGGTGCCGCAGCGGGTGCGGAAGGTAGTTGGGCTTCTGGTAGACCAGGGTAATCGGCGTCATCTTGCTTGCTATCCATTAGAGCCTCCTTTAGATCGCCAAAGTCTTCGTACGCCGAACGTTGCCAAGGTGAGCGGCGGAACCGCACGATAGGATGGTTTCCGTCCGCTCGACCGCGGGTTAGCTGCTTCTTCGCCTCCCATGTGTGAGAAGCCGGGGTCGGAGGAAGTTTTCAATTTGGCTGATTGCAGCTGCAAGCCTGCCGCTGTACTTATCATCTTCCCCCTCGTCGTAGAGAATTTCCTCCTTATGTTCACTAAATGTACCAGCAGAATCGTTCCTGCTCAGGTAGCGCACATGGCTATCGATTGCGCTGTGGAGTTCTGCGACGCATTTTGTTAATGGTCGGAACGTGTCAACGATTATGTTTCCCCAAAGCGCTTCAGCATCAAGTAGATCCGTATGCATCGAGGAAAGAGCCTCCTGTAGATCCTTCCATCGGACCTCGTACACAGCTATCTCGCTCACCTTACTAGCCAACACTGGATCGCGTCCGGTTGCTTTGAGCGCCTCCCGCATTTCGGGAAAGGTCTTGATGGGACGCCGAGAAAAGCGAATTCGATCTCGAACACTGTACATCTGCCGCAGCAGGCGGTACGCCACGTCATGCTCAGTGTTGCTGGCAAGTTGCTCCCGCCATGCGCGTAAACCCTTGAAGGCTGCGATGCCAGCACCGAACGCTGCCAATGCAGTAATACAGTTGGCTAGTGCGCTTATTGGATCAAACCAGTTCGTCACGCTTCCGTACCTCACAACGAGCCTCTTGCAGCTAACCTGAAGGGGCTTTCTGAAGTCCTCCCGCACACGAAGGCTCCAAAGTCCTCTGCTGGTACCCGGGAGGATTTCAGATAGACCCAGGGTGAACGAAGCCGCGGGCCAGGCCGAGTTGCCTGGCTATGGAGCTTGGATCCCCCGAGGAGGCTTCGCGGTATAGCCCTCCAGCCACCTTTCCAGCCCTGGGAACTGCTGTTCCGCTTTGAGAAGGCCCTCCTGGGTCGGGTTTTGCCCCATGCTCAGCCTCGTGGTCTGCGATTTCGTTTCAGTAAGTATACCCCAGAGGCTGGTCGAGACTCACCGGAACCGATCTCCGAAGGACTGATTAGAAAAAGAGGAATCGGGCTATAGATCTTCCTCAACCGGCCAGAGTGAGGCGGTTACGGGAGAGGAGGCGGGGCCGCGCCGGAGGGTTCGGCGAGGAGAGAGGACGATCCCCGACCCGTTTTCCCCTGAGGGAAGAGAGGGGCCGGGGATCGGCGGGAGAGTTCGGTGCGACCGGACGGCTCTAGCAGCGCCTCAGCCAGCTATACCCTTCGCAGGCTCCTTCGGTAAAGATGATGGTGGCCACCGTGGTGGTGCCAGCGCCTCCCTTCACGGCTTCGAGCTGACCGGCTTCGAGCCGCCTGAGGGTTTCGGACTTGAGGGCGAGTTTCTTGGGACGCAGAGTGTTCTTTTCCATGTCTTCCTCCTTATACAAACCCCTACGGAGAAAGTTCTGATTCTGGATGAAGCTCGTGGGGGCGCGGAGGGTGGCTTGCGGTAGGATGTTCTTCAGTGCGGTATCTTTCAGTGCGATACGTCTGGCTCGCTGCCGTGGTCTGCGCGCTCGCTCTGGGCGCTTGGTCGTTGCGCGTCCGGGTGGGGATGCGGGTCCGCGTCCCGTTCTCGGCCCGGGCGTCGAGCGATTCGATCCTTTCGCCCCTGAAGCTCGAGAAGGGCGCGGAGTCCGTGCGGCAGGCTCTCGCCAGGGTTCCGGAAAAAGACGCCGTCGTCTTGGTTGGGCCGGGCGAAAGCCCCGAGCTCAAACAGACCCTCTTCACGGTCAGCCTCCTCGCCTTGCCACACCAGGTGGGCGGGCTCAGTTGCCTGGAGGGATCGGAGGAGATGACGGTCCCCCTGGACTCTGATCAGAAGATCACCGCCGTCCTCTTCTACCGATGGGACCCGGGGACGGCCGCCGCGGAGCGGCTCGCGCCCGATTTCGCCCTGCTGCGGATCCCCCCGCAGGATGCCAACCAGCCATGGACCTCCTTCTGTTCCTCGCCGCGGCCGCCGTCCTCCTGATCGCCGGCTTCGGAGCCACGGCCCTGGCACTCTCCGGGCGGGAACGGGTTTCGCTCGGGGAGGTCGCGGCGCTCTCTGTGCTGCTGGGGGTGCTGTTCGTCACCCTCGCCTGGTGGGGGCTTTCGATGCTGCTGCCCGGCCCCGGGTCCGTGCGGCTGGTGACGCTCCTCGCCTTCGCCCTGGGCACGGCGGGCGTGGCGCGCTGGGTCCGGCGGCGGCCGCGGATCGAGGGAATCGGGCTCTTCTGCGCCGTCGCGCTGCCGCTCAGCCTGGCGGTTACCTGGCTCGCGGCGACCACCCGCTTCGAGTGGGACGGCCTGTTCGTATGGGAGATCAAGGCGGACGCCATCTTTGCCCAGGGGGGGCCACCGTGGGACTACTTCCAGGATGGCAGCCGGGCGTGGTCGCACCCGGCCTATCCACTCCTCGTGCCGTTCTTCCGTGCCTGGTTCTATGTCTGGAACGGCGGCATTCACGAGGTGTATGGAAACGTGGCGGGGGCACTCTTCGCGCTGGCGGCAGCAGGCTTGCTCGTGTCGCTCGCTTCGCGGCTGGGGACGGCCACGGCGCTCTTGGCGGTGGCCCTTTTCACCTTCACTCCGCTCGAGATCCTGGGAGCGGGGAGCGCCACCTCGGGCTACGCGGATTTCCCGCTGGCGGTGTACTACCTGGGGGCCCTGTTCTATGTCTTCCAGGCGGTGGGCTCCGCGCGTCCGGGCGACCTATGGCTGGCGGGGTGCTTGGCCGCGGCTCTCCCTTGGACCAAGGACGAGGGGATGATCCTCTGGGTCTGCCTGCTCGCGCTGGCCTTCCTCGTGCTCGGCCGCCCAGGCTGGCGCGGCCTGCTCCGGCTCGCGGCGCCGGGCGCGGGGGTCCTCCTCGCCTGGCGGGCCTTCGTGGCCTTGACCCCGGTGGAGACCGCCGCGGTCTTTTATCCGGTGAGCCTCGGCCTGCTGCGCGAGCGGCTGTACCTCTGGAATGAGATCGGCCGGGAAATGGCGAAGAGGGCTCTGGACATTGGGGATTGGGGGCTTTTGTGGATGCTGTTCCCGGTGGCCGCGATCTTTGCGCTCTGGGCGCACCGGTCGCGGCGGAGCTTCCTCCTCGTGGGAGCCGCGGCCGCGCCCCTGCCGTTTTTCGCCCTGCTCTATTTCTTCAGCATGTGGGATCCGGTCGCGGTCCACGTGCAGAGCTCCTTCTCCCGGCTTCTGCTGCCGCTTTCGCTCCCCGCCATAGTGCTGATCGCGTGGATGACGGCCGGTTTGATGGACCGGGCTCGCGGCTCTTCAGAGCTCGAGCTCTGAAGAGCCGCCCCCCTCCCGGTCAACGGTCGGCGCGGTGCGGCGCTACTGCGGGCAGCTCGTGCAGTCCCAGCACCAGGTGCAGCCGGTGGCGCAGTTCGAGGTGCCGCGGGCGAGGCAACGCGCGGTGTCTAAGTGGTAGGCGCAGTCCTGGGTGTCGTCGGAGCGGTTGGGGTCGTAGAGGCCGTGCTGGTCGCAGGCGGTGACATTGCCATCCCAGGTGCTGCAGGCGAAAGTCTCGCTGTTGGTGGAGCTGCAGAACGCGGTGAGGCCCCCGAGGCAGTTGGGGGTGCCGCGCGGCCGGCACTTGTTGGTCGCCAGGAAGTAGGCGCAGTCCTGGGTGTCGTTGGCGGGATTGGCGTCATACAGGCCCTTGGCGTCGCAGCCGCTGAGGTCGTTGTCCCAGGTGCTGCACGCCAGGCTCTCTTCATTGCTGCAAACCGGGCATTGACCCGCCGCGCCCAGCGCGCCGCCGAGCTTGCCGATGACCGAGCTCTTGCCCCAGGCGGGGATTCCGGTGCGGCCGACCGCCAGGTTCTGCCAGCAGGCCCAGCCCGAGTTGTTGTAGAACTCCACGTGGATGTGGCAGCCTTCCCAGCATGCGCTGGTGATCGAGCCGCTGAACGTGGTCCCCACGTAGGTGTTCATCGGATCCTCGATCCACTGGCCGGTGCTGTAGACGAGGTTGTCGAGGTGGGCGAAGAGGACCCAGCCGAGGTCGACCTCGACCCCGCGGTAGGTGGCATAGATCTCGTATTTCTGGGCATAGCCGCCGTAGGAGTACTGGCCGTTGGCGCAGGACATACCGGTGTGCACCACCTTGGCCCGCACCTTGTCGGGGACCATGCCGGCCGAGAGCGTGCTGGGCGAGACCTTGAGATAGACCGGCTTGCCGCAAGCGGCCGGATAATTGACACCGGTCGTGCCGTTGTCCACCATGACATCGCACGCCCAGTCGCCGAGCCAGGGCTTCCAATGGCTGGGCACGCACAAGCTGGGGTCTGTGTGGTTCTCGGCCGCGAAACTGAACGGATTGCGCACGTCGACCGCCAGCCGGTTGGGGTTCTGCGCCAGAACCGCCGGCGGGACGAACGCGAGGAGCAGGGCGGCGAGGAAAGCGTTTCGCATAACGATAGATCCTCCTGTCGGAGTTGTTTTAATGTTGCGCAATATCCCTGAAGCGTGACGGGGCGGGGCCTCCCCAGCCCTGTCAGCGCAGTGCGGCGCTACTGCGGGCAGCTCGTGCAGTCCCAGCACCAGGTGCAGCCGGTGGCACAGTTCGAGGTACCGCGGGAGAGGCAGCGCCCGGTGTCGAAGTGGTAGGCGCAGTCCTGGGTATCGTCGGAGCGGTTGGGGTCGTAGAGGCCGTGCTGATCGCAGGCGGTGACATTGCCATCCCAGGTGCTGCAGGCGAAAGTCTCGCTGTTGGTGGAGCTGCAGAACGCGGTGAGGCCCCCGAGGCAGTTGGGGGTGCCGCGCGGCCGGCACTTGTTGGTGGCCAGGAAGTAGGCGC
The DNA here is from genome assembly GCA_963785165.1 of Thermoanaerobaculaceae bacterium. GTDB lineage: Bacteria > Acidobacteriota > Thermoanaerobaculia > Multivoradales > UBA5704 > DATARR01. The sequence continues at coordinate 3,060,259 of CAWAUI010000004.1, forward strand.
AGTCCTGGGTGTCGTTGGCGGGATTGGAGTCATACAGGCCCTTGGCGTCGCAGCCGCCGAGGTCGTTGTCCCAGGTGCTGCACGCCAGGCTCTCCTCATTGCTGCAAACCGGGCACTGACCCGCCGCGCCGCTCAGCGCGCCGCCGAGCTTGCCCATGATCGAGCTCTTGCCCCAGGCGGGGATTCCGGTGCGGCCGGGTGCCAGGTTCTGCCAGCAGGCCCAGCCCGAGTTGTTGTAGAACTCCACGTGGACGTGGCAGCTCCCCCAGCAGTTGCTGTAGGTCGAGCCGCTGAACGTGGTCCCCACGTAGGTGTTCATCGGATCCTCGATCCACTGGCCGGTGCTGTAGACGAGGTTGTCGAGGTGGGCGAAGAGGACCCAACCGAGGTCGACCTCGACTCCGCGGTAGGTGGCATAAATCTGATACTTCTGGGCATAGCCGCCAGAGGAGTACTGGCCGTTGGCGCAGGCCGTACTGGTGTACACCACCTTGGCCCGCACCTTGTCGGGGACCATGCCGGCCGAGAGCGTGCTGGGCGAGACCTTGAGGTAGACCGGCTTGCCGCAAGCGAGCGAGAAGTTGATGTCGGCCGTGCCGTTGTCCACCCAGACATCACACGCCCAGTCGCCGAGCCAGGGCTTCCAATGGTTGGGTGCGCACCACTGGGCGTCGGTGTGGTTCTCGGCCGCGGAAGAGAACGGATTGCGCACGTCGACCGCCAGCCGGTTGGGGTTCTGTGCCAGAACCGCCGACGAGACGAACGCGATGAGCATGGCGACGAGGAGAGCGTTGCGCATGGCGATAGATCCTCTGAGGCCGGACGAGGCGGGGCCTCCGGCCAGTTCGTGATACTGCACGTGAGGGGCGTCCGGGGCCAAGCCCGGGCGATGGGCACTCAACGAGGAGAGCACCTTCGTGGCTTCTATAAAGTCAAGGTGCGCGATACAGCACAAGCGTGACAGAAGGGAGGAGGTATCGGAGGGCGGAGGCCGCCGTGAAGGAACCTTAGCCCCGCCGCACGCCCGGCAGCCCCACGCCCGGGGCGGGGCGTTCGCGGAGCACCTCGCGGCGGAAGACGAAGAGCTCGGCGGGGCGGCCGCCGGTCTGCACGTCCTGGCCGGTGCCTTCGACGAGACCGGCGTTTTCCACCAAGCGGCGGAAGTTCTGCTTGTGGAGGCGGACCCCGGAGAGGGCCTCGACCACCCTCTGGAGCTGGAGCAGGGTGAAGGAAGGGGGGAGAAGCTCGAAGACCACGGGGCGGTATTTGAGCTTGCCGCGCAGGCGGCCGAGGGCGGTGGCGAGGATGCGGCGGTGGTCGAAGGCCATGGCGCGGCCCGGCAGGAGATCGGGACGGGCGGCGGGGACCGGGCGGCGCGCGTCTTCGGTGCGGCCGATGGCCTCGCGGTCCCGCCAAGCCTCGGGCACGAGGTAGGCCTCGTAGAGGAGCTCGTAACGCTCCAACACCCGTTCGCCGTCCCACGGGGCGCCACCCAGACCGAAGCCGATGTCCACCCGCTCGCGGCGCTCTTGCCGGACGGCCGGGTCCGGGGCCGCGGCGATCCAGTCCAGGAGCCCGGAGGCGATGGCGCCGTCGATGAGGGCCGGACGCCCGGAGCGCCAGTCTTCCCAGGGGAAGAACTCGTAGCCGTCGCGCCAGCTCGCCCCGCGCCCCACCGAGACCTCCCGCACCAGGGCGAGATAGGCCACGGAGACTTCCCGGGCGCCGCCACGGCTCTCGCCGGGGTCCCGGTTGCGGTCGCCGAAGGTGTAGAGCTGCTCCACGTAGCCAAGGTCGAGGCCGGTCTGCTCGCGCACCCAGCGCCGGAGGCCGCGGTCGAGCGTGCGGTCGGTCTCCGGCTCCAGGGGGCCGAAGGGGAGGGCCTCCTCGGAGGGAGCGCCGTCCGGAGACTCGCGCCAGACGGTGAGGAAGCGCGGCATCTCCTCCGTGACCGCCATGATCACGGCGTTGAGACCGATGGCGACGGCCTGGGGAGGATGCACGCCGGCGGGCTCCTTCAAATCCCGGCAACCTGAAGCGGTACGGAGGAAGTTACAAGATCCCGGTCAAAGACCTCACCGAAGTGCCCCGCGTAGACCTCGGCGACCTCGGCCAAGTCGGGGCGCCCGGCCCGTGAGGCGCTCGATGGAGGTCATGCGCACCTGGTGCAGACCGCAGGGGATGATCCCCGCGAAGTAGGAGAGGTCGGTCGAAACGTTCAAGGCGAAGCCGTGGGTGGTGATCCAGCGCGAGAGGTGAACGCCGATCGAGGCGATCTTCTCCTCCCCCGCCCAGACGCCCACGAAGGCCTGGCCGTCGCGCCCTTCAGCCGTGATGCCGTAGTCGGCAAGAGTGCGGATGAGCACCTGCTGGAGGTCGCGCACGTAGCGCCGGACGTCCCGCCGGTCGGGGCTCAGGTTGACGATGGGATAGCCCACGAGCTGCCCGGGCCCGTGGTAGGTGACCTGGCCGCCGCGGTCGCACTCCACGACCTCGATCTCGCGGGCGCGCAGCCAGTCCGGCCCCGCCAGAATGTCGGCCTCGCTGGCGTTCCGGCCCAGGGTGTAGACGTGCGGGTGTTCCAGGAGGAGCAGGCGCTCCGGCCCTTCCCCGGCCTTGAGAGCGGCTCGCGCCGCGAGCTGAAGCTCCACGGCCTCGGCGTAGCGGACGCGGCCCAGGTAGTCCCAGTGGAGGGGGCGGCGGGTCGGCAGGCACGGGCATTGCGAGCAGGGCGGACATGGACGGAATTGTAGCGGAGCCGGAGAGCACGTGCTTCCGGCGTCCTCTGCTGTAAGATCCCACGCGATTGGGGGGAGGTGTCATGGAAAAGGTCGTCACAGCGATCCTGGGCGGCGGTCAAGGCACCCGGCTCTGGCCTCTGACGCGAGACCGGGCCAAGCCCGCGGTGCCGGTGGGCGGCAAGTTCCGCCTGATCGACATCCCCATCAGCAACAGCCTGCACGCCGGGATCGATCGATCTTCGTCATCACGCAGTTCAACAGCGCGAGCCTGCACCGGCACATCAACCAGACCTACCGCTTCTCCGCCTTCAGCCTCGGCTACGTCAACATTCTGGCGGCGGAGCAGACCATGGACCGCCGCGAGTGGTACCAGGGCACGGCCGACGCCGTGCGCCAGACCCTGCCGCGGCTCCTGGAATCGAAGCCCGCCCGAGGTGCTGATCCTCTCGGGCGACCAGCTCTACCTGATGAACATCAGCCGAGTTCGTGAAGGCCCACCGCGACCGCGGCGCGGACGTGACGATCGCCGTCAAGCCCGTGACCCGCGCGGAGGCCTCGGCCTTCGGCATCCTGCGGCTCGACCCGACGGGGCGCATCGTGGAGTTCGTGGAGAAGCCCACGGAGGCGGCCGCAGCTCGACGCCATCGCGCTCGATCCCGCAGACCGAGGCGGCTCTCGGCTTCCCGGTGCCGCCGGATTCCTATCTCGCGAGCATGGGGATCTACATCTTCCGCTCCGAGGTGCTGCGCGAGCTGCTGGTGGGGACCTCGACCATCGACTTCGGCCGCGAGGTGCTCCCCCAGGCGCTCGGCAACTACAAGGTTTTCGCCTTTCCGCACAACGGCTACTGGACGGACATCGGGACCATCCCGAGCTTCCACCAGGCGAACCTCGACCTCACGCTGCCGCTGCCGCCGCTCAACCTGTACGACCCCGACCTGCGGATCTTCACCCACCCGCGCTTCCTGCCCGGCACCAAGGTCGACGGAGTGCTTCGTCCAGTGCTCCATCCTGAGCGAGGGGAGCATCCTCTCCGGCAGCCGGGTGACGGATTCCATCGTCGGCGTCCGCGCCACCGTGCGCTCCGGCTCGGTGATCGAGCGCTCGATCGTCATGGGCGCCAGCACCTGGGAGAGCCTGCCGCCGGGGAGCGGCCAGATCCCCTTGGGGATCGGCCGCGACTGCCACATCAAGAACGCCATCATCGACTTCGACACCCGCATCGGCGACGGCTGCAAGCTGGTCAACGCCGCCGGGGTGCAGCACGCCGACGCGGACAACTACTGCATCCGCGAGGGGATCATCGTGGTGCCCAAGGGCGCGGTGCTCCCTCCTGGCACGATCGTCTGATGGACCGGTTGATCCCCATGCCGTTCAAAATCTGCCAGATCGCCTCCGAGGCCGCCCCGTTCGCCAAGACGGGCGGCCTGGGCGACGTGTCGTCGGGCCTCTCGAGCCACCTCCACCGGGCGGGGCACGACGTGCGCCTCTTCCTCCCCTTCTACGCCCAGATCGCCCGGCGCACCGAGACGTTCACGCCCGTGGACTTCATCCAGAACGTCCCGCTGGCCGTGGGCTCGCGGCAGTACACGTTCTCGCTGCTCACGGCCCAGCTCCCGGGCAGTGATCTCTGGGTGTACTTCGTGGACTGCCCCGAGCTGTTCGGCGCCGAGGGGATCTACCACGGCGACGCGGTGGACGGGCTGCGCTTCTCCGTGCTCACGCGGGCGGCCTTCGACTCCTGCCAGCGGATGGGCTGGGGACCGGACGTGGTGCATTGCCACGACTGGCACACGGCGCTGGCGCCGGTCCTCCTCAAGGCCCTGTACTCCTGGGACCGGCTGTTCGACCGCACGCGCACGGTCTTGACCATCCACAACCTTGGATTTCAGGGGCTCGTTCACTCCAGGCTGGTCGACGAGCTGGGCCTGGGCAAGCACATGCACTGGCTGGACGCCCAGGATCTCGCCCTGGGTGCCCTCAACTTCATGAAGACCGGCATTCTCCACGCCGACTTCATCACCGCCGTCAGCCACACCTACGCCCGCGAGATCCGGACGCCGGAGAACGGCTTCGGCCTCGACGGCCTGCTGCGTGCCCGGGGCGACCGGCTGGCCGGCATCGTCAACGGCGTGGACTACGGCGAGTGGAATCCCGAGAAGGACCCGCACCTCTTCTACCACTACTCCGCCCGCGACCTCTCCGGCAAGCGCAACTGCAAGCGGAGCCTGCTGCGCGAGACGGGGCTCGACGAGCGCACGGCGGCGCCGGTCATCGGCATCGTCTCCCGCCTCACGGCCCAGAAGGGGTTCGACCTCTGCTTCGACGTGCTGCCCGAGATCCTCTACCGGCGGGACGTCCGCCTGATCGCCCTTGGCAGCGGCGAGAGCAAGTACGAGGAGTTCTTCCAGTGGCTGCAGATGCGGTTTCCCGGCAAGGCCTGGTTCTATAAAGGCTTCAACAACCCGCTCGCCCACCGCATCGAAGCCGCGGCGGACGTGTTCCTCATGCCGTCCAAGTTCGAGCCCTGCGGCCTGAACCAGATGTACAGCCTGAAGTACGGCACCCCGCCGGTGGTCCACAAGACCGGCGGCCTGGCCGACACGGTCGATCTCTTCGACTCCGCCACCGGCCAGGGCACGGGCTTCGTCTTCGACCACTTCGCCCCCCACGGCCTGCGCTGGGCCCTCGACTACGCGCTCGACACCTACCAGCACCACCCCACGTGGGAAAAGCTGATGCAGAACGGCATGGCGAAGGACTACTCCTGGGATATTCAGGGGAAGGAGTACGAGGAGCTGTACGGCCGGCTGGTGGGGTGAGGGAGGCGCGGCGTCAACCGGCGCCTCCGCGGTCCCCGGGTTACACCCGGGGCTATGAGTAGGACGCCCTCCGGGCTCAAGACAGGCACAAAGGGCAAGCAGCATCTCCTGCTGTGCTACCCTCCCGTCCGTCTTTCGACCGCCTGCCGTACAAGAGGGAGGAGCGTATGAATCCGCCGCTTTCGCGGGACGACGAGTCGGTCGTCGAGTTCACCGTCCGGGCCGCCGTGGCCGGGATCTTCTTCGGCATCCTGTTCGGCGCCGCCAACGCTTACCTGGGCTTGCGGGTGGGGCTCACGGTCTCGACGTCGATTCCCATCGCCGTCCTCACCGTGGCGGCCTTCCGCCTGATGAACAGCCGGCGCGGGGGGATGATCCTCGAAGCCAACATGGCCCAGACGATCGGCTCCGCCAGCTCTTCGCTCGCGAGCGGCACGATCTTCACCATCCCGGCCCTTTTCCTCTGGGGCATGGTGCCGCCGTTCTGGCAGGTGGCGAGCCTGGCGTTCCTGGGCGCCATCCTGGGGATCACGGCCATGGTGCCGCTGCGGCGCCTGCTCATCGTCAAGAGCGCGGACGAGCTCCCCTATCCGGAAGGCACGGCGTGCGCCGAGGTTCTGCGCGCCACGGCGGCGGAGTCGGGCGGCGGCCGGTGGATCTTCATCGGCCTGGGCGTAGGCGCCCTGATCAAGCTCGCCATCGGCGCCTTCTGCCTCATCCGGCCGGACCTCGCGGCCCACGTGCCCGGTCTCCCCAAGGCGGAGCTTGCCCTGGAGATCGCCCCGGCGCTTCTCGCCGTGGGCTACATCCTGGGCTACAAGCAGTCCTCGATCATGGTGTCGGGAAGCCTCATTTCCGCCATGGTGCTCACGCCCTTGATCGCCCTGGTCGGCGCCGGGCTCACCGCTCCGCTGTTCCCCGAGGCCACGATGCCGATCGCCGACATGACGGCCGGGCAGATCTGGTCGCGCTACGTACGCTACATCGGCGCCGGGGCCGTGGCCGCGGCCGGCATCGTCACGGTGCTGCGGGCCCTGCCGGTGATGTCCCAATCCCTGGCGGCCGTCCTCAAGGGGTTGAAACGGCAGGGAACCGGTCCTGAGTCTGGTGAGGCCGTGCCCCGGACCGACCGCGACGTGCCCGGCTGGGTGGTGCTGGCGGGTCCCGCGGTCGTCGTGCTGGCGCTGGTCTCCGTACCAGGGCTGCTCGCGGGCGAGATGAGCTTCGTCCCCCGCCTGGCCGCCGCTCTCGGCGTGGGGATCTTCGGCGTCGTCTTCGTCGTCGTCTCCTCCCGCATCGTGGGCCTGATCGGCGTCTCCTCGAACCCCACCTCCGGCATGACGCTGGTCACGCTCCTCGGCGTCGCCCTGATCTTCGTGCTCTGCGGCTGGACGGACCCTTCCGCCCGCGCCGCCATCCTCACCGTGGGCACGGTGGTCTGCATCGCGGCCTCCAAGGCGGGCGACATCTCGCAGGATCTGAAGACCGGCTTCCTCGTGGGGGCCACCCCTGCCAAGCAGCAGGTCGGGCAGTTCCTCGGCGCCGCGTTCGCCTGCTGGGCGGTCGCCGGCACCGTGCTCCTCCTCGGCAAGGCGTTCACCTTCGGCTCACCGGAGCTGCCGGCGCCCCAGGCCACGCTCATGAAAACGGTGATCGACGGCGTGCTCACCGGCTCGCTCCCCTGGGGTCTGGTGGGCACGGGCGCCGCCTTCTCGCTCAGCGGCCTGCTCGCCGGGCTCCCGGGCCTCGCGTTCGCCGTCGGCCTCTACCTGCCCCTGGGCAGCCTGACGCCGATCTTCCTCGGCGGTGTCGTCCGCCGGCTCGTCGACGCGCGCCAGAAGGAAGGTGCGAAGGAAGGGAACGCCGGAGTCCTCGCCGCCTCGGGGATGATCGCGGGCGAAGGGCTCGCCGGCGTCGCGATCGCCGGCCTGGTCGCGAGCAAGCAGGGGGGCCAGGCTGGAGCGGCTGGCTCGACTCCTGGCACTTCGCGAGCAAGGACTTCAACTGGATCACCGGCCCGGCCGGAACCGTGGTGGGAGTCGCCCTCGTGCTGGCCGTGGCCACCCTGCTCTACCGGGCGGGCCGGAGCGGCGAGGAAACGCTGCCGTAGGTATCTGGCGGGAAGGGGACTTGGAGTCTCAGTCGAAGAGGTCGGAGACCCGCAAGCGGAATCCGGGAAGAAGATCTTCGTCGACGAGATCCTCGGATTCCTGGAGCTGACGGATGCTGCTGAGCGAGCTGTAGACAGAGACCCTGCGCCGTTTGGAGTCGATGACCCAGACGCGACCGACGCCCACCGAGAAGTAGTCCTCCAGCTTGTCCTGGACGTCGTTCCAGCGGTCATCCGGAGACAAGACCTCGACGACGATCTCCGGAGGAACGTCGAGGTAGCCCGCCGAGCCCCGCTTGGCGTAGCGATCGTTCGAGATGTAGACGACGTCCGCTCCACGGACCGTATCCGGATTCCGGCGAATGTAGATTCCGACCTCGCCCGTGAGGACTCGGCCCATCCCTCTCGACCGCGCCCAGCTCCGAAGCTCGCCCGCGACGTTGCTCTCCACAAACCCATGACCATGCCCCGTCGGAGCCAAAGGCACGACCCTCCCATTCACCAGCTCACAAGGCCCGAAATCGGGGTGACGGAACAGCTCTTCGCCCGACATCAAGATCTCTTCGTTTTCTCTGAGCAACGCCATGACGGGGAAAGTATAGCGCTTCGTCCAGAAGCTCCGGAACCGATGCACGTCTTGCGGAACAGAGGAACACCCGGTACTCTGGAAAGACGAGAGGAGGTGCTCGGTGGCCATCCCGAAACTGAAGGACGAAAGCAACTTACATGCGACTCTCCCCGTTGAAGCCGGCGCTTACTGGAACCCTAGCCTCTCCTTCGAGGAGCTTGCTCGGCGGCAGGGCGCTCGCCCGGCAGAGCGCTTCGAAGACTATGCGGGAGGCTGGCCCGAAGACCAGCTCAACGACGGTTTTGAGGAGGCTTTGGGGCGCTTTCGCCGGACATCGTCTTGGGATGAACTTAGAAGGCAATGATCGTCAGCACGGTGGGGTTCAAGGGAATCAGCCGCACGGCCTGCAGATAGCCGATCCGGGAGCCGGCCTCGATCATCCCCTCGCTCCGGCCTTTGGCGAGAAAGATGTCGTAGTCGCCCGGGGCCAGGTTGGGGATCACCAGGCGTCCGGAAGCGTCCGTCTGGGCGCTGAGGCCGCCAAGAGAAGAAAGGTGAAACCTGAGAAGAGGTCTCGGAAGGATGACGTTCCCCTGGCGCAGGATCACCTCGGCGTTTGGAAACGGGTTTCCCTGTGAATCCGTCAGCGTGAGGTCGAGCACCGCCGGTTGGCCCTGGCAGCGAAGCGCCAGGTCTCCCTCTGAATTGAGCGGCTCGAAGAAAGAGAGGGGACAGCCCGGTCCGCTCGCGAAGAGGCGGTTGCGGACTCCGGGGATCGGCGCCACCTCAAACTTGCCTTCAGCGTTCGTGCGTCCCTGCTGAGGCGGATAGATATAGTCGTCGCCGAGATAGCTTTTCAAGGCCCCGACCCACCCGCCCACCACAGGCAAACCCGACGCGGAGGACAGGGTTCCCTTGAAAACCTTTTCTTTTTCGAGCACCAGGGTAACCAGCGGCAATTCAGATTCATCCGCCAAGGCGACCTCCTGCAACGGAGAAGGCCGGTATCCTGTCTTCGCTGCCTCTACGTCTCCCCTTCCATCTTCTCCAAGAGGAATTCGAACTCACCCTGCTCGTTCGTAGAATCCCGGCGATTCATGGCGTTCCAGCGCAATGTCACATCCGCGTCGCCTAGTGGGTTTCCCTTCTCGTCAACGACCTTGCCGCGAACGGAGGCGCTCTCCAAGGGGAAGTCGATGGTTTTCGCCTCGTCTCCCGCCTCGACGGTAATGCTTTTTTGAGCCAGCATGTGTGGAGTACTTTGGAAGATTCGAAGAGAGCCACTACGATACTGGCCCGGCTTCCACAGAGCGATCTCGTACGTCCCATCCTCTCCGCTCAGCCCCTCCAGCCCTCCCAAGAGCGCACTTCAGCTCCTCGTTGTTCTCCAAGACATGAATTATTAATCCAGGAACGGGATCGTTCCCGCGGGAGACCTTGCCGCTGAGGCGGATTTTTGAAAGAGCAAACTCCTCCTCGGTGTCTGAGCCGTTTTGATGACCAGGGTGCGGCTCAAACGGCCACGCCGTTCTCTGGAGGTCAACGAAGAGCAGGTAGGAACCGGCTGGCAGTTTCTGGCTGCTGCAGATCCCCTCGCGGTTGGTCATACCTTCGTAAAGCTGACTGGATTTTTTATTAGCGGCCTGAGGAGGATCTATGACCTGGCAAAGGACGCCTGCCTGCGCCTGACCGTCCACCAGAACCTTCGCGCGCACCCGTCCGCCCTCTTCCAAGACAACTTCCCGGAAAGCCAGATTGCCCGGAGCTGCGGAGAGGCCTTGGACCTTCTGGGGCAGATACTCGGAATGGCTGACACCGGCTGCCACGGTCCTGCCGGCGAGACCCGAGAAAATCGCGAGGCCGTCCTCCCCGGTCTTCGTCTCCTCGATCGGCCGGTTCGGCGCGTCGTAGCCCAGGACGGATTCCAGGGATACGGACGACGACGCCAGAGGCTTTGCGCTGTTGGCGCCACGGCAGCGCAGCACCAGGGACCAGCCCCGGCGCGGCCGGTATTCGACGCTCGTTTCGGACCCCGGCAGGGTCGACAGCAAATGGAGGTCGGGAGCCTGGCGGCCCGAGGAGAGGGAGACGAGGAAATCCCCCGCCGGGATCTTGATCCCCTGCATCCCCACACCCTTGGCGCTGAACACCGGCTTGTCAAAAGAGGCGGCCCGTTTGTCGAAAAGGGAGACGGTCAGCGGCTCCGCCGGCAGTTTTTCGATCTTGAGCAGGGCTTTTCGAGGAATCCGGGCGAGGAGATGGCCCTCCGGGCTTCGAGAGCTTCGTACCGGAGGGATGCGGGACCGTGATCAGGCCCTTCGACGCGGAGGATCAGGAACTGCCCAGGGGGTTGGGCAACGCCGCCGGAGCTTGAATTCACGCATTCCGTCCGGCGGTCCGTCTGGAAACAGGCCTCCAGCGGGCTCGTGATCGCTTCGCCCCGGTCGTCCAGGAAACGGATTTCAGCGGAAGCACTACCAGCGACCCACCACCCGAGCAAGAACCCCAGAGCGATCCGCTTCATCCAGCCTCCCTTTGCGCAGACTCTCCCGAGTATACGTGCCGGGGGCCATGAACGTTATGAAAAGCAAAAGAGCCCGGGTCGCCCCGGGCTCTCGGAAACTTCGCTCAGGCCGGCGAACGCTTAGACGTAGGCGTTCAGCTCGTCCCAGGTGCCCTCTTCGATGACCTTCTTGACGTCGATCATGAAGCGGTCGGCGTCGGCGCCGTCCACCAGGCGGTGGTCGTAGGAGATGCCGAAGTAGGACATGGTCTTGATGACGATGGAGTCGTTGCCGTCCTCGTCCTCGACCACGATGGCGCGCTTCTCGATGGCGCCGATGCCCAGGATCGCCACCTGCGGCTGGTTGATGATCGGGGTGCCGAAGAGGCTGCCGAAGACGCCGGGGTTGGTGACGGTGAAGGTGCCGCCCTGGGTCTCCTCGGGCTTCAGCTTCTTGCCGCGCGCCCGGTCGGCCAGGTCGTTGGCCGTCTTGGCGAGGCCCACCAGGCTCAGCTGGTCGGCGTTCCTGATCACCGGCACGATCAGGCCGCGTGCGCCCATGTCGACCGCCATGCCGATGTTGATGTCCTTCTTGTAGACGATGTTGGTGCCGTCGATGGCGGCGTTGACGCTCTTGTGGGCCTTGAGACCGGTGGCGACGGCCTTGAAGATGAAGGGCATGTAGGTGAGCTTGGTGCCTTCCTTCTTGAAGAAGCCGTCCCGGGCCTTGAGCCGCGCCTTGTTCACCTTCGAGAAGTCGATGTGGAAGACCGTGGTGACGTGCGCCGAGGTGGCCTTGGAGTAGCTCATGTGGGCCGCCGTGATCTGGCGGACCTTGGACATGGCCTCGATCTCGACGTTCTCGCCCGCCGTGTAGGCCGGAACGTGGAAGGTGCCGGCCGGCCTCTGGGCCGGAGGTGCCGCCGCGGGGGCCGCCGCGGGGGCCGGAGCGGGAGCGGGGGCCGGCGCAGGAGCCGGTGCGGCTGCCGCCGGAGCGGGGGCGGGGGCTGGCGCGGCAGCCGGCTTCTCCGCGGGCGCCGGAGCCGCCTTGCGGTCCTCCAGGTGCTTCATGATGTCGTCCCGGGTGACGCGCCCCTGCGCTCCGGTGCCCTGGACTTCTTCGAGGTTGACCCCTTCCTTGGCCGCGATGCTCCGCACGAGCGGGCTCGAGAACTTGCGCAGCCGGTCCTCGGCGCTCACCTCGCCGTCTTCACCCTCGTCCGCCTTGGCGGCCGGCTGAGGCTCGGGCGAAGCCGAAGCTGCCGGCTCGGCGCCTTCGCGGGCGGTCTCTTCCCTCTTGGTGTCGACCGCCGTGGGGGCCGCCTCGGCTCCGCCGTGGCGGCGGGGACCGGCGCTTCCGGCGCGGCCGGAGCGGCTTCGCCCGTCGGGGCGGCCGCGGGCTCGGCGCCCGCCCGCCTCGCCGATCAGGCCCACGACCTGGTTCACGGGGACGGTGTCCCCTTCCTTGGCGCGGACCTCCAGCAGCGTCCCCGCGGCCGGGCTCGGGATCTCGGCGTCGACCTTGTCGGTCGAGATCTCGAACAGCGGCTGATCCCGTTCCACCTTGTCGCCGACCTTCACCAGCCAGCGGGTGATGGTGCCCTCGGCGATCGACTCCCCCATCTGGGGCATCACGACTTCAGTGGCCATAAGCTCTCCCGTATATCTCTTCCGTCTTCAAGGTCAGTTTCTTGGTCAGTTTTTTCTGGTCAGTCTTCTTCGGTCAGTAGGCAGACAGCTCACGCACTTTGGCCACGAGCTTGTCGACATTCGGCAGATAGGCTTCTTCGAGCGTCGGGCTGAAGGGGACCGGGGTGTCCGGGCAGCAGAGCCGGTGCACCGGCCCGTCCAGCCATTGGAAAGCGTCTTGCGAGATCCGCGCCGCGACCTCCCCCGCCACCGAGCCCGTGAGCTGCTCTTCGGTCAGGACGATCACCCGGCTGGTCTTGCGGACGGACGCGAGGATGGTCTCCTGGTCGAGAGGCTTGATCGTGCGGAGGTCGATGACTTCGAGGTCGATGCCGTCCGCTTCGAGGCGCCCGGCGGCCTCCAGCGCCAGTTGGAGCATAGCACCGTAGGTGATGACGGACAGGTCGCGCCCCTCGCGGGCCACGCGCGCCTTGCCGATCTCGACCACGCCGTCGCCCTCGGGCAATTCGTCCTTGAGCCGCCGGTACAGGTACTTGTGCTCGAAGTAGAGCACCGGGTTGGGATCGCGGATGGCCGCCTTCATGAGGCCATAGGCGTCCGCCACCGTGCCCGGCGCCAGGATCTTCAAGCCCGGCGTGTGCTGGAAGTACGACTCCGGGTTCTGGCTGTGGTACGCCGAGCCGTGGACGTTGCCGCCCGACGGGCCGCGGACCACCAGCGGCACCTTCTGCCCCCACCGGTAGTGGTTGGGCGCGGCGAAGTTGATGATCTGGTTGAAGGCGCAGGAGATGAAGTCGATGAACTGCATCTCGACGACCGGCAGCAGGCCCATCATGGCCGCGCCGATGGCGGCGCCCACCATGGCCGACTCGCTGATGGGCGTGTCGATGATCCGCCCCGGGCCGAACTTGTCGAGGAACCCGGCGGTGACGCGGAAGGCGCCGCCGTAGGTGCCGATGTCCTGGCCGAGCATGAAGACGCGCTCGTCCTTCTCCATCTCGTCCCAGAGCGCCTGGCGGATGGCTTCGAGGTAGGTGACGGCCATCAGCGCTCCTCGTACACCCCCTCGAACGCCCGCTCGGGCGGCGGCATGGGCGAGGCGAGGGCGAAGTCGACCTCGTCGTTGAGCTGGGCGTCGATCTTCGCCGTGATCGCCTTCGAGGTCGTCCTCGGTCGCGAGGTTGTTGCCCAGGAGATGGCGCTCGAAGCGCTCGATCGGATCTTTCAATTTCCACTCCTCGAACATGTGCTTGGGCACGTAGCCCGCGTCGTCGTGCTCGGCGTGCCCCTTCATGCGGAAGGTGCGGGCCTCGATCAGGGTCGGCCCGCCGCCCCCGCTGCGCGCCCGCTCCACGGCCCGCTTGGTGGCCTCGTAGACGGCCAGCACGTCGTTGCCGTCCACCGCCTCGCCGGGAATGCCGTAGGCCGCCGCCCGGGTGGCGATGCTCTTGACCCGCATCTGCCGCGAGGTGGGCGTCGAGTAGGCCCAGCCGTTGTTCTCGGCGATCAGGACGAACGGCACGTTGAGCACCGAGGCGAGGTTCAGCCCCTCGTGGAAGTCCCCCGTCGAGGTGCCGCCGTCGCCGATGTAGGTCATGGCCACCAGGTCCTTCCCCTGCATGCGGCCCGGCGAGCGCGATCCCCGACCATGACCGGAATGACCGCGCCGAGCATGGAGATGGGGGCCACGAGGCCGCGCTTCAGATCCCCGAAATGGGTGTTGCCGTCCTTGCCGCCGGTGGGGCTGTCGCTCTTGGCCATGTACTGCATCATGACCTCGCGCGGCTTGACGCCCCGCACCAGCATCGAGCCCAGGTTGCGGATGAGCGGCCCCATCATGTCCTGCGCTTCCAGCGCGTAGGCGCTCCCCACGGAGGTCGCCTCCTGGCCGCGGCTGGAGTACAGCCCGCCCACCACCTTGTTCTGGCGGTAGAGGTTGCCCAGCCGCTCCTCGACCATCCGCGTCAGCTTCATGAAGTGATAGAGCTCGAGCTGCCGCTCACCGGGCAGCTCGGTCTTCGCCAATTTCTCGCCCTTGTCCACCTGCGGGTGGAGGGGGCCCCAGCTTTTTCCTATGCTTGCCATGGCCTTCCTTACTGAACCCGGATCAAATGTGGATCGCCGCGCCGTGGGCCGCGTGGGCCGCCTCCATGACCGCCTCCGAGAGGGTCGGGTGGGCATGCATGGTGCGCAGCAGCTCCTCGTCCGTCCCCTCCATCTGCAGGGCCACGCAGGCCTCGGCGATCAGGTCGGTGGCATGGGCGCCGACGATGTGGACGCCCAGGATCTCGTCGTACTTCTTGTCGCGCACCACCTTGACGAACCCGTCGGTCTTGCCGAGGATGCGCGCCTTGCCCAGGGCCGAGAAGGGGAACTTGCCGATCGCCACGTCGTAGCCCCGCTCCCGCGCCTTGGCCTCGGTCAGGCCGACGCTCGCCACCTCGGGCTCGCAGTAGGTGCAGGAGGGGACGCGGTCGTAGTTGATCGGCTTGGCGCGACTAGCCCGCCATGTGCTCCACGGCCAGGATGCCCTCGGCGGAGGCCACGTGGGCCAGCCACGGGGTGTTGACCACGTCGCCGATGGCGTAGATGTGCGGCACGGCGGTCTGCATATAGGGGTTGACCTTGACGTAGCCGCGCTCCAGCTCGACGCCCAGCGCTTCCAGGCCCAGGTTCTCGGTGACCGGCTTGCGGCCGATGGCGACCAGCAGCATCTCGGCCTCCACCGTGTCCTTCTTGCCCCCTTCTCGAGCTTCAAGCGTGACGCCGGTCTCCGTCGTCTCGGCGCTCAGCGAGCTTGACGCCGGTCATGACGTCGATCCCCCGCTTGCGCAGCGCCTTCTGGAGCTCGGCCGAGACCTCCTCGTCCTCGATCGGCAGGACGCGCGGCAGCATCTCGATGAGCGTCACCTGGGTGCCGAACGAGGTGTAGATCGAGGCGAACTCGGTGCCCACGGCGCCGGCGCCCAGCACGGCCAGCGATGGCCGGCACCTTGCGCAGCTCCAGGATGTGGTCGGAGTTGAGGATCCGCTCGCCGTCCGCCGGGGCGATGGGGATGTCGCGCGGCACCGAGCCGGTGGCGATCAGGATGTTCTTGGCGCCATAGGCGGTCTTGCTGCCGTCCTGCCCCTCGACCTCCACCTCGTTGGGGCCGGTGACCCGGCCGAAGCCGCGCAGGCCGGTGACCTTGTTCTTCTTGAACAGGTACTCGACGCCCCTGGCGTTGCTGTCCACCACCTTCTGCTTGCGGTCCTGCGCCTTGCCGATGTCGAGCACCGGCTCGGCGACGGTGATGCCCAGGGCTGCCGGCCTCGCGGATCTCGTCCAGCATCGACGCGGTGTGCAGCAGCGCCTTGGTGGGGATGCAGCCGCGCAGGCCGCAGGTGCCGCCGAACTTCGCGTCCTTCTCCACCACCGCCACCTTCATGCCGAGCTGCCCGGCGCGGATGCGCGGCGACGTAGCCGCCCGGGCCGCTGCCGATGATGATCAGGTCGAATTCTTCTCGCGCCATCGCGATCTCCGATATGTAAAGGTTGGGATTCTCTTGAATGGGATCAAGTGAGTTGATCGAGGATCTCAGGTCCGCGCCGGTCAGGTCGGCGACGGGACCGGGACCGCCCGGTAACGGCCGGGCTTCTCCTCCACCAGGCGCCCGAAGGGGACGTCGGGGTCGTGCTCGAACACGCACAGCCAATCCCCCTCCGCCGCCCGGGGCAGCCAGAGCTTCTTGTTGTCGAGCGTCGTCAACGGATACAGGTCGTAGCCCATGATCCAGGGGTAGGGGACGTGCGGCCGCGGGGCACCAGGTCGGCCCAGAAGACCGCCTTCGCGTCGCGCCATCCGCCGCCCCATCCAGGAGAACGATGCACATGTCCGCGTTATGCCCGGGCACGCGGACGGCCTTGACCCCCGGCACCGGCTCGCGCCTCGTCGCCGAACAGCTCGACCACACCGGCCTCGAACAGCGGCTCCCAGTTGTCCGGAAAGTAGCTCGCCCGGTCCCGCTCGTTGGGCTGGCGGGCGTGCTCGACCTCGCCGCGCTGCAGCCAGTAGCGCGCCTTGGGAAAGGTGGGGACGATCTTGCCATCCACCTCACGGGTGTTCCAGCCGCAGTGGTCGAAGTGGAGATGGGAAAGCAGGACGTGGGTGACGTCTTCCAGCTCGTACCCCGCCCGCCGGATCGACTCCGGCAGCCGCACGGCCTCCGGGTCCATGCCGTACATGTCCGCGAACTTCGCGCCGCGCTTGTCGCCGATGCCGGTGTCGATCAGCACCAGGTCGTTCCCGCGCTCCACCAGCAGGCAGTTGGTGGCCATGCGGATGCGGTTCTCGCTCGTCCGGAGGAGCTCACCTTCTCCCACAGGGTCCGCGGCACCACGCCGAACATGGCGCCGCCGTCCAGGCGGAACCCGCCGTCGCTGACCAGAGAGAGTTTGAGATCGCCCAGCTCCATCGCGGGCCGAAGTCTATCCGATAGTAGGGTGTGCTGTGCGCACCACGGCAGGGCGCAAAAGGTGCGCGCAGCGCACCCTACGGCCCCGCCGGAACCGCTTGGCGAATCTGCCCCTGGTACTCCTCCGGAGTCACCTTCGGCAGCCGCTGAAGAAACGCCACCACCGCCCAGATCTCCTCGTCCGAGTGGCTCACCCCGAACGACGGCATTCCCGTCATCTTGATGCCGTGCTTCGTGATCCAGAACGCCTCCAGCGGCTCGCCCTCCCCCTCGGTCACCAGGTCCGGGGGATAGGGATTGAGACCCTGGCTGATCGACGTCGCCTTCTCCCCGGGAGCCCCGTGGCACACGGCGCAGTTTTTGCTGTAGAGGATCAGCCCGGCGTGGATCCTCTGAGGGTCCTCCAGGTCAGGAATCTTCAACGTCCCTTCCAAGCGCTCATAGGCGCGGTGCACTGAACGCGACTGCGTCGTGCGCAGGATCCAGGCGACCAGGCCGGAGTCCGGAGTGCTCGCGGCATACGTCGTACAGACCGGAGAAGATGAACAGCAGAGCGGCCAGGATCAGGACCACGGCGGCGGCCAGCAGCTTCAGGACGGTTTTCATTTCCCCTTGCCTCTCGTAAAGTGGGCTGATGATTGGAGAAAACCAGCACGATCATGCCATGGCCGGCGACCTGCCGGCCAGGGCAGGCCGGGAGGCTACGGAGAATCGTTGTCGTTGATCATCACCGGAGTTCCCGCGGGGCCGGCGAGCACGGCCGCCGCGGGGTTGGCCCGCAGGGTGACCGTCTCCGCTCCCTCCACGCCGGCATCGTCCAGAGGCGTCACCGGCACGGTGACGCGATTGACTCCGGGGCCGAAGAAGACGCTCAGGGGGAGCGTGGCGTAGTCCACCCCCTCGGTCGCGGTGCCGGCCGGGGTGACGTTGGCGGAGAGGGCACCCGCGGTGCTGCCGGTCCGCGAGACCAGGAAGGTACCGGCGTTGGTTCCCGGCTCCGAGGCCTGGAAATCGATCGCGACCGTGGAGACGATCGGCAGTGTCGAGGCCTGGTCGCGTTCACCGATACGGACGCCGGCCGAGGCCGCCGCTCCCACCACATAGGCCGGGGCGGGGTTGATTGTGAGGATGGCCGTCTCCGTGGTCTCCAACCCGTTGTCCGCGACCGGCGTCACGGCAACGTTGACCCCGGCCTGCCCGCTCGGCAGGGTGACCGGGGTGGCTATCGCCGGGTAGTCCACCCCCGGGGTGGCGGTGCCGCTCAGGCGGACGCTCACCTGGAGGCTGGCCGCCGTGCTGCCGGTCCGCGTGATCCGGAAGGTGCCGGCGTCCGGACCCGTCTCGGAGGCCACGCCGTCCGTGGCGGTGACGGTGACCGTGGGGCGCCCCGCGGGGCTCTCGTCGTCGGCGATCGTCACGGAAGCGGCCGTCTGTCCCGCGGCCAGCCGGTAGGCCGTCGACTGCGCAAGGGTCAAGACGGCGGTCTCCTTCTCCTCGATGGCCGCGTCGTCGGTCGGGGTGACCGTCACGGTGCCCGTCGCGGCGCCGCTGGGAATCGTCACCTGAAGGTTGGAGCTCGTGTAGTCCGCATTGACCGTCGCCGTCCCGGAGAGGCTGGTGCGCACGGTGAGGGGCGCGGCGGTGCTGCCCGTCCGGGAGAGAGTGAAGGTGATGGGCGAACCCGCGTTTTCGGTGACGTCCTCGCCGCCGGCCGTGACGCTGACGACGGGGGTGCCGAGGTTCAGAAGGTTGGTGTCGAAAAAGCTGTTGATGGTGTCCAGAGTGGCCTGTGAATTGAAGTCGCCCCCACCGTGGCCCGCACCGAGGATGGGGACGAAGGTAGAGCGCAGCCCCCGTGCCTGAAGGGCCCGGTAAAGGAGCTCGCTCTGCGCGAACGGCACGCTGTCGTCCACCGTGCCATGCATCAGAAGGAACGGCGGATCGTCCGGCGAGAGGAATGTGACCGGATTCACCGTGGCCACGAGCTCCGGGTTGTCCGGCACCGCGCCGCCGATCAGATGGCTTTCGGGAGAGCCCGGATCGTCGTGCGGAATCCCGCTCGGATAAAAACGCATCTGCAGCAGGTCGGTGGGCCCGAACCAGTCCACCACGGCCTGCACGCGGCTCGATTGATCCAGGTTGCCGCCGGTGCTGCCTTCGAGGTCCACCGTGGCGCTGCCGACCGTCACCGTGCCCACCCCGCCGCTGGTGCCCAGGTGAGCCACCAGGTGGCCGCCGGCCGACGAGCCCCAAACGCCGAAGCGGTTCGGATCGAGGTTGTAGGTGGCCGCGTGGGCGCGCAGCCAGCGGATCGCCCCCTTGCAGTCCTGGATCTGCGCCGGCCAGATCGCGGTGCCGGACAGGCGGTAGTCGAGGCTCGCCACCGCATACCCCCGCGAGCACAGGTTCGAAACCATCGTCGGCATGGGTGTCCGGCTGCCGCCGCTCCAGCCGCCGCCGTGAATCCAGATGACGAGCGGCGCCGGCGCCCCGATTCCGGTGGGGATGCGGAGGTCGAGCAACAGATCCTGGGTCTGCCCGTTCCCATCGGCATAGGTGCCGTAGGGAACCGCGGAAAACGTCTGGCAGGTCTGGGCCGGGGCCACGGCAGCTACGCCCAAGGCCGCGCAAAGAAAGAAGAGCACCTTCAGATACGAATGGGGCATCGGGTCTCCTTGGGATCGGGGGCCCGGACGGACCCACCCTTCCCCAAGAAACGCGCGAGACCCGGATTTCCTGCGCCCCCACCGTCGAGGCTGATCGAGATCGGCGAGACGGAACCCGAAAGAGGGCCGGCAGGGATGCCGGCGGTCCCAGGGGGGCGGTTCCCTACCCCCCTTACGCCACCGTCACCTCATCGCACAGGAACACGTCCTGGATGGCACGGAAGATCTCGACGCCTTCCTTCATGGGGCGCTGGAAGGCCTTGCGGCCGGAGATGAGGCCGGCGCCGCCCGCGCGCTTGGTCACCACCGCCGTGCGCACGGCCTGGGCGAGGTCCGCTTCGCCCTTGGACTCGCCGCCGGAGTTGATCAGGCTGACCTTGCCCATGTAGCAGTTGGCCACCTGCCAGCGGTTCCAGTCCACCGGGTGCTCCGCCACCAGCTCGCCGTAGACCCTGGGACTCGTCTTGCCGTAGTTGAGCGCCGGGTAGCCGCCGTTCAGCGTGGCCTGCTTCTGTTTGACGATGTCCGCCGCCATGGTGACGGCGAGGTGGTTGGCCTGCCCCGTCAAGTCCGCGGCCGTGTGGTAGTCCACCCCGTCCTTCTTGAAGGCGTTGTTGCGGGTGTAGGCCCAGAGCACCGTCGCCAGGCCCAGCTCGTGGGCCCGGTGGAAGCACTCCGCGATCTCGACGATCTCGCGGTCCGCGTCGTCACTGCCAAAGTAGACCGTGGCGCCGATCGCCGCCGCGCCCATCTCCCAGGCCTGCTCCACCTGCCCGAAAAGGATCTGCTGGAACTTGTTGGGATAGGTGAGGAGCTCGTTGTGGTTGATCTTGGCGATGAAGGGGATGCGGTGCGCGTACTTGCGCGACACGATCCCGAGAACGCCCATGGTGGAGGCCACCGCGTTGCATTCGGACTCGATGGCCAGCTTCACGATGTTTTCCGGATCGAAGTAGGCCGGGTTCGGGGCGAATGAGGCCGCCGCCGAGTGCTCGATCCCCTGGTCGACCGGCAGGATCGAGAGGTACCCCGTGTTCCCCAGCCGCCCCGTGCCGTAGAGGCGCTGGAGGTTCACCAGCACCTGCGGCTTGCGGTCGGACTGCGACCAGACCTTGTCCACGTGATCGGGACCGGGAACCACGATCTGCTCTTTGGGAATCCCCTTGCAGGTGAAAGACAGGAGATTGTCCGCCTCGTCTCCCAGATAGCCGACGATGCGGTCGAAGGTGCTGCTGGATGTGCTCTCTACAATCGCCATGGGGTCTCCCTCCCAGAATTCT
Source organism: Thermoanaerobaculaceae bacterium (assembly GCA_963785165.1). GTDB lineage: Bacteria > Acidobacteriota > Thermoanaerobaculia > Multivoradales > UBA5704 > DATARR01. The sequence goes on from CAWAUI010000004.1 coordinate 3,081,054, forward strand.
CGCCTCGGGCACCTCGGCCCGCGCGGCGTATGTTATCAAGGCTCCTCGCAATGAGCACCCCCAAGCGCTACCACCGCCTCCGCGCCGTCCTCGACCGCCGCCAGCCGGACCTGACGGTCCTGATGGAGCACGTCCAGGTGCCCCGCAACCTCGCCGCCGTGATGAGGAGCTGCGACGCCGTTGGCGCCGCCGAGGTGCACGCCGTCTGGCCCGGCGGCCGCCTCAACATCTCCCGTCCGGCCTCGGGGGGAAACCGCAAGTGGCTCCCCGTCCACAAGCACCCGGCGCTGGCCGACGCCCTCGCTCATCTGAAAGGCCGGGGCTTCCGCGTCCTCGCCGCCCACCCCACCCCGGACGCCCTCCCCTTCCGCGACGCGGACTACACCCTTCCCACCGCCCTCCTCATCGGCAACGAGGACAACGGCCTCACCGCCGAAGCCCTGGCGGGAGCCGACGCCGTCATCACCATCCCCATGGAAGGCATGGGCACCTCCTTGAACGTCTCCGTGGCCGCCGCCCTGATCCTCTTCGAAGCCCAGAGGCAACGCCGGGCCGCGGGGTTCTACGACGCCCCCCGGCTGGACCCGGAGACGCACGCGCGGACCTTGTTCGAATGGGTCTATCCAGAGATCGCGGCGCGGTGCCGGGAACGGGGGGTGGGATATCCGGAGTTGGGACCGGAGGGGGAAATCGTGGGCACTGTGCCTCGCTAGGACTAGACAAGCATGCTTGACATGAAGGAAAGCACCCTGTACTCTTCTTCTGTCAAGCAAACTTGCCATCCTGACAAGGAGACAGTACCCGTGAAAACCACCGACGACTCTCTTTTCAGCCGCTGCGCCGGCCCGAAGCGCGATCGGTATAACCAGCGGCGGATCATCCTTTGGTCCTTCCTCTGGGGCTCTTCCTTCGTCGCCGTCACGCAGGCGATCCGGCGGGAATGGCTTCCCTTGGGCGTATCCCTCGCGGGCGTGGCCGTCACCGCCCTCCTCGGCGTCGCAACCCTGCTGGCACACCACCGGTACCTCCAGGAAGCCGACGAGCTGCGGCGCAAGATCGAGATGGAGGCGCTCGCCCTGGCGTTCGGGGTCGGCGTGGTGGGAGGCCTGACCTACTGGCAGCTCGTGGTGAGCGGCGCCGCGCCCGCGACGGGCTTCTCCTACGTCTTCGTCGCGATGATCCTCGCGCACCCCGTGGGCGTCCTGATCGGCCACCGGAGGTACTCGTGAAGAACCGGCTGAAGGTTCTGCGGGCCGAGCGGAACTGGACGCAGGCCGACCTGGCCGAACGGCTGGAGGTCTCGCGCCAGACGATCAACGCCATCGAGAAGGGGAAGTACGATCCCAGCCTTCCCCTTGCCTTTCGCATTTCGCGAGTCTTCACCCTACCCATCGAGGATCTCTTCGATCCCGAGGAGGAAATATGAACCATTCCCTGGGTCCGTAGCCTACGCCGCCCGCAAGGCCTGCAACGCCCCCAAAATGGCCGCCACCGACCGGTCCACGTCCTCCTCCGACGTGGACCAGTTGGAGACCGAGATCCGCATCGCCCCCATGCCGTGCCAGGTCGTGCCGCTCAGCCAGCAGGTGCCGTCCGCCTGGACGCGGGTGACGACGTCGCGGGTCAGGGCGTCCGGATCTCCGCCGTCCTCCCCCTGAGAAGCCGGATGGAACCGGACCAGCACCTGGTTCAAGACCACGCCGTTCAGGATCTCGACGCCCGGTTCGGTCCGGAGACCGTCGGCGAAGCGGCGGGCCATGGCGCAGCAGCGCTCGACCATCTCCGCGATCCCCTGGCGGCCCAGCGAGCGCACGGCGGCCCAGACGGTGAAGCCCCGGGCCCGGCGCGAGAACTCGGGGACCCAGTCGAACGGGTCCCGCTCGCGCCCCTCGGTCTGAATGAGATAAGGCGCCGCGATGGTCATGGCCTGCCGGTGGGCCTCGGGGTCGTTCACGATCACGATTCCCGAGTCGTAGGGCACGTTGAGCCACTTGTGGCCGTCCGTGGCCCAGGAATCCGCCAGCCCGGCGCCTTGCACGAGGGGCGCGAGCACCGGGCTCGCGGCGGCCCACAGGCCGAAGGCGCCGTCCACGTGGAGCCAGCCGCCGGCTCCACGGTGGTTGTGCACCAGGTCCGCGATCTCCTCCAGGGGATCGAACGCGCCCGTGTTCACGTTGCCGGCCTGGGCGCAGACGATCAGGGGACCGCGGCAACCGCCCAAGACCTCGCGCAGGGAATCGGCCCGCATCCTCCCCTGGTCATCCGTGGCAACCTTCTTCACGCGCTCGCGGCCGAGGCCGAGCATCTGGAGAGCGGCGTGAATGGTGACGTGGGCCTCCTCGCCGATCACCACGTCGATCTCGGGCGCCCCATAGAGGCCGCGCCGTTCGACATCCCACCCCACGCGGGCGAGCACGGCGTGGCGGGCGGCGGCGATGCCGGTGAAATTCGCCATCATGCAGCCGGTGGTGAACCCCACGCTCGCGGTCCGCGGCAGGTCCAGGATCTCCAGCAGCCAGCCCGCCGCCACCTCCTCCACCACGGAATTCGCGGGCGAGGTCACGTAGAGCCCGGCGTTCTGATCCCACGCCGAGGTCAGCCAGTCCGCGGCCAGTGCCGCCGGTACGTGGCCGCCGATGACGAAGCCGAAGTACCGCGGCCCGGGCATGGCGACCAGCCCTGGATCGGCCGCCCGCACGAGGTGCTCGACGACCGCCCGAGGGTCCTCCCCACGCTCCGGCAACGGTCCGCCGAGGGCCGCCCGGAGCTCCTCCGTGGAGATGACCGGTCCCACCCGCCGCTCCGGCAGGCCTTCCAGGAACTCCAGGGCGAGATCCGCCGTGCGCTTGAGAAGGTCTTTCAACCTGCCTCCTTTTTTGGTCGATTGAATAGGTCAGTCGAACTCGGCCCGCGCGGGAGTCTGCGCCGGTCCTACCTCGCCCGCCTGGATCTCCGCCTTGAAGTAGTTCTCGCCCTTGACCGGCGAGCCCGCCAGGCGGCGGAGCATGGCGATCTGCCCGACGTGAGTCAGGGCGTCCGCCACGGGGCCTTGGAACAGGCGCTCGGCCGGAAAGCCGAGGGGCGCGTCCGAGGCCAGAACGGCGTCGATCCGCCGCAGCCCTTCGAAAAAGCGGGCGGCGTCTTCCTCCCAGGTCAGGACGATGTCGTCCTTCCACACGTGCCGGCCTTCGAGCAGAGCGGCCATCCAGTCCAACAGGTCGCCGATGTGGGCCAGAATCTCCCCTGCCGTGCGGCTCCCCACGCCTGCCCGGAAAGCGCTGAACCCCTCCGGCGCGTCGCGCACGGCTTTGCCGCCCCGGTAGGCCAGGGTGGCGAGGGTATGGCGGAGGAACTGTCGTTCGGGGGCGGGCTCGGCCATCAAAGACCCATGATGTTAGAAACCAGTTGGATTTACAGTCCGGTAATCGCCAGGCCCAGATTGCCGTAGATGCGGCGGACGTAGTTGCGGGTCTCGCGATAGGGCGGAATGCCACCATAGCGCCAGACCGCGCCCTCTCCGGCGTTGTAGGCGGCGAGAACCTTGGAAAGGTCGTTCGGGAACTGCTCGACCAGCCAGCTCAGGTAGCGAATGCCGGCCTCGATGTTTGCTTTGGGATCGTGGAGCTTGTCCTTGCGCACCCCGAAGCGCTGGGCCGTGGCGGGCATGAGCTGCATCAGCCCCCGCGCCCCCTTGTGAGAGACCGCCCGCGGATTGCCCGCCGACTCCTGGCGGATCAGCGCGGCCACCACCTGCGGATTGATCTTGTGGCGGCGCGCCGCCTCGAAGATCATCTCCCCATAGGGGCCTTCGGGCACCTTGGCCTGCGCTTCCTCGAAACGGAGGGGGACGGCCGCCGCGTTCACGGCCTCGGCCATGGTTTCCACGGCCGGCGGCGGCGCGGGCGGCGGCGGGGTCCATTCGTCGTCCACCACCCGCTCGACGCGGTCGATGGCCATCGTGATCCGGCCGCCTTCCGGGTAGGTCAGCCGGGCAATGTCGCCCTCGGCATCGAACGACGCCACCTTGAGAACCCTGCCGTCCACCAGGACGACCAGCTCGGCCCGGGCGGGCGCGAGCGCTCCGAAAGCCAGCAGGCCGAAGGCCAGCAGGCGGGCGAGCGAAAGGGAGCTGGGGGTGTGCATCGAGATGAGGATCTCCACTCCGTTCGTCAACGGTACACCTATTGTACGGAACGGCCGGGCAAAGCGCCTAACCTTCCCTTGAGGAATTGCTCTCAATGGCTTCAACCTGTCTGGAGAGGAGGGAATTCCGGAGGAAGGGCAGGGCCGCCCCCGAAGGGAGCGGCCCGGGGGAGAACCTTGCCTCAGTAGAGCCGCTCGCACTGGCGGGTATGGCCGTCCGTGCAGTTGTTGAAGTAGATCATATGCCCCCCGGCGTGGACGTCCGTGTTCTTGCACTGGGGACCGCCGGGGTTGATGGTGAATTCCCAGCGCGTGAAGGTGCCGTAGTACATGTTCACCGGCTTGGCGAAGGTGAACTTCCGGTTGTCCACGCTATTCGACGTGTCGAAGTACTCGATGCCCCGGTAGATGGGCTTGCCCGCAGCGTCGTACTGGGTGGGCTGCGTCTTGACGAAGGTCGAGATGCCGTTCACCGACGGATACGGGGGGTTGGTGTAGGTGCAGGTGTAGTCCTCACCCCAAGATGGAGTATTGAAGGACTGGGCCTGGGCGGACACGGCGACGGCGGCGAACAGCAGACCGAACAGAACGACCTTTTTCATGGGATCTCCTCCTTGCCAACTCTGTGGCGTTGATCGGTGCCGCGTGGCACCTCGTGGACGCCAACCCTCTAGCGCAAGGGGATTGCCAGGTCCTAAGTCGCTGTAAACAAAGAGAATACCTGGGATGGCGGGTCCCGGGTTCGGGACTGGGCGCCGGAGGGGTGCGGAATCAGTCCCGAGGCTGGGACGGACGTGCCCGCGCGACCTCACCCTCCGGCTCCCTCTCCTAAAGGAGAGGGAGAGAAAACAAACTCGACAAACTCAAAGCCCCTCTCCTTTAGGAGAGGGGTTGGGGTGAGGTCGCAGGCAGGGGGAGGGCCTCCCCCCTACTCCAACTCCTTGACCTTCCTGTAATACGTCGTCCGGGAAACCCCCAGCAGCTCCATGGCCTGAGCAGCATCCCCCTGGGCCGCCGCCAGGGCCACCGCGAAAGCTTCCCGCTCGGCGCGGCGGACGGTCTCTTCGAGCGTCAGAGGTGGCGGTGCGCCCGATTCGAGACGAAGGCGGGGGGAGAGGTGCTGGAGATCCAGCGGCTCGCCCGGCTCCAGGAGCAAGGCCGCCTTGGCGATCTCGTTCTGGAGCTCGCGCACGTTCCCCGGCCAGGCGTGCTGAACCAGGGCGCCCAGTGCGGCGCGGGTGATGCCGGGGCTCGCGAGGCCGTTCTTTTCCAGCTCCCGGTGAAAGAAGCGCGCGGCCAGGGCGGGGATCTCCTCCCGCCGCTCGCGCAGGGGAGGCAGCTTCACCTCGAAGGCGGCGAGGCGGTGGTAGAGGTCACGGCGGAAGCCCCCGTCCTCCACCAGGGCATGGAGATCCCGGTTGGTGGCGGCCACGAAGCGCACGTCCACCTGCACCGGAGACCGGCCGCCCACGCGGAAGAGGCTGGTGTTCTCCAGCACCCGCAGCACCTTGGCCTGCGTCTCCGGGGCCATGTCGCCCACCTCGTCCAGGAACACCGTGCCGCCGCTCCCCCGCTCCAGCAGCCCGGGCCGGGCCTCGACCCCCGTCGCCACCCCCTTCTCGATGCCGAACAGCTCGGACTCCAGAAGCTCTTTGGGCAGAGCCGCGCAGTTGACGGCCAGGAAAGGCCCGGAGCCCCGCCGCGAGCGGGCATGGACCCACCGCGCCAGCACCTCCTTGCCCGAGCCGGACTCGCCCAGAATGAGCACCGGCACGTCCCCCCGCGCCACTTTGCCCGCACGGCGGTAGATCTTCGACGTCTCCGGTCCCAAGCCTGGAGGCGGCGGCGGCGCCGACGGCGCGGTCGCAGCCTCCACCTTCTCCGGCCGCCTCCTTGCCGAACGGGCCGCCAGCGAGGCCAGGGCGAGGCGCAAGAGCGGGCGCAAAGGGGCCAGATTCACAGACGACGGAAACCGCAACCGAAGCCGCCAACCGTCCGGACCCTCCTCGTCCAACGCGGCCACGTCCCGCGGCACCCGCTCCAGCGTCGAAGCCGCGGCGATCACCGTCTCCCCCGCCGGACCGGCCCGCAGGATCTCCGCGCGGCCTATGGGAAGCGTGGCGAGCCACCGGTGCACCAGCTCATCCGCCGCCTCGGCGGGGCTCGTCAAACCTTCCGCGAGCGACGGCAGCACCTCCTCCAGGCTCTCCGCCAGCCGCTCCATGGGGTGCAGCCCATGAGTCGTCTCCCCCTTCCCCTCTCTTTCCGGCGACGGCAGGGGGATCTCCCCCGACCCGAGCAACACCTGCGTCCGTTCCGGGTCTGCCGGCTGAAGCACCGCCTGGACCGAGCCGAACGTCACCATGGTGAAACCACACACGGCGGCCTCCCCGATGCGCTTGCCCCCCACGAAGGTTCCATTCTTCGATTGGAGATCACGGACGACCGCTCCACCGTCCGCCAGCACGTCAATCCGGGCATGCCGCCTCGAAACACCGAGGGCTTCGACGTGGACCGCCGCCTCGGGCCCGGAGCCCACCAAGTGCTCGCCCGGTACGAGATGGAACCGGCGCACCGAGGTGCCGTCCTCGGCGAGGATCTTGAGGAGGAAGCCGGGAGGGGTGCCGTCAGCCAAGAGGCACCTTCTTGCCTGGGCGCCCCACGAGCCAGGCCTCCACCTCGGCCAGGATGACCTTGTCTTTCTCGCCCAGGGTAAGGAAATCCTGCCGGGCCTGCCGGGCGAGCGCAAGAGCCCGGTCCGTGTCTCTTCCCACCTCCCACAAAGCCTGTGCCAGAGCGAAACGCGTCCGCGCGACGTCCCCGGGCTCCAGCTCCTGCGCCTCCATGATCTTCAGCGCGCGCTCAAGCGTCTCGATCGCCCGCTCGGGGTGGCCCGTCCGCCGTTCGATATCCGCGATGCTCGTCAGCTCCGCCGCCACCTCGGGATGGTCGGCCCCCAGGGTCTTCTCCTCGATGGCGAGGGCCTGCTTGAAATAAGTCAAGGCCTCTCCGTACCGGCCCTGCAGATTGAACACGTTGCCGACGTTGTGAAGGGTGAGGGCGGTCTTCGGATGCTCCCGGCCCACCGTCGCCAGCCGCACCTCCAGGGCCTGCCGGAAATGCGAGAGGGCCTCCGGCCACTGCCGCTGGTTCGCCTCAACGGCACCCAGGTTGTCGAAGGCGGCGGCCACGTCGGGATGGGTCCGGCCGAAGATCTCGAGCCGGATCCGCAAGGCGCGTTCGAGATACCCCCGCGCCTCGTCGAAGCGTCCAAGCTCGTCGAGATCGCTCCCCAGGTTGCTGAGGGCGTCCGCCACCAGGCGGTGCCTGGAGCCCAGCGCGGCCTCGCGAATCGCCAGGGTCCGCCGGTGATACCGGACGGCCTCCTCGTAGCGTCCCTGAGCAAACAGGGTGGCGCCGATGCGGTTCAGCGTGCTGGCCACTTCCGGATGCTCCGGACCGAGCGCCGCCTCCTGGATTTTCAGCGCGTCCTGGAAGGTCGCCATGGCCTCAGGATACCGGCCCAGCCCATACAGGGCCACGCCGGCGTTCCCGAGCACCCCGGCGACCTCGGGATCACGGTCCCCCAGGAGACGCCGCCGGATGGCAGCCGCTTCCTGGTGCTTGGCCAGGGACTCCGGATACCGCCCCTCGGCCTCATAGAGGAAGCCCAGCTCGTTGGCGAATTCCGCCCGCAGCTCCTCGTTCTTCCCCAGCCGCTGGAGGATGCCGGCCACCAGTCCCTCCCACTCATGGGCGCGGTCAAAACGTCCCTGGTCCTCGCCGAGGACGTGCAGCAGGGCGATGGCCGACCGGGCCTTCACCTCGTCGTCGCCGGCCGCTTCCGCCTTCGCCACGGCCTCCCGCAAGGTGCGCTCCGCCGGCTCGAAGAAACCGGCCTTCTCCTCCAGGTCCCCGAGCCGGTAGAGGGCCTCCGCCTGGACGGGAGGATATTCGAGGCCCTTCGCCCGGCCGGCGGCCTCCCTGGCCACCGCGAGGGCTTCCGTGTACTTGCCGGCCCCGCGCAACGCCTTGGCGCGGGCCAAGCTCCGCTCGACGGTGCCCACCCGGGTCCGCAATCCGGGATCGGCGGAGAGCGGCACCCGCGCGGTCAGCGCCTGGACGTCCGCGCACCTCTCCAGACGTCCCAAATCGGACGCGGCCCGCACCGCCTTCTCCACGACCTCGGCATCGGCACGCTCGAACATCCCGGTCAGCGCCCGAACCTCGTCCAGCCTCTGGTCCAGGCACAGCATCCGGCGGTCGAGCAGGTCCTCCGACTGCTCCCCGCGCACTCGCGTCGCCTCGCAGGCTTCCCGGCGCATGCCGGACCAACTTGGAACATAGCCATCGAGAATCGGCTCCACACCCTTCCAGGCACCCGCCGCGAACGGAGCCCGCGTGGCAAGAAAAACCTTTCGGATCTGATCTTTCGCGGCCGGGTCCCAGACCCCCGCGAGCTTCTCCTCCGAGCCGCCGCAGATCTGTCCACGGCGGGCCTGGAAGTAGCCCAGGCTCGCGAAGAGGGCTCCCGCCACCAAGAGGATCGCCGCCGCCGCGAGCCACTGCCGGCGGCGTGCGGCTGGATCCCGCTCCAGTTGATCGAGCAGCTCTGCCATGGAAGCAAACCGCCGCTCCGGGTCCAGGCTCAAACCCCGCACCAGCACGGCCCGCAGACGCGCCGGCACTCGGGACCCGGCGGGCTCACCTCGCACATCCCCTCGCGCAATCGCCTCGGCAACCTCCCGCGAGTTGCCACTCGCGAACGGCCGCTCCCCGTAGAGCGCCTCCCAAAGCGAGACACAGAAGCTGAACTGGTCTGACCGCGCATCCGCGGCCTCGCCCCGCACCTGCTCCGGAGCCATGTAGGCCGGCGTCCCCAGGGCCGCGCCCCACTCGGTGAGAGGGCTCGACAGCACGCCGCCAGCCCCTTCCGGAGAGCCCTCTAAACCCTTTTCAACCCCAGCCTCCCCCACCGGCCGCGCCAACCCGAAATCCACCACCCGCACCCGGCCATCCTGGCCCAGCAAAACGTTGTCCGACTTGAAATCCCGATGCGCCAGCCCCGCCGCATGTGCCGCGGCCAAACCCCGTCCCGCCGCCACGAAAACCGCCACGATCTCCCGCCAGGAAGGGCGCTCCACCGCCAGCCACTGCCGGACCGTCCGCCCCTCCACCAGCTCCATCGCCACGAAAACCTGATCGCCAAACGTCCCCGCGTCAAAAACCGCCACCACATTGGGATGGGAAAGCCGGGCAATCGCCTGCGCCTCCCGCTGAAGCCGCAAAGCCGCCTCCGTCGCCGCCCGGTCCGGACGCAACAACTTGAGCGCCACCTTGCGGTCCAGCTCCGGATCATGAGCGGCGTAGACGACCCCCATGCCGCCCTCGCCCAGGCGGTCGAGAATCAAATAGCGCCCAACCGCCGTGCCCCGCTCGAGAGCTCCGGAGGAAACTCGGCGCCGCGGCTCGGCCAGGGCGTCCTTGCCGAGGAAAAAGGTTTGGGTGCTGGGCTCCGAGGGGGGAACGGGATCGGTCGGAGGATCAGGAGGATTTTCCATGATGGCTGCAAGCCTCCCCGGCAATGCCCTCCTTATCTCTGTTGCCCGTCCTTGCCTGTCCTTGGTGTCCTTGCCTGTCCTTGCTCTCGTCAGTTTGAGGCCGAAGGCTCTCCCTAGATCATACCGGAACACAGGCCTAGAACGACACCCGCGTAAAGGGAACCCCTAGCGGCAAGCCGCGCCATCCTCTCGCCGGCCCCGAAGAACCGGTACCACGCTGGGCCACCGAGGATGAGCGCGAGATGCAGCAGGGCCGTAATGGCCGTCAGCAGTCCGCCGACTATCAGCAACCGATCACCAAAACAATCGGCGAGCTGAGAGTTTCTATTCAAGGCGTGGAATCTCATCGAACGGAACGTTGAGCCGAATGGTCCGCGCCTGACCGGGCGAACGCGTGATGAATCCGAGTCGAGAAAGTGTAAGGATCATCTGGTGAACCACGGGAGGCGTGACTTTGAAGTATCGCTGAAAGTCAGCCTCCGCCGGTGGCCGACCGTTCACTTTCGTGTACGCGTCAAGGTAGGCAAGATACTGGCCCTGTAGGTGCGTGAACTTGGGCATTCCTTCGTTCGTCAAGACTGTCATCCTCACACTCAACTATACACGCGCTGTTCTCGTTGCCATACATTGACGTTCGGGAGAAGTTTCTAGCTTTGAGCCGCCCCGTAGGGGCAACGGCATAAAGCCTGGCGCTTCAGCGCCAGGAAAGCCTCCCCCCCACCTCAGGAAGCCCCGTAGGGGCGCAGGCAGGCCGTGCTGGCGTCCCGAATCTGCCGTCGTCCCTACGGGACTTCAGGAGAAAGGGGAGCTCCTCCAACCCGGCGCTGAAGCGCCGGGCTCCATGCTCTTTGCCCCTCCGGGGCGCAGGAAAAGTTAAAGCGCACTGATCGTGAGCGACTGGTACCACTTGAAGCTGCCCGGCACATCGCCAACACCAAGAATCGTCCACGTGCGTCTCATCAGGTCCTCTTGCGTAAGGTCCCATTCGATCCGCGCTGCGAGACCGTGAGCTGCATCAGGTCGTAGGCCACACCCGTGGTGAACACCCCACCCGGAACCATCTCAGGCTCAAGACAAACCGCGCTATGGCCCTACTCCAAAACCTCCTTGAGCGCGGTAAGGCCGGACACTCCGGCAACGACGACGCACACCGTCGATCTCCTTGTTGGTCTGACAAAGCAGCCGGTGTCAAGCCCTCCCTGGGAAACACTGGCGGTTCCCAGGGAGGGAGACCTTCTCAACACACGTCGGTGTAAGTGGAGCAGTGAATGTCCTGGCTCGGAGCTGGTCGCACTCCTCCTTCTATCTTCCGGAGCATGGAGTCATCGAGGGACCGAAGAGATTCTTTGGAAAGAGCCAGCTTCTTCACCTGCTTCTTTTTCATGTTCATCTCCTTAAGGAGAGTCTATTCTTCCTGAAAAGCAAAGGAAGGTCAATGTACGGCGAGGCGATCTACCGCCCCGCCAAAACCTCCCTTACATCCTGCGCCACCTGCTCATTGTCCCAGAGCACGGTGTGGTACTTCCTCACCAGTCTCCCTTGACCGTCGAGCAGGCTCAGCTCGACGCCGTGGGCGTTGACCCAGCCGGCGTTGTAGTTGACCGGGGCCTGGAGCTCGTCGACCAGTTGCTGATGCCGGCCCGTGTCGAGCTGAAGGGCCCGGGCATCGTCGCCGAGACGCAGGCCGCGGTCGGTGGCGTAGCGGTTGAGTCTCTCCGGGGTGTCGAATTGGGGCTCGTAGGTGATGGCGAGGAGGCGGACCTTACCGCCGGTGCCGTCTTCGGCGAGGCGGCGCTGGAGAGCCCCCATGCGGTTGACGGCCATCGAGCACTTCCGGCTGTTGAGACAACGGCTGTAGAAGAAAGTGATCAATACGGGCCGGTCGACCAGATCGCCCAAGACGCCCGCGCGGCCATCCTGATCCTTGAACGGGATGTCCAGATTTTGCAGCCGGCCGCGTTCTGCCGTGGGAACCCACGGAGTCCAGCGAGGAATATCGGAGATCTCGAGGGCACCGAGACCGCCCGACAGGCACGGAGCCAGAACGGCGAAAAGGACTGCGACGGATGCCAACCGGATCCAGACTCTCATGGGTGTTCTCCGTGTTTCTGTTGAAGGATCTCCAGCGCGCGTTGCGCCTCCCGCACGACGCGCGCGTCGAGCTCGTACTGGCCCTGGTTCGCGGCGAGCTGCCCGAGGGCCGTGAGCACCTCCCGGTCGTCCGCCGAGGCAATCCGGCTCAGGGACCGAACCGCCTCCAATTGAACCGTCGTGGCCTCGCCGCGCGGAAAATGGGATTCATACCGTTCCAGGGAAAACTCTTCTTCGCTGATCCGCTGGGTCAGCGTGTCGAGGAGATACGGAGCGAGCTCGCGGCCGCGCGGACCGAGCGAGCCGGCGGCCCGCACGGCGGCACCGATCTCCAGGGCGACCATCTGCTCGTCCGCATGGGCCAGCGTGTCGAGCAACACCGGCAACGCGGAGGAAGGGAAACCGATCTCGCCCAGGGTGACCACGGTGTAGGCCCGGAGGCGGATCACGAGCCACTTGTCCCGATCCTTGTAGAGCTTGTTGCGGTGAGGCAGCAAGCGGCTCAAGGCTTCGGCGGCGGGCGCGGCCCTGGGGCCCAGGGAACGAAAGACGTCGAGGACCGACGCGACCAGGAGATGGCTGGTGGCACCATCGCTCTGGTCGAGGAGGTCACACAATGCCGGCGTCGCGGCCTCGGCGGCGGGTCCCGCCGCCGCAAGCGTGCGCAGGCAGAGCAGCTGCTTTTCCAGGCCTGCCTCGGCGAAGTGCGCGAGGCAGGGCTCGAGGGTTGGAGAAGGACCAGCCAGCAACGGCTGGCTGGTCACGAGAAAGCAGCAACCGGCAACGGCGACGGCGAGCGCGAGCCCTCTACCGCTACGGTTGCGGAGGCAGTCAATGCTTTTCATAGAACGCCCGAATCTCCGGGAAGGCCTGCTTCAGATACGCGTGCAGCTCCTGGGCGGACTGGGCGAGCTTCAAGCCGTCTTCGGTTCTTGAGCCGTTTTCATTGGCAACCTTTTCGACGGCCTGAGCAAACCGGATCTGCTCCGCCAGGGCGACCTTGTTGTAGTTCATGCGGCCGGCGAAGTCGTGCATCGCGGCGTATCGGATCCTGGGTTCTTCCCGGGTGTCCTCCACCAGGGGGACCGCAAGGCTCCCGAACTGAGAATCCTCGCGGGCCAGGGCTCGCAACGCGTTCACGCGGACCTCTTCGGGAGCCCTGGAGACTCCGGGCCAACTCGACGATCACGGGACGGCTTTCCGGATCGACGGCGAGCGCCCGCGCCGCCTTCGCCTGCACGTGCGGGTCGGCGTGGCTGAGGTAGGGACGCAGCGTACCGATATGGTTCACCGAGCCATCGAAATCCAGCAGGTCGATCGCGTCCGCCAGCGGAATCGGAACGTTCTGGCCCTCCCGAAGACTCTCGGCGAGCACGTTGATCGCCACCAGATCGTGATTGGAAACCGCCGCGCGATAGGCATAGAGCCGCACCTTGTCGCGCTTGTCGTCGAGCAGCGTCCTCAACACGCCCTGGATCCGCTGCCGGTCCTTCGCGGGCGGAATGAACGTGATCCGCTGGCTCAGGTTCTGGATCAAACTGGCGTCCATTTCTTCGCTTCCGTCCCCCGGATCTTCCAGTACCTTCAGGACCACGTCGAAATAATTGTCCTCGAGTCGGAGACGCTTCAAGGCCTCCAGGCGGATGGCGTCGCTCTGGCTCCGGTCCGTGCCGAGGACGAGCAGCGCGGCGAACGTGTCGTCGTCGGGGTACCCGAGGTCTTTCAGTGCCTCCAGACGCTCTTCCTGGGGCTTGCCGCGGTCCAGGAACGTCGCCGTAGCAACACGTTTCGCCTCCCGATACGCCTCTGGATCCGCGAGCCGGGCCTGAGCGTGAAGCCCCGGCGCCATCCCGGCAATGACCACGCAGAGAAGCACACGACTGAGCCGATGGATCATTTTATGGGTTCGCATTCGCGTACTCTCCTAGTTGTAAGGAACGTCGTCGTAACAGAAACCGAGCCCGTCCTGCGGCTGGAACTTGCCCAGGTAATCGATCATGTGCCGCGACTTAGGGGTCGCCGCCGCGGCGGGCCACCAGTTCCGGCGCGGCGAGGCCGGGAACTGCGTCATGGGAACCACCGGCTGGCTGAGCGGGATGTTCATACCCGGTCCAGGAGCCTGGTTCACGGGCCTTTGCGCGCGTCCCGCCGGCCCGCCGGAGGTACCATCCCACGGCCACATGCCGTCTTCCAGGAACGATCCCTTCTGCCAGGTGACGACTCCCGGATCATTCCAGTTGCCGTTGTTGTCGTAGTGCGCGGGTGCCGGGAAAGTGAGCGCGTTGGCGACGATCACCCCATGGCGGTTCTGCGCCCGTTGCCAGTACGCCCATTCCCGGTCGATCTGTGAATGGAGCAGATAGAACAACGGGTCGGCCGCCGAGCGCACCGGGTTGGTGACGTGGCCGCTCCCGCAAGGCCAGCCGTGCGCGGGATTGTGAGACAGCTGCTCCACCTCGCTGCTGAAAGACGTCGAGCTGGACCTCGGCCCGTAATTCAACCGGTCCACGAGAGAGGGATCGACCAGATGGTCCAACGGCTTGAAATACCCCGCGACGGGAGCCAGGGTATGGTCGGCGCCGCTGCGCCTCAGCTCTCCACTGCTGAAGGGGAGGTCGGTGTTCCACCCGTTGAGCGGATTGGTGGGAGCGAAGATCGGCTCGGCGATGTTGAAGCTGCCGACGGTGGTATCGGGGGCTCCCATGAAGTCCTGGTGGAAAACGTTGGGGGCCGCGGCATCCCAGTCCCAGTAATGCAGCGCCACGGTGGGATCGATCTTCTGGAGCTCCCGTTCCACGTGCAGCAGCATGGCCCTGTGCCAAGTCAGGAAGGCGGGCTGAACGTGCCCCTCGTCGCCGGCCGTCGAGGCGAGCCGGTGCATTTCCTGGAACAGGACGTAATTGTCTCCGAGCTGATTGCGGAAGGTCCGCCAGGCGAACAGGAACCGGCTGCGCTCACTAGGCTGGAGACTGTTCCCGTTTTTGCGGACACGGACCATGAGCGCCTTCGTACCGATCACGCTGCCGCCGGAAGTGTTCAGGTGGGCTTGAATGATCGTGTCCTTGTCGTTGGTGCTGGGCGTGCCGAACTTGCCCGCGATCACGAACGGCACCCAGGCCCCGTTGGCCGGCAGGCTCAGCGTCAGCGTGTTGTTGGTGGCCGTCGTGTTGGCCGGCCAGGGGTTCTGGTTGGCGGCGAACTGCACGTCCCCGCCTCCGGGAATCGCGCCCGCCGTATCGTTGGTCAGCACCGTGGTGACGTTTCCCCCCATGGGAACACTCAGCCGGGCACGGGCGAACGTCGGAGCCCAGGTGATGTAGTCGTCCGCCGGATTGTCCTCCTGGTTCGCCGGATCCGTCGACAGCTCGTTGATCCGGATCTCCACCTGCGGCAGAGCCAGCTTGAGCTTGATCGGCTTACAAGGAGTGTACGGCGCCGGCGGCCAAAGGTTGGCTCCCGGAGGCAGCGGCGCACCCGTGTTCACCACGGTGTTGACCAGCGGCGTCCCCACCGGATCTTCCACGATCAGATTGCCGAAAATCTGATTCTGGGCGTTCATCAATTCGAGCAGAACGTTGGTGTTCGCCGGCAGCCGGTACGCGGCGTTCACCGTGTCGTTCATCACGAACGTCGGCGTCTGGCCGAACGGCGTTCCCGCCGAGTGGTAGCGGATCCGCAGCTTGAGACCCAGAGCCACCGAGGGGTCGAGAGTGATCTTCAGGCACGCGGCGTTGTTGAACTTCGCGATGTCCGTGTTGATCGTCGAGAGGTGGTCCACCCGGCCCACGTACGAATCGGAGGCACGGTCGTAAAAGGTGTCTCCGTTGTGCTTCCAGTAGCCGTCCTGCGTGTCGTAATACCAGTACCGCGCCGTGGGATTGGCGGGGCTCTGCTCCCGCATGGAGGGAATCACCGGAATCGTGAGATCCCCGACACTCCCCTTGCGCAGTTGGTATTTCACCGTCCCCGAGAGGTCCGTGAACAGGATGTGGACGGCTCCGAAAGAAACCAAATAGCCGTCGTCCCGCCCGTCGTCGGAGCGGACGGCCCAACTGTTGGGCCCTTCTCCGTTCGCCACGTCGAGCGTTGCGATCGCCGCACGAAGCGAGTCCGTCGGCAGGTTCCCGTCTGGATCGACGAGGGAATCGGGAGCCAGAGTGAAGGTGGCGCCGCGAAGCCCTTTCTCCCTCAGCTCAGGGCGGTCATCCTGGAGGACGATCGTCGTTTTCGGATCCACCGTTTCGATCTGGGCCCGCACCATCTGCCACGACTGATCGGTGAGCAGGGTCTGGGAGAAGTAGGAAATGTCGGCGAAATCGAGGTGCGAGATATTGAGGAGATACGGCCCGGGCTCCCGCACGATCAGGCGGAACGTGCCGTCGTCGCCACTGGTGGTTTCGAGGCCGTTGATCTCAATCCGCGCGTTGGCGATCGGCTTGTCCTTCTGGTCGGTCACCAGGCCGGCCAGCTCGGGCTCGTCCTGTCCAAACGCCGGCTGCGGCAGGAACAGGGCACCGGTCAGCAGGCCAAGGGTCAAGGCCAACGCTGCCGGCCATCCCAGCCGCCCGGAGGCGGGGACGATGAAACGAAGTCGATGTCGAGACATGGACGGTCTCCTTGAAGGCTCGCGCACCTTGCGCGATGGGGTCTGCCTAGGAAGGCGACCGTCCCCGGGGTTTCACAACAAGCGCACCTACGCGCTCCAACCCGCCCGCTTCATGCGATACCTCTCCAGCCTGGCGCGGCGCCCTTGGCTGGGTCATCTCCCGGTCGTCAGGCGAAGGTCCCCGAGCTCCGAGCGGCTACCCCATTCACCGGCGAGGAAGCCGTCTTCGGGCTCGTGCTCGAAGAGCAGACCGGCCCAGAGGGTCTCGGGGGCACCGGGGAGCGTCTCGTCCGGCAGGGGGGTCCAGGCCGTTCCGTCCGGGCTCCAGGCGACGGTGAAGCGGTCGCCGCGCCGGCTGAGCTTCAACCGGACAGGGTCTTCCACCGGCGGAGAAGCTCGCCGCGGCATCGGCCCCCACGACCGCCGTGGCGCCGCGCCGGCACCGCCCGGCCAGGGGGAAGGCGTCGGCGCCGAAACCCTCGGTGCGCTTGGCTCCGGCGACCTCTTGCCGGCCGCCGAGGACCCCCAGGTAGGCGCCGGGCGCGTAGAGGACGAAACGGGTGCGGGCCTCGTCCTGCCCCGGCGCGGAGACCGCGAGCCGTACCTCGAGGTCGAAGTCGCCGCTCGTCTTGTGCAGAAGCATGGGGGCCTGGCGGCCGCGGACGCCGCTGCGCGTCGTGACACAGAGCGCTCCGCCGGTGATTTCCCAGGTGGACGGGGTGGCGTAAAAGCCGGTCTTTCCCGGGTCCCTCCACGTCCATCCTTCCGGCAGCCGGCCGGAGACCGGCGCGAAGCCGTGCGAGCCCGGCGGCTCGGGCGCCTCATCGAGCAGGAGCTCCCCGAGAGGGACCTGGCCGAAGAGGTCGTCGATCTCCCGCGGGGTCTGCGCCCGGACCTCGCCGGTCAACAGGTCGATCTCCTGCCCGGCCTCGACGCGCACCGTGCCGCCCGGGCCCTCCGCGTCGACGGCGTCGATCCACCCTTCATGGACCCGCGCCACCGGGGCGAGGTCGTACATCCTGGCCACCTCGATCGGTGTGGTGTCGTCTCCCGTCTGGGCGGAGAAGACCGTGCCGCCGGGGCGCAGGAGGCGTCCGCGCAGCTCGTACTCGACCTCGTGAGGAGCCCCTTTGCCGCTCATCACATGCACACCGCCCGCGAGCACACGCCCGCGTACGGTGCCGGCGGCCGTCCGCCGGAGCTCCACCTCGGATTGCTCGCGCAGGAGGATGCGCACACCGTTCGAAAGGTAGAGGACGGCGCGGCTGGAGCCGGTCTTGAACCGGTCCCCGTCCCGGATCGGGCCGGACGGGCTCGGCCGCCCGGCGTCCGCCGCCAGGAAGCTCGATCTTGAAGGCGAACGACTGCTCCGGGTGCGCGCCACCGTTGTAGCCATGGCCGACCGGCGGCTCGACCTCGATGCACAGCCAGCCGGGCAGAGAGACCTCCGTTTCCTGGACCGTCCGCGTGCCGCGCCAATGGCCCGTGGAGACCGAAACGGCCGCGGCGCCGTCCTCGCGGCCGGCGAGAGAGCTGGTGATCGCCGCCTCGCTGTTGACCACCGTCCAGCCGCCGGGATTGGGCGGATCGACCTGGAGCGTGGTGCGGATGGTGCCCGGGCCGGGGACGTAAACCGGGCCGTACCGGATGCTCGCGGGCGGGGGACCGCTCTGGCCCGCCGGACCCCAATTCTGCGCCTTGAAGTGGCCGGCGCCCGAGAGGAGAAGACAGGTGGCCCGCGTCACCAGCGGGTCCGTGGCCGGCGGCGTCCCGGAGACCGTGAACACGTCGCCGTCGACGAACAGCTTGCCGAGGACGAAACCGCGATCCGGAGGCTTCTCGAACGGGAGGGTCACCCAGCCGCCCTCACCCCACATCACGTACTCGCCGATCTCCGCCCCATGCTTCCACGACTGGGCCAGGTTCACCACCTGGAGGAGGCGCACGTCCCCCACGGCACCCTGGATCCGCCCGCCCCGCTTGGCGAGGAAGGCACGGCCGAGGTTGCGCATGAATTCGATCCCGGCCTTGTCACTGGCGGGGCAGCAGTTGATGAGGCCGATGACGCCTCCCTCGGCCATCACGTCGGCCACTCCCAGGAGGTCGGTCTCCTGCTGCTCGAACTTTCGGAACGTCTCGTCGTCGAGCCGTGCCAGCTCTTCCTCGTGGTCGACCAGGGCCTGGAGCTTGCGGCGGTCCTCGTCGGTCTTCATGCCGGGGAGGAGCGCGCGGTCCTCCCCGGCCTGCGCGCGGCGGGCCGCGGCGCTGTTCAGCGCTTCCTGTTTGTGGGCCCGGATGGCGCGCAGATCCACATGCTCCGGCAGCAGAGCCTCCGAGAGCCCGACATAGTGGCTGGCATCGCCATGGGCGGCGAGGATCAGCCGGCCGATCTTCTTGCCGCCGCGGGTGAAGTTGCGCAGCGTCTCGAACAACTCGTGAGGGGAGGAGGGCTCGAAGATGACCTTCAGGCCCGGATCCTGGACGATCAGCCCCTTGGCCATCTCCTTGAGCGCGTCGTCCTCGCCCCCCACGATGGCGACGTCGACGATCTCCGGAGCGTTCGGCCGGGCGGCCGGGGGCGGCGCGAGAGGTTCTGCAATGACTGGCATGGGGGGCCTCCTTGCGGGCAGGTACCGGAAGGAACAGATCCGCAACGTCTACTTTGGAAGCGGCGGAGCCCCCTCACCACACCCGGCGGGAGGGTGCCGCCCCCATCTGCCGGGGCGGGCCGGGCGAGCAGCACCGTGGGCGAGGGGGCGTCGTCTCGTGTAAATATTTATGCAAACAGTTATGGTGAATAGCAACGGAAGGGTTACCCAGGGCTTGGCAATAGCGAGCGAAGCGAGCAGTCCCATGACAGATGCTACCAGCAAACCCCATAGAAGAAAGCTGCCAGCCAACTTCACTGCCACTCTGCCTTCCCCAACACCGTAGTCAAGCACGATAAGGCGAAAAATGGCAAAGAGGTCCAATAACATAATCAAGGAGAACACGAAAACGCCCAGGACAATAGGCTGAGTGGCAAGGATGGGATAGCGAGAGAAGAGCAACGCCATCGAGGCTCCAGCCAGCGCGATTGCCAGAATGGCTGCGACTGCGGCCCCCCAGAAGACTCCCCGGTTCCTTGAAGACCGTATGGGATCTGACATCACCAAGACCTCCGGAAAATTTGCCGGCCAACGCCCAGTAGGTGAGCGGCGAAGTCCGCGCTGTCTGCGGTTTCCGTCCCCTCGATTGGCGGGGTTGGCCGCACTACCGATACGTTGCGATATTTGTATTCAACTTCTCCTATGCAGCGGCTCTACACGCCGCGCTCCCAGTCAGTCTTCACAAGGTTGTAGCACCTATTCTCTCCTGGACCAACACCAAAGGCGGCTGAAGAAATAAAACGCCAATTCCTCTGAACCTTGCGAACGAAAAAGAAGATCAATGAAATAGAAGGGACCGCCACAAGGAAAAGCAGGAACACCCGGGGAAGTAACCACCAGTCTAAAGCTAGCGAATTTACCAACCCCTCAACCAGCGACGACGACACAAATAGTATAATCAGAGCCGACACAAGCGCACCCAGCATGTTCAATTTACGGGCTCTTCCTCCCTTTGTTATAAGATCTCTGACAAGTCGTCGGCTGATTTCCTCCTCGGCGAGATTGGTTGGCTGCGCCAATTCAATTGTGACGAGTGTTTGTCCGTAGTTTGGGGTATATTGCCTATCTCCAATATAAAAACCTTTCTCCCACCTCCCCCGGCTATCCCCACTATCCTCGCTGATATGCCACTTTCTAATAACTCCAGTCGCCGGAGAGCAAAGATGGCCCACTGATGACGTGTAGTACTCGTTGTCTTCGAGTTCGAGGATTCGTTCGCCAATCCGCACAGACTCACCCTCGCCTACAAGAACACGCCGAATCACTGGCAAGAAGCGCACTTCGCGCGTCATGGGCAAAAATCTTGTCTGCGCGTTTGTCACGACTTCCAGCCACGGAAAGATGGTGTCCCTCGACCCTGGCATTTTAACGTCCAGGACGTTGCCGGTAGCGTCTTCCATGCCTGTACCTCCGTCCAGCCTTTGGTGCCGAAGCACTTCTAGTAATCCGCTGGGCTGATATCCGGACCTTTCTCACGGCCAACGCCCTGGAAGCTAACCGGCGGCAACCGCGCTGTTTGCGGTTGGCGTCCGGTTGAGCGCTGGTTATACCCGCCTTCGGAGTTGGGCTTCCAGCTCACACTGGCAGGAGTGGGCAGAACGTGAGTTCCCGACAAATTTCTATAGGTGAAGTAGGATAAACATGCAAGGCCGGATATGAAGCCTATCGCCGTAAGCCACATACAAAGATGAGACCCAATTTTAAACAGGAGGCTAAGCGGGTACTCCCTATATCTGTAGGAAGTTGTGAACGGGTGTTTAATTCCCTCAGCACTGTAATATTGTTCGACGCGAGCCCAGCTTCCAAAAACCTCCTGCTCCATAAAGATCTGAGATAAAACTCGCCAAAGCAGGGCAGCAATTAACGCGAGAAGAAGAGCTGCCATTCCTCGTGCGAAGAGTTCCCGATCGGCTACCGCATCCCCGGTGCCCAGTTTTGCGAGCCCCGCAGAGAATACAATCGTGCCCGTGAGAACAGTGATGAAAAGCTCGACCATCCTCGTATACTCGTTCCAAAGGAACTGCAGCCGGCCATTAACGAGGCCAGGGTCAAAATCAGATCGACCTGAGGGGCCAACTGGAGGCGAAGCGCTCGATACACCGGAAGTTCCCTGAGCTTCAGGAGCGTTCTCACTACGGCTATCCGAGTTGCGCATTTTCAACTGCCCTCCCAAATGTCACACCTACAAAGTGGCTGCCTGCCTCCCGGATAACGCTAGGGGCCTAACCGTGCGGCGCCGCGCCAGCGGTGCCGTCCGGTTGAGGCCCGGTGTTACACGCCGATTCTGTGCACATCGCCATTTAAAATCCACCTAATCCACCTGTGCCACCACCCTTCAGTCCCCCCTTCGGCTCTCCCTTCAACCCACGCAACGCCTCTGTGACTTGAATTTGGGGTCTTGGTATTGGACGAATTCTACCCTCTGCCCTAAACCGCTTGAGAATGAGGTTGCCCTCTGATGTGGGGTCACTTGCAACTTGGTGTAGCGCAAACAAAAACGCATCTGCATCCGACGTGGCGCCTGCCTTCTTCTTCAGTTCTTCCAGGAGTTCGCGATCGCCAGTCGCAAGAACTATGTACACGTGATCTGGTCTATCTTGCATAATAGCCTCTTCCGCGAGGGTCTAGGGTGACGCTAGCCGAGTTGTTACTGCCAAGATAAATCCTAATACAAGAGAACTTCCAGACAAACGAATCAGGGTTGCTCTTCGAGCGTTTATTAAAGAATTCTCTTTCTGGGCAGCAAAGTACATTTTGACGACCTCCATAACTGCAGATTGGTCATCCTCGCTCTCCGCTACGCTTACTACGATGGTTTCACCATCGGGATACGACCAGTAGTCGCGAGTTCCCAAAGCAATAAGCGCTAGCTGAAAGGCCGTAAGGAGCGCCAACAAAGTAGCGCCCCCAAGCCAACCGGAAAGCGTCCCGAAATAGTGCCTAACGCCGGTGAAGGCAGAGTCAGCGTTTACCAAGCCAAATCCGACGACGACACCAATTGCCCCCAAATACTTCTCCGCCCTTCCCGTGAGTCGGTCAGCGCGCTCCCATTCGGCTTCAAATGCCTTGGTGCTTTGAGTGAGCAAAAGGTCGATCTTGGTGTCCATAACGTTAAACTCCGACCTGGTAGAGCGTGTAACGGCCTTGCTGCTCAGCGGCCAGGAAGCGAAGCTTTCTGGTCCGCTGGAGCAGCCGGGTTCTGCGGTAATTCACTCCTGCGCTGAGCTTGTGCTACACGGCCTGCACTCTTGCTCTGCGCCTGTCTCCGCAGCGAAACAAGGTGACGTCCGAAGTCGCCACAGAACACCTCTTCCAGAGGAGCTATGATAACTCCCAAGTTATGTTTCGTAATACAGGCCTTGAGGTCAGCTGCCCAGGAATCATAGACGACTGATTCGAGAAGGCCTCGCTGATGCTGGTAGAAGATGTTCTCATGGAGTATCAGCCACTGCACGAGCAACTCCCGATAGCGTTCCCTAGCCGCAAGCTCTTTAAATTCCTCCGCCGCTAACTTCTTCTCGTCTCCATAAGTGTACCAGATCTTAGCGACCTCGGCATTTGAAATCAACAGCGCATTAAAGGCCCCAGCTTGCTCTGCCAGGGACTGCGCGTTTGCAGCCTTGGTAAGCTGGATGCCTTGGCGAAGTTGGTACCAAATCACAAGCAGCGACACAGACACGAGCACGAACTGACCAATCGTCGAAAGGTTAGCCCAGTCACCAAGGGTCATAGAGCTGATGGTTGCCATGCGCTTCCAATGTGTTTGTGCCGTAGAATGCTTTGACGCCTCAGTGTGCGGCGCCAGCCGTACGCTGGAGGCGCCGGGTTCTAGGTCTTTTCCACTTCCTCCAAATCTGTTGCCTCATCCTGGTCGGGGAGTAGTGATTTCCGAATCAACTGGTAGAGCCTTGGGCTCACAAAATAGTACTTCCCCGTGAACCTAACAGCAATCAGGGTCGAAATGAAGAGCATCAATAGAGAGATTGTAATCGTCGCTATAGACGGATAAAAGATCCAAGAAGGCATCCGCCGCAGAGCTGACCAGAGCACTTCAAGCAGAGATTCGGAAGGCCCCATCGCTGCAAAGGCGTCCAATCCAAGAGCACAGAGAAACACAAACTTCCAATTGATGTCCTTGAGGTAATCGGTAGCCTCGCGTTCTTTTTTCAGATATTCCTGATAAGCGATGCCATTGTCCTCAACTAGTGCAAACTGTAGGAGCTCAAGCTTGTCAACCCCCTTCACAAACTCTCCGCCGTACTTGGCCCATCTATGGATTAGAACCTCGGACCCAATTATTGAGGGGATCAAGAGGAAGAACTGGACTAATGGTAGTAGGAGTCCAGCAAGAATGAAGTAGAAGAACACAATGGTTGCCGCGGCACCAAGCCCAATGTGGCTCTTGGCCCAATTCCAATTAAGCGAAAACAAATTAACCTTAAAGTAGAACAGGAGATAGGAGTCTACAAACAACAAGAAAGAGCCGAGCTGGAAGCCCCTCCTGCCGGCAATCAGCGTCTCAATGCCTGCAATTTGCTCATCAAGCGATTTGGGAAGCAATCCTCACTCTCCTGTAACGACGAATGCGTGGGCGTAGAACGTCGATGGGCATAAGCGGGGGCGTCAGCCATCCGCTTGATGCCCGGGATAGGCCTCAGGACGGGCATGTGAGAAGGCCGTATTGGCTACTTACAAAGAGTACCAGCGCGAGTGCACTGCTTAGAAGATGCAAGAGCATCCAGAAGCCGACCAGCTTGAGCTTGCCAAGCCGCGGGTGCTCTTTGGCCGCGATGGCATCTCCAGCTTCCTTGAGTTTTTCAAGGTTACTACCGGGAATGCTTTGCTCCAGGGCGGTGCGGTACTGACGCGCACGCTCCATATGATGTGTATAGCGCTCGTATTGCTTGGCCGTTAGCAGCGCGCCAAATGCGCCAAAAACAAAGAGCAATGCCAGTAGAGGCCAGTCAGCATGCGAGATGCATCGGTCAAGGCCGATGATGCCCAGTATGCCGGCACTGACTGCTGCGAAGAAGCCGGTTACAGCAGTACGCTGCTGCTCGTGATGGCGAGCATGAGTGAGGTTCTCTTGATAGAGGCCCCACCAAACGTCTTGGGCGTCCTTTGGCATGCCGTGCTCCAGAGAGAGTGTGTTCTGAGGCCTAACGCCGCAGAAGGTGAGCGCGCGGGAACCGCGCTTTTTGCGGTTTCCGTCCGCTCGACCGCCGTGTCCGTTATCTGGTGGCCATTAAGGCACACCTGCTGAGCATCATGATAGCCCATTGTGCTTACCACGTCTTTACTTGTTGCCGCCCAACGCTGCTGCTCGGCGGCCAGGAAGCGAAGCTTTCTGGTCCGCTGGAGCAGCCAGGGTTAGGCGCCACACCTCATGCCTCGCCGTCATTGTCTGAGTGCTTGTACGCAGCCAAAATGTCGGCTGCGGATACTGCAGCCTCACCTTGTGCAGGGTTCAGTTGGAGCCTCCAGACCGACGAGCCCGGCGCACCGTGCATCACTGAGCCGAACCACGTTAGATCCTTGGGAGAGTAGAACTGCGGAGTTTCCGCCTTCGCGCCGGCTACTAGCCTGAGGTAGCTGAGAATGTTCTGGAGTGACATCGAGCATAGGACTAGGGTTCGAGCCAGCGCTTCGACATCCCAGTTCGTCGACGTTCTCGCAAGGGACAGGTTGCGGCGGTCCATGGCGATTTCAAACTCTAGGAAACTAGAGCCATATAACCCTGCGACCAGGGTGTGCGTGTTTGAGTCCGCCGCTGGAACTCCCGGCGTCGTCTCGCGACCCGCTCGAAGAACCAAACCCCCAGATCTTGCGCGGAGCCCATGCTTCAAGCTGTTGTATTCCTCGGTGTTGACATCATTCAGCAACTGGGAACCCAGGAACTGCCAGAAGTCCGCAAAGCCAGCCTTGACGGCTGACTCTCTCTCCTTGTCCTCGAGCACAAACCCCTGATGGATGATGTCGGATATTAGCCTCCACGAGAACCGTGGAATCGTGTACACGCTAAGGATCTCTTCCTCTGCGTTGAGCTTTGCAACCAAGCTGCGTAGGTGCCGCATCTGGTAGAGGTGAATCCACCCAGGTACATAGTGAGGGCTCTGAACTGCTGCGAACAGCAACGCCACCACGGTCTCCACCGCGTGGCCGTAGAAGAGGCGCAAGGCCTGAGCAGCCTGGGACTCAGCGGCTTGAAGCGAGTCCGTATGGGCCTCGGCTACGTGCTGAAAGAACTCGGGGTCGACGTTTTTCAGGAACTCAAGGTTGGTTTCTGCGGGCTCCGGATCCCACGCAGCATACGGATCGGTGTCAACGACGAATTTCATTGGGATCATGACAGATGTTACTTTAGGCGCCTAGGCGGCGGGTAATTGCTGCCTCAGTCGTCGAGCGCATCAAGCGCCTCTTCCCAGCCAGCCAGGCCCACATGCCCCACGCGACTTACATGCGCCACATGCGGCACGTGATTGGCCGGCGCGCTTGGGACGGCTCGGCTTGAGCGGCTTTGCGATCGGTTGCGGAGAATGTAGTGATCGTTGATGACTTGACCAAGGTAAGAGCCGTCGCGACGCCAGACACTGTGGTCCGAGCTGTCGACCCAGGCCAGGGGCTTGCCTGCGCGATTGAAGAGCCAATCACCGGCGAAGAAACCGAAGTAGGTTCCATTCCAGCGAAAGACGGGGCCGCTCGGCATCTGTCGATTCCTCGCTAAGGTGACGCGTCTGTCGACTTCGAGGCTAGCGCGCAGGGTACCGATCCGGGCGATTCTTCAATAGTCAGCTGGCGGCTGTTCCGCCGCCCAACCTTTGAGTTGACGGTCGCCCTACGGCTTCCAATCTGCCTTATCACTACCCTTCCAAGCCAAAGCACAGCAGATCCAAGAAATTACCATAGCTCTATGTGTCGAGGCTTCCGTAACTTGCGCTGACTCTACGCCGATTCTTTATCCTCGTCAACTCTGCTTAGAAGGCCGTGTAAGACGCCCACGTGCCCCCAAAGCCCTGCTTGGAACCCGAACGAGCCGCTCGCGGAACCCCGCGGAAGGCTCGTTCCGACCGGCGAGCCTCCCGGAGAGGCGTACGGATCGTTCGTTCCGACCGGCGAGCG
This sequence comes from Thermoanaerobaculaceae bacterium, assembly GCA_963785165.1. GTDB lineage: Bacteria > Acidobacteriota > Thermoanaerobaculia > Multivoradales > UBA5704 > DATARR01. The sequence continues at coordinate 3,107,222 of CAWAUI010000004.1, forward strand.
GGCTTTGACGGCGAACGGGCCGTTCGTTCCACCCGGCGAGCGTTCGACGGAGAGCGTTGGGGAAGGCTCAGGTAGGAGGGCAGAACCAGTGGACGTACCCACATTCAGCGCAAACAAGGCGGGTTCCACCTACATTTGCCATGCTGACTCCAAGAAGAACCGCTGCTACAACCGCGTTTAAGTCTTCCTCTTGGCGGAAGAAGTGGTCATGGCCACAGATGATACATCGCAGTGGCCGCCCGAGGATCTCGACAGGCGCGGCAGTTTGGGATCTTTGCTCTGACAGTTTCGTTAGCGCAGCAGTGGCTTGTATTTTTCCTTCCTGCAACCGAGGCAGTCGCGATTGGAGATCCTCGGGGAACCGTTCGCCACAGCCAGTGCACCATGGATACGGGTGGCTCGCCAGGATCGGGCGATTGCATTCCGGGTTAGGGCAGTCTGCTATTCGCTCAGAAGGCACTTCCGTCAAGCTATCTCCTTTCCTTGATGCGCGCAAATTGTTCATTCGCTTGATCTTGTAACGATACCTCCGTTACTGCGATTCGTCAAGAACAGCGCGATGAAACTAACGATAGGCTCGAATCGGATCGTTATCGGACAGAAGAATTCATTCTGGACGGTTCGGGAGTTGGGGCCAGCCTCTTTCCCCTCGGGGTGGACGGTTGGCCCCTGGGGCCGTGAGAGTGGACCCGAGGGGCGGGCGGTTGAGGAATCGGGGCGAACCGTCCGCCCCTTGGGGCGGGCGGTTGAGGAGCTGGGGCAAACCGTCCGCCCCGTGGGGCAAGCGGTTGAGGAAGTGGGGCGAACCGTCCGCCCCGTGGGGTGAGCGGTTGGGGAACTGGGGCGAACCGTCCGCCCCGCGGGGCAAGGGGCGCGCCCCGACTCCTGAACCGTCCGGAATTCGATTTCGGAGGCTGAGGAGGCAGGGCAAACCGTCTCAAGGCGCTCCCCAACCGTCTCAAAGGGCTCCCCGACCGCCCGGAGTGAGACGGTTGCGGGCGAGGAGACGGTGCTGGCGGCGCGGGAGGGTGTCGCGACGGGAGAGGACGATCCCCGGCCCGTTTTCCCCTGGAGGAAGCTCCGCGCGGGAAGCTTCGCCGGGCAGCCCTTCCTTTGGCGAGGTGACGAACCCGGGACCCGTGGCGGTTCCGTGGCGCCGGTGACCTCTTAGCGGAGACTCTACCGCCGCTTTCCCAGTGCCTCGAGGAGCTGGCGTCGCAGCTCCTCTTGGGCTGCCTTCAGTTGCTTGCCGAGGCGCCGCCGCTCGGCGTCTTCGGACGCATTGTAGAGCTGCTGTTCGAGATCCAGGATCTGCCCTGCGCTCCTGGCTTGGAGGTCCGCGAAGTCCGCGTCGTCCAGCAGCACCACGGAAAGGCTTGTCATCAGGCCCAGGCCTGCTCCGTCCGACAGGTCCGCGGTCTTGAGATAGTCAATGACCCACGGCAGCAGCCGGTCATCGTGCCATGGGGCGACCAACCGGAAAAGGTCGAAGTCGGCCTCCGCGCCTTTCGGCGTGCTCAGCAGGGCCGCGGTCAGGCGCTCCCGGTGCGCGCCGGTGAGGAACGCGCCGAGGATCACCGGACTCACCTCGCGCTCGGGCGTTCCACCGGCGCTGAGGAAATCGGCGAAAACGTTTCGCAAGGCCTGCGCATAACGGTCCACCGGGGTCTTGTGCTGCTCGGCCTGCCGCTCGAGCTTCCCGAACCGCCCCGGGGGATGTCGACTTCAACCGCCCGCCGAGCGGCGATCTTCTTCACGGTGCCGGAAACACTCGTGTCGTGTCCGTCTAATAGGAATGGAACCGTGTCGTCCCGGCGCCAAGCTTCGATGGGGCGTCTCCGAGAGGTGGTTCCACGTAGGCCGGCCCTCCGGCCGGCTTCGCATGCGCCTGAACCAATAGAACGCAACTTCGCTGTCACCACTCTGACCCGCGCGAAGCTCTGGCAAGCCCTATCCCTTCTCACCAATCGCGAAAGGAGGTTTCCATGAATTCAGCAGAACACCGGAAGTGGAATCCCAGACGGCGGCTCGGCGTGGCCTTCATCGGCTCGACGCTGCTGCTGCTGAGCTCAATCTGCTCGGCGCAGACGACGGTCACTCCAAACCCCAGCGCAATTGCTGACGCGGCCAAGCCGCCCGTCGTTACACTGACCATCAAGAAGGACGGGGTCACGGATACCGCACTGACCGGTCAGGTGGGTAAGGTCAATGTCGGCGGCACGCAAGTGGGTGTTACACCCGACACCCAGGGGAACCCCACATTTACCCCTCCCGAGAAACTCTCCGGGGTGCAGCGGGTGCAACTGCTCGATAACGCTGCCAAGCCATTGCTCGATAGTGAAAGCAAGACACTCGAGACGAAGCTCACATACCCGAGCGGCGAGGGCCAGACTACAAATCAGACGGGAAGCTCAGGCTTCGACTATCGAAGATCCAAAAGAGATCTCTGATCAGCGCCTGCGCCTGCTGAATGAAGAAGAGCGCCGAAAAAAGATCTTCGGTCATGGGGGATTCTACTTCCTTTACGTCCTCGTGGCCCTCCCCCTCATCGCCGTGTTGGGTTTCTTCGCTTCAACCATCCGGCGGGCCATTCGATTCTCCAAATCGACGTTCAATAACCCACTCGGGTTGCCGGTCGGCTCCTTTCGAGCCATGGTCGCTTTCACGCTCGTGGCGTCCTTGGCGACCTACATTCTGGCGAGCATCGTAACCATCTCCGACTTCTCGCCGCCAGACTTCCTGCTCGGCATCGTCGCGACCGTCATTGGCTTTTACTTCGGGTCGCGCTCCGGCGAAGAGGGGGCCGCGGAGCCAAAAGCCGGCACGGTGCGCGGCACCGTGCGCAAGGACGGGAAGCCGGCGAGCGGCGCGCGGGTCAAGTTCAAGCGGACCGATGACACCGAGCCCTACAGCCGTATTACGGACGTGGAGGGCAGGTTTGAACTGCGGGGCGCAAGGCCGGGAAAATACAAGGTAACCGCCGAGCTCACCGGCGCTCCGGCCTCCGCCGAGCAAGAGGTTACGGCCGCCGAAGGCTCCGATCACGAGATCGAGATCGTCATCAAGACCACCGGCACCGTGGAAGGAACCGTAATGAAGGCGGATGGAACCACACTCGCGGCAGGGTCAACCGTTGAGTTGTCCCAGGCTGGCGTCAAGAAGTCCACGAAGACGGCCGACGCCACTGGCAAGTATAAATTCGAGAACGTCCCCGCGGGCGATTACGAGATTCAAGCCTCATTGACCGGGGAACAATCCCAGTAGCCTGGGGAAGGTGAAGGTAACCGCGGACGCGACACAGACCGTCGATTTGAAGTTGACGTAACCTCCGGCACAGTGGGCTCAGCGCGGTGCGACGCGTCGCCGCAAATGCGACGGTGAGTGCCTTCGCGGAGCCCTTACCGTCGTTTCCCCAACGCCTCGAGGAGCTGGCGCCGCAGCTCCTCTTGGGCTGCCTTCAGTTGCTTGCCGAGGCGCTCCTCCTCGGATTCGTCGGACGCGTTGTCGAGTTGCTGCCTGAGATCCAGGATCCGCGTTTCGCCCGTGGCTCGGAGACTTTCGAAGCCCTCGTCATTCAGCACCGCAGCAACGCTCGCCATCAGGCGCAGGCCTGTTCCGTCCGACAGGTCCGCGGTCTTGAGCTGATTGATCACCCACGGCAGCAGCCGGTCGTCGTGCCACCGGCCGACCACCTCGTAGAGGAGGAGGTCGGGCTCGGAGCCTTTCGGTGGGCTCAGCAGTGCCGCGGTCAGGCGGTCCCGGTGCGCGTCGGTGAGGAACGCGCCGAGGATCACCGGACTCACCTCGCGCTCGGGCGTTCCGCCGGCGCTGAGGAAATCAGCGAAAACGTTTCGCAATTTCTGGGCGTACAGGTCCACCGGGATCTGGCGCTCCCCGGCCTGGTGCTCGACCTGCCGGATCGCCCAGCTCAGCTCGCCGATCGCCTCTTGGCGGGTCGCCGGATTCTCGGTGGTCGCCACCAGCCATTCCAGAACCTCCGCGGGCTGGGCCGTGCCGCTCCGCGAAATCTGAGCCAGCGACTCGATCCGATCCCGATAGGCTTCGAGCTCCGCGCCGGACAGAGCTCGGAGACCCGACAGCGCATCCGCCGCGACATAGCCGTCCGAGCCCCGGCCGGTTTCTGCTTCCCGAGGCTCGAGGAAGGCCAGCACGTTGTCACCGGGATGAAAACGGCTCGCCGGATCCTCGTCCGCCAATTGATCGTGATAAACGGAGATCACCCGTTCGCGGGTGCCGCCCTTGAGCACCGACGAGATGACGAGCTCGGTGCGGACCTCCGAAGTGTATTCCTGCCGCCGCACGATGACCGACTTGCCGGCGACGGCGAGGAGGACCAGGCTTGTATCGTCGTAGAGGCTTCGTATCGGCTCCGGCGCGATCATCATCACGCCGCCGAGAGTCATGGCCTCGGACTCGCCGGCGACAATGCTTTCCCAGACGTAAGACGACACGGTCATCTCGATCTGCGGCTTCTTATCGGCCGAGAGCAGGATGTCCTCCTGCTGTGCCACTTCGCGCCCGCCGACCGACGCCGCGAGGCCATAGAGTCCGGCCGTCACGGAAGCGAAGGAAAACCTTCCTTCGGCGTCCGTCCGTGCGATGCGCTCCTGCCCGTCGAGCTGATTGTTGAGCTTGATCTCGGCGCCGGGAATCGGCTCTCCCGCCTCATTGGCGAGCCTGCCTTTGAGGGCGCCGCCGGCATCGCCGGTCCGTTGCGGCCGGTTGCCCTCGGGCTGATTGCCTTCGGGACGATTGCCTTCGGGACGATTACCTTCGGGCCGGCTGCCGGCTCCCTGTTCCGCCGTTGGCGCGGCAGGGGTGGCCTGAGCGGTCCACGCGGTTCCGCTGAGCCCGAGAGCGGCCGTGACCACAGCCGTGACGAGCGGCGACGGCCGCCGGGAGGCGAGCGGATCCGCCGGGCTCGGAGGCTGGAGGGTGACGAGCCGCCCCCATTCGTCGCGCGTCAGACGGGCGCAGAGCTCACCCTGACTGGCCTCGATCACACCGTTGATCTCACGCGGTGTGAGCCGCGCGAAGTCGTACACGGCTTTGTCGCACTCCAGGCAATGGCGTCGGCGCCCGTCGCCGTTCATGGCCTCCCAGGAGCTGGAGCAAGGGGATGCAACCTGAAGGCGCTGCAGCGTGTCTTTCCTCGTCGTCATGACGGCTCCTCTCACGGTGGCTCGGTGGCAAGCGCTCTACCGTCTGCTGGATTAGACACCGCTCGCCGGCGTTTCGTTCCTGCATGGCCTCCTTGCGAGACGGGCCAGTCCACGATCTATGCCAGCGCCGAATCAGAGGGGGATGCGGCGCGAAGGAATCTATTCTGTCTCTTGGAGTGGACAGTGAGGCGCCTGAGGTGGTCGAAAAAGTGGATAGACCGGCTCTCGAAGATCGGTCTCAGCCTTCGCCCTTCCGCCGAGGCGGCGACTGAGGGACAATCTTCTGGTTGCCGCATCATCGCGTCTCTTGACTGAGTCTGGTTTTCGGGAAGGAGGTCCTGTCTTGAGCGGATCAAAGAATGGTAGCCGCGCTGTCGTCCTCAGCGATCGCCAGGGGTTCGACCGCCGCTGGTTCGCCCCGAACCTGCAAGCGGTGTACGTGCCGACGCATCGGGACCAGGTGGCGGAGTGTGTGACGGCCGCCATCAAGGCCCATGGCAGGGACGTGAAGGTCACCTCGGGCCGGCACTGTTATGAGAATTTCGTCTACAACAGCGGCACCCGGGGCGTAATCGACATGTCCGCTTTGGGCCAGGCCGGGTTCGATGCGGAGCGCAATGCCTTCTTCGTCGAGGCCGGCTGTGAAAACTGGTCCGTGTATCGCACCCTGCTCAATGGGTTCAACAAGACCTTGCCCGCCGGCAGCTGCTATTCGGTGGGAGCGGGCGGCCACATCACCGGTGGCGGGTATGGATTGTTGTCGCGGATGCACGGGTTGACGGTGGATCACCTGAACGCCGTGGACATCGTGACTTGGGACGCCAAGGCTGGCCAGGCGGAGCTGCGCCACGTGTCTGCCGAGAGCGCGACGAGCGATGAGCGGGACCTGTTCTGGGCCTTGTGCGGGGCCGGGTGCGGCAATTTTGGCGTGATCGTGCGCTACTACTTTGCCCAATTGCCCGAGGCGCCGGAGCACGCCACGCTCCGTACGTTGGCGTGGAACTGGTCCGCTCTCGATCGAGTCAGCTTCGCCGAGCTGCTGGCCGCCTACGCCGATTTCGTGGTGGAGATGCCCGATACGGACTTCAGCCTTCTGAAATTGAATCACGTTTCGAACGGGCAGATCGGTTTGATTCTGCAGACGGTGTCAGCCCCCGGTGTTGGGTATCGCGATCACCGTGCGCGATCGGAAAGCAGCCTGGAGCGAGCCAAGTCGTTGTTCGACCGGATCGTTCCGAGCACTCCGCTCCAGAAGCCGCTCGGCGGGCATCCCGGCTACATGACGACCCTGCCGTCCAGCGACGCGGCGCAGCACGTCACGTACCTCGAGGCGCTACAAACGCTGAACGGCTCGGGGCCGAATCAGTTTGGCAAATACAAGTCGGCCTACATGAAGAAGGCTTTCCCAGACAATCAGGTCGAGGCCATCTACAAGTGGCTGAACACCACGCCCGCCGGCCTTCCCCCAGGCGACATGAGCCAGTCCTTACTGCAAGTGGACAGCTACGGCGGCGCGATCAACCGGCGGACGCCGGAGTCGACGGCCGTGCCGCAGCGCAGCTCCATCATGAAGCTCCAGTACCAGACGTACTGGCTCAATGCCTCGGAGCCGGGCCAGAGTGACCTGGAGCCCTACCGGTCTCAAGCCGAAGCGCACCTGCAATGGATCAACGACTTCTACCGTGAAGTTTATGTTGAATACGGCGGCACGCCCGACCCGGCCAAGGACGGCACGGGCACGGTGGATGGCGCCTACTTCAACTATCCTGACGTGGTGCTGGGGAGCCACGAGCAGGGCGACGCCGATCACGCGCTCTGGCTTTATTTCCTGGACAACTTTCGAAGGAATCCGCGCAATCTGGTCAAGGTCAAGCAGCGGTGGGATCCGGACGACGTTTTCCACCACGCGCAATCGATTCCGGTGCGGTAAGGCGCTGGATGCGGGATCCAAGCCCCGGGCCGCCCATGCAACGTCGCATGGGCGGCCGAGGTCCGGCCGAGCACCGATCGAGCTCCGGAAACCGGCGGGCAGGCTAGAACAGCGGGTCCGTCTCCGCGAAAACGTGGCTCACGGCGGTGGTGTTGGTGCCGTGGCAACTGAAGCAGTTGGTCCCCTGGGTGTAGGTCTCCATGGTCATGTTGGACAGCTTGTTGGTTCCCACCTGGTTGGTGGAAGAGGGACTGCTGCCGAAGATCGTCCAGGTGGTGCCGATATGAATGTAGTTCCTCCTCACGTCCCCGGGGATGAGGAGCCCCCGCACCGTGTTGTTGATGCTGATGACCTCGGCGTTCCCCACTGAATTGGCGCCGTTCAGGCCCCAGGGCATCACTCGCAGGGAATCGCTGGGGCTGATGGGGAAGGGGGAAACCGCAACGATATGGCTGGGAGCGCCGAGCGCGATGTGCGGCTGGTTGAACGGGCCGGGAGACCCGTTCGAGGTGAACAGCCAGTCGCCCACGGTGTTCTGAGGGACCGCTCCGGTGCCGCCCGAGGTTCGGGTGTAATTATAGGCCGCCGGGGGACCGTTGCTCAGGTGCTCGAAGGTGGCCCACAGCATCTCCGGATGTCCCTGGTTGGGGTTGCCGGGATTCAGGGACCCGGTGCTGCCGACGACGTGCATACCAACCATCGCCAGCATCGTGGTCTTCGTGCCGTTCTGAACCCAATCCGCGGGGTTGCTCTTATCGTAGGTCGGTACGGTCGCCGTCATCTGGATGAACTGGCTCGGATCCGCCAGGCTCGACGCTTCGATCCACGACGTCTTGATCTCCATCGCCAGCGCCTCCGAATCGATCACCGGCGGCTGGCCGTTCAAGGCGGCAAAATTCGTGATGGCGTCGAGATCGGACTGGGTCACGGGAAACCTCGTGCCGGGAGGGACGGAGGAGCCCTGCATCGTGCGGTACAGGGCGAAGACGTTGTTCACGGCGATGGCGTAGTAGACCAGCGATCCGTTCCGTGCCATCAGGACTCTGCCGTCCGCCTGTCCCTGTTCGGTCTCCGCGAAGCTCCCGAACAGGTCGAGCGACACGACCGACTTGTCGTCGAGGGTGATCCGCTGGATCAGCTCGCTCTTGTCGAAGGCACCCATACGCTCGATCTTTTTGGTGAGGTCCGGCGGCAGAATGGCCCGCGGCCCCTGGATCTCTCGTCCGCTGACATCGAACAGCACCAGCTTGCCGGTGGCCGACCGGCGTGCGCTGGCGACTTCCACTTCATTTCCCTTCTCATCCGCCACCATCTGCCGGCCATTCCGGGACAGGACGGTGGGAAGAACCTCGAGGATCCGCAGCGAGCGCTTCTCCAAGGCGACGGGCAGGTCGAGCGCACCCTTCTGGGAGGCGCGAACGGTGAAGGTCCGGAGGGCACCGGGCACATGGGGCACGAACTGCCTGCGCCCCATGGCGTCGGGAGGCGTCACGTCATAGAAAGCCGGCGAATTCATAATCAGCCCGCCGCCGCTGCCGTACCGGGGCGGAGCGGGGGACGTCAGCCAGAGGAACATCTGCTCGGACCACTTATAGAAGCTGCAGTTGGGCACGTCGGGGAAGAGCACGCTGTTGGCGGGCCTCACCGATCCGTTCAGCGCCACGAACCCGGCGTCGAACCACGAGTTGAACTCCGGGGGGGTGAGCGAGCTCACGCAGGGGCCTCCCGCGTCGGGCGGCAGCATCTGCTGCGTGAGCGCGTAACCGATACTGGCGACGAGAGCCGCTGCCGCGGCCACGAGCACGAGTTTTCTAGCCATGGGACGGGTCATGAATCCTCCTCCTCAGGGTTATATTTAGTTTCTCTAACTCTAATGTGCTTCCAAGCCCGTTTTGCGAGCCGGCAGCTTTCAGAGGTGGGAAGGCCGCCCCCTGGACCGGGCCGCGGTCCATCCGCTCTACTGAGACGGGCGGTTTGTGAAAGGGGACGTCCGCCCCGTCCATGACCAGATGCGGGCCGCCCCGCGTCCCGGAGCCCCCACCATGGGCCTGGCCCGGCAGGTGCAACCCTCATCGTACGAATCGCCTCTCAGGAAGGCAATAGGAAGCCCAAACCCATGAGCAAAGAAATCCAGAAACGAACCCTCGGAAACAGCGGCCTCGAAGTCTCGGCCATCGGCCTCGGCTGCATGGGCATGAGCTTCGGCTACGGGCCGGCCCAGGACGAGCAGGAGATGATCGGCTTGATCCGGTCTGCCGTGGACCTCGGCGTCACTTTCTTCGACACCGCCGAGGTTTACGGCGCGTACACGAACGAGAAGCTGGTGGGCAAGGCCCTCTCCCCCATCCGCGACCGGGTGGTGATCGCCACCAAGTTCGGATTTGACATCGATGCCGGCGGAAAGCAGACAGGCGGCCTGAACAGCCGGCCCGAGCACGTCCGGGAGGTCGCGGAGGCGTCGCTCCAGCGGCTCAACATCGACACCATCGACCTGCTCTACCAGCACCGCGTCGATCCCAACGTGCCGATCGAGGACGTGGCCGGGACGGTGAAGGAGCTGATCCAGGAGGGCAAGGTCCGGCATTTCGGCCTCTCGGAGGCGGGCGCGCAGACGATCCGCCGCGCGCATGCCGTCCAGCCCGTCACGGCCCTTCAGAGCGAGTATTCGCTCTGGTGGAGAGAGCCGGAAGAGAAGACCTTCCCGACCCTCGAGGAGCTGGGAATCGGCTTCGTTCCGTTCAGCCCGCTGGGCCGGGGCTTCCTCACGGGCAAGATCGACGAGAACACCACCTTCGACAGCACCGACTTCCGCAGCGGCGTCCCTCGCTTCGCGCCGGAGGCCCGGAAAGCGAACCGGGCCCTGGTCGATCGGATCGGAAGCATCGCCCAAAGCAAGGGCGTAACGCCGGCCCAGATCGCGCTCGCCTGGATTCTCGCCCAGAAGCCCTGGATCGTACCGATTCCCGGCACCACGAAGCTGCACCGCTTACGGGAAAACGTCGCGGCGGCTTCGGTCGAGCTGAAGGAAAGCGATCTCAAGGAGATCGAAAACGCCACGTCCGAGATCACGGTGCAAGGGGCCCGGTACTCCGAGGGCGCGCAGAAGATGGTTGACCGCTGAGCGCCCGAAGCAAGTCTATTGGCCGCAATCCCAATGCCGGTTAAAGCAAACGCACAGACCATCAGGCGAACAGTATGTCTGCCCCCCACCGACGCAGCTACTTCCGTCTATAACGGCACAGGGAGGGTAAGCGAAAACGGGCTTTGCCGTCGCCAGCCAGGAGGTCAGGCCCAGGGCCGCGGCGAGGGAGACGAAGCGTAGCAACTTGTTCATGACTTCTCCTTTCAGACGGTAGACATCTCTGCTCTGAAGCTGTTGTAGATCGTTGCTGTAGACAGAGGGGGGGCCGGATTTCGTCCGGCCCCCGAGTCCAGGGATTTATCTCGGTGTCAGGGGGTCGTTCTCAAGAACAACGTCGTCACGTAGCCGTTGGCCATCGCCGCGTTGCCCGTGACCGTCACGTCGAAGACGCAGTTGGCACGGACGGTCGGGTCCGTGATGGGGCTGCACAGGCTCTCGGCCACCTGGCGATCCAGAGGCTTCACGGGCGTCCGGGTTTCGACTCCCGGCCAGGGGAAGCCGCCGGTGATCGAGGTGCAGACCGAGCCGGGCGGCGGGGGCCAGTTGACGTTGGTGAAGCTGGCCGTCGAGGTGCCCGTCGCATAGTCGAACAGGCTCGTGGTGGACGTCACGCGCCAGGCGTTGGCGAACGTGCCGTTGAGCAGGGCGTGCCGGGCGGCAAGGGTGCCCGGTGCCGGACCGAACGACGTGCTGCCCGGACCGCGCGGCAGCCATTCGGAGGAGCGGATATGGCCCATCGTGCCTTCACGGGCCGGGGTGTTGAGAACCTCGACGTCCAGATACCAGTAGCCTTGCGAGCTCCAGTAGTTGGGCGTGACGATGACCCGCGTGCCATCCGCCGACCGGACGTCGATGCCGCCACCGGTGGCGGCGTGGCGATTCTGTTGCCGCCCCCCAGGTTGAGGAAACCGCTCGTTGGGAGGGTGGTCAGCTTGCCGTCGATGCGCAGCTCCATCTGCACCTGCCGGCCGGGTACGGTGGGGGCGGGCTGATAGCTGATCCGGTGCCCCCCAACGCGGAGGGCCGCGGCGGTGTTGAGGCTCACGCAGCTCGCCAGGCCCGTATAGGCGTTCGTGCCGGGCGTGAAGGTGGTGAGGACCGGGGTCTGCCGGGTCTGCAGCTCGAAACCTGTCGCCGAGTTGCGCAGCGACGTGAACTCGCCGGCGGCCTGGAAGTCGTAATTGATGCCGTTGGTGGTGGTGAGGTGCGGGTCACCCCGGTTGGACGGCCCCGAAGCAGCCGGTTCGCCGCACCAGAACAGGAAGTCGTCGAGGCTCAGTCGTGCCCACCTCGCTCCCGGGGGAGCCCGGCGGCATCGTTTCGTTGACGGCCTGAGCCAGAATCGTCCCGCAATAGTCGGCCAGATCCGAGGAGAGATGCGGGAACCTGCCGGCGGGGCTGCTGACCGCGTTGTGGCAGCCACTGCACGCCGAAGGAACGTCCAGCGCTTGCGAGAGCGAGTTCTGCACCCAGGAGCCGGGGACGAGCGGATCGTACCGGTTCGGCCCGAAGGTCGGCAGGTTCAGCGGCGCATCGTCGATGTCGCCCATCAGAAGCCCGCCGCCGAGGTCGGCATCCGGATGGATGATGTAGGGATTCGCGCCCGCGTGGCAGTCGGTGCACATGCCGCCGGCGGCGATCGACAGCTCGGCGCCGCCGGCCTGGTACCGGCCGCATCGGATCGACCAGCGCAGTTGGCAACGCCGATGGGGATCTGGGTTCCGGCGGGGAATGAGAAGGTCGTGCCGCTCATCTGATTGTCCCAGAAGCACACCTTCGAGGTGGTCTGGCTCAAGCAGATCACACCGTCCAGCGCCACGATCGTCTGGGCGGTGTTGTACCGCGGCAGGGCGACGCACATGCCGCTGGCGTTTTCGAAGACCCGGAATTCGGCCGGCGACCCGACGATGAACTGCTCCAGCTGCGGGATGAAGCCCAGGCTCGTCCAATGCGCCGGGGCTCAGGTCGCCGATCGAGGGAGGAATCGGCACGCCGGCCGCCGTGCACTCGGCGATGTAGGCCGCGCCGCTGTTCGTGGTGGCCGTCTTGGGGATGGCCGGAGTGAATTCCGCCAGCCTGAGCCTCGCGTCGACCGCGGGATCGAGCTTGAAGGCTTCGAGGCTCTGGAGCGCCTTGAGATCGTCACGGAGCGGCAGCTGCCAGGTCAGCCGGTACTTGAGCGCGTTCAGCTTGCCGTGCATGCGGTCCGTCAGTGTCCGCGGAGACTGCGCGATCAACCAGTCGAGCGCGCGGTGCCGCACGACCAGCCCGGCCTGCCCGGTCAGGTTGAGGCCCTGGCCCAGGCGCTGCTCGAAGGCGAAGAACGCGGCCCGCTGTTTGGGCTTGAGCCCGGCGAGAAGCCGCTCGCGGTACCAGCTTTGGGCAGTTGCCACGAACTCGGCCGTCGGCACGATCTGGCGGCCGTTCCGGCCAAAGAATCCGCCATGGCCAACGGAGGCGATCGGTTCGTCGCCGCGCACCGTGGTGACGGTCTGCCCGACGGGGGCAGGGTTCAGGAGATGGGCCGGACGCGACCGAATGAGGGGGACGCTCGACGGCGCGGGGTCCTTGCCGGCCGTTTGCCCAGGGCTCGGAGCGCCTTGAGCGAGCGTCGTCATCAAAAGAGTAGCCGCGATGGAAAGCGACACCCCTTTCCGCCAGGGAATACCGTGACCGCCAGTGGAATCCACCATGCCGCTACGGGCGAGACAGGAACTTCTTTCCTCCACGCACACCTCTCCTTCTGAGTTGCCTGCATTAAGCTTTTCGCAAAGCTCTCTGCCTCTACTGGTGCTGACAGGAGACCAAACGGGACAGGATGACGTCATCGAGCATGACTACATCTCCTCATCGGCTCACACTCGCCGGAGCTGAGGAACCTGCTCCAGAGATGGCGCGTCGTTCGGGTCCGCTTCCACGGTCGCGCCGGGAGCGGAAAACCGATAGTACTGTCCGGAGACGGGTCCCACCACCGTCAGCGCGGTCTTGCCCATGTAGCGGAAGAAATGCCGCTCGGGGGCCGGACCGCCGGAAGAGAAGGAGCCGTTAAACTGCGCTCGTTGCTTTCCACAGCAGGACATCAGGGAACCTCCTTGTCTTCAAAATAGATGGGTCTAGGCTGGCGGCGTTGACGGCGGGCTCGTCCACGCTGCCGTGCAGCCGTTCCAGGAGGATCGCCACCGCGGAGAGAGCGGGCCAGAGAAGCAGCCGCTCCTGCCACGAAGAACCGAATCCCCACGCGAACGGAAGGCTGATCCACAGGCTGAGGCAATAGAAACAGTCGAGGAGACTGCCGAAGAACCCCTCCCCCACCGCCCGCCGAAGCCGAACGATCAGGTTCCAGGGACCATCCTCCGCCTGGAGCAGATGGGTGATCCGCCAGACGCACAGGGCCGACAGGGTTAGCTCGTAGATCTTCATGGAGTCGGGTTTTCCTCCAAAAAAGGGCTCCCTCCCCGGCACGAAGCCGGAGAGGGAGGGGAGGATCTCAGGGCTTGCGCAGGCAGAACCCCACGGCGACGCTGGTTGGAGTGGCCATGGCAGGAATCACCTACCAAGGCACGGTCCGAAGCGCCCAGCAACACGGTGTAGCCGCACGGAGTCATGCCTGTGGTATCCAGCGTCCAGGTCAACAACTCGGTGCCGGTGCCGTTGCCGAGCGATCGGCTGTAAGAGATCGCACGCGGGCTTACCAGATTGATCCGCTGCGGAACACCGCCGACGGTAATCTCAAGCACACGGAGATCCAGCGAGCCGAAGAATTCGTCCCTTACCCTGAACTGGCCATGGATGGTGCTGCCCACCGTGACGTCGCCACAATCGCCAACCGGGGGATCGATACGAAGCTCGAGCTCCGGTCGCTTGATCGTGAATGGAAGGCCGTCGATGTCCAACTCGGTGTGCAGGTATCCATTGTAAAGATGCACCCTCTGCGTCTCGACTGGCGTGGTCATCGGAATGTACGCAGCGCCGTTCCACACGAAGCCCTGAACCTCGATGATGTACTTGCCATCGGCGAACCCCGACGCTTCCCAGACGGCAAGCATCCTCGGGTTGACGGCCTGAATGATGCCCTCTCTATAGAGGTAGTAGTGCTCCCCGCCAAACGGCTGGACCTCTTGCGTTACCGTGTTTTCTACTCCATCCGGAGGATAGACCGCGATGTCGAACGAATTGACGAGCTGGGTGGGAACCGCTCCCGCAGCGTCCTTCTTGACGAAGACTTTGTAAGCGGGCGGATGCTGGCCCGGCAAAATCTCGCCCGTCACGGGATGGAAGAACGCGTCGGACTTCACCGTGAAATCACCCTCGATGTGGACCGGTCCCCCAAACGGTGACTTTTTACCGGAGCAGTCGCCGGCAATGTCCGAAGCCTGGGCAAATCCGTTGGCGTCGATCTTGGTGACGGTGACGCGGTTGATCCGCATGAGGCGCGCGCGCTGATCGCCAAGGGGAACGTCGATGATGATGGGTTGAACGTGCGTGTTGACCACGTTACCCCACACCGGCACGAAGTCCGGGCCGGTAGGCGGCGTCTGCCAGGAGAGGATGGCGCGGAGCGGAATCCCCTGGATCTCACCGCACAGGCGTTCGGGCAAGTTGACGGCGCGGTAGGCCGCGTACTTCACGGTGTTGCCGGCCGACACCGCCGCCAAGTCGTGCACCGTCACCTGCGTCGATCCGAGCGATTGCCAGGAGCCGTCGTAGAAAGCCCAGAACCCCACGTATTCCGTGCTGCCCGGGTCGCACAGGTCGCCCGAATAGCCACTGTTTCTTTTGATCGTGATAACGCCGGAGAGCATGCGGGTCTCCGGGTTGTAGCCAACGCAGTCGAGCTCCTCGAACGTGCGGTCACCCTGGGTTTTGAGCCACTCGTCGGCGAAGCTTGGAAGGTCGGTGAGAATGGCCGCGAGGTTGGGTGAAAGCACCGTCTGGGGAGCAAGGATGCTCTCCAGATCCACCTTGGCCGACAACGTTCCATCCTTCGAGCCCAGCGCCGACACCTGCCGGAGCACCGAGGCGCTCGGGAGCTGCTTGGCCAGTTTCTGGACCTCGGTGAAGCCGATCCGGTGCCCCGGCACGTTCTTGCCTTGATACTTCGCCTTGAGCGCCGTATACGTGGGCGACACGGGAGACGGATGGGGCTGAATGGACCCCGAAAGATCGATCGATTCGAGAACGGAGGGATCGATCGTCACCAGCTGGTCCTTGGATCAGGTCCTCGATCGAAACCGTGAAGAAGCTTCTCGGAGCGATCTGAACCTTGACGTCGAGCGCGTTGCCCCAGACCGGACGCCAGTCGGGATCACCAGCCGGCGGCTCATGATTCCACGACAGGATCCCCCGCACCTCGGCGATGTTCTCCACCGTGCAGTACTTCCGGGCCTCGTTCATGTCGATCTCGACGCTGTAGCTCACGGGCAGCGGGCCCACCGGCAGGTCGTGGCTGGTGAACGTCGCAACCCCCAGATCTGCCCAGCCTCTTCCCCGCCGCACGAAGAACCGAACGTATTCGATCGATCCGTCCATGCACGTGCCACCGTCGTACCCAACGTGCTTCTTGACGTTGACGACAGCCTGCAGGCGGTTCCCCTCGGGATGGAGGCCGATGCAGGTGAGCTCCTCGTAGTCCTTGTTCTGGCTCATGGCCTTGACGGCCTTGAAGCCCAGGTTGGGGAGGGTTCCGAAATGGTTGGGATTCTTGAGGACCAGGGTCCTGAAGTTGGCCCGCTCGTTTTCAATCACGGCCGCCTTCTCCACCTTGTCCTTGCCGAACAGAGCCTTGTCATCCTTCGCCATGAGCTGACTCCTATTATGGAGAAGGTGGTGGCTTCCAACCTCTCCTTACAGGGGTCTTCGCGGGGGGTGGGGGATTTCTGACAGGAACGGGGAGGGAAATCACCGGCCGGCGAAGAGAACGCCGGGCCGGTGCTTTGGAGATCGGTAAGAATCAGGGATCGACGTAGACGGGGCTTTCGATGGAGCGATGCTCGCGTCCATCTCCATTGCTGACTTCAAGAGCAAGAGTAGCCGTACACCCGGCGAGCGACCTTCGTCCTAGCAGGGGCCCCAAGGCCAGCTTGTACTCCGTTGTTCCGGCCTTCGTGCCGCTGATAAAGAGCTCCCCTGGGAATCGCGTAGGTCGTCTTTCCAGATCTCTCGCCCGCCACATAACAGTCGACATCGAGCGCCGCGCTCGCCACACTCCACCCTGGCATGATCGTACCAGCAAGATAATAGGGTTTTTCAACCAGCTCCACGCTAGTGTCAGCCAGTGCTGACATTCTGTGAGGCGGAGGTATCAATACACAACTAGGGCAGGGGTTGTCTTCGGGCTGAGGGTAAACCCAACGAATGCTCTCCAAGTCCAGAAGCTCCTCCATCGGACACGGCCTCGTATGGAGGTCCCTTCCTCCAGGCGTCAAGAGCCGCATGATCGGATCACAGGGCGGGGTATAGGTACCGGTGGAGGGTACGAACGAGCCCACAGACGTTGTCTCCAGGCTGGCGAGATTCGTTGAGAGATCCCGTGCATGGGGGTCCCAGGAGGCGCAACTCGACCCTGCCACGGGGCAAGACTTCCCCCCTCGCTCTCGGCATGCTTGCTGTACGGCACGGCAGAGAGAAGCCCTTTTCAAACCGGGTGCTCGCCGTACCTTTTCCCAACTGTAGAAATCGGCTTTGCTTTCCAATTCGTCGCTGGTCCTCTTAATGAGATCCATGACCTTTGCCGAGGTGAGCTCCGGCCATGCCTGCCAGACGACTGCAGCTACGGAGGAAACGACTACCGTAGAAACCGAGGAGCCGGTATATATGGGTGTGGGCCCGCCTCTCGCTCCGGCGACGGTTACCGCATGGTCGCCATAGGCGACGATCTCGGGCATGCCCTTGTGCCGTGAGTTGGGTAAGGGTAACCCTTGCCAATCGACTCCCCCAACGGCGTAGACCAGCGTCCCGAGTTTCCATGGCCAGAAAGAGGGCCGGCGTAGCTGCCATGCCGCCGGCAGCACGGGCCAGGACGTCTTTGGAGAACCACCTCGGCGGTTCCCCGCGGCGGCAATCACCAGGACACCATGCTTCTCTGCGACGCGCAGGGCTTGGTAAACGGCCTGTACCGAGAGCTCCAGGCCGGAGACCTTCCGTGCATCGAGATCGGACTTTCCCGAGCTGACCTTCTCAAGCAGCTCACCGTCCCAACCGATGGAAAGGTTGAGAATGAGCTTCTGTTCCCTGTGCTCAGCCCGCCAGCTTTCCACAGCCGCAACGACCGCCCTGGCGAGCTCGCTGATGGCCCCGAGATTCCCTCCCTCCTCGCTCGCCGTTTCGGAAACGTGGCCGCCCGCTTCGTTGTAGCGAAGCGCGAGGCGGGTCCCGAAGGAGATGGGGCAAGGGCTGACGTCTCCACAGATCAGTTGATTGGCCAGATTCGCCATGGTGTACCCATGCCACGACCTGCCGGGCGAAGTAGGGACGCCCTCACCAGTCATCTGCGTATCGAGAAATACGACATGGACTTTTGACTTCTCGGAGGGAACCAGCTCGACCTTGCCTGCCTGGCGGTAAAAGCCTTCGGCGAGGTCCCGCCAGATCCTATTGCCTGTAGTGTCCAAGGTCGGGTCTGCCGAGGGGGAAATCGCCATGCGGTCTCTCTCCGCTCGGATCAGGCCGTTTGTCAAACGCTGTGGAAACTTTTCCACGGCGCCTTGTACCTTCGTGTAGGTGCAGAACCGGTCGAACCCTACCGCTTGAAGCAGGATCACATCCGCCGGAGGAATTGCTTGTCTATCCAAACTGGCATCTCCGAGTGCCTGATCCAACAATTTTTTATCCGTCCACCCGGCGATCTTTGGACAGTTCTTCACCCCGATGTCGAGCAGGCCAATCCAGCGGCTCTCAATATAGGAGCTTTTAACGTCATCTTGGACGCTTTCGGCGGTCATACCGGCGTCTTGCCCTTGGGCCGAGAGGTTGAAGGCCCAGAGGAAGCTGAGGACGGCGACCATGAGTGTCGATTGGACTTTGAGTCTCATGAGATTCCCTCCCGGTCGCGGCAAGAGAAAATTTCCACCGCGACTCCAAACCAGGCTTTCGCGTTCGAGAGCCCGGTTCTGACAGGCGCTGGAGAAGGTCAGCGCGTTAGCAGCCGGAAGCTCGCCCAATCGGTGTCCGCGGAATGCCGCTGGTGGTATGCCAGTTGAGCCTGCCGCAGGTGGAACGGAAGGTCCATCCCGGGCCGCCAACTCCCGTAAAGCTCGCTGAACAGGCCGCGGGCCGTGGGATCGGGCACACGCCGGGTTGGAGCGACCACACCTTGTGCACCGGCGAGAAGGAAAGCCTGGGCCAGCCCGATGCCTGAGCCAGGTGCCTGCTCCGACGAGCGCCCACCTTCGCAAGCGGAAAGAACCACCCAACTGGGTGCCCGGGGGAGGGACAGCAGGTCTCCCAGAGTCAGGCGGGAATCGTCCGCCAGCTTGAGCTCGCTGTTCCAACCATGAGGACCACCAAAGACTCCGTGGCCGGCATAATGAAAAAAATCTGCGCCAAGAAGCTTCTCCCGCACTTCTCTTGCTCCAGCCTGAGCACCATTCAGGCGCTCCAGAGTCCAGGAAGTGCCCCAGGTATGGCCGATCGCTCCAGCCGTGACTTCCGCTTCCTCCCGGGCTCCCGGCAAGTTGCCCTCCGGGTCCGAAACCAAGAGCGCCACTCCACGAGTGGGCGGAAGAGGAGCTGAAATAGCTGGCAGGTCAAGGCTGTAAATTACGGAATGCTTGGCGAGCAAGAGTTGGCTACCCAATGACACGGCGTGAAAGTCGATCGACCAAAGGGGGCCATAAGGCAGCACTCGCACACGTTCAGACGCTTCGATCACCGCGCGGAACGGCTCCAGCAGCCGCTTGCCTTGTAAAGCCAGCGCCACCGGATCGTTGAGGTCCACGCCGGGAAGCTCAAAGGTTCTGACTTCGATGCCTCCTCGATGGGCCGCAAAGCCTACCCAGCCCTGGTGCAAGGGGTGGTAGATGAGCACGACCTCACCGGACTGGGGAGGAGAGAGGCTGGCCTGCTCGATCCCTCCGAGGTCCCCGAGACCCGCTACCGCGTGATCGATTTCGTTCTGGGCCTGAGCCAGCTCCGCCAACCGGCGTTCCTGAGCGCGCTTCTTCTGGTCCCCAGGGATATTCCAATCTGTAGCGGCCTGGCTGTCGATACGTTCGCGAAGCACCAAGTACTTCGACAGTGCCTGGTCCCAGTGTTTCTGCTCTGGGTCTGAGAGCTGGGCCAAGCGGTCTTTCACCCGTAGTTGGTACAAGAGGCGAGCACGGGCTCGCCGTGCCAGGGCGAAGGCACTCTCTCGTTGACCGTCCTCGATAAGGAGCTTGAGGTGAAGCCGAGTGGCGGATTCCCGCTGCCCGAGAAACGTGTCACGCCCCTCGTGCACGGGAATCCGCCAGATCTGCCGATCGATGATGTGGTCGGCCTGAGCCAGAGCGGCCAGCGCCTCGGCCCTCCGACCGAGGGCGAGGCAGGCACGAGCTCGACCGAGTGACGCCCGAAATCTGTTTTCGAAGGAGCTCGAATTTTCGGCTCTTTCCGCCAGCTTGCCATAGATACGGAGCGCTTGCTCCGGACGGCCCTCGGCGATCTCCAACCGGCCTTCGAGATCCTGCCGCCAGAGGAGTAGGGACAGGTCAGCCAAGTCGGTGAGAGAAGTCTGGTCCAGCAAGCGGCGGGCTTCGCGCCAACGATTCGTCTGCAGGTAAGCGAGAGCCAGGTTCAGGCGGGCGTTGACTCGCTGCTCGGACCGTGCACAGTCGTTGCCGTCAAAAATCGCTTGAGCCTTCAGTAGCGCCGGCAGGGGGTCCTCGGTCTGCTCCTCCCCTTCTATGGCCACCAGCCTGGACCAGGCCCAGTTGGTCAACAGGGTGCCCATACCGCATTCCGTCGCGGGATGGGGATCACCTTGCAGCTTGGCGAAGAGCTCCGTGGCATCTCCAGATCGGCCGAGATCCTGATAGACCCGGGCCAGAACCTGTTCGGCGTCCCAGCGCCATTCTAAATTTCCAATCCGGTCTGCGATCGCGGCTGCTTTTGTCAGCTCGTCCAGAGCCGCGCGATAATCTCCGACTTTGTCAGCGAGCAAGCCTTTGTAATAGGCCATCAAATATTTCGAATCTGCCTGGGCCTGACGAGGTGACCGGACCTCGAGCATTTGACGGGCATCGCTGAACCGGCCGCGTTCCAGATAGAACCCAGCAAGCTGGGCCCTTTTTTCGACCTCGCCGTTCAAATACCCCGCGGCACGATCTGCCGCGATCGCCTCCTCAAGATAGCTCTCGTACATCTCTCCCTTACTTGCTCCGCGTGCCAGAAGCGCCAACATCCTGAGAACGGACCCTTGCTCTTCTGGTGGAGCGACCTTTCGCATCCGCTGCAGCAGGGGAGGAATGTCCGAGCTTCTGCCGCTCCCGGAAAGGGTCCGGGCCTCGGTGATCCAGGCGGGCTCCTGTCTTCTAGCCAGGGAAAGAGACCAGCGAGCGCCCTCCTTGCCGTCCGGATATCGGACATGGACCGTGACTGTCGAAACGTCGACCGGGAGATCCAGCCGGTAACGCCAGCCTCCTCCCGATTCTTCGCGTAGGGATGCCACCGGTTGACCATCCGCCTGAATCTCGACATCCCCTTCGTCGGCGGGTGCCACCCAGAGCGTCAGAGGCGTGCTCTGCGAAAGGAAACAGACCGGACCTGGTAGAACTACTTCCCGGCATCCCCAGTACTCGACCTCCGGGGCCGGCTGTCTTGGAGCACAAGACAGGAAGAGCCCAACGAGCACCAGCGGAGAGGTGCACCGGAGAACGTCCCGCATTGCGCAATGCCTCATGAGGTGGGCCGGTCCTCCACGCGCAGGTTCGCGCACACCACCTGCCATTGATCCTGCCGGTTCAGCGCCGGAGCCCTATTGGAGCAGGCGGCCTGCCAATCATCGTGGGCTCCAGCCTGCAATGCCGACTTGAGCTCGCTCACGGTAGGGCTTCTACCGGGCCGGCTCACTACGATCCAGATCGTCCAGCTTCCGGGCTGAAGGGAGATCTCCTGCCCCAAAGTTCCGCGCAGTTGTACCGCGTTGTTGTCGACGCTGGGCTCCGCATCCAAAAGAAAAAAGTCAGCGCCTTGAGCCGCATAGGCCTGAGCTTTTACCGGATCGGTATCCCTATGCTCCGGGGCGGCGCGAAGAATCAACAGAGAACCAGGGCTGAAGACTGGCAGACCAGCAGACGGTTCCGCCTCGCCACGAAACCTCTGGTCTCCAACAACGGGCGCCATTGCATAGGCCGGCAGCGGTGGGTACGACGGGCCGCGCACCACGAAGAACAAGAGCGCCGCCGCCACGGCCGCCGCGGTGCTCCAGACGATCCGAGTGAGATTGCGTTGCCGGAAGGGCAAAACCTTTGCCGGGGGTGGATCGGCTGCCGGCGCGAAACCCTGCTTCTGGATCTCCTGGACGACGCCGGCCTGGAAATCCACTCCGAGGGGGCGGAAAGCTTCGTAGGCTTCGGCGGCTTCCGGGGACTCGCCGGCCAGGGCTTTCAGCTCCGCTTCCTCTTCGGGCGAGAGCGTGCCTGCGCTCAGACGGTCCCAGCGGTCGTCGAGACGGTCTTCGGACTCCGCGTCCTGGTCCCGTTTCATTTGTGCCAGCTCTTTTAGCCAAAGCTCATCGCTCATGTCTCGCCTCTCAGGGATCTTCGCGGAACCGGACCGAATTCTGACATTTCGATAAGCAGACGGCCGGCGAGGCGGCGCAGGCGGCTCCGCCAGGCGTAGACGGCGTCGGGGGTCATGCCGGTCTCGCGGACGACTTCTTCGAGCGGCAGCTCGCGCAAGAAGAGGAGATCGAAAAGGTGACGGCCGAGGGGGCTCAGCTCCTCCGTGAGGCGGTCCAGGAGAATCCGGAGCTGCTGGCGGGAGGCGGTGATCTCTTCCGGGCTGCTCTCCGAGACAGCCTGGGGGAAGTCCTCGGGCAGCGTGGGGTCTTCCTTCCACGGGCTCCGCTTGCCGCTGCGCAGTATGGAGGCGGTCTGCCGCTCCGTCACGAGACCTACGAAATTGAGCAGGCTCAGGCCCCGTTCCGGTTGCCAGCTCCGGAGCACCTTGCCGCCGTCCGCGAAGAGGAGGAGGAAGATCTCCTGGGTGAGATCCTCGACCTCCTGGCGGACGTTGCGCCCGGCGGCCGACCCCGTGCGCCAGAGGAGGAGCCCGCGGGCGACCCGGCTCTGGATGACGGGCGTCAACGTCCCGACGAGCCGGTTGAGCGAGGATTCGTCCCCGGCCAGAGCCGACCGTACGTCAACTTGTGTCGCCCGCTCGTCCATCATCCGGTACTTTCGTGGATGATGGAGATTATAAGGCTCAATCCCGCAGGTTGACGAACTCCCAGCCGAAACGGCCCTTGATGCAGAGGTGGCCGCGGGTGACGTCGTGGTCGAGGGGCGAGGTGACCTTGACGATTCTCTCGTCCTGCACGTGGACGGTGAGCTGTGCAGCCCACGCCGCAGTAGGCGCAGATGGTGTCGGTCGCGGTCTGGCGCGGCTCGTCCCAGGTGCCGGCCTGGCGCATGTCGTGCTCGCTCTTGAACATCAGCGCGCCGGTGGGGCAGACGCCGATGCAGTTGCCGCAGTAGACGCAGGCCGAGTCGGGCAGCGGCACGTCGTACTCGGTCGAGATGCGGGCCTCGAAGCCACGGCCGGCCACGGCGATGGCGAAGGTGTTCTGGGCGTCGGTGCCGCAGGCTTCCACGCACTTGTAGCAGACGATGCACTTGGAGTAGTCGCGGACGTAGAGGTCGTTGTCCACCTTGACCGGCTGGTGGACGGTCGCCGCCGTCGACGCGGTCCCGGCATGAGGCGCGTGGTGATGGCCGGGCCGGGCCGCGTCGCGCTCCCCCGCTGCCGCGGGCGGCGCCGGCGGGCCGAAGCGCTCGGGTTCGGCCTCGTAGCGCGCCATGTACTCCTGGAGCTGGGGCGCGGTGGAGACGTCCACCGAGGAGGCGAGCAGCTCCAGCACCAGCCGGCGGGAGAGGCGCACGCGCTCGGAGTCGGTCTTCACCACCATGCCCGGCTCGGCCTTGCGCGAGCAGGCGGGCACGAGGGTGCGGGCGCCTTCGACTTCGACCACGCAGACGCGGCAGACGTTGACCGGCGTCAGGTTCTCCAGGTAGCAGAGGGTCGGGGTGTCGATCCCCACCTGGCGCGCGGCTTCGAGCAGCGTGGCCCCCTCCGGCACCGTGACGGTCTGGCCGTCGATGGTCAGCTCCACCTGATTCTCGGGGCGAGGCGGCGGAGCCACCGGCACGGGTCCGCGGGGGATGGGGACCTGGAGGTCCGGCGCGTTCTGCGGGCTCATCGGGTCTCCTCGGATGCGCGGACAACAGGATGGGGAACCGGGCCAGGGCGGATTCGATCGCGCTCGAGGCGGTCTGGCCCAGGCCGCAGATGGAGGCGTCGCGCATCGACCTGGCCGAGCTCCTTGAGCAGGCCGATCTCCTGGCCCGGGGATCCGAACGGCCGGTCGGCGGCGAGACGGGCGAGCAGCTCTTCCTGCCGCACGGTGCCCACGCGGCAGGGGACGCACTGGCCGCAGGACTCGTCGCGGAAGAACTGGGCGATCCGCCGCAGGACCTGCCGCAGGTCGACCGTGTCGTCGAACGGCATCACCACCGCCGAGCCCAGGGAGGCCCCGGCGGCGCGCGTGCCCTCGAAGGTGAGGGGGATGTCGAGCTGGTCCGGCGTCACGAAGCCGCCGGCCGCGCCGCCCAGGAGGATCGCCTGGAGCCGGCCGCTTCCTCCCGGTCCGCCGGCCATGTCGAGCAGCTCGCCCAAGCGTGATGCCGAAGGGCACCTCGTAGACGCCCGGCCGCTTCACGTGGCCGGAGACGCAGAAGAGCTTGGTGCCGGTCGAGCGCTCGGTGCCGATGGCCGCGTAGGCCTTGCCCCCTTCGATGAGGATGGGCAGCACGTTCACCAGCGTCTCGACGTTGTTGATCACCGTGGGCTGGCCGAAGAGGCCGACCTGCGTGGGGAACGGCGGCTTGTTGCGCGGCTCGCCGCGGCGCCCTTCGATGCGAGTTGATGAGCGCCGTCTCCTCGCCGCAGATGTAGGCTCCGGCGCCGCGCCGCAGCTCGATCGTCGAAGCGGACGCCGCTGCCCAGGATGTCGATCGCCCAGGAAGCCGCGCTCGTTGCAGCGCCGGATGGCGTTCTCCAGCCGCTCGGTGGCGAGGGGATATTCGCCGCGGATGTAGAGGTAGCCGCGCTCGCAGCCGGTGGCGAAGCCGGCGATGGTCATCGCCTCGATCAGCGAGATACGGATCGTGCTCCATGAGCACGCGGTCCTTGAAGGTGCCGGGCTCGGACTCGTCCGCGTTGCAGACGAGGTAGCGCGGCAGCGGCGCCGAGCGGACGCCCTGCCATTTCTGCCCGGTGGGGAACGCGGCGCCGCCGCGGCCCACGAGCTTGGAATCGATCACCTCGCGCACCACGCGCTCGGGTCCCATCTCGAAAGCCCGGCGCAGGGCCAGGAAGCCGCCGGCGGCCCGGTAGTCGTCCAGGCTTTCGGGGTCGACCTGCCCCACGCGGGCCAGGAGCTTGAGCCCCGGCTGGCCGAGCTGGGGCACCGATTGGGCGAGATCCACGGGCAGGGATTGGCCCTCGATGGCGGCCGCGATCTGCGCGCCGGTCGTCGGGGCGAGGGCCACTTCCCTGGGCGGCTTGCCGGCGATCGTCACCAACGCGGCCGGCGCGCGCTCGCAGAGGCCGAGGCAGGGGCTGCGGTGCCAGGCCGGCTCCGGGGCCGAGGCTCTTCTCCATCTCGGCGCAGAGATCCTCTCCACCCTTGAAGCGGCAACCGATGTCGTCGCACACGTGCACGGTGACCGGCGGATGGGGGCGGGTCTGGAACAGGGCATAGAAATCCGCCACGCCGAACGCCTCCGCGGGGGGCATCTGGAGACGGCGGCAGGCCAGGTTGAGCGCGCCCGGGCTGATCCAGCCCACGCGCCCTTGAATCGCGTGGAGCACCGGCAGAATGTGCTGGGGGCCGTGGTCGGCCAGCACGTATTTGTCGAGGCAGAGGTCGATGGCCTCGGTCTCCTCCGCCGTGGCCTCGTGCGCCGTGAAATGCAGATCCATTCAGGTCTCCGTCTCAGATGACAGGCATCCTGCCAATGCGACCTCACCCCCGGCCCCTCTCCTAGAGGAGAGGGGAGAAAAACCTATCGGAAGCCCCTCTCCTTCAGGAGAGGGGTAGGGGTGAGGTTGGCAAGGCAAGACGATCGCAATTTCCATCAATCTCCTACACCAGCACGGGAACCTCGGCCGGCTCGATCCGCACGGCCGTGGCCTTGAACTCCGAGGTGCCGGACTTCGGGTCCACGGCGTCGATGGTCAGCTCGTTGGTGGCCACCTGGTCGGGGAAGTGGAAGGTCATGAAGGCGAGGCCCGGCCGCAAGCCGTCGTCGAGCCGCACGGGCGCCAGCACCGAGCCGCGCCGGGAGACCACGCGCACGGTCTCGCCCGGGCTCATCCCCAGACGGCGCGCGTCCGCGGGGTGGAGGTCGATGGTCTCCCCCATCCGCATCGGCGAGGAGAAAAGCCCCGTCTGCACGCCCGTGTTGTAGGAGTCCAGCCGCCGGCCCGTGGTGAGGCGCATGGGGAACTCTTCGGACAACTTGTCCACCGGCGGCGCGTGGTCCACGCAGGCGAACGGCGCCAGCGGCCCCACCACCGGCCACTGCCACAGCCGCCCGTGCAGGTAGCTCTCTCCGGGATGGGTCTCGTCGTAACACGGCCACTGGAGCCCACCCTCTGCCTCCAGCCGGGCATAGGACATGCCGCCGTGCATCGGAGAGAGTGCCCGCACCTCGTTCCACAGCTCCTCGGCCGTGGGATTGCCCAGGTCCTTGCCCATGCGGCGGGCGAGCTCGCAGAGGATCTCGATGTCGTCGCGCACGCCCGCCGGCGGAGGCAGGGCCCGGCGCACGCGCTGGACGCGGCGCTCGCTGTTGGTCACCGTGCCCTCGGACTCGCACCACCCTGCGGCGGCGGGGAACACCACGTCCGCCAGCTCGGTGGTGGCCGTGAGCACCATGTCCTGCACCACCAGGGTGTCCAGGCCCGAGAGCAGGTGGACGGCCCGGTGCTGGTCCGACTCGGAGTTGGCCGGGTTCTCGCCGATGACGTAGAGCGCCGTCATTTCGCCCCGCTCCATGGCGTCGAACATGTGGCTCAGGTGCAAACCCCGTTTCGGCGGAATGGGGACGCCCCAGACGCGCTCGAACTTCTCCCGCAGCTCCGTGTTCTCCACGTGCTGGAACCCCGGCAGGCGGTCCGGCAGGGCGCCCATGTCGCCGCCGCCCTGGACGTTGTTCTGCCCGCGCAGGGGATTGATCCCCGAGCCGTAGCGCCCCACGTGGCCGGTGAGCAGGGCGAGGTTGATGAGGGAGCGCACGTTGTCCACCGCGTTGTGGTGCTCGGTGATGCCGAGCGTCCAGCAGAGCTGGGCCCGGTCGGCCCGGGCATAGGCGTGGGCCAGATCGCGGATCGCCCCCGCGGGCACGCCGGTGACCTCCGCGGCGTAGGCCAGCGTGTAGGGCTCCACGTGCCGGGCGAGGCTCCGCAAAGCCGCTGGTGGCGTTGTCGATGAAGCTCCGGTTCTCCAGGCCCGCGTCGAGGATCTCGCGCGCCACGGCATTCGCCAGCGCCACGTCCGTGCCCACGTGGAGCGGCAGGTGGACCCGCGCCCACTGGGCGGACGAGGTCCGGCGCGGATCCACGGCGTACAGAGGCGCGCCGTTGTGGAGCGCCTTGAGCACGTGGTGGAAGAAGATCGGATGCGTCTCCCGGGCATTGCTCCCCCAGAGGATGACGAGGTCCGTCTCCTCTACCTCGCGGTAGGAGCTGGTACCACCCCCCATTCCAAAAACCGTCGCCAGACCGACGACGCTAGGGGCGTGTCACGTCCGGTTGCAGCTGTCGATGTTGTTGCTCCCCACCACCACGCGGGCGAACTTCTGGGCCAGATAGTTCATCTCGTTGGTGGTCTTGGAGCAACTGAAGAGGCCGAAAGTTTCCGGTCCCTTCTTCTCGACGGCCGACCGGAAGCCGGCCGCCGCGCGGTCCAGGGCCTCGTCCCAGGTCGCGGGGCGCAAGGCGCCGCCGCGAACGTCACGGATGAGGGGAGTGCTGAGCCGCCGGGTGCTGGGTTTCCGCATAGATCCTCCAGAGTCCCGGCGAGTATATCGCGTCGGGTTGGACTCGAATCGGCGCTGCAAACCAGGAGGGAGCCGTTCGTTGGATCGCCCGGGACAAAGGGACAGCACTCCAGCACTCCCGCTCTCCGTGGGTTGCATCACGCGACCCGTGGGTTTTGCGTTGAAACCCAGGGGTTTTGCGTTGCAACCCGTGGGTCCGCGGTGTCTTCAGCTCTTTTTGTAGACCGGGGCCAGGAAGACGGCCTCGATGTCCGGCCCCGTCACGGGGATGCGGATCGCCACCTGCCAGTAGGTGGATTCCGCCCGGCTCAGATCGGTTCCAGGCAGGTCGTCTGGAAGCTGGAAGCCGAGCGGCAGGTCCGTCAGGGTCTCCCCCGGCGGCATGACTTCGAGGGTCTGCTCGTAGATCACATGAGGCTCGAGCCCGACGTCCCCCTGGTAACCCGGTCTCCGCTCCTCCTGAACGCAGCGCAGCTTGATCGTCAAGGCGCTGAAGACGTGCTGGCCCGGCCGCACGGTGAGCGTGCCCTCCAACCGGTCACCGAGAAAAGCGGGGAAAGTCGCCCACCGCATGCGCGACCGAGGGTTGCGCAGGATCTGCCAGGTTTTGAGGAGCAGGCTGAAAAGGACGGCCAGGCCCAGCAGATCGAGAGCCAGGATGACGATCTTGAGGAGAAGCGGCCCGTCGAGGAGAGCGACGTTGAACACGCCGATGAAGCCGAGGAACCCCACCGTCCCCAATACGGAGCCGCCCAGGTCGCCGGCGTAATCGGGCAGCATCCCTTCCGGCTGCCAGGGGTAGTCCGAGGTCCACGGCGTCCGAGGATCCCCGGGCCGTTTCCCGACCTCCGCGCTCTGGGCCTGCCGCAGCGTGATCTGGAGCATGCGCAGGGGCACGAGCACGAAGACGGCGCCAACCGCCATGAGGAGCATGAAGAACCGGGGGTCGCCATTTTCCCGCAGGCCGTCGCGGAACGGACCGGACGTCCCCGCCAGGCCGAACAGGAAAATGGCCAGGCCGATCGAAAGAAAGAGGAGGAGGAAGCAACCGCCGCCGGAAGCCCGCAGCAGCCGCCAGAACCCGCGTCCGAAAACGCTCCCCGCACCCGGGGCGGGCACCAACGAGCGCGAGGGGTAGAACAGGGCATAGCGCTTCCGGGACTCCTGGATCGCTGGCGGCGAGGGCGGTGGCACGTTCATGGGGGCGGGATGGTATCACCCACGAACGAAAGAGATAGACTAGGTTCGAGGCATGCCGGTGGCGCGTCGCTCGAGACAACGCCGTTCCAATCCGGCGAAACCCGATTGAATCCCCCAGTCCGCCGCTTCCCCTGGCTGCGCCGCATCCGGCGCGCCCTGGCTCTGGTCCTCCTGTTCGCCGTCCTCGGTCCCCCGCTCTACGTCGCCCTCGCGCGGGACCGGCGCCCTCCCCTGACGCTCCCTCCGGTGATGGGGCCGGGGCCGTACCGGATCTACGTGGCAATCTGGGGGTACCACGCATCGATCGTGGTCGAGCAGCCACGGGGATGGCGCCTGGGGCCTCCTGGAGAAGAGGCTGCTCCCTTCGTGGAGTTTGCCTGGGGAGACCGGCGTTTCTACATGGAGTCCAACTCCAAGGCGATCCTCGCGACCCTCTTCCTCCCCACGGAGACGGTCCTGTACCTCGACGGCCGGAAATCACCGCCCGACGCGCATGCCGTCTACCTTCGAAAGGTCGACGGCAGGACACTCCGCGCCCTGCTCACCGAGCTCGAGCGCACCATCGTTCATCAGGCATCCGGAGAACGCGCGGTACCCTTTCCGCCCGTGTCCGGATACGCCGGACGGTTTTACCCCGGGCACGGGGCCTACCTTTGGGCGGGGGACTGCAACTGGTGGGCGGTCGAGCGCCTGCGCGGCACTGGTTTGGCGGGGAGCGGGGCCGGCGTGGTGTTTGCGGATCAGGTGGCGGACCGGTTGCGTGGGTTTACGCCCGTACCCTGACTCACCCCGGCCGCTCCGACTTCCGGATCACCAGCTTCAGCCCGGACCAGACGTCGGAGACGGCGCACACCTTGACGTCCACGAAACCCATCGGCAGGGCGACCTCCCGAATGGCGTCCTCCGTGATGTCCGTCGGTACTTTCGAGGACTTCTTGGGCCAGGAGACCCAGACGAATCCCGCCGGTTCGATCTGCGCCCGCAACCGGGTCAGCTCCTCCGCCATCTCCGCCCGCTCCGTGGTGAAAAAGTGGACGGCACGGGGCGCTTCTTCTGGCGAGGGGGCCAGGGTGACGCCCGCCGGGATCTCGCCCAGCCAGGACTCGTAATCGGCGGGCGCGCCAATCGTCCAGACGTTCAAGGGCGGCTTGAAGCCAAGCTTCTCGGCCAGCGGTTTTCCAGAATATCCAGGCATGCTAGGGTGAGCCTCCGATCGACTTGTCCCATCATCTAACGAAGTCCAGGTCTTGAGGAGGGTATCCCATGGCGAGGAGAGGTGGATTCAGGACGCAGGCTCCGAAGGAAGCGACGGTTCTCATCTCCCTGATTCTCTGGCTGATCGGCCTGCTGGCAGGATTGGGCGTGGTCCATCTTCCCAACAACCTGGGATTCTGGGCGCTCGTGGTCGCCGGGCTGCTGTTGATGCTGGGCTCGTTGCTCGACGGCCTCTGAGCGGCCCGCGCCTCCCGTGGTACCATGAAGGAGGCAGGTAGTTGCGTCCCGCCGGGCTTCATGCTTTGATCTCGCGACCCGCCGGGGAAAGGAATACGTATGGGCGCGATCCCACTCGAGAAGGAAATCGAGTATCCCACCTCCGACGGCCAGCCTATGGCCGAAACGACGCTTCATCGGAAGGTGATGTTCGACCTTATCAGTGGGTTGGAGCGCCGCTATGCCGAGGTGCCGGACGTCTGGGTGGGCGGCAATCTTTTCCTCTGCTATGAGCAGGGGAACCCCGCCGCCTGCCGCGCTCCCGACGTTCTGCTCGCCAAGGGCGTGGCCAAGTGGGACCGGCCCAACTACCTTCTGTGGGAAGAAAAGCCGCCCAGCCTGATCGTCGAGGTCACCTCGCGGAAAACCCGGCAGGAGGACCAGCGCGACAAGAAGGCCCTCTATGAGCGGCTTGGCGTCGAGGAGTACATCCTCTTCGATCCCTATCGGGAGTACCTGAGACCGCGTCTCCAGGGACACCGGCTCGAAGGTGGGAGGTATCAATCCATCCCGCCCCAAATCGACGGCTCGCTGCCCAGCCGGACTACGGGCCTGGTGTTCCGCCCCGAGGACGACCGCCTTCGGCTGGTGGACACGGCCACCGGCGAGAAGCTGCCCTGGCCGGAAGAGGTGGGCGCGGCCCTGAACCGCGCTGAAGAGCGGGTCCGGGAAGCTCGAAGCGGAGCTCGAGCGGCTTCGCAAAGCCGGCAACGGCTAAGCGGAATCGTCCTCCTACTCCCTCTTCACCTTCGCCAGCACCTCCCAGTCCGGATTGAACACCACCCCCCGCGGCTTCTCCGGGAAAGCCAGCGTAAACGTCTCCTCCGCCTCGTCCACCATCACTCTCCGCCTCTCGGTCTTGCCGTTGCCGAGCTCTACGGACACGGGGACGGACATCTTGAAGCCCGGGGGTACGTCGCCCTGGCGGACTTTCAGGGTGAGCGCGTACTTGCCCTGCGCGTCCGGCGAAGAGGCGATGGTGGAGGTCCAACGGTAGGCGGGGATGGCATTGCCCCGTACCCACTCGTCGAAGAACCAGGACCAGTCTCCGGGGGCGTGGCGGGCGACGGCGGCTTCGAAGTCCTGGGTGGAGGCGAGGCCGCCGCGGTGGGTGCGGACGAAGTCGCGCAGAATGTCGGTGAAGGCCTGGTCGCTGCCGGTCTCGTCCCGCAGCATGCCGCGGAGCATGTGGAGAACGAGCGCGCCTTTGCCGTACACCTGCGAGCTGTAGGCCGTGGGCACCTCACCCGTGTTGGCGCGCCAGCCGTGGCCGATGGGGCCGGTGCGGTCGCCGTAGGCCCGGTTCTGGAGGTTGACTCCCATGCGGGTGAACTTGCTGAAGCCGGACTTGATCGAGCCGTTCTGCTCGTCGTTGTAGGCGCGGAGGATCTCGTTGAAGAGGGCCGGGCCGTTCTTCAGGGTGGCCTCGACGAACATCATGCCGGAGTACTCGGCGAAGGCCTCGCCCAGCCAGGCGTCCCGGTAGGTCTGGGCGCCCACGAGCACGCCCCAGAACTGGTGCCCTGCCTCGTGCGCCCGGAACAGCTCGCCGCTGCCGGGGCCGAGGATGTCGAAGCTGTCCTCCGCCAGTTGGATGAAGCCGTCGAAGGCCTGGCCGTGGTAGCCCGCGATGCTAGTGACGTAGATGGGGGTCTCCGGCAGCCTGGCGTCGAAGAGCTGCTGGAAATAGGCGAGGCTCTCGGCAATGTCTTCCCCCACGTCCCGAAAGCGGCCCTTGCTGCTCACCTCGACCTTGGAACCGAAACACAAGATGGGCGGCACGCCTGCCTTCTCGATTCGCTCTTCGTGGAACCGGTCAGAGAAGGAGAAGGTCAGCATCTTTACGGGCTGATCCGAAATCCAGACCGAGGTGGAGGTCTTGCCGTCGTCCTTCTCACTCCCCTCCTCCCGGCGTCCCACGGCGCGGACCTCGAACTTCTTGCGCACGGTGACTTCCAGGCGGGCCGTGTGGGAATCGGGAAGGATGGTTTCGTCGCCGTCCGCGCTGGGGTACCACTCGCGGCCGGCGGCGTAGTTCTTGACGTCCATCTCGTATTCGACGTCGAGACGCCGGTCGGCACCTTTCACCAAGGGAGCGTCCAACAGGACCACGAGCGAGGCGTCGTAGATCCGGTTATCGAGCCCGCGCCGGCGGGAGCCGATGTGATCGCGCAGGAAAGGCAGAGCGCGGCCGTTCTCGCTCACGGACTTCACGTCGGCGAAGTTGTCGAGGTAGAGCAGCACGGCCCGTGCGCCGTCGCGCTGCGGGAGGAAGCGGACGCCGGTCTTGAACCGCCCCTTCATCCAGTCCTCGTCGCGACCGGCCTGGGTGAGGTCCACGGCGATGTCCACGTGCTGAATGTCGATCTCGGGGCGGAAGCGGCTGGTGGGCCGGCCCTTGGCGTCGCGGTCGGCGGGCTTGTCGAGGCTCACCCAGTATTCCAGCGCGGGGAACCGGGAGTTGAAGCTCTCGACGTGGATCTCCTCGATCCGCTCGCCGTCGTAATCCCAGGCCAGCCAGTCCAGGCCGTCCGTCTTCATGTCGGCCCGCAGGTAGCGGTCGCCCGGGGTCGCGAGAGCTTTGACGATCCTCGAATCCACGTCGAAAAACCGTTGGGTGAGCCACTGCTCGTGCCGCTCGCGGGCCAGCTTGTTGGCCTCGAAGGGACCGTTGGAAGAGGCCGCTTTGGGATCGATGGGGAGCTCGCCGGACGTGCGCAGAACGAGCTGGGTGAACGTCTCGTCGAGGCCGGTCAGATCCTGTTTCTTGGCGAAGCGCCGGAGCTGAATCGAGCTCGTTCTCGTCCGGCACGGCCATCTGGAACCGCCCCTTCCCCTCGAAGATGAGGCCCGTGACCGTTCCACCCGAAGTGGGCTCTTCGGGCCAGAAGCGGCCGGACTCGAACGTCCACGTGGCCCCCTCGACCGTCCACGAGACGCCACCCGCCGGCACCGCGATGGGCTCGGTGCGGAAGCGCCACTGCTGGAGCTGGCCGTAGTCGGCTTTCAGGGATTCGGCGGTCTGGCCGAAGGCGGTGGAGGCAAGCAGGAGGAACGACAGCAGGAGGACAGGGCGGTGCGGCATGGAGGGGGAGTTTAACGGATGCGGGCCGACGGACCCTCACCCCCGGCCCCTCTCCCGCCCCCTCCCTCCCGCCCTCACCGGGAGAGAGGAGAAAAGCGGGCGAGCTATTCCTGTCTCCTTCCGATGCCGGCGGTTCCAGGGGCGCTACGTTTACCGCCCTCAGCCTTCCTTCTTCTCCTCCACCGGCGCCAGTTGAATCCCCAGCTCCCTCAGCTGCTTCTCGTCCACCTCGGACGGTGCCTCGGTCATCATGTCCGTGGCGGAGGCGGTCTTGGGGAAGGCGATGACGTCTCGGAGAGAGGTGGCGCCGGCGAGGAGCATCACCATGCGGTCGAGGCCCAGGGCAATGCCGCCGTGAGGCGGGGCGCCGTAGCGCAGGGCTTCGAGGAAGAAGCCGAAGCGGGACTCGGCCTCTTCGCCGGTGATGCCGAGGAGCTTGAACATTCGGCTTTGGAGGGCGGTGTCGTGGATTCGGATGGAGCCGCCGCCCAGCTCCAGGCCGTCCATCACCACGTCGTAGGCGCGGGCCCGGATGGAACCGGGGTCGGTCTCCATCTTGTCGACGTCGCGCGGGTCGGGGCTGGTGAAGGGGTGGTGCATGGCGAACCAGCGGCCGGCGCCTTCGTCCCATTCGACGAGGGGGAACTCGGTGACCCAGAGGAAGGCGTGGCTCCCTTCGGGAATGAGCTTGTGGCTCTTGGCGATCTCCAGGCGCAGGGCACCCAGGGCGTCCGCCGCGACCTTGGCGGGGGCGGCCACGAAGAGGGCGAGGCCCCCTTCTTCCAGCCCGAGCGCCTCCACGGCGCCCTGGATCTCGGCCTCGGTGAGGGCATTCTTGACCTGGAAGACGGTCTCTCCGCCTTTCCTCCGCAACGTCAGCACGCCGGCCGCGCCGTACCGGCGGGCGGTCTCCACCCAGCCGTCCACCTCTTTGCGGCTGGCCTCGGCGGCGCCAGGCACGGCGAAGGCCCGCACCACGCCACCGTTCGCCACGGTCTCCTTGAAGCCGCGGAAGCCGCTTTCGCCCAGGCGCTCCGAGAGGTCCACGATGGGCAGGCCGAAACGGAGGTCCGGCTTGTCGCTGCCGTAGCGCGCCATGGCCTCGGCGTACGTCATGCGCGGGAACTTGGCGGGCGGGTGGATGCCGGCCAGGGGGAAGACGCGGGCGAAGAGCCCCTCGATCAGCTCGAAGACGTCCTCTTCCGTGGGAAAGGACATCTCGGCGTCGATCTGGGTGAACTCGGGCTGGCGATCTGCCCTCAAGTCCTCGTCCCGGAAACAGCGGGCGATCTGGATGTAGCGCTCGAAGCCCGCCACCATGAGGAGCTGCTTGAAGAGCTGCGGCGACTGCGGCAGGGCGTAGAAGCTTCCCCGGTGCACGCGCGAAGGCACGAGGTAGTCGCGGGCACCCTCGGGGGTGGACTTGGTGAGGATCGGCGTTTCGATTTCCACGAACTCCTGCTCGTGGAAGTAGTTGCGCACTTCGAGCGCCACCCGGGCGCGGAGCAGGAAGTTCTTCTGAAGCTCGGGCCGGCGCAGGTCGAGGAACCGGTAGCGCAGGCGCGTTTCTTCCGAGGCCTCGCTCTTGCCGTCGAGCGCGAACGGCGGCGGCTCGGAGCGCGAGAGCACGGCGGCCCGGTCGGCCACCACCTCGATCTCGCCCGTGGCGAGCTCAGGGTTCACCTTGCCGGCCTCGCGCCGCACGACTTCGCCTTCGATCTCCACCACCCACTCGCCGCGGGCCGCCGCCAGGGCCTGCGCCGGCTCGGGCCGGTCTTCGGGCCGCAGAACCACCTGGACGAGGCCGCTCCGGTCCCGCAGGTCCAGGAAGACCAGGCCTCCATGATCCCTGCGCTTCTGCACCCAGGCCTGGAGCCGTACCCGGCTGCCCACGTCCCCGGTCGTGATCGTCCCCGCTCCCCGACGCTTCATGGCCTCTCCTTATTTTCAATCTCAGAACCGATTCCCGATCCAAGATTCTCGCGGTATTCCTCTTTGAGCGCCGCGTAGCGGTCCGCCGTCTCGGCGTTGCGCTTCAGCTCTTCTTCCGTCAACGGCCGCGCCACGCGCGCCGGAATCCCTAAGGCCAGGTGCCCGGCCGGAATCCGGTGCCCCGGCGCCACCACGGCCCCGGCGCCGATCTGGGCGCCACGCCCGACCACCGCGCCGTCCAGCACCCGGGCGCCGATGCCGATGAGCGCGCCATCTTCAATGGTGCAGCCGTGCACCACGGCCTGGTGGCCGATGACGACGCCCTCCCCGATGACCAGCGGAAACTTGACGTAGCTGACGTGGAGAATGGTGCCGTCCTGCACGTTGGTCCGCGCGCCGATCCGGATGAAGTTGACGTCTCCCCGGGCCGCCGTGTGGAACCAGAAGGAGACGTCGTCGCCCAGCGTCACGTCCCCCACCACGTGGGCGCCGGGCGCCAGGAACACCCGGGCGCCCAGGGTGGGCCAGCGTCCCTGGTACGGGTGGATGGGCATGGCGCGGGTCCGTCCCTACGGCTTCGCCGGCTCGGCCGGCCGCACCGACATGAGGATGCGCTCGTAGAGGGGGAGGTTCTTTTCGAAGTCCGCCCGGCTGGCCGTGGCCACGAAGTCGATGGCGAGCTTCTGGAGCGGCAGCTTGAGCGTGAGGTTGCTCCGCGCCTGGTCGCCCTCGCCGGCGTCCATACGCACCAGCAGCCCCTTGAGGCCGCCCACGTCCTTCACCTCCACCCTGGGGGCCGACCACTCGGCCTTCTCCGCGTCCGTGGCCTTGATGTTGGCCACCAGCTTCTCGGGATCGTCCATGGAGACCATGCTGCCGTGGATCCAGATCAGCCGCGGATCCTGGGGATCCTGCGCCGTCTTGGGCGGCGTGGCGCCTTGGGGGCCGAGCCACAGGCCGGGGAACCCCTCGATTTCCCGCACCTCCCAACCCACTGGAACCTCAATGGTGTAGGGAAGCGCTCCGCCCTGGGAACGGGTGGGCTTCAGCTCCACGCGGTGGAATTCCTCGGCGGCGGGTTTCGAAGCGGCCTCGGGAGCCGCGCACGCCCACGCGGGCAACGCGACCGCGAGGCAGAAGGTAATCAGTAAGCGAAGTTTCATGGGTGCATCCTCTTCGTTGGGTGCCGGCCGCTGAAATGCCTGGTGGGTTCGAAAACCGCCCGGCGGCCGGAGCGCAAGAGCATGGCATAAAATCCACCGGTGTCCAAAGGCCCTCACCCCCCGGCCCCCTCTCCCGGCCCGCCACCCAACCGGCCAGGGAGAGGGGGAGACACCTGCACGATCGACGTCGTCATTCCCGCCTTGAACGAAGAGGCCTCGCTGCCGCTCGTGCTCGCGGATCTCCCCCGGCCCCCCGTGCGCCGCGTCGTGGTGGCCGACAACGGCTCCGCGGACGGCACCGCCCGCGTGGCCCGGGAAGGCGGTGCCGAAGTGGTCGCCGCCACCCGCCGGGGGTATGGCAGCGCCTGCCTCGCCGGCCTCGACCACCTGCGCCGCACCGGCCCGCCGGACGTCGTGGTGTTCGTGGACGCCGACTACTCGGACCACCCGGACGAGCTGACGCGGCTCGTGGCCCCCATCCTCGCCGGCGAGGCCGACCTTGTCATCGGCTCCCGCGTGCTCGGCCGGCGCGAGCGCGGCGCCCTGCTCCCCCAGGCGCGCGCGGGCAACCTCGTGGCCTGCCTGCTGATCCGGCTCTTCTACGGCCACCGGTTCACCGACCTCGGCCCCTTCCGCGCCATCCGCTGGGACGCCCTCGAACGCCTGGAGATGTCCGACCCCAACTTCGGCTGGACGGCCGAGATGCAGGTCAAGGCCGTACGCCGGGGCCTGCGCTCCACCGAGGTTCCCGTCTCCTACCGCCGCCGCGTGGGCGTCTCCAAAATCACCGGCACGGTCTCCGGCACCCTTCGGGCCGGCTATAAGATCCTCTGGACCGTGGCACGCCATATCTGGAACTGAAGCGTGGAACTGAAGCCTGGAACTGGAAGAGGACATTCATGCCCGAAGCCGTCCGCCCCAAGCCCGTCCGCACCGAGATCGAAGTCGAGGTCCGCTACGCCGAGACCGACCAGATGGGCGTCGTCCACCACGCCAACTACGTGGTCTGGTTCGAGCTCGCCCGCACCGCCCTCTGCTCCCTCTCCGGCTTCCACTATGCGGACGTCGAGCGGCTCGGCTACCTCCTCATGGTCACCGGCGTCGAGGCGCGCTACCACCGCCCCGCCCGCTATGGCGACACCGTCCGCGTCGCCTGCTGGACCGACCGCCTGGGCAGCCGCGGCCTGCGCTTCGCCTACGACGTCCGCAAGGGGGAGGAACGCCTGGTGACGGGCCTCACCGAGCACGTCTGGATCGACAAAGCCACCGGCCGCCCCTGCCGCACGCCGGACATGCTCCGCGAGCCTTTTGAACGACTGGCGGGCTGACGGCCAGAGGGCTCTGTAAACTTTCCCAAGGAATTTTGGCCGAATGGGGTTGGTTTTTCTACTGGACGGCGTAGAATCCAGCGAACCCGCGGGCCTGAAAAGGCTCGTAAGACAACTCGGGAGGCCTACCGCGTGACGCTGAACCGCACTTCGGCTACTGCAATTTCTTCAAAGCCCGATCTCCGCACCACCGGCAAGAAGCTTCGGCTCCCCGTCATCCTCCTGGCCCTCGTCGCCACCTGTCCGTTCACCAACCTCTCCACCCCGCGAGCTGCTGATGCAGCCTCTTTGCCCGCCGCCGCCACGGAGAGGCCCGTGTTTGCCTCTCAGCGCGTGCGCGGCCTGTCCCCCGAAGTCTTTGAGATGGCGCTCGATGCGGTCGCCTCCGCGCGCGCTCGCGGCATCTCCGGGCGGGACGACCTCCTCACCATCATCGACTACTCCCTCCCCTCCACCCAGCCACGCCTCTGGGTGCTCGACCTGAAGCACGGCAAGGTGCTCTTCCACGAGCTCGTGGCCCACGGCGCCGGCAGCGGCGACAACTACG
Source organism: Thermoanaerobaculaceae bacterium (assembly GCA_963785165.1). Lineage (GTDB taxonomy): Bacteria > Acidobacteriota > Thermoanaerobaculia > Multivoradales > UBA5704 > DATARR01. Next base: position 3,145,484 of record CAWAUI010000004.1, read on the forward strand.
CCACCCACTTCTCCAACACCAAGGACAGCCGCCAGACCAGCCTCGGCCTCTTCCGCACCTCGGACACCTATGAAGGTGGGAACGGCTACTCGCTGCGCCTCGAGGGACTCGACAAGGGCTTCAACGACCTCGCCGAAGAGCGGCACATCGTCATGCACGGCGCCTGGTACGTCAGCCCCGAGCAGATCCGCTCCCACGGCCGGCTCGGCCGCAGCTGGGGCTGCCCGGCGGTCTCCCAGCAGACCGCCCAGCCCCTCATCGACACCATCAAAGGCGGCACCTTCGTCTTCTCCTACTCCACCGCCGACCGCACCTGGCTGCGGGCCGCCACCGCCGCGCTCCAGCAGACCGTCGCCACCCTGACCGGCACCACGTCCGCCGGCCGCTGAGCGGTGCTTCCCTAGCCGCGCCCCCGCCCGGGCATAAATGCCCGGGCTAGTGAAAGAAGCCCGCTGAAGGGGACTCCAGCGGATCGGTGACCGGTCCTCCCTTACTTCGCCTCGTCCTCCAGGCTCAGTCATCCTCCAACTCGTAGGCCCTCAGAGCCAGTAGGGCCGGCTCCAGGATCTCCCTCCTGAAAACTTCTTGGTCATCCTGAAGAGGAACGCCCAGACCGTCCGGTGCCTCTTTGGCCGCGGCGACGAAGGCCGCCACGGCCCGCCGGAGCTGCACCACCAGGGGCCAACGGACGCCCACGGCGGCGGCCAAACGGCGCAGAACCGCCTCCGAGGGCACTTTTTGGCCCGACTCGAGCCGCGAAATGAGCCCCTGCGACATGCCGGCCGCGGCGGCCAGCTCTTCCTGCGTCATCCGCCCATACGAGCGCAGGAAGGACACCACCAGCCGCGAATCCTCGGAATCCTCGACCTTTTCCATACCCTCTTTCCGCTACATGAGTTATGTTCAACGGGTGCACTTTTACCGGAGATTAGCCCACGCCATCAATCCAGGTTGCGTCGGAGCAATCTTCAGGGAGTCGCCCATGTCCATACTCCGCAACACCGTCATCCTCCTCGTTCTCGCGTCTTTCCTCGCCACCCCTTGGGCTTCCGCCGCTCCGATGCCAAGACAGGCTCAGCCGGTCCATGCGGTCTCAGAGGCTCTGCTGGGCCGCGCCTGGGCCTTCCTCAGGAGCGTCTGGAGCAAGACTGGCTGCCATATCGATCCCGATGGCCTCTGCGCGCCGGAGCGGGGCTTGGCGGCGCCTGGAGACACTGGGTGCGGTATCGACCCGGACGGCCACTGCGCGCCCAAGCAAGGCTTGGCGGCTCCTGGGGATACCGGTTGCAACATTGATCCCAACGGCCGCTGCCATTCGTAAGCTCAATCTCGGCCCCGCCTCTCCTCTCTGGACGGAGGGGCCGAGCGTCTCGATTTGTCAATCTCAGCTATTACCTGCCGAATCAGTTCCACAGTGGCGGCCTCCCGTTGAGCGGCATCGCGAAAAATGGCGAGCGCCGCCAGGAATTCGCGTTCAATTCCTTGGGACTTGAAGATCCAGACCATGGCGAAAGAAAGGCTCCTCACCTCTCTACTTCGCCCTTCCTCAGCCCATAGCGCAGCCAATTCAAGAGAGACCCGAGCCGCGTCGTAAGGCAATTGGCGAACTGTGAAATCCCTCCTCACCTGCTCTAGACAGGCAACCGCCTCGTCCCGACGACCTTGCCCGGCAGCCACTCTACCCGCAAGCCAGACCACCCGAACCAAGTCCAATCCATTCCCTAACTTCACTGCCAACTCGTGCACCTGAGGCAGGAGAACCTCAGCTTCTCCATAGCGATTCAGATGACTAAGATCATTCGCGGTCTCAAATCGATGTGCAAAAAGCAAGCGAGGATCGCCGGAAGCGTCTACAAAGGGAGCCGCTTCAGCCAAGGCCGCCAAAGCACCTTGGGTATCCCCCATCTGCTCCAAGACATGCTCCTTGTTTAGGAAAATTCGCCCCGTCGCAAGCGGATCTCCTCCCGTCAGGCGGGCCGCCTGGTCCAGCAGATCCAATGCCTCCCGGAACCGGTGCTGCTCGCGGCGTAGCGAGGCTTCGAGGGAGAGGACGCGCCATTCCTGAAGGAGGCCAGGATCGGAGGCGGCGCCGGCCTCCCAGAGACCCTTGGCCTGGGAGAAGGCCTTGTCGGCTCCCGCGAAATCGTTGGCGACTCGGCGAGCGTTGGCATGGTGGGCCCAGGCGTAGCCCTTCAGGCGGCTGCGCCATCCCTCTTGCCCCTCCACCCGATCGGCTATGAAGAGAGCCAGGTCTGCCAGATCCAGGGATTTCCGGGGATCATCCGCCGCGGCACGCACACTCTCCTCGCACACCCGCTCTACCAGGGCCCAGCTCAGGAAGCCCGGCGAGCCCGCCACCCTCTCCCGCCGCTTCGGGCTGGAAAGGGGCTTCAGCCGATCCCAGAGCTCTCCCGCCCGCTGGCGTGCCGCCTTCGCCTTTCCGCGCTTCTTCTTCTGGACCAGATAGGAATGGACGCCGCCGGCCACGGCGGTGCCGGCGGCGAGGGCGGCGCGGTCGATGCGCCGGCTTTCCCTTGGAGTGAGGGCCAGGGGAGAGTCGTCTTCCTGAGCCTCGCCCGAAATCCAGGCGTGATGGGCGATCAGCGCGTCCACCGCTTCCCGCGGATAGTCGAGGACCGCCGCGATCGAATCCAACATCTCCCGGCTCAGCGGCCTCTCGCCGGATTCATAGCGAGAGATCTGGCGGTAGTCGGAGAGACCCAGCCGGGCGGCCAGATCCTTCTGGCGCCAGCCGCGCTCGGAGCGCAGATAGCCCAGCGCCAAGGCCTCCGGGGAAAGCCTTTCTCGCGGCTTTTGGGGACTTCGTGGATCTCGCGCCATCACCACCCTCCAAGAGAACAGGGTCTGACAGGAAAGGTGCCCGTTCGTTTCGTCTTCGTGACACACAGACCCGTCAAAGACGAATTCAGGTTTTCTCCGGTCCCGAAAAAACGCCCATCCAGAGCATGGTTCATTCTAATCTGAAGTTCCGTGTCTTCGGTAGGGCAAGACCGCCATACCCTCTTCCCGCCATGATGAGAGACCAGGAAACGCCGCCCCCCAACCCCGAAGCATCCGCCCAGTCCGAGCCTCCGTAGGGCCGTCGAAGAGCTGAGGTCCATTCGCAGGCGTCTCGAGGAGGTTCGCGCAAGCCTCCCCGACCCGGCCAGAGAAGGGCTGATGATGATGGACGAGATGGAATGGGACATGGCCGCCGAGATGCGGACCGTCGTCGAGTGCGTGCTCAACGACAGCCTCGCCCCGGCCATCCGCGACCTGGAGGCCGTGGCGATCCCTATCCGGTACCTCGAGAGAAGGTGAAAACCGGGCTCTCGCCCTACAGCCCGTCCAGATTCACGAGCACGAGCCGCTCCCCGGGTTGGACCGGGAAGCTGAGGCGCAATACCCCCGAGGCGGTTTCTTCCTTTCGAATCCCGAGATGCCCATTTCGGAGTCCGAATCTCTCCTGCCGGCTCTCGAAACGGCTCCAGCGGTCGCGGAAGTCATCGTTTCGGTTTTGAATTCCAGTGGATTCGGGCTCGGATCGAGTCGTATCCGATTCTGATCCACTGGAAGCCGTCTCGAATTCGAGTGCATCTGAACCCGATCCAGTGGAATCGCGCCTGGATCGACTGGAATCCACTCCAGATCCACTGGATTCCGCTCCCGATCGAGTGGATTCGGTCTTGGATCGAACGGTGCCGGCGCCCGATGCAGTGGAATTGACTTTGGAAATCAGAGCGGCTCGCCGGCGGGTAGCCCCACAATCAAGCGGCGTTCGGAGGCGGGCCCGGGCGGGCCCACCTCCGTTCTCGGGGAAAAGCTCAGACCTTGACGACGGTGATGATCCAGCCCCGCTCGGTCCGCTGGACCTTGCGGATGTGGTACTTCACCTTGTTGACGACGATGATGCTGCACGGCCCCAACGGGCCGTAGAGGGCGTCGATATGCTCTTTGGTGCAGACCGCCGGATAGCCGGGAGCGGTGCCGATCCAGTGGCCCGTCGCGCAGACCGGCCATGCGGTCGGCTCCGGCGCGGGCTCGGCGGCGCCGTTGAACGCCGGGTCGACGACTTCCAGAATGGCCTCATCAGCGTCCTGCGCCCTCAGGCCCGCCATGGGGGACAGCAACAGGGCGAGCAACAACGCCGCTACCACGAAAACTGGCTTTCTGTGCATGTCATACCTCGTTTCGGTCAAAATACCGGTTTACCTGCAACTCTCCTCACCCATGCATCGACGGCTTGGCACCTGTTACCGACGGCGGCAGCGGGAGGGGGTGGGGCATGTCCGGCTGGCAGGCGTCGCCGACGCCGTCGCCATCCATATCCTTCTGGTCCGGGTTCGAAAGGGCCGGACAATTGTCCGATCCCAGGCAGCGGACGCCCGCGTGGCCGGGATCGCAGACGGCATCCCAGTCCTGGTCGATGGCGCAGCCGCTTTCGTCGACGGCCTGGCCCGGAATCGTGGTGCGGCAGGCATCGCGCTGGTCCGGGATTCCGTCGAAATCGTCGTCCTTGTCGCACGCGGCACCGAGGCCGTCACCATCCCAGTCCTGCTGGTCGGCGTTCTTGACCCGCGGGCAGTTGTCGGCGGCATCCGACACGCCGTCGCCGTCACTGTCCAGGCAGCCCGAGTCCGCTCCGTCCGTCAGGCCGTCCCGGTCGTCGTCGATTCCCTGGTTGCAGCTCCCGGTGAGCGCCAGGTCCTCAGGGGTCGCTCCAGCGTCCAGCGGGTTCGAGCGCAACATGACCTCGACCACGTCGAAGATCGAATCGCCGTCGGTGTCCGCCGTCTCGGAGCTGGTGCCGAGCATGTCCTCCTTGGTGTTGGGCAGTGTGTCGCCATCGGAGTCGTCGCTGCAAAAACTACCTTCAAAGGCCGTCATGCCCGGGATCGAGAGGGAGATCGGAGTGGTGGGCGGTTTGGGCAAAGTCTCGCAGGTGAACTTGCCCGTGGCAGGATCGTAGGTGGTCTTCTTGGTCTCGCCGTTCTTGGTGTTCGTGGCCCAATAACAGGCTTTCGGTAAACCGTCCGGGCTGGTGCTGGGCGTAAACTTGGGGCCAGAAACTCTGGCCATGACGTACGGTCAGACCTGGTGCGGGCCGTCCACCGACGGCGGCATGTCCGGCTTGGAAGGCCAGTAGCGCCAGACCTCCAGGTTGTAGGCCGGCGGGGTGCCCTTGTAGCACCACTTGAGGACGGTCATGTTGTGGCCGTTGCCCTCGAACCAGTGGACCCCGGTCAGCACGCGGTCCGCGGTACCGACCACGGTGGCGTTGCACGCGTTGTGAAACAATTGCCACCCTTCGGCGGCCAGGGCGGCCGTGGGCACCGCCGAGCCCGCCAGGCCGAGCGCCAGCAAGCTCCAACGCACCGGTTTCATATTCCACTTTGTCATCTCGTCTCCTTTCGAGAAAAGTGCTTCTATCTGTATTCGTGCCGGCAAACCGGCAAAGCGGGAACGCTCACACCGCGTGCGCCGGATTGCGCAGTAAACCTGATATTTTAATCGGACTAAACTAAAACAATGGAAGCAAGGCGGCTGGAGGATCGGAGAGTCCGGCTCAGGGCTTGGGCGGACGGGGAGGGAAGACCGGCAGGCCGGCCTTGGTCCAGGCGTCGACGCCGTCCCGAAGCCAGTAAAGGCGGCTGAAACCCTGGCGGGCCAGCTTGGTGCAACCGTCGCGGCTGCGGATGCACTCCCGGCCGTAGCAATAAAGGATCAACGGCAGCTCCGCGGGATCGGCGGACGGCCAGTGCTCCTGCTGCAAGCGCAGAAAAATCTTCAGGAAGTCGTCATACGCCGGCAGGCTGAGGGCGCCCGGCAAGTGATCGAAATTGAAATCTCCTTCCTCTCGCAGGTCGAACAGGGCGGCCGAGCGGGGCAGCCGGTCCGCGGTGAGGCCCGGGTTCTCCGGCTCCAGCAGGGCACGGACCTCCGCCGCGCCAACCAGGTGCACGACCGGCCGGAGAGGGTCCCGCGACCAGCCGGCGAAGCCGCCTGGAAACACCCGGGCCCGGATGCCCATGCGGCGCAGCGCCAGATACCCCACCGCGGGCGCCGGGTCCCGCGGCCCTTCGCCGTAGAGCAGAAACTCGGCCTCCAGGTGCACCGGCGTGTAGGGCCGAGGTCCCAACTCGGCGAGGGCGGCACGGGCGGGCTCGGGATCCGGCCACCAGCCTTCCTTGGGAAGCCAGGGCCGGAAATCCCACGGCAGAGCGTGCGGCACGTGCCCGGAGGCGAATCGCGGCGGCGCCGTGAACTCCTTGGCCGGTACCATCCATACCCCTTCGTCCCGCAAGTCGAGCACCTCGATTCCGCCGAGGCCGAAGTGATCGTTCACCCAGCGCGCGTCCGCCAAGGCCTGCTCCCGGGCCGGGGCCGTGAACGGCCGCGCGGGGCGTTCCACCGCACCCCGCACCAACTTCCTCTCACCGCCGGGCCAGGCCGCGATCCCGCCGTCCAGCACGTACACCTCGCGCACTCCGGCCGCGTCGAGAGCCAGGAACGATGACGCCAGGGCCTCCCCGCTCGCCCCGTCGCCATACAGGAGGACGGCTTCCTCCCCGCTCAAGCCCTGCCGGCCCAGCGCCTCCCGCAGGCACGGGACGTCCGGAACCGTGCACGGCAGCTCGAGGCGAAGGGCTCCCGGCAGGTGCCCCTCCCCATACGCCGCCGCCGCGCGCACGTCCACCGGCACGATGTCACCCGCACCCAGCCGGGGCGCCGCCCACGCCACGGTGACCGTGACGGAGGGAGCCGGAACCGGTTGAGGAGGATCGGCCGCAAGGGCCACGCTCGCGAGAAGAGCCAGGCACCCCAGTCCCCAGGGCCAGCCTCCGCCGCGGGCATGCGGAACCAATGAGCGCACGTTCGTCATGGCAGACCAGCCTGTATATTGAAGCCGGGAAGCCTTGTTGTCCAGCCGCGGTGGTCTCCGGGTCTCCGGCGGAACCGCGGTTTGCGCTCTTGGAGAATCACGCCTCAATCCCCACCTCATCAAACGCCGACGCGATCACCGCCACTTTTTCCTTCCTGCTCTTATCGCTGCGGAAGAGGCTTCGCGCGACCAACTCCATCCCCCGCCGACTGTCGCTGAAGCCGGAGGTCCGCGCCAGGTGCTCGGTCAGCGTGAGATAGAAAAGCTTCGCGACCGTGGTGGGGCTGAAGAGATATTTCTTCCCTTTCCTCACCGTCAGAAGGCCGTGGGCCACCTTGCTGTGAATCGTGCTGTTGATGTGGACGCCGCCCCAGTCTCCTTCGAGGGTCGCGGGCAGGCCTTGATAATCCCTTGCGTGGGCCGGGTGGCCGTATTTCTCCGGATTGGCAAGGTCGCGGAGGGGCAGGCCGGAGCAATCGAGCTCCTCTCCGATCTCCCAGTTCCAGGTGGCGACGTCGGGATTTTCGTGATTGGTTACGAGGATGGCGAAGACGTCCGAATAGGATTCGTTCAAGGCGCCGCTTTCGCCCCAGCAGTCGAGGCGGGCGGTGTGCTCGGTGACACCGTGAAAGATCTCATGGGCCACGACGTCCCGGGAGATGGCGTAGGAGCGCATTTCGCCGTTGAGGAGGCGCTGGCCATAGATCATCTGCGTGCTGATCCAGGCCGCGTTGCGCCATTCGCGGGCACCGATGCCGCGGACGCAGTTGATGCTGGAGATGAGGGGGCCGCCTGCGTCGTCGATCCCCTTGCGCAGCAGGACGGTTTCCAGAAAATCGATCACCTCGGCGGCGTTGGCGTGGGCGCTGACGGCGGCGGGATCCCAGGTATCGTCATCGCCCTGGCTCATGACGGCCTGGCCGGGCAGGAGGCTGTTTTCCATCTCGACGGAGCGGAATCCGAAGTCGAAGGTCTGGATGTTGCGTTCGAGATCGTGGAGGCACCGCCCCTTTCCCGGGACGTGGGCGCAACGGAGATGGCGCTTGACCTCCTGGGCGTCCAGGGCCACGTCCTCGAACGCGGCGTTCCGCGGGGCGGCCGTCTGGGTGCGTGGCAAGGCCGCGATGAGATCGCCGGTGTGGGCGTCGATGACGTAGTCGAAGGTCTGAGGAAGGAGGTGATCGTCCCCTCCTCCCGTACCCGGGCCGAGGACGAGACCGATGGGAGTCATGCGCTGGGGGACGCTCTGGGCGATGTAGGCCAGGTGCCAAGCGCCCGTTTCCGCGGCGAAATAGAAGAACAGCCGGAAATGGACGTCGGGAGGGTCGGAATTCTGCCATCCCGCGGCCCTGCGGACGGCTTCCAGGGCCTGAGCCGGCGAGATCCGGGCGATCACGTCGACGCCGAAGGGACTGCCCAGAGCGGAGTTGATGGAGAGGAGCCGGTTGCGCACGTCCATCTCGACGGTGATGAGCGAGCCATAGACGGGGATTCCGCGGTAGAGCTGGCGAAATTTCACCGTCAGGGAGTTGGTGAGATAGAGCCGCTTGTGGTCGATGACCTTGAATTCGGCCTCGTTGCCCTCCACCTCGGAGGGCTTGAAGCCGGGCAGGCTGTCGCTCGCGACGGCGTTCTGGAGCAGGACGCGCGCCGCCCGCTCCGGCTCCAGGACGGCCAGGTTCTCGGCCCCCCCACCGGGCCGGGCCGCCAGGGACAAGGCCAGGGCGGGCGAGGTCTCGCTCTCGTCGCGGTGGAAGGCGAAAGACCGCAGACCGTTCATCCTCAGGGGCACCAGGGGCTCCTTTCACTGCATGGGGATGCCCTCTACTTTAGTTGGAGCTGGACGGGAGGCGCAAGGGCGGGGGGCGCAAAGGCAGAAAGGGCTGCCCCACCCGGCCCAATTTAAGGCTTTCTGAACGTGGGGAGAGGGCTCAGGAGTGGTCAAGGACAATAAGGACACCAAGGACGCAATGGACGGATGAGGGACGGTCGGTGCCGGTCCTCGAGATCCTTGCCAGTCCCTGCCGTCCTTGGTGTCCTTGGTGTCCTTATTTCAGCCAAAGTGAACAGCATTGGATCAGCGCCGGGCATTCCCGGCCGGGATCGACGATGACGCGAGCAAAGGCGCTCGTGCTCCCGGCAGGAGACTCCGCCAGCAGCACATAAGCGGCATACACCGCCGGCCGCGCTGGTCCCGGCTCCGCGCCCAGCGAGAGGGGGGCCAGGAATACCGGGGCGAGAGCGGCCCAAAAGGCTCCGCGAAGAAGGAGCGAGAGTCGGCTTCTCCATGGCCACGGACCGTTGTTCTTCGGGGGCACCAGCGGACTCCTTTCAGGGGTTACCCCCTCACTTTAACATCGCCCAGCCCGGCCCTGATATCCTCTCCCCCCTATGAATTCCCCACGGCAACGCCACCACGACCTCGAAGCAATCGCCCGCCGTGCCATGCAGGCGCGGGGGCTGGAGCCTGATTTTCCGCCGGCGGCCCTGGCCGAGGCCGAGCGCCTGGGACATGGGAGAGCCGACGGCTCCCCGGACCGGGAGGCGCGCGACCTGCGGGAGCTGCTGTGGTCGTCGATCGACAACGACGACACGCGGGACCTCGATCAGCTCGAGGTGGCCGAAAAGACGGACGGCGGGGCGATCCGGCTGCTGATCGCCATCGCGGACGTGGACTCGCTGGTGCAGCCGGGCTCGGCGATCGACGATCATGCGCGGCTCAACACGACGTCGGTGTACACGGCGGCCCGCATTTTTCCCATGCTGCCGGAGCGGCTGTCGACGGGTTTGACGTCGCTTCACGACGGCGAGGACCGGCTGGCCCTGGTGATCGAGTTGGTGGTGGCACCAGACGGCTCGATCGGCAGCTCGGACGTCTACCCGGCCCGGGTGCGGAATCAGGCCAAGCTGGCCTATGACGCGGTGGCCGCGTGGCTGGACGGCGAGGGGCCGATGCCGAAGCGGATGGCCGAGGTGGCGGGGGTGGCCGAACAGGTGCGGCTCCAGGACGAAGCCGCCAAGCGGCTGCGGCGGCTGCGGACGGAGATGGGGGCCCTGGATTTCGACACCACGGAGACCAAGCCGGTGTTCGTGAACGGCGTGGTGACGGAGCTGCGGGAAGAAACGAAGAACCGGGCCAAGGAGCTGATCGAGGACTTCATGATCACGGCGAACGGAGTGACGGCCCGGTTCCTGGACGGGCACGGGCTGCCGTCGATCCGCCGGGTGGTGCGCCAGCCCAAGCGGTGGCCGCGCATCGTGCAGATCGCCCGCGAGCTCGGCAGCCACCTGCCGGAAGAGCCGGACCCGCGCGCCCTGAGCGAGCTGATGGAGCAGCGCCGGAAGGCGGATCCGGATGATTTCCCCGAGTTTTCGCTGTCGATCCTCAAGCTGCTCGGCCCCGGCGAGTACACGGTCGACCCGCCGGGAGGCGATCCTCCGGGGCACTTCGGCCTGGCGGTGAAGGACTACACGCACGCCACGGCGCCGAACCGCCGGTATCCGGACCTCATCACCCACCGGCTGGTGAAGTCCGCGTTTCACCGCCGGCCGGCACCTTATTCCATGGACGAGCTCGAAGAGCTCGCCCGCCACTGCACGCTCCAGGAAGACGCGGCCAACAAGGTGGAGCGGCAGGTGCGCAAGGCGGCCGAGGCCTTGTTGCTGGAGAACCGGGTCGGGGAGACGTTCGACGCCGTGGTCACGGGCGCTTCGGACAAGGGGACGTGGGTGCGCACGTGCAGGAGGCCGATGGTGGAGGGCCGGCTCGAACGGGGGTTCGAGGGCCTGGACGTCGGCGACCGCCTCCGCGTACGGCTGATCTCGACCGACGTGGAGCGCGGTTTCATCGATTTTGCCCGGGAGCGTCATGGCTAAGACAGAGAGCGGTAAAGCCGGGAGCAGCAAGTCAGGGAGCAATAAGGCAGGGAGCGAACGTCCTTACAAACTCGCGGATTTCTTCGCGTTCCGCACTCCCCTGCTCCCTTTCGAAGAGCTGGAGGCGTGGGGCGAGGGGTTGGAGGTTCCGGCGGCCCTTCAGTCGGGCGATTCCGAAGCTCTGGAACCGGCCCTGGCCGCCGACCGGGACAAGCTCCGCGCCCGGCTGGCGGATCTGGCGGCACGGCCCGAGGTGCTGGAGGCGGTGTTCCTGGCCTCGCCGTCGCTCTACGAGAGCCTGGCGATCTGGCGGGCGCAGCCGGAGGGCAAGAAGGGGCAGCGGGCCGAGCGGGCCCTGGTGCGCTACATCTACCGCATGGCGGCCCGGGCCACGCCGTTCGGCTTGTTCTCCGGCTGCTCGCTGGGACGGATCGATCAGGATCCCGCGGCGCGCACGCGCATCGCCGTGGCGCCGCGCGAAAAATACGAGCGGCACACGCGGCTCGACATGGATTACCTTTTCGCCCTCTGCGAGGACCTGAGCAAGGACCCGGCGGTGCGGGAGGCGCTCCTCTACCGGCCGAATTCCAGCCTCTATCGGGCCGGCGGACGGCTGCGCTACGCCGAGGCCCGGCTGGATAAAAAGGTCCGATCCCACCACCTGGTGGCCGTGGACGACAATGAATATCTGGAAGAGGCCCTGCGCCGCGCCGCGAACGGAGCGCGCGCGGAAGAGATCGCGGAGGCGCTGGTGGCGTTCGATCCGGAAGGGGACGTCACCCTGGACGAGGCGAAAGAATTCGTCACGGAATTGATCGACAGCCAGATCCTGGTGTCCGATCTTTCGACGCCGGTGACGGGGCCGGAAGCGATCCACGACGTGATCGATCAATTGAGCCGGATTCCTGCCACGCAGGACGCCGCGAGCCGCCTGACCCAGGTGCGCGACGCCCTGGAGGCACTCGATTCCGGCGGCCCGGGCGCGGAGCCGGCGCGCTACGAGGAGATCGCCGCCACGCTACGCGAGCTGCCGACGTCGGTCGAGATGTCGCGGCTCTTCCAACTCGACATGGTCAAGCCGGCGGACGAGCCGGTGATCGGCGGCGCCGTGATGGAAGAGGTGGCCCGGGCCATGGACCTGCTCCTGCGCCTGGCCTCGGACCGGCCGATCGAAAGCCTGGACAAGTTTCGAAAGGATTTCTCCGAGCGTTTCGAAAGCCGCGAGGTGCCGCTGCTGGAGGCGCTGGACGAAGAGGTGGGGATCGGTTTCGACCGCTCTTCGGACGTGGGGGCAGAAGCCTCGCCGCTGCTGCGCGGCATCGGCATCGGCACTCCTTCCGAAAGCTCCACCACGACGTGGACGCGCGTCCACTCGGTGCTCCTCGGCAAGCTCCACCACGCCCTCACCCAGGGTGAAAGATCGATCGAGCTCACCGCCGCGGACATCGACCGCATGGCACCTCCGCCGGCTCCGGGCCAGCCGGCGCCCCAGAAGCAGCCGCTCCCCGACGCGTTCCATGCCATGTTCGCCGTGGCCGCGGCCTCTCAGGAGGCGTTGGACCAGGGGGATTTCCAAATATTGTTCGAGAACGCGGGCGGCCCTTCGGGAGCGCGGCTCCTGGGCCGGTTCTGCCACGCGGACTCCCATCTCTGCCGGTACGTCGAGGAGCATCTGCGGGCCGAGGAGGCGCTGCGGCCGAACGCGGTGTTCGCCGAGATCGTGCACCTTCCCCAGGGGCGCATTGGCAACATTTTGGCCCGGCCGGTGCTGCGGGAATATGAAATTCCATTCCTCGGCCGGTCGGGTGCGGCGCTGGAGCACCAGATCCCGGTGAGCGATCTTCGGGTTTCCGTGGCGGGGTCGCGGATCGTGCTGCGTTCGGCGCGGCTGGGCAAAGAGATCATCCCCCGGCTCACGAGCGCTCACAATTACAGCCATGGCAGCCTGGGGGTCTACCGCTTCCTCTGCATGCTCCAATCCCAGAACACCCTGGGCGGCTGGATGTGGAATTGGGGTGCCCTGGAGGCCTCGCCGTTCCTCCCCCGGGTGACGTTCGGCAAGGTGGTGCTCTCCCGCGCGGGTTGGTGGATGACGCAGGACGAGATCAAAACCATTACCAAGGCCAAGGGCACGGAGCGTTTCACCGCCGTCCAGGCGTGGCGGCAGGCGCGGGGGATCCCCCGGCTGGTGGCCCTGGTCGACTCGGACAACGAGCTGCTGGTGGACCTGGAGAACGTGCTCTCGGTGGACACCTTCCTCGACGTGATCGAAGACCGTGACCGGGCGCGCCTCGTGGAGTTCTATCCCAGCCCGGACGAATTGCCGGCCACGGGCCCCGAAGGGCGCTTCCTGCACGAGATCCTGGTGGCCTACTCGCGCAAGCCCCCTCACTCCCCCGGCCCCTCTCTCCCGGCCTCCCTCCCTCCCGACGGGGAGAGAGGGGAGAAAGAACCTGTCATCGCGACGCCCCTGCGACGCTCCTTCTCGCCGGGCTCCGAGTGGCTGTACGCCAAGCTCTACACGGGCACGGCCACGGCGGACGTGCTGCTGCGCGACGCGCTGGCGCCGGTGCTGCGGGAAGCGGTGGCGGAAGGCAGCACGGACAACTGGTTCTTCATCCGCTACGGCGATCCGGAATGGCATCTGCGGCTGCGTTTCCATGGCGATCCCGTGGCTCTCCAAAGCCGTGTGCTCCCCCGCCTCCACGAGGCCGTCGATCCTCTCTTGGCGGACGGGCGCCTGTGGCGGATGCAGCTCGACACCTACGACCGCGAGATCGAGCGCTACGGCGGCTCCGAGGGGATGCTCCTTTCCGAACGCCTTTTTCAGGTGGACAGCGAGGCGGTCTTGGCCATTCTGGAAATGCTGGAGGGGGACGAGGGTGCGGACTTCCGCTGGCGCCTCACCCTGCGCGGCATCGACATGCTGGTGAACGACCTGCGGCTCGAACCGGAAGCGAAAATGCGCGTGCTGCGTGGCATCCGCGAGAGCTTTGGCAAGGAATTCGGCGCCGGCAAGGGGCTGCGCGTGCAGCTCGACCAGCGGTTCCGCCAGGAGTGGCGGAGCCTCATGCCGCTGCTCGATCCCACCGGCGACGAAGCGAGCGAAATGGCGCCGGCCCTGGCCGTCCTGCGCCGGCGCTCGGAACGCGCCGCCCCCATCGTGGACGAGCTTCACGCGCTGGAAAAAGCCGGGCGGCTCAATCAATCGATCGCCGACTTGGCGCCGAGCTACGTTCACATGCACGTCAACCGGATGATCCGTTCCGCCGCGCGGGCGCATGAAATGGTGCTGTACGACTTCCTGTACCTGCTCCACGAATCGCGGGCGGCTCGGGAGCGCAAGACGGGGGCAGGGGCGGGAGCAGGGAAATAATTATGCGCCGGCTGCAACTGATCACCGGCGGTGAGAGCCATGGTCCCGGCCTCACCGCGATCCTCACCGGACTGCCCGCGGGGTTGCGCGTGGACTTCGGCGTTCTGGCCAACGACCTCGCCCGCCGCCAGCACGGTTTCGGCCGCGGCCGGCGGATGCAGATCGAAAAAGACACCGCCGAAATCCACGGCGGCGTGCGCGGCGGCGAGACCCTGGGCTCGCCCGTGGTGTTGTGGATCGCCAACCGCGATTACGTGAGCTGGGAAGGGGTGATGGGGCCGGAGACGGTCGATCCCCGGCTGGCGGAGCTGCGGCGGCTGAAATCCCCCCGGCCCGGCCACACGGACCTCGCGGGGGGCATCAAGTACAACCGCCGGGATCTGCGTGACGTGCTGGAGCGCGCCTCGGCGCGGGAAACCACGGCGCGCGTGGCGGCGGGAGCCCTGGCCCGCATGCTCCTGGCGGAATTCGGCGTCGAGATCAAGAGCGGCGTCCGCTTCCTCGGGCCCATCGGCGCGGACCGCCCGGTGCCCACCTGGGAAGACCTGCTCCAGGTGGACGAGACCTCTCCCCTGCGCGCCATCGACCGCACGCTGGAGCCCGAGATGGTGCGCCTCGTCGAGCAGGCCAAGGACGAGGGGGACACCCTCGGCGGCGCCGTCACGGTGATCGCCCACAACGTGCCCGTGGGGCTCGGCTCGCACGTGCAGTGGGACGAGAAGCTCGACGGCCGCCTGGCCCAGGCCCTCCTCTCCATCCACGCCGTCAAGGCGGTCGAGATTGGATCGGGAATTGAGGCCTCCCGCGGCTTCGGCAGCGCGGCCCACGACGCCATCGAACGCACGGCGGAAGGGCTCTGGACGCGCCCCACCAACCGCGCGGGCGGGCTCGAAGGGGGCGTCACCAACGGCGAGGACGTGGTGATCACGGCCTACAAAAAACCGATCGCAACCCTTCGCAAGGGGATGCCCAGCATCGACCTCGACACCCTGGAGCCCCATGCCTCGCAATACGAGCGGAGCGACGTCACCGCCCTGCCCGCCGCCGGCGTCATCGCCGAGTCCATGGTGGCCCTCGTCCTCGCCGACGCGTTGCTGGAAAAGCTCGGCGGCGACTCCATGGCCGAGGTCAAGGCGCACTGGGAGGCCACGCGGGCCCTGCAGCGGGCGTGGCCCGGCGGTCCAATACGGTAGACTTCCCGGAAATGAAACACGAGCTCGAAGACGCCGACTACGGGCGCCTTCTTCAGTTCAGGACGAGCCTGCGCCGTTTCCTGCACTGGAGCGAGGAGCAGGCCGAGAAAGCAGGGCTCACCGCGGCCCAGCACCAACTGCTGTTGGCCGTGCGGGGGCATGAAGGCCCCCAGGGTCCAACGATTGGCGACGCCGCCGGCTACCTGCTCCTGCGGCACCACAGCGTGGTCGGCCTGGTGGACCGCGCCGTGCGGGCAGGCCTGGTGGAACGGCAGGAAGACGCCATCGACCGCCGGGTCGTGCGGCTGCGGTTGACGCCCCAGGGCGCCAGCATTCTCCAGACCCTCACGGAGCTTCACCTCGAGGAAATCAAGCGGCTCGCGCCGCGCATCCGGGACATCTCCCAGGGGCTGGAGCCGTAGCAGCTTCCCACACCGCCTCCCGGACCGAAGCTGGGATCGCCCTCGCGCTCGCCGGGGTGGCCGGGCTGCTCTACGCCCGGGTTCTCGGCCTCTGGTGGATCTACGACGACTTCTACCACCTTCGCCACCTCCTGACCCACCGGGCCGGGTGGTACCTCTTCGACGCCTCGGGGTTCCGGGATTTCCCGGCCAAGGTCTTCACCCCCCTGCTCTTTCTTTCGCTGGACGCGGACCGCCGCGTCTTCGGGCTCGATCCCGGCCCTTTCTATCTCCATCACCTGCTGGCGGTCGCCCTCTGCCCGGCGCTTCTCTATCTCGTCTCGCGGCTCTGGCTCCCCCGCCTCTGGGCGTTCACGGGCGCCGGCGTCTTCCTGTTGGGGCCTGCTTTCTCTTCGCTCGCGCCGCTCCTCATGGTGCGGCACTACGCCGAGGCCATCCTGCTGGCCGCGCTCGCCGTGGCGGCCTGGGCGCGGGACCGTCCACGGCTCTCGGCGCTTCTCTACTTCGCGGCCTGCATGGCCAAGGAGATCGCCGTACCGCTCGCCATGTTGCTGCCTCTTCTGCCTCCTCCGGCGGGGGCTCCTGCAATGGATTTCCGGGACCGCCTTCGCCGGGCGGTCCCCCACGGACTGGCCCTGATCGTCTATCTGGGTCTGCGCTACGGGGCACTGGGGACCCTGGCGGGCGGTTACGGGTTCACGGCGGACCTGCCGGCTTTGGCCCTGACGCTGCCGGGCAAGATCGGTCTCGAAATCGTGGGAGGGCGTTTCTCTTGGGCGGCCGTGATTCTGGGGGTTGCGCTCGCGGTTGGCATCCTCGCCTTCCGGCGTCGAGCGTTCTTTCTTTTCCTCATCGCCTCGCTCCTGGCGATCCTGCCGATCCTGCCGGTTTCGACCCAGATGGAGCCGCGCTACGCCGTGCCCGGCTGGCTCGTGGTGGCCGTGGCCTTCGCCGCCGGCGGCAAGACGCTGGAGGAGAGATCCCGCGGGACCGCCTGGGCTCTCGCCGCCGTGGCCCTCGCCTCGGGCCTCTGGCTGAACCGGCAGGACTGGAGCGTCCGCTTCGCGCGGGCCGAGCGCATGAGCACCGAAAACCGCTTCCTCTTCGACATGAACGCGGGAGATACCTTCCGTCAGCCCGCGACCCTCGCCGCCTCGCTCAAGGAATTGGAATGGCTGCGGCGCAACGCCTTCAGCCGGCCTCCCGGAGGAAGCTGGTTCCAGGACGACCTCTACCTCTGCCTCCACCGCGATCTTCGAGGGAAAATCTGGGGCTACGACGACGCCAGGCGCCGGGTGGTGGACCTCACGGCGCACGTTCCGGAGCTGCGGGCACGCCACTGCTCCGCGATCCGCTCCAGCGCCCCGCTCCAGGCGGATTTCCGGGTCACCGAAGGGAACCTTCTCTGGGATCTGGGGCCGTACCCGGAAGGCCGCTACGTCTTCCTCCTCGGCGACGGTGCGGAAGCCTTCGAGATGCCGCGAAGCGCCGGTTTCCAGGTGGCAGGGCTGACGGAGCTGGCGCTGCGGATCCGGTACGAGTCGCCGGATGGCTGGACCACCTACTCGCCTGAATTGCGGCTGAAGGTCCGCGAGGGCGCGAGCCTGCGGTGGTCACGGCCGGAATAACCTACTCGCGCACCTCGAACACAGGCAGGCGGAGGCGCCAGAGGATCGCCGCGAAGCGGAGAGTGGCGATGGTGGCCATGCCCAGGAGCGCCCCGAAAGGGTCCAACTCAAAGCCCTGAAGGTGGGAGGAAACGTGGTCCAGAACCGCCTCAGGGGTCTTGCCGCCGAGAGCTTCGGCCATCTTGAGAGCCACCGGGGTGAGGAAAGCCCCCCCGCCACAGCCCGGGTCCAACACACGAGCTCTCGCCCACTCCACCCCCGCCTTGGATGCCAGGCTCATCAGCCGGGCCGTCAAGGCCGGCGGCGTATAGAAAACGCCATGGCGGGAACGGAGCTCGGCGGGCAGCAGCGCCGTGTAGATCTCGCCCACCATGTAACCGGCCGAGATCGGCTCGTAGCGGGCCAGATCCTCCCCAAGCTCCTCCAACAGCGCCCGGGTCTGGCGGTCGAGATCCGGCAACTCCGTGCCTGAGTCCAGACGGAGCAACGGCCAAGCCCGATCCGGGCCGTCCTGCAGCCGCAACCAGTAGCTCTTGAGGACGCACCGGGTCGCCGCGCAAGCGAAGGCATATTTTTCTTCGATTGGATGCTCGAGGGTCACAAGGCCCTTGAGCCGCTGCATGGTCTGCCAGAAGGTCGCCGGCCGTTCGCTGAGGGATAGGCGGAGTAGCGTCCCGTCTCGGCTCCTCTTTGCGGGGAATGGCATCGGCAGTTGGTTCCAAGCCTGCTCTGTGGTGAGCAAAGAATAGCTCCTTGGAAGGAGAGATTAAAGCGGAATTTGAGCGTAAGTCAAGGAACGGGCAGCCTGCTGCTCGCGCACCTCGAACACCGGCAGGCGGAGGCGCCAGAGGATGGCGGCGAAGCCAGGCTCAGCACGTACAGGATCACGGGCGGGAGGCCAGCAGGGTCAACGCCAGGGCGAGGATCCCCGGCACGGCCTGGACCCACAGGATCCTGCGGTTCACCGTGAGGGCGCCGAAGACCCCGGCGACGATCACGCAGGCCAAAAAGAAGACCCGGATTGCCAAGCCGTCCGGGCCGAGGATCAACCCCCAGACGAGGCCCGCGGCCAGAAAGCCGTTGTAGAGCCCCTGGTTGGCGGCGAGGGCCGCCGAGGCTTCCGCGAAGTCCGGCTTCAAGCCGAAGACCCGCCGGCCCAGCGGCTTCTTCCAGAAGAACATCTCCAGCACGAGGAAGTAGAGGTGGAGCGCGGCCACAAGCCCTACGGCGATTGCTGCGACGGTATCCATCGGCTCTCCTCCTCCGGGTTCCGGACGATTGGGCGATTCTTTCTCCCGATTCTATGTCAGCGGGGGGGGTGGCATCGCGACGCAATCGGGATATGATCCGTACACACTGACGGTTGTTCCAGGAGTCCCCTATCGCATGGATTCGAGCCGCGGCCCCAGCCGCCCGCCAGTCTCAGGTTCTGTCTTCAGGCCGTCCCTCACCGGGGGGCTCCTCGGATTCGCCTTTCTGGCCCTTTCGGGTCCGGCGGCGGCCCAGCCGGCTCCCCCTGCTCAGCTCCTTTCCTGGCTCTGGTCTCGAGCGGAGACCCGGACCTCGGTCCTCGGTGCGAGCACGGAGGTGCAGACGCCCGCGATTCCGCCCGGAAGCGTCATCGGCGAGGTCCGGATCGTCAACCAGGACATCTTCGATCCTTCCCGGCCCGGGGAGGACCGCAAGATCTTCCACTTCGCCAACCGCCTGCACAAGACCACCCGGCCGGGGGTGATCGGGAGCCAACTCCTCTTCCAGCCCGGCGACGTGTTCTCGCCCGAGCTGATCGCCGAGTCCTCCCGGCTGCTGCGCGAAAACGACTATCTGTACGACGTGGACGTCCGGCCCATCCTGCGCGAGGACGGCAAGGTGGACGTCGAGGTGACCACCCGCGACGTCTGGACGCTCGAAGGAAGCGCCAGCTTCAGCCGCTCGGGCGGGGAGAACAACACCAGCTTCTCGCTGGAAGACACCAACTTCCTGGGCACGGGCAAGGAGATCTCGCTGTCGCGGATCGGCACCTTCGACCGCACCTCGAACCTCATCCGCCTCCGCGATCCGAACGTGCTCGGCAGCCGCGTCCGCCTGACTCTCTCCTATGCCGACAACAGCGACGGCGGACGGGAGCGCCTGGAGCCTCGAGCGGCCGTTCTACGCCCTCTCTTCGCGCTGGGCGGCCGGCCTGCGCGTCCTGCGCGACGAGCGGGTGGAACGCATCTTCAAGGGCGGCAAGCCCGAGGCGGGGTTCGAGCACCGGCACGACTTCGTGGAGGTCTACGGCGGCCTCTCCCCAGGCCTCATCCGGGGCGCCTCTCGCCGGCTGCGGCTCGGCTACACGTATTCGAGCGACACCTTCGTGGCACCGTCCATCGGCCCCAAAGGCCCCAAGGAGCTCTTCTTCCTGCCCAAGGACCGGAAGCTCGCCTACCCCTGGATCAGCTTCGAGTCGGTCCAGGACCGTTTCGTGGTCGAGCGCGACCTCAACCGCTTCCAGCGCGCGGAAGACGTGAATCTCGGCCGGCAATACAACGTGCTGCTCGGCTACTCCGACCCTTCCCTGGGCGGTGACACCGAGCGCTGGATCGTACAGAGCGCCTTCTCGTCCGGCTGGCGGCCCACGTCCCGCCAGCTCCTGCTGGCCCAGATCGGCGGCTCCACCCGCTGGGAGCAGGGCGAGGCCCAGGATCTGGTGGCCGGCGGACGCCTGCGCTGGTATGCCCGCAACTTCGGCGGCCAGCTCTTCTACGCCTCACTCGGCGCCGACCTCGCCTACCATCTGGATGGCGAGGAGCAGCTTCTCCTGGGCGGCGATTCGGGCTTGCGCGGCTACCCCTTGCGCTACCAGGCGGGCGACCGCCGGGTGCTCCTGACCCTCGAGCAGCGGTTCTTCACCGACCGCGAAATCTTCCATCTCGCCCATCTCGGAGCCGCCGTCTTCTTCGACGCCGGCCAGGCGTGGTTCGTGGACCGGCTGACCGGGCGCGACGCGGTGGTCAACCAGGAGCGGAAAATCCTCAAAGACGTCGGCCTCGGCCTGCGGCTGGGCTCCAGCCGTTCGTCCCGGGGCGCGGTGCTGCACCTCGACGTAGCCTTCCCGCTCGACGCGAATTCATCGATCGAGCGGGTGCAGTGGCTGGTGTCGACGAGCGATACGTTCTAGGCCCTCAGCTCACGATCCCCAGCTCCTTCAACAGGTACTCGCAGACGAAGATCTCCTGCACGGCCACTCCCGTGAGCTTGCAGACGATCCGGTCGGTCTCCTTGGCACGGCCGGGGCCTCCTTGCAGCAGCACCTCGCCGATCTCGGCGTCGATGCGGCTCTCGTCGAACAGGCCGTTGCGGATGCCGTAGCCGACCTCGGCCAGCTTGACGTTCTGCGAGCGGCTGTCCACGATCACCCGGTCCATGGAGGGCAGACACGCCGGGTCGATCTCCACCTTGTGAGCGGCGTCGGCGCCCATGCCGATAACCAGCCCTCCTTCCCGAATCCATTCCCCCTGGACCAGGGGCTGGGTCGAATAGGTGGTCGTCACCAGAATGTCGGCCGCCCGGGCCGCCTCCTCGACGGTGGCCACGGGCTGGACCTGGACGCCCGGACGGGCCGCCGAGACCTCCGCCACGTAGCGCTCGACGTTGGCGGGGGTGCGCCCCCAGACGACGACCCGCTCGATCTCCGGCAGCACGTGCAGAATGGCCAGCGTCTGAAGGCGCGCCTGGGTACCCGCGCCGACCAGCCCGAGCGTGCGCGCGCCGGGCCGCCCCAGCAGCTCGGCCGCCACCGCGCCCGCTCCCGCCGTGCGGGCCTGGGTGATCCACGCCCGGTCCTCCAGCAGCGCAAGCGGCTCGCCGTCGCGCGTGCTGAAGATCATGATGACGCCGTTGATCGACGGCTTCGGCGGCACTTCCCGGGGGTTCTCCGGGAACGTCGAGGCCACCTTCACCAGGCAGAACGGCAGGGGCTCGACGTGCCCGGTCTTGATGTGCAGGGCACCGCCCCGGCAGGCCGGCATCTCCAGGTGCTGGACCGGCGGGATGTTCGCCTTGCCCGAGGAGTAGCTCTTGAAGGACTCACGGACCGGCTCGATGACGTCCTCGAGCCGGACCCTCGCTTTGATCTCATCGTAACCAACGGTTCTCATCGAACGGCCTTCCCCTTTCTGTGCGGACCCATTCGACAGGTGCGGGGAAGGCGCGTTTCCGGGACGCGCGGGGCGCATGAGCGCGTTTTCTCTGCGGAACGACCGGCCGGATCAGCCGGAGGGCCATGCCCGCGAAAGATCATTGAGTTCCTTTCAAGCACCCAGGGGATCACCGGCCTTGAGGATCCAGGCCGAATCGTGCCGGGTAAAACCGATCTTCGGGTAATAGTCCACCGCGGCCGGAGCCGCCAACAAAACGATCATCGACCGGGGTCCCAGCACCGCGCGGGTCTGCCGGATCAGCTCCAGGCCGATCCCCTGCTGCTGATGCGACTCCCGCACCGCCAGATCCGCGAGATAGGTGACATAGCTGAAGTCCGTCATCGACCGTGAGATCCCCACCAGGAGATCCCCCTCCCACGCCGTGATCACCAGATTGGCATGGCGGATCATGTCGCGCAGGATCTCCAGGTCGTCGATCGGCCGCCGCGCCCCCAGACTGCACGAGCGGTAGAGGTCGAGCACCTCGTCGAGATCCAGGTCGTTCCCCTGGCGATAGGTGATGGACGGCATGGTTTTCTCCTCGTGGGAATCCTCGGATCATAGCAGGCCCGGTATACGCCACGGCCACCCGGACCGGCTGCGCTCCTACGAGCTGATAGCGGAGGCCTTCCGCCTGGCAAGTTGACACCCCCGGTGAAGGCTCCCACAATGGGAGTCAACTTCATTTTCTGTTATGTACGTTTGCGCGCGGCGCCATGCAGCCCTGGGCCAGGTCTTTCTCCGCCTCCTTGCGGCAGCGGCCCTGTCTCTGCTCGCCGTGGCTCCCGCCCTTGCTACCGGCATCTCCCAAGTCCCCGGCAGCCCCGGAGGGCCGCCCTTCCTTCCGCTTCTTCGGCTCCGAGCAGGGTCTGCCCCAGAACACGCCCCAGTCCTTCGCCCTCGACGCGCGAGGCTTCCTCTGGACCGGCACCCAGGACGGCGCGGCGGTCTACAACGGCCGCTCCTGGAAGACGGTCGACATGCCGAACCGGGAGGAGTCGAACAGCATCCTCGACATCCTGGCCGGCGCGGACGGCTCGATGTGGTTCGCGACCACCATCGGCCTCGCCCGTCTGCACGACGGCCGGTGGACCTTGTTTCGCAAGGACGCGGGCCTGCCCTCCAACCGCATCCAGAGCCTGGCTGAGGAGAGAGACGGCGCGGGACGGACGGTGCTCTGGGCGGGGACGGACAAGGGGCTCGCGCACTGGAACGGCAAGGCCTGGACGGTGGTGGACGCCCGGCCGCCGGCCTTCCCGGCGAGCGGATCACCTCGCTCCTCGCTCTCCAGACCGGACCAGGGACCGGTCCTCTGGGTCGGGACCGGCAGCGGGCTCGCGCGCCGGGCCGGCGGGCGCTGGACGACGTTTCCCGCCGGCGCCGCGGGCAGCGGCCCGCCGAAGGCCGCGGTGACCGATCTGCTCGAGACGCGGGACGGCGGCCGCTCGATCTTGTGGGTCGCGACCGACGGCGGGGGTCTCGTGCAAGTACGACGGCGAACGCTGGACGGCGGAGAAGGGGCTCCCCAGCGACCGCGTGCTGAGCCTCCGCCTCCTCGACAGCGGAAGCGGGAGACGAGCTGTGGGCCGGCACGGCCCGGGGTCTGGCGCACCGGACCGGCGGGACCTGGACCGTCTACAACACCGAGAACGCCGGCCTGCCGTCGGATCAGATCGTGCGCCTTTTCGCCAGCCGGAGCGGCGGCAGGCCTCTCCTGTGGATCGGCATGAGCACGGGGGGGATGGCCGTCCTCAATCCAGGCGGGTGGAGGGCCCTCGACCACCGCAACTCCGGCCTGCCGCAGATCCTGGATCTACGGCCTGGCCGAGAGCGGTCCCCCCGGCCGGCCGGTCTATTGGTTCTCCACCTATGACCGGGGGCTCGCCCGCTGGGAGGCGGGAGCCTGGAAGGTCTTTTCGGCCGGCACTCCTCTGGAGAATGAGGAGGTCAACCTCGTCCTGCCGACGCCGGGGCCGCGCGGAACGGCCCTGTGGGTCGGGACGAGCCGCGGCCTGTTCCGTTGGGAGGAGGGCCGGTGGGCAGGCGCCGGCGAGATCGCCTCGGGCCTGCCGGCCTCCGAGGTGCTCGTCGCTGCTCGAAAGCCGGACTCCCGCCGGTCCGGTCCTCTGGGTCGGGCACCCGCGACGGCCTGGCGCGTTGCGCCGCGGGGCGATGCCAGGTCTTCACCCCGGAGAATTCCGCCCTGCCGGATCGCCAGGTCTACACCCTCCTGGAGACCCGCGAGGCCGACGGGCCTGTTCTCTGGATCGGCACCCGCGACGGCGGGCTGGTGCGCTGGAGCGCCGGACAAGCAGACCGTCTACAATACCCGGACCTCGCCGTTGCGGAACAACTGGATCAACGCCCTGCGCGAGACACGGTCCGGAGGAAAGCGGTTTCTCTGGATCGGCACGAACGGCGGAGCCGTCCGTCTCGACCTCTCCGCCGGGGAGCCCCATTGGCTCGTCCTCGACGAAAAGAGCCGCCAGGCCCGCCTGCCCAGCAATGTCGTCTATCAGATCCTCGAGGATGCGCGCGGCAGGATCTATCTCGCCACCAACCGGGGGATGGCCCGCCTGACCCCCCGTCCCGGCGATCCGAACGCCTACGACGTCTACACCTTCACGGTCCGCGACGGCCTGGCCGTTCGACGAGTGCAATCAGGCGTCTTCCCTGGTCGACCGCGCCGGCCGGCTCTGGGTGGGGACGAGCACCGCCGTGTCGTGGCTCGATCCCTCCGTGCCGGAGCCGAAGCCCGGCCCCAGCCCGCTGCTACGTGGAGCGCATGACCGTGGACGGCCGGAAGCTGGCACCGGCCGGTACCCCGCTGCGCCTCGGCGAGGAGCCGGCCGAAGTGGCCTTCGAGTACGTGCTGCTCAGCTACTTCCGCGAGACGGACACCCGCTACCAGGTCCAGCTCGAGGGATGGCAGGACACGCGCTCGGACTGGATCGCCGATCCCGTGCAGCGCTACTCGCATCTGACCGCGGGTTCCTACCGGTTCCGCGTCTGGGGGCGCGATGCCGCCGGAGTCGTCTCCGGGCCCGTCGAGGTCTCCTTCGTGATCCCTCTTTCGCCCTGGCGGACCGGCTGGGCCTATCTGCTCTACGCCGCCGCCGCCGTCCTTCTGGCCGGCGGGGCGGTGCGCTGGCGGATCGCCGCCTTGCAGCGGCGCACCCGGCGGCTGGAGGAGCTCGTCCGGGAGCGCACCGAGAGCCTCGCCCTCTCCGAAGCCGAATCCCGGGAGAGAGCCCGGCGCCTCGCCGAGACGGTCCAGGAGCTCGAGCGGTCGGAGAAGGAGGCGCGCACGGCCAAGGAGGAGGCGGACCGCGCCAACCGGTTCAAGAGCCAGTTCCTGGCCAACATGAGCCACGAGATCCGCACGCCGATGAACGCGGTCATCGGCATGACCAGCATCCTCGCCGGCTCCCCGCTCACCCCCGAGCAGCGCGAATACCTGGAGACGATCCGCAGCAGCGGCGAGTCGCTGCTCGCCCTGCTCAACGACATTCTGGACTTCTCGAAGATCGAGGCCGGCAAGCTCGCCATCGAGGCCTCCCCGTTCGCCCTGCGCCCCTGCGTGGAGGAGGCGGTCGACCTGCTCGCCGCCCAGGCGGCGCGCAAGGGGCTGGAGATCGGCTGCCGGATCGATCCCGCGGTGCCGGCCGTGATCGAGAGCGACGCCACGCGGCTGCGCCAGATCCTGGTCAACCTCCTGGGCAACGCGGTCAAGTTCACCTCCGCGGGAGAGATCCTCGTCACGGTCGAGACGATCGGGGACGCTTCGAAGGACGAGCCTGGTGGAGCTCCGTTTCGCCGTGCGCGACACCGGCATCGGCATCGCCGCGGACGCGCATGGACCGCCTCTTCCGCCCGTTCAGCCAGGCCGACTCCTCGACCAGCCGGCTCTATGGCGGCACCGGGCTGGGCCTCGCCATCAGCCACCGGCTCGCCGAGGGGCTGGGCGGGCGGATCTGGGTGGAGAGCGAGCCGGGCGAGGGCTCCACCTTCTGGTTCACCATCCGCTGCCGGGCCGTGCGGCTCGGCTCCGCCGCAAGTCCCGCGCGCAGAGCGAAGCCGCGGGCCGGATCGCCGGATCCGCGCTCCCGCCGCTGCGCATCCTGGTCGCCGAGGACAACGTGATCAACCAGAAGGTGGCGCTTCTCCTGCTGGAGCGGCTGGGCTATGCCGCGGACGTGGCCGCCGACGGGGAGGAGGCCCTGGCCGCGCTGCGCCGGCAGCGCTACGACGTCATCCTCATGGACGTCCAGATGCCCGGCATGGACGGGCTCGAGGCGACGCGGCGCATCCGGGACGAATGGCCGGCCGAAGAGCGCCCGCGGATCATCGCGGTGACCGCCAACGCCCTGCGCGAGGACCGCGAGGCCTGCCTGGCCGCCGGCATGGACGACTACCTGAGCAAGCCGGTGCTTCTGGAGGATCTGCGCGCGGCGTTGTGCCGCGGGGCGGAAACCGCCGTGCCGGCGCCGCCTTCGCCAGGCCGTACCGACGGTGACGTCGAGTCGTTCGATCCGAAGTACATCGATCAGCTGCGGCAGCTCCAGGCCATGACCGGCCAGGAGCTGGTCTCGCCGATCATCGACCGCTTCCTGGCCGAGGCTCCGCGCCGGCTCGCGGAGCTGCGGCTGGCCCTCGCCGCCCAGGACAACCGTCAAATTCGTCTTCACCGCCCACGCCTTCAAGGCGAGCGGCGCCCAGCTCGGCGCCCGCCGGCTGGCGAAGATCTGTGACGACCTCGAGATCCGGGGGCGCAGGGTGGAATGGCCGGGGATGGAGGAGCTCGTCGACCATCTGGCAGAGCGAGATCGAGCTCATCGTGCCTCTGCTGCGGAACCCCAACCCATAAGATCGGCGGATTTTCCGCTGGGCCGCCTCGAACCACGTCCCTGAAGCTCGTTCCGGGTTTGAGGCGAGCCCGGAGGGCGTCCTACTCGTAGCCCAGGGTGCAACCCTGGGCGGCGCGGCCCCTTCAGGGCTTATGGAGATTGGGGGGCGGCTCCCCGGTTCCCAGGGTTCCACCCTGGGCTACGAGTAGGACGCCCTCCGGGCTCAGGACTACTTCAGCTCGAACCGCCCCGGATCGATCTCCGGGTTGACCTGCACCTTCTCCACCGTCACCGACACGTTGCGGATGCTGTACTCCTGCTCTTGCCGATGAGCAATCACCAGGCCCTCGACCGTGCGGAAATCCGAGTAGTACGTCCAACGGTCCTTCGCATCCGGCAGGTCGAGCGTCCGGTCGAAGCGCGCCAGCTCGAGATAACTGTTGGGATCGAGATACCACGTCTCCTCGCGCTCCGTCCTTGCGGGTCACCTTGAGCTTCAAGGCCGGCTGGCCGTCGATCTCCTCCTTGCCGAGAAGCTCCACCTTGTTCCCCTTGGCCGCCGCATCCACGAGAGGGCTCTCGATCTCGACGGACCGGCGGGCGAGCACCGCCTGCTCCTCGGGCACCACCGCCGCCTGCTGGACGTCGAGGAGGGGATGGATCCATTTCGTGGCCGTGCCGTCGTGGACCACCGTGATCTTCTGCCCCAGCATCGACTGCTCGAAGCGGACCGAATCCGGACGCCGCCATTCGAAGCAGGAAGGGGGCGGGATTGCTGAAAGCCGCCTGGGTGCCGGTGACGATCAGCGAATTCACGGCCCGCCACTTCTCCACACCGCCATGGGCCGCGGCATGCTTCGCGAGCACCTCGTCGAGCGTCTGAGCGATAGCCGCTGAACCAAGCAGAGGAACGAGAATCAGGAAGAGACAGAGTCCGAGCTTGCGGTTCATGGCAACTCCTCCTTATCCGGCAGCCGGGATTCGCACGTCGAGAACGATCATCTCATCCTCGTCCCGCAGATAGAGCCGGCCGTGAGAGAGCACCGGAGCGACCCACGTCTTCCCTTCCATCACCTTGACCTTCCCCTTCTCCTGGAACCCCGCGGGCGTCGCCTCGGCGAGGATGAGCTGCCCCTGGTCGCTCAGCACATAGAGGAGGCCGTCCGCCACGATCAGCGAGCCCTTGCCGTAGCCGCGCTGGACCCACTTCTGCTCCCCCGTCTCCGCCACGATGCACTTCAGGCTCGCGTTGTCGAAGCCGTAGATGTGCCCCTCGTACAGCACGGGCGAGCTGAAATGGTTCTTCATCACCCGGTTGTTCCAGACCTCCTTGACCGTGGCCTTCCCCTCCGCACCCTCCGATTTGCCGATCTCCAGGAGGACGGAGCCCACGTCTTCCGACGCCGACGCGAAGATCCGGTTCGGGGGGACGAACAGAGGGGACGCGATGGCTCCCTTCTGCCAGGGATGCCGCCAGTGCACCTTGCCGTCCGGGAGGAGAGAGAGGATGTCGCCTTCCGCCGTGCGGACGAACACGTACTGGCGGACGCCGTCGATCGTCACGGCCAGGGGCGTCACATAGCCCGGCTTGCCGTCCAGGGCGGACCAGCGGACCGTGCCCGTCTTCTTGTCCAGGGCCACAACGGCCTTCCCCTCCGTGCCGCCGGCCTCCAGGAGCACGAGGTCGCCGTCCACCAGGGGAGAAGGAGGAAAATCCGCGCATCGGCGTGGGGCTGCCGAGCGCCTTCGCCAGGTCCACCTCCCATAGCCTTGCACCGTCCTTCGTCTTCGAGGGCGTGCAGCCGGCCCGTGGCGGACAGGGCATAGACCACGTCGCCCTCGACCGTGGGAGTCGAGCGCGGGCCATTGCCGAACGTTTCAGGGAAGACCGGACCGAGGGGAACGCGCCAGACCACCTCGCCGTTCGATTCCCGCAGGCGGTAGGCCATCTCGCTCTCCCCCTCCACCGCCGTGGTGTAGAGGGCGTCGCCCACCGCGGTCAAAGAGGAGAACCCGCTGCCGATCGGCTTCTTCCAGACCACCTTGGGACCACTCTCCGGCCAGCTCCGGAGCAGCCCCTTCTCCACCGACACCCCATTCTGCTGAGGCCCCCGAAACCGGGGCCAGTCCGTCCCCGTGGACGGACCCGCCGCCGCGGCCACGCCAGCCCATGCCAAGCCGGCACCGAAGACAAGGAAAGCAACCCTCTTCATCCGCCAGACCTCCTCTCGGTCACGATGGCCTTGGTACGAGGAGGCTTGAGGAAAGTTTCGGCCCGGCCCGCCTTTTCCGTCGATTCAGTGGGAAGCCACCCACCGGTGCTGGAAGAAGTTGTGCACCGTCCCCACCACCAGACCCACGAGGGCTCCAAAGGCAATCGCCTGAACGAGCCCCAGCAGGAACCCCATCGGCGTAATCGAATGGAACACCGGCAACCAGGCCCCAGCGACCATGCCGGCCTGATAGTCCACCGGCACCATCAGGATGAAGCTCACGTAGATGAAATAGAAGAACGCCGCACCGAGACCGCAAGCAACCGTCAGAGCCTTGACGTTCATGGGAACCTCCTTTCCTGCTCTCAGGAAAGCACGCCCGGGGGCCGCGATGCGACACCCCTCAGGGTGACACCGGCCCGCGTGGAGGGAGGGGCCGGGGGCCTACCCGGGGGTGGGGGCTGAGCGTCCCATCGTCTCGTGACCGTCCGTGCCTGTCGGTTCACTCCAGGCCAAGCCCACCCTGAGGCTGACTTCGTTGTCAAAAAGAAGGAGCGTCTTGTTCATGGGAACTATAGAGGGGAGTGGATAAAGTCTGACCAGCGTGCCACGCAGCTCCACCCTGCACGGTCTCAGACGCTACGCAAGATCATTGCGCACCCTCCTCGGCCGACGCCTGAAGCGAGGTCAGGTGCTCAACCAGCCGGGAATGGAATTTGAGGATCTCTTCCCTATTCTTGTCCATCATTCTGAGCTTCTCCTTGCACTCGCGGCAGTTCAGCCGGTTGCGGTCGAACTCGATAACAGACGTGATGGCTTTCTGGATCTGAGCTGCAGTCTGTTGCTGCTGAGCTTGTCGAGCCTGCATTTGCCCGCGGAGCTGATGGGCTTCATCGTTCCCCTTCTGGACCGCCGCCAACCCCTCCTCCAGGTTGGACGCGCTGGTCGCGACCTTCTCCACTTGGCCAGAGGTCTTTGAAAGCTCACGTCGGGCTTGCTTCAGCTCCTGGAGAACCTCCTTATTTTGATCTTGCAGCTGCTTGAAATTCCGAGCGACCGTAGCGAAATACTTTTCAAGTTGAAACTGGACTTGGACTCGCACCTCTTGGGGGACGCTCTCAAGAAACTCCTTCCGAGCATCCTCTACTGGAGGCGGAGACGACGCGTTTAGAGCAGCCTGAATGGCCCCGCAGCTCTGCTTCTGCCGTTCGATCTCCTGACGGTTGGCGCTAGCCTCCTGCTGGAGGGAAGCTCGGCGTTCTTCGCAGGTCTTGCAGCTCGCCGCGAATCTTCTCCAACTCAGAAGAGGAGCAGCCGGACAAAAGAATTGCCAATCCGACCAGAACAGAACATTTCATGAGAAACACTCCCTTGATCACCGGAACTCCGCTTGCATGGGGAGGACGACCGTATGTAGATCGTCCGTACCCACTCGGCTGAGGATGGCGGGCCGAAAGACCTTGATCAGTGAATTGGCGTTCTCCGGCAGCTTGCCGCCGACTAGACGGGCATAACCTTCAGTGGATCCTGTCAACCTCAGGCCAGGGGCAGGCAGCACGGCAATATCCTGGCCCTGGTCTCCACGCACCCCCAGGGCGAACTGGAATAGAAGAGAATCGGAGAAGGGACTCGGAGGAGCGCAAGAGCAGACTATACGCCGATCGCCAACGGACATCGGCGCATGAATCTGAAGAGTCTGCTCACCGCCAAGAGAGCTGTCCGGGACCTTCACATGGACAATGCCGATCTGCCAACCTCGGTCGCCAATGGCTTTCGTCAGGGTATGCCGCGCCTCTTCGAGGTTCCCGAAATAGGCCATTGAAGGATCCTCAGCATAAAAGCCGTCTGGAATCCTGCTCTTCAAAGCCGGCCACCATTTCTGGAGCCTCGCCCATAACTGTTCAGGATCCTCTAACCGCTCGGGAACGACGGGCTGCCGGTAGCTTGTGGGGGTCGTATCATTCCTATCCTCGATGTCCTCCCGGATCTCCTGCCTGGGTTCGGACCGCGAATCCAGGACATCAACATCAGGGAAAACCGGCGCAGTCATCGAAACGGCTGGCTGGTGCCGGGCGCAACTGTTGATCATGGATCTCCCGCAGCCCTCCCTCAATCCGCGCGAGACTCTCACGCAGAGAATTGACGGCTTGGGCCATACCCTCGACCGCGCTCATTCTCTGGCCGAGCGCGGCCAAGTCCTGGCGCACAGCACCGAGGGTTGCCGTAACGTCGGTGTCCGTCCGCGGAGCCTCGCTCCCCCGCCGCGCGCTGCCTTGGAGAGGCTCCCGAACCTGCTGCAAGAGGGCCTCGATCTGACCGGGCAGACTACTCAGCTTGCCGCCTCCGACAGCCTCCCGGACAACATCGGCAAGTTCTTTCCTGGACAGATTGGGCTGTGCGACGGGCACCGCCTGCTGCGTTCGGGTCAGACTCAGGCTCGGGCTGGTGAAGGTCTCGGCCGCCGGTCCGCCCTCGAACTCGAGGAGCCCTCGCTCGGCCAATCGGTACCGATCTGCCGAGCCAGGCTCCTTCCTCAAGCGGCAGGCCTTGATCACACGCCGAAATCGAACATTGCTCAGACTCGACCCGAAGCCCTCGAATAGAACTCCCAAAAACTTGAGCGAGTCACCTGTCTGGAACAGCTTTGGATCGCCTGGCACCAGGAACAGTTCCCCCTGCTGCGGACGCCCCAGCCACTCGGCTTGGCCTTCCGCCGGCTGGAATATGAAGGTTCGGTTTGTCGGGCTTCCTCATGCTGTCCTGAATGTTGGAGGATCGGTAGGGCTTGATGAAGGAATTCCGGAGGATCGAAGCATCCAACCGATCGCGAGCGGCTCCCTCGGCCCACCAACGGCTGACCAGTTCCGTGAGTGTGGCCCCCGGCTGCGCCTGAATCGGTTCGAACGAAGACGAGGACTCTCTTTGCCCCACGGTCTCGACCGGTCCGTATGCTGCTACCGGAGCGGTCGTTCCCGTCGGAGGCTGCGTCTGGTGTCTCCGAACTTGGATCAGAAGTTCGCTGACGTCCTGCAAATTGCTGTGCAGAGAGGCAAGTTGTGATTTCAATACCTCCTCCAGAATCGACTTCCATGTTCTTGGGAGCGAATCGGGAGGGAGTCCTGCCCCTTCATTGAGCGGGGGTGGTGTAGCCGAAGAACTTTGAGAGGAGACAGGCTTGGACGTCTTGTCTCGCCTAACCCAGTCCCGTATCTTGTGGCGATATACGATGGCGCAAACCGCTAGACTAAGAAGGACCGGTGCACCTACCAGCCATAGGAGTGGGGTCTTTCATTATCCAATCGAGGGTCACTTGAACCCACGAGTCCTGCGCAGATTCTCGTGCCGCCTGGGCCCTTCAACACATACTGCCGATTCTCTTCGTCTTTGGCGAGGAGCCGGAGAATCGGGAGCTTGATCTCTTGAGAGGAGCAAGCGACTGAAACTTCAGCACGGTACGAGCCTTCTCGAAGCTCGAAAGAGATCGCTTTTCCCTTCTGCAATTCCGGATTATCTGCCCGATCGAGTATATCTGGCCTTCAGGCTTTGAGCCGGATCATTCGTAGAAGAAGGAATTGTCAAGCCAGAGCGTTTGTGCCGCTTCCGTTCTCTTCTGTGGCCGAATTTCCAGTCGCGGCAAGGGACTGAGTTCTACAGGCCCGCCTCGGTACACCAATTGATCAGTCCCGTCGCAGAGTTCGAGCACTGCATCGATAAACCGGCTGGACGCTGGAGGGTCGATCGAACTGGAAAGTAATGGCGGGTCCACTAGCCTGCCGGATCAGTTCGAGGTGTCGTCCGGGGCCTCAGGCTGTCACGCTCAGAATTTTTCTTCTGTAACAAAGTACAGCCTCTCCTTACATTCCGAAGCAGCGGTCCCAAGAGGAACCTCAGTTATGTGGACATGAAAAGTCAGGGTCTCGTCCGTGGTTGATGCCGGATCGAGTTCGACTTCATTGCCTTTCCGACAGCGTCGTACATTTAGGTCGTTGTCAAAATTCAACCTCGGGCCAGCGGGAAGGATGAAAACGGCTGTGTAGGATACTGGATTCAAGCCGCGCTCAACCTTGGGAAAGGTAGCCGTTAGCGTTCCGTTCTCTATTGTGTAGGATCCAGGCAAAGCCTTGCCCGTATCTTCGGCTTTAGGAATTAGCTTCAGCTTCCCCGTGGGTTGCAGACTTGCTGGAGCGCCCGTAAAGGGCACCGTCAACTGGATATTCTTGATCCCCTCTTCGGCTTTATGGGCTAGGTATTTCTTTTCCTTTGTGCAGCTGAGCTTGAGCCATCTGCGGCGTTGCCAATCCCAGCCAGAGACACAGGACAACGAGCCGGGGGCCGAGGC
The DNA here is from genome assembly GCA_963785165.1 of Thermoanaerobaculaceae bacterium. Taxonomy (GTDB): domain Bacteria; phylum Acidobacteriota; class Thermoanaerobaculia; order Multivoradales; family UBA5704; genus DATARR01. Next base: position 3,178,442 of record CAWAUI010000004.1, read on the forward strand.
GCTCCGGCGCTGCCGACGATCCTCTTCCCCAGGCCCGCTTCTCAAGCATAGGTATTCCTGGCCTTCCGGAGGTAGTCTTCCATCAGGACTTCGAGCTCGACAGCGAAGACGGGCTGCAACACTTCCTGGTCTTCGGCCACTCCCTGTCGGAGCTGATTCTGGACCCTGGCTGAATCCAGTCGGAGCGACCTCAAGCCTGCAATATCGAGCCCCAAGGTGTCGGCATGCTTCGGAACCACGCGGCTGAGGAAGTGGGCCATGTATCCGCTGTCATGATTCGGAGGTGGCTTCAGCGTTTCGATCTGAGCGGCCCCGATCTCCGCATCCCACGCCAGCGGCTCTCCGGTCTGATCCCGCCAGCCGATCTCGCCCACGAGAGTTGTAATGGCGCGTTCCGGCTTTTCTCCACTCAGAGACGGAGCGAGCAGCCCTTGGACGACTTCACCCTTGAGCGGGCTTCGGGGTTCGTACCAGTTTCCGGGAGCGTAGACATCCACCCCCACGCCACGATGCTCGTCTTTGTCCAGGGTGAGCCCTTCGAGGAACGCCGACCGGAGGAGGTCTCCAAGGTTCTCGTCTCGGGCAAGCCACGTCAGGAGCGACGCACCACGGCCGCCGAAGCGGATGTTGGTGGCCTTGATCTCGATCTTTTCCATCCACTTCCGCGCATGGATTCCGAGGAAGAAGGTCGTACCGACGGCGAATAAATAGATCAAGCTTCGGGCTACGGACCAAGGCGGCGACCCCGCTTCGACGAGGGTCGCCAGAGACACCGGCATGGGATGCTGGCGAGGGTCCCCGGAGAAGCGCCGGCCTCTCGAATCCACGGCTTGGGCTAGCCACATGTTCAGAAGGACCGGTGGGTTCAGTTGGACCCGGTCGAGAGGAACGCTGTCGATCTGCGTGGTCGGATCACAGATTGACACGAGACCCGGCAGAAATCCCGGCAGGTCAATTAGTGGCACCAGAACGTCGTTTCCAGCCAGTTTGAGAGAGACTTGGCCGAGCAGGCGGCCCTCGCTCCAGTAGCCGATGTCCGTCGAGCCGCCGCCGATATCCACGGCGACTGAAAGAGAGGCCGAGCGAACTGGCAACAGTTTGGCCAAATGGCGACAGATCGCTTCTGACTCGGAAACTCCGGACTTCGCCTGGACCTGCAAGGTGTCCGGGATGGAAAACGAGCCCGCCGTGGTCTGCCAGAAGCCGGTCATTGAGCCTCTGGTCCGGCTCGGCAGAGAGAGCGGGAACGACCATTCGAAGGTTAGACTCGGTACTCCCGCCGCCCGTGCCTCGCAGACTACCGCGCGGACCAGGGCCGTCAGGTACTCGCGCAGAGGAATCTCGGACTCCCCTTGCCCGGCCCATTTGAGGTTCCGAACGGGCTGGAACACTCCGGAATAGAAGAAGTCCTCCGGGAACAGGACGAACCGGGGGGTGTATAGATCCTGCCGGACGGGAATTACTCCATCGTCCTCGACAAGCGTTCCATCGTTGCGGAAGAGAAGGGTCGGGAAGGGGGGAGCCACCTCTTCCGAAGGGTAGACTTTGCGAGCGACTTCCGTCTCGAAGCCGGAGGCCGCTCGGGTCAGCACGACCGTACGGCGAGCCAGCAGCAGTTGCCGTGGCTCCGAGCCCGCCTCCTCGACCATCAGGTTGGTGCTCGACGTACCGAAATCGACAGCCACTCTCCAGGAGGAGGCCGTTCTTGACTGTGCTCTCCTCATGACCCGGCGGACCACCACACCAGCGTCATAGGCGTCGTTTCCATCCTGCTGAAAGAGGGCGAAACCCGGCAGGGGCTTCGTGCTGCCCCAGATCCTAAAGGTCTCCTCCGTGCCATTCGAGGCGCTTCCCGCAGCAGCTCGCCCCCTTCCACCATGGGAGCGATGGTCGGAGACACTCTCCTTCACCCCTGACAGGAAGGCGAGATTGTGCTGCCAGTCGGGCTCGTAGAAGTCGGGCCAGAACGCCAGGGCCGGTGCGTCTGTTCTCACCACGTCCGTCTTGCGGCTGTAGGACTTTTCAACGATCAGGTAATCGCCGCCCATGAGAGGAAGCTTCAGGCGAACCTTCACAGAGCTGTCGTCCGCGATTAGATCAACCAGAAGGCTTTTCCGCACCAGGGTCTCGACACTGAAGAACCGGAAGAAGAGCGGTGTCAGTGGAACGGCGTAGCCCTTCGCGCCAACCGCGAAAGCCTCGTCCGAGAGCGGAATCTCCGCGAGCTTCGGCGGGAAGAACACGTCCTCAGCAACCAGGTAAGGCCAGGGAATGGACCTACCCGCGGGCGTTCGCCACTCCCCGTCTCCAATTACGCCGGGCAGTGCCTCGAGGTTGATCTCGCTCGCCAGTACCGGCCCGTAGACCCGTTTCCGCGGATCAATGCCTGTCTTCGAGAAAACAAGCATCGGCTCTCCCGAATCGGATTCCAGAAGGAGATCGCTCGGCGGAGCCACCCCGTCAACATTGATCGGTTTCAGGAAATGGCGGTACGGGTCTTCCCGAATGAGCATCTCCCCTTCAACCAGTGTGCGGCGGGCCAGGCTCTCGTCCTGGGTATTGTCGAAGACTGTCCCGCCAGGTCCGCAACGTACGGACCAGGGTCCTCTGAGCCGAATCCAAGTGCGGCCGATCCGCCACGCCCCAGCGGTCTCGCTCCCCTCTCAGGACTTGGTCGAGCCAGGCCCCCAGCAGTGCAAGCTCATGCGACTTGCCCTTCCGGGAGGGATCAAAATGATCGATAGGATCAATCAGCCGGCCGGCTTTCTGCCATGGCACGATCGCCGGGCAGCGGTATTCGGCCGGCGTGTATACCAAGCTCCAGGGCGAGGTAGCTCCTACAAGCTCTCCCTCGCAACGCAGGAGCCACCAGTGCTCCCACTCGGACTCGGGTTTCGGGAGTTGGCTGCTGAGAACGGAAAGCAACGGCAGATCTGCTCCGCCACGGCTGTCTCCGGAAGGAGAACGGCCCTGGAGCGCGTCGGAAAGAGAAAACCTCTGCACCTCGATGGTGGCGTTGAGCCACCTCTGAAGAGCGACGATGGCGAGCAACCCTCGCCACTGCCCCACAACCGAGCCGTGCGCTGGATGGCCCTCATTTTCCATCGCCTGGTAGAACTGGATGGGACGGGCGAAGACGGTGGGTACGCTGTGGACCAGAAGGTGGTCATCGAGACGCCCTTCGATCGGGATGTCTGCCGAGTACTTGGAAAGGAAGTCACTCTGCGAGTGCCAGCGTCCCGGCGGCGGGGTGGGCAGAGAGCGTTCTTTGCTTTTGAGCGGGCTTAGGAAGATTTTGCCGGGCATGGGTCACTCCTTGGAACCGGCCTTATAGCGGCGGTCAATAAAGCGGTCGGCGGTATGGACCAGGAGAGCCAGGTAGGACGCGGCGCCGCCGGCTCCACCCTGCTTCTTGGGCACCTTCATCATTTCAGTGTAGAAGGCATCGATTGCATCCGGATCGGACTCCCCGGCCCGGTCCGGCCACAGAAGATTGGCGAGACGATCCAACCGGACGTCCCGGCCGCCATTCAGAGCCGCCCTGTTGAAGAGGCGTACGGTGTTGTGGCCGTGCGCGTCGGACCACCAGGGGAAGTGATGGTCCCGGAAGAACCGGTCCAGGAAGTCGAGGCCAGCTTGGCTCTCTTCCGTGCTGAGCCGGTCTCCCTTGGAGGCGAACCGTTCCCAGTACCAGGGTACCCGGTAGGGCGAGCGCTCGATGTCCGGCGTGCGAACGAGCGGGCCAGAGAACCCCAGGTGGACGGCCCCGGCGAGGAAAAAGCGAAGAAGGCCCACACGGACTCTCTCGCGGTCGAGGCGCGCCAGAGGAAGGTCTCGCCACTCCAGGCAGACTTCCTCCTCGGCAGTCCCGTTGGAGCCGGCGTAGCAAGAGCCCTGAACCTCGCCTGGAGATTCGAAGAAGTCCAAGGCGGCGAGAGCGGTGAGTAACTCGACGAAGTGAGCCGGATTCTTCTGTTCGGGTCCGCCGGCCGCGTACGGGACACTCATTGGGGTATCGTCGCCCATCCAATAAAAGGTATTGAAAGGCCAGTTTCCCTCTACCGCGTTAACCCGTAGGTGCTCATAGAAATCCACGGCACTCCGGGTGGCGAGAGGAAAGCGCTCCGACTTGGCGGCCTGCCGGGAGGCCACAGAATCGATGCCGGCCGCGGCGGCCGCAAACTGGAAGTAAGGAGAGAGCGCGCCGGCCGCGATCTTGAGCCGGTCGTGGTTCACCTCGGGCACGCTGCGTAGGAAACGGGCAATCGGATAGAAGGTCGAGGCTCCGGTCCCGCCGAAGACGGAGCCAGCCAAAAAGACCCGGGCACCCTCGTCCCGAGCTAGATCGCCCCGTAGCTTCTCGATGAGTTGCCGCCAAGGCTGTTCCCCCGTCTTGGAGACCACCAGGGACATGGCCGCCGCACCCACCGATGGGTGGCCGCGGAACCCCTGGGTCAGGTCCATGTTGATTTCCTCGGAGGTGAAGAAGAGCCGCACGAGATCGGGGGGCGTCGAGGTAGAGTCGAGCAGATCCACGTTCAACACCTGCCTCAGTTTCTGTCCCTTCTCCACCGGGCTCCAGGTCTTGAGGCCCGCGGACCGTCCGCCGACATCCCACAGGTCCAATTCCGTCCGGAAAAGCTGAAGACCGTCGCCTAGCCGCCCGGCGAAGCGCCGGTGCCCTTCGAGGTAGCTCTCCACGAGAGTGGTCGGCCGACGCCTCCGTTGCCGTTCGCGCTGTCAGGATCGATAACCAGGAGCCTCAGCGATGCGGGTCCGAGTCCGGCGGCGCAAAGTTGAAGCATTGCCTCGAGCACCCGGACTCCCGAGCCGCCGGCACAGATCAAGGTATTCATGCTCTCCTCCTTGCAAAGAGTCTCCAGGGCCAACGAGGGTGATAAAGGAACTTCCGCGGCGTCACTCCGGGAACCCACATCGAGATCTGGGCAATGGCAAACGTGAGGATCGCGGAGAGCAAGGCCGCGCTCACTGCGCCACCTACCGAGGAGATCGCGGCAAGAGGAAAGACCGCCGCATAACGGACCGCGTAGATCGCTCCGAGCAGAATGCCTGGGAGCGCGGAGAGCCATAGCCAGCGCATCGGTACGAATCGAGCAAACGGGTCCTGCGGCGAGCGGACTGTCAATTTTCGGCTCTGCCACATGTAAAGGCCAACGATCACCGCAGCGCCGACGACGACACTACCCACGAGCCAGCCGAAGGCCTCGGCGCGAAAGCCGCGCCAGAGATCAAAGCTCATGGTAGGATCGGGTGGCCTAGAAATCCAGAAGGCATAAAGTTTGTTCATTATTCACCTCGTCCTAGCAGGAGGTAGTGCTCGGATAGTGGTACCTGCTCACGAAGGGCTCGCGTCAGGGCTTCTATGAAAAGTTCAAGTTTGAACGTTCGGTTGCCCCAGATGGGCAAGCTGTCGTCGGGAGTTGTCCACTCCTCGATCCAGATCGGCAGGCGCAGGTTACCCGCTCCAGGCTTCAAGCGAACATGGTAGAGATCCCAGGAAAAGAGAGCGGGCCGTGAAAAAGCGTATCGGATGTTCAGGTACTTTCCATCAACGCTGAAGAGTGCTTCGGGATTGGTATCCACTTCCTCGACAGGCTGCCATTTGCCGTCCCGCAAGATTCTGCGATGCACTTCGAAGCTCAGGTCCCGAGTCAACCACAGACCGTGTGAACGGTAATCCTTGGAGTCCTGGAACGAGAAGCAAAGCCGAAGCTCCGATTTCGCCTTCGCAGGAGGATTAATTTCAATGAAGGAAAGTAAGGCTCGGGGAGATAGCGAAAGTCCTGACGGCAATGACTCGGCCGGTTTGTATGTATTCCAGGTCGGCTTTGAGTCTTCGGTAGGAGGTGAATACTCGGCATCGGTAAGTTTGAGCCCTGGGCTTGAAGCATCGAACTCTTGGTAGCCCTGCAGGCTCGGGAGAAGAAATCTCCGAGCTTCATTCAGGTCTTTGCGCGTAGGTGCGATGACAAGGGCATAAAAAGGCCGGCTCTTTTCCGCCGTCGTTCCGTCGAGAAACAGCGGTTGGCTCGTGCCCGCCCGCGCTCCTTCAACGAAATAGCGACCTTCAAACGAGGAGCGAAATGCCAACAACAGCACCTGCGGATGCCTTCTAGCCAGCTTTTGAAAGGCAAGAATGAGCGACCGTTGATCTCCAGTCCGCCCAGATTGGACAAGATCGCTCACCACTACGGAGATAGATCCATTATCGTACTCTCTCGTGATGCGCTCGAACAGCTCCGGGAAAGACGTCTCTCCTCCAGAGTAAAAATCCGGCCTCAGGATCGTAGAGGCTCCCACATTCCCGAGGGGGTTGGAGATCCGATCAGCGAAGCTGAAGACACTCAAGTCGTATCCCGCGGTGGCAGAATCCTCCAGTAGAGAGCTGAAGGCTCGACTGTAGTCCGAATTTTCGCGCCCGACGAAACCCTTCATGGAACCGGAAGCGTCCACATAGAGGTCCAACCGGCGAACCTCGGCCGGCGGCCTCGGGACTGATTCCGGTTGCGGTTCATCCCAGCCGATCTGGAGCACGGCCTCGGCTGTTGGAATGGCCGGCAACTCGACTGGAGTGGGAAGAGGATCAATATTCTTTTCGTCCCGCAACTCGCTATTACATCCGCATCCGAGAATAAGGAGCGCTATTAGTACCGAATGGAGCTTTCGCGCTCTGCGCTGGTTCAAACAACGCCTCCTTTCACCTTAGCCAGGCGAGACGGCCTGCGGCGCTTTTTTAAAAATCGTCGAGAACACCAGGATATCTTTCGGCGCAACCAGAGGTCCGTGCCGCTGGCTCCGATTACCAGCATGACGAAGGTTACTGCAGCCAACCCTAGAGCCCACTGCAGCATTTCGAAAGCCACGCTGCTTACAGTGGGTAAGACCATCAATCTGACGGTATGAGCTATGATCACAAGATCGAACTCGGCGGTCCTGACAACATCCACAGGGCTAAAGAGCCGAATCGGCAGTTTTCTCTCGGAATTGCTGTCTTCAAAGCTATACGGTACGACCTCTCCCATTTTTGCCACCCTTGGATGAAGCAGGGGGTCTCCGAAGACCACGCTGAATTTGGACATATCGCGGTCAACTCCGGCAGGTGGCCTTAGTGCCAGTAGGACTTTTTGGTACTCGGATATAACCGGCAGGCCTGCATAGTTGTTGCCGCCCGAGAACGGAAAGATCTGATACTTCAATTGCAGGTTCAAATGAGAATTGATTTCCTGGTATAAGTGGCTTCGGAATTCAATCTGTCGCTCGGTGTCATTTTTTTTCGTCGCATTTAGTTCGATTTCACCCCAGTAACTGATTTGATCCCTGCAGCAATTGCTCCTCAATAGAGAGCTTATGTCTCTGCCCTGATCCTCACTGTTGTTACCCTCGGTTGGCATCAGGACACCCACAATCCTTTGGCTATGAGTTTTTATACCGTACATCAAGGCGTCGATTCGGTCGCTCAAGTTTCGAGACGAGGGAAGGTCGGTAGTCTGTTTGAAATCAGAGAAGACCACGGTGGTGGCCATAGGTTTATCGGGCAGAGAATTCATCTTGCCGGCCATGTCTTCCAAGAACGTGACAATGTCTGTCCGTCCCCGTCCGATGTCGTCGGATCCGCCAGCCATGCTATCCACCAGTAGACGAAGGTCGCTACATACCCGGCTGGAGAGCTGCGAGTTTGGAGGTTTCTCCAAGACTGAACCGGAGAGATATAATGGTTTCTGGTGTTCTGCGAAAATGTAAAAATTTACGGCGTCTTCGCTTTTGATCGGTTCAGGGAAAGTACCGTCTCTATCACGCGGCAGGAGAGTATCGATTGCATCGCAGAGCTGCTGGAGACGGGAATCCTTCGAATCGCGAAGGCTGCTCCTGGACAAGTCGATACCGATAAGGTAGACATGCTTGCCTTCGGGAGCTGGTTCAATGGTCCTTCCGTCCATTTGCGGGTCCGAGGCTCCGATCGAGGGGGTTCTCGTGATCAAGCCCTCCGGATGAGGGACCGAGACGACCAATCCCACCAACGTAACGACGAGGGCCGGCAGAGAACAAAGTAGGCCTCCTACCAGACCCTTAAACATGGCTCTACGCTCATTGAGGGCATCATGGAGTGCACCGAGCCTGATCCCTCCTCTTCTTGTTCGGAAAGGACGCAGAGTGGAGTTCGATACGAAGAGTAGGTAGGCGAAGCCAAATCCCGACATCCCCATCCAACATTTGCTAGAAACTTGGACGGCCCCAAAATCCTGTTGACGCCCCATGAATGCCATCGGCCACCAGATGCATAGATAGATAAGAATTCCGCACCATACGGCGCCGTAAAGGACGACCATGGCCTGTCTTACCTGAGCACGGGACCTCCTCATCTCTCCTCCGGCCGCATTTCTGCGTGGGCTAAGTTGTCGCTTCACCTGTAGACGCGAGAACTCAGCCCCAAAAGGGTCTGGCGGGTGAATCTCGATGAGGTGGGCGAGATAACGGGTTCTGGCGACCTAACTGTACGCCTTTTATTTCTAGATCCCAGAACTTATTGAACCTAAGTTGTTCGGAAGACAGAATACGAGACGATGGAACGTCATCAAGGGCTAATGCGGCCCCTATAGGGTACGCGCAGTTGTCCCGGGATTAGGACCAGCTTCCGCTACCGCTTCACCGCCGCCTGCTGCCCGTTCCCTGGCGCCGTCCGGAACTTGACCGGCTTCAGCGGCTTCAACCCCGCCTCGCGTTGCCAGCCGGCCATTTCTTCGAACGACCAGGTTCCGGATTGGCTGGTGAGGGCGAAGTAGAGGTCCAGGAGGGCTCCGATCTGGCCGGCTTCGTTGGGGGTGGGGATGCGATAGAGCTCCTGGATGACGAAGACGCCGCCGGGACGCAGGGCCTGGGCGATCTTCTTCGCCAGGGCGCGGTTGGTGGCGTCGTCGAAGTGGTGGACGAGGCTGGCGACGAGGATGAGGTCCCAGGCTTCGGTGCCGAGGCCGTCGGTGAGGACGTTGCCGGGGCGGTGGGTGACGCGGTCGCCCATCCCCTCTTGGGCCAGGATGGGCGCGGCGTGCTCGATGGCTTCGGGGAGGTCCAGGACGACGGAGCGCAGGCCGGGGTGGCGCCGGCAGAGGGCCACGGAGAGGAGGCCGTGGGAGCCGCCGACGTCCAGCATGTCCTTCGCACCCTTGGGTACGGGCGTCCGCTTCGCCACTTCCGGGGCCCAGGTCGAGGTGGCCGAGCGCATGCCGCGTTGGTAGAGGCTCCAGTCGTCCCGCGCCATGGTGGCGTGGATGTCCAGGGGCTGGCCGGTGCGGACGAACGTGCCGAGGCTCTTGATGAAGTCCCATTCCAGAAACTGGAAGAGCATCTTGTCGTGGAGCGACCGGTCGCCGCCGGGGAGCAGCCACTTGCGGGCCACGGGGGCCAGGGTGTAGCGGCCGTTCTCGAAGCGCAGGTACTCGCAGCCGGTGAGGGCGTTGAGCAGCTTCGCCATGGCCCGCGGTTGCCCCCCGCAACGGGCCGCGACGTCTTCGGCCTTGAGCGGCCCGGCCTCGAGAGCCTCGAAGATGCCGAGGCGCGCTCCTTCCATGACCGTGCGCGCCAGCAGCATGGCGATCTGCGTGTCCACGAGAGGCTCCGGCAGCAGGCCCAGGGCCTTGCCGATCCTCTCGATAAAGCTCTGGGGAATGCCTCCCAGCTTCATGAAACGGTCCTCCCAAATCCTCCCGGCTGCAACTCTACTCCGGCCGCCGTTCCCGTGCCCGATCCTGGTCCATCAGCAGTGAGCTCTGACTTGGAAGCAGGGAGATCTACGCGAAAAGCACAGAGTTTCAGGACAGAAGCATGAAGTTTCAGGACAGAAGCATGGAGCTTTGGGCCCGAATCTCACTGCTTTCGGGCCAGAGCAGGGACTTTGGCGCTGGAATTCCGTGCTTCGGCGGCGGATCTCCCTGAAAAAATCTGGGAGACGGGAGGGAAAGGAGTGGAATAGCCCTACCGCCGCCCGGTCAGGAACCGCCGCAGGGCGCGGTTGATCAGGGTGGCGTTGCCCGCTTCCTGGGGATCGAAGGCGACGCCGACGGTGTCTCCTTCGCGCCAGGTGACGGTGCCGGTGACGTCCAGGATGCGCGGCTCGCCGGACTGGCCGATGAAGAAGCTCACGGTGTGGCCGGTCTGCCAGTTGGCCGGCACGCCGGAGAGGCCGATCCCCCCGAGGGAGAGGTTCTCGAGCTGGACGGAGAGGCGGGCGCCGTCCTCCATCTCGATCACGGCGTCGACGCCCAGGCGGATGCGCACGTCGCGCTGGCCGGCCAGCCCCAGCAGGGCCGAGACGTTCATGCCGTGGCGGCGGATGACCTCGGCCCGGAACTTGAGCTCCAGCCCGGGGTTGGCGGCCAGGATCTGGATGAGGTCGGCCTTCTCGATCCGCAGGAGCCTGGTGGGTGCGGCGGTGCGGGCGGAGGCGTAGCGCCGGGCCTTGTCGTTGAGCAGCCCCATCTCGCCGAAGAAGCCGCCCACCTCCAGCCGCGCCAGCACCTGCTGGGGGCGCCCGGGCTCGTCGCGGTAGACGGTCACCATCCCCTCCTGCACCGCGTAGAAGGCGTCCACCGGATCTCCCTCGCGGAAGATCAGCTTGTAGGCCGGGTGGCGCTCCTCCTTGACGAGGGCCGCCAGGCGGTTCAGGCCGGCGTCATCGAGGCTCGGAAAAGAGCGAGACCTTGCGCAGGAAGTCTTTGAGCAAACGTTTGTTCTCCGGGAGATCCGGGGGTATTCTGTTGCTTTCCAGCAGATCCGGCAAGCGGGGCGGCCGGGATCAGCCGTCCAGGTCCCGGATCAGCTCTTCCAGCTTGGCCTTTTCGGCGGGGCTGACCTCCAGCGTCAGGGCACGGCGGAAGCAGCGCAGGGCCGAAGCCCGCTCGTCGAGCTCGTAGAGATAGATGGCTCCCGCCGTCTTCCACAGGTCGAGCCGGTTGGCCTGGGAGCGCAGGAGCTGCTCGTACATTTGAACCGACTCGCGGTAGCGGCCGAGCTGGAAGGCGGCCCGGGCCGTGCCCTCCAGGGCCACGGTGTCGTTGGGATTGCGCCGAGAGGCCTCGCGGAAGTCCCCCAGGGCAATGGTGATGTTGCTCGTACCGCCCAGGCTGGCGCGGGCAACGGCGCGCTCCAGATAGACCTCCGGCTCGCGTGTGCCGCTGGCCACGGCGGTGTCGAGGACGGCCAGGGCGTCCTTCGTCTCCCCCCGCTCGCGCAGCATGCGGGCCAGATTGGCGGCGGCCACCGGCTGGCCCGGATCGAGAGCCAGGGCGCGGCGGTACTCGCGCTCGGCCTCCTGCCGGCGCCCAAGGTCGCGCAGGCAGCCGGCGGCGTCGGTGATGGGGATCGGGTCGAGGTCGTTCTCCCGGGCCGCGCGCTGGAAGAGGGCCAAGGCGTCCTGGATACGGCCGAGCTTGCGCAGGCAGAAACCCGCCGAGCTCAAGGCCGGAAAGTTGTGGGGGTCCTTCTTGATGAGGGCGTCGAGCTCGCGCAGGGCCTCCGCGCAACGCCCTTCCTGCACGGTACGGCTCGCCCGGTGGAGGGACTGCGCCACCTCGGTCATGGCACGGGGGTCCGGCAGGTCCGCCCGCACCGGACCCCGGGAGGAGCCGCCGGTGTAGCCCAGGCTGGCGAGCTTGCGGCGTTGCTCGTCCGTGAGGACGCTGGTGGGCTTCACGGGAAGGTTGAGGGAGTCCCCCTGCTGCTTCAGGAAGGACGCGAGGTTCTTCTCCCAGGCACGAAGGAGCCCGGTCTGGCGGGGTGCCAGATCGCGAGCTTCGGCGGCGTCGGCCTTGAGGTCGTAGACGCTGCTCTTGGGCGCCTTGACGTAGAAGTAGCGGTCTCCCCCCAAGGAGCGCAGGGGATACCACTTGTAGGCGAAGAACGGCAGGAAGCTCTCGGTGTAGGTCTGGCGCGAGCAGTTGGCTCCTGCCCCCGCGGTCATCACCGGCAGGAGGCTCAGGCCGTCCAACCCGGCCGGGGTGTCCATGCGGGCCAGGGCCAGCAGGGTGGGCGCCACGTCAGCCGTGCGCACCAGGCAGTCGCTCACCCGGCCGGCCGGCACGCCGGGGCCGGCGAGGATCAGAGGCACTCGCCGGACACCGCGGTTGAGCAGCAGCCCGTGGGTCAGCTCGCCGTGCTCGCCCAACATCTCGCCGTGGTCGCCCACGGCCACGACGTTGGTGCCCGGCGGAAGCCTGGCAAGGAGCGCGCCGATCTGATCGTCCATCGCGGAGATCTCGCCGTCGTAGAGGCGGTTGGGACCCCGGGCACGGTCGGCGAAGCGGGTCGGCGGCCGGTACTCCTCGTGGGGATCGAAGTAGTGCACCCAGAGGAAGAAGGGCGGCTTCAGATCCCCGAGGACCGTGAGGGCCGCGGCCGTGGCACGCTCGGCCGGCCTCTCCGCCACCAGGGTGCCGGCGGCATACCCCTCCCCGAGGTCGTCGTCGTAGACACGGAACCCCTGGTCGAGGCCGTGGCGGCGCTCCAGAACGGCGGCCGACACCACGGCCCCGGTGTCATAGCCCCGGGCCGCCAAGCGCTCGGTCACGGTCTCCACCTTGGCCGCCAAGGCGAAGGTGCCGTTGTCGCGTACGCCGTGGCGCGGCGGGAAGAGCCCGGTCAGGATCGTGGAGTGGCTCGGCAGGGTGATGGGAGCCGCCGTGTCGCATCGGGCGAAGCGGGTGCCGCGAGCCGCCAGGGCGTCGAGATTGGGCGTCTGGGCATGAGGCCACCCCCAGGCGCCGAGGTGGTCGGCACGGGTGGTGTCGAGCGTGATCAGGACCAGGTTGGGTTTCGGAGGGGTCTGGGGAGCGGCCCAGAGAACCGCCGCCATCAGAACGGCAATTGCGGAGATCACGAATGATCCCCCGATCGCGGCGAAGACGGCGCGTTTTTGGGGGGTGCCGGCACTCTCTTCTGTTAGCGACACTTTCTTGCCACCCATTCCCCCGGAGGGGAGCGACCAATGAAGGAGGTACATTGCCATTGCGCTGGCCGGGCAGTATAGCAGTCCGATTCCAGGCAACCCGAAAGCAGAGCCAACCCACTCAACTGTCCCTGTTCGCAAAGTGAAGCTTTTTCTTCGATTCTTCTTATTACGCAGGTCTTTTGCCAGGAGATCAGAAATCCATGAGCTTTCGCACGCGCTTGTTGCCGGTCACGCTTGCCCTGACCGGTCTCCTCGCCGCCCTGCCCTATCCGGCGGCGGCCCAGAAGATTAAAGACGACCACAATGCCAGCCCGCTGGAGAGCCTCGCGTTCGTCAGCGACCGCCTGAACGCCGGGACGCAGATCGAGCCCGTGGACGAGGCCGTCGGCTCGCTCGACGCCTCCGTCCGCGACGGCTGGGCCGCCTTCAAGCTGGGATCCAGCAACAACTGGAATGCTTACGTCGACCGGCGCAACGGCCGGGTCGAGCTCGCCGAGGGCGAAGGAATCGCCTGGATTCCCGGCCGCGGCAACAATCTCACGAACGATGACGTGGCCGCGCTGAGCGGCCGGAAGACTCCCGAGCTCAAGGATCTGGAGGCGATCGCCCGCGGCTTCCTGCCCCGGGTCGCCAGCCTGCTCGGCGTCGAACGCCGGCTCTCTGGTGCTGAACCAGGGCCGCTCGGGCCAGCCCGCCGGGCACGTCTGGTTCGTCGACTTCGACGTGATGCAGCGGCGGCCTGCCGATCGACGGCGCGCGCGTCGTCTTCCGCGTCAACAACGGCAACCTGATCCAGTTCGGCAGCGAGAACCTGCCTTCGCCCGCGCGTCCGCACGCCGGCCGCCAAGCTCGACCCGCGAGCAGGCGCTCGCCGGTGGTCGACGGCTACGTCGGCGGCTTCTCCGCCGCCGACACGTTCGTCGACCGCGGCTCCCGCCGCCTCGTGACGGTCGATCGCCTCGGACCAGTCCGCCTGGGCGGCGGTGCCGCCTTCGGCAAGGGCCGCGGCCTGGCCGGCGTCTGGCAGTTCGTCTTCCGCCGCGCCGGCGACCACGGCACCTGGCGCGCCCGGGTCGACGCGCGCCACCGGCGAGATGCTCGAGCTCCGTCGACATCAACGACTACGCCCAGGTGACCGGCGGCGCCAAGATCCTCGGCGTCTCCGAACAACCTGCCGATGCCCTTCGCCAACCTCTCCTCCGGCGGCTTCACCAACTCGGCCGGCGTCTACACCTATCCCGGGCGGCACGGTCACCTCGACCCTCGCCGGCCAGTACGTGCGCATCCCTCGACAACTGCGGCGCCATCTCGCCTCGCCGCCAACGGCGCGCGGCGACATCGCCTTCGGCACCTCGGCCGGCACCGACTGCACCACCCCGGGCGTCGGCGGCGCCGGCAACACCCACTCCGCCCGCACCCAGTTCTACCACCTGAACCGCGCCAAGGAGAGCGCCCGCGGCTGGCTGCCCGCCAACACCTGGCTGAACGCCCAGCTCACCGCCAACGTCAACATCAACCCCACCTGCAACGCCTTCTGGAACGGCTCGACGGTCAACTTCTACCGTTCCGGCGGCGGCTGCGGCAACACCGGTGAGATCGAGGGCGTCTCGCTCCACGAGTACGGCCACGGCCTCGACACCAACGACGGCAACGGCTCCTCGCCGGACAACGGCACGGGCGAGACCTACGGCGACTTGACGGCCGCCCTGGGCACCCACACCTCCTGCATCGGCCCCGGCTTCCTGACCAGCAACTGCGGCGGCTACGGCGACGCCTGCACCTCCTGCACCGGCGTGCGCGACATCGACTGGGCCAAGCACACCTCCAACACGCCGCACACGGTGGCGAACTTCACCCAGGCCCGCTGCCCCACCAGCGCCGGCTACGTCGGCCCCTGCGGCCGGGAAGGCCACTGCGAGTCCTACATCTCCTCCGAGGCGCTGTGGGACTTCGCCAACCGCGACCTGCCCAGCCCGGGCAGCGGCTCGGCCTGGACCATCGCCGACCGCCTCTGGTACCTCTCGCGCTGCGACGGCCACGGCGGCCTTCGCCTGCACCGCCAGCGGCACCTGGACCTCCAACGGCTGCAACACCGGCTCGCTGTGGAAGACCATGCGCGCCGTGGACGACGATGACGGCAACCTGGCCAACGGCACGCCGCACGGCGGCGCCCTCTACGCCGCCTTCAACCGCCACGGCATCGCCTGCACCACGGACGCCGGCGCCAGCATCACCTTCGCGCGGCTGCACGCCGCCGGCCACGCCGACCCTCAGCCTGACCGCCGGCAGCAACTCGGTGTCGGTCGACGATCTCCGGCTCGACCGGCGTCTACGACGTCTACCGCAACGAGCGCGGCTGCAACTCCGGCTTCACCAAGGTCGCCAACGACTCCGCCGCCACGTCCTTCAGCGACACCGGCGTCGCCAACGGCTTCACCTACTACTACCAGGTCGTCGCCCATCCGTCGCGGCAACGAGGCCTGCGCCTCGGCCGCCAGCACCTGCCTGTCGGTCACCCCGGCCTCCGCGCCGTGCACGCCGCCCGCCGTTCCGACGGGCGTCACGGCCACGCGGCGGCACCAACCAGCGCGACGGTCTCCTGGACCGCCGTCGCCGGCGCCACCGAGTACCACGTCTACCGCTCCACCACCACCGGCGGTCCGTACACCAGCGCCGGAACGGTCACCGGCACGTCGTTCAACGACACCGGCCTCTCCTGCGGCACGACCTACTACTACGTCGTGCGTTCGGCCAACAGCGCGTCCTGCGAGTCCGGCAACTCGGCCCAGGCGTCGGCCACCACGGCGGCCTGCCCGGCCTGCACGCACGAACACCGTCCTCTACACCAACAACTTCGACGCCGCCACCGGCCTGTCGAACTGGACCAAGGGCACGTTCGTGGCCGGCGGCTCGACCGCCAGCTGGCGCGGCGTCCAGACCTGCACCGCCGCTTCCGGCACGAAGATCTTCCGCTACGGCGGCACGAGCTGCACGGCGGACTACGGCAGCAACAACTTCACCTACGCCCAGCCCAACGGCGCCGGCGGCATCACCGTCCCGGCCGGCTCCACCACCTCGCGGCTGTCCTTCAAGCACCGCCGGGCCTTCGAGCGCGGCTATGACGGCGGCACGCTGACCGTCTCCCTGGACGGCACCAACTACACCTTCGTGCCCGCCTCGGCGATCGTGGCCGGCACCACGTCGTACAACGGCACCGTCTCCGCCAGCTGCCCGCCTGCGGGCGCCGCCGGAGCCGCCATCTTCACCGGCAGCCAGACCACCTTCGTCACCACGACCGTGGACCTGGACGCCGCCTGCAACGCCGTCACCGGCGGCAGCGGCGGCTGCGCCGGCCAGGCGGTCCGCATCGGCTTCACGTCGATCTCGGACTGCTCGGTCACCGGTGACGGCTGGTTCCTCGACGACGTTTCCGTGACGGCCTGCGTCCCGTAAACGTCCTCCACGCTTGAAAAAGGCCCCCTTCCCTCGCGGGAAGGGGGCTTTTTCGTGCCCGGGCGCCGCGGATGTCACTTTTGGCCCCGGCAAGCACCTTGATTTTCAAGGGGCCTATTTTGGGTCTCCAGGTTGATTCAAGAGGAGCTGTGAATGCGCAGAACATCGATTTCGTTCCTGTTCTTGATCCTGGCTTTCGCTTCCCTGGCGTTCGCCGCGGCGGACCGCCGCCCCTGGCCCACGGTCGAGCAGCAGGTCAAGAAAGACAACGTCCTTCCGGGCACCCCGCTCGAAAGCCTCATCCAGCAGAACCAGGACTTCGGGCTGCTCCGGCCCGAGGAGGCCGGCGACAAGATCCCCGTGCCGCTCTGGCTGCGCGTCTACTGGCGCAAGGGGCACCCGGAGACTCCGCTATGCCGGGGATGATCCGACGGGCGGCTATCCGCACGTCCTCAAGGAGATCTACGAGTGGATGGTCACCCACCAGGATCTGCGGCCCGACTCAGCCGACGTGCCGAAGGCCGCCTTCGCGGACGAGGACTCGGAGAAGGCCTTCTTCCCCACCACCGAGGCCACGGCCGTGGGCACCAACATCCGCACCTCCGGCGCGCAGACGGTGCCGCGCAGCGAGTCGGACATCCGCATCAACTTCTTGGAACACCCAGCAGGTGATCGCCGCGTCCAACAACATCGGCGGCAGCGGCCAGCAGGCCCAGTACTACTCCACCGACGGCGGCGCCACCTGGGGGCAGAGCATCCTGCCGCTCGTGCTCACCGACTCTTTCCATTCCGACCCGACGGTCGACTGGACCTCGGACGGCACGGCCTGGTCCACCACCATCGGCATCACCAGCGGCACCACGCTCAAGATGCGCACCTACAAGTCGACCAACGCCGGCGCGACCTGGACCTTCGACAACACTTTCTCCGGCACCCAGAACGAGCACCGACAAGCAGATGCATGTGGGTCGACCACAGCGCCACCTCGCCGTTCAAGGACTACATCTACGTCTGCTGGCACAACGGCAACCCGGCCTTCGTCAACCGGCGCACCGGCCCGGCCGGCGCCTGGGGCACCCCGGTCCAGGTGAGCGGCGCCGAGTCGACCGGCACGGCGATCGGCTGCGACGTCAAGACCAACGCCACCGGCGACGTCTTCGTCTTCTGGCCGACCACCACCAACCGCCGGATCATCGTCGCGCAAGTCGACCAACGGCGGCACGAGCTGGGGCACCCCCAGGTGATCGCCACCACCTTCGACGGCTACGACATCGGCGTGCCGTCCTTCAACAGCCGCCGCGCCCTCATCTACACCTCGGGCGGCGCCTACCGCACGGCGCCACCAAGAACATGGTCTACGCCTCCTGGACCGACCTGACCGGCGCGGCCGGCTGCACGTCCGCCGCCAACGAGCCCGGCATCGAACGCCGCCTCGACCTGCAAGACGCGCATCTGGTTCTCCCGCTCGACCGACGGCGGCACCACCTGGTCCGCGCCGCGTGATGATCAACAACCAGGCCGGCCTCAACGACCAGTTCAACCAGTGGCTGGCGGTCGACGAGACCACCGGGCCGCCTCGCCGTCATCTACTACGACACGGTCGGCGACGCGACCCGCAAGAAGACCAACGTCTGCTACCAGACCTCGATCGACGACGGCGCCACCTGGAGCGCCGCCGACCAAGGTCACCACCGCGCAGACCGACGAGACGATCGGCCGGCGCCGACGCCGGCAACCAGTACGGCGACTACAACAGCCTCTCGAGCTACGCCGGCAAGTTCTTCCCGTCCTGGACCGACCGCCGCAACAACGCCAAGGAAGAGATCTGGACGGCTCCGATCACCGAGCCCTGATCCGGACCTCCGCCCTTTCTCTCCAAGCGGCGCCCCCAACCGGGCGCCGCTTTTGCTTTCAGGATCTCGCCTTCAGACCTTTTCCGCCAGCAGCTCCAGCGTCCGCGCGAGGTCCGGCCGGCGGCTGAGCACGGGCAGGAGCGGGTCCGCCTGCCGTTTTTGGAGCCGCTTTGGAAGGGTTTTCAGATTGTAATCGCGCACGTCGAGGCGGTCGTTCACCTCGGCCCAGGTGAGGGGAGCCGAGGCGGGAGCGCCTGGCCGGGGGCGGACGGCGTAGGGCGCCGCCAGCAGCTTGCCACGGCCGTTCTGGAGGGCGTCCACGTAGACCTTTCCCTGGCGGGCCGAGATCGAGCGCGCCGTGGTGGCGATCCGTGGCAGGCGTTTGACGAGGATTTGCGCCAGCAGCTCCGCGAGCTGGCGGGCCTGCTCGTGATTGAACAGCCCCCCCATGGGCAACAGCACGTGCAGTCCGCTCCCGCCGCTCGTCTTGACGAACGCTTCGAGCGCGATCTCCTCGCATAGATCCCGAAGCGCGAGCGCGATCTCCACCACGTGCGCGAAAGGCGCGGACTTGGGATCGAGATCGAGAATGCACCAATCCGGCCGGTCTGGAGAGGATTGATCCGGAGCGAATAAGCGGCTCGACTCGATGTGAAAGGGGATGGCCCCAAGGTTCACCAGGGACAGCAAGGTTTCCTCGCGGTCGCAGACGATCGGCCCCGAATTCCCCAGATCCTTCTGAAAAAACGATTTTCCCGTGATGCCGTTGGGGTAGCGGTCGAGCACCACGACGCGGTCTTTCAGGTACGGGAGCAGCCAGGGAGACACGGTCCGGTAGTACTCGATCAGATCTCCCTTGGTGATCCCTTCGCCGGGCCAGAAAACCTTGTCGAGGTTGGAGAACCTCACCCCCTGGCCCCCTCTCCCATCTCCCAACCCATCCCCCGCCGGGAGAGGGGGAACCTGCTGCGAAGCATCCACTTCCTCCCCCGGCCGGAAACACTCCTCCACCGTCTTGTCGTCCCGCACACGAAGGAATACGGGATGGCGCAGGTTCCCGCCCTCCGTCCACTCCTTGTACCGCACCTCGACCACGAGCTCCGGCTCCACCCAGACCGTGCCCTTGGCGGGCGGAGCCGGGACGGGAGGCGTCTCCCGCCGGGCCGGCTCCAGGCGAGAACGGATCTCCTTCGCCCCCTCCTGGCTGAAACCCGAGCCCACCGTGCCCGCGTAGGCCAGCCCTTCTCCACTCTGGACGGCAAGATGAAGATTGCGGAGCCCCGAGAGTGACCCCCGAACGGGTTCGAACCCCACCACCGCGAAGTCGGACGACCGGTCCACCCGCACCTTCAGCCAGTCCGCCGAATAGCCGCCTCGGTAGGGCGAATCCGCCCGCTTGGCCACGATCCCTTCCAGCCCCATCTCCGACACCGCCGCGTAGAGATCCTCCCCCCGCTCCGGAACCTCTTCCGACAGGCGGATCCAGCCGTTCCCGGCCCCTCCGGCAAGGACACGCCGCAGGAGGCTCTTTGCGCGCCGCCAGCGGCAGCGGCCTCAGGTCGAACCCCTCGCAGGCCAGGAGGTCGAAGACGAACAGCGTCGCCGGGCTCGCTGCCACCAAATGGGCCGATTGGGCCGCGTCCGCCGCCCGCGTGCGCAGCCCCCGCCGTTGCAGGCGCTGGAAGTTGGGCTTCCCCGTCTCGTCCAGCACCACGGCCTCGCCGTCCAGGATCAGCCCACTGAGCGGCAGGGCCGACACCTCCCGCGCGAGCTCGGGGAAAATACTCGTGGCCTCTTTGCCGCTCTTGTAGAAGAGCCGCGCCTCGCCCGCGCCGCCCGCCGCCAGCATGCGGTACCCGTCGTACTTGAGCTCGAACACCCAGCCCGGCCGGCTGAACGCGCGCTCGGAGGTCTCCGGCTTCATGGCGCGCACCGCCGCGGGGTCCATTGCCAGCCGGGGAGCGCCCAGCCGCGTGAGCTCCCGCCGTATGAATTTCCCCGGATCGTTGTCTTTTTCCATCCCGATGAACGTCAAAAATATTTCCGCGAGACGCCTGCGCGGCAAGAGTGGCCTGTTTCCGGAAAAAACGACACCGAAGCGGCGGTTGAATGGTATATTACGCCCTATGAGCGCCCGACCCTTTGCCTCCGGAATGATTTCGTTCGGCCTCGTCACCATCCCCGTGAAGCTTTATTCTACGGGCGAAAGCGCCGCCGGTATTCAATTCAACATGCTGCACAAAAAGTGCGGTTCCCGGTTGAAGCAACAGTACATCTGCCCTGTCGACAACGAGGTCGTGGGCCGAGAAGACATGGTGAAGGGTTACGAATACAGCAAAGGGCAATATGTCCTCTTCTCGGAAGATGAGCTGAAGGCGCTGGTGCCCGAAGCGACCAACGCGGTGGAAATCACCGAGTTCGTGCCGCTCGACCAGGTCGATCCGATCTATTACGAGAAGTCCTACTACGTGGGCCCCGACAAGGGGGGAGACCGCCCCTACCGGCTGCTCTCCGAGGCCATGAAGCAGACCGGCCGCGCGGCGCTCGCGCGCTACGTCGCCCGCGGCAAGGACCAGTTCGTGCTCCTGCGCCCGTTCGACGAAGGGCTCATCATGCAGCAGCTCCGCTACTCGGACGAGCTGCGCGCGTTCTCCGAGGTCCCCGTCGGCCCCGCCGAAGTCCGCGAGCCCGAGCTCAAGCTGGCCGTCCAGCTCATCGAGCAGATCGCCACCGACGAGTTCAAGCCCGAGGTCTACGAGGACAAGCAGCGCCACCAGGTGCGCGCCCTGATCGACCGCAAGATCCAGGGCGAGGAGATCACCGCCCTGCCCGCCGCGCCGCCCAAGGCCCAGGTCATCGACCTCATGGCGGCCCTCAAGGCGAGCCTCGCCTCCTCCCAGCCGCAGGGCGCCGCGGACAAACCGATCTCGCTCGCCGACCGCAAGCCGGCCCGCCGGTCGCCGCGCCCGGTCCACGAGGCCGCACCCGCCGCCGCCGAAGAGCCGAAAAGGAAAAGCTCCAAGAGATAGGCGGCCCGGAGTACACTGGCGGCGATGAACCGGTCCTCCGCTCTCAGCCGGCTGGGTGACCACCAACAGCCGGCGCCGCCCAGCGGCTACTCAACCAAGGACGTCGCCGCCCTTCTCGGCCTGTCGCCCGAAAGGGTGCGCTCCTACGTGCGGTCCGGCTTCCTGTCACCCCGGCAGGGGCCGCGGGGCGAGTACTACTTCAGCTTCCAGGACCTCGTTCTCCTGCGCACGGCCAAGGGCCTTCTCGCCGCCCGCGTGCCCCGCCGCCGCGTGCGCCTGGCGCTCGAGAACCTCCGCGAGCAGCTCCCTGGCGACCGCCCCCTGACCGGCGTGCGCATCGCCGCCCAGGGCCACCACGTCGTGGTGCGCGACGGCCGCGACGTGTGGAACCCCGAGTCCGGCCAGGCGTTGTTCGATTTCGAGCTTGCCGAGCTGGCGAGAGAGGCCTCCACCCTCGCCCTGCGCACGCCGCCCTCCGATAAAGACGGCGAGAGCGGCGAGGGCGATGAGAGCGATGAGCCGGACAGCGCCCTCGACTGGTACGAGCGCGCCTATTTTCTGGAAGAGGATTCCCCCGAAGAAGCCATGACGGCCTACCGCCAGGCCCTGGAGATCGAGCCCGGCCTCGCCGACGCCCACCTGAACCTCGGCCGGCTCCTCCACGAACGGGGCTTCACCACCGACGCCGAGCGCCACTACCGCCGGGCCTTCGCCGCCCGCCCCGAAGACGCCACCGCCGCCTTCAACCTCGGCGTGGCCCTCCAGGATCTCGGCCGGCTGAACGACGCCGCCCGCGCCTACGAGATCGCCCTGGGCCTGGACCGCACCCTGGCCGACGCCCACTTCAACCTCGCCGGCCTCTACGAAGAGCTGGGTGAGCGCGAGGCGGCTTTCCGGCACCTGCGGACGTACAGGACGATGTTGCAGGGGTAGGAGCCCTCACCCTACCCTCTCCCGTCCCTCCCCCCGCGCTTGCCAGGGAGAGGGGGAAAGAAGAAGAAAACCAAGATCTTCTCTCCTGTCTTTCTCCCTCCTCTCCCGGTGAGGGGGGAGGGAGGGGTCGGGAGAGGAGGGCCGGGGAGGTGAGGGCCTACTCCGTCCCGGCCGCCGAGCCCGTGATCACCCTCACCGACTCCAGGACCTCTTTGTAGGCCGCCATCTCCTCCGCCGTGGCGGCGGACTTCTTCTTCGTCATCACCACGGAGAAATACGGCGGGAAACCCTTGGGATTGAGGTACGCGGTGTAGACGTAGAACTCGCCGGGCTTCGAGTACATCTGCGGGAACGTCAGGTAGAGCGGGTGCTTCACGTCCAGCGACCCGACCTGCACGCTGGGCTCCTTCTGGCGGTACGCCTGCTTGTCGGATTCCAGGCTCAGCGCGATGTTCTCGTTCACCTTCTTCCGCGCGATCACCACGATGGCCGTGCCCGACTCCTGGCCCGGCTCAGCCGGCAGCGAGAAGGCGACGTTCGCCTGATACTTCCTCATCGCCTGCTCGTCCGACTGCCATCCCAGAGGCTGGCGGATGCTGAAGGAGAAGCCCTTGCCCGGAATGACCAGGGGCGGGTTCTCGTCAGCCTTCATCTCCTCCGCCCTCAGGCCCGAGGGAGAAAGGAGAAAGGCGAAGGCGAGCACGGTTCCGGCGGTATGCAGAGCTTTACGAGCGGTCATGACAGTCCTTTCGACAGGGGAGACCTCCGGGAGAACCGGGGGCGCACCATTCTACTTTATGCTTCCGGCGCATGAAAAGCGTCAGATCCAGCGCCGGACCTCTCTAAGAAACCGCCGGTACTCCTCGCCAAATTTCTCCTCCAGGTATTTCTCCTCCCGCCGGATCACCAGCCTCTCCACCAGGAGGACGACGCCAGGGGACAGGATCAGCGCCCAGGTCACGCCGAACAGCAGCGCGAGCCCGGCGTAGGCCAGCAGCAGGCCGAGGTACATGGGGTTCCGCGTGAAGCGGTAGGGGCCTGTCCGCACCAGGGCCGTCGACGCCCTCATCGGCAACGGGCTGGTGCGGGCGCGCAGGAAAAGCCACAGGCTCCAGAAGGTCAGGCTCAGACCAGAGAGGAGCACGGCCGAGAGAATCCGCGAGAGGCCCCTCGGCAGCGCCGGCAGGGGAATGAGGTGATCCAGGAGCAGCCCCAGAAGAAACAGGGCCACGTAGAGGAACGGCGGAGGGAAGTGGATCCCGGGATTCTTCGGAGCCCCCGCTTCCATTCACATCTCCGCCGTCTTCGTCAGCGTCACGCGGCTCTCGTCGATGAACACCGCCGGCTCCTCCCACGGATGATTGGGGATGAGCCCCTCCGCCAGCATCTTCTCCAGCAAGGCTTCGTCGCGCGGGATGACGAATTCCAGCCTCACGGAAGGGACCTTCTCGAGCTCACCCACGGTTCCCGCGGTCGGGTTCGAGCCCGCGAGAGGCCGGAACCGCTCCGTCACCTCGCCGGAGACCCAGGAGACCTGGTCATACTTCCCCCAGCCCAGGGGGACCACTTGGGTGATCCCCTCCAGCAAGGCTTCCAACTTGTCCGGTGGAACGAACGTGGTGATCCGGTATACGGGCTTGAACGTCATTCTGGGCACCCCCCTTTCCGAGGGTGCCCATGATACAGGAGGGGCTTCTCCTACTTCGCCGGCTTCGCGGGCTTCGCCGCCGCCGCGCCGATGGCGAACAGGCTCTGGCGCCCGCGCACGAGGATCATGCCGTCCACGATCGCCGGCGTGGCCATCAACACCTCGCCCATGGGATTCGTCGCCAGCAGCTCGAACTTCGGCCCCGCCTTGACCACGTAGACGTCCCCCTCCTCGCTGGCGAAATAAAGCTTTCCATCCGCCGCCACCGGCGACGCCGTGAACGCTGAGCTTTTCGTCCCGGCAATCCGCTCCTTGTAGACCTGGGCGCCGGTCTTGGCGTCGTACGCCGTCAGAATGCCATTGTTGGCGCAGGTGTAGAGGTGGTCGCCGTAGACGATCGGCGTGGGCATGTACGGGCCTCCCCGCTTCTTGCTCCAGGCCACCGCGTCATTCGTTTCCTTCCCTTCGGCGAGCGAGATGTCACCGTTCGCCGTGCCCAGGCGGATGGCATAGATCGGCTGAATGGGCGCGTACCCCGAGGTCACGTAGGCCATGCCATGCGCCGCGATCGGCGTCGGAGTGACGATCTCCGAATTGCCGGCCAGCCGCCACAGCTCCTTGCCCGTCATCGGATCGTAACCCCGCACGTGCTTCGTGGCATTGGTCACCAGCTCCGCGCGCTTCTCGCTCTCGAACACCATCGGCGAGGCCCATGAGGGAATCTCGTCGCGGTCCGTGCGCCACAGCTGCTTGCCGTCCGCCAGATCGTAGGCCGCGATGAACGACCCTTTCTGAAGGTCCGCCTGCACGATCACCATGTTCTTGTAGATGACCGGCGAGCTTCCATACTCCCATTGGTAGGAAGGATCGTAGAACCACCCCGCGTCCAGCACTCCGAGATCCTTCTTCCACTTGAGCGAGCCGTCCGCGTTGTAACAATAGAGGCCGGCCGAGCCGAAGAGCGCCACCACGTGCTTGCCATCCGTCGCCGGAGTCGAATTGGCGTGCGTCGCCTTCATGTGCCGCTTGACCAGCGGTACGCCGGAATGGGCCACCTTTTCCCACAGGATCTTGCCGGTCTTGCGGTCCACGGCGTAGATCCGCCAGCTGTGCTCGGCCTTGCTCTCCACCGAGTCGACGTCGCCATACAGCCCGGAACGGAAAACCGGATTCGCTTCCGTCGACACCGCCGTCGTGACGTACACCCGGTCGCCCCACACCACCGGGCTCGAATGGGCGAGCCCCGGAATCGGGGTCTTCCAAAGGATCTGGGTCCCCGTCTCACCGTTCCACGTGGTCGGCGCCGCCCCCTCTCCCACGCCCGAGGCCTGGGGTCCACGGAACGACGGCCAGGAGGGCGCACCCGCCGCTCCAGCGGCGGCCGGCACCAGAGCGAGGAGCAGCGCGGCGAAACGCGCCGGATTTCTCAGGCCGAGACGGCTTCTCATGGGGTCTCCTTCTTCTTGAGTGGGGTCGAGCTGTCGCCCCGGTCGATCGAAAGGCCGGTGACCTTCCCCTCCTCCACCTTGAACACGACTTTGATGCCCGCAAACTCTTCGGCCCGGAACGTCACCGGATCGGCGGCCGTGAGCGTGAGAACGCCGCCATCCGCGGTCGCCACCAGCTTGCCATCCTTCAGGGCGACCGTCACATTGAAACCCGGTCCCTCATAAAAGCCCTCGTAGCTCTTGAGCACGGCGGGGTCCACCTCCACCACCGCCGGCGGCTTGGCCCCGGCCGCTTCGAGCAGGGCCACGACCTCCTTCTGATCCTCCTTCGATGCGGCCGCCAACGCCTCGCTCAGCCCTTCGGCGCCCACCTTGCCCCGCGCGAGGATCACCTTGACCACGGCGGCCTGCCCACCGGCGGACGCCGACATCAGCGCATCCGATTCGCCCTCGGCCCCCTTCGCTAGCAAGGCCCCCACGATCTCGGCATGCCCCTTGTCCACCGCCCAGGTGAGCGGCGAGGCGCCGTAGAACTGGTCCTTGGTATTCGCGTTCGCCCCGTGCTCCAGCAGCACGTTGACCACCTCGGTCTGCCCCTTGTCGCAGGCGAAGGCGAGAGCGGTGCCGCCATACTTGTTGGCGGCGTTCACGTCCACCCCCGCCGCCAGCAGCTCCTTCACCTTCGCCACCTCCCCGGCGCTCGCGGCACGCCGCAGCGCATCGCCCGGGTCGTCCGCGAGCATCGCAGGCATCGCGGGACGCGCCAGGGCAAGCAGAGAAAGGGCGAGACAGATCCTCACAGCCCAAAGCTTCGGCATCATGGCCTCCTTCGTCCTTCCTGAGAGTACGCGCCTCCCAGCCTTTTGTTTCTTCAAGAAAGGGTAGGCGAACCTCTTCAGTCACAAAGGCAGCATCCCTGATAGCAGATGGCCACGGAGTTATTGCAGATATGTGGCTTTCGGCAGACCGTGCTCGAAGTACAGGCCGCAACGGTGCATTGGCAGTATTGCCTTGTGCCATTGCACTCGACCCAGTTGGGCCCCGCCGAGCAGTAGGAACCGGTGCACATCAACGGATTCGTCTGACCATCCGGGCACTGGGTCGTCACCGTGCACGACGTGAAGGTGGGCGGCGGCGCTTGATCGAGCAGTGGGCTGGCGGAGGGCAGGGAGACCTGGAAGATCTGAGCAATGTCGATCTCAGGAGTACCGTTGCCATTCACCTCCTCCGCGCGAAGGATGGAGGACGCGGCAAACACCAGGATCGCCATCGAAACGAAAGCACGTGTCGGTTTCATGAACTCTGACCTCCTCAAAAAAGGTGGTTTGTAAAAAATTCTACGCTTGTTCCGGACCTTCGTCAACAGTTGTATGCGCCCCGTCTACCTTCAGGTCTACTCCAATGGCGTAGCGCCCGCACCGGCGACCCCGTACTGCCACGGATCCTGAGCGGCAGGAGATCCCCTGGCTCAGATCGATGATCTCAACCATGGGGCCTCAGAGCGTTCTCTCCAGCGCCGCGCCAACCGCCGCCTGCCGAACGAGGATCTCTCGCAAAGCTTCGGCGCTGAATCGCCTCACCGGGAGGTGCGAGCGATGGATCAAGCGGCTTTCTTCGATGACGACCGGATTGAGCGGGAGCTCCATCGCGTAAAAATGAGAGATGGCACCCCGCATGCGCTTGTTCAGCCACCCTTCCCGCAGAGGGTATCCTGCATCGCGCACAGGAAAATACTTGGCAAACTCGGGATCCTCCGGATCGACGACCTTGGGACGCCGCCCGCGCGGCCGGATTTCAGCACTGTGGAGATCCGAAACTCCTTGCAACGCCGCGTCCGTGACGATATACCAACCCGGCGTCCAGCCGCCCGAACCCACGGCCCTGCCGATGTGCTGAAAGCGAACGTCGAACATCCGCCCATCCATCTCGACCGGAAATCTTGACAGGAACTTTCCCTCGCGCACCACCTCCTTGCCAAACGAGCGCGCGAGAGCCGCGAAGTGGGCTTGCTGTCGCCTTCGGCTGGCAACGCTGAGCCCCCAGACGGCGGCGATCACGACCGCCACCGCGAGCACGGTCAGCCGGGTCCGAGAGAGCTCGTCCAACTCCATACCGCTCCCGCCTCACGAAACCACGGGAGTGACCTGGCCTCCCCCCTCCGCCCGCTCCGGGATCTCCCAGTCCGTATGCGCTTCCTTGTTGCGCACGAACCAGCCCCAGAGCATCTCGCCGTAGGTGCGGTTGCGCAGCCCGACGCGCCGGTAGAACGGCTGCAGATCCTGATTCAATCGGCGCAGGTTATAGAACGGCACGCGCTGGTAGTAGTGGTGCTCCACGTGGAAATTCGACCAGAGGAACAGGAAGTGCCAGATCCGGTTGCCGTTGACCAGGGAGGTCCACTTCGCCGGGTCGGTGGAATCGATGTCGTAATGCTGGCCCAGCCGGTTGAGCACGAACGCCGGTGGAAAGCAGAAGAACAGCGGCAAGGCCCAGACGCGGAAGAGGGTCCAGCCGCCGCCGAACGCGAAGATCGTCCCCGCCAGTGCAAGCTGGAACGTCATGTTCAGCAGCCGCTCCCGGCGAATCATCCGTTGCGTTTCCGGCGGATAGGTCTTCACCTCCCGCCCGGCGCCCTTGATGTAAATCGCAAACAATGCGGGCGTGCAATACAGCAGCTTCACCCAGCGCGAGTTCTTCTTCGGGCTCAGGTGGGCTCGCTTGGGGTCGTCCTCCGGATGGCCCAGCTCGTTGTGGTGGTCGAGGTGCCAGATGGAGAACTGCGTGCCCGACACGTTCGCCGGCATTCCATAAAGAATCCCCAGCAGGCGCTCCAGCCGTGGCCGGCTCTTCTCGAAGATGACCTTGTGAACCTGCTCATGGAGCAGGATGATGAAACCGAGGACGTTGAAACCTTGAACAATGGCCGCCGGAGCCCACAGCCATTTCCACTCCGTTTGCCACAGGGCCCACCCACAGAGCCCCACCATCAACAGGAGACGGCCGACCGTGAGGAAGTGGCGGACGGCGCTCACCCGGTGGAGGTCTCGGCAGCTCCTCCCGGGGGACCGCCGCGACCAGCCGCTGCTTCAGGTCGCCGATGTTCTTGTAATAGAAGTGATGCTTTGACATGCCCCGGATTATACAGCGCGCCCTTCCCGGGGGACACCGCCGCCGATCGACCAGGCGATCGGCAGTCCCACGAACGGAATGTGCCCGATCAACTGGTACAACCAACGCAGGCTGACCTTGGGAGGGCGGTGCGCGAGCACCGGGATCACCACCAGGGACATCACGCTCCAGACGAGCGGGCCGTACCAGGCAGCGATCTTGAGCGCTCCGAAACGCGACCCGAGCACGCGGCGAATCCACGCCGAGCGCTGCGCCAGCAGCAGGAAGACGGCGGACCATGCAAACGCCACCCCGAAGTGCAGGAGAACGCCGATCAAGGCCGTCCTGGTCCCCCCCTCCAGCGCCTCCTTGCCCAGCAGCACCGAGGCCACACCCTGCCAGAGCCGCGTCACCGTGGAGTCATAGAAGAAGACGCTCTGAACACAGGCGAAACAGCCATCGACGATGCCGGTCAGCAGACCGGAAAGGACGAGACGGGCCAGAGGGTTGCGAACGCGTCCGGTCTCCATCATGGGGAAGCCTCCTATGCCGTGTACGCTTGCACCACCGCGCTCGGCTCGAGGTCGCGGAGCGCGTCTTCCGTGCGCCCCGCAACGATGTCGACGAACGCGCCCAAGTCCCCTTCGTCAGCACGCCCCAAAGCGTCAAGGTACGGATCCCGATCCTTTCTTCTTATGATGACAGGAGGATATCCGGCGCGAACCAGCTCCAGATTCGTGATGGCCCTGCCCGTGCGGCCGTTCCCGTCGGTGAACGGATGAATATGCTCCAACCAGGCATGAAGCACCGACGCGCGCAAAAGGGGCGGCGCCGCGGCGTTGGCTCGTGACCAGGCTTGCCACTGCTCCATCTGATCCATCAAATCCTTCCACGTCCGCGCGGGTACGTGCTTGGCCTCCCGGATCCGCACTTCGCCGGTACGAAAAACGCCGGCGCCCGGGCGTCCACCAAGAATCAGATCGTGAAGCCTCTGGACCTGTTCGATGCCCGTGGGAACGTCCTCCCTCGCCATCCCGGTAATCTCGTCAAGAGCCCGTGCGAGGCTCTGAGCGTCCCGTGAGAACGCAGGGTCATGGCCGCTGATGGTAATGCCCTTCAGCACGGCCAGCTCGGTCTCGCCCACGGAGAGGGTGCTCCCCTCCAGAGCATTCGACTCAGCGATCTGTTCGAAACGCTTCTCTCCGTAGTAATCGACGAGCGCAGATTCGCTCAGCTTACCCTGGCCGCGCAGAAGCTCAACCCGTTCCGCCAGATCCTGAATGGTTTGCCGTAGCGCCCTCGTGCCCGGGCTGTTCGGCAGGTAGTACGGCGTCCCTGTCACGTCGATCAACATGACCGGAAGTCTAACCCAGAACCCTCCGTCCTCCGAGACCGGTGTTCCCCGCCGGACCTCAACCCCGCCGTGGGAGCTCGTAGTGCAGAGGAGTGAAGCCGAGCTCGTCAAATACGTCGACGTTTGCCCCTGCCCGAATCAGGTCCGCCGCGCCGCTCAAGTCACCTCGATCAGCAGCGTCGAGCAGCTCTTCCTCAAGAGTCATTCCACCAGAAACACCAGGAGAGCCGGAACCGCCATCTCACCGCGCCAGCCCTTCCGCAACTCAAGCACGATCAGGCCGAATGCGATGAAAAGGGTAAGGACCCTCGCTTTCCTGATTCGATGGCTGATGATCAAGCCTGAATCCTGAGGCCTTGCCTTGTACCCATAGTAAAAAGGCGCGTCCACAAGACGCGCCTTTCGCCCGGTGCCTTGCTCAACACGGCGAGCCGGGTTTTAACACAAGAAAGTCGTGCAGGTGTTGTAGCTGCCCGTGCAGGTTCTGGTGCAGAGCGACGAGGTACAAGTGAGAGTAGCGCCTCCAGAAACCTTCTCCAGGTTCTCCAGCCCGTAGATCGTTTCCTTGGAGATCTTGAGAGTCTTGACCGTCTTCTTCATGGAGCCTCCGGTTGGCGAAGAACTAGCGCAAAAGTGCGCGGGCAAGTCTGCCCCACGGGGCGCGGGGTTGTCAACCGCGATGGTAGGTTGATTGGAATGGCACCTATTTTCTTAACTCATCTTGCTGACTTGCCGCCCTCGTTGTAGGCTTGCTGGGCGGGCGAATTCCCCCGTCCCATCGGCTCGATGGGTCCGTCGCGTTCTCACAGGAGACAGATTATGGGTGGGTCGGCTCGGTTCACCTTGGTTGCCCTGACGCTTGCGGCGCTCGCTGGGCTCGCTTCAGCGCAAGATAAAGCCACTACCGCCCCGGTGCCGCGGCAGGACGTCACGGCCTTGCGCGCCAGGATCGCACGCCTTCCCGCCGCTGCCGTCAATACGTCCGTTGCCATCGAGGCCCCGGACGCCAGGTCGGTGGCACCAGAATCGGCTCCAGCTCAGCCTGATGCCTCGCGCCCTCTACGCCCGCAAATCGACAGGGTTCAAAGCTCCCACGAGGATTGCGCCTCAACGAAGTGCGGTTTGTGCCGCTGGGTGCCGAGGATGAGGCGAAGACGAAGATGGCGGCCGTGCAGCAGGTCCAGCAGCAGGTGGCGGGGCCTGTCGCCGTCTTCGAAGGAGCCATCCGGACCCTTGCCGTCGATAGCGCGGAGCTCACCCTCAAGGCAGTGGTTCTGGCGGGGTCACCACTACGCTATCGGCCCGAACGGAAGCGTTTCGAGGGCACTCTCAATGTCGGGGTGGTGGACCTCGGCGGCCGCCAAGCCACGCGCCAACTCTCGGAGCCGATCATCTTTCAGGTCATCGGAGCAGTGACCGCGATACCCGATAGAGTCAAGGCGGAGTCCACCGCGCCGCCCTATGAAACCATAACCGTTGTAAGCGACTCCGCCGACGAACCGATCGACGTGCAGGTTGTTTCCAACGTTACCCCCGAAGGAGTCAAGCTCACGATCCCGGTACAGCCGGCGCTGTTCGTGCGCGCCACCCCGCCGCGGATTCAGGGCTGGGGCCTGGAAACCGCGGACGTGCTGGTGCAATCGCGCGCCCTCGGTCCCAAGACCAACCGGCGAGTGCTGGTCTCGTCCGACGGCGGCATCGTCACCCCGACCGAGCTCACCTTGAGCACCGACGGCACCGGCACCTCGTCGATCCGGTCTGTGTCGACGGGAGAAGCCGTCATCACCGCCTCCGGGCCAGCTTTCCCTGACGCGACCACACCCGTGGAGTTTTTGTTTCCATGGCATTTCATCGCCGCGGGACTCCTTGGCGGCCTCGCCGGCGGTGCCCTCCGCCTGGGCATCCCGCGCCGGGGCACGGGCCGCCGCACGCTCGCCAAACTGGGCCTGGCAGTGATCTGCGGTGCGATCGTATTCGCGCTCTACGCCCTCGGCGCCAACGTCATCGGCTTCCAGTTGCCAGGCCGAGCGGGCGAGTTGGTGGTCTTCGTCGTCTCGGCGCTTGGCGCGTTGGGAGGCGTCGGCTTGCTGAAGGCACCGGCGCCACCAAAGCCCTGAAATTCTGGTGCAACGTCTAGACGGACAAGATCGGAGAATTCCGCAGCAAGCTTCTCCGCAATGATCCGTGCGGTTTGGAACCACCCGTACGGTCGAGAAGCCGGAGTCACTTGCCGCGGAGCGGTCCAGGAGCCGGGCCGCGCGGTCAAGGAGCCGGGGCCGACCACTGAGGAACCGGGGCCGCCGGTTCGCCCCACGGGCCGGACGGTCGGGGAACTGGGGCCGGGTTCGAGAAGCAGGGGTAGGGTGTTGAGGAACCAGGCCCAGTGGCTTTCCCCTGGGGGCCAACCGTCCGGCCCTTGGGGTAGAGGGTCCGGCCCGAGATCTGAACCGCCTACCCCTGGGGGAAAGCCTTTGGGCCCGGCTCCTCAACCGTCCAGAATCGGGGTTTGGAGGCCGGAAAGGCGCTCTCGTCCCCTCTCTCCCACGTGGAGGAGAGGGGACGAGAGCTTTAGTTGCCGATGTCGAACTTCACCCGGCTGTCGCCGCAGTCCGAGCTCACCCAAAAGGTGTGGGTGCCGCCCGCCGGCTCACATCACCCTAGAAGCCGGGCTTGATCCTGGTGATCTCGGTGATGTGGGGATGCCCCTGCAGGGGCTCATAGATGTAGAGCAGGACCGCGTTCTGAGGTCCACCCGGAAGGACCGCTTCCGAGAGGAAGCACCAGTTGGTTCCCGCGACGACCTGAGTTGCAAAGGCGAGCGGGGTGTAACTCATCCCGACGAACCCTTTCAACGCCTCCTTGAAAACCTCTTTCGCCTTGGGGGTGAGAGTGAAGTTGAAATTGGTCCACCCTCCCGCGAGAGTGGTGGTGGTCGCAGTGGGGGCCGGCATTGTTGCGGTAGTCATGACCTTACCCTCCTCTACGTGAGTCTCAAGGTCCATCCTTGGGCTCGGGTGACGGTGTTTCGTCGGCTCCGCCACCCTTTTAAGACGGATCTAGAATGAACCCTCGGAGCAAGGTTTGGCGCACCCTCAAAAGATAGGCTTCATCACACCTTCACAGGCAGTATGGGACAACCTCTCCCAAGGGGTGGGATGGGACGGCAAGGATGCCGGCGGTCCCAGGGGGCGCTACGCGCTACGCCAATCTTGCTCCGGCGGCGGCGAGGGGGAGGAGGATGGTGAAGGCGACGTGGCCCCCCCTTCCAGGCTAGACTCCCCCACCATGAGAATGCAGATCCCCATCTTGTTGGCTGGCCTTTTCGCCGTTTCCTCAGGAGCTTTCGCCGTGGAAGGAAAGTGGACGCCGGAGCAGGTGCTGGAGCACGATCCGAAGTGGTTGCGCGAGCTGGGCCTCGAGATTCCGCCGGAGAAGCTGTGGAGCCGCGAGGGCGGCGGGCTTCTGGAGGCGGCGGTACGGATCGACGGCTGCTCGTCCGGATTCATCTCGGCCCAGGGGCTGATGATCACGAACCATCACTGTGCGTTCGGAATCCTCCAGCAGCATTCGACGCCGGAGCGGGACTACATCACGAACGGATTCCTCGCCAAGACGCGGGCCGAGGAGCTGCCCGGCGCCGGGGTGCACGCCACGATCCCCTTCAAGTCGACGGACGTGACCGCCAAAGTGGAGGCCGCCGTGCCCGCCGGGGCGGACGATCTCGCACGGTTCCGCGCCATCGAGCGCAAGCAGAAGGAGATGGTGGCGGAGTGCGAGAAGGCGGAGCACCACCGCTGCCAGGTGGCGGCGTATGACGGCGGCCTGCGGTACGTGTTGATCGACGGCGTGGAGTATCCAGACGTGCGGCTGGTGTACGCGCCGCCGCGGGCGATCGGCGAGTATGGCGGCGAGGTGGACAACTGGAGCTGGCCCCGCCATACGGGGGATTTCGCGCTGCTGCGGGTGTACGCCGGGCCGGACAACATGCCCGCGCCGAAGGGCGAGGCGAACCGCCCCTATGGACCGAAGCACTTCTTCCCCGTGGCGGCGAAAGGGGTGGAGCCGGACAGTTTCGTGATGCTGATGGGCTACCCGGGCCTGACGTTCCGCTCGTTCACGGAGGCGGAGATGCGCGAGCGGGCCGAGCTGTTCTTCCCCCGGCGCGCGGAGATGTACGCCACCTGGATCGGCATGATGGAGGCCGCGTCGGAGCAGGATGAGACGGCGCGGATCGCGCTCGCGGACCGCATGAAGGGGCTCGCCAACCGGGAGAAGAATTCGCGCGGGCAGGTGACGGGCATCCGCCGCGGGCACATTCTGGACAAGAAGTCGGCGTCGGAGCGGGAGGTACTGGCCTGGGCGGCGACACGGCCGGATCAGAAAGGTGCCCTGGAGGCTCACGATGAGCTGGCCCGGCTGATCGAAGGAAAGCGGCGCACGTGGGACCAGGATTTTCTGCTGGATCAGATGAAGAACGGCCCGAAGCCGCTGGATCTGGCGTTGACGCTGGTCCGCTGGGCGGGCGAAAAGGCGAAGCCGGATCTGGAGCGCGAACCCGACTATCAGGAACGCAATCGGGAGCGGTTGGGCGAGCGCCTGGAGCGGGAACAGAAACGTTTCCATCTCCCCACCGAAGCGGCTCTGATGACGGACGTGTTCACGCGGTTCGCCCAGCTTCCGGAAGGGAGCCGGGCGGCTGACGTGGAGGCGTTCCTCGAGGGAGATCGCGAGAAGGGCGCGATTCGCGCCAAGGTGGACGCCCTGCTGGCCGGCACGAAAGTAATGGATCTGGCGGAGCGAAAGAAAATGTTCGGAGAGAGCCTGACCCAGCTCAGCTCCCGCCGCGACCCCCTGCTGGATCTCGCGATTGCCCTGGACGGGGAGCTGCGGGATTTGAAGGAACGGGAGGATCGTTTCCTGGGAGCGGTCTCGCGGCTGCGCCCGCGCTGGCAGCGGGCCGTGGTCGCGCAGGCCGGCCGGCCCGTGGCGCCGGACGCGAACGGCACACTCCGCGTCTCCTTCGCCCACGTGAAGGGATACAGCCCGCAGGACGCGGTGTGGATGAATCCGCAGACGACGGTTGCAGGCGTGGTGGCCAAGAACACCGGCGAGGAGCCGTTCAACGCGCCCAAGGGGGTGCTGGAGGCGGCATCCCAGGCTCCCAAGAGCCGCTGGGCGGACCCGAAGCTGAAAGATGTGCCGGTAGGCTTCCTGGCGGATGGGGACACCACGGGCGGCAACTCCGGCAGCCCGGTGGTGAACGGCAAGGGCGAGCTGGTGGGGGTGAATTTCGATCGCGTGTGGGAAAACGTGGCCAACGACTTCGGCTACAACCCGGACGTGGCGCGGAACGTGAGCGTGGACGTGCGCTACCTGCTGTGGGTGATGGAGACGCTGAACGGCGAGGCGGCGAAGGGGTTGCTGGAGGAGATGGGGGTACGGTAGGGGCAGGGTGGAGGGGCGGCCTCGCCGTCCGCGTGGGCCTGCCGCGCGGCCGCCCCGAAATGGGGGCCAGCAGTAAATGAATGAACATATCCAGCAGTAAATGAATGAACATATCTAGATTTGCCTGCGCCGGATTCCCGTAGTAAAGTAAGAACGATTCAATATCGCGCTCCCCCTGTGCGCAGCTCTCAGGGTAAGGATTCCTATGGAGCTGAACAGGGCACACGGAGGAAATCGAGGACCGCCAAAACAGGAAAGGAGCCAGAAATGGACGACGACGACACTGCCCGGAATGCAGAGTTCGTTGGACGTGTGGTCAGCGACCCGAAAGACCCGCCAGAGACACGCATGCTCACCGGCTGGCTCGGCGATGCCGCCGAGGAAGGGAACAGGCGCCTCTATGCCGACGCGGAGCTCAGCTCATATCTCGACATCCCTGCCGAAGCGATCCTCCACACTGAACCGATTCGAGACTCTCAACCGTCGGGAGGCGTTTTCGTCTGGATCCGGCGTGATGCCGCGTTGAAACAGGGCGGCTCCACCTACAGCCGGGCCGCGCGATTCCTGCAGGGACAAGTGCAGCAGGACTTCGCCGGCGGCGGAGGGGGTCAGGCCTTCGGTTCCCCCGAGGAGGCCGGGTACCGCTGCATCACCCAGGTGCCCTGCGGCGAGCCGACGGGATTTACCGGACGTTGCACGAAGCAACCTGACGTCGGCGGTGCGTGGCCCTGTATCACGGCGATTCCGAACTGTTTCGAGCCGACCGGATTCACGGGAAAATGTACGCACCAGCCGTGGCCCAATCCCACCCAGTACGTCGGCTGCACCATCTTCCATTGTCCTACCCAGGATCTCACTCACATCCCCCACATCTGCAATCTCGTCGCGACCGGGATGCCCGGCTGTCCCGTCGTCGATCCACCCGGCGGCGGGATCAATCCGGAGGCGAAGGCCAGCGCCGCGGCGGAAGATGGCGAGGGTGTCGGCGGCAGCCCGGCGGAAGGCGCCGCGGCACCGGTGACGTCCATTCCAGGGTGCGGTTATACGCGGTTGTGGGGACTCTGCCAGACGCTGCCCCCGAAGTGCACCGTTTCGGTCCACATCCCGTGCATCACGCGGGACAATGCGTGCGGTCCAACGCGAACCCCCGCGTGTCTTGCGAATGTCCAGAATGCCGGCGCAGGCTTCGCCGCGTTCCGCGCGGCCGCGCCGATCGGCACGGAGGTGCTTCAGTGCAACCCGTCCGCCGTTGACGCCTGTCCGACGCGCCTTGGCTGTGAGACCCAGCCGCCGACGGTATTCTGTACGCAGTATCCCGAGGCTTGTCCGACCCAATTTCCCGGGGCCTGTCCCACACAGCCCGAAGCTTGCCCACCGACCTGTTGCGGGCCACAGTGCCAGACTCAGCAACAGGCTTGCACACAATGCCAATGCACGCAGGCCGGCCCGCAGTGTCCGGTGGATACGTTCCAGCCGGGATGCCCGCCTTCACAGTTCGGCGTACCGTGTCCCACGATCGATTGCACGGTCACGCCCCCAATCTGTTTCAAACCTCCGCCCGCCGGTCCGCAGGCCTTCCGTGCCGCCGGCCCCATCGGCCCATCCGCTTTTGCCGGCTGCACGCAGGCCGGCAACAACTGCCTCACCATCCCGAACGGCGACTGCACCTTCTTCGGTGGTTGCCAGCAGACTCAGGCCACCGTCTGCACCCAGAGCGGGCCGCAGTGCCCAACCCAACCGCACTGCACATGCCAGGGCCCCGGCTGCCCTCCGACACCGGCGACGGTGTGCACCCAAAGCGGGCCGCAGTGTCCGTCGCAATTCGGCTCGGGCTGCAACACGGATTTGATGTTGGATTGCACGTTCGGCTGCACGCAAGCCGGCCCGAGCTGCCAGACGAATGTGGCTCAAAACTGCAATCCAAACCTCGCCGCCGCCCTTGCGGCGCAACCGGTGGCGAGGGGAGGCGGCGCTCAAATCGCGCCGCTGACGGTTCAGGTTTGGCAGTGCCAGGGTCCTACGCCCGTCACGCGCTGCTTCATCTGTCCTCAGCCTCACCGATCCTGGCTGCCGTGGCAGTGCCCCTGGCCGTCTCCGCACTGTCCGCCGATCACGCAGACGTTCCCTTGTGGCGGTGGCGGCCCATCGGCGGTTGACGCCTGCCCGACGCGTCTTTGCGGCGGCGGCCTACAGCGCCCGGTACAGGAGCCGACTCCGGCGACGGTCTGTTTCATTTGTACACAGGTGCCGCAGCTCTGCCCTGTCGCCCAGTAAAACCCCGAGGCGGTCCGGCACCTTGCCGGACCGCCTTCTCTTCGCAACTCTTGACGGTGCTACCATAAACAACGTTGAACAAAAACGATCTCGTCCACTATCTCCTCGAACGAGGCCTTCTCGACCGCCGCGCCGTGGTCGACGGCGACGTGATGGTCGTCGAGGGAGTACGCCGCCATCACAACTACTCCGTCATCCGCCGTCAGGGCACGGGGCTGTTCATCAAGCAGATGCAGCCGGACCAGGTGTTCTCCGCACAGACTCTGCAGAAGGAAGCGGCCTGTTACGTGATGATGGAGAGCGATCCGGCGCTCGCGGAAATCCATGCGCTGATGCCGCGCTTCCGGGCCTACGACCCCGACCGGCATTTCCTCGTGCTGGAGCTGATCGACCGCGGTGAAAATCTCACCGAGCTCCATCGCCGCGTCAACGCTTTTCCGGAGGACGTCGCGCAACGCGTCGGCGAGCTCCTGGCGCGCTATCACGAGGCCTCGATGCGGGACCTGATGCCACGCGCGAACACCGCGATCTTTCAGGGCCAGCCCCCGTGGATCCTCTCGTTTCACCTCATGCCGCGCAACTCGGTGCAGAACCTCAGCGCGGCCAACGGCCAGCTCATGGCCATCCTCCAGAGCTATCCCGACTTCGGCCAGGCGCTCGATCGCGTCCGCGCCGGCTGGCGGCGCGACGCTCTCATTCACGGCGACATGAAATTTGACAACGTCGTAATCCGCGGGGCGCAGACCCTCGAGCAGACCCTGCACGTCGTGGACTGGGAGCTCGCGGACATCGGCGATCCAGCGTGGGACACCGCCTCCATCCTTCAGGCCTATCTGACGTGGTGGATCGCTTCGCTGCAACGCGTGACCACCAACGTGACCACCAATAAGCCGACCGATGCCGCGCAATATCCTCTGGAAACGATCCAGCCGGCCATCCGGGCCTTCTGGGGCGCGTACGTCTCGTCTCGACGGCTCAACGCGCGGGACGCCGACGCGGAGCTCGAGCGCGCCGTGAGCTATGCCGGCGCGCGGATGCTGCAAACCGTTTATGAATCCATGGCCTGGGCTTCCTCACTGACACAGCAGGCGGTCTGGCAGGTTCAGGCGTGCATCAACATCCTCAAGGAACCGCGTGCCGCGGCCACCGATCTGCTCGGATTTCCGGCAGGTGTTTATGTCTGACGTTCACGACGGCCTCCGCCAGTTGCTTCGGGCGGTGACCATCCGGTCGCCCATGGAATACAGCTCGCCGGCCGGACGCACAAGGTCGCCCCCTTCGGCGCCGGACAGTCACCCGTATGGAGCGCCTATTCCACCGGTCAGCCGCCGCTGGTGATCGATCTCCAGACGAGCATCTACGACGAGGCCTACTGCCGGCCGCTCGGCTCGCGCGTCGAACCGCCCCAGAACGCCGTCAGCATCGTCGAGCCGCTCTCCGCGGCCAACGCGGGACGCGACCGGTGGGAAAGCGGGTGGTCGCTGGCGCAAATGATGCCGAACGGCCACGCCATGGCGCGCAAGGGCGACCTCGCGAATATCTTCGCCCCCGGGGAAGTTGCCACCCCCAACGGCGGAGTGCCGTCGCCCGGCGCGCCTCTGCACGTTCTCTTTGCACGCGAGTCGCGCACGCAGCAGCCCGGCTTCTACGTCGCCAACGGCGAGACGCCGGCACCGTTCGGCGCTGACAGCCGCATGACCCGCATCTACTGGCACATCGCCGAGGAGGGCGCGGTGCCGCTCACCCACGCCGTGACGGCTCTGCTCAATCGCTATCAGGTGCCGTTCCGCTTCAAGACGCTGTCCTACAGCGGCGTTTACACACGGGCTGACGCGGCGGTGCTCTATTTCGCGGCGCGCTACCACCAGATCCTTACGCGCCTGCTCCCCTCCATCCGTGAAGAGGTCCGGCCCCATCTCCGTCCGGCCACCCCGCTGCTCACCCGGAGGTTGTTCGATGGCATCGGGCTGGCCGAAGATCCGGCGACCGGCGAGAGCTTCGGCATGAGCCGGAGCCGGCTCATCGCACAGGCGATCTGGGACGCGTATGCGCGCGGCCTGCAAACCGAAGAATCGAGAATGATGGAGCTGGCCCTCCAATTCGACAAGATCGGGCTGTCGCTCGACCGGCCGCATCTGCGCGCCGCGAGCGCCGACGTCTACGAGGCCGCGGCGTGAGCGCGCTTCCCAACAGGATCCCGGCCGCGGAGCCTCGCGAACGGTTCCTCGACGTGGCGTGGTCGATCGGCACGCTCCTCTGCCGCGACGCGATCTGGGATGGCGACCGCTGCAACTGGCTAGGCGACTCGATGGAAGCGCACGCCGGTGAATGGAAGGTCGCGCACAAATCCTTCGGCCCCGATCTCTACTCCGGCACCAGCGGCATCGCCCTCTTCCTGGCCCAACTGCACGGCTTCCGCCCCGATGCGGTGATCGCCCAGACGGCACGCGGCGCCCTTCGGCAGGCACTCTCGCGCGCCGATGAAATCCCGGCGGCAGTCCGGCATGCTCTTTACAGCGGCTGGATCGGGATGGCCCTCGCTCTGCTCCAAGCGGCGCGGTTGCTCGACGACCCCTCGCTGAATCAGGAAGCGTTGCGGCTCGTCGACGGCCAGCTTGGCCACGATCTCGATCCGATGTCTCTCGATGTGATCAGTGGCGCGGCCGGAGCGGTCCTGGGCCTCTGCGCGATCGACAGCCGGCTCGGCGGCGACCGCTATCTCGGGGAAGCTCGCCGGCTCGGCGAGCACCTTCTGGCGAACGCGCATCGTGGCGACGAGAGCTGGTCGTGGACGACCATGCCGCCGCTCGCACCGGAACAGAAGAACCTCACCGGCTACTCGCATGGCACCGCCGGAATCGCTCTCGCGCTCCTCGAGCTGTTCGTCCGGACCAACGACTCCCGGTTCCTGGAGGGCGCTTTGAGCGGCTTCGCCTACGAGCGCCAGTGCTTCTCCGCCGAGAAGCAGAACTGGCCCGACTTCCGCTCCTTCGCGTCTACGAGCCCGCAGCAGCTCGGCTATTCGCTGGCTTGGTGCCATGGCGCGCCTGGCATCGGCCTCTCCCGCATCCGCGCATTCGCGCTCACGAAGGATGAGACCTACCGGCGCGAAGCCGAGTCGGCCCTCAGCGGCACGTACCAACCGCTGGCGATGTCCTCCGCCTCCGACGGCTACTCGCTCTGTCACGGCCTGGGCGGAAACGCCGAGCTCTTCATCGTAGCCGCCGACGTCCTTGGCGGCGAGCACTATCGAACGGTTGCCGAGGCCGTCGGCGACCGTGGCCTGCAATCCATCTATCTCAACCGGAATCCCTGGCCGTGCGGCGTCGTCTCGGGCGGTGAGGCGCCCAACCTGATGCTTGGTACGGCGGGCATCGGCTACTTCTATCTCCGGCTCTACGATTCCAGCACTGTGCCGTCGGTACTTCTCTTTCATTCTTGACAACACCTGCCGCGCCCCCGCCTGGGCATAAATGCCCAGGCTAGGTTCTGAAAAAGCCCCCTGAAGGGGACTCAATCGGCCCCCTGATTTGGAGCCGGCTTCAGCCGGCTTCTTTTGCCTAGCCCGGGCATTTATGCCATGTCATTACACACATCTCGGGGTCTTCATCGAGGGTGAGGTGAATCGTTCCTATCTGCCCTCCGAGAGAGACGTCCCGCCGTCTCCGTGGTGTCCGAATGGATATCGTGGACGGTATGGGAACGT
This sequence comes from Thermoanaerobaculaceae bacterium, assembly GCA_963785165.1. Classification (GTDB taxonomy): domain Bacteria; phylum Acidobacteriota; class Thermoanaerobaculia; order Multivoradales; family UBA5704; genus DATARR01. The sequence goes on from CAWAUI010000004.1 coordinate 3,219,654, forward strand.
CTCTACGCCATTGCCCTTATCAGGATGACGGCTACGGGGGAATGGCAAGGAAACGTCCCCACAACCTTATCTCGGGCCTCGTCACGACGGTTCCGTAGAGAACGTTCCCATACCGTCCACGATACCCGTTCGGTTACCACGGGGACGGCGGGACGTCTCGGCCGGAGGGGACATGGGAACGAGCCAAGGCAACCTCTTGGACCTCCCCGCACAAAGAACCCATCGCAAAAGATGTGTGTAAGGGTATGTGCATTTATGCCCGGGCGGGGCGCGGCTAGGGTCACATTCGAGATCAAGGCACAATCTGACAAAGTCGAATTAGGATCTGGGAGGCAATCGCCTCCCGGACTGATCCCCTGAAGACGCAAGCGCGATGGCTACCCTTTCGGCACATACCGCATCGCCACCGCCCCCGAGCCGAATTCCCGCCGGCCCACCAGCTTCAAGTCGACATACTTCGACAGCCCCGCGAACAACGTCGGCCCGTGGCCCGCGATTCTAGGCTGCACCACGAATTCGTACTCATCGATCAATCCCATCTCCGCCAACGCCAGAGGGAGCGTCACGCCTCCCACGAACAGCCCCTTCCCCGGCTCCTCCTTGAGCCGCTGAACGGCCGTTCCCAGATCCCCACGCACGAGCTCCCGAGTTCCAATCCACCCGTTCCAGGGTGCTCGACACGACGTACTTCTTCGCCGCGTCGATCATCCGGGCAAACGGCTCCGTCCACTCAGGCCGCGGCTCCATCCCCGCCGTCGGCCGCCACCCCGCCTCCATCATCTCGTAAGTGACCCGGCCAAACAGGAGAGCATCGGCCCGCCCGAGGTTCTCGGTCCAGTACCGATGACTTTCTTCGTCCGGGAGACCTGCACGATGATCGCAGCACCCGTCCAACGTGATGTTGATGGAATACCGAAGGGGTCGCATTTCGAGAAGTACCTCCGAGGAGTGGGACATCAGGTGTCAGCGTGCGGGTGCGACTGTGCGCACCCGCAGGACAATAAGGGTATCAGAAGCACGGTCGTGCTCGATTTGCTCGCTCCCCGCTTCCGCGAGCGAGTCGTTCGGGTTCCGGGAGAGGCTTTGGGGCTCCGTGGGCGGCCCGCCGGTGCTCCGAGGCCAGGCCGACAGGTCAATCCTGCCTTGACAGGCGACCCGATCACCGCGAATACTGGCCAAGCGGAGGTTAAAGCGAGACCACCGAGATTCTATTCGATTTTCTCAATCGAGAGTGAGTCTCATGAGCGAGAAGCCACGTAGGCCCTGGATCGCGGCTCTCCTGACGCTGCTGGCTCCGGGACTGGGGCAGCTTTATGCCGGAGAAGCGAGGCGGGCCATCCTCATCTTTCTCGCTGGCAATGCCCTGCTCCTGGGTTTGATTTTCACCGGTGTGCCCAAAACCTTCCCTGGGCTCATCGTCTTCGTTTTGGTCCTGCTGATCGGTCTCCTCTGGGTGATCTGGGATGCGGCCCGCATCGCCGGCCAAAAGAAGGCTTACGTTCTCGCGCCCTACAACCGGTGGTATGTGTACCTTGCCATCATCCTGGCAACGGGTTACGCCTCGCAGCAACTGCTCGCCTTTTCGCCGGTCCGTGCGTTCAAGATCCCCAGCGGCAGCATGGAACCCGCGCTGCTCGTCGGCGATCACCTGTACGCCGACATGACCTGGTATCGCTCCGCCCGGCCCGCACGGGGTGACCTGATCGTCTTTGCGCCTCCGCAAGACCCCGCGAGGTCAAACACGGGAAGGGTGATCGGCCTGCCCGGCGAAGAGATCGACATTCGGGAGAAGGCCGTTTACATCGACGGTCAACGCCTCGAAGATCCCTGGGCCCACCATCAAGACCTGGTATTTAGGCCCTCCGCCTATGCGGACCACGTGATCGCCCTGCGCGACGATTTCGGTCCTTCCAGAGTTCCCACGGATGCGGTCTTCGTCCTGGGAGACAACCGCGACAACAGTTACGACAGCCGCTTCTACGGCCCTGTTCCACTCTCATCGTTGCAAGGCCGCCTACTTTACGTGTACTGGGCTGTTGACAAGTCGAGGATTGGCAAGGCTCTGAAGTAGGGCCCCCGCCTGATCCAAGCCCATCGGCATAGGCCATTGAAAGAAGGCCACAGGGGGGTCAATAGTAGGCAATCTTCCCGCTCGTGTCGCGCTGGAAAGCGACGCCATGCTCTCGACTGTAAGCGTCCCCACAATCCTGCCCGCCATCAGCCCGGAACGGAGCCTGGGCAGCGCGATATCTCTTCCCTCGATGCGACCGCCCTACAGTCCCAGATTCTTCTCTACATCGGCGAGGGAAACGGTAGGCTCGTCTCGTTCCGCGGCTTTGGCCGCCCTCAGCGCTCTGATGTCCTCGAGGTCATCCAAAGCTTCCTGAACTTCGACGAACTGCTCGTAGGATAAGACGACGAACTGCTTCTCGCCGTCCTTTTCCAAGATCTGGGGTCTCAGTACCATGGTTTGCTCCCGTCAACTAATTCTACTTAGTCAGATCTGATTACCCTAGCCGCGCCCCCGCCTGGGCATAAATGCCCAGGCTAGGTTGAAAAAGCCCCCTGAAGGGGACTCAATCGTCCCCCTGATTTGGAGTCGGCTTCAGCCGGCTTCTTTTGCCTAGCCCGGGCATTTATGCCATACCCTTACACACATCGTTGCGATGGGTTCTTTGTGCGGGGAGGTCCAAGAGGTTGCCTTGGCTCGTTCCCATGTCCCCTCCGGCCGAGACGTCCCGCCGTCCCCGTGGTAACCGAACGGGTATCGTGGACGGTATGGGAACGTCTCTACGGAACCGTCGTGACGAGGCCCGGGATAAGGTTGTGGGGACGTTTCCTTGCCATTCCCCGTAGCCGTCATCCTGATAAGGGGCAATAGCGTAGAGACGTTCCCATACCGTCCACGATATCCATGCGGACACCACGGAGACGGCGGGACGTCTTTCTCGGAGGGCAGATAGGAACGATTCACCTCACCCTCAATGAAGACCCCGAGATGTGTGTAATGACATGGCATTTATGCCCGGGCGGGGCGCGGCTAGGGTCACATTCGAGAGCAAGGCACAATCTGACAAAGTCGAATTAGGATCTGGGAGGCCAATCGCCTCCAGGACTGATCCCCTGAAGACGCAAGCGCGAGGGCTACCCTTTCGGCACATACCGCATCGCCACCGACCCCGAGCCGAATTCCCGCCGGCCCACGAGCTTCAAGTCGACATACTTCGACAGCCCCGCGAACAACGTCGGCCCGTGGCCCGCGATTCTAGGCTGCACCACGAATTCGTACTCATCGATCAATCCCATCTCCGCCAACGCCAGAGGGAGCGTCACGCCTCCCACGAACAGCCCCTTCCCCGGCTCCTCCTTGAGCCGCTGAACGGCCGTTCCCAGATCCCCACGCACGAGCTCCGAGTTCCAATCCACCCGCTCCAGGGTGCTCGACACGACGTACTTCTTCGCCGCGTCGATCATCCGGGCAAACGGCTCCGTCCACTCAGGCCGCGCCTCCATCCCCGCCGTCGGACGCCACCCCGCCTCCATCATCTCCTAAGTGACCCGGCCAAACAGGAGAGCATCAGCCCGCCCGAGGTTCTCGGTCCAGTACCGATGACTTTCCTCATCCGGGAGACCCGCCTGATGATCGCAGCATCTGTCCAGCGTGACATTGATGGAATAACGAAGGGGTCGCATTTCGAAAAAGTACCTCCGATGAGTAGGACTGGCAGGGGGGTGAGGGCTCTGCCGACAGAGATCTTACTGCTCTGTAGACTGCTGGTGCCGAGAGTCGGTCCTGCCAACCGGCTTACTCCTCGAGGCGCGCCAACTGCTGAAATACCTTAAGCAGCCTGGAAATGCCCCCGGCATAAAGGATGCTCCCGGCATCGAACGCAATCTCGTCGCCTTGCTTGAGCTTCACCATGACGAAGTCCGCCCCTTTCGTTTGCCAACGCAAGATGCGATCTACGTCGGACCAGAGCACGACTCCACTCCCTGCTTCGCCCTCGGCTTTGTAGAATCCCAGCCGAGTGACGAGAAGAAAATAGTCGTTCCGCTTGCTCCACTTGGACTCGATGCCCTTCGCCGTGCGTACCGAATAGAGGGCTCCAATGAGCATCAACACTGCCAGACCGGCAACCCTGGATTGCGATAACCGGAATACCAGGAACGCTGGAACGGCAGGAACAATGACGGTGCATAGGAGCAAATCCCACGCAAGGCGAAGCGGGGAAATGCGCAGCACCGTGGGCGATTGATCGGGAGGAAGCGGATCGCCTCGGCGAACGAGGTCACCCAAGCGTTCCATTTCCAGAGCCGCGCGCTGGGAGTCAACCACAGCCATCCGCCAAGACCACCTGGTAGGAAAACCGGAATCTCACCTCGGCCATGCGAGCCGTCGGCCCGTGGCCCGCTATCATGGGATGCAACCCCAGCTCCGCCAACGCCTTGACAAGCGGGGGCCTCATAAGGGGTTGGCCGGCGCTCCGAGACATTTTGATATTTGCATTCTGTTCTCTCTCTTCAGTGGCTGCTCCATCAAGTGTCCGCTTCCGGCAGGGTTGGGCGCCGATTTAGTGCCTCTTGTAATGTTCGATTCTTAGGCCTCCGCCCTAACACGATGATCCCTAGTCCGCCTAGCAGAAGGCCGACCGGGAAGGGTCGAAAGGGCATAACAAGAAGATCAATGAGGGACACTGCTATTCCGATTGCACGGGCCCAACTGTACTCTGCCACTAGCGCTATGCCCGCCAACAACCCAGGAACTGCGTAAACGAGAACGAGAGCGAGCAGGAGAGAGTCAGGCGAAAGTATGATGGCTATACCTGCTCTAGAAACCTCTACCGATACAGCGAGTATACCCAAAACGCCGATACATATCTGAAGAACACCAAAGGCCTTTGGAGCTTCAAGTGGATGTGCGGCAGAAAGCGCTCGCAAGAGCATGCCAACACCCACAGCTAAAACGCTCATACCGAGACAAACGGCAAACCAGTTCATGCTCACCAGAGATCCAGGGCCCCCACCGAAGTCGGCAATTGCGGCCCGCGCATATATCAAGTGGTAAAGCGCTACGTACATGGCAATGACGAGCCACAGCCGAAACCCTCTCTTGCCTGGCGACGTCTCGAACAACCAAGCATAACTAAGGCCGACGGATGCATCTCGACAGCGTGCTCCCAAGTACGAGGCTAACGTGACGACGCCAAGGATGAGCACGCTATTTGGCATGGCCAAGAAGACTACACCCAGTGCCAGGAGTGTTGCCCATTGGTAGCTTGCGTCGAGGGTCACCGCTCGCAGACGCAATACAAATACAGTCAGGATAAAAACAAGAGTCATAATGACAATCGACAGCGCCAACTGTGAAGGTACTGATGGCGACTCGAGATAGCTTGTTACGCCGACCGAATATGAGCGCATCCACTCCGGCGCTAAGCTAAATGCAACTGATGTGAGGAGAGTATTGTACGTTATTGTTAATTCCCCGCCCAACGCGAGCCGGAATTCCTCGGCGGTAATTGCTTCGACCATGATCGCGACAAACGCAGCACCTAGCAAGATTCGATCGGCCTTCATGCTCAGCTTGACGTAGCGGCCAATACTGAGAGCTACGAGGGCTAAGAGGATAAGAATCATAAGGACAGCCTCGGAATAACGCGTCAGAATCGCGGTGAGCGTAACAACGAGGATGTATCCTGTACCAACCAAGCCCACACTCAACTTGCCATTACTGACATTATGCAGTCTCCCCATAATAAAGAACGGCACAGCCATACTGAGGCCCCTCGCCGGGATCCACGAGTAGTCCGCAAGAAAGTGCCAGATATACATCCCTTGCCTCTCAGCCGACACCGTGCTGCTTGTTGTTCTGCTTGCAAACTCTGCTATTCGCGCACTCGGTCAGCGGCCTGTCGGCCAACTGTGACGGGCTCACCAGCGTCAGACGACCCACACAGCCCCTGGGCTGACCGGCAAATTTCACCGCCTCCGCAGTGACGCCACATGAAGTTTCGTATACAACAATGTTGCTGGCAGAGACTCCAGAATCTCACGATCTGAGAGTCGTGCAGATTCCTTATCCCCTGCCGCCCCGAGAATGACGACTTTCTCGACACGACTTCCCTTTGAGAACGTTCGCCAGAGCAGGCCTTCGGACACCCGCGCAAGCCACACCCTTTTCAGACCCTCATAGTCTGTCTGTGATTTGTCGATGACCAGCCAACTCTTGTCGGCTCCACCTTTAACGAAAAGATAGAATTGACGTTGTTCTTCCTGAAAATCGGAACTCACTAGGTTACCCTGCGAAAGCGATGCCCTTGGCGGACCTAAGAGGGCCCTTCGAACTTCCTCTTCTCTTGGAGGCGGATAGATGGCTTCTCCGATCTCAAGTTTTACCCCCTCCCATTGGTTCAGAAAGTGTTGCAGAACGTTTGCCTCAACAAAGGTCCTGAAACCCTGCTCTTCAACAAGACACGACCTTCCTACGATCAGAAGAATTCCCATGAACAATATTCCAAGAACTAAGGAGTCTCGATTCATATCGTACTCCTATCTGAAGTTCACCGCTTTTATCTCGGCTCCCCAACCATATCGCCCCACGTTTGATCCGACGGCCACTGCCACGGCTCCCGATCTGCCTTATCCCTATCCTACCAAGCCGATGCTAAGTCGATCCAATAATCGCCATGCCGCTATGTTTCGAGGTTGCTGTCACTTACGCCGACTCTACGCCGATTCGTTATCCTCGTCAACTCCATAAGACGGCCAAAGACGGCCATGTGAGCTGCTTACAAGACTCATTGCATCAACCTGGTGCTCCGTCACAGCAAAGTGAAGGCTTGGCGCAGCATTCTTTGCGGCCCGAAGGGTCGCGAGATTCGAAGCCCAGGGCTTCGGCCGGTAGGCCGATGCCCTGGGTCAACAGGCCTCTACAGTCCTGCGGCCTGAAGGGCCGCGAGAACCTGGGTGATCGAGCCGGCTCCGAATCAAAAAGATCTCTGGCGGCCTTTCAGGCCGCTTTGCTGTTTGGCGTTCTCTCCCCAGGGCATCGGCCTACCGGCCGAAGCCCTGGGCTTAAATCTCGCGACCCTTCGGGCCGCACAAACCGCAGACGACCTCAGAGGATGGAGAGAAAAGCAAGTCGGGCCGGCAAGAATGCCGGCGCTCCCAGTCGGCGAAGTCGTCCGGCTGGCATGGCGGATGCGGCCGGACGGCGGATTACCCGTGGATGGGGCTGGCCGTCCTTTTGCTCGCGCAAACCATGCGAGCATTTCCGCATTTCCAGGGAGGCGGTCCGCGTGCCTCCACCCTCCGAGCCTGGCTCCGGCCCGCGATTCCGCGCCAACCGGCCCTGCTCCCGCGGCGCCCGGCAAGGCTCCCGCGCCAACCGGGAGCGGTCCTGCAACACAAGGCAAGGCTCCCGCACCACTCCCCGTCACTCCTGCACTACAAAAACCTCTTCCCGCATCACAAGGGAAGACTCCCGCATCATTCCCCTCCAGGGGTGCAACACAAGGGAGGAGGGGTGCATCATTCCCCTCTCTTATTCAGTCCGCTCCCTTCCTTCCCACGTCACGGGGGAGCAGGGGGGAATGATGCGGCACGAAGGGGGAATGATGCGGCGCGAGGGGGGAATGATGCGGGAGCCATGCCGCGCCGCTCACCAAGACGTCCGAATGATGCGGGACGAGGGGGCGCTGGCTCCCCCCTCTTACCGAATGATGCAGATCTCTTGCGTGGAGGCGCGGAGCCCTTGCCCGGTCCCGCGGGAAGAGGGGCCGGACTCTCGGCTGAAGGGGGCGGAGCTATAAAAACGCCGCCGAGCCCGGCGGGAAGAGCCCCGGCTTACCCAGGAACGCAGCCGGGTACCGCGGCTTCCGTGCTGCACGGCCGGGCTTCGGAGGGTCTCAGGAGATCCGCCGTCTCGCCCGGATCAGCAGCGCTGCCGAGACGATCCAGGCGGATACGGAGAGGGCCAATCCCGCGAGCCAGGAGGTGGGCAGGTACCGGAGCGTCACCGTCCGCGTTCCCGCCGGGACCTGGACGGCGACCAGGGCGCCGTCGGCGATGGCCACACGGGCGGGCCGCCCATCGGCGCGGGCGCGCCAGCCGGGGAGGGCGGCCTGGGCGACGACCATCCAGGCGTCTTGATCGACGCGGGTGCCGATGGTCAGGCGGTCGCCGTCCACCTGCCAGCGGAGGGCTTCGGCGGGGCCGTTGGAGACGGGGGCTTGCGCGCCTTCGATCTCCAGGGAGGCGACGCGGAGGGGGCGGTCGGCGGCCAGGAGGATCTCGCGGGCACGTTTCGCGGAGCCCGCGGGGACCACGGCGTCGGGAAAAAAGGCCCAGCGCGGCTCGCCGGGCAGCTCCCAGAGGCGGGTCTTGCGGAAGAGGCCGCGGTCGATCCAGGGCGGGCCGGGGTTCAGGTTGGCGCCGGTGAGGAGGTAGCGGTTGCCCAGGAGGCGGAGGAAGGGGACGTGCCGGCGCCGGGGGGCCGCGTACTGGCGTTTGTGGCGGGTGACGTCCACGTTCAGGGTCTCGTGGAGCCAGGCGATGTAGCGGGCCGGCTGCATGGGGTCGTGGGCGCGGACGTCCGCGAGGCGGTAGAAGGTGGAGGCGCTGGGGACGAGGACGCCTCTGGTGCCGATGATCCGGAAGGGGCCTTTTTCCCCAGCCAGCTTCTCCAGCAAGGGGACGGGGGGATAGGCGTGGGCGCGGTCGAGCACCGGGTAGTAGCCGCCGAGGGCGTAGCCGAGCTGAACGGCGGTCAGCGCCGCCGCGAGGAGCCCGGCGGCGGCCGGGAAACGGCGCAGGAGGAGGACGAGGACGAGCCCCGCCGCGACGGCTCCGGCCAACCAAGCGTGCCGGGCCGATTCGGCGGCGATGGCGGGAGAGATGCCACCACGAGCCGCCCACCAGCCGAGGGCGATGGGATGGGCGGCCACGGCCAGGGCTCCGGTGAAGATCGCCGATCCGGCCATCCCCCAGAGGAAACGCCGGTCCCGATTTCCTGCCATCCAAGCGTCCATCCAAAGGTCGAGCGCCCGCGCCGCCAGCAGGGCCACGGCGAAGCCTCCCAGAAAGGCGAAGTAGCGGACGGCGAGCACGGAAAGGAGCGGCAGCGAGAAGAGGGGGCGCAGCAGTCCGCCGGGATCGAGATGGGCGAGGTAGGCGAAGGCGGCGAGAAGAATCAGATACGTCCGCGTCTCACTCCGCCCGTTCCCTCCCTTCATCGCGAAGAGGCCGCCCAGGGCCAGGGCGAAAGTGGGCAGCCCCACGCCCCCTTCGGCCAGCCAGTGCAGGGGGCCGGGACCGGACTCTCCGCTCCCCTGAGGGGTGCCGAACACGCCGGGAACCGCGAGGTTCAGGAATCCGCCCAGGGCGCCGCCCGGAGCGGTGCGGGGGCGGTCCAGATCCGCGCCGCCGCCCTCGCGGTCCAGCTTCTCCGAGCCCAGCACCGACTCTGCCACGGGGAAGAGGAAGAAGGAGGTGCCCAGGGCGGCGAGGACGGCGACCAGGAGGAGCATCGCCACGGTGCGGCGGCGCCCGGCGTCCCGAGGCTGCCGCAGAAGGGCGAAGAGCCATCTTCCGCCGAGGACGAGGCAGGCCGTGAAGGCTGTTTCCGGATGTCCCGAGAGAAGGACGTCCGCCAGGGCCAATCCCAAAAGGAGTCTGGAGCGCAGCTCTCCGGGATCCGCCAGCAACCTCTCGCTCGCCAGGAACGCGAAGGGGAAGAGGGCCATGACCTCCGCGTGGGGAAACAGCCGCCAGACGGCGAGCGATCCCCCAAACCCGTACGCCACGGCGGCGAAGAGGGAGGACGAGGGACGGCAACCGAGCTCACGGGCCGCCAGGAACGTCCCGCCGGCTGCGAGCAGCAGCTTGAGGAACGCCCGCAGGGCCTGGGATTCCAAGGGCTCGAAGGGAAGGGAGAGCAGCGAGACCAGGCTGAACGGCGCCGACTGGGCGTTACCCAGGAGCGGATGGCCCGCCCCGGCGAACGGATTGAGCAGCGGCACCCGCCCCTGGAGGATCTGCCGCCGGGCCTCGGCCTGCCAGGGGAGGAACTGGAGGGTGACGTCGTTCAGGCGCCCGCCCCGGACCTGGTAGCCGGAGTCCGCTGCATCCACCCAAGGCAGGAGGAGGGCGTTGGTGTCGAACGGGCCGTAGACGTGGCCCGAACGTAGCGCGGGCAGAAGGGGGACGAGCGCCAGACCGATCAGGACAACGGCCCAGCGGCCCTCGATTCTCGGACGGAACAGGCGGTTCCAGAGGAGGAATCCGGCCCCGGCGCAGAGGAGCATCCAGGCGAGCACGAGCCATTGGAGGGTGAGGGCGGGGGGCATGGCGGGCGGGATTGTAGCGCCGGAACGGTGAGGCCCCCTCCTCGCCCAGAGCCGCGGAAAAGGGCCTCAGCGTTCGATCTCACTGCGGAGATCGAGGTTGCGGATGAGCCGGTGCAGGTAGGTGGGCTGGAGGCCGAGGCGCGCGGCGGCCCGGGTCATGTTCCCTTCGGCCTCGGCCACGGCGGAGCGGATGAGCTGCTTTTTCGTCTCCTGCAACACGTCGTGATACCGCCCGAGCTGGACCTCCGAAACGGATGCGGATTCCAGCACGGCCTCCGGCAGATCCTCGGGACGGATCAAGCCGCCTTCTCCCAGCACGATCGCCCGTTCCACGGCATTGGACAGCTCGCGGACGTTGCCCGGCCAGTCGTAGCGCAGGAGGCAGGTGCGGGCCTCCGGGGTGAAGCCTGCCAGAGGGCGGCCCAGGTTGCGGCTGGTCTGGGCCGCGAAGTGGCTGGCCAGAAGCGGTATGTCGTCCCGCCGCTCGCGCAGCGGTGGGAGGTGCAGGGTGATGACGTTGATCCGGTAGTACAGATCCTCACGGAAAGTCCCCTCCCGAATGGCCTTTTCCAGGTCCCGGTTGGTGGCGGCGACCACGCGGACGTCCACGGGAATCGGCCGCGTGCCCCCCACGCGTTCGATCTCCCGCTCCTGGAGGAAGCGCAGGAGCTTGGCCTGGAGAGAGAGAGGGATCTCGCCGATCTCGTCCAGGAACAGCGTGCCGCCGTCCGCCGCCTCCGCCTTGCCGATCTTGCGCGCCACGGCTCCCGTGAAAGCTCCCTTCTCGTGGCCGAAGAGCTCGCTTTCGAGCAGCGTCTCGGAAAGGGTCGCGCAGTTGACGGCGACGAACGGCTTGCCGACCCGTGGGCTCCCCTCGTGGAGGGCGCGGGCGGCCAGCTCCTTGCCCGTGCCGCTCTCACCGCGCAGCAGGACGGTCGAGCCGGTTGCCGCCGCCCGGGCCAGCAGCCGGTAGATCTCCTTCATCCGCGGCCCCTCTCCCACCATGTCGTGGGCGAACCCTTCGGTGAGGCGGCGGTTCTCCTCCTCCAGCCATTCCATTTGGCGAACGCCGGCCAGCGTGCCCACGGCAAGGCTGCCCAGGGCGGCCACCAGTTGGAGATGCCGGTCGTCGAGCGAAACTCCGCCGTCTCGCGCGTCCACGTAGAGCAGGCCGAGGATGCGGCCGGTTTGCGCCGTCAAGGGGGCGGCGATCAGGGAACGGATCTGCTCGGCCTGCAGGCTCTGCGCGCCGCTGAGCCGCTCTTCGAGCAGCACGTCGTTCGCCAACAGGGCGCCTCCCTCGTCGAGGATCCGCCGGACCACGGTGCGGGAGACGGGGAAGGGCTCCGCGGAGCCCTCACGGTTGAGCATGAAGGCCGCGTCGACATCGGGCGAGCCTCGGTCGGCCAGGAGAAGCGCGGCGCGGTCCGCCGGCACGACCGACAGGATCTGTTCGAGGAGGCCACGGGCCAGCTCGGCGGTGGAACGAGGCGACTGAAGCGCCCGCGTGATCCGCAGGAGAGCCTGAAAGTCATGGCGCTCCAGCCCCTCCTCCGGCGGCCGGCCGGGGGGATGCTGAATCGTGGTGCGGGCGGTGAAAGAGCCCTCGTCGGCCAGAATCCGCGGCTCCTTCGGCGGGGCAACGGTTTCGGAGGCCTGAAACAGGAGAAGCGTCTCCCCCACCGCCAGCAGGTCCCCTTCCTCGAGACGGTGCTCCCGCACCGGCCGGCCGTTGACGAAGGTGCCCTGGCGGCTCCCCAGATCATGGACCCGGCAGCCGCCCGCCACGGGCTCGATCCGGCAGTGTTGCCGCGACACGGAAGGATCCAGGAGCTGAAGGGTGTTGGCGGCGTGGCGCCCGATGGCAAAGGCCTCGGCACCCAGACGGAAGGTCTGGCCGACCTCGGGACCGCTCAGCACGATGAGCTTCGGCGACAATGCTTTTCCCTCGACAAAGAGATACAGTGTATCCGAATCGATTCAGGCTTGGACAAAGGGCCACTCTTCACCGCCAAGGAGGCGGAGAGTGGGCATCAGATGTGCTTTGGTGGCGAGCAGCTCGCCGAGAATTGATCAACTTTCTTTTTGACAGGAGGGAGAACATGCCCGAAGTCACCGTCACCCGCAATGGCGAGGAGCTCGCCATATCGAATCCACAGGTCCCATTAGAAGCTGGGGATTGGGTCGTTTGGCGCTTCGCCGGTCTGGCCATTGATGAGATCGCGTGCGTTCATTTCCATTCCCTGGAGCATCCGTACGGACCGTTCCAAGCCCTGGAGCCCTCCAGCTTCCACGTCCGTGGACTTGGCAACTCCGGCATTGCCGGCGAGTATCCGTACACCGCGTTCATCCTCAACGAGCAGGGTGTCGTGGCGAGATCCACCGAGCCGGCCAGCGTCCTGAACCTTTCCACGACGGAGGACACCTCCCCCGTTGCCACCATTCACTGTACCGAGGACAGCCTCCACGTGGAGCCGCCGTTTCTCAAGGTTGAGATCGACCGGACGGCTCTCTGGTACGTCACGGGATTGCCTCCAGGCCATTTCATCACGTTCCAGTTTGAAGGCTTTCAGGACGAAATGGTGGGTCCCTTCTCGTCTTTCGCGTTCCTCAACATCTCCGGCGCATCGCGGGTGGCCATCGGGGCCAACTTCTCGGGTCCGCTCGAGGGCTCGATTGACGGCAGGGTTTTCTATCACGTGAGCCTGCGCAGGCCGGACGGCACTGTGCTGGCCTCGGACGACCCGGTCATCGAACCCCCTGGTTGGCCGCCGGGGAGCTCAACATAGCTTTAAGATCCGGATCTCCACGAAGTGGGCCGAAGGCGGGGAGGGTGAACCAGCGGGGTTGCATGCCCTTCTTGAGCGCGAGCTCGGCGTTGACCAGAGCCGAGGAGCGGTCACCAGCCAGGGCATAGACCAGCGAGGCGGCATAAAGGATCTCGGGGTCGTCGCCCGTCTCGCGGAGCACCTGCTGGGTCGCTCCCACCGCCTCCCGGGCGCGTCCGAGGTGAGCCAGGCACTGAGCCCGGATCATCCGCTGTAGAGGAGAAAGGGCGGAGCCCGCTTCAATCCGGGTGAGGCTTTCCAGAGTGCGGCCGTAGAGCCCCCGCGCCTCGCCCTCCCGGCCCAAGGAAAGCTCGGCATCCGCCAGGTTGAGGAGGAGGTAGGGATTGCCGGCGTCGGACGCCAGTGCGCGGCGGTACGCCTCCACCGCCTCCTCATGCCGCCCGAGAAGCGAACGGGCAAGCCCTAGATTTGTCAGGTGGCTGCGCTGGGGGTCCCGGCTCAGGAGGTCCAGATAGATCCGCTCCGCACGCTGAGGATCGCCTTGCAGCAGCTCCAGATTGGCCAGCCGGGTCAGCCCCCAGAGGTTTCCGGGGCTGCGGGCCAGGAGCTCCTCGAGGTGGCGGCGCGCCGAAACGGTGTGGCCGATCCGGACCTCGACGTCCGCAAGACGGTAAAGATTGGACCACGAAGGAGCGTCCCGCACCGCCACGGCGAGCTCCTCGGCGGCTTGCTCCAGGTCGCCGCGGCTGTCGGCAAGCAACGCCGCGAGGGCGTGGAGCTGGGGGTCGCCCGGGACCATGGCATTCAGGTCCGCCATGATCTCCTCGGCCTCGTCCAACCGCTTCGCGAACAGGGTGAGCCGAAAGCGGGCCACCAACGGGCGCGGATCGCCGGGAGCCAACTCCGCGGCAGCGCGGGCGGCCTGGAGACCGCGCGCCAGGACGGCGGGATCGCGCTTCGAGCTGAAGAGGCTATGCGCCACGTCGGCGAGAAGCAGGTGCCCTTCCAGGAACCGGGGCGAGTCCCGGACGATTTCTTCCAGCTTCGCCAGCTCGGATTCCGGATCTTTTCTCCCTCCATCCATCCGGTCCTTCACACGCAGCAGCTCGGCGTAGTCGTGGTCCCTCACCGCCAGCTCGGGCACATTGGGCCGCAGGAGCCGGTCTGGGTAGGCCCGCTGGAGCTGGACGGCCACGGCGTCCGCCAGCAGCCGCAGATCCCGGTCGCTGGATCCCGCGGGCACGGGGAAACTGGTAGTCCAGAGCACCCGGCCGTCCTCCGCGATACGCCGCAGGGATACGCGGGCTCCCCCACCCTGCCGTTCCAGCCCAAGTGCGATCACCTCGTCGGCCGCGGCGGTCCGGGCGGCCGCCACCGGCGCGGCCGCTGAATCAGCCTGCATAGGGTCCAGGGGTGCCACCCCTTGCAGGGATGCAAGGGTCGAAAGCGTAGCTGTAAGCAGACCCGATTCCACGAGGCTCGAGTCCTCCCCACCTGCCTCGACCTGAGGCGCGAGCACGGCAACCCTCAACAGCTCTTTCGCCGGCGCCGCGTCTCCGAGCTGCCGCCGCAGGAGCCAGCCGAAGGACAGGGCGAAGGCCGCCAGCAGCACGACCAGGAGCGCCTGTGGCAGGCGCCGGGTGGCCGTCGCGGTGCTTTTTGGCATCCCCTCGCCGCGGGGGACCAGGAATCCGGCCGGCACCTCGCACAGGGTGCTGTCGCTCCCGGCCTCGACGGCGTGATCGTCCAGGACGGAAGGCAGCCGGCCGGAAAGCGACGACAGCGTCCGCGCCACCTCGCCCGCGTCGCGCGGCCGGGCCTCCGGGCGCTTGCTGAGGAGGCGGTCGACGAGATTGGCGAGCTCGCGCGGCACGTCCGGACGGAGAGAGCCGACCGGCGGCGGCGCCAGCCCGATCACCTTTTGAAGCTCCTCCAACGAATTCTTGCCGCGGAACGGCGAGGTCCCGGCCAGCAGCTCGTAGAGCAGAATCCCCAGGGAAAAGAGATCGGACCGCCCATCCACCTCGCCGCCGCGGGCCTGCTCGGGCGACATGGCATGGGCCGTCCCCACCACCACGCCGTGGGCCGTCAGAGCTTCGCTCTCCTGAATCTTGGCGATGCCGAAGTCGAGGATCTTGGCGTGCCCCTCCCGCGTTACGATCACGTTCTCGGGCTTCAAGTCGCGGTGGACGAGGCCGGCCGCGTGGGCCGCCGCAAGCCCTTCGGCGATCTCACGGGCCAGGCGGACCGCGAGGCCGAGAGGTGGCACGCCCTCCGCGAGAAGGGCCCGCAGGGTCCGCCCCTCCACGTACTCGAGGACGATGGCATCTCCCGCGGCGTCTTCGACCAGGTCGTAGACCTGCACCACGGCAGGGTGGCTCAGCCGCGCCGCCGCCCGGGCCTCCCTGCGCAGCCGCTCGCGGTCTTGAGCCCTGGGGTTGTCGCGCAGGATGCGCTTGACCGCGACCCGCCGGCCCAGCCGCTCGTCCCAGGCCAGGAACACCTCCCCCATGCCGCCCCGGCCGAGCCGCCGGGCCAACCGATAAGGGCCGATCGTAGAGGGCATGGCGCCCTCGGTCGTTTCCAGCTCCGCCATATTCCACTCACCCGGGATCGGCTCATTGTACCCGGACGGGTGCGGGAAACAAGGGTTGCAGAGAAGGCTTCATGGCCTCTATGGCCCCGTGCGAAGGCGGCGAGCCTGTGGCGGGCTGGAACGAACCGGCCTTCAATCTCCACGGAAGCTCCGCGGACTCCGGACCGGAATCGGAGCGCCGCAGTATCCGATCGTCCACATAGGTTGTGGAAGGATGGATACGAAAAGCATCGCTTTATTTGGGTTTCTGCCCTTTCAAGCCTGGCATGCGCCTTGCGTTTGCCCCCTGCCGCGCAGGATCAATAAACCTTGTCTTTGGGCTCATCGCAGTAAAAAACAAACCCTTTTCTAGGAGGACGACCATCATGAGCACCGTCAACGCCGCCGATCTCACCCGCCTCGCGCACGTCGATTCGGCCAACGATTTCGAGGTTCTTTTCATGGGCGGTCCGGAGCTTCTTCTGGACGTGGTGGCCCAGAGGTCCGGCTTCAACTGGGAGCTGAGGATCCAGCCGGGCCTGCCGGAAATCGTACCGATTCCGTTGGAGTACTACCCCTACCTCGTGCTGGAAACCATGACGGGTCCGGGCTGGCCGAAAAACGCCGGGATCGGCCCGGTGGTCCCCCCGACCTCCCTCCAGATCGTCGCCACCCACCTGGGTTCCAAAGGGATCGAAGTGATCGGCAAGGGTTTCCAGAAGAAGCTCGACTTCCCCAAGGCCTGATTTTCTTCACGGTGTAAGAGACCAGCCAACGGCGTTCCCTCAGGGCCTCACCGGGGGGAACGCCGCCTTTTTCAACCGCTGAAATCCTGACTTTCCTCCAACCGCCCTCTCCTCCTCCGGGGCCGGATCTGACAAGCTACCGTCATGCGACTCCTGGTGACGCCTGACATTTTCGAGCTGTTCCCGGACGCCGTTCTCGGCGTCGTCATCGCCCGCGGGATCGACAACACGGGCGAATCCCCGGCAGTCTTCGCCGAGCTTCGCCGCGAGGAGGAGAGCCTCCGGCGGGCCTTCGAAGGCGCCGCGATCCCGGAGCATCCCCGGATTGCCTGCTGGCGCGAGGCCTACCGCCGGTTCGGCGCCAAACCGAAGGACTACCCCTCGTCGATCGAGAACCTGGTGCGCCGGGTTTCCAAGGGCCATCCCCTCCCCCACATCAACACTCTGGTCGACCTCTACAACACGGTGTCCCTGCGCCATCTGCTGCCCGCGGGGGGTGAGGACATGGATCGGATCCAGGGCGACGTCCTGCTCACGCGTGCCGGGGAGGCCGAGGTGCCCGTCCGCCTGCTCGGCGAGCCGGAAGAACGGGCGCCGCACCCTGGCGAGGTGATCTACAAGGACGACGCCGGCGCCATCTGCCGCCGCTGGAACTGGAAGGAGGCGGACCGCACCAAGCTGACGCCTTCGACGCGCAACGCCGTCCTCGTCCTCGAGAGGCTGCCGCCGGTGACGGTCGATCAATTGGCGGAGGCGGCCGGAGAGCTGGCCGGACAGGTCCGGACCCTGTGTGGTGGTGAGGTGCGGACCGTGCTCCTGGACCGCGAACGGCCGGAGACTGAGTTGTAGTTGTAAATGTTTGGAGGAGATCTCAATGCCCTGGAAGAGCCGTGCGGCAGCCCTCGTATCCTTCCTGTTTCTCCTGCCGGCGCTGGCCGGCGCCGAAGACGCCAAGAAACCGGAGATCGCGGACCGGATCGTCCGCACCCAGCACGTCCTCACTCTCAACGGCCAGCGGACCGCCTACACGGCTGCCGCCGGCACGCTCGTGCTGCGCGGGGAGGACGGCGCGGCGCGGGCCTCCGTGTTCCACATCGCCTACACCAAGGACGGCGTGAAGGACCCCGCCGGGCGGCCCGTGCTGTTCGCGTTCAACGGCGGGCCGGGCGGCGCCGCCGTCTGGGTCCACCTGGGCGCGTTCGGCCCCAAGCGGGTCGATCTCGATCCGGAGGGCCTCCCCCTGCCGCCGCCCGCCCGCCTGGTGGACAATGAGAACACCCTGCTGGACGTGGCCGATCTCGTCTTCGTCGATCCGGTCTCGACCGGCTACAGCCGGGCCGCTCCGGGCGTCGACGCCAAACAGTTCCACGGCCTTCAAGGCGACATCGACTCCATGGCGGACTTCATCCGGCTCTGGCTCACCCGCAACGACCGCTGGGCCAGCCCCAAGCTCCTGGCCGGGGAGAGCTACGCCACCATCCGGGTGGCCGGCCTCTCCGCCCGCCTGCTGGACCGGTACGGCCTGCGCCTCAACGGCATCGTCCTCATCTCGGCTTCGCTCAACCACCAGGACCACCGGTTCCACACCGGCAACGACATGCCCTACCTCACCTTCCTCCCCACCCTGACGGCGGCGGCCTGGTACCACAAGAAGCTGCCGCCCGATCTCGCGGCAGACCTGCGGGGCACGCTCCGGCAGGCCGAGCGCTTCGCGGTGGAAGAGTACGGCCCCGCCCTCCTCCAGGGAGACTGGCTGCCGGCCGACCGGCGCCGGGCTCTCGCCGGCAAGCTCGCGCGCTTCACCGGCCTTTCCGCGGAGTACGTCGAGCTGTCGAACCTCCGCATCGACCCCGCCCGGTTCATGAAAGAGCTGCTGCGGGACCAGAGGAAGACCCTGGGCCGGATCGACGTCCGGTTCACCGGCACCGACCTCGACGCCGTGGGTGAGATCCATGAGTTCGACCCCAGCCTGGTCCGCCTCGACGCCCCCTTCGTGGAGACCACCCTGGACTACCTGCGCCGGGACCTCGGCTACCGGGAGGACGACCTCGTCTACGAACGCCTGAGCGAGCAGGTCTTCCCCTGGACCTGGGACGACCACGAGGACCGCTACGTAAACGCCGCCGAGCCCCTGCGCCAGGCCATGATGAAGAACCCGGCCATGAAGGTGCTCATCGCGAGCGGGTACTATGATCTCGCGACGCCGTACTTCGAAGCCGAGTACACGGTGGCCCACATGGGCCTGCCCGAGGAAGGGCGCAAACGCGTCCGCTTCACCTACTACGAAAGCGGCCACATGCTCTACATCCGCGCCGTGGACCACCGGCAATTCAAGGCGGACGTGGCGGGCTTCGTGCGCGAAGCCGTCGCCCATTAGGGCACCCAATAGCCGCAAAAGACACGGCTGGACAGAACGCCGGGAACGCCTTATCGTTCCCTACGTTCTATCTTTCCGCGCCGTGCCTTTCTACGCCGACCTCCACGTCCACTCCAAGTACTCCCGGGCCACGAGCCGGGACTCCGACCTGGAGCATCTCGCCCTCTGGGCCCGCCGGAAGGGGATCACCGTCGTCGGTACCGGCGACTTCACCCATCCGGCCTGGTTCGAGGAGATCAAGGAGAAGCTCGTGCCCGCCGAGCCGGGCCTCTTCCGCCTCCGGCCCGAGATCGAAAGGGAGATCGAGCAGCACTTGCCGCCGTCCTGCCACGGGCCGGTCCGCTTCCTCCTCGAAGTCGAGATTTCGACCATCTACAAGAAGGGCGACCGCACCCGCAAGGTCCACCACCTGATCTACGCCTCGAACCTGGAAACGGCGGGGCGCATCCGCGAACGGCTGGGCGCCATCGGCAACATCTCCTCGGACGGCCGCCCCATCCTCGGCCTCGACTCGCGCCATCTTCTGGAGATCACGCTCACCAGCGGGCCGGACGCCTATCTCATCCCCGCCCACGTCTGGACGCCCTGGTTCGCCGTGCTGGGATCGAAATCCGGTTTCGATTCGGTCGAGGAATGTTACGGCGATCTTTCCTCTCACATTTTCGCGGTGGAGACGGGGCTGTCTTCGGACCCGCCCATGAACTGGCGCGTCTCCAAGCTGGACCGGTTCACCCTGATCAGCAATTCCGACGCGCACTCGCCCCCCAAGCTGGGCCGGGAGGCCTGCTCGTTCTCCACGGACCTCGACTACTTCGCCATCCGCAAGGCGTTGGAGACCGGCGAGGGGTATGAGGGAACGGTCGAGTTCTTCCCCGAGGAAGGCAAGTACCACATGGACGGCCACCGCGCCTGCGGCGTGCGCCTGGAGCCGCCCGAGACCCGCCGCCTCGAAGGGCTCTGCCCGGCCTGCGGCAAGCCGCTCACCGTGGGGGTGATGCACCGGGTGGAAGAGCTGGCAGACCGCCTTGAAGAGGAAGGAAGGGGATCGCGGACCGATCCCTACCGCTGCCTCGTCCCCCTGCCCGAGGTGCTGGCCGAGATCCACGGCGTGGGTGCCACCTCTCAGACCGTAGAGCGGGCCGCCGCGGACCTCGTCGGCAAGCTGGGTCCGGAAATCGGCATCCTGGAGCATCTTCCCCTGGAGGAGATCGCCAAGGCGGGAGGCAGCCTCCTGCTCGAAGCCCTGACCCGCCTGCGCGCCGGCAACGTCCGCCGGGACGCGGGCTATGACGGCGAATACGGTGTGATCCGGCTGTTCGATCCCGGGGAGATCCGGGGCCGGTTGGTGGTGGCGCCGTTGTTTGGGCCCTCACCTTTCGAACCCTCATCCCCCCGGCCCCCAATAATTCCTCGTTCTTTGGCCGCCCCCTCCCTGCCGCCCTCCCCGGGAGAGGGGGGAGAGGGTAAGAATAAGAAAAAGATCAATTCTGAATCTTTCTTTCTCCCCTCTCCCGGGGAGGGCGGAAGGTTATGGCCGGCCGAAGGCCGGGGAGGAGAGGGGCCGGGGGTGAGGGCCCGGGAGGGGGGCCACCTCGACCCCGACCAAGCGGCCGCCCTGGAAACCCTCGACGGCCCCCTCCTCATCGTCGCCGGACCGGGCACGGGCAAAACCCGCACGCTGACCCACCGCTTGGTCCGGTTGATCGAAAACGGTGCCACCCCCGATCAATGCCTGGCCGTCACCTTCAGCCGACGGGCCGCCGCCGAGATGGACGAGCGGCTTGCCGCCCTCCTTCCACCGGGAGCCGCCCGTCCTCTCGTAGCCACGTTCCATGGCCTGGGCCTGATCCTGCTGCGCGAGCAAGCTGAGCCGGGTCAGGAAATACGCGTCGCCACTCAAGAGGAACGCGTGGAGATCGCGAAGGCGCTCTTCGACGTCACCGCCGCCAAGGCCGACCGCCTTCTCGAAGAGATCAGCCGCGTCCGCTGCCGGCGGGCCGTCCAGCCGGAGCTGGCCGATCGCGCCGCCCTCTACGAGCAGGCTCTGGAAACTCGCGGCCTCCTCGACTTCGACGACCTGCTCTTGAAACCCCTGGCGATGCTGGAGGGCCGGCCGGAGCTCGCCGAGCACTGCCGGCAGCGTTTCCGGTGGATCTCGATCGACGAGTATCAGGATATCGATCCCCTGCAGTACGCCCTCATCCGCCTGCTCGCGCCCGCGAACGGCAACCTCTGCGCCATTGGCGATCCGGATCAATCGATTTACGGTTTCCGCGGTGCGGACGTCGGGTTCTTCCTCCGTTTCCGGCAGGATTATCCCGGCGCGCGCATCGTCCACCTCACCCGCAACTACCGTTCGAGCCGCATCCTGGTCGAAGCGGCGTGCCAAGCGATCCGCCCCACCAGCCTGGTGCCGGACCGGCGCCTCGTGGCCGTCAACAGCGGTTTCTCGGAGCGGGTTGTTCTTCAGCGGGCCGCGACGGAGCGGGCCGAGGCCGAGCTGGTCGTCCACACGTTGGAAAGGCTTTTCGGCGGCACGTCGGCGTTTTCCTTTGACAGCGGCCGGGTGGGCGCCGGAGATGGAGATCAACTCTCGTTCGACGACGTCGCGATCCTCTACCGCACCGAGGCCCAGGCGCCGCCGCTGATCGAAGCCATGGGGCGCGCCGGAATCCCTTTCCAAAAGCGCTCGCACCGTCCTCTGGCCGAGCAGCCCGGCGTGCGGGCTCTTTTGCCGCATCTGCGGGAGAGGGCTGGAGAAGGGAGTGTTGAACGGATTCTGGAGAAAACCGTTCTGAATCTTTCCGAAACCGGGCCGGACCGAACGGGCCTGCTCGCCGCCGCCGAGCTGTTGCGCCCCCTCGCCCTCAGGTCGGGAGACGACCTCGAAGCCTTTCTCGCCGAAACGGCCCTGGGCGGCGAGGTGGACTCCTGGGATCCCCGCGCCGAGCGGATCTCCCTCTTGACCCTCCACGCCTCCAAGGGGCTGGAGTTCCCCGTGGTCTTCCTGGTCGGCTGCGAGGACGGGCTCCTCCCTCTCAGCTGGCCGGGAGCCGAAGGTCCCGACCTCGCCGAAGAACGCCGCCTCTTCTTCGTGGGCCTCACCCGCGCCCGTTCCCGGCTCTTCCTCTTCCACAGCCGCCGGAGGACCGTGCGGGGCGAGGCGCGGGACGCCCGGCCGTCGCCGTTCCTGGCTGATCTTGAAGAGGCCCTTCTGGACCGCCGGGTTGAGCCGGAGCTGGCCTCTCGGAAGCCCGAGCAGCTCCGGCTGCTATAAAGGAGATTGACGATGCGTACGCTTTTCCGTACGATAGATGGCATGAAGACCTTCACGGCTACCGAAGCACGAGCGAATCTCTACCGACTCCTGGAGGAGACTTCCGAGTCGAGCGAACCGATCCAGATCACGGGAAAAAGAGGGAATGCCATGCTGGTTTCTGAGAGTGACTGGCGCTCGATCCAGGAAACTTTGTACCTGCTCTCGATTCCTGGCATGCGCGAATCAATCCTGGAAGGAGGAAAAGAACCCATTAAGGATTGCGCCAAGGAACTGGAGTGGTGAGCGTATGGGAAGTTGTCTTTTCCAAGCAGGCCAGTAAAGATGCAAAGAAGTTGTCCGCTGCGGGCTTGCGGCCCAGAGCGGAAGCGCTTCTCACAATTCTCAGCGAAGATCCTTTTCGAAATCCACCCCCGTACGAAAAGCTCGTCGGTGATCTTTCAGGCTTCTACTCCCGCCGGATCAATATCCAGCATCGCCTTGTCTACCAGATTTACGAAGACGAGCGAATCGTCAGAGTGATCCGCCTCTGGACCCACTACGAGTGAGCCGCCCCCCCGGCTCCCACCCAAACCGCTCCAGATCCACCCGTCCGGACGGGCTGAACACCACCCCCTCCTCTTCGAGGAGATGCCGCTGGTACCCCTCCTCGACGCCCAGGCCTCCCCTCTGGCTCACCTTCCCTCCGGCGTTGATCACCCGCTGCCAGGGGATCACCAACTCCTCCGGCGCCTCGCGGAGCGCCGTGCCGGCCAGGCGGGCGCGGCCGGCCAGGCCCGCCAGCGCCGCGACCTGGCCGTAGGTGGCCACCCGGCCCTCCGGGATTCGCTTCACCACGGCGTAAATCTTCTGAAAGGTTTTATCCGTGCCTTCAGCCATAAGAGCAATACTATCGCGACGCCCCCGCGGCGCTGGCGAGGGCGGAAACGATCCGGTGCCCTTCCTCTTCCATGGCGTCGAGCAGGCTCGCGCAGGCCTCGACGCCGCCCACGCGCAGAACGTGCTCCAACTCGTCGCACAGGTTGGCCAGGCGGTTCGCTCCCAGAATCGCGCTGGTGCCCTTGAGCGTGTGCGTCCGCCACTCGGCCCGCGGCCAGTCGCCGGCCGTGAGCGCCGAGCGGATCTCCGACACGTACGCCTGGGCCTCGAAGGTCTCCATGAGGTCGCCCAGCACGTCCCGCCCCTGGATCCGCCCGAACTCCCGCAGCTCGAGCAACCGCTCCTCGTCCAGCGTCTGCGGGCTGTCCAGCCTCGGGCGGGGAGGCTCCATCTCCGTCGGGCTGCCACCGAGCCACTGCTCCAGCTTCCGCCTCAGGATCTCCTCGGTGAACGGCTTGGTGATCGTGTCGTTCATCCCCACGGCCAGGCAACGGTCCAGATCCTCCTTCATCGCGTGGGCCGTCAAGGCCACGATGGGCACCCGGCGCTTCTCCTTCAAACCCTCGGTGCGGATGCGGCGGGTGGTCTCGTAGCCGTCGAGCTCCGGCATCTGGCAATCCATCAACACCAGGTCATAGAAAGATTTTTCCAGCGCCTCCAGCGCCTCCCGGCCATTGTTCACGGCCAGCACCTCATAGCCCAGCACCGAGAGCTGCTGGACGATGACGAGCTGATTGATCACGTTGTCCTCGGCCACCAGGATGCGGCGGCGGCGCCCCCCCGGCCGGCGGGGGCCGGAGCCCTGCTTGCCGGCCGTCTCCGAGGCCGCCGGCGGCGCCGCCGGATCGAGAGGCAGCACGAACCAGAAGGTCGAGCCCTCGCCCGGCTCGCTGGTAAAGCCGATCTCCCCGCCCATCTGTTCCACGATCCGCCGGCTGATGGCCAGTCCCAGCCCGGTGCCGCCGAATCGCCGCGAGGTGGAGCCGTCCGCCTGCGAGAAGAGCCCGAACAGGCGGTCCTGCGCCTCGGAGGGGATGCCGGTCCCCGTGTCGCGGACCACGAGCCGCAGCCGGCCGTCCTCCTCGCGCCGCACCTCGACGCTGATCGTCCCCCCCTCGGTGAACTTGACCGCGTTCCCCAGGAGGTTGGTGAGCACCTGGCGCACCCGCCCGGGGTCCCCCCAGGCCCAATCCGGAACGCCCTCGCCGATCGTGAGAGTCAGGTCGTTCCCCCGCCCGTGCGCGCTGAACCGCAACAGCTCCACGATCTCACGCAGAGTCTCCACGAGCGGGAACGGAACCTTTTCGATCACCATCCGGCCCGCTTCGATCTTGGAAAAATCGAGAATGTCGTCGATCAGCCGCAACAGCGAGGTCGCCGAGCTTTGAATCAACCGCGCGTAATCCCGCTGCTGGGCGGAAAGATAGGTTTTCAACAACAGGTCGGTGAGCCCCAGCACGCCGGCCATGGGAGTGCGGATCTCGTGGCTCATGTTGGCGAGGAACTGCCCCTTGGCCATGTCCGCCCGCTCCGCCGCCTCCTTCGCCAGCCGGAGCCCCTCGGCCTTGCGGCGCTCCGTCACGTCGCGGTTGATGCTCAAGATCGCCGGCTGCCCCTCGAACTCGATCGCCGCGGCGTTGATCTCGAGGAACATCGGGGTGCCGTCCTTGCGGAACTGGGTCGACTCGAAGTTGTAGAAAACCCCCCGCTCCAGGGTCTCGGCGATCTGGTTGCGCCCCCGCGGCACGTTCTCCGAGATCCTTCTCGAGCGACATGCCGATGAACTCTTCCGGGGAAAGGCCGTACACCTCGCAGGCCCGGCGGTTGACGTTCAGGACGACCTCGTCCTCCGGCCGGAAGATGAGGATCGCGTCGTGCGCGTTTTCGAAAACCCGCCGGTAATCCAGGTTCGCCTTGCGCAGCTCCACCGCCTGGTCGTCCGCCAGCCGCAAAAGCTCGTCCCGGGCCTCGCGCAGCTCGTGTGCGCGCATCAGCCCCTCCCAACGCTCGCGGTACAGGTGGCGGCCCAGCAGAAAGACATAGGCCAAGAACACCACCAGGCAGAGCCTCTCCCAGTTGCCCAGCCGCCAGCTCAGCGAGCCGATGACCCCGAACAAAGCCAGCAGCACCGGCACCAGCAGAGCCGCCACGAAGAAGGCGACCACGCGCGGCGCATGCGAGTAGATGATGACGCCCATGCTCGCGATCACCGCCAACACCGTGAGCACGAAGAACGACTCCTTCACCATGCCGAGGCTGTTGACGACGGCGAAGAACAACCCGCCGACGATCGCGGCATTGAGGAGCAGGGAGCCGTAAAACAGGAGGCGCCAGCGCCGGGGGCCCGCGGCAAAGATGGTCTCGAAGCGCCAAGCCAGGACCACCCGCAGCACGACCAGGGCCACGACGGAGACCAGCGCCAGGAGGAAGACGGCCGGCAACTTCTTCTGCAGGCCCGACGCCAGGCCAAGGGCCACGACCACGAACGGATAGCTCACCACGCCCAGCATTGAACGCTGGGCCGCCTGGCGGTCCGCGGCCTCTCTCACCTCGAGAGGGACTTGAAGCCTCTCCTTCAGTCCTGGCACGGCAGGTTTCCCCAAAGAACGCGAGTAATCGATCTTCCAATTCTAACCGCTTTTCCCCCGTCTCGACAGAGGCAAGCGCCAAGAGAAGCTTATAGGGAACCGG
This sequence comes from Thermoanaerobaculaceae bacterium, assembly GCA_963785165.1. Taxonomy (GTDB): domain Bacteria; phylum Acidobacteriota; class Thermoanaerobaculia; order Multivoradales; family UBA5704; genus DATARR01. The sequence goes on from CAWAUI010000004.1 coordinate 3,245,334, forward strand.
CCATCCGTGATAAGAATTCAATTCAAAGCATGCCTAAAGGAGGATTTGTGAATGCACTCTGTTTTGAACAATCCGGCGGACCTCACCCCAACCCCTCTCCTGAAAGAGAGGGGCTCGAAGAGGCATTCTTACGGGATCAGGTCTCCCTCTTCTCCCGGCCGGGGGGGAGGACGATGGGAGAAGAGGGCCGGGGTGATGAGGGGCTCTGGCGGGCAGGGCCGGGGAGGTGAGGGGCCTCAAGCCAGATTATGAAAAACCTGCTGAACGTCCTCGTCCTGCTCCAACCGGTCCACCAGCTTCAACACCTCCGTCGACTGGTCCTCCGGCAGGGTGGTCGGCGTCATCGGGATGTACTCCGACTCGGCGGAGACCGGCGTGATCCCCCTGTCCTCCAGGGCCTTCTGGAGATGGCCGAAGTCGTTGAAGGCACAGCGCGGCAGGAGCTGCGGCTCGTCCTTCTCCCCCGTCGTCTCCCCCATCTCCTCCAGGCCGAAGTCGATCAGCTCGAGCTCCAGCTCCTCGGGGTTGAGGCCGGCCGGGTTCAGGCGGAACGTGCCCATACGCTTGAACAGGAAGCTCACGCTCCCCGTGGTCGCCAGGTTGCCGTTCCCCTTGTTGAAATGCGCCCGGACGTTCGACACCGTCCGCGTGGGATTGTTCGTCGCCGTCTCCACCAGGATGGCGATGCCATGGGGGGCATAGCCCTCGTAGAGAATCTCCTCGAAATCCTCCGCCTCCTTGCCCGACGCGCGCTTGATGGCCGCGTCGACCTTGTCCTTGGGCATGTTGACGGCGCGGGCGTTCTGCACCACCCGCCGCAGGAGAGGATTGCCGACGGGATCGGCCCCGCCCGCCTTCACGGCAATGGTGATTTCCTTGCCGATCCGGGCGAACGCCTTCGCCATCCGGTCCCACCGGGCGAACATCGTGTGTTTTCTGGTTTCGAAAATGCGTCCCATAGTCTTCTTCGCGAGGAAAAAACCGTCTGGAGATGGATGAGCCCGGCCCGGCCGGACGGATGCTGACCGGCTGACTCTAGCCCGAGCGCCAAGCCGGAGTAAAGGGGGCTGCCGTTCCAAGCCCTGTACAATCACTTCCTCAACCCGCGGCTCCCGCCGAGGGGCCGCAGAACCTGAGGAGGTTCAGACATGCAGCTTCACCCCAGGTTGGCGGTGGCCGCCGGGCTCCTGTGGATCGCCACGGGAACCGCCGCGTTCGCCCAGCCACAAGCCACTCCCCAGCCGCCGGCTGATCCGCTGGCCGCCGCCCGCCGCATCTCCGCCGAGGAGGCCCGCCAGGCCCTCGCCAAGGGCGAGGCCGTGCTGGTGGACGTCCGCGCCAAGGAGTCCTACGACCAAGAGCACGCCAAGGGCGCGCTCCTCATCCCCGTGTCGGAAATCGCCGGCCGCGCCGGCGAGCTGCCCAAAGACAAGCTGGTCATCACCTACTGCACGTGAGGGTCTGAGCATACGAGCGCCCGGGCGGTGCTCGATCTGCAGGCTCAAGGATTCAAAAACGTCGCATGCCTCCTCGGCGGGTTGAACGCCTGGAAACAGGCCGGAGGAGAAATGGCGTCCTCCTCTTCTCCGTAGTCCTTTTCCAGGAGCGGGGGTGAGGCCAGGCCGGCGAGGCACCGACCAGACCCACCCCCGCCTTCCCGAGGCCCCGCGAATCCCATAAGCTGCCGTGATCCATGCAAGTCCGCCTATGGATGGCAAATCGATTTACATCGATGCGTCCTGCACGATCTCCCATGATTTCGCGGTTCGCCGCAACACGATCAACGTGAGCCCCTCCGCCGTCTTGCCGTCCGCCCGGCCCGGATATTCGAGCCGCCAGCGTGCCGCGACCGAAACTCCGGCGGCTTCTTTTCCCGGAGGGAATACGTGCGTCTCGATCACCTCCAGGGTCAGCTTGCCCATGGCCGCGGCGTCCGGATAGCGCTTCCGGTAGCGCTCCAGAACCTCCTGCCGGCCGCGGGTCAGGCCGGTCGCCACCAGGAAGGCGGCATCGTCAGCATAGATGGAGGTGAAAGCTTCCAGATCGCCCCGGCTCCAGGCCTCGGCCTGGGCCTTGAGAAGGGCCGTCACCTGGGCCTCCGGAGAAGGCTCCGCCGCTCGGACCGCGATGGGAGACAGGAGAGCCAAAAGCACGATTGCGAGAGCTTTGCCGCGCATTCCGTCACCGGGCCTCGGGCTGGGGCCGGAAGCGCTGACGGATGGCCTCCATGCGCGGCTCAACGTCCGGGATGGACATGACGACGCTCTCGAGATGCTTGGCGAAACCGGGACCGGCGGAGATCTCCCGGATCTCGCGCAGCAGCGGATGGATTTTCGCGAAGGCGGCGATGATTTCTCCATTGGCGTCGAGGAACATTTCCCGGTCGATCGCGTGATGAGTGACCAGCGACGCAGCCATGTCCCAATAGCCCACGACCATCCGGAGCTTGGGGTTGTGCTCACTGGCCAGCACAGCCTTTACGTCCGCGATGGTGTCGGGATGGAACTCACGAATGAACCAGATCCGGGCCTCGCGAAGGACGGGCTCCCGGCGAAGCTCGAAGAGCTTGAGGATCAACTGGGCGCTCTCGAAAGGCGTTGGCATGAATGCGGTCTCCTGTGTGGGCTGAAGGGTCGGCGAGCGGATCATAACCGCATCGCGGCCCGCCCCGCTTGGCGTCCTGGTTGCAGGCTGAGTCAGAGTGATCAAAGGGCACGTTGCCGTTGGTGTCCGCTGGCCCCGCCACCTTGGGCGAGACGGCGAGGTGGACCACCGTGAACGCCGTATTTGGACGGGCAAAGGCCGAGCCGTCACTCCGCCTCGTCACCGTTCCCGCCATCCTCCTCGTCATCATAAAACGAATAATCCACCTCCGCCGAGTCGAGGTCGTCCAGGAGCGCCTGCGCTTCTTCCGCGCGGTCGAGGGTGACCTGGATGAGGATCGGCCCGACCACGGGGTTGGAGAAGATGCGGCCGGCGGCGAAGAGATCCTGGACGTGCTCGTTTTTCTTGGTGTAGGGGATCTCCGCTTCCATCAGCAGGGACTCGGCCAGGGCCAGCCGGCCCGGATCCTCCACTTCCATCACCGTTACAAGCTCGAGATTCGGGCTACCGGATTCTTGGGCAGGAGGCTCCGCCGTCAGCGGAACCTCACAGTCCACGCACTGGGTGAAGCCTTCCCGGTATTCGCTGCCGCATTCGGGACAGTACATGGAAGCCTCCCTTCGATCTTGAGCGGACCTCCACAGTCTATCTCACGGACCAGACCCCAAAAGCGTGATTGAAAGCTTCCAACCGGGCTGGATCGAGAAGCTCGGGCCAGATCGGAACCCGGGTGACGTCTTGCAGGTGGCCGTAGGCGAACAGGGGAACGGCCAGGCCCGCGCTGATGATGACGAACAAGGTGGCCGTAAAGAAAAGCGTTGTGAAGACCGTCCAGCCCAGGCGCACCCTCGGAGAGACCTTCCAATTGCGAAGCAGCTTCGCGATTCCGAGCGTCGCCCCGAAAACGACCATCCAGGCGACGACGAGGTTGAACGTCGTGGTGAGGTCGTTGAGCAGCCCCGGAGTCAACAACGTCTTGTTGACCACCGGGAAGGCGGCGGCCAACGGGGCGGTCACGGCGACCAGGGCGATGGTGGTGTTGAGCAAGACCAGGGAAGCGGCCACCGCGAGCGCCACCACGAGATACAGGCTGGTGGCAACGGGGACTGGAAACGATTTGAGCCCCCCGAAGAGCCAGCGCTGGAACGATCCCCGGGCCACGTTCGCCCGGAGGTTCCGGGCGACTCCGGGCAACTTGATAGGCAGTGCTCTCTTCCGGCGGCATCGCTGGCGTCTCCTCTCAAAAACAGGCAGACCTTGGGCCTTCGGCCTCCCAAGCCTTCACACGGGATAGACGGCCCCGGAGGAGGATTTCGCGGCGGCTCGCGGGCGACAGCCACCTTGCGGCGCTGCACCTGACTACCTGTTGAGGTGGCAGCTTATTTCTTTTCTTTCGAAAGAATAGGAACAAGGAGGAATGTTTCATGTTTGCCTTGGATCCCTGGCTGTCCGAGCTCCACCGTTCCAGTCTCATGCTCATCCCCGCGCTCCTCACCGTGGTCCTGCTGTTGCAGCGGCTCCCATGGATAGTGGCCCGATCGCAGACCTGGTCATGCCCACGAGGGGCATATGTCGATCCGACTCTCCTTACCAAGGAGGCCTTGGAGCAAACCGAAAAGCTTCGCGGAGTGATCGTCTTCGGCTCCCGGCTGGCGCTCTTGGGGGCAGCAGCGGGATTGACCGGGGCGCTGGCCTCCGCTCCGTGGTGGAATGTAGTCCCGCACCGTCTATTGCCGGCGGCTCTCTGGGCTCTAGCCTTCCTTCTCGTGGCACTGACCGAAGTGAACGGCCTGGTACCCTGGTTCAATCCGGGATTCCGCAACCTTGCCTGGAAAGCGGCGCGGTGGAGCGGGACGGCGCGCAGCCGCGCCCGCGACCTCCTGATCTGGGTGCTCCTCGCCCTGCCCGCGGTCGCCCTCGTATTGGCGGTGAACGGAGGGGAGCACGGGGGGAACCGGGCCCTGTCCATCCTGGTGGGGGGACTCGCCTTGCTGCTGTTGGTGGGCGCTTTCCGGGCTCGCCGGCGGATTGTCATCCAGCCCTTCGCAGAGCCGAAAGGTGACTCCAAGCTGACGGGAATGGGGACCGAGCTCGCGGCCCGGCTACAGCACGAGCTGGCCAGAATCCAGAGCCTCTACGAAGTGGTGGACGAGGTGATGCCGGAGCTGGAGAACAACTCCGTGCAGGTAACCATGAGCGTCGAAGACATCGGGGAAATCTTCAAGGAGGCCGTCGGGCCCTCGTCCAAGGTCAAGGTGGCTGGGCTGGTGGAGATCCCCATCGGCGCCATCCTTTCCGCCGTCGGCTTTTTCGTGAGGGGGCCGCGGATCACCGGCAGCCTGCTCCGTGAGGAGAGCGCCGACCGCAAGTCCCACGGCTTTCTGTTGTTGGCCGAGATCAGCGGCGGCGGACACTCCGAGAGCTGGCAGGTGAGCTTCGAAGAGAAAAGGGAGGTGCAGGCGGTTTTCGAGTCCGAGCTCTGCGATTTTTCCAGAGAGCCGGCGGAGGACGGTGGGCAGCCCCCTGCCGCCGGTCCGAGCCACGCCGAGCGGGCTGAGCTGGCCCGGCTGGTGGAGCTGCTGGCCTGCCGGATTTTCACCAGTCTGGTGCCGAGCGGCTCGCCACGATGGCAAGCGGTTCGCCACTTCACCGCGGGACTGCGGTCGTACCGGGAGACGCAGAGGTCGAAACGCCGCGCACCTCTCCAACTCCATGAGGCCGAGCGGCAGTTTCTGCTCGCCTTGGGCGAAGACAACCAGTTTGCCCGCTGTCACTGCAACCTCGGCGTCATCTACAACCAGATGGGGCTCAGAGATGCCGAAGAGGCAGCCCTCCGCCAGGCGCTGGCCCAGGATCCGGCAGCGGTCGACGCCTATCTCGGACTCGCCTCGCTGCGCTTCGATCACGGCCACCCTCAGAGCGCCGGCCGCCACTCCGACAACGGTTTGCGCATCGATCCTTTGCACCCGCGGCTCTGGAACCTGCGCGGCGTGTCTCTGCTGCGCTGCCCGACGCCGGAAGCTCGAATGGAAACAAAGTGAGGATTCCCCCTGGAAAGAGTGCCTGCCGCTCCTCAGCATCGCAACGGCCCTCGCGTGGCGCCAGATGGTCGGAAAGGCCGGATCGGGCCGGCCTGCCCTGGTGGCCAAGGCGCAACGGGTGGCGACCCTGTGTATGGGAAACCTCGCAATCGCCACAGCTTCCGCTGGCAGGCTCGGGACTGCCCGCCGCCTCTTCCGGCAAGCCTTTCAACTGGGAGACGACCCCTGGTGGCTCGCCTTCGAGCTCAGCCGAGTCCTCTACCGGGCCCCGGCAAAATCCAAAGCGAAGCGTCTGCGGCTTCTGCGCGAGACCGAGGTCGCTTTGGACCGCGTCTATGACGAGGCGCTGAATCGCGACAGCCGGATCGAGTTGGATCTCTACTGGCTGGGTACCCACTTGGCGTTGACGGCGGCAGACGAGGAAGCGGGCCCTGGATCGAGCCCGCATCGGGCTAAAGTCGAGGACGCGTACGCCGGCGTCCTCGACCAGATGACCTTGGAGGGGTTGGCCGAAGAACGCATGCAAAAGCTCCTGGAAGACGCGGAGAAGCCGTTCCTGGACCTCGGTGGCGGCACTCCCGGCCATTTCGCCCGGCTCCGGGCTCTCAGCCGTGCCGTGCCGACGTTGACCCAAAGCATGGCCCAACCCCTTTGCAGCACCGGAGCAGCCGAAGAAGAGAGGGCTCGTGCGCAGGATCAGCTCCGAGTCTGGGACATGGGCTTGGAGTGGTTGGACAGCTTGCTGGACGGGGACGGCCTGCCGCCCTACTGGGGTGAGGAGCTCCCTACACCGAGCACCAGGGCTGCCATGACCTCCATACGGGCTCTGATGCAGATCCTCGGCGTCGGTTGGCCGTTCTCTGATGACGCGGCGGCGATCTCCGCGTGGCGACGCAAGGCCCTGGAGCTTCGGGCACAGCGAAGGGAAGACTGGGGCTGGCTCCACGCACAGGTGCACCTGCAATTGGCGAAGGCTGCCTTGGAGAGCCGCCCCCTGGACAGGAAGCTCGTGGCAAAGGCCGCGGCGGAGCTCGAAAACGCTATCGAGAGACTCCGCTTGAAGAAGCACGGCCGTCAGATCCGCAACCAGTGGCTCTACCGCTGCCTGGCCAAAGCGTACCTTCTCGAGGCCCAGGCAGACGCCACACCCTCGCGCGAGATTCTCTGCAAGGCTCTCAAGGAGGCCCGCAAAGCCGTGGCCTGGAATCCACAGGAGCCGACCGGCTTCCTGGTGCTGGGGCAGGTCTATGCGTTCCTCGGCGACTGGCGGCAGGCCCGTGAGGAGTGGGAGAAGGCCCTCAGCTTCGGAACCACCCCAGACATCTGGCTTGCAATCGCCGAGACCTACCTGAACGAGACTCATCCCCCGTCCCTCCTGGGAGCGGAGACCCCGACCGAGCTGACGGAACGGATGAAGTTCCTGCACGAGGGGCTCGACCAGGTGGAAAGCCGGCCGGCCGGGGACCACGACGACAGCTGGCTTCAAGCGCACGGCGCGATCCACTTTTGCCTGGGCCTGGCACAGCTTGCTCAGGAGACTCAGGATGGGATCAGAGAGGCGCTCCCGAACCTCTACACAGCCCGATCCCTGGGGTACCGACCCATCGATGCCGCGGTCGCACTGGCCAATGCCCATGCCAAGCTCAAACCCAAAGAGGGTATGGGGGTTCTGAAAAAGGATCTCCAATTGACTGAAGCAGAGCTGGTGGGGTTGTCTGATGAGGAGCGGAAGGCGGCGAACGGGTGGCTTCGAAAGGCTCGCAAAGACCTCGGCATCGCGGCCTGAGAGGAAAGCCTCAATCAATCAATCAATCAGGGTCAGGTCAGGTGGCAGGCGACTGATCCGATTTGGTTCACCGCGACCGCCGAAGATGGGCGCCGAATCCGGGCGCGGTGAGGGCGTCTCCCCTGAATCAATCCAGCCTCCCCCACCCCCGCCGGCACGTCTTGCAGGAATGCCTGAAATCGCCTGAAGAGGATTCGGGTATAATCGATCCAGGTCATCTGAAAGCATGGTGCAAGAGAGAATCGACGAGCCCGCCGACCCGGAAGCGCTACTGCGTGCCAGCGCCTGGCAGCAGGCGATCCTCGACAGTGCGGACTTCACCATCATCTCCACCAACGTGGACGGCCTGATCCAGACCTGCAACGCCGGGGCCTTGGGTGCCCTCGGGTACACGGCGGACGAGGTCATCGGCCGGCTGACGCCCATCGCGTTCCACGACCCGGACGAGGTGGCGCGCCGGGCCCGCTCCCTCTCCTTGGAGCTCGGGCGCCCCATCGAGGCCGGGTTCGAGGCGTTCGTGGCAAGGGCTCGCCTCGGCATTCCGGACGAGGGCGAATGGACCTACGTCCGCAAGGACGGCAGCCGCTTCCCCGTGCGCCTCTCGGTCACCGCCCTCTATGGAGACGACGGCCAGATCAACGGCTTCCTCGGCATCGGCAAGGACATCACCGCGCAGAAGGAGGCCGAAAAGGCCCTGCGCGAGAGCGAGGAACGCTTCCGGGCCTTCATGGACAACAGCCCCGTGGTCGCCTTCATCAAGGACGACGCCGGCCGCTACCTCTACGTCAACAAGCCCGCCGAGCGCCGCTTCAACATCCCCCTCGACCACTGGATCGGCCGCACGGACCATGAGCTCTGGCCGCAGGAGATCGCCGATCCCCTGCGCCTGCAGGATCTCGTCATCCTCCATGAGGGCAAGGCCGCCAGCCGCCTGGAAAAGTACCCTGCGGACGAAACCGGCGAGGGGCTCTCCTACTGGATGAGCTACAAGTTTCCCCTCACCGGCGGCGGCGGCCAGCGCCTCCTCGCCGGCATGGCGCTCGACGTGACCCAGCAGAAGCTCGTCGAGCAGGCCATGCAGCAGAACGAAGAGCGCCTCGCTCTCGTGCTCCACGGCGCGGACTTGGGGATGTGGGACTGGGACGTCCCCACCGGGCACGTCATCTTCAATGAGCGCTGGGCACACATGCTCGGCTACCGCCTGGTCGAGATCGCCCCCAGCATCACCACCTGGGAGAGCCTCGTCCATCCCGACGACCTCCCCCGGCTGCGCGTGGTCCTCACCGCCCACCTCGAAGGGCGCACGCCCTTCTACGAGACCGAATACCGCCTGCGCCACAAGTCCGGCTCCTGGATCTGGGTCATGGACCGGGGGAAGGTCATCCGCCGTTCCGCCGACGGCAAGCCCCTGCGCGCCTGCGGCACCCAGATGGACCTCACCGACCGCAAGCGCTACGAGGACCAGATCGCGGAGCAGAGCCGCAAGCTCGAAGAGACCAACGCCAAGCTGGAAGAGGCCAACCAGAAGCTGGCCGCCCTCGCGGGCACGGATGAGCTGACCGGCCTCACCAACCGCCGCGGCTTCGAGGAGCACCTCCTCCGCGAGCTCGACCGCGCCGCCCGCAGGCGCGCTCCGCTCTCCCTCCTGCTCCTGGACGTGGACTGGTTCAAGAACTACAACGACGAGTTCGGCCACCTGGCGGGCGACGACGTCCTGCAACAGCTCGCCGTGCTCCTGAGGAGCCAGGCGCGCAGCACGGACATCGTCTCCCGCTTCGGCGGCGAGGAGTTCGCCGTGATCCTGCCGGACACCCCCGGCGAAGGCGCCCTGGTGCTCGCCGAGCGCTTCCGCGAGACCATCGAAGCCGCCCCCTGGCCCGGCCGGGGCGTCACCGCCAGCTTCGGCATCTCCACCTGGAACCCCGCCCTCTCCCCGCGCGACGGCCGAGCCCTCCTCAACACCGCCGACCGCGCCCTCTACGCCTCCAAAGGGAACGGACGCAACCGCGTAACCCATGCCTCCGCCCTCGCAGCCCCCTGACCGGGCCGCCCAACTCCCCTTCCAAGCCCCGAAGCCTTCATTTCTGGACCGGATTCCAGTGGATCCGGCCCGGAAACTCGAGATTCCCGGCCAGATCCAGTGGAAACCGGTTCCGTTTCCACTGGTGCGAGGCCAGAATCTCGAGATTCGGCGGCAGATCCAGTGGAAACCGGTTCCGTTTCCACTGGTGCGGGGCCGGAATCTCGAGATTCTGAGCTGGATCGAGTGGAAGCGAGGGCTGAATCGAGTGGATCTGAGCCCGGTAGGGCGTCCTACTCGTAGCCCAGGGTGCAACCCTGGGACGGGGACGACGAGGCACCCGTCCAAGGCGGTCCCTCTCGTCGAGGAGATCCATCCACGGCGCCCCGCTCCCCATTCCCAGGGTTGCACCCTGGGCTACGAGTAGGACGCCCTCCGGGCTCACGACCTCTCCATTCAGCTCGAATCCAGTCGTTCAAAATCCCAAAACGTGCTAGCCTCGGTTCCCTCTAGCTCAGGCCGTCCAGAAGCCCCAGCCGTTGGCGTTCCGCAGACCAGGCGGGTCGATTCTGGACCGGCGCAGCCGAGGATCGACTGGAGGGACCGCGGGCATGGAATTCAATCGGGTCATGGTGAGGGGACGGCGGCTGGTGGGCGTGGCCACTCTGGCGCTCGCTTTCGGGGCCACGGCGGCTTGGGGGGACATCTCGGGCTTCGTCCGGGTGGCCGGCAGCGGGAACCCTGGCACGCCGATTCAGGGCGCGCGGGTCCATGTCCGGGCCGACTCCTCGGAGGTGGCGATCACGGCCGCGGACGGCAGCTTCACGCTGTCGTCGAGCCCGCCGGGGGCCTATTTCGTCGCGGCGTCCATCCCCTACAACCGGGCCGCGGCCGTGAACTACCTGATTGGCGGCGACTTCTTCAACAATCCCTCGTCCGGAGTCGACATCCGGCTCGAAGTGCTGCCCACCGCGGACAATCCCAAATATGAGCCCGCGACGGCGGACGTCTGTGGGAGCTGCCACAATTCGGTCTACCCCTTGTGGCAACAGTCGAACCACGCGTTCACCGCGACCAACGAGTGGGTGCTGGACGTGTTCTCGGGCACCGGCACGGCCGGGGGCGGCGCGGGGTACGTGTTCCGGGACACCCATGACGCCGGAGAGACGGGTTTCTGTGCCACCTGCCACGCGCCGATGCAGGACGTCTTCAACCCCGGCCAGACGATGCTCAACGAGGTGACGAGCCCGGCCGGCCTCGAAGGCGTCAACTGCGTGACCTGCCACCAGATGGATTCGGTGGACGAGAACAATCTCGACGCGCTGCATTTTCTCGGCAAATCCACGTACCGCTTTCCCGACAATCCGGCGTTCGCGACGTTCGGCTACGTCTGGGGGCCGCTGGACGACGTGACGTTCACGGGCATGAAGGTGTCGCATTCGACCCTTCACGCCACGTCGCTGGTTTGCGCCGCGTGCCATCAATACAAGAATCCCGACACCGGGGCTCCGGGCCAGAATACCTATCGCGAGTGGGCGGCTTCCTCTTTCGCGGTCCCCGGCCCCGGCCAGCGCAACTGCCAGAACTGCCATATGCCGGACGCGACGGACGACCTCGCGCTCTGCGTGTTCTCTCCCGAGGACCGGCCGGCCAACCAGCGCCGCCGCCACGTTTTCGTGGGCTCGACGCCGGACATGCTGCAGAACAACATTGCGCTCACGGTCAACGCGCAGGAGATTCCGGGGCGTGTCCGCGTGGTGGCCGACGTGAACAACTTCGGCGCCGGCCATTCGTTCCCCACGGGCGTCTCCATCCGCAACGCCATCCTGGTGGTGACGGCGCTGGTGAACGGCCAACCGCTGCAACAGGTCGCGGGTCCCACGGTGCCGTTCTGGGGGAGCGATGACGTGCCGGGCGAGCAGCCGGGCGATTTGGCGGGATATCCTGGAAAAGGTTTCGCCAAAGTGCTCGAAGGGCGGATCAACGGGCAGGGCCCCACGGTGCGGCCGGTGTTGTTCATCGACGCCGAGGGGGTCACGTCCAACACCGAGATTCCTTCGGGTGCCACGGATACGACCACGGTGGAGTTCCAGATTCCGCCCGGCGTCACCCCGGGCACGAACGTGACGGTCCAGGCGCGGCTCCTCTACCGCCGGACCTTCCGCGCGCTCCAGGTGACCAAGGGGTGGACGCAGAGCGCCCACGGCGGACCGATTGAGATCGAGGTCTCCAACCAGCAGGTGACTTTGCCCCTCTCCGGAGTCGTCGGCACCCCGGTGGCCGACATCCCCGCGGTGTCGCCAGGCAGCCTGCTCGCCCTGGCCCTGGCGCTCGGCGGGCTCGGCGCATACCGGCTTCGGCGGCGGAAGGCCTGAGCGGCTTTTAATTCTGCTTGTCAGGCTGTGTACCCTCGCCGCGCCCCACCTCTCGGCGCGGCCCCCATCCCACCTCCCCAGGCGTTCCCCTCCGGCCGAGATTCTGACAAAAGAGGATCAGAGGACTCGGGTTTGAGCCTCTCCAGGAGGTACGCCATGAGCTCAGCGATCGCAAATCCCGCTCGGATCATCCCTCAACCGTTGCTGCCGGAGGACATGGAGAGATTACTCTCCCCCCCGGCTGGCCCCTGCCTCTCGTTTTACCTTCCAACCCACCCCGTGGGAGCGGGGGACGAGCCGGCGCGGATCCGCTTCAAGAACCTGCTGCACCGTGCCGAGGAACGCCTCGCCGGCTCGCCGGCCGCCAAGGATCTCCTCGCACCCGTTCATGACCTCGTAGACGAGGTCGAATTCTGGCGGCATCAAGAGGAGGCCCTGGCCCTGTTTCTGGCGGATGGCTTCGTGCGCGCCGTCCCCATTCCGTTCCCCGTCGAAGAGCGGCTGGAGGTGGGGAACCGGTTCGTGATCCGGCCTCTCCTTCCCTTGCTCGAAACCGGCACCTTCCATGTGCTCGCCTTGAGCCGGAACCAGGTGCGGGTTTTGGAGGTCCGGAGCCGGGAGGCCCGCCGGCTGGACCTCGCGGGCTTGCCGGGAAGCCTGGTGGAGGCCCTGGGTGAGGAGATGACGGATCAGATCCTGACCTATCACACCGCTTCACCGGCCGGACGGGGGGCGCGGCCCGCGGTGTACCATGGCCGCGGCACCGGCGAGGAGGATGCCAAGGCCGAGCTGACCCGCTATTTCCAGAGGGTCGACGCGGCGCTCGAGGAGCTCTTGCCGGACAAGGGCGCGCCCCTCGTGCTGGCGGGCGTCGAGTACCTCCTGCCGATTTTCCGCGCCGTGAGCCATCTGCCATTGGTGGCTGTCGGCGGCGTGCCTGGAAATCCGGAGCACCTCTCAGATGCCGAGCTTGCCCGCCGTGCCCGGCCCGTGGCCCGGCCGTACTTTGAGGACGGCCGGCGCCGCGCCGTCGCGCGCTTCGAAGCGCTGGCCGGAAGCGGCCGCGCGGCGATCCACATCACCGAAGTGCTGCCGGCGGCACGGACAGGGCGGGTGGACGTGCTGTTCCTTTCCACCCAGGCCGACCTGCGCGGTGTCTTTGGCGAGGACGGCTCCGTCCACCCGGGCGGTGAGGATCTCCTGGACCTCGCCGCGGCCTGGACGCTCGGCCACAGCGGAACGGTCTTCGCCCTGCCGGCCGGCGAAGTGCCGGTCGGTGCGGACGTGGCCGCGATTTTCCGCTATTGATTTTCCGCTGTTGAAAATGGCAACCCGGAGCCACGCCGCCCTGGCGTGGCTCCGGTGAGGATCTCTGGATCGTCACCGCCGAGAAAGATACCGGGAGGCCGAGCTTACCCGATCGCCTGACGGAGACTCCTGAGGCGCTTGTATTGGCTGCGGCGACCGATTCTCCTGCTCCTTGAGGTCGCGATAGAACGCATCGAAATCAAAGTTATAGCTTTCCATCTGCTCCGCTCGTAACCTGTCCAACTCGTCGACGATCGGGTCGATGCTCATTGAGGGTCTCCTAAAAGCTCTTCAGGGGTGCAAATATACGGCAGCGTTACGCCGAAGCGCTCAGAAACCACCGCAACCCGGGGCAGAATCTCGGCATTCGCGATGTGGGTACAGTTCCATGTCAGTAGATAATCGACTTGATGCACAGAGGCCGTCGAGATATGGAGTGCGTCGGGGTAAGCTGTCTGCGGCAGAAGACCTTTCTGCACGATCTCCACGGCCAATTGTTGAGCCCTTTCGGTCACTTCCAGCAGGGGAATCCCTTCGAGTAGCGCAATTCTGCGCTGGGCCATCTCTGGATTACCGAGGTGGGCCTCACTGAGCACGAGTTGGGAGGCCACGATGTCAAAGGCCTTCCGCCGATGCTCCCACCAATCATGGGAGATCTGTTGGTGGGCCGCCGCGACAATGTCACGGCTTGGTCTACCCGTGAGGTAGCTGACCACAGAGGTCTCGATGTAAACCTTCGCTCTCACAGGAGAATGCTAGCACAGCCGGCATTCTCCATGTGCCCGCCGCCTCACCCCCACCAGCTCTGCAAAATCGTCATGTAATTGGCCCGCTCATGCGCTGCCGGGTTCGGGCAGCGGAGCAGGTTCATGCTCCCTTTCATCTGCTCCAGCGACTCGTACTCGTGCTCCTCAAGCCACAGCGCCAAATCACGGCGCAGGTGGGAGAGCTGTTCCGGGCCGTGGCGCAGAAGGGTGGAGACGAGCTGGACGGCGTCGGCTCCGGCCATGACGGCCTTGACGGCGTCGAGCGCCGAGTGGACGCCGCCGGTGACCGCGTACGTCGTTTTCACCCGCCCGGAGAGGATGGCGAGCCAGCGCAGGCGAAGCAACAATTCGGACGAGTCCGAAAGCCGCAGCGTGGGTGCCACTTCCAGAGTTTCGACGTCGATGTCCGGCTGATAGAAACGGTTGAAGAGCACGAGGCCGTCCGCGCCATGCTCGGCCAGGCGGCGGGCGAAGTAGGCGAGCGAAGTGTAGAACGGCGAGAGCTTGACGGCCACGGGAATGCCGATGGAATTCTTGATCGCGTCCAGCATGTGGAGCGTACGCCGTTCGAGCATCTCGCCGCTGTCCGTCAGATCCGTGGCGAGCGAGTAGACGTTGAGCTCCAGGGCGTCGGCTCCGGCGTTTTCCATCAACCGGGCGTAGCCAAGCCAGCCGCCGTCCGTGGAGCCGTTGAGCGAGGCGATGACGGGGATGGAGACCAGGGCCTTCAGCTTGTGGATGTGCTCCAGGTACTCTTCGGGTCCCAGCGCGAAGTTTTCCGGGCTCGGCAGATACGTGAGCGCTTCCGCGAAGGAATCGCAGGGCACGTCGAGGTAACGGGCCACGGACACCTGCTCACGGAGGATCTGTTCCTCGAAAAGCGAATGCATCACGAGCGCGGCGGCACCGGCGTCTTCCAGGCGGCGGACGGTGTCGAGGTCATCCACCAGGGGCGAGGCCCCGGGAATGAAGGGGTGCGGCAGGCGAAATCCGAGATACGTCGTCGAGAGGTCCATGGTGTCAAGCCTCCCTTTCGATTTGAGGGACGGTCACACCGGCGAGCTGTTGGTAGACGGCGTAGCGCTGCGCAGCCTGCCGGGTGGCCGTATCGAGGAATTTCCGGAAGCGCTCCGGGTCCTGCTTCTCGACCATGCGGAAGCGGGTCTCGTTGCGCATGTACTCGCGGGCCGAGGCCTTGGGCGGGCCCGAATCGAGCTGGAGCGGCGGCAGGCCCTCGGCCACGCGCCGGGGGTCGAATCGGTAGAGCGGCCAGATGCCGGAATTGACGGCGAGCGTCTGCTGATCCAGGCCGTGAGCGAGGTCATAACCGTGGGCGATGCAGTGGCTGTAGGCGATGACGAGCGACGGCCCGGGGTAGGCCTCGGCTTCGAGCAGGGTCTGCACGGTCTGGTTGATCTTGGCGCCGAAGGCGATACGGGCCACGTAGATGTGGCCGTAGCTCATGGCGAGGAGGCCGAGGTCCTTCTTCGGCACGTCCTTGCCGGCCACGGCGAACTTGGCCGCGGCGCCGAGCGGCGTGGCCTTGGACTGCTGGCCGCCGGTGTTGGAGTAGACCTCGGTGTCGAGCACCAAAACGTTGACATTGCGGCCGGTGGCGAGCACGTGGTCGAGGCCGCCGAAGCCGATGTCGTAGGCCCAGCCGTCGCCGCCCACCAGCCAGACGGTCTTGGGCACCAGGGCGTCCGCCAAGGCGTCGAGCCGGCCGGCCTCGGGGCCTTGGACGGTCCGCAAACGGTCGCGCAGGGTGGCCACCCGCTGGCGTTGCTCGAGGATGTCCGCCTCCCCTTCTCCGCAGGCCAGGATGGCGGCCGTCAGATCCTCCCCCACCTGCCCGGCCAGGAGCCGGAGCAGCTCCATGGCCTGCTCGCGGTGCTTGTCCACGGCCAGACGGAGGCCGAGGCCGAACTCCGCGTTGTCTTCAAACAGTGAGTTCGCCCAGGCCGGGCCGCGGCCGTCGCGGTTGACGGAGTAGGGAGTGGTCGGCAGGTTGCCACCGTAGATGGACGAGCAGCCCGTGGCGTTGGCGATCAACAACCGGTCGCCCATAAAGCTGGGTGAGCAGCTTGATATAAGGGGTTTCGCCGCACCCCGCGCAGGCGCCGGAATATTCGAAGAGCGGCTGGAAGAATTGTGAGCCCTTGGCGTCGACCCGGGTGATCTTCGTGCGGTCCACCTCCGGCAGGTCGAGGAAGAAGGAGTAGAAGGCCCGCTCGGTCTCGCGCAGAGGGCGCTGGGGCTCCATGTTGATGGCCTTGCGGCGCGGCTCGGCCTTGTTTTTCGCCGGGCAGACGTTGACGCAGAGGTTACAGCCGGTGCAGTCCTCGGGCGCCACCTGGAGGGTGTATTGAAAACCTTTCAGATCCGCCGCCTTGTAGGGGCGCGAGCGGAACCCCTCGGGCGCGCCTTCGAGCGCCGCCGGCTCGTAGACCTTGGCGCGGATGGCGGCGTGCGGGCAGACGAGCACGCACTGGTTGCACTGGATGCAGACGTCGGGATCCCACAGGGGGATTTCGAGCGCCAGGTTGCGCTTCTCCCACTGCGTGGTGCCCATGGGCCAGGTGCCGTCCACCGGGAAGGCGGAGACGGGGAGCAGGTCGCCCTTGTTGGCCATCATCACGGACGTGACTTTCTGCACGAAATCCGGCGCCTCGACCGAAACGATGGGCGGACGCCGGCGGGTGGCCGTCACCAGGGCCGGCACGGCCACCTCGTGGAGTTGGGCCACGGCGGAATCGACGACCTGGAAGTTGCGCTGGATCACTTCGGCGCCGCGCTTGCCGTAGGTCTTCTCGATGGCTTCCTTGATCCTGGCGATGGCCTCCGCGGGGGGCAGCACGCCGGAGATGGCGAAGAAGCAGGTCTGCATGACGGTGTTGATGCGGCCGCCCATGCCCGCCTGCCGGGCCACCTCGTAGGCATCGATCACATAGAACCGGAGATTCTTTTCGAGGATCTGCTCCTGCACCTCGCGCGGCAGGTGGTCCCAGATGGCATCCGGACCGTACGGCGCGTTGAGCAGGAAGACCGCTCCCGGCACCGCCGCCTCCAGCATGTCGAAGCGGTCGAGGAAATCGAACTGGTGGCAGGCCACGAAGCTCGCCCGCCGGATCAGATAGGTCGAGCGGATGGGTTGGGGGCCGAAGCGCAGATGGGAGATGGTGACGGCCCCGGCTTTCTTCGAGTCGTAGACGAAGTAGCCCTGGGCGAAATTGTCCGTCTCTTCGCCGATGATCTTGATCGAATTCTTGTTGGCCCCCACCGTGCCGTCCGATCCCAAGCCGTAGAAAAGGGCTCGCACCACGTTGTCGGGCTCGATGTCGAACGAGTCGTCCCAGGGGAGCGACGTCCAGGTGACGTCGTCCATGATGCCGATGGTGAAGTGATTCTTCGGCCGCTCCTTCTTGCAGCTCGTCGAAGACGGCCTTCACCATGGCGGGGTTGAATTCCTTCGAGGAAAGCCCGTAGCGGCCGGTGATGACTTTCGGATCCGCCACGTGAATGCCTTCGTCCTTGGCCTCGTGCAGGGCGGCCAGGATCTCCAGGTAGAGCGGATCGCCCACGGCGCCCGGCTCCTTGGTGCGGTCGAGCACGCCGAGCGTGCGGACGGTGGGCGGCAGGGCGGCCAGGAAGTCGGGAATCGAGAACGGATGGAACAGCCGCACGCGCAGGACGCCCACTTTTTCGCCGCGGGCGATCAGCCAATCCACCGTCTCCTCCACCGTCTCCGCGCCCGAGCCCATGAGAAGGAGGACCCGTTCGGCCTCGGGATGGCCGGTGTAGTCGAACAGGTTGTAGCGCCGGCCGGTGAGCGCGGCGAAGCGGTCCATGACCTCCTTGACGATGCGCGGGCAGGAGAGGTGGAAACCGTTGCCGGCTTCGCGGGCCTGGAAGAAGGCGTCCGGATTCTGGGCCGTGCCGCGCACCACGGGCCGGTCCGGGGTCAAGGCCCGCTCGCGGTGGGCGCGCACCTTGGATTCGTCGGTCAGGGCGCGCAGATCGTCGTCCGTCAGCTCCTCGATCTTGGCCAATTCGTGAGAGGTCCGGAAGCCGTCGAAAAAGTGGAGGAACGGAATGCGCGATTCGAGCGTCGCCGCCTGCGCGATGGCCGCGAAGTCCTGCGCCTCCTGGACCGAGCCGGAGGCGAGCAGCGCGAAGCCGGTCTGCCGGCAGGCCATGACGTCCGAGTGGTCGCCGAAGATCGACAGCGCGTGGGTCGCGAGGGTGCGCGCCGCCACGTGCATCACGAAGGGCGTCAGCTCGCCCGCGATCTTGTACATGTTGGGGATCATGAGCAGGAGCCCCTGCGAGGCCGTGAACGTGGTCGCGAGCGCTCCGCCCTGGAGCGCGCCATGGACCGCGCCGGCCGCGCCTCCTTCGGACTGCATCTCGATGACCTGCGGAACGGTGTTCCACAGATTGGGCCGCCGCTCGAACGCCCAGGCGTCCGCGAGCTCGCCCATGGGCGACGAGGGAGTGATCGGGTAGATGGCGATCACCTCGTTGCTGCGGTACGCGACCGAAGCCGCCGCCTCGTTGCCGTCCACGATGATCCTGCGCCTGTCGGCCATCTCCGTACCCCCCCTGCCGCGCACGGCCCGGAATCGGGCCTCGCGCTTTAGAGGCATGCTAGGGGAAATGGACCGGAGAACACGCCACCCGGAGGGGTGCCACCCCGCGGGGTGGAGGGGGTGGGAGCCCACAGGCTACAATGGCTCGACGGACCTGTTCCCCCCAATGCCCGACGCCCCCGCCTCACCCACCCTCGACTTCCTCCGCTCCGCCCGCAAGGTCGGCGTCGCCCTCTCGGGCGGCTCGGCGCGGTGCGCCTTTCAGATCGGCGTGCTCGAGACGCTGCTGGAGCTCGGGGTGCGGCCGGCTCTTTGCGTGGCCGTTTCGGGTGGGGCGTGGAACGGGGCGGCCCTTTCGGCCGGCACGGTCCCCCGGCTGCGGCACTACTGGCGGACGTTCGCGCGGATGCCGTATCTCGACGTCCGCAATCTCCTGCGCGAGCACTCTCCCTATCGTTTCAACGAGATGCACCGGCGCACCTTCAACCGGTACATCGGTGCTGAGCGCCTGCGGGCTCCCGAGGCCCTGCCGCTCTTCATCGGCGTCACCCGCCTGCGCGACCGGCAGGGCGTCTACTTCGATGCCCGTACCGTGGCGGACCCGCTGGCTCTTCTCCTCGCCTCGAACTACGTGCCGCCGTTCTACACCCACGCGCCCCGTATTGAAGGCGAGCGCTGTGGCGACGGCGGCCTGGTCGACAACATCCCCTATGAGAAGGCCTTCGCGGAAGGGTGTGACGCCGTCGTCCTGGTGACCATGAAGGGGGAGAGCGAAGGGCGCCTCTACCGCAATCCCGAGGAATTCGAGCACGTCATTCCTTCCCCTTACCGGGAACGGACGGTGGTGATCCGGCCCCGGCACCGGCTCACCGCCTCCTGGACCGAGCGCCGCTGGCCGGTGCTCCTCCAGACCATCGAGCTCGGCCGCCTGCGGGCCCGCGAGGAGCTGCTGGGCGAGCAACACCTGGAGACGGAGATCCGCGGCGACGCGAAAACCCTGTCCGCCCTGCTCGGCCGGCTGTTCGTGACCCGCGTCCTCGCCTCCGCCCGCAGCCGGCGTTCACGTACGCCATAACGCGACCGTCTCCCACCCCCGCGGGTGGCCCCCGGCTTCCACCCTTGGGGTGGCGCCCCGGCCCCCCTCCTGCCGGTAGCCTCTGGGAAACGACCCGGAGGAGATCCCCTATGCTCTCGACCCTGCGCACCAACCCTTCCCTGCTCAAGCTCGACCTCTACTGCAAGGGGCGTCCGGCTCGACGACTCCTGCCTGGTCGAGGAGGACGGCGGCCGGAAGATCCTGCGCACCCGCGCCGGCCTGGGCAGCGGCCTCGAGCTGATCCTGCCCGGGAAACCTGTGGACCAACGTCCCGGTGACCGAGAGCTTCGCCGCCCGCTCGCCCTACACGCTGCACCGCGAGCGCGGCGAGCTACATCCTGCGCTGGAACGGCGGCAACGTCACCCCCGTCGAGCTCTGTCGCCCCGCCCCGACTGGTACGACCGCGAGACCACCACCGGCAAGCCCATGACCCGCATCGGCACCCTCCAGGGGACCTACCTCGGCATCTACCAGGCCAAGGTCTGCGAGTACTGGACGGCCAAGCCGGACAAAGATCGAACTGCAAGTTCTGCTCGGTGGGCCTGAACCTGGGGATCGACGACGCGGACGACAAGTCGATCGACGAAGTCATGGAGGTCGTCCGGGCGGCCCGCGGCGAGTCGGGCATCACCTACGTGGACTTCAACACCGGCCACTACGAGGGCGACACCTATCTCGACCTCCTGGAGCCGTTCATCGTCCGCATCAAGAAGGAGCTCGGCCTGCTCGTCGGCGTCCAGACGCCGCCGCACCGCGACCTCGAGCGCTACGACCACCTGCGGGAGATCGGCGTCAACCGCGTGTCCTTCTGTTTCGAGATCTTCGACCGCCAGCTCTTCCAGGAGATCTGCCCCGGCAAGCACGCCGAGTACGGGCTCGACCACTACCTGGAGGCGATCCGCTACTGCGCCGCCCTCGCCCGCAAGGGCCCCACGGACGAGCCCTGGGTGACGAACGGCGAGATCATCGCCGGCCTGGAGCCGCCGGAGTCGTCCATCCGCGCCATCGACTGGATCACCGGTGTAGGCGCGAGTGCCCACCGTCTGCGTGTTCCGCCCCCTGGTTGGCACGGACCTGGAGCACCTGGAGCCGCCCCGGACGGAGGACATGGTCCCCGTGTTCCGCCACCTCTACGAGGCCTGCATGGAGCGCGGCCTGCCCATCGGCGTGGCGCCCAACATCCACGTGAGCCTCGTGATGCTGCCCGAGGAGTGCCGGTGGCTGAGCCCCCACCGCTATCCGCTGGCAGACCCTGAAGCTCAAGGCCATGGGGAAGATCTTCGGCCGGCGGTTCGGCCGGCGCCTGGCGCGCATGCCCCTGCCCGCCTCCGCCCCCGCGGCGCCCCTTGCAACGGCGTAGAAGCGCTTAATGCGTATCGTAATCTTCGACCTTCATACTCCTCATCAAGAAACGCTCCACGCGCCGTGCTCAGGCGGCGCGGTTCCTCCTTAAAGCGGCTCCCCTCCCCCCGGAGAAGCCGCTCTCTTTTTGGACCGGAACCCCGGGCCAACCCAGTATTCCTTGAAATCCACCATCTGTTCGGCGACTCGACCCATCGCCGAGGCGATCGAGGCGATCGAGGCGATCGAGGCGATCGAGGCGCTTAATGTGAACCGTAATCTTCATCCCCCATACTCCCTTTCAAGAAGCCCGCGCCATTCGATCGGTGCGGCTCCTCCTTAAAAAAGCGGCCCTCTCCCCCCCGGAGAAGCCGCTCTCTTTTTTTTAGGCCGCATAGATTCGCTTGAGCCCCGGTCCATCTCCCTGAAGTCTATCTTTCTGAAATACTCCCTCTCCAGGAGGCTCACCCAGGACGTGGACGTGGTGATCAAAGGGGGCGTGCGGTACAAGTGACCGGTACAGTGACCGAGGCGGTAACCGGAGCCCGTCGCCGGCACACCCGGCTTCCCCTCCTCTACTTCGGGCTCGCCCACGTGGCGCTGGCCGCGGCCTTCGGCGCCATGGCGTTCGAGCCCGCGCGCTTCGCCGGGTTCTTTTATCACCCGCGGATGGTCGCGGTGGTGCACCTCGTGACGCTCGGGTGGATCAGCGCCTCGATCCTGGGCGCCCTCTACATGATCGCGCCCATGGCCCTGCGGGCGCGTCTGCCGGCGAGATGGCCCGACTTCACGGCCTGGGCCATGTATGCGATCGGCGTCCTCGGCATGGTGTCCCACTTCTGGCTCGACAGCCCGAAGGGGATGGTCTGGTCGGCGGGCACGGTGACGGTGGGGCTCCTCTGGGTGGCGGCCCGGGCGGCCATCGCGCTCCGGCCGGCACCGGTGCCCGGCGAAGTGAAGCTCCACTTCTTCCTCGCCTTCCTGAACGTGCTGATCGCGGCGGCGCTGGGCATGCTCCTGGGGCTCAACAAGGTCGAGCCCGTGCTCGGCGGCTTCGTGATGACCAACGTCTACGCCCACGCCCACATGGCTGCCCTGGGCTGGGCCACGATGATGGTGATGGGCTCCGGCTACCGGCTGCTGCCCATGCTCCTGCCGTCGGCCATGCCCGCGGGGCGCCTGGTGGCGCTGAGCGCGGTCCTGCTCGAAGCGGGCGTGCTCGGCCTGTTCGCATCCTTCCTGCTGCGCTCGCGATGGGTGTGGTTGTCCGCTCTTGTCGTAGTGGCCGGCCTCGCCGTGTTCCTCTCCCGGGTGGTCTGGATGAAACGGCATCCAAGGCCGGCCCCCAAGGCGCTCCGCCGTCCGGACTGGGGTGTGCTCCACGCGATCCAGGCCCTCTTCTACCTGGCCGCGGCCGCGGGGCTGGGGATCGCTCTCGCGTTCTCCAGCGATCCGGCGTGGACGCTCCGGGCCGCGCCGGTCTATGGGACCTTGGGGCTGGTGGGCTTCCTGGGCCAGATCGTGGTCGGCGTCCAGCAGCGTCTCCTCCCCCTCTACGCGTGGATGCGGGCCTATCGAGGAGTGGAATTCGAGGAGCAGCCGCTGTCTCCGCACGAGACTCCGGTACGCTCCCTCCAGGCCGCCGTGTTCGGGCTGTGGACGGCGGGTGTCCCCCTGCTCGCCGCGGGGCTCGGTCTGGAGCGGGCGCCGCTCGTCGCGGCCGGGAGCTCGGCGCTGCTCGCCGCCGTGGCCCTGGGCGGCTTGGCTGACCTGCTGCTCTTTCGCCGTGCTGGGGCGCGGTGAAAATCCCAAGGCGCCGGCCCCGAAAAAGGTGGTAAGTAGGCCGGCAGGGATGCCGGCGGTCCCACGGGCGCTACGCCAACAGGCCAGGCGCCCTACCCGGCGACGCGGGCCAGGCCACCCCGCCGGCGGGTCCCCCGGGTGGCGCCAGGCGTTAGCGTTTCCTCGGGGGAGCGGAAGGGCGATTGGGCCGCCCGCACCCGCCTCAAGGAGGAGCAGCCATGAGAGTACGAGAGATCATGCGCCGTGAAGCTCGGTTCTGCCATCCGTGGACCCACTTGGCCGACGCTGGCCGGACCATGGAGGAGGTGGGCTGTGGAGTGTTGCCGGTGGTGGATACCAACAAGAGAGTGATCGGCATGCTGACCGATCGCGACATCTGCCTGGCCGTGGCCGCCAAGGACTGCAAGCCGTCGGAGCTCACCGTCCGGGAAGTGATCGGCAGCGGTGAGGTGTTCACCTGCTCGAGCGAGGACGACATTACGGAAGCCCTGGCGATCATGGGGGGCTGTCAGGTGCGCCGGCTGGCGGTGCTCGACGAGGCGGGCTGCCTGGAGGGGATCCTCTCGATCGACGACGTCGCCCTGGTCTCGCGGGCCCTCGGCCCCAACGATTACACGGGGCCGTTCTATTCGGACGTGGCGAAGACGCTGAAGGCGATCTGCGGCCACCCGGTCCTGTCGGTTTGCTGAGGGGAGGGACTCACCCCAAGGGAGCGGTCTCACTCTCGAGAGCCGCCGCCGCCCGGCGAGCGAGGTCTTTGAACCCTCGGGCCTCGGCGTCCCGCCTGACCTCGGTGAGAAGCTTGCGGCCGGCGGCGGTGTCTCCCTGGGCCAGCCGTAGCGCCCCCAGGGTGAGCCGTGCCTCGAGCCCGGCCTCCACGTAGCCAAGGCGCGCGGCTTCTCCGATCGCCCAATGGAGTGGACCCTGGGGTGTCTTCTGCCCGGTCGCCGCGGCGACCGCCGGCGCCACGGCCGTGGCCACTTCGATCTTGAGCTCAACGTTCTCGCTCCTCTCGGCGATCGAGCGGGCTTGGGCGGCAATTTCCCGCGCCTCACCGATCCGGCCCAGCCCGAGGAGAGCCTGCGACCGCAGGGCGAGCGCGCTCGCCTGGCCATCCGTCATGCCGCGCGCGCGGTACCAGTCCGCCACCTCCCGCGCGAGGCTCTCGGCTTCGGCCGGTTGCCGCTCCAGCCAGGCGACCCGGGCGAGATCCAGGCGGACCTCGGCCGAAAGCAGGGCGGCTTTGCGGGAGTCGCTGAGGCCCAACGCCTCCGCAAGGTGTGCCCGGGCCCCCGCGAGATCACCGGCCGCGGCGTCCAGCTGGCCCTGGCGCTGAAGTGCCCTGGCACTCGCCAGGACCGCATGGATCTGATCGGCCAGGGCGCGCTGCTCGGCCGCGAACCTCCGCGCCGGGCCGAGGTCCCCCTGGCTCTGGGCCAGGCTGGACAGCAGGCCCAGAGTCTGGGAGGCTCCGAGACGGTCGCGCACCTGGCGCTTGCCCGCCAGGGCAAGGTCGAAGCGGGAACGCGCCTGGGGCAGGTCTCCCTGCAGGACCAGGGTCTGTCCCACGGAGGCCCGGTAGGTGGCGGTCAGAAACGGGTCGTGGGAAGAACGGGCGATCCAGAGCGCCAGCTCCTGGTGCCGCCGCGCGTCTTTGAGCGCGCCCTTGGCGGCAAGGCTTCGGCCGATCCCGTTCAGCGCCCGCATCTCCTCCACCTGGTTGCTGCCCTGGCGGGCCAGGACCAGCACCTTGTCGTAGTCCTGGCGGGCCGCCGCCACGTCCCCCATGTCCCACAAGATCTCCGCCAGCTTGTAGAGGCTCCGCGCCTCATAGAGCTGGTCTCCCTGCTCCACGAAACGGGCATGAACCTCTTCGGAGAGAGCCCGCGAACGCTCCATGTCGCCCAGGTCGGCGGCCACGAACGCCATCGCGATCCTCTGCTTCGCGATCAGCTCGGTCGAACCGAGCTGGCGGGCAATGGCGAGCGCCTCCTCGTAGCGTTTGTTGGCCGCTGAAAAATCGCTGATGTCCAGCAGCGCCGCCCCGATCCGGTTGAGAGTGCGGGCTCGCGCGGCCTGGTTCCCCGCGGCCGCGAACAGCTCCTCGGCCTGGTCGAGACAGGCGATCGACTCATCCGGCCGCCCCAGGATGTACAGAGCGCCCCCCTGGAGGAGAAGCGCTTCGGCCACGACCTGGGTCTGCCCCAGCCGCTTCCCTTTCTCGGCCGCGATCTTCCCCAGCCGCAGCTCCTGCCCGGGATCGCCCCGCTGGCGCGCGATCTGGGCGGCGACGAGATCGATCCCCGGATCGTCCCGCGCGGGCGGGGGGAGCTGGCGCAGCGAGCTCACCGTGGCGAGCGCCTCGGCGATCCGGCCGGCGTTCAAAAGGCTGTTCGCCAATCCCAGCCCATATTCCAGATTGTCGGGGTAGAACGTCCACAGGGACCGGTAGATCTCGCCCGCCTGGCTCCAGTCCTTCTTCGCCTCGTTGAAACGGGCCTTGATGGCCAGCTGCTTTTCCTGCGGCAGAGCCGCCGCGAGCTCGACGGCCTGCTCCGCCTCACGGCGCGCCTCGGCTTCGTGGCCGAGGTTGCTCCAGGCCAGCGCAAGATTGGAGTGGATCACCGCCGACCGGGGATCGGCCTGCACAGCCTGCAAAAGGAAGTCGCGCGCACCCGCCGAATCGAACGCGCGCAGACGGGCCAGCCCCTCGTTGTACAACCGGTTGGCTTCCGTGTTGCCCGGCTGCAGGGCCTGTGCCGCCTTCGCCTCGGCCGGGGAAGGCTGGGCCCAGCCCAGCCCCTGCCGCAGCTTGCCGCCGACCACCGACACCAGATCGAACAGGTTTTCCTCCGTCCCCACCTCCGCCAGAGAGGCCACCGTGTCCCCCTCGGGTGCCCTCACCACCCGCAGGTCGATGCGGACCTTGGCGTTCGCCGCATCGCCCAGACTGAGAAAAGAGCCGATCACCACGAGGTCGGCGCCGAGCCCGTCATGGATCTGGCGCAGGCTCGCCTCGCTCATGTCCTCGGTATAGGGAAGGGCCAGGGACTGCTTGACGCGGGCGATCTCCTCGCCCGAGATCATCCGCACCTTGGAGCCGGCGGAAAGCTCCGTGGTCAGCATCTCGGCCAGCGCCGCGGCGAGCCAGTCCTGCTGGCGGTTGCCCGCGAGGTTGCGGAACTTGAGGACGGCCACCGTCGGACGGAATCCCGACGGGCGGACGGACACGGAATCGCCGGCCTTGGGACCGGGACCGGCCGGACTCGGCGCCGGCGCCTCTCCGGCGGGCCGCTGGCGGTTGTAGATCCAGGCCAGGCCCACCGCCAGCAAAAACCCCAACACCAGGCCCGCCACCAGGAACCGGCGCCGGCCCTTGACGCGCGGCGGCGGCCCCTGCGCGGCCGGAGACGCCTGGGCTGCCGGGGACACCGGGGACGCCGCGGCCGGGGGCGGCAGCTGGTACACGCCGCTCTCGTCCAGGCTGGGAGGCGGCAGGCGAAAAACCCCGCTTTCGTCCAGCATCGCCATCTCGACCGTCGGATCCCGCTGGACGTCCCGGACCTCGGCGACGAAGCTGTACCCCATCCCGGGGACGGTCACCACGAAGCGATGGTCGTTGGCCCGCTCTCCCAGCGCCTTGCGCAGGGAGGAGACGTTCTGGGTCAGGTTGGCTTCGGTGACGTAGGCGTCGCCCCACACCCGCCGGATCAGCTCCTCCTTCTCCACCACCTGCCCCCGGCTCTCGAGGAGGACGAGGAGGATCGAGAACGACTTGGGCGTCAGCGCCACCAGATCTCCGTCCCGCAACAGGCGGCGCCGGACGGGATCGACCCGGAAAGCGTCGAACTCGTAGAGGAGCTTTTCGCCCCGTGCTGCCGGAGGACTCGTGGTCATGGGGTGGATTCGAGCATGGCCGGGCTCCTTCCCAGTTTCAGAGGAAAACCGTCCTGAAAGGAGTACGGGAGTTGCCGTCAAGAATTGTACCCCACGCCGGCCCCCTTGGGAATGAGCCCCTTTTTGATGTTTTTTGAGGAAGCTTGAGCGTAGCTCTGAGGACTCCCCGATCCTCCTCCCCTACACTCCTCCCACGTTGTAGCCCGAGGGGGGGAGAGGTTGGCACCGGAGGGAGGAGCCGCTCTCTATTTTTTGCAGTACCTGAAGTCTTTTGTTGTTCTTGGTTGGGAGGAGAGAGAGATTTATACGATCTTTTGAGAAGTTCTGAATCTGTTTGAAGATGTATGAGCCCGGGGGAGCAATCCTGCCGGGCTTTTTCTCTTTCCGGCGCCTCCCGCACGGGCGTCACGGCTCCAGATTTGCAAGGAAGGGCGGGGACCATGCGAGTGGGAATTCTCTCGGACACGCACAATCTGTTGCGCCCCCGGGTGCTGGAGCTTCTGGCCGGCTGCGGGCGCATTCTGCACGGCGGCGACGTGGGGGACTTGGGGCTCCTGGAGCGCCTCCGCGCCTTGGCTCCGGTGGAAGCCGTGCGCGGCAACACCGATTCGGGCGCCACGGCAGACGCCCTGCCCGAGGTGGTGTCCGGCACCGTGGAGGGGTTGCCCTTCCGCATGGTCCACCGGCGGGAAGACGCCGACCCGGCCTGGACCCGCCAAGCCCGGCTCATCGTCTACGGCCACACCCACCGGCCGGAGCTCGAATGGCGTGGCCCGTGCCTCCTGCTCAACCCGGGCGCCTGCGGCCCCCGGCGCTTCCATCTCCCCCTGACCCTCGCTATCCTCACGGTGACCGGCGACCGGATCCTGCCGGAGATACTTTCCGTAGAGTGAGCTCCATGGAGTGAGCGAGAGGACCGGATCGACGATTCCCTTTTTTTCAAGGAGAGACAGACCCCTATGCGACACGCAAGCCGCGCCGTCCTGACGTGCCTCGTGGCCGCCCTCGCGGGAGCGGACCTCGCTTCGGCCGCCGGATTCGGGCTGTTCCAACACGGCGGCCGCGCCATGGGCCAGGTGGGCGCCTTCACCGCCCGCGCCTCCGAGCCCTCGGCCGTGACCTACAACCCGGCCGCCATCACCCGCCTGGAAGGCTTCCAGTTCCAGGCCGGCCTCGACTTCGACAACGCCCAGGACAGCTATGAGAGCGCGTCGGGCCGGTTTTCCGCCAAGCACATCATCCAGTTCCCGCCGCTCCTCTACGCCACGTGGAAGCAGAAAGAGGGTCCCTTCGCCTTCGGCATCGGCCTCGACTCCCCCTTCTATTACCGCATCGACTGGCGGCCCCGGCTGTTCCCCGGCCGCTTCGTCAACCGCTTGACCGAGCTGCGGGTGTTCGAGCTGCATCCCGTGCTGGCCTACGACCTGGGCGAGGGGTGGAGCGTGGGTGGCGGCGTCCGCTACGCCATGGGCAACCTGGATCAGGAGGACAACGCCCGCTTCAACGTCACCTCCGGCGGCTCGGCCCCCGTCCCCGTCGAGGTGGAGAGGAACGCCGGCGCCGACGTCGACGCCCTGGCCTGGGACCTCGCGGTGCACTATGCCGCTCCCTCCTGGGGCTGGGGCGCCGTCTACCGCAGCCCCGAGCGGCTCAAGGGGAACGGTGACCTGAGCTACACCCCGCGCGACGTGCCCGCGGGCCTCCCGCCGGCCGTGGAGGCGGCCATCCAAACCAACTTCAACCGCGGCGGCAGCAGCCGCCAGTCCTTCGAGCTCCCCCGCGAGATCCGGGCCGGCGTCTGGTACGCCCCCTACCCCGAGCTGCGCATCGAGCTCGACGCGAGCCTCGTGGGCTGGTCGAGCCTCGAATCCACGGACGTCACCTACGATCCCGACGTCTTCGGGGACGGCCCCACCGTGCGCACCCCGCGCGACTGGAAAGACACCACCAGCCTGCGCTTGGGCGTCGAGGGGGACCTCACCGACAACTTCGTCCTCTTCGGCGGCGTGGCCTCCGAGCCCTCGCCGGTGCCGAACAGCACCGCCGAGCCCGGCTTCCCGCGCGGCGACGCCCTGGTCTACGGCCTCGGCTTCAGCTACGACTTCCCCCAGCTCTCCTTCGACGTGGGCTACTCCTACCACGACCACGACGACCGGAGCGTCAGCGGCCAGGAGCTGGACAACCCCTCCCGCACCGGCACCTACAAGGCCAACGAAACGGTCTGGGGCTTCGCCGTGCGCTGGCGCCGGTAGCCCTCCCGAAAGCGGCCCCACCCCTGGAGACTCCGCGGCCCCGTGCCGCGGGGTGGTCCGAAAACCACGATGCCCGGCGTAAGTTGAGGCATGCAATGGGACAAGTGGATCACCGGCAAGGTGGGACGCAAGGGCGAGAAAACCTTCCGGATGCGGATCCTGGTGCAGTCCGGATTCGCCCTCGCCTGCGTCCTTCTCGGTATCCAATTTGCCCGCTTCGTCGCGGCGGCCCAGGCCGGGCGCCTCCCCCTGCCTCACCGCCCTCCCGGGGTGGAGGGCTTCCTCCCCATCAGCGGCCTCATGGGGCTCGTCGACTGGTTCCGTACGGGGACGCTCAACACCGTGCATCCGGCGGCGGCCCTGCTCGTGCTGGTCACCCTCGTGTCCGCGATCCTGCTGCGCAAGTCGTTCTGCTCGTGGATCTGCCCGGTGGGCTTCCTCTCCGAGGGGCTGGCACGATTGGGACGGTGGATGTTCGGCCGCAACTTCCGCATCTGGCGGTGGCTCGACGTCCCACTGCGGGGCCTCAAGTACCTGCTGGGCGCCTTCTTCCTCTGGGCCATCTTCGGCATGAGCCAGGCCGCCCTGCGCTCCTTCATCGACTCGCCCTACAACCGGCTGGCGGACGTCAAGACAGGCGTCTTCTTCACCGAGCTCACCGCCGTGGGCGCCTGGGTCCTCTTCGTCCTCGCCGCCGCCTCGCTCCTCTACAAGGGGTTCTGGTGCCGGTATCTCTGCCCCTACGGCGCCCTCCTCGGCCTCACCTCGTGGCTGTCGCCCACGCGCATCCAACGCAACTCCCAGACCTGCATCGACTGCGGGCTCTGTGACCGGGTGTGCATGGCACGCCTGCCGGTGTCGAAGAAGCTGAACGTCCTCTCCCCCGAGTGCGTGAGCTGCCTGGACTGCGTGGCGGTCTGCCCCATCAAGGACTGCCTGGGCGTCCAGACGGTTGCCAAACGGCGCCTCAGCCCCCGCGCCTACGCCGCGGCCGTCCTCGTCCTCTTCTTCACCGGCTACTTCGGAGCCCGCACGTTCGGCCTGTGGGAGAACGCCATGAGCGACGCCGAATACGTGCAGCGCATCCGGGAGGACCGGACAGCCCCCTACGGGCACCCCGGGATGTGAGCGCGCAACGACTGTTGCGGGAGTATCGGAGACACAAAAGCCCCCTGAAAAAGGGGGCTCGTTTCAAGACAAGAGGCAGTGCCTCAAACCCCTACCAACTCCTCCTTGTGCCCCACCTCCGACAACGCGATCCCCAGTCCGGCCGCCACCCGCCGGCCGTAGTCGGGATCGGCGAGCAGGAAGTGGCCGATTTGGCGGACCTGGAATTCCCGCCGTGCCTGGCTCATGTGGGTGACCAGGTTGTGCACCAGCCGCTGCTTTTCCGGCTCCGTCATCAACCGGTACAGATTTCCCGGCTGGGTGTAGTCGTCGTTCGGGTGCTGGTACGGCGTCCGCGCGGCCGAGCCGTGAAGATCGAAAGGTATCTGCGCGTATTCCGGCGCCTGCTTCGGCGCGTCCGCGTAGCTGTTCGGCTCGTACACCGGACAGCCATTCTGATTACCATTGAGCTTCATGGCGCCGTCCCGGTAGTAATTGTTCGCCTGCGTGGCGTGCGGACAGTTCACCGGCAGGTCCACGTAGTTGACGCCCAGCCGGTAGCGGTGCGCGTCGGAGTAGGAGATCAGCCGCGCCTGCAGCATCTTGTCGAACGACGGCATGATCCCCGGCACCAGGTTGCCCGGCGAGAACGCCGCCTGCTCGATCTCGGCGAAGTAGTTCCTGGGATTGCGGTCGAGCACCATGCGGCCCAATTTCTGGCGTGGATAGTCGCCATGCGGCCAGACCTTGGTGAGATCGAAAACGTCGAACCGGTAGGTCGCCGCGTCCGCCACAGGCATGATCTGGACCTCGACACTCCAGGCCGCTTCTCCACCACCGGCAATGGTTTCGAACAGGTCGCGCGTCGCGTGGTCGGGATCAACGCCGGCCATGTCGACCGCCTCCTCGCGGGTGAAATTCGCGATCCCCGTTTCACTCTTGAAGTGATATTTCACCCAGAACCCCTCGCCCGCCGCGTTCACCCACAGGAACGTGTGGCCGCTGAAACCGTGCATGTGCCGGTAGGAGCGGGGCGTGCCGCGGTCGGAAAAGAGCGTGGTGATCTGGTGCAGCGACTCGGGCGACAGCGAGATGAAATCCCAGTGAGCGTTCGCGTCTTTGCAGTTGGTCTCCGGATGCCGCTTCTGCGTGTGGATGAAATCCGGAAATTTCAACGGATCCCGGATGAAGAAGACCGGCGTGTTGTTCATCACCAGGTCGTAATTCCCCTCCTCGGTATAGAAACGGACCGCGAAGCCCCGGGGATCGCGCTCGGCGTCCGCCGAGCCCTTCTCCCCCGCCACCGTGGAGAAACGCGTCACCACCTCCGTACGCTTGCCGACCTCGGAAAACAGCGCCGCCTTGCAGTAGCGCGTGAGGTCGTGCGTCACTTCGAAATAGCCATACGCGCCGGCTCCCTTGGCGTGCACCACGCGCTCGGGGATGCGCTCGCGGTTGAAGTGGGCCAGCTTTTCCAGCAGATACACGTCCTGGAGCAGCACGGGTCCGCGCGGCCCGGCCGTGAGCGAATTCTGGTTGTCCGCCACCGGAATCCCGAAAGCGGTCGTCAACGTCGTCTTTTTCTCGTTCTTCTCGTCCATGGTCTTTTCCTCCGCGCTTTTTCCAACGCAATTGGGTTACTCTACGCGCGCCGCTTCAATAGAACAACGCGAGGATTTTTATCGATGCGATCGGAAATTCTTATGGATGGACTGGAGGGACTCTCGATCCGCGACCTGCGCGCCGTGGTCGCCCTGGCGGAAAGGCTGCACTTCGGCCGGGCCGCCGAGGACTTGGCCATCGCGCAGCCGTCGCTCTCCGCCGCCGTCAAGAAGGTCGAGGAGGCTCTGGGCGAGCGCCTGTTCGACCGCACCTCCCGGCACGTGGCCGTGACCCCGGCCGGCCAGAGGGTCGTGCAGCGCATGCGCTCCATGCTCGAAGAGCTGGCCGAGATCGGCCGGGGCGGCACCCGCGCCGAGCGCCTTTCCGGCCGCTTCCGCCTCGGTCTCGTGCCCACGATCGGGCCCTATTACGCGCCCCGCTTCCTGGCCGTGCTGCGGGCGCGCTATCCCCGGCTGGAGCTGGTGTTGACCGAGGCGCTCACCGAGGCCCTGCTCCAGATGTTGCGGCTCCGCTCGCTCGACGCCGCCGTCGTCTGCCTCCCCACGGGCGAGCTCGGCCTCACCGAGACGCCTCTCCTGCGCGAGAGGTTCCTGCTGGCCGTGCCGTCCAGCCACTCCCTCGCGCAAGCGGCGGAGGTCAGCCTGGGGCAGATCGAGCCCCGGGAGATGCTCCTCATGGAGCGGGGGCACTGCCTGCGCGAGCAGACGCTGGAGACCTGTGGCACGACGCCCGACACCACCTCCAGCCCGGCGCAGGCCGCGAGCGTCGAGACCCTGAGGCACCTGGTGGCCACGGGCAGCGGCTGCGCCCTGATCCCCCAGATGGCCGTGGGTCCGGGTCTGGACTGCGGCGGGCTCGTGCGCTACCTGCCGTTCCGGGAGCCGGCCCCCGGCCGGACCATCGGGTTCGTCTTCCACGACCGTTGCGCGCGGGTGGAAGACGCGGCCGAGCTCGCGGGGTTTCTGGCGGGCATTTCAGGGTGATCCTGGGATAAGGCTCCGCGTTACGGATGTTGCTTGAGAATCCCTGCCTCCTCGCGGCTGATTTTGCCATCTTGATTCGCGTCCATCTGGACGAGCTTCTTTCTTAGATCCTCTTCTGATTCTGCGCAAAGCTCCACGCGTTTACTTTTCCCTTCTACTTCGGCCAACGTGAGGAATCCGTCTTTACTACTATCGAGCAAATCGAACTTCGTTTGTGCGCTGGAGGTCATCTGCGCGCTGGCCTTCCCCCCCATGCAAGCTCCTTGGCATCCCGCAAAATCACGGCGACACGCGCTATGGCACGCCGCCGTGCCGCAGTACTTGCCAATACATAGATCACACCCGGAATGACAGACCCCCTCTGCGTACTCGCAATAGGACTTGCAGCCTTCCCAGGTTGGTTGCCGGCACCCTCCCGCACAGTTGCAGCAGAAGATGTTACAGCCACCTTTGCCACAACACTCGAACCAACCGCTCTTGTACCCGTCACGGCAGACCGCCCCCAGACCCGGGCAACAGTCTCCCGCGGCCGGCAAAGCCGCGCACAAAAAGGTCACAAGCATAAATATGCAAGGAAATGCGGCGGAGCGGCCGTACGTTTGCAACAGCAGCAGCATTTGCTTCGCAATTTTGATCATCTCCGAGTCTCCTCTCCTCCTCTGGTCTCCCAGAAGGCCATGGTGGTCGTGTCGCTTCAAGTCCCGAGCCGCCGTCTGGTGGACACCTCCCAGCGAGGGCCACTCTCAAGGGTGCCGTCATGTTGTGGGCCTCCCTCTGACGGGCGATCTATCCAAGAGGTGATGGGAGCAGGTCGAAAATTGCAGGGAAGCGGGGCTATCAGATCGTGACGGCGCGAAAAAAACGGCGCCGAACACGCGGGTGGCCCTTCACGTGAAGTTTCGGAAAGATGCCAGCCAGAGCTGACGCCGTCTACACGGACCGGACGATCGCCTCGACGTAGGAAACCAGCTCGCCGGCCTCCGAGGCGGGCAGAAGATTGCGGACGGCGGTCGTCTGGAAGGCCGTCCATTCCCTCAGGGCCTGGAGCAGCAGCCGGCCGCCGGCGGTCGGCAGGAGATTCGCCCGTGGGCCGCAGGGCGTCCAGACGGTTGCCAAACGGCGCCTCAGCCCCCGCGCCTACGCCGCGGCCGTCCTCGTCCTCTTCTTCACCGGCTACTTCGGAGCCCGCACGTTCGGCCTGTGGGAGAACGCCATGAGCGACGCCGAGTACGTGCAGCGCATCCGGGAGGGCCGGACAGCCCCCTACGGGCACCCCGGGATGTGAGCCGGCGGCGCTCTCAGGACCTGACAAAAACAAACTCTCACGGCGATGCAAGCAGAGGATCGTAAGGGCTGCTAATCTTTGCGCCAAAGCAAGTATCGCCAGGTGATGCTCGACGGAGTTGTCTCCTGGAAGACCAAGAGCAAGGAGACTCGATAATGCGAAAGACCCTGACTTTGTTCGCGGGCGCCATCCTCTGTACCGGAATCGCGAGCGCCCAGCCCTATGAGCCGTTCGCGGGCAGCACCTTTCTCGGCACTCCCGATGACCTCCCCCCCTCCGAGGAAACCGCCTGCGATGGACTGACGGGAGCCGCCCATGGCCTCTGCACCGCCTACTGTGAGGCCATGGACTGCGACGGCGACGCTCCTCACGCTTCGCAAAGGGCCTGTGACCGTGTCGGCAGAAACTTCGAGCGCATGACCGGCGGGGCTCCGCCCTGCGAATGTCCCTGTGTAGGCCGGATCGAAGGCTTCATCGAGGCCCTGAACGGCGACTTCGGGCGGACGGCCTGCATTGGATTCTCGCTGGCCGGCTTCTCTGATTTCGTGGCCCTGCAGACCACGAGCCCCGTCCGGTTCGCCGGGTCGCAGACGGTCATTCCTGGTCATTACGGGGTCTGCGGGTTTGCCTTTGGCCCCGGCGGAGCCATCGACATCACCTATGAGGAAGCGGAGGCCTGCAACGCCCTCATTCGCCAGAAGGGGGCCGAGGCGGGGCTCTCCTGCCCGCCGCCTCTCTGACAGCCGCCACCGCCAGCTCCTCGCGCACCGGGACTTCAGGGCCGAGCCCGCCTCACCGGGGTTGGGCACCGCTGGAAGAGGTCGAGCGGCTCGCCGCATAGAACACTCTCTTTCAGGTTGTTTTCTCCCATCGGTCTGCACTACTGGTACGTCACCACGAGCTGCGGCCGGTAGCTGGAGGTCGAGGTGTTGCCCGAGTAGTAGCCGATGTAGTCGTTGCCTCCGTCGTCGTTGTCATCCAGGTTGAAATAGACGCGGAGCTGCGTCGTTCCGGTCTTGTCGAGGGCCGCGAGGCCCGCGGCGTTCAAGCCGCCTTCCGACCAGGTGCCGTTGCTCGCGGCGTTGGTGAGGCTCGCCGCCTGGACCACGGTGGCCGTGGTCTGGAAATCGCTCAGCTCGAGCGCCGCCGAGCCCGAGAAGCCGCCCGTCTGCACGTCCACCCAGCAGGTGCCGTGCGTGGTGAAAGGATTCGTTCCGGAGACCGTGCCGCGGCGCAGCCGCAGGGTCGCCGAGAGGATCGTGGCGCCGTCCGGAATCGCCGAGGTGTCGAACGAGACGGCGGTCTTGTACTGCCGGTCGCTGGTGGCGTCGCCGGCCCGCAGGGCGCTGGTGGTCGAAGCGTTGGCGTCCATCGATCCGCCCACGTTGGTGGTCTCGCCCGACTCCAGCACCCAGCCATCCTGGGCGGCGGCGGAGACGAGGGTCACGATGATGGGCGCCGCCACCGGCGTGGCCGACGCTTCGTTCGAATTCGGGCCTTCGCCCGCTCCGTTGGTCGCCGTGACCACGTAGTGGTACGCCGTCCCGTTGGTCAGGCCGGTGTCGGTGTAGCTCGTGCCGGCGAGGTTGGTCCGGACGGTCGTGTAGGGCCCGCCGCTCACCGTGGCGCGGTGGACACGGTAGAGGGTGGCGCCGCTCGCGGCGCTCCAGGTGAGGCTGATCTGCGCGTCGCCCGGCGTGGCGTTGAGCGCACCCGGCGCACCCGGCGGCGTCTCGCAGTACTGGGCCTGCTTGCCGATCACGGCATAGGGACAGCCGGCGTTTTCGATCAGATAAAGGATCGCCTCGCGGTTGCGGGCTGTCTCGGCCGGGATCACCTCGTCTGGAGGATAGAAGCCGGGCGAGGAGCTGACCGGATACATCTCGAAGGTGAAGGAGAAGATCCGGTGCACGCCGTACATCCAGTCGTCGATGGTCCCATCTGTGATGTAAAGGTCGCTCGACTGCTGGGGCGTGTAGCCGTTCGTGGCGGCCATGGCCTGGCCCATGGTGACGAACGTGTCGTGGTCGTCCACGGTCATGTCGGACGGCACGTCGGTGTAGGTGTAGCCGTAGGGCCAGAGGACCAGCTCGCCGTAGGTGTGGAAGTCGATATTGGTTTTGATCTGCTGCAAGCCGCCGACCACGCGGCTGTCCACGAAGTCGCGGATCGCCGAGGTCTCGGGAGCCGAGAAGGCGGAGGCGCCGCGATAGGTGGTGCTGCTCGGCGTGCCGCTGCTGCCGCCGCAGCAGCCCCATCGGTAACCCCAGTTGCGGTTCAAGTCGGTGCCGACGTAGCTCGATCCGGCGTTCGGCTGGCGGTTCTTGCGCCAGGAGACGTAGGACCCGGTGGCAATGTCGAACTCGCCGCCGTCGGAGTTGGCATCGAAGGTGAGCCAGATCTCGCGGCTGTCCACGATGCCGGTGATGCGTGGATCGGCGCCGTACTCGTCGGTGAGCATGTTCAGGGTGTAGAGGGCCATTTCGATGGTGAGGTGCTCACGGGCATGCTGATGATGGTTGAGCAGCACCTCGGGCTCGTCCTCGTCCACGCCCACGTTGTCGGAGATCTTGACGGCCCACATCGTGCGCCCTTCGTAGGTGAGGCCGAGGCTGAACAGCGAGAGGATCGCCGGGTGATCGAAAGCCGCCTGTTGCAGCTCGGCCACCATTTCGGCGTAGTCGTGGTAATTCGAGTCATACGCCGGGAAGACTTTGAGGAATTCCCCGGGGGTCTCGAAGCGCTGGAGCTTCAGGCCGAGGCGCTGGATCGCCCGGGCTTCCTCGGGAGTAGCGTCCACCAGGACGTAGCCCTTGCCAACCTCGTTGATGGCGGCGCCCGTGGCCGCGATGGCGGAACGGGTCTCGACGTCGAAGACGCCCGGGATCCGATAGGAAGAAACGGTTTCGCCGGCGCCTTGTGCGGCGGCCGGAGGGATTGCGGCCAGCCCGAGCAGCAGGGCCAGCGCGAGGAAGGTGAAAGGTCTCATGAGGCTCTCCTTTCTGAAAGGCCCCGCCGGAGGGGGTTCCTCCGGCGGGGCCTGGAGAAATCCCGCCGAACGTCAGTTGTGGGCGCTGGGCACGTTGAAGGTGGCGTGGCAGACGCCGATCTGGGCGTGGTTGCAGGTCTTGCGGGCCTGGCCCGTCAGGCCGTTGCAGGTCGCCTTGCGCTGGCTGATGCAGGCGCCGACGCTCGCGTAGGGCGGATTGATCGTCAGGTTGACCGGGACGGTGCCGCAGATCCCGGAATAGGTGCCGGGCTGGGCGACCGTGGCGTACCCCAGGACGTCAATGGCGCCGTCCGTGTCGCACTGTGCGACGGTCTGGGTTTCGCAGACCCCTCCGGGGCAGATCTGCCCCGTGATCTCGCCGAAACCGTAGTCGGGCCAGTGGGGGGCCAGCCCGATGCCGCCGAGCCTCGTCGTAGTCTTCGAACTGGACGCCAGGGATGAGGCCCTCGCTGAAGCCCGCGGCCACGTCGAAGCTCCCGCCCGCGTTGCCGGCGTTGATCGAGAGCCCCATCTTGGTCGCTCCGGAGCCGTCCTGGATCTGGACGCCGCCGCTGGTGAAGAGGCCACGGTCCAGATGGGCCAGGAGGGTGTAGGCGTACCTCTTCTCGATCACGGGGTCGGCGCCGCAGGTCGCCTGGGCATCGCATGCACGGTCCGGGCAGCCCACGATGTGCGGGGTGGCCCCGCCACAGGCCACGACCGCCTGGAGGCCGGAATCGATGAAGCCCGGAACAAGGTCGGCCTCGACGCCCGCTCCGCTGGCCACCGCCACGAGGTCGTCGGTGGGGCTCAGGATGCCGGTGCCCATGTCCTCCCACGGCGACCCCGCGGGGAAGCTGACGGAGCTGACGGTGCCGTTACAGCCGGTGAGCGCTACGACGGTGGAGATCAGGACGAGAGAGAGAAGAAAACGTTTCATGACTATACCTCCCAGAAGCTCGAGTTTGGGTTCGGAGGCTTGTTTGCCCCTGGGAAGCAGCGTAGGGGAGAGGCGGGGGCTAAGTCGTCCTACAAGCGCAGGATTTTTTCTCATCGTTTGTAGCGGGTGGGTCCCTATCCTGAGAGGTAGGGCGGGCTATCTGGAGGGGTATGAAAAAACGGGAGCTGGATGGGGCCGGCAGGGATGCCGGCGGTCCCAGGGACGGCTACCGCGGGGTGATCAGAAACCGTGCTTGCGGCAGAGATCGCGGGATTTGGCGTCCAGCCGGCCGTGGACCTCGCGGCAGTACTTGGCGAGGGTGTCCCGCGCTTCGAGGAGCCGTGGGTGGCCGGGCTCCAGGGCCTTTTCGCGGATGGCGAGGGCACGCTCCAGGAGCGGCAGGGCGGTGGCGGGATGGCCGAGGTCCGCGTGGGCCTGGCCGAGGTTGAGGAGGGTTCGGGCCAGCTCCGGGTGCTCGGGACCGTAGACTTTCTCGGCGGTTGCGGCCACGCGCTCCAGGAGACGGGCCGCCTCGGCCACCTTCCCCTCTTTCTGAAGGAACAGGGCCAGGGCCTCGCGGCTGCCGGCCAGGTCGGGGTGATCGTCCGGCAGGACGGCTTCGCGGATGGCCAGGGCGCGCCGCTGGAACCGCTCGCCTTCTTCGGTCCGGCCGCGGTAGTAGGCGATCCCCGAGAGGTTGTGCAGGACCTTGGCGGCCCGCGGGTCGCGATCCCCCCAGAGGCTCTCGTGGAGGGCAAGCGAGCGCTCGAGGATCGTCTCCGCCTCGTCGAAGCGGCCTTTTGCGGCGAGGGTCATGCCCAGGTCGTTGAGGACTTCGGCCACACCGGGGTGCCTGGGACCGAGGCGCGCCTCGCGAATGGCGAGCGCCCGGCGGAACAGCGCCACGGCGTCGCCCCGGTTCGAGCGCTGGGCGAGCAAGCCCAGGCGGACCAGGGTCTCGGCGACTTCCGGGTGCCCGTGGCCACGGAGCCGCTCGCGGATGGCGAGGGCTTCTCGCAGCAGGGGCCGGGCCTCGTCGTAGAGGCCGAGGTCCGTATGGATGCCGCCCAGGGTGTCGAGGAGCCGGGCGCGCAGGAGGGGCTGGCCGTGCGAGGTCTCTGTCCTGGCCCAGGCGCTCGGTGCCCCGGCGCAGGAGCTTCCCGGGCGTCGGGCAGGCTGCCACGGGCCTGGCGCGGGTCGGAGGCCTTGAACAGGTCTTCCAGGAAGCGGGCCGCGGCGTCGGCCCGCAGGGCTTCCTGCTCGGCCGCCTGGCGGGCCTCTTGAGCGAGCTGGCGCTCCTCCCGGAGGTCGATGGTGTATTTGAGGCCGCCCAGCAGAAAGAGCGCCAACACGGCCGCCGCGAGCAGGCGCAGGCGGCGGCGCCGCGGTCGGCCACGCATCCAGGCGAGTTGCTCGGCCGCCGCCGCCGCCGTGGGCCGCGCCTCCGGAGCCACGGCCTTCAGACGCTCGAATCAACGCCGCGAGGTCCGGAGCGATCCCCCCCGACGGGCAACGTGTCGCCGTCCGCCGCCTTGACGAGCAGCAGTGGCGCGGAAATGCCCGGCTCATAGGGCGGCCGGCCGGTGAAGAGCTCCTGGAGCAGGAGGCCCAGCGCGTAGGCGTCGCTCGCCGCCGTGGCCGGCTCGCCGCGGGCCTGCTCGGGGCTCATGCTGGCCGGAGTGCCCATCAGCGCGCCCAGCCCGGTGCGGCCCGCGAGCGTGGGCATCCACCAGGAGGCGCCGGCCGGCAAAGCGTCCGCCTGTAAAGCGTCCGCCAGCGAGGTCTCCGCCGTGCCGGGGACTTCGCGGTTCGCCGCCTCGGAGCGGGCGAGGCCGAAGTCGAGCACCTTGACCTGCCCGTCGTCCGTGATCATCACGTTGTCCGGCTTCAGGTCGCGGTGGACGATCCCCTTCTCGTGGGCCGCCTCCAGGGCGCGGGCCACGCCCTCGGCGACGGCGAGCCTGGTGGCCGGATCGATCCCGTCTTGACCGCTTCCTTTTTGCAGGGCCTGGCGCAGGGTGCGTCCGCGGATGCAGCTCCAGGACCAGGACGTCCTCGTCCCCGTTCTCCAGATAGCCATGGATGCGGCAGACGTTGGGGTGGTCGAGCTGGGAGAGCAGGCGGGCCTCGGTGAGGAAGCGGGCGCGGGTCCGGGCGTCCAGCCGGTCGCTGCGGATGGCTTTCAGAGCCACCTCGCGCTCGAGCTTCTCGTCGAAGCCGACGAACACGGCTCCCATGCCGCCCTCGGCGATCTCGGCGGTGATGCGGATGTGGCCGATGCGGTCGCCGGGACGGATCACGGCTGGAGCCTTCCGGCCACGAAACCCCAGGCCTCTTCCAGCGCCGGCAGGCGCGCCGCACAGCCGTCCAGGTCACCCTGGCGCGCCAGCGTGGACAGCTCGGAGGCCTTGCCGGACAGGTAGAGGGCGCCCATCAAGCCGGCGCTGCCGGCCAGGGCATGAGCCGCTTCGGCGAACGCCCTCCGGTCGCCTTGCGCGAGAGCGAGCCGCAGGGTCGCGAGATCGGCCTCCCCCTGCTGAAGGAAGGCGGCCACGACCGACTGCCCCGTGGTCTCCTCCAGGAGCTTCAAGGCGGCGAGGCGCTCCGCGAAACCGTCGCCATCCCGCTCAGCCACGGCCTCGATGCCCAGCCAACGGTCGAGCATCGCGGCCAGCTCGGCGGTGCGGAAGGGCTTCGGCAGATGGTCGTCCATGCCGGCGGCACGGCATTTCTCGATCTCCTCCGGCTGGGTATGGGCGGTGACGGCGATGACCGGGAGGCGCGGGAGGCGCGGACCGCCCGGGGCCGCCGCCTCCTGCCGGCGCAGTCGGACGGCAGGTCTCGTAGCCGTCGAGGCCGGGCATCTCGCAGTCCAGGAGCACGGCGTCGAAAGACCGCTCCGCCAGCAGGGCCAGGGCCTCCTCGCCGCTCTCGACCGCTTCGGCCTCGAAACCGAGCCTCGCGCAGCAGGGCCAGGGCCACGGCGCGGTTGACGCGACGGTCGTCCACCACCAGGAGGCGCCGGCCGTGCCGGGCCAGCCGGCGGGCGGCGGCCTCTCCGGCGTCCGCGCCGGACGCCTCCGGTCCGGGGCCCTGCGCCGCACCAGCGGCAGCCGGAACCAGAAGGTCGAGCCCACCCCGCGGGTGCTCTCGAAACCGATCTCGCCGCCCATCAGCTCGACCAGGTTCTTGGAGAT
Source organism: Thermoanaerobaculaceae bacterium (assembly GCA_963785165.1). Taxonomy (GTDB): domain Bacteria; phylum Acidobacteriota; class Thermoanaerobaculia; order Multivoradales; family UBA5704; genus DATARR01. Next base: position 3,286,338 of record CAWAUI010000004.1, read on the forward strand.
GACCAGCCCCAGCCCGGTGCCGCGAGGCCAGCTGCCGGAGACCGGGCTTCCCGCCTGCATGAACGGCTGGAAGAGCTGCTCCTGGACCTCCGGCCGGATGCCCACGCCGGTGTCGCGCACCTCGAAACGGAGCGCCGGCTTCCGTCCTCTCCCACGCGTCCGGCTCCACGGTGACCGTCACCGACCCCTTGCGGGTGAACCGGATGGCATTGCCCACCAGGTTGAGCAGCACCTGGCGCAGGCGCACCGGGTCGCCGTGGAGGTCGTCCGGCAGCTCGGGAGCGACCCGCAGGCGCAGGTCGACCTCGCGCTCCGCGGCCCGCGGCGCGAGGAGCCGCACCACGTCTCCCGGCCAGCCTCCCGCAGGCGGAAATCCCGCGGCCGCAGCAGCAGGCGGCCGGCTTCGATCCGCGACAGGTCGAGGACGTCGTTGACCAGGGCGAGCAGCGATTCGGCGGAGGTCTGCACCAGCTCCACCTGCTCGCGCTGCTCCGGCGTCAGCCCGCCGCGGAGCAGCAGGTCGGCCATGCCGAGGATGCCGTTCATGGGAGTCCGGATCTCGTGGCTCACGTTGGCCGGAACCGTCCCTTGTCCTGCTCGGCGGCGCGGGCGTTCTGCTCCGCCTGCTTGCGCCGCTGCAGCTCGCCTTCGAGGGCGAGCCAGAACCGGCGCCGCAGCCGCAGGGCGATGACGGCACAGAGCAGGAGGACGCCCAGGGCGGTGACGCGGAAGGGCGACGAGCACGAGCGGACCGGAGAGCACGAAGCCGGCCAGCGCGGCCAGGAACACGCCGCCGTTGACGAGCCCCAGGCGCTCGAGCCGCCGGAGCCTTCGCTGCTCCCCGGCCCGCCCTTCCCCAGCCGGCGGCCCAGGCTCAGCAGGCTCAGGACGTCTCCTGCGGCACCAGCCCCACCCGCAGGGCATGGAGGGCCGCCTCCACCCGGTTGCTCACCCCCAGCTTGCCGAGCACGTGGCTCACGTGCGTGCGCACCGTGATGTCGGCGATACCCAGCTCGTGGGCGATGTCGCGGTTGCTCCACCCCCGGGCCAGCAGCGCCAGCACGTCCTGCTCCCGGCTGGTCAGGGCTTCCGAGGCGCGGGCGCGGCTTGAAGTGATGGAGCAGCCGGCGCGTGAGGTGCGGGGGAAGCCAGGCCTCCCCGCGGGCGATCCGGCGGATGGCCTCGAGGAACTCCTCCTTGTGCGAGGTCTTGGCGAGATAACCCAGGGCGCCGGCCTCGATGGCGGTCAGCACCTCCGCCTCCACGTCCGAGGTGGTGAGGATCACGATCCCCACCTCCGGCTGCGCGGCGAGGATCCTCCGGGTGGCCTCCACGCCGTCGAGCCCGGGGAGCCGGAGGTCCATCAGGATCACATGAGGATCGCAGCGCCTCGCCTCCTCCACCGCCTGCAGTCCATCTTCCGCCTCGCCCACCACCACGATGTCGGCCACGCCTGACAACAAGGTTACAGACACCCGCGCGGACGACAAAGTGGTCGTCCACAACGAGAACTCGGATAGGCTTCTTTCAAGTCCCCCGCCATCACTCCCCCGTCACGGTTGGAGCGAACCTTTCGGCTCAACTTTCGTCTAGCTTACTGATATTTCAGCCGAAGGGAAATCTCCAAGAAGAAGGTGCGAGGGGCCAAGGCGGGCCAAGCGAGGGCTAAGCGGACCGGACGATCGCTTCGACGTAAGAGACCAGCTCGCCGGCCTCCGAGGCAGGAAGAAGGTTGCGGACGGCGACCGTCTGGAAGGCCGTCCAATCCCTCAGGGCTTGCAGGAGGAGCCGGCGCCTGCGGTCCGCCGGAGACTCGCCGGTGGGCCGCAGGCTCGCGGCTTCGAGCAACAAAAGGTGATCGGCGTTGTCCAGGAGCTGTTCGGGGCTCAGCCGGCGGCTCGCTCCGAGGACGACGCCGTGGAAGACGGCGCGGGTCGAATCCGACGCGTGGCGCAGGAAGACCTCGAAGACCCGGCCGAGGTCCACGCTCACGGCCTTGGCCCGCAGCACGTCCCGCAGCAGCAGAAAGGCCCGGTTGTAGGTCTCGATCCGCGCCAACAGGCCCATCTCCGCCGCGCTCGCCGAGTCTTCCTTCGCCGGGCGCGGAGCGGGCTCGTTCTGCACCTCGACGAGGCCGGCCTTGAGCAGCTTGTAGAGCAGCTTGAACGTGTTGAACTCTCCCCAGCCCGTGGCGCGCACGAGATCCTCCACCGTGGCGCGGCCGTCCACCAACGCCAGCACCCGCACCAGCCGGTCGGAGAGCTTCGCCTCGATGTTGCGGCCCGTGGGGCGCAGGACCGTGCCATGCCCGCGAATGTGCTCGCCGATCAGCCCGAGCTCGTCAACCCTCTGGTACCCCTCCATCAACACGTTGTTGGTGTCGATCGAAAACTGCGCCAGCTCGTCCTCGGCGAAGTCACCGTCGAAAAAGAAGAAGCTCCCGCCGCTCAGACGGAAGACGGAATAGATGATCTCTTCGATCTGATATTTGACGCCCCAGAGCAGCGCGCTCGAATCGATCAGCTTTCTTTCGAGCAGCATGGCGCCGAACCGCTTGCCCGGCTGCACGTGCTGCTCCGCCTCGTCGAGCGCCTCCCGCGAGAGCTTGCCCGTGCGATAGAGCACCTGGCCCAGCCGTTCTTCAGGGAGGTTGCTTCCAGCGAAGACGATCTCGCCGCGGCGGAAATAGACGGATTTCTGGGCCGGATCGGCGATCAGCAGCAGCAGGCCGTTCCTGCGGCTCATGTTGATCAGCGAGAACAGGTCGGCGATGCCGAAGCTCTCGATGCTGCCGTGCAGCGAGATGCGTTCGGCCTTGAGCAGGGAGGCCGGGCCGGCGTCGGCACGGACCATGTGGACGAATTGCCGGCCTTCGGAGAAGACCAGAAACGGCTCCGGCCGCAACAGCCGGAGATCCCGCAGGACGCCTCCGGGCAAGGTCAGGTCGCCGCCACGGCCCACCGTGGCGACCCGGTCCGGAGTCATGGACTCGACGGCCATGGCGGTGCTCATTCGCCCTCTCTTCCCCAATCATTGAACGTAAAAGCGCTCCGGCCCAGGGCGGCGGCCACGGCCTTGGCCTGCCGGCGCAGCCCGGCCGCGACTTGCGAAAAGATGGCGGGGTGCCGCTCGTCGCCCAGGGCCCGGCTGGCGATGGCGGCCAGGCTGAGCGTGGTCAGCGGCACCCGCACCGGATTGCCTTTGTCGTCCAGGGCATCGAAAGAACCCCGTTCGCGATCCTCGGGCTTGAACAGGTCGAGTTTTTCGCGGTCGAAGCGGGCACAGATCTCGCGCAGAGCGTCGGCCGCCACCGGCCGTGGGCACACCAGCACGAAGTCGTCCCCCCCGTCGTGCCCCAGCCGGACGTCTTCCCCCAGGAGATCGAGGCCACCGGCGAGCACGGCGGCCGTGCGGCGCACGAGGTCGTCCCCCATCAAAAGCCCATAGACGTCGTTGTACTCCTTGAACCGGTCGAGATCGGTGAAGATCACGGTGAGCCCGCCGAGCTGATCCCCGTTCTGGTCCCCGATCTGGTCCCCGTTGAGACGGTCCTCCGCGAGCCCCCGCTCCACCCAGTCCTGGATCACCCGTCCACCCGGCAGCCGGGTGAGGGGATTGGCAAGCTGGGCGATCTGCACTTCCAGCTCCGCCGCCGTCTGGAGGAGCTGCTTGATGGTGACGATGCCGCGGATCAGCCCCGCGCCGTCCGTCACGATCACCGGGTCGTACTGATCGTCCCGCGACCGGCCGAGCGCCAGCTTGGCGAGGCTGCGTACGGCGACCTCCTCCCCCACCACCAGCGGCTGGGCCTTGGCCACCAGCTCCGCCGGCTTCTTTTGATAGAGCGTGAAGCCAAAGGGGCCGCCGGTTACCGAGTAGTAGTGCTCGCGAGTTACCAGGTGCGTGGGCCGGCCGCCGTTCACGATGACCACGCAGTCGAGATCCCGGTCGCCCTTGAAGACACGGTCGAGGTCTCCGGCGATCGCCGTTCCGGTTCCACGAGGGTGGCCTGGGCCACCATGGTGCCGACGGTCCGGTCGAGCCCCATGGGAACCCAGGAAGCGGCGGTGTCGCTGGTGAGTGGGGTCGTGGTGGGCATGCCCGGGAACCTCCCTGTTGCCGGAATCAGGGAGATTGGAACACGGAGATGCGAAATTCCCGTGACGGCACGGTGGCGATCCGGCACCTCGAGCCGGCCCTCATCTCGTTACGTTCGTGCCACACCGGCGGGCGCGCTTCGTCACTCCCGGCGTTCATCCTCTTCTTGAGCGATGAGTACGTAAATGGCCATCGCCAAGGAGCCCACATGGCCTACCGCCCCAATATCCGCCGCGTCGTGCTGGTCGTGCTCGACGGCCTGCGCGCCGACGCGATCCCGGTCCTCGGACTGCGCTGCTGGCAGCAGCTCGCAAGCTTCGGAGCATCGTCTCTCAGGGGCACCACGGTGACGCCGAGCGTCACCGCCGCCGCCATGGCCTCGTTGCTGACCGGGGCTCCCCCGGCCGTCCACGGGTTGCGCAGTGACCGCTTCCACCTGCCGCGCAGCCAGGGGCCGCTGCACCCGCTGCCGCGGATGCTCGCCGGCGCGGGGCTGCCGACGAGCGCCTTCATCCGCCAACTGCCGTGGATGTTCCGGGGCCTGGGCAGGCGCCTGGGCCGTCACCTGGGCGTCAGCGTCGCCCATTTCGCGGGCCGGAGCTCCCGGGAGATCCTCTTCTCGGCCTGGGAACAACTGGCGGCACAGGACCGCGGACTGATCTTCCTGCATTGGCCCGACGCCGATCTCGCCGGTCATGAGCACGGCTGGATGTCCGGCGAGTACATCCGGGCCGCTCACCGGCTGGACCAGGCGCTGGGTCTGCTGGCGGCGCTCGCCGGCGTCGAGCACGACGCGGGCACCCTGCTCATCGCCCTCGCGGACCACGGCGGTGGCGGCCTGGATCCTCACGATCACAACAGCGACCATCCCCTGGACCGCACGATCCCGTTGCTCCTCGCTGGCGGAGCGGTGGCTGGCGACGAGCTCTACGAGCCGTCTCTGCTCGACGTTCCCGCCACCGTTCTCTGGGCTCTCGGCATCCCCGTGCCGGACAGCTACGCCGGGCGCCCTCTCTATGAAGCGTTTACTCCGGCGGCCCTGGCGGTGGCGCACGGGTAGCGCCGGCTCCGGCCATGTTCACCAATTATCTCCGCCAGGGAGAGGCATCGGGAGCGAGAAGAGAGGTTGCTTGACATGTTCAACGAAGCTGCGGCTCATCTCGGTAAAGACGACTTCGAGGAACGAGAGTCCTTGCTCGGTGGTTTTGCCGCCGGTCAGACAGATTGAGGGATGGAGGGGCAGAGTCGATGGAGCGTTTGGCGGATACCAGTGGGGAGCCCAGACCTCCCCGTGCCTCGCCGACGGCGAGGCCGGGGGTTTCATCTTCCAAGCCGGTCGTAGAGGGTGCCCACGGCGTGCCGCGTTTTGCAACGGCGTGGATCGTTTACGGCAGCCTGGATACTTTTCGCCAGCACGTTGGAAAAGTATCCACGGCGTCGCAAACGCGGCGGGGCGTCGCCAAAGTATCCGTGCCGCCGCAAAGACGGCAGACCGCCGCAAAGTTATCCAGCCCGCAGGAAACGCGACAGTCCGCCGCAAAGACGGCGGGACGTTGGAAACGATCCAAGGCGCCATAGATTGCGGCGGCCTGCCGTAAAGTCCCCAGGCCATTGGGAAACTCTCTGAGCCGCCGCAAAAGACGGCGCCCGTAGGGAAAGTATCCACGCCGTTGGAAAATACGGGATCCGTCGCAAAACGCGGCAAGGCGCTGGGAAACCATCTCCGCCGGATAGTTCCAGCGGAGAGGCGAGAACCTACGACGACCGGGGGTGAAACCGGTCGTACAGGCTCTTCAGGCGCGTCTGGTGGATGTGCGTGTAGATCTGCGTGGTCGAGATGTCCGCGTGGCCGAGCATGGTCTGCACGGCCCGCAGATCGGCCCCGTGCTCCAGAAGGTGGGTGGCGAAGCTGTGCCGCAGGACATGGGGGGAGATGGAGCGCCCGGATGCCGGCCTTGCAAGCCGTAGTTCTTGATCATCATCCAGAAACCCACCCGGCTCATGGGGTTGCCGTCGTTGTTGACGAAGACGGCCTGGTGCCGCCCCTCGGCGAGGTCCGGACGGATTTCGCGCAGGAAGCGGCGCGACCCACATTTCCGCCTGCTCCCCCACCGGCACCACCCGCTCCTTGCTCCCCTTGCCGAAGGCTATGAGGAAGCCGACGTCCAGGCGGAGCTGGGGGATCTGGAGCCCCACCAGCTCGCTCACCCGCAGGCCCGTGGCATAGAGCAGCTCCAGCATGGCCCGGTCGCGCAGGCCGAGCGGCGTCTCCACGTTGGGCGCCGCGAGCAGGGCGGTGACCTCGTCTTCCGAGAGCACCTTGGGCAAAGGCTTGCAGAGCTTGGGAGGGAGCAGGTTGACGGACGGGTTGTCCGCCCGCTCGCCCAAGGTGACCAGATTCTCGTAAAACCCGCGCAGCGCCGACAGCGCGCGGGCTGACGAGCGCGGCGACAGGCCCTGGCGCTGGAGGTCCCGCATGTGGGCCGGAGAGGTCCGCCGCCTGGGCGGTCAGGAGGTCGCCGGCCCTCCTTCTTCGCCAGAGCCTCGCCCCAGCCGGGAGAGGTCGTTGCGGTAGCCGTCCACCGTGTTCTTGGCGAGTCCGCGCTCGACGGCGAGGCTCTCCAGATAGCGGTCGAGGACGCGGCGCCAGGGCGGGACGGGGGTCAGGGCTTCACGTCGCGCGACCTCACCCCAACCCTCTCCAAGGAGAGGGCTTCAGAGGAGCTGTCTGCGCCTCCCTCGCCCAGGAGCGGCGAGCCGGAGCGTGAGGTCGCACGGCAAATCTCCAGAATCTCCGCCTCTTCCAGAATCGACGGCGCCGACTTGGCCCGGTGGAAGATCTCCTTGACCAGCTCGGGCTGGGCCTCGATGCCGCGCTCCTTCAGCCAGTAGATGACGTTCGACTCGCCGCTCATGGGGCCGACCTCGATCACCTGGCGGCAGCCGATCATGGCTCGCCGGCACCGAGGAGTAGACGCAGGTCGGCCAGCCAGTCCTCGCCGCGCGCCGCGGGCCTTGATGATGGCCGCGGCGTGGACGCCGGTGCCGGTGCGGAAGGCGTCCCGGCCCACCACCGGATAGTTGTCCGGCAGCGGCACGCCGGTCGTCTCGGCCACGAACTGGCAGTACTCTCTGGAGGGCGGTGAGGTCGCGGTCGATCCAGCCCAGCAGCTGCATGTTGACCAGCAGCAGGTCCATGGCGCAGTTGCCCACCCGCTCGCCGATCCCTACGGCAGTGCCGTGCAGGCGGTCCGCGCCCGGCCTCGGCGGCGGCCAAGGCGTTGATCACGCGCGAGGCCGCGGTCGCGGTGGCCGTGCCAGTCCACCTTGACGTCCTCGCCCGTGGCGTCCACCACCTCGCGGATGAAGCGGATGACGTTGCGCGCGCCGTTGGGGGTCGAATGCCCCACGGTGTCGGCCACGCAGACCCGGCGGGCGCCCGCCTCCACGGCCGCGGTGTAGAGCCGGCGCAGATCTTCCGGAGCGGCGCGGGTGGTGTCCTCGGTGACGAACATCACCGGCAGCCCGTTCTTGACCGCGAACTCGACGGCCTCTTCGGAGAGCTTGAGCATGCGGTCGATCGTCCACCCCTCGGCGTACTGGCGGATGGGCGAGGAGCCGATGAAGCAGGCGGCCTCGATGGCGAGCCCCGTGCGCTGCGAGATGTCGACGATCGGCTGGATGTCCGCGATCACCGTGCGCGCGGCGCAGTTGGGCGCGATCGGCAGGCGCTGCTCCACGATCTCGCGGGCCAGGCGCTCGACGTCCCGCGCCACGTGCGGCCCCGCGCCGGGCAGGCCGATGTTGGCCGACTCGATCCCCAGCTCGGCGATCAAGTGCAGGATGCTGGAGCTTGTCCTCGATCGACGGCGACGCGCACGGACGGCGACTGCAGCCCGTCGCGCAGCGTCTCGTCGTCCAGCTCCACCTGCTCCGCGCCCGGACGCAGGTCCGGGCCGCCGGCGCGGTTCCAGTCGTAGATGAGGTCGTTGTCACTGGGTTGCATCGATATCCTCGCGGTCTCCCGAATTGAATAGAGATTATACCGGCCCTCCGGGCCGGACCCTCACCCCTGGCCCCTCTCCCGGCCCTCCGCCCACCCCGGCCTGGGAGAGGGGAACCTGACTCCGCTTTTCTTGCCTTTCTCCCTCTTCTCCCCGGAGGGGGGTGGCGGGCCGGGAGAAGAGGGCCGGGGTGATGAGGGCTTACCGCACCGCCCGGGCGATCAGATCCCCCACCTGCGACGTCGTGAGCGACCCGCCCAGGTCCGGCGTCGTCTGCCCTTCGCGGAAGGAGCGGGAGACCGCGTCGTCGATCACCTTGGCGGCTTGGGCGTGGCCGAGGTGGTCGAGCATCAGTGTCGCCGAGAGGATCGCCCCCACCGGGTTGGCCCTGCCGGTGCCGGCGTACTTGGGGGCCGAGCCGTGGACCGGCTCGAACATGGAGGTCTGCCCCGGGTGGAGGTTCGCCGAAGCGGCCACGCCCAGGCCGCCCTGGAGCGCCGCGCCCAGGTCCGTGATGATGTCGCCGAACATGTTGTTGGTCACGATGACGTCGAGCGACGACGGGTTCTTCACCATCTGCATGGTCAGCGCGTCCACGAACATGTGGCGCGACTCGATCTTGGGATACTCGGCCGAGACCGAGGCGAAGACCCGCTGCCAGAGGTCGTGGCCGTAGCGCATGACGTTCGACTTGTCGGCCATCAGCACCTCGCGGCGGCCATGCTCCACGGCGTAGTCGAAGGCGGCGCGGATGATGCGCTCCACCCCCTTGTACGTGTGGATCTCCTCCTGCACGGCGACCTCGTCCTTGGTGCCCTTCTTGAAGTTGCCGCCGACGTTGACGTAGGCCCCTTCCGTATTCTCGCGGAACACGACGAAGTCGACGTCCTTCTCCGTACGGTCCTTGAGCGGGCAGAGCCGGGTGTCGTACAGCCGGACCGGCCGGAGGTTGATGTAGAGGTCCATGCCGAAGCGGATGCCGAGGAGAATGTCGGCGGCGTGCTTCATGTCCGGCACCCGGGGGTCGCCGTAGGCGCCGATGAAGATGGCGGAGTAGTTGTCGCGGAAGTCTTCGAGAGCCCCGCCGGCAGGGTCTCGCCGGTCGCCAGATAGCGGTCGGCGTCCCAGTCGAGGTGGACCAGCTCCAAGGGGAGGTCCCAGGCTTCGGCGGCGGCTTCGAGGACCTTCACCGTTTCGGCGGTCACGTCCTTGCCCGTGCCGTCGCCGGGCAGCACTGCAATGCGTTGCGGAGTGCGTTGAGAGGGGGGGATCGGGTTCATGCAGCGGATGCTAGCACGACCCCCGCCGCCTTCCGGGGGGGGCCGCCGCACGGCAGGATGCTCACCACCCGCCCCGCCGCCGGCTGGGCCATCACCGGCGCGGCCGGCACCCGCAGGACGATCCCCAGCTCGAACACGAACGGGATCTCCGGGCAGAGCCAGGCCGAGTGCAGACCGGGCCAGTGGGTCCCCTCGGGCAGGTCGAACAGGCGCGGCAGCAGCTCATCCCCCGCCACCTCCGCCTTGAGCGGCCAGACCGCCACCGGCGGATGCTCGGACGAGATGCGGTGGAGCTCACCCGAAGCCAGGGCATACCCCCGCGGGCGGTCCTGGAAGTAGCGCACCGCGTCTTCCCACGAGCCCAGGATCGGCCCCTCCCCCACTCCCGGGCTGTCCTGCCGGGCCGTGACGTCGAGCAGCGTCCCCTTCGCGCCGCGCGTGCCAGTGCCAGGGACCGCCGTTCACGTCCCGCGAAGGATGGGGAAAGTCGAGCCGCGCCCGCTGAGCCGGCTGGTGCGTGATCAGCCGCACCCCCGGAGCCACCCAGCCGGGCATGAGCATCTTGCGGAAGAGCACCGACGGCACCCCCTCCTCGTCCAGCACGCAGACGCGGAGGTTGAGCTGCGGGTACCCGAAGCGCAGAGACGGCAAGGCCGTAAAGTGCAGAGCATCCTGGTGGAAGAGAAGCGCCGAGACGAACACCCAATCCCGCCCCTGCCACAAATGCCGCTGGTAACGCAGCGGCGCGGGAGGCTTCGGAAGCGACTCGGCCGGCAGGGCCCAGTTGAGGTAGAGGCAGTCTCGAACGGTGGTTCGCAGCATCGTTTTTCAGGCCCCACGGAACCATAGCGTGCCCCGGGGCGGGGCCGCAAGCGGGGCCCTCATCACCCCGACCCTCTTCTCCCATCGCACTCCCCTCCACCGGGAGAAGAGGGAGAACAGCAAGATCGCTCCAACCACGTTCCCTCTCCCGGGTGGCGGGAGGGCGATGGGAGAGGGCCAGGGTGAGGGGCTTGGGGGCCGGGGGGGAACAGGGGAGACCTTCATTTTGTTACAGTCCTCACCCGCAAAACATCGACCCAAGGAGGTTTGGCTCTTATGGAAATGACTCAACGACAGGCTGGACGAGGGATGCTGGCCTGGGCTCTCCTGCTGCTCCTCGTCCCGGCCGTGCTCCCTGGGGCCGAGATGACGAAGCTCAACCTTCCGGAAGGAGCCGAGAAGGCCGCCAAGGCCATTGACCGCGGCGCGCTCGAAGGGCCCATCCGCTTCCTTTCGGACGACCTGCTGGAAGGGCGGGGCCCCGGCAGCCGGGGCGACGAGCTCACCCAGGCCTACTTGGCCGCCAGCCTGCAATCCCTCGGCTACGAGCCCGGCGGCGCGAACGGCCAGTGGCTCCAGACCTTCGAGATCGTCGGCATCGACGCCAAGATGCCGGAGACCTGGGAATTCAAGGCCGGCGACCAGACCGTCGCCCTGAAGGCCCGGGACAGACTTCATCGCCGCGAGCGGCGTCCAGGAGACCAGCGCGATTCTCCAGAACGCCGAGCTGGTCTTCGTGGGCTACGGCATCGAGGCTCCCGAGCACCAGTGGGACGACTTCAAGGGGATGGACCTCAAGGGCAAGGTCCTGGTCATGCTCAACAACGATCCGGACTGGGATCCCAAGCTCTTCGAAGGCAACCGCCGGCTCTACTACGGCCGCTGGACCTACAAGTACGAGAGCGCGGCCCGGCAGGGCGCGGCCGGGGCCATCATCGTCCACACCACCCCGTCGGCCGGCTATCCCTGGCAGGTCGTGCAGACCTCCTGGACCGGCGAGCAGTTCGAGTTGCCGGCCGGTGACGAGCCGCGCATCCAGGTGGCCGGCTGGACCACCGAGGACGCCACCCGCAAGCTCCTCGAGGCGGCCGGGCAGGACCTCGACAAGCTCGTCGCAGCAGGCCCAGAGCCGCGACTTCAAGCCGGTGCCGCTCGGCATCACCACCACGCATCGACCCTCCAGAACAAGATCACCAAGAAGAAGACCGCCAACGTCCTCGGCCTGCTGCCGGGAGCGATCCCGCGCTGCAAGGACGAGGTGGTGCTCTACACCGCCCACCACGACCACCTGGGCATCGGCGAGCCCGACGCCAAGGGCGACAAGATCTACAACGGCGCCGTGGACAACGCCGCCGGCTGCGCCCAGCTGCTGGCCATCGCCAAGGCCTTCGCCGCGCTGCCGCGAGCGCCCGCGCCGCTCCATCCTCATCTCCTTCGTGGCCGCCGAGGAGCAGGGCCTCCTGGGCTCCGCGTACCTACGCCGCCCATCCCACCTTGCCGCCGGGAAAGATCGCGGCCAACATCAACTTCGACGGCGGCAACGTCCTCGGCAAGACCGCCGACCTCACCTTCATCGGCCTCGGCAAGTCGTCGCTGGACGCCGTGGTGCAGTCCCTGGCCGCCAGCCAGGGCCGCAAGCTCCTGGGCGACCAGTTCCCCGACCGCGGCTTCTTCTACCGCTCCGACCAGTTCAACTTCGCCAAGATCGGCGTGCCCGCCATCTACCTGGACGGCGGCACCGACTACGTCGGCAAGCCCGAGGACTGGGGAACGAAGCAGATGGAAGACTACGAAGAGCACCACTACCACCAGCCGAGCGACGAGTACGACCCCAAGTGGAACTTCGACGGCATGATCGAGGACGCCCAACTCGGCTTCTTCGCCGGCCTGCCAGATCGCCAACGACCCCAAGCTCCCCACCTGGAACCCGGGCGACGAGTTCGAAGCGGCGCGGAAGCAGGCGCTGTCAGGGGTTGGGATGGGAAAGAAAGGACTCGCAGTTATCGATGGAGTGAAGGGCGGCCGCGGGGCCGCCCTTTTCATTTTGTGGAGAGGGGATCGCGGACCATGGGTCCTACTGTGTTGCCTTCTCCGCCTGCCAGTTCGCCTCGATGGCGATGTTGAACTTCACGTCCTCCCCAAGGATACCGCCGTGGGCATCAAGCACGCGGTTCCAGGAACAATCCCGTAGTCCTTCCGGATGACCGTGAAGCTCGGCTCGAAGCAGGCCCTTCTCGCCGTTCTGTGTCTTGATCGTGCCAAGCACTTCGACGGGGATCGTGACCTCGTCGTCACCCCGTGCATCGTCGGAAAGGCAAGCCGATCCTATCTGCGTCCTACCGTTCCTCCGAGAGAGCCTCTGCCCAAAGGGTGCACCCGGCCGCCACCCTTAAACTTAAACGACGCCCGCTCCCGACAATGGGCCTAGCACTTGAGATCTGGACTCAACCATTCTCGCCACTTTCGTGTCTTCCTCACTCAGCGGCCTGTGCTGTCGTCCAGGTGTCCGCAACCAACAAGGAAGGAGAAAGCATGTCTGAAAAGCCACGGACCGTCAATCTGAGACCCCTTATCTCACCTCCGAGCTTCAACCAACTCGGTATTCTGGTTTTGGACGGCAGCCACTCCATGCACGAACTGGCTGCCGACAACATCACCAAGGCTCAAGCCGTAAATACAGCAGTTCGCAAGATTTTCGAACGCTTTCGGGAGTCAACAAAGGCAAAAAATTTCTCCTTCGCCGTCGTCACTTTCGATGAGGAGGCTCAGCTGCATACTCCAGTTACCGCCACCATCGGCATCAACGACAGTGGCAACTACGATCCCACGAAACACCATGGAGGAGGTACCAACATTGCTACCGGCCTCCTTGAGGCCAAGCGAATTGCTAATGAGTTTTTACGGGGCGCCCCTCCCGAAGTGCCCACGACGGTAGTGATTATCGTGATGTCAGATGGCCGCGATGGCGATGGGGGCGTAGGAGATCCGGAAGAGACTCGGCGCATCGCCGAGGAGATCAAGCGTAGCTCAGCCATTACGATCTGTTCCACTTACTTCGCGGGGATCGACAGAAAGGATCGACAGGAACAGGATCATCTGAAGAGCCTGGCAAGCAACCCGATGAACAACTATAAGACCGTTTACGATGCTGAAAGCCTTAGAGAGTTCTTTTACACCTCCCTCTCCACCACTATCGGGTGATTATCACGTGGACATACAAGGACCAAAATCATTCGCCTCCTTCGCTTCCTTGACCCCCAAGTCAGAGAAGGAGTTAAACTGGAGATTGGGTGTGACCATTTTCTTCGGAACCGAGTCCGCCCTTCCCGTAGTCGCCATAGCAGATGGACTCGGTAGCTATACCCACGCGCGTGAATCCGCTCAATTTGTTACTGGCCGGATCGAAGAGCTGGCCAACGAGTTGAAGCTCGATTCTGTCGAGGGTCTTACCGAACTCTTCACACAACTCCGCCAGGGTCTTCGCGATCACGTCCGGAACCTCCCCGAAGCTCCGCCTGCGGAAGCAGGGACTTACGGAACGACCCTCCTCGTCGCCATCGAGACCCCGAATCAGTTGCTCGCAGCCTACGCCGGCAATGGGGGGATCTGGCACCTGCGGGGAAACTTCGATGAGCCATCGGACCGACCAGAATTCCCTGGTGCTCGACCAATTACCTGCAACCGCACAGCGTGCTTATCGACGGCAAGGAAAGGTTGTACAACATCATTGAGCTTTCCGAGCTTAATGACCTGCCTCCTACGGTCATGATCGCCGTCAATAAAGACTCGCGCTTCGGCGATATCCTCATGCTCTGTACAGACGGCCTCTACTCAGCCGATCAAGCCCTCCATGGCATTGACCCAGAGGGGGATCTGTGGATCGGTACAGGCGCTGCCATGGTTGATTTCTATAAGTGCCTACACTCCTTCTTCTCAGATCCCTGCGATGATTCCAAACTGAAGAACTCTGTAAGGGTCCCTCAGAGAGCCGAGACTAGGGGCCTTCTTGAGGACGATGCCACGATAGGCGTCATCGTAACAGGTGCCGCTCTTGGCCCACCACCAGAGGAAGCGCCCCTCCGTGCCAAGTGGATAGACCGATGCCGACCATCTTCAACGTCTTCAGCTTCCACTCCGGTCTGCATGACGGCTTTCGACGCATCCACACCATGGTACTCGATGTACCTGCCCTTGGGTCAGGTAAGTTCGGTGATGTCTATGTCTGCGCTTCCATTAATGGCGCTCCCCCGCCTCCCTGCCGCAAGTGGTCAAGATACTCCGCGACGATGGTACCGATAACTACCAGCGTGGATTCAGTACCATTCAAAAGCTGCTGCAGCAGGTACTAGAAAACAATGAGCGGCGTGCCGCTGCGGGCCGCCCAGGCCTTGGGAGCCTGCCGGCCCTGCGGGCCTTGCCACAGTTCAGCTTTCTCGGTGAGATGGGCGGGCGCGAAGTGCTTGGCTACTCAGCAACTCTCCTTGATAAGGATAATTACATCTCCTTTGACAAACTTCTAGGGGAGGCTCATAACGAACTTATCGAGCTATACTACACTTTGACCATAGACGAGCGGATCCTCCTCGCTGCCGAGCTGGCCGAGGGCTTCCAGGCGCTCTTCGAGATGGACTTCCTGCACGGCGACATTAATCCACCAAACCTCCTGGTTCGACGTAGAGCGCTGTCATCTGAGTATTATCGATTACGACAGCGGTGCCGTGAAGGACGAAAAACCCACAACCTTTGGCAAGCGAGATGATTGGCTGGCTCCAGAAATCATGGATCAACTCCATCGTGACATGCCAGTCGACGTCAATCTCTTCACCGACCGCTGGGCTGTGTTCATTGGCATCCACTACCTTCTGTTCTCGAACTCACCCTTCTTCTTTCTCACCGAAGCTAACACCAAGTCAGTGGCTGACTACCTCCGAGACCACAGGTGGCCGCATATTTCTCCCGACTATCCACTCTTCAACCGTGATTATGAACCCTACCATCTGGAGTACCTTCGAGCCTTTGCCGATCTTCCCGATCCACTGCGAGGGAACTCTCCGTTACGATGAACGAGGGCTTCTTCGAACCCGAAATGCGGATAGTCCTTTCAACAGTGGGCATCTGTCCTGCGCGCCGCGGTCCCCGAGCTGGAGGTCTCCTATTTCATCGCCTCTCCTCAATCTGTTTTTTCCGGCGTACCCGCACGTCTCTCCTGGTCCGTGCAGGGCGCGTACGAAGTATCCGTCGACAATGGCATTGGAGTAGTTGACCATGGGAACTCACTCGACCTCTATCCAACGCAGACCGGATTTATACTCTCACTGCGCGCACCAGGCATGACAAGTCTGTCAGCAAAAGCCTCACTTTACGAGTGTGGCCTTTCCCTGAGTTGCGAACCATCCAGGTACCAAGCTGCAACGTCAACCAACGGATCTCTCTGCGAGCCCTGGGCGCCGCACCGCCACAAATCAACATGCCCGTGACGCTCGATTTGTGCATTGAAGTCACGGAGCCCGCCTTGAAAACAGCGGCACCGGCCGAATTCGAGGCGACACAGGGACGAATGCCCAAGCGCTTCCCAGGTCTCCAATTACGTTCGGAAGCCCGGCTTGCGGCTGTCTTCAGTCAACTGAGAAACAGAATGTCCGGAAGCTCATAGGAGAATTTGTATGATCACAGAGTTCTTCCTCTTTTGTTCCGGCGCCAATCGTACCGTGCTGAGAGAATGTCCGTCGGAGGAAACCAAGTACGCCGGCATTGGCGCGACTATCTTCTTCACCGCGGTGCTCGCCGGCCTCTCCGGTGGATACGCCCTATACACCGGTCTTTCTCTCCAGCGCGATGGCCTTCTTATTCGGGGTACTATGGGCTCTGATAATTTTTAACCTGGACCGTGTGATCGTTTCCGGGATGCGGAGGCAGAAGGACTTCAGGCGAGACCTGCTCTACGCTACGCCACGGTTCCTGCTCGCGACCCTGCTGGCCGTCGTCATCTCGAAGCCTCTCGAGCTTAAGCTTTTCGAGCGGGAAATTCAGGCACAACTAGCCCAGGCCAACAACGAGGCCTTCGAACATACGGTACGTACTGTCGACCAAGCCTACGGCGAGTTGAAGGAACTCGAGGCGCGGAACCAGTCGCTAAAGAAGGAGAGCAGCACCAAGCAAAAGGATCTCGATGTCGTCTACCAGGAGTGGATCCAGGAAGCGGAAGGGACAGCCGGAACGCTGATACCCGGTCGAGGTCCGGTATTCAAGGAGAAGGGGATCCGCCTCAACGAGATCAAGCGACAGCTCGACAGTCTGGAGAAACGCAACTCCGCCCTGATCGCGCAGAACGAGAAGGAAATCGCCCGGTTGAAGGAGGATCGCGATCGCCGGATCCGCGAAGCGACGGCGGCCAAGCAGCGGGCCGACGGATTCCTGGCACGGCTCGACGCTTTCTCTCGGCTGAGCGGCTCAAGTTGGGCAATGTCCATGGCGAGTTGGTTTATTACCTTGCTGTTCATCGCGCTAGAAACCTCACCCGTCGCCGTTAAACTGCTCTCGACACTGAGCCCCTACCGCCCTTATGACCAGAAGCTGGAGGATCTGGAGTCGAAATCGTAGAGTCGTCCGAGCAGCAGCGAAGGCGTCTTAGGCATCGGCTTTCCGCGGCGACGAACCAGGAGATCTTGGATGTCAACGACGCCATCGATACCGAGTTACCATTAGCTCGCAGAAGAACCATCAGCGGCGTGAGGTCGAGTTCGCAGGCCAATGAGGCCCTGATGAGCCGTATCGCAGACGCACAGACCGAGATCGCTGAGCGGATCGTGGACAAATGGAAGATTCAGGAGCTTCAAAAAGGTCGAGATGGACCCTACAGATTATGTCAACGTTTCGTAGGGACTGACGCTCTCTTTATACAAGGCGGCTGATTTCCTGCCTACGGCGGCTGTCGAGCTCCAAAGCCCACAGCAGCGGGTCGAGGACACGGGTTGGCTCCCATCCAGTCGGTAGGGTGTTGTCCTGAGTCCGCGGGGCGAGCCGGTCGAGGATATGAGACTAAATTGGATTTCGACATTCCGGTCCCGCGCCAGGTTCACCAACGTACGTCCGGCAGCCAGACGGCAGATCCACTCTTCGATTCTCTGGCTTATCCTGGTCATATTATCCAGGTAGGACTCCATTTCCGCCAGGAGAACGGACGGCTTGACTCCATTCGACAAGCCTGCCAGACTGGGTCTTCATTGATGTAGTGCAGCAGGTCGTCTGGAAGTCGTCCAAGAAGAGATCCGCCTTGGTCAGCACGACGACGATCTTTCTGAACTCCCGCTCGAGCCGAACACCATGGGCCGCGAGGGAGTTGAGATAGTTGGTCATAAGGGTGTCCAATTGTATAACCGCTGAATCCTTGAGATCCTGAATGCTGATGAACATGAACGTGAGCGGCGCCGCAAGAAGAAACGCGGCCTCCTTCAAATCGACATCGATTTCCCGGAAAGCTTCGCCTGAGCAATCGCGGATCATCACCGCCCTTTTTATCCATTTCGGAATCCTGTTCAGCAACAACAGGTAAGAACCCTTGACTCCCAGTGGAGTAGCAGGCGGTAGCTGCCCCGTATCAAATTGAGGTTGACTTCCCGTACAATCCTCCGAGAAGACTCGGTCGCTGGGGTGGCCGTAAAGCCGTTCCAGACTCCGTTGACCCTCTGCAACGCCATGGTCAAGGCAGCGAGGTAGGAAGTCTTTCCATGCTGCTCTTAGGCCGAAGAACTGAATCGGCAACGGGAGCATGCCTTGTCCCTCGCTGAGGTAGAGAGGAGGTAGTGGTTCGTTACAGCAGTCGCATCTTGGCGAGACTCCGGTGACCGCCGTTTTCGAGAGGCTGAATGGACAGATCACGGAAGGTTGTCTTTCATAGGGATCTCCGTTCTCGAGATGCAGACTCGACTCATGTCGGCCTCCTGATCAGTCGGAACCCGAAGACGTTGGAGCGGGAAGAGCCGGTGTTGAAAGGAATAGCTGGCCCCTTTTTGACCGACCATAGCATTTGAAAATGGAGAGATGGCTCCCCCATCCCTCCCCAACGGACGGCGCCCACGGTCTGCTCGACCCACTCCAGAACCCCGAGTCGCATGAGCATCTGATCCGCTCGCGTCCGCTGGCGCTCGGGTCGGGCGGCCGCGGCGGCCGACGATTCGATCCGGGTCAGGATAGACCGCACAAGATCTACCGGCACCTTCTAAGAGATCCGGAGATCTCTCCGGAAGCGACTGGCGTAGCCGCGAGAGCGGCGAACGCTTTATGCCAGTCCTCCGAGGTAGGGAGTGAGTACTCTTCACCACACCAGGCGGCGAATCTGCGCGCTTCGTCGGGGAGGACTCCTGTGAGGAATGCGTTCCAGTAGTTTTCTGGACTGATTCCCGAGTAGCCACGCGCGGGTTTACGTCCAGAATCCTGCGGTACCAAGGGTCATCGAACAGCGGGTCGGACTGCGGCTATGAACTTCTCGAACTGAACCTTCGTGACCGGTAGCCAGTGCATGAATGCGCCGATCTCTTCGATCCAGACCATCGGGAACCCGAGCGGATCTGTCGTTCTTGAGGGAGGAGTCTTGCTCGTGCTCGCTACACGATGGTGGATCGGCGGAGGT
Organism: Thermoanaerobaculaceae bacterium; assembly: GCA_963785165.1. GTDB lineage: Bacteria > Acidobacteriota > Thermoanaerobaculia > Multivoradales > UBA5704 > DATARR01. Next base: position 3,305,171 of record CAWAUI010000004.1, read on the forward strand.
CTCGCCTCAGGATCTAGAGCTGGCGCCGCTTCTTCCTTGGACTCGCTAGCCCGGCCGGCGATCCATTCCTCGATTCGCTCGGTCGCCTCGATGACCCGTTGCGCTGCGTCGGGAGATTCCTCGCCGGCTGACCTCCGCCAATCCGCGAGTACACGCGATAGGAGACTTGACTTCTCCGGCAGGAGGCTTTCTAGCCACTGCAGGAGTGCGGCTGGCTCGTTTTCGTTGTGGTCGAACAACGTCTCAGTCCATTCCGGGGACGACAGCCAGTTACGGATGGCGGAGAACGCGGCTTCGAGACCTTCTGGGCCGCAAACCCCAAGAGCAGTGGCCAGATGAAACAGGCGGGCTCGCGCCGGGCTCGGGGGTGCGCTGCGGTGCGCCGTGATCCGTAGCAGCAAGCGACCGGCGGCAGATCCCATCCGCAGCTCAAGATCGCTCCGGTCCGGCGCCAGCCAGCTTGACAGGAGCGCCGAGCACCGGTCAAGGTCAGACTCCGCGAGCCCCAGCACCGCTTGGAGGATCGCGACCGTCTGGTCCGTCGAACCGCTCAAGCTTTGAGGTTGATCCAGCCCATGGACCCACTGCCTGAGCGTGGTTTCCACGTCCTCTTCGCCGGGCGTGCCGCCGGCGGCGTGGGCGAGGGCCGCGACAAAGGCTTCGTCAATCCTCGCCGCGAGATCTACGAGGCCTACCACGGGCGAACGTGGATCGATACGGATCGCTTGTGAGGCAAAAGGTTCCCGACTCGTCTTGCCCAAGTTGGTCAGAAGGAGTGCACTCGACCACGCCGTCATCGAGACTTCTTCCAAATCCACGATTGGACCTGTTGCCAGGACAATGACTACGGCGAAGTCCTCCTCACCGAGAGCGTCGATCGCGGGCAGGAGCAATCGAGGACGGGAGCCGTTCGCCAGAACGACGCGCGAAGGGAAGAGTTGCCCCGGCCCCGCCAGCTCGCGCCCTTCCCCCATCCGGACAAGCCGAAGGTCCAGACGCGGTTGCAGGAAATTCCAAATCCGGCGCGCGACCAGTTCATAGGCCACGTCGCCCTGGGCTTCTGTGGAAGCATCAAGAACGAGGACCCCCTTGAACGAGCTCAGCGCCGGAACCGCCGCACCTTCGAGGATCAGAGAGCGCGTAAGCAGCGCTCCACCGAGCCGCCTGACCTTGGGAGAGTGGTTCGCGAGCCATGGAGTGAGACCGGCGCGAAACGCTCTCGCGGCTCTGCCAGTGAGCCGATTGGCGGCCTTGAGCAGAGCCGCCGTGGCCTCCGGCTCGTCCATCCACTTCGCCAAGGTGGAGAAGAGGGCTGCGGTGACCTTGCTCCCTTCACCGCAGTGAGCGAGGACGGGCTCGACGAGCTCGATGAGCACCGGCCGCCGCTTTCTGGCACCCGGCTCCACGGCTCCCTCGAACAGGCCGCGGATCGCGAGTTGGCTCATACGGCGGAGGTCCGGCCCACTTTCCGTCAACCAGAGCCGAAGCCTCTCGACCATTCCCTTCGGATCAACCGCCGCGATCTTCTTGACGGCGAAGAGGGCGCTGCCAAGGCCCTTCGCCTCTGACACAGCGATGAGTTCTTCGAGGATTTCAAACAAGCATGTACGCGTCTCCGAGGTATCCCGCGAGCTCCTTGTCAGGGACCCGTAAACTCGCCAGATGCAGGAGGCTGCCGTCCAGAGGAGTCGGGGATTCCCGGAAGCTACCCATGCCCGAAGAGCATCGCAAACCTCCTGGTCCGCGTCGCGAGCTCGCGAGCACACCTCGCTGAGGGCATGGCCGACCGATGTGGCGATCTTGTCGGAGGAATGGCTCGCCAGCTTCTCGAGCACCTCGCGAAGCCGCTTCGGATGATGGAAGCCAATCCGTCCGACAGCAACCGCCCGGCTTCTGCGAATTTCCAAGGCCTCAAGCCCGAGGCTACTTTGAATCTCCTCCAAAAGCCAGGGGACGAGCGACCAGAGGAGATGGTTGTAGTTCTTGATCTGCCATTCCACCTCGGCACCGATCGCCCTTTCATGGAAGCCGATCTCGCGAGTTGGCCCTTCCAGGACTCTGACCCGATCGAGGAGGTCGTTATAGCCAATCCTTCGTGGATCGATCAGGTTCATACCTTGATCGCGAAGTTTGGCGACGAAATTCAGAAAGATCTCATATATACTCAGGCCATCGCGACCCGGAAAGAGAACGACCAAGAACGCGAACAGCTTCTCGTGCGGGAGCAGCCTCCCGAACCACGGACGCGCTGCTTCGATCCGGCGCAGGGCGATCTCTTGGGCAAGGTCCCGCAGTCCTTCGGTCTGCGGCAATCCACCCTGAACGCCCAGCCGGCGACAGAATTCATTGATCTGATCGGGATCTTTCAAACTGTCCTTGAGGAGATCCCAACTCTTGGAAACGAGATCCAGCACCGGCTTCTCAAGCCGAACTCGGTCCGTCGCGTTCTCGTCTGTCTCATATAAGGCGAGGTGATTCAGGAAGACTCGCCGAAGGTCGCTGGCCGAGGCTCTCACCGTCGCTACGCCTGCGGGAAGCTCCCTCGCCGGATTCTCGGTGGTCAAGAGCAGAAAGGACTTTTTCTCTCGGAGCTTCTCATTCAGAAGGTGGAGGAATGGTTCTGTCAGATCCTCCTTCGATACACTGGGGAACGCATCTTCGACGATGTAGACGCGCTCCTGCCTAACGTAGTCCTGCCGGACGAATTCGAGGAGCGATGGCGATTCATCCGGTCGGCGGCGGTAGCAGTAGATTTTCTTTTCCGCTCCTTTCCGGCCGAGTAGATCTTGCGCGAGATGTAGCGCGCAGGTCAGCTTGCCTGCATGTTCATGTCCGTAGATAATGAAGATATAATTATCTATTATTTGCTCGAGCTGTTTCTGGTGAGAATAGCGATAGTCGTGCGGTTCGACGAATACCTGGTTGACCCGCGCCAGCAGAGATTCGTCTATCCGAAGGATCGCCGGATGGTCGTCCTTATCTCCCTCCGGTTCCTCTTCAACCTTTCTGCTATCCCCATCCTCTTCCTCTTCTGTGGGGCTGAAATCTTCATCGCCCTCCAGATTCACCTATGGGGCCAAGGAATATACTGTTCGAGTCGGGGGACGAAGGGCCTGGGGCGAAATCTCCCAATGCGGCTCGCACACCGCTTCACTCTCGACGTCTCTTGCAGGCTCGGAGTTCTGGGTGTCCTCAGGCTGTGCCTCTTCAGGTTCTTCTGCGAGATCTTCCATCACCGCCCTCCGTAAAGCTGACGACCTTTGTAGTCCTCGCGTACATGATCGGATTCGTCCAGTTAAGTAAGGGACAGCCCTGATAGGCAAGAGCCAGCCGACTGTGCGCCAGGGCTACTTCCACTGGATATCGCAGAAGGCTCCCATAGAACTGCTTGGCAAAGAGCAGGGCGGCACGATCCTGAATACGCTCTCGAAATCCAATGGCAACCGGCAGGTTCCCGCAAGCAATCGATGTGGCGAGGGCCGCACCATGGCAGACGTTCAGCACGACGACTAGCAAATTAGGGCAGGCTCCGAGAGATCGAGAGAGATCTCCGACCCCGGCAAGCCGCTCCTCTTCTTTACCTTCGAGGCAGAGATGAAAATTTGAATGCCGGTCCAAAAAGCCGTGGCCCCCATGGTGCCAAATATGAAATGGCCTTTGCGCATTTTCGGCGCCTCGATCCCGATGTTGATCTTCACGTCGTCGCCGAGAACGCTGCCGCCGGCGTCGAGGACACGGTTCCAGACGATCCCGTAATCCTTGCGGTTGATCGTGAAGTTGGTCTCGAAACCGGCCTTCTCGCCGTTCGGCGTCTTGACCGAGCCGAGCACCTCGACGGGAATGGTGACCTGCTTCGTCACCCCATGCAAGGTCAGGTTACCCGTCACCTCCAGGTTGTTGGCGTCCTTGGCGGTCACCTTGGTGCTGGAGAAGGTCAGCGCGGAACTTCGCCACGTCGAAGAAGTCAGCGCCGCGCAGGTGCTCGTCGCGATCGGTACTCTCGGTGTTGATCGACGACGCCTTGACCTTGCGGCTCCACGCTCGAGGCGGCCGGGTTCTGCTTGTCGTACTCGATGACGCCGTCGAAATCCCGGAAATTGCCCGGGACGTTGGAGACGAAGTGGCGGATGGTGAAGCGGACGCCACTGTGGCCGGTGTCCACTTTGTAGGTCACGGGCTCGGCGGCGGCCAGAGCCGGCAGCAGCAACGACAACGACAGGGCCTTCAAGAAGGTCTTGCTCTTCACGATCGGTCTCCTCTTTGGAACATGATCCAGAATCTTTGTTTTAACCTTCCCCTGCGTCTCCCTCCTCTCCCAGGATGGGCGGCCGGTGGGCCGGGAGAGGAGGGCCGGGGAGGTGAGGGCTAGCTGACCAGCGGATCGAGCTTCTCGGGATCAACGCCCAGCTCTTCGATGGCACGCCGGACCACCGTGCGGTCCACACCACGCCACGCTGGGCCAGCGAGAAGAGCGAGGCCACCACCACGCTCTCGGCGTCCACCTCGAAGAAGCGACGCAGGGTCGCGCGTGTGTCGCTGCGGCCGAAGCCGTCCGTGCCCAGCGTGGTCAGGCCGCCGGGGACCCAGGGGCGCGATCTGGTCGGGCACCATCTTCATGTAGTCGCGAGACCGCCACAAACAGCCCGGCTCCTTCGAGGACCGGTCGATTGGAGGTAGGTCGCCGTGGGCGAGGCGGGGGGTGGAGCATGTTCCAGCGCTGGGCCTTCAGGGCGTCGTTGCGCAGCTAGCTTGTAGCTGGTGGCGCTCCAGACGTCGGCGCAGACGCCGTACCGCTCGGCCAGGATCGATTGGGCCCGGAGGGCTTCGGATAACGGGCCCGCTGCCAAGGAGATGGCTGTGGGCTTTTAGCTTGAGGCAGCGGATCGGCCCGGCCTTGAACCGGTACAGGCCCTTGAGGATCCCCTCGTCCACACCCGCGGGCATGGCGGCATGGTAGTTCTCGTTGCCGACGGTCAGGTAGTAGAAGACGTCTTCCTTCGCACGTACATCCGCCGCAGGCCTTCGCGATGATCACGGCGATTTCGTAGGCGAACGCCGGATCGTACGCCTGCACGGTCGGGATCGGCATGGCCAGCAGATGGGAATGGCCGTCCTGATGCTGGAGTCCTTCGCCGTTGAGCGTCGTGCGGCCAGCGGTGCGCACCGACCAGGAAACCGCGGCAGTGCAGATCGGCCGAGGCCCACATCAGGTCGCCAATACGCTGGAAGCCGAACATCGAGTAGTAAATGTAGAAGGGAATCGTGTAGACACTCTGGTTCGCGTAGGCCGTGCCGGCGGCGATGTACGAGCTCATCGATCCGGCTTCGTTAATGCCTTCCTCAAGGATCTGGCCGTCCGTGCGCCTCCCTGTAGTACATCAACTGGTCGGCATCCACGGGCTCGTACAACTGACCCACGTGCGAGTAGATGCCACACTGCCGGAACAGCGCTTCCATGCCGAACGTGCGCGCTTCGTCGGGCACGATCGGCACAATGTGCCGGCCAATCTGCTTGTCCTTGAGCAGCTTGGTGAGCACGCGGACAAACGCCATGGTTGTGGACACCGCCCGGTCCCACTCCCGGTGCGGAACTCGTCCCACAGCGCATCCTCGGGCATCGGCACATCGGCGGCGCGGATTGCGGCGCTGGGCAGATAGCCGCCCACAGCCCGGCGCCGGTCGTGAATGTACGCCATCTCCGGACTGTCCGCCGGGGCCGATAGAACGGCGCTTGCCGCACTTCCTCGTCGCTCAGCGGAATGCGAAACCGATCGCGGAAATGCAGCATCTCGTCTTCGTTGAGCTTCTTCTGCTGGTGCGTGATGTTCTTGCCTTCGCCCGCTTCGCCGAGCCCGTAACCTTTGATCGTGCGGGCCAGGATCACGGTCGGTCGGCCGATGCACTCGACGGCCGCTTTGTAAGCGGCATACACTTTGGCCGGATCGTGGCCACCCAGGTTCATCCGCCACAACTGATCGTCCGACATGTGCCGGACCAGGTTGGCCAGCTCGGGATCCGCTTCCCAGAAATGCTGCCGGATGTACGCACCACCTTCCACTGCATATTTCTGGTATTCGCCGTCGACGATTTCGCCCATGCGGTGCGCCAGGCGCCCGTCCTCGTCACTCGCGAGCAGGTCGTCCCAGTCGCTCCCCCAGAGCACTTTGATCACGTTCCAGCCAGCGCCGCGGAAGCACGGCCTCGAGTTCCTGCACAATACTGCCGTTGCCGCGCACCGGACCGTCGAGTCGTTGCAGATTGCAGTTGACGACAAAGATCAGGTTGTCCAGCCGCTCGCGACTCGCCAGCGTAATCGCACCCAGCGACTCCGGTTCGTCCGTTTCGCCGTCCCCCAGGAACGCCCACACTTTCTGCCGTGATAGGGCCGCAGACCACGATCGTCCAGATAGCGAATGAACCGCGCCTGATAGATCGCCATGATCGGTCCCAACCCCATCGACACCGTGGGGAACTGCCAGAAGTTGGGCATCAGCCACGGATGTGGATAGGACGTGACGCCACCACCCGGCACAGATACACAGCGGGAGGTTGTGCAGTTGCTCGTCAGTCAGCCGGCCCTCCAAGTAGGCCCGCGAATACGCGCCGGGCGATGCGTGTCCTTGGAAGAAAACCAAATCGCCGCCGCACGGATGATCGGGCCCGCGGAAAAAGTGGTTGAAACCGACTTCGTAAAGTGTGGCACACGAGGAGTACGAGGGAAATGTGGCCGCCAATCCCTTCGCTCTCGCGATTGGCCTTGACCACCATCGCCATGGCATTCCAGCGAACAATGCTCTTGATGCGCCGCTCGAGCTGCCGGTCTCCCGCGTAGGCAGGCTCCTGGCTCTTGGCGATGGTGTTGATGTAGGGCGTGTTGCCGGTAAAGGGCAGGACGACGTCCTTCTCATACCCCTTCTCCAGCAACTTCTTGAGGAGAAAGCACGCCCGGTCCCGCCCCTCGATTTCGACCACCTGCTCGAACGCGGTCAGCCACTCCTCGGTCTCGTTGACGTCGGTATCCGAACCTCCACCCGTGTACCAGTTGAGTGGAGCCTGGTGCTTGCTCATCCCGTTGCCTCCTCCATTCCGTGGCGGGCCGGGTTTCCCCGCGGTCCGGTCAGCCGGCCCAGAGCTTCCAAGGTCGTCACGCCCCCCCGGGGGACGGGAACCCGAAAGCAGCAGGTACCGGGGTCGCGCGGACGGGGGACTTCCTGGGATCTCGCCGGCATCCCTGCCGGGCCGGCTTACTTCGTTACTTCGGACGCGCCCGCAGCCGGAACGCCCGGTCGATCACCGTCCAGTCCTCCTTCGTCCGCATGAATCCCTGGCCACCATGGAACGTGGCGTCCAGAAGGTCGTTCAGATTCCATGCGTCCCGGTACGGAACCCTCATCGGCCCCTGGTACAGCGGGTCGAAGCTGGCCTGGCTCGGAGTGACGAAGAGCTTCAGGGTCTCCAGCAGACCCTTGGCTGGGCACTCCTGCCCGGAAACCGCCGGAAGAGATGGAAATCCTTGGGAATGAAAAGCTGGAGAATCCTCACCCGGACGGGTGCCCACGCAGACCCGATGGTTCTGTTCCAGAGTTTCGTGAGAGCCGAGGGGTGGGAACACGGGCGAGACCTTGCCCGTGAGGCCGACGTCGAGCACATAGAAAAAGAGCTTCCTCTTGGAGCGGTTGCCAATCTCGAGGACGAGCCTGTCGCCTTCGAAGAAGACGGGTGTGCCATCTGCATCCAGCGCCGGCTCGACATAGCTCTCGCCTTTCTGGAGGTGGACGAAGAAGTCAACCAAATCTCGTAGCGGGCTGGCGTCGTTGAGAATTTTGGCCAGGCCCTGCCGGCGGGCCAGGTTCTCCAGGGTTTCTACCAGGCACTCCTCAGCCTCGGCAAACCTCGCTGAAATCGGCGGACCCGCGAGATCTCCGTGGGCCACCGGGGCCCAGGTCTCTTCCGAAAGCCGTCCCAGCATGGGTGCGGGATCTTTGGGGCCACAGTCCGGCCGGGGAGCCAGGAGGTAGACCCGGACGTCAGCGGTCGATTCAGGTTCGCCTGCGCCAGCAACCGGGAACGCTCGAGGAGCGCCGAGAGCCGCCCTGCCGACGGGTGACCGGGCGGCGTCACCACGTCCACCTTGAGGACGACGGGTGGAATGGAACGGGCGGACTCCACGGCGCGCATCCCCCCACGAACCGTTTCCCGGACCTCCTGCCTCTCCTGCGTCCTCTTCTCTCCGCGCCTGGCCTCTCTCGTGACTTCGCGCGCCTTACTGGTGGTCACTCCGACCTCGAAGACCTCCACCGGGCCCACGTACTTCATCTTGTCATCGATCGACCGTGTAGCCGCTGCGTAGACGTCCCAGGACGAGCCCACGGTCAGCCCGCAGGCCTGGCCCGCGCCCAGAACGATGACGTCTCCTTCGCGGCTTTCGACCGGCACGTAGGTCATGGGCCGGATTTCGCGCAGGCCGAAGACCTCGCGGTCCTGGGCGCCTTCGAGCTCGGGGTGTTGCGCCTGGAAATGGACCCCCATCTGCTGCTTCACGCGCTCGAAGACCTCGCGCCAGGTGGCCCCGGTGAAACTCGAATCCATCAACGCCTCGGCCAGGAACCAGGTCAAAGCGCCGTGTACGAGTTGTTTCTCGGACCCCACCCGGATTTCGTTTGCCGTCTCCGAGCTGCCGCAGGAGGACAACGCCACGTACTTGTCGCCCAGGCGCCGCAAGGCATTGGTGGAGTCCTCTCCGCCGCGCAGCAACTCACGGGCTTCAGGAGGCAGGCGGGCGGCTAATTCGGAGGCGGCACGGGTGTCTTTTGGGGATCGAGCGTTGCTTACCGCCAAAGCTGTCCCGCAGGATCGTACCGGAATGGCAGCTATCGAAAATCAAGGTCACGTAGGGCGTCTTGGCGGTTAGATCCAGCAACCAGAGGTAGATCTCGTCGTCCGAAATGTCCTGGTTCAACTCTTCGTTTCGCCCGCTGTCACACGCCACCAAGGTCTCGTCGAACCCGTCCGCTTCGTCGTTCTCGTCGCCGTCGGTCTGCTGCGAGCCGTGGCCGCTGAAAAAAAGACCACCTCTTCGTCCTTCTCCGCCCGGTGGACCAAGGCATCCATGGCCGCGCGAATGGCCACGCGTGTCGCCTGCTCGTCGCGGAGCACCGTGATCAGATCCTTCTCAAAACCGAACCGGCAGATCAGTGCGTTTTGCAGAATGGCGACGTCGTTGCCGCATCCCTCGAGCTGCCATTCCAGGCCGAGGTTGGGATAGCGGTCGATGCCGACGAGCAGGGCCCGGCGGCCGCGGATTTCGGGCGACTCTGCCATGATTCAATCCACCTTCGCCCGGCACGGCGGGATCACCGATTACTGCATAGTTGCGCGCATCGTTGTTGGCCGTCCACAGGCCGGCCAACTGCAGCGGGTTGAACTGCTCACCATAATTCATCTGCTGGATCACCTGCGTGAGGTCGGCCGACAGCTCGCCATACCGGTAGTTGAACCACTCCATGGCATGCCCTACCGGATAGCCCTCCATCAAAAGCCGCAAGGTGTACTCAAAGGTTTCCAACTGGCTCTGCGACCGCTTGCCGAGAAAGGAATACGCCCAGGTCCGTTCCACGTGGCCGATCACCGCCAGCGCGCCACCGGCAAGCAGCCGTTGCGGCAGGCGGGACACAAAAGGCCGGCCGGGGCCAACTCCGGAGGAGGCTTGCCGTCGCGCATGGCGAACTCGTCCAGCGCGGGAACGCCCACCCCATGGCAGGCGAAATGGAAGGCGATCAAGCCGTGCAGACGGGGGGTTTCCTTACGTCATCCCCCGAGAAGTACAGATCCGGGGGAATCGTTCGCGCCACCGCTCAGGGCCGGTCCAGTCCTGGCAAAGGAGAGCCCCCTGATGAGCCCTCTGGAGACGATCCCCCTTGGGAAAACCCACGCCGTGGCTGGCCGTAAATAGAAGCGCCGGTGTCTCCTCTCCTCCCAGAAGACGGCCCAGCCGTTCCTTCGTAGCCTCCTCGGCCAGCACCGCGCTCACCTGCCAGTCCCGCACCTTCTGCCCGTCCTCCAGCCTTCCCAAGCGTTCGGCCAGAGGGCCCACCAGCCGGTCGGCGCTCAGGAGCGTTGCGCGGTCGTCAGGATTTCTGACGCCGAAGAAAACGGCCCGGTGTTCGGGAGCTTGACCACCCGTTTCAGCTTCCACCACGCCTTGTGCATAGCGGGCATACTCCTCCACCGTATCGAACGCAATCCGCCCCACCGCATACTGAACGTCCAGTTGCTGCTGGAAGTGGAAAGGAATCCGTTCCGGTCCGCCCACCAGGAGCAGGTAATAGGGCAGGCGATTGGGATTGACCGTCCCACCCGCGTCATGGGCCTCCAGGAAGTCCTGCTTCCTCATGCCGTTACGGTAGCCCTCTTCACCTGTGAGCTCTTGATAGAAGTGTTCATAGCGTTTGCCGGCCTGACCTTTCCGGTGTTCGAGAAGGGGCGCCAAGGCCTCCCGCACCTCAGGGCTTTCCTGTTCGTGAAAGACCACTCCCCAGCCCGTCTGCGCCAGATTCTTGGGATCAATCCCTGGCGGCAAAGGCCTCTCCAGGTTCCTCTCCTTCTTTTTGAGCCCCTCCACGATCTCCTGGGCGCTCATGGCCGGGAACAGATAGTCGCCAGACCGGCCGTCGATGCCGTTGAAGACGAAGCTCTCATTCAAATCAGAATCCATGTTTCCTCCAATTGGATCATCGCGTCGCACGCTGAGGGATCGTGTAGCTCACGGAGAGGGGATCCGTGACTCGAAGTCCACCGGCGGCGGCTCCCACGGAATCAAAGATGATTTCGAGGTGAACCACCTGCCCCCGTTCCTCCGGAGGGTGACTCTTGCAATTCAGATAGGTGTAGTTGTACCAGACCCACCGCTCTCCTGTGGGGGGCATGGGCTCGCGGTAGTCAGGTTCTCCCCAACGGCTTTCGACCTCGGTGGCCGTCTTGTTCATGACCTGGTCCCGAATATCATCGAAACACTTCCTGGATTGGGCACGCTGAGGATCACAAGCCACAAGAGAACTGAGGACAAGCAACGTCAAAGCACTGCGGGAGAACATCGTTCTCATGGTTTTCCCCTGGCAAGAGTTGAGGGGACCGGCGCGGAGCGTCACCAGTCCCCTAGTCGTCACTTGGAGCCGTGATGGCTGCCAACGTGGGGAGGATCGAAAGGCGGCGGCTCCCCATCATCCGGAGGGTCGGCGATAGGATCGACCGCTGCGGTCGACCTTCCAATGGGAGTTTCACGCTCGTCCTTTTCCGCCGCGGCCTTATTGTCGGCTGGCGCTTCCTGCCCTTGCATGGATCTCCTCCTGTACAGGCGTTCGGCCAGGCCGGTGGGTTTCCGGAGAGGGCGGAGATTACTGGTCTCCTTGAGTGCCATCGCCCACCAACTGCCGTTCCTCCTTGAGAAGACACGCCGCGGGTCAGGTTGTTTACCCGAGTTGGCTCTAACTGATTTGCCACCTCATCGCCACTCCCCTTGAAGCTCGAAACCCGCCCAATAATAGGGTGACCGCCACTCGGTTTCGCGGAGCGTCCAGAGTTTGCGCGGTCCTCAGCGCAGCGGAAGGCGCTTGCCCCTTCTCTAGCAACGCCTCATAAAGGCGCTTCATCAGCGCAGCGGTAGAATCGTCCCTCACATTCCAGAGACTGACCACTACGCGCGCGGCTCCCGCCTGCATAAATCCTTGGGGCAGGGCAACAAATCCCTCGCCCTGGATCTCAGATCCGATGGCCGTCTTGCAGGCGCTCAATACGACCAGCTCAACAGGCAAATCGAGGTTCTTGATATCCCGCAGCCGCAACTCCCCTTGGAGGGGCCGGCCTTGCGGGTCTTCTTGAGATAGCACGACGTTCGAATCTTCGGGCCTCTCCGGATGGTTCTCGCCATGTGTCGCGAAATGAACGTACTTGTACTCACCCAATTCACCGCTCACTGCGAGCTTTCGGCTGGCGTCATGGCCAAGAGCCAGCAGAGTTTTCTCTCCCGGCGGCGCTAGTGCAGCGATCTCTTCGGCTTCGCTTCGGCTATGAGGAAGCTTTGGGTACGCCCCCTCTTCTGAAAAGACAGGATCGGCAAGGACAGCCAGAAGCCCCGCGGGGGGATTACGATAGGAAGTCTCCACACGAATGGCATGGAGCACGGAAGCGGAAGGTGCATAGAGTATTTCGTGCTTCTCGATCAGATAGAGCCTATCTTCGGTTTCTCGGCTGAAGGCCACCAACGGAGCGGGCAACGCGGAGAAGGGTATGTAATGGAGCGCACCATGAGAGATCAGTAGAAGCCTTTTGGTTTCAAGCCTTTCTGCCACCGGTCCAAGAAGCAACTTGCTCAGGTCTCGGGCCAGTAGCTCCGCCTGCCTCTCCTCTCGCGAGGATTGCCTCTGCGAGAGCAAGGCATAGAATTTCTGGACGTTCTTTTCGATCATTGCACGAGGGGCTAACTCGAACACATCGATCGAGGAAGAGGTTACCAGCCAGAGGAAGCTTCTGTCCTTGCCCAGAAAATACTCGAGGAGAATCGTTTCGGAATCAAGCAGGCCCTGGGCTTCTTTCAAAGTGACAGGAGCCGCCCGGCTTGAGCCGGCTCCTTCGCCCAGCCGCATCCTGCCCTCAAGCGCTCCCAGCGTCTCGCTCAGGATCGCTTGCTGCGCTGTTGCCCGAATCGTCGGCAAACCCTCGCCGTCCAAACGCTTTCGTTCTTTCTCGACCGCTTCCAGCTCCTCTTTGGCGGTTTCGTACTGTGCGCGCAAGTCGGGATCCGGAAGCTTGAGCAGCAGTCCCTGTCCCTCCTGATCGGCGGTCAGAGCATCCAGCAAAAGGCGCCAACGGGCCTTCTCACTGACTTCGAAGGAGCGTATCTTGTCGGCTTCCGAGGTATCGGACGCCGGAGTGTCCACCAAGAGGTCGATCATAAGCTCGTAGGCCCCCTGCCGGGCCAACATATACGGTGTCTCGAAACCATCGCTCGGCGCTACCTTGGGTCCTGTTTCGATCAGATTGATCGCTTGTTCCAGCCCAGCCCGTGCCGCAATAGGATTGCCGCGAGAGCTCTGTCAGCCAATGCCTTGCCGTACAGCGCTTTAATGCGGCCTTCGATGAATTGCTGTCCCTGGGCGAGCACTGCCGACCGATTGAACTGTGCGCTCGCCGGCAACGGCTGATTCTGATCGAGCAGGATCAATCCGAGATTGTAGCGGGCGCTGGCCTCGCCACGGACGTCCGAGAGCCGCCGGAAGATGGCGAGTGCGTGCTCTTGAAATTCCCTGGCTCCGGCCAAGTCACGTTGAGCCCGATAGATTAAGCTCAGGCTATTGAGACTTACCGCCTCGCCCCGGAGGTCTCCCGCCTGTCTCCTCAACGTCAGTGCGCGCCGGGCATAGTTCAAGGCGAGAATGGTGTTACCCTGCTTCTTGTAGATATCTGAGATCCGGGTTGAAATCTGAGCCCGCAGGACATCAGAAGGCTCCGCGTCGAGCAGACGGTCCGCCTCCCGAAAGTAGCGTAGAGCGACGTGATACTTGCCGAGCAACGAGTAGACTAGCCCAAGAGAATTCATGGCTGTGATTTCGTCGTGGGTTCGCCGCAGCTTTTGCCACAATGACAACGACTTCTCCAGGATTCCAATGGCATCCCAGCCCTGGCCTCTTTGGAGAAGTAGGTTGCCTTGGTTCAAAAGCGCCTCGGCTTCTTCCTTGTCGTAGCCGCGAGCCCGCGAGATCTTGATAGCTTGCTGGTAGAGAGAGCTCCGCGGCCTCCTGCTCCCCCAGTTGCCTGTATGTGATCCCTATCTGCACCAATAGTCTTGCCGTTCCCCTTGAATCGCCAAGCGAACGGTACAGATCCAGGGCAGGAGTTGGAAGCACGAGAGCCCTCGCCCAGTTTCCGCTCTGCTTGAACACTTCCGCAGCTTGTTCCTGAGCACGAGCTTGCCATCTCTCGTTTCCCACGCTGCTCCACAGACTCTCGGCCTGAAGGTATTCCTCGATTGCCCGGGAAGCCTCCGCATGGCGGAAAATCCGGGCCGCCTGCACATTGACAACGTCCTCCTCCGTGGCTGGTCGCATTGCCAGTACTCGAATTCGATAGGTTCCCGCTTCGCCAAGGGGGGCCACCTCCAAGCGATGCTGCCCTTGCGTGTCCGCCAGGAGGAATACCTCCTCTGAGCCAAATTCGTCGGTTAGGCTGTCAACTGTAAAAAGCCTATGACCCTTCGGATCACCGAGGTGCAGGACAACGTCAACTTCCTTTCCCTGGACGGAGTCTTGGTCCACCATGACATGGAGAAATTGGTTTTTTTGCAAGAAAACGTTGTAGCGGTGAATCATATTCACCGGGAACTACCCGAATTTCGAAATCCTTCGGGCTTAGGATGAAGTCCTGAAAGCGGGAAGAGGGCTGTGAGCCGGGTATGATTCGCCCTTCTGGAGGAACGGCGCTGAGAGGTGACAGCAGGAGAGGGGGAGAAGTAGGGGGAGGGGGAATAGAGAAATTCCACCGAGAACGGCCAAACAAACGAGCAAACGCCTTCCAGGAGCTCAACATTAGGACGATTCCCTCCATGGAACATCATTGACATTTCGCTCTACGGCTCTGCGTTCCAGATCCTTGGCAAGGATCAAACCTCCATCTTACTGAAGAATGGGGGGAGACGAGAGGTGAGGTGGGGAAAAGCTAGACGGAGGCCATGGGCTCCGAATTCATTCTCAATCGATTGCGACCCAGTACGTCCCGGCAAGGATGGAAGAGCCTCTTCCTTGCCCATACAGCTCAATTTTGTAGACTCCGGGCATCAAGCTCTTTGAGCTCATCGTGAACGTAAAGCTATCATCTTGTTTTCGGAGGCCGGGCAATACAATCAAAACGTCCGGTGCTCGCCGACGGCGGATCTCGGCGCGATACTCCGAATACTCGGCAATGCCGTCGGAATCCAGGCTCAACGTAAGGCTCGTCTCCTCTCCACGAGGCAACTCGATCAACTTCGGCTCAACTTCCGTAGCCCGGAGACCTTGGTTGGATGTTACGAATGCCGAAATGGAGTTGACTCGAGGGGCCTTCATCTCCTGAAGGACGCGCCAGGAAAATAAGGATGCCCCCAACGCTCCCACCAGCAGGACCGCTGCCAACGCCTGAAGTTGCCGCACGGTCCTCTTCAACCGTGACACCTCCTCCGTGCGCCCCGTCCACTTCATTTCATCCTTGAGCTTCCGCCACCCCGCCTCCGTCCCCAGATCTGCCACGCCCTTCCGAGCCGGTTCCTCCTCCTGGGGCTCCAGGAAACCCTGGAGATCCAAGACGAGATCCGTGCAAAAGCCGCATTGAACGAGATGCTCCTGAATCCGGTCGGATTCTTCGGGCGGCAGCTCTTTCGCCTGGTAGGCGGAGAGCTTCTCCGGGGAAGGGTGATCCTCAGGATCCTCTCGGCGGCCGCCCTCTTGGAACCGGAGGGCCAAGCCCCTGTCCAGATCGTCGGCGTCATCGATCACTGGTTTTTGTCTCCCAGAAGGGCCATGAGCCGCTTGCGCGCCTGATGCAGGTGCGCTTTCACGGTCTCGATGGAAATCACCATCACGATGGCGATTTCCTGGTACTTGAGCCCTTTCTCGTAGCGAAGGATACAGCACCGGCGCATCTGGTCCGGCAGCTCTTTGAGAGCGGCGTGGAGGGCCTTGGACCGCTCGCTCCGGACGAGCCTCCTCGGGGCTCGGGCCGGGAGCGGGGATCGAGAGTGCTGGCGCTGCCCCGTCCTCGTTCTCCATCACCGCGTCCAGGGATTGCTCCGGGACGTTCCTCTTCTCTGTCTTCCGTCTCCGGATCTCGTTCGAGTAGATGTGTGCAACGATCTCCCATAACCACCTCTCGAATCTCGACTCACGTCGAAAGGTGTCTATAGATTTAAAGACACGGAGAAAGACCTCTTGGGTAAGGTCGTCACTCTCCTGGGAAGAGAATCCTTTGCGCAGGAAGAAAGAACGGACCATGGGGCGGAACCGCTTGTAAAGCTTCGCGCAGTTCTCCTCGACGCGGATCCCCGCCTGAATTTCTTCGATGATCTTGAGGACTTCGTCCACTACAGGGCTCGCGGAAGAAAGGGACGCCGGGCTGGGCTTCAATCGCTGGAGGAACCCCATGGGCTCAGACATCCGCGGCTCCACTCCCCGAGACCGGCATCTCTTTTGGGTAAGACATTGAGATCTATAAAAGTACTTCCTTTGCCAACATATGATTCCGGCATCCCGCTTGTCAATCGCCGGCTCCGGAGTAGACTCCTGCCGCTATGGCGCTCACCCTTCAGCTCGCCGACACGAACGGTGCGTTCCTCTCTGAGTCCTACGCGATTCTCGATGAGGAGTTGCTGGTGTACTTGTCGGGACTGGACGGGTTTCCTGCCCTTCAGGAGCTGCGGGCCCGCTGTGCACGGGGTCCAGCCTCCGCGCGCGCGACCGTGGGCTTCCGCCGCACACCCTCGCGCCGCCCGTGCACACGGTTGAGTTTCCGCCGCTCACCCCCGCGCGGCCCATGCACGACCGTGAGTTTTTGCCGCCCGGGGTCGCGCGCGAGCGGCTGGAGGGCACGCAGGGGCGGCCCACCCTTCCGAGCCAGCGCAGCGAGCAAAAAAAGAGGAGCGCTTGGTGCGCTCCTTTTTGGGAGGGATGAGAGGAGGATTTGCCTCCCCGCAAGAAGAAGACTAGCGAAGCCATACGCATTTGTCAATATGAATTTTCTATCTCATCCTCTCAGAAGCACCGTCGCCAGGATCACGGCCGCCAGGACCACCCGGTAGGCCACGAAGACCGTCAGGCTCCGCCGCCGCAGCCAGGAGAGGAGCCAGGCGATGACGGCGTAGCCGACGATGGCCGAGACGATGAGGCCGATGCCCATCATGGCGAGCGTCCGTGCCCACGGGGTTCTCCAGCAGATCCTTGGCGTCCTTCAGGGCCACGAGGACGCTGATGGGGACGGAGAGGAGGAAGGTGAAGCGGGCGGCGGCGGGCCGGGAGAGGCCGAGGAGCAGGCCGGCCGTGATGGTGATGCCGGAGCGCGAGGTGCCCGGCACCAGGGCGAGGGCCTGGGCGATGCCGATGATCAGGGCGTCGCGCCAGAAGAGGTTGCCCAGCGGACGCTCCTTGCGGCCGAAGTAGTCGGCGGCCAAGAGGACGAGGCCGTAGAAGAAGGTGGTGCCCGCGATCAGCAGGGGGTTCCGGGCCTCGGTGGCGATCCAGTCGTGGAAGGCGAGCCCCGCGAGGCCGGCGGGGAGGGTGCCGAGGACGAGGCACCCCGCCAGGCGCCGGGGGTTGAAGCCGCCGTCCCCGGAGAGAGGCGCGCCGGTGAAGAAGCCGGCGATGAGGTCGCGCAGGTCGCGGTGGAAGTAGGCCACGATGGCCAGCAGCGTCCCCGTGTTGGTGGCGATGTCGAAGGCGAGCCCCTGGTCGCGCCAGCCCAGGAAGTAAGGGACGAGGATCAGGTGGCCGGACGAGCTGATGGGGAGGAACTCGGTGACGCCCTGGACCGAGGCGAGGAGGACGGCTTGGATGGGGGTCATGGGTGGGGTCTCTGGAAGTGCAAGGTACAAGGATCTCCGGGTAGGGCTCTGCCCTGAGACCTCACCCCGGCCCTCTCCTCAAAGGAGAGGGAGAAAGACAAACTCGACAAACTCAAAGCCCCTCTCCTTCAGGAGAGGGGTTGGGGTGAGGTCATCCAGGCACGGCCGCCGATTCTACCTGGACATTCCCCTGGACGCCCGCCCCCCTCCGCCCGTAAACACCGAACGGCTATACTTCCCGCGCCCTATGGACACCATCTTGATCACCGGCGGAGCCGGATTCATCGGCTGCAACTTCGTGAGGCTCGTTCTCGCGGAGACCTCGTCCCGCGTCCTCGTGCTCGACAAGCTCACCTACGCGGGGAGCCTGGAGAACCTGGCGGACGTCCTCAACGATCCTCGGCTGACCTTTGTGGAAGGCGACATCGCGGACCGCCGGGAGGTCCGGGCGATCTTCGCCGAGCAGCGGCCGTCGGCAGTGGTCAATTTCGCGGCCGAGAGCCATGTGGACCGCTCGATCGACGACGCGAGCGCCTTCATCGAGACCAACATCGTGGGCGCCTTCGAGCTGCTGGAAGCCGCCCGCCACTTCCATGCCGAGGCCCGGATGGCCGGTTTCCGGTTCCTCCACGTGTCGACCGACGAGGTCTACGGCAGCCTCGGCCCCACGGGCGCCTTCACGGAGACCACCCCCTACGCCCCCAACTCCCCCTACGCGGCCTCCAAGGCCTCGGCGGACCACTTGGTGCGCGCCTACCACGAGACGTATGGCCTGCCGGCCCTGATCACCAACTGCTCGAACAACTACGGCCCCTACCAGTTCCCGGAGAAGCTCATACCGCTCATGGTGCTCAACGCCCTGGAGGGGAAGCGGCTGCCCATTTACGGCGACGGCGGCAACGTGCGCGACTGGATCTACGTGGAAGACCACTGCCGGGGCGTGCTCGCCGCCCTGGAGCGGGGCCGGCCCGGGGAGAAGTACAACCTGGGGGGGCGGAGCGAGCGGACGAACCTGGAGATCGTGGACACGATCTGCGACGCCCTGGAAGCCGAGCGGCCGGCGGCGGAGAACCCGGCTCTCGCGGGGCAGGGGATCGCCTCCTACAAGGACTTGAAGACCTTCGTGGCCGACCGGCCGGGGCACGACCGCCGGTATGCCATTGACGACGCCAAGGCGCGCGGCGAGCTCGGCTGGCAGACCCGGCACGGCTTCACGGAGGGGCTGCGGGCCACGGTGCGCTGGTATCTGAACAACCGCTCCTGGTGCGAGGCCGTGCAGACCGGCAAGTACGGCCGCGAACGTCTTGGTCTGGGAAAAGAGGACAGCGTGCTGGGAAAAGAGGAAGGCGCAAAAGAGGAAGGCGTGGAGGCCCAGGCGTGAAGTTTCTGCCCACGAAAGCCCTCCCGGACGTGGTCGTGGTGGAGCCGGCGGTGTTCAAGGACGACCGGGGCTTCTTCCTGGAGGTCTACCACCAGAAGAAGTTCGAGGACGGCGGCCTGCCCGGCACGTTCGTGCAGGACAATCACTCCTATTCGATTCGGGGCACCCTGCGGGGGCTGCACGCCCAGCTCGAGAACCCCCAGGGGAAGCTGGTGCGGGCCGTGGTGGGCGAGATCTTCGACGTGGCGGTGGACATCCGCCCGGGCTCCCCCACCTTCGGCAAATGGGTGGGCGAGGTGCTCTCCGGCGACAACTTCCGCCAGCTCTGGGTGCCGCCGGGCTTCGCCCACGGCTTCCTGGTGCTCTCCGAGACGGCCCATGTGCAGTACAAGTGCACGGAGCTGTACGACCGGGCCGATGAAATCGCGGTTTTGTGGAACGATCCCGAGATCGGCATCGAGTGGCCGGCCGATGGCCTGGGAACGCCTCTGCTGAGCCCGAAGGATGCGGCGGCTCCCCCTCTGGCGGAGATCCTGCATCTGCTTCCGCCCCATGGAAAGAATGACTTCTGAGTCCACACCATCCGGGGTGATCCCCACCCCTGCTCCCCTCCACATGGACCTTTTCTCGACCCGCGACCTCCGGCAGATGGCCAAAATGGGCGTCAAGCCGGAGGAGGCCGCCCGGCAGGTGGCGCTTTTCCGCGATCCGCCGCCGTTCACCCGCGTGCTGCGCCCGTGCTCCCCGGGAGACGGCGTGCTTTCGATCTCCGTCGCCATGCACGGCGCGCTGCTGGAGGCCTTCGACACGGCGGCCCGCCGTGGGCGGATCGGCAAGTTCGTGCCGGCCTCGGGCGCGGCGACGCGCATGTTCAAGGACCTCCTGACGTTCCTTGCTGAGGACGCTGAAACACCAGCGGGACCGGTGAAGACCTTCTTCGACCATCTCCAGGAGTTTGCTTTCCATCCGCACCTCAAGGCGGCCCTGGCGGCGGACGGAATCGACCTGGACGGCGCCGTGCGCAGCGGCGAGCACCGGCTCGTGCTCTCCTATCTTCTGGAGAAGCCGGGGTTGGGCTTCGCCGAGCGCCCCAAGGGGCTGCTGCCGTTCCACCGCTACCCCGAGGGGGCGCGCACGCCGTTCGAGGAGCACCTCGTGGAGGCGGCGGCCATCGGGCGGAGCGAGGACGGCCTCTGCCTGCTCCACTTCACCGTCTCCCCCCAGCACCAGCCGGGCTTCGAGCGGCTCCTCGACCGCGTGCGCCCCGCCCTCGAAGAGCGGTACGACTGCCGCTTCGAGGTCTCCTTCTCCACCCAGCACCCGGCGACGGACACGCTGGCCGTGGACCCCGAGAACCACCCCTTCCGGCAGGCGGACGGCTCGCTCCTCTTCCGCCCCGGCGGCCACGGCGCGCTGATCGACAACCTCCGCGACCTGGGACGCGAAGGGTGGGACGTGGTGCTGCTCAAGAACATCGACAACGTGGTGCCGGACGCCCGGAAGCCCGCCGTGCACCTCTGGAAGCGGCTGCTGGGCGGCTGCCTCCTCTCGGTGCGGGAGCGGGCCTTCAACCACCTGGACCGGCTGGAGGCGCTGGACGGCGCTGTTTTCAAGGGAGAAGCGGGAGAGGCGGCGGAGAGCGTGTTGGGCGAGGCCGCGGCCTTCGTGGAAAAGGAGCTCTGCCGGCCGCTCCCTTCAGGGTTCGCCGCGACCAGCCCGCGGGAGAAGAAGCGGTTCCTCATGGAGGTGCTGGACCGGCCGCTCCGCGTCTGCGGCGTGGTGCGCAACCAGGGCGAGCCGGGCGGCGGGCCGTTCTGGGTGGAGTCCCCTTTGGGCGGCATCTCCCCCCAGATCGTGGAGGCCTCACAGCTCGACCTCCGCGACCCGGGGCAGCAGAAAGTCCTCCAGGCCTCCACCCACTTCAACCCGGTGGACGTGGCCTGCGCTCTCCGCGACCGCCACGGCCGCCCCTACGACCTGCACCGCTTCGTGGATCCGGCGGCGGCCTTCATCTCCGAGAAGACCCACGAGGGGCGTCCGCTCAAGGCCCTGGAGCGCCCGGGCCTGTGGAACGGCGCCATGGCGGGGTGGAACACGGTGTTCGTGGAAGTACCGGACGCCACCTTCGCGCCGGTCAAGACGGTGCTCGACCTGCTGCGCCCCGAGCACCGCTTCGAGCCGAGGTGACGGCCAGGCAGCAGCCCGGAAGACAACAACCCCCTCCTGCGGTCAGATCGGGATCTGCAGAAGTTGAAGAAGCCCCCTGAAGGGGACTCAATCGTCCCCCTGATTTGGAGTCGGCTTTAGCCGGCTTCTTTTGCCTAGCCCGGGCACTTATGCCCGGGCGGGGGCGCGGCAGAGAAAACAGATCCGCCTGCGCGCCGAGCCCCACCGCTCCTCCACCGAAACCGGCGCCCGGCTGTTCATCGTCGACTAAAGACCGGTCAGACTTTCCGGTACCGCGTCCGGTTCCCGCCGTCGCTGAACGTCTCGATGGCGATCACCTGCTCTTCCTGAAGCGTGCTCAGGGCGCGGTAGAGCGACGCCCGCGAAGGCTCATAGCCCAGTGCCCGGCAGAGATCCCGCTTGTCGAACACCGCCGGCAGGCCCGCGAGCGCCTCCTCGATGGCAGCCGGCAAATCACCCCTCCGCGGCACCCGCCGCGGCGCGGCCCTCCCCGCAACACGCGGCGCCTCCCCAACCGTCTCAACCGTCTCAGGAACCGTCTCAAGCGCCGGTGAATCCGGAGGAACCGTCTCAACGCCGGCGCCCGCCGGGAGAACCCGGGGAGCCTCCCCTCCCGGAGAGCTCAGCCAGACCATCTCGAGAGCCCGGAGCTTGGCCTGATACCCGGCCCGGATGAGATCCAGATCCGCCTGAAGCTGCTCCTCGATCGCCCGCCGCCGCCGCTCATATTCCCCGGATTTCATCCAAGTCTCCCCAAAGTCCGCGAAGCCTAGCCCTCCTCCCCAACCGCCCGCAAGCCCTCGCGGACGGTTGAAGCCTCTCGTGAGACGGTTCGCCCCCCTTCCCCACCCTCAAAAACCGAAATCTGGACGGTTGGCCCCCCGGGTCGGGCGGTTCGCCCCGAGGAGCCAACCGCCCGCCCCAGCAAATCAACCGCCCGACCCAGCAATTCAACCGTCCGCCCCGGCAATTCCAACGCCCGACCCAACAACTCAGCCGCTCGCCCCGGCATCTCCACCGCCCGCCCCGGATTCTCGACCGTCCGCCCCGACGGCTCAACCGTCCAGATCTCCTCCCCGGCGGCCCGCCCCGGCTCCCCAATCGCCCGGAGACCGGGGCCCAGGCCGTCGCCAATCCTCAGGCCACCAACAAAATCGTCGGCCTCTCGGAGACAACGGCAGAATTCCTCCGCGGATTCTTTTGAGATGACGACCGGATTCCAAAGCGTAGAGACGCACCCATACCGTCCACGATATCCCCGCGCAGGCCACGGGGACGGCGGGTCGTCTCTTCGAAGCGCAGAACGGCACGATCCTCCTCGTCCGAATGAAGACCCAAACATGCGTGCCCAGGGGGCGCCCTCAATCGTTTAACTTGAACACGCCGCGATGCCCCACGACCGGGCATCTCCGGGTGCACAATCCAGGACGTTTATCCGTCGCCCCTGGACGCATAAAAGCCCCCCTCGCCCTCGGGATCATCCTGCCACGCTAAACCAAAGATACATAGACACATCAGCCCACCCTCGCACCCTCACCCTGGAATCCTTACCGCGCCGTATAGGCGGCCAGCGGCATGCTTACCGCCTCAGCCATGCCTCTCTGCCAGGGAACTTTAACCTCCGCCCTAACAATGACTTGCCGCGCTCACCCCTATTCAGATACCTGAGCAACCTGAGGTCTGGAGGTCAGGTTGCCTTACCGACCACAACCAGCCTGTATTGACGAGGATTAGAAGTAAGCGTAGAATAAAGCCTACATGGAATCAATAAGTTACCTCGGTAACCGCAGTCTTCCCTTCGGAGTCTCGTTGTCCGGCGGTATGCAATTTAGGGAACCGAGAAAGGATCGTATACAGTCGAGTTTGAGGTTGGGCGACACAGGAAAGGATAATTGCAAATGCCAACATGTGAGTGTGGCTGCGGTGAAGAATCAGCTCGGGCTTTTGTTCCTGGACATGATCAACGCCTTAGAACCGTCCTCGAACGGCGGGTTGGAGGTATTCTTTCTCTGAGATCTCTAGTCGAGGTGACGGAGTCTTATGCGAATGGCGATATTACGGGCGAGGTTTTGTCTCAGCATGTGCGGAAGCTTTTCGCGCAGAGCCGGCTACTAGAACCGATTCAAGGGAAGCAGGACACTCACTTATATCTGGTATTGGATCGCGCGGAAGATGAAGCGACTACTCCTCATCTTTTCATCTGGGCCGTATCCGAAGAGGGGGCGGAGCGTGTGGGTCAAGAACAAGGACTTAGGATGCCGCATGCTACGCGGCTTTATGAAAGGCCTATTACTCTCAAGTAAAGCCTTGAAGGAACAGAGTAGCATGTCATGCGAGCAGTGGTTGCGTGTTGTGCGTGCCCGCCCTGTACAGGCTATCCGGCTTCGTGGTACCATTTTCCAGCGAGTAAAGATCAGCGGCTCATGCAAGTATCGAACAGTCGCAAAGAGGGCCGGCCAACCCCAGCGCTACACCGGGGGCAACCGCACTATCGTGCCGTGCGGTCGCCCCCGGTGAGATTCTGCGCGTTGGCCGCATCCTGGAGCTATAGATGAAGGTCTTTGTCAGTTGGTCCGGTGAGCGAAGCGGTCGTATTGCGAACACTCTGGTAACTTGGTTGCCACGGGTAATCCAAGTGCTCAAGCCGTGGGTCTCGTCTGACAGTATCGATGCTGGCGCCCGTTGGAATGACGAAGTCGGGCGCGCTTTAGAGGAGCTACAGTGCGGAGTCATCTGTCTGACCCCCGAGAATCTCTCTTCGCCGTGGATACTATTCGAAGCGGGTGCTCTGTCAAAGGCGGTGTCAGCAAGTCGGGTAATCCCCTATCTGTTAGGCTTTGAGCCGCGAGACCTGAAGGGTCCTCTTTCTCAGTTCCAAGCGGTGCGAACCGACGAGGCAGGGACCTTCCGTCTACTAACTGCTCTCAACAACGCCAGCGGTCAGCCTCTTATCTCATCAGATGCGATTAGCGAGACATTTCAAGTATGGTGGCCTAGGCTTGAGTCACAGATTCAGCAGATTGTTTCTTCGCCCAGTAGCCAACCGGCTGTTCCATCACGCTCCATTGAGGACATGATGGGTGAAGTGCTCGAGCTATTAAGAGCCCAGCGACTTCCTCAAGAGACCTTGGAGTCGCGGGAGGATAATATGTCTCTGCCGGTTACGGAGCGTACAATTGGTTCAATCGTTCGTTCTTTGCGAACGAAGCGGCGCTGGTCCCATGGTGAACTTGCTAATCGCACGGGAATTTCAAGGGAAACTTTGCATAGAATTGAGAGCGGCGAGTTCCTGCCCACCGAAAAGGCACTGCGTCAGCTGGGAGCCGCATTCGGGGTAGACCTGTTTGCATTCGTTGATCCCTCTCACGATGTTGCTCCCAATACGGAGGGGACAGAACCTCTGGCCTAATCTCCTCGTGCGGGGCGGCCTCGTCCTCAAAGTATCAGCCACATGGGGAGGGGCGCTCCGTCAACTGATAGGCGTGTGAGCTGCTTGGCTCCTTCGCTACGCTCCGGGGCCAAACAGCTTGGAGCGTTACCTATCTCCAGAGCGTCTGTGGTACAACCCGAGCCAGCTTGGTGCCTCCGCTACGCTCCGGACACCAACCTGGCACTTGCGGATAGCGGAACTACTAGCCACAGCACGGTGCTCGGAGTAGAATTGGAGCAGCCGTTGTGGAGGAGAAGCTGCATGCAAATATCGCAACGTATCGGTAGTGCGGCCAACCCCAGCGCTCAACCGGACGGCAACCGCAAACAGCGCGGTTGCCGCCGGTTAGCTTCCAGGGCGTTGGGCGGTAGGCAGTAGGTAGTTGCTGTAAGAGCTCGCAAGGTGTATTCAATCTTTAGAGAGGTAGAGAATGGCCGGTCCAATTCAGTTCCAGTCTACTTCATTGCCAGGATACCGCAGGAAGGATAACCGACAGGTCTTTGTCGCCTACCCTTACAAGCTGTATCCACCTGACGACTACCGTAAGATTTTCGTGGACTTGGAGGCTGCCTTTAAGGTCAAGTTTGTCTTTGCGGATGCAAAGGTCACAGACCTTCACATACTTCAAAAGATAGCCGACTTCATTCTTGAGTCACGCTTCGGCGTGTACGACATCTCGGGTTGGAATCCGAATGTGACTCTAGAACTGGGCTTAGCTTATGGGCTTCGCGAGAGAGCTTATATCGCAATAGACCCAGCCAAGACCCCCATGGAGGAAGTGCCAGCTGACCTTCGCGGGATAGATAGAATCC
The DNA here is from genome assembly GCA_963785165.1 of Thermoanaerobaculaceae bacterium. Lineage (GTDB taxonomy): Bacteria > Acidobacteriota > Thermoanaerobaculia > Multivoradales > UBA5704 > DATARR01. Next base: position 3,330,559 of record CAWAUI010000004.1, read on the forward strand.
AGTATTCTTCGTACAGTCAGCTTCAGCAAGGCCTTACTCGACTGCTAGAGCAAGAGTTTCCTGTCCTCGCGAAAGCGTCCAAGGAAGACCCGCTTGCCGAAATGCAGCAGAAGCTTCTTGATCGCATGCGGCCAAACGCGGGTTACACAATGGGTGACATTGCAATAATGCTCGGGGTCAATACGAAGGTGGCAAAGGTTGTCGTAGATCCTCTTCTGGAAAACCATCTTAAAGCGAGCGGCGAAAGGCGTGGCAAACGCTATTCAAAGAGGCCCAAAGGCGAAGGCGCCTAACTCAGGCGGTCGAGCGGACGGAAACCGCAAACAGCGCGGTTCCCGCTCGCTCACCGCCAGCGCGTTAGGCGACAGAGCGGCAGCACTGTCGCACAACGACCAAGAGAGAGGAGTTCCACGATTGAGGGGAGTAATTAAGGTACTCGCGCTCATCCTTGTAACGATGTCTGCGCGGCTGGATGCCGAATCAGTGACCCGCATCAATCGTGGTGCGACCCCATCTGTCGGTACGGAGGCGGCGGTGGGGACCGGGGACGTCCTATACACCGAGTTTGAGCGCCAAGAGGTTGAGTGGGCTCGTCTTCGAAGCGACACTCGCGTCTCTCAAGCCGGGCTCATTATGCCCAAGGGAACTCTTATCGAAGGTGAGTTCGAGGGCAGCGGCGGCCAAAAAGAGTACTGCAAAGGTTTTGAGACGGCCCTCTATTGTATGAAGGATAGAGACGGGGATAGCTCATTCGACAAGCTGCAGATCGTTGGGGGAGGGAGGCCACCAGAACACTTCTCAGCACGCTATGAGCTCATCTACCAACCTGCAGAAGAGCCCGGTTGGAAAAAGGAGTTAATCTATCAGGGAGCTGCGGCTGGAGTCCTGAGGCTTACCTATCGCGAGTACGCCAACAATTGGACAGCGCCTACTGTCTCTCAGGACTTGTCATACGACATCTCTCCCGCTGGATCCACAGAAGTGGTATATCAAGGAGCGCGCCTTGTTTTCTCTTCCGCTACAAGCAACAGCGCTTCTTACACTGTTACTTCAGGCTTCAGGAAGCCCGGCTCGTGACCATTGGTAGCAGAACGCCTAACCCCGCCAATCGAGCGGACGAAAACCGCAAACAGCGCGGTTCCGCCGCTCATTGGCATCAGCGTTAGGCGCTCAGCTAGGAAAAACCATGGGGTACAGTGAGCAAGTCTCCAAACTCGTACCGCTAGAGGCGTTTGACGGTCGGGCCTTTCTCCCCGGGGCCAAGGCCCCCCAAGAGGTCTGCAACCTCGTCCTTGGCTTTGCACTTGCTTATAACGACATCCGCGATTTAATCTTAGGGCACGTTCTGCTTAGGGAGACAGATTTTCCCGAGAGAGAGCGCCCATCGCCCAGCTTAGGACAGTTGAATGGTCTGGGTCTTCATCTGATACGGATACAAGCTGCTACCGTCCATGAGTTGCTGCAACTCATCTCCGAGGAGGCCTCTGCGGTCGCTCACTCCTCTTTCCGAGACATTGTCCGGCTGCTGACACCAGCCGGAAGGGAAGCATGGGAAACCTTAGAGGTAGTAGCATCAGGTAGATGGCAAGATACGCCGTTCTCGCGCGTGCTTTTTTTCCTCCGGAACAAGATCGGATATCACTACGACGCGAAGGAGTTAGCTCGCGGCTACAAGGCCGCCTTCGGCCAGAGCAAACCTCCCTATCTATCCCGTGGCTCTTCAATGAAATCTACTCGCTTTTACTTTGCCGATGCTGCTGCCGAAGCTTACATGCTCGACAAGGCGAAGGATCCAGAAGTCCGCGACTTCTTGAAAAGTTCACATCTATTTCTTGATCAGATCAACCAAGCGCTTCACGAGATCGTTACTCGTTTCGTGACATACCAAGGGTTTGGCTGGCGGGAAGGGCCACCCGCCTAACACGGCTGCTCGACCGGACAGTCAACGCACTATCGTGCGTCGCCTGCCGGTTAGCAGCAGAAACGTTATGCGGCGCAGGAGAGTTGAATGACGGCCCATGAAGAGCTTTTTCAGTTCATCGAGCCGCTTAGCGCCGCGGCCTCGGCAATCGAGCGAGATGAAATTGCGCAGCCCCTTTCGGCCCTGCGCGCAGCAGTCGCAGAAGTTGGCCGCTCGTTCTCGGGCTCCTGGCTCGGATATCACTCACGGGTCTACTACGAAGACTACCAAACACCACCTCCTGGAGCACACTTCAGCCAAGAATGGGGGCTGATGGATACGTTGGGGAGCTTGGGTTCTGTAGGGCACTGGCGCGAGTATCCCTTCGACGAGGTGAAGCAACGTGTCTTACACCTTGCGGGAAATCCAGACCTCTCCGCAGCCACTGCGGCCTCCGAAGCAGCAGACGAGGCCTTTAATCATGCAAAGGCGGAAATAACCTCAATATTTCAGACAGAAGTCGAGGGTGGAGCGGACGGTTTCATTCAGAGCTTGAATGAACAGCTGCAGGCGCTAGAAGTCCTGTCACCTGCTGAGGTTGCCGAAAGGCTTCATGAGCGCGGTCAAGTCATGACGCGTGACACAATAGTTCTCGGTCAGGGTACTCAGCTGCCGCCACACGTTTCTGTTAAGGCTCAGCTCCGCGCAATTGAGCACTCCTTCGCAATTTGCAGGGCGGCCGCTGACATCGCGCGAAAGGGCGCAGCGCACCTCGAACGGAAGTCTAGAAGGAGAAGCCGCGAATCTAGAGTTGGAACCAACGTCTTTATTGGCCACGGAAGGGCCGTAGCGTGGCGAGAGCTTAAGGACTTCATTCAAGATCGCGTCCGCCTACCGTGGGATGAGTTCAATCGCATTCCAGTAGCAGGCGTAACGAACATCGCCCGCCTGTCAGAAATGCTGGATGCGTCTGCTATCGCCTTTTTAGTGATGACTGCCGAAGATGAAATGGCCGACGGCAGCTTACAGGCCCGGATGAATGTCATCCATGAAGCCGGCCTCTTTCAAGGTCGCTTGGGCTTCAGTCGCGCCATCGTGATGCTGGAAGAAGGATGTGCAGAGTTCAGCAACGTGGCCGGGCTCGGGCAAATCCGCTTTCCACGCGGGAACATCGCGGCTGCATTTGAAGAAGTTCGCCGTGTGCTCGAGCGTGAAGGCTTAGTTGCAGGCGCGTAATGCAGGCGCGGCCTAACTCAGGCGTTATGCGGTGTAAGGAGTATCAATGAGCTGGTACAACGACAAGCTCGACGGTGACCTTCTGAGCCGGATACGCCCCACCTTGGAGTCGTTGGAGCGCCTTGGCGCGGAGGAGGTCTGGCTCTTTGGATCGCAGGCCCTCGGACCGAAGCAGGACCGCGATGTCGACTTTCTTGTGATCGGGCCCGCTGGTCTGCGCGAGCAGCTCGCGGCGGCGCCTCGCCCATGGCCGAGAATTGATGTCTTCGTTAACGTGAGGGGTGAGAACGACTTCAGCGAGCCTTGGAAGCGCGAGGACGAGCCGGAGAAGCCAATCAAGCGTGGAGACTTCAAGAGCTTTTGCTGGAGCCAGGTGGCCGCCACCGAGGCCAGCTATCTTGGCGCTCTTAAGAGTGGGCCTCACGACCCACCTGATTATCCGCAGCCCGCAATACTTCTGTTTAGCCGCGATTGGCCTCCCGGGGGAAAGAATGCTTGATGATCGACGATCATAAAAGGTCCCAGGGCCAAGGCTTCGAGCGCGGCACGGTCTGGTAAAGTGGTGCAGGTAAGCGGATGCCTATCCCGATCGTCCATACGCGGTGCCTAAAGAGGCAGAGACGTGAACACTCACTCTAGGATGCCGCATAACACCGCCGATCGAGCGGACGGTAACCGCAAACAGCGCGGTTCCGCCGCTCATCAGCATCAGCGTTCGGCATCAGGAGAATTGTAATGGTGAGAACACAATTGGTCCTCTTGCTCGCTCTTACCTTCGCGGCTCCTGTTCACGCTGAGCCACTTACGAAGCAACAGCTTCTCGACCTCATCTCCAAGGGAGTGGATCAGACGCTTGTACGGTCTCTCGTCGAGCGGGACTGCGTTGCATTCGACATTGACTCCGCTACCCTGGTAGAACTCTCCCCTACTGTGCCGCCTAGCGTGCTGCAGGCAGCTATGGACTGCCGTCAGCGGAGAACTGCCGTGGCCGCAGAACCGAATGGAAATGGGAGAACCGATGCGACTCCAATACCGCCGTTCACACTGAGCGAAGTCAAGACCGTAGCTGTAATACCTTTCGTTCTAGATGGTTTAGTGGACAGTGGCCTAACTTCAAAGTTTGCGGAGGAACTCCGGCAGCGTAAGCCGACGCTAAAGATCGAAGACGCATTGAGCCTTCAGTTACATCTTGAGGGTGCTCAGTCCTTTGACTCTCGCGCGCCTCTCCTTTCGCTTTTACAGGCCGCCCGAGCTGTCGGGCTTGATGCCTTCTTCCTCGGCACTGCGTCAAGCTACAGCATCATGGGGTCTCCGGGTGTTCGCCTCGACACCAAGCTTGTTGAAACCCGGCGGGGCTCGGTCATTTGGTCAGCAGGCGGGGCATCTAAAGGCGGCGGTTTCTCTGAGCAACACGCAAAAGGCATGGCCTGTCGATCAGCTCTTCGCCAATTGGGGCCGCTTGGCCACTGAAACGTAAGAGATCTAGCCATGCCATATGAAACGCCGAACCCTTATGAGGCCCCCGGTTGTCAAGGAGTAGAGGTGCCATAGGAGCTGCTCTTTTGGGGCAGCCCGAGTCAAAGATCACGATAGGGTCCAGATGATCGCCTCTGTCTTAGTTTCCGCGCGGCGCAGGGACTGCCTGCACCAAACACCTATCGAGGCTCAGCCGCCGCGAAGCGGCGGTGCGGGCCCGCAGGCCCGCGGCTCTAGAAACAAATTCGTACCCTCATGCCGTCCCATTCAAAGAGTTGACTTGTGGACCCGAAGATCCCAGTCAGTTGTCCGCGGGCTCGGGGGAGGGGCAGAGCAGTCACCTTTGATCCTTCGTAATCTTGATGGAAAAGCGGAGCGGGAACGGGTGTCCAATCCCAGCGATACGCTGCCAGGCCTGTTGACCAGGGATCCTGAGTGCGCTCTTCGGCGCATGGGCTTGCCCAAAGGTGAAGTCCTTGACGGTCTGGCCCGTAGGGCTCGAGTTAGTCGGCGGGCTCACCCGTTCCCCTCCTTAAACAGCTTGCCTCAATCGTACGGGCGCGGTTTTGGCACCTGCTCCCTTCCTTACCTGAAAAGAGCTGAGCGGGTCGAGCGTTCCTGGATCGATCGCCGGTTCTGGTTGATGCTCGAGCGTGCTCGAAGCGCCGGATCTGCCCGTCTGTTGTCTTTCCTCTTCGCCGGCCACGAATCGCTGCAAGTCGAAGGGCTTGCTCCGCAGAAGCATGTAGTAGACAGATCGGCCGAGTTTGGCCGCGAGAATGCTCAGAGCCTTTCCCTTCCCGTGATTCTTCTCCAAGCGAGCGAAGTATTTTTGCCCTATGGGGTTGCCGCGGAGGAACAGGGCGGCCGCTTCAGAGAAGGCCCACTTGAGATGGACGTTGCCCATCTTGCCGCCCGTCTTCTTTTTCGTCTTACCGGCGGACTCATGGGTTCCCTTGACCAGGCGGGCGTAGGAGATGAAGTCCTGGACTCGGGGAAAGCGGCTGAGGTCGTGAATCTCATAGAGCAGGGTCAGAGAGAGGATCTCTCCAATGCCTGGGATGGAGCGAAGAAGGTAGAACTCTCGGTTGCGGTCCTTGCGGACCTCGTGAATCAGGTAGAGCTCCATGTCCCGGATGACCTGGTCGTAGCCGTCGAGCAGAGCGACGTCGGCGGCAATGGACATCTGAACGGTGTCGTCGTCGAAATGTGCGACGATGGCGCCCCGGTCCTTGGCCTTGTCGGGTCGTTCCTCCAAGGTTGGCAGGTTGTACTGGGTGTTGGTGTTCTTGATGTGAGCGAGCAACTCGCCGCGCTTCCTGGCGAAGAACAGGCGCCGGCGCAGCAGGTCGCGAGTAGCCCGCATCTGCCGGGGATAGACATAGGCGTAGGGGAGGTTGCCGCCGCGCAGCAAGGCGGCGATCTTGTAGGAGTCGAGCCGGTCGTTCTTCGTCTTGCCGCCGTGGATGGCCTTCATGTACAGAGCGTGGCCGAGGACGAACTCGATCCCCTGCTCGCTGCACAGGTCGGCGACCCAGTACCAACAGAACAGGCACTCGACGGCGACGACCAGATCCTCTCTGTAGGGGGCGAGAGCCTTCAGCAGTTGCTCTGCTTCACAGGGCAGCTTCCGGTGGACCAGGGTGTTGCCCTGCTGGTCCAAGATGCAGAGATAGAGGCTGCGAGCATGAAGATCGATACCGCAGTAATGAACATGTTGTCGGGTGTAGAATCTCATCGAGGCCTCCTTTCTTGGTCTTCCCAGCCAACAGCCTACCGTGGTGGTAGGCTGAAGGGGGCCTCAAATCAGTATCCCGGCTGCTCCAGCGGACCAGAAAGCTCCGCTTCCTGGCCGCTGAGCAGCAGAGACGTTAGGCGTCGCAGACACCACCATGACCTCAGGAGCCCAACATGAAGAACACTCTCACCTTTGCCGTCTCGATTCTGGCGCCGCGGCGTCTTGTTTGGGAGACGATGATTGACGCTGACGGATACAAAGAGTGGACTGCCGCATTCATGGAGGGCTGTTACTTCTCAGGATCGTGGGAGCAGGGCCAGAAGATCCAGTTCCTTGCACCCAGCGGCGATGGGATGACCGCGGTGATCGAGGAGAACCGACCTTTCGAGCAGATCTCCATACGCCACCTCGGCGAAGTAGCCGCAGGCGTAGAAGACACCACGAGTCCGAAGGTACTTGCCTGGGCACCTGCCTATGAGAAGTACTTCTTCGCAGACGCAGGTGGAGCCACGGAAGTCACAGTCAACCTAGACACGGTCACTGAGTATGAGAATTACATGTTGGAGACGTACCCCAAGGCGTTGGATTTGCTCAAGTTGCTCTGTGAGCGCAAGGCGAAGAGCGACGCCTAACCCCTCGATGGTTAAACCCTTGCAGTATCGCCCGCCGAAAGGCATAAGCGTTCGTTGCTTGGTGCCTCCGCTGCGCTCCGGCCCCAACCTGGACTTCTGGACAAACGAGCTGAGATTTTCCTGATGGCTGTGATGTTCCGAGTATGATACGGGCCGAGACATCGCCCGGTGTCGCGTCCCGGTCTTCGCAGGAGACTCCGTAGACGGCCTCGCTTCCCGGGTACAGGAACGAGAACGGGGAGCTCATCGTGAAGACGCTCGCGGCACTCGCAGTGAACGTCGACTCCTGGAGGTTGCCTCTCAATGGCTGAGACCAAGACCAAGCCCACCGCCGCGAGTGTCGAGGAGTACATCGCCTCGAGGGCCAATGAACAGCAGCGCAGCGACTGCCAAGACCTGATGGCGCTGCTCGAGAAGGTCACCCAGCAACCGCCCAAGATGTGGGGACCCAGCATCGTCGGCTTTGGCACCTACCGGTACACCTACGAGAGCGGACACTCTGGGGAGGCTCCAGTGGCGGGCTTCGCGATTCGTGGCCGAGAGCTGGTGATCTACTTGGCAGCCGAAAAAGACGAGCAGAAGTCCCTGCTGTCCAAGCTTGGCAAGCACAAGATGGGCAAGTCCTGCCTGTACTTCAAGCGGCTGGCCGACCTCGATAGGTCGGTGCTCGAGCAACTGGTCGTTGGCTCGGTCGCGGGGGTAAGGCAGCGCTATGGGTAGCGCAGCCAACGCCCGCAAGGCATCAAGAGAGAGGTCATGAACGTCTGGGGCATCCCTGACTGGCTCGAACGAGAGGTGAAAGAGCGAGATAAGGTCTGCGTCTATTGCGGCGTCCAGTTGATCGACAAAATGCCTCCTTCTGGCCCCAGGAAAGCTGTGGCAACGTGGGAGCACATCATCAACGACGCACGTATTGTCAGCCGGGAGAATATTGTTCGGTGTTGCGTCGCTTGCAATTCGAGCAAGGGCGCACGAAGCCTCTCGGACTGGATCCAATCGAGTTACTGTGAGAAGCGCGGGATTACTGAGGACACGGTTTCAGACGTAGTAAAAGCCGCCTTGCTGGCGTCTCGAATGCATGCCCCAAACTTGAGCTAGATTGAATCCGGATAATATGCGTCGACTTCACGTTGCTGGATCGCCATGAAAAGAGTCCTACGCGTCCTCCTTTGGAGCTTGATCGTCGTTGCCTTGGCTGGTGCGCTCCTCGTCTACTTCGTCTACTCGCCTCCTCCCGAAGTCCCCCGACTCTCCGGCAAGCTGATCAAAGGGACCCTCGAGGTGGGCGGGTTGAAGCGGACTTATCTGACCTACATTCCGCGGGGGTTGCCCCAAGGAGCGCCACTTGTGGTGGTGCTGCACGGCTCGGGGCAAAACAGTGAGCAGATGCGAAGAGCGACGGGGTATGGGTTCGAGCGCCTTGCGGATGAACATGGTTTTGCGGTGGTCTATCCCAATGGGTACGAGGGCTATTGGAACGCCTGCAACATTGTCGGTGATTACAGCGCGAACAAGCTGAACGTCGACGACGTGGGGTTTTTGACGGGGGTGCTCGACAAGCTCAGCACCGAAATCGGTGTCGATCGGGACCGCGCGTTCGCCGTCGGCGTTTCCCGTGGCGGGCATATGGCGTTTCGGCTCGCGCTCGAAGCTCCTTCCCGCTTTCGCGCGGTTGCGGCGGTGGCGGCGAACGTGCCGGCGCCGGAGAACTTCAAATGCAAGCCCGTGGGGAATGGCACGTCTTCCGTCATGATCATGAACGGTACCAAGGATCCCTTGAATCCGTTCGAGGGTGGCGAGGTCAAGCTCTTTGGCTTGTTGAAGCGCGGCAAGGTTCGGTCGTCGCGAGAGTCGGGGCAATACTTTGCCGATCTCAATGGCATCACCGGTGTGCCTCAGACGGAAGAGACCCAAGTGGCCGACGATGTTCGGGTCGAAGAGGTGCTTTGGCGCAATGACTCCAACGTTGAGGTGGAGCTCATGGCCATTCACGGCGGCGGGCATGGCATGCCTCAGCCGTACACGCGCTATCCGCGACTTCTCGGTCCAACGCCCAAGGAGCCGAACGGACCCGCAGTCATTTGGGCCTTCTTCGAGCGGCAGCGTCCATGATAGCCGGCGAGCGGCAAGGATAATGTGTGCGGACGGTGGTCCGGGCTGCGAGCCGCCTGGGCTGGGCAAGGCCCAGCTCCGCTATGCCGTCGGCGGCGTGGGCGGCGACGGCCTCCCCGGCTCGGCCGCTTGGCGCACGGTTCTGGGACGATTCTGGACTCACGTTTCAGGCTGGACCTGCTGCGGCCCGAGCCCCACTTCGAGCAGCAGCCGTAACGGCCAGCCGCTCCACCACGTGCACCAGCACCTCGGGCTGGAAGGGCTTCACCAGGTATTCTGAAGCGCCCAGCCCGAGGGCCTTCTCGCGGTGCTTCTCCCCCGCCCGCGAGGTGAGCATGACGATGGGGATCGAGGCGTAGAGCGGCAGGCCGCGGAGGGTGGCGGCGAGCTCGTAGCCGTCCATTCTCGGCATCTCGATGTCGAGCAGGATGACGCCCGGCGGGCGGCGGCGGGCCTGGAGGACTTCCAGGGCTTCCAGGCCGTCGCGGGCGGTGATCGGCACCCAGCCGGCGTTCCCCGCCAGGTTCGAGAGCACCCGCCGGACGCTCAGCGAGTCGTCCACGATCAGCACTTCCAGGGGACCCGGCGCCTCCGCGGCCGCGCGGGCCATCGCGGTCGCCGCCGCACCGGCGAGCGCCGGGGGGTGCGCGGACCGGCGCGCGGCGCCCAGCTCCCAGCGCGGGAAGGTGTAGGGGTCGAGGATGGGGACCACGCTGCCGTCTCCCAGCAGGGTGGCGCCCGCGAGGCCGTCCACCCGGCGGAGCAGCGGGCCGAGGGGCTTCACCACCACGTCGCGGCTCTCGATCAGCCGGTCCACCAGCACCGCCGCCCGGTGGTCTCCGAGGTCGAGCACCAGGGCCAGGGGGCGGGCCTCGGCCGGACCGGGGTCTCCTCCCAGGCGGAGGATGTCGCGGAGCGGGCGCACGGGGAGGTCTTCGCCGTCCAGCGTCACCAGGGCGTCGTCCCCATCCGCTCGTATGTCCGCGGCTTCGAGGCGCAGGATCCGCGAGACGGCCGCCGCCGGCACGGCGAAGGAGGCGCCGGCGGTTTCCACCAGGAGGGCGCGGGTGATGGCGAGCGACAGCGGCAGGCGGACCGTGAACCGGGCGCCGCGCCCGGGTTCGGAGTGGGCGGTGACCGTGCCGCGCAGCGCCTCCACCTGCGCCCGCACGGCGTCCAGCCCCACGCCCCGCCCCGCCACCTCGCTCACGGCGCGGGCGGTGGTGAAGCCGGGGAGGAAGACCAGGGAGAGGGCCTCCTCTTCCGTCAGCGCGCCGGCAGGCAGGCCCAAATCGGCGGCGGCGGCCCGCACGGCCGCCAAGTCCACCCCGGCGCCGTCGTCCGCCACCTCCAGCACCGCCTGCCCGCCCTGGTAGCGGGCGGTCACGCGGACCGTTCCCTCCTCCGGCTTGCCGGCGGCGCGCCGGGCCTCCGCCGGCTCGATGCCATGGGCAACGGCGTTGCGCACCAGGTGGAGCAAGGGGTCGGCGAGGGCTTCCAGCAGGCTCTTGTCCAGCTCCACGGACTCGCCCTCGAAGGCCAGCACGGCCTGTTTGCCGCAGCGCTCGGCGGTGACGCGCACCGTGCGGTGGAGCCGGCCGGCCAGGGTGGCGAGCGGCACGGCGCGCAGGCGCAGCAGGTGGTCCTGCAGCTCGCGGAGCAGCCGCTGCTGGCGCTGGAGGAACCCCTCGAGCTCCGAGGTGGTGCCGGCCAGCTCCGTGCCCACGGCCTGGACGTCGCTCACCGTCTCCGCGAGGCCGCGGGTGAGGAGGTGGAAGGCGGTGTAGCGGTCCAGCTCCAGCTCGTCGAATTCCGGGTCGGCCGGAGTGGCGGCCGGGCCGGAGCCGCCGCCGGAGCCTCTGGGACCCGTCAGCGCCGCGGCCTCGTAGTCCGTCTCCAGGCGGTCGCTGATGCCGCTCAGCCGCCGCAGGCTGAGGCCGAGCTCGCCGGCCTGGCGCACCAGCTCGCGGTGTGCCCGTTCGAGCACCGAGCGCTGCACCACCAGCTCGCTGGCCACGCGCACCAGGGCGTCCACCCGCTCCAGCGGGACGCGCACCTGCTCCTGGGGCGGCGCCGGGGTGCGGACGGCGAGCGAGACGGGCTCCGGAACCTCTGGAGACTCCAGGCTTTTCGGAGATTCAGACAGTTTCGGAGATTCAGGCAGTTTGCCGGCGCGGAGGCGGAGCACCAGGGGAGCCACCCGCTCGACCGCCTCCGGAGCCTCCGAGTTACGGACGAGATCCTCCAACAGGTCCACCGCCTCGTGCACCTGGGCCGCCCGGTCCCGGCCGCCCGGCCGTTCGAGCGCGTCTTCCAGGGCGTGGCAGAGGCGGGCGACCTCGCCGAAGCCGACCATGGCCGCCGTGCCCTTGAGCGTGTGAATGCGGCGGCGGATCTCGCGCAGGGCGGCGGCGCCAGCCCCAGGCTCTCTCTCCAGCTCACGCAAGGCCTCGCCGAGGGCGGCCAAGTGCTCCTCCGCCTCCTCCAGGAAACCTTCCAGGACGTCGCCCGTGCCGGCATCGGAATCCCTGGCGGCCAAGGGGGTGGGGGGGGCGGCGGCCGGGGGGACGTCCGGCTCCTCCGTTGCCGGCGGCAGGCCGGCCTCCAGATCCCCCAGCGCCAGCTCCACGGCGTCCATGGTGGCTGAAAGGTCGGCTCTAGCCCCGTCGTCGAACGGCCGCTCGCCCCGGGAGGCGGCTTCCAGGAGCGTCTCGCCCTGCCCGGCCGCCCAGGAGATCTCCCCCAGCTCCAGCATGGAGGCGGCGCCGCGCACGCAGTGGAGCAGGCGGTAGCCTTCCCCCAGGTCCGCGGCGGAGGCGCCGGCCGCGTCCCGCCCGGCGAGATCCCGCAGGCTGGCCAGGTAGGACCGGCACTCGGCCACGAAGCCGCGCAGGATCTCGGGCAGGAAATTGTCGGTCATGAGGCGGCGGGAAGCTTGAACCGGTCCATGGACTCGCGCAGGCCGTCCGCCATGGTGGCGAGGCCGCGGATGGACAGCGCCGTGTCACGGGTGGAGGCCGCCGTGCCCTGGGTCAGCTCCGAGATGCGCTCCATGGTGCGCACCACCTCCAGGGCACCGCGGGCGTGGTGGCTGGTGACGTTGGAGACCGCCTGAATGAGCTGCTCCAGGCGGCGCGACACCTCTTCGATCTCCTGGAGCGACTTGCCGGCCAGCAGGGCGCGGGCGGAGCCGCCCACCACCTCGCGGGTGGTGGCGTCCATGGCCGCGGAGGCCTCGGTGGTCTCGGTCTGGATGGTCTTGACCAGAGTCTCGATGCTCTTCGACGACGACGCGGCGCGCTGGGCGAGCCGCTCGACCTCTTCGGCCACCACCATGAAGCCGCGCCCCGCGTCGCCGGCCGCGGCGGCCTGAATGGTGGCGTTGAGGGCCAGGATGCTGGTGCGGTCCGCGATGTCGCCGATCACCTGGACGATCTCGCCGATCTCCTGCGAGCTTTCGCCCAGGCGCTTGATCCGCTTGGAGGTCTCCTGCACCTGGCCGCGGATGGCGGTCATCCCCTCGATGGTGCGGGCCACGGACTCGGCCCCCTGGGTGGCCTTGCCCAGGGCCTGCTCGGCCACCTGGGCGGCGGACGCGGCGTTCTCGGACGCCTGGCGGATGGCGGCGGCCATCTGGTCCATGACGGCGCTGGTCTGGTGGATCTCGGCCGCCTGGCTGGCGCTCCCCTGCGCCAGGCGCTCGGCGGTGGCCTGGGTGCCGAGGGCCGCCGCGCTCACCTGCTCCGAGGTGGCCTTCACCCGCTCGATGACCTGCCGCAGCTCGGTGATCATGTAGTTGAAGGAGTCGGCGATGGCGCCCGTGATGTCCGGCCCCACTTCCGCGGAGGCCCGCAGGTCTCCCTCGGCCACCGAGCTGACCTCGGTGAGCAGCTTCATGATGGAGCCCTGGATACGGTCGCGCTCCTCCTGGCTCTGCATGAGGCCGCGGATGTTGTCGAGCATGGAGTTGAGCCCCTGCGCCGTGGCGCCCAGCTCGTCGCCCGAGAGCACGCCGGCCCGGGCCTCCAGGTTGCCGGCGCCCACCTGTCGCAGGGTGGAGCTGATCGTCCGCACCTGGCGGTTGACGCCGCGCGCGATCAGCAGGGTACCCGCCAGGGCTGCCAGGGTGAGCAGGCCCGAGAGCAGAAGCTGGCCGTCCCGCTGGCGGGTGAGCCGGGCCACGCGGGCGTCCAGGAGAAGCCGCAGGCGCTCCAGGGTCAGGTCGTAGAGGGAGAACACGCGGCCGGACGCCACCGTGCCCGCCGTGTAGAAGTCGCCGGCCGACACGCGCACCGTCTCGCCGGCCAGGAGCTGGCGCTCGGAAAGGCCCAGGAAGGCTTCGATCCCCCCGTTCACTTCCTTCATCCGCGGGTCGAGGGTGCCCTGGAGGGACGGGTTGGCGCCTCCGGCCACCTCGAAGCCCCGGCGCATCTCCGCCACCTGGCCGCGCACCTGCTCGCCGAGTTGGGCCAGCCGCGCCCGTTCGAGCGTCGTCGCAAGCCCCCGCTGCGCCACTTCGGCTCCCACGCCCCGGAGCTGCCCCACCGCTTCGGCCACCTGGGGGAGGCGGACGACCACGGCGTCCATGAGGTAGTAGCTGTCGAGGTCGGGGTCGAGGATGAGGTTCGAGCTGTCGCCCACCTCGCGGATCAGCCGGTAGATCTGGTCCAGGAGGGCCGTGTGCTCCGTGTACGACCCGGGCGCGTCGAGGCCGCGCAGCTTCACCTGGTCGCGCACGGCCTCCCAGCTCCGGCGCACGCCCTCGGCCTGGGCCGAGGTGCCGAGGTCCCGCCCCAGGCGCCCGTCGACTTCGGAGACCGCCGTCAGGTCGGCCTCGATCTGGCGGGCCTTGGCCGCGCGGTCGGCCTCCCGGGCGGTGTCGCCGGCCAGCACGAGGCCGGCGAGGCCCCGGTGTTGCCCCACGTGCTCGTAGAGCGTGCGCAGCGGTCGCAGGTACTCGACGCCCAGGATCTCCCGGCGCCCGAAATCGATGGCGGTGTTGCTGGTCACCGTGAGCTGGTAGAGCAGAAGGCCGAGCGGGATGAGCAGCAGGGCCACCAGGAGGCCGAGCTTGACGGGGATCCGCAGGAGCCGTTTCAGGCGTTGGAACATCTCATCCTCTCCTTTGAGTCTCTTCGGCCAGCCGGGCCAGCAAGCGGTCCACGTCGAGCACTGCGGCCTCCCCCTGGGCATGGCGGAAGGAGCCCAGGAGGAATTCGCCCAGCGGATGCTCTCCGGGCAGCTCCTTCGGAACCTCCGGGCTGACGGGCGCCACCGCCATGCCATGAACCTTTTCCACCAGCAGGCCGGCCCAGGCTTCGCCGGCGGCGGGCCCAAGCACCAGGAGCCGGTTCGCCGGCCGCTCCGGCAGCTCGCCGCCGCCCAGGAACGGCAGCAGGTCCACCACCGCCAGCACGTCACCCCGCAGGTTGGCCACCCCCCGCACCCACGCGGGCACGAGCGGCAGCCGCGCCAGGCGGGGCGCCCGCGGAGCCTCGGCCAGCTCCCGCAGCCGCGCGGACGGCACGGCGAGGAGGAGGCCGCCCAGCGAGAACACCAGGCAGCGCTCGCCGGGCTCTCCGGGCTCGCCCGGCTCGGCCGCCGCCGGAATCTCCGAGGGCCCGGAGGGCTCGGCGGTCAGGGGGTCTTCCCCCGGACCTCGTTCCACACCGCCTCCAGGGCCGCCGAGCGCTCCCCCAGATCCTTGAGGACGTAGAACGGCACCCCCTCGGGGACGTTGAAGCCCGGGCTCGCCCGCACCCCGGGGTCGATGAACGGCAACGAGTCGGGGATCGTGTTGGGATTCTGGTTCTCGTCCGACAGCCGGGCCGCCACCTCGGGGCGCAGCAGGTAGTTGATCAGCACCTTGGCCGTCGGCTGGTTGCGGCTGGCGGCGGGGATGGCGAAGGTGTCCACGAACAGCAGGTATCCTTCGCGCGGCAGCACGAAACCCTTGTTGGGGTCCGCCGCCAGCACCTGGTTGAGGTCGCCTCCCCACCCCTGCTGGAGCACCACCTGGCCGGAAGCCAGCTTGTCCTCGTACCCCTCGCTGTCGAAGCCGTTCAAGTCTCCGCGCGCCGCGATCAGCAGGTCGCGCGCCCGGGCGAGGTGCTCGGGGTCGGTGCTGTTGGGGTCCACGCCCAGGTAGATGAGGGCGATGGCCATCACCTCGCGCATGTCGTCGAGCAGGCCGATCTTCCCCCGCAGGGCGGAGCGCGCCGCCGGGTCGAAGGCGTATTTCCAGCTCGCCGGGGGCTCGCGGAAGGCCGTCTTGTCGTACCCCCAGCCGGTCGTCCCCCAGTAGTAGGGGACCGAGTACTTGAAGTCGCGGTCGAAAATGGCGTTCTGAAAGCGCCGGCCGACGTTGGCGAGGTTGGGCAGGCGCTCATGGTGGAGCGGAGCCAGCAGGCCGCGGGTGCTCGCCATGTGGACGGCATAGTCGCTGGGTGTCCAGACGTCCCACACCTCGCCCTTCTCCAGGCGCGCCATGACCTCTTCGTTGCTGTTGACGAAGTCGATCTTCAGGCGGACTCCCGTCTCGCGCTGGAAGTCCGCGGCCACGGCGGGGGTGATGTAGTCGTCCCAGCAGACCACGCGCAGCTCCGGGGCCAGCTTCACCGGTTCCTGCGCCGCCGCCGCCGTGCCGGCCGCCGGCTCCCCGCTCTTTTGTTCCTGTCCACAACCGGCGAGGACGAAGAGACCCAAAGCCGCCGCCAGGAACGCCCGGCCGATCCGGTCGATCCGGCCGTTCACGAGGCCACCATCTGGCGCTTGACGCTCGCCAGCAGCTCGTCCGGCTTGAAGGGCTTGGCGAGGTACTCGTCCGCTCCCTGCTTCATCCCCCAGAACCGGTCGGCCTCCTGGTTCTTGCTGGTCACCAGCACGATCCGGATCCCCTGGGTCGCGGGGGAGGACTTGAGCTGCCGGCAGATCTGGAAGCCGTTCGGCCCCGGCAGCACGACGTCGAGCAGCACGAGCGACGGGCGCTCGCGCTCGACCATCGCCAGCGCCTCGTTGCCGTCGGCGGCCATGAGCACCCGGTAGCCGTGGTCCTGCAGCATCTTGCCGATGAGCTGGCGCTCGGTCGGACTGTCCTCCACCACCAGGATGCTCCCTGTAATCATCAGAACGTCTCCTCTCTCAGGTCTTCACCGAGTCCAGGGCGCCGGCCAGGTCGGCCAGGAAGGCCTCGAACGTCTCCCGCCATTGCTGATGCAGCTCGTCGTCCCCGAGGCCGCGGCCCAGTTGATGGAGCAGGCCGTTGACCAGGCCGAGCGACCCGGCGGCGAGCTCGGCGTAGAGCTGCCCTCTCTGGGCCCCGGCGGGGAGGCTGTCGAGCATCGCGCGGATGGCGTCGAGCGAGATCCGCCCCTGCCGGACCTCTGCCAGCCGCAGGGCCGGCGTGATCTCGGTATGGCGGGCCACCAGCCGTTTGAGGGCGGCCTCCGCGAAGCCGGTGCCGAGGTGGGTGCCGCCCATTTCCACGATGCGGGCGAGGATCGCCTCCACGATGGCCACCGCCTGGCCGGCACAGCGCGGCCCGGGCCGCAGGCCCTCGAAGCGGGCGACCTCGCGCTCCAGCCGGGCGAAGTGCTGCACCAGCGCCGCGTCGAGCCTCCCGGTCCGCCTTGCGGGCGCGGGGGCCGGCCGCCTCCTGGGGCGGGGCCGGCGCAGGGGACGCTCCCGACAGGCCGGACGTCCCGGCCCGGGCGGCCCGCGTCATCAGCTCGGTCAGCGAGGCGCGGACGTTGCGCTCCGGCAGGCTCGGCGCCTCGCTCACCTTGAAGATGCCGTCCCGCCAGCGCAGCAGCTCGACGACGGCCCCCTCGCCGCTCAGGGCGCCCACACGGGCGTGGACGATCTCCCCCTCCCCCACCACGACGCGGCCGGTGGCGCCCCCCTTCATCACGGTGAGCTGGGCCGGCTTGCGCCGCAGGCAGATCAGGTGGAGGACGTCGACCACGCCCAGGTCGGTCAGTTGTCCTTCAACGCTCATGGCTGTCCTTCAACGCTCATGGCTGTCCTTCAACGCTCAAGGCTGTCCTTCCACGCTCATGGTTTTTCTTTCAACGCTCATGGCTGGCCTTCCCCCTCATGCCGGTTCCTCGGGAAGGTCCAGGTGCTTGCGCACCACCACGGTCAGCGCGACGGGGTCGAACGGCTTGGTCAGGTACTCGGCGGCGCCGGACATCTTGCCGCGCAGCCGGTCCATGAGGCCGTCGCGGCCGGTGAGCATGATCACCGGCACGCCGCTCGTCCGCTCGTTGCGCTTGATGGCCCGGCAGATCTGGTGGCCGTCGAGGTTCGGCAGCCCCACGTCCAGGAGCACCAGGCTGGGGGCCGCGTGGCTCAAGATCCCCAGGGCCTCCAGGCCGCCGCTCGCCGTCACCACCTCGCAGCCCAAACGCTCCAGGGCCAGGGTGACCAGCCGCCGCACGGTGGCGCTGTCGTCCACCACCAGCACCCGGGGCCGGGGGGCCTCCTCGCGCCCGGGCTGCTTCCCGGGACGCTCCTCCTCCTCGGGCCGCACCACGTCCATGGGGCGGGTCTCGAGCGACAGCACCCTGGCCATGGCCGTGCCGGGCACCACCACCGGGGGCGGCACCGCCCGCGCGTCCGCCGAGTCGCCCAGAATGGGCAGGAGAAGGGCGTTCGCCTGCTCGGCGATGGACACCTTCTCGAACCAGCGGCGGGCGAGCTCGTGCCGGGGTTTGATCGCCAGCACCTGCCGCAGGCACATCTCCTGGTCTTCCCGCGTGGGCACCAGGGCGGCCAGCAACAGCCAGGCGGACTCGCGCCGCGGGTTCTGCCGCAGCGAGCGCCAGGCGAGCTCCTGGGCCCGCTCGCGCTCCCCGGCCCGCGCCGCGGACACGGCCAGCTCCAGGTCCCCATCACCGGGAACCTGCCGGGACGGCTTCGAACGATCGGGTCCCAGGGCCATGGCTAGAACGACAGAACCGCCCCGGCCGTGACCACGGTCTGGTCGCCGTAGACGCCTTCGGCCTCCGGGTCGGCCTTGACGAATTCGTCCAGGGCCTCGAGCGCGACCGAGCGCTGCACCCCGGCGTGGATCGAGAAGTGGTCGGTGATCTGGACCGGCAGGTCGGCCGACAACAGCACGTCGTTGAGCGTGCCGTTGCTCACGGCCTTGTTGTTGTAGTGGAAGTCGAACCCCACCGTGCCCGCGAGGTCGAGGCTGGCCCGCGGGCCGAGCGCGAGGCTGTGGCTCAGGCCGAACGTGCCGTAGCCGCCGTCCACCTGGTCCACGTCGTGGTAGTAGGTCAGGGTGGGCGACAGGGGCATGTCGAAGGCCAGGATGCCGTAGACCTCGTAGGTGTCCAGGAACACCAGGTCCCGCTCGGCGTCGCCGTTGAACTGGTAGGTCAGGCCGCCGAGGGTCAGCGAGGCTCCACCCAGATGGAAGGTGTAGTCCAGGGTGAAGTCGTTCTCCCGGTACTTGGAGTCCCCCGGCAGGTCGCCGGCATAGCCGTAGTAGGAGGCGGCGAGCCCGCCCCACGTCCATGTGGCGTGCGGCACGATCACGCTCTCGCCGTCCAGCAGGTCGAGGCCGCGGAACAGATAGATGCTGGCCCGGTCGACCCCGGCCTCGAAGCTCCAGCTCTTCTCGGGCTCCTGTTGGGACCAGGCCGGACCCGCCGCCAACGCAAACACCACCATCACACCCCAGACTGCTCGTTTCATTTGCGAGGATCTCCCTGGCCCAGTCCTGGACAGGGACGGGGCCGATCGCGGAAAGGACTTGCGCTTGATGAAAAGGATACGCGAGAGGACCTTACGGCGCCAATTACGCGAAAGAGGCGGAAGCGGCGGAAACGGTGGAAGAGAGGAACGGAGAGCCTTCGCCCGCTGTGCTATCCTTCCCCGCGCCTGAGCTGACACAAAGGAGGGGAAGAGCCGTGGGAGAGGCCCTGACGACGCCTTCGCGCAAGCTGCCCAAGATCAACCTGCCGCGCCCGGCCCGCTGGGACTGGATCGCCATCGGCGTGCTCCTCCTGGGAGCCCTGCTCGCGGCCGCCAACCTCTACAAGGGGCTAAACAAGCCGGGAGCCGAGCCCTATCCCTCCGGGCTGACCGCCTTCTTCGTGCTCTCCCAGCTCGCCGTGGCCTGCGGCGGCCTCATGCTGCTCGGCAAGACCGCCAAGGAAGGGACCGGCTGGGGGAACGCGGCCTCGCTCCTCGCCATGTTCCTCGGCATCAGCGGCGTGCTGCTGGCCGCCGCCCTCTGGGCCGCGGCCTGACCCGACCCTTTCGGGAAACCTCCAGGCTCCCTCCGGCATCTCAGGGATGATCCGGCGGCACCGCTCCTGACGTAGTCTTGTCGGAGCCCCCCGCCGGACCTTCCCGCCGGACCTTTCCAAAGAGAGGAGCCCCCGACCCGTGAGCAGCTCCGCAGCCTCACCCCCCCCCCCTTCACCGAGGGGCAAGATCATCCTCTACGTTGTCTTGGGCCTCGCGGCCGCGGTGGGCCTCTACCTGGGCGGCCAGCAGGCCGGTGGAGCCGTCCTCCGGTTCGCCGGATGGGTCAACGGCCTCGGCGTCTGGGGGCCGGTCGTCTTCATCCTGGGCTACGCCGTGGCCACGGTGTTCTTCCTCCCCGGCTCGCTCCTCACCCTCGCCTCGGGCGCCATCTTCGGCCTGGCCAAGGGGACGGTCTACAGCCTGATTGGAGCCACCCTCGGCGCGTCGGCGGCGTTCCTCGTGGCGCGCTACGGTGCCCGCCGCCGTATCGAAAAGAAGATCGCCGGCAACCCCAAGTTCGCCGCCATCGACAAGGCGGTCGGGCGCGAGGGGTTCAAGATCGTGGCGCTGCTGCGCCTCTCCCCGGTCTTCCCGTTCAACCTGCTCAACTACACGCTGGGGCTGACCAAGGTCGGGTTCCTGCCGTACCTGGCCGCCTGCGCGGCCATGCTTCCCGGCACCCTGCTCTACGTCTACTATGGCAAAGCGGCCGGCAGCCTCGCGGCGGTCGCCAGCGGCGCGAAAGCAGAACGGGGAACGGGCTCGTGGATCGTCCTCGGCCTGGGCCTCGTCGCCACGATCGCCGTCACCACGTTCGTCACCCGGCTGGCCGGCAAGGCCCTGCGCCAGGAGATCGGGGACAAAGAATGACTGAGCCCGCCCCGGCTCCCCTCGAGCCGCTCGACGAATACAACCGCAAGCTCATCGAGAACGTCCACCCGCCGGGCTGGGTCAACCCCGAGCCGAAGGAGCGCTACCACATGGTGGTGATCGGCGCCGGCACCGCCGGCCTGGTGTCCGCCAAGGGCGCGGCCGGGCTCGGCGCCCGGGTGGCCCTGATCGAGCGCCACCTGATGGGCGGCGACTGCCTGAACGTCGGCTGCGTCCCCTCGAAGGGGGTCATCCGCGCCTCCCGCGCCTGGCAGGACGCCCGCGAGGCCGCCGGGCGCTTCGCCGGGCCGGCGGTGACTCCGAAGCCGTCGGCGATTCGGTGACTTCGGGGCGGCCATGGCGCGCATGCGGCGCCTGCGCGCCGACATCAGCGACGTCGACAGCGCCGAGGGCGCCCGCAAGGCCGGGGTGGACGTCTTCCTGGGCGACGGCCGCTTCGTCTCCCCGACACTATCGAGGTAGGGACCGAGGTGGGCGGCAAGCGCCTGCGCTTCCGCCGGGCCGTCATCGCGACCGGCGGCCGGGCCTTCGTGCCTCCCATCCCCGGCCTCGCCGAGGCGGGGTTCCGCACCAACGAGACGATCTTCAACCTCACCGAGCTGCCCGAAACGGCTGGTGGTCATCGGCGGCGGCCCCATCGGCTGCGAGCTGTCCCAGGCCTTCGCCCGCCTCGGCAGCCAGGTGATCCATCTGGTCCAGGAAGCACACGTCCTCCCCCGCGAGGACGCCGACGCCGCGGAGATCGTCCAGAAGTCCATGATCGAGGCCGGCGTCCGCTTCGAATTCGGCATGAAGGTGGTGGAGGTCCGCCGCAACGGAGCCGAGCGGACCGTAGTAATCGAACAGGCCGGAGAGCGCCAGGAGATCTCCACCGACGAGATCCTCCTCGCCGTGGGCCGCGCCCCCAACGTCGAGGGGCTGGGCCTGGAGGCCGCCGGGGTCCGCCACGGCAAGCACGGCGTCGAGGTGGACGACCGCCTGCGCACCAGCAACCCGAACGTCTACGCCTGCGGCGACGTGGCCTCGCGCTTCCAGTTCACCCACATCGCGGACGCCCAGGCCCGCATCGTCATCCAGAACGCCCTCTTCTTCGGCCGCTCCAAGGCCTCGGCGCTCACCATCCCCTGGTGCACCTACACCACCCCGGAGATCGCCCACGTCGGCATGTACGAGAAGGACGCCAAGGAGAAGGGGATCGAGATCGAGACCCTGACGATCCACCTCTCGGACGTGGACCGTGCCCTCCTCGACGGCGCGGACGAAGGGTTCCTCCGCGTCCACGTCGAAAAGGGCTCCAAGGACGGCAAGATCCTCGGCGCCACCCTGGTCGCCGAGCACGCGGGCGACATGATCGGCGAGCTCTGCCTCGCCGTCACCCACGGCATCGGCCTCGCGAAGATCGCCGGCGTCATCCACCCCTACCCCACCCAGGGGGAGGTGGTGAAGAAGATGGCCGACCTCTGGCGCCGCGGCAAGCTGACGCCAACCGTGAAGAAGATCTTCGGCACGTGGTTCCGGGTGTTCAAGTAGAGAAAGGAAGGAAACTCCATGAAACGCATGACGCTCCTGACGGTTTTTCTCCTGGCGGCCACCCTGGCCGCCGCCGCCCCCCGCACCATGCCGGTCGCGGCCGGCGACACGCCCCCTGATTTTTCTCTCAAGGACCAGAACGGCGAGACCGTGAAGCTCTCGGCCTCCCGCGGCGAGCGCCCGGCCGTCCTCGTCTTCTACCGCGGCTACTGGTGACCGTTCTGTGCTCGGCAGTTGGCCGAGCTACGCTCCCTTCGCAAGGACGGTGAGGCCCTCGACGTCTACGCCTTGAGCATCGACAAGCCCGGGGACAGCAAAAAGCTCGCGGACAAGATCGCCGCCGACGGCAAGGGCACGGTCGGCTACCGGCTGCTGTCCGATCCCAGAGCCAAGACCATCGACGCCTGGGGCCTGCGCGACCCCGCCTACAAGGGGCAGCCGATCGACGGCGTCCCCCATCCGGCGGTCTACGTGATCGACAAGACGGGCAAGGTGGCCTGGGCCAAGGTCGAGGAGGACTACCGGCAGCGGCCCACGAACGCGGAGATCCGGGCGACGTTGGAGGCTTTGAAGTAGGTGCGCTGACGTAGGACGCCCCGCCGTCAGGCATCATCGCGAGCCCGGAGGGCGTCCTACTGATAGCCCAGGGTTCAACCCTGGGAACGGCGGCAGGAGAGCCTGGATGAAACCTCCTCAAGGAGAGAATCCAGCTCGGGTGGGGGCCGCGCCTCCCCCACCCAGGGTTCCACCCTGGGCTACGAGTAGGACGCCCTCCGGGCTCATGGAATCCAGGAACGAGCTTGGTGGAGCCGTTGGAATGACCCGGCCGGGATAGGATGCTCCGCCATGGCCCTCACCTCAACCATCTACAACTTCGCCGTCGAGCTCGCGGACGTGGACCGCGGCGTCTACGAGACGCTCGCCATCCGGGCCGCCCTTCATCCTTCGGAGACGGAGGACTCCCTCCTGACCCGCCTGCTCGCCTACTGCCTGGAGTACGAGGAGGGGCTCGCCTTCTCCAAGGGGCTCAGCGACGGCGACGAGCCCGCCCTCTGGGTGCGCGAGCCGGACGGACGCGTCAGGGCCTGGATCGAGATCGGCGCGCCCGACGCCGCGCGGCTCCACAAGGCGGCCAAGACGGCGGACCGGGTGGCCGTCTACACCCACAAGGACCCGGCCTCTCTCCTGCGGCGGCTGGAAGGTGAGCGCATCCACCGCGCGGAGGAGATCCCCATCTATGGGATCGACCGCCCGTTGCTCGCCAGGCTTGGCGAGCTCCTCGACCGGCGCATGGCGATCCACCTCTCCGTTACCGGCCGGCAGCTCTACCTGGACGTCGCCGGCAAGAGCCTGACGGGCGAGGTCACCGAGCACCGAATCAGTAAACCGTGAGCCTTGCGCCGCCTCCCGGAGGCGGCGCGGATGGCTTCAGGGAACCGGTGATTTCGGGGGCGGACCTGCCTACCAGAGGATCCGCACCCCCACCTGCACCTGCCGCGGGTCGCCGGCGCCGCTGCGCACGGTGCCGTCGAAGTTGAAGGCCAGGTTGGTCACCTGCGGGCGCAGAAAGTTGTCCTCGTTGAGGAGATTGAAGGCCTCGACCAGCGGCTGCACGGTGACGTTGCCGAAGGCGAAGTCGCGCGACAACCGGAGGTCCAGCGAGGAGAACTTGTTGTCCTTCCGCCCCAGGTTGCGCCGCGTCACCGTGCCGTCGGGGTTGATGCGGTCCTGGGGCGTTGCGGCGTCGGTGCCGTCGGCTTTGATCGACTTGGGCTGCGCCGAGCGGTAGGCGTAGCGAAGGTTGAGGTCGAACGCCCACGGCAGTTGGAACAGAGCCCAGGCGTTGACCCGGTGCCGCTGGTCGCGGTCGGAGTAGCCGTACTCGCGGTCTAGCTGGGTGATGTCGGCATAACGGAAGGTGAACGGATCGCGCTCGTTGTCGTCGTCCGACTTGTCCTTCGACCAGGTGTAGTAGAGCTGGTAGGCGTAGCGGTGCGACATCCGCTTGTCGAGCCCGAGGGTGACACCGCGGTAGCGGCTCTTGGCGGTCGACTCGACGGTGGTCAGGGTGGTGATGCCGTTGGTGCCATCCGAGCCGAGCCCACTCGACCAGGGAGAGCCGAGGAGCGGGTCATTTCGATTGGTAAAGCGGGAGATGTGATCGGTCTTGGCGTAGTTGAGCTTGACCGAGGCGGCCAGCTCGGGCATCACCTCCCGCTCGTAGGAGAGGCTGGTGGCGAGGGTGCTCGGCGTCTGCCAGTCCTCGTCGTAGACGAAGACGTCGGGATGGTTCACCGCCCCTCCCGGCAACAGCGCGTCGTACGCCGGCGGCGGTCCAGAGAGGGTCTGCCCGAGGCTGCCGTTGGTCGACCGGGTGGAGGCCAGGTTCAGCGCCGGCAGGCGGGCGTTGAAGACGCCGGCCGTGAAGCGCACCACGGACTTGCCGTCGGCGTCCGGCACCCACGACACCCCCAACCGCGGCTGCCACATCTCCCAGTCGTCGGGGATCTCGCCGTTGGAGGGGAACGTCTGGCCGTTCCGGGTCTGGCCGATGAAGGGGGCGAAGAACACCTGATCCGCCGGCGTGCGGACGTCGGGGTTGTCGAGGCCCTCCCAGCGCAGCCCGTAGTCGATGGTCAGGTTGTCGCGGGCATGCCAACTGTCCTGTACGTAGAGCGCGGGCTCCTTCTGCTTGATGGTCTGCGTGCCCGCCTCTTCGACCGAGGTATTCCCCACTCCCGCCTGCTGCAGGTAGAGGAGCACGGTGCCGCTCGCGCCGTGGCTGTTGACGTAATTGATGAAGTCGCTGGTGGTGAGGAAGACGAACCGGCCGTTGGCGAAGCCCAGGAAGGTCTGGGAGGAGGCCACCTCGTTGTAGTCGAAACCAACCTTGAACGAGTGGTTGCCGCGCAGGTAGGAGACGTTCTCGGTCACCTGCTTGCGGTCGTCGTTGTATTCGACGGGAAGGAAGAACGGCATTCCCCAGCGGGCGCCGCTGGGAGTGAAGTCGTCGTTGAAGAGGATGGCGGTGTCGGGGAAGGGGCGGTTCTGGCCCGGAATGTTGGGGCCTTCATAGGGACGCGGACGCCACTCCTTGGCGTACTGCAGGCGCAGCTCGTTGAGCAGGCTGCTGGAGAGGGTGCTCACCAGGCTGGCGGTGCCGGCGTGCGAGTAGTCCTGCTCGACGCCGTTGGCCGAGCGCCCCCACTGGTCGACGTCGAAGGTGCCGTTGACCTGCTCCGAGTTGGTGTAGCTGTAGCGGAACGTCACCAGGTGGTTGGCGGAAGCCTGCCAGTCGATCTTGGCCAGGGCCACCTCGGCGTCATCGGTGCGCTCGATCGGTCCGTTCTCGTTGGGCAGGCCGATGCCGGCGAGGAAGGAGACGAGGCGCGGGTCCATGCGGCTGGGGTCGGTCTGCTTGGTGCGGCTCGCGCGCTGGACGTCGGCGGCCGCGAAGTAGAAGAGTTTGTTCTTGATCAAGGGCCCGCCGAGGGTGAAGCCGCCCTGCTTGCGGTCGAAGCTCCCCTCTTCCGCCGGGAGCCGTCGGGGTTCTTCGGCGTGTCCGAGAGGCTGTCGTTGGTGAAAAAGCCGTGGACGCTGCCTCGGATCCGGTTGGTGCCCGACTTGGTGATGACGTTGACGAAGCCGCCCGAGGAGCGGCCGAACTCGGCCGGGGCGCCGTCGGCGACCACCACCACCTCCTGCACCGCCTCGAGGTTGAAGGTGAAGGGAGGCCGCTGGCCGCCGCGCTGCTCGCCGAAGAAAGGGTTGTTGAAGTCGGCGCCGTCCACCGAGATGTTGTTGGCGATCCCCTTCTGGCCGTTGATCGACAGCTCGTCGCCGTCGGGGCCCTGCACGATGGTCGCCCCCGGCGTGAGCTTGACGTAGTCGAGGAAGTTGCGGCCGTTGTTGGGGAGCCCCTCGATGGCGTCGGAGTCGAGGCGGACCGTCCCCTCGGTGCGGCTGGTCTCGACCACCGGCGCCTCGGCCGTGACCGTGATCTCCTGCTCTACGGAAGAGAGCGGCAGGGTCAGCTTCAGGTTGATCGTCTGGCCGACCGAGAGGTCGATGCCGTCCCGCACCAGCTTGGCGAACTGGGCGAGCGCAACCGTGATCCGGTAGGGACCCAGGGGGAGCAGAAGGGCGCGGAACCGGCCGTCCGGGCCGGTGGTGACGGCCTGCTCGTAGTTCGTCGCCGTGTTCCTGAGGGTGACGGCCGCTCCCGGCAGGACGCCCCCATTCTCATCCGCCACGGTTCCTTCGATGACGCCGGTCGTTGACTGGGACTGGGCGAAGGCACCCGGCACCCAGGCAAGCAGCAGGACAAGGCCAAGCAGACGTACGCTCCAGTGTCGCGACATCCCGACCTCCTTTTTTCAGGTGGACGGCAGGAATCAACCTGAATCGAAAATACCCCCGGGACCGAGGGGAGTCAAGGCACGCCGGCTAAGACAGGCAAGCCGGATAGAATCGCCCCATGACCAACTTCAACACCGCCCTCGGAATGCGCCCCGGCGACGAGCCCGGCACCGTCCTCCTCGATCCCCGTCCCGAGCACCAGGTGGCGCCGGACGTCATCCACTTCGCCGTCCTCACGACCCTAGCCGAAGTCTCCGCCGCCAGCGCCGTCGACGCGCCGGTCGTCCCCTCGTCGGTGACCGTGCACCTGCTGAGCCGCGCGCGGCTGGCCCCCCTGGTGGGACGGGGGCGCCTGCTGAGGAAAGGAAAGAGGCTGGCGGTCGCCGAGGGCGAGGTCACCCAGGGCGGGGGCTCGTGGCCAAGGCGACGGTGCAGTTTGCGGTGTTAGGTTGAGCCCGGAGGGCGTCCTACTCATAGCCCAGGGTGCAACCCTGGGCGGGGGGAGGCGGGTACCGCCCGCGCGGATCGTCGGCGTCCCAGGATTTCGAGGCGCCCCAAATTTCCCAGGGTTGCACCCTGGGCTATGAGTAGGACGCCCTCCGGGCTCAACTCCGCGAGAGCTTCTACCCCCCGCTCACCCCCGTCTTCGCCTCCCCTTTGGCCTTGGCCTTCAGGTAGTCCGCGTTCATCCGGGCGATGAAGTCGATCGAGATCTCCTTGGGGCAGACGGCTTCGCATTCGGCGTAGTTGGAGCAGCTGCCGAAGCCTTCCTTCTCCATGGCCTCGACCATGGAGAGGGCGCGGCCGAAGCGCTCGGCCTGACCCTGGGGGAGAAGGCTCAGGTGCGAGACCTTGGCCGAGGTGAAGAGCTGCGCCGCGCCGTTCGGGCACTGGGCCACGCAGGCGCCGCAGCCGATGCACTGGGCGGCGTCGAAGGCACGGTCGGCGATCGGCTTGGGCACCGGGATCAGGTTCGCCTCCGGGGCGCTGCCGGTGGCGACCGAGATGTAGCCGCCGGCCTGGATGATGCGGTCGAAGGCGCCGCGGTTGACCATCAGGTCCTTGAGCACCGGGAAGGCCTTGGAGCGCCAGGGCTCCAGGTGCAGCACGTCGCCGTCCTTGAAGTGGCGCATGTGGAGCTGGCAGACGGTGGTCGCCGGCATGCGGGCCGTGGGCCTCGCCGTTGATCATGAAGCCGCAGGAGCCGCAGATCCCCTCGCGGCAGTCGTGCTCGAAGGCGACGGGCTCGTCGCCCCGCTCGGCGAGCTGCTCGTTCAGGACGTCGAGCATCTCCAGGAACGAGGCGTGCTCGCTGACGCCCTGGACGTCGTAGTTCTCCATGCGCCCCTCGGCCGCGGGGCTCTTCTGTCGCCAGACGTGGAGGGTGAGGTTCATCACTTGTAGCTCCTCTGGCTCGGCTTCACGAACTCGAAATCGAGCGGCTCCTTGTGCAGCGTCGGAGACTTGCCCACCCCGTTCCATTCCCAGGCCGCGACGTAGGAGTAGTTGTCGTCGTCGCGCAGGGCCTCGCCGTCGGGGGTCTGGTGCTCTTCGCGCAGGTGGCCGCCGCACGACTCGTCGCGGTCCAGGGCGTCGCGGCACATCAGCTCGGCCAGCTCGAAGTAGTCGGCCACCCGGCCGGCCTTCTCCAGCTCCTGGTTGAGCTGGTCGGCGCCGCCCAGGATGCGCAGGTTGCTGCCAGAACTCCTCGCGCAGCGCCGGGATCAGCTCCAGGGCCTTCTTGCAGCCCCTCGGCGTTCCTGGCGATGCCGCAGTAGTCCCAGACGATCCGGCCGAGCTCGCGGTGGAAGGAGTCCGCGCTCCGCTTGCCGTTGATCGAGACCAGCCGGTTGACCCGCTCGTTGACCTCGGCCTCGGTGGCCTGGAAGGCCGCCGTGTCGGTCGAGAGGGCCTGGCCCAGGTGGCCGGCGAGGTAGTCGCCGATGGTGTAGGGGATGACGAAGTAGCCGTCGGCCAGCCCCTGCATCAGCGCGCGAGGCGCCCAGGCGGTTGGCGCCGTGGTCGGAGAAGTTCGCCTCGCCGAGCGCGTAGAGCCCCGGGACGTTGGTCATCAGGTTGTAGTCCACCCACAGGCCGCCCATGGTGTAGTGGGGCGCCGGGTAGATGCGCATGGGCACCTTGTAGGGGTCCTCGCCGGTGATCTTGTCGTACATGTGCGAAGAGGTTGCCGTAGCGCTCCTCGATGGCCTTCGCGCCCAGCCGCTGGATGGCAGTCGGCGAAGTCGAGGTAGACGCCGTTCTTCTGCGGACCGACGCCGCAGCCCTTCGTCCACCACGGTCTTGGCGTTGCGCGCCGCCACGTCGCGCGGCACCAGGTTGCCGAAGCTCGGGTACCGGCGCTCCAGGTAGTAGTCGCGGTCGCCTTCCGGGATCTGGTCGGGCGAGCGGGTCTCCTTGGGGTTCTTGGGCACCCAGATGCGGCCGTCGTTGCGCAGCGACTCGCTCATCAGGGTGAGCTTCGACTGGTAGTCGCCCGAGGCCGGGATGCAGGTGGGGTGGATCTGGGTGAAGCAGGGGTTGGCGAACAGCGCGCCGCGCCGGTGGGCGCGCCAGGCGGCGGTGACGTTCGACCCCTTGGCATTGGTCGAGAGGAAGTAGACGTTGCTGTAGCCGCCGGTCGCGAGAACCACGGCGTGGCCGGCGTGGCGCTCGATCTTGCCGGTCACCAGGTCGCGGGTGATGATGCCGCGCGGCCCGGCCGTCGTCCACCACCAGGTCGAGCATCTCGGTGCGCGGGAACATCTTCACCTTGCCCGGCGGCGATCTCCTTCTCCAGCGCCTGGTAGGCGCCCAGGAGGAGCTGCTGGCCGGTCTGGCCGCGGGCGTAGAAGGTGCGGGACACCTGGGCGCCGCCGAAGGAGCGGTTGTCGAGCAGGCCGCCGTACTCGCGGGCGAAGGGGACGCCCTGGGCCACGCACTGGTCGATGATGTTGACCGACACCTCGGCCAGGCGGTAGACGTTGGCCTCGCGGGCGCGGAAGTCACCGCCCTTGATGGTGTCGTAGAAGAGCCGGAAGATGCTGTCGCCGTCGTTGTGGTAGTTCTTGGCGGCGTTGATGCCGCCCTGGGCGGCGATCGAGTGGGCGCGGCGGGGGGAGTCCTGGAAGCAGAAGCACTTCACGTCGTAGCCCAGCTCGGCGAAGCTCGCCGCGGCCGAGGCGCCGGCGAGGCCGGAGCCCACCACCAGGATGGTGAACTTCCGCTTGTTGTTGGGGTTCACCAGCTTCAGGTGCCCCTTGTGCTCGTCCCACTTGCTCTCCAGGGGACCGGAGGGGATCTTGCCGTCGAGCTTCATGGCGGGTCTCCTAGCGCACCAGGCCGGTCAGCACGGCCAGGGGGAACGAAATGTTGCCGAGGGTGATGATCCAGGCGAAGGCGTGGGCGAAGCCGCTGCGCCAGCGGTTGAACCGCGGGTGGTTCCAGCCCAGCGACTGGAACAGGCTCCAGAGGCCGTGGTAGAGGTGGAGGCCCAGCGCCAGCTGGGCCACGATGTAGAACAGCGCCACGTACCAGACGCTGAAGCTGGCCACCATGTTGCGTCGGACCTGCCCCTCCTCGAAACCGGGGTTGACCGTTCCGACGGTGAAGTCGAGGAGGTGGTAGATGACGAACAGGAGGATGATCACGCCGCCCCAGCGCATGGTGCGCGAGGCGTAGGTGGTGTGGCGCTTGGGGCGTGCTCACGTAGCCGCGCGGGCGGCGCCTCGCGGTTCATCCGCGTGAGCGACCAGGCCGCCCAGATGTGGAGCACCACGGCGGCCAGGAGGACGAGGCGGGCGATCCACAGCGCACCCCCGGCCGGCAACGCCGGCTCCCCGACGTGGCGAAGGAAGTCGCCGTAGGCGTCCAGGTACGGCCGGCCGTTGAAGTCTCCCGGCTCGTAGAGCTTCAGGTTGCCGATCATGTGCACCAGCACGAAGCCGAAGAGGATGATGCCGGTGACGGCCATCACCGCCTTCTTGCCCACCGCGGATCGATAGAGATCAGTGAACCAGGCCATGGGTTTTCCTCTAGGAAGCTTGGACCAGCCCTATCCTATGCCAATCCCGCCCCGTTTGTGAAATGTGTCACAAGGCCGGGCGCCGCCGCCGGCGCCGGCGCGGACGGGCCGGCGCCTCCCGGGCCTCGCTCTCGGCAGGAGCCTTGAGCGGCGGCCGGCGGCGTGCCGCGGCCTGCCAGCTCGCCAGCGCCTCGTGCCCCTCCCCCGTCGCCCGGACGAGGATGTCGAAGAGCAGCAGGGCGTCGTCGAAGTAGGGCTTGCGGGCGAAGCGCACCCGCTCGTGGGTGGACCAGCGGGGCTCGCACAGGCGCTGGAAGCCGATGAGGGCCTGGATCACCTGCTGGGCCCGGAGGTTCGAGACGGTCGAGGCGCGCGAGGAACGGCGCCACCTCCTCCTGGATCATCAGCCTCGAGGTCGCCGCGGGACATCGGCCGGCCGGCCAGGGCCTCGACGTCGTCCGGCGCAGGAAGATCTTGGGCAGCAGCAGGGCCGCCAGGAGGGCCGTGTCGGTGAGCTGGCGGTCCTCCGCCACCATGCGGTCGATCACCGGCAGGATCTGGCCGAAGTCGCCCAGGCCGCGGGCGCCCGCCGTCAGCATGGCGTAGGCCTCGGGCAGCAGCACTTCCAGGAGGCCGAGCTCGAGCATCCACTGCATGGCCGCGCCCGGCGCGCCCGCAGCGCAGGAGCTGGACGATCTCCTCGGTCACGCGGGCCGGCGAGGCCTTCGTCCAGCTCCTTGCGTCTGGCGGTGGATCGCCTCCTGGGTGCGGGCCTCGATGCCGAAGCCCAGCCGCCCGGCGAACTCGCAGGCGCGCAGCATGCGCACGGGGTCTTCCTGGAAGCGCACGTCGGGGTCGCCGATCGCCCGCACGAGCTGCTGCTCCAGGTCCTCGATCCCCCCGCACGTGGTCGATCACCGAGAAGTCGGCGACGTTGTAGAACAGGGCGTTGATGGTGAAGTCGCGGCGGAAGGCGTCCTGCCGGGGGGTGCCGTAGGCGTTGTCGCTGGTGATCAGCAGCTCGCCCGGCTCGCCCCGCTGCTCTTCCGGGTCGGGATCGCGGCGGAAGGTCGAGACCTCGACGACGCCGCCGTCGTGGAAGAAGACGTGCACCAGCCGGAACCGCCGGCCGATGATCCGCGAGTTCGAGAACAGGCGCCGCACCTCGTTGGGGCGGGCGTTGGTGCCCACGTCGAAGTCCTTGGGCGTGCGGCCCATCATCAGGTCGCGCACGCTCCCCCCGACCAGGCAGGCCTTGTAGCCCGGCGTTGTGCAGGCGGTAGAGAACCTTGAGGGCGTTCTTGTCGATGAACCGGCGGGAGATCGGGTGCTCGGAGCGCTCCAGGATGCGGGGCTCCGGGCTCAGGGGATCTGAGCGCAAGGGGTCAGGATTGGGGGAGTGAAGAACCATCGATAAACGGCTATATTCTGGAACGGAAGAGGTTAACGCATTCTCCGCGGTCAACCGCGAGACGCATGCAGACTCTATAGAGGGTTGGGGGACGGAGGCAAGATTTCCGATTTTCTGGGAGCAACCGGGGAGCCCTGAAGCGAAGAGAAAAAAAGGGGGCCGGGACAGGCGGAGGGCATTTAAACCTGCCCCGGCACCGGAGGGAGAGGAGATTGTGTCTCCTATGCCGTTCCCTGGATTCCACGAACCGTGCCAGCCTCCCCGGGCCAGCCAGACCCTTTGTTCTCAGCGCTTTGAGGGAGTAACGGCGGAACAGGCCCGTGCGGGGGATCAGACGCCTGTCATCTGCCGGAGACGGGGGTGAAGCCTTGGGAGGGCGGCTCCGTCTCCGGGGTCTGCGTAGGGTGCGCTGTGCGCACCATGACCGTCGTTAAAGGTGCGCACAGCGCACCCGTACGGATCCAGACCTCCAGGATCACGCCAGCCGGCTGACGACCTCGATCTCCGACTCCAGCGTCCGGTGGACCGGGCACTTGTCGGCGATCTCCAGCAGGCGCAGGCGCTGCTCCTCCGTCAGGGGTCCCATCACCTCGATCTCGCGCTCGATGCGGTCGATCTTCCCCTTCTGGGTCTCGCAGCGGGCGCAGTCCTCGGCGTGGATCTTGGCGTGGCGCAGCGTCACCCGCACGCCTTCCAGGGGAAGCTTCTTGTGGTCCGCGTAGAGGCGCAGCGTCATCGACGTGCAGGCGCCGAGGCCCGCGAGCAGCAGGTCGTACGGGGTGGGCCCCGTGTCCGTGCCGCCCATCTCCTTGGGCTCGTCGGCCGTCAGCCGGTGGCGGTGGGCCACGATGTCCTGGGCGAAGCCGCTGGCGCCCCCCGTCACCACCACCTCTCCCACCTTGCCGATCCCGGGGTCCGCCTCCACCTCCGGCTGCACGCCCTCCAGGTACCGGCTCGACCAGGCGGCCAGGACGTCGCCCGCGTACCGGGCGTCCCGCTCGTCCGTCAGCAGGTGGTCCGCCATGCCGAGCGAGACGAAGCTCTTGGGGTGCTTCGCCATCTCGAAGAGGCGCCGGGCATGGTCGACCCCCACGACGTTGTCCACCGGCGAGTGGAAGATGAGGAGGGCCTTGCGCAGCCCCTCCAGGGCGCCCCGCAGGTGGTCCTCTTCCAGATCCTCCAGGAGCTGTTTGCGGATGCGGAACGTCTGGCCGCCGCCCAGGTCCACCTCGGCCTCGCCGCGCGCTTCGAGCTCGGGAGCCAGGTGCACGAGGGTGTCCTTCAGATGCTCCGTGGCGCTGGGCGCGCCGAGGGTCGCCACCGCCCGCGCCTCGGGAATCCGCGCGGCCGCCGCCAGCACGGCGCAGCCGCCCAGGCTGTGCCCCACCAGCAGCCGGGGCGCCTCCCGCTCGCGGCGCAGGAAGTCCGCCGCCGCCACGAGGTCGTCCAGGTTCGAGGAGAAATTGGTGTCGGCGAGTCTCCCCGCTCTCGCCGATCCCCGTGAAGTCGAAGCGCAGCACGGCGATTCCCCGCGCGACCAGGGCGCGGCTGATCCAGCCCGCGGCCTTCAGGTCCTTCGAGCAGGTGAAGCAGTGGGCGAAGAGGGCATAGGCCGCGGGCACCGTCACCGGACTGTCCAGGCGCGCCGCGAGCTCCTGCCCCTGGGAGCCGGGGAACCGCAGGTGTTCGCTCTTCATTGCGGCATCGTAGCAACCAGGGGGCGGGATACACTACCGGCGTGCCCATTCTGGAAGCCGTGGACGTCGCCAAGACCTATGGAGACGGAACGAACGCTCTCGCCGGCGTGACCCTGGCGGTCGAAGCTGGCGAGACCGTGGCCCTGGTGGGCGAGAGCGGCTCGGGCAAGACCACTCTTCTGCGCACCTTCAACCGCATGGTCGAGCCTTCGGCCGGCACCGTCCGCGTCCAAGGACGGCTCGTGTCCGAAACGGATCCCATCGAACTGCGCCGCCGGATCGGGTACGTACCCCAGGACGGCGGCCTGATCCCCCACTGGTCCGTGGAGCGCAACGTCGAGCTGGTCCCCCGTCTCCTCGGCTGGGACCCGGGGCGGCGGCAGGCGCGGACGCGGGAGATGCTGGACCTCGTGGGCCTCTCCGAAGCGCAGGCCCGCCGCCACCCGGCCGAGCTCTCCGGAGGCCAGCGCCAGCGCGTCGCCTTCGCCCGCGCCCTGGCCGCCGACCCGCCCGTCATCCTCCTCGACGAACCCTTCGGCGCCCTGGACGCCCTGACCCGCCTGGAGCTGCACCGGCAGTTCCTCGAGATCAAGAAGACCCTGGGCAAGACCACCGTCCTCGTGACCCACGACCTGGCCGAGGCCTTCCGCCTCGCCGACCGCATCGGCGTCATGAGGAACGGGCGCCTCCTCCAGCTCGGCCGTCCCGAGGAGCTGGCGGACCGGCCGGCGGACCCCTACGTCGAGGCGCTCCTGGAGATCCGGCGTGTGTAAGGTCAAGGACACCAGGGACACCAAGGGCCTCAAGGACAGGCCACGCGGCTTTCTTTGCGCGTCCTTGCTGTCCTTGGTGTCCTTGCTGTCCTTCACGATCGCTCCCCTCCACGCCGCCGACCGCCCTGGCCGGGTCGTCATCGGCTCGAAGAACTTCGAGGAGAGCCGCCTGCTGGGCGAAATGTTCGCCCAGCTCCTCGAAAGCCGCACCGGTCTCGAAGTCGAGCGCCGCCTCAACCTCGCCGGCACCCAGGTCTGCTTCGAGGCCCTGAAGAGCGGAGCCATCGACGTCTACCCCGAATACACGGGGACGGGGCTGGTCTCCATCCTGGGCGAGACGGCGAAGGGAGGCGAGGACGAGACGCTCAACCGGGTCCGCTCCGAGTTCCTCCGGCGGTGGAATCTCTGGTGGATCGCCCCCCTGGGTTTCGAGAACTCCTGGGAGATCGCCGTCCCGAGGGAGCTGGCCGAGCGCGAGCACCTGTCCACCATCTCGGACCTCGCCCGCGTCTCCAAGACCCTCCACGGCGGTTTCGGCCATGAGTTCGTGGGGCGCGAAGACGGCCTCCTCGGGCTTCAGCGGGTCTATGGCCTGGAGCTTCGCGTCCGTCGACCACCTCCAACAGGCCCTCCAGTACCAGGCGGCCCGCGAGAGGTCCATCGACGTCCTCGACGCCTACACCACGGACGGACGGCTGGTTCTCTATGACTTGAAGGTTCTGCAGGACGACCGCGACTTCTTCCCGCCCTACGAGGCCGCGGCCCTGGTGCGGGGCGAGACGCTGGCCAAGCATCCGGAGGTCGGCGCCGTCCTCGGCCTGCTCGCGGGCTCTCTGGACGAGGACGCCATGCGGGGCTTCAACCTCCGCCTCCAGGAGAAGCACGAGAGCGAGGTGGTGGTGGCGCGGGACGCCCTGCGCTCGATCGGCCTGATCGTCAAGGAAGGGGGGCCGCCGGATTCCGAGCCCAGGAAGTCCGGTCTCCTCGCCTACTTCTGGAGCCAGCGCGGCGATCTCGGCCGAAGGATCCTGGAGCATCTCGGCCTCTCCGCGGCGGCCCTGCTCCTGGGAGCGCTCGTCGCCATCCCCCTCGGCCTCTGGCTGGAACGGCGGCGGCGCTGGGCGGAGTCGGTCATCCGCCTCCTCGGCCTCCTCCAGACCATCCCCTCCCTCGCCCTGCTGGCCTTCATGATCCCCGTCCTGGGGGTGGGGATCGTCCCCGCCATCGTGGCCCTCTGGCTCTACTCGCTCTTCCCCATCGTGAGGAACACCTACACGGGCGTGCGGGACGCCGATCCGCGCGCCGTCGAAGCCGCCACCGCCCTGGGCATGACGCCGGGCCAGGTGCTCCGCCAGATCCGCCTCCCCTTGGCCGCCCCCATCGTCATGGCCGGCGTCCGCACCGCCGCCGTCCTCACCGTCGGCACCGCCACCCTCGCCGCCTTCATCGGCGCCGGAGGCCTGGGCGAGCCGATCGTGACCGGGCTGCAGCTCGCGGACAGCGCGATGATCCTGTCGGGAGCGATCCCGGCCGCGCTGCTGGCGCTGGGAGTGGATGCGGCGCTGGGATGGGTGGAGAAGGCGTTGCGGCCGGCGGGGTTGGAGAGCCGAACCTGACTACGCCGCCTTGACCCGCTCCGCCCCGTCCGCGGACAGGAAATACCAGGTCCCCGCCGCGTTGACCTTCAGCCACCCCTTCTCCACCATCCCCTTCAGCGTCCCCTCCACGTCGGTTCCCGCGGGCAGGACGAGCCCGATGGCCTTGGTCCGCATCCCATAGCCGGCCTCGACGGCACCGGCCCGGTGAGATCTCTCCTTGAAGCGAGTGAGGATGGCCTGCTCAATCTGCGAAGGATTCATTTTGATCTCCTGAAGTGGGCGGATTGTACAGCAACCGCGATCCGCGGGTCCGGGCCGAAATCGTGTCTCACCTCCCCTTCGTCGCGGCGGTCCCGGACCTCGTCACGCCCTGCCGGGCGGTCTTCGCCTGTTCCCCGGGAACAGCGCCGGCACTCGATCTCCCCCTCCCGCGCTTCGCGGAAGGCGTTGCGGGAGTGCGCCCCGCGTTCCCGAGAGATTCGGCCATATAATTTTGCCTTCCGGCTATATAGCCGCGGTTCCCACCTCTCTTGGGAAGTCACGCGGCAAGGACTCCGGCTGTTGCAGCCATATAACCTTCCGTGCCACCTATATAGCCGGGTGCCACGGATCCAGAGGGAGGAGACGCGGGAGCCTGGCCGGAAGGCGTAGCTATATAGCCCGCTCGGAAGGCTATATAGCCGAGACCGGCCCCTCTCTTCCCCGGACACGCGGCTATATAGCCGAGTCTCAAAGTTATATGGCTGAAAGGCCGGGCAGCGGGGGGCCGAGGCTTCGCCTAGGCTTCACCCAGGTTGCCTGGCACCTGACAAGGTTACGTAATAGACTGGACGCATGCCGGGGAAACGCGAGATTCAGATAACCAACTTGCCCGGAGCTGAGCCCCGAGGAGCCCTGGCAATGCTGGGCTTCGCCAAACGATTCCGTCCCTCTCGGAGAACCGAAGACTGGATGGCGGAGTTGAGAGAAGGCGAGACCTGACGGCTCACTTGGTCAGACCCGTATACCCTAGCCGCGCCCCCACCCGGGCATAAATGCCCGGGCTAGGCAAAAGAAGCCGGCTCAAGCCGACTCAAAAAGATGTGAGGAAAATTGAGTCCCCTTCAGGGGGCTTCTTCAACTTAGCCCTGGCATTTATGCCCGGGCGGGGGCGCGGCTAAGGTATACGTCGAGAACAAGGCACGATCTGACCAAGTGGCATTAAACGTTCCCACGCTTTCCCTCTAGTACGCCTCCCGCGTCCGGCTTGCTCAGGGAGATGCTACCCTCCGCCCCGGCATGCCCCCGCTACGCATCCACCCCGAAAACCCCCGCTATTTTCAGGACGGCACGGGCCGCGCCGTGTACCTCACGGGCTCGCACCACTGGGACGTCCTCCAGGACAACGGCGAACGGCCGGGGGGGTTCGACTTCGAGGGGTACCTGGACCGCCTGGAGAGCTGGGGGCACAACTTCATCCGGTTCTGGGTGCACGAGGCGTGGACGCACGAGGTCCATCCCCTGCCGTGGATGCGCGAGGGGCCGCGGTTCGACCTGGCGCGGTTCAATCCCGAGTACTTCGAACGGCTGCGCGGGCGGGTCGCCCGGGCCGGCGAGCGGGGCTTCTACGTCTCGGTGATGCTGTTCAACGGCTGGTCGATCCATGACAAGGGCGAGGGAAACCCCTGGGAGCACCATCCCTTCAACCGGCGCAACAACGCCAACGGCATCGACGGCGATCCGGACGCTCGGGGTGAGGGTACGGACGTGCACAGCCTGCGCATTCCGGCGGTCACCCGCCTGCAAGAGGCCTACGTGGAAAAGGTCGTGGAGACGGTGGGCGATCAGGACCACGTCCTCTGGGAGATCTCGAACGAGAGCCCCGGGGAGTCGCGCGACTGGCAGTACCACCTCATCCGGCATCTGCGGAATCTGCGGGGTCTGCGGCGCGTGGACCGGGGGCGGCACCTCATCGGCATGACCGCCTGCTTTCCCGGCAACCGGAACGCGGACCTCTTCGCGAGCCCCGCCGACTGGGTCTCTCCCGGCAACAAGGAGGGCTGGCGTCGCGACCCACCCCCGGCGGACGGGAGCAAGGTGGTGCTGGTGGATACGGACCACCTCTGGGGGATCGGCGGCGGGCCGGACTGGGTATGGAAGACGTTCCTCCGCGGCCACCATCCCGTCTACATGGATCCCCTCGACGGCGATCCCCTTCGCGAAGCCGCCCGCCGCGCCATGGGAGAGACCCTGCGCTATTCGAAGCGGATCGATCTCGCGGCGTGCATCCCGGACGCTTCAGCGTACGCCCTGGTGAACGCCGGGCGGGAGATCCTCACCTGGCTGCCGGGAGGGCGCGGGAAAGCGTGGACTTCTCGTGGGCCGAGGGGACGCTGGCCGCCGAGTGGCTGGAGCCCGGGACGGGCAGGACGGCGGAGGGCGGGACGATCGAGGCTGGACGGATGCAGCGGCTGGCGGCTCCCTGGAAAGGGGACGCGGTGCTTCTGGCAAAGAAAGTTGTGAAGGGGTGAGGGGATCGGTTTTGCCTGACGTTTCAGGGCTTGTGGCAGCCAATGAAGGTCGCCCAACCTAAAAATCCAGGAGCACTCGTCATGAAAAAGCAGATCAGCAAGCTCACGCTGGCCAAGGAAACCCTCCGGAAGCTCGACGAGAAGGATGTCCAGGTCGTCCTCGGCGGCATCAGCGGCAGTGTTTGTGGCAACCCCACCTGCAAGCTGGACTGTGGTCCGACCAACTGGCAGGTTCTGCTGAGACCGTCCCGGGTGGGCGGCCCCGCAACCGCCCACCCGCTGATATCCTCCCCCCCGCAAGGAGGGAGCGCGAATGATCAAGCTGGTCCTGCTGCGGCATGGAGAGAGCGTCTGGAACCTGGAGAACCGGTTCAC
The DNA here is from genome assembly GCA_963785165.1 of Thermoanaerobaculaceae bacterium. Taxonomy (GTDB): domain Bacteria; phylum Acidobacteriota; class Thermoanaerobaculia; order Multivoradales; family UBA5704; genus DATARR01. The sequence goes on from CAWAUI010000004.1 coordinate 3,369,078, forward strand.
GGGATGGACGGACGTGGACTTGACGCCCAAGGGGATCGCGGAGGCGCACGAGGCGGCCCGCCTGCTCCAGGAGGGCGGCTATACCTTTGACGTGGCCTATACGTCGCTCCTCAAGCGGGCCATCCGCACCCTCTGGATCACGCTCGACGGCATGGACCTGATGTGGCTGCCGGTCCACCGGAGCTGGCGGCTGAACGAACGGCACTACGGCGCGCTCCAGGGGCTCGACAAGGCGGAGACGGCGGCCAAATATGGCGACCAACAGGTGCTCGTCTGGCGCCGCAGCTATGGCGACCCGCCCCCCTCCCTCACGCCGGACGACCCGCGCTATCCCGGCCATGACCGGCGCTACGCGGACCTGTCGCCGGAGGAGCTCCCCGTGGCCGAATCGCTCGAGGACACGGTGGCCCGCTTCCTCCCCTACTGGCACGGCACGATCGTTCCCGACCTGCGGGCCGGCCGGCGGGTGATCCTCGCGGCCCACGGCAACAGCCTGCGGGCGCTGGTGAAGCACCTGGACGGCGTCTCGGAGGAGGAGATCGTGGGGCTCAACATCCCCACGGGCATCCCGCTCGTCTACGAGCTCGACGACGAGCTGAAGCCGCTCGGCCACTACTACCTGGGAGACCCCGAGGCGGCACGCAAGGCGGCGGAGGCGGTGGCGAAGCAGGCGCAGAGAGCCTGAGGAAAGGTCAGTCCGGACGGGTGAGGCGCCGGAGATCCCAAGGCGGAGCGCCTTGGATCGCTGCCGGCGCCTCGAGGGGCTCGGCCGACTCTTCCAGGGCCTCGATCATTCCCTGGTCAAACCGGTCGAGGGCGGCCTCATAGGACACGCCGGCCACGGGCTCGGGCTCCAGGAGGCGGTTGATCCGCGAGGCACAGGAAGCGCAGCTCCTGAGGAGATGGGCGACGACGGCCCGCCCTTCCTCCCGCGAGGGCGTCCCCGCGGCGAAGCGCTTCAGGGTCTCTTCCGCAGGATGATCCATGGAACGTCTCCTCCCTCTCCCCCTTTGGGGTTCGCAGCTCTCAATACGAGTGACGCGAACCGGACATCTATTTCAGCCCAGCCACAAGAGCTTGTCAGGGAGACTTATTCGTCAGGGAGAGAACCGGCGGGGCTCCGGGAAGAGCCCCGCGGGGTCGAAGAGACCGGAGGCCTACTGGCAGGTGTAGCCGTAGCCGGAGCAGCAGCCGGTGCCCGTGCAGGTCGTGGTGAGCATGTTGCGCTGGATGACGCCCGTGTTGTTCTTGGCCCGGAAGTGCCCGACGCTCCGGCACCGCGGAGGAGCTCACCCGTGAAACCAGGCGCCGCATCAGGCGCGGCCACCCCTCGTGGTTGATCTCCGGGGGGTAGCGCTGGACGAGCTTCACCGTGGTGCGCCCCGCCGCCACGGACTCCGCCGTGGCCGGCTCGGCCGTGCCGCCATAGGTGAGGCGCTCGCCCGTGGGGACGTAGACCAGGGCGGTCTTGTCCGGCGTCAGGCGGGCGCGCTCGCCCAGGAGGTCTCCGTGAAACATCCGTCTCTACCGATCAAGTCCCGCCGACGAGGCCGCCGTCCACCGACAGCACCGTGCCATGGACGAAGCCCGCGGCGTCCGAGGCCAGCCAGAAGTAGGCCTCGGCAATGTCCTCGGGCTTCCCCATGCGGCCGAGCGGCGTGTGGGCGACCATCCCCTGGAGCACCTTCTCGGGCATGGCCGTGACCATCTCGGTGGCGATGAAGCCGGGGGCCACGGCGTTGACGCGGACGTTGTACCGCCCCAGCTCGCGCGCCCAGGTCTTGGTCATGTTGATCACGCCGGCCTTGGTGGCGGCGTAGTTGGTCTGGCCGAAGTTGCCGTAGAGCCCCACGATGGAAGAAGCGTTCAGGATGACCCCGCCGCCCCCTTCGATCATGCGCGGCGCCACGGCGCGGGTGCAGAGGAAGACCCCCTTGAGGTTGACCGAGACCACGGCGTCGAAGTCCTGCTCGCTCATTTCGGACAGCTTCTGGCCGTCCTTCCACTTGACGAGCTGGTTGTCGCGGAGGATGCCGGCGTTGTTGACCAGCACGTCGATCCTCCCCCACCGCTCCACGACCTCCGCCACGGCCGCCTCGACCGCGGCGGCGTCCGTCACGTCCACACTCTGGAACACGCCCTCGGTGATGCCCGTGTCTTTCACGTCCCACACGGCGACCCGGTCGCCGTTCTGGGCGAAGCGCCGGGCCGTGGCGCGGCCGATCCCCGCCGCGCCACCGGTCACGATGACGACCCGCTCCGCGGTGTCCGGCATCGTCAGAACGCCCACCGCAGGCCGAGCTGGATCGAGATCTGCGCGGCGAGGCGCGCCGCCCCGGCCCCCAGCATCATCAGGGCCATGAGAGCGCCCGGAAGCCCTGCCGGGCAAAGAGCGATAGAGCCGCCTTCAGGACCTTGCGGGTCGAGGCGTCGGACTTGTCCGCCTGGGTTCGCCGTTTCGGTGGCCTAGCCATAGGAGATCACAGAACAAGAGTTCACGGAACGAGCGTTCTGTTTTCAGGATGGTAGGGCGGCGGTTGGGCCTGTCAAGGGCTCTCGCGGCGGCGCCAGGCCGGGCGGGGACGCTGCCGTCATCCCGGGGGGACGGCCGGGGCGGCGCTCCCCGGGCGCGGCGCAACGGCACCGCTCTTGCTCAAGCACCCGGCAAACACAGGAAGTAGAGGGGAGGCCGAGGATGGACAAGAGCATCTCGCCGTGGATTCTGCTGGGCGCGCTGGCCCTGCCCGGGTTACTTCCCGGATCACTGGCCGCACAGAAGACGCCGCCGGCTTTCACGGCCGCGGTGGACGTCCAGGTGGTCAACCTCGAGGTCTATGCCACGGACCGGGAGGGCCGGCCGGTGACGGACCTCTCGAGCGCCGACTTCAAGGTCTTCGAGGACGGCAAGCCGGTCGAGCTCAGCAACTTCAGCCGTGTCGAAGAGGGCGCACCCGTACCGGCGCCGGCGTCCGCAGTAGGGGCAGGGGCCGGGAAGGTCACCACGGCGGGGCCGGAAGGCTCCTCCGGGCTCCGCCTCGTGGTCTTCGTCGACCAGGACCGCCTCGGGGTCCAGGGGCGCCGCAACGCCCTCATCCAACTGGCCAACGTGCTGCAGGAGCGCCTGCGCCCCGAAGACCAGGTGATGGTGGCGTCCTACGACGGCACCACCCGGGTCCTCCTGCCGTTCACCACCGACCGCAAGACCCTCTGGGAAACCCTCGCCCAGGCCACGGGCAGGATCTCGGCCCGGCAGCTCCTGGCCCGTAGTGAACGGACGGACGTCTTCCAGCAGCTCCAGTACGACGCCAAAGAAGGACCGTGCCTGTTCTCCGAGGAGCTCTATTCGCCCTACGCGGAAAAGGCCCACTCCGAGGTGTTGCAGATGATCCGCTCCCTGGAAGTCTTCGTGGACTCCTTGACCGGCATTCCCGGCCGCAAGGCCATCCTCCACTTGAGCGACGGGATTCCCCTGCGGCCGGGGGCCGAGGCCATCGAATACGCCATCGAGCTCTGCGGCGGCCAGGGTGCCCAGCAAGGGCAGGCAAACTCCCTGGACACGCTCCAGCTCGACGAGCGCAGCCGCCTCAACCGCGGCTTCGATCCCCAGAAGGCCCGCCTGGACGCCCAGCGCTATGACACCACCGGCCAGTTGCAGGATCTGTCGGTGCGCGCCAATACCCTCGGGGTCACCCTGTACATGCTCCAGGCCTCCAGTGCCGTGGAGACGGGAGCCGACGCCACCGAGCAGCTCCGCTTTCAGACCACGCTCACCTCGTGGAGCGAGCGCGGCAACTTCCAGGACCCTCTCTTCTTCCTCGCGAAGGACACGGGCGGGCGGGCCTTCCTCCAGGGTGGCGAAGCTCGAGACCGGCCTGCGGTCCATGGTCGAAGACCTGCGGAGCTACTACCTGCTGGGCTACGTGCCGCCCGCGGGCAGCACCGGCGTGCGCCATGTCAAAGTGGAAGTCTCCCGCCCGGGGATCGAAGTGCGGCACCGCACCAAGTACCAGGTGCGGACACCCCAGGAGCAGATCGCGGGGCGCCTGCGCAGCCGCCTCCTCCACGGCGTCGGGGAGAACCCTCTGGGGGCCCGTATCGAGCTGATCCGCCAGGAGCCTGGCGAGGACGGCCGGGTCAAGGCCCGGATCCTGGTGAGGATGCCCCTCGGCCGCCTGGCCCTGATCCCGGGAGAGACCCGCGAGGAAGGGCTGCTGACCTTCTTCGTGACGGCCCAGGACTCCAACGGCGGTGCCACACCGGTGCGGCAGTCGAGCGTACCGGTCCGGGTCCCTGTTCGGGCAGGCGCGGCCGGGTCCCAGGGAGAATTCACCTACGAGATCGAAATGGTGATGCGCAAGGGGCAGAACGACCTCGGGGTGGCCGTGCGCGACGAGCTCGGCGGCGAGACGTCCTACGTGAGCCAGAGGCTCCAGCTCGGCACCACCGGCCGCGCCGCGAAATGACGGCGGTCTCGCTTTTCTCCCTCTAGCGCACATTGTCAGTAAACGAAGCACGCTTTCGAGGAGATCTCTCATGCGCTGGACAATGCCGGGCCTCAAATTCCCTCTTGCCGGAGCCGCCTTGCTGGCGCTTTTTGCCCTCCCTTGCGGGGCGGCCGCCAGGCCGGCCGGTCGCGCCGGCAACTACGACGCCCGCGTCATGGCGCCTCGCGCCCTGGCCGGGCTTCTCTCCGAGGACGCCGCCGTCCCCCTCAAGAACGCGCCCAACCGGGCGGAGCTGGCCGGCCAGGTCCGGACCATGCGGCAGGCGCTCGAACGCCTGCGGGTCCAGGCCCCGGGAGCCACGGCCCGGTTCTCGGGAGCTCACCGCCGCACCGGAAATCGTGTCCGGTGAGAAGGGGGCGCTGTCCGCCCCGGCTCCCGGCAGGCCGGGCATCGACGTGGTGCGCGGCTTCCTGCTCGCCAACCGCGCCCTCTACGGACTGACCGCCGAGGACGTCGAAGGCCTTCATTCCATCGGCGAGAGCGTGAGCCCCGGGAGCGGCCTGCGCATGGTGCGGGTCGAGCAGCGGATCGACGGCAAGCCCGTGTTCCAGAGCGAGACCCGGTTCATCCTCGACCGCGAAGGCCGGATCTGGCGCTCGCTGGGATTGCTGGTCCCCTCGGGCGCCGCGGTCGCTCCGGTCTCCTCGGCCAGGCTCTCTGCCCAGGCGGCCCTGAAGGGGGTTGGAATCCGTGAGGAGCCGGTGGCGAGCGACCTCGTCTACTTTCCGGTGGCCCCTGGCCGGCTGGTGCCCGCCTGGCGGCAGGTCACCTTCACGGAGGGCGATTCCGACTGGCTCACCCTGGTGGACGCGGTCACCGGCACCCTTCTCTGGCGCAAGGACATCCGCGAGCACGTCTCCACCCAGCAGGCCCGCTTCAACGTCTACGTGCAGGCCGACGGCGTCACTCCGGCGGACAGCCCGGCCCCCAAGTCACCGTCCACCGCGGTCCAGGGCGCCGGCACGCAGTTTCCGGAGATCGCCCGCACCACCGTCAACATGCTCTCCGTCCAGAGTCTCACGGCCAGTCCCAACGGCTGGATCCCGGACGGCGGCACCACGACGACCGGCAACAACGTGGACGCCTGTATCGACGACGTCATCGTCCCCACCGCGACCGAGCGGAACGTCTGCGACATCGGCTCCCTCGACAACAACGGCCGGCCGGTGGGCAACCCCGACGCCGGCGGCAACAACCGCGACTTCCTCGGCGCCGCTCCCCGCAACTTCAGCTACTCGCCGGCTCCCGTCGGAGGCAACCCCGACGCCGGAGACGATCCCATGGGAACCGGCACTTCCCTGCCCTTCACGACCGCCCTTGGGGTGGAACCTGCCGCCACCCAGGTCCGCTTCCGGCGCGGCTCCATCACCCAGATCTTCTACATCGCCAACTGGTACCACGACCGGCTGTTCAACCTGGGCTTCGACGAGGCCGCCGGCAACTTCCAGACGACCAATTTCAGCGGCACGGGCCTGGGCAACGACCCCATCCGGGCCGACGTCTTTGACGGCGCGGGGGTGAACATCCCCAGCTTCTCGACGCCCCCGGACGGCGCTTCCGGCCGCCTGACCATGCACTTGTTCACGTTCCCGAACCCGAACCGCGACAGCGCCCTCGACGCGGAGATCGCGATCCATGAGCTCACCCACGGCCTCTCGAACCGCTTGATCGGCAATGCCACCGGCCTCGTCTGGAGCGTCGGCCGGGCCCTCGGGGAGGGCTGGAGCGACTTCTACGCCTTCGCCCTGCTCAACAACACCAATGCCGACGACCCGGATGGGCTGTACGCCTTCGGCGCTTACTCCCACTACAAGCGCAACATCATCGACAACTATCTCTACGGCACCCGCCGCTTCCCCTACACGACCGACAACTCGATCAACCCCTTGACCTGGGCCGATGCGGACGACGTGACCGCCAACGTCTCCGGTGGCATCACTCCGAACACCCCCAACCAGTCGATCAACGGCGGTCTCAACTCCTTGAACGCCGGAGAGATCTGGGCCCTGTCGCTCTGGGAGGTGAGGAGCCGGGTCATCGACGACCCCGCCGGCGCCAACGGCGACGTGCCCACGGGCAACCAGACCATGCTCCAGCTCGTCACCGACGCGCTCAAGATGACCCCGGCGAGCCCCAGCTTCACCGACGCCCGCGACGCGCTGCTCCTCGCCGACTGCGCCACCAACGCCTGCGCCAACGAGCGCTCCATCTGGGCGGGCTTCGCGGACCGCGGCCTGGGCTACCACGCCGTCGCGCCCATCGGCCGCGCCGGCTTCGCCAACGTCGGCCACGTGGGTGTCGGCGAGTCGTTCGTCCTCCCCCACCTCGACGTGGCCGGCACCGCCGTCAACGACAGCCTGGGCAACAACAACGGCGCGATCGATCCCGGCGAGCCCATCCGCCTCACGGTCTCGTTGACCAACCCCTGGCGCAAGGCGTCGTTCGGCGTGCCGGGCGCCACGGCCACCCTGACCACCTCGACTCCCGGCGTCACCATCCTCGACGGCTCCGCCACCTACGGGGCCATCGCCGCCCAGGGAACCGCCGCCGGAGACTCCTTCCTGTTCACGGTCTCGCCCAGCGCCCTCTGCGGCCAGGCGATCAAGCTCACGTTGACCACCGTGAGCGCCCTCGGCACCTCCGCGGTCGACTTCACCGTGCGGGTCGGGGCCGCGTCCGGCCTGGGAGCGCCTGTGACCTATACCAAGACCCTGACCCCAGGCCTGGACATCCCCGACGGTGACATTCGCGGCGTCGTCGACACCCTGACGATCACGGACGACCTGGAGATCGCGGATCTCGATTTCCGGCTGGATGACCTCACGCATGCCGTCACCGGCGACATCACGCTCCTTCTGAAGGCTCCCAATGGCTACGGCGCCGACCTCATCTGGCAGCGCGGAGCCGGCGTGCTCGGCGACGGCACCGGCTCCGACTTCGTCGACACCGTGATCGACGACGAGTCCGCGAACGACCTCAACCAGTCGATCGACACCGACGCTCCCTATACGGGTGACTGGACACCCGCCTTCAACTCGGAGGTCTGGCTGCTGTTCCCGGTGACCTCGGGGATTTCCCCCGACCCCGTGGGCCAGCTCTCGCGGGTGGACGGACTTTCCACCCAGGGCGACTGGAGAGTCCTGGTGGCCGACGTCTTCAGTGAAGAGTCCGGCACGCTCAATGCCTGGTCGCTGATCGTGACCCCCACGGCCTTCACCTGCACGCCCTTCGCCGCTCTCCCGGTGGTCAGCGCCACCAAGTCGGCCTCCGGCTCCTTCGCCGTGGGCGGCACGATCATCTACACCGTAACGCTGACCAACAACGGCACCTCCAGCCAGCCGGACAACCCAGGGAACGAATTCACCGACGTCCTGCCTTCGACCCTCACCCTGGTGAGCGCCGGCGCGACCTCCGGCGTGGCCGCGGTCGCCGGCAACACGGTCACCTGGAACGGTTCCATCGCCCCGGTGGGCGGCTCGGTGACGATCACCATCAACGCCCTCATCAACACCGGAGGCCAGGCGATCGCCAACCAGGGGCAGGTCGCTTTCGACGCCGACGGCAACGGCACCAACGAAGCCAACGCCGTAACGGACGACCCGGGCACCGCGGCTCCTGGCGATCCAACGGTGGTCATCGCGGCCGCGCCGCTCCTGGCGGACATCCCGACCCTCTCCGAGATCGGCTTCGCCGCCCTCGCCCTTCTGCTTGCCGGCGCCGCCCTGTTCCGGATGCGCCGCCGGTCTCTCTGACCCTCTGACCCTCTGACACCAAGCAGCCTCAAAAAGAAAGCCGCCCCTCCCGGGGCGGCTTCCTCCAGACCAGCGGCTTCCTCCAGACCAGCGGCTTTCTCCAGACCAGCGGCTTTTTCCAGACCAGCAGAGAGATGCGGGTCAGCCCTTGACCGGGGGCTGGGCCGCCTTCTCCAGCCTTCGGGGCTTGGCCTTGCCGGGTACCACGCCGTCGCCCATCTGATTGCGGCTGGTGACCTGGGTCGAGTAACTCGCCTCCACCCGCTTCAGCTCATCCGCCTTCAGATGGCACTTCTTGTATTTCTTCCCGCTTCCACACCAGCAGACGTCGTTACGGCCGAGCTCCGCCTGAGCGGTCTTCGGACTCGGGGACAACAGATTGCGAAACCAGCTTGCCAGGGACACGGCAAACCTCCAATAGGTAAAAGTTGATTGTTGTGAATGGTACTGGAACGTCTACCGGACTTCCAACAGGTCGACCACCTTCTCGACTCCCGAGGTACCCCTTGCCGCCCTCAAGGCCAGCGACTTGCGCTCCCGGTCCGGAAGCACGCCGCGCAGGCTGACGACGCCATCGGTGGTCTCGACCTCCAGATCCAAGGCATAGCGGCCGATCTCTCCCAAAAGCGTCTTGCCGATCCTCATTTCAAGCACGGCGTCGTTCACCTCGCGCTCGGCATGGCCGACGGCCTTGCCCACCGGCGTCGAGAGAGGCTGCTCTTCCCGCGAGGCGAGCCGGTTGTCGACGCTCAGCACGCCCGGAACCGACTTCGCGACCTCTTCGGCCAGCTCCTGGGTCGTCCGCTTGTCGACGGCGCCGATCAAGCTCACGCGCCCCCCGGTGGCCTCCACCGTCAACCCAAGGCCGTCCTCCCCGAGCTTCTCGAGCAGAGTCAGACGAACATCGGCTTCGAGCCGGGCATCCGAGACGTCCTGCTCGCGCACGGCTTCGCTGCCTGCCTGGGCGCGGGGGGTCGGCACCGTGGAGGCGCAGGCCCCGGCGAGGAGACCGGAAATTAGAAGCGTGACCGCCAATATTTTCTTATTATCTTTCATTCGCCGCTCCAACGAACACGGCAAGGATATCACGCTCCCTGGCTCGCTTTTACCCCTGGTACGCACATTGAATAGCATACGAAGTTCTTTTCCGAAAGGGGAACAGAAGATGAAGAGAGTCACGTTGTTGGGAATCCTGTTGGTTGCCGTGCTCGCCTGTACCGCGGCTTTCTCGACCCCGGAGCCGGCGCATGCCCTCATGTGCTGCGACAACGGCGGTTATACCACTGCCCAGTATTGGGCCAAGGCGACTACGTGCTCAGGGGCTCAGACGGCGTATCGTGCATTGGCCAAGCCGGAGGCCGACGCCTTCTGTGGCGGTGCCACGAAGGTCTGCGCCTTCACCATTCCTCCCTGCGAGGACTGGTCGTATGAAGATCCTGCCAATCCCTGGAAGATCGACGGTGTCGCGACCTTCGGCTGCAAGGAAGAGTGCGGCCCGATCTACCCGTAGTCCCTTCCTTCAGTCCTGGCAAGCTCGCCTCCAAGTCTTTGGGGGCGGGCCTTTGCCTCAAGCCGTCACCTCCCTGGACCCAGCAAACGACCGCCGTCCCTCCGCCCTCCGCACGTCACCAAAGGAGAAGTGAAATGAAGAGAGCTGCTCTCTTGACTGCCCTGCTGGTCGCCGTCCTCGCCTGTGCCGCCGCGCTTTCGAAGCCAGCCCCCCTTCACGCCATCATGTGCTGCGACAACGGTGGATACACCACCCAGCAATACTACTGGGTCAAGGCTGCCACATGCGCGGCTGCCCAGACGGCGTTCAGGGCGTTGGCAAAGCCGGAGGCCAATGACTTCTGCGGTGGCTCCACTCTGGTCTGCGCGATCACCATTCCCCCCTGCCAGGACTGGTCGTCACAGGACCCAGCCAACCCATGGTACGTCAGCGGAGTCATGACGTTCGGCTGCAAGGAAACCTGCGGCCCGCCGCTTCCTTGATCCCCAAGCTCTGACGCGAGACAGCCCGCTCCGCTTCGGCGGGGCGGGTCTTTCGCACCTCGTCACCTCCCCGGCACCCAGCACACCACCGCCGTCCCACCACCCTCGCGCCTCTCAATTCTCAGCCTGCCGCCGTGCGCCTCGACGATCTCCCGGCAGAGCGGCAGTCCCAGCCCGGAGCCTCCGGACTTGGAGGTGTAGAACGGCAGGAGCGCCTTGCGCATCACCTCGTCGCTCATCCCGGAGCCGCGGTCCTGTACACGAAAGCGGACGCCGCCGTCCCCTAAAGGCTCCAGTGCCAGCTCTACGTCTTCGGGCGGGCTCCCCGACTCTTGAGCGTTTTTCAGGAGGTTGATCAGAGCCTGCTGCATCTGGGCCGGGTCGAACCAGCCCGGAGCGGAGGGTGGCTCGCCCATCAGCTCGAAGGGAACGACTTGGCGCAGCTCGGAGAGAAAACCGCTCCATTCGACCTCGCGCTTGTTGGGCTGGGGCAGGCGGGCGAAGCGGGCGTACCCTTCCAGAAACTCCTTGAGATGATTGGAGCGCTCCTCGATGACGTCGAGGGCCGAGCCGATGCGGTCCCGGTGCTCGGGCATCTCGGCCATGACCTTCACGGAGCGGGCGAGCGAGGCGATGGGAGCGAGCGAGTTGTTGATCTCGTGCGAGAGGGTGCGGATGGCCCGCTTCCAGACGTCCACCTCCTGGCGCCGCAGCTCCGGGGTGAGACGTTTGATGAGCGTCAGGTCGTGCCGCCGGCTGTTGAGCTCGAAAACCCGCCGGGACACGTGGTAGACCTCCTCCTCGCCGCCGTTCTCCAGAGAAAACAGCGCGTCCTGCCCGCCGGCCAGGGCCTCGCGCAGCCCCTCGGGGCACTCTTCCAGGATCTGGCTGAAGACCCGTCCTTCCAGGCGCCCGCGGGTGAAGAAGACCTCGCGCGCCGTGCGGTTGGCGAAGATCACGCGGTCCCGTTCATTGGTGAGGACGATCGCCATGGGAGTCGCCTCGAAGACCGTCTCGAGCAGCATCTCGCGCTGGAGGATGGCGTTCCTCTCCTCCCGCAGGACCTCACCCACGTCGTTGTAGAGGCTCACCAGGTCGCCCAGTTCGTCTTTGCGGCCGACCGCCAGGTTCAGGCTGAAATCGTGGTCCCGGTACCCCTGGACGCCGTCGCGCAGGGCCTGAAGGACCCGGATGGCCGGGACGAGCTCCCGGTCGAGGATCCACCACCCCACCGGCAAGCCGAAGCCAACGGCGGCGGCCAAGACGGTCCAAGGGGAAGGGAACCAGTACGCCGCCGCCATGGCCAGGCCGACCACGGGCACGAAGGCCGCCAGGAAGGCGAGGCGGACGCGGGTGGCGAGGTGAAAGTGCCTCACCGCTCGATCGAGCTTGCTCGGATCTGACTCAAAGGCGGCCATTCCGGGGGCGGGAGCTTGAGCAGCCAAGCCCACATGTCCCGGGAGCGGCCCAAGTACCGGATCAGGCGAGGCCAGAGCGCCCGGATCTCGTCGGGATGGACGAAGAGCCAGACGTCCCGGGTGTTGGCTTCCCGCAGGAAGAGCTCCCATCCAGTAGGCGCGCACTTCCGGGTCCGCCGAGACCAGGTATTCCTTGAGCCGGCCGACCGTGGCGTCCGTCCACCAAAGGAAATAGGGCCTCGCATTGTCGTCGAGGAGAGTCTCCGTCGTGGGTGGCAGGTGGCCTACTGGCATGGTCTTCCCTGACAAAGAATAGCCCAGAGTCATCCCCGCAGCCGGCGCTCGACCGTCAACCCATGCTTCTCCATCTTCCGGTAGAAGGCCTGACGGGACAGCCCCATCGATTCAGCCGCCTTGGCCACGACTCCACCGGCATCCTCCAGAGCCCGCTCGATGCGGACCCGGTCCGCCAGCAAAAGGTCGTTCCCCTCCTCTTCGGAAGGCGCAGGGGCCCGGGCGGCAACCGAGGCGGCGCCGAGGCCCAGGTCCTCGACGTGGAGGGTATCGCTCGCGGCGATCAGGACGGCCCGGCGGAGCGTGTTCTCGAGCTCGCGGACGTTGCCCGGCCAGGGGTGGCGGACGAGCCGCTCGCGGGCTTCCGGGTCCAGCCGCCAGACGGCTCCCGTGGGCGAGGGCGAGAGATCGCGCAGGAATCGTTCGGCGAGCGGCACCACGTCTTCGGGCCGCTCGGCGAGAGGTGGGACGTGGAGCTCGATGACGTTGAGGCGATAATAGAGGTCTTCCCGGAACCGGCCGAGGGCGATCTCACGGCGCAGGTCCGCGTTGGTGGCGCAGATCAGCCGCACGTCCACCCGCCGGGTCTCGCTGCTCCCCAGCCGTTCAAATTGCCCACTCTGGAGCACACGGAGGAGCTTGGCCTGACCCGTGGCCGAAAGGTTGCCGATTTCATCCAGGAAGAGCGTCCCGCCATCCGCGGCCTCGAAGCGCCCCACCCTGCGGCGGGTGGCCCCGGTGTAGGCCCCGGCCTCGGCGCCGAAAAGCTCGCTCTCCAGAAGCTCGTCCGGCAAGGCGCCGGCGTTCACCTTGACGAAAGGCTTCTCCTTACGGCGCGAATTGGCCTGGACGATCTCCGCCAGCTTCTCCTTGCCCGCGCCGGAAGGGCCGGTGATGAGCACCGGAATGTCCCCCCGGGCCACCTGGAGCGCCAGGGTGACCACGGCGTGCATCTTCTCGCTCGCCCACACGGCGCCCGAGAGGTCGTTCCGTTCGGCGAGGTCTTCCCAGCTCCGCCGCGCGCGGCCCCGCAGCCGGGCGTTTTCGAGCTGGAAGCTCCCGCAGCCTCAGGAGATTGCGCACCGAGGCCAGAAGCTTTTCATCATCCCAAGGCTTGGCCAGGTAGTCGGAAGCCCCTTCCTTGACCAGCTTGACCGCCGTCTCCAGCGAGGTCCAGGCCGTAACCAGCAGCACGGGCAGACTCGGGTGCCACCGCCGAACCTCTCGGAAAAGCGCCACTCCCTCGGCCCCAGAGGTCGCGTCCGGGCTGAAGTTCATGTCCTGGACCACGACCCCAATCTCCGAAGCCTCCTGATCGAGGACGCGGATGGCTTCCCAGGGAGATTGGGTGGTGACGCACGGGATCCCACGGATCTCGAACAGAACCTGAAGGGCGGTCGCGACCGCCGGCTGATCTTCCACGATGAGGACTTTGAGAGTGGACATCGTCTAGTTATACCGCAGCTCGAATCGTTGTATCCTTAAAAATGCTAAATCACTCTTGAAGGAGGTCTCCATGCGCAAAATGCTGTTCCTGGCCCTGGTGCTCGCTCTCACGGCCGCGGGCTCCCTCTCCACCCCGCGCGCCGAGGCGGCAGGTGGCGGCTTCAGTTGTCCCATTTGCACGACCTACGCCGACGGCTCACAGTGCTGCGTGTCCTGCTGGTGCGACTCGTACGGACACATCGTCGCCTGCACGGACCACTACTGCCCGCCTGCCGACGGCGGCGGCGGCAGAGACTGACGGAGACGGACGCCCCGTGGGTTGCAACCCACGGGGCGCGGCACGAAACCCAGGGGGCGCGCGTGGCAACCCACCCCCTACACGTTGCGCGTCGCGAGGGCCGGCGGCACCTGGGCTCCCTTGAGCGCGGGACCCAGGGCCGAGGCCACGCCGATCAACCAGAGGCCGGCGGCTCCCACCGCCACCACCAGGACGCTCAGCTTTGCCCCGGCCACCCAGGTGACCAGCCCGAAGTTCAGGGCATAGGCCAGGGCCGCCCCGAGGACCACGCCCAGGCTCGTCACCATCCAGTTTTCGAGGAGGAACTGGCGCACGATGGCGCCCTTGCTCGCCCCCAGGGCCCGCCGGGTGCCGATCTGCCGGCGGCGCTCGGCCACCGAGAACGAGGTCAGGCCTACGATCCCCAGCGCCGTCACCAGCACCAGCAGGGCCATGACGCCGTTGAGCGAAGCCACCAGCAGGCGGTCGCGGCTGTGGAACTGGTCACGGAGATCGACGGCGGTCTGCAACCTGAGGAAACGCCCGTTCTCCTTGCCCAGCAGGGTCTTTTCGATCTGGGGGATCATCGCCCCGGGATCGCCCTCGGTGCGGACCAGGTAGATCGCGCCGTAGTCGAAGCTCGCCGTCCGGCCTGGAGTCAGCATCACCCGGTCCGAAAACTCCCCTAGAGGCTTGTAGTAACGGTCGATCAGCCCCACGATGAGGAGCCGTTGCCCGTCCTCGCCGGCAAACTCGAGCTCCTTCCCCACCGCCTTGCCATCCGGAAAGGCGGCGTCGGCCACCGCCTTGCTGACGATGACCGGCAGGGTCTCCGTCGGCCCGGCCGCGGCACCATGCTCGTATTCCTCGCGAGTGAAATTCCGCCCCTGCACGACCTCGATGCCCAAGGCGTCGAAAACCGACGGATCCGCGTTGTAGAACTGCGTCCGCATGGGCTCGTCACCGGAGCCGGGGAGGCGGATGGCCGTCACCGAGCCGCTCGGATCCCACGGCTGCAGCGTCGAATTGGAGGCGGCCTTCACCCCGGGCAGACCGCGCAGAGTTTCGAGATCGGAGTCGACCAGCTGGTCGAGCGCCTCCTGCCGGTTCAGATCCTCCGCGAAGGGATTGCTCCGGATGAGGACCATGTGGCCGTCGTCGAAGCCCGACTCGCGCCCCAGCTCGGCGCGGGTGTCCAGGATCAGGCTCATGCAATTGGCCACGATGGCCAGCGTCAGCGCCACCTCGGCGACGATGAGAATCACTCGCGCCCGGTTGCGCAGCAGAGAACGAAAAATCGGTCCGAATTCCATGGCGGTTATCCTTTTGGTTCGTCCGGCCGCTTACTGATTCTTGAGATGGCGGGCGGGCGGAATCGCACAGATCCGCCACGCGGGATAGAGACCGGCGATGGCGCCGGCCACGAGCGACAGCACCACGGCGGCCCCCACCATGGGGACGTCGAGCTGGAAGAACGGCACGCCGTCCGGGCCGTCGCCATACACACGGTTGAGAATGGCCAGCCCGCCCACGGACAGGAGCACGCCCAGCAATCCCCCCACCAGCCCCATCAGCTCACACTCCACCAGGTGCTGGAAGAAGATCGTCCCCCGGCTCGCCCCCAGGGCGCGGCGCACCCCCACCGTCGAGGCGCGGGCCAGAAACTTACCCAGGAACAAACCGATCAGGTTGAGCGCCGCGACCACCAGGAAAAGCAGCGAGATGGCGGCCAAAGCCTTGGTCTGGGGCGGCACCACGCGCAGCTCCTCCATGAGCGGCAGGAGCGGCGTCACCCGGTTGTCCGCCTTATGGGGAAACCGCCCCAGCTTCTTCTGCTCCGCCACGTACGCATCGAGATAGCTTTCGAAAGCCTGGACCCGCGCCGCATCCGGAAGCTCCACCCAGAGTTGGAGGAAAAGAGCCTCCCCGAGCACCAGCTGGTCCGCGAACGGCAGGTTTTCCTCCCCCGGCTCCGGCGTCCGCCAGTTGTATTGCGAGCCGGAGACGCGGATCTCCATCGGCCCCGCCCACTCCATGGGGATGAACACCGACTCCGGCGAGTCCAGGGGCTCGCCCACCAGGTCATAGGCCCGCACCCGGGGGCGCCACGGGGCGAGCACGCCGGCCACCTTGAAATCACGGTCGTCCAGGCGGAACGTGCGCCCCACGCTGTTCCGGCCCCCGAACAGGCGGTCGTTCAGACCCGAGCTGATCACCGCCAGGGCCTCGGGCTTGGCATCCGCCGCGCCGCCCCACGCGCCGCCATATTGGAACGGCACGTTGAACATGGCGAAAAACTCGGAGGTCGTCAGGAGCACGTCCTCCCGGAAAGGCCTCTCCTGGGATTTCTGGGAGGAGGCCGGGAACACCGTCAGGCGCGATCCAAACGAGGCCGTGCTGCGCACCGGAATGTCACTCTTCAGAATCTCCCGCACGTCGCGGTACGAAAGCAGCGGCGGCGGCTCTTCGCGGAACGGATTGTCCGGGGATCCCCACGAATTCATCCGCACGTAGTGGAGGCTCGCGCTCTTGCCGGGCACCGGATCGCTCGCCAGAACGTGATAGGCCGTGATGAACGTGGTCGAAACCCCCACGCCCAGGGCGATGCCGAGAAGGATCAGAACGGAGAGCACCGGGTGGCGCCGGACGCTCTTCCAGGCGAGGCGGACGTTGTAAAGCAACATGGGCCGTCTCCTTTTCTCAGCTCGCGGCCTGCGAAAATTTTTCCGCCCGGTTCAAGGGGAACGGCGCGATCCGCTCCAGGTCCACCATCCGCCCGTCGGCAATGTGGAGCTGCCGGTGGGCCCGCGCCGCATGCTCGGGGTTGTGGGTCACCATGATGATCGTGGTCCCCGACTCGTTCACTTGGTCCAGGATGTCCATGATCTCCCGCGCCATTCCCGAATCCAGGTTCCCCGTGGGCTCGTCGGCCAGGATCAGCTTGGGGTCACCGGCCAGCACGCGGGCGATCGCCACCCGCTGCTGCTGTCCTCCCGAAAGCTGCGACGGCAAGTGGCGCAGGCGCGACGACAGCCCCACCATGGTCACCGCCTTCTCGATCCGCTCCTTCCGTTCCTTCGCCTTCAACCCCCGGTAGCGCAGCGGCACGTCCACGTTGTCGAACACGTCGAGGTCGGGAATCAGATTGAAGCTCTGGAAAATAAACCCGATCTTTTCATTCCTCACCCGCGACATCTCGCGGTCCGAAAGCCGTGACACGTCCACGCCGTCCAGCCAGTAATGCCCCTGCTCGAAGGCGTCCAGCAGGCCCGAAACGTTGAGGAACGTCGTCTTCCCCGAGCCCGAAGGGCCGGTGATCGTGACGAACTCCCCCTCCTCCACTTCCAGCGAAAAGTCGCGCAACGCCCGGGTCTCCACCATGCCCGTGCGATAGATCTTCGTAATCCCTTCCATCTTCAACATGGCCCTGTCTCCTATCGAGAATTGCGGCTACCGGCGAACCAACACCGTCTTGGCGCCGCCAAACTGTTCCATTCCGGAAAGGAGGATCTGGTCCCCCTCCTTGAGTCCCCCCACGATCTCCACCTCCGACACGCTGGTCGCCCCCACCTCGATCGGCTGAAGCGTCGCCAAGCCGTCCGCCAGCACGTACACCCGCTTTCCGCCGCCGCCCTCCAGGAACGGCCCGCGGGGAACCTTGAGCACGCCCGGCCGCTTCTCGAAAATCAAGCGGACGCTCACCCGCTGCCCCTGCCGCAGCCCCGGCGGCAGGCTCTTGAGCTTCACCGTCCCCTGAACCTGGCTCGCCCGCACCTCGGGAGATACGGAGACCAACTCCGCCGGATACTCCCGTCCGCCGAAGCTCACCACCGCCGGCGTGCCCGGAGACGCCTCATCCGCGTACGACTCGGGGATCTGCGCCTCCACCTCGAACTCCGAGAGATCCACCACCGTCAGCACCGGCGCGTTGGGAGCCACCGCGTCCCGGTCCTGCACGTCGATCGTGGCCACCATGCCGTCGAACGGCGAGCGCAGCGTCAGCTCCCCCACCCGCCGCTCCAATTCAGAAACCACCAGCCGCTGGCGATCGATCTGCCGCCGCCGGTCCTGAATCTCGAAATCCCGGGCCTCCCGGGCAAGACCGCCCCCCTCCTGCGACTGCTCGAGCTCCACCTCGGCCACCCGCACCGCGTCCTTGGCACGCTCGTGCTCCACGGCGTTCAGCAACCCTTCGGCCCGCAGCTTCTCAGCCCGTTCGAGGTCCCGCCGAGCCGCGTCCAAGCGCACCCGCCGGAGCTTCGCCGTCTGCACGTCCTCCTGATTCTGCTGCCGGGTCGAAAGGCTCGTCCGGGAAAGCTCGGATTCGAGGGATTGAAGGCGCGACCGCTCCTGGGCCAGCTGGGAGTCCAGATCCGGGCTCGCGATGGTGGCCAACACCTGCCCCGCCTTGACCGATTCGCCCGGATTCACCGCCAGCGCAACGATCCCCTGATTCGGGCTGTACAGCTTCGGATGATTGGCCGCGACGATCCGGCCCTGAGCGGACACGTCCCGCTCCAGGTCCCCCCGCACCACCGTCGCGACCTGAAGCCGCGAAAGGTCCACCGACTGCTCCGCCCGCGCCCAACGCTGGACCGCGGGCCAAACAAGAAAGAGAGACAAGGCCACCCCGGCAGCCACCACCAGCAACACCTTCACCCGCCGGGAAAGCCCCGTCCCCTTGGTAACGATCTGGTCCATGGAATTCGTTTCTTGGATCATGGCAATCCACGTCAAGAGCAACGGAGGTGCCAGCGGCGTCAAACGCCGTAAATAATTGTATTGACAGGACTTGGAGGATCGGACGGCTGTCCGGTTACAGAGGAGGTTGACAGGTGTCCGGGGGAGGGGCGGACAGATGTCCACCCGTTAGGGCGGCTGCCGGCAGAGAACGTTGGCTCTTAAAAAAGATGGCGCCCCTATCTTCTCGGCCTGTTTCCCCAAGGGGCCGACCCGCTACCCCGACTCCCCAGCCTCCGAGATCCCGGGGCCAATCCTCTACCCCCAGGGGAAAGGCCTCCAGGACCACGGCCTCACCATTCGCCCCAACCTTTGCAACATTGGCCCCGAGGGCCGCACGATTTCTCTGGAGGGGAAACTCGCTTTCCCCAAGGGCCGGCCGGCTGGCCCCGCCTCCCCATTCGTTTCCCCCAAAATCTCGAAGGCTGAGAACTCGGGCCGACCCACTGGCCCCGAGGGGAAAATAACCGAGGAACAGGGGAAACGGCAGGGCCCTCGGGGCCGGAGATTGAGGGTCGCTCCTCCGAGGTTCAGGATAGCTCCGCGGGTTGTGCCGAAGCGGGCCCGGATTCAGCGACCGAGGGGCGAAGGGGTTAGACGCCGAGTTGGGAGGCCAGAGCCCTAATCGCCTACGATCTCGTTCAGACCGTCGATAACCAGCCCAAGCTCCTCCGGAGACAAACGCCCAATGTGGCCACCCAGGCGTTCCGTCGAGAGCGTGCGGATCTGGCTGATCTTGACCCAGGATCGCTTTGGAAGATGGACGGACCGGATCTCCAGAGTCAGCGGATAACCGGCCAGCGGCTCCTGGCTGGTGAGGGCGACGGCGATGACCGTACCCGAACGCTCGTTGAACACGTCCTGGCTCAAGACCAGAATGGGCCTCCGGCCAGCTTGTTCGCGACCGCGGACCGGGTCGAGCTCAGCCCAGAGAATGTCGCCCCTCAGTACTCGGGCCACTCGACCTCACTCTGGAAGACGTCCTCCACGGCGGCCCTCTCCTCAGAAGGCCGAAGCTTGGCGCACTCCTGGGCGAGCCGAACCTTCCGGAGCCGATGCAGCTTCTCGGACACCGCATCCTGAATGAGCCCGCTACGGCTCCGAAACAGCCCCCGTTCGACAAGTTGGTCAACCTGCTTCAGGGCTTCCGGGTCGAGGGAGATGGCGATCTTGGCGCTGCTCATAGGGGTATGGTAGCACCGTGGGTCATACCGATAAACGCCGCCGCAGGCCTCGACCCTCATTGGCGGAGAGCCTCCTTATAGTATACTGTCTTGGACAAACTCATGTACTAGCCGGGAGAAAAGGCGTAAGCAGGTATCAGCGCCTCAAAAGGGAACTCTCTATGAACATTCCGGTCTTTGTCTCCAGCCCAACAGATCTGTCGCCGGCCCAGGATTCTGCTCGGTCCACGATCATCAATTTCCTGGGAGAAATGGGATTGGAACCTCGGGCACTAGGTCGCTCAGATTACCCTACTGAGTTGCCATTGCGCGAAGTCATCCTGATAGCACGACGCTGTTCAGGAGGAGTAATACTCGGGCTTGAACAGTTTCGCGCCGAATCAGGAATCAGTAAACCAGGAACCCTGAAAGAAAACTTGATCTCTACACCCACGCCATTTCCAACTCCCTGGAATCAGCTCGAAGCCGGCATCTTATTCTCACTCCGTCTCCCCATTCTAGTCTTCGGGAAAGCGGCATTCGCGGAGGAGTATTTGACGAGGGTGTCTCAGACGTATTCTTACACCCCATGCCATCTCCTCCCCTCACACCCGACCGCGAACATGCACTAAGAATGGTTTTTCATAAATGGGCGGGCAAAGTCCGCGAACATTATTACAACATGTAACCAGTCAGGTCACCAGAACATGAATGATCTCGAGTTCCCTCAGAATGCAACACCCCCGCCGATGCCCTCGCAATCTGCACCCCAGAGAGACATAATCCAACAAGGCAATCATCCTCCCTTACCGGCTCTA
Source organism: Thermoanaerobaculaceae bacterium (assembly GCA_963785165.1). Lineage (GTDB taxonomy): Bacteria > Acidobacteriota > Thermoanaerobaculia > Multivoradales > UBA5704 > DATARR01. Next base: position 3,389,483 of record CAWAUI010000004.1, read on the forward strand.
ACAGTTCGGGTCGGCGTGACGGGCCATCGACTGGACGTCATTCCACCCAAAGGAGAAGATCAACCGTTGCGCGAAGCCGTGGCGGAAATCTTAAAGAACATCAAGCAGATCACGAGCGAGATTTTTGCAGACAGATCAAACACTGGGCTGCAAAGCTATTCTAATCAAGCTCCATCCATCAGAGTGATCTCTCCCCTTGCAGAAGGAGCTGACCGAATTGTCGCAGAGGAAGCTCTCAAACTAAATACTGAAGAAAAACCGCTTGGCTCGAATACTGAAAAAGAAACACTCAAGCCGAAGGTAGAGCTACAGTGTCCCCTTCCCTTTCCGCGCAAAGAGTATGCCAATGACTTTTCTTCTAGCTCACAGGAAGAATTTTACAGTCTGCTTTCAGATTCCAAACCTGTAGTCTTTGAACTAGACGGCCCAACCCAAAAGGATCGCCGTGACGAAGCTTATCAGATGGTAGGGCACACGGTATTGCGCCAGAGCGATCTACTAATTGCCATTTGGGATCAAGAGAGGCCTAGCGGGTGCGGCGGTACCGGTGAAATCGTACAGGAAGCTGCGCGCCTTGGAATACCAATTATTTGGATACACCCTCGGCTGGAGCATCCACCTTCTCTCTGGGAGCCTTCACAAAAAATTGGCAAACTTGGAATCACAAAAGACCTAAGCCTACTCCGAAAGAGGATGAAGACTCTCTTTGAATTCCCCAGGCACAGCAACGACGTCGCCGCAGCTAAACAGTTCTTTAAAGAGAAGCAAGCCAGACTGAATTTCGGGTTTTTTTACAGACTTTTCTGCAAGCTTTGGGTTTGGCATTGGCCATCTCCGAAACCCTTGATAAAAAACTTCCTCGATACCGCGCAAAAAGAATGGGAGTCGACTTGGGAGATCTTGAGTCTAACCGAACAAAAGGAGGACACGAGGGGAGAGTTTACAAAGCCCCTAGAAACTGGTTATCTCGAGCCGTTCGCCTGGGCCGACGGACTTGCAGATCTCTATGCAAACAGATATCGAAGCTCCTTTGTAGCGACATATCTCGCCGGTGCTCTCGCTATTTTGTTTGCGTACTTGGGATCTCGCCCTGGGTCTTCTCATTTATATTCTTGGATCGAGCTAGGACTTATCCTAGCGGTTATCGCCATCACGTTATGGGGGCGAAAGAGGCGTTGGCATAATCGCTGGATGGACTACAGGGCTCTGGCAGAAGAACTCAGGCAGCTACAATTTCTCTCTCTCTTGGGGCGGACACCTTCATCAGTAAAGGTACCGACTCATCTTGGCACAAGCGATCCCAGCAATAAATGGTTCAACTGGTATTTTAGAGCACTGTCGCGACAGATGGGCCTAATTCAAGCTCAGATCAACAGCTCGTATCTTGATTCGTATCGGCAGGTGCTAGAAGGCTGGATTCAGTCACAGCGAGAATACCACCACCGCAGCTCCGAGCATCACGAGAGACTGCACCGGCATCTGCTCTTTACAGCTCATATCTTATTCTTCCTCACCCTAGCATTCTGTCTGCTACATATCTTCGAGCCCTGTTTTGCAGGGTTATGGACTTTGGGCACCATTGTTTTCCCTGCTTTCGGTGGCGCGCTAGGCGCTATACTCCATGTTGGTGAGTCCGAACGAACAGCCATCCGCTCCAATGCTCTCAGAAAACACCTTGAGACGCTTGCGTGTGACCTCCGTTGTCTAGGAGAGACTGCCACTTCTCAAGACCTTGGCCGCCTCGCCCAGAGTTTCTCGGATGTTGCTCTTGCCGAGCTGGTAGATTGGCGCTTTGTCTTCCTTGAGAAAAACTTGGAATTGCCGGCCTAATTCGCGAATGAACAACATGGCTGGCCCCTCGCTTGGTCACCCCTGACCCGCCTTTCTCCGGCGAATACGCCAACAACGAGGGGGCTGGTACTGCCGAAGCATCAGGCGCTGGTGGTAATGGAGACGTGAGCCCGCCCAGGCCTTTCCACACCCGAGCGGGAGTAAGGACCGTCCCTACCTACTTCCGAGCCGCCTCAAACCGCTGCGTCCCCGCTTCCTTGCCCGCGGCCCAGAAGCTCCACTCCTCCTTGATCTTGCCGTCGTCTGTCAGGAGGATCCGGCCGCTGTGGACGTGGCCGTCTTTGGCGGGGTCGAAGCTGGTGCCGCCGTCGAAGGCGAAGACGAGGTCGGTGGGGGTTGATTTCGCGGAATCAAACTTGAAGTGGGGCTGGTTGCCGGCGGCGCAGTAGTGGGTGGCTACGAGGTCCGGGCCGGCCATGTGGAACATGTTGATCATTTCGTGGTCGGTGCCGGCGAATTGGGTTTGCATGACGACGCTGCCGTTGGCGGTGACTCTGTAGACGGTCTGCACGGGGATGTCTCCCTGGGCCTTGCCTTCCCAGGTGCCCGCGAAGGATTTGAGCTTTTCGAAGGCGGCCTTGGCGTCCATGGGTCCGTTGGGCATCTCGCCGGCCCAGGTGGCAGCGGCCGCGAGGGTGGCGAGGAGGAGCGTCGTAATCCCAATCTTCTTCATATGGATTCTCCTTGAAATTTCAAATCAACGGGTGGCGGTCGCGGGAGTTGGGGTGCCGCCGTAGCGCTGGGTTGCGAAACCCACGATGAGACCTACGAGGCTTCCCGGGAGCACGATTTCCCAGAAGTAGGGATTGCCCATGAGCACGACTCCGTAGGCCAGCAAGCCTCCCACGACGAGGCCGAACAGAAGGCACAGGGGGAGCGACTTCACTTTGCGGGCGAAGAAGCCGATCAGCAGGCCCGCGACCAATCCTTTGACGGTGGAGCCGATGATGATGCCGAGAAGCTCGGGGCGCGTCTCGGGCGCCGAAATCAGGGCTGACAGTCCGTCGAGGATGCCCAGGATGCCTCCCAGCAGAAGGCCGAATACCGGTTTGCTCATTTTGCGTCTCCCTCCAAAAGTGTTGATGCGTTCAGGCCGACATCTTCCTATTCAACGTCCCTTGGGATTCCTTTAGCGGCGAAGAACCAGGAGCAGGATTGCCCTCATGACGACGTAGGCAAGGACGAGGAGGATGGGCACGCGGTAGCGGCGGATGAAACGGCCGATCGTCTCGAAAACGCCTTCCGGGTGGGCTCCCACGGGCAGGCCGGCGAGGTACAGGGCGAGGTCGGCGGAGAGGTCTTCCACTTTCTGGTAGCGCGCGGCGGGATCTTCGGCCATCGCGCGTTGGCGGATGGCCTGGAGCGGCCGGGATGGCGCCTCGTTTCCCAGGAGGAATTGGAGGAGGGCTCCGAGGGCCCAAACGTCGGTGCGCTCGTCGATTTGGTCGATCTCGCCTCGTTCCTGTTCCGGGGCCATGTAGCCGGGGGTTCCGAGGATGGTGCCGTGGGCGGTGCCCTCAAGGACGGACACGGACGAGAACGGATAGGCATGGACGAGCAGGGACCGATGAGGACTTTCCTCTTCCCCCTCTCCCCGGCAGGGGTGGGTGGAGGGCAGGGAGAGGGGGCCAGGGGGTGAGGGCCTGACCTTTGCCACGCCCCAATCCATGACCAGCACCTCTCCAAACGGCCCAACCATGACGTTCTCGGGCTTTAGATCCCGGTGGATGACGCCGTGGGCGTGGGCGAAGGCCACGGCTTCGCAGATGCGCTGGAAGGCTCGGAGGCGTTCGGGGAGGGAGACGGACCGGGCATGCTCGTCCAGGCGCTGGCCGCGAACGCGTTTCATGGCATAGAAGGCGCGGCCGTCGGGGAGGAGACCGGCGTCGTGGACGGGGACGATGCCGGGGTGCTCCAGGCGGGCGAGGACGCGGGCTTCGCGCAGGAGGCGGTCCACATCGATGTCTGCGCCAGGAGAAAATTGGACGACTTTGAGGGCGACTTCGCGGTCGAGCCGGTGATCGATCGCGAGGTAGACGGTGCCCATGCCGCCCCGGCCGAGGGTCTCGACGATCTCGTAGGGCGTGCCGGTGAGGTCCGGCAGGTCGGCCACCTCTTGGAGATGCCGAAGCGTGGCGTCCGAGATATTCAGCATCCCGGATCGACTCCCAGAATCAGGCGCGCCTCGGCACGGAACTCGTCTTCGGTGGCGGTGAGCTCGCGGAGCCGCTCCAGGACGAGCCGGCGGAGCTCACGGCGGGCGGCCGCGAGGTGGTTGGTCACCTGGGTGACGGGCAGACTGTGCTCGGCGGCGAGCTCGCCGTAGGAGGGGCGGTCGGGCGCGTCCGCGCCGTCGAGGTCATAGCGCTCGAAAAGCCGGAAATGGACCTGTTTGCCGGCCTTCTCCGCCCATTGGCGGAGGTCTTCGACGGCGAGGCCGAAGAGCGAGCGGACCCATTCGCGATGGAAGTATTCCTCCATGTCCAATCCCTCGCCGGCTCCGTGGCGGCGCAGCTCCTCCTCGGCTCCCTCGAAGTCGAGAGAGAGGAGCGCCTGCCCGCCTCCCCGCTTCAAACGACCGGCGGCCTTGCGCTCGTTGGCCGCGAAGCCGTCGAGGCAGGTGCGCAGGTAGGTCCGGAACCGGGCTTTGGCGGGATCGTACCGCTCGAAGGTGCCCTTGGCGAGGGCGGAGGCGAAGAAGTCCTGGGTCCAGTCCTCAGCGTCTTCCCGCAGGAGCGCCCAGCGGACCCGGAGAACCTTGTAAACCGGCCGCCAATAAGAGGCGACGAGAGCATCCCATGCCTGGCGGCGCACCTCGGGATCGGCATCGCGGGCGGCGAGGGCGATCACCACGGAACGGCGGGTCTGGGGGAAGGGCATGGGCGTCAACTATACGGCGGCTTGCGCCGCCGGGCCCCTCACCCCCTGGCCCCCTCTCCCGCCCCCTCCCTGCCGCCCTCCCCGGGAGAGGGGGAACGAAGCAGAACCGGTGAAGCCCGTAGGGTGCGCTGTGTGTGCGCACCACCACGTTCTTGGTGCGCACAGCGCACCCTACAAAGCTTCTTTTTGCCTTTTTTCTTCCCCCTCTCCCGGAGAGGGCGGCAGGGAGGGGGCGGGAGAGGGGGCCAGGGGGTGAGGGGCCGGGGGGTGGGATATCTGGCGCCTTCGTTTCAGTATCCCTGGTATTGACCTGTAATCCGGAGGGAGGGTTCATGGAAGAGCAAGGCGGCAATTGGACTCGGCGCAGGTTCCTGCACATGGTGGGGCTGGCGGGAGGGTCGGCGGCGGTCTACGAGACCATGGTGGCTCTCGGCATGCTCCGGACGCCCCTGGCGTATGCCGGGCCGCCGAAGCTGCCGGCCGGGTCGGGAACGGGCAAGTCGGTGGTCATCCTGGGCGCCGGCGTGGGCGGCATGACGGCCGCTTACGAGCTGCGGAAGGCGGGGTACGAGATCCTGATCCTGGAAGCCACGAATCGGACGGGCGGACGGAGCCACACGGTGCGCCGCGGCGACAAGATCGAGCAGATGGGCCGGCCTGATCAGGTCTGCCAGTTCGACGAGGGGCAATATTTGAACGCCGGCCCCGGCCGCATCCCCTACCACCACCAGGCGGTGCTCACGTATTGCCGCGAGTTGGGAGTCGAGCTTCAGGTCTACGTGATGGAGTCGCGCGCCAACCTTTTCCAGACACCGGACGTGTTTGACGGCAAGGCGATGAAGAACCGGCGGATCGCCAACGATACGCGAGGCTACATTTCGGAGCTGCTGGCCAAGGCGGTCCAGAAAAAAGCGCTCGATCAGGAGCTGACCGCGGACGACCAGGTGAAGCTGCTCGATCTCCTCACGGTGTTCGGCGACGTCGATCCCGCGACGGGTTACAAGTACGAGGGATCATCCCGCTCCGGTTACGTGGTCGAGCCCGCCGTGGTCGACGCGGGAACGATCGAGCCGCCACTGCCGTTCCATAGCCTTCTGACGTCCGAGTTCTGGCTGCACCGTTTCTATCAGCCGGAAGAGTATGAATGGCAGACCACGCTGTTCCAGCCCGTGGGCGGCATGGACATGTTCGAAAGGGCGCTGGCGAAGACGGTGGAGGACCGGATCGTCAAGAACGCGGAAGTCCTCCAGGTCTACAACGGCGACGCGGGCGTCCGGGTGGTTTATCGCGACCGGATGACGGGAAAGCAGGCGGAAACGACGGCTGATTATTGCATCAGCAACATCCCGCTCCCCCTGGCGACGAAGCTGATCGCGAACAACAGCTTCAGCGAGGAGTACAAGAAGGCCGCCGGCACCGTGACGTTCGCCAATACCTGCAAGGTGGGCTGGCAGGCGAACGAGCGGTTCTGGGAGGCTCCCGACAAGCAGAATCAGATCTACGGCGGGATCAGCTGGATCAAGCATGCGATCACGCAGATGTGGTATCCCTCGGCGGACTTCTTCTCCAAGAAGGGCGTGCTGACGGGCGCCTACAACTACGACGCGGTGGCGAAGTCGTTCGGCGAGCTTTCGTTCGAGGACCGCCTGCGCCTCGCCCGGGAGGGCGCGGAGAAGCTCCATCCAGATTTCGCCAAATACGTTCCCATGGAGCTGGGCCTTTCGATCGCCTGGCAGATGGTGCCGTTCCAGGAAGGCGGCTGGTCGGATTGGGACTGGACGAAGCCGGAGCAGCAGGCCGCCTACGACCGCCTGCTCAACCCGGACAAGCGTTTCCACGTGGTGGGCGACCAGATCTCATATCTGCCCGGCTGGCAGGAGGGCGCCGTGCTCGCCGCGCACCACGTCGTCGGACAGATCGCGGGCCTGGTGAAGGCCACTCCGCAGCTCCGCGCCGAAGGCGCCCCGGTTCGCCGGCGGGCGCGGCGCGTCACGGGCTCTGAAGTACGGTAGGTCTACCCCTGAGGGCGGTCCGGAATTGGCGCCGGGCCGCCCTGTTTTTTATGGGCTTACAGCCGCTTCCGGAAATGCTCCCGCCATCCTTCGGCCAGCGCCTCAACGGCGACTACCCGCCTCAGCAGGTCCAGATCGATCTCGCCGCGCCGGTCCATATAGAGCCGGATGATATCCACCACGGTGACGCCGTTTTCATCCTCGTAGATGCGCTCCATGGCATCTCCTGCGCCCAACTCTCCTTCCCGGGTGACGGCGAGGTAGAAGCCGGGGCGGCCGCTTTCGAGAAAGCTTTCTACGATGTCCTCGCGGTCAAACTTCACCGCCAGCTTGAAGCAGGGCATGCGGGGCTGGGTGACGACGACTTCCGCGGTGCCGATGCGGAAGCGGTCGCCGATGTGGATCTCGTCTTCCCACCAGCCTTCGGTCGTCAGGTTCTCGCCGAAAGAGCCCCAGGGGAGATCCTCCAGCTCCAGCTCACGGCGCCAGAAGGGGTAGTGCTCGGAGGGGTAGACGTAGATGGCCTTGTCTGGACCGCCGTGGACGGAAAGGTCCGCCTGGCGGTCGCCGTCCAGGTTCGTCCGGCGCACCTGGACCCGCCCCTCGATAGGGTCCTTGTAGATACCGGTCATGATCCTCCGGCCTCTCCAGGAGACCGGCCGGGGAAGGCCCACGTTGACGGAGACGATCTTCATGAAGGATACGATATGCCAGATGACCGATCTCCGGCCCGCGACCGCCGCCGACCTCGAAGCCGTTCTGGCCCTTCATCAGGCCTTCTTCATGGAAGACGGCTATGCCTTTCGGGAGGACGAGTCGCGGGCCAACCTGGACCGGCTCCTGCGCGACCCCACGCTGGGCCGGTTGTGGGTGATGGACGACGGAGGCGAGGTGGTTGGCTATCTCGTCCTCACCTTCGGTTTCAGCCTGGAGTTCCGGGGGCGCGACGCTTTCGTGGATGAGCTCTACGTGGCCGCGGGGCGCCGGGGGCAGGGCCTCGGCACGCAGGCGCTGGCGCGGGCCGCCGAGGCCTGCCGGGAGCTCGGCGTCCGCGCCCTTCATCTGGAGGTCGAGCGCTACAAGGAAGGCGCCCAGGCGCTCTACCGCCGGGTGGGGTTCGCGGACCACGACCGGTTTTTGATGACCAAGTGGATCGAGTAGGGGCGGCCCCACGTGGCCGCCCTTGCTGCGCCTACTTCGCCCCTAGGGCCACCAGCATCTCCGCGACCGCATCCTGCTTCCCCGCCCGGGCGTGGCGGATCAGGGAGATCCCGTGCGGACCCTTGAGATCGACCACCTTGGGGTCATCCGCCAGAAAGGCCTTCACGATCTCGGTCTTGCCCAGCATGGTGGCGCAGAAGACGTCCATACGGGCGCCCTGGGTGAGGAGGTATTCGGCGATGGGCCGGTTGCCCATGTGGGAGGCGCCGCCCAGGGCGGTCTCCCAATCGCCGCCGCCCCAGTCCCAGGTGGCGTTGATGAGGGCGGGCTGCTGGGCCAGCATCTCCTTGACCTTGTCGAGATTGCCATGGCCGGCGACGACGAAGTCGCGGACGAGGTCGGCGTCGAGGCGCGGCCCGCGGTCTGGAGCCTTCGGCTGGGCCGGCGGTGGAGCCTGGGGCTGGGATTCGAGAGGCGAGCTTCCGGCGGCGTTCGCAGCAGCGGCGGCGGCCATGAGCAGACCTCCCTGGATGAGATTTCGGCGGGAGAGGGGCATCGGGATCTCCTTTCGTAGGTCAGTTATACAGATACCAACTTGCATGGGTCAGTTGATATCTGACGCAGGTAAGATAGTATCTGCCTATCCGCCATGATCTTCGAGACGCCCCATCTCAGCTCCCAAGAGATTGCGGTCCTGGAAAGGATCGACGATCTGAGAAGGGCTCTCGGCCACAGGGTTGGTACAAGCCCCAAGCGCTGGTATGGGCTCCTGCGGCGAATCACCTTCGCCCGGGCGGTTCGAGGCTCCAACAGTATCGAAGGGTACGACGTTTCCCTGGACGATGCGATCGCCGCGGCGGAAGGAGAGGAGCCCCTCGACGCGAAGACGGAGGCGTGGGCGGCGGTCACGGGGTACCAGTCCGCGATGACCTACGTGCTCCAGTTGGCGGACGATCCGCATTTCAGCTATTCATCGGACCTCCTCCGGAGCCTCCACTTCATGATGCTCCAGTACAAGTTGACCAAAAACCCCGGGCGGTGGCGGATCAGGCCGATCTTCGTCCGCGACGACGAACGGGACGAGGTCGTCTACGAAGGGCCTTCGGCGGACCTCGTCCCCGGTCTGATGGGAGAGCTGCTGGCGGGTCTCAACGCGACTTCGGAAGTCCCGAGGATCGTCCAGGCCGCGATGGCCCACCTGAATCTCGTCATGATCCACCCCTTCTCGGACGGCAACGGCCGCATGGCCCGCTGCCTCCAGACGCTGGTGCTGGCGCGGGGCGGCGTGCTTGCCCCACAGTTTTCCAGCATCGAGGAGTATCTGGGGAGGAACACGCGGGCCTACTATGACGTCCTGGCGGAGGTCGGGGCAGGCACCTGGCGTCCCGAGCGCGACGCGCGCCCCTGGATCCGCTTCAGCCTCACGGCGCACTTCCGGCAAGCCACTACGCTGCTCCACCGGACCCGTGACCTCCAGCGCCTCTGGGACGCCCTGGAGGAGGAGGCCGCGAAGAAGGGCCTGCCAGACCGGGCTCTCCTGGCACTTTCCGACGCCGCCATCGGCCTCAGGGTCCGCAATGCCACCTACCGGCCCATGGCCGAGATCAGCGACAACCTCGCGAGCCGGGATCTCAAAAGCCTCGTCGAGCATGGTTTCCTCGTCCCCGAAGGCGAGAAGCGGGGGCGCTACTACGTGGCCTCGGAGGCGCTCCAGGCGATCCGGGCGAGAACTCGGGAATCAGCGAGGGTCGAGGATCCGTTCGAAGACGGCTCGGTTGCACCAATGGAGGTTTCGTAATAACTTTGGTGTCGTGGACAAGGAGAAAATGCCCGATGCCAGTCCTCCAGGAACAATTGAGTCCGTTGAGGGCCAGGACGATGACGAGGCGCTTCAAAAGCGCTTGCATGACTCAGCCATGAGATTTGTGGGGACCCTTGAGGGCGACCCATATCGCGCCGAGAACGCCCGCGCCGAAGTCAAAGCACGGATCAGGGCCCGCCATTGCCGTACAAGCTGAGCCAAGTGATCCTTACTTGGCACCTCCTAGCTATGTGCTACTAGACTTCTCCGAGCCCTCCCCTCGAAACACCCAGCCCCTAAACACCGTACAGGTATACTTGAGGGACTTCGATCCCCTGGGCCGGTGTACGCCCGGGCGGGCTCTGGAGTATCTCGGGAGGGTCCACGCTTGACGACCACGAAGGATCGCGCCACGGGCCGGGACGTCGTGCTGGCCATCGGCGAGAACATGCGGCAGAGCCTGGAGCCGCTGGTGACGAAGACGATCGCGCCCAGTCTGTACCAGGTGTATCTCCACCCGGACGACTACGACTACCTGCGCACGCTGTTCGGAGAAGCTCGAGACGGAGGCCAGGAACCTCCTGGACCAGGAGCTGGAGCGGCTGAACCGCGGGTCCTCGCCCGTCTTCGCCCGCATCCTGCGCAAGAAGAAGGACGCCGCGCCGCAGGCCCCGAAGTACGTCAGCGCCGAGGGGAAGTGGACGATCCGCTTCCAGGAGGATCCCAACGGCACGCTCAACCCGGGGGACGTGGAAGTGGTCTCCGAGTTCGCCCGGCCGCCCGAGGCGGGCTATGGCGCGGGGAACAAGACCCACCGGATCTCGACCACCCGGCGGCTCGGCCAGATGACGACCCAAAAGGAGGCCACGACGGCCGGAATCGCCGCGGTCTCCGCCGGCACCATGGACTCGGCGGCCCCGCCGGCCCTCGCCCGGCTGGTCTATCAGGACGACCGCGGCCGGCACACGTTCCTGATGACCAAGGACGAGATCGTCCTCGGCCGCCAAGCGCCGGACGTATGGGCGGACCTGTCGCTCGACACCTCGCTGGACGTCTCGCGCGAGCATGCGCGGCTCCAGCGCACGCAGGCCGGAACGTTCCGGATCAAGGATCTCTCGAAGCTTGGCACGACGGTGGACGGCGTTCCCCTGCCCCGCAGCCTGGAGATGGTGGATGGCGGCGTGAACGACCTCGACCGCTGGGGCGATCTGCCGGACAAGGCGCGGATCGGTCTCGCGGGCGTCATTTACCTGGATTTTGAGAGGCTCTGATGGCCGCGCTCTATTTTGCCCGCCTGGCCCTCCTCGTGGTGCTCGTCGCGGTGGCGGCCACGCTCGTGGCGCTCGCCTTCCTCACCAAGGAGAAGAAGTAGTTGGCGCCCGCGAAGCCGAAGCGTCCCCTGGCCGCGGCCGGCAGCGATCCGGGCCTCGAACGGGAGAACAACGAGGACCGGATTCTCTGTGACCCCGAGCGCGGCCTCTACGCGGTGATCGACGGCGTGGGCGGCGAGTCGGGCGGCGAGATCGCGGCGCAGACGGCGCTCGAGATCCTCGTCGCCCGCCTCTCCCGGCGCACGACCGACGCGGCTCGCCTGATCCGCGAGGCCATCGCCCTCGCCAACAAGCAGATCTTCGACCAGGCGCAGGCCAACCCGGCGCTCGCCAACATGGCCTGCGTGCTCACCGTGGCCGTGGTGGACGGCAACCGGGCCACCATCGGCCACGTGGGGGACAGCCGGCTGTATCTCCTCCGGCGGGGCGAGATCCGAAAGGTCACCCGCGACCACTCCCCCGTGGGCGTCCGGGAGGACGCCAAGGAGATCTCCGAGGAAGAGGCCATGCGCCACCCGCGGCGCAACGAGATCTTCCGCGACGTGGGCTCCTCGCCCCACGAGCCGGACGAGGAAGGGTTCATCGACATCACCCAGATCCCCTTCGAGCCGGACGCGGCGCTGGTGTTCTGCAGCGACGGCCTCTCGGATCTCGTGACCTCGCAGGCGATCCTGAGGACGGTGGAAGGTTTCGCGGCCGACCCCCACGAGGCGGTGACGGAGCTGATCGCCCAGGCCAACGCGGCCGGTGGGAAGGACAACATTTCCGTGGTGCTGGTGGAGGGCGAGCGGTTCGCCGAGAGCGTGCGGAGCCTGCGGGCCGCGCCGACGGCGGAGATGGCCACGGCCGCCACGCGCCCCCGGATCCAGGGTGCGGGCGTGGCCCGGTCGGCGGGTCCCGGGCGGTTCCTGCGGGCTTTCGTGAGCCGGCCGGCCTGCCTTCTCTATGGCCTGATCCTGGGCGCGTTCGCCTTCGCGGCGTTCGGGCAGGGGGTGCTCTCGAATCTGCTGAATCCCGGGGCTGGGGATGGACGGGAGACCGCTTTCACCGGCAACGTGCTGCGCGTGGGGGTCGGGGATGGCGGGACGGCCACGATCACGGAGGCTCTTTCCAAGGCAGGCTCAGGGCAGACGGTGATGGTGGGCCCCGGCGAGTACCACGAGGCTCTTCAGCTCCGCACCGGCGTCGCGCCTGGTGAGCCAGGTCCCGCGGGGCGCCGTGATCCTGCCGCCCGCCGGGAGCGGCGTGCCGGCGGTGACGGCCCAGGGGGTCACCGGCGCGCGGATCGAAGGATTCCGCATCGCGGGCGACGACCAGACGCCTCTCCAGGTGGGGCTGCGCCTCGCGGACTCGGCGGTGCAGGTGGAGTCGGTCGAGATCTCGGGCGCCCAGACGGCGGCCATCGACTTCGTGGGCACGGACCACTCGACGGTGCGCTACAGCTATCTCCATGACAATCCCGGCGGCGGGGTGCTGATCGAGAGCCCGGCCCGCCCCAGCCTGCTCCACAACCTGATCTTCCGAAACGGCCGCACGGCGAGCGCGCCGCCCCGGCCGGGGGTCGAAGTGCAGGGGGAAGCCCAACCGGTGCTCATCGGCAACCGGATCGAGGACAACGGCGGCGGCGTCTCGCTCTCCGATGCCGGGCGGGAGGACGAGATCTTCCTCTGGAACTCCTTCGGAGCCGCCAACCGTGCCCAGGCGATCCGCACGCCGACTCCGCCAGCCCCGATCCCCGCGGCGGCTCCCGCCGCGCCGGCCCGGAGGCGGGGGCGTTGATGCTGACGGCACAGCAGGTGGGGCGCTTCGAGCTCCGCGACTTCCTGGGGCGCGGCGCCATGGGCGACGTCTACCTCGCGTGGGACCCCCGAGAGGAGCGGGAGGTGGCGCTCAAGGTGATCCGCGCCAACCGCACGGACCCCGAGATGCTGGAGGCGGAGAAGAACGGCATCTCGCTCCAGAGGCAGCTCTCGGAGGTGGCGCCGCAGGTGGCGGCGGTCTATGAATGGGGCGAGGACGCCCCGTTCTTCTGGGTGGCCATGGAGTACGTGTCCGGCACGGACCTGTCGCAGAGTCTCCAGCGCGGGCCGATCCCGGAGGATCACGCGGCCAACATCGCCCTCCAGCTCTGCGAGATGCTGGAGGCCTGCCACCAGTTCTCGGGCGAGATCGGCGGCCGCAAGGTCTACGGCATCGTCCACGGCGACATCAAGCCGGAGAACCTGCGCCTCCAGGAAGGCGAGCGCGTCCGCGTGCTCGACTTCGGCATCGCCAAGCACCTCTCCCAGACCCGCCGCTTCACGGTCAACCTGTTCGGCAGCCTCCCCTACACGCCGCCCGAGCGGCTGGAAAAAGGCGGAGTGGACCGCCACTCGGACCTCTGGGCCCTGGGCGTGGTGCTCTACCTGATGGTCGCCGGGTATCCGCCGTTCTCGGGCGACGAGCCCGAGGAGCTGGAGAGGAAGATCCGTTCGGGTGAGCCCCCCCGGCCGCTGCCGGACGCGGTCTCCCCGGGCCTGCGGAAGATCATCACCCGCAGCCTGGCCTTCGACGCCGGCCGCCGCTACCCGGGCGCCGCCGAGCTGAAGGCCGACCTCGAGGCCTGGAACGAGGGGAAGCCGCTCCCCTCCGAGGCCCGGGGGACGGGAACCGAAACGGCCGCCGAGGACATGAACGCCACCCGGCGCACGGTACGGCCGGGGCTCGACGACTCGGGCTCGTTCCGCTCGTCGGAAACGCGGCGCACGGACCGGCCCGCCGCCGTGATCCCTCCACCGCCGCCGCCGCCGCAGCAGCTCGTTCCTCCGGTGGCTTCCCTGGAACCACCCCCGGCCCCGCCGCCGACGCGGCACCGCCGGCTCAGGCTCCAGAGCGCCGGAGTGCTTCTGCTGCTGGTGGGCTCGTTCCTGCTGGCGTCCCAGGTGTGGGTGCTGAGCGAGGCGTCCGAGATCCGCCACGACCTCGCGACCGAGACCTCGCCGGACCTCGACGGCCTGTGGAGCCGGTACCAGAAGATCGCTCCTTTCAGCCTGCCGGGGTCTTCCGAGGTGGGCGACATGCGCACGGAGCTGCGGGAAGCCCTGGTCAAGTCCGGGGACCGCATTCTGGAGAGCTACCACGGCGACTCCCCCACCACCACGGAGCGGGGGTGGCAGAAGGCCCACGATCATTTCAAGGCCGCCCTGGACCTGCACTACCGGGACAAGCCCACGCGGGCCAAGATGCTCTACGCCCGCGGCCACCTGGACCGCATCGAATCCCAGACGCTCCGCGCGAAGGGCGAGCGCGACGCGGCCCGGCAGAAGGTCCGCACAGCCGTGGAGGAGCTCCGCGACGCGGCGAAGCTCGCTCCCGACTGGCCGGACCCGTACCTCGGGCTCGCCCGTATCTACGCCTACGAGCAGTTCGACCTCCAGCAGCTCGAAAACGCCCTCTCCGAGGCTCGAGCGCCACGGCTACCCCATGGGCCGCCGGGAGAAGGCCATGCTGGCGGACGGCTACCGCATGCGCGCCCAGGAGCTGCTCTCCCAGGCCACCCGCGCCCGCGACACCGACGAGGAGACGGAGCTGCTGGAGAGCGCCCGCGACCACTTCACCCAGGCGATCGACCTCTACCGCGAGGCCGGCAACTTCGCCAACGCCCGGGGGAACATGGCCGACGCGGCCAGGCAGCTGCAGGGAATCCTCATGAGGCTGGAAGAGCTGGGGATCTGGTGAGCCTGATCTATCTTCTGAGCCCGACCTCGATGGAGACCTTCCCTTGGCCGTAACCCGCAGCACCGCCGCCGACCGGCGGCAGGTGTCCTCCGTCCCGAAGGGGACCATGCCCATCCCGGTCTTCCGGGGCGCGCAAGCCCGCAACCGCGAAGCCGTGCTGCTCGCGGCGGCGGCGGTGGCGGTCCTGTTCGCCCTGGTGCTCGTCTACCTCGCGACGGTCAAGCCGCTCGACGGGATCGACGCCAAGCTTGCCTCGGGGGAAATCGTCAACCTGAACGCCCTCAAAAGCTCGGACCAGATCCTCCCCGTGCTCGACGGCATCGGCGTCTCGGCCGAGCGGCCGTTCGTGGCGCGGGAGATCTGGAAGCGGGCCCACCTGGGGCGGCTTCCCAACGTCGGCGAGTTGGCGCGCATCCGCGTGCCGGCCTCGGACGTCGAGAACGACCGGCGCCTGACCGGGCTGCGCGAGCGCCTGGAGGTGGCGAAACGGCGGGCGGCTCCGGAGGACGCGGCGAGCGTCACCATCCCCCTGCTCTCCCTCCAGCAGCTCCGCGAGGTCAAGCAGCGGCTCCTGGTGCGCGCGCCCGGGCAATTCCGCTCCTCGTTCTGGATCTGGTCCGGCCTCTTCTTCCTGGCCTTCGCCGTGCCTCACATTGTCTGGCGGGTGCGGCGCTTCGAGGGGGACCAGCTCCTCCTGCCGGCCCTCCTGGTGCTGACCGGGATCGGCCTCGCGGTGATGGTCTCCATCCGCGATCCCCTGCGCGACCTGCCGATCTACCGCACGTTCATCCAGGGCGTGCTCGGCGGCTCGGTGCTGCTGATCGCGGGGAGCCTGGTGGACTGGGAACGCTCGCCGCTCCGGCGGCGGAGCTTCGCGCCGCTGTTCGGGGCCTTCGGCCTGTCGGTGATCCTGATCCTCTTCGGCAGCGGCCCGGGGGGGAGCGACGCCAAGGTGAACCTCTTTGGATTCCAGCCGGTCGAGGCGATCAAGATCCTCGTCGTCCTCTTCCTGGCCGGCTACTTCTTCGACCGCTGGGAGTTCCTGCGCGAGCTGCCGGAGACGCGGGGCGCCTTCTTTCCAGGGATATTGCCGGGAATATTGCCGGGGATATTGCGCAAGCTGGGCATCCCCAAGCTCGAATACCTGCTGCCGCCGGTTCTCGCGATCGGCCTGGTGCTGGTGTTCTTCTTCCTCCAGCGGGACCTGGGGCCGGCGCTCATCCTCTCCTTCCTCTTCCTCATCCTCTACTGCGTGGCGCGCGGCAAGCCGTGGATGGCGCTCGCGGGCACCCTCGTCATCGTGGCGGCCTTCGCCGTGGGCTACAAGCTGGGCATTCCCCACACGGTGAGCGGGCGCCTCTCCATGTGGCTCTCCCCCTGGGACAACGCGTTCCGGGGCGGCGACCACCTGGCCCAGGGGCTGTGGGCCCTGGCGGCCGGCGCCTCGACCGGCACCGGCCTCGGCCTGGGGCAGCCCCAGCGGGTTCCCGAGGTGCACACGGATCTGGTGCTCGCGGGCGTGGGCGAGGAGCTGGGCTTCCTGGGCCTCCTGGTGGTGATGGCCCTCTGGACGCTCCTCATCTGGCGCGGGTTCCGGGCGGCGTTCAAGGCCGGCGGGGTCTACAGCTTCTTCCTGGCCCTGGGGCTCACGCTGGTGGTGGCGCTCCAGATCCTGTTGATCGCGGGCGGCATCCTGGGCGTCTTCCCGCTCTCGGGCGTGGTCTCGCCGTTCCTCAGCTCCGGGCGCACGGCCATGCTGGCCAACTTCCTGATCGTGGGGATGCTGGCCGCCATTTCGGCTCATCCGGGCAATGCCGCTGCCGCGGACGCCACCCGCCGGTTCCAAGGCGCGGCGAAATGGACGGCGGTGGGGCTGGGGCTCGTGCTCGCCGCCATCCTCGGCCGGGCGTTCCAGGTGCAGGTGCTCCAGGCGGACCGCTTCCTCACCCGCGGCGCGCTCACCGTGCAGGCGGACGGCTACCGGCGCTTCCTCTACAACCCCCGGCTGGTGGACATCGCCCGCGGCATTCCGCGCGGCAACGTGCTGGACAGGAACGGCGTGCTCCTCGCGACCAGCGATCCGGCGGAGCTGGAGAAGCGGCGGGCCATCCTGGAACGGCTGGGGGCGACGCTCGAGCCGCCCGAAAACCATGACCGGGGGGACCGGTTCTACCCCTTCGAGGGGGTCACGTTCCACCTCCTGGGCGATCTGAACAACCGGGTCAACTGGGCGGCCTCGAACACCTCCTACGTGGAGCGGGACTCCCGCATCCGCCTTCAGGGGTACGACGACTTCGCGGGGATCGTGGAGGTCGTCCAGTCCGACGGCCGGGTCTCCCGCGAGATCCAGCTCGACTACAGCGAGCTGGTCCCCCTGCTGCGCCACCGCTGGCAGCCGGATCATCCCGAGGTGAAGAAGATCCTCGACCGCGACCGCACGGTGCGGATGACGATCGACGCCCGGCTCCAGAAGCGGGCCTCGGACATCCTCGAAAAGTACGCCCGCGCCGGAAGGGCACGGCGCGGCGGCCGTGGTGATCGACGCCGAGACCGGCGACCTCCTGGCCTCCGTCAGCTATCCCTGGCCGAAAGGACAGGTGGCAGAGACGGAAGACGAGGGCGAAGCCGGTGATGGGGAAACAACCGGCGACCTGATCGACCGGGCGCGCTACGGCATCTATCCGCCGGGCTCGACGTTCAAGCTGGTCACCGCCATGGCCGCCCTGCGCAAGGACCCCGGCCTCGAGGACCGCACCTTCCTCTGCCAGACCCTCCCCGACGGGCGCGTGGGCAACCGGGTGCGCGGCTGGGGCCGGCCGATCCGCGACGACCCCACGGACCACGTCCCCCACGGGGACGTCGACCTGCAGGAGGGGATCGTGGTCTCCTGCAACGCCTACTTCGCGCAGCTCGGCACCTACGAGGTCGGCGCCGGGCCCCTGCTGGAGACGGCCAAGGCGTTCGGCATCACGGTCGCGAGCCCGAACACCGCCGAGCAGCTCGAGGACGCGATCCCCCAGGCCTCCTACGGCCAGGGGCAGGTGATGGCGACGCCGTTCCAGATGGCCCGCGTGGCCGCCACCCTGGCCTCCGGCGGCAGCATGCCGGAAGGGCGCTGGGTGCTCGACGAAAGCAACACCCGGCGAGCCGAGCCGGTACGCATCCTGGAGACGGATCGTCGCTCACCCTCGCCCGCGCCATGCGCCGGGTGGTGACCGAGGGGACGGCGGCGCGCTTTCTCGCGGGCGTCGAGCCGGCGATCGCGGGCAAGACCGGCACCGCCGAGGTCAAGGGGAAGGACTCGCACTCCTGGTTCGTCGGCTTCGCTCCCTCCAGGCCGACGGGCGGCCGGCGCATCGCCTTCGCCGTCATCGTGGAGCACGGCGGCTATGGCGGCCGGCTGGCGGCACCCGCCGCGGGCGAGATCGTGCGGGAAGCCGCGGCGCTCGGCCTGATCCGGCAGCCCTGATTCGGCAATCTGGACCCGGCAACCTTGAAAAGGACTTCCTGAATGGACGACATGATCGGCAAGGTGCGCGACTGGATGAAGCCCTGGATGAAGGGAACCTCTCCCCTGGAGATCCGCCGGGCCATTCTCGATGAGGCCGAATCCAAGGTCGCCGCCGTGGGCGGCGGCAAGCGGCTCTTCCCCTACAACCGGCTGCGCGTCCACCTGCTGGCCACGACCCCCGAGGAGCGCGCCGTGCTGGAGACCGCCGCCCGGGAGGCCTGGGATCTCCAGACCGAGATCGCCGACCGCCTCGCCGAGCGCGGCTGCCCGGTGCCGGCCGGTTTTTCCGTGGAGGTCGTCTTCGACGAACCCCGCCCCGAGCTCGGCGACCGCCGCTATTTCGTGGAGTACGAGAAGGCCGAGTCTCCGGCGCCCGGTGCCCCCTCGTTCCCCGCGGTCACCCCTTCCGGGGCCGAGCCGTCCGCACCGGAGTCCGCCCGTCCCACCCTGGTGCTCACCGTCACCAAGGGCGACGCCTTCCAGCACGTCTACGAATTCGAGGGACCCGCCCGCCTCCACCTGGGACGCCTCCAGGAGGTGGTGGACTCGGACGGCCGCGTCCGCCGCAGGAACGACGTCGCCTTCCACGAGGAGGGGGAGGTCAACACCACCGTCTCCCGCGAGCACGCCCGCATCACCTGGGACGCCGCCGCGGGCGGCTACTGGCTGCGCGCCGAGCAGAACGCCTCCGGCACCCGCATCTACCGGAGCGGCCGCACCATCGACGTCAGCGCCCACGACCGCCGGGGCGTCCGCCTGCAAGGGGGGGACGAGATCTACCTCGGCCGCGCCTGCGTCAAGGTGGCGGTACGCTGATCCTGCCTCGTTTCAGCTCCAACCCATAAGGTCGGCGACTTTTTCTACTGGATCTCGACCGCGACCCAATGGGTCCGGGGTTTTTCTACTGGGTTGCGGCCGGTAACCAATGGGGCGGCGGCTTTTTCTACTGGATAGGGTTCTTTTTCTGCCAGGAAACAGCGCGACCCAATAGGTTCACCATTTTTTCTAATGGATCGGGCGGCGGATCTAATGGGCCCCGGGTTTTTCTACCAGGTCGGGGGCTGCGGGGAGAGGCGCGCGCTTCTATCCTACCTCCTCCACCGCGCTCCTGGCGTCCTGCCGGGATATGATTCGTCCAATCCCTCCCGGACAGGATCTCCAGAGCGTGCAACCGAGCCGGACCTTCCCCATCATCATCGCCCACCGGGGCGCCAGCGGCTACCGTCCCGAGCACACGCTCGAGGCGTACGAGACGGCCATCGGCCTGGGCGCGGATTTCGTCGAGCCGGACCTGGTCTCCACCAAGGATGGCGTGCTGATCGCCCGGCACGAGAACGAGATCTCGGAAACGACGGACGTTGCGGATCACCCCGAATTCTCGGACCGGCGGGCCTTGAAGCGCGTCGACGGCCGCGAGGTGCTGGGCTGGTTCTCCGAGGACTTCACCCTGGCCGAGATCAAGACCCTGCGGGCTCGGGAGCGCCTGCCGTTCCGGAACCAGGAATTCAACGACCGTTTCGAGGTGCCGGGAGTACCGGCAGTTCTTCGAGCTGGGGGTGGACGGGGTGTTCAGCGATTTTCCGGAGGTGGCGGTGCGGGCGCGGGATGGCTTTGGGGACCGGACCGGCGTTCGATTGCCTATCCCCCATCCGCTTGGTAGCATCGATCCTAGGGAGAAATATCCGTGAACGAGCCCATCACTATCCGCCATCTCGACGACGCTGCCGCGGAGTGGATTGACGACCAGGCTTTTCAGCGTGGTATCGACAAGGAAGCCATCGTCGTCCAGTTGATTCACCAAGGAATCGATCTGGAGCAAAAAAAGTCCCAGCTCCCGACCTATCACGATCTCGATGCCTTGGCCGGAACCTGGAGTGAAGAGGACGCCTCCGAATTCGACCGGGCTACGGCAAGCTTCCGGCAAGTGACTTGAAGCGAAAGGGCCGCCCCATCCCCACGAATGACATGTGGATTGCCGCCTCCGCCCTCCGGCACGACTCCGCTCTCTTCACGTTCGACGGCCATTTCAAGTACATCGACGGTCTGGTCGTAGGCAGCAGGCTGGAAGACTTTGTGCTCTGAGCCGCTAAGAGCGATTTTCCGGAGGTGGCGGTACGGACGCAGGATCACAGAGAGGATTGACCATACTCAAAGAACTGGGAGTCATTTCTATTGCGCTCTCCTTGATCGCCGCTGGCGTCTATAAGGTGACCCGGCGATCGCTGCGGAACCACGTCCGGCCGGAGATGATTTGGTTCGACCGTATCTTCTTCTCCTACTCAGAGGACACCTACGCTCCTGAAGCTCGGCGTCTGGTAAGAATTTGCCGTGGCGCCCTCCTGGCGCTCATCGTGCTTCTCGCGATTGGCATTGTCGCCTTGACGATCAGCCAGGATCTGACAATCCAATGAGATCGTGGCCGGCGCCGCCAACAACCAGCTACGGGATGCCGAGGACGGCGACCGGCTGCGCGAACGCGGTATTCTGTACGTTCCGGACTACGTGGCGAATGCCGGTGGCGTCATCGGCGGTTGCGCCAAGCTCCTGGGTTGGAGCGGCGGCGACGTGAAAGACCGGGTGGAGCGGATCTATGACACTCTGCTCGAAGTGCTCCGCCTGGCCGGGGAGCAGGACGTGCCGCCCCACGCCGCGGCCGACCGTCTGGTCGAGCGGCGCCTGGCGGACTTGGAAGGAGGAGCGCGGGTATGGAAGTGATGGAAGTGAAGGTGCAGCAGAATGAGAAGGAACAGAAGTTCTACGCCGACGTCGAGGGGCATGAGGCGGTCATCGAATACGGCATGACGGGAGACGTCTACAACCTCGCCCACACCTTCGTGCCGGAGGAGCTGCGGGGCAAGGGAGTCGCGGAAAAGCTGGTGCGCGGCACACTCGAAGAGATCCAACGCCAGGGCACGCGGTTCCTGCCCAGTTGCCCCTACATCCAGACGTTCCTCAAGAAGCACCCGGAGTTCAGCGCGGGCCTGGCTCAAGGGTAGGGCTTTAGGACACGCCGGATTCCGGCACCTCGCACGTCGAGGAGAAACTCACCGCGTAGGCCCGCACGCCCGGCTTCCCGAAGCGCAGGACGAGGTGGCGGCGGCCGAAGCGGGCTGAGTCGATGAGGCGGACCATCCGCGCGCGGTCCCAGACGGCGAAGGTTCGGCCGCCTCTTTCCACCACGTCGGCTCCCCGCTCTTCCGGCGGCACGGGCGCGCCGTCCATCTCGATCTCCAGCTCTCCCCCCGGCTCCAGGACGAGGTTGACGCCCGAGGCTTCGCAGACGAGGTCGATCTCGGCGCCGGGCTCGCGGGCTTCCAGAGACTCGGCGTGGTGGAGCCAGAGCCCCCGCGCGGAGAACATGCCGGGCGGGGCCGGCCCCTCCTCGCGCCCCTGGTGGCGCACTTCCTCGCCGGGCCGGTAGCCCTCGGGAGCCAGGAGCTTGCCACGGTGGTAACCGATATGGATCTCGCGCGTGGCCGAATAGCAGACGGCCCCGGGCCGGTCTTCCTCGCGCACGGGCTCCAGCAGCTCCGGCATGGGCGCGGCGTCTCCCGCCTCCCGGAGCAGGCGCTGGATCCACTCCTCCGTTTCGCCGTAGGACCCTTCGCCGAAGTGCTCATAGCGCAGGTAGCCCCGGGCATCCACCAGGTACTTGGCCGGCCAGTAGTGGTTGGCGAAGCGTTGCCAGTTGGCGCGGTCGGGGTCGAGCAGCACGGAGTACGGCAGCCCTTCGCCCCGCACGGCGGCCGCCACGACGCCGGGATCCGCCGTGAAGTCGAACTCCGGGGTGTGGACGCCCACGATGAGGAGCCCGCGACCGGCGTAACGCTCATGCCAGGCCTTCAGGTACGGCAGCGTCCGCACGCAGTTGACGCAGGTCGATTCCCAGAAGTCCACCAGCACCACCGTGCCGCGGGCGAGCTTGATGGACACCTCCGGCCCCTGGATCCAGATGCCTGGAGCCAACTCGGGGGCGTGGAGGGGTACGGTGATGGGCGGCAAGGGTCAGCTACGGGAAAGGAGTCTCTCGATACAGTTCATCAGGGATGGAATGTCCTGCTCGGACGTCTTCCAGACCTCATCGAGGTCCACGTCGTCGTAACCATGGATCAGGTTGTCCCGCATACCCGCGATCAAAGACCAAGGTATTTCCGGAGCCGATTGCCGAGTTTCCGGCGAGAGGCGTTTCACCGCTTCCCCCACGATCATCAACTGGTGCAAGACCGCCGACTGAGTCTTCAAATCCTTGAGGAAGCTCGTCTTGTCGAGGTCCCCTTTGAACTCGATGATCCTTTCGCCTGCGGTCAGGATGTCGAGCAGGGTGGCCTCATCCCGCTGCATAGATGGTTTCCGCCGAGTCCAGGATCGCCTGGCGCCGGATCCAGTTCGCGCTCCTCTCGATCCCGCGGCGGCTGACCAGATCGACGTCACGTCCGATCAGGGATTCCAGATCCTGCTGTATGCGGACGTGATCCAAGAGACTCCAATCGGCGTTCGCGGCAAAGGTGACCAAGACGTCGACGTCACTGTCGGGCTTGAAGTCATCCCTCAGCACCGAGCCGAAAAGCGCCATCTCCTGGATCTTCCAGCGATGACAGAAGCTGGCGAGGATCTCATCGGACAACGTTTTCAGAACCAGATCTCGCGTCATGAGAGTACCCGGCGGAAAAACCGGCCGGGCCCGGAGAAGCTTCCGGGCCCGGCTCGGGAATCTTACTGAATCGAGGTGACGACGTTGTAGGCGTTGCGGGTGTCGGAGTCCAGGTAGACCTGGAACCAGACGGTGGCCGTCTTGCTTCCCACGTTCTGGAGGGCGATCGCCTCGGAGTCGTTGGAGCTCGTCGAGTCGACGAACGTGCCGCCGGAGCAGTTGGTGAGCGCCCGCAGGTCGATGTCACCGTTGCCGTTGGAGAACTCGAGGCGCACCGTCACCGTCTTGTTCTTCGGCACGCTGACCTTGTACCAGTCGGTGTCGTTGACCTTTACGATGCGGCTGTTGAGCCGTCCGGCCTTCAGAACCTTCGCCTTCTGGCAGGTGTCGTTCTGCTCCGAGTTGTCGTCCGACCCGGGCTTGAGGACGTTCTTGACCTTGGTGAACGTGGTCGAGAATGCGCCGTAGCAGTCGAAGGACTCGTTACCGCAGGCCGAAGGGCCGCCGAAGAGCTGGCCGAAGAGCTGGCCGGTGTCCGCGCGGAAAATACCGGAGCCGGAGGAGCCGGGCTCCGTGGGGCCGTCGGTCCAGTCGATCTCCACGAAGTTGGCGGCGCACAGGCCGCCCTTCTCCGCGAAGCTGATGCGCTTGAAGTCACCGGAAGGATGGTGGATCGCCACCGCGCCGGTGCCGTCGCCGACGACCGCCGAGGTCCAGCCGGCCCAGAAGACGCCGTTCGGCAGGGCGCCCTCGACCATGATCAGCGAGTAGTCGGAGATCTCGTTGGTGGAGAGCAGCGTAGCGCCGAAGGAGCGCGGCACGCTGCCGAGCGCCGGCACGGAGCCGTTGCAGGAGTTGCTCTGGTAGAACCAGTAGAACTCGGTGCCCGCGGCCTCACCGCTCGACGAGAGGCAGTGGTTGGCGGTGAGGAAGTAAGGGGTGAAGTCCGGCGTGCCGGAGATGTTCAGGAGCTGGCCGGTACAGATTCCCGTGCCGCCGCCGAAGGGAATGGC
Organism: Thermoanaerobaculaceae bacterium; assembly: GCA_963785165.1. GTDB lineage: Bacteria > Acidobacteriota > Thermoanaerobaculia > Multivoradales > UBA5704 > DATARR01. The sequence continues at coordinate 3,413,411 of CAWAUI010000004.1, forward strand.
GATGAGCGCCACCGAGTTGGCCACGTTCTGCCACTGCGGGAAGCAGGACACGTCGTTGTGGCAAGGGCCGGCCATCTTCTCCCGGAAGCCGGTGCTGGCGGCAGCGGCCACGGGGTCCATGTAGGCGTGGTGCAGGCTGTCCACCGCAAACGGCAGGGCATCGGCAGCGCCGGCCGGAGCCAGGTACTCGATCCGCACCCGCTCGCCGAAGATCATGCCGGTGAAAAACTCGCTCCGCTGGACCGCCGAGCCCTCGTAATGCTCCACGTACCGGTCCGGGTCGTAAAGCGGCGAGCCGCTCTTGACGATGCCGCGGGCGGGGTCGCTCTCGGTGGGGCCATAGACGGCCAGCTCGGCACCGGCAGGCAGGCTGACGTCCTTGAAGTGGAGGCGCACGGCGATGGCGCCGGTCGAGACGACCTCGGCCACCCACAGCCGCTTGCCGTCCGCCACGTCATACCAGGAGCCCTGCTGAGGCGTAAGGGCGAGGCCGCGGGCGACGGCGAAACGCTTGATCTTCACGCGTCCCTCCCGCGCGTCCAGCTCGTCCTCGCGCTCCAGGGCGGAGTGGTCCAGGGCCTTGAGCCGCACGGCAAGGACGGAGTCGAGGTCGACCCCCATCTCCTCGGAAGGAGTGGGCCGCACCGGCTTGAGGGATTTCTGGGTGCTGGGCCCGGCGGCACCGAACGCCTCGGGAGCGCCGCCCGAGTCCCCGACCGGCGGCTTCGCCTGCGCGGCACCGATCCCAAGGACGGCGCCCAGTCCGATCGCCAGCAGCAAACGGCCCGTCTGACGTTGCCTGGGGGAGAAGAAGCTGTCCATCCTGATCTCCTTTTTTGAGATCCCTGCCGGGGACGCCAATCGGGAAGAACGGCGCAACGCAGCGGGATCGACCTCTTGAGCCGAGCATTTTACCATGAGGCTATGAGCCTGCCCTACCCGGGGCGAAGACCTCGTCGAGAGGTGGTGGCGCTGCCCGTGCAGAACTGACGGGGATCGGCGTATCATTCCTCCCCGTCCATGATCGAAACGATCGCCCCCCCCTATGACGCGCCCCGCCGGGGACGCCGGCGGCTCCTGCTGCTGGTGGTCTGCGGCCTCCTCGGCGCGTGGCTCCTGTGGGAGGCCGTCACCTGGCCCAACGTGGGGTCGCTCGCGAACACCCACCCCACGTCCACGGCGTTCATGGACGACTACCGGGGCTGGGGGATCTTCGGGGCGAAGAAGGAGATCGAATGGAAGTGGGTGGCCTACTCCCGCATCTCCTCGAACCTCAAGCGGGCGGTGATCGTCTCGGAAGACATCCGCTTCTTCTCCCACGGCGGGTTCGACGAGAAGGAGATCCAGGCAGCCCTCCAGGACGCCTGGGAGGACAAGGAGTTTCCCCGCGGGGCCTCCACCCTGACCCAGCAACTCGCCAAGAACCTCTGGCTCTCGGCCTCCTACAACCCGCTGCGCAAGGTGAAGGAGGCGATCCTCACCCGCCAGCTCGAAAGCGAGCTGAGCAAGCGGCGCATCCTGGAGCTCTACTTGAACGTGGCGGAGTTCGGCCGGGGGATCTACGGCGCCGAGGCCGCCGCCCGCCACTACTATGGCAAGTCGGCGCGGAGCCTCAGCGAGCGCCAGGCCGCGGAGCTGGCCGCCAGCCTCCCCCGCCCCAAGAGCTGGCACCCGGGCGTCTCCAGCCGGTCGTACCAGCGCAAGGTGCGGTCCATCGAGCGGCGCATGGCCAAGGCACGCTGGCTCCGGGGGGAGATCTGAGACCGGCCCCAGGGCTGCGGGGGCAAAATGATATAAGCCCGGCATGGCAATTGATTCTTCCGGCAATATCCCCGACAGCAGGTCCGGCAACGTCTACGAAAAAGTCATCGGCAAACCCCTGGGCGAAACGGCCCTCCCCCCGGCGCGCGTCTCGGCGGCCGTGGTGCTCTGGCGGCACCGGGAGGGCGCAGGTCCGGAGGGCGTGGACGTCTACTGGGTCAAGCGCTCCGAGGCGCTGCCGTTCATGGGCGGCTGGCACGCCTTCCCCGGGGGAGGGCTGTCGCGGTCCGACGCGGGTCTGCCGGTTTCGGGCGAGCCCCTGCTCGGCTCGGACGCTCAACCCTCGGCCGGAATCCCGGACTCGCTGCGCGATCTGGACGAGCCGAGCCCGGACCTGCTCCCCGGCCTCGCCGCCTGCGCTCTGCGCGAGCTGTTCGAGGAGACCGGCATCTTACTTTCGAATAAGGATGTCGATCCCGAGAAGCTGCCGGATCTGCGCCGGGCGCTGCTCGCGGGCGAACGGTCTTTCGCCGACATCCTGAAGGAGCTGGGCGTCGAGCTGGACGCCTCCCGGCTTGTCTACGCCGGGCGCTGGGTGACGCCGCCTTTCGCCCCGGTCCGCTTCGACAACCGGTTCTTCCTCCTGGAGTGGCCGCCGGACGGGGGCCCGGAACCCTCGGTCCACACCGGCGAGTGCGAGTACGGCACCTGGGTCGCTCCCGCCGAGGCGTGGGAGGCCTGGCGCCGGGGGGACGTGCTGGCCGCCCCCCCCATCCTCCACATCCTGGAGGTGCTGAGCCAGGACGGCCCGCTCAAGGGGATCGGCCGCCTGCGCGATCCCGCCGAGACCAACCTCGGTCCGCTGCGCCGCGTCGAGATGCGCCCCGGGGTGGTGATGTTCCCCCTCCTCACCTTCACCCTGCCGCCGGCCGCCACCACCAACGCCTACCTGCTGGGGATTCGCGAGTGCGTCCTGGTCGATCCCGGCGCCTCCTCCGAACGGGAGCTGAGCCGTCTTGAAGAAGCCCTCGCCGCCGCCCGCGAGAAGCTGGGCCGGCGGGTCACCGCCATATGGCTCACCCACCACCACCCGGACCACGTGGGCGGCGTCGCGCGCCTGCGGGCCTCGCTTGGAGTGCCCGTGCTCGCCCACGCCTTGACCGCCGACCGGTTGGAAGCCCAGGGAATTCCCGTTGACGGCTTTCTCGAGGACGGCCAGCGGGTTTCCCTGGAGGGGGATGTTTCCATCCTCATCCTCCACACTCCCGGCCACGCGCGGGGCCACGTCTGCTTCCTGGAAGAAGACCAGCGCTCGCTCCTCTGCGGCGACATGGTCTCGGGCGTCAGCATGATCGTGGTCGATCCGCCCGAGGGGGACATGGACGACTACCTGGGGTCCCTGGCGAAGCTCGCCGCCCTGCGCCCCCGCACGCTCTTTCCCGGCCACGGCCCGGCCGTCAAGAACGCGGAAGCCAAGCTGCGCGAGTACATCGGCCACCGTCTCTGGCGGGAGGAGCGCATTCTCGAAGCCTGGAACGCGGGCCTGCGCCAGCCTGCCGAGATGCTCCCCACGGTCTACGAAGACGTGCCGAAACAGGCCTGGCCGCTCGCCGAGCGCCAGATCCTCGCCCACCTCGCCCGGCTCCGGAAGCACGGGCGGATCGGGTAGTCCCGAAAGGCGTAACTTATTTGTAAAGAGAGGTTGGGGCCGGCTGTTTTGCCCTAGACTTTCCCTGGACATGAAGCTTTCGGCGTTGCCCAGACGGCACACCCTGTGGGTGGGATTCGTGGCGGTCCTCGTGCCGCTGCTGGTGCTCCTTGCCCTTCAATACCGCTGGCTGACCCGGCTGGACGAGACCTCCGCGCAGGTGCACAGCGCGGTGCTCAACAATCTCCTGGAGTCGATCTCCCAGAACGTCGACTACTACTACCGCAGCAACGCCGAGCGGGTGCTCGACCTGCCGGCCACCGTCTTCACCCAGAACCAGCTCCCCAAGGCGGCCCACCTGTTCAAGAAGAAGGGGGTCGAGGGCGTCAAGCGCCTCTTCGTCTGGAGCTTCCTCAACGACGAGGGGCCGCAGTACTTCTACTCCTCCTGCGCCTCGTTCGAGCCGGCCGTCTGGTCGCCCGAGCTGCGCGCCGTCTACGTGGCAGGCTCCCCGTGGAAGACGCTGGCCCACAAGGACGGCACCATGGAGCGCGTGCGGGTCATGGTCGAGGAGAAGGACCCGGACTACCGCATCCTCCTCTTCCCCATCACGGACGACGCCTCGCGGCTGGTGGGGATCTCCGGCATGGTGCTCGACGAGGCGTACTTCCAGAACACCGTGCTCCCCCAGGCGGTCAAGAAGGGGCTGGCCGACCTCGCCACGGGGGACGCCGAATCCGAGCCGATCGTCTCCGTGAAGGACGCCACCGGGCGGGTCGTCTACGCCAACGGCCCCCTGCAGGACAGCTTCGGCCGCCCCCGGCACACCGAGGCCGAGAAGCCGCTCTCCTTCGTCTTCACCGACTGGCGGGTGGGGCTCGCCAGCCGCCACGCCACCCCGGCCGTGGTGGCCCGGCGGAGCTTCCTGGTCAACATCGGCCTCTCCGCCGTGCTCTCGACCGTCCTGCTGGGCGGGCTGGTGCTGGCCCTGCGCACCGCCGCGCGGGAGATGAAGCTGTCGCAGATGAAGAACGAGTTCGTCTCCAACGTCTCCCACGAGCTGAGGACCCCGCTCGCCTCGATCCGCGTCTTCGGCGAGTTCCTGCGCATGGGGCGGTTCGACGGGCCGGAGAAGGCGCGCGAGTACGGGGACTACATCGAGACCGAGAGCCGGCGCTTGAGCCAGCTGATCAACAACATCCTCGACTTCGCAAGCATCGAGTCCGGCCGCAAGACCTACCGGTTCGAGCGCTGCGACGTGCGCGAAGTGGTCTGCGAGACCTTGAAGACCTTTGGGGTGAGGCTGCGGCAGAACGGCTTCAACGTCCTCCTGGAGGGCGCGGACACGCCCTTGCCGCCCGCCCGCGTCGACGCCGGCGCCATTGCCCAGTCGCTCTCGAACCTGCTCGACAACGCCGTCAAGTACTCGAACGGCAACCCGGACATCACCGTCTCCCTCGAGCGGGAGGACGGCCACGTCGTCATCTCCGTCCGCGACCAGGGAATCGGCATTCCACGCGGCGAGCAGAAGAAGATCTTCGACCGCTTCCACCGCGTCTCGACCGGCCTGGTGCACGACGTCAAGGGGAGCGGCCTGGGGCTCGCCATCGTCAGCCACATCGTCGAGGCGCACCGCGGCAAGGTGACCGTCGAGAGCCGGCCGGGCGAAGGGAGCACCTTCTCCGATCCACCTGCCCGCCGACGCCCCCGAGCCGGCGGTCGTCGCCGCCCCCGAGGCCCGCGAGCGCCCCTCCGAGGCCTGATCCCCAGGAACAGCCCCATGAACAGCTCCACCACCAGCAGCCATGTCCTGATCGTGGAAGACGACGAGGCCATGTCCATCGCCCTGCGCGACGGCTTCCAGTACGAGGGGTACTCCGTGACGGTGGCCAAGGACGGCGAGGCGGGCCTGCGGATGGCCACCGCCGAGGGGGCTAAGGGGCCGGACCTGATCCTCCTCGACGTCATGCTCCCCAAGATGACGGGTCTGGACGTCTGCAAGCACCTCCGGGGGACCGGCAACAGCGTGCCCATCATCATGCTGACCGCCCGCGGCCAGGAGATCGACAAGGTTCTGGGCCTGAAGCTCGGGGCGGACGACTACATCACCAAGCCCTTCGGCTTCATGGAGCTCCTCGCCCGGGCCGAGGCGGTGCTGCGCCGCACCCGCGTCCCCGTGGCGGCCGCGGGCCGGTCCCGGCGGGTCTCCCGGCAGCCCCCGAGATCCTACCGCTTCGGCAACGTCTCGATCGACTTCAAGCACCACGAGGCGAAGAAGGACGGCCAGCCTATCGACCTCTCTCCCCGGGAGTTCGAGCTCCTCGCCTACTTCATCCAGCACAAGGGGGAGATCGTCACCCGCGAGACCCTCCTCGACACGGTCTGGGACTACAACGCCATCCCCTTCACCCGCACCGTGGACATGCACATCGCCAAGCTCCGCAAGAAGATCGAGGACAACCCCTCGGACCCCAAACACGTCGTCACCGTGCACCGGCTGGGGTACAAGTTCACGGGATAGAGATTTTTTGGCCCGAAGGGCAGCATTTTTGGGGCTAGGGAGCCTAGGTCTCGTCCCGATGCATCTTCCTGGAGCAGAGCGGCCTCTAGGTACATCCAGGCCTCGCGTCCACGAATCGTTGCACGCTTTTGCCGGCAAAAGCTCGTATGAGGGCGGCCCAATCGAGGACTGTCCGCCTGTTTCGTAGCCAAAGGAGGAGGGATTTCGCATGTCTCGTCCCCTGCCCGTCGCGTCACGTCTGCCGTCCTGCTCCTGAGCATCCTCTGTTTCGCTCTGCCGGCGGCGGCCGCGCCGGCCGCCGGGTGCAGACGGCGAAGCCTTCCTTCGTTCTTGGCCATAGCCTCCTCGACCAGGCCTTCTCCTGGTTGAGCAGCCTGCTGCCCAGCCCTGAAGCCAGGACCAACCAGCAGAAGGCCGGCGGCACTCTCAATCGAATGGCGACGTGACCATGCCACGAATCCGAACGAGGCCGACCGGGGGGCAATGATCGACCCCAACGGCAGCCATTGACCGAAGTGCCCGATACAGGGCTTCACAGTATCGCCTGTACGGCAATCCTGTGAGATCATTACGAGACATCTGTTCTTCTGTGGGAGGGTTTCATGGCTGAAGGAGATCGCGACGTACATCACCCAAGCCCCGCCGCGTTGGAACGATTCCTGCTCGGAGAGATGTCCCCCGGGAAGCGGCTCCCGTGCTGGCCCACCTCATCCGAGGCTGCGGAGAGTGCCGAGAGGAATGGAGCCTCTGACGTCGGTGATGCTGGGCACGGGACAGAACATCCCGGAGCCTCCCGTGGATGCCGGAGCCGAATACGACTTCCCTCTCTTCAAGGCCTTCGCCGCGGCCCGCCAGTACGCGGAGTCGCGGGCCCAGGCGAAGTCAGGGGAGGAGCGGGCCGCCGTTCCCGCGCCCAAGACGTCTATTTCCCGGGAGATGGCGAAAGATCCTCGGATGGAGCAGGACTGGGAACGGTGCGAAGCGCTCCTCGAGCGCTGCCGCTCTTTGCGGCACAGCGACCCGGAGACCATCGTGTTGACGGCGACGCTGGCGGTTTGCCTGGCCGAGCGGCTGGATGCCGGCTCCTTCGGAGCCGAGGCTCTCGCCGACCTTCGGGCTCGCGCATGGGCCGAGCGGGGCAACGCCCGGCGCATCGCGGACGACCTGGCCGGAGCCGAGTCGGACCTGGCCAAGGCCCTGGCACGCTCGGGAGCAGGGCTCGGGCAATCCCCTGCTCCTCGCGCGCCTCATGGATCTCACCGCTTCACTCCACACGGATCAGCGGCGCTTCAACGAGGCCCTTCAGCTCCTGGACGGGGTCTACGCCATCTACCACAACGCGGGCGACTGGCACTCCGCAGGGCGCGCCCTGATCAGCAAGGGTGTCTCGACCGGCTACGCCTTCAACGTTGAGGACGCCGTCCACCTGATCAGCCAGGGGCTCGGCTTGATTGACGCAGGAAGGGACCCCAAGCTGGCCATGGTCGGCATTCACAACCTGATCTGGTGCATGGTGGAAAACGGCCAGGCTGTGCAGGCGAACCAGTTGTTCGCCCATAGCCGCGCCCTGTTCTCCTCCTACATCGAGCGGTTGGACGCCCTCAAGGCGACGTGGCTGGAGGGGCGTATCGCGGCGGCGCTGGGCGATGCTTCCCGCGCCGAGCAGCGGTTCGTGGAAGCACGGACGAGCTTCGAGGAGGCCGAGCTCCCCTACGAGGTGGCTCTCGTATCGCTCGACATGGCCGCCCTCTGGCTGCGGGCCGGACGGACGGCCGACACCCGGCAGGTGATCGACGAGACCATCTCGATCTTCCAGGCCCGGAAGATCCGGCGCGAAGCCATCGGCATGCTGATCATGCTTCGCGAAGCCCTGCAGAAGGACGAGGCCACGGAGGCGCTCCTCCGGACCGTGGCCTCCGAGCTGCTCCAGCTTCAGGACATCCCGAGGCGCCGGGGCAGCGTCGCCACCAACTAACCCTTCGGCTTTCGGCCGCTCCGGGGATCTTTCCTCCCCCGGGGCGGCTTGCCGCCCTCCCCTTCCTCGTCTTCAGAAGCTTCCTTAGCCTCCGCCGCGGGCGCCGCTCCGGTCAGGGCGGCGCGGACGGCGTTCTGAATCATCCTTTCGAGCTCCTGGGGATCCAGGGCCGGGCTGGGCGGCGGCGCCGGTTGCGCGCCGAAGCCGAGCTTCTGGAACCGCCTGAGGAACTCTTCCATCACCACCGCATCCGTCGCCGGGCGGTCTTCAGGGTACAGAGTCTGGAAAAAAATACTGGGCTCCACGTCCAAGGCCCGCAGGATCGCCAGGATGTGCCGGAACTTCAGCTCCATCCTTCCGGTGAGCACCTGGCTCACGTACCCCGGACCGGCTCCGAGCCGCTGGTCCAGATCCTTCCGCGTCAAGCCTGCCGCCTGCATGACGGTCTCCAGTAGCTTTGTCGCCCGCCTCACCTCGTCATCGATCGTCATGGTCTCCAGCCTACTACAACACTGAATTCTGCAAAAGAGGTATCTCCCCGGCCACGGAATTTGTGATTCCGGCAAACAAGTCTATGAAACGTCCGCGGCGAGGGTCTCGCGCAACAGATCCTCGCCGATGACCTCGCGCCGCCAACCCGCCAGCTCGCGGGGAAGCCGGGGGTTTTCCTTGCCCACGGTGAGCCGCAGGAGGGCATCGAGAGTGCGGCGTGAAGCCAGGATCTCGGGAGGCACGTTCAGGTCCGTCGCCGTCTTCCGCACCCGCTCGCGCAGGCGGTTCTCCAGATCCCGCACGGCCGGCGAAGGGGGCTTGCCCAGAATCCGCGGCGGCAAGTCCGGCTCCGGCAGGGCCTCGGCCGCCTCGATGAGCTGGAGCCACGTGCCGGCATCCCGCACGCCCTGGCGGGGATCGAAGGAGGGGAGCTTCTGGAGGTCCCGTGCCTCCTGGGGACGGCGGGTGGCGAGCGTCAGGAGGAAGTCATCCTTGAGGACGAAGCTTCGAGGCAGGTCGCGCCGCCGGGCTTCCCGGTCCCGCCAGGCGGCGAGGTTGCGCAGGGCCGCGAGCTGCCGGCGGTCGAGCCGGCCGGCGCCCTTGACGCGCAGGTAGGCGCCTTCCGGGTCCTCGTCGAAGCGGGAGGTGTCGAGCAGGGCCGCGGAGTCCTCGAACACCCAGGAGAGGCGCCCCTGGGATTCGAGATCGCTCGTCAGGCGCTCGTAGAGGGGGATGAGAAAGGCCACGTCCTCGGCCGCGTAGGCGAGCTGGGCGGCGGAGAGGGGCCGGGCCATCCAGTCCGTGCGGGTCTCCTCCTTGGCCAGCTCGACGCCGAGGTAGGCGGCGACGATCTTCTGGTACGAGAGGAACGCCCCCGCTCCGGCGAGCGCGCCGGCAACCTGGGTGTCGAACAGGGGCTCGGGAAGCGTGCCGAGGTTGCGGAAGAAGACCTCGACATCCTCGCTTGCCGAGTGCAGGATCTTGACCCCCGGCGAACGGAAGACCGCCGCCAGGGGGGACAGGTCGCGGGCCGCCAGGGGATCGACGAGCCAGGAGGTCCGGCCGTCCGAGACCTGGATCAGGCCCAGCTTGTGGAAGAACGTATTGGTGCGGACGAACTCGGTGTCGAGGCCCAGGACCGGTGCCTGGGCCCAGACGAGGCTGGCTTCAACCAGCCCCGAATCCGACGTGATGAGGGTGTAGGCGTGTGGGTCTCCGGACATGGGCGCGCATTGTAGCCGGTTGCGGCCTCTTCGACGGCTCGTTCTTCCTTTACAGACCCGATATCATCATCCCGCCATGGCCCCAGCACGCGCTTTCCGAATCCCGCTCCCTGCCGGCTACCCCATCGCCAGGATCCTGGGGTACCTGGGGCGGGACGCGGAGAGCCTCACGGTCCAGGTGGACGGCCACGGCTTCGCCCTGGCGCTCTGGATCGGCGGCAAGCCCGCCCTGCTGCGGGTGGAGCTGCAAGGATGGCGAGGCCCGGGCCGTTCTGGAAGGCCGCCGCCTCCCCGAGGACTCCGAGGAGGGGGCCCGGGACCACCTGCGGCGCCTGCTCGGCCTCCATATCGATCCTGAAGACTTTGAGCGCTACGTGGCCGCCTCGCCCCGGTTGGCGCCGCTCGTGGCCGGCCGGCTGGGGCTGCGCATCCCCCAGACGCCGGACCTGTTCGACGGCCTGACCTGGGTGATCGTGGGGCAACAGATCAACCTCGCCTTCGCCTACACGCTCCGCCGAAGGCTGGCGGAAAAAACCGGCGTGCCCGTTGCCGGGGGAATTGGTGGACTGCTCGCTCCACCCACGGCCGAGGGGGTGGCCAACCTCACGGTCGAGGAGCTGGCGGCGGTGCAGTTCTCCCGGCGCAAGGCGGAGTACCTGATCGGCGCCGCCCGGGCGATCGTGGCCGGCGAGCTCGACCTCGAACGGCTCTCCCGGGCCACACCCGAGGAGGCCGAGGCCGGGCTCGTGGCCGTGCGCGGCATCGGCCGCTGGTCCGCCCAGTACCTCATGATGCGGGCCTTCGGCCTGGAGGACTGCGTGCCCGTGGGCGACGCCGGGCTCGTGAAGGGGCTCGCCCGCTTCTTCAACCTGCCGGACCGGCCCGGCCCGGCCGAGACCCTGGAGCTGATGCGGCCCTTCGCCCCCTACCGGAGCTGGGCCACCTTCCACCTCTGGCAAAGCCTGAAGGATTGAGCCATGACCCTGTACACCACCACCGTCGAAAGCCCGTGCGGCCCGCTGCTTTGCGTGGTCGACGAAGCGGGCGCCGTGGTCCGCATCGAGTTCAGCGGCACCGAGGGGCGCGATTCCCAGAAGGTGACGGAGAGATTGCACGACCGGCGCGCCCCAGGGATCGACGTCGTAGAGGACCCGGCCCGCACGGCCGAGGTGCGCCGTCAGCTCGAGGAGTACTTCGCGGGCCGGCGCAGCGAGTTCGACCTCACCCTGGCGCCGGAGGGGACGCCCTTCGAGCTGGCGGTCTGGGAGGAGCTGCGCAGGATTCCTTTCGGCGAGACCCGGAGCTACGGCCAGGTCGCCGCCGCCGTGGGCCGCCCCGGCTCGGCCCGCGCCGTGGGGCGCGCCAACGGCGCCAACCCGATCCCCATCGTCGTCCCCTGCCACCGGGTGATCGGCGCGAACGGCTCGCTCACCGGCTTCGGCGGCGGCCTGGAGGCCAAGGCCCGGCTCCTCGAGATCGAGGGCCGGAGCCTGCCGTTCGGATAGTCCCGCCTCAGGTCAGCGAGCCGAGGGGAACGACCCCGTGTCCCCCTGGCTGGTGAACCGGCCGCGGGGATTGGTGTAGGTCTTGCGGACGCCGGTCATGGTGTCGGTCACCGTGAGCGTGTACTCGGTGCTGGTGAGCGCACCGTGGAAGACCCAGAACTGGCCGTTCAAGGCTCGAGCGTCCAGAACCTTCACGCCCAGGTCCACGCTGCCCGCCGAGGTGAGCCCGAAGTAGCCCGTGGTGCCGGTGAGCGGCACGGCCTGCCCGGTCATCACCCGGCCCGCGGCGTCCTTCCAGGAGAAGCTCGACCAGGATCCGCGAGCCGGCGAGGCAGAGGCTGGACGGCCCGGCGGCGCAGGTAGAAGCCTGGTCGAAGATGGGGATGGGGGCCTCTTCCGCCAATTCCTCGGCCTCAAAGCTGCCGGCGGCCACGGCGCGCCGGCTGGTGGCGGGGAAGGCGGTCATGTCCCCCACGCTCGTGAACGCCCCCGCCGCGTTGGCGTAGGTCTTGACGGCGCCGGTCTGGGTGTCGGTCACCGTGAGCGTGTGCTCGGCGTTGGTGAGGCCGCCGGAGAAGACCCAGAACGAGCCGTTCTGTGCCCGGCCGTCGACCACCTTGACCATCCGCTCGGCGCTCCCCAGATCGTTGAACGAGAAGTAGCCGGCGTTCCCCGAGAGCGCCACGGCACGGGCGGGCGCCGGGACGGCTCCCGACTTCCAGCTCACCTCGGCGAGGAAGCGGTTGCCGGCGAGGCACAGGAAGGGGCCGGAGGTGCAGGTGCCCAGCGCCTTGAGGGCGGCGGCCGGCGTGCCGTCCACCGTGAGGGTGTAGTCGCCCGGCGAGACCTCCAGGAACCCCGCCTTCTGTGCCAGCCCGGTGCTGCCGACCTGCGCCGAGCCGCCGGTCCAGGCATAAGCCAGGTAGGTGGCGGCGGGCGCGGAGGGAGCCGAGCCCACGCCGGCCGGCGACGGGACGGCCACCAGCTGCCCCTCCCGCATGCCCGGCTGGAAGGCGTTGGGCGCCCCTTCGGTCTTGGTGGTGGACGGGCGCCCGGCGCGGAACACCGTGAGCGAGTTGAGCCCGGCGGCGTTCAACCCGTTGGGGGCGGCCGTGTTGTTGACGTAGACCCGGTCGCCGAAGGACGCCGGGTTGAACCGGTTGCCGCTGTAGCGCACGTCGTTGATCGGCCCGCTCGGCGGGTCGATCTCCCAGACCGGGATGCCCAGGTTCTCGCTGAACGCCGCGCCGACGACGAGGCCGGAGACGTTCCTCTCCCGGTTGGGATCGCTGAGCGGGATCGACAGGATGGCCGCACCGCGCGACTCGTTCAGACCCTCGGAGACGCCGGGGACGACGTCGTTGGCGTAGAAGCGCGAGTCGAGCACCTGGAAGGCCGAGCCGGAGACGAAGAGCGCGCCGCCGAACCGCTGCGCCGTGTTGCGGGCAAAGGTGGAGCGCGCGATGCGGGCGTTCGAGTCCTGCCGTAGCGCCACGCCGCCGCCGGCGCCGTTGGCGCCCCGGGCGTCGGAGTCGAGCACCATGGAGTCTTCCATCACCAGGTCGATCAGGTCGCCCACCAGGGCTCCCCCGGCTCCGCCCGTGCCGTCGGCCGCCACCTCGGCGTCGCAGTCGCTGAACACCGAGCCGCGGATCTCCACCTGGGCACGGTTGTCGGCCACAGTGCCGGCCTGGGGCACGGCGCCACCGCCGAACTGGCGCACGCCGTCGCCACCGGCCAGAATGCAGCCGCCGCTCACCGACGGCCGGCCCCCCAGGCCCTGGAACAGAGACTGCGCCACCACCAGCCGGCCGGCCCGGCGGTTGACGGCGCCGAAGCTCGTCGAGCTGTCGGAGTGGTCGGCGGAGAGGAGGGCGACCGCCCCGCCGGAGCCGCCCGTGGGCTTGCCGAGGTTGGTCTGGTTGGCCTGGAAGACGGAGCCGTAGATCTCGCTCACCGCCCGGTAGTTGTTCACCGCGCCGCCGATCTCGGCCCGGTTGGCGAGGAAGAGTGACTGGTGGACCCGCAAGGTCGTCAGATCCTCGGCATGGATGGCACCGCCCGTGGTGGCGTCCCCCACCTGGCAGCAGGCGTCGCGCAGGGCCTGGTTGGCGAGAAAGGTCGAACGGGTGACCACCACCTCCGAGCCCTTGGTCCAGTTGCCGATCGAATAGATGGCCCCCCCCACCCAGCCGGCCTCGTTCCCCTGGAACCGGACCCCCGAGGCGCGCAGCGTGCCGTCGATCACCACGATGGCGCCGCCGAAAGAGCTCGGGTTGTGGCCCGGCAGGTTCACCCGGTTGTTCGTGAAGTCGCCCCCCTGGAGGGTGACCACCGCCGAACGCACCACCATGGCGCCGCCCCGGAGCTGGGAGGAGTTGTCGCGGAACGAGGAATTGACGAATCTGGCCGTGGTCCCTTCGAGGGCCTTGAAGGCGCCGCCGCCGGTCTGCGGCGCGGCAGCCCGGTTGCCGAGGAAGGTGCAGCCCTGGAACAGGGCGTCGGCCTTCGACATGGTGACGCCACCCGACCGCCCCGTCTCGCTGCTGAAGCCGTTGCGGAAGATGATCCGCTCGAAGGTCACCAGCTTGCCCCGCCCGCGGTCGGAGTTGACGTAGCGCAGCAGGGAGCGGACGCCGCCGCCGTCGATGGCGGCCACCGCCCCGGCCGCGGCGCGCACCGTGAACCCCTTGCGGACGTTGGCGATCTCGAACCCCTTGACCGTGGGCGAGGGGTAGGCTCCCGCCGCCAGCTCGATGACGCCGCCGTCCGCCACCTGGCCGATGGCCACCACCAGGTTCTTCGCATCCTTGGGGACCCGCACCAGGGTGTTGGCCCGGGGGGCCGCGAAAGTCGGGCCGGCGAGCCCCAAGAGAAGAAGGCACGGCACGAAGACCCTGGATCCACGCATGGCTTGCTCCTCGTTCATCCCGGAATCATCCCCGGGAGAGAGATACAACAACGGCGGCGGATTAGTTATTCGGATTTTAGCACGCCTGAACCCTCACCCTCTGGCCCCCTCTCCTCCCCGTCCTTCGGCCGGCCATAACCCTCCCGCCCCTCACCGGGAGAGGGAGGGTGACGAGCGGTAAGTGATTCTAATCGCACGAGTTATAGGTTTCAAAGCGATCAATAGGTAACGTTCAGGTGACGCGGCCGGTGGTCGATTCGCGTCACCGCTCTCAGGGTGTCTCAGGATATCGCAGTCCCTCTCGCCGTAGGGGCTCCGGCGCATCCTTCCTATGGCCAGAAGATTTGAGCCGCTCCCGACCGGGGTCACTCGTCAGGGGTAAGGACCACAGAGTCCGACCCAAGGGCTTCAGCCGCCTCGATCACGTATGTGACACAGGCGACGATCCGTTGGAGGAAGGCTTCACAGGTCGTCAGAGGGTCGGCGCCGTGCCGTTGGCAGTAGCGCGAGATGTAGTTCCAGGCTCCGCCGCGGTCGCTTTCTGCCGACTCTCCAATGCACTCCAGAAGGACCGTGGCGCCGAATTCGGCCACGACCTCACGGTCCAGCTCGGCCTCCAGCTCCAGGGTTTGGAGCCGGTCATCCGCGGCATGAATGAGCTCATGAGCCCACGTCGACAGGTTACGGACGCCCAACTCAATGGCCTGGTGAGAAGGCGAGTAAGTGCCTTTGTTCCGGCCCAGGTTTCCCTCGTAGGTTGAGACGCTGAGCCCCCAGGCCCGGGCTACGTCGAAGAAGGGGAGGCTAGCGAGGAAAGCTGCCTCCTCGGCGAGGTCAGCGTTCTCGGGGAGCGGCTCGCCTTCCGTTTGATCCAATCCAAACACGGGAATTCCGACGACGCCGACCATCACCCCGTCTCCAGCTTCGAGCCCCCGTTCAGGCCGATCTTCCTTAACGCGGATCATCCGAGGTCCGAGAATATAGAAGGCACGCTCTCCGGCACGGACGTGGCGCCCTACCTCCTGCCATTGGCGGAAGCCACGGGCATCACTATGGCCGTGGATGGCTGCCAGGATGCGATTGCGCAGGCTCCACGAGTTGCAGGGAGTCTTGAAGCGGCGCCGAATGAAGACGTTGGACAAAGCCTTCGGGACCTGTCCCTCGCGGAAGGCGTCGAGAAGGGTGTCGGCGGCGGCTTTCACGCCTGGATGGGTCTCCTTAGAGCGAGGTGGCTTCTTCTTGTCCTTGCACCGCTGTGGAGACTTCCGGGTGAGACTGCTGGAAGCGTGAGATGTCTTCATAGGCTCTCCTCTCTGGCAGGATTTCCTTCCTGCCTTTCGAGAAGAGTCAGGGGCCACCTAAGGCGTGGGGGGTGCAAGGCTCGGACGAAGTCCGACCCCAACGGGGTTTGCCTTGACGCTTACGCCTGGTGGTCCATACTCGAAGGGGAGACATCAGGGAGGAAGTCCTGGCAGGGAGGGCGAACCGCCTTAGCGAGCTAACTCATCTGGCTTACGCTCGCCACGAGAAAGTTCTTCTGCCCGGCGGCGGTGCCCGGATTCACCGTCACCAGCGTCCTCGCCTTATGGAGAGTTGGCTTGGTAGGGCGAGTTGAAGAATCGCCAGGGCAAGGGCAAGGCGGAACTCGCCGTGATTCTCGAGGATCTACCCTAACGCGCCTAGAGGTAGCCGGCCTTGCTACAATGCCGAGAACAGCAGGCAACGGGTGTCTCTGGGTTGGTTCTCGTCGACGGGGCACTGCTTCCGCGGCCGAGTCCTCCAGATGCTGGGCTTGGAGGGCGAATGGCCGCCAAGAATATGGACGTATTTTCGCTGCGGGACAGGGTCGTCGACGAGTACAGGAGCTTCGCGACCTCGTTCACGACGATCTACGCCGAGGACATCCGGCAGCAGGTCGAGGCGATCTACGCCGAGGATCGCTACTGGCCCGAGCCGCTGATCCAGATCAATCCGAGCTACAGGCGCTCGACGACCGTCGGCGAGCCTGGTCGCGTCGCGGCGTGCTCGAGCCTGGGTGCGCCGAGATCTTCCGCGCAGGCGGCGGGCCGCTGCTCTCTCTACAAGCACCAGGAGCAGGCGATCGCGCTCGCCGTCGCAGGGCGAGAGCTACGTCGTCACCACGGGCACCGGCTCCGGCAAGTCGCTCTGCTTCTTCATCCCGATCGTCGACGCCGTGCTCGCCGCGAAGGCGGCGGGCGGCAGCGCGGCGGACCCGCGCGATCATCGTCTACCCGATGAACGCGCTGGCGAACAGCCAGCTCGAGGAGCTCGAGAAGTTCCTCGGCAACGTGCGCCGGCGAGCGGCCCGTCACGTTCGCCCGCTACACCGGCCAGGAGGACACCGAGGAGCGACGGCGGATCGCCGACAACCCGCCCGACATCCTGCTGACCAACTTCATGATGCTCGAGCTGCTGATGACCCGGCAGGACGAGGTCGACCGCCAGGTCATCGGCAACTGCGCGGGCCTGCGCTTCCTCGTGCTCGACGAGCTGCACACCTACCGCGGACGCCAGGGTGCGGACGTCGCCCTGCTGGTGCGCCGCGTGCGCGAGCGGCTCTCGCCCGAGCAGCTCGCAGTGCATCGGCACCTCGGCGACCATGGCGAGCGAGGGCTCGCTCGAGGACAAGAGCCGCGTCGTCGCCGGTGTCGCCTCGAAGCTCTTCGCGGCGCCGATCCCCGAGAGCAACGTCATCGTCGAGACGCTGGAGCGCGTCACCGACTCGAACGCGACCGCCGAGTCGGTTCGGCCGGCTCTCGGCCCGGCGATCGACGCGGGCATCGCCGCCGGACATCACCGACGCAGCCCTGCGCGTCCACCCGCTCGCGATCTGGGTCGAGACGCGCCTCGGCGATCACGTGGTCCGGACGTCGACCAGCGCTGGGTGCCGGGCGCGCCCGCTGACGGTCGACCGAGGCGGTCACCGCGCTCTGCCGACGGACTCGGGCCGCGCCCGAGACGCCTGCCGCGCGCGCTCTCCGTGAGCTGCTGCTCGTGTCGAGCCTTCCCGAGCGCGGAGCGCACCGGCGACGCGAGCGCCAACGCGCACAGCTTCTTCGCCTTCAAGCTCCACCAGTTCATCTCCGGCGCCGGCCACGCCTTCGCCACGCTCGAGCGCGCCGGGCAAGCGGACCGTCACCGTCGACGGGCAGCAGTTCCTGCCCGGCGCACCCGGAGAAGCGGCTCTACCCGGTCCACTTCTGCCGCGACTGCGGGCACGAGTACCACCCGGTCCGGCTCGTCACCGACGACGGCGAGCGGACAGTTCCTCGCCCGCGACATCGACGACGCCCCGCCGAGACCGCCCGACGACGACGAAGCGGCTGAGCTGCCGGACGATGACGACCCAGATCGCGAGGTCTTCGGCTTCCTGACGCCCCATGCAGCCGACGCCGACTTCGACTTCGAGGACCGCGACGAGGACTACCCCGAGACCTGGCTGGAGTTCGACGCGGCGGGCAACCCGCGTCTGAAGCGCAACTACCGCGCCGCCCGCGCCCGCGAGGTTCTGCGTCGACGCCGACGGGCAGGATCGGCTCTGGCACCCGCGCCTGGTTCCTGCCCGGGCAAGTTCCGCTTCTGCCTGCGCTGCGGCGACACCCACGGCGACCTCGGCGCGCGATCGCACCCGCCTCGCTTCGCTCTCGGCGGAGGGCCGCAGCTCGGCGACGACGGTGCTCGTCGCCAGCGCGCTGCGCTGGATGCACGGCGACGACTCGGGCCTCGACGCCGTACACCCGCAAGCTCCTCGGCTTCACCGACAACCGCCAGGACGCCGCGCTCCAGGCCGGGCACTTCAACGACTTCCTCTTCGTGAGCCTCATCCGCGCCGGCTTCCTCGGCGCGCTCGAGGCGGCCGGCGACAGCGGGCCTGCGCAGCGACGAGCTCGGCGCTCGCGCAGCAGAAGGCGCTCGGCTTCGACCGGCCCGATCGCCGGAGCTCCGCGCCGAGTGGCTGCTCGAGCCGGCGCTCAAGGGTTTCAACCTCCAGGAGGCCGAGAGCGACGCTGCGCCAGGTGCTCGCCTACCGGGTCTGGTTCGACCAGCGCCGCGGCTGGCGCTACACGAACCCGAACCTCGAGCAGCTCGGCCTCGTCGAGGTCGACTACCTCGGCCTCGACGAGCTCGCCGCGGACGACGCAGCTGTTCGCCGACGCGCCCGCCGTGCTGCGCGATGCGTCGCCCGCAGGTGCGCAGCCGCGTCTACCGCGAGCTGCTCGACCACCTGCGCAAGTGGATGGCGATCCGCAGCCAGGTCCTCGAACCGACGGCCATCGAGCAGATGCTCGCAGCGCTCCCACAGCCGCCTGCGCGCGCCCTGGGGCTTCGGCGCCGACGAGAAGCCGCGGCGCGCCGCGCTGGCTGATGATCTCGCCGCCCCCTCGGCAGGGACGCGAACGCTGCGCGACGAGGACCTGATCGTGCGCGGCGGCTCGCGCAGCGCCCTCGGCAAGACGCTCCGCGCGTCGAAGCTGCTGGGGACGGCAATGGCGACGATCGCGCGAGCTCTGAAAGTCGAAGGAGCTTCGACGCGCTCATCGCAAGCGCTGCTCCGGGCCGCCTCGCACGCACGGCCTCGTCTCCGAGGAGGTCACGCCGTTCGGAAGCAGATCGGGCTGGCGCCTGAACGACGCCTGCGTGCGTGTTCCAGCTCGGAGATGCCGCCGAGCGAAGGCCAGCGCACCCGGCGAGAACGCCTTCTTCCGCGACCTCTACGCGAACCTCGCGCACCTGCTCCGCGAGCCCGGCCATCCGCTCTTCGGCTTCGAGGCCCGCGAGCACACCGCGCAGGTCGACGGCGAGAAGCGCGCCGTCCGCGAGAAGCGCTTCCGCTTCGGCGAGCAAGGAGCGCGACGAGCTCGCCGCCGACGAGAAGCACCTGCGCGAGATCGGCGAGACGAACCGCTTCCTGCCGGTCCTCTTCTGCTCGCCGACGATGGAGCTCGGCGTCGACATCTCGGCGCTGAACGCCGTGCTACCTGCGCAACGTGCCGCCGACGCCCGCCAACTACGCGCAGCGCAGCGGCCGCGCCGGCCGCAGCGGCCAGGCGGCGCTCGTCGCTCACCTACTGCTCGGCGCAGAGCCCGCACGACCAGTACTTCTTCCGCGACCCGAAGGCGATGGTGCACGGCGAGGTGCGCCCGCCGCTGCTCGATCTCGCCAACCGCGATCTCGTCGACAGCCACCTGTCAGGCGGTCTGGCTCGCCTGCACCGAAGCAGCCGCTCGATCCCGTCGATCGCCGAGCTCCTGGTGCTCGCCGGAGCCCGAGCGCCCGCTCAAGACCGAGGTCAGGCGGCCGATGGCGCAGCCGCGCGTCGCCGAGCGAGGCGATCGAGCGCATCGGGCGCGTGCTCGACCTGCTCGCGGACGACCTCACGCCGGAGCTCGCCCCCTGGTACCCGGGGCGCGACGCGTTCGCCGCCGAGGTCGTCGCAGACGGCGCTCGCGCGCTTCGACGCAGGCGTTCGACCGCTGGCGCGATCTGTTCACCGCCGCCGAGCAGCAGCGCGACGCCGCCCGCCGCACCATGGACGACTACGCCGCGCCGCAGCAGGAGAAGCGCGCCGCCAAGAGCCGCCACGCGCAGGCGATCGACCAGCTCAACCTGCTGCAGCAGGGCACCAGCACGCCTGTCGAGCGACTTCTACACCTACCGCTACCTCGCGACCGAGGGCTTCCTGCCGGGCTACAACTTCCCGCGCCTGCCGCTCATGGCCTACGTCCCGGCGACCAGCGACGGCCGCGGCGGCAGACGTACCTGCAGCGCCCGCGCTTCCTGGCGCTGTCCGAGTTCGGGCCGCGCAGCCTCGTCTACCACGAGGGGCGCGCCTACCGCGTCGTGCGGGCGCTGCTCGTCGCTCGGCCACCAGGGACAGCGGCACGCGCCGACGCGCACCTGCCGACGCAAGTCGGTCCGCATCTGCACGCGCTGCGGCGCCGGCCACTTCGACGACCAGGCGTCGCATGTGCCACGCCTGCGGCATCGTCGCTGGGCGACGCCGAGATCGTCAACCACGTCTACCGCATCGAGAACGTGGCGACGCAGCCGGCCGAGCGCATCACCGCCAACGACGAGGAGCGCCAGCGCCAGGGCTTCGAGCTGCAGACCACCTTCGAGTGGGCGGTGCGCGACCAGCGTGCTCGACGTGCGGCGCGGCGCGGCGGCCGACGACGCGACGGCGAGATCGCCCGCCTCGCCTACGGCCCGGGCGCGACGATCACGCGCCTCAACAAGGGCCTGCGCCGGCGCGCCAACCGCACGCAGCTCGGCTTCCGGATCGACCCGGTCTCCGGCTACTGGGCCGAAGAACGAGGACGAGGACGACGAACCGTCCGACCCGACCGCGTCGCCGCGCCAGTGGATCGTGCCGAGCGTGCAGGACCGCAAGAACGCGCTGCTGCTCCAGCCGGCCGATCCGCAGACTCTCAGCAGGCACGCTCGCCACGCTGCAGCACGCGCTGCTGCGCGGCATCGAGGCGGTGTTCCAGCTCGAGGAGGGCGAGATCCTCGCCGAGCCGATGCCGACCCGCGACGCCCGCAACGGGCTTCCTGCTCTACGAGGCGACCGAGGGCGGCGCCGGCGTGCTCACCCGCCTCGTCGCGCGAGCCGGCGCGGCTCGCCGAGGTCGCGCGCAAGGCGCTCGCGATCATGCACTTCGACGTCGAGGACGAGGCGGCCTGCCCGCGGAGGCCGAGGCGCTCGCCGACGCGCCGGACACCGCGTGCGTCGCCGCCTGCTACCGCTGCCTGATGTCGTACTACAACCAGCCCGATCACGAGCTGCTCGATCGGCGCGACCTGCAGGCGCGAGACGTTCCTGCTCCGGCTCGCCCGCGCGACCACGCTCCGGCCTCGACGCGACGCCGACGAGCCGCGCGATGCTCGCGCCGAGGTCGGCCCGCTCGCGCGACGACCCGGCTCGCGCCGCTCTGGCTTGCGCTGGCTCGCGCTCGCGAGCTGCCGCCGCCCGACGCCGAGCCGCTCGTCCTGCTCGCTCCGCTGGTGACGGCGAGTCTCGGCTTCCGCTCGTCTGGCGCGCCCACTACGTGGCGGCGGTCCTGGACGGCGAGTACCGCGCGCCACTCGAGCAGCCTGGCCGACCTGCGGCTTCGAGCGTCGTCGCTGCTTCGGCCGCTGCCGAGACCGCCGCCGTGGGCCGAGCCTTTCAGCCGCCTCGCCGCTTGCCCTCGGACGGAACGCGTGACGACTCCCTGCAGCTACGAACCAGGAGCTTTACAGCCCGGGAAGCCTGGTCCGCGCCCGCGGCCGCGAGTGGATCGTGCTCACCGGCAGCGACGCCGAAACGCTGCGCGTGCGCCCGGTCTCCGGCTCCGAGGAGGACCGGCACGCTCATCCACCTCGCGCTCGAGGCCGAGCCGGTCGCGCGACGGCGCGCTTCCCGCGGCCCGACGCGACGCCAGACGGGCGGGCCACGACGCGGCGCTGCTCCTGCGCGACGCGCTGCTGCTGTCGCTGCGCCGCGGCGCCGGCCCGTTCCGCAGCTTCGGCCAGATCGCCGTCGAGCCGCGCGCCTACCAGCTCGTGCCGCTGCTGATGGCGCTCAAGCTCGACCCGGTGCGCCTGCTGATCGCCGACGACGTCGGCATCGGCAAGACCATCGAGGCGGCGCTCATCGCCCGCGAGCTGCTCGACCGCGGCGAGATCGAGCGCATCGCCGTGCTCTGCCCGCCGCACCTCGTCGACCAGTGGGTCGGCGAGCTCGAGACGCGCTTCCACCTCCGCGCCGGTCGCCGTGACCGCGGCGAGCGCGAGCCGCCTCGAGCGCGACCTGCCGCCGTCGCGAGAGCATCTTCTCGGCGCACCCGCACACGGTCGTCAGCCTCGACTACATCAAGAGCGACCGGCGCCGCGCCGACTTCCTGCGCGCCTGCCCCGAGTTCGTGATCGTCGACGAGGCGCACACCTGCGCCGCCGCCGGCGCAGGGCCGCCACCA
Source organism: Thermoanaerobaculaceae bacterium (assembly GCA_963785165.1). Classification (GTDB taxonomy): domain Bacteria; phylum Acidobacteriota; class Thermoanaerobaculia; order Multivoradales; family UBA5704; genus DATARR01. The sequence goes on from CAWAUI010000004.1 coordinate 3,435,427, forward strand.
GCGCTACGAGCTGCTCCAGGGCCTCGCCGAGTCGCCGACCCGCCACCTGGTGCTGCTGACCGCCACGCCGCACAGCGGCGACGAGGCGGCCTTCTTCCGGCTGCTCGGCCTGCTCGACCGCGACTTCGAGCGGCTTGCCGAACGCGACCGGGCGACGAGCGCGACCGCGCTGCGCGAGCGGCTCGTCGCGCCACTTCGTCCAGCGCCGCCGGCCCGACATCGCCGAGTGGAAGGAAGGCAACCTCTTCCCGCGGCGCGAGACGAAGGAGCTGACCTACGAGCTCACCGGCGCCTGGGAGACGCTTCTTCGACGCCGTCCTCGACTACTGCGCCGCGGTCGTCGCGGCGGCGGGCGGGGACGAGCGGCGCGCAGCGGCTCAACTTCTGGGGCACGCTGGCGCTCATGCGCTGCGTGGCCTCGAGCCCGGCCGCCGCGGTGCAGGCGCTCCGCACCCGCGCCGGGCTGGACGAGGCCGAGGACGCGGAGAGCCTGCTGAGACCGCGTCTTCGACGGCGCCGCCGACGCGCTCCCCGACGACGACGTCGAGCCGCCCGCCGGCGCCGACGACCCGGCGCTCGGCGAGCCTCATCGCCCAGGCCGAGGCGCTCGCCGGCCAGGCCGGCGATCCCGAAGCTGAAGCTGCTCGACCGACCACCTGGCGCGAGCTGGTCGCCGACGGCTTCAACCCGGTCGTCTTCTGCCGCTACATCGCCACCGCGCACTACCTCGGCGCGCCACCTCGACGGGCACGTTCACAGGACGTCACCGTCGACGTCGTCACCGGCGAGCTGACGCTCGGACGAGCGCAAGGAGCAGGTCGACGCGCTTGGGCGACGCCGAGCGCCGCCTGCTCGGTCGCCACCGACTGCCTGTCCGAGGGCGTCAACCTCCAGGAGCACTTCGACGCGGTCGTCCACTACGACCTCTCCTGGAACCCCACGCGCCACGAGCAGCGCGAGGGCCGCGTCGATCGCTTCGGCCAGAAGCGCGAAGGTCGTGCGCGCGACGCTCATCTACGGCGCGAACAACCCCGTCGACGGCGCCGTGCTCGAGGTCATCCTGCGCAAGGCCGCCAAGATCCGCGAGGAGCTGGGCGTGCCCGTGCCGGTGCCCGACGACGGGCACACGCTGACCCAGGCGCTGCATGAAGGCCGTGCTCCTGCGCACGCGGGCGCAGGACGGCAGCGGCAGTCGCCCTCGACTTCATGCGAACTGCCCGAGGCGCAGGCGATCGAGACGCGTGGCAGGACGCGGCCGAGAAGGCGAAGCAGAACCGCACGGTCTTCGCGCAGCGCCGCCTCAAGCCCGAGGACGTGCTGCCCGAGTGGCAGCAAGACCGCTCGCCGCGCGTCGGCGGGCGCGAGGACGTGCAGCGCTTCACCGGCCGCGCGCTCGCCGCCTCGGCTCCGGGCTCGAGCCGCTGCGGCGCGGCTTCAAGGCGCCGCTCGGCGCCGCTTCCCGAGGACGTGCGCGAGCGCCTCGAGGCCGAAGGGCTCTCCGGCACGCTGCGCATCGACTTCGCCTACCCGCCCGCGCCGCGCTGCCGACCGGTGCAGCGCAGCCACCCGCTGGTGTCGGTGCTCGCCGAGACGCTGCTCGAGCGCACCCTCGCGCACAGCGACGCGACGGCACCGCCGGTGATCGCGCCGACCCCGGCGTGCTCGGGCGCGTCGGCTGCTGGGTCTCGGCGGCGGTCACCGAGCGCACGACCGTCGCGCTCCTGCGCCTGCGCCACCAGCTCGTCACCCAGCGGCCGGGCCGCGGCGCGACGACGCTCCTCGTCGAGGAGGCGACGGCGCTCGCCTGGAGCGGCGCCGCGGGCGCCCGCTCGTCGAGGGCGCCGACGCGCTCGCGCTTCTCGCGCCCGCCGCCGGCCGGCGACCCGCCGCCGCACGTGCGCGAGCGCGCGGTCGCGCAGGCGCTCGAGCTTGCTGACGCGTCGAGCCGCGGACCTCGACGCCTTCGCCGAGCGCCGCGCCCAGGCGCTGCTCGCCGACCACCGCCGCGTCCGCGAGGCCGCCGCGGCCCGCGGCAGCTACAGCGTCAAGGCGCTCCTTGCCGGCTCGACGTCATCGGCCTCTTCGTGCTGCTGCCGCAGGGTGGACTGACGCATGGCAGCCAGTCGAAGACGCGCATCGAGCGTCGCGCCAGCCGCGAGCCCGCGCGCAGCTCGCCTTCGAGGCGCTCTCCATCGAAGGCGGCCTGCTCTCGCCCGAGTGGCTGGCCCGCGTCGCCGCAGCTCGCGGCCGGCAGCCAGAGCGAGGCCGACTACCGCGTCCCCAAGGGGCTGCAACCTCCGCGACGAGATCGGCCGCTACTGGCGCATCGCCCAGGCGCACTGGAGCGACTTCGCGGCCGGCGCTCGGGCGGCACAGGCCCGAGCCGCGCAGGCGCTCGCCGAGCGGTTCGTCCTCGCGCTTGCTGCGCGAGAGCTTCGGCTTCGCCTCCCTCGCCGCGGCCGAGCCGCCGGTGATCGCCGAGCGCACGCTACCCGATCGGCTTCGCCGCGCTCGGCGGCCGGGTGCCCGTGGTGATCGCTCCCGCCGGCGCCGGCAGCGGCCTCGACACGCCTGGCGCCGGCCTTCGGCGACGGCGGCCGCCGGCGCAGCGCCTTCGGCCTGGCGCAGGAGTACCTGAACGCCGCCGACGAGCGCGACTCTGGGGCCTCGCCACGGACGGCCTCACGCTGCGCATCCTGCGCGACAACGCGAGCCTCACGCGGCCGGCGTGGATCGAGGCCGACCTCGCGCGCATCTTCACCGAGGAGCGCTACGCCGACTTCGCGGCGCTCTGGCTGCTGGCCCACGAGACCCGCTTCGGCCGCGCCGACCAGGCCGTCGACGGACTGCGCGCTCGAGACCTGGCGCGACGCCGGCCGCGAGGAGGGCACGCGCGCCCGCGAGCACCTGCGGCGCGGCGTCGAGGAGGCGCTCGTCGCGCTCGGCCAGGGCTTCCTCGCCCACCCCGACAACGCAGCGCTGCGCGCGGCGCTGCAGAACGGCTCGCTCGCCAACGACGGCCTACTTCCAGGAGCTCCTGCGGCTCGTCTATCGGCTCATCTTCCTGCTCACGGTCGAGGAGCGCGGCCTGCTCCACCCCGAGGGCTCGTCCGACGCAGCGCGGCGGCTCTACGCCGAGGGCTACGGCCTGCGGCGCCTGCGCGACCGGTCGGTCCGAGCGCAGCGCCCACGACCGCTTCTCGGACCTGTGGGAGGCGACGAAGATCGTCTTCCGCGGCCTCGCCGCGGGCGAGCCGCGGCTCGGCGCTGCCCGCGCTCGCCGGCATCTTCGCGCCGACCCAGTGCCCGACGCTCGACGCCGCGAAGCTCGAGAACCGCGCGCTGCTCCTCGCCGTGTTCCGCCTCTCCTGGCTGCGCGAGGCGTCCGGCCTCGCGCGCGTCAACTGGCGCGACATGGGGCCCGAGGAGCTCGGCAGCGTCTACGAGAGCCTGCTCGAGCTGGTCCCGCAGATCACGCAGGGACGGCCGCCGCTTCGCTTTCGCGACCGGCGGCGAGACCAAGGGCAACGCGCGCAAGACGACGCGGCAGCTACTACACGCCCGACAGCCTGGTGCAGGTGCTGCTCGACAGCGCGCTCGAGCCGGTCGTCGCCAGCACCGTCGCCGCGAACCCCGAGCGGCCGGTCGAGGCGCTGCTCGAGCTCTCCGTCGTCGACCCCGCCTGCGGCTCCGGCCACTTCCTGCTCGCCGCCGCGCGCCGGCTCGCCGGCGCACGTCGCCCGTCTCGCAGGCGAACGGCACGCCGTCGGCCGCCGAGTACCGCCACGCGCTGCGCCAGGTCGTCGGCCGCTGCATCTACGGCGTCGACCTGAACCCGATGGCCGTCGAGCTGTGCAAGGTCAGCCTGTGGATGGAGGCCGTCGAGCCCGGCCTGCCGCTCACCTTCCTCGACTCGCACATCCAGCACGGCAACGCGCTGCTCGGCACGACGCCGGAGCTGATGGCAAACGGGATCCCGGACGCAGCCTGGGAGCCGATCGAAGGCGACGACAGGAAGGTCGCAAGCGCGCTCAAGAAGCGGAACAAGAGATGCCGAAGGAGGCCAGCGCGCGCTCGACACGCTATGGACGAAGCCGGCCGATAGCGAGACGACAGATGGTGGCGCGCGCGGTCGCCGAGCTCGAGGCGGCGCCGGACACCGACGTCGAGGCGCTGGCGCGCAAGGAAGAGCGCTGGGAAGACCTCCTCGACTCGGACGCCTATCGCCACCAGAAGCTCGTCGCCGACGCCTGGTGCGCCGCGTTCGTCTGGCCCAAGCAGCCGGGGCCGCTTCAGGACGCCGCACCGACGAACGAGGTCTGGCTCCAGATCCGCGACCGGAGAGGGCAACCGACCACGCTCACGGTGAAGACGACGGAGGAGCTGGCCGAGCAGTACCACTTCTTCCACTGGCACCTGGCGTTCCCGCAGGTGTTCGCGCGGGGTGGGTTCGACGTGGTGCTGGGGAATCCACCGTGGGAGCGGGTGAAGCTGCAGGAAGAAGAATGGTTTGCAGAGCGCGCCCCGGAGATTGCGGAAGCGAGAAACGCTGCAGCACGAAAGAGGCAGATCAATGATCTCAAGACAAGCCACCCGGATTTCCTGGTGACATTTCAATCTGAGCAAAGGATGGCCTCAGGACAAGCTGCCATTCTAACCAACTCGTCTCGATTCCCGCTCTGCGGCAGAGGCGACGTAAATACCTACTCGGTATTTGCCGAGCTAGGCTGCGCCGTTCTGTCGCCCGCAGGCATTTGCGGCATGGTCGTTCCGCCTGGAATATTGACCGACGACACAAACAAAGTCTTTGCGCGCGAACTCGTAGAGGCGCGTCGGCTACATTCGTTCCTCTCCTTCACCAACCGCGGCTACACCTTCGCGCAGGTCGAAAGCACGATGTCATTCTCCCTGCTGGTTGTTGGCCGCCAGGGGGAGGGTCGTTTTCGCATCGCCGGTCAACTCTGGTCAGTCAATGGCCTTAGAGATTCCTCTCGTGTCTACGAACTTGGCGTAGCAGACGTCACCCTTTTCAATCCGAACACCCGCAACCTCCCCGTCTTTCGGAGTGCGCGCGACATGCAGATCGTTCGAAGCATCTACGAACGATTTCCGGTGATTGAAAACGAGGAGAAGCAGGACAATTCGTGGAATGTGGAACTCGGAACCATGTTCCACATGGCCAGCGCTTCCAAAGACTTCAAGTCGCGTAGCGATTTGGAGCTTGACGGCTGGGTCTTGGTTGGTAACCGATTCATCCGGGGAGAAGAATCCTACATTCCGCTGTATGAGTCCAAGCTCGCACACCAATTCAATCACCGTCACGCCACCTTTGGAGAGTTCGATGAGGGGGAAGCTCTCTTTCGCCGGCGGGCGCGAACCGGCAAACCGAGCTTGAAGGAGCTGCAGGATCCCGAATGGGCTCCAATTCCACGATATTGGCTGCCGCTGGAGTCCGTTCGCAATGAAGCCACGGGAAAGAAAAGCTGGTTGCTGGTCTATCGGCGAACGATCAACGCAGTCGCAGATGCGCGCAGTGTGGTTGCGACAGTGCTTCCTCTAGTTGGAGTTGGGGACTCGTTGTTCTTAGTCAGGGGGCTAAGCGCGCACGACGCATGCGTCTTTTCCGCAATGTTGAACTCGTTTGTCTTTGACTACGTGACACGCCAAAAGGCTACGGGAGGGAACCTCAGCTTCTACGTGCTCAAACAGTTGCCGGTGGTGCCACCAACCGGATTCGACGAGAGCGCAAGGCAGTTTATAGTCGACCGCGTCCTCGAACTCACTGTAACGACAAACCACTTGCTTCCATTTGCTGTTGAGTGTGGATATTCGGGGGGGCCGTTCCGTTGGAATGCCGACCGCCGGCTGATCTTGCGGGCCGAAATAGACGCCATGTTCTTGCGACTCTTTGGTTTCTCTCGCGACGACGCTGAGTACCTTCTGGACTTCTTTGAGGTTGTCTGTCGACGCGATGAGAGAGAACTAGGGGAATACCGCACCAAGCGCTTGATCTTAGAGATCTACGACGCCATGGCTGAGGCCGCCCGCACTGGCCAGTCCTATGCCACTCGGCTCGACCCGCCTCCCGCCGACCCGCGGGTTGCGCATCCGCCCCGCACCGACATCGTTGTCCCGTTTCCTTCTCGCCCGTTCGTGCCGCCAGTATGGGGACTCGAACTCTTTGCCGAGGTCGCAGCGCGCGCGCAAGTCGGGCTCGGGGCTGGAGCGTGGGGAACGAGTCTGTCAGGCGTGGATCTCGGCACGGCTGCGTTGGCCGCTGTGTTGCGCAATCTTCCGGGGCCGCGTGCTCGTGAGGATGTCGAGCGCGCCGTAGTTCTCGCGCTGCTTCCGCGGCTTATGCTACCGAAGTTCGATAGCATGTCCGCGAATACATGGAGCAATGTGATTGGCCGCGAGAACCTCAATGTCACGTCGGTCGGTGCTTTTGGAATCCCGTGGAGTATTGTAATCCGCAAGGCTATCCAGCAGAACGTCCTCTCGGAAGAGACAAACGGACTGTGGAGGGCGGGGCCGGGTGTCACCGATGCTCCCTCTCCCGAATTCGATGCCCGCACGCTCGTCGTCCTTTCATGGTTGGCGACGGCGCCCGCGAAGGACGGGGAGGTGACCAAGCAGATGGAGTACCTACATGTCGCGTAAGCCGGCTCAAAGGAGGCTACCTTTCCCTGAACCTCCTGGCCTCGCGAGCGCTGACGGGAGGGCGGAACCGACGGTTTGGGTCCGCCGTATCCTGCTCTGGCACGATGTGGCCAACGAACCCATCCGCAATGTCGCCCTGCATCGGGGCTTGAACATCGTCTGGTCGCCGACTGGCGGCGACCCCAAGGCTCTCGCCACCGGCCATGCCGCAGGAAAGACCCTGTTCTGCCGGCTGCTTCGATACTGCCTTGGAGAGGACTCGTTTGCCGACCCCGAGGACACCGAAGCGATCAGAACACGGTTCCCTGACGGCGCAGTCGGAGCGGAGATCAGACTCCGAGGAGAGACCTGGGTGGTTCGGAGGCGCTTCGGAAGCTCCGCGGGACGATCGCGCAATGAAGGCGGAGCGCGTCGAGCAACTTGCGGATGAGAGTCTCCGCGGCTCCTTCAGCGTTTTCCGCAACGAGATCGAAGGGACTGTTTTCGACGATGGTCAGAGACGCCTGCTCGCCGAGATGGCGGATGTTCAGAGCGCCTGGCAGTTCGTCCTCGCGTGGCTGACCAGGGACCAGGAGTGCCGTATAGACGGATTGACTCATTGGAGGCACCCGGAATCCAGCTCTCAGTCTCCCGTTCGTAATGCGGGGGCCGACACTCGGCTGAACGTACTTCGTGTCGCGACAGGTCTTTATTCTGAGACATCAAGAGTGACGAGAAATGAAGTCACGCAAGCCACCGGTCGAGCTGAGGCGACACGAACTGCGGCTCGCCGGATAGAGGCGCGTTTCAATCTACTGCGAGACGATCTTCAGGCCGCCCTGGGCGTAGAGGCTGACCGCATCTGGCCCCCGGTGGTTGAGCTCTTCAGGACGAGCAGGCTGCAAGAGACAAGCATTTTCAATTGCTGATGGCACTTGCCGATCAGAAAATTCGATCGACGAGCGCCCTTTCCATGGACCCGGCGCACGCGCGTGACGAGGTGCAGTTGGAGCTGGCTTCTGGAGAACTCGCGAGAGCAGACCAGCTGGTCGCCAACCTTGAAGGCGAGGTCGACCGCGAGAGAGAGTACGCGAAGCTGTTGGAGCGAGAGAGGGCCGAGCACTGGGCTAATGTGCGGGAGGCAAAGCAACCCGTCTGTCCGTATGACGGCACGCCGCTGGATGTCGATCAGGCGAAATTCGTGTGCCCGCTTCCCCGCCTTCCGGACCCAGCCTCCGCCGAAAGGAAGGCCGCCGATACTTCCGCGACTCGGGAGAAGGTGCTGGCCGACCTCGCGGAGGCCGAAGGAAACCTGACTGCGCTCAGGGGGGACAAGGCCGCGCTCGAGGAAAAAGTAAAGGCGCTACGGCGAAGAATCGAGGCTCACCAACACGCTGCCGCCGCAACGACCAGCGCAAGCCAGGAGGCATGGGCAACCAAGGGGATGGTCCGTCGATTGTTTGAGTTGCGGGTGCAGAGCGACGCTGCGCTTCGCGCCGATGCGGAAGCCAAGGAGGAGCTCCGGGGGCTTCAGGACGGCCAGGTCGCTGGGTTGGCCGCGTTTTCGACGAGCAAACTTCAACATTGGTTCAATTTCCTGATTCAACGAATCGTCGCGCCCGAGGCAACAGGGACAATTGTGCTGGATGGCAACGGCCTGCACCCAAGGATCGAGTGGCGCGGGATACGCCGTTCTGTGGCGCTCAACTCGCTCCAGATCGTGCTCTTCGATCTGGCGGCGATGTTGTGCGCAGTTGAAGGCAATTCGCGAGCCCCAGCGTTTCTGGTGCATGACAGCCCTCGCGAGGGAGATCTCGATCCGTGGACCTACGCGCGTCTCTTCAAGGCGATCTTCGAGCTTGGACCGGACGAGAGTACCGCGCCATTCCAATACATCGTGACGACGACGACCGATCCGCCTGAAGCGGTGCGATCAAAAGTGCGATTGGAACTCAGCGCCGGTGAGGAACAGCAGCGGCTGTTTCAGGTCGATCTGTGATGTCCGCCCGCAGACGCACGGTGAAGGGCGCCACATGACAGAGCCGCTCCTGGGTCCGTCTGCCGCCACGCTCACCCTGCTCGAAAAGCTGGCGATCGACAACGGCTTCGATCGGGAGCTGCCTCACGAGGGAGCATGGCTCGCCTTCGCGAGCACCCAGTGTCCCCTGAACATCTGGCTCTCGGCATCTGGAGATCTGTTCCTTGTTTCACTCTCCCACGGCAATGTCGCAACCGCACTCGATATAGGAACTACGGTTAGCGCCAATCTTCCCGAGAGCGCAATCGCCGCACGCGTCGTCACGAGCCTCTCTGACTTGCACCGCCTCGTCCGCCGCGCCTTCCAGCTCTCGAAGGCCTTGCCCCACGAGTTGCTCCATACTTTTGAAAGGCAGACTGCTACGCTACCGTGCTCGACCGAAACTGAGCGATTCGTGATTCAGCGGGTCGGTCAGAACATTTTCCGCGCAGGGCTCCTCGACTACTGGGAGGGCCGCTGTGCTGTCACCGGCCTCGCCGTGCCTGAGCTCCTCCGTGCGAGCCACATCAAGCCATGGGCAGTCTGCGGCAGCGATGGCGAGCGACTCGACGTGTTCAACGGTCTCTTATTGGCGCCCCACCTGGACGCGGCATTCGACTGCGGCCTCATAACCCTGACCGACGACGGCGCCGTCGTGGTGTCGAGCGCGCTCGGAGAGGCCGCGAGACACATTTTGGGGCTGGCAAATCCCCAGTTCGTCACGGCACTCGCACCCGGCCATCGCGCCTACCTGCCATGGCACAGGGAGCGGGTTTTCCGCATCCGGTAGGTCCGCCGGAACCGCCGCTCTAACTAACTAAGGTGGCTCGTGATCAGGTCGAGAAGGATCTCGAGTTGTTCCCGGCGGCCTTGCGTGAAGCTTGTGAGGAAGCGCTCGGCATGTCTCCGTAGGGCGGGTTCCATAGCAACGGTGGGCCTGTAGACAATCGTACGTCGGTCCATGGTCCGTTCAACGTATCCGTTGGCTATGAGCCGCTGGAGCAGGGTGCTCAACGTCGAGATGCCTTGACGGAAGCCGGCATCGCAACGACAAAGCTCCGCCAGGAGCTCTTTCACCGAGAGAGGACTCCGGATCGACAGAACCAAAAAGATCCGCCATTCAGAGGGAGACAGAAAAGGAAGATCCGCCAAAAGGCGCCCTGGGCCGGCCTCAGACTCGTCTCTCATTCCGTCCTCGCTTCCCACGCTGACACTTCGGTATCCGGGCGCGGCGTGTAAACCGCCTTCAGCCCAATGGAGACGTCGAGCCCCGCTCGTTCGGCAATCGCCTTCGCCTTATCGGCGCCGAGACCACATTCCCGAAGATCGAGAATGCAGCCCCCTGCCTGACTCACCTGGGCGGTGACCATGCCGAGCAGGGCCATGAACAACTGTTTGTCCGAGGCCGGGGTCCTTTGCTGCGTCTCGCCCGCGAACCGGGCGACAAAGGCCGCATCTGCCGGCTTGACGAGTTGGGCGAGGCAGGAGTGGCCGCTCCCCGTCTCGATGACCTCGATGCCGGCACCTTGAAGCGCCGCCCGGACTTCTTCTTCATTCGCCCGAATCGCCATCCACGTCATGGCCGAGCCTCTTCTCCTTTTCCTGATTTCCTGCGGGGTCGTCTCACTCGGATGAGCCCGCTCAAGAGTCGCCACAAGTCCGGCTCCAGCGAGGGCTCCGCCTGGAGCTGGCGGAACTTCTCCGCTAGCTTCCCGCGCAGGTCCGTAACGGCGCTTTCGGGAGTGTTCGCTTCCCCTCGGAGGGCGATCTCGGGCAGGGTCGCCCGCCACAAGACCGACCGCAAGGGAGTCACCAGCACCAGGAGGGGGTGCACCAGGTCCAAGCCTGGATCAGGAAGCGTGTAGATCTCTACGACCAGAGGTGGCCTGCGTCTCAGCCCGTCGAAAGCGGCCCGCACCTCCTTGGAAAGCGCCGAAGCTTCGCTGGCGATCTGCCGGAGCCGGCCGGCGGAGGCTTTCAGGCTCGCCAGGGCAGCCCAGTAGCCAGCGCCCTCATCCTTCGACCGCAATCGCCGGGCCTGCACTCGGCCTTGCTCTCTCTGAAGCAGCTTGACGGTGTACCGCAGCGGGTAGAGCTTTTTCCGGCTGTCCGCCGGGTCCGGGAAGGTGTGGACGAGCCGCCGCCCTTGCGCCAGATACCGCTTTGCCGTGGCCGGGCTCCAGCCCAGCTCCGTCACGACCCGTTCGAACGGCACCCGCTCGTCGGCTTCAAGGTCGGGCCTTGCCTCCCTGTCGCCGGGCTCTTGCAGCAAGGCGAGCGTGTAGGACAGCGGGTAGAGCTTCTTCCTGCGATCCTCGCGCCCTTCGTAGTCCTTGCCAGGGTAGACCCGCAACCGGTCCCCGGCTTCGCCGAGAGCGAGGCGGACGCGGGACTCGGGCAAGCCAGACTCCTTGACGATCCGGGCGAGAGGGACCCGCTCATCCTCCTCCGGCGAAGTGCCCGCCTTGGTGTCTGCATCCATTCCTGAATGTCTCCCTAAGCGTTTTCGATCTGAATCTGGATGTCGCGGCTGACGCGCAGCGCCGCCACGGTCCGCCGGAAGTCACGGGCCTCCGAGGAACGCAGCACCCGCCCGGCCCGCGCCCGCAGCCAGCGCTCCAACACCGGATAGCTGCCCACCCGGTGGCGCCACACCTCGGGCTCGATCCCCTCAAAGGCAAGCCCCGCCTCGTTGAGCCGGACCCGGCCCTCGGCTTCGTCATAACTCGCGAGAACCTGACGGTGCGTGCTGAGGGGCGAGCCGAGATCCCCGGACAGGACACAGCCCGGCGCCCGGACGAGCTGGGGGTGTTCGAGCAGGTGCGCCGAGACCAGCTCCCGGCCCAGGCCGGCCCGGCGCTCGAACTGCTGGCCATCCTCGGGCAGGGGAATGCGGGGAAAGGCGGTGCGCATCTCCTCGCCGTAACGGCTCAAGAATCGCGAATCGTGCAGGGTGGCGTAGACCCACCCGAGCAGATCCTCCGGATTGACGGCTGCGCCGAGCCTCTGCGCCAGCCGGCCGGCCAGCCCGGGCTCCAGGTTGGGCACCACCCGGCCCGCCCGCAGGAGGTAGAGCGGGAACACCGCGTTGGGAGAATAGGGGCTCACCACCTTGTGGCCGGTGACCCACCGCGTGACGAAGACACCGGGTTCGGGGAGAGCTTGGCGCAAAGCCAGGAGCGCCAGGTTGCCGCCATGGCGCAGGTGCTCCATGACCGCCCGGCGAGGGCGGGCGAGCGCCCCGTCCTCGAACAGCACGTGCCGCAGGTCGAAGGGCCGTGCCAGGAAGGACGTGACCTGCCTTCGCCGGGCACCGGTCAGGCCGGGTTCCAAGGCCTCGCGGTCCAGGGCGAGAAACTTGGCGTCCCGGCCCGTCACGACTCCCAGGGAGTGCAGGGGGAAAATCTCCGGCAGGGGTACGCCCCGGTGATACTCCCGGTGCCGCCCCGCCGACGTGCCCCGAAACAGATATTGCGGCGCCCGGGGAGCTGCCTCCACCCAGGGAAGCGTCTCGACGGTCGTCCGGGCAAGGGTGGCCAACTTGTGCGGCCGGGTGCCGTAGAGGTCTCCCCGGAACACCTGCCGGGTCAGGCCGGGCCTTTTCACCAGAAGGAGGACGCCAATCCCCTGGGCCACGCCCTGGAAGACGTTCTCGTCGCGCTGGCCCGAGGGGCCGGTCTCTCGCTTACGCTGGTTGCCGTGAAGGTCGAGAGCGTAGATCCGCTCGAACGTGCCCAGAAGTGAATGGCGGAGACCCCGGAAGGTCGGAGCGTCGAGAGCGTTGTGGTTGACCACGAAGGCGACGACTCCTTCGCCGGCCCGGTCGATCCGCCACTGAGCCAAACGAAGAAATTTCGCATAGTCGTCGTGGAGCCACTTCGGGTTGCGCTCGCCGAGCGGTTGGCCGCCTACGGAGAAGTACTCCCGCAGCAGCTCCGCCATCCAGGGGCTCGCGGGGCCGGGGCGTCCGTTGAACGGAGGGTTTCCGAGGATGACGTTCGGCTCGGCGGCTGGTGCGCCGGGTGGGTGCGGACCCGCCAGGGCGTCCGCAAGGAAGAGGGGAATCTCCCCCGGCGGTACGTCCACGCCCAGCCTCTTCAGGGTTCCTCTCGCCGCCGCAAGGCCCGCCGTCCAGACGTCCGGCAGGATCTCGATGCCCTGGAAGTGCGGCAGCAGGTGGCCGCGCACGAGCTCCTCGAGACCCGCCCGCCCAGACTTCAGGCGGTGGTGGGCGATCGCCTGCCGGTACGCCTCCAGGACGAAATTCAGGGGTCCGGCGGCGGGATCGAGAAGCCGCACCCGGCAATCCCCAAGCCCTGCCGGCCAGCCCAACGTGCTGCGCAGCAGCGAGTCCACCGAGCTGACCACCCACCTCGTCAAGGGCCGCGGGGTGGCGTAGACGCCCCGCGCCTTACGCAGCTCCGGCCCAGGTTCGTACCGCATTCTCAACCGTCCACCCGGTAGAGATACACCTCGTGGCTCAAGCCTCGGGTCACCACCTCCAGCACCAGCCGGACCCCTTCGGGTAGAGAAAGAAGATCGGAGGGGATCGCCAGCGAGCCGTCCGCCTCCACCACCGTCCGACGCCGGCACAGAAACTCCCGCCACCAGCGCTCCGGCAACGAGCCCTCCGCCCAGTCCGCCCCCAGCTCCCGCTCGCTGTCGAGCCGAAGAGACAGATCGTTCTTCGTGATCGCGAAGGCGTCCCCCGGCTCCAGGCTCAGGGCGGCAGTCACCGCCGCCGGCAGCGAGATCCGGCCGGCCACCTTCACCTCCAGCTCGAACTGCTCGGCCAACCCCAGAGCCAAATTCATGCGAACGGCACCGGCTGGAAGAAAACGCCTTGGTGGTGCCAGAGCAGCCGCAAGGCCGAACGCATACCCAGCCAGGCAGGAACCTCCAGAACGCCGGCCTTCGCGTCCACAACCAGCCACTCCAGGCCACCCAAAGTGACCTCCAGCCCTGGCCCGCCCTCGAAAGCTGCCTCCACCTCCTCCACGAGGGGCTCAAGCTCGGGCTGCCGCCCGGCCTTGACGAGGAGCTCCCCCAAGTCGATCGTCGCCAACGTCGCCTCAGGGAGCTGGCGGGCGGCAAGAAAAGCCTGCCGGGCCGGGCGGAGAAGCGCTTCGGCGCCGGCCCCGTCGCCCAGGCCGGCCGCCACCGTGCCCGCCAGCCAATCCAGCCCCACCCGGGCCTCTGCGGGCACGCTGGCGCGATAGAGCCCGGCTCCTGCCCAGAGGGCTCTCGCCTGGAGAATTTGATTCTGTTTCAAGCGGCACAGAGCCAGGCTCAGTGAGGCCTGGCAAACCAGCCACGGCCGGCGCTCGCCGTCGAGCTCCTCCAGCGCCGCCTCCAGAACCGGCGCGGCCTCCAAGAACGCCATCTGGTCCACCCCGAGGATGCCCTCCAGCGCCAAGCAGACGGCCATCTCCTCAACACACTCGCTCTCCTCATAGCGGCGCGCCGCGTGGCGGACTAGAGCGGTGGCTTCTTCGTAGCGCCCCTGGTCCCACCGCAGCAGTCCCAGGCTCCGGCAGAAGAACGCCTGGGCCCCTCGCCCTACTTCCATGAAGGCCGCGTGATCGAAGGCGGCCTCCGCTCCCCGGTGGTCCCCCACGAGCCTCCGCGCCGTGCCTCTCAGGCAGACCGCGCGGCCCTTGCGCTCCAGCTCGAAGCCGAGCTCCGTTGCGCCCTCCTGCTCGAAGTACCGCCCGAGAGTGGAGACCGCCGCCAGCAGCTCTTCTCCTCGGGCCGGCTCGAAGGGCAGAGCGGCCTGGCACTCCTCCAGAAGCAGGTCGAGTAATTCGCTGCTGCGAAACCTCTCCTTCTCCAGAAGCGCCGCCCGCTCCTCAAGCGGGCAGGCCAACAGCTCGCCGAGCAGTTGCTCCGCTGAAGTCTCCTCCTGGGCGGGGATCATTCGGCCTGCTCCGGCTCCACCTGGGCACGAACCCTCTCAAGGGACTCGATCGCGGGCCGGACGGAATCCTCTAAGACACAGCGCAAAACGGACCGCACGTCCGTGATCGCGCTCACCTCCTCCAGATCCTCCTCGGAGGTCTCGGCGGCAGTCATGGGAAGGCTAGCTTCCAGACTCAGCAGGCGCGTACGGGCGGCATTGAGCTCGAGGCTTGCGGCTTTCAGCTCGACTTCTATTTGAAGCGTCGTCATATCTTCCGGTCTCCTCTCCTTGTCTCTCCCATCGCCCAGACTCGGCCCGTCACTTGGCGGCATTGCGGGCAGCCCGCGGAGCCAACTAATTACATGACGGTCATGACTCACCCTCGGGAGGCCCAAGGATCAATACCTCGCTGGACTCGTGGTCGAAACTAGGAGGGTTCGCTCTACCAAAATTGTTTATGACCTGACTAGATGGATGGGCCTGCTTGCTGCTACGTCGCCCAGAAGACGATGTTCGCTCATACTCCCGGCGAGGGTGTCCCACAAACACAGGATGGTCGGCAGCGAGTTGCCGTGCAGTCTCCAAGCACTCAGGACAACGAGACAATAGATGCCTTACAACGAAACAATTTTCCCTCCGGTTCGACAACACCGCCAGAAATCTCTCCATCAAACCCATATCTGGGTGGCTCCCTTTCATGGCTACACCTTGTCCTCTTCGCCGTACGAGCACACACTTCGACCGTAGGTGTAGCCGATCGGGGCGACAAAGCACCGTACTGGCCTACACGAAAGGGAGAAGCTATGCTCAGACTTTTGTCTGCCCTGCTGTTCGTGTACCTGTCCTACCTCCTCATGGCTGGCTCCATCAAGCAGGGAAGCGGTTGGGACCCGGATGGGCTGACCCAACCTCCTCCGCCCCCACATGAGCAGGTCGGCGAATAGGGGCCGAATGGCTAGAGCTAGGCCCGAGCTATGTGGGTCGCCAACTTGGCGGCCCCTTCTTTTCGCCTATAATACGGACGGTATATTTAAGACATAGCTTCCAGACATGCGCTCCACCGCTCCTTGGGAAGGAACTGCTTAAATGCGCTACGTTCACGTCTCCACTAGTGATCTCTCGACTCTCCTAGAAGGAGAGGCGTCAGCGGGGCTCGCCGAGCACCTGTTCGCCTGCGGTTTGTGCTGGCGGCATGCCTGTAAATTCTTGAGTCAGATTCAAGGCAGAAGGGATTCTCTTCCCTCGAAGGAGCCCCGTCGGTGGGCGCTGGTGGAACGCTATCGCCTGGAGCAATCCCGCCTTGAGGAGGATCTCGGAGCGGTTGCTCTTGTGGCCTCAATCAGAGGTTTGGAACAAAAGCAGAGAAAGGATGCCGTTTCCCGAGAGAAACGGTTTCACACATACGCTGCGGTCCACGTTTTGCTGGCCGAGGCGCGCGCTGCTGGGGCTGCCTTTGAGGGTGAGGAGTGGGCAGGCTTAGCCATCGTCGCGACGCATCAGATTCAAGGACCTCCGGGAGATCCAGCGAGAGCGGATCTCCTTGCTCATTGCTACGCTGATCTGGCACGAGCTCGAAGGCGGTCAGCTCGGTGGCCTGTGGCACGAGAAGCAATCCGCCAAGGGCACGACCACCTTAAGAATGGTTCGGGCAGCGATGTTTCAATGGGGAGACTTCTCTTCGTGGAAGGCTGCATTGAAGGCGACTTGGGTAATTTGGATCTGGCAAGTGATTTACTTGCGCGGGCTGCCGACAAGTTTATGGCTGCCGGAGAGTTAGGCTTGGCTGCCAAATCGATGGTCCAGAACGGGTATGTGTGGCTGGATGCTGAGGCAGCGAAGACGCTATCCTTCTTGGCTTGCGCAGAATCTCTTATTCCTATGGAGGACAAGCGCCTCCATATGTTTGCTGAAAGCATAAGAGTCGATGCGCTGATTACTTTAGGCGAAACCCACGAGGCCATGCGGCGATTCGATGACCTTGGGGCCACCTTGGACCAATTCACTGATCCTTTCGTCCAGCTCCGTCGGCAGTTTACAATCGGACGTTTGCTGGAGGCGTTGGGAAGATTTGAGGAAGCGGAAGCCATATTTCGAGACGCAATCGCCGTTGATCTCGATCGGCGTTCAAGCCGAGCATTTTTTTTAGATTTAGTTTACTTGGTTGGTTTCAAATCTCGGCTTGGAGACTTAGAGGGGGCTTTGGAAGTGTGCGAAATGGCTTTGTCGGCAATTGACTCGCTAGTGCTCGACTACAAGTCGCAGGAGCAAATTAAGAGGATTTGGGAAGGGCTCGATAAGATGATTCGGGCGGGCGCACTCGAAACCCGTCTTCTAGTCAAGGTCAAGCTCTACATAAAAACACAGTGGAGAATCCTTGGTGGAGACGCCCTCCTTGTGAAGGAGTCTGCTTAAGTGTAGCTCCACTCCAGGTCAAGGTACAGACGCTCCCTTGGAGGCGAGGCGGGCCAGTCTGCGGCGGGAGCTGGCTCCCCTGCGCGGACCGGAACCGAAGCCACACACAGAGGTCAGACCTCAGGAGACCCGCCGTATGAGAAGAGTTCGCCGATTCGAGGCCGCCGTGGAGTACCTTGACCGCAATGGACTCGCCAGGGAGGAGAGCTTCCCCTTGCTCGCGGCGGATTACTCGACCGCCAAGTCCATGGCCCTCAGCTACGTCGTCAAAGTCCTTCGGCTTGAAAACTTCGAGCTGCGTCTGGCTGGCGCCTAAAGCAGACCTTCATTTCCGGCGCTTCGCCGTGGCCTGCTCGGGCCGGTGCTTGCCGGGACCTTCGAGCAACTCCCGCTGGTAGAGGGCGACCGCTCCAAAGAGCTGTCTCAGCATTGGCTCGAGCTGGATTGGAACCTGGCCGGCGAGGGCCAGGCGGACGAGTTGGTCGATTGTGTTGCCCAGCTTCGCGAGCTGGCCCGCAATCGCGAGGTTGGCTCGGGGAATCTCCCCCGCCCGGCCCTTGCGAGGGGCAAGCAGCTCCTCGCGCATCCATGTTGAAAGAGGCTGCCCCTCGGCCCGCTCCTGCAGGACCACAAGCTCACTTTCAGACAGCCTGACTCCGATGAGCTTTGAGCGAAGCTGGTCTGCTCGCTTGCTCGGCCTGCCAGGCTGCCCGCGCCCTTTGGCGTTCGTGCTTGAGATCTTCGATCCCCTCGGAGCATACGGGACTGCGTACAGTTGCTCCAATAGTTGCCGGACAGTACCATGAGGTGACCTTCTCAAGTTGCTTCCATCCCTGAATTCAAGCCTGTACAGGTGCGACCAACGGGAGCACCTGACCGTTTTCGTGCAACGAAAACATGGCTGGCTCCCGTTGTTCTGCTTTATGGGGGCGGGGGTGGCAGGGCGGGCGGGGTGAGGGGCGGGGGCGTCGGTTACCCAAAGGGTAGCCGACCGGAGACACGCAAGATTGCCCGTCCCCAGTTTACATAGGCTTCGCTTATGTAAAGCCGAAGGCCAAGGCGAGGAGGGAGTGAGGGCAAGGTCCGAGAAGGCGCTTTCTCGGACAGCGAAGGCTGCACGGGGCGTGACGGCGGCGGGCCGTGGGAGTGGGGCCGCGGTCGCGATCCCGTGCTTTCGCGTCTTGCCCGTGCCCGCAGGGCCGGTCCCCCTTGCCGCTGCTGGGGGCGGGCGTCCTCGAAGCCATGAGTTTCTGCACCGTGCGATGAGGAGGGAGATGACGGCCTACGGCTTCAAGTTTCAGCCTCGATCGTGTTGAAGGTGATCGTGAGTTGGCACTGGAAGCTTCCAGGTGGATGCGCGGCAACGTCCGGCTGCTCGGTCCCTGTCATGCGCGATCGCGCTCGCAGCGAGGCTCCAAGACCGCTCGAGCGGAGGTCGAGCGCGCTGTCAGCGCTGCTCCACTCGCTGGCCTGAGCGCTGGCAACGCATGCAGCGCGTTGGTGAAGCGCCGGCCAGCGCCGCTTCCGGCGAGGAGGCAGCGTCCCCAGCGACCGCCCAACGCGCAAATGTGGCGCTCTGAGCGGCTGGGGGGTGGCCGGAGCGGGAGCGGAACCGAGGAGAGGAACGCAGGGCGCTCGATGCCTTCGGGTTTCCAAAGCGGGAGGGGGCCTCTGGTTCATGGCTCGAGCCGCAGGCCGAGCTTTGAACCAGAGGCCCCCGGTCTCAAGCTCCGACGTGTACAAAAGCTGGGCGAAGAGCCGTGCGCCGGGGCGCCGGAGGCGGCCGGGTGCCGGGCTAGGGCGAAGGCCCGGCCTGGCGGCAAGGGACGAGTCTGGCCGGAGGGGTTCAAGGAGCCCCCTTGGCAGGAGGCTCCCTGGCCGATTTCACCGGGAGGCGAGCCAGGTGAGGGACCGTGCTTCTTCGAAGTCCCGGAGGGAGTCGTGCAGTCTCAGCTCGATCGATCCGTCCTCGGGGTTGAGGAGCAGGAAGGCGTGCTCTTCGGGTGAGCTCCAGAGGATCCAAGGATCGAGCGCCTCCGACGCCCAGGTTGGTAAGAGGGCTTCGATCGTGTCGGGGAGGTTGTCCTCGGAGAGGGTGATCCCGGAGCGCATCTCGGCGCACCACACGGTCGAGGCGTCTCCGGAGACGGGTTCGGAGTCGAAGTCGAAGAGGGCGTTGAGCGTAGTGAGGATCGTGGTCGTGGACATGAGGTTTCCTTTCTTGCGACCCGGGTGGTTGAGTGTCTTTTGGGCCGCCTCCAAAGGAGGGTTAGGCGAGGGGGGCCTCCTGTCATAGGCTCGGCGGAGCCGACCCCGCAG
Source organism: Thermoanaerobaculaceae bacterium (assembly GCA_963785165.1). GTDB lineage: Bacteria > Acidobacteriota > Thermoanaerobaculia > Multivoradales > UBA5704 > DATARR01. The sequence continues at coordinate 3,454,713 of CAWAUI010000004.1, forward strand.
GGGTTTAGCCTTGACAGGCGGCCCTCCTCGCCGACAATCAAAGAAACAGGCGGCCCAACAACGCTCCGACGTGCACAGAGGTGATCGAAGAGGTGTTTTGTTTGGGCGGTGGAAGGCGCTGGGAAGAAGAGGGTTCGGTGTGACGAAGGCCGTCCGCCGGCGGCTCGGGGGGCGTCCTTCAGGTTTTTCTCCTTGGTGCGCGGGCCGTAATCCCGGGAGGAGAGCGTCAGCCTTCGCAAGCGGGAGGGGGCCTCTGGTTCATGGCTCGAGCCGCAGGCCGAGCTGTGAACCAGAGGCCCCCGGTCTCAAGCTCCGACGTGCACAAAAGCTGGCCGAAGAGCTGTTCGCCGGGCAGGCTGTGTAAGGTACGCGGGCGAAAGACGGGAGCCCCCCTCGCCGGGAGGCCCCCGTTGGCGATCTTCCTCAGGCGGCGAGCTCAACGAGCCAGGCGAGGTACTTCCACGCGCCTTCGTAGTCGCTGGTGGTGTCGTGAAGGCGAAGCTCCCCGGTTCCCCTCTTGGGGAAGAGGATGAGCATCGCTCGGTGCTCATCGTTGCTCCAGAGGAGGTAATTGTCGTCGGCGAATCCCGGCTGGAAAGTCCAAGTGTGGAGGTGACGGGCGATTCGGGCGAGGACCAGGCTCATGGCGGGAACGGAGCCGTTCAACCGGTGGGGTTCGACGTCCCAGAGGATGGAAACGTCATCCGTCTCAACCGGGGACAAGGTGAAGAGGGTTTCGAGCTCTGCGGGGATGATGGCCATGTTCTCTCCTTGCTGTGCGACCCGGTTGTTAGTGCTCTTTGGGCCGCCTCCAAAGGAGGGTTAGGCGAGGGGGGCCTCCTGTCATAGGCTCGGCGGAGCCGACCCCGCAGGGGTTTAGCCTTGACAGGCGGCCCCCCTCGCCGACAATCAAAGAAACAGGCGGCCCAACAACGCTCCGACGTGCACCCAAGGTGGGCGAAGAGAAAGGCCGGGGCTAGGAGCCCTGGCGCGAGGAGAATTGGGACGCGAAGCGGCCCGTCCCTGACCACCACGAAGTGGTGGCGGAAGAGACTGTGGGGGCGGCTCGGTTGCGGGGGTGGCGAAGCGCAGCGTAGCCATCCGCGCAACCGAGCGAGACGCCATCACCTTCAAGGCCGGGTAGGCTTCGGTCAAGCCGCAAGGCCGAAGGCCGCGGCTTGGCCGGAGGCCACCGGAGGGCCAAGAGACGCGAGGAGACCCAGGTCGGGTTTCCGCCGTCAGCACGAGGAGGTGGGAAACCTTCGGCCTGTTCCTGCTCTCCCCTCTCGCGAGCGGCATCACCGGCGAGACCGTCTATGTGGACTCCGGCTTCCACGTCATGGGCATGGAGCTGGGGGGACGACTAGGGCGCAGGGGAACGCCGAGTGGCGTGGGGGTTTCGGTAGGCCAAGCTGGAGTGCTTGGCGACTCCGCAAGAAATCATGAGAGTCAGCCCCAGGGGATTCAGGCGATCTGCTGCCGGTTTTCGAGATTGAGGATCATCCGGGAGCCCTCGACGACGAACTGGCGGATGGTCAGCGGGTCGCCATATTCGTAGGTGTAGGTGCAAGTCTCGAAGTAGCCGAAGAGCTCCAGCCGGTCGCCTCTGCGGGCGCTGAAGGCGCTGCCTTTCCAATCGATGCAGTCGATCCGGCTGAGGGGCTTGTCGTCGTAGCCGCCGCTGGCGACGCCGTAGATGAGGAAGTTTCGCTCCTTGATGGTGCAGTGGCACTCAACGAGTCCGCCGGAGTCCTCGTCGTAGACCATCTGGGTGTAGGTCTTGGCTGGGATGGTGCGCCTCGTGGGGTCGGCGTCAAGCTTGCCGTCGATGATGAGGCGCTGCGGTTCGATGGTGATCGTCTTCTTCATGGTGTGTCTCCTTTCGTTTCGTGGTCCGTTCGTCACGACTCGAAAAGGCCCGAGGGGAGCCAAGGCTGGCTGACAAGGTCGTGCGCAGTACGCCCCGGAGGGGTTTCAACCTTGCAGCCGGCCGCCCCTCGGGTAAAAAACGAGCGCTGATGAGCGGGCCTCGGGACGGGAGGACGACACCACTGAAGCACGGCAGGGCTCCAGCAACCCCAGTAAGGATTGCCCCCGCTTGGGGCCGACGCTTGACGGGGCCAACCCCTAGGACGGCCTCCTGCATACCGGCGCGACTCTGCGTTAGCGTGTTCGCAGAAGCAATGCCTGACGTTCGTTCCAAAGATCGGCGGCGAGATCGAGGAGCTCGCCGTCCGAGGCCTGGTCGAGGAAAGCGCCTGGGGAGTAAGGCCCCTTCTGGGTCGCATCACGGAGGACCGCGCTCAGATGTTGAGCCAATAGGCCGGGCTCAGCAGGTGAAAAGCTGCCGGCACCGGCGAGATACTGCGACCAGGCGGCGATGAGCTGGTTTTCAACTCCGACCTCATTGTCCCCGTCGAGCACATCACCGCTCTCGTCGAGACCGCTCAACAGGTGATCAAGCTCCTCCAGCCGGATCTCCAGAGCTGCATCAAGCTCCTCCGCCAGGTCGAAGCACCCTGCCTCGTAAGCGGAATCGACCTGGGACATCAGGATGGGCACTTCCTCAGCCGTAGAAATACCGTGTTCGGCAGCCTCGAGGCTCCCACGCGAGGACAAGAATTCGGCGATTAGTCCCATTCGTTGGCGCTCACCATGAGTGAAGTCCAGCGGAGCCCCGACGGACCTTCAGCGACAACCAACGAATCGACGAGCTTCAAGCCCAGAATGTCGCAGGCGAGATGCATCCTTCGAGTGAAATACTTGTCCTCCTCGCTGGGTTTCTCCGAGCCTCCGGGGTGGTTGTGCGCGATCACCAAGCCGCTGGCATTGGCGAGCAACGCTGGCACGACCAATCCCCGAGGCTCGACACCGCAGCGGGAGAGACAGCCGACGTAGGCGATGGTCCAGCCGATGACTCGGTTACCGGAATCGACGTAGACCGCGCACATGACCTCACGGTCGACACCGTCAAACACGCGCTTCCAGAGAAAGGCCGCGATCTCCACGGGACGCGCCAGAATCTCGGGCTCGGCGACGGGCTCCTGGTCTTCCTTGACGAGCCGGAGCCGGTATCGGGTCACGGTGTGACCTTCGGCGATAGCGCCGCGGGGCTTCTCTGCGCGCTTCTGAGTGTTCCTGAGACGGGATGCAGGGATCATGATTTGACTCAACTGGGTCTCTCCTTACGGTCGGTGTTCCTCGTGCTGAGGCGCAAAGACCCCGAGAGACTGGAGGGGACGCCAAGGCCGCGCGTCAGCGCGCCCGTCAGGGTCTGCCTTGCGGCCCGCTCCAGGTCTCGGGTAAGCACGAAGCCGTACGCGAGGGACACTCACCGAAGGAGGATGCCCAACGAATCACCCTGCCGAGAGATTGAGGAGATAGGACGGCCAGGTGTGCCGTTCGTCACAGGTCAATTCGAGCTGATTGGGGCCACGGCCCAGCGAGTACTGTTCAACATGAAGGGTTTCTCCAGCATAGTTGGCCGTGTCCTCGGTGGTGAACCTCAGCAGAGCCACGGCCTGGATGGTTTCGAGCGCGCCGGCAGCTCGCTTACCGCATTCGGGACAGTTAGGAATTTCGAAGCGCATCATTGGATTCATGACACTCACTCCTTTAGCGTGAGAAGGCGTCGTCCTTGAGTGGACATAGCCTTGGGTCGCGCCAGCGGCCTACGGCGGCCTTGTGTGCTCCCGTCCAGGCTCGGCGCCATGGCGCCGACTCCGCAGGGGTTGCCTTGACGAGAGCGCACGGGCTGCCACATTGGATAGACCCAAGGCTCGAGATCGCTCACCGCGACTGGGCTCGGTCTAAAGCGCGGTACTGGATGGCCTCGGCGAGATGCGTGGAACGAATGGATTCACTCCCCGCCAAGTCGGCGATGGTGCGGGCCACCTTGAGCACGTGGTCGTGTGCGCGGGCGGAGAGTCCGAGCCTGTCGAAGGCGGCATCGAGCAGCTTCCGCCCAGCGGCGTCCAACGTACAAAACCGGCTCAACAACTCCGCCGTCATGGCGGAGTTATGGGGCGTTTCGACTTGGCCGAAGCGGTCGAGCTGGACGGCGCGGGCTGCCGCCACTCTCCGTGCCACGGTTTGTGAGCTCTCTCCCGCCGAGGACCGAAGCTCCTTGAGGTTCACCGCCGGGAATTCGACCTGCAAGTCGATCCGGTCGAGAAAAGGCCCGGAAATCCTGGCCCGATACCGGTCGACCAGCGGAGGTGGGCAGCGGCAGGCGAATTTCGGATCGCCCAGATGTCCGCAGGGGCACGGGCTCATCGCGGCGAGCAGGGAGAAGCGCGCCGGAAAATGGACATAGCCATCCCGCGCATTCCCGAGTCTCACGAATCCGGCGTCGAGAGACCGGCGCAGGGCCTCCAGGGTTTCGCGCCGAAACTCCGGCAGATCGTCCAGGAATAGAACACCGCTGTGAGCCAGGCTTGCTTCGCCGGGCCGAGGATGCGTGCCGCCGCCGGTAAGCCCTGCGATACTGGCCCCGAAGTGTGGGCTCCGGAAGGGGCGCCTTCCGAGAAGGCCCATTGGGGGCACCTCGGCCACCAGGGAATGAATCTTCGTGACGGCGGTCGCCTCCGGCAAGGTGAGCGGCGGCAGCAAGGTGGGCAGCCGGCGGGCGAGCATGGTCTTGCCGGACCCGGGAGGTCCGAGGAAAAGAAGGTGGTGCCCACCGGCGGCGGAGATTTCGAGGGCTCGTTTGGCGGTCTCCTGTCCCCGGACGTCTGAGAGGTCGACGCCGTCGATTGAGTCATCGGGCCGAGGCGCGGCTGTGCTCAAGGCCTCAATCGTCCGGGCGCCCGTAAGATGCTGACAGGCCTCCGTGAGGCAGCGGACGCTGACGACAGGTGCAGCTCCGGCGGCGATTGCCTCCGGAGCGTTCGCAGCAGGCAGAAGCACCTCGGCGAGGCCCAGCTGTTGGCCGAGCTCCGCGATGGAGAGTCCTCCCCTCACGGAGCGGACGGCCCCGTCGAGCGCGAGCTCGCCGCAGATCAACCGGCTCTCAAGGGCGTCGAGCGGTACGTGACCGGCGATGGCGAGCAGGCCCAGGGCGATCGCGAGATCATGGAAACCTGAATGGCCGCACGTCGGCTGAGCCGGCGACAAGGTGATCTCGATCAAGCCGGAAGGATGGCCGAGTCCGGACCGGCGGAGTGCGGCCAGGACTCGTTCACGAGCCTCTCGGGCGACTCGAGGTGGGAGACCGTGGAGATGGATTTCGGCTGAGCCGGGTTGGGCGTGGAGGTTGACCTCGACAGCTCGGGCTTCGACGCCGATGAGGGTGCAACTCGTGACAGTTGCGCGCTTCGTCTCTGTGCTTTCCATGGAAAGCCTCCTTTCGGTTGGGTGCCGCTCGGTTCGGAGGCGCGAAGGTTGCGAGGGTCGGAGGGCCGCCAAGGCCGCGCGTCAGCGCGCCCGCAGGGTTGCCTTGCGGCCCCGCCGATCTCTCGCGTTAGACCTGCGCCGGGGACTGAGCGGCAGCCCAACGAAAGGAGGCTTCTGTGAGGTCTGGCCCTTGATCCTCTTTGAGGGTAGATGCCGGTAACCCTGCGACAACAAAAGGCGCAGGCCGGCCGAGAGAGGTGTCCGCCAGGGGTTGGTGAAGATCTCTCGAATGTTGCGGATGCTTTTTCGATAGGAAGCAAAATCGGGGGGGATGACGGAGCCGCACGAATGGAAAGACCCTCAGGCTCTGTGAATCTCCTTGCTCTAGAGTGAGAAAGGACTTTGGGGCCGGCCCCGTCAGGGCCGGCCCCAAGGCGGTTTCAGTCGACCTGTTCCCGGATCTTGAGGTCGAGGATCCGGGAGTTCTCGACGACAAACTGGCGGATGGTCTTCGATTCGCCCTGTTTGTCGGTGTAGGTGCGAGTCTCGAAGTAGCCGAAGAGCTCCAGCCGGTCGCCTTTGCGGGCACGGAAGGCGCAGCCTTCCCAATCGACGCACCAGGTCCAGCGCAGGGGTTTGTCCTCGTAGCCGCCGCTGGCGACGCTGTAGGTGAGGAAGTTGCGCTCCTTGCGGGTGTACTGGCGCTCAACAGGTCCGTCGGTGACCTCGTCGTAGACCATCTTGGTGACGATCTTGGCCGGGATGCAGCGCCCCTCGGGATCGGCGCCCAGGTTGCCGTAGAGGGTGAAGCGCTGCGGTTCGTTGGAGGTCGTCGTCTTCATGGTGTGTCTCCTTTCGTTTCGTGGTCCGTTCGTCACGACTCGAAAAGGCCCGAGGGGAGAAAAGGCTGGCTGACAAGGTCGTGCGCAGCACGCCCCGAAGGGGTTTCAACCTTGCAGCCAGCCGCCCCTCGGGTAAAAAACGAGCGCTGATGAGCGGTCCTCGGGACGGGAGGACGACACAACTGAAGGTCGGCTGGGCTCCAGCAACCGAAGCGCTTCACCCCTATGGCAAACAGGCGCCTTCCTCACAAGGGTTGGCGACGTTTCGGGCGGAGGCCGGCGAGCCCTGATGGGATCGAATCTGAGGTCCGGAGGGAAAGAAAGAGCGCCGGGTAGCCCTTGCTTGAGGAAGCGTAGTCCTCACGCGGCGCCGGCGTTTGGCTTCGCCGGTAAGCCCCTGCGCTGGGCCTGGTGCAGCGGAATGGATGAGGAGGCTGCGTCATTTCGGGTTCGCCGGAGGCACCGGCAGCCGGGATTCAGGGCCTTCTTCGGGGGGCGCACCTACACCGGCAAGCAGGGTGGATCGCAGCCTGCATTTGCGCGTGGCGAAACTCTGAGATCGGCGGCATGAAGATCCGGGAGGGATTGCCTCCCGCTTGGGGCCGGTCCTTGAAACGGGGACGGGGCCTCAAGGCCCGATAATTGAAGTCGGAGATCTGCGAAGGGAGTCCGTTGAGGGGCCTGGAGGGGGGAAGATTGGTTGCGGGGGGTGGCGAAGCGCAGCGTAGCCATCCGCGCAACCAGGGAGACGCCGTTGCCTCCAAGGCAGGTAGGCTTCGGTCAAGCCGCAAGCCCGAAGGTCGCGGCTTGGCCGGAGGCCACCGGACGGCGCAGAGACGCGAGGAACTTCAGCTCGGGTTTCCGCTGCCAGTTGGAATGTGCGCTGGCGGGATGCTTCAAGCTGCCGGATCGACCCGAGGGAAGACGGGGTTTTTCGCAAGTGCGCGAAGCGCACGGTCACGACTAACTTTGCCCGGGGCGCCCGCCGCGACACGGCATGTTGAGTGCCGGTACATCTTTGGCGTAGCCAATCCCGCGGGCCGACTGAGCTCCGGCCGGAGTCATGCACCAGGGTCTGGCAAGGGAGCGCAGCGACCGAGGGCCGCTGTCGCGGCGGGCGCCCCGGGCCTCTTCTTCGATCCTTGGGCGGTCCGGATGTGTCCCACTCCGCCGCCCTCGCTTCTTTTCTCTCCGTCTACCGGTCCAGGAGCCGGCTGATCTGCCGCTCGACTTCCTCCCGATTCTCTAGCCGTAGGGCGTAGGGGCCGGCCCCTTTTCAGTAGCCGGCCCCAGGCGGCTTCAGGCGACCTCTTCCCGGATCTTGAGGTCGAGGATCCGGGAGTTCTCGACGACGAACTGGCGGATGGTCTTCGATTCGCCCTGTTTGTCAATGTAGGTGCGAATCTCGAAGTAGCCGAAGAGCTCCAGCCGGTCGCCTTTGCGGGCACGGAAGGCGCAGCCTTCCCAATCGACGCACCAGGTCCAGCGCAGGGGTTTGTCCTCGTAGCCGCCGCTGGCGACGCTGTAGGTGAGGAAGTTGCGCTCCTTGCGGGTGTACTGGATCTCAACGGGTCCGTCGGTGACCTCGTCGTAGACCATCTTGGTGAGGATCTTGGCCGGGATGGAGCGGCCCTCGGGGTCGGCGCCCAGGTTGCCGTAGAGGGTGAAGCGCTGCGGTTCGTTGGAGGTCGTCGTCTTCATGGTGTGTCTCCTTTCGTTTCGTGGTCCGTTCGTCACGACTCGAAAAGGCCCGAGGGGAGCAAAGGCTGGCTGACAAGGTCGTGCGCAGCACGCCCCGGAGGGGTTTCAACCTTGCAGCCCGCCGCCCCTCGGGTAAAAAACGAGCGCTGATGAGCGGTCCTCGGGACGGGAGGACGACACCACTGAAGGTCGGCTGGGCTCCAGCAACCGAAGCGCTTCACCCCTATGGCAACCAGGCGCCGTCCTCACAAGGGTTGGTGACGGTCCGGGCGGAGGCCGGCGAGCCTTGCTGGGATCGACTCGGAGGTCCGGGGGGAAAGAAAGAGTGCCGGGGAGCCCTTGATTGAGGAGGCGACGTCCTCACGCGGCGCCGGCGTTTGGCTTCACCGGTAAAACCCCTGCGCTGGGCTTGGTGCAACGGAATGGATGAGTAGGCTGCGTCATTTCGGGTTCGCCGGTGGCACCGGCAGTCTCAGGGCCTTCTTCAGGGGGCGCGCCTACGCCGGCAGACAGGACGGGCCGTAGCCTTCATGGGGCCGTGGCGAGCTCTGAGATCGGCGGCATGAAGGTCCGGGAGGGATTGCCTCCCGCTTGGGGCCGGGTCCTTGAAACGGGGACGGGCGTAAAGCCCGTTAAAGTTGGAGATCTGCGAAGGGAGCCCGTCGAGGGGCTTGGAGGGGGGCGCGGGAGATCCGGTCCAGTCGATGGGCGACGACTCGGACCTGATCCGGCTCGAGCCGTCCCTGATGCTCCAGTGCCCCTTGAAGGATGCCAACGGCTTCCCTGGCGTGATTGTCGAGCGGCCGCGACGAAGAACAGAAAGGAAGTCCGAACGCCAGCTCGTGGCGAACGTCGTCGAAGCGTTGCTGGGCGGCGTAGTTGGCCGCCAAATCGATCGAGATGTGGCAGACCTCACAGCCACGGGCTGAGCGAATGAAGAATTCCCGGGCTTTCTTCATGATAGGAACCGCCTCGTCGTTAATTCGAACCGTGCTGAGGACTTGCCCCTCGGTCCACATGGCGACGGCGCGGTTCCCGTCAGGGAAGTCTCGATACCAGGAGGATGGATCCATTCCGAGGTGGCGGACTTTGAGCAGCGCTCGGTAGGCGCCAGGGGGATCTCCATCCCAGAGGTGGATGAGCAAGCGGTTGACAGCAGCGAATCGAAGAAACAGATCAGACGGTTCGGCTGCCGTCATCGACTCGTCCGACATCTTGGCAGCTTGCTCATTGTTTCCGTTGTAGAGCTCGCAAAGGGAGGATGCGATGAGAACGCGCTGAAGGGAGTGGTTGTCTCCCCAGCGCCGAAACTTGGTGAGCGCTTTGCGCAAAAGATCGGCGGCGGTGGCGAAATTGCCGCAGTCTCTTTCGAGAATTCCCAGCAGCTCCTGATAGCGTGCGAGCTCCAGAGGGTCGCCGATTCCGTTGGCCTCGATCTCGCTCGAGGCTTCCGCCAGTGCCTGATACGCCCCTGCCGAGTCGCCCAAGATTCGAAGGAAATTTCCCCGTTCCATCCAGGCGCGGCCGCGGATGACGGCGACGAGCGGTGATGGATCGCCTGTGGTCAACGTAATGAGGTCGTTGGACACCTGGAGGCCTTCTGCCGGCTGGTCGAGACGGAACGAATAGGCCCGGTCGACGGCCTGCTGGAGGATGGCCACCTTCCGGAGCACTGAGGAGTTGTCGAGCACCACCTTGACGCGAGGCCTGGGCGGATTCTCTTCCAGGAACGAGGCGGCGTAGCGAAGCTCGGACTCAAAGTGAGCGTTGATGTCTTCGAGGCGTTCCCAGGCTTCCTTCGACAGGGCCTCGTCGCCGCCGGCAACGCTGAGGTCCTCACCTTCAGGTAGGGGGCGGCGTTTCTTCGGAACCGGGTATTCGCTCTTGGCGACAGCCAGCGCCAGATTTAGGAGCAGGCGCGAAGCCTTGGGCCGATCGGAATTGTCCATGGTCAGGTCCACGCTCTGGTCATAAGGGAAGTGCTCTCATCAAGACGTAGGGGGCTCAGTTTGACGCCAGCGAAGCGGATTCAGGAGAGTTCGGGTGAAAATGGAATCGAAGTAATCGCTTCTGTCTTTCTGTAGCGAACACTTGTGCACATAGTCGCATCTCCGGAACAGTTCGCGCGAGATCATAGAGGTGGCTGCGCGCTGATGCAATGACCCTGTCTCAGGGCGTCTCAGGCAAGACAGAAATGCCTTCAAGCAGCGAGATGTCTACATGAAGCGTTACGTCTTTACGCGACGATAATCCGTCTTGGAAGGAAATACCTAGACGAGACGGGGTCCCAGGGCTAGGCCCTGGGACCACGGTCCGAGATCAAGCGGAAATGGCCACCGGGACGGCATCCTCGCCGCGCGAGGAAGAATCGCTGGAAACGAACTTGTGGACGTTCCCGGTGGGAGCCGGCGGCTCGCCTTCGAGATTCTCGGGCTCGTAGCCGGGCACTTTGGCCCAGGCCTTCGGCTCGGGCAGCTCCTCGGCGACGAGCCGGTAAAGATCGGCGTAGCTGGCGCCCGTGAGCTTGAGGGCTGCCAGGATCTCGGCGTGGAGCCGCCCGGCGTCACCGGGGCCGCCGTACTGAAGCCGGCTGGCGAGGACCGGCTGGATCTGGTACGTCCAGATCTCGTCGGCCGCCTCCTCGGTGGGGAGCGCGCGGAAAGCTTCGAGCTCGTCCCAGAAGTCGGTGGTCGAGTCGTAGTGCCAAAGTCCCTTGCGGTTGTGGTTCGTGCCGAACACCCGGGCGAGCGCGAGAAGAGTCCCCAAAGAGAAGCTCCTGCCGTCCCACGCCGTGAGATGTTCCCGGGTCATCTCGGCCATGCGCGCGATCCTTCGATTCTTATGCTTGGTCCGGCGCTCAGCCAGAAGGTCGGTGGGGAGAGGCCCGGCGCTCTCGGCCGCCGGCGCCTCCGGTTCAGGTGCGGGTAACGGCTTGCGTGTTGGGCTTGCCGGAGAGGTGGGCTTGATCCAGATCAGCCGTCCTGTCTGAGCACCGGCGGCGAGCATTGCGGGCTTGGCGCCTTCCGCACCTTTCTTCGACTTCTCGAAGGCGTGGGCCGGGAGCAGGGTCCCACTGCCCCGCCAACTCGCCGGAACCTCTTCCGACCGGGCTTCGCGAGGGGCCACCAGAAGGAGGTCTTCGTGCTCGGTGCGCAGCTTCGCCGCGGCGCGCTCGGCGTGCCGGTGGCATTTCTCGATCCAGCACGTCCGGTTGAGGCAGCGGGCGTCCTTCAAGGTCGCGGGGGCTTCCTCCCCCTGCCCGGCGAAGAGCAGGGGTGCCGCAAGGGTCGTAAGAGGGCATTGGGAACACGCTCCCGCCGAGGGAAGGAGGACGTCGTCGTCGAGAGGAAACGGTGCCCGGCCGAGGTGCCGGGTGAGGTCTGCCAGGTGGCGGCGAAGCTCCGGGACCGTCAGGGAGACGTCCAGGCGATGGGAGCTGAAGGTGTCGAGAACCTCGTCCTGGACTTCTTGCGCCAGCTTCGCGACCTCCTCGAGATGGCCGGCCGACCAGAACCACAGGGGGCCGTCCCGTTCGGCCACCAGCTCCTTCCAGGCTGGCGAGAGGTGGCTGTGGATTCGAGCCCGGCAGGCGACCCAGGAAGGTGTTTGCCCGAGCCTCGCGGCAACCGCCAAGGGGTCTCCCCTATGGAGCAGGAGGAGGGAATGGACGCCATCGGCTTCTTCAAGCGCGCTCAAGTCCTTCCGGCGGAGGTTCTCCTCGACGGTGATCTCCGCGGCCTCGGTGACGGAAAGCTCTCTCACGAGAGCCGGGATGTAGAGCGGGCGGGGTCCGATCGCGTCCAGCAGGGGGAGGTCGAGGCGCGAAGCCCGGACGCGCCGCTCGCCGACCACGAGCTCGAAGCCCGTCTCAAGGGGCCGCAGGAGAATGGGCTGGATCACGCCTTTGGCGCGGATGGACCTGGCTAGCTCGACGATCTCGGGATCGTCCGTGTCCGGACCCTGAAAGCGCCGGGGTTGATAGAGGCTGGGACTGATGTCGTGGAGGGCGATCTGCTGAATCTCCGGCGGCGCCGGAGGGGGTGGCAGCTCCACGGATTCGGCCAGGGGTGAGGATTGTCCGGACCTCGGATTCTTTGACATTTGGCAAGCTCCTTTCGTTCTGGGACCGTTCCCGGCCACCCGCCTACCCGAGGGAGGACAGGCCGGCCGCCAAGGCCGCGCGGAGCGCGCCCGCAGGGCTTGGCCTTGCGGCGGGCCGGCCCTCGGGTACAAGGCAGGTGGATCAGGGGCGGTCCCAGAAGCGAAGGGAGCGTTCATCGAGTTGCAGGCTCAAGGCTGCAAAATTATGGGGATGCCTGGCCTGGCAGCTTGGCCGGGCCAGGACGGACCTCGTAGGAGGCCCGCCCCGAAAGGGTCACGCCTCGGCCCAGGCCTCGTAGATGGCGTGGCCGATACTGAGAGCTGCCTGGTTGGCGCCGTCGCCCCCTTCGCCGGCCCCGGCGCTCTCGAGCGCACCTTCGATCGAGAGACCGTCCACCTGCTCCGAGGACGAGACCTTGCGGGCCACCAGATCGAGGGCGGTCTTCTGGACCGTCCCGGTGTAGTAGGGAATCTCGATCGTGACATCGCGGGTCTGGCCGATCCGGTGGAAACGGCCGTTGGCCTGGCGGACCACCCGGGCGTCATAGTCGAGCCCTTCGGCCCAGATCGCGTGCGAGAAGTGGACGAGATTGTTGAGCCCGGTCTGGACCGCCTTGGGATTCGCGATGAGGATCCGGCCGCCGGGCTCGATGACGTTCGCGTTGAGCCACTCCTCCCGGCGTGCGGCCTTGACCTTGTTGACGTCGAGGAAGGTGGCTTTCTGGCCGAGGTACTCCTTGAACAGGCGGAGATAGCGAGCCGGGAAGCCCCGAGCCGGTGTGACGCAGGAAGATCAGGACGTTGCGCCCCTGCTGGAGGACGGCGCGGACCCGGTGGAGAATCCACCTCTCCTTGGGCGTCAGCCACGAGGCGGGAAACCGCTTGCCGGTCGCGACGACGTCTCCTCCCACTTCCTTGGGGTAGCGGAGCTCAAACTCGTCGAGGTCGCCGGTACACCGGTCGAGGTAGGACGGCAGCTCGGACATCGCACCCCAGAGCTTGCCGGCGAGCTTGCTGTAGCGGTCGGCCCGGATCTGCCCGGTGAGCTCGGAGAGCAGGCGGCGAAACTCCGAGAGCATCTCCTGGCCGGTGCCGTCATCGTCGGCGATCCGGATCGGCACGGGCACCTCGGCGCACGGCGGCAGCTCTTCGTCGAGATCCTCCTTGTGCATGAGGAGCGCGACCGGCAGAAGGTGATCCAGAATGAAGGTGGGCAGCACCCCCGGGGCCTGGCCCATCTGGCTGATGGCCGGAGCCTCCCGAATCTCCTCGCGGTCGCTGCGGGCGCCATAGCCGATGACCTCCGAGACGTCGTCGAGAGTGTTCGGGACGAAGATCTTCCGGTAGCCGTAGGCGGTGATGAAGGCCTGCAGCTCCCAGGGCCGAAACTGCCGGCGCATCCTTCCCGACAGCGCCCACATGTTGGGGAAGAGAGACGCGGCATAGCCGCCCATGAGCGAGCCGGTCAGTGCCAGGGTCGGGACGCCCGGCAGCTCGACCAGCCGGTGCGCGGCCTTCTGCTGGGCGGAGCCTTTCTTCGAGTACTCGTGCCACTCATCGGCGATGAGGAGACCGAACCTCCTGCGGCAGTGGCTGAGGATGTAGCGCGCGAGCGGATACCGGCGGGGCGAGGGTATCGCTTGGAAGAGAGGCTCCCGGCAGGGCTCGCCCTCCTCCCAGCTGCCGAGGTCGTTCAAGACGTCCAGGGCCTGTAAGAGCGGGGGCGTACACACCGTCTCCTCCTCAGTGCGCTCCAGCTTGGCCGCGAGCTCCAGCAGCGCGCCGCCCTGCCGGCGGGGAGCAAAGACGCTTTCGTGGTATTCGCTGCTCGTCGTCTCGAGAGCCTTGGCCGCCCTTTCGAGAAGCTCGCTCGCATGCTGACGGAGACGCTCGGCGAATTCCGTTTGGAGGCCACCGGCCCGGCAAATCCGGTCGAGCACGTTGGGCAGCCGGTAGTCGGGGTAGGCGCTCGAAGCGATCCACTGCAAAAGGCGGAGGGCGACCGGCCGCAGCCGGTCCGCCGGGAGAGAAGCCATCTCTTGCTCTCCTGCATCCTCGGCCTCGCCGTCCTCGCCGAGACCGTCCTCCTCGAGATCGTCCCCGTCTTCCTCCGGAAGGGGTGGCAGCGACATCGCGAGGATGCGATGGCCGCTGACGAGAGTGCGGACCCGGGGGTCGAATGGATACGCGTGGATCAGGCAGGCCGCCAGATCCTCGGCGACGCGGGCCGCCTCGTTGGCCGGGACGCGGCTCACCGCCTCGCAACGGGCGCGGGTCTCGGCGAGGGCTTCCGGGCTGAGCTCGGGCTGTGCACCACACCGGGGGCAGACGCTGCGCCACCGGGGACGCCGGTCGCCCTGGCCGATTCCCGCCACACCGTGCCCGAGCTTCGCGACCTCCCGAGACAGCACGAAGATCTCGGCGTCCCGGTGGAGATCCGCGATCGTCTCCACTGTCACCACCCGGTGGCCGGGCAGCACCGCCGCGGCCTGGTCCCGCCACGACTTAAGTAGATGCGGCGGGCAGATGATGAGCGTCCGCGCCACCGGGGAAAGGCGTTGGGTGCTGAACCCGAGGCGGCGCACCTCTCCGGCCGTCGCCTGAAAATGGGCGGGCGAGAGGGCTCCGGCGATCGAGAGAGCGACGGTGGACTTGCCGGTTCCGACCTCGGCGATGGCCTGCGGGTTCTCGCCCTGGGCCAGGAGCTTCAAGGCCGTGAGGATGGCGCTTCGCTGGACCTTGAAGGGTTGCCGGGCGAGCGGTGGCAGCGCCATCTCGTGGGCCGGATTGGCGGGATCGTGGAGGGCTGGAAACTGTTCGCGCATGAGGCGCCCGAGGCTCTCGCCGTAGTGCTCGACGAGATCGGCGCTGTTGAAGTCCGAAAGGCTGGGGGCGCCGGACGGGGCGGCTCCGGGGCAGAGCTCCAGGAACTCCAGCGTGTCGAGTCGCAGAACCGAGAGAGCCAGCCGGGGCCTCTGGATCTGGACGGTGCCGACGGAGTCGCCGTCCCGGTTGAAGCGCTCCTCGACCGGATGGAAGTCACGCCGGAAGCTCCCCTTGACCAGGATCGGAGGCAGTCCCGGCCGGTTCGGCGTCAGCCTCTTGCCATTCAGTGTCCCGACCGAGAGGGCGAGCGCGATGTGGGCCGGCCGGGGTGGCTGGGCCACGGGGAACTTGGCGCCGATCATCTCCCGGACCGTGCGGTTGAGGCCGGCAAAGCCGGCCCGGTGCCAGGGCCGGAAGTCGCCCACGAGCCCCGGAAGGTCGAGCGGGAGAAGGTCGAGCTTGAGTCCCGCGCGGCCGGCACGGACCCGGAACGGGGCCTCGGCAGGCTCCCGAAGCTCCGGGATCGCGCCGGCATCGGCGGCCCAACGTTCGACCCGCCTCTCGTCCAGGGGATTGTCGCTAAGAGGCGAGCTGCGCCGGCGGGCGACGAGGACGCATTGCCGGTAGGCCTCGAACGAGCCTTCCGGGAACCTCCAGGCCCGGAGGTCCTGGTAGTGGCGGGAGAGGAACCGTGCGCTCGCGTGGAGCGCGTAGAAGGGCACCACCAGCATGAGGACGCCGTCGCCGGGCAGGAGCGCCGCGGTCCAACGTTCGAGGAAGCGCTGCTCGAGCCGGCCATGGACCTTGTCGAAGTCGTAGGGCGGATTGAGGTAGAGGAGCGATGCACCCTCCTGAGGAGTGATGTCGATGTAGAAGGCGTCCCCGTGGATGGACACGTCACGGCGCGCGCCGTGATGGAGGCTCAGAGACTGGTGGAGATCACGGGCCCGCTGCTCCTCGAGCTCCACCGCGAAGATCGCGGCATCCCGTTCGTGCTCGGGAAACCAGTGCTTGCGGAGACCCGCAATGGCGGCGCCGTCTCCGGCGCACGGATCGGCCAGCACATGGGCCTCGTCCTGGGATGCGAAGCTAACCAAAGAGGCCAGCTTGGGCAGCAACGGGGACGGTGTTGGGAAGTACCCGCCGAGGGCGATGGATTGAGGGCGTGCCATGGTCGGTCGTCTCCTGTTCGATGGGAAGATGGGCAGCGGTCTGGGTCCTGAGAAACTGAGCGAAGGTCGGGCGGTCCACCTTGCAGAGGAGGGCCGCCTCGAAGCCGGCCTGCTCCAGCCCGAAGTGAAAGAGGTCTCCCGGGCTCCAATCGGAGCCGGTGGTCTGCCGGCACCAGGGCTCGGCGAGCGCCGCTCGATAGAGCTTCAGGTGGAAGCCCAGGTCGTTGGCGATGGGGAGCGGGGACCTCTGATCGAGATAGGCGACGAAGTAGGCCGCGATGGCGGCCTCTCGGGCTTGGCCGCCCAAGGCTGGCCGGATCGCCTCCGCCTGCTCGTCCACCCACCAGGTGGGAGGCAGACAGAGGAACGCCATCTCCTCCGTCTCGGAGGTCGCCGGCTGGAAGCTGAAGACCGAGGGAAGGTAAGCGAGGGTGAGCGTGGCGCCTTGCCGGGACAGGGTCTCGTAGCGGAAGCCCGCGGAGCGGGGGATCTCGAACCGGCTCGACAGGCCGCTTGGCCCCCCGACCACGGCCGGCCGCCCACCCTGAAGGTTGGCTGAGAAAGCCCGGGAGGCCTGCTCGGTCCCGGCATAGGCCATGAGGACCGGCCGGTTGCACCGTTCCTTGCCGCCCGGGCCAGCTTCCCAGAGGTCGTTGGCCAGGACATAGGCCAGCAGCTCGACGCTGAAAGAACGGCTCTTCTGTCCTTCGCGCTTCGGTTTGCTTTCGATGGTGAGAGTCTTGCGATTCACGGCCTCCTGATCGGGCGTTGAGGAGCTCTTGCCCGCCTTTCTGGCCGGCGGGTCTCGGGCGGCAAAGGGGCGGTCAAGGCTCGGCCGCAGGCCCGACCCCAAAGGGGTTGCCTTGACGGCCTCGAAGCCGTCCGGGTCCATCGCCCCAGAAAGCGCGGGCAAAAGCTCCGGAGAGGCTCCTCTCGTCATGCCCTGCCCAACCGGCCGGATGCTGGCCCAGCGGATCGGCCAGCGGTCAGCGGCGCTCGGAAGGCGCTCGCCGGCGTTGTCCAGCCGGGGAGCGGGAGCTGGACCGAGGAAGGGTGGCAGGGCGCTCGATGGCGAACGCCTTGGAGCGGCTCGGTCCAGCGCGGGGGCAACGAGGAGGATCGCTCAAGCGGCCTCTAAAGCGCGCCGAAGCGCGCAACCCGAAGCGCCAAGGGCGCGGAGGCGCGTGAGGGATCGCAGGGGAATCCCCGCAGGGCGAAGCCCGAGGAGATGGACGAAGAGCCCGGCCGCCGGATGCTCCTTGCCGGCGGACACGCCCGCCTGAGAAGTCGAGGGTCGAACGCACGCTGCCTGGAAGGAGCTCACACTCAACGGAGCTCACTCCCGACCACGAATCAGCGCCACGCCGGGCGCTTTCGGCGAGCGAGGAGGCTGGCGTCCCTCTCCGGTCACCTGCTCCTCAGATTGGCGGAGAATGCGCGGGAAGCCTGCTCGGCTCCCGCGTAAGCCAAGAAGACGGGCCGAAGGATCTGCATGCCCACCTCCAAGCTTCCACATCTCTCTGCGAGACCATTTGGCAGGTTGCCGCCGCGCGGCGGTGGACAGTGATGCGTCTACATCGATCGATGGCCAGCGGAGGATCGAGGCTCAGGCTCTGGGCCGCCGCCCTATCGTTCTCGAGGCAAAGTTCGGGTCAGCACCTCGCTGATTCCGTGAATCCAGATCGGGACACCTTAGAATCGCGGTCCAATCCAACCAGTGGGTCAACATGTACTCTGCAAAGACTCCCTTGCCGGTGAAGCTGATCCGGGCGAAGTTTCCGAGCTCGATGGTGAGGGCCGTCTTGGCTTCGAACATGATGCATCTCCTTTTCGTTCTGGTTTGACTTGCTCATGACGGCGGACCCGGACCCGAGGGGAAAGAGCCGGGCTGCCAAGGCCTGGCGCAGCCCGCCCGTAGGGTTGCCTTGTAGCCCGGCCGCCCTCGGGTAAAAGGGCCGACGCATGAGCAAGTCAAACCGGAACGAAAGGAGATGCCGGTCATCTGAGGTCCAAGGGGGCCGGCCCCGGGCAGCTACCGTCAAGCAGCCCCTGCCCAACCGGTCAGGATGCTGGCCCAGCGGATCGGCCAGAAGTCAACGGCGCTCGGAAGGCGCTCGCCGGCGTTGTCCAGCCGGGAAGCGGGAGCTGGACCGCGGGAAGGGCGGCAGGACGCTCGATGCCGAACGCCTAGGAGCGGCTCGGTCCAGCGCGGGGGCAACGCGGAGGATCGCTCAAGCGGTCTCCAAAAGCGCGCCGGAGCGCGCTACCCGGAGCGCCAGGCGCGCAGGTGCGTGAGGGATCGCAGGGGAATCCCCGCAGGGCGAACGCCCGAGGAGATGAACGGAGAGCCCGGCCGCCGGATGCTTCTCCCGGCGGACACGCCCCCGGCCTGAGGTACTGAGCGTCAGACCTGCGGCCGGAATCAAGCTCAACTCGCGCTCGAGAGCGTTCCGGGATACCGAGGGATAAAGAGAGCGTCACTCGAAGCGCACTCGCCTTGCGCTCCCAGCGAGCTGGAACGGCCTTCGAGCGCGCTTCAGGGCGGTTCCGCGGGAGACCAGGGAGCGCCCCCCAGGAAAGTGGGCCTGCCGGTTCACTGTCGTCCGGTCTTCCTACGAGTCGGCGTCCAGTTCCCGTAGCAGGGGCCGGCTTGGCTGGAAAGGGCCGAACCGGCCTTCCAAGGCGCGTAGAACAAGAAGAGACACGGATGGACGGCCCCGTGGAATGGAAGGCAGGAGTTGAATCCTTTGCCGGCTGACGGCAAAAGTGGTGGTCATGGCCAGAACCAGGACCGGCGGCCTGCCGATCGTGCACCACGGCCCATGGCTTTTGGCCCCTCCCCGAGGGGCCGGCGCCTTGGCGTCCTGGGCGCCTGAAAAGGTTCCGTTGCGAGCCCCACCTGGGGCCTTTTTCCACAGCCGGCAGGGCGCCTACTACTGGGACTGTATTACTACAGGATTAGAAGCTATAGGGAAGCGTCAGCGATTATGCGTGGCGAGCGTCAGCGATTATGCGTACCTCAAAGCCTTTCCCGAGGAGAGGAGGCGTCAGCGATTATGCGTGGAAAAAGCGGGCTTTCCGCCGAGTCTTCCACAGGCGGCGCCCGGCGGCTTCAAGCCGGCGGGCGCTTGGCAACGTGGGGACCGGCGGGCCTGAGGACAAGGCCCTTGGCGCCTTCCGAGACCCGGGCCTCGGGATAGAGCTTGAGAACGGCGCGGGCCTGCTGGAGGAAGAAGTAGCGAAACTTCCGGACCTCGGCGTAGCCGGTGCCGAACTGGAATGCCAGGGCCGACCAGGGGATCTCAACGGGTTGGCGCAGATAGGAGGCGCGGTAGGTCAGCCAGCAGTAGATGTCGAGGGCGAGCGGTGAGCGCAGGGCGCGCAGAACGCGGAGGTCCACCGGCACGGGCCGGTCGACCACGGCCTGGAAGAAGTCTCGAGAGAGCTCGACGAAGCTGCCAAAGAGATCCGGATTGCCGGGCTCGGCCGGCGTCCACCAGAGCGACGTCCGGGAGGCGATGACGAACCCGGAGTCCTCAAAACGGCCGGGGCCGTCGTAGGAGCACCGGATGGTGCTCGAGAAGAGTCTCCGGACCTGGTCCCGGAGCCGGGTGATGGTCCCCCACCGCCCGCCGGTCGGCACTTGCCCAAGCTCGCGCATGAAGGCGGAGAGGTTGGGGCCGAGCTCGATGCGGCGCGAGCGGGTGCGGACCGCTTCGGTGGCCAGCCAGCAGAGCAGGATTCGGGGGCACTTGCCCCAAGGCAGCCCGATCCTCGGCGGGGCCATGACGAGCAGGTGCAAGTCGCCGTTGGACCGTTCGAAGGTGGAAACTCCCGGGCCAGGGTCCTTGTGAGGCAGGGTCGCCTGGACCAGGAGCCGGGCCATGTAGCCCAGGGTGCCGGCGTCGAGCGCCGGCTGGTGCGCGATGGCGGCTGCCTCTCGCGCGATGCGTTCCTGGTCCCGTGGACGTCGAGGCCTCGGCTCGCCCACCACACCCTTCACGGGCTTCAAGGAAGCAAGCCCGGTCTGCGCCGGGGAATCAGCCACGCGGCCAGCCCAACGGGCCGGCTTCGCGCGAGGAGCCTTCCGCGCTCTCGTTCGGTTAGCACGGGAGATACTTTAAGGTGAGCCGGGACCCCTCCGCAACTCCGATGGCTTTCTCGAAGGGACCCGGCTCGACCGCCTCCAGGCGCACCAACGGCGGCTATTCGCTGGTCGCGAAAAGCTCCAGGAGGTGCCGCTCCTGCTCGGCCGGGCTGAGCTCGAGAAGGCCTGGCTGGGTGGCCAGGGCACGGGCGGCTGAATTCTGGAAGGCGGTCAACACGATGGTGCGGCAGAGAACGGCTGGCTGCTCGCCGCGCTCGACGGCAGTCCGTTGGATCAGGGCGAACTCATCCTCGGTGAACGACACCATGAAACGGCGGCTCCGTTTGGAGCGGGTCGCGGGAAGGTCTTCGAGGCTGATGGGAAGCTTGGGGAGCGGGTGTTCGCGGCGGCGGCTCATGGGGTCTCCTTCGCGTTCACGGCCGGCGGTGTGCCGGGCGTGGGGCCGTGGGTCTGGCCCTTGCGCCAGGGAGACGGCGCGTAGCGCCGGCCGCCGCTTGGGACAGGCCGGGCGTCCAGGCCGGGCCACCGGCCCGCCCCGCAGGGGTCTGCCTTGACGCCCGGCCGCAAGCGGCGAGACTAGAGACGAGAAGGGCCAGGCTCACGGCCACCACCCCGAGGAAACCCCTTACGGCTTGTTTGTTTACTTGCTCGGAAAGTTGCTATACGATGATTGACCATGACTCGTCCCGGCCGCTGGATCTCCCTCTTTCCCATCCTGGCCCTGGTGCCCCGTCTCGGCCTGGTCGTGCTGGCCGCTGACCGCCAGCAGGTCTCGCCGGACACCCGGGCCGCACTGCTCTGGCTCAGCTCCAGCGCCTTGGCCGTGCTGGTGGGGCTCGCCGAGGTCTATGTCGGACTCGCGGTCATCTCCCGGCGCCACGCGGGGCTCGCGAGTCTCTGGGTGGGGATCACCGTTCTGCTCAACGCATTGATCGTCCCGCTCTCGGTGTCGGGCCTGGAGGCGGTGCCGGTCTGGGAGATCCTGGGCTCTCGCCCTCTCCAGGTGGCGTGGGGAGCGGGCCTGGGGCTGCTGTCGACGCTCTGCGTGTGCGGCTGCCTGTGGGCTGACCTGGTCCGCGAGGGCTCCGGTCTTGCGGAGAGTTATGAGGCGCACCTGCTCGGCCGCCTTGCCGAGGAGGAGGCGCGGCGCAGCGCGCTCGAAGCGGATCTCGCCGGGATGCGAGCGCAGGCCGAGCGCGCCGTGAGCGCCCCGCCCGCCGCCGCGCTTCCCCTTCCCACCCACTCCGGCTGCGAGCTTTGCGGCTACTGGGATCCCTCCCAACCCAAGGTCGCCGGGCATATCACCCAGTGCCGCCGCCGGGCGGCGCGAGAGAGACCGCCGGCCACCCCGGAGGCGCCGTCAGGGCTGAGCGGCGCCCTGGAGCCGCGATCCTGACCCATCGCGAACGGCGTTCGCCCTGGCGGCTCGTGCTCCTGGGCGCGGTGGCCGCATTGAGCTTCCTGCTCCTTCCGGAGGCCCTCTCGGAGCTGCTGGCGATCAACCTGACGCCGAGCCTGCCGCGGGGTCTCTATCGAGTCACGGGGATCGAGGTTCGGCGGGGAGCCTTGGTGACGTTCTGCCTGCCCCCGGAGCTGGTCCGGCGCCACGGCTTGGCGAAGTGGATCGCTCCCGGCCGGTGTCCCGGCGGCCGGGCGCCGCTCTGCAAGCGGATCGTCCTGGTGGGTCCCGGGCAAGCGCGGTGCGGGAAGGCCCTCTGGAAGGTGGCGCAGGATCAGGTCTTCGTCCGCGGAGCCTCCCGGTCCTCTCAGGATTCTTGCGTCTTCGGGCCTGTGCCCACGGCGTGGCTGCGCGATGGGGTCGTCCCCTTCTGGACGCACTGATGGCGGTTGAGCTGTATCAGTTGCCGCGGCAGTTGGCCGGTGCGCGCCAGCGTCTCCTTGCCTATACGGCCTTTCTGCTCGCCGGTTCGGTTCTTGCCGGATTGGAGGTTGCGGCTTGGCGATTCGGAAAGGCCTTCGGCCACCCGGCCGAGCTTGGTGCGCTGGCCTCCTGGCCGAGCCGGTTGCCGTGGGTAGGGCTGGGAAGCCTGGCCCTTCTCGGTCTGGGACTGGGCGAGCTCCGGGAGGAGAGGCGCCCGCAGGCGCTGGCCCTGAGTCTTGCCGGCCTCTGGTGGGCCTGGGCCTTGGCCGCTCCGGTCTACTCGCCGGTCCTACTGGCGGTGGCGGTGGCGAAGCTGGTGCGCCTTGGAGTGTTCGGGCGGGAGATCCGGGC
The DNA here is from genome assembly GCA_963785165.1 of Thermoanaerobaculaceae bacterium. GTDB lineage: Bacteria > Acidobacteriota > Thermoanaerobaculia > Multivoradales > UBA5704 > DATARR01. The sequence goes on from CAWAUI010000004.1 coordinate 3,477,030, forward strand.
CGGGATCTACTTGGGAGCCGTGGCGGGGGCGATCCATCTGGGGTGCGCCTCCTGGTGCCTTACAAGAGCCTGGAGGCGGCTGCCGGGAGTCGGCGATGCCTACGGCTCGGCGCGCTTCGCTCGCCGGGATGAGCTTCGCAAGCGCGAGGACCTGGGACTGGGAGAGAGGATGGGGGAAGGGATCGTCCTGGGGGCTGTCGAAGGGGGGTACCTCCGCTTCCGGGGCGACGCCCATGTCCTGGCCTTCGCGCCTCCGGGCGGTGGCAAGACGACTTGTGTCGTCGTCCCCACGGCTCTTGCGCACCCCGGGCCGCTGATCGTCCTCGACGCCAAGCGGGAGATCTACCAGCTCACGAGCGGCTTTCGGCGCCGCGCTCACAACTCCCGGGTCCTCTGCTGGGCACCTTCGGGGGGTGACGGCTTTTCCCGGCACAATCCGCTGCTCGAGATCCGGGACCATCCCTACGACGTGCGGGACGCCCAGCGGATCGCGGGCGCCCTGATCGCGGCGGTGCCGACGAACGCGGACCCGTTCTGGCGCGAGGCGCCGCGCCAGATCCTCGTGGGTGCGCTTCTTCACGGCAAGTACTGCCCGGACTGGGGAAGCCTTCCGAGGATCTACCAGCTCTTTACGATCGGGGGGCAAAAGGCCATCGAGCAGATGGCGAAGGCGCCCCATGATCCCAACTTTGGCTTCCGGTGGTTGGACTCGAAGGGCCGGCCCTCGGCGACGCATCCGGCCGTCGCCGCTTCGGCCGAGAACGTCCTGGAGATGTCGGCGCCGACGCGGGCGAGCGTCCTGTCGACCGTTTCCGCCGCGCTCTCGATCTACGCCGATCCGGTGCTGGCGCAGAGCGTGTCGGCTTCGGACTTCAGCCTGCGGGAGATCACGCGAGAGGGACAGCAGCAGCCGGTCACCCTCTATCTCTGCTTCGAGCCCGACGAGAGGGACCGGTTGGGTCCGCACCTGAGGATCATGATCTCGCAGTTGGCGGGAGCCATCCTCGAACGGGATGCGTCGAAACGCTGGGGATGGCAGGAGAGGATTCTGCTTCTCTTGGACGAGTTTCCGGTATTGGGGTCGATCCGGGAGATCGAGCAGGGCCTGGCGTACTTCCGCGGCTACGGCGCCACCTTTCTCGTCGTCGTCCAGTATCTCGGCCAGTTGATCCAGGCCTTTGGCCGCGAGGAGGCGGTCTCGCCGAATTGTGCCGTCCAGGTGGCCTTCGCGCCGACCGATCTGGCCACCGCCGAGAGGCTTTCGAACCTTTCGGGAAAGCAGACGATCGAGATCGATCAGGTCTCGCGGTCCTCCGGAGGAGGCCGCGGCAGCACCTCTCGGCAGACGGTGCTCCAGGGGCGTTCGCTTCTCGACGCCTCGGAGTTTCGGCGGCTGGCGAGGGACCAGGCCGTGGTGTTCCTTCCGGGGCTGGCGCCGCTGCTGGTGAAAAAGAAGCCCTTCTTTGCCGATACGGCGCTCCTGCGCTGGACGCAGGAAAGGCCGTGGCATGAGCCTCCGGCTCTCCTCGGGAGCGGAGCCGCTGCCGGCAGATCAGGCGTTGCCTTGGGGGACGGGGAGTCGCCGGGAGAGCAGGACAGGGAGCGCGAACGGTCCCAAGAGGGCCTGGAGCGCCTCCATGGCTGACTCGGAGTACGCCGCGGCGATGGGGAGATTCCTGGGTCCCCGCGTCTGCGCGTTGTTCGCCGACGAGAGCATCGTCGAGGTCTATGTGAACGGCGACCTCGTGGTGCGGACGGATGGGGCCGGGGGAAGACGGGAGACGGACCTTTCGCTCTCCGAGGAGAGCGTCCGGGGATTCCTCAACATTGCGGCTACCCGGGAGGGGATCTCGCTCGGCGGGGAGAGCAGCGGTTGCGAGATCGCGGCCGAGCTGCCGGCGGAGATCTTCGGCAAGGCGCGGCTTCAGGGAATGGTCCCGCCGCTGGTCGACGTCGCGAGCTTCGTCGTGAGGAAGCACCCGGCGAGGATTCTTCTGTTCCCAGAGCTGGTGGCGTGCGGCTCGGCTTCGCCCGAGCAGTATGCGGTGCTCCGAGAGGCCCTTCAGGCCCAGGACAGCATCATCGTCTCGGGCGCGACCAAGTCCGGCAAGACAAACCTCGTCAACGCCCTCCTCCACGAGCTGGTGGCGCTCCGGCCGGACGTACGGGTGGTGCTCCTCGAAGATACGCCGGAGGTGGTCTCTCCGGCGCGCGACACGCTCCGGATGGTGACGATTGAGAAGCACGTCGATCTGCACGAGCTGGTCCGGATCGGCGTCCGCTGCCATCCCGACGTCTTCGTCGTCGGGGAGGTGCGGGGGCGCGATGCCTATCCGTTCCTGGACTCGATGGCGACCGGCCACGGCGGCGGCCTGTGCACGATCCACGCGGGGAGCCCCCTGGGGGCGCTCCTGCGGCTCAACCGCTTGGCGAAGCTGGGCCTGCCGGGAGAGTCCGAGCAGCACGCGCTGGTCGCCGAGGTGATCCGGCTCGTGGTCCAGATGGCCTGGGTGGGATCCGCTCCGCGGATCGTCGAGATCGTGCGCATCGAGGGCTGGCTCGAAGGCCGGGGCTATCAGCTCGAGCGCCTGGCCTGATTCCAGCCAAAGCACGCAGGACGGACCTGAGGCCGCTCGCCGCGGGGCCGCGCCCTACCGCTTCGGTAAGTGCGCGCAGCGCTCGGTCACGGACTAACTTTGCCCGGGGCGCCCGCCGCGACACGGCATGTTGAGTGGCGGCAAAGACCTTGGCGGAGCCGATTTCGTGGGCCGACTGAGCTCCGGCCGGAGTCATGCACCAGGGTCTGGCAAGGGAGCGCAGCGACCGAGGGCCGTAGTCGCGGCGGGCGCCCCGGGCCTCTTCTTCGATCCTTGCTCTTTGGATTGGCCAGCCCTGAGTCTCTGGTCAAGACGTCTTGGCGATGGACGAAGGTCCGTCGGGCCGGCTCGAAGGCCGAGCCGGATCACGGGAGGCGATACTTGATCGAGAAGGCGTCGAGCAGTGCCCGCTGCTGCTCGGCCGGAGAGAGCTCGATGAGGTCGGGCCGCACGGCCAGGGCGCGCGCGGCGGAATTCTGAAACGCCGTCAGGACGATCGTGCGGCAGAGCACGGCGGGCTGCTCACCGCGTTCCTTGGCGGCCTTGTCGATCATCGCCATCTCAACCGGGGAGAAGGACAGCATCATCCGCTCGGTCCGCTTGGACTCGGGCGGGGGCAGGGCTTCCAGGCTGATCGGGAGATTCGGCAGCGGCTTTTCTCGGCGGCGGGTCATCCACCAAAGTCTAGCAGGATTCCCAGGCAAGCCCAATCGTTCAGCATGACTGGGGGTTGCGGAACCATCGTCCGATCTGTAGAGTAACTCTTGCGCTAACCGAACATAGGTGCAGCTCCCTTGGGGCTGCCCCCGGTCCGCCCGCCAAGGGCGGCCGGCGTCACAGCGCGGGAGGAATTCGATGTCTACACGCTGGATCGCCTGGGTACTCGCCGCGGGCACGGCACTGATGGGGCTGCCGGCGGCGGCGTTCGCCGCCGGAGGGGAGGTTCTCCCCTTCAATGAGGCCTTCGACAAGATCACCAGCAACCTGACCGGGCCGACCGCCAAGGCGGTGATCATCGCGGCCTTCTTCGCCGGCATCGTGGGCGTCATGGTGAGCCACGACCGGCCGTGGATGAAGAACGTCGGGACCGTGGTCGCGGGCGGGGCTCTGCTGGTGGGAGTGCCGAGCTTCCTGGACACGCTGGGGATCTCGGCCGCCGAAGGGGACTTCAACTGGCGGCCGGGGTTTCTGATCGCCTGCGGGATCGCGGCCAGCACGATGATCGCTCTGTTTTTCGTGGCCCGGGCCTTCACGGGACCCGCGGCGCCGGACTCCGGCGAGCCCACGTCGCACCCGAGGTGAATCCGTGCGGCGCCAACGGGTTCACCAGTCTTTGATCCGGCCGGCTTTGATCCTGGGGCTGCCCCAGAAGCCGGCGCTCTTCCTGCTCGCCGTCTTGGGCGCGCAGGTGACGGCGGGCGGGATTCGCCCGTCGAGTCTCGCCTTCCTGGCGTTCGACCTCGCGGTCCTCTACCCCTTGTTGGTATGGCTCGCGAAGGGCGACCCGCGTGGCTTGGACGTCTTCGCCGAATCGCTCTCCTATCGGGGTTTCTATGGGGCTCGCCCCGAGCTGCGCCGTCCCTCTGCGAGGCGGCCGCTGTCGGCCGTCGCCAGGTGACCGGCCATGAGCTTCCTGGGTTCGGTCATGGGGTTTGGGGCAGGCGCGGCCTTGGCGGGCTGGGTCTTCGGAAGGCCCCGGCGCGCGTCCTCGCCGCCGGGTTACAGCGATCTGCTCCCCTGGGCGCTCGGCCTCGACTTCGACGGCCGGGCCGTGATCGTCAACAAGGACGGCACCCTGACGAGCTGCTTCCTGATCGAAGGGCCGGACTTCGGCACCTCGACCTCGGAGACTCTGGAGCGCTTGTCGGCGGTGGTCAATTCCGTGCTGGCGGGCTTGGCCGGCGAGCACACCGTGCACGTCGATGCGATTCGCCGGCGGGCCTCCGGCTATCCCGCCGAAGGGGCCTTCCCGGACCCCCTGACCGGCTTTCTCGACGGCCTGCGGCGAGAGGAATACGAGTCGGAATCCGGTGAGCACTTCATCACCGAGACGGTCCTCACCGTCACGCAGATTCCGCCGCGAGAGATCTACGCACGCGTAGCGCTGCGCTTCGAGCGCGGATTCGAGAGCCAGCGGGCGGACTGGGAGCGGACGGTGCAAGCCTTCCTGGACCGCTTGAAGGCGGTCGAGGAGCGGCTGTCCTCGGTCTTGAGGGTCGAAGCACTCTCGCGGGGCCGTACGCTCGGCCACTTGCGGGAGTGCGCGACGGGGCTCGGCGGCGGCCGGGCCGCGGACTTCGAGCCGGGCATCCTGCTCGATGCCGTCCTGGGTCCCCAGGACTTCGTCGGCGGCTGGGAGCCGAGGATCGGCGAGATGCATCTCGCCGTGGTCTCGGTCGAGGGCCTTCCGGCCTCGACACGGCCGGGAGAGCTTGCCGCCCTGGCCGAGCTCCCCTTCCCCTTCCGGTACTCGACGCGGTTCATTCCGCTGCCGCCTGCCGAGGCCGCCGGCTTGATCCGCAAGATGCAGCGGCAATGGTTCTGGGCCGAGCCCTCGGTCGGCAGCCTTCTCGCCGGGAAGGAACCGGCCAAGGGATTCGAGAACCGCCATGCCGCGGCGATGGTCGACGAGGCCGCGGACGCCTCGACTCTCAACGAGTCGGGAGAGGCGGTCTTTGGCTTCCTGACCTCGGTCGTGGTGCTCGCGGGAGCCAGCCGCGAAGAGGTCGCGGGCTGGTCGCGCCAGGTGCTCAAGGTGCTTGCCGATCATGGGTTCGCGGGGCGGCTGGAGACCGTAGGGGCGGTGGGTGCCTTCCTGGGGAGCCTGCCCGGCGTCGCGAGCGCCAACGTCCGGCGCCCGCTGGTCAACTCTCTGTCCGCCGCCGATCTGCTGCCCCTCACGACGGAGTGGCCGGGCGAGGCGGTGTGTCCCTGTCCGTTCTTTCCGGAGGGCTCGCCGCCGCTGCTCGTGGCGAGAACCAGCGGCGCCACGCCCTTCCGCCTGAATCTCCACACCCGCGACGTCGGGCACACCCTGATCGTAGGCCCCACGGGGAGCGGCAAGAGCACCCTGCTGCTGTCCCTGCTGCTCAATTTCCTGCGCTATCCGGATTCTCGCGTGGTGCTCTTCGACCGGGATCAGTCGAGCCGGCTCCTCTGTGAGGCGATACCGGACGTTGCCTACAGCCTGGTCGGAGTCGAAGAGGGCGGAGTCCATTTTCAGCCGCTGCGGGACCTGGAGGACCCACAGGAGCTGGGCTGGGCGCTTGCCTGGATCGAGTTTCTGATCGGTTTGCAGAACGTCACGTTCACTCCCGCCAAGCGGGCGGCGCTCTCGCGCGGCCTCGAGCTGCTGCGCGAGGAGGCGGTCGAGCAACGCTCCCTGTTCAATTTCATGATCCAGGTGCAGGACGTCGAGCTGCGCATGGCGCTCAAGGCCTACACGCGCGACGGCCCGTACGGCTACCTGCTGGACGCGACCGGTGCCCAGAGAGGCGAACGCTCGCGCGTCGAGGTCTACGAGACGAGGCCGCTCATGGACCTGGACGACTCGGTCAAGTTGCCGGTGCTCCTGCGCTTGTTGCGCGAGGTGGAACGGGGGCTCGACGGCTCGCCGACCTTGATCCTTCTGGACGAGGCGGGGATCGCGCTGATGCATCCGGCCTGGGCCTCGCGGGTCCAGCAGTGGGCTTTGTCGCTGCGCAAGAAAAACGCCAGCCTGGTCCTGGCGGTTCAGAACCTGCGGCAGCTCGATTCGCATGGCGCGGGCGCGAATCTCCGCGAATCGTGCCCGGCGCGCTTTTATCTGCCGAATCCAGCCGCGGGCGCCGCCGGGTCGCGGGAAGCTCTACGAGGGTTTCGGTTTGAACCCGCGAGAGATCGAGCTGATCGCCCGCGCGGAGCCGCGCCGGGACTACTACTTCAGCTCACCCCGCGGCTCCCGCCTTTTCCAACTGGGCTTGCGGCGGGCGGAGCTTGCCTTCCTGAGCGCCCGTCCGGGCCTGTCCTTTCAGTCGTCGGTCGCCGAGGCCCTGCGCATCAAGCGCGCCTTCGGCCCCGAGTGGGTGGCGCAGTGGCTCCGCGAGTGCGGGTGTGCCGAGGACGCCAGCCAATTCAGCAGCTTCACCGAAAGCTTTCCAAGGAGGCTCTCCGAATGCGCCGTGTCACGCTGTGCCTGATCATCTCACTCCTCGTTCTCGCCGGCCTTCCCAGCCGTAGCGAAGCGCAAGCTCCCGTTACTGACGCGTTACATATCGCGATGACCCTCTGGGCGGAGATCGCGCGCTACCTCCAGGCGGGTGAGGACTTGGTTTCTCAAGCCGAGCAGATCTACAACCAGTACCAGCAGATCGAATACCAGCTCAAGGCGCTCGAAAAGCTGGACCTTCACACCTGGCGGGATCTCTCGCCGGCCTTCTCCCGCCTGCTGATTCTGGCCGACGAGGCCGATGCGGTCCTCTACGGCACGGAGCAGCTCGAAGAAAGGTTTTTCGAGACCTTTCCCCCGGGCGAGCGCTATGTCAACTACACGGACGACTCGTGGCGCGCGCTCAGCCGGACGATGGAAACCTTTCGCGTCTCGCTCCAGTCGCTCCACGAGATCACCGCCTCCGATGAGCTCGACCTCGAGAGCCTGGCGGCGATCGAGGCCGAGATCGAACGGGCCGAGGGGCATGAGCAGGTGCTCGAGGGGATCGGCAACCTCTTGTCCTGGAATGCCAAGCAGAGCCTGCTCGCGGAGCGGATCAATGCGGCGCAGGCCAATGCCGAGATGGTGGCCAAGGCTTATGAGATCAACGAAGCGGCCCGCTCGCGGGAGTCCTACTCCGCCTTTCTCGAAGGCACGGTCCTCGATGCGGTCGACGGGGCCTACGACGAGGGCTCGCCCGCTTTTCGGGCGCTTCCCTCCTGGATGCCGCAATGAAGCGCCGCATCTTTCTCCTCGCCGCCGGCCTGGGCCTTCTGGCGGCGGCTTCCCACGCCCAGTCCTCCGGCATCCTGACCGGGGTCGTCTCGCAGTATCAGAGCGCTTCGCAGAGCTGGATCGAGCATTCCGCGGACATCACCCGCAACCTCTTCGTGTCGCTCGTGCTGCTGGAGCTTGCGGTCACCCTGGTGGTGGGCCTTCTCCGCTTCATCGGCGGCTCGGCCGGGGTCGGCAAGCTCTCCGCCGCTCTCTTGCAGAAAATCAGTTACATCGGCCTCTTCTGGGCCTTCCTCACCTCGTTTCCGCTCTGGATTCCGAAGATCATCCTGAGCTTCGACCAGGCCGGTGCGGCGATCTCGGGCACCCTGGGGTTGCAGCCTTCCCTCGTCCTCGACCGCGGCGTCTTCCTCTGCGCCTTGCTGATGCATTCGATGGGGCAACTGGGGCTGCTCAACAGCTTCGCGGCGTTCCCCTCGGCGTTCCTGGTGTATCTCGCCTCGCTGGGGATTCTCGTCTGCTTCGCGCTGATCGCCGCGCGCCTGGTCGAGGCGCTGGTCAAGAGCTACCTCGTGATGTCCGGGGCGGTCTGGTTTCTGGGCTTCGCGCCCTTCCGGCTGACCGCGCCCTTGGCGGAGAACTACCTGGTCACGGTCGTGCGGGTGGGGATCGAGATCTTCGTGCAGTACCTCCTGGTGGCCGTGGGGCAGGCGATCACCCTGGAGTGGATCACGGCCTTTCAGAGCTATACCCCCGAGCAGGGTTTCCGGTTGCCGCTGACGGTCTTGGGCGGTGCGATCGTCTACGCCTGGCTGGTGGTCAAGGTCCCCTCCGAGCTGGGGCACTCCTTGACCGCGCCCACGGGTTTCCTGCGCCTCCGCGAGGTTTTGACGGCCGATGTTTAGCGCGCGGAATTCGAGTCCGGCGGCAGCTCGCGAGCCGCAGTGCGTGGGAGGGACGGTCGAAAGACGTGTCGCGGGGGATCAGGCGCTCTTCCACCTGTGGGGGGATCTGCTGCGCCAGCGGCAGTATTGGGTCCTCGCGGCTCTGGCGTCTCTGGCGATCAACGGCATTTTGACGCTCGCCTTCATCGCGCTCGCGTCGAAGGCGAGGATCACCCCCTACATCGTCGAGGTCAATCGGCACGGCACTCCCGTGGCCTTCGGTCCGGCGGAGCGGATCAAGACTGTGGACGACCGGATCGTCATGGGAGAGATCTCCCGCTTCATCGTGCGGCTGCGCACGGTGACGAATGATCCGGGAATTCTGCAATCACTTTTCGCCGAGGCCTACGCCTACCTCGGCGACCGGGAGCCGGGCGCCAAGAAATATCTCGACGCCTACTTCGTCAAAAACGATCCCCGCGTGCTCGCGCGGTCTTACTTGCGATCGGTCGACGTGGAGTCGGTTTTTCGCATGCCGGACGCTGCGCAACCAAAGGAGGGGCGCGGCACCTGGCGTGTCCGATGGTCGGAACGCTACCACCCCGTGGGCCTTGGCGGCTCGGTCTACGAGGAGGAATGGGAGGGTTTCGTAACGGTCAAGGTCGATCCACCGGACGACGAAGAGCGGCTGCGCCGCAATCCGGTGGGCATTTACATCACTCAAATCACCTGGGCACAAGTCAAAAGGAGGAGCTGACGGATGAATACGAAATCGAGGGCTTTGGCAGCAGTTTTTTCTCTTCTCACGGTTCCGGCGCTGGCGGCGGTGGAGCCCGGCGTCTCGGTGGTGCCGTTTGACAGCGGCGCGCCGGAGCTTCAGTGCGAGACCCTTCGGGTCTGCGCGGTCGAAGCTCGAGACCGGCGAGCGGGTGGTCAAAACCTATCTCGGGGATGGCGAGCGCTGGAAGGTGGACGTCCAGCTCTCTCAGGAGGGCGGCGTCAAGCCGCTCGTCGTGCTCAAGCCCACGGAGTGTGGGATCGAGACCAATCTGATCGTCAGCACGGACCGCCGGATCTATGACGTCCTGGTCCGGTCCCGGAGCTGCGGTGCTCCGGGGGAAGGGCTGAAGCTCGGCCCCCGGCGGCTGCGCTTCGAGTACGGCGGCTTTTCTCAAGCCTTTAAGGACCGGGGGCAACCCGGAGGGGTTGCCAACGAGCCCGGCGCCGTCAAGCCGCAGAACCTGAGCTTCAAGTATTCCTGGACGGGTGGGTGGCGGGGGCTCAAGCCCAGGCTCGTCTACGACGACGGCGAGCGCATCTACGTCCGGCTGGACAAGGTGCCCGAGAAGGCTCCGGCGATTTTCCGCAAGGGAGCCGAAGGGCTGGAGCTGGTGCCGTTCCGGCTCGAAGGAAGTGTCTACGTCATCGAGGCGATGCCGGAGGAATTCGTGCTGGTCAACGGGCCGCATGAGAAGCGCGATCGGACGGTGGTGCGGAGGATCGGCGAATGATCGCGGGCGACGAGACTTTGACGCCCAAGGCCCGCCGGCTTGGCCCTCGCGCGCTGGCGGCGGGCGGCGCTCTTCTCTGCCTGGTGGTGGGGGGCGTGATCGTGTCGGTCTTCCGCGGCGGCTCGCCGCAAGGGCGGGCACTGGTGGCGAGGGAGAACCCGGCGCGGCCGAACGAGCCCCGGTTCTTGGAAACCCGGCCAGGTCCGGGTGCGGATGGCTTGACGGCCGAGATCGAGGAGCGGCAGCGCGAGCAGGAGCGGCGGCGGGACCAGCTGCGCGAGATGCTCGCGGCGCGAACACCGCCGCCCGAGGCTTCGCCGCTGCTTGCCGGCGGCGGCGCCCGAGCCGCGGCCTTCCCGGCTGAGACCGCGGACGAGCCGGCACCGGAGGAGGCGCCGGCCCCGGGGGTCTATCGGCCCTATCCGGCCCGGTCCGGACGTCCGCTGGCGGCGGTCCCGGCCGCGCAAACCCGGAGCGCGTCCGCGCTCCAGAGGGCGCTCGATGCGCCGGTTCTCTTCGGCGCTCCGAGGGACCTGCCGTCAGAGCCAGCCCAAGGGGCGCGGGCTCGCTTTCCCCTGACACCGCCCCCGGTCCCGGACTTCAGCTCCTTGCTGCCACGGATTCAGGCCGGCCCGGGCGGCGAAGCGGCGCCGCCGGACGCTTTGAACGCTCCCCCGGTGGATTTTGGGCGCGTGGTCTGGGCGCCGGCCATCCTGCTGACCGCTCTGTCGTCAGAAAGCCCTGGCCCGGCGGAGGCCTGGATCGAAGCCGATGCCAAGGACCGGCAGGGCCGAGTCGTCCTGCCCCAGGGAAGCCGGGTCTTCGGGAGCTACGACACGGGTTTGGGGCTTGGCCAGAAACGCCTCGTGGTCCGCTGGACGTCGATCGAGCTGCCGGACGGGACCACGGTCGCTCTCGACGGAGCGAGAGGCGCCGGGAGGGACGGGTCGGGAGGACTGAGAGGCCACGTCGACGCGCGCATCTGGGGCGTGTTCGGCAGGGCCCTCCTGCTCTCGGCGGTGGGGGCGGCCTCGCAGCTCGGCCAGCCCCAGGAGAGCGCGTCGTTCGGCGCACCGGCGTCGAACCGGCAGATCGCGGCGGCTTCGGTCGCCAATGAGCTGGCTCGTGCCGCGGCGGACGTCGTCCGGCAAGCCACCGAGATCAAACCCATCATCCGAGTGCCGGCCGGGATGCAGTTTCATGTCTTCGTGCCCGCGGATTTTGAGCTGCGGTAAGCGAGAGGAGATCCGATGCGTGCACATACGTTTCTAGCCCTCAGTATTCTTCTCCTTCTTCCTGGGCGGGGTTTCGCCGCGCAGAGCTTCGACCTCGCGTATGAGTCGTTCGACGACCGCAACGGCAACGGCCTGATCAACTGCCTCGAGCAGGTGACCTTCCGGGTTGACCTGTTGGGCACGGGCGCCTCGGCGGGCGGAGACCAGGGGCGGATCACGGTGCCCTTCGGGAACCCGGATTTCTGGACCTACCTGCCGGGGTCCTTCCGGTTGGACCCGATCCTCACGGAGGCCTGTGCCGTCTCGATCGTCAGCGGCGGCGGAATCACCGATCCGGCCCTGGTCCTCGACTACGTCTGCGACCCTCGGGCCGGCAATCCGCTGGACGACAACTATGCCCTGACCTTTCGGGTGACCGGCCGGTTCTTCAGCAATTTTTCGAGCGGCCTCGGGGTCGCCTCGCGCAACGAGAGAAGCTCGCCGACAAGCGAAGTCCAGGATGACTTCGCCCTCTCGAACGATCTGGCCGAGCCCTGCCCGCCGCCGCCGGACCTGCGGCTGAGCAAGAGCCTGGCCTCCGGCGATGGCAGGCCTGGAGCGACCTTGGTCTATGCCCTCACGGTCAACAACTTTGGGGGCTCGGCCGCCGCCAACGTCACTCTGCAAGAGAACGTCCCGGCCCACACGACGTTTCTGCCCGCAAGCTCCTCGCCCGGCTGGAGCTGCCTGCCGAACACATCCGCCGGAGCCTCCTGCACGCTCACGGTGGGTACGGTGGCGGCAGGTGTCTCCCTCACCCGAAGCTTCGCCGTCCGGGTCGATGCGAGCTTGCCGCCGAATCCCGGCAACATCGGCAACACGGCCTGCGTCAGCACCTCGACCCCGGACGATCCGGTCGAGGACAACTGCGGCTCCACCTCGACGCCTGCCGGGAATCCCGATCTCCGGCTGTCCAAAAGCGTCGTGAGCGGGAACGGAGACCCCGGCGCGACCCTCACCTACCGGTTGTCGATCGTGAATGCCGGCACCCGTGACGCCTCCGGCGTCACCGTGCAGGAAAGCGTTCCCAACCATACGGCCTTCCTGGCGGCGGCGTCGGACCCTGGTTGGACGTGCGCGCCGAACGGCAACCCGGGGGCGACCTGCACCCTGTCGCTGGGTACGCTGGCGGCGGGAGCCGCGCTCAGCCCGGTGTTCGCCGTCGTGGTCGATGCGAGCCTGCCGGCGAGTCCCGGGAACCTCGACAACACCGCCTGCGTCAGCACGGCGACGGCGGGCGATCCCGCGGGTGACAACTGCGGCTCGACCTCGACGCCGCCGGGGGGCAGCCCGGATCTGCGCACCCAAAAGAGCTTGGCGTCGGGCAGCGGCAATCCCGGAGCCACGCTGGCCTACAACCTGACGGTCTCGAACCTCGGCAACCGGGACGCGGCCGGCGTCCAGCTCAACGAAACCGTGCCGGCGCTCGCGGTGTTTCTGCCGGCGGCCTCCTCGCCCGGCTGGAGCTGTTCACCGAACGGCAACGCCGGCTCGGCGTGCGTCCTGGCCCTCGGCACGGTGGCCGCGGGCGCCTCGGCGAGCCGGACGTTTGCCGTGCAGTTGGCGGCAACGTTTCCGGCCGATCCGCCGCTGATCGACAACACCGCCTGCTCGTCGACCTCGACGCCCGGGGATCCGGCCGGCAACAACTGCGGCAACGTTTCGACGCCGCCCGGGGGTGCGCCGGACCTGAGCCTGAACAAGAGCCTGGTCTCGGGCAGCGGCGATCCGGGAGCCGTTCTGGTCTACGGCCTGACGGTCTCGAACCTCGGCAACCGGGACGCGGCCGGCGTCCAGCTCAACGAGACCGTGCCGGCGCTCGCGGTGTTTCTGCCGGCGGCCTCCTCGCCCGGCTGGAGCTGTTCGCCGGACGGCAACGCCGGCTCGGCGTGCGTCCTGGCCCTCGGCACGGTGGCCGCGGGCGCCTCGGCGAGCCGGACGTTTGCCGTGCGGTTGGCGGCAACGTTTCCGGCCGATCCGCCGCTGATCGACAACACCGCGTGCTCGTCGACCTCGACGCCCGGCGAGCCGGCGGGCAACAACTGCGGCAGTGTCTCGACGCCGCCTGGCGGTACGCCGGACCTGAGCCTGACGAAGAGCCTGGTCTCGGGCAGCGGCGATCCGGGAGCCGTTCTGGTCTACGACCTGACCGTCTCGAACCTTGGCAACCGGGACGCGTCCGGCGTCCAGCTCAACGAAATCGTGCCGGTGCTTACGGCGTTTCTGGCAGCGGACTCTTCACCCGGCTGGAGCTGTTCGCCGAACGGCACCGCCGGCTCGGCGTGCGTCCTGGCCCTCGGCACGGTGGCCGCGGGCACCTCGGCGAGCCGTACGTTTGCCGTGCAAGTGGCGGCGGCGTTTCCCGTCGATCCGCCGCCGATCGACAACACCGCGTGCACGTCGGCCTCAACCGCCGGAGACCCGGTGGGCAACAACTGCGGCAGCGTTTCGACGCCGCCCGGAGGAAACCCCGACCTCACCCTCAGCAAAAGCGTCCTCTCAGGGAGCGGTGAGCCGGGGGACACGCTGGTCTACGGACTCGTGGTCACCAACGTCGGCAACCGGGCCGCTGCCAGTGTCGAGCTGACCGAGACGGTGCCGCAGCTGGCAACGTTTTTGCCCGCGGGCTCGTCTCCAGGATGGGCCTGCGCGCCGGACGGTAGCGCTGGCAGCTCGTGCAGGATCGCTGCCGGCAACTTGTCGGCGGGGGCCTCGGCGACCTACACCTTCGCCGTCCAGGTGGCGAGTGTTTTCCCGCCCAACCCGCCGCCGATCGACAACACCGCTTGCGCCGGCTCGGCGAACGGTGGTGATCCCGCGGACAACGACTGCGGCAGCACCAGCACGCCACCGGGGGGCCATCCGGACGTACGGGTGTCGAAATCGGTGGCGAGCGGAAACGGCGATCCGGGAGGCGTGCTGGTCTATCAGGTGGTGGTCTCCAATGCTGGCACCAGGGATGCCGAAGGCGTCGAGCTGACGGAGACGGTGCCGCAGTTGACCACGTTCCTGCCGGTGGGTTCCTCCCCTGGATGGACGTGCGCGCCGGACGGCAGTGCCGGCAGCACCTGCACTCTCCCGGCCGGCACTCTGGCCCCCGGGACCTCCGTGGCGTTCACCTTCGCCGTCCAGGTGGCGAGCCACTTCCCTCCGAATGCACCGCCGATCGCGAACACGGCGTGCGCCAGCACGGTGAGCGCCGGCGATCCTTCGGGCAACGACTGCGGGAGCACCAGCACTCCCCCTGGCGGCAATCCCGACCTGGTGCTTTCGAAGGCGCTCACCTCGGGAAGCGTGGCTCCGAATGCCGTGCTTCTCTTCACGCTGGCTCTTCACAACCAGGGGAGCCGGGAAGCAGCAGGCGTGGTTCTGCACGAGACGGTGCCGGCCGACTCCACGTTCGAGCCCGCGAGCTCGCAACCGGGATGGAGCTGCACACCGGACGGCAGCGCAGGTTCGGGATGCACGCTCGCCGTGGGGACGGTCGAGGCCGGAGCCTCGTCCAGCCATGTCTTCGCCGTTCGTCTGCGTCCGGACCTTCCGGCCGATGCCAGCATCGGCAACACGGCGTGCGTGGAGCAGGCCCCGGGAACCAACGGTCCGGCCGGGAACGGCTGCGCCACGGTCATCGTCGATCCGCCGGGACCGCAAACCCGTACCGACGTCGAGGTGGAGATTGCGGCCGAGGGGCCTCGGCTCCAAGCCGGTGCCCCTGCACGGTTCACCCTGACCCTCCGCAATACGAGCGCCGTCCTGGCCGAGGGGCTGCGCGTCCGGGTCTCGCTCCCGAGCTTCGGGACCGAGCCCACGGAGCTTGATCCGGCGTGCGAGATGCAAAGCGCAGTGGAGATCGAATGCTCGCTGGCCCAGCTCGCCGGAGGCGAAAGCGTGGCCTTCCTCTGGAAGCATCGGGCCGCCCTTGAGACCGGCAGCTACACCGTCACCGCCGAGCTCGTCGAGGCCAGTCCGGAGGACGTCGACTCCGTGCCGGGCAACGGGATCGAGGCGGAGGACGACTACGCCGAGATCGCCCTCCTGGTCTCGCAGGGGCCTGGGGGACCTCACGAGATTCCGACCCTCTCGGAGATCGGGCTCGCGGCCATGGCCCTTCTCCTCGTGGCCCTGGGAGTCCTCTTCCTGAGGCGTGGAGCGGCTCGGAGGGCGGCCTCGGCGTGAGCCAACCCCCAATTCCACCAGGGGTGAGGGTCTCGAACCTGTGCAAAACCATCGCGGTGAAGCGCTTCGGCGGTTGATCGGACAGGTGAGGCGGATGCCTTTGCCTGACAGGGGTGACGCCCATCGCCACCTCTTCGAGACCCAGGAGCGCTTCCTCCTCCTGCGGCGGCTTGGCATCGAAGGCATGTACCTGACTCAGCAGGGGCGTCTCGCCGACTCCTCGCTGCTGCTCGAGGTCGGAGCCCTGGTGACGAACCGGCTGAGCGCCCTGGCTCGGTCGTTGCCGGGCGGGAGGCCTACGCGGCAAAGCTTCTTGGAGCTGGTGCAATCCCAGGTGAAGTCTCACCTCGAGAAGGGTGCGAGCGATTGGGAGCGAGGGAGCGGATTGAAGTCCTTGAGGGCGGCGCAAGGCCGGCTCGATGAGATCGAGCGGTCGATGCCGCCGGGCGCCGTCGTTGCGGAGGCCGGCGCCGTCCGGAGCTGCGCCGTGGAGTGTGCCGTGTTCATTGCTTTGTTCCTTGAAGCCTGGTGGCATGGCTAGGGAGGGGCTCGCCCGTCATCAGCACGATGTTCCCGGCGGCCCCCGGTGATCGCGCGAATCATCCGGGGAAAGGGGTTTGGCGGAACCGTCCGCTACTGCCAGCAAAAGGCGGTAGGCGCCCGGCCCTTGGGCTCCTCGATCCATTCCGAGGATCCCAAGGGTCCGAGCGAGCAGGAGGTGATCTATCAGTTGCGCAGCGTCACCTCCGCCAAAGACGCCGCACGTCCTGTCGTCCATATCCCCATCCGCACCCGGGACGGTGAGCATCTTTCCGGAGAGCAATGGCTTGCCGTTGCCGAGCGGGTGCGGACGGAGATGGGTTTCGAAAACTGCCCGTGGGCTGCGTACCTTCACGACAACGAAGGTGGGCGGGCCGGGCAGCACCTGCACCTGGTGCTCTCCCGCGTCAGTTTCGACGGCAAGATCGTTTCCGACCGGAACGATCGGTTCCGGATCATGGAGGTCATGCGCGGGCTGGAGCTGGAGCTGGGCCTGGAGCCGGTCCAGAGCGGGGAGCGCAGCCGCTCCCGGGCCTATCCCCATGATGAGGACGGCCGCGCGCGGGACCGGGAGCTCATCATGCTGAAGGCCCAGATCGACGCTGCCGGGGCGAGCTTCCCGAACGGTCCCCGGCTTCGTTGAGCGCCTGGAGGCGGCCGGGGTCCGGGCGCACCTCAAGGTCTCGGTCAATGGGCATCTTCAGGGCGTGAGCTTTCAGCTCGGCGGCAGCGAGCGGACCTGGAAGGGCTCGGACCTCGGCCGCTCCTACTCGATCGGCCGGCTGGCCGGACGGTTCGAGCTGGCTCAGGAGGGCGGGGTGCTTCGGGCCTTTGAGGTGCGCCCGCGCGAGCTGCGGCGGCTCCGCTCGGCGGGCCTGGAGCCGGATCGTCTGGAACGCTCGCCGGGGGGCCGGTGGACGGCCGCATGGGTCTTGACCGCCGGGCCGCGCGAGCAGGATCTCTATCAGCAGTGGGTCCAGGCGGCGCTTCCCGGGCGGCTCTGCGAGAGGGTTGCCGGGGGCGGCGACATGGCTTGGAGCCGGGACGTTCCGGCCACGGTCGTCGAATCCCGGCGCCAGCAGATCGAGGCGGTGCTGGGTGCCCGCGGGCCGTCCATGCCGGCCGTGCCTCTGCTCTCGGAAGGGCCGCAGGCCCTGCGGGAAGCCGGCCGGCAGGTGGAAGCCTTGCTCCAGCGGTATGTCCGCGGCCTGCGGGCCGGCGAGAGCACGGAACGCCTGTCGGCCACCTGGCTGGAGATCCTTCGTTGGACGGGAGTCCGGGGGGTGCGGCCGGAAGCACTCGACCAGCGCGGCCTGGGACGGCAACTGGTCGGGCTGGGCAGCCTGGCGCAGACGCCCAACGCGATCCGGTCGCGTTTGGTGCGGGGCGGGCGAGGATACGTGTCCACGCCCGCCCCCGGGGGCGTTCTCACCAACTTTCCGCCTCACCTTTTGGCAACCACCGGCGGTCCTCACCGCCGGGATTTCAACCGGCAGGCCCATCAGATCGTTGGGGAGAGGGAGTCGGTTGCGCTGCTTCGCGTGGCGGATCGCCTCGGCCGGTCCCGAGAGGATCGCGGTCTCAGAAACCGCCTCGAGGTCCGGCTCCTCGAAGTCGAAAGAGCCGTCGTCTCCTGGGGCGGCCGGCGAAGCGGCCGCGCGATCCAGCCGGCGGAGAGAAAGCAGAACGCGGACGCCGCCCGGCGGTTCGTCTCGCGGCGCCTGGGCGGCCGCCTGCGGCAGGCGGAGAGAGGTTTGGGCTCGGGTCTCGTCCGAACGGCGACGGCCTTACTGCCGAGACCCCAGGTGCCCGGGCTCAG
This sequence comes from Thermoanaerobaculaceae bacterium, assembly GCA_963785165.1. Lineage (GTDB taxonomy): Bacteria > Acidobacteriota > Thermoanaerobaculia > Multivoradales > UBA5704 > DATARR01. The sequence goes on from CAWAUI010000004.1 coordinate 3,494,755, forward strand.
GCTTCTGGCCAAGGCGAATTCAGTGGTGTCTACGGCGGCCACGGCGGCCGGCTGGGCTCAGGAGCTTGGGCAAGCGGTCCTGGTCATCGAGGCCGCGGTGCGCCGCGAGCATCGTCTGGTCTCCCGGCGCGGTGCCAACCACCTGGGTCAGGTCGCCAAGGGAGACCTCTCGACCTACCGGCTTCTGCGGCTGACCAGCGGCCACCCGCAGGCGTCCGTCCGCTTCGAGGCTCCGGAAGAGACGATGCGGGATCTCCCTGCCGCGATCCGTGAATACCGGCGTAGCCGGGCGGACTTGATCCGTTTTGCCCGGGCTTCTCTCCGCGAGGGTGGCCCGGTCCGAGAGGCCGCCGGCCGAGCCGCGCAGCGGGCGGCTGCCGTGCTGGCCGCACGGGAGCGGGTGGTGAATGCAGCCCTTCAGAAGCTCGGAATTCCGAGCCTCCGGATGCTGGCAGGCACAGGGAGGGGGCGTACCGAGATCCTCTCCCGCTTCGCGCAGGGGTGCCGGACGGCGGGGATGTCGGCCGGTACCGCCGCCCGCGTCGTCGCCGAGGTGGCCCCCGTGGTTCTGGGAGGCTTTCTCGCCGGCGCTGCCGTGACGCTGGCCTCCCGTCTGGTGATCCGTCATGTCTTCGGTCTGGGGCGCGACCTGGCCAAGGAATTCCTCTACGGCGAGAGAGACCGCGGGCGGTGAGGCCAGGTATGGGGTACGTTTACTTACTCTAAGAGTAACTATATAATTCCTCCTGAACGTCTCAGGAGGAAAAGCGATGAGCTACCACCGGTCTGTCTTTACCGCGGCCAACCTTCTGGCCCACCTCGAGGCGACGTCCTTGGGTTGGGTCGAGGCCAGCCAGGAAGAACAATCGCGGGCCTTGGAGGCCGTCAAGGAGGTGTCCCAGGCCGAAGGCCGAAGGAGGCGAGCCCACCGGCGGCCCAGCCCAGGGAGGAGCCGATTGATGCGGAGCGCAGGATCGTCAGCGGTGGCCCTGTTCGTTGTTGCCCTGTCGGCCCTCCTTGCGGGAGGCCCTGGATGCGCTTGACCGCCTTGCTCCTGATCACGGCCTTGGCCACGGGATCACCCACCCGCACGGTGACCTTCGGTTCCCCCGGCCAGAAGACGGTGACCTTGACGGTCTGCAACGCTTCCGGCCAATGCTCCACGGTCTCAAAGACCGTCCCTGTTCTCGACCCAAGGCCCATGATCCAGTCCTTGTCCGTGCCGAGTCCCATCGGTTCGGCCGAGCCGGCCGTGCCCTTGGTGGCGGAGGTGGCCGGAAAGCCGACGCTGACCTCGACTTGGACGGTCTCCGGACAACAGCAGGTCCAGAGGATCAACGGGCCTGCCGTCTCGTGGGTCCCGACCGCCCTTGGAGATCACCAGGTCTCGTTTCTGCTCCGCAATCTGAACGGCTCGGCATCCCGTACAGGGCTCCTCGACGTCGTCCTCTCGCGATTCAATGACGTATCTCCTCGCTATTTCGCATGGGACGCTATCGAGCTCATGGCCGCCAACGGCTTGACGGCGGGGTGCTCTTCTCAGCCACCCCTCTTCTGCCCGGAGCTTGTCGTATCGCGGGCGGAGGCCGCGGTCTTCTTGAGCCGAGCCGTCACGCTCGGGCTGCCGCCACCCCCTCCTCCCACGGGTCAGGTCTTTGAGGACGTACCAGCGTCTTATTGGGCGGCCGGAGCCATCGAGCACCTCTACCGCCTTGGCATCACCACGGGCTGCTCGGTCTCGCCCCAACGGTTCTGCCCCAATGAACCTTTGCCCCGATCCTCTGCCGCGGTCCTTCTTCTCCGCGCGAAATTCGGCGGGGGCTATGTCCCGCCGCCGGCTGTCGGCCGCTTTCTGGACGTCCCGCCACACGATCCCACGGCCCCCTACATTGAACAGCTCGCGGCACTGGGAATCACGGGAGGCTGCTCCGCGGCACCTCCCTTGTTTTGTCCGGGTACGAACACGACTCGCGCTCAGCTCGCGGTCTTTCTTTCCCGAACCTTCGCTCTCACCCACAAGCCGGCGCCCTCCTCCTTTCTCGCGGCTCGCTGTCCCCAGCTCTGCTCGTATCCGGCGGTCATGCCTTTGACGTTCTCCCTGAGCTTTCTTGGCGGGCTTCCTTCGGCCTTCGAGTACGATTGGGACGGCAACGGGACGTTCGAGGAGACCTCGCGTTTTCCCGTACCGTTCCATACCTACAACAATGCAGGCACCTACCGGCCCGTGGTCCGGCTGCGCCGCGGTACCTGGAGTGCGCAGCTCGCGCATTCAGCTCTTACCATCACCCCGATAGTCTCCACCCAGACTCCGGGGCAGCCCACGGGACTTCACGCCACCTTTCTCGGCACTCGCCAGGCGACGGCCGCCGATCCCCCAGGCACCCTGCCGCGGATGGCGTTCGCCGTCCAGGTGACGGCGAGTGGCCATCTCGGCTTCGTGGCCTACCTTTCCCTCCTGGGCTCGCCCTCTCGTCCGGTCGGTGTCTTGCCTGCCGATCTCGGCCAGGCCGAGGTGCTCACTCCGTGGATCCCCACAGGGGCTGCCGCAACTCTGTACCTGCGTCCCTTCAACAGTTTCGGCCTTGGGGTGCCCTCCTTCGCCATTCCCCTGACTCCAGCTCCTGTTGTCGCAGTGCGCTCCAGAGATCTTGGCGTTACCCCGGACCTCCTGGAGCGGCTTGGAGCGGCGGAGGGTTCGCTGCGGCCATGACCCGAAGGCGGAAAGGATTTGGGCGATCGGCAGCCGGCCTTCAAGAAGTCTCCTCGGCGGTACCTTCCAGCACCTGAAATGGCAGCCCCCGCCTGATGGCCCGCTGCAGCCTCTGCGGCCAGGACCGGCCCTGGACCGTCGTCCTCCAAGACGAGGGCTGGCCAATCGTCAATGCCTGTCAGGAATGCGTCCAGGCGAAAAGCCGTGACGCGGCTTGGTCGAAGCGCCAAGCTGAACGTGCCGCCGAGCTGCGCGCTGAGTTTGAGGCGCGAAGCCGCCTGTTCGGCCCATGGGGCAAGGGGCGCGGGCGGGGGCGGGCAGGCAGGCCCGGTGACCGGCCCGCCGGTCTGGAGAATCAGTCTTCGTCCGCAAGAAGGATGGCAGGCTCCATGTCGTCGCCGGGCCCGATCATGAGCTTCAAATGGACTGGCCGAATCGTCCACGAGATCGACCTGCGCGACGCCTCAACCCGACCCGAGGCTACGGGCCTCGAGGCCATCCTGCGCGGCTGGTCCGCCACGGGTTGGACGGACACGGAGCTCGAACGCCACGGGATCGCCCTGTTCGAGGGACTGTACAGGGCTCTGAAGTAGGAACGGACGGCCGCCGTTCCCCCGGCAGCCTCAAAGGCTAGTACTCCAAGTGCCGAGGAACTATTGGGCCGCCGGGTGGACGGACACCACGGCACTGCCCAGAGAGCGCACGTGCCGGCGCAACTCGGCCTTCACCGCTTCGACAATCTCTTGAGACTGGGCCACGGAGAGGTCCGGATCGACCAGGATCTGCAGGTCGGTGAAGACCTTGAGGCCGACCCAGCGGGCGCGCACCTCCCGCACTTCGCGTACCCCGGGCACGTGGGCCGGGGCGTGCTCGATCTCTCGGACGACCGATGGCTCGATGCCGTCTACCAGGCGGTTCCAGACGGCCTTCGCTGCGCCCCGGACGATGAAAAGGAAGACCTTGTCGCCGATGTCGTGGGAGTGGCCGAAGGTGCCGCGCAGCCAGCCGAGGAACCCCGTGCCATGGCATTGCGAGTGATCGTGTGTGTGCTCGCCAGGGCCATGGGCATGATCGTGAGGGTGCCCGTGACCTTCGCCGTGAGAATGGGATTCCATGGCGGCTCCTTTCAGATTGCGGCGTGTTGTGCCGGCCGGGCTTCGCTGACCTCCGGTGCGGTCTCCTCCCCGGTGGACCCGCCCCAGCGCGCGAACAGCACCGGCACCAGGACGAGGTTGAGGAACGTCGAGGAGAGCAGCCCGCCCAGGATCACCTGGGCCATGGGGCTCTGGATCTCGTTGCCCGGCTCGCCGCCCGCGAGCACCAGGGGGATCAGCGCGAGCCCGGCGGTCAAGCGCCGTCATCAGCACCGGCGCCAGCCGCTCGTCGCGAGCCCTGGACGACCGCCTCGGGCGAGCGGCAGCCCCTCTTCCTTCATCAGGTGCTGGTAGTGGGAGACGAGCAGGACGCCGTTGCGGGTCGCGATGCCGAAGAGGGTGATGAAGCCGACCAGCGAGGCCACGGAGAGCACGCCGCCGCCCAGGGCCACGGCGAAGACCCCGCCGACCAGGGCCAGGGGCAGGTTGACCAGCACGATCAGGGCGTGCCGGTGGTTGCGGAAGGCGAAGAAGAGCAGCCCGTACATGCCGAGCAGCACGAGGACCGGAGAGGGCGGCGAGGTTGCGCAGGCTGCGCGCCGCCTCCTCGAACTGCCCGCCGTAGGCGATCCGGTACCCGGGCGGCAGCTCGAGCCCGGTCGTCCAGGGTCTTGCTGCACCTGCTCGACCGTCCCGGCGAGGTCGGCGCCGGTGATGTTGGCGGTGACCATCGCCACCCGCTCGACGTTTTCGCGCCGCACCAGGCCGGGGCCGAGGTCGAACCGCGGCCGGGCCACGTCGCCCAGGCGGACCGTGCGGCCGGACGGAGTCGGCACGGGCAGGGCCTCCAGCTCTTCGCGCGATGCGCGCAGCCGCTCCGGCAGCCGGACGACGACCCGGGAGACGACGCCGCCTTCGACGATCTCGCCGGCCTCGGTGCCCTGGAACAGCGCCTCGACCGAGCGGGAGAGGCTGGCCGGGGTGAGGCCGTGGAGCGGCAGGGCCCGGCGGTCGAAGTCGATCACGAGCTGCGGCACGCTCGCCTGCTCCGGTGTTGGAGACGTCGACGAGGCCGGGCACGGCGGAGAGCAAGCGTCTGCGCCCGCGCCGCCAGCCCCCGCAGCACCGCCGAGGTCGGGACCGAAGATCTTGACCGCCAGGTTGGTCTTGCTGCCCGAGATCATGTGGTCGATGCGGTGGCTGATCGGCTGGCCGAAAGAGACCTGGGCGCCGGGGATGGTGGCCACGGCCTTGCGCATCTCGGCGAGCAGCTCCTCCTTGGGCCGTCCCTTCGCGCAGCACGACCTCCATCTCGGAGGCGTTGACCCCCTGGACGTGCTCGTCCCGCTCCGCCCGGCCCGTGCGGCGGCTGGTCGAGACCACCTCGGGGAAGTCGAGGAGGGCCTGCTCGACCTGCCGCCCGACCGCGTCGCCCTCCTCCAGGGTGATGCCCGGCGGGCTGACCACCGACACCGTGAGCGACCCCTCGTTGAACGGCGGCAGGAAGCTGCGGCCGAGGAAGAAGGCGAGGGCGACGGCCGCGGCCGTCACCGCCACGGTCGCCGCGATGACCACCCACGGATGGCCGAGCGACCAGTCCAGGGTCGGCCGGTAGGCCCGGTGGAAGGCCCGCAGCAGCCAGGGCTCGGGCTTGTCGAGCGCCTTGGAGCCGGGAAGGAGGAGATAGCAGAGGACCGGCGTCACGGTGAGCGACACCAGGAGCGAGGCGGCGAGCGCCGCGACGTAGGCGAAGCCGAGCGGGCGCAGCAGCCGCCCCTCCATGCCGGGCAGCACGAAGAGGGGCAGGAAGACCAGCACGATGATCAGCGTGGCGAAGAGGATCGCTCCCCGCACCTCGGAGGAGGCCCGGAAGACCACCTCGAAGGCGGAGCGGCGCTCCCCCTCGGGCCGGGCGCGCTCCTGGCGCAGCCTTCGGAAGACGTTCTCGACGTCGATGATGGCGTCGTCCACCAGGGCGCCGATGGCGATCGTCAGGCCGCCCAGGGTCATCGTGTTGAGGTTGTAGCCGAAGAGAGAGATCACCAGGACGCCCGCCACCAGCGACAGGGGGATGGCGAGCGCCGAGATCAGCGTGGTGCGCAGGTTGCCCAGGAAGAGGAACAGGATGACGACCACCAGCACGGCGCCGTCGCGCAGCGCGACGGCGACGTTGCGGATGGCCACCTCGATGAAGTCGGCCTGGCGGAAGTTCTCCGTCTCGATCTTCACCCCCGGCGGGCAGCGACTTGGCGAGGCCGGCGAGCAGGCGGTCGATCTCGCGGGTGAGCGCGAGGGTGTTGGCGTCCGGCTGCTTCTGGATGGAGAGGATGACCGCCGGCTGCGTCTTGTACGCGGCGGTGCCGCGCTTGGGCTCGGCGCCCTCGCGGACCGTCGGCGACGTCGCCCACGGTGACCGGCACGCCGTTCTCGGTGCGCAGCACCGTGGCGGCGAGGTCCGCGGCGCCCTGGGCCCGCCCGAGACCCCGCACCAGGTACTCCTGCCCGCGGTCGACGTGGAAGCCGGCGGCCGAGCTGCGGCTCGCCCCCTCCAGGGCCTCGATCAGCTCGTCGATGGTGATCCCCCGCTGGGCGAGGGCGATGCGGGTCGGCTTCCACCTGGTACTCCCGCACGTCGCCGCCGATGGGCACCACCTGGGAGATGCCCGGCACGGAGAGCAGGGTGCGGCGCACGACCGTTTCGGCCAGCCGGCGCAGCTCCATGGGCGAGACGGTCTTCGAGGTCATGGCGATGAAGGTGATCTCGCCCATCACCGAGCTGATGGGGCCGAGCTGGGGCGGATCGACGCTCGCCGGGAGCTGCGCCCCCTGGAGGCGCTCGGAGACCACCTGGCGGGCGCGGTAGACGTCCTCGCCCCAGTCGAATTCCACCCACACGACCGAGATGCCGGCCGCCGAGACCGAGCGCACCCGCCGCACGCCGGGCGCGCCGTTGAGCACGGATTCCACGGGGAAGGTCACCAGCAGCTCGACCTCTTCCGGCGCCATGCCGCGCGCTTCGGTGACCACGGTGACCGTGGGCGCGCTCACGTCCGGAAAGACGTCGAGCGGCAGAGCTCGAGATGTAGAGCGAGCCGAGGACCAGCAGGAGCCCGGCCGCGAGCAGGACCATGCCGCGGTGGCGCAGGGAAAAACGGATGATGGCGTTCAGCATGGCGGCCTCCTAGTGGACGTGCCCTTCGACGGCGCCGGAGCCGAGCAGGGAGCTGCGGCGGATGGCGTTGCCGCCCTGCGTCACGATCCGCTCGCCGGCCGCGATGCCGCGCACCAGGGCGAGCGCTCCTTGCCGGGCCTCCACCTGGACCTCCCGGCGGTCGAAGCTCTCGCCGCCGAGCTGGACGTAGACCACCTCGATCCCGCTGTCGTCGACCAGGGACGAGGCGGGGATCACGATCCCGGAGAGATCCCCGGGCAGCAGCACGTCGGCCTCGACGCGGCTGCCGAGGCGCAGCTGGTCGACACCCCGCCGCACCTCCAGGATCACGGTCACCTTGCCGGTGCTCCCCGATCTCCGGAGCGCGGGAGACCAGGCGGAGGTCTTCTCCCTGGATGATGAAGGGCTCCTCGCCGGCCCACCGGCGCAGCGAGAGGCCCGCCGGCGCCTGGGAGAGAGCCGCGGCCTGGTCCGGCTGGAGCGCCAGCTCGATCCAGACCGGCGAGGTCCGGACGACGCGGCCCAGGGGCGTCCCCGCGGACACGAACTGCCCGGGGCTCACCGCCACCTCCGCCACCCGGCCGGCGATCGGCGAGACGATCCGGAAGCTCTCCGGCCCGCCGCCGGCGCCGCCGCCGCGGATGCCGAGGCCGCGGCCCGCTCCTGGCGGGCGGCCTCCAGGCGGGCCTGCAAGCCCGTCACCCGCGCCTCCGCCTCTTCGACCTCCCGCCGGCTCGTGGCCTCGACGGCCAGCAGATCCTCGAGCCGCGCGAGCCGCGCCTGGGCGGTCCCCAGCTCGGCTTCGAGCTCGGTGACGTCGGCCCGCAGCTCCCCGAGGCTCTGGTCGGCGGACACCCGCGGGGTCAGCACGAACAGCGGGAGTCCCCCGGCCCACGTCGAGCCCGGGATGGGGCCAGCGCGCGGCCGTGACCACGCCGTCGGCCGGGGCCGTCAGGGCCGCCTCCCCGCCGGCCGAGGGACGGACCGTTGCCGGAGGCGCGCAGACTCTGCTTGCAGCGTGCCCTCCCGGGCCCATTCCGTGGCGAACGCCGTCCGCCACTGCTGCTCCTTGAGGAAGCCGACCGGGCGCGCCGGTGGCGGCCTTCTCGTCCGGAGCGTTCGGGGGCGGCTCGGCGAGGCTGCCGGGAGACGCCTCGGATCCCACGCGCACCCGGCCGGCGGGGATGTCCTCGCTCGCCTTGCCGGTTCTGGACCCGGAAGACCAGGTCGTACGTCCCCTCGCGCGCGGGCTTGAAGATCGACGTTGAAGATCCCGGCCCGCAGGGGCTTGGGGGAGAGGAAGCTCTCCTCGCGGCCGTCGGCGCCGCGGAGGATGCCGGTGACCGAGCCTTCGTTCAGGGCCGAGAAGTCCGGCAGATAGGTGAAGTGCGCGTGCGACGGCGCCTCCCGGCCGGCGATCAGCGGATCGGTCTCCGCGAACAGCTCGTAGTGCTCGCTCCAGGCGGTCACCGCCCAGCCCTCCGCCTCCTCCTGCGTGCGCGGCTTGGCCGTTCTCATCCTCCCCGTCCCGGCAGGCCGGCACGCAGCAGGCAGAGCGATCAAGAGCGTCAAAGTCCAGGAACGTCTCATGGCAGGTCTCCAGAGAGGGGCCGCCCGGTGGCGGCCTCCAGGTCGCGTTGCGCGGCCAGGGCGGCCTCGCGGACCTCCAGCGCGGTGATCCGGGCCGCGAGCGCGGCGCGCAGGGTATCGAGAAGGTCGGTCAGCCCGGACTCGCCGAGCTGGTAGGCGGTGGCGGCGCCGGTGAGCAGGCCGCCGGTCTCGCCGGCGGCCCGCTCGGCTTCGGCGGCCTCGGCACGGAGGCGCTCGTAGGCGGCGAGGGCGCCGGCCCGCTCGGCCCGGGCGCGGACGCGGGCCAGCTCCAGGTCGGCGCGGGCGGTCGTGAGGCGCGCCTCCGCCTCCCGCCGGTCCGCCTGCCGCCGGTCGAAGAGCGGCACGGTCCAGCCGGCGGAGACCACCGGGCCGGAGGCTTCGGCGGAGCGGTCCTCGATGCGCTTCCAGCCGAGCCCCAGGGCGGGCGCTTCGAAGATCTTCCCGCTCAGCCGCCGCAGCGCCTCGGCGCGCTCCACCTCGCGCTCGCGGGCCACGAGATCGGGCCGGGCCGCGGGGTCCGGCAGGGCTCCGGAAGCCGGGAGCAGGGGAGGCGGGGCGGGCCGGGCGTCCTGAGGAATTCCCGGGTACCAGGCCGCCACGGCGGCCCGGGCGGCGGCCAGGCGGGCTTCGGCCCGGCCGAGGTCGGCCCGGGCCTGCGCCTCTTCCAGGGTGAAGCGGCGCGCGGCGAGGCCCGGGATCTCCCCGGCTTCGGCCCGCGCGCGGGCCCGCTGCGCCAGCTCGCCGACCGGGCGAGGTGCGCGGCCAGCAGCTCCCGCCGCTCCCAGGCGAGGGCCCAATCTGCGTAGGCCGTCCGGAGGTCGAGCCGGAGCCGGAAGCGGGCCGCCTCGACACGGCTCTCTGCCGCGGCCAGTCCCTTGTCCGCCGCTTCCCGCCGCAGGGCGCGGCGGCCGTCGAGAGGCGGAGTCCAGGTCACTCCGGCGGTCGTCTCCCGCGCCGCTCCGCCGGGCTCCTCGACGCTGGCTTCGACCGTGGGGTTCTCCAGCAGCGAGGCGCGGACCGCCTCGGCGGCGGCGATCTCGCGTTCTCCGGCGAGCGCCACCGCGGCCGGGTGGTCCCCGGTCACGGCGGCGAGGAAATCCTCCTCCGTCAGGGTCGGTGACCTCCTGCGCCACCTGCGCCAGTGGGCGCCGAGGAGCAAGGAACAGGACGATGTATGCGCGTCGCATGACGCCTCCATTCGGCAAGCTCGGAAAAAGCATGAATGCGCGATGCCCGGAGGGCATCACGAGCGGCCGGCCTAGGAGGCGGGGATCAAATCAGCAGGGTGCAGAGGAGATGGAGACGTGGCGGACTGGCGCCGGAAAGCCGGGTCTCTCCGTGCCACGAGTCGCTGTTCGGGAGCAGGACAGGCTCCGGAGCCGCCGGAGAGACTACGGCGGGCGCCTGGAGGTCCGGCTGTGCGTCCGGCCGCAGGGGAGGCGAGGGCCGGAGGTGGTGCTCATGATCCGGAACCCCTTCCTCATGCTCGTGCCCATGGACGAGAACCTTGGCATGGCTGGCCGTCTCTTCTCCGTGCTCATGGTGCCCCAGGAGATGCGTTCCCAGCCAGAGCAACTGCGGCATCGCAGCGGCGGCCAGGAGGAGAAGAGCGATGGCGAGGGACTTGCGGAACAGCACGGCGCGATTGTTGCGCATCGGTAGGTGCAAGGTCAACCAGAAGGTGCTCTCCACTCGGGGAGTTGCAACTCCCGTGTCTCTAGCGTAGAGTAACTATTAAAGTTGCTCAAAACCCCTGCCATCTTGAACGAGGGCAACGACCAGCAGCTCCTTCACCTTCGCCACCTCCCCGGCGCTCGCGGCCCGCCGCAGCGCATCGCCCGGGTCGTCCGCGAGCATCGCAGGCATCGCGGGACGCGCCAGGGCAAGCAGAGAAAGGGCGAGACAGATCCTCACAGCCCAAAGCTTCGGCATCATGGCCTCCTTCGTCCTTCCTGAGAGTACGCACCTCCCAGCCTGGTGCAAGGGGCGCCGGCGGGCAAGCAGGCCGGCCCGGTGACCGGCCTGCCGGTCTGGAGAATCAGTCTTCGTCCGCAAGAAGGATGGTGATGACAGGCTCCATGCCGTCGCCGGGACCGATCATGACCTTCAAACGGACTGGCCGGGGTTGGCGGTTGTCGTTGCGCACACCGACAGTGAACAGAATCTCATTGCCGCCGAAACCCCTTGCCTTTACGGCAGCGAGGAAGAGGATGTCCCAGAGACGACCTTGGACATCTTGGCCGGTTACTCCTTCGGGGACTTCGACGTAGGCCTCCCATACGGACCGGGTGAGCGCGACCGGAGCTTTGAAGCCTGTCTGCTTCGCCATAACGGACGCGTCAACCAGATTACCGTCCGCCAGTGCGTCCGCTCGGGAGTAGGTATGAATCGGTTCGCCAAAGAGGCTTCGGAGCTCAGAGTAACTCATGGGACAAGGCCGCCTTTCGGAAAGGGCCTCCTCCGTTCGGAGCGAGGCCTGGGTTCGCGAGGCAGCCCGGCGAGGCCGGGGCGCCCTCGTCCAGACTCGGCCACCGGCCGACCCCGAAAGGGGTTTGCCTTGACGAGGTGCTTCGGCCTCGCCATCTTCCGCGAAACCCAGGCTGCCCGAGCAGAGGAGGCTCATTCAGAAGGGTTGCCGAGATCCAGATCTAGGCACAGTCTGTCAACGCGACTCCGGGGCCTCCGGAGTTGCGACTCCCGAGATTTTGGCATAGAGTAACTATAAGAGTTGCTCAGAACTCCTGGCATCTTGAACGAGGGCAACGAAAAAGGAGCAGAGACCCCCTATGCCCCGAGAGCTCGACAGGAAGAACAAAAGCTTGCGACGGTTCTACAACATGGGTGAGATTGAGGCGATCACAAGCCTGTGCAGGGCCACCATCTACAGGAAGATGAACCAGGGAACCTTTCCGTCCTCGGTTCCCATCTCAGAGGGTCGAGTTGGTTGGGACAAGAGAGACGTCGAGGCTTGGTGTGAGCAGAGGCTGGCGGCGCGCCTGACAAAGGGAGGCTGAGCCGCGTCGGTAAAGGCTGGTCGCGTAGCGCAAGAGTGCTCGAACGAGAGTCACGGCTCCAGGTTGCCTAAGCTGCCACTGACCTGGAGCGCGCGAGCAGCTCGGCAAGCTTCGCATGCCACAAAGCCAGAGCTTGCTGCCTTTCCGGCCAATAGCTCCAGATGTTGTAGGTGGCTTTGATCTCGCCTTCCGCATGCGCCAGGACGGCCTCGGCCACTTCGGCGCGAACACCCAAACTGGAGAGGTGCGTCCGGCATGTGCGCCGGAAGTCATGAGGCCGGATGTCAGCGAGCTGCGTCAGCTCTCGCAGATTCTCGTTACCCTCCAGTAGCGCTGCCGGATATCCCTTCCGCGGAACGTAGTCCCAGAAAAGCGGGCCTTTGCCGCCGACCTCCAAGGAGCGGCGGTTGATGACCTCGGCGATCGGGCCGATCAAAGGGATCATGAACTCTCGTCCCTCTTTCGACTTGTGCGCGGGAATTCGCCAGACCCTTTCCTCACCGATTCGGATGACGTCCTCCGCTTCGAGGAAAGCGGCCTCATTGGGACGACACGCTGAAGCGAGCATCAACAGGTAGGCATCAGCGACCCGGGGGTCCCTGAGCTTCGGAAGGGCCGAAAGGATGGCCACCAGCTCGTCGTCGGGGCACCAGAGTTGCCGGCGATTCTTCTTGACCGTGCCCCCCCGCACAGGAGGCGACCACGGGAGGACGCAGCGAAGGCCCGTTCCTGCGAGTTTCAATCCACGCCCCCGCACAGGAGGCGACCAGGCCTTGGCTTCCTCTCGTGCCCACCGGATGAGTTTCAATCCACGCCCCCGCACAGGAGGCGACACGCGCTGGAGGGCGAATACATGGCCAAGCTGGAAGTTTCAATCCACGCCCCCGCACAGGAGGCGACGATGCGCCGATCAGCCACTGCGTGTCCTATCTGGTGGTTTCAATCCACGCCCCCGCACAGGAGGCGACGGGGTCGCCGGTCCAGGCAATAATCAAGCCACTCGGGTTTCAATCCACGCCCCCGCACAGGAGGCGACACAGCGGCGGGACGGCGGCCAGCCGCGAAGGAGGTTTCAATCCACGCCCCCGCACAGGAGGCGACCTGATCGGAGCTGTGGTACAGCGTCGTCGTCACCGCGTTTCAATCCACGCCCCCGCACAGGAGGCGACAGGCGAAGCTCCCGCCCGGCTGGTCCGTGTTCGAGTTTCAATCCACGCCCCCGCACAGGAGGCGACGGCGAGCACCATCGCGGCCCGCGCGGACTCCCTGTTTCAATCCACGCCCCCGCACAGGAGGCGACGTACGAGCCCATCCTCTATGTGGGCCGCAACCGGTTTCAATCCACGCCCCCGCACAGGAGGCGACCCACGGCGGACCGGAAGCGCGGGGCGAGAGCCTGGTTTCAATCCACGCCCCCGCACAGGAGGCGACCAAGACCGTCGAACCGGCGATCAACGTCACGGAGTTTCAATCCACGCCCCCGCACAGGAGGCGACCCGGGACGAGCACGCGGCGCGTGAAGCCTTCCACGTTTCAATCCACGCCCCCGCACAGGAGGCGACTGGGGTTTGAGGCCATGGCCGCCGTCAATGACCGGTTTCAATCCACGCCCCCGCACAGGAGGCGACGAGGCCTCGAGGCGGCGCTGGCGGAGCTGCTCGTTGTTTCAATCCACGCCCCCGCACAGGAGGCGACCCCGGCAACCCATTGGCGACACGGGCCGCAGACCAGTTTCAATCCACGCCCCCGCACAGGAGGCGACCCGGTCCTGATCGGTGCATGGTCGGAGGAGCAGGTTTCAATCCACGCCCCCGCACAGGAGGCGACCAACTGCCGCCGGCCGCTACCTGACGGTCATCCTGTTTCAATCCACGCCCCCGCACAGGAGGCGACCGAGTTCTCGGGCTTAGCTTTCCTCTTCCCGCAAAGTTTCAATCCACGCCCCCGCACAGGAGGCGACCAGCGGCGCCCGCAAGGTCATCGAATACATCTCCGGTTTCAATCCACGCCCCCGCACAGGAGGCGACCCCCTTGTGGCCTCGCGCCTGAGGGGTAGGCCACGAAGTTTCAATCCACGCCCCCGCACAGGAGGCGACGACCGGTCATCCGGAGCCGCGGCTGCTCCACCTGTTTCAATCCACGCCCCCGCACAGGAGGCGACCGAGCGCTACGAGTACATGGACCAAGGTACGCGGTTTCAATCCACGCCCCCGCACAGGAGGCGACTTTCGGCGGCCGGGTGAAGCCGCGGTCTCTCTTGTTTCAATCCACGCCCCCGCACAGGAGGCGACTTGACGGTGAGGGCCTTCTCCGAGCCTCGTGAGAGTTTCAATCCACGCCCCCGCACAGGAGGCGACTCGGAAAAGCAGGTCTCGCGACTCTATGCCATCGGTTTCAATCCACGCCCCCGCACAGGAGGCGACGGGCCTTGAGGGCCGCGGCGTCCTCTGGCGCGAGGTTTCAATCCACGCCCCCGCACAGGAGGCGACATCGGGGCATTGCGGTATATCCGCAAGCCCGAGTTTCAATCCACGTGTCGAGTCCCGCGTAGTTCCGTGGTCGCCTTTTCGATTTTTTCCGTGGCGGGTTGAAGCGGAAAGAGAGCAGTCCCGGATTCGGCCGGTGGCGGTGGAATCCGGGACTGTTTTGACCTGGGGGCCGAGCTTGAGCAGTGATTTATTCAGTTCTTCTGGTCCAGGAGTTGGCAATCCAGCGTCTCAGGCCGACGCGGACGTTCTTGAAGCGGTCGGCCGGCCGGTTGTTGTGATACCACCTGAAAGTCTTGGTCTCTTCGAGGATGTCGAGGTCGTGGAAGTCCTCGATCAGCTCGTGGACAAAGGCTTCGTCGAGCTTGGGGTCGAAGGGGTAGGCGGGGATCTGGGTTCTCAGGTAGTCGAGGATCGGTTCAGGAGCGTTCATGGGCGCAGCTCCTCGGCGGCTTGCAGGATGTGCTCGGGCTCGACGAGCTTGGCTCTGGAGGTGGCGGCGGCGGCCAGGGCGTGATGGGCGAGGGTGTCGATTCTGCGCATGATTCCCTGGGAGGCGTCGAAGAGGGCCTCGTGGGCGGGGGCGGTCAGCAGGGGCCGTTCGAGGCCGGCGATCTTGAAGCGGTGTTCGAGGTAGGAGCGGGTGGTGTCTCTGTCGAAGCCGCGCAGCGCGAAGCGGATGGTGATGCGCTGGGCGAGGGCCTCGAGATGCGACAGGCGCAGGATCTGTCGCAGTCCGGACTGGCCGGCCAGGAGGACGGCGAGGCGTCCTGCGCCGTCCCATTCAAAGTTGGCGAGCAGGGGCAAGAGGGCGAGGACGTCGGGTCTGAGGTTGTGGGCTTCGTCGACGATGAGCAGGACGGTGAGGTGGCGATCGTTGACGAGTCTGTGGATCTCGTGCTGGATGAGCCTGAAGGTCATGGCCCGGGACCACTCGGGCTGGAGCCCCATCTCGAGGGCGAGCTGGCGGCAGAAGTCGGCGGGGTTGACCAGCGTGTCGTGCAGGTACAGAGCGCGGACCTGGTCGGGATGGAGATCGTCTCGCAGTCGCCTGAGGGCGGTGGACTTGCCGGTGCCGGGCTCGCCGGTGAGCAGTCCGATGGCCCTGGAGTCGACGAGATAGCGCAGTCGTGAGTGAAGCTCTTCGAGCCCGGGCGAGCGAAAGAGCTGATCGGCGGCGAGGGGGCGCTGGAAGGGCGGATGGGTGAAGCCGAAAGCCGGGGCGTAGAGGCTCATTCGTTGTTGCCTCCGTAGAACTTCTTGGCGATGAGCTCGAGGTAGCTGATGCCGGTTGCGGGTGCTTCGGCGGCCGGCTCGCTGTCGCGAGCGGTGCGTCGCAGGGTGGCGTTGGTGGCGAGGTCGAGCCGGCGCAGCGGCCGCTCGGCCGTCTCGCCTTTGCGGCGGAAGTGGACAGGGCGGCCCGGGTCGTAGGGATCGTAGAGGACGTCGACGGTCTCGCCGGCATAGCCATCGGGGGCCTCGTAGAGACGGCCGTCGAGGTGGACGATGCGGTCGCGGCCGACCCGCCGGGCAACGTTCATGCGCAGCCACAGCTCGAGCTGCTCGGGGGCCGGGCGGATCAGCGCCTGGTCGTCGAGGAAGCGATCGAGAGGGGTTTGTCCGTCGAGGCCGCCGTGGGGAGTCTGGTGGTACTCGGCTTCCAGCCAGGCCCAGAAGACGCGATTGAGCTCGGCCAGGTCGCCGAGGATCTCTTGGGTGAGGTGGGGCACGAAAGGCCGTCCGGACATGGCGGAAGAAGCGTTCGATCTTGCCGCGGCCCCGGGGCTTGTGAGGCCGGGAGTGGATCAGGGAGATGTTGAGCGTGGCGCAGATGACCTGCAGGTGATGGGTGCGGAAGGTGGCGCCGTTGTCGCAGTAGAGCCGCCGCGGCAGGCCGCGGCGCAGCAGCGCCTGCTTGAGGGCGTCCTGGAAGCAGGCGGCATTCTCGGCCAGGTAGAAGGCGGCAAACGGCACCATGCGCGAAGCGTCGTCGAGGAAGGCGTAGAGGTAGGTCTTGCCGCCGTCGCGGCGGCCCGGCACCAGCAAGCGGGGCCCGTGCATCAGGTCCGAGGTCCACAGATCGTTGACGTGGGGGTAGGTGAAGGCCAGGGCGTCGGGCTCGGCGCTTCGACGCTGCCTTGGCCGGCGCCGCCTGGGCGGCGAAGAAGCGGTGCACGGAGCTGCGCGACAACCTCAGGGCGGGCGCCACGCGGCCGGACAGATGCACGGCGCGGATCAGGCTGTCGAGCGAAGCGCTCGGACGCTCGGCGCGGAGCTTGAGCAGACAGCTCTTGCACCTCCTCCGGGATCGCCCGGGACCGCCCGGCATCGGCTCGTGGCCCCGGCTTGAGCCCCTCAAACCCGTGGGTCTGATACAGCTCGATCCAGTCGCGCACCGTCGAGCGACCGATGCGAGTGCGCCGGCTGCCCGGGACGCTCCACTCTCGCGCGGCAATGGCGCACAGCAGCTTCTCCTTTTCGCGCGGCGCAGGCGTGCGCCCGATCAGCTCGGCAATGACGCCGTAGCGAAACAACGCAATCTTCTCTCTCAGGGTCTCATCCATGGCACGAAGTCTCCGGAATCGGGCTCTGGGACCGTCCCAAAGCCCCCGGCAGTAGCTTCGTGGCAGAACCGCCCGATGGGCAGTTACCAATCTATGGAGAGACCCTCGGCGACCGAGCGAGACGGCCGGCCGTGGCGGAAAAGCCCGCTCACCCCGCCGAGAAAACAGCGCCAACTCGACCACAGCCAGTGCCGCAGCCGCGTCAGCCAACCCGCCGCCCTGGCCCACCACCTCCTGCGCCCCCCGCCACCACGGACCCGACACCGGCCCCAGCAACCCTTGCACCTTGGCGGCAAACGGCTCCTGCGCGCTGCGCAGCCAGCCGCGCACCCGCCGCACGCCCGGGCTGCCGTCCTGACCCGAGGCCTCGGCGCCGGCGCTCGGACTCCCCGCAGCCAAACCCGCCTCCACCGACGCCAACGTCAGATCCCGATAGGCGCACACATCCTCCGGCAGCACCGCATGGCTGACCCTGCACCGCGGGCACCGCACGCGACGCAACGACTGACGCTCTCCTCCCAGATAGCGCTTGTACCAGCCATGCCCCCGCAGGCGAGCCCCCTGACACTCCGGATTCGGACAGCTCAACTCGGGGACCGCACCACTGTCCATCTGCTCTCGATACTGCTTGCAGCCAATACCGGCAACACTTACCATGGCCTCCTCTCGGAAGCCCGTCGGGTATCTTCCCGGTCCGCCAAGACAACAGGAGAGCCCGGCGGGCTTCGCTTGCCTTGCCGAGCTCTCGGCAGAGGAAATCGTCCCGCTCTGCGGCGCCGACGAATCTACCCAACCACGCTGCAATCCGGAAAAAATTCAGCCGGCGGTCACGAAATATGGCGGGCGTCTACACCACGCCCCCGCACAGGAGGCGACCCGAAATGGTCCTATCTCTCATACCCGAAATGGAAGTTTCAATCCACGCCCCCGCACAGGAGGCGACCAACAGGCACCTCAAGGAGCGTCAGCGCGTGCCAGTTTCAATCCACGCCCCCGCACAGGAGGCGACAAGCCCTGCGTCGCCAGTGGGGTGGCATCAACCTGTTTCAATCCACGCCCCCGCACAGGAGGCGACACGGCGCACGGCGGCCATCCTGCGCACGCATCGCGTTTCAATCCACGCCCCCGCACAGGAGGCGACCTCGACCAGGCCCGGCTCATCCCCCGCCCGCAAGTTTCAATCCACGCCCCCGCACAGGAGGCGACAGAGGTGGATTTGTAGAGGACCCCCGTGTTCTGCAGTTTCAATCCACGCCCCCGCACAGGAGGCGACGAGTACCGCGAATTGTCTCCCTGTGCCACTTCCAGTTTCAATCCACGCCCCCGCACAGGAGGCGACCGTAGGGTCCGGCGCGGTAGGTACCTGTTTCTGGAGTTTCAATCCACGCCCCCGCACAGGAGGCGACAACCAAGCGCCGAGTAGTACTAAGGCAAGGGCAAGTTTCAATCCACGCCCCCGCACAGGAGGCGACTGAAGTCCTATGGCTAGAGGTCCAGGAGACCATGTTTCAATCCACGCCCCCGCACAGGAGGCGACGTGCCGTGCTCGCGATGCAAGAGGTCCCGAGCAGTTTCAATCCACGCCCCCGCACAGGAGGCGACCCTGCATCGTTGGCCTCCTAGTCGGCGATAACGGGTTTCAATCCACGCCCCCGCACAGGAGGCGACCTCCAGTCCTCATGACTTGGGTTTCTTGAGCGTTGTTTCAATCCACGCCCCCGCACAGGAGGCGACGAGGCGAAAACAACCATGTGCGGCGCGAGCCCCAGGTTTCAATCCACGCCCCCGCACAGGAGGCGACTTCGCGCGTAGTCGTCTTGGGCTTTTGGAGCGTGTTTCAATCCACGCCCCCGCACAGGAGGCGACGAAGTACAACGGCCCGTCCTCTTGGGCGTCCAAGTTTCAATCCACGCCCCCGCACAGGAGGCGACGCGGACCAGGCTACGCAGGGACGGCGCGCGCAAAGTTTCAATCCACGCCCCCGCACAGGAGGCGACTCCCACCTTCGAGAAGGCCTACGAGGCAGGGCTACGTTTCAATCCACGCCCCCGCACAGGAGGCGACGCAGCCGACATGGTGACGCCGATCATGTCGTCGTCGTTTCAATCCACGCCCCCGCACAGGAGGCGACCTCTATTCCAGCCATTCCTCGGAGGTCTCATGAAGTTTCAATCCACGCCCCCGCACAGGAGGCGACGGCTCGCCCACGTCGGCACCCTCGGAGTTCCCGAAGTTTCAATCCACGCCCCCGCACAGGAGGCGACGAGACGCAACTCCCCGCTTCATCGGGTAGATCCCGGTTTCAATCCACGCCCCCGCACAGGAGGCGACTTGCGCGAACAACGAGGCGGGCTGCCTCAACTATGTTTCAATCCACGCCCCCGCACAGGAGGCGACAGGGTCGAATTCGCTGTCAATTCTCTCCAGCTCTTGTTTCAATCCACGCCCCCGCACAGGAGGCGACCGATCCGCTCTCCCTTGAGCATGCCGACGAAGGAGTTTCAATCCACGCCCCCGCACAGGAGGCGACAGAGGGGGACGCTCAGGGTCGCCAGCCGCACGCGGTTTCAATCCACGCCCCCGCACAGGAGGCGACCAGCGGCTGTCCTGATGACGTTCCCCTGTGTCGGAGGTTTCAATCCACGCCCCCGCACAGGAGGCGACTGATCTTCCTCCCAAGGCCATGCGCTGGGAGTGAGTTTCAATCCACGCCCCCGCACAGGAGGCGACGTGTAGCCGCAGGCTGCCGTCCAGGAGCATCGCTTGTTTCAATCCACGCCCCCGCACAGGAGGCGACGGTTTCCAACGGCTTGGCGCTAGGGGATGCAATAGTTTCAATCCACGCCCCCGCACAGGAGGCGACTCCAGCGCCTTCGGATCGGTCGCCTTTGAGAGCCGGTTTCAATCCACGCCCCCGCACAGGAGGCGACGCCTGCCTCCGGGACCGGGTGAAGTGGCTTGACGGGTTTCAATCCACGCCCCCGCACAGGAGGCGACCGTCGATCTTCACCCGCAAAAAGGCTCTCGCCGAGTTTCAATCCACGCCCCCGCACAGGAGGCGACGCGAGGAGACGCAGTTTCTTCATGAGCCCTCCGGTTTCAATCCACGCCCCCGCACAGGAGGCGACCTGCGGGATCTCGACGACCGAGATTCCCTTTCCTGTTTCAATCCACGCCCCCGCACAGGAGGCGACCCGTCCATCCGACGTTCTCCCCGTCCATCCTGGTGTTTCAATCCACGCCCCCGCACAGGAGGCGACCGCTCCAAAGCGTCGCTGGCGTCGTAGCCGTAATGTTTCAATCCACGCCCCCGCACGGGAGGCGACGACGAGCGTCAAGGTATGGTAAACTCAGGACTTATGTTTCAATCCACGCCCCCGCACAGGAGGCGACCAGGAGAGGTACTACCTCACGCCCGCCGGACTGCTGTTTCAATCCACGCCCCCGCACAGGAGGCGACGATCTCCTGAAGACGATCACGAGCGAGGATCTGGGTTTCAATCCACGCCCCCGCACAGGAGGCGACCCAGCGCGGCTACGACATGTGCCGGCGACCGATCGTTTCAATCCACGCCCCCGCACAGGAGGCGACACCCTTCGGCCCGGCTCTTCGCGGTCTGCTTCTTGTTTCAATCCACGCCCCCGCACAGGAGGCGACTCGAAATGATCGGCCGGCAGGAGTCCAAGTCCCAGTTTCAATCCACGCCCCCGCACAGGAGGCGACGATCACCACTCCCCCTTTCCGGCCAGCCACTCCCAGTTTCAATCCACGCCCCCGCACAGGAGGCGACATGCATATGCGGTGTCAATACCTGGAGGTCCCATGTTTCAATCCACGCCCCCGCACAGGAGGCGACCGGGAGCGGTACGCCAACACCGAGGACGCCTTCACGTTTCAATCCACGCCCCCGCACAGGAGGCGACTGGGCGGAAGCCATCAAGGCCGCCACCCCTCCGGAGTTTCAATCCACGCCCCCGCACAGGAGGCGACCGATGATGGACCGGTCGAGCGTCTTGAGGTATTCGGTTTCAATCCACGCCCCCGCACAGGAGGCGACCCGCTCCGCCTGTCGAGCGCACGGTGTTTGCGAGTTTCAATCCACGCCCCCGCACAGGAGGCGACAGGGACTTCTGCCAAAGGTTCATGTTCTTGACCAGTTTCAATCCACGCCCCCGCACAGGAGGCGACGGCGTCCGATGACGGGGCATCGCGGGGCCAACTGGTTTCAATCCACGCCCCCGCACAGGAGGCGACCACACCACGTTCTCGCCCGCCCTGAAGCTCACGAGTTTCAATCCACGCCCCCGCACAGGAGGCGACCGACAGAGTAGATTTTGAGTGCGTCGGCTGCCGGTTTCAATCCACGCCCCCGCACAGGAGGCGACGGGGCAGCCGCCGAGAGTCCCAACTTACACCATAGGTTTCAATCCACGCCCCCGCACAGGAGGCGACCGCGACTCTACAACTGCTGGATTCTACAGGGCCAGAACGGCGGATTCCGCGAAGCTCCTCGGAACGTGCCGCCTGGACGGGTGCTGAGCGTTGACTCGTCACCGCAAAACACAGCTGCGTACAGTGTTTTCCTCCTTCCGCGAACCTCTCCAGGGGGAGGCTTGGCCGCTTGGGGTTCGCGCGGGCTTCCTCCCCTTCACGTCCTTACCCTTCAAGTAATGAGGGGACCCTCGGGATCGATGGAGGCTTTGATGCCGTGGTGCTCGACGCGGCCTCGCCAGTGGGCACCGAGGAAGTAGAAGCGCAGGCTGTCTTCGGTGTCGTTGAATTCGGCGAGGAGGCGCAGGCGCAGGCGTGTCCATTGGGTAGGGTCGACGACGCATTCGAAGACGGAGCTTCTGGACGCGTTGGCCGAAGTCGAGGCAGACCTTGGCGACGCGCCGGAGGCGTCGGCGTCCCGCCGAGGAGGTGGTCGAGACGTCGTAGGTGACGAGGACCATCATGACAGAGGGCTCTCGCTACTTCCAGAAGAAGGGAGGATAGCCATCCAGATCGCCGCGCAGGAAGCGGGCGAGGAGGGCGGCCTGGAGGTAGGGGATGAGGCCGAGGGTGGTTTTTTCTCCGAGGAAGGGGTGGACGAGCTCATCCTGCTTCCTTTTCTGGTAGGCGATGAGGACGGCTTTACGGGTTTCCTTGTCCATGGAGACGCCGCCGGATTCGTCCCGGGTGAATCCCGAGGCCTGGATCTGTTTGAGGTTGACGAGGGAGAGGGCGAGGCGGTCGGCGAGGGGAGCGCGAAGCTCTTCCATGAGGTCGAGGGCGAGCCCGGGCCGGCCGGGGCGGTCGCGGTGGAGAAAGCCGACGGCGGGGTCGAGCCCCACGGTTTCGAGGGCGGCTTCGAGGTCGTGGCGCAGCAGGGTGTAGAGGAAGGAGAGGAGGGCGTTCATGTTGTCCATGGGCGGCCGGCGGCTGCGGGCGTGGAAGAAGAAGTCCTGTTTCTGCTGGGCGATGAGGGAGTCGAAGACTTCGAAGTAGACGCGGGCCGCGATCCCTTCGATGCCGCGCAGGCTGTCCAGAGGGAGATCCTCGGCAAGGGATTTGAGGTGATGCGCCAAGCGGGTGGCCGCCGTGCGGAGGGAGGCGGCTTCGGGATGGTCGGGCCGGTCGCGCAGAGAGCGCAGGAGGACGGTGCGGCTGTTGGCGATTTTCGCGGCGAGAAGGGGGCGGACGATAGTGGCGCAGGAGGGTTCGTCATCGGCGCGGCGGTACTGGGCCCGCCGCAGAAGAACGTTGCCGGAGACGGGGCCTTGGACGCGGGCGAGAAACCGGCCGTTTTCGGTGAGGAAGGAGACGGCGACGCCGCGTTCTCCGCAGAAGCCGAGGAGGAACGGGCTGGCCCCGACTTGGCCGAAGCAGACGATGCCACCGAGGGTGTGGATGGGCACGCGGAGCAGGGTCTCTTTTTCCACCTTGACGGCCACGGCCTCGCCGTCCTTGGACAGATAGGCGCCCTGGGTGGTGACGAAGAGGGTGTTCTGGTGGCGTTTCATTCAGGGGTCCTCATCCTTGCCCCTCACCCCTGGCCCCTCTCCCGGCCCTCCACCCACCCCTGCCTGGGAGAGGGGAAAGAAATCTTCTGAAGGTTTTTGTTTTTCTCCCTCCTCTCCCCGGCGGGTGGGGGGAGGGCCGGGAGAGGAGGGCCGGGGAGGTGAGGGCTCCGCGTCGATCTCGTTGAGGAAACGGGAGAGGTACCGGCGCGCCGAGTGGGCCGGGGCGTCGGGCAGGCAGACGCCCAGGAGGGAGCACTGGTCGCACTTGGGTTCGCGGACGGCCGTGGGGGTGACGCCGGACTGGAAGAGGCGGTGGAGCCGGGCCGCCGCCTCTTCGGTGATCTGCCGCAGGGGCGTGTCGAGGTCCACCTCCAGGCGGCGCCGGGTCTGGCCGTAGAAGAGAGCCCCCCTGGGCACGGGTTGGCCGAGCATCTCCTCCAGGCAAAGGGCCTGGGCGCAGAGCTGGACCTCGTCGGCCCGGTGAGCCTTGGGGCGGCCCCGTTTGTATTCGACGGGATGGGGCTGCCACACACCGTCCTCCAGACGATGGAGCTCGACGACGTCCGCCTTGCCCGAGAGGCCGAGCCGGAGGCTGCGCAAAGGCAGGCTCCGGACGATCCGGACGTCCCCCCGGGATTCAGCCTCCCCGCTGTCCGCCCGCTCATGGAGATGGGTACCCTCCACGGTGAGAGGGTTATCCACCCACACCCGCTCCAGGTGGATGAGAGCGCACTGGCGCTCACAGAAGAGCAGGTGCTGCAAGGCGGAGAGGGGGAGGAGGTCGTCTTCGGCGAACACCCTCAGCTCACCTCGATGAGCTTCACCCCCGCCGGTACCCGGTCGCGGTGGACGGTCACCGCGTAGTCGGTGAATCGCCGCGGCGCTTGGATGCCGTCTTTCTTCTGGATCTCGATGAGGTCGAAAAGCTCGTGGGCCGGGGCGCAGCCGAGCATGGCCTGGCGTTGGCGCTGCGCGGTCTCGGTGTCGGTTCCTTCGTGCTTGAAGACGAAGAGGGGGCGGTGGACGGTCATCAGGCCCTTGCTGGAGGAACGGTCGTGCTCGTACATGTTGAGGAGGGCTTCCCAGAGCAGGGCGAGGTCGTCTTCGGAGAAGCCGGTCTCCTGGGCGAGGTGGGCGCTGATGAAGCCGCGGCCGAGGTAGAGGCCATAGGGGATGAGGGCCTTGCGGCCCATGGTGCGAAGCTGGTCCTCCGGCTGGTCGGCTTCCCAGCGGGCGATGTCCGCGGAGGAGGAGGCGCCCTTGACGTTCTCGGCCACGGCCATGCGGGTGATGGAGATATCGAGGGCCAGGACGGGGTCGATGGAGCGGGCGAAGGCGATCTGGACGGGGCCGCGCACCTGACCGGCGTTGGCGCCGGTGCTCATGACGGCGCCGAAGGCGCGGACGTCGAAGAAGCTCTGGCACATCCACTGTTTCGCCGCCTCGACTTTCCCCTTGGAGGCGCCTTTCTTGGCGTCCGGAAGGCCGCCCGTTTCCTCGTGGGCGCGGGCGATGGGGCGGTTCAGGTTGGTGGCATGCTCCACGAAAATGGCGTTGGGCATCTGGTTGCCGCGGGCGATCTGGACGTAGTTGCGCACGCGGCGTTTCAGGGCCACGTCGGAGACGAGGCCGATCATGGTCTCGGGATCGAGGCGGGGAGCGTTGCCGGCGTCCGGATCCCCATTGGGATTGCCGTTCTCGCAATCGAAAAGGAAGAGGAATTCGTAACGGTTGCGGATGGGCTCACTCATGGCCGGTCTCCTGGGGATTGGAAAGGGTTTCGGTAGTGCTGGGGGTGTTCGCGTCGGTGCGGGTACGGGTGCGGTCGAAGGCGATCTGCTGGTAGTAGCCGAGGGCGAAGAGGCTTTGCTCTTCGAGGCTGAGAGTGGCGGGGATGCCGTCCTGAATGCGCCCGAAGGTGTCGGCGATTCGGCCTTCGTGCCAGCGGGCAAGGCCGCGGTCGAGCTTGTCGAGGTGAAACTGGGCGGTGCGCACGAGGCGGCCGAGCACCAGGGCCGGCGTGGTGCTGGCCGAGGCGTAGTAGCGCTGGACGACGCCGGCTCCCACGTCTCCCAGGGCGCGGTACTGGAGGGCGGCGAGCATGGCCATGAGCCGGCCGCAGTGGTAGGCCGGGTTGGGATGGTCCTCGTTGAGGTGAGGCTCCATGGGGTCTCCTTTGCGGACGTGGAAGGCCTTGAGCAGCCCCACGCGGGCATGGTTGAAGGGTTGGTCGGTGAGGACGTCGATTTTGAACCGGGCGAGGGTGCGGGCCATGGCCTGCCGGGGGATGGGCTCGCACCGCACGGCCACACGCCAGAGCTGGGCTTCGAGCGGGGGCGGCAGGTCGTCGAGGTCGCGCACCAGGGCGGCCAGCACGGAGAGCATCTTGGGAGCGCGGGTGAGGCCCGCGCCGTCGCGACGGATGATGGAGAAGTCGGTGAACCAGCGGTGGACGTTGCGGGCCAGCTCCTCGAACGGACCCTCCATCCAGTCGCGCACCATGACGCGGCCGGAGGCGCCGGAGAGGGTGAGGGCAAAGTAGCGGTTGCCCAGGAGGTCGGGCCTGCGGCCGGCGTGGAGAGCGCCGAGCAGCTCGCGAGCCCGGCGCTGGGCGTCGGCCTCTTCCTCGCCGTCTCCGTTGATGAGGAAGCTGAAGAAATCCTCCTCCTCATCGACCCGGTCCTTGAACCAGTGGACGACTTTGGCGCCCGCCAGCCGCCGGCTGTGCTCCTTGATGAGGTGGTTGAGCGCCGCCCGGAAGGCGAAGGCGCTCTCTTCGGAGAGGGGGGCGTTGGCGGCCTGCACGAGGCCGTAGGAGCAGAAGGCTTCCTGCTTGAAGGAGGCGAAGACGTCGCCCATGGCAAGGCCGCCGACGTCGGAGAGGCCGGCGATTTTGGGCTGGGTGGCCACGGGCTCCACCATCTCGCCGCTGACGAGGCAGAGGGCCAGGGGTGTATCCCCGGCGGGCTTTCGCTTGCCGGGCTTGTCCCCGCCCAGGGTGCGCCGGAACCGCCGCCACCAGTCGTGCCAGACCTCGGAGTCGAGCGGGTAGGGCGGGTAGCCGTTGAGAACGGAGAAGGTCACCTTGTCCGTGGGCTTGGCCTTCAGGGCGCGCAGGCGGTCCTGGATCTGCGCCAGCGAAGCTGGGTCGTCCAGGGTGGCCGCCACGTCCGCGAGGACGGGGAGGACTTCGGCGGCCTTGCGCAGCAGGCCCGTGAAGTAGGCGTGCTTGGCGAGGAGCTTGGCCTCCGGCTCGCCGTCGGCGAGGAGGCTTACGACGTCCGCGGAGTCGGCGAGAAAATGGCGGCAACCGGGGCCGCCGCCTTTGAGCTCCGGCTGGGAAAGCTCGGGGCATTTCGCGAACGTGCGGCCCGGGCTCTTGGGGCCGTCCGCGAGGTCGAGCACTTCGAGGAACCTCCCTTCCGGGCTGCACATCAAGGCCCAGCGGACCGTTTTGGGAGCGAACCCCGGCTCGGCTACGAGGCCGTGGCCGCGGGCATAGCGCGCGAGCTGGCCGAGCATCAGAGCGCCACCTGGAGCTTGCGGACCTCGGGGCTCGCGTAGTCGGGCACGTGGAGCACGCCGCCGCGCAGGCTGGCCTCGAACAGGCTCACAGAGGGGGCGTCGTGCGCGGTGCCGGGGCGGGAAAGGTCGAAGACGTCGTAGAGCATGAGGCCGAGGTCGAGATCCAGGGGGATGGGGCTCGCGCCCTCGCCCGGCTCCACGAGCTTGAAGAAGGCCGGCAGCTCGCGGCAGCCGAAGAACGGCTGCTGGAAGCACTTGCCGCGCTCGGCCCGGCGGCGGAATTGGGATTCCAGGGCCACTTGGCGGGATGCAAAACCCGGCCAGGGGCGGATTTCGGCGTGGAGCCGGTAGCGAACGTCCTTGAGCGCCATGGTCTGGCGCTGGGTGCGTCCTTTCTCGTCCGTACCGAGCAGGTCGCGGTCGCCGTCCGCCCAAATGGGCTCGGGCTCGTGCTGGCCGCTCATCCAGCCGGAGATGGCATGGACGTTGGCCTTCTCCTTGACCTCGTTGCGCCGCAAAGCGATGTAGGAGGGCGGCCTGAGAACCTCGACGGTGAGGATCGCCCAGCGGAACTCCACCGGCTTGGCGTAGACCGCGTCGAAGATCCCCCGCGCCGCGGATGGGGTGATGATGGGATAGCTGAAGCGCTCCACCTTCAGCTCAGGGCGGCTGAAGCAGGCGAAATCGCCCCAGACCTCGAGAATCTGACGAGTCGGCATCGGTCCTCCTTTTGGGAACCCTTCCTGGCATCCTTCCGACAAGAGACGCGAAAAATGTCTGAGATTCGGCCCCACAAGGGCGCAAGCTTCTCAGTCAAGAGCCCCGAAGGGGCGCAGGCATAAAGCCCGGCGCTTCAGCGCCGGGTTGGGGTGTCCCTCTCTCATCCCCGAAGCCCCGGAGGGGCGCAGGCGACCGCCTCGATACCGATGCCTGCGCCCCTCCGGGGCTTCCAGAGGTGGGGGGGAGCAGCTTTCCTGGCGTTGAAACGCCAGGCTTTATGCCGTCGCCCCTCTGGGGCTGAAGACAGACCTCACCGAGGCATCATTTTGGAGCGGTGAGGTAAATAAGACCGAGGCCACCCCAGGCGAAGAATTTCTTTTAGGAAGCGTATGACGAACGGGCCACTTTCTAGCTCCGAGCTCAAGGCCTCTCCTCCTTGAAAAGGGGAGCTTGAGCGGCTAGACTGCAGAATGTGGAGCCATAGCCGAGCCGCCAAGCTCGGGTTGTGGTTTTCTCAACGCCCCTTCGAAGGCCGCAATCCTTCTTTGGGGCGTTGTCTTATTGAGCCTTTGGTGCCATCAGCATCGGCTTTTCCCCTCCTTCCCTCTCGGGCCCACGCCCGTCTCTTTACTGCACGTCGGAAATACCCTACGCTGTCGGCGAGGCCCCTGTCAACCATCCTCGGTAAATCTTATCTGTATTGCTCCCTCTCTAGAGGGAAAAAGCTGAGACAGAAAGTCTAGCTGTTATAGTATGCCGCTCGGCTCCTCGCATGAGGGCCAATCTCCTTTCGAGAGGAAGGAGTGGATTGAAACTGTCTGGCTTTGTCGCTACTAGAAGAGGGAGTAGATGTGTCTATTCCCTCCGTTTTCAGCCAGCCATCACATGCCCTACCCCCTCAGGCGATCCAGACCTCCGGCGCACCGGTGAGCCCGAGCATCTCCCAGTCGTACAGGGCCTCGTCCAGGAGCACGAACCAATCCTCGGGCTCCTCCGTCCGGCGGGCTGGGAAGGCGGGAGCGAGCCAATTCCAGATGGGATCGCCCCGCTTCGGACGGTAGAGGTTGACGGTGTGCGGCCGGGCCCGGCGGAGCCAATCGCGTCTCGGTCGGCCCTGCTCTTGGAGTGACTTCAGGAGCCGTTTCATTTCCTCCGGATCATAGGGTACGAGCACGTTCACCGCGTCCTGATCGATCAGCCGGTAGAGCTCGGCGGTCGTGGCGAAATCGTGTTGTTCCATGGCTTCTTCGAGCGTCTTCGCCTTCCCCTGGCCGGCGCTGGTGATGCCGGTGAGGTCGTACAGGGTGCGGAAATAGCGATCAAAAAGCTTGGCCGACTGAAGGTCCATCCCCGCAGGGCCGATCTCCTTGAAAAGGGCCTTGGTGATGGCGGTGGCCTGCTCGTAGCCTCCTGGGGGGTAACGTTCCTCTTCAGGCAAGAAAACGTGGACGATTCCCTCTCCCGGCAGGCGGCCGTTGCGGTTGCACCGCCCGGCGGCCTGGGCGATGGCGTCCAGGGGAGCCAGGGCGCGGAATACGAGGGGGAAGTCCACGTCCACGCCGGCCTCGACGCACTGGGTGGAGATCAGCAGGCAGGGAAGGGAGGCCTCCAGGCGTCGGCGCACCTCGGCGAGGACGCGTTCGCGATGGGCCGGGCAGAGGTTGGTCGAGAGGTGGAAGAGGCCGGGTACCCCCTGATCGCGGAGCAGAGACGCCAGCGTCTGGGCATGCTTTTTGAGGTTGACGATGCAGAGGGCCGTTCCCACGTCCGCGAGCTCATCGGCCAGTGAGGCCCATGGGCGTGGCTCATCCACCTCCCACACGGCACGGGCGCGGCGGGCACGCTCGAAGAGGTCGAGGGAGGGCGGGACGATCTCTTTCGGAGCCCATCCGGACGCGGCCAAGGGGCGCACCCGTGCATCGAGATGATCGAACGCCGGCTGGGTGGCCGTGGCGAAGACGACGGAGGCCCCGTAGCGTTTCCAGAGATGCGAGAGCGTGGCGAGGGTTGCCGGGGCGAGCTGGGGCGGGAGCGTCTGCACTTCGTCCAGGAGGATTACGCTGCCGGCCAGGCGGTGGAGCTTGCGGCAGGCGGAAGGCCGGTTGGCGAAGAGGGACTCCAGAAGCTGCACGCTGGTGGTGATGACGAGGGGGGCGTCCCAGTTCTCGGTGAGGAGCCGTGCCGCCGTGCCGGATTCGCTCTGGCCCTCTCCTTCCGAGCCGTGAGTGCCTGCGAGGCTGTGGTGCTCCAGCACGTAGAGATCCTCGAAAACCGGCGCGAAGAGGTCCCGGTACACCTTCACCGTCTGCTCGATGATGCTGAGGAAGGGGACGGCGATCACGATGCGGGAGAGGTTGTTCGCCGCGGCATGCCGGAGGGCGAAAGCGAGCATCGCCAGCGTCTTGCCTGCTCCCGTGGGCGCCGAGAGGGTGAAGAGGCCTGGGGGCTGCTCCGCCGCGTCCCGGCAGGCCTGCAACAAGTCGTTGCGGACCGCGAGCACTTCCGGAGCAGCGCGATTCGTCGCCGCCAGCTTCGCGAGATGGTCATCGAGCCGGGCGAGCGCTTCGAAAGGCTTCAGGGCGGGTCCGGAAGAACGGTGGACCTTGTTGCCGCCCGGATCCCGATGAAAATGTGCCTCGGTCTCCAGGTAATCCGCATCCACCAAGGCCGAGAACAGCATCCGCACGTCGAGCATCCCGCCCGCCCTGGGATCTGAGCGGTCGAACAGCGAGCTCTCGGGGTGGGGAACCAAGAGGCCGTCTTCGGCCATGCGGGCCAGCAAGGCCGAACCGTCGGAGTCGGTAAGAGCAAGATCCAGGGGATGTTGATAGCGGGCGAGGTTCTTGAGGCTCACCAGAGCGCCGGGGCTTTGGAGGCCGACATGGTGGCCCTGGATGGCGAGAGCGGCGGCGGTGCCTGCACGCTGAAGCTGCATCAGGACCGCCCAGGCGCCCGCGGACCAGTGATCCAGACCCTGGGCCTTGCCTTCCAGCCGGTCTGTGAAGCGGTCACTGTATTTTCCGAGGTCGTGGAGGAGGCCGGCCAGCCGTGCTTCCTCGGCGGCTCCGAATGGCGCGGCGAAGCGGGCGGCTCGGTCCGCAACGTCGTGCAGGTGATCGCGGAGGGGCTCCCAACCTTCGCGGGTTGGAGCGGAATGGGCGTAGTACATGCGGGTAGGGTATCCTCGACGGGGACGAACCGTGCACGACTACCACATCAGGTACATTGCTGATATCCCCGACCTCGAGGCGTGCTCTGCCTTCGGCCTCACCCCGGCGGAGGCCTTGGGGGCACGAAACCAATAAGCTGGTCCCTCTACCGCGGTACCGGCCGGTCATCTACCAAATCGCTCGCTAAAGTGCCTGGTCTCCGGCGTCTCTCCAAAGGGAGCACCCCTGAAAAAAACGAAGGTAGTCCCACGGCCACGGCGCGCTATATGTAGTTGATTGCGCATTGTTCTAATTCGGCTAGTCTCAATGCCCATGACGTGAGCCTCCAGGGCGCCGCAGGAGTTCCGGCTGGAATCTGCAAGATCGCGTGGCGGAGACTCTCGTGGTGCCACTGACTACGAATCCCACGCGCACCAATCCATCCTCCTTCGACGCCTAAGTACTTCGCGCTGGACCCTCAACTGCGGGGACTTCGCTGAAACGAACGGGGCCTTCTGAAGCCGTCGACATATACTTACATCAACTCCCGCCCCTGGGACCTTCCCGGCCTCGGTTCCGATCTCAGCAAATCCGAATTGGCTGGGACAAGAGAGATGTCGAGGCTTGGTGTGAGCAATGGCTGGCGGCGCGCGCGAAGAGGGGGGATGAGCCGCGTCGGGTAAAGCCTGGCCGCGTGTAGTGCTCGAACGAGAGTGACGGCTCCGGATTGCCTAGGCTGCCACTGACTTGGAGCGCGCGAGCAACTCGGCGAGCTTCACATGCCACAAGGCCAGGGCTTGCTGCCTTTCCGGCCAATAGCTCCAGATGTTGTAGGTGGCTTTGATCTCGCCTTCCGCATGCGCCAGGACGGCCTCGGCCACTTCGGCGCGAACACCCAGACTGGAGAGGTGAGTCCGGCAGGTGCGCCGAAAGTCATGAGGCCGGATGTCAGCGAGTTGCGTCAGCTCTCGCAGGTTCTCGTTACCCTCCAGTAGCGCCGGCGGATATCCCTTCCGCGGAACGTAGTCCCAGAAGAGCGGACCTTTGCCACCGACCTCTAAGGAGCGACGGTTGATGACCTCGGCGATCGGGCCGATCAACGGGATCATGAACTCTCGTCCCTCTTTCGACTTGTGCGCGGGAATTCGCCATACCCGGTCCTCACCGATTCGGATGATGTCCTCCGCCTCGAGGAAGGTGGCCTCATTGGGACGACACGCCGAAGCGAGCATCAACAGGTAGGCATCCGCGACCCGGGGGTCCCTGAGCTTCGGAAGGGCCGAAAGGATGGCCACCAACTCGTCGTCGGGGAACCAGCGTTGCCGGCGATTCTTCTTGACCGTGACCTTGACCGCCCGGCAGGGGTTGTATTGGATTCCCTGCCAGTGAGAAAGGCCATATTCATAGGCTGCCGACAGCACCTTCTTGACGTGGCGCGTCATTTGAGGGGCGTCCTCCGTCAGCTGACTCAACTTTGCGCGGAGAATGGCCGTAACCTTGTCCACGTCATGCGCCCGGACCTCAATGAAGCCTCCCAGGTGAGTCTGCGCGGTGGAGACGTAGCCTTGAAGCGTCCGAGGCGCAAGGGTGGGCTGGGCCTGGCGGACGAAGTAGTCAACCAGGAGATTCCCGATGCTACCCTTGGAATAGCCCTGCGGAAGCAGCTTGCGCAGCAAGGCGGGAACCAACTCGGGTTCGACCTTCTCGGCTCGGCCTTCCGCCGCGGCGGTGCCCTGCTCGTATGCACGCGGATCTTGGCCCTGAGCCAGGACGCCTCGGAAGACCGCATAGGCCTTCTCGAACTCCTTGAGGGTCATCGGAGGGAGAGGCCGCCCTTTTCCTGGTCCCAGTCGCCCGGCAGGGTGATAACCGAGCTGATAGCGGGCCAGCTTCCGCGAGCCGGGAGGACGAAAGAGGACAAACCAGACCTTGCGCCCTTCTTTGGAGACCCGCAACCCGGCTCCCGGCGTCATAGAATGCAGGATGTCCTCTTGGCCCTTTACGGTTTCGAGTCCGGCGATCATCTTTTCAGTCAGCTTGATCCGCATGAAAGCTCCTCTTCATCTCGTGTAACCGCCAGCCTTGGATGTATCCTATAGGTAACTAGACGCTCCGTCAAACACGCGATGCCCTGAGTCGAGCTGAAACAAGGATAGAAAGATAAAACCTTTATTGCTAGTTACTTGAGGCCCTTAATGCGATGCCAAGAGACAGAGGGAGAGCCTATGGGTCAGGTACCCTCTCCCTCACCGGGAGAGGGGAACGTGACGGAGAGGGTGGGGGGGGAGGGAGGTGGGAGAAGGGCTAGGGTTGAGGGGTCATTCGTGGCGAATAATCGCCATGGGATCGACCCGGGTGGCTGAAAAGGCGGGCAGCGAGCTGGCGGCGAGGCCCACGAGGGCCAGCAGGAGGGCCACGGAGATGAAGACCGCGGGGTCGGTAGGCGTCACGCCGAAAAGCAGCCCGGTGAAAATCCTGGTGGTCAAGATGCTGGTGGTCCAGGCGGCCGCGAAAAGCCCGATCACGAGCCCCGCGAGCGTCAGCCCGAGGCCCCGCCGGAGCACGAGGATCACGATCTCCGAGGCCCGGGCGCCCAGCGCCATGCGGATCCCCAACTCGCGCGTACGGCGGCTGACGGCATAGGACAGGGTGCCGTAGAGCCCGATCGCGGTGATCACCACGGCCAGCAGGCTGTAGCCGCCGAAGACCCAGGAGAAGAGCCGCGGCTGGGCCAGCGCCTCGCGGAGCTCGTCGTCGAAGCGGCTCACCTGGACCGCCAGGTTGGGATCGAGCTTGCGGAGAGTGGCCCGAATGCGGCCGGCGGCCTGCAGCGGGTCTCCGGCCGCCTTCACCTGGAGCGCCATGGTGGGCCGGTAGGACTGCGCGAGCGGCAAGTAGAAGTAGGGGTGGGCCTCTCCCTGGAGATCGGTGACCCGGACGTTCCGGGCCACGCCGACGACCTCGCGGACCTCGCCTGCGGTCAGGAGGACGCGTTGGCCGACGGGGTCCCTGCCGCGCCAGAGAGTGTCCGCCAGGGTCTCGTCGATGATCAGGACGGAAAGCGCGCCCTTGCGGTCGCCATTCTGGAAATCCCGGCCACGCAGCAGCGGGATCCCCAGGGTCCGGAAGTACCCGGGAGTGACCACGTTGAACTCGCTCCACACCACCTTGCCCTCGGCTCCCCCCTCCGGCCGCAGGGCGCCGACGCCGGCATCGAGGGCGGGCGACAGCGCCACCCGGGAGGCCAGCGCCGCTGAACGGACGCCCGGCAGCTTGCGTACCTGGGGCAGGAGCTGATCGTAGAAAATGAGGCCTCGGCCTTCCGGCAACCCCTGGAGGTCGAGGTCGATCCGCACATTCAGGACGTTGGAGCTGTCGAATCCCGGATCGATCGACTCCAGGTTCCACAGGGTCCGCACGAAGAGCCCGGTGATCACGAGGAGAAGCAGCGAGACGGTCACCTGCCCCACCACCAGCATTTCCTGGAGGCGCGTACGCCCCAGGTCCTGGCTGGCGCCGCCGCCGGCCCGGCGCAGCAGCGGCACCACATGGCGGCGCGTGGACCACAGCGCCGGGATGAGGCCGAAGAGGATCCCGGCGCCCAGCGAGAGGGCGAGCGTGAAGGCAACCACCCGGCCGTCGATGGTCAGGTGGTTGACCTTGGGGAAGGATTTGCCCAGGGAGACACCCTGGAGGGCATCGACCGTCCAGAGCGCCATCAGGAAGCCGACGGTGCCCCCGATCAGCGACAGGGCCATGCTCTCGGTGAGGAGCTGGCGGATCAGCCGGCCGCGGGTGACCCCCAGGGCCAGCCGCACCCCGATCTCCTCCTGGCGTGCCGCGGCCTTGACCAGCAGCAGCCCGCCCAGGTTGCCGCAGACCACCAGCATGAGGAGGGCGGCCACGGCGGAGAGGAGGACCAGGGGACTGGCCACGGCGGAGAGGGTGCCGGCCCGAATGCCGAATGCCTGATGGACCTGGAGGCTCCGGCGGCCGCTGCGCCACCGGCAGATCCCCCCACAACCGCTCCGCGGCCAGGTCCATCTCCTGCTGGGCGCGTTCCATGCCCACTCCCGGGCGCAACCGGCCGAAAAACCAGAAGAGCCAGGCGTTTCCGGGATCTTTCAACCGGCTGCCGCGCTCCTTGGGCACCACCAGGGAGGCCGTCTCGATGGGCACCCAGAAGTCCACCTCGCCGCCATGGACCGTGCCGCGGAAGCCCTCCGGAGTGACCCCGGTCACCACGAAAACCGACCCGTTCAGATTCACGGATCTGCCGGCGGCCAGCCGGCGGCCTCCCGAGATACGCCCCCAAAGGGACTGGCTGACGACGATCCCCGGCTGGGCCTCCCGCCGCCCTTCCCCGCGAGCGAACAGGCGCCCCGAGGCTGGTTGCAGCCCGAGGGTGGTGAAGTAGTTGTCGGTCACGACCTGGCCGTTGACCCGCAGCGGCTCGCCACCCACCACCAGGTTCCCGGTCAGGGGCAGGTACGCCACCAGATCGGTAAAGGCGCGGTTGCCCTCCCGGTAGCGCTGGAACGCCGGGTAGGAGAGCGGCAGGGAGAGCGCCCCGCTGATGCCCTCCCACTCGACCGGCTTGGAGATCAGGGTGACGAGCCGGTCCTGCTCCACGACCCCAGGGATCGGGCGCAACAACAGCCCGTTGACCACGCTGAAGACCGTGACGCTGGCGCAGATCCCGAGCGCCAGGCAGAACACGGCGACGGCCGTGAAGCCGGCACTGTTGTTCAGCTTGCGGAGGCCGTACCGTACGTCGAGGGGAACGTTCACCATCAGTCGCCTTGTTCCGGATGCCCACAAAGATTAGCATCTCCGCATGGCCATGAAAACTGGAGCATGGGCCTTGGCGGTTCTCTGCCTTCTCCCGGCGCCTGTTGCCGCGAAGCAGGAATCTCCCTTGAAGTGGCCGGTGCCGAAGCCGGGGCGTGCGCCCGCGCGCGCCCCGGACACCGTGGACGCGGACTGGATCGCCGCCTCCTTCGGCCAGCCGGGGACCGTGCTGCTGGACACGCGGGACGCCCGGGGCTGGGACCGGTGGGAGACCCCTCCCACGTTCGCCGCCGGCCACATCCCCCATGCGCTGCCGTTCGATCCCCGCGCTCTTCTTTCCAAGGACGGCAACCCGCCGGACCCCTCCGAGATCCGCCGGCGCCTCGGCACCCTCGGCCCCCGGCCCAACGACCCGGTGTCCCTGGATTCCACTTTCGTGCTCTACGGGGAGGACTCGACCGACCCGCGGCCCGGCGAGGGCAAGCGGCTGCTCACCCTGGCGGGACTCGATGCCCGTGTCTTCCCGGGTGGCTGGCGGGAATGGACGGCGGGTGGCTCCCGCCCCAGCGTCCGGGTCGTCTCGGCCGCGGACCTGGCCGCCTTGCTGAAACGGGAGGATCCCCGTCTGGCCGGGGAGCGTCCGGCGAGCGGACTGATCTTGCTCGACCTGCGGGAGGCGCGGGACTTCGCGGTCGGCCACCTGCCGGGGGCTTCGAGCCTGCCCTTCACTCTTTTTGCGGAGATCTTCGAGAAGAAAGCCGCGGAGGGCTGGCCGGGAGCCGGCAGAAGGCGGCTCCCTTTGGTGCTCTACTGCTATGGGCCCGAGTGCATCCGCAGCCGCGAGGCGGGAGCCCAGGCCGCCCGGCTCGGCTTCCGGAACGTGCTCTGGTTCCGTGGCGGCGTTCGGGAGTGGCTCGCTGCGGGCTACCCCCTCCTCGATTCTCCCCTCCCTACGGCTGCTCCACCCCTTCCGTAAGGAGCCTTGCCCGGAACTGGAGCCGCACGTCCTTGACTTTCAGCGGCCTGGAGGCCTTGCGGGTGCCCAGCTTCAGCGTGTCGGAAACGCTGAGCACCCGGTTGCCATCCCGATCCTGCCAAGTGTAGGAGGTGTGGACTCGGCCGTGCTCCGGGTAGACCTCCAGCCAGCGCTGGCCTTCGAGGCCACTCTTGGCCTCTCCCAGAGGCTGGAGGATGACGCCGGATTCCAGGTAGTAGCCGGGGCCCGTCCATTCAACGGCGAACCTGTGGCCGTCGAGGTCCAGGACAGCCCCCTGAGGCGTGAGGGTGATCTCATTGATATGGAACTGCTCGCAAGTAGAGATCCTGTGCGCGGTCTGGCAGTACGCGAGGCCCAGGGCTCCGGGATCCATCACTTCGAAGACCTCCGGCTCAGCCGCGAACGCCACCCGGCCGAGAAGGGCAAGGGTGGCGAAGACAATCGTACACATCATGCAGCGGGGTTGCATCGTGGCTCCTTTCGAGAGGGGTTCAAGATCCTCAGGGATCTCGTCTCCGAATCGGCCGCCCCTAAGCCGGCATCCTCCAAGATCCAGCGAAACGAAATTAGATCTTTTTACATTCTACGCCGTTCCCCGGGCCATAGGGAACGGAAGCAGAACCACTGATGGGGATCGCGGCGGACGGCCGCTTCGAGCTCCACCGAAAAGCTCTGGAGCGCCTCGCTCACGTCACGCCGCCGGTCGCCGCTCTGGGCCACGCGGATGGCGGGCCGGATGCGGCAGCGGTAGGCCAGCCGTCCTTCCCGGAAAACGAAGACCGGGACGATCGGTACCGCGGCCGCGCGCGCCAGGGCGGCAGGGCCGACCGGCAGGTGGAAAGGCCTGCCGAACAGGCTCACCTCCTCCGTCCGGCCGCCGGCGCGCGGGCGGTCCCCTTGCAGGGCCACGACCTCGCCCTGGCGCAGGGCGCCCAGGAGATCCATGCCGAGCTGCGGGTCCTCGGCGAAGTGGGTGACGTAAAGGTCGCCTCCGCGGCCGCGGATCAACCCTTCGATGAACCGCTGCGCCCGCGGATCGGTCTCGGCCTCGCGGACCACGTGAATGCGCCGCCGGTCTTGCGACGCCGGGAGCATCGAGCCCACCTCCCAGGCGCCGATGTGGGCCGTGACCAGAATGAAACCCTCGCCCGTGGCCGCGATCTCCCGCCAGGTCTCCAGCCCCTCGGCCTCGACGGCGAAGGCCCTCTCCGTGCACAGGCGCTCATAGCGCTCGGAAAGGCACCAGGCGAACCGGTTGAACGTGCGGTACATCCGGCGCTGCCGCGGCCACCAGCCGCAGGGGCCGAGCACCACGTCCAGGTTCGCCGCGATGGCGGCGCGGATGTTCCGCAGCACGAGCCAGAAGAAGGTGGTGAAGACCGGCATCAGAACGCCGAACGCCCGGAGCGGCAGGAAGCGCACCCCCAAGCGGTGCAGCCGGAACCAGAACACGCCGGTTACGTAGAACGGCCCCAGGATACGCCGGACCCAGCCGGACTCCGGCGCGTGGGGTGGGGGCTCGTGGCGCAGCACAACGCTCATGGCTCGAGGTTCCTTCAAGTCTTCGGGGGCTGCCCGGACCGCCGCAACAGGGACTCCAGGGCCGGCAGCACCACGAAGGCCGCGATCAGGCAGGCGGCGACGCCCAGGGCAACCAGCGTCCCGGCGTTCTGGATTCCCGGCACGCGCGACGAGCCGAGGCTCCCGAAGCCCACGCCCGTCGTCATCGCGACCAGGATCATCGCCAGTCCGGAAACTTCTATGGTACCGCGAATCCCTTCCTCCGGGCGCACCCGCCCGCCGTGGACCGCGTGCACTCCGAGGTCGATCCCCGTGCCGAAGAGCACCGGCAGGGTCGAGATGGCGAGCAGGTCCACCCGCCCTCCGAAAGCTCCCCAGAGGCCGAACGTCCACAGGCATCCCAGGGCGAGCGGCAAGCTGGAAAGCAGCGAGTCGCCGACCCGCCAGCTCATGGAGACCAGCACCACCAGGGCCACCAGCGCCAGGGCCACGCCGCTCGACCGGCCGAGATCCTCCAGGGCCAGCTCCCGCAGCTCGGCCCCCACCCGGGGGATCGAGGCCAGGGCCAGACCAGGAGAGATCTCGTGCAGCCTCCGGGCCAGCGCCGCGGCCCCTCCCTGCCCCCCCAGAGGCACCCGCACGTGCACG
This sequence comes from Thermoanaerobaculaceae bacterium, assembly GCA_963785165.1. Lineage (GTDB taxonomy): Bacteria > Acidobacteriota > Thermoanaerobaculia > Multivoradales > UBA5704 > DATARR01. Next base: position 3,532,760 of record CAWAUI010000004.1, read on the forward strand.
GCCGCCGCGAAGCCCTGAGGCCCCTGGTGCACCAGCTCGGACATCCACCGCGGCCACTCCTCGCGGGGCGGCGGGCCGGGATCTTCCCCGCGGCCCAGGGCGCGCATCGCGGCCAGCGCCGGCTGGAAAGGCTCCAGCCGGAAACCGGCCGCCTGGAGCTCGCGCGCGAAGTCGTCCGCCGCCCGTTCGAACGGCAGGGTCTCGAGCTCCCCGAGGCGCCGCTCCAGCCGCCGCCCCTGGATCAGCCAGTCGGCGGGCGAGGTGATCTGAGCCGTCTTCCCCAGGCCGGCTTCGAGGACGGGCCGGGCCGCGGCAGCCTTGTCCAGAGCCTCGCCCAGGGTCCGGCCCGGTGCCACCACGGTGAACGTGTCGAGCCCCACGTCGAACGTGCTCACCAGCACCTTCTCCGCCTCGGTCGACGGGTGGTCCGCCGGCCGGAGCGAGCGCAGGTCGGTCGAGAACGACAGCCGCGACACGCCCCAGGCGGAAACGGCCGTCAGCAACAGGGCGGCGCCCAGCACCCTCCAGGGCCGGCGGGCCGCGAAGCCCGTCACCCCTTCGAGCGCCGGCTGTCCGAAGCGGCGCCACAGCCGGGGAGCCCCCGAGGCAGACATCTCGGTCCGGCGCGGGAATCCCACCAGCACTGCGGCGCCGATCCCCAGCGTGGTGACCAGGGTGACGAGCACGCCCACGGTGAGAACCTGCCCCAATTCGCGCAGCGGCCGGAAGTGGGCGAGGCAGAGAGCACCCAACCCCGCCGCCGTGGTGAGCGCCGAGGAGACGATCCCCGGCCCGGGATCGCGGAACGTGCCGGCGAGCGCCGTGGCCGCGTCCTGCCCGGCCAGGCGGAGCTGGCGGAAACGCGCGCCGCCGTGGATGCCGTATTCGACCCCCATGCCCAGCAGGGCGGCGGCGAAGCCCACCCCGATCACCGTGATCCGCCCCTGCCAGAGCGCCGTGACCGCCACCGTCCACACCACGCCGGCCACCACCGACTCCAGGATGGTGAGCGGGATGAACGCGCCGCCGAAACCCAGGAGGAGCAGCACCGCCACCCCCACGGCCGACGCCGTGGCCGTGCGGGTGAGGTCCCCCCGCAGCAGGGCCTCGTCCTGAGCCGCGTAGATGGGACCTCCCACGGCCTTGAAGTCCAGGGGGACGGACGAGGACCGCCGCACCTCGGCATAGGCCCGCTCGAGGCTCCGCCAGCAGCGCCCGGCCGCCCGCCGGATCGATCTCCGCCCGGGCCGGCGTGAGGATCACCAGCGCCGCGTCCCCTTGGGGCGAGACGAAGCTCCCCGTCATCGGGTCCATGGGCAGGGCCGAGGCCGCCGCGTCCAGCAGGCCCTCCGAAAGGCCCAGGGGATCGGCGGCGAAAAACGGCGCCGCCACGGACCCGGCGGGGCCGCGGAGCGTCTGGCGCATCCGGGCCACGCGGCCACGGACCGCCGCGGGCTCCAGGCGGCCGGCGAGATCCTCCCGCCAACCCGCGCCGTGCACGAGGAGCGGCATGCGCGGCGCCACCCAGGTGAGGAAGAAGCGCTCGTCCTCTTCCGTCAATCCCGAGCGGGCCTCCGCCACCTCCGGGCTCCGGGCCAGGATCTCCCCCAGCGTCTCGGCGGCCGTGGTCAGCGGCGCCGGGTCGTCCAGCTTCCCCTGAGCCAACTTCCCCTGGGGGGACCGGACGATCACGAACACCTTCTCGAAGCCGCCGAACGTGCGCAGGAAGAGCCGGTAGTCCTCCGCCGCCGGAGCCCCCTCGGGCAGCAGGGCCGCGAGGTCCGTCTCCACCCGGAAGCGCGAGGCGGGCACCAGGGCCGCCAAAGTCAGGAGGATCGTGAGGACCAGGACCGTCCGCGGACGGCGGACGATCACGGACGCGAGGAACGAGGAGATGCGGGGCATCGGCGGGCCGTCAGGCCGAAGCCCCGGCGTCGACCACCAGGGCCTGGCCGGTGATGGCGGCGGCGCGGTCCGAGAGCAGGAAGGCCACCGCCTGGGCCACGTCCCCGGCCTGGACGCCCCGGGCCAGGCACTCGCCGCCCCGCAGGTGGGTGACGGCCGCCGCGGGGAGCCCCGCCGTCAGGTCCGTGGGCACGAAGCCGGGCACCACGGCGTTCACCCGCACCCCGCGCTTGCCGGCTTCCCGCGCGAGCGCCCGGGTGAGCCCGAGGATGCCGGCCTTGGAGGCGGCGTAGGCCCCCTGGCCCGCGACGCCATGGAGGGCGGAGAGCGAGGAGATGTTCACGATCGCCCCCCGGCGCCGCACCATCATCCCCCGCAGCACCGGGCGGCAGCAGCGGAAGAGGCCACCCAGGTTGGCGTCGATCACGGCGTCCCAGTCCTCGTCCGAGGTCATGGCGAGCAGCGACTCGCGGCGGAGGCCGGCGTTGTTGACCAGCCCTTCAATGGGCCCCAGCGCCTCCTCGACCTCGGCCACCAGGTCGTCCGGCCGCCCGCGGTCCGCGAGGTCGAGGCGGAAGGCGCGGGCGCCCGTCGCCTCCTCCACGGTCCGCGCCGCCGCCTCGTCCCTGTTCCAGGTGAACGCCACCCGCGCCCCGGGCTCGCCGCCGGCGGTGAGCGCTTCCACGATGGCCCGGCCCAGGCCCCGGCTGCCGCCCGTCACGAGGACCGTCACGAGGGGCGGGCCCATCCCAGCATCTCCAGCCGCGCGCGGGTCACGGCACCGGCGATCCTCAGGCTGTCCACCAGGGGCCGGTAATGGCTCGTGGTCCGCCCGTCGGCGAACCCCAGGTGCACGGGCACCGTCAACACCCTGAAGCCGCGCCTCGCGGCCCGCACCACCACCGCGCTCTCGGCCTCGAAGCGGGATTCCGGGAATCCGACCGTCTCCACCAGCTGTCTGGAGTAATAGCGGAAGCCGGTCTGGATGTCGGAAAAGGCCTGGCCGGCGGCGAACGAGATGGCCTTGGACGACAACCGGTTGCTCGCCTGCCGCACCTTGCTCATCTCACCAAAGAGGTGGTCGCGGATGCCGAGGACCAGGTCGCCTCCCTGCTCCCCGACCGTCGCCAGCAGCTTGGGGATCTCCTCGGGCAGGTGCTGGCCGTCGGCGTCCAGGGTGATGACGCCGTCGTAGCCGCGGGCGAAAAGGTCCGCGAACGCGGCGGAGAGCGCCGCCCCCTTTCCCCGGTTCCGGGGGAACGAGATCACCCGCGCCCCGGCCCGCCGCGCCTCCTCCGCCGTCCCGTCCGTGGAGCCGTCGTCGATCACCAACACCTCCGGCAGCAACTGGAGGGTGCCCCGCACGACCGCCCCTACCGAAGGCGCCGCCTGATAGGCGGGGATGGCGGCGGCGACCTTCAGGGTCGATGGGGCCAGGGTCAATTCGGTGGGGTTCGGCATGAAGGCTTCAAGGAATCGTGTGGCGAGATTTTATCTCATCCCCTCCCCAGCACCACCCACGCCCCCGCCCCGCCCACCGCGAGGCTGGTCACCAGCACCGTGGACGGCGGCGGCAGGGCCGATCCGTCGTGTGGCACGATCCCGATCTCCGGGTCCACCTCCGCGAAGCCGGCCGTGGGACCGAACGGCGCGCCGGCCGCGGCCAGCACCGCCGCGCCCAGGAGGCCCCCCCCGTACTCACCGGTCAAGGACTTCGGCGCCACGACCGGGGGCAAAGCGGTCCCCCAGAGGTCCCGGAGCACCCGTGCCTCCAGGAGGTCTCCGCCGCGCGACCCCGAGGCACCGGAAACGATCAGGCTCACGTCCTCCGGTGCCACTCCGGCGCGGGCGAGCGTCCGCCGCAGGCCGCGGGCGAGCGCCCCCGCCCCGGTGCCCCAGCCGGCCGGCGGCGAGGTCGGGTCGAAGGCGCTGCCGAAGGCCAGAACCCGGGCCAACGCACGCCCTCCTCGTTCCCGGACGTCCTCCTCCGTCTCCAGCACCACCACCGTGGCCCCTTCGCCGGCCAGGAACCCGTCGCGCCGCCGGTCGAACGGGCGTGCCATCTCCTCCCTCTCTGGATGCGGACGGGCGAGCGCCCCAAAACGGTCCAGGAGGGCATGAAGAAGCGGCGTCATCTCGTCCACCGATCCCGCCAGGGCCCGGCCGGCACGCCCCGAAGAGACCTCGGCGGCGGCGCGGCCGAGGGCGATCAGCGGTCCCGCCTCCCGCTGGCAGACCGTCAGGCTCGGCCCCCGGGCTTTCAAGGCGATGGCGATCTGCGCGGCCGGCGCATTGGCCACACTCTCCGTGAACAGGGACGGCGAGGCCGCCTCCGGATTCTCGCGGAGGATCTGCTTCAGCAGCCCCTCCGTGTTGGTGGAAGGGCCGAAGGCCGTTGCCACCACCACGGCCGTCCGCCCCTCGTCCGTGTCCGTCCTGTGTTCGTCGGTGTTCGGCCACCCCGCACAGCGCAGCGCTTGCCGTGAGGCGGCCACCGCCAGCTTGGACGGCGGGCTCATCCGGCGCGACTCGGCGGGCGAGAGGAGCCCTCCGAGCTGCCCCGGCGGCACCAGGCAAGCCTGGCGGGAGCTTTCAGCGAGGTGATAACCGGCCGAGCGGTCGATCTCCGGCGGGCTCGCCCGCCCCTGCGCCAGGGCCTCGGCCAGGCGTTCGGTGCCGAGCCCGTACGCTCCCAGGGTCCCGATGCCGGTCAGCAGGATCGATCGCCTCAAGCGGCGCCGTCCGTCCACCGGGAGAAGACGAGGGCGGCGTTGGATCCACCGAACGCAAGGCTGGTGGAGACCGCCGCCCGCGCATCCGGCAGGGACAGAGGCTCGTCGAGCACCAGCGAGACCGGCAGCTCCGGATCCGCCTCCCCATCCCTCCCTACCGGGTGCAGCTCGCCTTTGTGAAGGCACAACACCGTGGCGACCGCTTCGATCGTCCCGGAACAGCCGAGCAGGTGTCCGATGAGGGCCTTGGTGGCCACCAGCGGCATCGCCGCCGCCCGCTCGCCGAACACCCGCCGCAGGGCCTGCCACTCGGCGGCGTCGTTGAGCGGCGTGCCCGTGCCGTGGACGTTGACGAAGCTCACCGCCTCCGGGCCGAACCCCGCGTCGGCGAGCGCCGCCGTCAGCGCCGCCGCGGCCCCGGCGCCCGCGGGGTCCGGCGCCGTCATGTGGTAGGCGTCGCAGGACGATCCCGCGCCCGCGAACACCGCCAGCGGCTCCGCGCCCCGCGCCAACACCCGCGAGAGCGGCTCCAGCACCAGCACGGCCGCGCCCTCGCCGAACGACATGCCGGCGCGGTCCGCGCGGAACGGCCGGCAGGGCCCCTCGTCCACCGAGCGCAGCGCGTTGAATCCCGCGTAGGTGAGCTGGCACATCGAGTCCGAGCCGCCGGCAAGGGCAAGGTCCACCTCGCCCGAGCGCACGGCCTCCAGGGCCACGCCCAGCGCCAAGGCCCCCGAGGCGCAGGCGGACGACAGCGTCTCCACCGGCCCCGTGGCTCCGAGATGGCGGGCCACGGCGTCCCCCGGACCGTTGACCTGTTGCGACACCAGGGCCGAGAGGCGCGCCCGCCGGGGCCGGCTGGCGTCGTCCAGGAAGTCCGCGAAGAACCCCTCGCTCTCGAACATACCCCCCGTGCTGCTGCCGAAATACACGCCCACCGTCACATCTTCCCCAAAGGGGAGCTGGAGGCCCGCCTGGCCACCAGCCTCCAGCGCGGCGAACAGGGCGAAACGGTCCGCGACCGACAGGCGACGCCAACCGGGAACCGAGCCCGCGATTTTTTGGAGGAACGCGGCGGGCGGCTCTCCGGCCTCGGCGGCCAGATGGGTTCTATGCTCCGTGGAATCGAACCGCCGGACGGGAGCGAAGGCGGAGCGGCCCGCGCGAAGGCCGTCCCACAGGGCCGGAACGCCCCAGCCCAGACCACAGACCGCCCCGACGCCAGAGACGGCGACGGGTTCCCTGGAGAATTCTCGCGGCTCCACGACCCCCACCTGGTTCCGGCCCAACCGATCTTCCGGGGAGGACCTCAGGTCCGCCCTTCGATGAACTGGGACAGCGTCGAGACCGAGGAAAAGACCTCACGGCCGATCTCCTGGCTCTTGATCTTGATGCCGAACTCCTTCTCCAGAGCCACCACCAGCTCCAGCGCGTCCACCGAATCGAGCCCCAGCCCTTCGCCAAAGAGCGGCGTCTCGTCCTCGATCATCTCGGGCTTCATCCCTTCCAGGTTGAGGCTCTCCACAATGAGACGTTTGATACGGGCTGGGGTGGCCATGGCTTCTGACATTCGCAAACCTCTGATTCCGGCGGTGCTCTGACTCCACCGTGGGGGCTCCGCAAATTTTCCCTCACGGGTGCCGCAATGCTAGCGTGCCCCGGAGACGCTTGCAATCCTGAGGCCCGGAGCCACAGATCTTACGGAGCCGGGTGGGGAACGGATCGCTCCTACAATATGATGCGCGTTCCCCATGAAGCTTTCGGATCCTATCCTCCAAGCCTTCGGCCTCCTCGCGCGCCGCGCGCCCTTGGCTCCCCTCGTGGTGTCGCCCGGTCGGCGCGCCACCGTGGAAGACGTCGACGCCCTTGCCCGCGCGGCCGGCTCTCTGCTCACGAGCCTGCCGCAACTGCCGCCGGGCACCACCGTGGGCCTCGCCGCCGCCAACGGCCCGGGCTTCCTGGCCTCAGTGCTCGCCTTGCGCCGGGCCGGCCTCACCGTCCTTCTGCTCGACGCCGCCACCCCCGGCGCCGAGGCCCAGCGCATTCTCGCCGCCCTGGGCGCCGCGGCCCTGCTGCGCTGTCCCGGGGGCTGGCCCCAAGGCCCGGAGGATTGGTCGCTGACCCCGGCCCAGGCGACCCCGGCCCCGGTGCCCGAGCACGTCCTCCCTTCTCCGGGCACCGGCTTCCTCAAGCTCACCTCGGGATCGACCGGCGCCCCCCGCGGCATCGCCACCCCGGCCGAGGCGCTCCTGGCCGACGACGCCGCCCTCACCACCACCATGGGGCTCACCGGGGAAGACCGCCTGCTCGCCACCATCCCCCTCTCCCACTCCTACGGCCTGTCCAGCCTCGCCCTCCCCGCCTTGGCGCGGGGCACGGTCCTGGTCCTCCCAGAGGAGACGGGCGTCTACGATCCTTTCGTCACGGCGGCCCGCACGGGCGCGGCCTTCTTCCCCACCGTGCCGGCCTACCTCGACGCCCTGGTGCGGATGAGCGATCCGCCGCCGCGCCCGGAGAGCCTCCGCCTCGTCATCACCGCCGGAGCGCCCCTCTCCGCCACCACCTCGGCCCGCTTCCGCGAGCGCTTCGGCGTCCCCGTCCACGTCTTCTACGGCTCCAGCGAGTGCGGCGGCATCTGCTACGACCGGGAGGGCGGAGCCGCCGAGCGGGGCACCGTGGGCTCGCCCGTGGAAGGGGTGAGAGTGACGGTGGACGAAAGCGGCGTCCTCGTCGAATCCCCCGCCGTTTCCTCCGGCTACTTTCCGGACCCCGGAGAGCGGCTCCGGGACGGCCGGTTCCGGCCCGGCGACCTGGCCGCCTGGAAAGACGGCGAGCTCGCCCTCGGAGGCCGGGCGGACGACCTCATCAACATCAAGGGGAAGAAGGTCAATCCGCGCGAGGTCGAGGCCCTCCTCACCCGCCTCCCCGGAGTCGACGAGGCCGCCGTCCTGGGCATGGCGGGCCCCGAGGGGACGAGCGGCGAGATCCTCCGCGCCGTCGTGGCCTGCCGGCCGGGCTCCCTCACCGCCGCCGGCGTCGTAGCCTGGTGCCGTACCCACCTCTCCGCCCACAAGGTGCCGCGCAGCGTGATCCTCGTCGAGGCTCTGCCCCGCACCGCGCGGGGGAAGCTCGACCGGTGCGCCCTCATGGGATTGGGACCGGGATTGGGGGGCCGACATGGCTAGGCGGCCTCACCCTCCGGCTCCCTCTCCTAAAGGAGAGGGAGAGACAGGCAAGACAACCCTCTTCAAGCCCCTCTCCTTTAGGAGAGGGGTTGGGGTGAGGTCCTACCGCCCCCCTGCCCTGCTCCTCGGCTCCCTCGCCCTCCACGCCGCCGGCGCCCTGGCCGTGGCCGCCGCGCCTCGCCATTGGAAGACCGTCGCCGGCATCCTCTTCGCCGATCACGTCGCCCTCGCCGCCGCCAGCCTCTGGCCGCGCGGCCAGCTCGTGGGCGAGAACCTCCTCCGGCTGCCTGGGCCCGAGGGTGCCGGGGAACCGCGCCGGCCGATGCAGAAGAAGATTGCCCTCACCTTCGACGACGGTCCCGATCCCGCGGTCACCCCGCGCGTGCTCGACCGGCTCGACGAGGCCGGGGCGCGGGCGACCTTCTTCTGCATCGGCCGGCGCGTCGAAGCCCATCCCGAGATCGCCGCCGAAATCGTGCGCCGGGGCCACCGCGTCGAGAACCACACCCACACCCATCCCAACCTCTTCGCCTGCTACCCGGCCCCGGCCCTCCGCGGGGAAATCGAGCGCGCCCAGCGGGCCATTGAACACGCCACCGGCCGCCGCCCGCGGCTCTTCCGTGCCCCGGCCGGCCTGCGCAATCCGCTCCTCGACTGGGTGCTCCACCGCGCCGGCCTGCGGCTCGTCGCGTGGACCCGGCGCGGCTTCGACTCCCTGGACCAGGATCCCGCCGCCATCGCCCGCCGCCTGCTCGACGGCCTCGCGCCCGGCGACATCCTCCTCCTCCACGACGGCTCCAGGATGCCGGGCCGCCACGGCGGCAATCCCGTGGTTCTGGACGTCCTCCCCCGGATCCTCGACGCGATGGCATCCCAGGGCTTGAGGTCCGTGCCCGTCCCCGCCGAGGCCCCGGAATGAAAGGGCAGAAGGGCCGCGCCACCCGCTACCTCCGCGACCTCCTCTACACCCTCCGCACCGAGGGAATGTCCCCGCAACGGCAGGCCTGGGCCGTGGCCGTGGGAGTGATGGTCGGCTGCTCCCCCTTCTACGGCTTCCATCTGGCCCTCTGCATCCTGTTCTCCCGCATCTTCCGGTTGAACGTGGGGCTCACCTATCTGGCGGCTCACGTGAGCCTCCCCGGCCTCTGGCCTTTCCTGGTGCTCGCCGAGCTCGAGGCGGGCCGGCGGCTACGCGGGCAGAGCTACGTCAAGATCCGGGTGGAGGACTTGAAGCATTTGAGCCCCTGGCAGGCCGGAGCCGACCTCCTGCTGGGCAGCGCCGCCGTCGGCATCCTCCTCGCTTCGCTGCTCGGCGGTCTCACCTTCTGGGCCGCCCGCCGCCGCCGCCTTCACCCCGAGATCGCGGCTCTCATCGAGGAAGGAGCCCGGCGCTACAAAGACGTCGGCATGTTCCATTGGGAGTTCGTCCGCGGCAAGCTCCGCCACGACCCCCTCTACTTCAACCTCCTGCGCCGGGGCTTCCTGCCGCCCGAGGGCCGGCTCCTGGACCTCGGCTGCGGCCGCGGCATCGTGTTCTCCCTGCTCCTGGCCGCCCGCGATCTCCATGCCAAAGGGATCTATCCGGAGGGCTGGGCGCCGCCGGCCCCGGGCCTCACCTTTCATGGGATCGAAGGCCGGCCCAAGACCGCCGAAGCCGCCCGCGAAGCCCTGGCTGGACAGGCCAAAATCGAGACCGGCGACCTCCGCACGGCGGTCTTCCCCGCCGCCGACGCCATTCTCCTGCTGGACGTCCTCCACTACCTCCCCGCCGCCGGGCAGGAAGCCCTCCTCGCCCGCGCCGCCGCCGCCCTCGCTCCCGGCGGCGTCCTCCTCATCCGCGACGCCGACGCCGCCGCCGGCTGGCGCTTCACCGCCACCCGCATCCAGGAACGCTTCTCCTCCCTCACGAGACTCGATTTCCGCCAGCGCTTCCACTACCGAAGCGCCGCCGAATGGGGAAACCTGCTGGCTGGATTGGGCTTGAAGGTGGACGTGCAGCCCATGGGGATGGGGACGCCCTACGCGAACGTGCTGCTGGCGGCACGCCGGGGAGGCGGACGGGCGAGATAGAGATAGACTCCCGCGCCGTGAACGACCCACAGCCCATCCTCCAAGCCCTCGAAACCGCGCCGGCCCTCCTCATCCCTCTCATCTACGAAGTCCCGGAAGCCGTCCGCAAGCTCCGCCCACGGCCCGGCAAGTGGTCGGCCCACGAGCACTTCTGCCACATCGCCATCCAGCAGCCGATGATGGAGCGGCTGGAGCGCATGCTGAACGAGGACAATCCCCTCATCACCCCCTTGAGCCCGTCGCCCGAGGAAGAGGCCGGAGGCCTGCTGACCCTGGATCTGGAAGAGATGGCCGGGCGCTTCGCCCGCGAGCGCTCGGAGATGGTGGCCTGCCTGCGCTCTCTGCCTCCCGAAGGCTGGGAGCGGCGGGGCGAGCACCCCGGCATCGAGAGCTACACCGTCTTCCGGTTCGCCCGCCAGATGGTCCTGCACGACATGCTGCACGGCTTCCGCATCGAGGAGCTGCTGTTCCGCAAAGATTGGCCAGAGGAAGCCCCCACCGAGCGGATCCCCCCTCCGGAGCCGGAGCACCCGCCTGTCGAGGCCGGCATCCCCGGCTCGATGGCGCGGATGAAGGCTGGCGAGATCAACCTCCTGGGGCCGTTCACCGTGCCCGGGCTCGCCCCGCGCCTCCTCCGGGTCTACCTGCCGAGCACCTACGACCCGTCCCGGCCCCACTTCGGCCTCTACATGCTGGACGGCCAGAACGTCTTCGACGACCTCCCTTCCTTCTCCGGCGGCTGGTATCTCCATGAAGCCGTCGAAGCGCTCGCCAAAACTCGCCGCGCCCAGCCCGTGGTCATCGGTATCGATCACGGCGGAGCGGGCCGCAACCTGGAGCTTTCACCCTTTTCCATGGAAGCCGAGCCCGGCCAGGCCCACCTCTTCCTCGACTGGGTCACCGGCAGCCTCATGCCCGCCCTCACGGCCGAGCTGAACCTGGTTCCCGGCCCCCTCGGCGCCGTCATCGGCGGCTCCTCCATGGGCGGGCTCTGTTCCTTCTGGGCCCACTTTCACTATCCGCAAGCCTTCGGCGGAGCGCTCGTCATGTCTCCCTCCTTCTGGGTCGCCGACGAGGCCATCTTCGCCGACGTCGCCGGCCAGCCGGCGCCGGACGTCTCCCGCGTCTACGTGGACGGCGGCGGCCGGGAAGCCAAGGGCCAGGTCGTCGAAGCCGTCAAGAAGATGGTCGAGCACTTGACCGCGCGCGGCTGGGACTCCGACCGCCTCATGTGGCGCGCCGACGTCAAGGGGACCCACAGCGAAGCGGCTTGGCGGCGGCGGCTGCCGAAAGCTCTGCGGTTCATGTATCAGTAGGAACGGGATCCAATGCCTCTTCCAAAGACCGCCTACGGCGGCTAGTCTTTATCGATGTGCAATGGGAGCCTTGTCACCCGCGCCCATTGAAACTTTCCGCTTTTTGTTGTTCTTTGTTGCTCAACGACAAACCAGTAGAGCCCCGGCATCGACACCGGGATTTGTTTCATATTGACGAATATCATCGTAAATTGCTTATCCCCGCCCCAAGTTGAATTGACTGGCTGCGCCAAGAGTTCCTTTCCGTCGGGACTTAGCAGCACAAAGCGAGCTTGAAAGGTCTCTTCGCCAGGGTCTGACCGAAACCACCACGAAACAAGCTGCGCCCTAGCATTCACTAGCGAGCCTTTCTTGCCCAGACGCGCCGCTTCCTCCATTTTCTGCTCTAGTCCTTCTACGGTCAAACTCTCTGTCAAGTCCATCAGACTTATCAGCCCGGTATCAGAATCAGCTAAGTGCCTCTCGCAAAGCACAGTCCAAATATGTTCAGCCATAATTTTCAACCAACTCAAACGACACAGGTACACGGCCTTCCCTTGGGAGGGTTGTTTTTTCAACACGCTCGCTGTTGGCGGCCGGCACATAGTCAGAGAAAATAAGAACGTCGCTAACGGGGGCGGTGGCCTGGAGTCTCCCAGAAGCTAGGGCCGGATGCTTTGAACGGAAATCCGGATCGGCGGGAAACGATGGGCGTTCCAGATCAACGCGGCCAACGGCCGTTACCTCCGGAAGAAAATTGCCAAAACTTTCAAAGCGTACGATCAACGCCAAATCGAAAGCCTGGGCAAGTCTCTTGAGCGTTCGCACGCTCCAGCTATTATAATCAGCACTTTCCATGGCTGAGATTCTAGACTGTTTCATTCCGGCCCTATCGGCCAATTCTTCCTGGCTCCAGTTCCTCTGTTGCCGCAGAGTCTTAATCTGAAGGGCAATGAAAGAATCGAGGAACTCTTCTGCGTAAGCGCTTCGGGCCTCCGGGTCGTTAAGCTCGTCGGCAATAAGCGTAAACATATCGTTCATCTCGATACTCCTATGAAAGCTCGGCGAAACGAATCAGCAGGCGCCGCGATTCATCGCGTACTACCTCGTCCATTCGAATCTTTGCGCGCACGTCCGCGTCTTTCGGTAAAACTTTAAAGCTAATCTCTGTCGCGCGTTCGAGAAAAGTAACTTCTTCATCAGGCTCTTGAGGGCCGAGACAGAGCCGTGGACGAAGAGCTACGTTGCCGCGGATCTTTGCGTAGTAGATACCCTCTGTCTTGGTCTTGAAGACCAAACTCCCGACGGCCTGATTCCGGTCCACTTTTGAGAGCATTGCGAGTCGCACCCTCAAGGCTACCTTCTGACGCTTCTCTCCAGGGGGCCAATCTGAGATGACTCTATCCGTAACAATCCTCTTCCCGTCCTTCTCCGAGAACTCCACATACTCATAGGGTATCACAATTCTATGATCTCCACGGTATCATCATTTCATGACAGGCGAAGATGGGTGGGACCTCGAACCCCATCTCGTGACTTGAACCAGGTTCACTCTATATCAGCAAGCTCATGCAGGACTTGGCCTCCCGTCTCGTACCCGGCCTCGCCCCGCGCCTCATTCGGGTCTACCTGCCCAGCACCTACGACCCGTCCTGGCCCATGGGCGGGCTGTGCTCCTTCTGGGCGCACTTCCACTACCCGCAAGCCTTTGGCGGAGCGCTCGTCATGTCCCCCTCCTTCTGGGTCGCCGACGAGGCCATCTTCGCCGACATCGCCGGCCAACCGGCGCCGGCCGTCTCCCGCGTCTACGTCGACGGCGGCAGCCGCGAAGCCAAGGGCCAGGTCGTCGAAGCCGTCAAGAAGATGGTCGAACACTTGACCGCGCGCGGCTGGGACTCCGACCGCCTCATGTGGCGCGCCGACGCCAAGGGCACCCACAGCGAAGCCGCTTGGCGGCGGCGGCCGAAGGCTTTGCGGTTCATATACCAAAGCGGAGGAAGCTGGGACGGCCAAGGACGAATTCCGGGCGGTTGGGGAGCCGGGGCCAGCCTCTTTCCCCTTGGGGCGGGCGGCCGGCCCCTCGGGGCGGAGGGGTGGCCCCTTGGGGCGGACGGTTGGCCCCAACGGCGGAACCGTCCGCCCCGAGGGGCGGGCGGTTGGGGAACAGGGGCAAACCGTCCAGATCCTGGGGCGGGCGGTTCAGCCGCCGGGGCCAACCGCCCGCCCCGGAATCTGAAGGCTGGAGGAAGCGGGGCCAACCGCCCACCCCGTGGGGAAAATGGCTCGCCCCGGCTCCCCAACCGTCCAGAATTCGTCCGCGGAGGCTGAGGACGGGGGGCCAACCGTCTCAAACGCATCCTCAACCGCCCAGAGTGAGACGGTTGCCGGTGAGAAACCGGGGCCGGCGGTGCGGGAGGGTCTCGGGAAGGCAAGGGCGATCCCCCACCCCTTTTTCCCCTGGGGGAAATGAAGTCAGGAGGCTCTCAGTGGCGCCGGTGCCAATGCCGCGGATCGCGCTTGCCGTGGAAGCACGCGATGACCACGGTTCTTTCCGATTCGACGAAATAGAGGACGGCATAAGGCACGCATTCTCAGAACATCCGCCATTCTACTACGGCTCGAAGCTTCCGGCTAAAAAAAGCCGCCCGGACGAGCGGGCCCTACGCCGCAGCCGCCGCGCGGGCCTCGCGGGCGGCTCTCGAGCCCTCTCTCAAGGGCGCTTCGTAGGCTGCATCCCTGACTTGTCCGGATAGGCCGGCGGCTTGGGCACCGGCACCGGCTCGGTCTTGATCTTCTCTTCGAGGTAGCGAAGGGCGGCGTCCAGTTGGGCGTCGCCGCCGTTGAAGGTGGCGTGGGGGAGGTTGTCCACCACGATGTCGGGATCGACACCGTGCCCCTCGATCAGCCAGATGCCGTCCGGACCGTAGACGCCGAACTCGGCGGCGGTCGCGACCCCCTTGTCCACCAGGAAGTTGCTCCCCGTGAGCCAGATCTCGCCGCCCCAGGTGCGGGTACCGAGCACCTTGCCCAGACCCAGCCGGCGGACGCCTTCGGCGAAGGCCTCGCCGTCGGAAGCCGTGCCCTCGTTGACCAGCACCACCAGGTGGCCGCGGAAGGCGTAGGGCATGTTCGGCCAGGGGTCGCCCAACCGCGGCTGCCACCAGAACCACGCCTTGCGGAGGAGCTTGGCGAGAAGCCAGCTGTCGATGTTGCCGCCCTCGTTGTTGCGCACGTCGATGATCAATCCATCGCGGTTGTAGACGGGATAGAAATCCCGCGCCCAGCTCGTGTAGTCCTCGCCGCCCATGGCGCGCAGGTGGACGTAGCCGATCTGCCCCTTGCCTTTCTCCTCGACAGCCCGGCGGCGGGAAAGCTCCCAATCCGTGTAGCGCAGGTTCTCGGCCTGCTCGGCGGTGACGGGCACCACGATCACGTCGCGCGATTTACGGGTCTTACCGTCTTTGACTTTGAGGAGAACCTGCCGGCCAGCCTGGTTGCGCAGCAGAAGGGAAGGATCAATCACCGAAAGTGTTGCCACGCCGTTGATCGATTCGATCACGTCCCCTTCGATCACGTTGACGCCGGCCACCCTGAGCGGCCCGGCCTCTTCCGGCAGATCCGGATCGGAATGGTAGAGGCGTTCGACCCGGTATCCGCCAGCCGTTTCGTCGCGCGCCAGGGTCGCCCCCAGGGAGGCGACCTCGATCGCGTCCTCTCCGGTGCGGTACTGGCCGTCGCCCACGAAGGTGTGCAGGGCGGAGAGCTCGCTCACCATCTGCGCCAAGAGATCGTCGAGCTCGCCCCGGCTGGTCACGCGCAGGGAGAGCGGGCGGTACTTTTCAAGCATCGCCGGCCAGTCCACGCCGTGCATTTTGAGATCGTAGAAATAATCCCGTTCCAATCGCCACGCTTCGCGGAACATCTGCTGCCACTGCTCGCGGGGCGCGAAGGAGAAGCTCCAGTTGGAAAGATCCACCAGGGCCTTGTCGAGCTCCTCCGGCGCCGCCTCCCCGGCGTCGAAGGCGTAGAAGGCATCCTCCTTCTGGACCAGGAGCTTCTTGCCGTCCGCGGACAGGAAGTAGCCGTCGACCCCCTCCAGGACGGTCGCGGGCTCGGCCGGCTCCGCGTCGAACGCGAGCGTGAGCAGGCTCATGGAGTCGTCGCCGGCCGAGGCCCAGTAAAGGCGCTCGCCGTTGGCCGTGAGGGCGTCGTAATTGCCAGGGGGCACGGGCACGGGGAAGAGGCGCGCCGCGAGGCCGTCGAGGTCGATGTCGACCTTTTTCATGGTCTCCTCGGGGGTCTCCTCGCCGGCCCCCTCCTTGGCCTCCTCACCCGTCTCTTCTTCCGTTTCTTCCTTGGGGGGATGCAGCTCATCCGCCGGCTGGAAGGGCGAACGGGCGTCCTTCTTCAAGGCCACGCCGAAAATCTGAGTGGTTGCGGTGAGGTAGGGGTCCGGCTGGCGCGAGCCCCAGGGGGATTCGACGAGCGACTTCAGGCTGCGGTCGGAAAGAAAATAGATCCATTGGCCGTCCTGGCTCCAGGCGGGGCTCCAGCTATTGTAGCGGTCCGAGGTCAAGGGGACGGTGGCGCCCGTGTCCGCGCGGTAAAGGAAGATGCGGTTGAAGCTGTTGGGGCCGGGGGTGGAATAAGCGAGCCAGCGGCTGTCGAGCGACCAGGTGAGCTCCTGGAAATTGCCGGACGTGTTGGTCGCGATGCGGGCCTGCTTCTTCGTCTTGGTATCCAGGAGCCAGAGCTGCTGGTTCTTGTCGTAATGGGCGATGTAGCGCCCGTCGGGCGAGGCCACGGCCTCCCAGCGGAGCACCTTGCCGTCGTTCGTGAGCTGCTCGGGCTTGCCCACGCCGTTGGCGGGGAGCTTCCAGACTTCCACCTCTCCGGACTCGTCCGAGAGGGCCACGAGGCTCTTGCCGTCCGGCAGGAAGCGGGCCTCGCGGTAGCGCACCCCGGGGTTCCGGGTGGCCTCGACGATCCGCCCCTTCTTGACCGGCACCACGAACACCTGGCCGCGGGCCGTGAGGGCGACCCGGTCGCCCGTGGGCGAAAAGTCGGCCGAGCTGAGGAACGGCATCGGCTCCTTCACCCACTGCTCCCGCATCTGATCGAAATCGGAGACCAAGCGAACCGGGAGGGGCGCGTCCTGGTTCGAGGCGACGTCGAAAATCCGCAGGTCGGCGCCGAGCTGATAAACGATGCGCCCCTGGGAGAGGTCCGGCGAGGCCACGTCCCACCCCTTGTGGAAGGTGTGCTGCTCGAGGTCGCTCCCGGCCTCTGCCATGGACCAGAGGTTCATGGTGCCGTCGCGGTCCGAAACGAAGTAGATCCGGCCCTGCCACTCCATGGGCTCCTTGCTGGTGCCCGGGAAGTCGGCCGTGAGCGCCGTGGCCTCGGCGTCGCCGTCGCGGAAGCGCCAGAGGCTCTGGGCCGTGCCCCCCTGGTAGCGCTTGGTGTGGCTCCCCTGAAAAGCGAAGCGGGTGAAGAACAGGGTCTTGCCGTCCGGCGTGTAGCCGCCGTCGCTCGCCTGGGCCAGCGGGACCAGCGTCTTGCGGTTGGCGGCGGCATCGAGACGCACGAGCTGGGTGGCCGGCAGCCCCGAAAACCGGGAGGTCGCATAGAGGACCTCGCCGCTCGGCGTCCACCCCACCACCCGCGCGCCTTCCCCTTCGAAAGTGCGGCGTACCGGCAGCCCGCCGTCGATGGGCATGGTGTAGACCTCGACCGGACCTTCATAGGACGCCGAGAACGCCACCGTGCGGCCGTCCGGCGAGATCGCGGGATGGATCTCCTCCGCCGGGTGCGTGGTCAACCGGAACGCCACTCCCCCCTGGCGGCCCACCCGCCAGAGATCGCCTTCCGCCGAAAAGACCACGGTGTCGCCGTGGATCGCGGGGAAACGGTAGTAGCCAAGGGTCTCCTCGGCGCACAAGG
This sequence comes from Thermoanaerobaculaceae bacterium, assembly GCA_963785165.1. Taxonomy (GTDB): domain Bacteria; phylum Acidobacteriota; class Thermoanaerobaculia; order Multivoradales; family UBA5704; genus DATARR01. The sequence goes on from CAWAUI010000004.1 coordinate 3,549,890, forward strand.
CGCAGGGAAAGAGCAGAAAGATCAGGGCACAGATCCGTAGTTTCAAAGGGAGTCTCCGAAAATTATGAAGCCAATATTCAGCCGATTATGGAGCGGATGGCAGCAAAGTGCACGGCCACCTCACGGGACGGGGCTCGCAACTACCCGGCCAGGCATTCTCCAGAGGCTCGCAAAAAGAGCATGCTGGGCCTTGGAAGGAGAACGCCATGTCAGCTCTCTTCGGTGACTGGACCCGCCATTCCGCCTCAACCACCCCGAGCTTCGCCGAAATCCTTCTCGCCATTCTGCTCACCATCCTCCTCATCCTGGCCCTGGCCCACCCCGCGGGAGGCCAGACCGACTACCTCTTCCCCGACGAGGTGCTCACGCCTCGCGCCGAAGCCGTCCAGCTTCTCCCGGGCCCAGCCGTGGGCCCGCTCACCGCGCCGTAGTGGTCAGGGGGGGCGTCCCCCACCGCCCCAGCCGCCTTCGCGGCGGAAGAACCAGCTCTTGGCCGCCTCGGAGGCCATCACGTAGGCGAGGGTGATGGCCCCCAGGAGGGCCAGCCAGGAGAGCGGCAGGGGCTCCAGGCCGAAAAAATGGTTCACCGGCACGTAGACCACGGCAAGGCTCAGGATCACCACCGCGACCGTGGCGATCCCCATGGGCCAGCTTGGACGGCTGCGAAAGAAAGGCCGGCGCGTGCGGATGACCAAGAGGATCAGGAGCTCCGTCAGCACCGACTCCAGGAACCAGCCGCTGCGGAACCGCTCCGGGCTCGCGTCGAGCAGCCACCAGAGCACCCCGAAGGTCAGATAATCGAAAACCGAGCTGATCCCGCCAAAAACGATCATGAAATCGCGGATGAACCGGAGGTTCCACCGCAAGGGGCGGTCGACCATCTCGGGATCGACCCGGTCGGTGGCGATGGTCATCGCGGGAATATCTGACAGGAAATTGTTGAGCAGGATCTGGGTCGGCAGGAGCGGCAGGAAAGGCAGGAAGAGCGAAGCCCCCGCCATGCTGACCATGTTGCCGAAGTTGGCGCTGGTGGTAATGAAAATGTATTTGAGGGTGTTGGCGAAGGTGCGCCGCCCCTCCCTGACGCCTTCGATCAACACCCCCAGGTCGTGCTCGAGGAGCACGATCTCGGCCGCCTCCTTGGCCACGTCCACGGCGCTGTCCACGGAGATTCCCACGTCGGCCGCGTGAAGGGCCGAGGCGTCGTTGATGCCGTCGCCCAGAAAACCCACGACGTGCCCGGCCTTGCGCAGGGCCAGGATGATCCGCTCCTTCTGGTTGGGCTCGACCTCGGCAAAAACGTCCGCCCGGACCGCCCGCTGGGCCAGGGCATGGTCGCTGGTCGCCCGCAGGTCGGCGCCGGTGACCACGTCCGGGTTGGTGAGGCCCACGAGCCGCGCGAGGCGTACCGCCACGCGGGCGTTGTCTCCCGTGATCACTTTGAAATCAATCCCCGCGGCCCGGATCTCGGCAAGCGTCTTTTCGATCCCCGGCTTGGGAGGATCGAAAAAAGCGAGAAAGCCGAGGAACGTCATCCCCTCCTCCTGATCTCGCCGGACCACCGTGGCGCCGCCCGGCGGCAGATCCTTGACCGCGATTCCGAGAACCCGCAGGCCCTCGTCCGACAGCTCCGTGAAGCGGGCGTCAATCGACTCCCGGACGGCCGCGAGCGGCACCTCGCCCGACGGCAGCCGTGCCGACTCGCAGACCTCCAGCACCTGGGCCAGCGCTCCCTTGGTGATGAGCCGGCTCTGCCCCGCGCGCCCGCAGAGCACGGAGAGGCGCTTGCGGATGAAGTCGTAGGGCACCTCGTCGAGCTTGGCCCAACCGTCCAGGTCGAAGGAGCAGCTCTCGCGGATGGCGCGGTCGATGGGATTGTTGAAACCGGTCTCGAAAGTGGCGTTCAGGAAGGCGTGGCGCAGCACCTCGCCGCTCTCCGAGCCGTCCACCGCCAAGGCGGAGTGGAGGCGCACCTTCCCTTCCGTGAGCGTGCCCGTCTTGTCCGCGCAGAGAACGCTCATGCTGCCGAAGTTCTCGATGGCCGTGAGCCGCTTGACGATCACCTTGGAGCGGGCCATCGAGCGGGCGCCGCGGGCCAGGTTGACGCTCACGATGGCCGGCAGCAGCTCGGGCACGAGGCCGACGGCCAGGGCGAGCGAAAACATGAACGATTGGAGCAACGGCCGGTCCAGAAACACGTTGACGGCGAAGACGGCGAACACCAGGAGGCTCGTCACCCGCACCAGGAGGAATCCGAAGCGCTGGATCCCGCGCTCGAACTCGGTCTCCGGAGGTTGCAGGGCCAGCCGCGAGGAGACCTGGCCGAGCTCCGTCTCCCGGCCCGTGAGGACGACCACCGCCCGGGCCGTGCCGGAAATCACGTGGGTGCCGAGGAACAGGGCCGGAGCACGCCGGGCGAGCGGTGCCTCGGCTTCCACGGGTGCCGCTCCCTTTTCCGCCGGAAAGGTCTCGCCCGTGAGGGCCGCCTCGTCCACGTAGAGGTTCTTCGATTCAAGAATCCGGCAGTCGGCGGGCACCAGGGATCCGGCTGAAAGGAGCACCACGTCACCGGGGACGACCTCGTCCAGCGGGACGTCCCGGGGGGAGCCCTCGCGCAACACGCTGGCCCGCACGGCCACCACGGCCAGCAGCTTCTCCACCGCGTGGGCCGCGCCCCTTTCCTGCCAGAACCCGAGAAGGGCGCTGGCCAGGATGATGGCGAGAATGATGACGGCGTCGCTGGTCTCGCGGACGGCGAACGACACCACGGCGGCGGCGGCCAGCATCAGCACCAGCGGGCTGCCGAGCTGCCGGGCCAGCAGCGCCAGCGTAGTCGCCCTGCGCGCTCCGCCGAGCCGGTTGGGGCCGAACCGCCGCAGCCGCTCGGCGGCCTCGCCGGAGGAGAGGCCGGCCTCCGCAGCACCGAGATTTCCAAGGACCTCGCCGGCAGGCTGGGACCAGAAGGAGACCATGGCCGGCCATGGTACCGCCTCCGGTTGGCTTCTGTCCTGCACTGCCTCCCCGATCGCGGAGCTTCAGGACGAATACGAGACGCAAATACAAAAGAGGAGAGGTATTGCTGACAGCTCACCGTCGAGGCCTACGGCACCGCACCCTGGCCGGCACCCGAATGGGCGCGGACGGCCCTGCCCCAGCAGGACGGCGGCCGCTTCCTCCTCACCGCCACACTGACCTCGCCCGGCAGCCTGCCCTCCAAACCCACCACCATCCGCTTCTGGGTGAGCGGCCTGGGGATCGTGGGTTCCGTGCCCTACGCACCCGGCGTCTCCTACGCCTGGACACCGCCGGCCGCCTCGACCTCACGGGGCTCACGTACCGCGCGCAGCTCCTGGCCCGGGGCGTTCCGCTCTACGACTTCACGCCGGCTCATGCGTTCGCCGCGTCCGGTGATAACCTCCCGGAATGAAAAGCTTGGCGTTGCGGGAAACCGTCGGCGACTCGAAAGAGGCCACCGACGCCTGCCTGCCTGGGGTACCGCCGGAGACACCTTGGAGAGGTTTCTGATGCTGCGACGAATCGTCCTCAAGGGCTTCAAGTCCATCAAGACGATGGATCTCGAGATGCTCCCCCTGAACGTCCTCATTGGCGCGAATGGGGCTGGCAAGAGCAATCTTGTCTCGTTCTTCAAGATGCTCAACGAGATGATGGCGGGGCGGCTCCAGCAATACATTGGCACCACGGGGCGTGCACAGTCCCTTTTGCATTTCGGGCCCAAGGTGACACCACAGATCGAGGCGGAACTTGAGTTCGAGGTGGACAACGGCGTGGACACCTATTCCATGCGCCTGTTCCACGCGGCGGGAGACACGCTGGTTTTCGCCGACGAAACTCTGAGCTTCCTCCAGACCGGTTTTACGAAGCCGAAGCTGGTTCCTTTGGGAGCGGGACATGAAGAGACCCGAGTCGGTCTGGAGGCCGAGAAGGGAGAGCCGACGGCCAAGTTTTTTCGCCACCTGCTCAACCGATGCCGGGTCTACCATTTCCACGATACGTCGCCGACGGCACGGGTTCGCCAGTATGGCTACATCGGCGACAATCGTTGGCTGATGCCCGATGCGGGGAACCTGGCCGCTTTTCTGCTTCGCCTCCGCGAAGAAAACGGCGGCGGGGTGTACAAGCGCATCGTCTCGACCATCCGTCTGATGGCGCCATTCTTCGAAGACTTCGATCTCGAGCCGGCCGGTCCCACCCAAAAAGAGATCATCCTGAACTGGCGCAACAGGGGTTCGGATCAGGTGTTCGGCCCGCACCAGCTTTCGGACGGAACCTTGCGAGCCATGTGTCTCGTGACTCTGCTCATGCAAGCGGAAGACGAGCTCCCGGAGCTCATCATCGTTGACGAGCCGGAGCTGGGGCTGCATCCATTTGCCCTCAACCTGGTCGCTTCTCTGTTCAAGAAGGCGGCGCATTACTCTCAAGTGCTCATCAGCACACAGTCGAGCTCTTTCCTTGACAATTTTGACCCTGAAAACGTGGTGGTCGTGAATCGGGAAGGCGAAGAATCGCAACTGACGCGGCTCGATGCAGCAAGGTTGGAGGCATGGCTCGAAGAATACAGCCTTGGCGAAGTCTGGGAGAAGAATGTCATCGGTGGAGGGCCGCACTGAATGCCTCGCCTCTACCTGTTCGCCGAAGGGCTGACCGAGCTCACGTTTGCCGATACGGTGCTCAAGCCGCATCTGGCCAGCGCAGGCGTGTACTTGCATCCTCCGGTCCTCATCGCCCATGCCAAGAAGAAAGGGCGGGTTCATCGAGGCGGAGGTCGCCGGTACGAGCCGATGAAGAATGACATCCTGAGGTTTCTGGCACAGGAGAAAGGCGCGGACGTATTCTTTACGACGATGATCGACCTTTACGGTATCCACGATGAGTTACCGGGGTTGGCTGAAGCCGAGAAGCTGCGCCACATGCCTGACAAGCGAGTGGAGGCTCTCGAGCAAGCTTTTGCCAAAGACATCGGTGACGACCGGTTCGTGCCGTACATTCAGTTGCATGAGTATGAGGCATACCTTTTTTCTGATCCGGCTTGGTTCGGGTATTTCTACGACCGCCACGAGAAGCAGATTGCCGCGCTCGAGGCGATCGCGGATGGGTACTCCACGCCTGAATTGATTGACGACGGGGAGCACTCGGCCCCAAGCAAACGAATTATTGCGGAGCTTCCCGACTACAAAGACGCGAAGTCCGCCGTGGGGCCACAAGTGGCGGAGCTGATCGGACTGAACGTGATCCGGGGCAAATGCCCTCACTTCGCCGCATGGCTGGCCCAACTGGAGAAACTTGGTGCCACCCGGAGTAGGCGGGGATGACGACGGGCCGCGCCACGCCCGGCTTGGTGTAGGTCCTATGAGAGCCCACCTGGCGGGCAAACTGGAATCCTGCCGCCAGGAAGACCTTCTCCAGAGTTTGCCACGGCAGTGGAGTCAGCCGGGGCATATCAGACGGCTACGGCAAGCTCATGCTTCTCAATGGCGACGAAGTCCGGGCAGACCCAGCGAGCTCCACGCCGCTCATACCCGCACTCCTCCAAGATCTCTTCCAGGGTGCCCATATCCGCAGCCGTGAGGAGAAAGGCCCGGACCGCCTCGTAGACAGCCTCCCGCGCCGCTTCCGGCGTCGGACCACTGCTGACCACGGCGAGGGGCATGGCCCGGGCTACGTACTGGCTGCCCTCCCGCGTCAGGTAGATCGTGAGATCGAGATTCTTGCATGATCCCAGTCAGGACGAAGGGCCAGAGGGCCCGCCAGGGCGGTCTTCTTCTTGAGGCCGGCCTCGGCCAAGGCGGCGCCGGCGAGGGTATGGCAGAGGTCGTCCATGAGAGGGCGCTAGCCTGTGGCGTCCCCTGTTCGATAAGGTACGGGCGAAAGATGAATTTCTCGAGAGGTACGAAACCATGCGCTTGAAGACTCTCGCGGCCTCCCTCGCGGCCGCTCTCGCTCTCGCTTCCCTCGCCGGGGCTGCCGGCACGGAGACCTTCGGCATCCCCAACGCGAGCTTCCCCGAGCCGGGGGTGATGGCGGCCGGCCAGCCTACCGGCGAACAGCTCCAGCTCCTCGCCGAGGAGGGGTACAAGACGGTGATCGACCTGCGTCCGGCCGAGGAGCCCCACGGCTTCGACGAGCCCGAGGCCGCCCGCCAGAACGGCCTGGCCTACGTGAACGTCCCCGTCAGCCTCCCGACCCTGGACCAGGCCACGATCGACAAGTTCCTGGAGGTGATGAAGAAGGCCGAGCACCCGGTGCTCCTCCACTGCGGCACCTCGAACCGGGTGGGCGCCCTGTACTACGCCTGGCTCGTGCTGGAGAAAGGCGCGCCCGCCAAGGAGGCGCTGGAGAAGGCCAAGGCCGCCGGCCTGCGGAGCCCGGAGCTGATCGAGAAGGCCGAGAAGCTGGTCGCCGAGCGCCGGGCTCCGGCCAAGCCATAGCCCCGCGATGGAGAGCCCCGATCAATCATCTCCAAGCGCTCCAGGCGCCGCCCTCCTGGCCGGCGTGCCCGCCGAGGGCCGGGAGGCCGTGCTGAAGCGGGCCCTCCCGCGCCGGCTCGACCGCAAACAGGTGCTGTTCCACGCGGGCGAGCCGGCGGAGGCCCTGTTCGTCATCGAATCGGGCCGCCTCAAGCTCACCCAGCTCTCAGCCGACGGCCAGGAGGTCCTCGTGCGCTTCGTGGGTCCGGGAGAGATCTGCGCCGGGGTCGCGGCCCTCGAAGGGAGCAATTATCCGGTCACCGCGCAGGCGGTCGAGCCGGTGCGGGCTCTGGTCCTGACCCGCGAGGCCCTGCGGGAGCTGTGCGCCCGCTATCCCCAGATCCAGACCAACATCCTGCGCGCCATCACCGGCCATCTGGAGGATTCCATGACCCGGGCCCGGGAGCTGGCGACGGAGCGCGTGGCCCAGCGGGTGGCGCGCACTCTCCAGCGGCTCGCCGAGCAGTCCGGCCGCCCGGTGGACGGCGGCGTGCTCGTGGCCCATCCGCTCTCCCGCCAGGAGCTCGCGGAGATGGCCGGGACGACTCTCTTCACCGTCAGCCGCCTCCTCTCGCAGTGGGAAGCGGAGGGCATCGTCGAGGCGGGACGGGAGAAGGTGATGATCCGCTCGCTGCGCCGGCTGGCCGATTTGGCGGAGGAGGAGAGATAGGCCGCTCCTTGCGCCAGCGCAAGGACACTCTCCGCCCTCTCCCCTACCCTCTCCTCATCTTAGAGAAGGAGAGACGCCATGGACATCACCCCCCAGACCCACGTTTCGGAGATCGTCATCCACAACCCGGCCGCGACCCGGGTCTTCCACCGCTACGGGATCGACTTCTGCTGCGGCGGCAAGCGCCCGCTGGGCGACGTCTGCGAGGAGCGCCGGCTGGACGTCGAGCAGGTTCGCCAGGAGATCGAGTCGCTCGCTCCCGGCGAGGCCGAGGAGCAGGACTGGAGCGCGGCCCCCCTGGCCGGCATCGTGGATCACATCCTGGCGCGGTACCACGACCCTCTCCGCCAGGAGCTCCCCCGCCTCACGGCCATGGCCGAGAAGGTGGTCAACGCCCACGGCCAGAAGCTCCCCGCCGTTCTGCCGCCGCTGGCCAGCCGGTTGCGGGAGCTGCGGACGGAGCTCGAGTCCCACATGATGAAGGAGGAGAGGGTCCTCTTCCCCTTCGTGGTGGCCCTGGAGAAGTCCCGCCAGGCGGGCCGCCCCGCGCCCCGGGCGCCGTTCGGCTCCGTGGACGGCCCGATCGCCATGATGGAGGCCGAGCACGAGGACGCCGGCCGGCTGCTGGCCGAGATGCGGGAGCTGACGGGCGGCTACGCTCTCCCCGAGTGGGCCTGCAACACCTTCCGCGCCCTGTTCGCCGGCCTGGAAGATCTGGAGCGGGAGATGCACCTGCACGTCCACCTGGAGAACCACGTCCTGTTCCCCAGGGCGGCGGAGATGGAGAGCCGCGCCGTTTAGGCCTCGTTTAGCCCCGTTCAGCCCCTCGTCGAGCCCCTGACGGAAGGAAGAGGCCCGCGGGTGTATCCTAGCCCGTGGGTTCCAACGGTCTATGAAACTTCCGCCACGTCCTCGGCGCTCCGGCCGCGCGAGCGGCTTCTCGCTCGTCGAGGTGCTCATCGCCCTCGTGCTGGTGGGGACGGCCCTGATGATGGGGATGGGGCTCGCCCTCCAGCAGCCCCGGATCGTCCGGCGGCTGGACGGCGAGCGTCAGGCGTTTCGCGCCATGGAATCCACCCTCGAGTCCGTGCGGGCCGGCGTCATTCCCCTTCCCATTCCCCCCGAGACGACGGTGCAGCTCGACGGCTTCGTGACCGCCGTGGGCACCCCCGCCCCGAAAGACCTCGAGATCTACATGCAGGTCGAGCCCGCGGGCCAGCCCGGGCTTTTCGAGGTGACGCTCCGCGCGACCTACCTCGTCGAGGGAAGGAAGGTGAACAAGCTCCTCCGGACCCTGGTCTGGAGCCCGCCGAAGGCGCGGCCGTGAAGGCGCGGTCAAAAGGCAGGGAGGCCGGTTTCACGCTGGTCGAGATGTCCATTTCCCTCGCCCTGCTCCTGGTGACGCTCCTGATCGCGGCGCAGATCCTCAACGAGACCTCGCAGCTCTTCGCCGAGGCTTCCGGCGAAGCTCTCGACGCTCCCGTCCCTCTGGTCATCGCGCGCATCCGCGCGGACGTCGTGGGCTCGTCGGGCGCCATACCGATCTCAGGCGAGGACGGCTCTCTTTCCATGCTGGCCATTCAGGGGACCGGCCGCCAGATCGTCTACCAGAAAGCCGGCAGCTCCCTGTTCCGCCGGGTCGTGCCGTTGAACGGCGATCCCCCGGAAAAACCAAGGCTGGTCTGGCGCGGTGTCACGGACTGGGCCTGCCGCATCGACGAGTCCAACCTCGTGGAGATCGAGGTGACCTACCTCCGGCGGACGACGCCTCACTCGCCGCTCCCCACCCTGCCGGTGAACCGCGGTCCGGTCACCGAGACGTTGAAGCAGAGGATGTACCTGCTCCCCCGCGGAGCCGGGCTGGGGGACACGTGGTAGGCCCGCGCAACCGCCGCGAGAACGGGTACGCGCTGCTCGCGGCGCTCCTCGTGATCTTCCTGCTCTCGACCGCCCTCGCTCTCCTGGGGGCTTCGCTCCAGCTCCGCATGCGGCTGGTTCGCGAGGACGGCAAGACCGTCATCCTGAGTGCCCTCTCGGACGCGGCGGTGGCCGAAACCCTGGCGAGCCTCGCCCAGAGCGGCAGTTTCTCCGGCGCCGACGAGCACGATTTCGGTGGCGGCCGCATCAGCAGCCAGGTCACGCCGCTGAGCGGCTTTGGTCTCTACGACGTCGTGGCCACGGCGAAGTTCGGCGACCGCAAACGCGTGGTCCAGGCCGAGGTGTACCGCGAGCCCGGCAAGGCGCGGGTGCGCTGGTGGCGGCGCCTGCCGGGCTCCTGATCCTTACGGAGCCGGCGGAGCCGGAGTGAATAGAAGCTGGCCGCGGACTTCGCCCCCGGGGAAGCTGGTGGTATGGACGTTGGCGTAGACCACGCCGCCGCGGATACCCCGCAGCACGGAGAAGAGCTCACCCTGGCCAATCCCCTGAGACGACGCGCTGCCGACCACGTCGGTCGCCCGGAGGGTGCCGGTCACCGTGCCATTGTCCGGGGGGCAGACCTGGGTGCCGAAGGGGCCATTGCCCAGGTTGGAGCACAGGAAGACCATGATGCCGCCGTTGACGCCCTTCTGCGCGAAGTGGAGGTGGGCCTGGGTCACATCGCCTTCCATGTTGAAGTACCGGAGCTCGTAGGTCATCTCCGATCCATCTTCGTTGATCGTGGCGTTGAAAAAACCGCCACCGGGCGTGGAAAGAGCTGGAACTTCGTCAAAGGCACGGAGCCGGGCCGCGGCCGTACCTCCCTGAGCCTGAGACAGGGGCGGTCGCTGCAAGCACTGCGATTGCCAGGAGAAGCATCGGGACTAACGCCTTTTTCATCTCTTCCTCCTGCGCCATTGGAAGGCGCTTTAAAGGGAACCGGGCAATTCTTTAGCAAGGAGCGTACCCGAAGGGAAGGATCTCTTCCGCGAGTACACCCCCGCTTCAGGCTTGCGGGTTCAGCACGGAGATGACGAGGGCAGGCGGGGTGCGCGGCGCCGGGCCGCCGCACCCCAGGGGGATTCCCGATCAGCCGAGGCAGGCGCAGCAGCCGTTCTGACAGATCTCCCAGGACGCCGGCACGCCCGGGCCACAGTAACCCTTGCACTGCGCAGCCGTCTGGCAGTACCGCGTATACGGCGGGCAATAGTACGCCGAGGCGCTGCGGGTGGTGGACGCGACGAACGTACCCAGGGACGTGACCAGGAGGCCGAGGAGGAAGAGTTTCTTCATGCGCTGTCTCCTTACAAAGGGGGACGCTGCATCGCGCCCCCACCTCAAGGGTGCGGCAAACGCTGAAGAAGGAGCCCTTACGGCTTCGCTTTCTTCCCCAGCTGAAGCACGAGGGCCGCGGTGGTCGCCGTGTCCGTGGTGCTGAAGCCGGCCACGGGCTCGTTGTCGAGCTTGAAGTCGTAGCCGAGCCGGACGCCCAGATGCCGGTTGAGGGCGGCTTGAAGCCCCAGGCTGCCATGGAGGCGGTAGTCCTCGGAATCCTCGAAATTGGGGAAGAAGGTCACCTGGCCGTCCCAGGACGCGGTCTCCGAGAGGCGGGCATCGCCGCTCAACTGGAGCAACCCGCCGAAGGCGTCCACCTGGGGCCGGTCGCCCCTGGGATCTTCCCGGCTGAAGGAGATCCCGGCAAGCGCGCGCATCTTCCAGGTGGGCGTTTCGCGGATTTCCCAGAGCATGCTGACGTCCGAGCCCTGGCGGAAGTCCAGGCCGGCGAAGCGGTTGCGCTCCCAGCGCAGGCCGAAGGTGAGCTGGAGCCTTTTGAGCAGCCGGCGCTTGGCCCGCGCCTGGACCAGGTAATTCTCGGCGGTGCGTTTCTTCCGCTTGGTGGCCGAGACCCCGGCCGCGCTCCCCTCCAACGCCCAGGCGCGCCAAGCCCGGTTCAAGGCCAGGTCGAAGCCGGACGACGAGGTCTCCGTATTGCCGTTGGTGGCGAGATGATTGAAACCGAGCTTCACGTCCCAGGCCGGCACGGTGGGCGTCTGGGCGTAGAGGGATGAGGCCGGCACGAGGCCGACCGCCGCCACGGCGGCGGCGAGGAAGAAACGCGAGACCGCGGTTCGCAAGGCGTCGCTCCTTCGAAGTTTGGGTGCGGCAAACTACGAGGAGGTATACGGAGGAGGGACGGGGGGCGTCGCGGGAATCAGCGGTCGTAATGGCCACCGAGCGACTTCGTGATCTGCCGCATCAGCGAAGGGTTTTGAAGCACGTAAAGCGTCTCTTGGTCGCGCTCCCACTCGTCAGCCCGGATGATGACGAAATCCCTGGCCGTCCGGTGCACGACCCGCAGAGGCGTTCCCCTCTTGACAGTTGAATCTACGGCCGCCTCAAGGTCTCTCTGGAATTCGCCGAAATTCATCTTCCGCATGGCTGACTATCTTAGCTTACTCCCCTCTCTCCCGCGGGGAGAAAGGGGAGCAGGACACTTTCTTCCTAATGCCGGAACACCTCCACCGCCCAGTCATGAATCGGCTTCTCCACGTAGTCCTTGTGGCGCGCCGTCATGAAGTGGTCGATGTGGCCGAAGGTGGGCTCCAAGAGGAAGGTGATGTCGTTCGAGCCGATCTGGTCGAGCTGGTCGCCGAAGTAGGGGCCGAAGCCCCGGCCGCCGCCGATCGCGAGCACCGAGCCGTGGTAGTTGCCGAGGTTCGAGGTGTACCGGGTCTCCACTCCGGCGAGCGAGCAGCTGATGTCGCGCACCAGGGCCAGCGGGGCGTAGGCCATGAAGCGCAGGATGCCGTCGATGACTCGCGGCTCGGAGGCGTTGAAGAAGCGGTCTTCGGCCAGGCTGCCGTTCATCAGCACGTAGTTGGGCGCCGGCATGGTCGCCGGTCCCGGGGTCGGCGTGGTCAGAATCGCGATCAGGGTCTGGTGGTTGGTGAGGTTCGGCGGGAACAGGGGGATGGGAGTCAGGCCGCCGGGATTGGTCCGGACCATCTCGGTCGCCGTCTTGATGACGTTGCTCCCCACGCCGTCGTAAAGGAGGCCGGCGCCGATCTGCGCTTGCAGGGTGGTGCAGTATCCCTGGTTGATCGCCAGCACCTGGGGATCCTCGCTGTAGAGCATCCCTTCCCAGGGGATGATGCCGTCCCAGTCGCCGGGATGGGCGTTGGCGACCGCGAGTCCCAGCATGCCGCCGAGCGAGGCGCCGCCGGCCACCACGTCGGTTCCAGGATGAAGCGCTTCGATGCGCGAGCGGACGAAGGTGATGTCGTCCACCATCGACTGCAGGTTCCAGGTAGTCATGATCGAGCAATCGAGGACGCCCGCCTCGCAGGTGCCCGCCGGGATCCCCTCGAACCGGGGCGAGTAGCCGTAGACGTCGAAGTTGCGCAGGGCGAAGTACTCGGCGATGGAGGATCCGGGGGCGTCGTTCGGGTCCCGCTGCTCGTAGAAGCCGAACGGCGGGCCCAGGGGCGGCAGGAGGAGGATGGAGCCGCGGAGGTGGGAAACCGGCACGTCCCGGCGGATCCGGATCATCTTGAACCGGTCGAGCGGATGCGCGCCCGCCTTGACCGTGTACTCCGTCCGGACGATGTTGCCGGCCGACCGGGTCTGGACGGTCCCCACGATCTGGTAGGGGCCGGCGGCGAAGGCCGCGCCGGTGGTCAGGACGATGCCAACAACCGCCGCCAGGACGCTGCGTCGAATGTTCATGGTTGTCTCCTTTGAGTCGCTTTGGGAGGAGGCCTACAACTACAACAGGTGCTTGACCGGGGCGGGTGGGGACAAAGGGGATAAGCTGCATCCATCAATGGCCCAGTCCGTGCAAAGCCTTCCCCGCACCGTGCGGCCCTGGCTGAAACGAATTCTCCTCGCCCTCCTCGTCCTGGCGGCCCTGTATCTCCTCGCCGCCAACCTCTTCCTCAACAGCCCCATGGCGGCCCGGGCGCTCAACCGCCGGCCGCACCGGTTCCAGATCCATTGGAAATCCGCGTGGACTTTTTGGCCCGGGCTCGTCCACGTCCGCGGGCTCCGGGTGGAGGGGTGGCGGCCGAACGTGGCGTGGCTGGTGACGGCGGAACGGGCGCGGGGGTGGATTGACGTGCCGGGGCTCGCGAACCGGTCGTTCCGGATTACGGAGCTTCATGGCGAGGAGGTCCACTCCCGGGTCCAACGGCGGCAGGGGATCGGCAAGCCGGAGCCGCCCCGCCAGAACCCACCGCCGGTCCGGCGGCACCCCTGGAGCCTGAGCTTCGAGCGCGTCAGCCTGGACCACGTCCGCGACTTCAGCTTCAACGGCTACCGCCTCGCCGGAGACGGCAGCGTCGAAGGCGCGTTCTGGTTCGTGCTCGGCGGCGAATTCCGGCTGGACCCTTCAACGGTCCGCATGCCCGGCGCCCAGCTCTGGATGGACAACGACCTCCTCTCCGAGAGCCTGGACCTCGAGGCCGAGGTGAGCCTGGGGCCCTACCGGGTGCGGGACCACCGCGGGCTCGAAGGCTTCGACTTCCTCTCGGGCACGGTCAAGGCCCAGGGCAAGGTGCCCGAGCTGCCGTTCCTCGACCGGGCCGGCCTTACCGGGGGTGAAGGGAGGAAACCCGGTGCGCTCACGGTCGATCTGCGGATCGAGCAGGGGCGGCTGCTGCCGGAAAGCCGGTTCGAGGTCTCGGCGCCGGCGGACGGCGCCACCTCGCCGTTCGTCCTGACGACCCTGGTCTCGGCTGGCGATCAAGGGCCGCTTCTCCGCCTCGGCCTCGAAGCCCGGGGCTTCGCCGTCGGCCGCCGCAAGACCGGTCCACCTCTCTTCCGGAGCAAGACCCTGTCCGTGGCGGCCAACACCACGGAGACCCGCCTGAGCCGCGTCTTCGCCACCACCCGCGACATCCGCCAGAAGAACGTCCCCCTCTCCCTCCCCCTGGCGGGAGACGTGCGGGCCGACGGCGTCCAGATCGAGGCGCCGGGCACCCGGGCCAACCTGCGGGCGACCCTCGACCACGCGGCCGGCAAGGTGGATCTGGCCGGCCTCCTGGCGCGCGAGATCCACATCGACGGCCTGCTCGCGGACGGCATCTCGGCCCGCATGGACGTGCCGAAGGCGCCGGCCTCGCCCGCCCCCCAGGCGGAGCCGATCTCCGTGCACATCAACGGCGCCCGCTTCATGGACATTCGGGAGCTGAGCCTCGGCGAATTCCTCCTCCTGGGGAAGATGCAGGCGGAAACGACCTTCTCGTATGAGCCGGACGGCACCCTGACGGTGGACCGCACCGCCGTCACCCTGAAGTCCGGGTCCTTCCGGGCCGGCGGCCAGCCCGCGGCGCAGAACCTCTCCGTCGAGGTCGAGACCCGGATCGAGCCGGTCGTCCTGGGGAAGCCCATGGGGCTCGCCTTCCTGCGCTACGTCAGCGGCACGGCCACCCTGCGGAGCCGGATCTCCTCCCTGGGATTCCTGGACGCCTATTTCCAGAAGACGCCCTGGCTGAAGCTCCAGGGCCAGGGGGGGCTCTCGGCGGACGTCCGGGTCGACCACGGCCGGCTCGACCCGGGCAGCCGGATCACCGTGAACGCTTCGCCCGTCAAGGCCACGATCCTCGACAGCCTGGCGACCGGCCGCGGTACGGTCACCGCCTCCGTGGCCGCGGGCCGGAAGGGCTCTCCGAGCACCATGCTGGCCGTCCGTTTCGACCGCTTCGGCCTCGAAGACCTGCGCCGCAAGGGGCGTCCGGACTACCTGCGGGGGCGTGGCCTGCGGATCTCCGCCGTGGCGCCGGGTGCTCTCGACCTGGCCGGCCCCGTGCCGGACTTCGACGCGACGATCGACCTGCCGGACGCCGAGGTTCCGGACCTCGCCGTGTACGACGCCCTGCTCCCCGCGGGAGCCGGCGTCGCCCTCACGGGCGGCTCGGGCCGGGCACGGATGCATCTCGAAGTCGCGGGCGCCACCCGCAAGACCCGCGGCAGCGTGACGCTGACGTCGGACGCCGCCCGGGTCCAGGTCCAGAACCTCCTCCTGCAGGGGAATCTGAAGCTCTCGGCGCCGCTCGTGAGCCCCGACCTCCAGACCCGCCGGTTCGACCTCGAGGGCACGAGCCTGGACCTGGACGGGATTGACTACCGGGACGTAAACGCGGAAGGACCGGCCGAGGCCACCCCCTGGTGGGCGCGCGCCCGTATCGAGAGCGGCTCGATCGTCTGGGGCGCCCCCCTCTCGCTGCGCGGCCAGGGCCGGGTGGACATGAAGAACGCGGGTCCCCTGCTGGCGCTCTTCTCCCAGCGCAGCCGCCTCGTGCGCTGGTTCGACGACGTGCTGAACGTGGAGGACGTGACGGCGCGAGGGGTTCTGCGATTGGGCGACGGCGTCCTCGCCATCGAATCTCTTCAGGCCACGGGGGGCTCCCTGGAGGTGAGATCCCGTATGATCTTCTCCAAGGAACGGAGGTTGGGGGATCTGTACGTCCGCTACGGCCGTCTCGCCGTGGGGATCGAGTTGCGCGACGGCCAGAGGAATCTGAAGCTGCGCAAGCCGCTGCGGTGGTACGAGAGCGGGCAGTCTCTCCCCTAGGAGACATCCGCCATGCGAAATCTCGCCCATCACGCCGCCATCACCCTCCGCTCGTTCGGCCGCCAGCCCGGCATGGTGCTCATCATCGTGCTGACGCTGGCTCTGGGCATCGGCGCCAGCACGGCGCTGTTCTCCTATCTCGCGGCCATCACCTGGCCGAAGATTGACGCGCCGGAGGCGGACCGCGCCGTCTGGGTCTACACAGGGCACGACGACGCGCCCCGCTACCCCTCCTCCTATCTGGACTTCGCCGATCTTCAGCGGCAGCAGACGGCGGTGCGCGACCTCATCGCCTTCTCCCCGTTCGGCACCTCGGTGGGGCATGGCCAGACCGCAACGACCACGGCATTCGCCTGGGGACAACTGGTGAATGGCTCGTACTTCTCCTTCTTCGGTGCCCAGCCGGAGCTGGGCCGGCTGCTCCAGCCGGCGGACGACCGGCCCGGCGCCGAGCCCGTGGTGGTGGCCAGCCACTTCTTCTGGAAAGGCACCCTGGGAGGCGACCCCGGGCTGATCGGCAAGCCCCTGCGCCTCAACGGCCAGAGCTTCACCCTGGTCGGCGTAGCGCCGGAGAGCTTCCGGGGATGGGGCCATGTGCCGGCCCTCTACGTGCCTCTGGCGCAGTCGGACCTCGTCACGGGACTGTCGCGCCTGGAAGACCGTGAGCGCGCCATCGTGAGCGTGATGGGGCGGCTGGCCCCCGGGGTGACCCTGGAGCAGGCCCATGAGGCTCTCGCCCTCGCCGGCCGCAACTTGGACGCGGCAGCCCCGCTCGAAGCCGGCAAGCGCCGGATGAGCGCGGCCTCCGCCACCACCTACGACGACCAGGACGAGGGCATCAACTCGTACGTCAACGCGGCCCGCGTGCTCATGGTGGCGGCGCTGCTCTTCCTGCTCCTCACCTGTGCCAGCGTGGCGAATCTCCTGCTGGCCCGCGCCACGGTGCGGCAGCGCGAGTGGGGCATCCGCGCCTCCCTTGGCGCCACCCGCCGACGGCTGCTGGGGACCGTGCTCTCCGAGAGCCTCGTGCTCTGCCTCGCGGGCGGGCTTCTGGGACTGGCGCTCGCCGTCTGGATGGCGCACCGCATCGAGACCTACGTGCTGACGGCCCCGGGCGGCCTCGGCGGCTGGTCGGACGGGGACAAGCTGGTGGGGCCCGACCTGCGCATGTTCGCCTTCGGCCTCCTCACCGCCCTGGGCTGCGGCGTCCTCTGCGGGTTTGCGCCGGTGCTCCGCATTCTCCGGGGGGACCTGCTGGCGGCCGTCAAGAGCGACGCGGCCGGCGCAATCACCGGTTCGGAGCCGGTGAGCGCCCTGATTCCCCGCAAGCTCCTGGTGATCGCCCAGGTGGGGCTCTCCGTGCTCCTGCTCCTCGGCGGCAGCCTCCTCGCCCGCACCCTGCGCAACGCGGAGACGGTGGACCTGAGCTTCGATCCCGACCGCATCCTCACCGCCTCCCTCTTCGTGCCGCGCACCGTCGGCTCGGTCGAGGAAGGCGCCTCGCGGGTCTACCAGCGGCTCCTCGAACAGGCGCAGACCCTGCCGGGTGTCGAGTCCGCGAGCCTCACCTACGACGTCCCCCTCGCCGGGTTCAGCCAGACCACCCAGGTGGCGCTCCAGGAGCAGCCGGACAAGGCCATCGAGTCCGACTTCAACCTCGTCTCGCCCGGTTTCTTCGAGACCTTCGGCATTCAGGCCCTTCAAGGACGCCTGCTCACGGCCCAGGACCGCCGGGACTCCCCACCCGCCGTGGTGGTGAGCCGGGAGCTGGCGCGGAAGCTCTGGGGAGACAAGAACCCCGTGGGTCGCCTCGTCTCGATTCCCTTCCCGGCGGCGCGGCCCGGCGAGCCCGGACCGGTCTTCGAGGTCGTGGGGGTCACCCGCGACGTCCGCATGGGCTCGGCCGTCGAGCCTCCCGGGGCCGCCCTCTATCTCCCCATCACCCAGCGCACGCACTCCCGCCTCACCCTGGCCGTGCGCATGGCTACCGGCTCCTCCCCGGCCAGCTTCGCGCCGGAGCTGCGGCGCGCCGTGCTGGCCGCCCATCCGGACCTCGCGGTCGTGGACCTCGTGACCTGCGGCGAACAGATGCGGCGCGGCCTCTCCCAGCAACGGATGCACGCCGAGATCGCCGGCCTCTTCGGCCTCCTGGGCCTCGGCGTGTCCGTGGTGGGCCTCTTCGGCCTTCTGAGCTACACCGTGAGCCTGCGGGTGCGCGAGCTGGGCATCCGCATGGCCATCGGCGCTCATCGCCGGGACGTCCAAGTTCTAGTGCTCCGCCAGGGGATGGGCCTCGCGGCCATCGGCCTGGCCCTGGGGCTCGCGGGTGCCCTGGGCCTGACGCGCCTGCTGAAGAGCCTGCTTTACGGCGTCGCCGCCACCGACCCGCTCACCTTCGTGGGCGTCTCCCTCGGCATGATCCTCGTCACCTTCTTCGCCTGCTACCTGCCCGCCCACCGGGCGTCCCGGCTCGATCCGCTGGAGGCGCTGAGGAACCGGTAGAAGGCTGTAAGATCTAACGCTTTAGAGGAGATTCTAATGCGAAAGATCGCGAAGCTGGTTCTGGGCTTGTCTCTGTTGGCGGGAAGCCTGACGCTCGGGGTGGCTCCCAAGGTGGCGGAGGCGGGGCCACTGTGCCCCGCATACTACTGTTGCGACCCAGACTGCGTTGGCATCCGCCCATGCTGGCGTGTCGGCGGCAGTTGCATCTGCGCTGTCGACTGCCAGTTCAATGACGGTGGCCGCGACTGACAAGGAGGGGACCACCATGCGTGGAAAGCTCGTGAAGCTGGCTCTTGGCTTGTCGATGCTGGCCTTGGCGACGGGAGTGGCACAGAAGCCGGCGGCCGCGGCGGTGCCTTGGTGCCCCGCCTACAAGTGCTGCGACGCGCAATGCGCGCTCATCCGCTCGTGCGGGCTCGTCGGCGGCAGTTGCGTCTGCAACACGCTCTGCCGGCCCGGCGGCCCTGGCGAAGGCAGCGACTGACCGGCCCTCCGGGTTGCAACACGAGCCCCCCATAGGGGGAGTTTTGTGTTGCAACCCGCTCAGGCAGCCAAGTCTCCTCGGACCACCGGGGGTGCCCTCTCCGGGGCCCGTCCTTCAAACCCGCCCATTTCAACCTCGTCCTGCAACACAAAAAAATGCTCGCGCAATGCTCGGGAGCATTTATGCATCACAAAGGAGCGGTCCCGGAAGTCTCGGGGCCGTTCTTGCAACACAAAAGGGTCTTCCCGCAACACTACGGAGCACTCCCGCACGATTCGGGAAGAGGGCCGCATCATTCACCCCTCCTCCCAAGTGAGGCGGGACCGGTTCTGCATCATTCGGGGAGAGGGGCAAATGTTGCGGGAACGCTCCCGAATGTTGCACGAGCAAGGGTGAATGATGCGGGCCGAGGGCCTAATGATGCGGGAGCGCTGGGTAGCGTTGCGGCAACGCTCCCGAATGATGCGGGAGCAGGGGCGAATGATGCGGGAGCAGGGGCGAATGATGCGGACCTCTTGCCGAAAGGCACGGTAAGACGGCCGGCTGACGCGACCGCCTATCCGGGAGGCGCGGAGCAGCAGGGGAATGATGCGGGAGCGGGGGCGGGAGGCCCGGGAGCAGGGGCTAGTGATGCGGGCTCCGGCCTCGGAGGCGCGAGACGAGGGGTGAATGATGCGGGAGCGTCGCCGGGGGTCACGGGACGCCCGGGGAGTGTTGTGGCCCAGGGGGATTTTGTGCTGTGTTCAACGCGCCGCTTTGAACGCCTCTTCCAGAAACGCGAGCTGCAGCCGCATCTGGTCACGGACCGGCATCCCCCGGACGCCGCTCCTCTCGGCCTCGGCCCGTGCCACCTCCGGCGGCTTGCCCGCGATGCGGCCCAGGAAGGCCCGAAGATGAGGATCGCCGGGCCGGCCGGTCTCCCCCTCCTCCAGGGGGCGCAGGAAGAGGGGCATCTCGGAAACCATGGTGAAGGGATCGCCCCCAAGCGAGCGGACGTGCTCCATGGAGCTGGGCCGGAACCTGGCCGCCGTCTCGAGGTCCCCCCGCTCCTCGAACCAGCGGATCATGGCTCCGGAATCGGGCCGGGTCGTAAACCCCTCATCGATCCGGTGAAACCCCTTCTCCCCTCCGCGGTCCACGTCGAACGGCTGATACCCCATCGCGCGCACCCGGCGGCGGAGCGACTCGCGCATCCCCACCGTGCGGCCGATCCAGGCAGGCTCGATCAGGAACCAGGGACCGGAGGTGAAGCTGATGCCGTGGAAGCTGGCGTGGAGGTGGAACGGCGCCCCCTCGGCCAGGAAATCGGCCACGGCCCGGTTCTCCGGACGGGCACCGGAATCTCCTGGATCGCGCGGGAACCCGAACTCCATGTCGTCCCCCGGCAGCTCGCGCACGGCATGCCGGAGGTAGAGGGCAAGGTCGTAGACGGAGTCGGCCTGTCCGAGGTGATCCACCGCCGGCAAGGTCACTCCGCTCCAGACTGCATTGCGAGCCTCGCCGTCCGGATTCACGTGGGGCACGACGTACCAGGTGGCCGCCGTCAGGAGAGGATCGTCCACCGGCCGCGAGGCAAGGAACGCGGCCAGGCGCCGCAGCATCGCAGGCCCCACCGGCTCATCCGCATGGCAACCGCCGATCAGGCTGACGTGGAGCGGGCCGTGGCCGAAGACGTGGCCGTGGATCTCCCGGCCCTCGCGCGAGTTCCCGAGGATGCGGCCGGTGGGGAGGGTGGGGGCTTCGAGGGTCAGGATCTCTTCGATGGGGATGCGGATCATGGGCTCAGTCACCGTGGAGTCAGATTGTGCCTTGTTCTCGACATGTACCCTAGCGGCACCCCCGCCCGGGCATCAATGCCCGGGCTAAGTCGAAGAAGCCCCCTGAAGGGGACTCAAAACCTTTGAGTCGGCTTTAGCCGGCTTCTTTTGCCTAGCCCGGGCATTGATGCCCGGGCGGGGGCGCGGCTAGGGTACACAGGTCTGGCAAGGTAGAGTTAGATGCCATGTACTGGGACGTCAAGACCGTTAAACCGTTGCCGGACTATCGAATCTACGTCGAGACCGAGGATGGGCGAAAGGGGACTTTCGACCTGAAGCCATATCTTGACCACGGCGTTTTTCGCGAGCTTCGAGATGTGAACTACTTCAATCAGGTAGACATCCTCTTCGGTGCCGTCACTTGGCCTCACGAACAGGACATCGCGCCGGAGACTCTTCTTGCTGAGCTGGTGGAGAACGGAAGCGAAGCGAGGAGCCCGCTCTCCCATCTGAAAGCGAAGTAGAGCCTACCGTTCCGCCACCGGCTTCACCCCCACCACCTGCCACAAATCCGCCGTCTTCATCACCACCCCGTCCTTGACGGTGACGACCACGCGCCGGATGTCGCTGATGTTGGCGGTAGGGTCGCCGTCGACGAGGATGAGGTCCGCGAGCTTGCCGGGGGCGATGGTGCCCAGGTCCTTGTCGTGCCGGGTCACCCGGGCGGCTCCCAGGGTCGCGATCTTCAGGACTTCGGGGGCGGGGATGCCCGCCGCGACGTAGATTTCGAGCTCGCGGTGGAGGGTGAAGCCCGCCGGGCCGTCCGTGCCGGCCACGATGGGGATGCCCAGGTTGTAGAGGGCGAGCACCAGGGCCTTCATGGCGCGGAAGCAGGACTGATAGCGATCCCGCATGGCGTCCGGCACCGGCAGGCCGGTCGCCAGCAGGGTGCGCCGCACGGCGAACGGCACCCGGTCGGCGACGGGGCCGAGGCTCGGGCTCACCTGGCCGAGGAGAGAGGTGAGACGGTTCTCGAAGATGGAGAGCGTGGGGTCCACCACCGTGCCCTTCTCCTTGAGCAGGCGGAGGAAGGCCTGGACGGGCTCGGACTGGAGGTCCAACTCGGCGGCGTGCTCGTACGTGGCGGTGAACCGGGCCTGGGCGCGGGTATCGATCCCGGGGATGAAGTTGAGGAAAAGGAAGTTGATGTGCTGGATCTCGTCGAACCCCGCCCGGACGGCCTGCTCGGCGAGCATGCCGTTGGGGATGTGGCCGGAGACCCGCAGGCCATGCTCATGGGCCCGGGCGGCGATGGCCGGCACGAGCTTGGGATCGATCGAGCTGTAGATCTTGATCTGCTCGTAGCCGAGCTTGGCGTAGTTGTCCACGGCCGCGAGGGCCTTCTCCTCGGTGTCCACCAGCACCTGGGTGGGTGCCGAATAGGGGCCGGGGCCTTCGACGACGCCACCCATGACGACCCGGGGGCCGAGGGTCTTGCCGGAATCCCAGAGCCCCTTCATGCGAAGGAGCTGGTCGGTCTCGTTGCCCAGGTCCCGCCCCGTCGTGATGCCGGCCGCGAGGTCCAGGATGCCGTCGGTCTCCTCGAGGTGCTGGTGCATGTCCCAGAGGCCGGGCAGAAGCATCTTCCCCTTGGCGTCCAGGATCTCGGCTCCCGCCGGCACGGGGACTTCGCCATCCCGGCCTACGGCCTGGATGCGGTTGCCGGAGACCACCACCGTGGTGCCCGGCAGCACGGCGCCGGTCTCGGCGTTGAAGAGGCGCGCCCCCTGGATCACCAGGGGACCGGCGGGGCGGTGGCCCAGCTTCTTCGCGAGAGCCTCCGTGCTGTGCGCCACGGCGTCCGTCTGGGCCTTGATCAAGGCGGGGATGGCGTCTTCCCACCCCTCGCGCACCACGGAGGCGAAGCCGTCGTACCGGCCGAAGAAGACAGTCGGGCTCTCCATCCAGACGTAGAAGGGCTCATGGCCCAGGCCGGAGATGCCGTACAGGGTCAGGTCGGCCGTCCGGCCCTTGGAGGCCAGGCGCGTGGAACCGATCCTTTCGAGGCTCGTCTCCCCTTCGGGCAGCATGGGCAGGCGGTGGCCCGGCGCCCGGAGCAGGGCCATGGCCAGGATGCCAAGCTCCTGGTGGCCACCGAGAAGGGTGTAGTAGAACGCCGGCCGGGAGAGCGTCTTCTCCCCCTTCTCGGCACTGTTGCTCCAGACCGCCTTGCCGCCGGTGATCTCGAACGTCTCGTCCACCGGGCTCTGCCAGTAGTCGTACCCCGTGAGGTGGATCTTCCGGGGGATGCCGGCGGGGTCGAGGCGGAAGCTCGTTGGAGATCTTCTGGCCCCGTCCGCGGTCGCTCACCTCCAGGGTGAGGAGCCCCTCGCCCTGGGAATCGACGCGGAAGGTCACGGAGCCGGAAGGCTTGAGTCCCAGATAAATGCTGTAGCGAAGCTCCTCTCCCGGCTTCTGTCCGGCGGGCGGGGCCGAACCGGCGGCGCCCAACGGCAGACAGGCCAGGACAGAGAGCACCCAAAGGCAGGCTCTCCTCATGAACAGACCCTCCGGACCACCCCCAAAGCGGGGGAAAAAGAAGAGAGGAGCTCCACTCCCCGAAAGCTCCTCCTCGGAAAGGAAGGAGCTTCGCTCACAAGAATTCTAAATAATCGGCCCGGATATTGTGACAGAAATGGAAGCGCTTATTCCACCGGCATCACTCCCACCGGCATCACTCCCACCGGCTTCACTCCCACCGTCTCATACAGCGCCGCGGGATCGAACATCACGCCGTTTTTCACCGTCAGGACCACGCGGCGGACATCGCTGATTTTCGCGACGGGATCGCCGTCGATCAAAATGAGGTCGGCGAGCTTGCCGGGCGCCACCGTGCCGAGCTCCTGGTCCTTCTTCATGACCTTCGCGGCGCCGAGGGTGGCGATGCGCAGCACGTCGGCCGCCGGGAGGCCGGCGTCCACGTAGAGCTCCAGCTCCCGGTGGAAGCTGAAGCCGGCCAGGGCATCCGTGCCGGGCACGATCGTCACCCCCGCCTCGTGCAGCTCGCGCACCAGGTTCTCCATGGCGCGGAAGGAGTCGCGGTAGAGCTGGACCTTGTCGGCCGGCGGGTTCAGACCACCGCCGAAGAGGGTGCGCCGCACCTGCGGCGGGAAGCGGCCGGCCACGGCGGCGAGGCTGGGGCTCATCTTGCCGGCCTGGGCCATGAGCATGTCCTCGAAGGCCACGAGGGTGGGATCGGACACCGTGCCGTGCTCCTCGAGCAGGGCGATGAAGGCCTTCACCTTGCCGGATTCGAGGTCCAGCCCGGCCGCCTGCTGGGCCACCTCGCTGAAACGGGCCGGCGTGCGGGTGTCGATGTCGGGCGAGAGGAAGTTCAGGATGAGGAAGTTGGCGTGCTGGATCTCGTCGAACCCCGCGCGCACCGCCTGCTCGGCGTTCATGCCGTTGGGGATGTGCCCCGAGACCCGCAGGCCGTGCTCGTGCGCCCGCTTGACGATGGCCGGCACCAGCTTGGGGTCGAGCGAGCTGTAGAGCTTCACCTGGACGTAGCCGAGCTTCGCGTAGTTGTCCACCGCCGCCAGGGCCTTCTCCTCGGTGTCCACCAGCACCTTGGTGGGGCCGGCGTAAGGGCCGGGGCCGTCCATGAAGCCGGCCATGAGCACCCGCGGGCCCATGGTTTCGCCGGAGTCCCACCGGCGCTTCAGCTCGAGGAGCTGGTCCGTGTCGTTGGCGAGGTCGCGGACGGTGGTCACGCCCGCCGCGAGGTGGAGCACGCCGTCGTCCTCACCGAGGTGGGTGTGCATGTCCCACAGGCCGGGGAGCATCGTCTTGCCCTGGGTGTCGATGACGTCCGCCCCGCTGGGCACGGGCACCTCGCCATCCTTCCCCACGGCCAGGATGCGGTTTCCAGAGACGACCACCGTGGTGCCCGGCCGCACCGTCTTCGTTTCCGGATCGAACAGCCGGACGTTCGTAAACACCAGGGCACCCTTGGGCTGGCGGGCGAGCCGCGCCGCCAGATCCTTCAGCCGCTTCCCCACCGCCGCGTCCTGGATCTTGGTCAGCTCGGGGATAGCGCTCTGCCAGCCGTCGAGGTGGAGCACGGCCCAGCCGGAGAGCGACGCGAAGAGATTCCTCTGCTCGTCCAGCCAGAGGAAACCGGGAGTGAAGCCGAGCCCGGAAAGGGCGTAGAGGTCCACCGTGCGGCTCCCCTTGCCGGGCGCCTCCACCTTGGCGGACGAGATCTTCTCGATCCGCGCCTCGCCCGTGGGGAGCACGGCCAGGCGGTTGCCGGGCGCCGCGAGGAGGGCACGGGCGAGCAGCTCCGTCTCCTGCGGCGGCGCGTTCAGGCTGAGGTAGAAGGCGGGGCTCGCCGGCACCGCACGGCTCTCATCCTCCGAGGCGTTCTTCCAGACGAGCTTGCCGTCCTTGCGCTCGAACGTCTCCGCCACGGGGCTCTTCCAGTAATCCTGCCCCGTGGTTTCCACGAACACCGGAATCCCCTGATCGTCCAGCCGCACCCGCGTCGAGGTCTTGGGACCCCGGCCACGGTCGCTGTACTCGAAGGTATAGGTCCGCCAGCCGTCCGCCTCGACCCGCGACACGGCCTCCCCCGCCGATTTGCCGACGAGGATGAAGCCGTACCGGGTCTCCTGGGCGCCCTTTTCGGTGGCCCTTTCGGCGGCCAACGCGGGAGTCAGAGAGAAGGCAACAGCGAGCAGGAACGCTTGGAGCTTGAGCATGGAGACCCCCTCAGAAGAAAGATCGACTGAGGAGTATACGTTGCGGAAAATGAAGGAGTTGCCCGGGCCGAGCCGGCCCCTCATCCCTGTCCCTTCTCCCCTCGCCCTCACCCCCGGCCGTCCAGCTATGTCCCGGCCCATCCCCGCGCTTGATTTGGAAAACCGGGCCAGGGGTGTCGAACGTCTGGCAAACTGGAAAAGGGATTGGGAAGAGCCCGCGCGCGGGCCGTGTTCCGGTATGAGTAGAGACATTCAATGAGCCTCAGGCTCGGAGACCAATCGATGAAGAGGATCTCGATGAACAAACGTCTTGCCGCGCTGTCCGTCTCCGTGCTCCTGTCGGCTCCCTTCGCGCTGGCTCAGGCGCCCGCATCCGCCCCGGCAACCACGCCAGCCCCGCTGGGGCCGGAGGCGAACCAGAGCCTTCAGGAAGTCGCCAAGCTCATCCAGGCCGGCAATGCCAAGGCGGCCGCCGCGAAGCTCAACGTCATGGAGAAGGACCCGGCCACCACGCAGCCCATGCTGTCGATGGTGGGCGCCCTCTATCTCCAGATCAACCGGCCGCAGCAAGCGCTGGCCGTGCTCCAGCCGCTCGCCGACGCCGAGGACGCGGAGCCCGCCGTGCTCTACAACGCCGGCCGGGCCGCGCTTCTCACCGGCAACGTGGACGCGGGCCAGGCTTACCTCACCCGTTCCGTGCTCCTGGAGCCGAGCTCCCCGGCCGCCCGCGACCTGGGCTTCCTCACCGCCCGCGAAGGGCGGGTGGTGGAGGCCTACTCGATGCTCCGCCCGTGGGCTCTCCAGAACCCCACGGACGGCGACGCCCGGCTGATGGCGGCCTCGCTGGCCCTGCAGCTCGAACGGCCCGACGCCGCCGCCGAGCTTCTCCAGGGGCTGCCGGACGATCCGGCCCTCAAGCTCCTGCGCGGCAAGATCCTGGTCCAGAAGAAGGACGGCCCGGGAGCGGTGGCGCTCCTCGAGCCGCTGTTCGCCAACCATCCGCCGGGCATGGACCTGGAGATCCGGCGCAGCCTGGCCGAAGCCGAGCTGCTGGCCGGCAACGCCGCCGAAGCGGTGAAGCTCGTCGAGGGGCAGGCCGCCGGCCACCCCTCGCTCGCCCTGCTGCTCGCCCGCGCCCAGCACCAGGCCGGCCACGCCGACGCGGCCCTGGCCACCCTGAAGCCGCTGGCCGACCAGCTCCCGGCGGACGCCAACACCCTGGGCGATCCGCGGCCGGCCGCGGGCATCGCCCTGGAGTACGCCACCCTGCTGGCCGAGGCCGGGCGGAGCCAGGAGGCGGGGCCGTTCTTCGAGAAGTCCACCCGCTTCTACCCGCGCAACCCCGAGGCCTGGAAGGGGCTCGCCCGCTCGCTCGAAGCCGCGGGCCGCAAGGAAGACGCCCAGAAGGCGCTGGCCCAGGCCGCGGAGGCCGCCAAGCCGCCGGTCCGGCCCGCGGCGCCTCCTCCGGATTCCCCCAGTGCGGGCACCGCCGCTCCGGCCGCACAAGCGGCCCTGCTCTCCGAAGGGCTCGCCAACGCCGTGCGCCTCATGGAGGAGAATCAGCTCGAGCCGGCGCTCGCGGCGGTCCGCCAGGAGATCGGCATCTCCACGACTCCGGATCCTCGCGCCCGGCTCCTGGAGATCCGCCTGTTGTTGCTGCTGAAGCGGCCCGAGGAGGCCCTGAAAGGTGTCGAGGAGGCCCTGAAGGCGGAGCCGGACAACGCCGACTTCCTCTATTCGCGGGGGGCGACCCTGATGGCCCTCCAGCGCTGGGCTTCCGCCGAGCAGGACTTCCGCAAGACCTTGAAGCTCGCGCCCCGGCACACCGCCGCGATGAACGACCTGGCCGTGCTGCTCATGAGCTTGAACAAGGAGGACGAGGCCCGGAGCCTCCTGCGGCAGGTGCTCCAGATCAACCCGCAGGACCGCACCGCCGCCGTGAACCTGGAGAAGCTGGACGGAGGCCGGTAGGAAGCCGTGAGGGTGCTGGCCGGTTTTCTCGTCCTGGCCCTCCTCGGCCCGGCCTCCGAGGCTCCGCGCGGCACACCGGACGACCCGGCGGCCCGCGCCCGGGAGCAGAGTCTCGCCCTGGGCCGGCGCGGGGCCTGGACCCCGGCCGAGGTCGAGGCGCTCCTGGCGCTTCAGCTCGGTGATCCCGAACGGTTCGTGACGGACGAGCCGTTTCGGCGGCAGGTCGTGGAGCGGCTCCCCCGCGCTCTCGACCCGGACGTTCCGGCGGCCCTGCGCGGAGCCCTTCTCACGGAGCTCAACCAGGTGCGGGGGTTCGACTTCGCGGCCTCCGACGCCGTCGAGCACGGCTGGGGGGCCGTCCCCCGCCGGGCCTCCGAGCGCCGGGTGGCGTTCTCACCCGGCGGCCAGCGGTTCGACAGCGACGTCGAAGGCCGGCTCGTGGCGTCCGTGTACTCGCTTCCTTCCTTCTTTTTCGAGGAGCCGGCGGCCGAAGCGTTCCTCGCCGCCGTGCGGGCCGCGGACCCCGAGCGGACGATCCTCGTGCTCACCGACTCCCCTCTGCGGGAGCGGCTGGAGACCCGAACCCGCGCCCTTCATCTGAATCTCTTGGATACGTTTGGCCGGGCCTATTCGCCTTGGCCGCGCGATCCGTTCAGCCTCGTCCACTCCAAGGAGGGGGGAGTGCGGGTGCTGGTGCGCCCCAATCTCCAGCCCGGCCGCGAGGAAGACGCGAGCCTCGGCCCCGAGCTGGTGCAGAACCTTCCCGAAGAGATCGACCACGCCTGGGCCAAGGCGACCTGGACCGAGGCGCCCGTGCCGTTCCACAACGGCCAGGTGCTGCTCACCGCGGACGCGGCCTGGGTGACGCTGCATGCCCTGGAGCCTGCCATCCTCGCCAAGCTGGGCGTGGACCGCGTGCCCGTCGAAAGCTTTGCGACGCCGGAGGGGATCGAGCGCTACGTGGCCGCCGCGAACGACGCCGCCCGGGAGCTGGGCGCCCTCTATGGCCGGACCGTGCGCTTCGTCCACCCTCTCCCTGGACCGGCACTCCCTGGATCGACAGACGTGATGCGCCGCATTGGCGGCGGGGCCGGGTACGACCTCGATTCCATCGTGACGCTGGTCCCCGGGAAGCAGGGTCTGGCGGCCCTGGTGGCGGACGTCTCCCTCGGACGCGATCTCCTCGCGAAGTTTCCCGCTTCGGACCTGGACGCCCTGCGGCGCGGTTACGGCATGGAGCCCGCCGGGGACGCTCTCGCCTCAGCCCTCGCAGCCGCCCAGCGGACCTCGGGGATGGACGATCTCGACGCCTTTCTCGACCTGGCGGCGGCGCATCTGGCCTCCCAGGGAATGGAGGTCCGGCGTCTCCCCGCCGTCTCCATCCCCATCTCCCTCCTGGCCGACCGTACCGGCCTCGATCATTCCGAGTTTCTGGTCACCTGGAACAACGTGGTGGTCGAAACCCGCACGGCGGGGAAAAACCCGGGGGTCCGTGCCGAAGGGTTCTCCTCGTTGATCCCGGCAGGAGATGCCCGTGCGCGCGAGGTCTTCGCCGGCTTGGGAGTCCATCTCGACCTCTTCCCGCCACTCGTCCGCAGCGTCATTCTGAACGGCGGTTACCGGTGCGCCTCGAATCATCTGCGGGCGGTGCGGATGCCGCAGTAGGGTGCGCTGTGCGCACCATGACCGTCCTCGAAGGTGCGCACAGGCTAGTACGACCTGAGCCCGGAGGGCGCCCTACTCATAGCCCAGGGTGTAACCCTGGGTGGCGGGGGCGCGGCCCCCAACCCGAGCTGGATTTTCTCCTCGAGGAGGTTTCATCCAGACTCCCAGGCCGCCCAGGGTTACACCCTGGGCTATGAGTAGGACGCCCTCCGGGCTCAGGTTCCAGCTGGCTCTCGGAGACCTCCGGTCACCACTCCACCCGCAGCTTGAAACGCAGGTCCCGCTTCTTGTCGCGGTAGAAGAGGAACCCCTCGCGCCGGCCATGGAGATAGAGGTCGCGCAGGATTTCGACGTCCTTGATGCAGTACTGCTCCACCAGGTCCAGCCGGCCCTCGCGGACCCATTCCAGGGACTTGAGCCCGTCCGCCGACTTGCCGCACCCCAGGGTCTCCAGGGCGAGGTGCCCCATGCCCACGCGGAAGCCGAGCCGGGCGTGGACGTCCTCCAAAAGGTCGAGCGTCGGCAGGGTCCGCCCGTAGTCCTCCCCCGTGTACCCGGAGAGGACCTTGTAGTCGAACCGGCGGATGTTGAAGCCGATCACCATGGTGGCGCTCTTCAGGGCGTCCACCATGGCCCGCACCCCGGTCTCCGGAAAGACCTCGAACCGCCCTTCCTCCAGATGGCAGACGACGCCGATCGCCACTCCCATGCGGTGCGCATTGCCCCACCCCCCCACTTCCGAAGCCGCCCGCAAGGTCTCGATGTCGAACAGCACCGTATGCGGATCGCTCTCCGGCTCCTTCTTGCGCCGGAAGAACGACATGGCCCGCTGCAGGATCGAGGGCTCGGCCTTGATGGGTTCGTGCTCCGTGCGCTGAACCCGCCGCCGCCTTTCTCCCTCCTCTCCCTGGACGGGCGGGGGGAGGGCCGGGAGAGGAGGGCCGGGGAGGTGAGGGCTCGCTGCCATCTCAAGGGGTTCCAGCGGCTGGATCTCCGCCACCAGCTGGACCGCCGGCGCCTCCCCCCACTCCACCGCCGGCTCTTCCAACCCCAGCAACAACCGCAGCACCCGCGCCGCCCCCGGCTTGTCGAGCGGACGGTTGCCGTTGCCGCACTTGGGGGACTGCACGCAGGAGGGGCACCCCTTTTCGCACGGGCAGCCTTCGATGAGGATCCGCACCCGGCCCAGGAGGTCCGTGAGGTCTTCGAAGCCGCGGGCGGCGATGCCCACTCCGCCCGGGTGGCCGTCGTAGATGAACACCGCGCCCGTGCCGATCTGGGGATGGAGGGGGTAGGAGATGCCGCCGATGTCCCTCCGGTCGCACAGGGCGAGAAGGGGGAAGAGCGAGATCGCCGCGTGCTCCGAGGCGTGGAGCGAGCCCAGGAAGTGCTCGCCCAGCCGGCGCAGGGTCTCCTCGATCGCCTTGGGCGCGGCCCACCAGAGCCCCACGGTCTCGAACTCCACGGGCGGCAGGTCGAGCGGCGTCTGGTCGATCGTCTCCTGGCCGTGGATGCGCTTCCTCTCGAAGCCCACCACCCGCTCGGTGACCTTGAGGCGGCCGAGCCAGGCATGGAGAGGGCCGATCCTCTTCTCTTCCAGCACCTCCAGGATCTCGGTCTCCTTCTCCGTCAGCGGCGACGTGAAGTAGTCGAGGTCGGCCGGGACCGCTTTCACCCGGCGCTCCTCCCGCTCCAGGGCCTCGATCAGGTACTGCCGGCCCGCGTGAAGGTAGACGGCGCCGGGGTGGCACTCGTGGAGCACGCGCACGCCGTCCACCGTGCCGATCGTCCGGCCATCGGCGAGGATGGCGAAGGTCTCGCCCGTGCCGCGCAGGTTGACCAGCCGCTGAGGGCGGCGGCGAAGGCTGAAGATCTCGTCGTTCTCCGCCGAGGCCAGCAGGTGCCCCTGGTCCAGAAGGGTTTCGATCCGCCCCTGGTGGCGCCCGGTGTACTCCTGGTCGTCCGCGCAGAGGGGCATCTCGGCGGCGGCGCAGACCAGGTGGGCGCGCGAGACCGGGTCGTTGACCGGGTCCACGATCAGCCGCTCGCACGGGCGCTCCAGAAACTCGGCGGGGTGGTCGAGAAAGTACTGGTCGAGGGCGTCCGGCAGGGCCACCATGACGGTGATCGACTCGCGGCCGTCCCGCCCCACGCGCCCCGAGCGCTGCCAGGTGGCCATCATGCTGCCCGGGTAGCCCACGAGGATGCAGGCGTCCAGGCCGCCGACGTCGATCCCCATCTCCAGGGCCGAGGTCGAGATCACGCCGTCCAGCCTGCCGTCGAACAGATTGCGCTCGATCCGCCGCCGCTCCTCGGGCAGGAAACCCGCCCGGTAGCTCGCCACCCGCGAGGCCAGGTCCGGCTCCTGGCGTCGGAGCCACGAGTAGAGGCAGCTCCGTGATCCGCCGGGCCTTGGTGAAGACGATCGTCTTGAGGCCCGCGTTGACCAGCCGCACGAAGAGCTGAAGGGCCGTGGTGTACGGGCTCGCCGTCGGGCCGGTAGAGCATCAGGTGCCGCCCCTCGCGCGGCGCGCCGGACTCGGCGATCCAGTGGAACGGCCGCCCGGTGAGCGTCTCGGCGAACTCCGCCGGCGTTGGCGGCCGTGGCGGACGAGGCGATCAGCACCGGGTTGCTCCCCACCGACCGGCAGAGCCGCAGGAAGCGCTGGAGCACGTGGTGGAAGTGGCTGCCGAAGATCCCGCGGTAGGTGTGAAGCTCGTCGAGCACGATCCAGCGCAGGTCCGCCAGGAACGGCCCCCATCCCGTCCAGTGGCCGAGGATGCCGACATGCAGCATGTCCGGGTTCGAGATCACCACCCGGGGGAAATTCTTGCGGATCGCCGTGCGCTTGGCCGTCGGGGTGTCGCCGTCGTAGATCTCGCAGCCGCCTATTTCCGGGGCAATGTCCGGCGACAGGCCGGACTCAGCGGCCAGGCGCTGGAACTTGCCCTTTTGGTCCTGACCCAGAGCCTTCAGGGGAAAGAGGAACAGCCCGTGCCCCGGCCCGCCCTTCAGGGCCTCCTCCAGAGCAGGGAGCTGGAAGATCAGCGACTTGCCCGAAGCCGTGGGGGTGGTGACCAGCACGTTCTCGCCCCGCCGCACCGCCGCGATCCCCTCCGTCTGGTGGCGCCACAGCCTCGGAACGCCACCCCGCCCCAACGCCCGCGCGATGGGCTCCGGCAGAGGCGGATCGAGCTCGCCATACACCGCCTCGCTCCCCGGCAGATGGGTCGAATAGAGGAGCTGCGGCCCGAGCTTGGGATCGAGCCGCAGATCCTCCACCAGGGAGCCCATCTCGGACGGCGGAAGGAGAAGCGGGACAACAGCGTTACGGGGCATTACCGCCGATGGTAGCACGGGGGTCAAGGAGCCCTCACCCTGCCCGCGCGACCTCACCCTCCGGCTCCCTCTCCTAAAGGAGAGGAGAGGGAGAGACCAGCAAAATCGCTCTTAAAGCCCCTCTCCTTTAGGAGAGGGGTTGGGGTGAGGTCGCATCGGCAAGGCACGCCCCTACAGCTCCCCCATCAGCTGCCGCCGCTTCTCCTCGTACTCCTCCTTGGAGACCAGCCCGTCGTCAAACAGCGCCTTGAGCTGGCGCAGCCGCTCGGCTCCCGACGGCCCCGCGGGGGCCGCCAAGCCGCCGCGGTTGGCGGAACGGTACTGCTCGGCGGCGGTGACGATGGCCCGCTTCAGCTCCAGCGGATGGGAGACGTTGCGGAAGAGCGCCATCCCCGTCTCACTCGCGGTGTCGATCTCCACGTCCCCAAAGTTGAGGAGGCGGCCCCAGAGGGTCTGGCGGTGCTCGACGTTGTTGATCTTGTCGAGCCGGGAGTCCATGGACTGCTTGGTCAGCACCCCCGTGTTGCGGATCACCCGGAAGTTGGTGACCACGAACTCGTTCGTACGCAGCACGAAGAGCTTCCAGGCGAGCACCACCCCCACCACCGCGGCGGCAGCCAAGCCGACCAGGAGGCCCGGAATGTTGTCGAACACGAAATACGCGACGCCCCCGGCACCGAGAGCCAGGGCCAGCAACACCCAAAGAGGCATCAGGGAGAGGCGCGTGACGTGAGCCCGGTAGAGGATCTCCTCACCGGGCTGAAGATGGTCCTGCAAGCTCATGGCATCTCTCCCAGGTATCAGCGCTGGAAAGCGTAGGAGACCTTGAGGAACAACCGGCGGGTCGAAGGCTCCAGATCGTTGGAGCCCACCGGCAGCTCGCGCAGATCACCATAGCCCAGATAGAGCACGGTCTGCCAGTTGAGCTTGTAGGCGAAGAGAGCCGAGCCGTCGAAGATGTCCTCCTTCGCCCGCACCCGGGGGATGTAGAGGCCGGGGTCGCGCTCCGTGCGGCTGCGCTGGCCGATCAGCCTCAGGTAGGCCCGGGAATTGAACGTGTAGGTCGCCTTCAGCCGGTAGATCTCGGCCGTGAAC
The DNA here is from genome assembly GCA_963785165.1 of Thermoanaerobaculaceae bacterium. Classification (GTDB taxonomy): domain Bacteria; phylum Acidobacteriota; class Thermoanaerobaculia; order Multivoradales; family UBA5704; genus DATARR01. Next base: position 3,583,110 of record CAWAUI010000004.1, read on the forward strand.
AGCCGCTTGTCCCGCGGCCCCGAGCCGGTGGGCGAGACGTCGAGCGTGCGCCGGTTGACGATGGTCTGGAGCGCCAGGTGGTCCGTGGGGCGGAGCGTGGCCTCCAGGCCCAGGGTGGTGCCGTCGCCCACGCGGGCGTTGACCACGTCGGCCGCCTCGCCCAGGGAGAAGTCCAAGATCAGGCCGCTCACCCGCCGCGACGGCGTCAGGATGACGTTGCCCACGAAATAGGTGAAGTCGAAGATCTCCGTCCCCACCCGCAGCTTCTCCTGGCGCCCCTCCAGGTTGATCGAGCTGTTCCAGATGCCGACGAGCTGGAGGCCGGGAACCACCCGCTGCTGGATCAGCCCCCCTTCCTGCCCGTCGATCCGGCGCGTCCGGAAGAACGGGCGGATCTTGCGGAAGAGGCCGTCCTTGGGAAAGAACGACCAGCCGACCGTGCCCACCGCGTCGTGGACCCCCACCTGGGGCACGAAGCCGACGTCCGCGCGGAAGTCCTCGCCGATGTCGTAGTACTGAACGTTCGCGTCGTATGTCCGCGTGGTGCGCGTCCAGTTCGCGAACAGCGCGTGCGAGGTGAACGACTGCCCCGTCCACTGGCTCGTCAAATCCGGCCGGTTCGGGTTCTGGGTGTCCGAGAACAGGAACTGCCCGGAAAAGGCGTCGCGCCGGTTCGGGCGCCAGTAGAAGCTCGGGCCGCCCACCCGGTTGTGGCCGCCGCCGTCACTGTCGTCGATCTCCCGGTCGGTGAACAGGAAGGTCACGAAAGAGCCGCCGAAATCGCGCCGTACCCGCCCCAGGGCCACCCGCGAGTTGTACTCCTGGAGGGCGAAGCTCGAAGACTGCGGGCCGGGCAGGATGGCGAGGCCACCGCCCCGGTCCTCCGTCACCAGCACCGTGTAGAGCGTGTTCGCGGCGAGCTGCCCCGTGGCCCGGGCCCCCCAGCGCGGCGAGGTGATGGAGCGCGTGTTGACGATCGAGATGGGCGAGGCCAGCAGATCAGCCCCTTCCAGGAAGAACGGCCGCTTCTCGGGCACGAACAGGGCGAACCGCTCGTTGTCCGTAATCTGGGCGACGTCGGACTCGATCTGCGAAAAGTCGGGGTTGATCGTCAGGTCGATGGCGTTGTCCGCGTTCGGCGTCCACTTCACGTCGAGCCCGGCATCCCATTCCGCCGACTCGTTCTCCAGGCGGTTGCCGAGCACTCCCCCCTTGGGGTTGGAATCCCGCCGGCCCACGCCGTACGGCGCCAGCACCAGGTGGTTTCCCCCCGGCAGGCCCGTCAGTCCGGTCAGCCTCTTCTCGTGGCAGATGAAGCAGTTCGCGCCGCGCGGCACGCGGTTGCTGTACATCTGGTAGCGGAAGTCGCGCGGATAGTTCCGGTAGAGGATCACGCCCCAGCTCTGGACGTCCCCCGAGTTGTAGCGCAGCGAGGAGAACGGGATGCGGATCTCCAGCCGCCATCCGTCCGTGCCCACCTTCGTCGCCGAATCCCAGTACAGGTCGGGCGCCGCGTCTTCCCCGGCCGTGTCGCTGCTGATGGCGTCGTATTGAATGTTGCTGGGGTTCACCAGGAACATGAACCCCGTCTTGCCGTCGTTCCGGGTGTCCAGGATGATCCCGCCGTAATCCGTATAACCGGGCACGTCGTCGCGGTCCGCCAGAGGGGCGCGGATCTTCCCCGGCTCCGGGTCGAAAAACTCGAAGGCGGCGTAGAGGTAGTCCTCGTCGTAGGCCAGCCGGGCGACCGTCCGCACCTTCGGCGCCACGTTGTCTCCGGGATTGGTCTCGTAGAACGTCTCGTAAGGAGGGACCCCGCTCCACCCCTCATCCCCCAGCTCGCCATCCACCACGATCGGCCCGGCCAGGGCGGGACATGGTGATCTCCTCCGCCGGCTCGGCAACAGCCTGTGGCTCCTGGGCCCGGACGGGAGACAGGAACGAGGCAAACAACGGCAATACGGCAAAAACGACGGCCCTGGGCATGGACATGTCGGCGACCCCGATGGAAATTGAGCTCAACGATCGAGGCGGGAAAAGTATCACGGGACCTCTCCCACGACCGCGGCTGTCTATAGGGTGCGCCGACAGGCCCGAACCGTGATTCTGGCTCGCCCCTTGCACAAATCCCTGATCGCTTTGAGCCCGAACGCCACCCGCCTCCTCGTCGTCTCGAACCGCCTCCCCATCGTGCTGGAGAAGAAGGATGACGCCTGGCGCCTCAAGCCGGGCGCCGGTGGCCTGGTGAGCGCCCTGGCTCCCGTGCTTTCCCACCGCGGCGGCGTCTGGATCGGCTGGCCCGGCCTCCCTCTCGAACAGGGAGGCGACTGGGAGCCCGTGCTCGCCGGGGGGTACCGGGAGCGCGGCTACGAGCTCGTCCCCGTGCTCCTCTCCGAGGACGAGGTCAAGGGTTTCTACGAAGGCTTCTCCAACGCCATCATCTGGCCTCTCTTCCACGACCTTCTCGGGCGGTGCAATTTCGACCCGTCCTTCTGGTACGCGTACCTCCGGGTCAACGAAAAATTTGCCGACTGCGTCGTCGAGCACAGCCAGGAAGACGACTTCATCTGGGTTCAGGACTACCAGCTCATCCACGTCGGCGGAGCTCATACGCGCGCAGGAACGAAGCCGCCCGCATCGGCTTCTTCCTCCACATCCCCTTCCCGCCCCTGGACATCCTGCTCAAGCTCCCCTGGCGCGGGCAGATCCTCAAGGCCCTCCTCGCCTACGACCTGCTGGGCTTCCAGACCCCGCGCGACAGCCGCAACTTCCTCACCTGCCTGGAGCACCTCCTGCCCGGAGGCCCAGATCGAGGACCGCGGCCCTCTCACCGAGGTCCACCTGGGCTCGCGGACGGTCAAGGTAGGGGCCTTCCCCATCGGCATCGACTTCAAGGCCTACGAGGAGACCGCCCTTTCCGAGGCCGTGGCCCGCCGGGCCGAGGAGCTGCGGGAGCGCATGGGCCCGCACCAGGTCATCCTGGGCGTCGACCGCCTGGACTACACCAAGGGCCTCCTCGAACGCCTGGAAGCCTTCCGCGACGCGCTCCGGCGCCACAAGGCCCTGCGCGAGCGGGTGATCTTCTTCCAGCTCGTCGTCCCCAGCCGCGAGGCCGTGCCCGAGTACCAGTTCCTCAAGGCGCGCGTCGAGCGCCTGGTCTCGCGAGATCAACGGCGAGTTCTCCTCCGCCGGCTGGGTCCCCGTCCACTACCACTACAAGAGCCTGGCCCGGCGCGAGCCTCTCGCTCTACCGCATGGCCCGCATCTGCTTCGTCACCTCCATCAAGGACGGCATGAACCTCGTGGCCAAGGAGTTCTGCGCCTGCCAGGTGGACGGCAGCGGCGTGCTCGTCCTCTCCGAATTCGCGGGCGCCGCGGCCCAGCTCCAGCGCGGCGCCCTGCTGGTCAACCCGCACGACATCGAAGGCATGGCCGACGCCCTGAAAATTGCCTTCGGCATGGACGAAGACGAACGCCGCCGGCGCATGGAGGGCATGCGCGAGCTTCTCCGCGAGCAGGACATCTTCTGGTGGGTGGACTACTATCTCCAGGCGGCCCTGGGCACGGTGCCCGCCGACTTCCGCGCCCCCAAGGAGTACCTGCCGCCCCTGGGGATCGAAGAGTACCTGTTCTAAATGCCGCCCCTTCAAGACCGGCTTCCCTCCGCCCTCGACCGCTGGGACGAGATCGCCGCGCCGCCTCATCGGACGCCGCCCCGCCCTCTTCCTCGACTACGACGGCACCTTGGCCCCCATCGCTCCTCGGCCCGAGCTCGCCGTCCTCTCGGAAGAAACCCGGGACGTGCTCCGCCGCCTCGCCGCCCGCTACCCCGTGGCCATCCTCTCCGGCCGTGGCCGGGAGGACGTGGCCGCCCGCGTGGGCCTCCCCGGCCTCACCTACGCCGGCAGCCACGGCTTCGACATCGCCGGCCCACTCCCCTCAACGCGTCTGGAGGTCGGAGAAGGCATTCCCGAGAAAATCGAAAAAGCCGCCCAACAGGTCCAGAGAGACCTCCAGGGGATCGACGGCCTCCTCGTCGAGCCCAAGCGCTTCGCCGCTCTCCATCCACTTCCGCCTGGTCGATGAAAAGCACCTCGCCGCCATCGAAAGCGCCGTGGACCGCGCCGTCGCCACCACCCCCGGCCTCCGCAAAGCCCACGGCAAAAAACTCTTCGAGCTTCGCCCCGACCTCGACTGGGACAAGGGCCAGGCCCTCCTCTGGCTCCTCAACACCCTGGGCCTCGACCACCCCGGAGTCCTCCCCTTCTACCTCGGAGACGACCTGACGGACGAAGACGCCTTTCAGGCCTTGGGGGATCGGGGAATCGGCATCCTCGTGGCCGAGGAGCCTCGGGAGACGGCGGCGGGGTATGGGTTGCGGGACCCGAGGGAGGTGCGGGAGGTGCTGGAGAGATTAAACTCCCTCATTGCTCTTTGAAAGGAAACGGTTCGGGATTCGCTTCCTCTTCCGTCGGTGCTCGAAAGCCGCCGCCGATCTGTAACATTCTTTCCTCAACCCAAGCAATGATCTGACATCCAAGACGCAGGTTCACCCTCAGGTACTCTCCATGGATCGGCGCTCCATACCAAGAAGCTACAGGTAATCAAACAGGTTCCCGAGATATTCCCCGTATCCTAGGCGCCTCCGCCGCGGCTCTGCAACGGGTACGTGCCCGAGAGCTAATCCGATAGCAATTCCTCCGGCGGGCTGCCCCCACAAGAAGAGTCGGCGATGCGACAGCCGTTCCTCCTACCGCCGCCGGGGATTTCAAAAAGAAGTGGCAGACTCATGCCTGCTCAAATCGATCGCTGCTGCTCATCTCGGCGCTTGTTCCCAACTCTCGCCAAAAAGATATCGCCGCCACCTCTCGACGTTTTCGGTATTGATTGGGTAGTTGATCTCAGGCGTTGCCCAGTCGTTCGCAACCGTAGTAACCTTCTCTCCGTCTAAATCCTCCCCGTCCCACAGGAAACTCTCAGATGAAATTAAACAGAAACCTATGGCCTGAAGATCTTCAGCTAACAACTCGCCGCCCAGATAAGCGTCACATATTTTCGCCAGATGAACAGGCTCCACTTCGAACTCCTCATCCATATCGCTAACATGGAACCGATTAACAGATACACCTTTTTCAAGACTGCCCGCCAGGGACGCGCGCAGAGCCATGATGCCGACCTTTCCCAAAAAATAACTTCTCAAAACGGATTCATCCATATCATTCCCAATCTAGCAAACGCGCCGCTCAAGGCCAGGTATCTGTATCCCCCTATTGACAAACCGCCCTTTTCATTCATGGGATTATGGCACTGGCGAATGCCCGAAGGTCCACTGCTGCAGCCACATGTCACCCTCCAACACGGCATCTTCCTTAAAGGAGTCTACGAAGCCCAGACAGCACAATCCCCTTTTCCCATCGCTGCCAAGTGAAGTGACCCTATAGGTGAGGCCGCCTGTTTCGGACTCGACAGGATCAATGATAAATGGTTGACTCCAGGCATCTGCAAAGCATTCCTGGCGCCTATTCCTGACCAGCATCCCTCTGATTGTCTTCTCGTCAAAGGCTACCGGCTTCTCTGCCAGGAGCACTCCCATTAGATCTCGCATCCGAGCCATAGTCATAGTGGGCTTGGAGACACGCCAGATCTTCCACGCCATTAGCACTGAGGATACAGTGGCGAACAGCAGTATCAGTAAGGCCAATAGCCCAATAGCATTAATAGATCGCCTCACGTGAAACTCCCTCTACATCCTCGTTTTGGGGGCGCGTTCACGCTCAGAATCTCCCACCTGAACCCAGCCCGCCGCTCGCCCCCTGGCAGACCCGCTTGAGCCGTATGATCGTCGCCCCTTCCTTCATTGTCAATCGCCGTCTGGTTTACCTTCATCGAATTCTGACGCGGGCGAATGCCCGAAGGTCCACTGCTGGAGCCATCGGTCACCTTCGAGCACGACATCCTCCTCAAAGGAGTCAACGAAGCTCCAGCAGCACGATCCTCTTTTTCCATCACTGCCGAGTGAAGTGACTCTATAAATGAGCTCGCCGGTTTCGGACTCGACAGGCTCGATGATAAATGGCTGGCCCCAGCCATCTGCGAAGCACTCCTGGCGTCTACTTCTGGCCAGAAGCTCTCTGATTCTTTTCTCATCAAATGAGGTCGGCTTGTCTGCCAAGAACACTCCCATTAGAAGGCGCATTCGAACAACGGTAGTCGTGGGCTTCGACACTCGCCAGACCTTCCACAAAATAATGGCCAACGACGCAACCGCGAGGAAAACTGCCAGCACCAGCGCACCGCCAATAACCCAGACCGCTCTTCTCATTTATACCCCTTGTTACATCGCCTACTTGGGAGGAGTACGTCCAATAGACAGTTACCAAGCTTGATGCGTTGCATGGCGCCTGGAGCCCTCTTTCAATTCCACCGAGAAGCCCGAGAACACGGAGGTAGCTTAGAACCTGGTTCGTGAGTGCTGGACTTGAAGTGACAGCATCTATGGAATCGATAAGTATGCCTTCGATGCCTTCGAGGCAGATGGCTTTCTCGAAGAGCGGCAGCGCTTTCTTCGAGTCGTCTTCAACCGCATAGCAGAACCAAGCAAGCTCAAGCAAAGCTGGAATATATTCTCCGTCAACATCCAAGGCTGCACGAAAAGCCACCTCAGCCTCTTTCAGCCTTGAGGGGGAAATGGATGTAGCGCTTAATTGCAAGCAACGGCCACGCAAAACTAATTCTCCCGGACTCAGAGTTCGTCTACCTTCAAGCCGAGCAATACGTTCCAGAACCTCATCGAATCTACCTTCTCGCAGCAATTCTGGAAAACCAAGTTCCTTTTGCCATCGCCGCCCAGCCTTAGCGAAATTCGCCATGAGCTTTTCTGACGCTAGGATCCGGCGGAAGTCAAACGCTCGGCTTGGATAAGGCCTGCCACTAGATCACCAACAGTCAACGGGATGGTCTCCAGAGAAGTGCTTTGAATTCGGGAGGTCTCTTGCACTTCAAACTCTAAGTCGGACCAAGCCACGCTAAAGCTTCCAAGAGTGTCGAACCGATGGGCTAATTCCTTGTATGAGTATTCAGGCGCGAGCTTCTCTGCCGAAATCCCAAGAACATGCGCAACCCGCCTGCGGCCTTGAGCAATTTTCTCAAACTCGGAAGAATAGTATCGTGTAAAGCGACCAACGAACTCTTCGTCGGATATATCTGGTAATTCTCTTACTTTCTTGCGCCACAGTAAATTCATGAGCAAACTTGCAAGCCCAACTGCCACAAAAGCTAGCCAATACACTTCATTGACCTCCATCTTCAAATGCACAATAACCAAGTGCTCCCCAATTCCAAGCTCCTTCGAAAAGCGTAAGAGGTGTCGCAACCTTGGAAACTGCTCGCCCCGCACCTCTCAATCCACCTGAAAGGTTTCTTGCTACAGCGGACCCGGGAAAGGCCCTGCGTATTTGATGAGCCACGACACTGGCAGGAGTGGTTAGAGGAGAAGCTCGGATCTGGCACCCTGAAAGGCGGAACGAGTCGCTTGGGAACCGCAGAACCAAGGACCACACCTACAAGATCGAGGCGATGTTGGCGAACGCACTGGCCATAGCGGTTGCTTTGAATAGGGATAGAACTCAAGGCCTTATCAAGTAGGCCAAGCTCCGTTCGTGCCCCCTCTTGTTGCGTCGCAAGAGCAAGTGTGTATGAGAGAGAGTTTGAGGGGTTCCTGATGCTAAAGCTATTCCCTGGATAAGGTTGATAAGACAGTTTAACCGCACTTCCGGTCACTGTTATAACATCGGAAAAGCCGAAATCATAAACCGTCATACCCGTCGGCGCAAAGACTCTAACCCCGGGGACTGGCCAGAGTCCCTGGGGATCGATGTAGTTCATCGGGTTCCCCATCACATACGCATACCGGTTCCAGCTCTGGGGCGCTCCCAGGCTGCCTCCGATTGGATCCACGCTCGTAAACCGCCCCACCTGCCCGTTGTAGAACCGCGCGTGCATGTAGTCCAAATCATCCGCGAACGGATTCCCCCCCGCCATGGAGTTGAGATCCCGCTCGTGACCCGTGAACTGCATGCGGTCGATCGTGGGGTCGAAGGCGGTGGCTTCTTCTCCGAAAGGGTAGTAGACGTGGTAGCCGGTCTGGTTTCCGGCGGAGTTGGTGACCAGACGGGGGGTGCCCAGGTGGTCGAGGGCGAAGTAGCGGCGTTGGCCGTTGCCCAGGAAGCCGGCGAGGAGCTGGCCGTTGCGGTAGATGTAGTCCTCGGCGACGGTCCAGACGCCGTTGGCGTTGGAAAAGTCGCGGAGCACTTGGCCGTCGAGGTCCCGGAGGGTCCAGCGGGAGGTGTTCTGGGCGGGGTTGTAGGACCAGATGCGCTCGTCGTCCGTCGTGTAGGCGTAGACCCAGTCTTCCGAGCCCGAGACCATGTGCCACATCTGGTCGAAGGCGTCGTACTCGTAGAGCGCGCCGTTCCAGGTGGTGAGGTTGCCCGCGGAGTCGTAGCCCACGGTTCCGGTCAGCCGGTTGGTTGAGGTGGAGGCCGGGGTGTTGCGGGTGACGGCCGGGTTGGCGCCGATCTGGGTGGTGATGGAGCCGAGGTTGCCGTAGTTGTCGAAGGTGTAGGTCTGCTTCTGCTGGGTGCCCGTGCCCAGGGGATCGGGGAAGACGGTGCCGGTCTTGACCCGGGAGAGCGCGTCGTACTCATACCAGGCGGTGCCGGCCTTCCAGATGTTGCCGGCGCTGTCGTACCGGTAGGTCCCCGTCGTCCAAAGCGTCGAGCCGCTCCGGGTGGCGGTGATCGAGGCGGGCCGGGTCATGCCGTTCGGGTCGTTGGCCTGGGTGAGGACGACACCGTTCCCCTGGGCGACCTCCTTGACCAAGCCGTTGGGGTGGTAGGTGAGGCCGATGCCGACGGTCTGGCCCGGGACCGTGCCCGTGTAACCCGGAACCGCCGTCAGCCAGCCATTGGTGTAGTTGGCGGTGACGGTGCGCACGGGGTTGCAGCCCGTGGCCCCCGCGATGGTGCACTGAGGGTAGGTGATCGTCTGGTCGTTGCCCAGCTCGTCCCAGCCGAAGCTCTGAGTGAAGGATTCATTGGTGGCGCCGTTGACGGAGAGCTGCGTGTCCCGTTGGGAGACCCGCCCCTCGCGGCCGCCATAGAGGTAGGTCTCGGTAATGAGAGCCGTGAAGGTGGAGCCGCCCACCACCGGATAGTTGTACCTCTTGGCGTCCCGGACTTTTCCCTTCCGGGGATTCCCGGCGGGATTGTCGTTGGCGTAGGCATACTCCTTGAGCAGACGCTGGGCGCCGTTCGTCTCCCGGATCTGGAAAACCCGCTCGGCCCGGTCGTAGACATAGGTGAGATCGTGGGGCCCGTCGATCATCCTCCGGGCGTGGCCCCGGCTGTCGTAGTTGGAGTAAGTGACGGTGCCGTTGCCGGACGGCCCCTTCTCGGGATGCTTCTCGGAGGTCAGGAAGCCTCGGGCATCGTAGGTGAACAGCCGCTCCTGGCCGCAGGTGGCGCCGCTCGCCCCCTGGCAGACCCGCTTGAGGCGCCCCCCGAAGTCGTACTCGTACTTGGTGAGCACGCCGTTGGGCTCCGTCACCTGGATCAGGCGCCTCTGGCGGTCGTAGAGCTCGGTCGTGGTAGCCGCCGTTTCGAGCGCCGCGCCCGTCCCGGGGTTGTAGCTGGTCGCCACCTTGAGGGTGCGGGTGGTGGAGCGGTTGCCGGAATAGGACAGGGTCACGTCGTGGCCGGAGCCATCCGGCGGCCGGATCGTGCCGGGCCGCCCGAAGGGGTCGTAGTAGAGGAACTCGGTCGTGTTGCCCGACCCCATCTCCGAGACCGAAGTACGCCAACCCTGGGCGTTGTAGGTGGTCGTGCGGGCCGACAGGGTGCCATCCGGCATCCGTTGCCGCTCCTCGCGGACCCGCCCCAGGGCGTCGTACAGCACCTTGCCCTCGGCGAGCGTGGTACCGCCACCGTTGGCCAGCCGGGCCGTGTAGACCTCGGCCAGGGAAGACGGCGGCGTGGCCGGGGTATAGATCATGCGAGTCCAGGCGTCCTGCGGCGGCTTCACGTAGGTCGGCCGGCCGAGGGTGTCGTACTCGTAAGAGGTCTGGAAGAGGGCGGTGACGTCCCGGCTCTTCGACGGCATCCCCGTGCTCATGTCAATGTCCCGGTCCACCGTCTTGAAATTGATGCCGGGCGAGCTCTGCGCCGTCTTCAAAGCTCCGAACTGGTAGGTGTAATTGACTTGGTATTGGTTCGCCGGCAGCCCAAGGCTGCAGAGCGAGGCCACGGTGTCCAGGCTGGCCCCGTCGCCGCCAAAGGATTCTTCGCTCCCCACGTTCCCGTTGCCATCCAATGTGGGCGTGTAGCGCATCACCACGTCGTTGGCGCTTCGCGTTTTGCCGGTCGAGGCGTAGGTGCGCGTCCTCAGAAGAAATCCAGTGGCATTGTCGAAACAATGCTCTGCCCAGGTCAGCGCACTGCCCTGCGGCTCACCCGCCGCCGACTCGGTATAGGTGTTCAATACCCAGGGAGCGCCGGCTGCCGGAGGCGTGAAGGCACCCGGATAGGCCTGGCCCGGGTTGTAGTTGACGAACGTGGTGCGGGTATCCCCGGAGCCATAATTGCCGTAGAGATTGGTCTCGCGGTAGTGCCCCAGGCCGTCGAAATTGGAATGGACCACGGCCTCGAGGAGGCCTGAGTCCTCGAAGTTTGTGCGGCCGGTGAACATCCGCTGATTCCTGCGGGTCTTGTCTTCCAAGGTCGTGGCCACACCGTTCGTGTCGCGCGCATAGCTCACGAAATTCGTCCGCTTGAGCTGGCAGTTGACCGCACCGGGATCGCAGTCGTACACCCGGCTGGAAAGGTACCGCGTCACCGAGCCGCCGTCCGTCACGTAGCGGGTGAGGGGGAGGCCGTACTCAAAGGCCGTCCAACCCGCCGGCAGGGTGCCGTCGCCGTTCGAAACGGAGAAGTAGCTCACTGTCTTGTCGCCCAGCGGGGTGACCAAGGTATTCACCAGCTCCTGCGGGTTGATTTGACCGGAATCCGGAGTCAGAGAGGTGGTATAGACCCACTCGCCGAGCTCGCTCACCGCGTCCTTCAACCGGCGCCGGGAAACGCCCGTCGTCTTTTGCCGGAATGTCCTCGTGGAGGACGGTGGCGGGAAGGAATACTCCATATAATCCCACTCGATCCGCCCCAATGTGGGCAGGGTCATCCCCCGCAGCATCCCCGAGTCGCAGGGTGTGGCCGTCTGAGCCCCGTAGTCCCCGGCCGGCATGCGGTAGAAGGATTCGTCCGGCAGCGTCACCTGGGTCAGCAAGGGAACCGCCTGATTCTCCTTCCCGGGGTCCGTATTGCGGCAGCCGGTGCGCACGGCGGCCACGCCGTCGTCGTTGCTGTAGCGGAACCGCCAAATGGCCGTCGCACCGCCGAAAGCCGCCAGCTCGACCTTGTCCACGACGGGAGCGAAGGGAGGCAGGTCGGTACGGAACCAGACCTTCTGGGTCCGGTGGCCGTCGCTGATCGTCCACAGGTTGGTGGTGTAGGCGACGGTCACCTGATTGCCGAAGCGGTCCCGGATCTGGTCCGGAAAGCCGTCGAATTGAAAATGGTGGATCGTGCCGTCCGGCATCTCGATCTCACTGTTGGCTTCCTTGTAGCGCAGATACGTCCCGTCCCGCGTGTACTGGACACCATTCACCGCCGTCTCCCCCTCGTGCAGCGTGGGGTAAAAGGTGTGGAGCGCCCCGTCCGGGCTCATATACACCGTGCGGGTCGTATCCACGTCCGTCGAGGACGGTGGATTGAGCCGCCCCAGTGACACCATCCAGCCAAGGCCGGCGTTCGACGTGCGGTTGGGAATCGCCTGGGTGAGCGTGCCGCCGCCCCCTCCCGGCTCGTCCTGCTGATAGTCCCAGACGTTGTTGTTGTAGACCAGGACCAGGCCATACGAGAGCGCCCCGTTGACCGGATAGGCCTGCCCGATCGGGATGCGGATCACCAGGTTGCCGTTGAACAGATTGATGCTGTCCACGTCGCCGGGATTGAAGCTGCCCGACGTGCTGAACCCACGCGCCGTGTTCGGGTGCTGTTGCGCGACCGCCGGGAGGGCGGCCAGCAGGAGGACACCGAGAAGGATCGAGCGGCGGCTCACGGAGCCACCTCCTGCGCGCCAGCCGCCTGGGTATCGATCGTCAGCTCCATCCGGTTGGGATCGAAGAGGACCACGACGTCCTTGGGACCGAACCGCGCCGGAGCCGCCACCTCCGCCGCGCTGCCGTCCACGGGCCGAAGCCGGTCGATCGCGACCGCAAGCCGGCCGTCCGCGGCGCCGTCGTCGTCCAGATCGCTGCCATCCCCCACCGTCAGCCGCCAAGCCCCCTCGCCAGGGCGCACCAGCAGAACGTCGGCATACGTCCGGACGTCCTCCACCCGGTCCGCTGCCCGCCCGCCGTCCCGTCCAAGACCGCGCCCCCGCCACCCCACCCGGCGCAGCGGATACCCCACCGGAGCCGCCGCGGCCACCCGGCCCGTCGCGAGATCCACCGCCACCCAGATGGAGCGCAGCGGCACGTCCCCCTCCAGATCCCAGGAGACCGAACCGTCTCCATCCTCATCCATCCGCACCCCGGACCGCCGCACGATCGTGGCCACGTCGTCGTCCGCCACCTCGCGGGCCACGGAATACCAGACGACTCGCCCGCCGGAGGAGATCCCCTCCACCGTCACGGAATGGGCCTGAAACGAGATCTTCGGCACCGGCTCCACGCCTTGAGCCAGGGCGGCAGCGGAAACGGACACCGAGAGGAAGAAGAACGACAGGGGGGATTTCAAAGGCATCATAGACTCCGGGTTCCTTGCAGCAGATCCGTACTTTACGCAAGAGCCGCCCTCTCCGTCCACGGTCTTGCTCGTGTCTCTTCCTCTTGCTCGTGTCTCTTCCTTGTGTTGCAATCTCTTCCCATGAAACGCCACGAGTACGAGCAACGCAAACGCATCCTGGACGAGCAGCTCCGCCTGGCCCTGGACCTCGTCCACGCCGGCCACCGCGCCCAGGTCCAGGTTCTCGAGATGCTCTGGAAGACCTCCGGCGGCGAAGTGTTAGACACCCCGGAAGCCTCCGCCGTTCCCAGCCCCCCGGAGCCCCCGCCACCCTCCCCCACTCCGCTGCCCAAGCCTCGCAGACCGGCCGGCGAGCTCTATGACGAAGTCGAAGAAGCGCTCGCCCAGCTCCCTGAAGAGTTCACCAAGAACGACGTCCACCGCTGCCTCGGCTACGCCCCGGACCGGGCATCGCTCTTCCGGATCCTCGACATGCTCCAACGGGAAGGAAGACTCGACGTCAAGCTCCGGGGAACGGGAAACGTCCCCTCGGTCTACCGGAAGAAACAAGAGGGAGCGCTCTAGCAACGCCAACGGCGCCGAAGAAACAAGGACGAGCGTCCAAACAACGAGGTCGAGCGTTCTTGCAACGAGGATGAGTGCTGTACCAACAAGGTCGAGCGTCGAAACAACGAGGTCGAACGCTTCTGCAACGAGGATGAACGCTGTACCAACAAGGAATAGCGTCGAAGAAACGAGGACGAACGTACTTGCAACGAGGATGAACGCTCCGCGGCGTTGCAAGAGCGTTCGTCAGGCCCGGTTGGCGTTGCTTCGCCGGACCGTGTAGCACCCCTGGGACCGCCGGCATCCCTGCCGGCCCTGGATTAAAATCCAGGGCTACCGACGGTGGTCCTTACGGACCGCAGGGGGAGGTTCAGGCCTCTTCACCGAACCGCCTTTGGGTACGTCCTCGAAGCACTCGACCCTAAGAAGCGCCGTCCGGGGCCCGGGATTATGCGCTACCAGAGCAAGCCCAAACAGCGTCGAAGAATCGCTGCCCCATTGCTCCACAAGGACCCCAGATAAGATAAACTCCAAGAATGTCCAATACGCCAACTTCGGAGAGCCGATGATCAGCGCTGGCAGAACCGAGCTTAGAAACTCGTTTTGGAATCATACTGGCCAGAAGCCCACATCTCTTGCACTCTTAAAGTTTTACTCCGTCGAGAGCGGCTTGAAGGCTATTTTTCTAACACAAAGAAATCTCCTGACCACACAGCAGATACCTGAAGCCATACTTAAAGTCGAGGGGCACAATCTAACGCACTGGATGAAGGAGTTGAGACTGCCTGCTTCTGTCGCGGGACCAGTCACCATTCGACTCAAGCGAGATGGAGCAACGCTGCAGTTAGGCCGCGCGCATGAAGCTTGGCGATATGGGGTGGTTATCCAAGAAGCCGACCAATCTGCACTGGAGGATTTCCTGGAGCGCGTCCACGCTTGGATTAAGGAGAATCTTATCCCATGATACCCACTGGAATCCGACTCTACACATGGGTAGATGTTGACGAACTCCTGGTTCGATTGCAAAGAGAAGGTAAATGGCCTAGCTGGCTTCGGTATGCTAGAGCCTACTGGGACAGCCTAACGATTGCGGTATTGCCTGGAAATGCGGAGACAGCGCTATCCTGGCTCTCAGAAGTTTTCGAACCCCGCTTTAATGAGGGTAGCGTTTCGATTTCTCTGGAAAGCGTGAACAGCCGATCCCGCCCATTGCCAGTGACAATTGAGGAGACTGCCGAAGACTTTCCGGCTCCGCAGTTCAGGCCCCTCCTCACCAAGCCGTCAATCCTTACTCCACATATTTCAGAATGGCAGCACCCTTCTCCGTTCGATTCGGGCTTCCCGCCCTGTAATCGCCTTCCACTCTTTCAAAGGGGGAGTTGGCCGAACTATTCATGCCCTAGCCTTCTCACTGGAACTCATCCAGAGAAGCCCTGATGCATCCATACTTCTTGTCGATGCCGATCTCGAAGCACCAGGACTTACTTGGTTTTTTCAAGATAGATTTCCAGATCCTCCCATTTCATTTGTCGATCTAATCGCTTTAGTACACGGCGATCCCGATCCACAATATTTTTCGAGCCTCGAAATTGTTGCGGATAGGCTTCAGGGAACTCAGGCAGAGGGCATTATCGCATTACCTGCATTTCGCTCAAGCCGACAGTTCACCTCATTCGAGGTAAAACCAGAGCATCTCGTGAGAACAGCTAGCGATCCGTTCATATTGACAACTATGCTTGCCTACTTAGGTAAAGCACTAAAGGCTGATGCTGTAGTTGTCGATCTACGAGCAGGCCTCTCCGAGATTCCTGCAGGATTGCTCTTAGACCCACGAGTCTATCGAGTGCTTGTGACCACAGTGAGCTCCCAATCAATTAATGGTTCGGCCCAAGTTCTTAGCCTTATGGGCGAGGTTTCGCCTTCCCGAAGAGAAGACGAGCCCATACCAGCAATTATCTTCTCTCAAATCCCTGACGGAGGCTTAGGCGAAGAACTCAGCATCAGAGCTGAGTCGGTTCTCTTGGAAGCAGGTCAAAAATTCTTAGAAGCGTCAACCGGTGCAGATTCGGCGAACCGAGAGCAGATTAAGCTAACCCTAGACTTCATTCGTGTCTTTA
This sequence comes from Thermoanaerobaculaceae bacterium, assembly GCA_963785165.1. Lineage (GTDB taxonomy): Bacteria > Acidobacteriota > Thermoanaerobaculia > Multivoradales > UBA5704 > DATARR01. The sequence continues at coordinate 3,598,633 of CAWAUI010000004.1, forward strand.
CCCCTTTTGAAACTCCGCTATTAGCCCTGCCAGACAGTTGGCAGGAAGTGGTTAGCCTGGTCAAAAACTCCCGGATTGGTAAGCAGTTATCGCCTCTAATAGACTGGATCCCCCTAATTTCCGCCCCCCTGGCCCCACCTCAGGACGAAGAAAATCTCCCGGCGCTTAAGACAAAAAGAGACCTATTGTCTCAATTTTCATCTAAACTTATTTACGCAGAGACAGGCGATATCGGAGACTTTCTTGTCACGTCACCCTTGAAGAACCTAGCGTCAGATTTTAGGGCTAAAGTTCCAATTGCCGTGATCATTGGCGCCAAAGGAGCCGGCAAGACATACACTTTCCTTCAAGCGCTCCGCAGAGATACCTGGCAGAACTTTGTCCAAGACTCAGGCATCGCAAACCCTTCTGTAAACGCGGTCCTGTATCCAGTCTTGGCGTCGTTAAACGTACAGGAAACGGCAAAAACGAATGTGGACAAGACATCTCAAGCAACAGCTGCCCAAATAGGTACAGAACAGCCGCTTGGACCTCAGGATCTAAGGGATTACCTTCGGAGCGAATTAAGAAAGGAACTCCACGAAGGTGAATGGAGAGACCGCTGGCTCAATGTAATTGCGTGGAGCGCGGGGTATAGGCCAAGAGATCTCTCAGCGGGGCGAGACTTCAGTGATTATTTGCGATCACGGGGACAATCAGTGGTAGCCTTGGTTGATGGCCTCGAAGATATATTCCAAGAATTCTCTTCACGCAGTTCTGAGCAAATTGCACTAAGAGCGCTCCTCCAAGATGTACCGGAGTGGTATAGCCAACAACCCGGCCTTCCCATTGGCTTGCTGGCCTTCGTTCGTCAGGATATTGTCATAAGTTCGGTAAAGCAGAACTCTGCTCAGTTAATAGCAAAGTTCGAGCCCTATTCACTGCGCTGGAGCCCTGATGAAGCCCTTCGCCTAATTGCATGGATTTGCCTGAAAGCCGATGTTCTCCCCACTACTGATAGTGAAGAAGTTGATCAGGCCGATAAGCGTCACTTAACAGACCTGCTCGTACCTCTTTGGGGACGCAAACTGGGGAGCGAGAACTCACGCGAAGCACACGCAGCTGGCTGGGTCATTGCTGCACTTTCTGATCTGCGCGAACAGATCCAAGCGCGAGATGTTGTCAGGTTCCTTCATGAAGCAGCCCAGGACTCAAAGAGTGATTCATTCTGGAAAGATAGAATACTAGTTCCAACTGCCATTAGAAAGGCCGTAGGGCGGTGCAGCGAAAAGAAGATTGAAGAAATAGGTCTAGAAAACCTGCGCATGAAGACGATCTTTTCAACTCTGCAGAGCCTAGAAGAGGAGGCCCGGCAGCTACCCTTTACCGCAGAGCAGGTACGCCTTAACCTCGAGGACTTAAAAGGATTGGAAGATAACGGGGTGGTATTGCGCGAAGGTCAAGAATATCACATGGCAGAAATCTTCCGACTTGGCCTCGATTTTCGCCTTAGAAAGGGAGCGCGCCCTCGGGTGATGCTCATGGCGAAAAGGGCTCGTAGATAGTGACCCACGGGTACCTCAGGGAAGGACGCTCCTTCGATGACATGAACACAATCTCCAGAAAAGACGTAGGGCCTCTGCGCCCTTATCTGTGAGTCACATCCAACAAATAGAAGACAGGCTGCAAAAGGCTAGCTTCCGAGTCTTAGCCCAACTTCGGCGGTTTTTCTGAGGAATCCCAGGAGAACTGGGGTTTTGGCGGAGGTTTTCGTCACTATCCTCTGGGGTCCCCCTCCTGGGCAGGCAGCCAGGTCTTGATGGGAGGCATGACCTCCTCGGGGATGGCAAGGACGCGGTAGATGAGCCGCTGCTGGGGATCCGGCGTGGTGGCCCGGCGGATCTTCAGCAGGTTGCCATCGGTCGTTGGCAAGACTGCGGTGACGACCTGATGGGTGCTCAGTTGCTCGCGCAGGGTCGCCCAGGAGGTGTGGATGCCTTGGTCGAGGAAACTCTTCTCGATGGCGATCAGCAGATGGTAGGCCAGTACGCAGAGGAAGATGTGGGTCTCGACTCGGTGCTGAAGTTGGTGAAAAATCGGCCGTTCACTCAACGGGCTTTTCATGTCGCGGAAGGCGTCTTCGACGCGGGTCAGCAGGATGTAAAGGCGCCACGCTTCCTCGGCTGTGAGGTCTTTACGATCTGTTTTCAGCAGATAGGCGCCGTCGAGACGTAGAGCCCGCTGCTTCTTCTCCTGATCTTCCTGCCAGGCCAGCTTCTGCTGGGCCGCGTCATAGTCCATTTTCCAGTAGCGGGCCACGCGAGAGTAACGCTCCTTGAGTCGGCCGAGGGCTTCATAAATCTTTTCGGAGCGTTGCAGCCGGCCCGTTTCGATCCGCTTTTGCAGCCGAGCCAAATCGGCCAGCAGACGCTTTTCCTGCTTCAGGCGGATGGCCTCATCTTTGGCCTTTCGGCCCTCACTGCGGCACAAGACGTAGAGATGCTCGGCCGTCTCGGCCCTTTTGATCCAGACCCGGGATTTCTTCTGGGCCGGATTGCGCGGCGAGGGCTGACGAATCAGTTCCTGCCAGCCCTCCTCCTCTTCGAACTCGTCGAACCAGGACTGCCGCTCGCTCTGCCGGCTGGCCACCAGGTAGTGGTGCCCACGCGCCTTGATCTGGGTCAGGTTGTCTTCGGAGGACATGCCGCGATCGACGATCACCGTGGCCCCGCCGCAGCGGCCACTGCGCTTTTCGAGCAGGCCCAGCATCTCTTCGAGCGAGGCACGATCCTGACGGTTGCCCTCGAAAACCTCGTGAGCCTTGGGAAACCCATCTCGATCCAGCACCAAGCCCACCACTACCTGTTTGCAGTCCGGGCGCTGGTCTCGCGAGTAGCCTCGCTGGGCCTTCGGGTTTTTCAGACACTGCCCTTCGAAGTAGGTTGACGTCAGGTCGTAGAGGTAGTAGGTGTCGTCGAGATTGAAAAGGCTCTTCTCTCGTTGCGCCAAAGCGCTTTCGATCTCCTGCCGATTCGGATGGAGACGGTCCAGGTTGCGGTACAAAGCCGTATCGCTGAGCTCGCTCAGATCGACGCGCAAGAGATCACTCAGCGCCGTGCGCTCGATCCACTCGGGCATAGCATGCTCCGAGCACGGCGCGACCAAACGGTTGAGTACCATCACCTCACTGAGCAGGCGAGCTCTCGCCGATAGACCGATCTGCTCGAGGATCTCTCCCAAACCCAGCCGCTTCCAGATCTGATGGCCTACGTGGACCGGCCCGGCCTCACGGGCCTTCTCCAAGCTCACCTGGTCGGTGTGCACCGCCACCACGTCGTCGCCTCGTGAGGCCAGGCTTTTGCCCGCTGAACGAATCTGGCCCACGATGTCGTTGACCAAGGGATCAGGCTCCTCCAAGGACACCTGCCCCTGGAGTGCCGCCTCGATCCGATTCGCCAAGCCCAGCCACTTCTGCCGCGGCCCCGGTGACAAGTCGCCCAACGAGCAGATCGTCCTCTGTCGCGGACCCTGAGGAGTGCTCACCGACTCCACCAAGAGGTAGCTGGTGTAGGTCTGGTCCTTGTAGCGCTTGATCGTCTTGCGGATGAACACGGAGCCTCTATACCAGAGATCCCGTCGCGGCGTCTTCGTCACTATTTGCCAGTAGAGGGAAAACCACCATCCTAGAATCAAGAACTTACGGGCGCAGCTCCCACCATTACCGCCCTTTTTCCTCAGGGAACCGCCGAAGTTGGGTTAGAGGTTACATGGCAGCGGACGGCGGTGACCTGGCCTTTCATTCTTGGGGGCGGGAGGAGGCGCTTGGGGTCGAGGATGAGCGTTCTCGGCCACTCTCACGCCCGTGGATTCCTGGGACTTGATGAGCTCGGAAAGCTCGACGTCGAAGAGAAGGCGGACATCGAGCGGCAGATGGCCATGCCCTAAGTGAGCTTGTGCAAGTGCGAGAGGCTCTACCGTCCCGGCCACTCACCCAAGAGCCTTGTCAGGAAACCGGGTTGAAAGTGGAGAGTCCTTCCTTGGCCGCAGCCTCGAGGAGAGCGTTGTCGGAACAGATGAAAGTGGTCTCCAGTCCTCCTTGGCGCAAGAGCAGGGTCCGGGTACCAAAGTAAGAAGCTCGTCACCGATCGCTACCTTCAGGAGGTCCGCCCTCAGTGATGTAGAGCTTGACCAAGGCGCTGATGCCGATGAAAAGGGTCAACCCCGATCGTCAAGAATCATCTCGGAAGCCAACTTGCCTCGGTTCGGAAGGGTGGGGTCTTGAAAGAGGGTTCTCGGAGTGTTACCACTGGGCAGCGCCACCAAGCCACGGGCTGCCATCTCTGCCAGACGACCCTGCTCGTCCAATTCCCGAAGCTGGAAGAGCGGCACAAGAGCAGCCACAGGTTGGCCATCTCGCAGAACGACGATCTGCTCGCCGGCCTCGGCCCGCTGCAAGTAGCTGGAAAGCTGGTCTTTCAAGATCCGAGTGCTGACGGTCGCCATGGCAACCTCCTGCGGCCATTGTAGCCGCACTCCGAGTGCGCCAGCAACGAACGCGCCTACAGCTTCAGCCGCCCCATGAGCTTCTTGAGCGCGCCCGAGCTCTGCATGACGTAGAAGTGCAGGGAGGGGACGCCCCGGTCGAGCAGCTCCTGGGATTGCTTGAAGGCCCATTCGACGCCGATGTCGGCGACGTGCTCGGGCTTGGCGGCGAGGACTTCGTCGGAGAGCTCGGCGGGGATCTCGACGAAGAAGGTGCGGGGGATGCTGGAGAGCTGCTTGGCGGAGGTCAGGATCTTGAGGCCCGGGATGATGGGGACTTCGATGCCGTGCTCGCGGCAGAGCGTCTAGGTAGTGGAAGTAGTGCCGGTTGTCGAAGAACATCTGGGTGACCACGTAGTGGGCCCCGGCCTGGACCTTCTCTTTGAGAAGGCGGACGTCGAGCGGCAGGTTGGGGGCCTCGAAGTGCTTTTCGGGGTAGCCGCCGACGCCGACGCAGAAGGCGGTGGGCTCGGCGTCCAGGAGATCCTGCTCGAGGTAGCGCCCGTGGTTCATGGCATCGATCTGGCCGACGAGGTCGCAGGCGTAGCGGTTGGCGCTACGGCCGTACTGGAGGGGCTTCTGGAAGCCGCTCTCGTCGCCGCGCACGGCGAGGACGTTGTCGATGCCCAGATAGCGCAGCTCGATCAAGAAGTCCTCGGTTTCCTCGCGGGTGAAGCCCTGGCAGAGGATGTGGGGGACGGCGTCGATGTGGTACTTGTTCTGGATGAGGGCGCAGACGCCCAGGGTGCCGGGGCGCTTGCGTTTGACGCGGCGCTGGATGCCCGCGGCGGTTTCGTCATAGATGACTTCCGCCGCGTGGCTGGTGATGTCGATGAAGGGCGGATGGTATTTGACGAGGTCGTCGATCAGGGCGAGCAGACCTTTGACGTCGCCGCCGCGCAAGGGCGGAATGATCTCGAAGCTGATCAGGGGGTGATCGGCTTGCGCCAGGTGATCGGTGACTTTCATAGGTTTTTAGAAGCTCCGTTTTCTTGAGCTTCCGTCAGTCGAGCCGGGCTTCCATCTTGATGCGGACTTTGTCGATCATGGGGACGACGTATTCGAGGATGGGATGCTGGATCTTGGCGGTCTTGGCCTCGCCTTCCCAGCTGTCCTGCCCCTGGCCGCGGTCGATCAGCCGGCCCTTGCTGTCCAGAAATTCGAGGGTGAACTCGACGACCCACTCGTCTTCCTTGGGGTTCTGGCCGTCGAAGCTGGCCTGCAGGACGGTCTCGGTATCCGAGCCGCCACCCGTCTTGAAGCGGGTGGAGATGGATGCGCCGCCCTTGCCCTGGTTGGAGAATTCGACCTTGCCGATCTTCACCGGCCCCACGAGGGCGTTGATCTCGATGAGCTTGCCCGGCTGCCAGGAAACGGTTTTCTCGAAGCGAAGGTCGCCCTCCTGGGCGAACGCCGCGGCCGGCGCCAGGGCTCCGGCGATCCCTAGGAACAGGAACAATCCCAAAATCGTGAATTTTCTCATGTGTGCCTCCTTGACGAGGGGCAGAGTATAAAGCGGGTGGGTTGGGGTCAAGGCGCGGCGACTCCCACCTCAGCCGAACCTCAGCCGAACGGGCGGCGTCCGCCGCCCGGGCCCTCACCCCCGGCCCCTCTCCCGCCCCCTCCCTTCCGCCCTCCCCGGGAGAGGGGAGACCAGCTTGTAGGGGTGACGGAGGCGTTCTTGCCTTTCTCCTTCTTCTCCCGGTTGGGGGGAGGAGGGCGATGGGAGAAGAGGGCCGGGGTGATGAGGGGTCTTTCATATAAAGTCCACCCCTATGACATCCCGCCGCCGGTCGCTTCGGCTGGCAGGTGACGGACTGGCCGCCGTCGCCGCGCTCTGGGCCGCTTTCATGGTCCGCCTCCACGTGCCGCTGCCGTTGACCCGGGGGCTGTTGCCTCCGGAGGGATTGCGCTTTCTCTCCACCGAAGCGTGGGCGGTGGCGCTGGGGCTTCAGCTTGCGACGCTCTACTTCTTCGGTTTTTACGACCCGCCGCGGCCCGGGGGACGGGCGGAGCTGGTGCGGCGGCTGGGAGGCGCGGCGGTGTTCCAGGCCATGGCGCTGATGGCGTGGTGGTTTCTCGCGGGGCGCGAGTTCCCCCGGTCGGTGGCGCTGATGTTCGTGGTGTTCAACTTTGCGTTGCTGTTCGGCTGGCGCCTGTGGATGGACCGTACGGAGCGGCGGGTGGAGCGGCGGGTGGTGATCGCGGGGGGTGGCTCGGCGGCGCGGGAGCTGGCGCAGACGCTGGCGTTCGATCCTTGGCACGGCCTCAAGGTGGTGGGGTGGGTGGCGATTCCGGACGAATCTGTGGCTTTTGAGGGGGATCCCGGGTTGGGGCCTTGCCTGGGGACCACGGAGGACCTCCCCCGTCTGCTGGCCGAGGACCAGGTGGACGACATCCTGCTGGTCGGGAGCAGCGATTCCTGGCAGACGCGGCTGATCGACGGGCTGGCGGGGACGCGGCCGGACCATACGAGCGTGCTGCTCCTGCCCGGGCCGTTCGAGAGCCTGATCGGCCGCATGCGCTACCGGTGGGTGCACGACCTGCCGCTGGTGGAGGTGGTGCGGGAGACGGAGTGGCAGCTGGACCGGCCGCTCAAGCGGGTGATCGACCTGGTGGCGGGGTCGCTGCTGCTGATCCTGGCCTCGCCGCTGCTGGCGGTCTGCGCTCTCGCCGTGCGGGTGACGTCGCCGGGCGGGGTGCTCTACCGGCAGACGCGGGTGGGCCGGGGGCAGAAGCCGTTTACGCTGCTCAAGCTCCGCACCATGCACGCGGACGCCGAGGCGGAGTCGGGCGAGGTGCTGGCCCAGCCGGGGGATTCGCGGCTGACGCCGATCGGCGCCTTCCTCCGGCGGTTCCGGCTGGACGAGCTCCCCCAGCTCTGGAACGTGCTCCAGGGGTCGATGAGTCTGGTGGGGCCGCGGCCGGAGCGGCCGGGTTTCGTGCAGCGGTACCTGAAGGAAGTGCCGGGCTACGCGGAGCGCTTCTCGCTGCCGCCGGGGCTGACCGGCCTCGCCCAGGTGAACGGCGACTACTACTCGAGCCCCCAGAACAAGCTCCGCTACGACTTGGCCTACATGGCGAACTGGACGGTGTGGCTGGATCTTTCCATCCTGCTCCGGACGGTGAAGATCGTTTTGACATCTCGCGGGGTGTAGGGCTGGCGCACGGGGTCCGTTAAAAAGGATTCCAAAGTTAGAAGGCGGGCGAGGACGCCGAAGGTCCAGGCAGAGGCTAAATCCTTGACGGAGCAGCGGTTTGGGTCTACCCTGAAAATCGTTCCCGTCCGGAATTTTCGCTTTCCGTCGAGGTGTGCGATGACCCATTCCCCCGCATCCCCAACCCTCCGCCGTCCCCTGGCCGCCCTCCTGGTCCTGGTCTTGATAGGAGGCCCCCTCCCCCTCCGGGCGGCCTCCACCGGCCAGACGGCGCTTCACACGCCCCAGGGGGACGGCGCGGGCACGGCGAACGGCGACTACGTTTCGGACACCGCGGGCCTCAATACGTTCTACCGCTACTTCATCGAGGTCCCCCCGGGGCTGGGCCGCCTCACGGTCGAGGTGTTCGACGCGGACATCGGCCGGGGCGGCGCGACCGAGGACACGGCGGGGCGCGACCGGGACCGGGACGACGGCTACGACACGCAGGTGACCTACACGCTGATCCGGCCGGACGGCACGACGGCGGCGACGCTCGCCAACTGTGACGACAACACCTGCACCGACAACGCCTGGAACACGGTGCTCAACAGCACCACGGCGGCCAACACGGCCGCCGGGCACTGGGAGCTGCGGGTGGCGATGGGGAACGACAACGACATCAATGCCATCGGCATCCGGGCGCACGACGGCACGGCCGGCGCGGGGGGCACGGAGCTTCCCGTGTACTACGACTCGCACGTGCAGATCGGGACGAACCCGCCGGCGGCCGGAGCGGGCACGCGGAGCTATACGCTCTATCCCTACATCACGTCGGGCTGCTCGGCGGCCAAGAACGACTTCGACTACGACAGCAACAGCGGCAACACGGGCTCGATGAGCTTCACCAGCCGGAATGGCTCGTTCACCCAGAATTACGCGAGCACGTCGCTCTCGGCCAACAACACCTGGCGGCGGGACACCTTCAGCGGCTGGACGTCGGACCAGCTGGCCACGGGCTATGGGATCTGGACCGGGACGCTCACCATCAACACCTACACCACCCCGGCGATCAACGGCAACTACGCCAACCTGTGGATGAGCAACTTCCAGGCGGCGGCGAACCCGCCCACGGCCAATCCCACGGCGAACGCCTTCCGCGTCTACCTCCCCACGGACGCGGGCACGGCGCCGGTGAAGCCTTACCTGGAGCAGCTCCTCACCCACAAATCGGGGCCGAACCCGGTGGGCGTGGGCCAGACCTCGCGCTACCAGGTGACGGTGCGGCTGGTGAACCCCACGGCGCGGCCGATCGCGTTCTCGGCCACCAACCTGGTGCGCACGACGATTCCCGGGGCCGGCGTGGTGTACGCGGGCAACGCGGCGGTCAGCCAGGGGACCATCACCCAGCCCGCCGTGAATGGCACGGGCAATATCACCTGGAACCCGGGGACGGTGGCGGCGGGGGCCACGGCGCTCCTGACCTATCAGGTGGACGTCTCTCCCACCTCGGCCGGCCAGCGGTTGCCCACCACGGCGACGCCCGCCTCGGGCAACGGCGCGCGGGCCACGTTCGTGGACGAGACGGGGAACACCACGCAGGCCCGGGCCACCTACACCCTCGGCCCTCTCTGCGAGCTGGCGGTGACGGCGGGCCTGTTGACGGAGGCGGTGGTCTCGGGCTTCCGCGCCGCGCGGGCGGACGGCGGCGGCGTGCTGCTGGAGTGGGCCACGGCGTCGGAGGCGGGCACGGCGGGCTTCTACGCCGAGCGCTGGGAGCGGGGGTCCCACCGCTGGGTGCCGGTGTCGGACGGGCTCCTGGCGAGCGTGCAGGCGGCCCAGGGCGGCACGTACCGGCTGGTGGACGGCGGCGCCTCGCCGCTCGAGCTCCAGAAGTACCGGTTGGTGGAGGCCGAGGCCGGCGGCAAGCGCCGGGTGCACGGCCCGTTCGCCGTGGCGGTGGACTGGAGCCGGCCCGATTCTCGGGACACGGCCGCCGCCTATGAGCGGCAGGCCCATCCCACGGCCCAGCAGCGGGTGGTGCGCCCGGCCACCAAGGCCCTGGCGAGGCCAGACCTTGGGAGGCCGGATCTTGGAAGGACAACCGGGGTCCACCTCTCGGTCCGGGAGACCGGCCTCTACTACGTGAGCACCGCCGACGTGGCGGCCTGGTTGGGCACGACTCGGGAAAGGGCCGCGCAGATGATCGCCGGGGCCAGAATCGCCTTGTCCCGCGGCGGACAGGCGGTGGCCTGGTATCCGAACCTGGCAGCCAAGACGGCTCAGGGGCTGTACTTCTATGGCGAGGCGCCGGACGGCCTCTATAGCGCCGCCAACGTCTACCGGCTCCAGGGGGATAGCCCGGGGCTGCTCATGCAAACGCTGCCCGTGGGTACGGGCGCGGCGAACGGCGGCACGTTCCAGGAGACGCTCCACACCGAGCGGGACGCGTTCCCGGCGACCGTGATCTCGCCCGACCCGGAGTCGGACTACTGGTTCTGGGAGTACCTCCAGGGAGATGATCCCAACTTCGGCCAGCGGACGTTCACGCTGGAGGCTCCCGGGGCTTCTTCGATTACTGCCTTAAACGCCTACCTCACCGTCACCCTCCAAGGCGCGACGGCCACGGGTGTCACGGACGAGCACCAGGCCACGGTGTGGGTCAACGGCACCGAGATCGGCGAGACCCGCTGGACGGGGATCGCGGCCCACCAGGCGTCGTTCGGGTTCTTCTCAGGCATCCTGGCTGCGAGCGGCAATCAGGTGGTGGTGTCCGCCCACACGGGGGACGGTGCACCGTACAGCATCTTCTACGTGGACGGGTTCGACCTCTCCTACCCGCGGAAGCTCCAGGCCGTGGGCGATACCCTGGCGTTCCCTCTGGACAACTACGCGCAAGTGGCCGTCTCCGGCTTCTCCAACGCGGGGGTGCGGCTGATCGACGTCCAGAACCCGCTCCAGCCGCGCTGGGTGACGTACGCGGTGGTCGAGCCCGACGGCGCGGGCTTCCGCGTGAGGCTGGCGCCAACTTTTGCCTCGCGCTATCTGGCGGCGGCCCCGGCGGCCTTCAAGACTCCCGCGGCCGTACGCCCCTGGACGGAGCCGGTTCTGCGCTCGGGTTTCAAACAGGCGGAGTACCTGGTGGTGACCACCCCTGCCCTGCGGGCGGCGGCGGAGCGTCTCGCCGACCTGCGGCGGTCTCAGGGTCTGAAGGCCCTGGTGGTGGATACCGACCAGATCATGGACGAATTCAATGCCGGCATGCCCAGCCCGCACGCCCTGCGCGCCTTCCTCGCCTGGGCCGCTCTCAACTGGAGCCTGCCCCCCCGCTACGTGGCGCTGGCCGGCGAGGGCACGCTCGACTACCGGAACCTCCTGGGATATGGGGACAACCTGGTGCCGCCGCTCATGATCCAGAGCGCGGGCGGGCTCTTCCCCTCCGACAACCGGCTGGGAGACGTGAATGGGGACGGCATGCCGGAGATGGCCGTGGGCCGCATCCCCGTGGTCTCGGCGGCGGAGCTGGACGCGTATACCGCCAAGATCTCGGCCTACGAGAGCACCGTCGAGCCCGCCTGGGCGGGCAGTGTGGTGATGCTCGCCGACGCGGCGGACCAGGGCGCGGACTTCGCGGGGGACAGTGAGCGCATTTCTCAACAGGTCCCGCAGGGCTACACCGTGGACCGCATCTATCTCTCGACGACACCGCTTGCCGACGCCCGCAACCGGCTCCAGGCAGATCTCGCCAGCGGCGCCGCATTCGTGAGCTACATGGGCCACGGCGGGCTCGACCGGCTCTCCAGCGGGGGCCTGCTCACGAGCGCCGACGTGCCGGGGCTCGCCAACGGCTCCCGCCTGCCGGTGGTGACGGCCATGACGTGCACGGTGAACCGCTTCGCGGTGCCGGGCTTCCCGTCTCTGGGCGAGGTGCTGGTGAAGAGCCCCTCCGGCGGCGCGGCGGCCGTCTGGGGTCCCTCGGGGCTGTCAGACCAGGGAGAGGCCCGGCTGCTGGCCGAGCGCTTCTACCATGCCGGCCCCATGGACACGGAGGAGCGGCTGGGCGACCGGGTGCTGCGGGCCGTCGCGGAATTCCGCGCCTTGGGCGGCAGCACCGCCCTGCCCAGGATCTACGACCTGCTGGGCGATCCGGCGCTCAGAGTGCCGGTGCCGCCGCCGGGGGGGACGGTGGCGGTGGGGACGGGGGAGTAGGGTGTCCAGTAAGGTCCCAAAGTGGAACCGAGCGTTGAGCCCGGAGGGCGTCCTACTCATAGCCCAGGGTGCAACCCTGGGGGGGTGGGGGATCGCCGAAAATCTCCCAGGGTTTCACCCCGGGCTATGAGTAGGACGCCCTCCGGGCTCAGGACTCAGCGGGCTCAGAAACCTGACGCCAACTTCGGCGACATCGCCTACCCCTTCGGCACCAACGCCACGATCCGCACCGGCCCGCCCGAGCCGCCCGCGATCTTCATGGGCAGCGCGATCACCCAGGCGCCCGTCTCCGGCACCTCTTCCAGGCTGGCCACGTTTTCCAGGCCGGGGACGTTGGCGCCGTTGGCGATCTGGTGGACGATGAAGTCCTTGGACGGGCCGTGGTCGATGCTGGCCGTATCGACCCCGATAGCTCCCACCTTGCGCTGCTCGATGAGGTAGCGGGCAGCCTCGGCCCCATAGGAGGGGAAGTGGAGGTTCGTGGTGTCGCCGGGCTTGTCGTCGCCCATGTAGCTTTTGCGGTCCGGCCAGCGCTTGCCCCAGCCGGTGCGGAGGAGGACGATGGCGCCTTGCGGCACAGGGCCGTGCTTGGCCTCCCAGGCGCGGACGTCCTCGGCGGTCAAACGGTAGTCCGCATCCGCCGCGGCCTTGGCGCTGACGTCGATCACCACCGCCGGGGCCATCAACTGCTCCACGGGAATCTGGTCCAGCGTCCGCTTCCCCTCGGCGAAGTGGATAGGTGCGTCGAGATGGGTGCCGCCGTGCTCCGGGGTGCAGAAGGAGTTCGAGGCGTAAAAGAAGCCCGCCTCGGTCCGGCCGAAGGAGAGGCGGTTCAGCTCGAACGTCGAGGGTGCGTTGGGCCAGTAGATGGTCTTATCGTCGAAGGCATGGGTGAGGTCGACGACCCGGACACCCTGGAGATTGAGGGGCGGTTCGGCGGCACGCGCCGGGGAAAGGGAAAGGGTCAGGCCCAGGGTGACCAGGGCCAGAGCTTGGCTTGTACGGGCAGGCATCACGTACCTCCTTGGGTGTATCCTAATACCATGGTGCCCCGAGACCGGCTCGCTGAGACGATTCAAACCTCCGCCGCGGTGATGAGCGGGACACCTGTTTTCAAGGGAACCCGGGTCCCCATCCAGACCCTCATCGACCACCTCGAAGCTGGGGACAATCTAGAAATCTTCCTCGAGGATTTTCCTTCCGTGACTTGGGATCAGGCCGTGGCCGTCCTCGAGCTGGCGAAGGATGCCCTGCTGGCGGAGGCCGATGCGGCTCTTGCTGGATGAGTCGCTGCCTCACCGTCTCAAGACTGTCTTCCCCAATCACCAAGTCCGCACCGTAGCGGAGATGGGCTGGAAGAGCTTCAGCAATGGAGACCTTCTAAGCCGGGCAAGCGGCTTTTTCGAGGCCTTCCTGACAGCGGACCAAAGGCTCCAGTATCAACAGCACATCGCCCGCTTCGACATCGCCGTCGTCGTCCTGATGGCTCGGCGGAATCGATTCGTCGACTATGAGCCGCTGATCCCTCGGATTCATGAAGTGCTGGCCAGGATCAAACCGGGAGAGGTCTTCCGAGTCGGATCCTAACCGCCCAGTCTGAGCATCGATTCCTCCTCGAAACAAGGGCGGCCCCGGAGGGCCGCCCCTCTCTCAGCCAACGTCTACCAGCAGAGCCGGGTCGGGCACCCGACGTTCGTGCAACAGGCCGACATTTCGGTGCAGTAGCAGTTGCTCCACACCGTACCTCCCGCGACCTGCTCCAAGGACTCGGAATTCAAGGACGACAACGTCTCACGGTTGAGGCTGAGCTTCTTGAGACCCTTCTTCATGACTCCTCCTTACACCCGACGCCGGCTCGCGGAGTTGCGGCCGGCGGTTCTCCCGCGAGTCACTTCACCAACAAGCTCTTCCCATCCAGGTTCGTCGTCGGCTTGACCCCGTACAGATCCAGGATCGTCGGCATCACGTCGCCCATGTAGGCGCCGTTGGGGACATTCAGCTTGACGCTGCTGAAGAGGATGCCCTGGACGAGCGGCGGATAGACGGAGCAGTGGTCGCCGCTCCAGATCTCGGTGTTGGGCTCCACGATGGCCTTGCCGATGCCGCCCAGGCTGTCCTGCCAGCCCACGCGGTAGCCCTCGCTGTTGGAGGGGATCATGTCCGGAATCAGCACCGGGTCGTAGACACCCTCGTACGCCTCGTCGCGGGTGAAGACGTGGGCCACGGGCTTTTCCCCCGTCTCCTCGTCAATGAAGGCTTCCAGGCCCTGTTTGATCTGAGCCACCACCTGCTGGTACTCGGCCCCGGGGTTGACGGTCCCCTTGGCTTCACGCCCCTTCAGGTTGATGTAGATCTGCCCCAGGCCGAGGGCGTAGGCCTTGGTCTTGGACCAGTCGACGTTGGTGAAGAAGTCTCCCTGGTCGAACAGATCCTCCAGGTTCTTGCGCCCCGGCTCCTCGCCGTTCAGGGTCATGAAGCCGTTCTTGGCCAGCCAGGTGTTGTAGTTCATCCCCCGGCGAAAGGAGGCGAAGCCGTGGTCGGAGACGACCATGAGGACGGCGTCCGGCCGCTTCTGCATGACGTCGCCCACGATGCGGTCCATCTCCTGGTAGGACGCGAGGATCGAGCCGCCCCACTTGGCCGCGCCTTCCGCCGTGTAGAGCGGATGCTTGGGATCGAAGAACCGGAACATCATGTGCTGGACGCGGTCGGTGAACTCGAAGTAGTGGACGAGCACGTCCCAGTCGTCCTTGGCGATGAGGCCGTCGAGGATCAGCTTGTCCTTGTCCACCGTCTGCTTCACGTCGTCGAGGAACGTCTGCTCGTCGATGGTGCCGGAGGTGGGCGACCAGGTGTCGATCATCCAGCCGCGGGTCTTGAACAGCCCGTAGTCGTGGGTGAGGTCGTGGACGAAGCTCGCGGGCGTGGTGACGTCGAAGCCCGGCGGGAGGTTCTCGGGATCGAAGTCGAGCGGGCGAGAGGTAGAGCCGCACCTCGGGGTCGATGGACAGCAGCTGGAACTTGCCGATCCCCTTGACCTTGATCAGCGAGTTGAAGGGGAAGGTGAAGCGCGCCCAGTCGCTCCACTCCCCCGGCTTCAGGGTGACGTCGTTGCCCGAGACCTGGATGCGGACCGACTTGCGGTCCTCGGCCACCGTCAGGGTCATGGGGATCTTGATCGTACTCCTTCGGCCCGTCCTTCTTGGGGAACAGCTCGTTCGGCGGCCCCGTGATCTCGGTCTCGATGGTGCCGCGGTTGTCCACCAGCTCGACGACCTCGACCGTGAAGTCGCCGCCCCCCTTGGGGGTGAAGAACAGCTCGGAGGTGAAGTAGAACGGCTTGCCGATGCGGCCCGAGAGGTCCGGCACGCCGAGGCCCGAGAGCAGCTCGCCGTGCTCGTACGGCTTGGGCGGGAAGGTGACGGGGATGCGCATCACCGTCACCCGCTTGCCGGCCTGCCCGAGGAGCGCCCAGAAGGTGTCGCCCTGCTGGTTGTTGATCAGGATCGGGCGCGACACGGGGAGCAGCCGGGTCGGCCGCCATGCCGACGCCCACCCCGGCCGCGATGCCCAGGAGCAGGCCGATCGCCCCGGCCACGACCCAGCGCAGGCGGAAGAGCTTGAGGAGGAGCAGGAAGACGAGGGCCACCACGGCGGCCGCGATGAGACCCAGGATCCAGCCGTTGTTCTCGCCGAAGAGGAAGGGTGCCGTGCCCTTCTCACCTGCCGCGAAGTCGGGCGTGTAGGTCCTTCGGATTCGCGCTTGAGGAAGTCGAAGATGCCGTGCCGGCCCGGGTTCAGGCCGGTCGCGAAGGTCGACCAGGAGACCGGCGTCTGCGACGGAATCGTCGGCCGCAGGGGCGAGAAGGTCCCCTGGTTCCGCAGCTTCGCCAGGTTCGGCAGCTTGCCCTCGTCCATCCATTGCTGGGTGAGCTTGGCGTCCGCGCCGTCGAAGCCGAGGATGATCAGCTTCTTGGCGGCTGGCTGCTGCGCGGCCAGGGGGAGGGACGACAGGCAGAGGATCGCGAAAAGGGCGAGGGACAGGGAGCGGATCTTCAGGGTCATCGTGACGGATTTCCAGAATCGGGCGTTGGCGGAAGCTTCGTGAGCCCGGGATTCTAGCAAACCGCGCGCAACCCGCCGGTCTGCGATAGCGTATTGAGGCTAGACAATGGAATCCTTCCCATGAAGCGATCGTCCGGGACGCCCCGCCTGCTCTTCGTCCTCCTCCCGCTTGGCGCCCTCGCCCTGGTGGCGGGGGTGGCCCTGGCGCGGGTCTGGCTGCCCGAGTGGCAGCCGGGGATCCACGACAAGTCCTTTTATGTCCAGCGCTACCAGGAGCTGGCTGAACGCGCGGGGGTGCGCCTGGCGTCCGGGCCGCCCCGTCTTGCGTTGACGGTCGCGGAGGAGCGGGAAACCACGGCGGCCAAGACCTTGGATGGCTTGGGGGTCCGGCAGGCCGTGGCGCTGGGCGGGGGCGTTCGGATCAAGATCGCCCATCCGGGGACGCCTCCCGGTGCCTCGACTCCGCGCCTTTTCGAGGCCGTGTTGACTCCGGAGGGGCAGCTCCTGGCCCTGAGGATGCTCGACCTGGTGAAGATCATCCAGGGTGCGCGGCGCGGCGAGGCTGCTCTACCGCCAGCACCGTCGAAGGAGCGCGTCGAGGCCCTCGCCCGACTGTTTCTCGCACCTGGCGAACAGCTGAATCCAGGCCTGAAGGACGAAACCGGCTATCCATTGCCGGGCAGTCAACCGCCCCAACGGATCAAAGTCAATGCGCCTTCCAGCGGGGCCGTGGAGATCCAGCGCGAGCTCGTCAAGGACAAAGAATCCGATGAGCCGTCGTCCTTCTGGAAAATGCTTCCCACGATTCTCTTCCTCGCCGTGCCGCGCGCGGCCGGATCCCTGGCCGCGATCATCCTGTTCTTTCGGCTGATGGCGCGGCGCCGGATCGACTACGCCAACGGCTTGTTTCTCGGGGCGCTCAATTTCGTGGCCGTGCTCGCCGGAGCGGTAAGCCTGTCCACGTGGGAGGAGATTTTCGGCCAAGCGTTCGTGGCCTGCTTCCTGAGCCTGTGGATCGTGGCCGCCTGGTCGGTGGGAGAGTCCTACCTGCGCTCCTTCCAGCCGGCGTTCGCCAACATCCTGGACTCGTTGCGCACGCGCCGGCTGGGGCCCCGGGGCGGGCGGGCCCTGCTTTTCGGCACCGGGCTCGGCGCGGTGCTCGCGGGCCTCCGCCTGGGGATCTTCGCCCTGGCTCAGGCGGTGCCCGGCGCCTGGATCGAGAAGGCGAGCCTGCGCGTGCCGCCGCTGGGCCAGGCCACCCCCTTCAGCGACGGCGCGCTGCTGGCGGCGGCCATCGCCTTGTCCCTGGCCCTCGCCCGCCGTTACGTCCCCGAGCGCTGGGTCCCCTGGTTGGCGGGGGCTCTCGCGAGCTTCGTCATGCCCATCATCCTGGTGCAGGTGAACCCTGTACCGGCCATGCTGGCGGCCAACCTGTTGGTCGGCGCCTTCCTGCTCTGGGTCCTCTGGAGGTTCGGGCTCACGGCCACCCTCGTGGCCGCGACGGCCTCTTTCCTCCTGCCGGCGGCGGTCTTCTCGGGTCTCCACGCCGCCTGGATGCCTCTGCAACTCGCCGTGACGGGGGGCTCGACGGCGGCCCTGCTCCTCCTGGGCTGGGTCGGCCTCAACCGGCCCGAGCAGATCGAGCTCGAGGGTCGCAAGGCGCCGGCCTTCATCCGGAGGATCGAGGAAGAGCGGCGGCAGCACTACGAGCTCAACCTCCTCACCCGCATGCAGACGGGTTTGCAGCCCGAGGTGCCCACGGTTTCGGGATGGGAGATCGCCGTGCGGTCCCTCCTCGCGACCGAGGCGGGCGGTGACCTCTACGACTTCCTGGAGGACGACGAGGGGGGCCTCTGGATCGCGGCGGGCGACGTGGCCGGTCATGGCTATTCCTGTGCGATCGCCCAGGCCATGACCGCGGCCTCGCTCGCCAGCCTGGTCCACTCCAGCCAGACGCCTCCCGGCATTCTCAGCAGAATCGACAAGGTGCTGCGAAGGAACGCCGCCCACCGCCACTTCACGAGCCTCGCGTTGATGCGGCTGGATCCGGCGACAGGCCTGGGGCGGCTCGCCAACGCCGGCCACCCCTTCCCGCTGCTCGTGAAGGACGGCGAGGTCACGGAAGTCGCCATCGCCGGGCTCCCCCTGGGCCAGGGGCCACCGCGCGAATACCGAGAGGTGCCAGTCGAGATCCCCCCGGGCGGCGTGCTCGTGTTCTGCTCGGACGGGCTGTTCGAAGGGACGGACTGGCAAGGAGTCCCCTACGGCTATGACCGGCCCCGGGAGCTGCTCAAGACGCTCCGGAGGAGAGCCACGGCCACGGACATGCTCGACGCCCTGTTCTCCGACTGGCGCCGGCACCTCGGTGCCCAGGAGCACCAGGACGACACGACGGTGGTGGTGATCAAGCGGCTGTAAGACGGTCTAATCCTCGTTCGCCGGTCTCCTTGCCACAACTCGCGAGGTCATTGCAACACCTGTAGACCTCGTTGCCACAACTCTCGCGAGGGCTTTGCCACAACTCGTAAGGCCGCTGCAACACCAACAGAGCTTGACGCAACGAGTGGAGGCAACGGGCTCGCGAGGTGTTGAAATAAGGTCTAGAGGTGTTGCAAGAGGCTCGCGAGTTGTTCCAGCGAGGCCGGCGAATGAGGATTTGACAGGCTTATGTTGCATCGCGAGGGCGTTGTGTGGGGTGAGTCAGGCCGGCAGGGATGCCGGCGGTCCCAGGGGCGCTACGCCGGGGGGTTGATCCTGCCTTGACAGACGTCTAGATCAGCCTCAGCTCCCTTTTGATCTCGTTGATCCTCGCCTGCACGTCCCCGCGGTCGAGGGTCGCGGAAGCGCTCGGGGAGCAGCTCGCGGCTGGTGGATTCGAGGATGGCGCAGAGGATCTGCATCTCCCTTTCCCGGTTGTTGGCGGGGGGGATGAAGTCCGCGAAGGCCTTCTGGAGGTGCTCGGGCTTCAGCTCGGAGGATTCCGCGGCCTCGGCTTCCAGGGTGGCGCGGACGAGGACAGCTTCGAGGTCCGAGCCGGAGAGGCCGAGGTACTGGTCTTCCGTCGGCGACCTCGGAGATGGAGGCCACCGGGGTCTTGATGCCCAGCTTCTTGAGCATCACCTTGTAGATCTCGTCGTACTCCGCCGCCGTCTCGGGGTAGAAGAGCGGGATGTGCTCCTCGGCGCGCCCCTGGCGCTTCAGGTCGATGGGCAGCAGGTCGGGCCGGGCGGTGATCAGGAACCAGAGGATCTTGCCGCGGTAGCGGGTGTCGCCCATGAAGGCCGCGATCTGGGCGAAGACGCGGTTCTGGGTGCCCGAGTCGCCTTGCTGGTCGCGGTTGCCGAGGGCGGCGTCGGCTTCGTCGACCACCACGCCGACCGGGGTCAGCGAGGCGAGGATCTTCAGGATCCGCTCGAGGTTCGACTCGGTGGCGCCCACCCACATGGAGCGGAAGTTCTTGAGCTTCACGCAGGGGAAGCCGATCTCGTTGGCGAAGCACTCGACGAGGAAGGTCTTGGCGCTCCCCACCGGGCCGCAGACTAGGTAGCCCATGGGCACGGCCGCCGGGTTCCCCCGGGCGATGGCGCGGGCGGCGCGGCGCAGGCGGTCCTTGACCATGGGCATGCCGGCCACCATGGAGAGGTCGAACTTGGGCTCGACGTACTCCAGGAGCCCCAGACCCTCGGTCTCGATGACCTCCTTCTTGGCCGCCCGCACGCGCTCCCGGGTCAGGTGGTCGCCGTTGGCGTCCGCGCCGTCGAGGAGCTGGCCGATCTGCACCCGGGTCATGCCGGCGGTCAGCTCGGCGAGGCGGGCCGGCGGCAGGTCGGACATCCGCGGCGTACCACTCGGGCGAGCGCACGGCTTCGAGGTAGGCCAGCCGCTCGGCCGGATCGGGGCGGACGATCTCGACTCTCCCGGGTGGAATGCGAGCGCAGCAGCTTGGGATCGAGCTCGGACAGGGTCTCGGTCACCATCACGATGACGATGTTCTTGGCCAGCAGCACCGGGTCCTGCGACCACTTGCGGAGGTAGACCAGGACGGCGCGGTCTTCCGGCGTGCGGTAGGCCACCTCGGCGGCCGGCACGACGGTCTCCGCGAACGGCAGCAGCAGCACGACGGGCCGGCAGGGCTGCTGCGAGGCGCAGTGGCGGAAGTAGGAGTCGAGCAGGGCGAAGCAGTTGGCCGCGTCCCGGGGGAGGCCGTCCGCCCAGGTGGTGCCGTGGACCGAGTCGTAGCGCGCGCAGCCGCTCCTGGAAGTGCGCGCGCGCCGCCGGGTTGGCGAAGCCCAGTCCCTCGGCACGGTTGTAGGTGACGACCGAGGACCAGCCGGCGAAGAGCTCATCGGTGAGGAACTCGTCGAGCGAGAGGAAGCGCAGCCCGGCGGTGCCCGCACGGGCACCAGGTCGGCCGGCACGCCGTGCAGCACGAAGGTGTTCGCCTGCTTGGCCGTGACGGCGCGCACCAGATCCGACGCCCACGGCGGGAGGGAGTCGAGGAACACGGCCGGAGACGGGGCGGCGGCTTCGGGCATGGTCTCGGCCTACCCGGCTTCCGGCAGCTTCTGGGGCGTTGCCGTCCCGGTGGCCTGGGTCGGGAAGGGCGCGGCCTCGCGGATGGCGTCCGGCTTCTTCAGGCCCATCTCGACCTCGAACTCGGAGAGGACGCTCTGGGCCTGGATCTGGCGGGCCTTGCGCTCGGTCTTGATGCGCTCCACGTCGAGCCCGCCGGTCGCGACCTCGACGGAGGCCTTGGCCTCGGCCGAGCGCTGCTTGATCTCTTCCAGGTACTTGTCGTTGGTGGCGCCCACGCCGTAGGCGTCGAGCTCGGCCAGGGCCGAGGCGGCCTGCTTCATGACGGCGGCCTTCTTCGATTCCTGGATGGCCTTGCGGCTCTGGTCGATCTTCAGCGCGCAGCTTGCTGCTTGAGTCCTCGACCGTGATCTGGGCGTTCTGGAAGGCGTTCGAGGCGGCCGTGAGCTGGTCGGTGGTGGCGGCCAGATCCTGGCGGATCTGCTGGAGGGTCGAGGCGTCGTCCTCGGCGATGCGGCGCGCCTCCGGGCTCCCCTCGGTCAGGGCGGCCTTGATGGAGTTGATGAGCTGCTTTTCCTTGCGCTCGAGCTCCTCCTTCTCCTGCTCCAGGCGGATGACGGTGGCGCGGGTGGTGACCAGGATCTGGTTGAGCTTGGGCAGGGTGTTGCGCATCTCCTCGATGGACTCCTGGAGCATGACCTCCGGATCCTCCGCGAAGGAGATGAAGTAGCCGATCCACGACTTGAAGACGCGGGCGAGGCGCTGAAACATGGCAGTCTCCTGGGGCTTAGCCCTCAGTCTCCTCCGATGAGGCAAGGGCGGACGCGGGGGGTGGCGGCGCGGCCGCGGGCGTTGCCGCAGGCATCGCCGTGGACCGGGATACGTCCGCCGTCGAAATGGGATTCTGTTCGACGAAGGGGTTGACGGCGTCGAAGAGCTTGCGCTCCTCGGCGCGCTTGATCACCAGCCAGCGCGTGAGACGGGCCTGGTCGGTCTCGACGGCGATGCCGTTGGCCTCCATCTTCTCGCGGTTGCGGCGGGTGACCTCGTCGATCTCCGCCTGGAGCTGGGCATTGTCTTTGTCGATCTGCTCGGAACGCTGGGTCAGCTTGCGGCGCAGGAACTCCTCGAAACGGTCGAGGGCCTGGTCGCGCCGCACGGCGTCCTGGACGATGTCGGTGATGGGCACCGGCCCGGTGGGGTTCATGTTGAGGAACCCCGAGAGGGCGGCGGCCTTGGCCCGGGTGTCGAGCGAGGCGAAGCCCGGCGAGGAGAAGATCTCCAGCACTTTGTAGGCCGTGTAGCCGTGAGCGGGGTCGGCGACTCCGGCGGCCCGGTAGATGGCGGCGAAGTCCGGGATCTCGTCCCCCTCCTCGCCACCCGCGGCCTCCGCCTCGGCGGCGAGCTTCTTCTCGTCGATGGCGGGCGGTTCCGGGAGGGTGCCGAGCAGCTCGCGGATGTCCGCCGGAGGCCCTGGAACCGGCAACTTGCCGGGGGCCATGGGCGTCCTCTGCACCGCGGATTCCGTCTCCTCGGGGGACAGCTCCACGATCTTCATCTTGCTCAGTACTTCCTTGAGACCCATGCGGTTACCTCGCGGGAGTGGGGATTCGTTGAAAATGCCGGCCTGAAGCCTATGGACGGGGGACGGGGGTGTCAAGAAAGGCTCCCCGCTCTCGAGGATGCGCCTGGGGCCTGTTTCATTTCACGCGCTTGGCCTCAGACCTCGCCTGACCCTAAACCTCGTAGACGGGCCGGCGGACGGGCCGGGGGAGCGGCAGAAGGTTGGAGACGGACACCATGAGGCGGAAGGGGGTGAGCTCCATCATCTCGCAAGGGCTGAGCGGGCGAATGGCGAAGACCCGGCGCGGCACGCGTGCCGTGGTGGGGTCGCAACCCCGTTCGAGGTAAGCCGCAAGGAGCCAGCGGCCGAGAGTACGGCGAGCCGCGTTCACGGAGGGAATTGTATACGAACCCTCACCCCCTGGCCCTGGGCCAGGGGGTGAGGGGCCGGGAGAGGGGCTTGCGCTCCGTCGATCACCCCTGTATCATTCATCCATGAACGATTCAGCCGTCGCCTCCGCCACGCCTCTCGTGTTCCAGGTCTTGGACGCGGCGCATGGCGTGGAGGCGCGTCTGGAGAGCGCCTTGGAAGGGAGCGGGCTCTCGCTCGCCAAGCTCGGCGTGCTGTCGAAGCTCGCGGAGGCTGGCGAGCCCCTCTCCCTGGGGTGCTTGGCGGGGTTGTGCGCCTGTGTGCGGTCCAACATGACGCAGCTGGTGGACCGGCTGGAGGCGGACAAGCTCGTCGAACGGGTGAACGACCCCAACGACCGCCGCTCGGTGCGCGCCGTTCTCACAGCCGCCGGCCGGGAGCGCCAGACGGAAGGTGCGCGCGTCCTCGGGGAGACGGAAAGGGAGATCTTCGCGGGCTTGGGCGAGGTAGACCGAGCCACGCTCAGCCGGCTGATGGTGCATCTCGCGGGGAAGTCCGTCTGACCCTTTTTTTGCCTTGAATGTTCAGCCCTGCACTTTCGATCCAAGAATGATACAGACATGACCCCAGGAGGAAACACCATGACGACTCCAACTCTGCTGTCCACCTTCCAGCTCGGCCCCTACACCCTGGCCAACCGTATGGTGATGGCGCCCATGACGCGCAACCGCGCCGTCGAAGGCGAGGTGCCCAACGAGCTTGCGATCACCTACTACTCCCAGCGCGCCTCGGCCGGGCTCCTCATCACCGAGGGGAGCCAGGTCTCGCCGCAGGGGCTGGGCTATCCCAATACGCCCGGCATCCACTCCGACGCCCAGGTGGCCGGGTGGAAGCGGGTGACCGAGGCCGTCCATGAGCGGGGCGGGCGGATCTTCCTCCAGCTCTGGCACGTGGGGCGGATCTCTCACCCTCTGTTCCAGCCCAATGGCGCGCTGCCGGTGGCGCCGTCCGCCATCGCCCCGGCGGGCCAGGTCCGCATGGCCTCCGGCCCGACGCCGTACGTGGCGCCCCGGGCCCTGGAGACCGGCGAGATCCCCGGCGTCGTGGCCCAGTTCGCGGAGGGCGCCCGGCGCGCGCTGGAAGCCGGGTTCGACGGCGTCGAGATCCACGGCGCCAACGGCTACCTGGTCGACCAGTTCCTGCGCGACGGCACCAACCAGCGCACGGACGCCTACGGCGGCTCCGTCGAGAACCGTGCCCGCTTCCTGGTGGAGGTGACGGAGGCGGTGGCGAAGGTCTGGGGCGGCGAGCGCGTCGGCGTGCGCCTCTCTCCCTTGAGCGGTTACAACGACATGAGCGATTCGGACCCGGCGGCCACGTTCAGCTACGCGGCGAGCGCCCTCAACAAGCTCGGCCTGGCCTACCTGCACGTGGTGGAGCCGGTGGGAACCCCGAACGGCGTGGCGCACCTGCTGCGCGAGCGCTTCGACGGCGCCTTCATCTTGAACGGCGGCTACGGCCTGGAGACGGGCAACGCCGCCCTGGCCTCGGGAGCCGCGGACCTCATCTCCTTCGGCGTCCCCTTCCTCTGCAATCCCGACCTGCCGGAGCGGTTCGCCGAAGGCCTGCCGCTCAACCAGCCCGACATGGCCACGTTCTACGGCGGGGATGCGAAGGGGTACGTGGATTACCCGACGCGGACGGCGGTGACGGCGTAGAAGCCCTCCCAGGGAAAAATCTCAGCTTGCCCGCAGCAACCGGCGAGGGAAGGTGGCTGCAAGCCTTCCCTGCCCGGCGAGGATCTCCTCCGCCACCCGTTCGCCGCTCTCGCAGCCACCTTCCATGAAGCCGGCGGCGCTTTCCGAGGTGTGCTCGCCGGCAAAGTGGAGATTGCCCACCCGGCGTCCCTCCTCGCCGCCAAAAGCCGTCCACTGCCCGGGCCGGTAGCAGCTGTAGCTCCCGCGCGTCCATTCGTAGGTGGGCCAGAGGGCACGGTACTGCTTGAAGTTCATTCGTTTCTGGGCGATCCCGGGGAAGATGTGCTCGAGATCGTTGGTGAACTTGATGGCCTGCTCCTCCTGCGTTCCCTCCCCCAGCTCCAGGCCGTGCCGGCCGCCGGTGAAGTTGGTGAGGATCCCCGTCTTCTCCGGCTGGAGCCGGCTGGTCTCCCAACAGAGCTGGTACGGGAGGTCCGTCACGGTGCTGCCGTTCGACCGGTAGGGGAAGCTCGGGGCGGCGCCAGATCCGTTCGTCGAAGCCCACCATGAGCTTGGAGTTGGTGCCGTAGCCCAGCTCGCGGATGGCCCGTTTCTGGACTTCCGGGATGCCGAGGTTGTCGTCCAGCCGGATCCAGGGACCCTTGTCCCGCTGACGGAGCAGGGGAAACGGCACGGCGATCACCACGTGGTCGGCGGTCACCGTCTCGCTCGTGCCCTCGCGGCGAACCTCGACGGCGAAGGTGCCGTCCGGCCGCTTGGACACCGCCTCCACCTGGGCGTTCAGCTCGACCCGGTCGGCCAGCCGCTTGGCGAGGGCGCGGGGGATGGAGTCGTTGCCCGCCTTGACGTGGAAGCGCTCGTCGCTGTCGCCAAAGACCCGGAAGGGAATGGGATTGGGGTCCAGGAGCAAGAGAAGGTTGAGCGCCGACTGCTCGGCGAGTCTCCAGGCCGTATTCGGTGGTGAAGGCTACGTCGAGGAGCTTGCGGAGCCAGGGCTGGGTCTCGACACCCGCGAGCCATTCGGAGAGAGGGGTGCGGTCCAGCGTCTCGCCGCCGTTGGGCTGGCGGTGGGAGACCCAGTTGTCCTCCAGGGTCGAGCGGTCCCAGACCATGCGGTGCGACACCGGCACGAAGGCCTCCACCAACGCGTGCTCCTCGATCCGGCGGCCTTCGAAGAAGAGCACGTCGCGGTCCAAACCTGCGCCGTCCAGAGCAAAATCGTCCAGCTCTATCGACAGCTCCTCGGCGAGCTTGCGGAGATTGACGTGCCCCGTGTCGATCAGCTCGCCGCCAATTTCGGCGACCTGCCCGAGGAAGAAGCCGCGCAGGCTGAACATCCGCCCGCCAACCCGGTCCTGCGCCTCGATCACCCGTACGTCGGCCCGCGTGTGCAGCCGGTACGCCGCGGTGAGGCCGGCGATGCCACCGCCCACGACCACCACCCGGGGGCGCCTGCCGGTGAAGCCGCTGCCCTCCTTGGGGGCGGCGAACGGCCGGCAGCCCACCAGGGCGAGCCCCGCCGCGGCTGCCGTGCCTCCCAGGAGCTGCCGGCGCGTGAGCTTCGCGGCCTCCCAATTTTTCATGGCCTCCCATTCGCGGGTCACCTCTTCCACCGGCCGGCCGGTCTCGACGGAGCGCCGGGCTAGGCGAAGGGAGCGTTGGAGCCTGCCGAAAAGAGGGGTTCTGGACACGTTGAAGCCTCCCGCGGGGATCAAAGGTGAACGAAGCTGGCGGGGACTTTACCGGGGGAGGGCGGGCGTTTCAAGGCGTGCTACCCTAGTCCTCGTGGAAAGCCCAAGAGCATTTCGCGCGGTTGACTGGCGTCAGCACCTGTCCGCGGATCGGGAGATCTGTGGCGGCGCTCTCTGCGCCAGAGGCACGCGGGTCCTGGTGACGAATATCCTGGACAGCCTTGCTGAAGGGTCTTCACGGGAAGAGATCCTCCAGAGCTACCCCTCCCTTCAGGCGGTGCACATCGACGCCGCCTTGGTGGTCGTCAGCGGTACCGGCGTCCGGACCCGCTGACGGACCGCCTTCAGGCCGCCGCCGGAGCCTCTTCCTTCTCCTGCCGTCCCCACGCCAGGTACTCCCGGGTGTCCTTGCGCAGGCACGTGGCGAGGATCAGGATCACGGTCAGGACGCCGCAGACGCTGTAGACCAGCGGCACGTTCTTCCCCGTGAGGTCGCCCACGACGCCGCCCAGGGCCATGCCGATGGGGACCAGGCCACCGCTCAGGACAGTCACCAGGCCCATGACCCGGCCTCGCATCTCGGTGGGCGTCGAAGTCTGGGCAATGGTCACGAGGTTCACGTTGACGATCCCCAACGCCAGCCCGAACCCGAAGCAACCCGCGAGGGCCGCGAGCGGGATGTTGATGAACCCCAGGGTGCCGTAAAGGAAGGGCGCGATCAGCATGCCGCCGAGGATGGTCCAGGCCCGGGCCGGCCCCTGCAGGCGCAAGAAGCTGGACAACACGAACGCGCAGACCGTGCCGACGCTGAGCGCCGCGACCAGGAAGCCGTACCACTCCGCGCCCTTGCCCAGGTAGCGGCTGACATAGAAGGGGAAGAGGACGATCACCGGCATCATGAGGAAGTTCATCAACGAAGCCGAGCCGAGGAAGTAGCGGAAACCCTTGTACTTCCAGACGTAGCGGAAGCCTTCCGCCAGATCCCGGCGGTAGCTCCGCAGGACTTCCTTGACGGTGCGCTCCGGCCCCAGCTCGCGCTTGCGCTCGTTCGTCCGGATCAGGCTCGAGCTGGCTCCCGACAGGAAGAACGAAACGGCATCGATCAAGAAGAGCACCGGCGCGCCTACGAGCTTGTAGAGGATGCCGCCCGTGGCCTGCCCGATGAAGAGCGCCGCCTGAATGGAGAACTGGTTCAGGGAGTTGGCGGCCAGCAGCTTCTCCTTCGGCACCAGCCCCGGGATGGTCGCGGCCACGGCCGGCATGAAGAAGGAGCGGACCAGGCCGAGCGTCACCGCCACTCCGAACAGACAGCCGGTGAGGAGCTTCACCTGCCCCGGCGCCATCCACATGGCGACCGTCAAGACCGTCAAGGCGCAGCCGGCGATCACGTCACCGACGATGATGATGCGGATTCGCGAGTGCCGGTCCGCGAAGGCTCCGCCGAAGGGGCTGAGCAACAGGGCGGGAAGGCTCGACACTGTCATCACCAGCCCCATGAGACTGGCGGAGCCGGTCGCCTCCATCAGCCAAAACATCATGGCCAGGCTGTAGGCCTGGTTGCCGAGCTGGCTCACCGCCTGCCCTCCCCAGAGCAGGAGAAAGTTGCGGTTCAGCAACTCGGTCGGCGCGCCGGGGGCGGCTTCGGTCCCCGCCACGGCAGGGGAGGGTGCAGGGGCGTCCATTTCCATGGGTATACGGCTCCTTGAAAGCCCGCGGATTCTAGCGCGTTTCGCCGGACGCCCCCGCCGAGCGGGTCACCGGCATCATCCGCCCCGTGCCGAAGGCTTTTTCGCTCACTTTGAGGACGATCCCGTGCTGCCACCTCTTGTGCTCGGCGGCGTGCAGCAGGCGCCGCCAGCGGGGCATTTCGGAATCTTCGGGTCCGTCGGCGCCCTGGACCAGGGATTCCACGGCGGGAGCCACCACGGGATAGTCGAAGGGATCGACCTGCTCCGGCCGCAGCTCGGCGCTCGGCGGCCGATCCAGGATGAAGGACGGGATGGCGGCCCGGTGCTCGGCCACCCAGCGGGCCACCTCGTAGACCTGGGGCTTGGTGAGATCCCCGATCACCGACAGGGTCCCCGTGAGGTCGCCGTACAGGGTGCCGTACCCCAGGGACAGCTCGGTCTTGTTGCTGGTGTTGAGCAGCAGGCCGCCATGCCGGTTGACCCAGGCGGCGAGCACCACGGCGCGGAGGCGGGCCTGGAGGTTCTCGTCGGTCGTGCCGGCGTCGCCTTCCAGGAGAGCGCCCAGGGACCGCCGGGCTTCCTCATGGAGAGGATCGATGGGGATCACCTCGAAGCCGATCCCCAGGCCCGTCGGCCAGCTCCCGGGCAGCCTCCGTGGATCGGGGATCGGTGTGCCGGGAGGGCAGGGCCACGGCGGTGACCCGGCCTGGCCCCACGGCCTCGGCGGCGATACAGGCGACGAGCGCCGAGTCCACGCCACCGGAGAGCCCCAGGAACAGCCGGCGCAGACCGTTTTTGCCCGCGAAGCCACGGACGCCAGAGACGAGGGCGGCATAAAGCTCCTCGGGCCCTTCGAGGACGGGAGCCAGGATGCCGCCGCCAAGCAGCTCCACGGTGACCACCGCCTCCGCGAACCGGGGCAGCCGGGCCCTCACCCTGCCGTCCGTATCCGTCATGAAGCTGCCGCCGTCGAAGATCAGCTCGTCGTTGGCTCCCACGGCGTTGACGAACACCACCGGAGCGCCAGCCCGCCGGGCATGGTAGAGACGCTTTTCGAGGACGCCAACGCGGAAAGGGGACGCCGCGATCACCACCAGAGCCTCGGCCCCGGCCGCCAGCAGGTCTTCCGCGGGATGGGCGGGATACCCCTCGTCCCACAGGTCCTCGCAGACCAGGACGCCCATCCGCCGGCCCGCGATCTCCAAAGGCTGAGAGGGGGGGCCGGGTACGAACCATCGCGGCTCGTGGAAGACGTCGTAGGCCGGAAGGAGGCGCTTGGGGATGGTGGTTGCCACGTGGCCGTCCTGGAGCAGGACCGCCACGTCCCAGAGCCCGGGATGGCCCGGAGTCGCGCTTCCCGACCGAGCGACCGTGCCCAGAATCACCGGCGGTCCCGCCGACAGCTCGCGGCCGATCTCCTTGGTGGTCTCCACCGCATGGTTCACGAAGCTGGGATCCAGCAGGAGATCGCGAGGCGGGTAGCCCGTCACCACCAGCTCGGGAAGGATGACGAGGTCCGCTCCCTGGCGGCGGGCTTCCACGACGGCCGCGACGATCCGCCGGCGGTTGCCGGCGAAGTCGCCGATGCGGGTGTCGATCTGGGCGAGGGCGATCTTCAAGCCATCTCCCCGCGCCACCGCGCCGCAGCAGGCTCGAGCGCCGCCATCACCGAGTCCCGCCGCAGGCAGACCTCGTCGCCCAGCAGGAACGTCCGGTAGCCGAGCGACAGCAGAAAGGCCGCGTCGCCAATTTCGGCGCACTCCGGCACGGGGTGGCGGGCGAGGGATGGGAAGAGCCGGCTGGCGACGATGGCCTCCGGGTCGGCGGCGATCACGTCGCTGCACGGCTCCCAGGATCTGGTGGGGACGTCCCGCCTCGACGTAGAGGTCGCCGCGGGCCGCCACCAGCGTGCCCATGGCGGGCGCCGTGCTCGCGCGCGAAGGCGAGGCCCCGTCGCGACTCGATCTTCAGCAGCAGCTCGACTCCGGGCAGCAGCCCGCGGACCTCCTCCGCGTCCTCGGGCCGCTCGGCGAAAGAGAGCATCACCTCGCTGGAAGACCGGTCTCTCGCATCGCCGCGAGATACCCCCGGTCCGTCTCGGTGAGCGTGCCCTCGATCTCGAGGTCGGGATGGACGACGTTGACCGACTCGCCCGGGACCGACGACGCGCCGCGGGCCGTCCTCCAGGATCAGCCGGTCGCCGTCCACGGCCAGCACCCGGGCGTGCTCGCGGCCGTCGTCGAAGAAGGCGTCCGCCGGCGTCCGGTACGCGGATGCGGTGGCTGAGCCGGACCTCGGTGAAGGGCGGCAAGGCGGCGGCGACCACCCGGAGCTGACGGCCCTTCAGATCGACCCAGAGCGGTTGGCCCAGGCCGGCCAGCCGCCTCGAGCACGACGGCCGGCGGACTCGGCCAGCGGCATCACGGTGTTGAGGCGCAGGCCGGAGACGAGCGGGTGGGCCGCCACCTCTTCCAGGAAAGGGGCGTAGGGCGGGACAGTGACGATCGCCCGGACGCCGCATCGGCGGCACCTTACAGCTCCAGCGTCGAGTCGCAGTAGGTGCAGACGTAGCGGCCCGCGGCCTCGGCCGGGATGCGCGCGCCGCAGCTCGGGCATGCGAGCACCCGCGGCCCCTCGCGTGCGGATCGTCTCGGCCACCGTCTTGACCTTGCTCTCGTCCTGGCGCGCCCGCATGTTGGCCTGGAAGTCCTCGAAGCGGCCCCAGCTCGCGGGCGACGAGGCCCATGGCGTAGTCCACGGCCCGCTGCTCGTCGTCGATGCGGAAGACGTGGTCCGCCCCCAGCGCCGTGGCCCACTGGCGGTCCACCTCGTCCCCCTTGCGGCCCGTGGGCCGGCGCAGGAACCAGACGTTCCAGCGGGTCGCCACCCGCCGCCAGCCTCGATGGCGTCGAGATCCTTGGCGTTGGCGGCGTTGCCGAAGATCCGGTCGAGCAGGCCCTCGTTCTCCGGCCGGTCGCCCAGGAGCTTCTCGATCTGGCGAGCGCGGGATGGTCTCGTGCATCGGCGCGTCGCCGAAGACGATGAGGAACGGCCGGTTGACCGCGTCGGGGCGTGGTGACGTGGTTCTCCACCCACCAGGCGAACAGGCCGTAGCTCTCCGGCGCGTCGCCGCCGCCACCCTCGCCGTAGAGAGCGTTGAGCTGCTGCTCCAGGTCGTAGCCGTGGGCGAACTCGGTGACCTGGAGCGGCCAGCGGTCCACGCCCGGCGTCGCCGATGGCGGCGAAGCAGATCTCGAGCGTCCTCGCGGTACTGGGAGAGGGTGTTGTAGAGCAGCGGGAGGCGGTCGAAGATCTCGAACGGCCAGTTGGCCATCGAGCCCGTCACGTCCACCGCCACCACGATCGGGTTGGTGGACTGGGTGGTGATCCGCTTGTGGGGATCGATCATGGCCGACGTTCGGCCCGGACTTCGCCCGCGTAGGTGCGGGGGCCGGCCGCCGCCGCCGCGCTGGCCGCCGCCGCGCGCACGTCCTTGCCCGCCTCGTCGTAGCTGTAGCTGCCGCTGCCGTACCAGTCCGACGTGTCGTCACTCCACGAGTACATGCCCTCTCCTATGTTGACGATTGAGGCCCCGAGTCTACCGGCACCGGAGCGTCGAGCGCCAGCGTGGCGAGGCCGAATTCACGGCGGAACCGCCCCACGAGCCCTTCGCCTTCCAGGTAAGCGGCCACCTTGGCGAGGGACCATGTCCCGCCACGCCTCACCCCGGGCCATGGCCTTGCGCACCCGGTGCCGTCGAGGGGGATGCGGCGCTCCGGCGGCACCAGCG
The DNA here is from genome assembly GCA_963785165.1 of Thermoanaerobaculaceae bacterium. Classification (GTDB taxonomy): domain Bacteria; phylum Acidobacteriota; class Thermoanaerobaculia; order Multivoradales; family UBA5704; genus DATARR01. Next base: position 3,629,918 of record CAWAUI010000004.1, read on the forward strand.
TCACCGGATGAACGACCTGGTAGACCTCCCGCAGAAGGTCGCGCACGTAGGCGTTGGCGGTGACGAAGAGGTCCAGGGGACCCAGGAGATCCGCCACCATGGCGCGCCACCGGGGGCCATGCCCCAGGTCCGGCACCTCGACGATCGTGTAGCCGTCCGGCCGCCTCCCCCAGGGCGAGCCGGATCATCTCCGCCGATCTCAGCAGCCGTGAACGGGTTCTGAAGGTCGTAGCGGTTCGAGCTGCCGATACCGATGAGGACGTGGTCCGCCCGCTCCGTCAGGGCCGAGAGCACGGCGGCATGCCCGAGGTGAACGGGTTTCCAGCGGGCGACCATGCCGATCCGGGTCAGTTTTCCTCCCGCACAAACACCACCACCTTCTTCCCCGGCCGCAACAGGTACTCCATGCTGCTGTACCGGTCCGTCAGCAGGGGCCGGAGCTTCGCCTCCAGATCCTGATCCACGATGAGGATGTCGCCGTCCGGCTTGGCCGGGACGTCGTGGCCGTACTGGAGACCGGTGAGGCCGTGCAGGTACCAGGGGAGGGGCCAGGAGTAGCGGCCCAGAATGCGGAAGATGGGCCGGCGTCCCGGGGGGATGAGGGCCGCGGCCGCCTTCACCTGGGCGACGAGGGCCGTCACGTCCCGGCTGGTGGGGACGTAGACGAGAGCCAGGCGGGTATCGTCGAAGCGAAGGAAGGAGACCTCCACGGCGCGCCAACCGCTCCAGCCGAGACCCAGGGCGAAGAGGAAGGCGAGGGCCAGTCGCCAGGGACGCTCCCATCTCCACGCTTCTCGGAAGAGCACCGCCGCCGTGAGCACCGCCGGCAGGGCGATGTTCAGCACCAGCCAGGGAGTCTTGTAGCGCAGCAGGGAGTAGGCGGCCAGCTCTCCCGCCGCCCAGAGGGCGCAGAAGGTGCCGAAGGCGTCCCGCCGGCGCAGGGCGAGCGCGGCGCCCGCCACGGCGCAGACCACGGTCACCGTCTCGAAGGAGAGCAGGATGCCCGGGAAGTAGTGCCAGGGCTTGGCATGCCCCGCGCCCTCGACGCCCCGGCCCGCCCAGAGGAAGTAGGTGCGGACGGAGTCGAGGAGCCCCCGGGGATTGGTGAAGAAGGAGGTGTAGAGGACGACCCACGGCGCCGCGAAGGCCGCCGCGGCCCGGCCCAGCGTCCTCTTTGAGGGAGGACCCCAGATCCCGCGGACGTCCGGCCACCGGTGCCGCGCCCAGAGATGGGCCAGCACGGCCGCGATGCCGAAGACCACCACGGTCAACACCCAGGTCTCCTTCACCGTACCTAAGAGGCTCAGGCAGAAGGCGGCCAGAATGAGCCGCTGATCCTTCCGGTCCCCGGGGCCATCCCTCCAGGCCACGGCCACCCCCACCAGCGCCAGGGTCAGAACCACCAGGAAGGTCTCGTGGATCAGGTCCCGCCCATAGGACACGAACGACGGGGAGAGGGCCAGGAGCCAGGCCGCCGCCGTGATCCCCGGCAGGCCCAGCCGGCGCCGCAGAGGCAGCAGGAGCGGCACCATGGCTGCCGAGGCCAGGGCCGCCGGCAGCCTCAGGAGGAAGTCGCTCTCCCCCACCAGGGCGAGGATGGGCAGGACCAGGAAGAAGAGGAAAGGCCCGTGGAAGTTGGCGGGGTCGTAGAAGATGCCAAAACCCGACAGAGGGCGGGAGGCGATCCAGGCGTTCACGCCCTCGTCGTGGTGGAGCGGCCGGAGGTCGAGGAGAACGAGGCGGAGGACCAGGGCGGCGGCAAACGCCGCCCAGAACGGCAGCCAGCGGAGAGTACCCTCTCGTGGAATTCCACTCCTCTCTGTCGAGCCGCTGGCTTCCATGAACGGCTTATACAACAGTCCCTACCGGATGGCCCAGACGAACCGAGCAAAGGTGATGGTGGTGGTGTGGAACGGATCGTCGTACGTGGGATCCGGAAGCCCGAGCGTGTGGGGGATGAGGAGCAGGTGGCGGAGGCGCGGGCGGCCCTGGGGAAGATGGGAGCGTAGCGCCCCTGGGACCGCCGGCATCCCTGCCGGCCTACTAACTTTGCTTTTTTAAAAAGGAGTGGGCGGGCCGGCAAGGATAGCGTCAGCGAAAGCGAGAGCCTGCCGGAGATCCTCTGCTTCAAGCTCTGGATAGTCCTGGCGCAGGTCGTCCCAACTCGGATTCTGCGCCAGGATCTCGAGAACCCGCTGCACACTCAACCTCATGCCGCGGATGCACGGCTTTCCGCCGAGCATTTCAGGATCGGTCGTGATCCTGTCGAATTCTTGAGAAGACAGAGTCATGGCCAAAGTTTACCAATCACGGTCGGATAGCTCTCCCTGGATGCGCCGGCATTTCCACCTCTTGGGCGCCTAGCAAGACCGGCCCAACGGGTCGGGAGATTCCAGCCCAGGGCTTCGGCCGGTAGGCCGATGCCCTGGGTAAGGAAGAGAGATCATTAAGCGGCCTGAAGGGCCGCGAGAAGCTCGGCCAAGCCGAAGTTGAGCTGATCCCGATAGAGATTCTCGCGACCCTTCAGGCCGCGGGAGGATTTGCCCACCCACCCAGGGAATCGGCCTACGGCCTCATCCCTGGGCTAAAATCTCCCGACCCGTTGGGCCGGCATCCTGTTGCTCCTGGTGCGTATAGATGGCGTCTGCTCGGTTGAGCCGGCACACGCCTCAGAAGGTGAGCGGCGGGAACCGCGCTGCGAGTTCAGTACGGATCATCATCAGGAGGGTCGCAATCAGGGGGATCGTAGTCATAGTCTGGAGGCTCGTAGTCAGCATTAGCCCATTCCCTCTGTTGATTCTCCGCTTCCCACCGCTCCGGCCTCTCCTCGTGTTTCGTTTTCTGGAACGTCAAGTGATGTACCCAATATATCTCACTCAGCTTAGTCCAGAGTGCATTGACATTATCCCACTCGAGAGCTCCGTTATAGGTTTTAAATTCAGAAGTTGCATCGACGGGTTCCCAGAGCGTCTTACTTCGGACGGCATGTGTGTCTTCCCACTCTTTTCGGTCTAATGGTATTGGGTATCTTCCTGACCAACGAATCGCGGCGGTCAATACGGATAGCAGAGCCTCCTCTTCTGGATCTAGGCTCACATCTACATGGGACGCGAGTTCCACAAGTCGGTGATGGCGCATAGCCTTTCTTCGTTGTGCCACCGCGATTGCCTTCAGCATCAGTTCAATGGACATGCCAAACAGCATTTCGTATACAGGGCTGCTTGCGATACCAATACTGAAACCGACGCCGAGACCAAACTTGTGGGCAACTACGCCGGCCAATTCAGGTTCAGAAGCAGCTAGAAGAGCGGCCGCAGAGCCACGCAGGTCGCTCGAACAATTGTACCAATACTGAGGCGTTACCTTTGAGCGATCGAAGCGGTCTTCCATTTGATATCACTCCACCTAGCTCGCCTAACCTCATGAGGCGGCTAACCCCAATTTTGATTAGATGGGGCCGGCAGGGATGCCGGCGCTCCCAGGGATCTCACGCCGAAACTTCCACCACATACCGGTCCCGCTCCTCCCGCTCCACCCCGATCTTCACATCCAGAAACCGCGGAATCAGCTCCATCTGCGTCGTCGCATGCCGGGAGAGCGGCACCGTCCGGAACGCTCCGGCGCCCGCGAGCGCCAGCGGCAGCAGGAGCTGGTCCGCGAGGTGCTCGCCCACCGGCACGCCGGCCTTGAGGTAGCGCCGCATCTCCTGGACGGCCCGGTCTGCCACGGATTCCGCGCGGACGCCGACCTCTCCGAAGGCGGTGAAGATCTCGGTCACGTTTTCGCTCTCGAGCTCCAGGAGCACGGCGTTGCCGGGTCCCAGCGGAGTCGACGTCCCGGATCTCCAGGCAGTCGGGATCCCAGCCGGTCTCCTTCGCCAGGTGCCGGACCTCACGCTCGGCGATTCCCCGGGGGAGACGGGCGAGGATCACCAGCCCGTGGCGCCCACGGATCTCTCCCCGCTCCAGCAGCTCGAATCCGGCGAGCGCCGGGGCGGGCTCGACGGTCACGGTAAAACGGCCCCCACCGGCCGGGTAGAACCCCGGCCGTTCCAGGTTCGCCTCGACTCGTGGACCCATCCGGTTGACCAGCGGCAGGAACACCCGGTCCAGGAACTCGAAGGGCGGGGCCATGGGATTGTGGGTCCCCCCTTCGAGCGTCAGGCGTGGACGGCCCTGAAGCCGTCAGCAGGGCCGGCAGCACGGTCTGCAGGACCAGGGTGACGCTGCCCGCCGTGCCGATGGCGAAGCGGTGCTCGCCGGGTGGATCGTCCCGGGGGTGAAGACCGAGGGACGTGGAGCCGACCTCCGCGCCCTCCACCCGGCCCTGGCTCACCTCGGCCGCCGCCAGCACGGCCGTGAGGTGCTGCCGCATCAGCCCCGGCTTGGCCCGCCCGGCGCGGATGTTGTCGATCCGCACCGGCGTGCCGGTGACCATGGAGAGGGCGAGGGAGGTGCGGAGGATCTGCCCTCCGCCCTCCCCCTCGGAACCGTCGATCTTCAGCATCCCCATTCCTCGCTGTTGCCAGTCAGTCGTCCGCCGCCGACGCGTCCTTGATCACGAAGCGGGCCGCGAGGCGGGCCACCTCGGTGGCGAGGCCGGCCTTCCTCGACCGAGTCGAGCACCTCGTCGAAGTCCTTGTACGCCGCCGGGGCCTCGTCGCGCGGGTAGGCCCGGCAGTTGGTCAGGATGTCCGTCTCCTCGAACGAACGGTCGATCGCCACCTGGTCGAGCGCGCGCATCGCGGCCTTGCGGCCCAGGGCTCGGCCGGCGCCGTGGTTCACGCTGTAGCACGACTTCTCGGCGCCGGGGTCGGCCACCATGACGACCGAGCCGGCCTGCGGGTTGCCCGGCAGCAGGATCGGGTGGCCGGTCGCCGCGAACGGCGTGCCCGCGAGCGCGTGGTGGCCGGCCGGGAAGGCCCGCGTCGCGCCCTTGCGGTGCACCCACATCAGCCGGCCGTCCACGATCTCCTGCCGCGCGATGTTGTGGCTGATGAAGTAGACCAGCGACCCCGTCACGCCCGGCAGGACCTCCTGGAACGCCTCCAGCACGAGGGCGTTGATCAGCAGGTGGTTGACGGTGGCGAAGTTCGCCCCCAGCGCCATGTCGTCGAGGTAGGCGTCGGCCTCGGGCGTGCCGAGCGGCGCGTAGACGAGCTGCTGGTCACTCCCCGGCAGCGGGATGCCCCACGTCTCGAACTTGCTTCGCAAGGCCCGGAACTGCCCCGTGGCCAGGTCGTGCCCGAAGCCGCGCGAGCCGCAGTGCGAGAGGAAGGCGACGTGGCCGTCCACGCAGCCCGAACGTCTCGGCGGCCTGCCGGGCACGCTCGTTCCCGGCCACCTTGCACCACCTCGCACTCGCCGAAGTGGTTGCCGCCGCCGTAGGAGCCGAGCTGGCGCATCTTGTCGGCGAAGTTGGCGAACCGGCCCGTGGCCGTCAGGCCGTCGAGCCGGCTGTCCAGGGCGTCCGCGGTGCCGTCGTGGCCGACGTGGGGGGAGTCCTCGCAGCGCGCCGCCCACTCCGGCGGGATGCCCAGCGCCTCGCAGACCTCCGCCGAGCGCGCCTTCGATGACCACCCGCCGGCCCAGCTCGGGGCCCACCCGGCGCGACTTGCGGACGCTCTGCTGCCCCCGGCCGGCGCCGGTCGGCATGCGCTCGGCGATGGCGTTGATGAGCGCCCGGCGCGATGGTCCGCGTCGTCGATCGGCCTCCGCCGGCAGGTCGAGCTGGAGCAGGCTCATCGAGCACTTGATGTCCACGCCGACCGGGCCGGGATAGATGTGCGTCGGCGAGACCAGCACGCAGCCGACCGGGGCGCCGTAGCCGCAGTGGGCGTCGGGGTTGAGCACCAGCTCGGTCGACGCCGGGAGCGATGCGGGAGTTGATCGCCTGCTGCAGGCACAGCTCGTCGAACGTGCGCGCGGATCGCCTCGGTGCCGATGACGGTGATCGGCTTCATGCGGCCGCCCTGGACCGGCAGCATCGCGGTGGCCTCGCCGGTGGGGATGATCTGGCTCTGCAGATCGGTGCTGGTCATGATCGTCTCCTGGTATTTCAAATAAATCGTGCCGACAAGGTCAGTGAAACATGCACTCCGGTTTCCACTCGCCGCAGCCAGTAACGGCGCTCGGAAACGTACTCTGACCTTTTCACTCCACAAAATCGCTCATCTTTACGACCTCAAGCTTTTCTGGGGGAAGCTTTGCTCGATTTTCGACATTCGTTAGGTAGCTGTCCGCAAGATCTACGAAACGCTCCGTGATGTCACAGTAGGATGCATCTTCCCCAAGGCCAATGAACGCTGCAAGCGCTTTCTGCAATTTATTGCTTTCCGGCAAACTTGCGCAGGAACCAGCTTCTAGCTTAAGAAGCTTTAACAATTCTTCGCTAGGTTCCTCAAAGGGATGGTGCTTGTACGAGTTTACCAAGTGACGCAGAACTTCCATGGATTCATACTCCTCGAACACTTCAAGTTCTAGCCGTCTGATTATCTCTTTCCACTTCCACCCTATTTTTGTCTTCAAGTTATCTACGCTCTCGTCAGCCGTCCGGGCAGCAAGGTAAACCAAATTTTTTTCAATGTGATGCCGCAATGTCATCAGCACCATCAGATAAAGCCCATTGATCAATGGCCTCTCATACCATACCCACTCGCAATGGGCCAGCTCACTTCCGTCTGTCGGCAGCGACTCTCTGCGTTCCTCTTCGGCTCGAACTACTACGATTAATTCTTTACAAAAACCGACTGACATAAACACCTCCTGACACCCTTTTGGTGAACACCTAATCTGTCTAGGAGCCTGCGCGCCAGAAAGCCAGAAAGGACACCAGAGACAGCAAGGCCGACAACGACCTCAAGAGCAGGGACGGGCAGTAACGATCTCGGCACTCTATTGGCCCTGTTCTCCTTGCAGTCCTCGGTGCCTTGCCTGGTTCTTCTAGCGTGCAGGCTCTAGGTTACCTCCAACATCCGCACCGGCCGCCCATAATCGCTTGCTCAAGCACCTCCTCGTGGGCCACCTCGTTCGCAGCAGGTACAGTCCACAGTCCGTGCCAGTCCGTACCGCCGTCCCCTCCAAGAAACTCAACTTACTCATTCCATCCTGTTTACTATCCCCACTGCCGTCCCCTCAACCGCCCGTGCCCGTCCGCGTTCTCTATCCTCCAAGCTAGCAATGTAGAATCCTCGCTATGGCACCTCCCAAGCGCGTGGTGATCGGCCTGATCGGTACAACCAAGGACGCCGGGCGGGATCCCTCCCGGTGGGAGTCCTGGCGGCCGAGCGTGGCTCTCTGCCAGCATGAGGACTTCCTGGTGGATCGCTTTGAGATCCTCTATGAGCGGGGGCGCGATGCGCTGGCGGAGACGGTGCGGGCAGACATCGGCTCCGTATCGCCCGAGACGGAGGTCCGGCTGCACGAGATCGATCTCAAGGACCCATGGGATTTCGAGGAGGTCTACGGCGGCCTCCAGGACTTCGCGCGGGCCTACCCGTTCGATCCGGAGCGGGAGGAGTACCTGCTCCACATCACCACGGGCACGCACGTCTGTCAGATCTGCATGTTCCTGCTGGCGGAGTCCCGACACTTCCCCGCCCGCCTTCTTCAGACCGCGCCGCCCCGGCGCAGGAACCTGGGGACGGGCAGCTACCGGGTCATCGACCTCGACCTCTCGCGCTACGACGCCATCGCCCGGCGCTTCGCCCGGGAGCAGAGCGAGGGGCTCTCGTTCCTGAAGGCGGGGATCGAGACGAGGAACGCCGCCTTCAACCGGCTGATCGAGCGGATCGAGAAGGTGGCCATCTCCTCCCAGGCGCCCATCCTCCTCACCGGTCCCACGGGCGCCGGCAAGTCGCGGCTGGCGCGGCGGATCTATGAGCTGAAGAAGCAGCGCCGGCAGGTCACCGGCCCCTTCGTGGAGGTCAACTGCGCCACCGTGCGGGGGGACGGCGCCATGTCCGCCCTCTTCGGCCACAAGCGCGGGGCCTTCACGGGCGCGCTCCAGGACCGCGCGGGCCTGCTGCGGTCCGCCAACGACGGCATCCTGTTCCTGGATGAGATCGGGGAGCTGGGGCTGGACGAGCAGGCCATGCTCTTGCGGGCCGTCGAGGAGCGGCGCTTCCTCCCTGTGGGCTCGGACGCGGAAGCGGAGAGCGACTTCCAGCTGATCGCGGGCACCAACCGGAGCCTGGCCGACGAGGTCCGCCAGGGGCGCTTCCGGGCCGACCTCCTGGCGCGCATCGACCTCTGGACCTTCCGCCTGCCCGGCCTAGCCGAACGGCGGGAGGACGTGGAGCCCAACCTCGCCTATGAGCTGGAGCAGATCTCCGCCCGCACGGCCACGAGCGTCACCTTCAACAAGGAGGCCCGGCAGCTCTTCCTGGCCTTCGCCGTCTCCCCCGCGGCCAAGTGGGCGGCCAATTTCCGGGATCTGAACGCCGCCGTCACCAGGATGGCCACCTTGGCCCCCGGCGGCCGCATCACCGCCGAAGTCGTGGACGAGGAGATCGCCCGGCTGAGGGAGTCCTGGGAAGAACCGTCCGGAGGGGACGAGGACGCCCTCCTCGTCTCTTTATTGGGTCCTGAGAGGATTGCGGATCTGGACCGCTTCGATCGCGTGCAGCTCGCCGAAGCCCTCCGCGTCTGCCGCGCCAGCCGCTCCATGGCCGAAGCCGGACGCACGCTCTTCGCCGCCTCGCGCCAGAAGAAGAAGGTGGCCAACGACGCGGACCGTATCCGCAAGTACCTCGCGAGCCACGGGCTCTCCTGGGCCAAGGTCTGCGAAGCGCCGCGGGATTGAGCACAACGGCCGCCGTTCAAAGACAACCGCCCCCCCTCCTTCCCGCGCCATTCCCCCTCCTTCCCGCGCCATATCCCACTGCTCCCGCGCCACATACCACTGCTTCCGCGTCAGCTCCCCCTCTTGCCGCGGCTCCTCCCATCAAGGGTACCGGTCTCCCCTCTCTTACCGCGAGCTCTACCCCTGCCGGTACGGGTCTCCCCTCTCTTACCGCGAGCCCTACCTCTGCTGGTACCGGTCTCCCCTCTCTTACTGCGGGTCGTACCCCTCTTGCCGCGAGTCTCCCCCTTCTTACCCGGACGCTCCCCTGTCTTGCCGAATGGCGCGGCAGGAGGGGGGAATGGCGCGGCAGGACGGGGGGCACCCGCGGGAGTCTTGCCGGGAGGCGCAGAAACCTTGCCGAAAGGCGCGGAAGCCTTGCCGGATACCGCGGCCGTCTTGCCGGGTCCCGCGGGATTCCTCCCCGGAGCCGCGGGATCAGTACGGCATGTCGTCTTCGTCGAGCCCGAAGTGATGGCCGAGCTCGTGGACCACGGTGTCGCGGATCTCGCGGATGACCTGGCGGCGGTTGTCGCAGCCGCGCAGGATGGGGCCGCGGTAGATGAAGACGCGTGGCTCTCGCCAGCAGTTCGGTGAGAGGAGTCCGGTTGGTTTCAGGCGACTGGGACTTTGCGATCCCGGTCTCGAGCTCATACACGACCACGGAGGGAATTGCGACATCCCGTGGAGGTGTCCGCAGGAAGTTCATGGGGACCCGCCCCAGTCCCCGCTTCGGAATCGCCCTCGCCCGCTACAGCCAGGCCCTGACCCTCGCCGAACAAGCCGGCAACGACTTCCTCGCCGCCCACGCTCACAACGGCTTGGCCTCCGCCGCCCGCGAGCAGGGCGACCTCCGCCGCGCCAGGGGGGAGACCGAGAAGGCGCTGGAGCTGTGGACGAAGCTGGGGGACGAGGAACAGGTGGCGGAGGCGCGGGCGGCCCTGGGGAAGATGGGAGCGTAGCGCCCCTGGGACCGCCGGCATCCCTGCCGCCGACGAATCCTTGATCACGAAGCGAGCCGAGGGGCGCAAGGCAGGAAGCCTTTGCGGTCGTACAGTCCCCCGGGAGCCACGATGAAGCCCTCGCGGAGCACACGGTCGTGCTCATCGACGACGGGCGATTCTCCAACCGTTCCTTCAGGCAAGCCGTCGGCGTGGAGACAGGCTTCGGCAGCCAAAGCGCACAGCATGGCGTCGACGTGGTCGGGGCGGGTCGCGGCACCGGTCCAGGTGTAGCCGGCGTCTTGCAGGCGGGAAGCCACGAAATCCACGTAGGCGGCGGGCTCGCGGCGCTTGGAGGGTGGGCGCTCGCCCCAGAGCTGGAGAAGGACGTGGCGGGGGTAGGTCTCGAAGACCGTGGTTTCGGCGCCCGGCGCGGGAACGAGGCCGAGGACAGAGGCAAGCTCCCGCTCGTGGATCGACCAGAAGAGGTCGACTCCCGCTTCGACGAAGGGGCGATAGAGCCGCCAGCCGGCCAGCTCGGCGCGGTTGGCGGGGAGAACCTTGGTGGGAGTCCTCGCTTCCAGATCCGCCCGGCGGGCGCGGCGGCCGGGGGCGGGGAGGCCCTGGGGCGCGTCAATGCCCGTGAAGGCAGGCGCCCAGCCGCCGGGTGGAGGCGGCAGAGGGTGTCGACGCTGGCGGTGTAGGTCTCGAGGAGGAGCTCGTCCTCCTCGAGCCAGGCCACGTAGCTCAGGGTGCGGAAGGAGCCGAGGTCGATGCCGCAGAGGAGGGCCATGGGCTGGCCCCTATCCCCGGATCACGGCTTGTAGATCGCCAGGTAGGCGGCCACTCCGCCCAGCACCGGCAGCAACCACCAGAGAAGAGTCGTGGAGCGCGGTGCCCGGCGGATGAGCACGATGACGGCGCCCATGAGGAGCCAGATCAGCACCTTGAGCCAGAGCCACATCGGCCAGAGGGCCGGGTTCGAGAGGCCGATCTTGGCGAGGCCGCCGAAGCCGGTGATGAGGATGAGGATCAGCGCGATGCCGTGGGTCATGCCCGCGGTCTTGCGGCTGACTCCCGACGTCACCCCGGCGCGGGAGGCCAGGAGCAGCCCGCCCAGGGCGGTGAACAGCAACATCACGCTGAGGATGTGGATGACTCTGTACGCGGTAAGCTCCATCGGCGCACCCCCTCCTTGGATTTCAATCCTGGATTTAAAAACAGACGGGCGGGATTGTACTCCTTCTCAGTGCCTCCCTCTCAATACCAGTCCACGATGCGGAGCCCCTCGACCCGCCCGAACTCACGGACGTTGTGGGTGACGAGGGTTGCGCCGTGGCTCAAGGCGGTACCCGCGATGAGGGTATCGAGGGGACCGATCGGTGTCCCCTGGCTCTCCAGAAAAGCCCGAACCCGGGCGGAGGCCCGGGCTTCCGCCAGCCCGAAGGGGAGCACCGTGGCTCTCGCCAGCAATTCGGTCAGAGGAGTCCGGTTGGTTTCAGGCGACTGGGACTTTGCGATCCCGGTCTCGAGCTCATACACGACCACGGAGGGAATTGCGACATCCCGTGGAGGTGTCCGCAGGAAGTTCATGGGGACCCGCCCCAGTCCCTTGAACAGATAAATGATGGTGTTGCTGTCGAGGGCGTACATGGGGGGTTGTACTTTTCAGGAAGACTCGCGGGGCAGATCCTCGGGAACGCCCGCCCGGATCTCTTCCAGCGACGGGAACCCCGAGGCCCAGGTTCCGATCAGCTTGACGAGCGAATCCGGCCATTCCGTCGCGGTCTTGGCCCGAATCAGATCCGCCACCCAGCGGCTCAAGGAGATCCCGGCAGCCTTTGCCGCGGCCTTCATCCTTTCTTCGGTTTCATTGTCGAGATAGAGGGTTAGCTGGCCCATGGTGCCTCCAAGTATACGTCCAAGTGTACGCCTTCTCCTCAGGCTCCTCAACGCTGAACATCTCCCTCGCTTACAATCCCCCTCCCATGTGGAAACCCGGCGACCGTGTCACCCATCGATTTCATGCCGAGCTTGGCCCGGGGCGGATCACGGCCGTCCAGGGGCGCCGGCTTCAGGTGGAGTTCCCGGACGCGGGGGAGACTCTGATTTTCGCGGCGGGGACGGACGGGCTCGTCCCCTTGACGGTCACTCCGGGAGGCCGGGCCCGGCTGGACCCTGCGGGGGAGATGGTGGTCGTCGAGTCGTGCGAGGAGGGGCGGTGCGTCCTCTCCGACGGGCGCGTGGTGGCGCTCGCCGAGCTCTGGCCCCTGCCGGCGGAGATCGCTCCGGCGGAGCGGCTGGCGCGGGGGAACCTCGATGCTTTCGAGGACTTCGCCAACCGCGTGGACGGGCTGCGCCTCCAGCGGATCCGCCAGGCCGGCGGGCTCGGCTCGTTCCTGGGCGGGCGGGTTCAGCTCTTCCCCCACCAGCTCTACGCGGCGGAGCGCGCCTGCCACAGCGATCCCGTGCGCTGGCTGCTGGCGGACGAGGTCGGCCTCGGCAAGACGGTCGAGGCGTGCCTGATCCTCAATCGCCTCCTCCACACCGGGCGGGCCGGGCGCACGCTGGTGGTGGCCCCGGAGACGCTGACGCTCCAGTGGCTCGGTGAGCTGTGGCGCAAATATCACCAGATCTTCGTGCTGCTGGACGACAAGCGGCTGGACGACGTGGCCAAAGACTACGGCGAGGGGTTCAACCCGTTCGACGTGCACCGCCACGCCATCGTGGGCCTGGAGACGCTGGTGCGCCGCCGGAGGTTGACCGAGCAGGCCGTCGAGGCTGGGATCGACCTGCTGGTGGTGGACGAGGCGCATCATCTCAAGCGCCCGAAGGGGCATCCCGGCAACGAGGCGTACCGTGCGGTGGAGCCCATCGCGGCCCTGGGCCGGCATACGCTGCTGCTGACCGCGACTCCCTTGGAAGACGACGCGAACGGCTTCTTCCGCCTGCTTCAGCTCCTGCGGCCGGAGGAGTTTCCCGCCGAGGAGTCATTCGAGGAGCGGCTGGCCCGGCGCGAGCCTCTGCCCCCCTGCACCAGCTCGACCCGCCGGGTGGACATCGGCGGCCTGCCCCCCCGGGTGCCCATGCCGGTGGAGATCGAGGACGCGGGATGGGAGGCGCTGGACGGGCTGGTGCGGCACCTGCGCGCCTGGCCGGCGGCCAACCCGCTCGCCCGGCGGCGCAAGGCGGACCGGGTGTTCCGGGGGCTCGCCTCGCCGGCCGCACTGCTTTCCCTGCTGCAGAAAACGGACAAGGACGACGCCGAGACGGCTGCTCTTGCCGCCGAGGCCGAGCAGAGCGATCCGCGGGTGCGCTGGCTGATCGAGCAGACGGCCCGCTGGGCCGGCAAGGCAGACGAGAAGACGCTGGTCTTCGTGGCCCACCGCGAGACGCTGGATCTTCTGAGGACAGGCCTCGAACGCCAGGGGCGGCGGGCGGGAATCTTCCACGAGGAGCTGACGCCCGAGCGGCGGGACATCGAGGTGGCGCAGTTCCGGCTGCCCGAGGGGCCGCAGATCCTGATCTCGACCGAGGCCGGCGGCGAGGGGCGCAACTTCCAGTTCTGCCGCCGGCTGGTGCTGTTCGACCTGCCGTGGAACCCGTCGGTGGTGGAGCAGCGGATCGGCCGGCTGGACCGCATCGGCCGGACGATCCCCACGGAGATCGTGTACTTCCGCTCCCCCGCCGGCTTCGGCCGCGCCGTGACGGACCTCTATGAGCGGATCGGCCTGTTCACGGAGCCCCTGGGCGGCCTCGAGAAAGAGCTGCGCCACGCGGCCCAGGCGATAGAGCGCACCGCCGTGGAAGGGCCGGAGGAGGTCGCGCCCGAGGCGTTCGACAAGGTGCTGCGCGAGGCCCAGGCGGCCCACGACCGGGTGCAGCGGGCGGCCTACCACGAGCTGCACCGCGATCCCTACCGGCCGGAGATGGCCGGGGAGATCCTCTCCCGCGTGCCGCCGGACCTCGACGCGCTGAACGAGGACGTGGTGGTGCGGGCCGCCTCGCGCTTCGGCTTCGAGGTCGATCCCCAGAGCGGCGAACGGACCTGGCGGATCGAATTCGGCTACGAGGCGCTGGTGGACCATCTCCCGGGGGTGCCGGCGGGATCAGGCTACCTGGGCACGTTCAGCCGCGAGCGGGCGGTGGACGAGGAGACGCTCGACTTCTTCTCCTCCGGCCATCCGCTGGTCGAAGGCGTGCTCCACGAATTGGAAGACGGCTCGCGGGGGCGGGTGGCCCTGCTCCAGATCCCCGGCGGCGAGGAGGTCTTCGGCCTGCTGGCGATCTACAAAGAGGGCACGGACTGGCGGGCCGTGGCCCTGGACGCCAAGGGCGAGCCCCGGCCCGACCTCGCCGAGCTTCTGACGAGCGAGACCCTCCACCCCGAGCCGATCGACATCAAGAAGTGGACGGCGCAGGCGAGCTGGAAGAAGGCGATACGCCGCATGGCCGAGAAGCTCCCTCCCGGCAAGCCCCAGGCGCTGGCGGCGTTCCGGATCCGGCGTGAGGGATAGCGGAGAGAGGGCCGCTTGAACCTGGCCGGCTTGACCCTGCCCGCCCTTGGGGGGTAGGGTCTCGCCCACAATCCACCGTATCAAAGTAGCGTGGGGGGACATGCCGTGGCCAATTCCTATCGGGAAGTGAGCAGCCAGTCCTGGTTCTCGCGTCTCGGCCAGTCCATCAAGAGCGTCCTCGTGGGGCTGATTTTCTTCGTCGCCTCGTTCCCGCTCCTCTTCTGGAACGAGGGGCGGGCCGTGAAGACGGCCAACAGCCTCGAGGAAGGGGCAAGCGCCGTGATCAGCGTGCCGGCCGACAAGGCCGATCCCGCGAACGAGGGGCGGCTCGTCCACGTGAGCGGGCCGGTGACCACGGAAGAGACCCTGGCGGACGAGGAGCTTGGCGTGTCCGCGAACGCCTTGAAGCTCCTCCGCAAGGTCGAGATGTACCAGTGGGTCGAGGAGAAGCATTCCGAGGAGAAGAAGAAATTGGGCGGCGGCACCGAGACGGTGACCACCTACGACTACAAGCAGCAGTGGTCGGACGACGCCGTGGACTCCTCCTCGTTCCAGCACCCCGAGGGGCATGAGAACCCCGGTGCCCTGCCGATCGAGAAGCTCGACCCTGACGGCGGACTCCATCACCCTCGGCGCGTTCACGTTGTCGCCCGAGCAGGTGGCCCAGATCAACGAGGCGGTCGACCTTCCCGTCAAGGCCGATTCCGCGGACCTCCCGCAGGTGGGGGACCGGACGGCCAAATCGACCAGGGCCGCTACTACCTGGGAGCGAACCCCTCTTCGCCCGCCGTGGGCGACACCCGCATCTCCTTCCAGGTCGTCGAGCCGGGGCCCCGGAGCCTGATCGCCCGCCAGGTCGGCGACACGTTCGAGGCCTACCCGACCGAGGCGGGGGACGACATCCTGCTGGTGGACGAGGGGACGCACAGCGCCGAGGCGATGTTCAAGTCCGCCCAGGATGCGAACCGGGTGATGACCTGGATCCTCCGCGCCGTCGGCTTCATCCTGATGTTCCTGGGCCTGCTGATGGTGTTCAAGCCGATCGCCGTGTTCGCCGACGTCGTCCCGCTCGTGGGGACCCTCCTCGGCGCCGGGCTCGGCTTCTTCAGCTTCCTGACCGCCTTCTTCCTCTCGCTGGTGACGATCGCCATCAGTTGGATCGTGGTCCGGCCGCTCCTGGGCATCGGCCTCCTGGTGGTGGCTTTGGGAGCCATCGCGTGGCTGATCTCGGTGGGAGTCAAGAAGAAGAAGGCCCGCGCGGCGGGAACCCTGCCGCCGATTCCTGCTCCCGTTTAGTTAGGCGCCCCGTCTACCCGAACAGCCCGAGCTGGATTCCCTGTCCCGGCCTCCGGAAGGAGGCCGTGGACAGCTCGGGCCGGGGCTTGTCCAGGCCGTACCGCCGCTTGAAGGTCTCGTAGGTCGTGCGGATCTGGTCGGCGTAGAGCCCCTCTCCCTTCATGCGGCTGCCGAAGCGCGGGTCGTAGAGCTTGCCGCCGCGCAGCTCGCGCAGGCGGTTGAGCACCTTGTCCTTGCGGTCCGGGAAGTGGCGTTCGAGCCAGTCTTCAAAGAGGCCCGCCACGGCCCCGGGGAGGCGCAGGAGGATATAGCCCGCGGTGGTGGCGCCGGCGTTGGCCGCCGCTTCCAGGATCTTCGGCAGCTCGTGGTCCGTGATGGCGGGCACCACGGGCGCCACGTTCACCCCCACGGGGATTCCCGCCTTGGCGAGCTTCTCGATGGCCTTCAGGCGGTCCCGCGGGTGGGAGGCCCGCGGCTCCATCTTGCGCGCCACCTCGGGGTCGAGGGTGGTGATGGAGAGGACCACGGCGGCGGCGCCGTACCCGGCAAGCTCCGAGAGGTGGTCGATGTCCCGCGTCACCAGCTCGTTCTTGGTGATGATCCCCACGGGGTGCCTGAATTCGGCGAGCACGGCCAGGCACCGGCGGGTGATCTCCAGCTTGCGCTCGACCGGTTGATAGCAATCGGTCACGCCGCTCATGGCAAGGGTCTGGGGCTTCCACCGGGGGGAGGACAATTCCTTGCGGAGGATCTCCGGGGCGTCTTCCTTGACCAGGATGCGGCTCTCGAAGTCGAGCCCCGCCGAGAAACCCAGGTACTCGTGGAACGGGCGGGCGTAGCAATAGACGCAGCCGTGCTCGCACCCCCGGTAGGGGTTGATCGAGACGTCGAATCCCACGTCCGGGCTGTCGTTGCGGGTGATGAGGGAGCGTGAGGTGTCCCGCAGCAGCGAGGTCTCCACGTGATCGGGGCCGGGAACCTCCTCGTCCCGCTCCACCTCGATCGTCTCGAACCGGTTCGTGGGATTGTGCGCCGCCCCGCGCCCCCGGAGGGTTACCAGCGTCTCCATGGGCGTAAGTATAGCGCAAGTTACGCCCCGGCCGCGACCTCTCCCCTACCCGCAGGGGCGGCGAATCCGGGACCGGGTCCGCGAAAGAATCGGGCCGGCACTGCCAAGGAGATCCCGTGAAAACCATCATCGAGCCGTTCCGCATCAAGACCGTGGAGCCCATCCGCATGACCAGCCGGGAGGAGCGGATGGAGATCCTGGCCCGGGCGGACTGGAACCTGTTCCGCATCGCCGCCAACGACATCCTGATCGACCTGTTGACCGATTCGGGCACGGGGGCCATGTCGGCCGAGCAGTGGGCCGCCGTGATGCGGGGCGACGAGTCCTACGCCGGCAGCAACTCCTGGTTCCGCTTCGAAGCGCGGGTCAAGGAGCTCACCGGGTTCCGGCACGTCGTCCCCACCCACCAGGGGCGGGCGGCGGAGCGCATCCTCTTCGCCTGCCTGGGGGTGGCGGGGAAGATCGTGCTCAACAACACCCATTTCGACACCACCCGGGCGAACGTCGAGGCCCTGGGCGGCCGGGCCGTGGACATCCCCGTGCCGGAGGCCCGGATCCCCTCGGACCTGAGCCCGTTCAAGGGGAACATCGACCTCGCGGCCCTGGAGCGGCACCTGGAGGAGGACCGCGACCGGATCGCCTGCGTGATGATGACCGTCACCAACAACTCCGGCGGCGGCCAGCCGGCCTCGCTGGCGAACCTGCGGGCGGCGAGCGCCTGGTGCCGTGAGGCGGGCGTGCCCTTCTTCCTGGACGCCTGCCGGTTCGCGGAGAACGCCTGGTTCATCAAGCTGCGCGAGGAGGGGCAGGGGGAGCGCAGCGTCGAGTCGATCGCCCGCGAGATGTTCTCGCTGGCGGACGGGGCCACCTTCAGCGCCAAGAAGGACGGCCTCGCCAACATCGGCGGCTTCCTGGCTGCCAACGAGGACCGTCTGGCGCGCCAGGAGGAAGAGCTGCTCATCCTCACCGAGGGCTTCCCCACCTATGGCGGACTGGCCGGGCGGGACCTCGACGCCATCGCCGTGGGCTTGACCGAGGTGGTGAACGAGGACTACCTCCGCTACCGCGTGGCCTCCACCCACTACCTGGGCGAGGGACTCATGCGGGCCGGCATGCCCATCGTGCAGCCCACGGGCGGGCATGCGGTCTACATCGACGCGGGCGCCTTCCTCTCCCACATCCCGCCCCGGGAGCTCCCCGGCCAGGCGCTGGCGGCGGCGTTCTACGTCGAAGGCGGCGTGCGGGGGGTGGAGATCGGCACGCTGATGTTCGGCGGCAAGGACCCGGCCACGGGCGAGGAGCGGCAGGCCCCGCTGGAGCTTCTGCGGCTGGCGATCCCCCGGCGGGTCTACACCCAGAGCCACATCGACTATCTGGTGGAGGTGGCCGAGGAAGTCGCCCGTGGGAAGGACGCGCTCCGTGGCTTGCGCATCGTCGAGGAGCCGCAGCACCTGCGGCACTTCACGGCGCGGCTGGCGCCGCTGTGAGCAGGGCTTCGAGATCCGCCGGGCTCGGCAGGGTTCCCCGGAGGTGCTCCGGCATCCGTTGATAGGCGGCCACGCCGATCGGAGACCGAATCCCCTGGAGGGTGTACTCGGCCACGAGCCGGCTCCTGGTCTTGCACAGGATCAGCCCGACCGTGGGCTGGTCGTCCGGATGGCGGAAGTGGTGGTCCACGGCGGAGACGTAGAAGCTCATCTTTCCCGCATGCTCAGGCTGGAACTCCCCCACCTTGAGGTCTACCACGATGAAACAGCGCAGACGGAGGTGGTAGAAGAGGAGGTCGAGGTAGAAATCCTGGCCGTCGACCTCCAGGTGCACTTGAGTGCCGACCAGGGCGAAGCCGGACCCCAGCTCCAGGAGAAACTTGCGAACCTGGGCGACGAGCCCCTTCTCGATCTCCCGCTCCGCGGCTTCGGGCCCCAGGAAATCGAAGATATAGGGATCCTTGAGGATCTCCCGGGCGAGGTCGGACTGTGGCGCCGGGAGGACGCGGTCGAAGTTGTTGAGGGCCTTGCCTTGGCGTCCATGGAGGCCGGACTCGATCTGATGCACGAGCACGGCCCGGGACCAGCCGTGGAGGATGGCTTGGCGGACGTAGAACTCCCGCTCGGCTCGGTCCTTGACCTGCTGCAGGAGCCGGACGATGTGCCCCCAGGGAATTTGTGAAACAAGCCTGTTGCACAAATTCCTCCTCCGGGAATTCTTCGGCGAAGGCCCGCATGAATGAGCAGGTTCCGCGGAGAAAAGCCGGTGACCTGGGGAAAGGCCTTCTGCAGGTCGGCAGCCAATCGATCGATGACCTTCGCTCCCCAGCCCTCCCGATGCTGACTTTCGAGGACCTTGTTTCCAATCTCCCAGTAGAGCAGCACGAGCTCACGGTTGACGGCCAGGACTGCTCTGACCTGGGCCGCATGGATTCGCGTCTTCAAGGCTTCGAGAAGGAGGGGATAGTCCAAGGTCAATTGTGAAACAGGCTGTTGCACAATTGGTTTCTGGGCGGCCAGGCGCGGCTCCGGCTGGGAGACGCGACTCCGCGAGGTACGGCGAGTTGTCGGTTTCACGCCATGAATTCTAGATCGCCGTACTTGGGAATCGCAACTTCCGCGATGCCCCAAGATTGGACCCTGCCTTGACAACTCCGAAGCCCCCGGCTCAGGATGCCGGACATGCAGAACGGCCCGCGCATCGTCCTGATCTCTCCCAAGGGGCCGCTCTACCGGCACCGCGGCGGCATCTTCCGGAAGTCGCTGCGCTACATGCCGCTGACGCTCACCACCCTCGCGGCGCTGGTGCCGGAGGAGCTGGGCGCCGAGATCCGGCTGATCGACGAGGGGATCGACGAGGTCGACCTGGAGACGATCGAGGCGGACCTGGTCGGCCTGACGGTGATCACCGGCACGGCGCCGCGCGCCTACGAGCTGGCGGGGCGGCTGCGCCGCGGGGCATCCCGGTGGTGCTCGGCGGGCCGCACGTGACCCTGATTCCCGAGGACGCCCAGCCGCACGCCGACGCGATCGTGGTGGGCTACGCCGAGGAGACGTGGCCCGAGCTGCTGCGCGATTTCGCGGCCGGCCGCATGCGCCGCGCTACGACCAGCGCCCCGGCCTCTCGCTCGGCGGGCATGCCGTTCCCCCGGCGCGACCTCCTGCCCCGCGGGCGCTTCCTCACCGACGACGTCTTCGAGGCCACCCGCGGCTGCGTCCACAAGCTGCGACTTCTGCGTGGTGCCCTCGGCCTGGGGGCAGCAAGCCGTTCCAGAAGCCGGTCGAGGAGGTCGTCGCGGACATCCGCCAGAAGCGGCGCGCGCAAGCTGATCTTCGTCGACCTGAACCTGATCGCGGACCGCGACTACGCGGCGCGGCTGTTCGAGGCGCTCATCCCGCTGCAGCGTGCAGTGGTACGGCCTCGCGACCGTGCTGCTGGCGGACGACGCCCGACCTGCTGGAGCTGGCCCAGCAGAGCGGCTGCAAGGGCCTGCTGATGGGCCTCGAATCGATCTCGCGGGAGAACCTGCGGCGACTCGAAGAAGGGCTTCAACTCGCCGGAGCGCTATCGCGAGGTCGTGGAGCGGCTGCACCGGCACGGCATCGCCCTGCAGGGCTGCTTCGTGTTCGGCCTCGACCACGACACGCCCGAGTCTTCCTGGAGACCGCCCGCTTCGCCGTGGAGGCGCGGATCGACCTGCCGCGCTTCGCCGTGGTGACGCCCTTCCCGGGCACGCCGCTGCTACCACCGGCTGGAGAGCGAGGGGCGCATCCTCACCCGCAACTGGGAGCTGTACGACGGCCAGCACGTGGTCTTCCAGCCCGCGCAGATGAGCGTCGAGGAGCTGCAGAGCGGCATCGAGACGGCCTGGAAGCACGCCTACAGCGTCGCCGTCCATGCTGGAAGCGCCTGGCGTCCTCGCCGAGCCCGCTGGCCGGTGCGGCTCGGCACCAACCTCGGCTACCGCTTCTACGCCCACAACCTGCACCGCTTCTACAACTGCGACTGGATCCTGGGCCTGGGGCGGGAGCGGTCGGCCGCCGCATGAAGGGCATGAAGCTCACGCTCGTCCACCCCTGCATCGGCCGCCGCGCGGGCGACGACTCCTACATCCGCACCTGGCAGATGGAGCCGCTGCCGCCGGCCCTGATCGCCGGGCTGACGCCGCCGGACGTCGAGGTCCGCTTCTACGACGACCGCATGGAGCGGATCCCCTTCGACGAGCCCACCGATCTCGTGGCCATCCGCGTCGAGACCTACACGGCCCGGCGCGCCTACCAGATCGCCACCGAGTACCGGCGGCGCGGCGTGCCCGTGGTCATGGGCGGCTTCCACGCCAGCCTCTGCCCGGACGAGGTCGCGCGCTACGCCGAGGCCGTGGTGGTGGGCGAGGCCGAGGCGCTCTGGCCCGAGGTGATCGACGACTGGCGCCACGGCACGGCTCGAGAAGATCTACCGCCAGCCGGGGCGCGACCTCCCTCGCGGGGCTCCGCCCGGACCGGCCGATCTTCCGCGGCAAGCGCTACCTCCCCATCGGGCTGGTCGAGGCCGGGCGCGGCTGCCACTTCAAGTGCGACTTCTGCGCGGTGCAGACCGTCTTCGGCGCCACCCAGACCCGCCGGCCGCCGGACGAGATCCTCGCCGAGATCGCGGCGCTCAAGGGCGAGCAAGACGCTCTTCTTCTTCGTGGACGACAACATCACGTCCAACCTGGCGCAGGCCAAGGAGTTCTTCCGCGCGCTGATCCCGCTGAAGATCCGCTGGGTGAGCCAGGCGAGCATCAACGCCGCGCACGACGAGGAGTTCCTCGACCTCCTGGAGCGCAGCGGCTGCCAGGGCGTGCTGATCGGCTTCGAGAGCCTCGAACCCCGAGAACCTCGCGCGCCATGAACAAGGGGTTCAACACCATGCGGGGCGGCTACGAGAAGGCGCTCGCGAACCTGCGGCGCCACGACATCCGCCTCTACGGCACCTTCATCTTCGGCTACGACGACGACACGCCGGCAGACTTCTCGCGCGACGGTGGACTTCGCCCGCGAGCACGGCTTCTACATCGCGGCCTTCAACCACCTGACGCCCTTCCCCGGCACGCCGCTCTACCGCCGGCTGGAGGCCGAGGGGCGGCTGCTCTACGACGCCTGGTGGCTCGACGACCCCTACAGCTACAACAAGGTCCCGTTCCAGCCGGCACGGATGTCGGCCGAGGACGTCGAGCGCGGCTGCGTCGAGGCGCGGCGGTCCTTCTACTCCTGGCCGAGCATCCTCAAGCAGGTCCGTCGATCCGGTCAACCGGTCGGACTTCTTCATGTTCCGCAACTTCTTCCTGATCAACCACCTCCACCGCGCCGACGTGGACGGCCGCAACCACTTCCCGCTCGGAGTCGAAGGCTGGCAAGGACCGCTGCTTCCCGCGAATTGATTGTCGAGACGGCAAGGCCGGAGGACGACCCGGAGATCCGGCGCCTGCTCCGCGACAATCCCATGGACGGCGACGATCCGGGTCTCCCTGGAGCGGGAGCCGAACGCATTCCTCGCGGCAGCCGTCGAGGGCGAGCCGCACCGGACGATCGTGGCCCGCGATCCCGCCGGCACCGGCATCGTGGGCATGGGCAGCCGGTCGGTCTGGAACGCTTTCGTCAACGGCGAGCCGGTCCGGCTGGGCTACCTGAGCCAGCTCCGGGTGGACCGCGCCTTCCGGGGTCGCAAGCGGCTGCTCGTGGCAGGGTATGAGCTGCTCCGCTCCTTTCGGGCGTCGGACGAGCTGCCGTTCGACCTGACCAGCATCATCGCGGACAACGAGGTCGCCCGCCGCCTGCTCGGAAGCGGGATTGCCCGGTCTGCCGGCGTACCGGGAAGTCGAAGGTTGCTCGACGCTCGTGATCCCCACCACGTCCCGGCCGAGGAAGATTCTGGGGATCGAACGGGGAACACGGGAGCGCCTGCCCGGAATCGTGGCCTGCCTGGAGCGAAACCGGCGGCGGTACCAGCTCGCGCCGCGCTTCACCGTCCAGGATCTCCTTTCGCCGGAACGAAGCCGGGGGCTGGCTCCGGAGGATTTCTTCGTCGCCACCTCAGGAGGAGAAACCGTGGGATGCCTGGCACTCTGGGACCAGGGCGGCTTCAAGCAGGTGGTGGTCCGTGGCTACGGCCCACGCCTCGCCCGGTGGCGGCCTTGGCTCAACCGGCTCTCTCCGATTCTGGGGACACCGCGCCTGCCGGAGCCGGGGCAACGTCTCCCCCACGCCTACCTCTCCCACGTGGCGGTGGATGGGGATGATCCCGGGATTTTTCAGGCGCTCGTGGAAGCGGCCTATGCCGAGGCGCGGGCACGGGGTCTGGTCTACGGGGTGATCGGCCTCGCCTCGCGCCATCCCTGGCGTGCTTGGCTCGAGAAGCGGTTCCGGCCGCGGGAGTACGCGAGCACGCTCTATACCGTCCATTGGGAAGAGGTGGGGAGGCGCTCGATGGGCGCATGCCCCATGTCGAGGTCGCCCTATTGTGAGGGTGCGTAGAGGACGGCTGGTCGCGCGGGACGACCTCACGGCGGCGGAACGGGGCTCCATGCTCGCCCTTCTGGCCGCGCACTTCCTGGGCGTGACCCCGGAGCGCTTCGCGGCCGATCTCGCGGGGAAGAACTGGGTGCTGCTCCTGGAGGACGACGACGGGCTTCGGGGCTTCTCCACCCTCCAGATCCAGGAGACCCAGGGGCCGCAGGGCGAGCCGGTCACCCTGCTCTATTCCGGCGACACCATCGTCGAGCGGGGCGCCTGGGGCACGGCGGCCCTGCCGAAGAGCTGGATCGCCGCCGTGCGGGCCCTGCGCGAGCGCCACCCCCAAGGGCCTCTCTACTGGCTGCTCCTCACCTCCGGATTCCGCACCTACCGGTTCCTCCCCGTCTTCTGGCGCGAGTTCTGGCCCCGCCATGACGCTCCGGCGCCTGCCGGAAATCCAGACCTTGATGGATTTCCTGGCGGACCGGTGCTTCGGGCCGGCCTACCATCCCCAGGAAGGGATCGTGCGCTTCCCCGAGCCCCAGGTACTGCGGGAAGGGTTGGACGAAGTCCCCGAGGGGCGCTTGGCGGACCCCCACATCGCCTTCTTCCTGGAGCGGAACCCGGGCTGGGTTCGGGGGGATGAGCTGGTCTGCCTGACGGAAATCACGGAGGAGAACCTGACAGGGGCGGGACGGCGGATGTGGAGAGAAGGAAAGGTAGAGCTTCTCCTCCAAAGGCTCAGGCTAAGCCAAGCTTCTGTTCGACCTCTGAGAGAGAGTAGGTTCTTTCCTCCTTCGAACGCTCTTCCAAAAGCTGAATAAGGGCTTGGTTCTGCCGAACGGACTCAACCTCGGTCTCAAAGTCATCGATCTCGGCAAGGATGAATTCACGGCCCTCCTGGGTCTTCAGGACCACGTTTTCCTCGCCCGCGAGATCCAGCAACTCGGTCAAATTGGAGGCTGACGTGACGTTGACTCTTCTCATAGCTTGAACTCCTGACCTCGGATCACCAGTCTATTATGCTCCTTCCAACCCACCGCTCTCACCTTCACGACGCCACCCTCGATATCGTAGAACACTCGAAAGGCGCCAACCCGCAGCTCCCAGGTGGCCAGCTCGTTGGGCCGGAGAGGTTTGCGATTTCGGGTCTGGATCTGAGGCTCGGCCGCAAGTTGAAGCTTGAGGGCCTCCAAGATATAGCGCTGTTCGGACTTCTCCAGAGAGCGGAGGTCGTCGATAGCGCTTTCCGTGAATTCGAGTCTGAACATGGTTTCGAGCGGAATCCTAACCGAATGGAACATGCCCGTCGAGAACCTATCGTGTCTGCACGCGCGCCTTCTGCCGTCGAGCCAAAGGGGGCAGCTTGAACACCATCCCCTGGCTGGCCACCAACTCCGGGGGCTACCTCCGGTTCCGCGCCGCCCTCAAAGATCCGGAGAGAACCCAGACCTCCATCCTCCTCCGCTCCCTCCGGGAGAACGCCGAGACGGCTTTCGGACGGCACTACCGGTTTTCCGAAATCCGCACCGTCCGGCAATTCCAGGAGCGGGTCCCCCTGGCCACGTACGCGGACTTCGCTTCGTGGATCGACCGCGTCGCCTCGGGCGAGCCCTCCGTTCTGACCCGGTCCCCGGTGCGGACGCTGGAGCTGACCAGCGGATCGTCTTCGGCGGCGAAGCGGATTCCGTACACGGGGGCGATGCAGCGGGAGATCCGCCGGGCCGTGGCTCCCTGGGTTTTCGATCTCTACAAGGACTCGCCCCCGGCTGGCCCTGGGGTGCGCGTACTGGTCGATCACGCCGGTCGCCTTGGAGGAGGAGCGGACGGCGGGGCCGGTGAAGGTGGGTTTCGAGGAGGACTCGGAGTACCTGGGGGGATTCTGGAAACGGCTGGTGGATTCGACGCTCGCGGTACCGGGCACCGTCCGTTTCGCTCCGGACGCGGATTCGTTCCGCTTCGCCACCCTCCGTCACCTCCTACGGCGGCGGGATCTGACGGTGATCTCCGTCTGGCATCCCAGTTTTCTGACTCTGTTGATGGGGGCTCTGCCCCGGTTCTGGGAGGATCTGAGGAAGGATTTTCCGGAGCTGAGAAACCTCGAGCCGGGAGACCTCACCCAGATCTGGCCCCGCCTGGGGCTCATCAGTTGCTGGGGAGACGGCCACGCGGTGCTCCATCTGGAGGAAGTTCGCCGGATGTTCCCAGGTGTGGAGATCCAACCCAAGGGGCTGCTGGCGACGGAGGGGTTCGTGACGATTCCCTTCCAGGGCGCGTGGCCCCTCGCGGTCCGGTCCCATTTCTTCGAATTCCTGGACGAGGAGGATCAGCCGAGGCTGGCGCACGAGATCGAGCCGGGCGGCGTCTACTCGGTCGTCCTGACCACGGGTGGCGGGCTGTACCGGTACCGCCTGGAGGACCGGGTTGCGGTGACGGGCTTCGTGGGGCGCACGCCCTCGCTGCGGTTCCTGGGGAAGGAAGGGCACGTCTCGGACCTGTGCGGCGAAAAGCTCCATGAGAGCTTCGTGGCCGGGGTCCTGGAGCGGGCATTCCGGCGGGTGGGAGTCGCCCCACGGTTTGCGATGCTGGCTCCCGAGGAGGGGACGCCACCAGGGTACGTCCTCTTTCTGGAAGCCGATCTCACTCCCCCGGATCTGGCCCAGGCGGTCGAGGAGGAGCTGGCCGCCAATCCCCACTACCGGGCCTGCGTGGCCCTGGGCCAGCTCGCGCCGGTGCGGGTCTTTCAGATCGAACGGGACGGCTTCTCCCTCTACCTCCGCCGGTGCCGCGAACGGGGGCAGCGGATGGGGGATGTGAAGCCGCTCGCGCTCTCGCCTCTTTCCGGCTGGTCCGCGGTCTACAATGGAGACGCTTGAACAACCTGATGGAGACTGACTGGCGCGTTCCGGACCGGCTGCAGTCCTGGTACCGGGTCTGCGGATCGCGAGACCTCCCACCCGGGAAGGTGCTGCGGTGGAACCTGCCCGGACGGTCCTTCGCCGTCTACCGGGGGCGTGAGGACGGCCAGGCGCATGCCCTGGCCGCCCACTGCTCGCACATGGGGACCCATCTCGCCCATGGCGAGGTGGTGGGGGACGCCCTGCGCTGCCCCCTCCATCACTGGGACTGGGCCGGCGACGGCGCGTGCCACCGCATCCCCGGGGCGGATGCCGCGCCGCGCTCCCTGCGCCAGCGGGTCTACCCGGTCGCGGAACGGTACGGCTCGGTCTTCCTGTTCAACGGCCCCATGCCCCGCTACCCGGCGCCGGATTGGAGCACCGCCGGGGAGGACGCGATCCACACCCTGGCCGGCTCCCCCGTACGGCTGCGCTGCCCCTGGCCCGCCATCGCGGCCAACGGCTTCGACATTCAGCACCTGCGGACGGTCCATGGCCGGGCTCTGCGGACGGAGCCGGTGCTGGAGCGGCTCGATCCCTACCGCCTGCGGATGTGCTACGTCTCGCGCGTAACGGGGCGGACGGTGGAGGACCGGGCCATCCAGTGGCTCTCCGGGGACCGGATCCAGATCACGGTGACCTGCTTCGGGGGGACGGTGATCACGGTCGAGAGTGATCTCGGACGGACCCGGAGCGCCCTGATGCTCTGCCTGCGGCCGGTCGAGGAGGGGGTCGAGATCGTCCCCGTCTTCGGAGCCCACCGGGGGCGCTTCGGCTGGGCCGCCTCGGTCCGTGCCCGCCTCGCCCGCCGGCTCTACTCGGGGTTCATCGAGAAGGACGTGGCCTTCATGGACGACATGCGGTTCCACCCCAGCGCGGGCGGGCCGTTCGACGAGATACTGAACGAGTTTCTGGGGTACCTGTGCCAATTGCCGGAGGATATCCCGGAGGATATGGACGACGTGCCAGCCAGCCCGAGCCTGCGGGCAGGAGGAGTGGAATGAAGACCTTGTTGTCGATCGCCTTGCTGTCCCTGAGCCTCGCGCCGGCCGCTTTCGCACAGGCCAGCACCCCGGCAGCCCCCGCCGTTTCCGGCGCTCCCGCGGCCACGCCGGCCCCCTCGCCCGAGGCGCTCCACGAGGAGATCCGCGCCATCCGCGACGAGATCCTGGCCGCCATCGCCAAGGGGGACTTCGACGCCATCGTCCCCCACCTCCACCCGAACGTGGTGTTCACCCCCATGAACAACAAGGTCTGCCGCGGCCCCAACGAGGTGCGCGACTACTTCAACCGCATGCTCAAGGGGCCTGACGCGATCTTGAAGAGCGTCCGGCTCGACATGAAGGTCGACCGCCTGACGGACCTCTATGGCGACACCGGCCTCGCCTTCGGCGACTCGGACGCCGTCTACACCATGAAGAATGGGACCGAGCTGCCGGTGGCCACCCGCTGGACCTGCGCCCTGGTGCGCCAGGACGGCCGGTTCAAGATCGCCGCCTTCCAGGCCTCGCCCGACGCCTTCGACAACACGATCCTCCTCCAGAAGAGCCGGGCGGCGGCGTTCAAGGGCGGCGGCATCGGCGCCGTCGTGGGCCTGCTGGTCGGGCTGATCCTCGCCATCCCCCTGCGCAGCCGCATGAAGAAATGAGCGAAGGCGAACCCATCCCCGGAAGGCTCAACCTGGCCCTGACGGCCGCCGCCGTGCCGGCGGCCTTAGGGCTGCTCTGGCTGGCCTCCCATACGGAGTCCTGGGGCTGGCGCCTGGGGGCGGCGTTCGCCTTCTCGTTCGTCAACAACACGATCTTCTCGCTGCTCCACGAGTCGGTGCACGGCATCTTCCATCCGCGCCGGGGCGTCAACGACGCCTTCGGCCGGCTCACCGCCGCCTTCTTCCCCACGGGCTTCACCTTCCAGCGCGTCTGCCACCTGGGGCACCACCGCCGCAACCGGACGGACGTCGAGCTGTTCGACTACTTCCTGCCGGACGACAACCGCCCGCTCAAGGCGTGCCAGTGGTACGGCATCCTCACCGGCGTCTACTGGCTGCTGCCGCCCCTCGCGTGCGTGGCCTACCTCCTCGCGCCGGGGCTCTTCCGGCGGGCCCTGTTCTCCTCGCGGGTGGCCCGCCAGACCAGCGCCGAGGCCATGCTCTCGGGCTTCGAGAGCGTGCCCGAAGGACGGATTCGCCTGGAGATCCTGTTCTCTCTCGCCCTGCAGGCCGCGATGTTCTGGGTGCTCGACTTGAGTCTCGCGGGCTGGCTCACCTGCTACGCCGCCTTCGCCCTCAACTGGAGCTCGCTCCAGTACGCGGACCATGCCTGGAGCGTGCGCGACGTGCACGACGGCGCCTGGAACCTCCGGGTCAGCCGGGTCGTGCAGTACCTGTTCCTCAACTATCACCATCACCGGGCGCACCACCAGCATCCGAGCGTGCCGTGGCTTCACCTGCCGAAGTACGTGGACTTCGCGGAAGAGCGTCCATCGTTTCTACGGATCTATCTGCAGATGTGGCGCGGACCCCGCCCCTGGCCGGGCGAGGAGGCGCCGTGAAGTCCCATGGCAACCCGTAGTCTCCCGGGAGTCCGGGTGCCGAGCCCCTCCTGGCCTGGCCCGGCTGGCCGAGCCTGCGGTTCTCGCTGCCGCTCGCGTACCTGTTCTCGAAGATCTTCTTCTCGGTCTACGGCGGCGCCAGCCTGCTCGCCGGGCTGCGCAATCCCGGCCCGGGCTTCCACTTCGCCTGGGAGCTCAACCTGCCGTTCTTCCCGTCCTTCTCGGTCGTCTACCTCTCGGTGCCGCTGGTGCTCCTCCTGACGCCGTTCATCCTGCGTACGTGGCGCAGCTTCACGCCGTTCTTCGTCACCTTGACGGTGGAGACACTCGTCGCCGGGGTCTTCTTCCTGGTGCTCCCCACGGCGCAGGCCTACCCGGAGCGGGTGGCCTCGGGCCTCTTCGCCGGCCTCTTCCGCTTCGCGGACCGGATGAACCTGGAGTACAACGAATTCCCCTCGCTCCACGTGGCCTTCGCCGTCACCGCGGCCGTGGTGTTCGGACGGCGGTGCGGCTGGCTCGGCCGCAGCCTGTTCTTCCTCTGGGGGGCGGGGGTCGCCGCCTCCACCCTGTTCCTCCACGAGCACCACCTGCTCGACCTTCTCGGCGGTGCCGCGCTCGGCCTGGCCGCGGTGGCCACGGTGCAGCGGCAGGCTTCCCGGGAGCCGGTGCTGGAAGCTTTGAGGATCGAGGGGCTGAGCTTCAAGGAATTCACCCACTTCGCCCGCCGGCATCCACGGTATCTGCTGGTCGCCTTCGCCCTCGTCCGCACCTCTCTCGGCCGCTGGCAGGAGACCCGCCTGCTGCGCGCCGCCTACGCCCTGGCCCAGAGCGTGGACGACGTGCTCGACGGCGACCGGAAGGTGAAGGAGGAGCCGGAAGCCTTCGTTCAGGCCGTCCTGCGCGTTCTGCGGGGCTTGGCGCCGGCCGGATTCTCACCCGCCGAGCAACTGGCGGGGTACGTGGCCGCCACCGCGGGGGACGCGGAGCGGCGCGAGATGATCGACCTCTTCGAGGTGCTCCTCGAAGACCGGCGCCGCATGGACGCCCGCCGGGTCTGGAGCGCCGCCGAGGCTCGCCGGGCACCACCGCAAGACCTTCGCCTACTCGTTCGACCTGACCTTCGCCTTCTCCGGGGCCGGTTTGCGCGCGGCCGGCGTGCCCGAGCTGATCGAGGCCCTCACCTGGGTCTCCCCCGTCCGCGACCTGGAGAAGGACTTCCAGAAGGGGCTCTTCAACATCCCCGCCGAGGTGTTGGCGCGGGCCGGGTGGACGGCGGGGCAGACGGACCTCTCGCCGCTCCTCGACAAGCCCGCCGTCCAGGAGTGGCTGCAAAGCGAGCATCGCCGGGGCGCCGCCGCCATCGCGGCCCTGGGCGCGCGGCTGGGCTCGATCCAGGATTCCCGGGGACGGCAGATCGCTGCCACGTTCTACAAGGCGTTGGCGGCGTATGAGCGGAAGTACCGGCGGAAGATGCCCGTACGACCTCACCCTCCGGCTCCCTCTCCTAAAGGAGAGGGAGAGAAATGCAAGCCGGCAAGCTCTAGTCCCTCTCCTTTAGGAGAGGGAGCCGGAGGGTGAGGTCGTGCGGGCAAGAGGCGGAGAGGTTCTCGATCGGATCGGGCAAAGCAGGATCTGGCTCAAGAATCCCTACGCCGTCTTAGACCACGCCCGCCGGCGCAGCGGCCTCACCTTCTGGCTCGACCTCGCCCTCCTGGGCCGCGTCTTCGTAATCGGTGACCCCGTGCTCATCCGGGAGATGACGAACCATCCGGACCTCGACGCCGGCCGGGGGATCGCCGCCCTCAAGGAGGTCATGGGCGACCGCTCGCTCATCACCCTCGACGGCGAGGATCACGCGGCCCGCCGCCGAATCGTGGCGCCCCTTTTCGGCCGAGAGATCGAGCGGCTGGACGAGATGACGGTACGGACCACCGCCGAGGCGTTGGAGGAGATCGCCCCTGGATCCGAATTCGCCCTCTACGACCTCGCCCGGAGGATCTCGCTCCGCGCCATCGTCCGCCTGATCTTCGGCGACGCCGCCACCTTGGACGCCGAGCGGCTCGTGGATGCCTTCCTCCTCTCCTTCGAGAGCCCGTGGGTCCTGTTCCTGAAGCCGCTCCATGTGGATCTCGGCCCGCTCTCTCCCTGGGGCCGGGCCCTGCGGAACCGCCGTCGCCTGCGGGCGTACCTGCGGGAGAGGATTGCTGAGCACCGTGCCGGTACGGCTCCCGGGGACGCCGGGCTTGCCCGCATCGTGAAAGAAGGCGGCAACCTCTCGGACGACGAGATCGCCACCGAAGTCCTGGCCCTCCTGCTCTTCGGGCACGACACGGGCGCGGCCGCCCTGGCCTGGGCCTTCGCCCATCTCCACCAACACCCGGAGGCTTTGACGCGCGCGCGGACGGATGACGCCTATCTCCGGGCCTGCCTCGAAGAGAGCCTGCGGCTCTGCCCGGTGGTGGCCCACGTCACCCGCGTGGCCCGCAGGGACGTGCGGATCGGCGGCCACGACGTCCCCGCGAACACGCGGATCTTCCCCTCGGCCTATCTCGCCCAGAGGAATCCCGACGTCTTCCCCGAGCCGGAACGGTTTCTTCCCGAGCGGTTCCTGGAGGGCCGCGCCTACGAGGGCTCCTACTTCCCCTTCGGTTTCAGCCCGCGCACCTGCATCGGCCGGCATTTCGTCATGCGGCAGATGATCCTCATGACCTCGACGATCCTCCGCCACGCCGATCTCGCCCTGGCGCCGGGCTACGTACCCCGTCCCGAGCGGCGTCTCGTGCTGGTCCTGCCCAAGGGTGGGACCAGGATGGTGAAACGATGACGGGAGGCGCGTCCTCATCGCGACCGGCGGGCTCATCACCGGCAAGGAGCGCTCGCTCCTCCTCGCCGCCCGCAAGTGGTGGGGGCAGTGGCGGGAGGCCCAGGACGCCTGGCTGGACTTCAAGGTCAAGCTGGTCATGGCCGAGCCCCTCCTCGCCGCCCGGCTCGAGGGTTTGCGCAGCCCTGAAAATCTAGCGGACGCCGAGCCCCCCTCCTTGACCGAGGTCGTCCTCGCCACCCTCCTCCACCAGGCCGGCATCCCCTACGAGCGTATGGAGCTGGACGAGATCTACTCCGATCCCGAGGGGGTGGACCGCAAGCTGGCGGATACGGACTGCGTCTTCCTTTCCAGCACCTACCTCCACGATCTCTCCGAGGTGGAGCCCCTGCTCGAGCGGCTCAAGCGCCCCCACAACCGCGTCGTCATGGGCGGCGCCCTCGCCGGCATTCTCCACGACCGGTGGGACGGCGCCCCGGATCTGGACGTGCTGGCCGTCGGCTACGGCGAGCTCCTCATCGAATCCCTCGCCGCCTGGATCCGCTCGGGGTTCGTGGACCTGAAAGCCCCGGACGGCGGACGGCTCGTGCGCAATGGGACGACCACGTTCGTCTACAGCGGCGTCCCCCGCGATCTCTCGCTCGATTTCCTCCCCACGCCGGACTGGAGCCTCGCCGGCCCTTTCCGGAGGATCTATTACGAGAGCGTCCGCGGCTGCCCGTACCGCTGCAACTTCTGCAACTATCCCTACCTCTTCGACGACACCAAGTTCCGCGTCAAGAGCGCCGCGAAAATCGCCGAGGACTGGCAGCACTACGTCCGCGATCTGGGAGTCGAGACCATCACCTGCCTCGACTCCCTCTTCACCATGCCCAAAGCCCGCCTGCGCGAGCTCTGCCATCTCCTGATCGAGCGGGACCTTCGTGTGAAGTGGATTTGCTACGCCCGGGCGGACGACTTGGCGGACGAGGAGACGGTGATCCTCATGAAGGCGGCCGGCGCCCACCAGGTGCAGATCGGCATCGAATCCGGGGACGAGCGCCTCCTCGCCAACATGGACAAGGCCTGCACCGTGGAAGCCAACGCCCAGGCCCTCGCCAACTGCCGCAAGCACGGCCTCACCACCGTCGTCAGCCTCATCGTGGGCTTCCCCGGCGAGACCGAAGAGACTCTCGAGCGCACCTACCGCTTCCTCGCCGCGACGCCGCCGGACTTCTACTTCCTCGCCACCTTCAGCACCCGCGTGGCCGGCGTCCCCCTCCTCCGCCCCGAAAACCGCCGCCGCTTCGGCCTCCGCGTCATGGACAACCTCCGCAGCATGGCCCCCTACTGGGAGCACGACACCATGTCCTGCGCCGAAGTCGGCAACCACGTCCGCGCCCTGGACCGCCGCCTGATGAAGAACGGCATCACCCTGAACGCCGCCCTCTTCTACAACGCCCGCCCCGCCTTCCAACCCGAGCAGAGAGAAGCCCTTCTCGATCTCCAGAGACGAGCCGCCACGCGCCATCCCATTCTGGAGAAAGGCTTCGACCTCGCCAACCGCTGGGTCGACCGCCGCCTCCGCCGCGCCGTGCGGGGGCATTTCGCGCCTGTCCAGGCGTGAGACGAGCGCTTGTAGTATCCTTTCAGAGTCGTTTGCGCGGGAAACCTGCGCGATTTGCCCCGAAAGGTCATAGCCGAGGATCTCACCATGCTCATCCGCTTCCGGGTCTCGAACTTCCGCTCCCTTCGGGACGAGCAGGAGCTGTCGATGGTCGCCGCCTTCAAGGACGGCCGGAAGGATCTCGTTCCCGTGGAGACCATGGGCGTCGATCTCCTGCGGGTCGCCGGAATTTATGGCGCCAACGCGGCCGGCAAGTCGAACGTTCTGGACGCCCTCCGGTTCATGCGGAGCGCCGTCAGGGAATCGCACCGCGAGTGGCCTCCCGAGGGACCGATACCGCGCCAGCCGTTCCTGTTCGATGACGAAGTCCGCAGTCAGCCTTCGTTTTTCGAGGCGGATCTCTGGATCGACGAGACATTTTACACCTATGGATTCAGCCTCGATGACCGCGAAATCCGCGAGGAGTGGCTCTACGCCTCGCCTCATGGGCGGCGTCAAATCTGGTTCGAGCGTGACGGTAAGGCTCAGCTCAAATTTGGCAAGAACCTCAAAGGAAACAATCGGGCCTTGCAGTCTCTGACGCGGAGTAACAGCCTCTTCCTTTCGGTCGCCGCCCAAAACAATCATCAGGCTCTTTTTCCAATTTATTCATGGTTCGCGGAGCGTCTCAGGTTTGCCCGACATGAAAACAGGAGTCGCCAGCTCAACTGTAGCCTGGGCCTGCTCGGAAGCTCCGGTCGGAGTGGGATCGTCGAGCTCTTGCGGCGCGCAGACCTGGGGATTGACGATGTTCGCATCGTCCCCAATCCCAACGACTCGACCCAGCCGAACCTGGAGTTATTTCATCAGAGCAAGGGAGGCTCGGTTGCCCTTCCCCTGGAAAGCGAATCGCATGGCACATGGATGCTATTCTCGCTGGCAGGCCCGATTCTGGACGCGATGGAAAATCGGGCTCTTCTCTGCATCGACGAGCTCGATGCCAGCCTGCATCCATACCTGGCCCGCGAGGTTGTCCGGCTCTTCCAGGACCCCGAACGAAATCCGAACAACGCTCAACTGATCTTCAATACGCATGACACCACCCTCCTGGGTAATCTCTTCGATCAGCCCGGCCTGCGCCGTGACCAGATCTGGTTTGTGGAAAAGGATCAGGAAGGCGCCACCCACCTCTATCCCTTGACTGATTTCAAGCCGAGGAAGCTCGAGAACGTCGAGCGTGGCTATATCCAAGGGCGTTACGGAGCCATCCCATTCATAGATCCCATCGTGATTGGTAAAGATGCCTAGACGCATTAGCAGAGAGTCAGAGAATTTTCGGCGGCGTTCTCCCCGGCGTGAGCCGAAACGGCGGGTTCTGGTGGTCTGCGAGGGCGGCGTCACTGAAGCCGGCTATTTCAGAAATCTGAGAAAGGTATTCCGCAATCCTCTCATCGCGGTGGAGATCGACGACCAAGGCGGCGTCCCCAAGACCCTGGTGGAGAGGGCGAGCGAGAAGAAGAGAGAGGCAGAGCGGGAAGCGAAGAGCCGGCGTGACGACTTCCTGCGTTTCGACGAGGTCTGGTGCGTCTTCGACGTGGACGAGCATCCTCACCTTCACGACGCCCGGCAGCAGGCCCGCGACAACGGTGTCGAGCTTGCCGTCTCGAATCCGTGCTTCGAGCTCTGGGCGCTCCTCCACTTTCAGGCGCATTCGGCATATCTGGAGAGAGGAGACGCCCGGAGTCGGCTAAAGCGGCACCTCCCGGACTATGACAAGGCCTTGCCGTTCGAGCGCATCCATCAAGGGTACTCGGATGCGGTTTCACGGGCGCAGGAGCTGGACCGCAGACGCGGGGACGCCGGAGATCCTGGAGGCAATCCCTCGACCGGCGTCTATCGTCTGACAGAGCGGATTCGGGCAGGGGGGATGGGCGGGTAGCCGCCAGGAAGAGACGCGCCCTTCCGGGCGTTATACTCGTTGACAAGGCAAATACCTATGAAAAAAAGCACCTCGCGCTCCACGACCTCCCTGGGCCTGGCGGCACTGCTCGCCGCCTTGCTCCTCTCCCCCTTCGCCGCCGAGGCCAAGCCTCCGAAGAAGCCGAAGCCGAACAAGCCGAATCAGAACCAGCAGCAGCCGGCTCCGGCCGCGGAGCAGCCCGCGTCCCAGGCCGAGCCCGTGCAGGCGCAGCAGACGCCGCCCGCCGGCATCGACGGCGTCGAAGAGAAGCTTTGGCGCTACCAGACGGGTGACGCCCGCAACGTCCTCGGCCGGTTCATGGACCAGGCGGACAAGAACGGTTACGTGGCTCTCGCCAATGGCCGCGTTCTGGACCAGGAGAAGAAGTACGGCGAGGCCGAGGCCCAGATTCGCAGGGCGACCGAGCTGGTACCCAACGATCCGGCGCCGTTCGCCTATCTCGGGTGAGCTCTACCGGCATCAGCGACGGGACGGCGACGCGGACAACGCCTACCGCCGGGCCGCCGACGTGGCCCGCGCGAAGGGAGGCGCCCAGGCGGCCTACTACTTGGGAGTCGCCCAGCAGCAGCTCAAGCAGTACGACGAGGCCATCGGCACCCTCCAGGGCGCCAGCGCTCCCCAGCCGGCCCTGATCCCCTACCAGATGGGCGTGACCCGCTTCTTCCAGGGGAACTGGGATGCCGCCATCGAGCAGCTCAACAGCGCCATCGACTCCGATTCAGGACTCGCCTACGCTTACTACTACCGCGCCCTCGCCAACGACAAGAAGGGGCGCAAGGATCTACTGGTCAACGACATGAGCCGTTTCCTGGCCTTGGCGCCGAACGCTCCCGAGGCCGGTCAGGCCAAGGCGATTCTGAACTCGGTCAAGCGGTAGATCTTCTGGGGAGGGGACGAGGCTTTACTCTCCCTCCCCGCGGAAGGCAGCAAGAATCTCCTCCGGAAGGGGCTCGTCGAAGTCGGGGCCGATACGGATGCGCCCCTTCAGCCGCCCAGGCCTGCGCGGCTCCCTCGCTCCATACGCCGATTCTCCGGCAGGAGCGATAAGGATCTGGGGACGCCCAGTCCGACGATCTCCCACCTTCCCGGGCTTCTCATCCATATAATTTTCCTATCTGGCTATATAGCGGCGTGACGCGGGAACGCTGGTGGCAGTCCCGGCCATATAGCCGCCTGAGAAAACTATATGGCCACCACACCAGGAAGCGCTCCCGTGCCGCTCCCCCTCAGTCCCGCAACAGCCGGCTATATAGCCGCGTCACCCAGCTATATAGACGGCCTCGCGGGGAAGGCTCCCGCGAGTCTCCCCCTTGCTGCCGTGCGACGCGGCCATATAGCCGCCCCGTAAAATTATATGGCTTGGTGCGCCGTGAATGAGGGGCGCACCCCCACGTCCGCTCCCGAGAGGCGCGTTTGGCATGGGATCTCGAGCATCTCCTCCTCCGGCGGGGAAGAGGTCCCGGTGGCACACAAGGTCCGCCACGCTGCCCGAGAAGACTTCCGCGGAGCGCAAACGCCGATCCGAACGGCGTGGGAGACGATCCGTACGGCTCGGGAGAGATGCCCAATCGGGCAGCATCGGTCTGGCCTTGGCCGGCGAAGGCTGCTTGGAAAGGATCTTCCTCAGGTGTACTTGGGCCAAGTCCGGATTTCTCCCAAGGTGGCCTTGACAGAAGGACACCTTGCCGGTGTCCCGATTGATCGTCCTGCTTGTCTCCCTCCTCTCCCGGTGTGCGGGGGGAGGGAGGGGTCGGCCAAAGAACGGAGAATCATTGAGGGCCGGAGAGGTGAGGGCTCAGAACGCGTTCCCAAACCCCAGGTACAGCTTGTACTTGGGCTCCCCCTCCCGGCGGTCGAAGGGGTACGCCGCGTCAAAGCGGACGAGCCCGAGGGGGGTGCGGGCTCGGAGGCCCAGGCCCAGGGACTTCGCGAGGTCGAAGTCCACGTCTCCGGGCTTGGCCCAGACCTGGCCGGCGTCGAAGAAGAGGAGGCCGGTGAGGTCGAAGGGGAGGGGGACGCGGATCTCTTCGTTGAGGATGAAGAGCGCCTCTCCCCCGGCGGCCCGGTTGATGATGTCGCCCAGGATCTCGCGGGGTCCGAGGCTCTCCATTTCGTAGCCCCGCACCGAGAAGGGGCCGCCGGCGTAGAAGCGCTCGCTCTCGATGATCTCCTGGCCGGCGAAGGGGCGGGCCACGCCCAGGCGCAGGGCCTGAGCCCAGGTCCACCGCCGGCCGCCGAGCGCGAAGCCGCGGAAGGAGGAGCCCTGGGCGAACAGGCGGGCGAACTGGAAGTCGCTCCCCAGGAAGGTGCCGCTTCCCGAGAAGTCGAAGCTCGCGAAGAGCCCCCGGGTGGGATCGATCGGGTCGTCCCGGGTGTCCCGCAGAAGCTGGACGCCGATGTAGGGGAGGCGGGTCTCCGAGTCGAAGGGGACGAACGGGTTGGGATCGATCTCGAAGACGTGGGTGGTGCGGTAGCGGGCGTAGAGGCGGGCCGTGTCGGCCCGGCCGATGGCGCGGCTCGCCTGGAGGGCGAGCTCGCGGCGGTCCTCGTTCAGGTTGTCCGCCGTGAAGACCCGCCGCCTCACCTCGCCGTAGCTTTCGAGCGAGATGCCGGTGCCGAGGATGCCGCCGGTCCGCAGGTAGAGCCGGCCGCTGCGGTCGTCTTCCTGGTACAGGCCGCGCAGGCCGAAGGTGATGGCCCGCCCGAGGAAGTTCTGATCCACGAAATCGAGCACGGCTCCCGTGCCCCGCTCGCTCTCCCAGCGCGCGCCGTAGCCGAACCGGAAGCGGGGCTTCTCGGCGATCGAGAAGACGACGCGGGCCTCGGCGTCTCCGGCAGGATCGCTCCCCGACGGCGGCACTTTCTCCACCTCGGCGTCCACGCGGGAGAAGACGCCGGTGCGGAACAGGCGGCCGCGAGCGTCTTCGACGTCCCCCTGCTGAAAGGGCTCGCCCACGTCGAGATCCGCTTCGCGCAGCAGCGGCGCCGCCTTGGACGCGCGCTCACCGTCGATGTCGACGCCTGCCAGGCGGTAGCGGGGACCGGACGTCACGGTGAAGACCACGGCGGTCTCTCCCGGTTGGCCGGCCATGGCAACCTCCGCGGATTGGGCCACGGCGTCGGCGAAGCC
This sequence comes from Thermoanaerobaculaceae bacterium, assembly GCA_963785165.1. GTDB lineage: Bacteria > Acidobacteriota > Thermoanaerobaculia > Multivoradales > UBA5704 > DATARR01. Next base: position 3,668,025 of record CAWAUI010000004.1, read on the forward strand.
CCGCTTGCGGAAGTCCGCTTCCAGCGCCCGGGTGCCCTGGGCGATGCGGTCCAGGCGCGCGGGGTCACCCGGCTTCAGGGGGACGAGGGCGAGCAGGCGATCCCGATCTCCTCCGTCCACACCGTCTACGCCTTCGAGATCCACGCGTGCCACCGTCTGGCGCGGCCCGGGCTCGACGCCCACCACCAGCCGGGAGCCGTCCCCCTTGACGAAGCGGGTGACGATCCTGGCCTCGGCGTAGCCCAGGGCGCGTAGCTGGCCGAGGAGGCGCCGGTCCGCGTCCGAGCCGCCCGCGGCCAGCTCGGCACGGGCGAGGGTGCCGGGGAAGGCCGCGGCCACGCGGAGCTGCTCCTCTTCGGAGTCGAGCCCCACGATCCGGACCTCGTCCAGGGAGCGTTTGCGGCCGGCCTCGGCACGGAGGGTCACCGTGCGCGGGCCGTCCGCGATGTCCTCGGGGGCGGGGCGCTCGCGCCGGACGGTGATCTCGATCCTGGGATCGACGTGGCCCGTGCCGCGGAAGGCCCGCACGGCGGCCGTCTTCATCTCTTCGATGGAGATGGGCTCGTAGAAGCTGGTGCGGTAGAGGCTGGTGATCTCCGGCCGCAACGACCGCGGCGGCCGGTCCCCCTCGAAGGAGAAGGCGACGCGGGGGCCGGGCTCGACGGTGACGGCGAGGTCCATCCAGCCGGGCCGGGGCTCGGAGGACTGGACGGTGATCCGGGGATCGGGATAGCCCTTGCGGCGGAGGAGCTCGGCCACGTCCAGCTCGGCGCCGAATTCGACGCCGTCCGGCACCGGCTCCTTCTTCTCCAGGCGGATGGCGCGGCGGATCTGGCGCTTGCTGACGCCCCCCTTGGGGGTCGAGATGTCGATGCGCCGCAGGCGCGGTCCGGTCTCTCTCCTCCCCGTGCTGTCTCCCCCGCCACTCCCTCCGAAGTTGAAGACCTGCTGGAGGCTCCCCCCCTCGTGCCCCTCGTCGTTGGTGAAGCCCTCGGCCCGCAGGCCCGGGAGGGCTCGGATGTCCTGCACGTAAAAGAGGTAGGTCTGGCGCTCGGCGTTGCGCAGGTCGATCGAGAGGGCGAGCGAGACGTTGCGCGATAGGTCCCTCCCCACGGTCAGCCGCGCGCTCGGGTTGGTCTCGCCGAAGAACAGCACGGGACGCACCGAGAAGCCGCCAAGGCCGATGGACTCGCCGAGCCGCTCCACGACGCGGGCGCCGTAATAACCGGTCAACCCAGCGCCGAGGATCCCCTCCGTGTCCGCCTGGACCTCCTCTTCCTCCAACCGCACCACTCCTCCGGTCTCCGTGCGGGCGAGCAGGTCCAGCGGGCTGCCGCCCCGGAGCTGCACAATGGTCGGATCCTGGAGCGAGGTGGTGGTGGCGAGGTCGATCTTGGGATCGGTCAGGGGATCGCCGGTGAAGAGGAACGAGCCGCGGTCGATCCGCACGGTCTGCCCGTAGGCGTAGAACAGCCCCCCGGGATCGACGTCGACCCGGCCCCGGATGACCGGGTTCTCGAGCGTCCCCGTGATCCGCAGCTCGTCCCACGAGGCCCGGAGGTCGCCCAGGTTGTTGCGCACGCGCACGCCGTCCCGCGTCTCGACGGTGACCCGGAGGTCCACGGCCGCCAGGGCAGTCTCCTCCGTGCTCGGCGTGTCCACCGGCGTGAAGAGGAGGGAGAAGACCTCGCGGTCCAGATTGACGTCCCGGTCCAGCACGCCGCGCTCCACCACGACCGTGCCCGAGACCCGCGTCCGCCCTTCCGGCGGCGCCGCCAGATCGAGGTTGCCGGAGAGCAGCGTGTCGACTCCATAGTCCAGCCGGTAGCGAACTTTGGTGAGCCGCGCCTCGACGCCCAAGCCCGCCGAGGGGGAATAGCCGCCCGCCAGGTCCACGGTGCCGCCGTTGGCCTTCATGCGCCCTTCGCGGATCGTCCAGTTGCCGCCCGCGAGATCGAGCGCCAGCCGTGGGTCTGAAATCTGCGCGCCCGCCGTGGGCCAGACGAAGGCCGCTCCCGGGCCGCTCGCCTCCACGTGCGCGGTCAGCCGGTCCGGCGGCCCCGAAGCCGTGGCCGTGAAGGCGAGCGAGCCCTCGGCCGCGCCGCCCTGGAGATAGGGATTGAGAAGCGCGGCGTCGATCGTGCCGCTCCCCCGGGCCGAGACGCCCGTCACGGCGGAGGCGACGGGGTCTTCCAGCGGGCGCCACGAGCGGGCGAGGTCCGCGCTCGCCCGGAGGTCGACCCCCGCGCCCCGCACGGCGCCGCCGTCGATCCGTAGATGGACGGGATCGAGCACCAGCCGCCCCTCGCCCAGGCGAAGCACCGCCGGTCCCTCGGCCGTCACCTTGCCGTCCGGAGTCTCCAGGGTCAGCCCGGCAAGCCGCACTTCGCCCGTGCCGGCCGCGGGTGCCGTGGGGTCGAGCTCGAGATCAGCCGTGACTCCCGCCCGCACCCGCTCGGGCCGCGCCGCCATCCCCAAGGCCGCCAGCAGGGGCTCGGAATCCACCTCCGGGAACGCGAGAGAGAGGGAGATGGGACCTGACGCCTTCTCGCCGGGCAGGGACGCCAGGGCCTCGGCGAGCTGGGGCATCTGCGCCAGGGTCCCTAGGGGGATCCGGGCCTCGAGGGTACCCGGACCGCTCGCCGTTTCCAGGCGCGGTGCGTTCACTTCCACGACTCCATTGCGCAGCCGTGCCGTGAGATCCGCCACCGACACGGCGTCCACGGGATTCACCAGCCGGAGATCGAGATCGGCTTCGGAAAGGAGGGGCTCGGTGACCACGCGTCCGGTCGCCTGGAACGTCCGCCCTTCCGGCAGCTCGCCGGAGAGAGCGGAGAGGCGTACCTCGGGGCCGTTGGCGTCCCCTTCCAAGTGGAGATTGCGGATCTCGGTTCCCGCGGTTCCCGCCTCCGTCAGGACCACGCGGTCCGCGTCGGCCTGGAGGGTGGCGGCGAGGGAGTGGAGATCGGCCGCGATCTTCCCCTGGCTGGAGACGCGCAGCCGGTCCACCTTTGCCGTACCGGGCTTTTCGATCCCCGTACCGTCGAGAGACAGCGTGCCGTCATAGATCACGGGCTCGATCGTGAGGGTGCCGTCTGCCACGGCCTCGAAACGCTCCGCGCTGGCAACCCCCTCCATGCCGGCGGCTTCGCCGCTCAGCGTCAGGCTTCCATCCCACCGGAGCGGCGAGGCCTGGAGGCGGCCGTCTCCCGCCAGAGCAAACCGTTCCACCCGCGCCGTGCCCGAGGCGCTGGGGGTGGAGACGAGACCGGTACCCTCCACGGCGAGCCTTCCGCGATAGGAAAGGGGATGGAGCGCCACCGTCCCATCCGCCGTCACCGTACCTGCCGCCAGGGTCTGCAGAGCCGGCGGATAGGCGAGATCCGCCGTGGCCGCCTCCACGCGGGTGCGGTACGCCTTGGGCGAGCCGGAGACGTCCACCGTGCTGGTGACGGTACCGGAGAGCCCCGGCGCATACGTGCTGAGCATGGCGAGAGGCAGCGCCTCCGTCCGCACCTTCGCGGAGCCGGTCCAGGCGAGGGCCTTCCCCTTGGCTTCCACGCGCACCAGGGAGCCCGGCTGGGGGAGCCAGGTGGCCTCCACCACGGCATCGGGAGCCGTGAGAGAACCCGAGGCGCGGACGTCCGCCTCGAGCGAGCCCTGGAGCGGAACCCCCTGCGGCGGCGCCGGCACCAGCCGGGGCCAGAGCGACCGCACCTCCGCGAAGGCGGCGCGCACGTCCGGCACCCGCACCTCGGCCCGCACACCCTCCGCCGTGCCCTTGGCGATCTCCGCCCAGCTCGCGGCGCGCACCGTGCCCTGGACCGAGCGGCGCCCCGGCGAGCCCGGCAGAACCTCAGCCGCGACCGTGGCTACGATGGGCGCCGCGGCCTCCCCGGGCACCAGCCGCGCCTCGACCGTGGCGAATTTCCGGTCCCCACGCCGCCAGGCCGCCTCAGCGGCGCCCGTCACCCGGGCCCAATCCCCCGGCCCCACGACGGCGTTCGCCTTCACGTCCGCCACCGTGCCCGGGAGATTGAGGTCCGCGTACAGCTTCGGGTCCACGTAGGCTTTCAGCACCTCGGCGGGGATCTCCTCCGCCGTCACCGCCACCTGACCCGTGATGGACGGCAGCGCGATCCGCCCCTGGGCGTTCAGATGCCCCCGGGGAGGCACGCCCACCACTCCCGCCATTACCGCCCGGGGCTCGGCGTCGAGTTCGAACCGGACCGTCGTGGGAGCGCCCGCCTCCAGGCCCACCGTGCCGTCCGCCGCCACGCGCAGGCCATCGCCCGTCACCTTCAGGCCGTCGATTCGAAGCGGCTTCTTGTCCTCATACCCGATCCGGCCCGCGAGCTGAAGCTCCTGCCGTCCGAAGCCGGGGCGGTCGAGCGTGGCCGTCCCCCGCTCGACCTCCAGATCCAGCCGCCCCTGCCGGTACGAGCCCTTGGCGTCGATCCCCCGGGCGTTCCAGCTCCGCACCCAATCCACCGCGGGCTTGGCGAGAGGCGCGCCTCGAACCTCGCCGCCGCGGATCACGATCTTTTGGATCTCCACCGGCGAGCCCGGCTCCGGAGGCGACTGCGGGATCTCGGGGAACGGCGCGTTGAGGTCGATCCGCGGCCCTTCGACCTCAAGAGACCGCACCACCAGGGGTCGCTCCCGCAACGTCCCGAGATCGATCACCGCGGTCACCCGCTTCGCCACGACGAGAGGCGCGGTCCCCGGAGCCCCGACCGTGCCCAGCCGGCCGACGCTGACGTTCCGCAGCTCGATCCCGCTCCGCCGCCAGAGAGGAGAAAAATCCTCCGCCTTGACCTCCAACCCGCTCTCCGCCGCCAACGCCGAAATCCGCGCCAGAATCGCCTGCCGCACCCCCGCCGCCCGCAGCGAAAGCACGGTCCCCACGACGATCAGGGCCGGCAGGACCACCAGGACCAGGACGGCGATCCACGCGATCCGGCGAAGCCGCCGGCGGCGTGGTTTGGGAGGAGGGGTGGGATTAGACATAGAAAGACCCCTTCCATCTTAACGGCAACGCCGTCCACGTCATCGAAAACCCAAGCCACGGCACCACCGTCCCGTAGAGACGCCCCAGTCCTCAACCACCAACCTCTCCGGGTCCACCAACGGCGGGGCGTCTCTCGAAGGGCACAATCTGTCGATTGAAGGAAACCGGCTGGACGCGACCGCACTCAACGGCGCTTCGGTCCGCGGTCAGTGTCACGAATCGTGTCCGTAGCCTTTCCTCCCCTTCTGCATTGACCGAAGAGGATCACATCCATGCCGTCCCCGAGGTTAACCACGAAGGAAGTGGCATGCCCTTCGAGGAGACGCCCCGCCGTTTGTGGTTCAGGAGAGTGCCCGGTTGAGGACTGGGGACGTCTCTACGCAACGGTGGTGCCCTGGTGGAGCGGTGTGGTTGCGGGGGTATTGCATATGATAGGCGGCAAATGTCTCCTGGACGCTATCCGGCGCCTCGCTTCCGTAATCGCTACCGAATCCCTTCTGCTCGGTTGAAGGGATGGGACTACAGACGGCCAGGGGCTTATTTCCTGACGATCTGTACGCAATGGCGGGACCCGTGTCTGGGGGAAGTAGCAGGCGGAGAGGTGACTCCCTCCGAGTACGGCAAAATCGTCGCCCGTGAATGGTTGGGAATCCCCAATGGATGCCCCCAGGTATCACTCGATGCCTGGATCGTCATGCCTGATCATCTGCACGGAATTGTGATCCTGGCGGCAGCGGAGGCGTCGCTCGATCTGGGAGCCCACATTGGCCAGTTCAAAAAGCGATCCACGAAGGCCATCCGGGCCCTAGGCTACCAAGCCTTCGCCTGGCAGGAACGCTTTCACGACAAGATCCTGGCTACGCCTCAAGCTCTGGACCGTGCCCGCGCCTACATCCTCCAGAACCCCCACCGCTGGGAATCCAAGCGAAAAAAACCTTAACCCCGTTCCTCCACTACGGCAACACCGTCCCGTAGAGACGCCCCAGTCCTCAACCACCCATCTCTCCGGATCCACAAACGGCGGGGCGTCTCTCGAAGGGCACACCCTGCCGATTGAAGGAAACTGGCTGGACGCGACCGCACCTGCGCTTCGGCCCGTTACATCCATATCGTCAAGGTCTTCGAGGCATGCCGTCCTGAACGCCGAGCCCGGTCGCAAAGGCATGCCCTTCGAGGAGACGCCCCGCCGTTTGTGGACCCGGAAAGGGCCCGGTTGAGGACTGGGGCGTCTCTACGGGACGGTATCGCCGTGATGAAACGATGAGGTTGCGGGGATTTCGCCTTCGTAATCCCCTTTTCATGGAATGATCTCCCTCGAGATCCTTCCCTCCCCAAGGAGACCGCCCCCATGCCCGAGATCACCGAGAACAGCGAGACGGTGCCGTCCCCCGCCGCGACCCCGGCGCCCCGGAAACGGCGCAGGGTGGGTTGCATCCTCCTGATGATCCTGCTTCTTGCGATCGCCTTGTTCGCTTTGTACGTCTGGTCCGCTCTCAACCTCAACTATTCGGAGGGCGAACGGGCGGGGTACGTGCAGAAATTCTCCCGCAAGGGGTGGGTCTGCAAGACGTGGGAGGGCGAGCTCGCGATGGTCAACCTGCCCGGCACCCTGCCGGAGATCTTCCGGTTTTCCGTGCGGGACGAGGCCGTGGCCGAGAAAATGAACGTGACGCTGGGCCAGCGGGTGCGCCTCCATTACGAGCAGCACAAGGGGATCCCCACCGACTGCTTCGGCGAGACCGACTATTTCGTCACCGAGGTCGAGCCCATCCGCCCCTGAAACGCCGCCGCCAGCAACCCCGCCATGTCGGCCGGCACCGGCGCCACGATTTCCATCGGTGCGCCGGTGGCCGGGTGGGCGAAGGCGATCCGCCGCGCGTGCAGGGCTTGGCGGGGAAAATCCCGGCACAGGGCGGCCAGGGCGGGATCGGCGATTCCCTTGTAGCGCGGCTCGCCGTAGACGGGGTCGCCCACGATCGGCCATCCGCGGGCCTTCAGGTGCACGCGGATCTGGTGGGTACGGCCCGTGAGCAGCCGGCAGCCCAGAAGGGTGAGGCCGTTCCCCTCCTCCAGGCGCTCCCAGAGGGTCACACTGGCGAGCCCCTCGGTTTTCGAGGCGATCACCCGTTTCCGGTCCGCGGGATCGCGGAGGAGCCTGAGCTCGATCCGTCCCTCGTCCGTGGGGGGTGAGCCGTAGACGGCGGCGAGGTACTCCTTCCTGGCGTCGCGGCGGCGGAGATGGCGGGCGAGGGTCGCATGGACGGCGGGCGTCTTCGCCACCAGCAACACGCCCGAGGTGTCGCGGTCCAAACGGTTCGCCAGACTGGGCCTGCGGCCCTCCTCCCAATCGCGGGCGTACCCCATCAGGGCATTGAGCAGCGTGCCCGCGCGGTGGCCGGGGGAAGGATGGGCGACGAGGTCCGGCGGCTTGTCCACGGCCAGGAGATGCTCGTCCTCGAACAGGATCGAGAGGGCTCTCTCCTCCGCCGCCGGGGCCGGCCGCGGCGGGGGCGGAGGGGGCAGGGCGATCTCGATCTCGGCCCCCTGGGCCACCCGCGCGGAGGGCTTCGCGGTCACGGCGCCGTTCACCCGGGCGCGTCCCGCCTCGATCCACGCCTGGATCTGGGAGCGCGAGATCTCCGGCCGGTCCGCCAGATGGCGCACGAGGACGAGGTCCAGCCGCTCCCGGGCGTCCCCCCGGTCGGTACGGATGGTACGAGTCAGGAGATCGGCGGCCATGGCGGTGAACTCTACTAAGATCACGCCGTCTCAAGGGAGCTCCAAGCCATGCCGATTCGTCTCCTTGGCCTCGTCCTCGCCTTCGTAGCCACCGCTGCCGCCGCTGAGCCCACGGGCTTCGACGCCCGCTTCACGGGCCTGTTTACGGGCAAGACCCTGCGTTTCGACTACTCCCATGGCGGCACCGCCAAGGAGGAGCACATCGGCTTCGAGCAGGTCCGCCTCGAAGGCGACTGGCCCGGCAGCCGTGTCCACCTGCTCGACGGCACCAACCTCGGCAAGTACCTCTTCGAGGTGGTCGATCCCGCGACCAACCAGACGGTCTGGTCCCGCGGCTTCTCCAGCATCTACGGCGAGTGGGAGACCACGGGCGAGGCCGCGGCCGGCACGTGGAAGACGATCCGCGAATCCATGCGCTTCCCGGAGACCCGGGGCAAGGCGCAACTCGTCCTCAAGAAGCGGTCGCCGGACGGCTCCTTCCGCGAGATCTACTCGACCGTGATCGACCCCGCCAGCCGCTTCGTGGACCGGTCGCCCGTTTCCAGCGCCGGCAAGGTCTGGCCTGTCTTCGAGAGCGGCCCGGCACCCGTGAAGGTCGATCTGCTGATCCTGGGGGATGGCTACGCGGCGTCCGACATGGAGAAGTTCCACGGGGACGTGAAGCGCCTCACGGACGCGCTCTTCGCCGTCGATCCCTTCAAGAAGCACCGCGGCGACTTCAACGTCCGCGCGATTGACCTCCCCTCCCCCGCCTCGGGCGTCACCGATCCACGCACGAACACCTGGAGGAAGACGCCACTGGGGCTCGCCTACAACGCCTTCGATTCCGAGCGCTACATGCTGACCTTCTCGGACGAGGCCATCCGCGAAGCCGCGGCGCAGGCGCCGTACGACGCCCTGATCCTGCTCTCGAACAGCCGCAAGTACGGGGGCGGCGGTATTTTCAATTTGTGGAACACGGCGGCCGTGGACAGCGCCGAGTCCGCCTACCTGGTCGTCCACGAATTCGGCCACTCCTTCGCCGGCCTGGGCGACGAGTACTACACCTCCCAGGTGGCCTACGAGGACTTCAACCCGGCCGGCACCGAGCCCTGGGAGCCGAACGTCACGGCCCTCCTCGATCCCAAGAATCCCAAGTGGGGAGATCTCGTGGCCAAAGGCACGCCCGTTCCCACCCCCTGGGAGCAGGACACCTACGACAAGACCGTGCTGACCTACGAGAAGCGACGCCACGAGCTGCGCGAGAAGAACGCTCCCGAGGAGCAGATGGAGGCCCTCTTCGAAGAAGTCCGCCAGAAGACCACCCCCATGCTCCGCGCCGAGAAGCACTTCGGCAAGGTGGGAGCCTTCCAGGGCGCCTCCTACCAGGCCAAGGGGCTCTACCGCCCCGAGGTGGACTGCATCATGTTCAGCCGCAACCCGAAGTCGTTCTGCGGCGTCTGCGCGGCGGCGATTGAGCGGGTGATCCGGATGTACGCGGAGTGAGGGGCGAAAGGACATCAAGGACCCCAAGGGACGAAAAGGGCGTCTAAGTTATTGTCCCTAGGAGTCCGGGCGCCGGAAGTGTCCGTTCGCGCCACGTTCCGCGCTGCCAGCCCGGAACCAGCCCGGAACGAGCTGCGGGCGCGTCGTACCAGCCACGGACTGAGGCGTCAGCGAACGGACTGCCCGTAGATTTCCAGCAGCTCCGGCAGGCCCAGCGCCTCCGCACGCGCCCTCTCGGCAATTCCGGCCGCGGCGAGGACGGCCTCGGCGCGCTCCCTCCCCCATCCCCCGGCCAGGGCGTTCCGTAGGGTCTTGCGGCGCTGGGAGAAGGCCTGTCGCACGAAGGCCACGAAGGCCGGCATCTCGGCGGCGGACAGGGGCGGAGGCTGGAGGTCCAATCCCACGAAGGCGCTGTCCACCTTGGGAGGCGGGCGGAAGCTCCCCGGCTTGACCTTGCCGAGAATGCGGGGACGGGCAAAGGCGGCCACGATGACGCTGAAGGAACCGTAGGAATCCGTCCCGGGCGTGGCGACGATGCGGTCCGCGACCTCCTTCTGGACGAGGAAGGCGGCACGGGGGACGCGGTCGTGGTGCGGGAGGAGGTCTTCCAGAATGGCGGTCGCCACGTTGTAGGGGAGGTTCCCGGCGACGAGAGTGGGTGCAAGAAGCCGGTCCCAGGCGATCTCCAAGGCGTCTCCCACGACCAGGGTGAGGCGGGGGTCGGGCAGCCGGCGGCGAAGGACTGCGGCCCAGTCCGGATCCAGCTCCCAGCCAAGGACGCGCGCCCCGGCGGCCAAAAGCTCCGCCGTCAGCACGCCACCCCCGGGGCCGATCTCCAGCACCCGTTGATCCCGGGGGACCAGGAACTGAACGAGCGGACGGCACAGGGCGCCGTCCACGAGGTGGTGCTGGCCCAAAGACTTTTTCAGGGGGGGCTTGCGCACGGGGGAGACGGTATCAGAGGGCCGGCCTTCTCTCCGCAGCGAGCCCGGCAGGGCGTCCCTCTTGAATCCTGGAAGCATTTAGAAGATTGCTCCCTCGCGAGGGGATCTGTAAGCTGGCCCGCGGGAACGACCGAGAGGAGAGAACCATGAAAAAGCCGATGCCGCTCGCCGGGATCTTGAGCCTGGCCAGCCTCTTTCTCCTGGGTGCCGCGCCGGAGGCTCCGAAGCAACCGCCGGCCAGCGCGCGAATTGAAGACTTGGGTTGGCTCGCCGGAAGCTGGGCGGGCGAGATCCGGGGTGCGGGAGCCACCACGCGATTCGAGACCCACTACACGGCCCCGCGGGGTGGGGTGATCCTCAGCACCAGCAAGGCGTTCAAGCCAGATGGGACGCTGAGCTGGTTCGAATTCGAGCGCTTCGAAACCAAGGACGGAACACTGCAAGTCACGCCCTATCCCAACGGCAAGGCCGACGTGTCGTTCGCCCTCGCCGAGTACGACCCCACGGCGAAAAAAGCCGTCTTCACCAATCCCGGCCACGACTACCCGAACCGCATCACCTATCAGCGCCTCGCCGAGGACCGGCTCCTCTTCATCGTGGCCGGGAACCAGGAAGGTGCGCCCGTCATGGAAGCTCTCTCTCACGCGCCAGCCCTAGGCTTGCAAAGGAGGGGTCCTTGGCCTTCGTCTGGTGCTACTTTTTGGCTTCCTTGCGCTCCCGCAGCTCCGCCGCCATCTGCTGGATCTCGGCGAGGTCGCGCTGCATCTCGCTCCAGCCGTACCAGAGCGCGTAGTCCGGGTTGGCGTGGAAGGTGCCCTGGAAGGCGCGCATGCGGTGCTCGAGGAACATCACGAAGAGCTTCTGCTCGATCGCCGTCGGCGCGTCGTGGAAGGTGAGCAGGTCGGGGAACGGCGTAGGCGTAGCCTGCGGGCTTCGGCAGCGACGCCGTCCTTGTAGAGCCCGGCGACGATGCGGATGGCCTCGGCCATGAGGTGGTCGGCCTCGCGGATCATGTCGTCGCCCTTGGCCAGCTCGCTCTTGGCGAAGGCGTCGGAGTGGCACTGGCTGCAGGTCGCGAGCATCTTGTCGCGCTCCTCTGCCGAAGGCCTCCTTGGTCAGGCGGGCCACGTCGGCGGCCTTGACCACGTCGAGGCGCGCCGGTGGGCTTGCCCTCGGGATCGAGCACGCCGAGGCCCTGCAGGATGGTGACCTGGTCGGCCGCCCACTGCGGGTCCTCGGGCAGCGGCAGGCGCACGGCCAGGAAGCCCCAGGCGGTGCGCACCTCGTGGTTGCCGTCCTGCATGTGGCAGGTCTGGCAGGTGGGGGCCGCGGCGGACGCCGGGCAGCGATGCCGTTCTGCTTCGAGCAGCGCGCGCACGCCGTGCTTGGAGGCCGAGTACATCTCCCACTGCGGGTGGTCGAAGCCCATGTGGCAGGTCTGGCAGGCCTGCGGCTGCGCGCCTCCTTCGACGGAGAAGGTGTGGCGGGTGTGGCAGGCGTCGCAGGAGGCGATGCCGAAGCCGCCGGCGCCCTTGCGCGCAGCTCTGCGGATCTCGGCCTCGCGTCTTGAGGCCGATCTTGTGGCAGCCGCCGCAGCCCTTCATGCCCTCGGTCATGGCGCCATGGGCTGCGCGTGGATGGTGGGCATGGCCTTCATGCGCCGCCCAGGCCAGGGCGTGCTTGCCCTTCTTGAACTGCTCCACCTGGTCGTCGTGGCATGCCGCGCAGGTCTCGGGCGTGGGGATCGCGACCTTGGCGACGTCCGCGCCGATGGTGTGCTGGTCGCCGTGGCAGACCGCGCAGTCGACCCCGTGTGCGCTGTGCTTGCTGAGCTGCCAGTCGGCGACGATGCCGGGTGTGATGCTTGCGGTGGCAGTCGACGCAGGTGGACGTGGAGGCAGCCTGGGCAGGTGCCGGGGCTGCCGCGGGAGCGGCGGCGGACATGTCCCGCACCGCTCCCGGCAAGGCCGCCGCGGCAAGGAGCGCAGCGGCTCCGAGAAGCATCCTTCGCATGATGGGAACCCTCCCTTGATGAACGAACCAGCTTTGGCGCGAGCGTACCGGGGAGGGGGTGGCGCCGCGTATGACGGCCGTCATAGGAGACCGCGGTTCTCCTGTGCTTCCGAGCCGGCGCCGACGGTTCCCAGGGACCGCTCGTCCGGATACCATGGCCGCGTGCTTCCCCCGCCTGAGGAGCTCCTGCAGGAAATCCCTCTTTACCGCCGGCTACCCCCGGAGGAGCGCCGGCGTCTCGCCGCCGTCTCCCGGGTGAAGACCTATGCGCGAGGGGAAACGATCTTTTCCGAAGGCGACCCCGCCGATGTCCTTCTTCACCATCGCCCGCGGCCGGGCCAAGGTCTTCAAGATGACGCCGGCCGGCAAGGACCTGATTCTGGAGATTTTCGGCCCGGGCGATCCGCTGGGAGCCGTGGCCGTCTACGAGAGCCGCCCCTACCCTGCCTCGGCCATGGCCATGGAAGACACCGTCTGCCTGCTCAACCGCCGGCAGGACTTCTTCGGGCTTCTCGAACGCCATCCGACGCTCGTGAAGAGCCTGCTGCTCGCCCTCACCCAACGTCTGATGGAGTTGACGAACCGCTTGGCCGAATTGACCGGCGGTCAGGTCGAGCCACGCTTCGCCCGTCTTTTCCTGAAGCTCGCCGACCAGATGGGTACGCCCGCCCCGGGAGGCCTGTTCATCCCTCTCCCCCTCTCGCGCCGGGAGCCGCCGACCTTACCGGCACAACCATCGAGACCTGTATCCGCATCATGAGCCGCTGGGGGAAGGAGGAGATCGTCCAGACGGAAAAGGGCGGATTCCTCATCGCCGGCCGCGAGGCCCTGGAAATCCTCGGCCGCCAATGAGCGAAGCGAACGCGTGGCCTCGCCCTTGGCACGGCCGTTTCGCCCTTGAAAATCGAAAGGGCGACGTTAGGATTTCAAGGTGCAGATCGATCTGATTGAGCGGCCGCGACACCGGGAGGAGGTTCGGGGGCTTCTGGAGCGCCACCCGGTGGTGGGCATTCTAGGGGCCCGGCAGGTGGGGAAGACGACGCTGGCGCAGCAACTGTCCGCCGGCTTCGACGGCCCGCCCACTACCACGGCCAGGTGTGGAACGGCGCCGAGCTCGCCCGCGCCTTCGGTGTGTCCGGTGTCACGGTGCGCCGGTATCTCGACATGCTCACCTCGGCGCTCGTGCTGCGGCAGCTCCTGCCCTGGTTCGAGAATCTGGGCAAACGCCAGGTCAAGTCGCCCAAGGTCTACGTGAGAGACAGCGGCTTGCTGCACACCCTGCTGCAACTGGAAACGCGGGAGGACCTCGACGGCCATCCGAAGGTCGGCGCCTCGTGGGAAGGGTTCGCCCTACGCGAGGTGATCGAGCGGCTGGGGGCGCGGCCCGAAGAGGTCTTCTTCTGGGCGACCCATGCCGGAGCGGAGCTGGACCTGCTGGTCGTGCGCGGGCGCAAGCGCCTCGGATTCGAATTCAAGCTCACGGCGGCGCCCCGGATGACGCCCTCGATCCACACGGCACTCGACGACCTTCGGCTCGACCGGGTGGACGTGGTCTATCCCGGCGAGCACACGTTCCCAATGGCGGAGAAGGTGCGGGCGCTCGCCCTGTCACGGTTGCTGGAGGATCTCGAGCGGTTGGAGTGACACGCACCCGCGAGGGGATCTCCCCTGGATCTTCGTTCTTCTCTCCGCGGCGGGCTTGGCCCGCCATCAACCTGGAGAGAAACCATGAAGATCAGACACTCCCTTTTGCTTCTTTCATTCCTGGCCACGGCACCCGTGGCCGCGCAACCTTTTGACGACGCCTCCGGCCTCGAGGTTCTTGGACGCGACGACCGGGGCGTGCCGACCTTCGTCACCCCCGGAGAAGGCGCCGCCTCCCTCGGCCGCCTGCCCAAGGGCGACCGGGCCAAGGCCGCGAGCGCCTTCCTCCGCTCCTTCGCCCGGCGAGAGCCTTGGCGCCCGCGGCACCGAAGACCTGGTGGTCTACCGTTCCCGGCAGGACGCCCTCGGCAAGCTCCACGTGCGCACCCGCCAGACCCTCCACGGCCTCCCCGTGGTGGGCGCCGAGCTCGTCCTCCACGCCGACGCCGCCACGGGCGAGGTCTACGCCGTCAACGGCCGCTTCATCCCCGATCCCGGCCTGCCCGTCGAGGCCGGCCTCGATCCCGAAAAGGCCCTGGTGACCGCCTACATCACCGGCGGCATCCAGCACCCCAAGCTCCTCGAAGGCCCGGAGCTGACCTGGGTGGTGGACTCCGCCGCGCACGAGCTTCATCTCGCCTGGTCCGTGCTGGTGGCCTATGAAGACGCCGAGGGCGAGCCGCAGACCGACCGCGTGTTCGCCGACGCCAACCTCGGCGGGCTGGTCGACCGCCACCCGCAGGTCCACAGCGTCCGCACCCGCGAGACCTACGACACCGGCAACTCCAAAAACCTCCCCGGCACCCTGGCGATCAACGAAAGCGGTACCACCACCTCCACGGACACCGTCCTCCAGACGATCCACAACAACACTGGCACCGTCTACAACTACTACTCCACCCGCTTCGGCCGCGACTCCTTGAACAACGCCGGCATGACCCTGATCTCCACCGGCCACTACGACTCCTCCTACAACAACGCCTTCTGGAACGGCTCGCAGATGGTGTACGGAGACGGGGACGGCACCAGGTTCTCCCCCCTGGGCGGCGCGCTCGACGTGGTGGGCCACGAGCTCACCCACGGCCTCACCTCCTTCGAGTCCGCCCTCGTCTACCAGAACGAGTCCGGCGCCCTCAACGAGTCGCTCTCCGACGTCTTCGGCGCCGCCATCGAGGCCTGGAACGACGGCGGAGTCAGCGCCGACACCTGGAAGCTCGGCGAGGACGTCTACACCCCCGCCACGGCCGGCGACGCCCTGCGCTACATGAACAACCCCACGCAGGACGGCGCCTCCAAGGACTACTACCCCGAGCGCTTCACCGGCACGGCGGACAACGGCGGCGTGCACTACAACTCCGGCATCTCCAACCTGGCCTTCCAGCGGCTGGTGGCGGGCGGCGGCCATCCCCGCTACAAGAACCACCTCTCCGTGAGTGGCATCGGCATGAGCGCGGCCGAGGCGATCTTCTACCGCGCCCAGACCGACTACCTCACCTCCACCTCCGACTTCCAGGCCATGCGGAACGCCACCCTCCAGGCCGCCACGGACCTCTTCGGCGCCAATTCCAGCCAGCGCGACTCGGTCAACCTGGCCTGGTGCCTGGTGGGCGTCGTGGGCACCGGCTGCCCGCCCACCAACCTCACGGGCTCGGGCACCATCTTCGCGAGCCGCCGCTGGGCCAGCCTCGCCTGGTCCGCCAACGCCTGGCCGGCCTTCGACGTCTTCCGCGACGGCGTGAAGATCGCGACCACCTACAGCTCCTCCTACACCAACAGCTACTCGACCTCGGCCTTCAGCGCCAACTACTGGGTCTGCTGGGCGGGAACGACCACCTGGTATGACTCGCGGTATTGCTCGAACGTGACGACGGTCGACTTCTACTATCCGTAGTGATCGATTTGTCCCAGCGCCGGCCGGGTGGACCGGCCGGCGCCTCCCACCGGTCTACGGGCAGTAATTCAGCCCGTCCGTGCAGTCGCCATCCTCGTACACGTAAGGCCTCGGGCACCGGTGGTTGAAGTTGCAGCACTGTGCGAGCGTGAGCCAGCACTGCCCAGAGTAGAAGATACCGCTGCAGTGCGCCCAACAGGTGACGGGAGCCGTCGCCTGCGCGGTGTTCACGGCTCCACCCAAAGCGGCCAGCAGGATCACGATCAGACCGGCGATTCGCAACGTTTTCATTGGTATCTCTTCTTTCAAGGTTCGGGCATCCGGCATTAGATGCCCGAAGACGGCGATCTTTGATACGTGAGATCGAAGATGGCATCCGTCAGCCAGCGGCGGAAGTCTTCGTCATCGCTGAATTTCTTGTACAGCTCGGTGTCGTCCTTGAGCACGGCGATCATCACGCGGCCCAGCGCCTTGTCGTGCTCGATCCTGGCGTTCTCCTTGTCCGAATTCTTCTGCGCGTTCTGATAGGCCGTGTCCGCGGCGACGCGGTTGGGAATGTCCTCCGAGATCAGTCTCTGCACCCGGTCGCGGTCGGCCCAGGAGGTGTTCCCGAAATGATCGTTGAAGACTCGCAGGATGTTGGAAAGCCGGTCCAGCTCCGGCTCCGGCCTGCGCCCGCCCCCAGCCGACGGCGCCGGCTCGATTTCCGCATCCTCATCCGGAAGCTGGATCTTCATCACCGCCTTCTTCTCGACCCGGTAGCTGTCCATGTCGATCGCTTCGAGAATGCCCTTCGAGAGATCGTCCTCCTTGGGCGCCGGCAGCTTGGGCACCAGGAAGGTCAGGAAGATCGAAAGTTTCTCCCACTCGGCATTGGTGTACGGGAGGATCGAGGCGAGAAATCCATAGGCGCGCAGGAACCCCTTGGCCTTGCCCTTGAATTCCACCTGGCCGTCCTCGTCGAGCTGATCCATGTAGAGTGCCACGCAGGCGTCGAGAATGGGATCGAGCTGATCACGGTCTCCGCCGCCCAGGTAGATCTCAACGAAACGGCCGGTCTCCGCCTCGGTGTAGATCTGCGCGCCGTCGAGCGCGGCCTTCAAGTCGTGCAGCTTGTTGGCATCCGTCTCTCCGCTCAGAATGGTCGTGCGGTAGTACTTGGCGAACGCCTCCTGAATCGTCTCCGCGCTGTTCATGAAGTCGAGCACGAAAACGTCCCGCTTCTTCGGATGCGCCCGGTTCAACCGGGAAAGGGTCTGTACCGCCTTGATGTCGGACAAGACCTTGTCTACGTACATCGTGTGCAGCAACGGCTCGTCATAACCGGTCTGGAACTTGTCCGCGCAAATCAGAAAACGGTACGGATGCTCCTGAATCTTGTCGGCGATCTTGTTGGAGGGAAATCCATTCAAGGAAGCCTCGGTGAGCTTCTTCCCTCCATACTCGTGCTCATCCGAAAAGGCCACGATGGCCCGGTAGGGACTCTTGCGCTTCACCAGGTACTCGCAAATAGCGTGGTAATACTGGATGGCCCGTTCGATACCGCTCGTCACCACCATGGCCCGGGCCTCGCCGCCGACTTTCTTCAACGCCAGCACCTGCTCGTGGAAGTGGTCCACCATGATCTCAGCCTTCAGCCGGATCGCGTGGTCGTGGCTCTCAACGTACTGGCGGAGCTTCTTCCTCGCCCGCTTGGCGTCGAGCTTCCGGATCCTCCTCCACCGTCTTGATCAGCTTGTAATAGCTGTCCACCGGCGTGTAGTGCTCGAGCACGTCCAGAATGAACCTCTCCTGAATCGCCTGCTTCATGGTGTACTCGTGAATCGGCCGGTGCTTGACCACCCCGCCTTCCTCGTACTCCACGCCGAAAAGCTCCAACGTCTTGTCCTTGGGCGTAGCCGTAAAAGCAAAGTAGCTCGCGTTGGGCAGGAGCCTGCGCGACTCCATGATGCGGTTGACCTTGTCTTCGGTCGTCTCGTCGTCGTCCTTCGCGCCGGCCTCCGAGAGCGCCATGGAGAGCGCCGCGGAGCTTCGCCCCCCCTGGCTGGAGTGCGCCTCGTCGATGAGAATGGCAAACCGCTTCTCCCGCTGCTCGTTGCCAATGTCGTCAAGAATGAAAGGGAATTT
Source organism: Thermoanaerobaculaceae bacterium (assembly GCA_963785165.1). Classification (GTDB taxonomy): domain Bacteria; phylum Acidobacteriota; class Thermoanaerobaculia; order Multivoradales; family UBA5704; genus DATARR01. The sequence goes on from CAWAUI010000004.1 coordinate 3,685,879, forward strand.
CTGCACCGTGGTGATGATGATCTTCTTGCCGCCCTCGATGAACCTCCTCAGGTCACCGGAGTGCTCCGCATGCCCCACCGTCGCCCCCACCTGGGCGAACTGCTTGATGGTGTTCCGAATCTGCTGATCGAGAATCCGCCGGTCGGTCACCACGATGACCGAATCGAAAACCCCGGCCCCGTCCTTGCGCAGCTCGATGAGCTGATGCGTCAGCCAGGCGATCGAATTCGACTTGCCGCTGCCCGCCGAGTGCTGGATCAGGTACTTCTCGCCCACGCCATGCTGCCCGGCGTCCGCCAACAATCGGCGTACCACGTCGAGTTGGTGGTAGCGCGGCCAGATCTGCACAGCGCGCTTCTTGCCGGTCTTCTCGTCCTTGGTCACGACGAGCTGAGCATAGTTTTCCAGGATGTCGGTCAACCCCTCGGGCGTGAGGATCCGCTTCCAGAGGTACTCGGTCTTGAGGCCGTCCGGATTCGGCGGGTTTCCCGCGCCCCTCTTCCAGCCTTGGTCGAAAGGCAGGAACCAGGACTCCTTCCCCTTGAGATGCGTGCAGAAGCGCACCTCGCTGTCGTCCACCGCGAAATGCACCATGCAGCGCCCCAGCTCGAAGAGCTTCTCCCGCGAGTCGCGGTCTCGCTTGTACTGCTCCTCGGCATCCGCCGCCGTCTGTTTGGTGAGGCTGTTCTTCAGCTCGAACGTTGCCACGGGCAGGCCGTTGATGAACAGGCACAGGTCGAGCGAGCGCTGCGTCTCGTCGCGGCTGTAGCGCAGTTGCCGTGTCACCGAGAACCGGTTCCGCGCGTGCCGCTCCGCCGCCGCCGCGTTCCCCGGCGAGGGCGTGCCGTAGAAAAGGTCCACGTGCACGGGGCCGTGCTTCACGCCCTTGCGCAGCACGTCAATCACACCCCGGTTGCTAATCTCCCCCTGCAACCGGGCCAGGAACTTGCGCCGGGTCGGACTGTCATGCTCGAGGTCGAGCACCTCTATCAGCGGCTCCTGCGTCAATCGCACAAAGCCCCTGAGCTCCAGAATGTCCACGGTGTACTCGCGGTCGTAATGCCTCGCATCGCCGAGCAGCCACCCCGTCCCTCCCGCCACGGGCACCGCCGTCTCCGTGGCTTGGTGCGGCGGAGAAAGAACCTCCGTCTTGCCGGTCATGGCGCGGACGATGAGCAGCTCCAGGCCCTTTTCGCTCGTGTCGATGGTCATACGATGCCTTCCATGAAGTACCTGTCGTCAAGTCTCCGGACCAAAGCGGGCCGCCGCGCGGGATGATCGTATCCGTGATACGACAATTCCCCACGCCGGGCCCCTGCAAGGTCCGTTCAGATCCTTGATTCTACGTGTGTTTTCGTTACGGAGCCAATCACGGAAGTGCCGACGCCCATTGTCGCGACAGCGTCGTGGTGATTCGAGAATCGGGAATCGCAAGGACTCCGGGCGAGAGTCTCCCGATTCGACGGCGCCCCGGAGGGGCAAAAGGCATAAAGCCCGGTGCTTCAGCGCCGGGACAAGAGCCCCAAAAATTCAGCAAGCCCCGGAGGGGCGCAGGCAGAGGTATTCGCCAAAGCCGCCTGCGCCCCTCCGGGCTTCCTGAGAGAGGGAATGGCGACTTTCCCGGCGCTGAAGCGCCGGGCTTTATGCCTATGCCCCTCTGGGGCGGAGAAAGTCTTTCAGAATTTCACGCCTTTGATCTGGGCACAAAGAGGCAAGGGGCAGGAGCTTCAGCACAGCCCTGCCCCTTATGCGCCCCGGACGGGCGGCACGGCCTGGATTCATCTTCAGCACCTCTCGATCTCCGGCGCCCCGAAGGGGCAAAAGGCATAAAGCCCGGCGCTTCAGCGCCGGGACAAGAGCCCCAAAAATTCAGGAAGCCCCGGAGGGGCGCAGGCAGAGGTATACGCCAAAGCCGCCTGCGCCCCTCCGGGGCTTCCTGAGAGAGGGAATGGCAGCTTTCCCGGCGCTGAAGCGCCGGGCTTTATGCCTAGGCCCCTCCGGGGCGGGAAAAGTCTTTCAGAATTTCACGCCTTTGATCTGGGCACAAAGAGGCACGGGGCAGGAGCTTCAGCACATCCCTGCCCCTTATGCGCCCCGGACGGGCGACACGGCCTGATTCATCTTCAGCACCTCTCGATCTCCGGCGCCCCGAAGGGGCAAAAGGCATAAAGCCCGGCGCTTCAGCGCCGGGACAAGGAGCCCCCAAGATTCAGAAAGCCCCGGAGGGGCGCAGGCAGACGTACACGCCAAAGCCGCCTGCGCCCCTCCGGGGCTTCCGGAGAGAGGGAATGGCGACTTTCCCGGCGCTGAAGCGCAGGGCTTTATGCCTATGCCCCTCCGGGGCGGGAAACATACATGTCATTCCTCAGCCTCCTCTGCGTAAACGTCTGAATCATCACCGTCCTCGTCCCCCTCCTCCATCGCCTCGTCCTCAACGAGAGGCTCAGGCTCCTCGATTTCCTCTGGCAGCCTCGCCGCCGCCTCGCGCACGTCGAGCTTACCGGTGACCACGTCGGCGATCAGGCGAGTACGGTACTCCCGTAGAAATTCCAACTCGCACATTGCCTTCTCGATCGTCCTACTCAATGAAGCCGCCTCGGCAGTAGCGCCTTGAATGATTTTGTCCTGCTCGGAAACAGGAGGTACGGCAAGCGCGATGCCCATAAGCCGATCCTGTGTCAGCTTCGGCTGGGCCGCACCAGAGATCCAAGGAATATAGCTGAAGCTCGCCATCAGATGCGCTAAGAATTCCAAGTTTCCCCGCCGTGCCTTTAGGATATGCGCATGGTTATTAACCCAAAACTTCCCACGAGCAATGATTGCCAAGGGTAGGTTCCGTAGCACGAGATTCGCACCGTCTTCGGCAATTAAGAGTAATTCGTCGTCAAAGAGGTAATCGTCAACCCTATCTATAACTCCCGAGGCACCATAGTAGTGGAATCGCTTTAGAGTCATGGCGCCGCGCTCGGTGCTGCTGAGTGGCACACGGAGCTTATTGAGGGAATAAAATTCATTCTTCACGCGCGAAATAGTCCAGTGCTCCGGCACCTCCCCCAGCCACTCCACACCCGAGGGTTTAAGCCGAACGTTAGGGTCAAGCCCCCGGGTCACCGCACGGTGAATAATGGCCTGCTTCTGCTCGTTCAGCAGCGCAACCAGCTTCTTCTTAGCGCGAATGTAGCGCTGGATTCGCCGGTCAGCGTGGTCAAGGAAGTGGTCGATGGCGGCTTGCTCGGTAAATTCTGGCACCGGTAGTCGTATGTTGTAGAAATCATCTGTGTATAGTCGCCAAAACCCCTCGACAATGCCTTTCGCTCGGATGCGCAACTCGTGCCGACAAGCAGCCGACCGCAAGACATGCTCGAAGTATGGTCCCACCATCGGCCGAATGCGTCGCAAGACTGTGTAATCGGGGCTTATAACTCCATTGTGCTTGGCCAGCGCGAACACACCAAGGTGAGCCTTCAGGCGGTTCAGCACGATGTCGCCTTTTTCGCAGAGCTTTCCACCGGCATAGGAATCAGAAACAAGCGCTTGTTGCTCTACCATTGAGCTTGGCACCAGTCCGAGCTTCTGGCTCATCGAGAGGTGAGTCTCTGACCCATCTTGCGATCGTTGATCGATTTCTCGGAAAAGATATCGGGCCCTCAGGATATCCCAATGCTCCGGCACTTCTCCCAGCCACAGCAAGCCGGAGTCTTTATAAGCGGGATAGGGCTTCAGATCGCGGATCATTAGCGGCCCTTCGGCAACCCCGCAGATTGTGCGGACGGTGACCGCACAATCTGAACCGCCTCCCCGAGAATCTCCCCCAACAACCCCTCCGTCTCCCTCTCCAAAGCCAGAATATCCGCCCGGATCTCCTCCAGCGTACGCAACGGCTGAGGCTTGTAGAAGTAGCGCGTGAAGCTGATCTCATAACCGCACTTGACGCTGCCCGGGTCGTACCAGGCGTCGGGCGCGTGGGGCAGCACCTCGCGGCTCAGGAAGGCTTCGATGCCACCGGCCTCCAGGAGTGGGACCTGCTCGGTGTCCCGCAGATCGCCGTCCGGCTCGTATTCGACGATGCAGCGCTTGCCGTCCACGGTGGCCTGGAAAAGGCCACGCAAGGGGTCCGCCTTGGCGCCCTTGTGGATCTTGCGGATCACAGCCGGCGCATTCTCATCACGCTCGGCCGTTGTCTTCAGCGCCTTGATCTCCTTCGGCGAGTAGACGCGGTTCGGATCAACGCCCGTCAGGCGCAGGGGACGCTCGACCGTCACCTTCCAGTAACCGAAGGCGTGGTTGGGGAAGATCTTCGACTGCTCGGTCTCCTCGAAGGCGAGGAAGGTATCGCAGACGCGCTGGATGTCTTCGGCGGTCAGCTCGCAGTTTTTCTTGCCGAGGTTCTTGCGTAGCGGCTTGGACCACTGCGTGGCATCGATAAGCTGCACCTTACCGACGCGGTGCCCGGGCTTGCGGTTGGTGAGCACCCAAACGTAAGTGGCGATGCCGGTGTTGTAAAACATGTTGAGCGGCAGGGCCACGATGGCTTCGAGCCAGTCGTTCTCGATGATCCAACGGCGGATGTTGCTTTCGCCCTGGCCGGCGTCGCCGGTAAAAAGCGAGGAGCCGTTGTGGACCTCGGCGATGCGGCTGCCGAGGGTGTTGCCATGTTTCATCTTGGAGAGCATGTTGGCCAGGAAGAGCATCTGGCCGTCACTCGACCGGGTGAGCAGCGAGTACTCGGAGTCGCCGCCGTGGTCGATGAGGAAGCGCGGGTCCTTGATGCCGGTCTTGCCCCCCATGCGCTCGAGATCACTCTTCCAGCTCTTGCCATAGGGCGGGTTGGAGAGCATGAAGTCGAACTCGCGCGAGGGGAATGCGTCATTGGAGAGCGTGGAGTGCTCCGGGCCGCCCACGATGTTGTCCGCGGCGTCGCCCTCGCCCTTGAGGAGGAGGTCCGCCTTGCAGATGGCATAGGTTTCGGTGTTGATCTCCTGGCCGAAGAGATGAGTGGCCACTTTTTTTCCGCGCTGCTCGGCGAGCTCGCGGAGCGTCTCTTCGGCGACGGTGAGCATGCCGCCGGTGCCGCAGGCGCCGTCGTAGAGGAGGTAGGTGCCGGATTCGATCTCGTTGGCGATGGGCAGGAGGATCAGCTTCGCCATGAGCTTCACGGCGTCGCGCGGTGTCCAGTGCTCGCCGGCCTCTTCGTTGTTCTCTTCGTTGAAGCGGCGGACGAGCTCCTCGAAAATGGTGCCCATGCCGTGGTTGTCGAGCCCGGGGTGTTTCACGGAGCCGTCGCCGTTCAAGACGGGATTGGGGCTCAGGTTGACGTCGGGCGAGAGGAGCTTCTCGATGAGCGTGCCGAGGGCGTCCGCTTTGGAAAGGCGGGGGATCTGGTTGCGGAACTCGAAATTCTCCAGAATGTCCTGGACGTTGGGGGAGAAGCCGTTCAAATAGGCCTCGAAATCCGCCTTGAGCTTCTGCTGGCTGGCGCGGGCCTTGAGATCCCGTAGCGTGAAGGCAGACGTGTTGAAGAAGGCCTGCCCCGCGGCGTCTCGGAGCGCTCGCTCCTGATGAACGATGCCCGCCTTGTCGAGCGTGGCCTTCATGTCGAGCACCGCCTGCTTGGTGGGCTCGAGCAGGGAGTCGAGTCGCCGCAGCACGGTCATGGGCAGGATGACGTCACGGTACTTGCCGCGGACGTAGAGGTCGCGCAGGACGTCGTCCGCGATTCCCCAGATGAAGTTGACGATCCAGCTCAGTTGAGAGGCTTCCATCGGTCTCCGGAACGACTCCGTTGAAGGTTTTGCAGGGGCCGGACTTTAGCATGGCCACGAATCGAGATCCCGGGTTGCCGTACTATGCTCCCCCCATGCCCACCATCCAACGCCTCCTCGAAACCGCCCTCTACTGCGACGACCTCGACCGGGCGGTCTCCTTCTACCGCGACGTCCTGGGCTTCTCCATCCTGGTGTCCAGCCCCCGCCTTACGGCCCTGGACGCGGGCGGGTCGACGGTGCTTCTGTTGTTCAAGAAGGGCGCCTCGGCCAAGGGGATCGACTTGGAGGGGGACTGGATTCCTCCTCATGATGGCGACGGCCCCGTCCATGTCGCCTTTGCCATCGCCACCGACCAGTTGGAAGAGTGGGAGCGCCGGCTGGCGGAGGCCGGGGTGGCTGTCGAGAGCCGGATCCGGTGGGAACGCGGGGGACGCAGCCTGTACTTCCGGGATCCGGATGGCCACAGCGTGGAGCTCGCAACCCCCGGGGTCTGGGAGACGTACTAAGTGGCCATGACCGGACCGGATTCTCCTCTCGTCCTGCTCCTCGCGGGCGCCGCCCTTCTCCTGGTGGGACGGCGGCTGTTCTGGCTGTTCGTGGGGCTGGTGGGCTTCTTCACGGTGTACCGGTGGTTCGAGCCGTACTCGGCCGGGGCGCCTTCCATGCGGTGGGTGCTCCCCGTGCTGGCCGGGGTGGTGGGGATCGTGCTGGCGATCTTCGTCCAGAAGGTGGCCGTGGCGCTGGCCGGGTTCTTCGCGGGGGGCTGGTTCGCGCTCCAGTTCCTCGGGCTGTCCCTGAGCCATGCCCGAGGCGCCGACCTCGCGGTGTTCGTGATCGCGGGGGTGATCTCCGCCCTGCTGGCCATCGCGCTGTTCAGCTTCGCCCTGATCGTGCTGTCGTCGCTCGCGGGGGCGGGGCTCATCGTGGAAGCGCTCAAACCCGGCCCGGATCTGGAGAAGATCGCCTTGATCGGGCTCGCCGTGCTGGGGATCGCGGTGCAGATGGGGATCACCGCGCGCCGCCGCAAAGAGTGATCCGCGGCCTGGGGAGAATTGCGGCGGGCCGTCGCAAAATTATCCAGGACGCCGCAAAACTCCACAGCCCGTTGCAAAACTCCACAGAGCGTTGCAAAAGACGGCACGCCGGATGGTTTTGCGACAGGCTGCCGCGTTTTCCCCAGAGCGTCGCAAAACTCCCCAAGCCGTTGCAAAACTCCCCAGCCCGTCGCAAAACCATCCACGGCGTTGGAGAACTCGGCAGGCCGCCGCAAAAGACGGCGCGCCAGATGGTTTTGCGACGCGCCGCCGTCTTTTCCCCAGGCCGCCGCAAAACTCCCCAGCCCGTTGCAAAACTCCCTGGCGCGTTGGAAAACTCGGCGGGCCGTCGCAAAAGACGGCGGACCGGATGGTTTTGCGACGGGCCGCCGCGTTTTCCCCAAGGCGGCGCAAAACTCCCCAGAGCAGCGCGTGCTCTCCAGGCGCCAAAAAAATCGCCGGAACCGCGGGAGGCGGTTCCGGCCTGGAGAAATCTACCTCGGCGTGGGGCTCAGAAGCAGAGCTGGCCGCCCGGGCAGAGAGGGACGACCGCCAGGGTCGCCGTGCGGGGATTGAGCGTCACCGAGAAGCTCTTGGGGGTGATGCCGACCTTTGGGTTCAGCGGCTGGAGGCCCGAGTCGTCCAGCCGGTAGAAGGTGGGGAACGGACCGGCGAGGCCGCCGGTGGTCAAGGCGACGTCCACCGGGCGGGCGATGACGTCGCGGTTGAACAGGAGCACGTACAGCCGGTCCTGGGCATTGTCGGCCAGCACGGTGTAGGCGCCCACCGCATCAGTCAGGGAGCTGGTGGTGCGTACGGTGGAGCCCGAGACGCGGCCGCCCTGGCCGTCATAGTTCAGGTAGAACCGAAAGGCGTCTTCCACCCGGCTGAATTCCGCCGGCGCCTCCCAGCGGGTGGCGAGCCCCACCCCCTCGCGGCCGAAGATGGCAAGCGCCTCGGCCTGGGCCAGCGCGCTCGAGAGGCCGTTGTCCGAGCCCCAGTTGTACTCGGTGAGGGCGATCTTGGCCCCGGGGAGCCGGTTGTTGATCCACTGCTTGGTGCGGGGGATGAGGTTGACCGGCTGGCCGATCCAGGACTCGTCCGTGTAGGTGGGATCGTAGAGCGCCCGCAGCGAACGCAGGCGGCGGAGCGAGGCCGAAGACCCTTCGTCGTCCGAGAGGGTGATGCCGCTTCCCTGCGGGTAGAAGTGGAGGTCCACCCAGTCCACGAGGCGGACGCCGGTCGCGAGCTCATGCTCCCGCACCTGCTTGAGGTACCACTCGACGAAGGGGAGGCCGCCATGGGCCGCGCGGTCGGGGCCGTCGGTGCAGTCGCCGTCGTGATCGGCCGACGAGGCAAAGAGGTCGCACCACCCCCAGGTGTCGGGGCCGAAGATCTGGGCGGCCGGATCCTGGGCCTTGATGGCCGAGGCGTAGGCCAGCGTCTTCTGCCAGATCTCGTCGTAGCTCACGGGCGAGGGGTGGACGTCCCGGTGCGCCGTATCCCACAGCATGGGCTCGTTGTCGAGGGCGTAGTACCGCACGCCGCCCTGCGAGGCCGTGCCGAACTGCGAGGCGAGGTGGGCCATCCAGCCGGTGACGAAGGTGGGGTCGGCTTCCACCGAGGTGTAATGCGGGTCGGCGATTATGGGCGAGCCGTCGGTGCGCCAGCCGCTGCCCGCGTCCGGATCGCACCAGGAGGCGCCGCCGGAGGCCGTGCACTCCGTCGCGGTCTGCGGCCCGTAGACGCTGACCGGAAAGCCCGGGCGCTTCTGGCCGTCCTTCGGCGTCCAGCCGATGATGGGCACGGTCACCAGCGCCTCGCCGCCCGCCGCGCGCGTGGCGGCCACGAAGTTGTCCGCGCTCGAGCCGAACGGCAAGGTGGTGGGGACGGGCAGGGTCCAGGGGGAATTGAGGAAGAACCAGTCGAAGCCCCGGTTCGACATGTCGAGCTCCCAGGAGTAGCGCGTGGTGGCGTTGCCGCCCCAGCGGCGCACCGGCCAGTGCATGCGGTTGGCCTGCGCCGTGGAGCCGAAGTTGACGCCGTAGATCCGGGGATTGATGGCCGAGCCGACGGTCTGCGGCGAAACCTGCACCTTGACCGGCGCCAGGGTAGCTCGAAGTCGTCCAGGTAGACGGTGGCCTGATTCCCACCGCTCGAATCCTGAACGAAAAGGCCGTCAATGGTGTAGCCCGAAAGGTTGCCAAAGGCCGTGAACGGGATCTTCACCTGAATCCACCGCTGCGACTGCACCGCCTTGTAGCCGGGAATGTAGAGTTGGAGAGGCACCGGGCCGAACACCGTGGACCCCGCCTTGAGCGCCACCTGCAGGAACTGGCCGCCGGTGGTGCCGCCATGGATCCAGAAGGTGAGACCGCTGTGCTCCGTCACGCTGATGCCGGCGTCCCGATGGAGGAAGACCGCGGCGTCGAAATCCGGCTCGAAGCTCAGCGCCGCGCTTCCGGAATGCACCACGCCCGTCTGGATCGGCGGATGGCCGGGCCAGCTCCAGTCGACGAAGCCGTTGCGGAGGTTGTCGTCATAGATCACGTTCGAAGGCGCCACCATGAGCTCGACGTCGTCGATCACCACGGCCGGCTGGTCGGCGTTGACGTCGCCCTGAATCCAGAAACCGTCGAAGGTGCCCGACAGCACACCCATCTTCGAGAACGGCATCTGGACGTGGACCCATTGATTGGCGGGAATTCCCCCTGGGATCACGGCCTCGACCGGCGCGCCGGTCCCGATGCCGTTGCCGCCGTTTACGCCCCAGATCCGGACCTTCTGGCCGCCCGTGGCGCCGCCATGGATCCAGAATTCGATCCCGGAAAATTGCGAGGTGTCGATCCCCGCGTCGCGGTGGAGGAAAAGCGCCCGCCAGAAGTCCGGCTCCAGGGAGATGGCGCCGCCGCCGTACTTGACCGCGGCCGTGTGATGAAGGTCGTAGACGAGGTTCGGCCAGCCCCAGAGGCCGAAACCGTTCTGGAGCTGGTCGTCATAGACCACGAGAGGCTCGGCCTGTACGGCCCGGGCCCCGAAGGTCAGGAAAGCAAACAGCAGTGCATATCGGACAAACTTGAGGGATGACATTTCGAAAGGCTCCTTGTTGTTCCTGTCGCGGGCAGGCCCGTTGCCTGCTCACGACCTGAAAGACGAAGGAGCCGATCGGTTCCCCTCACCCGCGGTTCCGGAGATCGCGGACCAGCTCACCCAGTTGCTGGACGTCGAGAAGGGCTTCCACCTCCAACGTCACCGCCAGGGCTCCGGAGTTGCTCAGGAGGCTCCGCCCGCGTGAGCGTAGGGTTGTACTTCAGGAGGAAGTCGGGCAGGTTCTGCTTCAAGACGTCCGGATGAACCGCGGCCTCCAGGGCTTCCTTGACCTTGGCGTTGACGTCCACGCCGGCGATGTTGAGAATCCCTTGCGTCACCCCCCCGAGCGCTCCGCCCAGATTGATGGTGGGCTCCCCCAACTGCACGGCGAAGGAGCCGGAATCCACCACCCTCAACCGGAACGGCAAGGTGGCGTCGAACGGCTGGGTGAGGTTCCGGTTCTTGATCGGCGGATTGCAATCGAAAAACTCGGTCCGAGGGATCCGGATGATGGCTCCGAGCACGTTTCTCTCTTCCCAGACGATGCGCGTGCACGGAACCGGATTCTTCACACACGTCCAGATCTCCACGTCGCCGCTCAGCTTGAGGGTGGCCTCACTGCCGTCGATCGTGATCTGCTTCCCCCAGATCCTCGCCACCACGTTGTCCAACCCAAAATGCGAGCAATTGTCCGTGGGCAAGGGGATGGTGTCGATCAACGGCCCGATCTTGTTCTGAAAATCCGACAGGTCGCCGATGGCGCGCGCCAGGATCTTCAGCCGGTCGCCGGCCACCTTGAACGAAAGGAAGGTGTAAATCTGGGCCGTGACCGGCACTCCCTGAACCACCTGCTCCACCGTGCGGGTGTCCAGGAGCACCTCGTTGCGCCGGGGGAGCAGGAGTGGGTTTTGGGCCAGGGCTCGCAGGATTTCCTCGGAAGGAGCGCTCTCGGCCACCGGCGCCTCGAGGGCGGCCGTGGCCCCGGGCGGCGGCACGCTCTCCGTGTTGTCGTCTCGCTCCTCCGGATTTTCGAGCGCGGTCCAGACCTTGAGGTCCCCGGGGGGCCGATCGATTCTGAACATCTCGGCGTTGGCTCGGATGCACTCATTCAGACCTTCGGCATACACGTCGAAGGGGCGAGGGTTCTTGTCGTTGAAGGCCGAGGCGAAGCTTGCCCGGATATCCCGAAGGCGACCGGGGAGGCCCACCGTCATGCAGTGCTCCGCGACCGGGCGGAGGTCCCGGTTCCCCCTCACCGTCACGAATACTTTGTCCGGGTCGACCACCTGCGTGCCCAGGATCTTGCCGGTGGCGAGGAAGTCTTCGAGAAGGGGGCTGAACAGAGGGGCCAAGTCGAAGTTGACCGCATCGCCCAGCACGTCGTCCGGAGTGAGCCCGAGCCCGGCGAGCTTCACCTGGTACAGGATCTCCTGATGATCGGCCCAGAAGGGGAGGCCCTTGCGGGCAGCTTGAGCGTCCAGGTGGGTGATCGTCACCTTCGCCGTCCTGGGATCGACGAACACCGTGGCCTCCGCCACCACGAAGCTCTGGCCGTGATGCGGACCGTCCTTGAAGGGAACAGGCTCTTGGTCCTCGAAGGGGACGATGACGGGAGCGCCCCCTTCCTTCCCCGGAAGCTCGAGCTCCAGCCGGTAGCTCCACCCCTCCGTGGCTCCCCAGACTTGGCCGTTGTGGTAGGTCTTGCCTGTCGAGACCAGAACGGTGAGGTGATTCTCGCCGGCATTCATTTGCAGATCCTTCTCGGTGGCCTCGTTCGCTCTCAGCACCACCTCGCCCTCGTGGAGCACGACCAGGGGATTATTCGGCCAGCCGAAGGTTCTCGCTTTGATGAAGACGGGGGGGCGGAAGAAGAAGTCCAGGGGGATGGGCCCGGCCTGGAAGGGCTCCTGCCCGGTGTCAGAAAAGTTGAACACCTCGGCTCCCAACCGGGTGAAGAGCTTCCGGCAACGGCAGGCCGGCCACTGGAATAAGGCTCAAGAGCGCATTCGTGTAGACGGACTTGTTCCCCCGGGCACCGCTTTCAGCGAGCTGATTGGGGCTGGCCGAGAAGGCTTGCAGAGTGTTGGGCGGGGCGGGAGAGGGATTGGCCATTCCTCTCGGGGCTCCCATGGGCAGCCGTGTGTCTTCGCGGCAGGCGTCCAGGAACACCAACTTCACAGCCTCGGCTGGCGCGTCTCCAAGGCTCTGAATCAGGTCGTCAACAGCCACCAACTCGTCAGCTCTCAAGGCGCTGTCCGTCGGCACGAGGTAGTTCCGGTTGTCCAACTGGAGTCCGTGACCCGAGTAAAAGAACAACACCACCTGCGCGTCTTCGATGCTCCCGGCGAAATCCTCGAGAGCCTGATTGAAGGTTTCCCGATTGGCGTTGCCGATCCGGGCATGAATTTCGAATCCCAGATCTTTGAGGGCCTCTTCCATGGCAATGGCATTGACCTCTCCACTGACCTCGTTGCCGGCGCCATAGTCGCTGTTTCCGATAAGAAGGGCAATCCGCTTCTCTTGCGTGCTTGTCATGACATTCATGTTTGACCTCTACTCTCAAGGATTGAAAATGGCCATGGGGCAAGCAGGCCGGTCCATGAGCCCGAAGGTGGGGTTCAAGCAGATCTCGGGAGTGATCTCATTCCGGTCCCGGAACGGGGCAAAGCTGAAGTGCGGGAGCAACTGCTTTCCAGGCTCTGGAGAGCTCTGTGCGAGGTGGTAAAACATGGCGAAGTGGCGGGACACGGTGTCGTTGCACGGATCGTCCCGGTCGAGAGGGCTTGCCGGTTGATTGGAAAGCTCGATCTTGTAACCGTTCGCCGTCGCCAATAGCAGGAAACTGCGGCCTCCCGTGGGGGGGTCATTGAATTTTCGGATCCGCAAGGTCACCCGAGGATTGACCTGGCCGTTCGCACTGAGATCCGGGATGTGGGCAACCACCATCTGGGCCAGGGCTTGCCTGGCCTCCGTCTGCGACGACGGCTCATGAAGCTTTCGGAAGCTCATGGGATAAACGTTCCCTCGCCCCCTGTCCTCTCGCGTGGCCAGCAGGCAGGCCGTGATGTTGGTGGGCACTTCCATCCGGAGCAGCAGGTGGTCAGGAGGAGTGCCTTCGAGATATGCCGTGTTGAGCGTCAGGTTGAACGGAGGCTGGGCCAAGTTGGCGATATACGCCGGATCTCCCGCCTCTTCGGGACTTTCGGGAATCGCATGAGCCGGGCGTCCATTGCCCAGCAGTTGCGCCGCCAGAACGGGGGCCGGATCCACTTCGATCGAGATCTCCTTCCCTTCAAGGGATTGCCCTGCGCAAGTGCATTGATTCCCGGAGAAGGTACAGCCCACGTCATCGTTACACTCTCGGGTCTGAGCCACGAGAAACTTCAAACGTGGCAGATGGGCCAGGTCGCACCTGCTTTCCATACCATGGGGCTGCCGGCCGTCCGGCAGCAGAGCTGTCATATGCTGGCGCCCCCCTTCGTCGGTGGTCGGCACCAGGGCGATCAGGCCATGTAGAATGACTCTCAGCGCAATCGGGTTCATCGCTTCTCCTTTCTTCGTCTTGTGAGGTTCGCGTCGATGCCATGAACGGAGTCGCTGCGCAGCTTTTGATTGGACGGACGGCACGTGCCATTTCCTTCCCCCCGAAATCAATTGGTCTCGCCGTCTTCTGCCTGCTCGTCGCGGCATGCCGGCTCGGAGGCCTGGAGGAAAGAGATCCGCCGGCCTCCGCGCTGGCGGCGGCACGGGCCGGCGAGACTCGCCTGGCAGGTGCTCCTTGGAGCGCTCCAGGAAGACCGCTTTCCAAAGACATACTCAGAAAAGCCGGTCGCGCCACCGCTCTCGCCTTGCAAAGCGAGATCACGGCCGATAATTTGCGAAACGATGCGGTTGTCAATCTCCTGGTTGGGAACCCTGCGCTCGCCATCGAGGAGCTTTCCAAAGCCGCGGAGTTGGCCCCCTGGAGTGCCCGCGTGTGGAGCGATCTTGCAGCCGCTCATTTACGGCATAGCGCCATGGCCTCCGATCCCTACGGGCTCGTTCAGGCCCTCGCCGCCGCCAACCAAGCTTTGCTCCACGATTCCCGGCTCCTCGCCGGCCGTCATAATCGTGCTCTGGCGCTCGAGCGCCTCTCCTTACGCGCTCAAGCGGCCGCGGAGTGGCAGCTCGTTGCTCAGCGCGAAAAGGATTCTTCGTGGGCCCGCGAAGCTCGGGAGCACGCCAAGGGCTTGGCGAGAGAGCCGGCATCACCCGGCTTGCGGCGCGCTCTGCCCGCCGTGCAGGAAGCCATGGAGCAAGGAAGGGCCGACAAACTTCAGGCGATCGTGGCCGGCTCGCCGCAAGAATTCCGCGAGCACGCAGAAGAGCTCCTCACTCTTTGGGCTTTGGCGGAAAAGGAACACCGGGAACCGGAGGCCCGCCGGCACCTCGTTGAGGCAAAGCAAATCGCGCACGCCCTGACCGCCATCGGCGGCGACAGAATGGCGGCCGACACGATCGCTCAAATTGGACGGACGCGGGGATCGGATTCCCGGCGGCATCATCGGCTGGCTGTGGGGTTTCTCGCTTACTCGGAGGGCCTCGCCTTCGCCGCCAGAGACCTCTACCCACAGGCCCTTCCCCGCTTCCAAGAAGCCCACCGCATCCTCTCCGGTGAGGCGAGCCCCTTTTCCAGTTGGGCTGCCTACTGGATCGCCCGCTGCATCTACCAGAACGCCAAGTACAAAAAGGCACGGGAGCTCCTCCTCCAGTTGACCGGAGATCCAGCCAACGCGCCTTATGAAACCCTCAAAGGCCGCTCCTTCTCGCTGCTAGGCCTCATGGACGGTATCGAAGGCCGGCACACGGACTCCCTTGCCTCCCTGGCAGCCGCCGAAGTTTCCTTTCGCAAGGTCAAAGAGGCTGCCTACGCCGCCAAGGCGAGCGCTCTGCTGGCAACCGAGCCTCGACGTCCTCGGCCGGCGCCAGGAAGCTTGGCGGCGGCTCTACCGTGCCTTGAGTGATCCTGCCACGTTCGGCAAGCCGGACATCCGATTCACCATCTATGAGTATGCCTCCTGGCTTACCTGGAGAGAGGGCGAGCCCGAGATCGCCTTGTTGTTTCAAGATGAGGCGGTCAAAAATGCGCGGGCCACCGGGCGGCCCTTCGCGATCGTGGCGACCCTGCGCGAACGGGCCAACTTGCTGAGGATGCTCAACAGGAAGGAAGAGGCCTCGAGAGACGTCGCACGGGCCTGGACCTCGCTGCAAGAGATCTCTGATCCCTCTCTCCACCGAATCGTGGAAGGCGACCTTCTGTTGGTCGAAGCCGAAATCGTGGCCACAAGCTCGCCCCGGCGTGCCATCGAGCGGCTCGACGAAGCGATCCGCATCTTTCACGACACGTCCTATCACTACCGGCTGGGGCACGCCCTCCAGCAGCGGGCTCTTGCCAAAAAGACTCTGGGCGAATTCGAGGCCGCGGAGCTCGACCTTGCCGCCGCCGTCAAAGAATTGGAGCGTCAACGCAAGACGGTGAGCTCGGCAGAGGACCGAGCTTCCTATTTCGACCGCGTCAAGGACGTCTACGACACCATGATCGCGTTCCAGCTCAACCAACGAGGGCTACCCGAAGAAGCCCTCCGCTACAGTGAGCAGTCCAAGGCACGGGTCCTCTGGGACTGGATGTTGACGAGCCCTTCAGGTACGGCCAATATGCAGGGCTTCCAACCCGCGGCGGCCGAGGCCCCCGATCTCCAGACGCTCCGGCATGGTCTTCCCGAAGGCACCGTCTTGATCGAATATTCCGTCCTGCCGCAGAAAACGATCATCTGGATCCTTCGCCGGACGGGAAAAACTCTTTGCGTAACCGTGGCTGTAGATGCCAGGAAGCTCGCGGATCTCGCATGGCGTTTCCGCCGGGCGCTTATGGAAAACCGTCCAGCCGAAATGGAGAGTTTGTCCAGGCAGCTGTATAGCCTTCTGATTCATCCAGTGGAGCGGTCGCTCGCTCCCGGTGAACGGATCGTCGTCATTCCGGACGGCGCGCTGCACGCGCTTCCTTTTTCTCTCCTGCGTGATCCCGCCGGCAGGTTTCTCCTCCAGAATCACGCCGTTTCCGTGGCTCCGAGCGCCCGGGTCTATCTGGAGGGCCTCCGGCGCGAGAAGCTTTTGCCGCCACCAGGCCGGGTCCTGGTGGTGGCGGCTCCGGATTTTGACCCAACCGTAGACCCCACGTTGAGAGTCCTCTCGGCGGGAAGCAGGGAAGCATTGATCGCTCAAATTTTTCCCGGCTCAGAGTTGCTCCATGGAGCCAAGGCACGGCGGCAGGCCTTCCTGACGGCGGCCAGGGACGCCGAGGCCATTTATTTCGGCGGCCATTCCGTTGTCAACGCCGAGGTTCCGCTGCTTTCCCAGATGCTCTTCGCCAAGGACCCTTCCGACCCATCCCGGGGCGTCCTCTATGCCGGAGACGTGCTGCGCCAACGCTTCCCGCGGACGCGGCTGGTCGTTCTCGCCAGTTGCAGCACGGCGCTGGGGAAGACCTCCCGCACGGAGGGAGTCGAGAGCCTCGCCCGCCCCTTCCTCGCGGCCGGCGTGCCGACGGTGGTCGCCTCCCTGTGGAACGTGGACGACAAGGAGACCGCGGACTTCTTCGTCCGCTTCTTCCAGAGGCTGCGGCAGCGTTTCGACGTCGCGGAGGCACTTCGGGCCACCCAGGTGGAGAGCCTCCGGCAAGGCTCCAGCCCTGCCGGCTGGGGTGCATTCGAAGTCATCGGTGGCGGTGTGCCGTCCGCGGAGGCAGAGCCGTAGGGGCAGTCTGCGCCCCGTAGGGGCAAAAGGCGTAAAGCCCGGCGCTTCAGCGCCGGGTACGGGGTCCTCCTCTTCCCATGAAGTCCCGTTAGGGACGACGGCGGCCCGCGTCTCCAAGCCTGCCGTCGCCCCTCCAGGGCTTCCAGAGGGAGAGGGGGGCGGCCTACCCGGTGCTGAAGCGCCGGGCTCTATGCCTGTGCCCCTACAGGGCGGGTCCTCACCCCGCCCGGCGGCGCGGAATCCTCCCCGCGAAGCGCACCACCGTGCCTTCCGGCGAGGAGTCGACGGTCAGCCGGCCGCCGAGGCTTTCGGCGCGGCGGCGCATGGTTTCCAGCCCCACGCCGCCGTGGCGGCTCTCCGGGTCGAAACCGTGGCCGTCGTCGCGCAGCTCGGCTTCGAGGTGGCGGCCTTTCAAGCTCACGGTGAGATGGGCGTGGCGGCAACCGCTGTGGCGCAGGGCGTTGCGGAGGGCTTCCTGGAAGAGGAAGTGGAGATCCTGCCGGTAGGCCATGGGGAGGCGCGCACCCTCGAAGGGGGACAGATCCCCCACTTCGAGATGGGCGCCGGACGCCGCGAACAGCTCGGCGTAGGCGTCCTTGAGGCGGAGGAACAGCTCGTAGAGCGAGTCCCGCCGGGGGTTGACCAGCCAGACGATGTCCCCCATTCCATCCACCAGGTCACGGGCCGTGTCGGCCACCCGGTCCAGCTCCGGCAGGCCGCCGGCCTTGCGGGCCGCCACTTCGGAGAGGATGGCGATGTCCGTGAGGCCGGCCCCCATCTGGTCGTGGAGATTGGCGGCGATCGAGGCCCGCAGGCGCTCCATCTGCAGGAGACGGCGGTTGTGGACGGCGGAGTAGAGACTGCCCGTCAATGCGATCCCCACTCCGCCCAACAGATACATCATGAACGGATAGCGCCGCCACACGGGAGTCGGGGAATACGTGAACGGAAGCGTGACCGAAGGGCTCTCGAGGCCGGCGTCATTGATCGCCTGGACCTCGAAACGGTATTCACCGGGTTTCAGATTGGAATAATAGGCCAACGGCTGATCCGTCTCGATCCATTCGGGATGCAAGCCGGCCATCTTGTACCGGAACTTCACGGGGCGGGATTCGTGATCGATTCCCGCGAAGGAGATCGTGAGATCCTTGAGATCTTTTTCCTTGGAGGGCTCGGAGACATGGAGGCCGGTCAGACGGGCCTGAGGACGGTGGCGCAAAATCTCCGGAGCCGTGGGCTGGGCGGAGCGCGCCGGGCGTGGAGCCGCTTCGTTGCCCACCATCACGGGAGGGAGAGAATCGCCGCCCTCCGTCTCGAATCGCAGAGTCCCTGAATCCAGGCTCCCCAACGTCAGCTCTTCCCGCTCCTTGCGGTCCGGCAAAATCCGGTATTTCTGCGCGAAAGGCCGGAAACCATACTGTTCGGTTCCCTCCGGGTCATCCAGCGTCTGGTTCCAGGCGGCGGGAGGGAGCCACGCCGCGCCAAAAAGCAACGCGGCCGCCACGGCTCGCTTCAAAGGAGCCCCTTGCGCAAAGCCTTGGCGACGGCCTCGGACTGGGAATGGGCGTGGAGCTTCCGGTAGATCTTGCGGATGTGGAAACGCACCGTGTCCGTGCTGATGCCGAGGCTCAGGGCGGCGGTCTGGTAGGTGTTGCCGGCGGCGAGGCCACGGAGGATCTGCCGTTCGCGCGAGGTGAGCAGTCCGCCGCTTTCGTCACCCGCGGACCCGGCGGGCTCCGGAGCCGTCTCCACGCGCAGGGCGCGGAGCACGTCCACCACCCGGCGGGCGATGTGGGAGCTCATGGGCGAGCCCCCCTCGTGAGCCTCGCGGATGGCTTCCAGAAGCCGGGCCGGCAGCGTCTTCTTGACCAGGTACCCGCAGGCCCCGGCGCACAGGGCTTCGAGGACGAGGTCGTTGTCCTCATGGACCGTGAGCATGAGGATGGGGAGGGCGGAGACCACCTCCCGCGCCCGCCGGGCCCCGTCGATGCCGGACATGCCGGGCAGGCCGATGTCCAGGAGCAACACGTCCGGACGGACCTCGGGAAGCCGGCCCAGCATCTCCTCGCACGACCGCCAAGCGCCCGCGCAACGGTAGCCCGGCGTGCCGTCGATCAGGGCCGTGAGCCCCTGGCGCGTCTGCGTCTGGTCCTCGACGAGAGAGACCTGGATGGTAGCCATGGCCCTCTGTTTACGCAAAAACGCGGAGGGGGTTTTGCGGCACGGTGCCCTCCGCCATCCCTGATGACCGAAAGAGAGCCACGGGGAAACTCTGACCCAGGTCCGTCCCAAGGGAGGGAAGGGACGTCATTCTTCTCGCTGACCTTCTGGCCGCTTTTAGTCGCGTTCCACGTTCCAGTTGATGAGGCTCGTGCTACCGCAGGAGGAAGCCGCCCAATCCCGGGTGACTTTCAGTTGCGAGAGAGGGAGGGTTAATGGCAACGGCAGTTTTTATATTGGCGACAGCTCAAGGCGCGGCAGCCAGGGAGAGCAGCAAGAGTGTCAACCGCTTGAGCGACGTGACCTGGGTGAACGCCAGCCCAGAGCCTATACAGGTTGTGTTCACAGACTTCCAGCCTCCGGATCCCCCGGGCGGCTCCAGACAAACCGGCATACCTGTAGAAGGCCCATTCTCTCAACCGATCAGGATAGCCGCTGGAGGGCAGGTTACCGATACCATACGGGCGGATACAGAGGACGGCACCTACTTCTATGAAGTCCATGACGACAATGGACGACGCTTGGCATGGTTGAATCCCATTGGCCCTCCCCCCGACGACTTCGGAGGCGTCGAGGTTCACGGGCCGCCGCCGCGGACGTAAGGGCTGCGCAACCGTTTCGGCCGGCGGACGGCCGGGGCGTGGAGGAGATCCTGGAATCTCTGATCATTTTTTAGAGAATCGAACTCGGGGATCTCGAACCACACCCGGCCCAGCTCTTTCTCGAGGGCCTTCTGGGTGTAGTAAATAGCGTAATGATCTTTACCCAGAAGCGCATAGAGCTGAGCGGCTTGGTGGAGGCCCTGGAAATCCTCGGGCACGTGGCTGAGGACCTCTTCCCCCAAGCGGTCCGCCTCATCTCTCCGGCCCAGGCGGACGAGGCACTGGGCTCGTAACATCTGAGCCCGGACGTCCAGGTCGGGAGTGGCCGCTAGCTCCTTGTCCAGATCCGCGTAGAGACGCAGGGCTTCGGACGATTTTCCCTGCGCTTCGAGAACGACGGCGAGGTTGAAGCGGGTCAGGACGTGGTCGGGCGCCAGCGCCAGCGCTTCGCGGTCCGCCACTTCGGCGGCAGCGTAATCTCCGAGAAGGTAGCGAATGAAGCCGAGGTTCGTGAAATAGGACCGCGCCAGATCCGGCCGAAGACGGATCAGCTCTTCATAGAGCCGGGCGGCGCTCCCCGGATCCTGGTAGATGGTCACCAGCGCCACGTTTTCCATCACGTATTGATTGCCCGGCTGGGTCTTGAGCAGCTCCTCCAGACGGAGCCGAGCCCTGTTGCTCTCGCCGAGCCGGAATTCGAGGCTCGCCAACGCTAGGATGTGAGGCCAGACAGGCCGCCGGAGAACGATTTTTTCTCTTATGGAATGGGCCTCTTTCAGCTCGTCTCGGGCCTCCAGCAACTCAGCCTCGGCCACGAGGGCGCGGGTATCGCTGGGAGCCATACCCTTCAGCCGGCCCAGGGTCCCCTGCGCCTCTTCGAGACGCCGCCCGGCGACCTCGGCGCGAAACCGGGACAATAGAAGCCGTGGGTCGTTCGGCGCCAGCACTTCGGCCTGCGCCGCGTAGTGGATGGCACGATCAATTTGATTCAGGCCCCGCGCAACGTCCGTCGCCAGCCGATAGCCTCCCACGAGGCCCGGTGAGTTTCGAAGCAGGGCGTCCAGCCGGTCGAGTTCCTCCAGGCCGAGTCGCCTGGAGACCGCTTGGCGCTCCAGCCCAGCGAAAGCGGCATAATCTTCTGGCCTTACCTTGGCGTCGTTCAGCCCTGGCCGCAGTCGGCGCTCCGGGAAGAGCTGCCGAAGATGCACCTGCACGGCTTCCGACAATCCCTGGGCGTTCTCAATGCCGGGTTCGACTTCGAAAGGGCCGGCTGTCTCCAGTACCTCGGCCTCGGATTCGCGGATTCGGCGCATCGTGACCCGGCAAACGCTTCCCGCGCAGTCGAGACGGGGGACGATGACTTCGTCTGCTTCGGCGCGGCGCAGCCTCTCGGCATCGGAGTTTCTCTCCTCCTCGGGTGGGTCCAGGGGGTGAACGCCTTCGAGGGTGGTCAGGGAGGCAAGGACAGCTTCCAGCACGTCGGACTGGACAAAGGCGTGCTCCGAATCCTTGGAGGCCAGGGCCGGGCGCAGAACGGCCACCCGCACCTCGGATGCGGGGAAAAGGCGGCGGATCGGGTCCTTGGCGAGAAAACCGAGGAGCATGGCGGCGGCCAGGACTCCGAGCAGGAGAACCGCGCGCAGGCCCTTCCGTCCTGTAAGCATCGCCGACATGATGCGTCGGCGTAAGCGTCGATTCGAACTCCAAGTCTACCAACAGCTCAGCAGCGCTCTGGTGACGCTGATCAGGGTCTTTGGCCAGCGCCTTCGCCACCGTCCGGGCCAGATCCGGCGGTACTTCCGGACGGATGCGATCAAGCGGCTCAGGCTTGCGGCTCTGGACCGCGGAGAGAACCGCGCGCTCGTCATCCCCCGGAAAGGGCCGGCATCCGGCGAGCATCTCGTAGAGCAGGGCACCCAGAGAACCAGAGGTCGCTCCGGCCGTCTACGGCCTCTCCGCGGGCCTGCTCGGGTGACATGTAGGCAGGGGTTCCTGGAGAGCCGCCGGTGCGGGTCAGCGTCGGATCGCCCCTCATCTTGGCGATGCCAAAGTCGAGGACTTTGACCCGGCCGCGGTCGGTCAGCATTACGTTAGCCGGCTTGATGTCACGGTGCACGATGCCGGCTTCATGGGCCCGTGCCAGGGCGCGGGCGACCTCGATGGCCACCCGGCGGGCTTCAGCGACCGGCAGCGGCCCGCTCGCCAGTCTCTCCTTGAGCGTCTGGCCCTCGTAGTAGGCCATGACGATGTAGAGCTGGCCGTCGTGCTCACCGATGTCGTGAACGGTGCAGATGTTGGGATCGTCGAGAGCCGAGGCGGCGCGCGCTTCGCGCAGAAAGCGCTCCTTGGCGGCGTAGTCCCGGCTGTACTCCGGTGGCAGAAGCTTGACTGCTACCCTCCGCCGTAGCCGGGCGTCCTCCGCTTCATAGACCACACCCATGCCGCCACAGCCGATCTCGCGGACCAGCCGGTAGGGGCCAAGATGGCGGTCCGCGAGGGGCACCACTTCGCTGGAAGGGACCGCCAGCAGGGTCATGGCCGCTTCCTGGGAGGGCTTGCCCAGGAAGTCTCCCGCCTCCTCATCCGCTTTCAGCAGGGATGCCATGTGTGCTCGGAGGTCCGGGTCCCCAGCGCAGGCTTCGTCGAGGAATGCGCGGCGTTCTCCGGCCGGGCGCTCGAACATCTCGTCGAGCAGGGCCTCAATCCGCTGCCAGCGCACGGGGTCCGTCGGCAGATCAGGCTTCATCCTTCGACCCTATAGCTCAGGGTATGGAAGAGGATGGCGCGAGCTTTGAGCCAATCCCGCCGCACCGTCCGTTCGGATGTCCCCAAGGTCTGGGCCGTTTCCTCCTCCGTCAGCCCGGCGAAAAACCGCAACTCCACCAGCCGGCTCAGCCGCTCGTTTCGGGCCGCCAGCGAGGTGAGAGCCTCGTCCAGGGCGAGGATCTCAATGGCGGCCCCGGACGCGTCCAAGCCGCTCAGACTTGGCCGCAGCTCGTCGAGAGCAATTTTCACCCCTTCGCCGCCGCGCTTCCTGGCCGTCCGCCGTCGCGCGGCGTCCACCAGGATGTGGCGCATGGCCACCCCTGCCACGGACAGGAAGTGGTTCCGGTCCTGCCAGGAGGCACCCGCCTGGTCCACCAACCGGAGATAGGCCTCGTGAACCAGGGCCGTGGTGTCGAGCGTCTGCCCCGGGCTCCACCGGCGGAGCTGCCGGCGGGCCACGGCGCGCAGCTCGTCATAGACCAACGTCATCAACCGGTCCATGGCACTCCCGTCCCCTTGGCGGGCGGCCGCCAGAATCCGCGTCACCTCTCCCGGAGCTGTCGAGCCCTGCTCGCTCTGCGACACCTTCGCCCCGCTTTCTTGAAAGTCCTGGATTACAAGAGGTTACCTCTCGCCCGGCGCGATTTCAACCTCGCCGCCTCCGAGTGGTGTCCGCCTTTCCGGCCGCTCTGCGTTCATCCGGGGTAAGGACAACGGCCGGACTCGAAAGGAGGACGAGATGAGATTCATGGCTTCAGCTTTTCTCGGCTTGGCTCTGCTTCTATTTGGCGATGTGTCTTGGGGGCAGGCGCCAGATCAGAACCAGTCCACGGAGCAACCCCCTACCCCGCAAACGGATGAAAAAAAGAACGCGGAGAGGGAGAAGCTAGCGAAAGATTTGTCAAGGCTCTTCTTCGAGGAGATTCTCCTGCGCCGTTGCGATGACCCAACGCTGAGGTCCGCCATCGCTCTACCGCAACCCAAACTGATTCTGGAATCTACAGACGACGGGAAAACCATCGCCAAGACGCGCGTAGGATTCATGCCAATGAAAAAGCTGGCCGTGGATCTCGAAGTGAAGAGCCCGTTGAAATCCTCTGGCGAGACTACTCTGGCAAGCTTGGATGGGCTACCTGACGGTAATGATGCGGATCTCGCCATCTCATGGTTTGGGGGGCTGTGGAAATTGAAAAACGGTCAAGAACAGGAATGGAAGGCGATCTACGATAAGCTGACGGAGCTTGCAGAGCGCAAAAAAACTGCCGAAGGCATGGAGTCAAGGTGGGACATCGCAGACCATTTCAATCCTGACCTGTCGAGCCCGTCAGCGGTTTCCATGATTGACCCCGAGGTTTACAAAGAGGCGGTGAAAGCATATCTGGAAGAAATAGGTACAATCCCAGTTTTTACCGCCAGAGCCAGTTACAAGCAGAGGGAATTCAAATTCCTCACCCCCGTGGACGGTCCGCCGGCGGGGCTCAAGAAGTCCTCTGAATCTCACACCAACTATGTGTTCACTGTCTCGGGGGGAGCTTATTTTTGGAAAAGGTTCTACACTTCCTTGAACTACCGCTGGGGCACGGAGTATCTGGACGGAGGTAAACAGGAATTCTGTGCTCCCACGGGAGCGGCCCGCATCCTCGAGTGCACGAGCCACATCGTCAACCCGCCGAAGAAGGGAAAGCCGGAGGCTCTCGAATTCGAGATCCGTGGACTGGCCGGGGACCTGGGTGTCGGAGCCCATGTCACCCGCGATCTGGAGGCCAACGTCACGATCATCGAGCTTCCTGTCTATCTCCTGCAGAAACTGGGTACCTCCAAGATGGAGCTGAACCTCGGAGCCAGGGCCATCTGGCGGTCCGACACCCAGGACGTTGCGCTCAGCGTCTTCCTGGGTCCTGCCTTTTCAAAGGTCCTCCGGATGAGGAACTGAGGGAGCGGAGTTGAGAGAGGTCCCTTTCCAGCTTCCGCTGAGGGTCACGAAGGCGCCAGACTACTGGCAACACCTCCCTCCCCACGCGCCGGAACAGGCTGGGCCGAAACGGAGTCGGCCACCTGTTCCTCCAACCGCAGACGGGTTCGGACGACGGCTTCGTGGAGCCGTCGTTCCAGCAACTCGCGAGGAGGGAGCTCGGTCAGATATTCAGCCACGTGGATGCCCCTGGGCTCAAGCTCGAGCACTTCCACCGTCTCGCGCTTCTTGCCGGCGCAGAGAATGAGGCCCATGGGCTTCTCCTCACTCTCCTCCCGCTCGTGGCGGTCGAGCCAGCGCAGGTAAAGCTCCATCTGGCCGACGTCCGCGGGCCTGAAGTCGCCGATTTCGAGCTCGACGACCACCAAGCGCCGCAGCCGGCGGTGGTAGAACAGCAGATCCATGTAGTAGTCGTCGCCATCCAACGTGATCCGCTTCTGGCGCTCGACGAAGGCGAATCCGGTGCCGAGCTCCAGGAGAAGAGCCTCGATCTCCCGGAGCATCGCGTCCTCCAGATCCTTTTCGCTGTAGGTGTCCCTCAGGCCGAGGAAGTCGAGCACATAGGGGTCGCGGAAGACCAGGTCGGGGGTGAGACGGTCTTCTTCCCGCAGGGCCCTGAGCTCTTGCTCGATGAGCTTTTGGGGCTTCTTCGAGAGGGCGGTGCGTTCGTACAGCAGGCTGTCAACCTGGGATCTCAACGTCCGCACGCTCCAACGCTCGACGCGGCACATCTCGGCGTAGAAGTCCCGCTGGAGAGGGTCCGTGAGGGGAAGGATCTCCCTGAAATGGCTCCAACCCAATTGTCGCGACAGTGTCGCGACAATTCGGAGGTCCGGGAACAACTCGGCGAACTGGATCATGCGGCGAAGGCTCTTCTCGCCAAAGCCGCGGCCGAATTCGGCCTCTAACTGCCTTCCCAGCGTGGAGACGATCTCGGCGCCATACTCCGCGCGTTGCTCCTGCAGGATCTCGCGGCGAATCCGGTCGCCGACCTGCCAATAGAGAAGGGTGAGCCCGGCGTTGACGGCGCGAGCCACCTGAGACTGGGCGGTGAGGATCAGCTCCCGCAAATCCGGCAGCAGCGCATTCCTGGCCTGGTCCCTGACCGGGTTCCGCTCCCTCTTCTTCCCGTTTGGGCGATCCACAGTCGCCACACTGGAAACTCTCTTCCGCATCGATGATCCGCCTTTTCCGTGTCGTTGCGGCGCTCGGGTGCTTTTAAGGCGATATCATATCACGCCGTGAGGACATCCCTCGGGGGAAAGTCGAGGTGCAGGCTTCTCCTTCCTATTGTCTCCCCATATGGGCCTGTGCTATTGGTATCCCATATGAAAGACACCAAGGCTGACGTCTGGCAAGGAACCCTGGCCCTGATGGTCCTCAAGACGCTCGAAACCCTCGGCTCCCTGCATGGATACGGCATCGCCCGCCGGATCGAGCAGACGAGCGGCGATCTGCTCGAAGTCAACTACGGCACGCTGTATCCGGCGCTGCTGAAGCTGGAGCAGGAGGGGTACATCTCGTCCGAATGGGGTGTCTCGGAGAACAACCGCAAGGCCAAGTTCTACACGCTCACCCGTGCGGGACGCCAACAGCTCGAAAGGCAGGCACGGGATTGGGAGCGGACGACGGGGATCATGGCCCGCTTCCTCTCTCCCGGAAAGGCGCCCTCGTGAGCGCCGTGCGAGCCCTGCGCGCCTCGTTCGTGCGGCTGGCCTCGATGTTCCGGCGCGACCGCCTCGACCGCGAGCTCGCAGCGGAGCTCGAGAGCCATCTCGCGATGCAGATCGAGGACAACCTGAGGGCGGGTATGACGGCCTCGGAGGCCCGCCGGCAGGCGCTGCTGAAGCTCGGCGGCCTCGCGCAGGCCGAAGAGCGTTACCGCGACCGCCGCGGCATCCCCGTGCTGGAGCACCTGGGCCGCGACCTCGTGTTCGGCGTTCGCATGCTGCGCAGGAATCCCGGCTTCACCGCCGTGGCCGTGCTGACCCTCGGCCTCGGCATCGGCGCCAACACGGCCATCTTCAGCGTCTTCAACGCCGTGCTCCTGCGCCCACTGCCCTACCCTGAATCCGGAGACCTGGTCCTGGTCTGGGCCACCAACGCGGAGAACGGCGACCGGGAAGACGTCACCTCCTATCCCAATTTCGAAGACTGGCAGGCGCGGAGCCGGAGCTTCGAGCGCCTGGCGGCCTTCACCACCCGCGGCAGGACCCTCTCCGGCAGCGAGCAGGCGGAGAGGGTCAACGCGATCCAAGCCACCCCCGGATTCTTCGAGACGCTGGGGGTCTCCCCCTCGCTCGGGCGCACCTTCCGGCCCGGCGAAGAAGCCGAGGGGGCACCCCGGGTCGCCGTGCTGAGCGACGGCCTCTGGAGGCGATCGTTCGGAGGCCGGGCGGACGTGCTGGGACGGACGCTGCGAATGAACGAGGAGACGTGCACGATCGTCGGCGTCATGCCGCCGGGATTCCGGTTCGCCCTTGGAGATCCGGAGCAGCTCTATACACCGCTGGTGCGCGACCCCAGCCGCAACCATGGCTTCGTGCGGGTGCTGGGCCGCCTGCGGCCGGGTGTGCCCCTGCGGACCGCCCAGGCGGAGATGGACGTCCTCGCGGCCGGCCTCGCGCAGCAGTACCCGGACACCAACGAGGGTACCGGCGCCCGAGTGGTGCCGCTCGTGCACGCCATGGTGGGTCCCGCCCGTGGCGGCCTGGCCGTTCTCCTGGGCGTCGTGACGCTGGTGTTGCTGATCGCCTGCGCCAACGTGGCCAACCTCATGCTGGCCCGCAGCGCCGCGCGCCAGCGGGAGCTGGCTTTGCGGGCAGCGCTGGGCGCCGGCCGGACACGGCTTCTGCAACAACTGCTCACCGAGAGCACGGCCCTGGCCTTGGCGGGCGGCGTGCTCGGTCTGCTCCTCGCGAGCTGGACGGCGCGGCTTCTGGTACGGCTGCTGGCGCGGGATTTCCACATCCCCCGCATCGAGAGCACGGGCGTGGACGGCTGGGTTCTGGGCTTCGCCCTTCTGCTTTCGGTGGCCACCGGGCTTTTCTTCGGAGCCCTGTTCGCCCCGGCCGCCGCGTCCCGAAACCTGAACGAGACCCTGCGCGACACCGGCCGGGCAACGGCCGGAGGCCCGCGCGGCCGGCGCCTGCGCAGCCTGCTCGTGGTCACCGAGATCGCGCTGGCCCTGGTGCTGCTGGCCGGCGCCGGGCTGCTGCTCAAGAACCTCTGGGTGATGCGGGGCACGGCGCCGGGATTCGAGAGCCGGAACGTGCTGGCCGCGAGCTTCTGGCTGCCACCCGACCGCTACTCCAGCGCCTCCGCTCGGTGGCAGCTCTGCGAGGAGCTCGTGGCACGCTCCGAAGCCTTGCCCAGCGTCCACTCCGCCGCCCTGGTGGCCAACCTTCCCATGGATGGCGGATCGGATTCGCTGCTCTTCCACGTCACGGGACGGCCCGATCCGCCGAACGAAGGCGGATTCTCGTCGAATTTCAACATCGCGAGCCCCGGATACTTCCGCACCCTGGGCATCCCCGTGCGCTCGGGGCGCGAATTCACGAATCAGGACTCGGCGGGCGCGCCGGGCGTGATCGTGATCAACGAGACGGCGGCGCACCGTTTCTGGCCAGGCCAGAACCCGCTCGGCAAAACCATCGTGCTGCCCGCGGGAGAAGGCGATGCCGGCGTGTCTCTCACCGTGGCCGGCGTCACCGCGGACGTTCGGCAGCAGGGGCTGGGAACCGCGCCAGAGCCCGAGATCTTCCTCAACTTCCTGCAACCCTCTCCCCCATGGTCCGTGGTCCTGGTCGTTCGCACCACGGGAGAGCCGGCCGCAATGGCCGCGGAGATCCGGCGGCTTGCGCGTGACGTCGATCCCGGCGTGGCGGTGCCCGAGGTGCGCACGCTCGACGAGATCCTCGCCGCCTCCCTTGCGCAGCCCCAGGTCTACACGCTGCTGCTCGGTGTTTTCGCGGCCCTGGCCCTGACGCTGGCGGCGGTGGGACTGTACGGTCTCGTCGCCTACACAGTGGCGCAGCGGACACCGGAGTTGGGCGTGCGGCTCGCTCTCGGCGCGGAGCGCGGCAAGGTTCTGCGGCTGGTGCTGTGGCAAGGCCTGGGACTGGCGCTCGCCGGAACGGCTCTCGGCCTCCTGCCGGCCCTGGCGGTGGCCCGGCTCCTCCCCCGCCTGATGCCGGGGGCCGCCGCCGGCGACCTCTGGACGCTGGCGGCCGTTTCGGCCCTGCTGATCGGAGTGGCGCTGGCTGCGAGCTATCTGCCCGCGCGGCGCGCTTCGCGGGTGGACCCCACGGAGGCGCTGCGGTACGGCTGATCCAGGTTTGTCAGGCTAAAAACCTACGGCGCCGAGCCGCTCCAGGCGCCCAGGTTGCCGCTCTCGAAGCCGTCGCTGAAGATGGCGGACGGCACGCCTGTCGCCGTGACCTGGACGCAGGCCGAGGGGCCGGATTCACAGTTGCCGGTGGCGTCCAGGCCATGGACCCGGTAGGCATAGGTGATCGTGCCGAAAACCGAGGTGTCCGTGTACGGCGAGCCGGCGACGCCGGTGGCGATGCGGGTGAACGGACCCGGCGAGGCGCAGGTGCCGATCGCCTGGTAGACGTTGAACGTGGATGAAGGGGGCGAGCCGTTCCCCCAGGTAATCTGCACCTGGTTCGGGGCGGTCGCGGTGGCCGTGCCGATGGCCGGCGCGCCCGGAGGGGTGCAGGGGGTGTCGGCGATCCGGGCCGTCCAGATCTCCTCCCGCGCGTTGTCGCGCCGGTCCGTCCAGGAGGGGAAGAAGACGCCGCCGATGCCGGAGAGGCCGTTGGCGTCGCCGTACTGGTTGCCGAAATCCGCCCCGGCGACGGTCTCGTCCGTCTGGGCGGTGGTCACCTTGAACGGCGGCGTCCAGGTGACGCCGTCGTTGTAGGAGGACTGGTACCAGAGGTCGGTCTTCTGGCGGCCCGGGTCGCCCACCGTGTCCTGGTAGATGATGCCCAGGGCGCCGGTGGTCTCGTCCACCACCATCCAGGGGCCGAACTGGTCGTTGAGCGAGGCTTGATTGTTGATCATCACCGGCGCCGGCCAGGTGGTGCCGCCGTTGGTGGAGCGTGAGAACCAGATGCGCGACTTGCACGCCGAGGCCACGTTGGACCCCGGCTCGTCGGCGGCGGAGGTGCAGCCCGCGGCCCCGGTGAGGTCCGTCCAGGTGGCGTAGACCAGGTCCTTCCCCGCCGTGCGGTACGCGCCGCCGGAGACGTAGACGAGCGCCCGCCGGCTGTTGAAGGAGGGGACGCCGACGTCGAAGCTGGTGAACGTGGTGGCCACCGCGACCGGCGTGCCATAGGAGACGCCGCCGTTGGTGGACTTCACGGCGAAGATCTTGTGGTTGCCGGTGGTGGGCCAGAAGCCGAAAACGTCGCCGAAGGCGTTGGTCTTGACGTCGCCGCCGATCGCCACGCCCGCCGACTCCGCGCCGCTCACCTGCACCGGCGTCTGCCAGGAGCCGGCCGGCCCCGTGCGCCGGTTCATGAACGCCGGGGCGCCGTTGTACCAGATGGCGTAGACGGTGTCCTTGAACGGCGAAGCCGCGGCGTGGTCGACCCAGATCTTCGGCCGGTCGGCCGCCGTCTGGGCGCCGGAGAAGGTGGCGTCGAAGGTCCAGGTGGCGCCGTTGTCCACCGACTTGTAGGCCCGCAGCCGAAATTCCGTGGCGGCGGCGTTGATGCCGATGGTGGACGCCCAGGCGGTGCCGTCCGAGGTCCAGTCCACGGCCGGATCGGAATGGAAGGCGTCGCCCGCGACGAGCGGCAGGCTCGCCTGCCCCCAGCTCGCGCCGCCGTCGGTCGAATAGAGCTGGGCCTGGGTGCCGCTCCCCGTGATGTTGTTGGCGCCGGCGATGACCTTCATCGGATCCCCGTAGTTGACGCGGATGTCCGATTCGCTCCGCGGCGCCGTCTGCAGGCCCGAGATCCGCTGCTCGCCCGACGCCGAGGCACTCGCCTCGGGGAACCCTTCCCGCTCCCCCGGTCCGGGAACGAGATCCTGGTGGCTCTCCATCCAGGCTTGTACGTTGCGGAGCAGGCGTGGATAGCCGCCCGTGGGATCGGACGCCGAAAACGCCATCTCCGGATGCGCCTTGCGCCAGAGCACCCGCAGCCACAACGGGATGCCAAGGGCGTCCTCGGCCTCCTCGGGGCGCAACAGGGAAAAGTCCTGGTTGGCGGTGATCAGGGCCTCGAGAGCGCTGCGCGGGATCACCGCGCCGGCCCGGAGCTGATCGGCGAGCGGCGGCCAGGCGGGAGCCGCTTGGGCGCCCGCGCCCATCGCGTTCAGGAGGAAGACGCCAAGAGTTAGAAACAGGACCGGCATTCGCTTTTTCAAAGGCGTCCTCCAGACACGAAATCGGGCCGCGCCTCGAGAAAGAGACGCGGCCCGGAGACTTTAGGGGGCAAGGACTCTTACGGGTTCGAACCGCTCCAGGCGCTGGTGTTGCCGCTCTCGAAGCCGTCGTTGAAGATGCCGCCCGCCGTGCAGACGTCCGCGCTGGAGACGTTGACGGAGTCGACGAACCAGCCGGTGGACGCGATGCTGCTGTCGTCGCCCTCGTGCCAGCGCAGCTGGATGCTCGAACCCGCGAAGGCCCCGAGGCTGGCGGTGACCTTGGTCATCGCACCGATCGTACCGTTGCACCAGGCCCGCTTGCCGCCGATCGGGTTCATGTGGCTGGTGGACACGGTGCCGTTGAACCCGCCCGCCGTGAAGGCCGCGTCCGGCAACACCGTCCAGGGGCCGCCGCCGACCGAAACCTCCAGCGTGCCGCCGTCGAAGCACGTGGTCGTGTTCTCGAACGCGAAGGTGTGCCAGAAGTTGAGCACGGAGGCAGCCGAAGGCACCATGGCGGGGGTGACCAGGACCCGGTCGGAGACGATGGTCTGGCTGGCCGAGGACCAGGAGTGCGTGGGCGTCTGCGACTGCGAGGTCGACCATGCCCAGTCGGTGGCCCCCGCCACCGGCGCGTGCGTCCAGCCCGGATTGTCGAAACCGCCGGGACCCTCGAAGGTCTCGTCGAGCAGGGTGGAGACCGGGCCGGTGACCGTGGCGCTGCGCTGCACGGTGTTGGGGTCGGCGACGCTGTTCCCGCCGTCGACCGCGCGCACGACGTAGAAGTAGGCCGTGCCGCTGACGAGCATCGAGGTGTCGGTGTAGCCCGTGCCGGTGACTCCCGAGGCGATCAGGTTGGCCGGACCCGGCACGAAGCCGGTGGTGGTGGAACGGTAGACGTTATAGGTGACCGGACCGCCGCAGTTGGCGGTGGCCGCCGCCCAGGCGAGGGTGATGCCGCAGGAGGTGGCCCCGTTGTTGGTGGCGCCGGCCAGCCCCGCGAAGGCCGGCGGCAGCGTGCAGGCGCCGGTGGCCGTGGCCTGGACGCAGCTCGACGGGGTGGATTCGCAGAAGCCGGTGGCATCGCGGCCGGTGACGCGGAACGCGTAGGTCGTGCCGCCCGAAACCGTGGTGTCGTTGAACGGCGAGCCGGCGACGGCGGGGCCGACCACGGAGAAGGTTCCGGGGGAGGCGCAGGTCCCCGAGGCGCGGTAGACGTTGAACGACGTCGAGGAGGGCGCGCCGTCGCTCCAGGTGACCTGGATGGTGTTGGGCGCGGTCGCCGTGGCGGTGCCGATGGCGGGCTGGCCCGGAGGGGTGCAGGGGCCGATGCCGTCGATGGCCATGGCGCCGGTGTTGCCGGCGTCGAGCCAGTTGGAGAGGCGGGTGCTGTTGGTGCCGCCGCCGGTCCAGGAGACGCCGAAGCGGCCGTAGATGTCCGACAGGTTGTCGCCGGTGGCGCCACAGGCGGAGGGGCCGCCATGGAGCTGGCCGATGAAGCGGCCGGCGGCGTCGTAGAGCGGCGAGCCCGAGGAGCCCGGCTCGGTCACGCCCGGCACGGTGAACGGTCCGGGAGGATCGGTCGCCCAATGCACCCAGATATGAGTGCCGTCGCCCGGGGTGGGCGGCGGAGCGCTGGCCCAACTGCTGGGCACCATGGTGGCCACCGAGTAGGTGATGCGCTTCTCGTCCGTGCTCGGGTGGTGGATGGAGGTGCAGGGAGCCCCGGGGGTGCAGGTGACGTTGCCGGTCGAGCGGTCCCAGCCTGCCCAAAAGTGGTTGAACGCCGGAACCGGCGGATCGTCGAGCTCGACCAGGGTGAAGTCGGAGGCCGCGGAAGCGGCGCGGAAGAAGGAGCCGGTATGGAACTGGGTGAGCGTTCCGTCGCCCGGCTGGCCGCTCTGGGCACTGCCCGGCGTCCGGCAGAACGAATTCTGGAAGTTCCAGAAAGCCACCAGCGAGCCGGAGTTGCCGGAGTTGATGCTGCAGTGGTTGGCGGTGATGAAGTACATCTTGTGGTCACCGGCCGTGTCGTTGATCAGCGATCCGGTGCAGAAGGTCGAGCCGCCGGTCGAGATCACCGCCACCGCCTGCATCTGCACCCGCCAGGGGTCGCCGGCGTCGAGGCACTCGACGTCGAGGTTGCAGCTTCCCGACTTGACCAAGGGGGTCGTGCCGAAGCCCCGGTAGCCCTGGTTGATGGACCCCAGCTCGAGCACCACCTCGTCCTTCTCGTTCGCCTGCACCGTGAGCTCGACGACGACGTCGTCGCTCAGCACCGGCGGCGTCCACAGCTGGCCGTGCTCTTCGTTGTCGGCGGCGGTGAAAGCCCGCAGCTTCTCCTTGCCGTCCGTCGAGTAGAGGAGCAGGCTGGCGTGCTCCGGCAGCTTGTAGCCCGTGAAGCCGAGGTTGATCGAAGTCGTCCCCTCGCGGCCGAGGATGCGCAGGCGCCAGAGCATCCTGCCATCCGGCAGGGTCTCCCAGGTGCCGCGGGCGGCGGGCGTGATCGAGACCGCCTCCGGGATGGCGTAGCGCGGCGGCAGCCCCTGGCTGTCGCGCGCCTCGTCTTCCCTGGCGATCGCCAGAAGGTCCAGGGGCGATCCCAGCACGGAGTCGATCCGGCTGACGTCCATCACCGGAAACTGGCTGGCGGTGGGATTGACGGCCTGGGCCACCAGTCCAGCGGCGTTGCCCAGCAGCGTCAAGGCGAAAACGATCCCCAGCGCACGCATCTTCATAGTTGAGGCCTCCTTGTCGGATTCCGCACGCCGGCCGGCTTCAGGGGGCCTATTTTTAGACGCCCACGAGGCTGCGGGGGCAGAAAAGAGGTATCACTATAAGCTCTCTCCTCTTTAAGCCGCAACCAAAAATCGCTCCCGCGGGCTCAAGCCCCCAGAACCCTCCGCACGGCCTCCGCCAGCACGCCCGGCTCCAGCTCCTCGAGCTCGTAGGTGACGTTCGCGATGGGCTTGTTCACCTGGAGGATGCGCCGGAGGTCGATGGGCGTCCCCTCCACCACCACGTCGGCCGGGGTGGCGTTGATGGTCGCCTCCAGGTCCCGGATCTGGTGCTCGCCGTAGCCCATGGCCGGGAGGATCTTGCGGGAGTTGGGATACTTCTCGTAGGTCGCGCGGATGGAGCCCACGGCGTAGGGGGTGGCGTCCACGATCTCGGCCGCGCCCGCCTGCTTCGCCGCGAACCAGCCGGCGCCGTAGGTCATGCCGCCGTGGGTGAGGGTGGGGCCGTCCTCGATCACCAGGGCCCGCTTGCCGCGGATCAGCTCGGGGTCTTCCACGTGGATGGCCGAGCGGCACTGGATCACCCGCGCCTTGGGATTGTTCCGGCGGCAGCTTTCGAGCACCTGCTCGACGTTCTTCGGGTCCGCCGTGTCGACCTTGTTGACGATCAGGAGGTCGGACATCCGCAGGTTCGTCTCGCCCGGATAGTAGCTCGTCTCGTGGCCGGGCCGGTGGGGGTCGAGCAGGGTGATGTGGAGGTCGGGCTTGTAGAACGGCGTGTCGTTGTTGCCGCCATCCCAGAGGATGACCTCGGCCTCCTCTTCGGCCTGGCGCAGGATCTTCTCGTAATCCACCCCGGCGTAGACCACGAAGCCGTTGTCGATGTGGGGCTCGTACTCCTCGCGCTCCTCGATGGTGGTCTCGTGGCGGTCGAGATCCTCGTAGGTGGCGAAGCGCTGGACAGCCTGCCTGGCGAGGTCGCCATAGGGCATGGGGTGGCGCACGGCCACCACCTTCTTGCCGAGGCCGCGGAGGATGCGGGAGAGGTAGCGCGTCGTCTGCGACTTGCCCACCCCCGTGCGCACGGCCGTGACGGCGATCACCGGCTTCGAGGAGGGGAGCATGGTGCGGGTGGCCGAGCAGATGCCGAAGCTCGGCCCCCAGCCCACCACGGCGCTCCCCTTGTGCAGGAGGTCCATGTAGGAGACGTCCGAGTAGGAGAACCAGACCTCGTCCACCTCATGCTCGCGGACGATCGTCTCCAGCTCCTCCTCGGCCCGGATGGGGATGCCGGACGGGTAGAGCGCCCCGGCCAGCTCGGGCGGGTACGTCCGCCCCGCGATATCGGGAATCTGGGCCGCCGTGAAGGCCACGACCTCATAGCCCTCGGCGCCCCGGAACAAGGTGTTGAAGTTGTGAAAATCCCGCCCCGCCGCTCCCATGATCACGACTTTTCTCCGGCCCATGAGCGACCTCCCGTCGGTTGAGCACAGGCCCAGAATACGAAGGGAAACCGCGCAATGGCGCCGCCCCGCGGGGTGGGGGGCTCAATCGCCGGGACCCAGGCCCCCCCTGTCTCCCCCCGCCCGCCGAAACCTTACAGCCGCCACCCCGTGTATGCTCCGCCATACACCTTCCGTGCGGCAGAGCACACGCTGCGGGCTCGCCGGAGGAGCTGCGCCCCAGGAGGAGAGGGACGGCACCGGCTTTGCCTTGAGAGTCAGGCTTTGCAGTCACGCGCCATGGCGGCCCGTGCCCGTCGTTGGAGGTTTTCGCACGTGAAGACCCGCATGTTCTGGAGTCTTGCCTTCCTTCTCCTGGCCTCGCCCCCGGCGTGGAGCCTGGAGGAGCCGGCGCGTTTTCTGATCGAGAGGATCACGGTCGAGGGGCCCGGCGAGGCCGCGGCCAACATCGTGCGGGCGGAGACCCTGCTGCGCGCGGGCGGCACCTACACGGAGGAGGAGCTCCGGCAGGCGATCTACCGCGTGCACCGGCTGCCGTTCGTGCTCGACGCCAGCTTCTCCCTGAAGAAAGGGAGCCGGCGGGGCGCCTACGAGCTGGCCGTCGACGTCGAGTCCAACCGCTGGTTCTTCTTCGACCACTACGTCCGCGCCTTCGGGTTCGACCAGCCGCTGGATCTGGAGGATGAAACCGTGCGGGGGGACCGCTCCAGCCTGACGCTGGGCGGCCTCGTGGGAGCCCGGCGTTTCGTGGGGCGCTCGGGCGTGGTGTTCGCGGCCCTGGACAGCCACGAGGGAGTCCAGGCGGGGTTCGCGCAGTACGACCTGTTCCACCGGGGGATCCTCGCCACGGCCGGCGTCTCCCTGAGCGAGTGCTGCGTCACCGAGGTGCTCCCCCTGGCGCTCGATCCCACCTTCTCTTCCTGGTCCTTCGGCACGTCGCTCAAGACCTCGCTGGGCCTCTCCATCCCCCTGGGCGGCCCGCGGTCGGTGCAGATCAGCCTGAGCGAGCGCCAGGGCGACGAGGGGACACGAAACGAGGTCTTCCTGGTCCCGGGCCAGCGGTTCAGCCACGTCACGGGCGAAGGGAGCGAGCTGACCTACCGCCGCGCCGAGGCCAAGTGGGTGTGGGACTCGACGGACGACCCCGCCCTGCCCACCCGGGGCACCAGCGTCTCGGCCGGGATGGAGGCCTCCCGCTTCGCCGCACGGGACCTGACGCTGTTCCAGTTCGGCCAGGCGCCCGGCGAGGTCACCACCACCTCCTACCCCTCGCTCCACTCCGAGCAGGTGGTGGCCGCGGTGGCCGCCCTCCGGTACTGGCCGGTGACGCCCCGCCAGACGGTATCCGTGCAGGCCCGGGTGGCGGCAGGGCAGTCCCGGCTGGACAATCTGGCCACGGGCGACATCGTCCTGCGCCACGTGGACGCGGACTATTACAGCGGCCTGGTGGGTCTCGCCCACGCCTTCACCCTACGCCGCGCCCGGCAATCGGGCGAATCGGGCGAATCGGGCGTGCTCACGGACGTGCGCATCGAAAGCGGCGTCGAAATCGGCGCCGAGAAGACCTCTCCCGACCTCGGCCCCAGCCCCCTGGAGCGCCTCTCGGTCCACACCGGCCTGGTGTTCCGCAATCCCTGGGGACGGGTCGAGATCGTCTTCACCTACCTGGACCTGGGGGAAATCCGGCGATGAGGCGTGCCTCGATGGGCTGGGCGCTCGTGCTGCTGTTCCTGGCCACCCGGCTGGGAGCGGTGCAGGCTCCTGCCATCGAGACGGCCCGCGAAGGGCTGGTCCTGTCGCGCCTGCCGGCGATTTTCAACGACGCGAGGATTCAGGAGCAGCTCAAAACCGGCCTCACCACCAGCTTCGTCTTCGAGGCCACGGCCCGCGACGCGAGGGGCACCAAGACCAAGGGCGGCGCCCGCATCGACGTGCGCTACGACCTTTGGGACGAGGTCTATGTCGTGACTCGCATCGACGTCTTCGGGCGCGCCGTACGGACTCCTCCGCTTTCCGCCGAGAAGCTCGGGGAGTGGTGGCGCGAGGCCCGGCTCGTGGTGATCCGCCCGGCCACCGCGGGGCAGGCGGCCGGGGTCCAGGTGCGCCTGCGGGTCATCCCGTTCTCCCAGGCCGAGCAGCTCGATGCTCAGCGCTGGTTCTCCCGGTCGCTCTCGAACGAGAAGTCGGGAAGCGCCGGCGCCGTCGCCGACGCCGTGGAAGACCAGCCGGAATCGCTCAATCAGGTGCTCGGCCTGCTGATGGCGACCTCCATCGGCCGGCCCGCCCTGCTCGAATACAAATGGAACCTCCCGGTCTCCGCGGGCAACGCGGGCAACGCAGGAAGGGTGAAATGAGCTTCCGCTCCGCCGCCGTGACGCTCTGCGGCATGCTGCTCGCCGCCGGGGCGATCCTCTGGCTCTTCAACCGCCAGATCTCCGGCACCTGGCGGCTGGGCCTGCAACCGGAGATCACCACGGCCCTGGAGCAGTCGCTCACGGACCAGAAGGCCCTGGCCAAGCTCGATCCCGGGCGCAAGGCCGAGTACCGCGCACGCTTCGAAGCCAACCAGAAAGTCCTCCAGCGGCTGTTGATCCTCCACAGCAACGAGAAAGACATCACCCGGCGCTGGGAGCTGATCCTGCTGGCCGCCGTCCTGGCCGTGCTCGGCGTGGCGGGCGGCGCCCAGATGATCCGCCAGGGGCGCCTCGACGCGCGCATCGAGCGCCTGCGGCTGGCCCTCGTGGCCCTCTCGGCCGGCGAGGAGGAGCTGGAGATCGGCGACCGTGGGCGGGACACGCTGGGCAGGATCGCCGGCATGATCGAGGAGACCTCCCGGGCCATGGCGCGGGACAGGAAGCGCCTCGCCTACCTCAAGAACCTCTCCGTCTGGCAGGAGACGGCCCGGCGGCACGCCCACGAGATGCGCACACCCCTGACCGCCGCCCGCCTGGAGCTTTCCCGCCTCCAGAGGCTCCTCGAAGGGGCGGAGCAGGACGACGCGCGCCAGGTGGCGGTCAGCGTGGGCGAGGAGCTGGAGCGGCTGGGCCGCTTCACCCAGCAGTTCACCTCCTTCGCCCGCCTCCCCCAGCCCCGTACGGCGGTGCACGACCTCGGCACCGTCGTGGAGGAGTTCGTGGGCACCTTCGCGAACGCCTGGCCGAATCTCACCCTGCGCTTCGAACCGGCAAGCAAGCCCTTGCCCGCGGCGCTCGACCGCGACATGCTCCGCCAGGTGTTGGTGAACCTCTGCGACAACAGCTCGCTCGCCCTCAAGAGCCAGGGGGAAGGGGCTCAGGGAGAAGGGGACAACCGAGGCACGGTGACCCTGCGGCCGGGCGAGGCGGGGCGGAGCGTTTTTCTCGACGTGGCGGACGACGGCCCCGGGATCTCGCCCGAGATCCGCTCCCGGGTCTTCGAGCCCTACGTCACCACCCGGCAGGTGGGCGAGGGGATGGGCCTGGGGCTCGCCATCTGCAAGAAGATCCTCCTCGATCACGGCGGTGACCTGGAAGTCGCGGGCAGCTCCGGAGCGGGCACGACCTTCCGGCTCACCTTTCCCCGGCGCGTGGAGGACGTTGCGGCATGACCCGGCTCCTGATCGTGGAAGACGACGAAAAGATTCGCGGCAGCCTCCTCCTCCAGCTCCGCGAGGAGGGGTACGCGCCCCAGGCCCTGGCCTCGGCGGAAGAGGCCCTGGCCTTTCTCGAAGAGCCCCGCACGGCTCTCCCCGACCTGATCCTGCTCGACGTGCGCATGCGCGGCATGAGCGGCGTCGACCTCGTGCGCAAGCTCTCCGGCACGAACGGCGAGAGGCGCTTGCCGCCCATCATCATCATCTCGGGCGAGGCCTCGATCAGCGAGACGGTCGAGGCCCTGCGGCTGGGCGTTCACGACTTCATCGAGAAGCCGTTCAGCCGCGAGCGGCTCCTCCGGTCGATCCGCAACGCCCTGGAGCACCATGCCCTGAAGCGCGAGGTGGCCACCCTCAAGGCCGGCCTGCGGGGCGAGCCCGCCATTCTCGGCGCCTCGCCCGCCATCGAGGCCATGCGCAAGAGAATCGCCCGCGCCGCCGCCACCGACGCCCGCGTGCTCATCGTGGGCGAGAGCGGCACGGGCAAGGAGCTGGTGGCGAGCGCCCTCCACGAGCAGAGCGCCCGCGGCCAGAAGTCCTTCATCAAGATCAACTGCGCGGCCATTCCCCACCATCTCGTCGAGGACGAGCTGTTCGGCCACGCCAAGGGGCGCCTTCACGGACGCCAAGATGGCCAAGCCCGGCCTCTTCGAGGAGGCGGACGGCGGCACCCTGTTCCTGGACGAGATCGGGGACATGGACTTGACCATGCAGTCCCGCCTGCTGCGCGTGCTGGAAGACGGCCGCGTGCGCCGCGTGGGCGAGACGCGCGACCGGCAGGTGGACGTGCGCGTGCTCGCCGCCACCCACCGCCACCTGGAGGAGGAGGTCAAGGCCGGGCGCTTCCGCGAGGATCTCTACTTCCGCCTCGCCCACCTGCCGCTCTCCGTGCCCTCCCTGCGCGAGCGGCGGGAGGACATCGCCCTCCTCTTCCGCCACTTCCTCGAGCACTTCGCACGGCAGCACCGCACGCGCCCCCGCCAGCCGGCCCCGGAGCTGATGCCCTATCTGGAGCGCTACGCCTGGCCGGGCAACGTCCGCGAGCTGCGGAACCTCTGCGAGCGCCTGGTCGTCTTCGGCGCCGATCCCCTGACGCCGGACGACCTCCCCTCGGCCTTCTTCGAGACGGAGAGCGTGGCCACCCCCGAAACGGGCTTGCTGCTATCCCCCGCGACCCTGCCGATCGTCCCCCTCAAGGACTTCAAGGCCCAATGCGAGCGCGAGTACATCGAAAGCGTCCTCCGCCGCACCCGCTGGAACTTCACCGCCGCCGCCAAGGTGCTGGACGTGCAGCGGACGTACCTGCATCAGAAGGTGAAGGTGCTGGGGATCCGGCGGCCCGGGGCGGAGGGGGAGGACGAGGGGGAGGTGAGCTAGCTTTGCTTGCCGGAAAAAGGACATCCAGGACGAAAAGGACGTCAGGGACACAAGAAAAACCGGGGGACCACAGCTCTGCCGTCCTTGAACGTCCTTGGGGTCCTTGATGTCCTTGCGTTCTGACTCACTGCTTCTGTGAAACCCGCGCGGCCCGGATTTCCTGCGCCGCCCGGGCCAGGGCCGCCTTCAGCTTGTCGATGTCCACCGGCTTGACCAGGTGCTCCAGGAAGCCGCACTCGCTGCTGCGGCGAAGGTCTTCTTCCATGCCGAAACCGCTGACGGCGATCCCCTTGAGGCCGTAGCGGTCCCGCAGCTCGCTCATCAGCTCGAAGCCGGTGCCGTCCGGCAGGCCCAGGTCGCTCACCACGAGGTCGAATTCATGGCTCTCGGCGAGCCGGCGGGCGGTGCGCACGTCGGGCGCAGGCTTGACGTCGTGGCCGGCCAGCTCCAGGAGCGTGGTCATGACGTCGAGCGTGGGCTCGTTGTCTTCCACCAGGAGAAGGCGGAGGGACAGCGGCGGCGCCTCGGCGGGTCCGGGCGCGGCCTCGGCCGGAATGGTCGCCCGGGGCGGCGCCACCGTCGCGAGGGTGACGGTGAACGTGGCTCCCTGGCCCCGGCCGGGGCTCAGGCCCGACAGCTCGCCCCCGTGCTGGTCGACCAGGGCCTTGCAGATGGCGAGGCCCAGCCCGAGACCGCCGAAGGTGCGGGGGATCGCGGCGTTCCCCTGCTCGAAGGCGTCGAACAGGCGCGGCAGCTCGCCGGGGTCGATACCGATGCCCGGATCGATGACCGAGACTTCGACCCGGCCCGGCTCGGGGTTGCGGGTGCGGACCGTGATCCGCCCCCCTTCGGGCGTGAACTTGACGGCGTTCTTGACCAGGTTCCAGTAGACCTGCTGGAGCCGTGCCGAGTCGGCCCAGACGTGGTGACCGGTGGCGCCGGGCTCGAGGTGGATGCGCAGGCGGGCGTTCTCCACCCCTTCCGAGCAGATGGCCACGACGTGCTCGAGCAGGGAGTGCACGTCCGTGACCTCGCAGTGGAGGGCGAGCTTGCCGCGCGAGACGCGGGTCAGGTCGAGCAGGTCGTCGATCAGCTTCGCCTCCAGCTCGACGTTCCGGCGGATCATCTGCA
This sequence comes from Thermoanaerobaculaceae bacterium, assembly GCA_963785165.1. Taxonomy (GTDB): domain Bacteria; phylum Acidobacteriota; class Thermoanaerobaculia; order Multivoradales; family UBA5704; genus DATARR01. Next base: position 3,726,841 of record CAWAUI010000004.1, read on the forward strand.
GGTCGGCGCGGAGCGACTCCGGCAGGTCGGGCGACTGGGCGAGCGCGGACACCTTCATGAGAACCGGGGTGAGCGGCGTGCGCAGCTCGTGGCTCAAGGCGGCCAGGAAGTGGTCCTTGGCCTTGCTCGCGGCCTCGGCCCGGCCATACAGGCGGGCGTTGTCGATGGCGAGCGAAGCACGCGAGGCCAGCCCCTCGGCCAGCTCCAGATCCTGGGGTCCGAAGACTCGCCCGGAGCCGGAGGTGGCGAGTTGCATGACGCCCAGAATGTCTCCCCGCGCGGCCAAGGGGACGAAGAGGGACGAGCAGCCCGGCGGCTCGCACCCCTCCTCCGGCACGAGCTCGCTCTGGCCGGTCTGAACGACTCGCCATAGACAACTTTCGGGGGAGTCCTGAAGACCCTGGCCCAGCCGCCGGAGGGCGTCTTCCTGGGCAGGATCGGCGTGGCGGAGCGCCACCAGCCGCAGCTTCGGCCCCTCCTGGAGCTCGAAGATCAGCCCGTAGTCCGCCAGCCGGGGCACCGTGAGGTGCACGAGGCTCTGGAGGGTTTCCTCGTGGTCGAGGGACTCGGAGAGCACGCTCCCCGCCTCGGCGAGCAGCGCGGCGCGGATCTCCGCCCGCTTGCGGTCCGTCAAGTCCAGCACGAAGCCAACCGCCTCCTGGCTGTCGGGCTGCAAGGCGGCGCCGGTCAGGATGGGCACCCGGCTGCCGTCGCCGCGCCGGTATTCCTTTTCATAGGGAAGGCAGGTGCCGGAGGTCATCAGCTCGACCATGGCCCGCGCATCCGCTTCCTCCCACCCGGGAGCCGTGAGGTCGATCCAGCTCAGCTCCCCGCGTTCCAGCTCCTCGCGGCTGCGGCCCACCGCCGAGAGAAAGGCGTCGTTGGCGGCCAGGATCCGGGTGTCCGGCCCGGCATGGAAGATGCCGAGGACGTTCGATTCGAACAGGCGCTCCGCCGGCGGAAGCGACCGCTCGGCGTAGAGGCGGAAAGCCGGATCGCTTTCCTGCCGGAGCATCCGTGGGCGCGGGAACGTTGACAACGGCGCGGACCCTCTCCAGGACGGGACGATTGGGTCTCAATAGATTGAGTCTCAATATAGCAGACGCGAAGTGAATTCAATCCCGTGCCAGCACCTCGCCGTGAGCGTTCAAGAAGACCCGGCGGGCCTTCTTGGGGAGCTTCAGCTTGACGTCCACCGGCACGCTCGTCTCCCCCGCCAGGGGGAGCATCCCTACCCGCACCGATTCGTTCTTGCCGAATTCGACGTAGATGGGGACCAGGGCCCGGAAGTCCTTGGAGACCCCTTCCTGGCGGATGGTGCCGTGGATGCGGGTCTCCTCGCCGGCCGCCTCGGCCTTCAAGTCCGCGGTGTAGCGGGGCACCTCCGTGCCATGGACCCACTGGTTGAAGAACCAGTCCATCTTGCCGTCGCCCGTGGCGTTCATGGCCGGCACCATGTGGCGCTCGACGACCTTCTGGAAGTCGGCCGTGGAGGCGAACTTGCCGCCGTAGGTGGCGGTGTAGTCCTTCATCATCTCGATGAACCGGGCGTCCGGGTCCTTCGAGCTTCCAGTCGTACAGCAGCATGCGCAGCATGTGGAGCACGTAGCCCCCCTTGGGGTAGACCAACAGGCGGTAGGCGGCGGGAGTCCGCGCCGTGGCAAGGCGCCAGCCCTGGGTGATCGGTCCGGCTTCGTACGCGGGCATGGCGTTGCCGGGGAACTTGTCGAGGATCTCCTTGCGCCGTTCCTTCCAGAACCGGTCGTATTCGTTCCATCCCCGGAGGCGATGGACGACGAGCGCGGACGAAAGCTCCGAGAAACCCTCCTCCAGCCACTGGTCGCGGTACGTCTCCGCGCCGACGAGGTGCCCCCACCACTGGTGCGCGAACTCGTGATAGCCCACCTGGTCGACGAAGTCCTTGGCCTGCGCCATGCCGAGCCGCTGCCGTTGCGTGCCGTCCAGGAAGGAGATGTAGGGCATGAAGATCAGCGACGGCCAGGACTGGCCGAAGCTGGGGTCCGACTGCTGGGTGATGGCGACGTGGGCCTGGGGCAGCGGCCCGAAGTAAGCCGTGAAGAGCCGGGCCGAGTTGAGCCCGTCGGCCAGGGAGGATTCCGCCAGTTTCTCCGTATTGATCGTGCCCAGGCTGGCTCCCGGAGCGCCGCCGATGGCGTAGTACTCCCCCTCCGGCAGATCCTCATAGCCGCCGAAGCTGCTGAGGAAGTTGTTGATCTGGCGGATGACGTCCGGCGTGCCAGGGTTGGTGTAGACCTGGACGTCGATCTTGCTCAGCTCGTCCTGCTTCTCGGTCTTCTTGAACTTGCCGTAGTTGAAGCCGGCGACCTGGACGGGCTGCTCGGTCTTCCACCGCGACACGCTCTGCTTGCCCTCGGTCTTCTCCTCCAGGCGCGTGCCCACCGAGATGATCTCGTTGCCCGCCGGCATACGGTACGTCAGGTCGAACTGGGCGCGGTCGGAAAAGCTCCCAAGGTTGGGATACCAGCTATCCCGCGCCCGCACATAATAGTTCTTGTCGCCGCCGTCGCGCAGCACCTTGTCGCCCTTGTAGGAGAGGCGCAGCAGCACCGTGGCGTTCTTGGCCAGCGGCTCGGGGAAGACCACCGCGGCGTCGGCGTCTTCCTTCTCCTCTTCCTGGATGAAGGCGACGGGCTTCCAGGCGGGCTCCGCTCCAGCCGTTTCCAGGGCGAAGGAGCCCTCCTGGATGCGGAGCGGCGCGGCCAGGAAGACCGGCACGACCCTCAGATTGGGCACCAGCGCCTTGAACCGCACCGTGGTCGTGCCGGCCAAGTCCTCATCTTTCTCGACCACCGTATCGACCGTGTAGTCGAGGGCATCCGTGAGCCGCTTCTCGGGGCTCTTGCGCTTGCGGTCCACCTCCGCCTTGCGGTCACAGTGGTACCAGATCCCGCCACGGTTGGCATCGGCCACGAAGAAGACCGTGTCCTCGCCGCCGAGCCGGCCACCGATCCCCAAGGCCTCGGCGCCGTCGGGGTCCACGGCCGCCAGGGCAGGAGGGTACTTCTTGCCATCCACCAGGGCCAGGAACACGCCGCTCATCAGCCCGGGGTTGTTCAGCACGTCGCGCAGCACGCGGATCTGGAAGTTGGTCTTGAAATCATGCCGCTGCCGCTTGAGGTAGCGCTCGTAGACCGCCGTGGCATGGGCGTCCGGCGGCCCCTTGCGGGCCGGCGCATGGAGCTCGATCTCCTGGGCCGTGTCGTCGGCGAAGAGGAAGACCAGGTCGTCGAAGTCATCCGTGAGCGTTTCAAAGCCGTTCCTGTCCGCTCCGGACGAGAGGGCCAGTTGGCGCCGCTCGTTCTCCGTAGCCGGGCTCAGCCGGTAGCTGCCGTGGCCTACGAACACCGCGCCCACCGTCCGCCCCTCGGCCGGGGCCAGGAAGTGAAAAGCCCCCGAGTCGAGCTGGAACCGGAACGAGTCCCGCTCCAGCACCAGCCCGCTGACCGGCACCGTCCGGCCATCCGGCCGGGCACCCCGGAGGGCGGTGTAGGAAGGGTCCGCGACGGCAGATCCCGCACCGGAGAAGCCAAACGCGATCAGCAGGAACGCGAGCAGAACAAAACGGCCCATGGTGATCTCCTTCAAGCGGGGATGTCGGAGTGTATTTCCGAAGTTTCTTATCTCTGCCGACTTATGTCAATTCGGGCAGGAACCTTTCAGGAGGCTTGGCCCCCCGGCTGGCGAACCCCGGCCGGAGAACAAGATGCGGCACAGGCCGCCATGATCAGGCAGACGAGGCAGGGAAAATTGAGTCCCCTTCAGGGGGCTTCTTCAACTTAGCCCGAGCATTTATGCCCGGGCGGGGGCGCGGCCAGGGTCAACAGATCAACAGATTTGACAAAGTAGAGTCAGGGCACGTCGTAGGTGTCGATCTTCTTGCCCTGGAGATATTTGTCGAACCAGGCCGTGATGTGGCGCAGCCGCTCGACGCGGTGCCAGGGCTGGCCCGAGCGCGAGAGGTCGTGGCTCTCGCCGGGGAAGCGCACCATGACGACCGGCTTCTTCAGGTACTTCAAGGCACGGAACATCATCTCGCCGCCCGCGGCGGGGGGCGTGCGGTAGTCCTCCTCGCCCTCGATCAGCATGAGCGGCGTGGTGATCTTGGCCGCGTAGGTGATGGGCGAGCGCCGGGCGTAGTCCTCGGGGTCTTCCCACGGGGCGCCCTTGAACCAGGTCGGCTGGAAGAGCGTGAAGTCCGCCGTGTACCAGAAGGCCGACCAGTCGGCGATCGAGCGCTGGGCGGCGGCGGCCTTGAAGCGGCCGGTCTGGGTGACGATCCAGTTGGTGAGGATGCCGCCGCCGCTGCCGCCGGTCACCCCCAGGCGCTCGGCATCGATCGAGCCGCGCTTCACCATCTCGTCCACGCCCGCCAGCAGGTCCTTGGCGTCGTCGCCCGGGAACTCGTACTGAATGACGTTGCCGAAGTCCTGCCCGTAGGTCGAGCTTCCCCGCGGGTTCGGGTAGAGCACCACGTACCCCTGGGCGGCCATCCACTGCATCTCGTGGAAGAAGGCGTAGCCGTAGGCCGAGTGGGGGCCACCGTGGATGTTCAGGATGAGCGGGTACTTCTTTTTTTCCTTGGAATTGAACTCCGTGGGGCGCTGGACGAAGGCGTGGATCTCCTTGCCGTCGAAGCTCTTGTAGGTGATCTCCTCGGGTGCCGTGAGATCGAGACCGGAGAACAGCTCCTGGTTGGGCTCGGGCGATCGCCGTCATCTTCCCCGTCGCGCCCGTCGCACCTGGAGCGATATCGAGGGCGAAGAGGTCGCTGATCACCAGCGGGTTCGAGATCACCACGGCCATGCGCGAGGCGTCCGGCGTCGCGGTGTAGGAGACGACCTCCTGGTCGCCCTTGGTGACGGGCGAGACGGCACCCGTCTCGGCGTCGAAGCGCTGGAGGTTGACCCGGCCGCGCTCGCCCACCGCCACGTAGATGGAACGGCCGTCCCGGCTCCAGACCATCGGCTGCGGGCGTCCGCCCCGGGGCGCGTGCTGGTCGCTGGCCAAGCCCTCGGCGATGTCCCAGTCGTAAGACTCCGTCAGGTTGCGCGCCTGGGATCCGGGCTTCAGGTCCGCCACGAACAGGTCGCCCTGGTTGTGCGAGCGGGCGGGCTTGGGGTTCACGTTACCCTGGAAGGCCACGCGCCGGCCGTCCGGAGACACCGAGAAGTCGCCGATCGGGCCGTCGATGCTGACGACCTTGCGGATCTCGCCACCCTTCACGGGCACGGCGTACACGTCGCCGTCCGGGTTCTCGTAGTAAGGCTCCTTGACGCGGTTGGCGGCGAAGTAGATCTGCTGGCCGTCCGGCGACCAGACCGGCTCGCCCGTGCCCAGGTCGCCCGAGGTGAGCCGCTTGGGCTCCGGGGCCTTGGCGCCGAAGGCGGGAACCTCGACGGTCCAGATCTGCTCCGGATGGGTCGAGTCCAGGTAGCCGCCGCCATTGAAGCGGTAGACCGCCCGGGTGATGACGCGGACGTCGCTCTCGCGGTCGTCCTCCTTGTCTTTGTCCTTCTTGTCCTTCTCGTCCTTGGCCTTCTTCTTCTCCAGCTCCTCATCGTTCGTGCCGCTCGCGAAGGCGATGGTCTTGCCGTCCGGAGACCAGGCCGGAGAGCCTGCCCCACCCGGAAGGTCGGTCAGCGCCACGGCCTCGCCGCCCTGGGTCGAGATGAGCGAGAGCTGCGGGGCCTTCTTCCCTTCCCCTTTCGGAGCCGCCCGGACGAAGACGACCCGCGTGCCGTCCGGCGACCAGCGCGGCGAGTTGTCCCCGGGGCCGCTGGTGAACGGGCGCGGCGCGTCTTTGCCGTCCGTGGGCGCGATCCAGAGGGCGGTCTCGTAGCCATCCTTCTTCTCGTTGACGTTCACGCGGACGTAGACGGCCTGCTTGCCGTCCGGCGAGATCCGCGGGTCCGCGATCCAGACGAACTGGAAGAGATCCGTCTCGGTGATGGGCCGCTTCGCGGCGAAGGAGACTCCGGGAAGGCTCAGGAGAACGAGGGAGAAGAGGGCCGCCAGGACGGCTCGGCGAGGGGCGAAATTCATCAGGGACACCTCCAGAATCAAGACATCCCTCTCCGTACGGAAAGGGAGATGAAGAGTTGCGCGGGCTCAGCCCCTTCGGCCACTTGCCTGAGGCATGGCCTCGATGAACGCGCGAAGGGCCTTGTTCACCGACTCAGGCGTCGTGAACACCTTCGCGACATCCTCGTCCAGCACCACCGCGACTCTTCTCTTCTGTCCGGAGGCCGCAAATCGGTTGGGTTTGGCCTTGCTGTAGTCGAAATCGTACTCAGGGAGCATCTCATCCGAGCTTTCAGCGGCTGCTGTTCTTTTCATATCCCAGTCTTTCCTTTTTTGTAGCCGAGCGTGCGCTGATGATTCTCACTCGGGCGGAGCGCTCGACGAAACAGGCAAGCACAAGCCGACCCTGGTCAGAGTAGCCGATGATGACCTCTCGCGGCTCTTCTTCAGAGTGAAGCTCGTCGTCAAAGATCGCGGCCAAAGGATCGTCGAAGACGGTCAAAGCTGACGCCATGCGAGACGCCTGGACGAAAAAACTAGAAGCCAACGGATCTACGTCTTGAGCCCGATCTCCCGCAACCGCTCCTCCAGGAAACGGCCGGCCGTGATGGGCGGAAACTTCGGGGGACGATCGGCCGATACGAAGTGCTCGTGGACGGTCAGGTCGCACGACGGGTAGGGATGGACGAAGAACGGCATCGAGAAGCGGTCGCGCCCGGCGTCTTCCAGGGGGTTGACCACCCGGTGGGTGGTGGCGGGAATGACCTCGTTGGTGTACCGCGAGAGCATGTCTCCGGCGTCCACCACGATCTGCCCGGGGCCGCTCTCGACCGGCATCCACTCGCCGGCGCGGGTGAGGATCTCCAGCCCCGAATCCGTGGCCTCGCAGAGCAGGGTGATGAGGTTGATGTCCTCGTGGGCCGCGGCGCGCACGGCCGGGGCGTGGTCCGGTTGCACCGGTGGGTAGTGGATGATGCGCAGGATGCTGTTGCCCACGTCCATCATCGAGGAGAACGTGTCGCGCGGGAGGTCGAAGGATTCCGCCAGGGCCCGCAGCAGGGTCTCGGCCACCCGCTCCAGGCTCTTGTAGAGCCGCAGCGTCGGCTCCGCGATTCCGGAGATTTCCTGGGGCCAGACGTTCGCCGGATACTCCTGGCGCAGCGGATGCCCCGCCGGCGGCTCCTGCCCCACGTGCCAGAACTCCTTCAAGTCCGGCAGGGGATGGTTCTTGGCATGCTCGACCCCGAACGGCGTATATCCCCGGGAGCCGTCCCCCACGCCCGCGTACGTCTCCTTGATCTTTTCCGGCAAGGCGAAGAACCGCTTCCAGAGATCGTAGGTGCCGCGGATCAGGGACGAATCGATCCCGTGCCCCTCGACGTTCAGGAAGCCAGTCTCCTGGAGACCCTGCCCCAGAGTGTCGATGAGGCGCTTGCGGGACCCGGCGGTGCCGGAGGTGTAGTCGTTCAGGTCAACGGTCTGGATGGTTTTGGCGAGGTTCATCGGGGGCGGAGTTTAGCAGTCCGTGCCCGTCCGTGCCTGTCCATGTCCGTCCAGGAGAGGCGGCCCCCATCCCCCTGGCACACCCCGTGCTATCGTCCCCCTCGGAGGCGAAAACCCCATGCTGCGGCGCATTCTCAACCCGAATCAGGACGAGCTGCTGGCGGAAAACCGCCGCCTGCTCGCGGACCTCCAGCAGGCGCTCGCCCGGTTCGACGCCTCGGCGGAGGACCAGGCGACCGTCAAGCGCTCGGCGTCGCCAGCTCGACGAGCTGTTCCTCCTCGTGGTGGCCGGCGAGTTCAACGCCGGCAAGAGCGCCTTCATCAACGCCCTCCTCGGCGAGCAAGATCCTGGAAGAGGGGGTCACCCCCACCACCACCCACGTCCACCTCATCCAGCACGGCGCCGCGGTCACCGCGACGCCGCTCGAGACGGCGCTCGACGTCCTCACCGCGCCGGTCGAGCTGCTCCAGGACATCAACATCGTCGACACGCCCGGCACCAACGCCATCCACCGCGAGCACGAGGCGATCACCCGCGAGTTCGTGCCGCGGTCGGACATGGTGCTCTTCGTCACCTCGGCCGACCGCCCGTTCACCGAGAGCGAGCGCGCCTTCCTCCAGGGCATCCGCGACTGGGGCAAGAAGATCGTCGATCGTGCTCAACAAGATCGACATCCTCGAGACCCCGGAGGACGTCGAGCGCGTGCTCGCCTTCATCGCGGAGAACGCCAAGGCCCTGCTCGGCTTCACGCCCGAGATCTTCCCGGTGGCGGCCCGGCTCGCCCTGCGCGGCAAGACGGCCGGCGACGCGGCGCTCCTCGCCCAGAGCCGCTTCGAGGCGCTGGAGCGCTACATCGTCCGAGACGCTCGACGAGAAGGAGCGGGTCCGCCTCAAGCTCCTCAATCCCCTGGGCGTCGGCCGAGCACCTGGCGGGCAAATACCTGGACGTCGCCGAGCGGCCGCCTCGAGCCTGCTCAAGGAAGACTTCGCCGACCCTCGAGGACATCGAGCGCCAGCTCGCCCTCTACAAGGAGGACATGCAGCGCGAGTTCCGCTTCCGCCTGGCCGGACGTGGACAACGTCCTGCGCGAGTTCGAGAACCGCGGCATGAGCTTCTTCGACGACACCATGCGCCTCGCCCGCGTCATGGACCTGCTCAACAAGTCGAAGATGAAGGCGGACTTCGAGCGCAAGGTGGTGGCCGACCTCGCCGCAGCTCATCGAGCGGCGGGTGAGCGAGGTCATCGACTGGCTGGTCAACTCCGACCTGCGCCAGTGGCAGGCGGTCATGGAGCACCTGGCGCTGCGCCGCCAGAAGCACGCGGACCGCATCGTCGGCCAGGTGGGCGGCAGCTTCGACATCGACCGCACGCGCCTGCTCGACAGCGTCGGCCGCGAGGCCCAGCGCTCGGTCGAGACGTACGACCGCGAGGCCGAGGCGAACCGGCTGGCCGACTCGGTGCAGATGGCCGTGGCCGGCACGGCGCTCGCCGAGGTCGGAGCGCCATCGGCCTCGGCGCCGTCCTCACCCACCTCGCGGTCACGGCGGCGGCGGACTTCACCGGCATCCTCGCCGCCGGCACGGTCGCCGTCCTCGGCTTCTTCATCATCCCCAACCGCCGGCAGCGACGGCCAAGAAGGAGCTGCGCGAGAAGATCGAAGCCATGCGCGATCAGCTCATGACCTCCCTCACCAGCCAGTTCGACCGCGAGATCGAAGGGAGCCTGCGGCGCATCGACGAGGCGATCGGCCCCTACACCCGCTTCGTCCGCGCCGAGCGCGACCTGCTCTCCAAGGCCGGCGAGGAGATCACCGCGGTCAATCAGGGGCTGGTGCAGCTGCGGGCTCGGGTGGAATCGCTGTAAGCTCCCCCACCGCATGAGCACCGCTCCGATTCCCGCCACGAAAAAGCCCGGTACCCTCCGCAGCCTTCGGGACGCCTTCACCTCCTGGCGCACGGCCTCCGTGACGCTGATGTCCTTCGCCTCCGGCATGCCGCTCGGGCTGGTGTGGATCGCCATGCCCGACTGGATGCGCAAAGCCGGGATGGACATCCGCGTCGTCGGCCTGATCACCCTGGCCCAGGCGCCGTGGACGTTCAAGTTCCTCTGGTCGCCGCTCATGGACCGCTTCGTGCCGCCCGCTCGGCCGGCGCCGGGGGTGGACGGCCATCGCCCAGGTCGGGCTCTTCGTTCGCGACTCTCGTCTCTGGCCGGGGCTCGGCGACCATCCGGACACCCCCTGGGTGATCGGCGCCCTGCGCTCTGGCCATCGCCTTCGCCGGCGCCACCCAGGACATCGCCGTCGACGCCTACGCGGTCGACGTCCTGCGGCCGGACGAGCAGGCGGTCGCGGTGGGCGCCCGCAACGCCCTCTACCGCACCGGCATGCAGCTCGCGGGGAGCTTCTCCATCACCATGGCGGGCTGGTGGGGCTGGCCGGCGGTCAACGTCCTCCTGGCCTGCCTCTACCTGCCGATGCTGCTGGTCACCCTCAAGGCTCCGGAGCCCGCCGGCGTGGCCGTGGCCGCCCCGCACGACCTCAAGGAAGCGGTCTGGTATCCGTTCCTCGGCTTCCTCTCCCGGCACCGGGCGCTGGAGATCCTCGCCTTCGTCCTTCTCTACAAGCTGGCGGACAACCTCGTGCCAGGCGCTCCAGCGGCCGTTCCTGGTCGACAAGGGGTACAGCGATTTCGACCGCGGCGTTCGTGCTGTTCTGGATCGGCCTCGTCGGCAACATCGTGGGCACCCTGATCGGCGGGCTGATGACCAAGCCCCTCGGCCTCGGCCGCTCGCTCTGGATCTTCGGCTTCTTCCAGATCTTCTCGAACGTCGGGTACGCCCTGGTGGCCCATGAGCCGGGGATCAACCGGCCGCTGATGTGGGGCGCCTTCGGCTTCGAGTCCTTCGCCAGCGGCCTGGGAAGCGGCGCCTTCCTGGTGCTGCTGATGCGGATGACGCAGAAGCGCTTCTCGGCCACCCAGTACGCCCTCTTCTCCAGCCTCTTCGGCCTGCCGCGCATCATCTCCGGCCCGCTCGTGCGGCTTCGCGGTCTATGCCATCGGCTGGGAGACCGTTCTTCTGGGTCACCCTGGCCTTCGGCATCCCCGGCATGGTGATGCTCGCCCGCTTCGTCCCCTGGGGCGCCCGCGAGCCCGAGTTCCGGGTGGAGCCGCCCACGATCGGCACGCCTTTGACCGGCACCGAGCTTGCCACGCGCGGTTTGGCCGGCGGCGTCATCGGCACGGGCTTCGGCGCTCTCGTCGTGGCGCTCATGGATGCCCTCCGGGGAGCCAAGGAGAATCCGGGCACCTTCGACCTCGTGACGCCGTTCACCTCCCTGTTCCGGCCCACGGATACTCCGGGCTGGCTGGGACTGGTGGGGCTGGTCGTCTTCGGCGCCACCTGCGGCCTGCTGACCGCCGCCATCGTGGCGGCGCGGCATGGGGCCGGCCAGGGGATCGCGGAGGATCTGGCTCCGGAGGTGTGACCTCACCCTCCGGCTCCCTCTCCTGAAAAAAAGGAGAGGGAGAGGAAGGCAAGCCCCCTCTCCTCGAGGGCGAGGGGGCGGGGTGAGTCCTCAGAAGAGCGGCAGCTCGAAGGTTCTCACCAGGAACGTGGCGATCTGGGCACGGCTGACCGCGTCTCCCGGACAGTAGTTTCCGCCGCCGCAGCCCGAGGTGAGGCCGCGCAGGGCCAGCTCCCGAATCCACGGACAGAAGAAGCTTCCCACCGGCACGTCGGGGAACGGTGACTCCGTGCAGCCGGGGAGCGAATACGTGGGGCCTTCCAGGGTCTTCAGGAGGAAGAAGGCCATCTGCTCGCGCGTCACCGGTGACGACGGGCAGAAGTTTCCATTGCCGCAGCCGCTGGTGATGCCGCGGCTGGCGATCTCCCGAATCCAGGGGCAGAAGGGATCACCGGCCGGCACGTCGTTGAACGGCGCCACCGGGCAGGGCGGCGGAACATAGGCGCTCCCCTCCTTCGCCCGTAGGAGGAAGACGGACATCTGGCCCCGGCTCACCGGGTTTTCAGGGCAGAACAGCCGGGGGATCAGGCCGCACCCCTGGGTGACGCCGTTGCGGTAGAGAGCCTCGATCCACTTCTTGGCCCAGTAGCCTCTCGGTACGTCTTGGAAAACGGTGCCGAGGAAGTCGAGGGACTCGCTCATCACCGCGGTCCGGGCCTCGGGCGTGGACAGGCCCTCGAACTGGAAGCTGAGGAAGAGGGTGCGGTAACCAGGCCCCACCCTGCTGACCCCCGCGTTTCCGGTGCCATAGTCTTCATCGTCGAAACGGAAGGCCGCCTCCGCGCCCGGGGCTGGCAAGAGAACACCACGGCCCGCATTGAAGAGCTGGTAGGGACCCAGGCTCCCGAAGACCGGTCCCAGGCCCGTGACGCTGTAGTAGTAGGCGTAGTCGTTGGAGTATCCCACCCCCAGGTACTTCTGGAGGAAAGGAACGGGGCTGTAATAGGAATACTCCGTGGCGCTCAGGAACAGGCTCCCGCCGCCGTCGAGATACGTGGCGAGAACCTCCTCCTGGGCGGAGCTCAGGATGCCGTAGGTTCCCGGGAACCACACCACTCGGGGATAGGCCGCCAGCGCGGAGGCGTCGGGTTGGCCGGCGGTCGCCACGTCCCACACGTCATAGATCCTGCCGGCGGCCTGGACCGCCTGGAGATAGGCGGAGACATCGAAATCCCCGAAGCTCGCGTCGACCAGGAGGACTCCCGGCAGGCCCTGCTCGTACGCCACGGACACGGTGAGCGCGGTCGCCGGCATCCTCAACGAATTCACCAGGGTCCGCCGGCCGTCCGCGTTCGTGTGGCTCCAACCGGTCACCCGCCAGTTGCGCGCCGGGGAAGCCGTCAGCTCGACCGGCTCGGCGTAGTGGTACGTGCCTGCCGGGCAGCCCGGCGAGCCGGCGGGCGCGGCCACGGGATCGGCTCCGGAACCCGTGTGGGTCCGCGTGAGCGGGTAGCACAGGGCTTGGTAGGAAGCCGCGGCGGTCCGCGGACCCGCGGTCATGGTCACCGAATTCGCCAGGGCGGTGGAGCCGTCGTTGTCCGTGCCGCTCCAGGCGACGAAACCCGCTCCCGTGGCCGGATGCGCCACCAGCGGTACGATCTGGCCGGCGTGGTATTGGCCGGCGGGACATCCCGGCGAGCTTCCCAGGCCCGGCACCGGGTTGCCGCCGGGGCCGGCGTGGGTGCGGGTCAGCGGATAACAGGGCTGCTTGTCGACCACGATCAGGACGGCACCCGGATAGGGGCTCTCGTCCGCGTCGTTGGAGACCACCAGCAGCCGGTTCATGCTGGACCCGGCGGGAGCGCCGCCGAAGTCCACCGTGACCCGGATCGTCTTCGCGCCGCCGGGAGGAACGTCGAAAGGAGCCTCCGGAGACCAGCGGACCCAGGGTACGGACGTCTGAAGCTGCATGGACAGGACGGACAGCACCGAGCTTCCCGTCGTTGTGAATGGTGAACGACTCGGCCTCCAGCGGCTCGCCGACGGCACGGCCCAGGTTGATCCGGCGCAGGTCGTGGCCGTATCTCCTCACCGGGACCGCGGTACTACGCAGGAGCTCCAGCAGACCCGAGACCGATGCCGTGGGGTTCGCCTGCTTGAGCACGGCCCAGGCGCCCGCCACGTGCGGAGCCGCCATGGAGGTGCCGGCACGCGTTTCCGTCCCGCCGCCCGGTATCGAGGATTCGATGGAAACGCCCGGCGCCATCAGGTTCAGGTAGGACGAGACGTTGGAAAAGTAAGCCACTTCGTCCGCGTCGTCCGTCGCGCCCACGCTGACCGCGGACGAGATGCAGGCGGGAGCGGAGATGTAACCGTCATATCCCCCATTCCCCGCGGGGGCGATGGTGGGGATGTCGATGGAGCGCAGGTTGTCGATGGCCGCCTTGCGGGACGCGTTGTCCGCGTCGCAGCTCGCCGGGCTGAAATAGAGGTTCCCCTCCAGGCTCAGGTTGACCGCGGCGACGTCGAGCTCCCCGGCCAGCTCATACACCCTTTCGAGGCCCTTGATCTGATCGCTGACCCAGGATTCCAGGCAAAATCCGGCGCTGCCGCAATAGGAGGAATAGACCTGGATCGAGAGGAGGTCCGCCCCTCGCGCCACCCCGAAGCCGGGTCCCGCACCGTCGTCGCCTGCCGCGATACCGGCCACGTGGGTGCCGTGGCGGCAGTCGTTCAAGCCGTTACTGCACGGAGCCCCCGATCCCGGAGCCGTGGACTCCTCCACCCCGCCCGGGCAGACGCTCGTCGTGTCGTTGGTCACGTTGGACGAGTAGCAGGCTTCCGAGACCACCTTGTTCTGGGCTCCGGAAGAGAAAAACGGGTGGGTCTTGTCGACGCCGGAGTCGAGCACGGCGATCACCTTGCCGTCCCCCGTCCACCCGCTCGTCCACGCCACGCCGGCGCCGATCACCGCCGTGCTGCTGGCAAGCGCCGGCTTTTCGCGGACGTCCTCTTCCAGCCCGAGGACCTCCGGCAGCGCGGCCAGCCGTTCGAGCGCGGCGGCGTCCACCTCCAGCGCCAGGAAAGGAATGTAGGCATACCGGGCGTGCAGCGTGGCCCGGTCCTTCTCCAGCTTCTTGAGGACGGCACCCTGGACCTCGTGGATGGCCAGGCGCTGCCCCTGCACCGCCTGGAAATCGCGGTAGCTTCCCTCCGGCCTGAAGGGCCCGGCCAGCCGGACCAGCACCCGCACCGTCCGCCGTTCCAGGGTCTTTTCCCGCAGGGAGCGCAGAACCTCCGGCCGGACGCCCGGGGCGGGCAGGCCCTGCTGGAAGCCCCCTTCGGAGGATGAAACGGGGCTTTCCGCCGGGCGGGCCGAAAGCGCGGCGGCACCAAAATTGAGGGTCGTGGGCTCGATCCGGATTTCCGCGGCGGCGTGGGCGGTTCCCGTCAAGCCCAGGGACGCGGCGAAGCCCAGGGCCCAGAAGAGGCTCGGACGACTTGTCATATGGATCTCCTCTTGAAGTAAGTTGTCGTTCGGTCTTTCCTTACGTACTTCCGAATGACTCCCGAGAAGAAACCGTTTCATGCAGATCTCGTAATATGGAGAGAGACCGGCCAGCAACGGCCGGTCCGGGTCGGGCCGCTGTCAGCGGCCGGGAGGAAACGACAATGCCGCTCTACCGCTCTCGCAGGCACAAGGTCATCGCCGGGGTTTGCGGCGGCATCGCCGATTGGTTGGGTTGGGACCCTACGGTGGTGCGCATCGCCTACGTCATCCTATCGATCGCTTCCGTGGGCTTCCCCGGGACGATCGCCTACTTCGTCCTCTGGGTCGTGATGCCCAAGGAGACTGGGGTCTAGGCCCTCACCCCTGGCCCCTCTCCCGGCCCTCCATCCACCCGGCCGGGGAGAGGGGAAAGAAAGGAAAAGATCGATTCTTTACCGTCTTTCTCCCTCCTCTCCCCGGTGGGCGGTCGGAGGGCTGGGAGAGGAGGGCCGGGGAGGTGAGGGCTCACTCGAGCGCCTTCCGGAGCTGGAGGGCCCGGTCCACTTCCGGATCCTCCCGCAGGCGGCGCTCGACTTCTTCCCGGACGGCGGTGCGGAAAAAGGGATCGGTTTCCGCTTTGGCCAGCGTGGCCCGCCAGTCTTCGGGGTGGAGGAAGCGGTACTCCTCCTTCTCCAGCAGAACCGCCCGCTGCGGGGTCCGCCGCAGGAAGATCATCGCCACGTCATCCCAGTAAACCAGGGCGAAACGCTCGCGGGGGAAGAACAGGGCGTTGGTGGTGTGGTGCTCCACCCGGGGCGGGCCGCCGGGACCCCCGCGGACACCAGGCGCGGAGAGCACGGGCCGGGGCCGGTCGTCGTAGCGCACCAGCGCCCCGTCGATCCCGTAGCGGGCGAGGAGCGCCGTCCACCCCTCGTCGCTGCCGCGGGCGGCGGCCAGCTCGTGAAACAGCCCCGGATTCACCTCGTTGCGGGCGTCGATGAACACCTGCCGGGGCGGATACAGGCGCCAGAGCAGATACCCGCCGAAGGCCACGTCGTTGTACAGGTTCCCCACACCCTGGCGCTTGGCCAGATCGTCCACCGCCTTTTCCGGAAAGCGCCCGGGCTCGATGCCGAAACCGGGCCGGAACGCGCCCTGGCGCGGACGCAGGGGACCCCGTGACGGTGGCAGCACGCACCAGAACGCGGCCAGAAGGCAGGCCAGGGGGACCAGGAGCTTAGCGAAGGGCCGGCTTTCCTGGTCGGGATTCCGGACACGTGTGAGATCCGCCAGGGCCTCGCCCGCGAAGAACGCCGCGCTCACGAAGAAGAGCCCCTGGTGGCGCAAGCCGGTCGAGGCGAGCCCGGCCAGGAGAAGCGCCACGAGCCCCGTGGCAGGATCGAGCCGCCGGGCCTTCGCCGCCGCCACCGCGGCCAGCGCGAGGAGCGCCGCCACTCCGCAGAAGAAGAAGAGGAACGGCGCCGGTTCTTTCCAGACCGGCAGCCACTCCGGATTCGTCCCCGGCAATCCCCGCAGGGCCTCGGCAATGCCGAAAGGAACCGTGAACAGCCCTGCCCCATAGGGGTTCGCCATCAAGGCCAGAACCATGAGCGCCGGCAGCCCCACGATCCATCCCCAGGAGATGGGACTTTTCCCGCGGGCTCCTCCGGGCAGCCGCGTCCCCACCAGGTATGCCGCCGTCACGATGGGCGCGAGCAGCGCTCCGGGATGAAAATTGACCCAAAGAACCACAAGGGGCGGCAGAATCAGGGCCGGAACGCGGCTCCCCGTCCGCCGGAACGATTGAAGCAACACGATCGAAAGGGGCAACAGGAACAGGCTCGCCAGCTCCGGCCGCAGGAAGAACCGCCCGCGCGCCCCCACGATCGCGATCAGGACGACCAGAGCCGCCCCCACGGCCGGCGCGCCCGCCCGGCGGAGCGCGGTAAACAACAGAGCCGCCAGGGCCACGACGAGAACCGCCAGCCCCAGGACGAGCGACGGCAAGCCGAAAAACCTTTCCAACCCGGCGATGACCACCTGGAAAAGCCATTCGTGATCCACCCAAGGGACGCCTTGAGAAGTGAACCGGAACGGGTCGGTCCGTGGCAGAGCCCCGTGCTCCAGAATCCACCGCCCGCTCGCCAGATGCCAGAAGAGGTCGTACGCCTTCAGCCGCACGGTACCGGCCACAGCCGCGAACAGCAGCAGGCAGACGCCGGGCGTGAGGGCGGAGCGGGGCTCCGCTGGGGATGGGGGTTCCATGGCTGGGAGAGTGTACTTGGAGTGTGGGGCTGTGGAACGCGTCCTTGAGCGTCCTTACTGTCCTTCTTGTCCTTGATTTCACCGCCGCCCCCACCATGCTATCGTCTCCCTGTGCCGCACCGCGGCGCAGGAGGCCCACGCATGACCACCGCCGCAGTCATCCCGCAGATCATCACCCCCTCTGCCCGCAGCTCTTCCCGCGCGGAGATGGACGCCGCCATCGCCGTGCTCCAGGAGAACAAGGGCGCCTGGACGGAGGTCTCGCCCAAGGAGCGGATCGCTCTTCTCAACGATCTCACCAAGCGCTTTCTGGCCGTGGCCGAGCGCTGGGCGGCTCTCGGCATGGAGGCCGAGGGGCTCGATCCAGCGCATCCCGGCTCCGGCGAGGAAGCGCTCGTGGGGCCCTACTTCATCCTGCGCAACCTGCGGCTGCTGCGTGAGGCCTTGCTGGACGTCGACACCCACGGCCGGCCGCGCATCCCCGGCGGCGTGCGCACCCGGCCGGACGGCCAGGTGGTCGCCCGGGTCTTCCCCATCGACCTCTACGACCGCGTCTTCTACGCCGGCGTCACCGCCGACGTCTGGATGGAGCCCGGCGTCACCGTCGAGAGCCTCCCCGAAACCCAGGCCGTGGCCTATCACGCGCCCGTGCGCCAGGGGAAAGTCGCCCTCGTCCTGGGCGCCGGCAACGTCTCCTCCATCGGCCCCATGGACGCCCTCTACAAGCTGTTCGTGGAAGACCAGGTGGTGATCTTCAAGACCCACCCCGTCAACGTCTACCTGGGTCCGCTGATGGAAGAGGCGTTCCAGCCGCTCATCCAGCGCGGCTTCTTCCGGATGGTCGACGGCGGCGCCGAGGAGGGGGCCTATCTCGTCCGCCATCCCGGCGTCGACGAGATCCACATCACCGGCTCGGACCGCACCTACGAGGCCATCGTCTTCGGCCCCGGCGAAGAAGGGCGGCGGCGCAAGGAGGCCAACGAGCCCTTGCTGACCAAGCGCTTCACGGCCGAGCTCGGCAACGTCAGCCCGGTCATCGTGGTGCCCGGCCCGTGGGACGAGGGGGACGTCGCCTACCACGCCGACAACCTCGCGACCATGCTCACCAACAACGCCGGCTTCAACTGCAACGCCGGCCGCGTGGTCCTTCAGCACGCCTCGTGGAACAAGCGGCAGACCCTGCTCGCCGCCGTGCGCGAAACCTTGAAGGAGATCCCCCTCCGCCGCGCCTACTACCCCGGGGCGGCGGACCGTTTCGACGCCTTCCAGAACGCCCACAAGGACACCGCCGAGACCTTCGGAACCCGGTCCGGTGACCGCCTCCCCTGGATGCTCATTCCGGGGCTCGACCCCGCGAAGCGGGACGACATCGCCTTCACCACCGAGGCCTTCTGCGGCGTCTTCGGCGAAGTGGGCCTCGAGGCGAGCACCGTCCCCGAATACATCGACAAGGCCGTGGCCTTCTGCAACGGCACCCTCTGGGGCACGCTCAACGTCACGCTGATCGTCCACCCCCGTTCCCTGGACGATCCCGACACCGCCCGCGCCATCGAGCGGGCCCTCGCCAACCTCCACTACGGCACCATCTCCGTGAACCACTGGGCGGCCGTGGGCTACGGCCTCGTGGTGACTCCCTGGGGCGCCTACCCGGGGCACACGCCGGACGACATCCGCTCCGGCACCGGCGTGGTCCACAACACCCTCATGTTCTCGCGCGTCCAGAAGACCGTCGTGCGGGCACCCTTCTACGTCTGGCCCAAGCCCGTCTGGTTCTCCACCCACAAGACGGCCCACAAGCTGGCGCCCAGGCTCTCGGATTTCGAAGCCGCGCCCTCCATGGCAAAGCTGGCGAGAATCCTGCCGCTGGCGATGCGGGGGTAGGCCCTCACCTCCCCGGCCCAAGGCCGCTCGCGCTCCACGGATCTCTAGTGCTACGCTCTCCAGCGTTTCGCTCTTCATTGCTGGAGATGTGATTTGACCAGTCTGCATGACGACCTGAGGTCCGAGATTGCCAAGGGACGTGTCATAGCCATTATCGGGGCCGGCGTATCGATCGCCGCGACGAAAGGCGATCCGCTGGCCTCCTGGACAGGGCTTCTCGAGAACGGTGTAGACCGGTGTGTGGAACGCTGCGAGCTACCGGACGGGTGGAAGGAGCGGCGCAAGGGTGAGATCGCTTCCGGAGACATCGATGAGCTTCTCTCAGCGGCAGAGAACATCTCAAGGAAGCTCGGCGCCCCCAGCGGCGGTGAGTATGGGGGCTGGCTTCGAGAGACGGTGGGGAGCCTCGAGGCAAAAGACGAATCTGTGCTCGAGGCCCTGAGGGAGCTCGGAGTCATCCTCGCGACTACGAACTATGACGGTCTACTCGATAGGCCCCCACACCTTCCTGCCGTGACTTGGCGGGATGGCGCCAGGATGGAGCGGGTGGCTCGCGGAGATGATCGCGGTGTTCTCCACCTCCACGGCTATTGGGAAGAACCGGAGTCGGTGATCCTCGGAATCCGATCGTACGAGCAGATCTTGAGGGATGGCCATGCCCAGGCCCTGCAGCAGGCTCTCCGTACGACCGGCACCCTGCTCTTCGTAGGTTGCGGCGAGGGCCTTGGCGATCCGAACTTCCATGCGCTCCGCGACTGGTCCCGAAAAGTGTTCAAAGGCTCCGAGTACCGCCACTTCCGGCTCTGCCGGGATTCCGAGGCCTCGACAGTCTCAGGCAGGAGCACCCGCAAGAGGAACGAATCTTCCCCCTCTCGTATGGGGCGGAATTCGGCGATCTGGCCCCATTCCTCCGTGGTCTCAGATCCGCGACTCCTTCGCGTCCGCTCCCGGTCGTGGTGAACGTGAGCGAAACACCGCGGCTCCCGGGCTTGGGATACTGCTTCGGCAGGGATAGTGAAATTCGCGAGCTGGCTGACAGCCTTTGCGCCGATCCGCCGCCACCGGTCCCGGTCCTCGGCCAAGCGGGCATCGGCAAGTCGACCGTGGTAATCGCGGCGCTGTATGACGCTCGCGTGAAGTCCCGGTACGGGGAGCGCAGGTTCTTCGTGAGGTGCGATGGCGCGACGGACCGGGAGAGCCTGGAGAGAGAAATCGCCCGAGGTTTGGGATTGAAAGAGGGCCCCGAGAGCAAGGCCAGCCTTTTTGACATGCTGGAGAAGAGCGCCCTGGTCCTGGCCATCGACGACGCGGAGACCCCCTACTGGGCGGAGCCTACGGCGGTCGAGGCGCTGCTGGCACAGCTCGCCACCGTGTCCGGGCTCGCCCTGGTGATCTCCCTCCGGGGTGAGCAGCGCCCCCTTGGACCTCGTTGGCGGGAAGCGATCCGGCTTCAGCCTCTCCTCCCCACTCCAGCCCGAGACGCTTTCCTGGCAGTGGCAGGCACGAAGTTCAAGAATGATCCGAACCTGGGCCGGCTCCTCCAGGCGGTGGATGGCTGGCCGCTCGCCTTGACCCTCCTCGCCCACCGGGCGGAGATCGAGACCGACCTGTCCAACCTCTGGGATCTTTGGATGGCCAAGCGGACCGAGTTGCTGCGATCCGACGACGACAAGAGCCGGCTGAACATCGACGTTTCCCTGAACCTGTCGATCCACAGCCCACGCATGACGGAGGATTCCAAACGGCTGCTCTCCCTGCTGAGCGTCCTGCCGGAAGGCATCGCGCAGAACCGGCTGAAGGACTTTTTCCCCCAGGCACCGGAGGCCACCCCGATCCTGCTGAAGGTAGGCTTGGTGCTGATTGACGGAGGAAGAGTCCGCGCGTTGGCGCCCGTGCGCGAATACGTTCTGGAGAAGCATCCCGTGCCTCGCGAAGACCTGCAACACGCGGTGACGGACTACCTGAAGTGGGCACAGGAGATTCAGCAATCCCTGGAGGCCAACGCTCTCGAGCTCACACAGCACATGGCGCAGGAGCTCGGCAACCTCGAGGCACTCGTCATCGCGAGCCTGACGCCTCCGGTCGCCGATTCGGATTCGACCGACGACACCAGCGAGAAGATCCGCTCCATTCTGAGCCTCGGATCTCTGCTGTCCTCCACGGGCTTGAGCCCGCGCGCGTCATCCATCGTCGGCAAAGCCCTCCAACGGGCCGAGGATCTCGGAGACACGCGCCTCACGATCGACTGCCTGATCCTGCTCGGAGACATCGCGCGTATCCATGCCAACTGGGAGGAGGCCCGACGCTACTTTACGCGCAGCGTCGAGCTGAGCCAGCAGATCGGCAACGAATTCCTAGAGGCAGTGGGCATCTCAAAGCTCGGAGCCGTGGAGCACGGCCTACTCCAAGCTCTCTTCGGCACGCTCCTACTACGAAGAGGCGAACGGTCTCTTTGCCCGGCTGGGGATGATCGACGAGCAGGGGAGATGTCTCCTGGATCTTGCAAAAGTCCACTTCGACAGCCGGGAGCTTGCCGTCGCGGAGGTTACAGCCCAGGAGGCCATGGACTTCTTCCGCCGTACGGAAAACGAGCTGGGAATGGCGAACTGCCTCAACTTCCTGGGCGAGATCGCTTTGGAAGCGGAGAACCCTCCCTTGGCCAGGGAGCATATCGAAGCCGCTCTGAAAACCTACGAAAAGCTCGCTTCGTCTCTGGGGAGGGCAAACTGCCTCAAGAACCTCGGCAGAGCCGCGCTGAAATCGAACGCCCCCTCGTCCGCCGCTGCTTCCTTCTCAGAGGCGCTCGACCTGTACAAGCTGATCAACAACCGGCAAGGAGAAGCCGACGGCCTCCTGGGTCTGGGCGACCTAAAGCAGAGATCGGATCCTGAGGCCGCCAGAGCCAAATACAGAGAGGCCCTGGAGATCTACAAGCGCATTGGGGACCCTTTCCTCATCGCGCGAGCCCATGTCCGGCTCAGCTACACCGCCCCTCAGGAAAGCGAGCGCAACGAGTCCATGGATGCCGCTCGCGCTGCCTGGACGCGCATAGGTCGAGCTGATTTTGCAGAAGAGCTTCGGCGAGAGCTCGCCTCTTTCCTCCCTGCTCCCCCGGGGTGAGGTCAGGGACGCGCGAGAAGTCTCAACAGGATGGGCCGCCCCAGGGATCGATCGAGGTGCCTCCGTCGGCCTCGGCTTCCGCATGGAGGGTGAACGGGCTCGGTAGACACCAGCCTGCGACCAAGACTGCGAGAAGGAGAAGAGCCAGTCTTATGGTTCGAGAGCGCATCGTGGTATCACCTCCAGCCTGATTTTAGCACGCGGGGACCGGAGCTGCCTCCCTAACTCTCTTCCGCCTCCCCCAGCAAATCCTCCAGATCCAGCCGGTGCGTGTACATCACCGGCTCTCCTTCCGGACCCCGGGGCCACTCCTCGCGCGGGCGGTCCCAGTACAGCTCGATGCCGTTCTGGTCCGGGTCCGCGAGATAGATCGCTTCGCTCACTCCGTGGTCCGCGGCGCCTTGCAGCTCCACCCCCGACTCCACGACCCTCCGGAGGGCCACCGCCAGATCCCGCCGCGTGGGGTAGCGGATGGCCACGTGGTACAGCCCGGAATGCCCCGGCGGGGGCGGCGTGCCTCCGCGGCTCTCCCAGGTGTTGAGGCCGATGTGATGGTGGTACCCCCCGGCCGAGATGAACGCCGCCTGCGGGCCGTAGCGGGAGGTCAGCTCGAAGCCCAGCACGTCCTGGTAGAACTTGAGGGCCCGTTCGAGGTCCGCGACCTTGAGATGGACGTGGCCGATGTCCGTGCCGGCAGGGATGGTGTAGGGCAGAACCGTGAGAGGAGCCGTGGGAGTGGTCATGCCCCCGATTCTATGACGCCCACCTTCACCCCTAGCTCCTCCCAGAACCGCGCCTCTTCCCCGCTCATCCGCTTCCCTGTCACCAGGATCCGCCGCAGCCGCCCGAACGGCAACCGCGCCCGCCGCCGGAGCCACCCCTTCCCCTCCTTCTCCACCCACGTCCGCAACGCGGCCATCTCCTCCGCCGTGCCATGGAACACCGTCGGCCTCACCCAGCCGGCGGTTGCCACCCGCAAGGCTGCGTTCGGCTCCAGCACCACCGCGGCTCCCGTCCACGTGGCCCAGGAGAGCATCGCCCGCTCCTCCGGCCGTTCCAGAGGGCCGCTCAGCACCACGATGTCCCGCGCTCCCTCTTTAGGGGGTGCATCGAGGTCCGCCGCGACGCGCGCCACTGCTTCCGCAAAGTCCCCCCTCTCCCGGCCGGCGGGAGGGCGATGGGAGAGGGGGCCAGGGGGTGAGGGGTCGAGCGGAATCCGCTCGCCCCATCCTTCCGCCACCGGACCGGAAACCGGCACCGGTACCATCCCCGCCGCCTGGATGGCCAGATCGAGAACGACAAGATCCGGTAAAGCTGTATAGGAAAAGGATAGGAGAGAACCCGCCGGCAGGCCGTCCAGCTGCTCCGCCCAGGCGGACATCCTCCGCGCGGCCTCACCCCAGGACCACCAGCGCCAGTCCCACCCCTCGGGACGGAAGAGCCAGGGCTCCTCGGGGCCGCGCTCGGCGTAGCGGAGCACCGCGGCAGGCAGGGTTGGCGGCTCGGCCATGCAGGCCCCCTTGTTTTCCCCTCTGGGGACGATCGGGGACGACGGGGTCAGACGGCGATTTTCTTCATGACGGCGGCGATTTTCTGCTCGATGACCGGCTTCATCAGGCTCGCGGGCGGCTTCAGGTGCGCCCGCCCGATCAGCCAGCCGCCTTCCAGGACGATGGTGGCCTTCGCTCCGGGACCGGAAAGGTGCATCACGTCCCCCTCCCAGTGCCACTTCAACATGCCGCCCGGAAAAGCTTCCTTCAGGCTGGCGTCGAGCGCGGGCCGGATCTCCTCGATGGATGATTTCGTCGTCGCCACCTCGATGGTCAGGTCACTCATGGGCGCGAAACCTACCACAGGTCCCCGGGACTTTTTCCCCGCCCTCTCCCTGTTCTCATCCCTGGACCTTCATACGATGCGGTACTCTTGAGACATTGATTCAAGGGGATGGCCATGAACCTACGAAGCACCCTCGCCTCCACCCTGGTATTCCTCCTGCTCTTCGCCGCCGTGGCTCCCGTGGCGGCGCAGGTTCCCCAGCCCGCCTATCCTGGCATCGCCAATCCCGATCTCTTTGAGAAAAGCCTCAAGGTCGCGGTCGAGGCGGCGGCCCAGTACGGCACCTCCGCCGACTCCGAGCAGCTCGCCCGCGTCAACCGCATCGGCTATGAGCTCGCCCAGCAGGCGGAATTCCAGAAGTTCCCCTTCACCTTCGCCGTGGCCGACATGCCCGTGCCCAACGCCTTCGCGCTCCCCGCCGGCCAGATCTTCATCACCACCGGCATGCTCGACCTCGGGCTCGACGACGACATGCTCGCCAACGTCCTCGGCCACGAAATCGCCCACGTCACCCAGGAGCACTACCTCAAGATGAGCCGCAAGGCCACCCTCATGAGCGTGCTCGGCAACCTCCTCGTGGCGGGCGTGCTCATCGGCGAGGCCAACGGCAGCCGCAAACAGGGCACCCAGGCCCCCTACGACCCGCGCGTCGGCTACGACTCGGGCGGCGACCTCATTCAGGGCGCCGCCGCCGCGAGCCTCGTCATCTCCGAGCTTCTCCTGCGCAGCTACAGCCGCGACAATGAAGACGAGGCCGACAAGGTCGGCCAGGGCTTCGCGGCGGCTGCCGGCTACGATCCCGACGGCGCCCGCCGGCTGTGGAACAAGATGAACAGCAACAGCCCCCAGCTCAAGGAATACGGCTACTGGCACACCCATCCCTTCGGGGACGAGCGCTCCCGCGCGGCCGAGGCCCGCAAATCCACCTGGGCCATCGCCACCAAGAAGTCCGCGGACGACTACCGCAAGCGCACCCAGGCCACCCTGAGCAGCTACCTCGACCGCAAGAAGCCCGAGGAAGACGTCACCGCCTTCCTCAAGACCTCCCTGCTCTCCGCCTGGCCGGAAGGCAAGGTCGCCGATGGGCTGCGCCTCGAAAAGCTCCACAAGCGGCGCGACGACGAGCTGACCCGCCCCGTCCTCTCCCGCGACTACGGCGCCGTCCTCAAGCTCTACCGCCAGGAGGTTTCCGAGCTGCGCGCCGTGGACGCCAAGAGCGACCTCATCACCGCTCTCGACGGCGAGATCTCGGACCTGGAAGCCAAGCGCAAGGAGCTCTACCCGCGCGCCGTCGAAATCCTGGGCGGCGGCATCTACGAGACCTCCTTCCTCGTGAGCTTCGTGAGCAACTTCCCCGAAGCGCCGCAGGTGCCCGAGGTCGCGCTCGCCCTGGGCGACGCCTACAGCCGCCTCGGCAACCGCACCGAGGCCGTGACCCAATACCTGAAGGCCTGGGAGAACGCGCCCGACAGCACCGAGGGGAAGCGCGCCAGGACCGGCCTGCGCGTCCTCGCCCCCAACCTCCAGGAGCTGGCCGCCCTCCAGCAGATGGCCGACCAGACCAAGGACACGGACTTGAAGCGCGTGGCCCAGGACCGCTTAGGCTCCGTCGTCCGGAGCTACGCCGAGCTCGCCAA
Source organism: Thermoanaerobaculaceae bacterium (assembly GCA_963785165.1). Taxonomy (GTDB): domain Bacteria; phylum Acidobacteriota; class Thermoanaerobaculia; order Multivoradales; family UBA5704; genus DATARR01. Next base: position 3,752,105 of record CAWAUI010000004.1, read on the forward strand.
CGGCGCCGAATACCTCCGCCGCTTCCCCGAGGGACCCTACGTCGTCCCCGTCATCGAGCGCCTGAACGTCCTCGCCGAAAACCTCTACGGCGAGATCGTCCTCTACCAAAGCGTCGGAGACTCCGCGAAAGCCATGGAGCGCATCAACAAGATCTTCACCCACGCGCCCCTCTCCCCCGCCGCCGAAAAACTGCGCGACCAGGCGATTTTGACGGCGACGAAGGCAGGGTAGGGGCGGGAGGGCAACAAGGTGGATGAGAAGCTTGACCGGAATCCGAACGTTCTGGAGGCGGTCAAGCCTATGGCGTAGCGCCCCTGGGAGCGCCGGCATCCCTGCCGGCCCTGTCTTTGCGGCCCGAAGGGTCGCGAGATTTCAGCCCAGGGCTTCGGCCGGTAGGCCGATGCCCTGGGAAGAAAACCTATAAAAAGGCTACGCGGCCTGAAAGGTCGCCAGAGAGTTTTGAGTTGGACTCGACTCGGTCCGCCAGTGTTCTCGCGGCCCTTCAGGCCGCAGGACTGGGGGGGACTGTTAACCCAGGGCATCGGCCTACCGGCCGAAGCCCTGGGCTGAAATCTCGCGACCCTTCGGGCCGCAAAGAGCGCTACGCCAACAGGTCAATCCTGCCTTGACAAAGCACCAGGGCGACACGCCACCGTTCTGGGAGCCCCAGCGGGGCGAAATCTGAACAGCCCGGTGCGTTAGCGCCGGGTCCGGAACCCACCCGCCTCCTCCGCCCTGGAGGGCCGGTCCCGTCTTCTCCTGATAGAATTCCTTCAACCCCGGCGTCGGCCAGCCGTCGACAAGGAAGGAAAGATCGGTGAAAACACGCGATAGGGAAGATCTCTATGAGATCGCAGGCCAATTCGTCGGCTCCGCCCTGCGGCGAGACGACTCCTTATTCACTCCCGGAGAACCCGTCTGGTCCCCTCCCACCCTGGAGGATCTCCATCGCCGTTTCGTAGGCCAGCCGGACGAGTCCGCGGACAGCTTTGAGAACAAGCTGCAACGCCAACTCGCCGGGGCTCCGACCCGCACCGTCCAACTCATGGGTGAGGTTCTCTACGTTTACCTTCTGATGCCGGTGGCGGAGAGCTTTCGGGGAGATAAAAAACGACGGTTGATTGAAACCGTCCTTCAATGGGCGCCGGAGCGCGTCGCCATGCCTCCGCATTTGGCGAAAGCTCTCGACGGAGGGCTCGTCCGAGTGGGAACGGCCTACAACACCTACCGCCCGTTCCAGCTCCAGTTCGTCATCGAGCAGGTGATGGCCTGGAAACGGCTGTCCGCCGAGGAACGTGCACGGGCTCTCGAAGATCCCTGGTTGTTCAAGGAAATTGTCTGGAGACTACCCATCTCCAAAGCCTACATGGCACGCGAGGCGTTGATCCATCTCGTGTTTCCCGACGTCTTCGAAAACGTCATCGCCCGTGAAGCCAAGAAGCAAATCGCCTTGCGGCTGGCGGCCCTCTCCACCGAGCCGACGGAAGACGTCGACCGCAAGCTCCTCCAGATCCGGCAACATCTTGCTCAGGACTATGGCGCAACCTTCAGCTTCTATGACAAGGCGGTCCTCGGACGCTGGCAGGACGACACCAGCCGCTGGGGGCAATTCGTCCACTGGGCTAGGCGTTTCTACGAGCGCCCCGATTTCGACCAGCACGAGAGGGATTACAAGCTCGCGGTCTCTCAAAATCTCGCCATGGCCCGGCAAGCTTTGGCGGACGGCGGACCCTGGCTCGCCGCTCTTCGAAAAGCTTTCGATTCGCCGAACAACCTGACGGGTTGGAGAACGAACGCCAGCTTCCTGAAATGGTGCGAAGTCAATCCACAAGAGGCGTCCCGGGCGCTGGCAACCTTGTGGACCGATCAAGGCTCCGTGACGCAGCGCATCCGGGAATTCCTGCGGCTGCTGCCGGACGAAGCTCTCCGTGGAGCGGGATCTCGCCTGACGTTGGCTTCTTTTCTCAATATGGCATCGGAGCCTCATGACTATCCGGTCTATAGAGAAACCCCCATTCGCAAAGGCTGCGATCTCACGGGCTACCCCCGGCCCGAGCAGGCGGCGGATGAAGGAGCCCTTTACGAGCACGCTCTGGGCTTCTTCGACCGCTTATCCGAGGAAGCCTCGGCTCGCGGCCTTGATTTGCGGGATCGGCTCGACGCACAGGGCGTCCTCTGGTCCGTCGTGAAGTCGACCGACGGCAACGTGGATTTTTCCAAGAAGGAGCAATCGGCATTTCTCCGTTACTTAGCGGGACTCCCCGCCGATCCTCCTCCCATCGAGCCGAACGGAGAAGGCACTGCAGAAGTCATAGAGCTACCGAAGACCGGATCCGCCAAGACTCTCGAAGACCTTGCCCACGATCTCCTTCTGGACGCCGCCTATCTGCGGAAGATCGAGCGGCTACTGAAGGACAAGGGACAGGTGATCTTCCACGGTCCACCGGGTACCGGCAAGACCTTCGTAGCTCGGGAAATCGCCCGCTTCTTTGCCAGTGACGACGCAATCGAGTTGGTGCAGTTTCACCCCTCCTATTCCTACGAAGACTTTTTCGAGGGCTACCGCCCAAGCCGGTATGGTGGCGGCTTCAGCCTTCACAAAGGTCCTCTGAGGCGGCTGGCCGAGAAAGCGGCTGCCAAGACTAAGGACGACCTGCACTTTCTGATCATCGACGAGATCAACCGCGGCAACCTGGCGAAGATCTTCGGCGAGCTCTACTTCCTCCTCGAATACCGCGATGAGAAGGTCTCCCTCCAGTATTCCGAGGAGCCGTTCTCGCTGCCTCCGAACCTGAGAGTGATCGGCACCATGAACACCACCGACCGCTCCATCGCCCTCGTGGATCTGGCGCTGCGGCGGCGCTTCCATTTCGTACCGTTCACCCCGGCCGCACCTCCCGTCCAGGGACTTCTGCGGCGTTGGCTGGAACAGCACAAACCGAATCTTGTCTGGCTGGCCGAGGTCGTTGACCGGGCCAACGACCGCCTGGACAACCTGCACGGTGCCATCGGTCCCAGCTACTTCATGCAGAAGAACCTGGACGAGGAGAGTATCGAGCTGATCTGGGAGCACTCAGTCCTGCCCTATGTTGCGGAACTACTCTTCGGCGAAGAGGGCCGCCTCGAGGAGCTGCAATTGAGCCGCCTCCGCCCGGAGAATCCCGTTGGAACCCCTGACGCTTCATGAGCACGCCAAGACCCAGGGGATACGCCTTACGGCTGAGCAGCGGAACGCCATGTACGCTCTCGCTCCTTCCGTAACGCTCTCTCCCAGTCCCGGTCGCGAGGGTTGCTGGGATCTGACTCCCGGTTCGATCATTGGAGCGATGACTCTACCGGGCCTGGCGGTGATGATCCGCCCCAAGATCCTCATGGATCGAGTCCTATTCCTCTTGTCCTATGCCCTCGATCCCCGAAGTTGGAAGAACGGCCTCTTCCACTTCGAGGCTCGGAGCAATCTTCTGGAAGCCATCGTGCCGGGCTTCGTGCGCCAAGTAGGGAAAGCCTTCCGGCGAGGCCTGCTCCAGGGCTACAGGGTTGAAGAAGACGCCTTGATGGGCCTACGCGGCCGGCTCCGCTTTGATGACCAGCTTCGCCGTCGATTCGGCCGCCTGCCCCCTGTCGAAGTGCGTTTTGACGAATTCACGGTGGACATCGAGCCCAACCGCCTGATCCTGGCCGCGGTCGACCGTCTGGAGAAAATGCGGTTGCGCTCTCAGGATTCGCGGCGGTCCCTCGCCGGCCTCCATGCCGCCCTGGAGCGGGTCAGCCTGCGCGAGTACCCGGCGGCCCAGGTTCCGGAAATTGCGTACGACCGCCTGAACGAACACTATCGGGGAGCCGTGGAGCTGGCGCGGTTGATCCTGCGGTCGGTGTCCTTCGATCTCCGTCATGGCGGCGTCCAGTCGTCCGCTTTCCTCCTCGACATGAACGTGGTTTTTGAGACCTTCGTCGTTACCGCTCTCCGAGAGGCTCTGGGCGTCTCTCACCGGCAGTTCCCTCAGGGCGCGAGCGACCGGAACCTCTGGCTGGACCAAAAGCGAGCCGTCTCGCTCAAACCTGATCTCTCCTGGTGGGAAGGAAACACCTGCCACTTCGTGGGGGACGTCAAATACAAGCGAACGGCGGCCTCGGGCGGCCCCAATGCCGACATCTATCAGCTTCTCGCCTATACCATCGCCACCCGGCTCCCCGGCGGTCTCCTGATCTACGCCGCGGGAGAGGGCGAGCCCGCAATCCACGAAGTCCACGAGATCGGCAAACGGCTGGAGGTCTGCTCGCTCGACTTGAGCGGAGTTCCCACGGCGATTCTCATGCAGGTCGGAGAATTGGCGGAGAGGATCCGGGCGTCAGTCGTTGCCGCCAAGGCGGGGGCTGCCAGCCCCGGCTCCATAGGAGCCATAGGCTCCAATTAAATCGGAAACCACCTCACGGGACGATAGTAGACCGGCGTTCCAGCACTGCCAGGCGGCCGTCTGGGCGCCCACTTGATAATCCTCCATCAGCCCTTCAAACACCGAAGGCTCTGCCGCCGCATCCAACACGCCTCCGCTCCGTTCCCGTATGGCGGACTGAGGCAACAGCATCTCGGCGGCAAAGGCTCCGGAGCGCCGTCTGCGGGGACCGATGGCCCTGTTGGACGAGCCCGCTCCAACGGCCGGGCTCTCAGGTCCGCCGTCCAGCAGGAGATGCCCAACCCCTCGGAAGATCTCCATGTTTCTTGCCCAGGGTTTCCTCGTCTGGGGAGAAGAAAACAACAGAACCTTCCCGAACCCGTCCAGATGCCCGCCGATCGCCGCATGATTGTGCGTCGATTCAGGGCCGGAAAGATCATCAATTTCGATGTCGAAATGATCCATCAAGAAATCATCAAGATTCTTCAAGGGTTGGCCGTTGAGCCCCAGGTCTCCGCGGATCAACTCGGCAGCCTGGTAGCCTTCTCTCTCAGGTCTTCCTCCAGACGCGACCTCGAGCGCTCTCAACCTCCGCCTCCGGAATTGGCCCTTCTTCTGCGAACGCGTTGTGCAATCACAGTCAACGACGACTCTGACTACGCCCTCCTCCAGATCGAGATCGCGGATTGCCTGCACGGCGGCGCTGTCTTTGGACGTAGCCTGTTGAGGGAGCAGGAGGCGCGTCCGCAGGCCGGACTCTGAAGTCACTCCGAATAGCGTTTCAACACCGGACCGAGAGAGGTCGAGCTCCAGTGCCAGTTGATCGAGCAAGCCAATTTCGAGTTGGTTCTCGAAAGCTCCTCGACCACGGCTCCAGGGGAAGGAGTCCGCGAGGCCGGATTCGAGCAGGCTGCTGCCGACAGAGTCCACGAAATCAGAAAGTGCCTGTTTTGCTTCTCTCCAGGGCACCGCAAAAATTCCGGCCTGAAAGAGGAACTCCGGCGCGCCGGGGCTGGCAAACCGAGCAGGGGCTGCGCTGATCCAAAGATTCTCGTCTGATCGCACGAAGGCAAGATTGGGAAGCCAGGAGCCCTCGGCACCAGCGTGCAGAAAGTGGCCATTGCTCCATTCGAACCGCCGATCGTCCCAGGAATCTCCGTCGAACGACGCGGCCGGCGCGGAGTCTTTCCAGCTCTGTAACGCCACCATCAAATCGACGTCGGTGGGAAAGGCGCGCGCGGATTCTTCATACGCGATATATCGGGCATACCGCACAAGCCAGTCCGCGATGGGAGCCAGTGGTACGTAGACGCCTTCATTCACACTTCGGGTGGCGGGAAACCAGTTGCGGCAGAAATTCTGGTCCGCGGCCCAAATGGCAAGCTGCGCCCAAGGTCCAAGCTCTCCCGGAGAACGGCGATCCCAACTCGGCGAAACCGGCTCGATATCAAAAGCAAGCCGGCGAACATCCCCGATACGCATCAGTTCAACTCCTTGACAAATTGCCTGTACTCCGCTGCGGTGATGAGACCGCCATCCCGCATTCTACGCAAAACAGGAGGTGGAACACGCCTGGTAGGATGACCGTGTACCACGATCGTTCCGTCCGGCATCTCGCGCGTAAGCTTGCACTCATAGAATTCCGGCCCCTCCGAAACCCGGCGAATTGCATAGCGTCGCGGTGTTTCAGGTTGGCCATCGGCAGATACACTTTGCCGGAGCAGTTCCTCTCTCTCCTGAATCGTCATATCAGGAGGACATTTCTCCTTGAAAGGGATCCACCTCGGAGGTCCTGCCTCCGACGTATGGACTTTGTGAGCCGGCGAAGGCTCATATTCGAAGCGAGGCCCCGGGGTGGTCATCGTATTCACCTGACACCGGCATTCTACCCCACTGCCGTCGGCGACCGCCGGGAGCCGCCTTGACACACCAAGCGCCGCTTCCCAGCCCTCCGGGAGCCGGGGCGCAACATTCGCCCCGGCCCCTCGGCCGGTTTCCCCTCGGGGCCAACGATGCGGCCCGAGTCCGCGGCCTTGCGGCCCTCGGGGTAAAGGACCGCGGAGGCGGGGAAAGCGGCGTTCCCCGAGGGGCCAACGGCTTTCCCCTCTGGCCTGATGAGTTTCCCCTTCTCCTCGATGGCGCGGCCCGAGGGGCCAATGATGCGGCCCGAGGGGCGAACGTTGCGGCCCTCTTCCCGAATGGGGCGGCCCTCGGGGAAACTGGCCGGCCCCTGGGGGAAACTCGGTTTCCCCGCGGGGTAAGCCGCCTACCCCGGTTCCGCGATAGGCTGAAGGCCATGCCAAACCCTCGAGGCCGCTCCCCCAGGGAGCCGCTCATCCTCCTCGCCCTCACGGCCGTGGCCCTGGTCGTCTCGGGCGTCCACCCTGAAGACCGCACGACGTGGATCCTCGAAGTGGCCCCGATCTTCCTCGGCGTGCCCCTGCTGATCGCCACGTACCGGCGTTTTCCGTTGACGCCGCTGCTCTACCGCCTGATCTTCCTCCACTCGCTGATCCTGATCCTCGGCGGCCACTACACCTACGCCAAGGTGCCGCTTGGATTCTGGGTGCAGGACTTGATGGGCTTCGCGCGCAATCATTACGACCGGCTCGGCCATTTCGCCCAGGGCTTCGTGCCGGCCCTCCTGGCGCGCGAGATCCTGATCCGGAAGTCTCCGCTGCGGCCCGGCGGCTGGCTTTTCTTCCTCGTCACCTGCGTTTGCCTGGCCTTCAGCGCCACCTACGAATTCATCGAATGGTGGTCCGCCGTGCTCGGAGGCTCGGCCGCCGATGCCTTCCTCGGCACGCAGGGCGACGTGTGGGATACGCAGTGGGACATGTTCCTCGCTCTCATTGGAGCGCTCACCGCGCAGGTGACTCTGGCGCGGGTTCAGGACCGGCAGATGGCCGAGCTCAGCGCAGGAAAGTGAGCCCGCGCGCAGCTCCAGGACCACCACCGTACGTATACTTGCCCGCCCATGGACAGGGAAAAGGCGCTCCACGTCGTCGGCCTCGGTGCCGCCCTGTGCTTCGTCCCCTTCCTGGTGATCCTCTTCCAGGGCGATCCCCTTCATCTCTGGCTCTATGATTTCGACATCTTCTGGGAAGGCGGCCGGAGCCTCCTGGCGGGCCGTTCTCCCTATGAGGTCTCCGGGTACTTCAGCCCGCTGCCGCTGGCCGTCCTGTTCGCCCCGCTGGCGCTGTTGCCTCAGCCCGTGGCCTACAGCCTCTTCATCCTGCTCTCTCTCGGAATGTTGTGGAAGGCCGCCGGAGCGCGCGCGGGCTGGGCCCTGGTCTCCTTCCCCGTCCTCTTCACTCTCTTCGTGGGACAGGTGGACCTGATCCTCGCTTTGTCCACCTCGCTCCTCGGCCCCTGGGCTCTACCCTTTCTCCTCGCCAAGCCCCAGATCGCCTTCGTGGCGGCGCCGTGGCTCCTGCTCAACTCGGACCGCCGAAAGCTGGCCTGGGGAATCGGAGCGGCGCTCGCCATGCTCCTGCTCTGCTTTGCCCTGCGTCCCCACTGGGTTTCGGAATGGCTGGCGGCCACGCCGCCGATCGATGATTATTCGAAGCACGACTCGAATTTCTATCGCCTGGTGCCGGCCGGCGCGAGGACGGCCCTGGTCTGGATTCTTTCGCCGGTCGCGCTGGGCTTGGGAATCTGGCTGCGCGAGCGGCGCCAGTCCTGGGCCGTCCTCCACCTGTTTACGCCGGTCACCAACCTTTACTCCGCCGCCGTGCTGGCGGAATGGATTGGGCCTCTCGAAATGATCCTTTCCTGGCTGGCGCTCCTGGCGGTCGGAAACGAAGTCCACCATGGAGCGCCGATGTTCGTGGTGGCGTTGGCGATTCTCCTGCGCAGGTGGCGGGAACCTCAGTCGTCCCAGCAGGTCGCATTGGGCTGATCATCGATGTCGACCCAAAAACGGCTGGAAGGATTGCCCACACCGCCAAAGGCCTGGAAGTACCAACCCCAGCCGTCATGGAATTCCGCAACGCGCCAATCCGCGCCGAACTCCAGGAAGCACAGGTCATCCGCTTCAGCCAGCGTTGAGGGCGGCACCGTGGCGCTCGTGGTTCCGACCACACCACCCGCCCATTGGTGATAAATACTGGAGACGTCTACGCTGGCGGGTTTTGCCAGGGGAAATCCCGCACCCGTCTTCTTGATGCAGAGAAGAGGGAGCGCCGTCCCGCACGGAGTGTCGCCGTCGTAGGGGTCGCATTCGGGCCCACAACCGACGTCAACCGTACCGGCCGTCGGATTCGTCGCGACCAACTTCCAGGTCAAACCACTACCTTTAGCCGGCGGACCACAGATGGATACGGTAAACGGGTAGCTCGCCGATGCGCTTCCACCCGTCGAGGCGCTCGTCGTCGTGATCTGCACGAAATGAGAAGTGCCCGGGGCGAAAGAGGAAGGAATCTTCATGGTGACGGGGTTGCCGCTCCATCCCGACTGCGTACCGGGTGACGGCGAATCAAAATGATAATAAAGGCTGTCGCCGTAATAATTGTAGGTCACCGGGTCCAGCGTAACGGTCAGGACGGCCAAGTCACTGTCACATTCCGGGTCGACGTGGGTCGCGAGGATGTTGGGCGCGGCTTGGACAGCGCACGGCAGGGCAAACGAAAGAACGGCGGCGGCAACCAAGGATCGGGGAGAGAACAGAGTGTGCTTTTGAGACATCGCGGTGTACTCCTTTTAGATTGTCTGGCACTCTTAAGCGCAATCCAAGTGCCAGCCGGAGGGGACCGCTGAAAAAACACCGTAAGCCCCAGCTCTACAGTACCTTTGAGGGAAATCTCCGCCCCCTTCGCGGGCGAAGCGTGAGGTCCCAGAGCTGGGGTGCCTTCGCCATAGCTATGGCAATAGCACCTCCAACGAAATCCGCCGAACCTGTACAATCCCACTCCGATGACAGACACCTTCGAGGCCATCCTTTTCGACTGCGACGGCGTCGTGCTCGACAGCGAGATCCTCTGGGACCGGTGCGAGGCGGAGTTCCTCCGCCGGCGGGGGATCGAATTCGATGCCGGCCGGACCAAGCCCCTCATCACGGGCCTGGGGCAGACCGCGAGCGTTCTCCTGCTTCAGGAGCAGTACGGCGTTCCCGGAGATCCGGAGGCGCTGGTGGCGGAGCGCCTCGGCATCATCCGCGGACTGTTCGAGGAGGCCGTACGGTTCACTCCAGGTTTCGAGAACTTTTTCGAAGAGAAGGTCCGAGGGCGATTCAAGACCTGCATCGCGACCTCCATGCCCGAGGAGCTGTTCGACGTGGCCGGCCGGCGGCTCGGGTTGCGGCGCTTCTTCGGCGAGCACGTCTATTTTCCCTCCCACGTGGGCGGACGCGCCAAGCCGGCGCCGGACCTCTTCCTCTACGCCGCCGCCCAACTGGCCACGCCGCCCGAGCGCTGCCTGGTGATCGAGGACTCGCCGCGCGGCATCGAGGCCGGAAAACGCGCGGGGATGACGGTGATCGGCCTCGCCACCACGCACGAGCGGGCGCTCCTGGCGGAGGCGGACTGGGTGGTAGCCGGGTTTGGGGAGGTCGATCTGCTGCCCGGGCATGAATGCCCGGGCTACAAGGAAGAAGCCGGCTGAAGCCGGCTCCATCTTTGTGAAGGAGGTCCAAGAGGTTGCCTTGGCTCGTTCCGATGTCCCCTCCGAGAGAGACGCCCCGCCGTTTGTGGACCCGGAAAGTTCCCGGTTGAGGACTGGGGACGTCTCTACGGACCCATTGTGCCGAGGCCAACGTAGAGATTACGGGGGCGCTTTCTCAACATCCCCGGAACCCTACCGTTTGCAACGGCAACACCGTTCCGTAGAGACGGCCCAGTCCTCAACCGACGCCCTTTCCGAGTGCACCGCCGGCGGGCCGTCTCCTCGAAGGGCAAATCGCAACGATCCTCCTCACCCTCATGAAGACTCCGAGATGTGTGTATTGACATGGCGTGAACGCCCGGGCGGGGACGCGATAGACTCCCCCTCATGGACTTCACCCTCTCCCCACGAATCCGCGATCTGACGGCGGCCGTCCGCGCCTTTCTCGACTCCGACGTCCTCCCCGTCGAGAGGACCGTCCTGGAAAAGGGCTTCGGCGCGGCCGGCGTGGCCATCGAGAAGCTGCGCGGCAAGGTGCGGGAGATGGGCCTGCTCGCTCCCCACATGCCGAAGGAGTGGGGCGGCGGCGGACTCTCGCTGCTCGAATTCGCGCCGCTGTCCGAGGTGCTGGGCCGGAGCGTCATCGGGCACGTCGTCTTCAACGTCCAGGCGCCGGACGCGGGCAACATGGAGCTCCTCCACCACCACGGCAGCCCTCAGCAGAAGGAGCGCTGGCTGCGGCCCCTGGTGGCGGGCGACATCCGGAGCTGCTTCGGGATGACGGAGCCCGAATTCGCGGGCTCGAACCCCGTCTGGCTCGGCACCACGGCCCGCCGGGAGGGCACCCCCAATGGGGACAATTATGTGATCGATGGCCACAAATGGTTTACATCCAGCGCCGAGGGCGCCACGTTCTGCGTGGTCATGGCCGTCACCAATCCGGACGCCCCGAGCCCCTACGCCCGGGCGAGCCAGATCCTCGTGCCCGTGGACATGCCGGGCTTCGAGATCGTCCAGAACCTGCCCGTCATGGGTGAGCGGGGGGAGGACTGGATGAGCCACGCCGAGGTCCGGCTCTCCGGCGTGCGCGTGCCCATCGAGAACCGCCTTGGCGAGGAGGGGGCCGGTTTCGCCCTCGCGCAGGAACGGCTCGGGCCGGGCCGCATCCACCACTGCATGCGCTGGCTGGGCATCTGCGAGCGGGCCTTCGACCTCATGTGCGAGCGGGCCGCCACGCGCCTGCTCGCCCCCGGCCGTCCCTTGGGATCGCGCCAGATCGTCCAGGAATGGATCGCCGAAAGCCGCGCCGAAATCGACGCCGCCCGCCTCCTCGTGCTGCGCACCGCCTGGAGAATCGACGCCGAGGGCGCCGCCGCCGCGCGGGACGACATCTCCCTGATCAAGTTCCACACCGCCGCCGTGCTCCAGCGCGTGCTCGACCGCGCCATCCAGGCCCACGGCGCCTTAGGGCTCACCGAGCTGACCCCCCTCGCCTTCTGGTGGCGCCACGAACGGGGAGCCCGCATCTACGACGGCGCCGACGAGGTTCATAAGACGTCGGTGGCCAAGCGGATCCTGACCCGTTTTGGGATGAAGAGGGAGGGATGACCTCCGTTCCCGTCGGCGACACCCGCCCCGTCCGCCCCGGCGAGGAAATCGATGCCGAGAGGCTGACCGCGTGGCTCGCGGAAAACCTTTCGGAAGCGGCCGCCGCCGAAGCACCGGTCGAAATCGAGCAGTTCCCCGGTGGCCATTCGAATCTAACGTATTTACTTCGCACCGGAGGCCGCGAGCTCGTGCTCCGCCGCCCGCCGTTCGGCTCCAAGGTGAAGACGGCGCACGACATGGGGCGCGAGTTCCGGGTGCTGTCGCGGCTCCATGCCGTCTATCCCAAGGCCCCGCGGGCGCTCGCCCACTGTGACGACGCGGAGGTGATCGGCGCGCCGTTCTACGTGATGGAGCGGGTGCGCGGCACCGTGCTCCGCCACCAGCGGCCGCCCGCCGGGCTCGATCTTCCCCCAGAGCGGATGCGGGCCGTCAGCGAGGCTGCCGTGGACGGGCTGGCCGATCTTCATGCCGTGGACTTCCGCGCCGCCGGGCTCGGCGACCTGGGACGGCCGGAAGGGTATGTGACGCGCCAGGTGGAAGGTTGGTCGGCCCGCTGGCAGGGCTCCCGGACGGACGACGTGCCGGACCTCGACCGCGCCGCCGCCTGGCTCGCCGGGAACCGCCCGCCGGAGCGCGGCGCGGCCCTGATCCACAACGACTACAAGTACGACAACCTCGTGCTCCACCCGGAAGACCCTTCGCGGATCGTGGCCGTGCTGGACTGGGAGATGGCGACGGTCGGCGATCCCTTGATGGATCTCGGCACCAGCCTCGGCTACTGGATGGATCCGGACGACGCGCCGGAACAACTCCAACTGCCCGCGGGCCCCACCACCCTGCCGGGCAACCTGAGCCGCGTCCAGATCGTGGAGAGCTACGCCGAACGGACCGGCCTGGACGTTTCGAACGCCGTTTTCTATTACGTCTTCGGCGTGTTCAAGATCGCGGTGATCGCTCAACAAATCTATTATCGATTCAAGCAGGGGCTGACGAAGGACCCGCGGTTCGCCGCCATGATCGGAGCGGTGCGGATTCTCGGCCGCTCCGCCGCCCAGGCGATTGATAAAAACCGTATCGACCGCCTCGCCGGTTGACATCCTCCCCCAATTCGTATCTAATCGCGCTCCCCTTCCAGGGGCCTATTCGTCACCAACCGGTGGGGAGTAGCCACCCGGGACCACCCGGGTCGGGGCGGCCGTCAACACGGGAGAGATCCCCGGCCCCCCGAGAGCGCGCCAGCGCTTCGGCGAGACCACCACGACACAGCATCTGTGCCGTGGGGGTTTGCGCTCAGCCCATCCCACGGCCCGTCTTCTGAAAGGAGATGGGTCTCATGCCTGAAACGTCCATCGCGCTCTGGGTCGGGTTCAACCTGTTCGTCCTGGCCATGCTGGCGCTCGACCTGGGAGTTTTCCACCGCAAGGCGCACGAGGTGTCGCTCAAGGAAGCGACGACCTGGAGCGCCGTGTGGGTGGGGCTCGCACTCCTCTTCAACGCCGGAATCTACTGGCTGCGGGGCCCCGATCCGGCCCTCCAGTTTTTCACCGGCTACCTGATCGAAAAGTCGCTCAGCGTCGACAACATCTTCGTCTTCGCCCTGCTCTTCGGCTACTTCGCGGTGCCGGCGGCCTACCAGCACCGGGTGCTCTTCTGGGGCATCCTGGGAGCGCTGGTGATGCGGGCGGCCTTCATCCTGGCCGGCTCGGCTCTCCTCGCGCAGTTCCACTGGATCATCTACGTCTTCGGCGCCTTCCTCATCGTCACCGGCGTCAAGATGGCGCTTTTCCGAAACGCCGAGCTCCACCCGGAGAGCAACCCGGTGCTCAAGCTGGTGCGGCGCCTGGTGCCGGTGACGAAGGAGTACCGGGAAGACCGCTTCTTCGTGCGGGAGGCCGGCCGCTGGACGGCCACGCCGCTGTTCCTGGTGCTCGTGCTGGTGGAGAGCACGGACGTGGTCTTCGCCGTGGACTCGATCCCGGCCATCTTCGCGGTGACCAAGGACCCGTTCATCGTCTACACCTCGAACGTCTTCGCCATTCTGGGGCTGCGGTCGCTCTACTTCCTCCTGGCCGGGGTGATGGGCAAGTTCGCCTACCTCAAGCTGGGGCTCTCGGCCGTGCTGGTCTTCGTGGGCGTCAAGATGACCCTCACCGACCTCTACAAGATCCCCTCGCCGGTCTCGCTCGGCGTGATCGCCACGATGCTGGCGGTGGCCATCGGGGCCTCCCTCGTAAAGAGCCGCCGGGAGGAGCGCCTGGCCGCCTCGGCGGCCCAGGCTCGCAAGGCCGTCCCCGTCGCGAAGGTGGGCCAATGAAAGGCTCCCTGCGCGTTCTCACGGTGGCGGGGATCGACATCAAGATCCACTTCACCTTCCCCTTGATCCTCCTCTGGGGCGCCCTCCAATGGGTGAGCCCCCACGGCGCGCGGGGGGCGCTGTTCGGGGCCCTGCTCATGGCGGCCCTCTTCATCTGCGTCGCCCTGCACGAGTTGGGGCACGCCTGGATGGCCCGGCGCCTGGGCCTTCCCGTGCGGGAGATCGTGCTGCTGCCCATCGGCGGCGTGGCCCTGCTGGGCCGCTCGCCCCGCCGGCCCCTGCACGAGCTGTTGATTGCGATCGCCGGGCCGCTCGTCAACGTGGCTCTCGCAGTCGCCCTGGCCATCGTGCTGGGGTTCCGGGGCGGCGCCGCGCCCAGCCTGGAAGTGTTCGCCAAGGGCGACCCGTCGATCGAGACGGCCCTCGTCTGGCTGCTGGCCAGCAACGTGGCCCTGGCGCTCTTCAATCTGGTACCCGCCTTTCCCATGGACGGCGGCCGCATCCTGCGGGCGCTGCTCGCCATGGGCCTGGGCTTTCCGCGGGCCACGCGCGTGGCCGCCACCGTGGGCCAGATCCTGGCGCTCGGCTTCGGCCTATGGGCCATCTTCAGCGGCAACTTCATGCTTGCCATCGTGGCCCTGTTCGTCTTCCTCGGCGCGAGCGGCGAGCGGGTGTCCGAGGAGGCCCGCGGCCTGCTCTCGACCCTCCGCCTGAAGGACGCCTACAACAAGCACGCCCTGGTGCTGGAGCCGGGGGACCGGGCGAGCCGCGTGGTGGGCTACCTGCTGACCAGCTACCAGCCGGACTTCGCCGTGGTCCACGGCGGCCATCTGGTGGGGATCGTCACGCGGGACGCGGTCCTCAAGGCGCTGGCCTCCTCGGGTGAAGACCTCTACGTGGCCGGAGTCATGGACCGTGCCTTCCTGCGGCTCGACGCCGGGCTTTCCCTCGACGAAGCGCAGGACGCCATGACCGAGCACGGTGCCACCGTGGCCGCCGTTTTTGACGGCGAGCGCTACCTCGGGCTTGTCGGCCTGGAGGACCTGCGCGAGGCTCTCCAAATCGCCGCTTTTTTGCGCATGACCGAGGCCGTCCACGGGCGGCGCCTCGAAGCAGCCTAAAGCTCCACCGGGGCCGAATACTCCGGCCCCCGCCCTTTATCTCGCGGAAGGAGACCGACTTGCCAGCAACCTCCCTCTTGCCGTGGATCGGCTTCACGGCCTTCGTCCTGGTCATGCTCGCGCTGGACCTCGGAGTGTTCCACCGCAAGGCGCACGCGGTGTCCATCCGGGAGGCCACCATCTGGAGCGCCGTCTGGGTGACGCTCTCCATGATCTTCAACCTGGGGCTCTACTGGTTCCAGGGGCCGGAGCCGGCGCTCCAGTTCTTCACCGGATACCTGATCGAGAAATCGCTCAGCGTGGACAACATTTTCGTCTTCGCGCTGATTTTCGGCTACTTCTCCGTGCCGGCCATGGATCAGCACCGGGTGCTCTTCTGGGGGATCCTGGGCGCGCTGGTCATGCGGGCCGCCTTCATCCTCGCGGGCTCGGCTCTGCTCGCGCAGTTCCACTGGATCATCTACGTCTTCGGCGCCTTCCTGATCGTCACCGGCATCCGGATGGCCCGCCACCAGGAGATGGAGATCCACCCCGAGAACAACCCCCTGCTCAAGCTGGTGCGGCGGATCATCCCCGTGACCCGCGATTATCACGGCCACCATTTCTTCGTGCGCGAAGCCGGCCGCTGGATGGCGACGCCGCTCTTCCTGGTGCTCGTTCTTCTCGAAAGCACGGACCTGGTGTTCGCCGTGGACTCGATCCCCGCCATTTTTGCCGTGACCGGGGATCCGTTCATCGTCTACACGTCGAACATCTTCGCCATCCTGGGCCTGCGCTCGCTCTATTTCCTGCTCGCCGGGGTGATGGGCAAGTTCGTCTATCTGAAGCTGGGGCTCTCGGCGGTGCTGGTTTTCGTGGGTGTCAAAATGACGATCACGGAGCTTTACAAGATCCCCTCGCTTCTCTCGCTCGCCGTCATCGCGGCGATTCTCACGACCGCCGTCCTCGCGTCGCTACGGAAGGCCCGCCGCGACGAACGAGAGTCCGCCCTGGCGGAAACGAAAGCGTGAGCCCGCGCCGAAAGGAGCGCATTCCTCCCCGGCCGGCACTCCAAGGATGAGGGGAGCCGCGCTCTTCAGGCACGGCCGATATTTCGTGCAAACGAAGCGTATACTAAGAGAAACAGGAGGCTTTCTATCGATTGATGGAAATACATTGCGTTTGCCATCTTTTTTTCTTGGCTTGCAAGATGCAGCTGAGGGTAAACCCTGTCAGGGAGGTGACTTTTGAAAACTGTGTCTGTTGTCCGGCTGTTCCCCGTCTTCGGCCTCGCGGCCCTGTTGTGCGCCGCGCCGGGTGCCGAAGCCTCTGACCGCTGGGTCGCCCAGGGGCCCGGCCCCAATACCGACGGCCAGGTGGAGGGCATTGAAAATGGCGAGGTCGTGGGCGCCGTCCACACCGTGGCCGCCCACCCGACCGCCGCCGGCACGCTCTACGTGGGCGGCGTCAACGGCGGCATCTGGAAGACCACGAACGCGACGTCCAAGAACCCCAAGTGGAAGCGCCTGACGGATGAAAAGGGCTCCAACTCGATCGGCGCCCTGGAATTCGATCCCACGGACCCGTCGAAAAAGACGCTGGTGGCCGGCATCGGCCGGTACAGCAGCTTCGGCTCGACCGGCGGCGCACGCATCGGGCTGCTGCGCACCACCAACGGCGGCGATTCCTGGACGACCCTCAACGGCGGCGGCGTGCTGGTGGACAAGAACATCTCCGGCGTGGCCGCCCGCGGCAACGTCCTGGTGGTGTCGGTCAACACGGCGCTCTCTTTCACCTTCGCGAACATCGGCATCTGGCGCAGCGCCGACGGCGGCGCCACCTTCCAGCAGATCGCCGTGGGCAACGGCGCGGCCACGGGCCTGCCGGGCGGCGTCACCCACGACCTCGCGGGTGATCCCAACAACCCCAACCGGCTGTTCACGAGCGTCATCTTCGCCAACGTGGTGGGCGGCTTGAACGGCATCTACCGCAGCGACGACAAGGGCGCCACCTGGACCAAGGTGAGCACCCCGGCGGTGGACGCCTTCCTGATCAGCGGCACCACCGCCAACGTCGAATTCTCCGTGGGCCGCCACAACAACGTCTACGCGGCGATCGTCAACGGCGGCCGGCTCGCGGCCCTGTTCCGCTCCGGCGACGGCGGCACCACCTGGACCGCGATGAGCCTGCCCACCACCAACGAGGGCGCCCCGGTGGGCATCCACCCCGGCAACCAGGGCTCGATCCACCTGTCGATGGTGGCCGATCCGACCAACGCCAACATCGTCTACGTCGGCGGCGACCGCCAGCCGCTCGCCAACGAGCCCATCGGCGGGCCGTTCTCCTTCCCCAACTCGCTGGGCGCCAACGACTTTTCCGGCCGCCTCTTCCGGGGTGACGCCTCCCTGCCTCTGGCCGGCCAGTGGGTGCACCTCACCCACTCCTCCGCGCTGGGCGCGCCCGGCGGCGGCACGGCCTCCGGCTCCGCCCCGCACGCCGACTCGCGGGAGATGACCTTCAACGCCCAGGGCGAGCTCATCGAGACAGACGACGGCGGCATCTACAAGCGCACGAGCCCGCGCACCAACACCGGCGACTGGTTCTCGCTCAACGGCGACCTCCAGACCACCGAGCTTCACGACGTGGCCTACGACACCCTTTCCAACGTCGCCTTCGGCGGCGCCCAGGACACCGGCGTGCCCGTGCAGCTCCTGCCTTCCAAGGTGACCTGGTCGAGCCTGCTCACCGCCGACGGCGGCGACGCCGCGGTCGACACCCTTTCGATTCCCGGCATCTCGGTGCGCTATACGAGCAACCAGAACCTGGGCAATTTCAACCGCACGTTCTGGGACGCGGACAACAACTTCCTCGACTTCGCCTTCCCGGCCCTCACGCTGCTCGGCGGCGGGCCCAATCCCACCCGCCAGTTCGTGACCCCCCTCGCCGTCAACGGCGTCGACGGCGCCCGGATCATGTTCGGCGCCGCCAATGGCGCCTATGAATCGCTGGACCGGGGCGACACCATCACCCGCGTCCTGCCCGCCGTGGCGGTCAACGGCAGCGGTATCGACCCCCTGGCCTACGGCGCGGACGGCAACCCGGACGTCCTGTACGCCGGCTCGACCGACCGTGTCTTCATCCGCACCGCCGCCGCGCCCGCTCCTCTGGTGCAGTCCGTCACCTTCCCGGCCACCGGCACGGGAGCCACGGTGACCGACGTCGTCATCGATCCGGACGACTACAACACCGCCTTCGTCTCCACCATCAACGCGGTCTACATGACGGCCAACGCGGGAGCGACCTGGACCAACCTGACCGGCAACCTGCAGCTCCTGCTCCCCTCGACCGTCCGCTCGATCGCCTTCGTGTCCCGCGATGACGACGGGCGACGACCTTGCCGCCAAGAAGGGCCACGGGGACGACGACGAGATCGCCGTGGTCGTGGGCACCCAGAACGGCGTCTACTCCGCCACCAAGGAAAGCGGCTACACCCAGTGGCACCGCCTGGGTGAAGATCTGCCCACCGTCCCCGTCTACGACCTTTTCTACGACCGCGACGACGACGTCCTGATCGCCGGCACCATGGGCCGCGGCGCCTGGAAGCTCCGCAAAGCCTCCGGCGCCGTGGAAGATGGAGGTGGCGAATGAACCCCGCCGAGCCCGCACCGAAGACCGTCTCGAGAGGATCCGACATGCTGAAAACCATTCTTCGCTCCGGCTGGACCCTGGCCCTCGCGGCCGGCCTGCTCGCCCCGGGGACCGCCGGCGCTCAAGCCGCCGGGAAGGCCCGGCCGGCCGGCATCCCGGCGCTCCATGACGGCGTGGTCGTCGACGCCACCCGGGGAATCGCCTACGTCATGGGCCGGGAGGGTCTCGAAGCCCTCGATCTCACCTCGGGCAACGTCCTGTGGCAGAGCCGCGACGCCGCCAAGCCGCTGGCCCTGGCGGACGGCACCCTGGTGGCCCAGGCCCGCCCCGACCGCAACGGCGTTCTCGCCCTCGTGACTCTCGACGCCGCGAAGGGCCGGGCCACGGGGCGGACGGAAGTCCAGATTCCCGGGAGCCTGCGGGCGAACCTGGTCGACGGGCCGTCCCAGACCTTCCAGGTCAAAGCCTTCGCGGCCACCGGCGACAGCGTGACCGTCACCTGGACGGGTGCGGACGTGATTCCCCAGGGCTACCTGCCCACCGTTCCCGAAACGCCCCAGACGGCCGACACCGCCACCGTCAAGCGGGCCGCCGAAGCACGGGAGACCGCCGAAGCCGCCCGCAACGCCTTCCAGGGCGCGGCCCGGCTCGACCTCGAGGCCGGCCGCGCCGTGGCCATCCCCTTCGAAGAGGCCGATCAGGCTCGCCCGGCCCTTGTCGTCGAGTCCAAAACGGCCGGCGAGGCCAAGGCGGCCGGCGGAGCGCGCCAGCTCACCTCGCTCGACGGACGCCACGTCCTCCGCAGCGAGCCTTCTTCCACGGGCGGCCTCCGCACTCCGTACCGCTGGACCGTGACCACGGCGTCCGGAGCGCAGGTCGGCACGCTCGACGCCCCGGTCTCCATGGCCCCCTTCGTCGTCTCGGGCTCCCAGATCTTCTTCGTCGCCCAGCCCTCCGCGCGCCGGGAGGAAGGCAAGATCCTCGAGCAGCCGCTCCGCCTCGTCGCCTTTGACCTGCGCACCGGCGTCGAAATCTGGAACAAGTCCTTCATCGATTCCATCTATCGCGGGCCGTTCCCGCCCTGAGCTGGAAACCCGCCAAGGAATGAGGAAAGGGGAGAGCCTGCATGGGCTCTCCCCTTTTTCTTCGCTTCAGCTCGCGTTTTGCAAAACGAACAAGGATCTCCTTACCGAATCACGTCTCGTCGCCAAAACCGGAACTGGCCTCTCACGGACTGGAACGAACGGCTCGCGGGAGTCAAAAGTTGTCCCGCTATCCGAAGCGGGCCTCCCATCATGCGTCTCGAGGAGCGTAGAGGCGAGAGTCGTATACTGCCTCGGCATCGCCCGATTACCATGCCAACTGGCCCGATGAGTTGTAACCAACGGTAAGGCTTGGCTGAAGCAGAGTGCCCCCGCCTCACCGTGGCAGGGGCACCCGGAGTATCAGTTGCAACGGTTCGAAGTCACCGTTACCGTGGGGCAGACACTGTCATCCGACCACGCGCCCCCGGCCACCTTGTCCAGCTCCAACCCGTTGAGCTGACGGAGGGTTTCCTTCGAGATCTCGAGCTTGTTGACGGCCTTTGCCTTTTTCATGATTTCTTCCTTTCCTCAGACGTCATGGTTCGATCACTGCTTCCGGAACGGGACTGCAGAGGTATACGCGGCAGCACCGATATTGTTTTGGAAATCCAGGCCAGAAAAATACTTCGAAACTCAGCAAGATTTGACAAGAAACCGCGGCGCGGCAGTGGTATCCTGTGGGTTCAAGGCTTCAGCGCCTCGACGTTGCGGCAGGAAGCTTCGTGCCCGCCGTCGCACGCCTTGCGGAACAGGCTGAGAGCCCGCTTTTCGTCCTTGGGAACACCGTCGCCGAAGTAGAGGAGATCGGCGAGGTTGGCGCAGCCGAAGGCATTGCCTCCGTCGCAGCTCTGGGCGAAATAGGCGGCGGCTCCGGGCTTGTCGACGGGCGCTCCCTGGCCGTCGCGATAGAGCACTCCGAGGTTGAAACAGGCCGTGGGATCTCCGCGCTCGCACCGGCTCCCCGCGCAGGCTCGGCGGTAGAGCACCGTGGTGCGCGCCTGATTGGCTGCGGTTCCCAAACCCTTTTCGTAGAGGTACCCGAGATTGGTGCAGCCGAGAAAGCTTCCCAGGTCGCAGGCCCTCTCATAGGCGATCAGGGCGCGGTCGTAATCCTGAACGGTGCCTCGATGCGCCTCGAAATGCAGACCGACGTTGTAGCAACCCGGCCCGTCGCCGCTCGTGCAGGCTTGCTGATAGAGGGCAAAGGCCTCGTCATCGTTCTTGACGCCTCCCCGGCCCGTGGCGAACAGGAACGCGAGGTGAGCGCACCCGGCGCCGCTCCCGCCGCCGCAGGCACGGCGGAAAAGGGTCCGGGCCTGAACCTCGTCGCCCGCCTGAAGAGTCAGGTAACCAAATTGGGCGCACCCCTTGGCGGATCCCGCTTCGCAGGCTTGCCGGAAGCGATCGAAAGAGCCCTCCAGCACGCCCAGGCGATAACAGGCGGCGGCATCGCCGTTCTCGCACGCGGGTCCGTCGAGATCCATGGCATTGGCCAGGGTGACCGTCTTCGCCATTCTCTCCGTCCCATGGAGAAAGACGAGCTTTACTTTCTGCCCCGGCTTCCGGTCGGCCACGGCGAGATCCAGATCACAGGGATGATCGATCCGTTTTCCATCGATCGCCTGGACGAGATCCCCTTCCACCAGTCCGGCGTCCGCGGCCGGACCCCTGGGCCGCGAGATCCTGGAGAACCGCGCCGGAAACACCTTTCGCGGCCCAGCACGGCGGGCAGCTCCAGCGAGGCGCCCAGTGTGGCGGGGCCGTCGGGACGACGCCGGTCCGCGGAGGAGCGTCCTTCTCCTCGCGCAGCCGAGAGCAAGGAACAGACAGAGAACAGGTCCAGCGAAGATCCGAGCCCTCACGGGTTCCAGGCGGCCACGCTGCCGCTTTCAAAGCCGTCCGCGAAAATCAGGCTCGAAACGGGAATCTGGACGCGGGCGAGCGTGACGCTTCGCCCGGGGATTGAGGCCGTAAAACCCGAGGGCGTAGCCGTGAGCGTGCCGGCGGCGGCGAGGCCCGTACCGTCCAGGCGCCAGAGGTCGGCGTTGCTGGTGACGCCTCCGGCCACGGCGACCGTTACGTCCCGCGATACGCTGTCCTTGTTGAACAGGAGCACGAAAAGCTTTCCATCGGCGGAGCGCACGGCGTAGCTCGCCACCCCGTCCACCTCGCTCGACACCGCCCGCACCGAGTCGCCGCTCACCCGCGAGCCCACGCCGTCGTAGTTGCGGTAGAGGCGGAACGCGTCCTCGGCCAGGCTGCCCGACTCCGGCGCCACCCAGCGCGTGGCCATGTCGAGCCCCTCGCGGCCGAAAATGGCGAGCGCCTCGGCCTGGGCCAGCGCGCCGGAGGGCGTGTCGTCCTTCCCCCACTTGTACTCGGCCAGGGCGAGCTTCATCTCGGGGCAATAGGTGTCGCGCCAGGCGCGCATCCTGGGAATCAATTGCACGATTTTTATGGTGAGGTCGGAGATCCAGGATTCCGACTCCCAGGTGGGATCGTAAAGCTCCTTGAGCGATCGCAGGCGCGCTTCCACGGTGGCCTCATCGTCTTCCACCGACGGGTTGCCGGAGAGCCCCGCGACTCCGTTTCCCTGCGGATAAAAGTGGATGTCCAGCCAGTCCACCGGCAGATCACCGGCCGCCGGATGGCCCGCGGGCAGGCGGTGGGCGCACGACTGCTGCATGTACCACGCGGGCCACGCCAGGCCGCCGTGGGCGTTGCGGTCCGCGCCGGTGATGCAATCTCCGGCCGCGGCGTCCTGGGCCGAGGTCCAGAAATCGCACCACCCCCAGGTCTCGGGGCCGAGGATCTCGGCGCCCGGATCGCGGCTCTTGATCTTGGTGGCCGCCGCCAGCCCCTTGGCCCAGACCTCGTCGTAACCGGGCGGCGATGGATGGACGTCGCGGTGCGTGCTGTTCCAGAGCATGGGCTCGTTGTCGAGATTATAAAAACGGACCCCGGTGGTCGCGGCGGGCCAAAGGTATTGACCAGATGCGTCACGAAGTCACCCACGTGGGCGTCGAGGCTCACCGCCACCGAGGTGTCCGAGGCGGTGTTGCCGGTGATGTACCGCAGCCCCGGCGAGCCCGGCACGGCGGGGCTCGAAGGGTTGCAGCAGCGCACGCCGCCCGCGCAGAGGGTGGTGTTCACAAGAGGATCGCAAATCCCGTTGCCATTGTTCGAGCAGCCCGGCACACCGGGATTGACGGCGCACTCCGTGCCCGTCTGCGGGCCGTATTTCGTGGTCGAGAATCCGGGATTGCGCGCCGAGGATTTCGCCACCTGGTCGATCGGCATCGTCATCACCACCTCGGCGCCGGCCGCAAGGGTGGCAGTTGACGAAGCTGTCCGCCGCGGCTCCGTTCGAGCCGCCTTCGTTGATGTTGAGGAAGTAGTAGTCGAAAGCGCGGTTCGACGTATCGAAAATCCAGTTGTAGCGCGTGGTGCCGTTGCCGCCCCGCCGGTTGGCCGTGTAGAGGCCGGTGGCGAGCTGCGCCGTGCCGGCCCAGTTCACGCCATAGATCAGGGGATTGATGGCCCGACGGTCGAGATTGGGATCCACCGTCACCGTGACCGGCCCCCCGGGCGGCGGCCCGCCGTCCACCTGAACCAGCTCGAGATCGTCCACGTACGCCGTCGCCTGGTTCGCGGGCGCGTTGGCCTGGAAGACGATGCCGTCGAACGAGGGCGCCGTGACGCCGAGCTCCGCCCAGGTCAGGGTCATCTGGGTCCAGGCGTCGGGCAACGGTGTGAGGTTCTTCGTTCCGATCTCCACGTTGTTCCGGTAGATCGCCAACCTCACAGCCTGCCGGCCGCCGGCGCCGTTGATCCAGAACCGCACCGAGGAGAACGCCGCCACGGCCGGGTCCGCGGCCCCGGGGTCGCTGTGGAAGTAGATCCCCTGCCAGTCGCCGCCCACGGCATCCGGCTCCCAGGAGATGGCATTGGGAGGGCTCTGGTGGATCAGGGTCTGGGAGAAGTTGCGGGTCGCCCACCCCCAGTCCTGCCAGCCATTGCGGAGGGCGTTGTCGTAGATCGTCTGGACGGCCGCGCCGGCCGATCCCGAGAGGGTCAGGCCGATCCAGAGAACGGCCCAGGAAGAACGGCGGAGCGTGCGCACGGCGATCGGACCTCCCTTATCTGGGTAACGCCTGATTCTTACATAGATAAGCTCCTATATTCTACCCAGGCCCAGCTCCGCCACGGCCCGGTCCCGGTTGAGCTGAAGAACCAGCACGTCCGGGTCGACCACCATCCGCTCGGGCCGAAAAGCGAGCGTCCAGCACCACCCGCCTGGATCGCCCGGGACCGAGCCGGACCATGGCACGCCGTTGCAGGTCTCCACGCATCGCGGCCACTTCGACGGAGGCCGTGCCGGTCCCAAGATTCCTGACCGTGGCCGTGGCCCGCCAGCCGTTGCCGGCTTTCTCCACGGAAACGCCGGACAGCTCATATTCGGGAAGCACGACGCCGGACAGCCACTGGTCCACCATCTCCTGATAGGCCGCCGGATCCGCCGCGTGCGACCGCAGCGTCTCGATCAGATCTCCCGGCGTCGCGGGCTCGCGGCTCTGTACGTGCCGGCCGATCAGCTCCCGCAGGCCCGCCAGCATCCGGTCGCGGCCCAGATGGTTGTGCAACATCCAGAGCACCCACGCGCCTTTCTGGGACAAGGCCGCCTCATCGCTCGCGCGCCTCTCCAGGGTTTCCAGCAGGGGCCGCTCCGAGCTCACCCGCCGCTCTTCGAGGTAGCTCCTTTCGAGCTGGCGCGCGAAGGCGGCCCGGGCCTCGAGACCGTTCTCCGATTCATGGAGGAGAAGGGCCGAATAGTTGGCCATCCCTTCGATCAGGAGCCCGGTCCCCGGACCGTTGCCCGCCGTCAGGAGGTGTCCCCACCATTGATGCGCCGCTTCGTGCGCGGTGACGCTGAAAGCCAGCCCCGCGCGCGGATCGCCGCCGGTGAGAAAACCGATTCCTTCGGAAAAGCTGATGTTCGTGGGAAACGCCGTGGCGTTGGTCTCCAGGTCGGGGATCTCGCTCAACCGCAGCTCCCGCCAGGGATAGGGATAAAACCATTCGGAATACCGCGCCCGCGCCGCCACCAGCGTGTCCAGGATCGGTTCCACGTTGAACGGATGGCCCGGGTGGAAGAACACCGCCGTGCCGCCGCGGCGCCTGACGTCCCACCGGCCCGCGATCACGTTCAGCGCCCCCACGGGTTGATCGCTTTCCCAGACCACCGTGGTCCGCCCGCCTCTCCGCCACTCGGCCGTCTTCACGCCCACGGAATTGACGGTGTAGACGCTCGGCGCCCGGACTTCCACGCGCGTGGTGAACGCCGGGCTCCGGGCAGGCTCCGGCCTCGGGTCCTCCGAAAGGGAGCCCTCCGGATCGTCCTCCACGAAACCCGGCACGGGCAGAAATTCACCCCGGTGCGTCGAAAGCAGGACCCCCGCGGGCAGGATGAACGTGCCGGTACCGCCGCCATTGCGGGTGATTCCCTTGGGATAGGTCGCCGAGTAGGCGAACCCCACCCGCGCCGTCCCGCCCGGCCTGAGCGGCTCCCTGAGTGCAAGGATGTGTAAACCGGCGCGATCGGTGGGCTCGGCCGGCGCGCCGTCCAGCGTCCAGGAAACCTTTTCGAACGATCGCCCCACCGTAAAGGGGAGCCGGCCCATGGGCTCGCCGGTGCGGTTGACGACGTCATACTCCCCCTCCACCCGCATGCGCCTTCCGGCCGGCTCCAGGTCGAGCTTGATTCCTATTCGAGCCATCTCCGGAGGTGCCACGTTGCGCCACGCGGCCACGTTCCGGCGCCAATACTCCTTGGCATATTCATCCGCCTCCTCGCCCTGGAACCCCGTGCGGACCTGGATGCCGAGGAAACCGATCACCAGCACCGGCATCAACGCGAACGGCGCCAACCGCAAGGCACCTCGGAACAATCCTTTCGGCCGCATCCGGTCCAGGGTGGCCACCGCGTCGCGCTCGATACGGTTGAAAAACGTGAACGCAACCGCGAACAGCAGGAGGGTCACCGCCACCGCCGCCGCGCGGTTGAGCAGGAGGGCGCCGCTGTTGAGCGGAAACGTGCCCAGATCCGTCCAGCGGAGCGCTCCCCAGAGCGGCCAGTTCGTCGCCCATGTCATGGCGCCGCTCGCGAATTGAAATCCCGTCAGCACGAGCGCCGCCAGGCCGATCGCGAGCGCGGCGGACCGCTGCCGGACGACCGCCATGACCGCCGTCACGAACGCCGTCCACAACAGGAACGTCGGTCCGAGCACCAGCCCGAAAACCAGCACGAACGGCCACACCTCGATCCTCCCGCCCGTCTGCGCGATCAACAACAAAAGTCCGCTGGCTCCGCAGGCCACGGTGAGCACGCCGATGACGGCCGCGCTCGCCAGCGCCTTGCCCAGGAGGATCGCGCCGTTGGCCACCGGCGTGCTGTAACAGATCGCGTCGAACCTCGTCGCCGCCTCGCGGTGCATGCATTCGATGACCGTGAACAGCAGGTACAGGCAGACGAGCACCGTGACCACCGGCAAGGTCCGCACGGCCATGCTCCCGGCCGTGAGCAGCACCGGAGCCCCGAAAGCGTCGCCCTCCGTGCCCGCGACCTCCACGACCACCAGCATCAAAAAACCGGTGAACAGGTAGAGCGCCGGTTGCCGCCGCAGCTCGCTCAGCTCCGCTTGCAGGATCGTCCACGTTCCCGTCCACAGGCCGGGCTTCCGGCTCGTCATCGCGAGGTCTCGAAGGGGGGCCGAGCTGGCACTACCGGCGGACGCCAGGGATGGACCCTGGTGGCTTGAAAACCGTTTCTGCCCGGCACCACCCACGCCGCCCAACGAGCGCCGGAAGTGGCGGATCGAGCCGAGCACCGCCAGGGCCGGCAGAATCACCACGACCAGGCGGTTCAGGATCAGGATCCCGTCGATCTCGAGCGGCGCGGTGTTGTAGAACTCGACGCCGCGATCCACCTTGAAGAGCGTCTGCCCGAGCCAGCGAAGAGACGTGGGATCGAGCACCTTGAGAAGAGCGTCCACCTTCGGGTCGAGCCAGGGCGGAGCCCAGGTCCACAGAAACGTGAGCGTCACCACGAACAGGACCGTGGGAACGGCATAGACCGCCATCGGCTGGCGCGTCCGCTCCCCCACGGCGAAGGCCAGCGCCGCCGAGAGCCAGATGCCGGGCGCGGCGAACAGCAGCGCGGGAATCAGGTAATGGCCCAGGTGGAACGGGCCTTGGAGGGCCTCGCCGCCGCGAAATTCATAGAACCCGATCGCCAGCAGGAGGTGAATCGTAAACGCCACGCCCAGCGCGCCGGCCACACCGCCGAGCTTGCCCAGGACGTACTCGGCGGCGGTGAGCGGCGTGCTGTGAAGCAGGTGGCCGATCGCGGCCTCGTCGTCACGGACGATCGAAAGTCCGGCCATGAGCGCCGCGAAGAACGGATAGGCGAAAAAGCTGCCCATGGCGAACGTCTGGGCCAGGGCGTACGGCGAGTTGATGAAGGCGCGAACACCCCCGACCTCTCCGTCGCCCGAAGGGATCATCGCCACGGGATTCAAGGTGCTGGTCACGAAGAGCACCATCATCACCAGGACCCAGAACAACGGTCCCGTCAACTGGGTGCGAAGCTCGTGCCCCGCGATGGTGGCAAACCGGCGCCGGGTCTCGTTCATGGTGGCGGCTCCTTTCACCCGGACAACGAGCCAGCCGGCGGGTTCTTACACCCAGCCTCCCCTTGGCGCCTCCGCCCACGGCACCGCTCTGTTTGCGGCTTTCGTCCGCTCAACCGCCCACTCAATGTCTCGAAAAGTTAGTCTGCATTGGCTCGTCGCATTTGAGCGAGAATTCCCTGTGCTTCGTGGATAGCATCTCGAGCTAGCCGTAGTTCCTCCGTAGACAACGACAGCAGAAAGAATCCAGTAGGACGGCCAACGTTGCGGCTAAGCTGCGAGCGCCACCCACTGACGGCGTTCGAAGGGCCAAAGACGCCGTGGCGCTCGTCAGCTTCATCCGCTTGTTGGGCGGCCCCTTGCCGGCTCCGGGAGCCCCCGTGGGCCACGATGCGCCCCCTTGTGGGCTCGTGGCTATGACCGATTGGCCTTCTCCTTCTCGATCCACTTCAGGAGCCCGTCCACGACCTGTGCCGCCGCCTTGTCCGTCGCCAATTGGCTCGCGAGGTAGCGGCGGACCTTTACGCCCTCGTATTCCATCGGCGCGGTCCGCTTCTGAGCGTCAACCGGGCTCTCGCGGTGGTACGTGTCCCCGTCAACCTCGACTTGAAAAACTAGACCATCCTTGATGATGAGGAAGTCGGGCTCAAGGCGATGGTACGTCGTGCCGCCTCGGATGAAAACCGGCAATGGTGCAAACGTCACTCCGCGTCGCTTTAGGGCCCGGTAGAGGGTCACCTCTGCATCTGAGCGGAAGAGCAGCCCGTCCTCCTCTCGGGTGGCGACGTTGTCGGAGCGAACGCGACCTTGGTTGCTTACGTTCTCGCCTTTTAGCCACCGCTCGTCATGCTCCCGCCAGCCCTTCGGAGCCGCACCCGCAGGTCGAATCGTAGTTCCGGTGAATGTGTCGTTGTCGGACAATTCGAGTACCGGCTCCGCAGCTTCCGACACGGCGCGCTCTATTCGTTTGCGTTCTCCCGC
The DNA here is from genome assembly GCA_963785165.1 of Thermoanaerobaculaceae bacterium. Classification (GTDB taxonomy): domain Bacteria; phylum Acidobacteriota; class Thermoanaerobaculia; order Multivoradales; family UBA5704; genus DATARR01. Next base: position 3,780,528 of record CAWAUI010000004.1, read on the forward strand.
GTCCAGCTGACCGAACGTCTGGTAATCAACCGTCAGTTCGAGACTTACATAGTACAAGCCCCCATTCCAGTTGTCGTAGTGCTCGTGGCGAACGTCGATGGTTGAGGTGAGCAGGATTGACACAGTTCGCGCATCGCCGGCTGCCTTGAGAATCTGGACCACGCCGAACAGGAGAGCGTCCGACGCGTCTCTGCCATCTTCTTCCACTGCTCCTCCCCTCCGGGCATCGCCGCGATCCTGCACGGCGTCCGCGATGAGAGAGTATACCGCCGGACCGCCGGGCGACCCGACGCGCCCTCCCGTGCGGCGGCACCCTCGCCCGGGCGCCGTGCCGGTCGCGGCCGTGGGGGCTTGTGGGTCCGCCGCCGAGTAGGCCAGGGGACCTTACGGCCCCCCAGCCCCTCTAAGAACCGTACGTGCGAGTTTCCCCGCATACGGCTCAAGCCTTTCATGAGGCCGATTTCTCGACCCGGCTGTTGGGTTGTCCGGGTTGATACGTTTCATGGCGCGAGTGGTCTTTACGAGCTCGGAGCCACAACCGGCCTTGGCGCTTCGCCAGCCACCGCTGGTAGAAGTAAGCCTCGTAGGCAGGATCGAACTCCGTGGCTTCAGCCCGTATTTTAACATGCCTGCGAATCGACACGCTACTCGCTCGAAACAGGTCCAGAGACCCCCAGGTCCCGTCCCGGTTCCGCTGGGGCGCTGTGAAGGCCCAGGCTTTGGGCGGCTCGATGCGGAGGTATTTCCGTCGCACCCAGCCCTTTCCCTTCTGAGGATGCCTTCGCTTTGCCCACTGCCATAAAGTTTCGAAGATGCGTCTATCTACATACCGGAAGGCCCGACTGGCGACCAAGTGCCTTTGACTGTTCGTCCAGCCCCGCAGACGACTGTTGAGCTGACGGATCAGATCGAGCGCCGTAGCCGCCCTCTGGGTTCGGATCAAGCCTCGGAGGTTCCGGACCAGGCCCAGGACGTTGTCCTTGGAGGGCCTGATCAGGAGCTTGCGCCCGTACTTCCGGACGTTCGCGCCGAGGAAGTCGAAGCCAGTCTCTATATGCGTGATCTTCGTCTTCTCTGGAGAAAGCCGAAGTCCACGCTCCCCAAGGAAAGCCGCTATCGCGGGCAAGACTTTCTCTTCCAACTGCTCCTTCGAGCGGCCGGTGATGACAAAGTCGTCCGCGTAGCGCACCACGTTGATCTTCGGGCGGAGGTTGTTTACGCGTCGGTAAGGCTCCACCTGTAAGGCCACCGTTTCCAGGCCATCCAAAGTTAGATTCGCTAGAACCGGGGAGATGATTCCTCCCTGGGGCGTACCTTCCTCGGTGGGATAGAGGGTCTTGCCTTCCATGTAGCCAGCCTTCAGCCATTTCCGCAGGATCTCGGTGTCCATCTGGACGTTGTCGAGCAACCATTGGTGGCTGATCCGGTCGAAGCAAGATTCGATATCTCCTTCGAGGACCCACTGGGGAGAGTCCCCTTTGGCCAGAGCGCAGTAGCACTGGCCCAAGGCATCGGCGGTCGAACGACGCGGCCGGAAGCCGTAGGAGTTCGGATCGGCCAGAGCTTCCGCCACGGGAAGAAGCGCTAGCAGGTAAAGAGCCTGCATGGCACGGTCCTTCATCGTGGGGATGCCGAGCGGCCGACGTTTGCCGTTCCTCTTAGGGATATAGATCCTGCGCAAGGGGAGGGGCTTGTAGCCCCGCCGCCTCAAGGACCGGACGGCCTGCATCTTCTGCCCAGGCGTTTTCCAGAGGACTTTGTCCACGCCCGGCGTCCGCTTACCCTGATTCGAGACAACCCTTCGCACCGCCCAAAGCTTTGCGGGCAATGAGCGGATGAGAGTCCGTTGGAGAAAGTGGACCTTCCCCCAGCGCTTCTCACGTACAGCCTCTGCGATACGGACCTGCAGCCGTCTAACCTTGCGGAAGATGGCCGGCCACTTGATGGCCTTCCAGTCCCTCAGCCAGATCGGGAGTGCACCGGCGTCGAGCGCCTCTCTTTGCTCTCTCCCTTTCCAAGACGGTTCTACACGCTCTCTCGCAGAGAAAGACCCGTCGGACGTGGGCTCACTTTCGTGCCGGGTAACGTTGAAACCCGTATCCGCCTCATTACAAGGCGGCATTCGCTTTTTCCGACATCCCAAACCCGCACCTCCATCGGCTTGCCTCGCGGCTCGCGTTCCCTTGCGGGAGAGATACGGGGTTTCCACGTTCCGCTTTAGAAGTGATGTGGGGTTAGGTACCTGCTGTCGACCGGGAAGCGTTGTGACCACGAGGTGGCACCGTTAAATCCACCTACCTGCCTCCGTGCCTTTTGGCTCAAGCTTGTCAGCCACTTTAGCTTGTTCGCATTGACGGTCGTTACGCAGATTCACCTGGGTTTACCATACCCACTACCTTGCCATCGCCCGGCTTGTGGCTGCCAGGAGAGCAGGTCCCTCGCGGTTCCCGCCCCGCACGCTTGCGCGTGCCTCTGTACGTTGTCAGGGTCGCTCTTTATTCAGACCCCTAGGTTCACCCGGTGGTACGGGTGGTCCTCTCTCATATTACGAGGAGGACAACTTCATAAAGCGACTTCGTGTCGCAGTAACGGCCTCAAGCTAAGCGGCGCGCCGCTTTTGGGCGCGTCCGCTTTAGCGCAGGGTGGCGCCACCGCCGCCGGACTCCGGATGAGGCGTGTACTCGACAGGCTCGAGGACCATGCCATAGGCCGACTCAGGTGAGGCGGGTGCGAAAGAGTCGAGTACGTGAACCCTTCAAAACGAGGGCGAGCAGTTCCAAGTGTATGTAGTCGATTCGATCTACGCCGCTGGCAGCTTTCTTGTTGACTCGCTCCCAGCAGGACAGAAGGAACACAACTGTCAGCAGTCCAAAGAGATTGCGGAAACGGTGATGCTCGTCAGAACTGGCCTTGTTCGCTATTCCCCGCAGTGAGGTTGGCATGAGTTGCCCAGCCTGTCGTATCTGGCTCATGTTTCCTTTGCGGGCTACGGGTTACCGTCAGCCCCTTCCCCATGTGAACGGCTCTCCCGTTCTCGGAGTACTATGAGCTGATCCGACTCCCCATGGACCTTCGGTCTCCCTTGCCTTCTCGGTTCAGGTCGCCTACCTGTCATTTATCATCGCTCCCCGTTTAGGTGCCAGACGTTCTCTCTGGGTCCGGGTTTCCCCTTCAGTGCCTCGTCGGCCTGGCGCCTTGCGATCGATCTCTGAGAGTGCAGGAATCCACGGGGTCTCCCAAGTTCTCCGACGCTCCTCTCCATGCATGCCATGTCCTGATGACCCCGGCAGGTCCTCCGGAATCTCACAAAGTGATTCCTTTGCGTGGGCTTCTCGATTACGTAACCGATTGCCGCCTGCATCTTCAACCGCCCTTTCGGAGCTGTACCAGACTTTGGGGAGGTGCGGTCTCCCTTACGGCCTACATGGTTCCCTGTGTACGCTTCAAACCTTTCGTTCAGCTAGTCTTTCGACTCGCCTCCTACGGGCCTGCAACACTCGGTACGGGTGGCTGGTTAGGCCTTACCCGGCAGGGACTCACACACCCTGCAAGAAGCGCCAAGCTTGTCTTGGCGCACACGCTCAGAAGGTGAGCGGCGGAACCGCGCTGTTTGCGGTTTCCGCCCGCTCGACCGTAGGGGTTGGGCGCCGACCTCATCGAGCGAATCACCCATGGGCGCTGTTTGCTTCCACGATTGCCCGTTTGGTTAGGGCCTCGGAAGCATCGGCATTGTACTTCGGAGCCTCCCAGGGCTCTGCCTGCAGTCGATAGGTTCGAATTTGCTCCAGACCAACTACCTTCACGTCCGTTTCCCTATCTGAAATCTTCCTAGGCGTCTGCCTCAAAGAGCAGAGCCTGATCACCCTCACGTTGGCAGGGTCGTAAAGCATCGCTAATCTACACTGCGGGATTCTCGATGACGACCAGGCCAGCGGTGCCGCACCACCGGGCGTCCCTCCCCGTCGAAAGCTGTTTCCCACCATTCGCCTCCGAGAAAAAGCCGGACATGGATGGAGTCGATCTCGAAGCCGGAAAGTGCTTGTTCCTCGCGCACCAGCGAAATCCCGCGATGGATCTCGTCGCGGATCCGATCGATCAGCCACGCGGGCGGACGTTGTATGCGATTACTCAGGTTACGGTCTTGAATGTGACCTCCAGTTCACTCAGGATGTCAACACGGAGTTGCTGGGTCTGTGGGGCTCGGTCGTCGACCATGCGCACCAGGAGCCGCGCGTCTCTCCTGGGAACGACGAAAGCAGCCTTCGCAGAAGACTGTGCCGCGGATTGGAGCGTCAAAGAGATCTTGGCGCCGATCCTGCCGGAATCGACCACGAGACGTGGGACTCCGCGAGCCAGCGCAGCCCGCAGAACGCTCTGCGACTGAGCCCCCAGGCGGGTGCGAACCGCACTGAGTACCTTTTCCACCGCAGTCTTGGCCAGCACGAAACTCTCCGATCCCCGCGGGCGCGTATAGTTTGCCCGCTCAAGTTGGACCCCGATGAGAGCACGGATCGGTGGCGACTCGATGTCGCCTTCTTTGAGCGCCGGACGATAAGGGGCCCCTACGTAGATACCGTGAGGCCGTCGACGGTCGGGACTCGGGAAAAGCCGCACGAGTTCGCGCTCGGGTTCCTCATCGGTCAAGGTCAGTCGCGCGAATTCGGCCGTGTCGAGAGAGGCAATAGCGCTGATCTCCGCCTGCCTCTCTTCCTGAAGACGCATGGCCTCCCGCACACCGTCGAAAGCATCCAGCAATATCTTGGCGAAAAACTCCGCCAATTCCATTCTGATTGCAGTTGGTTGAGTCACGGCCATGTGCGGTCGGCCTACTGATTCAACGGCTGATAGTCGGTCTTGAAAGTGATCTCAACGCGGCCAAAAATGTTCACCGAGCTCCCCGAGATGTCGCGCTGCGACTCATTGCTGGTGCGGACGCTCACGCTCGTGTACTTGGTCGAGGCCGATGCCTGTACCCATTTTTTTAGGGCACTGCCGGTCTTGGCCTGTGCAGAGATAGTGAAATCCTTCGAGTTGTAGCTCGACGAGTTCTTCTGGTAGAAACTTGATGCATAGGTCGAGAATGTCAATCTGGTTTCAATCACTCCCTTCTCTACGACCAGCCGCAGGATTCCCAGCTTAACCATTTCCTTGAGCAGGGTGTATTTGTTGGCAGCGAGACGTCGGGCCACCAGCTCGGTGATCGCGTCTATCTGCTCCTGTGTGAGGCTCGTTGACGATTGTACTGCCGGGGCGGTGTCTCCAGGGACCGTCAATGCGGTGTTCAGCGTTGCCGCATCCGTCGCCTTGAGCTCAGAATCCTTTACCAACTTGGTCGGATGCTCCGCGTCCGTCGGGGGCAGCACGCTAGCGAGGAACTCGAGGATCTCGGCCCCACCGATATCATCCTTGGTGTCGTTAATGTACGTGGTGAGAGTTTTCGAAACCGCTCCCAGCAGTTCGATATAGGACTCAGCTTGCCGAAGATTTGCCGAGACGAGCGCGTCAAAAGTATCCGTGATGAGTTTCGCGGTGAACTCCGGGAATTGAATATCCGGAAGCCTGGCTGCCACATCGACAGCGTCAAAGATACTAGGCATATTTTATCTCCTTTGTTGTATGTATTGAGATTGCGTCAGTCTGTTTTATCTTACGGCAAGGCCCCTGACCGACCATTAAGGACCCCTACCTTTGATCATGTCTAAAGTCAACCCCTGGCCATCATCACCTCCTCGTATGCCCAACCTGAAAGGGTCTATCTGAAGTCCTCCCGCAGACGAGTTCTCCGAAGCCCCCTGCCGGTGACCGGGAGGATTTCAGATAGACCCAGGTTGAACGAAGCCGCGGGCCAGGCTGAGCTGCCTGCTATGGAGTTTGAATCTCCCGAGGAAGCTTCGCGGTACAGCCTTCCGGCCGCCTCTCCAGCCCTGAGAGCCGCTGTTCCGCTTTGAGAAGACCCTTGTGGGTCGGGTTTTGCCGCATGCTCAGCCTCGTGGCCTGCGATTTCGTTTCAGTAAGTATACCCCAAAGGCTGGTCGAGACACACCGGTACCGATCTCCGAGGGAGGGATTAGAAAAAGAGGAATCGGGCTATAGATCTTCAAGCTCAAGGAGGAGGCCTTTCCCGCCGGCGAACCGGATACAGCTCCCGAGCGAGACGCAGAGCCTTCTCCCCGCAGACCTCGCATTGGTTCGGATCGAGGCCGGTCAGCTTCTGGTACAGCTGCCGCTAGTCAGCTTTCTCTACCGCCGGCCGGGTCGGTGAGCCCGGGAGAATCTCCCGGCAGCGGGCCAAAGCCTCGTGCCGGTTACGGTTGGCCAACAAGCCGAAGTAGCGGATGCGGACGAACCGCTCCGGCAGAACGTACAAAAGGAACCGACGGAGGAATTCTTCACCCGAGAGCGTCAGCTCCCGAATCCGACTCTGGTCCTGGAGGACGAGGCCGGCGGCGCGATTCCGCTCATGAACGTGCCGGTCGACAAGGTATCGGTCCCCGCCACGCTCCCCTCCCGGTGGGGGAATGCCTTCAACGTTGCAGTCGCGATGCAATGCGCGCCCATGACACGCAACGAATACGAGCATTACCGCCAGCGCCTCGATGAGCAGCTCGGCTCGGGCCGGCAGCGAGCTTCTCAAGACCGCCCCTTCTCAACAGGTCCATGCCTTCGACCTGGTTTGGAGGATGGAGCGCGGCGCGCCACCGCCCCTGCCCGCCGGCGGCCCCACCATCGGAATCTTGTCGCGAAGATCGAAGAGATTCTCCCGAGCCTGCCGCTGGAGCTCAACCGCAACGACGGTCCAGAAAGCGCTCGGTGCCGAGGCTGATCGAAGCTCTCTCTTCCGGGCTTTGCGCCAACTGGCCCGGGAGGGAATCCTCGTCCAGCTGTCCCTCGGAGGCGGCCGAATCTCCACCGTCTACCGGCGGGCGAATCCCTGAGGCTGCCACCCCCTTCTGCAACACAAATGAATGCTCGCGCTATGCGCGGGAGCCCGCGTGCATCACAAAGGACCGCCATTGGGGCTCCCGGAAGCGTCTTCGCAACACAAAGAGGCCTTCCCGCAACACTACGGAGCGCTCCCGCACCATTCGCGAAGAGATCTGCCTCATTCGGCCCTCCTCCTGAATGAGGCGGGAGCCGCCCTGCATCATTCAGAGGCAGCGCCGAACGTTGCAGGAGCGCTCCTTAATGATGCACGAGCGCGGCTGAATGGTGCAGCCCGAAACCTGAATGATGCGGGAGGAGATCCGAATGATGCAGCGGCGTCGAGTTGTGTTGCAGCGACGCGGCCGAATGCTGCGGGAGCAGGGGCGAATGATGCGGATCTCCCTCCGGGAGGCGCGCGAGGAGCGCCGAGGGATGCAGATCCCGGGACACGCGCCCCAGGACTCACGCCGAATAATGCGGACTCCGGTCCCGGAGGCGCAGGACGCAGGGCGAACGATGCAGGAGCGGCTCCGGGCGGGCCGAGCCGGCGGCGGAATGTTGCGGACCCCGGGGCGTGCGGCTCGGGAAGGCCGCCGGATAGGACCACCGACGTGCGCTCTGGGGGCCTGTTGATCCCGGGCATCGGCCTGCGGCCTCAGCCTTGGGCTTGAGCTCTCGCGACCCTTCGGGCAGCAATGACCGCAGGCCGGCCAGTAGATGCAAAGCAAAGTAAGTCAGGCCGGCAGGGATGCCGGCGCTCCCAGGGGCGCCACGCCAAGGGGCCAATTCTAGATTGATAAGGCACTAGATCCCCGGGCGCGAAGGAGTGACGCAAAATGTGGCAGGTCGCGTGCTTGAAAATGCCGGCACCGACACCACTCTGGGCGATGCGGTGGGCGTTATAGCCAATCGAGGTCTCGTCCACGTAGAACCCGCGGGGCAGAGACTCGATCCGGAAAAAGTGGAGCCCGACGGCCACGAGGGCTGCCGCGGCCAGGAGAGCGGCTCCGCCCAGCCGGAAGACAAAGGCACTGCGCATCGGAAAGCGCATGGGCAAGAACGATGCCGCAAAGCCGGGCCGGCCGTGAATGGAGTACCATCGACACGACATGATCTCCACAAGCCGCCGTCTTCCGCGCCTTACGCTGTTCCTCTCCGCATGGATCGCGCTCGCCGCGGCCGGCTGCGCCGGCCGGAACCAGCCGGCGACCCCGGCCACGGAACCGCCGCCGGCCGCCACCGGGCAACCGTCGATTCGCGAGCCTCTGCCGGCAACGCACGCCGGACGAGGAGGCGTTGCTCGACGAGAGCCGCCGCCACCTCGCCGAGACCTTCTGCGGCGCCACTCTCTGGTTCGACGGGCTCTTCGGCGGTCAACCCGACATTGCGAACGCCCGCGCGGTCTCCGGCCGCGTCGAGCTTCTCCACGATCTATACCGAAGCGGACGGTACCCAGCCCAAGGCCCGGCTGCGCCTCAATTATGACCTGCCGAACCTCAAGAGACGGTTCAACCTCTTCCTCGGCCGGGACGACCGCGACGATTTCATCCGGGGCCGCGAGGAAGGTTTCGCCATCCGCTCGTCGGTTTTCGGGGTGGAGACCGAGGACCGGTGGCTTGCCGGGCTCGGGTATTCGCCGCCCGGCAAATGGTCCGATCGCCTCGACTTCCGCGTCGGCGCCCGCCTGAGCACCGCGCCCGAGACCTTCGTGCAGGGCCGGCTGCGGCGCAACGTGTTCCTGGGCGACCGCTCGGTCTGGCGCTTGCGGGAGACCGTCTTCTACGAAAACCGCGACGGCTTCGGCTCGACCACCAGCGCCGACTTCGACCACGTCCTGCGGCGGACCCTTCTCTTCCGCTGGGGCACCGTGGGCACCGTCTCCGAAGCCACCGACGGCCTCGACTGGCGTTCGGCGACGGTGCTCTACCAGAACCTCGGCTCGAAGTCGGCGATCGCCTGGGAGCTCTTCCTCCGCGGCTCGACCGCCTCCGACGTGAACATCCGAGAATACGGCGCCCGCACCGTTTACCGGCGGCCCCTCAACCGCCAGTGGCTCTACGGCGAGATCATCGGCGGCTACACCTGGCCCCGGGAATCGCGGGACCAGCCGCGCGAAGGCTCCGCCCTCATCGGGATCGGCGTCGAGCTGTTGTTCGGCAAAGCGCCGTTCTGAGGATCACGAACGCGCCGCCGGATGCAGGTAGCGGTTCGGAACGTTTTCCAGCGGCGGGACGGGGCAACCGGAAGCTTCGAGCAAAAGCTTTATGTTCGCGTAAACGTCCCGCTCGTCGCGGTGCATCTGCGGCAGGAGCCCCAATTGGGCGTAGGAGACCGGCGTGACGTCGAAACACATCGTCTCCCATTCGAATCCCCTGCCCCAGGTGATTCCGGCGAGACGGACGTCGCTCCTCGCGCCGGCCTCCAGAAGCAGGCGCAGAACCGGCTCCGAGCGGTTGCCGTTCGAATTCACGGTGTGGAAGAGAGGCGTCTGGCCGTTGAGCCCGTGCTCGTCCAGGTCCGCCCGCGCGTCCACCTCGGCGCCCATCTCCAGGAGCACCCGTGCGGCGTTTACATTCCCATATTCGGCGGCCACGTGCAGCAGGGACGCGCCCGCCAGGGGGGTGAACGCCGACACCATCGACGTCCTGTGCTGTAAAAGTGAACGGTCCGCCTGGATCGCCGCCGTCAACCCGTCCGCATCGTCCAGAAGGACCGGCGCCACCCGGGGATCGTCCAGCACGGCTCCGTGATCGAGCAACAGCCGGAGGCACGCGGGAAACCTGTCGGACCGCGTGTACATCTCCGTCAGCCACTGGACCGGAGCTTTGCCCTGGATGGGAGCTTGGGGATCGAAACCCGTGTCGAGAATGGCTCGAATCCGTTCGACGGAGTGCAGCTCGAACGCGACCAGGATCTCGTCTTCGTGAGGATTCATGGGGATCACCTCAGAACGTCCAATACCTGCCGTGGCGTCACCAGGCTATCGGCGGCCACTCCTTCCACCGGCGCCTTGAGCCATAACGCCGGTACGATCTCTTTTCCGGCGGCTACCGGCAGCCGCCGTGCCTTGGCGTCCAATTCCGCCAGAAGCCGCCCGGCATCCTTGGGCGACGCCCATTTCACCTCGCCCACCAGAACGCTGCCGCCATCGAGACTGTAGGATACCAGGTCGACCTCGAGGGGCTGCCGGTCGAGCCCGGGTCCCCACCAGCGTCCCGCCATGCCCCAGGTCTTCCCGCCCGTCCGAAGCAAGGGCACACTGGCGCGTGCCAGCTCTTCCCAGACTTCGCCGACGTGATGGCCGAGTCTTTGAAAGATCTCCTCCTCCACGGTTGCCGCCAAGCCGGCGCCGAGACGGGACCGGTTCACCTCGACGAAGCGGAACCAGAACCGTAAAAACGGATCGGAGATTTTATACAGCGTGCGCTTGGTGCCGCGCGGCGCGTCCCCGAAAGGAAGCTCGCGGGTGATCAGATCCATGTCCTGCAAACGTTGGAGAGGCCGTGACAGCGCCGTCACGGGCTTGCCCAATCTCGCCGCGATCTCGGAAATGCGATGGCAACCCTGGCCGATCAGGCTCAGGATCGACGCCGCCTGGGTGGTATCCCGCATGTCATCCAGCAGCAGGCGCGACGGCTCTTCAAAGAGCACACCCAACGGGCTGAGAACCAGGGAGCGGATGGCGGCCCGCAAATCGGCATGATCCCCTGCCAGCTCCCAATAGCGAGGTGTCCCTCCCCAGACCGCGTAGGCTTCCACGGAAAGGCCCGGATCGCCGAGCTTCAGAGCCTCCTCGATCCAGCCGGCGGGAAGCGGAGAGATCTTGAGGATCTCGCTGGCGCGGCCGAAAAGGGGAGCCGAGCGGTCGAGGATGAGACCCTGCATCATCCGCTGGGAGGAGCCGCTGAGGAGAAGGTGGGCTCCGCGGTCTCCTTCACGGTCCAGGTACTTCTGCAACAGGCTTGGCAGCTCCTGGGCCACCGACACCAGGGAGGGGAACTCGTCCAGCGCCAGCACCGTACCGGGCCGGGCCTCCTGCCACCAGCGCGCGAGGAGGGCGTCCCAATCGGGGTAGGTGACACGGTCGAATCCCGGCAGGAGCCGGCCGATCTCCGTCGCCAGGCTGGCCCGCTGGAGACCGGCTTCGCGGTCGTCGCCGACGTAGTAGACCGACCGCCCGAGCGGGAGGATCTCGCGCAGCAGCCGGGACTTGCCGCACCGCCTGCGGCCGTAGACCACGCCCAAGCGAGCCCTCGGCCCGTTCGAGGAGCCGGCGGAAACGGGCGGCTTCTTCGCGGCGGTCGAGGAAGGGGAGCTTCATGGCGGCGTCCGAGGAGAACTATGCACCAGGAACATTATGTACCTGCTGCATAGTTCTCACAAGGCCACCCGCCACGCTCATCAGCGACCCCGCCAGCGTCAACGCGATGCCCAGGTAGGCCGCCCTCCCCAGGGCAGGGTCCAGCTTGGAGACCACGATCGCGACAGCCCCGGCACTGACCAGGTAGAAACCGCTCATCCGGCGGGTCGCGCGGGCTCGCAGCCAGATGCTGCCGAGGTTGATCAGCATCACGGCGAAGAGCACGGGCTGCAGCCAGGGGATATACGGAATCCTTTGCAGACCCGCGATGCCGAACAGGCTCAGGTATCCCGCCCAGCAGATCGGGCATTTCGGGAACAGTGCCACGCCCACGGAGGCGAGGGTGCCGAGCACCGGCGAGACCGGAGCCTTCACCGCCGCTTTCTCCTTCAGCACCTCGGCCGCGCGGCTCACGACCTCCTGCTCATCCCAATGGAGGCGCACGAAAGACGCGGCGATCCGCCCCTCGGCGTCGAGAATGTAAACCTCGATGCGGTGCCGGTTCACCAGCGACTCGATGAAGTTGACGCCGAGCTTGAAGTGGCTCCGCAACGCGTTGACGCCGTCCGTCGCTCTCAGCATTCTATGGGAGGCGTCCATGCGCACGCCCCGGTCCTTGCCGTAGACGCGCAGGCGCTGGGGGAGATCGAACGCGGAATCGTAGGTGATCGCCGCCGTGTGGATCTGATCCGCCAGCCCTTGAGCCTCCAGGATCTTCTGAACCCGCGCGAGCTTCGTCACGGTGAGCGAGCATTTCAGGGGGTTGTCGCACCGCGTGTAGAAGAAGACGACGATCGAAGGATGCCCCTTGAAAAGCTCCTTGAACGAGATCGCTGCGCCGTCCTGGTCTTCGAAAACGGCTTGTTCGATGGGCTCGCTGCCACGCCGGGACCGGAGAGACCAGGAGAGCACGTTGCCCAGGCCCGCCGGCAGGGTGCAGCAGGAATCGGCGGCAGCAGGCGCCGCGGATCGCCTCCAGCGCCCGGTCCAATTCGATCAGCACTTTTTTGGACAGCCGCTGCCCCCGCAATAGCTTCGAGCTCCGGGCAGAACCTCCCGCGCGTGCGGACCGAGCCATGCCAACGCCGCCAGCAATTCTCGAACGGCGCTCGTGCCCGTGGCCGAGTCCGCGTATTCGCCGTAGCTTTCGAAAGACACCGGCTCGTCGCGATAGCGGATGTTGTTCAAGGCCCGCAGGACGAACGGAGCGAACGCCGGATTGGGCTGGGGATAGGACCGCAAGGCTCGCGCGGCGGCGGCGATCAGATACGCATCCAATCCGGTATCCAGCTCTTCGAGCACGAAGAGGAGCGCGCCGTCCGTCAATCCAGTACCAGCGCCGGTACCAGCGCCAGCCCGGGCGAGGGCGAGGAGCACCCACCCCCGCATCCGAACGATCGTCGCCGTTCCCCGCTGATCGTACAGCGGGTGATCGTCGCGCAGCAGATCCACCAACTGCTCGCGTTTGTCCGGATCGGCCGCGAGCGCATCGACCCAGGCCGCGAACTGCTCCTCGTCCTGCGCGCCCGCCGTTGCCACGTCCTGCATGACAGGCTCGCTCTTACCGGCCGTATTTGCTGAGGAACCGGCGGGCGCTCTGCTTGACCTTGGTTGACGCCTCACTGCTCAGCCGGTCCACGCTGGCCAGCAGCGCCTCGTCCTTGGAAACCATTTCTCCGTCGCCGAACTGTGCGAGCGCGGTCAGGCTCGTGGCCTGGATCTGCGCCTGCTCCGACGAATCGAGCAGGATCTCGCGCGCGTTCTCCTGCAATTTTTCCGGATCGAGCGCATGCAGCGCGGCGGCCGAGATCTGCCGGATTTCCGGCGATTCCTCCTTGTCGCGAAGGATCTTTTCGAACACCGGTCCGGCCGTGGCGTCCGCCGTGAGCAAGCGCAAAGCCTCCTGCTTGGCCTCGGGGTTGGGCGGATTCTTGACGATCTCCCGTGCCACCGCATAGGTCTCCGCGTGCACGTCATAACTGAGCAGTTGCAGCGCCTTCTCCGGCGGGACCAACGCCTTCTCCGGCTTCTTCAGCCCTTCGAGGAGCTTCTTCTGCGCGAAGCCGTCGTTCTCCCGCGCCAGCAGGCCGAGCACCCGTTGGCGGATCTCCGGATCCGGATCCGTTGCCACCTGGCGCAAGGCCGCGGTGTAGTCGGCGCGGCAGGCCTCGAAGGCAACCACGCTGAAGCTTGCCGCCTGGAGCGATTGCAGCGCCGCGAGCCGAACCTCCACGGGCTCGCGCCTGGTTGCGCAGGACGTTCAACATCGCCTGCAGATCGTCGTCGCTCTCACAAACCGCCAGCGGCACTTCCGCCATCGCCGCCACCCGGTCCTCCACGGACCTCCGCTCGCTCATCGCGACACCCATCGCACTGCGGGCCGACCTCTTGGCCGGACTTTTCACGGCGCCTTTCGGCTCCGCCGCCGGCTTCGCGCTCTTGGAAGGTGTGCGCTTCTTGGCCATGATTTTGACCTCCTCGTGCAGGGCACGTCAGGCAAAGGGTACGTCGTCGTAGTCGAATCCCAGGCGGGCCACCGCGTTCACGGCGCCCTGGTAGTCCAGGCTGTCGCGCACTCTCGGCTGCGGGCCCGGCGCGCCGGTGCAGGGCGACACCGCCAGTGCGCCGCCGGGAGCCGTCGGGGGGCGCGTGCCGCCGGTGACGCCATTCCAGGGCCACATGGTGTCCGGCAGGTTGTGGCCGACCGGATTGCCGGGATTGCTGTCATACGAGGCCACCTGCGCCGGATCGAATCGTCCAAGCTGCCGCTGCCACTTCGCCCACAGCCGGTCGACGTTGCAATGCAGCAGGAAGAACAACGGATCGCGCGCGGCGGTCGAAATGCTGGAAATCGAGCCGCCGAAGCTGACGTGCGCGGACCCGTGCGGGTTCCCTTCCAGCCCCCGGAACAACCGGTACAGAGTGCCCAGAGCCAGCGTCTGCGCCTCCGTGCGGAGGCCCGGCGGGGCCGCGGACGTGTTGAAGAAGGGCCGGCGGTTGATCCCCTGCACGCCGTCCGTCCGCCAGAACTGCAAGGGATTGGTGGGGCTGAGCTGCACGGTGCCGAGAGAATTGGAAACGCCCAGGAAATCACGGGTGAAAATATTGGGAGCCGGTTGATCGAAACGCCAGTACGGCAGGGAGACGCTCGGATCGATTGCCTGAAGCTCGCGCTCGAGGTCGAGCAGATAAGCGCGGTGCCAGGGCAGGAATCCCGGCGCGCCATGGGCCTGCGGCGAGCTCACGGCGGTGTGCATGTCGCGGAAATCCGTGAAACGCCCGGCACCCTGGTTGTTGAGCTTCGCGAGCGCCGACACGAAGCGGTCGCGCTCTCCCGGCGTCAGCGTGTTGGCGTTCTTGCGCACCCGCACCATCACCTGAACCAGGCCCACCACCGTGGTGCCGACGCGGGCTTCGATCCGCACGTCCCCAGGGTTGACGCTGGCCCGGCCGAACTTCCCCGCGGCAAAAAAAGGAACGGAAGCACCCGAGATGGGGACCGGAAGGGTCACGCTGTCGGCGAACGCTCCCGTCGTTCCCCTCCGGAACACCACCGCGCCGCCGGTCGTCGTGGATCTCCCGACAATCTGGACGTTGACGGTCGGTGACGTCGCGCCGGCCGGATTGGTCACGCGAATCCGGCAGGGCGATGGCGCCCACGAGACGAACAGCGCTCCGGCGCTCGGATTGTTATTGATCTGCAACTCAACGTTCATGATCCTGGCCTCCTATGGTCTCTCCCCTTGGCCACAAATCGATATGTACATGCGCTGGCTTTCATTCGATCTTTCTAATATTACACCCAGAGCCTCATCTCTCAAAGAGGGCGCTGATCTCGCGGAAGCTCACCGCCTCCTCGGCGAACGTGAAGGTTCCGCTCTCTCGCATTTCCCGGGCCGCACGCAGAAAGGCGCCGAGGGCCGCCCGGGAAAGCGAGCTCCCCACGCTGACGCGCTTGACCCCGATCCCGGAAAGCTCCGCAAGACTCAGCTGAACACCTTGCAGCCCCATGACCACGTTGACGGGGCGATCGACCGACCGCACCACCGAGGCGATGTCGTCCCGGCTCGCGAGGCCCGGCGCGTAGAGAACGTCCGCACCCGCTTCCTGATAAGCCTGAAGGCGCCTGATCGTATCCTCGAGATCCGGACGGCCCAGGAGATAATTTTCGGCGCGCGCGGTGAGCGTGAAAGGAAAGGGAAGAGAACGAGCCGCCTCCGCCGCCGCGCGGACCCGCTCAACCGCCAGCTCGAATCCATAGACCGGTTCTTCGGGGCGGCCCGTGGAATCCTCGATCGATCCTCCGGCGAGCCCTGCCGCGGCGCCCAGCCGGATCGTTTCGGCGACCGTTTCCGGATCATCCCCGAAACCGTTTTCCAGATCCGCGCTGACCGGCAGGTCCGTGGCCGCGGCGATCGAGGCCACGTGGGCCATCATCTCCTCGCGGCCGACCGTATTGTCGCGCCGCCCCACGGAAAACGCATACCCGGCGCTCGTCGTCGCCAGCGCCTCAAACCCGAGATGGGCCAGCAGGCGGGCCGTGCCCACGTCCCAGGGATTGGGGATGATGAAGGCCCCCGTACCGCTCATGAAGGGACCGAAACGCCTTTGCCTTCTCCGCTTGATCTCGCATCCAGGATCTCCCGCCGGGCCAGGTTTCCCCCAGGCCTGCTTCAGGTAGGCTCCCGGCTCGCGTTTTTGTTACGTGGTCGTTTGTTACGTGGTAGGTCGAAGGCTGGAATCCGCTCGATAGCTGTGCTCCACGAATCGGTTCCAACCCTTCTTCGCACCAGGCTCGACCGTTCTCAGCTCCTTGGTGTTGATGAATGCCATGGTCGTATCTCCCGCGGTGACTCTATACGAAGAGCTGGAGACCTCCCAGGCCTTCCCGCAGCATTCTCTGTCACGCTCTTGCGGTATTCTATCGCCGCAGTCCAATCAAGGAGAAAGGACAAAACAATGCGATCGAAGCTCTGGAAGCTCTGTCTCGTACCCGTTCTGGCCATGGTGATCTACCTGGCGACCCCGCCGCCCGCGAGCGCGGCCTTGTGCTACTGCTTCACCCGGCAGGACTGCTGGACCTGCTACCCCGCCGCGGCCGGGGAGCCGGTCTTGTGCTCAAACCACGGCTGCCGCTGGCTGTAGAAGACGTTCCATCAGGCGCACCCTCCTCTCCCGCCACGGGCCGGGAGAGGGGGTGACTGGGCGGTGGGCCTGTCTCTACCGCGTGCAGGGATAGGTAAACGAACAGGCTTCGGAGGGGCCAAGGCACGGGTACACGGTGCAGGTCGCGGAGCAGGGATTCCCGCAGGTCCGCACGGAGGCACCGCCCATCACCACTTCCATCTTGCCGTCCTCCAGCGAGCACAGGGTCTCACGGTGGAGGGCCAGCTTCTTCACGAGCTTCTTCATGGATTTTCCCCTTTCGGACAAAGAGGCGCAGAGCTTACACCATGGCCCGTAAAGCTCACCGGGGCAGATACTCGCGCATCTGGGCATAGAGAGGCGTCAGGGTGGCGATCTCGCAGGTTCCTTCGAGGAAGGCGTAGGTCGTCTCGAAGTCTTCATAGCTCCGCGCTCGCCAGAGCCGGCCCTCGGAGTCGACGACCAGGGAGTGGCCGACTCCCCCGCGGAAGATGCGCGAGCCGTCCGTTCCCGTATAGACCGTGCAGGTCCAGGGGCGTTCCTCGGGATGTGCGGCCATGTAGGCCGCGATCTCGCGGATGGATCGTTCGAAGAGCCGGGCCCGGTGGATCCCGGGCGCCTGGAGGGCTTCGGAGATCGCCTCGCTCAACATCGCGTCGGCCGGCGAGGTGAGGGTTCCCGACTGGAGATTGGAAAGCTGAGTCATGGACTCTTCTCGCCCGGCCCCGGCGCGGCCGTTTGGGCCGTGACGGGCCGTCCAAAGTTTAGCGCAAGGCACCCGCCAGATCGCCCAATCCCCTGTTTTGGGAACCTATCCAAGCGCAAGCGCCGTCGGCCCGCGAGGTCCACCTCGGTGCCGGCCGGAAGAGAGAGTGCCACCCGTCACCATCGGGCGGAACCATCGGGCGGACCGAGACACGCTATTTGTCGTATGATTAGCACATAAATGGTCTACCTTGGACAGCTCAACATATGACAATTGACGAAAAGCGTATCAGAATGGACTCACCGGCTCTCCCCTTCCTGTCTCCTTCCGAATGGCGGATCTTCCTGGTTCTTTCCATGACCAGCCCCCTCTCGGTCAAAGAGATCAGCGAGGAGCTTTCCCGCCGCCATACCGACTTCCACCAGGGGATCTCCACCCTGAGCACCCTGCTCCAGCGCCTCATGGCGAACGGCTACGTCAGCAGGACGAGGGGCCCTTCCGGCATGATCGTCTACGAGCCGCTCGTCCCCCTCGAGCCTGCCTGGCGGCGCCATGCCGAACGATTCCTGGACGACTTCACACAGCGCCGCCGAGAGCCGCTCGAGCTCCTCCTCCAGGTGGTCAAGGAGCACCTGGAGGAGCTGCCCTCGAAGAAGGCCAGAAAGGCCAAGTAAGAAAGGGACAGGGAGAGCGTCCTCTCCGGACCTGTGCTCAGGCCTCGGTTTTCCAATCCTCCCAGTCCTTCTGGATTTCCGCGGCCATCTCGTCCACGGCTTCGTGCAGCCAGCCGCCGGGCCGGGAGACGAGGTCGACGAGGAGTGCCGCCGCGGCGGCGCTGCCCAGGTGTACGTTGGCGGTCTCCCAGCCCATGGCGTGCAGGAGCCCGGTGGCCTCCTTGCGCCTGGGTCAGCTCCGCAAGCTCGATGCGCGAGCAGTCGGGCGCGAGCCGCCGCACGATCCAGCGCCGCCGGGCGGTGAGGAAGGGATCCTGGCTGCGGACCGCCTTGCCCAGGATCTCGCGATAGAGGTTCCGGGTCTCCCCTTCCGCCTGCTGAGACCAGACCCAAGAGGGCGGAGCCACGGCCTTGGCTTCGCGGGCGAGGGTGCCGCCGCACCACTCGGCGAGCGCCACGAAGCGCTGGCGGCCCAGGCTGCCCGTTCCCGCCACCCGGTGGGCATAGCGCACCGGCAGGTTCTTGGCGGGAAGCAGCACGCCCAGGGCTTTGACGGCGCTCTCGGGCACGTTCTTGGCGGCGACGGGGGGCAGGGCTTCCAGCTTGTTCCAGAGCTTGTCCGGACGCTCGATCCGGTCCATGGCCAGCCGCCACAAGGCGCGCCAGCGTTCGCCGAGCACGAACGGCCGGCCTCCGGCCTCCAACCCCTCCTTGTAGCCGTCGAGGATGGCCCTGTCCGCCTCCCGTGGCTCCACCCCCAGGCCCGCGGAGATGGCCAGGCGGGCACTGACGGCCAGCCGGACGAGGTCGTGGGTATAAGGCAGCCGGAAAGCTTCGTCGAAGTCGTTGATTCCCCACACCAGCCGCCCCTCGGCGTCACGCCAGGTGCCGAAGTTCTCGACGTGCAGGTCGCCCACCGCGAGAACCTCCTTGGCGTTGCGCACGGGCTTCTTCACCTGGGGCCAGAGCTGGGTCCAACGGTAGTAGGTGGCGCGCAGGAAGAGAAACGGCGATTGGCGCATGGCTTCGTGCTTGCGCCCGAGGTCTTCCGGCACGAGCGCAAGCCGCTCGCCGAGCCACTTCTCGTAGCTGGCCGTTGCCTTCCGGATCGTCACCTTGCCTGGATTTTTCATCGGTCCCTCCCATGGACGGCCCCGATCCTAGCAACCTGATGTGACAATCAAGGATCTCCCCGGCGCCTCTTCAGGACCCTCGGCAGCGGGCGGTCCCCAGACCCAAAATGGAACGAGGCCGCTCCGGAGCGGCCTCGTTGAGCTTTTGGGAAGAGTCCGGCAAGACTACGCGGACGGGGGCTTCAGGGACGCCTCCGCCGGGGGCGCCGGCGGCGGCTCAACCGCCTTTCTCCGGATCACCCGTGGGCGGGGCTTGATGCCGAACTTGATGAGATCCTCGCTCGTGTAGCCGAACGTCCCGCGCAAGTGGGCTTCCACCCGGCGGCGCACGATTTCACCCCGCCGCTCGGCCTCCTGCCGGCGATGGACGAAATCCCGGAGCCTGGAGCGTGCCTCCTCCTGGTCGTTGTCGAGCGAACGCACCTCCTCCAGCATCGCCTGCAGCTCGACCAGCAAGGGCTGGACGTGCGGCATCTCTGCCAGGAGCGGCTGGAGACTCTCGTTCAGGAGGTCCCAACTACGGACTCGGGTGGATGAAATTCTGGCTCTGGCCATGACAGCTTCTCCTTCTTCTTTAAACGTCCTACGTCAATTCACTGCTTCTCGGTCCAAGCGGAGCACGCCCCCGCCAGGATTCCTACTCGTGTCACCGGCGACGGAGGAGCGGGAGCTGCGCGAGAGCTCGGACAAGGCTAAGTCGCCTACAGTGCCGGGTACCTCGGTTCATTCCGCGGGGGCGGTAGGTAAGAGTTGACGCCGGCTCAGTCGGCCTCCAAACTGGAGGCGACTTGGAGGAACGAGCCATGGCCACGCTCAACATCAAGAACTTCCCGGATGATCTCTATGAACGGCTTCAGGAGCGCGCCCAGCGTGAGCACCGCTCCCTTGCCCAGCAGGTGATTCATACTCTGGGATCGGCAACCCGGGAGACCAGCCTCTCCTGGGCGATCTGGACGGCGACGGGCGAGACGACCCGTGCGTCTACACTTCCGCAGCCCGTCTGCTCTGTGACACCCGGCACAACGGCAGGGTGGACCTGACGGTCTCCTTCGGCCAGCCAGGGGATCTCGCCGCCCTGGGCGACATGGACGGCGACGGGGATGACGATCTCTGTATCTTCCAGGCAGGCAAGCTGCTCTGCGATACCGCCCACAACGGCAGCGCGGCCGAGATGGAGGCTCACCTTCGGCGCCGCCGGGGACCGGCCGCTGCTGGGGAACCTGGACGGGCTGTGAATGAGACAGCCCGCTCCCGGGAACGCCGCTCTCACCCTAGGGTCTGGCGCAAAGCACGGCGGATGGATGACAAGGCATGCGAAAACCTCCCCCCACGACCTTCCAGCTACCCTGCACAAGATTGAACAGCGGAAACAAAAACCTGAAAGCTCTTGGAGCAATTTCGCTCAACATCAATGTGCTCGCTGACAGAACGTGCGCCGGCGACCTTGCTGTAATTCCCCAGCAACTTGCGCAGCTCTTCCGAAGGTGAGCCAAGGCGATCCGGATTTCGGAACTTC
Organism: Thermoanaerobaculaceae bacterium; assembly: GCA_963785165.1. Classification (GTDB taxonomy): domain Bacteria; phylum Acidobacteriota; class Thermoanaerobaculia; order Multivoradales; family UBA5704; genus DATARR01. Next base: position 3,800,986 of record CAWAUI010000004.1, read on the forward strand.
TGCTTCGCGGCAAGGGCTGCGACCCGTGGCTTGCCAAAGGCCGTTGCTACAGCTACGAGATCACCCAGGATCCAGGCCTCCAACTCACGGCAAGCGATACGAACAACCACCAAGCCTTCATAGCCCGCAGAATTGGCTATATCAACAAGACGTGCTTTGACAGCTTTACAATCCCCGGCATCCTGATCTCGCACTACCAAAAATTTGGCTTCCGGCTTACGCCAAGCCTTCAGCTTGCGAGGCAAAGAGGCTTCAAGATCGCTCTTTCCTTCGTGGGCAATTAGGATGAAATTGGCCGATTCCGGCAGAATCCTCGGTAACAGGCCCTCGAGAAACGCCTTCATAGAAGGTTCTTCCAGCATGAAGACCAGTTCCTTCCTCATCGGGGGTGTGCTCCCCTGAAAAGCCCCTGCTTCCAAAGTGCGCCGGGAAGATCCCCTTCTTTTTCGAGGGCGACAAGCTGCGGATCCTCTGATGCGCGGTGGACTTGAGTGAATCCATCGCGCTTGTCGAGCCAAAAAACCTCTTCGAGTCGCATGCCATTCAGGAAGTCGGGCGAGTGAGAAGAGACGAAGACCTGCCCTCCGCGCTTTGAATATTCACGGAACTCCTCCGCAAGCTCAATCAGCAGCTCTGGATATAGCTGGTTTTCAGGTTCTTCTACACACAAGAGGGGGTGGGGCGTGGGGTCGTGAAGAAGGAGCAGATAGGCAAACATCTTGATAGTTCCGTCGGATACGTAACGCGCAATGAATGGGTCCTTGAATGAACCATCCTGGAACCGGAGAACCAGTCTCCCGTCTTCGGTGGGAACCGCCTCTACATTCGCGACGCCTGGTACACGCTTCGCCATTTTCAGGAGAACCTCCCGAAACAAATCAGGATGGCGCTCGTGCATGAACTGAGCGACTAGAGCAAGGTTGTCTCCTCGCTCAGAGATATGCTCAGCGACGCCAGCTTCCTGACTGGGCCGTGCATCAGATATATGAAAATCGGACACATGCCAGTCCTCAATCAATTTCCGGAAGGCACTTACTTGCCTGAATTTTTGGAATTGCCCCAGCCCCTTGACAGCCAGGATGTCCGGGGAGTCGAGTTGCTGCTCGTCACGCTTCATCTCCGCATCTGGCTTTCCATAGTCTGCTTCATTCGTCACCGCCAGACCCTTGCCAAGCTTGAAATCGAGGAATCGCCAAGGTTGCCCGTGCTTGCCTCTGCGGTATTTGAGAACTTCCCGCTCGACTACGGGCTGACCGTTGTCTAACCCAATTTCTAAGGTGTAAGTGACAAGGGGCTCATTCTCCTCCCGGAACTTGAGCTCGATTTCGATGGATCCTTCTTGGCCGCGCGTCACGACCTCCCGAAACCCACCGCGCTTCGCCAATGCTTGGCGAACATTGTGAACGAGAGCATCCTGAAGAAAGCCGAACACATCGAAAAGCGTGCTCTTGCCACTGCCGTTGGCTCCGACAAATACACTGAGCCCGCTAAGGTCTTTCAAGTCGACCGATCGGAGAGCGCGGTAGTTCCGAATCTTGATGGCCTCGATCCTCATGGTTGCCCCTCTCTTCTCCTAGAGCGTCACCTCCAAGTGACTACGTCGGTGTGGCCCACTTCCAGTCTACCCCGAAGAACCGGGGGCCGCCCCTTGGCACTCTAAGGCGCGACCGAGGCGGCACGAGACGGAGGCGCGCGAGCCGGCGCTTGACATCGGCCCGTCCCGCTGCTACAAATTCGCTCCCTCGGAGCCGTCAGGCTCTGTGCCCAGGTAGCTCAGTTGGTAGAGCACGTGACTGAAAATCACGGTGTCGTTGGTTCGATTCCGACCCTGGGCACCATTAAGCCCTTCCCCCAGAAGAATTTACCCTCCAGACGGCGGGCGCCGCCGCTCCCCCTTCTCCACCACCACCCGTACCCGCCCCCCCTCCTCCTCCATCTCCAGAAGCCGGTGCCCTGCCCGTTCGCACCAGATGGGCATGTCTTCCTTGATGCCGGGGTCGTCTCCCACGATCTCCAGGAGGTCTCCGGGCACGAGCTTCCTCATCTCGCGGGCGGCGAGGAGGATGGGGAGGGGGCAGAGGGTGCCGGTGACGTCGAGGTGGCGATGGGCCATCAGGGGGTCAAGGGTAGCGCAGGTGGCTCGGGTCTCCGGCTCCTTGCCGGTACAACTGGCTCCTTGCCGGTACAATGGGGGCCATCATGCCGCGCCAGACGTTTCTTCTCCTCGGGTTCCTGCTCCCGGCGCTCTTCCTGCGGGCTTTCCCGGCTTCGGCCTGGACTCCCGCGACCCAGGTGACCATCTCCCGTGAGGCGTCCCGGCTGTCGCCGCCGGACCTCGCCCGGCAGATCGAGAAACACCGCCGGGCGTTCGAGGAGGGGGTCAACGCACCGTTCTCGGACTCCGACCCCGGGCGGCACATGAAGAACGGGGACGGCTCGGGGACGCTCGACCGGGTGGCTCTGGCGGCCGTCAACGCGGCGGTGGAGGCGATCCGGTCCCATCAGCCGTTCGAGGAGATCGTCCGCCGCTTGGGAGTCGTTTCGCATTACGTGGCGGACGCCAACAATCCCCTGGCCGCTTCGGGGGAGGATGCGGAGGAGGGGCGCTACTTCGTGGACTACCTCCGGTATGCGCAGACGGCCGAGCCCCGGTTCCCCCTGGTCTTCTACGGCGTCCAGGGGGGGCTCGAAGCCCGCAAGGACGTGTCACCCCTGATCTCCGCCGCCCTGCGCCGGGGACGCCAGCTCTATCCGGTGGTGGGGCTCGAGTACCGCCGGATCGGGTTCGCGTCCGGAATCGGCCGGTTCGACGACCGTTCGACGGCGTTCGGGACCGCCTCGGTCGCGTTCAGCCACGCGGTGACGGACGTGGCCCTGGCGCTGCGATATATTTGGATCACGGCGGGCGGCGTGGACAACCGTGCCAACCTGCCGGCCGGGGGGACACGCCTCACCGTCCTTCCCCGGGCCTCGCGCTGAACCCTCTGACCTCACCCCCAACCCCTCTCCTAAAAGAGAGGGGAGCCCAAGGAGTCCGATGCTTTCCGCACGCCGTGCCCTCGTTTCCGTGTTCGACAAGACGGGCCTCGAAGAGCTGGCCCGTGGACTCACCCGCCTGGGAGTCGAGATCGTCTCGACCGGCGGCACGCTCAAGTTCCTGGAGGAGAAGGGAATCCCCGTGACCGCCGTGTCCGGCGTCACCGGCTTTCCGGAGATTCTGGACGGCCGGGTGAAGACGCTCCACCCCCGGATCCACGGTGGCGTCCTGGCCAACCGGGAGGTGCCGGAGCACCTGGAGGCGCTGGCCGAGCATGGGATCGACCGGATCGACCTGGTGGTGGTGAACCTCTATCCGTTCCGGGAGACGGTGGCACGCGGCGCCTCGTTCGAGGAGACGGTGGAGATGATCGACGTGGGCGGCCCCACCATGGTGCGGGCGGCGGCCAAGAACTTCGGCGGCGTGGCGGTGGTGGTGGACCCGGCGGACTACGGCACCGTGCTCGCCGCCCTGGAGGAGGGCGGCGGGGCCGTCCCCGAGCCGCTGCGGCGGCGGCTGGCGCTCAAGGCGTTCCAGGAGACGGCGGCCTATGACGCGGCCATTTCGGAGTGGCTGGCCGGGCAGACCGAGGGCGCCGCCGATCGCTTCCCAGAAAGCCGGTTCCCCGAACGCAAGCCTCTCGCTTTGAAGAGAGAGATGGTGCTCCGCTACGGCGAGAACCCCCATCAGGCGTCCGCCGTCTATTCGGACACGGCCGGTCCCGGAGTGTTCGGCGGCTTCCAGGCCCTCCAGGGGAAGGAGCTGTCTTGGAACAACCTGCTGGACGCGGATGCCGCGCGCAAGATGGCAGGGCTGTTCGAAGAGCCCACGGTGGTCATTGTCAAGCACAACAACCCGTGCGGGATCGGCCGGGGGAAAGACCTCGCCGAGGCGTACCGGCGGGCCTTCGCCACCGACCCGGTCTCCGCCTTCGGCTCGGTGATCGCCCTCAATCGCCCGGCGGACGGCGCGCTGGCCGAGGCCATGGCGGACCTCTTCGTGGAGGTGCTGCTCGCCCCGGGATTCGACGACGACGCCCGCGCCCGCTTTGGCGCCAAGAAGAACCTCCGCGTGCTGGAATGCCCTCTTTATGCTCCCGCGCGGGAGGAGATCGAGCTGCGGGCCATCGCGGGCGGCTTCCTGGCGCAGCCGCCGGATGCCTTCCCCGAAGATCCGGCGGCCTGGACCTGCGCCACCAAGCGCGCGCCCACGGCGGAGGAGCGGCGGGCCCTGGAATTCGCCTGGAAGGTGGTGCGCTACGTGAAGTCGAACGCCATCGTGGTCACCAACGGGGACCAGACGGTGGGCGTGGGCGCGGGCCAGATGAGCCGGGTGGACTCCTGCCGCCTGGCGGTCGAGAAGGCGCAGTTGCCGGTGGCCGGCTGCGTGGCCGCCTCGGACGCCTTCTTCCCCTTCCGCGACGGTTTCGACGTGCTGGCGAAGGCGGGGATCACCGCCGTGGTCCAGCCCGGAGGGAGCAAGCGGGACGACGAGGTGATCGCGGCGGCGGACGAGGCGGGGATGGCGATGCTGTTCACCGGGGCGAGGCACTTCCGCCACTGAGCCCTCACCCCCTGGCCCTCAATGTTTCTCCGTTCTTTGGCCGCCCCCTCCCTCCCGCGCTCACCGGGAGAGGGGGAACCGGAGCTGTCCCTGCCCGGTCCTTGCCTGTCCGTGTCCGTCCTTCCCAGGCGCCGGCCTACTCCCCCGTCAACACCTTCGCCAGCCGCTCGACCGCCCAGTCGATCTCTTCCTTCTTGATCACCAGGGGCGGGGCGATGCGGATGACGTGGTCGTGGGTCTCCTTGCAGAGGAGCCCTTCGTGCTGGAGCGCCTCGCAGAAGCGGCGGGCGCCGCCGGCTTCGCGGTGAAGCTCGATGCCGATCCACAGCCCCTTGCCCCGGACCTCCTTGACGTGCTTGGAGGGGATCTGGCGGAGCTTGTCGATGAAGTAGGGGCCGAGCTCGGCGGAGTTCTCCACCATCTTCTCCTCCACCAGCACGCGCAGGGCCGCGCGGCCGACGGCGGCGGCCATGGGGTTGCCGCCGTAGGTGGAACCGTGCTCCCCGGGCTGGAAGACGCCCATGACGGCCTCGTCCGCGAGGATGCCGGAGACCGGGTAGAAGCCGCCCGAGAGGGCCTTGCCCACGATGACCACGTCGGGCCGGATCCCCTCGTGCTCGTAGGCGAACAGCTTGCCCGTGCGGCCGAGGCCGGACTGGATCTCGTCCATCATCAGCAGGCAGTTGTTCTCTTGGGTGATCTCGCGCAGGCGCTTCAGGTACCCCTCGGGCGGCACCACGATGCCGGCCTCGCCCTGGATGGGCTCCACCAGCACGGCGGCCACGTTGGGGTTCATGGCCTGGGCGACCGCCTCGGCATCGCCGTAGGGGAGCACCTTGAAGCCGGGGGTGAAGGGGCCGAAGCCGTCCTTGTACAGCTCCTCGGTGGAGAAGCTGACGATGGTGATGGTGCGGCCATGGAAGTTGTTGGCGAAGGCGAGGATCTCGGCCTTCCCCTCGGGCACGCCCTTGACCTTGTAGGCCCACTTGCGGGCGGTCTTCAAGGCGGTCTCCACGGCCTCGGCGCCCGTGTTCATGGGCAGGAACCGCTCGAAGCCGGAAAGCTCGCAGAAATCCCGGTAGAAGAGGCCGAGCTGGTCGTTGCGGAAGGCGCGGGAGGTCAAGGTGATCTGGCGGGCCTGGCCGATGGCGGCGTTGACGATCTCGGGGTGGCAGTGCCCCTGGTTGACGGCCGAGTAGGCGGCCAGGAAGTCGAGGTACTTCTTGCCCTCGACGTCCCAGACCCAGACCCCCTCGCCGCGGCTGATGACGACGTCGAGCGGATGGTAGTTGTGGGCGCCGTAGCGCTCTTCGAGCGCGATGTAGTCGGCGGTCCCGAGGCGGTTCTGCTTCTCTTGCAGCACGGTGGCGCTCATGGAGGTTCCTCCAGGGAAGGCAGCGGAAGGTGGGAGGTGAGAAGGCCGCCGGGACGAGCCGGCCACCTTCTCGTTTCTACCGGCTCGTTTCTACCGGTTCGTTTCTACCAGTTTGTTTCTACCATAACCCGGCTCGTTTCGGTTCCACTTCGATGCTGCTATCATGCGGGCCGCTGCCCAGCCCGAAACTCAATGATGGTCGATTACTCCAACATCCCCCGCGATTCGCGGCGCGTGCCGCTCGAGACGCGCGTCCAGTTCAAGTTCGACCGCTTCAGCGGCTTCCTGAGCGAATACTCGGCGAACATTTCACCGGGCGGCCTCTTTCTGCGCACCCGGGCGCCCCTGGACCAGGGGACGGTGCTCGACTTCGAGTTCCGCCTGGGCGACGGCTTCGAGCTGATCCGCGGGCGGGGCGAGGTGGTGTGGAGCCGGTCCGAGGACGAGGGGACGGCCCGGCCGGCCGGCATGGGGATCCGGTTCCTGGAGCTGGCTCCGGGGAGCAAGGAGCTGATCTACCGTATCGTCGACCAGCACATCCTCCAGGGGGGGACGCCGTTCGACGTGACGCAGAGGCCGCCGGACCCTATGCCCCCGGCACCCGCCATACCCGCGGCGCCCCCCCAGGCACTGCCGCCGATGGCCCAGGCGTTCGCGGCCTCTCTGGCACCTACCGCCCCCCCGGCACCGGCAGCTCCGGCTCCCGCCCTCGCGGGCAACGTCTTCGACCTGCCACCCGCCGTCCGCGAGCCGGAGCCGAAGCTGCCGGACGCCACGTCCTGGCTGCCGTCGCTGGACGATCCGCTGCTCGACCCCCTGGCGCCACCGCCGCCACCGCCGGCCTGGACGCAGGAGCCGCGGCTCCCCGAGCCTTTCCCCGAGCTGCTCCCCGCGGCCCTGGAGCCTGAGCTGGAAGCGGGCGACCTCGAAGTGCCAAGCGAATACCTGGGGGAAGACTCCGTGGACCACTCGAAGCCTTCGGCTCCCATGTTCGCCACCACCTTCGGCGCGGCTTCCGCCCGCCCGCGGAGGCGGATCCTCCCCTTGGCCCTGCTGGCGGCCGGGCTGATCCTCGCCGCCGCCATATTTCTCCTGCGCGATCAGGTGATGGAGATGGCGGGGCTGGGCGGCGAGGACGAGCCGGTCGTCCAGACGGCCCCCCCGCGCCTGCCTCGGCGCGCGGCGCCGGCGGTGGCGGTGGCGGAAGAGACGCCTCAGCCCGCGGACCCGGCGGCGCTCGAAGGGACGCCGCCCGCGACCTCGGACGCCACGCCCGTGCCGGCGGGGCCGGAGGCAACACCCGCCCCACTGGCTCCTCCCCCGCCCGTGGCTGCTGCTCCGCGCGGAAAAGCCGAGCCCATCCCCGCCGTGGCCGAAGAGCCCGAGACGGGGCCGGCCCTCACCCGGCTGGACCGCATCACCTTCGAGCAGACCGCCACCGGCACGGACATCATCCTCTGGGGCGACGGCGCCATCCGCGCGGAGAGCTTCACCCGCTCGCGGATCGACGGCAACCCGCCCCGCGAGCTGATCCGCCTCTCGGGCATCCGCCGCGAGTTTTCGCCGGCCCGGGTGGCCGTGGGCACCCCGGAGGTTCTCCAGGTGCGCGTCGGCTACCACCCGGAGACGGGACGGGGCGAGCTGCACGTGGTGCTCGACCTCACCCGGCCGAACGTGGTGGTGGCCGGCGTCGAGCCGGGCGAGCACCGGCTGCGCATCCGGCTGCAGCGAAAGTAGTGAGTTGCCGCAGCGTCCCTGCCCGCGCGACCTCACCCTCCGGCTCCCTCTCCTGAAGGAGAGGGAGAGACAAGCAGACAGGTGATTTGAACCCCTCTCCTCCAGGAGAGGGGCAGGGGTGAGGTCGGGTGTAGTAGAATCCCCTCCCCTGAAACCGCGCTGGAAAGGTGTAAGCCGTTGATGTCGCTCGGGAAACGCTGATGGCGAACGTGGACCGCATCAAGCGCCAGCTCCTGCGCGATCTCGTGCAGCAGAACGTGGACCTGATCCACGGCCGCCCCACGCCCTACCGGAAGCGGCGGCGCGAGGGGTGGCGGACGGCTGCACGGGTCGCCTCGCTGGCCTTCCTCTCGATCGCCCTGTTCGGCTCGTCACGGCTGATCTCGACGCTCAACGTCCCCCGCGCGGCCGGGGCCTCGGTGGCCGCCGGCGCACGGGCCGCCGCCGCGCCTGTCCTGTCTCCTGTGGCCGCTCTCACCGTCCCCCCCGAGCCCGTGGCCGCCGCCGTCTTCCCGCTCGCGGTGCGCAAGGTCGTGCTCGACCCGGGGCACGGCGGCCCCGCGCTCGGCACCCGCACCCCCCAGGGGCTGATCGAGAAGGAGCTGACGCTCGACATCGCCGAGCGGCTGCGCAAGCTGCTCGAACAGGACGCCTTCGAGGTCGTCATGACCCGCGAGGCGGACCGCGACGTCTCCCTGGAGCGGCGCGGCACGCTCGCCAACGAGGCGGGGGCGGACATCTTCGTCTCCATCCACGTCAACTGGATCGAGAACCGGTCCCGTGGCGTCGAGACCTACTACCTGGGCCCCACGGACGATCCCTACCTCACCCGCCTGGCCGCCGCCGAGAACCGCGAGTCGGGCTACTCCATGGCCGACATGCGCCAGCTGCTCGACCGCCTCTACGCCGGCGTGCGGCAGGAGAAGAGCCGCAAGCTGGCCGAGACGGTGCAGGGCTCGCTGTTCGAATCGCTCGGCAAGGTGGGCCCCAGGATCGAAGACCGGGGCGTCAAGGCGGCGCCCTTCATCGTGCTGCTCACCACCGAGATGCCCGCCATTCTGGCCGAGGTCTCCTGCCGTGTCCAACGAGGAGGAGGCGCGGCTGCTGACCAAGCCCCTGTACCGGCAGTACATCGCCGAGGCTCTCGCGCGGGGCATCCGCGCCTACGCCGACGGCGCCCGGGAGAACCCGGAAGCCGGGGCCAGCGGGCGTACCCGCAGATACCGCCGCGTCCGTAGAGAAAGGATTCGATCGATGAGCGACAAGAAAGAGACCCTCCACGTGGGGATCGACCTCGGAACGTCGCGCAGCTCGATCTCCTCCTCCAACGGCCAGCGCCACGTGGTCGAGAGCTACGTCGGCTGGCCGCTCGACATGGTGGCCCGCAAGGTGCTGAAGAAGCCCGTCCTGATCGGCCGCGAGGCGCTCGAGAACCGCTCCATGCTCGACCTCCACCGGCCGCTCGAGGAGGGGCTGATCAAGGACGGCTCGGAGAAGGACGAGGCCGCCGTGCGCGAGCTGCTCCGGCACCTGCTCTCGCTCGCGGGCGTCGACCGCGAGTCGCGCAACGGCCACAAGGTGCGGGCCGTGGTGGGCGTGCCCGCCGAGGCCCTGCGGGTCAACAAGCAGCAGGTGCGCAAGGCGCTCCACGACGCGGTCGACAGCCTGATGATCGTCTCCGAGCCGTTCGCCGTGGCCTACGGGCTGGAGGCGCTGCTCCACACCCTGATCATCGACATCGGCGCCGGCACGACCGACTTCTGCGTCATGAACGGCCGCCTGCCCACCGAGGAGGACCAGCGCACCCTCACCCAGGCCGGCGACTTCGATCGACGAGCAGCTCCAGCGGCTGGTCCGCGAGCGCTACCCGCGAGGCCAAGTTCTCGATCCACATGGTCCGCCAGTGGAAGGAGGAGGCGAGCTTCGTCGGCGAGCCGCAGCACGCCGGTCGTCGTCACCGTGCCGGTCAACGGCAAGCCGACCCAGCTCGACATCACCCAGGAGATGCGCCAGGCCTGCGAGAGCATCCTGCCGCCGCTCGTCGAGTCGATGCTCGACCTGCTCTCCCGGGTGCAGCCCGAGTACCAGGAGAAGGTGCGCAACAACATCGTCCTCTCGGGCGGCACGGGCCTGATCCGCGGCCTCGGACCCCGCCTGGAGCAGGAGCTTCAGGCCGTGGGCGGCGGCAAGGTGCGGGTGGTCAAGGACCCCATCTTCGTGGGCTCGGACGGCGGCCTGGCCATCGCCCAGGACGCCCCGGACTCGGACTGGGAGAAGCTCTCGTCGTGAGGCGGGCCTTCCGGAAAATTTCTGAAAGCTGTAGAGGAGCGGGTTGCCCTGATCTCTATGTGGGATTGCATTTAGGCCCGTAGGGGCGCAGGCAGATTTTTTTGATACGAATCCTCAAGAAGGTTCTGCCTGCGCCCCTACGGGGCTTCGGGAGATCATCAGGCTCCGTTCCCTGGGGTTGAAACCCCAGGCTCTATGCCTGCGGCCCTACGGGCCTTATCTCGACCGCTTGCCACGCTGATCGTGTTTTCGTGCCCTCGAACCTGGAACGAATTGAGGGGACGGCCGTGTCGAGGACGAAATGGGTTGGCCCCTGTGGGCTCTCTTTTCCGCCTCTCCTCTCGACGAACCTGCCATCCAGCGGGCCGTCCCTACCCAAGAGGAGAGACCATGAAGAAATCGCGCTCGAAGCTCACCCTCAACCGCGAGACGATCGGAAGTCTGACGGAGAACCGTCTGAGCGGGGCTGCCGGTGGTGGTTGGACCCTTCCCAGTGGTGCTCCCACCAATTGCGCCACCTGCTTGAGCGTCTGTGACTGCCCCAGCATGGTCGACACCAATTGCTGCCAGAACACCAACCTGGGGTGCGTCAACTCCTACCGCGCGTGCTGACCGGCTGCTGACCCTTCCCGTTTGGCCGCTCCCGCCGGGCCTCTCCAGGCTCCGGCGGGCCTTGCTTCTCCTCCCTCCGGTCTGAAATGGTTCTCTGCCGATCAACATTTGAATATGGAGATCCGTACGTTCTTGGCAGGAGGATCATGCGGTTTTGAATGGAATTCTGTCCGACGATCCCGCGGCGGATCCCGACGTCACCGTTCTGCTGCAAGCCTGGAAGAGCGGCGACGACCAGGCTCTGGAACGCCTCATCCCCTCGGTCTACCGGCAGCTCCGCGCCCTCGCCGCGCAGCACCTGCACGGCGAGCGGGCCAGCCATACGCTTCAGCCGACCGCGCTGGTCAACGAGGCGTTCCTCAAGCTCCAGGGCCTCCGGGACATCCGGTGGCACGACCGGAAGCATTTTTTCGCCTTTTCCTCCAGGATCATGAGACGGATTCTGGTCGATCACGCCCGTAGCCGCCTGGCCGCCAAGCGCGGAGCGGACGCTCTTTTCGTGGGGCCTCTCGAAGATTGGGAGGGCACCGCGGAGCCCGCCCTGAGCCCCGCGGAGCTGATCGACCTCGACCGGGCGCTCGACCGGCTGGCGGCGGAAGAGCCCCGCCTGACCCGCCTCGTGGAGATGCGCTTCTTCGGCGGCCTCACGGTCGAGGAGGCCGCCGAGGTTCTGGAGTGCTCGCCGCGCACGGTGAAGCGCGACTGGGCCTTTGCCCGTTCCTGGCTGCTGAACCAACTCAGCCCCTCCGCATGAGCGCCCCGCCCGCCGGACCCTCCCGCTTCGCGCGGCTCCAGGAGGCCTTTCACGAGGTCTCCGAGCTGGCGCTGGAGGAGCGCGAGGAGGCGGTCCGGCGCCTCTGCGCGGGCGACTCCGCCTTCGCCTCGGAGCTCGGCGCGCTGCTCGCCGCCAGCGAACGGGCCACCACGCCTCTCGACGCACCTCTTCTCCGCCTTCCCCCCGAGGACAAACAGAATGAGCCCCGGGAGGAGGTGCCCGGCTATCGTCTGCTGAAGCGGATTGGACGGGGAGGCAGCTCCACCGTCTACCTGGCCGACCAGCAGGGCGAGGGTTTCACCCGCCGGGTGGCGCTCAAGGTGGTCGACCGCGGGCCAGACGCCTCACTCACGGGGCGCTTCCGGGCCGAACAGGGGATCCTCGCCAGCCTGGAGCACCCGGGGATCGCACGCCTGTACGACGCCGGCATGACGCCGTCGGGCCGCCCTTACCTCGCGATGGAGCTGGTCGAGGGAACGACGGTGCTCGACGCCTGCCGGCAGGCCCAGACGCCGCTGCGGGACCGGCTGCGGCTGTTTCTCGCCATCCTCGCGGCGGTCGGGCACGCGCATGCGGCGGGCGTCGTGCACCGGGATCTGAAGCCCGGCAACATCCTGGTCTCCAGCCGTGGCGAGCCCAAGCTGGTGGATTTCGGCATCGCACGCCTGCAGCCGGAGGGAGCCGAGGCCGGCGAGACGGAGACGTTCCTCCGCCACGCCATGACGCTCTCCTACGCCAGCCCCGAGCAGGTGCGCGGCGAGGCGGCCGGCGTGAGGTCCGACGTCTACTCCCTGGGCGTCGTGCTCTACGAGCTGCTCACCGGCCGCCGCCCCTACCGGCTGGCCGACGCGAGCCTCGAAACGCTGGCGCGCGCCATCCGCGAGCAGGAGCCGGAGAGACCCTCGGCGGCCTGCCGCGAGCTGCGGGGCGATCTCGACGCGATTCTTCTCAAAGCCCTGCGCAAGGAGCCCGGGCAGCGCTACGCGTCCGCCGCCGAATTCGCGGCGGACCTGGAGCGCCACCTGGAAGGGCGGCCGGTGCTGGCGCGGCGCGGCTCGCTTCTCTACCGCGCGGGCCGGACGGCCAAACGCAGGCGGACGCTCCTGCTCAACCTGGTCTTCGTGGCGCTCCTCGTGGCCGCCGTCTGGGGTTGGGACGTCTGGCGAGCCTCCTTGGTCACTCCCCCGCCGCCCGGCGCTCCGGCCTGGCTGGCGGCTCCGGTGCGCACGGCGGCCCTGGAGAGCTACCGGCAGGGGCTCGCGGCCCGCGCCCGCTACGACGCTCCGGAGGCTCTGCGCCAGCTCCGCGCCGCCGTCGCCGCCGATCCCCGAAACCCCCTCGTGCGCGCCGCCCTGGCGGACGTGCTGTCGATGGCGGACCGGGCCGCGGAGGCCGGCGAGGAGGGGAAGCGGGCCCTGGCGCTCGCCAAGGATCTGCCGCGCGAGAGCCGGCTCCTGGTGGAGTCCGTCGCCCTGCGGACCTCGGGGAAGAGGGCCGAGGAGGTGGCAATCCTGCAATCGCTCCGCCTCCTCCGGCCGGACGACCTGGAAACGGGCCTGCTCTTCGCCCACAGCCTCCGGCGGACCGGCGACACCGGGAAGGCCCAGCAGGTCGCCGCGCAGCTCCGGGCCCTTCCTCCGCCCGAAGGAGAGGATCTGAGGATCGGCCTGCTCGAGCTCGAGGTGCTCGATTCCCTGGGCCGCGTGGAGGAGCTTCACGACCGCGCCACCGCTTTCCTCGCCGAGGCGAAGAACCGCGGCCTGACCTCACTCCTGGGCAGGGGCCTGCTCCTGGATAGCTATGCCCAGGACGGCCTGGGAAACCCGCCGGAAGCCCGCAAGGCCGCCGAGCAGGCCCGCCGGCTGTTCCTCGCGAGCGGCCAGGCCGGGGGCGTGCAGCGCTCGTTCTATTTCCTCTGCCTGGCCTCCCTCCGCGAAGCCCGGCACGAGCAGGTGGAGCGGGAGTGCGGTGAGGGGCTCCGCCTGAACCGGAGCCTGGGCAACTCCGACGGCGTCGCGCGGGCGCTCATCATTCTGGGCGCTTCGCGCCGGCGCCGGGGCCTCCTTGAGGAAGCGCGGGCGGCGTTCGCGGAAGGCCTCGCGATCAGCCGGGGGTTCGGCGACCGCCTCAATGAATCGCGGCTCCTGCACAACCTGGCCAACGTCGATCAGCAACTGGGCCGCCTGCCGGAAGCCGAGGCAGGCTTCCGCGGGGCGATCGCCCTCAAGCGCGAAGCCCATGACCAGCGGGGGCTCACGTTGTCGTTGGAAAGCCTGGCCGAGGTCCTCCTGAAACGGGGCTCTCTGGGCGAGATCGAGTCGCTCCTCGACGAAGCGGAGGCCACGAGCCGCGAGCTCGGCACGCAGCGCGACCTCGCCGTCATCCTCTCCTCCCGCGGCGATCTCGCCGCGCTTCAGGGGGATCGCCGGCAGGCCTTCGAGTGGATGGACCAAGCCGCCGCCCTGCACGCGAAAGCCGGCGAAGCGGACAGCGTGGCCCAGCTCCGGGCCGCCCGCGCCGAGATCGAAGAGCCGTACAGCCCCTCGACCTGCCGCCGCCTGGAAGAGGCCGCGCGGGAGCTCCAGACCCTGGACGACCAGAACGTCGCCGTCGTGCAGATCACGGCCGGGCGCTGCTGGACCGAGGTGGGCTTCCCGGCGAAGGGGCTCCCCTGGATCGATCTCGGGGCGCGCGATCCCGTCGTGGCGCGGTCGGCCGACGTACGCCTCCATCTCGAGCTGGCACGGGCCGACCATGCCCTGCATACCGGGCGCTGGCCGGAGGCCGAGCGGCGGCTCGACGGCGTGGCCGCCGAATGCCGCCGCCTCTCCCACGGGGCGCTGCTCATGGAAGCCCGCCTCCTCCAGGCGCACCTCGCCCGGGAGAGGGGGGACCACCCCGAACGCGTGCGCACCCTCGCCGAAGAGCTCCAGCGCGACGCCAAGGCCGGAGGCTTCGGCAGGATCGCCCGGCTGGCCGGGGAGATGCTCTAAGCCTGCGTCTAGCCTACGGCCCGCTCCCCGACCAGGCGGCCAGCCCGCCCGACTCGAAGCCGTCGGCGAACAGGCCGTTGCCGGTGGTGAACGACACCGAATCCGGGTCTCCGGGCTTGAACAGCTCAAGCGTGTGGACGGTCAGGCCCGCCGGCGGCCAGGAGGCCCGCCAGCGCGATGATGCAGCCCGCCGCGAGCAGGGCACGGCGGTTGGCGACAGAGGGCGGTCGGATCGGCATGCTGGGCCTCCCTTCCATGGAGACCTTCAGTTTAGCCAATAGCTCTCCGGCTGCTTACGGCCGGGTGGGAATCTCCAGGAAGCGAGCCCAGTACTTGTCCAGAAAGGCTGTACAATAGCGCCATGGCGATCGAGACGACCTACAGCCAAGCCCGTGAGAAGCTCGCCTCCTTGATGGATCGAGTCACTGACGATCGCGAAGTGGTGATCGTTACCCGCCGCGGAGGCAAACGCGTTGCCATGATCGACGCAGCCGAATACGAGGGATTGTTGGAGACCGCTCATCTGATGCGTTCGCCGCGCAATGCGGAACGGCTCCTGCTCGCTATCGGCCAAGCCCATCGCGGAGAGGGCTTGGTGAGGAGCGTCGAGGATCTGCGCCGCGACATATTGGGTAGCAAGATACCGGGTGGCAAGGCACCGGGTGGCGAAGGCGACCGGTAAAGAGCGGATCGCGCTCTTCACTCCCGCCTTCCTCGAAGATCTCCGCTGGTGGGTGAAGACGGACCGTAAGGTGGCGCTCCGAGTCCTCGACCTGCTGGACGCGGTGCTGCGCGACCCTTTCGATGGGCTCGGTAAGCCCGAACCGCTCAAACACCTCGGCCCCGGCCTCTGGTCCCGGCGGATCTCCCAGGAGCACCGCTTGGTCTACTCCGTGGAAGCCGAGCGGATCGACTTCCTCCAGGCTCGCTACCATTACTGATTCCGGGTCAAAGTTCGAATCCGCCAACTCCCGCCGAAGCGTATGAACCTATGGACCGGCGCACTCGCGCGCCCGTCCACGCTCTCCAGGGGAAGACAACGATGCACAACCCGATCAAGACGACCGTCGCGGCTTTGACGCTCGCGGCTTTTGGATGGGCCTGCCAGGCGGGGGCCGAGGCGGTGGACAAGGCGATTCCGGTTGCGGCGGTCGATACACCGGCGGCGGAGGCGAAGGGGCTCGAGACCGCGGTGCTCGCGGGAGGCTGCTTCTGGGGTCTTCAGGGGATGTTCGAGCACGTGCAGGGGGTGACCAAGGTCGTCGCCGGCTATTCGGGCGGCACCAAGGAAACCGCGCACTACGAGATGGTGGGGACCGAGCGGACCGGCCATGCCGAGTCGGTGGAGATCACCTTCGATCCCAAAAAGGTCTCGTACGGGCAGCTTCTGCGGCTCTACTTCGCCGTCGCCCACGACCCCACGCAGCTCAACCGCCAGGGTCCGGACTCCGGACCCAGCTACCGGTCGGAGATCTTCTTCGCCTCCCCCACCCAGGAGCGCGTCGCCAAGGCGTACGTGGCGCAGCTCACGAAGGCGAACGTCTTCAAGGACCCGATCGTCACCAAGATCGAGCCCCTGAAGGCCTTCTATCCGGCGGAGGACTACCACCAGGACTTCCTGATCCACAACCCCGGCCACCCCTACATCGTGCGCAACGACCTGCCGAAGATCGCCGCCCTGAAGCGGGTCTTCCCGGAGGCCTACCGCGAGACTCCGGTCATGCTCGATATCAGCGGCATCAGCGGCCAGTGAGCACTCAAACGCAGCGGCGCCCGTTGCAGCAGCATTTGGGAAGCAGCACCCGGGAGGCCGCCATCACGAGATGGCCTTCCGGGTTCGCCCGCATCAACCCGAACACCACCACGCGATGCCGCCTCTCATCGGCGTAGCGAAGGTTCAGACGGTCTCGTAGCCGGTTGTTGAGCGAGTCCAGCTCCCGGCCCCACGTCAAGTCATCGGGAACATTCAACAGGAGCAGTTGATCCACGGTTCCGTCCTTACCGACTTCCGCCCGGAACCACATCGATGTGCCGGCGAGGCTCGCCGGCAGATCCACGTCGATGTCGATGGGGACCAAGGACGGCATCGGGATCTCGAGACTGTTCTGCGGATGCTCCGCGTCTTCGATCACGAGGACCGCGGAGGCGCCGGCCTTCCCGCGCGGCCGAAAGTGCTCACCCTCCTTTTGGACACGGCTCGCGAATTCGACGGTAGAGGCTCGCAGCACCTCGCCCGCTGACGACACCACCGCCCACTCTTCGAAGTTGTAGGATCCGTCCCGCCGCTCTCCCGGATTCAGGAGGCCGAACCCGAGCTGGTGGGGCGCAGCCTTCGCCCCCCGCTCCGAGCCCCGATCCAATCCCATGACGGTCGTGCGCGAGTCGAGTGTGACACTGCAGCCGACGCCTCCACCGCCACCACTCCCGCCACCTCCGACGCAGATGCACGCACAGTAGGAGACCGAACCAATGCTCTCGACCGCGCAACTCGCAGTCTGATCGACGTAGCAGCAAGCCGAACAGTTCGTTCCGTTGAAGCTGCATTGACAGCAGGAGCCCTGCGCCGCAACCGCCTCCGGGAACAAGATCGCGACCGTTACCAAAACCAGCGGTAAGGGTAGGACACGGCTCAACTGGGTCATGAGAAGCCTTCCTTTTGTGCGGTGGCATCCTCACCCGACAACGGAACGGTCCGTGCGGCCGGCGGCACTATTTAGCATAACCGAATAGCCTAACTCGTTCAGCTTCAGCCTGTCAAACCGCCCGACGACGCAGCCGCCGGCAACGGCGTCAACAACGCCTCTCGAAGCCGTCGGCGAAGAGGTCGTCGCCGATGTGGAACGAGACCGCGGCCGGGTCTCCCGGCTTGAACAGGTCGAGGGTGTACACGATCGCCCCCGTGGGCGGCTGGTCGGCGTCGAACCAGAAGTTGTAGAGCGTCGCCCAGCGCAGGGCATTGGCGTTCTGGTCGTTGGCGAAGGTGTTGGTGGCCCAGGAGAGGGCGCTGCCCGAGGTGGCGACCGTCCAGTCGGTGGTGTCGTAGGGCTCCCCGGAATGGTTTTCGATGTCCTTGAAGCCGGCGTTCGTGAAGTTGGCCGTTCCCGGGATCTCGACCTGGAAGGCGCGGGCGCCGCGGTCCGAGTTGAGGTTGTGGATGGCGAATTCGTAGTGCCAGACGCCGCCGCCGGGGGCACCACGCGCTGGACGGGCAGCGGGTCGTAGCGGCCGTCTCTACTCCGCGGCCGCCAGCCAGGGGAAGGCCTGATCGCAGGACGGCGCCGGAGCTTCGGCCGGCGTCGCCTGGGCGGCCACATCGAAGACCGGCCCGGAGTCGCTCTTCTGGCTCCGCCACCACTTGCCGCACGTCGTGAAACCGCAAGAGTCACCGGGCACCGGGATGCCCGTGCAGCACGGGGCCGAGGCCGGTATGCCGGGCTGGTTGCAGAAGTTCTGACACGGGATACAGCAGGCGTGGGCCGCGGGCGCCAGCAGGAGCATGGAAGCCAGCAGGACGACGGCGGCGGCGAGAGTTTTTCCGATCCGGTTCATGGAACCTCCCTTTCTCGGGTCATGGGTCTTCAGAAATTGAGGTGCTCCCCGGAGGTTCTGGCGCGCCTGGGCGCCAGAAACACCCTCCGGAGAGCGTGATCGAGGCGTTCGACAACTTCATATAGAGAGAGCACCCCCCAAGGGGCGCCCCCTCACCGTCCTACCTCCTACGGATCCTCACAGACCGTCCACACCGTCAGGCTGCCGGGGTTGTTGACCCAGTTGCAGACCCAGCCGTTGTCGTTCCAAGGGTAGCTGCTCTCCAGCTCCGTGCTGGTGAAGTCGTCGCTGCAACCGCCGGAGACGATTTTCTTGCCCGCGGGGCACGTGGTGTAGGCCACGTTGCTGACCGTCTCGGTCACCCGATTGATGGTGCGGCCGTTGTCCAGCCCGGCGGAGCCGCAGATGGCGTAGGCCGTGAGGTTGCCCAGGCCGGTCCAGTTGCAGACCCAGCCGTCGTCACCCCAGGGCTCGGTGGTCTCCAGGACGGTGCCGTTCAGGTTGTCGCGGCAGCCGCCGCCGAGGACGACCTTGTTGGCGGGGCACTTGAGGAAGGCCACGTTGCTCGTGGTGGTCGTGGTGCTGACGATCTCGTGCCCGTAGCAGTTGTCGACCGGTACGTCGTCGCACAAGGCGTAACCGGTCAAGCTGCCGGGGTTCGTCTCGAAGGAGCAGCTCCAGGCCGTATCGCCCGAGGGGGCCGAGGTCCGCAGCTTGGTGCTGGTGAAGTCGTCTTGGCAGCCGCCCCCCACGACCTTCTTGCCGGCCGGGCAGGAGATGTTGAAGGCCGTGTTCACGGGGTCCGTGACGCGGACGATCTCCGGCCGGAACGGCGCGTAGAGGCAGTCGCAGCGGGCCGGAGTCTGGAAGCCGTTCACCGCCGCCGTGCTGTTGGGGCCGCCGCTCGTGGCGTTGGTGCCCAGGCCGAAGCCGGCGAAGGCCCTCCACATGCGGCAAACGTCCACGCCGCCGTAGTTGACTGAGGCGGCCTGGAGGATGCCGTCGCGCACCTGGGTGAAGGTCGGGCTGCACGCGGTGAACTTGAGCCCCTCGTTGACGTAGAGCATCGCCCGCTGGTTCCCCTTGCCGCCCGCGGCGTTGTAGAGGTTGGCGTCGAAGCCCCAGCGGTCCACCAGCTTCCAGTAAACCTCCCAGGCTCCCTGCGCCCACACCGAGCCGACGCCGTGGGGAATGGCCATGCCGGCAATGCTCGCGTAGGTCCAGGTGTTCACGGCCGGGTCCGTGCTGTAGCGCTGCGTGCGGATGCCCGGGCCGTTGACGGGCTGGTTGAGCGCGTAGGTGCCGATGCCGCGCGCGTCCGTCCCCTGGTCACCCGTTTCGTGCGTGTAGGCGAGGGACCACCAGTCGGAGAGCCCCTCGCCCGGCTGCTGGGCGTTCTGCAGGCAGGTGACGATGGCCGGCCCGCCCACCAGGCGGTTCGAGATGCCGTGGCCGTACTCGTGGACGATGATGCCGGAGTCGAGGTCGCCGTCCTTCTGCGGCACGGCGGTGTTCCACAGGTACATCTGCATGCGCGGGCGCTGGCCGTCGGGCGGCGTCAAGAAGTTGGCGTTGTTGATGCCGCCGCCGTCCTGCGCCTCGGCGCGCACGTCGTCGTTGCCCAGGCCGCCGGCGCCGTAGGTGTTGACCTGGAAGTTGCCGGCCGCCGAGGTGAAGCCGTACTGGCTCTGGACGTCGTGGATCAGGTTGTTCCAGTAGAAGAGGTTGGCCACGGCCGCCGGGCGGTAGGTGCTGGGCGCGCCGGCCAGGTTGATCGGGAAATCGCAGCTCAGGGTGACGCCGCAGTCCGGCTGCACGGCCGGCGGCAGACCGTTGGCGTCGCTGTCCTCATAGGCGTGGACGTTGTTCCCCCGCATGATCGTGAATTCAGCCCCGGCCGCGCCGTTGGTGTCGTGCCAGGCGAAGGGCGAGGAGAGGAGGAACGCCGGGTTGGCGAGCAGGACGCGGCCGTCCGCTGGCGGCAGCGGCGTGTGGTTGGGGCTCTCGACCGGCTTCGGGTAGGCGCGGTAGGTGTCCGAGGCCACCCAGTCGAGGCGGGTCAGCACCTCGCCCTTGGCCGCGTCGACCGTCATGTCATAGACGTGCTGGCTGTCCAGAGTGTGAATCTGGAAATTCCACACCAGCCGGGCGTCGGCCCGCTGCACCGGCAGGAGCATGAGCCGGGCCTCGATGGGCTCGCGCGACAGGCCCACGGCGTCCACGCGGGTGACCCGCTCGACGCCCTGGGGCTTCCCGGCCTCGCTCGGCTGGGCGAGCAGGCGAACCCCCAGGTGCCGGGCCGCGCTCGCCACGGCCTGCGCGGCGGTGAGCGACGGCTCCGTGCTCTTGACCCCGAGCGCCAGGTCGGGCAGAAAGTCGTTGTTGACGGCGAGAATGCGCCCCTCACGGTCGAGGTGCACCTGGAGCTGGCCGTTGTAGACGGCGAGCCCGCCCTGTCTCTGGCGCAGGTAGAGATGCGTGACGCCATCCTCCTTCCCCGCCACCCGGTCCGTGACCTCGGCGTCCGCGAGATCCCCGGCCGAGAGGCCCAGGAGCGCCGCGTTCTCCTCCAGCCACGAGAGAGCCCGCTCCAGAGAGTCGCCGGCAGCGGGACCGGTCAAGGGGCCGGCCGGGTTGTAAAGCGACCGGAGCGCCCCCGTCTCCGGCTGGTGGCTCACCAGGAGCCCCGGCATCGCCGCCCGCAGCTGGTCCTCTGCCGACGCCTGGGCCGCGTCCGGCACGGCCACCATGGCCTTTTCGCGCGCCCAGGCCACGCGCGCATCGTAGTTGCGTCCCTCGTTTCCCCCCTGGGCCAGAGCCGCGGACGCTCCCACCAGCAGGAGAGCCGCGGTTACGACACCTCGTCTCGGTCGAAACATGTCGCTCCTCCTTATCAAGTTACAGCCTTCTATAAAGGAGGGGTGCGGCAGGGGGGCAAGAGCGAGCGAAGGAACAGCGACGGCCGGGTGACAGAGTGGTTCGCCGCTAGCCCCCGCTAGCCCAGCATGCCCGCGATGGCCCTCTGGGCGAAGAGGGTTCTCTGGAGGCGGGCTTATTTAGTGTGGGGGAGTCCCCCTTGACGGCCTTCAGCGCTGTCCCTACACTTAGAATTCTACTAGGAACAGTCAATACCGAGCCTTACGAAGGTTCCCTCGCCTCTGAAGCCCCAGGCAGAGTCGAGCTGAAGGAGGTTAGCTTGGAGGAAAGCTTTGACCTGAGTCATCGAGAGACTCAGACCGTTTTGCCTGGCCCTCTTGGGAAAATCGGGTTCTGGGACAAGGTCGGAACCTGGGCTCTGCCGGCGTCCTCTCTCTCGCTGGCGTCAGCGTTTGTGTGCGTGGTGACCCTCCTGTTCCTGCGGCGCAACCAGGAGATGCAATCACTGTTCATGCTGCCCAAGTGGGGAGGGCTCCTTACTACGGGCGTGGCATCCGGTGTTGCCTTGGTCATTGTGGTCCTGTGCAGCGGGCGCCCGGGCCGGCTCTGGCCCCGTCTTTGGGCGCTCCTTGTCGCAGGTCTCAACGGCGCTTCCGTGCTCCTCCTGCTGATATTCCCTGAGGTCACCTGGGTCAGCGCCATGAGCGTTGCGGGGGCCGCCGCGACGCTGACCTTGCTGCCGCGCCTCCTGAGGTTGCCACCAGACAGCGCGATGATCCCAAAGATTGCGCCTTTGGCCGCTCTGATTGTCCTCCTGGGAGTTCTTCCCACGGTGTGGTGGGTGGGAGAATCCATTGCGGCCAGCAAGAGGGACCATGTCAGTGAAATGATCGAGCAGCTTCGGGAGTCAACCGCCGAAGTCAAGGCGGTGGCGAGCCGCGATTGGTCCGGAGGAGGATGGGACGATGCAGCACGAGCGGTCGAGGCGCTTCAGCAGATTCAACTGGCCGGAAAGCTCGACACCTCTCTCTGGCGCGAAGCCTTCAGCCTGGACAAAGACCGGGAGTTGGCGGAGGAGGCGCTGAATCTCGTGGACGCCACCGTTGAGGGCTTCTCTCCGAATCGCGTCCCCCGAGTCTCCCGCCTGCGCGATCCGGCATTTTATTACGACCCGGCTGCCAAACGCTGGCAGGAAAGCGTGGCCTTCCCGAAAGCGAGCGCGACGGTGGGGCGTTACTATCAGGAGCTGGGGCGGATCTTCCAGGACCTGGATATCCAAGAGCCTTTCTCCGAGAGCGAGCCTCTCGCGGAGCTCAAGAAGAGCTATCTCGACAGGCGATCCCGTTTGGAGGCTCATCTGCGCCCGCAAATGGAGGAGTGGACGGACCACTGGGCGCTCTTCCGCATCCCAGGCCATGAAAGCCTCCTGGGATATACCGAGATGCCCCTTGGTAAACTCCTGAAGAGCTCAGTGCCGGCCCTGGGGACCCCTGCCGCAGATCTCCCGGGCCTCCTGAGTCTCTCGTATCGAAGGGTCAGCGATTTGAAGCGTATTCCGGGTTGCCGGCCGCTGGCACCCTACAGCGAAACCACAGAAGACGGAGCGGTGTACCAGTACTCACGCCTCGACTGCTATTCGTATGCCCCCCAGGCGAACAGCCTGGGAGCTTATCCACGAGTCGAGATGCGCTTGGTCTACAAATCAAATCCGAATGGCTATCTCTTGATCGATCAGAAGCCCGTAGAGGTCTATTTTCTCTTCCCCCTACCGGAAGGACAGGCTGAAAACGAGTTCCAGAAGCAGGTGATGTCAGATCTCGCGGAGGCCGTTCGTGAGACTACGGAGAGGGAGGTAACTCCCACCAACCGGAGCAATTCGGTTGAGAGGGGTTTTCGCGTTCGAAGCGAGAGCCGGACAGTGACCGTTTATGAGCCGCATTTAATTCCCTTGTACGAGAACCGAAAAGCTCTGCAGGTCCGAGCGGAGAGGCAGACATGAGCGACCAGGAGAGAGCCTCACCCGATTGGGGTGGCGACGATGAGGAGGACGACAGCCCACTTCTACCGTTGCCTCCGGAGGATGTCTCCGGAAGGCCGGCAGATCGCGCCATCCCCCTCCCTCCGTCGTCGCTGTCACCGGATGAGCGCGGTGCGAACCAGGCCGCCCCCACCAACGCGGCCCCCACCTATCACTTCCCAGAGCCCTCGAGCTTCCCGAGAGAAGGAAGGGAACAAAGAGTCCGGTGGCCAAGTTCCAGGCCCATCGGTTTCGGAGCCTCTCCGGCTTCCCCAACCCCTTCGGGTCGGTCTGGACAGGCCCACCGAAGATCCATATACAGACAACTTCTTCGAGCCGGAGGACAACGGTGAGCGTTTTGACCTGCCGGGAGCAGAAAAGCTCGGTATCATCGGTGGAAGGCAGGTGGGAAAAAGCTTTCTCTTTCAAGCCATGGCCTACCGAACCTGGTCCAAAGTGCAGGCAGGGGTGATGAGCCATTTCCTGGACAAGACAACGCTCTTTTATGCCATTCAACGCCAAGGCAAGGCACGCGTTTTAAATCTAAGCGAATTCTGCAACAAATACACGTCCTGGGAGCGCCTACCGTTTACCAGCACCAGCCTCGAAGATCAGCAGTGGTATCGGCTTCGACTGTATTATAAGACCGGAATCCTGGGCGGCGAGGAGTCGTCGATGGACGTCGAGTTCTTCGATGGCTCCGGAGAAAACTTCTTTGAGGCTACCCGGACCCGTGGTATCAGCAGGCTTTGGCGAGAGGGGTATCTTGACGCCCGGGTCATGGTTTTTTGCCTTCCGCTCTGGGCGGCGTTTCCAGGAAGCAGGATGACTCCGGACGATCGGAAAGAACGCAAGTTGATCCTCCACGGATTCGAGAAGGTTGTCCAAAACTACGAAGCTGTGCGGAGAGAAGGAAAACGCACGCAGCCTGTAAAGAGCATTCTAGCCTTCACCATGGCAGACGACCCGCGTGGTGGTCTGGGCACGCTGTACGAAAGGTGGATCGCTCCTTATATGGATTCACCCCAGGTCTATCTACCCATGCTACAAAGAGAGTCTGGGATCGCCCGCTATCTGGCGAACGCGCGAAGTGTGTCGGAAGCCATGCATCAGGAATTGATGGCAAGCCGCAACCCGCTTGTCAGCTCAATCCCGCAGAAGCTCAATTTTGGAAGTCAGCCGTGGCTGATTCCACTCAGCGCCGTGGAAGGGAAGCGACTCGACCTGATTGAGAAGGGGAGATCTCAGATGGACGAGTATCCTGAGCCTGTGCCAACCCATGTCGAGCTTCCTCTGCTCGTCGCGCTTTGCGAACGGCACAACGCGCTGATGTGAGAGATGGAATCGATAACTCGCATGCCTCCTGCTTCGATTTCCGCTTATCGTGGGCTGTCGAGCAAGGGAATCGGCCAAGGCCCCGGTAGACCTGTCACGCGAGGTGAGCAGTACCTGGATGTGAGCCCATTGCTGGCCGGTGACTCAGATCTGCTCGATGCCATCGAGCTCTGGATGACCCTTGGCTCGGACCCAGAGGACCACCAGAAGCTCAATGACCGCTTGGAGGCATGGTCTTTTTTTGTGTACCGCAACTGGCAGCTTGTCGTCCGGCTCGTCTCGGCCGGGACGTTTGGCCCCCGGCGCGCCTACTTCTCCCACGGCCGGCTCTGGCCTCTGGACGCCGGACCCGGGTTTGACCCGGGCCTGCACATCGGCCGCTCCGAGGTCTTTGAGAGCCCCTGGCGTGACGATGATCCCGGCCAACGGGTTCCCGAGCCGGAGCCGGCTCTCACCAGGGTGGAGCAGATCAAGGCTGAGCCCGATGCCGCAGCGCTTTTCTTGGCTCACCTGTTTCAGAGCTGCCTGCGTCGGCGCCCATTGATCGTCTTGG
The DNA here is from genome assembly GCA_963785165.1 of Thermoanaerobaculaceae bacterium. Taxonomy (GTDB): domain Bacteria; phylum Acidobacteriota; class Thermoanaerobaculia; order Multivoradales; family UBA5704; genus DATARR01. The sequence goes on from CAWAUI010000004.1 coordinate 3,825,698, forward strand.
CTCCACTGTCCGATTTCGAGGTGGGCGCAGGGCTGCACAGCCTCCTGTCGTTCGCGCGGGGAGCCCTGCCAGCAGAACTTCGCCAGGAGTGCCGGGTGCGCATCTACACCCGTAGACCGGAAGCTCTTCCTGCACGCCCCCGGAACTTCATTGATCGCGATGCCCGACGACATGCAGGAGCGTGTGCAAAGTGTCCGCCGTGATGCACGGCTGATCGACCGGCAAGGAAGGATTTTGTCCGGAGAGCCGCTTGAGCCGGTGGCCCACGAGTACGCCCGTGCGGTGGTCGAGCGCGCCACCCGAATCCCCTCAGGGCTCACTCGGTTCGGAGAGCGCTTCAGGTACGCTAAAGGGCTGCCCGGCGAGCGCGATGTGTGTGCCGTCCCCGTCACCTACAACTTGGCGGTCGCCCTGGCCGGCTCTCCCGAAGACCGTGCGGACTTCGTCCGGAGCTATCTGCCGCGGATCGCGCCCAAGCTCGGCCCTGTGGTGGACTGGCAACAGCTTATTACGATCGAGGAGTGGCTGGCCTTCCCGTTGGAGCCTGTGCTCGATCTCCTGCTCCTGGACTCTCAGGGGATGCCGCCCGGAATGCGAGAGATCCAGAAGGCGGTCGAGCGGGCGACGCCACTGAAGCAGGCTGTAGAGCGAGGCGCTGTCAATCGACTCCGCGTGCAAGCCATCTTGCAGACCGCTCCTGTCTCCCGTTTGGCGGTGATCGCGCAGGAACTGCTGCGGGTTCCCGGCTTGTTCGAGAACCGAGATTCATGGGGGGACGTTCCGTTCTGCCTTCTGGAGGCGCTACGCCGGCTTCCGGGCCTCCCCCCCGATCTGGCCACTGCTCTCGTCCAAGCGCTGGTGAGAGAGGGTGAGCCTCCGCCATCCATGGCTGGAGGCTGTGGCCCCGCAGTGGATCGAACACCAAAGCCTGCTCCAAGCCCTCGGAGTGGCCGCGCTCCTCAAGCTTGCCAGCCGGCTGGAGACGAGACTAAGCCTGGAGAGGGTCTTCGATTTCGTGGACATCCACATGGCCCGCGACCCCCGTTCTACCGCCGACGCCCTGGTCCGGACCGGCTGGTGGACGGCTTGGAGAAAGATGTCCCGTCTGATGGCCGGCGAATCAGAAGAGAAACGCTGGGCGGCGGAGGCTTGGCTCACCTCGCGCTCCTGGACGGGAAAGGAGGCGACACGGGAAGATTGGAATCAGGTGATGGCTGATTTGCCCACCAGCCACTACGAAGCCGGCAGGGCCGCTCCGTGGAGCTGCGGAGGGGAGGCGCACCGTCTCGGGCCCTGGATCCCTCCTTTCGAGGAGGAGCAGATCGTGGATCTGGCCGAACGGGCTCCGGACCTTCCCTCTCTCGCCGGGTTCGCGGACGCTCTGGAGAAAGAGTCCTCGCGGCCGGATCTCGGGCAACCAATCTATCGCTTCGTTCTGCGGTCTTCGCGGTTCCAGCACTATTTCCAGCACGAGGACGTGCTGGGCTGGCTCCTGGACAACCCGCGAGCCGGGCTGCTCCCCCTGAGCTTGGTGGACTCACTCCAACTGTGGCAGAGAGCCGGATCTCGCGTGGAGCGGGCACTCCAGGCGAGGCTGGCCTCGGTCCGCCAATGTCTCGACAAGGATCAGCAGGCCAAGGAGGCCATCCTGGGAGCCGACGAGCCCAACCTTTGGGGTACATCCGGGTTTGCGGAGGCGCTGGCCTTCTGGATGCACGGGCGAGGGTCGGGGGAGCGGATCGGATGGGACATCGCTGAGAAGATCGAGCGGCAGATCGCCGCCGAGCCCCTACGCCGCCCAAAGCCGGTCAACCACCAACTGGTGCGGGACCTCATGGGGCGCAAGCTCGAGCATTGCGCCTCTCTCCTGGACCCGGACCTCCCTGGAGAAGTCGCGCAGGAGAACCTGATAGAGTCTGTAATCGACGCCCTCACAGCAGGGACACACAACCACTCGTGCTGGCAGATGCTGGCCGCGGCAATCGAACGCGGCTCAACGGGCAGGCACCTGCTCTCCTTGGTCGCGGAGCGGATCCGGAGCGCAACGAGCGAGAGAAGGGCCGCTCTCGTACGCACCGGGTGGAGCACCTTCGAGGCGGCTTCCCACTGGCAGACTTGGCTGACACACATACGCCCCGACCAGACCGATCTGCCTGTCTTCGACTTGGCGGCGAGCCTGTCCGAGCCAGGAGGATTGGGGACCGCGGCGCTCCGCGTCATCTTCGCGGCCAACCCGAGCCAGAGAAGCAAGTTAGAATGGTGGGAGGCTCTCCTGGGCGGACTTTTCGGGTGGCGCCGGTTCACCCCTCTGGACTGCCCTGAGGACCGAAGTGACGTGGCAATAGCTCTCGTCGTCCGCCTCCTCGACGATCTCGAGCCCCAGGAGCGGCAGCTCTTCTGGAATGCCCTCGAGCGGAGAGCAGGAAACAAATCGGGCTGGGAACTCCTGGTGGGGGCTCAATGAGCAAGGCGATCACGTTCTTCCGGAATCGGCGGCAAGAGGCCGGCCATATTTACGAATTCAGGATCGAAAATCACCCCCAAACTTACCGATTTTTCGTTTTCTCCTGGAAACCTTTGGAGGAGAAGCTCACCAAGAGCCGAGATCTGCCGAAAGATAGCGGGGGCTCCGTCCAGCCTGAGGCCGACAAGATCAGGGCAGCGCTTCTGCGGGGGCAGGGCGGGGTGATCGCCGTGATCCACGGGGACAACCGGAGTCGCTTCCTCTGGACGATTCCGGTTGGCTCTCAGTCCGAATCTGCCTTTGGTTCTGTTGGAATCCTCCTTCCAGGCCACCCCTCGCTAAAATTGGAGCCCTTGATCGAGGGAAAAGGCTCTCTTTTTCCTTCGGGCGCCCATGCACTGATCCCGGTCGACAAAGAGGCTGAAGAGTCCTTGCGCGGATTTCAGGACTACCTCAAGCATCTGCCTTCGGATCTGGAGACTCTGGTTCTTCACGCTCTCCGAGACCCTAATCTGGATACCCGGGTCGGTCTTCTGGAAGCGATCGTGCGCACGGAAGCGACGGAGCCGTCGGCGAACAAAAGCTTGTTCCTGCGGCTCTTCCCCTTCCTGGCCAAGGTACCCCGGTTTCGGCGCTGGTTCGAGAAGCCTATGCCGGTGTGGCCCGTTGTTGTAGTCTTCCTCAGCCTGCTGCTCGCCGTCAATGCCAGCTTGTCCTATTCCATTCTTCAGTCCGTCAACGGCACCTTTGTGATTCCAGGCATGCCGCAACGTACCATTGGGAACGAGGACGACTCTACGGTGGGGCCGAGCCAGAAGATCTTCGCGCTGATAGAGGCGAGCCGCAAGAGCTCGAATCCGAGCCTGAAGATCCTGTCTCAGGATCACTTCACGAGAGTGCAGAAAGAAGAAGACCTCAAAACCATTCTGGTACTAGGAGCTGACGGCGCACTCGTGGTGCGCGGCCTCATGAAGCTCGAAGCCATCCGTCTGGATAAAGAAGCTGCCGGCGGTCTCTTCGGGGTCCCCGATAATCATACTCAAGTGAACAAGTTCTACAGCGATCGCAAACTGGACGAGAAGTCCCGCGACATGCTGGCTGCTCTCGCTTGTGCAGCATTTGGCTCTCCAGGGCTGCCGGAAACTCAATCTGCGGCGGCGGTCCCGTTTGCCGATGGGGAGCAAGACTGCAAAGGTTTCCCGCTCGACAAGGTGTCACCCGGGCTCGACGAATTGCTGAAGCTCGTTCAGGAGGCCAACTAGATCCGCGGCATGGAAAGGCTTTCGCTGCGCGTCGTTGGCTTGCCGGAGGCGGAGATCTGCACAGTCCCTCTGCCCCTGGAGAAGGGAGGTTCTTCCTGTTCGGTTTACCTGCGCTGCCTTCCGGGGGCCGATTCGATCCACCTCGCCTTCTTGGATGGCGAGGGCGCCGTCCTGCTGCGAACCGAGGTCCAAGCGGCGGGTGGTGAATCCGTTCAAGTCCAGGTTGCTCTGGGGGAGGCGCTCGACTTACGGGTGTGGAGCCGGGGGCGGAAGGTTTTGACTCTCCCCAAAGACGCTCTGTACGATCCGCCGCCAATCCTTGCTACGGGCGCAGACACCAGGCTCGATCTGGCTTTCGTCATCGACGGAACCGCGCGCCGCTTCGCGCTCGAGGGCGAGCGGATCGTCTCCGAGCCGTTGCTTGGCCAGGTGGAGGCCTGGCGTGAGCAGGTGGAGCTGCATTGCGCGCTTCGCGGAGGCTATTGTCGAAGGCTCGGATGGGAGCCGTTTCACCACCCTGGCTTTCGGCGACGAGGAGCTGAAGGGGATTGAGGCTCCGGATCTCAGGCCCCTCTATCTCGTCCAGCCGCCGGAAGCGAAGCGGAAATTCATCCCCTGGAGCCCAGCGCGATGCCGAGAAGTCTTGTCCGCGGTCGAGCCGACGCCGGGCGGTGACTTTGTAGACGCTCTCGCGGATGCGCTCCATGCCTGCCGGCGCCTGCCGTGGCGCGAGAGGACGCGCAAGCTTGTCATGGTCTGCGGAGATTCGCCTGGGCATTCCGTTGCCCACCTCCTTCCCCGGGGAGCCGACGCTCAGGTGCGCAGGCTGGACGTCGACGTCGAGGCCGAGTGCCTGCATAGGGTGGGAATTGAGATCGCCACCTTGTACTTCGCCCCCCCGGTCGATATCGGACCCCGCCAGGCAGCCTTCCAGAAGGAGCTTCTCGGCACGACCCGCGAGCAGTACGCGCGGCTGGCCTCGCTTCCTGAGATGGCGCTCGAACTCTCCCGTTTCCATCCCGAGGAGGCGGCTCAGGAAATCAAGGAGTGGAAGGGCCTGCTCGGCCGCCGGACGGCTCCCGGCGAGTTGGTCGGCATCTCGGAGCCCTGACGTCAGCTCCTCGCCGAGCGGGCGGCGTCCAGCTCTTTTTGGATCAGGTGCTTCAACCAGGCCCTCTTCTTGCTGGGCGGCCACTCGACGAACTCATTTTCCAGCCGCCGCGTCCAGGGGTTTGGCTTGAGGCTCAAGCTATGTTGAAGGGCTTGGCGCAGGATGTCCTGCTCCATTTCCCCCAGAAGGTGCTTACTTACAAGGAGAGAGAAGAGGAGGGCCGGAATGCGGCCGCTCTTGGGGAGGCCGACCGTCCGAAGCGTGTCGGCCCTGGGGCAAAGCACCAGGGCGGCACTCCGCAAAAGGTCCAGCTTGACCGTCCACTGCTCGTCATCCACGTGCTGGGGCTTCTGCTGCTGAAGCGTCGCGATCCAGGAGGGAAAAAGGGTCTCGGGAATGGTCTCGAGCTGAGGGGCAGGATGACCGGTCCACCGGTCCAGATCCAGCCAACGGCGATCGACCGCACAGGCGAAGGAATGAAGCTCTTTCAAGAGATCTGACGCACCGGGAGGCGGGACCGGGAGGACGATCCGGGCACCCGGCCGCAGAGCCTCGATCGGCGTGAGGGCGGGGCCACCCTGGAGCCGGGGCTGTTCCACGGGAGGTAGTGCAGGGGGCGTCATGCCAGCGGATTTCGGAAGCGCCAGGGGCATGGCGGAAATCTGCGCCAACTCGGGGTCGAGCTCAAGGAGGGCTTCAGCGAAATCCCAGCCTTGCCGCTTCTCTTCCGGGTTGAGGTCCTCCACACGAACCGATTCCCCGAGAAAGGGAGGGAGAACGATCACGTCCCAACGCGCCCCGAGATTCTCAAGGGGCGCACGATTCGACGGAATCCAGCCCGCCAGCGAAATGGCATCGGCAAGCTCGCGCGGGAGTGGCAGCAGCAGGACGGCAAGCGCAAGAGGAGAAGGCGGTTTCGTCAGGCCCGTCAGGTACGCAGGCTTCCGGCCTGCCAAAATCTGCGCGTAGAGATTCCCCAGATTTTTGCGCTCGACGGCTTCGTGCAGATCCTCGACGCCCCGGCGTACGGCAGATTCAAGATTATCCAGGCGCGGCTCGAGCTCCTCGGCGGCGAGTTGAAGGAAAAAATCAGTCTCCGACCAAGCGGGGTCCTCTCTTCGAGGCCACCAGATGTCCGCATTGAGCGATGCCACATGAGACAGAAGGAGAAGGGCTCCCAGCGCGGCAGGCGTACCAGAAGGCCGCCTCCAGGAGAGCACCTGCTTTTCGAGAAAACCCGTCCGTCCAGAAGCATCCCAGGCCCGGCTCTCATAGAGCCCGGCGGCGTAGTACCGGTCGCCATGGCGGAGCCAAAGCTGGGCTTTGGCAGGCTGATCCTCGGTGCCGAGACTGATCTGCTCGGCGAGTTCCTTGTGTTCGAGGCCGCTGCTCCTGCAAATCCAGCGGAAGTCCGTGGGTGCGCCTGGCACCTTTCCCCAGACGCCCCGCTCGTACGGGATCTTCTCGAAGGTCGGAAACTTCCTCGAGGAGAAGGCCGGCCAATCGAGAAGGGTGGATTCACTCATGACGCTTTCGTGACCTCTTCGAGCAACCAAGCGAAAGGAGCCATCACGTTGATGGGGCTTCCGCCGGGACCGATGCGAGGGCTCAGGTCGTTGTCATAAAAGACGACTGACTCGACCACTCCATAACGCACACGGACCCCCGCGGCCGAAACCGGGAAGAAGCGGTAGTTGGTACAGTAGTGGTCGAGGAGGGCGGCCAAGCCCATTTGCTCGTGCCTCCGGACGAAGCCGTCCGGGTCCTCGGAGGCGCGCCGCAGATCCTCCACTGACTCGATCAGAAGGTCGGCCTTGGAGAGGCAGACGGCGATCGGCCGGGCGTCCTTGCCGGCCCGCTCGCGATTCAGGCTTTCGAGCGCACTCAACACCTGTCCGTGCAGCGTATCCCCCTGGGTGGTGGGGTCAAACAGCAGGACCAATCCGTTCGCCGCATTCAAATGCTGGCGCATAGATTCCGGCAGCTCCGTGGATGCGCTCCCCGCCCGGTCCTCCAGCCGTAACGGCACCTCGAGGTTGGTCTGGCGGTGCAGAAAGCGGTACTCGACCGGCTCCGGGGTGAGTGGGGAGGCCGGCGGGAACTTTCGGCTCGTACGGATCAGGTGCCGCATGTCCTTGAAGAACTTCCCGGATACGGGCGCCGGATAAGAGGCCCACTCGCTCGTTCTGTTGCCCAGATTCGCCAGATAGAGCTGGGCCAGCAGTGCGGTCTTCCCAGCGGCGGAGGCTCCCCAGAGGGCGAGATGGATCGGTCGGCGGTCCGGAGCCAGTACGAGGCGGAGCGGACGGCCCGACACCTGAGCCGGATTCCTGCTGATGACGGCACGAGCCAGCCTGTGGCCCCTCTCCTGATGATCCGGTGCCAGTGCTGTGGCCAGCGCGAGGGAGGTATCCCCTCCCAGGGTTGCGTTCCAGCAACTCTGGAGGTCGCCGGAGTTGGAAATGCGTTGCGAGGGTACCCAGCCGGCCAGGGAGAGGCTGTCGGCCATGACCCGCGGAAGCGGGAGTAGGAGGGCAGCCAGCGCTTCGGGACCCAAAGGGGCGGCGAGCCCTGGCAATGGCACAGCCCGGTGGCCGGAGAGGAGGTGTGCATAGAACTCGGCCAGAGCATCCTCGGAGACGGTCCTCCCTAGTTCGACAAGTCCTGCGTCCATTGTCTCTTCCAGCTCTTCGACGGACACCGCGAACGGCTCGTGATCCTGAGGAGACAGAAAGAGAGCGTCATCGCCGCTCAGCGAGTTCCGGGCGCTCCGGTCCCACCAGACTCCGGCGTCCGTTTGCGCAACTCGGGGCAAGAGCGCCAGCGCACCGAGAGCGGCGGGGGTCGAGGCCCGCCGCCAGGAAAAGACCTGCTTCTCCAGGAATCCCGAACGCCCAAAGGAGTCGGTCGATCGTCTTGGATAGATCGCCATCGCGAGACACAGATCGCCATCGCCGAGGCTCCGCCAATGAGTCGCTTTCCTGGGTGTATCTTCGCTGCCGAGCACGAGCTGCTTTTCGAGCTGGCCGGGGAACGAAGGTGTGGTGGCGATCCATCGGAAATCGGAAGGGGCTCCGGGTAGCTTGCCCCAGATGCCACGCTCATAGCTGATCTTTGAAGGCAGGGAACCGCCTTCGAGGGCAGGCCAGGCGCCCAGAGAGTGGCCGAGAGAAGTCACACCCGGCCTCCCCGTGCCTGAGAGTGCCGCTCCCGGGCCTCCAGGACTCTCTGGCGCACGGGCCAGGGAGGAAGGGTTCCCGGAGGGCACCGGCTCAGAGCGGCGAACAGGGAGTCGTCCGGATCCCCATCACCCGGCCACAGATCCTGGACCGCCCGGAAGAGTTCCTCCGCGGCCAAGCGTAGCGCGTGGGGCTCAACACAGGCGAGCAGGCCCTCGGCTTCGTCGAGTTGCTCCTGGACCGCCTGCCATTGCCATGGATTCTCGGGGATTCCGTAGACGAAGCCTGCGATGCGTTCGGTGAGTTCCGGACACAAGCGCCGCAGATCTACAGCCTCCGGTTTCTCCAATCGGTGCTTCAGCGCGTCGCGCCGTTCGCGGGCTCTTCGTTGGTCCTGTTGCAGCCGGCCCAGGAGCGGCTCGCAAGCCTCAATAAGCCGCGCACGGCGTTCGAGGCGGCCGACCAAGCCGTCGTCGCTGTCCGCCAACTCACGATCGATCTCCGCCAAACGCGCAACCGCCGCCTTCCGCTCATCCGGCCCCAGCACCCCGGAATGATCCTTTCCCAAAATGGATCGTGTCCCCTGCAGGATCTCTTCCTGGGTCTGGAAGGCCTGAGCCACCGCCTCCTGGGCCAGCCTGGCAAGCTCGCGGCCAGCGGCGACCGCCTGGGCGGCTTGCTTTGGAGAAGCGCCGCTCGCAAGCACGGAGAGCGGGGGAGAGGGGAAAGATCGGCCAATCCGTTGCAACGTCTCCGAAATCGAGACAATCTCAGACATCCGCTCACTAATGATTTTCCTGCACCGATGCTCGAGCTCGCGCTGCAGAGCGTCTAACTCGACCGCAAGAGATTCCACGGACTGCCGGGCGGTTTCTAGCGAGGAACCTGCGCCAGCCTCGTCGATCCGCTGCGCCAGATCGCGCAGCTCGATGCCGGTCGTCCTGGCTTCGGCCTGGAGCTGAGCATTATGCTCATATAGGGTGGCCCTTTGCCTGGCCAGCGTCTCCTGGTCTTCTGTTGCCTGCTGGACAAGTTGCTCGATCCGCCGCTCGATCTCTCCGGTCCGGCGTAGCCGGTACAAGGTCTGGCCGTCTCCAGCGGAGCGTGCGAGTTCGCCGATCTCGTCCTCCAGATTCTCCGCTTCCAGATGCGCCGCGATGGAAATAGGCATGCCGTGGAGCGTGCGCAGGCGGCTCCGAAGCTGCCCGACGTGCTGCGCGAGACCCTCCCCGAGGGCGGCCTCCTGGTTCTTTGCCGTCAATCGGAAGAGGTCGCGGGCCTGCTCAAGCCAAGTCATCCAGTCGGAATGACCTCGTGGACCCTCGGCCTGGCGCCGCCGCAAGCCTCGGAGGCGCTCCTCCAGAACCGGTTGATCCCCAGCCACGGCGACCAGCATCCTGACCTCCTGGTCGAGGCTCGGAGAGCCGGGCATCCCGCAACTCGTGGGCGCTCCGGAGGAACTGGCCACGCAGCTCCTGCCCCTCGCACAGAACCGCCTCCACCTCGGGGAGCCTCGCACCTTGTCCCAACGAGCGGTGGCGCCGTTCGAGCTGCTCGACCTCCCGGTGGAGCTCGCCGGATTGCTGGGACCAAGCCTGGAGCTCCTTCATCAGAGAAGGGATCTTCCGAAGCTCGTCCAGAGGATCTTTGGCCTGCTTCACGGCCTCCCGGAGTGGCAGCACCAATGCATCGAGGCGTTCGAGCCATGACGCCGTGACCCCCTCCTCCCTGAGCTGGTCGTGGAGCGCCGGGATCTCCCGGTCGAGATCGTCTGTCAGCATCGAACCGGCGAGGCGGGATAGCATCCGGCTGGCCTCGTTGAGCCTGTCGAGAGCTTGCTCATGCAGGCGGGCTTCGTCGCGGAGTTTTTTCACCTTGTCCCGGTCGTCTGCCAGCTCCGCCGGCCGCCGAACATCCACACCGATTTTCTGAAGGTCGGCGGCCCAGCGCCTGAACCGGTTCTCGAACCAGCTTCTCGTCTCGGCGTCGGCCAGGCCTTGAATACCTGTCTCCCAAAGGTGAACCTCGTTTTCCACCTGCACAGCATCGCGGATCGCAGCGGCAAGCGGATCGGCGATGCGGTCGAGCTGTTTGACGCGCTCCCTGTACTGCTCGATCTGGTGAGGGGTAATTCGGATCTGCCGCGACGTTCTGTCCATCTCATCATACAGCCCCGCTACGGCCTGAGTGAAGTGGCGTGCCCGGACCGGGACGGAGCCACGCATCCGGTGCAGGCTTACCTGGAGTTGCTGCAACTCGGCGCGTGGCTCGCTGGAAAAGCGCCCCAGGAGGCGGTCCAGAAAGGACGCCCTGGCAGGCTGAGCCGGAGCCGGCACTGAGAGCTCTTCCCAGGGTACCGGCTGAGGCGGAGCAGGCACGGTCCGCTGTGTCTCATGTACCTTCCCCCTGGAGACGGAGGAGGCCTCCACGGTTTCGACAGCCAACAACGCCTGTTTCAGGGCGGCCGCGGTGGGATACCGTTGGTTGGGGCTGAGAGCCAGACATTGGGTGAGAACCTGCTGCAGCGGCTGCGAGAGGTTGGCCGGCAGCGGTTGACGGAGTCCACCGCGCTGGATCTGAGCGCTTAGACCCTCCTCTGTATCCGCGGCGAAGGGGAAGCTCGCCGGTAAGCATCTGAAAGAGCACCACGCTGACGGACCACAAATCGGATTCAGCACCCACGCGGTTCTCAGCAAGGCGTTCCGGCGAGAGATAGGGGAGGCTGCCGAAGATGTTACCGGTATACCTCCGCGTAGGCGAGACGCTCTTCGCCACTCCGAAATCCAGCAGCCGGACCCGATCGCCTGCCTCGATCCGAATATTCTGCGGCTTAATATCGCCATGCACGACCCGGTCGTGCCTTCCTTCACCGCCTAGCGGAACCCGGCTGCAGGCTTCGAGAATGGTGCAGAGCTGAACGGCGAAATCGAGGGCGCGGCCTGGATGCAGGGGACTATGCAGCAGACTGGAGAGGTCGTCGCCATCCACGAACTCCATTGCAATGTAAAATTTGTCTTCGATCTGCCCTCTCTCATAGACACGCGCGATCTGGGAGACCTCTCGACTGAGTTGCTCCTGGATCTCGGCTCCCCGTTTTTCAGCTTCGAGCACATCGGAGTCTACAAGGCCAGTGTGAATGACCTTCAATGCGATCTCGCGGTTGTAGTCGGGGTCGAAAACGAGGCTGACCTCGCCGGCGAAACCGCGCCCGATCGGTCTTTTCACCTGGAAACGGCCAATCCTGCCCTCGTAGAGCATCATCTCTCCAGAAATATTACCGTACCTCAGGTTCGAAAAGGGCAAACCCTGACCCACTTCGATTGCAGCAGCCATCTTCTAATCCTCTGTTCAGAAAAGATAGCACGGGAGGAACCCAATCGAGGGCTTGGCTTAATTTAGTAAGCAGCCAGAGTGACTTCCGGCCTCCTGAAGGAGACCAACAACGCCTGCTCTTGGCAGAGGGTCGGTCCGTCTGCCATGGCTTTGAAGGTCGCTCCCGAGAATTCTCGTTACATGGCACTTCCCAGGCACCCCGCCACCCACCCGACCCCTTCCGTGAACAGGCCGGTCTCCGGGAGCAGCGAAAGAACCAGAAAATCATCCGTAGCAAAGTCGAAGAAGTAGCCGGGATGGACGAGGACTCCCTGGTTCTCCAGGAGATCCAGCACCATCTCCTCATCACTCTCCGGGCGTGTAAAGCGGAGGACCGCCGCCCATCCTCCCTCGGGCTCCAGAAGCTCCACCGTCTCGACGCCGGAAAGCGCCGCGCGGAGCGTCGAGAGGTTCTCCTGGAGGCGGTCGAGGATCGCGGCGCGAATCCTCGGCGCCATCTCCAGTAAGCCCGGGAGGGCCCTCTGAACCGGCGTGGCGACGGACAGATAGCTGTCCGCGATCAAGTCCAGGGCGGCGAGGGCCTGGCGCCGGAGATCGAGGGGGCCGCCGACTCGAATCCAGCCCAGTTTCCAGGACGGCAGACCGGCGCTCTTCGACAGGCCCCCGAGAGAAAACGACAGGGCTTCCCCGGAGGCAGCCGCCGGACCTGCACGCGGACTGTCTGCGAGGGGATAGTCGGCGAAGACCTCATCCGAGATCAGCGGCAGGCCCCGGGAGGCGCAGAGGGCGGCGAGGCCATCCTGCTCCCGGACGGAAAGGAAGCGGCCCGTTGGATTTCCGGGATGGACGACGGCGACGAGCCGCGTCCGAGGCGTCAGGGCCAGCTCGGCCGTTTCCGGGTCCAGCCGCCGCCCGGGCGGGACGTAGAAGTGGCGGAGCACCAGCGAGTCGAGCCCGGCGAGGCTGTCCAGCAAGGGGTAGGACGGCGCGGCAGTCAGCACCTCGTCCCCGGGATCTCCGAACAGCTTGAAAAGAAGGGTGTAGGACTCGCTGGTCGAGGCCGTCAGGACCAGGTCGTCCGGATGGACCGGGTCCCCCGGTTTCGACAGGGCCGCGGCCAGGGCCTCGCGCGCCTCGGGCAACCCCCGCGGATGGGGCTCGTAGGACGAGGCGGCCCCAAGCCGGAGAAGCTCCGCCAGCACTTCCTCCGGATACGCAATCCCCACCCGCGTGGGGTTGGTCTCCGTGAGGTCGACCGTGGGCAACCCGCGGGCGGCGCGCTCCGCCACGGCCCGGGTCAGCCGGTTGACGGACTGCTCCCAGGGGAGGCGGCTCGAAAGGCGGAGAGGGGGCATCAGGCCACGGCCGGCTGGTACTTCTCGTGCCGGTCGATGTAGACGCGGACGAACCAGCAGGAAGGGATGACCTTGAGCCCTTTCGCCATGACGTCGTCGAGGGCCACGCGGACGAGCTCGTCCGCGATCCCCTTGCCGCGCAGTTGGGGCGGAACGAAGGTGTGCCAGAAGTCGAGGGTGCCGTCCCCCACCTTGCCGTATTCACAGACGGCCTCATGGCCGTCGACCAGGGCGTAGTACTTGCCCGCCTTCTCATCGTGTTTGACGTCGAGGTCCATCGTGCCCTCCTCTCGCATTCTCTTGGTTTCAATCGTCATGCCGTCAGCCGTGGCAACTGCACTCCTCGCCTCGCCAGGCCTCCCGCCCTTCCTGGACGAGGAAGACGGTCATGCCCAGGGCGGCGACCGGATCGGCCCACCACCAGCCGAAAGCCGCGTTCAAGCCGATGCCCGCCAGGGTGATGAGCGACAGCCACCAGCAGGCCGTGGTCTGGAAGGCATCGGCCTCCATCGCCCGGCTGCCGAGTTCGGCGGCGGCCCGCTGCTTGGCACGGGCGAGCCAGGCCATGGCGAAGAGGGAGACGATCGTGAGGCCGATCCCCACCGGGCTCGCCTCCGGCCGCTCTCCCCGCCAGAGGGAGAAGGCCGCGTCGAACGCCACGTAGGCCGCGAGCAGGAAGAGCGAGACGCCCACGAGCCGGCGCGCCCGATGGTCCAGCCGTTCGATGTCCTGGGGATTCGCGCCGGTCCGCTCCGACTTCAGGCGCCAGATCAGCACGGCCCCCGAGACGCTTTCGACGAAGCTGTCGATGCCGAACCCCAGCAGGGCTACACTCCCCGCGGCAAGCGCCGCCCAGACGGCCACGATCCCCTCGGCGACGTTCCAGGCTACGGTGAGCCATTCCAGGCGCAGGGCATGGCGCAGATGCAGGCTTCTGAGACCGGCGGCCGTGGTCACGGAGGGATTCTATGCCGAGGACGGAAACTGGACCTGGTCCAGAAACAGCAGCTCGCATCTCCCCTCCTCCACTTCGACCGCTGACACCCGGGCCGGGGACAAGGCAAGCTCGAAGGCCCGCTCGCGGGGGATCGCCAGAAGCTCCACGAGGAGGGCACGGATGCTCCCGCCGTGGGCCACGACGACGGAGACGGAGTCCTCTTCCCCTTGCTCCCGGTACCAGGCGAGGACCCTTGCCCCGAGGTCCGTGAAGCTCTCGCCTCCCGGCGGCGCCTGGTCCCACCAGCGCTCGGACCAGCTCTCGTAGCGTTCGCGGTCGCTCACATAGATCTCGTCCCAGGCGCGCCCTTCCCAATCCCCGAAGGAGACTTCGCGGAGACGGGCATCAATGACGGGACCGATCTCGGGATCGATCCCGAAGCGACGGCCAAGGATGCGGGCGGACTCGGCGGCCCGCTTGAGATCGCTCGCGAAGAGGCGGTCCGGCGGCGGCCCCTGCCAAGAGGCGGCGAGGGCTTCCACGTTGCGGGCTCCCTGGACGGAGAGCGGCAGGTCGAGCTGGCCCACGGCCCGTCCCGCGCTCCCTTCGGCCTCTCCATGGCGGACGAGATAGAGCTTCATGCGGCCAACGCAAGGAGGACGCCGGCCTCGACGAGCTGGTTGGCCGCGCCCAGGCAGTCTCCCGTGATCCCTCCGAGGCGGCGGCGGAAGAAGAGACCGGCCGCAACGGTAACCACGAGGGCAACGGCCAGGGCGGGGAGGGCCTGCCAGCGCAGGGCGGCGACGGTGATCAGGATCGTCAGAACGGTGCCGATCCCGACCCGCATGCCGCTGACGCTGCCCGCGAGCGGCCCCGCCAGCCCCCCTTCCGGCCGCGCATAGGGGAGCGTCCAGAGGAGCGGCAGGTGCGACCAGCGGCTGAGGACGTGGGCCGCGACCAGACCGGCGAGGGCTTGGCGCAGAGGAACCGTCCCCAGGGCGCTCAGCTTGCCGAGGAGGAGGAGGACGAGGGCCAGGCCCCCCGCGGCGCCGATGCGGCTGTCCTTCATCACCTCCAGCATGCGCTTGGGATCGCGGCTGGTGCTGCTCGCGGCAAGGGCATCGAAGACGTCCGCCCAGCCGTCCTCATGGAGGCCGCCGGTCACCAGCGCTCCGGCGGCCAGGGCGAGCACGGCCGGCACGAAACCGGACCAGAGAAGCGACGCGGCCCAGTACACCCCGGCAGCGAAGATCCCCACGAGCAACCCCACGACCGGAAAGTAGACCGCCGAGCGGGCGAGCCACCCCTCCTGGTAGCCGTCGAGGTGCGGCGCGGGAAGCCGCGTCAGCAGCATCACGGCGGTCCAGAAGTATCTGACCTCGTACAGGACCTCGTTCATTTCTTGTCCGACACACCCGCCTGGGAGAAGGTGGCCATCTCGCGGAGGATGGCCGCCGCGGCCTTGAGGAGCGGGAACGCCAGGGCACTCCCCGTGCCCTCCCCCAGCCGCATGCCGAGGTCCAGCACGGGCTCCGCTCCCAGGGTCTCGAGCGCCAGCCCATGCCCCGACTCGGCGGAGCGGTGGGCGAAGAAGAGGGCCGGGCGAATGCCGGGATCGAGACGCGCGGCGGCCAGGGCGGAGACGGTGGAAATGAAGCCGTCCACCAGCACGACTTTGCGGCGGCGGGCCGCTTCGAGGGCCGCGCCGGCGAGCGCCGCGATCTCCAGCCCGCCCACGGCGGCGAGGGCGCTCCGGGGGTCTTCCAGGGAGGCCTCATGGAGCCGCAGGGCCTTCTCCACCACGGAGCGTTTGTGGAGGAGGCGCGCGCCGTCCACCCCGGTCCCCCGCCCCACCGTCGCCTCCGGCGGCTCGCCCGTGAGCGCCGAGAGCAGGGCGGCGGCGGCCGTGGTGTTGCCGATTCCCATCTCTCCCAGCGCCACCGTATCCGCCTCGCCGGCCCGCTCGACGGCGGCGCGGCCGGCTTCCAGGGCCGCGTCCAGCTCCTCGGGCGTCATGGCGGGCTCTTCGAGGAAGTTGCGCGAGCTGCGCCGCACCTTGGCGGAGACCACGCCGGGCATCTCCGGCAGGTCGGCGTCCACCCCCACGTCCACCACCTCCACCTCCAGCCCCAGGGTACGGGCGAGGACGGTGATGGCCGCGCCGCCCGAGGAGAAGGTCTTCACCATCTGCGCCGTCACCTCACGCGGGTAGGCGCTGACACCCTCGCGGGAGACTCCATGGTCGGCGGCGAAGATGAGCACGCGCCCCCGCTCCACCCGGGGCGTGAGGGTCTCCAGATACGCGGCGAGGCGGACGGCGAGCGACTCCAGCCGCCCCAGGGAGCCGGGCGGCTTGACCTTCTGGTCCATCTCGTTCTGCGCTTTATCAGTCCATGCGGTCATTCAGGCTCTCCGGAACGGGGAAAATCATGGAAATCCCATGACGGGGATGAGGAACGGTCTCCACCGGAATGCCGAAAGTCCGGCGCAGAAGGTCGGGGGTGAGCACCTCCTGGCAGGGGCCCTGGGCGAGGATGCGCCCTTCGGCGAGCAGCACGGCTCGGTGAGCGAACAGGGAGGCGAGGTTCAGGTCGTGCAGGCTCAGCACCACGGCCACCCCCCGCTCGCGGGCGAGCCGGGCGAGAAGATCGAACAGCTCCACCTGGTGGCGGAGGTCCAGGTGCGCGCCGGGCTCGTCGAGCAGCAGCACGCCGGCGTTCTGCGCCAGGGCGCGGGCCAGCAGAGCGCGGCGCCGCTCGCCGCCCGAGAGGGAGTCGAGGCTGCGCCCCCGCAGCTTTTCGAGATCCACCTGCCGCAGGGCCAGGCTCAGGGCCTCCCGGTCCTCCGCGGTGTACGGCATCAGCCACCCGCGATGGGGAACGCGCCCCAGGAGCACGGCGTGCTCCACGGTCATGGGCCACGCCGCCGCCTCGGTCTGCGGCACGAAGGCCACGTGGCGGACGAAGGCCCGCTGGGGAAGAGCCCAGACGTCCTTGCCGTCGAGGGTGACGGTGCCCGTCCGCGGGCGCAACAGCCGGGCCAGCGCCCGCAGCGCCGTGCTCTTGCCCGCGCCGTTCGAGCCCAGGAGCGCCGTCACCGTGCCGGGCTCGGCCGTCAGGCTGAAATCCTCCAGAACGGTACTTGAACCGTACGCACAGGTCAGCCCCGCCGCCGCGAGTCGCCCTATTACGCCAGGTATCATGCTAGATCCCCCGTCCCTCTCCGCAGAAGAAAAAGGAAGAACGGCCCGCCCACAAGCGCGGTGACGATGGAAACCGGGATCTCCCGGGGCGCCGCGAGCCCGCGGGCCGCGCCGTCCGCGAGAAGCAGGAGCAGGGCGCCGAACAGGCAGCTCACCGGCAGCAGGCGGCTGCTCCGTCCGCCCACGAGGCGGCGTGCGGCGTGCGGGGCCACCAGCCCCACGAAGCCGATGATCCCCGCCGAGGCGACGGCCGCGCCCGTGACGAGCGTGGCCGCCAGCACGATGGCGAGCCGGAAGCCACCCACGGAAAGCCCCAGGCTCCGCGCCGTGTCATCCCCCAGGGCCAGGGCGTCCAGCGGCCGGGAGAGGAACCCCAGCGCCACAAGCCCCACGGCGATCATCGGCGCGCCGTAGCCGAGCTCGCGCCACGTGGCTGTAGAAAGGCCGCCCAGGAGCCAGTTGAAGATGACGCCCAAGCTCTGGTCGTTCAGGATCATCAACAGTGAGACCAGCGCTCCCACCACCGTGCTGACGGACGCGCCCGCCAGCAGCAGGGTGAGCGGCGAGGCGGCCGGCCCGCTCCCGCCCAGCAGGTAAACCAGCCCCACGGCGGCGAGAGAGCCCAGAAACGCCGCCAGAGGAAGGCCGCCGACCCCCAAGAGGATCGCCACCGTGGCCCCCAGCGCCGCGCCACTCGACGCACCGATGACGAACGGGTCCGCCAAGGGGTTGAGGAACAAGCCCTGGTACGCCGTGCCCGCCCCCGCGAGCCCCGCGCCCACCACGATCGAAAGGAGGATCCGCGGCAGGCGCAGGTCCACGAGAATGGTGCGTTCGAGCCCCGGCCCCGTCCCCCCCATCCCGAGAAGGATCTCGAAAGCCTTGCCCAGCGGGATCGCCGTGCTTCCCACCAACAGGCTGCCGGCGCCGGCCAAGGCCAGCAGCGCCGCCAGCCCGGCGAGCAGGAGCACGAAACCCCGGCGAGTCATTTCCTGAAAAGCTCCGGATGAATCGCCCGCGCCACCAGCTCCAGGGCCTCGGCGATGCGCGGCCCGGCCCGGGAGACGAGGTCGCCGTCCAGCACGTAGACGCGCCCCGTCCGCACTGCCGTGACCCCGGCGAGGCCCGGCGCCTTCGCCAGGATCTTGGGGTCCACCCGCGACGCGTGCGTTGTAGGCGCCAGCACCACCTGGGGATCGCGCTCGAGCACGGCCTCGGGGCTCACCTGCACGTACTGCCCCGAAAGGTCGTCGAAGACGTTGGCGCCGCCGCTCAGGTCGATCAGCCGGCCGATCAGGGTGCCGCGGGTGGCGGTCATCAAGGGCTGGTCCCACACCTGGTAGAACACCCGCGGCCGCCGCGCCTTGGGCAGAGCGGCCGTGGCCTTGCGGACGCGGTCGATGCGCCGGCCCAGGTCCGCCGTCAGCTTCTTCGCCGCGGCCTCGCGCCCCAGAAGCGTCCCCAGCCGGCCGGCGGCGGCGAAGACATCCTCCACCGTCTGCGACGGCACCACCTCGACGCGCAAACCCAGCCGCCTCAGGGCATCCACGGTGTTGCTCTGGAAGAGGCCGATGGCGATCACCAGGTCCGGCTTCAAGCTCAGCACCTTTTCGAGATCGACCCCGCCGTCCTCCATCCCCCCAATTTTGGGCAGCCGGCGGGCGGCTTCGGGGTAGTTGCAGACGGTGGTGACGCCCACGAGCTGGGGGCCGGCGCCTAAGGCGTAGACCATTTCGGTCAGGGAGGGGGCGAGGGAGACGACGCGCTTCGGGGGGGCGGCGTTGGCGGATGGGGCCAGGAGGAGGAAGAGGAGGAGGGTTGTCAGGGTCCGCAGTGCGCCACGCCCAATCGTCAGGATCTGCCCTTCGAAGAGACGTCCCGCCGTCCCCGTGGCCTGCGGTCGATATCGTATCGGTATGGGAACGTCTCTACGCAAGGGTGGCACAATGGGTCCGTAGAGACGTTCCCATACCGTCCACGATATCCCTTCGGACACCACGGGGACGGCGGGACGTCTCTCTCGAAGGGCACGCCCTACCGATCCACGACGCCCGCTTGGATCTCCCCCGCCCCTCATCCCCGCCCCCCCTTGAGCACCACCACCAACCCGCTCACCATCATCACCGCCCGGTCCGCCCGCCCCGCCACCTCCTGGTTGAGCCGCCCGAGGAGATCCGCGAACCTCCGTCCCATGGGGGTCATGGCGATCCCCCCCAGCCCCACCTCGTTGCTCACCACGACGAGCGGGCAGGGAGGCTCATCGAGAGCCGCTAGAAACGTCTCGATCCGCCCTCCGTCCTCCTCCCGGTGCAGCAGGTTGCCCAGCCACACCGTGAGGCAATCGACGATGGCAATGTCCGTCCCGGAAGGAATCCGGCCGAGAGCGCCCGCCAGATCGACAGGCTCCTCGATCGTGAAGAACCGCTGATCCCGCTCCTCGCGGTGACGGCGGATGCGCTCCGCCATCTCCGCGTCGAACGGCTCCGCGGTGGCGATGAAGGCGGGCCGCTCAAAGCTTGCCGCGATCCCCAGCGCATACCGGCTCTTGCCGCTCCGGGCTCCCCCCGTGACGAAGGTCAGCATCGGCGGGTACCTACTGATACCGGAACCGGGCTCCGAGGAAGGCCACGAAGCCGGGCGCCGTGTAGCCGTTGACCTCCTCGTACTCGGTGTCCAGGACGTTCTCCAGCTGAACATAGGGCGCGAGCCACGGCCGGAGGCGGTATTCGAGGGAGACGTCGAGCCGCTCGTAGTCGTCCATCTCCGTGCCGTCCGAGTCGATGCGGTTCCGCACGGCCACCAGCGACGCCGAGCCCTGGAGCCGGTCGATCGGTTCGAACATGCCGGTCAGCGACAGCCGGTTTTTCGGCCGGCGGGCGAGCTGCAGGCCCGTATCGAGGTCCTCGGTGTCGTTGTACGTATAGGCCGCCTCGATACTGAATTCTTTCCGGGGCCGCACCCGCAGGCTCGCCTCGGCGCCCCGCGACTTCGCCCGGCGGACGTTGCCGAAGATGAACGTGTCGAAGTCGAAGGCGATCAAGTCGCGGAAGCGGTTCTCGAACCAGGTGACCCCGGCCGTGACCTTGCCGTTCAGGAACGAGCGCTCGGTCCCGACGTCCCACCCCCGGCTGCTCTCCGGCACGAGGTCCGGGTTGCCGGCGAAGGGGAAGAACAGCTCGTCGAAGCTCGGTCCCCGGAAGCCCGTGCCGACGCTGCCGAAGAGCCGCCAGGAGGACACGAGGTAGCTGCTCGTCACCCGGTACGTCGTCTCCTCCCCCGAGCCCGAGTAGCGGTCGTGCCGCACGCCGGCCGTCACGGACAGGCGCTCGCGCCACGACCAGTCGTTCTCGATCCAGGCCGAGTCCACGTCCAGCGACTCGTCGTAGAAGGCCGACACCGTCTCCCCCTGCCGCCGCTCCTTGGCGGCGCCCACCACCAGGGTGTCCGAGGCGATGCCCGAGTCGAGGAGCGCGAAGTCCGCCTGGGCGGAGGCTTCGCTCACTCGGCTCTCGAAGTCGGCATTGTTGAAGTCCGTGTCCGGGTCGCGCAGCCGGCTTTCGTCCCGCGAAGCGCTGGCGTGCACCCGCAGGTTCACCCGCGAGGCCAGGGGCTGGAAGAGCTGGAGCGACGCCACCGAGAGCCGCCGCTTCTGGGTGAAGTTGAGGTCGTCCGTGGGGCCCACGCCGATCGTGAAGCCGTCGAGCGCGCTGCCGGTGTCCGCATGGCGCGCCACCAGGTCGAGCCGGCCGGACGCCGGCAGGCGCAGGCTGAAGCGCCCCGAGAACGACTCCTCGGAGAAGGGGTCCTTCTCCGTGTTCCCCCGCGGCTCGCTCGCGGCGGAGACGCCGTCCGTTTCCCGATCCGAGAAGGAAAGGCTGTAGTCGAACCGCTCCGAGCCGCCGTCCAGCACGAGCTTCCCCTCGCGCGTGTCGAGGCTGCCGGCGCGAGCATCGAGGCTGGCGTGGAAGCCGGGCCGCCCCCGCCGGGTGGTGATGCTAACCACGCCGCCGAGGGCCTCGGAGCCGTAGAGGGTGCTCTGGGGGCCCCGCAGCACCTCGATGCGCTCGACGTTGTCCGTGCCGAGCCCCGAAAAGTCGAAGCCGCCCGAGGTGTTGAGGGCGCGCACGCCGTCGATCAACACCAGGGTGTGATTGGAATTGGCGCCGCGGATGAACACGCTGGCGACCGTGCCCGGCCCCCCGGTGCGGGAGACCTCCACGCCCGGCACGGTGCGGAGCAGGTCGAGCACCGAGGTCTCGTGGCGGCGCTCGATCTCCTCGCGGCCGATGACTGTGACGGAGCTGCCGACGGTTTCGGCGGGCGACGGGACGCGGTTCGCCGTGACGACGATTTCATCCGAGAACGTCGGGTCCGTCTGAGAGTCCTGGAGATTCGTGGATTGGGCGCGAAGCGCGCCGGCTGGGATGGACAGGGCGAGCAACGGCAGAGCCGTCGCCCAGATCAGGGCGGACCTGAACCGGTGAGGCACCTTGGCTCCTTTCCCCCCGCGGGGAAGTGAAGAACCTGCGCGCCGGGTCGGATATCCTGGCTCTCGGTCATCCTACTCACCGCGCCTTCCCACCGTTGCCGGCAGTGGCGTTCTGCGGTTTTCGTCCCGATTACAGTCGCGGGGCGGCGGGAGCTTCACACTCCACTTCCCCGAATCCGGCGGTCTGGGATGTCGGCCCGCTCCCGGCACGCTGCCGGAGGAGGACCGGGATCAGTGTCTCAGCTCCCAAGCAGGAGGTCAACCACCGCACCCGTGGCGGCTCCTGCCATCATGGCCCCAACCCGGCCGCTTTTCCGCCTCCTCCCATATCTGACGGAATCCAAGGAGCCCCGGCGAAATCGTCGTCTCCCCTGGGATGCTCAGGTGGGAAGCCACCGGCATCCTCTCGGACGACGACTTCAACGACTCCTTCGAGTGGTGCTACACCTACACCGCCGTGGCCTGGAATTCCCAACAGTTGGCCGCCGTCGTCGATCACGGCGACCCCGGCCATGCCTTCCGCGACCGGGCCTGGACTCACGGCTCGGCTCTGCGCCCCGTCCCGGGGTTCCTGTTCAACAAGGACTTCGCGGGCCTGGAAGAGGTCGCCATCCTGCCGCGCGGTTACGGAGCCGTCTGGGCGGACTCCCACCGGAGCGACCACCACATCCTCCAGTACTCCTACAAAAATGACGGCGGCGAGGTCTATGTCCAGGGCGGCAAGGAGTACGGCAACTCCATCGTCGCCTCCCCCACGTCGTCCGTGGGCCAGGGCTTCGTCAGTTGGGAGACCACCGGCCTCATGAAGGACAACGACATGGACCGCAGCCAGTTGATTCTGGATTTCGTGACGGGCCTGGGCGGCCGCGACGTCGGCGTCGTCAACCTCCCCTTCACCGTCGCCCCCCGGGAGGATGCGTCTCTGTTCTGCGTCGGCAGCGGCTCCATGGAGCCCCTCACTACGGAGCACACCATCGAGTCCGTTCCCTTCCAGTTCGCCATTCCCGTGCTCACCGGCTGGGACTTGGCCTACGTCTGCGGCGACGAGCACGTGACCGAGGTCGGCGCCTGGATCCCCGACTGGAAATGGACCCCCGGCACCTCCCCCGGCGGCGGCACCCTC
This sequence comes from Thermoanaerobaculaceae bacterium, assembly GCA_963785165.1. GTDB lineage: Bacteria > Acidobacteriota > Thermoanaerobaculia > Multivoradales > UBA5704 > DATARR01. The sequence goes on from CAWAUI010000004.1 coordinate 3,848,153, forward strand.
AAATACGCCGTCTCCTCCATTCTCCGCGACAAGGACGGCGACCCCGGCTTCCACAGCCGTACCCAGATCAAGATCCTCGGCTTCAAGCCCATCTCGGCGGCGGCGGGCAAAAAAGCACAGCCCTGAGACCATCCGCGCATCCTGGCGGGCCGTTACCGTCCGGTCCTACGGCCCGCCAGGGTCAACAATCCCTATTGACACCATGAATCCTCATACGTATCATCCTATTCGTCTTACGAGATGAACCAACGGAATAGACATTCCGGAGTCATGAAGGCCCCGGATTACGAGCCAAAAGGCTCAGAAGAAGGAGAAACAGTATGGCTAAGCAGACGACGTACCGTGGAATGTGGGGAGACTGGCAGGGCTTGCTGACCAAGATGGAGGCCAACCGGGCCGAGCTCCCCCAGCTCGAGCCGTTCCGGATCAAGCTGATCGGAATCCTCACGCAGGCGCTCTCCATCAACCACCAGCAGGAGGCCATGCGGGCCAGCAAGCAGGAGTTCTCCAAGCAGCTCCGCCAGCTCGCCTCCGAAGGCAACCGGCTGGCCGCCCTGGCACGGGCCGGCATCAAGGAGCACTACGGCATCCGCGAGGAGAAGATCGCCGAGTTCGGCCTTCAGCCCTTCCGCGGCCTCAAGACGAAGCCCAAGGCGCCTGCCCCGCAGACCCCGGCGCCCGGCCAGCCGGCGACGCCCACGGCTCCGGCCTCCACCGATCCCCAGCCGTAGCCTCTACTTCATCGTCACTCTTTCGGGAGGCGCGTTCACCGCGCCTCCCTTTTTGTTTCTTCAGCGACCCGCACCCCTTCCATCTCCCCTGGTAGCGTTCTGTATCCCCGCACGACGAACCCCCGTCTCCGGTCGACCATCTGGCGCCCTGGACGACTGGCCATCATCTGCGGTCAACGCCCCATCTCCACCGGTGGCGTCCCGTCGACCTCATACGCCGAATCATCGCCGAAGGAGGCAGACCGTCGCCGAGGGACGGTGAGCCATTACCGCTGGAGGCAAGCCACCGCCAAGGGATACAGGCCAGCACCCAGAGCCGACGAACCGCCGCCAAAGGAGGCAGACCACCGTCCCGAGACGATGAACCGTCGTCTGGGGCGGCAAACCGTCGTAGCGCGGTGGCGGACCGTCGCCGCGGGAGACAACCTGTCGTAGCACGGCGACAAGCCGCCGCCAGCGGCGGCAGATCAGCGCCGCCGGATATGAAGCGTCGTCGAGGGACTGCGAGTCATCGGCAGGAGCCGAGCAGGAACTTTCTATGGATGATGGGCCGTCGGCTTGGGAAGACACAGGAGAGCACTCCCCCAGCCTGGCGTCTTGGGTGGACCAGCTCCTGCAATGGACTAGCGACCTGGATGCAAACCGCTGAGAGCACGATTGACCCCGTTGGCGTAGCGCCCCTGGGAACGCCGGCATCCCTGCCGGCCCGACTCACTTCGCTGTTGATGGGCAGGCCGACAAGCCTGCCGTCGGTAGAACGCTATAATTCCGATCATGGAAGCCGGTGGCTACGCGACTACTTGGTCAATGCGATTTCAGAACCTGTGGGCCGTACGGCAGGTGCTGAACGTTTTAGCTGCTGAGCTGCGATCGGTTCGCATTGAGCCTGCCGGATTGGAGGGTGAAGGGGTTGACCTGCTGGTCACGGCCCTAGATAAAAGTATCGAGTACCAGCAGTGCAAGCGATCGTACCGCCAAGCTGGAAAATGGACTCTCAAGGTGCTAGCTATTGCAAAGAAGGCTGATAGAAGCAAGTCGTCCTGGGAAGCGGAATACTACCTCGCTCCGGTTCTCCTACGGCTCTACGAGCAGGCACCCGAGGGCGACGACGTGCGGGAGCAATCTCTCAACGCTTGGGATTTACTCCTCGAAGCTCGCGTGGCCTCTGCCGTCAGCTTAACCAAAGATTTAGAAATCGAGTCCTAAAGAGTGTGTATCCGACGGCTCACCGTCATGCCTCGGTAAGCCCCGGTAAGCCCATGCTCGTAGGGCAGCGAGTACGACGTTGGAATGGCCTACGCTATAAAGACAGAATTGACCTGAGGCGTAGCGATCATTGCGGCCCAACGGGTCGCGAGACTCCAGCCCAGGGCTGAGGCCGAAGGCCGATGCCCTGGGTCAACAGGTCCCCACAATCCTGCGGCCTGAAGGGCCGCGAGAGCTTGGTCGGAACGAGCCAACTCCGCCTTGAAAGAAATCTCTGGCGGCCCTTCAGGCCGCGTTGTTGCTTTGCGTTTTCTACCCAGGGCATCGGCCTACGGCCTCAGCCCTGGGCTGGACTCTGCCGACCCGTTGGGCCGTGTGGGGCAGCCAGCATCCCTACAGGCCCGACTCTGTTGGGCGACAATTAGAACTGCGGGGCGCAAATCTAGTTGACGGCGGACACCGACTCCCTCCGCTTTTGATAAGAAGGCCCGGCAGGATGCCGGCGGTCCCAGGGAGACTTGGCAGACGCTGTCTGCCAAATCTGAACCGCCTTGCTGTCCGCGACCCATCGCGCCAGCGGTGACGGATAGAGTTGAGACGGAGGGCTCTGCAGGGTTCATGGGGCGCTCGCACAGCACGGGGACCCTAACGATGAAGCGACCGAGCGACCGCCAGAGCGCCTTACCCTGGCCAGGTCTGGCGATTCGCCAGACATATGGCGAATCCGGCGCAGCAAAGGAAACGTCATGCTGGTTCCGGCACTTGAAGGTTTCGGGCCTTTTGTCCTTCGGGCCAAGGGGCACGGCGTCCTGTCCGGGCCGGCGGTCCAGCGCATCTCGGCCGAATCCGCAACCGCCTCTTCGAAGCTCGTTCCTGGCTTCTGAGCCCGAAGGGCGCCAGACCGTAGCCCAGGCCGTGAGCCCTGGGCGGCGAGGCGGCGAGTGTTCGTTCAGGCGGCTCGCGCCGCCAAACCTTCTGCCGCCCTTTCAGGGCTTGTTGAATTGGGGGTGGCCCGGTTCCCCGGGTTCACACCCGGGGCTACGGTCTGGCGCCCTCCGGGCTCAGAAACCAGGAACGAGCTTCAGGGATGCGGTACCAGCTTCCACCGAGATGCTCCAAATGCCGTTCCAGTTACCGATGTCGCCACCTGACATCGGTCGGGCAGTGGCAAGCTAGTTTATTGACATTGTCGAGCCCCTTCCATACTCTGGAAGGGTCTCGCCATGCCCGAACCAGGAGATGCACATGAGAGAAAACCCGCTCAACGACATCGAGCCACGTGCCCTGGGGGCTAGGCTTCGCGATGCTCGTGAAGCCCGGAGTTGGACGCAGCAGCAAGTGGCGGCCCAGCTCGGCATGGCGCGGACCACTGTCGTCTCCCTGGAGAAAGGCGAGCGGCGCCTCAGGCCGGAGGAGCTCATCGGTCTTGCCTCTATTCTCGGTCGGAGTGTTTCCGAGCTTTTGCAGCGGAGCGCTCCGGAAGAGGGATTTGCCGCCCAGCTCCGTGGCTCCTCACGGTCTCCTGATGCTGCCGATGTGGACCTGAGCTCCCCCATCGAGAAATTTCAACACCTTTGCGAAGACTACGTCCGGCTCGAAGAGCTCTGCCAAGCCCCTCTTCGGCGGCGCTACCCTTCTGAATACGAAATCCAGGGGGTGGAGCCGGGAGCTCGCCGCGGAGGACGTTGCCGCCGCCGAACGGAGCCGCCTTGCCTTGGGCGAGGGACCACTTGTGAACCTGCGAGAGATCCTCGAGGGGGACGTAGGACTCCGGGTCTTTCAGCTCGAGCTTCCATCGAAAGTCGCGGGGATGTACGCCTTCACCGAACGCTTGGGCGGTTGCATGGCCGTAAACGTCCGCCATCCGGCGGAACGGCGGCAAGCGAGCCTCGCCCATGAATTCGGGAACTTCCTCACGGCGCGTTATCGCTCGGAAGTCACGTTCATGGAGCGCTTCGAGCGCAAACCGGCCGGGGAACGGTTTGCCGAGGCCTTTGCCAGAGCCTTCCTGATTCCCGCACCGGGGCTCCGGCGGCGCTACCTGGAGATCGAACGGGAACGGCCGCGCGGGATCACCCACGGAGATCTCTGCCGGCTGGCTCACTTCTATGCCGTCTCCGTGGAGGCGATGACCCGAAGGCTCGAGGAGCTGCGCCTGATTCCGTCAGGTACCTGGGATCGCCTGCGGCAGGAGGGATTCCGGGTTCGTGAAGCTCAGCAACTCCTTGGCCTGGAGACCGTTTCCACGGACGATGAGCCCTTTTCGGCTCGATACGTTGCGTTGGCCGTGGAAGCTTGGCAGCAGGAGCACCTCAGCGAGGGCCAACTCGCTCGGATTTTACGCACGGACCGTTTGGGCGCTCGCGACCGGATTCAGCGCCTTGCGCCATCCGCGTCGGATGGGGACCGGGGTGATTTGATCGATTTCGCCGCCCCTATCCTCAGGTCCGCCAGCCGGTGAGCCGACCCAAAGTCGTCCCCGGAAACTTCACTGAGAGACCTCTCATCCTCTTGGATGCCTGTTGTCTCATCAATCTTTTTGCCACGGAACGCATCGGGGAGATCCTGACCGCCCTTCCGTACCGGTTTGCGACCTCGCGGCTTGTGGCGGCAACCGAAGTACTTTCGATCGCCCGCCCCACCACGGAAGCAGAGGGCCCCCTGGAGCGGGAGATCATCGAGCCCTGCAGGTTGGAAGACTTGGAGAATCTTTCCCTATTGGATCTTACGTCTCAAGAAGAAATGGCTGATTTTGTTCGGTTCGCCGAGGATCTCGACGACGGAGAAGCCTCCGTCTGCGCCCTGGCGATATCTCGCAAAGGCTGGGTGGCAACCGATGATGGTAAATGCCTCCGCCTTCTACGCCGGACAAAACCCGAGGTGGTGACGATTCAAACCTCTGCCCTCCTCCATGAGTGGGCTCATCTCTGCAAAATACCAGAGGCCACCTTGGGAGACGTGCTCAGGTCGGTGCGGGACAGAGCCCGGTTCTACCCGCCCCGAGACGCTCCTCATTTCGAGTGGTGGGCCAAGCTCAGCGGCATGCGCCGGTGAGGCCGCATTGACGGTCGCCCCCCAGACACCACAAAGCCCGGGTGGATGACTCCACCCGGGCTTTGCGTCCCCCCATTCAGGAAATCAAAAAAAGAACTTCAGGTGTTCCTTGACGCCCCCTCATCCGCTGCTCACCGCCCCGGGGGCCTCTTGTTGATTTGCAGTGTAGGCGGGTCTGGCCGGGGCGTCCTCAAGGTTGGCCTCAAAGTTCATCAAAAGACCTCAAATGCTTTAGAACAAAGGGCTAAGAGGCCCCAAAAGCAAAGAGCCCGCCTCCAAGGGAGACGGGCTCATCGTTGCAGCGAGCTGGACGGCGCAAGGGCCGCCCTTCGAAAACTCGGTCTAGCCGCCGTTCCAGTTGCCGATGTCGCCGGTCTCGAAGCTGTCCTTGAACAGGTCGGCACCGATGGCGAAGGTGAAGGCGTCCGGAGTTCCGGGCCGGAAGAGGTCGATCGTGTGGACGATCTCGTCGGCCGGCGACTGGTTCGCGTCGAACCAGAAGTTGTACATCGTGCCGAAACGCAGGGCGTTGGCGTTCTGGTCCGTGGCAAAGGTATCGGTGGTCCAGGAGATCTTGTCCGCCGTCGTGGCAAGCGTCCAGTCCGTGCCCACGTAGGGCTCGCCGGAGTGGGTCTCGATGTCCTTGAAGCCGGCGTTGGTGAAGGTGGTCGCGGCCGGGAACTGGATTTCGAAGCCGCGGGCGCTCCGGTCCGAGTTCAGGTTGTGCACCGCGTACTCGTAGTGCCACTGGCCGCCGCCCAGGTCGGTGACCTTGCGCCCCACGTGGTAGCGCTGGGTGATGGTGCCCTTGAGGTCGGCGTTGACCAGGATCACGGTCGGATCTTCCGACTTCCAGGCATAGATGGCCGGCTGCCGCTCGAAGAACGTCCCGGTCATTGAGAGAGCGTAGTTCGGGGAGGCGCCCACGGTGACCCGGCGGTACGAGGCGTTGTTGAGCGAGTTGCCCGCGGCCGCGTCGTCATTGGCGATGTACTGCGCCTCGGCCCAGTACGTGGCACCGGCGTTCTGCCCCGCGTCGACGTCCGACGTGGGTACCTTGATCCGCTGGTCGTAGGCCTGATACGGACCACCCGGGCTCGACGGCGGGAAGGGGAAGGCGCCCGACGTGGCGTCGACTTCCGAACGGCGGCCCAGGGGCCGGCTGCCGTTCAGGCTGGAGGTGTAGGGATCGGTGCAGCCGATGCCGAGCTGGTTGCCGCCCGCCGGCGGACCCGTGCAGCCCGCGCCCGTGACGCCCGCGCAGCCGCCGGTCGTCGAGTTGGTCGACGTGAAGCCGTGCTTGAGCCAGCTCATGCCGATCTGCTCGAAACGGCCGCTCTTGATCCGGTAGAGGTTCTGGGCGATGACCGGGTGGTCCCGGGTCGTCGCGCCGGCCGCGCAGCCGGAGCTCTGGTCGCACCAATTGAGCGGCGTGTCACCCCGGTTGCAGGAACGGGTGCCGACCGCATACCCGACGAAGCCGCCGGAGGAGCCGTAGTTGCCGATGTCCGTAAACGAAAACACCGTGACGTCCGGTCCGGCCGCGGCAAGGGCCGACTGAGGCGCGCCGCCACCGGTGGCGAGAAGGGCCACGAAGGAGGCGAGACAGAGTGCCGCGAGGAGGGCGCGGCGATGGATGGTGAAGCGCGGTCCGGTCCTCATTGCTTTGGATCTCCCCTATTTGGAAAAGGTCATTCTACCCGATCTCGGGCTTCCCGTGCCGCCGCGAGGTTGTCCCGGGCCGCCTGATAGCCGGGCGCCAGGGCCAAGGCGCGCTCGAAACCCGCGATGGCGCCGTCCAGGTCGCCGGCCATGGCCCGCACGAGCCCGCCGTTGTACGCCAGGTCCGCGGAGCCGGGCACGCTCATCAGTCCGCGGTCGAACGCCGCGCGGGCGGCGTCGAGGTCGCCCGTCCGCGCGGCGAGGATCCCCATGCCCAGGTACGGCGCGACCGTGTCCGGCGCGGCGGCGATCGCGCGCTCATAGGCCGCCGCCGCCGAGGCCACGTCGCCCCGCAGCCAGGCGGCTCGCGCCACCAGCTGATGGACCTCCGCCGGCGACTCGCCCCGGTCGAGCGCCAGGGCGGAGTAACGCTCCAGCCCCTCCCGGTCACCGAAGAACGCCGACAGCCAGGCGAGCCGCAACGCCTGCCAGGGCTCGGACGCCAATCCCCAGCGCTCCGCGAGCTCCAGGTGATGGCGGGCGGCGGTCAACCGCTCCCGGTCCTCGGCCGTCATCGTCACCGTTTCCGCGGCCGGATCGAGGAAGGCCGTGCGCAGCCCGCCGGTGGCCAGGAACTCCCGCGCGCCCAAGCCCGCCTGGGCCTGGACGAACCCGCTGTGCCCCCAGAACAGGAGGACGGCCATGAGCCCGGCAAGGAACCAGCGCCCCCCCGGGAGCAGCCGGCCGCCGCGCTTCAAGGCCATCTTGCGGAGCGTCACGTTCGGCCGCACGGCCAGGCGCACGGCCACCAGCACCAGGTAGGCCAGCACCGCCGCCACCCCCAAGGCCATGAGGAAAGGCACCAGCCCGTAGAGCCCGCGGAAGGTGAAGAACGCGGGGATGAACACCGCGGCCAGCACCGCCTCCTCCCACCCCGCGAGCGGGTACCGGCGCGGCTCCGCGTTGGGCACCCGGGGCTTGGCGAAAAGCGCGATCGGCCCCGCACCGTAGTAGAGGGCGTCGTTCGGGCAGACCGACATGCAGTCTCCGCACTTCATGCAGCCGGGGTCGACCACCATGCCGTAGTCGCGCACCTCCTGGTGGACCCGGACGTTCGAAGTGCACACCGCCGTGCAGTGGCCGCACCCCTCGCAGGCGTCGGTCACCCGGATCCGCATCGGCGCCACCGCGTCCGCCACGGCGAACAGCGCGCCATACGGGCAGGCATAGGTGCAGAAGCCCTTGGCCCCCAGGAAGTAGACGGTGGCGAAGCCGCAGACCAGGAACGTCATGCCGCCGACCACCCAGCCCGGGAACGTCGCCCAGAAATGCTCGGTCGTCCACGCGGTCTGGACCTCGGGGAATGGCACGCCCTTCCACAGCCGCCAGATCGCCGGCCACAGGAACATATAGATGAAGGCCCCCACCGGCACCCACGCGAGGAGCCGCGAACGCAGCGGCTGCGGCCGGATCCCCACCTTCTCCAAGAGCCACCGGCAGAGATCCTGGAGCGCCACCAGGTGGCACCCCCAACCGCAGAACCAGCGCCCGAAGACCGCCGTCGCCAGCGCCGCCGCCGCGAAGAACAGAAGCCCGGCGTTGACCACCCCGTCCCGCCCCAGCGCCATCCCCTCCGAAGGCTCGACCGGCGTCACCGTCCGCCCCGTGATCAGCCAATGAGCCACATGGATCGCAATGAGGACGTGAACGGCAATCAACACACCCGCCCGCCAACGGCTGGCGCGCGAAGGGCGGATCTTGGTGGGACGGTCCTGGACGATGGGGAGGGGCACGGCGGTGAAACTTTACCTCAGAGCGCGGAAGTGTAGCACCGGATCGCTCCGGTGCCGTGGAGGGAGAAGGGCTTCTTCCAACCGCCGGGCCTTTCGGGCCCGGCGGTACCCAGCTGCTATTGAACCTCTTGTACCGGGATATCCGCGATCAGCTCGTTGCCGCAGAAGATCTGGACCTGCTTGTAGCGGGTCGATCCTCCAATCTTGTCGTAGCGCGCCTGCTTCCAGACGAACACCTGCGGCCAGATGCCCGGCCTCTGGATCAGGTAGAGGTCCAGCAACAGGATCGCTGGATTGATCCCCTGGGGAGTCTTCGGAGTCAGGAAAGGATCGACTCCCGGGTTCGGCACGTAAACCTCTCCGATGACGTGGAAGTCATCCGGAGGCGGCGGCATCAGGTTGAGCCAGGCATACCAGTCCCGGCTCTCGATTCCTTGACAGGGCAAGCAACGACCTTCGACGCTCTTCTCATCAGCCATTGGGATCTCTCCTTCTCAAGAAAGTTGAGAGGTGGCAGTTCCTCCAGCTTTCAAGACGGACAGAAAAGAAGTTTTCCCGCAAGCGTTGGGGCTCGCTGCAGCGAGTCGACTCGGCAGGGAGCGGCCGAGGCCTCCTGCCCGAGCTTACAGCGCGTCCCAGCCATAGACGGCCACACCGTTGCGCCGGTAGCTGCGCTCTCCCCCATGGATCAGGGCCGCAGGCGCCTCGGGTCTGGTACGGCTATCAGAGTTGCTGGTACTGGAGCGGAGGGACTTGCCTCCGCTGAACCGTCACTCCCAGATCCAGCAATCGCACTGGACCGCGCAGCATCCAGGGCCACAGCCGTCGGGATCGCACCAGAACGTCTTGATCCCCTGGGTGCATCGCCATTCGCACTCCGCATAAGCTCCATCGCAGCAGGACCATTCGGCGGCAGCGGCGGGCTTGCCCTTCTCCAGACTCATGGGCGCCACCAGGAACAAGGGCAACGACGACTCCGCGGAGACTGCCGGGGTCCTGGCCGGGCAGGCCGCGTTGCCTGCCGAGGTGCCCCCCAGGACCAGGACGAACACCAGGACGAAGGCGAACCCGATCGACTTGCGCATGATCTCTCCTTTCTGAATTGCCTGCGACTTCAATTCTCCTGGTGCGCCAGCGCTGAAATAGCGAGCGCGCCGCGCATGGAGGCCCGCGGAAGCCGGCCTAGGTCAGGGCGATGAGCCTGCCCACAGCCAGGAAAAGGCTCAGGGCGGTGAATCCGCGGGGTCGGCGAGCCTACAGCGCGTTCCAGCCATAGACCGCCACCCCGTTGCGCCGGTAGCTGCGCTCTCCCCCATGGATCAGGGCCGCGGGCGCCTCGGGATCACCGAGAAGCTGGCGCCAGAAATCAAGCCCGGCGAAGAAATCCGGGACGATCGTTTGGGCGGACTTGATTTCAATCGCCAGCCGGTCCCGTCCCCGGTCGATCACGGCATCGATCTCGTGCCCGGAGGAATCCCGCCAGAAGTACAGATCGGTTTCCCGGCCCTGGTGGAGAAAATTCTTGATCAGCTCCGAGATCACGAAGCTTTCAAAGATGGGGCCGCGGCTGGCGTGCAGGCGCAGGTCTTCGGGGGACTGGATCCGCAGGAGGTAGCAGAGAAGCCCGGTGTCGAGAAAGTAGAGTTTGGGGCTCTTGATCAGGCGCTTGCCGAAGTTGGCATGATAGGGGCGGAGGAGATGGATGAGAAAGCTCGACTCGAGAATCGAAATCCAACGGCTTGCCGTCGTGTGCGAAATGCCACAATCGTTGCCGAGAGAGGTGAGGTTGAGGAGCTGGCCGTTGCGGCCCGCACAGAGGCGCACGAAGCGGCCGAACGATTCGAGATCGCCGACGTTGACGATCTCCCTGACGTCGCGCTCGACATAGGTCTGATAATAGCCCGAGTACCAGAGGGGCGGATCGAGGCCCTTGTCATGAATCCTCGGATAGAAGCCACGAAAAAGAACTTCCATGAGGTCCAGGCCGCCATCCCGTCGCGTCCCTTCGGGAAGCTCATGCCCCATCTCCTCCAAGGGGAAGGCCCTCCGCCCCTCGAGCTCGCTGAGCGAAAGGGGAAGCAGGTGGAGGATGGCGCTCCTTCCAGCCAGAGACTGGCTGATCGACCGCAGGAGGAGGAAGTTCTGCGAACCGCTCAAGACGTATCGCCCCGGCTTGTCCTCCCGGTCGACGACTGTCTGGATGTAGGAGAAGAGATCCGGGGCCCTCTGCACCTCGTCGAGGATGACGTGGCTGGTGAATTGGTCGAGGAAGCCCCGAGGATCGGCGAGAGCGTACTCGCGGACATCGGGCTCTTCGAGCGACACATACTCGTGGCCAGGAAACGCCGCCCGGACCAGCGTGGTCTTTCCCGATTGGCGCGGACCGGTGAGAGTCACCACCGGATACTGCCGCGCCACATTCTTGAGGAGGGTCTCGAGGGTGCGCCGAATCATGCAGATTGAACTTCCCGTGTTCAATCTACATGATCGATCTCAGCGGGTCAAACTCCGGAGACCCTAGGAGGGTCCGGCCTACACAGCAGCCGCGAACGGATTCTCGTCGGCGCTCCGCCCGTAGACCGCCGGCACCGGAACGTCGAGGAGGCGCAGGTAGACGGCCAGTTGGCCGCGATGGTGGTACCAGTGGTTGAGCATGAGGGTGCGGACAACCTCGGACCGCGGGATGGTGAACATTTCCCGCTCGCCGACGGTGAGGCGCCAGGGGGCGTCCGAGGACTCCTCGTTGAGGCCGTCGAGGAACGACCGCGCCTCGGCCAGCGAGCTGTCCAGGGCCGGCAGCAAGGCGTCGGCGCTCGGCGGGCTCGCGGGGGTGAAATTCGCCGTGGCGGCGTCGAAGGCGTCGAGCCGGCCCATCTTGGAGATGTTGCCGGGGATGTTGGCGAGATGGAACGCGAGCTGCCCCAGGGTCATCGACTTCGGATGAGGCTGCCAGTCCAACTGGTCGGCGGGGACGCGCTCCAGGAGACGCCGGGTGGAGACGGCTTCCCGTTCGAGCTCGTTGACCAGGGCTTGAGAGGGGTTCGGCATGGGGATCTCCTCTTCGTGAGAAAGTCACTTGCATTCCGCAAGTGAGGAGACTCTAGCCCGGTCACTTTCGATTTGCAAGCCTCTCGATGGTACTCTTTCCCCATGGCGGCACCGGCCTCTTCCTCGCACGCGGAACCCCGCTCGGTCTGTCCGATCGCCAACGCCCTGGACGTCCTGGGAGACCGTTGGACCCTGCTGGTCATCCGAGATCTCCTCTTCCTGGGCAAGCGCCGCTTCGGCGAGTTGGCCGGCTCGCCCGAGGGCATTCCGACCAACATCCTGAGCGACCGCCTGCGGCGCCTCGAAGAAGGCGGCTTGGTGGAAAAGGCCGCCTACCAGCTCCGGCCGCCCCGCTACGAGTACCAGATCACCGCGAAGGGAAAGGATCTCCTTCCCGTGCTTCGAGCCCTGGCGGAATGGTCGCTCCGCCATCTCTACGCCGCCGAAGGGCCGCCTCCCGAGCTTCTGGCGGGTTACAAGGAGAAGCTCAGCCGGCTGTCGCCGACGGCCGAGCCTGATCCTGAGGAGGCTTGAGGAAACAAGGCGTGCGCAGGACATTGCCCGCGCTGCCCAGCTTGCTTAAGCTTTCCGGCACGGTGAGGGCCAATAGACTGACTCGCCGGCACGACTAAGGCCAGTGTCCGGGTGACACGCGGGCCAAAGCCACAGGGCCGTAAGTTCTCCCAACCCTTTGTCACCCGCCTCACTTCCGCTACTATAAGAACCTGAGGAGGTGCTACCCATGGGTTTCGACCCCTTTGATTCAACGATGCAGAGGCTTCTGGCGGACATGGACCTCATCAGGCGAGCAACAGGAAGTATCCCTGATGCAGTCCAGCAAATCCAACAGGATTTTGCAGCGAGACAGGAGCTTCAGCGCCAGCTAGAAGACCGATGGGAAATCGTTCGACGGATCGAGGAGAGCCAAGAGTTGGTCCGGCAGTTAGAGCAGCGGAACGCTGCCTTCCGTGAGATTGAGGAACGGCATGAGCTCTACCGTCGCATTGGCCAAGGAAGCGAATTGGCCGCCTTGAGCGAACTTTTCCGTCAACACCGGAGCCTTATTGACTCGTACGCATACGGCACTCTATATGGAGGTGGCCCCGCGTCAGTCGGTTTGCTGTACGGGCTTGGTTCGTTCGGCGAGTCCAATGCAGAACTAGCCGACAGCTACGAAGAGGTCAGCGACCTGCTGGCTGAAGAGGAAGGAAAGATCTCATCAGATGTCCAGGCGATGTCGACGGTAGAGGTCTTCGCTAGCGCTGAAGTCGTCGCAGAATTGGATATCGAACCGATATCCGAGGACGAGGAAGACAAGGAAGAAATCGAAGAACGCCAGCAACGCCGACAACTCCGCCAAGAAATCCACTCCGAGGCTCACCAGCAACTTTTGCCTGCGCTGGAGGCCCTTGATCCCCGGCTGGTAAAAATGTGGGATGGAGGCCTTATGGCGATCTCAGGAACAAACCCAGATCGGGTACGCCACTTCACCGCCTCGCTGAGAGAGTTGCTTACTAAGGTACTGCATATCTTAGCTCCAGACGAGGAGATCCGGAAGTGGAGCTCTGATCCGGACTTGTACGACAAAGATAGGCCTACTCGGAGAGGTCGGATGAGATACATCTGCCGCTCGATCGATCAGCCCGCCTTTCAAGGATTTGTGACGATTGATTACAAAGTACTTCTCGAGACGATTGATCTATTCCACAAGGGAACGCACCTCGTTGAAGCTGGGTTCTCAAAGGAACAACTTAGTGTGCTTGAGACTCGCACAGCTCAGACTCTCCTGTTCCTGCTTCAGATTGGACAGAAGGATGATAGGTAGGGGGCTTTGGGTGAGAATAGGTTGCTAGAGCTAACGCTCGAATATCCCAGTTGAGGTCCGTAAAGAAAAACCGGCCGTAGCCGGATGCTGACGAATCAAGCTTGGGCAGGCGGCGACTGATTGGAGAGAAAGCCTTCCAGAAGTCGGAGCGAACGTCATGTCGGTGGCAAGATCGGCATAGGCTCGTTTACAAACGGCCCCACCAATGGTACCGCCGGATCCATTAACCTGAGAGAGCGAGTAGAGGGGAAGAATTCATGGCAAGTGAAGAGAAGGAAAAAGCGTGGAACAAGATCGTCCCGCCACTCATCCTAGGCGGCGCGACGGTCCTCGCCGCAATGTTGCCGCTCTATTGTTCGAGCCAGAAGCGCTTGGAGGAAGCGACCGAAACTGTTGATACAGCTGATAGTAAAAATGATGATCTCAGAAAGCAGTTAGCCAGCCTGGAATCTCAAATTCAGAGCTGCAAGACCGAAAATCAGAGCTTGAAGAACAGTTGCGACTCTATATCAGATCCCGTGGACCCCAACAGAGAAGTCGTCGATCACGACTTCAGACTCAAACTCAACGAGTGCAAGCTCGAGAATAATTCCGTCGTGCGCTGCGATTTCATCGCAACCAACTTGATGGGCGATCGCGAACTCAGCCTTGCTGAAAGTCGGATAATCGATGATTCGGGCAACGAGTATCCCGGGTCGGACATCACCCTGGGCGCCAACCCGGGTCGGATGGTCCTTCCGGGGGCTGTCCCTGTCAAGGGAACGGTCAAGTTTGCATCTGTGCGACCTGGGACGCAGAAGTTGGCGCTCTTGGAGATCACTGGTTACAACTGGCCTGCGTCGGGAGGCCGGGATACTATTATCTTTAAGTTCCAAGAGATCACCATGTAGTCTTTCTTAGCAGGCCCCCCCCAATGTCGCAAGCACTGGATTATTGTAACTCGGCTTCGTCGCGAAGCACTCAGAACCCTGATCGCTAACTCCCAAGGGGATGGACTTTCCCATTGCTGCGCACCCTTGCCAATAGTCGCTCCGCCATCTCCCCAACGCCGAAGCGCCTCCCGAGCTTCTGGCGAGATACAAGGAGAAGCTCAGCCGACTGTCACCAGCAGCCGAGCCCGAGGAGGCTTGAGAGAGGAGTCCCCCGGCATCTTGGCTCGGTCTTTGCAAAAGAATCGCCCCGTTGTACCTAATCTTTCTATGAGGAGAGAGAACGATGCTCTGGACGATTCTGGTTATTCTGGTGGTCCTGTGGGCCCTTGGTTTCCTGGTGTTCCACGTAGGTAGCGGCTTGATCCATCTCCTGCTGGTCATCGCCGCGATCGTGCTGGTGGTCCGCCTGATACAGGGGCGACGCGTACTCTGAAGCTTCCGGGGCCTCGCGGCCTTACCTCTACTTTGTCAGTTATCCGCGAGGCGCGCCTCCGCCCGGGCATAAATGCCATACCATTACACACATCTTTTAGTTGGAGGCTTCTCGGGCTTCGAGGGCGCGCGCAAAGTCACGGACGCGCTGGAGTCCGATCCAGATCGTCTTAGGGCCTGGAGGCCCATCGCCCTTGCGGGCTAGATATCCTCCCAAGCCAGCGACCAGGGCCAGAATTTCCTGTAGACGAGGAGGCTCCGAGGGTGGTTTTTGCCGTTTGCTGACCAGATACACGGCTTGCCACTCCTGCGGGGAAAACGCCAACTCGCACGATAGGTCCGGAACCGTCCGGCCCAGCCGAGTCAGGTATAACACGCGCCAAGCCACGATCAGGTACAGCGCTAACGCCACCTCGATGCGGCCCCGGTTCTGCAACTGCAACTGCTCGACTTTGCACCCATTCTTCAAGATGTGGAAATACACCTCGATCTGCCAGCGACAGAGGTACCATTGGATCTTCTCGCAGGCGTCGGCGAAATTCGCCACCGGCAGACTGCTCAACAGGAGCCATTCGACGCGGTCTTCCCCGGCGGGGGGATTCTCTTCACGGGCCAGAATCGCCGTGACCTCCACCGGCTCCAGCTTCTTACCAGGCCGATAAGGCGGGCGCAGCAGAACCCGCGTCGCCCATAGGCTCTGAACGACTCGACGGGGAGAACGACCCCGGGCAGGAGCCAGATCGAACTCGACCTGACCCAGGCAGGGCGACTGTCTCACCTGCTCCCGCAGCAGACCTCCTCCTACGACAGCTCGGTCTTGAGCCGCTCGAATCAGCCACGCTGCCTGGCCCGCAGCAGCGGCCTCAAACAGTTCGAACAGATCCGAGTCCCGGTCGGCCATGTAGACCAACTGCGCCTCGCCTACGTCCTCCTGAAGTGTGCAGACCTTCTTATAGCCTTCCACCCAACGCAGGCTCTCTTTCTCCTCCAACGGCCGTGCCAGACGATCCTGGCGGTCCTTGCCGCCATGGTTGCTCGCATCACGAACCCAACGCCAAAACTCCAGCACCCCCAGACAGAGACCTTCCGGGGTCACAGCCAACATGGGATGGATGTTGATCCCTCGGGTGAGCTCGTAGTTCAGAGGACCCAGCCCCTCCGTCTTGGGGCGACTGGTGAAATCCAACTCGCTGGTGTCCTCAACGCACAGCACCACAGGGTGCTGCCGCACCCGCTGCAGCGTCGCCTTACGGTGGGGAGACAGCACTTTCTCGGCCGTGACCTTCTCGTTATTGAAAAAGCGATAAGCCGCTTGGGTCTCACTCCAGCCCCGCAAGGCGGTCGGGATACTCTTTTCGGGCTGGTCAGCGAGCCGCCGCAGAACCAACTCCAAACGCCGGTTGAGTCGTTCGTCTCCCAGGTCAGCCGACGAGGTTTCAGCGACCACCCAGTCCTCCGTCTCGGGGTTGGCTTCCCCACAAGGTCTCCCCATTGGGCCCTCCTAGCCGTTTGTCGTCTCCAACGGATAGGAAACCAGAGTGCGGCGCCGATGTCCACTACTATTTTGTGTGTAATGGTATGGCATAAATGCCCGGGCTAAGTTGAAGAAGCCCCCTGAAGGGGACTCAATGGACCCCATTTTCAGTCGGCTTTAGCCGGCTTCCTTTGCCTAGCCCGGGCATTTATGCCCGGGCGGGGGCGCGCCTAGGGTAAACGTTCGAGAGCAAGGCCCTGAGAATCTGGCGGATTTTCAGGGTGCCCCTCGTAAGCCCCGCCACCGCCGTTCCCGCCATTCCTTCCCCGATCCGGTTCAGCCCTGCCCAGCACCCGCTTCGAGAGTGAGGGGAAACCCTCCCCCCGAACGTTTCGAGCCCTGAGCATTCGCAGTCCCCTTCACCGACTCAGGCTTGGAAAGGGTTTCTCATGATTCATGGCAATGAAACGGCAAACCTGCGGGAGACGCTGGGTTGCCCGATCCACAATAAGGTCCTGCGCAAAGACGTCGGGCGCGGCGAGCTCGACTATGAAATCTACGTTCGCACGGACGAGCTCCTCGCGCTGCAGACGCCCGCGAACGAGCTGGTCGTTCCGGACGAGCTTCTCTTCCAGGTGATGCATCAGACCCAGGAGCTGTGGCTGAAGTGCGCGGTGTTCGAGGCCGCGAACCTGGTCGGGCATCTGGAGACGGATGCGTTGTTTCCGGCCCTGGAGTCCCTGGACCGCATCGTGCCCTTGGTCAACATCCTCCGCGATCAGATCCGCGTGCTGGGCACCTTGTCGCCGTCGCGGTTCCAGGTCATACGCCGCAGCCTGGGCAATGGCAGCGGTCTCGAATCTCCGGGCTACAACCGGCTGCTCGCCGTGGCGGACGCCGCGGAAGGCGCGCTCGGACGGCTGATCGGGCGCCGGGGAACGACATTGATCGAGGTCTATCAGGAGCCGGACGCGTACCCGGACCTGCACCGGGTCGCCGAGCGCTTCGTCGACTGGGACAGCACCTTCCAGACCTGGCTCGTGGAGCACTTCATGCTCGTTCGGCGCACGATGGGGATCGACAAGACCGTGCGCGCGCTCGACGGCTTCCCCACCGTGGCGCTGGGCGCGCGGATGACGAAACCGCTGTTTCCCGAGCTTTGGAACGTGCGCGTCGAGATGACGAAATCCTGGTCGCGGGACGGCGGGTTCGCCCCGGGTGAGCAGCGCGCCTCGGCGTGCCCCCATGCGGCGGGACGCCATGGGGCGGCCTGACGTGGGGGGCCGCCGCTTGAACGCTCCGGCCGCGATCCATTCCATCAACGCCCGGTCCCTGCTCGCCCTGCTGTTCCACGCCGACAAGGCTCTGGACCTGGTGCGGACGGCGAGCGACCTCGGCCTGCTGGCGCGGCTCGACACGGGACCGGTCACCCTCGCCACGCTCGCCCGGGAAGTGGGCGCCCGCCCGCTGCGCCTCTACAAGTTCCTCGACGGCCTGGAGAGTCTCGGGCTGGTCGAGCGCCGGCAGGCGTCGGACGACCTGCTCACCACCGAGTACGTCACCACGGAGCCGCTCACGGAGGCGGTGGAAGCCGTGCTGGGCGAGCACTCGATCGAACGCGACCGCGACCGGTACCCCTGGCGCGAGATCCACGGCCGGCTCGGAGAGGTTCTCACCGGCGACCTCGACGCGAAATTCGCCTGGCCGCCGGAAACGGAAGACGGCGTGCGCGCCTTCGAACGCAGCATGGCCGCCGGCTGCGCCCCCATCAAGGAAGCGCTGACGGCGGCTCGAGAAGAGATCTTCGGCTCGCGCACCCGCTGGCTGGACGTTGGCGGCGGGGATGGCACCGTGGCCGAGACGCTGCTGCGCGCCGATCCCCGCCTCTCCTGCGGCATCTTCAACCTCCCCTCCGTGTCTCCCCTGGTCGAAGAGCGAGCCCGCACCGCCGGCCTCGCGGACCGCCTGGGCTTCGTGGGCGGCGACTTCCTCGCCGGGCCGCTTCCGGAAGGCTACGACGTGCTCTCTTTCGTACGGGTCCTCCACGACTGGCCGGCCGACATCGCCCGTACTCTCCTCGAAAAGGCGCGGCAGGCGCTCCAACCCGGCGGCCGGCTCGTGATCTGTGAAGAATTCCGCACCCGCGACCGGCTCGCCATCCAGTTTTTCTGGACCTACTTTCTCATCGGAGCCGACACCTGCACGAGCCGGCTGCGGGAAGTGGAGTGGTACACCGAGGCGCTCGCCGCGCTTGGTTTCGTGGATATTCGCGTGATTCCCGGTGCTTTCGACGTGGTGGTGGCAACCGCGGCGTGACAACGGGAGCGAACCTTGGCCCGGCGCTCCCGTTGCCGCGCTGAAGGATTCAAAGGCGGAAACCTGCCGTCCAGATCCCTCCTAGTTCACTGAAGACAGGCGCTTTTCGATGATCCGTCCATCCGCCCTGCGTATCTGAAGAACCGGATTTTCAGCGGCGCTTTTCGAGCGTTGCACCTGGATCCGAACATAGATCTCCTGGTTGACACAGGTTTCAGGAAAGAACCTTAGTCCGTTGTTGAGGAAGATATCGGTATGGACTCTGTACCAACGATTCACCTGCATCGGCTCTTTGGTCAGCGTGAAAAAGTTGACGTCACCGAACTGCTGACCGCCACCGCCGGCGGACCAGTTGGGGAAATAATCCATGCCGACCTGCTGGCCGACGATGGGAACGGCACCCGTACCTACGTCGTTCAACCTGAAGTGTATGGTAATGGTGTTGATCGCAGGGTTCGCTGCATTCAGATAGTCGATGTAGGCTTGAATCTGGCTCTTGAACAGACTGGTGGGTTGGAAGCGCAGAGTATAAGGTTGGGCAATTCCTCCCGATCCTTGGTAGAAAAGCATGTCCTCGAGGCGCGTCGTATTCCATGGCGGGCAACATGGATCAACGCAGCTCGTCTTGTACCTGACAAACCCGTTGTCGAAGTTCATGTTGTTGTCCATGTCGACAATAAACGTGTATGTGGTCGATGCTGTTATGGGCGCAGTAAAGCTGACGAGAGTCCAAGGATCGGTTTGAGAATTTCCTCCCGGCAAATTGATGGTATTGGTTCGCCCAACGATGGGGCCAGACGTACCGACCCCTTCCCTAAGCGTCACGCTCGCAGTACCACCGCTATTGCCACGGGTCGAGAACGAGCCGCCGAAATTTACCTCGCCAGAACATTGCGGGGTGAAACTCTGGTAGAAGTCGTTGCTGCCGTTTGTGATGTCCAAATAATGCTGTGGCACGCCCGCTCCCGGAGCAGAAGCATCAGATTCCGGCCCAGCGTTTCCGTAATTGAAGCCACCTGGTCCGTCGACCTTGACCACGTTGGACTGGTTACCCGATCCGAGCACCCAAGGGGCTATTGAGTGGCCGACGTTGTTCCCTAAATTCGGCGGCGGACTGGATTCGAAGTCGCCATTTACGAGAACATTAGGTTGGGCAGAGGCAGCGCCACTAATGTTAATGAACGTTATGACTGCTACTGCTAAGGCTGTATTCCTGATCATACTTGTCTCCTTTTTAGGTTCAGTCTTTACGGACGCGCATCATGCCGATAGAGGCGGTCTCATAAATGAGTAACCACGTGCGGCCGTCGAATTGTTTGGAGAGAGTCTCGATACTGGGCTCCGTGCCAGTCCGCCTCGCCCCACTCGTTCACGTTTGTGTTCGCGTCTCAGTCCGCGCAGAGCGTCAAGGTAAAGCACTCCTCGTGCAGTTGAGCGAGCACGACCTGATAGCAGATCCCACTGACGAGAATCTTGTATTTACCGCTCTTCGCGCCGCGCGTTCGAATCACGATCTCTCTCGAGACGCAATTCACGGCGCCAGGCCTGCATGGGCCGATGTCGCCGAAGCAGACCGGACCCACCGGATGAATGGACACGGACGGCGTACCGTCGGGCAGCAGAGGAACCGGTGAGCCGTCAAACATCGTGACGTTGAAGAACGCCACGTGTACGTTCGAGAACGAGACGTTCGAGTAACAATTGCAGATCGTGACGATGGCCGTCTCGACGTCGTCGGTTTCGAAGCAGTCGCAATCGCTGTCGCCCCAGACGATGGAGACGCACGGTTCGATCTTCGGCAGATCGATCTCCTTGCACTCGGAGCCGCAGGCGTTGCAAATCGCGTTGCGGAGCAGAACCTTGTATTGATCGACGTCGACCGGGCCGAAGTAGACACTTCCTCCGGTCGGATTGCACATGTCGAGGTAGTCCTGCATCTCTGGCGTGATCGGCGTTGCCGGGCCGATGTGATGCGCGAACAGCACGACGCCGTGAGCCGAAGCCGCGGCCTGTGCATTCGCGGCCGCCGCGGCAGCGAACGCGGAATAGCCGTCGAGCGCCGTGTCGCTGATGTAGAAGATCGCCTTACAGGCGTTGCGGCGCCAGTCGAAGAAATTGCAGAGGTCCGCGATCGCGTCCGCTCCTTCTTCCCCCGGGTACGTGACGTCTCCCGGCGGCTGCGGCTCATCCTGCTTGAAGGGACCGGCACTCAAGGGTGCGAGGTACTGCTGGTGGGATTGCGTGAACGGAGTCGCGGGAGGCCCGGCGAGTATCGCGGTAATGTCGCCGAGATAACCCGCAGGATCGGCTCCGGCCTTGGTCGAATCGACTACAAGCCAGACCGTGCGCAAGTCGGAGGGACACTCCTTCGCCGCCGTGGCCAGAGCGTCAACCGCTGCATTCGAGACGGCGGTTGCCGCGCCGCTCATCGAGCCGCTCGAGTCCAGCAGGATGACGAGATCGACGGCTTTCGTCGCCGCTCCTCCCGCGTGCCTGCCGCAGGAACAGTCTTCATGCGAGTCGTCGCAATGACTCAGCGAGTTGTGCTTCTTGCCCCACTGGTCACGCAGGTACTCGTTCACCGATTGTTCGAGCCGTTCACAAGACGGCCGCCGGCGCCTCGCCAGATCGTGAATGTCCCGGACGTTCTCGACTTTAGCCGGTAAGGCGCTTTCGGGAGGTGGCGGTGGAGTTTGCGCTATCGATTCGGTTTTGGCATCTGACGTCTTTCGCATGGTTTTTCTCCTTTGAAGGCTTGAGGCTGAGCTCTCTGGCCAGCCGGTGATCTGCCGACAGCCCGTAATCAGTCCTGACCTGCCGCAGATAGATCTCGGAGGCGCCGAGGGGGTTTAGTGCCAATCGAAAAAATTTGGAGAGTCTGCGCCCCTGGGAGCGCCGGCAACCCTGCCGGCCTGACGTACCTTCTTCGTTGGGTTTTGCCGGGCCTGTGGTCTTTGCGGCCCGAAGGGTCGCGAGATCCCAGCCCAGGGTTGAGGCCGGAGGCCGATACCCTGGGGAGAAAGGCAACAAACCTACGCGGCCTGAAGGGCCTCCAGAGATCTTTGAGCTGGAGTCGGTTCGATCCGCCGAGGTTCTCGCGGCCCTTCAGGCCGCAGGGCTGTGGGGGCCTGGTTGACCCAGGGCATCGGCCTACCGGCCGAAGCCCTGGGCTGGGTTCTCGCGACCCTTCGGGCCGCAAAGAGCGCTACGCCAACGGGCCAATCCTGCCTTGACAGACCACTAGAGCTCGATTGTGGCTGTAATGGTGTGAAATTTTGGGCTGGTACTCCACGGTTACTTTTACTCTGTTCAGTTCATGGATGAGAAACTGACTCCTGCCCCCTGCTTCAACAATACTTTGGGAGCCGCCCCGTTGGGGAGAGGTCCCGCCCCGCGAGGGCGGACGTTGGTACCGTCCGTTTGCCTTCGCTTTCCGGCGAGGCGGCCGATCATGGGGTGCATTGACCTTGTGTGGCGGTCAGGGTTCCGTTGAACGAGAGTCCCGTAGGAGTGGACTGGGCGTTGTTGCCGCCTACCCCTCGGTTCCTTACCCGGATCGTCAGCACGTTGGTTCCCGCCGTGAACCCGCTGGAGGCAGTGAGCGAGGCACACACTAAGTTGGGCCCCGTGCTACCGATCTTGTTCAGAGAAGGATTGCCTGTTGGATTTGGGTTGTTGAGCCAAACGTCGGCCTCATTATCGGTGCACAGCTTGAACTTCAGCGTGGGATTGGAGAAGCCCGGGCACAGGCAGAATCGATACTGATACGTGTAGAAGCCTCCCAAGCCGTTCGCGTTCGCGGAACTCACGGCGGTAATCCAGTTCGGCTCGGTGGAGGCGAAAGATGTACCGGGCACGGCAAAGGGAGCCGCGGGCAGGGGCACGCCGTTCGGCACCTCGGTGACGGTCCAGTGGGCCGTGTCGCTGATCACCGGTTTGTTCAGGTCGAGGCAGATGACGTCGCCTGGACAACACTTCAGCTTCACGAGCCGGATGGTGTCGCTCCAGTTCACGCACTGATTCGACACGACCAGCTTCACGCGATAATAAGCTGAGCACTTCAGGCGCTGCCCTTTTCCCTCGAAGAACGACTTGAGGTCGAATACACCAGCCTGCTGATTGAGGAACCACTGACTGATCTCCGGGCCCTTGCCAACCCAGGACTGGTCGGCTTCCTGAATGCTCCAGAAGTGGCTCACCTCGCCCTGGCTGTCGGTGCCGTTGGCCACGAAGGTGCCATAACCGGCATTCCAGTCGACGTTGAAGTCGGGTACGGGAGGCAGGCAGCTCCGCACTCTCTCGAGCGAAATACGGAAGATGAGATACTCACCTGGATTGCAACCCCCCTTCAAAAAGCCGTTGTCGCCCGCACAGGCGGTGCTTCCGTTGTCATGCCAGATCCAATTGGCGGTGTCATCGATCTTCGGCACTTTACTCCAGAGCCCTGCAGCAGAGGCATTTCCGTTGTTGGGGCCGTTGCTCGTCGGGCGCCAGGAATTGGCCGAGTTGCAGGCGGCAATCGCTGCCGTGAGAGCTCCCGGGGCCGGCGCGGCCGCCGTATTCGAGGCCAGTGGCTTGTTGGTGGCGCACACCGCCCACAGAGGCGAGCCGGTCGGTACGAAGCCAGCGCCGACCGCAACCGTAGCCAGCAAGCCCTGGAATACACTGCCGTCGTCCCACGCTGCAACATAAAGGAAGTTGTTGCCCGCCGCTGGAGTGATCGGTGCTGGGGTCATCAAGCTCGGCCAACTGCCGGTGAAGTGTTGAGTCCCTGCAGTGGCCGCTGTACCCGTGTAGACGGCGAAGAAATTATCAGCCGTGATCTTCACGGTGACAGGTTGTGCCGCCAGGTGGGCAGTGTTAGAAACCCCGAGAATCACAAGGAGCAGAATCCGAGTGAGCACGGGGATGAAACGTACCAACGTCTTTCGCATGATCCTTCTCCTTTGAATGCTTGAGATTGAATGCTCTGTCCGGCCCCCTGCCACGGGCTCGGCCAGCTCTGTCCTGCCGCAGATAGATCTCGGAGGCGCCGCGGAGGTTTAGTGCCCGGTCTCGGAGCTTGCTGAGGAAATTGCCACGGAGATTGCGGGGATGCTCCGAACGTTATTATTCAGATGAATATTCAGATTATTATTCAGATATGCCGCAGCGCTCATGGAAGGTTTAACATTGTCGGGTCTAGATGCCATCTTTATGGCAAACCCACCCCAGGTTTGGCGCCGAGCGGCAACGCGAAATTTTTTCCATCCTGCCGGGCCAAGCCGCTGATTTATTGTCGGCTTACTCCATTTCTCCGAGGCACCGTCCGGGGTTGGTACAGGCATTGCCCTTGGGTGAGCCGCGAAGGCGGGTTTGACGGTCGCACTACACCGGCCCCCACGGCCCGGGATCTAGGACGGATGAACGACGACCGGTGACTGGTGCTCGCGAACCGCGCCTCCGAAACGTGAAAGGAATTGCCGATGCCCAAAGATCTGCCGAGCAGCGCCTGCCCCGAAGAGCCGCTGCTCTGGTTCAACGGCCTCGACGGCCGGCAGGGCAGTTATCTGACGCCTCCCGTGCCGGCGCGGCATCTTGCTGACCTCGCCCGCGGCGTCGCGGCCGATCCGGCGCGAATCCGCGAGCTTCAGGCCTGGGTGGCGCGCGGTGAGGGGAAGGCGCGGCGGGGGCTCAAGGAGGGGCTCGATCCCGGCAAGCTCGAGGAGGCCGGCTGGGGCGTGATCTTCGCCCGGTCGGCGGACTCCGAGCGCTCTGCGGGAGGCCCTCGCTCCCCTGCTCGACCTCCGGCGGGCGCAGGCCGGAAAGCGGCAGGAACGTTATTTCCGCGAATTCGTGGGCGACGACGGCTACCGCGAGGGCGAGAGCAAGGTCGAGTTCCTCGCCCGCCACGGCGCCGGCCCCGGTCCGGCCGATCCGGAGAAGGTGCCCTACTACCTCCTGCTGGTGGGCGAACCGGAGGCGATCCCCTTCTCGTTCCAATACCAGCTCGACGTGCAGTACGCCGTGGGCCGCCTGTGCTTCGACGATCTCGAGGACTACCGGCGCTACGCCGAAAGCGTGGTGGCGGCCGAGACCGGCGGGGCGACCCCTTCCAGTCATCGCCCGCGGGCCTGCTTCTTCGCTCCCGCCAACCCCGGGGACCCGGTGAGCGGATCGACCAGCGCGCACCTGGCGAAGCCGTCTGGCGGATGGGTTGCGCGGCCTGCCCGGTTGGGATGTCGAGACCGTGCTCGGAGAGGAGGCGACCCGGGACCGGCTCGGCGGGCTGCTGGACGAGGCGCCGGCGTTCCTCTTCGCCGCCTGCCACGGCCTGGGCTTCGCCGCCGGCGATCCCGAGCAGAGAGAACGGCAGGGCGCCCTGGTCTGCCAGGACTGGCCCGGCCCGGGCCCCGGCGGCCTCGACCGCGAGCACTACTTCGCGGCCGAGGACGTGGGGGACCAGGCCCGTGTACATGGCCTCGTGGCCTTCTGCTTCGCCTGCTTCGGCGCCGGCACTCCGCGCTGGGACGATTTCACCCGCAAGAGCCAGGGGGTGCGCCGCACCCTCTCGTCCGAAGCCTTCCTGGGCCGCCTGCCGCAACGGCTGCTCGGCCATCCGCGGGGCGGAGCGCTGGCGGTGGTCGGCCACGTGGAGCGGGCCTGGGGCTTTTCCCTGGTCTGGCCCGAGGCCGGGCCGCAGATCACCGCCTTCGAGAGCACGCTCCGGCGCCTGCTCGACGGCCAGCCGGTGGGCTGGGCGATGGAGTTTTTCAACCAGCGGTACGCCGAGCTCGCCTCCGACCTCGCGGCGGAGGTGGAGGCCCTGGGATTCGGCAAGCGGCTCGACGAGACGCTGCTGGCCGACCTCTGGACCGCCAGCCGCGACGCCCGCAACTACACGATCATCGGCGATCCCGCGGTGCGGGTCGCCTGCAAGCCCAAAGAGGTGCACTGTGAAAACTGATCGGTGCCGGAGATCGCCTTCGGTGTCCACCCGGGTTGCCGTGGTCTTGCTGGCGGGCCTGCTCCTCCTCGCGGCCGGTCTTCCCGCGACCGCTGCAGGGATTCGTCTCGGGAGGGTGAAGGTCACCTACGAGTCCCCCTCCAAACAGTTGGCTGTGGCCCTGGCCCTCCAGGTCGGGGCGGTGCGAAAGAGGTTCAAGGAGAACCGCCGCGCTCTGAGCGAGGTGAAGGGAGCGGACGGCAAGCCGGCCTATCTCCAGCAGGAGGTGGCCCGACTGATCACCAACACGGGGGAGGATCTCGACCAGGCCATCGAGAAGGTCCAACCGTCGGGAACGGAGCCGCTGCGCGCCTGGGCGGCCGCGGAGCTTGGGCGTATCCAGGAAGAGGCCGGGTCGCCGGCGGGCCCCATCGCCTCGCTCCCCGCCTTCTCCGCTCCCCGCCCCATCGCCGTGCTCGCCAGCCTCCGGGGGATCGGGCTGCCGAGGCTCGCCAGCTCGAAGGCTCCCCCGAAGCCGCTCCCCCAAAGCCGGCGACGGTCCCCGCCAGTACGGCCAACCAGCTCTTGGACGAGGTGGGAGAGGTGGTCAGCCGGATCCTCTTCCTCGCGGAGCACGACGATCTCGAGGTGAAGCTCTGGGTCGGCAGCACGCCGGCACCGGCTACGTTCCGCTTCTGGCCGCAGGGGAAGGTCAAAGGGGCTGCTCCGGCGCCCTTCATCCTCGAGACCAACGGCAAGCGGGAGCGCGTCCTGCGCGGCCTGTACTCCTATCAGGCCGCCTGGGCCAAGGGAGCGGTGACCGAGCTGGTCGCCTACCCCAGCCCGGCCGGCGCCTTGGCGGACCGGAGCGAACAGCTGGATCTGGTCAACGGCAGCAGCTTTTTCTGCTGCCGCTTCAACAAGCAGTACTGCCACCATGTCGCCAACGAAAAAGAGTGCCGCCCCTGAGGCGAAGGTCCGCCGGCCGTGCCGCCGCTGGGTCTTCCTGGCCGGCGCGGGGCTGGGCTGGGTCCTGGCACAACTCGCCGGCACGGTGCTCGATGGCGAGCTGCGCGCCCTGCGGTACGTCTTCCTGCCGCTGTCGGCTCTCATCGGCGGCCTGACGGCCCTGGGTGTCTGGATCCACTTCGCCGGCCTTGCCGACATGGCCAAGGACACCGTCCGCCAGTGGCGCCTGCGGGCCGCCGTCGCCGTGCTGGCCATCGGCACGATCCTGCTGCTCGGGCTGTACCTGCGGTTCGAGAGACGGATCTTCTATGGCGATCACGGCCAAAGCATCGCCTTTGTCGTCGGCGGGTCGCGGTCGGGGCTCTGCGAGTGCTCCGACAACGACGACGCCCTTTGCATCCAGGAGATGGGCCTCGACCCGGAGAAGCTCCGGTCCTGTTGGAAGGACCGCTGGATCGTCCAGCTCGCCCTGTCGCTTTCCTACCTCCTGACTCTCGGAAGTGCCGGGACCATCGCCGGCCTGCTGATGATCCCCGCAAGGCCGGCGCAGGCCCCAGGGGCTCCGCGGGCCCCGCAGGGCTACCTCGACTTCGACGTCTGGATCGATCAGAAGTCCGAGGGCCTCTACCGCGCCAAGGCCTGGAGCGGCGGCGCGGGCTTCGAGGCCACGCAGTGCTTCGCCCTCCCCGCCGTCTTCAGAGATGGAGTGCTCTGCCGCGCCGGAGGCGGCATCCTCCGAGGCGGGCCCGGCGGGGCCAATGCGGCGGATACCGCGGGTACCGCGGACATCGCGGACACCGCCAGCCCGGAGCAGGTCGGGGGCGAGCTGTTCCGCACGGTCTTCCAGGGCGAGCTGCTGAAAGCCTTCCAGGGTTGCCTCGCCAAGGCCCGGGGCGGCCCGGGGCTGCGCATCCGCCTGCGCCTCAACGACGTCCCCCAACTGGCGGGCCTGCCCTGGGAGTACTTGTACGACGCCGAGGGGCAGGGCTTCCTGGCGCTCTCCGGCCGCACTCCGGTGGTGCGCTACATGGAGCTGAGCGAGGGGATCAGCACGCTGCTGGTCGAGCCGCCGCTGCGGGTGCTCGCCGTGATCTCGACCCCCAAGGGGTACCGGGAGCTCGCCGAGGCGGACGAGGAGTGGCGCCGGCTCGCCGCAACCCTGGAGCCTCTCCTGCACGGCGGCCTGATCGAGGTCGAGCGGCTGGAGCGCCCCACTCTCGCGGCCCTGGAGTCGCGGTTGCGGAGCGGCCTGCCGGTGCACGTGCTCCATTTCGTCGGCCACGGCGGCTTCAGCGAGCTGCGCGGCGAGGGCGTGCTGGTGTTCGAAGACGAGGACGGCAAGGGCGTTCCCGTGGGAGGGTCGAGCCTCGCCTACCTTCTCCAGGACCACCCCTCGCTTGCGTCTGGCGGTGCTCAACGCCTGCAACGGTGCCCGCGCCTCGCACGAGAACACCTTTGCCGGCACGGCCCAGATGCTCGTGCAGCACGGAGTGCCGGCGGTGATCGCCATGCAGTCGGAGGTCATGGACGAGACGGCCTGCAGCTTCTCCGAGAAGTTCTACCAGGCGCTCGCCGCCGGCCAGCCGATCGACGCCTGCGTCGGCGAGGTGCGCAGGGCCCTCGCCGCCGAGCGCAACCTGGAGTGGGGCACGCCGGTGCTCTATCTCCGCGCGACGGACGGCCATCTTTTCGCCTTGGAGGGTGGAGACCACCGCGACTAAACCCAAGCCCGAGACCGGAGATCTAGCCGGTTGTCGGGGTTTTACACCAACGAAAAGGAGAACACGATGCTCAGCAACAATTCAACCGAACCGCAGGCTTCCACGCTCCGCGACGCCCAGGCCGGCTCGCGCGAGGTTCCCCCCATCAACCCGAACGATCCCATCGAGGTCGGGCCCGGGGGGAACGGCACGAACCCCGATCCCTCCGGAACGGATACCCGGCCGCCGGGCTATGGCGATCTCGAGCTGATGGCGTGAGGAAGAAGGACACCAAGGACGCCAGGGATCTCAAGGACGGGCACGCGTCCTTGACTTCGCGTCCCTGGCGTCCTTCCGGTCCTGGGTGTCCTCGAATCCCCGCCACTCCCCCTGGAGCGTGAAGCCGGCCCAGTAGTAGGGGGCTCGCCAGCGCTCCTGGCGCCGGACCCCGTCCTGGGCCTTGCGCAACGCCGCGGCGGCAGAGAGGCCCTCTTCGAGGATCCCATGGTAGAAGCGCCGCATCAGCTCGACGGTCACCCGGTCGTTGACGTTCCACAGGCTCACCAGCACGCGCTCGGCGCCGGCGTAGAAGAATCCGCGGGTCATCCCCATCATCCCCTCGCCGCGCACCTCCTTGCCCAGGGCCGACTGGCAGGCGCTCAGCACCACGAGGTCGGCCCGCAGGTCCAACTCGTAGATGTCGGCGAGATGGAGGAAGCCGTTCGGCTCCGGCCGGCCGCTCCGATCGACCTGGGCGAGCACCAGCCGCCCGCCGCCCGGATCGGCGGCGGTGAACGAGTGATGGGTGGCGAAGTGCAGAAACCGGAAGTCCCGCAAGGCTCCGTGCAGGACCGCCGTGCGGGTCGCCTCCCGGCCCAGAAGACCGGCGCGCCCGGAAGCGGGCACGAGAGCCAGGATCGCCTCGGCCTCGTCACGGGTATAGGGGACCGTCGGGAAGCGGCCTCCGAAGGCGGGATCGGCCAGCACCCACAGGGCCTTCGGCGCCGGCGGCCGGCCGGCCATCTCCTGGCGGAGCACTCCCAGCACCGACACCGAAGGCAGGGTGACGATCTCGTGGCGGGCGACCAGCGGCTCGCCGGTGCCCGGCTCGGGCAGAGCGGCAAAGGGGAGGGTCTGGAGGATGCCGTCGCCCACCACCAGCAGGCGCTTGCCCGGAAGAAGCGGTGCTACGGGATCGAGGAGCAGCCGGCCCAGAGTGGCGAGCTGAAGGCCGGCGGAGGTCTCGGCCCCCCGGCGGCTCCAGCTCCCGGCGCGGGCGGCATGCTCGATCTCGGCGCGCCCGGGGAGCACGAACGTCTCCAGGGAATCGGACGTGACGGCCCAGAGGAGGCTCCGCGGCTCGCCCAGCCGGTACTCCAGCAGCAGGGTGTCGCGGTCGAGCAGCCGGCGCTGAATTCCGGCGGCTTTCCAGGGCCGCGGCTGGGTGAGAGCGGCGTAGCGGGGATCGCCGGTCCGCAGACCGGCCCGCACCCGGTCGAGCGCCTCCCAGCGGCGTCCGAGAGCCTTCTCGACCGACCGCAACTGTTCCGGTGGAGTGGCTTTGCCATCGCTCAGACGGGTCTGGAGAGAGACCAGAGCGCCGATCTCCTGCTCGATCTCCTGCTCGCGGGCACGGAGCTCCGGGTCGGCGCCGCCCTGACGGAAGTCCGGGCCGCCGGCAACGAGCCCGTCGAGCAGCGAGCGCGCCAGCGAACGTTCGTTGACCTCCAGAGCCTCGCCTTTCCTGTTCATCTCCATCAACAGGTCGATCAGGAAGCCGTAGGAGACCCTGCTGAGTGGCGAAGAAGGACGCGCGGGTGACGTAGCTCGCCTGGCTGAACCGGTGCCGCTCGACGGCCTCGAGGGCCTGCTCCATGAGCCCACGGGCCGCTTCGAGGTCACCGCGGCGGCGCAACATCCGGGCCTTCTCCTCCAGGACCCAGGCCAGGCCGGAGGAATCATTGAGGGATTCGAAAAGCCCGCGGGCGAGGTCGAAGTCGGCGAGCGCGTCCGCGTTCTGGCCGGTCGCGTCCTTCAGCCGTCCCAGGTTGCCGAGGCAGCGGGCCTGCTCCCGGGTGTCGCCGAGCCGGAGAAAGATCGGCAGGGCCGCCGCGTAGGCCTGGCGGGCGTCTTCCAGCCGGCCGAGCTGCCGGTAGACGGCGCCGAGGGTGGTCTGCGTGACGGCCCATCCGCGGCTTTCGGGTGCGCGCAGCGCCAGGGCCTTCTCGAGAGGCCCGAGTGCCTCGCCGGGCCGGCCGGCGTCTTTGGCAAGCAGCCCCAGGGCATTCAGCGCGACGGCTTCGCTGCCGCCGTCCTGGGCCTGGCGGAAGAGCGCGAGAGCCTCATGGAACCGCTCGCCGGCCGTATCCGCCTCTCCGAGGTCCCGGTGGAGATAGCCCTGGTTGAGCAGGGTCAGGGCCTTCCTGCGAGGACCGTCTTCCGGTCTCCAAAGGGCTAGTGAGCGGTCGAAGAAGGCCGCCGACTCGTCGTAGCGCCCGCGCACGTTGAGGACGACGCCCAGGTCGTCGGTTATCACGACCTCGTCGGCACGGTCGCCGAGTCGCCGGACCAGCTCCAGGGCCCGCCGGTAGTCCGCCATCGCGCCGTCGAGATCGCCGAGGGCATAGCGCAACTCGCCGCGGTGCCCCCGCACCTTGGCCTCGAAGGCGGGGGAAACGGCGAACAGGGGCTCGGACCGGATGTACGTCTGGAGGGCCGACGCGTCGTCGTGGAGGTAGTTGCGCTGGAGCAGGCCGAGGCCGTAGAGGGCCTCGGTCCGGCGCCGCGGCAGGCCGAGGTCCGCGAAGCGGCGTTCCGCGCTTTCATAGACGGAGACGCCGGCACGCCATGCCCGGGAATCGCCGTTCCGGCGCAGATCGTGGGCGCGGGTCAGCTCCGCCTCCGCCAGCGCCCGCCGGCGGTCCGCCGCGGTGGCCGGCCTGTGCTCGGCCAGACGCAGCCTGCACGGCCCCCGGGGACCGGAGAGAAGCGTCAGCGCGATCCGGACCTCCCCGGGAGCCTCCGCCACCCAGTGGATCTCCTCGGCGGGCAGATGCGGCTCTCTCTCGGCGGTCAGGCTGTCGACCTGGAGGAGCTGCCGGCCGCGCGGACCGGAGAGGGTGAGGGCGGCGTCTCGTGCTCCCTGGTCCGCCACGGCGTGGACGTAGTCGCCCGTCTGGACGGCGATCCGCAGGATTGGCGATCCCTCACAGGCCCCCGCGGGAACGGCGGGCACGGCCTTCTCCTTGCCCCGGCAGCCGAGGCCGAGCACCAGGAGCAGGCCGAGGCCCAGGATCGTCCGCCGCGCCGTTTTCAGTCTCCCGTCACGCGCAGGAGGTGCGTCTCGCGGACCTTCCCCACGCCATCCAGCAGCTCCAGCCGGTAGCGGCCCGGCGGCAGCCCCTCCGGCAGGTAGAGATCGAAGGCGAGATCCCGGTCCGGCAGCAACTCGTGGGAGGACAGCTCCCGGCCCGTCGCGGCCTCGCGGATCACCAGCCGGTACGCGGGGAGGTCTTCGCCGGGGTGGAACACGAGCCTCCGGGACCCGGCCGGCATGGACAGCTCCTGCCCGGCGAGGGGCAGAGTGCGCTCGCCGGCCGCGATCTCGAGGGTGGGGACGTTGGCCCGCGGTGCCCGCAATGCCTTCAGCTCGCCATCCTGTTGCAGGTTCAAGGCGGTGAGGCCCACCAACGCCACGAAGAACGACGCGGCCAACGCATAGGGCACGCGAGCCCCCCAGGAGCGCCGTTGCCGAGGGCCGGCGGCGATCTCGCGGACGTTCTGGCGCGGCGGCTCGAGCCGCGGGCGAAGCAGGCGCCAGAGCGCGGCCGTTTCCACCTCCTGGCCTGTGCCCGTCTCCTCGTCCGGCTGGGCGAACGCCGCCGCGGCCTCCGCCAGGTCGAAGCAGTCGCGGCAGCGCACCAGGTGCTCCTGAAGACGCGCCTCCTCATGGGCGGGCAGCTCGCCGCGATGGTAGGCGAGCCACTGGTCGGCGGAGGGATGCTCCCCCGGCTCCGGGGACGTGTCGATCAGCTCCAGGAGGGAGTCGCGAAAGTCGGATGAGTTTACGTCCACGTTTTGAACCCCCGCTCAGAAATCGATCGTCCCAAAGGCCTGGTGCAGCTTGTCCCACAGCCGTTGGCGCGCCTGGAAAAGGTGGGCCTTGACGGTCTCCGGAGAGATCCGGAGGGCCACGGCGATCTCCTGCACGCTGCGCTCCTGGTAGACCCGCAGCTCCATGCACAGGCGCTGCTTGGGGGCCAGCTCGCCAATCGCCTCCCGCAAGGCCTCCAGACGCTCCTGGCGCACGGCGTGATCGAGCGGCGAGGCCGTGGCGGAAGGTGAAGGAAAATGAGCCGCCACCGGCTCCGGCGCCCCGGACTCCTCGAAGGGGACCTCGGGGACCGCCTGCCGGCCTCCCGGCTGGTGGTCCCGCCACTTTCGGTAGACGTTGCAGGCAATCTGCAGCACCCACCCCTCCAGAGAGCCTTCTCCGCGGTAGCCCTCCAATCCTTTATAGATCCGCAGGAAGATCGCCTGGGTTAGGTCGAGCCGCTCTTCGGGAGAAAAGACCTTCGGCGCCAGGAAGCGCTCGACCCGCGGGCGGAAGCGGCGGAAGAGCAGCTCGAAGCTCTTCTCGCGGTCGCGGCCATGCTGGAAGTCGAGCACCGCGCGGACGGCATCCTCCGGCCCAAAAGGGGGGTTGACGTCCACCGCGGGCGTCTTCTCGCCCAACTTCATCGCTTCGTCCACCGGGTACCGGCAGGCATACCAAGGGCTCCGATTTTAAAAAAGGGCTGTTTCCGCGCGATTTCCGCAGTATCGCACAGAAACAGCAGGGCGAATCCGGGCAGATTCGAGCCCTGGAGCTGACCTCTGACTCCTGTTCTGAGGGAGCGGGGCACCTCTTCCGGCGATGAGGGCTTCACGGAGGGAGTTGTCGGACTTGGACCGTGGTCTGTGGTAAATTACGCGTCCGGACGCCGGACACCCGGCGTCCCTCTGGGTCCCCATCGTCTAGAGGCCTAGGACACTGCCCTTTCAAGGCGGCGACGCGGGTTCGAATCCCGCTGGGGATACCATTTAGAATCAGTAGCTTACACTGATTTTCATCTCCCTTAGAACCCCCCGCACACAATAGGCGCACAATACGGCTCTCACGGGATCGCTCCCGTTGAGGCTCTCCGGATCGTCCGGGAGCGGGCGGACCTGGAGACGCGGCGGTCGGCCACCGTGGTACCACCCGCCGCAAGCCTCCCGGCTCTGCGAAAGCTGGAAACCGACATCGCGAGCGCCAGAGGAGCCCTGGACGTAGGCCTCGTGATGACCGTGATCCCGGCCGCGATCATCGGCCTGAGAGTCCGCAAGAACGGAGCCGCGGTGGAAAACGGTTTGACCGCTCAGCCTCTGGAGATCGAAGCGGATGCCGAGGTGGAGGTGCAAGTCGCCAACCTGGCCACCGTCCGGGTCCGGAAGGCGGCAGCAGGCCTCACAGGACGCGGAAAAGGCGAAAGACGCGGTCCAGAAGTCGGCCGATCAAGCGAATGAAAAAGGCACGTTGATGGAACGCCGCTCCCAGCCGCCGAGCAAAGGCTCCAGGAGACCCAGGCGAAACACGACGCGCTTCCGAAGCCCGAGCGCACCGTAACCGCCGAAGAGGCTCAGGTTGGCGATGGAAACCTCGCTGAATGTGCGCCGGAGGCTTACGTCTCTGCTGAGGAGACTCTCACCACAAAGGGAAAGCTGCAACAGGTCGGTGGCGCCGTAGCGGCCGACCGGCTGCGTGAGGCGCAGGAGGCCCTCGAACTGGCCGAGCAACGCAAGCGCGAAATTGAGATAGACTATGAAGCCTGGAAATTGCTGCTGGACCCGATGAAAGAGGCGGACGCTGATCAGGCAAGCAACCTCGGCCAAGCCCTCCCCCCCACCATCGCAACCGGTTTCAGACCTTGACCGGCCAGCGCTACAAGAATGTCCTGCTCAATCCTCACCTGCGTACCGAAGGGGTGCTCGTAGCCGGAGAGGTGAGGCCCTATGAGCGGATGTCGGTGGGAACCCGGGAGCAACTCTCCACGATCTACCGCCTGTGTCTCGGCGAATATCTCCGAACCACCGTCGTGCTCGACGACCAGCTCGTCCAGAGCGATGACACGCGGATGGAATGGTTCCGGGGGTTGTTGGCCGAGAAGGCGCGGATGTTTCAGATCGTGGTGTTCACGTGCAGGCCGGGGGATTATATCGGACAGGAGGCGATTGTGAAAGGAAAGGGAATAATTTGGTTCGACAGTGACGAAGGATTTGTACGGGCGGTTGATCTCGGGCGTATGCTGGGACGGAGTGCAACGCACAACTCAAGGACACAAAATGAATCTTGAAAAGCTCACACTAAGAAATTTTAGATCGTTCGATGAAGTCGAGATCGAGTTTTGTCAAGGACTCACCGTGCTTGTCGGAGAGAACAATGGAGGCAAGAGCAATGCCATAGATGCAATACGCCTCGTTACCACTCCGCTAGGGGGAAGGCGAGAAATATATAGCGAGCTTACGGATATTCGATTTGATAGCACAGAAGAGAAGTTTGAAATTGAGGCCTTCTTCGCCAGCCTCAATACGGGTCAGCAGGGTCGACTACTTTCTGCGGCAGCTGATCTCGATCTTGAATCAGCTCGATTTGGTTTAATCTTTGATGCCTCAACGAAGGTCTACCCAATCCGACCAACCTTATGGGCGGGAGCGAAAAAGGGACCGCCAGAGGCTGGCTGCCATGAAATGATTCGCCACGTTTACCTGCCGCCGTTGCGGGACGCAAAGCGCTCCTTAGCTTCCGGTAACCCTACCCGCATCTACGCGTTACTGCAACATTTTCTTGACGGTGATGCTCCAGAGGAGCTAGCCAAGAGATTAGCGAGAAACCGGGCTGATCCCATCCTCTCCAAGGTCGATAAGGCCGTTGAAATAGGCTTATCAGCGATGACTTCGGGTGTTCGGCAGCAAACTGCGGCGCTTGGCTTCACATCTGAAGAGAAGCTGATTGACATCGCCCGCGACCTCCGGTTCAAACTCGCAGACCACGGCATCACCCCAGAAGACCTGCGCTATTCTGGCCACGGCTATGCAAACTTGCTCTATATTGCAACAATAGCTGTGGAGTTGGAAAAAGTCAACAATGCGGACCTTACGCTGTTCCTCGTTCGAGGAGCCTGAAGCGCATCTTCATCCGCAACTTCAAGCTGCTGTGTTGAGCTTCCTGGAGGAAAAATCTGAGCAATCCAAAGTAACCAAATCGGAGGACAACTGCCCAGCTGGCGAGATACAGGTCGTCGTTGCAACCCACTCTCCCAATCTATCAGCATGGGTGGAAAGCAAAAAACTAGTATACTTCAGGTCGTATACACCTGCGAGTGCTGCGGCCGCCACAGATTTACGGAGTCAGGAAGAGCGGCAACCAGCAACTCGGCAATCGACACGTTGCATTCCGCTTTCGAAGTTGAAACTGACGGACCCTGAGCGAAGAAAGATAGATCGCTACCTCGACGTCACGAAGTCCGCGCTGCTGTTTGGTGGGCGCGCTCTCTTGGTTGAGGGCATCGCTGAGGCGTTACTGCTGCCGGTGATAGCCAAGAATTTTGTCCTGAAAGACGAACCTGACAAGCTCAGACGATTCCGATCCGCCGTTTTTATTCCCATCGACGGAGTTGACTTCGCCCCTTACGTGAAACTATTGTTGAGCCCATTCAAGGAAACTCGCATTGCCGAGCGCGTAGTTGTAGTTACCGACGGAGACAAGACTAAAGCGGCGGTCGGCGAGCCCAATCCTGGCGACATTCGGAAAGTCTCTCTCGAGGCAATCGCGAAAGAACTAGGAGCTGCGAAGTACTTCGCAGCAGTGGTCAACACCTACTCGTTGGAGACTGAGCTTGTCAGGGCAGGTAACGGCGCTATTCTTAAGGAAGCCTACTTAGAACTGCATAAGAACTCACAGGAAAAATGGGAAGAGGCTATTGCCAGGACGGGAGATGAACAGGCGGAGGCAATTCAGGGGCTCTTCACTTCAACACGCAAGGGTGACTTCTCTCAGCTTATTGCTGAAATTTTACTTAAAAAAAATGACTTTAAAGTCCCTGGTTATCTGCAGGCAGCAATTGAGGCACTTGTCGAATGAGCGCGCGAGCCTTCTCCCCAACCAAAGAACAGGCGAGAGTAATTGACCACATAGGTTCAGCATTTGTAACAGCGTGCCCAGGGGCAGGGAAAACGCGCGTTATGGTCGAACGCGCGCGCTGCGTATCAAAGGAACTCCGGCGAGACCGTGGAGTTGCCTTCTTGTCGTTTACGCGTGGAGCCATTCAGGAACTCGCCGACAGATTGCGGCGGGAGGCACTCTTGCCCTCTCCCGCTTTCCCTCACTTTGTAGGCACGTTCGACAGTTTCATTTGGCAATTTTTCGTAGCACCTTTCGGAATCCCAGGAGTGGAAGCGCCCCCTCGCCTCATTCCAGATAAAGGGAAACTCCGAATCAAACCCTTCGAAAAGGCACAACCGCTTCCTCTTTCATGCTTCGACCGCCATGGCCAGATTATTCCTGCTCGGGCAAAAAGAGAAAGCTTTGATCTGAACGAGAAGCGGGCCTCGGCGATCAAGAGCTATGAGACTGCCGCGAGGCGCCTACTTGAACGGATGAGACTACAAGGCGAATTAGATTTTGATGACGCCAGAGAGCTAGCGGTGACTCGACTTCAGGAACAGGGGCTTGCGAAGCGTCTAGCCGGCGCGATAGCGGGAAGATTCAGAGAACTCATAGTTGATGAAGCTCAGGACTGTAATGCAGCCGACTTATACATTATTGGCTGGCTGCGCGACGCCGGGATACACACTAAGGTTGTGTGCGACCCCGAGCAGGCCATTTACGAATTCCGAGGAGGGATAACAGATGACATCACCAGATTTGGCGAAGCTTTCGAGACTAAGCTTGGCCTAAGCGGCAACTTTCGCTCGACCGAGAATATTTGCAAGGCAATCTGCTCACTTAGAGGGCCCATAAACCGAGGGTTGCCAGACGAACCTTTCGGAGAATACGCAGGCGAGAACCTGCCAATCCATATCCTGGCTTACGCTGGTAGATCTGTTCCTCCAGGTATCGGGGAGAAATTTGCGGAGATTCTAAGCAAGTTCAAGATCGACACTAGCAGTGCGCCCATCTTAGCAGCCACTAAGAAGAGTGGCTGCAATGCAGCCGGTCGACCATTAATGGAAGCTAGAGAGGATCTTACCTTCCGGCTGGCGGAGTCGGTCAGCGACTTCTTTTCAGCCTACGAACCAACTAGTCAAATTTCCGCGATGGAAGAACTGCATCAAATAATATTACGACTGGAAGGCGCCCTGACTGGAGCAGATATTACCTACCATCAATATCTCGTAGCTCATGGCATTAAACCGAGCGAATGGCGACCAAGAGTACTCGGCAACATGCGTGCACTTAAATATGATCCCCAGGTTTTTGCTGATGCAGATGCATGGCATCGGCATGCTAAGGCTCTGCTTGAGCCTCTCATTCCCGTGGGAACCCCCTCTATCGCAAAAAGGTTGCCTAGGAATGCCAGCATTCCTAGTGTTCTCGCGCTTCCTCTCTCTGGTGCCCTTCAGCCCAAGACTATTCACTCGGTGAAGGGATCTGAGTTTACTGCGGCTTGTGTTGTCACCACGCCGCAAACATTCAAGAGTATCTTGAATTATCTTGAGGCTGGTGTTCCGCTGAAGGAGGCTGAGCCGGCGCGAGAACTCTATGTAGCTGCCTCGAGAAGCTCAACGCCTTTTGGCTTTCGCTGCTCCACGGAGCCAATCTACCCGCTTCTTGAACTACCTTCAGGGTGCTGGGGTCAAAGTGGTTATGCTGGATGTCTAGAACGGGGAGAGCCGTTGACCGCGAGTCGGATAGTCACCTTCGCGCAAGCTCTCGAGTTCCATCATCAAGTCATCCACCGTCATCTGGCTGACCGGCACTTTGCGCTTGGCCAGCTCGGCCAGAAACTCGGGTCGACTCACGCCTGCGATCTCCGAGGCTTTGCCCTGGGAGACGAGACCCTTGGCATACCACTCCGGCACTTCAATCGTCATCTCAGTCGCCTCTCGACTCAAGAGCCTACACTGGGATCCGGCGCGTTCCGCGATGCCGACAGATCAGCCTCGGTCGGGCTTCCGGAAGCCTCTGGCGGCCCTTCGGGGCTTTACGGAGGGGGAGCGCACCCACTTGGCGCTGACGCGCCAAGCTGTTCAAATTCCGCCCCTCTAGGGCGAGGACCATCAAGGCAAATCAGTCGGGCGCCGCAAATCGGCTCTCTCAAGTCAACTCAATCTCCGTAACACCTCCCCCGCCCCCTCCACATCCAGCACCCCAGCCGCATAGTCCGCGGCCAGGCCTGTCCTCATCAAGCCACGAGTGGAACTTCTCGCGGATTTTATTCAGGGCACGCCGTGCCAGGGCGACGGGGTCCGGCGGATCTTCGGAGACGATCTTCCGGATCTCGGTCTCGACCGCTTCAGGCGTGGTGTAGTCGAAGACCAGGGCCACGCCTTCGCGGGTGAGGTTCAAGCCGCGGCCGGCGATCCAGAGGACCAGGGTGTCCATCACGCGGTCGCCGACCCAGGGGAAGAAGAGGGTGCGGCTGCCGGCCTGGATCAGTGAGCGTTCGTGGAGGAGATAGCGGTGAAAGTTCTCTCTCCCTTCCACGAGCAGCTCCCGAGCGCCCGCGTTGAGGTAGGCCGGGAAGCTCGAAGCTCCGATAGAGGCGCAGCATTTCCTCCCGCACCCGGTCGTGGACCGACGCTGCCGCCCGCTCCGAGAAAACCGGAGGCTTTCTCCGACATCGCCGTGCCAGCGGAGGACGGGGACGTCGAGTCTCCTGGAAGAGCAGGTCAAGGCGCTGGAACCGATCATTGATGAGCGTCCGCAGGGGGTCTGACGTACAGCGCAACGTCAAATTACCGCGGTTAACTCTACTGTGTCAGACTGCCCCTACCTCCAACCACAAGCGTTACTCTCAGGCAAGAGGCTCTACCTTACCGCAATCCCGAGTGCATCTCGGATCGTAGCCACGGCCCGCCAGAAAAAGCCGCGGACCCATTGAATACGGCTCCCGATCTGGTAGAAAAGACTGCGGACCTATTGGAAACGGACCATGACCCAGCAGAAAAAGCGCCGGACCTATTGGAAATCGCTTCCGTTCTGGTAGAAAAACACCGTACCCAGTAGAAAAAGCTGCCGACCCATTGGATACCGGACTCGACCCAGCAGAAAAATCCCGGATCCATTGGGTCGCGGTCGAGATCCAGTAATTTCTTCGCGCCGTCGATGAGTGCTCTGCGAAGCCTGGTCAAACTTTGATGGACATTCAGCCCGCCGTCTTCAGCGCCTTGTCGTCCAGCCACTGGAGGACGACCTTCAGGGCGTCCTGGCGGATCTCGTGCCCCATGTCGAACTCCCGGTAGGTGAGGCCGACGCCGTAGGGCCGCAGGGCCTCTCGGGATTCGCGGGCGAGCTCGACGTCGATCCGGTCGTCTCGGGTGCCGTGGACGATGAGCACGGGGAAGCCCTCGTGTTCCGGCAGCTTCGGCAGATCCTCGGCGAGCTGAGACGGGAGCCAGGAGGACAACGCGGCCACGCCGGCGAAGCGGGCCGGCTCCCGCAGAGCGAGCTCGTAGGCCATCATGCCGCCCTGGCTGAAGCCCGCGACGACGATCTTTTCCGGATCGACGGGATACCGCACCACCGCTTGGCGGATGAAGTCGCGCAGGAGCTCCGATCCGTGGCGGAAGGCCTCGACGTCCGGCGGCTGCCCCATGCGGAGCGGAAACCAGCCATGGCCGTACTGGCCGCCGCCGAAAGGCACGGCCACGGGGCCTTGAGGACAGAGGACGACGGCCTGGCCGCCGTGCAGAAGAGGGGCAAGCCCAAGGAGGTCGTGAGCCCCGGCCCCCCAACCATGGAGGGCGATGATGGCCGGAAACGGTCCGTCTCCGGCAGGGACGTGGGCGGTATGCAAAAGGCTCATGGCAGGGGGAGGATATCGCGGTGGCCGGCCAGAACGTCAGACCGGGTCGCGAAGGAGCGCCTGGAACCCTGCCTGTTGAAAATGGCGGTCGTAAGTGAGCGCCTGCGAAAGGCCCTCACGGATCATGATCCGGATGGAGGCGCAGTCCGTCAGTCCCCAGTCCTTGTCATACCTGCCGGCATAGAGCGACAGGGCCTCCCCCGTAAAGATAGTGACTGAGATTCATGGACAGATCGTTGGGAACTTTCTCCCATTCCGCGAGAGGAATCTTCGCGCCGATCTCAACAACCCGCTCCCAGACAGGGCGGCTCTGTGGAACGGAACCCGCTTCACCTGCAAGCGGGCCGCGCCTCTCAAAGGTAACGACGACCTCCGCCTCCTCTCCTGCAGGAAGCTCCGGGCTGTGGATCTCAATGGTCCCGCCGGACTGAATCTTTACGCGTTGACGGATCGTCATGGTCTCTGCCTCACCGAGTCAATTTTACCCGAAAGCCTTCCGCTCGTCACTGACGGCAACGACCGGCGAGACCGGCCCCAGGGGAGAATCTCCCCGGTAGAGAACTTTTTCCAGAAACAGGCCCGAGGGCGGCGCGGTCCATTCCGCGGGCAGCCCCTTCCCCGCTTTCGGCGGTCTGGCGTCGATCAACGCCTCCAGAGTGCCGCGGTCGAGGTCGCCGGCCCCGAGCTGGACCAGGGTCCCCACGACACGGCGGACCATCTTCCAGAGAAAGTGGGAGGCGGTGAGGCGAACGAGGATCAGGGCGCCGTCGGTCTTCACCTCGGCCCCTTCGACCACCACCAGGGTGCTCGGCTGCTCCGCGGGCCGCTCACAGAAGAGGCGGTAGTCGTGCTTGCCCACCAGGAGGGAGGCGGCCTCGGCCATGCGGCGGTCGTCGAGCGGACGCTTGACCCACCAGACCCAGCGCTTGGCGAGAGCGGTGCGGCGCCGGGAGATCTGGTAGAGGTAGGAGCGCAGAACGGCGTCGTGACGGGAATGGAATCGGTCCGACGCCGGGGTCAGGGAGAGGACGTGAATGTCCGCCGGCAGGCGGTCGTTGACGGCCCGGCGGAAGGGTTCGGGGTCCACCGTGGCCGCGAGCCGCAGGTGGGCCACCTGGGCGAGGGCATGGACGCCCGCGTCGGTCCGGCCCGATCCGCCAAGCTCGCGGACGGCCACCCCGGCCTCCTCCACGGCCCGCTTCAGCTCGCCCGCCACCGAGCGCGCGTTTTTCTGCTCCTGCCATCCATGGTAGCGGGTGCCTTCATATTCGAGGGTGAGACGGTAAGTCGGCATCGGTGGATTATCGCAGACCGGAGGGGTCCGCCCCCACCCAGACCCTCACCTCCCTGGCCCTCCTCTCCCTCCCCTCCGCCCACCCTTCCGGGGAGAGGAGGGAGAACAGCACGATTCTTCGACGTAGCGCTTCCCCTCTCTCCCAGGTGGGTGGCAGGAGGGGCGGGAGAGAGGGGCCAGGGGAGTGAGGGCCTAGATCCGCACCTTCCGGCTCACCATCGTCGTGTCTCCATCCTGAATCGGCACCGCGTCCTTGGGCCGCGCCGCGGCCAGGGCCTGCCCCGTGGGCGGCAGGCCGTAGGAGCGGTCGTAGACGTACCAGTCGAGCGGCTGGGTGGCTCCGAGAACGACCTCGATCTCGCTCCCTTGCGGTGACAGGGTGTAGTTGTTGAGCAGCCGCCAGTCCGGCTCCTGGGCTCCGGTGGGCCGGTCCAGCTCGACGGCCTGGCCGTCGATTTTGAGAGCCTCGAGCTGCGCGGCCTTCGGCACCACGAGGGTCCCCAGCGGCGCGCCCCTCATGGAGGTGAAGAGGAGGCGCAGGCGCCGCTTGCCGCCGGCTGACGAGTCTTCGAGCACGGTGAGCGTGGGGGCCGTCACGTTCAGAGGCGGAGCCGGCGCCATGAACAATCGGGCGAACGGCGGGGACCACGGGTAGGCGGGCCCCGGCTGAGGAGCGAACTGGGCGGCCTCACGCAGGGCCGGCGGGAAGGGCGGCGCGCTGCGCACCGCCCAGCGGGCCTCCCCTGAATCACCATCCTGGTGGAACTGGATCGTCAGGGTCCGAGGCGACTCGGGGGAGTACGGCGGCGAGACCATGGCCATCACCGCGCACAGCACCGCCGCGCCGCCGGCCGTGAGCAACACCCAGCGGGAGCCGGACCGGGGCACCAGCGGCGCCAGGGCCCCGAAGACCAGAGACAGCACGACGGCCGTGGCCAGCAGGCCGGGCCGCCCGAGGCCCAGGTAAAGGGTCGAGACGAGGGGGAACCAGAGCAGGGCCGCCACCAGAACGGGCAGGATCGCCCCCAGCGGCCGGCCGCCCAGCGCCAGGCCGCAGACGCCCGCCACCAGGGCGGGAATCAGGAAAAGGTAGCTGACACCCGGCAGGAGCACGCCGAGCAGCAGCCCAACCACGGACCAGAAGATCCAGACGCCGGACCAGATCCCCTCACCGGACGACCGGCGGACGAGCAGGCTCGCGGCACCCAGCGAGGCGGCGAGCGCGAGCAGCCAGAAGGCGGCCATGGCCGGCAGCGGGCGCGCGATCCAGTTGGCCGGGAAGGCGGCGCCGAGGAGCGCCTGGAGCCCGAAGGCCAGGGCCAGGGTGAGGACGAGCGCCGCCAGCGGGACGAGCAGGCCCAGCGCCACGGAGCCCCAGGCCGCGAGGCCCCGCCGCCGGGCCATCACGGCGCCGGTGACCGTCAGGGCCAGGGTCAACAGGCCCAGCAAGGGGGAGAGCCCGGCCGGCCAACGCACGATGAGGACATGAAGGAAGTCGAAGAA
The DNA here is from genome assembly GCA_963785165.1 of Thermoanaerobaculaceae bacterium. GTDB lineage: Bacteria > Acidobacteriota > Thermoanaerobaculia > Multivoradales > UBA5704 > DATARR01. The sequence goes on from CAWAUI010000004.1 coordinate 3,891,064, forward strand.
CACCGCCTGCCCCTTGGGGGGATTGGCAAGATCGCCGACCTCGGCATTGGCCAGCCCGCGCACCGCCGCCAGGGCGTTGTCCCCCTGGTGCTGAAGGCTGCCGGCGGAGAGGTTGTCCAGATTGTCGAGCGCCGTGTGGTAGTGGGTGGGCCCGCCGATGAAGGCGAAGTTCATCCCCGGGATGTTTCGCTTCCGGAAGACCGTGAGGTCCGTGTCGTTCGGCATGTACCGGTACACGGTGGACAGGAGAGAGCTGGTGAACGGCTGGACGGCTCCGGCGGCCCACCGGGAGACCAGCCAGGCGTCGGGGCCGCTGGTCTCGAACATCAGGCTCGGCCCCCGGCTCCCCCGGGCCTCGACGTTGACCACCACCCCGACCTCGGCCAGCGCCGGGCTCTGGGCGGCAAAGGCGCGTGCTCCCAGGAGGCCCAGCTCTTCGCCGTCGGTGATCAACAACATCACGCCATGGCGTGGCGGTGGGCCGGCCTTGAGAATGCGGGCGATCTCCAGGATGGCGGCCACGCCCGCTCCGTCATCGCCGGCGCCCGGCCCCGCGGCCACGGAGTCGTAATGGGCCATCAGACACCACGGACTTGCCGGCTTCCCGGCCAGGGAGGCGTGCCAGCACGTTGGCCACCCGGGCACAGGTCCCCGCCGGGCTGCAGGAGAAGGCCTCCTGCACCTCCGGGGCATAGCCCAGGCCGCGCAGATGCGCCAGGATCTTCTCGCGGACCCGGGCGTTGGCCGGGCTGCCGGCCGGATGGGGTGCGCCGTCCCCCAGGAGCGCGCGCTCGACTTCCAGCGCCCGGCCGGCGGAGAACTCATCCGCCGGGGCGTCCGCCCCCTTGGGCGCGGGAGGGCCGGACTGGACGACCACCAGCAGCAACGCCAAGGCCAGCACGGCCAGTGCGGCGATCAAGCCCGTGATCTTGCGCTCCTCCGGCTCCACCCTTCGGCTTCCCATCGGGTCTCCCATCCTGACCTCCCGCGGCGGTTTCCGCCGCATCCGTTCCGCTGTTTGCTCGGGTCCAGGATTCTAGCCCATCCCTCCCCCCATCGCCGACCGCTCCCCTGGTGCCCCGGTTGACGCGCCCGTCTCCCTTGACTACCCTCCAACCCATGGCGTCGGTTACAGAGGATCTCCTCTTCGGGCGGATCGCCCTGCACTACAAGCTTGCTACGCGCGAGCAGCTCGTCGAGGCCAACCGCGTCCTGGCGAGCGAGGGCAATCGCGTTCCTCTTGGCGAATACCTCGTCGGGCAGGGGCTGCTGACGCCCCGCCAGCATGAGCAGCTCGCCGCCGTCCAGCGCGATTATCTGGCCAAGCAGGCTGCCGCGGCCGCCCAGAAACGCGCCGCCTTCGGGCTGGACCATCCCGGGGGCCTGAACCGTCTCCTGGAGCACGCCCTGCGGACGGGCTCGAGCGACCTCCATCTCCACAGCGGCGCTATGCTCAAGATGCGCAAGCACGGCAAGCTCGAAGAGCTGGACGGCATCCTGCTCGACCCGGCCACGGGCGAGCGGCTGATCCAGGAGATCCTCGACTCCCGAGCAGGCGGACCAGGTGCGCGATCAAGGCCAGGTCGACTTCGCCTACACCCTGCCGGGCCTCGGCCGCTTCCGCGCCAACGTCTACCGGCAGCAGCGCGGGCTCGACGCCGTGTTCCGGGCCATTCCGCCCCAGCCGCCGACCCTCGAAGAGCTCGGCCTGCCGGCCTCGCTCGCCCGCTTCGCCAACTTCCACCAGGGAATGGTGCTGATCACCGGCCCGGCCGGCTGCGGCAAGTCCTCGACCCTCGCCGCCCTGGTCAACATCATCAACGAGGAGCGGCACGACCACATCATCACCATCGAGGACCCGATCGAGTACATCCACCTCTCGAAAGGGTGCGTGGTCAACCAGCGCCAGGTGGGTCGCCACACCGGCTCCTTCGCCCGCGCCCTGCGCGCCGCCCTGCGCGAGGATCCGGACATCATCGCCATCGGCGAGCTGCGCGACCTGGAGACCATCTCCCTCGCGCTGACCGCCGCCGAGACCGGCCACCTCGTGCTCGCGACGCTCCACACCAACAACGCCATCCGCACCATCAACCGCATCCTCGGCGTCTTCCCGCCCGACGCAGCAGGACCAGATCCGCACCATGGTCTCCGAGTCGCTGCGCGCCGTGGTCTCCCAGCGCCTGGTCGCCCGGGCCGACGGCAACGGCCGCGTGCCGGCGCTGGAGATCCTGGTGGCCAACAAGGCCGTGGGCAACCTGATCCGCGAGAACAAGACCTTCCAGATCAAATCCGTGCTCCAGACCGGCGGCCACCCACGGCATGTGCCTGCTCGACGCCTCGCTGGCCGACCTGGTGAAGAACCGGGTCATCACCCGCGAGGAGGCCCTGACGCACGCCGACGATCCCGAACCGGTTCGCGGGCTAAACGCACGGGTTGCCCCAGGAATCGGCCATGGCCAGAATCGACGAGCTGTTCCACTATCTGAAGGACAACAAGGGGTCCGACCTCCATCTGGCGGCGGGCCTGGAGCCGCGCATCCGCGTGCACGGCGTGCTGGAGCCCGTGGCAGGGCTGGCCGGTGCTGTACCACGACGAGCTGCTTGCGATCCTCCGGGAGATCGCGAGCGAGGCCCAGTGGGAAGACTACCTGGGCTGCGGCGACCTCGATTTCGCCTACGGCCTCGAGGGGGTCGCCCGCTTCCGCGCCAACTACCTGCGCCAGGAGAACGGCTGCGGCGCGGTCTTCCGCATCATTCCCGAGAAGATCGTGCCGCTCGAGAAGCTCAACCTGCCGAAGGCGATCGAAGGGCTCGCCCACCTCCAGCAGGGGCTCGTGCTGGTCACCGGCCCCACCGGCTCGGGCAAGTCGACGACGCTCGCGGCGATCATCGACCGGATCAACACGATCTACTCGAAGCACATCGTGACGATCGAAGACCCGGTCGAGTTCGTGCACCAGAACAAGCACTCGGTCTTCTCCCAGCGCGAGGTGGGGGTCGACACCGCAGAGCTTCGGCGTCGCCCTGCGGGCCGCCATCCGCCAGGACGCGGACGTCATCCTGGTCGGCGAGATGCGCGACCTGGAGACCATCTCCCTCGCCGTCACCGCCGCCGAGATGGGCGCCCTGGTCTTCGGCACCCTGCACACCAACGGCGCGGCGAACACGATCGACCGCCTGATCGACGCCTTCCCCGCCGACGAGCAGGCGCAGGTCCGCACCACCCTCGCCGAGTCGATCGCCGGCATCGTCTCGCAGCTCCTGCTGCGCACCGCCGACGGCCAAGGGCGCGCTGCGCGGTCAACGAGATCCTGCTGAAGACCCCGGGCCTGCCCAACATCATCCGCGAAGGCAACACCCCGATGATCACCTCGATCATCCAGGGCGGCCGCTCCCAGGGCATGCAGTTGATGGACGACGCCCTGATGGCGCTCGTCGAGCAGAAGCAGATCCTTCCCCACGAGGCCTACATGAAGGCCACCAACAAGGCGCGCTTCGAAAACCTGGTGGAGGACGAGCCGGCGTAGGTGACTCCCTGGATCAAGCTCCGCCACCTCGATCCGCTCCGCCACCCAATCAGGAATCGCCACCGACTTGACCCCCTCCGGATCATTGATCACACAGCAGGCGCAGGTGGTCTTCCCCCGGGCCAGCAGGTGCCCGCCGCGGGTGACGTTGAACTGATAGGTCAGCGATTTCGTCCCTTTCCTCAGCACCTGAAGATGGACTTCCAGCTCGTCGCCGAAGCGGGCCGGGGAGACGTATTCGCAGCCGACGGCGACCCGGGGCCAGGAGAGCAGCCGGCCGTCTTCTTCTTTCCATTCGACGCCGACTCCGAGGGCGTCGAGGAAGGCGTGCTCGGTGTTTTCCATGAAGATGAGGAAACGGGAGAAATGGACGATGCCGCTCATGTCTGTGTCCACGTATTCGATTTTCCGGCGGGCTCGGATCTCGTGCACAGGGGTCTCCAGGGTTTGATCTCTACGATCTGATATCAATCATCCATGTGGGCCAGCCACTCCCGCTGCACGGTGTCTCTCAGCTCCCTGAGACGCTCCGGGCGGGAGGGGCCTTTGCGGGCCTCGGCGATGAGGACGTGGGGAAGGCCGTCCTCGTCCTCATAGGTCTCGTGGCGTTCCAGGCCACGGAAGAGAGGCAGATCGCTCTCTCCCCGGCGGCACCAGCGGATCTCCTCGAAGCCGCAGGCCGCCAGCGCCTCCTCCAGCATCTCGTGATTCCAGAGGAACTGGTGGCGCCAGCCCCGGAAGGCACGGTTGATGGCGAAGGCCGCGGCGCGCTTCTCTTCGGCCTGGCCTTCCAGACGGTAGTGCGTCTTCCAGACCCAGTCGAGGTTGGGCGTCGAAAGGCGCACCCAGCCCCCTGCCGCCAGCACCCGGTGCACCTCGGTCAGGAAACGGAGGGCATCATCGAGGGCGAGATGCTCCAGGAAGTGCTCCGCGAAGACGGCTTCGACGTCCTGGAGCTCCAGCCCCCGGGTCACGTCCGCGATCACGTCCACCCCGGGCAGCGCCTGGACGTCCATGTTGACCCAGCCCTTGAGGCGCACGTTGCCGCTGCCGATGTGGAGGCGGATGGGAGCGGCCGTCGCCGTCATCGCTTCCGTTCCCCCTCTTCCGGTGGGTTCTCGGCCTTCCACTTCATGGCCATCAGGATGCGGTTCCGCCCGCTGGGGTGGTCGAAGAAGATCCACTCCTCCAGAGGCCCGGGAGAGAGCTTGCGGTACTCGCTGAGCTGGAGCGCCACCTGGGCGAAGCCGTCGGGCTCGCGGGCGGCGTTCAGGCCGAAAATGTCCGCCTCCGCCTCGCTCGTGCGGATGTAGGTGTTGTTGAGCGGCGTCAGGACGAAGAAGAAGATCGACAGCAGCGCCACGAAGAGCGGCAGGCCCGCCGGGTCGTCCACTCCGCGGATCCCCCACCGTTCCCCCCAGCGGGCCGTGGCGCGGCCGAAACCCCAGCGCAGGAAGGCGAAGCCGAGGGTCAAGACCACACCAAAGTAGAAGATGATCTTGTAGACGTGGTTGAGCACGTAGTGCCCCATCTCGTGCCCCATGACGGCCTCGATGCCGGCCTTAGGGGTGCGCTCGAGCAGGTTGTCGTTGAGGGCGATGCGGGTGGTGCCGAGCAGGCCGGCGACGTTGGCGCTGATCCGCTTCGTCTGGCGCGAGGCGTCGACCACGTAGACGTGCTCGGCCGGAATGCCGTTGGCCCGGGCGAGCGACAGGATCGGCTCCCGGAGGCGCGGGTCCCGAAGCTCGGTGTAGTCGTTGAAGATCGGCTCGATGAAGACCGGCCCCAGGGCCACGCCCAGGATCAGGAAAACCAGGGCGACGGCCGCGCCCCAGATCCACCAGTTGCGCGGAGACCTGCGCAGCACCCCGTAGAGGGCCATCAGCAACAGGCCTCCCAGGAACAGCTCCAACCCCAGCCCCTTCCCCTGGTCCACCATCCAGGCCCCGAAGCCCTGGGTGGCCATTCCGTACTGGTGCTCGCGGAAGAAGTCCGTATAGAGGGTCAGGGGGAAGGAGAAGGCCGCCGTCACGAGGATGAACTGGACGGCATAGAGCAGAGTCCGCAGGGGCCGGAAGCGCGTCATCCGCTCGGCCAAGTCCCGCATCCGCGCCGACAGCCGGGAGAAAAGCAGAAGGCCGGAGACGGCGAGCCCATAGAGGAAGCTCCAGAGGAGGAGCCAGTAGCCGCCCTCGAAATAGGCGTCCGAGCGCTCCCGCTGCTCCGGGCTCACGGAGGCGAGATAGGCCTCCGTCGCCCGTTCCGGATTGAAGGCCTCTCCCGAGGCCTGCCCCGGCGGGGTCTGGGCCAGAGCGGCCGCCGACGTCACCATCCAGAAACCCACGGCAAGCCCAAGAAAGATCCGCATCTTTGTCCTCCTGTTCCCTCTCCACGGGGGTTCTTTTCAGTCTATCAGGGCGGGGGTGGTGGATTTTGGGGTGGCAATATGCTAAAAACTTCGGGAACTTCCGACGTCGATTGCCGGGCCGCGCTGCGGGGGCGGGAGCTGCGTCTCCCATCTTCGTGCGTGCCGAAGCGCGGGAGACGTTCACCCGGGTGGGTGGAGCCTTCCCTTCTTTGGTCCCCCCGGCCCGGGCTTGACCGCTGACGGTATCGCGGACTTACGTGGATGGGAGCGCCCGTGGAGCAAGAGCTACCGATCATCCAGATTCGCAACTGCCTTCTGGTGAGCATCCAGACCGAGTTGCACGACCGGCTGGCCCTGGATCTCCAGGCGTCGCTGATGGAGCGCGTGCGCAACGTCGACGCCCGCGGCGTCATCCTCGACGTCTCGGCCGTCGAGGTCATCGACAGCTATATCACCCGTATCCTCAACGACATCGGCAAGTCCGTGCGCTTCATGGGCGCCGAGTGCTACATCGTGGGAATCCGTCCGGCGGTCGCCATGACGCTGATCGAGATGGGCGTGGAGCTCGATTCCGTGAACACCGCCCTGAACCTCGACCTGGCGCTTGGAGAGGCTCGAGCTTCTGTAATGAAAACGGTCGAGAAGGAGATCGGAGCGATCCTGTCGGGGACGATCTCGTCGATCACCCAGCGGAGCATTTTCAACCGCCTGGGCGGCTTGGCGACGACGCCGGTCCTGCAGTTGACCTCGAGCGACCGCGCCGACCATCATGCAGGAGCTCGAGAACTCGGTGCGGCTGTTCGCGCGCAGCAACAGCGCCCAGCTCATCGCCGCCTGCGCCAAGGCCTTGGAGCCGCGAGCGCCGGCCCACTGGCCGGGGCGGCGTCGGCTCCCCAGGCGCCGGTGGTCGTCGCGCCCAAGAAGCTCGCCATCGAGCAGGAAAAGGACATCGCCACCGCCCGCCTCGAAGCGTGGTCGGAAGCGGTGCGCATCGGGCTTTCCAAGTTCGCCTCCGTCAAGGTCGCCACCGCGGTCTCGGAGCTTGCCCGCAACATCGTGTTCTACGCCGGCAAAGGCATGGTCGAGCTGCGCTCGCTCAAGGACGAGCGGGGGATCGCGGGCCTCCAGATCATCGCGACCGACCAGGGGCCGGGTATCCCGCCCGCGAAGCTCGACGAGATCTGGGCCGGCACTTACAAATCACAGCGCGGCATGGGCAAGGGACTGGTGGCGGTCAAGAAGCTGGTCGACGACTTCCAGCTCGACACGCGGACCGGCGTGGGCACCACGGTGACCTGCGTCTTCCGGGGGGAACGTTGAAAACCGGTGGTTTCAGCCGTCCGTACAAGGGGCTTTCGATCTGCGGCGACAGCTTCCTGATCGAGGAGCACAACGGGGCCGTGGTGGCCGCCGTGATCGACGGCCTCGGCCATGGCTACGAATCGTCCGTGGCCGCCGAGCGCGCCGTCGAGGTGATCCGCGAGCACATCGGCCTCAGCGTCGGCGAGTTGCTGCAGCGCTGCCACAAGGAGCTGCGCCCCACGCGCGGCGCCGCCGTCGGCATCCTCCGCATCGAAGAGGGGGGCGAGGGGCAGTTCTGCGGCATCGGCAACATCGAGGTGCAGTCGCTGAGCGGCCAGGCCCCGAGCGTCTTCTGCCTGGCCGGCATCGTGGGGCACAACCTGCGGGCCTCCAAGGTCATGTCGTTCACCATGAAGCCGGGCGACATCTACTGCGTGATGAGCGACGGCGTTTCGACCCGCGGCAACTTGAAGGCCTGCCTGCCGGGCGCGCCGGCCACGGTCGCCCGCCGCATCGTGGAGAGTTGGGGCAAGGATCACGACGACGCGACGGCCGTCATCCTGGGATTCGGGGACGCGGCCCTGCTCGCCGACACGGCTCCGGCCGGCCGGTGAGCTTGCAATTGACGTTGGTTTATTTTCATTGGAGGTTTTCTCATGGCTCTTGCGCGTGATCTTCAAGACCGCAGGAAGGACCCGGCGAACCGCATCGCCGGCAAGCACATCACCTGTTTCGAAGAGCCGGATATCATTTACATGAAATTCGTCGGCGCCTCCACCACGGAAGATTCTCTGGAAGCTCCTTCGCCGCCAGATCGCGATGGCCCAGGGCAAGAGCCTGCTCTTCTTCCTCATCGACGCCGAGGAGTTGGACAACATCGCCCCCGAAGGGCGCCGGGCGGTCGCTGAAACCCTCAAGGAAATCCCCCTGCGCGGCATGGCCGTGATCAAGGCACCCCTCAAGGCCAAGGTGGTCACCAAGCTGGTCATCACCGCCATCAACCTGTTCCGCAGAGACTCGAATCTCAATCCGGTCTCGTTCTTCGATACCGAGGACGAAGCCATGGAATGGATCGCCAACCGGCGCAAGCTGTTCGCGCAGTAGGTTTTCCAAAGTCATGGCAAGGAAGAAAACTATGGACCAGAGCGATCAACACCATGTCAAGGTAACGTCCGAGCGGCTGCAGTCGGTCATCGAGGCGCTCTCCTACGCGAGCGTCGACGAGTTCGACTCCTGTCTCGATCTACTCCAAATGCACTCGGAGAAGGACGAGTTCTCCGAGCTGGAAACGGCTTTCGCCATCTTCGTCCGCGAGCTCGGCGAGGCCAAGTCCGAGCTCAACCAGGCGCTCGCCCAGCAGGAAGCCGTCAACCGCGAGCTGGAAGGCAAGCTCGAAACCATCGAGATGCAGCAGGCCGCCATCCGCGAGCTTTCGACGCCGATCATCGAGGTCTGGGCCGGCGTCCTCTGTCTGCCCGTCGTCGGCATCGTCGACAGCCAGCGGAGCGCCGAGATGACCGAGACCCTCCTCGAGACCATCGTCGCCAAGCAGGCCCGCATGGCCATCGTGGACATCACCGGCATCGACGTCATGGACACCAAGACGGCCGACCACTTCATCAAGATGGCCCGCGCCGTCCGCCTGCTCGGCGCCGAGTGCATCGTCAGCGGCATCAACCCCGGGATTGCCCAAACCCTGACCCACATCGGGGTCGACCTGACCGGGGTGCGCACGCTGCGGAGCCTGCGCGACGCCTTGCAGCTCTATCTGCGGGAGACCGAGCAACTGGTCGTCCAGCAGCACTCGGCGCTCGGCCGCAACAGCCGGCTCTCCGAGGTCTGACGGAGTGCTGCGGGAGTTTCCTTCCCGCGGGATTGGAACGGTGCCGGTGACGAGCAGGACTTTCCCCATCCGGGGGCGCGCCGACGTCGTGACCGTCAGCAGCCAGGCCCGGCGGCTGGCCAAGGAGCTTGGCCTGGGCTCCCGGCGCTCGGAAGAGCTGGCCATCGTGGTCTCCGAGCTGGCCTCCAACATCGTCAAGCACGGCATCCGGGGCGAGGTCATCCTGACCCTCGACCCGGACGCCCCTCCTCAAGGCGAGCTGACCGTCGAAGCGCGGGACGTCGGTCCCCCGATCCGTGACCTCCAGCTCGCCATGACCGACCACCACGACGACCAGGGTCCCATCGATCCCGCCCTCCTCCTGCGCCGCGGCGGCCTCGGTACCGGCCTGGGAGCCGTGGGCCGCTTCGCCGACCGCGTCGAATACCGCGAGGAAGAGGGCAGCAAGACCATCACCGCCCGGTTTTTCCGCTAGCCTTCCCCGCCTCCACCTCCCCCATGTCCACCATGGCGTCGTCCGCCATGACCACGAACGGCCGCGGCTCCACCGAGATCCGCCCCTTGCCGTCGTGCCGGATGACCTGCAAGGTCCCCATTCCGTACCCCATCGGCCCGCGCCGGTAGTAGTGCGCCTTGAGGTGATAGGGCGCGCCCTTGCGGTCCGCCGGGTCCGGGATCACGAAGCACTCCGGGCCGTAGCCCGTGGTCACGTCGGCGTACAGCTCGCCGCCGGAGGGGAGCGTCTTCCTCTGGTACGAGGCGTGGGCGCCGGTACGGTCCCACACGTGGAGGTCCACGTCGTTGGCGTCGGTCTCCCAGGTGAGGACGAAGCGCAGGGTGGGCGTGCTTTCGAGACGCGCCCCCTGGGCCTTCAAGCGGTCGAGAACCTCCTGGCGACGGGCCGGATCGGCGTGCAGCCAGGCCGCCGCGGCCAGGCCGAAGTCTTCCCGCAGGATCCGGTCGACCCCGGCGAAACGACCCTGGGGGTATTTCTGCCCGAGACCCGCTTCGAGCGCCGCGAAAGCCTCTTCGAAGCGCCCCGTGCGCAGCAGCGCCCAGGCCAGGAGCCGGTGGCCGGCGGGATGGTCGGGCCGGTCCAGCACGGCCTTTTCATAGGTGTCGATCGCCAGCCCGAGCCCCCGGTCGCCCAACCGCTCCAGGCGCTCCCCGGCCAGGCGCCGCAGGTCGGCCCGGCCCGGGAAGAGGTCGATCAACGAGCCGTAGGCCCGCGCCGCCTCGCCGGTCTCGCCGGCCGCCTCCAGAACCTCGCCCCAAGCCAGCAGGGCCAACACGTCCCCCGGCGATTTGGCGAGCCAGGCCTCGGCGATGCCGCGCGCCGCCGGGATGCGGCCCTCGGCGAGGTTGCTTCATGACGTCTCCGAAGCTCCCGGCGTAGGGCTCGGCCCACTCTTTTTCTTCGAGCTCAGCCTCCGGCACCTGTACAGGCTCCGGACGCGAATCCGAACCGACCCGGAGAGGCGCATTGCCGACCTCGACACTCTCGGACGCGGCTCTCGGCTCCGGCCGGGGAACCTGCCGGGGCGCCGGAGGAGGTGGGGGCGGAGGCGGAGGCGCGCCGGGCGAGGCGACTCCGGCCATGACTCCCCCCGGCGTGCCGCCCGCCACTCCGCCCACGACGCCACCGGCCACGCCTCCTTCGACACCACCCTCAACCCCTTCCACCACGGCACCGTCGAAAGCGTCCACCTCCGTGGGAACCTCCACGGGCGCGCTCTCCGCCGCGTAGCCGAGGCTTTCGAGCGCCTCCCGCTTGCGGGGATCCACCGGCACCCGGTCCCCCGGCGAGGGGATGGACCGCTGGCGGGCCAGCACATCCAGCCCTCCCGGGCCGACGGTGAGAATGTCGGCCAGGGCCCGGCGGTCCAGGCCATAGCGCTGGTAGTCGAATTCCGTCTCCAAGCACCAGGAGCGCCGTGAACGGGCTCAGCACCCGGTGCTTCACGCTCAGGTCCGTGATCTCATGGCCGATCGCCCGGCGCAGGTCGTCGTCGCCCGCGTGGAGGGTTTCGCGCTGGTGGGTCAGCCGGTCGATCCTCGCCTGCACCCAGGCCCGTTCCAGCAGGGGGCGCTCGGTGGACGCCACCTCGCCCAAGGCCACCGCCTGGCCGCCCAGGGAGAGCCGCAACGGCAGCGAACGGCCCTTCCCCAGGTCGGCGTAGACCAGCACCTCGTCGCCGGGCTGAACGCCGTCGAGCGTCTCGGGCCACACCCAGGCCGCTCCCTCCACCTTTACCTGGATTCCCGACTGGCAGGCCAGGGTCAACCGGCGGGCGATCTCCGCGAGCGGCGCCGCGCCGTCGATCCGCTGGCCGTCGTGGGCCAGGTTGCCGGCCACCAGCTCGTGGAGCACGGCTTCGTCGCGCAGGCCGCCGAAGGCCATCACGTCGAGGCGCTCCACGCCCTTGGCACCCAGGGCGTGAACGGCCGCCCGCAGAGCCCGCGTCTCGGTGTCTCCAGCGGTGGCGACGCCGTCCGTGATCAGGAGAACCCGTGGGTATTTGCCGCGTTCGAGCCGTTCGGCGAGCCAGGCGAAAGCTCCCTCGAGATCCGACGCGCCCAGGGGCCTGCGCTCGGCGAGCCGCTTCGCCTCCGCCGGGCCGAACCCGCCCGCGGAGCCCTCATAAACGGGCACGGCCTCCTGGTCGAAAGCGGCCACGGCCAGCGGCGTCGAGCCTCCCGCGCCGTCGCGCAGGCCGGCGGCCAGCTCGGCCAGCCGGCGCACCTGGGTGCCGTAGCCCAGGGCGCGCGACGCGCTCGAATCCACCAGCACGTAAAGACCCGTGATCTCCTCCGGCGCCGAGGCCACGCTGGGCGCCACCCGCACCACCGCGAGGTTGTCGTGCCGCAGCCCGGCCCGCCCCGTCACGAGGTCGACGCGGTCCTGGCCGACCTCGAAATCGCGGTCCGGCGTCCAATCCCGCTTGTGCAGCTCGACCATGCGGCGGTCGCTGACCTCGAGATCGTCCTCCTTCTTCCCCACCGGCCGCAGCCCCAGGAGCACGCGGACGTCGAGCTGGCCGACCTTGGAGAGGCCGCGCAGGGGGAGCACGTACGGCTCGTTCGACCGCGCCAGGGCGTGCGAGTAGGAGACGATGACCTCCTTGCGCCCCCGGGCCGGAATGGGAAACACGCGCGCCGAGAACTCGTTGCCCGCCTCCTGCTCCAGCAGCGCCGGGTCCTGCCGCTGGTGGAGGAAGTCCTCGTACACCTGGCGGGCACGCTGGCGCTCCACCACCTCCCCCTCCTGCCATGCGTCGCCGATCTTCATGGCGAACCGCGAGAGGGCCGCGCCCGGCGGCAGGGCGATGCGGAACCGCCCCTCGATGATCTCGTCGCGCGGGTTGTCGAACGTCAGGTGCAGCTCGGTGAAAGCCAGGGGCGGCTCGAGGACGCCGTTCGCCTCCAAGGCCACCAGGGCCAGCCCCGTGCCGTCCGACGCCGTGAGGCTGACCGGCGAGACCGCGGACGCGGCGGCCTGCGCCTCAGGGGCCTTGGTGAACCGGAACGAAGAGGTGGCGGGTGCCGCGGAGGCCGTGGAGCCCCCGGAGCCTACGGTGTCAACCGCGAAACCGGCGGCAAGGCCGGCGGCGGCGAGAACGAGCAAGCCAAGCAGCATGGCGGATCGGGACATGGGATGCCTCCCTGGACGGGATGGACGGCCCCGCATTTGAGGCCGCCCATCCCCTTAGACACCCCGACCCGCGAAAACGCTCCCGGCTTCGGAGAGGGTTCAAAGTCAATGCTGGTGGACGTGCGGCTCGGCCGGCCGGGCTGCCTTGGTCTCCGTCTTGCCGCCACCCAGCTGGGCCTGCCGCAGCCCCTGGAGGGAGTGGGTGCGGCCGGGTGCGCGCGAGAGCGCGGCCTGGTACGCCTTCGCGGCTTCTGAGCTGCGGCCGAGGGCCAGCAGCTCGTCGCCCAGCAGCTCCCAGCTCGGCTTCTGGATGGCCGGCGGCCCGAACTCGAAGGGCCTCGCGCTCTCTGATTCCGCCACCTTCCGCAAGCCGGCGATTCCCTCCTCCGTCTTCCCCTCCCGGATCTTTTCCAGGGCCTCGACCTGCCGCACCACGATGTCCGCCGCGGCGGCGTCGAAGGCCACGGTTCCTTTCTTCGCTTCGATCTCCGCCAGGACCTCTTTCTGCCGCTCACGGAGCTGTGCCAGGGCGGCGCGCAGAGCAGCCCGGTCTACCATGCCCTTTGCGGCCACCAGCGCCTCGCCATAGGCTTGCAGGAACTTCGGCTCGGCCAGGCGGCCGGCGGGCAGGGTGAGGGCTTCCGAGGCTTCCCAGCGCCCCGTCTCCATCCAGTGGAAGATCCGCATCTCCGCGTAATCGCGGACGAGCGAGGGATCCCCCTCCGTCCCCTCGCCGCCGTTGGCCTCCTTCTGCGCCATGGGCCGGCAGGCGTCGAGCTCCCCCTTGGCGTCGTCGAGCCGCTTCTCCTGCAAATAGCTGTAATGGAGCCAGGAGACGTAATGGCCGCAGGTCTTCTCCGGCTTCCCCTTGGCCGCGCGGTGTTCGTTGACCACTTTCATGGCCTTCACGTTGGCCGCGATGACGTCGTCCCACAGCCCAAGCGCCACGAAAATGTGAGAGGTCATGTGCAGCGCGTGCCCGGCGTTCGGCGCCACGCCACCATAGAGCCGCGCCGCCCGCATGCCGAGCGGCGCGTGGACCGGGTCGTCATACGAATGGATCAGGTAGTGCAGCACCCCCGGGTGGCGCGGGTGCGTGGGGAAGACCTCCTCCAACAGCGCCGCGGCCCTCATGTAGATGGCGAAGTCGCGCCCCTGGTGCGCCGTGCCGAGTATCGAAAGGGCATAGAAAGCCGTGGCGTCCACGTCGTCCGGATAGCGCTCGTGCACCTGGCCCATCGCATCGGAAAAGCGGAAATCCCGCTCCTCCTTGGTCCCCTCGCCATACAGCGCCTCGACCGCGCGCAGATAGTCCCGCTCTCGCTCGGTCTTCGCCTTGGCCAGCCGTGCCTCCGGCGTGCCCCCGAGCCGGCCGAGCACGGCGCGCGCCTTGTCGAGATCCTGCTGGAACCAGATCGGATGGGTGTACGTCATCGCCTCGCCCCAGTAGGCCATGGCGAAATCCGGATCAGCCGCCTGCGCCCTGCGGAGCTGCTCGGCCGCGTCGTCATACTCGAAGTTGTGGAGCAGCGCGAGCCCGCGCAAAAACGGCTCCTGGGCCTCCGGGGACCCGGAATTGGCGAACGACACCTCCCCCACCTCACTCTGTGCCTGCAAGGGGGGCACGACGAAGAGCAGGAACAACGGGAGCATCGAGAGCAGTACGATCCGGCGCATACCTCACCTCCAGTTCAGGCGAGGATCATAAAGGATTGCTGGGCGGGGGCTGCCCGTAGGACACCCTGCCGGGCTCGCGTTGGAGCGGACGGGTCCGTTCGTGCCAAATTGGCCGAGCCGACGACGCGGAGGGTCCCTCACGGAGATCGTCCGGGCCGGGCTAAACTACGGCCCCACCGGGGGGAGATCCTCTTGGGAGATGCGTGGCACCCCACTTGCATTTTGGGGTTCCGCTGGAGCCTTTATGGAACTCGACATCGCCACGATCAACCGAGATATAGAACGCGAAACCCTGACCCTGAAGCGGATCGAGTCCGAGCTGCGCAGGGTGATCGTCGGGCAGGACTACCTGCTCGACCGCCTGCTGGTCGGCCTGCTGGCCCGCGGCCACGTGCTCATCGAAGGGGTCCCGGGCCTTGCCAAGACCCTGGCGGTGAAGACTCTGGCCCAGACGCTGGCGCTCGACTTCCAGCGCATTCAGTTCACTCCCGACCTGCTGCCCGCCGACCTCGTGGGTACGCTGATCTACGACCAGAGGAGCGGCGACTTTCTCGCCCGGCGGGGCCCGGTGTTCACCCACCTGCTGCTCGCGGACGAGATCAACCGCGCGCCCGCCAAGGTGCAGTCGGCCCTGCTTGAGGCCATGGAGGAGCGGCAGGTGACGCTGGGTGACCGCACCCACTCCCTGCCCGAGCCGTTCATGGTGCTCGCCACCCAGAATCCTATCGAGCAGGAAGGTACCTATCCCCTCGCCGAGGCCCAGGTGGACCGCTTCATGATGAAGCTCAAGGTCTCCTATCCCTCGCGTCAGGAGGAGGGGGAGATCCTGGACCGCATGCTGGTGGCCCAGGAGATCAAGCCGGCCCCGGCGGTCGACCGCGAGCGCCTGCTGGCCCTGCGCAGCGTGGTGGACGCGGTCTATCTGGACAACAAGCTCAAGGCCTACATCGTCGACCTCGTGCTGGCGACCCGCGACCCGCGGGCGGCCGGCCTGCCGGACCTCGCGGACCTGATCTCCTTCGGCGCCTCGCCGCGCGCGACCCTCTTCCTCGCCCGGGCGGCCAAGGCGCTCGCCATGGTGCGGGGACGCGGCTTCGTGATCCCCGAGGACGTCAAGGAGCTGGCTCCGGACGTGCTCCGCCACCGCATCATCCCGACCTACGAAGCCGAAGCCGAGGAGATCTCCACGGACACGTTGATCGGGCGGCTGCTCGACCGCATCCCGGTGCCTTAGGATGCTCCGCTTCTTCGGACCCCGAAAGCGCAAGGCGGAACCGGCGCCCCTGCCTCCGGCAAAGTCCCGGAGCGCGGCCCTGCCGGCCGACCTCATGCGCAAGGTGCGGCGGATCGAGATCGCCACCAACCGCATGGTGGACCAGGGCGTGGCGGGCGACTACCACTCGGTGTTCAAGGGCCTCGGCATGGAGTTCGCCGAGGTGCGGCCGTACCAGCCGGGCGACGACGTGCGGACGATCGACTGGAACGTCACGGCGCGCATGGGCGTGCCGTTCGTCAAGAAGTACGTCGAGGAGCGGGACCTGACGGTGTTCCTGGTGGTGGACGTGTCCGGCAGCCTGTCGTTCGGCTCGCGGTCGATCCTCAAGCGGGAGCTGGCCGCCGAGGTGGCCGCGCTCCTCTCCTTCGCGGCGCTGCGGAACCAGGACCGCGTGGGCGCCGCCCTGGTGAGCGACCGGATGGAGCTGTTCCTGGAGCCGCGCCGCCGCCGCACGCACGTGCTGCGGATGGTGCGCGAGGTGCTGGATCGGCCGTCCCAGGGCGGCACGGACCTCGAAGGGGGCTTGAACGCGGTGCTTGCCACGCTCAAGCGGCGATCCGTCCTCTTCTTCATCTCGGACTTCCTGGGCCCCGTGCCGGTACGCGCCCTCAAGGCCGCTTCGGCCCGGCACGACCTGATCGTGGTGGAGATCGTCGATCCCCGGGATCAGGAGATCCCCGCCGTGGGCCCCGTGGTGCTCCAGGACGCGGAGACGGGCGAGACGGCCCTGGTGAATGGCAAGCGCCTGGCCCGCCGGCACGCCGAGGAGCGCAAGCGCGAGCGGGAGGATCTGGCCCGCTGGACCCGCAAGCTGGGGATCGACCGGCTGGAGCTGCGCACGGACCGGCCGTACATCCATACGCTGGCGGCGTTTTTCGAGCAGCGGAAGAAGAGGTTGCGGCGGTGAGACGCCTCGCGGTCCTCCTCGTGCTCGCCGCTTCGCCAGCTGTCCCCGGCTTGGCCCAGCCCTCTCCGATCACGGTCTCCCTGGCGCCGAACGGACCCACCGTGGGCGATCCCGTGGAGGCCACGATCACCCTGGAGGTTCCGCCGGACCTCGCGAACCCGGCAGACACCCCGCGCTTTCCCGCCTGGGGCAAGACGTGGGGCGAGGCCGAGATCGTCAAGGCGGACCCGCCGGTCCGGATCACCTCCAAGGTCTGGCAGCAGAAGCTGACGCTCGCGGCGTTCAAGACCGGCCAGGTGGCGCTCACGCCGGTCCCGATCGCCATTCCCCGGAAGCTGCGGAACGGTCCAGGCGTCGACGCCCGCCGGGCTCGCCATCGCGGTGCAGTCGGTGATCCCCCAGAGCGAGACGAATCCCCAGCCCAAGCCGGCGGCGGCGATGCGTCCGGTGCCGCTCGGCCTGCGTTTCTGGTGGACGGTCGCGGCCCTCTCCACTCTCTGTCTGGCCGGGCTCTGGCTGCTCTATCTCCAGAGCCGGCGGCGGGCGGCGGCCCTGGGACCGGCACGGCCGGCCTTGGGGCCGTTCGAGGAGCTTGTGGCCGAGATCGAGGGTCTGCGGGCTGAGCCTTCCATGCTCGCCGTGCACACGCGGCTGAGCTTCGCCCTCCGGCGGTATCTGGGGCGGCGGCTGCCGTTCCCGGCCGTCGAGAGCACCACGAGCGAGGTGCAGCGCCAGCTCCTGTCGCGCCGCATGCCCGGCCCGGTGGTGCGGCAGACGGTGGAGCTGTTGCGCTCCTGCGACCTCGTGAAGTTCGCCCGCCAGGACGTGGGCGAGACCCTGGCGCGGGAACGGGCCGAGGCCGCGCGCCGGATCGGCGGAGATTTCGAGGTCCAGCTTGCGCCGCCGCCACCGGAAACGGCTTCCCAGGTGAGGCCCCAGGCGAGGCCCCAAGCAAGGAAGGCCGGATGAGCCAGGCCATTCCCCACCTCGCGAGCCCAGCGTGGCTGCTGCTCCTGCTGGCGCTCCCCCTGCTCGCCTGGCTCCACCACCGGCGGTCGGTGCAATCCTCTCTGGGTGCGCTCACCTACAGCCGGCTGCCGGGGACCGCCGCGGGCAAGAACTCGCCGCGCGGGACCTTCCGGCTCCATCTGCCCTTCTACGCCCGGCTCCTGGCCCTCGCCTGCCTGGTGCTGGCCCTGGCCCGGCCGCAGCTCGGCTATGCCTGGGAGGAGAGCCTGACGGAGGGGATCGACATCCAGCTCGTGCTCGACATCTCGGGCAGCATGGGCGCCGAGGACTTCCAGCCCAAGAATCGCCTGGAGGTGGCCAAGCAGGTGGTGCGCGACTTCATCGCGGGCCGGCCGGGCGACCGCATCGGCCTGATCGTCTTCTCGGGCGCCGCCATGACGCGGGCCCCTCTCACCACCGACCGGGCGATGCTCGACCTGCTGGTCGATTCCGTTCAGCTCAACAGCCTGCCGGACGGCACGGCCATCGGCGTGGCCCTGGCGAGCGCCGCCGCGCGGCTCAAGGCCAGCGAGTCCAAGACCAAGGTGGTGGTGCTGGTGACCGACGGCGTGAACAACGCCGGGGCCATCGACCCCGCCTCGTCCGCGGCCGTGTGCGCGGGGCTGGGGATCAAGGTCTACACGGTGGGCGTGGGCTCGGGCGGGCGGGTGCCGGTGCGGTTGCCGGTCCAGGACCCGGTGACGGGCCGGACGGTCCTGAAGAAGTTCCTGATGAACGTGCCGGTGGACGAGCCGCTGATGCGCCAGATCGCGGCGCGCACGGGCGGCCAGTTCTTCAAGGCCACGGACACCGAGAGCCTGCAGAGGATCTTCCACGAGATCGACCGCCTGGAGAAGACGCCGCTCCGGGTGAAGCGCTACGTCCGCTACCGCGAGGTCTTCCCGCCGCTGGTGTGGGCCGGTCTCGGCCTCCTGCTCCTCCCCATGGCCGCCGCCGGGTTGAAAGTGACGGCCCAGCCATGAGGACCCAGCCATGAGGTCAAATTGAGATTCGCCAGCCCCATCTGGCTCTGGCTGCTCCTGCTCGCCCCGCTGGCGGGCCTGGCGGCGGCGCGGCTCTGGCGCCGGCGGCTGGACGCGGACGCCGCCTGGGCCTCCCGCGGGCTGTGGGACCGCCTGCTCCCTTCCTACTCCCCCCGGCGCCTCAAGGTCTCCGTGGCCACCCTGGCGGTGGCCGTGCTGGGAGTCTCCCTGGCCCTCGCCCGGCCGCGCTGGGGGCAGGGGCAGGAGACGGTGGAGCGCAAGGGGGTGGACGTGGTGTTCCTGATCGACTCCTCGCTCTCCATGGCCGCCGTGGACGTGGCGCCTTCGCGCCTGTTCGTCGCCAAGTCGCTGGTGCGGCGCATGGCGCAGGCCATGCCCGGCAACCGGGTGGGGCTGGTGCAGGCCGAGGGAGACGCCGTGCCGCTGGCCCCGCTGACCCTCGACGCGGCGGTGCTCGACCTGCTGCTCGACACCATCGACCCGGGCTCCCTTCCCACGCCGGGGACGGAGCTGGCGCCGGGGATCGAGACGGCGCTCCGCCTGTTCGGCGAAGGCACGGAGAAGCACCGCGTGCTGGTGATGCTGTCGGACGGCGAGGACCACGGCGGCGGCCTGGAGCCGGAGATCGCCCGCCTGAAGGAAGAAGGGGTGATGGTGTTCGCCTTCGGCGTCGGCACGCCCCAGGGGGCGCCGGTGCCCGTTCCCGGCGCGCCGGGCGAGGTCAAGCGGGAGGCGGACGGCAGCGTGGTGATCAGCCGCCTCCACGAAGAGGATCTGGAGAGGCTCGCCACTGCAACCGGCGGCCTCTACCTGCGGGCCACCAGCGCCGCCGCCGATCCCCTGCCGGCCGTGCGGCGCATCGACTCCATGGAGAAGCGGACGATCGAGAGCCAGAGCCTGAGCACGCTGGAGGAGCGCTTCCAGTGGCCGCTCGCCCTGGCCGTGGTGGCGCTGCTGGTGCACCTGGCGGTGGGTCCGTTCCGGACCCTCACCCCCCCGGCCCCCCTCTCCCGCCCCCTCCCTCCCTCCCACACCGGGAGAGGGGGGAGAAAGACCGCCACGGCCCGCGCGCATCTGTTCCCCCTCCTCCTCGTGCTCGCGCTGCCCTCGCTCCCGTCGTTCCTCCAGCCCCATCTGCCGACTTGGGCGGAGCGCTGGATGTACAACCCGCGCGAACGGACCCAGAAGGCGATGGAGGCCACGGCGAAGGGGAAGCCCAAGGATGCGTTGGGGCCGGCGGAGACCGCCATGCGTCTGGCGCCGGACGACCCGCTGGTCCAATACGACGCCGGCACCGCCCAGTTGGGAGCCGGCAAGGCCCGCGACGCCATGAAGACCCTGGAGCGGGCGGCCAAGAGCGCGGGGCCGGAGCTGGCGCCCACGGCGAGTTACAACCTGGGGAACGCGCGCCTCGCGGCGGGCGACGCCGCCGGAGCCGTAGAGGCCTACAAGCAGGTGCTGCGCGCCGAGCCCGGCAACCCGAACGCCAAGCACAACCTGGAGCTGGCGCTGCGCGAGGAGCAGAAGCAGAAGATCGGCGGCAAGGGGAGCCCGGCGGGCGGGCGGGGCAGCCGCAAGAACAACCAGGACCCCTCGAACACGCCGGGGCAGGGGGAGCCGGACGAGGATCCCAATCAGAAACAGGACCGCCGCCAGCCACCCTCGCCTCAGCAAGGCCAGCAGAAGAAGCAGGGCGATCAAGGACAGGCCGCCGGGCAGCCGGGGAACCAGGGGCAGGACGACCGGCTGCCGCAATTCCGGAATCAGCCGGAGATGAGCGCCCGGGAAGCCGCCTCGGTGCTCTCCGCGGTGGAGAACCTGGAACGCCAGCAGCGCCGGGACCAGGCGGCCAAACGCGCACGGCAGCGGTCTGCACAGGAGAAGGACTGGTGAGGCCGGCTCTCCTTTCCCTTGCGGTCCTTACGGTCCTTGGTGTCCTTCCAGGCGCCCGCCCCGCCGCCGCGGCCGACGTGGACGTCCGGGTCACCCTGGAGCCCGAGGTGGTCGGCGTGGACGAGACGGCGACGTTCTCCATCGAGGTCCACGGCGAAGGGTTCTCCAGGCTGTTGTTCCGGCCGCGCTTCGAGCCTCGACAACCTGGAAGTGGTGAGCGGCCCCTCTCAGTACGAGGACATGCGCTACGCCAACGGCACCCTCTCCCGCACGCTCCGGCTCTCCTGGGAGGTCCGCCCCCTGGCGACCGGCCGGGCCCGGGTGCACGGCATCGTTCTCCAGATGAAAGGCAGCGCCGTCGAGCTTCAGCCGCGGGAGATCCAGGTCCGGCGCGAACCCACCCGGCTGGCGCAAAGATCGCCGCGCTCGGCGGGTCCACCGGGGTTTGGCGAGGACGAGGAAGACCCCTTCCAGCAGTTCTTCGGCCGCATTCCCCGGATTCGGCGCGAGCCGCGGCAGCCCGAGGTCTTCCTGCGCGCCGAGATCCAGCCGCGGCAGCCGGTGGTGGGCCAGCAGATCCTCTACGTCCTCTATCTCTACACCCGGGAGGACATCGGGGCGCTCTCCACCAGCGGCGTGCCCACGTTCCGTGGGTTCTGGGTGCAGGACGTCCCCATTCCCCAGCAGATTCCCACCGAGATGGTGGACGTCGGCGGACGGCGCTACGGGCGGGTGCCGCTCCTCCAGAAGGCCCTCTTCCCCCTGCGCGCGGGCCGTTTCAAGGTGGACCCGGCGAGCGTCGACTTGACCATCCAGCGGGTCGAGCGCGAGTTCTTCTTCAGCAATCCGATCGCCCGGCCCATGGGGCTCCGCCTGCAGACCGAGCCGCAGTGGATCGCCGTCCAGCCCCTGCCTCCCGCGCCTCCCGGCTTCGGGGGCGCCGTGGGCCAGCTCACGCTGGCCACGGAGCTTCCAGCCCAGCGAGGTGCGCCTTGGCGAGGCGGCCACGCTGACCGTGCGGCTCCAGGGCACGGGCAACCTCCAGGGAGTGCGGGAGCCGCAGGTGAAGATGCTGGACGGATTGACCGTTCATCCGCCCCAGCAGGAGGGGAAGGAGGAGGTCGCGGGGGGCCAGGTGCGGGGGAGCCGCACGTGGAAGTACGCCGTGGTCCCCGAGCGCGCGGGCCGCTACACCCTGGACACGCCGGAGATCACCTACTTCGATCCCGCGGCGGGCCGCTACCGGGTGGCCGCCACTCCGGACCTGCCGCTCGCGGCGCTCCCCCGGCCCCAGGCGGCAAAAACCGGCAACGGCGAGCAGCCGCACGGAATTCGCAACGCGGCGAGCTCGCGGGCGGGATTCGCCGGCGCAGCCTGGCCACGCATGCTGCCGTGGCTCTTCCTCCTCCCCTGGGGTCTCGCGGTGGCGGTGACCCTGGTCCGCCGCCGCTCCCAGGTTGAGACGGCAGCTATGCAGCACGGCGCGGGATTCGAGGAAAAGCTGCGCGAGGCGGAGGCGGAGGAGCGCCCTCGCCACGCGGCGCTGCGCATCGAGGAAGCCTGGCGCCAGGCTCTGGCCGAGCGCTGGGGGGTGCCGGTGGACACGCCTCCCGGCCGCTGGCGCGCGGCGCTGGCCGCCCGTAAAATACCGCCCGAGGCGCTGGAGGATCTGGAGCGCCTGCTCGAGGATCTCCAATACCTTCGCCACGCCCCTCAGCTCTCCGCCGCCGGTGCCCTGCGGGCCGAAGTCCTCGACCGCAGCCGCCGGCTTCTGCGCCGCATGTCATGAAGCCGGCGAGCGGGTGGGCCGCCGCCGCCGTCCTCTTCCTCCTGTTGACAGGGCTCACGGGGCTCCAGGACGCCGGCGAGCCCGCGCTGTCCCGGGGGAACCGGCTCTTCCAGGGCGACGACATCGAGGGCGCCCTCGATGCCTATGCGCGCGGCTGGCGAGGGGACGGCTCGCGCACGGACGGCCTGTTGGCGTACAACGCCGGCACCAGCGCCCACCGCTTCGGCCGCCTGCCGGAAGCCCTGCTCTGGTACCGCCGGGCCGAGACGGCCCTCCCCGGCGACCCCTGGCTGCACGACAACCTGGCCCTCACCCGCCACGCCCTCGGCGATCCGCCGGCAAAGGCTCTCGCCGGGTGGACGTGGCTGGCGGACCGCCGCCCCTTCGCCTTCCTCGGGGTGGCCCTCGCCTGGGCCGGCCTTCTTCTGTTGGTCCTCCCCCGGCATCCGCCAAGGATGCTCCTGGCCCTCGTCGCCGTCCTCTCCTGTGCCGCCTTCCTGGCGGGGAGCGCTTCCCGCATCCCCGGCCGGGCCCTCCCCCGCGCCGCCGTGCTCCTCGCGCCCTGCCCGGCGAAAAACGGCCTGCCCGCACTGCCCGCGCTGCCTGCGGGAAGCGAGGTCTGGGTGCGGCCGGTAGACGGCGGCGGCTGGCGGATCGCAGGAGACAGGGGAGGTGTCCGCTGTCCCCTTCAGTCCGTGGGGCTGGTGGACCGTAGAGCCTTCTGATTCCGCTTTCGCCGGTCCTCAACTTCTGGTATCGTCCCAACAAGTCGGCCCTCTAAAATGAGCGACGTTCTTCTGCGAGTCAGCATGCTGCCGGAAGCGGAATTCGGCATCCCGGATGCTTATCACTGTGTGGAACCGGTGCGGTTGGAGCGCTTCCTGGAGAGGCGCCGGGCCAATCCCAACTTCCCGCTGGAGCTGAGCCTCGCCGAGAACCTGGTCGAGGTGCTGCGCCGGGCCAACGGCTTCGTGCCCTCCGCCGCCGGCTCCATCCTGCTCGACGATCCCTCGGACAAGCAGGAAGACCGCCGGCAGAACCGGCTCACCTTCATCGCCGCCTTCGGCGAGAAGTCGCAGGGGCTGGTGGGCGAGACCATCCCCGCCGACCAGGGGATCGCCGGCCGCGTCTACCTGACGGGCGAGACCTACTCGACCCCCTACGCCCCCAGCGACCGGTTCTTCTACCGGGCCATGGACGAGCAGACGCGCTACCAGACGCAGTCGCTGGTCGCCATCCCGATCCGCATCGAGCAGGAGGTCTGCGGCGTGCTCGAGCTGATCAACCGCCTGGACGCCCCGGGCTACAGCCAGGAGGACCTGAACCTCCTGGAGATCTTCGCCGGCTACATCTCGATCTCGATCCAGAACGTGCTCGACGGCCGGCAGGCCCAGGAGATCGCCAAGCGCGACAACCTGACCGGGCTCTACAACGACCGCTACCTCCACATCGCCCTGTCGGAGACCATCCGCCGCTGCCAGAGCGAGGACCAGGATCTCGCCCTGCTGTTCCTGGACCTCGACTACTTCAAGCAGGTCAACGACACCCACGGCCACCTGGCCGGGCAGCCAGGTGCTGCGCGAGGTGGGGCACCTGCTGCGCCGCCGGGTCAAGGCCGTCCAGGGGCATCCCCGCCCGCTACGGCGGCGACGAGTTCGTGCTGCTGCTCCCCGGCGCCGGCCTCGACGAGGCCATCGACGTGGCCGAGGAGATCCGCGCCGCCATCGTGGCCAACACCTTCTGCGACGGCCCGGGCGACATCCAGCCCGAGCCCCTGCACCTCAAGGGGATCACCTGCTCGATCGGCGTCGCCACCCTCAAGCAGCACCTGGAGCCGAGGCTGCCCCTCGACGCCACGCAAGAGCACCCTGCTGCGCCTCGCCGACGCCGCCATGTACGTGGCCAAGGAGACCGGCCGCAACCGGACCGCCCTCGCCGGCCAGCCGGTGCGCCGGCGCACCGGCTCCCCCCGGACTCCATTCGTTGACCCGTTTGACCCCCCGAAAGGGCGGGTGCTAGGATTCCGCCGCTTCCTCGTGGGGGATGGGAACGCCCCCGCAACTCCGAATTCATACCCGAAACCCCAGGGCCACTCCAGCGGAGAGCCGGGAGACGAGCGTGCCCTGACATGAATAGAGACCACCTATGAGCAGAAAGCACCAGGTCGTGATCGCCGGAGCCGGCGGCATGGGCCGGGCCGTCGGGCCTGCTGCTGCGCGAGATCGGAGACTTCCACGTCGACCTCTACGTGGGCGACGCCGACGCCGCGAAAGCCCAGGAGGCCGCGGCCTGGATCCGCGAAGGCTCCGACAAGCCCGGCGAGGTCCACCCCTTCCTCCTCCCTCTGCAAGGGTCCAACGCCGAGTTCGACGAGGCCCTGGGCGAAGGGCGACATCCTGCTCGACTGCCTGCCGGGCAAGGAAGCCACCCGCATGGCGAGCCTCGCCCGGGACCACGAGACCCACTACGCCAACCTGACCGAGCACGTGAAGGAGACCGAGGAGATCCAGGAGATCGCCCGCGACTCCGCCCAAGGGCTTCCTGCTCCAGACCGGCCTCGCGCCCGGGTACGTCGACGTGCTCGGCCACGACCTCTACCAGCGCTTCTGCCGCGAGACACGGCGCCGAGAAGGCCGAGCGCGCTGCAGATGCGCGTCGGCGCCCTGACCAGCACGGCCCGGCCGCCGCACTACTACGGCTTCACCTGGAGCCCGAGCGGCGTGGCCACGGAGTACGTCGAGCCGTGCAACGTCCTCCGCGACTTCCGGCAGACGAGCGTCCCCTCGCTCTCCGAGCGGGAGACCGTGGTCATCGACGGCGTCATCTATGAAGAGGACGCTCACCTCCGGCGGCGCGGCCGACCTCCCCGCCGCCCTGGAAGGCAAGGTCCGCAATCTCGACTACAAGACCCTGCGCTACCCCGGCCACTACGCCTGGGTCGAGAAGACCCTCGCCGAGACTCCCGAGGGCGGCGACCGCATCGCCCACCTGGAGCGGCGGATGCTGGAGTCCGTCCCGTTCGCTGAAGACGACCTGGTGGTGATCTACGCCGGCCGTCGAAGGCCACGGCGCCGACGGCCACCTGCGCCGCCTGGAGAAGTCCCACCTCATCCGCCCCCGCCGCGTCGGCGCCCGCACGCTCAAGGCGATCCAGAGCACCACCACGGCCGGGCCTCGCCGAGTCCGCCCGCTTCCTGCTCACGGAATGCCCCAAGGGCGTTTGCCTGCAGAGCCAGATCGATCCGGCCCACTTCATGGCCGGGCCGTTCGTCGCCGCCATCTACAAGCGCTGACCCCTTCCAAGGCCCCTCTCTCCAGCGGGAGAGGGGCTGGAGCGCATCGTTTCCACCCTTTCCAAGCCGTCCTTCACGGACGGGTGTCGTTGCCTGTGGAAATTCTGCCGTCTCCAGGGAGGTATTTCCGAAAAAATCCCTTCACTGCTTGGGAAAGATTTTTCAACTCCTTGCAGCCAAAGCACTTCCGGGAACTGCACAAATATATGTTCAAAGCGGGGCAAACCCCCGTGGAGCCGCGTGTTGAAAGGAGGGAAAAGGACTTTTCCCACAAGGTTTTCCACAGGTCTTGTGGAGATCGCCCGGCGCCCGGAAATTTGCTCAGGGTGTGAGCAGGCCCTGCCCACGCGGTGCGCGCCGGAGGCAGGGAGAATCGAGTAAAAAACCGGGCGAGGTACCCCGGGACGCCGCGGCCGGGGGAATCTGGGCCGTCGCCAGGGCGCTCTCCCGAACCTCGATCAGCCCCCACTCGGCGGGCCAGGGGCGGCGGCGGAAGACGGGCAGGGAGAGCGACTCCCCGGCCTCGGCGTCGATCAGCAGGGCCACCCGGGAGACGGGCCCCTGGCCCGAGGGCGGAGGAACGGCCAGCATGGCGTCCTTCCATCCGGCGTCCACTCCGGGCCAGTCGCGCACCGCTTTCAGCACGCGGCCCCGCAGATCCGGCCGGCGCTCCCAAAACACCGCGGCCAGCAGGCGTGGCTCCGCGAGCAGGGCCTGGGCGCCGTAGACCGCGGCGTCCGGCCCGCCGGCGAGCATCGTGTAAAAAGGTGGAAAGGGATCGAGGGGATCGAGGACGCAGGCCCTCTCCAGAGCCGAAGCGGCCCAGGGACGCTTGGCCGCCCGGCCCTGGATGCCGGCCACGAGCCAGAGCTGCGGAACGGCCACGCCTTTCCAAGCTGCCCGAAGCGCCAGCTCCGACGCCTCGGATTGCCGGCCCGGATCGCGCGCCTGGAGCAAAGACAGGCGCATGGGATACAGAGGAAATTGGGGATCGAGGCGCATCGCGGCCGCGAGCTCGGCTTCTGCGGAATCCGAAGCCGCGAAATCCGAAGCGAACGCCCGCTCAGAGTGCCACTGCGCCAGGAAGAGAGGGGTCAGGGCCACCAGGGCGGCCACGGCGTAGATCCGCGCCGGGATCGGCGAAGCGCCCCGCGCAGGGCTCAGCTTCCCCCGGCCGCTCCCGGCGAGCGCCGCGCCGGCCGCCACCGCGGCGGCCAGGGGCAGAGCCGTCACGGCGACCGCGCCGCTGCCCAGCGATGCGATAGCCCCGCCCACCAAACCCAACAGCCCCGCGGAGAGAAGAGCCGGAGCGCGACCATCCTCCCGGCCGCTCGTCCGCCGGGCGAAGAACAGGACGACGACCGCCAGCGCGAGAGCGAGGCCGGTAAAGCCCAGCTCATAGCCCAGCTGAAGCGGCAGCGAGTGCAGCTCTCCGACCGACTCCCCCCAGGGGTTCACCCGGGGGATGGGATCGAGAAACGCCGCAGCCGTCCACGCCGCCGAGCCCGGCCCCCAGCCCAGCAGAGGGTGGGCTCGGAATCCTTCGAAGCCCGCCATCCAGTACGAAGCCCGGGCCCGAGCCGAGGGGTCGTCTCCGGAGGCGATCCTGAGAATCCTGGGGAGTTGGAGCAGGGAGACCAGCAGGGCGAGCGCCAGGAGCACCGCCCACCCCCGCCACCCCCGCCATTGCCGCCATTGCCGCCCATTCCGGCCCCCGGCCACGAACAACCCCACCAGGGCCTCCACCGCCAGGGCCGTGAAACCGAGCAGAGACCGGCTCGCCAGAATGGCCAGGACGGCGAGCCCCAAAGCCGCCAGCCCCGAGAACCGCCACCAACCCGCCTCCCGCGCCGCCAGCGCGGCCAGGGGGAGGAGGAGCACCAGCCAGGCCGCCAGCAGGTTGTGGTGGCCGAGGGGCATGGCCGCGCGGGGCGTGCCCAGAACCAGCCAGTCCAGAAGCGCCCAGAGAGAGACTCCGGCCACCGTGAGCGCCACGGCCCGCAGCCCCCGCCGCCGGTCCGCCTCGCGCCGCCAGCAGCGCTCCACCACGGCGGGAATCCCGAAGAAGGCCGGCAGGAGGAGCACGCCCACCCACCCGGCCCGAGGTACCGGCGAGGCCCAGCAGCTCGCGGCCACCGCCACCCAGAGGGCAGGCGGCAGCAGGCGGCCCGTGGCGCCCAGCCGGAGCGGATCGCGCCAGGGAAAGCCGGCCCAGAACAGCACGCCGAGGAGCGCCAGCGCCGACGCCCCCGCGGCCGGTGACGACGCTCCCCAGGCGAACGTCCCGCACCAGGCGCCGAACAAGGCGAGGAGCAGAGGGGGAATAAGACCGGCCATGGCGAGGCATTCTATTGGGGGAGGTACCCGCAGGGGGCACCCGCGCCTGTAAGAGGGCATTCCAGGCGGTGGTATCCTTGTTCCCTCTCTGCAGTGAACCCTTCCAGGAGAAATCCGTGATGACCGTAGATACCGTGAGCAGCAGCGTTGCCGAAATCCTCGATGCCCTGGGCGTCGAGGCCGAGAATTCCGGCGCCTTCGACGGCGCCTGGATCAAGACCCATGGCGAGCGGGTCGAGTCCCTGAACCCCGCGACCGGCGAGCCCCTGGCCGCCGTCCGCCTCGCCACCGCCGAGGACTACGAGCGGGTGGCCGCCGTGACCCTCGAAGCCTTCCGCGAGTGGCGCACCTGGCCCGCGCCGCGGCGCGGCGAGGTCGTGCGCCAGCTCGGCGAGGAGCTGCGCCGCCACAAGGACGAGCTCGGCCGGCTGGTCACCCTCGAGGTCGGCAAGGTCCTCTCCGAGGGGCTGGGCGAGGTGCAGGAGATGATCGACATGGCGGACCTGGCCGTGGGCATGTCGCGCCAGCTCTACGGCCTCTCCATGCACTCCGAGCGCCCGCAACCACCGGATGTACGAGCAGTGGCACCCGCTGGGGCCGGTGGGCATCATCACCGCCTTCAACTTCCCCGTCGCCGTCTGGGCCTGGAACGCCATGGTGGCCGCCGTCTGCGGCGACTCGATGATCTGGAAGCCCTCGCACCAGGCGCCGCTTGACCGCCATCGCCGTCACCAAGCATCGCCGACCGGGTGCTCAAGGCCAATGGCGCCCCGCCCATCTTCAACCTCGTCATGGGCGGCCGCTCCGGCGTGGGCGAGCGCATGGTGGCCGACCGCCGCGTCCCCCTGATCTCCGCCACCGGCTCGACCCGCATGGGCCGCGAGGTGGGCAAGGTGCTCGCCGACCGCTTCGGCCGCTCCCTCCTGGAGCTGGGCGGCAACAACGGCATCCTGGTGATGGACGACGCGGACCTGGACCTCGCCCTGCGCGCCGTGCTCTTCGCCGCCGTCGGCACGGCCGGCCAGCGCTGCACCACCACCCGCCGCCTCTTCCTCCAGAAGGGGATCGCGGCCGAGATGAAGCGCCGCCTCGTCAACGCCTACGGCTCCATCCCCATCGGCGATCCCGCCGGAGCCCGGCACGCTCATGGGGCCGCTGATCGACCAGACGGCGGTCGACAACATGATGGCCGCCCTCGAGCGGGTCCACGAAGAGGGCGGCAGCGTCCTCTACGGCGGCAAGCGCGTCGACCGGCCGGGCTTCTTCGTCGAGCCCACCCTCGTCGAGGTGCCCCGGCAGCTCCCCATCACCTGCGACGAGACCTTCGCACCCATCCTCTACGTCATGGAGTTCGACGACCTGGACGAGGCCATCCGCATTCACAACGAGGTCCCGCAGGGGCTCTCCTCGGCCATCTTCACCCTCAACATGCGGAGCGCCGAGCGGTTCCTGTCGGCCACCGGCAGCGACTGCGGCATCGCCAACGTCAACATCGGCACCTCGGGAGCCGAGATCGGCGGCGCCTTCGGCGGCGAGAAGGAGACCGGCGGCGGCCGCGAAGCGGGCTCCGACTCCTGGAAGGCCTACATGCGCCGGCAGACCTGCACCCTCAACTGGGGCACCGAGCTGCCGCTGGCGCAGGGCGTGGAGTTCAAGGTGGGGGCGTAGGCGATCTGTAGGGGCGGCTACACAGAGGGCCGCCCCTACCCCACCACCGCCAACCCGCCCGGCACGACCTCCACGACCACCGGCACGCCCGCCTCCACCGCCCTCAGCGGTTCTCCGCCTCCGTACATCGTCATCGTCCGGTCGATCGTGATCTCCGCCCGCCGGGTGCGCACGATCGTCACCGCCGGATGGCCGACGTGCCGGCCGTTGTAGACCTTGGGGAAGATGGAGAGGAGCACGCTCTTCGGGACCTCCCTCACGATGACGAGGTCGAGCAGGCCGTCGTCGATCTTCGCGTCGGGTGCGATCCGCATCCCCCCTCCGAAGCGGGGAAGGTTGTTGACCACCGTGAACATCACCTTCCCTTCGAACACGCCGTCGTCCCAGACCACTTTCATCCATGGCGGCACGAAGGTGATCAAGGTGTGGATGACGGCGTAGAAGTAGATGAGGGGGCCGCGCAGGATCTTCAGCTCGTTGGCGTAGCGCGTCACCTCGGAGTCGAAGCCCGCGCCCGCGTAGCCGATGCAGTAGGTCTCCCCCACCTTGGCGAGGTCGATCCGCCGGACGTCTCCCTTCAAAGCCCGCTCGACGGCGGCGTCCAGGTCGGGCGGAATCCCCAGCGTGCCGGCGAAGTCGTTGCCGCTGCCGAGCGGGATCACGCCCAGGGCGCAGTCCGTGCCCGCCAGCCCCTGCGCGGCAAGGTGCATGGTGCCGTCGCCCCCGGCCACCAGGAGGCGCTCCACGCCGTCCTCGGCGGCACGGCGGGCCTGCTCGGCCAGATCCGTGACCTTGCGGCTCACCACCAACCCCGCGCCGTTCCGGGAGGCGAGCACACGGATGCGGTCGAGATGGGCCTTGCCCGTGCCACGGCCGGACGACGGATTGACCAGGAAGCGAACGCCGCCGGACATTGCCATGTCAGGCCTCCATCACCGCTGCGATGTCTGCTGGAAGGTCCGTCCGCCGCCGTGCAACCGCCGTCACCCCCAGGAGCACGGCGAAGGACGCGGCGAGCGAGACCGCCGTGGGCAGGACCCCTGGAGGAAGCGGCGGCTTGGGCAGGGAGGAAAAAAACGTCTGCCGGGCCAGGAATTCCAGGAGGAGATTCAGCCCCGCGCCCGTGGCGATCGAGGCCGTGGCCGCCGTGGCCGTCACCCGCTTCCAGTTGAGCCCCACGGCCAGGGCGGGCGCGAGGGCCGCGCCGAAGGTGCCGAACGAGAAGGTCCCCAGGAGTGCGATGAGGTCATTGTAGAGCAAGGCCAGGGCGGCGGCGGCGAGCGTCACCCCGACCGTGGCGATCCGCCCCCAGCGGCAGCTCGTTTTCGATCCGCCGTCCAAATGCCCGGGGAAGGTCGCGGACGAAGACGGCCGCGCCCAGGCTCATGAACGAGTCGGCCGTGGACATGATCGCCGAGAGGATCGCCACCACGGCGAACCCGGCCAGGGGCTCCGGGGCGAAGCCCAGGAGAAAGGCGGGCGAGGCGTCGTCCGGCTTGGCCAGCGGCGCCAGCTTGCCCTGGGCCACCAGGGCCGGCACGGCGAGGCCGATCCCCAGCCAGATCAGCAGGCAGAAGACCTGGGAGAGGCCCAGGATCAGCGGCAGCCACTTGAGGCTCCGGGGGTCGCGGAGCATGTAGAGCTTGTGGAGCATGTGCGGCTGGCCGAGCACCCCGATGCCGAAGACGAAGAAGAAACCCAGGGCCGTCAACGCGGGCGTGTCCCCCAACGGCTCCAGGAACTGCCTTCCGAACCGCTCCGAGGAGGCGATGCTGTGCACCACCGATCCCCAGCCCCCTCCCGCGGCCATGGCGTAGGCGAACACCGCCACGGCCGCGAGCACCATGAGCGCCCCCTGGAAGACGTCCGTGTAGACGCCCGCCACCATGCCCCCCGCCACGGCGTAGAAGAGGAGGACGGCGAGGCCGATGCCGACCGCCACGGCAAGGCTCCACCCCCCCAGCGACGCCCGCAGGCCCAGCACCGCCTCGATCAACAACCCCAGGGCCATGAGCTGCGCACCGAGATAGCCGATCGTCCCCACCAGGATGGCCACCGCCGCCGTGCCCGACGCGGCCCGGCTGCCATAGCGGGCCAGAACGGCGTCCGGAATGGTGTAGACCTCCCGCACCTCGGCCAGCAGGCGCAGCCGCTTGGCGACCGTCCAGGCCAGGAGCGCCGGGGTGAAGCCGATCGAGAGGTTGATGAAGAGAGACGACAGGCCGATCCGGTAGGTCAGTCCTGGTCCACCGAGGAAGACGAAGCCGCTGAACGCCGCCGCCATGGTGGCCAGCCCGGTGACGAAAACGCCCAGACCCTGCCCCGCGATCCAGAAATCCCGGGCGTTGCGGGTGCGCCGGATCGACCAGACCCCCAGCGCGCCGCAGGCGCGCCAGGTAGAGGAGCGAGAAGAGGATGATGAGCGGCCGGTCGAGGATCGGCATCAATCCTCCTCCCCTTCCCTCTTCCTTCGGGCCGCCCGCACCCGGTCGAGATCCTCCGGCCGCAGTCCCAGGCGGTCGAACGTGAGCGCGTAGGCGAGGCAGGTCACGAGGAGCGGCACCGGCACGACGACGAAAATCATCACCGCCGTCCCCAGAGGCAGGCCCAGGAAGTCTGGCCCCCCTTCGGAGAGAAAGACTGCCAGGGCGAGGCCGGCGGCGAGGATGATTCCGAGGATCAGGATCGGCACCGCCAGGCGTCCCACTCCTCCCCCACGGACCGCCCCGAGGAGAACCAAGGACACGGGAAACAGAGCGCCGGCAAGCACCGCCAGCCCGGGGCCAAACGAGCCCCCCAAACCGAACGCGAGGAGCGCGGCCACGGAGGCGAGGGCCAGCAAAGCGAGGGCGATGCGGTGGGCCAAGGGGGCTCAGGCTATCATGGGCTCGCGATGCCAAAGCCACAGATCCAGATCCTCGTCTGCCTGAACGAGCGCCCTCCCGAAAGCCCGAAACCGAGCTGCGCGCACCGGGGTTCCCTGGCCGTTTACCACCGCTTCAAGGACCGGGTGAAGGAGCTGTGGCCTCCGCGACCGCGTCATGGTCACCCGCACCGGCTGCCTCAAGCATTGCAGCCAGGGGATCACGGTCTCCGTCTGGCCCTACAACCTCTGGTACCGGGGGGTGACGGTGGACGACGTCGAGGAGATCCTGGAACAGACCGTGATGGGGGACGGCCGGGAGGTCGAGCGGCTGCGCATGCCCGACATCAAGTGGGAATGAACAACGAGCGGTCTGTCAAGGCAGGATTACCGTTGCCCGTCCTTGTCGTCCGTTACCGTCCGTGTCCGTCCAGACCGGAGGCCGAGGGTTTCGCTTGTGGGAACGAAAAAGAAGAGGGAGGCGCACGGAGGCGCCCCCCTCTCCCGGCTCAATACCGGCCCTGCGCCAGCCGCCGCACCTTGCCGGGCGGGATCCCGAACTCCTTGCGGAAGGCCTTGGTGAAGTGGCTCTGGCAGGAGAAGCCCAACTCCAGCGCGAGCTCGCTCAGACCGGCCTCACCGCGGGAGAGCTCGCCCAGGGCATGTTGCAGCCGGAGGTGGTTCAGGTAGCGGTGCAGGGTGACGCCGGTCTCCTCCTTGAAGAGCCGGCAGAGATGGAAACTGGACACGTAGAGCGCCCGGGCGACGTCCTCGACCCGCAGCCGCTCGCGGAATCTTTGCTGGAGCAGCAGGCGGGCCTCACGGGCGTAGTCTCGCCGCTCGCGAGCCGGTTTAAGCTGGCTGGAGTCTGGGGAACAGGCCTCGGTCTCGATCGTGAAGCTCAGGGTTTCAATGGTCAACTCGTCAACCTCCTTCGCAATGCCCTCTGGCCCCAAGGTAGGGGCTGGCGCGGAGCCAGGCCATGAAGAGGAGATGAGGGGATGCTGAGAACCCTCCCCAGGTTCGTTACGTACTAGGGAATCGAGATGAGCGAACCGCTGCCAATCCCGCCGGCCGGCCTCGGGCGCCGGCGCCTCCTGTTCGAGGATTTCGAGCTGCGCCTGGACAGCGGCGAGCTCCTCCAGGCGGGCGCGCCCGTGAAGCTTCAGCCGCAACCGGCCAAGATTCTGGAGATCCTGGCCTGCCGCTCCGGCGAGGTCGTCAGCCGGGACGAGATCCGCCAGTTGGTCTGGGGAGACGCCTTCGTGGATCTCGACGCCAGCCTCAACTTCTGCATCAAGGAGATCCGCCGGGCGCTGGGGGATTCCGCCACCTCACCGCGCTTCGTGGAGACCGTCCCCCGGCGGGGCTACCGCTTCCTCATGCCCGTGAGGAGGGGTGAGGAACCCGCGCGCGAGCTTGCGGCGCCCCCCGTGGCGCGCCCGGCGGCGATGCCGGTTCCGCCTCCGCGGCGGTGGTCCGGGTGGGGAGCGGCCGGCTTGGCGGTGGCCCTCCTGAGCCTCCTCTTCCTGCTGGTCGCCAGCCGCCTTCACCCCCGGCCGCCCACGCCCAGGACGTCCTCCCCCTCGGCCCGGGCGAACCAGGCCTATGGTCAAGGGCTCTACTTCAAGGAGCGCGAGAAGTTCGAGGAGGCGGACGCCAGGTTCCGGGACGCCATCCTCCTCGATCCCGAATTCGCGGCGGCGCACGCCCAGCTGGCCCTGAACCAGTTGAAATGGATCAACAAGCCCGTCGATCCCGAGGTCACGGAGACCGCGGCCCAGCGGGCGGTCGACCTGGACCCGGACCTGGCCGAGGGGCACGCGGCCCTGGGCCAGATCCTCCTGCAACGCTATCTGGACTGGGACCGGGCCGGCAGGGAGCTCCGCAAGGCCCTGGCGCTCGATCCCGCGAGCGCCGACGCTCACTTCGCCTATTCGCAGTACCTCCAGGGCCTGGGAAAAGACGCCGAGGCGATCTCCGAGGTTCAACGCGCCCGCGAGCTCGACCCGCCCTCCATGATCGTGGGCGCCAACTATGCCTGGTACCTGTACCTGGACCATCAATACCAGGAAGCCATCCGCGAAGCCCGGGCAGTCCAGGCGTTGTTCCCCGCCAGCTCCGGCAAGACGCCCATGGACGCGACCCAGGGCCTGCTCATCGCCCACGACACCATTCTCAACAGCTCCTTGATGCTGGGGGACCAGGAAACGGCCCTGGCCACGGCGAAGGCGTTCACGAGAGACCTCGGTCGTCCCGAGGAGGCGGAGCAAATCCGGAAGCTGGACGACTTCTGGCGGGGCCGGCAGAACCGGATCGACGCGGCGACCCAGACCATGGCCATCGACTCCTACATCCCGGCCAAGAACGCCATGGTCATGGGCGATCCGGAGCGGGCCTTGAGCCTCCTCAGCCGGTGCGCGGCCAAGGACACGCTGGCCTTCCCCTTCGCGGCGGTCGAGCCGCTGTTCGACCGCCTGCACGACGATCCCCGCTGGCAGAAGGTGCTCGACTGCCTCAAGCTGCCGGCCGACGCCCCGGCGCGCCACCGAAACCGATGAGCCCGTCCCGGGATCCTCCTGCCGCCCTTCCAGGGCTTTTGGAGGTTGGTGGCCCGGTTCCCCGGGTTTACACCCGGGGCTAGGGTCTGGCGCCCTCCGGGCTCAGAAACCGAGGAACGAGCTTCTCCGCTAGAGCCTCCAGACGTCCTCTCTCGGGATACCTCCCCGGTTCTACCCCACCACCGGCAGCAACGCCGACGACACCAGGTCCCGGTTCTGCGGCGTCAGCGCATTGCCGGTACTTCCGGGCCATGCTCGGCCGTATCCTCGCGGGTGACGAGCCGCTCGTAGAGGTTGGTCCGCTGCTTCGGGACGTAGCCGGCGGCCTCGATGAGGTGCTCCATCTCGTCCTGGCTCATCCGGTAGTGCGGTGCCGGCCGAGGAGACGACGTTCTCCTCGATCATGATCGAGCCCATGTCGTCCGCCCCGAAGGCGAGGGCGGCCTGGCCGATCTTCTTGCCCTGGGTCACCCAGCTGGTCTGGAAGTGGACGACGTTGTCGAGGAAGAGCCGGGAGACGGCGAGCGTCCGCAGGTACTCCTCGGCGTAGGTCTCGGGCACGTCCGGCATGTCGGTGTGCTCGTGCTGGAAGGTCCAGGAGATGAAGGCCGTGAAGCCGCCGGTCTCGTCCTGGAGGTCGCGCACCCGCTGGAAGTGCTCGACGCGGTCCACGATGCGGCTCGCCCATGCCGTACATCATGGTCGCCGAGGTGCGCAGGCCGTTGCGGTGCGCCTGGCGCATGATGTCGATCCACTCCTCGGCCGAGCACTTGGGGTAGGCCAGCACGTCCTTGCGGATCTGGTCCGAGAGGATCTCGGCGCCGCCGCCCGGAATCGACATGAGCCCGGCGGCCTTGAGGCGCGCGATCACGTCGTAGAAGCTCATCCGCTCCTTCTTGGCGATGAACTTGACCTCCGGCGGCGAGAAGGCGTGGACGTGGAGGCCGGATAGTTCGAGCGCAGGTAGCGGAGCAGGTCCTCGTAGTAGGAGAGCGGCAGGTCCGGGTGGACGCCGCCCTGCATGAGGATCCCGGTGCCGTTGAGCGCCAGCGTCTCCTCGACCTTGCGGCCGATCTCCTCGAACGGCAGCAGGTAGCCCTTCGGGGTCGCCCGGCTCGCGGTAGAAGGCGCAGAACCGGCACTTGTAGACGCAGACGTTGGTGTAGTTGATGTTGCGGTCGACGTTGTAGGTGGCGACCGCCGGGTCGTTGAACCGGTTCCGCACCTCGTGGGCGGCGAGGCCCAGGTCGAGCAGGTCGCCGTCCAGGAGCAGCGTGTGGGCATCGCCGGCCGAGATGCGGCGGCCGGCGACGGCGTCGTCGAGGATCTGAGGGACGGGGCGTCCGGAAGGTTCGAGATTCATAGCCCTCCTACTGTACTACCTTCCGGACTCAGGTCCAGAAGTCGAGCGGCCGGGGCTCCAGGATCAGGCCGTGGGCGTGAGCCCGGCGGTAGAACTCCTCGAGCCCCTCGATCTCCTCCTGCCGCAGGAAGAAGCGAGAGGTTCTCGGTCAGGTAGGAGTGGATCTCGGAGGTGTCGAGCCCCAGCTCCGCCGCCGCCTCCCGGACCAGGATGTCGAGCGAGGAGAGGCCGTAGCGCAGGCTGCTCTTGAAGTAGAACGGCAGGTCGGGGAGGTCGACCTCCGGCCGCACCGCCCAGACGGCGAAGACGAAGGGCAGCCCGGTGAGGGCGTTCCACTCCTCCGCCAGGTCGATGATCCGGTAGCGGCTCGCGGTCCACCTTGAGCGCCGGATCGCCGATGATGAGGGCGGCGTCCGCCTCGCGCCAGCATGCGCTCCGGGTCGGGGCGCTCGTGCAGGTACTCGGGGTTCAGGCCGTAGCGCTCGCGCAACAGGATGCGGACGCAGCGTCGCCGAGGTGCGGCTGTTCTGGTCGAGGGCGACCCGGCGGATCTCCTCGACCGGCCCGCGCGACACCAGGAGCACGCTCCTCACCTCGTGGCGCGGCGGCGACGCACAGGTCGGGCAGCACCCGCAGGTTGCGGGATGCGCTGCACCTCGATCGACGGGATGAGACCGATGTCGAGGTTCCCCTGCGCCAGCAGCCGGGCCACCAGCGCCGGCGGATGGTAGCTCGGCGCGAACAGATCCGCGTGATGCCCCTTCAGGAACCCCCAGGCCAGCGGCTTGCTGTTCAGGAAGTTGACGATGCCGACGCGCAGCTTGGGCAAGGGCCGTCCCCTACTTGGACATCGCGTTGAGGAAGTCCTGGTTGGTCTTGGTCTTCGACAGCTTGTCGAGCAGCAGCTCCATGCTCTCCACCGTCGACAGCGGGTTGAGCACCTTGCGCAGCACCCAGACGCGGTGCAGCTCGCTCTCGGGCATCAGCAGCTCTTCCTTGCGGGTGCCCGACTTGTTGATGTCGATCGCCGGGAAGACCCGCTTGTCGACCAGCTTGCGGTCGAGGTGGATCTCGCAGTTGCCGGTGCCCTTGAACTCCTCGAAGATGACGTCGTCCATGCGGCTGCCGGTGTCGACCAGGGCGGTGGCGATGATGGTCAGCGAGCCGCCCTCCTCGATGTTGCGGGCGGCGCCGAAGAACCGCTTCGGCCGGTGCAGGGCGTTGGCGTCGATACCGCCGGAGAGCACCTTGCCCGAGGGCGGCTGGACGGTGTTGTAGGCGCGCGCCAGGCGGGTGATGGAGTCGAGCAGGATCACCACGTCCTTCTTGTGCTCGACCAGGCGCTTGGCCTTCTCGATCACCATCTCGGCCACCTGCACGTGGCGGGTCGCCGGCTCGTCGAAGGTCGAGGAGACGACCTCGCCCTGCGACGGAGCGCTGCATGTCGGTCACCTCTTCCGGCCGCTCGTCGATCAGCAGGACGATCAGGATCGCCTCCGGATGGTTCTTCTCGACCGAGTGGGCGATCGACTGGAGGAGCATGGTCTTGCCGGTGCGCGGCGGCGCCACGATGAGCGCGCGCTGCCCCTTGCCCATCGGCGTCGAGCAGGTCCATGACCCGCGACGACATGTCGCCGGCGACCTCGAGCTTGATCCGCTCCTGCGGGTAGAGCGGCGTCAGGTTGTCGAAGAAGATCTTGTTGCGGGCGACCTCGGGGTGCTCGAAGTTGACCGCCTCGACCTTGATGAGGGCGAAGTAGCGCTCGCCCTCCTTGGGCTGGCGCACCTGGCCGGAGATGGTGTCGCCGGTGCGCAGGTCGAACCGCCGGATCTGGCTCGGGCGAGACGTAGATGTCGTCCGGGCCCGGCAGGTAGTTGTACTCGGGAGCGCGCAGGAAGCCGAACCCGTCGGGCAGGCACTCGAGCACCCCCTCGGCGAAGATCAGGCCGCTCTTCTCGGTCTGCGCCTGCAGGATCTTGAAGATCAGCTCCTGCTTGCGCATGCCGGTGGCGCCCTCGACGCCCAGATCCTTGGCGATCTGGGTGAGCTGGGAGATGCTCATCTCCTTCGAGCGCCCGGATGTCGAGCGCCTCGAGCGCACTCCCCTTCTCGGTTTGATTCTGCTGTGACTTGGCCATGTCGTTCCTCTTCGTGTTCAATCATCATCTGGCACTCGCTTCGAGATGAGGCGCCATGGCGCCCCAGAGCTCCTTGATCCCATCTCCCGAGTGTGCGGAAACCGGGATCACGGGGATCTCGTCCTCGCAAACCCAAGGTCTCTGCGGACTTCCTTCACGCGCCGCGGCCCACTTGCCGCGCGAGACCTTGTCGATCTTGGTGGCGACCACGATCACCGCTCCACCCAGCCCCGACAGGTACTCGTACGCCTGAACGTCGAGCGGGGTCGCCCCCACCTTGCCGTCCACCAGCAGCACGACCGCGTCCGGCGGCGCCTCCCGGAAATACGCCTCCACCATCGCCGCCCACTCCCGCCGCTCGTCCTTCCCGGCCTTGGCGTAGCCGTAACCGGGCAGGTCGACGAAGTAGAAGCGCCGGTTCGACCAGGAAGTAGTTGACGGCCTGCGTTCGCCCCGGCGTCTGAGCTCGTGCGGGCGAGGCTCTTGCGTCCCAGGAGCCGGTTCAGCAGGCTCGACTTGCCGACGTTCGAGCGTCCGACGAATGCGACCTCGGGACGCCCGTCCCGCAAGAAATCTCCGCCGCCATGAGCGGATCGGATGAACTCCGCGGCTTCAATCTTCAAGCTAGCACTGTTTCTCACTGAAACCGGGCCTCGGCCGCGAGCGGCACTTGCGCGCGCCGAGGGCGCCGGCGGATCCAGGTCCGAGTCAGTGGGCCAGGGAGTCCGATCCCACGGCCGGCTCGGCGGCAGCCTCCTGAACTTGCCTCCTTGGCCAGCGGGGAGAGCGGTGCCGTCCAGGGCCAGCCGCAGGACTTCGTCCATCGACTCGACCAGGTGGAACTCCATCGCCTCGCGCACCTCGCTGGGGATCTCCTCCAGGTCCTTCTCGTTCTCCTTCGGGAGGATCACCTCGTTGATGCCGCCGCGGTAGGCGGCCAGCACCTTGTCCTTGATCCCGCCCACGGGCAGGACCTTGCCCCGCAGGGTGATCTCGCCGGTCATCGCCACGTCCTTGCGGACGGCGATCTTGGTGAGCGCCGAGATCAGGGCCGTGGCCATGGTGATGCCGGCCGACGGACCGTCCTTGGGGATCGCTCCCTCGGGCACGTGCAGGTGGACGTCCAGGCTCTCGTTGAAGTCGGGCTCGATGCCGAAGCAGGCTCGGCGCGGCTGCGCAGGTACGACACCGCGGCGCGGGCCGACTCCTGCATCACGTCGCCCAGCTTGCCGGTCAGCGTCAGCTTCCCCTTGCCCGGCATCAGGCCGACCTCGGTCTCCAGCAGCTCGCCGCCCACCTCGGTCCAGGCGAGGCCGGTCGCGACGCCGATCTCGGACTCCTGGTTCTTGCGGCGGGACCGGAACTTCGGCTTGCCCAGCAGCTCGTACGACCATCTCCGGCGTCACCGCGTACTCGAGCTTCGGCCCTTCCTTGACCACCCGGCGGGCGATCTTGCGGCAGATGGAGGCGATCTCGCGCTCCAGGCTGCGCACGCCCGCCTCCCGGGTGTAGCCCTCGATGATCACGCGGATGGCCTCGGCGTCGAACTTGATCTTGCCGGAGGTCAGGCCGTGGTCCTTGAGCTGGCGCGGCACCAGGAACTGCTGGGCGATCGCCAGCTTCTCGTTGAGCGTGTAGCCCGAGAGCTGGATGATCTCCATGCGGTCCTTGCAGCGGCGCCGGAATGGAGTGGGTCACGTTGGCCGTGGCGATGAACATGACCTTCGAGAGGTCGTAGTCCACGTCCAGGTAGTGGTCCATGAAGGCGTCGTTCTGCTCGGGGTCCAGCACCTCCAGCAGGGCGGCCGACGGGTCGCCCCGGAAGTCCATGGACATCTTGTCGACCTCGTCGAGCAGGAAGATGGGGTTGATGGTCCCGGCCTTGCGCATCATCTGGATGATCTGGCCCGGGAAGGCGCCGATGTAGGTCCGGCGGTGGCCCCGGATCTCCGCCTCGTCGCGCACGCCGCCCAGCGACAGGCGGACGAACTTGCGGCCCGTGGCCCGGGCGATCGACTTGGCGAGCGACGACTTGCCGACGCCCGGAGGGCCGACGAAGCAGATGATCGAGCTCTTGGTCTGCCCGACGAGCTGGCGCACGGCCAGGAACTCGAGGATGCGGTCCTTGATCTTCTCCAGGCCGTAGTGGTCCTCGTTGAGCACCGTCTCGGCGTGGTCGAGATCCTTCCTCTCCTTGCTCTTCTTGCGCCAGGGAACGGAGACCAGCCAGTCGATGTAGTTGCGGGAGACCGTGGCCTCGGCCGAGACCGGCGGCATGGCCTCCAGGCGCTTGAGCTCCTGGTCGGCCTTCTCCTTGACTTCCTTGGGCAGGCCGGCCTTCTCGATCTTCTCGCGCAGCTCGGAGCAGCTCGTCGCCGCGGTCGTCCTTGCGCCCGAGCTCCTGATGGATGGCCTTGATCTTCTCGTTGAGGTAGTACTCCTTCTGGGCCTTCTCCATCTGCTTCTTGACCTTGACGTTGATCCGCTTGTCGATGTTGATCTTCTCGATCTCGACGTCGAGCAGGTCGTGAAGCCGCTGCAGGCGCTCGTAGGGATTGAGCAGCTCGAGGAGCGTCTGCTTGTCGGTGGTCGCCACCATCAGGTGGGCCGAGAGGATGTCGGCCACGCGGTCCGCGTCGTCGAGCTTCAGGGTCGACATCAGCCCTTCGAACGCCAGGTGATGCGACATCTTGGCGTACTGCTCGAAGGCCGAGAGCACCTTGGCCATGTAGTTGCGCAGCTCTTCGCTCAGCGGGTAGTTGACCTCGTAGGTCTCCACCTCGACGCCAGGGCGCCGTCGGTCTCGGCGACGTCCGCGATCTTGCCGCGCTGGACCCCTTCGACCATCACCCGCACGTTGCCGTTGGGCAGCTTGAGGTTCTGGATCACGGTGGCGACGACGCCGATGTCACAGATGTCGTCGCGCAGCGGATCGTCGATCCGGGGGTCCTTCTGGGCGGCCAGGAAGATCCGCTTGCTCGGCCCCGAGAGCGCCTGTTCGAGCGCCCGGACGGAGCTTTCGCGGCCCACGATGAACGGGGCCATCATATGAGGGAAGACCACCATGTCCCGGAGCGGGACGAGGGGCAGGGTCTCGCGCTTCTTGTGAATGAATGGTGCAGCCATGACGGGTGATGAGCCCTTTCTTCAGCCGGCCTTCTTGTACAGCATGATCGGCTGGATCCGGCTCGCAACGACCTCCTCGTTGATGAGGATCTGCTTCACGTCGCGTTGCGAGGGTATGGTGTACATGAGGTCGAGCATCAGCTCTTCCAGGATGATGCGCAGGCCGCGGGCGCCGACATTGCGCTTGAGCGCCTCGCGGGAGATGGCGATGAGCGCCTCATCGGAGAACTTCAGCTCCACCCCTTCGAACTCCAGGATGGTCTGGTATTGGCGGATCAGGCTGTTCTTGGGCTCGTGGAGAATGCGCACCAGCGCCTCCTCGTCGAGCTCCTCGAGGGTCGCGACCACCGGCAGCCGGCCCACGAACTCGGGGATCAGGCCGTACTTGATGAGGTCCTCGGGCAGCACGTGCTCCAGGAACTGGCCGGTCTTCTTGTCGCGCTTCCCCTTGATCTCGGCCCCGAAGCCGAGCGACTTCTGGTTCATCCGCCGCTCGATCACCTCTTCCAGGCCCACGAAGGCGCCGCCGCAGATGAACAGGATGTTGGTGGTGTCGATCTGCAGGAACTCCTGGTGCGGGTGCTTGCGGCCGCCCTGGGGCGGCACGTTGCACTGCGTCCCTTCGAGGATCTTGAGGAGCGCCTGCTGCACCCCCTCGCCCGACACGTCGCGGGTGATCGAGGGGTTGTCGCTCTTGCGGCAGATCTTGTCGACCTCGTCGATGTAGACGATGCCGCGCTGGGTCTTCTCCTTGTCGTTGCCGGACGCCTGGTAGAGCTTCAGGATGATGTTCTCGACGTCCTCGCCGACGTAGCCCGCCTCGGTGAGAGTGGTGGCGTCGGCGATGGTGAACGGCACCGAAAGGAGGCGCGCGAGGGTCTGGGCCAGGAGCGTCTTGCCCGTGCCCGTGGGGCCGATCAGCAGGATGTTCGACTTCTGCAGCTCGACCTCGCCGTGCGACTTCTCCGCGAAGTCGATCCGCTTGTAGTGGTTGTAGACCGCCACGGCCAGCTTCTTCTTCGCCTGCTCCTGGCCGATCACGTACTCGTCGAGGAGCGCCTTGATCTCCTTGGGCTTGGGGAGCGTCGTGTCCTGCTGCTGCTCGAGCATCCGGTCCTCGGCGATGATGTCGAGGCAGATGTCGACGCACTCGTCGCAGATGAACACCGTGGGGCCGGCGATCAGCTTCTTCACCTCGCGCTGGCTCTTGTTGCAGAACGAGCACCTCAGGACTTCATCGCCGCTGTCTTTCTTCGGCATCTCTCCTCCGTTGTGGCGGTCGTTGACAGGGCTCGCCTCGATGCTAGGAGCGTCCCTTGATCCCTGTCAACGTCTTGCCAAGTAGAACAGGCACCGCGGCGGGGGGTATTTCCTCGATCTCCGCCATCTGTCCCGCGCCTTCCTGCTGCCGGTTCCTTGCTTCCGGGGCTCCCCACCCTTCAAGGTGTCACGAACCCCTCAAAAACGGTCACCGGACCGGGGCCGGACCGTCCGGACGCCGCCGGGTCATCACCCGGTCCACGATCCCGTATTCAACCGCTTCTTTCGCTCCCAGGATCCTATCGCGTTCCGTGTCGCGATGGATCTCGTCTTTCGTCTTGCCCGTGTGGTACGCCAGGATCTCGTCCAGCCGGTCGCGCATCATCAGCATGTCCTTGGCGTGGATCTCGATGTCGGTCTGCTGGCCGCCCAGGCCCGACAGCCACGGCTGGTGGATGAGCACCCGGCTGTTGGGGAGCAGCGTGCGCTTGCCCCGCGTGCCGGACGCCATCAGCACGGCCGCCATGGAGGCCGCCTGGCCCATGCAGTAGGTGGCCACGTCGGGCTTGATGTACTGCATGGTGTCGTAGATCGCCAGGCCCGAGCTGATCGAGCCGCCCGGCGAGTTGATGTAGATGGAAATGTCCTTCTCGGGGTTCTCGGCTTCCAGGAAGAGCATCTGGGCGATGATCAGGCTCGCGACGTCGTCGTCGATCGCGCGGCCGAGGAAAATGATGTTGTCCTTGAGCAGGCGCGAGTAGATGTCATAGGCCCGCTCGCCCCGGTTCGACTGCTCGACCACCATCGGAATCAACATGCTTCGCGGTTCTCCTTCCAAGGTCCTGCCTTCCAAGGTCCTGCCTTCAAGCGTCCTGCCATCTAAACGTCCCGCATCTCGGCGTTGCTTGCGGGAAGCGCAGCCGGAGCCGCCGCCGCCTCCGGCTCCCCGAGCAGGGTCCGGATCGTCTTCTCGCGCCGCAGCTGCGAGCGCAGGGTGGCCAGACGGCCGTCCTCGTCGAGCTTGCGGCGAAGGACCGGTGTGGAAACTCCCTGTGCGCGGGCCAACATTGCCAGAGTGCGCTCAAATTCCTCTTCCGTGACGGTGAGGCTCTTGTCGTCGGCGATCGCGTCGAGCAGAAGGCGCGCGTGGACCCGCTTTTCGGCCAGCGGCATCATCTCGCTCGCCATGCCGTTCCAGTCGATCCCCGCCTTCTCCACGTTTACGCCCCGGCGCGCCAGGTTCTCGGCGTACTCCTGCACCAGATGCTCCACTTCCTTGCGCACGACCCCCTGGGGGAGCTCGACCGGATGGCGGTCGCGGAGCTGGTCGAGGAGTGCCCGGTGGCGCGCCTCGATCCGCTGCTCGGCCTTG
This sequence comes from Thermoanaerobaculaceae bacterium, assembly GCA_963785165.1. Lineage (GTDB taxonomy): Bacteria > Acidobacteriota > Thermoanaerobaculia > Multivoradales > UBA5704 > DATARR01. The sequence goes on from CAWAUI010000004.1 coordinate 3,935,292, forward strand.
TTCGCCGTGAGCCGCGAGACCACGGCCTCGCGCAGGGCGTCGTAGGTCTGGAACTCGGGATTGACCTTGGCGGCGAACGCGTCGTCGAGCGCCGGCAGGTCGCGCTCCTTCACCTCGGCCACCTTGACGCGGAAATTCTGCTCGTGGACCTCGGGCTCGCCCCCTTCTTCCGCGGGCGGATGCTCGTGGCGCCGCGTGAACGTCGTCTCCTGGCCGGCGGCGAGGCCCTGGAGCGCCGTCGACAGCTCCTCCCAGGCCTGGGGGTCGCCCACCTCGACCTGGACGTTGTCGGTCCGCTCCTCCGGGTGCTCGGCCGAGCCCAGGGTGGTGACCTCGACCGCCACCAGATCGCCCCGCGAAATCGGGCGGTCGACCGTCACCCACTCGGAAACCTGCTTGCGCAGGTTGTCGATGGTGTCGTCGATCTCCATCGTCCCGGGTTCCACCTGGGGATCCGGCAGGGTGAAATTCACCACGTCGCCCAGCTGGAAGTCCGGCCGGGTCTCCACCGTGGCCACGAACGTGAGGGGCTCGCCCGGCTTGAGCTCGGAAACCTCGTCCACCTCGGGCGGCAGCAGGGGCTCGAGCGATTTCTCGGCCTGGGCCTGGCGCCAGTAGCGCGGGAGCAGCCGCTCCTTGACCTCCTGCTCGATCTCCTCCGTGAACCGCCGGCGGACCAGCTCGGTGGGTACCTTGCCCTTGCGGAACCCGGGCAGGCGCACCTTCTGGCCGTACTCGCGAACCACGCGCAGCGTCTCGGCCTCCACGGCCGGCGCCGGCACCTCCACCTTGATCTGCTTGCGGCAGGGGCCTACGTCCTCAAGAGATAAAACCACGCTCATCCGTGTCTCGTCCTCGTGTCGATTGGTGCGAAAGGGGGGACTCGAACCCCCAACCCGATCTCTCGGGACTAGATCCTAAGTCTAGCGCGTATACCAGTTCCGCCACTTTCGCACAGTGAAGAACCTCCAGGATATATCAGGAGGGGGTGGGGGTTGGGAGAATGGTGAGCCGCGAAGGAATCGAACCTTCAACCCGCAGATTAAGAGTCTGCTGCTCTGCCAATTGAGCTAGCGGCCCGTTCGGGGCGAATCATACTGCAAAGAGAAGAGCGGTGACAATGCCACCAGCCCCACCTTCAACGTCCGGACTTTCCCGTGCATTCCCGCGCCCTCGCCCACCTCTTCCACGGCCTATCCGCCCTGCACGAAATGCACCACTTCCAGCCGGTCGCCCGGCGCCAGCGGCGTCTCCGGAAACCGCGCCCGCGGCACCAGGTCGCCGTTGCGCTCCACGGCCACCGTGCGCGGGTCGCGCCCCAGAGAAGCCACCAGGTCCGCCAAGGTCGCACCGTCCGCGACCGGGTAGGGCTCGCCGTTGAGGAAGACGTCCATGGCGGGGTCTTATACACCAAGTTGGTGCCCTTCGAGGCGACGTCCCGGCTACAGAAGGTGCTTCAGCTCGGCCCGGCCAATCGTGCTGACGGCGTTGATGATCAGCGCCGAGGTGCCGCGGTTGACCTGGGGGATGTCGAAGCCGAGGGTGAGAATCCCCCGGTCGTCCGTGCGGCCCGAGGCGAGGACGCGGGGCTCCATGACGGTCGAGATCATGCGCACGGAGATCTGGGTGCCCACCATGGGCAGGCCGCTCTTGCTGGAGCTGGCGCGCAGCACGAGGGTGGCGCGGTGGCCGAGCGCCAGGTCGCGCTCCTCTTCGAGCAGCAGGAGGAGCTGCTCCTGGTCCGCCTCGCTGGTCAGGTATTCGAGGATCACCTGGTCGAGCGTCCGCTCCGGCATCGCCGGCCGCGGACCCGTCCGGGTGACCGAGGCGGTGGCGGAGGGGGCGGAGGGGTCACGACGGAGCGCGCCAGGGTCTCTCCGCCCGTTTCCACCGCGGCCGGTGCCGTCGGCGGGGGCGGGGGCATCGCTGCATCGAGGGGGGCTGCATCGAGGCCGGCGGCATCACCCGGTTGGAGACCGGAGGCATGCCCGCAGGCGGAGTCTCGACGATGGCGGCGAACTGCCCGGTCTGCCGGCTGGCGGTCAAGGTCGCGAGCTTGGCGTCCAGCTTGCCGTGCCGGATGGCCGCGATCATGGTCCGGTGCTGGTGGTCCATGAGGGCGACGATGTCCCGCTCCTCCTTCCCTTCGGCGAGCATCTCGGCATAGCTCGCCCGCTTGCTGGCCAGCACCTGGCCGCCCACGTAGACGAGGCTCTCGATGAAGGGATTCGCGAGCCCCTTGTCCTCCGTCTGGACGTGGAGCACCACTTCGCCGTGGCGGACGTCGGTGTTGTAGCCGGTGATCATGCGCGGGGCGGCAAAGTGAGAATTCAACCGTTTCTGGACAGTACGGGCGAATGGGATTCTAAGAACAGGATGGCGGGGACGCAAGCGCGAGCCGTCCGCCCCCTCCCCGGCCCCGCGCGAGCCGCGAGAGATCGGGTAGCGAAAAATCGAGCCCTGCCACGAGCCTATCAGGGTCGGCACGGGAAGCGGTATAATCCCCCCTGACCCACCGAGCCTGCTCGGGCCCTCCCCGGAAAACGGCGGGAGAGCAGGCCGATAGGGTGGTCCGGGAAACCGGGCCGCCTCCCGTCTTTTGGAAAGGCGTGGTCAGAGCCGGCGGCTCGGGGGTAGGGATATTTCCATGAGCCGCCTCCCCATCCTCGGACAAACCATCGCGCCTCTCGCCGTCCGTCGATCCCGATCTGGACACGGACGGACACGGACGGACACACGACTCATCGACGCCTTCGGACGGCGGCTCACCTATCTCCGGGTCTCGGTCACCGACCGCTGCAACTACCGCTGCACCTACTGCCTCCCCGAGGACGCGGACTTCCCGTTCGGCGACCGGGCGTTCCTCTCCCCGGAGGAGATCGAGATGCTGGTGGGCACGCTGGTGAGGATGGGGATCCAGCGGGTGCGGTTGACCGGGGGCGAGCCGCTCGTCCGCAAGGACATCCTGGAGATCGCCCGGCGCTTGAAGGCGCTCCCCGGCCTCGAGAACCTGGCGCTCTCGACCAACGGCTCGGAGCTCGAGCGCCTGGCGCCCGCCCTCAAGGCCGCCGGGGTGGACCGGGTCAACGTCAGCGTGGACAGCCTGGACGCCGAGCGCTTCCGGGAGATCACCCGGCGCGGCGATCTCGCCGAGGTCTGGCGCGGCATCGAGGCGGCGCTCGCGGCCGGTCTCGATCCGGTCAAGCTCAACGCCGTGCTCCTGGCGGACGGCGGGCTGGACGACGCCGAGCGGCTGGCGGGGCTGACGCTCGACCAGCCGCTTCATGTGCGCTTCATCGAGATGATGCCGACCGAGGTCAATCACCACCTCCAGCCGAGCGGTTTTCTGTCCGCGGACGAGGCGCGCGCCCGGATCGAGGAGCGTTTCGGCCGGTTGACCCCCACCGAGATCGGACCGCGGACGGGTCCGGCCAAGGCGTACCGGCTCGCCGGCGCCCTGGGTTCCGTCGGTTTCATCACCCCGCTCTCCCACACCTTCTGCGCGGAGTGCAACCGCCTGCGCCTGACGGCCCGGGGCGAGCTTCGCCTCTGCCTGTTCGCGGACCGCACCTATCCCCTCCGCCATCTCCTCACGGCTCCCGGCCCCGGGGGCGCCCTCGAAAGGGAGATCCTCCGAGTCCTCCAGGAAAAGCCCGCCGAGCACATGCTCACCCAGGGCAACTACGGCAACCTCGCGAGCTTCATGCAGATCGGCGGGTAGCTCCCCCTACGGAGACAAGGCCCGGGTGGGATCCACCTGGGCCGCCCGCCTCGCCGGCACCCAACTCGCCACCAGCGCCGCCGTGGCCAGCACGGCCAAAACCCCCGCGAAGGTCAGCGGGTCCGTGGCCGTGACGCCGAAGAGAAGCCCGGAAAGCACCCGCGTGGCCGCCAGGGCACCCACCACGCCGAGAGCCAATCCCACCAGGACGGGGCGGAACGCCTGCCACGTCACCATGCCCAGCACCCGGCCTTGAGTGGCCCCGAGGGCCATGCGCAGGCCGATCTCCTGGGTGCGCTGGCTGACGAACCAGGCGATGACGCCGTAGATCCCCACCACCGCGAGCAGCAGGCCGATGACCCCTAAGGCCGTCAGCATCAGGCGGTTGAAACGCTCGGTGGCGGTCGAGAACGACCGGATCTCGTCGAAGGTCGCCACGTCGTAGACGGGCAGCCGGGGGTTGACCTCGTGGACCGCCGACCGCAGGGCGGGGGCGAGCCCGGCCGGATCGCCGGCCGTGCGGGCCACCAGCGCCACCGACAGATCCTCGCGCGGCACGCGCGACTGCTCCATGGGGACGTAGAAGGCCGGCCGCACCTCGGCGTCGAGGTTGCCGAGGCGGACGTCGCCCACCACGCCGACCACCTCGACCCAGTCGGGCCCGTTCTCGTCGCCCGTGTAGGCGAGCCGCCGCCCCACCGGGTCCGCGCCCGGCCAGGCCTGCCGCGCCAGAGTCTGGTTGACGATGGCGACCTGCGGCGCTCCCTGGCGGTCGGCGGCGGTGAGCGCCCGGCCGCGGACAATGGGGATGCCCAGGGTGTGGAAGTACTCCGGGGTCACCTCCCGGCTGCTGCCGTGGATCTCCTCACCCTGCCTCCGGGGCTGGCTCTCGATGGTCAGGCGGGAGGAGGTGTCGTTGCCGGACAGGGGAAGGATCGACACCGCCGCCGCGGACACGACGCCCGGCCGCCGGGAAAGGCCGGCCACCATCCGCTCGACCGCCGCCACCGCCGGGTCCGGACCCGTAGGGGCGGTCTCGGGCAAGCCGGTGTCGGGCACGCTGGTGTCGGGAAGACAGATCTGGGCGGTCAGCACGCCGGCCGGGTCGAAGCCGAGCTCGACCTTCTGGAGCGCCAGGCCGGAACGGATGAGCAGACCCGCGCCGGCGAGGAGCACGAGGGCCAGGGCCACCTCGGTCACCAGCAGCCCCATGCGCACCCGGTCGCGGGGAGAGCCGGCGCCCAGGCTGCGCCCGCCCTCCTTGAGCATTCCTTGAAGATCCGGGCGGGCCGAGCGCAGGGCCGGCACCAGGCCGGAGACCAGCGAGGACAGGAGACCCAGCCCCAGGGCACAGGCGAGCGCCGTGGCGTCGATCCCCGCGGCTTCGAGGCGGGGCACGCCGGGCGGGCTGATGGCGACGAGCCCCTCGAGGCCCAGGGCCGCGAGGAGGATCCCCAAGCCGGCTCCGGCCAGGCTCAGCACCAGGCTCTCGGTGAGGAGCTGGCGGACGATGCGCCGCCGCCCCGCTCCGAGCGCGGCGCGGATGGCGATCTCCCGCCCCCGCGCGGCGCCCCGCGCGAGCAGCAGGTTCGCCACGTTGACGCAGGCGATGAGCAGGACGCACCCCACCGCTCCCAGAAGGATCAGGAGGCGCTGCCGGTACCCTCCGAGAAGACGGTCGAGGTACGGCTCCAGACGTGCCCCCTTGTCCGTGTTGGCCGCCGGGTCGAGCTGGCGCAGCCGCGAAACGACGCCCGCCATCTCCGCCTCCGCGGCCTTGCCGGTGACGCCGGGGCGCAGCCGGCCGCGGACGATGAGGTACGAGTTGCCATAGTTGGTGACCTCCTCCGCGGGCAGGGCGAGGGGCACCCAGAGCCGGGAGTCCGTGGAGCGCAGGCTGAAGGAAGCCGGCATGACGCCGACCACGGTGTAGGGGAGGCCGTTCAGATGGAGCACCTGCCCCAGGGCCCGGGGGCTCCCCTCGAAGCGCTCGCGCCAGAGCCGGTGGGAGAGGACCACCACCCGCTCGCGGCCGGGAGCGTCCTCGGAAGGCGTGAACGTCCGCCCGAGGACCGGCCGGATCCCGAAGGTCTCGAAATAGCCGGCCGTCACCCGCCCGCCGTCGATCCGCTCCGGGGAGCCGTCGCCCTCCACGAGGTTGAAGCTGGCGTTCTGAGACGCCGCGAGCGCTTCGACCGAGCGGAGGCTCCGCTTGAATTCCAGGTAGTTGCCGGGCGAGGTCGAACGGTCTTCCCCCCGGTGGGTCGTCCACAGGAAGACCAGCCGCTCCGGATGGGCGAACGGCAGGGGCTGGAGCACCACCGCGTCGAGCAGGCTGAAGATGGCCGTGGTGGCGCCGATGCCGAGCGCCAGGGTGAAGACGGCGATGGCCGCGAAAGCCGGCACCTTGCGGAGCTGGCGCAGGGCGAAGGCGGCGTCCTGCCCCATCTCGGAGAACACCTCGGTCCACCGCCGCCCCCGCTCGCGGCGCCGGCCGATCTCGCGGCAGGCACGGCGGATGCGGTCCGCGTCGCCGAAGGCCCGCCGGGCCTCCTCGCGGGCGAGGTGAGGCGGCATGCCCTCTTCAATGAGATCCTGGATCTTGGTTTCCATATGAAAGGTGATCTCGTCGTCCACGTCCTGCTCCACCGTGCCGCCCTTCAAGTGAAGGCGAAATGCGCGCCGCCAGGAAGCCATGGCCTTGTCTCCCTTATCCCTTAAGCCGTGGCCGCGTGGAGCACTCTGCCCACGGCCTCCGCGTAACGCTGCCAGGACACCGCCTCGGAATGGAGCTGGCGGCGCCCGTCGTCGGTCAACCGGTAGAACTTGGCCCGCCGGTTGTTCTCGGAGACCCCCCACTCGGCTTCGATCCAGCCGCGCTCCTCCATGCGGTGGAGCGCCGGGTAGAGGGCGCCTTCCTCGATCTTCAGGGCGTCCTCCGTCCGCTGGCCGATCCAGCGCACCACGGAGTAGCCATGGAGAGGGCCCCAGGAAAGAGCCTTGAGAATGAGGACGTCGAGCGTCCCTTGCAGCAGATCCATCTTCGCCATCGGATTGTTCCCCTCAGGAGCCGTTAGATGCCGCTCCCCTAAGCTGTCCAGGGGTAAGGATAGGATGGCTCCCCCTAAGCTGTCAAGGGGAAGAGGAACGCCCGGTGGACGCTCCTTCCATCTCATGGGAGAATGCACCGCGACGTCCTCGCCCGGGTACCACCGGCCCGGACCCAAATCCCTGAAATCCTGAGGAGAAGGAGACCATATGGCTGAGCCCACCGTTGCCGAACCGACGACCGAGCAGCGCACCCTGGTGCAGTACGAGGTGCGCGACGGCGTCGCCTACCTGACGCTCGACGATCCGCCGCACAACACCTACACCCACGAGATGATGCGCCAGCTCGACGAGGCCACTCTCAAGGCGCGCTTCGACAAGGACGTCTACGTCATCGTGCTCCGCGGCGACGGCGACAAGTTCTTCTGCGCCGGCGCCAACATCAACATGCTGAAGTCGTCCGACCCCTACTTCAAGTACTACTTCTGCCTGCACGCCAACGAGACCCTGAACCGCCTGGAGCAGACGCCCAAGCTGGTCATCGCGGCCCTCGACGGCCACACCGTGGGCGGCGGCCTAGAGATCGCCATGGCGGCGGACATCCTGATCGCCAGGAAGAATTCCGGCAAGATCGGCCTCCCCGAGGTCAACCTCGGCGTGCTCCCCGGCACCGGCGGCACCCAGCGCCTGGCCCGCCGCGTGGGCAAGAGCCAGTCGATCGAGCTGATGGTCACCGGCCGCCTCATCGACTACGAAGAGGCGCAGCGGATGGGCATCGTCAACTCCATCTACGAGGGCGACGACTTCGCCGGCCACATCCACGAGTACGCCAAGCAGTTCTGCCCGCCGAACAAGGCGGCCAAGGCGGTCGGCCGGATCAAGCGCGCCGTGCAGTCCGGCGCCGAGGTGCCGTTCGAGAGCGGCCTCGCCATCGAGCGCGAGCTTCAGCAGCAGCTCTTCGAGAGCCCGGACGCCCGCGAGGGCCTCGACGCCTACGTCGGGAAGCGCAAGCCCGAGTTCCGGGGTTATTGGATTCCGGACGCTCCCCCTGGGACCGGCGGGTGCCGGTCTCAGGGATCTTCACCTACAGGATTTCCATGGCAGACAAGAACGACAACGACATCGTCCTGGCGGCGCCCGTGCGGACGCCCATCGGCAAATTCGGCGGCGCCCTCTCGACCCTCTCGGCGGCGGACCTCGGCACGGCGGCGGCCCAGGCCGCGCTGGAGCGTGCGGGGCTCGATCCCGGCAAACGTCGACCAGGTCATCTTCGGCCACGGCCGGCAGGCGGGCGGCGGCCCCAACACGGCACGGCAGATCGCCTTCCGTGCCGGGGTGCCGGTGGACCGGCCGGCCTTCACCGTCAACCAGGCGTGCGCCTCGGGGCTCCAGTCGGTGCTCTCGGCGGCCCGCACGATCTTGACCGGCGAAGCCCGGGTCATCCTCGCGGGCGGCACCGAGAGCATGTCCAACACCCCGTACTTCCTCCCCCGCGCCCGCTGGGGGTACCGGATGGGGAACGCCGAGATCGTGGACGGCATGTACCAGGACGGCTTCAACGATCCCCTCTCCAAGCTCGTCATGGGCGAGACGGCCGAGGAGCTGGCCGCCGAGATGGGGATCGGCCGCGCCGCCTCCGACGCCTACGCCCTGGAGAGCCAGCTCCGCTGTGAACGTGCCCGCGGCAATGGGCGCTTCGAAAGCGAGATCGTGCCCGTGAAGGTCGCGGGCCGCAAGGGCGAGGTCACCCTGGACAAGGACGAGCACCCGCGCGACGGCACCACCCTCGAGTCGCTCGCCAAGCTCCCCGCGGTCTTCCGCAAGGGCGGCGCCGTGTCGGCCGGCAACGCCTCGGGCATCACGGACGGCGCCGCGGCCATCGTGGTGGCCTCGCGCGGCGGCGGCCGTCGAGCTGGGCCTGCCCATCGTCGCCCGCCTGGCGGGCTGGGAGGTGGTCGGCGTCGATCCGCGGATCATGGGGATCGGCCCCGTGCCGGCCGTCCGCAAGCTCTTCGCGAAGACCGGCCTCGACGCCGCCGCCATCGACGCCGTCGAGCTGAACGAGGCCTTCGCCTGCCAGGTGCTGGCCTGCAACCAGGAGCTGGGCTTCGACGCCGCGCGTGTCAACCCGGACGGCGGCGCCATCGCCCTCGGCCACCCCATCGGCGCCACCGGCACCCGCATCCTGGTCACCCTGCTCCACGGTATGGAGAAGCGGGGGGAGAGACGGGGCCTCGCCACCCTCTGCGTTTCGGGCGGCATGGGCGTCGCCGTCCTGGTCGAGCGGGAGGCCGCATGAACAGGGGGACAACCAGGGGGACAACCAGCGGGACGATCCTGGTCTCGACCGCTTCGGACGAGCGGGCCGCCCCCTATCTCGAAGCCCTCCAGGCCGCCGGCGTACCCGGCGACCGCATCCGGGTCGTCACTCCCTATTCGGAGATCCCAACCGGGGCCGCGGGGCTCGTCCTCTGCGGCGGCATCGACGTCGAGCCCGAGCGCTACGGCGAGGAGACCCTCCCCCACGCGAGGGTCGAGACTTCGCCCGAGCGGGACGCCATGGAGTGGAACCTCCTGGACACCGCCCGCGAGGCGAACGTCCCCGTGTGGGGCGTCTGCCGGGGGCTCCAGGTGCTCAACGTCTATCTCGGCGGCTCGCTCTGGCAGGATCTCCCCACCCAGAACCCGAGCCAGGTCGACCACAGCCTCTCCGATACGCCGGACGTCCTGGCCCACACCGTCCGGGTCCTCGAGCCGGAGGCGCCCCTGGGCGAGCGGCTCACCCGCGACGTCCCCCTGGTCAACAGCCGCCACCACCAGGCGGTCAAGAGGCTGGGCAAGGGTCTCGTGCCCGTCGCCCTGTCGCCGGACGGGCTGGTCGAGGCGGCATTCCTTCAAGGAGATGGCTGGTGGGTGCGCGGCGTCCAATGGCACCCCGAGAACCTGATCGCCCTCGCCCAGCAGCGGGCCCTGTGGGCGGACTTCGTGCGGGCGGCCGGGTTCGAGGCATGAGCGAAGAGCCCGTCCTCCTCCAGACCGTCCTCCTCCAGAAAGAGGGCCGGACGGCGACCGTCACGATCAACCGGCCGCCGCTCAACATCCTCGACGTCCCCACGATCGACCGCCTGGGAGAGCTCATCGCGGAGTTGGAGACGGATCCGGAGCTGACGCTCATCGTGATCCGCGCCGCCGGGGACCGGGCCTTCTCGACCGGCGTGGCCGTCCAGGACCACACTCCCGGCCGGGTCGGCCCCATGCTCGAGAGTCTCCACGGCACCCTGCGCCGGCTGCGCGGCCTCGACGCCGTCACCGTGGCCGCCGTTCACGGCTTCTGCCTGGGCGGGGGGATGGAGCTGGCGCTCGCCTGCGACCTCGTCATCGCCACCGAGGACGCCCGCTTCTCCCAGCCCGAGATCGAGCTCGGCTGCTACGCCCCGGTGGCTTCCGCCCTCCTGCCCGCCCGCCTCGGCGTGGGCCGGACGCTGGACCTGCTCCTGACGGCCCGCATCCTCTCCTGCGCCGAGGCCCAGGAGCTGGGGCTGGTCACCTACCGCGTCCCCACCGGCGAGCTCGACCAGGCCGTGGCCAACCTGGCCGGCGGCCTCGCCACCCGCAGCGCTCCGGTCATCCGCCTCACCAAGAAAGCCGTCCGCGCCGGCCGCGACCTCCCCTTCGACGAGGCCTTGACCGAGACCGAGCGGATCTACAAGGAAGAGCTGCTGCCGCTCGAGGATCTGGAGGAAGGAGCCGCGGCGTTCCTCGCGAAGCGGAAGCCGGTGTGGAAGCACCGGTAGGACGCCGTGACCACCCCTCCCGCCGTTCCCCTCCGCGAGGCCGCCAAGGTCTGGGCCAAGGTGGCGGCCCTCTCCTTCGGCGGGCCGGCCGGCCAGATCGCCGTGATGCACCGCATCCTGGTGGAAGAGAAGCGCTGGATCAGCGAGGAGCGATTCCTCCATGCCCTCAACTACTGCATGCTGCTCCCCGGCCCGGAGGCCCAGCAGCTCGCGGTCTACGTGGGCTGGCTCCTCAACCGGACCCTCGGCGGCCTCATCGCCGGCACCCTGTTCGTCCTCCCCGGCTTCGTCTCCATTCTGGGCCTCTCGATCGTCTACGCCGAATTCCGCCATTCGGATTTGATCGCAGCGCTGTTCTACGGCCTCAAGCCGGCCGTGGTGGCGGTGGTCATCGAGGCCGTGGTGCGCATCGGCCGGCGGACGCTTCAGGACCGTTTCCGCATCGTCCTGGCCGCTCTGGCCTTCGTTGCCATCTTCTTTTTCGCCGTGCCGTTTCCCCTCGTCATCGTGGGCGCCGGGCTGGCGGGATACCTCTCCTTCCGCTGGCCTGGAAAGACGCCACCCGTGGCGCCCGCCGAGGCCACGGCGCGCCCTTCGCTCGCGCGGGGCCTCAGGGTGATCGCCCTTCATCTCGTCCTCTGGTGGAGCCCCGTCCTCCTGGTGGCCCTCACCCTGGGCCGGGGGCATGTCCTGTTTGAAGAAGGGGTCTTCTTCAGCAAGATGGCGGTCGTCACCTTCGGCGGCGCTTACGCGGTGCTCGCCTACGTGGCGCAGCAGGCGGTCGAGGTCCATCACTGGCTGCGGCCGGGCGAGATGCTCGACGGCCTGGGCATGGCCGAGACCACGCCCGGCCCGCTCATCATGGTCCTCCAGTTCGTGGGCTTCCTCGGCGCCTGGCGCAACCCGGCGCCGTTCTCGCCCCTCGTGGCGGGCGTGCTGGGCGGCATGCTCACCGTGTGGGTGACCTTCGTCCCCTGCTTCCTCTGGATCTTCCTGGGCGCGCCCTACATCGAGGCCCTGCGCGGCCGGCATTCGCTCACCGCCGCCCTCTCGGGCGTCACCGCGGCCGTGGTGGGCGTGGTCCTCAACCTCGGCGTGTGGTTTTCGCTCCACACTCTCTTCGCCACGGTCTCCGAGGTCCACGCCTTCGGAGCCCGGCTGATGGTGCCGGACTGGGGGACCCTGGATCCCATCGCCCTGGTGCTGACGGCCGCGGCCATGGTGGCCCTCTTCCGTTTCAAGCTGGGGATGGTGACGGTGCTCCTGGGCAGCGTCGTGGCGGGGGCGGCGCTCTCGTGGCTGATCGGGTAGGCCCTCACCCCTGCCCCTCCCCCTGCCCCGGCCCTCCGCCCGCCCTGCCGGGAGAGGGGGCAGGGGGTGAGGAATCAGTACCGGAAGATCGCCGCCATCGTCTGGCCGTCCGGAACCTCCTGCTGGGGTACGGCGTAGACCGTGCCGCCGTTCAGGAAGGTCTGGACCGCCGCGAGATCGAGGAGGTCTTCGCTGTGGTTGCGCTGAGCGCTCTGATCCTGCTCGAGCTTGGCCTTCCTCGTCTCGACATCATAGGAGCCCCAGAGGCGGACCCCACGGGCCACGAAGAGGGTGTCGATGCGGCCGTCGTGCGCCGCCGGCAGGATGTCCTGGTAGCCGCTGGAGGACCGGCCGGAGCTCTTGAGGTCGCCGAAGCGCTCGGCGGCCTTGTGGCGGCCCTCCAGGAAAAAGGGCTCGACGATCTCCCAGGCGGCGTCGCGCAGCTCCGCCGCCGAGAGGCCGTCGGCGTTCCCCGTCAACCCCTCCTTCAGCACGTTCGGGTGCTCGGTCGTCTCGTGGTACCGGGGAAGGAGGTATTCGACCCCCGCCAGCACCACGGGAGAGTTGCGGTCCATGTGCTTCAGGAGCGCCTTGTCCGCGAGGTTGAAGAACTGGACGATCTCGGGCTTGAGATCCTCCTCCCGGTTGCCGTGGCCGTGGAAGACGGCCCCTCGCGCCACCCCCCTGGAAGCGGGGCGCGGCTGAAGCCCCTCGTTCTCCCAGGTCAGGTCTCCAAGGGCCTCTGGAAGGCTCAGCGGCACGCCGTCCAGGTCCAGCTCCTCGGCGCTGTGCCGGGTGGCGGCGATGAGCCGGATCTTCTTGAGGCTCAGGGCCAGGACGTAGAATTTACCGTCCCCCTGAACCATGGAAAAGAGCGGCTTCAAATGGAACCGGTTCTCCACCACGGCGTGCTCGTCGAAGGCCGCGGGGAGGCTGAAGACTTTGAAGACGCCAGGCGAACGGAAGAGCGCGAGGCCGTCCGCCTGCCCCTGCCAGAAAGCCGCGTCGTCCACGAGATCGCGCACGGGAGCCATCAGCTCGGCGGCCGCCGTTTCCTCGACCCCGGTCTCCTCGAGGCGCTCCTGGACTCTGCGCAGGAGGTTCTTGAGACGGATGGGGTTCTGCTGGGTCTCGGCACCGGCCCGGAACGTGGGCATGTAAATCGAGACGCACGGCTCCTCCGAGGTCTGGAGAAGGGTCTGGATCTCTTCCCGGTCAACGGCGGTCAAAGTGGCAGTCTGGGGCAGCTCGCGGGTCATCAAGGTCATGGGCACCTCCTTACAGGAGTGAAACGGATCCCGGTCGCGCCGGTCCGGCACGCGAACGGGGCTGCCTGGGATGTTGAGCAAGGGGCGTGCCCGTGGGGAGGATACGGAGGGTCCAGGCCATGCGATGATAGGAATCCCATGACGGCCAGAGAAAAGCTCCTGGAACGCATCCTCCGAGGCACCTCGGATGCCAACGTCCCATTCGATTCTCTTTGTAATCTCCTGGAGCGTCTTGGATTCGAGGCCCGAATCCGAGGCGGGCACCACATCTTCACCCGGGCAGGGGTGGAGGAGATCCTGAACCTACAACCCAAAGGCTCGTTGGCCAAGCCGTACCAGGTTCGACAGGTGCGGAGTGTTATCCTCAAGTACCAATTAGCGGGAGAACCCGATGAGCTCTGAACACAAATATGAGGTCATTCTTTACTGGAGCTCCGACGACGAGGCCTTCATCGCGGAGGTTCCGGAGCTGCCTGGATGCGCGGCGGATGGTCCAACGTACGAAACGGCCCTGAAGAACGTCGGCGTCATTGTTTCCGAGTGGATCGAGACCGCTCGCGATCTGGGACGTCCTATCCCAGAGCCCAGGGGCCGCCTGGTCGCTTAAGGCGCGTCAGCGCCTCGAGGACGAGCCCGCCCAGCGTGCCCGTGGCGCTATACTTTTGGCGGAGGCTCTTTATGCAGACCCGCTCCGTAATCAACACTGATCCTGAAATTCTCGGCGGTACACCCGTCTTCCTCGGGACCCGCGTCCCGGTCCAGAGCCTCATCGACTATCTGGAGGGTGGGCATCCACTTTCCGAGTTCCTCGATGACTTTCCTTCCGTGAGCCACGAACAGGCGATTGCCTTGTTGGAGCAGGCCAAAGTCGCGCTCCTCTCCGATGCGCGTTCTGCTTGATGAGTGCCTCCCCCGGCGGCTCAAATCCGAGCTTCCGGAGCATGAGGTCCGAACCGTTCCCGAGATGCGTTGGTCGGGCCTCAAAAACGGCGCTCTGCTCCGACAACTGTCAGGCCACTTCGATGCCTTCCTGACCGTGGACCGGGGGCTGGTTCATCAGCAGAATCTCAAAGGGATTTCCTTTGGGATCGTCATGCTGGCCGTCCTCAGCAATGACATCGAAGCTCTGCGGCCCCTCATGCCAAAGGTGCGCGAAGCCTTGGCGACTTTGAAGCCCGGCGATGTCGTCCGCATCAGCGCCTGACCGCCGCGTACCGGCCCGGCACCTTCTTGATTCCATACGCCCCGGCCAGCAGGACCGCGCCGAGGATGATGATCGCCGGCCCGGAGGGAAGGTCGTAGTAGAAGGAGAGGACGAGCCCGCCCAGGGTGATCCCCACGCCGATCAGCACGGAGCCCAGGAGGACGCTCCGTAGATCCTTCCAGAGCATCAGGCTGATCACGGAGGGAATGGTCAGCAGGGCCACCACCAGGATGATCCCCACCACCTGGATCAGGATCACCACCGAGAGCGCGATCATCGCCAGCAGCAGGGACATGAGGAACCGGACCCGCACCCCGCTCACCTGGGCGAAGACCTCGTCGAAGGCCACGGCCACGATCCCCTTGAAGAACAGGAAGAGAACGGTCAGGACCGTCGTCGCCAGCGCCAGGATGACCATGAGGTCGTGCCGCGAGACCAGCAGGATGTTGCCGAACAGGTAGGTCATCAGGTTCGGCGCATAGCCCGGGGTCTTGTAGACGAAGACGACGCCCACGGCCATGCCCACAGCCCAGAGGACGCCGATCAGGGCGTCGTAGGAGCGGATGGTCTGGCGGTCCACGGCGCCAAGGGCAAGGGCGCAGGCCAGGGCCACGGGGATGGCGCCCAGGAGCGGGTCGATCCCCAGGAAGAAGCAGACCCCCATGCCTCCGAAGGCGGCGTGGCTGATGCCGTCGCTGATGAAGGCGAGCTTCTTGACCACCACGAAGGTGCCGATGATGCCGCAGAGCACGGCGGCCAGAACGCCCGCGATCAGGGCGTTCCGCAGGAACTCGTAGGACAGGGCGTCGAAGAAAGTCGGCACGGTGGCGGCCTCAAATGATTATTTCAGTGGATCAATGGCTGTGCAGCACCCGGTGGGGCACGCCGTGGGTGACCAGCTCGACGGGGCAGCCGTAGACCTCTTCCATGACCTCCTGGGAGAGCTCGGGACCGCCGTGGTAGAAGAGCCGCCGGTTGATGCAGGCGATGCGGGAGACCATGGGCGCCATGGAGGTGACGTCGTGGGTGACCACCACGATGGGGATGGTGCGGTTGAGGTCTTTGAGGATGCCGCTCAGCGTCTCGCGCGATTCGGCGTCGATCGAGGCCGTGGGCTCGTCGAGGAACAGGATCTCCGGGCTCGGAAACCAGGGTGCGGGCGATGAGCGCCCGCTGGAGCTGGCCGCCGGAGATCTCCGAGACGTGGGCCAGCGCGACACCTTGAAGGCCCAGGCGGTCGAGGGCCGCGTCCGCGGCTGCCCGGTCCTCCCGAGAATACGAGCGCAGGAGCCCCCGATGCCCAAGCCGGCCCATGAGCACCATGTCCCGAACCCGCAGGGGAAAGTCCTTGTCGAAGGTGGAGAACTGGGGCACGTAGCCCAGCCGGCCGCGCGGGTCTCCGTTCGGGAAGTGGTAGATGACCTCGCCGGACCAGGGACGGAGCAGCCCCAGGATCACCTTGAGCAGGGTGGTCTTGCCGCCGCCGTTGGGACCGATGATGGCGAGGAAGTCGCGGCGCTGGATGTCCAGGTCCACATGGTCCAGCACGACCTCCCGGCCGTAGCCGAAGGTGACGTGGCGGACGGAGATCAGGGGTGCGTCAGGCATGGGCGTTCCTTTTTGCAGAACCGAGGGCCTCGCTCAATTCATGGGTGACCCGGCGGAGGTTCTCCAGCCAGTCATGCTCCTGGGGATCGGCGACCAGAACGCGGGCGCCCACGGCGTCGGCGATGACCTGCGCGCTCTTCCGGGGGAAGCCGGCCTGGACGAAGATGACCTTGACCCGGTCGCGCCGCGCCCGGTCGATGAGCTGGATCAGCCGCTGGGCGCTCGGCTCTTTCCCCTCGGCCTCGATGGCGACCTGGCGCAGGCCGTATTCGTGGGCGAAGTACCCCCAGGTGGGGTGGAAGACCATGAAGGCTTCTCCCCGCTCTGCACCGAGCTGGGCGCGGATGGACCGGTCCAGAGCCGCGATGTCCGTCTCGAAGCGGGCGAGATTGGCACGGTACTCCGCCGCGTGGCCGGGATCCGCCCGTTCCAGGGCCGCCGCGATGTTGCGGGCCGCCACGGCCACCGTGTCCGGCGCCACCCAGACGTGGGGATCGCCTCCTTCATGCTCGTGGCCGTGCTCGCTCCCCTCCCCCTCGCCTTCGAGGATCCGCATGCCCTTGGACATGTCGACGACCTCGAAGCCCGGGCAGCTCGGGGAGGAGGGGCCGGAGGCGCGCCTGCTCGAACTCGAAGGCCGGGTGCCCCACGGCCACGTAGAGGCGGGAGCGGCTCAGGGCCACGAGCTGGCGCGGGGTCAGCGGGTAGTCCACGTGGGAGTAGCCCGGCGGGATCATGGTGACCACCTCGACGCGGCTGCCGCCGATCCGCTCGACGAAATAGGCCTGCGGCGGCACGCTGACGGCGACGCGGAGGGGGCCGGGGGCGGCAGGGGGAGGGGCCGCCGGGCGGCAGGCGGCCAGGAGAAGCGCGGCAAGGAGAAACCTCATTCTTCAGGATCATACCGTGTCACCTCCTATAATCCCCCTCATGACTACGACAACGCCGCAGCAGCGAATCGAGGCCGACGTCAAGGCCGCCATGAAGTCGGGAGAGAAGGAAAAGCTCTCGACCCTCCGGATGCTCCTCACGGAGGTCAAGAACGAGAAGATCCGCCGCAAGGGCGAAGAGGTGGACGAGGCCGGCTTCGTCTCCCTCGTACGCAAGGCGATCAAGCAGCGCGAGGATTCGATCTCCCAGTACCGCCAGGGGGGCCGGGAAGAGCTGGCCGCCAAGGAAGAGGCGGAGATGAAGATGCTGGAGGCCTACCTGCCCGCGCAGGTGGACGAGGAGCAGATCCGCGCCGCCATCGTGGCCCTGGTGGACGAACGCGGCCTCACGGGGCCGGCGGCCATCGGGCCGATCATGAAGGAGATGCTGGCCCGCTTCGGGTCGAGCGCCGACGGCGGCACGATCAACCGGCTCGCCCGCGAGGCCTTGGCGAAGTGAGCCCTCACCTCCCCGGCCCTCCTCTCCCGGCCCTCCCTCCACCCTTCCGGGGAGAGGAGGGAGAAAGACAAAAGAAAGACAGAAGAGGTTTGGTTTTCTTCTTCCCTTTCCCCCTCTCCCCGGCCGGGGCGGGTGGAGGGCTGGGAGAGGGGGCCAGGGGGTGAGGGCCCGCGTCATCGTCGGCACCGCCGGGCACATCGACCACGGCAAGACCAGCCTCGTGCTGGCCTTGACGGGGATCGACTGCGACCGCTGGGCGGAGGAGAAGGCCCGGGGGATCACCATCGACCTCGGGTTCGCCCACTTGACGGAGGGGGACCTCCAGCTCGGGTTCATCGACGTGCCCGGGCACGAGCGGTTCCTCCACAACGCGCTGGCGGGCCTGGGCGGCATCCGCGTGATGCTCCTGGTGGTGGCGGCGGACGAGGGGGTGAAGCCGCAGACGCGGGAGCACCTGGCGGTCTGCTCGCTGCTCGGCATTCCGGCCGGGATCGTGGCGCTCACCAAGACGGACCTCGTCTCGGAGGATCTCCTGGAGCTGGCCCAGCTCGAGGTCGAGGAGCTGCTGGCGCCGCACGCCGTTCGCGGGCTCGCCGGTGCTCCCGGTCTCCAGCAGCACGGGGCAGGGGATTCCCGAGCTCAAGGCCACGCTGCTCGATCTCGCCTCTCGCCATGCCGCGCCCGTGGATCTGGAACGGCCGGCGCGGCTGCCGGTGGACCGCGCCTTCCACCTCAAGGGGCTCGGCGTGGTGGTGACGGGCACGCTCGCGAGCGGCGCCGTCGAAGCCGGGGGACACGCTGGAAGCCCTCCCCAAGGGGCAGCGGGTGCGGGTGCGGAGCATCCAGGTGCACGGCCAGCCGCGCGAGCAGGCCGAGGCCGGGGAGCGGACCTCGCTCCAGGTGACGGGAGTCGAGCTGGAGGAGCTCACCCGCGGCATGCAGCTCGGCACCGCCGGGGCCTTCGAGGCCACCACGAGCCTGCTCGGGCGGTTCACGCTGCTGGCGGACGCGCCGGCCCCGCTCCTCGGCTTCGTGCCGGTGCGGGTGCACCTCTTCGCCAGCGAGGTGCTGGGGCGGCTGCGCCCGCTTTCCAAGGAGGGGCTGGCGCCGGGGGAGACGGGGCCGGTCGAGATCCGCCTTCAAGGCCCGGTGGTGGCCGTGCGGGGCGACCGCTACGTGGTGCGCCGCCCTTCTCCGCAGGCGACGCTCGGGGGCGGCGAGATCCTCGACCCGCGCTGGCGCCGGCACCGGGGAGCCATTCTGGGGCAGGCGCTGACGGCGATCCAGGGGGATCTGCGCGCGGCCCTTGCCTTCTGGGTGCAGGAGGCGGGCGAGCGGGGGGTCGAGGCGTCCGAGATGGCCCGCCGGCTGGGGCTGCCGCCGGCGCGGGTGGCCAAGGCGCTGGCGGCGCTGGCGGCGGGCCAGCGCTTGATCGAGGTCAAGGAGGAGCATGGCCGCGCCCGGCGCTGGATCGCCCCCTCCGCCGTGCAGCGGGTGACCGAGCGGGCGCGCCGGGTGCTCAAGGAGTACTTCCAGAAGGACCGCCTGGCCGAGTCCATGCCCAAGGCCGAAGCCGTGCGCCGCATCCTGCGCGGCCGGGGCGCGGAGCTGTCGGACGTCTACCTGGGCTGGCTCGAAGCGCAGAAGGTGCTCGCCGTGCAGGGCGACCAGGTGGTGCTGCCGGGCCGCAGCGCCCAGCTCACCGGCGAGGAGTCGAAGCTCTCGGCGGCCGTGCTGGAGCGCTTCGACCAGGCCGGGCTCGCTCCGCCTTCGCCGGGCGAGATCTCCGTGGCGCTCAGCGCCAAGCCGCAGATCCTGGAGGGGGTCATGCGCCACCTCATCACGCGCGGCCAGCTCACCAAGCTGCCGAGCGGGCTGATCCTCGCCACCTCCGCGATCAGGAAAATGCGGCAGGATCTCTTCGCCACCCCTTGGGACCACTTCTCCGTGGCGGACTTCAAGGACCGCTTCGGGCTCACCCGCAAGTGGGCCATCCCCCTCCTGGAGCACCTGGACTCGACCGGGGCCACGCGCCGCACGGGTGAGGACCGCATGGTGGTGCGCTCGGCGGCGAAGGCTGGACCTGTCCCGGGAACTGGAACTAGACCTTCCCTAAAGAGCGTTCTGCTTCACCCGGACCTCTACCGGCGGCTCCAGCGGAGCGAGCGGGGTGTACGGTCCAGGGTATGGAAGACGATCTCCCGCCTGCGGGAGGGGCTGTGGGGGGGCGGCACGCGGGTCAAGCGCCTGCGCGGCATGAGCCGGCCGGTCTACGAGGCGCGCACCGACTCGGGCGACCGGCTGCTGTTCACCGTGGTCCGCTCGGCGCTCGCGGGGGAGCCGGAGCGCTTCGGCTCCCATCTCCAGATCTGGGACCTGGTCGAGCACGACGACGTGGACCGCGCGGCCCGGCGCAACGCCTCCCCCGAGGCGGAGTTCCTGGAGCTCCCCGTGCTCGAACAGGCCGAGATCGCGGAGCCGCCTCAGCCTTCTCCGGAGGAACCGGAGGAGGTCGAGGAGATGCTCGGCGGCATCCGCTGGTACCGCCTGGACCCCGGGGCGCTGGCCGGGGAGGAGGAGTTCCAGCGGCTCTTCGACGCCGGCGCCGGCGAGCTGGAGCTCAAGCTCACCCGCGAGCAGTACGAGGTTCTGGAGGCCCCCGGCCCCGTGCTCCTGGCCGGCAGCGCCGGGAGCGGCAAGACCACCGTGGCCGCCCACCGGCTGGCCGCAGCGGCCGGCTCGGCGCTCTACCTCTCCTACAGCCCGGCCCTGGTGGAGTACGCCCGCCGCCTCGTGCGCGACCTCCGGCTCACCCGCGGTGCCCGCGGCGACCGCGGTGAGGATCCCGGCCTCCATCCGCCCGATTTCTTCACCTTCAGCGACCTCTACCGCTCGCTCGTGCCCCGCGACTTCCGGGAGCACCAGGCGCGGCCCATGAACGAACGGCTGTTCCGGGAATGGTTCCAGAAGTCCGGCCGCTCGCTCGATCCGGCCCTGGTGTGGGAGGAGCTGCGCGCCATTCTCAAGGGCGCCTGCCTCTCCCCCACCCAGCCGATGCTGGACAAGGCGGCCTACCTGGAGCTGGGAAGGAAGCGGGCGCCCCTGTTCGTCAAGGAACGGCCGGAGATCTACCGCATCGCCCAGCGCTACCAGGCGTGGCTCGCCGAGGAGGGGCGGTCGGACCGCATCGACCTCTGCCGCCGCGCCCTCGCCGAATCGCGGAAGCCGCGGCAGGGAAAGCGCTACGACGTGGTGGTCTGCGACGAGGTGCAGGACCTGACGGAGCTGGAGGTGGCCTTCGTCCTCTCCCTCTCGGCGCGGCAGGATCTCGCGGGCGTGCTGTTGACCGGCGACACCCAGCAGATCGTCAACCCCAGCGGCTTTCGGTGGGCCGAGGTGCGGCGGCTGGCGGGCAAGGCCGCCCACGCCAAGACGGCGCCCCCCGTGCTGCGGCTGCGGCGCAACCTGCGAAGCGTGCGGCCCGTGGTGGATCTCGCCAACGCCCTCCTGCTGCTGCGCCGCGAGGTCATTGGCCGCACGGAGGAGGACGACCCCGAAGAGGCGTCGATCGAGGGGCCCATGCCCGTCGAGGTGCCGGCCCCGGAAGCCGATCTGCTGGCCGCCATCGAGGGGTTCGGCCCCGGTTGCGCCGTGCTGACGCTCGACGACTCCGAGGCCGCGCGGCTGCGCGCCCGGCTGGGCACCGAGCGGGTCTTCCACGTGCGCGAGGCCAAGGGCTTGGAGCTCGACACCGTGGTCCTCTGGCGCCTCCTCGCGCCCGACCGCGACCTCGTGGACCGCTTCAACCGGGGGGACGAGCGGCTGGCCCACGAGCCCCGCTTCGGGCGGCTCCTCCAGCACCTCTACGTGGCCGTGACGCGCGCCCGCCGCCACCTCGTGATCCACGAGGGGAGCGAGCCCGATCCCTTCTGGGGATTGGAACGGTTCCGCGGCCGCATCGAGCCCGCGAGCCTGGAGAGCCTCGGCCACCTCTTCCACCCCACGGCCTCGCCCGCCGACTGGGAGCGGGAAGGCGAGTACTTCCTGGAGCACGGCCACGTCCGCCAGGCCGCCGAATGCTTCCGCCGCGCCGGCCTCCCCGAGCGCGAAGCCGAGGCCCTGGCCCAGGCGGAGGAGGAGATGGAGGACTGGAGTGGCGCGCTCGTCCTCTGGACCCGCCTGGGGGTCGCCCGCCGGCAGGCGCCGCTCCTGGAGCGCCTCGGCCGTCTCGAAGAGGCCCTGGCCCTCTACCGGCAGGAAGGAATGGAACCGGAAGCACGCGCCTGCGAGCTGCGGCTCCTGGAGCGCGGCAAGGCCTGGGCCGAGGCCGCCGCCGGCTGGGAGGAGCTCGACCGGCCCGCCGATGCCGCCCTGGCCTGGGAACGTGCCGGCGACCGCACCCGCTCTCTGGAGGCGGGCGCCCGGGCCGCCGAGCGGAAGGGAGACGCCCTGGCGGCGGGCGAAGCCTGGCTGGAGGCCGGCCGCTACGAGGACGCCGCCCGCTGCTTCCGCGCCGCCGGAGAGGCGGACCGCACGGCCCTCGCCCTCGCCCTCCATCACGAAGCCGCCGGCGAGTGGGGCCGGGCCGCCGCCGCCTTCCGCCTGGCTCGCCGGCCCGAGGATTCGGCCCGCAACCGGGCCCGCAAGCTGGAAGAAACGGGCCGTCTCGCCCAGGCGGCGCGGATCTGGGAGGGGCTTGGCGAGACCGCGCGCGCCTTCGACCTCTACGTGCGGGCCGGCGATTGGCTGGAGGTGGCGCGCCTGGAAGAGGTCAAGGCCGAAGCGAACCTGCTGCTCCTTGCCCAGGTGCGGGATCTCGTGGACGCCGAGGCCTGGCAGGAAGCCGTCCCCCTCGCCCAGGCGCGGATCGCGGCCTTGCAACCTAGAATGCCGGAGCCCCTGGTTCGTCTTCCTCGACAAGGAGCGCCAGGCATGGCAGGAGGTTTGCCAGCTCCAGGATCTGGAGAAGAAGTGCCGGGCCCTGGAAGCCGAAGCCACAGGACGCTGGAGGCGCGCCGCCCGCCTGTGGGCGGAGATGGAAAATCCTGGACGGGCCGCCGCGGCCCGCGCCCGCTGGGTCGGCGAGATCCCGAACCCGGTCCGGCAGGCCCGCACCTGGTTGGCCTTGGGCAATCGCGAGCAGGCCGCCCGGACCCTCGAAGAAGTCGCCGGGCTGGACGCCGAGGCCGCCCGGAACACGGTAGCCGCCTGGCGGGCGGAACGCCGAGGCCAATGGCAGGAAGCCGCCGGCCTCTGGCGCTCCCTCGGCCGGGACGCCGAAGAAGCCCGCTGCCTCGCCAGAGCCGCCCGGAAGGCCGCGGACGGCCCGGCGCCCGCTCCGGCACCTTGAAAACGCCGGGGACAGTCACCGTCCCTCCTGACAACGCGCCATCTCCCGAGGGACAGCGATCGTCCCGTCCAGATCCAGGCCGCCGTCACGAGGGAAAGCCTCCATCCCTCGAGCGCCAGACCGTTGCCGAGAGGGAAGGTGGCCGTCCCTTCGGACATCAATTCGTCTTCCTCGGGGAGGATCGCCGTCCCTCCTGAAATCAAGCCGCTTTCTCACGGGACAGTCACCGTCCCTCCGGACAACCAGCCGCTTCCGCAAGGGAAGGTCGCCGTCCCTCCAGATACAGACCGGTGTACCGAGGGAGGGTGACCATCCCTCGGGAACCCGGACCGTTGCCGCGAGGGACGATCGCCGTCCCTCTGGCGGCAGATCGCCGGCAAGAGGGACGGTGACGGTCCCTCCAGACAACGAACCGCCGGCGAGAGGGACGGCGGCGTTCCCTGGAGATACAGAACGCAGCAGAGAGACGGCGTCTCAGCGGGAAGGGTCGCCGGACGCCTGCGGATCCGTGACGTCCTGATTCGCCGCGGCATCCTTCGCCAACTTCGGCTTGCGCGGTCCTCGCTTGCGGGGGCGGAACGGCTGAATCCCGAACGCGGCCAGTTGCTCGCTGCCGGGGCCGAAGTGTTCCTTGAGCATCTTGCGCAGAAGGGTGGCGGTCCTGCATCCGGCGGGGAGGATCTCGCGGATCTTCTTCGTCGCCTCCTGCTTGCGGGCTTCGTGGAAGTCCCGCTCGGCGAGCAGCCTCTGGACCTCCGCGAGTTGGCCCAGGAGCTTCGCGTGGGTGTGCTCCAGCGGCAGGACACCCGCCGTCGTCTCCGGAGTGACCTTCTCGGAAAGGTCCATCCAATCACCAACCGTGAAATTGATGGGCGCTCTGGGCATGCTGGGCTCCTTGGGCGGGCGAGGCGGATCGTTATAGCACGGAGGAATGGGTAAGGTGAGGGGCGTTCTCACAGGGTGATAAACTCTCCCTAAACCGTCTCATTTCTTCCCTCTCAGGGAGGTCCCATTGCTCTATCCACTTCAGTTTCCGGTCACACTCACGTTCAAGGTGGTCGCCCTCGCGCCGCAAATCTATGTGAAGGACGCCTCGGGCCGTGACATCCTCTATGTCAAGCAGAAGCTCCTGAAGCTCAAGGAAAAGGTTCGCGTCTCCTCGGACAGCACCCAGTCCCAGCAGCTTTACGAGATCAACGCCGACCGCTGGCTCGACTGGTCGGCCCGCTACAGCTTCACCAACGCCCAGGGAGGGAGCGTGGGCTCCGTCCGCCGGCTCGGCGCGAAGTCGCTCTGGAAGGCCACCTACGAGATCTCCGACGCCACGGGCCGCGAGCTCTTCAAGATCCAGGAAGAGAACCCCTGGGTGAAGGTGCTCGACGCCGTGCTCGGCGAGATCCCCATCCTCGGCATCTTCACCGGCTACTTTTTGAACCCCAAGTACGTGGTCCAGCGCACCGGCTCCGACCAGCCGGCCCTGCGGATCTCCAAGCACAAGTCGTTCCTGGAGAGCCGGTTCGAGGTGGCAAACCTGAGCAGCGGGCTGGCGGAGGCGGAAACCGAGGCCGCCCTCCTGGGGATCCTCATGATGACCCTCCTGGAGCGCAGCCGCGGGTGAACCCGGCCGGCTCCTCTCTCTCGGACGCCGGGTTGCTCGCCCGGCTGGTCGCCTTCGACACGACCAGCCGGAACAGCAACCTGCCGCTCGCCGACTTCCTCTGCGGCTACCTCGACCGCCCCGGCGTGCGGATCGTCCGCAACCCCTCCGCCGACGGCCGCAAGACGAACCTCGTGGTCTGGATCGGCCCCGAACCGTCCGGCGACCGCGGGGGCCTCGTGCTCTCGGGGCACATGGACGTCGTCCCCGCCGAGGAAGACGGCTGGCGCAGCGACCCCTTCACCCTGGCGGATGAGGGAGACCGCTGGGTGGCCCGGGGCTCCTGCGACATGAAGGGCTTCCTCGCCGTGGCCGCCAACCTCGCCCGGGAGGCCCGGCCGGACCGCTGGCGCGCTCCCCTCGCCCTGGTCTTCACCTACGACGAGGAGGTCGGCACGCTGGGCGCCAAGCGCCTCACCGAGACCTTCCCCGAGGCCGCGGCCCTCCCCCGCAGCGCCATCATCGGCGAGCCCACGTCCCTCCGCGTGGCCCGTGCCCACAAGGGGCATTTCAAGATGCGGGCGACCCTCCACGGCGTCTCTGCCCACAGCGGCTACCCGCACCTGGGCGTCAACGCCATCGAGCCCGCCGGGCGGGTCATCGTCGCCCTCTCCCGCCTGCGCGAGGAGCTGGAGGCCGAGACCCCGGCTCACCGCGAGCTGTTCCCGGAAGTCCCCTACGTGCCGCTCAACGTCGGCACCGTAGTGGGCGGCTCGGCCATCAACGTGGTGCCCGACCGCTGCACCGTCGAATTGGGCGTCCGGCCGCTGCCGGGGATCGCCTCCGAGGAGCTGGCCAGGCGGGTGAGCCGGGCCGTCCGCGAGGCGGCCTCGCCCCTGGAGCCGGAGATCGAGATGCTCTCGGACAGCCCGCCCATGCTCCTCGACGAGGCCTCTCCCATCCACCGCCACCTCTGCGCCCTCGTGGGCCAGCAGGCGGGAGCCAGCGTCTCCTTCGCCACCGACGCCGGCTGGCTCCAGAGCCTGGGGATGGACTGCGCCATCTTCGGCCCCGGCTCCATCGAGGTCGCCCACAAGCCGAACGAGTACGTCCCCAAGGACGAGCTCGCCGCCGCCCGCGGCTTGCTGGAGCGGACCATCCAACGCTTTTGCGAGGAGGAGCCTGATGGCCGTCCTTGAAGCCGACCTGACCTGGACCGGCAGCCGCTTCGAATCCGGCGTACGGGTGGTGATCGGCGACGACGGCCGTATCGAGGCCGTGGGCGTCCTCGACCGCCCGGCCGACCTCCGCCTGACCGGCCGCGCCCTCCTCCCCGGCATGGTGAGCGCCCACTCTCACGCCTTCCAGCGCGGCCTGCGCGGCCGCGGCGAGACCTTCCCCGCCGGGCGCGGCAGCTTCTGGACCTGGCGCGAGGCGATGTACGCCTGGTAGGCCGGCTGGACGCGGACGAGGTCCGGTCGCTCAGCCTCCAGACCTTCCGCGAGATGCGGGCCGCCGGCATCACCACCGTGGGCGAGTTCCACTACATCCACCACCGCGACCCGGACGCCGCCGACTACGCCTTCGACGAGCCCGTGCTCGCCGCCGCCGCCGAGGCCGGCATCCGCATCGCCCTCATCCAGTCCTACTACCGCACGGGCGGCGTCGGCCAGCCGCTGGAAGGCCCCCAGCGCCGCTTCGACTCGCCCTCGCCCCAGGTTTACTGGGAGCAGATGGACCGCCTCGCCGCCCGGCTCGACCCCCGGCGCGAGACCCTCGCCGCCTCCGTCCACAGCCTCCGCGCCGCCGGTCCGGAAGATCTCGCCGCCCTCTACGAAGAAGCCCGGCGGCGCGATCTGCCCTTCCACATCCACGTCGAAGAGCAGCGGCGGGAGATCGAGGACGTCATCGCCTACTACGGCCAGCGCCCCATGGCCCTGTTGCTCGCAGACCCTGGGCACGGCCACGGACCTGACCGCCGTCCACTGCACCCACACGGACGGCGGAGGAGATGGAGCGCTTTCTCGCCGCGGGCGGCACCGTCTGCCTCTGCCCGCTGACGGAAGGCAATCTGGGCGACGGCATCGCCAACGCCCCTCGCGCCCACCCCACCAGCGGCGCCTTCGCCATCGGCAGCGACTCCAACAACCGTATCTCCCACATCGAAGAGATGCGCTGGCTCGAATACGCCCAGCGCCTCGGCACGGAAAGCCGGGGTCTGTTCCGGACTCCGGAAGGGAACGTCTCCGGCCTGCTCTTCGAAGCCGCCACCGCCACGGGCGCCCGCGCGCTGGGGATCGAGACCGGCCGCATCGAGCCCGGCTACTGGGCCGACTTCGCGGCGATCGACCTGGAAGCAACGTCTTTACGGGGCTGGGAGCCGGAGACCCTGCTGGATTCGGTGATCTTCGGGGCGACGGAGGAGGTCGTGGCGGCGACCTGCGTGGGTGGGGAGTGGGTGGAGCATCGGGCAACTCGTGCCTGAGATCATCCTGGTTTCTGAGCCCGGAGGGCGGCAGATCGTAGCCCAGGCCGTGAGCCCTGGGCGGGCGGGGCCGTCGGGCCCGCCGATGATGGCGACCGGACGAGGTGCGGCCGGCCGGGCCCGCGCCCCCGGGTTCACACCCGGGGCTACGATCTGGCGCCCTACGGGCTCAGAAACGAGTTAGCCGTAGAATCACCATCACCCCATGTCCCGCCTCCTCCGCATCGCCAAATCCCGAGGCCTCGTCCCCCGCGTCTCCGACACCGAGCGCGAGGCCCTCGAAGCCGGCACGGTCTGGGTGGATGGCGAGCTGTTCTCCGGCCGGCCGGACTTCCGGCGCATCCTCTCCGAGCCCTATCCGGAGCTGACCGCGCGCGAGCGGGCGTTCCTCGAACGGTCCGGCTGAAGAGGCGTGCCGGCTCGTCGATCCGTGGGAGCTTTCGCGGCGGCGGGAGATGGCTCCCGAGGTCTGGGACTTCCTCAAACGGGAGGGCTTCTTCGGGCTGACCATTCCGGAGGAGTACGGCGGGCTCGCGTTCTCGGCTCTGGCGTGCAGCAGCATCTTCGGCAAGCTCGCCTCGCGGTCCCTGCCGCTGTCGGCCATCGTCCTCATCCCCAACTCGGTCGGACCCGCGGAGCTTCTCCTCGCCTATGGCACGGACGAGCAGCGGCGCCATTACCTCCCCCGGCTGGCCCGCGGCGAAGAGATCCCCTGCTTCGCCTTGACCGAGCCGGAGTCCGGCTCCGACGCCGCTTCGCTGACCTCGGAGGGGGTGGTCTTTCGGGGACGGGACGGCCAACCGGCGATCCGGCTGAGCTGGACGAAGCGCTACATCACCCTGGCTCCGGTCGCCACCCTTCTGGGACTGGCCGTGCGGCTGCGCGATCCCGAGAACCTTCTGGGCAAGGGTCCGGACGTGGGGATCACCTGCGTCCTGGTGCCTGCCGCCACCCCGGGCGTCGAGATCGGCCGCCGGCACGACCCGCTGGGCATCCCCTTCCCCAACGGCCCCACCGAGGGGCGGGACGTGGTGGTGCCGCTCGACGCCGTCATCGGCGGCGCGGCCGGCGCGGGCCGGGGGTGGAAGATGCTCATGGAGGCGCTCTCGGCGGGGCGGTCGATCTCGCTGCCGGCCCAGTCCGCGGGCGGCGCCAAGCTGGTGGCCCGCGTGGTGGGCGCCTACGCCGCCGTGCGCCGGCAGTTCGGCCTCCCCATCGGCCGCTTCGAGGGGATCGAGGAGCCTCTCGCACGCATCGCCGGGCTCACCTATCTCATGGAGGCGGCGCGGATCTACACCTGCGGCGCCGTGGATGGCGGCGAGAAACCCTCCGTGGTCTCGGCCATCGTCAAGCTCCAGGAGACGGAGCTGCTGCGCCGGCTCGTGCTGGACGGCATGGACGTGCTGGGCGGCGCCGGCCTCTGCCGCGGGCCGCGCAACCTGTTGGCGGACGGCTACACGGGCGCCGCCATCGGCATCACGGTCGAAGGCGCCAACATCCTCACCCGTACCCTCATCCTCTTCGGCCAGGGCGCCGTCCGCTGCCATCCCTACGCCCAGCAGGAGATCCGCGCGCTGGCGGCGGGCGACGGCAAGGCCCTCCGCCGCGCCCTCCTGGGGCATTTGGGGTTCCTGGCCGGCAACCTGATCCGCTCCGCCTTCTTGAGCCTGTCCCGCGGCCGGCTCGCCCGCTCGCCCGTCTCCGGCCCCACGGCCCGCTACTGGCGGCGCCTGGCCTGGGCCTCGGCCCGCTTCGCCGCCCTCTCGGACCTTGCCATGCTCTCCCTCGGAGGCAAGCTCAAGCTGCGCGAGAAGCTCTCCGGCCGCTTCGCCGACGCCCTCTCCTGGATGTACCTGGGCGTCAGCGCGCTCCGCCGCTTCGAGGCCGAGGGGCGGCGCGAGGAAGACCTGCCGCTCGTCCGCTGGGCGCTGGACTTCTCCCTCGCGCAGATCCAGGAGGCCTTCGCGGGGATCTACCGCAACTTCGAAGGGCCTCTCGCTTTCTGGATGCGCGGTCCGGCGTCGTTCTGGGCGCGGCTCAACCCCATCGGCACCCCGCCCTCGGACCGCGAAGGGGGGCGCCTGGCCACGATCCTCCAGACGCCCGGGGCTCAGCGGGACCGCCTGACGGCCGGTCTCTACCTCCCCACCGATGAGCAGGAGGCCGTGGGACGTATCGAGCGCGCTCTCCTGCTCGTCTGGCAGAGCCGGGAGATCGTGGAGCGGGTCCGCGCGGCCAGCCGGGCCGGCACGATTCCGGCCGGCCCTCCGGAATCCCGGCTCGACGAAGCCGTCGCCGCGGGTATCATCGGCCGGCGTGAGGCCGGGCAGGTGCGCGAGGCCGCCGACGCCCGCCGGGACGCCACCTCAGTGGACAGCTTCACGCTGGAAGAATTTCTGGGATTCGCGACGGAGGAACCTCCCCCATGTGCGGACGCTATACGTTGAGCTCACCTAGCGACGAGCTGGCCCTTCTCTTCGACCTCTCCGAGCTCCCCCAGGTCTGGCCCCGCTACAACACCGCCCCCACCCAGGAGGCGGCCGTGGTGCGCGTGACCGAGCCCGGCGAGCCCCGCCGGCTCGATCTCCTCAAGTGGGGCCTCATCCCCTACTGGGCCAAGGAGGCGTCCATCGGCAACCGCATGATCAACGCCCGCGCCGAGAGCGTGGCGGAGAAGCCCGCCTACCGCACCAGCTTCAAGAAGAAACGCTGCCTCATCCCCGCCGACGGCTTCTACGAGTGGAAGAAGGAGGGGAAGCTCAAACAGCCCTTCCTCATCCACCGGCAAGACGGCAAGCCCTTCGCCTTCGCCGGCCTCTGGTCCATCTGGCGCGACCCGGAGAAGGGGCAACCCGTCGAGACCTTCACCATCCTCACCACGGAGGCCAACGACCTCCTCCGCCCCCTCCACGACCGCATGCCCGTCATCGTGGACCGCGAGAATTTCGATCTCTGGCTCGATCCCAAGGTCGGCGACCCGGAGAAGCTCCAATCCCTCCTCGTTCCCCACGCCGCCGAAGGCTTCGAGGCGTTCCCGGTGAGCCGGGCCGTCAACAGCCCCGCCCACGATGCCCCGGACTGCATTGCGCCGCTGGTCGTGGAGTAGGAGACGGGCCTCAGACCGCCATATATTTTTGTCACGCGGCTTCCCCGGACTCGCACCAGAAATGGGCGCTCCTGCGGGACGCTTGATCACCGATATTCCGGCGGACCGCTGGTGCTCCTAGAGGAGAAGGTGAGCGAATCGGACTTGCCTCTCCGTGACGACCACGAAACGCCCTTCCAAGCGGTTGCCGTAGTCCGTCAACAAGCGCCGGAGTGTTTCGATCTTTACGGCAGATCTCTCGTCATTGAGGCGCAGAAAAACGACTCCCCGGTGAGGCCGCCGTTCTCGATAGACCTTTTCCCCGAAGTCCTTGTCGTTCGTCACCAGGATCCAGCCTTCGGTGAAGGCCTTCTGCAAAACAACCTCGTCACTGATTCCTCGAGCTTCGTCATAAACCGAAAAGACTTCAAACCCGCGGTCCAGCAACCAACCGGCCACCGCCGGTCCCGTGCACTCATCAACGAGGAACCGCATCACCGGCTAGACGGCTAACGGCATGAATTCCGTGTCTTTCAGGGATCGAGAAGCGAAGAGCAGGCAAGCGAGGACGTCTTCCAGAGTGAGCCCGGTGTACTCCTGAAGGATCTCCTCGGCCGTCGCCCCATGACCGAGCATTCCCAGGATGAGCTCAACCGTCAGGCGCGTCCCCTTGATGACCGGTTTGCCGACCATGACGTCCGGGCTGAGCGCGATGCGGGAAAGGAGCTGTTCATCACTCATGGTGGGACCTCCCTTCAGATTCTATCCCCTCAGATCACGTACGCGAGCACGAAGATCCCCACCATCGTGAAGATCAGCGCGAGCTTGCCGGCGATGCCGAGGAGCATCCCCAGCCATGTCCCGAGGCCCACGCGGCTTGCCTGGGCCCAGTCGCGGCGCTGGAGGTACTCGCCCAGGACGGCTCCAATAAAGGGGCCGAGGATGAGGCCCGGGATGCTGAAGAAGAGCCCCACGATCATCCCCAGGGCGGCGCCGACGAGGGCCGCCCAACTCGCTCCCACCCTCTTCGCGCCCATGCTGGCCGCCATGAAGTCCACCACGAAGGTCAGGACCGTGAGGATGGCCAAAACCGTCAGGGTGAACCACCCCACCTTCTCGAAGTGATCCGCCCAGGCGGCCAACAGAAGGCCGCCGAAGACCAGAGGAGCACCGGGCAGGGCGGGCAGGATCGTTCCCACCACGCCCACGACCACGAGCACCACGGCCAGGATCATCAGGATGGCTTCGGTTTCCATGGCCTTGATCTTACCCTCTCCCTTCGGGAGAGGGCAGGGTGAGGGCTCGGCGGCCGAGCACCCTCCGGCACAGCTCCACGAAGCGCCGCTTGTGCAAGGCGCCGTCCAGGACGTCGTAGTGGTTTGGAACGATCCACCGGGGATCCATCTCCAGGACTCTCCTCAGGCTCCCGGGAACCTGCTCCGCCCGGCTGGTGAAGATCGGCGGCGAGAGGTGGGTGTTGAAGAAGTAGCTCGCGAAGAGGTCGCCCGAGAAGAGAAGGTCGTGCTTCGCGCTGTAGAAACCGCAGTGGCCGTCCGTGTGGCCCGGCAGGTGGACCACCCGCAGCCCGCCCCAGAACGGCAGCTCGTCCCCTTCGCCGATGAAATGGTCGATGGTGGCCCGCCGGTAGCCGAAGGCACGGCGCCCCACCGCTTCGAGCCGGCCGCACCACCGTGCCGTCCCCTGGTACGGATAGGTGCCGTCCACGTGCGCCTGCTCGGCGGGATGCCCGTAGACCGGCGCCCCCGTCCACTCCTTGAGGGCCGCCAGATTGCCGGCGTGATCCAGATGGCCGTGGGTGAGGAGGATCGCCCGCACGGAGTCCTTCGAGAGGCCCAGCCGCCGAAGCAGCCGGCGGAAGAGAGGGGGCTCCCCCACCATCCCCGTATCGAGAATCCAGGCGTCCGGCCCCTCCACCAGGAGATGGCAGACGCTCATGACTCCCCGGATGCCGTACAGGCCGGGCGGCACGTTTCTGCTCATACCCTCCACAACGCGCCGGGGCCGCGGATCTTTCCCTCGGGCCAGCCGGCAGTGGAATCAAGGACACCAAGGTCCGCAAGGACGCAAAGGATGACGTACCCGTCCTTGAGGTTCTGAGGTCCTTGTCGTCCCTGATGCTTTTTTCTAGCTTCCATCTCTCTCCTGCTGAGGGCCCTTCAGCCGCCGGTCGAAGAACTCCGCAGTCGCCTTGTAGACCGCCAGCCAGCTCTCGTAGCGCAGGAAGGAGTGGATCTCGTCCGGCAGGATGAGCTGCTCCACCTCCACGTTCCTCTCGCGGAGCTTCTCGACCAGCGCCACCGTTTCGCTGAAGGAGACGTTGCGGTCATCATCCCCATGGATCACCAGCACGGGCGAGCGCCAGTTGTCGAGCCAGGCCATGGGCGACGACTCGAAGGCCAGCCGCTTCTCGTCCGGCTCCGGATCGTAGTCCGGGATGAACGTGCGGATTCCCACGTTCCAGTCGTGCACGCCGTGGATGTCCACCCCGGCGGCGAACAGGTTCGAGGCCCGGGCGAGCCCGAGCGCCGTCAGGTAGCCGCCGTAGGAGCCGCCCCAGAGGCCGATGCGGTCCGGATCGACCTCTGCCCGGCTCCTCAGATAGAGCCCCGCTCCCAGCACGTCGTTGAATTCGCTCGCGCCCGACGCTCCCTGGCTCGGCGCCTCGCGGAACGCCTGCCCATAGCCCGTGCCCGCGCGGTAGTTCACGGAGAGCACCACGTACCCCCGGCTCGCGAGGTACTGGTTGAGCGCGTAGGCGTTGTTGTAGTACCCCAGGTAGTGCCAGCCGAGCAGCATCTGCCGGTAGGAGCCGCCGTGGAAGAAGACCACGCCCGGGCGGCGATCCCCCTTCTTGATTCCCGGCGGCAGAAAGAGCTGGCCGTGGATCTTCAGGCCGTCCGAGGCGCTGAAGACCACCGGCTCCGGCTCCACCAGGGCGCTCTCGGGAAACTCCGGCGGCACCGTTCCAGGTGCCAGATCCCGGGCGGCCTTCCCCTCTACCTCGATCGCCGCCCCGGCGGGCCGGCGGGCTCCGGAGCGGAGATAGGCCAGGGCCTTGCCGTCGCTCGTCATCACCGGCAGCCACTCGATGCCCGCCCCCTTCGTCAACGCCACAGGGCGGCCCCCCGCCACGTCCACCTTCCAGAGATGGCGGCGGTCGACGTCGTCCTGGTTCGAGCTGAAGACCACCTGCCGGCGGTCCGGCGTGAGGTTGACGTGCTCGATCTCGAAGTCACCCGGAGTGAGAAGCGTGGCCTTGCCACCGGACGCCGGCACCGAGTAGAGGTGAAGCCAGCCGTCCCGCTCCCAGGGAAAGACCAGCCGGTCCCCGGCCGCCCAGAGCACCTGATTCGCCGCCACCATCTCGTGGAAGACGCTGCCGCGCCCCGGCTCGGCCTTCCAGACCGTCTTCGCCTCGCCCGTGGCAACGTCCGCCACCAGGATGGACCAGGGCTGCGCGCTGGGATTGGGATGGAAGAGCGTGACCTTCGAAGACGCCGGCGTGCGCTGAAAGGCCAGCCACTTGCCGTCCGGCGACCAGGCCGGATCACCGTCGCCGTCCACGCTCGGAGCCATCCACCGCAGGCTCTTCGCGGCCACGTCGTAGACGCCGATGAAGCCGTGGTCTCCGCGGTTGCTGGTGAAAGCCAGTTTCGAGCCGTCCGGAGAGAAGCGTAGCTGCGCGGCGCCGCCCCGGGCCCTCACCCACTGCACCGGCTCGGCCTTCCCCTCGAACGGCACCCAGAACACCCCGCCGCCCTTGAGGAACGCGATGCCGTCTCCCTTGGGCGACACCGCCGCTCCGCGCCCCTGGGCGATCCGCACCGGCTCTCCGCCCTCGAGCAAGACCCGCCAGATCGCCTGCTCCGCCCCCGCCGGATCGCTCGTGGGATTGGGGACGTCCCCCGCCCGGTTGGCCCCGCCGCCGCGCACATAGACCAAGGCCTTGGCGTCCGGCGTCCACTCGAGACCACCCAGGGCCTGCCCGTCATCCGCCGTATACCGGGTGACCTGCCGCCCCCGGTACTCCGGAGGCTCGGCCACCCAGACATTCCGGACCCCCTTGGCGTTCTGGATCCACGCCAGCTTCCCCCCCGTGGGAGCCGCGAGCATCTCCGTGGGAAATGGAGCGCTCAGCACCCCCTCCAGCGTCACCGCCGGCTGCTGGGAGGCCAAAGGAAGGCAGGAGATCAGGAGAAAGGCGAAGGCGGCGGCGAGACGGCGGTGGACCTGGAGCATCGACCCCTCCGGTGGATGGATGGTCAGCGTGGAGGGGTCATTTTGTACCAGGATGGGCTCAATTTCCCTCAGGATCTCGCTATTCAGCACCGAGCATCAAACCGTGCAGCAACTGTCGACCGTGGGCAACCGCGACGATCAGGATTTTGGGACTCCGAGGATCTGGGCGGTAGATCAGGCGATAGTTCCCGCTCAGCAACTCTCTCCAAGGTCCATCGGGGAACTCCGGTACAACTCTCCCAATTTCTGGGAAGCTGGCGATCTTAGCGGCCGCGCGCTGAATGCGCTCGACCTGGATGCGAGCGTACTGTCGAGAGTCCTTGGCAATGTAGTCGTGGATCTCGCGTAGATCCGAGAGGGCCTTTGACGTCCAGGCTATTCGATAAACCACTTGGCGGTCTCCGCCACCACATCCTCGTGTGCGACAAGCCGCCCCTCTCGGATATCCTCCTCCGCCGCATCCAGCTTCTCGCGAAGGTAGAGACGGTAAAAGACTTCGTCGATCTCGACCTGCTCCGGGAGATCTTCGACCAGCTTGTGCAGCTCTTTCTTACCAATTAGCATAGGCCACCTTCCTGAATCCAAGCCAGTATAGCCGAGCCCCACCGGGCAGACCAGGAGCGACAGGCTGGACTACTGCCAGCCCAACAAGCGGACGTGGTTGAAGTTGATGACGTCAATTCCTGCCGATTGGAGTCGCTGGGCGAGAGGAAAGTCATCCGTCAGGACCAAGTGGGCACCCCGGCTCAGACTCAGGATGCCAGTATCGGTGAGACCCAGCCGGACGAACTCGGGCAGGTCGGCAATCTGGCCGCTCGCGACGTAACGCTCTTCGAGCAAGCCCCAGGAAATACAGGAGGAGGATGTTGGTGTCAACGAGGACTCCCGTCCTCCTGTGCTTCTGGATCAGCCCGAGGACGAGCTCCTCCATACTTGGCGGATCTGCATGGACCGGACTTCGCCAGTTTCGACCGAGATCTCGAACACCTTGTACTCCCGCTTCAGAGTCTCGGCTCCCATGGCCTCCAGATATGAATTCGTAGGCACCAGGCGAGAGAAGCCCAGAGTTACCAGCCAGTACTGGTTATCCTCGGAGAGTCTGACTTCCTCCAGGAGGACGTCTCGAAGATCCTTGTCCTCATACAACGTCGCCAAGTAATCCGTAGCAATCTTGACTGCTTCCTTGACCCCTACCATGACATCCTCTCTCGCAGCCTGAGCCATCCCTTGAGCCTCCTCAATCCACTCGGATACCGCATGGAGGTTACTGAGTATAACCGAGGCGACCGTGAACAGATGCCCTACGACACCATCTCCTGGAACCGCAGCTCCGGGTCATGCTGGGCCTTCCGTCCCCGATACTCCTGAAGCTGACGGCGGCAAGACAGCGATGGACCCGGAGCATTAACTCTCCGATGGATGGATGGATGGTCAGCGTGGAGGGGTCATTTTGTACCAGGAGCGACAGGCATCAAAGTAATAGGCCCCCTGATGGTTCCTGGTTGAGCCCGGAGGGCGTCCTACTCATAGCCCAGGGTGCAACCCTGGGAACTGAAGTCCCCTCAACCTCCACAAGCTCCTCGCAGGGAGCGCCAGGAGGAATCAGGATGAAACCTCCTCATCGAGAGGGTCCACCGCGGGTGGGTGCCGCTCTTCCCCACCCAGGGTTGCACCCTGGGCTATAAGTAGGACGCCCTCCGGGCTCAAGTCGACCGAATTGAGGTGAATATCGTCCTAGTCTGTGAACCACCGACGGGTCTCGGCCACCACATCCTCATGCGAGACGACCCGGCCCTCTCGAATATCCTCTTCCGCTGCCTCCAGCTTCTCACGGAGCTTGGGAGCGGGGATACCTCGCAGGAGACCCTCGGTGCTCAGATCCTCATCGAGGTCAGGCCAGTGAATCCCAAAGCCCCCACCGCCGACTCTCCAGTTCGCGAAGCTCTTTCGGAGTGGCATGCAGAAGCCTTGGATACCAAGAGAGCGGAACCGTAATCGAACGCCCGTCGATGAGATCCACACTAAAGGCTTCTTCCCCAATACGGACGTTCTTGACGCGCTCACCCGGCTCGCTCATGCCAGACTCCTACGACACCATCTCCTGGAACCGCAACTCCGGGTCATGCTGGGCCTTCCGGAGGTAGGAGGCCACCCGCGAGACCAGATCCACCGTGGCGTACTCGGCCTCGACGGCCTGCTTGAGGAAGGCCAGGGCGGCGAGGGCCTCTCGGTGAATATGGAGGGACGAGAAGATCGGCACCATCTCCTCCGCCAGCCGCTTCAGGTCCGCCGTCCGTCTCTGCCGGGCATACAGGAGCGCGAGGTCCAGGGAGACCAGGGCGGTGTCGAAGGGGATTCCCTCCTCGATGAAGCCCTCGCGTGCGGCCAGGAACAGCGCCTCGGCCTGATCGAGCTGGCCCAGCCCCCGGGAGATCTTGCCCTTGACCCATTTGCGCCGGTTCTGCGTCCAGGCGTCCGTGAAGGTGCGATACAGGGGGCGGGCCTCTCGATAGTGCCTCTGAGCTTCCAGATACCGCTCACTCTCGGCCAAGTCGTCAATGAGGTTATGGCGGGCGCAGAGAACCAGATGCGGCTCTTCTTCAGGGTCGATCAGCTCAAGCGACTGATAAAGCAAGGGGATGGCCTCAGAGAGATTGCCCACGTCATGATAAACGGTCGCCAGATTCACCAACGTCTTGCCAGCCTGATGGTTCTGCTCGCTCTGTAAGAAGATCTTTACCGCCCGCCGCAAGAGTCTGAAAGCTTCTTCGAACCGTCGCTGGTCTCTCCTCAAAGAGGCCTCAAGATCCATGAGGCGAGCCCGTTCGAGAGGATCCTTCGTTCCTTTCAAGAGATGATCGTAAGCCTGAAGGAAGCGACTCTTCGGCACCGCAAAGCTCCGACTCAACTCGGCAGGCGATTCCCAATGTATCCCCAAGCTCGGGCTCTCAAGTCCTCCACGAGCTCACTCCCATATGTCTCAAGATCCAGATGCAGTCTGAAAGCAAAAGGCGACGCGGCCCAGCTCTTCTGCGTAAAAGGAATCATGAATTCCCATCTCGAAGCTCCGCTCGACCAGCAGCTCGAAACAGTCCCCAAGTCTGAAAGCGGGCGGAATTCTGAAGCAGAACCTTCCGTTGGTCAGGGCAGTAGTTCCGCAGCTCGATAAAAAGCCCCGGTGCCTCCGACCGCTCCTTGTAAGGAGCCCGCTCCCTACCTTGGATCACCCGCTCTGTCGCTTTCAATGCCGGCTCCGTAGTCAGCGGATCCTCGGGGCCACTGCAGAACCTCCGCGAGCTTCTGTGCCGACGGACTCGAGACGTTGTCAGCAAGACTCTGGAATCGACGCCTGCAATCCAGGCACCGGGTCAGATGAACCACCACCTCCAGGTGCTCCACCGACAGCGACAACAAGAACTCCTCCAGCACAAACGCATTGGGGTGAATCTTCAAAGGAATCCCTCCTCTCATCCCTGGGGCGGCCAAAAGTTCCGCCTCTAAGAACTAGGTTCCCGCTGAGGTGGGAATCGTGACAACCAAAATGCAGGAAAAAACAGGCGCCTCCCCCCAAAGCAGACGCCTGTGACTGAAATCAGCTACTGATTGCCATTTGGGTCCATCTGGCTACCAGCTTCGCATTCTTCTCCAGCCAAAAGATTTTGCGGGTTGCCGTTCGGATCCATGCTGCTTCCA
Source organism: Thermoanaerobaculaceae bacterium (assembly GCA_963785165.1). Classification (GTDB taxonomy): domain Bacteria; phylum Acidobacteriota; class Thermoanaerobaculia; order Multivoradales; family UBA5704; genus DATARR01. Next base: position 3,973,105 of record CAWAUI010000004.1, read on the forward strand.
GCCTTGGCCCTGACCTCCTGAGAACGTGGTTGCTCGTGGGCACGAACGAAGAGGGTTCCGAGCCACTCCCAAGCGGCGGCAAGGACGCTCTGGGACCGGAGGGAAACCTGCCGGCCAGACGGCGGCAGGGCATGGGCCGCGGAGACGACGAGGTTGACGAAGACGAACACGAGGACGGCCAAACGGATTTTGCGGGACATGAGGCGCCTCTCCTTTTGGCGGACCTTTGAGGCGGCCACCACGGCCGCCAACTGTTCCACCTACCTAGAAGTGTGCACTTCTTGCCTCGAAACGTGCCATCTTTATTTGGGAGACACAGTTTACCGAGGAAAAATGTGCTCCCGGAGGCAGGAACGATCCGTGCGGCAGAAACTCGAGGAGAGCTGCAGAGGGGCGGCGTAGCGCCTCCCTGGGACCGCCGGCATCCTTGCCGGCATCTGGCTTTGACTTTTAAAAAGAAGAGGTTAGATGGGGCCGGCAGGGATGCCGGCGGTCCCAGGGGGCGCTACGCCTTGCGGGCCAATTCTGTCTTTGACGGAGCTTTTACAGGGGGTCGAAGCAGGGTCGGGCTTCGTCGCAGCGGACGTCGTCGCAGACCCGGCCGTCCGGGCCGAGGCAGGTCATGGTCAGGCTGCACCAGAAGAAGCCGTCCTTGGTGTTGCGGATGGACGGGTCGGGCTCGACGTCGATGAACATCCCCTTCCAGCGCAGGCGCGAGCACGGGAGCGGGGGCAGGGATGCGGGCTTGGCGGCGGCGCTCATGGTCAGGCCTCCTCTTCCGTCTCTTCCAACCGGCCCACGGCGGAGAGCAGGGCGCGCTTCACGGCCACGCGGGTGAGCTGGATCTTGTACCGGTTCATCGAGAGGGCGCGGGCCTTCTGGACGGCGATCTCTCCCGCCTTGTCCGCCACGGCCGGGTCGATCGGCTTGCCCTTGAGGAACTCCTCGGCCTCGGCGGCGGCCCAGGGGATGGGCGCCACCTGGCCGAGGAGGACGCGGGCCCGGGTGACGGTGCCGGAGTCCATCTCCAGGACCACGGAGGCGGTGGCGAGCGACCAGTCGAGGGTCTCGCGCTGGCGCACCTCGTAGCTCACGATCCGGCGGCCGGCGGCCGGTGGGAGGAGGATCTCGGTGAGGATCTCGCCCGGCAGGAGGTCGTGCTCGCGCTCGCCTTCCTTCTGGGGGACGCGGTAGAGCTTCTCGAGCTCGAGACGCCGCTCGCCCTGGGGTCCGAACAGGACCACCTGGGCGCCGAGGGCCACGAGGAGAGGGGCGAGCGTGGAGGGCTGGACGAAGTAGGCGGGACCCTCGTTGCCGAAGATGGCGTGGAAGCGGTTGTCCCCCTCGGGCACCATGGGCTTGCCGCCGTTGACGGCGAGGAGCCCGAAGCCGTTGCGGAAGTACCAGCAGCGGGGGCGCTGGAGGAGGTTGCCGCCGAGGGTGGCGACGTTGCGGATCTGGGGACCGGCCACGCGGCCGGCGGCGGCGGCCACGGCGGAGTGCTCCCAGCCCAGGGCGGCGTCGTCCGCCAGGGAGCCGATGGTGGTGAGCGCGCCGATCCGCAGGTCACCGCTCTTTTCGGCCCGCACGCCGGTGAGGCCCTCGATGGTCTTCAAGTTGACCAGCCGCTTGGGGGTCTCGACGAAGTCCTTCATCAAGGCCAGAAGGTCGCTCCCGCCGGCCAGTGGGATGTTCCGGCCGGGCTCGGTGCCGAGGAGGCGGACCGCCTGCTCGCGGGTGCCGGGGCTCGCGTACTCGAACGGCTGCATCAGGCGGTCTCCTTGGCGGGAGGCGGCGGAGCCGGCTCCGGAGCCGGCTCGGCGGTGGGCGCGACCGGTTCCGCGGGAGTGGCCGTCGCGGGAGGCTCCGCGGGCGCAGCCGAGGGGGCCGGAGCGGGAGGCGGTGCCGGGGCGGGCGGCGGGGGTGGCGGAGCGAGCGCGTCGAGCACCCGCCGCGGGGTGAGCGGCAGGTAGGGCACGCGCACGCCGATGGCGTTGGCCACGGCGTTGGCGATGGCGGCGCCGGGCGAGATCACCGGCGGCTCGCCGAGGCCGATGACGCCGCGCTCGTCGTACCCCGGACCGGTCATCATGTGCACCACGAGCTCGCCGACGTCGGCGATGCCGGCCATCTTGTAGGACTCGAAGTCGACGTTCAAGATGATGCCGGTCACCGGGTCGATGATCTTCTCCTCGGAGAGCGCGGTCGAGATGCCCATGATGAGGGCGCCGTAGACCTGGCTCTCGGCCGTCTTCAGGTCGACGACGAGGCCGCAGTCCTGCACGGCGACCATCTTCTCGATCTTGACGATGCCGGTCTCGACGTCCACCGAGACCTCGGCCATCTGGACGCCGCCGACGCCGCTGTCGGTCGAGCTCGCCGTCCCCAGGGTTGGCTCCGGTCGCCGTGACGGGGGTGCGGCCGAACAGGGCCGCGGCCTGCCGCCAGGTCAGGCTGCGGGCGGGGTCGCCCTTGACGCGGATGGCGCCTTCGGCCGCCTCCAGCTCTCCGGGCTGGACGCCGAGCTGCGGCGCGACCTTGCCGAAGATCAGGTCGAGCAGCGTTCAAGCCGGCGCGCCGGGTGGCGGAGCTGACGCCGCCCACGGTGGTGCTGCCGCCGGAGCCGCCGGAGGCCGGGTAGCGGCTGTCGCCGAGGCTCACCTGGACGGCGCCGAGGGGGAGGCCGAGGGTCTCGGCGAGCACGATGGCGATGACCGTGCGGGTGCCGGTGCCGATGTCCTGGGAGGAGATCTTGGCCTCGGCACGGGGTACCGTCCGGATGGAGGGTGACCTCGCAGTTGCTGCGGTGGCCGCGCCCGCCCCAGGTGTGGAGGGAGAGCCCCAGGCCGCGCTTGACTGGACCCTTTGGCCAGGTCGCCGCGCGGATGCCAGCGCCGGCGCCAGCCCATGAGCCCGTCGGCGACCTCCAGCTCCTCGCGGTAGGTCTTCTCCAGCGCTCCGGTCAACGCGAGGTTCTTGAGGAAGAAGTCGAGCGGGTTCATGGCCAGGGCCGCGGCCAGGTCGTCGAGGGCGCACATGGTGAGGAAGCACGCCTGCGGATGGTTGGGCGCCCGCCAGGCCCGCGCGCTGGCCTTGTGGGTGGGGATGGAGGTGTGCCGCTGCCGCCGGTTGGGGATCTGGAAGACGTAGGGGAGCGGCGGGTCGCCCGCGCCGCCGAGGCCGCCCGACCCCCAGGAGGTGGACTTCCAGGCGGTCAGGGTGCCGTCCGCCTTGGCGCCGACCTCGATCTCGGCATAGGCCGAGGGCCGGTCGCCCGCCACGGTCAGCTCGGCCCCGCGGTCGAGCATGAGCTTCACGGGTGCGCCGGCGATCTTCGCCAGCTTGGCGCACTCGACCCCCCAGCGGTCGATGCCGAACTTGCTGCCGAAGCCGCCGCCCATGTACTCGGTGAGCACGCGGACGTTGGCGGCGGGGATGCCCACGCCCTCGGCGAGCTGCGTGGCGACGCCCGAGACGGCCTGGGTGGAGCACCAGGCGGTCAGCGAGTCCGGCCCCGTCCACTCGGAGATCTGGCCGTGGGCTTCCAGGCAGTTGTGGGCGACCACGGGCAGGCCGTACCGCCCCTTGACGCGGACGACGGCGGCGGCCATGGCGGCGTCGGGGTCCCCCTCCAGCTCTTCCTCGCCGGGGGTGACGTTGGGGGCGCCTTCCAGGGTGTCGTCCTTCACGAAGTGCGGAAGCACCTCGTACTCGACCACCACGGCGCGGAGCCGCGTCCTCGGCCAGCGTCCTCGGAGGTGGCGGCAATGACCACGAGCTCGTCCTGAGCCCACTGGATCTCGGTGCCCCTGCCCTTGGATGACCCGGACGGCCTTGACGCCGGGCATCTTCTCGGCCGCCGACGACGTCGAGCCGCGTGACCCGCGCGTGGGCGTGCGGGCAGCGCAGCACCTTGGCCCAGAGCAGGCCGGTCGGGCCGGAGGTCGTAGGTGTACTTGGCCTGCCCCGATGACCTTGGCGGGGCCGTCGAGGCGCGAGATCCGCTGGCCGATGAGGCGGCGGTCCTTGGCTTCCGGCCAGGAGTACTCAACCACGGTTCCCCCTCCTCTTCTTTTTCTTCTTCTTGAGCGCCTTCTTGCCGGGCCTGGCCTTGGCCTCCGGCTTGGGGGTCTCGGCGCCGTCTTCGGGCATCCCCAGGTTCTCGATCTCCTCGCCGATCTCCTCGCCCTCTTCGGTCTCCGCCTCCTCCAGGGCTCCGGCGGCCAGGGGCGCGGCGGCAAGCACGGCCCGGCGCATGCCGGCGTAGGTGCCGCAGCGGCAGAAGTTGCCGGAGAGGCCGTGGTGGACGTCCGCCAGGGTGGGATTGGGGTTCTGCTCGAGGAGCGCACTGGGCGGCCATGACGAAGCCCGGCGTGCAGAAGCCGCACTGCTGGGCGTCGTGCTCGACGAAGGCCGCCTGGAGCGGATGGAGCCTCTCGGGGCGGCCGAGCCCCTCGATGGTCTCGACCGGCAGGCCCTGGGCGTCGATGGCGAGCACGCTGCAGGCATAGACGGGCTTGCCGTCGAGGATCACGGTGCAGGCGCCGCAGGTGCCGCGGTCGCAGACCTTCTTGGCGCCGGTCAGCTCCAGCTTGTCGCGCAGGGCGTCGAGCAGGGTCGTGCGCGGCTCGAAATTGAGGTCGTGGTTCTTGCCGTTGATGCGCAGCCGCATCGGCACGGGGCCGGGGCCGTGGATCTCCATCCCCGCTTCCATGTGCGGCGCGGGCTTCCCCTTGGCAGTGTCTTTGGCACCTTCGGCCAGCTCACCCGCCAGGAGCCCCGCCGTGCCGAGGGCTCCCACCGCCGCGCCGCCGCGCAGGAAGTCGCGCCGGGAAATGCCCGCCTGGGGCGGGGGAGCTCGTCGCGCTTGCCGTCATTGGCCATTCAGTGCCCTCCAGCCTCGAAATCCGGCCCACGGTACAACAGAAAAGGGCCGGCGTGAGCCGGCCCTCGGGGAACGGAAGAGGAAAAAAGGGGTTCAATAGCCATCGGGCCCGTAGCCTAGGATCTCATCCTCTTCTTCCTTGGTGATGTGCTTTCCACGTACTTCGGAAGGGACGTTGGGCCAGACCCTTTCCTCGAGAAAACGGAGCAGTCTCGCCAAGCGATCGGAGGGCGTTTCCTCTGGAACCAAGGACTCGGTTTGGGGATTTTCGTCCGCTCGGGCCATGTCGTCATGGTCCTGATTGAGACAGTCCGAGTCAATCCCAGCTCCGCCCGGGCATAAATGCCATGTCATTCCACACATCTCGGGGTCTTCATGAGGGTGAGGAGGATCGTCCCGATCTGCCCTTCGAGGAGACGGCCCGCCGACGGTGCACCCGGAAAGGGCGTCGGTCGAGGACTGGGCCGTCTCTACGCAACGGTGTTGCCGTTGCAAACGGTTGGGTTACGGAGGTGTCGAGAAAGCGTCCCCGTCACCTCAACGTTGGCCTTGGCACGATGGGTCCGTAGAGACGCTCCAGTCCTTAACCGGGCACTTTCCGGGTCCGCAAACGGCGGGGCGTCTCCCTCGGAGGGCACACGAGAACGATTCACGGTAACCGGTTGGATCACCCAGCCCAAACAACCAAATGGAAATGTGTGTAATGACATGGCATTCATGCCCGGGCGGGCGGGGACAGGCCCCGCCCCTCCGAGAGCGAATCAGCCTACCAGCCGCACTTCTGCCCCTTGTTCTGCTGGTCGAGCCAGGTCTTCAGCGGGCGCGAAGTAGTCGAGGATGGCGGTGGCGTCCATCTGCTCCTGGCCGGTGACGGCCTCCAGCGCCTCGGGCCAGGGGCGGCTCTGCGCCCATCTCCAGCATCTTGTTGAGCCTGGCTGCCGGCCTCCTTGTTGCCGTAGATCGAGCAGCGGTGGAGCGGCCCCTTGTTGCCGGCGGCCTGGCAGAGGCCGCGGTGGAACTGGAACTGCAGGATGTCGGCGAGGAAGTAGCGCGTGTAGGGCGTGTTGCCCGGCACGTGGTACTTGGCGCCCGCGATCGAAGTCCTTCTCGCTGCGGGCGACCGGCGCCATGACGCCCTGGTACTTCTCGCGCAGCTCCCACCAGCCCTTGTTGTAGTCGGCGGGCGCGATCTCGCCCGAGAAGACCTTCCAGCGCCACTGGTCGATGAGCAGGCCGAAGGGGAGGAAGGCGACCTTGTCGAGGGCGCGGTCGCATCAGCAGGCCGAGATCCTTCGAGGGATCGGGGACCTCGTCGATCAGGCCGATCTGCTTCAGGTACTCCGGGGTGATCGACAGCGCGATGGTGTCGCCGACCGCCTCGTGGAAGCCGTCGTTGGCGCTGTCCTGGTAGAGGAACGGCTGCTCGTTGTAGGCGCGCTGGTAGAAGTTGTGCCCCAGCTCGTGGTGGATGGTGCGGAAGTCCTCGTCGTTGATCTTGGATGCACATCTTGATCCGCAGGTCGTCCTTGGCGTCGATGTCCCAGGCGCTGGCGTGGCAGACGACGTCGCGGTCCTGCGGCTTGGTGATCAGCGAGCGCTCCCAGAACGTCGTCGGGCAGCGGCTCGAAGCCGAGCGAGGTGAAGAAGCCCTCGCCGTACTTCACCATCTCCTCGGCGTCGAGCGTTCTTGGCCTCCAGCAGCTCGGTGAGGTCGTAGCCGGGGTCGGCGTTGGGCGGGGCGACCAGCTCGTAGATGTTGTCCCAGTCCTGCGCCCACATGTTGCCCAGGAGGTGGGCCGGAATGGGCTTGCCGGGCGGCACCACGGCGTCGCCGTACTTCTCGTTGAGCCGTGCCCGCACGTAGCAGTGGAGCGAGTCGTAGAGCGGCTTGACCTGCCCCCAGAGGCGGTCGAGCTCGGCCGCGAACTCGTCCGGCGGCATGTCGTACTTGGAGCGCCAGAGGGCGCCGGTGTCCTTGTAGCCCAGCTCCTGCGCGCCCTCGTTGGCGATCACCACCAGGCGCTGGTAGTCGCTCGCGCATGGGCGGGGAGATGCTGTGCCAGCCGGTCCAGGCCTCCAGAAGCTCCTTGGGGTCACGGCTCGTCATCATGATGTCTTCGAGATCCGGCAGCTGCTTGCACTCGCCGCCGCCCGGCGCGGGCAGTACCGGCCCGAGCCGTACATGGCGCTCGAGGCGGGCGCTCAGTTGGGCCATCTCGGCGGTCTTCGCGGGCTCGCTCGGCGCCGGCAGCATCGATGGCTCGCTTGAGCAGGTCCATCTGGCGCCGCAGGTCTTCGGGGAGCTGGACGGAGTCGAAGCGCGAGGCTTCCTGGGCCGCCTCGATCGAGGCGCCCAGGAGCACCTCGTTGCGCTGGGCGGCGAGGATCTCGGTGTCGAAGGTGATGAAGTTGGCCTGCACCCATGCCGCCCGCTGGGCCTCGATGGCGAGGTCGAAGCAGCTTCTTCTGGCTGTCTTCGAGGAACTTGCGGGCTTCTTCGACGGTGGGTGGAGCGCCTTTCGCCATCGGGGCCTGGGCCAGGACGGGAGAGCCCGCCGCCAACGCCAGGACGAGCCCGGTCCCTGCCAGGAACGCGGCGGGGAGACGGAATGCATCGAAGAGACATCTTCATAGAGTCCTCCGCAGAAAGGTTCAGGGTTGGCCGCCAGACGGCCGTGGCGATCCGTTCCAGCCCTTCGGCGAGGGTGGCCCGCGAGCACGCGAAGGAGAGGCGGATGTGCTCCTCGGCGCCGAAGGCGGCCCCGGGCACCACGGCCACGCCGGCTTCTTCCAGCAGGTAGGTGGCGAGGGCCACCGAGTCGGCCCGCCCCGGGCGGAAGCAGGCCGAGACCTCGGGAAAGGCGTAGAACGCGCCGTGCGGCGGCCGGCAGTGGAAGCCGGGGATGGCGTTGAGCAGCGGGCACGAGCATCTCGCGCCGCGCCCGGTACTCGGCCACCATGACCTCCACCTCGGGCTCGGCGTGGCGCAGGGCTTCGAGAGCCCCGACCATGGCGAACGAGGTGGCATTGGAGGTGGCGTGGCTCTGGATGGCCTCGACGGCGTGCACCACCGGGGCCGGCCCCAGCAGATGGCCGATGCGCCAGCCGGTCATGGCGTAGGTCTTGGAGAAGGAGCCTACGAAGCACCACCGTGTCGGGGAACTCGGCGGCCAGGGCGGCGGCGCTGGCGTGCGGGGCGTCGCCGTAGACGAAACGCTCGTAGGTCTCGTCCGAGATGACCAGGATCTCCCGCTCGGCGGCGAAGGCCACGACCTCCCGCAGGTCCCGGGCGTCGATGATGCCGCCCGTGGGATTGCAGGGGGAGTTGAGCAGGATGGCGCGGGTGCGCTCCGTCACCGCCTCCAGGAGAGGGCCGGCGTGGATGCGGAAGCCGTCCTCCACGGAGGTGGGCACGGTCACCGGCCGGGCGCCCGCGAACTGGATCTGCTCGGGGAAGCTCACCCAGCAGGGGGACGGCAGGATGACCTCCTGCCCCTCTTCGAACAGCGCCAGCGCCAGCTCGAAGAGCGCGGCCTTGCCGCCCACGGTGACGACCGAATCGCGCCGCCTTCCAGGGCGCGCCGAAGCGCTGCCGGTAGGACTCGGCGAGCGCCTCGCGCAGGGCGGGCAGGCCGCTGCCGGGCGTATAGCGGGTGAACCCCTCGGCCAGGGCGCGCCGCGCCGCCTCCACCGCCACCGGAGGGGAGGGGAAGTCGGGCTCGCCGGCCCCGAGGTCGACCACGGAGACGCCCTGGGCCCGCAGCTCGGCGGCCCGGCGGGTCACGCGCAGGGTGGCGGACTCGCCGATGCCGTTGGCGCGATGAGAGAGCTTCACGGAGGCGGATCGTATCACCGGCGTCTGCGTCGTCCCCATGCGGCTCATTTCCCCCAGGATGCCCAGAGCGAGCAGAGCGCCGCCCGGTCGGCGGTCTGGAGCCGCGTCCGGGTGCCGGCATAGACAGGATTCATCACCGCCGTGAGAGGCGGATCGACGTGGCCGAGGGCCAGCGAGTGGCCGGTCTCGTGCAGGGCCACGGTCTCGACGTCGATCTGGTGGGCCGTGCCGCCCGTCTTCCAGGCGAAGCCCTGGTTGTAGTAGACCTCGTTGTGGGCGGCGTCGAGCAGGCCGTCGCCGTCGAGGTCGGTGGGCTCGCCGTCCGGCCCCACGAAGATGAACGTCACGGAGAACGCCACCACGGACCGGCCGCCACCGGGACCCGTCACCTGCTCGAAGAATTCCGCGGGCAGCCAGCCGGCGTGCACCACGTCGGCGGCCCGGTAGTCGCCGAGGCCGCCGTAGCCGAACAGGGAGTCGAAGAGGTCCGGGTCGGCGCTCGCGTCCCCGCGCTTCTCCAGCCCCACGGGGCGGGCGCAGGGCTCGGTCCTCCAGGTGGCCATGGCCCGGTCGATCGCCGCCTCGGTCTCCGCCGGCTGGAGGGCCGGGCCCAGCCCGTCCGAAAGGTCCACCCGGTAGGTCAGGCCGCCACCGCTCCCACCGCCGGACCGCCGCGGGTCGCCCGCGACCCAGCGGAAGGCCTGGCGGTGGAGGCGGGCGCTCGCCCGCGCGGAGCCCACCCCCAGGAATTCGATCTGCTCGACCCGCAGGTCCATCCATTCCGCCCGCAGGGTGCCGTTGAAGTCGTTCAGGACGGCGACCACGTAGGGGTCTCCCTCGGCCTGGCTCGCGTCCTGGGCGCGGGAAGCCATCGGGGCCACGAGGGCCAGCGCGGCACAGAGAACGGCTCTTCCGAACATCTCCTGCTCCTTTCACCGTCGAAGGGCGGCCTGGAAGCCGTCATTATGACAAGATCTTCGGTCAACCAGGGGCGCCCGGCCCGAAAACGCGAATAAAAATCCGCCGGTCCCTGTTTCCGGCTGACAGATCGACGTCAGGGGCCCTCCCTGAGGAGAGACACGTCTTGGCCTACCCTGGAATCCGACTTTCCTGCCTCGCCGCCGCCCTGTGGGCCGCCGCCGCAATATCCGCGATATCCGCGACACCCGCCGGAGCGCAGCTCGGGCAGCAGCAGAAGGCGTCGTTCGTGCTGCACGCGGACCGCACCGCCTACGAGGCGGGAGTGCCCGCCCGCGTGGCCGCCCTGGTGACCATCGAGAACGGCTGGCACGTCAACAGCCACAAACCCACCTTCGAGTACCTGATCCCCACCGTGCTCGAGCTCGGCGTGCCGGAGGGCTGGGCGCCCGGACCGGTCGAGTATCCGCCGTCCGAGATGCAGACCTTCTCCTTCGAGACCCAGCCGCTCGCGGTCTATGCGGGCGACGTGGTGATGCTGGCGGACGTCAAGGTCCCGGCGGGCACGCCGGCGGGCTCCTATCCGGTGAAGGCGTCGCTGCGCTACCAGGCCTGCAACGACGCCCAGTGCCTGCCGCCGGTGACCGCCGAGGTGGAGGTCCAGCTCAAGGTCGGACCGGGAGGCGAGGCGCAGCACGAGGATCTGTTCGCCAAGGCCGTCCCGCCGCCGGAGACTCCGGCGGCCGCTACGAAAGCGGCGGCCCGCGCGAAAGCGGCCCCGCCCGCCGGCAGCCTGGCCGTCACCCTGCTCCTCGCCCTCCTCGGCGGCCTCATCCTGAACGCCATGCCCTGCGTCCTCCCCGTGCTCTCCCTCAAGATCTTCGGCCTGGTGCGCAGCGCCGGCCACGGCCGGGCCGAGGTGGTGCGGGGCACCCTCGCGACCGCCGCCGGCATCCTGGCCTCGTTCTGGGCGCTGGCGCTCGCGGCCATCGCGGCCCGCTCGGCCGGCGCGGCGGTGGGCTGGGGCGTCCAGTTCCAGCGGCCGGGCTTCGTGGCCTTCCTCGCCGTGGTGGTGGTGCTCTTCTGCCTCAACCTGTGGGGACTGTTCGAGATCGCCCTCCCCCAGTCGCTCGCCCGCCTGGGTGGGGGTGGACCGCGCGAAGGCGCGGCCGGCCATTTCGCCTCGGGCCTGTTCGCCACCTTGATGGCGACGCCCTGCTCGGCCCCCTTCCTGGGCACGGCGATCAGCTTCGCCCTGGCTCAGTCGGCGCCGGTGATCCTCGCCGTCTTCACCGCCCTGGGGCTCGGCATGGCGTTCCCCTACCTGCTGGTGGCGGCGGCGCCCGGCATCGCCAAGCTCCTGCCGCGCCCCGGGGCGTGGATGGAGACCGTGCGCGGCGTCATGGGCTTCCTGCTGGCCGCGGCGGCGGTGTGGCTGTTCTACGTCCTGTCCTCCCAGGTGGCGCCGGAGCAGCTCGCGGCCATCCAGCTCGGCCTCCTCGCCCTCGCTCTCTTCATCTGGCTCCGCCACCGGGTGGCGCACGGCCGGGCGATGCGCGGCGTGGCCGTGGCCGGCGTGGTGGCCGCCATCGCCATCACCCTCGTCTCCGCCTCCACGGGGCGGGTGGGAGCCGATGACCGCGCGGGCCGCCCGGGCCGCCCGGCGGGAGCCGCCGGTGCGCCGGCCGGCCTGATCGCCTGGGTGGAGTTCGACCGCGCGAAGGCCGAATCCCTGGCGTCCGGCGGCCAGCTCGTCTTCGTGGACGTCACCGCGGACTGGTGCTTCACCTGCAAGATCAACGAACGCCTGGTGCTCGACACGCCCGAGGTGGCCAAGGCCTTCGAGGACCACGGGGTCGTGCCCATGAAGGCCGACTGGACGAACCAGGACAAGGAGATCGGGAAGTTCCTCGCCGAGCACGGCCGCTACGGCATCCCCTTCTACCTCCTCTACCGTCCCGGCCAGGAGCCGCACGTCTTCAGCGAGCTGCCCAGCAAGGACGGCTTCGTTTCCGTGGTGCGTGAGGCCGCGGGTGGCCGGCCGATCGCGCAGAGATAGGGATCCCCTCATGGCGGACGACGAAGAAGGCGAGGACTTCGAAGGCTGCCTGGAGGGACAAGACACCGTCTCCCTGCCCATCACCGACGTCCTCGACCTCCACAGCTTCCGCCCCGCCGAGGTGCCGGACGTGGTGCGCGACTGGCTCGACGCGGCCGCCGAGCTGGGCTTGCGGGACCTCCGGGTCATCCACGGCAAGGGGATCGGCGTCCAGCGCCAGACGGTGCGCACGCTCCTGGAGCGCGACACGCGGGTCGAAGCCTTCGGCGACGCCCCCCCGGAAGCGGGCGGCTGGGGCGCCACCTGGGTCCGCCTGCGCCCGTCCTGAGGCCATGCGCTCCCTCCTGCCCAGGCTGGCCACGGCCTTCCGGCGAGGGCGGCGCAGTATCTTCCGAATGGGCGGGCGTCCGCGCGTCCAGTTCGTCTACAGCCGGCGCTACCAGCTGGAGATCTCCGGCGGGCACCACGACTCCCAGCGCGGGGAGCGCATCCTGGCGGCCCTGGACGCCGCCGGGCTGCTCGACCACGCGGACGTCCACCCCGCCGAGCCCGCCGCCTTCCGGCACCTGCGCCGGATCCACGCCGACGACTACCTCGACTCCCTCAACCGGCCCGAGGGACTGACCCGCATCGTCGGCTACCGGCTCTCCGAGGACGCCACCGACCGGCTCCTCGAAGCCCAGCGCACCATGACCGGCGGCACCATGGCCGCCACCCGCCTGGCCCTCGACGGCCAGCGCGTCGCCGTCAACCTGGGCGGCGGCCTCCACCACGCCTTCGCGGACCGGGGAGAGCGCTTCTGCGCCTACAACGACGTGGCGGCGGCCGTGGCCGACCTGCGCTCCCGGGGCCTCGGCACCCGCATCCTGGTGGTGGACCTCGACCTCCACGACGGCGACGGCACGCGGACCCTTCTCGGGAACGATCCCGCCGTGTACACCTTCTCGATCCACAACCACACCACGGCTCCCGTGCCGGAAGGCTCGACCGCCATCGAGCTGGGGGACGGCGTGACGGACGAGCCCTATCTCACGGCGATCCGCACCCACCTGCCACCGGTCTTCCGGTCGTTCCACCCCGAGCTCGTGTTCTACCTCGCCGGGGCCGATCCGGCGGCGGACGACCAGATCGGCGACTGGAAGATCACCGCCGGCGCGCTCCTGGAGCGGGACCGCTTCGTCCTCTCCCTCGTCCGCGGCGGCTCCCGGGGTCATCCCGGCCCTCGCGGCCATTCCGGCCACAAGCTCCCCCTGGTGATCCTGCTCGCCGGCGGCTACGGCCTCAACGCCTGGCGCTACAGCGCGCGCTTCCTCTCCTGCCTGCTCAACCGGGGCCGGGCCGTGGAGCCTCCCACCACGGAGGAGCTGCTCCTCTTCCGCTACCGCGCCGTGGCCCAGACCTTCGAGGAGCACGAGCTGCACCGGCGAGCCCCCCCGGGCGGAGGACGACTGGGGGCTCTCCGACGAGGACGTCTCCGCCGTGCTGGGCGGCCCCCGACGCCCGCGCCGGCTGCTCGGCTTCTACTCCCCTCAGGGCCTGGAGCTGGCCCTCGAACGGGCCGGCTACCTCGACCGCGTCCGCAACCTGGGGTTCGACCGGCCCACGGTGCAGATGGACCTCGACAACCCGGCCGGCGACACCCTGCGCATGTACGGCGACCGGCGCCGCAAGGAGCTGCTGATCGAGCTGCGGCTCCAGGTCGACCGGCGCGCCCTTCCCGGCCTCAGCCTGCTGCGCATCGAGTGGCTGCTCCTGCAGAATCCCCGGGCGCGGTTCACCCCGGAGCGTCCACGGTTGCCGGGGCAGAACCACCCCGGCCTCGGCGTGCTCCAGGAGACCGTCACCCTGCTCGTCCTGGTCTGCGACCGCCTTCAGCTCGACGGCCTCATCTTCGTGCCTTCCCGCTACCACGTCGCCGCGCACGGCCGAAGAACCATGCGCTTCCTCCAGCCGGAGGAGGAGGGGATTTACCGCGCTCTTCAGAAGGCCCTCGCGGGGCTCACCTTCGCCGAGGCCACCCAGGCCGTGGACGCCGGCCGGGTGATCGACGAGGCCACCGGCGAGCCCTTCGCCTGGAGCCCCACGCCCATGGTCTTCCCGGTGAGCGCGCGCTTCCGGCATCTGCTGGAAACGGAGGAGTACGAGCGCAAGGCCGCGGAAAGCCAAAGCCGCCACGCCTTGGCGCTGGTATGATCCCGGCGGTCCACCTATGAACCGCCTCGTCGGCCTCCCGCTCTGGCTGGTGCTCGTGCTCTTCCTGCTCGCCGCCTGGGCGGCGCTGGACCGGCTGCTGGTGCCCGGCGTCCGCTGGTACCTGCGGCGGCGGGTCAACCGGGTCATCGACAAGCTCAACACCCGGCTGCGGCTGGAGATCCCGCCCTTCCACCGCACCCGCCGGCAGGTGCTGATCGACCGGCTGGTCTACGACCCCAAGGTCGTCGAGGCCGTGGACGAGACCGCCCGCGAGCAGGGCGTGCCGCGCGCGCGGTGCTGGCCGCCCGCGTCCGGCGCTACGCCCGCGAGATCGTGCCGGCCTTCAACGCCTACTTCTACTTCCGCGATCGGCTACTGGGTCTCGCAACGGGTGGCGCGCTTCCTCTACCGGGTGCGCCTGGGCTTTTCCGACGAGGCCGGCCTCGCCTCCGTGTCTCCCGGCTCCACGGTGGTCTTCCTCATGAACCACCGCAGCAACATGGACTACATCCTGGTCGCCTACCTCGCCGCGGACCGCACCGCCCTCTCCTACGCCGTGGGCGAGTGGGCGCGGGTCTGGCCGCTCCAGACCCTGATCCGCTCGACCGGCGCCTACTTCGTGCGCCGCAGCTCGGGCGATCCCCTCTACCGGCGGGTGCTGGAGCGCTACATCCACATGGCCACCTCGGCCGGCGTGCCCCAGGCCGTCTACCCGGAAGGGGGCCTCTCCCGCGACGGCCGCCTGCGCCAGCCCAAGCTCGGCGTGCTCGACTACATGCTCCGCTCCTTCGATCCCGTCCACGGCGAGCGCGACCTGGTCTTCATCCCGGTGGGGATCAACTACGACCGGGTGCTCGAGGACCGGACCCTGCTGCTCGACCTCGACCCGGAGACAGCGGAAGAAGGGCGGCCCGCGTCCAGGCCGCCCTGACGACCGCTCGCGCTTCACCCTGCGCAACGTCGGCCTGATGCTGCGCAGCCGCTGGCACCGCTTCGGCTACGCCTGCGTGAACTTCGGCAGCCCCGCTCTCGATGCGGCAATACCTGCGCGAGCGGAGACTCGACCTGAGGACCCTCTCCCGCGAGGAGCGCTCGGCCCATCTGGCCAGCCCTGGGCGCCGAGCTGATGGCGGAGATCGGCAAGGTGATCCCCGTGCTGCCCGTCCCCCTGGTCGCCACCGTGCTCTTGCGCCAGCCCGACGTGCCCCTCTCCGAGCTGGAGATCAAATTCAAGGCGTACGAGCTGATGGAGCGATCTCCAGGCCGCGGGCGCCCACGTCTACATCCCGCGGCGGGACCAGGATTACGCCATCGTCGCCGGCCTGCGGATGCTGACGCAGCGGCATCTGGTGGAGGAGAAGGACGGCCTCTTTACCGCCCGGCCCGAGGAGATGAAGGTGCTGAGGTACTACGCGGGATCGATCGAGCACCTGGTGGCCCGATGAGCTGAACCCCGCGTCTTGCAACATTCGACGGGGTCGGTCATAGACTAAAGCTCGCGCTCACTCCAACGGATTGATCACCCGTCTCGAATATCAAAGCACCATGAAGCGATCCCCCGGCACCGTTCAGCGCGTTCAGACCTTCTTCCGGGAGTACACGGAAGGGCTGAGCTCCCGGGACGTCCAGCGCCTGTTCGACCGTGACGCGGCGCGGGCCTACCAGGTTCTCACCCGGGACCACAGCCAGGAGCCGGAGCCGAAGCCGGGGCTCAGACGATTCCTGTTCCGGGCCCGGCTCGCCTTCCTGGGCCTCTCCTCCAAGCTGACGCCACCGCGGCGGATGCTGTTCGGGGTCTCGCTTGTCGCGTTCTTCATCGGCCTCTTCAGCGACTCCGGCATCGCCTTCACCGCCAAGGGAACCCGGGTCCACATCGAGTTCTCCTTCTTCTGGTTCAGCATCAGCGTGGGCGGCCTGATCTTCCTCCTGGCCCTGGAGCTGGTGGACCGCGTCCGCGTGCGCGACGAGCTGGAGGTGGCCCGCGAGCTTCAGGACGAGCTCCTCCCCCACGACCTCCCCGTGGTGCCGGGCTATCTGTTCGCCCACTCGTACCGGACGGCCAACGAGGTGGGAGGCGACTACTACGACCTGACGCTCCTGCCGGACGGCCGGCTGACGCTCATGGTGGGCGACGCCAGCGGCCACGGCATGGCCGCCGGCCTGGTGATGGCGATCGCCAACGCCACGCTCAAGACGGCGCTCGACCTCGATCCCACACCGGAACGGGTCCTCGCCCTCCTCAACCGCACCCTCTGCCGCACCGGTGGCAAGCGGACGTTCATGAGCGTGTTCTACGCCGTGCTCACCCCGGAGACGGGTGAGGTCGAGTACGTCTGCGCCGGCCACCCCTTCCCTCTGCTGCGGCGGGCTCGGCGGAGTGGTCGAGGAGCTGGGCAACGGCGGCTTCCCCCTGGGCATCCGCGAGCCCCTGGACTTCGTTCGCCAGACGGTCCGCCTCGATCCGGGCGACGTGCTGCTGCTCTATACGGACGGCCTGCCCGAAGCCCTCGATGCCCAGGGCCGGGCGGCGTTCGGCTACGAGCGCATCCAGGCCGTCCTGGAGATCGGCGGCTCGCCCCAGACCGTCCACGACGGCGTCCTCCAGAGCTTCGACCACCACGTGGGTGAAGAGGCTCTGAAGGATGACCTGACGATGGTGGTGGTGGCGCGGCTCCCCCCGCTGCCGCCGGACCCTGCCGGCTCCCTCTCCTAAAGGAGAGGGAGAGGAAGACAAACTCGACGAGCTCAAGGCCCCTCTCCTTTAGGAGAGGGGTTGGCGGCGAGGTCGCTACCGCAGAAACGTCCGCAACCATCTCCGAAAACTGAACCGCCTCCCCACGCCCGCCTCCCGGGCCGTCTCGCGGGAGATCCCGAGCTCGGCCAGCACGGCCTTCGTCTGCTCTCCCAACGCCGGGATGCCGGCGCCGGAGCGCGGCCGTTCGCCGTCGAAACGCGCGGGAAAGGCCAGGCGGGTCAGGTTGTCCGGCCCCTCGGAGAGGAGGTCCCGGGCCAGCACCTGGGGGTGCTCCCGGGCCTGGGCCGCGGAGAAGACCGGCTCGGCGGGGACGTCCTCGCGCCCCGCGAGATCCATCCATTCGGCGAGAGTCCGGCTCCGGATCAGGTCCGCCACCTTGCCGCGGGCCCGCGCGGAGTCGAGGTACTGGAGGCGGATGAGGTCTTTCCGCCCGGCGGCGAGGCAAAAGCGGCTCCAGAAGTGGGGCTCCAGGGCCGCCAGGGCAAGCCGGCGCCCGTCCGAAGTGTCATAGAGGTTGTAGCAAGGGAGGGCGCCGGTCAGAGGGAGGCGGTCCCCGACGCCCCGGCTCGCGCCGGCTTCCGAGGCCCAGCCGATGAGGTTCGAGTGAATCCCCGCGTCCAGGAGCGCGGCGTCGATATGCCGCCCCTCCCCCGTCCGCTCCCGCTCCAGCAGAGCCGCCAGGATGGAGGCCACGGCGCTCCACGCGCCCGCCACGTCCGACAGGGGCGCCGCCGGCATGGCCGCCGTCGGGGCGAGGGCACCGGCCACGGCGAGATAGGTGAGGTCGTGCCCCGCCCGCCCCCGGTACGGCCCTTCCTGCCCCCAGCCCGAAATCGAGCAGACCACCAGACGCGGATACCGGGCCCGCAGCTCCTCGGGAGGAAAACCGAGCCGCGCGAGCGTCCCGGGCCGGAAGCTCTCGACCAGCACGTCCGCCCGTTCCAGCAGGCGGCCCAGGATCTCCCGCCCCGCCGGCTGCTTCAAGTCCAGGGCCACGCTCTCGACACCGGCGAGGAGAATGGCGGCCAGAGAGCCGATCCCCTCGCGGACCGGTGGCGCCGTGCGGATGGGATCGCCGTCTCGGGGCTCCTCCACCTTCACCACCCGGGCGCCCAGGTCCGCCAGCAGGCGCGACGTCAGCGGACCGGGAAGGAGGCGGGAGAGATCGACGACCAGCGTGCCGGCGAGGGGAGAGGCCACCTACTCGCGCTCGACCACCATGGCGAACCCCACCCCGCCGGCGGCGCAGACCGTCACCAGGCCGAGGTTCTGGTTGCGGCGGCGCAGCTCGTAGAGGAGCTGGGTGGCCACCCGGGCGCCGGTTGCGCCGAAGGGGTGGCCGATGGAGATGGAGCCCCCCGTGACGTTGAAGCGGTCGAAGTCGATGACGCCCAGGGGCTCGCTCCGCCCCAGCTCGCGCTCGGCGAACTTCTTCGAGGCGAAGGCCTTCATGTTCGACAGGATCTGGGCCGCGAACGCCTCGTGCATCTCCACGAGGTCGATGTCCGAGAGCTTGACTCCGGCCGCGTCGAGCGCCCGCGGCGCCGCGTAGGCCGGCCCTTGGAGGAGCTGGTCGCCCGGGTCGAGCGCCGTGAAGGCGTAGGAGCGGATGTAGCCGAGCGGCGTGTAGCCCAAGGCCTTGGCCTTCTCCTCGCTCATCAGCAGCACGGCCGAGCCGCCGTCCGTGAGCGGGCTCGAGTTGCCGGCCGTGAGCGTGCCGTACCCCCGGTCGAACACCGGCTTGAGCTTTCCCAGGGCCTCCAGGGAGGTGTCGGCGCGGACACCGTTGTCCTTGGTCACGGCCTTGTCGTAGCCCGGCGGCGGGAAGGCGGGCGCGATCTGCACCGCCAACCGGCCGTCTTCCGTGGCCGCGGCGGCCCGGTGGTGGGACATCAGAGCGATCTCGTCCTGCGCGCGGCGGGAGATGTCGTTCTCCTTGGCCATCTTCTCGGCGGACTCGCCCCATGCTGAGACCGGTGGTGTACTCGGCGATGGCGGGGGCCACGGGCGCCAGGTCGGCCGGCCGCAGCTTGCCGAAGGCGGCGACCTTCTGGGGCAGCGTCTTCGCCTTGCTCGCCTCCATGAACGTGCGCGCCGCCTTGCGCGAGAACTGGATCGGCACGTTGCTGAGCGACTCGGCGCCGCCCGCCAGCACCACGTCCGCTTCGCCCGAGAGGATCGCCCCGGCCCCGAACGTCATCGCCCGGGTCGAGGAGGCGCAGGCCAGGTTGACCGTGACGCCCGGGATCCGCATGGGGAGCGAGGTGCGGAAGACCACCTCGCGCCCCAGGTTCGGGGCGTGGAGGGCCGGCACCACGACGCCGAAGATGGACAGGCCGATCTCCTCGGGATCGATGGCCGTGCGGGCGATCAGCTCCGACGCCGCGAGGCTCGCGAGGTCGATCACGTCCATGTTGGAAAAGTCGGTGCCCGACTTGATGAACGGCGTCCGGCAGCCGTCGACGATCGCCACGCGGCCGCGGGGACCTTTGAGCTCGCGGCGGGACGCGGTCTGAACCTTGACGGCCGGTCCGGACGTCCGGGTCCAGACCGTATCGGCACGCTCCGTGATCTCCTCCAGGGCCGAAGCCATGTTCGGCGGCCGGAGAGGAGCGGGCGGTGGGGCATTGAGAGCTATTCTCGGGGATCTCGGGGATCTCGGGGATCTCGGGCATGGGTTCTCCTCCTCGCCCGACCTATATACCACGGTTTACGCCGCTTTGCGGCAATCGGTCCCTCACCCGGGCGGCGGGAATCGAAGCCGGAAATCCTCCAGCCGAAATCCCGCTACCAGCTTCCCCTGGTTGACGTCGGGGAACAGGCGGGGCATGGCGCGGAAATCGAGCAGCCGGGCGGGGCGCAGCACACCGCGTCCACCGATGAGGGTCACCAGGGGATGGCCGTTTCGGAACTGGGTGATCGTGCGCCAGGAGGGGGGCGCGAGAACGCTGGAGACGGGGATGGGCAGGCGCCCCTTGCCGGGCGCCACCGTCAGGTCCACCTCGGCCGAGCCGCCGCGCAGCACGATGACCCGCCGGGAGCCGTCCGGCTGGGGCAGAACCTCGAACTCGGCCACCTGCTTGGGAAGCCCCCAATTCTCCCGGCCGTTGACGGCGCTCCCTTCGGTCGAGACGTAGATGCGGGTGACCGTGAGGCGGTGATCCCGCCAGCGCAGGTTGCGGCCGGCCAGGAACAGCAGCTCCTGGTAGGGCCCCACGGGGGACTGCCGGTAGTCCACCAGGATCACGGCGCCGAGCTGCCCCTCGAAACCCTCCGCCCCTTCGAGCTCCCGGCGGCAGGAAGCCCCCCCGGCGGAGGAACCAGGGCTCGAAGGTGAAGACGAAGATCCAGCCGTCCCCCCGCAGGCGCCAGGGGGGCGGCACGCGGGGGAGTGGGTCGGAGGTGGTCATGGCGTAGCGGAGCTTATCTCCGCCCAAGCCTCATCCCGGAATCACGTAGCACCGCTTCTTCGCCTCGCTCCGCAGCTCCGCGCGGAAATCCGGGTGGGCGATCCCCACCAGCGCCTCCACCCGCTGGGCGATGTTCTTCCCCCACAGGTCGGCGATGCCGTACTCGGTGACCACGTAGTGGATGTCGCCCCGGCTGGTGACCACTCCCGTGCCCTCCTCGAAGACCGCCTGGATGCGGCTGACGCGTCCCGCCCTTGGCCGTGGCGGGCAGGGCGATGATCGGCTTTCCGCCCCTTGCTGCGGGCCGCGCCGCGGATGAAGTCCACCTGGCCGCCGATGCCGGAGAAGAACTTCCCGCGCACCGTGTCCGCCGCCACCTGGCCGGTCAGGTCCACGGCCAGGGCGGCGTTGATGGCCATCATGTTGTCGTTCCGGGCGATCTGGAACGGGTCGTTGGTGAAGAGGCTCGCGCGCATCTCGATGAGCGGGTTGTCGTGGATCCACTCGTAGAGCTTGCGGGTGCCCATGACGAAGGAGGTCACGAGCTTGCCGGGGAGGAAGTTCTTCCGGCGCCCGGTGATGACTCCGGCTTCGGCGAGGTCCATGACGCCGTCGGACATCATCTCGGTGTGGACGCCCAGGTCGTGCCGGTCGGTCAGGGCCGCGAGCACGGCGTCCGGGATTTTGCCGATCCCCATCTGGAGCGTCGCCCCGTCGGGAATGAGGCTCGCCACGTTGCGGCCGATGGCGCGCACCACGTCGTCCAGCACCTCGGGCCGGCGCTCGGGGAGGGGGTCGTCCACCGGGACCAGGGCCGAGATGCGGTCCACGTCCAGGAAAGAATCGCCCAGGGTGCGCGGCATGTTGGGGTTGACCTCGGCGAGGATGATGGAGGCCGTGTCCACGGCGGCGCGGACGATGTCGACCGACACGCCCAGGCTCACGAAGCCGTGGCGGTCCGGGGGGCTCACCTGGATCAGGGCCACGTCGATGCCCACCCGGCCCGAGGCGATGAGGTGCGGGATCTCCGAGAGGAAGACCGGCATGAAGTCGGCCCGCCCCTCCTGTACCGCCTGCCGCACGTTGGCGCCGATGAAGAACGCCGTGTGGCGGAAGCGGTGCTCGCAGCCCGGGCTGCACGTAGGGGGCCGAGCCCAGGGTCATCAGGTGGACGATCTCGTTGGCCTCCAGGTGGTCGCCGTGGGTGACCATGGCGTCCACCAGCCGGCCGGGCTCGGCGGCGCCCGAGCCGATGAGGATGCGCTTGCGCGGCGGAATGAGCCGGATCGCCTGCTCGGGCGTGGCGATCTTGGCCGCCCAGCGGGATTGCCAGTCTTGGGAATCGTTGTGGTTCACGCTCGTTTCTCCCTTCTCAGACAACCCCTTTGTAGCGGTCCGGACCGAAAAGAGGGAACGCCCCGGGGGGTGGGGAGAAAACCATCCCCGGGGGCGGTGTCCGTGCGACCTCACCCCAACCCCTCTCCTGAAGGAGAGGGGCTCTGAGCTAGTCAGGTCTGGTTTTCTCTCCCTCTCCTTTAGGAGAGGGAGCCGGAGGGTGAGGTTGATAATCCGGATACTCCTGCCGCTTGGGCTTCACCGGCGGCGGATTGGTCTTCATCAGCTCCAGCGCCACGGCCACCGCCTTCTCGAGCTGCGTGTCGTGCCCCTGGCGCCAGGCCTGGGGGTCGAGCTCCACCTCGACGTCCGGCGCCACGCCGTGGTTCTCCACGTCCCACTCCCCCTCGGTGTTCCAGAACGCCGCCCGGGGCGCCGTCACGAAGCCGCCGTCGATGAGGGCCGGGTAGTCGTAGATCCCCACCAAGCCCGCCCCAGGTGCGGGTGCCCACCAAGGGGCCGATGCCGAGCTTGCGGAAGTACCAGGGCAGGGCGTCGCCGCCGGACCCGGCGCTCTCGTTGATGATCATCACCTTGGGTCCGAAGATGGCCCCCACGGGCGTCGTGAAGTCTTCCCCTTCGCGGGTCGAGAAGTAGTTGAGCAGCGGGCGGCGCAGGTACTCGATGATGTAGTCGGCCGCGTAGCCGCCGCCGTTGAAGCGCTCGTCGATCACCACCCCGGACTTGCCCAGCTGGGAGAAGAAGTAGCGGTTGAAGGCGGCGTAGCCGCAGCTCCGCCGTGTCCGGCAGGTAGACGTAGGCGAGCTTGCCGCCCGAGAGCTCGTCCACCTTGCGGCGGTTGCCCTCGATCCAGTCGAGCGTGCGCAGGCCGTTCTCGTCCTCCGACCGGCACCACCGTGACCTTGCGCGAGCCCTTGCCGTCCGCGTTGGGGCCCACCTCCAGGATCACGGAGCTTGCCGGCCGTGGCCTCGAAATAGCTGTACAGGTTGTCGGAGGCCCGCAGCTCCCGGCCGTCCACCGCGAGCAGGTACTCCCCCGCCTCGACGTTCACGCCCGGCTGGGTGAGGGGCGCCTGGAGGTCCGGGTTCCAGTTCTCGCCGTTGTAGACGCGGGCGAACCGGTACCGCCCGTTGTCGGTCTCGTAGTCGGCCCCCAGGAGCCCGCCCTTGACGTGCGGAATCTCCGGCGCGTCGCCGCCGCCGATGAAGAGGTGCCCCACGGTCAGCTCGCCCAGCATCTCGTGGAACACGTCGTTCAAGTCCGTGCGGTGGCCGATGCCGTCCAGGAACGGCTCATAGCGTCTTGACCGCCGAGGCCAGGTCCACCCCGTGGAGGCCGGGGTCGTAGAAGAAGTCGCGCTCGATGCGCCAGACCTCGTGGTACATCTGGCGCCACTCGGCCCGGGGGTCGACCAGGATCTCCAGCTTGTCGACCGCCAAGGCGCCCTCGCCGGGCTTCGGGGTTCCTGCCGGGGTACCCGTGGGAACGATGCTCCAGGCAGGCCCCTGGTGGACGAGCATCTTCTCGCCGTCCTGGGAGACGGCGAACGGCGGCTGTACCCCTTCCATCAGCTTCTCGGTCTTCCGGGTCTCGAGGTCGAACCGGTGGAGGACGGAGCCCTCGAAGCCGAAGCCCTGGACCGGCGCGCTCTCCAACAGGAAGACGACACCCTCCTTGCCCGCGGCCAGTCCCGTGTAGTTGCGCGGCAGGAATCGGCAGGGCCAGGATGCGCTGCCCGATGCCGTCAAAGTCGATTTTCACAGGAGCCGGCTTGCTGGCCTCGCCATCTTTCCCGTCCTTTTCGTCCTTACCGTCCTTCCCGTCCTTTCCATCCTTCTCAGCCGCCTTCTCCTCGTCGCTCTCGGGCGCCAGCGGCGAAGGCAGGTCCTTGTCCAGGACCGCCACGTAGACGCTGCGCGAGACCGGCCGCTGCACGCTCGACAGGTCGATCCAGCCCACCGTGGGGCCGATGTCGGTGCTGGCCGCGAAATAGAGGTACTTGCCGCCGGGATCGAACGCCAGGTAGCGGGCGTCGCTCAGGCCGTCCGTGATCTGGCGCGACTTGCCCGTCTCCAGCGAGTGCACCGTGACGCTCCGCATGTAGTTGGGAAGGTCGCGGCTGTAGGCGATGAAGCGGCTGTCCGGCGACCAGGTCATCTCCATGGACCGGAAGGGGGATTCGCGGCGGTCGGAGTCCACCTTCACCGGCTTCCCCTTGGCCACGTCCACGTACCAGTAGTTGAGGCGCTTGTCCGTGTAGGCGATCTTCGTGCCGTCCGGCGACCAGCGGGGGGCGTAGAAGTAAGAGGGAGGGTCCCCCAGGGGGATCTTTTTGACCTCGCCCGCACCCGTCTGATCCGCCACGTGGAGGGCGTACTCGCCCGATTCATCCGAAAACCAGGCGATCTTCTGGCCGTCCGGCGACCAGGCCGGATCGCGCTCCGCGACTCCGGACGTGCGGGTCAGGTTGCGCACGTCCCCCTTCTCGGCGGGCACGGTGAGGATCTCCCCCCGGGCCTCGAACACGGCCCGCACGCCCGTCGGCGAGAGGGCGGCGTTCAGGATGTGCTCGCCGACCTTGGCATAGTGCGGCCGCACCGCCGCGAGATCCCCTTCGACCCGCACCTCCACGGGTTTGGCTCGTCCCGACGCCAGGTCGAAGAGGTGGATCTTGCCGAATTGCTCGTAGACGATCCCCCCCGGACCGGCCGAGGCGGCCACGATGTCCGGCCCGTCGTTGGCGAGCGCCAACGCCACCTGGTGGCTCTCGAGGTCGTAGGAGAAGAGGGTGGAGGCGCCGTTGCGGTCCGACAGGAAGTACAGGCGGTCGCCGATCCACATGGCGTCCGAGTCGTTCGAATTCTCCCGGGGGACCTTCTCGACGGCCGAGTCGGAGACCCGCGCGATCCAGATCGGCGAGGTCCGCCCGCCGCGGTAGCGCTTCCAGGCGAAGTACCCCTCGGGGTTGGCCGTACGGTTCCAGTAGGGGACGTAGGCGACGCGGGTGCCGTCTGGCGAGAGGCTCCCCTGGGCGACCCGGGGGAGCTGGATCTCGGTGGGCAGGCCGCCCGTCAAGGGCATCGAGTACATCCGGCCGAAAAGAGTGCGGCCGGAGACGAAGAGCACCCCCTTGCCATCCGCCGTCCACCCCTGCACCCGGTCCACGCCGGGGTGCCAGGTCAGCCGGCGCGGCACGCCCCCCGCGACCGGCACCAGGTAGGCGTCGTAGTTCCCCTCGTAATTGCCGGTGAAGGCCAGCCACCGGCCGTCCGGCGAAAAGGCCGCATCGATCTCCACTCCCGCGCCGGCCGTGAGCCGGCGGGCATCCCCTCCCTCGCGAGAGGACACCCAAAGATCGCCCGCGTACGTAAAGGCGATCAGGTCGCGGCTCAAGGCGGGCTGCCGCAGCCAAGGCTCGGCCCTCAGGGGCAGGGCGGCCAGCAGCGCGAGAAAAATGATCGTCGAAACCAATCGGTGCATGTCCTTCAACCTTTCTTTGGAATCACGAGGCCCGGACGAACCCCGGCGTCATACGAAGCCGGCGCGTGAAGGTTGCCCAGGAATTACGGAGATATCTTAAACCGTGCGGGACCTCCCCCTTACACAGGCTCCGGAATTGCAGAGCCTACGTAGCCGGGTAAGCCGGCCCCGGCTTCAGGGGGCGGGGCGGCCTTCATGGGATTCTGCCCGAGCCTCCCCTGGAGGCTCGAGCCCGCGCTTCGTCATTGCCAAAATTATTGGCAAAGCTATTGCCACAGACGCTCGGCCAGCGTGGCTCTCAGATCCTCTTCCAGGGCCTGAAAAGCGGAAAGCCTGCGGAGCGGAGAGAAGTCGGCGATGAGCTCGGCCACGCGATGGATTCTGGCGGCGGGAAGGAACCGGTGC
The DNA here is from genome assembly GCA_963785165.1 of Thermoanaerobaculaceae bacterium. GTDB lineage: Bacteria > Acidobacteriota > Thermoanaerobaculia > Multivoradales > UBA5704 > DATARR01. The sequence continues at coordinate 3,998,402 of CAWAUI010000004.1, forward strand.
CGGCGGCCCGGACGCAGGCCGCTGGCGGTCATCAGGGCTCTCCAGAGGAGGTCTTTGGGATCCGCGACCTCCTCCAGCCTTTCCATCGGCGGGATCTCCAACGGCACCCGCCCCCTCGGATTGTCCGCGGCCAGCCGGATGACCTCTTCATCGAACAACAGCCAGGCCTCCTGCATTCGCACCGGAACGACACAGACGGCGGGCTTTCCTGAAGCCGCCAGGGCCAAGTGCTCCCGGATCTCCTCGACCCGCGCTTCCCTGCTGCTGCCTTCCGCATCCCGATGGACGAACAGGAGATCACAGGGATAGAGGACCAGGGCACGGCTGATCCTCTCCGAGAGGGACCTTGGGGGCTGACGAAGTTGGCGGAGGTCGGCCCACTGCCCGGAGAAGTCGCGGACCGAATGTTGACGGAGCAGCCAATTCAGGACCGGAACCAGCGCACGATCCGAGGAGCCGTCAGAAAGCAAGGTGAACGTGACGGGGATCAAGAGCTCGCCAGTGGACCAAAGGGCAAAAACTGTTGGACGTCTTCGCGATCGATCACCCGCGTCTCAAGCCTGCGTTTCTCTTGCCCCTTGATGGCGGCGCTCAGGAGATCCAGGCTCGGGGTCGGATCCACGGGACTCAGATAGGAGATGAGCTGTCCCAGCGCCGCCGTAGGCACCTCTGGGGAAGCCACGGACCTCCACGTCGCCGGAAGCCAGCGGAAAACCGGCACGGTCACCTGCCGCCCCTGCCGTCTCAAGGTCTGCGGCAGGGCGATCAACAAGGAGTCGTCAGGCACTTGACTGGCGACAACCGGAGAATGGGTATTGACGATCACTTGCCTAATGGGATTGTCCGGACCCACGGAAAAGTCCGGATCAACCGCCAGGTCCTGCAACAGATTCAGCATGGCCGAGATCCGTTCCGGATGGATGCCGTTCTCCGGCTCCTCCATGCACAGGACGCCCTGAGCCTCGGAATCGCTTTCGAGGATCGCCAAAGCCAGGAACCTCAAGGTACCGTCCGAAAGCGAACGAGCCTCGTACTCAGTCCCCCCCCGATCCTTCAACAGCAGCGTCAGAAGCTCCCGGCGCTCGTCCACATCCACCCGGATCGAATGGATCCCCTCGATCAGCTCCGCCAGCCGGTTGGCCACTCCCGCATAGAGAGCTGCCCTCTGGTCGTCCTCAAGCTGGGACGGCAACTGGGCCGCGCCCACGGCAGGATTGACCTCCAGGCGCGCGAGCCGGGCCAGGGTCGCCGGCAGGTGGGCACCGCTCGTGGCGATCGATCTTGGAGCCGTAAACAGGTCCGGAGCACGAAGCGCCGACGGCTCGAGTTGCAGGAGCCGCCAGGACTGCATCTCCCGGCGCGCCAGCACGGCGGTCGCGCTTTCCGCGGCGTTGACGTTCGAGAGAACTGTACGGGGAAGCTTCTCGGCCACGTGGGAACGGGGCTTGCCGAGATCCTGATGCAACTGGATGTAGGTCGTCCCGTCCCGCTCTTCTGTCGAGATGAACGGGCTCGTTCTCCGCCCCTGGACCACCGAACGCCGCCAAGCCGGCGAATGCGGAAAAGGCAGATGGCGCCGAGCCTCTCCGAGAGTGATATGCGTCAGCTCCTCTCGCCGGATGGCCAAACCCGATGGGCCGATTCCCAGGACCAGGAGATAGCGCAGAAACGTGATCGCAGCCTTGGCCTCCTGGTTCAGATCGTCGACCCCTAAAGCCGGAATCAACATCTCGGCCTCCAGGGACATCTGGGCTGCGGTGGCGTCTCCTACCCGGTGAAAGATGCTCCGCAGGTCCCCAGATCGCCCGCCTTCGCTACGGACCGACAGCGCGGCCTCCATCAAGGGCTTTTCCGCGAGAGCGCTCAGGAACGTGATCGCATCGAAAAGGTTCGATTTACCGACGCCGTTGGCGCCAGCGATGCAGGTAAACGGCCCGAACGAAACGTCAACGTCGACGAGGTTCTTGAATCCGTTGACTTTGAGGCGTGTCAGCATAGGTGGGGCTCGCTCCTGGAGTATATCCGGACCGGAGCTTCCCGCCGATCCCGAGGTCGCCCGATCCAAGCCCATGCGCCGGGTCGCAAGCTACGGACCTCGTCCTCCCCAGCCTCTGCTCCCCTCGCCCGAGGAGATGCTCCGCAGCCTCAAAAACCTGGGCTTCTATATCGAGTAGAAAGCTCCCGGATCATTAGTGACCGTCCGTGACTTCGTCCTCATGTACTACATGGTAGCTTACTCCCATGCCCGAGGACTCTGACTGCCAAGACTCCAATGCCCTCGGCGACGACGCCCGCCGCATCCTCCTGCAAATCCACGCCGGCGCCGCCCTGACCCGCCCCCAGACCTCAGGCGGCTGCCTTTTCTGGTTCCTGGACGGCTCGGTGATCGACGACGCGGGTCCCCGGGAGCTTCAGGTCCGGGCGCTGATCCAAGTTCTTCAGTCCGGCCCCGCACCCTACGGGCTCACGGAACGGGGCCGAGCCCTGGCCGCGCGGCTTCAGGCAGAATAGGGGCATGGCCCAAGATCCCCTGGAGACCCTCCGAGCCCTCTGCCTCGCCCTGCCGGAGACCACGGAACGGCTCAGTCACGGTGAGCCCACTTGGTTCATCCGCGGCAAGAAGACCTTCGTGATGTACGCCAACCATCATCACAATGACGTTCTGGCTTTCTGGTGCGCCGCCGCGGATGGCGCCCAGGAGGCGTTGGTGGCCTCCGATCCGGAACGCTTCTTCGTTCCGCCCTATGTGGGGCACCGGGGCTGGATCGCGGTACGGCTGGACGTGGAGGGGATCGACTGGGACCAGATCGCCGACCTGGTCGTGGATGCCTACCGTGTGGTGGCCCCCAAACGGCTGGTGGCCGAGCTCGACGCCCGGCCACCCCGTTGACGGATCGGGCTCAAGAAGCCCGCGGCACCCCTGCTGGGAGGGAAATTACTGCCGGGTGATCTTGAACTTGCCGAAGCTCACGCCAAGCTCCATGCCCGTCCCCGTGCCGGCCAGGGCCAGGGAGACGCTGCCCTTGGTCATGGCCTGGGCCTCGGAAGACTTCACGGCACCCGCCGCGGCGGCGCCACCGGCATAGCTGCCGAACAGCTCCTTGATGTCGTTGACCTCGGAAAACTGCCCGTGGCCGTCGCGAACCTGGGACTTGCCGGCCGTCAGGCCGCCGCCCCCGGCGGAGAGCTTCACTCGCGCCGTCTGGCCATTGTCGCAGGAGATCATCCCCGAGCCGCGCGCCGTCTTGTAAAACGCGGACCAGCCCTTCATCGTGTAGTCCATCTTACAAACCGTCGTCGCGGCGGCGGCGCCGGCCGGCGCCACCGCGATCAGAGAAAGCATCAGGGCCGACAGGCCCAGAACCATGTGCCGTTTCATGAGAAATCCTTCCAAGAGGTGTTCGTTCTCAGACACCTCCAGCGCGACGCTTGCCGCGCCGGAGGGTCGAAGCTCTCTTTCGGGAGCCAGAAAGATTCACTGCACGAAACGAGCCACTTGGCGGCGATCAGGCCTCGGGGCCGCAGGTACGGATCGGGCAGGTGTAGACCGTACACGCGATGCCGCAGGTATCGCACCGCGAGGCCTGCAAGGACGTCCCCGGGGCCTGGCCCGCCACGGTGAGCATCTGCGCCTCGTCCAAGCGCAGAACGGTTTCCCGGTTGAGACTGAGCTTCTTGAGGTTCTTCTTCTGCATGGTGGAGTCTCCTTTCACATCCTGTTGATTTACTTCCGGACCTCGAACACGGCATCCGTGTCGTAGCACCGGACATAGAGAGTACCGCCCCGCGCCACGATATATTCCGGTCCACTCTTGACCTTGGCCTGAGCCACCACCGCGCCCGTCTTCTTGTCCAGCAGATAGAGAAAGTCCGGCTCGCGGGTGAAGCCGTAGCCGGTGACGATCCCGCGGTCCAGGACCACGAAGTTGTTGGCGTTGGCCACCAGCGGCCGGCTGCGCCAGAGGACCGTCGCCGCCTTCACGTCGATCGCCGTCAGGTAGGCGTTCTTCCCCTGCGAGGACGAGGCGTAGGTATGGTGGCCGTTGGAGACGTAGAGGACGCCCCCCTCCTCGGCGGCCCAGGTGACCCGCTGCTCCGTCAGATCCTCCTCCGGCACGCCCGGGGCGGAAAGGAAGCTCGCGAAATCGAAGGCCCAGGAGAAGGCACCGGTCTTGTCCTCCATGGCCACCACGAAACGCGCGCCGGCCCCGTCCTTGCCGTAGAGGAGGAGGGTGTGCCCCTTCCCGAACAGCGCCTGGTACAGGGGGAGCCCGCGGAACGACTTCGGGAGGACGCCGGGCAGGTTCGCGGGATCGAACCGGTCCAGCTCCAGGCCGTTCGCCTCGAACCACGCGTCCCCGTCCGTGATCTGGTTGGCCTTGGTGCTGACGGCGGCGAGAGTCCAGTCTCCCTTCCCCACGGCCTTGGGAGCTGCGCGGTGAAAGTCCGGAGCGGGCAGGACGGTGACCGGAACGGCCTCGATGTCCGGCGTGCCGGCCGCGGCCGGGAGGGGCAGGAGGGCGAGGGAGAGGAGAGCGAGGATGCGGATCATGTCTCTATGCCGCCTCGGATTCGTCAGGCTGCTTGATGAGAGATTCTGCCGGGATTCCCAGCTCTTTATGCAGCTTCCAGATCATTTTGAGAGTGAGAGGCCGCTTATGGCTGAGAATCTCGTAGACACGATTGGAACGGCCGACCATGGGCTCGAGATCCTTGACGGTCAACCCACGCTGGTCCATCGCGAACTTGATGGCCTCCACCGGATCGGGAAGGTCCAAAGGAAAGTGCCTGCGCTCGTAAGCCTCGACCAGGGTTACCAAGACGTCCAGCCTTTCCCCTTCTGGAGTGCCGAGCTCTGCGCTCATCAGAGATTCCACTTCCCGGAGCGTCGATTGATAGTCTTCGTTGGTCCTGATGGGTTTGACGTCCATTCAATCCTCCTCAGATCGTCTGCGCGTCGATCTGGTCATACTGAGCATGAGTCCCGATGAAGCGGATGTACACCACCCGGTAGGCGTAGTTGATCCTCCCACAGCACCAGCGGCCAAAGGGCACGCAGGTGCGTGGTTTTCTGAATGCGGGTCCGGGAGGATTGGGATCGAGGGAATCTGGATCGAGAGAATCGTGACCGCCAGCGCCGCCGCGAAGGGCATCTTCCTACGGACCCTCGGCGCTCCCGCCGGAGACGTCCCGCCGTCCCCGTGGTGTCCGAATCGATATCGTGGACGGTATGGGATCGTCTCTACAGACTACCCCCGCGCGTCCGCCCAGCTTTTGACGACCGTGGAGAGGAGGATCACCGCCCCTCCCACCATCGACCAGGCCCCCGGCCTCTCACCGTGGACCAGCCAAGCCCAGACCGGGTTCAGCACCGGCTCCAGGAGGAGCAGGAGCGAGGCCTCGAAGGCCCCCACCTTTTCGAGCCCGCGCAGAAGGAAGACGTAGGCCAGGGAAATCTGAAAGATCCCCAGGACGGCCACCAGGAGCCAGTCCTGCGCACGGGCCCCTCCGGGCGGCATGGACGACAGCGCCATCGGCAGGCAGCCTAAGGCCGCGAAGACGTTCCCCCAGAGGGCCGCGGCCGGCGCCCACGATCCTCCCGTGCTCCCTCCGCGCTTTCCCAGATCCCGTAGGCCCATGATGGTCAACGCCCAGGTGATGCCGGAGGCCAGGGCCAGGACGTTGCCGAGCGGCGGGTTCGGGGCCGTGGCCGAGACCGGGTCGAAGCCCACGAAGAAGAGGCCGAGGCCGACCGCCAGGGCGCCCATGAAGGCCACGTCGCGAGCGCGGATCCGCTCGTGGAGGAGCCACGGGGAGAGGAGGAGGACGTAGAGAGGGGCCGTCGATTGGAGATAGATGGCGCTCGCCGAGGTCGTCAGCTTGTTCGATAGCACGAAGAAGATCATGGTCAAGGCGTAGGCCACGCCGATTCCGAGCACCCGCAGGGTCGGCCGCCGCCGTACCTCACGCAGCAGGAGGAACAGGGCCGCCGCCGCCACCATGGAGCGGAAGCTCGCCACCTGCCAGCCTCCGAAGTGAACCGCCTTGATCAGTGCCCCGCCCGAGGAGAACAGGGCCGCCGCCGCCAGCACCTGGAGGCGCGAGGGGAGGGGGGTCGGCGCGGGAGGGGTGGAGGTGGGCATGGCGGGAATTGCGGGAGACCGGGAGCCGGGGAATCTTAGTCCAACCTTGCCCCGGCCCGCCGCCTGAGCTAGCCTGTTCCTATCTCAAAGGAAGGAGCTTCCCCGAGCCTCCCAAGCCATGGCAGAGCCGCAAAGAAAGATCTTCGTCCTCGACACCTCGGTCATCCTTTACGACTTCAACGCCCTCCAGAACTTCCAGGAGCACGACGTCGCGATCCCGATCACCGTGCTGGAGGAGCTGGACCAGTTCAAGAAGGGGAACTCGGTCCTCAATCTCCAGGCCCGCGAGTTCATCCGCCAGCTCGACAAGCTGTCGAACGACAACATGCTCCACGAGTGGATTCCGCTCGACGGGCCGGCCCGCGGCCGGTTCCGGGTGGTCACGGAGGAGAACGGCCATTCGTGGATGCCGGCGAGGTCTTCGGCTCGCGCAAGGCGGACCACCGCATCCTGAACGCCGCCCTCGGGCTCGCCAAGTCGGAGCCCGGCAGCGCCGGTGATCCTGGTCAGCAAGGACATCAACCTGCGCCTGAAGGCGCGGGCGCTCAACCTGGCGTCCGAGGACTACGAGACGGTCAAGATCAAGGATCTCGACCACCTCCCCAAGGGGAAGAACGAGGTCGAGGTGGCGGACCCCGCCTCCATCGACCGCCTCTACCAGGAGGAGTGGCTCCCCGTCGAGGCCGTCCTGGAGGGCCGGCCGCCGGGGAACCAGTACTTCATCCTGAGGTGCGGCTCGAAGTCGGCGCTCGCCTTCTACAACCCACGGACGGACCGCATCGAGCGGGTCCACAAGCCGCTCGCCTACGGCATTTCACCGCGGAACGCCGAGCAGACCTTCGCGCTCCACGCGGTGATGAACATGGACGTCCCCCTGGTGACGCTCTCGGGCGCGGCCGGCACGGGCAAGACCTTGATCGCCCTGGCCGGGGCCCTGGAGCAGCGGCGGCACTTCCGCCAGATCTACCTCGCCCGGCCCATCGTGCCGCTGTCGAACCGCGACATCGGCTTCCTGCCGGGGGACGTCCACTCCAAGATCAACCCCTTCATGCAGCCGCTCTGGGACAACCTGGGGATCATCAAGAACCAGTTCGACGAGAAGGAGCGGGAGTACAAGAAGGTGGACGAGCATGGTGGAGACCGAGAAGCTCCACATCGTCCCGCTGGCCTACATCCGCGGCCGCAGCCTCTCGAACGTCATCTTCATCGTGGACGAGGCCCAGAACCTCACCCCCCACGAGGTCAAGACGATCATCACCCGGGCGGGCGAGCGCACCAAGATCGTTTTGACCGGTGACATCTTCCAGATCGATACGCCCTACCTCGACGCCCACAGCAACGGCCTCTCCTACCTGATCGACCGCTTGCGGGGGAACCCCCTCTACGCCCACGTCAACCTGGAGAAGGGGGAACGGTCGGCGCTGGCGAATCTGGCGAGCGCGATGCTGTAGGGGTCGTCTCCTGAAGCCTGGGGCCTGCCTTTTGCATTCCCGACTCGCCGAAGTACCAGTGCGGCGACCGGGGCGGCGCAGCCTCCCACACCAGTCCGAATTCCCGGGTGGCGGCGCCCAGAATGCGCTCCATCGCCTCGTCGACGGAGTCGGTGAAGAAGATCCGCTCGCAGTCCGCGGGCAGGATCGTCTTTTCGGGGACCATGCGATGACAGAGGAAATCCTGCAGCGGCTTCCAGAAGTCGGTACCCATGAGGATCAGCGGGAAGTTGCTGATCTTCCCCGTCTGGATCAGGGTGGCGCACTCGAAGATTTCGTCCATGGTGCCGAAACCGCCGGGGAGCACCACGAAGGCGTAGGAGTACTTGACCAGCATCACCTTGCGGACGAAGAAGTAGCGGAACTCCAGCCAGCGGTCGACGTACGGATTGGGCTTCTGCTCCTTGGGCAGGATGATGTTGCAGCCGATCGACTTCGCCCCGACGTCCCGCGCCCCCCGGTTGGCGGCCTCCATGATGCCGGGGCCGCCGCCGGTCAAGACGGTGAAGCCTGCCCGGCCGAGCCGCCGGCCCACCTCGCGGGCCATTTCGTAGTACCGGTGCTCCTCCGTGAACCGCGCGGAGCCGAAGACGGTGACGCACGGCCCCACGAAATGAAGACCGCGGAAGCCGCGGATGAAGTCCATGCCGATACGCAGCAGGCGGCGGAATTCGGAGGCGCGGTTGTGCGGCCCCTCGAGGAACTTGCCGTCCTCCGCGAACTCCGTCCCCTTCCCCCACCGGGGCGCTTCGCCGCTCTCCGCCGCCGCCTGCACCTCGGCTTGCGGGGAGGGGCCGGGGCTCTTTTCGGGTTTGATCTCGTCCATGCCGGGGAGAGTAGCAAAGGGCGAGCCTCGAGCCCTCACCCCCTGGCCCCCTCTCCCGCCCGCTCCCTCCCGCCCTCCCCGGGAGAGGGGGAATTTGACGGGAAAGACAGAGGTCGTAGGGTGCGCTGTGCGCACCTTCAACGACGGTCATGGTGCGCACAGCGCACCCTACAAAGCACCAAACGGTCGTGGAGCGTCCCCCCTCTCCCGGGGAGGGCGGGGGGAAGGGGCGGGAGAGGGGGCCAGGGGGTGAGGGCCCGGGCGGGGGCCTTCGGCCTCCTTTTCCTGCTTCTCTTCCTCCTTCTCTTTGCCCTCCCCGCCGCCGCCCGGCAGGCGGAGCCGCTCCAGCGGTTCCCCAACGTGGTGGTGCTCACCGTCGACACCCTGCGGGCGGACCGCCTCTCCTCCTATGGCTACAAGAGGCCGACCACGCCCAACATCGACCGCCTGCTGGCCTCGGGGGTCCGGTTCACCCAGGCGCGTACGGTGGAGCCGCTCACCAACCCGGCGCTCTGCTCCATGTTCACCTCCCTCTACCCCCACGAGCACGGCGCCACGCGGAACGGCTTGCGATTGCGGCCGGACCTGACCTCCTTCGCCCGCGTGCTCGAACGGCGCGGCTACCGGAGCGCGGCCTTCGTGGGGAACTGGACGCTCAAGGACCGCGTCTCCGGCCTGGGCGACCACTTCGACAGCTACGGCGAGGTCTTCACCCGCAAGCGCTGGCTGGGAATGTTCCGGGGCGAGGCCACGGCGGAGGATCTGACGGACGCGGCGCTCGACTGGCTCGAGGAATCGCGCCCTCAGCGGCAGCCCTTCCTTCTCTGGGTCCACTACGTGGATCCCCACGCTCCCTACCGCCTCCAGGAGAGCCTCGCCCCCAGGCTGGGCATCCGCGTCAAGGGAGAGGTCTCCCGCCAGGACCGCTACGACACGGAGGTCGCCTTCACGGACCGCGAGCTCGGCCGGCTCCTCGCGGCCTTCGACCGCGACCCGGCGCTCAAGGCCAACACGCTCTTCGTCTTCCTCGCCGACCACGGCGAGAGCCTCGGCGAGCACGGCTACTGGGGGCATGGCCGCAATCTCTTCGAGCCCACCCTGCGCATCCCCTTTGGCATGGCCTGGGCGGGACGCATCCGGCCCGGCACGGTGATCGACGCGCCGGCTCTCAACCTGGACGTGGCTTCGAGCGTCCTGGGGCTCGCGGGCCTGCCGATCCCCGCCGAGTTCCGGGGGTTCGACTGGACGCCCGTCCTCCTCCGCGGCGCGCCGCCGCCGCGCGACCGCGTGGCGCTCTTCCAGGCTCACAAGGGGGCCGTCCTCTCGGCCCAGGAGGCGGCCACGGCGCGCCGCAACGGCCTGCTGGAGGTGGCCGTGATGACCGGCGGGCGCAAGGAGATCTTCCGCATCCCCGAGCGCAAGCTCTGGCTCTTCGACCTCCTCAAGGACCCGCGCGAGACCCGGGCCGCGAGCGGCGGCACCCGCCTCTCCCAGGATCTCCACGCCTGGATGGACGACGTGCAGAAGGGGCTCATCGCCTCGGACCGCTTGGCCCCCGCGGAGGTGGATCCCGAGAACGCGGCGCAGCTGAGGGCCTTGGGGTATGCACACTGAACCCTCACCCCCTGGCCCCCTCTCCCGCCGCCTCCCCCTCCCGCCCCGGGAGAGGGGGGTCGCTCCACGACCTGTGGCGCGATGTAGGGTGCGCTGTGCGCACCACAACCGTCGTTAATGGTGCGCACAGCGCACCCTACGGCTCCCAACCTTCCCGTCAAATTCCCCCTCTCCCGGGGAGGGTGGGGGGAGGGGGCGGGAGAGGGGGCCAGGGGGTGAGGGGCCGGGTGGGGGTGATATCTTTCTCCCGTGAACGGCACCATCCAACCCATCTTTCTCCTGGCGGACAGCCAGCTCCTCTTCTGGCGCGACGACGAGGGCAAGCGTTTCCTGGACCGTGCGCGGACGCTGATCGAAACCGCCGCGCCCACGGCCGCCTACCTCGGCGCCTCGAACGGCGACGCTCCCGAGTTCTACGACCTCTTCGTGGGCTCCATGGCCGAGATCGGCATCGAGGCCAAGGACTGCCGGCACGTCCCCGCCGAGCCCACGGACGACGACCTGGCGTTTCTGGACAAGGCGGACCTCATCCTCCTCGCGGGCGGCGACGTTCAGCGCGGCTGGGAGGCGTTCCAGAAAGCCGGCCTCAAGGAGAAAATCTCCAAGCGCTACTACGCGGGGGCCGTGCTCGTGGGCGTCTCCGCCGGTGCCGTGCAGCTCGGCCTCAAGGGGTGGGACCCGGACGCCTCCACCCTCTTCGACACCTTCTGCCTCGTCCCCTTCGTCATCGACGCCCACGACGAGCCCTCCTGGTCCGGGCTCCTGCGTGCCGTGCCCAGGGCGGGCGAGCACACCCGCGGCCTGGGCATCCCCTCCGGCGGCGGCGCCCTCTATCACCCGGACTACTCCGTCGAGCCCGTCCGCCATCCCGTGGCCGAGGTCGAAATGTCCGAGGAGGGTCCGAAGCTCGCCCTGCTCTTCCCGGGAGAGGGTGGCGAGCGACCGGAAGAGGACGCCAAACCCCGCATCCTCAGCCAGGAAGACGTCCTCCAACACGCCCTGAGGGACCTCGGCCCGGCCGAGCCGGACGATACGGTCCACTGATCTCCCGATGAAGCTCTATGCGCTGGCGGACCTCCACCTCCGCTACGAGGCCACCCGCGAAGCGCTGCGGAACCTCCGCCCCCATCCCGGCGACTGGCTGATCGTGGCGGGCGACGTGGGCGAATCGGAAGAGCACCTCCGCTTCGCCCTCGACCTGCTCACCCGGCGCTTCTCGCGCCTCCTCTGGGTGCCCGGCAATCACGATCTCTGGACGATGCCGAACCGGCCGGAGCCCAGGGGGCAGGCGAAGTACGAGCGCATGGTGGCGATCTGCCGGGAGTACGGCGTGCTGACTCCCGAGGACCCGTACGTGAGCTGGCCCGGCGAGGGGGGGCCTGCCATCCTCGCGCCCACCTTCGTCCTCTACGACTACACCTTCCGCCCCGACTCCATCCCCGTCGGCCAAGCCGTCGAATGGGCGGCGGAAGAGAACCTCGTCTGCTCCGACGAGGTGCTCCTCCACCCCGACCCCTTCGCCACCCGGCCCGACTGGTGCCACGAGCGCATCCGCCTCACCGAGCCGCGCCTCGCCGAGGCCGCCCTACGGGCGCCGCTCGTCATCATCAACCACTTCCCTCTCCGGCAGGACCTCGCCTTCCTCCCCCGCATCCCCCGCTTCTCCATCTGGTGCGGCACCCGCTTGACCGAGGACTGGCACCTCCGCTTCCGCGCCCGCGCCGTCGTCTACGGCCACCTCCACATCCGCGCCACCCACCGGCGGGACGGCGTGCGCTTCGAGGAGGTTTCTCTGGGCTATCCCCAGAACTGGGCCGTCGAGCGGGGGATCGAGCCCTACCTGCGGCAGATCCTGCCGGATCCGTTCGGGTAGAAAGTCTGCCTCTCTCCCCGTCGTTCCCGCGCCTCCCGGCCATATAATTTTCCGATTCGGCTATATGGCCGCGGCACCGGGAAGAGACGGTACGGGTCCTCCCCATATAAATTTACGAACGGGCTATATAGCCGCGACTCCCGGCTACGCTCCCGAGACACTTCCCCTCAGGGGTACGGTAGCTGGCTATATAGCCGGGGCAGAAAGCTATATAGCCGCACTCGCGGGGATTCTTCCCCCGCTACTCCCCAGTGATGGGGAGTGACACGGCTATATAGCCGGCAGACAAAATTATATGGCCGGGACTCTCGGGAACGAGGGGCGCACCCGCACGTTCCTTCCCGCGAAGCGCGAGGCGAGAGGCGCGAGTGCCGAACCTCGTACCGGGGAACGCACGAGCACTGCCCGGCGAGGCGTGAAGAGGTCCGGGACGCCCGGCAGCGAGGGGGAGAGAGGCGGGAGGATTGGTAGAGACGTTCCCATACCGTCCACGATATCCATTCGGACACCCCGGGGACGACGGGACGTCTCCGGCGAGCGCGTCGACGGCCTGTAGGACGATGTCCCTTGCGGCGGCGATGGCGTTCACGATCCCGTCGATCCAAATCAGAAACCTGCAGACCGGCTGTGCCCTGCGGCCGCCGGTGCTTGGGGGGAACGGTATTGCCCTGCGGAGACGTCTACACGCTGTGACGGCGGCTCTTCACTGCCGCCGAACCTTGAAAACTATTTGACGTAGGGCTCCAGGATCGACAAACCGGGAACGGCTCTTCTGTAGTGCTTGGAGTTGAACGTACACAGGGTTGCCGAGTAATCCAAGGCACAAGCGGCAATCAGTGAGTCGAGTAGCCCCAATCCATGGGATAGATCCTCTAGGAGAGCTTCCGCCGCTCGGCTTCGCGCCGAAGCCCACGCGCGTAGGACTGACTGTCAGTGATCTCGGGCCGGGTTCCTACCAGCCCCTCCTCCTGCCAGTAGGCGACCAGGTCCGCACCGGTCCTGGGGGCCTCCCTCGAGCTTCCTGTCCTTAGAGAGGACACGTACGGCATAGTCGGAGACCGACAAGCCCAACCGCCCAGCCTCAGTGGCAAGCTCATCGACCAGCTTCGGCGGGAGATCCAGCGTAAGCGTCATACGAGGATTCTGGCTTTGGCCGCGAAGATATGCAAGAACCTAGCGGTTCAGGATCGACAGGTACTCACGCCAGACACCCACCTCTTCCGTGTACCGCCGTGCCATGACGCGATGGATCTGGGCGAGGTGGTTGAGGTCGTGAACGGCCCAGGTGGCCAGGAGTTGCCGCAGAGCGACGGAGCCAAGCTCGGGATGGCGGCCCGGCAGCGCCAGCTGAGCCTCGGTCAGTCGCCAGCCCCCGACGATTTCGAGATTGGCCTGGCGAAGCTCCGTGAAGCGGTCAAGGAGTCGGTCCAGCGGCCAGCCAGTGAAGCGAGTGAGCTGGGCGAACCGGTCAAACGGCTCGAACGGCCGGCTTTCGCCGTGTTCCAGGATGATCCGGGCGCGAGGAACCCAGTCGGTCTCTTCGCCATGAATGAGATGCCCCACTACGTCGAGAGCGCTCCAAGTGCCGGCGCCCTCGTTGACGGCGTGCCAGGAAGCGCTCGTTCCCCGGAGAAGGGAAACAAGTACAGCAGGAGTGCGCTCCAGCAGGTCGAGGGTCTCTGAGAGATCGAAGCTCATCCCGTCTATCTACCCCGAGTCCCTGGCATCACGAGCTCACCCTTACTGTAGCTGACGCTGACCAAATCCCCTTCCGACGTAGAGACGCCTTGCAGGCGTCTCTACGTTGGGCAACATGCCAGGCGGCAACCCGGAACGACCTTCAGGGACGTGGTACTAGAACCCCTGGCAGAAGGGCCCAGAGCAGAAGGAGAATTGGTACACCCACTCGCCGCCGATGCACTTGTAACGGTCCTTCGGGGTCGACGTCCCATTCTCGCAGCTACAGTTGGGGCCGGTGATCACGCTCTTGATCTGCCCCTCCGTGCACGAGGGGGGACAGACGGGACAATAGAAAGTGCTGCTGCCGCACGTGACATACCCCCGCTGCCCCGGACAGCTCTGGTTCATGGCGCTGCATGTGCTGGCACTGCACGAAACGCTAGGGGATGTCCCGCACGTGGCGGTGCACATTGCTTTGGCGTTGGCGGAGAACCCGCTGGCAATGTGGGCCTGCTCCACCGGCGCCAGAGCGTTGGAGCAAACTTCAGGAGCCAGGGGAGTAGAGAAGGTGCTGGCGGCGAGGACGATGACGCTCAATAGTGCGGTCATGACGACTCCTCCTTGGATTCTGGAGCCGGCGCGGCACCAGAAGAACCTGCAAATGCTCAGAGCTGAATCTTTGATATTGCGATTTTCACAGCTTAGCGTCTCACGCACGCTCTTGGAGCGTCAAGAGGCTGGAGCCTCGATGGACAAGTTATCGACCCGCAACTAGGGCTTCGAGAAAACCAGGACTGTCTGGTTTGGGATTGGGCTCGTCCCCACGACGTACGGCAGGACAAGCCGGAATCCGGCATTTCCTTGCGTCGTCAACACCGTCTGTAGCTGCGCCTGCGTCATTACATTAGGCACAGGGACAAGTTTGTACTGAATGGCCCCTCCTGCCTTCTGCTCGTCAGGGTCGGGTTGACCGGCCACCGACACAGCCAGGGCAGCAGACAGTACGATCAGGATCATCGCGATCATCATCACCATTCTCTTCTTGGTCATTGACTTATCTCTCCTTAAATAGGCGATCCCACGGTAGCCCTCAGCCCTACCCCAAATCCCCCGGCAGCTCCAGCACCATCCGGTACGCCGTCACCTTCCAGGCCGGGTCGTTCATCACGCCCGCAGTGCCGGCGAAGAGGAGCCGGAAGAGGCGCCAGGTTTCGAGGCTCGACTGGCGGATGACGTCGTCTTTGTTCTCGAGCCAGCGCTGGTGGCCGTGCTTGGCCCACAGGTGGTAGTTGCGGCGGTCGTTCCAGACGCCGACCAGTTGGATGGCGGAGCGGTCGATGGCGGCCATCAGCTCCGGCAGGTAGGTCATGCGGAAGGTGCCGGGCCAGACGTATTTGGTGATGAAGCTGGAGGTGCCGAACGGCACCTTGCCGGCGGCGAAGTCGAGGTAGATCCGCCCTCCGGGCTTGACGAGCTCGGCCAAGTGCTCCAAGACGCGGGGATAGTCGGACAGATCCTCGATCACTCCCATGACGGAGATGGCGTCGAACCTCCGGCCGGGCTGGTAGGTGAAGAAGTCCTGGTAGAGCACCTGGGCGTCGAGCCCTCGCTCGCGATGAGATTCGTCACGTAGCCGAGCTGGTCCTTCGAGAGGGTGATCCCCTGCCCCCGGACGCCGCGGCCGCTGCAGTACTGGAGAAAGCCGCCCCAGCCGTGGCCGACGTCGAGGACCTCGTCTCCCTCCTTCAGCCCCAGCTGCTCGAAGGCGAAGTCATACTTGCGCTTTGTGCTCGTCTCCAGGGTGTCGTCTTCGCTCACGAAGATGCCGGGGGTGTAGGCCCGGTAGTCGCGGTCGACGACGAAGAGCTGGATGTTGCCGGAGTCGTAGTGCTTGGCGATCCAATCCGGGTTCAGCTTCTCGCGGCCGAGCAGAAGAGGCTGGAGCCGGCGCCAGGTCTTGATCCACAGGCGGTCGTCCGACAGGAGGTTGCGGAACCACATGGCGCGGACGGCGTCGCCGTCGATGTCGAGGTCGCCGCGCACGTAGGCCTCGGCGATGGCCAGCTCGTCGAGGGACTGGAGAGCCTTCGCCCCTCGGCCGTTGCGTACGTGGAAGCTCGAAGGCGGGCTCTCCGTTACCCAGCGGTGTGACGCCGGTCTCGGTGCGGAGCAGGAAAGCACAGGGCAGCGTCGCGAACCGCGAAAACAAGTTTCCGATCCCGTCCATCCTCGTCTCCCTCAGGGGGTCTGAAGTTATTGAAGCAGCGAGCCAAAAGTTTAGCCTAGAATACGCCCCATCGCTTGGGGCAGACGCTGGCGAGGGACAACTTGGAGGAGGGGGGATGCACAGGATCCAGAACATCACCGGCCGGCTCGTCGAGGTGAGGGTGAAGCCGCCCCTGACCCTGGACGAGGTCCGGCAGTTCGTCGAGGAGCACAAGGCCACGGTCAGCCGCATCCCGGACCGTTACGTGGGGGTGGTGGATCTGCACCGGGCCGACGTCTTCCAGGCGGACGTCGCGGCGGCCCTGATCCAGCTCCTCTCCCGGATGGCCGACCGGGTGGAACGGACCGCCTTCCTGATCGGGGAAAGCGCGGTGTTCGCCCTCCAGATCGAGCGGGTGATCCGCAACGCGGCGAGCCCCAACCGCAAGAGCTTCCGCGAGCCCGGACCGCTCAAGGAGTGGCTGGGAGAGGTTCTCACCGACGGCGAGCGCACCCGGCTCGACGCCTTCCTGGCGGACGTGCTCAACGAGTGAGTGTCCTGGCATGGCCTGGACGACGCACCTCTAGGAAGGATGACCTGGAGTCTTCGGGAGGAGCGTGAATGCACAGTGTCCAGAACAACGCCGGCCGGCTGATCGAAATCAGGGTGAAGTCGCCCCTGGCTCCGAACGAGTTCGGGCAGTTCATTGAAGAGCTCAAGGCGACGGCCGCCCGGATTCCGGGCCGTTACGTGGCCGTGTCGGATCTTCAACACGCCAACGTCTTCACGCCGGAGATCGCGGCGACCCTCATCCAGCTCCTCTCCGGATTGGCGGACCGGGTGGAGCGGGCGGCGTTCCTGGTGGGCGACAGCGCGGTGCTCTCCCTCCAGATCGAGCGGGTGCTCCGCAATGCGGCGAACCCCAACCGGAGAACCTTCCGCGAGATCGAGCCTCTGAAAGAATGGCTGGGGGAGATCCTGAACGAGAACGAGCGCCACCGGGTCGACGGCTTTTTTGCTGCCGGCCAGGATGCGGACGGGGGGAAGCACCCGTAGAGCCTCACTCGCCTTTCCGAGCTTCCCGCAACGCTTCCTCCGCCCGCGCGAGCCTCTCGGCGGCCTGTTCGTACCGTTCCCGGGCCCGCGCGGCGGCCTTCTCCGCCTCCTCCGCCTGGCGGCGGGCCTCGGCGGCGGCGCGTTCGGCCTGTTCCGCTTCCTTCCGCAAGGGTTTGGCTTCGGCGCGGGCCTGCTCGGCCTTCTCCTCGGCCAGGGCGATGCGGCGGCGGGCCTGCTCGGCGGCCTCGCGTTTTTTCCGCTCGCCGTCTTCCTTCGCCTTGTCCTGGGAGCGCACTATCTTCGGGCGGGCCGGCGCGGGACCCTGCGCTTCTTCCTTCCTCGCCTCCTTCGCCGGGGGCGAACCGGCGAGCTGAAGGCCGGCGAGCACTTCGAAACCGGGGGGATCGAGATCGCGGTCGAGCCAGCCCCGGGCGGCCTCCTCGGCCGCGGCGGGGCTGAAGGCCAGGGCCTGGAGATTCGCCGCGATGCGCTCGACGACGTCGCGGCTCGGGGACCGTCCCCCCTCCGAGAGGAGGCGGGCGGCGTCCCAGCGAAGCTCGTCCGCGAGGCGGCGGGCGTCCCGAATGGCCTGCCGCAACGGCTCGGCGCCGCCGCCGGAGACAGCCTCGCTCTGCGCCGACCGCGCCGTCTCGCCCGCTGCCAGCAGATCCGCCATCTTCTTCGCTTCCCGCTCGAACAGCAGGTTCACGGCCCAGGCGGACGGCGTGGGCTTGGGCAGCGGCTTGACGCGGGCCGCGTCCTCCGTCCGTTTCTCCTTGCGCAGGCGGACCGCCAGGGCGTTGCGGGCGGCGATGAATTCGTCGAAGGAGCCCCGGTAAAGGGCCCGGATCTCAGCGTCCAGCTCGTTTTCGCGCTGCGCCATGACAGGGAGCGTACCAACAGATCCCCCGGCCAGCGAAAGGCGGAGCTACAATGAGATTCATGATGAATCGCCAGCCAACGCTTTTCGCGGCGGCTCTTCTGGCGCTCGCGCTCTTCGCGCCGGCCGCCCGGGCCGCCGACCCGGTGATTGATCCAATCATCGCGGCGGCGGGCGACATCGCCTGCGATCCCACGGATCCGAGCTTCAACGGCGGCAACGGCACGGCGGCCAACTGCCGCATGCGGGCCACCTCCGACCTGGTTCTCAAGGGGGGCTTCGACGCCGTGCTGCTTCTCGGGGACAACCAGTACTGGGAAGGCACCCTGGCGGCGCACCTCCAGTCCTTCGCTCCCACCTGGGGCCGCCTGGGAGCGAAGCTGCGCCCGGCACCCGGCAATCACGAGTACCTGACGCCCGGAGCCGCCGGCTACTACGACTACTTCGGGGCCGCGGCGGGCGACCGCACCAAGGGGTGGTACAGCTACGAGCTCGGCTCCTGGCACGTCGTGGTGCTGAATTCGAATTGCGGCGCTCTGGGCCCCAACAGCGGCTGCGGTCCGGGCTCCCCCCAGCTGCAGTGGCTCAGCGCGGACCTGGCCGCCCACCCCACGGCCTGCACTCTCGCCTACTGGCACCACCCCCGGTTCTCCTCCGGCGCACACGGCGACAACGCCACGTTCGACGCATTCTGGCGCGCTCTCTACAAGGCCGGCGCGGACGTGGTGCTCGTGGGGCACGACCATGACTACGAACGGTTCGCCCCCCAGGACCCCGACGCCAAGGCGGACCCCGGCTACGGCATCCGCCAGTTCGTGGTGGGCACGGGCGGCCAGGAGCTGCGCCCGTTCACGAACCTCTGGTCCAACACCGAGTCCAGGAACAGCCTGGACCACGGCGTCCTCAAGCTCGTGCTCCATCCGGACGGTTACGACTGGGAGTTCCTGCCCGCGCCCGGCGGCACCTTCAACGACCAGGGGAGCGACAGCTGCCACAACGCTCCGGACGCCTCCGAAACCAAAGCCTTCCCCTGCCAGTGAAAGTCAGGCCAGGATCACGATGAAAAGAATTCTTCTGCCGGCCGCCCCTCTCGCCCTTCTTTTCTTCGCCCTGCTCGTGCAGGCGGAGGAGCCGCGGGCGGAGCCCTTCTCGCGGAGCCGCTGGAAGGCCGAGCAGGAAGCGGCCTGGGGCGCCCGGTTCGAGGGTGACGTGCTGCCGGGCGGGCGCCCCCGCGTGCGCACGCCTTTCGACCTCGAGAGCTTGAAGGGGGCTCCGGCGAAGGCCGCAGCGGGCAGCGTCCGCGTCAGCTTCGACGTCCTGGAGCCGAACGGCGGACCCGCCCAGGCGGAGACCCAGACGGAGCCGTACCTCGCCATCAATCCCGAGAAGGAGACCCACCTGCTGGCCGGCTACCAGGAAGGTCGCTTCTCCAACGGCGGCGCCCGCGCCCTGACCTCCGCGGTCTCCTTCAACGCGGGAAAAAGCTGGCAGGAAGCCCTGGTCCCCAGGCTCCCCCAGGCGGCCGGGGGGCCGTTCGAGCGCGTCTCCGATCCCTGGGTCGCCTTCGGCCCCGGTGGCCGGGCCTACTTCTGCACCCTGGCGTTCAATGAGACCCGGCAGGAGAACGGCATCTTCGTCTCCGCCTCGGAAGACGGCGGCCGCACCTGGGGCGAGCCCGTGCCCGTCCACACCACCGAGCTCGATTTCGACGACAAGCAGGCCCTGGTGGTGGACAACCGCGCGGACAGCCCCTTCCGGGGCCGGGTCTACGTGGGTTGGGACACGGCCACGGCGGCCCGCACCCAGCCCATGCGCTTCTCCTACTCTACGGACGGCGGCCTCTCTTTCCGTTCGCCCGTGACGATCCACGACCGGGGCCAGAACATCGGGATCATCCCCATGGTCGGGCCGCAGGGCGTCCTCCACGCCGTCTGGAGCCGCTTCGTCTTCCAGACCGGGGAGATCGTGGCCGCGCGCTCCACCGACGGCGGCGACACCTGGAGCGAGCCGGTGGTGGTCGCGGACCTCCGGACGGCCGGCGTAACGGACGCGCGCACGGGCGGCATCCTCCCCACGGCGGCCATCGACCCCCGCAATGGGGACCTCTACGCGGCCTGGCAGGACTCCCGCTTCTCCCCGGGGATCGATCAGATCGTCCTCTCGCGCTCGCGGGACGGCGGCCAGACCTGGACGGCGCCTCAGCTTGTCTCGGACGGCCCGCTCGACGCGCCGAGCTTCACCCCCGCCCTGGCGGTGAACCCGAGCGGCCTGGTGGGCGTCTCCTACTACACCCTGCGCCACGACCCGAGCCGCCGGTTCCTCGTGGACGAGTACTTCACCCTCTCCCGCAACCGGGGGCAGCGCTTCATCAAGGGGCAACGGGTGAGCGCCGCCTCCTGGGACCTGCGCTTCGCCGCCTTCGCCGAGGGCTTCTTCCTGGGCGACTACCAGGGGCTGGTGGGCGGCAAGCAGAACTTCCACCTGCTCTGGATCGCCACCTTGAGCCCCTCCCGGATCGACGCGCCGGCCCTCCAGCCGGACGCCTTCACCAAGCCCGTCAAGGCGCGCTGAGGGCGGGCGCATTGAGGGCCGGATAGAATGGCCGGATGAGGTTCTTCAACACCGCCGGACCCTGCGATCCGCGGATGCACTACATGCTGCCGCCGGAGCGCCGCCTGCCGGAGGCAAAGACGCTGATCGACCGGCAGCTCTACTTCGTGATTCATGCTCCCCGGCAGTCGGGCAAGACCACACTGCTGCGAACCCTGGCGCAGCGGCTGACGGCGGAGGGACGCTACGCCGCCTTGCTCACGACTTGTGAGTCCGGGCAAGCTGCTGGTGGCGACGTCGAGAAGGGAATTGCGGCGGTCCTCGACACCCTTCGCCTGTTCGCATTGAACGACCTCCCGGAAGAGCTGCGTCCCCCCGCAACAAACGCTGAAGCTCCCGAGAACACCCGCCTGCACGATCTACTCGCCCGGTGGAGCCAGCAATCCTCCAGGCCTGTCGTCCTCTTCCTGGATGAGATCGATGCGTTGATGGACAATGCCCTGATCTCGGTCTTGAGGCAGATCCGGGCGGGATATCCCAGCCGGCCCCAGGGATTCCCCCAGTCCGTGGCGCTGATCGGCCTGCGCGACGTCCGGGATTACCGCGCAAAGTTACGCGCCGAGACGGAGAGCCTGGGAACCTCGTCCCCCTTCAACATCAAGGTCGAATCCCTGACCCTGCCCAACTTCACCGCCCAGGACGTGGCCGAGCTCTATGAGCAGCACACGGCGGAGACCGGCCAGGTCTTCACCCCCGAGGCCAAGGAACTGGCCTGGCGGCTCACCCGGGGGCAGCCCTGGCTGGTCAACGCGCTGGCGCGCCAAGCGGTCGAGAAGCTCGTCCCGGATCCGGCGCAGACGGTCGAAGCCTCCCACGTCGAGCGCGCCAAGGAGATCCTGATCGAGCGGCGCGACACCCATCTCGACTCCCTCATCGACCGCCTGCGGGAGCCGAGGGTCCAGCGTGTTCTCGAGCCGATCCTGGCCGGGGAATTCCTTCCTCCCGACGTGCTCAACGACGACATCCAGTTCGTCAAGGATCTGGGCCTCGTCGCCTCGGGTCCTGCCGGCCTCGAGATCGCCAATCCGATCTACCGCGAGATCATCCCGCGCGCCCTAGCCTACGTTCATAGGGATTCGATGGTCCACAACACTGTGAGGCTGAAACCGAACAGGGGCCGCGCCCCTTCGGCGCGCGGCCAGCACGGGCACCACGACCAGGGTCGCCAGCACGGCGACGAGCAGGCTCAGCGTCAACAATCCCCCCAAACGGTGATTGGCGGGGACCTGCGACAGCAGCAGCACGGAGAAGCCCAGCACGCTGCTCGCCGAGTCGATGAGGATGGAGGGGCCGGTCTCGGCCATGGCGCGGGCCAGGGCGGCAGCTCCTTCCAGCCCGGCCTCCCGGACCTTCTCCAGCCGCGCCAGGAGATGGATGGCGTAGTCGACGCCCACCCCCAGCGTCATGCCCGCGAACATGGAGGTGGCGACTCCCAAGGGGATGCCCAGCCAGCCCATGGCCGCGAAGTTGAAGAGCACGGCGAGCGCCGCCGGCACCACGCAGAGGAGCCCCCTCGCCACCGAACGGGCGAGCCACGCCGTCACGGCGAAGATCCCCAGGAGCGACAGAGCCAGAGACTCCACCTGGGTGGTCACCACGGCGCCGATCAAAGCCTGGCTCACCGCCACGTCGCCCGCGAAGCCCAGGCGCAGGCCGTGAGGGGACAGGCTCCGCTTCTCCCAGGCGCGAAGGTTGGCCATCAACCGGCGGGTGTCCTCATAGTTCGAGCCCTTGAGGAAGACCGTCGCCAGCCCCCTGGAGTAGCCGGGGTCCACGATCCGGCGCAGGCGCTCCGCCCCCAGGGCCTGCTCCGAGTTGTTCCAGAGGATGCTCGCGGCCTCCGGCGACTCGGGCAGCCTTCGCGGCCCGGGACGGTCTGGAGCCATGAGAAACCCCGCCGTCTCCAGGAAGCGCGCCGGCCCCAGGACCCCGCCCACCCCGGGCTGTCCAGCCAGGAAGGCTTCGAGGGCCTTCACCCGGGCCAGCGTGGCCGGCACGGTGAGCGGCTCGAGGTCGAGCTCCCAGCGCAACCGGTCCCCGGGCCGGGGCGCCAGCCAGAAGCTCGGCGAGCCGCCATTCCTGGGCCAGCCGAGGACCAGCCTGTCCCCTTCCAGGCGGGCCGACGCCACCCACGAAGACCACTGCCGAGAGGGGCCGCGGAGCGCGATCCGGCTTCCCAGAAGGGCTTCGGGCCGCGTTCCGGGAGGCGCCGGCAAGGTGAGGAAACGGTCGCCCACCAGGGCCCCCGCCACCTCGCCGGTCTCATGGATGGGCTCGGCCTCCACGACCACCTGGAGGATGTGGGCACCCTGGAAATCCTCGTCGAAGCTCCGCATCGCGCGGGCGAAGGGGCTGGCGGGAGCGAAGCCGTCCACCCAACTGTCCTGCAGCTCGACCCGGCGCACGCCGTCCAGGGAGAGGAGCACCAGGACCGCGGTTCCCGCCAGAACGGCCCGGCGATGGCGGACGGCGAAGGCCGCCAGCCGGCCCAGCGCGATCCCGATCCCTGAAGCCGCTCCTGGCCACTGGCGCGGCGCAATCCAGCCCGGCGGCAGAAGGGCGAGCACGGCGGGGGTCACGGTGAGTGACGCGAGCAGGCAGAGGAGCACGCCGGCTCCCGAGAAGAGCCCGAAGACCTGCACGGGCCGGATGGAGGAGAACGAGAAGGACAGGAGGCCCACGGCCGTGGTGACCGCCGCCTGGATCATGGGCGCCTCCACCTCCTCCACGGCGGTGCGGGCCAACTCCTCGCGATAGGCGCGACCGGTCTACCCGGTCTTCCCGGTCGAGGTTCCCGGTAGAGGGCGGCGTAGCGCCGGAACACGTAGACCTCGCTCGCCGTCGCCATCGCCAGCAGGAGCACCGGCAGCACCGCCGTCGTCAGGTAGACGGGCACTCCGAGCCACCCCATGAGGCCGAACACCACCCCCAGGCAGATCCCCACCTTGAGGAGCGGCAGCAGCGCCGCCACCGGCCGCCGGAAGCCGGCGAGGAACACCAGCCCCATCACCGCCAGAGAGAGGGGCACCAGCCCGAGGCGCCCTTGGGCTCCCTGCGCCTCTTCTCCCAGCCAGCTCGCGGGAATCCCGAGGTCCGCCAGGATGTGGCTTCCCAACAACACCTCGGCCACCGGCGCCCCCAGCACCTGGACGCGGTCACGGGCCGGGGCCTGCGCCGCCGCGGCCTGGCTCACCCGCCGGTAGAGCGCCTGCCGGTCCGCGCCGGGGGGAACGCCGGCCAGAATCGCCGCGCTCGCGCCGCCCTCCCCCACCAGGGTCCCGTCGTAGACGCCGATCCGCCGCAGGTCCGAGCGCAGCTCGGCCAGGGCCTCCGGCGTTTCAGGCAGGGGTTCTAGAAAGGTGCGCCTCTCGAGGCTCGCCGGGTGGAACCGAAAGCCCTGCTCGGTCGCCAGGCTGGTGACGCCCGCCGGCCCCATGCCGGGAATCCGCGCAAGCTCCGCCGTCAGGCCGCGCACGAAGCGCAGCGTCGCCGGGTTGAAGATCCCGTCCGGGTGACCCGTATGAACCACCACCACCATGGGGTCGCGGATGCCGAACGTCCGGCGAATCTCCCCGTCGTAGCGCACGGCCGGCGCTCCCGGGGGAACCAGGGCGTGGCCGTCCGTGCGCAGCTCGAGCCGGCCAAGGCCCGGAACCGCGGCGGCCGTCAACAAGGCCGCCGCGGCCAGGGTCCGCCAGGGGTGCCGGACCGCGATATGGGAGAGGAAACTCACGCCCTTACGGATTGCAGGGATCGGCCTGGCCTGTCCCCATGTTGACCGAGCCTACCGTGGTCCCCTGGAGGCCTTTGAGCTTGCCGGTCGGGGCGCCGACGAAGCGGAGGCTGAAGCCGACCTGGAAGTTGCTTTTGACGTCGAAGGTACCATTCCCCAGGTCGGTCAACGTGGTCTGGCCGGGGCTCGCGTAACCGTTGTCCGTGCCGCCCACGATCTCGAGCACGGCGAAGTCGGGATCACCGGCGGCGATCGCGCCCTGGATTCTCCTCATGTCCGTGACGAATTTCTGTACCGGGGCACCCGGCGTCCGCGGAGCCGTGGCGGTCTGGGTCTCCAGGGGGATGTTGATCGTGCGGGTCCAGCCCGCCAATGCGCCCGTACCGGTCATCTGGAGCGTTCCCAACGAGCTGAAGTTTTCGACTTCGCCGCCCAGTGGACCGCCGGGGAAGTTGCAGGAGCCAGGACCCGTGCGGCAGAAGAACTTGTGGTGTTTCACGTCAATGGTGATCGTCGTACCCATCGGCAGACCCTTGATAAGCTCGTGGAGATCATCCGGGGATACATAGTCACAAGTGGCGGGCGCCAGCGTCACCGTACCCGTGCCGTTGTCCGGCACGACACACGGATTGCCGCCCGCGGCTACGGCGGCCTGGACCGCCCCACCGGTGAGCACGAGACCCAGGGCCACGAGCGCCACACCTCTCAAAATCGTCTTCGTCACGGTATCCTCCTTTTTCAGCCCTTTCGAAGGGCAGAGTTGACCAAGGGTGGGCCGCGGTCCAGCACCGCGGCCAGGAGCACCCACGCAAGTTATGGTGCGTTGACTTCTTAATTGCGAGCCGCTTCCCGGACCGCCGCCACGCCTGAGATACAATCCCGCGTCCTGGAGGAACGAGACGCGCATGGAATTTCAGGGCACCGAACGCTACTACCTGGACCCCGAGCTGGGGGCCATCGTCAACATGGCCATCGCCATGGAGAAGCCCCTTCTCCTCACCGGCGAGGCCGGCACCGGCAAGACGCAGCTCGCCTTCGAGATCAGCCGCTCCCTGGGCATGTCGATCGAGATCCTGCGCTGCAAGTCCACCATCAAGGGCGAAGAGGCCTGCTACGTCCAGGACACCGTCCTCCGCCTGAACGACGCCCGCTTCGGCACCGCCACCACCGGCCGCAAGGTCGACGACTTCTTCGACTACGTGATCTGGGGGCCCATCGGCCGCGCCTTCCGGAGCGAGGAGCGGGTCGTGCTCCTGCTCGACGAGATCGACAAGACCGAGTCCGACGTGCAGGACAACCTCCTCGACGTGCTGGAAGACTGCGAGTTCACCATCCGCGAGGTCAACCAGATCGACCCGGGCCAAGATCCGGCCGGTCATCATCATCACCTCGAACGCCAAGCGCGAGCTGTCCGACCCCTTCCTCCGGCGCTGCTACTGCCACCACATCGCCTTCCCCACCCCGGAGCAGATGCGGGAGATCGTCGACCTCCACTTCCCCGACCTCGACAAGGGGCTCCTGGACGCCGCCCTCGGCATCTTCTACGAGCTGCGGAGCCGGGGCTTCGAGAAGCCGCCCGCCACCAGCGAGCTGCTCAACTGGCTGGGCGCCTTGAACCACTCCCGCATCACCCCCGACCGCCTCAACATCCCCTACGTGGGCACCCTGCTCAAGCGGACCGAGGACATCCTCGCCCACCGCAGCGGCGGCGGGAAGCGCGCCCGGGTCAACTGAAGGCCGGCTGTGTTCCTCGACGGTTTCATCCTCTGCCTGCGGGACTACGGCGTGCCGGTCTCCCTGACCGACGCCGTCGATTTCTACCGGGGGATGGAACGGGGCCTGGCGCCGGACGTCGAGTCCCTCTTCGTCTTCGGCCGCCTCTCCTTCGTCCGCCGCGTCGAGCACATGGACGCCTACGAGCGGGCGTTCGCCTTCCATTTCTATGGGATCGACCTGCCGCGGGTGGCCGAGGGAGACCCGGAGCTGCTCAACACCCCCCAGTTCCGCGATTGGCTGAGAGAGGCCGTGAGAAAAGGGCGAGCTGCCGCCCCATGCCCTCTGGACCCTGCCGCCGGACGAGCTGATGAAGCGCTTCTGGGAGACCGTCCGCAAGCAGACCGAGGCCCACCACGGCGGCAGCCGCTGGGTGGGCACGGGCGGCAACTCGCCCTTCGGCCACTCCGGCAACTCGAGCGGCGGCGTCCGCGTCGATGCCCCTGGCGCTGAGGCCGGTCGCCGTCGCGCGCTCAAGGTCATCGGCGAGCGGCGCTACATCGAGTACTCGGACGCCACCAATCTCAAAGGTGCCAACCTCTCCCAGGCCCTCGCCTCGCTCAAAAGCCTCAAGCCCACCGGGCCGCGGGACGAGCTGGACCTCGACGCCACCATCTACCAGAGCGCCCGCAACGGCGGCGAGATCGACCTCGCCTTCCGCCGTGCCCTGCTGGACAAGATCGAAGTCGTCCTGCTGATCGACAACGGCGGCACCTCCATGCTCCCCCACGTCGACCTGACGCGCATCCTCTTCGCCAAGATGCGCGACCGCTTCAAGCGCCACGACACCTACTTCTTCCACAACACCGTCTACGGCTCCGTCTACAAAGACCCCCAGCGCCGCCTCCCCTTCCCCACCCCCAAGCTCCTCCAGCGCTCACCCGAGACCCGCGTCCTCTTCCTCGGCGACGCCAGCATGGCCCCCGAAGAGCTGATGTACCCTGGCGGCGCCATCACCTGGGGCGCGGAAGACCGCGAGCCCAGCCTCCGCTGGCTCGAACGCCTGCGCGACCGCTTCCGCCACACCGTCTGGCTCAACCCCATCCCCAAGGATCTCTGGCCGGAAGCCTACGGCCGCACCACCATCAAAAGGATCGGCGAAGTCTTCCGCATGGAAGACCTCACCCTGGGCGGCATCAAGCGCGCCGTCGAGTGGCTGAGCCGCAAGTCGTAGGTGCGGTGTCAGCGCGGCGTCAGGCGGAGCCGGCGTCCGCCTTCGCTTCTCGAATGTACTTGGTGAAGTCCGTGCTGGGTGGCGTCTGCCCCAGTTGGCGTAACTGCGTGGCCAGCTGGCCCCGGTGATAGGTCGAGTGGTTGACCACGTGGCGGATCAGTTGCCCGAGAGGATGCGAGAAAGCCAGCCCGTCCGGCGCGCGATACGACACCACGCCCTCCAGATCCGCGTCCGTCAACGAAGCCAGAAACGCGGCGCGCTCCTCCTCGATCGTCGCGAGCTGGACCCTGAGCTCCATCAATGTTGGCGGGTCCGGCGGGTCCACCCAGGCAGGCATGGATTTGGGACTTTCACCCAACCACCGGCGGAACCAGACCCACTCCACGCCAACGATGTGCGCCAGTGTGGCGAGGATCGAGGGGAAGCTGCTCGGAACGACAGCCTCGCGCTCCTCTTGCGTCAAGGCCTCCGCCGCGCTGAACATCCGCGCCGTGGCCCAGGATGAATAGCCGAAGAGCTCGCCAGCCTCGTCCGTCGTCATCGACACCTCCGGACTCAGCCTATCGAACCCGGCGTCCCGCCTGTCGTGGGTGCAGCCGGCTGCTTTTTGTACTCGAACAGGATGAGATGGGTGGCAGTCGTACCGACGTTCTTTTCGCAATGCGTCACGGGGGGCCTCATCAGCTCATCATTCGCGAACAACTTCGTCGGCCCCGAGGTTGTCTGGCACTCTTTGCCGCCCGTCTTGTCATCCAGCGAAAGGAACTCCCGCGTCGCGGCGGTGACCACGTACACCCTGTAGGGATATTGATGGGTGTGCTTGGGCACCACATGCCCCGGCTCGTCGTCGTACCGAAGCACCCGTATGTCCGAGTCTTCGTAGAGCACCTTGTAATGTTCCGGGTCTACCTTGACCGGATCCTGAGCCCTCGCGGTCCGTGCCAGAAAGCCGATCGCGAGGGCGGCCATCATAATAGGAAGTGCCCGGCGGGTTGCCCGGCAAAAGTGGCTCATGAGGTTCTCCTTTTTGACTGGCTCTCTGTCCATACTACCTCTCGAATCTCCGGGTCGGACGCAAGAATCTGCTGAAGAGCCTCGGTCAGACGTGTGAGCTGCGGAGTCGCGTCTATCTTCTTGAAGAACTTCTTTACAACAGGAGTGTCCGGGTCGGTGAAACACAAAAACTCGTCGTCATCTCCACTCTGGTGCCCGCAACACAGAGCTAGCCTAAACCCTTCGTTGCGCACCGGGACATACCAACCCCAATCCTCCGCCACCATCTCCTCAGTTTCGATACCTCTCTCCGCGAGCCTCTGAACAAGATACTCGGCGAGCCTCTTGCCCCACAGACCTGGATTGATCAGTTCCTCCTCCCCGTCGTAGGGCGGAAACTTCGAAGAATGAAACTCGACTTGAGTCTTCATAGCACGGAATCACCTAACGCTGGTGCCAAAAAGTTTACACCCCTATCGTTCGACGGAGGTCGTCCTAGCAACCCCCCTAGCTCTAAGCGGCGGCGCCAGCCGTCCGCTTGAGCGGTTTGGTTGGGTGCTCATGAGAGACAACGACGCTCCGCGGGTCTGGTAGTTCTGTGAGAAAATCGATCCCCGAAAGCCTGCGTACGGTTTCTTCGAGAGAAACTACAGCTTTGGACAGTTCTTCTAAAGAACTGGCAACCCGTTCTCTTGTTGCTTGTTTTTCGCGATCTTTCCTGCTTACACTTAGATTCAAGAAGACAACTGCAAACTGCCGACGGACTTCGCGCAGACCCTCTTGATGTTCGCTGGGAAGAAGAATACCGTCTGCAGCAGACAGCGTTAAGAGAAAGGGGGAGAGACTTTGAAGTGCAGATGCCGTATCAGCCACAAAATCATCATCTTCAACAGAGACGTGACGAGAGAGGTGATCAAACGCACGCTGAGCAGTACGAGCGTCCTGCACCAAGCGGTGAAGCTTTGCCGCAACATCCTTTCGAGAGTCTAATAGACGATCGAAGACAGCTTGCTTCTGGTTGAAGTGCTCTTCAATGCGCAAGAGCACGGCCTTGAGGTCAATCTCAGTTTTCGGCTTTAAGTGCAAGGCCAGAAGCACACCGACAATACTTAAGAGTCCACCAACTAGTGCTCCCACGATGTAGTCGCTCATTTACCCTCCTCCTGCCCAGCATATACGCAAAGCGCAAGAAAATTATCGGCAATTTTCTGAGCAAATGCGAAGGCAGATCTCAGTGTAAATGCCACACAGAACGCGTAGGCAAACCAAGCATAAAATGGAGCAGTATTCTGCACGTGCACCTCCTCGAGCGATCCCACCACTTCCGGTCACTTTGAGTCTCATAGAGCCTGACGTCCAACCTTTAGATTACCCTCGCCACTCTGCCTCTGAATTGCCAGAGGGACAACGGAAAGCCACGGGCCTGGGCTGCTATGTTGTTAATTCTTTGAGCTTTCTCAGTTTACGCCGGTTCCGCATCTGCGTCAACGCCGGGAGCCGGGCCACTCCGCGGGAATGGTTTCTGAGCCCGGAGGGCGTCAGACCGTAGCCCAGGCCGTGAGCCCTGGGCGGCGAGGCGGGGGAGACAAACCGAGGTAGACCCTCTTGCCCTGAGGGGTATCCTGAATCGTCCTGCCGCCCTTTCAGGGCTTGTTGAGGTGGGGGCGGCCCGGTCTCTCCCCGGGTTGCACCCGGGGCTAGGGTCTGGCGCCCTCCGGGCTCAGAAACCAGGAACGAGCTTCGGGGCTTTGGGGTATCCTGAATCGTCCTGCCGCCCTTTCAGGGCTTGTTGAGGTGGGGGGCGGCCCGGTCCCCCGGGTTGCACCCGGGGCTAGGGTCTGGCGCCCTCCGGGCTCAGAAACCAGGAATGAAGCTTCGGGCTTTGGGCGCCGAGCATAGAAGCAACCGGCCCCAGCCCGGCTCGACCGGGCTCACCGAACCCAACAGAGCCAGCCCGATGCCCGTCTCAGGCCCTAACCTCCGCCTCCCTCCCGCCCGGTACGAAGATCCACATCCTCGCGCCCGAGAAGGACGTGGATCATTACTATCTCGGCAAGGAGCTTCGACGCGCGCCGCGTCAACACCGGAAGGAGGGGCACTCCGCGGGAACTGTTTCTGAGCCCGGAGGGCGCCAGACCGTAGCCCAGGCCGTGAGCCCTGGGCGGCGAGGCGGCGGAGACAAACCGAGGCAGGCCCTCTTGCCCTGAGGGGTATCCTGAATCGTCCTGTCGCCCTTTCAGGGCTTGTTGAGGTTGGGGGGCCCGGTTCCCCGGGTTCACACCCGGGGCTAGGGTCTGTCGCCCTCCGGGCTCAGAAACCAGGAACGAGCTTCATCGCGGTCGGCGGCGTCCAGGCACTCCCCCAACAGCGAAGAATGGCTATATCACTGTTGCGCCGATGCTGAATATATCTGTAAAATTCAAGCCTCTACCAAGAAGGAGGTGCGTTGTGGCGATTCCACCTTATGGCGTTGCGATCCAGGAAGCGGTGGCATCCGGGGACCTCGCCAAGATGAGGGAGGCTGCTCAACAGGCGGAGACGTACGTGAAGGAGTGGGGGGATGTCTCCTCGGCCCTCGAGGTCTTGAAGCTCGAGATCTCGAAGATGGAGAAGAAGCCGTACAGCCGCGCCTGACTCGGGTGACCCGGGCCGCGCGATCCCCGCGCAGGCCCCCTATCGACGAAGGGAGAGACCATGGCGGAGCAGAATGGCCCGATCATCATTCCTCTCTACGGAGTGGCAATCCATGAAGCGGTTTGCTCGGGCGACCTCGCGAAGATGAGAGCGGTGGCCCGGCAGGCGGAAGAGCACTTGCAGCAGGCCGGCAACGTTTCCGCGGCCTTGGAGGCGCTCAAGCTGGAGATCGCCAAAGCGGAGAGGGAGACCCACGGCTGATCTCGAATCGACCGGTCTTCACGTTCAGACCCCGGGGAGCCGCGCGGTCCCAAGCGGCTCCAGGAAACTATTATGGCTGAGCCCGTCCGACGTCCCGCACGTTTCCGCTCCGACGACGACTTCCGGAGGC
This sequence comes from Thermoanaerobaculaceae bacterium, assembly GCA_963785165.1. Lineage (GTDB taxonomy): Bacteria > Acidobacteriota > Thermoanaerobaculia > Multivoradales > UBA5704 > DATARR01. The sequence continues at coordinate 4,029,478 of CAWAUI010000004.1, forward strand.
ACGTCCCCGTTCACGTCGTCTGGGAGATCACTCTCGCCTGCAATCTCAAGTGCCAGCACTGCGGGTCCCGCGCGGGCCGGCCACGCCCCAATGAGCTGAGCACCGAGGAGTGCCTCGACGTCGTCCGCCAGCTCGCCCGCCTCGGCACGCGGGAGATCAGCCTGATCGGCGGCGAGGCCTACCTGCGGCGCGACTGGACGGAGATCGTCCGCGCCATCCGTGGCCACGGCATGTACTGCGCGATGCAGACGGGGGCCCGCAATCTCACCGCGGAACGGATCGAGGAGGCGGTCGACGCCGGCTTGCAGGGGATCGGCGTCTCCATCGACGGCCTTCCCGAGCTGCACGACGAGATCCGCGGTGTCTCGGGGTCGTACGAGATGGCGATCCAGGCCCTCCAGATGGCCAAGGCGGCGGGCCTGCGGACCAGCGTCAACAGCCAGATCGGCGCCCTTTCGATGGAGCAGTTGCCGGCGATCATGGACCGCATCATCGAGGCCGGCGCCACCCACTGGCAGCTCCAGCTCACGGTGGCCATGGGGAATGCGGTCGACAACGACGCGCTCCTGCTCCAGCCGTACCAACTCCTCGACCTCATGCCGCTCCTGGCGCGGCTCCATCATGAGGGGGGCGCCCGCGGCCTGCTCATGGTGGTGGGCAACAACATCGGCTATTTCGGTCCCTACGAGCATCTCTGGCGCAGCCTGTCGCAGGATTATTCGCATTGGACCGGCTGCAGCGCCGGCCAGACGGTGATCGGTCTGGAGTCCGACGGCACGGTGAAGGGCTGCCCGTCCCTGGCCACGGTGGGCTATGCCGGCGGCAACATCCGCGACCTGTCGCTGGAGGACATCTGGAACACCAGCGAGGCCCTCCACTTCGGCCGCCTGCGGTCGGTGGAGGATCTCTGGGGGTTCTGCCGCACTTGTTATTACGCCGAGGTCTGCCGTGGCGGCTGCACCTGGACGGCCGACTCTCTGTTCGGCCGGCCAGGCAACAATCCCTATTGCCACCACCGCACTCTGGAGCTCGAAAAGAGGGGGCTGCGCGAAAGGGTTGTCAAACTGCGGGAGGCGCCCCAGAAGTCGTTCGCCACCGGCGAGTTCGAGCTGATCCTGGAGGCGATTCCCGGACGGGAATCGGAGGCGGACCAAGTCGCGCAAGCCGCTTCGTCCTTCGCTTCGTCAGCCGGGCCGGAGACTCTGGTGCGGATTGGAGGGAAGAAGAGCGTTGGGAGCACTGGTGATGACGGGCGCGTGCCACCGAGCCTCGACATCTGCCACGCCTGCAATCGCTTCCTCTGGCCTGGAGAACAGGCCTGCCCCCACTGCGGCGCCGACGTGGCGAAAGCCGCCGCGGCCCATGCCGAGGAGGTGCGCCGCCGCCGGGAGCTGATCGCCGAGGTCGAGGAGCTGATCCGGCAGGCCAAGGAAAGCCGCGCGGTGGAACAACACCCCTGAAAATTTGTTCCTGATTTCTGAGCCCGGAGGGCGTCATACCCCGAGTGCTCTGTCAAGTCAGGATTGACCTGTTGGCGTAGCGCCCCTGGGAGCGCCGGCATCCCTGCCGGCCTTGTCTTTGCGGCCCGAAGGGTCGCGAGATTACAGCCCAGGGCTTCGGCCGGTAGGCCGATGCCCTGGGTCAACAGGCTCTACAGTCCTGCGGCCTGAAGGGCCGCGAGAACCTGGGCGAATCGAGCCGACTCCGACTCAAAAAAATCTCTGGCGGCCCTTCAGGCCGCGTTGCTTTTTTGCGTTGTCTCCCCAGGGCATCGGCCTACCGGCCGAAGCCCTGGGCTGTAATCTCGCGACCCTTCGGGCCGCAAAGACCACAGGCCGGCAGGGATGCCGGCGCTCCCAGGGGCACTGCGCTACCGGGTCCATCCTGGGCCCCGGGTGTGAACCCGGGGAATCAATCCCCCGCCGGAATCTCGACCTCGACGAAGTCCCGGCGCTCGTCGATCACGTGCTCCAGATCCGTGCGCACCGGCTGCGGCTGATCCAGAAAATCTTTCTCATATTTCTCGAAGAAATTGTTTTTCTTCGCCTTCGTCGTCACCCAGATCGTCGCCGGGTCTTTGCCCTTCTCCTTCAGGCGTGCGCCGTAGGAGCTGGTGTTGCTCACGCGGCGCGCGAGGTCCACCAGCCGCTTGCATTCCGGAATCGGGTCGTAGAACTCCCGCTCCGTCGAGACGATCGCCTGGGCGGTGGGTTTGGCGCCTTCCGCCGGGACCGGCAGGATGGTGTCCAGCACCGCGTAAATGCCGTCCGCCGGCGCGTTCTTCGGCCGCGTTTCCGCGGGCGGCGGCGTGGCGTTGATGCTGCCGTGATGGCCGATCTTGAGGAAGTCCACCGGCGCCTCGAGGTGCGTGGCACGGTGCTTCTCCCACATCACGTTCCAGCTGCCGTTGTGCTTCCCTTCCTTGAATTCGCCCTCCCACTCGGCGTCGCCGACGAACAGGAGGCGGCGTTTCTTCCATTCGATCAGCAGCACCACGCTGAGGTTGTTTTGAATGGACGTTTCCTTCGCCGCGAAGGCGAGGCCGTTGGACAGCATGCGCGACTGTAGAACGCGGAAGTCGGTGGCGCTGATGTTGGCCGGTTGGGCCGCGGCGTCCGCGGCATCCGCGGCGTCCCTTGCCGGCGCCAGCGAGTCGGCGAATCCTTGCAGCCCCTTGAGGCGCGCGTCGAGCTCCTTGCCGAGATAGTAATGATCCACGTCCTTCTCGGGCGCGAGGATGTGGATCTTCGTGCCGGACGGGAGGTCCAGGCCGTGCTTCATCCCCGAATGGACGTAGCGCGGCTCGATGCCGTTGTTCGCCGGCAGGGTCTCCATGAGGAGCCGGTCGGCGGCGTCATTGCTGACACCGTACATCGACGCCAGCATCGTGACCTCGGGGTTGAGCGCCTGGCCGCCGTCCATCAGCCCGCGCATCGCCTTGGCCGCGAAATCGTGCAGGCCGTTGACCCCCTTCGCCTGCGGGTGATCGGGATCCATGGCGACGCTGAGCCAGATGTTCTTCACCTCGATGTTCTCGAACCACCGCGGATCGAAACCCTTGATGTGGTCCTCGTGCCGGTGGGTGGCAACGATCAGGTCGAGGCGCTTCTTGCCCGCCGCCGACCCGGGCGGCAGCTCACCTTCCAGGTGTTTGACGGCTTTCTCGAGCAGATCGTCGTTCCCCTTCTTGCCGCAGTCGATCAGGATGTGGAACCCGTCCTTCGGACCGGGAATGCGCACGTAGATGCAGTCGCCGCACCCCACGTTGTAGGCCCGGATCAGCAGCTGATTTCCCATTGCCGTTCCCCTGTTTCCGAGTCGTTGGCCAGGTCTTCGGGGCCGGAGAGATGCAGGTGGGGCGACAGTTGGAACCGCACCAGCTCCCCGTCGCCCTCCGCGGTCATCGGCGGCACCATCGACGCCATCAATCCATTCGGCGCTCCCAGCAGCGTGCCGATGCGGCCCGCGGCAATCTGGGCGGCGAGCAGGTCGAGCAGCGCCGCCTTGCGCGCCTCGCCTTCCCGCACGGCCTCCACCCAGCACCTTCTTTTTCTTCGTCTTTGCCCCAAGCGGGCGCTTGCCGCCGTAAGGCTCCGAGCCGGGCTTCTTCATCCACGAGAGCACGTTGCCGTTCTCGTTGAACACGAGCGTGCCGCCGCACAGCATCGTGGTGGTGCGCCCGGCGAACCGGCCGAAGCGCGGGCCGTCCAACCGGACCTCCTCGCGCCAGACGTACTGGAGGACGATCTGGCGCGGCAGCGGCAGGTTCTGCCGGAACCGCTTCTTGACGTCGTAGAGGTCGGCGACGAAGAAGTCGCGGCGGGCCGGGATCAGCAGATCCTCGCGGTTGTCGTCGAGAAAACGGTAGGCCCCCGCCCGCGAACGCGAGATGCTCGTCGATGTTGTGGCGGACGCTCAGGTCCAGCCGGTCGTAGAGATAGCCCGGCTCCTTCAAGCTTCTCACGTCCTCGGCCGAGAGGATCTCCCGCTTGCGGAACACCTTGATGAGCATGCCGTAGTAGTCCGCCGGATCGAGCGGATCGGACAACCGCTGCGAGCGGCACACCGCCAGGGCATAGTCGCGGAACGTCACCTCCACAGGAGGCAGCAGGTCGAGCGGCTGGATGGCCGTGCGCTGCATGCGGTCGGCCGCGAGCCAGAACGCCTGGACGGGGGTCTTCGGCTTCTGGCTCTTCCTCGGCGTCGTCGTCGACCCACTCCTGATGAAATCTTGTCCGAGCGCGATCAAGGCATCGAACATGGCGCCGGTCAACACCTCGGACAGCCGGTGCGGGCTCATCTCGTTGACCATTTGGCTCATCTTGCTCTTGTTGCGCGCGGTGCGCAGGTAGGGCCGGCCCTTGACCGCCCGCCCGAACTGCTCGGCCAGCGACGACAGCGTGGTGGCCTTCTCGAACTTTCCGCCCGACGACTCGGCCATCTGCTGGCGCAGCTTCTTGTTCTTGAGCGTCAGGAGAATGGCCGAGAGATCGCCCATGAACTCGTGGAACGCGGCGGTCTGCGGCTGGCTGCTCTCGTTGAACAGAGGCCGGATGCCGTCGAGCACGGCATGCCCGAATTCGTGATGGACGATGTCGGAGGACAGGCAGGTGTAGACGGTGCCTTCGTCCGAGTCGAAGTAGTAGAACTGGAGCGACTTGCTGGCCCGGTCGTAGTAGGCGTTCTCGCCGTAGCCGGCATGCGGCACCACGATGAGCCGGTTGCCCTCGAACGCCCACGGAATGGTGCGTCCGAGCGCGGAAGCGTCCTCGAAAAACGCCAGCGCGCACTGCAGCAGCGCCCAGACGCTCACCTGGTGGAACTGCAACGTGCCGGCGGCCTTTGCGTCGAGCGGCACGCCCGTAACGCCGGCGAACGCCTGAGAGCCTTCGCCCCACACCGCCGGCGGCTCGAGCCGTCCGGTATCGGCGTTGTAGTCCACGATGGCGAAGCGCGAGCTGGTGGGACCGTCCGTGAGGCCCGGCTCCCAGGCGACCAGAACCTCCTCGTCGAAGGCCTTGCGCGGATCCCGCTTGGCGACGAAGGGATCCTGGAAATAGGTGACGAACGGCAGGAGCAAGCCACTGTCCTGCTTGAATTTCTTGGGAAGCGAACGCGCCCGCTCGTACAGCCTGACGCGCGTGTCCGGCGAGATGCGCACGCCGTCGATCGACTTGCGGTTCGGCGCCCGCTTCGCGGCGGCGGAGGGCTTCGCCGCGGGGTTGGCCTTCTTGGGTTTTTTCATGTCGCGCTCCGTGGTTGCGCTCGTGCTCCCGAGGCTTCTTTAATAATAGACGGATTGGGTGGCCGGGTTTCCATGCGGTCCCCGGGTCTCGCCACCTGTTGGTGGCCGTCCACACGGTCCCCGGGTTCACACCCGGGGCTAGGGGTATGACGCCCTCCGGGCTCAGAAGCAGGAATCCCCGGACGTGGTTCGGGTCGAACACCTACCGCCGCGCGTACTGCGCCTCGTGGAAGGCCGTCCCCTCGCGCACCCGCCGGAGAGTGCCCTCGGCGAGCATCCGGCGCAGGGTGTCCGAGGCTGCCCGGGAGCTGACGGGTTTTTCGAGGTGGCTCGCGAAACGTCGGTTGACTTCCGCCGCCACCGTGGCCGGGGCGAAGGGCTCGGCCAGGTCCGGGCTCCCGGCGACCATCCGCACCAGGCGCCCCGCCAACAACCGGCCGGGCGGCGGCAGCGTCGGCTCTTCGGCGGCCGGAGCGGGCTTGCGCACCACCTTTTGGGCGAGGTCCACCGCCGTCGACGCCGCCGGCCGGAACGTCTCCAGGCTTTGCAGCACCTTCTCCAGCTCGGCCGCGTGGAGCGCCCGCTGGTCCCGGTGATGGGCCTCCTGCTGCGCGTGCAAGGCCTCCTGCTCGCGGTGAAACACCGCCCGCTCCTCCAGATTGGCCAATACGTCCTCGACCGAAAGCTTCGAGCTCATTCGTCTCTCCGGTGGTCCGTCCAGGTTGCGGTGAAGCCGCGGGAGGAGATGCTAGCACGCCGAATCTTCCCTCTTACCCCAAGACGTTGCGGCGGAGCCGGGGACATTGCGGTGCATCTCCCAATTCTGCGGCAGCGCCACGGACTCCGCGGTGCCTTCAGCCACTCTGCGGTGTATCCAGCCACTCTGCGGCGCAATATCCATACGTTGCGGTGGCGCCAGATACTTTGCGGTGTATACCTGGACGTTGCAGTGGATCTGGCAATTCTGCGGCAGAACATCATTACGTTGCGGTAGCGACTCGAACATTGCGGTGTATCTGGTGACTACGCGGTGTATCCACGTACGTTGCGGTGGCGCCACCGGCCTCACCGCAGAATAGCGCTACGTTGCGGTGTATACCCGGACGCTGCGGCAGAGTCCGTGGCGCCACCGCAACGTATCCTTACGTTGCGGTAGAGCTGGAGGCAGCGCAACGGCTCGGCCCGCCCCAAGACGATGCCGGCTCCTCTCCACCGGGGTGGCGGCGTCCGGCGGATCTCCTCCTAGGATCGTCCCAGGAGGACCCTTCCCATGAACCGCATCGACGAGCTCGCGAAGGATTTCCTGGCCCAACAGCACATCGCGGTCGCGGGAGTCTCCGATACCCGCGAAACCACCGGCAATTTCATCTACCGGACCCTGCGCAGCCAGGGATACACCGTGTACGGCATCAACCCGCACACGGACGACTTCCACGGCGACCCTTGCTACCCCGACGTCGCCTCCCTCCCCGAGAAACCGGACGGTCTGGTGATCGTCACCCAACCCGCCATCGCCGAAGACCTCGTCCGCCAGTGCGTGAAGGCCGGAGTCAAACGCGTCTGGCTGCACTCCATGCTCGGCACCCAGCCCCACCTCTTCAAGGGCCTGGCCGCCAAGATCGGCAGCGTCTCCCCCGAAGCCGTCCGGCTCTGCCTGGAGAACGGCATCGAGGTCATCCCCGGAAGCTGCCCCATGCAGTTCCTGGGCGAGGACTTCGGCCATACCTGCATGCGGGGGATTCTGCGGATGACGGGAGCGCTGGAGGTGCCGGAGGCCGGGGTTGGCCGGGTGGGCGCTTCAGCGTAGAGGTGGTCTTGAGACGGCCGGACAGGGCGTCCGTACGGAATCCCCGCCCGTGCCGCGAGGTTGTGATAGGTTGAAAGCAGGCCACCGGCTCCTTCGCCGGGCCGAAACCATGCCGCGGAAATCCCTCATCGCCTTGGTCCTCCTCGCCGCCTTCGGCTTCGGCCTCCTGGCGGGAGCTCACCCCTGCGGCGCCATGTACGAAGGAGACAAGGGAGGGGAGAAGCATTCGCGCTCTTCTTCCTGCCACGAGGGGCACGAGAGGATGGCGAAGGGGCACGGCGCCTCCGCGGCGGCGAGCGTACCGCCGCGGGAAGAGAAGTCGCCAAACTGCTGCGACACCTTCTGCCAGCATGCCTGCCATATGACGGCGGTCGTCACGGCCGTGCCCTTGGCGTTCGCCATCGCGCCCGTCGCCCGGACGATCGTCGAGGCCGACGATCCCGGTCTGGCTCTGCTCGTTCAGCCCATCGATCACATCCCTCTGGCCTGATCCTCCGCCCCAGGTCTATTCGCAGCGTTCCGTTCGGTCGCGGCCGGCGGAAGCTTCCTCCGTTTTTATAACCCTGTGAGCTTCGTCCAGGCTGGCCAACAGGCTGGCCGGCGGGAGAGTACGACCATGTTTGGAAATGACAAGAGACCGCCCGCGGCGGCCCTCGCCGGCGGGATCATGGCCCTCCTGGCGCTGGCGGGCTGCGCGGGCCGGATGGCGGCCAGCGAAGCGAATACCGTCCGTGCCAGTCCTCCGCCGTCCGTGTCCGTCCCAACCGCCCAGCCGGCGGTGACCCTGCGTCCCGACGCGCTCGACGCTCCGGCCGCGACGTCGGTGGCGGACGCGCAAAGGTCGGCGGAAATAGCCGAAGAGATGAACGGCACGGGCAGCGGCGGCGGTCATGAGGGCCACGGCGGCCATGGCGGCCATGGCGAGGGCACGTACGTCCACGTCGATGCCGGCCGGGAGGCTGAGGCTCAGGAGATGTCGCACGACCACCACGGCCACGGCATGGCGGAAGCGGCAGAGGAAGAGGCTACCGAGGTGTACGTCTGTCCCATGCATCCCGAGGTCACCAGCAAGGCGCCAGGGAAATGCCCGAAGTGCGGCATGGAGCTGGTCAAGAGGAGAAAAGAATGAATCGGCAATGGGGGCAATGGGGGCAGTGGGTGTGTGGAGCCTGGATCGTCGCCGCGCTGCTCGCCGCGCTTGTCACGGGAGGCTGTGCCTCGGTGCCGCGCGACGCCGGTATCAGCGATGTCCAGAAGAGGGTGGAGGAACAGAGCGGCCAGCGGCTCGCCTGGAGCCCGGGGCAGCCCATCGAGCCTCCCACCGACGAGACGCTGAAGCCGTTCCTCGAAGGGGAGCTCACCGTCGAGCGCGCGGTCGAGATCGCGCTCGCCAACAACCGGGATCTCCTCGCCACGCTGGAGGAGTTGGGAGTGGCGCGCGCCGACCTCATCGCGGCGAGCACCCTCCGGAACCCGGTGTTCGACGGCGAGGTGCGGTTCCCCGGAGATCCCAGGAATCCCTTCGAGATCGGGATCACGCAGACCCTGGTCGACCTGTTCCAACTGCCCAGGCGGCGCGCCCTGGGACAGGCGGCGTTCGAGGCCGCCCGGCTGCGGGTGACCGGCGCCGTGCTCGGCTTCGCCGCCGGGGTGCGGGGGGACTACTACACGCTGCAGGCGGCGCAGGCGGCGCTCGCCCAGCAGCGGACGATCACCGGGGCGGCCGAAGCCTCGGCCGAGCTGGCACGGCGGCAGCATGACGCGGGCAACATCTCCGACCTCGACCTCGAAAACGAGCAGGCGCTCTACGAGAGGGCCAAGCTCGACCTCGCCCGCGCCGGGCTCGACGAGCTCCAGAGCCGTGAGCGGCTGCTGGCCGGCCTCGGCGCGCTCCAGACTCAGTCCCTCCCGCTCCCGCTCCCGCTGACATTGCCGGCCCAGACTCCTCCGGCGGAAGGCGGGCAGGAGCGCTCGCTCGAAGAGGTGGAAGCCGCCTTCCCAAGCCGCATCGACGTGTCGATCGCGCAGGCGGAGGTGGAGGCCGCCCGCCGGGCGCTGCCGCTGGCCCGCTCTTCGGCCTATGACGAGCTTGCGCTCGGCGTCACCCACGAGCGCGAGGCCGATGGCGAGAAGTCGACCGGCCCCGCCGTGGCCATCCCCATCCCCATCTTCGACCGGGGCCTGGCCGGACGGACGCGCGCGGCCGCGACGTTGCGGATGGCCGAGCAGCGGCTCCACGCGCTGACCGTCAACGCGCGTTCGGAGGCACGGGCGGCGCGCGAGCGGCTGCTCGAAGCGAGGGCGCGGGCCGACTATCTCCGCACCGTCGTGGTGCCGCGCCGGCAGCGGATCCTGCTATCTCACGCAACTGGAATACAACTCGATGCTACGCGGCGTCTATGACGTCCTCCGTGCCCGCCAGGGGCTTTCAGACGCTCTGCGCGAGCAGGTGATGGCCGTCCGCGACTACTGGCTGGCCCGTACCGGGCTGGAGGCCGCGATGAGCGGCGTGACCGGTTTCTCGGACCGGTCCCAGATGGATCTATTCGAATCATCCCCCCGGCAGGAGAGCCAAGGACATGACTGAAAAGACGAAGATTTCGCGACGCAACGTGCTCGCTTCCGGGGCGGCCCTGCTCTCGGCCGGCGCCGCCAGCCTGCTGGGGAAGAACCCGCTGTTGGCCTCCACACAGCGCGCCGCAGAGCGCCAGGCCCTGCCCAAGGGCTCCGTGCCGGTGGTGACCCCCAACGGCTCGTCCCTGCCCTGGCACTGGGAGGACGGCTGCAAGACCTTCCACCTGATCGCCGAGCCGGTGGTGCGCGAATTCGCCCCGGGGCTCAAGGTGAACTGCTGGGGGTACAACGGCCAGACGCCCGGCCCGACCATCGAAGCGGTGGAAGGGGAGCGGGTCCGGATCTACCTGGAGAACCGCCTGCCCGAGCCCACGTCCATGCACTGGCACGGCGTCCTCCTGCCCAACGGCATGGACGGCGTGGTCGGGCTCAACCAGCGGCCGATCCAGCCCGGCGAGACCTACAAGTACGAGTGGGTGGTGCGCCAGCACGGCACCCAGATGTACCACCCGCACTTCGACGAGATGGTGCAGCAGTCCATGGGGATGATGGGCTTTCTCATCTTCCACCCCAAGCGGCCGGCGCGCCGGATCGACCGCGACTTCGCCATCTTCCTCAACGAGTGGGCCATCAAGCCCGGGCACCTCCGTCCCCGATCCCATGGAGATGCTCGACTTCAACGTCTTCACCTTCAACAGCCGGGTCTTCCCCGGCACCGAGCCGCTGCTCGCCAAGCTCGGCGACCGGGTGCGCATCCGCATCGCCAACATCAGCATGGACTCCCACCCCATCCACATCCACGGCCACACCTTCCGCTGGACGGGCAGCGACGGCGGGCCGCTGCCGGAGACGGCGTGGATCCCCGAGACCAGCATCAACGTCCCGCCGGGCACCACGCGCGACGTGGAGTTCGTCGCCGACAACCCCGGCGACTGGGCGTTCCACTGCCACAAGATGCACCACACCATGAACCAGATGGGGCACAACCTGCCCGTCATGACGGGCGTGGACCAGTCCGGGGTTACGGAGAAGGTCGACGAGCTGGTCCCCGGCTACTATGGCCATGGGCAGTACCGGCATGGGGGACATGATGGACATGGGCCAGCCGCGCAACACGCTGCCGATGGGAGCGGGGCAGGGGCCGCACGGCTCGATCTTCATGGGCGGCATGTTCACCATCCTGAAGATCCGCGAGGGGCTGAAGAGCTACGACCAGGACCCCGGCTGGTACGAGCACCCCGCGGGAACGGTGGCCACGCTGGCCGCGGTGACCGCGGTGACCGCGGTGACCGGCGGGCGCCAGGCGGCCGCGCCCACCACCATCCTGCCGGCTCGGCGCCCCAGCCGTCCGGGCTGGGCGGCGTTGGGCGGCGACAAGGCTTTCGAAGTCATCAGGGCGGAAAGCTGCGGGCAACTGCCCGGGCGGAAGTGAGCCCTACGCCGGCCCGCCGAGCGGATCCTGCTCCCCTTGGGGATCTTGCTGCCGCGGGCCGGCTTGCCGTTCTGGAACGCCCTGCGCTACGGCGTCAGCGCTCGGCGAGCGGCGTAGAAATTGCAACGATTTATAGCGGAAAAAGACCCGCCATCTTTTATCAATAGCCCGCCTCGAAGCAGCAAAGATGAAACTCACGAAAGGAGTTTTCACATGGCCCGAAAGAATCGATCGATGATCCTCATGGTGGCCTCGGCCGTCCTCCTCTGCATCTCCCCCGCGCTTGCGGCTCCCCCCGAAGCGAAGGAGCAGGGAAAGCCGATGAACGACATGGCGGCCTGCCACGACCATCACACGCAGGCTTCCGCCTCGCTCGACAAGGCGATCGAGCTGCTGGATCAGGCACGGAAGTCCGGCAATGCGGCACAGAAGGACCAGGCCCTGGATCAGGCGCGCCAGCAGTTGACCGAGATGAAGATGCACATGTCGATGTGCATGGACATGATGAAAGGGGACCACGGCGACATGCACGGGAGCATGGGGCATGAGGGGATGGGGCACGGCATGACCGCCCAGGTGACCGACCCCGTCTGTGGCATGAAGGTTGACTCCAAGACGGCGCTCAAATCCATGCACGCGGGCAAGAGCTACTACTTCTGCTCCAAGGAGGACAAGGAGAAGTTCGACAAGGATCCGGAGGCCTACCTGAACAAGAAAAGCTCCTGAAGCGACATGAGGCTCCTTGCGTAAGGGTTGGCTCCTCCGGGCCGCGGGGATCGGCATGTTGTCGATCGCCGCCGCCGCGGCCACCATCGAAGTCGTGGCCGCGGTCCGCGTACGCCGCCGGCGGGCCGAGCGCGCCTACCTGGGCGACCGGGAGGGCACCGAGAACGGGTTCTCGACGGTGATCCCGCCATAGGCCTGTCCGTCACCGAGGTCCTCCGAGAGCACTCTCTTGCATCCGGCTTGGCGTGCCGCCTCAAGGATGCCGGCATCCCAGGGAGAGATCTTCACTCGCTGGGAGAGGCCGAGAGCCGTCAGGACCATCTCGGGGGTCATCTCAATGACGGTCCACTCCGCGAGTGCCCGGACGTACTCGAACGCCTCGAGAGGAGAGAGACCAATCTTGGCCTTCCGGGTGACGTTGACGTACACCTCAAACATCACCTGGGTGCTGATGGCGAAACACCCGTCGGTGAAGCCTCGCGACACGATCTCCCGCGCCCTGCTCTGCTTGTCCGGCTCGTCGTTGCTAACGGCATAGACGAGCACATTGGAGTCCACAAAAGCTAAGAGATCAGCGCTCATGAAGCTCGTCTCGAGAGGGACGAGAGCCACCGAGATGAACGGAGGGGCGGTCGAGGAGAGGCTGAATGCGCTCCAGCGCCGCGAGGCGCCGTCCCTCTTGACTCACCATACTCTTCAGGAACTCGCGCACCAGCTCGTTGATGGAAGTCCGCCGCTGGGCCGCCATGGCCCGGGCCTCGCGCAGCAGGTCTTCTTCAACAACCAGAGTTACGTTCAGTCTTTTCGCCGCCATATCCTCTGAACCTCCCTCCAGAGCCAGCATAGCACGGGTTCCGTGCAGTCCCTGGCTCAGGTCGCTACCGACGGTAGTCCCTGGCGGCTGGGCACTCCGGTTTCCGCCAACGAACGGGAGGCCCGGGAGCACATCCAAGAGATGTCCGCCATGTCGGGTGTCTTCACCCTGAACCCAATCCTCGCCCGCGAGGTCTGCAAGCTGCACGAGGCCCTGCTCTCTCCGGCCCTGTCGCGGATCGTCCCCTTGTTCATGCCGGACGCGCTCCCGAGGCCGTCCGCGAAGGACTCCTGCACACCTGGCAGTCCTTCGACGGGACCCTCAGGAACATCGTCCTGACGAAGCCCATCGCCGATCCGCTCCGAAGCATTGGCCCGAAGGTCACCTTCATTCACGGCCGGTCGGACCCCATCACCTCCCTGGAGCGGTTCCAAGCCCTCGCAATGGCGACCGGCGCCCGGGTTCTCGTGACCGACGACGATCACCTTTCCTACCCCTCCCACAGTGCAGGCCAGATTCTGGCGGCCCTGGAGGGGCGATGACGGACCATGCTGCCGAGGACGCCCGTAGGAGCGGCTCCACGTGGCGGCCTGGGTGGGGGGAGAGGAGAGGATAAGGGCGACCGAAGAAGGGCCTGCGCTTCTCGCCAGGGATCAAAATCCCTGGCTACCGACGGTGGTCCCTGGCGGGACCGCATTTGTGCCTGGAGGCTCCAAGGCCGATTCTACTTCTAAGGCAGGCCCGAGGCCTCTCCTGAAGCCTGCCCCGGACGGACGCTGCTGCCGAACATTCCTTCTTTCACTTAGAGCCTACTTAAGGGTAATCAGCTAGCTAGAGCTAGAGTTGAAATTCGGCCGTGAGTCCACAAAAGTAACTACTCGGTATTCTATCAACAGCAGGCTCAGAGCCGCCAGCACTTACGCGCCAGACAGCTACGTCGCTGTGAATACATGCTACCATTAACGAACATAGAGAAAATATCTTAGGCCCAAACGGAAGCAGAACTACCCGACCAGTCCTGAGACATCTTTGCGCAAGAGATTCCAACGTCACAAAACAATCAAAGGGCTGTTCTGCCCTATAATTAATGATGTTTTCGGTTGAAATTGAGTCAAAAAATATCCTGTTCGCAGATGCTACGGCAGCCTCATACTCTTTAACAGGGGAAGTAGGGAAAAACGCCCACACTTGAGAGACTTGCAAATGCTCAACCGCCCCCAGAGCTTTGTTTTCTTCATAACCTAAACCCACAATCGCAATAGTTGGATAGTTTGGATTGACTGACCAACCCGCAAAACTCTTGAGCACCGGCCCCACATGAGCATTAGGGATCTCAGCGTCGACAGGAGCTGAAAACTTAGCGATGGAGTATATAAAATCCACGGCAAGGTACTTCTCTCCCGACCATCTCCTGAGAGAATCTATCATTATAGCAAGCCTAAGCCTAGAGGTGCTAGAGATGTCTATGCAGACTCTAAACAATTCTATGCCAACACAGTCTTGACAAGCACCTCTCAAAACATCTAAAAACCAGTCCCTAAACTCGTCATCCCTACGCTCTTCGACTGTAAAGTCATGCCCAACAAACCAAGCCATATTTTCTTCATAGCTAAGGATCTTTCGATCCGGGAAGGCACAGGCAACCCGGCTTTTGGCCTTCGGAGCTAGCATCTCCGCTACGCTTCTCGACCGTGCTTCGAAACCCACCGTAGCAACAAACAAGTCATAGGCTTCAGAAGCGTCGGACTGCTGCCATGGCCGGATCAAGGGCCGCCGACTCATAATTTGCCTCCAGGCAATTCAAGCTGCGATACATTTTTCTGACTCAAGATACCCCCTAGGGATACAGGCCGGCCTAAACGAAGTGGAAAACCATACAGCGGCGCCAACAAGTAAGATATCCTGAATCTCTTTCCGCGCAGAGAACGCAACAAAAGCTGACTAACATCATCAGGTACGTAAACTATTGCTCCCGCGTTTAAAGCTCGTTCCAAACTTGCCACTATATCGTCAGGACAACTAGAATCTACTATAAAAGTCCCAGGCGGATCCGGGTTGAAATCTCCTTCAACCACCGATTGATGAAAAAAGATACCAACTTCCCTAATCAAAGAAAGCAACCCTCTTGAGCTTTGTCCAACAGAAGGAGCGGGCACGGTTCTCAGCATCGCCGCAAACCGCTCTGACGCCCTTCGCAACTCCTTCCCTTGAACAGACGAAGAAATCATTACTTGCTCAGGCCCAAGGCTATCCAGGAAGCGGCCTACAAGAGCGATAAACCAACGAGGATTTCCCTCGGAGATTGCAAAAATAGAATCGGCTCCAGCATACAAAGTTGAACTCTTCCGACTTCTCCGCTGCGAACCCGGACCTCTATAAAAATCCCTTACCGCCAATAAAGGTGATATCTTTCTTACATCGGCGGCCCGCTGATCGCCCTGGATCTCATTCAAGTGACGCGGATCCACGCCGCGTCGCTCTAGATACTGACGGAATGATTCATCGGTTTTTTCCATTTTCATAAATCTATTGCTCAGCCGAGAGCCAGGAGAATAGGCAGTTCCATTGAAGGCCCATTCTCCCAAAAGAGTCTCAAACTCTGACCGCCCAAGCACTTCACGAGGCTCCTTTGGCTCAAGTCCTCGCTCTGCCAACATGGAGTGCCACAGTCTCTCACAGAATTTATAACCTTCATTTTTTTCGGCATACCAAAGCGCTATCTGCTCGAAATCGTGATCCGGCACTGCGGAGAGCGCACTCTCAAACATGTGAATATCAGGGGTCGAAGGGCTCATGGCCAATTTAAACAAAAAGTGTCGACTGCTTGAGCGAAGAGACCTGAGCAAATACGTGCGCACCCATGATGGAGCCAGCTCTAATTCGTCAAACATTAGAGCCCACTTTCCGCCTCCCTCTCCGCTTAGATCATTAAATTGCTCAACCGCCAGGGCCGCTGCTTGAACAAAGTTGAGATGAATAAAAGGAATTGCCGCCAATCTACTGCTCCTATCTCTAGCCCCAGCCACAGCCTCAAGACTAGCCAACTCCTTTATTTCAGACAATCGAGCAGTTAATGCGTGCTTGACGGACAACAGCGTGGGGATCGTGGCAGACAAATACCACGCCTTTCGCAAACTGCGAGCAAGCTCGGCCTCTCCCTCCATAGAGAGGTCCACTCGCCGAAAAACTCGCCTTGCCGGTTTGTTATAGTTTTCGACCCTGTTAAGCATCGCCTCAACCAGCGAGTGCAACGTGTGGGTGGTAAAGGCTGCGATACTGAGCAACTTATGGGTCTTGGCATCGATTTCATCCTCGCCCAGTGCTTCAAGCTGCTCAGACCAGCTTACGTCAGTCGAAATGAACACTCCCGTGAAGTCAATACGCCCGCAGTATTGGTCTGCCTGGTCGTGCTCCCACGACTCCAAAGCGGGCTGCTGAAGCATCTTCAAGAGAGTCGTCTTGCCACTTCCGCGGGGACCAACCATTATTGTATTTCGCCGCTTCGCGAGACGCTCGTAAGCATCAGACGGCACAAATGTCCGGGCAACCTGATTAGGCTCCAATGCTCTTGCATTGAATGTCTCGAATATCGATGGCGCCTGCTCAACTATCATGAGTACCTTCCAATCTGGCGCGGCAGATCATTCAGGTCTTGTATGCTTAGCCCATGGTTCACGCGCAAAGCATGGCGAACTGCCAAGAAATCCTGAGGAATTAAATAGTCTACGCCTGGCACCGCGTTTCTAATCTCTTCCCACGCCCTTACATCTCCAGGTACTTCTGCAGCAATTCGATCTGCCAGCAGCAACGGATCACCCCGATAGCCGAAGCCACAGATTGCGGGCAGACCTGAGGCCGATCCGGCAGGAGCCCAGCCTTCACCGCTGGCCCAATCCCATGACTCGACAATACCTATTAAGCCTAAGTTAGCAATTTGCCCCACAGGTATGGAAATCAGGTGAAATTGATTCCTAGCTATGCTCTGTAGCTCGGGATAGAGGTTTGCACAGAGACTGCCCGCAGAAAATATAGTGGGCGAAGAACCTCCCCCAGAGGCATATGCAAGCTTCGGATGATGTTTATGACCATGCACAATAAGCCATCGACCAAACTTGCCTGAGCCAAGTAAGTCGAGCAAGAGCTGACCATTTTTCATAACATCATATTCGCCAAGCTTGACCTCCATATGTTGCTGAGGATGATGGTGACAAAGCAGCACATTAACTGGCTTAGGATCTAAATCTTCCAGGGTTCTCTTAATCTTGGCAATGGTAGTCTCCGCAATGCGACCGTGGTCGATCTCCTTTCCACCAGCGCCATGATAAGCACTACTATTCAATACTAGAACTCTGTACCCGTCACCTTCGCAGACAACAAAGTGCCGCGACCAGAATTTATCGTTCAGCGATTCGTCAGCGAATGGAAAAGCAGGAGACAAGCCTTTTAAAAATTCTAAAGCATCGTACTCGTTGACTAAATGACGAGAATCAAGATCGTGGTTTCCAGCTGTTGCCATTAGATCAACTGCATTAATCAATGTCTTCATCCTATGCAAAGATGACCAAGCATACTGTATGGCGATTTGCTGGGCCTGGTGGCCAAGATCACCCGGACACAGCAGAAGATCTGCACGCAAGGATGCCTCTGTTATCAGTCTAAAAAGACCAGAAATTGGATTCTTACCTGGCTCCCCCTCAGCGGCCGTGACTTGAAGATGGGAAGGCATAGGCATGCCACTCATTTCAGAAAAGGCATGGAGATCGCTAGCGACAGCCAACCGAAGATATCTTTCACCGGGATCAGGTCTCGTGGTCACAGCACAGCCCCTAATACATTTGACAATGGAAAATTTGCCAAGAGTACTTCATCAATGGACCGCCGACAAGCAGCAAAGCCAGCAATGTGGCGACGAACGACAAGGCGCCGGCAGTGCCAATGGGGAAGCTGAGACACTATCGCATGATTATCGCGATATGAAAGAAGAACCTTGGCCCCATTAGATTCAGCAGCAAGAACTGAGGCTATGAGCCTGGATTCATCGACTGAAGAAAAGGTGCCGTAACCGTATTCCCCATAAGTTTTTCTGTCCACTGATGCGTATGGAGGATCAAGATAGACAAAGTCGCCACAAGTCGCCCGGTTCATAACCGTAACAAAATCTTCCGCCTCCAGCTCAGCCCGCCTCAGAAAAATAGAGCATTTGTATAGCTCTGATTCCGAAGGAAGATTACCAGTCTTGACACCCCGGGGCACATTGAAAATCCCCTTTCTGTTCGTTCGATAAACGCCATTGAAGCAGTATCGATTAAGATACAGAAATCTCGCAGCTCTCTGCAATTGGGACATCTGCTCTATGGGAACACATCTCAACTCATAGTAGTAGCTAGCTGAATTGGGCATTGCCGAGACCAAGCGGGCAAGTAAACGAGGATGCGACCGAAGCACCTCATAAAAATTTATTAACTCTTTGTTAATATCATTTAAGATGGCTATGGCCGGCCTTAGAGCAAAGAACAAGCAGGCAGAACCCGCAAAGGGCTCAACATACCGCTTAAAGGCGCCGGAAGCGGCAAGGCGAAGTTGTGGAAGAAGGCGGCTTCTTACTGCCTGCCCAGCGTAAAGGGGGGCGCAGGTGGGTCATTGCTCTAGCCATTGCTTGGATCCAGGCTTCATTATACCGTGAGAATGCCCATTGCTAGGTAGCTCGTGCTACAGCTCTACATTCGCGATTAGATGCAGGCTGGTCAAACTTCTCCCCTTACTGGGTGCTCCTCCTGTGAGCGCCTAGGCGACGGCTAGCCCACACGGGCCCTTCCCGATACAATCCCGTCCTCTGAAATCCTATCTCAGAAACGCCTTGCCCCTGGACCGCCCTGAAGGAGAGACAGCACCATGCAATACACCGAACAGCAGCTCTCCGAGTTCAAGGCCGAGTACGCCAGAAGGCGGAGGCGGCAGATTGGGGCCAGCCTCCCGGTTCTCGCCGTCTTCCTCGTCCTCGCGTTCTTCAATGAGAAGGTGGAGGCTTTCTTCGGTTTGGCGCCCTCGGTGCTGCTTGGGGCTTCATTTACGATGGTCGCGGCCCTTGTGGCCTTCTCTTTGTGGAACTGGCGGTGTCCGGCCTGCAACAGGTATCTGGGGAGGAGCGTTTCCCAGGCCTTCTGTTCGAAGTGCGGGGTCCCGCTTCGGTAGGAGGTACCGTTTGGGCTGGGTGATCCAATCGGTTGCCATGAATCGTTCGTGTCCCCTCCGAGGAGACGCCCCGCCGTTTGTGGACCCGGAGAGTGCCCGGTTGAGGACTGGGGACGTCTCTACGGACCCGTTGTGCCAAGGCGCAAGTTGAGATTACGGGGGCGCTTCCTCAACATCCCCGGAACCCTACCGTTTGCAGCGGCAACACCGTTCCGTAGAGACGGCCCAGTCCTCTACCGACGCCCTTTCCGGGTGCACCGTACGGCGGGCCGTCTCCTCGAAGGGCAGATCTTTACGATCCCTCCGCACCCTCATGAAGACCCCAAGATGTGCGTAGAGGGTGCCTCTCCTCCCGGGCTGTGCGTAACGAAAACCTCACGCGAAACGCCTATGGCACCCTGACCCTCTCTCGCCACACCGGAGGGGAGGGTTCTTCCCAAGAAAGGAACACGGTTTGAATATGAGACAAGATCTGCGTGGCGGCCTTGTGGCCGTTACCGTTGCGGCCACTTTCGGTTTTGCCTGGATGGGGGTTCCGCCCTTGGCGTCGGCCGGCGTCGTGCGGGTGGAGGGGTCGGCGGTCGTCTTCAAGGCGGGGAACAACGAGGTCAACACGGTGGTGGTGAATGCGCGGGGCTCGGCCCTCAATCCCGCGACCGGGCAGTTCGTCCAGGGTTTCACGGTGAGCGACTCGACCGCGACGATCGCCGTGGGGCCGGGGTGCCAGGCCTTCACAGGAACGGCGGTCTGTGACGTCGCGAGCGCCAGCTTCGTCTCGATCGATCTCGGCGACAAGAACGACCGGGTGAGCCAGCAGGAGGGAGAACCCGGAGACGCCGTTCCCATGCGGGTGAAGGGCGGAGCGGGCGACGACGTCCTGACGGGAGGCGCGCGGGGCGATGTTCTCGACGGCGAGATCGGCGACGACACTCTCGACGGCGGCGCCGGGAACGATACGTTGGAGGGCGGTGCGGGTACCGACACGATCACCGGAGGAAGCGGCTCGGACTCGATCTCCGGCGGTGTCGGCAAGGACATCATCAATGCCCGCGACAACGAAAAGGACGCCATTAACTGCGGGCTGGGTCGCGATACCGTGTCCGCTGACGCCTCGGACACGAAGAAGCGCTGTAACTGAGGTTGACGGACCTGAAAGAAAGTTAGTCGGGCCGGCAGGGATGCCGGCGGTCCCAGGGGGGCGCTACTCCAACAGGGGCTCAGCCCTCGTCTTCGTCCTCGAAGGGCTTCCCCTCGAGGACGAGCTGCATCCTTTCCCGCACGTCCTCCCTGGGCTCTTCGCGGAGGGCGCGGCGGAGGACCATTTCCGCCTCGGGCTCCCATTGGTCCCTCGGAGAGGCGCTGAGCGCTCGGAGGGCCACGTTGCGGTCCCGGACGACCGGGCTGCGCAGGCCCGTCCGGATGAGGTCCCACCCCTTTCCCGGGAAACGGTGGAGCTCCTGGACGATGAAGCCGAGGTGGGAGTGCTGGGCATAGGCGGGGCCCAGCCCCAGGCTGTCGGCCGGGCCGGTGGCGATGGAGTCGAGATCGATCGTCCGGCGCGCGAAGTCGAGGAGGCGGTCGAACCGTGCAGGGTCGCGGGTCTGGGCGACGGCGTTCCAGAGGTCGGAGTCTCCCGCGGCGAGCCTTTCGAAGAGCTTTTCCCAGACGTCCATGTCCAGGGCACTGGCGGCGCCGATGGCCTGCAAGCGGGTGCTCAGATCGGGGGAGTCGAGGCTTTCGCGGACCAGGTCTCGCCAATGGGGGCGGGCCAGGATCTCGTCGCACAGAGCAAGAAGCCGCCGGCGCAGCTCGGGGGACCAGCCCCGGGTTGCGCGGTCGGCCCACTCGGCGTCTTCATTCTCGTCTTCTTCCCCAGGGGCCAGGAAGAAGCGGATGAAGTCGACCTGCCGGAAGTGGCGGAGGGTCTCGGCGCGGGGGGCCAGGAGGGTGAGGTAGCGGTCCACCACGGCGGCGCCGTCCTCGTAGTCGTCGATGTCTTCCGCCGGTCCGCCGAGGATCAGGGCGCCGATGAGGGAGCCGGCCGCGGTCAGGACGTCTTCGTCGGGAGGATCCTTTTCGAGCTCCGCCCGCAGGCCCCCGGTTCGGGCGCAGAGGACGGCGGTGTATTCGGTCATCACGCCGTTCTTGTACCCCTCGACCAGGAGCCAGCGGCGGATGCGGGGGTCCACGGTGTCCGCGAGCCGCTCGACGGCCTGGATCCTCCCCCACCCGGTGACACCGCGGGCCAGTTGCCAGAGGGCTTCCTCGGGCGCTTCGCGGAGGTTGGCCAGGGCCACGGCGGCGAAGAGAGTCAGCTCGTCGTGGCGGCCGAGGGTGAGGAGGAGGCCGCGGTCTTCGGCGTCTCCGAAGAGGCCCAGGAGGGCCATGCCGAGCTTGACGGGCTCGCGGTCTGGAGCCTGGGTGGCGAGCCAGCGGGCGAGGGTGCGCAGGCGGTCGAGGGGGAGGCTGGCGCGGATCTCCCAGACGGTCGAGAGGAGAGGATCGGCGAGGCCGAGGGCCTGATCCTGGAGCAGCCACTGGTACAGCTCGCGGAAACGGGCCACATCCGCGCGCTCCAGGGCGGGGCGCAGGGCTTTCAAGATCCGGCCGGCGGTTTCCGAGTCCTCGGCCTCCCCCGCGTGATGCCCCAGGGTGCCGTCGAGGGCTCCCGCGCTCCAGCGGATCTGGGAGGCCTCCTCCTCGGGTTCGTCCGGGAGGGTCTCGCCGCCGGGGGCAAGGCCCACGCCGTCCGGCTGGAGATGCCGCCGGATGTGCTCGTAAAGGGATGGGCGCTCGCCCCAGACGGTTTCTGGAGCCGGGGGGTGCCACTCCTCGCGGCGGAACAAGCTCAGGACGTCCGCCATGCCGTTTACTTCGGAGAGCCCGCGCCTGTAGGAGGATAGTCGCGCTTCAGTTGATCGATGACGGCCAGGCGCTGGTCCCGGTTTTCTTTCACGAGGGTGAGGTCCGGGCCGGGCTCGAGGAATTCCAACCCCTTTTCCTGGCCGTTCGCCAGATAGTCGTTGATGGCGATCCGGTAGGTGCCGGCCGGGTCCAAGGGTTTCCCGTTCACGGACCAGCTTCCACCACAGCAGCCCCCGCCTTCGCCCGGGTTCCGGCTGACGTTGACGGTCTGCAGGAAGCCTCCCTTGCCCTGGTTGGCGAGGCCCTGGTCCAGAGCGCGGGCCAGCAGGCTTCCCTTGATGTCGGCGGTGAGGACTTTGCCGGGAAAGGGAAGGATGCGGAGCACGTCGTACTGGGTGATGGGACCGGGGGCCAGCACGTCGTCGAGCCGGATGGAGCCGGCATTGTAGACGGCGAGCTCGCCGCCCTCGGCCTCGGCCAGAAAGGCGCGGGCGAGGAGGGCCGTGAGGTCGGTGACCTTGTTGCGGATGCTCGCTTCGCGGCCGTCGAGGGGCACGGTGGACACCGCCACCTGCTCGGTGGGCTCGAAGCCCTCCTGACGGAAGCCCTCGTAACCCCGGTCGACCCAGGACTTCACCCTCTGGGCCACCTCCGGGTCTTCCGGGATCTCGTCGGTGACGGCGATCAGCTCGGAGTCGACGGCGAGGCGCTTGCGGGCGGTGTCCCAGGTCAGGCGATGGACGTAGACGGTGCGGACGTTGGCGTCGGCCTTGAGGATGGGCGTGAAGTCGGAGCCCCGGTAGGCCCGGGTGTTCTCGTGCTCGTGGCCGCCCAGGATGAGATCGATCCCGGGGAGGGCCTCGGCCAGGGCCTGGTCCTGATCGAAGGCCAGGTGGGTCAGGCCCACCACCACGTCCGCCTGGCCGCGCAAGGACTCGAGCTGCTTGCGGAAGGAGCCGATGGGGTCGGCGTAGGTGACGAAAGCCTTGCGGTTGCTGTCCAGGGTGACGCCGAGGAATCCAACGCGGACGCGGTCTCCCCCGCTCTCAGCCGTGAAGACGTGTTGGAGGCTCACGCCCGGGAAGGCCCCGCCGCTCGCCCGTGTCACGTTGGCCGAGGTCCAGCGGAAGCGCGACTCGCCGAGACGTGCCAGGAGCTGGTCTTCCTTGAGGTCGAATTCATGGTTGCCGAACGTGGCGAGGTCGAGGCCCACGGCATTGAGCACGTCGACCATCTGACGGCCCGACAGAGCCTGGCCGTCCACCTTGGCGGTGCCCAGGGCCGAGGGGTTCAGGAAGTCACCGGCCAGGACGGTGAAGGTGTTGGGGTTCTCGGCCAGGAGGCGCTTGCGGATCGTGGCCACCCGGGCGAGCCCGCCCCACTTGCCGTTTTCCAAGGGCGTGATCTCGTACACGTCGTTGATCTGGAGGATGTTGATCTCGACGGCCGATGCCGGGACCGGGGCCTTGGGCCGGGCCGGAGCGCCGGCGCAACCGGTCGACAGGGCCGCCAGCAGGAGGGAGGCGGAAGCAAGAAAGGCACGGCGGTCGAGCATGGGCGGGCTCCTTGGAGGTGGTTCGGCGGGAATCTTATATGGGCCGGGCCGGCGAAATGGATTTCCGGGTCCACGCATTCTCTTTCAGGAGTGAGAGGCCGATTTTCGATCTACAATGGAGCCATCACTCTTGGAATGAAGAAAATGAAGGAGACATCATGGTGCGACCGAGCTTCACGCCGGGAAATCGAGCCGTGGCCTGCGCGGCACTGCTGCTCGCGGCCGGCCTGACGGCGGCGGCCGGGGCCGGACAGATCGAGCTCCTCTCGAAGATCCCGCCGCGCCTGGCCTCCACTACGGCCTCCGGAACCAGCCGGGCCGACGCCTTGAGCGCCGACGGGCGATATCTGGTCTTCCTCAGCAACGCTCCGAACGTGGTTCCCGGGCTGGTGGACGAGAACCAGGGAAACGACGTCTTCCTCTATGACCGGATCGCGGGAAAGGCCTCCCTGGTCACCCGCACGGCCAACGCACCCGGCACGCCCGCCGGCGGCGTGTTCGATCAATTGGCGCCTCCGGTGATCAGCGCGGACGGCCGCTACGTGGCCTACGTGAGCACCGCCCGCAACGTGGTGGCCCGCCAGGAGGGTCCGCCGGCGGCCTCGAACGTCTTCCTGTTCGACCGGGACACGGGTTCGACGGCGCTGGTGAGCCGGTCGCGGTCGTCGGCCCGGATCGCGGGCAACAGCTCTTCCGGGGACTTCCTGGCCTTGAGCGCGGACGGCCGCTGGCTGGCTTTCAGCAGCTACGCGACCGACCTGGTGGACCAGCAGATCGACACGACAGGCAGCTCGAACGTGTTCCTCTACGACCGGACCTCGGGGCGGAATGTGCTGGTCAGCCGCTCGGCCGTATCTCCCACACACGCCGGCAACGGGGTCTCCGGCCAGCCGTCGATCAGCGCGGAGGGCCGCTTCGTGGCCTTTCAAAGCGAGGCTTCGAACCTCATCACCGGCCAGGGCGGCGGCGAGCCGTCGGTCAACGTGTTCCTCTATGACCGGGACGCGGGCCGTAGCGTGCTGGTCAGCCGCTCCGTCCTCTCCCCCACCACGCCCGGCGATCAGGGTGGCAACCGGCCGGTGATCAGCGCCGATGGCGAGCATGTGGCCTACAAGAGCTACTCCTCCAACCTCGTGGCCGGCCAGACGGAAACGAACGAGGGGAGCCTGTTCCTCTTTCAGCGCCGCACCGGGACGGCGCTCCTGGTCAGCCATGCCGAGGGTTCTCCGGTGCAGGCCGCGGACACGGAAGTGTTTCGTTTCGCGCTCAGCAGGGACGCCGGGTGGGTGGCGTTCAGCAGACATCCCTCCGGGAGCTTTTCCTCCAACGTCCAGGTTTATCTCTATGAACGGGCCACCGGCGCGATCCGCCTGGTCACACAGGCCTACGGCTTCCCCGGGACGCCTGGGAACGGCGACTCCGGGCTGGCGGGAATCAGCGCCGACGGCGGGCAGGTGGCCTTCACGAGCGAGGCTCCGAACCTCGTGGACCCTGCCACGCTGACACTGCCCTATTTCGTCCAGGCCTTCCTCTACGACCGGAAGCTCGCGGCGGCTCACCCTGGCGAGCTACGACCGGAACGGTGATCCCGGAGCCGATGGGGAGGTGCTGAAAACCGAGCTCAGCGCGGATGGGAACTGGGTGGCCTTCTCCACCCGGGCCACCAACCTGGACGCCGGGAAGAAGGACCTCAACGACGGTCCGGACGTCTATCTCTACGGCCGCACCACCGCGGGCCGGGAGCTGGTCTCGCGGGCCGCCGCCCCTTCCCGCACGCCCCCGGGGAACAGTTGGGCCGGCGTCCTGAGCACGGACGGCCGGTATGCCGTCTTCACCAGCTCCGCTCCCAACCTGGTACCCGGCCAGCGCGACACGAACGGCGAGCTGGACGTCTTTCTCTATGACCGGACGCTCAAGACCTACACCTTGGTGAGCCGGTCGGCGGCGTCACCCCTGCAGACGGGCAATCACGGGTCCGGCAGAGCCGGCGTCAGCGCGGACGGCCGCTTCATCGTGTACGTGAGTGAGGCGACCGACCTGGTCCCCGGACAGATCGATTCCGAGGGCAACGGCTACGTGGACGTGTTCCTGTTCGACCGGACGGCCGGGACGAACACGCTCGTCAGCCATGCGGCCGGCTCGCCCACGACCGCCACCAGCCGGTCGTCGAACGCCACGATCAGCGCCGACGGCTCGACCGTGGTCTTCGACAGCGGGGCCTCCGACCTGGTGCCCGGACAGGGCTTCGCGAGCTCTTCCAACGTCTTCTACTACGACCGCGCCTCGGGGTTGGTCACCCTGGTCTCGCACGCCGCCGGCTCGCCGGCTCAGTACGGCGACGACGATTCCTTCATCGGCCCGGTCAGCGCCGACGGCCGCGTGATCGCCCTGTCCAGCTGGGCCACCGACCTGCTGCCCAGCCTGCCGCCCGCGCCGCCGGATCTCGGTCTCTCTCAACCGGTGGTCTATCTCTTCGACCGGTCCACCGGCGGCCTGACGCTGGTCAGCCGGACCGCCGGGCCTGCCCCGGTGCTGGCGAGCGGCTACCCCGCGGCCCTGAGCGCCGACGGGCGCTACTTCGTGTTCACCAGCTTCGACGGCGGGCTGGTGCCCGGCGGGACCGACGGCAACAGCGCTCTCGACGTGTTCCTCTACGACCGGACCGCCGGCACGGTCCGCTTCGCCAGCCGCTCCGCCAGCTCGGCGAACACCGCCAGCGGTGCGGGGGACGACCTCCCGGCGATGACCCCCGACGGCCGCTACGTCGTGTTCACCGGCAGCAGCGGCCTGCAGGAGCCCCCTCTCTCCAGCCACAAGAACGTGCGCCTCTTCGACCGGGTTTCCGGCCAGGTCCAGCTGATCACCCAGGTCAGCCGCACGCGCGGCGCCAACGGCGATTGTTCCATTCCGGAGATCAGCGCGAACGGCCGCTACATCGCGTTCGCCAGCGAGGCCACCAATCTGACGGCCGATCCGATCACGGCGATCTTCTCCCCCACCTCCAACGTCTTCCTGTTCGATCAGACGGCGCGCAAGACGGTCCTGGTGAGCCGTTCCGGCACGCCACCTTTCCGGTCCGGCAACATGTCCTCGGGCCGTGCCTCGTCCGGGAGCACGACCTTCCTGTCCGTCAGCAGCTCAGGCCACGTGCTCTTCGACAGCCACGCCACGAACCTGGTGCCCAACGACTACAACCAGGACCGCTTCGGCCTGTTCAGGGACGTCTTCCTCTATACCCCCTGAGGAGCGGAGATCGCCAAGCCGGAAGGCATCGATCGGATCAGTCCGCCGTCGCCCCCAGCCCCGCGGCCCGTCCCGTGGCCCAGGCCCAGAGGAAGTTGTAGCCGCCGATGGGCCCGAAGGCATCCAGGATCTCGCCGCAGAGGAACAGGCCGGGGTGCAGGCGGCTCTCCATCGTCCGCGGATCGATCTCGGAAAGCGCCACGCCGCCGCCGGTGACCTCGGCCTTGCGGTACCCCTCGTTGCCCGTCCAGGGAAGGAGATGGTCGGCGAGGGCTTCGACGAGCCTCTGGCGCTCCTCGCGGCGAAGCTGGGCGAGGGCTCGGTCCCCCGCCACGCCGGCATCCTGAAGAAGAGCCTCGGCCAGCCGGTCCGGCAGATGGCGGCGCAGCAGGCTGAAAGCGGTGCCCGGCGTCTCGCGCAGGAGCCGGTCCCAGGCCGCGGCGTCGAGGTCCGTCCACTGCACGCGGATCGGCTGCCGCAGGCGCACCGCCCGGTGAGAGATGTCGAGCACGGCCGGGCCGCTGTACCCCCGGTGGGTGAAGAGGAAACCGCCGTGCGTCGTGAACGGCCGCCTGGCATCCGGAGCCCGCAGGGTCACCACGCGCGAGATCCCCGCGAGCGAGGCATAGCGGGGAGGATCGAGGGTCAGCGGCGTCAAGGCCGGATACGTCTCGTGGACCGTGTGGCCGAGCCGGCGGACCATGCCGAAGCCGGAGCCATCGCTCCCCGTCCCCGGCATCGAGAGGCCGCCGGTGGCCACGACCACGGCGGACGCGGAAAGAGCCTCGCCGCCGTCGAGCCGGACCGTCCACGGTTCCGATCCCCTGGGAGGGACGAGATCCGTGACCCGGGCATTGAAGCGGACCTCCGCGCCCCGCCGCCGCGCCAGCGACATCAGCTTGTCCCGCACCTCGCGGGAGCTGTTCGAGACCGGAAAGAGCTTGCCCGACTCGGCTTCCAGGGCGAGAGGCAATCCCCGCCTCCTCTTCGAAAAACCGCCGCTGCTCCGCGAGAGGCCAGGAGGTGAGGATCTTCCGCAACGTGTTGGGCGACGAGTCGGTGACGAACCGCTCGGGATCGACGGCCGAAGGCAGGATGTTGCACCGCCCGCCCCCGCTCACCAGGATCTTGCGGCCGCCGTCCGGAGTCCGCTCCAGGAGCACGACGCGGCGGCCCCGGGCCGCGGAGAAGATCGCGGCGAGGAGCCCGGCGGCCCCGGCGCCGAGGATGAGGATGGGGTGGCCGGGGCGATTCACCGGGCGATTCACCGGGCGATTCTATGTGCGGGCCGCGAACATCCGGCCTTCGCCGGCCTCAAGCCGCCCGCGTCTCCGGCACGAACCACACGGGGCACGCCGCCTTGTGCAGAATCTCGCGGGAGGTGTCGTGCGTGAAGATCCGGCGCAGGAAGCCGCGGGCATGGGCGCCCATCACGATGCAGGAGGCGCCGAGGCGGTCGGAGGCCTCGGCGATCTTCTCCACCGGATCCCCGACCTCGACGTGCAGGCGTACGCGGTTCTGGATGTCCTCGGGCACCAGGGCCGCGAGCCGGTCCCGGGCCTCCTCGCTGGGCGCGCCCTGCCGTAGCTGCGGCTCTCCCATGGAAACGCCGGTCTCGATCCAGGCGGTGTTTCTGGGCAGGATCACGTGCAACAGGTGAAGCCGGATGGGCAGGACCCGGGCCAGCTCGAAGGCATAGGAAACGGCGCGCTCGCCCGCGGGCGAGAGGTCCGTGGGCACCAGGACGTCGAAGATCCGGGTGGTGGCCTCGGGTGTGAGGTGCAGGGCCCGGCCGGCGCCGCCATGGAGGACCAGCACGGGGCAGCGGGACTGCTCGACGATCTGCTCGGCGATGGACGCATGGTCGCTGGAGCTGGCCCCGTGGGTCGCCATGACGACCAGATCGGCGTCCAGCTCGTCTTCCAGGTGCAGAATGGCGGGCGCCGCGATCCCGCTGCTGAGGCGGGCCTCGGACCGCACTTCGGGAGGCAGGGCCTCCAGTATCTCGCGCAGGCGGTCACAGGCCATCTCCTCGGGAGAGTGCCCTTTGCGATGCTCCTGATGCCACATCCACGAAGCCGCGGGGCCGAGCGGAGCGTTGCCGACGTTGTGGTGAAGGACCAGCCGGGCGCCGAACGACTGGCACACCTCGGTGGCCAGGCCAAGCTCCTCCGAGCTGGCCTCCGAAAAATCGACGGGACAGAGGACGGTACGGATCTGAAGCATGGGTCACCTCCTCGAAGGGGGATCTCGTCCCTGTCGAGAATGACCCGAAAAGAACAGCCCCGCCACGCGCCCCCGGGTAGTCAGGAGCCGCCCGGTGGGGCTGGACTCCATCACCGGAAATCATGGCTCGGCACCGCCACCAGCTCCTTCAAGGACCAGAACTTCTCCCCCTTCACCGAGATCGTCCCGTCCCGCTTCTGGAGGACGCCTTCGACCACGAGGCCGGGGGCGCCGACGATCAGCTTGCGGTGCTGCTGGAGGAGGTCCGGGGGGACGACGGCCTGGGACATGCCGGTCTCGTCTTCCAGGGTCAGGAAGAGGAGTCCCTTGGCGGTGCCGGGGCGCTGGCGGACGATGACGGAGCCGGCGGTGCGGACCCTGGCGCCGTTGGCGAGAGCGCCCAAGCCGGCGGCGGGGGTCACGCCTTTCTTCTCCAGAATGGCGCGCATGTAGGTGAGCGGATGCGGCCCCAGGGTGAGCTGGGCGCCCCCGTAGTCCGCCTGGGTCTCCTCCGTGGCGGTCATTTCCGGGAGCGGTGAGGGCTCCGGATCGGGAAGGCGGTCGAGCAGCGGTCCGGCGGGCTTGCCCAGGCGGGCCACCTGCCAGAGGGCGGCGCGGCGGGTGAGGCCGAAGCAGGCGAGGGCACCCACGGCGGCCAGCTTCTCGAGCTCGCTTTCCTGGAGGTCGCAGCGGCGGACGAGGTCTTCCGCGTCGGCGAACGGAGCCTTGGCCTGCTCGGTCTCGATCGACCGGGCGGCTCGTCCCCGCAGGCCCCGGATGAACCGCAGGCCGAGACGGATCGCCCCCACGGCGGGCACCGATCCCGTGCGCGGGTCGCGCTCCCCTTCCCGCAGTGCGCGGTCTTCCCAGCGGCAGAACACGCCCGAGGTCTGCACGTCCAGCGGGCGGATCTCGACGCCGTGGCGCTGGGCGTCCTGGACCAGGGTCGCCGGGTGGTAGAAGCCCATGGGCCAGGCGTTCAGGATCCCCAGGTAGAAGGCCGTGGGGTGGTGGGCCTTCAGGTAGGCGCTGGCGTAGGCGATGAGGGCGAAGCTCGCGGCGTGGGACTCGGGGAAGCCGTAGAGGGCGAAGGAGGTGATCCCCTGGACGATCTCCTCCTGGGGCTTGCCGGTGATCCCCCGCTCGGTCATCCCCCGGCGGAGCTTGTCCACGATGGCGTTCATCCGCTCGACCGAGCGCTTGGAGCCCATGGCGCGCCGCAGCTCCTCGGCCTCGCCGCCGCGTGAAGCCCGCCGCCACCATGGCGACCCGCAGGAGCTGCTCCTGGAAGATGGGGACGCCGAGCGTGCGCTCCAGGATCGGCTCGAGGCTCGGGTGCGCGTAGGTGACCGGCTGGCGGCCGTTGCGGCGCTCGAAGTAGGGGCTCGCCAGGTTGCCCGCGATCGGGCCGGGGCGGATGATCCCCACCTGGATGACGAGGTCGTAGAACCGGGTGGGGTGGTTGCGCGGCAGGGAGGCCATCTGGGCGCGGCTCTCGACCTGGAAGACGCCCACGGTGTCGGCCTCCTGGAGCATCTTGTAGACCTTGGGATCGTCCTGCGGCAGGTGGGCGAGGTCGACGTGGATCTTCTCGCGGGTGTGGATGGTGGGGACCATCTCTTCGAGGGCGCTGAGCATGCCGAGCCCCAGGAGGTCGACCTTGATGATGCCCAGGTCGGCGCAGTCGTCCTTGTCCCACTGGATGACGACGCGGCCCGGCATGGCGGCGGGCTCCAGGGGGACCACCTCGTCGAGCCGGCCGGCGGCGATCACCATGCCGCCGGTGTGCTGGCCGAGGTGGCGGGGCAGGTTGTGGATGCGCGTCCCAGAGCTGGGAGAAGCAGCTGGGCGCGCGGCTCTTCCGGATCGAAACCGGCGGCGGCGAGGTCGCCCGCGAACGACTTGGCGTCGCCCCGGGAGACGTCCCAGCTCCAGGTGCCGAGCTGCTTGGCCAGCCGGTCGATCTGCTCGTCGGAGTAGCCGAAGACCTTGGCCACCTCGCGGGTGGCCGAGCGGTCGCGGTAGGTGATGACGTTGGCGGTCATGGCCGCGCCGTGCGGGCCGTAGCGCTGGTAGACGTATTGGATGACGCGCTCGCGCTGGTCGCCCGAGGGGAGGTCGAGGTCGATGTCCGGCCACTCGCCGCGCTCCTCGGAGAGGAAGCGCTCGAAGAGGAGCTCCATCTTGACCGGGTCGACGGCGGTGATGGACAGGGCGTAGCAGACGGCGCTGTTGGCGGCCGAGCCGCGACCCTGGGCCAGGATCCTCTCGCGCAGGCAGAACTGGACGATGTCCCAGACGATCAGGAAGTAGCCGGCGAGGTCGAGCTTCTCGATCAGGTCGAGCTCTTTCTGGATCTGCGCCTGGGCCTTGGCGGTGAGCGGCCGGAAGCGGGCGCGGGCGCCGTTCCAGGTGATGTGGCGCAGGTAGGAGGCCGGCGTCTCGCCCGGCGGCAGCGGGTATTCGGGGAAGCGGTAGCCGAGGTCCGCCAGGGTGAAGTCGAGGCGAGGCGGCCAGCTCGGCGCTCGCCGACACCGCCCGGGGCAGGTCGGAGAAGAGGCGGGCCATCTCCGCCGGGCTCTTGAGATGCCGCTCGCGGTGGGCGGCCAGGAGGCGGCCGGCCGCGTCGAGCGTGGTGTGGTGGCGGATGGCGGTCAGGACGTCGTGCAGCGGCTTGTCCTCCGGACGGGCGTAGCGCACACCGTTGGTGGCAAGGAGCGGGAGGCGCAGCCGGCGGGCGAGATCGACCAGCGCCTGGTTCCGGTGCTCCTCCTCGCGCAGATGATGGCGTTGCAGCTCGACGTGAAGGCGGCCGCGGGAAATAGCCGGAGAGCCGTTCCAGCAGCCGGCGGGCCGGGTCGATCCCGCCTTCGGACAGCTCGCGGGCCAGCGGCCCCTCTTCGCCGCCGGTCAGGCAGTGGAGGCCGCCGGCATGCTCGGCCAGCAGGTCCCAGGAGACGCGCGCCTCCCCCTTGGGCCGGCCGCGGGCGGCGGTCGTGAGCAGCCGGCAGAGGTTGCGGTAGCCGGCCTGGTTGTCGACGAGCACGGTCACGCGCGCCTGGGAATCGTAGGTCCGGGTTGTCTGCCTGGAGGGATCCACGGCTTGGGGTCCGGCACCAGGCCGAGGGGGCCGAACCGGGCGCGCTGCTGGTAGAGGCTGGGCTCGTCCTCCAGGGCGATCTCGGCGCCCACCAGTGCCTTCAAGCCCGCCTGGCTCGCCGCCTTGTAGAAACGGGGCGCGCCGTAGACGCCGTTCGCGTCCACCAGGGCCATGGCCGGAAGCTCCAGGGCCGCGGCCTGTTCCACCAGATCCTCCGGCAGGGAGGCGCCGTCCAGGTAGGAGAAGGCGGAGGCGGCGTGCAGCTCGGTATACGGAACCGTCATCGTCCCAGGCTAGGCATCAGTGGGGCGTAAGTCAATAGCGGTCTGCTGTACGGCGATGCAGAAGCCTCAGAACCCCAGAGAGGCCCAGGCTCTCGAGGCGGGTGGCTCCGCGGGCGGCTTGCGCGGCCGATGCTGATGGACGAAGGCTTATGGACGAAGGGGGATGGAGGTTGCGGCGGGGCGGCCGGGCCGCCCCTGGGCGCCTCTAGTAGAGACTAGGCGGCTTCGGCGATCTGCAGGCGCCGCTTCTCGATCCAGACCCGGGCGTCCGCCTCGGTGTCCGCGAAGACCACCGGATTGCTCTCGGGGCCCCGCTTGAACAGGTTGGCGGCCGTCAACAGGAGCTTGGCGAGGACGCGGGCGCGCAGGGGCGCGTTGAGCACCGCGGTACCCCGGAGGGGGAGGATCTTGACCGTCTCCGAGGCCTCCTTGCGAACGTTTGCCGGCAAGTCATCCAGATCGGCGAGGTCGATGATGTAGAAGAAGTGATCGACCTCCTTCCCGTAAGAGATGTGCGCCTCGTTGAGCTGTTGGCACTCCTCGAGGGTGACCTTTCCCCGGAGCGTCATGAAGACGATGTCCGGAAGCTCCAGACCGGTCCACTGCTGACCGCAGGGGTTGTTCTTGAACATCACGTCTACATTCGGCATTCTCGACTCCTCCTCACGAACGAGGACAAGGCCCGGCGCCGGCGGCGCCGAGAACGAACCAGACTACGGCGAAAGGTGGAGGTGATTATAAGGAGCGGAAAGCGATTGCGCAAGGATCAGCCATCTGCTCAAGACAGCGTGATGGACGGCGGATCGCTGGCGGGGAACGATTCGAGGGAAGCCTGCTCCACCCCTTCCAGCGTCTCCTGCTCACCGGGCCGGACGAGCCGCGCCCCCTCCGGCAGAGGCCACTTGCCGCGAAACGCCTTGCCGCCCCCCTCCCCGCGGGAACGCCGGCGGAAGAAGAGCACCGCCGCACCCACCAGCACCGCTCCCCCGCCGATGAGAGAAGCCCAACGTTCAATCTTGGCCAAGTTCTTGTCCATGGAAATCCTCCTGAAGGACTGGCGTAGCAAGCCCCGCGCCAGTCCCCTTCCTTCAGCCCTCCTTCTCCTCCCCGACCCGCCGCAGCACCACCACGGCTCGTCCCACGACCACGACCTCGCCCCCGGCGCCGGTTTCCTCGCCCTCCGTGGGCATCGGCTCGTTCGTGTCCAACACCGCCACCCAGCGCTCCCCCCAGTCCGGCCGCATGGGGAGGCGGAAGGGGACCGGCTCGTGATGGGCGTTGAAGAGCACGTAGAAGCTGTCGTCCACCACCCGGTCGCCCCGGGAGTCCAGGCTCGCGATGGCCTCGCCGTTGAGGAACACCCCCAGCGACCGGGCGAACCCCTCCTGCCAGTCCTCCTCCCCCATCAGCTCGCCGTCCGGCCGGAACCAGCCGAGGTCGCGCACCCCCTCGCCGTGGATGCGGGTGCCCAGGAACCACCGGCGCCGGCGGAACACCGGGTGCTCGCGCCGGAAGGCGATCAGCCGGGAGGTGAATTCGAGCAGGTCCCGGTCCACGGCCTCCCAGTCGAGCCAGGAGATCTCGTTGTCCTGGCAGTAGGCGTTGTTGTTCCCCCCCTGGGTGCGGCCCATCTCGTCCCCCGCGAGGAGCATGGGGATCCCCTGGGAGAAGAACAGGGCCGTGAGGAAATTCCGCTGCTGGCTGAGTGGGTCGTGAGGAAGGTCGGCAATTCACGTGCCTGTGGGAAGCCGGGGAAGCTCCAAGGCAAATCGGCATGGATTTGGAGGGGTTGGCATGGATCTTGGAAGGGATTAGTGATGCACGCAAAGAAGAACATCCAGAAAAAGGAGACAACATGCGCAACACCAACAAAATCCGAATGATCGCCCTGGCTTTGGGGCTTGGCATGACGGCGATGATGCAGGCGGGCACGAGCACTGCCGGCACTTCCTGCGAGAAGCAGTGCCAGCTGGACTACGAGGAGTGCCTGGTGGTCTGCAGCGAGAACCCTTGCTTCGTCTCGTGCGATGTCGTCTATGACATCTGCATCGAGAACTGCGGCAGCGAGTCGTAGGCCCAGGGGAGGAGGGGCTCTACCGCCCCTCCTCGATCGCCCGGCGCGCGATCCGGTCCACCAAGCCCGGCGCCACCATCTTGAGCCACATCCCGAGCTTCCCCCGGCGGGTCATCACCAGCTCGCGGCGGCGCTTGGCCGCGGCCTCCAGGATGAGGCGGGCGCAGGTGCCGGCCGCCATGACCTCGGCTTCTCGGACCGGGCTCGTGCCCAGGGGCTTGCCGTCCGGCCCGAAGGCCCGCTCGCGGATCTCCGTGGCCACGAATCCCGGGTAGGCCATGGTCACCGTGACGCCGGTCTCCATCAGCTCGATCCGCAAGGAATCAAAGAGGCCGGCCATGGCGTGTTTGCTCGCGCCGTAGCCGCTGCGGGTGGGCACCCCCGTCTTCCCCGTGAGGCTGGAGACTCCCACGATCCGCCCGCGCGTCCGCTTGAGGTGCGGCAGCGCGTGCCAGGTGCAGTAGACGCTCCCCAGGTAGTTCACCCTCATGATCCGCTCGAAAATCGAGAGGTCGCGCACCTCGTCGAACCGCGCCCACATGCCGATGCCGGCGTTGTTGATCAGCGTGTCGACCCGCCCGAATTCCTCGACCGCCCGGGCCACCAGGGCCGCGCACTGCGCCTCCTCCCCCACGTCCGTGGGGATGGCTACCGCCCGCGCTCCGCGCCGCACGCACTCGGCGGCGACCTCCTGAAGCGCCCCGGCCTCCCGCGCGGCCAGCGCCAGCCACGCGCCCTGGTCCGCGAGCTGAAGCGCCATCTCCCGGCCGATCCCCCGCGAGGCGCCGGTCAGGATCACGACGTTGTCCCGGAAGGGAGACCGGGAGGCGCTCACCAGCCCATCCGCTCCCGCAATCCCGTGACGTGCGCCGCGTGATGCCGGCCGTGCCAGGCATAGATGCACAGCAGCTCGTTGAGATTGATGATTCCGTGATCCGGATGCCGGAGCGTCCGCTCGAAATCCGCCGCCGACATCGAGCGCAGCAGCGCCACCCACCGCCGGTGCAGGCTCTCCAGCAGCACCAGCGAGACCTCCACCGGCACCGTGGCCGTGTCCGCGCAGCTTGGCCCACTCCGCCTCCTCGTAGGTCTTGATGGGAGGCGTCTCCTCCGTCAGCGCCAGCTTGAACCGGATGTACGCGTTCACATGGCTGTCCGGAACATGGTGGGCCACCTGCCGGACCGTCCACCCCTCGGGCCGGTACGGGGTCTCGAGCTGCTCGGCCGTCAGAGCCCTGGACGGCGGCGCGCAGCTGCCCCGGGGCCTGCTCGATCTGGTCGATCATCTCCCGGCGCTTCTCTTCCGTCAGTTGGGGCTCCTTGTGGAGCTTGCCGACGGGATACCGCAGGTCTGTCATGGTCCCTCTCCTTTGAATAGAGCCGAATCGAGCTCGGCGACCAGGTCCAGAAGCAGCCCCGTCGCCCGCTCCAATGTAGATTCGTCCACCTTGTCGAGTGTGTCGCGCCGCCGTATGGATCGTCTGCAGGATCTTCGGCGCGAGATCCGGCCGCAGCCCCGATTTGTCCGGCTCGCCGCCGTTCAGGAGCAGCCAGAGCTGGTGGGCCTCCACGGCGGGGAGAAAGGCCACGGAGACGTTCGGAATGCCCGCCGCCTCGAAGCTGAGATCGTCTCCCGGGGGGAAGAAGGCGAATTCCAGGCAGGAGAGCCGCCGCGCCGCGCAGACCCGCTGAAGGGCCCGGAACACCCCGTCGCTGCCCGCGCCCTTGCCGCCGCCGAAGAGGAGCGTGTCGCCGTACCCCACGATGTCCACGTTGACCGCCGCTGCCACCTCCGCCGGCTGGCGCACCGCCACGAACGCCTTCGATCCTCCGAAGCCCGTCTCCTCCTGGTCGAAGAAGACGATCCGCACCCGGTGCTTCAGCGCCTTCCCCCGCAACCCCTCCGCCAGCCCGGCGGCGGCGACCACCCCCGCGCCGTTGTCCACCATCCCCCGGCTGAGGGAGCCGTCCTTGAGCTTCACCGCGTCGAAATGAACCCCCACCACGATTTCGCGCCCACCCGTGCCGAAGCTCACCACCACGTTGCTGCCGCCGTCGAACGGCTGCACCTCGAAGGGAATCCCGCGCGCCTTCAGGATCTCCTGGACCGCCGCCAGCCGGGCGGCGTTGGTGTCCCGCTGAAGCTTCGCGAGATCCTGGAGAGGCCCGGCGTTGAGGGGTAGGCTCCCCAGAAAGAGGAACAGGGAAAGGAAGATTCGTCCGCAAGGTACCATGGCTGCCGAAGCATACTCCGCGTAACCCAAGTGGCGAAGAGAAAGGAGCCCACCCCATGAGCCGATCCGCCGCCATTTTCCTCGTAATCCTCGCGGCCTCAGTGTCCACGGCGTCCGCTTCGGAACCTTCCAAGGCTCCGGCGGCTGGCGAGGCTTCCGTGCGGGAGGCCATGACCGGCTTCATGGACGCCTTGAACGCGCT
Source organism: Thermoanaerobaculaceae bacterium (assembly GCA_963785165.1). Classification (GTDB taxonomy): domain Bacteria; phylum Acidobacteriota; class Thermoanaerobaculia; order Multivoradales; family UBA5704; genus DATARR01. The sequence goes on from CAWAUI010000004.1 coordinate 4,066,051, forward strand.
CGACGCCGACCGCATGGCCGTTTTCTTCGCGGACGACATCGCGGCCTTCGTTCCGCTGGCCCAGGCGGACCGGGTCAACGGCAAGCCGGCCGTGGTCGACATCTTTCGGAAATATGTGGAAACGGCGCGCAAGGCCACGGCGCAAACTCACATCGTGCCGGAGGATCTCAAGGTGGATGCCTCCGGCGACACCGCGATCGTGACGTTCAACGTCCGGAACGAGGGAGCCGTGCTCCGCCGCACGTTCGTCTTCCGCCACCAGGAGGGCCGGTGGCTTATCGTCCACTTCCACGCGTCCAACTTCCAGCTGCCGAGCCCGTAAGCAGTGCCGGCCCTATATATTTTTGGCACTCGGCTATATAGCGGCGAGGCCGGGACTGGAGGGGCGGATGCGCGGCTATATAGCCGTGCAAGCGGGCTATATAGCCGTGCAAGCGGGCTATATAGCCGCGCCTCCGGGGAGCGTTCCCCGCACTCTCCCCCTTCTTGCCGGAACACCCGGCCATATAATTGTGAGAGCCGGCCATATAGCCGCGGTAGCGGGAGTCCTTCCCGCGAGTCTCCCCCTTGCTGGTAGGGATCACGGCTATATAGCTGAGAGGTAGAAATATATAGCGTGGAGCCCCGGAACGCGGGGGCGCACCCGCCGATCTCTTCCCGAGAGGCGCGGATTGCGTTCCGCGAGAGCCGGATATGCTGCCGAGTCGAGCACATGGGCTGCCGCATAGCGCCCGAACGCTGCCGGGTGTCGCGGAAGGAGGTCCGGGGAATCCACGAAAGATGGGGCGGTAGCCGGAATCCTTCCCCGGCCCCGCACGAGCAAAGGGCGCTTCTGGATGCGGCCCTGTCCTGCCCGGCTTCCAAGGCGGAAGCCGGACAGGACCCTTGGGCATCAGCAGCCGAAGTTGCACCACCTCCAGCAGGTCGCCACTTTGTTGAAGCAGCAGGCGGGATCGCCACCGCACTCGGGATAGAGCGTGCCGTTGAGGCAAGCAAGCTCACGGCTGTCACAACTGCTGCAACAGGGAGCGGCGTAGGCGGGCGGCACGGGCGCCGCGGCGATCCCCGCCAGAACGGCGAGCAGGACGAGCAACGAGAACAGCCGGATACGAGTCTGTCTGGCCATCGTACCTCCTTGGTGCTTCTTCAGCCTTCAACGGCTGGAGACGGTCAGGCGTTGTAGCCTTCCCTTCTTAGAGGTGTCTCGTGCTAGCTCAAACGAGCCCCGGCGGCGTCAAGCGGTCTGGCTCTGGTCTTCCACCTTGGCACCGGGCGCGTTCTTCTTGACCGACTCGATGCCGTTCTCCATGGCCGCGGCGGTGTTGTACATCTCGCTCTGGCCGATGGTCCTGCCGTTCGAGGCTCGCAGGACGAAGTAGGGCTGGCCGCTCTTCGCGGTCTTCCGCTCGTAGCGGGCGGCAATTTCGGCGTTGCGCTTGACCGACTCGATGCCGCGCTGGGCTCCGCGCCGCTCCTTGTACTGCTCGCTGGCCAGGATGACCTGACCGTTGCTCGCTTTCAGATGGAACTGAAACTGCCCGTTGCCCGATTTCTTCAACTCGAACTTCCCAGCCATCACCCCACCTCCTTGGAAGCCAGCCGGAAAAGCGGGGCTGCCGCCGCCCGGCCCATGCGGGTTTACAGGTTCTTTCGGATCGTGCAGGGGTGATGATACCTGATCCCCGTCCCGGGCCACACCACCCTCAAGGGTGGCCCGGGGGTGGCCCCACGCGATCAGGCCGACGCGTACCGCATCGCCACCTCGCCGCCCTCGGCGTCCACCGTCGCCGTGCCCCCGTTCTCCAGCGCTCCGAAGAGGAGCTCGTCGGTGAGGGGACGTTTGACGGTCTCTTCCAGGACCCGGGCCAGGGGGCGGGCGCCGAAGGCGGGATCGAAACCTTTTTCGGCCAGGAGCTTGCGGGCCGCTTCGGTGATCTCGATCTTCACGTTCTTTTCCGCGAGCTGCTTGGAAAGCTCGCGGATGAATTTATCCACGATTTGTTCCATCACCAGGGGCGACAGCGGGTTGAAGCGGAGGCGGGCGTCCAGGCGGTTGCGGAACTCCGGGCTGAAGAGGCGCTCCACGGCCTTGTCGGCGTCGGTTTCCTTGGGGGTCCGCCCCCCCGAGCCCAGGGTGTCGAGCTCGCTGAAACCCAGGGCGCGCTGGGAGCAGCTCGCGGGCGCCGACGTTCGAGGTCATGAGCAGGATGACGTGGCGGAAGTCGGTGGGCTTGCCGTTGGTGTCGGTCAGGGTGCCGTGGTCCATCACCTGGAGGAGGATGTTGAAGACGTCCGGGTGGGCCTTCTCGATCTCGTCGAGGAGCAGCACGGCGTGGGGGTTCTTGGCCACCGCCTCGGTCAGCAGGCCGCCGCGGTCGTAGCCCACGTAGCCCGGGGGGGCGCCGACCAGGCGGGAGACGGTGTGGCGCCTCCATGTACTCGCTCATGTCGAAGCGCAGGAAGGAGATGCCCAGCACCTCGGCGAGCTGCTTGGCCATCTCGGTCTTGCCCACGCCCGTGGGGCCGGTGAGCAGGAAGGAGCCCACGGGCTTGCTGGCGTCGCGCAGGCCGGCGCGCGCCACCTTGATGGCCGAGACGAGGCGCTGGATGGGCTCTTCCTGGCCGAAGACCACGGCCTTCAGCTCGCTCTTCCAGCTTGCGGAGCTGCTCCTGTCGTTCCCCTTGACGTGGCGCGCCGGGATCTGGGCCATGATGGCGAGGACTTCCTCCAGATCCTGAAGGGCCACGCTCTTCTGCCCCGCGCAGGGAGACGGCGGCGCCGGCCTCGTCGAGCAGGTCGATGGCCTTGTCGGGCAGGCGGCGGTCGCGCAGGTAGCGGTCGGCCAGCACGGCGGCGTCGTCGATGGCCTCTTCGGTGTAGGTCACGCCGTGGTGCTTCTCGTAACGGTCCTTGCAGTCCCACGAGGATCTTCGATCGTCTCCTCACCGAGGGCTCGGTGATCTCCACCTTCTGGAAGCGGCGGACGAGCGCCTGGTCGCTCTGGAAGGTCTGGCGGTACTCCTCCCAGGTGGTGGCGCCGATGCAGCGCAGGGTGCCGTCCTGGAGGGCGGGCTTGAGGAGGTTCGAGGCGTCCATGGTGCCGCGGCCGGCGCTGCCGGCGCCCACGACGGTATGGATCTCGTCGATGAAGAGGACCGGATTCTCCTGCTCGGCCAGCGCCGTCGAGCACGGCCTTCAGCCGGTTCTCGAAGTCGCCGCGGTAGCGGGTGCCGGCGATCAGCGCGCCGAGGTCGAGCCGGAAGACCTTGGTCTTCTTGAACGACTCCGGAACCTCGCCCTTGGCGATCCGCAGGGCCAGCCCTTCCACCAGGGCGGTCTTGCCCACGCCGGGGTCGCCCACGTAGATGCGGGTTGTTCTTGCGCCGCCGCTGGAGGATGTGGAGGGTGCGCAGAACCTCCTTGTCGCGGCCGATGAGCGGGATCGATGCCGCCCCGGTCGGCGAGGAGCGTGAGGTCCTGGGTGAAGGCCTTGAGGGGATCGCCGGCCGGGCCGCCCCGCTGGCGCCCATCCTCGTCGTCGTCCTCATCCTCGTCTCCGGCGGGCAGATCGGAGGGCGAGGAGCCACTGAAGTAGGGCGGCTGGAGCCTGGAGACGCCGTGGGCGAGGTAGCTCACCACGTCGAGCCGGTTCACCCCCTCGCTCTCCAGCACCTGCGACGGCGTAGGAGTCGGTCTCGTCGAACAGGGCCACCAGCACGTCCGAGCCCTTGATCTCCTGCTTGCCGGTGCCCTCCACGCGGGCGGCGGCCATGGAGAGGACCCGCTGAACGCCCAGCGTCAGGCGCGGCTGAAGGCCCTCGTCCTCGACCTTCTCGAGCTCCTCGGAGAGGTATTCGGCGAGGTCTTCCCGAACCTGATCGAGATCGGCCCCGGCGTTTTTGAGCACCCGGGCGGTCTCCTCGTCGAAGGTGAGGGCGTAGAGCAGGTGCTCCAGCCCGGCGTATTCGTGCCCCAGCCGTCCGGCCTCGGAAATGGCCACGGTCAGGGAGATCTGCAGGTCTTCGGAAAGCTTCATTCGTCCTCGCCTCGTCCTTCCTCTTCGGGCTCGGCCGTGACCTTGAGCGGCATGCCGTTCGCCCGCGCCTCGTCCATGACCTCGGCCACCTTGGTCTCGGCCACCTCCCTGGAGTAGACACCCGCGACGCCCACTCCCTTCCTGTGGATCTGGAGCATGACCTGCACCGCCTCGGCGGCCGACTTGCGGAAGTGCGTGACCAGCACGTGGACGACGAACTCCATCGTGGTGAAGTCGTCGTTGTGCAGGACCACCCGCCACTTCCGGGGGCGGCGGGTCTTGCGCCGCTCCTCGAGGCCAAGCTCCTCGTCGCGCTCGAAATCGGGATCCCAGGGCTGCGCCATGCCCTAAAGGTATGCGGAGGGGGTGGGGGAGGGCAAGGCTACTGAATCAGACCCTGGCTTCTCGCGGATTCGGTGGCGGCCCAAGCAAGCTGTTTGAACAGATGAGGCAGGAAGGGGCTGTCTGTCTTGTACTGCCTCTGAAGCTTGAGGGCTGTGCGCATCAGCCGTCTCGCCAGGCTTTCCAGCAGGGACAGGGGAGGAGATCCTGCGGCCGTACCGAAGCAGTCCAGGAGACATCGAAGAATACCGGCCGCCGTTCCATCATGGATATGAGGATCGTGGCCGTTTAGATCGCTCAAGCTCGCCTGCAACCGGAGGGGCTTCTCCTCCAGAAGAAAAAAGCTATGGCCTCTCATCTGGGACAGGGCAAACGTAATTCCCAGCTCGAATGGCATGTTGAAACGGGGGACTTCGAACGCTCCGGAAAGCGTTACGCGACTGAGATCGTGAACGGAAGCGTCACAGCTCACGATGAGCTCAAAGAGCCTGTCCAAACGATTCCGGCCGCCGCTCGGCACCTCCAAAACACAATGAGGAGTGCCACCGAGACCCGTGATACCCGCGATCAGCGCGATGAAAAGAGAGCCGTACTCCGCATCATAGGGAACGTTCAGAAAGACACTCTGCCCCCTCACCGGGGACCCGGCATCCAGGATAGGCATGCGAGCCGGAGCTTATCTATCTTTTGGAGGAAACCTGTAGCCGGAAGTCGAGGACGAATCCATCGTCGAAGCCTTGGCGGAAGAGACCCTGTCCTCTTCGTCGATCTCCCTCAAAACCTTGGCGACGATGTCCCGATCCTCCTGGGTCACGCCGAGGTTCCGCGCGATCTGCTCCGCCGTGGCTGGAACGATGATGTGTTTCTTCATGCCGCGATTCTACCTCAGGACCGTTGCCGCGAAAAGGCAAGCGGCCCGAGGGAAACCCCTCGGGCCATGTCGAGATCAGCGCGTCCGCAGCCAATCGAGCATCGGCTGCCAGACGAGCGTCTGGGCGTCGTTGGCCAGGAACAGGTCCGCGTGGCCGTAGTCGGCAATGCGGGCCGCGGGCGGTACCTTGTTGATGACGAGGGCCGTCACGTCGGTGCTGCCGAGGAGCGTGGTGGTGTAGATGCCGAGCTCGCCGAAGCCGCCGCCGGCCCCAACGTAGAAGACGGGGAGGGTGATGTCGTCCAGATGATCGTCGAAGGTCACGTTCATCTGGCCGCAGGTGGCCTTGTCGGCGTCCGCCAGCTCTTTGTTGGGCTGGTAGGGCGAGGCCGCCTGCTCGAAGCCGTAGAGGACGTTCTCGTTGGAGTAGAGGAGCCCCGAGGGAACGCCGTTGGCGTCGAAGGTGCCGCCCGTGAAGTGGTAGAACGGCGCCGGCTCCACGCCTGGGAAGAAGGTGAAGGTCGCCTCGCCCACCAGCAGGCCCGCCTGCCGGTTCGTGAGGGCGGGGTTCAGGATCGACGGCCCGCCCGGATTGGACGCCGCGAGGCCGCCGAGGGCGGAGATCAGGGCGCCGTTCGTGCTCGCGTAGTTGCCCGCCGCGAGTTGGGCCTCGGTGGCCTGCTGGCGCACGCAGGCGGCGTTCTGGAGCGACGGCACGTCGGTCTTCAAGTAGACGTCCACGGGGATGAAGCCCCGCACCTGCTGGAAGGCGCTCGGAATCTGGCTCTCGCCGTTCAAGTACGCATAGCCGATCTGCCCGCCGCGGCTCCAGCCGAGAAGGAAGACCTTGCCGTAGCCGCTGCCGGTGAGGGCGCGGGTGAAGCGGGCGGCCGCGATGCCGGCGCCCAGGTCGCTCGCGTCCTGCGCGATCCCCCACTTCTTCATGAAGGTGAAGTCGGTGACGCTCGCCGGTACCGAGGTCCAGCGGAAGTCGATCCCCCAGACGTCGATGCCGTTCTCCGCCAGGTAGACGGGCAGGGGCTTGGCGCCGGTGAGGAAGGCGGCGCGAAAATTCCAGATGTCGCCAGGGGCGAGGAAGACCGCCCGCGAGGCGCGGATCGGCACGTTGGGCGCGCTCTCCTTGACCACGCGGTGCAGACCGATCTCCCCGTAGGGACCGTAGTCCACGCGGACCTTGAAGCTGTACTCGGCCACGTTGGCCGTCAACGCCCGGCGCTCCATGGGAGTGAAGATCGAGCCGAGCGAAATGGTGACGGAGTCCGTCTGGGGCTTCAGGGTCGCGGCTTGGGCAAGGGAGGGCAGCGCCAGAACGGTGGCCAGAGTTGTTACCAGGATTATGGGAAGCGTCTTCTTGAAGGGCACCACGATGTGTCTCCTTTTCGGTGAGCAAGGGGCTGGAGATGCTTGGAGCATACAACGCGGGGCCGGGGCCGGTCCCCTCACTCCTATGCTAGGATGAGCCCCGTTGCATGCTGTTCTTTGGAGCCTCTTCCGACCGGATCTGTCATGCCCCCCAGCGGGTTCTCCTCCACTCCTGATTTCCCCCAAGCTTCATCTCCTTCTCCTGACTGGCTCGCCGGCGGCGGTACCACAGGGACGCTGATCCGTTCGATCGACTGGGCATCCCATCCCCTGGGATCGCCTCAGACCTGGCCCCAGAGCCTGCGCACCGCCTTGAGCATCTGCCTCGGCTCGCGCTTCCCCATGGCTCTCTGGTGGGGGCCGGACCTCTGGCAGTTCTACAACGACGGCTATGTCCCCGTGCTGGGCGGCAAACACCCACGTTCCATGGGCCAGCGGGGGGACGAGTGCTGGGCGGAGATCTGGGACGTCGTCGGCCCTCTCTACCGGCGGGTCATGAAGGAAGAGGAAGCCACTTTCGCCTCGGACCTTCTGCTGCTGATGGAGCGCAGCGGCTACCTGGAGGAGACGTACTTCACCTTCTCCTACAGCCCCATCCGCGACGAGGGGGGCGGCGTGGGCGGCAACCTGATCACCTGCTCGGAGACCACGGAAAGGGTCCTGGGCGAACGGCGCCTGCGCACCCTGCGAGATCTCGGAGCGCGCGCGGCCGAGGGGAAGACGGCCCGGGACGCCTGCGCCATCGCCGCCGAGACCCTGGCCGGCAACGCCTGGGACCTCCCCTTCGCCCTCATCTACCTGCTCGACGAGCAGGGCCGGTTCGTTCTGGCGGGAAGCGCCGGAGTCCCCACGGAGAGCGACGCGCGGGACGGCTGGCCTCTCGCGCCCGTGCTCGCCCAGGAGGGCCCGTATCCGGTGAGCGGCCTGGCGGAACGGTTCGCGGCGCTGCCGCCCGGACCCTGGCCCGTGCCTCCGGACAGTGCGCTCGTGCTCCCCCTCGCGGCCCCGGGCCAGGAGAGCCCCGCCGGAGCCCTGGTGGCGGGGATCAACCCGCGCCGGGAGATCGACGACGCCTACCGCGCCTTCCTCCAGCTCACCGCCGGCCAGATTGCCACCGCCGTGGCCAATGCCCGCGCCTACGAGGAGGAGCGGCGCAAGGCCGAGGCTCTGGCCGAGATCGACCGCGCCAAGACGGTGTTCTTCAGCAACGTCAGCCACGAGCTGCGGACGCCCCTGACGCTCCTGCTCGGCCCCTTGCAGGACGTCCTCGCCGAGGCCGGCCCGCTGCTTCCCGAGGCCCAACGCGAGCGGATCGAAATGGCCCACCGCAACGGCCTGCGCCTGCTCAAGCTGGTCAACACCCTGCTCGACTTTTCGCGCATCGAGGCCGGGCGCATGGACGCCGCCTATGAGCGCACGGACCTGGCCCTGCTCACGGCCGACCTGGCGAGCGCCTTCCGCTCCGCCTCTGAGCAGGCCGGCCTGCGCTTCGAGGTGGACTGCCCGCCCCTGGACGCCGAGACCTGGGTGGATCCCGAGATGTGGGAGAAGATCGTCTTCAACCTCCTCTCGAACGCCCTCAAGTTCACCATGGAGGGCGGCATCGCCGTCCGCCTGCGGCTTCGGGACGGCCACGCCGAGCTTTCGGTGGCGGACACCGGCGCCGGCATCCCGGCCGTCGAGATCCCCCGCCTGTTCGAACGTTTCCGCCGGATCAAGACGCCCGGCGCCCGCTCCCAGGAAGGGACCGGCATCGGCCTCGCCTTCGTCCAGGAGCTGGTCAAGCTGCACGGCGGCACCGTGCGGGTGGCGAGCGAGCTTGGCCAGGGCACCACGTTCACCGTCTCGATCCCCGCCGGCAAGGGCCACCTTCCCCCGGAGCGGCTCGGCGCCTCTCGCGCCCTGGCCTCGACGGCACTCGGCTCGCCGGCCAACGATTCGCCGGCCAACGATTCGTCGGCCTACTTGGTGGAGGCCCTGCGCTGGCTCCCCTCTCCCCTGCCGGAAACGGCGCCGGTTGGGGACCGGACGGGACGCATTCTGCTCGCGGACGACAATGCCGACATGCGCGACTACGCGCGGCGGCTGCTCGAAGGGCGCTGGACCGTCGAGGCCGTGGCGGACGGCGCCGCCGCCCTGGCCTCGGCCCTGTCTGATCCGCCGGACCTGGTGTTGACCGACGTCATGATGCCCGGGCTCGACGGTTTCGGGCTGCTCCACGCCTTGCGCGCCGACCCGCGCACCCACGCCGTCCCCGTCATTCTGCTCTCCGCCCGCGCGGGTGAGGAGGCCCGCGTGGAGGGGCTCGACGCCGGGGCGGACGACTACCTCGTCAAGCCCTTTTCCGCCCGCGAGCTGGTGGCCCGGGTGGCCTCCCACCTCGCGGCGGCGCGCGAACGGCGCGAGGCGCTGGCGTATGAGCAGATGGCCCGCCGCGCGGCCGAGGAGGAGAGCCGGGCCAAGGACCAGTTCCTCGCCATGCTCAGCCACGAGCTGCGCAACCCCTTGGGCGCCATCAGCGCCGCCGCCCACGCCCTCGAAGAGAGCACACCCGGCGACGCGGAACGCCTCAGCCACATCGGCGCCATCATCGCGCGCCAGAGCCGGCACCTCTCGCGGCTGCTCGACGACCTCCTGGACGTCGCCCGCGTCACCGCCGGCAAGATCGACCTTCAGCGCCAGCCCGTAGACCTGGCGGAAATCGTCGAGCGCTCCCGGCGCGGCCTGGAAGCCGGCGGCCGGGTGGGCCAGCACCTTCTCGACGTCGAAACCACCCCGGCCTGGGTGGAGGGCGACGCCACCCGTCTCGAGCAGGTGGTCACCAACCTGCTGTCCAACGCCATCAAATACACGCCCGAGGGGCGGTCGATCCACCTCCGCCTCTTGGCTGAAAACGGCGAGGCCGTCCTCGCCATCCGCGACGAGGGGATCGGCATTCCTCCCGACGTGCTTCCCCGCGTCTTCGACCTCTTCTTTCAGGGCGAACGCTCCCTCGACCGCAGCGAGGGCGGCATGGGCCTCGGCCTCACACTCGTGCGCCAGCTCGTGGAGATGCACGGCGGCCGGGTGGCGGCCCGGAGCGGCGGCCCCGGCCTGGGCACCGAGGTCACGGTCCGCCTCCCCCTCACCGAGCTGCCCACCACCGCGGCCACCGCGGCCACTGCGGCCCCCATCTCCCGCCCTTCCGCGGAGGAAGCCACGCCGGCGCGCCGCATCCTCCTCATCGAAGACCACGAGGACGCCCGCGACGCCTTGTGCACCCTCCTGGAGCTGGACGGCCACCTGGTGAAGGTCGCGGGCGACGGCCGGCGCGGCCTGGAGCTGGCCACCACCTTCGCGCCCGACCTCGTGCTTCTCGACATCGGCCTGCCGGGCCTGGACGGCTACGAGGTCGCCCGCGCCCTCGCCGCCCACCCCGCGAGGGGGCGCATGCAGGTGGTGGCCCTCACCGGCTACGGGCAGGAAAGCGACCGCCGCCGCTCCCGCGAAGCGGGTTTCGACGGCCATCTCGTGAAGCCCGTGGAAATCGAGCGGCTGCGGGAGATCGTGGCGGGGCTGGCCCCTACTGCACCTGTTCCTTCGTCTTCAGAAACTTGATCCCGGGCCACTCCTCGGCCGTGGTCTTGAGGTGCCAGGCGTTCCTCGCCAGGAACACGGGCGAGCCGTTGTGGTCCTCGGCCAGGGCCGAGTTGTTGGCGTTGGTGAACTTCTTGAGCGCCAGGTGGTCCGGCGCCTCGATCCAGCGGGCGGTGTGAAGCGTCGTCCCCTCGAAGTGCACGGGGATGTTGTACTCCGTGCGGATGCGGTCCGCCAGCACGTCGAACTGGAGCGCACCCGCCACGCCCACGATCCACTCGTTGCCGAACCCGGGCCGGAAGACCTGCGCCGCCCCCTCCTCGGCCAGTTGGAGGAGCGCCCGGCCGAGGTGCTTGGCCCGCATCGGGTCCTCGGGACGGACCTTCTTGAGCAGCTCGGGCGCGAAGCTCGGGATGCCCGTGAAGCGCAGCTGCTCGCCCTCGGTGAGCGCGTCGCCGATCCGCAGGTTGCCGTGGTTCGGAATGCCCAGGATGTCCCCGGCCCAGGCCTCCTCGGCCAGCTCGCGCTCGCGCGCCAGGAAGAGCACGGGGTTGTGGATCGCCATCGTCTTGCCCGAGCGCACGTGGAGGAGCTTCATGCCGCGCTCGAAGCTTGCCCGAGCAGAGGCGCACGAAGGCGATGCGGTCGCGGTGCTTGGGGTCCATGTTCGCCTGGATCTTGAAGACGAAGCCGGAGACCTTCTCCTCGTGGGGATCGACCTCGCGCGTCTCCGTGGGCTGCCGGGCGCGGCGGCGGCGCCAGTCGACCAGCCCCTGGAGCAGCTCGCTGGACGCCGAAATTGTTGACCGCGCTGCCGAAGAAGACCGGCGTCAGGTGACCCTCGCGGTAGTCCTCCAGGTTGAACGGCGGGCAGAGGCCGCGGGCCATCTCGACCTCTTCGCGGAGCTTCGCCACGGCGTGCGCCGGGAGCTGCTCGTCGAGCCGGGGATCGTCCAGCCCATTGCATCACCAGCCCGTCGCGGACCACGTCGCGGCGGGAGCGGTCCATCAGCACCAGGCGGTCCTGGCGGAGGTCGTAGCAGCCGAGGAAGTCCTGGCCCATGCCGATCGGCCAGGCGGCGGGCGTCACGTGGAGCTGGAGGCTCTCCTCGATCTCGCTCATCAGGTCGAAGGGATCGCGCCCCTCGCGGTCGAGCTTGTTGATGAAGGTGACGATCGGGACGTTCGCGCAGGCGGCAGACCTCGAACAGCTTGCGGGTCTGCGTCTCGATGCCCTTGGCCGCGTCGATCACCATCACCGCCGAGTCGACGGCGGTCAGCGTGCGGTAGGTGTCCTCGCTGAAGTCCTCGTGGCCCGGGGTGTCGAGCAGGTTGAAGGTGCAGTCGCCGTACTCGAAGGTCATCACCGAGGCGGTCACGGAGATGCCGCGCTCCTGCTCGACCTTCATCCAGTCCGAGCGGGCACGCCGCGCCTCGCCGCGCGCCTTGACCGCGCCGGCCAGCTGAATGGCGCCGCCGAACAGCAGCAGCTTCTCGGTGAGCGTGGTCTTGCCCGCGTCGGGGTGCGAGATGATGGCGAAGGTTCGCCGTCTGGAAACCGGATCGTTCATCTTGTCCTTGGGTTTGAGGGCGGAATCCGCCCGGTTTTTCTCTCTCGGGGCCCTCTCGGGAGAGCAAAAAATTGTAACACGTCAGGGCAGGAGCCCTTCCAGGGCCTCCCGCACCCGCGGCTGCGCCGGATCGATCGCCAACGACCGCTCGAGCGCCTTGCGGGCGGCCTTCGCGTCACCCCGGCACAGCTCCGCCAGCCCCAACGAAGCCCAGGCGACGGCGTTGCCCGGCCCCAGACGAGCCGCCTGCGTGAAGTCCGACCGCGCCGCCGCGCAGTCCTGGGATTCGAGATGATGGCGTCCGCGGAGGAGGCGCAGCCCGGGGTCGTCCGGCAAGGCGGCCACGGCGCCGTCGAGCAGGCGCAGCGCCCGTGCGGCGTTGCCGGCCCGCAGGAGGTCCAAGGCACGGGCACCGGCTTTCTCGCCCGCCCCGGGAAGTCCGGCGGCCGCCGCCTTCACGAGGAGGTCGTCGGAGCGCTCGGGCTCGCGCCCTTCGGCTTGGAGCAGCTCGCTCAGGTTCCAAAGAGCCGAAGGGGAGTGGGGATCGAGGGCCAGGGCCTGGCCGAACGCGGCGGCGGCTTCGCGTGTGCGGCCGGCCTGCCTCAAGAGGAGCCCCTCGTTATTGTAGGAGCCCGGCGTCCGGGTCGATCTGGAGCCGGAAGGAGCGTGGTCGGGCTCGGTGCCTCCGAGGTAGCCGAGCGACCGCAGCTTGGCGACGTCTTCGCCGGGGGATGCCGACGTCGCGGCAGGGACGGGCACGGACGGTAATAGGACGCGGTAGTCGATGGGCTGGGCCTCTCCGGTTGGAACGCCCGGCAGAGGCGGACCGGCAAGGCCGGCGCCGGGAGGCAGCCCCAGGAGGGCGAGAATCGTGGAGCAGACCTGGGCCACGCCTCCGCGACCCCGGGAACCCGGCTCGATCCCCGGTCCCCACAGCAGGTAGATCCCCTCGTCGCGGTGCCAAAGCCCTGCCGTAGCGGAGGCGGCGCTCGACAGGTTGGCCGGCCGCGCTTCGCCCCACAGAAACCCATGGTCCGAGGCGATCATCAGCACCGCACCCTGGCGCTCCGCCAGCTTCCTGTGCTCGCCCAGCAAGCGGTCGATCTCCGCGAAATAGATCTCCGGCACCCGGTGGAAGCGCTCGAAGTCCGCCGCGGACACCTCCGGCCGGCGCGGCGGCGCGTAGGGGGCGAAGACGTGGCCGATCGTATCCGTCCCCTGGAGGTAGAGGACGGTGAGGTCCGGCCGGTGCCCGGCGATCTGCTCCCGGGCGAGGGCGCCGTAGGCGCGGGTCTCGATCAGGATGCGGCGCAGGGCGCTCACCGGATGGGCGTAGGGGTCGGGTGCCGCGGCGGCCTGCCGGAATTCCTCTTCCGTGAGATCCGGGAGATAGGCGCGCATCGCCACGAGGTCCACCTCCTTCTCCACCGTCTCCAGGATCCCGCGCGCCCAGGGGAGGCGGTCCGGAGGATACACCGAGCCGCCGGGCGGCGGACCCGAGGCGGTGAAAGAGGAGAACCGGTCCGCCACCAGGAGGCCGCGCACGGGCTCGGCGGGCCAGGTGGCCCACAGCCCAAACACGGCGACGCTCCGGCCGGCCGCCGACGCCATGTTCCAGAGGGCCGGCACCCGCCGCTCGTCGCGCGGGATGGGCTCGCGCTCGCCGGTCTTGGGATGGAAGCGGGTGAAGTCCAGGATGCCGTGCGCGAGCGGGCTCACGCCGGTCATCTCGGTGGTCCAGACGAGCGGCGAAAGAGGCGGCTGGATGGTGGTCAGCACACCGGGCAGCCCCTCGCGAGCCAGGGCGGCGAGGTTCGGCAGGATCCCGGCCTGCATGTAGGCGTCCAGAAGCTGCCAGTCGGCGCCGTCGAGCCCCACGAACAGCACCGGCCGGCCCTTCTGGGCAGCCCCGGCGATCTCCTGGACGACCGGGAGGTCTCCAGGGCCGGCGGCGGGGACGGATCTCTGGCGGCAGGCGGCGAGACCGGTCCCAAGGACCAGGAGGAGCAGAAGGACCGGGCGGCGAGTCATGGGATAGAAGCGCCGCTCCAGGTCCGGGTGAGGCCGTAGAGGCCTTCCAGCTCTTCGACCTGCCGGAGCACCTGGTCCCGCCTGGCCTTGAGCTCGGCCGTGGTGCGGCGGCGGGTCTTGAGGAGAAGGTAGGCCTGGGCTTCTTTCCAGAAGACGGCACGCTGGTCGTGGAACAGAAGCGCGCCGTAGGCGGTGAAGGGGGCGGTCAGGGTGACGGCGGCGCCGATCCAGCAGCCGCCAAGGTATTTGGAGATGAGCCAGCCCTCGGCCATCCAGGCCAGGGGGAAGAGGATCAGGGCTCCGAAGACTTTCAGGGTCGCCATCTGGTCGCGGTCGCGGGTGGCCCGCTTCACGATCTCCCCCACCAGGCGGTAGACGGGCCAGGTGAGGACGGTGCCGACGGCGGCGACCGGCAGGTGGACGAGGAGGCGCAGGAGGGCGCGGAGGACGAAGAGGAGCACGGGCGAGTGCGGGTAGGCGGCGGCCACCTGGTCGTCCCGCAATCCGCAGGCATGGAGGAGCCGGTCGTACTCGCGGACGGCTTCGGCCACGGCGGCCACCTTTTCGGGGTGGCGTGCGCGGAGGTCCCGGTACCCTTCCAGGAAGGCGCGCTGGAAGGTGACGGTCTCGGAGAGCCGTCCCCTCCCCGGCAGCTCAGGGGCGCGGCGGCGGTAGAGGTCGGCGGCGCGGGCCACGAGGCGAGCGTCTTCCCAGGTCTCGTAGTTGAGAGTGACGTCCTTCAAGGATTCGTCGATGCGGGCCGTGAGGGAGCGGACGGCCGCGGGGCCCTCCAGCGTCTCCGCCATCCCCACTTCCGGCGAGGGATCGATGGGCTCCCCCACCTGGACCAGGGCGCGGGAGCGGAAGGCCTGCTTGGCGTCGAAGAGAAGGCCGATGGGCACCAGGTGCGTCCCCAGGCCCGGGAACTTCTGCTCGGCTTCGAGCACGATGCGGGCGGCCCCCGTCTTCAAAGGCTGGAGGAAGGGCTCGCTGTGGCTTCGCCCCTCGGGGAACAGGGCCACGACGCCCCCCTTGGCCAGTACGTCGTGGCAGCGGGCGAAGGTCTCGGCGTTCTTGGAGAGGTCGGAGCCCTCGTCCTGCCGGCGGTAGACGGGGATGGCCTGGGCCAGCTCAAGGAAGGGGCGCACGGGCGCGATCTTCCACAGGGTGCTCTTGGCCAGGAACCGCGGCACCACGGGGAGCGGCCCCAGGAGCAGCAGCGGGTCGATGAGCCCGTTGACGTGGTTGGCGACCAGCACCAGGGGGCGGTCCCGGGGGATGCGCTCGGCCCCCACGACCTCGACTTCGCGGAAGAAGATCTTGAGGATGAGGCGGACGAAGGCGCGGAGGAAACGGTCGGCGGATGTCACGCGCGGCCGCCTTGCCGCATCGACCTCACCCTCCGGCTCCCTCTCCTAAAGGAGAGGGAGAGACCAGCAAGATCAACAAATTCAAGCCCCTCTCCTTTAGGAGAGGGGTTGGGGTGAGGTCGCCGAGGCAAGGAGGTCAGGGCTTCCATGACGCCGCCTCGGCGTGCCCCCGCCGCTCGTCCACGAAGGCCATCCCGATCAGGCCCCGCGATGAAGAACACCGCCGTCGAAAGGATCGCCACCCGCTGGGAGCCGGAGCCGGTGGAGATGAGGCCGAAGAGGAACGGCCCCAGCATGTAGGCCCCCTTGCCCGCGAGGCCCCAGAAGCCGAAGAACTCGCCGCTCTTCTCGGGCGGTGAGAAGAGCCCCACGAGGCCTCGCGAGGCGGACTGGAGCGAGCCGATCCCCAGGCCCGCCCCGAGGGCGACCCCCCAGAAGAGCCCCTTGGTCTGGCAGAAGTAGACGCCGGCGCAGACCAGGATCCAGAGGACCAGGGTGATCTGGATGGTGCGCGAGGCGCCGATCTGGTCCTGAAGGAAGCCGAAGACGAACGCTCCCACGGCCGAGGAGAGCTGGAGAGCGATGAAGAGGTAGATCAGCTCGGTCGAGGTGAAGTGGAGGGTCCGTTCGGCGAAGATGCCGGCGAAGGCGATGACCGAGGTCAGTCCCATGGAGTAGACGAAGAAGACGGTCAGGAAGCGCACCAGCTCTGAGAAGTGGCGTACCGAATGGGCCGTCGAGGCAAGCCGGCCGAACCCGGCGCGCACGTACTCCAGGGCCGTGCCGGTCCCCCGCGGGAGCGCGCTCGCGCAGGAAGAGGAAAGTCGGAAGCGCCGCCACGAGGAAGAACAGGGCCGTGACCACCCAGGCGAGCCGGAGATTCGCGAGGTTCTCGGGCACGAAGCCCCCCTTGAGGAGGGGCATCACCAACACCAGGCAGACGAGCCCGCCGAAGTAGCCGAGCCCCCAGCCGAAGCCCGAGATGCGGCCGACGTTCTCGGGCGTCGAGATCTCGGGCAGGAAGGCCGCCGCGAGGTTCTCGCCGAAGGAGAAGCCCACGAAGGAGAGGACGAAAAGGACGACGCCGAGCACGACGCGCCCCGGCGTCACGAGCCAGAGAAGGGCCGTGCCCACGACGCAAATGGCGTAGGTGAAGACGAGGAACGTCTTCTTGCGCCCCGAGTCGTCGGCCACGGCGCCGATGACGGGCGACAGCAGCAGGACGAAGAGGTTGCCCAGAAGGATGGCGAGGCCCCAGAGGGAGTCCCCCTTGCCCGCGGGCGCCACGAGGCGGGTGAAGTAGATGCCGAAGGCGACGCTGACGATGATCGTGGTGTAGCTGCAGTTGGCGAAGTCGAACATCGCCCAGCTGATGATCTCGCGCCGGGAAGCGGGGGGCAGAGGCGGCCGGTCGGAAGCCATGATCGTTTTCTTGCTCCTCGGGCACCTCCTGAAGGTGAGGAGAGGCGCGCGGTCCAGGTTGGCTTGGCGAGGGGTACGCTGCAACATTCCCCCGGGGCTGTCAACCGAAAGGACCGAGATCGTCTCCGCGTTTCAGCAAGGGCAGGGTATGTTACCCTCCCGGTTACTTTTGATCGTGCCGGTCCGTGGAAACAACCGCCGCCGGCGCCAGGAGAAATCATGGCCACAGAAGCACCCGCACCGCAGAAGAAGAGCACCCTCGATACCATCGCCAACATCGCGATCATCCTGGTGTGCGCCATCGCGGCCTTCGTTCTGGTCCGCAACCAGTTCTTCCCGGCCGCCCCGCAGCGTCCGCCGGGTGCGCCGCCGCAGGTCGAGAAGGGCGAGCGCTTCGACCAGCTCAAGGCCGTCGTGCCCGCCGGCGCGAACCGTGCCCTGGTGGTCGCGGTCTCCCCCACCTGCCACTTCTGCAACGACAGCATGCCCTTCTACAAGAAGCTCATCGACGAGCGCAACCAGAAGGGCTCGCAGGTGAAGGTCGTCGCGGCCGTGCCCGCCGAGGAGGCGAAGGCCGAAGAGTCCCAGAAGTTCGCCGGCGCCGGTGCCACGCCGGACAGCATGGTGCAGCTCGACTTCTCCGCCATCAAGGTCCCCGGCACGCCCACCGTGCTCCTGGTCGACAACAACGGCAAGGTGCTCGACGTCTGGGTCGGCAAGCTGGACGAAAAGGGCGAGGAGAAGGTGCTGGAGGTTCTGTAGGACGTCTCGCGCCCCCTCCCGAGCCCTCACCTCCCCAACCCTCCTCTCCCTCCCGCACCGGGAGAGGAGGGATAGGGTCTGTCTGAAACAAGCCGGGCCAGGGTGAGGTCCGTGGCACTCCTCCCGAAGGGGTGTGATAGCCTTTGCCGCTTCCAAAACCATGTCTCAACGCGCGCCTCAAGAATCCGGTCTCTCGCACCTCCTTGGCCTCTCACTGGGAGCGCTGGGAATCGTCTATGGCGACATCGGCACGAGCCCGCTCTATGCCCTGCGCGAGTGCTTCCTCGGCTCCCACTCGGTGGAGCCCAGCCGGGTCAACGTCCTGGGCGTGCTGTCGCTGATCTTCTGGTCGCTCCTCATCGTCATCTCGGTCAAGTACCTGGTGTTCGTCATGCGGGCGGACAACCGGGGCGAAGGCGGCATTCTGGCCCTCATGGCGCTGATCCGCACCGGCGGGAGCCGCCGGCGCGGTCTGCTGGTCGTCATGGGGCTGTTCGGCGCCGCTCTGCTCTACGGCGACGGCATGATCACGCCGGCCATCTCGGTGCTCTCCGCGGTCGAGGGGCTGGAGGTGGCGACGCACGTTCTTCGACCCCTACGTCGTCCCGATCACCATCGCCATCCTGATCGGCCTGTTCCTGATCCAGAGCCGGGGCACGGCGGGAATCGGCAAGCTCTTCGGGCCGATCATGATGATCTGGTTCCTGACCCTGGCCGTGCTGGGGCTGCGCTGGATCTTCAGCGAGCCCGCCGTGCTGGCCGCCGTCAACCCCTGGTACGCCATCCGCTTCTTCGCGCACGACCAGGCTCCAGGGCTTCCTGGTCCTGGGCTCGGTGTTCCTGGTGGTCACCGGCGGCGAGGCGCTCTACGCCGACATGGGGCACTTCGGGCGGCGCCCGATCCGGATCGCCTGGTTCGCCCTGGTGCTGCCGGCCCTGCTGCTCAACTACTTCGGCCAGGGCGCGCTGCTGCTGGCGCGGCCCGGCGCTGTCGAGCATCCCGTTCTACAACATGGCGCCGCTCGTGGGCGCTCTACCCGCTGGTGGTGCTGGCGACGGCCGCCACGGTCATCGCCTCGCAGGCGGTGATCTCGGGCGCCTTCTCGCTCACCCGCCAGGCCGTGCAGCTCGGCTACAGCCCGCGCATGGAGATCATCCACACCTCGGAAGAGGAGATCGGGCAGATCTACATCCCGGCCGTCAACTGGGTGCTGATGTTCTCCACCCTCGGCCTGGTGCTCGGCTTCCGGGAGTCGACCAACCTGGCGGCGGCCTACGGCATCGCCGTCACCACGACCATGGTCATCACGACCGTCCTGGCGTATCGTGGTGGAGCGCGAGATCTGGGGCTGGAACACGCTGCGCCGCCGTCGGCCTCACCGCGCTCTTCCTGGTGCTCGACTGCGCCTTCTTCGGCGCCAACATCGTCAAGATCCCCCACGGCGGCTGGTTCCCCCTGGTGGTGGCTGGCCTCATCTATCTGCTGATGGCCACCTGGAAGCAGGGGCGCGTTCATCCTGGCCGACAAGCTCCGCGAGGAGGCGCTGCCCCTTGGAGACCTTCGTCACGAACCTCCAGCCGACCTCGCCCATGCGGGTCCCCGGCACGGCCGTGTTCCTCACCACCAACCCGGCCGGCACGCCCGCGACGCTGCTGCACAACCTGAAGCACAACAAGGTGCTCCACGAGACGGTCGTGCTGATGACGGTGATCACGGAGGAGGTGCCCTGGGTATCCGCCAAGGACCGCGTGGTGGTCGAGCCCGCTGGAGAAGGGCTTCTACCAGCTCACGGCGCGCTACGGCTTCACCCAGGACCCCCGCGCGCCGGACGTGCTCGACTGCGCGCGGGAAGACGGCCTGTTCCTGGACATGATGAAGACCACCTTCTTCCTCGGCCGCGAGACGCTCATCCCCAGCCACCCGGGCGGGGATGTTCCTCTGGCAGAAGAAGCTGTTCGCGCTGATGTCGAGAAACTCCCAGCGCTTCACGGACTTCTTCCGCATCCCGGTCAACCGGGTGGTCGAGCTGGGGATGCAGGTCTCGCTGTAGGAGCCCTCACCTCCCCGGCCCTCCTCTCCCGGTGTGAGGGGGAGGGAGCGCCGGTCCCGAGCACATTGCATTGGAAGCGAGACTATCCATGGTAGAGTCCCGCGATAACATCATGGGACAGCACGACCTCAGCTACCGTGCGTTTTTCTCTTACCGGCGAATGGTTCAGGATCTCCTGCGGGAGATCGTGGGCGAGCGCTGGGTGGATCTCATTGACCTCGATTCCGGCGTTCAGGTGGACGGCACGTTCGTCTCTCCCAAGCACGAGAACCGGGAGAGCGACGTCATCTGGAAGTTTCAGCGCAACGATACCGGGGAGCCGGTCTACGTCTACATCCTGATGGAGTTCCAGTCGCGGCCCGACCCGGCCATGCCGGTCCGCCTGATGTCCTATGTGGGACTCTTCTACGAGCGGCTGATGAGCAACCAGCCGGCGGCGAGTTGGAAGAAGCTGCCGCTGGTGATTCCCCTGGTCGTTTACAATGGACGGGAGCCGTGGGGCGTTGCCACGGAGCTCGGTTCTTTGATCGAAGACCTGGACCCCTCGGCGGAGATCTACCGTCCCCGGTTGCGCTATCTGCTGGTGGACGAGTCGAGGTATCCGCTCGAGGAGTTGGCAGAGCTGGCCAGTCCGGTCGCGGAGCTGTTCCGCATCGAGCAGAGCCGGAGCTGGGGAGACGTCAAAGCAAGCATTGACCGCTTGGGGAAGGCGATCTCACCGGCCGAGTCCTCGTTGGATGCGATGTTCGTGACTTGGTTTATGAAGGTGGTTCTGCCGCGCTTTGGACGGACCGAAGAGGCCGCCGTTGTTTCGACGCTGAAGGAGGTGGCGAGCATGCTGGCTGAAAACATTGAGATTTGGAACCTCGAGCTGCAGGAGAAGGGGCGCCGGGAAGGCCTTGAGGAAGGCCGCCAGGAAGGCCGCCAGGAAGGCCGCCGGGAAGGCCGCCAGGAAGGGAGAGCCGGGATGTTGCTCCGCCAACTGCACCTGAAGTTTGGCGCCCTGTCTCCCGAAATCGAGGAGCGCGTTCGCTCGACGGATGCGGACCGTCTCCTGGAGTGGAGCGATCGGGTGCTGACCGCTCAGCAACTCCAGGACGTCTTTGGGGACTGAGTCCATTTTCTCCTACCTGCAGGTCTCGCTGTAGGGGCCCTCACCACCCCGGCCCTCCTCTCCCAGCCCTCCAC
The DNA here is from genome assembly GCA_963785165.1 of Thermoanaerobaculaceae bacterium. Taxonomy (GTDB): domain Bacteria; phylum Acidobacteriota; class Thermoanaerobaculia; order Multivoradales; family UBA5704; genus DATARR01. The sequence continues at coordinate 4,086,655 of CAWAUI010000004.1, forward strand.
CCGCCCTTCCAGGGAGAGGAGGGAGAAAGACGGTAAATCGTTCTTCTTTTCTTTCCCCTCTCCCTGGCAGGGGTGGTGGAGGGCCGGGAGAGGGGTAGGGGTGAGGGCTCCTACACGCCCGGCATCGCCTTCTTCAGCGGCTTGAGCAGCAGGACCAGGACCACAGCCATGAACAGGGCCATGCCGCCCAGCAGGGCGAAGAACGTGGGAGTGCGGCATGTCGTCCCAGAGCACGCCGATCGCGGTCAGCTTGTTGCCGATGGCCGTGGCCACGAACCAGCCGCCCATCATCAGCCCGCGCAGCCGGATGGGCGCCACCTTGGAGACCAGCGACAGGCCCATGGGCGAGAGCATCAGCTCGCCGAGCGTCAGGACGCCGTAGGCGCGAGATCAGCCACCAGGGCGAGACCTTGCCCGCACGTCGCCCCCCGCCTTGCCGGCGAAGTACAGGACGAAGAAGGCGAGGCCGGTCAGGCACATGCCGATCGCCATCTTGGTCGGCGTGGACGGCTCCAGGCCGCGCAGGTCGAGCCACTTCCAGAACCAGATCAGCGGGAAGGTCAGGAGGATCACCCAGGCTGGGTTGATCGCGTTCGAGATGATGCCGGAGACGTTCCAGTCGGTGTTGTCGTTGGCCCAGTAGGTGAGGGTCGATCTGGTTCTGGTGGAACACCATCCAGAAGACGATCACGATCAGGAAGATGACGATCAGCGCCACGACCCGCTTCCAGTCGGGGACCGAGGTCTGATGCGGCTGCGGTTCGTTCGACCACGGTAGACGGCCGCCGCGGCTTCGAAGCCGCGCTTCGGTCCGCCGCCACGACGTGGCGCCGGAACGCCCAGAGGATGGCCACCGAGATGACCATGCCGAGCGGCGCCCATGAAGAACGCCGGGTGGAAGCCGAAACTGCTTCACCATGAACTCGGCGACCAGCGGCGCGAGGAAGGCGCCGATGTTGATGCCCATGTAGAAGATGTTGTACGCCCGGTCCTTGAGGTGGCTCCCCTCGGGGTAGAGGTTGCCCACCATGGCCGAGACGTTCGGCTTGAAGAAGCCGTTGCCGATGACCAGGCAGGCGAGGGCGGCGTACATGATCGGCACGGAGCGGAACGCGAGCAGGCCGTGGCCGGCCATGAAGAAGAGGCCGCCGATCATCACCGCTCGTCGGTAGCCGAGCTTGCGGTCGGCGATCAGGCCGCCGATGAGCGGGCTCGCGTAGACGAACATCAGGTAGTTGGACGTAGATGCTCGTCGCCTGGTCCTGGGTCCAGCCGAAGCCCTCGCTGGCTGTTCTGGACGTAGAGGGCCAACATCGCCCCCATCGTGTAGAAGCTGAAGCGCTCCCACATCTCGGTGAGCGAACAGGACGTAGAGCCCCTTCGGGTGCTTCGTCTCGACCGTTCCGGGCATCGAGGCCGCCGCAGTCATTGCGTTCATAGTCAGTGCACCCCGCCCATCAGCTTGCGGATCGGTTTGATGAAGAGGACCAGGATCAGGCCGGCCCCGGCCGTGGTGGCGAAGACGGCGCCGAAGAGCTGTGGCAGCGGGAATTTCTCGAACTGCCCCGCCACCAGGCCCGCGATCAGGTTGCCGAGGGCGATGGACATGAACCAGATGCCCATCATCTGGCTGACCTTGCGGTGGGGAGCGAGCTTGGTCACCGTGCTCAGATCCCACGGGCGACAGGCAGAGCTCGCCGCAAGGTGTGGAAGAGGTACGTGACGACCAGCCACAGGGGGCTGACCTGGCCGCCCGAACCGGCCGCCCGCATGGCCGCCCAGACCATGACGCCGAAGCCCAGGCCGAGGAAGATCAGGCCGAGGGAGAACTTGGCGGGCGCCGAGGGCTCGCTCTTGCGAGCGGCGAGCTTGAGCCAGAGCCAGGCGAAGACCGGCGCGAAGCAGATGATGAACAAGCGGGTTCACCGACTGGAGCACGGAGACCGGCATGTCCCAGCCCAGGATCCCGCGGTCCGTGAGGTCGCGGGCGAACAGGGTAAGGGACGAGCCCGCCTGCTCGAACCCGGACCAGAACAGGGCCGAGAAGATGAAGAGGACGAAGATCGCCAGCATCTTCTTCTTCTCCAGGGCATCCAGGCCGCCCCCGGTGAGTTGGAAGAGGAAGTAGAGGAGCAAGATGCTGACGATGACGACGCCCGTGCCACCGGCCAGTTGTTCCACCGGCAAGTTGATCACACCGGTCCAGACGAGCGCGATCAGCGCGATTCCCAGGGCACCGGAGATGGCCAGGACCCTCAGGGCCTTCGAACGCTCAACGGGATCGTCCCCCGCGTTCGGCCGCAGCCCGGCCTCGCCGAGGTACTTGCCGCCGAAGGAGTACTGGACAAGGCCGAGCACCATGCCGACGCCGGCCGCCGCGAAGCCGATGTGCCAGTTGACTTTCTCCCCCAGGGCGCCACAGACCAGGGGGGCGACGAAAGCTCCCAGGTTGATGCCCATGTAGAAGATGGAGAACCCGGCATCGCGTCGTGCGCCACCCTCGGGATAGAGATCGCCCACCATGGCGCTGATGTTCGGCTTGAGCAGGCCGGTACCGATGACGATCAGCACGAGCCCCAGGAAGAACGTCGAGACGTTCTCGATCGCCATGCTGAAGTGGCCGGCCGCGATGATGCAGCCACCGATGAACACCGCCCGCCGCTGGCCCAGAATGCGGTCCGCGATCCAGCCGCCGGGCAGTGCTATCAGGTAGACGAAGGCCGTGTAGAGGCCGTAGATGGCCCCGGCCCGCTCGGTCGCGAAACCGAGCCCTCCTTGGGCGACGGAGGCGGTCATGAAGAGCGTGAGCAGCGCCCTCATGCCGTAGTAGCTGAAGCGTTCCCAGAACTCCGTGAAGAACAGCGTGGCGAGGCCGCGGGGGTGGCCGAAGAAGCCGGTCCGCGGTGCTTCTGAAATCGGGGCGTTGGCCATGGCGACTCCCTTGAGATTGGGGCGCGAGCTTACCGCAACCAGTGTCTTCCGGTCAGCCCGCCGGATGAGGGCAGGTCGAGGGCAGGTCCAGCAATCCAGGTGCCAGTGGCGAGGCCCAGGGAGACAGCGAGGAGTACCGTCTTCCGGAGAGGACGGGACCGTACGGAAGAGCGTTCACCCGCGGAGCCCGAAAAGTCGATGAAGCGCTTGTTTCCTCAATCTTTTCAGTAGCTTACGCCCGTGGCATTCTCCTTGCTCCAAGAGAGAGGCGTACTTGGTTTCACCCATCCGACCCGCGGCAGGGTAGTCGCCGTGCGGCATCATGGGGGAGGCCGGGCGCCCCCGCCCGGCCTCCCTTCCCTCCTCCGCCATGTCCTCGTCTCCGTCGTAGAATCACGGCCCCGTCGCAAGGAGACGCTCATGAGCCTGCCCGATCCCCTGTCCCCCCTGCGGGATTCCATCGCCGAGGTGGACCGCGCCCTGCTGGAGCTGCTGCGCCGCCGCATGGACCTGGCCGCCGAGGTGGGCCGGATCAAGGCCGAAGCCGGCCAGCCCGTGGTGGTGCGCGACGTCGAGGACCGGGTGCTCACCCGCGCCCGCCAGCACGCGGAGTCCTGCGGGGTGTCCGAGGACGTCATGGAGGCGGTGTTCCAGGCCATCATGCGCGGCTCGGTCGAGCGGCAGTACCGGGTGGGGATCGCCCGGCGCGAGCAGCGCGGCGAGCGGGTGCTGATCGTGGGCGGCGCCGGCGGCATGGGCAACTGGTTCCGGGGGTTCCTGGAGCTCGTGGGGCACAGCGTGGACCTGGCCGACCCCTCGCTCGGCAGCCTCCCCCACGCTCCCGGCCGCTTCGCGGGGCTGGACGAGGTTCCAGACCTGGACGCCTACGCCGCCGTGCTGGTGGCCGTCCCCCTGGGCCGCACCCCGGGGGTGGTGGAGGACGTGGTGAAGCGGGCGCCGAAAGGGCTGGTGGTGGAGATCGCCTCGATCAAGGATCCGCTCTCCGCCCCTCTCGCGCGGGCCCGGGAGAGCGGCACGCGGACGGTCGCCCTCCACCCCATGTTCGGCCCGGGCAAGTCGTTCTACGAGCCGCTGACCTTCGTGCTCGCCGCCCAGGGCGACCCGGCGGACGAGAAGGCCCTACTGGCTCCCCTGCTCGCCCACCCCTACACGAAGCTGGTGGCGGTCCCCTTCCCCCACCACGACCGGTTGATGGGCTGGCTGCTGGGGCTCGCCCACTTGACCAACATGCTGTTCGGCGCGGCCCTCATCCGCTCGGGGATCGACCCCGCCGAGCTCCATGCCTGCGCCTCGACGACGTTCACCCGGCAGACGGCCACGGCCCTCTCCGTGCTGGCCGAGGACCCGGATCTCTACCTCGACATCCAGCACCTGAACCCTCACCGGCACGAGGTCTACGCCGCCACGCGGGAAGCCCTGGAGCAACTGGAAGGGCTGGTCGCGGGGCGGGAGCGCGAAGGCTTCCGGCAGACTCTGGGCGCGGCGCGCCGGGCCCTGGCCGGCGAGGAGTAGCCCGGAGTAGCCCCGGCCCTCAGGCACCGCCCAGGGCTTGCAGGAGATCGGCGGTGAGGTCGTCCGGGTGCTCCAGGCCGATCGACATGCGGATCAGATCCTGCGGCGTGGCCGACGACGGCCCCTCACTCGACGCCCGGTGCTCGATGAGGCTCTCGACGCCGCCCAAGGAGGTGGCGCGGGTGAACAGCCGGACCCGGGAGACGGCGGCGAGCGCCGCGGCCTTCCCGCCCGCGGCCCGGAACGAGATCATGGCCCCGAAGGCGGACATCTGGCGGCGGGCCGTCTCGTGCCCCGGGTGGGAGGCGAGGCCGGGGTAGTGAACCACCGAGACCGCGGGCGAGGCCTTCAGGGCCCGGGCCACGGCGAGGGCGCCCGCGCTCTGCGCCGCCACCCGGCAGGCCACCGTGCGGACCCCGCGCAACACCAGCCAGCAGTTGAAGGGGGCCGCGACCGACCCCAGGACGTGCCGCAGGTGGTGCAGCCGCTCGTACAGCTCACCCTTGCGGGCGAAGACGAGGGCGCCGCCCTGGACGTCGCTGTGGCCGCCGAAGTACTTGGTGGTCGAGTGGAGGACGACGTCGGCCCCCAGCTCCAGGGGGCGCTGGAGCACGGGGGTGGCGAAGGTGTTGTCCACCACCGAGAGAGCGCCCGCCCGGCGGGCCAGGGCGGCGGCGGCGGCCAGGTCGACCACCTTGAGCAGCGGGTTGGACGGCGATTCGAGCCAGACGAGCTTAGTCTCCGGCCGCAGGGCCGCTTCGAGCACCGCGAGGTCGTCCATGGGCACGAAGTCCGAGCGGATCCCCCAGTTGGGCAGGAATTCCCGGGCGGCCACCCGGAAGCCGTAGTAGGCGTCGTCCGGAAAGAGCACGTGCGAGCCGGGCGCCAGGGTCTGGAGCAGGGCCACGCCGGCCGCCATACCGGAGGCGAAGACGAGCGCCGCCTCCCCGCCTTCCAAAGGCGCCAGAGCCTCTTCGAGCTGCTCTTGAATGGGGTTCGATTCGCGGATGTAGGTGTGCCCGCCCAGGGGAATCCCCTCGGGGTCGCGGGCGTACGTGGTGGAGAGATAGATGGGCGGCGCCACCGAGCCCGTGACCGGGTCGATCCGGTGGCCCGCATGGACGGCGCGGGTTTCGAATTTCATGCCGGGAGCCTAACAAAACAAAAAGGGCCGGCGCGTGAGCACCGGCCCTTCGGTCTACGGAACCGAACGAGGGATCAGGGGATGTTCGCCCCGCCCGCGCAGCTCTGAATGGCGCCCTTCTGAGCGCCGCTGATGATGCCGTCCTTCTTCAGGTCGTTGGTGAGGTGGGAGACGCAGCTCACGAACTTGCCGTGATTGGTGGCGCCCACCGCACAGTCGTTGATCATGTCGGTGATCCGGCAACCCGTGGAGAACGTGGTGTTCGGCACGCCCGAGTTGCAACCGTCGATGACGACCGTGGCGCTGGTCGAGGAACCGATGCACCGGTCGCGGCCGTCCGGCACGCCGTCACCGTCGGAGAACCAGCCGATGTCGATCATCTCCTGGCGGGTGAGGTCCACGCCATGGGTCAGGTCGGCGTTGATGGCCGGCTCCATGAGCAGGTTGGGGAAGGCGATCGGATCCCAGTGCGAGATGGAGGAACCCGCCACCACCGGGTTGGGCGCGTTGAGCAGCACCCGGCCCTGCGGGTCGGCGCCCGCGCGGACGTTGGGGTTGATGCCCAGGGTCACGTTGACGGTACCGGCGGCCAGCGCGGCCTTGACCGCGTTGCCGTCCGGCAGGGTGATCCGGACCGAGGGAATGGTGATGGTCGCGTCGACGCCGGCCATGCCCGCCGGCGGCGAGCCGGGAGCGTTGTCGGCCACGAGAACGCCGATGGCACCGGCATTCTGCGCGTTCTTCACCTTGATGACGAAGCCGCAGGCGCCCCGGTCGACCAGGGCGATCTTGCCGGCCACGGCGGCGGCGTTGGTGATCGCCGAGCAGGCGTCGGACACCGACGGGCCGGCCCCGTCCGCCGGGTCGAGGGCGACCACCACGTCACCGGTCACGCCGGGCAAGGCGAGCGCCGGACCGAACGCGGCCGCGCCCACACGGTACGTGCCCAGGCTCGCCGGGCTGTTGAAGGTGACCAGCGGCGTGCCGAGCTGCAGGACGTTCGGCGCAGCGGCCGTGACGTTGATGCCGTTCCACACCACCCGGTTGGTGTTGATGGCCGAAGCCTGGCGCTGGGCATTGGTGGTCATCTGCGACCAGTTGAGGCCCGTGCTGGTGTCCAGGGTGTAGGTGGAGAAGACGTCCGGCAGGTCGAGAGGCTGGGTGCCGTTCGCTTCGGTGACGAAGTTGGCGAAGCCCAGGCCGTGGCCGAACTCGTGAAGAAGCACGGTCACGAGATCGACGTTGGCGCCGTGGTTGGCGTCCAGGCCATAGTAAAAGAAGACGCCCGTCAGGCAGCCCGGCTGGCCGAGGTTGGCATTGAAAATGGCGACGATGTCGTCCGCGTTGGTGCCGCTCGGGCCCGGCGCCAGGTCCGCGCCGGCCAGTTTGTTGGCCAGGGCTACGTGGTACCAGGTGTTGTCGAGCTCGACGGCCAGGAAAGTTGGAGAAGATCTGGATGGCACCGGCGGAGCCGAGGGTGGCGCCGGTCGCCGTGCAGGGCCGGGGATCGAAGCTGGCCTGCACGTAAACGGGCACCGCGCTGTCCAGGATCGAGCCCCAGATGTTGGCCGCGTACTGGAACGCGATGAGGCGCTGCTGGCCGATCGTGGTGCCGGGGTTGCCGCCCACCGGAACGGCCGGCGTCGGGTCGTTGAAGCCCTCGTTGGGGCCGTCCATGTTGACGATGACGATGCTGGCCGAGCCGAAGGCCGGGACGTTGACGGCCAGGGCGAGCACCGCGAGGGCCAGGAAGGAGAACAGCCGGACGTTGTTCTTCATGGGCTATCTCTCCTCGAAGGCCGGGGTGGCGGGCGGGGTGGTGGTGGCGGCGGCGTAGCCGTCGACGCAGACCTGGCTGACGGTGCCGTTCACGTTGAGGCCTACGATCCAGACGTTCTGGTACTCCTCGGTCAGCACCATGGACAGGGTGCCGTCCGCCCACTGCGTGACCTTGGCCGCGCCGGGGAGGGCCTTGGCCGTGAGCTGGGCCGCCAGGTCCCGGGACTCTTCGGCCGTGGGCTGGCGGAGCTGCCGGGTTGCGGGGTCGATGGCGGCCTGGAAGCCGTTCGGGGCCTGGGCGCCACCGGCGAAGGCCGGAGCCGCGGCGATCCCGAGGACGGTGGCCGCCCCCAGGAGCATGGCGGCGGTCCGCACGCTTCTCTTTTGCGTTCTCATCATGGTACTGCCTCCCTTATAAAGTGATGGCGGGGTGCCCTCTTACGAGAGCCCCCGCCATCAGGAACAACTCAGCAAAAACCGGCCATCAAGGGAGGTCCGCGTGCGCGGCGCAGCTCTGGATGGCGCCCTTCTGAGAATTCGAGATCGTCCCGCTCGCCTTGAGGCCGTTGGCGGCGAGCGCGACACAGGCTACGAACTGGCCGTGGTTCTGGGCCACGTCGGCGCAACCGTCGATCAGGTCGGTGATCTTGCAGCCGCCGCCGAGCGCCGTGTTGGGCACCCCGGAGTTGCAGCCGTCGATGACCACCGTGGCGCTCGGGCTGGAGCCGATGCAGAGGTCGCGGCCGTCCGGCACGCCGTCACCGTCCGAGAACCAGCCGATGTCGATCATCTCCTGGCGGGTCAGGTCCACGCCGTGGGTCAGATCGGCGTTGATGGCGGGCTCCATGAGCAGGTTCGGGAAGGCGATCGGATCCCAGTGCGAGATCGACGAGCCGGGCACGACCGGGCTCGGCGCGTTGAGCAGGGGCCGGAACCGGCGGTCGGCACCGGCGAACTGGGTTCTGTCGATCCCCAGGCGCAGGTAGACCGGGCCACTCGCGAGCGCCGCCTTGAGCGCGTTGCCGTCCGCCTGCGAGACGCGGGCCGACGGGATGGTGATCGTCGCGTCGACACCGCCGAGGACGGCCGGCGGGCTGCCCGGCGCGTTGTCGGCCACGATCACGGCCTTGGCGCCGGCGAGCTGCGCGTTCTTCACCTTGACGATGAAGCCGCAGGTGCCACGGTCGACCAGGGCGATCTTGCCGGACACCGCGGCCGCGTTGGTGAGCGGCGAGCAGGCGTCGAACGTGGTCGGTCCGGCGGCGTCCGCCGGGTCGAGGGCCTGTACGAGATTGCCGATCACCCCGGGCGAGGTCAGCGCCGGCCCGAAGGCGGCGGCGCCGATGCGGAGCGAGCCGAGGCTCGAGGGGCTGAGGACGTTGATCTGCGCGACTCCCAGGTCCAGGGTCGAAGGCACGGCGGCGATCGAGTGAATGCCGTCCCAGACGACCTTGTTGGTGTTGACCGCCGACGCCTGGCGCTGAGCGTTGGTGGTCATCTGCGACCAGTGGAGCCCCGTCGTGGTGTCGTAGGAGTAGGTGGCGAAGATGTCCGTGAGGTCCAGCGGCTGCGTGCCCGTGGCCTCGTTGACGAAGTTCGAGAAGCCCAGGCCGTGAGCGAGCTCGTGCAGCAGCACCGTCACCAGGTCGATCTGGGTGCCGTGGTTGGCGTCCAGGCCGTAGTAGAAGCCCGACTGCCCGTGAGGCACCCGGGCTGGCCGAGGTTGGCGTTGAAGATGGCCTGGATGTCGTCCGCCGCCGTGCCGTTCGGCCCGGGAGCGAGGTCCGTGCCCGCCAGCTTGTTGGCCAGGGCCACGTGGTACCAGGTGTTGTCATACTCCCGGCCGGGGAAGTTGGAGAAGATCTGGATGGCACCGGCGGCCCCCAGAGTGGCCCCGGTGGCGTTGCAGGCCAAGGGATCGAAGGTCGCCTGCACGTAGACCGGCACGGCGCTGTCCAGGATCGAGCCCCAGACGTTGGCCGCGTACTGGAAGGCGATCAGCCGCTGCTGGCCGACGGTGGTGCCCGGGTTCCCGCCCACCGGCGTGGCCGGCGTCGGGTCGTTGAACCCCTCGTTGGGGCCGTCGCCGTTGACGATGACGATGTTGGCCGCACCGAAGGCCGGCACCTGGACGGCCGGCACGAGCGCCGCGAGGACAAGGAGGGTGAAGAGCTTGGGCGTCCTCATGGCTTACTTCACCTCCAGGGCCGGAGCGGCGGCCGGGGCCGTGCCGGCCTGGAAGCCGTCGACACAGGCCTGGTTGACGGAGCCGTTGGGGCTGAGCCCCACCATCCAGACGTTCAGGTAGTCCGGCGTCAGCACCATCGAGATCGTGCCGTCAGCCCAGCGCGTGACCTGGGGCTCGCCCGCGGCCTTGGCCGTGAATTGCCTTGCGAGCGCCTGAGACTCGGCGGCCGTGGGCTGCCGGATCTGGCCGGTCGCGGGATCGATGGCGACCTGGAGCCCGTTCGGGGCCTGGGCGCCACCGGCAAAAGCCGGAGCGGCCAGGAGACCGAAGGCGGACACCGCCGCGAGGCCCAGGAGCGCGGTCCGGCCTCCCTTGAAATTCGTCATGTGGTTTCCTCCAAAAAACGGTGTTGGCTGAAAATCGCCCCGGTTCGATCGGCCCGTGGGCCGACACCTAGGGCATACACATCAAACACAGCGGTCATCAATCTGAGTGCAGGGTTCCTGCTGGATCGGGACGGATGCGTTCATGGTGGAGTCTGAAAGCTTGGCTGTCAAGGGGCGAAACACCCCCGGCGCCAGCAAATTCCCTCCCTTTTCGGGCGGGGCGCGGACGGGGTCTGGAGCGTAGAGTACCCCCATGCAATCCAATTTTTACAACCGAAGGGAGGAGGGCATGGACGCAAGCCCCACGATCTACATCACGGGAGCCGCCTCCGGCATCGGCCGGGAGACGGCCTTGCTGTTCGCCCGGCGCGGCTGGCGCGTGGGGGCGGGCGACGTGGACGAGCCGGGACTGGCTCGGCTTGCCGGGGACCTCGGAGCCGAGCGGTGCCAAACGGGGCGCCTCGACGTGCGCGATCCGGAAGCCTGGAGCGAGCGAATCGCCGCCTTCGGCATCTGGACGGGCGGCCGCATGGACGTCCTCTTCAACTGCGCCGGCATCATGCGCATGGGCCCCTTCGACCAGGTCCCCCTCGCGGAGCACCGGCTCACCGTCGAGGTCAACGTCCTCGGGGTGCTCAACGGCATCCACACGGCGTTCCGGTTGCTCGAGGCCACCCCGGGCGCCCACGTGGTCAGCATGGGCTCCGCCTCGGGGATCTACGGCGTGCCCGACCTCGCCACCTACTCGGCATCCAAATTCTTCGTCCGGGGTTTGACGGAAGGGCTGAGCCTCGAGCTCGAGCGCCACGGCATCACCGTGACCGACCTGATGCCCCTCTACGTGGACACCCCCATGGTGCAGGCTCAGGCGTACCGGGCCGGCAGCCTCAGAACCTTCGGCGCCCGGCTGACCCCCGCCGAGATCGCGGAGGTCGTCTGGAAAGCCGCCCACGGCAAAAAGGTCCACTGGCTGCCGGGGCTGCTCCTCAAGAGCCTCAACTATCTGGGCGGCGCGCTCCCCTTCGTGTCCAGGCCGGTGATGAAGGGGATGGACCGGCGGCGGGGGTGAAGCGGCCCTAGTCCAGCCGGTCCACCTCGTACCCACGCTCCTTCAGCACCTTCCTCAGCTCCTCGATGTGCTCCTGGTTGCGGGTTTCCAGGGTGATGTCGACCCGGGCTTCCCAGAAGCCGGCGTGCATGAAGACGCGGTCGTGCTGGATGCGCATGACGTTGCCGCCGTGGCGGCCGATCACCGTCAGCAGCTCGGCGAGGGCCCCGGGGCGGTCCGGCACGTGGGTGCGCACGCGCACCAGGCGGTGGCTTTCCACCATGGAGCGGTCGATGATGCTCGACAGCAGGGCGAGGTCGATATTGGAGCCGGAGAGGACGATCGCGACCTTGCGGCCCGCGGCATTGGGGATGCTGCCGCAGGCCACGGCCGCGAACGCCGCCGCCGCCGCGCCCTCGGTCACCGTCTTGCCGGTCTCCAGCAGGCGGATGATGGCGGCCCGGATCTGCTTCTCCGAGACGGTGCAGACGTCGTCGACATAGCGCCGGATGTACTCGAAGGTGCGCTCCCCGGGCTTCTTGACGGCGATGCCGTCCGCCACCGACCGGGCCGCCGGGCAGACCACGATGCGGCCCGCGCGGAAGCTCTCCGCCATGGCCGGCGCGGCCGCCGTCTGGACGCCGTAGACCTTGACGGAGGGGTGCTTCTCTTTGACCGCGGTGGCGATGCCCGAGATCAATCCGCCGCCGCCGATGGGCACGACGATGATCTCGGTCTCGGGTGCCTGCTCCAGGATCTCCAGCCCGATCGTCCCCTGGCCCGCGATGACCTGGTCGTCGTCGAAGGGATGGACGAAGACCAGCTCCTGCTCGGTCCCGAGGCGCCAGGCCTCTTCATACGCCTCGTCGAACATCTCCCCCGCCAGCACCACCTGGCCGCCCAGCCGCCGCGTGTTTTCGATCTTGATCAGCGGAGTCGTCTTGGGCATCACGATGGTGGCCGGAACACCCGCCCGGGAGGCGCTGAAGGCGACGCCCTGGGCGTGGTTGCCGGCCGAGGCCGCGATCACACCCTTCGAGGGGGGCAGGGCGCTGATCTTGTTGTAGGCGCCGCGCACCTTGAAGGCGCCCGTACGCTGGAGGGTCTCGTATTTGATCCAGGCCTCGACCCCCAGCTCCTCGGAAAAAGTCGGGGACCGGAGGCAAGGCGTTTCAACCACCACGTCCTTGATTCGAACGCGCGCCTGCTCAATGTCTTCAAGACCAATCAATTTATACCGCCTCTCAGAAATGCGAAGCTCTCGCACTGTTACAGTGCCGAGGAGAGGCGAGACAGGGACGGGGCTTATTGATCTGAGTTACTGACCTGACTTGCTGGCTCTGACTTACTGGATCCGGGGAGCCGCCACCGCGTAGGGGTCGGCAGGCTGCGGCTGAGAGGCGGCTTCGGCGGCGCTGGCCCTCTGGAGGAGGGCCTCTGCCATGCTGGTGCGGACCCGCGGCTCCAGGCTGCCGTCCAGCTCCACCGCCTTGCGGTAGGCCTGGCGGGCCGCGTCCATCTCGCCCTGCAGGGTCAGCAGGGCGCCGAGCTGATCGTAGGCCCGGGCCTGGAGGCCGGGCGAGGTGCACAGAGGCAGGGCCATGCGGGTCACCTGGACCGCGGCTGCCACCTGCCCGGCCCCGCTGTAGGCGCGTGCAACGCCCAGCAGGCACTCGGAACAGGAGCCGCCCGCGAGCTCGCTCGCCCGTTCGAACTCGGCGGCCGCTTTGCGGTACTGCTTCTGCTGAACGAGACGCTCGCCCCTCTGAAGAGCCCGAGCGGCCTCACCCTGGACGAGCCCATCTCCAGCCCACGCGGAAGAACCGGCAGCGGTGAGGGCCAGGACCATCAGGATCGGAAGAGTGGGGATTCGGGCGTTCATCTCTTTTACTGACCTCCAGAGGATTCGTGCCTCGGTATCTGGAACGGCGGGCGGTGTTCGATGGACTTCTCGTTGGTTTGCCTCTGAACCCCGCCCGCCGGACGCTTTCTGCTAGAGCAAGGCACGTGCCAGGGAATTGGCGCCAGGATTGGCAGAACTTTTTCTCGGTCCGGATCGTTAGAGGGTGCATAGGAGACTTTTGATGAGCCAAGCCGTCCGTCACGCGTTCGCCCTGTTGGCCCTTTCTACGATTACTGCTGCTGTTTCCGCCCAGGCCGCTCCGCCCGCCTGGGTGGCGAAGAGCGACCAGAACACCCAGATCGTGCTCGACCTCCTCGCCCATCAGAGCCCCGAGGGCGCCGCCGACCTCGGCATCTCCGGCCTCGACGAGGAGATCACCGACCTCGAGCCGGGCTTCGAGCAGCGCGCCGACGAGGCCACCCGCGCCGTCCTCGCACAGCTCGAGAAGCGTCTCGCCGGCCGAGACCGATCCACCCGTCCGGCAGGACCTCCAGATCCTCATCGACTCCCTGAAGGCCGACCTCAAGGGCTCGGAGCTGGAGCGCACGTACCAGATCCCCTACTTCAACCTGACCCAGACCGTCTTCGGCTCCATGCGCTCCCTGCTCGACGACCAGGTCGAAGCGGCGCGGCGGCCGGCGGCCCTCGTCCGCCTCGAGAAGTACACGGGCACGGCGGCCGGCTATACCCCGCTCGCCACCCTGGCCGAGGCCTACGTGCGCTCGCGGCTCGAAGAGCCGGGCCTGGTGGGGCCGTTCAAGGACAAGGTCGAACGGGACCTCGCCAACAACGCCACGCTCCTCGCCGGCATCGAAGACCTGTTCAAGCAGTACGGAATCGAGGGCTACGAGGAGCCCTACGCCCGGCTCAAGACGCAGCTCGCCGGCTACGACGACTTCGTGCGCAAGGAGATCCTCCCCCGCGCCCGCACCGACTTCCGCCTGCCGCCGGAGCTCTACGCCTTCGGCATCGAGCAGGTCGGAGTCGACATGCCGCTCGACGAGCTGGTGAGCCGGGCCGAGGTCGCCTTCAAGGAGATCCAGAGCGAGATGGAGTCGCTGGCGCCGCTGGTCGCCAAGGAGAAGGGCATCCAGGCGACGGGGTACCGCGACGTGCTGCGCGAGCTCAAGAAGCGGCAGATCACGGGCGACGCCATCCTTCCCCTCTATGAAGGCGCGCATCCGGGACCTCGAAGAGATCATCCGCCGCGAGAAGATCGTCACCCTTCCCGACCGGCCGATGAAGTTCCGCGTCGCCAGCGAGGCCGAGAGCGTGGCGAGCCCCGCCCCGCACATGCAGCCGCCGCGGATGATCGGCAACACGGGCGAGATGGGCGAGTTCGTGCTGCCGCTGCGCATCCCCGGCGCCCCGGGCGAGAAGAAGCTGGCGCTCGACGACTTCACCTACGACGCCTTCTCCTGGCCCCTCACCGCCCACGAGGGGCGCCCCGGCCACGAGCTCCAGTTCGCGTCGCTGATCGAGAAGGGAGTCTCCAAGGCGCGCGCCATCTTCGCCCTCAACAGCGTCAACGTCGAAGGCTGGGCGCTCTACGCCGGAGGCCGAGGTCAAGCCCTACCTGCCGCTCGACGGCCAGCTCGCCACGCTCCAGAGCCGGCTGGCGCGGGCCGCCCGCGCCATCCTCGATCCCGGCCTGCAGCGGGGCACGATCACCCGCGAGGAGGCCACCCGCGTGCTCCGCGAGGACGTCGGCCTCTCCGAGGGCATGGCCCTCCAGGAGGTCCAGCGCTACACCTTCCGCAGCCCCGGCCAGGCGACCGCCTACTTCTGCGGCTACACCCGGCTGATGGAGCTGCGCGCCGAGGTCGAGCGCATCCTCGGGCCGAAGTTCGACCGCCAGGCCTTCCACGACTTCCTGCTCGCCCAGGGCGTGCTGCCGCCCAAGCTCCTGCGCAAGGCGGTGTTCGAGGAGTTCATCCCGAAACAGAAGGGGTGAAGCTGGTACAGTTGGGTCCCATGGCGACGGAACCCAAACAGCGCCTGACGCTCCACGACTATCTGGACCTGGAGCGTCAGGCCGAGACCAAGAGCGAGTATCTCGACGGCGAGATGTTCGCCATGAGCGGCGCCAGCCGTGTCCACAACGTCATCGTCACCAACATCGTCGCCGCGCTGCGCCCCCAGCTCCGGTCGCGGGGCTGCGACCTCTACGCCAACGACATGCGGGTCCGGACTCCCACGGACCTCGTCACCTACCCGGACGTCGCGGTCGCCTGCGGCCCCCGCCGGTTCGACGACGGCCAGCGGGACACGCTCCTCAATCCCATCCTTCTCATCGAAGTCCTGTCGCCTTCCACCCAGGACTACGACCGGCGGGACGAAGTTCGCGCACTACCGGACCCTGGCCTCCCTCGCCGACTTCGTGCTGATCGCGCAGGACCACGTCCACGTGGAGCACTACACCCGGCAGGGCAAGGACCGCTGGGTCCTGCTGGAGATCGAAAGCCTCGACCGCCGCCTCGAGCTCCCCCTCCATCGGCTGCACGCTGGCGCTCGCGGAGATCTACGAAGAGGCTTTCGAAGACCAGCCCGCCTCATGATGAGGACCCGCGAGGCGATCGAGGCCGGGATCCGCGAAGGCCTCCATCTCGGAGCCCAGATCTACGTCTCTCTGAAAGGTGAGGCCGTCCTGGACGCCGCCCTGGGCGACAACCGCCCCGGCGAGCCGCTCACGCGGGACCATCTCATGCTCTGGCTCTCCTCCACCAAGCCGGTGACGGCGATCGCCCTCGCGCAGCTCTGGGAGCGCGGTCTCCTGGAGCTGGACGACCCGGTCGCCCTGCACGTCCCCGAGTTCGCGGCCCATGGCAAGGAAGGGATCACCCTCCGCCATCTCCTCACCCACACCGGGGGCATCCGGATGCTGGACACCGGCTGGCCGCAGCACTCGTGGGAAGAGGTCATCGCCAAGATCTGCGCCATGAAGCCCGAGCCCCGCTGGGTGCCGGGCCAGAAGGCCGGCTATCACCAGGCTTCGAGCTGGTTCATCCTGGGCGAGGTCGTCCAGCGCCTGTCCGGCCGGCCCTTTCCGGACTACGTCCGGGCGGAGATCTTCGAGCCCCTCGGGATGGCGGACTCCTGGATCGGCATGCCGCCGGAACGCTACCGTGCTTATCAGGAAAGCGGCCGGATCGGCGCCATGTGGAACACCGAGAAGAAGGAGCCCAACTCCCACGGCTGGGACACGGAAGAGCGTTGCGTCCAATCCCAGCCCGGGCGGCAACGGCTACGGCCCCCTGCGCGAGCTCGGACGCTTCTACGAGATGCTCCTCGGGCGGGGGACCTGGAACGGCCGGCGCGTCCTCCTGCCCCAGACCGTCGAGGCCTTCACCTCCCCCAGCCGGGTGGGGATGATGGACGTCACCTTCAAGCACGTCCTGGACTGGGGGCTGGGCTTCATCGTCAATTCCGTCCAGTACGGCGCCGAGACGGTGCCCTACGGCTACGGCCACCACGCCTCGCCCCGCACCTTCGGCCACAGCGGCTACCGCTCCTCCACCGGCTTCGCCGATCCCGAGCGCGGTCTCGCCGTCGCCTTGGCCTTCAACGGCACGCCGGCCAACGAGGCCCACGAGCGGCGGATCCGGGCCGTGCTGGACGGGGTTTACGAGGATCTGGAGATCAGCCCGGCCGGTTGATCCGAGTCTCCCGCCCCTCCACCGCGCTCTCCGGTCCTTCTCGAAGGGGGCTTGCAACGTTCGCGGCGGTCTGTGCATCAACTCGCGGCTCTCGAATCCTCCCGCAGAGGCTGACGCAACAACTCCAGCCCTCTCCGCATCGACTCCAGCCCTCTCCAGTTGTTCCGTTGAGGCCTGGAGATGTTCCAATGGCCTCGCGAGTTGGCAAAGCTCTCGCGAGTTGTTGAAATGAGGTTGCGAGTTGGTCGTGTCCTAATTCAGTGTTGGTGCTCCGGGGGTGCTCTGTAGTGGGAAAGGTAAGGTAGCTTCCTCTCCCCGAAGGGGGAGGACGCCCCTCTCCCGAAGCCCTACAGACGGCCCCGGGCGGGTTGCACCCCGCACCGGAGCCTAACCCGAGCAAGGAGCCATCCCATGCCCGAGCTAGCTGCGCAGTCTACCGCGCCGCCACCCCCTCCGATGCCGCCCGGCCTTCCCCCGATGCCGCCACAGCCGGAACGGCCCGCCATCCCGCCGATCATCGATCCCGCCCGGTTCGAGGACTTCCCCGTCCTCCGGGAGACGTTCCTGCTGTACGTCCCGGACCCCAAAGCGAACGCCTCCCTCCGGGGTGCGGCGGATCTTCTCTTCGATCTCATCCTCGAATACTGGGGAAAGTGGCCGGACCATCCGGAAGGGTTCCTCCGGGCGAGCCTCAGGGCCGCCGTGGCGGACCTTCGCTGTATCCAGGGCTTTCTCTCGGAACCGGAGGAAGGCACTCAAGACACCCCGCACGAAGAGCACCTAGTGGCCGTCGGCGGCGAGATTTCCCGCGAGGTCGGCGTCCTGGCTGATCGGCTGGAAAGGGAGCTGGGCTCATGGCGTGGATGAGCGGCGGCCAGATCACGCTCCGGCCTACGGAAGACCAAAGGATGAGATGGGGGGACGCTTCCGTCCGCTTGGGTCACAAGCACGTCCGCGGCTTCCTCGCGTGGGCGGCAGACTTCACCGCCCGCTACACGCGGGAGCAGTACGTCCAGGGACTTCACCGGCAGAAAGACCCCTTCCTCCTGAGGCTGGAGGAAAAGAAGCGGCTCCGTTGCCTCCTGGAAGCCGCACGGTATGCATTGGACTTCCTCCCGCCCCCATCCCCTTGCCCTCTTCGGGGAAGCCTCCGAGACCCGAAGGGAGACCTCCGGCGGGCGCTCGACGGCGTCGATGCCTACCTCGTTGAAGTGCAGGAGGAATACTGAGGTGAGACCGGGGAGCATGAAGACGGCGGCGTTCACCGTCCGCGCCACGGAGAAGCAGTCCCTCCGATGGAAGCGGGCGGCGGATTCCGAGGGGCATAGGGCGGTAGGCACGTGGGCCGCCGAAGCCCTGGACCGCCACCTGGACGCGCTCCAGCGGGCCGGGCGTCCTCTCCCCTTGGCGTGGCACCGGTTCGGCTGCTTCAAGGTCCGCCTGATGGACGGGCAAGAGATCGAAGCTCCGGGCCGGACCTCTCCCCCTTTCGGCATCTACCGGGGCAACGCGATGGGGTTGGGGCCAGTAGGGTGCGGGCGGCACTCCCTGATCTTCCTTCCCGACGCCCGCATCCTGGCAACGATGCGGACGGAGAGCCACTGCAAGGCACTCGCTTCCGAGCTGGCGCGGGTTTGGGTGCGTTGGGGAGGAAGGGTGTTAGCGGTCCTCCCGACCCGTAGAAATTTGGACGTTTTGGTCGACCAGGGCGTGGAGGTATTCGACGTAGGCCGGGTCGGGCGGTAGCAGTAGCACTTCGTCGATGAGGGGGAGAAAGTAGGCCAGCGACCGGATTGGAGGTAGGGGCGGTGCCTGCGGTTCGCGGTAGGTACGCCTGGCGATGGCGAGCAGGAAGGCGGTCTCGATGACATCGAGGGAGACCCCTCGGTCGTAGAGCCGGTCGGCGAGGCTTCGATCGTAGAGGGAGGGGCGGCGGGCCGCCGTGTGAGGCAGCCCGCAGTAGCGATCGAGCAGTCGCTTCAGGTAGTCGGCCCGTTCGAGGCTCATGAGGCTCGTGTCTTGCGCCGTGCTGCGGCCTCGGTCTCGCTCTCTCGGCGCCGATAGCTTTCGCCTTCGATGAGGGTGACGTCGGCATGGTGGATGAGCCGGTCGATGAGGGTGACGATGCATGTGGCGTTGGGAAAGATGCTGTTCCAGTCCTTGAAGGCAAGGTTGGTGGAGACGAGCAGGGAGCGCCGCTTTTCGTAGCGCGGGTTGATGACCTGATAGAGGAGATCGGCGGCGTGGTCGTCGTAGGAGAGGTAGCCGATCTCGTCGATGCAGAGCAGGTGGGGCCGGGTGTAGGCGGCGATCCTCTGCCGGCGTCGTTCGGGGGAGTCGCACTGGACGTCGTCGAGTAGCTCGGCAGCGGTGCGGAAAAGGACAGAGTAGCCCGCGAGGACAGCCTGGTCGGCGATGTTTTTGGAGATCATGGTCTTGCCGATGCCGTTGGGGCCGAGTAGTACGAGGTTGCGTCCTTCGCGGAGGAATTCGAGGGAAGCTGCGCGCTCGATCAGCGGTCGGTCGATTTTGGTGGGCCAGTTCCAGTCAAAGTCAGCGAGCGGCTTGAAGGCTCCGAGCCGGCTTTTCACCCGTCGCCGCTCGAGGGAGCGTTGTGAGCGGTTGGCGGCTTCGCTGCGGACGATTTCTTCCAGCAAGACTCGGGGTGCGAGGCGGTGCTTGATGGCGCGGGCAAGGAGGTCGTCCAAGGAAGCTGCGGTGGCGGCCAAGCCAAGGGCTTTGAGCTGAGCGGCGAGATCACTCATCGACATCCTCCGGTTCCGTTGCGGCGAGTTGGTCGTAGCCGCCGAGGGCGTGCGGCTGGACGTGCAGAGTGGCAAGCTCGGGGCGGTTGGCGAGATCGACTGGCAAAGGCGGTTTACGGTGACGGTCGCGCCGGTACTTTTCGATCAGGTACTCGACCGAGGACAGCGTTGGAGTGGCGTGCTCGAGGGCTTCTTGGAGCGCATAGCGCAAGAGGTCGGCGCCGTAGAGCGCGAGCAGTTGAGCCAGTCGGTCGGTCAAACGAGCGGTATTGCGATGGCGCGGAAAGGCCGCGTCGAGGAAGCGTTCGACCTCGGGGACCGCCTGGCGTAGCGGCGAGCCGGAGGCCGAGCCGCGAGCCCCGCGCTTGGCCGTGAGTAGCGCTGCTGCGTGGGCCGGATCGGTGATCTGCTCACCTTGGTGGTAGGAGCGCCGGTGGCTGGCGACCACTTGCAGGCCGTCGAAAACCCTTACGCGGGTTGCTTCGGCGAGGAGCACCAGATCCTTGCCGACCGCAGCGGGTGGAATGGAGTAGTCGTTGCGGTCGAAGCGGACCCAAAGGGTCTTGGCGCTCCGGACCGAGATGCGCTGGCTGGTATCGATTGGATGCTGGGGCAAGGCCAGCAGACGTGGCTTCTCCTCGGAGTTGAAGACCTCGGCGCAGGAGCGGGAGGGATCGTCGGGCCAGGGGCGAGGGCTGGCGACCTCAGCGATCCAGCGTCCCACACTTCCATTGAGAGCCTCCAGGGTGGTGTAGCTGTGGGCTGCAAAGAAAGACTCTCGCAGGAAGCGGATGGATCGCTCGACCCTCCCCTTCTCGTTGCCACGGGCGACATGACAGGGGCGGACCTGGAAGCAGTAGTGGCCCGCCAGCTCGAGATAGCGTGGGTGGAAGCGAATCTGCTCGCCACGACGCTCCAGTACGACCGAGCGGAGGTTGTCCGTCTGGACGATACGCGGTACCCCGCCGAGGTGCTCGAAGCCGTTCACGTGGCCACGCAAGAAGCTGGCGAGGGTCTGGTCGAAGAAAAACTCCACGTACAGCTGCCGCGAGTAGCTCAAGGTCAAGACGAAAGCGGAGAGACGGCGCTGGGCTCGGCCGAGAGTCACCACGCCGAAGTCGGCCCAATCGACCTGCGCCGACTCGCCCGGCAGGGCTTGCAGGCGCGTAAAGACCTCGCGCCGACTCGGACGGAGCTTGCGCACTACACGGCGCAGCTGCACGACGCTGCCAGCAAAGCCTCGCTCGCGCAGCATCCGGTACAGCACCGTCGAGCGCAGCCGCGGATAGCGTTCGAGGGTCTCCCTCAGAAACGGAAGATACGGGTCGGTGATCCGGGAGCGCGGCGGGCGCGGCGGAGGCGGCCCCGACGGGCGATTCAGCGCCCTCTTCACGGCATCCGGATGCACGCCGAGCTGGGCGGCGATGGTCCCCACCTTCCACCGCTCGGCGTAGTGCAGGCGACGAATCTCGGACAGAGCTTCGGCATCGAGCATGGCTCACCGCGCCTCCACCGTCAGGGTCCAGCCACTTGCTCGTGCCGCCGCACACCACGCAGCGCAGGGTCGTTGGCGTTCGCTGCTCACAGGCCACCTCCCAGGACCGCTCGCCCGCAGCCTGCGGAAAGCAGGGCGGCAACGGCTTGCTGACCAGGGTGGCAGACCGCTCGCCGGAGCTGGAAGATGGGACCCTTACGGGACCTGCGCCAGCGCGCTGCCGCGCTCGGTACTCGCGCTGGTGGCGAGCGTTGTTGGCTCGGCCGTGGGGCGTCTGGAGATGGCGACGCTTGGATTCCCGGCGCAGTTGCTGGCAGGCGAGCTCACTACAGGACCTAGACCCGTACCGATGGCCCCGGTCGCAGCCGCAACAGATCGCAAAATATCGCTCGCAACGGCGGCAGTGTCGCGGATGAAGGACGGGCACCTCGCTCGACGCCATCGCAGCCTCCAGAGCCGGGTACCTCTGGACAACCGCCCTCTCCCTGTGCGAGGCTCACTTTGTGCTTGGTGTTGCTTCGCCCCTCACTGGGCGGCGGCATGCCACTCTGACCCCGGCGGCCACCGGGGTCGTTTCATTTCTGCCGGCTCCCTTCAGCATATCCCGCCTCCCCCAACACCCCTCCACCCGCCGCGCTTCGCGCGGGATGATGATGTCGAGCTATGGGTTCAGATTTCTACGGGTTTTGGGGAGCGCCTACAAAGGGAGCCCGCCGAAGATCCCGCGCCGCTACTTCAGCGGTTTCAGCGGGAAGACGTGTAGGACCAGGGCCGCTCGCGAACGGGCGGCCCTGTTGTATAATCTCTCTCCTATGCTCGTTTACTCAGGGAAACACACCATAGGGGAATATATGGCCTCTTCCGCTGGCGCCCCGGATCAGAATGGCCTCGAAGAAAAAATTAAGGCTTGGGTCCGCAAGGCGGGGTGGAGCATCCGCGCTCTCCCGCCGGATGAGCCGTTATGGGCCTTTACTATCCATTCATCTGACGAGAGCATCCCCGTACTCTTATATAGCCTGCCAGGCATGCCGGATGCCGTCGTTGTCCAGGCTGAAATCACGATCAACCCGGGGCAACAGGCTCAAATCGATAAGATGAGGAGAAATCGCGAGGAGCTGTATTTGAACTTACAGTCACTGTTGTTCAAGCACCACATGGAATTTATTATTGATCCGGGATTTAAGAACGTGGTGCTAATGGCGCGCCTTTTTGATGGCGGGCTTGATCAGAATCTGTTCTGGAGCACTGTCATTAAAGTTCGTAGCGCATCTCTAGATACGCTGGTTTTCTTGCGCCAGCAGCTCGGCGGTGCGCCGCTAGTTTTTGACTCTAAACCTAACTAGGCAGTCAGCAGTTCCCCCACCGTCCAGGGCTTGCGAGCAATTCCCGCCTTCATCGCGGGCGTCATGCGGATGCTGGAATGCATCCACGTGAAGTTGTAGGCCGCGAAATGAAGCGCCAGGGCGGCCCGGAGGTTGTCCCGCTTCCGGCTGAAAGCGTTGGTCAAGCGGGTGAACCGTCTCATCTGCATCCGGATATGCAGGTTTGTGCGCTCGACGTGGGACGTGCAAATCCGCTCCTCAGCCGGGGCGAGCCGATATTATCCGCGCCGGAGAATACCGGCGCTCTGAATCCACCGTTTCAGCGCTGTAGGTTTTGATGAGCTGGCCGAAGTCCACCCGGGCGCCGAGCGCAAACTCAACCGCGTTCGGGTAGCCGTTGAATCCGTCCGTGCTCAACTGGAACCGGCCCGTGGTGGCCGTTGCCAGCTTCTCTATGAAGTCGTGGGCGTCCCAGGTTGTGCGCCGTCCCAGGTGCCACGCCAGCACCAGCTTGGAGTTCCGCTCGATCCCCACGAAGGTATAGGCGTCCCCCATCTCCGGGTCCGTGACGTTCTTCCGGTGCTTCGTCTTTTCCTTCATCCCCACGAAGCTCCAAAGTTCATCCGCCTGGACGTCCTCGACTTCAACGCCCCGCACAAGGCGGTCCAGGAGCGCTTCGCACTTGGCACCCGCGAGAACGCAGTGTCCCGGTGCGTCCCGCTGATCCGCTCCGTGCTCCGGATGCTGTTGCCCTCGGTGAGCAGGGAGAGGCAGAGCGTAGCCTTCTCCATGGAGATCCGCATGGCCCCCAGGGGCCGGGCCGGGATGATGCCGAACGTCGCCGTGCACGCCTTGCAGAACCGGCGCGGGTTGCCCTGACGGTCCTTTCCCCAGGCAATCGTCCGCCCGCCGCAGGTGCGGCAGGCGGGAACGGTTGGGGTGGGGGTGGGGGTGGCGGTGTGCGGCGGCCCTGGCAGGCGTGAGCATGTCCGATTGGCTCCGGGAACGGATCGTCCGCACCGCCCGGCGTGAAATCGCGGAAGCCGCCCGGTATCAGGCGGCGGGGAAGGCTCAGGAATAGGAGCCCCGCCTGGAAGCGGTAGGGCGGACGGGGAACGTTGACGTGCGCCATGATGCACCTCCGGTATTGACCCGGAAGCGCCACGGCTATAGGATGGGTCTTGCTAGGGAGCCCATCGTAAAGCCTTGTGCTTCGCGGGTCGGTTTCTAGAGAGCCCCGCTTCGGCGGGGTTTTCGCTTTTTGGGTCGGTCTTATACTCCGCTAAAGTTATGCGAGTTGAAGCAAGCCCTTGATTCCAGACATCTTACGGCAACACACGGACTATGACGGACCCGGCCAGATGTGTCAAGAGGACGCTAAATAGCTGCAACGCTAGCAACCTTCGTAACGTCAGCAAGGTACGCAACGTCTGCAACATTCGCTTATGTAGGGCAAGTCTTTGGCGGGCGGGGCTGTGCGGGCGTGTCAAGTGGTGGCTGGCACCAACACTGAATTAGGACACGACCTGCGAGTTGTACCAACAGGCTTGCGAGTTGTGGCAAAGGTCTCGCTAGATGTTGAAATGAGGCCTCCAGTTGTTCCAATGAGCCCGCGAGTTGTTCCAAAGAGGCCAGCGAATGAGGATTTGGATCCTCTCGTGTTGCATCGCGAGCGCGTGCGTGGATTCGCGAGGCGCGTCGCTACCGTTCGAGGAGGAAGGAGAGCCCCTGCCAGATCCACCAGATCCCCACCAGGCGGAAGACCCAGAGCAGGTTCCGCACGCCGAGCAGGAAGAAGTTGTGGACCGGGAAGGGAACCGCGACCGGAGAGCGCTCCCGGGCCGCGAAGTAGCCGAAGGCCGCCACGTTCACCGTGATCCCGACGAGGAGCTTGAACCATACCGTGGCTGAATTGATGGGCGCCGGCCGGCCCACCGCGTAGGTTGCCAGGGAGAAAAGCAGGTACAGCAGGGGGAGAAAGATACCGAGGCGCAACGGCCAGCGCCACGAGTGGAGAAAGGTGAAGAATTTGGCCGCCGGCTGCCGGTGCTCCGGGCAGCACCGGGCCTGGATCGCCCCTTGACCGGTCCGCAGATCCAGCGTGGCGTCCCCCCGGGCGGGCACCCGGTTGCACCAGACGCATTTGACCGGCAGCACCCGCGCCATGTACGGCCGGGCCAGGAACCGGTGGCCGATCATCAGGACCACCCCGGCCACGAGGCTCCCTCCCACCGGGTCCGGATGCCGCACGAAGAGAAACAGCACCACGGGGATGAAGAGGAAGAGCAGCACGCCCGTCGCGTAGACGAGCGCGGGACGGGGGACTCCGGTCGGTGAGAGCTTCTCTTGGTGCTGGGTCATTGGGAGGGGCCATTATGTCAGACCCTACGGCGAGACGGTTCTAGGAGTAGACTTGGGCTGCCATGGCGAAGATCTCACTGAATCTCAAGGATGACATCCAGCCGATCCTGCTAGAAGAGCACGATCTTCTGCGAGACATCCTTCTAGGACTGGCGGACGCCGAGGCCGGGCGCGTTGTCCCTCATGAAGAGGCGAGAGCTCGCCTCATGGCCCGCTACTCCTAGTCTTCGCCCCCGCCCGGGCATAAATGCCCGGGCTAGGCAAAAGAAGCCGGCTAAAGCCGACTCAAAGGATTTTTGAGTCCCCTTCAGGGGGCTTCTTCAACTTAGCCCAGGCATTTATGCCCGGGCGGGAGCGCGGCTAGGGTCAAGGTTCGAGAGCAAGGCACAATCTGACGAAGTAGAACTAGTCGTCCTACGCCCGGCAGACCCCCAGGTACCCCGCTCCGGCATACCCCGGGAACACGTTCGCCACCTGAGGATTGCCCAGCCGCCGCTCCAGCACCTCGCCAAGGACGGTGCGGAAGTCGGTGGTCACCGCCAGATCCCCGGGATCGGACAGCGCCTCGGGCGACAGGCCCGGCCAGCGGCCATAGACCTTGCGGCCGTTGACGCCGCCGCCCATGAGGAACATGAAGCTGGCGTTGCCGTGGTCCGTGCCGCCGGAGGCGTTCTCCTCGATGCGCCGGCCGAATTCGGTCATGGTGACCACCGTGATATGCCCCATGCGGTCGTGGAGATCGGTGTAGAAGGCATGGAGGCCGGCGGCGAGGTCGGCCATGCGGTCGGCCATCTCGCCGTCCGCTCCCCCCTCACCTTCGTGGGTGTCCCAGCCGCCCACGTCCACGCAGGCGACCTCCAGCCCCAGGTCCGCCTTGAGGATCTGGCCGATCTGCTTCAAACCCGATCCGAAGTCCGAATCCGGATACTCCGCGCCGTTGGCGGGCTCGTACTGGGTGGGGTCCACGGCGGCCAACCGCTCCAGGGCGCCGAAGGTCTGCTGGGCCTGGATGTCCAGGTAGCCCGTGCCGGAGTAGAGCGAGGCGAGGGTTGCCTGGAAACGGCTGAGCTGATCCTCAAAACCCTGGAGGTGGAAGTCGGCGATGGAAGCGAGCGCCGTGGCGGGCACCGGTCCGCGCAGAGAGGCCTGGACGAGGTCGCCGAAGCCGATGGCGCGGAAGGGCGAGTCGTTCGTGGGATCGACGCTCGCCAGGTGCCGGCCGAGCCAGCCGGTCAGGATCCGCCGCTCGCCCGGCGTGCCCCGCTCCATGCCGTCCATGGCGTCGAAGTGCGAGTGGTTGTTGAACGGCGAGCCCACGGCGTGGACGGCGGCGAGAGCGCCGTCATCCCAGATTTCCTTGAGAGGGGCCAGAGCCGGATGGAGCCCGAAAAAGCCGTCGAGGTTCACCGCCCGGCCCGCGCCGCCGCCCGGTTGGCGGATGGCGATCGAGGGGCGGTTCCGGTAGTAGAAGTCGTCACCGTGGGGGACGACGACGTTGACCCCGTCGGCGCCGCCGCGCAGGAAGATGCAGACCAGCGTGTCGCGCTGGGCCGAGATCCGGCTCGGGGCGGCGAAAGCCATCCGGGGGAACCAGTGCGGGAGGGTCGCGGCGCCCAGGGCGCCCAGAAAACCGCGTCGAGTGAGCTTGGCCATGTCGGTATTACCTCGATTGACTGGAAAACCGCGTCAGCGCCACTGGAAGTAAGGAGAGCCGAGGATCAGCGAGATGAGGACCGGCGCCTGCTGGTTCTGGAACCAGCCCGGGATGCGTGCGCTCGCGGCCCGCCCCTCGCCGACATGCCCGATGAGACGGGCACGATCCGGCTCGTCCAGGCCACGTTGCAGAAGGACCGAGGCCATGCCGTCGACAAACTGCGCCAGGGTGCGGGCGCCGATCCGCGTCACGATCGCCCGGATGGGCACCTGGGCGTCGAACCAGTTGAGAGCCAGGGCCGAGGCCAGGTTCCACCGGTTGAGCAGGCCGTTGGTGTTGGCCCAGGCCGCCCCCACGTCCGGGTAGCCGTTGGGCGGCTCCCACTCGAAGGGCACCTGGCCCAGGGGGTAGAGCGAGTAGATGAGCTGATCGAGGCCGTCCGGCGTCAACTGCACGCCGAGGGTGCGCAGAGCGGCCACCAGGAACTCGTACGGCCGCCGCAGCTTCTGCTCGGAAGAGGCGTAAAACTCATCCGAGGTCAAGATGAGCTTGAGAACCGTCTGGACGTCACCTCCCGACGCCGTAAAGGCTGCCGCGGCCCGGTCCACCAGGGCCGCCGGGGGCACGTCGGCCACGAAACGGCGGCAGATCTTGGTGCTGAGGAAGCGGGCGCAGGAGGGGTGCCGCGCCAGGTTCTCCAGCACCCGGCGGCCGTCGAGCAGGCCGGGGTCGCCACCGGTGATGGGAATGCCCAGGGGATTCTTCGGCTCGAAGTCATGAGAATCGGCGTCGAAGAGGAACTCGCCGTCCGTGCCCTCTTCCCGGTAGTCGATGGTCCAGCCCGTGAAGCAGCGGGCCACCTCCTCCACGTCGTGCTGGGTGTAGCCCGCCTCGACGCCGATCGTGTGAAGCTCCATCAGCTCGCGGGCGTAGTTCTCGTTCGGGCCGCCGGCCACGTTGGCGTAGTTGTCCAGGTAGTAAAGCATGGCCGGGCTGCGCGCCGAATTGAGCAGCAGGTCCCGGAACCGGCCGAAGACGTTCTTGCGGATCACCTCGCGGTCTTCCACCGTCTTGAGCACCGCCACGTCGTCCTTGAAGTGGTAGACGCTGAAGTGGTTGTTCCAAAACTCGACCATCACTTCCTGGAGCTGGCGCTTGCTGGAGGCGGCGCGGAAGAGCGTGGCCTTCTTCAGCTCCATGGCCACGCTGTAGCCGCCGTCTTCCCGCTCCTCGGCGATGTCGAAGAGCCGCCGGGCG
This sequence comes from Thermoanaerobaculaceae bacterium, assembly GCA_963785165.1. Classification (GTDB taxonomy): domain Bacteria; phylum Acidobacteriota; class Thermoanaerobaculia; order Multivoradales; family UBA5704; genus DATARR01. Next base: position 4,114,077 of record CAWAUI010000004.1, read on the forward strand.
CGCAGCTTCAACGTGGGGAACATCTCGGCCATCCGGGATTCCGTGGCGGAGTCGTCGATGCGCTCCGGGTGGAGCTGCTCATCGAGCCAGGCTTCGGCGCCCATCTGCCGGGCACGGTCGAGCTCGCCGGCCGCCACGCCGAACGTCGTGCGGTGGAGCAGGTGCGCCACCCGGTCGTCCGAGCGGCTGAAGGGGGCGGTGAGCGCCACCATCTCCTTCCACGGCAGGAGCCGGGGTCTCGCCGGGGTCCCGGATGCCAAGGCAGGTCCGGCCGCCGCCAGAGCCGCAGCCGCGGCTCCGCCCTTCAGAATTCCTCTGCGAGTCAGTGCTTCGCCGTTCATTTGCAGCCCTCTCAGATTGACTGATAGGCATTCCAGCATTTTTACCCGCAGTTCGCTGTGAAGAACTTCACAAGGGCAGAGTTTCGCCTGGAAGACACGACTTCGTCGCGACCTCCGGCATAAATGCTCTTCGTTCCTGGATCGACGGAAGAGCACGGAAAGCGGACAATAAACTCACTGAAGGGAGAAATCCGTCCCTGATCGGGAGGCGTGCACGGTCTCTCCATCGCCAGGGACCCTTTTGCGGGCACCGGCCATGCCGGGCTCCGCACTCATAGGAGGAGATTCCCCATGTCTCGGCGAAATCGGATAGTCCTGACCGCACTCGGACTCGTAGCGGTGCTCTCCCTGGCGGCCCCGGCCCCTTCCCAAGCCGTGGGCCTTTGGGAGAGTCAAATCCCCATGGCTCAAGCCCTCGAAAAGGCTTGGAGCTGGCTGACGGGTCAGTTGCCCGGCGCGGCTCCTGAGCGGCAGGGGGATTGGAGGAAAGAGGGGGGCATGATCAACCCCAACGGAGGAAATTCTTTGACCCTCCTTCCCTTGCCGCCGCTGGACGATGCGGACGAAGGCGGGATGATCAATCCCAACGGTAACCATTAAATTGAATTGGGGCGGCACCGGTGTTGGGAACTGGTAACAGCTACCACCTTGTGCGAGAATATGCAGGCTAGGGAGGAAAAACCTGTGAAAACACATCCAACTCCGGCGGAGCTGGAAGAGCTTGTGCACAGCGGCATGACGGCTAGTCGCCGCCGCGCCGTGATCGCGCATTTGATCCATGGCTGTGGAGAGTGCAATGCCAAGCTGATGCCTCAGCTCGGCGGCCTGTTCAGCCTGGACAGCATCCCCGAGTTGGCGGCTCCTCCCCTCGTGGAGGATTACGATGCGGCTCTGGACCGGGCGTTCGCTTTCGTCCAGCAACTCGGCGCGGACCTCCCTCCGCTCAAAACTCCCGAAGACAGGAAGCAAGAAGTCCTGTCCCTCCTGACCTCAGGAGGGCTGGAGGCGCTCCAGGATCTGCCTCCCTACCTCTATGGATTGCCTGCCTACAACGCGCTTCTGGAACGGAGTTGGTCGCTCCGTCACGAGGATCCGGACCAGATGGTCCAACTCGCTCATTGCGCGGCGCTCCTGGCAGACCGTCTTGCCGAAAAAGAGCACGGGACCAAGAAGGTTCTGGATCTCCGCTGCCGAGCCTGGGTTGAGCTTGGAAACGCTTACCGGGTCGCGGACCAGTTGGACCAGGCTGACGCGGCGTTGAACCAGGCCACCGAGCTGTTCCTGCTGGGTTCGCGGAATGACCTTCTCGGGGCTCGCTTCTTCGATATCCTGGCCTCCCAGTACTCAGCGCGGCGCTTCTTTGATCCAGCCTGCAATGCCCTGGACATCGTGGCCTCCGTCTACCGGCGGTATGGGGACGAGCACTCGGCTGGACGCGCGCTCATCATGAAAGGCATCTTCACCGGATACCGGGGGGATGCTGAGAACGGGATTCAGAGCATTGAGCAGGGCCTGGCATCTCTCGATGGCACGTCAGACCCCAGGCTCGTCTTTTCCGCCATTCAATCCCAGGCGTGGCTCCTCGTCGACTGCGGCCGGCTCCGGGAAGCCCAATCCGCCCTCCGGACTTTGACCGAACGCAAGCTCGATCCCGGGGGCCGGGTGAACGAGCTGAAGGTCCGCTGGCTGGAGGGACACATCCACGAAGGCCTCGAGGAGCTCGAAGACGCCGAGCAGGCCTTGGCCGAGGTCAAGCACGGCTTCGAGGAGACCGGCCTGACCTACAAGGCGGCGCTGGCGGGGCTGGAGGCTCGGAGCGGTCTGGCTCCGTCAGGGCAGGGTGGACGAGGCGGCCAAGGCTGTCCTGGAATGCACGGACGTCTTCCTTTCCTTGCAGATCCAGCGGGAATTCCTCGCCTCCGTGATGATGCTGAGGAAGGCCGTCGAGATGAAGTACCTGAATCTGACCTTGCTGCGGCAGGTCATCGCCTTCCTGTACAAGCCGGAGCGGGATCCGGGAGCGCGGCCGTATCCCGAAATGGAGCCGTAGGGCGGCCGCCCTACTCCTGCTTCCGGCCCAGCATCTTTTCCAGCGTTTCTTGCAGCATCCCCTGAAGCTGATCTTCACGGAGCGCCTCGGCGGGCCTCTGTGAGGGGGGTGGCGGGGGCTGCAAGCTCTGCAGCATTTCCCGAAGCCTGAGCGCCGCAGGCGAGACGCCGGCGGGCTGCCTTGGATAGGCCAGAGCGAAGAACTCGGAAGGGTCGAGGTCCGCGGCCCGGCAAATGCGGATCACGTGATCCAGCCTCAGCTCGCTCGCTCCGGAGAACAGCTTGCTGATGTAGCTCGGGCTCATCCCCATGCGCCGGGCGACTTCCCGGTTGGTCACGCCCAGGATCTTGAGGCAGACCTTCAAAAGACTGACGAGACGGTGGGTCTCCGGATCCATGGCGGCATCGTACACCGCCGCCTCGGGGAGAATCCATGAGCACGGCAATGATTCGGCGCCGAACACTTGACATGTCAACTATTGACGGCGTATGGTTGCATTCATGGAAGAGATGAGCCCACTGCAAAGGGAGATCCGTCAGAGCAAGCCCTTTCGCTCGCGGGGTCAGGAGGTCGTCGTGGCACTGATTCGCACCGCGGACCTCGTCCGGCGGGTCGTCGGGCGGGTTCTGGAGCCTTACGACATCACGGTGCAGCAGTACAACGTGCTGCGCATCCTGCGCGGGTCCGGAGAGCGGGGTCTGCCGACGCTCGAGATCGGCGAGCGGATGGTGGAGCACGCCCCGGGCATCACCCGGCTCCTCGACCGGCTGGAAACCAAGGGGCTGGTGCGCCGCCAGCGCTGCCCCGAGGACCGCCGGCAGGTTCTCTGCTGGCTCACCCCCTCCGGGACCGAGCTCGTGGAGCGCCTGGACGAGCCCGTCGACTCGGCCGACGCCGAGGCGGTCTCGATGCTGGGCCCTGAAGAACAAGACCGGCTTCTCCGGCTGCTGGACGCCGTCCGGGCCGGCAACCACTAAGAACAAACTTTTGTTGAACGACAAACCAGGAGATAACCCATGAATCGCAAGTTTTTCGCCGCCGCCGCCCTGTCCCTCCTCGCCGCCCTGCCGCTCAAGGCGGAGACGTTCGCCATCGACGCGGGCCACTCCGAGGTCGGCTTCCAGGTGCGCCACCTGGTCAGCCAGACGCGGGGCCGTTTCAACGAATTCTCCGGCACGGTGAACCTGGACGCGAAGAACCTGGCCGGCTCTTCGGTCGATTTCACGGTCAAGGCCGCCAGCATCGACACCAACGTCCCGGACCGGGACAAGCACCTGCGCTCCGCCGACTTCTTCGACACCGACAAGTTCCCCGAGATCACCTTCAAGAGCAAGTCGATCAAGGCCACGGGCAAGGACACCTACGCCGTCACGGGCACGCTGAACATGCACGGCGTCAGCAAGGAGATCACGCTGCCGGTGTCCTACCTCGGCCAGGCCAAGGACCCCTGGGGCGGCACCCGCGCCGGCTTCGAGGCCGAGACCACGCTCAACCGCAAGGACTTCGGCATCGTCTGGAACAAGGCCGTGGACAACGGCGGCGTGCTCCTGGGCGATGACGTGAAGGTCAGCATCAACCTCGAGACGGTCAAGAAGGATCCCGCCAAGGCCGGCATGTAAGAGCCGTTTCCGGCATGAGATTCAAGGGGGCTGGGAGACCGGCCCCCTTTCTCTATATATAGAAGCCGATGAAGACCAACGCCGCCCGCCTGCTCGACTCCCTCGGCATCTCCTACGAGCTTCGCGACTACGAGGTGGACCCGGAAGATCTTTCGGCCGAGACCGTGGCGAGGAAGATCGGCCTCCCCCCGGAGCAGGTGTTCAAGACGCTGGTGGCCCGGGGCGACCGCACGGGTGTGCTGCTCGCCGTGGTGCCGGGCGACGCCGAGCTGGACCTGAAGGCGCTGGCCCGCGTCTCGGGGGACCGCAAGGTGGACGTGGTCTCTCTGCGGGAGGTCACGCCGCTCACCGGCTACGTGCGCGGCGGGGTGACGGCCCTCGCGGGGAAAAAGGACTACCCCGTCTTCGTGGACGAGACGCTGGAGATCTTCGACGTGATCTCCGTCTCCTCGGGCGCGCGGGGGACCCAGATCCTGCTCGCGCCGGCGGACTACCTGCGGGCGGCCCGAGGCCAGATCGGGCCCATCTCCAAGGACAAGCTGCACTAGAATGGGCAGCAGGGGCGATCCCCGCCATGTCCAATCCCCAACCTCTGACCGCCGCCGCCCTGATGCGGCAGCTCGGCTTCCGATTTCCGGCCTCGGCCTCCCAGGCGGTCCGTCCGGTCCCGGCGCGGCGCATGCTCCACGTGACCAACGGCGACGTCGCGGCCGAGACGATCCGGCTCGCCGAGATCTCCGGCGAGGTGGCCGTCACCGCGGACGTGCTGCACGAGGGGCCGGTGCCGGGCGGGTTGCCGCCGGAGCGCTGGCGCAAGGTGCGCGCCCGCTACCTCGCCGAGAGCGGCTACGCGGACTACGACTCGGCCCTCGCCGACCTCACCCGCCGGGACCACGTCCTGGAGGACTACCGCTCTTTTGACGAGGTCGTCCTCTGGTTCGAGCACGACCTGTTCGATCAGCTCCTGCTGATCCGCGTGCTCGACGGTTTCGCGGGCCGCAACCTGGGGGGCACGGAGCTGTCGTTGATCTGCATCGGCGAGCACCCGGGCATCGTCCCCTTCCATGGCCTGGGCCAGCTCAACCCGGCCCAGATGGCCGCGCTCCTCCCCCGCCGCCAGCGGGTCAACGAGGGGCAGAAGCTGCTGGCGCGCGACGCCTGGCGGGCCTTCTGCGCTCCGGACCCCACGGGGCTCGAAGCGCTCCTCAGGCGCGACACCTCTCCCCTCCCCTTCCTGGCCGGCGCCCTCCGGCGGCACCTCGAAGAGCTTCCCCTGGACCGTCGGCGGGTTGTCCCGCTCGGAACGGCAGATCCTGCGCGGGCTGGCCGAGGGGGCTGCCACCTTCGACGACCTGTTCCGCGCCACCCAGCGCATGGAAGAGCGGGTCTACATGGGGGATGGGTCGTTCGCCCGCATCCTGCGCGACCTGGCCGCGCCGCCCCGCCCTCTCCTGCGCCTGGAGGCGGCCCCCAGCGGCACCGTCCGCGCCCAGCGGATCACTCTCACCTCTACCGGCCGCGAGGTTCTCGACGGGCGGGACGACTGGGTGCGCATCCGGGGGATCGACCGCTGGCTCGGCGGCGTCCATCTGCAAGGCCCCGAGGCCTCCTGGCGGTGGGACGGCGAAACAGGGAGGCTCGTCAAACCGTAGTCCTCTTGGAATACGCCCTCCGGCGTTGCTCGTTGTCTCGTTTCAGATTCGGAGGCCCATTCCATGAACACCAAGCTCGCCCGTTTCCGGGTCCGTTCTTTCTCCCTTCTGGTCGCGCTCTTCCTCCTTGCCACCGCACCCGCGGTGGCCAAGCAACGCTCCGTCCTCGACGATGCCGCCTTCCGGGACGGCGTCCGCCAAGGCCTCGACCACCTCTACGACATGGACTTCGCCGCGGCCGATACGGCTTTCGCCCAGATCGAGCAGAGCTATCCCGGCCATCCCGTCGGCCCTTTCCTCCGTGCGCTCCCGCCCTGGTGGGACATCCTGGTCGATCCGGACGACAAGTCGCACGACGAGGCCTTCTTCAAGGCCATGGACGAGGTGATCGACCGCTGCGACCGCCGCCTGAAGAAGGACAAGGACGACATCGACGCCCTGTTCTTCAAGGCCGGAGCCCTGGCCTTCCGGGGGCGCCTGCACTCCGACCGCAAGAACTGGCTGCGCGCGGCCCGCGACGGCCAGAAGGCTCTCGGCCTGCTCAAGGAAGTGCGCAAGCGCGACCCGGAGAACCCGGACCTCCTCCTGGGGATCGGCCTCTTCGATTACCTGGCGGACGTGGCTCCGAGCCAGTACCCCATCCTGAAGCCCTTCGCCCGCCTGTTCCCCCAGGGGAACCGCAAGCGCGGCCTCGAGGAGCTCGCCCAGGCCGTGGAGAAGGGGAAGTTCGTCCCCACCGAGGCGGCCTTCTGCCTGCTCCAGATCCACTACCTCTTCGAGAGGGACTACGCGACCTCGCTCCACTACGCCCGGTGGCTGCGCGAGCGCTACCCCAACAACGCGCTCTTCCACGTCTACGAAGGGCGCTCCTTCGCCCTGCTGAACCTGTGGCCGGACGCGCGCCGGGATCTTCTCGACATCCTGGACCGCCACACCGAGGGGAAGGCCGGCTACCGGGGAGACGTGGTCCAGCAGGCCCTCTACGTCCTGGGCCGGGACGAGGTGAGGTGGCGCCAGTACGCCGACGCGCTCCCCTACTTCAGCCGGCTGGAGGGCCTCCCCACCCGCGGCTCCACCGACAGCAGCTACAAGGCCTATGGCCGCCTCTACCGAGGCATGGCCCTCGACGCCATGGGCCGGCGGGACGAGGCCCTCTTCTGGTACAAGCGGGTACTTGCCACGAGCCCGCCCGACGAGGCGCGGAACAAGGCGAGGGGCTACGTCAGGACGCCCTATCCGGGCTAGGCACCGGGGTCAGACATCAGGCTGGACGGCTTCCTCCGGAAGGCGTAGATCACTCCCCCCACCGCCAGCGCGATCGCTCCGGCGATGAGGTTGTACCGGGTCGCGCTGGCCGCGAAGACCGCGCAGAGAGCCACGGCGACGGCGGGGATGAGCCAGCCGCCGGGGAGCCGGAACGCCCCCGGCGGGGTGCCGAGCTTCCGCCGCAGGAAGGGGACGGCCAGGGCCGTGCCGAAGTACGTGGCGAGCCGGGCCACGGCGGAGAGCATGGCGAGCTTCTCGAACGAGCCGGAGAGGGCGAGCGGCAGCGCGATGGCCGTCTGCAGCAGGATGGCGATCCAGGGGGTCCGGAACCGCGGGTGAAGGTCCGCCAGGGCGCGCGGACCGAACCCGTCCTGCGCCAGGGCATAGAGGTAGCGCGGTCCCGAGAGCACCGTGTTGCTGTTGGTGCCCAGAATGGAGATCACCCCGCCCACCGTCATCAGCAGCCCGCCCCAGCCGCCCAGGAACTTGGCGGCGGCGTCCGCCAGCGGCGTCTCGGAGCCGGTGACTCCCGGCAGCGTCCCCAGGGCCACCCACTGCACGGCCGAGTAGATCAGGGTGACGATGATGATCTGGACGATGAGGGCGAACGGCACGTCCCGCCGCGGGTTCTTGAACTCGCCGGCCGGGGCCGCCGTGTTCTCGAACCCCGCGTAGGCGAAGAGCAGCAACAGGATCGCGTCCCCCAGGGAGCCGGAATTCGCCACCGGGGAGACCGAGGTCGCCAGCCCCGGCGAGACGAAGAAGAGGCCCACCAGGACGAAGATCACCAGCGGCAGCGTCTTGGTGATGGCCAGGAACACCGCCGTGCGCACGCCGGACTTGACGCCCAGCACGTTGATGGCGGTCAGGGCCAGCAGGGGGAGGACCATGGAGAGGATCTTCCCCGTCCCCTGGTTGGCGGCCGGCCAGAGATAGCCCAGGGCGCGGGCGAACCCCACCGAGAGCGACGCCACCGAGGAGACCCGGGCGAGCCAGGTCATCCACCCCACCTCGAAGCCGATGAAATCTCCGAAGGCCTCGCGGGTGTAGAGGTAGGCGCTCCCCGGGCGGTCGAAGTGGGTGGCCGCCTCCGCGAAGCAGAGCACCAGGAGCAGCACCGCGAAGCCCGCCACCACCACGGCCCCCACGCTGGCGAATCCCAGGATGGCCGCGGCCGCCGCCGGCAGCAGGTAGACGCCGCTGCCGATGACGTCGTTGACCGAGAAGCCGACGATCTCCCAACGGGAGACGGCCCGGCGCATGCCGAGGTTGGAAGCGGGAGCCAGGGGATCGGTTGCCATGGTTTTTAGCCCTCGATACTTTCAGACCTCGATGCGCGCGCCCGCCGTCTCCGGCAGGGTCCAGACCCAGGCTCCCGCCAGGGCGGCGAAGCCGGCGGCCAGGGAGATGCCCCCGGCGAGGCCCCAACGGCCCGCCACGGCGGCGATGACCAGCGGCGCCACGAACTGCACGCCGCGGGTGAAGTTCATGATGACGGACATCGCCGCCCCCCGCACCCGCGTGGGGAACAGCTCCGAGAAGTACGGGCCGTAGCAGGACCACGTCCCCGTTCCCACCCCCGCCACGAACATGCAGGCGAGCCCCACCGCCGGCTGGGCCGTGAAGACGTCCCAGAAGAGCGTCACCATCACCAGCCCCGCGGCCGTGATGGCGCAGTAGAGCGCGAAGGCCCGGCGCCGGCCGATGGCGTCCGAGATCCAGCCGAAGGTCAGGTAGCCGAGGAACGAGCCGGCCACGAACGTCAGCGTCCACCAGCCCGAGCCGAAGATCGAGAGCCCCCGGTCCTTCTGGAGATACCGCGGCAGCCAGACCACGGCGAACCAGTAGGCCGACATGTTGAGGATGGTGAGGATGAAGGCCCTGGTGAACAGCCCCGCCAGATCCGCCGCCACGAGCTGGGCCAGGATGGGCCGGCGATGAAGGGAGTCCACCTTGCCTTCCCCCGATTCACGCAATTCCTGGAACCGGCGCCGGTGCTCCAGCCAGAGGTCCGACTCCGGCAGCCATTTCCAGGACAGGAGGACCAGGACGGGGAACGCCGAGAGCAGGAACACCGTCCGCCAGCCGGCCTCCGGAGCCACGAACGAGCCGATGATCGTGGCGAGCCCCAACCCCACCGGGGCGCCGCTCTGGGCGATGGCCCCGTAGCGTCCGCGCAGGGCCGGCGGGAAGGTCTCGCCCAGCATGGCCTGCCCCGCGCCCCAGGTGCCGCCGATGCCCAGCCCGGCCAGCGCCCGGGCGACGAGGAGCGCGCCGAAGCCCGGCGCCAGCCCGCAGGCGGCGTTGGCCAGCGAGAAGGCCAGCGATCGAGACGGCCATCGACGCCCGCCGGCCGAACCGGTCGCTCATCCAGCCGAAGAGGAGCCCGCCGGCGCCCGTCATGCCCACGCCCACGGCCGTCAGCGTCGCGAGGTTCCCCTCGGTGAGGCCGAGCTCGTCCTGGATCGGCTGGAGCAGGAACGACAGGAGCATCAGCGAGTAGAAGCCCGTGGCCCAGGCCCCCCAGGCGAAGGCGAGGATCCACCGGTGCGGCTCCCACGGGGCGTTCGTGGTCGCTCAGGCGGGCGGGCGCGGAGGCGGGCGCGGAGGACGAATGGCTCGGCAAAGCGGCACGATGGTATCAGCAAGACCGGGAACAACCCTCTCCCGGCTTGCGGTTGATCGGAATGCCATGCGCGTGATCCTCCCCCTCTTCGCCCTCCTGCTGCTCTTGCCCGTCCTGGCATCGTCCAAAGGCGATCCGCGCCCGGATTTCCTGCGCCTCATCAACGCCGACCGGGCCCGGGCGGGCGCCCCGCCGCTGCGCCTCTCCGAGCCCCTCACCAGAGCCGCCGGAGAGCACGCGGCGGAGATCGCCCGGAAGGGCTCCTTGCAGACCGGCTCGACCGAGGAGATGCACCAGCGGCTGAAGCGAGTGGGCTACCAGCCCCATTCCTGGACCGAGAGCCTGGCGAGCTCGCAGGGCGATCCCGAGACGGTGCTGCGCAACTGGCGCCGGGGGGACGCCGCCGGGTACCGCGAGCTCCTGGCCTCCGAGGTGCGCGACCTGGGCATTGGTCTCAACAGCCTGCGGGGGACCACCCTCTACGTCTTCCTCTTCGCCGTGCCCGAGGGGGACTGGTTCGCCCGCGGCACCGCCGGCGTCCGCGATCTCGACCGGGTCCGCGCCGAGATGCTGGCCCGGGTCAACGCCCAGCGAAAGAAGGCGGGCGCCGCCCCCCTGAGCGCCAATGCACGGCTCGACCTCGCCGCCCAGCGCCACGCCGAGGACATGCTGGCCCGTAACTTCTTCGCCCACGCGAGCCCCGAGGGGAAGACCGTGCGTGACCGGGTCCAGACGGCGGACTACGGCTGGCGGGCGGTCGGCGAGAACATCGCCGAAGGGCAGTTCTCGGTGGACGAGGTGATGGAGACCTGGATGAACAGCCCGGGCCACCGCAAGAACATCCTGGATCCCAACTTCAAGGAGCTGGGCGTCGGGCTCGCCCTCGGCCCGAGCGGCGGCCGGCACCGGATCGTCTGGGCGCAGGCGTTCGGGGCGGGGCGGTAGGAAAAACAGGACAGCAAGGACGACAAAGACGTAAGGGACGGACACCGCGCCTTTCCCTGCTCGTCCTTTCCGTCCCTGCCGTCCTTCTTGTCCTTGACTCCCTCCTGCTCGCCTCAAGGGGCCGGTCCCTCAATTCACCCGCCGCCGGCGGGCCTCGGCGATCACGTTCTCGATCGCCTCGGTATCCGGCGCTTCGGGCTCCAGGGCGAGGTAGCGCTCCAGATCCTCGATCCCACGGTCCGGATCCCCCCAGCGCAGGGACAGCAGCCCCCGGTCGCGCCGGGCTCCCAGGTCGTCCGGATCGAGCAGCAGCACCCGGTCGAGCACGCCCAAGACCCGCGGCAGCTCCCCGCGGTGCAGGTACACCCCGCGCAGATTGTTGAGCATGCGCACCAGGATCTGCCGCGGCGTCGAGGGGCGCAGCAGCCGGGGCTCGAAGGCGAGCGTGCCGTTGCTCAGCCGCTCGAGCATCGCCTTGCAGTCGTCCAGGGTCAGCAGCCGCCCGCGTTCGAATGGGTCGATCACGAGCTGCGTATGGAGAGAGTGCCTGAGCAGGAAGTGCCCGGGGAAGCCCACACCTTCCAGGGGGACGCCGGCCCGCCGGCCGACCTCGATGTAGACCAGGGCCAGGGTGATGGGAATGCCCAGGCCGCGGCCGATCACCTCGTTCAAATAGCTGTTGCGGGGATCGTAGTAATCGTCCTCGTTCCCCCGCAGGCCGATCTCGTCCGAGAGGAAGCCCGCGAGCCGCTCCACCCGGTCCAGGGGATCGCGGAGGTCTTCCAGGCGGGGGCGCAGCCGCCGCCCCATCTCGTCGAGGCGCGCGAGCCACGGCTCCGGATCGAGCCCCGGCTGCTCCTCGGCCGCGATCCACAGGGCCGCCTCGGCCAGGCTGATCCGGTCGTCCGGCAGGCGGGCGATCGCGGCGAAGCACTCGCGGGGCGTGGTGATCCCGGCCATCACCGGCAAGCATACCCGTTCCTTCGGGCCAGGGGCCGTGTCCTGCTATCGTAAATGGCATCCTGGAGAGAATGGAGGGATCATGGACCGGATCAACGTCGGCATCCTCATCTTCGACAACGTCGAGGTTCTGGACTTCGCCGGCCCCTTTGAAGTCTTCTCGCGCACCCGGCTGACCCCCGGCGTCGAATCCCGCCGTTCGGAGGAGAGCGCGCCCTTCCGCGTCTTCACCATCGCCAAGACCCGCGACCCCATCCTCGCCACGGGCGGCCTCGGCGTTATACCCCAGCACGGTTTTGGCGACTCCCCGCGCATCGACCTGCTCCTGGTCCCCGGCGGCTTCGGCACCCGCCCTCTCCTGCACGACGAGGAGACCCTGGACTGGATCCGCGCCACCGCCGCCAAGGCCCGCCAGGTCACCTCCGTGTGCACCGGCGCCCTCCTCCTCGGCCAGGCGGGCCTGCTCCAGGGGCGCCGCGCCACCACCCACTGGGCCTCGCTCGACCTCCTGGACTCGCTCGGCGTGGGCGTCACCGTCGAGCGCTCCTCGCGCGTGGTGGATGACGGCGTCATCACCTCCGCGGGCGTCGCCTCCGGCATCGACATGTCCTTCTACATCGTCGAGACCGTCTTCGGCCGTGCCGTGGCGGATGAGACCGCGAAGTACATCGAGTATCGGCGCTAATTCGGTCGTTAATTTTAGTTGACCGCTGTCAGATCCTGGACGCCGCGAGCCAGACTGAGTGGGCCACGCGCAGATCTGGAATTCTCGCCCAGACCCTACCGTTATTCAGGGTGCGACCGCCTGTTCGTGTCCAAGCCAAGCGGTCCGGCAAGGAGAGAGCCAGATGAGTGAAAGAACGACCCTTCCCGTCCTCCCGTTGCGGGACTTCGTCCTCTTCCCGGGCGTGACGGCGCCGATCAACGCCGGCAAGCCCGCCACCCTGCGGGCGATCGAAGCGGCGCTCAATACGCCTGACCGGCTGGTCTTCGCGGTCTCCCAGCGCGAGGACAGCCAGCAGGCCACGCCCGAGTCGCTCCATACGATCGGCACCGTGGCCCGTATCGGCCAGCTTCAGCGGGGCTTGGCCGGGATGCAGCTCCTCCTCCACGGCGAGCATCGCGGCATCGCGATGCGGATCACGGAGAAGGACGGTCACCTGCTGGCCGTTCTCCGCGAAGCGGAAGAAATGCAGCCGCTCAACACCACCGACCCGGCGTTCGTGGCCCTCTTCCGCGAGCTGCGGGAGCGCGCCGCCGAGCTGGGCACCAAGTCCGGCCTGCCCGAGGAAGTCGTCCAGCAGGTTCTCGAAGGCGTCGACGACCCGAGCCGCCTGGCCGACCTCGTGGCGGGCTACACCGACCTGACCAAGGTCCAGCGGCAGATGCTGCTGGAGACCCTGTCCGTCGAAGAGCGCATGCGGCGCGTGCTCGTCCACGTCCAGCGCCAGTTGAGCGTGCTCGAGGCCCAGGAGGACATCAAGTCCAAGGTCCAGGAAGAGCTGGGCGACCGCCAGCGCGAAATGCTCCTGCGCGAGCAGCTCAAGGCCATCCAGAAAGAGCTGGGCGAGGGCGACTCCACCGGCGACGTCGACGAGCTGCGCGAGAAGCTCGCCGCCCTCGACCTCCCCGAGGAGGCCCGCAAGGAAGTCGACCGCGAGCTCGGCCGCCTCGGCCGCATGGGGCGCGAGGCCATGGAGACCCAGGTGATCCGCACCTACCTGGAGACCATCGCCGAGCTGCCGTGGAACACCCGCAGCCCCGAGCACATCGACATCCCCGTGGCGTCCGGCATCCTCGACGAGGACCACTACGCCCTGGGCGACGTCAAGGACCGCGTGCTCGAATTCCTCGCCGTCCGCCAGCTCCGGCTCGCGGAAGAGGAGGCCCGCCGGGCCGAGGAAGAGGCGGCCGCCGTCGAAGCCGCTCCCACCGACACCTTCGGCGACGAGAAGGACGAGCTTGCATTGTCCCCCTTTTCGGCCGTCACCGCCGAAGAGAAGCGCAAGGCCAAGGGCCCCATCCTCCTCTTCGTCGGCCCCCCGGGCGTCGGCAAGACCTCGGTCGCCAAGTCGATCGCACGGGCCATGGGGCGCAAGTACGTCCGCGTCTCCCTGGGCGGCGTGCGCGACGAGGCCGACATCCGCGGCCACCGGCGCACCTACGTGGGCGCCATGCCCGGCCGCATCATCCAGGGCCTGAGGCAGGCCGGCACCAAGAACCCGGTCTTCCTGCTCGACGAGGTCGACAAGCTCGGCGCCTCCTACCATGGCGATCCGTCGAGCGCGCTTCTCGAAGTGCTCGATCCGGCGCAGAACGACAGCTTCACCGACCACTACCTCGGCGTGCCGTTCGACCTCTCCGAGGTGCTGTTCGTGGCCACGGCCAACTTCATCCAGAACATCCCGGGGCCGCTGCTCGACCGCATGGAAGTCGTCATGTTCTCGGGCTACACCGAGCGCGAGAAGCTCGCCATCGCCCAGAAGTACCTGGTGCCCCGGCAGCTCAAAGAGAATGGCCTCAAGCTGGAGCAGATCGCCATCGCCGACGCGGCCCTGGCCGAGATCATCACCAGCTACACCCGCGAGTCCGGCGTCCGTCAGCTCGAGCGCGAGCTCGGCAAGCTGGCCCGCAAGGTGGCGCGCAAGATCGCCGCGAGAGAGATCGAGAGCCTGGAGATCGGCGCCGCCCAGGTGCGCGAGCTCCTCGGCCGGCCCAAGGTCCACCCCGAGCGGGCGAACCGCGAAGACCAGGTGGGCGTCGCGACCGGCATGTACTACACCCCTACCGGCGGCGACATCATGTTCGTCGAGGCCTCCACCATGAAGGGCAAGGGCGAGCTCGTGCTCACCGGCCAGCTCGGCGACGTCATGAAAGAGTCCGCCCGCGCGGCCTGGACCTACGCCCGGTCGCACGCGGAGCAGCTCGGCATCCCGGCCGAGAGCTTCGAGCGCGACCTCCACATCCACGTGCCGGCGGGCGCCATCCCCAAGGACGGCCCCTCGGCGGGCGTGACCCTGGCCACGGCCCTGGTCTCCGCCCTCTCCGGCCGCAAGGCCCGCTTCGACCTCGCCATGACCGGCGAGATCACCCTCTCCGGCCGCGTCCTGCCCATCGGCGGCGTCAAGGAGAAGGTCCTGGGAGCCGTACGGTCGGGGATCAACGAGATCCTGCTGCCCAAGGACAACGAGGCCGACCTGGAGGATCTCCCCAAGGAGGTCTCCGACACCTTGAAGATCCACCTCGCGGAAGATCTCGGGGACGTCCTCGCCCTCACCCTCCGAGGCGCCACCTACCGCGAAGGCCGCCTCTTCTTCGAAAACCCCTTGGAGGACAGCTCCTTCGCGAGCATCCCCCACTGACCTCGGGTTCAGATCTGAGCTTCGTTCAGCCGCCGCTCTTAAGGAGCGGCGGCTTTTTCATGATTTCGCGAGCCCGTAGGGCGTCCTACTTCTAGCCCCGGGTGGAACCCGGGGTGGCGGATGCGCGATCCCGAACCGTTAGATGGACGGAGGACGGAGGGCGGTTCGCGACCGGGGAATCCAGAGCCGGGCCCCCGCCGTCCCCGGGTTGCACCCGGGGCTATGGGTAGGACGCCCTCCCGGGCTCACGAAATCAGAGACTAGGCGCGCGATCCTCACCTCTCCCCTCTCCCGGAAGGGAGAGGGGAGACAAAACGCTCGGGAGTTGTCGGCCCTACGGGCAGTAGCGGAGACAGGCCTGGGGCGTACCGTCGTCATCCGGCGGGCAGCCCGTGGTGCTCACGCAGAGGTGACAGGTTTGGCTGCAGCGCCCTATGAAGTAAACGGCCACGCCGGTACCCGGCAGGCCGGCCTTGAAGATGTCGTCGGCCAGGGTCCTTGAAGCCTGGTTTACCGTCGGGACCGGCATCAGGACCAGGTCTTGCGCCTCAACGGCGTCCAGCGCGCCTGTCTGGGGTACCGGAGGCTCCACCGCCCCCCAAGCCAGGACCGACGAGCTCAGGGCCAGCGGAAGCACGAGGGCTACGACTCTGAAAAGCCTGCGCATCGCTTCCTCCTCCTTCAAAATAGAACGGCGTTCTCTGTACAACGGTGAGCCGGGATTCTATCTCCGGATTCGTCCGGGAGGTCTACGTCCTCTGGAGAGGGCGTTTTTTCTCTGGAACACCCTCGCCAAGCGCGAAACAGGGTCGCCAGCCTCTGAACAGCCTCGCCAGCCTCTGAACAGCCTCGCCAGCCTCTGAACAGCCTCGCCAGCCGCTGGCGAGGGTGTTTTACCGAAAAAGCAGCCTCGCCAGTCGCTGAGCAGGGTCGCCAGCGCCTGGAGAGGGTCGCCAGCCGCCGAGTAGGGTCTCCAGAAAAACCCAGTACGAGCTTCAGGCACGTGGGCTTCCAGGTAGCCGGACGCCCGCTGAACGACGGCTCCGCCAACGTACACTCAGAGAAGAAGCCAAATTTACCGGCAACCCCGAGAAAAGGATTCCTCCGGACGTCCTTCGAAAGCCCCTCACGATAGGATTCACCTCCGAGATCTGGAGGCCTGAGTGGAAAACCCCGAAATCGCCCGCATTCTCGAGGAAGTCGCCGACGTCCTCGAGATCCAGGGACGCCAATCCCTTCCGCATCCGCGCCTACCGGAACGCCACGCGGACCGTCGAGTCCCTGACGACGCCGCTTCGCGCAACTGGGTCCTGGAGAACAAGCCGCTCACCGACCTGCCGGGGATCGGCAAGGAGATGGCCACCCATATTCGCGAGATGGTGGAGACGGGGACGCTCGGTTTCCGCGACGAGCTTCTGGCCGAGGTGCCCCGCTCTCTCATCGAGCTGATGCGCCTGCCCGATCGTCGGTCCCAAGAAGGCCAAGAAGCTCCATGACGAGCTCAAGATCAGCTCGGTCGAGGAGCTGGAGGCCGCCGCCAAGGAGGGCCGCATCGCCACCCTCGCCGGTTTCGGCGCCAAGAGCCAGGAGAAGATCCTCGCCGGCATCGAGGAGTACCGCCAGCACGGCAGCCGGATGCTGCTCGACGGACGCCGAGCGCGCGTCGAGCCGCTGCTCGCCTATCTGCGCGAGATCCCCGAGGTGGAGCGGCTGGAGGTGGCCGGCAGCTACCGGCGGCGGCGCGAGACGGTGGCGGACGTCGACCTTCTGGCCATCGCCTCCCACCCCGTCCCGGTCATGGAGCACTTCCGCGGCTATCCCCAGGTCGACAAGATCCTCATGGCCGGCGAGACGCGGAGCACCATCGTCCTGGGCTCGGGCCTCCAGGTGGACCTGCGGGTGGTGCCCGACGAGTGCTACGGCGCCGCCCTCGTCTACTTCACCGGCTCCAAGGAGCACAACGTCAAGCTCCGGCGCCGGGCGGTCGAGCGGGGTCTCCGGATCTCCGAGTACGGGGTCTTCCGGGTCCAGGACAGGAACCAGGAGGAGGACGGCGAATGCATCGCCGGGCGCGAGGAGGCGGACGTCTACGCCACCGTGGGCCTCGCCTGGGTCCCGCCCGAGCTGCGCGAGGACCGCGGGGAGATCGAGGCCGCGGCCGCGCGGGCGGCTCCCCCACCTGATCCGAGTCCGAGGACCTGCGGGGCGACCTCCACATGCACTCCACCTGGTCGGACGGCCGGAACACCATCGAGGAGATGGTGGAGGCCTGCGCGGCCCGCGGCTACGAGTACATGGTGATCTCGGACCACAGCAAGGCGCTCGCGATGACCAACGGGCTCGACGCCTACCGCCTGCGCCGGCAGTGGGAGGAGATCGACGAGGTGCGCGCCCGCCACCCCGAGATCCGCATCCTGCGCTCCATGGAGGTGGACATCCTGGGCGACGGCTCGCTCGACCTGGAGGACGAGATGCTGGCCGGGCTCGACGTGGTCCTCGTCTCCCTCCACTCCCGCTTCGACCTCCCGCCGGACGCAGCAGACCGAGCGGGTGCTCAAGGCCCTGGAGCACCCGGAGGTCAACGTCTTCTGCCACCCCACGGCGCGCATCATCAACCGCCGCAAGCCGGTGGAGATGGACATGGACCTCGTCCTGCGCCGGGCCGCCGAGCTGGGCGTGGCCGTCGAGCTGAACTCCAGCCCCCACCGCCTCGACCTGCAAGGACAACCACCTGCAGCCTCGCCAAGGAGCTGGGCTGCAAGATCGTGATCGACACCGACTCCCACCGCACCCGCGAGCTCGACCTGATGCGCTACGGGCGTCGAGCAGGCCCGCCGCGCGGGGCTGGAGCCGGGCGACGTGCTCAATACCCTGCCGTTCGAGGAATTCCAGGCCGCGATGAAGCGCGGGTAGGCCGGGCGAACCGCCCTCCTGCCGGAACCGCTCTCTTCTCCCCTTGCCGAACGGCAACCTTTACACGCCGCCACCCCGGCCATGGCGGCCGGAGCCCCAGCTTCGTACACCTTCTGAAGGGCTTAGCTGAAGGAGACCGGCTAAGGAGACCGTCGGCACGGAAATTGGATAGGTCTGCCCTCCAGCAGGTTGCCTCAGATCAGGAGGATCGGAATGAGCGAGAACGTTTCACGGCCCCGCAGGGTTCTGATGACGGCGGATACCGTGGGTGGCGTCTGGACGTACGCGATCGAGCTGGCGCGCGGGCTGGCGGACCGGGGCGTCGAAGTGGCGCTCGCCACCCTGGGCGAGCCGTTGAACGGCGGCCAGCGGGAGATGGCGGAGCGCGTCCCCCGGCTCAAGGTGTTCGAGAGCACCTTCCGCATGGAGTGGCAGGAGGACGATCCCTGGCGCGACGTGGAGAAGGCCGGCGACTGGCTGCTGGCCCTGGACGAGCGCTTCTGCCCCGACGTCATCCACCTGAACGGCTACGCCCACGGCGCTCTCCCCTGGAGCGCTCCCACGGTGCTGGCGGGGCACTCCTGCGTGCTCTCCTGGTGGCAGGCCGTCAAGGGCGAGGCCGCCCCCGAGAGCTGGGACCGCTACGCCCGCGAGGTGTCGGCCGGCCTCGCCGCCGCCGACCTCGTGATCGCGCCCTCGCAGGCCCGGCTCGCCTCGCTGGCCGAGAATTACGGCAAGCTGCCCCGGACGCGGGTCATCCTCAACGGCCGCGACTCCAGGTCTTCCGGCCCACGGCCAAGGAGCCCATCGTCTTCTCCGCCGGCCGCCTGGAAGACGAGGCCGGCAACCTGGAAGCCCTGGAAGCCGTGGCGCCGCGCCTCTCCTGGCCGGTCTTCCTGGCCGGTGAGAATCACCATTCGGACGGCGGCGAGGCGCGCCCGCACCACACGCGCCTCCTGGGCAAGCTCTCCCAGCGGGCCCTGGCCGCCTGGCTGGGCCGCGCCTCCATCTATTGCCTGCCGGCCCGCTACGAGCCTTTCGGCCTCTCGGCCCTGGAAGCCGCCCTCTCCGGCTGCGCGCTGGTGCTGGGCGACGTCCCCAGCCTGCGGGAGGTCTGGAAGCACCGGGCCGTCTTCGTGCCGCCCAACGATCCCGAGGCCCTGGAAGACGCCCTCACCCGGCTCATCGAGGACCCGGAACGCCGGGCCTCCCTCGCGGCCGGCGCCCGCGCCCGCGCGCTCCAGCTCACGCCCGAGCGCATGGTCGACGGCTATCTCGCGGCCTATCAGGACGTCCTGGCCGCCGAGCCTCGACGACGCGTACTCCGCGCAGGTGGCGGTGTAGCTCCGGGGCCTCACTCCAGATCCAGATTCTTCACAATCCAAAGGCCTTCTTCCTCGGCACGGATCTTGCGGATTCCCCCCGCGAGTCTTCCGGCGCCGTGCCGTGCGCGTCGCCGAGCTGCAACAGCCAACAACAAGGAGTGAAGACATGAAGCTGGAATCCCTCAAGGATCTTTACCTTGGCCACGTCAACGAGGAAGCGCTGGTCCGCTGAGCCGGCACGGAAGAAGTGGCTCCGGCTCCGTGTTCTAAAGGGAGACGGTGCCGCGGAAGGTGTAGTTGCCAACAGGTCATAGCAGCTCACGGAGGGGAGGGTAACGATGACACCAAAAACCACGACGGACCACGACAAGATCCGGCAATGGGCGGAAGAGCGGGGAGGGAAGCCCGCCGCCGTGACCGGTCCGAACGAGATCGCGGGCGGCCTGCGGATCGACTTTCCCGACTATGACAGCGGCGAGGTTCTCGAACAGATCACCTGGACGGAGTTCTTCGACAAGTTCGAGGAGCAGAACCTGGTCTTCATGTACGAGGAAGAGCTCGTCTGCTAAAAGCTCCCTGGAACGAGAAGGATGATCCATAGGGGCGCCCCCGCGTGGGCGCCCTTTTTCTATGGGCCCGGGAACCGGGCCGCCCCTGACCTCCTCGGAGCTGAGGCTCTGGCGGACCCCGTTGCCGTCCAGGTACTGGGACGGGCCGTGGCATACAACCTGCATCGTGGCAGCCCACCGACGCTCGCTTGCACCGCGTCCACCGACCTTCTATAAATACGCGCCGCGCCGGCCGGCGGCGCGATCTGGAGACGACGAGCCATGGATGGAACCCAGCCACTTTTGACTCCGCCCGGGTCCGACGACCTGGCGGAGATTCTGGGCCCCGGAGTCTTGAGCCTGGAGCCCGGCGGAGCCCTGCGTTTCGCCGACGGGCGGGCGATGGAGCTGCTGGGTTGCTCGGACGGCTTCGAGCTGGAGCGCCTCTGGCCGGAGCTGAAGCCGCGGCTGGAGGGCGCCGGCCTGAGCTGGGACGGCGTGGGAGGGGTCCTCCGCCGGACCGTTCTCGACCTTGCGGTCCAGGGTGAGCCCGAACGGCCGGAATCTTCCCGGCGGTTGGCCTTCGACCTGCGCCGGGACCCGGAAGGGGGCGGTGTTCTGCTGGTGCAGGATTTCGCCACCCTGGCGGGGCTGGAGACGGACCTGCGCCTGACCTCGCAGATGCGTTCGGTGACGCAGATCACTCCGGCGGTGGCGCACGACCTGCGGGCGCCGATCAACGCCATGGTGTTCAACATCGAGATCCTGAAGGAGACGATCGCCTCCGGGCGGGCCACCGACCCGAACGACCGGGAGCAAGCTAGCTGCGCTACGTCACCGTGCTCAAGGAGGAGCTCGCCCGCCTGCACCGGGGGCTCGAGACCTTCCTGGCCCACATCTCGCCGCGCAGCGACCAGCCCGAGACGCTGGACCTGCGCGAGCTGGCCGGACGAGCTGGCCGACTCTCCTGGTGGCCCCGGCCCGCAAGCAGCAGGTGCAGGTCAAGGCCGAGCTGCCGGACGAGCCGGTGCCGGCGGAGGGCAACCGGTACCTCCTGCGGCAGGCCCTGCTCCACCTCTCCCTCGCCGCCCTGGCCGGCGTTCCGCAGGCAGGGCACCCTCCACGTCCACCTCGAGCCCGCTGGACGGCCGGGCCCGCCTGCGCGTTCACGGAGCCGCCGGGCCGGACAGTCCGGCGGACGCGCCGCCGACGAGACTCCGGCTCCCGGGTTCGACCTGCGCTTCTCCCCGGAAGGGGCGCTGGCGCAGCTCTGGGTGGCCCGGGCGATCGTGGCCGCCCAGGGCGGCGAGGTGCGGGCGGCGGATCCCGTAGGCCAGGCCGGTGAGGCGGCGGCCGGGGGGCTGCGCGCGTATGAGGTAGAATTGGCCACCCTGGTCAACCCTGGTTTCGGTAAGAAGGAGTGAAGGGACCATGCCACACGCACTCGCGGTCGACGACGATCCCAATTTTCTCTCCGCTCTCGCCGAGCTGATCGAGGGACAGGGCTTCACCACGAACACCGCCTGCACCCTGCGCGACGCCCGGGCCCAGGTCAGCCACCGCACGCCGGACGTCGCCCTGGTCGATCTGTACCTGCCGGACGGCAGCGGCATCGACCTGCTCAAGGATCTGGAGCTCGGCAGCCTCGACCGAGGTGGTGCTGATGACCGGCCACGCCGACGTCGAGAGCGCCGTCCAGGCCCTGCGCCTCGGAGCCAGCGACTACCTGACCAAGCCGCTCGACATCGGGCGCCTCAAGAGCATCCTCGCCAACGTCGCGAGCGTCCAGCCGTCGCCAGACGGCGGCGGCCGCCGGTCTCCGAGAGGCTCCGGAGGTCGGCCGGCTCGGCCTGCTCCTCGGCGCCTCGCCGCCCATGCAGGCGCTCTACGAGATGCTGCACCGGGTGGCGCCCACCGACGCCACGGTCTTCCTGATCGGCGAGAGCGGCACCGGCAAGGACCTCGCCGCGCAGACGCTCCACCTGCTCTCAGCCGGCGCACCAAGGCGCCGTTCCTGCCGCTCAACTGCGGCGCCATCTCGCCGACGCTGATCGAGAGCGAGCTCTTCGGCCACGAGCGCGGGAGCTTCACCGGCGCCCAGCGCCGCCACAAGGGCTACTTCGAGCGCGCCCACAGGCGGCACCCTCTTCCTCGACGAGATCACCGAGATGCCGATCGAGCTCCAGGTCAAGCTCCTGCGCGTGCTCGAGACCGGCACCGTGGCGCGCATCGGCGGCGACCAGCCGGTCGAGGTCGACGTGCGGGTGATCGCCGCCACCAACCGCGATCCCCAGAAGGCCGTCAACGACGGCAAGCTGCGCGAGGACCTGCTCTACCGGCTTGCAGGTGTTCCCGATCCACATGCCGCCGCTGCGCGAGCGCGGCGACGACGTTCAGCTCCTGGCCGACTACTTCCTGGGCCAGCTCAACGAGCGCCAGGGCACGGCGAAGCGCTTCACCGAGGAGTCGCTCGACCGCCTGCGCAGCCACTCCTGGCCCGGCAACGTGCGCGAGCTCAAGAACGTCGTCCACCGCGCCTTCATCATGGCCGACCACGAGATCACGCCCCGCGCCTGCCGCGCGAGGTGGGCGGCGACTCCGGGCTCGGTGCGCAGCCTGAACTTCCAGGTGGGCACCTCGATCGAGGAGGTCGAGCGCCGGCTGATCATGGCGACCCTGGACGCCTACGGCGGCAACAAGCGGAAGACCGCGGACATACTGGGCGTCAGCCTCAAGACGCTTGTACAATCGCCTCAACACCTACCGCGACGTGTAAACGGCGGTCTGGCGTGGTAGGAATCGCTGTACGGAACGGCTCGGGCTCTTCCCCCTTGAGGAGCCACTCGGGAGGTTGTATACTCCCTCCTCGTCCGACGACTCACTCGTGACCTTGGTACAGGAGGCTGTGGCACAAATTCTGCTTCAGAGCAACTCTGTGCGTGGGTCTGAAGCCACGGGCTCAACGTACAACAGGTCAACAGTGAGAAGGAGGATGCAATGAACCGTAACCAAGTGATGCTGCGTTTGACGGTCGTTTGTCTGGCGCTCGTGATGGCTCTGGCCGCTGGGGGCATGCAGCTCGACCCGGACCGCCGGGACGCAGGTCGATGATGCCGCCATCACCGCCAAGGTCAAGGCCAAGCTGGCGGCGGACGGAGACATCAATCCGTTCAACATTGACGTCGATTCCAACGAAGGAGTCGTAACGCTCCAGGGTCGTGTAGCAAAGGATGAAGCTCGCACGCAAGGCCGAGCAGCTCGCTCGGGATACCGACGGCGTGTCGACGGGTGATCAACCTGATCAAGGTGGGCGACAACGGGTAAAGCAGTCGCCCTGTCGTCTTCAAATCAGTTTCATTTAACAAGGGAGAAAAGCAAATGAAGAAGCTGTTCGTTCACCTGTCGCTGCTCTGCCTGCTCGCCGCCCTGCTCGTCCCGTTCGACCGGCTGCAAGAAGGATGAGCCGGCTGAAGAGACCCCCATGGCGACCGACGACCATGACCGACCGAGACCATGACCACCGAGGCCATGTCCACGGAGCCGATGGCGTCCGACATGGGCACCGACATGACCACGTCGGAGCCGATGGGCACCGAAGCCACCCCCCCGGCCGCTCAGTAAGCTCTACAAGCTTCTCGATCGAATTTTCGAGGGCGTCCGCCAGCCGGGCGCCCTTTTTCGTTGTCTGGGGGTTCGTTGCCTGGGTCCTGAGACGGTCCGGGCTACGAGATCGGCCGCAGGACTTCGTCGAGAAACCGGCCGGCCTCGGCCCGGAACTCGTTCGGTCCACTCGTGGCCGCCTTGAAATACGAACGGGCGGACGTCGACGTTCATTCGCCGCAGAAGCTCCACGTCGTGCTCCATCTTGGCGGCGTCGTACCACTCCTCGCTGGAGCCGCGGCCCAGCAGGACGGGAGGAAGCCGGCCGAGATCCCGCTGTCGAGCTCTGGCGGCACGTCTCCTCCCAGCACCACCACCCCCGTGCAGGCATGGCCCGAGCCCGCGGCGGCCCGGTAGGCCATGGCCGCTCCCTGGGAGAAACCGAGGTAGACCAGCCGCTCGGAGACGGGCAGCTCACGCTTGACCTCGGCCACCACGCTGGCCACGTAGCGGACGTTGTCGAGCGATCGCCTGCTCGCGGTCTGCAAGCGGGTCATCCAGCAGGCGATCACATCCCCCGTCCGGTTGTAGAAAGGATGCAGTGCCTGCACGGCGCAGAGCACCCAGCGGGAAGCGCCGGGCATCCGGCGCAGCTCCTCCAGGTGGCGCTCGGCGTTTTCGCCGTAGCCGTGGAAGCCGACGAGCAGGGGGCAGCCCTCGGGCTGGGACGGCGCGTTCGACGAGGTAGCGGCCGTGGACCTGGGCCGCGATCTGCGCCGCTCTTCGAGCGTTCGCTCATCCGGCGCGCCTTCTCTCCGCCCGGTGCCGCAGCGGAGCGGAAAGATCGCGCACCCGGTCCTCCAGCATGCAACGGCAGGTCCGGGTCTCCCGCCTTCTCCTCGACGAGGCGAACCAGGGCGCTCCCCACCACCACGCCGTCGGCGATCTCCCCCACCGCCGCCACCTGGGCGGCGTCGAGATGCCGAAGCCGACGGCAAGCGGCAGGTCGATCCGCTTGCGCAGGCGCTTGACGTCGCGCGCGCAGGTCGGCAGGCAGCGCCGCGCGCTCGCCGGTGACCCCGGTGCGCGAGACGTAGTAGACGAACCCGGTCGAGGCTCCGCCCACCCGCTCGACCCGCTCGCGGGTGCTGGTCGGGGCGAGCAGGAAGATCGTGTCCACTCCCTGCTCGCGCAGGGCCGGAAGCAGCTCCCGCTCGCCCTCTTCGGGCGGCAGGTCGACGCAGAGCACGCCGTCGACCCCGGAGGCCGCGGCCTGCTCGGCGAAGCGCTCGACGCCGCGGGCGTGGATGGGGTTGAAGTAGGTGAAGAGGACGATGGGGACGCCGAGGCGGTCGCGGTGCCGGGCCACCAGCTGCAGGATGCCCGAGAGCTTGGTGCCGGACGCGAGCGCCCGCACCGCGGCCCGCTGGTTGACCGGGCCGTCGGCGATCGGGATCGCTGAACGGCACGCCGAGCTCGATGATGTCGGCGCCGCCGGCGGCCAGGGCCTCCAGGTACGTCGGCGGTGGCGTCTCAGGTCGGGATCGCCCGCCATGAGGAAGGGGATGAAGGCGGCCCGCCCCTCGTGGGCGCACTGGAAGAAGACTTCGTCGATCGCGCTCATCGCGTCTCTCCTCGCCGGGCGGCCGCTGCCGCGAAGGACTCCACGTTCGCCTTCCTCTTTCGAGTGCTCGGCGTCCCAGTCGAGCACGGATTCGACGTCCTTGTCGCCGCGGCCCGACAGGTTGACCAGCACGATCCGCTTGCGCGACAGCCGGGGCGCGCGCTTGACCACCTCGGCGATCGCGTGGGCGCTCTCCAGCGCGGGCAGGATGCCCTCGGTGCGGGCCAGCAGGTGGAAGGCGGCGATCGCCTCTTCGTCGGTGGCCGAGGTGTACTCCACCCGGCCCTCGTCGTGCAGCCAGACGTGCTCGGGGCCCACGGCCGGGTAGTCGAGGCCGGCGGAGACCGAGTGGGTGGTGGAGATCTGCCCCTCTTCGTCCTGGAGGACGAAGGTGCGGGTGCCGTGGAGCACGCCGAGCGAGCCGCCGGAGAAGCGGGCCGCGTGCTCGCCCCGGTTGAAGCCCCGGCCGCCGGCCTCGACGCCGATCAGGCGGACCCGGGTGTCCTCGAGGAAGGCCGTGAACAGGCCGATCGAGTTGCTGCCGCCGCCCACGCAGGCCACGGCGAGATCCGGCGCCTCGGTCCCCGTCTGCCGCTTGAGCTGGAGCCGCGCCTCGTCGCCGATGACGCGGTGGAAGTCGCGCACCATGCGGGGGAACGGGTCCGGCCCGAGCACCGAGCCCAAGCACGTAGTGGGTGGTGCGGACGTTGGTCACCCAGTCGCGCAGGGCCTCGTTGATGGCGTCCTTGAGCGTGCAGCTCCCGGACGTCGACCGGCACCACCTCGGCGCCCAGGAGGCGCATGCGGTCGACGTTCAGCCGCTGGCGGCGCATGTCCTCGGTGCCCATGTAGACGGTGCAGGAGAGGCCCAGGGCGGCGGCGGCGGTGGCGGTGGCCACGCCGTGCTGGCCGGCGCCGGTCTCGGCGATGACCCGCTCCTTGCCCATCAGGCGGGTGAGCAGGCACTGGCCGATGGCGTTGTTGATCTTGTGGGCGCCGGTGTGGAGCAGGTCCTCGCGCTTGAGGAAGATGCGCGCGCCGCCCAGCTCCTCGGAGAGGCGCTCGGCGAAGTAGAGCGGCGTGGGGCGGCCGGCGAAGTCGTTGAGCAGGGCCGTCAGCTCGGCGGCGGAAGGCGCGGGAGCGGCTGGCCTTGTCGTAGAAGCGGGTCAGCTCCGCCAGAGGCGCCATCAGCGTCTCGGGAACGAAGCGGCCGCCGTACCGGCCGAAGTAGCCTTCCTCGTCAGGAAGGGGTTTGGGTCTCGCCATGCCTCACCTCCCGAAAGAGCCGCCGAAGCAGCTCGGCATCCTTGATCCCGGGAGCGGACTCCACTCGCGAGCAGACATCGATACCCCAGGGCCGCGCGGTCTCGACGGCCCGGCGCGCACGTTGTCCGGCCCCAGGCCACCGGCCAGGAAGAGCCGCTCCGGGGCGGCGCCCGGCGCACCGAGCCGTAGTCCCAGGCCGCCCCCGTGCCGCCGTAGAGCGAACCATGAGGTGCGTCGATCAGGACTCCCCAGAGGGTGCCGTAGGCCGCGATCTCCTCGCGGCCCGGCAGCGCCGCCGGTGCGGAAGGCCTTGATCGCCCGCCCGGCGAAGGGAGCCACGGCGTCCGGCCCCTCGTCGCCGCTGAATTGAACGAAGTCGAGCCCCACGCGGCCGGCGGTCTCCTCGATCTCGGCGGCGGGGGCGTTGACGAACACGCCCACCAGCGGCACCCGGCCGGCCACGGCCTCGGCGATCTCCAGCGCCCGTCCGGCGCCGACGAACCGCGGGCTGCCCGGATAAAAGTTTAACCCCAGGTAATCCGCGCCCAATTCCACGGCCTCGAGAGCGTTGGCCGGGTCGGTGACGCCGCAGATCTTGACCTTGACGGGCACCGTTCAGATCTCCGGTCCGATCAGGAGGGAGCACAGCTTCTCCGCCGGGTCCGGCGCCAGCAGGAGCGACTCGCCGATCAGGAAGGCGTCGAAGCCGCTCTCGCGCAGCAGGGCCACGTCGAGCCCGTCGCGGATGCCGCTCTCGGCCACCTTGACGGCTTCCGCGGGGAGACCCGGGAGGAGCGAGATCGAGTTTTCCAGATCCACGTCGAACGTGCGCAGGTTCCGGTTGTTGATCCCCACGATCTCCCAGGGCTCGCCGCCGAGCTTGGCGATGTCATCCGCGTCGTGGGTCTCGACGAGCGGCACCAGCCCCAGGCCGCGGGCGAGCCGGGCGTAGCGCGCCATCTCCTCGGCCTCGTAGAGCGCGGCGATCAGCAGAATGGCGTCCGCCCCGGCTTCGCGCGCCCAGAGCGAGCTGCACCGGGTCGACGATGAAGTCCTTGGCGATGGCCGGCAGCCCCGAGGCCTCGCGGCAGGCGGCCAGAAGGTCGTAGCCGCCGTGGAAGAAGTCGGGCTCGACCACCACGGAGAGGGCCGCCGCGCCGTTCTCGGCGTAGAGCCGCGCCTGGGCGAGGGGATCGACGCGCCCCTGGAGCGAGCCGAGGCGGGGCGAGCCCATCTTGACCTCGGCGATGATGTCGGGGACGCCCCGCCGGAGCCGGAGCGCGGCCAGGAAGGCGTTGTCCGCGGGAGTGCGCGGCGCACCCTCCGCCATACCCGCCGCGGTTGGCTCGCCTCCACCCGCCTCGGCGATCCGTTCCCGCCGGCGCCCGGCGATGCGCAGGAGGATGTCCGGCGGTGTCAGAGGGGTCATCCCGCGAAGCTCCTCAGCTCTTCGAGCTTGGCCGCCGCGGCGCCGGAGGCGATGGCCTCACGGGCACGCTCGACGCCTTCCTCCAGGGTGGCGGCGAGCCCGCCCACGAAGAGGGCCGCGCCGGCGTTCAGGGCCGTGACGTCCGAGAGCGGCCCCGTCTCGCCGCCGAAGACCCGGCGCACGGCGGCGGCGTTGTCCTCGGGCGTGCCGCCCGCCAGCTCTTCGAGGCGGGCGCGGCGCAGCCCGAAGCGCTCCGGCTCCAGCTCGAGGATCCGCACCTCGCCGTTCCTGCACCTCGGCCACCCGGGTGCTGCCCGGTGGTGGTGATCTCGTCCAGCCCGTCGCCGTGGACCACCAGGGCGTGCTCGGCCCCCAGGTCGCGCAGCACGTGGCCGATCGGCTCGACCAGGCTCTCGGCATAGACGCCCATGACCTGCCGCCGGGCGCCCGCCGGGTTGGTGAGGGGGCCCAGGAGGTTGAAGATGGTGCGCAGGCCCAGCTCGCGCCGCACCGGCATGACCTCGCGCATGGCCGGGTGAAGCAGCGGGGCGAAGAGGAAGGCGATGCCCACGCTGTCGAGCGTGCGGCCGGCCGTCTCGGGATCGATCTCGATCTTGACCCCCAGGGCGGCGAGCACGTCGGCGCTCCCGGAGCGGCTGGAGACGGAACGGTTGCCGTGCTTGGCGACCGGCACGCCCGCCGCCGCGGCCACCAGGGCGGCCGCGGTCGAGATGTTGAACGTACCCCGGCCGTCGCCTCCCGTGCCGCAGGTGTCCACCAGCCCCTGCGTCTTGTGAGGAATGGGAATCGACCGGCGGCGCATGGCGGCGGCGGCGCCGGAGATCTCGCGCGACCGCCTCTCCCTTCATCCGCAGAGCCACCAGCAGCGCCGCCTTGAGCGTCTCGGTGACCATGCCGTCCATGAGCTGGCCGAA
Source organism: Thermoanaerobaculaceae bacterium (assembly GCA_963785165.1). Taxonomy (GTDB): domain Bacteria; phylum Acidobacteriota; class Thermoanaerobaculia; order Multivoradales; family UBA5704; genus DATARR01. Next base: position 4,142,538 of record CAWAUI010000004.1, read on the forward strand.
GAGATCCTCCGTCTCCTCTCGGGTGAGGCTCTCGCCGGCCGTCACGCGCATCAGCGCGGAACGAGCGTCGAGCTCAGGCATGAGCAGGCCCTCCAGCCTGGGCAGCTTTGCAAAGCTCCAGGAAGTTCGCGAGCAGGTGCGGCCCGGACCCCGTGAGCACGGATTCCGGATGGAACTGCACCCCCCAGTACGGCAGCTCGCGGTGGCGCAGGCCCATGAGGGTGCCGTCGTCCGCCCAGGCCAGGGGCTCGAGCTCCGCCGGCAGCGTCCCTTCCTTCACCTCCAGGCTGTGGTAGCGGGTGGCCTCGAAGGGGTTCGGCAGGCCGGCGAAGACGTCCTGGTCGCCATGCCGTACGGGCGAGGTCTTGCCGTGCATGAGGCGCGGAGCGCGGTCCACCGTGGCGCCGAAGGCGACGCCCAGGGCCTGGTGGCCGAGGCAGACCCCCAGGAGCGGCACCTTGGCGCGCAGCCGGATCAGGTCCAGGCACACTCCCGCGTCCTCGGGCCGGCCGGGCCCCGGGGAGAGGACGATGCCTTCAGGCTTTTTGGCCAGCAGGGCCTCGGCGCTTTCCGCGTCGTTGCGCACCACCTCCACCTCCGATCCGGCCGCCGCCAGCAGCTGGACGAGGTTGTAGGTGAAGGAGTCGTAGTTGTCCACCATGAGGATCACGATCGTCTCTCCAGCTCTTCGGCGAGCGCCACGGCGGTGAGCAGGGCGGCCGCCTTGTTCTCGGTCTCCCGCTCCTCGGCCGCGGGATCGGAGTCGGCCACGATGCCGGCCCCGGCGGTCACCGAGGTCTCGTTCTCCCTCACCACGAGGGTGCGGATGGCGATGCAGGTGTCCAGGTCCCCGGAATAGGAGAGGTAGCCCACGGCGCCCGCGTAGGGGCCGCGCGCCTCGGGCTCCAGCTCGTCGATGATCTCCATGGCCCGGATCTTGGGCGCGCCCGAGACCGTCCCCGCCGGGAAGCAGGAGAGGAGGGCGTCGAGCGCGTCCTTCCCCGTGGCCAGCTCGGCCTCAACTCCTGAGACGAGGTGCATGACGTGGCTGTAGTGCTCGATCTCCATGAAGCTCGGCACCCGCACGCTCCCGGGCATGGCCACCCGGCCGAGGTCGTTGCGCCCCAGGTCCACCAGCATGACGTGCTCGGCCCGCTCCTTGGGATCGGCCAGCAGGTCTTCGGCCAGGCGCCGGTCGCCGTCCGCGTCCATGCCTCGCGGCCGCGTGCCGGCGATGGGCCGGGTCTCGATGTGCCGCCCCTGCTTGCGCACCAGCATTTCGGGCGAAGCGCCGACGAGCGAGACGTCCGGAGTCTCCAGCAGCACCATGTAGGGGCTCGGGTTGACCATGCGCAGGGCGCGGTAGAGGGCGAGCGGCTCGATCCGCCGCGGCACCCGCCAGCGGCGGGCGAGCACCACCTGGAAGATGTCGCCCGCGGCGATGTGCTCCTTGGCCTGGAGCACGGCCCGGCGGAAGGAACCGCCGTCCATGCTCGGCATGTCCGTGCCGGCCGGCCCCGGCGGCTGGCCCGGCATGGCGACCCCGCCGCCGCCCGACTCCTCCGTGAGGGCCTTCGAAAGCTGGGCGAGCTGCCTTTCGGCCTCCGCGACCCCCACCTCGCCCTCGATCTCGTTGGCGATGGCGAGCACCCTCTGATGAGCGTGATCGAAAAGGACCAGCGTGTCGAACCGGGCCAACAGGGCCACCGGCAGATCGAACGGATCGGCCGGCCGGTTCGGCAGCCGCTCGACCATGCGGATGAGGTCGTAACCAAAGTAGCCCACGAAACCGCCGGTGAACGGGATGGAGCTGGATTCGGTGGAGATTGAATGAAGGACTTCGCGGAGAGCGTCGAGCGGCGCCCCCGGCAAGTCCTCGCGGTGCTCTCCCCGCTGGACTTCCAGACGGTCCGGATAGAGCCGGTAGATCTCCCGGGGCGCAGCGCCCAGGAAGCTGAAGCGCGACACCCGCTCGCCGCCCGAAACGCTCTCGAAGAGAAAGCGGTGGGGCGAGATGGACGCCAAGCGCCGGTAGACGGCGAGCGGCGTCAGACTGTCCGCCAGGAATTCACGAATATGCGGCACGGCCCGTCGCGGCCGGCGCGATCTCCCCTCAACCATCCGATGACCTCCAGGACGACAAAAAATTAGAGCTTCGCATACCTAGTGCTCCGACTTGACCAAACCGTGGCGCCGAAGAAGCTCATCTCTAATTTCCGCAGGATCGACGCCGCTCGCCTCCAGGAGGACGAGGAGGTGATAGAGGAGATCCGCCGCCTCGCCCACCAGGGCTTGCCGGCGCTCGTCTTCTCCGCGAAGAGACCAGGACACCGCCGCGAGGGCCGTCTCCACCCCTTCCTCGCCCACCTTCTGGGCGACCCGCTCGATCCCCTGGGCAAGCAGGCGCGCCGTGTAGCTCGTCCCGGGATCGGCCCCGCGCCGCGATTCCAGAACCGCCGCCAGCCACCCCAGCTCCAGCCGGGCGGGATTAGGCTCGAAGCAGCTCCGCGTGCCCCGGTGGCAGGTGGGCCCGGCAGGCCGCGCCCGCACGAGCAGGGCGTCGCCGTCGCAGTCCGGTGTGACCTCGACGACGGCCAGCGTGTTCCCCGAGGTCTCGCCCTTGCGCCAAAGGGATTGCCGGGAGCGGCTCCAGAAGTGGACCTCCCCCGTCTCGAGAGTGAGATCGACGGCCTCGCGGTTCGCGTAGGCGAGCATCAGCACGGCGCCGCTCCCCACGTCCTGAACCACGACGGGAAGGAGCCCGCGGTCGTCGAAACGGAGCTCGTCCACCTTCATTTTCAGGTTCATCCCCCCTCCTCCCGGATTTCCTCCCGAACGGGGAACCCCGCCTCGGCGAGCGCCCGTTTGACGTCTCCCACGGTATACGTCCCCTGGTGGAAGATCGAGGCCGCGAGCACGGCGGCGGCCCCGGCTTCGAGCGCCCGCGCGAGGTGACCGGGCTCGCCCGCGCCGCCCGAGGCGATCACGGGGACCGGTACGGCCTTCGTCACCTCGGCGATCAGCTCCAGGTCGTAACCGTCCCGGGTGCCGTCGCGGTCGATGCTGGTCAGCAGGATCTCCCCGGCGCCGCGCTCGACGCCTTCCCGGATCCAGGTGAGCGCGTCGAGCCCCGTGGCATGACGCCCGCCCCGGGTCACGACGGTCCAGCCGCCATTCTCCCGCCTCGCATCCACGGAAAGGACCACGCATTGACTGCCGAAGCGGCGAGCCAGCTCTTCGATGAGATCCGGCCGCTCGACGGCGGCGGAGTTGATCCCCACCTTGTCGGCCCCGGAACGCAGGAGCCTCTTGGCGTCGGCCTCGCTCCGCACGCCGCCGCCCACGGTCAGGGGGATGAAGACGCGCTCAGCCGTGCGGCGCACCCACTCGACGTCCGTATCCCGGTCCTCGGGCGCCGCGCCGATGTCGAGGAAGACGATCTCGTCCGCCCCCTGCTCGGCGTAGCGCAGGGCCGATTCGGCGGGATCACCCTGGTCGACCAGATCGCGGAACTGGACACCCTTGACGACGCGACCCGCGGAGACGTCGAGGCAGGGGATGACGCGCCGGGCGAGCCCCGAAGGCCCCGGTGTCTTCAGGGGGCGCATACCGCGAGCGCCTCCTCGACGGTGAATGCACCTTCATAGAGGGCGCGCCCCACGATGGCCCCCGCGATCTCGGGGATCCGCCTTGCGCTCTCCAGGTCGGAAAGGGCGTGGACTCCGCCGGACAGCAGCGCCGGCAGGCCCGAAGTCCGGGCGACCCGAAGGGTCAATTCGAGATTGGGGCCGGTCATCATTCCGTCCCGCTCCACGTCGGTGACCAGGATGGCCGGGCACGGCAGCCCCATGAGCCGGCCGCACAACTCGCCCAGGTTCTGGGCGGCGCCTTCCTTCCAGCCGGCAATCCGCACCTCCCCGTCCGCCACGTCCAGGGCGGGGACGAGCCGGCCCGGCCGCTTCTGGGAAAGCTTGCGGAAGGTCTCGGTATCCCGGGCGACGAGCGACCCGACGACAGCCCGATCGCAACCCGCCCCGAGCGCCCAGTCGATCGCTTCACGGTCCCGCAGGCCACCGCCGAGCTGGATCTTCACCCCCGTCGCCGCCATCTTCTCGATCAGCTCCCGCTGCGGCGCCTCGCCCAGGGCGGCGTCCAGGTCCACCACGTGGACGCGCACCACCCCAGCCCGGGCATAGGCCTCCAGCACGGCCACGGGATCGTCGCCGTACACGGTCTCCCGTGCCGCGTCCCCCTGGCGGAGGCGGACGGCCCGGCCGTGACGCAGGTCAATCGCGGGGATCAGCTCCATGGGCGATTTCCAAAAAGTTGCCGAGGAGGCGCAATCCGGCCGCGCCACTCCTCTCGGGATGAAACTGGGTCCCCAGGATGCGCCCCCGTCCGGCGATCGCAGGAAACGCGCGTCCATGGGTGCAGCGGGCGAGGCAGAGCTCGTCCGGCACGCCCTCGGGGGCATAGCTGTGAACGAAGTAGACGTACCGGCCCTCGAGATCCCTCAACACGGGATGATCCACGACATCGTGCAGGCGGTTCCAGCCGATGTGGGGGACCGGCACGGTGTCGGGCAGGCGGGTGACGCGGCCAGGAAGGAGTCCCAGCCCGTCCGTGGCATCGAACTCCTCGCCCTCCTCGAAAAGGATCTGGAATCCCACGCAGATCCCCAGCAGCCAGGCCCCCCGGTCGAGAGCGGTCCGGAGGGCATCCTCCACCGCGCCGCGCACGGCCTCCCGGGGCGGCCCGAAGGCCCCTACTCCAGGAAGGAGCAGACAGCGGGCTTCAGCAATCCTCTCCGGGTCCGCCGTGATCTCGGCCCGGCCGCCCACCCGCTCCAAGGCGCGCGCGAGGTTGCCCAGATTGCCAACCCCGGCATCGATCACCAGTGCGTTCATACCGAAAGCGTCCCCTTGGTGCTCGGCACCTCGGCGGAGCCCGTACGGAAGGCGACCGCCTGCCGCAGCGCCAGCGCCGCCGCCTTGAACGCGGCCTCGGCGGCGTGGTGGCCGTTCCGCGCCGAGAGGATGTCGAGATGGAGCGTCAACCGTCCCCGGTCCGCGAACGCCTGGAAAAAATCGGCCACCAGCGTCAGCGGAAAATCCGCCGTCACCCAAGCCGCCGCCAGATCCGCGGGCGCCGAGTAGTGGAACGAGCCGCGCCCCGAAAGGTCCACCACGGCCCGCGCCAAGGCCTCATCGAGCGGCGCGTAGGCATGAGCGAAACGGACGATCCCCCGCCGCTCGCCCAACGCCGCCGCCAGGGCCTCGCCCAGCGCGATTCCGACGTCCTCGACGGTATGGTGGAGATCGACGTGGGTGTCTCCCTGAGCCTCCAGGTCGATTCCGATTCCGGAATGCGTGGCGAGCGCCGTCAGCATGTGGGCGAAGAAGCCGTTGGGGACTTGGATGTGGCGGGGGCCTCCGTCGAGTGACAGCTCCAGCCGAATCCGAGTCTCCCCCGTCACGCGTTCAACCTTGCCTGCTCTTAGCGTCGGAGAAAGCAAGGACGGAAATGACACCGAGGACGGCAACGACGCGCTCGAAAAGGCGCGTTGCCCGTCCTTGAGGATCTTGACGTCCTCCTCTCCCCCTCTCCCGGGGTGGGCGGGAGGGAGGGGGCGGGAGAGGGGGCCGGGGGGTGAGGGTTCGTTGCGCAACGCCGCCCGAACCGCCCGTAAAGAAACCCCCGTCCCCACCGACACCCGCAGGCACCCCTCGAGGCCCGGATACCCGCTGACGTCCCGGACCCGGATGCTCCTGGCCTCCAGAGTCTCCCTGATCTCCTTGGACTTGGGGGATCGGACGAGGAGGAAATTCGCCTCCGAGGGGAACACCTCGAACCCCTCCTCCTTCAGCATGCGCCTCCCACTGGGGACGCCGGGCGACGAGGAGGCGCACACGCCGCCGGGCCTCCTCCTCGTTCTCCAGCGCCACCCGGCCCGCGATCACCCCGGGGTGCCCCAGGTTGTACGGGAGCTTCACCTTGATCAGCTCCGTCACGAGGCGCGGATCGGCCAGGAGATACCCCAGCCGCATCCCGGCCAGCGACCACGCCTTGGAGAACGTCCGGAACAGGACCAGATGGGGATACTTGGCGAGGAGCGGCCGGTAGTCGTGCGGCAGAACTCGCCGTAGGCGTTGTCGAGGAGGAGCGGCGCCTCGATGCGTTCCAGCAGACGCTCGACGCGCTCGACCGTCAGGGCCGACGCCGGTCGGGTTGTTCGGCGTGCAGAGGAGGAGGGGACGGTGGGGATTGCGCTCGACCTCGGCCTCCAGCTCGTCCGCGGGCAGCTGAAGATCTGGCTGCGGCGGCAGGAACCGGGGAACGCCGCCCGCCTTGAGGACGAAGCCGCGGTAGAGGCCGAAGCTCGGCTCGGCGCCCAGCACCTCCGTGCCGGGGACGACCAGGGCCGTGAGGGCCACGGACAGCAGCTCGTTCGAGCCGTTGCCCACCAGCACGCCTTCCCAGGGATGGCCGTGGAGCCGGCCGAGATCCCGGCGCAGGGCGTCCGCGTGGAAATCCGGATAGCGGGCCCAGTCGGTCGCGAGAAGCCGCTCCGCGATCTCCCGCTTCAGGCGGCGCGGCAGGTCCCAGGGCACCTCGTTCTGGTCCAGCTTGTGCCGGCAGGGCGGTCAGATCCAGGTGATAGGCGCCGAGCGCCCGCAGCTCGGGGCGGACGAAGAGGGATGGGTCCATCTTCATCCCAGCCTCCTCCGCGCCGCCGCCGCGTGGGCGGGCAGCCCCTCGGCGTCCGCCAGGGCGGCGGCCGCCGCGGCCCGGCGGCTTGCGGCCCCAGGGGTGAAGCGGATGGTGTGGCTCCGCCGCAGGAAGTCCTCGACTCCGAGCGCCGAGGCGAAGCGGGCGCTGCCGCAGGTGGGGAGCACGTGGCTCGGGCCGGCGACGTAGTCGCCGAAGACCTCGGGGGTGGCGGCGCCGATGAAGATGGCCCCGGCGGAGCGGACGCGCGGCGCCAGCGCCTCGGCCTCCGGCCCCACGAGCTGAAGGTGCTCGGGGGCGATCCGCTCGACGAGCGCCAGCGCCTCCTCCAGGGTCTCCACCACCAGCGCGGCGCCGAAGTTGTCCAGCGAGGCCCGCGCCGTCTCCGCCGTCGAGAGGTCCGCGAGCTGGCGGTCCACCTCGGCCGAGACCCGCTTGGCCAGCCTGGCGTCCGTGCAGATCAACACCGCCGCCGCCAGGGGGTCGTGCTCGGCCTGGGCCAGCAGGTCCGCGGCCACGTCGCCGGGATCGGCGGAGCCGTCGGCCACGATCACCACCTCGCTGGGGCCGGCGAGGCCGTCGATGGCCACGTCGCCCACCACCAGCTTCTTGGCCGCCGTCACCCAGGCATTGCCGGGTCCGGCGATCTTGTCCACCCGCTGGATCGTCTCCGTGCCGTAGGCGAGGGCCGCCACGGCGTGCGCGCCGCCCATCCCCCAGACCTCCGTGACCCCCAACCGCGCCAGGGTGTGGCGCAGGGCCGCGCTCGACTGGAAGGCCCCGGGCGGCGTCGCCACCACGATCTCCTCCACTCCGGCGAGGCGCGCGGGGACCACCGTCATCACCACCGTCGAGGGGTAGCTCGCCCGGCCCCCCGGCACGTAGAGGCCGACGCGGCGCAGCGGCGTGATCCGCTCCTCGATCTCCGTCCCATCCTCTTCCAGCCGGTAGCCCGTCCGGACCTGAAGCTGGTGGAAGCGCTCGACGGCGGCGATGGCGCGCTCGATGCGCCTCGACGAACCCGGCGGGCATGCCGTCGCCATCCAGAGAGGGAACGAGGGCCAGATCCGCCACGGATTCGGCCACCGCGCCATCCAGCTTGCGGGCATGCTCCAGCAGCGCGCGGTCGCCCCCGCTTGTGGACGTCGTGGACGATCTTTTCAGCCCGGCGCAGGGTTTTGGGATCGAGGACGGCCTCGCCCCGGCGGACGAGGCGTTCGATCGCCTTGCGGCCGGCGCGGGAGTCGGCTTTGACTATCTGGGGACTGGAGCGGGCTCACGACACCACCTCCGCCGCTTCCAGGCGGCCGATCCATTCGTTGAGGAGCGCCCGGTGGCGCTGGTAGGAGGCGCGGTTCACCACCAGGCAGGCGGCCACCTCGGCCAGGGTCTCGATCTCCACCAGGCCGTTCTCCACGAGTGTCCGCCCGGTCTGGACGATGTCGAGGGCCAGCTCGGCCAGGCGGAGCACGGGCGCCAGCTCGATGGAGCCCGAGAGCTTCACGATCTCGGCCCCCCAGGGGCGCCCGGCCACGATGCGGCGGGCCGTGTTGGGGTACTTGGTTGCCAAGCGGATCTGCGTCCCCGGCTCGGGCAGCCCGGGGCCCCCCGATCGGCGCCCGATGAGCGACATCCGCGAGCGCCCGCCGAGGAAGCGCACCGGCACCAGCAGGTCGCCGTCGATCTCCTCCAGCACGTCGCTCCCCACGATGCCGCAGTCCGCGATGCCGTGCCCCACGTAGAGCGGCAGGTCCCAGTCCTTGAGAGAGAGGATTTCCATCCCTGCCTCCGGGATCTGCATCCGCAGGCTCCGCCCGGCCGCGTCGAAGCCGTTCAGGGGGATGCCGGCGGCCCGGAAGGCGGCGAGCGCCGTCTCCAGGTTCCGTCCCTTGGGGAGGGCGAAGCGAATCACGACTGCCGCCTCCAGCAACCGCTCCAGGCTGAGCGAGAACCCCACGGCCTCCACCTCGGCTCCCAGGGAACGGAACAGCCGGTCGTAGCGCCCGCCTCCGCCTACCGGGAGGGCCGCCGGGCCGCCATAGGCGTGGAAGACGAGCCCGTCGTAGTACGGGCGCTCGCCTTCTCCCTCCGCTCCCTCCAACGTCTCGTCCAGGCTGACGCGGGCGAACTCGGCGAGGTCGATGGTCAACAGCACGCCCGGGAAGGCCACGGCCAGCTCGTCGCGCAGGGCGATCAGGTTGCGGAGGCGGCCGGCCGCTTCCGGTCCCAGATCCTCCGGCCGGTCCGGCAGGCCGTTTTCCACCACGGCCAGAAGCGCCGGGCAGGCCCGCCGCACCTCGCCCCGCTCGCGCCGCGCCACCGAGGCCGCCAGGCGGACGGGGTATTCCACGCCGGCCTCCAGGAGCAGGCGGTCCAGGGCGCCGGCGAAACCGAGCACCACCTGAAGCCCACCCGGAAGCTCACCGCTGACCCCCGTCGCCAGCTCCAGGAAGAGCCGCAGGATCTCCCGTTCCGCCTTCTCGCCCGCCAACCCCAGCAGCTCGGCGCCGAGCTGGTAGAACTCCCGCGCCCGCCCCGCCCGTTCCTCCTGGTAGCGAATGACGTCGCCCCGGTAGAACAGGCGGAGCGGCAGCTCGAGCGAGCCCAGGCGCGGCGCCAGCAGCCGGGCCAGCATGGGTGTGAAGTCCGCCCGCAGGGCCAGCAGGTCGCCGTCGCGGTCGACGAAGCGGTACAGCTCGCCCCGGGTGGCCGGCGTCAGCAGGGCCTCGTAGGGCTCCAGGTAGTCCAGGATGGGGAGGATCACCTCGGAGTACTCGGCCTCCCGCAGGCGGGCCACCATCCGCTCCTCCACCTCCCGGCGGCGCCGGGCGCTCTCGAAGAGCAGGGCCGCGACCCCGGTGGGCAGGGCGGCGGAGACTCTCACGGCAGATCCCCGAGCCCCGCCGTGCGGCGCGCGAGATTGAGCGGCAGATCCTGCCCCGTCATCATGCGGAACTGACCCCGAGCCTGGTCGACCAGCACCTCGCGGCCGTCGATCGCCACCGCGCCCCGGGCCGCCGCCTCGGCGAGCAGGCGCGTCGGCCGGTCCAGCAGGTAGACGAGGTCGATGACGACGGCGCCGAAGCGCAGGTGGTCGAGGGCGAACGGCAGGGGATCGCCTTCACCGCGGCCGAGCGACGTGGCGTTGACCAGCAGGTCGAAACGGGAAGGATCGAGCTCGGCGAGCGGACGGAACGGGAGCTTCAGGCGGTCGGCGGACGCTTGCCCCGCTCCGGGTCGCGGTTGAAGATCGTCACCCGCGCTCCGGCGCGGGCGAGTCCCTCGGCGGCGGACCGCCCCGCGCCTCCCGCGCCCACCACCGCGGCCTCGATCCCTTCGATCTGGATTCCCCGGTCCTTGAGCGGCAGCACCACGCCGTCCGGGTCCGTGGCCTCCGCCTCCCAGACCCCTTGGTTGCACACCAGCGTGTTGGCGGCGCCGATCAAGCCGGCAAGCGGGCTCTCGGCCCCGGCCACGGCGAGCGCGCTCTCCTTGAACGGCGCCGTCACCGAGAGGCCGCGGATGGGCAGCCCCAGCGTCTCCAGCACGCCGCTCTCCACCACCTCCAGCCAGAGATCGCCGAACGACTCCGTGTGGAAGGGGAGGTAGGCCGCCGGCAGGCCCAGGGCCCGGTAGGCCGTGTTGTGAATGCGGGGCGACAGGGAGTGGGTGACGGGGTTGCCCACGATGCCGAAGAGCGCCTGGACGGGCGGCAGGTCCGGCAGCAGGTAGTCGCGGCGCAGGCGGTCGATGGAGATCTGCCCCGGCGCGCCGGGCACCTCGCCCAGCATGCCGTAGATCACCGGCGCGCCCAGGCGGGGGGCCACGAACCGCGTCCAGGCGCCGCACGGGCCGGCGGCGAAGGCGATGACGTCGCGCCGCCCCAGGGTATGGAGCAGGGTGAGGCAGGGGATCTCGTCGCCGTGCTGCGCGGCGGTGGGCACCAGCTTGTAGAGCACGGCCGGCACGGTGGCCATGCGCTCGAAGGTGGCCTCGAGCCCGTCGAAGCCGGGGGCCGGCCCGTGCCAGGAGAGCACCCGCTTTTCGGGGGGAATGGCCTGGAGGATCTCCGGCGTCAGGTCGCGCGCCGCTTCGAGGTCCACCAGGTCGTAGCGCCCGGCCGCCTCGATCAGCCGCTTCCGGCGCCGCTCGGGCGACCCCTCGTAGCCGCCGCCCTCGGCGCGGCTGCGCAGCGTATAGAGGAGCTTGCCGGAGAAGGGTCCCACGAGGCGCGCGACGGCCCCGGCGTCCAAATCCCCCACCAGATCCGCGCGAATCTCCACCCAGGCGACTCCTTCGAGGCTGGACACCTCGGAAAGGGTCGTGACCGTGGCGATCAGAATCGCCTGACCCGGTCGATCCGGCGTTACCGGCAGTGTCTCCAATGTCCCCAAAATAACGAAAACCTCCTTCCAGACCTGGAAGGAGGCGGCGTTGGCGGCAGGCAGTCTCGCGTCCCGGGTCCGTATAGGCCGGGACTCTCGCCCGGCTCAGCTCACGGAATGATGATGGCGGCCACGCCAAGCCCAGGAGGCGGCGACTTCGGAACGGAGCTGGGCATTCGTGCGCATCATTGAATTCCTGATCAGACTCGACAGCTTACCCCAGAGAACCGGCGGGCTGTCAAGGGCAGCCGAGGTCGAGCCGCTGCCGCGCGCGGTCCGGCCGCGAAAACTCGAGGGCCGGCACGAGCGGCGCGGGGTCGCGCGCCGAAAACTGGAGGTAGTGCCGCAAAAACTCGCCCCCGGGCGGCGGCGGCGCGGGGCCGGGCACGGGCGACCGGAGGACGCGCCGGGGAAACTGGAGGACGCGCGGCGAAAACTCAGGGTCGCGATTCCGCGGCCGGGGGTCGCGGCGCGGCCGCTGACGCTCGAGTTTCAGCGGCACGGGGTCGCGCGGCGGCGCCTCACGGGTCAGTCGCACTAGAATCGTCTCATGCAACACAAGACCATCGCCCGCGTCCTGAATCTCGTGCCCGACGAGGACCAGCACATCCAGAACCTTCCCGTAGAGGACGCTCGGAACCGCGGCTTTCTGAAGATCCCGAGGCCGTCTGGGCTTGAGGGCTCCTTCGCCCTCCTCGCCCGCGACGGCCAGCAGGTCTGCGCTCGCCCGCAGTCTAGACCGCCCCGCAGCGCTACATCCTCGCCAAGGAAAGGACGGTCCCATGCTGGTGGTCTCGGACCGCATCGCGCCATCCGCGACGCGCTGGAACGGGAAGGGCACGGCGTATCAGTTCCATCCTTCCTACACGGCCGCATGGAGCCGGCCCACCACGTCACCGAGCGCAACGCCCCTGGCAACGGCAGGCCCAACCTCGGCTGGGGCCTCAAACATCGGTCTTCAGCTCGTCTGAATCTCCACCGCCTCGGAGAGCCCCTCCGCGAAGGCGGCGTCCGGAGAGATCAGGAGCACGCTGCACGGGGCTTTGCGGGCCACGGTCGAGGCCACGCTCCCCAGCACCAAGCGGTCCAGGCCGCCACGCCCGTGGGTGCCGATCATCACGAGGTCGGTGGGGCGCTCTTTCAGCTCTTCGAGGATCTCGAAGCGCGCCTCTCCCGGCAACACGGCGGTCTGCACGTCGAAGGGCGCCAGGGCCGCGTTTTCCAGCACGAAGCGGCGCAGCTCCTCGGCCTCGGCGCTCTCCACCTGCTCGAAGGAGATCTCGGGGACGTCGTCCCCACCCCGGCGCTGGAGAGCGAGCGCATCCAGGAAGCTCAGGGCGTAGAGAGCCCGCACCTCGGTCTCGCCACTCTTCGCGATCTGGGCGAGGAGGTCGAGGCCGCAGCGGAAGGCGTCACCCGAAACGGTGGACAGGTCGACCGGAGCCAGGACACGGCGGAGCGGCACGGCGAGCTCGCCCCGAAGGACCAGGACGGGGCAGGTGGCCTTGCGCAGAACCCGGTCGGCGGTAGAGCCCAGAAGCTCGGCGGCGAACGGTCCGGACCCGGTGGCGCCGACGACGATCAGGTCGGCCCCGGCCCTCCCGGCGGTTTCAAGGAGCACCCGGTGGGGAGATCCGGAGGCCACCGTGGTGCCGGCCAACTCGGAATCCAGGATCCCAAGCCGCTCGATCTGCCGGCGGAGCTGGTCCGCAGCCCAGGAGCTCTGCACCTGAAGCAAGTCCGGGGCGAAATGAGTCTCAGGGCTGACAAGACCCGGCTCGGTGGCGGTGGCATGGACCAGATGGACCCTACCGCCAGCGGCGCGGGCGATGTCCAGACCGCCGCGGACGACCTGATCACTCTCCTCGCCGAGCGAGGTGCCGATGAGGACGATGCGGAGCGGCCGGTAGCAGTGAGCGCGAGGGGCGGGGTTCTCTTGGATGGACATGGTCTCTCCTCCACAAGTCCTATTCTGACAAGAAACCTCATTCATAGAGCCATCCTTCCGGGCAGGGATCTGGGGTCCCGAAAGGCGGCTGCTTGTCTTGAATGCGGGCTCTTCACTTCCGAGAGATTCGGGGACCTTCCCCGCGACTCATATGCCACAGGGCCAGAACCTCAACGGTGTTCTTTCCTCGGATTCGATAGTAGAGGTAGTAGCGAATCCGAAAAAGATTCAGACGCCGCACTCCTGGAAGAGCCACGTCCAGGCAACGCGTACCTGTACCCGGCTGGGTGGTGATCAACTCGAAGCCGCGAGTCAGCTCCTGACGGAACAGGGCTCGGGCCGCAGACCGGTTCTCATGCCACCACTGAGCGGCCTCTCGAATCTGGCGCTCGGCATTGGCTACGACCGCCAACCTCAGCCGTACGCTCAATCCCTGATTTCGTCCAATAACTGCCAGCCGTCGATGATCTCGCCCCGGTCCGCCTGAGCGATGGATTCGAGGAGAAGCGTCTTTTCCTGGGGTGTCAGCTCGAAGCCATGATCAGCTTCCGGTACGAGAAGGGTGACGACATCCCCTTCCTTGAGGCAACCTTCAGGAATGTCGAGATGGCCGTCCAGAAATCTCGCGGTGAGAAGCTTCATTAGGTGATCTTACTCCTCTCCCCCCCGGTACGGCGCGCCCCCGGCGTGAGGGGTGGTCGTCCTAGACTGCACTGCTGACCGTGACGGCGTCCATGGGGAATGCCATCATATCTCCCGCAGCCTGACGACTTCGCCATCCGGGCATCGTACCGCGAGCCCGGCGGAGGTTCGTCCGCCGGGCCTGACAGGTGTTCAGGGAAAGTGTATGGGGAAGGTTACAGGCTCCAGGAGATGCCGGCCGCGAAATCGCGGCCACTGAGGTCGAGCTTGCCGAAGTCTTCGAAGTCGTCGGCGAGGTCGTCCTCGGCACGGGTCCAGCGGCCCTCGGCGAAGAGGGAGACGCGCGGCGTGATGGGCACCGCGAGGCCCGCCAGCCAGTAATAGCCGAAGGCGACGCCTTCGGACGTCAGGTCGGCGGAGAAGATGGTCCGCGAGGAGCTGCCGAAGTCGATGAAATCGCCGGACTCTTCGAGCTTCCCAGGCGTAGGCGCCGACGCCGCCGCCGAGGTAGGGCTGAACGGCCACGTCCGGTCCCGTCAGGTGCAGGACGAGGCCGGCCGTGCCCGAGGCGATGGCGAGGGTGGTGTCGTGGCGGATGCGGTCGCCGAAGTTGTCCTCGAAATCGCGATAGGCGTTGGTCGCTTCGCCCCCGTAGCCCGAGCCCGAGAACTGCACACTCAGCCGGTTGCTCAAGGGCAGCAGGAAATCGATGCCGAAGCTCGGGTTCTCGAAGTCTTCGGTGGAGCCGGTGAAGTCCTCTTCTTTGTCGAGCCAGTACTGGGAGTCGCCTTCCGGGAGGAAGGAGCCAACGCGGAAGCGGAAGGCGCTCTCCCGCTCGGGAACGTAGCGGCGGCCCTGGGCGAGGGCCGGCAGGGCTGAGAGGAGCAGCGCCGCGAGGGCGACGGTGACTCTTGTAGATCTCGGATTCATGGGTTTCTCTCTCCTTTGTGAAACCGTATGCCAGTGCCAGGAGAGCAACTGGGATGCCAGGGGCCGGCAAGAGGAAAAACCGAGGCGGGAGAGCGAAAGGGCCGGCCTCCGTTGAGGACGGGGCCGGCCCGGTCGAGGACGGTTCAGCGGGCCGAGCGCGTCTTGGCCTTCGCCTGATTGGAGTAGGGCGAGAGCTTGGTGCCGTTCGCGGCCAGGACCCGGAAGGTGTAGGTCTTGGCGGGCAACAACTCGGTGACCGTGGCGCTGGTGGTGCCGGCAGGGAGTGAGCCGATCACCTGGAACGCGCCGCCCGGCGGCTTGATCTCCACCCTGTAGGCGGTTTCGTTACGGGCGTTGTCCTTCCAGGTGAGGACGATCGAGGTGCTGGAATCGGCCACCGCCTTGAGGTCCGTCGGCTTGGCGGGCTTGCCACCGGGATTGCTGCCACTCCCGCTGCCGTTGGCGTAGAGGGAGAGGATGCCGGCGCGGTCGTCCTCGTTGATCGCGGCGCCGCGGTTGTCCGGGAAGGCGTTGGCGCGCATCAGGGCATTCTGGGCGGCGGCGGTGGCTTCGAGGCACTCCCCCGTGCGGGCGTCTCCGCAGGAGTGGCCGAGGCCAAGCGTGTGGCCCAGCTCATGGCCGTAGACCTGCTCGGCCCGCTTGCCACTGGTAAACCAGCAGCCGGTGCCGTCGTTGACGACGATGTCGGCGCCGCCGATCGGGATCGGATCCGCACCGCCCGCCGTCCAGGTGCCACCGATGGCCAGGACACCGTTGCCACGGCCGGGGGTGGAGCAGGTGAACGAGCCGGAGGCCTCGCTGTTGGGGTCCTCGAAGATGATGGTGTTGAGGCCGTCGAACTGGGAGAAGCCGTTGGTGTTGGGAGTGGTCCCCAGATAGCCATAGCGGATGTTGGTGCCGGGGTCGTCGTTCCACACCTTCTGGGCCGCCTGGAACTCGGGATAGCCGCCGCTGTCGAGGCCCGGCTGGCCAGAGCTGTCGGCCCGCCAGTTGATGGTCTGCCCGCTGTCGAACTCCAGCCAGCGCTGCTTGCGGCCGCCCAGGTAGTTGAACTGCTCGATGAACGGCCGGGCACCGCCCGCGGAGCGCTCGACGAAGTAGTCGGCGGACCGCTGCAGGCCGGCGGCCCGGTCGGCGAGCCAGTGGCTGAAGCGGTCGAGGTCGCGGACCCGGTCGGTGGCCTGCACCGGGGCGCCGCCGCTCACGTCCTGCATCTCGGAGAGGTCGCGCAGGGCGAGCTTGCGGCCGGCCTCGCTCACCTCGTGAAAGGCGCCCATGGCGAGATGGAGCGGGCCGAAGGTGCCGTCTCCCCGATCACCCAGGAAGAGCAGGGTCCGCTCCCCCTTCTGGAGCTCCGGCGCCCCCCAGATCGTGAGGGTCCAGCCGTCCGCTCCCGTGCCACCGGGCACGCGCACGACGAGGTCGCCCGCCGGAGCCCGCCCCTTGACGGCGCGCTCGACGCGGACCCGGTATTCGGTGGCGGGCGCGCCCGACGCGGCGGGACCGGCGGAGAGCACGGTGCCCTCGGCGATCAGGGACGCCTGGTCGAACAGCTCCTCGTCGGTCCCCAGAACCATGGTGGTCGGGAACGCGGGCGCGGCGGCCAGCGCGAGCAGCGAGATCAGGAGGAGAATGGGAAGACGCTTCGTCATGGCACAGCTCCTTCAGGTGGTTCCAGGAATGCTCCTTCGAGTGTAGGGGCCTTGGGGCACGCTGTCCAGCGCCTCATGGTGGATCGGCGTGAGCTGGCTTACACTTCTACGGGCATGCAACGCCACAAGCTCGTTTCACATTCCAAAGGAGACCCTTACGATGGTTCACTTGTTCGACAAGCAGACCGGCGCCGAGGTGGGCACCGTCACCGACGACCAGCTCCAGTTCCTGGCCGACCATCTGGAGGAGGAGTCGGATGAGGATGACGATTACTATCTCAACCGCTCGACGGTGGATTTCCTGGAAAGCGAGGGAGCGGACGCCGAGCTGATCGCGGTCCTGCGCCAGGCGCTTGGGGACAAGGACGAAACGGAGATCCGCTGGTCACGGGAGTGAGGGTTCCCGTGGCGGCAGGACTTCGCTACGCCCGGGCCAGATCGTTGAGGATGAGAGCGGCGAGAGCCGGCCAGCCCGTCTACATGGACCGCCGATAGCGGCCGAAAGCGCGGGTGGCGAGGAAGCCGCAGATCAAGGCGAAGCCGGCCAGCAGAGCGAGACAGAGCGCCATCTCGCCCACCGCCTTCCCCTCGAAACCGTCGCGGGCGGCGGTGACGGCCCAGTTGAGCGGGTTGTAGAGCGAGACGCCGCGGATCCACGGAGGCATCACGTTGCGGGACATGATCATGCTGGACATGAACATCATGGGCAGAATGGTGAAGTTCATCACCGCGATCACCAGCTCCTGCCGGCGGGCCAGGAGAGCCAGGGCGTTCGAGAACGAGGCGAAGGCGGCCCCCAGGAGGGAGGCGGCCAGGAGCACGATCAGGATCCCCCCCAGGCCGCCGTGAGGGCGCGCTCCCAGCAGAAAGGCGACCCCGAGGATGATGCTCGCCTGCACGATCACCTGCGCGGCCGAGTGGAGAAGGCGCCCCGCGATCACGGCTCCCCGCGAGACCGGCGTCGCCAGCATCCGGTCGAGCACGCCCCGGTCGATGTCGCCGAGGATGCCCATTCCCGAGTAGGCGGCGCCGAAGAGGGCCGTCATGATCGAGATCCCCGGCGCCAGGAACTGGACGTACGAGCCGCTCTCGAAGCCCTCGATGGTCGTCACCTTGCTGAAGAGCTGGCCGAAGAGGAGAACCCATAGGATCGGCTGGACGACCGAGATGACCACGAACACGGGCATCCGCACCGTCGCCCGGAGGAGCCGCACGAACAGGTGCCAAGTGTCTCTCAGGAAGTCCATGACACCTCGTCCCGGTAAGAGTGCCCGGTGGCGGCCAGATAGACGTCGTCGAGCGACGGGTTGGCAACTCGGTCCCGCAGGCGGCTCTTGAGCTCCTCCGGAGTGCCTTCGGCCACGATCCGGCCGCCGGCCACGATCGCCAGCCGCTGGGCGAGCTGGTCGGCCTCTTCCAGGTAGTGGGTGGTGAGGAGCAGCGTGAGCCCGCCCTGGGCCAGGCGCCGGACCTCCTTCCACATCACGGACCGGCTCTCGGGATCGAGCCCCGTCGTGGGCTCGTCGAGGAACAGAACCTCGGGGTCGTGGATCAACCCCATGGCCACGTCCAGCCGGCGTTTCATGCCCCCCGAATACGTCGAGGCCGGGCGATGAGCCGCCGCATCGAGCTGAAAGAGCTCGAGGAGCTCGTCAACCCGCTTCCGGAGCGGAGCGCCATGAAGGCGGAAAAGCTGGCCCTGGAGAACCAGATTCTCCCGCCCCGTCGCGGTCAGGTCCACGCCGGAATTCTGGGCCACGTAGCCGATACGCCGCCGCACCTGCTGGGGCTCGCGGGTCACGTCGAAACCGGCGACGCGAGCCCTGCCGGCCGTGGGATCCGAAAGGGTCGCCAGGATGCGGACCGTGGTCGACTTGCCGGCGCCGTTCGGCCCCAGCAGGGCGAAAACCTCTCCGGAGCGGACGGAGAACGACACGCCGCGCACGGCCTCCACACCTCCGCCATAGGTCTTCCGGAGGTCTACGACCTCAATCGCGTCCATGTGACTCGCTCAGTTCGAGCCGCTCGGCGACGGATAGAAGTCGTTGCCGGGGATCAGACTCCCAGGCACATGGGTGAAGCTCCCCGGGTCCGGCCGGCGAGGAGAATTGGAGCCTCCCCCGATTGCTCCCCCGCTTGCTCCCCAATACCCCGGAAAGACGACCAACGGCACTCCATACGGATAGGGATTGGAATAGACCGGAACCTGGGGCGGAGCCGCCGGCCGTGCCAGATTTTGCACCACGGACAGCTCGGCCAGGGCCACCAGCCGGTCCTCGCGGGCGGCGCGGGCCTGCTCCTGCTGCTGGGCGCGGCGGCGGGCGCTCTCCTCTTCATAGGCCCGAACCCGGGCCGCGGACTCCTCGCGCGTGATCCATTGGCCGTTCGACTGCACGAAACCTTTCCGCTGCATGGACTCAGCGTAGGGGATCCAGCGGTCGAGCTGATCGTCGAGCACATAACCGAAGCCGCGCAGGATCGGCGCGAGGCCCTCGAGCTTCGGGTCCAGATTGGACGCCGCCAGGGCGGACTCGCGAGTGGCCTGATCGAGCTGCCTGGCCTGCGCCCAACGGGCCAGCTCCAGCCAGTCGGAAGCCCGGGCGCCGGGGTTCTTCTTGAGCTCAAGCTTTCGGTTCAAGAAATCGGCCAGGCTCGAATCACCCGTATCCACCCGCAGCACCTGGCTCTTGGGCAGGCTCAGAGTGCCACCCTGCATCTGGATGCGCACCTGAGAGCCGATGATCTCCGCGATGACGCCCTCGAACTTGCGCCCGTTGATCAGGTAGACATCATCAGCAAGGACCGGGATGGAGCCCAGGGAGAGAAGAAGGAGAAGAGAAAGGGGCCGGATCCGCATGGAAGCTTCCTTTCGTCCGCGCTACCTCTACATCTTACACCTGGAGGGAAGAGAAAAGGGCGGCCCCGGAGGACCGCCCTGAATTCCTAACTCGGAGAGCACGAGAGCCTAATCGCCCTCGAGAACCTCCTGGGGCAGGCTGCGGATCTCCTCCTCGCCGAACTCGAAGAAGAGCTCCTCTTCGGCCTCCGGCTCGGATTCGACGAACTCCTCGGCCATGTGGAAGTCGTGGTAGTAGTCCATGCCCGTCCCGGCGGGGATGACCCGGCCCACGATCACGTTCTCCTTCAAGCCCCGGAGGCCGTCGACCTTGCCGCTGATCGCCGCCTCGGTGAGCACCCGGGTGGTCTCCTGGAAGCTCGCGGCGGAGATGAAGCTGTCGGTCGACAGCGACGCCTTGGTGATGCCGAGAAGCAGCGGCCGGCCGATGGCGGGGGTACCGCCCGCGGCGACGACGCGCTCGTTCTCCTCCTGGAACTTCCAGCGGTCCACCTGCTCGTCGATCAGGAACTCCGTGTCGCCGACCTCCTCGATCTTCACCGACCGCATCATCTGGCGCACGATCACCTCGATGTGCTTGTCGTTGATCGCCACGGTCTGCGACCGGTAGACCTCCTGGATCTTGTCGGTCATGTACCGCTGCAGCTCCTTCTCGCCCAGCACCTGCAGGACGTCGTGCGGGTTGATCGGGACCGTCGATCATGGGATCGCCGGCACGCACCCGCTCGCCCTCCTGCACGTTGATGTGGATCGACCGCGGCACCAGGTACTCGCGGGTCTCGCCGAGATCGCTCTCGACGATCACCTTGCGCATTCCCTTGTGCACGTCGCCCAGGTGGACGACGCCGTCGATCTCGGTGATGATCGCCGGCTCCTTGGGGCTTCTGGCCTCGAAGAGCTCGACGACGCGGGGCAGACCGCCGGTGATGTCCTTGGTCTTCGTCGTCTCGCGCGGGATCTTGACCAGCGTGTCGCCGGGGAAGACGTCAACGCCGTTGTGCACCACGAGGTGGGAGCCGGACGGCAGCAGGTACCGCTTCTCGCGGCCGTCCTCGCCGTGGATCAGGATGGCCGGCACCCGCTTCTCGTTGGCCGAGGCCTCGACGATGATCTTCTGCGACAGGCCGGTGACCTTGTCGGTCTCCTCGCGGACGTTCTCGCCCTCGACGATGTCCTGGAACTCCGTCTTGCCGCCGATCTCCGAGAGGATGGCGTAGGTGAACGGGTCCCAGGTGACCAGCTCGGTGCCCGGCTCGACCTCGTCGCCCTCGTGCACCAGGAGCTGCGAGCCGTAGGTGAGAGCGTAGCGCTCCCGCTCGCGCCCCTTCTCGTCGGTGATGAGGAGCTTGCCGCTCCGGTTGATCACGACCAGTGAGCCGCGCCGGCTCTCGACCGTGTTGACGTTCAGGAACTTCACGATGCCCGGGTTCTTGGTGATGTGCTTCGACTGCTCGGACACGCGGGACGCGGTACCGCCGTAGTGGAAGGTTCGCATGGTGAGCTGCGTGCCCGGCTCGCCGATCGACTGGGCGGCGATGACGCCCACCGCTTCGCCGATCTCGACCATCTTGCCGGTGGCCAGGTTGCGGCCGTAGCAGTAGACGCAGACGCCCCGCCGGGTCTCGCAGGTCAGCACGGAGCGGATCTTCACCCGCTCGATGCCGGCCGCCTGGACGGAGTTGCCCAGGGCCTCGGTGATCTCCTGGCCGACGGCGATGATCAGCTCGCCGGTCATCGGGTCGTAGATGTCCTCCTGGCCGACGCGGCCGACGATGCGGTCGCGCAGGGGCTCCAGGATCTCGCCGCCCTCCATGATGGCCGTCACCACGATGCCGTCGATCGTGCCGCAGTCCACCTCGTTGATGATGACGTCCTGGGCCACGTCGACGAGGCGGCGGGTCAGATAGCCGGAGTCGGCCGTCTTGAGCGCCGTGTCGGCGAGACCCTTGCGGGCGCCGTGGGTCGAGATGAAGTACTGGAGCACCGACAGGCCTTCGCGGAAGTTCGCCGTGATGGGGGTCTCGATGACCTCGCCCGAAGGCTTGGACATCAGGCCGCGCATGCCGGCAAGCTGCCGCACCTGCTCGCGCGAGCCGCGGGCGCCGGAGTCGGCCATCAGGTTGATCGGGTTGAAGACGCCCGTCTCGTTCTCGATCTCCCGCATCTCGCGGAACATCTCTTCGGACACCTTCTCGGTCACCCGGTGCCAGATGTCGATGATCTTGTTGTGGCGCTCACCGGCGGTGATGACGCCGGCCGAACGCTGGTTCTCGATCTCGACCACATCGGTCCGCGCCTGCTGGAGGATCTCCGGCTTGCGCTTGGGCACCACCATGTCGTCCACGCCAAAGGAGATGCCGGCCTTGGTGGCGTAGAGGAAGCTGATCTCCTTCATCTCGTCGAGCATCTCGACCGTCTTCTCGTTGCCCAGCGTGATGAAGCAGTAGCCGACCAGATCCTGCAGACCCCGCTTCTTGAGCAGGCCGTTGATGAACGGGATTTCCTTCGGCAGGTGCATGTTGAGGATCACCCGGCCGACGGTGGTCTCGATCAGCTCGCCGTGAAGCTCCTCGAGCTCCGCGTGCACGACGTCCTGTTTGTCGAGCTGCGTTTCGAGGTTGATGTACGGGCCCGTGTAGCGCACCTTGATCGGGCTGAGCGTCTCGACCTGCCCGGCGTCGAGAGCCAGGAGGACCGAGTCGAAGTCCGGGAAGGCCCGGCCTTCGCCCTTGGCGCCCTGCTTGCCGAGCGTCAGGTAGTAGCCGCCGAGCACCAGATCCTGCGACGGCACGGCGAGCGGACGCCCGTGGGCCGGCGACAGGATGTTGTTCGACGCGAGCATCAGCACCTTGCTCTCGATCTGCGCCTTGGGCGACAGCGGCACGTGGACCGCCATCTGGTCGCCGTCGAAGTCGGCGTTGAACGCCGCGCAGACCAGCGGGTGGATCTTGATCGCCTTGCCCTCGATGAGCGTCGGCTGGAACGCCTGGATGCCCAGGCGGTGCAGCGTGGGCGCGCGGTTCAGGAGCACCGGATGGTCCTCGATCACCTCTTCGAGAGCGTCCCACACCTCGTCCACCTCCGCCTCCACCATCTCCTTGGCGGCCTTGATGGTGCCGACCAGCCCCTTCTCCTCCAGCCGGTTGTAGATGAACGGCTTGAACAGCTCGAGTGCCATCTTCTTGGGCAGGCCGCACTGGTGGAGCCGGCAGCTCGGGGCCGACCACGATGACCGAACGGCCCGAGTAGTCGACGCGCTTGCCGAGCAGGTTCTGGCGGAACCGGCCCTGCTTGCCCTTGAGGGTGTCGGAGAGCGACTTCAGCGGACGGTTGTTGGAGCCCTTGAGCACCCGGCCGCGGCGGCCGTTGTCGAACAGGGCGTCCACCGCCTCCTGGAGCATGCGCTTCTCGTTGCGCACGATGACCTCGGGGGCGCGCAGCTCGAGGAGCTTCTTCAACCGGTTGTTGCGGTTGATCACGCGCCGGTAGAGGTCGTTCAGGTCGCTGGTCGCGAACCGGCCGCCGTCGAGCGGCACGAGGGGGCGCAGCTCGGGCGGGATGACCGGGATCACGTCCAGGATCATCCAGTCCGGGCGGTGGCCCGACTTGCGGAAGGCGTCCACCACCTTGAGGCGCTTGGCGGCCTTGAGGCGCCGGATCTGGCTCGTCTCGGTGCGCATGATGATGCGCAGCTCCTCGGCCAGCTCGTCGACGTCGATGCGCGACAGCAGCTCCTTGATGGCCTCGGCGCCCATCTTGGCGGCGAAGGCCTCCTCGCTGTACTTGTCGCGCAGCTCGCGGAAGCGCTCCTCGGTCAGCAGCTCCGCTCCTTGAGCTCCGTCTCGCCGGGATCGATGACGACGTAGCTCTCGAAGTAGAGAATGCGCTCCAGGTCGCGCAGGCTGATGTCCAGGAGGTGGCCGATGCGGCTGGGCAGCCCCTTGAAGAACCAGACGTGCGAGACCGGGCAGGCGAGCTCGATGTGGCCCATCCGCTCGCGCCGGACGCGCGAGCGGGTGACCTCGACACCGCACTTGTCGCAGATGACGCCACGGTGCTTCATCCGCTTGTACTTGCCGCACAGGCACTCCCAGTCGGTGATCGGACCGAAGATCTTGGCGCAGAAAAGGCCGTCACGCTCCGGCTTGAAGGTCCGGTAGTTGATCGTCTCCGGCTTCGTGACCTCGCCGTAGCTCCAGGAACGGATCTTCTCCGGCGACGCGATCGAAATCTTGATCGCGTTGAAATCCTTGACCGACTGTGGCTTGTCAAAACTGCTGAATGGTTGCAACTGTCTGTCCTCCCTTCAAACCTTGAGGAGTTCAACGTCGAGACAGAGGCTCTGGAGCTCGCGCACGAGAACGTTGAACGACTCGGGCAGGCCCGGCGGCTCCGGCACGTCACCCTTGACGATCGCCTCGTAGACCTTGCTCCGGCCTTCCACGTCGTCGCTCTTGACGGTCAGCAGCTCCTGGAGAGTGTAGGCGGCGCCGTAGGCTTCGAGGGCCCAGACCTCCATCTCTCCGAAACGCTGGCCGCCGAACTGCGCCTTGCCTCCCAGCGGCTGCTGGGTGATCAGGGAGTACGGTCCGATCGACCGCGCGTGGATCTTGTCGTCGACCAGATGGGACAGCTTGAGCATGTAGATGTACCCCACGGTCACCTTCTGCTCGAACACCTCGCCGGTCATGCCGTCGAAAAGCGGGGTCTTGCCCGAGTCCGGCAGGTTGGCCTCCTTGAGGAGATCCTTGATGTCCGTCTCGCGGGCACCGTCGAAGACCGGGGTGGCGAACTTGAGACCGAGGACCCGGCCGGCCCACCCGAGGTGGGTCTCCAGGATCTGCCCCACGTTCATACGGGACGGCACGCCCAGGGGGTTGAGCACGATCTCGACGGGCGTGCCGTCCGGCATGTAGGGCATGATCCTCCTCGGGCAGGATGCGCGAGATGACGCCCTTGTTGCCGTGGCGGCCGGCCATCTTGTCGCCCACCTGCAGCTTGCGCTTCATGGCGACGTAGACCTTGACCAGCTTGATGACGCCGGGCGGCAGCTCGTCGCCCTTCTGGAGCAGGCGCGATGCGCTCCTCGTTGACCCGGTGCAGAACCTCGACGTGCGAGTCCGTCTTCTTGTAGACGATCTCGACCGCGTCGATCAGCCGCCGCTCGTCGACCGGCAGGCGCAGGATCTCCTGCCGGGTGAGGCGCTCCAGGGTCTGCCTCGCTGATCGGGTCGCCCGCCTTGAGCAGCTCCTGGCCCGTCCGCGACTTGACGATCGCCGTGACCTTCTTGCCGAGCAGCAGGTCGCTGACCTTCTTGTTGCGCTCCTCGGTGAGGATCCGCACCTCGTCCTTGATGTTCTTCTCGAGCCGGGCGATCTCCGACTGCTCGATCTCCTTGGCCCGCACGTCCTTCTCGACGCCCTTGCGGGAGAAGATCTTGACGTCGACGATCGTCCCCTCGATGCCCGGGGGCACCTTGAGGGACGCGTCGCGCACGTCGCCGGCCTTCTCGCCGAAGATGGCGCGCAGCAGCTTCTCCTCGGGCGTGAGCTGGGTCTCGCCCTTGGGCGTGACCTTGCCCACCAGGATGTCGCCCGCCTTGACCGTCGCGCCGATGCGGACGATGCCGCTCTCGTCGAGATCCTTCAGGGCCGACTCCGAGACGTTCGGAATGTCGCGCGTGATCTCTTCCGGGCCCAAGCTTGGTGTCGCGGGCCTCGATCTCGAACTCCTCGATGTGGATCGAGGTGTAGTAGTCCTCGCGGACCAGCTTCTCGGAGATCAGGATGGCGTCCTCGAAGTTGTAGCCGCGCCACGGCATGAAGGCCACCAGGACGTTGCGGCCGAGTGCCAGCTCGCCCAGCTCCGTGCACGGGCCGTCGGCCAGCACGTGCGCCCTTCTTGACCCGCTGCCCTTCGTAGACGATGGGCTTCTGGGTGATGCAGGTGTTCTGGTTCGAGCGCCGGAACTTGATGAGCTGGTAGATGTCGGCGCCGAAGTCCTTGGTCTCGCCGGTGTCCAGGTCCTCGCCCTCGACGCGCACGATGATCCGCTCGGCGTCCACCGAGTCGACCACGCCGCCCCGCTTGCAGAGCACCACGGCCCCGGAGTCCTGGGCCACGATGGCTTCGAGGCCGGTGCCCACGATGGGCGAGTCGCTGCGCAGGAGCGGCACGGCCTGGCGCTGCATGTTGGAGCCCATGAGCGCGCGGTTGGCGTCGTCGTTCTCGAGGAACGGGATGAGCGCCGCCGCCACCGACACCAGCTGCTTCGGGCTGATGTCCATGTAGTCGATGCGGTCGCGCTCGGACGGTGATGAAGTCACCGCCGGCCCGCGAGATCACGCGGTCGTTGACGAACACGCCGTTCTCGTCCAGCCGGGCGTTGGCCTGGGCGATGATGTACTTCTCCTCGTCCCACGCCGACAGGTAGAAGGCGTGCGGCTCGGCGTCCACCAGCCGCTTGCCGGCCTGGGTCAGCCGGTCGTTCTCGGTCTTCGAGCTCGTCGCCGGTGACGATCTGGCCGAGGCGGAACGCGCCGTCGCCCACCTTCATGACCCGGAAGTGGTCGAGCACGCGCCCGGACTCCACCTTCTTGTACGGGCTCTCGATGAAGCCGTAGTCGTTGATCCGGGCATAGGTCGCGAGCGACGAGATGAGGCCGATGTTCGGCCCTTCCGGCGTCTCGATCGGGCAGATGCGCCCGTAGTGCGTGGCGTGGACGTCGCGCACCTCGAAGCCGGCCCGCTCGCGCGACAGGCCGCCCGGTCCGAGGGCCGAGAGGCGCCGCTTGTGCGTGACCTCCGACAGCGGGTTGGTCTGGTCCATGAACTGCGACAGCTGCGACGAGCCGAAGAACTCCTTGATGGCCGCGATGACCGGCTTGGAGTTGATCAGGTCGTGCGGCATCGCCGAGTCGATGTCCTGGTGGACGGACATCTTCTCCTTGATCGCCCGCTCCATGCGGACGAGGCCGATGCGGAACTGGTTCTCCAGCAGCTCGCCGACGGCGCGCACGCGGCGGTTGCCGAGGTTGTCGATGTCGTCGACCCGGCCGACGTCCTTCTGCAGGCGCAGCAGGTACTCGATGACGCGGAAGAAGTCGTCCGCCGACCAGCGTCTTCTGGTCGACCGGCACCTCGGTGTCCAGCTTGATGTTGAACTTGAAGCGGCCGACCCGCGAGAAGTCGTAGCGCTTGGCGTCGAAGAACATGCCGTAGAAGAGCGAACGGGCGCTCTCCAGGGTCGGCGGATCGCCCGGGCGCATGCGCCGGTAGATCTCGATCAGCGCTTCCTTGGAGTTGCGGGTGGCGTCCTTGGCCAGGGTGTTCGACAGCGTGGCGCCGACCAGCTCCCAGTCGGGGAAGAACACCTCGACCGGGGTGGCGCTGCGGTCGTCGAGCCGCTCCTCGAGATCCTCGGGCACCAGCTCGTTGGCCTCGAAGATGACCTCGCCGGTGTCCAGGTCGACCACGTCGGCGATGAAGAACGCGCGCTCCAGATCCTCCTGGCCCGACCTCGACGCCCAGGGTCTGCCCGGTGTCGAGCTTGCCGATGTTCTCCTTGGAGAGGATGATGCCGGCGAAGATCGGATACACCTCGCGGCGCCCGCGGCTCTGGCGGTCCTTCAGACGCTCGGGCTCCAGCACCTTCGGCGGCACGTGGAGGAGGAACTTGCCGCCGCCCTGGGCCGTGAGGCCCACGGGGGTGTAGAACTGGCGCAGGATCGACTCGTCGCTCTCGAGGCCCAGGGCGCGCAGGAAGACCGTACCGTGGAACTTGCGCTTGCGGTCGATGCGCACCGACAGCACGTCCTTCTGGTCGTACTCGAACTCCACCCAGGAGCCGCGGTACGGAATGATCTTCGACAGGTAGGAGCGCGGCGCCTTCCTTGGTGAAGAAGACGCCGGGGCTCCGGTGGAGCTGGGAGACGATGACCCGCTCGGTGCCGTTGATGATGAACGTACCGTTGTCCGTCATCAGCGGGATGTCGCCGAAGTAGACCTCCTCCTCCTTGGCGTCGCGCATCATGCGCGTGCCGGTCTCGGGGTCGCGGTCGTAGACGAACAGGCGGAAGGTCACCTTCAGCGGGACCGCGAAGGTCATCCCCCGCTCCTGGCAATCCGAGATCGAGTACTTGAGCTGCAGGTCGACCGGGTTGCCGCAGATGTCACACTTCGTCACCCGGTTCTTGTTGACGAAGCCGCACTCGGTGCAGGTCACCGTCTCTTCGTGCGGGTGGTCCGTCATGATCTTGGCACTGCAGTTGGTGCAGGTCATGCGGAGGTACTCGAGCCCCTTGAGCTCGCCGCACTTGCACTGCCAGTCGCCGATCGAGTACTTGACGAAGTCGAGCGAACAGGTCTCGCGAAAGTCGGAGAACGGGAAGATGCCGGTGAAAACCGACTGCAGGCCCTGGTTCGCCCGCTCTTCGGGCAGCAGGTTCATCTGCAGAAAGCGCTCGTAGGACCGCCGCTGGACGTCGATCAGGTTCGGGATGGGCAGCGACGTCGTAATCCGGGAGAAATCCTTCCGCTGGCCGTTGCGCGATGGGGTCTGCGGGGTAAGGAAGGTATCCATAGGGGTCTTGCTATCTCCTCGATGCCTGAGTAGATGGGGCTCGTCGTCTACGCGGCAACCAAAGTTACTGCCATGGGGGCGTCCGGATCCCGATTCCGGGAGCGAGGGCTCCGGAAGCAGGAGACACCATGCCCGGTCCCCCGCTCGTCCCGCGGAGGATCACCGGGCATGGTGAACAATAGGCAGAACAGCCGCGAAACCCGGATTATGCCCGGGCCGGCAGCCGTTCCGGCCTGTGGTGGTTCTCGTCGGCCGCTGGGGCCGTCCTGTTGAAGTAAGCGTGTCGCTCAGCTCCACGTTTACTTGATCTCGATCGTGGCCCCGGCCTCTTCGAACTTCTTCTTGATGGACTCGGCCTCATCCTTGGAGACCGCTTCCTTGACCGTGGCGGGAGCGGACTCGACGAGATCCTTGGCCTCCTTGAGGCCGAGGCTGGTCACCTCGCGCACCGCCTTGATGACGTTGATCTTCTTGTCGCCGGCGGCCTTCAGCACCACGTCGAACTCGGTCTTCTCCTCGACGACCGCGGCGGCGGCACGCCGCTCCGGCGGCCGGAGCGGCCGCGACGGCCGCGGCGGCGGACACACCGTAGTGGTCCTCGAGCGCCTTGACGAGGTTGTTCAGCTCGAGGACCGTCAGCTCGTCGATCTGCTTGATGAAATCTTCAGTCGCGATAGCCATTTTCTCTCCTTAAACGGGCGGACTTCCAAGTCCGGAATTTTTCTTTATTCAGAGGCCCCAGAGGCCGACTCTTCTCTTCTTCTTCCGGACCTGGTCCAGAACCATCACGAACGACTGCGGCACGGCGGCCAGCACCCGGACGAAGCGGGTGATCGGCGACTGCAGCAGGAACAGGAGCTTCGCGAGCAGCTCGTCGCGGCTCGGGCAGCGCGGCGATGTCCCGGATCTGCTCGGCCGGAATCGCGCGCCCCTCCACCAGGCCGGCCTTGAACTGCAGGGCCGGAACGTCCTTGGCGAAGTCCGTCAAGCGCCTTGGCCAGAGCGACCGGGTCCTTCTGGCTGAAGACCACGGCCGTCGGGCCGTTGAAGTGCTCCTTGAGCTGGCCCAGGGCGCTGCTGTCGATGGCGCGCAGGGCCAGCGTGTTCTTGACCACCACGTACTCGCCGCCGGCGGCGCGGACCTTGTTGCGCAGCTCGGTCACCTGCGGGACCGTGATCCCCTGGTAGCCGAGCAGGAAGGCGTGGGGAGCCTGGGCGAGACCGCTCTCGTACTCGGCCAGAAGCTGCTCTTTGTCGTTGCGGGTCAGAGCCATCTCGAGTCTCCTACGCCTCGGTGGCGACCAAGGCGGTTTCGTCCACCTTGATGCCGGGTCCCATGGTCGAGGAGAGCGAGACTCCCCGCACGTACTTGCCCTTGGCCGCGCTGGGCTTGGCCTTGAGCACGGCGCCGATCAGCGCCTCGGCGTTGTCCGTCAGCTGCTCGGTGCCGAAGGAGATCTTGCCGACCGGAGCGTGGATGATCCCCGTCTTGTCGACACGGAACTCCACCTTACCGGCCTTGATCTCCTGCACCGCCTTGGCGACGTCCGTCGTCACCGTGCCCGCCTTCGGGTTGGGCATCAGGCCGCGGGGGCCGAGCACCTTGCCCAGGCGTCCGACGACGCGCATCATGTCCGGGGTGGCCACCACCGCGTCGAAGTCGAGCCAGCCGCCCTCGATCTTCTTGGCGATCTCCTCGCCGCCCACGTGGTCCGCACCCGCTTCCTCCGCCTCGCGGATCTTCTCGCCGCTCGCGAAGACCAGCACGCGGGCGGTCTTGCCGAGGCCGTGCGGCAGCACCACCGTGCCGCGCACCATCTGGTCGGCGTGCTTGGGATCGACTCCCAGGCGCATCGCCACCTCGAGGGTCTCGTCGAACTTGACGAACGACGCCTCGCGGGCAAGATCGATCGCGTCACGCAGCGGGTACGGCCGGGCTTCGACCTTGGTCACCGACTGCCGGTATTTCTTTCCATGCTTCGGCACGACAATTCCTCCCTGATCCCTCTGGATCCCGATCAACTAGCCCTGGACTTCGAGACCCATGGAACGGGCCGTTCCTTCGATCGTCTTGATCGCGGCCTCGAGGCTCGCCGCGTTGAGGTCGGGCATCTTGGTGCGCGCGATCTCCTCGACCTGCGCCTTGGTCACCGTGCCGACCTTCTTCTTGTTCGGCTCGCCCGACCCCTTGGCGACGCCCGCCGCCTTGCGCAGCAGGATCGGCGCCGGCGGCGTCTTCGTGATGAACGTGTAGCTGCGGTCGGCATAGACGGTGATCACCACGGGGATGATCAGGCCCGTCTGGGCCGCCGTGCGCGCGTTGAAGTTCTTCACGAAGTCCATGATGTTGACGCCCGCCTGGCCCAGGGCCGGTCCCACCGGGGGTGCCGGCGTCGCCGCACCGGCCGGGATCTGCAGCTTGATCATTCCTGTGACTTTTTTAGCCATACGACCTCAACCCCCGAGTTAGAGCTTCTGCACCTGCGAGAAATCCAGCTCGACCGGCGTCTGCCGGCCGAAGATGGTCACCATGACCTTGAGCGTGTTGCGGTCGAGGTTGACCTCGTCCACGACACCCGTGAAGTTGTTGAAGGGGCCGTCGGTGATCCGCACCGGCTCCGACTTCTCGAACATGTACTTGGGCTTCGGCTTTTCCTTGGCGGTGACCACCTGCTCGAGGATGTTGTTGACCTCATCCTCCGAGAGCGGGGTCGGCTTCTTGCCCGTGCCGACGAAGCCCGTGACCTTGGGCGTGTTCTTGACCACGTGCCAGGCCGCGTCGGACATCTCCATCTCGACCAGGATGTAGCCGGGGAAGAACTTGCGCTGCGTCTCCTTCTTCTTCCCGCCCTTGTACTCCACCACCGTCTCGGTCGGAATGCGGATGTCGCCGAAGGCCTCCCCCATGCCGAGCGCTTCGGCGCGCTGGCGCAGGGTCTCCTTCACCCGCTCCTCGAACCCGGAGTAGGTGTGGACGATGTACCACTTCCGGTCGAGGGCGGCCTTCTCCTCGGTCATGTAAACACCTGCACGACGTGCTGATAGCCCCAGACGATCAGCCAGTCCGCGGCGTAGAGGAACACCGCGAACACCGTGCTCGTGATGAGGACCACGATGGTCGTGGCCACCACTTCGTCGCGCGACGGGAAGCTGACCTTCCGCATCTCGGAGCGAACCTCCGACAGGAACTCCTTGGCTTTCGTCCACCAATTCATCATACGGGCGCCCCGATCTGAAAACTCCGAAAAAGATTGGCAGGCCAGGAGGGACTCGAACCCCCAACCCTCGGTTTTGGAGACCGATGCTCTACCATTATGAGCTACTGGCCTGTGCTGACTCCTTAAGCGATCTTCCTAGGCAATGTCAGGCGATGATGTCGGTGACCGTGCCGGCGCCGACCGTGCGGCCGCCCTCGCGGATGGCGAAGCGAACGCCCTTCTCCATCGCGATCGGAGCGATCAGCTCCACCTCGAGGTTCACGTTGTCGCCCGGCATCACCATCTCCGTGCCTTCCGGGAGCTTCGCGACACCCGTCACGTCCGTCGTACGGAAGTAGAACTGCGGACGGTAGCCGTTGAAGAACGGCGTGTGACGGCCGCCCTCTTCCTTCGTCAGCACGTACACCTCGCCCTTGAACTTGGTGTGCGGCTTGATCGAGCCCGGCTTCGCCAACACCTGACCGCGCTCCACGTCGTCCTTCTTCGTGCCACGAAGCAGAACGCCGATGTTGTCGCCCGCCTGGCCCTGGTCGAGAAGCTTCTTGAACATCTCGACGCCGGTCACGATCGTCTTCACCGTCGGACGGATGCCCACGATCTCGCACTCGTCGCCCACCTTCACGATTCCGCGCTCCACACGGCCGGTCACCACCGTGCCGCGGCCCGAGATCGAGAAGATGTCTTCGATCGGCATCAGGAATTCCTTGTCGATCGCGCGCTCCGGCAGCGGAATGTAGCTGTCCACCGCGTCGATCAGCTCGATGATCTTCTTGCCCCACTCGCTGTCCGCCGTGCCGTCCTCCAGCGCCCGCAGCGCCGAGCCCCGGATGATCGGAATGTCATCGCCGGGGAAGTCGTACGACGACAGCAGCTCGCGAAGCTCCAGCTCGACCAGGTCCAGAAGCTCCGGATCGTCGACCATGTCGCACTTGTTCATGAACACCACCATCGACGGCACGCCCACCTGCCGCGACAGCAGGATGTGCTCCCGCGTCTGCGGCATCGGACCGTCCGCCGCCGACACCACCAGGATCGCGCCGTCCATCTGCGCCGCTCCCGTGATCATGTTCTTCACGTAGTCGGCGTGGCCCGGGCAATCCACGTGCGCGTAGTGGCGCTTCTCGCTCTGGTACTCCACGTGCGCCGTCGCGATCGTGATGCCGCGCTCGCGCTCTTCCGGAGCCTTGTCGATCTGGTCGAAGGCCACGAAGCTCGCGAGACCCTTCGACGCGAGGACTCGCGTGATGGCCGCCGTCAGGGTCGTCTTGCCGTGGTCGACGTGACCGATGGTCCCAACGTTGACGTGCGGCTTCGAACGGTTGAACTTTTCCTTGCCCATGGCGCTGTCCGATGCCTCCTGCGGGTATATGTTATCGAGATCTTAACAAATGACGAGTCAATGGAGCCCACGACCGGATTTGAACCGGTGACCCCTTCCTTACCAAGGAAGTGCTCTACCCCTGAGCCACGTGGGCTTTAGACACTCATGGATTCGCCCAAGGCTGGTGCCCGGACGGTCCCCGGTGGTCAAAACCGTGCGATCCTACAACCTCCCCCGAATCGTGTAAAGCCCCTTCGTACGCGGGTGACGAACTGCGGTGCCCGACGTGGATCGTCCCGGGAGGGACGCCCAGAGGAAGACGGCGACTCTGACATAGCCCGGCGGCTCTGTCAAGAGGGATTCGTCGGCCAGTGAAGGAGAAGGGGACCGGTGAGATGGAGCGGGAGACGGGATTCGAACCCGCGACCAACAGCTTGGAAGGCTGTGACTCTACCCCTGAGTTACTCCCGCGGACTGAAAGAAAGGAATGGTGGAGGCGCTAGGATTCGAACCTAGGTAGGGCGAAGCCCGGCAGATTTACAGTCTGCTGCCATTGTCCACTCGGCCACACCTCCAAAGAACTGACCTCGAAAAAACTAACCTCGGCGCCGGATCGGGATGGAGCCGGCACCCGGATTTGAACCGGGGACCTACGGTTTACAAGACCGTAGCTCTACCCCTGAGCTATGCCGGCGGACCGACCACCCCCGTTGCCAGGAGCCGGGAGAGCATAGCCGTTCACATCCCGGGCGTCAAGTCCTTGTTCGCGCCGTGCTGCGCTGCCGGACCGCGTCGTAGAGCACGGCCGCCGCCGAGGTGGCGATGTTGAGCGAGCCGACCTGTCCGCGCATGGGCAGCCCGATCATGCGGTCGCAGATCTGGCGGGTGAGGGCGCGCAGCCCCTTCTCCTCGCCGCCGAAGCAGAGCACCACCTTGCCGGAGAGGTCGACGTCCCACGGAGGATCGCCCTCCGGGTCCGTGCCGTAGACCCAGAACCCCTGCTCCTTCAGGCGTTCGATCTCCTGGGCGGTGTTGGTGATGCGCTCGATCTCCAGCCACTCGCTCGCCCCGGCGGAGGTCTTGGCCACGGTCGGCGACACCGGCGCCGAGCCGCGGTCCCGGATCAGCACGCGGCCCACGCCGGCTCCCTCGCAGACCCGCAGGAGAGCCCCCAGGTTGCGCGGGTCCTGGACGTCTTCGAGCAGCACGACGAGATCCGCATCACCCGCCGGCTCCGCGGACGCCGCTGGGTGGGTCTCGGCGCGCAGCTCCGCCGCCATGCCGTTGTGGGCCGGGCCGGCGAGCTCCGCCAATCTGCGTTCGGGAACGGTTTCGACCGGCACGCGGTGGCGCCGGCAGGCTTCTTCGATCTCCTCCCGGCGCCGCCCCGTCCGGGAGGCGGAGACGAGCACCCGGGCGACCTCGTGGGGACGGTGCCGGAGGGCCTCGCGGACGGGATGGTAGCCGTAGAGGAACAGGAGGGTCAGACCTCCATGATCTGCTGTTCTTTCTTGTGGAGGGACGTGGAGATGTCGCCGATGTAGCGGTCGTGGAGCTTCTGGACCTCGTCGAGGCCCCGGCGCTCGTCGTCCTGGCTGATCTCCTTGTCCTTCTCCTTCTTCTTGAGCTTGTCGTTGCCCTCGCGCCGGGCCTGCCGGACGGCGTTCTTGGCGTGCTCGGCCATGTCGTGGGCCTTCTTGACGATCTCCTTGCGCCGGTCCTCCGTCAGGGGCGGCACGGGGATGCGGATGATCTTGCCGTCGGAGGAGGGGTTGAGCCCCAGGTCGGCCTTCATGATCGCCCGCTCGATCGCCGACGCTCTGGGTCGGGTCGAAGGGCTGGGCCACGATCAGGGTGGCGTCGGCCACGGAGAGGTTGGCCACCTGGTTCAGGGGAACCGCGCTGCCGTAGTAGTCGACGGTGACCCCTTCGAGCAATGACAGGGACGCGCGCCCCGTCCGCAGACTGCTTGAGCTCGTGGTGGAAATGGTCCACCGCATGCTTCATATGGGATTCGACTTCGCTGAACAGCTCTTTCATGTTCCCTCCTTCGCTATGCACGAACGATGGAGCCCACCCGCTCGCCGCAGACGACCCGCCGGATGTTCCCGTGGGTCATCATGTCAAAGATGGCGATGGGAATCCCGTTGTCCCGGCAGAGGCTGATGGCCGCCGTGTCCATCACCTTGAGGTCCTTCTCCAGCACCTCCTGGTAGGTGACTTCGGGCAGCATCACGGCCGCCGGGTCCTTCTCCGGGTCGGCGGAGTAGAGGCCGTCGACCTTGGTGGCCTTGAGCAGCACCTCGGCGTGGATCTCGTTGGCGCGCAGAGCCGCGGCGCTGTCGGTGGTGAAATAGGGGTTGCCCGTGCCGGCGGCGAAGATGACCGCGCGCCCCTTCTCCAGGTGGCGGATGGCCCGCCGCCTGATGAACGGCTCGGCCACCTCGCGGATGTCGATCGCCGTCTGCACCCGGGTGGGCACGCCCCGCTTCTCCAGGGCGTCCTGGAGGGCGAGGGCGTTGATCACCGTGGCGAGCATGCCCATGTAGTCGCCGGTCACCCGGTCGATGCCGCGGTGGCTCGCGGCCAGGCCGCGAATGATGTTGCCGCCGCCCACCACGATGGCCATCTCGACTCTCAGATCGTGAACCACCCCGCGCAACTCGTCGGCGATGGCGGAGACCACGGCCTCGTCGATGCCGAAGGGCTGGTCGCCCATCAGCGCCTCGCCCGAGACCTTGAGGAGGACCCGCCGGTACGCCCGCGCCGAGCCCCCCTCTCCGGGGACCTCCACCGGCATCAGCGCGCCGCCTGGGCCGCGACTTCGGCCGCGAAGTCGTCCTGGCGCTTCTCGATCCCCTCGCCCAGCTTGTAGCGCACGAAGCGCCGCACCTGGATGTTCTCGCCGATCTTCGCCACCTTCTCCGCGATGAGCTGGGAGATCGTCACGTCGGGGTTCTTGACGAACGGCTGCTCGAGCAGCACGAACTCGGAGTAGTACTTCTCCATCTTCCCCTGGACGATCTTCTCGACCACGTTGGCCGGCTTGCCGGAGGCGAGAGCCTGGTCCTGGAAGATGGCGCGCTCGCGGTCCAGCACGTCCTGCGTCACTTCCTCGCGGCGGACGAACCTCGGCTCGGCCGCGGCGATGTGCATCCCGATGTCGCGCAGCAGCTCCTGGAACTGGTCGGTGCGGGCCACGAAGTCGGTCTCGCAGTTGATCTCCACCAGCACGCCGAGCTTGCCGCCGCCGTGGATGTAGGAGCCGACGGCGCCCTCGGCCGTGACGCGGCCCGCCTTCTTGGCCGCCGCGGCCAGGCCCTTCTTGCGCAGGGCGTCGACCGCGTTCTCGATGTTCGCCCTGGCACTCGTTCAAGGCGTTCTTGCAATCCATCATTCCAGCACCGGTACGCTCCCGGAGCTCCTTGACCATCTGAGCGGTGATTTCAGCCATGACAGCGTTCTCCTTCGAACCGCGATGAGGCGGATTTTTTGAAAATCGGGGCAGATAAAAGAAGAGGTCAGATCGACACGGAGTTCGACTGACCTCATCTTCCGCGCCGCCCGACCCGCGAGGGCCGGACGGCGCGTCCGTATCTTAGAGACGTTGGACCGCCGGCCTTAAGCCGGAGCAGCGCTCGCGGCGGCGTCCTTGTCGAAGATGGGCAGGGTCGTGCGGTCCTTGGACCGGATCATCGAGTCCTCTTCGAGCTTGCCCGCGCCGGTGAGGTAGGCGTCCGCGATGCGCGACGCGAACAGGCGGATGGCCCGGATGGCGTCGTCGTTGCCCGGGATCGGGAAGTCGATCAGCTCGGGATCACAGTTCGTGTCGACGATGGCGATGACCGGGATCCCCAGCTTGTTGGCCTCGGAGACGGCGATGTACTCCTTCTTGGGGTCCACGATGAAGAGCGCGTCCGGCAGCTCTTGCATGTCGCGGATGCCCTCGAGGTTCTTCGACATCTTCTCCCGCTCGCGCTCCAGGCGCAGCTTTTCCTTCTTGGTCAGCGGGCTGTTCTCGTCGCCCAGGCGCGCCTTCGATCTCCTTCAGCCGCTGGATCGAGGTGCGGAGCGTCACGAAGTTGGTCAGCGTGCCGCCCAGCCACCGGTTGGTGACCGAGAACTCGCCGGCGCGCCGCGCCTCTTCCTCGATCGCCTCCTGGGCCTGCCGCTTGGTGCCGACGAACAGAATGCGCTTGCCCTCCGACGCCAGACCCTGTACGAACTCCGCGACCTGGTTGAACAGCTTGAGCGTCTTCTGCAGGTCGATGATGTAGATCCCGTTACGCTTGCCGAAGATATAAGGCTTCATCTTCGGGTTCCAGCGCCGGGTCTGGTGGCCAAAGTGGACACCAGCCTCCAGCAGTTCCTTCATCGTGACTTCTACCAAGGATCTCTCCCTTCTGACCTATCTCTACCGCTTGCTGAACTGGAACCGGGCGCGGGCGCCCTTCTGACCGTACTTCTTGCGTTCCTTCTTGCGAGGATCGCGGGTCAGGAGGCCGGCCGACTTCAACCGGTCGCGCAGCTCACCGTTGTATTCGAGCAGGGCGCGCGAAATACCGTGCCGGATGGCTCCGGCCTGGCCCGCGCTGCCGCCGCCGGCGACTCGGACGAAAATGTCGAACCTCTCGGCCGTCTCGGTCAGCAACAGGGGCTGCTTGATGACCATTTTCAGGACTTCGTTCGGAAAGTAGCTGTCGAGCTTGCGGCCGTTGATGGACATGTCGCCAGCGCCGGGCCGCAGGTACACCCGCGCCGCGGCCGTCTTGCGGCGTCCGGTGCCGTAATATTGAACTTGGCTCACGTAGATCTCTCCTCAATCTTTCCGGAATCAGCTGGCCGATCCCCCTACAGGGCCGCGGCGACGTCGAACGTCTCAGGCTTCTGCGCCTGATGCGGGTGCTCGGAGCCGGCGTAGACCTTCAGCTTGCGCAGCTGCTGGCGGCCGAGCTTGTTCTTGGGGAGCATGCCCCAGACGGCGTCCTCGACCATCTTCGTGGGCCGGCGCTGGCGCCGCTTGGCGGCCGTCTCGGCCTTGATACCACCCGGATACCGCGTGTGGTGGTAGTAGACCTTCTGCTCTTCCTTGCGGCCGGTCAACACGGTCTGCTCGGCGTTGATGACGATCACGAAGTCGCCCGTGTCGATATGGGTCGCGTAGGTGGGCTTGTGCTTGCCCGTCAGCAGGCGAGCCGCCAGCGAGGACAGCCGCCCCAGGGGGATCCCCGCGGCGTCCAGCACGTGCCACTCATGCTCAATTTCAGCGAGCTTCGGGCTGTAAGTCTTCTTCAGCATCATTCTCTCCAGGTCTGAGCTCTGGCTGGGAAAAAACTGCCCCGGCGCGCCTCGCGGCGCAAAGGACCCACATGGTAGGTCTAGGGACAGGGATTGTCAAGGGGACAGGCGAGCTACTTCCGGCGAGGAAACAGATCGGTGACCGCCAGATCGAAACCGGGGAACGCGAAAGACCTTACACGGTCCCCCTCCACGCCCCGACACAACTCAGTATACCTCATCCCGGGGCCAAGGCCATACACGGCGACAGTCCGCTCCAGGGGATCGACAAGCCAGTATTCGGGAACCTTGGCGGCTTGGTAGGCCCCGAGCTTGACGGTCCGGTCCCGGCGGCGGGTCCCGGGAGAGAGGACTTCGGCGATGAGGTCGGGCACGCCCACGAAATTCTTGTCTCCCCCGCTCGGCTCGTTGCCGGCCCGGAAGACGAGGATGTCCGGCTGCACGGGTGCCCCGATGCCGAAGGGCAGGAGGACGTCGAACGGAGCGGCCAGCACCACCCCGAGCTCGCCCGCCGAAACGAATTCGTCCAAGTACCGGCTCAGCTTCAGGACCGCGAACTGATGGTCGAAGATGGGCGCCGCCGTCACGTAGAGAGATCCTCGGATGACCTCATAGCGGTTGCCATCCTCGGGGAGGCGCAGATAGTCCTTGTACGTCCACTGCCCCTGGATGGGCCATCTTCCCCTGTCCTCCCCTTCGAGCAGAGTCCTTGGGATTGCCGGCTGGGCCATTCGAAATCCTCCTCCTGCCGATCTCAGGCTACCGGTCCCCCGCGGAGCCGTCAACCTGAACCCCTGATGGCCGAAAATGGTAACCTATATTCCAGTCAGGCGACCGGGTAATTTCTAGCATTGGCCAACCGAAACCACTACGCGCGACTGCAGGCCGGCGTTGCCACGTGGAATGCTTGGCGGGCCGCTCACCCTCGCATCCGCCCAAAACTCGACGGCGTGAACCTGGAGGGGGCTGACTTGGTTGGTATCAACCTCAAGGGGGCGAGTCTAAGCGCCGCTTGCCTCAGAAATGCTCGGCTAGACGACGCGGATCTCTCCAAGATGATCTTGGGCGATGGCCGTACTTACAACACCGACCTAACCGACAGCGACCTCGCTGATGCGTCCCTCAAGAGAGTAAGTTTCTTCGACGCGTTCCTTGACCGCGTGTCTTTTCGGCGAGCGGACCTTTCTGGAGCATCTTTCGACAACGTCTCGCTCGCAGATTCTGTCTTCGACGGAGCAATTCTCAAAGGCTGCAGCTTTTATGGAGCCTGGCTCTCGGGCGTCTCCTTCGGCGATGTCGATCTTTCTGAAGCAGCCGATCTGGAATTTGCCGCGCACTATGCGCCGTCCTCGCTGGGGATCGACACTGTTATTCGGTCAAAAGGCCGGATTCCAGAGACATTTCTCCGAGGACTTGGCCTTCCAGACTACGCGATTCAGGCGATACCCAAACTCGCACATCCAGGCAACCCTGGGTACGCGAGGTGCTTCATAAGCTACAGCCATCAAGACGCCGTCTTCGCCGAGCAACTCCACGGCTCCTTGCAGAGCCAGGGTATCCGCTGCTGGCTCGACAAGCATGACCTCCTCGGCGGGGAAGAAATACTCCTTGCGATCCACCGTGGTATCCAGAGGGGCGGCAAACTGCTCCTCTGTTGCTCCAGCGCCTCTCTACAAAGCTGGTGGGTTCAGCGGGAAGTTGACTTTGCTTTAGACAAAGAGCGGTCTCTACAAACACACAGGGCGAGCGCGCGGAGGTTGCTGATTCCTTTGGCTCTCGATGATTCCCTCTTCAACAGCAAAGACCCCATCCCGACTCTTCTCCGGCAGAGAGTGGCGATTGACTTCCGTAATGGCCTTGATGGCTTCCAGGCAGGCTTCGCACAGCTTCTTCGCTCGCTGGCCTCGCGCCCGAGCGCCGCAGGCGGCAAGACAGAGCCTCCTCCTCAGCGCTTGTGATTGGCAACCGCCAGATCGAATGCCGTCGTCGGGGAGGCGGAGGTAATCCTCGTACGTCCACCTGCCCTGGGCGGGCCGTCGTGTCCATCTCTTCCTTCTCTTCCTTCGAAAGCGTCTTGGGATCGCCGGCTAGGCCATCGAATACTTCCTAGCGAAGCCTCCGGCCTCAAACCGACGAGATCTGCGAAGGCTTGTCATCCTGATGGGAGCCTCGGCGACCTGAAGGATCTGGGAGGGAGGCAAGCTGCCCACCACCCAGATCCTTCCCGCTCGCGGGGCTCGCCCTCAGGATGACGAGACTGGAACATCACAGCCATCAGGGAAAACTCAGCTCGTTTGTCCAGAAGTCGGGCCTATCAGACGCTAGTACGATCTCAGGCCACCCGGCCCACGCAGGGGCATCAATTTGCATTCCTGATGGCCAAAAAGCGTAACTTATCTTCCCGTCTGTCGCAACGCTCATCCGCACTGATGGATGAGGCGTGCCACCGGCATCCGGGATACACTTCTCCTCGAATGGCTGAGACCACCACCGCTCCGCTCGACAAATCCGGGACCGCCATCCGCGACATGTTCGCGGGCGCGGCACCGCGGTACGACCTGCTCAACCACCTGCTGTCCGCCAGCCTGGACGTGCTCTGGCGCAAGAAGGCGGCGGCGGCTCTGGGGCTGGCCCCGGGCTCCACGGTTCTGGACCTGTGCTGCGGCACGGGCGATCAGGCCACGGCCCTGCGGCAGCGGGGGGCGCGCGTGGCGGCGGCCGACTTCTGCGTCCCGATGCTTGCCATAGCCCGCCACAAATTCGCGAAGACCGCGGCGCCGCGCCCGGTGGCCCTCGCGGCGGACGCTCTGGCCCTCCCCTTCCCCAACCGGCACTTCCAGGGCGCCACGGTCTCCTTCGGGCTGCGCAACGTCTCGGACCTCGACGCCGCCCTGCGCCAGCTCGCGGGCGTGCTGCGGCCGGGGGGGAAGCTGGTGGTGCTCGAATGCGCCATCCCGAAATGGCAGCCGCTCAAGGGGCTCTACCTCTTCTACTTCCTGCGCCTGCTCCCCTGGATCGGCCGTCTGCTCTCCCCGCGGGGCTCGGCCTACACCTATCTACCTAAATCGGTGCTCACCTTCCCGCAGCGGAAGGAATTCCTGGACCGGATGGCCGGAGCGGGATTCACCAGCCTCTCCGCGCAGAGACCTCTCCGGCGGCACCGTCTGCATCTATCAAGGGAGAATCCCCGAATGACCCGGCTCCTGGATGGCCGTATTCTCGATGGAAAGGCCACCGCGGCCGAGATCCGCGCCGAAGTGGCGGCCGGCGTCCGCGAGCTGGCCGAGCGCCGGCGCCCGGCTGCCGCAGCTCGTGGCCGTGCTGGTGGGCGACGACACCGCGTCCCAGGCCTACGTGGGGAGCAAGACGCGCGGCTGCGCCGAGGTCGGCATGCTGAGCCAGACCCTCCGGCTGCCCGCCGCCACCTCCGAGGCGGAGCTGCTCGCCACCATCGACCGCCTGAACGACGACGACACCGTGGACGGCATCCTGGTCCAGCTCCCGTTGCCCTCCCAGATCACCGAGAAGCGCGTCGCTCCACCGCATCTCGCCGGACAAGGACGTGGACGGCTTCCACCCCGTCAACGTCGGCCGCCTGTGGCTGGACGAGGAGGGCTACACCCCGGCGACGCCCACGGGCATCATCTCCCTGCTCAAGCGGAACGGCATCCCGCTCTCCGGCCAGCGGGCGGTCATCGTGGGGCGCAGCGCCATCGTGGGCAAGCCCATGGCCGGCCTGCTGCTGCGCGAGAGCTGCACGGTCACCGTCTGCCACTCCCGCACCCGGGACCTCGCCGCCGTGACCCGCGAAGCCGACATCCTGGTGGCCGCCATCGGCCGTTCCGGCATGATCGGCCCGGAGCACGTCCGCGAAGGTGCCGTGGTGGTGGACGTGGGGATCAACCGCCTCGACGACGCGGTGGAGACGGAGCGCCTGTTCCCCGGCGACGAGGGGCGGCGCCAGCAAGTCGCGAGCAAGGGCTACACCCTGGTGGGGGACGTGGACTTCACCCGCGTGGCCCCCAAGGCCTCTGCCATCACCCCCGTCCCCGGCGGCGTCGGGCCGCTGACGGTCGCGATGGTCATTTCCAACACTCTCAAAGCCTCCCGGCGACGGCAGGGCCTGCCGGCCGCACCATGAGCGTCCTCCGGGTCGGCCTCACGGGCGGTCTCGCCAGCGGCAAGTCGACGGTGGCCCGCTGGCTGCGGGACGCGGGCTTCGAGGTGATCGACGCCGACCGCCTCGTGGCCGAGCTCTACCAGCCGGGGGGCGCGGGAGCCCAGGCGGTGGCCGCCCTCTTCGGCCCCGGCAGCCTGGACGAGCAGGGGGGCGTAAACCACTCCAAGGTCGCCGTCCGCGTCTTTGCCGACCCCGAAGCTCGCCACTCCCTGGAGGCTGCCATCCACCCCCTGGTGCGGCGCCGCTACGAGGAGCTCGCCGCCAAGGCCCAGGGCGTGATCGTCCTCGAAGCCACCCTGCTGGTCGAAGCCGGCTACGGCCCGGGCTTCGACCTGATCGTCACCGTCGAGGCCCCCTGCGAGCTGCGCCTGGAGAGAGCCGTCTCCCGCGGGATGAACGAAGCCAACGCCCGCGCCCGCCTCCTGGCCCAAGGCGACGGCGAGCAGCGGCGCCAAGCCGCCCACCGCATCCTCGACAACTCCGGCGACACCGAGCACCTCCGCCGGCAGGTGGACGAGCTGGTCGGGGAGCTTCGCCGGCTGGCGGCGGAGCGGTAGCGGCAGGTCAGCGGACGGCAGCCTTGGGAGAGTCGCCGTCCGGAAGCTTTGCCCGCTGCTCTAGCTCCGACAGGTAGCGCCGAAGATCGGCATACCGCAAATATGGAAACTGGGCGATCAAGGGCGGGATCTCCGAGTCCTCCACTCCCACTAGAATAGAAGTGAACCGCTTGCGCATAGAGAACGCTGCGCCCATTTCATAGATAATATAGGGATTTTGCAGGGATCGATCCGTCAGGATGAAGATGATCTCGTCCGCCTTCTTGAGCGCACGGCGCAGGCCGAAATTGATGGTTTCGCCGCGATCCGGGGTCTGTGCCACCGACAAAACTTCGGCGCCAGCCTCCCGGATTGATTGAGCGAGGTTCTCGGCGAGATCCCTGTCCCTGGGGGCTGAGCTGATGAAGACTTGGTAGGACATCGCGCTACTTCTCCTCTTTACGGATC
Organism: Thermoanaerobaculaceae bacterium; assembly: GCA_963785165.1. GTDB lineage: Bacteria > Acidobacteriota > Thermoanaerobaculia > Multivoradales > UBA5704 > DATARR01. The sequence goes on from CAWAUI010000004.1 coordinate 4,185,305, forward strand.
CTCTTGTCGAGCTCACTCAGAAAGCGGTCAAAGTCGTTGAGGTCAATCGCCTTGCCGCCTCTCAAAGGAACGATGGCGTCATAAGGAACGTTGTTCAGGATTGGCGTTACCCTCTTGTGCTGTCCTCCTACTCGCTCGCGGACCACGTTTGGAGCCTCCCAGGGCCACGGTTGTTCCCCTATAGAGTCGACACAGATCCAGCCGGTTTGGCAGCGAGAAAATATCATTGCCCAGCGACCAGGAACAATGGAGACTTCCCTTCCAATGAATACAGGATCTCTTTCCAATACACCGCAGCGATTCTTCCCCTTCGTCCTCGCCACCGGCAACGCCGGCAAGGTCGCCGAGGCCCGCCTCGCCGTGGGCGCGGACCTGGAGGCGGTCGAAGTCGATCTCCCCGAAGTCCAGTCTCTCGACTACCTCGAAGTCCTGCGGGCCAAGGCGGAAGAGGCCTGGCTCCGGATCGGCCGTCCCCTGGTGGTCGAGGAGGCCGGTCTCGATCTCTCAGCTCTGAACGGCTTCCCCGGTCCCCTCGTGAAGTGGATGCTCGAGGCCGTGGGCGCCGAGGGGATTGCCCGGACGGCGGCGTCCCTGGGCGACGTGCGGGCCTCCGCGCGCTGCTTCCTTCTTTATAAGGAGGGTGACCACGAGATCGTGGCCGAGGGGAGGACGGACGGCACCCTGGTTCTCCCTGGGCGGGGCCTCCACGGTTTCGGGTGGGACCCGGTTTTCCTTCCCGATGCGTCGGCGCTGACGTTCGCAGAGCTGACAGGCGCCGAGAAGGGAGCCGTCAGCCACCGGGGCAAGGCGTGGCGGGCACTCCTGGAACGATTCCCCTCCTGATACCAGCATTCTCCCGCGGTTTCCCCGCCACCCGGGAGCTGGGTCGCATCCTTGGACCCACGGGGCGCACCATTTGGCCCGTGGGGCAAGTCGTTGGACCCGCGGGGCAGGTCACTTGACCCGCGGGGCGCGGCATTTGACCCGTGGGGCAGGTCGTTGGACCCATGGGGCGCGTTGCCGGACCCGCGGGGCAGGTCGCTTGACCCACGGGGCGTGGCACTTGACCCGTGGGGTCGTGTCGTTTGCCCCGTGGGGCATGGCACTGGACCCGCGGGGCGACGGTCCGGGGGCAAACGATCGGCCCCCCGGGGCCTCCGGGAGGTGTAAACTCCGCAAACAATGATCCAGAGCGTCACCATCAAGAACTTCAAGAGCTTTCGGGAGGCCACGCTTCCCCTGGCACCGCTGACGGTCTTGATCGGCGCCAACGCGTCGGGAAAGAGCAACGCCATCGAGGCGATGCAACTTCTGTCGTGGCTGTACATCAAGCCGCCCCCTGAACGATCTTCTTTATGCCGTCCGTGGAGCAGGAACTCTCTCTGCGAGGAGGATTTACAGACCTTGGCAGTGGTCACGGAGAAGTTTCTCTCGGCTGGCGAGGTAGAAGGTCCGGACCGCTCCGGCGGCTTCTCAATCTCCTTTCAGGTCACTGAGCAAGGACTCCGGATTACATCAGAGCAAATGCTCCTCGGAACGACGATTAGCTTGCACTCGGCTCGGAGGAATAGCTTCTCGCAGATGAGCCGAAACCTGTTCGAACATCTCGAAAACCAGCTCGTACCCTCATGCTTCTTCCTCGATCCCGACCCGCGACGGATGCGGGAGTACAGGTTCATCCAGGAAAAACGGCTCTAAGCCCGATGGCTCAGCTCTCTCCTCCGTCCTGTACCACCTGACGGAGGAAGAGGGTCAGAAGGCAAGGATTCTGGGGATCATCCGGTCGCTCCCTGAGCAGGACATCAGCGACATCACCTACCTGAAAACTCAACGCGATGAGGTCATGGTCCAACTCCACGAGACCTTCGGCGGGAAAGCGGTTCCAAGAGAGGCGGCCCTCCTCTCGGACGGCACTCTGCGGGTCCTCGCCGTAGCGGCAGCTCTGCTCTCAGCTCCCGGAGATCTGTGATCGTGATTGAAGAGATCGACAATGGAGTCCATCCGAGCCGGGCCGAGAAGCTCCTCTCGGACATCCAGAAGCATCGCTCAGGAACGAAATCTCCGCGTCCTTCTGACCACCCACAATCCCGCACTCCTGGACGCGATCCCGCTGGAGGCCCTGCCCGACACCGTCGCCTGCTACCGCGATCCCGTGGAGGGGGACAGCCGGCTGATCCGTCTGGCGGATCTGGAGAGCTATCCAGAAGCTCATCGCTCAGGGTCCTCTGGGACGCCTGGTGACCCGGGGAGTCCTGGATCGCTTCCTCAAGGATCCAGACAAGCGGGACCCAGCCATTAAAGTTGAGAAAGGCCTCGCCTGGCTTTCGGACTTCCAGCGGCAGGTAGAGTCGGCTTGAGCATCTGCCTGATCGACTCCTCCATCCTCTGCGAGATTCTCAAGGTTCCCAACAAGTGCGGGAACCATGAAGAGATCTATGTTCAGTTACAGCAGAAAATCGAGACGGAAACTTTCTCCTGCCGATGAGCGCCATCATCGAAAGGGACGGGGAACGATCCCCGTCCCTGCATTCCAATCCTCAGATCTCCACTTCGGCCATCAGCCAGAGCATGATCGCCTTCTGGACGTGCAGCCGGTTCTCCGCTTCGTCGAAGATGCGGCTCTGGGGGCCGTCGCAGACCTCGGCGGCCACTTCCTCGCCCCGGTGGGCGGGGAGGCAGTGGAGGAAGACGGCGTCCGGCCGGGCGTGGGCCATGAGGGCGGTGTCGACGATGAAGCCGTGGAAGTCCTTGAGCGCTCTGCTGCGCCTCGGCCTCCTGCCCCATGGAGGCCCAGACGTCGGTGTAGACGCAGGAGGCGCCCTCGACGGCCTCCTTGGGGTCGTTCGTCAGGAGCAACTGGGTGCCCGCCGCCTCGGCGTCCTGCCGGGCGAGGTCGGCGTACTGCTCGTTGACCTCGTAGCCCTTGGGCGAGGCCACCGCCACGTCCATGCCGACCTTGGCGGCGCCGAACAGGAGGGAGTGGGCCATGTTGTTGCCGTCGCCCACGTAGGCGAGCTTGCGCCCGCGCAGCCGGTCGAGCCCGCCGAAGATCTCCGTCAGGGTGAAGTAGTCGGTGAGCCCCTGGCAGGGGTGGAGGTCGTCGGTGAGGCCGTTGATGACCGGGATGGAGCCGTACTTGGCGAGGTCGGTCACCGTCTGGTGGGCGAAGGTGCGGGCCATGATGCCGTCGACGTAGCGGGAGAGCACCTGGGCCGTGTCCGAGATCGGCTCGCCGCGGCCGAGCTGGATGTCGCGGCTGGAGAGGAAGAGGGCGTGGCCGCCCATCTGGACCATGCCGACCTCGAAGCTCACGCGGGTGCGGGTGGAGGACTTCTCGAAGATCATGCCCAGGGTCTTCCGGTGCATGTGGTTTTCGTACTTGGCGGGCTCTTTCTTGACGTCCGCGGCGAGCCGGAACAGGCCGGCGACCTCCGCGGGGGTCAGATCGTGGATCGAGATCAGGTGACGGGCCATGGAATCTCCTGAGAGAAGAAAATCGAGGTTGTAGGGGCGGCCCGGAGGGCCCAGCCCTAGAGCGGGTCGCGCTCGAGGGGCATGGTCATGCAGCGCGGGCCGCCACGGGCCCGCGACAGCTCGTTGGAAGAGAGCGAAACCACCGCCGGCCCCCCTCCCAAAAGGTCGTGCTTGCCGGCCGCGGCCTCCTCGTCGAGCAGGATGCGCCAGCCGCGCCGCGCCAGCTCCTCCAGGGTCCGCCGGTTGCGGCGGTAGAGGAAGATCAGGCCGGGGGCGATGGCGAAGGCGTTGGCGCCGTCGGTCCACTGCTCGCGCTGCTGGTCGATGGCCTCGGTGGCGCCGCCGCAGGGCACGACCTCCAGCTCCATCCCCAGGTCCGCCAGCGTCTTGAGGAGCGAAGAGCGGAGCGTGAAGGTCAGGTCCTTGGCGTAGAGGTCGACGGAGTAGACGTGAGCCGACTCCGGGCCGCCGGGCTGGATCACCGGCAGGTAGGCGAGGCAGAGGTTGCGGTCGATGACGGTGAAGACGGTGTCCAGGTGCATGTAGGAGCGCTGGCGCGGCAGCTCGACCATGATGAGGTGCCGGAAGGGGGTCTCCTCCAGGCGCAGGTACTCGGCCAGCACCTCGATCGCCCCGCCGGTTGGTGCGCTCGGAGAGGCCCACGAGGACGATCTCCGGGCTCGACCACCAGCACGTCGCCCCCTTCCAGGTTGGGATAGGGGAAGTGCGGGTTGTGCTGCGGCGCGCCCGAGGGGGGCACGTCGATCTCGAACAGCGAGGCGGTGCCGGCGAGGGCCGGGTGGTGCTCGAAGAGGGTGCGGGCGAGGAGCGGCTCGCGCTCGCGGGCGTCGGTTGCCATGGAGGAGATGACCACGCGGTTGCCCATGACCACCTGGGGATCGCGCTGGAAGAAGTAGTTGGGCACCGGGTTGAGCTGGAAGAACTGCAGGCGGCCGGCATCGGAGATCTCGGCGGGAGCGCGGATCCCCTCGACGAGGGACGTGGCGAGCTCGTTGGGCGGCAGCTCGTTCAGCCGGTGGACGAGGCTGAAGGGCACGCCGTACTCGGCTTCGAGCTCATCCAGGAGCTGCTTTTTCGGGCCGGCATGGGCCAGGACCGTCCGCCAGCAGAGTCTGGGAGTCGAGGACCTCGACGCCCGCGTGCCGGAAGACGTCGGAGAAGAGGTCGTGCTCCTCGCGGGCCTCGTCGCCGTCCAGGATGTCGTCGAAGAGGAGGCTCCCCATCATGGCGGGGACCATCCAATCGATCTCGCGCCCCGGCCTGTGGACCAGGACCCGGCGCAGGCGTCCAATCTCGGAATCGACTCGTATCGGCATGAAAACCTCGAAGAGGGGTGCGCCCGAAGGAAACGCTCGGGCGGCGGCGCATTGTAGCAGACAGACCCTCACCCGGACCCTCACCCCCCGGCCCCCTCTCCCGCCTCCGCCCCCCGACCGCCCACGGGAGAGGGGGAGAAAGGCAAGAAAAGACAGCCCCCTCTTTGCCTCTCTGACAAACCTCTCCCCCTCTCCCGGTGAGGGTGGGAGGGAGGGGGGCGGGAGAGGGGGCCGGGGGGTGAGGGCTCGGGAGGCGGACGGCCCTCCTATAGAATCCCGGGCCATGCTCTCCGACACCCCCCAGAATCCGCTCTACGAACGCTATGCCTCGCCGGAGATGGCGAGGATCTTCTCGTCCCGCCACCGCTTCAGCACCTGGCGCCACCTCTGGATCAGCCTCGCCGAGTGCGAGCGCGAGCTCGGCCTGCCGATCACGGCCGAGCAGATCGCCGCCTTGAAGGCCGTCGAGAACGACGTGGATCTCGACCGCGTGGCCGAGATCGAGCGGCGCACGCGCCACGACGTGGTGGCCCACATCCGCCACTACGCCGAGCAGGCCGACCGCGTCCATCCGGGGGCCGGCGGCATCCTCCATCTCGGGGCCACCAGCGCCTTCATCACGGACAACACGGACGTCCTGCTGATCCGCGAGGCCCTGGAGCTGCTGGCCGGCCGGCTGGCCGCCACGGCGCCGCGAGCTCGGCGCCTTCGCCCGGCGAACGCGGGCCATTCCCACGCTCGCCTACACGCACTTCCAGCCCGCCCAGCTCACCACCGTGGGCAAGCGGGCCTGCCTGTGGCTCCAGGACTTCCTCATGGACCTCGCGGAGGTGCGCCACCGGCTCGCCACCCTGCGCTGCCGCGGGGTCAAGGGGACGACCGGCACCCAGGCCTCCTTCCTCACCCTCTTTCAGGGCGACGGCGCCAAGGTGCGCGAGCTCGACCGGCTGTTCGCCCACCGGATCGGCTTCGCCGGAGAGCTTCCCGGTGACCGGCCAGACCTATTCGCGCAAGCAGGACAGCCAGGTGCTCCAGACCCTGGCCGGCCTGGCCGAGAGCTGCCACAAGTACGGCACCGACCTCCGGCTCCTCCAAGGGGTCGGCGAGCTTTCCGAGCCGTTCGACGCCGAGCAGGTGGGCTCCTCGGCCATGGCCTACAAGCGCAACCCGATCCGCGCCGAGCGCATGTGCGGCCTCGCCCGGCGGCTGATCACGGACAGCCTGAACGGCCCCTCGAACACCGCGACCCAGTGGCTGGAACGGAGCCTGGACGACTCGGCCAACCGGCGGCTGGTGATCCCCGACTCCTTCCTGGGCGCCGACGCCATCCTCGGCCTCGCGGCCCACATCGCCGCCGGCCTCGTGGTGCGCGAGGCGACGGTGGCGGCCCGCGTGGCCCGCGAGCTGCCGTTCATGGCCACCGAGACGCTGCTCATGGAGGCCGCGCTGCGCGGCGGCGACCGCCAGCACCTGCACGAGCGGATCCGCGGCTACAGCCTGGAAGCCCAGAGCAGCCTTGGAGAGCAAGGGCGGAGAGAACCCGCTGATCGACCTGATCGTGGCAGATCCGGACTTCCGGCTCACGCGCACCGAGGTCGAGCCCTGGCTCGATCCGGTGGCCTTCACCGGCCGGTCCGCCGCAGCAGGTCGACGAGCTCCTCGAAGAGGTTTTGGAGCCCGCCCTGGAAGGAGCCCAGGCGGCCCAGATTACGGCGCCCCGCGTCTAGGAGGCCCTCACCACCCCGGGAGTGAGGGGAAGGCGTAAACGAAGTGAAAATTTACGGTGTGGTAACATGAGCTTCAAGCGCAAGCCGTTCCAGCGCCCCCGTGGACCCCAGAGCTCTCACGAAGATGGCTCGTAACCACCTTACGGAGAACCCAAGCCCATGCGCATCAGCACAGGACTTCGGCTCGTAGCACAATCGCGCTCGCATACGTTTCTTCTCGCCGTCCTTCTCCTCCAGCTTCTGGCGACCGGCTGCTCCAACAACCGCAAGACCGCGGCCCCCCCCTCGCTCGGGGTGCCCATCGAGCGGGGGATTGCTTCGTGGTACGGCCCCAGGTTCCATGGCCGGCGTACCGCGAGCGGCGAGCGTTACAACATGAACGACCTCACCGCCGCCCACCCCTCACTCCCGTTCGGCACGAAGGTGGGTGTACGCAATACCCGTACCGGCCGCGAGGTGGTGGTGAAGGTGAACGACCGCGGCCCCTTCTCGAAGAACCGCATCATCGACCTCTCCTACGCCGCGGCCCGCGAGGTGGGAGTGGTGGGGCCGGGGACGGCCGCCGTCGAGCTGTACCTGGTGCCCGCGGCCGGGCTGCCGCCCCTCTACACCGTGCAGGTGGGGGCCTTCAGCGAGGCGGAACGGGCGATCGCCCTGCAGCGGGAGGTCGTGCGGCTCTACCCCGAGGCCGTGGTGGATTCGGACGGCACCTGGAACCGGGTTCAGATCGGCGCTTTTGACCGCCGCGAGCCGGCCGAGTCGCTGCGCCGCGAGCTGGCGGTCATCGGCCTGTCCTCGGTGGTCGTGTCGGCCCGCTAGTCGGCCCGCCAGGGAATCCGGCCTACTGTCCTTTTGTTGTAACGATTTGCCATGTTCCGAGAACAGCACCTCCTGCGTTCGCACACGGCCCGTCCGGAGAAGTCCCGCGGGCGGGGCGCGGCGTTCGTGTGGGTGTCGTCCCTGGCGTTCGTGACCTACCTGGGCGTCGCGGTGGCCGCCGGCCGGCAGGACTTCGAGCCCGGATCCGTGATCCTGCCCGAGGATTCCGCGACTCTCACGCCGGGAGGCTGGGGCTCGCCCCTGCGCGGGCGGGCCTCCTGGTACGGCCCCGGCTTCCACGGCTCCCCCACCGCCAGCGGCGAGACCTACGACATGAACGACCTCACGGCCGCCCACCGCACCCTCCCCCTGGGCAGCCGCGCCCTCGTGCAGAACCTGGAGAACGGCCGCACGGTGGTGGTGAAGATCAACGACCGCGGCCCCTACTACGGGAACCGCGTGCTCGACCTCTCCTACGGCGCCGCCCACGAGCTCGGGATCGTCAACCCCGGCACGGCGCGGGTTCAGATCACGCCTCTCTGAGCGGCTCTCTTCAGGGACCTTCGGAGTCTTCCGGGAGCTGGTCGAGAGCGACCGCCTGATCCCGGCAAAGCGCAAAAGCAGACTCCCTAGGAATCCGAACATGCGATCCACCTATCTCTATCTCTGGCTGAGCGCCCTGGTCCTTGGCGGCCTGGGCCTGAGCCTCGTTTCCTGGCCTCTTCGGGCCGAGCCGGGGCAGCGCCCAGATCCGGCCGCCGAGGACGACGCGGAGCTGAAGCTCTACGCGCTCAACGGCCTCGCCGCGGCCGACTCCAAGCGGGCCCTCCCCCTCGTCCTCGAGCCTCCTGGACGGCCCGCACCCGCTGAAGCTCAAGGAGCAGGCCCTCTTCATCCTCTCCCAGAGCGATTCGCCCGAGGCCCGCAAGACCCTGGTCGACATCGCCCGCGGCAACCGCTACCCGGGGCTCCAGAAAGAAGCCATTGAATCGCTGGGGGTCGGCGGCGACGAGCAGGACGTCGCAGCCCTGGCCGAGATCTACGAAGGCGCCGGCACCGCCGTGAAGCTGGCCGTGCTCGATGCCTACCTGGCGGCGGACGAGAAAGGGCGCGTCGTCACCGCCGCGCGGGGAGAAAAGGACCCTGCCGCCCGGCGCAAGGCCCTGGAGCTGCTCGGCCCCATGGGAGCTCGCGAGGAGCTGCGCCAGCTTTTCCGCGACGCCGGCACCGGAGCGGAAGCGGACCGGATGCTGATCCTGGACGGTCTCGCCGTGGCGGGCGACGTCGAGGCCCTCTCCGGCATCGCCAAGGACGAGAAGCTGCCGGGCCCCCTGCGCCGCAAGGCGGTCGAGGGGTTGGGGATCAACGCCACGCCCCAGTCGGCCAATGCCCTCAAGTCCTTCTACACGGGCGGCACGGACGCCGGGCTGCGGCAGGCGGCCCTGGAGGCGCTCTTCGTTCAGGACAACGCCAAGGCGCTGATCGAGCTCTACCGCGCGGAAAAGGACCCACGCCTGCGCCGCGAGATCGTCCAGAGGCTCAGCCTGATGAGCTCCCCCGAGGCGGAAGAATTCCTGTTCAAGATCTTTGGCGAGTGAGGTGAGCGCCATGAAACGTCAGGTCTCATTGGGAGAGGGGTTGGGTGAGGTCGATCGGGCAAGGTGGCCCCGGATCGCATAGTCTTCGCCCCATGTCCCCAGAACCCGAGCACCCCCTGGAGCTCCCACCGGACGAGATGCGCGCCCTGGTGGGAGCGGCCCTCGACCGCATCGTCGCCCACATCGAATCTCTCCCCCGCCAGGCGGTCTCCGACACGGCAGGCGGCCTTGAGCTGGCCCGCTCCCTCGTGGAGCCTATGCCGGAGGCCGGAGCTCCGGTTTCCGATCTGCTCGACTTGATCTTCGAGCGCGCCGTCAAGCCGGCCTACAACACGGCGAGCCCGGGCTACCTTGGGTTCATTCCCGGCGGCGGCCTGTTCCATTCGGCGGTCGCGGACCTGATCGCCGACTCGATCAACCGCTACACCTCGATCTTCGCGCCCGCGCCGGCCCTGGCCCAGCTCGAAGCCAACGTCATCGCCTGGTTCTGCCGGATCGCCGGCTACCCCGCCGAGGCCCGGGGCACCCTCACCAGCGGCGGCTCGCTCGCCAACTGGACGGCCCTGGTGACGGCGCGCCGCGACCGGCTCCCGCCGGACTTCCTCAAGGGGATCCTCTACACCTCGGACCAGGCCCACTACTCCGTGGCCAAGGGCGCCATCCTCGCCGGTTTCCCCGAGGGGAACGTGCGGGCGGTGCCCACGGACGGCCTGTTTCGGCTGCGTCCCGAGGCCCTCGAAGCGATGATCGAGGAGGATCGCGAACGCGGCCTCACCCCCTTCCTGATCGCCGCCAGCGCCGGCACCACGAACACGGGCGCCGTCGATCCCCTGCCCGAGCTGGCCGACGTCGGCAGCCCGCCACCAGCTGTGGCTCCACGTGGACGCCGCCTACGGCGGGTTCTTCCTGCTGACCGAGGAAGGAAAAAGAATCCTGCGGGGGATCGAGCGCGCGGATTCGATCGTCCTCGATCCTCACAAGGGCCTGTTCCTGCCGTATGGGACGGGAGCCGTGCTGGTGCGCGACGGCCAGGCCCTGCGGCGGGCCCACAGCCTGACGGCGGACTACATGCCGGGGCTCCAGTCCGACCCGGACCGGGTGGACTTCTCCCAGTACTCGCCCGAGCTGTCCCGCCCGTTCCGGGGGCTGCGCGTCTGGCTGCCGTTCAAAATGGCGGGGGCCGGGGCCTTCCGGGCTCAGCTCGAAGAGAAGCTCGCCCTCGCCCGCCAGGCGGCGGACCGGTTGCGGGAGATGGAGGGGATCGAGATGGTGGCCGAGCCCCAGCTCTCCCTGCTCGCCTTCCGGCTGGCCCCGCCCGGAGTCGCCCAGGAAGATCTCGATGGGCTCAACCAGCGGTTCCTCGAGCGGATCAATGCCCGCCAGAGGGTCTTCCTCACCGGAACCCGGCTGCGCGGGCGCTTCGCCCTGCGCATCTGCGTCCTCTCCTTCCGGACGCACCAGGACCGGATGGATCAGGCGATGGAAGACATCGAGGCGGCGAAGAGAGAGGTGCTGGGAGGGTAGGCAGGGGCGGGATTGCTCAGATCCGTAGGGTGCGCTGTGCGCACCAGGAACGGTTTTTGGTGCGCACAGCGCACCCTACGAAGGATTGCGGGGCGGCCGCGCAGGGCCGCCCCTCCGGCAGAATTCCTACAGTCCTGGCGGCTTCTCGGCGGGCGGCTCGGCCGAGGGGTCGCCCTGGTTCTGGAGCGGATGCTCGGGCGGCGCCGGGGGCGGGGTGGGCTGGCCGATCGAGACGAGCTCGACCTCGAAGACCAGGGGAGCGTTGGGGCCGATCACGCCGCCGGCGCCCCGCTCGCCGTAACCCAGGGCGGACGGAATGTAGAGCTTGTACTTGGAGCCGACCTTCATGAGCTGCACGCCCTCGGTCCAGCCCGCAATGACCTGGTTCAGCACGAACGTGGCCGGCTGCCCCCGGTCGTAGGAGCTGTCGAACACCGTGCCGTCCATCAGCGTGCCCTTGTAGTTCACGGTCACCGTGTCGGTGGCCTTGGGCGCCGCGCCGGTGCCCTCCGAGACGACCTCGTACTGAAGGCCGCTGGCGGTGGTCTTGACGCCCGCGCGCTCCTTGTTCTTCATCAGGAAGGCCTCGCCCTCCGTCTTGTTCTTCTCGCCGATGGCCTTCTGCTTGGCCTCCTGCTTCTCCTGGATCTGCTGCTGGAACGTCTGCATGGTGGCCTGCATCTCCTCGTCGGTGAGCAACTGAGTGCCCGCGAGGCCGTCCCGGAGGCCCTGCATGATGAGGTCGGGGTTGGCGTTGACCTCGACGCCCTTGAGCGAGCGGCCCAGGTTCAGGCCGATGCTGTAGGCCGCCTTGTCCTCGAGGGACTCCGGCTTGCCGGCGGTGGCACCCGGCTGCGGACCTTCCGCCATCGGCTTGGCGGCCATCGGCTTCTCGGCGGGTTTCTGGGTGGGCTGGCCGGACTGCTGGGCGCCGGCCGCCACGGCCACCGTGAGGAGCAGCACGGCGGACAAAGAAAGAGTCTTTCTCATAGGGGTCTCCAAATTTTCGATGATTGCTTCGGGCAAGCGGACAGCCATGTCCGGCCCGGCGTCGCGACATAGTAACCCAGCCGCCCGGCAAGGGATTCCCTCCCTACCCCAGTCTCACCCGGACGGGTGGTTTCAGCCCCGGAGCCCTGTGGCAAGGTAAGAACCGGAAGGTACAAGGAAAGAGAGGCATCCCCCATGATTTCACTGAGAGTGCGCGACCTGATGACCGAGGGAGTCTTCGCCGTCAGCGCAAACGACAACCTGGTCACGGTCGGCGATCTGATGGACGAGCGCAACATCCGCCACGCGCCCGTGGTGGAGAACGGCCGGCTGGTCGGCCTGATCTCCAACCGCGACCTGCTCCGCAACACCGTCAAGGGCCAGGCCGGCCTGCCGCCGGAGATCGAGCGCTCCGTCCAGCTCACCATCACGGCCGCGGAGATCATGACCCGTGACGTGGAGACCACCGAGCCGGAGCAGGACATCCGTGAGGCCGCCCGGGTTATGCTGGAGAGCAAGTACGGTTGCCTGCCCGTGGTCGAGGGGTCCCGGCTGGTGGGAATCCTCACCGAGTCGGATTTCGTCCGCTTCCTGGCATCCGGAGACTGAGAAAGCGAGACTGCCACCCCATGCCGCCGTTTCACCGCGGGTCCGCGCAGATCCGCGGCACAGCCTTCCTCCTCCGGGTTCTTACCGGGCTCGCCGCCGCCGGCCCCGCGCGGGCGGCACAGCCTCAGGGCCAGCAGCCGCCAATCCAGCCACCCCAAATCCAGCTCATCCTCCGGACGCGCATTCCCGCCTCGGGCAAGCCCCCGGAGCTGCGGTTCGCGGACGGCACCACCGGCCGGGGCAACCCGGGCCTGCCCTGTTTCTACGAGAGCCGCGGGTTCGCGCCGGCCTGGATCACCGAAACCGGCCCCCGGTCCGGAGCGGACGACCTGATCGCGGCCGTGGCCGCGGCCGGGGACGATGGCCTGCGCCCCGAGGACTACCACCTCACAGGGCTCCGGCAGCAGCTCGCCAAGGTGCGGAGCCAACCCGCTGCGGGCGAGCTCGCCGAGCTGGACCTCCAGCTCACCGACGCCTTCCTCCGCCTGGCCGCCGACCTGCGCTACGGCCGGGTCAATCCCGAGCTGATCTACAACGACTGCGACTTGGACATCGCCGAGATCGACATCCCCGGGCTCCTGGAAAGTGTGCTCGCCGTGGGAACGGCCGGCAACGTACGGCAGGCCCTCGCCGGCCTGGCCCCCAATCTCGAAGGCTACCGCGCCCTCAAGGCCGCTCTCGCGCGGTTCCGGGCAACCGCGGCTCAAGGGGAGTGGCCGGCCGTGCCGCCGGGCCCCACCCTCAAACCGGGCGAAAAAAGCGCGCGCGTCGCGGCCCTGAGGGCCCGCCTGGAGGCCTCGGGCGATCTGCTGCCGGCACCCTTGCCGCCCGCCCCGGGGGCGACGATGGAACAGGATCTTTTCGACGGCCCCCTGATGGCCGCCGTGAAGGTCTTTCAGGAAAAGAACGGGCTGGACACCGACGGCGCCATCGGCCCCGCCACGCTGGAGGCCTTGAACGTGACGGCCGCGGACCGCGTGCGCCAGATCGAGATCAACCTCGACCGCTGGCGCTGGCTCCCCCGCGACCTGGGCGAGCGATACGTGGTCGTGAACATCGCCGGCTTCTATCTCGACGTGGTCGAAGCCGGCGCGCCCGTGCTCACCATGAGGATCGTGGCCGGCAAGCCCACCAGCCGCACGCCGATGTTCTCGGGCACCATGGCTCACGTGGTGCTCAACCCGTCCTGGACCGTGCCGCCCGGCATCCTCAAGAAGGAGATCCTCCCCAGGCTGGCCCGCGATCCCGGCTATCTCGCGCGCCAGAACATGGAAAGGCTCCCGGACGGCGGAGTCCGCCAGCGGCCCGGGGCCAACAACGCGCTGGGCAAGGTGAAGTTCCTCTTCCCCAACCGCTTCAACGTCTACCTCCACGACACGCCGTCGCGCTCGCTGTTCAGCCGCTCCGTGCGCACCTTCAGCCACGGCTGCATCCGGGTGGAAAAGCCCCTGGACCTCGCCGAGTACCTCCTGAAGGACGATCCGGCCTGGACGCGCGAGAAGATCGAGAAAACCATCGGCAAGGGGCGCGAGTCCTGGGTCAAGGTTCCCAAGCCGCTGCCGGTCCACCTCGTCTACTGGACCGCCTGGGTGGACGCCGCGGGCGTGACGCAGTTCCGCAAGGACGTCTACGGCAGGGACAAGCCGCTGTACACCGCGATCTCCGAGCCGTCCGCCAGGAAGGCCGAGCTGGGCTCGCCACCGAGCGGACCGGCGAAGCCGGTGCCGTAAAGGGCGGCCACGTCACAGTCGAGCACCGGCCGCAGCAGGGGCCACACCCGCCAGCGCGGGTGCTCCACCTTGTACTCGACCGTGCCGCCGCCCCGCCAGGACGGGAGGGAGGAATACCCCCAGTAGTGCTCGGTGATGAACTCCTCCTCCGAGCCGGGGAGGGCCTCTTGCGCCACGCCCGAGACCACGGCGCCGATGCCGTTCCAGGTCCCACGCCCGCCTCGGGGCGCCAGCCGTACATCACGTACATGCCGCCCCGGGTGGGGTCGCCCGTGATCGAGTGGCGCATGGGCAGGGCCACGTACTTCTCGCCGTAGAGCAGGCGCGCCGTGCCCGCGATGGCCAGCCGGGGGACGATTTCCTTGATGAACACCACCCCCCGGCGCCACCCCTCCTCGGCCTTGCGCCGGACGTAGAAACGGAGGTTGACCTCCTCGAAGTCCCGGTGCCCCGGAATCGCGAGGCCCCGCACGCGGGTGTCCAGGAAGAGGAAGCCCACGACGCTGGCGAAGGTCTTCCCCTGCCAGGAGTCGAGCTCCGTCCCCCGCGGGACGAACGGCGCCAGAACCTCCGGCGGCACCTCGTAGTTGAGCATCGCAAGGTACCGCCAGCGGGCGGTCAGAAACGGCTTCACGTCCCCAGCCTCCGATCCTTCCCATAGGGGAAGAAAGAAACGACCTCGCCCCGGCGCAGGCGTTCCTGGAGCCGTTGCCAGAATTCCACGCCGAAGAGGTCGCCGTGCTCGCGCAGGAAAGCCTCCCGCATCCGGCCCTGAAGGCCCAGGAAGGTCAGCATCTCCGAGGGGAAGACGTCGTTCTCCCCCACCGTGAACCACGGCTCGGCCGCCATCTCCTCCTGCTCGTCGCGGGCCGGCGGAATCTCCCGGAACACCACGTCGATGAGCGCCGCCAGCTCGTCATAGTCGTAGGAGAGGACCCGGTCGTGGCGGGTGACGCCGAAGTTCTTGAGCAGAACGTCGCCGGGAAAGATGTTGGCCGCCGCCAGGTCCTTGAGGCACCGCCCCCAGTCCAGCGCCGCCGCCTCGGCCCGCGCCTCGTCCGCTTCCTGGAGGAAAAGATCGAGAGGCGTGATCCGCCGCTCGACGTAGCAATGGCGCACGGTGATCCCGGCCGGCCCTTCCACCACGCTGCGCGACGCCGTTTCGAGGAGCCTCGCGAGCAGGGCCGGCGTAAAGCGCGCGGCCGGAAACGTCAGGTGCTCGAACTCCTGGAAGCCCACGAGCCGCCCCACCCGGTCGTGCAGCTCGACGGTGCGGTACTTCGCCATGACCCGCTCGCGCGTGGTGTTCTTCTGGGCCGGGAAATCGTCCTTGATGATCTTGAAGACCTGCTCGTAGCCCGGCAGCGTGAAGACCTCCATCACCAGCCCCGGCTGCCCCGGCGCCTCGATGAACCGGCCGTCCGTGTGGGCGATGTGGGCGATCAGGTCGCGGTAGAGCTCGGTCTTGCCGTGCTTCTTGTAGCCGAGGGAAACGTAGAGCTCGGAGACCTTCTTGCGCGGCAGGATCGACTGGAGGAAGCCGATGACCTCGCGCGGGCTCGCCACGTCCACGTGGAAGTACCAGCGGGCGAAGGAGAAGACGATGCTGATCTCCTCCTCCTGCTGGAGCACGGCGTCGACCTCTATCCCCTCGCGCGAATTGACGAGGGCGATGGCGAGGGGGAGGATCCGCCCCTGCCGCCGCACGCGGCCCAGGACGTAGGCCCCCTTGTTGCGGAAGAAGACCGGGCGCAGCACGTCGAGCGCCTCGATCTCCGGCGAGCCGAACGCCGCCGTGATCCCCTCCTCGATCCGCTCGGCCGCCAGGGCCGCGTCCCCTTCGAGATCCCGGAAGGGAGCCTTGAAATCCGCATCCGCCAGGACGTGCCGCACCACGGCGGCATCCACCCGGTGGACGGCGTACATGCGGGCGCTCGCCATCTCCCAGCCCTGGAAAGGGAGCGGCAGCTCCTCGGCGGTGTAGTCGATGGCCGGATCCACGCCGCCGTGGGGGAAGACCCTGCGCGTCAGGGAGTTGAAGTAGGTCTGGGCGATCTCGAAGTCATCGCGGCCGAGAATCGCCTGGGTGTAGGCCTCCTTGAGAGCCACCCAGATCTCGCGGCCGGCGAGCCGTTCCCCGAGCTGCCCCCGGAGCGCCTCCATGGTCTCGCCGATGCTGCGCGACGGCAGGTCGAGCTTCTCCACCGTATCGCTCCGCACGCCGTCCCAGTCGCGCTCCTCGAAGCGTACCTTCACCCGCCGCGTGATCGCGCGCAGGCGCTGGTGATGCCCGTCGAAGGCCCGGCAGATCGTCTCGGCGCCCCGGGCCGCCGCTTTCTTGAGGTCCATCTCGAGGTCCACGGGGAGCATCCTACCCTGCCGGCGCCGTCCCCGCGATGGTCCGGCGCTTGACAAAAGGCCGTAACGTACCTACTCTTCGCCGCGGCAGGCACAGGACAAGCCTGTCTCCGTAACCAGCGAACACCGAGGGACCTGGCTTTTGAGAGGGTCCCTTTCGTGTTGTCTGGAGAGAAAACCAAGAAAGAGAGTCTAGGTAATGAAGAACACCGGAAGAGTGAAGTGGTTCAACGACAGCAAGGGTTTTGGTTTCATTACGCCGGAGGGTGGAGAGAAGGATTGCTTCGTCCATCACTCGGCGATCCAGGGCAGCGGCTTCAAGTCGCTGGCCGAAGGTGACCGCGTCGAGTTCGACATCGTCCAGGGCCAGAAGGGCCCGGCCGCCGAGAACGTCGTCAAGATCGCCGGCTAAGAACCACTTCGCTCGCCGTTTGAGGCCGCTTCGGAGCCTTCCGAAGCGGCCTTTCGTTTTTTCCCTCGGTCATCTCCCGAACGGAGCAAGGGTAAGATACCGGGCCATGAGCCCTGATGACTGGACGATCGACTGGACGATCGACGAAGACATCCGCCAGGCCTCCACTCTCCCCGCCGACGTCTACAGCGACGACCGCTACTACCGGGCCGCCCGCGAACGGATCTTCGCCCGGAGCTGGCAACTCGTGGCCGACACCGACGCCGTCCGAGTCCCCGGCCAGACCCATCCCTTCACCCTGCTCGAAGGGCTGCTCGACGAGCCTCTGCTTCTGACGCGGGACGCCAAGGACCAGCTCCACTGCCTTTCGAACGTCTGCACCCACCGGGGCACCCTCGTCTGCGAGCACCCGGGCGTCGAGCCGGCTCTGCGCTGCCGCTACCACGGCCGGCGCTTCGGCCTGGACGGCCGCTTCCTCTCCATGCCCGAGTTCGGGGAAGCCCGGGGATTCCCCTCGGAGAAGGACAACCTGCCGCGCGTCCAGTTCGGCACCTGGGGCAAATTCGTCTTCGCCTCTCTGGATCCCATCGTCCCGCTCGGCGATCTCCTGGCGGAGATGGACGCCCGGGTCTCCTGGATGCCGCTCTCCCAGGCCGTCTTCGATCCCACCCGTTCGCGCGACTACCTCGTGCGCGCCAACTGGGCCCTCTACTGCGACAACTACCTCGAAGGGTTCCACATCCCCTACGTCCACGCCGCCCTGGCCGACGCCCTCGACTACGGCGAATACCGCACCGAGCTCTTCCCCTGGGCCAACCTCCAGGTCGGCGTCGCGAGCGGCGGCGAAGACACGTTCGACCTGCCGCACGTCATCCCCTGACTACGGCCAAGCGGATCGCCGGCTACTACTTCTGGCTCTTCCCCAACACCATGCTGAACTTCTACCCCTGGGGGATCTCGGTCAACATCGTCCGCCCCCTGGCGCCGGACCGCACCAAGGTCTCCTTCCTCTCCTACGTCTGGGATCCGTCAAGGCTGGACCGCGGCGCCGGCTCCGGCCTGGACCGTGTCGAGCGGGAAGACGAGGCCGTCGTCGAAAGCGTCCAACGAGGGGTCCGCTCGCGCCTCTACCACCGCGGCCGCTACTCCCCCACCCGCGAGCAGTGCGTCCACCATTTCCACCGGCTGCTCCAGGGATTTCTCGGACAAACTTCCCCCTGCGCCTGAAAACCGCCAAGATACCCGCACCTTGAAGGAGGTGCCCTTGGCCACACCCGTGCCTCAGCCACGAGAGCCGGAGTCCGCCCCCACCCTCGTCCGCGGTCTCTCGACGTGGGACGGCACCCTGCTCACCATCGGGTCCGTGGTGGGCACGGGCATCTTCATCACCACGGCGGACATGGCGAAGGTGCTGCCCCATCCGGGGTTGATCCTGCTGGTGTGGCTGGCGGGCGGGCTGCTGACGCTCGCCGGGGCGCTCACGCTACGGCGAGCTCGGCGTGCTGTTCCCCCGGGCCGGCGGTCTCTACCACTTCGTCAAGGAAGCCTATGGGCCGCTCATCGGATTCCTCTACGGCTGGACGGCGTTCCTGGTCATCATGTCCGGCGGCAACGCGGCCATCGCGGTGGCGTTCGGCGAGTACTTCGGGAGCTTCCTGCCGTGGTTCGCCACCGGGCACATCCTGCTCTCGGTGCCGGTCGGCTCCTGGACGTGGACGCTTTCCGGGGGACAGGTGGCGGCCGTGCTCGCCCTCCTGCTCCTCACGGCCGTCAACCACTTCGGCCTCAAGGAAGGGGCCTGGGTCCAGAACACGCTGACCGTGATCAAGATCGGCTCCATCCTGGCGCCTGATCGCCCTGGGCCTCTCCGCGAAGGCGCCGGTGACGCCCAACCTCTTCGGGTCTTCGGCCCCGAATCTCCGGCGGGCTCCTCGCCGCTTTCGGCGTGGCGATGATCGCGGCGCTCTGGACCTACGACGGCTGGTACGGCCTCACCTGCTCGGCGGGCGAGATGCGCGATCCCAAGCGCAGCCTGCCAAGGGGGCTGATCCTTGGCACGGCGGCCGTGATGCTCATGTACCTCCTCCTCAACATGGTCTACGCCCGCGCGCTGACCGTACCCGGAAATGGCCGCGACGCCCCGCATCGCCGAGACCGCGGCGGCGGTCCTCTTCGGCCCCGGCGCGGCGCGGCTGATCTCGCTGGCCGTCCTGATCTCGGCGTTCGGCTGCCTCTCCTCGACCATTCTCTACAGCTCGCGCATCTATCTGCCCATGGCGGAAGACGGCTTGTTCTTCCGGTCGCTGGCCCGTATCCACCCCGTCTACCGGACCCCCGTGCCGAGCCTCTGGGCGCAGACGGCGTGGTCGATCGTCCTCACGGTCTCCGGGACCTACTCGCAGCTCTACACCTACGTCATCTTCGCCTCGGTCCTCTTCCACGCCATGACCGCCGCCGCCGTCTTCATCTTCCGCCGCCGCCTGCCCGACGCGCCGCGCCCGTACCGCACCTGGGGCTATCCCGTGGTGCCCGCCCTGTTCATCCTCGCCTGTCTGCTGCTGATCGGAAACACGCTCAAGGAGAGCCCCGTCGAGTCGCTGATCGGGCTGGGGATCGTGGCGCTCGGGGTACCGGCGTATTGGATGTTCCGGCGGAGCTCGAGAGGAAACGTGGGAGCTTCCTAGCTTCTCGAAGGCGGCCTGCCAGAGCTTCCGCCGCGGTCTCTGCATCAACTCGCGAGCTTCCGAGCCCTCCCGCGGCGGTCTTTGCCACAACTCGCAGCCTCTCCAGTTGTGGCGTTGAGGTCTGGAGGTGTTGCAGCGACCTCGCGAGGTGTGGCAAAGACCTCACGAGGTGTTGAAATGAGGTCTCCAGTTGTAGCAACGAGCTCGCGAGTTGTACCAACAGGCTCACGAGTTGTGGCAAAGACCTCGCCAGCTGTTGAAATGAGGGCTCTAGCTGTGGCAAAGAGCGCGCCAGATGTTCCAATGAGGCCGGCGGATGAGGATTCGACTGTCTTGTGTTGCATCGCGAGCCCGTTGTGCCTGAGATGCCGCGAGCCCGGAGGGCGTCCTACCCATAGCCCAGGGTGCAACCCTGGGTGGAAAGGCGGCGGACGCCGCCAGGGGTGCGGTAGGACGGCGTTTCGGCGTTTCATGACGGCGCGGCGATTCGATCGTCATGGATCCGGTTCCCATCGCGATCCGGAAACCCCTCATGCACCCAGGGTTGCACCCTGGGCTATGGGTAGGACGCCCTCCGGGCTCGCGTTGTCTTGGGGGAGCCCCCACCCCCCCCGACCCTGCTATCTTCGGCAAGGAGAAGACCCGGGAGGGTCCGAGAACCCCTGTTCGACCCCAATGAACTGGAGGATTTCAGTGAAACAGATGTCAATAGCGCTTGCGATGGGCTCGCTGCTCCTGGTGGGAAGTGCCTTCGCGGCTCCCCAGGAGGCCTACAAGGGCCAGGAGAGCAAGAAGACCGAAGCCACCCAGAAGATGGAAAAGGGCGGCGACAAGAAGAGCGACAAGAAGGGTGACAAGAAGGCCAAGGAAGACGAAAAGAAGGACCCGATGAGCGCTCCGACGTTCGCCGGGCTCGAGCTGCGCAACATCGGCCCCTCCGTGGTGGGCGGGCGCATCGTGGACATCGCCGTCGATCCCGCCTCGCCCAGCACCTGGTACGTGGCGGTGGCCTCGGGCGGCGTCTGGAAGACCACCAACGCCGGCACCACCTGGAGCGCCGATCTTCGACGGCCAGGGCTCGTACTCCATCGGCTGCGTCACCATCGATCCCAAGAACCCGCTGGTGGTCTGGGTCGGCACGGGCGAGAACAACAGCCAGCGCAGCGTCTCCTACGGCGACGGCGTCTACAAGTCGATGGACGGCGGCAAGAGCTGGGAGAACATGGGGCTCAAGAAGTCCGAGCACATCGGCAAGATCGTCATCGATCCGCGCGACTCGAACACCGTCTACGTGGCGGCCCAGGGCCCGCTCTGGGCGCCGGGCGGCGACCGCGGCCTCTACAAGACCACGGACGGCGGCAAGACCTGGAAGGCCGTCCTCACGATCAGCGAGAACACCGGCGTCACCGACGTGGTGATGGACCCGCGCAATCCGGACGTCCTCTACGCCTCGGCCTACCAGCGGCGCCGGCACGTCTGGACGCTGATCAACGGCGGCCCCGAGTCGGCGCATCCACAAGTCGACCGACGGCGGCGCGACCTGGAAGAAGCTCACCGGCGGGCTGCCCAGGGCGACCTCGGCCGCATCGGCCTCGCCATCGCGCCCGTCGAAGCCCGGACATGGTCTACGCCATCGTCGAGGCGGCGCGGCAAGGCGGGCGGCTTCTTCCGCTCGACGGACGCCGGCGGCGAGCTGGGAGAAGCGGAGCGACTACGTCTCCGGCAGCCCGCAGTACTACCAGGAGATCATCGCCGATCCCGAAGACGCCGACCGCGTCTACTCGATGGACGTGTTCCTGCAGGTCACGCGACGACGGCGGCAAGACGCTTCGCGCAACTTGGGCGAAGACGACAAGCACGTGGACAACCACGCGCTCTGGATCGACCCGCGCGAACACCGAGCCACCTGCTCGTCGGCTGCGACGGCGGCCTCTACGAGACCTGGGACCGCGGCGCCACCTGGGACTTCCACGGCGAACCTGCCGATCACCCAGTTCTACCGCGTGAGCCGTGGACAACGCCAAGCCGTTCTACAACGTCTACGGCGGCACGCAGGACAACTTCAGCCTCGGCGGCCCGTCGCGCACCAGCAACAACCACGGCATCCGCAACTCGGACTGGTTCGTCACCAACGGCGGCGACGGCTTCCAGACCGTGGTCGATCCCGAGGATCCGAACATCGTCTACGCCGAGTCGCAGTACGGCGGCCTCGTGCGCTATCGACCGCAAGACCGGCGAGACGCTCGACATCCAGCCCCAGCCGGGCACGGGCGAGCCGGCCCTGCGCTGGAACTGGGATTCGCCGCTGATCATCAGCCCGCACTCCCACACGCGGCTCTACTTCGCGGCGCAACCGGCTGTTCCGCAGCGACGACCGCGGCGACACCTGGAAGCCGGTCAGCCCCGACCTGACGCGGCAGATCGACCGCAACAAGCTCAAGGTGATGGGCAAGGTCTGGAGCGCCGACGCGGTGGCCAAGAACTCCTCGACCTCGTTCTACGGCAACATCGTCTCGCTCACCGAGTCGCCCAAGCAGGAAGGCCTGCTCTACGTCGGCACCGACGACGGCCTCGTCCAGGTGAGCGAGGACGGCGGCGGCAACTGGCGCAAGGTCGACAAGTTCCCCGGGCGTGCCGGAGAACACCTACGTCTCCGACCTGGAGCCCTCGCCCACGACGCCAACACCGTCTACGCGGCGTTCGACAACCACCAGAACGGCGACTTCAAGCCCTACCTCCTGAAGAGCACCGACCGCGGCAAGACCTGGACCTCGATCGCCGGCGACCTGCCGGAGCGCGGCTCGGTCTACGACGGTGGTCGCAGGATCACGTCGACGCCAACCTGCTCTTCGCCGGCACGGAGTTCGGCCTCTTCTTCACGACCGACGGCGGCAAGAAGTGGATCCAGCTCACGGGCCTCCCGCCGATCGCCGTGCGCGACCTCGCGATCCAGCAAGCGAGGAGAACGACCTCGTGGTGGCCACGTTCGGCCGCGGCTTCTACATCCTCGACGACTACTCGCCGCTGCGCGGAGTCAAGACGGAGGTTCTGGAAAAGGAAGCCACCCTTTACCCCGCGCGCAAGGCCTGGATGTACATGGAGTCGTCTCCCCTCGGCGTGCCCGGCAAGGGGTTCCTCGGCTCGTCCTTCTACACCGCGGACAACCCGCCGTTCGGCGCGGTCTTCACCTACCACCTCAAGGAGGATCTGAAGACCCGCAAGAAGATCCGCCAGGAGCAGGAGAAGAAGCTGGAGAAGGAAGGCGGATCGCTGGTCTATCCCACGTGGGACGTGCTGCGCGAGGAGGACCGGGAGGCCGAGCCGTCGATCCTCCTCACCGTCAAGGACGAGGAAGGGAACGTCGTCCGGCGCCTGACCGCTCCGGCCAAGGCCGGTTTCCACCGGACGGCCTGGGACCTCCGCTTCCCCCCCTCGAACCCCACGCGCCTCCAGGCCGGCGAGCGGAACCTGTTCGGTTTCAATCCCCAGGGTCCCATGGCCGCGCCGGGCAAATACACGGTCGAGCTCGCCAAGCAGGTGGACGGCGTGGTGACGCCGCTCGGGGCTCCGCAGACGTTCGAGGCGGTGCCGCTGGGGATGTCGTCCCTGCCGGTCACGGATCAGGCCGCTCAGCTCGCCTTCCAGCGCAAGACCGCCCGGTTGCAGCGGGCCGTCCTGGGTGCCAACCAGGCCCTGGACGAGGCTCAGAACCGGCTCAAATTCATCCAGCGGGCCATTCTCGACACCCCAAAAGCCGGCGCTCAAGCTGGCCCAGCAGGCGCGCGCCCTGGATCTCCGGCTTCGGGACCTCGAGGTCAAGCTCACCGGAGACCCGGTGCTGGCCGCGCGCAACGAGCCGACGCCGCCGGCCATCCTGGACCGGGTGCAGAACGTCGTCGGCGGCCACTGGAGCACCTCCTCGGCGGCCACCCGCACCTTCGAGGACGACTACGCCACCGCGGCGGCCGAGTTCGCCCCGGTGCTGGCGGATCTGCGCCAGGCCATCGGCGTCGACCTCGAGGCTCTCGAAGACCAGCTCGAGTCCCTCGGCGCCCCCTGGACGCCGGGCCGCCTGCCGACTTGGCAGCCGGAGTAGGCCCAGCCCCACCTTTCCCGGCCCCTCTCCGCAAGGAGGGGGGCATTCCGCCGGGACCTGTGTTAAAATTCTCCTTAGTGAGACTTGATCTCAATAAAATCTCAAGAGAGAATCTTCATGGCCAGCTCCCTGTCGCCCATGGCTCCTCCCATCCAGCTCACCCATCTCCCGCTCGGCGCGTCCGCCCGCTTCCATGCCTCCGATCTCGAAGCGCAGGACACCGCGTTGCTCGAGGCCCTGGGGATGTCGAGGAGCTGCCGTTTCCGCGTCTGCCAGGCGGGCAATCCCTGGATCGTCCAGGTGCGGGAGACTCGAATCGGCTTGGCGTCGTCGGTCGCGTGCCGGATCCTCGTGATCCCGGAAACCTGACTCGCTGATCCGGTCCCACCATGCCTGTCGCCTCGCCTGCCTGCCACGAAGCCGACGCCCCCGCGGTGACCGGCACCACCCTTTTTCGGGTGGCCCTGCTCGGCAATCCCAACACGGGCAAGACGACGCTGTTCAACCGCCTGTGCGGTGTCTTGAGCAAGACGTCGAACTATCCCGGCACCACCACGCGGGCACGGACCGGCCGCTGCCAGGCCGGCGAACGGCCGATCGAGGTGGTCGACCTGCCGGGCGTCTACCGCCTGTCGCTGGAAGTGCCGGAGTCCCGGGTCTGCCGGTCGGCGTTGCAGGGTGAGACCGCGCGGCGGCCGGACCTGGCGGTCGTGGTGCTCGACGCCACCAACCTGGCCCGCAACCTGGTGCTGCTGGGCGAGCTGATGGCGACGGGAGTGCCGGCGATCGCCGCCTTGAACATGGTCGATCTGGCCCAGAAACGGGGTCTGACCTTCGACACCGGCCGCCTGTCGGCCCTGCTGGGGTGCCCGGTCGTTCCCATGGTCGCCCGGCGGGGCCAGGGTCTCGCCGAGCTGCAAGGCCCTCCTCGCGGGTCCGCCGCGGGCGGCGGGCTCCGCGGGCGGCGCAGAGCGGCTCGAGCCGGAGGACTTCCCGTCCTATGAAGACTGGGCGGAGCTGGTGGTGGAAGGCAGCACCGGGGGCCGCCGGGCCGTGGGCTCCCCGCTCGACACTTTCACCGAAAGGCTGGATCAGGCGTTCACCCATCCGGTCCTGGGAGGGCTGGTCTTCCTCGGCATCATGGCGGGACTGTTCTGGATCCTGTTCGTCCTGGCTTCCGTGCCCATGGATTTGATCGAGGCCACGTTCGCGCACCTGGGCACCTGGGTGGAATCGGTGTTCCCGCCCGGCGCCGTCCGGGACATGCTGGTGCAGGGCGTGATCGGCGGCATCGCCGGGACGGTCGTTTTCCTCCCCCAGATCTGCCTTCTCTTCTTCCTCATCAGCCTGCTCGAGGACACCGGCTACCTGGCGCGCGCCGCCTTCGTCATGGACCGGATCCTCTGCCGGTTCGGCCTGCCGGGGCAGGCGTTCGTCCCGTTGCTTTCGAGCCACGCCTGCGCGATCCCGGGCATCCTCTCGACCCGCCTGATCCCCGACCGCCACGACCGGTTGACCACCATCCTGGTGGCGCCGCTGATGAGTTGCTCGGCCCGCGTGCCGGTGTACGTCTTCCTGACCAGCCTGCTGTTCGGCGACCGGCCGCTCCTGGCCGGCCTGGCGTTCTCCGGCTGCTATCTGCTGGGGGCTCTCGCCGCGCTGCTCACGGCCGCCGTGACGCGCCGCACCCTGCTCAAGGGGCCCTCCCGTCCCATGGTTCTCGAGCTGCCGTCGTACAAGGCGCCGTCGCTGCGCAACGCCTGCCTGATCGCCCTGGACCAGGGGCTCTCCTTCCTGCGCACCGTCGGCACGGTGATCATGGCGATCTGCCTGGTCATGTGGTGGCTGAACACCTACCCGCACTCGGCGCCGCCGCCCGAGGCGGTGGCCTTGCGCCAGCAGGCGGCGAACGTCTCGGCGCCGCCCGGCAGGGCGGCGGAGCTGACCCGCCAGGCGGACGTCCTCGAGGCCCGCAATGCCCAGGCCAACAGCTTTGCCGGCCGGCTCGGCCGCACCATCGAGCCCGTCTTCGCCCCGCTCGGCTACGACTGGCAGCTCACGGTGGGCGTGCTGACCAGCTTCCTCGCCCGCGAGGTGTTCGTCTCCACCATGTCGGTGCTGCTCCAGGCGGGACCGGAAGAGGACCTGGCAAGCCGCAAGGTGATCGACCGCATTCGCGCCGCGAAACGGGACGACGGCCGGCCGCTCTTCACGCCCGCGACCTCGGCGAGCCTGCTGGTCTTTTTCGTCCTGGCCATGCAGTGCCTCTCGACGCTGGTCGTCACCCGCCGGGAGACGGACTCCTGGCGCTGGGCCGCCCTTCAGCTCGTTTACATGACCTCCCTGGCGTACCTCTTCGCCCTCGTCACCTACCAGGGGCTGCGCTGGCTGGGGGTGGCATGAGCGCCTTCGACGGACAGTTCGCGGCCGTCACGCTGGCGGCTCTCTGGGGTGGCTGGATCCTGCTCCGGCCCCTTCTTTTGCTCCGCGGCAAGAAAAAGGGCGAGGGACGGACCGCCGCCTGTGCCCACTGTGCCTCGGGCGCCGCTTGCGCCACGGGGGCCGCCGGCGCCGGGCAGGCCCGCCTGGTCACCCTGGGCTCCGGTCCGCGCCGCAAGACCCCGCCGGAAGGCGTCACGGCGATCCGTCCCGCCGGCGCACCCAGACCTTCACCAGCTCCAGCACGAGAGTGACGCTTCCCGCGCAGGCGGCTGCCAGGAGCCACTCCGCGGCTGAAAGAGGCCGAGTCCCGAAGGCCCGCTCCAGGAACGGAACCTGGACGACAAGGGTGAGGAGCACGATCTCCCACAGGATCGCCAGGTTGAGCCAGCGGTTGGCGAATGGCCGGTGGAACACGGAACGGCGGTCGGACCGGAAGTTGTAGGCCTTGAAGAACTGGATCAGCACCAGGGAGACGAAGATCATGGTCATGGCCTCGGCGAGGGGCCGGCCGGAGCGCAGGGCCCAGGCGAAGAGGCCCAGGTTGACCAGGGTCGACCAGAGGCCGCCGACCAGCATCAGCGTCACGACCGGGCGGGTGAAGATGCCCGTTCGCGGATCGCGCGGCGGCCGGCCCATCAGGTCGCTCGTCCGGCGGGTCGACGGCCAGGGCCAGGGCGGGCAGGCCGTCGGTCGCCAGGTTGACGTACAGGATCTGCACGGCCGACAGCGGCAGGGGCAGGCCGGCCAGCGAGGCCCCCGCCATCAGCCGATCTCGCCGATGTTCGAGGAGAGCAGGAACATCAGGTATTTCTTGATGTTGTCGAAGACGCCGCGCCCCTCCTCCACCGCCGCCACGATGGAGGCGAAGTTGTCGTCCGTCAGCGTCATGGCGGCGGCTTCCTTGGTGACGTCCGTGCCGGTGATGCCCATGGCGATGCCGATGTCGGCCTTCTTCAGGGCCGGCGCGTCGTTGACGCCGTCGCCGGTCATGGCGACCGAGTGGCCGCGCTCCTGCAGGGCGGTGACCACCCGCAGCTTGTGGGCCGGCGAGACGCGGGCGTAGACCTCGATCCGCTCCACCTCGCGCGCCAGCTCCTCGTCGCTCATCGCCTCCAGCTCCGCGCCGGTGACGACGCGGCCGCCGCGTCAGGATCCCCAGCTCGCGGGCGATGGCCTGCGCCGTCACCGGATGGTCGCCGGTGATCATGACCGGCTTGATGCCGGCCTCGCCGCAGGTGCGGATGGCGTCCTGCGACCTCCGGCCGCGGCGGATCGATCATCCCGACCAGGCCCGAGGAAGGTCAGGTCGCGCTCGGCGTTGTCCGGGCGTGGCGTCGCGCCGGTAGGCCACGGCCAGCACCCGCAGGGCTTCGCCGGCCATGCTCCGGGCCGCCAGGATCCGTCGCGGCCGGCTTCGTCGAGCGGCTCGCCGCCGTCGCGGTCCAGCGCACGCAGGCTCCGAGCAGGACCTCGGGCGCTCCCTTGGCGAAGGCCACCATCGCCCTCCGGCAGTCCGGTGGAGGGTGGTCATGCGCTTGCTCTCGGAGGTGAAGGGGATCTCGCCCACGCGCGGCATCTCGCGCGTCCAGAGCCGCCTTGTCGAGCCCGGCCTTGGCCGCGGCCACCACGAGGGCCCCCTCGGTGGGATCGCCCTGGATGCGCCAGCCGCCTCCCCGTCCAGACGGCTGCGGACGAGGCGCGCGTCCGAGGCCAGGACGGCGGCCCGGAGCAGCTCGCGGCAGGGGCTCCGGCGGCGTCCACCTCCCGGCCGTCCCGGAGGAAGGCACCCGCGCGGCTCGTAGCCGGCGCCGGTGACCTCGAAGCGTCTCGCCTGCCGGCCCACGATCCGGCGGACGGTCATCTCGTCCCTGGTCAGGGTGCCGGTCTTGTCCGAGCAGATGACGGAGACGCTGCCCAGCGTCTCCACGGCCGGCAGCCGGCGGATCAGGGCGTGGCGCTTCACCATGCGCTGCACGCCGAGGGCGAGGGAGATGGTGACCACGGCCGGCAGGGCCTCGGGCACCACGGCCACGGCCAGGGCGATGCCGAAGATGAGCATCTCGAGGAACGGCTGGCCGCGCAGCAGGCCGACGGCCACCACGACCGGCCACCACCACCAGGGCGGCACGGGCCAGGAGCCTTGCCCGACCCGGTCCAGGTTCTGCTGCAGCGGCGTGCGGGCCGTCTCGACGGTTTCCAGCAGCCGGGCGATCTTGCCGAACTCGGTCTCCATGCCGGTGGCGACGACCACGCCACGCCCGCGGCCGTAGGTCACGCGCCGTGCCCGCGCAGGCCATGTTCGGGCGGTCGCCCACCGGCGGCGTCCGCCGTCCCTCGCAAGCGGCGCCGTGTGCTTGCTCCACCGGCAGCGGACTCGCCGGTGAGGGCCGCCTCCTCGATCTGCAGGTTGACGGCCTCGATCAGCCGGGCGTCGGCGGGCACGCGGTCGCCGGCGCGCGAGGAGGAGGACGTCGCCCGGCACCAGGTCGCGGGCCGGGATCTCGACTGCTCCTCGCCGTCGCGCAGCACCGTGGCCGTGGGCGCGGCCATCTCGCGCAGCGCCTCGATGGCCCGCTCGGCGCGGTACTCCTGGATGAAGCCGAGGACCGACCGCGAAGAGGACGATGACGGCGATGACGACCGCTTCGAGGCCGTGGCCCAGGAAGGCGGACAGGGCCGTGGCCGCCAGCAGGACGAGGATGAGGACGTTCTTGAATTGCGCGAGAAGCGTCCGCCAGGGAGAAGCCGCTACGGGCCTTCCGCAGCTCGTTGGGGCCGTGCTCCCCGAGCCGCCGCCCGGCTTCCTCCGGGCTCAGCCCCAGCCGCGCGTCCACGCCGAGCTGGCGCAGCACCTCCGAGGACTCCAACCGATGCCATTCGCTCAACCGGTTCCCTCCATGACAGCTCTCACCCTACCATCACCGCGGCCCGTGCTATCCTCTCCGCCATCCCGCATGGAATTCCTCCTGGCGCTCCTGCTGAGCTTCATCCCGGCGTTTCTCTGCGCCCTGTTCATCTATTGGCTCGACCGGTATGAAAAGGAGCCCAAGCTCCTCCTGGGCGTGGCCTTCTTCTGGGGTGCGGTGGTGGCCACGGGCGGTGCGCTCGTGTCGCAGCTCATTCTGGAGGGCACCGTCAAGGTCGCCACCGGCTCCGAGGCCACGGCCGAGCTGGCCGGCACCACTCTCTTCGCTCCGCTCACCGAAGAGAGCCTGAAAGGGCTGGCGGTCCTCCTGGTGTTCCTCTTCTTCCGCAAGGAGTTCGACTCGGTGCTCGACGGCCTCGTCTATGCCGGAGTGGTGGCGCTGGGTTTCGCGGCCACGGAAGACACCCTCTACCTCTATGGCGCCGCCACCGAGAGCGGCATCGAGGGGATGATGGGCCTCTGGGTGGTGCGGATCCTCCTCGGCATCTGGGGACATCCCTTCTACACGGCCTGGATCGGCCTGGGCCTCGCCGCCACGCGCCTGTCCCGCTCCGCGGTGGTGCGCTGGCTGGCGCCGCCCGCCGGGTGGACGGTGGCCGTGATGGCGCACGCGCTCCACAACGGCCTCGCCACCGCCGCCGGGGAGGCCGGAGAATTCGGAATTCTCATGTTCCTGCTCGACTGGCTGGGCTGGCTCCTCATGGGCGTCATCCTCGCCGTGGTCCTCCGGCGCGAACGGCGGGTGCTCCAACTCCAGCTCGCCGAGGAAGTCACCCGCGGCACCCTCGGCGAAGGCCAATACCGGATGGCCCTCTCCCCGCTCCGTCTCGGCGTCCGCCTGCGCGCCCTCTTCTCCGGCCGCCTGCTCGCCACCCGCCGTTTCTATCGCCTGGCGGGCGAGCTCGCGCACAAAAAGCAACAGCTCGCCCGGATGGGGGAAGAAGGCGGCACGGCCGTGCTCATCGATCAGCTGCGCGACGAAATGCGCACTCTCGCGCCGCTCGCGGTAGCCTGATCAGGCAGTGATCGTCATCGCCCTGAAGCTCCGCCAGGCTCCCCTGGAAAACGTCGAGGTCCACGGCGCCGGTGACCCCGGCCACGCTGCCCGATTGCGAAGTCTGCCAGAAGGTCCAATTCTTCCAGCCCGCCGGCACGGCAGGCGTGGAGACCCCATAGTCGGCGATCCAGAGCGGGTAGCCGCTGAATTGCTGCCCGGCCCCCAGGCTCTTCCAGAACGACGGATCGGTGTAGAGGATCGGCGGAACGCCCACCTTCGCCTCCACCGCCGACAGCCAGGCCTGAATCCCCTGGACGACGACGCTCGTGCTCTGCCCGTTGGTGGTCTCGATGTCGAGGACCGGCGGCAGGTCCCCCGGGCTCGGCTGATAGGTGGAGAGAAAAGCTTCGGCCTGTTGCGTGGGGTCATCACCGGGCAGATAGAAGTGGTACGCCCCGCAAAGGAGACCCGCCGCCTTCGCTCCCCGCCAGTTGGCCTGAAACTGCGGGTCCGTGCTGGTGATCCCCTCCAGGGCCTTGATGAAAGCGAATTGGGTGCCAACGCTTCGGACCTGGTTCCAATCGATCGTGCCTTGATAATGGCTGACGTCGATACCTGGAAGTCGATTCATGATCCCTCCTCGATGCCGGCATTCTACCGTCATCCCTCCCACCCCTCGAGACGGGGGCCACCTCTCATTCGGGTGGCGCCCGCGCCTTCCCGCGGTTCTAGCATGGGCTTGGAGAGGAGCCCACCGTGAACACCGCAACCGTGAACGGCCAACCCATAAACATCACCGGGGAGCGGACGATCCTCGAAGCCTGTGACGAGAACGGAATCGCCCTTCCCCGGCTCTGCCATCTCGAAGGACTTACGGACGTGGGCTCCTGCCGCCTCTGCTTGGTCGAAGTCGCCGGCGCGCGGTCGCTCGTTCCCGCCTGCATGACCCCGGTGGAGGACGGCATGGAGATCACCACGGATTCAGACTTCCTGCGCCAGTACCGGCGCATGATGATCGAAATGCTTTTCGCCGAACGGAACCACGTCTGCGCGGTCTGCGTGGCGAACGGCCATTGCGAGCTCCAGAACCTCGGGTATGGCGCGGGCATGGACCACGTCAACCTTCCCTACCTCTATCCGAACCTGCCGGAGGACGCCTCGCACGAGGTCTTCGCGATCGATCACAACCGCTGCGTGCTCTGTACGCGCTGCGTGCGGGTATGCGACGAGATCGAAGGCGCCCATGTGTGGGACGTCGCGGGCCGGGGCGCGCGCTCCTGGGTGGTCACCGGCCGGGACCAGCCCTGGGGAGAGGTCCCGGATTGTACGAGCTGCGGCAAGTGCGTGCAGGTCTGCCCCACGGGCGCCCTGTTCGAAAAGGAGCGGCCGCGGGCCGAAATGATCAAACACCCGGAGCTCGTCGCTCAATTGAAAGCGGCGCGGGAGAAGAGGCCATGGACTCCATGACAACCGGCCGTCCTCGAAGCAATTCTCCTCAAAGCAATCCGCCGCGGCGGCCGCGAATCGCCACCGTCTGGCTGGGCGGTTGCTCGGGCTGCCACATGTCGTTTCTCGACATGGACGAACGCCTGATCGATCTCGCCTACCAAGTGGACCTCGTCTACAGCCCGATCCTCGACATCAAGGAGTATCCGGAGGACGTCGACGTGGCCCTGGTCGAAGGCGCGGTCGCGAACGAGGACCACCTGGAACAGATCCGCCGGGTCCGCGAGCGCACCCGCGTGCTCGTGGCCTTCGGCGACTGCGCGGTGACGGGCAACGTCACGGCTCTGCGCAACCCTCTGGGCCGCGCCGAGCCCCTGCTGCACCGGGCCTATGTCGAAAAAGCGGACGTGAATCCGGGCATCCCGTCCGCCCCCGGAATCCTGCCGGTGCTGCTCGACCGGGTCCTCCCCATCCACGAGGCGGTGCCGGTGGACGTCTTCCTCCCGGGCTGCCCGCCCTCGCCGGACCTGATCGCGTTCGCCCTCGGAGAGCTGATCGCCGGGCGTACCCCGGACCTCTCGGGGAAACTGAAGTACGGCTAGGGAGGGACCGCCATGAGCCAGCGCATCGTCATCGACCCGGTCACCCGCATCGAAGGGCACGCGAAGATCACCCTGCATCTGAACGACGGCGGCGAGGTGGACGGCGCGCGCTTCCACGTCACCGAATTCCGCGGTTTCGAGACGTTCTGCGAAGGCAAGCCTTTCCGCGACATGCCGGTGATCACTTCGCGAGTCTGCGGCATCTGCCCGGTTTCCCACATGCTGGCCTCCGGCAAGGCGGGCGACGCCCTGCTCGCGGTCGAGATCCCGGAAGCCGCCGCGCGGCTGCGGCGCCTGCTCAACTGGGGGCAGCTCATCCAGTCGCACGCCCTGTCGTTCTTCCACCTTTCCGGGCCGGACCTCCTCCTCGGCCACGAGACCGATCCGGCGAAACGAAATGTTTTCGGCCTGATCGCCGAATATCCGGACGTCGCGCGCCAGGGGATCCGCCTGCGGCGCTACGGCCAGGACGTCATCGCGGCCCTGGCGGGCCAGCGTATCCACGGCAGTTGGGTCATCCCCGGCGGGGTCGACGAGCCGCTCACCCCCGAGGGGCGCGACCGCATCCGCGCCGGCCTGCCGGAAGCCCTCGCCATCGCGCGCGGAACGCTCGAAGGGTTCAAGCGGGACCTCCCCCGCCACGCGGAGGAGGCTCTCGCCTGCGGCACTTTCCCTTCCCTCTTCATGGCTCTGGTGGCGCCCGACGGAAGCCTCGATCACTACGGCGGCAAGATCCGCATCGTGGACGCCGCTGGCCGCATCGTGGCCGATCAGCTGCCACCGGAAAAATACTTCGAATACTTGGGCGAAGCCGTCGAATCGTGGTCTTATCTCAAGTCACCGTTCTACAAGCCCATGGGCTATCCGGCCGGCATGTACCGCGTGGGGCCGCTCGCGCGCCTCAACGTGATCTCCCACTGCGGCACCCCCGAGGCGGACCGCGAGCTGGCCGAATTCCGGGCGGCCGGCACCCCCGTGCTCTCCTCGTTCCACTACCACTACGCGAGGCTGATCGAAATCCTCTTCTGCCTGGAAAAGATCGGCGAGATGATCGATCACCCCGACCTTCTCTCGACCGACGTGCTGGCCCGCGCCAGGCGCAACCGCTTCGAAGGCGTGGGCTGCATGGAAGCGCCGCGCGGCACGCTCTTTCATCATTACAAAGTGAATGAAGACGGCCTTCTCACCGGGGTCAACCTGATGGTGGCCACGGGGCACAACAACCTGGCCATGAACCGCACGATCCTCGATATCGCACAACATTACATCCATGGCCCCAACGTCCCCGAGCCCTTCCTGAACCGCGTCGAAGCGGGCATCCGGGCTTTCGACCCCTGCCTCTCCTGCTCCACCCACGCGGACGGCCGCGTGCCGCTTCACGTGGAGCTGATCGGTCCGGACGGCTCCCTGCTCCTGGAGACCGAGCGTTGAGCCTGCTGGTCCTCGCCATCGGCAACCTCCAGCGGGAAGACGACGGCGTGGCCTGGGCGATCGCCGCCCCCCTCATCGGGCGGCAAGGCCTGGACGTGCGGCGGGTGATGCAGCTCGGGCCCGAGCTGGCGCCGGACGTCAGCCGGGCCGATACCGTCCTGTTCGTCGACGCCCGGCACGGCGGCCCACCCGGCGCGGTCCGGCTGAGCCGCCTCCAGCCCACGCCCGACCGGCTGGGCCTCACCCATGCCCTCTCGCCCCGCGCCCTCCTCTTCTACGCCGGCCAGCTCTACGGACGCGCTCCCCGGGCCCATCTCCTCACCGTGACCGGCGAGCGTTTCGGCCACGGCGAGGGATTGTCAGAGTCCGTATGGGAGGCGGTGGCGGCGCTCACGAAGCCGCGATGAGGATCGAGGGGTCCGGCTAGTCGCAGAGCTCGGGGCAGTAATAGCCCGGATAGGAAGCCACGACCAGGCAGCAGCCATTGGAATTGATGTACCGGCATGCCCACGTGGGCGCGGGACACAAGGCGGCGGCAGTGGCGGTGGTCGAGGCATACGCCACCCCCGCGAGGACCAGGACCACGAGAAGCCGGACTTTTTTCATCGGATCTCCTTTCAGATCGAGCAACCTGCGAGTCTTCTTTTTTAATCCTATCATCTGGAGCCCCACCTTCCCGGGCGGCCAGCCACCACCCTTCCGCGCGCGGCGCCCGTCTCCAGGAGTGTGGGAGCGCCTGCCAGACAGGGCGTAGAAAAGGCCAACGGAGCCGCACGGAATCGCCCGGGAGCCGGCGCCAGCCCCGGCCCCACCTCCCCCTCCTCCCTCCTCCGCGGTTCGTGGCTCCCCGTTCCACAGGAGGCCTTCATGCCGACCATGAATCTCGCGGTCCCCCCTCCTCCCTCTTCCGGTGGCCTGAACCGCCGGGACTTCCTCCGCATCTGTGCTCTGGCCGCCGCCGCCGTGGGGCTGCCGGCGTCGAGCGCGCTCCGCATGGCGGAAGCCGCGGCGAAGGGACGCAAGCCCTCCGTCATCTGGCTGTCGTTCCAGGAATGCACGGGGTGCACGGAATCGCTGTTGCGCGCGAGCCACCCGGCGCTCGACGAGCTGATTCTCGACCTCGTCTCCCTGGACTATCACGAGACCCTGCTCGCGCCGTCCGGCTACCTGGCGGAGAAGGCCCGGGAAGCGGCCATGAAGGAGAACGACGGCAAGTTCATCCTGGTGGTCGAGGGCGCGATTCCCACCAAGGACGGCGGCATCTACTGCAAGATCGGCGGACGCACGGCGCTCGATCTCGTGAAGGAAGCGGCGGACCGTGCCGGAGCCATCATCGCCATCGGCTCCTGCGCCTCCTTCGGCGGCATCCCGGCGGCCGAGCCCAATCCCACCGGAGCCAAGGGAGCGCCGCAGGTACTGGAAGGAAAGACGGTGGTCACCCTTCCCGGCTGCCCGGCGAATCCCTACATCTTCCTGGGCACGGCGCTCCAGTACGCGACCTACGGCACGCTGCCGGAGCTCGACCAGCTCGGACGGCCCAAGTTCGCCTACGGCCGCACCATCCACGAGCACTGCCCCCGGCGGGCCCACTTCGACGCCGGCCGCTTCGCGGTGCGTTTCGGTGACGAGACGCACCGCCAGGGCTGGTGCCTGTACAAGCTGGGCTGCAAGGGGCCGCAGACGCACGCGAGCTGCTCGGTGCTCCACTTCGGCGACGTGGTCAACGCCTGGCCGATCGGCATCGGCCACCCCTGCGTGGGCTGCACCGAACAGAAGCTGGCCTTCCGGGTGCCTCTCCACACGACCGTCGAGATCGACCGCCCGGTGCCACCCGACACCTATCCGGGAATCGTGGCCGAGCACGACAAGATCACGCCGGTCGCCACCGGCGTCGCGGGGCTCGTGGGTGGAGCGCTCCTCGGCGCGGGCCTCATGGCTTCGCGCAAGCTGGGGAACCCCGGCGGTGCGGACGAGCCGGCCCAGGGGAAGGAGTAGCGTCATGGACACCCACTTCGAGACCGACCGGCGCTCTCTGCTGAAAGGGATTGCCGCCACGGCGGCCCTGACGGTTCTGCCCACGCCGGCGGAAGCGCGCGAGCGCAAGACGGCGCCGCCCGGCGCCGTCGGCCTGCTCTATGACACCACCCGCTGCATCGGCTGCAAGGCCTGCGTGGTGGCCTGCAAGGAGGCCAACGAGCTGCCGGCGGACACCGACGGCTACGGCGGCGGCCTGTATGACGCTCCGGAGGGGCTCAACGAGTACACCAAAAACGTCATCGAGCTCTACAAAGGCGGCGAGGGCGAAGGGGACGAGCGCTCCTTCGTGAAGCGCCAGTGCATGCACTGCATCGACCCCGCGTGCATCAACGCCTGCATGCTGGGCGCGCTCGACAAGCGCGAGCACGGCATCGTCACCTGGAATCCGGACCTGTGCACCGGCTGCCGCTACTGCCAGGTGGCCTGCCCCTTCAACGTGCCGAAGTTCCAGTGGTCGAAGGTGTCTCCCAAGATCGTCAAGTGCGAGCTGTGCAACCACCGGCTGGCCCAGGGCAAAGAGCCGGCCTGCAGCGAAGTCTGCCCCCGCCAGGCCGTCATCTTCGGCAAGTACACGGACCTGCTGGCCGACGCCCACCGCCGGCTCGCGGCGAGCCCGGACCGCTACGTGCCCAAGATCTACGGCGAGCACGACCTGGGCGGCACCCAGGTGCTCTACCTCTCGCACGTGCCGTTCGACAAGCTGGGCTTCCGCTTCCAGCAGGACCAACCCGTGCCGGAGGTCCAGCAGACGATCCAGCACGGCATCTATCAGGGCTTCGCCGCGCCGCTCGCGCTCTACGCGCTGCTCGGCGCCGTGATGTTCAGGAACCGCGGCCGGGGTGAGGGCGGCGAAGACACCCCCGGAAAGAGCTGAGGAGGAAACCGTCATGAACCCACACGCTCAAGCCCGTCCGGTCGGGGGCCCGCTCGCGACGCCGCTCTTCAAGCTCCTCCTGGGGATCGCCCTGCTGGGCCTGGTGACCGCCGCCTGGCGTTTCGCGGTCGGCCTCGGCCGTTCGACGGCGCTGTCCGACGGCTACCCCTGGGGAATCTGGATCGCCTTCGACGTGGTCATCGGCACGGCGCTCGCCTGCGGCGGCTACGCCCTGGGCTTCCTGATCTACGTCTTCAACCGTGGCCGCTATCACCCGCTGGTGCGCCCCGCCGTGATGACCAGCGCCCTCGGCTACTCCATCGCGGGGCTGTCGATCCTCATCGACTTGGGCCGGCCCTGGCACATCTGGAAGATCCCGACCTTCGTCTCGCACTGGAACCTGCGCTCGGCCCTGCTCGAGGTCGCCCTTTGCGTGATGGCCTATACCCTGGTGGCGTGGATCGAGCTTTCGCCCGCCTTCCTGGAGCGCTGGCGCACCAGCGGGCGCGCGGGCCTGCGCCGGTTCTCGGAGTGGACGATCCCCCGGCTGGACCGCGCCCTGGTCTGGATCCTCGCGCTGGGCCTCCTGCTCCCCAGCATGCACCAGTCGACGCTCGGCTCCATGATGCTGCTGGCCGGCCCCCGCCTCCACCCGCTCTGGAGCACGCCCCTTCTTCCCCTGCTGTTTCTCGTTTCCTGCCTGTTCATGGGCTTCGCCGTGGTGGTGCTCGACTCGGTGATCTCGACCCACTACTTCAACCGCCCCCGCGAGACCCCCATCCTGGGCCGGCTGGGCCGCATCGCCTCCTGGGCAGGGCTCCTGTTCGTCGTCCTGCGCTTCGCCGACCTCGCCGTGCGCGGAAGGCTGGAGCTCTTGGGCCGCCTCGATTTCCGGGGCGCCATGTTCTGGCTGGAGAACCTGCTGCTCCTGGCGGCGCCCCTGCTCTTTTTCTCCGGCAAACGGAGCCCGGATCTCAAGCGGCTTCTCCAGGGGGGGATGCTCCTGGCGGCGGCGGGCACGATCTACCGGTTCGACACCTATCTCGTCGCCTTCCAGCCGGGCCCGGGGTGGACCTATTTCCCCTCCGCCGCCGAAACGATCATCGCCATCGGCCTCTTGGCGCTGGAGGCGGTCCTCTATCTCGTCCTGGTGACGAAATTTCCCATCCTCGGCGGCGCGAAGCCCGCGGCCGCCTCCGCCCACTAGGAGGAAGCAACCATGGCTCAGCGTATCGTCATCGATCCCATCACCCGCATCGAGGGGCACCTCCGCATCGACGTGGAGGTCGAGGACGGCAAGGTGCGGAGCTCCTGGTCCTCCGGCCAGATGTGGCGCGGCATCGAGATCATCCTCCAGGGGCGCGACCCGCGGGAGGCGTGGCTGTTCACCCAGCGCATCTGCGGGGTCTGCACCACCGTGCACGCCATCTGCTCGGTGCGGGCCGTCGAGAACGCCATCGGGTTGGAAATCCCACTCAACGCCCAGTACGTCCGCAACATCATTCTGGCCGCGCACGCCCTGCACGATCACATCGTGCACTTCTACCACCTGTCGGCGCTCGACTGGGTGGACGTGACCTCGGCCTTGAAAGGCGATCCCGCCAAGACCTCCCAACTCGCCGAGAGCCTCTCCTCCTGGCCGGGCAACAGCCGGCGCGCGATGGAAGCGGCCCAGACCCGCCTCGGGGAGTTCGTGGCCGCCGGCCAGCTCGGCATCTTCACCAACGGCTACTGGAACCACCCGGCCATGAAGCTCCCGCCCGAGGTCAACCTCCTGGGCGTGGCCCACTATCTCCAGGCCCTCGACGTCCAGCGCAAGGCCAATCAGGTGGTGGCGACCCTCGGCGGCAAGACTCCGAACATCCAGAACCTGGCCGTGGGCGGCATCGCCAACGCCATCAACCTCGACAACCTGACCACCCTCAACATGGACGTCCTCTACCGCCTCAAGGATCTGCTGGAAGAGGTGCGGACGTTCGTCGACCAGGTCTACCTGCCGGACGTCATCGCCATCGGCGCCCTGTACCCCGACTGGCTCGGCTACGGCGCGGGCGTCACCAACTACATGGCCGTGCCCGATCTGCCGCTGGACACCAAGGGGACGGAATTCGACCTCCCCGGAGGCACGATCTTCGGCGGCGACCTTGCGACCGTGAAGACCTTCTCGGGCTTCACCGATCCCTACTTCCGGGACAACGTGGCCGAGTCCATCGCCCACTCCTGGTACGACGGCGACTGGACCCGCCACCCTTGGGAAGAAGAGACCGTCCCCAAGTACACCGACTTTGAGGACGCCGGCAAGTATTCCTGGGTGAAGTCCCCCCGCTTCCAGGGGAAGCCCATGCAGGTCGGCCCTCTCGCCCAGATGCTCATCGGCTACGCCAGCGGCCATGCCGAGATCAAGAATCTGGTGGACGGCGCCCTCAGCCGGGCCTCGGCAATTGCGGGCGCGGGCGTCAAGCTCACCCCCGCCGTGCTCCACTCGACGCTCGGCCGCCACCTCGCCCGCGCCGTGCGCGCGCGGCTGATCGCCGACCTCGCCCTGAAACACTGGGGGCTGCTGATGGAAAACATCGGCAAGGGGGACTTCGCGACCTACAACCTGCCCGAGTTCCCCAAGGGCGAGCAGCGCGGCTTCGGCTTCCACGAGGCGCCCCGCGGCACGCTCTCCCACTGGGTGGTGATCAAGGACGGCAAGATCGACAACTACCAGGCCGTGGTCCCCTCCACCTGGAACGCCGGTCCGCGCGACGCCCAGGGGCAGCCCGGCCCCTACGAGGCCTCGCTCGTGGGCAATCCCGTGGCCGACGCCGAGCACCCCCTGGAGGTGGTCCGTACCATCCACTCTTTCGACCCCTGCCTGGCCTGCGCCGTTCACACCCACGACACGGAGGGGCACGAGATCGCCCGCGTGAAAGCGCTCTGAAGGAGATCACAATGGTCAGACCTCGGACGGCGGTGATCGGGCTCGGCAGCGTCCTCATGGGCGACGACGCCGCCGGTCCCCACGTCCTGCGCCACCTGGAAGCCGAGTACGAGCTGCCGCCCGGAATCGGCCTCCTCGACCTCGGCACCCCCGGCCCCGAGCTCGCCCACATCGTGGAAGGGCTCGACGCCCTGATCGTGGCCGACACCCTCCGCACCCCCGGCGGCAAGCCGGGGGAGGTCCACCTCCTCCACCGCCCCGACGTCCTGCGCGGCCAGGAACCGGACCGCCTCTCTCCCCACGACCCCAGCCTGCGAGGGGCCCTCGTGGCCGCGAGCCTCCTCGGCCGTTCGCCGCAAGACGTGCTCCTCGTGGGCATCGTACCGGCGGAAACGCACCTGGGGATCGGCCTCACGCCGGCCGTTCAGGAAGCCCTGCCCAAAGCCGTGGCGGCCGTGGCCGCGGAATTGCGGCGTTTGGGGTGGGATCTGAAAAAGCGGGAGAACCCCCTGCCGGTCGAGGCCTGGTGGGAACGGGGCGTGCCGGTCCCTGCTGGTCCGTGACCGTCCGTGACCCCGTTCCCCTCCGAACCCTCACACCCGCACGTGCTGATGATGCCCCGCGGCCGGCGCCATCACCACCCGCGCCTGATGCCGCTCTTCCAGCCAATCCATCCAGCGGTCCATCCCCTCCCCCGTCAGGGCCGAGAGGGGAATCGCGCGCGGATCCGGCATCACCTGGGCAAGGTTGTGAAGCAGGGTTTCCAACCGCACGCCGGGCAGGTGGGGCAACAGGTCCATCTTGGTGATCAGAACCAGGTCGGCCTTGCGGAACATCACGGGATATTTGAGCGGTTTGTCCTCTCCTTCGGTGATCGAAAGAGCCACCACGTTCTCCGCCTGGCCGAGATCGTAGACGGCCGGGCAGACGAGATTGCCGACGTTTTCGATGAACAGCAGGTCGAGGCCGCGCCAGTCGAGTTTATGCAGCGCCTTGTGGACCAGCTCGGCGTCCAGATGGCAGGCCGAACCGGTGGTGATCGAAACCGCCGGAATGCCCGCTCTCTGGAGCCGCTCGGCGTCCCGCTCGGTGGCGAGGTCGCCGCTCATGGCCCCGATCTTCAGCCCGCTCCGCGCCCGGATGGTGGCCTCCAGCAGCGCCGTCTTCCCCGAGCCCGGCGAGCCCATCAGGTTGATGGCGAAGACCCCCTCCGCCTCGAAGTGCTCCCGGTTGTGCCGGGCCGTCCGCTCATTGCCGGAGAGAATCCTCTCCTGGATCTCGATGGGAACCATTTCGGTGTCGCCGCAGCCACAGGAGTCACACATCACGCAACCTCCATTTCGATCTGTTCGAGCAGGATTTCGTCTCCCGACGTGAGCCGCGCCGGGACTTCGCACACCGGGCACTGAAGGGGCTCGCCCTTTAGAAAGAGACGGCCGCACGAGGAGCACCGCCACTCGGCCGGCACGCAGCGGATCTCCATCTCCGCCCCCTCGCAGACCGTGCGCTCGCGGAACAGCTCATAGGCCGACGCCAGGAGCTCGGGATCCACCCCGGAAAGCGCTCCCAGGGCCACCCGGATGCGTCCCACGGAAAGGGCGTGGCGCGCCCGCGCCTCCACCTCCACGCGGTCCACCAAGGCCTGGACGATCGAATATTCGTGCATCTCAGCGTCCTCCCGGGCCTCAGCAAATCCTCGGCAGCGGCTCGCCTTCCGGCTCCGCCAGCAGTCGCCGGCCGAAGCCGGTGTCCAGAACCACGGACCTTGGGAGATCGGCGAGGCATTCGCCCACGAGGGCCGCGTCCCGGCCCAGTGGATGGCCGCGCAACGCCTCCAGCACCCGTTCCGCCGCGCCCGGCCGCACGCCGATGACCGCCTTACCCTCATTGGCCACGTGGAGCGGCTCGATACCCAGCAGCTCCGCCGCCGCCCTCACCTCAGGGCGCACCGGCACGGCCTCCTCCATGAGGAGGATGCCCACGCCGCTCTTGCCCGCCATCTCGTGGAGGGCGCTCGCGAGGCCGCCGCGCGTGGGGTCCTTCATGGCCACCACGTCCGCGCCCCCGGCCGCCAGCGCCCGGCGGATCAATCCGTTCAAAGGTGCCACGTCCGAGCGCAGGTCCCCTTCGAGATCGAGCCCGTGGCGGACGGCCATCACGGCCATGCCGTGGTCCGCGATGGAGCCCGTCACCAGGATCCGGTCTCCCGGCCGCAACCCGGAATCGGGCACCACCCGGTCCGTCATCGCGATGCCCGTCGTGTTGAGCACGATGCCGTCGAGCTCGCCCCGGCCCATGACCTTGGTGTCGCCGGTCACCACCGAGGTCCCCGCCTCCCGG
The DNA here is from genome assembly GCA_963785165.1 of Thermoanaerobaculaceae bacterium. GTDB lineage: Bacteria > Acidobacteriota > Thermoanaerobaculia > Multivoradales > UBA5704 > DATARR01. The sequence goes on from CAWAUI010000004.1 coordinate 4,226,684, forward strand.
CACGCCGCCGCGAGCGAAGCCTGGATGCGCCGCAGGTCCTCCAGAGAAAAACCTTCCTCGAGGATAACCCCGCACGTGAGGCCCAGAACCTCCGTGGCCCCCATCATCGCGAGGTCGTTCACCGTGCCCGAAACGGAAAGCCGGCCAATGTCGCCGCCCGGAAAGAAAATGGGATGGATCACGTGCGAATCCGTCGTGATCACCAGCCACCGGTCCCCCACGCGGATCGCCGCCCCGTCATCCATGGCCGAAAGGCCGATCCCGAATCTCCCCCGGCACCTCCGCCGCACCCGCCAGAAAAACCCCTTCGATCAAGGCCCGCATCGCCCGCCCACCCGCGCCATACTTCATCGAGATCCGCTCTTCGAGGATTGCGGGACGGGGGGTAAACAGGGCTGTCATGGCACAACCTCCTCAGACTGACTCCCCCTCTCCCGGTGAGGGGGGAAGGGAGGGGGCGGGAGAGGGGGCCGGGGGGTGAGGGTCCGCAAATCCGGCCGCCCCCCATACTGATGCCAAATCCTGCAAGCCCCCTCGCTCGACACCATGCAGGCCCCAACAGGCCGGTCCGGCGAACAATCCTTGCCAAACAAGGCACAATCATGAGGAGAAGCCAACCCCGAAAGAATCGCCCCACAAATACAATCCTTCACCAGAGCCGAAGGCGCGTAATTCCACAGCGAAGACAAATCGATCTCGAACCGCCGCCGGGCATCCGCATGAGCAAACTCCTCGCGGATGCGCAGATTGCCCTCCGGCACGAAGGCGATCCCCCGCCAATCGCCGCCAGCCGTCTCGAACACCCGCCAGAGCTGCTCCTGGGCCCGCAGGTTCCCCTCTTTCGTCACGCACCGCGGGTACATGTTCGCCACCTCGGCCCGGCCGTCCCGCACCATCTCCAGCAACTTCACCAATCCCGCCAGAATATCTAGCGGCTCGAACCCCGCCACCACCACCGGGCGGCCGTATTTCTTTGCGAACGGCTCGAAAATCCCCCACCCCGTAATGGTGGCCGCGTGCCCCGCGCCCAGGAAACCCTCGATCCGCGTGCCCGGAATCTCGGCCACGATCTCCATGGCCGGCAGAATGTACTTGTGGGCCGAAAGCACCGAGAAATTCGCCGGCAGGTCCGGCGCCAGCAAGGCCGCGGCCGTGGCCACCGCCGTGGTCTCGAACCCGGTCGAGAAGAACACCACCTCGCCGCTCGTCGAACGGGCCAGCTCCAGCGCCTGTGAAATGCTGTAGACCACGTCCACCTTCGCCCCCTCGGACTGCGCGTCCGCGAGCGATTGCACCGTGCCCGGCACCTTCAGCATGTCGCCATAGGTGGCCACCCGGGCTCCGCTCTTCGCCAGCGCCACGGCCTCGTCCACCTCGGGGAGGTCGGTCACGCACACCGGGCACCCCGGCCCCATGATGAGGTCCACCGCGCGCGGGAACGACGCCCGCAGGCCGAACCGGGCGATCGCCTGCTCGTGGCTGCCGCACACGTGCATGAGCGTCACCGGCTCGCGGCCGATCTCCCGCGCCAGCCGCTCCATCTCCAGGACGAGCCCCCGCCCCCGCTCCGGGTCACGGAACTTGAGCTGAGAAAACCCCGCGGAGGCCCCCGGGGTGGCGTTCACCGCTCCTTCTCCACTCCCGCCGCGAGCTCGCCCCGCACGTCCGCCACCATCAGATCCTCGTCGTCCCCGCCCTCCGCGTCCTCCCCCAGCAGGCTCTCGTACAGGGCCAGCGTCTCGCCGATGTCCTCGGCCGGAATGCGGCGGATCGCATAGCCCACGTGGTTCAAAACGTAGTCTCCGGGCGCCACCGGCTCGTCCACGATGTCGAGCCGGATCTGCCGCCGCACGCCCCAGAAATCAACCGTGGCCAGAAAACCATCCACTTCCACCACTTTTCCCGGAACTCCCAGGCACATCAGGAACCTCCTTCTTGAAAAGCCCTCACTCCCCTGGCCCCTCTCTCCCGGCCCTCCACCCACACCCACCTGGGAGAGAGGGGAAACCTCCACAGATCCTTTATCTGTCTTTCTCCCTCCTCTCCCCGGAAGGGTGGACGGAGGGCTGGGAGAGGAGGGCCGGGGAGGTGAGGGCCCGCACCACCGCATCCGCCACCACCGCCTGCCCCAACGCAATCCCCCCATCCCCCGGCGGCACTTCCCGATGCAAATGAACCCGCGTCCCCTTCAGCTTCTCCACCACCCGCTCCGCCAGCAACGCGTTCTGGAAGCAGCCGCCCGTCAAGACCACGGGCATCTCTCCGCGCTCTTTCAGGAAAGCCCGCACCACCTCGCCCACCGCCGCGGCCAGCGTGTTGTGGAACTTCGCGGAAATCACCGCCGCCGGCCGCCCGGCCAGCACGTCGTCCACCACCCCCCGCACCAGCGGCCGGGGATCGATCTCCCAAGGGAGCGCCTCCATGTCCAGCGCATACGAATAGAACGATTTTTCAGCCGGGTCCGCCGCCAGGTTCCAGATCGTCGCCACCTCTCCCTCGTAGCGGGAGACCGCACGGCCCAGCACCAGCGAGCCGATGGCGTCGAACCAGCGCCCCACGCCGCGGGCCCGGGGAACGTTGAGCCCCGTCGCGATCATCCGCCGCACCACGGAAAGGGCCCGGTTGTCCGCCTCCAGGTCGCGGAAGAACGGCAGCGCCGCGAGCGGTGGCTCGCCCGCGAACGCGTCGTCCAGCACCGCCAACGCCAGCCGCCAGACCTCGCGGATCGCCAGATCCCCACCGGCCAGCGGCATCGCCCGGAACGTCGCGATCCGCTCATACCCTTCATACTCGGCGATCAGGAATTCCCCTCCCCACGCCGTGCCGTCCGTGCCATACCCCGTGCCGTCGAAAGCCACTCCCAACACCGGCCCCGCGAGCCCGTGCTCCGCCATGGCGCTCGCCACGTGGGCGTGGTGGTGCTGCACGCCGACCCGGGTGACCGAGGGGAGCCCGCCCTGCTCCATCGCATACACCGTGGACAGATATTCGGGGTGGAGATCGTGAGCGATCACCTCCGGCCGCACCCCCACCAGCCGCTCCAGCCGCGCGATCGATTCACGATAGGAAACGAACGTCTCCATCGTCTCCAGATCCCCCACATGGGGACCGAGCCACGCCGAGTCCCCCGCGCCCAGGCAGACCGCGTTCTTGAGATGCGCCCCGCACCCCAGCACCGGCCGCGCGAACGGGCGAGCCATCGCGACCGGCCGCGGCACATACCCCCGGGACCGGCGCAACACCACCGGCGCCCCGGCGATCACCCGCGCCACCGAGTCATCGCACCGGCTCTCGATCTCCCGGTCGTGCAACAGGAAGAGATCCGCGATCCCGCTCAGCCGCTCCAGAGCCTCCGCGTTGCCGCGGACGATCGGCTCCTCCGAGAAATTCCCCGACGTCATCACCAGAGGCCGCCCCACCTCGGCCATCAAAAGATGATGAACCGGCGAATACGGCAGCATGATCCCAATCAAAGGGTTATCCGGAGCCACCTCCAAGCACACCTCGAGACCTTGTCCCACCGGCGTAGCGCCCCTGGGACCGCCGGCATCCCTGCCGGCCTGACTAACTCCGCTGTTGATTTGATTGTTGCTTTGAAGGTCAAGCCGACGCCGTACCAGCACAACAGGCCGCTCAACCGACGTCAACAGCGCCCGCTCGGCCTCGCCGATCTGACCGATCCGCTCCGCCATCGCGAGATCCCGAACCATCACCGCGAACGGCTTCGCATCCCGCCGCTTGCGCTGCCGCAACCGCTCCACCGCCGGACCCGACGTGGCGTCGCACGCCAGATGGAACCCGCCGATCCCCTTCAACCCCACGATGAAATCCGCCTTCAGAGTCCGCGCCGCCACCACGAACGGATCCTGCCCCTCCAGCCGCTCCCCCTCCGGAGACACCACCCAGAGCTTCGGCCCGCACACCGGGCAGGCGTTCGGCTGAGCATGGAACCGCCGGTTTTCGACCGTCTCGTACTCCCCCCGGCACCGGGGGCACATCTCGAACGACGCCATGGTGGTCTCGGCGCGGTCGTAGGGCACCCCGTGGGCGATGGTGAAGCGTGGCCCGCAATTCGTACAATTGGTAAAGGGATACCGGTACCGCCGGTCCGCCGGATCGAAGATCTCCCGCAGGCAGTCCGGGCACGTGGCGAGATCCGGGGGAATCGAAACCGCGCGAGCCCCCTCCGTCCGCTCGCTCGGCACGATCACCAGCTCCGTGACGTCCTCCCCCGGAATCACCCGGCACTGAATCTCCCGGATCACCGCCGCCGGAGGGGGCGCCATCCGCAGCCGCTGAACGAACGCATCGAGCGCCGCCGGCTCCCCGAAAGCCTCGATCTCCACCCCCGCCCCGTCATTCCAAACCCGCCCCCCCACCCCCTCCTCCCGGGCCAGCCGATAGATCCAGGGCCGGAACCCCACCCCTTGAACCGTCCCCCGAACCTCAATCCGCCGGCCAAGGCTCACCACCTCCGCCGTGCTCATGGGGTCCTCTCATCGAACCGGAACTGGCATCCAAACATGGGCTCACCTCCGCGGTCTCGACCTCCTTTTTACGAGCCGCTGGCGAAGCGCGCGATACCTCGGAAGAGGGCCGCGAAGGCGCGGGTAGGTGGGGGTGTGGGCTACCTGGAGGGGTGGGTTGGAGACGGCCGTCTCAGTCTCAGTAACGACACCCATTGGCAGAGAGATCGTACTGAGGTCAGTCAGCAAATCGTCTGCCTCTGAACCCTCATCGCTGCCAAATCCAGGAAGCTTCACCTCGAAGCGGCAGATTCCTTACCGCTAGGTCTACTTCGGAGAAAGCGGATCCTAATTAGACTCGAAGGCAATGCCAAAAGTTCTCGGGTCTGGAGGAAGCACCATTTAACCCTTGGCGTTCCACTTCCGTGACGATCGGCGAAACTGCCATTCGCCTGAATTCCCAAATAACGAAACAGTGCAACGGCCCGCACTAAATGGTAGCGATCCGACACGATCAAAGCAGAAAGCCAATTGTTTGCTCTCATTAGCTCTGCGCAAAACAGGGCATTCTCGACGGTATTTCTTGAACTCTCCTCCAGAGTGATATTCTGTTCCGGAACCCCTTGTGCAATAGCTATTTGCTTTATCACAGAGGCTTCGGAAGGCGGAAAAAGTCCAATGCCACCACTTGCAATCAATACCCGTGCTTGGCCGGACAGCACAATCCTAGCCCCGTGGAGTGCGCGCCGAAGGAGAGAGGGACTCGGTATGCCCCCCTCCCAAACTGCTGCCCCGAGTACCACCGCAGCATCAAAGGGTGCAATGGCATTACCAATCAGCTCTTTCACCCCGTTACCCATGGGATAGCTCCTAAGAATAAAGAAGCGGATTCGCTGACTTCAAACCGTTTCAATTGCCGCTGCGAGCTCGATTATTCGCCAGTGCCCTGGCTTGAGTTGCTTGCAGTAAGTCTCATAAGCAAGCTGAAGCAACTCTCTATCGTTTGTAAGCAAGCCAAGGCGTGCTTGTGATTGTGCGACCCAGTAGTTTGGGCCTGTTCCGAAAACCTTCTCCCTAATCACTAACGCTTGGCGGTGGTGACTTAGAGCAAGATCCATGGAGTGATTGCCTCCTCTCCTCCAATGAACATCCCCTAGTGCATAGAGTGAGGACGCGATGTGCGCATGGAAACCCGGATAGTGAGATTGGCGCCACTCAAGAACGGTGGCGTGGTCATTCTGGGCTCGTTTCAAGTGGCCTAATTCCATAAGGCAGTTAGCACGGACGAAGACAGCCCAAACAGTTGCCTCATTGCGCAGCGGAATACTGCTATCGTCGTCGTACAGTTCATTGTACGCGACGCAGTAGATCCTGAGGCCCCTTTCGACCGCTGCTAGAGCCCTAAGGAAATCGCCCAGCTCAAGATAGGCAAGCGCGAGGTTCACGGCAGCAGTCCCGGCGTGGGCATGGTTTGGTCCGAACCGGAAATCGCTGATTCTCTCTGCCCGGTCAAAGCTCTCAAGTGCACCGTCAAGATCCCCCCATTCGCGCTGTACCCGCCCAAGGGAATCTAACGCCCTACAGGAGTCGGTACTATCAGAGCCGTAAACACGTTCAAAGATCTCAAGGGCCCGCCGATGGGCATGCATAGCCCTATTGAGGTCACCCCGCAAACGCCAAACACCACCCAAGGCCCGGAGGTGCGTTGCCAACAGGGGCTCGTCGGGTAAGCTGGAGGCCTCGAGAACCTCATTAGGCAGCATACCGCCAGTGATGATACTCAGACCGTGAGCCGACTCGGACTCTGCGGTGTCAAGATTCGAAAGCTGGCGGCAAACAACGCTGATATAGCCATGCAACTCGCTAAGTTGGCGAAGAGTGCTTGGTTCGCGACCATCCTCAAATGGCTTTAACAGCCGAAGCGCATCATAGAGTATTGGTAGTGCCTCGCCAGGAGCACTGTTCGGGCGATGGCGGAGAACGCGCGCTTGGACGGTCAGAGCCCAAGCGTAATCACGGCTGTCACCATGCTCTTTCAGCAGAGGTAGAGCCTCATTCAGAAGGCCTTGAGCAGGAACAAAATGCGCGCGTTGACGCATTATATTAGCCAGCCGAACCATGCGAAGCGCGGCTTTACCTGGCTCTCGGGTCGTATCAGATAGTTCTACGGCCTTTCTGCTTGCATCCTCGGCAGACGCCCACTCCGACAAGGTCCTGCGATGTAACCCGAGCATCGAGGAGGCCTCGGCGGCTTGCTCTAGAGTCTGGAGGGACAGCTTGCCTCTATTTGTTAAGATGTTATCAATAATAGACTCGACGTGGGGTGCTAGCACCGCCATTGTACGCTGACCATCGGGACGGCGCATGAGCTTCTCGGCTAGGCACTATGCCGCTGATAGCAGACGTTGCACGAGAAAGGATCTCAGGAATCCGTCCTTCCGCCCGGACCACTGTTCGCACCAGCGCACCAATGATTCGGTGCAGTATGTAACTGCGAGATCCGCCTTCGCGCAGACATTGGATAAGAGAGCGATCAACCAAAGTTGACAGAGCAGCATCAATATGGGCTGGTCGCCACTCCCATTCCAAGGCAGTGGTTGCATGAAGCAGGGTAAGTGGCATAGGCTCCGGTGAAAAGAAGGCAATAATCTCTAGCACCTTCCGCGCCCCGGGTCGGGCATTATCGGCCCGGTCAATAGAGAGGATGTAGGACTCTCGCCAAAGCGGCTCGAAGCTTTGAATCCCAGGGAGTACCTCAAGTGCATCCTCAGCCGACTCATCGAGCCTCCGCCTAAAGCTTCCAGGATCGTCACCGTCGCGCAATAGAGCAGCAACCTGCTTCAAAAAGAGTGGGCGCCCGCCAAATGCCCTACAAATGCCCTCGACATCTTCGTCTCCAAGCAATTCTGGGCGACCACTTTCATAAGCAATTAGGTCGGCACCGGTCGCTGGATCTAAACCTTCGAGTGGAGTATCAGTAGGAGCCACAGGAAGCCAGTGACTAGATTGTGAGGTTATGATTACGTCGCAGACGCCTGGAGGCAAAAACCGGAGCGCTATCGTATTTAATGTGTGCTTGAGGCTTGCGTCATCTACGTTATCCAAAATGACGAGGGTACGCCCTTCGAGGATACGCAGCTCAAGAAATTCACGCAAATCACTTAGAAATCGGTGCGCCTCTGCTTCATCATCGCTTACCACAGCGGGGATGCCTAACCTGCGCGCAAGCTCACGTAAACCCATGCGTATCTTTATTTCGTCGGAAGCATCGATCCACCATCGCACTGCATAGCAGGAAGCTACATCCTCCGCAATTTTCCGTGCAAGGGCGCTTTTACCCATTCCAGCCTCTCCCCAAATAACATGCGGCTTGCGTGCTTCACCCTCATTTGCCATTTCCGAAAACCGCTTTCTAAGGCCGAAAAGTTCCTGCTCTCGCCCCTTGAGAACAGTCTCCGTGACCTCCCAGAGGTTATCAATTGGTTGGTCCGGCTGAACGAACCGGCTTTGGGGTTGTAGATAGCGGTCTTGTCCTTCCTGAGAATCTAACTCACAGACCAAGATATAAGCATGAGCAGCAGCAGCGGCGGCGGCATAACGCCGCCAGCGATCACGCGTCATCTGATTCCGCTGTTGAGGCACATTGCAGTAATCAGACATACCCCGAACAATTAAAAACTCGGGGACAGCGCCTCGCGTACTCCAGTCGAGTACTGCACGACCAGCCCCGACACCCTCCATTTCGACGCAGATTGCCTTCGGATAACCTTCAAGTAGCTTCAGGAGCCGCGGGTTGTTGGATTGAATTGCGCCACCGACCAGCATCTCTCCGTCTAATACCTTTGGCACGCCTCCGCCAGGACGCTTTATAGAAATCTTACCAATCCAAGAAGCATCACCACGCTGCGAAGGTCTACGCGATAGTTCGCGAAGACGCGAGGAGGCGCCAGCCATCGGCAGGTGGCGGGGCGAGTCATTGCCATCCCCTGCGACTTTGTAGTAATCATAATAGTGAAGTACGGTGTGGGTCACGACATCTCCAAGCTTCACATCATCACGCCCCTTAACTGCACCACCAATGTCTACCAGGAGGAAATTGCGAGGGCACCAAGCCTCCAGCATTGCGCCGACAAAAATAGCTGCCGCTATATTTTCACGGTCGAGTGGAAGGCCCGTAGCTACTATAGCCGTACCGCCGTCATGGAGACGCACACTACCCCAAGTCCATTGATAGCCCTTCCGCTTGGTGTACCCTGAGAGACCAAAGGTGGTTCGAACCGCGGCGTATGCCTCAGGCAGGATAGTAAGGATCGCGAAATCAGCGATTAGCGGAGCCGATGCCACTTGATGGCCGCTCATCAAGCCTTTTCCTTTCGTCAGCAGGATCGGATCCTGACAAGTATGTTATGGAGAGCATCCAGCCTTGGCGAATGCGGACTGGTTGGGGCATACGTTGCATGAAATGGGACCAATCTGAGCTTTTCGGTCAGTAGTAAAATTGACGGTCACCATTAGCAAATCTTCTAGCAATATGAGCAATTTTGAGATGGTATCCGCCAAAAACGTAGCTGAAGTCGTCAGCGCAAGCCATCTTCTCTACTGATCGGCCGTCGCATGTAAGTCCATAAGCTCTGAAGCTCTTCTTTGGATTCTCGAAAGCCCTGATTACGTCAATCACTGAGATCTCATAGATTGCGGGTACCTCCTTTGGATCCAGAATGAACCTAGAGAGAGGAAGTTCGTCGTAAGTCATGAGAACAGTAACGACTAAACGTCGTTCACGATCCAAACTATCCACTCCAACGCTGAGATGTTGACCTATTAGTGTGACATTTTCAGGTGGACACTTCCACCCAAGCTCCTCTTCGGCCTCTCGAAGGCAGTCCAGACCGGACTCACCGGCGCGATAGTAGCCCCCCACAGAACCATCAAGTTTGCCCGGAGCCCACCCCCCTGGGGGACGCTCCTGATAAAGCAACGTTGGCCCTGGCCGTACTATCCACAGATTCATCACCCCAAGCCAATCACCATTATTTATCGCATCAACTACAGGCTTTACAACTCCACTGGGCTCGAATCGGGGAGGGGCCAAGACATCCACGTGCTCAATGATCATGGGAGGAGTCTACCTCAGTCAAAAGTCTTTTTCTTATACGTTGACTGCGTAAGATCGAATCTGCTCAACATTGTGTGCGGCGACGGACCTTGAAGCTATTTCTACACCCGTTGACAATGCACTCTTAAAGCTGCTTCCTGCCGACAGGCATGCTAAGCAGGCTCCAGCTAGAATGTCGCCGGCACCAGTTGTATTACAAACTTGATCGATAATTGGGGCTGGAAAGTCTGTCCAAGTTCCCTTTTTGCAAAGCGACGCACCGCCTTGCCCTCGCTTTACAACCAGACTTGCACGAGATGTCGGCATCCATCTCAGCTCACGATATTCATGTTCGTTAGCGAACACGACTCCTATGTCGGCCTCATAATCTCTAAGCAGCGAACGAAAGGCTTCTATATAGACGACGGCAGTATCTATTGCAATAACGCCGTTAAACCGCTTTTCTTTCAACCAAGCTAACACTTGTGACTGCTGCCAAGGAGGAGCGGTTGTCACAAAAAAGAATCGGGTTCCCGTATAGTGGGCCGGTATCAAGGTTGGCGAGAGTTTCTCACAAACATTTAGGCTGATTCTTAAATCTTGCAATTCATGCTCATTCCCATATTCTTGATAGAATACTGCGCTATCGCCTTCTTTCAGGGCGACTCCTGAGATATCAATGTTGAGGGACTGCAAACCCGATATAGGAAAGTCTTCTCCAAGCACAGTAACTATGCCGACAGAGCGACTAACGCGTGACGCCGCCAGCGCCGCGTAGTATGTAGCGCCTCCGGGCATCTTGGTAGATCTCCCAGATACAGTACTTACGTCGAAACCTGCATGACCGTAGATAACGAGCCTGGGAACGGTATGGGGAACCATTTCCTCTAACAACTCATGCCTGCACAGACTCATCGTCAAAAAATTCCCGCATACGTGAGTTGCTTATTTTTAATTATAGAGGTTTTTACCCCAGATTCTTCAAGTCTAGCACAGATATTTACCAGCCCTTTCTCACTGACGTTCCCTAAAAGCCTCGAACCGACCAGGATGTCTCCGTCGCGATTTACAACGAGACAGCTACCATCAATTTCCGCACTCTTGCGGCAGATCAATGGGAAGGTACCATTAACCTCGGCAGTCAGATCTTGGACGAGTTTGTTGAACTGCCCGGGACTCAGTGAAAATTCGTGGCCATTCTGCCTAGCTCGAAAATTGTTGTCGACGAATTGGTAGACTTTCCACCGATCTATCGATATGTTCTGGCCAACTAGTATACGAGCTAATGCTTTTAATCCAGCGGCGTTTACTCTTGTAGCCACTGAGGCCAGAAGGACTTTTATTGTCGGATTGGCCGCCTTGAGCGCCGATATCTCGCGTAAAGGAATCTGAAATTTTTCTTCAGGAGTTAGAGTTGACTGTCCTTTCTCAGGTCGCATCAAGTCATTAGAGCCAGCATCTCCGTCGAGAGAGATGCCGACAGAATAAAAGCAAGAGGCAACAAGAGAACGGTATCGATTCAGGTAAAACCCGTTTGTTCTTAGGATAAGGCGAAAGCCACGTTGCCGGGCTGTATCCACGGCCCACAAGATATCCTTGTAGAGGAGCGGCTCACCTCCGCAAAGTTCAATGGCGCTTGCACTCACATGCTCGGCAAAATCAAGAGCCCGCAAAAACACATCAGTTTTCATGCCGGGCTTGGAGTCCAGCTCGCCGAAGCAGTAGCGACAACCGAGATTGCAAGCACCGGTCACATAGATGTTGACAACGGGAACACGAAACATGCGATGCTCCTATTAATGCATGTGCAGAAAATCTCTCTGCGCGACTACCTTAGGCTTCACCAACGAACGAGGACGTTGCCGGTCCGATGGCAGCAGTAGTTTTAGGGTGCTCAAATTCCTGCATGAGATTCGGGTTCGAAGCGATCGGAAGTTTCTTAAGAGTAGCATGAATAACATGAACTGGAATACCGAGACGATCGGAGAGGCGCTGAGGGGAGACTCGCGTCAAAGTGCCGCAGAGCCCTAAGCACACCGATTTAAGGTATTGGTCGAAATTCATGGCCCTAGAATTTACCCACAACTGGTTGAAATACGAATGCAGTATTGAGTGCAGCCGTTCACTATCTATTAGGCAGAACGTCTTGCTCAATGCTTTCTCTCTAAGAGGCTGATGAGACAGCAGCACCGAGCCGCCATCTACTAGCGTAAATCGAAGGTCTTGGTCATCCAGTTCGTCGAGGACTCGAATTGATACTCCATGTATTACAGCCAACTCGTAGGCCGCCTGGACACGATCCACGCCGCCAGGCGCTATAAGCCTGACGTTGACACCTCGAGTAGCGGCCTCTCCTAAAGCTTTCTGTAAGGAGAGAATTCTCGCATCACGACTACTTGGGTCAAGGGTATGAACTGATAAAAAGGCATACTCTTTGGCTCCCTTGACCTGTTCAATTTGTTTGTCTATATGTGCCGGAGAGAGTTTGGGAAGCGCAATGACATAGGCCAGCAGGATGAAGGGCAAGGCTAGCGTCGCGACGGTTATAGTGGCGGTTGGTACCCAAGTGGGCATACCAACTTTAGGAGAAATCACATCAACAACCTGGATGAGGAGCCATGCTCCACCTGCATATGAAAGTAGAAAGGCAGACGCTCGGCTTCTGTTGAGCGTAAACGGCTGGACTTTCATAGAAATACTCCTCGCGTTGGCGACATCAGCCTTCGCTGGTGATAGGCTCCCAAAGACGGCATAGACATAAGAGTATTAATGGGTCGATTCTCCTAGTACAATTTTATCAAGGGCACCGGCAAGTGAGCAATGGCTACCGCCCTGCCCTCCAGCCGCCCTCCCCGAACAGTCGAGGGCGGGCGCGATGGCTGTAGGTCGCGCCCGCCTTACTGCTCCTTGACTCTCGGTCTCCATACAGAGGACGCGAGAAAGAGCGCCTCGAAGGCCCGCGATTGGATGACACTCTTCCGGACCGCCGGATGGGTGCCACCCCACCGGACCAGGGGGTAGTCCTTGGGCCGCTCCCTCACTGGCTCGTGGCCGCCCCCTGGTTAGCGAGGGCGGCTCAAGAGGGCCGCGAGGAAAGCGCGGTCGGGACGGTCCTTGTCGCGGAGCGTCTGCTTGGTCTTCCAGAGGAGCTCGAGGTTGGCGAACGGGATCGGGACGCCGTCGATCGACCATTCCGGAGGCTTCGGTGTACTCGACTCCGCAGGCGCTCTTCATGAGGTCCACGATGATTTCGTCGGCGACGCGGACGACGACGTACTTGTCGAGGTCGTCGTCGGTCATGTCCCGGATGGCTTGGTCGGGCAACTCGAGGAGCGCTCTTCGGACGCGTTGAAGATTCTCTGGTGCCGTGCTCACGAGGAGGTCGATATCCTCGGTCGCCCGGGTAAGGCCGGCCTGGATGATCGCCATCCCGCCGATGACGACGTACTGCGCGCCCTCACGGTTCAGGTTTTGGCATAGGGAGACGAGGTCGGCGAGACCTGCGGGGCGGGACTCGAGCGGCGCGCCATCATCTCCATCGACCACGCTTGGGCCTCCTCGAACGTGCGGAACTTGTGAAGACCCTTGGGAATGAACGGCTTCCCTTGGCGGAGCCGGATGACGAGGTCGAGGAAGTCCGCCGCGGCCACGATGCCGCCGCGCGATGGGACCCGGCGCCCCAGGACCTTCATGGGAAGGGCGTTTTCCATGCCCCAAGTATCGCCGATCGCTCGCCGGGAGTCGAGTTCGCTGGGGTGCAGTCCACCGGTGCGCCCCGGACGGTTGCCACCCACGGATAAGCCCCGCTGAGAATGGGTGCCACCCCGCGGCCGGACACAGTGCCCCTTTCCCCAGCCCTCTCCGTTGCTTGCGCCTTGACTTCGTGGGACAATCCCACCATGGCGATCTCGACAGTGGATGCTAAGCGGCGCGTCGTTCTCCCTGCGGCAAAGCCCGGGGAGGTCTTCGACATCCAGAGCCAGGGCGAAGGCCGCTTGGTCCTGGTGCGCCTCGAACGTCCGAAACCTGGCTCCGGAATGAGCATGGCACACTGCCTCGAGGCCATTGCCGCCGCCCCTCTGCAGCCGAAGATGACTTGGGACTCCCTGAAGGCCGTGACCCGGGAGCCATGATCCTCCTCGATACGAACGTCCTGATCTACGCCGCTACCGATCAGTCGCCCTTCCTCGAGTGGGCCCGGCGCACCATCGCCACAGGAGTGTCGGAGGACGGTGCGGCTATCAATGCGGTCAGCTTGGCAGAGATCTGCGTAGGCGATGCCGAACCGGAAACGGTTGCCGACCGGATCCGAAGTTGGGGCATCACCCTCCTTGACGTCCCCACTGCCGTCGCAGAACCCTGCGCCAAGGCCTACCTGGAGTACCGGGAGCGCCGGCGCGCGGAATCCGGCCGCGAGGCGCCGGCGCTACCGCTGCCCGATTTCTTTATCGGTGCCCATGCCCAGGTCATGGGGTGGCCTATCGCGACAGCCGATGTGGGACGGTTTCGAACCTACTTTCCATCCGTCTCCCTCCTGACACCCTGAGAGCCGCCCCGGCGGCTCGATCTCCGGGACGGCACCGAATAGGTGCCGACTGCGCCGAATGGGTGCCGAATGGGTGCCACCCTACCGGACAAGATCCTCTCGGCTCTGCCGAATAGGTGCCACCCTTGGGGACTAGGGGGGGGGGTGGTGAGGGAAGGGGGAGGGTAGACCCCAACCAAAACTCCGGGACGGGCAACGCCACCCCCCCCCCGGCGGAGGAGGGGAGCGCTACCCACCTACGAACGGCAGCGCGGGCGGGAAGCACCCGATCGGGAAGAGCGCAGCCCGGTTCCCCTTACGGAGCTTGTCGGCGGCCTCTCGATAGGCGGCCACGAACAGGGCGTACATCTCCCGGAACGCCAGGCGGGCGTCCTTGGTCGCGGCATGGACGAAGGGCGCGGGCTCCTTCTTGGGACGCTCAGGGTGGTCATGGGGATTCTGCGCCAGGATGGCCGCCACGCCCAGGACCGGCTTGCCCGTCCTCTTTTTCTCCTCCGCGGCTTCGGCTTCGATCTCCTCAACCAGGCGAGCCACGCGCTTCCGCTGCTCTTCCGGCGAGAGATGCTGCCAGCAGGGGAGTGGATCGAAGGTCACGGTCTCGGGGATCTCGAATTGGCCGGCAGCGATCTCCTGACCCCGATTGCGAGCGCGAGTCTCCTGATCCCGCTCGTGCCAGATCCCCTCCAAGGACTCGCCTGTCAAGAGCGAGGTGACACAATGGGCTCCCGGCCAGTCCGCGACGCGCTCGACCAGATCCTCCTTGACGCCGTTCGAGAGGATGTACTTCAGGCGCTCGATCTGGGCCGACTCCTCTCCCGTGACGGGAATCGCATGGTACCTCTGCGGGAAGACCGTCTCCTTCCAGCCGTAGAGTCGGCCCGCCTCCCTCGCCAGCTTGGAGAGGAAGCAGTTCATGAAACGGCTGAGTTGCTCGACGTCGTCCACCTCCAGCAGGGCGTGCAGATGATTCGACAAGCAGGCGAAACCGAAGATCCGGACTCCGTGGAGCCGCTGGGCGCGGCCGAGGGCTCCCAGGACGATCTTCTTCAGGAGCGGTGTGGGCAACAGGAGGTACCGGCCGTGGATCGTCCGGTCGGTCACCTCGACCAGGGTCTTCTTCTCGGGCACGTAGCGGAGCTTTCTCATGCCCGGATAAGACGGAAAAAATCCCGTAATTATTGAAAACCCCCGCCGGGCTTGAGTTTGCGAGGCCGATTTTGGCACGCTTCGACATTTTTAAAACGGTAGTGCCTCCTCGGTGCCCGGAAGAGGGGCACCTGGCGGGGCTCTTTTGAAGAGGTTTCCGGCCAGACGGAGACGGCTTGCCGCTCACTGCGACGGTGACGTTCGTTATCAAGGCGGCGGCGAGCTGAGGAAGGGATTCGGCAAGCGTCGGGTGGACTCGATTCTGAGAGGAAACCAGCGTGAAAATCCTGCAGCTCGAAGTACCCGATCAACTCGCGAAGCAGATCGAAAGCCTGGTCAAGGCGCGGGATCCTGCGCCAAGCTGGCCTCTACGCCAAGGATCGTCGTCAACCGCTGGAGGGGCCAATGTCGTTCTGGTGGTAGCCGCCCGTAACTTGGAAGACTCTAGCTCCACCCACTTAGATCTGCAGAGCCTCTATGGGCTCCTCCGCCCCGCTTGGAGCGGAGCGGAGGGGAGTGAGATCTCGAGGGGTCCTACCAGTCGCCGCAGACGGGGTTCCCTGAGCAGGGGTACGTGGGGCAAGCACAGAAGCTCAGGGGGTACGTCCACTTTTCGCCTCCCGCCACACCACTTAAGTCGTGGGAGTCGAGCAGCGAGAGGGTCTCACGGCTCAGCTTCAAGCTCTTCGGCTTCGGCTTCATATTACCTCCTCATCGAGAGAGCTACAACAGAATCGAGTGTAGCACGATCTCAGAGACCATGCCAGCGTCTGCTGAATCTCGGTGAGGTCCGCCGCTCCGTTTCAGCCCTCCGCAGAATGGGTGCCACCCCACCGGCTCCCACCCCACCGGCTCTCCGGGAGCATCGTCACGGGGAAACGCCATCGTCCCTCCTGACGATGTGTCCTTGCAGGGAGGGAAGGTCGCCGCGAGAACGGGTGCCACCCCACCGGACAGCAGCGCTCGATCTCCGGAACGGCACAAACCTTTTCAACACGATGAATTGACCGGCTCCACCCGCTGTTACACTCCGCGCAAGGAGGGCGCAATGGCCACGACCGGTTCCACCTCGATCACCATTCGGGTCCAGGCAAAAGGCGGCAAGTTCCTCGCGGACGACATCGGCGGCTCGGAGGTCACCATCCGCGACGCGCAGACCGGCCGCTGGCTCGGCGGCGGCCTCGCCCTGGGCACCGACTCGGGGAACCTCTCGCTCCTGTACTCGTCGAACGCCTCCCTGAGCGCCATCGTGACGCCACCGGACCCTCCCGGCGGCACGCCCACCGTCTGGTGGCTTTCCCCGGACACCGCCACCTCGGGGCTCGTGGCCGACCTCGACATCGACCGGCCCACGCTCCTCGAAATCACCGCCTTCGGCCCGCTCGGCGGCCTCCAGTCCGCCCACCGGGTGACCACGGCCCAGTGGATCGTGCCCGGGCAAAGCGTGGACCAGGGACCAGGCTTCGTGGTCGAGATCCCCGGCCTCCTCGTACAGGTCAAGGAGCCGGCCACGCACTTGGCGATCCTCTCGACGGACCTCCCCTACACCGTTCCCCTCCAAGCCAACGTGGCCATGATGTGCGGCTGCCCCATCGACGACGGCCAGCCCTGGATCCCCTCCGACTTCGCGGTGACGGCCGCCATCGGACCCGTCGGCCATCCCCCCGCGGACACCGTGCTCCTCACCTTCCCCGGCACCACCGCCAGCCTCTTCACCGGCTCCGGCAGGTTCCCTTGGGCGCCACCGGCTTCTTCCAGGCGGTGTTCACCGCGGTTCAGCTCAGCACGGGCAATACGGGGACGGGCACGGTGACGTTTTTCATCAAGGCGGCGGCGAGCTGAGGAAGGGATTCAGCAAGTGTCTGGTAGACTCGATTCCGAGAGGAGACCAGCGTGAAAATCCTGAAGCTCGAAGTTCCCGACCAACTCGCGAAGCAAATCGAAAGCCTGGTCAAGGCGGGTTGGTTCGTCAGCGAGGCAGAGTTGGCCCGTCTTGCTTTGAGCGAGTTCCTGAGTCATCACCGCCTCCAACTCCAGGAACAGTTCCAGCAGGATGACATCCGCTGGGCCCTGGGCCTCAAGGCCGGCGAGCGTTGAACCCCATTGTCTGCGATACGGGTCCTCTCCTCCACCTGCGAGAGGCTGGCTCGCTAGACATCCTACAGCTCGCCGGCCGGATCGTGATTCCGCCGGCCGTCCAAGCTGAGTTGGCCGTCCACGATACGTTCTGGAGCGAACAGCAACCGGACTGGATCGAAGTTGAATCTCTGGAGTCAAGGTTCTCTGAAAACGCCGTGCGCTGGCTTCGGGCCGGCTTGCTGGACCCTGGAGAGGCGGAGGCCCTTTCCCTTGCCATCCAGATCAGGGCGAAGTGGTTGCTGACCGACGATACCGCCGCTCGGTTGATGGCACAACAGCAGGGACTTGAGGTTCACGGTTCTCTGGGTGTCGTCCTCTGGGCAGCAGCGACAGGTCACCTCAGACGCTCCGAAGCGGAAAAAGCTCTGGAAGCCCTGTTGCATTCTTCACTCTGGCTCTCTCCGAGGGTTCTCCAGGAAGCCTGGACGGCCCTTCGTCAAATTTTCTCCTGAGTGTCCTACGGGGACGGGCACGGTCACGTTCTTCATCAAGGCGGCGGCGAGTTGAGGAAGGGCTTCAATTGCGCCCGCCGTCCAATGGGTTCAGGACTTTTCCCCTGATCCTCCCCCCTTCGCTACCCAGATGACGAGCCTCGCTCGCCCTTCCTGGAAGCTCACCCTCAAAAGTTGGGTACGATTGCCATAGCCTGGGGTGCCAGCACCCAGGTCCGGCGCCCGCCTCCTTCGGTTTCGATTCCATAACTCATTGATTTTACTCAGTCTCCATGGTGCTCCACGTCTGGCACATGGGTTGCGTTTGTCGGTCCCCATGCGTTGAAAGTGCACGACCCGAGGCCGGGTCGCGTCAGACTCAAGGAGAAGAGACCATGCAACCCAAAGCTCGCACCGTCGCCCTTGCGCTCGCCCTCAGCCTGATTTCAGCGGCGGCGGCCCACGCCGTCTGCCCCGCGGCACCGTTCTACATCGACCTGAAGAGCGGTCTCGTCGGCACGATCAATGGCGCCAACGCGCAGGTCTCGGTTTCTGGCCTCATCCCCAGCACTGTGGCAGGGTGCGCCGGCTGGAAAGAGGCGGTGCTCAAGATCAATCTCGCCGGCTGCACGAAGGCGACCCTGCTGGGCGAGTGGGAAGGGGTGCCCAAGGACTGGACGCTCAATATCGGCGACTCGCCGACCAACGACGGCTTCGCGGGTGATGCCGGGACCACGGCCAACGACGCCGAGCTCTGGATTCTCCAGGAGTCGATGGCGATCGCCGACAAAGGATCGGCCCCGAACAACCCGATCTTCAAGCAGGATCTGTCGCTGACCGACAGCTCGCTCAAGTTTGTCGTCAAAAACCAATTCATCAGTTGGGGGCAACCCTACGGCTTCCTTCAGACGCCGTCGACCAAGCAACTCTTTGCCTTTCCCGATAACAGCAACCCCGCGGAGGGGTCCAACTTCTACGCCGGCCTGAACCGGGTGATCTCCGGCCCCGGCACACGCCACGGCTGCGGCCTGCGCCGGATGCTCGTCATCCTGCAGTGAGCGCGCGGCTCGGGCCTCGTCCCTCTGCTGGAGAGGGACGGGCAGGTTTTCTAGATACCCTCCCCCCCCAATCGGCACGAAGCCGGCGGGGGATAATCGCAGCGGGCCGTTGGAGAACGATCCAGCTCGTTGCAAAACGATCCAGGTCTCGGGAAACTCCCCAGCCCGTTGGGAAAGCCGGCGGGGCGTGGTCAATGTCGGCGGTTCAGATCCTTTTGCGCCGAGCCGCCGCGTTCTCCCCAGCCCGGGCAAGACTCCCCAGGCCGCCGCAAAACACGGCAAGCCATTGTCAAAGACGGGCGCCAGATCGTTTTGTGACGCGCCGCCGCGTTTTCCCCAGCCCGTCGCAAAACTCCCCAGCCCGCCGCAAAACCATCCACGGCGTTGGAAAAGACGGCAGGGCGTTGCAAAAGACGGCGCGCCAGATCGTTTTGCGACGCGCCGCCGGCTTTTCCCCAAGCCGTTGCAAAACTCCCCACGGCGTCGCAAAACCATCCATGGCGTCGCCAAACACGGCGAGCCGCCGCAAAAGACGGCACGCCGGATCGTTTTGCGGCGCGCCGCCGCGTTTTCCCCAGCTCGTCGCAAAACTCCCCAGCTCATCGCAAAACCATCCACGGCGTTGGGAAAGACGGCAGGCCGCCGCAAAAGACGGCGCGCCAGAGGGTTTTGCGACGGGCTGCCGTATTTTCCCCAAGGCGTGGCAAAACTCCCCAGAGTGAAAAAGAAAAACGCCCCACCCCCGAAACCGGGAGTGGGGCGTTGCCACGTATCCGCGATGAAGCCGCGGGGAAAAACAGCGCCGTTGTTGTTCGCGATGGTGTCATCCACCGTGACGTCGGTCGCCGTGTTGACCACATTGAGGAAGGGAACGCTGAACGACTCGCGGACCGCCTCGTGGCTCCTGACGTAGCGCCCCATGATGCGGTACGGGGCCGCGGAGCCGTAGCCCAGGCCACGGTCCGCGAAGCCGCCCCAGATGGAGGCCTCGTTGGCGCAGGCGTTGGTGGCACAGTCGGCGTTCAGAATCGCGTCCCGGGCGTCGATGAAGCTCGGGTTGACCGGCGTCATCTTCAAGCCGTCGGTCACCAGCTCCAGCGTCGTGTTGTTGCCGGCCGGCACAAAACACGGCAAGCCATTGTCAAAGACGGGCGCCAGATCGTTTTGTGACGCGCCGCCGTTCGTGATGTAGAAGAGCTGCGTCAGCATGCCCCGGCGGAACTGGTCGATCGGCGCGGTGCCGCTGGTGCCGGCGCCCGTCGCGGTCTGGCCGGCTTCCGGGTTGCCCGCCTGGGGAGGCGGCAGGTAGTTGGTCTGGAAGTCGCGGGGCGCGGTACCGAGAAAATCGCGGTCGCGGCTGTTCGCATCCGTATTGCCCGTCGGCCGGCCGTTGCCGTCGAGCACCGTGCCCGCCGCCGTGTCGCAGATGGCCGGCCACGGCGTGATCGTAGGGCTCCGGCGGCATGGCCAGCTTCGCGCCGGCCTCCTTCCAGGTCGGATTCGGAATCCGCTTCATGCCGAAGACGCCGAGAAAATCTTCCGAATAGGTGGAGAGCCGAAGCCCATCCAGGGGTAGGGGAAATTGGTGGGCGGCGGCCAGTCGAGCTGCGCCTCCTGGGGCACGATGTCCGTGGGCACCCAGGTGGCCCACCACCAGCCGTCCTTGGCGCCGTGCTGATCCTTGACCATGAAGGGAATGCTGAGGAGCTTGTGGCTCTCGGGGCTCGGGTCGCGGAGCATCTCCTCCGTGGTGGTGCCGAACATGAGCTTGCCGACCATTTCGCCGTCGGCGATGGGCGGGACCTCCCGCTTGGCGTCTTCCGGGTCCAGATCACATTGCGGGCAGGTCTCGCGGCATTCGGCGACGAATTCGCGCTTGCCGGTGGCGTCCCGCTCGCAGAAGCTGATACTCCGACTTCCGGAACTCGTATTCGCTGGGCAGCGGCAGCCCTTCCCGGCAAACCTCCGGGATGCTGTCTGCCGCCGGCTCCGACGCCACGGCGAGCAGGGTTACGAGAAGCAGGGAGAACGCGGCTCGGCGTGACTTCATTTAGCGAATTCCTCTTGAAAAAGGTCTGTCCTATCCAATGCGACCTCACCCTCCGGCTCCCTGAGAGACAAGCAAGACAACTTTCTGAAAGCCCCTCTCCTTTAGGAGAGGGGTTGGGGTGAGGTCGTCTAAAAACTCACCCGCAATCCCAAACGGAACGACGTCGGCGGTGTTCGCAGAACCGCCTTGCCGTAGCCGGGGTTGACGGGCGTCTCGGCGGCGTTGTCGGCTTCCTGGAAGCCCCAGCGCTGATCGATCAGGATGGCCCTCTGGACGTTGAGGATGTTGAAGACGTCCGCCAGAAGGTTGAAGGTGGCGGGGCCTACTTTGATCGGATAGCCGAGGTGGAGGTCCGCTTCGTAGTTGTCCGGCGTGCGGCCTCCGGCTCCCCGCTTCGAAAGGAAAAACTCATAACGGCCGTAGATGTCCGAATAACCGTAGCGGGTGACGGGGGTGCCGCTGCGCCAGTAGGCGGCGGCTCCCACGGTGAGGTTCCAGGGGCTGAACCAGGTGCCGGAAACCTTGAACTGGTGGCGGCGGTCGTTCGACAGCGGGCCGGTGTTGGTGATGCGCGAAAGATCGCTGCCATTGGTGAAGAAGTCGTAATAATCGTAGGCCGCGGTGATGTTCGGGTCGGCGCCGACGTTGGTGAAGGGTGAGTAGAGGCCGTCGAAATTGCCGTCGAGCTTGGAGTAGATGTAGGAGGCGAGACCCTGCCAGTTCTTGGAGAGGCGCTTCTGGACGTCCAGCTGGACTCCCTTGTAGACGCGCTTGGCCTTGGGCGCCGGGAAGGTCTGGGCGTAGTCCAGGGTGAAGATGCGGCTCATGATCCCTTCGCCCGGATTGCCGATGCAGTAAGTGCCGTCGTCGGCGCAGAGGAAATCTTCGATCACCTGGCCGTAATTCCGGTAGATCCCCTTGATGCCCACGGCCACGTCGGGCAGCACCTCGCGCTCGTAGCCCACGATGTACTCGTTGATGTATTGGTTTTCCAGATTGGGATCGACGGGCTCGGTGAAGCCGCCGAAGATGGCGGAGGAACGGCCCAGGGCCTCTTCGGCCGCCGGGTCGGGGGTGGTGGCCGTGGGGCTGAAGTTGAAGATGCGGGTCTGCCGCTCGAAGGAGAAGGAGCGGATGACGAGGTCCATGGGGATCTGCTCGTAATAGCGGCCGAAGGAGCCGAAGAGCTTCGAGCGGCCCTGGCCCTCGGGATCCCAGATGAAGCCGAGGCGCGGCGCGTAATCGTCCTTGAGATCGATCCGCTTCTCGCCCGAGGCGTCGATGATCTCCTGGCGGTCCCAGCGGACGCCGAGGTTCAGCGTCAGGTTCGGCCGCGCGGCCCAGCGGTCCTGGAGATACAGGGTGGTGACCTTGTGCTCGGGAGCGGCCATGAGGGCCGAGACGGGCGCGTTCTCCACGGTGGCCGTGGGCGTGGTCCAGTAGAAGTGGTTGTAGATCGGCCGGTTCGGGTCGGCGGCGTTGGCGAAGACGTCCACCTGCTGGCCGCCGGAGTTGCGGCGGAGCACGTCGGCCGATTCCGTCTCGTACTCGGCGCCGGCCTTGAGCTGGTGGCCGCCGAGGAAGCGGGTGAGCGAGCCGCCCCAGAAGTCGCGGTCGAACTCCTTCTCCTGGATGAGGCCGAAGCCGCCGGTCTGGAAGAAGTCGTTGTCCACGAAACGGTACTGAATGCGGTCGCCGTCCGCCGTGGCCGGCGTCACCGAGTTCTCCTCCTGGTGGAGGGCGCCCTGGAGGCTGAACACCCAGTTGGCGCCCACGACGCCCTCGTAGCGCAAGGCATAGTCGCGTCCGCCGAAGCTGCGGATCCCCTCGTAGGTGGAGGGCTCGCCGTTGAGCGCGTGCTGGGCGTCGTTGACCGCGCCGGTGTCGTCGCGCGGGTCCTGGAAGAAGGTGCCGACGATCGACTGCGAGTCGCTCAGCCGGAACGTGAGCTTGGCGGCGGCGAGGTCCCGCTGGCTCTCGGACTCGACCACCGATCCCGCGCGCGGGCCGGCGGGGAGCACGTTGTCCTGCGTGTTGGAGACGCGGTCGTAGGCGCCGTAGAACCAGAGCTTGTCTTTGACGACATAGCCGCCGAGGCCGATTCCATAATCCTCGCGGGTGAAGCCGGAGACCGTACCGCTGGTCGCCACCACCGGGTCCGCGGAGCTTTGCAGCGAGTCGGAATCGTAGTAGCCGAAAACGTCGCCGTGGAAGTCGTTGCCGCCGGACTTGGTGATGACGTTGATGATGCCGCCCGTGGCGCGGCCCAGCTCGGCCTCGTAACCGCCGGTCTTCACGTCGATGGCCTCGATGAACTCGAAGTTGAGCTCCTTGCCCTGAAAGCCGTACTCGACGCCCGTGGTGTTGACGCCGTCCACGTAAAAGACGTTCTCGGCGCCGGTGGAGCCGTAGACGGTGATCGAAGACTGGCCGGTGTTCTCCGGGTTGGCGTCCGAGGAGACGCCGGGGGTGATCTGGGCCACGGACGCGTAGTTGCGCCCCGTGGGCAGGGATTGGAACGAGCGGGCGTCGAGGTTCGTGCCCAGCTCGGTGGTGGTGGTGTTGACGACCGGGACCTCGGTGGTGACGGTGATCGATTCGCTGAGGGCCACTCCGAGCGAGGGGTTGAGGACGGTGGTCTCGCCGAGCGCCACGGCCACGTCCTTGCGGGTCTCCGTGACGAATCCCGAGAGATTGAAGGTGAGGGTGTAGAGGCCCGGGGGGAGGAGGGTGAGGCGATAGCTCCCCGTGCCGTCGGTCACCGCGGCCCGGGTCCCCTGGAGAGACTCGCTGCGCGCCTCGACGCCGACACCGGGAAGAACGCCGCCGTCCTCGTCCGTCACCCGTCCGACGAGGCTCCCCGTCGTCTGGGCCGAGACCGCGGAAGCGAGGGAGAGAAACAGCACGCACAGGGCAAAGCACCGGCGGTACAGCTGGCTCATCGCGATCTCCTTCAAAAGGTGGGAGAAATTTAGCACAGCCACGGCGGGAGGGAACCTCACCCCAACCCCTCTCCTACAGGAGAGGGGCTTCAAGCCGGGATTCAGGGAATGCTCCCCCACCCCCTTCGCGTTCCTGATCCCCGGAGCTGTCCTTACAGGAGACCCCAGCATGACGCCCCAGACTTCCTCCCTTGTCCTCAGATCCCCCTGGGTTTGGCGCGCAGCCGTGCTCGGCCTCGCCGTCACCCTCACGGCCCCCTCCCCCCTGGCCGCGCAGGCACCCTTGCAGCAGGGCACCGCGCCCACTCCCCGCCCATCGGCGGCCACCCCCGCGACGGCCTGGCCCGCCAACACCCAGGTGATTCAGACGAAGATCGCCAAGATCGCGATCCCCGACGGCCGGCCGGCCGGTGATTTCCCCCTGCCCCAACTCCGGGTCTACGACAAGGAGGGGCGGCGCGTCCTGGAGCGCCTCGGCTTCTACGCCCAGACCTTCCCGGCCTTCGTGAACCGCGCCCTCTCCGGCGGCACCGCGGCAAACGCCTCGCGCCTGCTCTCCCACGAGCTCGACCTCGTCCTCACCCCCGACGGCAAGCCCTTCCCCGTCTCCGCCCTCCCCGCCGCCGACTACACCCTGGTCGACTACTGGGCCTCCTGGTGCCTCCCCTGCCGCGCCCAGGACGCCGAGCTCCAGAAAATCTTCGCCGCCAAGCCCGGCCTCCGCATCAACCTGGTGAAAGTGGAAGCCGACCTCAGCCAGAAGTCGCCCCAGGAGATCAACCGGATGATCCAGGCAGGGCGGGAGGCGGCGGCGGCGCGGGTGAAGCCTCAGGGGTGAGGGCGCTGCTCTGGATGCCCAGCATAGAGCACCTTGGCGGGGGTTCTATTCAGTTGCACAGGGCTTTACATGGTAGACTAGATCGCAGGAACTACTGTGTTTAGCCCGCACTTGAGCGCAAAAGAATTGCAACCAGGAAACTACCGATGCCCGTCACTCCTGAACAGGTCGCTGCCGCGGAAATCCAAATTATTGAGCAGTCCAAACGGATTGAGTTCTACCTGACCGAGTATTCGGTAGAACTTCTAGCCTCCAAGATGCACAACGGAGACTTTGAGATTCCCGCATACCAGCGAGAAGACACTTGGGAACCTGGACGCAAGTCACGATTCATTGAATCGCTCCTAATGGGCCTCCCTATTCCGTTTTTATTTTTCTGGGAAAGCCCTCAAACCGGAAAGCTTGAAATCGTCGACGGATCGCAACGGCTCCGGACGATAGAGCAATTCGTCTTGGGCGATTTAGCCTTAGGAGAATTAGACGAATTGTCTCTTCTTGAGGGATTGAGGTTTCGCGATCTTCCGGAGTCAAGGCAACGAAAAATCAAAAATCGATCCGTCAGAGGCATCGTGCTCAACGAGCATGCCGACGAACAAGCTCGCTTCGACCTCTTCGATCGAATCAATACTGGAAGTAAGGTCGCAAACAAGGCAGAGGTGCGACGCGGCGCATTAGTTGGGCCATTTCTCGATCTGGTCATCGAACTCGCAAAAGACTCAGACTTCATTAAGCTCGCCCCAGTTCCTGAGGCTCAAAACAACCTTCGCGAGCGGGAGGAACTCGTCACACGGTTTTTCGCCTATAGCGACGGCCTCGAGGGTTACCAGGACAGAGTCTCGCAGTTTTTGTTCAACTATGCGCGCAGAATGAATCAACATTTTTACGAAAACCCGATCTCCATAGGCGAGTATCGGCAACGATTTATAGATACCATGTCATTTGTGGCTAGAGTTTTCCCGCTAGGCTTTCGGCGAACGGCAAAAGGAACGGCAACTCCACGGGCACGGTTCGAAGCCATTGCAATAGGGAGTTACCTTGCCTTAAGACAGCGTCCAGAGTTGGCCAACCAGGTAATCCAAATCGACTGGCTCAATAGCGAGAATTTCAGTACGGTCATAGGATCGGATGGTGCCAACGCAATCGGCAGACTCAAAAGGCGCCTACATTTCGTGCGTGATCATTTGCTCGAGGAGACTGAAGCGTGATTTCTCTGACGGAGACGTTTGAAGAGCGACTTCAGGAAATTGACACATACCTAGACTTGCTCGAAGCCCTAGAACGCCAAGTCCAGATTGGCCCTCCTCGACTGGGAGGGCAGCCAATTACTGTCCAGCAGCAAAAAATTTTGTACTCAGCCGTCTACCTGCACCTCTACAATCTTGTTGAAGCTACCGTCACATGGTGCATTGACGCCGTCGTCGAGGCGGCAGCAGACAATGGACGCTGGTACCCAGGCGATTTATCTATAAAACTTCGCCGTGAATGGGTGCGCTCCGCAGTGCGTACTCACGTTGACTTAAGCTATGAGAAACGGCTGCAACGAGCATTTGAGCTTTGCGAAATGTTGGTCAAGGCTCTTCCCCTTACGAAATGGGATGTAGAAAAGGGGCGGCGCGGCAATTGGGATGATGAAGAAATAAAATTAATCACAGATCGCCTAGGCTTGAATCTACAGATCAGCAGGGACGTTTACGAAGGCGTTAAACGACCGTTCCGCGACGACAAGGGGCCCTTAGCTCTCGTAAAGAACCTCCGCAATCGGCTCGCACACGGGAGCCTCTCTTTCGCCGAATGCGGCGAGGGTGTTACCGTCGTCGACTTAAGAGAGCTGAAGCAAAGGACTGCTTCCTACCTTGGAGAGGTTCTTGCTGCCTTTAAAAGCTACATCGAAGCATACGAATTTCTAGTTCCAGAACGGCGCCCGACTCAGGAGATTCAGCCGTGACCTTGGCGCGGGCAGCGAAACGCGGATCAGCGAGATCAAGGGCAGGGAAGAACGCCAAGATCACGTGCGTCGATCTTTTTTGCGGACTGGGGGGATTAACGCATGGGCTAATTCAAGGTGGCATTCGGGTTGCAGCCGGCATTGACCTGGATCCGCAGTGTACGTTTCCATATGAACGCAATAATAGCGCCGCCTTCATACAGAAGGATGTTCGAAACTTATCCGGCAAGGAGTTGTCCAAGCTTTACGGGAAGTCGAAACTTAGACTCTTGGCTGGCTGTGCACCATGCCAACCATTTTCGACATATAGCCGCAAAGGTCGCCAACTTCGTAAAGACAATAAATGGGACCTCGTAACGGACTTCGGTCGATTGGTCAGAGAGGTCAAGCCAGAATTCGTAACGATGGAGAATGTGCCCCAACTCCTCAATCACAACGTATTCAGCAATTTTCTGGAAGCTTTCGACGGCTATTCACTATGGTGGGATGTCATTGAGTGCGCTCATTATGGTGTTCCTCAGACTCGAAAAAGACTTGTCTTACTTGCGTCCAAGGTAGGGCCCATCACATTACTGAAGCCCTCGAATACAACGCCTCAAGCTACCGTTCGCGACGCCATATCCCATCTATCACCAATATCTGCAGGCGAAACCGATCCCTCGGACGCGCTGCACTCCGCATGTTCCCTTAGCGCACTCAACTTAAAGAGAATTAGAGCTTCTATCCCAGGCGGTACATGGCGCGATTGGGACGAATCTCTTATTGCGTACTGCCATCGCAAGGATTCTGGAGCAACCTATCCTAGTGTTTACGGACGCATGGAATGGGATACCCCGTCCCCAACAATTACCACACAGTGCTTTGGTTATGGCAATGGTCGATTTGGACACCCTGATCAAGACCGGGCCATTTCGCTCCGAGAAGCGGCAGTTCTCCAGACGTTCCCGGACACATACCACTTTTTACCTAAGGGACAGCAGGTGCGTTTCAGCGTGTTGGGCCGGCTTATCGGCAATGCTGTGCCTGTTAGGATCGGCCAAATAATAGCTCGAAGCCTGCTCGCTCATACTCCCTTTGAACGATAAGATCTATTCAATAATTGTCGCCCAGCAGCCTCACAACCATCGACTGGAATGATGCCATCCACCAAGGCCAAGGACGACGCTCGGCCCTCGGTCTGATCCCTGCCGCTCTTCAGTCGGCCAGCCCGGCGCAGGTCGATGTGCGGTATTGCTGCACTCCCCAGCAGATCGCGGCCTGCAGCGCGGTGGGTGGTACCTCCACGTGCCGACCGGACAACGTTTGCCGGTGCCTGTACTAGTACGACGTGCCCGAAGTTCGTACTGGGCTTTCTGGAGATCTGCCCGGCGACTGGCGAGACTCACCACGGACTGGAGAAGATTTTCAGACGCGGGGAAGGCTGTTTGTCCCCTGGAGAGGCGTTTTTTCTCTGGAAGACCCTGCTCAGCGGCTGGCGACCCTCGCCAAACGCTGGCGACCCTCGCCATGCGCTGGCGACCCTGTTCAGCGGCTGGCGACCCTGTTTCGCGCTTGGCGAGGGTGTTCCAGAGAAAAAACGCCCTCTCCAGAGGACATGGATCTCCTGGACGGACCGGGCGCTACGCCAAGCCTTCTGCCGCCCTTTCAGGGCTTGTTGAGGTTGGGGGCGACGGTTTCCCCGGGTTGACACCAGGTTGACACCCGGGGCTAGGGTCTGGCGCCCTCCGGGCTCTCCCTCTTCTCCCGGCGGTTGGGAGTGCGAAGGGAGAAGAGGGCCAGGGTGATGAGGGGCTTTTCCAATGCTACGATCCGCCCCGCCGCTTTGCACACCCGAGGAGCCCCCATGTACCGAGAACCCGATTTTTCGATCCCTCGTCTCGCGAACGCCCCTGAATGCCGGTTCGAGCCGGCGCCGGCGGACACGGTGCTGCCGGACGGGTTCATGTCGACCACGAACCATCCCACCTATGTAAAGGTCGGCGGGCGCTGGCGGATGCCGGAACGGCCGCGGATGGATTCGCATCTGGTGTGGGACCCGGCCACGGAGCGGCTGGTGATCAAGGAGTTCCGCCTGGTCCGCAAGGGCGACCGGGTGGCGGTGGCGTCGGCCGAGGACGGCACGGAGGGGGTGCTGGTGTGGGACCGCGGGTTCTCGGGCGAGGTGGACGACACGCACGTGCCCGAGGCGTTCGCGTTCATGGCGTCGGAGGTGAGCCGGGAGAAGCCGGTGAACTACGACGCGATCTTCCGCGAGTTCATCCGCAACCGCGGGGACGGACGGGAACATCCTCTGGGTGATCGGCCCGGCGCTGGTGCACGCCCGCGGGCGGATCGCCATGGAGTGGCTGATCCACAACGGCTTCTGCCACGGCGTGATCACGGGCAACGCCGTGGGGGTGCACGACGTGGAGGCCGCGCTCTACGGCACGACGCTCGGCATGCTGGCGGACGGCTCGGGCACGGCGGGCGGGCACTCGACGCACATGCGGGCGATCAACGAGGTGAAGAAGGCGGGGTCGATCCGGGCGCTGGTGGATTCCGGGCGCCTGGAGGGCGGGATCATGCACGCGCTGACGGTGACGGGCACGCCGTACGTGCTGGCCGGCTCCATCCGCGACGACGGGCCGCTGCCGGAGACGATCCCCTCGGCCCTCGACTCCCAGGAAGCCATGCGGGAGCTGACCTCGAAGGCGACCATGGTGGTGATGGTGGCCACCGCCCTCCACGCCATCGCCGCCGGCAACATGCTCCCCACCTTCTGCGTACGCCCGGACGGCTCGATCTCGGAGATCACCACGATCTGCGTGGACCAGACGGAGTTCGTGGTGGGCAAGCTGAAGGACCGCGGCACCCACCAGGCGTTCGGGGTGGTGACGAACGCGCAGGATTTCATGCGGCTGGTGCAATTGGAGCTGATGGGGCGGGGGTAGGGGCGGCTTGGGCGATGATCTCCAGCAGGGCGGCCGCTGAGCGCGATCGATCGGAGCTTTCCGCGTGGCTGAGGAGAGACCCTCCTCAGGCACGGGTGCTCGCCGAGCCCGCCCGAGAATAGATCGCCAGGTACGCGTCCAGAGCTTCCAGGGCCAGCCGGTCGGCGGGGGTGTTGACCACCCGGATGCCGCCGCGGCGCAGGTGACGGGCGAGGCGGCGGTTGGCGAGTTGGATCTCCAGGCTGGCGATCTGGGCGAAGGCCTGGGGCGGGGTCTCGGGCTCGGAGGCGGCGAGGGCCCGCAGCTCGGGGTCTTCGAGGTTGAGCAGCAGGGCCCGGTGCCGGCGGCCGAGGCGGAGCAGAGATTCGCGCAGCAGCTCGGCGGCGGCGAGGTCCACCACCGAGGTGAAGAGGACGACGGTGGCGCTCCGCGACTCGACGCCGAAGACGGCTTCGGCCGCGAGGTCGTAGGCGGGCTCGGTGAGCTGGGCCTCGACGTCGTAGAGCGCGGCGTAGGCGAGACTCGCGCCACGGCCGCCCGGACGCACGCGGACGGTGCGCAGCACGCGGCCGGCGAAGGCGAGGATCGTGACCTGGTCGCCCCGCGCCGCCGCCACGCGGGTGAGGGCGAGGGTGGCCGCCACGGCGTAGTCGAGCTTGCTGCGGCGGCCGTCCATGGAGGCCATGGCGCGGGCGCAGTCGAGGAGGACGACGAGGCGCGCGCTCCGCTCCCAGGTGTCCTCCCGGGTCACCGGCCGGCCGTGCCGCGCCGTGGCCTTCCAGTGGATCTTGCCCAGGGGATCGCCCGGAAGGTATTCGCGCAGGGCGTAGGGCTCGGTGCCGACGCCGTGCATCTTCATGGGGATCTGCCCCATCCGCTTGCGCTGGGCGAGGGCGAGGAGCTGGCCGACCTTGCCCTCCCACCGGACCTGGGGGAAGACGCGGACGGTCTCGCCGGGCAGCAGGTCGCGCTGAGCCCAGGCGAGCTTCCAGGGACCGAGGACGCGGGCCGAGAGCGGCGCCGTGCGGTGCTCGCCCCGGCGGCGCGGCACGAGCGGCCACGTCCAGGCCAGCCGGCCCGGCCCCGCGATCTCGATCTGCCGGCGCAAGGGGCCTTCGGCCAGCCCGGGATGCAGCCCCTCGCGGAGGAGGACCGTGACGGGCCGGCGGGTTTCCCCGGACACCGACACGGTCACCGCCATCTCCGCCGGAGCCTCCTGGACCAGCAGCGGCGGCCAGGTGCGCGAGGCTTCGAGCGGGATGCCGGAGGCCCGCCGGAAATCCACCAGCGTCGCCACCGCCAGGATCACGTCCAGGGTGATGGCGGCCCAGGCCAGCCGCCCGTCCAGGAAGGACGCCACCAGGAGGAACGTGATCAGGCCGAGGAGCTGGAAGCAGCGAGGGCGGGCATGGTCAGCCTCGACTCGGCGTTGTGCCAGCTCGACCTCACCCCGGCCCTCTCCTAAAGGAGAGGGAGAAAAACAAATCCAAGCTCCCTCTCCTTTAGGAGAGGGCCGGGGTGAGGTCGAGCGGCGAGACGCCAAGGTCAGTCCTCAGTGCGGCACGGGCACGGCCGCGGCCACGCCGTCCAGGATGCGGCGGGCGTCGAAGCCTTCGAGCTCCGCCTCGGGAGTGAGGAGGATGCGGTGGGCCCAGCAGGGCACGAGGAGGCGCTTCAAGTCGTCCGGAATGAGGAAGTCGCGCCCTTCGAGCAGGGCGCTCGCGCGGCCGGCTTCGAGCAGGGCCAGGGCCGCGCGCGGGGAGACGGGCAGGTCCACCTGGGGCGAGCGGCGGACGCCGTGCGCCAGCTGGGAGAGGTAGACGAGCAGCTCCTCGGCCACGTGAACGCGGCGGGCCGCCTGGCGCAGGGCGAGAACCTCGCCGGGCTGAAGCACGGGGGCGGGCAGCGAGCCGCCCCAGTCGGCCAGCTCGCCCGCCACGGCCTTTCGTAGAGGTCCAGCTCGGCCTCGGGCGCGGGGAGCCCCATCTCGATCTTCACCAGGAAACGGTCGAGCTGGGCCTCCGGCAGGGGGTAGACGCCTTCGAAGCTCGACGGGGTTCTGGGTGGCGATGACGAAGAAGCCCTCCGGCAGGGAGAGCGGCACGCCGTCGATGGTCACCTGGCGCTCCTGCATGGCTTCGAGGAGGGCGGCCTGGGTCTTGGGCGGCGTGCGGTTGATCTCGTCGGCCATCAGGATCTGGGTGAACACCGGCCCGCGCATGAGGCGGAAGGAGCCGGTGGAGGCGTCGTAGACGTTGGTGCCGATGACGTCGGCCGGCATCAGGTCGGGGGTGAACTGGACGCGGCTGAACTGCACGCCGAGCGCGGAGGCGAAGGCGCGGGCCAGGAGCGTCTTGCCGAGCCCGGGCATCCCTTCGAGCAGGGCGTGGCCGCCGGCCATGTAGGCGATGACCAGGGTCTCGACGGCGGCGCGCTGGCCGAGGACGGCGCCTTCCAGGGCGGCGACGATCTCCTGGGCCGCCTGCGTGAGGCGCTCGGTCGTGAGGCGCTCGGTCGTGAGGTCAGTCGGCTCGGCGGGCTGGGTCATGCTGCGGTCTCCCGTAAGGTCTCTTCGAAGTCTTTTCGGTTCAGGGTGAGCCCGGCCGGTCCGCAGGCGCGCCACCTCCCGCGCCAGCTCGACCAGCTCGCGAGGTCCGGCGGTTCGGCGGCGCGGCGGTCCAGGTCGTCGGGCAGGATGAGGTTGCGGTCCAGCTCCCGGGTGCGCTCCAGCAGGCGGCGGGCCGCCTCCGCGTGGTGTCCCAGGCGGTTGTGCAGGGTCCCGAGGCCGAGCAGGAACGAGCCCGCCGAGCCGGTCACCACGGGCGGCTCGCTCCAGGCCGGCCCGAACCGCCGGGAGAGGGTGAGCAGGGCCACCACGTAGAGGAAGGCGAGGTGCAGGAGGATCAGGTCCAGCGTCCTCCCCAGGCTGGCCGACTCGATGGCCCCGCGGCTCACCAGGCCGTGATGGTACTCGTCGAACGTCCACCGGTCCCCCAGGCGCCGGCGCAGCATCTCCAGAAGGTCGGCGTTGCCCGGGTTGGCCAGCCGGGAGTTGGCGAAGGCGTCGGCGGGCACCACCCAGATCCGGCCCTTGAAGCGCTCGAGCAGGGCCGCGGCCGGGCCGCCCTGGGGAGAGCGCAGCAGCACCTCCGCCTCCTTGGGGATCTCCGGAGACCAGCGCGGAGCCCAGATACGGACCGAGCCGGCTCCCACGGTTCCTTTCGAAGGCTGGAGGTCCCATTCCTCGCGGGCGAACCGGCGCCAGCGCACGGGGTTGAGCACCACCTTACGGGCCTCCTGGAGTGGCAGGCCCAGCTGCTCCAGGACCACCAACTCCGCTTTGTTGGTGACCTCTCCGGAGTAGGCGACGACGAGGTCACCCCCGCGCCGCAAGTGCTCCTCCAGGGGATCGGCGGCCTCCTCCGAGAGGCCGCCCTGCCAGGGAAAGCTCACCACGAGCACCCCTTCGCCCGGCGAGCCGCTGGCCGGCCGGTCGAGCAGCGCCACGCGGGTTCCCCGGGCTTCGAGGTAACGCCGGGCCGCGAGCCAGCCGCCCGGCCCGCGGGAGAGCACGCTGCCGCGCGCCTCCCCCGGCCGGGAGAAGTACAGCATCACGCCGATGCACAGCAGAAGGAACAAGGCGATGCCGACCACCAGCCGGTTGCGGGCCAGAAGCTTCACGCGAGGGCTGCCTCCAGCCGGCCCACGAGGCGCCGGAGGTCGTCCACGGCGGGAGGGTGGGGACCATAGGTGAAGGCGTCGAGGCGGCGGACCAGGTCCCGAAGGTCCCTCGAATTCTCCCGGCGTGACCGCGCCACCAGGTCGCGGGTCGTCCAGTCCGGCTCGGCGCGGTCGCCGGCCAGCGAGCGGGCGAGCCACCACCAGAGCGCCTCCAGGGCCTCGGCGATCCGGTTTTCGGCCAGACGGCGATCGAGCTCGGCGCGCCACGCGGCGGCCGTGCGCCGGGAGGGCGGAACCTCGAGGGCGGCGACCGATCCCGCGCCCGGATCTTTCGCGCGCCGCCTGCGCCGCCACCACGAGAGGGCCACCCAGGCGATCAGCAGGACCGCAAGGGCGGCCAGTCCCCAGACGACGACGGTAACCAGGGCCGGCGGCAGGTTGAGCCTCTCGAGGCCCGCCTCGAGAGCCTTCTGCATCGCCTGCAGGAGAAAGCTGACCACCTCCGCCAAGTAGGAGGTCTCCGGCGGCACCGGGGTCTGCTCGACGCCGCTCTCGCGCCAGCACGCGCTGCACCAGGGCCCGGTCGGCGGACATTGCGGTTATAGCGGTTATTGCGGTCATGCGAGCGGCAGCTCCGGAGGCAGCGTTCCGCCGGTGCCCCCAGTGCCGCCGGTTCCGCCAAAGACGTCGTCGATCTCCGAACGGAGGTCCACGCCCTCCTTGCGGCCGCGGGCATCGTAGAAGAGCAGTGAAAGGCCGCAGGTCGTATAGATGTAGACCCCCGTGCTGACCATGGCGTTGAGGAACTGGCCCGGCACCTGGAGCCACATCAGGCCCGAAAGGCTTTGGACCGGGTCTCCACCCACCGCGGTTTGGCGGAACATTGCGATCCACATGGGGATCTGAAAAGGCAGGGCCACCAGCAGGCCCAGCAGGTAGGAGATGAGCATGCCGAGGAAGAGGAACAGGAAAACCTTGACGATGGGCCGTTCGAAGAACCCCAGGCCCGGGTCGTAGGTGGTCAGCTCGGAGCTGCGGCTCAGGGCAGCCACCCCGTACCGCCCCTCGTCCGCCATGACCGGCAGGACGAACGCCAGCAGAGGGGCGACGACGAGCGCAGGAACGCAGCAGCAGAGAAGGGAGGCGACGATCGCCGCGTACCAGAGAACCAGGGTGCCCAGCGTCCGGCCCTGGAAGGCGAACCCCCAGGCCCGCTTCATGTCGACGGGCCGGCCGTTCAAGGCGTCGACCACCGCCGCCTGCAAGGCCGTGTACGCCACCAGCAGGAGCCCGATGAACACGAAGAGCATCAGGTAGAACACGGGAAGCATCCCCAGCGAGCCGGCGGGGTTGGTCAACATGTGCGGAAACCACAGGGCCTGGGCCACGGAAACCATCGTCACCAGCACGGCGACCGGGATCGCGACCGGCAGGTAGAGCACGCGGAAATGCCGGCGGGTCAGCCGCATGGCCTCGTCGATGAGCAGGCGGAAGGGCATGGGGCCGGGACGCTGAAACAGCAGGGGATCGTTCATGGGATCGGCTCCGGGGCCACGGGCCGGAAGGCCATGGCAAGGAAGAGGCTCTCCAGGGCGAGCCCCAGGATGACTTTGAGGACGAAGGGGAACGGCTGAGGCGAGACCAGCACCTCCACCAGGGCCAGCACCACGAACCAGGGCACGCAGCCGATCAGCACGGTCAGGGCGTCCCGGCTGGCGTCGCGCAGGGCCAGGGCGCGGGGGCGGTCGCCGGCCGCCACCAGGGAGCGGCCGATGGACAGCCCCGCCGCGGACGAGACGATGATGAGGGTCAGCTCCAGCGGCCCGTGGGCCGAAATGAACTCGAGGAGCGCGCCGGCCATCGAGTAATGCAGGGTGACGCCGAAGAGCGCGCCCAGCAGGAGCCCGTTGAACAGCAGCACGTAGAGGGGAATGCAGCCCGCCAGAACGCCGCCCGCCCAGGCCGTGAGCGCCACCGTGATGTTGTTGGTGGCGATGCCGGACGAGGCCACGCTCGGCGGCACCGTGGTGACCAGGGAGTGGGTCCACAGCCGCCCCTCCTCCAGCCCCCGGATGGACTCCGGCCCCAGGAGGGTCACGCCGAGCCCGGGGCGCAGAATCCCCAGGGCCAGCCCCCACAGGGTGGCGAGCAGGAAGAGGGTGAGGGCCACGGCGGTGGCGCCGAGCTGGCGCTGGAAGGCCTGGGGGAACTTGACGAAGAGGAAGCGGCCCAGGCTCGCCCGGCCTTCGCCCTTCTCGCCCGTCAACCGGCGCGTGCCTTCGAGCGCCAGCCCCTGAAGCCTCCGGGCCGCGGCGGTGCCGGGAAAACGGGAGCCGGCCAGGGCGTGGTCGTGCAGCACCTGGCGGTACTGGAGGGCCATCCCCTCCAGGCCGCCATAGTCCACGTCGCGGGGGCGCCGGCGCGAATCCGCCAGACCGCGCTCGAAGGCGTCCCACAGCGGCCGGCGCAGGCGGACGAAGCGCGCGTAGTCCATCAGGCCTCTTCCACCTGAAGGGCCTGGCGGATGGCCTTCACCGGATCGGCCTTGGCGTCGACCCCGCTCAGCAGCTCGGGGGCGTCGCGGCGGATGCGCGCCACGATGCGGTCGGCCATCTCCCAGGTCCCCGCCGTGTCGTGAAGCCCCTGTTCCCGGGCGAGGAACGACTCGACCGCCGCGAGCTCCCGGGGTCCCCAGCCGGGCGGCACCCGGCCCAGGACGGGCGCCGCTTCCTGGCCATGCTCATGGACCACAAGGGTGCCGGCCAGGCGGTCGCCGAGCCGCCGGGCCAGCGGATCGATGGCCATCAAGGGCACGCCGAAAAAGAGGTCCAGGCTGCGCACGAGGTTGCGGATGAGGATCGAGCCCGCCCCGGCCGTTCCACCCTCGGCGGTGACCACCCGCAGGTGAAGGGCCATCTTGCCCAGCGTGCGGCCGCCGCTCACGATCTCGAAGACGGCGAAGTAGCCCCACTGGAGGAGGAAGAGCCCCACGATCAGGAGGACCGCCGTGGCATCCGGCAGGAAGCGAGCCAGCCCGAGGACGGTGATCAGCACCCAGAGAAGGGACAGGCCCGCGAGCACGAGATAGTCCAGGAACGCCGCGAGCGAGCGGCTGCCCACGCTCGCCACCGGGAGGTCGAGACGGATGTTGTCCAGCCCGAGGATGCTCTCACGTGGAATCTCGTCCAACCCGGCGGCTCCTTGCCTTGATCCGCACAGCGTACGTTCCCCCCGGGGCGGCGTCAAACACGGGCTGGAAGACCCTGTAAAGGACAAGGACAAAAAGGACAATAAGGACGTAAAGGACGCGCGGCGAATGACAGGTTGCCCGTCCTTGAAAGTCCTTGCCCGTCCTTGAGGGTCCTTGTCGGCCCTTTGGGGGGGCCCTGGGAGGGCCTTACGGCGTGCGGCTCTGCGCCTCGCCCGTCATGGGGACGAAGCGCACGGGGAGGACGTTCGTGCGGTCGAAGCCGCCATCGCGGCGGCGGGTCATCACGATGAGATCCTGGTAGGCCTTGCCCACGGGGATGACCATCTTGCCCCCCTTCTTGAGCTGGCTCGAGCAGGGGGGCGGGGATGCTGGCGGGCGCGGCGGTGACGATGATGGCGTCGAAGGGGGCCGCGTCGGGCCACCCCTTGTAGCCGTCGCCGACGCGCACGTGGACGTTCTTGTAGCCCCTGCTCGGCGAGGGTGCGGCGGGCCCGCTCGCCCAGGGGCGGCAGGATCTCGATCGAGTAGACCTGGCCCGCCAGGCGCGAGAGGACGGCCGCCTGATAGCCCGAGCCGGTGCCCACCTCCAGCACCCGGCTGTCCGGCCGCAGATCGAGCAGCGAGGTCATGAGCGCCACGATGTAGGGCTGGGAGATCGTCTGGCCGAGGCCGATGGGCAGCGGATGGTCCTCGTAGGCGTGGTGCCTTTCCTCTTCCGGCACGAAGAGGTGCCGGGGCACCGCGCCCACGGCGGCGAGCACGGCGGCGTCGGTGACGCCGCGGGCGCGGATGCTCGTCCACCATCTCCCGGCGCGCTTCGGCCAACTCGGTCTCCTCCGCGGGCGGCCGGGGCGGCGCCGCCATGCAGCCCACCGCGGCCAGCACCAAGGCCGCGAACAGGAAAATCCCCTTACTTGCCGCCATTCTGCACCATCGGCTGAAGCCGCACGGGAATGATCGTTCTCTTCTCCAGGCCGTCGGCGGCCTTCGTGACCACCATGAGATCCTGAAGGAGGCCACCACCGACCGGCACCACCATCTTACCGCCGACCCGGAGCTGCTTGAAGAGCGCCGGGGTACTTCCTTCGGTGCCACTGAAAGCAGGATGGCGTCGAACTTCTTACTGCTGTCGGGCCACCCCTTGTAGCCGTCCCCCGCCCAGACCTCGATGTTGTGGTAGCCCAGCACGGAGAGCCGCGTGCTCGCCTCATTGGCGACCAGCTTGTTGATCTCCACCGAGTAGACCTCGCGGGCGATCCGGGAGAGCACGGCCGCGTGGTAGCCCGAGCCCGTGCCGATCTCCAGCACCCGGTCGCCCCGCTTCAGGTCGAGAAGCGAGGTCATGAGCGCCACCATGTAGGGCGTGTAGACCGTGCGCCCCGGCCCCACCACCAGCACCTCGTCACTGTAGGCCTTGTCCCGCAGCGAGCTCGGCACGAAGAGGTGCCGGGGCACCTGCCCCATGGCGGCCAGCACCTCCGGCTTGGTGATCCCCCGCTTCTTGACCTGCTGCTCCACCATGGCCTGGCGCTGGCTCTCCAAGCCGTCGCCCGCGAGGGCGGGCACGTCCATCGAGACCCCCAGGGCCAGGACCACGGCGAGCACCCAGAGGACTCGGGAGAAACGGCCCCGCAGGGCACGGACTGTCACCGCCCGCGCCCCCTCTCGTAGACCACCTTGCCGTCGACCACCGTGAAGTCGATCTCGGCCTTGGGGATCTCCGCCTCGGGGACGGTCATGGGATCGCGGGCGAACACCACGAGGTCGGCCCGCTTGCCGACCTCCAGCGAGCCGACCTCCTTTTCCAGGAAGAGCGACCAGGCCGCGTCCAGCGTGAAACCGCGAAGGGCCTCCTCGCGGGTCAGCCGCTCGCCCGGCAGCCAGCCGCCCGCCGGCTTCGCCCTGCGAGGTCCTGGCGAGTCACGGCGGCGTAGAGGCCGAGCCGCGGGTCCGCCGACTCCACGGGAAAATCGCTCCCCAGGGCCAGGCGGCCGCCGGCGTTCAGCACCTTGCGCCAGGCGTAGGCTCCGGCGAGGCGCCGGTCGCCCACCCGGTCCCCCGCCCACGGCATGTCGGAGGTGGCGTGGGTGGGCTGCATGGAGGCGATCACTCCCAGCTTGCGCCATGCGCTCCACGTCCTCCAGGCGCAGCACCTGGGCGTGCTCCAGCCGGAAGCGGGCTTCCGGGCGCCCCGGCGGTGAACCGCCGAACGCCCGCTCCATGGCGTCGAGCGCCACCAGCCCGCCGCGGTCGCCGATGGCGTGGATCCCCACCTGGAACCCCTTGGCGAGCGCCTTGCGGGACACGTCCTCCAGGTGGTCGCCGGTGGTCACCAGGAGCCCCAGGTTGCCGGGGTCGTCGCTGTAGGGCTCCACCAGGGCGGCGCCGCGGCTGCCCAGGGCACCGTCGATGTAGAGCTTGACCCCGCGCACCAGCACGCGGGCGTCGGGATCGATCTCCGGCCCGCGCTCGAACCAGTGGGTGAGCAGGCGGTCGTCGTCGGTGAGGAAGAGGGCGGCGCGCAGGGGAAGCTCGCCCGCCTTGCGCAGGGCGGTGTAAGCGCGGTAGTCGCCGTCGCCGATCCCCATGTCGGTCACCGTGGTCAGGCCCAGCTCCACGCAGTGCCCGGCGGCCAGGCGCAGGGCGCGCTGGAGGTCGTCCACCGAAGGAGCCGGCATGCGCCCTTCCACCACGCCCATGGCGTTGTCGACCAGCACGCCCGTGGGCTTGCCGCCGGCGCCGCGCAGGAACCGGCCGCCGGACGGGTCCTTGGTGGCGGCGTCGATGCCCAGCGCCTGCATGGCGCGGGCGTTCACCAGGGCGGCGTGGCCGTCCACGCGGGTCAGCCAGACGGGATGGTCCGGCACGGCCGCGGTCAGCGCCTCGTGGGTGGGGAACCCCTTCTCCGGCCAGTCGTTCTGGTCCCACCCCCGGCCGCGCACCCAGGAGCCGGCCGGCACCTTGGCGGCCGCCTCGCGCACCTTGCGCACGATCTCCTCGTAGGTCGCCGTCCCGGTGAGGTCGACCTCCTGGAGCGCCTGGCCCAGCCCCATGAGATGGGAGTGGGCGTCGATCAGCCCGGGCGTGACGGCGCGGCCCGCGAGGTCGATCACCCGCGTCTTCGGCCCCCGCAGCGCCTCGGCCCCGGCGTCGGGCCCCAGATAGACGATGCGCCCGCCGCGCACGGCGAGGCTCCCCTCGATCCGGCCCGGAGGTTGCACGGGATAGAAGGCGCCGTGCCTCAGGATGAGGTCGGCGACGTCCTCTCCATAGGCCTCTCCATGAGAGGGTTTGGCGAGCCCGAAAAGCGCGGTCGTCATCAGCATGCCCCACACGAACGGCGTAACTCTACGATTCATAGTGCCCTTTCCCTGGTTCCAGCCGCCAGGGTCTTACCCTGGGGGTGCAAAGTCCAAGCCATAAGAAATCTTGAGGAAAGTTATATTTTTCCGGGGGGCGATGTACACTCCCGCCCATGTTTCCCGAAGGTCCGGTGGCTCTTGACGACATCGTCCGCCGCCTGGAGCACGTGCTGGCGGTCTCCCCGGCCGAGGCCACGGAGATCTCCTGGCTGGAGGTCCGGCGCGGCCAGGAGAGCAACGGCAAGCGGCGGCGCGACACCTACGCGCAGCATGAGCGGACGATCCTCATAAGGGTCCGGGAATCCGGCCGCACGGGCCTCCACCGCACCAGCGCCGCCGGCCTCTCGGACCTCGAGAACGCCCTGCGCGACGCCATGGCCCAGGCGCGCCTCGCGGCCGCCACGCCGCCCCCCCAGCCACCGCCGGAACAGGCCCTGCCGGTCGACACGGCCGGCCTCCATGACCCGGACCTGGTGCGCATGACGCCGGACCGCGCCCGCGACCTCGTGCAGCGCCTCTCCGAAAGAAGCGAGACGGCCCGCTTCGGCTGGTCCGAAGGGCGCGTGGCCGTGGCGAACAGCCAGGGCTTGCGTCGAGCCACCCCGGTGACCTCCGCCTGGATCGAGGTGATCCGCGGGCGCCAGCCGGGCGCCGGGCGCGCGGCGGCAGCCTCGCGCTCGCTCGCCGGACTGAACGCGCCCGAGGTCTTCGCCCGGGCGCGCCGCCGCCACGGTCCGCCGGACGTGGTGCCGCCGCCGGAAGACCCCGCACCGCTCCTCCTCTCCCAGGAGGCCGTGGCCGGGCTGTTCGAGCTGCTCAACCGGCACGCCTTCACCTCCGAGTCCTTCCATTCCGGCGTCTCCTTCCTCCGCGAGCGGCTGGGCCAGCCCGTCTTCCACCCCCTCTTGAGCCTGCGCGACGATCCCACCGATCCGCGCGGCCTCCCCTTCCCCTTCGACTTCCTGGGCGCCGCCTGCCGGCCCGTCGACCTGGTCACGGCCGGCGTGGCTGTCACCCCGGCCCTGGACGACCGGCTGGCCCGCGAGCTCGGCCTCACCCCCACGCCCCAGCGGGTGGCGCCAGACGCGGCCATCCCCGCCCATCTCTTCCTGCTGCCCGGCGGCGCCTCCGAAGAGGAGCTGCTGCGGTTGGCGGACGGCGGCCTGTGGGGCGCGGCCCTGGAGCCCGTCGAGATCTACGACGCCCATGCCCTGCGCTTCCGGGCCGTGATCCGCGGCGCCCGCCAGGTCTCCGGCGGCGCGCTCGGCCGTTCCCTGCCGGACCTCATCTGGGAGGACTCGCTGCCGGAGATCCTCTGGCGCGTGCTGGGGGTCGGGTCCGAGCTGGTGCCCATCGCCACCGCCGCCGGCCTGTTCCGGGCCACCACGGCGCCGATGCTGGCGCTCGCCGGCATCTCCGGCCTGCGGTTCGCCCTCGACTGATCCCGGGCCCTGGACTGAGACTCCGGGGCGCCTGCTCCCAAAGGGCGGCTACTCCCAGATCTTGACCTCGAAACGGCCCGCGGAGTCCGCGGCCCCCCGGTACATCCCCTCGGAGTTGAAGACCAGGGCGATCGAGCCGTCCCGCCCTACGCCGATCACCCCGCCGTCCCCCGGCTGAAGCTTCTGGTGGATCACCCGGTCCGCCGCCTGCTGGAGCGTCAGGCCGGCGTACTCCACGAGCGCCGAGACGTCGTGCGCCACCGTGTGCTTGATGAATTCCTCGCCGTAGCCGGTGGCGGAGATGGCGCACGTCTTGTTGTTCGCGTAGGTGCCGGCGCCGATCACCGGCACGTCGCCCAGCCGGCCGAAGCGCTTGTTGGTGAGCCCGCCCGTGGAGGTGGCGGCGGCCAGGTTGCCGTGGACGTCGAGCGCCACCGCGCCCACCGTGTCCTTGTCCTTCTCCTCTTTCTTGAGCGTCTCCTGCCACTGCTCGTAGCGCTTGGGGGTGTCGAACCAGGTGTTCGGGCACCCGCTCCACCTTCATCTCCGTGGCGAACTTCTCCGCCCCCTCGCCCACCATGAAGACGTGCGGCGACTTCTCCTTGACCAGCCGCGCCAGCGAGATGGGGCTCTTGACCGTCTTCAGCCCCGCCACCGAGCCGCAGGAGAGATCCCGCCCGTCCATGATGGCGGCGTCCAGCTCGTGGGTGCCCTCGTGGGTGTAGACGGCGCCCTTGCCGGCGTTGAACAGCGGGTCCTCCTCCAGGAAGCGCACCACCTTCTCGACCGCGTCCAGGCTGGTGCCGCCCGAGCGGAGCGCGTCCCGGCCGATCTCCAGCGCCGCGGTGAGCGACTTCAGGTACTGCTGCTTCTCGGCCTCGGGAAGGGTCTTGGGGATCGTCCCCGCGCCGCCGTGGATGGCGAGCGCCCACTTGGGAGCGTCCGGCTTGGAGAGGATGACCTCGGCCTTGTCTCCCTGGGCACCCAGGGAAAGCGGGATCGACAAAAAGAGCGCGAACGGCAGGATGAGGCGTTTCATGGCGGGCGATTGTAGCGCGCCCCTCACCTCCCCGGCCCTCCTCTCCCGGCCCGCCACCCTCCCTTCCTGGGAGAGGAGGGAGAAAGCCAGCAAATCGATCTTCTTTTCCCCTCTCCCCGGCAGGGTGGGCGGAGGGCCGGGAGAGGGGCAGGGGTGAGGGCCTACTCGCGGCGCAGCAGCACCAGCGTCTGGTCGTCCCCCTGCGGCCGGCCCTGGGAGAACCCGCCCACGGCGGCGGGGATCGCCTCGATCAGCTC
This sequence comes from Thermoanaerobaculaceae bacterium, assembly GCA_963785165.1. Classification (GTDB taxonomy): domain Bacteria; phylum Acidobacteriota; class Thermoanaerobaculia; order Multivoradales; family UBA5704; genus DATARR01. The sequence continues at coordinate 4,269,262 of CAWAUI010000004.1, forward strand.
GGGGAGCGGCGAGCCCTGCCCCGCCCGCAGCAGCTCGATCAGCCGGCCCATGCCGAACTCCTCCTCGGCGGGGGACTCCGCCTCGGTGATGCCGTCGCTGTAGATGCACAGGAGGTCGCCGTGCCCCAGGGTGAGGGCGCGGGACTGGAACCGTGCCTCCGGCATGAGCCCCAGGGGGAGGCCGCCCGCGCCAAGCTCCTCCACCGTGCCGTCGCGGCGCAGCAGGATGCCCGGGTTGTGCCCCGCGTTCATGTAGTGGAGCACGCCGGAGAGGGGGTCGAGCTCGGCCAGCAGCATGGTGATGAACTTGTTGGCGGCGCTCGACTCGGCGATGTGGCGGTTCAGCTTCTCCAGGAGCGCCGGCCCGAAGGCCACCTGGTCGAGCAGCAGCCGGAGCGCCGAGTGCAACGTCGAGACCATGAGCGCCGCCGGCATCCCCTTGCCCGAGACGTCCCCGAGCACCAGGCCGATGCGGCCGTCCCGCAGGGGGAAGAGGTCGTAGTAGTCGCCCCCCACCTGGCGCGCCGGGCGGTACCAGCCGCCCAGCTGGAAACCGGGGACGACGGGGGCGCCCTTGGGAAGGATCTGGCGCTGGATCTCGGAGGCCAGCTGCATCTCGCGCTCCAGGCGCTCCTTCTCCAGGGCCTGAAGGTGGAGCCGGGCGTTTTCGAGCGCCAGGGCCGCCTGGTTGGCGAACAGCGACAGCGTGCGCCGGTCCGACGCCAGGAACGGCCCCACTCCGCGGCGGCTCTCCTTGTCGCCCACGGCGATCAGGCCGCGCGGGCCGCTCTCGACCTCGATGGGCACTCCCAGCAGGTAGAGGGCGCCGGGCAGAAGGTGCGAGGGCGCCTCGTCGCCGCCGATCAAGAGCTGGCGCAGCTCGCGGTCCTCGACCGCGAACCACGGGGCCGCTTCGCCGCCGAACGTGCCGGCCAACCGGTAGCGCCGTCTTCCAGAATGTAGAGGGCGCCGCGCCGGGCATCCAGCAGGCGCCACGGCGCGCAGCAGGATCTCCTCGGAGAGGCGGTCGAGGTCGAGGGTCGAGGCCACGGCCAGCCCCACGTCGTAGAGGGCTTCCAGCTCGACGACCCGGTAGTTGACCTGGAACTGCTGCTCCTTGAGGTCGTGCTTGAGCCGGCTGCTCTTGAGAGAAGCCGCCAGAAGAAGGGTCAGAGGATCGCTGAAGGCGTCTTCAGCATAGGAAGCGCCGCCCGGCAGGGCCTCGCGGGGCGTGAACAGGAGATGGCCGCCGGGAAAAGGGAGGTGGCCGAAGCCATCGGGGTTGTCGGCAAGGCTCCCTTCGAAGACGACCGGCAGGCCTTCGCCCACGCTCGCCTCCCGCTCCAGCACATCGTCGCCGTTCAGGTATCCGCCGTTCAAATACAGGCCGGCGGCCCGGGTGCCGTGCTCCCTGCACCAGAGATCGAGGAGCCGTTCGAGGAGCTGGCGCTCGCTCGTCTCGTCGCGCGAGAGAGCCAGCAGCTCGTCCCAGGCCTGCGCCACCCGGCCGGCCGGTACGGAACCCTCCATGACGTCCCTCCGGATCAGGCCCGCATCTCGGCTACCGCCGTCTCTTCGTCCTTGAAGATCGGCGCGTATTGAGCGAGGCCCATGATGTGAAAGGTCTTTTCGATCGTGGGAGTCAGACAGCAGAAGCCCAGCTTGCCTTCGATTTCGATCATCTTCTCGATGATCTCGATGAGGATGGAGATGCCGATCGAGTTCACGATCTTCGTGCCGGCCAGGTTGAGGAGGAGGAGCTTGTACCCCTCGTCCAGGAGCTTGTAGGCCTCCCGGGCGATCTCCTCGCCACCCTGGTTGTTGATATATCCCTCCGTGTAAATCACCGCCAGGCCATCGCGGCGATCCACGGTCACGTTGAGGCTTTCGGTCATCGGCTCGCCCCCGTATTCATCGCAGCATCTTACACATCACGACCGTCGTTCCATCGGCGCCAGAGCGGATCTCCACGTCGTCCATCAGTCCCTGGATGATCTTGAGGCCCCAGCCGCGCTTGCGCACCGCCTTGAGCTTACTCTCGATCCTGGGCTCCTCCCGCCCCTCCGGAGAGAAGCCGACGCCGTTGTCGTGAACCAGGATGCACAGCTTCTCCGGATCGCGGTCCCCCATCACCTGGAAGGTTACGAAGACCTCGCCGTCGGTCGCGTGGCTGTGCTCCAAGGCGTTGATGCAAGCCTCCACGACCGCCATCCGAACCTCGTCGATTCTATCCGGACTCATCCGGACCGACTCGGCAATGGCGGTCGCCGTCTTGCTCGCCTCAAGCTCCATCTCGGGAGCCATCGGAAGCGCCAGCGTCACCTCCCTGAGAACGCCTTCAGACATGTCCGTGCCACCCAGGCGTAATCAGAAAGACAAATAGAGCTGAAGAGCGTAGATCACGATCGGGTGAACCAGGTCGTGCGAGAGCAACCAGCCGAAGCTGGCCAGAGAACCCACGGACAGCAGCACCTTGACCGGTACATAGGGGACGGCGACTTGCTTCCGAATGGAGTCTAGCATGACGTTCCTCCTCATCCGCCCTTCCCCTATCGCAAGGCTGTTGCCAACCTGCCACGCCAGCGTCACCAAACCCGTAACCCTACTGTTTCTAGAATGTTACCAGAAAGACCCGGAGAAGTCCGCCAAAATGTCCCGGACCGTCTCGCGACATTTTGCCCCAGATCGCGGCGCCGCGTCCCGGCCCGCTCTCGCAAAACGCCCAAGATTGCCGCACTTCCCGGGGTTTTGTGGCAAAAAGTCGCGCCATAGACAAATTGTCTCAGAGAATACCGGCCTTCCAGTCGCTGATGAATTCGATGTACTCCGCGGGCTCCAGCGCTTGGATGTCCCGCTCCGAATAACGGCGGTACGTCAGGGCATCCGCCAGATCACCCCGGAAGATCCTGAAGCGGTCCCACAATTCGCTTGCGCTCGGAAGAGAACGGTCCATTGTGGACCTCAGCCAGTTACGTACCTCTGCCATGAGGGTCTCGGCGTCCGCCTCGTGCGCACGAATGTCATTGCCCGAGATGTCCGACAAGACACGTTGATATCGATACCGCTCCTTTTCGAGAATCAGGCACCGCTTCTTCCTGAGGCGAGGGGAACCATAGTATCGGCAGCCAAGATCAAGCCCCAACTCGAAAGGCATGTTGAAGCGTGGGTCATCTCCGGGGTGGAGAGGCTCCATGCGAGAGATGTCGTGGATGCTGTAGCGGCAGGAGCCGATGAGGTCCCTGATCTTCTCCATCCGCACTTGACCGGAGTCGACCTCCAACGAAGCGAGCCTTGGCTGAAGGCCGCATTCGAAGACCACGAAGATCAGGGAATGGAGTAAAGGGAGGTAGCTCTTGTCGAAGGGGCAATTGATGAAAAGGCTGCTGTCAAAGCCTTTCGTTGCACGCGCCATGGGATCTGAGACTACCGCCCGGAGCCACCGCTGACGCTCAGCAGATCGGAGTACCTTTCCCGCGCTTCGAGACCGGCATCCTTGGTGTGGATCAAGAGCTCCTTCTTCAGGATCTTGGCGAGGTCTCGACCGTAGCCGATCGCCTCCTCCTTGTCCTGAAAGGCTCTTTTCCCCCTGTTGGTCCCCTCTCGTAACACGCGCCAACCGCCGCGGGACGGGATGACATGGACCCGATCCTTCCCCTCCGCTCTCAATTTACGCAATTCAGCGCCGATCGCGGCTCTCTCAGCCTCGGTGAATCTCATTGGGCAGATCCTCCGTCGTCAGTATACCTTCACCTTGCGGGACTCAGTAGCCCTTCCGCTGCAACGTCTTCCGGTCCAGCCCGAGGATCTTCGCGGCCTCGCTCTTGTTGCCCGCCGTCATCTTGAGGATGCGCGCGATGTGCCGCTTCTCCAGGGTCTCCAGATCGAGAGGCTCGGGGGAAGACGCCGGTTGCTGGGAGGATGTGGTGCCCAGGAGCGAGCGGACGAGGTCCACGTCGATGTCCTTGTCCGTCAGGGAGACGGCGCCCTCGATGAGGTTCTGGAGCTCGCGGACGTTCCCCGGGAAGTCGTAGGCCAGCAGCAGGGTGAGAGCCTCCGGGCGCAGGGCCGGAATGGGGATCCCCTCCCGCCGGCAGAACTCTTCCATGAAGGCCCGTACGAGGTGAGGAATGTCCTGTTTGCGCTCGCGCAGAGGCGGCAGCTCGATCTCGACCCCCTTCAGGCGGTAGTAGAGGTCCTCGCGGAACCGGTTCTCGGCGACCAGGGTCTCCAGGTTCTGGTGGGTGGCCGCCACGAGCCGGACGTCCACCGGGATCGGCCGCCGGCCGCCCACCCGCGTCACCTCGCGCTCCTGGAGGGCCCGCAGGAGGCGCACCTGGAGGGAGGTCTGCATGTCGCCGATCTCGTCCAGGAACAGCGTACCGCCGTTCGCCAGCTCGAACTTCCCCGGCCGGGCCTGGACGCCCGTGGCCACGCCCCCCTCGATGCCGAAGAGCTCGCTTTCGAGGAGAGATTCCGGAAGGGCCGCGCAGTTGACGGCGATGAGCGCCCCCTCCCGGCCAGAGAGGTGATGGAGGAGCTTCGCCACCAGCTCCTTGCCCGTGCCGCTCTCGCCCCGCACCAGGACGTTGACGCTCCGGGGCGCCACCCGCTCCACCACGTCGAGCACCCGCCGCATGGGCGGCGCGTGGGCCACGATCCGCCGCCCTCCCACCTCTTCGGCGAGGCGGCCTTTCAAAGCCTTGTTCTCTTCTTCCAGCCGTTCGCGCTGGGTCTCCAGACGCTCCACCTGCCGGGCCGCATCGAGGGCCGCGCCGGCCAGGGCCGAGACGGAATCCAGGAACCGCCGGTCGTCCGCCGTGAAGGAGGGGTCCGCGTCTCCCCGGACCTCCTTGTCGAGCACGGCAACGTACCCAAGGAAGACACCGCGGTAGGCGAGGGGCGCGGCCAGGAGCTGCTCGTAAGGGCGGCCGGCCAGCACGGCCTTCGAGCGGGCCAGGGTGTGCCCCTCGGTCAACAGCTCCCGCCAGATGGGCGCGGCCAGGAGGGCATCCCCGGAGGGAAGGTCATCGAACCAGCCGACGCTCGCGCAGCCACGGGACCCGCCATAGGCGTCGCGGGTCACCGCCACCGCCGCCGCCGGATCGAGCACGGCGCACACCCGCTGCAAAAGCTCGTCGACCAGCTCCTGCTCCGGGCGCTGGGCGTGGAGCGCGATCGCCAGGTCGTAGAGAGTCTCGAGCTGGAGGATCCGCCGCTTTTCGGCAAGGAGGGCGTCGTGGCGCGCCATGGCAGTCCATTGTACGGCCAGTGCGCTGGCCGGGTTTCCTCTACAGCCCCTGACGCCTGACCGGCCTACTTCCGGCGCCGCCCCGCCGCCGCCTTCTTGCGAGGCGCCGGTGCCGGCAGCACCTGCTTGAGGTAGCGGCCGGTGTAGCTGTCCGCGACGGCGGCCACCTCCTCGGGCGTGCCCACGGCCAGAAGCTGGCCGCCGCCGGCTCCGCCTTCGGGCCCTAAGTCGATCACCCAGTCCGCCGTCTTGATGACGTCCAGGTTGTGCTCGATCACCACCACCGTGTTCCCCAGGTCGACCAGCCGGTGCAGGAGCTTCAAGAGCTTCCCCACGTCGTCGAAATGGAGGCCCGTGGTGGGCTCGTCCAGGAGGTACAGGGTCCGCCCCGTCTGGCGCTTGCACAGCTCGCGGGCGAGCTTCACCCGCTGCGCCTCGCCGCCCGAAAGGGTCGTCGCCGGCTGGCCCAGACGGATGTACCCCAGCCCCACCTCGACCAGCGTCTCCAGGATCCGCGCGATCGACGGGAGGTTCTTGAACAGCTCGTACCCCTGCTCCACCGGCAGGTCCAGGATCTCGGCGATGTTCAGGCCCTTGTACTTCACCGCCAGCGTCTCGCGGTCGTAGCGCTTGCCGCCGCAGACCTCGCAGGTGACGTAGATGTCCGGCAGGAAGTGCATCTCGATCTTGATCTGGCCGTCGCCCTTGCACGCCTCGCAGCGCCCGCCGGGCACGTTGAAGCTGAACCGGCCCGGGCCGTACCCGCGCATCCGCGCCTCGGCCGTCATCGCCATCAGGTTGCGGATGGGGTTGAAGACGTTCGTGTAGGTGGCCGGGTTCGACCGCGGCGTCCGCCCGATGGGGCTCTGGTCGATGGCGATCACCTTGTCGAGCTGCTCCAGCCCCACGATCCGCCGGTGCTCGCCCGGCTTCTCCGACGCCCGGTAGAAGTGCCGCGCCAGGGCATTGTGGAGGATGTCGTTGACCAGCGTGCTCTTGCCCGACCCCGAGACCCCCGTCACCACCGTGAAGGCGCCGATGGGGAACGACACGCTCAGATTCTTGAGGTTGTTCTGCCGCGCCCCCTCGATCACCAGCTCGCCCCGCCCCTGCCGCCGCTCGGCCGGCACGGGAACCTTCAGGGCGCCCGTGAGGTACTGCCCCGTGAGCGACGCCGGAGTCTTGGTGATCTGATCCACCGTTCCCTGGGCCACCACCTCGCCACCGTGCACCCCGGCGCCCGGCCCCAGGTCGATCACCCAGTCGGCGGCCCGGATGGTCTCTTCGTCGTGCTCCACCACCAGCACCGAGTTGCCGAGGTCGCGCATCCCCTGGAGCGTCGCCAGGAGGCGCGCGTTGTCCCTTTGATGGAGGCCGATCGACGGCTCGTCCAGCACGTAGAGCACGCCCATGAGCTTGCTGCCGATCTGGGTGGCGAGGCGGATGCGCTGGCTCTCGCCGCCCGAGAGCGTCGCGGACGACCGGTCGAGCGTCAGGTAGCCCACCCCCACGTCGTCCAGGAAGCTCAGCCGGTCCTGGATCTCCGTCACCACCTTCTCGGCAATGGCCCGCTCCCGCTTGTCGAGCGGCAGGGTGCCCATCCACGCCCGCAGGTCCGACACCGCCTGGCTCGACAGCTCGTCGATCGCCTTGCCGTGAAGCGTCACCGCCAGCGCCTCCGGCCGCAGCCGCCGCCCGTTGCACGTGGGGCAGGAGTGGACGGACATGTACTTCTCGATCTCCGCGCGGATGGTCGGCGAGTCCGTCTCCTTGTACCGCCGGGCCAGCATGGGGACGACCCCTTCGAACTTCCCCGTCCACGAATAGCTCGACTTCTTCCCCGACAGGTTGAACGAGATCTCCTCCTCGCCGCTGCCGTCGAGGATCACCCGCTTCGCCTCCGCCGGCAGCTTCTTCCACGGCGTCTGGAGCGAGAACCCCATGGCCTTGGAGAGGGTCTCCACCATCTTGAGCCGCCACGACTTCGACCCCTCCGGCCACGGCGCCACCGCCCCGGCCAGGATCGACCGGTCCGGGTCCGGCACCACCTTGTCCCCGTCCACCCCCATCAGCGTCCCCAGCCCCGAGCACGTCGGGCAGGCGCCGTAGGGGCTGTTGAACGAGAACAGCCGCGGCGTGATCTCCGTCAGGCTCGTGCCGCATTCCGAGCACGAGTAGTTCTGGGAGAGCGTCTCCTCGGCCGCGAATTGATCCCCAATTTGCGGCGCAAAGACCACCAGCCCGCCCGCCACCTTGAGGGCCGTCTCGATCGAGTCCGAAAGGCGCTTCTCGATCCCCGGCTTGACCACGATCCGGTCGATCACGATGTCGATCGAATGCTTCTTCTGCTTGTCCAGGTTCGGCGGCTCTCCCGCCAGCTCCACCATCTGGCCGTCGATGCGGGCGCGCAGAAAGCCCTCGCGGGCCATCTGCTGAAGCTGCTTCTTGTACTCTCCCTTCTTCCCCCGCACGTAGGGGGCGTAGAGCACCAGCTTGGTCCCCTCCGGCAGCTCCAGCACCCGGTCCACCATCTGCTGCACCGTCTGCGGGCGGATCGTCTGCCCGCAATTCGGGCAGTGGGGAATCCCCACCGAGGCATACAGAAGCCGCATGTAGTCGTGGATCTCGGTGACCGTGCCCACCGTCGAGCGCGGGTTCTTGGAGACCGACTTCTGCTCGATGGAGATGGCGGGAGACAGCCCCTCGATCGAGTCCACGTCCGGCTTCTCCATCTGCTGGAGGAACTGCCGGGCATAGGACGACAACGACTCGACGTACCGCCGCTGCCCCTCGGCAAACAGCGTGTCGAAGGCCAGCGAGGACTTGCCGGAACCCGAGACCCCGGTGATCACCACCAGCTTGTTCCTGGGGATCTCGAGATTGACGTTCTTCAGATTGTGCTCGCGCGCACCGCGGACGGAGATGCTATCCATAAGGACCGGAAATCCTAGCAGAGGGGAGGGACCGGAACTGGTCCCTGGATGCGGAACGCGGGCATGGGCGGAGGGAATTCCCGGGCCCTCACCTCCCCGGCCCTCCTCTCCCGGCCCGCCGCCCACCCCTACCGGGGAGAGGAGGGAGAGGTTTGTCTAAAGAAGGTCTTGAGCCCCCTCTCTCCCAGGCGGCGGGTGGAGGGCCGGGAGAGAGGGGGTTGGGGGAGTGAGGGTCCGGGCTCCTACGCCTCCTCCCCCGGGAACTCATACAGCGCCGTCGACAAATACCGCTCGCCGTGGCTCGCCAGCACCGCCACGATGAGCTTCCCCTTGTTCTCCGGCTTCTTGGCCAGCTCGAAGGCGGCGTGGGCGACGCCTCCGGAGGAGATGCCGACCATGAGGCCGTCTTCGCGGCAGAGGCGGCGGCCCATTTCCATGGCTTCGTCGTTCGTGATGGTGACGACGTCGTCCACGATGTCCATGTTCAAGACCTCGGGGATGAAGCCGCCGCCGATACCCTGGATCTTGTGCGGCCCGGGCACCAGCTCCTGGCCGGCGCGCTTCTGCGTCATCACCGGCGAGTGGATCGGCTCCACCGCCACCACCTTGAAGCCCGGCTTCTTCGCCTTGATCACCTCGCCGACGCCGGTGATGGTGCCGCCCGTGCCCACGCCGGCCACCAGGACGTCGATCTTGCCGTCCGTGTCGTCCCAGATCTCCACGGCCGTCGTCTTGCGATGGATCTCCGGATTCGCCGGGTTCACGAACTGGCCGATGATGATGGAGCCCGGGGTCTCCTTCTGGATCTCCTCGGCCTTGGCGATCGCTCCCTTCATCCCCTTCGCCCCCTCGGTCAGCACCAGCTTCGCCCCCAGGGCCTTGAGGATTTTCCGCCTCTCGACCGACATGGTGTCGGGCATGGTCAGGATGAGCGGGATCCGCTTCGCCGCGCAGACGAAGGCGAGGCCGATCCCCGTGTTCCCCGAGGTCGGCTCGATGACCGTGGTCCCCTCCTTGATCACCCCCTTCGCGAGCGCGTCCTCGATCATCGAGTAGCCGATCCGGTCCTTGACGCTCGCCATCGGGTTGAACGACTCCAGCTTGAACACCACGTCCGCCTCGATGCCAAGCGACTTGCTCACGTTCGGCGCGCGGACCAGCGGTGTGTGCCCGATCGTGTCGATGATGCTGTCGTAAATCCGGCCCATGTCTGTCTCCTTTCGAAACGTCGAGTTCAGATCCCGTCCCCAACCTCCAACCCGTACGCCCGCTCCAGGATCTCCCTCTGGCGGGCCGGGTCGTCCTCGCGAAGAGCACCTTTTCCCCCGGCGGCACCGACTCCACCACCCAGGTGTTGCCGCCGATCACCGCGCCCTCTCCGATTACGGTGTCGCCACCCAGGATCGTCGCGCCCGCGTAGACCACGACGCCGTCGCCGAGCGTGGGATGGCGCTTGTAGTCCCGCAGGAGCTGCCCGCAGCGCGTCCTTCGCGAAGGACAGCGCGCCCAGCGTGACCCCCTGGTAGATCTTGACGTTCTTGCCGATGACGGCGGTCTCGCCGATGACCACCCCCGTGCCGTGGTCGATGAAGAAGGACTCGCCGATCTGCGCCCCGGGATGGATGTCGATCCCCGTCCGCGAATGGGCGTGCTCGGTCATGATCCGGGGCAGGAGCGGCACTTGGAGGATCCAGCAGCTCGTGGGCGATCCGCTGCGTGGTGATCGCCTCGAAGCCCGGGTAGGAGAGGATGATCTCGGCGTAGCTCCGGGCCGCCGGATCGCCGTCCATGGCCGCCTGGACGTCCAGCAGCAGCAGACGCCGCAGCTCGGGAAGGCGGATCAGAAAGCTCTCCACCGCCCGCTCCGCCTGCTTCGAGAAGCCCTCTTCCCGCCCCCCGTGCTCGAACTGGAACGCCTGCACGGTCTGCGTGTACAGATCCGCCGCGATGTCGTCCAGCAGCGCCCCCACGTGGTACTCCACGTTCTCCCGCGTCAGGTGCTGCGCCCCGTAGAACCCCGGGTAGAGCACCGCGACGAGATCCTCCAGGATCCGCACGACCACCGTCCGCGACGGCAGCCGGCGCTCCGGGTCCAGATGATGGCCCGGATCCCCGGACACCCCGTAGGTCGCGACGACCTCCTGCGTGATTCCCCGCAACCGATCCGAGAGCGGGTGGCGTTTCATCGTCCGCACCTCCCCGACGTTCAAGCGGGTAATTGTAACCTCTTTGGTCACGAGTTGTGGAAGGAGCCGGCGAGTTTTCGCCGGCAAGACGGACTTTCCCCATTGGCGTAGCGCCCCTGGGACCGCCGGCATCCCTGCCGGCATCTAACTTGCCGTCTCCTTCCAGCCCTACGCGGTCACCGCGATCCGGACTCCCCGCCGCCCCGATGGGGCTGGGAGAGGAGAGGGAGACTCTTTCCTGGCGTTGAAACGCCAGGCTTAACGCCCGCACCCCTACGGGGCGCCCAGACCCTTCGCGTCATGGCCGCGACATGCTCATTGTCGGCTTCTGGCTAAGCTCCACGAGATCATGCCGAGATCCTTCTCGTAAAAAAGCCAGCACACCCATCTGGGCAGGAAGACCGGTTCCGGCTTGATGAGCCTGTATTGAGGCGCCCCGTAGGGGTGCGGGCATTAAGCCTGGCGTTTCAACGCCAGGTACGCCCCCCCAAACCCCCAAAGCCCTGTAGGGGCGACGGCAGATCTAGGCAGACTCATCCTGCTCGGATATCCTCTCCCCACAACATCAACCTTGCATTGGACACCGCGATGTCGATCAGCGGGCTCGACCAGGAGATCCTATGGCCAACACCTTCGCGAATCTGCTCTACCACGTCGTCTTCTCCACCAAGCACCGCCGTCTCCTGATTCAGGAGGACGTCAAGGCGCCCCTCTACGAATACATCGGAGGGATCATCCGTGGAGAACGTGGAGTCCTTCTGGAGATCGGCGGCATGCCGGATCACATCCACATCCTGGCGAGATTCAGAACGGACATCGCCGTTTCCATGATGGTTCAGAGAATCAAAGGCAACTCCTCCAAGTGGCGCAACGACCATCGCGGACCCGCGGAACATTTCGATTGGCAGACCGGATATGCGGCCTTCACCGTCAGTGAATCTCAATCGAAAACGGTCCAGAACTACATTCGCAATCAAGAGGAACACCACAAGAAGGTCTCATTCAAGGAAGAGCTGATCGCTCTGCTCCGGAAAAACAAAATTCCGTTCGACGAGAAATACCTGCTGGATTGAGGCGGCCTCCGTTCCGGGGTCTGGGGGCGCCCCGTAGGGGTGCAGGCATTAAGCCTGGCGTTTCAACGCCAGGAAGCGTCATCCCCAACCTCCAAAAGCCCCGTTAGGGGCGACGGCAACCTTCTCGCAGGCTTTTCCGAGCACCGTTCCTCCCTCCCGATGGGGCTTGGCAAAGAGGGGGGGAAACTCCTTTCCTGGCGTTGAAACGCCAGGCTTAACGCCCGCACCCCTACGGGGCGCACCACGGCGACCTTCTCTCGCGGGACCCTCCCGCCCGAGAAGACATCTACGATAAAATCCTCACACGCTCGCAATCTGTGGCCCCCGCACCGCGAGGAAACCATCAGCCTTTGGGGCCTACGCATCAAGGAGTCTTGAATGAAACCACTGTGCCTCCTGATCCTGATTCCCCTCCTCGCCGCTCCTGCGTCCCTGGCGGCCCAAGTCGTAGCACGCCAAGGAAATCCGGAGGCATCGCCTTTCCAGGAGTTCAAATCCCCTATGGTCCTCGACCTGCCAATCCAGAACTTCAAGAATCTGGCTTCAGGCAACGGCAGGGACTTCAAGGAGGTCCGGAAGTACTACTGCGAGGATCTGGTCATCACTCAACTGATCGTCACTAAACGGAATGACTCCCATCGCGGCAAGCCTCCCGGGATCAAGTTGGACATCCGGGGCTCCGTCGCGGTGCGGCCATCCTATGACCGGACCGCAACGCTCCGATTCGAGATCGTCAAGGGATCACAGCACTTCGCAACGGTCCTGGTCCCCAACATAGATGCCGAAGAAGGTCAGAGCCGTACCTTTTCTACCAACTTGCGGTTGCCGGCCGAGGATTTCGATCGCCTATTTACAGACAGCGAGGCTCCTCTTCTTCGGGTTACCGTGACGGTCCAGAATAACGATTAGCCCCAGCTATTTCAGGCGTCAAAGCATCCCGTAGTCGAGAGGAGGTCCCCCCCATGGCCACCGTTGCCGAGCTCAGCCTGTCCGTCCGCCTGTTCGTGAAGGCCTACCGGTGGCGCCGGATTGATCCGGTGCCGTGGGCCCCTTTGAAGAAGCCTCTTCGGGAGGCCCGGTTGGCGCTGGTTTCGAGCGCGGGCTTCGTGTTGCCCGGCCAGGAGGCGTTCGCGTCCAATCTATCCGGGGGTGACGGGAGCTTCCGGGAGATCCCGTGGGATACGGCGGTCTCGGCGATGGTGGAGACGCACCATAGCCAGAGCTTCGACCATGCGGGGATGCGGCGCGATCCGAACCTGGCGTTTCCCCTCGACCGGGTGCGGGAGATGGCGGCGGAGGGGCGGATCGGGTCGGTCAACTCCCGCCATCTTTCTTTCATGGGGTCGATCACGGCGCCGGGGCGGCTGGTGCGGGACTTCGCTCCGGAGGCGGCGCGGCGACTGGTGGGAGACGGGGTGGACGTGGCTCTCCTCGTCCCCGTGTGACCGATGTGCAGCCAGACGGTCAGTCTGGTCGCCGCTGAATTGGAACGCCAGGGGATCTCGACGGTGGCTCTGCAGCTTCTGCGGGGGGTGGCGGAGGCCGTGCGGCCGCCGCGCGCGCTGTTCGTCCCCTTCCCCCACGGCTATCCGCTGGGGCGCCCCCACGACCCGCCGGGGCAGCGGGCGGTGCTGGAGGCGGCCCTGCGGTTGCTCGAGGACTCGGCCCGAACACCGCCGGCGCTGGCGGTGTATGAGCGGGGTTGACCTTACGTGGATGCACTCCAGCATCCGCATGACTCCCGCGATGAAGGCCGGGATTGCTCGGAAGCCGTGGCCGATGCTGGACTTACTAGCTTGCTAGCCTGTGCCGAACGCGTACTCCACAAGCGTGGATGTGGTTGGTGCCCTGGTTTGAACTCTGGCAGCGGCCTGAACGGCTTGAATCCCCCGACGCAGCAAGAGGCCCTTTATAAAGAGTCGGAAAACCAAGTGCCGGTCCATCAAATAGGAAATCAGGATAGCTTGGTAAAACACGAAAGCATCCTTGAAAATCTCATTTTCCGGCTTCTCCAGCTCTCTTCTCAAGTGCTTGTCAGCCTCACGAATCTCCGAGTTATGACGATACGCCAGCCACAGCGCCAGCGCTTGCCACATACTCACTTCCGGCAGTCGGTCAATGGTCTTGGCAATCGAGCTATCCAGATACTGAAATACCCAGTTTCGCGCGTTAACATGGCCTGTCATCGCAGCTTCTCGTAGTCCGTCTCGGACAGCGTAAAGCTGGTACTGATGTCGCAAAGCCTTATCGGCAATACGGAGAGAGTGGAGGCGGTCAAAGAGGAAAACGAGCAAGAGAATGGACAAGATCAAATAGAGCATGGCTAGCTCCCTTCCTTCCCGGTTGCGGCAACTTTCGACGGCTCGTTCGTATGATGCAGAGGGACTGGGATTCTCTTCTGTTGGTGCTCGGTCTTCCAGGTGGCCAGGCGGTCCTTCTCTAGCTCCAGCGTGCGAAACTTCCTCTTCCAGTAGTAGTGTTGGGCGACGAAGACCCCAGATGTCACCAAAACCAGCAGCCCGATCGCCTGACCACCTGGACTATCGGGATGTATCAACATTTCTACGATCTCTTGTTTCTGCTGTTTCGTCCCATGCATCTCCACGAAAATAAACCCTAAGATAACAGTGCCGCCGGGCCAGCCAAACCGGTCAATTGCACGCGCACAGAGGCTAAACAAAGCCGACATGACATCGGCGGTACCCGAAGCAGCGGGCTTTTTCTTTCTTGTGGCCAAAGGCGGACCTCGCTACTCTTACACCGCCCCGGGCCGCTGTACTGAAGGCCTGCAAGCCCCGTACCGAGTGGGGAATGCGGCCGGGAGCTTAGGTTTCCCATAAGTATACGGGCAGCTAAGGCGCCACTGTCAAATGGCCCTCTTTTGAGACTACCAGAACCGCCACAGGAGGGGGAAGTATTCCGGTTTGGCTATGGGTGGGGCCGGCCCCGAAGCCCGGCCCCGTTGCTCACGTGTCTTCCCGCTGGAACTGCTGGAGTAGCGGCGCGGGATCTTCGGCGGGTTCTCTCCCTCCCCAGCGCACCCACAGGCGCGCCAGCTCGGAAGCGAGTGCCTTGCAGTGGCGTGAGGTGCGGAACGTAGCGAGGATCTGGAGGGTAGGCAGGTGCACGAGGGTGTAGAGGTGGCACCCGTGATACCTCGGCCCGGCGGGAGTCCCTCTGAAAATCCCGAAAGGGTACGCCTTCCAGCCGGCCAGCTCTCGCGTGCCGTCCTCCAGCCGGATATGGAACCGCCGCCGCCCCCATGCCAGGGGGAGAGGACGCCCGGCCCGCTGGAGCGCGTCTAGGTGGCGGTCCAGGGCTTCGGCAGCCCACGTGCCTACGGACCTATGCCCCTCGGAATCGGCGGCCCGCTTCCAGCGAACGGACTGCTTCTCCGTGGCGCGAACGTTGAACGACACCGTCTTCATGCTCCCGGGTCTCACAGCTTGATCCCTTTCGGGTTGCACCTGTCGGCGTGGTCATGGGACTCCCTTTCGTAGGTGGCAAGGAGGGCAAGGAGCACGTCTCCGTTTTGGTTTTAGGTCGTCCTCAACTGGACTTATTGTAGCACCGTTGGCGCTTTAGTCAAGAGGTTTATGGGTTGATCTCGTCGCACCTTTGGTGCTACGCTAAGTCCATGGTTAAAACAGGACGACCAAAGCAGGAGCGAACCTACTCCATCATGCTGCGGGTTCGAGTGGCCCCCGAGCATGACGACCTAATCCGGCGGGCCGCCGAGATCGCAGCACAGCGCAAGGGAACGGGAGACGTTTCGAGTTGGGTGCGGGAGGTCTTGGTTGCGGCAGCGCGGCGGGAAGTGGCGAAGGTTGAGGGCGGCCCGAAGGCCGCCCCCGGTGACTAGCCTAATCCGAACGTGGCCAGTAGGGACACCAAACCCGCGTCTTCCACAGCAACCAATTCCTGGGCATGTGGGCTCCTAGGTTGCGGGATCGCGGCAGCGGTGCTACAATAAGTCTTGTCAAGGTCTTATCGCAGTTGGGGCTACCGCGCCCCAGGTTTTAAAAGCCCTGTTTCCGAAGGCCCCCACCTTCAGAGCAGGGCGGTTTCATATTTCAGCTAGAAGTATCATTTCGCACCTCCTTTCACTAAGCCTTACAGGTCATCAACAGAAAAGACGTCAACTTTCTCCCTCTTCGGCGGAAGTGGCCAATTCTCGGCATCTTCCCTTCTCTTGAAGATTGCCTCACGCCCTCTACCGCCTGGTGTAATCCTCTCCAGTCTGCGTATCTCTACCAGTCGAGCCAACGTACCAGTGATAGAAGCTTTATGAACACGGTTTAGCAGTCCAGTGTAAAGTTGCTTCAGTTGCTCCCTCACGTCTCCGCTCGTGAACTCCCCCTCCAGCCGAGCAGTCGCTGCGTCCACGGCATCCAAAAGGCGAATGTTAGTGGCGTCGCTTAGTGGTTGTTGCGTAAGCAGAGACGGGAGAGTTGGTTCGCGGTCTACAGGGGCTTGTGCCTCTTCCTCCCGGTGCTCCGCTGCCTCACTTGGGCTTTTGCCTTCCTCAAACGCTATGAAAGCACGCAGCAATGCCTCGACATCGGCTTCAGTCGCAGGGCCGCCGTCTTGACACAGGATCTTGACGGTCACGCGGAGGACGCCCGCATCGTTGAACAACTGGTCGCGCCGCTTCCGGAGTTGCTGGATCTCGTCTGCAAGCTCATTTGCCCGGACGTGGCACTGCCAAGCTTCCTCCAGCTTTTCGAGAGATCTTTTGGCTAGGTCGTGCATCGGCTGCCTCCCAATGGGCGATAGTTTACCTTGCCCAGATCAGATAAAGCAAGCCTTTTTATGAGAGTAAGGCAAAGTTGGGTGCTCAGGATAAACGAGGGCCAAACAAAAGGACAACCGGGGCGGCCTTGGCCGCCCCAACGGCTACACGTCTTCCCGCCGGAACCGCTGGAGGAGCGGAGCGGGATCTTCGGCGGGTTCGGAGCCGTCCCACCGCACCCAAAGACGGGCCAGATCCGCCGCGAGGGTGCGGCACTGCGCGGCGGAGCGGAGCGTGGCGATGATGCGCCCGGACGGGATGTAGACCAAGGTGTAGAAGTCGTTGTAGCGGTCCGCCCGGGCGTCCGTCCCCCGGTAGTAGCCAAAGGGCAGGAAGACGAAACCCTTGCCGGTAACCGTCTCCCCTGTCACGAAGCGGGCCGCGAAGGTAGCGGCGCGGCGCCACCCCAGAGGGATGGGACGCCCCGCCCGCTGAAGCGCGTCCAGGTGGCGGTCCAGGGCTTCAGCCGCCCACGTGCCCACAGAGCGGTGTCCCTCGGAGTCCGCCGCCCGCTTCCAGCGGAGAGACTGCCGCTCCGTGGCTTTGACGGTGAAGCTGGCCGTCTTCATCCGGCCCGCTGCGCTCATATGATCCTCGACTTGGGCGCGGGTGGGTTGCACTGGTCGGCGTACTTTTCCACCTGCCGCCCGTAGGCGTACTGAAGCGCGAGGTACATGTCTGCTGCCCATGCGAGGAAGGCTCCAGGCGTCTCCATTCCCCTGCACTTCGCTGCTGCCGCCCAGCGGGCTTTCTGGTCTGCCGTGGCCTGGACCGTGACCCGCTTCGACACGTCCAGGGGGTAGGAGCGCTTACTGGCCCATCCCATCGCGCTCCTCCTTCCCCTTCGCGAGCTTGCGTTCCATCGTATCGGCCACCTGCTTGAGGAGCCGCGCCACCTGGGAGGCGTGCTTCGAGAGCTTGGCGTCCCCTTCGTCCAGGGAGGACGCGTGCCGCTCCTGGCCGACGCTCGCCATGAAGCCCTGCAAGTGACGGAGATCCGCGATACCGGCCCGGAATTCTGTCCGGGTGCTCGACTCCTGCCACGCGGGCCAGCGGTCGTGGTGCTCCAGGAGCATGGCGAAGAAGGACCCGCTTGCAGTCCGCAGAGCCGCGTTGAACACGGGATCTGAGATGTACATCAAACCCGTCTCCCGGAGGAGGGGATAATCCTCCCAGGCGGATGGGTCGATCGTGGCAGGGACGGCAGGCGGAACGGTGGGCGTGTCGAGGGACGGGGTAGAATCCTGCGCTAGGTCCGGCATAGGGTCACTCCTCTGCGGGGCTTAGGTCCGTCCGGGGTGTTTCGAGCACCCCGGCGGGCCGTCTGTCTGGGATGGGGAGGTGCGTCCCTCCCATCGAAACAGACCCTAGCGCAAGTCAGGCGGGTCTGGACGTGTCAAGCCCCAGCAACACACAAATACCCCACTACCCTGCTGCCGCACGAATCCCCTCTACTACCGCGCCATTCCCCTCTGCTGCCGCGCTACTCCCCTCTCTTCCCGCGCCACTCCCCCCTGCTGCCGCGCCACTCCCCGCTGCTGCCGTGCCACTCCCCTCTCTTGCCGCACGACCTACCTCTGCTGCCGGTAGTGTCCTAGTTTGAATTCCGCGCGCGCGTAGAGGTTTTCGGGAGGCAGGACTAGGATACGTTCCCCTTTACAGGGGGAACGCTCCCCCTCCTACAGGCAGACGGCCCGGCGGGTGTTACGAGCACGCCGCCGGACCTGACCCGAGCAAGGAGTATCAGTCCATGCCCGAGCTTCCCGCAGTCTACCCGCCCCTCGATCTCAGCCGCTACACGGAAGCGACCCGCCGCGAGGTCTACGCCCGCGTCGTGGCGATCCAGTTCACGGAGCCGGACCCACCCCCGGCCCCCGCCGACGCCTCCCCAGTCTTCGACCCTGACGACTCCGGCCTCGTGGTCTTTCATGCGTTCGGCCGCTGGTTCGCCACCTGGACCGACCTGGACGCATCCCCGGAGGCTCCCGAAGATCTGCGCCGCGAGCTGGTACGAATCCAGGCCGCCGACAGCCCGGAAGGCATCGTCCTTTACGAGGTCTAGCCATGGGATGGGACACGAAACGAAGCTATCCCGTGGGCGTGGCCTTCAAGCTCAGCGTCCAGGCCACGCCAGACCAGAAGGCGCGATGGACTCACGCCGCGCGGCGCATGGGGAAGGCGTCCCCCGGTGCTTTCCTCTCATGGGCTGGGGACGTGATGCTTGCCCTCCTTGCCACCTACGAAAGGGAGACCGTTGACCACGCCGAACGGTGCAACCCGAAGGGAATCAAGCTGTGAAGGCGATGAAGACGGCCTCGTTCACCGTCCGCGCCACGGAGAAGCAGTCCCTCCGATGGAAGCGGGCGGCTGACGGGGAGGGTTTGGGTTCGGTCGGTGCGTGGCTCGCGGAAGCCGCCGATCGCCACATGGATGGCCTCCTGCGGGCGGGGAAACCCATCCCCCTGGGGTGGCGCCGCTCCAAGTCGTTCACGGCCCGCCTCGTGACAGGGGAGGCGATCAACGTCAAAGGATTCGTCTCCCAACCCTTCGCCTACTACCGGGGGACCGACGCGCGGGCGGATCGGTACAACGACTTCTTCACCCTGGTGTATCTCCCAACCGCCGGCATCGTGGCAACCCTTCGCTCCGCGAAACAGTGCCGCGCCCTGGCTTCCGAGCTGGCCCCCGTTCTGCTTCGCGGGGAGCTGCCGCACCCCGGCCCGATCGTAGAGCGGCACGTCCGCGACTCGGTCTAACCCACAACGGGGCGGCGCCCGTCCGGGCCGCCCCCGTGCTACCTTTGGAGAATGGCTATGCGCCCCAAGAGACCCCGCGACCCGTTCCAGCTCGCCCACCAAGTTTTCCAGGAGGCCAGCGGGGAAGCGCCACAGCAACCGCTCCCGGAGAACGATCCGGCTACCATCGCGAAGCGCAAGGGCGGCGCCAAGGGTGGGGCGAGCCGCGCCAGCACGCTCTCCCCAGAGCGGCGCCGCGAAATCGCCCAGAAGGCAGCCGCGAAGCGCTGGAACAAGCCCACCCCGTAGCTCCGGACTCCCTCCTGTAGAATCCCCTCCGGCGTGGCTAGGTTTGGCCACCGAACGCCGGTTTCCCACAGTCCGGCCCGCCGCGCCGTTCCCTTCCCAACTGTGGGCGGCGCCTGTGGGGGATGCATCATCGGCAAGGTCGGCAATCCCGAGATTGAAGAGCCGGAAGCGATTCAGCGGATCGTTGACCTGCTTGCAGCCGATCCCTCGCTCAAATTCTGCCGCGCGGTACGGAAAATAGCGGCTGAGACAAGAGGAAATGAGCAAGAGAAGAAGAAGCGTTACGAGCGCCTCCGGAAGAAATACCACCGACTCAAGAAGTTAGGAGAGCTTCCCGATGCTGCCTCACCGCTTGAACGCAAGGCGGCGGCCGTTGCAGAGCACTATGCACGGCGGCGCGCCGCTATCGAAGCTGCGAGGGTGGATTTAGCGGCAGCCGAAACACATGCGGAGTCCCTCGGTCTAGATCTAAGCGGAGATCTGGAGAAACTCAGCATGGGCCTTCGACAGCGCCGTGAGTCTCTGTCTGATTTCGTCAATGACCTGCCCGACTGGCTAATGGGGCGGCTTCTCCACGAGGGGATCACTGATCCCGAAGAAGCCAGGAGGCGCCTCTATGCAGCCGACGAAGAACGCCAGCTTATCGAGAGACAACTAGAGGCGCTCGATGTGGTGCGAAGGCTCCGCGAAATGGCCAGGATGCCGGTCTAATTGTTCCCCACTTTCAAGACGCTTCCGGGGAAGAATCCAGAGAAGCCGGGGAACAATCCAGAAAAACGGGGAACAATTCGCCTAACCCGGGGAACAATTAGAGGGTTGTTACCCGATAAATCCAATGTTTGCAGTGGTTTGTGGCGGGTGCTAGCCTAGAAAGGATGAAAGCCCAAGAGCGCCAACCCTTGAGCTTTCAGAGAACCGCGACGCGTACCGTCAGGGCCTCAGTCAAAGTGAATTCTACGCCCTGCCAGTCCGCATCGCAATCCTTTGAAAGGAGCACGCGATGCATCTCTCCCCGCGAAAGCGTCGGAAGCTGATGTGGTCCCACCTCGCACGCAAGGCGTAGCTACGCCTGGACGGCGCCGGGGTAGACCTCCGGCGCCGTGATTTCTTCGGTCTTACATCGTTCTCCCTATTTACTTTCCCGCCGGAGTCAAGCATAATGTCTAGTATGGCAAACGTGCTCAGCACCGCGAAGCGAGTCCAGATCATCTCGGCCCTGGTGGAAGGTGTCAGCGTCCGCGCTACGGCCCGCATGTGTGACGTCTCCAAGGACACCGTCATGAAGCTCGGCGTGGATCTGGGCAAGGCGTGCGCCGGCTACCAGGATGAGGCGTTCCGGAACCTCACCTGCAAGCGGCTCCAGATCGATGAGATCTGGAATTTCGTGTACGCCAAGGCGAAGAACGTGCCCGCCGAGAAGAAAGGCCAGTTTGGGGTGGGCGACGTCTGGACATTCACCTGCATCGACGCGGACACGAAGTTGATGCCGGCCTTCCTGGTGGGCACGCGGGACGCCGGGTGTGCCACGGAGTTCTTGCAGGACATCGCCTCCCGCCTCGTGAACCGTGTCCAGCTCACGACGGACGGCCACAAGATGTACCTTGCCGCCGTCGAGGACGCCTTCTCGGGCGCGATCGACTTCGCCCAGCTCGTAAAGGTCTACGGCGCCGCTCCGGAAGGCCCGGAAGTGCGCTACAGCCCCGCCGCCTGCATCGGCGCGCAGAAGCACGCCGTTGTCGGATGCCCCGACGCCGCCCACGTGAGCACGTCCTATGTGGAGCGTGCCAACCTGACGATCCGGATGAGCGTCCGCCGGTTCACGCGGTTGACGAACGCCTTCTCAAAGAAGGTGGAGAACCACACCGCCGCCATCGGCCTGTTCCACGCGCACTACAACCTGTGCCGGATTCACAAGAGCCTGCGCGTCACGCCTGCCATGGCTGCCGGAGTGGCAACGCGGGTGTGGTCTATCGAAGATCTGGTGGCCCTGCTTCCGACAGCGGAACCGAAAAAGCGCGGACCCTACAAGAAAGCCTCGAATTCAAACTAGGACACTACCCTGCTGCCGCGCCATTCCCCTTCGTTGCCGCACTATTCCCCCTTGATGCCGCACTACTTACCCTTCCTTCCGCACTACTCCCCACTGCTGCCGCGCCTCCTCCCCCTCTTGCCGCGGAGCGCCCCTCTGCTGCCGGGTGACTCCCCTCTCTTCCCCGCTGGCTCCCCTCTCTTGCCGGAACACGCGGGAAGAGGGGGCGCTGGCTCGGGCCGAGGGGGAGGAGGTGCGTGCAGGAGGGGCGGTGCCGCGGGAACAGGGGGGAGAGGCGCGAGAGCGTTCCCGGGAGGCACGGGCTCCTGGGTTCGCTCTGTAGCTCGAAGGCCCCGCCCGGACGCCGCGGGTGCTGGCGGCGTATGAGCCGGGATGAGGGGATCGGGAGGCTCGGGATCAGCCCTTGTTGCACTTCCCCGCGGCGATCAGGTCGGTGATGAAGTAGTAGTGCTTGGAGGTCGTGTTGTACTGCGTGAGCTTGACGCGCAGGGCGGCGATGCAGTCCTCGGCCTCGTTGATGCCCGGCCGGTATTCCTGGGTCCTGCGATCGAACGACCAAGGCGTGCCCGTGTTCCCCTGGGGCAAGTTGATGCTGTAGAAGACGCTCCCCAGATAGGAGGTGGTGCCCGCTTTGTAAGCCTTCATCTCGACGTTGACCACGAGGTCGGCGGCAAAGACGCCGCCCCTGTCGGTCAGCTGGGTGATCTTCATCTTGGTCACCGGCTGGGCGCCGGTCAGGCCGACCGTCCAGTCCAGGTCACCGCAGGGAGTCACGGTCGGGGCCATGCTCTTGAAGGCCAGGGCAACGACCTGCACCCGCGTGGTGCCCACGCCGCTCGTGTTGAAGGTGACGGGGTCCAGGCGCTGGACGACGGTGTCGTAGTCCACGCCGGCAGCCGGGACGCCCTGGAGCACGACGGTGTGGTTCCAGCTCGGATCGTCGTCCTTGCCACAGAGCGCCTCGACGTCGCCAGGGGCGAATTCGGTGAAGGTCTGGCCGTTCGGGGGAGTAACCCAGGGATCTTTACCCGCGGGGATCTGCGCGGCGGCCGGCAGGGCGGACAGGCTGACGAGAGCAAGGGCGAAGAAGGCGGTACGGGAATTGAGCTTGGACATCGTGATCTCCTGAAGTTCGTTGGTTTCTCTGCGTTCGTCGGCGTGGAGGGAAGGCCCGCGGTGGCGGTCCGCGGGAGAAGGCCTCGTTCATGGGATCTCCTCGAGAGACCCGGGCAGGGGCGATTCAAGGCGGCCGCGGGCCTGGCGGGAGCGGAAGATCTCGATCAGGCCGCCCGCTCCCGCGAGGGTGAGCAGGCAGGCGTTCATGAGGGCGATGGCGACCAGGAGCCCGAGCCAGCGGTTGGTGGGGACCTGGGAGAAGCCGAGGAGGCCGAAGCCCAGGGCGATGGCCAGGGTGTCGATGAGGATGGCCGGCCCGGCCTCGGCGGCGGCGATTCGAACCGCGGCCGTGGCGCCGGCCGCTTCCGCCGCCCGGAAGCGCGAGAGGAAGTGGATGCTGTAGTCGTCGCCAATCCCCAGGGTGACGGCGCAGAACATGGAGGTCGCGACGCCCAAGGGAATCCCCAGCCAGCCCATGAGGCCGAAGGCCCAGGCCACGGCCACGGCGGTGGGGGCGACGCAGGCGAGGCCGTAGCGCCAGGAACGGAAGAGCAGGGTGATGATCGCCAGGTTGCCGGCCAGGGCGAGGAGCAGTGAGCTGACCTGGGAGCGGACGATGGCCGGGATCATGGCCTGGGAGACGGCGACGTCCCCGGCGAGGTCGACGCGGGCGTGGGCCGGGGCGAGCTCGGTCCGCTCGACGTCGCGCAGGGCGTTGACGAGGGCGGAGGTCTCGCGGTAGTTGGCGCCCTTGAGGAGGATGGTGACGACGGTGCGGCGGAAGCCGTCGTCCACCAGCTCGCGCCGCCGGGCCTCGCCCCGCACGTTGCCGAGGCGGCGGGCGTGGAGGTAGATCCAGCCCGGGTTGTCCATGATGCGGCGGCTGGTCTCCATCCGCTCCCCCCACAGGTAGGCCGTGGTGGTGAGCTGGCGGTGGAGGCCGATGACGCCGCCGACCTCGGGCCGCGCCCGCAGGGCTTTCTCGAAGCGGCCGACGGCTTCCACGGCCGAGCCCGCGAGGAGAGGGCCGCGGGCCGCCGGAATGGAGGGGATCTCCGCCGCCGGCGGATCGAAAGTGAGGACGGCGAGCAGCACGTGGGTGCCCGCGAAGAGGCGGTCGACGCGCTCGGAGTCCTGGCGCAGCTCGCTGCCGCGCGCGAAGTTGTCGATCCAGCCGTCCTGCACGGCGAGCCGGGGGATGCCGAACGCCAGGGCCGCGGTGAGGAGCGCCAGGACGGGCAGGGCGACCCGGGGCCGGCCGCTCAGGGCGAGCGCCAGCCGGGTGAGCGTGGGAATGCGGGTCCGGGCGCGGTCGGCGGCGGGGCGGAGGATGGGGATGGCCCCGGGCCGCAGGGCGATCAAGGCAGGCGTCGCCGTCATGGCCCAGAGGAGGCAGAAGAGCACGCCGATCCCCGTGAACAGCCCGAAGCTCCAGACGGGGCGGATGGGCGAGGTGAGGAACGAGAGGAAGCCGAAGGCGGTGGTGAGCGAGGTCAGGGTGATGGGGCGCGCCAGCTCCTCCAGGCAGCTCCGCAGGGCCTTGGCGGGCGGCTCGTCCGGCGAGCGGTGGCGGAAGCGCCAGAGGAGGTGGACCTCGTCGGAAAGGCCGACGGTGATGAGGAGGACGGGGATGACGGCCGTGGTCAAGTACACGGGCTGGCCGGACCAGCCGACGAGGCCGAGGGTGAAGACCAGGGCGGCGCCGATCTTGGCGAGGCCGATGGCGACGGCCCAGGCCCGGCCGCAGGCGATCCACAGGATGAGGGCGATGACCGCGAGCGCCAGGGGGACCAGGAGGGTGAGGTCGTCGAGCACGTGCTCGCCCAGCAGGGCCTCGGCGGCCGGCGCTCCCACCACGGAGACCCGGTCTCCCGCCGCCTGGTGCCGGCGGGCGATGGCGGCGGCCTGGTGGTAGAGGGCGGGGCGGTCGACACCCGGGCTGTCCACGGGAGGGACGCCGACGAGGACGGCCGCGGCCGTGCGGTCGAACGAGACGAGGGTGCCGTGAAAGACGTCGATGGCCTCGACCTCACCGCGCAGGGCGGCCAGGCGCTCGGGCGTGGTGGGCGCCGGATCGAGAAAAGTGCTCAGGCTGGGCTCGTTCGCGAGGCTCTGGACGTTGCCCGGCCCCACGCCGGGGAGGGCCGCCAAGTCGCGGGTCAGCCGGTCCAGCCGGCCGAGGGTGCCGGGGTTGAAGATGCCGTTTGGATGGCGGGTCTCGATCACCACGAGCAGGGGGTCGCGCAGGCCGAAGGTCCGGCGGGCCTCGCGGTCGAGGGCGATGGCGGGATCGCCCGGCGGCACGAGGGAGTGGCCGTCGGTCCGCAGCTTCAGGCGCAGGAGGCCCGGCGCCATGGCGAGCACCAGGGCGGTCATCAAAACGAGGACCGTGCGCGGATGATTGGCCGATGCCCATCCGATGCCGGTCCACCAGCGTAGCCAACGCGGGCCTGTCGCGGGCCTCTCCATGAGGTCTCCCGCGCCGCGAAATACTTCTCATCATCTTCGATAAGAACATCGCAGCGCACTTATGTACGTGCGCGCTGGGGAAAAAAGCGAGCCGAGAGAGAGACCCGTTCGCTGCCGGTGGGGTGAGGTCGGGCCGGCCGGGGCCGGCCCGCGAGGCTCAGCGGCCTATCACTGGCGGTAGCACTGCCCCTGGGCGATCATGTCGGAGATGAAGTAGAAGTGCGAGGAGCTGGGGGAGTACTGGTTGAGCTTCTGGCGCAGCACGTCGATGCAGTTGTTGGCCGGGGTCATGCCGGCCCGGAACACGCCGCCGGGGCCGAAGGACCAGGCCGTGCCGGCGCCGCCGGCCGGGTCGGGGAGCCGGAAGGTGTAGAAGAGGCTGCCGACGTAGACGCCGGTGCTGGCGTTGTACGCCTTGAAGCTCGGCGTTGATGAACAGCTCGGCGAAGAAGACGCCGCCGGTGGCGGAGGTACGGCGGATGGTCATCTGGCTGGTGTTCTGGACGCCGGCGAGGCCGGCGTTCCAGTTGAGCGGACCGCACGGGGTGCTGGTGGTGGCGGTGCTGCGGAACGACAGGGCCTGGACCTGGACGCGGGTGGTGGCGACGCCGTTGGTGTTGAAGACGGCGTTGTCGAGCCGGGCGATCATGGTGTCGTAGGCGGTGACCGTGGAGGTCGAGAGGTTGACGCCGGTAAAGGTGACGACGTGGTTCCAGGTCGCCGACACGGGAGCGCCGCAGAGCGCTTCGACGTCCCCAGCGGGGAAGGTGAAGAAGGTCTGGCCGTTGGCGGGGGTCACCCAGAAATCTTTGCCGGGCGGGACGTTGGGCTGAGCGAGGGCCGGCAGGGCCACGAGTCCCACGAGCAGAGCGGCGAGGACGGCGGTACGCAACGTGATCTTGGACATTCGTCTAATCTCCTGAAGGTTTATTGGGGGGTACGACGCTTCCACAGGGGAGCCTCCGGGACGGCGGGGGGGCCGCGGCAGGGGGGGCGGATCACGAAGGGCTCCCCGGCCCACCACCCCACTCCGGTCCACCAGCGCAGCCATCCGGCACGTCCCACGGCCCTCTCCATGATCTCCCCCACGCAACTGCTCTCTTCGACTGGATAACGAAATTAGCGTCACTTCAATGTGTGCTCGCGGGGAGGGAAAACGAGCCGGGGGCCGAGCGGGTCCTCGCCGCTCTTGTCTCAACTTCACCCACTCGTCACACCTGACAGGGAAGAGACCCCTCTATCGCGATGGAGCGGCCGAGCGCGGTTTCGGGAGGATTGTCCCTATGGCTCATTTGACGGGAAGGATGAAGTGGCTCTGGGTGTTGGCCATCGCGGTCCTGTGCGGAGGGCAGGCGGCGAGCGCCGCGGTCTCTCCCAGGCTGTACGCGGCCATCGACGCCGAGAAGACGTTCCTGGGCGACGCGGACGGCGCGAGGGTGCGCGTGAGCCTCTCGAACGACGCGGCCGAGGATCTCTATCTCCCCTATTGGCAGACGGCGGCGCGCGGTCTCCAGGGCGACCTCTTCGACGTGCGTTTGAACGGCAAGGCGGTGCCCTACGTGGGCCGCCTCACCAAGTGGGCGAAGCCGCAGGCGGGGGACTACGTGAGGGTGCCGGCCGGCCAGACGCTGGCGGCCGAGGTGGACCTCGCGGCCTACTACGACATGAGCCGCTCGGGCGAATACACGGTGCGCTTCCGCGCCGCTCTCCAGGACGCGCTCGCCGGGGTGGGGACGAAAATCGGTGCCGCCCTTGCGGTCGAGGTGGAGTCGAACGAGGTGAGCTTCGGCGTGGAGCGCAGCGGCCGGGGGCGCCTGCTCCAGGAGCTGCGGCAGGTGGACTTCGGCGGCGCCAAGGCCCTCACGCCCGGCTTCGTGAGCTGCACGAGCGCCCGCCAGGGCACGCTCACGACGGCCCTCGGCAACGCCGAGTCGATCTCGCTCGCGGCGCGCAACTACCTGAACAACCTGCCCGTGGCCTCGCGCTCCACGGACACGGCCTACCGGACCTGGTTCGGGTCCTACACCTCGTCGCGGTACTCGACGGTGCAGTCGCACTACACGGCGATCCACAGCGCCTTCGCCACCAAGACGGTGGAGTTCTACTGCGACTGCACGGACAGCGCCTACGCCTACGTCTACTCGAACCAGCCGTACAAGATCCACCTCTGCAACGCCTTCTGGAACGCCCCGAACCTGGGCATCGACTCCAAGGCGGGCACGCTGGTCCACGAGATGAGCCACTTCAACGTCACAGCCGGCACCTCGGACTATGCCTACGGCACGAGCGCCTGCCAGAGCCTGGCGAATTCGAACCCGAAGAAGGCGATCAACAACGCGGACAGCCACGAGTACTTCGCGGAGACGCGGTAGGGCCGTCGCGACCTCACCCCGGCCCTCTCCTGGAAGGAGGGGTGGGGGTGAGGTCGGTGCTGAGCTTGATCGCGCTGGCGGGGGGGGTGGGGGTGGTGCTCAGATGGACAAGAACACCGCCGGCCGGTTTCTGAGCCCGGAGGGCGTCCTACTCATAGCCCAGGGTGCAACCCTGGGTGGCGGGCCGGCGGCCCGCCAAGACGCCGTCGTCAGGAGACGCCGCCATCAGGAGGCCGCCATGTCATGGCGCCTCGAAACGCCGCTCCCGCCCGCCCAGGGTTGCACCCTGGGCTACGAGTAGGACGCCCTCCGGGCTCGCTGCCGTGCCAAGCCAGGAGGCTGGCGTGGTTGGGAGCGCCCACCCATTGACAGCCGACGCTCAGGCTCTCAATATCGGCTTGTACCAGAAAGGAGGGAGCTCATGCGTAGCAAAGCGACTCGTGCAACGGTGTGCGTGGGTGTGGCGCTGCTTGGCATTCTCCTGGTCGGTTGTGAGAGCGGGTACCGGCAGATCGTCGTCGTGGACGGTGCCAAGACGGAGCTCGTCACCTGGGGTGAGGCGCCCAAGGAACCCCAGGAGGTCTGGGCCCCCGGCAGGAGGGTGGTCTTCCGTACGGACTCGGACTTCCCCGGCATCCCGAAAAAGGCTTCGGGAAAGGCCGGACGCGTCTACCGGGTCAACGATCAGCTCGAGATGGAAGAGGTCGGCCAGTTCGCGCTGACCATGCCCAACGACACGCTGGCGTATCAGTACGGCCGGTGACCTGGAGGCGGCTCTTCAGCCGCCGGGCGCCTCGAAGAGCGACAGGGTGGCCAGGACCAACAGGCAGACCACTCCGGCGAATGCCATGACGTAGCCGACGCCGAGTCCGAAGAGCTTCAGGAACGTCGCCGGCCAGGAGCCTCCGTAGACCCGGCGCAGGGCGAGGGGCAGGTAGACGGCGAGGCCGGCCAGGGTCACGGCGCCCAGGATCCATGCCACCGCTCCCGGCACCCAGGGCCGGCCCAGCACGAACAGCACCGTCAGCGCCAGGAACACGAAGGCCTGGTAATGCAGGGCAAACACGAGGTGGTCCAGGTAGTAGCCGTCCTGAGGCCGGTAGAAAAGCTCGAGCAGCAGGGCAAACACCGGAAGCAGGAGGAAGAAGGCCCGCGGCAGGTTGTCGAAGACCGCGTGGCCGAACTCCTGGGGATGGGCCTTGGCCCGGGCGCTCGCGGTCTGAAGGGCTTCATCGAAGACCGGGTAGTGGGCCGGCAGCTCGAAGCTGACCTTGAGGTCACCTGTCCTGTCAACGGTCCGCCGCTCCCCTCGGGTAAACACGGACACGGAGGTCCGGGGGAGCAGCGCCACCAGCCCAAAGAAAACCAGGACGGCGATCAGGTAGATCTTGAGCGGGGTCACGTGACCGATCCGCCGCCCCTCCAGGTAGTCCCGCGTGACGGCGCCGGGCCGGAAGAGCAGCGGCTTCAACGTGCGCAGGAGCTTGGTGTCCAGGTTGAGGACGTCTCCGACCAGCTCCCCGGCGAGTTGGCGGAAGGACGGGCGGAGGTCGACGGCCTCCTGTCCGCAGCTCCAGCAGAAGTCTCCCAGCAGAGGCTCGCCGCAGTTGAGGCAGGTAGCCCGGTGCCCTTCGGTCATGGACGGACGGCCCCCAGGGCCGCCGTGGCCACGTCGTGCACCGGCGTCTCGACTCCCGCCTCGCGTCCCAGCCGGGAGACCGCGCCGGAGAGGTCCGCGATCTCGGTGGGCCGTCCGGCTTCCAGGTCGACCAGCAGGCTCGGCTTCAACGGGTCCGCCAGGGACTGGGCGAAGGCCAGGATCCTGGCCTCGTCCTCAATCGTCAGGGCCACTCCCCGGGCGCGGGCCACGGTGCCGACCTCGCGCACGGCCCGTTCGATCAACAGCGTCCCGAGAGGCGCCCGGCGGACGGCACCGATGGAGGCGCGGGCCAGCCCGCAGGCGGCGGCCACGGAGGAGATGAAGGTGAATTTCCGCCAGAGGTCGGCCGTGATGTCCGCCGAGGCCCGGGATTCCGCGCCGGCCTCGCCGAAGACGGCGGCGATCCGCTCCGCGCGCTCCGAGAGGCCGCCCGCCCGTTCTCCCACGACGATCCTCTGGAACGTGCTGCGCCGCTCGACCACCCCCGGCCCCACCCGGGCCGCGCTGATCTCCGTGAGCCCGCCGAGCACCCGCTCACCCGGCACCCCGGCCGCGATCAGCCGGTCCGCCGCGTCCACCCCGTTGAGCAGGGGCAGAACGTCCGCCCCGCGCTCCGCCAGGAAACGGGCCGCGGGGGCGATCTCCTCGAGCGAATAGGTTTTGACCGCGACGACGGCGAGATCGGCCGCCCCGATCTCCTCCGCATTGCCGGCCGCCGCGACCGCCACGGTGAACGTCTCCTCGGGGGTCCGCACCTCGAGGCCAAACGCCTTCAGAGCGCTCAAATGGTTTCCCCGAGCGAGCATCGAGACCTCGTGTCCGACGCGGGCCAGAGCACCGCCAAAATATCCGCCGACGCCGCCCGCGCCCAGGATTGCGATTTTCATTCAATGACCTCCCGCCAGATATCCTTCATCTCATGGTACCCCGCTTGGCCGTCGCCCTCGTCTGGCTCTACCAGGGCCTTTGGTGCAAGGTTCTGGGCCGTTGCCCCGGACACCAGGCGATCGTTGAGGCCGTGCCTGGGATGGACGCCCAAACAGCGGCCCTCGCCCTGGCGGGGATCGGGGCTGTCGAGGTGGGGCTGGCGGTCTGGGTGATTTCCGGCTGGCGGCCCCGTCTGGCGGCCTTGGCGCAGACGCTCCTGCTGGCCGGAATGAACGGCGGCGGGCTCCTCTGGGGGCGGGAGCACATCGCGGACCCCGGCGCCATGATCGTGCAGAACGTCGCGTTCCTCACCCTGGCGTGGATGGTGGCTTTTCGGAAGGACAGTGGTGAAGACGAGGGCTCGCCCTGGAGCCGTGGGCGGCTCGACGGACGCGACGGCCCTCCGCAGCTCCTTTTCGGCCGCATGCACGAGGACTGGCGGGTCGAGGCCGCAGCCTTCCGGTCGTTTCAGCCAGGGGGCCGCATCTTCTGCATCGCCTCGTCCGGCTGCACGGCCCTGGCGCTGGCGGACCGCGGGTTTCGGGTCACGGCGGTGGACGTCAACCCGGCGCAGATCGAGTACGCGAAGTCCCGGGCCGCGGGCGGGCCGTCCCTCCTGGGCCTGGTCGACGGGCGCCTGGCGCGGGCACGCCGGCTCCTGCCCTGGCTGGGGATGAAGGAGCGCGATCTCAACCATTTCCTTCTCCTCGCGGACCCCGCCGAACAGACGGCCTTCTGGCGGAAACGGCTCGAGACGCGCCGGCTCCGGGCGTTCCTGCGCTGCGCCCTCCATCCGGCGCTGCTCCGCCTGACGCATGGCGGGCGGTTCGTGGGGTGGGAGCCCGTGCGCTTCGACCGGGCCATCCTCCGGCGCCTGGAACGGACCTGGGCAAGCCATCCGAACCGCGAAAACCCCTACGCGTGGCACCTGCTGCTGGGCCGCGAGCCCGATCCCGAGATCCCCAAAGCGGTCCCCGGGATCGACTTCGCCTGTGCCGACGCGATCGACTATCTCAAGGATGGGCCGCCCGGACGATTCGACGGCTTCTCGCTGTCCAACATCCTGGACGCGGCTCCGGCGGCTTATCAGGAACGGTTCCGCGCGGCCGTCCGGCACGCCGCCGCACCCGGAGCGGTCCTGGTGCTGCGCAGCTTCGGCGAGCCCCGGGACGACGGGCAGGCGGAATGGGCGGCTCGGGACCGCTCGCCTCTCTGGGGGGCCATCGAGGTCTCCGAGGTAAACTGAGCAGCGGATGCTCCACCTCCTCAAGCGGCACCCCTTGCCGGTCCGGGCCTTCTTCCGGCACTGCCTGGTGCTGACCTATGCCTTTCCCGAGCGGGTGCTCGCTCCCCTGCTCCCTCCGGGGCTGACGCTCGACAGCTATCTTTCTGATGACCAGCGCCTCGGATTCCTGGCGATCGCCATGGTGCAGACCGAGGGGCTCCGGCCCGTGGGCGTGCCGGCGGCCTTGGGGCAGAATTTCTTCCTCTCCGGATACCGGATTTTCTCCCGCTTCCGCACGGCGGCGGGCCGGTCGCTGCGGGGCCTACGCATCCTGCGGAGCGACACGGACCGTGAGCTGATGGTGTCCGCGGGCAATCTGCTGACCCACTACAACTACGTCAAGTGCGAGGCGCGGACGCGGGAGGAGGACGGCAAGCTGGAGATCCGCATCGACACGGGGGGCGAGGCCGACCTGCACGTGATCGCGGACCTCGCCGGCAAGCCGGCCCCCCTGCCCCCGGGCTCCCCATTCCCGGACCTCGAGGCGGCGCGCAAGTTCGCGGGGCCGCTCCCCTTCACCTTCGACTACGAGGAGGAGACGCACTCCATCGTGCGCATCCAGGGAGTCCGCCAACGCTGGAACCCCGAGCCCGTGGCCGTTGAGGTCCGCCAATGCACCTTCCTGGAGCGTCCGCCGTTCGCGGGGGAGACGCCCGTCCTCGCCAACGCCTTCCACCTCCAGGACGTGCCCTACCGCTGGGAGCGTGGCGTGACCGAGCCGCTGCCGAAGGGAGCGGAATCATGAGCACCGGCAAGTACCACGGGATGCTCCAGATCCTCCACTACAACTGGCCCATGTACCTGCAGGCCGGCGCGGCCTCCCTGGCAGTGAGTCTCGCGATCGTCCTCTTGCCGATCCCCCGGCCCCTGGCCGCCTTGGCGGTGGCGGGCGTGGCCGCCGTCCTGCTCTGGTCGGTCTCCTCGCTCGCCGTGTCCCACTGGGTCTACGACCGCTCGGCGCTGGGCCGGTGGGACTGGCTGGCCGGGCTGTTCGCGGCGCCGCCGAGGCGATGGACGAGCGTCCATGCCGGGCTCGACGAGACGTTCGGGGCTCTCGAGAGGGTTTTTCCGGATGGGAACGGGACCGTCCTCGACATCTATGACGCGGCGGAGATGACCGAGCCGTCCATCGTGCGGGCGCGCAAGCTGTCCTTGGATGCCAACGCCACGGCGGCCGATTTCCGGTCCCTGCCGCTCGACGGCGCCTCCCAAGACGCGGTGTTCCTGATCTTCGCCGCCCATGAGCTGCGGCGGCCGGAGCCGCGTGTCCGGTTCTTTCAGGAAGTCGTCCGCGTCCTCGCCCCCGGCGGCCGGGCCGTCCTCGTCGAGCACTTGCGGGACGCCCCGAACTTCCTCGCCTTCGGCCCGGGTTTCCTGCACTTCCTCCCCCGGCGCGAGTGGCTGCGCCTGGCCAGGGCGGCGGGCCTCGCCGTGCGCAGGGACTTCCGGATCACCCCGTTCGTCGCCGTCCTGGTGCTGGAGAAGCCGGTTTGAGCCTGATGAGCTTGATGAGCCTGGAGACCCACCTGCGCATCGCCGGCGCCCTGTTGCTTCTGCTGGCCGCCGCCCATCCCTTCTTTCCCAAGATCCTCGGCTGGAAGGAAGACTTGGCCAAGCTGACGCTGATCAACCGCCAGATCTTCCTCGTCCACGTGGGCTTCATCATGCTGATCCTGGTCCTCTTCGGCGTGCTGACGCTCGGCTTCGCCGCCGACCTCGTCGCGCCCTCGCGCCTCGCGGCGGTGGTCCTGGCGGGGCTGGCCCTGTTCTGGGGGCTCCGGCTGCTGACCCAGCAACTCGTCTACGACCGCAGCCACTGGCGCGGCCACCGCCGCAACACCGTTCTCC
Source organism: Thermoanaerobaculaceae bacterium (assembly GCA_963785165.1). Classification (GTDB taxonomy): domain Bacteria; phylum Acidobacteriota; class Thermoanaerobaculia; order Multivoradales; family UBA5704; genus DATARR01. The sequence continues at coordinate 4,302,265 of CAWAUI010000004.1, forward strand.
ACATCCTGGCGAGCCTGCTCTGGTGTTACCTGACGGCGGTGTTCGGGTGGGGATGGTGGCGGCAGCTTGTGGGGGTCTGAAGTAGAGGCAAACCGGCGCCCGTCACTTGAGGGGATTCGTCCAGCGCAAGCCGGAGAAGCACGAAAAATCGCCGTCGTTCGATTGAAGCTCGGCCTGGTGCTCAACCGCGAGTACCGCGAGGTGGATGTCCGTCGTAATGTTCCCTGAGGTTTGGGCTTCCCCCATCAGGCTCTCCAGGATTTCGAGATGCCGTGGACCCGGGAGCAGGATCTGGACTTGAGGTCTCCGCCAGCCAAGAGCGGACATGGCCGATCGCTTCTTCCGGCGAATAGGGCAAAACCAGAACCTTACGGTTGGTGACGAGCCTCAGGTATCCAAGGATGACTGCCCAGGGCAAGCCTACGGGCCGGCTTTCCGACAGGCAGGCTTCCCACCAGGCTTTGGCGCGCCGGTGGGCGGGTGCATCCGAGTTGTAGGCGTAGACGAGGAGGTTGATGTCGGGCAGGATCATCGGGCTTTGGATTCCGCCGCCAGCTTGCGTTGAAAGTCCTCCGTCTCCAACTCGTCGTTGAGCTGGTTGAGCCGAAGGACGTCCACTCCACTTTGAAAACCACACGCCCTGGCTTCCACCTTGAACCGGGGAAGCGATGGCCGTGGCTTCTCACCTTGCGAGAGGCCACGCCGGAGGGTCAAGTTGACCACTTCCTTGAAGCTCTCACCGGAACGGCGGGCCATATCGTGGAGAGCCCTTGCGATATCCTCGTCCAGAGTCAGCGTAGTCCTCATGGAAGCATCATGATGTTCGTCATTGGGGGTGTCAAGATGATCCGCCGCCTCGCCCTGCTCCTCGCTCTCACCCTGATCCCAACCCTCGCGGCCGCCGCCCCCGTGCCGCCGGAGTCGTTCTCGGCCCTTGAGTGGCGTCTCGTCGGTCCCCTCCGGGCCGGTTGGGGAACCTGCGCTTCCGGGGTGCCGGGAGAGCCGGAGACGTTCTACTTCGGCGCGGCGGACGGAGGCGTCTGGAAGACGCGGGACGCCGGGCGGACGTGGAACGCGCTCTTCCAGGACCAGGACTCGGCATCCATCGGCGACCTGGGGGTGGCTCAGAGCAATCCCAAGGTTCTCTACGTGGGGACGGGACAGGTCACCACCCGCTGGGACGTCGTCTCGGGTACAGGCGTCTACCGGTCGGACGACGGCGGGCGGACGTGGGCACAGCGGGGGCTCGCGGAGACGCGGCACATCGGGCGGCTGTGGATCGATCCCCGGAATCCGGACGTGGTGCTGGTGGCGGCGCTGGGGCACATCTTCGGTCCCAATCCCGAGCGCGGCGTGTTCCGCACCGAGGACGGCGGCAAGAGCTGGAGCAAGGTGCTGTTCGTGAACGACGACTCGGGGGCCGTGGACCTGGCCGTGGACCCGGCGGCGCCGGACACCGTCTTCGCCTCCACCTGGCAGGTGCGCCACTACCCGTGGCAGGCGTACTTCACCCCCGGCGTAGGGCCTGGAAGCGGCATCTTCAAGTCGGTGGACGGCGGCCGGACGTGGGCGCGGCTCACGGACGGCCTGCCCACCGTGCCCCTGGGGCGCATCGGCCTCGCGGCGGCTCCCGGCAGCGGGGGGAAGCGGGTCTACGCCACCATCGACGCAGGGAAGGAGAGCGGGGTCTACCGGACGGACGACGGCGGCGCCCACTGGCGGCGGATGAACGCCACGGCGAGCCTCGCCGGCGCCTACTTCGCGAGTCTCGTGGTCCATCCCAAGAACCCGGACACGGTCTACGTGATGGGACAGTCGATCCGGGTCTCGACGGACGGCGGAACCACGTTCACCTTCCTGCGCGGCGCCCCGGGCGGAGACGACTACCACTATCTCTGGATCGATCCCCAGCAGCCGGAGCGGATGATCACCGCCGCCGACCAAGGGACCGTGGTCACCGTCAACGGCGGCGCGAGCTGGAGCTCCTGGTACAACCAGCCGACGGGGCAGTTCTACCACGTGGCAACGGACGACCGGTTCCCCTACTGGATCTACAGCGGCCAGCAGGACTCGGGGACGGTGGCGCTCGCCAGCCGGAGCGACTACGGCCAGCTCACCTTCCGCGACTGGCACCCGGTGGGGGGCGACGAGCGGGACTACGACATCCCCTTCCCGGGCGACCCGGACGTGGTCTTCGGCAGCGGCCTGGGCGGCAAGGTGACGCGCTGGGACGCCCGCACGGGGCAGGTGCGGAACGTCTCGCCCTGGCCGGTGTCGAGCTACGGCCAGCGCCCCACCACGGTGCGCTACCGCACGACCTGGATCACGCCGATGGCGATCTCCAAGGTGCCGCCGCACGCCCTCTACCTCGGCATGCAGGTGCTCTTCCGCTCCACCAACCAGGGGGAGGCGTGGGAGACGATCAGCCCGGACTTGACCGGTGCCGTGCCCGGCAAGGCCAAGGACCCCGAGTGCGGCGGCAACGTGGCCGTCGACAAGGCGCGGGCGTGCGGCTACGGGGTCATCTCGACCATCGCTCCTTCGCCCCTGGAGAAGGATCTGGTCTGGGTGGGGATGGACGACGGGCTGATTCAGCTCACCCGCGACGGCGGCAAGACCTGGAGCAACGTCACTCCGAAGGAGATCGCGGACTGGGGCCGGGTGGCGCAGATCGACGCCTCGGCGGTCTCCCCCGGCACCGCCTATGCGGCCGTGGACCGCCACCGGCTGGACGATTTCCGCCCCTACGCCTACGTGACGCACGACTACGGCAAGACCTGGCGATCCATCAACGCGGGATTGCCACAGGACGCCTACGTGCTCGTGGTCCGCCAGGACCCGGTGAAGCCGGAGCTTCCTCTTCGCGGGCACGCGGCGGGGCGTCTACGCCTCCTTCGACGACGGCGCGGGCTGGCAACCCCTCCAGCTCAACCTCCCCACCTCGGGCGTCAACGACCTCACGATCCATGGCAACGACCTCATCGCGGCCACCCAGGGGCGGGCGATCTGGGCGCTGGACGACTACACGCCCCTGCGGCATGCCGGGAGCCCGGCGGGGCTCCTGCCTCCCGCCACGGCCTACCGGCTGGGCGCCAACCAGAACCGGGACACGCCGCTGCCTCTCGACGAGCCGCGGACGTTCAACCCGCCCACCGGCGCGGTGATCGACTACGTGCTGCCGGCCGCCGTCCAGGGTCCGGTCGCCCTGGAGATCGTGGACGGCAAGGGCGGCGTGGTGCGCCGCTTCGCGAGCGACGAGACGCCGAAGCGGGCCGGCGCGGGGCAATATTTCGACGACGACTGGCTCCAGCCCCTGGAGCCGCTGCCGGCCCGGCCCGGGCACAACCGTTTCGTCTGGAACCTGCGCACGGAGCGGCCGCGCGCCCTGGACTACGACTACTCCATCGCCGCCATACCCGGGGCGGACACCCCCGAGGTGCCGCAGGGGATGTTCGTCCTTCCCGGCAAGTACGAGGTCCGCCTGACCGTGGACGGCCGCACCCAGAGCCAGCCGTTGACGGTGGCCCTGGACCCGCGGGTCCACATCTCCGTGGCCGATCTCGCGGCGCAGCGCACCTTCTACGACGCTGTTTCCAAGGCCCTGGAAGAGGCCACGGAGGCCCAGGAGAAATCCCCCAAGGAGGGCATCGCGACCGCCGCCGCCGTCCTCTCCGCCTTGGCGACCGACGTCGAGGCGTGCGACTGCGCCCCCACCGCGCCGCAGAAGGAGGTCTTCGAGACCTACCGGAAGCAGCTGGACGACCTGTACAAGGAAAACCATCCATGACCCGCCCGGACCGTCCTGATTACCAAGGCATGCTCGCCGTCGCCCTCGAAGAAGCCCGCCAGGGCCTGGCCGAGGGCGGCATTCCCATCGGCGCCGCCCTGTTCGACGGCGAGGGCAAGCTCCTCGGCCGGGGGCACAACCGCCGGGTGCAGGAAGGCGACCCCTCCGTCCACGGCGAGACGGACGCCTTCCGCAAGGCGGGGCGCCAGAGGAGCTACAAGGACAAGGTGATGGTGACCACCCTCGCGCCCTGCTGGTACTGCAGCGGCCTCGTCCGCCAGTTCGGCATCGGCACCGTGGTGGTGGGCGAGTCCGTCAACTTTCAGGGCGGGATCGGCTGGCTGCGCGAGAACGGCGTCGAGGTGATCGATCTGGAGTCCGAGGAGTGCGTCCGCCTGCTCGCGGACTTCATCGCGGCCCACCCCGACGTCTGGAACGAGGACATCGGGGTGGATTGAGTCAGAGGGTCTTCAGGACAGAGAGTCGGAGCTCCGCCGCCGGTCGCGCACCGAAGCCCAGATCAACCAGGCCCCGGCCACGATCAGCGCGAAAGGCCAGAGGTCGAAGAGCCACTCCAGCCGCACGTTGAAGTATCGCTCCAGGATGGCAAAGATGCCGATCACCGAGAGCAGGATGCCCGCCAGAATGCCGCCCTGGCTCGCCATCGGATGCCGAGGCAGGTCCAGGAGCCCGAGATCCTGAGCGTAGCCGTAGTTGATCAGGGTCGCTTGGCGGTAGGTGTCGATGATGTTGAACAGCCAGAAGAAGGCCGCGGCGAATCCGACGATATCGGGACCGTAGCCCGCCACTCCCACCAGGCTGAAGGCGATCAGGAAGAAGGTAATCCCCCGCATGTACAAGCCGTTGTAGATGTGCCCCACCCCCGGGAAAAGGGAGAGCACGGCAGCCAGAAGGAGATTCTTGCGGCCTATGACCGGAGGGCCGGCCAAAGCCGGGGCCGGATCGGGCACGGACACGGCCGCGACGGATGGCTCGTTGACGGTGTTCCAGTTCTGTGCGGGATTCATCAGCGTCTCCTCGAAGGCCCGGCGGAATCTTCCTCCGGACCTGGTTGCGTGAAGTCATCGGGTATGACGGTGGACAGGCGGCCGGACCATCCATGGAGCGAATCAGCCGAACGCGCCAGCGAGCGCCGGGCTGCGCCATAGGCTTCGGCGGCGCTGGAGCGGACCTTCTCGATCTCTTCGCGCCCTTCTTCCCGGGTATGCCGCAGAAGGGGAGCCACCTCCGCGCGTACGGCGCCAAGAGCCTCGAGGCCGCGCCCGGCGCCAACCGAGAGGAAAGGGCCCAGCAGAAGGGCCAGCAAGGCACTCGCGGCCACGGCGTAGCGAGGATTGCGCACCCACTCCGGAGGAGCCGGCCGGCCCGCCGACGCGATCGAGCGCAGGCGCCCGGCCAGGGCCTCCGGCATCGCCGCCCGGGGCACCGGGAAGGGCAGGACGGCGCCCGGCTCCGGCGCAGCGATCGCCTTCAGGTTCGCCCGCAGCCTCTCCGGCAGCGGCAGGCGCACTCCGGCAGCGCGCTCCACGGCCGAGGCGAAGGCCTCACACTCCGGGCAGGCGCGCCGGTGAGCGGCGTTGGATCCGGGGGTGAACCGAGCCCGGAACCGCCGGCACGTCCAGCTCAGCATGGCTCCACCTCCAGGGCCGCCACGGACACGGCCTCCCCGCGCGGCGCCATTCTCGCGGCCACGCGGCCGGCCAGCTCGATGCGGGCACGATGAAGCCGCGACTTCACGGTCCCCACCGGCACCTCCTGAAACGCCGCAGTCTCCTCCAGGCTCCAGCCCTGGAGGTCGCGGAGCACCACCACTTCGGCCAGCTCCTCGGACATCTCTTCAAGGCCCTGGTAGACCGCCCGGAGCTGCTGGCGCTTCTGCGCCTCGGCCTGGGGATCGTCGCCCGCCGGCATGCGTTCCAATACGTCTTCCGCCAGCAGGTCGGAGCGCCGCTCCCGGCGGGTCCGGCGGTAGTGGTCGATGCACAGGTTGCGTGACAGGCGGAGCGCCCAGGCGGCCAGGGGCACGTCGCCCCGGTAGAGGCGCAGGTTCTGGTAGAGCCGCAGGAAGATCTCCTGCGTCAAATCCTCCGCGTCCTCCGCTCCGCCCGCGAAATGGACGGCCAGGTTGTAGATCCGCTCCCCATAGAGCGCAAGCAGCTCCTCCCACGCCTCCGCCCGGCCGCTCGCGGCGCGCCGGGCAAGGAGGAGATCGGGGGAGGGGGAGAAGGCGTTCATGGCTCTTCTCCCTAGACGAAATCGGGAGGGGAAAGGTTCACGGGCCGCGAGCCCGGAGGGCGTCCTTCTTCTAGCCCCGGGTGCAACCCGGGGAATGGCGACGGGGGCGAATGGCGCGTCCGATGACACGTCTTGGCGATGGCCACGCGCGCCACCCAGGGTTCCACCCTGGGCTACGAGTAGGCCGCCCTCCGGGCTATCCCCTCGGCAGGGAACCTACCGCCCTGCCACCCACCCGCTCACCTCTCGCGAAAACCGCTCCAGATCCGCCAGCCCGTGCACGGCCGCCTCATAGATCTTCTGTGGAACAACCCCCGCGTACCCATGGGCGACGACGTTTCGCATCCCCACCGCGCCGGCCAGCGCCTTGGCCGTTGATCTGGAGATGACGCCGTGCTCGGCCAGGCGCTGAAAGGCCTCGGCGGCTTCTCGGCGGGCGCCAGGCTCTCGTCGGAGATGACATGGGTCGCCAGATCCAGGCAAGACTGAACGGAGAGCATCAGATTGAAGGAAATCAGATCCAGGGCATCCTGATCTTCGTCGAGATCGGACGCTCCGGCTGGAGTATGGAGCCTGACCCGCGCCATCCGCTCGTTCAGCTCTCGCAGCTTGGCGGTCACGACGTTCTGATCAACCATGCGCCAGCTTCCTCAGATACGCATCCCGCATCCGCTCATACGCGGGCCGGTCCGTATCCAACAAGGTGAGCGCGTAGGAGAGCCACCGGCCCGCCGCTCCCGGACGGCCCTGGTGGAGGATGACGTGATCCCGGACGATGGCGTTGAGGAGGGCGAAGCCCGCTTGGGAGAGATCGACCACGTCCACTTCCCGGCGCGTGGCGAGGCTCAGGTCACCGGAGAGGCCGAAGACGTCCAGGTTCTCTCCCAGGATGGCCACGTCCAGGTCCGAATCCGGCCGGGCCTTCCCTCGGGCCTGGGAGCCGAAGAGCAGGGCAAGGTTCACGTTCCGCCGGCCCTTGAGGACTTCCCGCATCGCGGCGACGAAGATAGCCGTCTCTTCCTTCATGATGGGAGTCTAGTACGACATGCCCGAAGCTCGGCCGGGTTCTAACTAAGCGTCAGGATCCCGCCGTCCTCCCCATCCAGCGGGCCAGGATCACCAGCAGGACCAGCAAGGCGAGGGCGAAAAACAGCAGCACGCCCAGCAGGAGCGAGCGCCCCAGGCGCTCCTTGTTGGCGGCGAGGGCGATCAGGCCGCCCGCGAGCTCGGCCAAGTAGGCGGCCGGCACCAGGACCAGGGCCGAGCAGGAGAGCTGCCCTGCGCCCTGGCTCCGGAACAGCAAGGCGCAGAGGGCCGCGAGGGCGAAGTCGAAGAGCGCCACGAAAAGCACCGCCGGCCAGAGGGGGGGCGCGGGCGGCGCCATGCGCCCCTCGAAGACCGCGAGGGCACGGTCCGCGTCGGGGGCCGGATGGCCCGCCTTCAGGATCTGCGCCCTCAGGGCCTCCCGGGGATAGCGGCCACCGTTTTCCGCCAGGTAGGCGAGAAGGGCATCGAGGTCCCGTCGTGACATGGAGAGGAGAGGATACCTGAGGGGGACTCCGTACCGCGGAACGGAGCCCCCTTTCGGGTTGGCGGCGGGGCTCGTCAGGCCGGCAGGACGTCGAAGCCGAGGGCCACGCCGTTGTCCCTCACCCGCTGGTCGAGGCTCAGCAGGGCGAGGTCGGGGACCAGGGAGCGGGCGGTGACGGCGGTCGCCAGGTGGAGGGAATCGAGCGACCGCACCGGCTCCTGGGGAAACCGGCGGCGGGCCCGGTCCAGGACGTCCCCCTCCATTCTCAGCAGCGTCCATCGGGACGAGACGGCCTCGAGGTGCGAACGCCGCTGAGCCACCTCGAACTGCGAGAGCTGCCCCGCGGCCTCGGCCTTGATCAAGGCGCGATGGCACTCGAGGATCGTGAGGTCCGAGGCCACGACAAGCTCGGCGCTCGCCATGATCTCTTCAACCCGCGGGGCGGGCCCCTCGCGGAAGAGCCAGGCAAGCACCGCGCTCGACTCCGCGTAGAGGTTCATCGGTCCTCCCGCAGCCAGTCGAGGATCTCGGCCGACGAGACCGAACCCTCGGACAACCCCGGCGCAGCGGCCACGGCGGGCAGCCGCGGATACGCGTCGGGGCCGTTGGGCTTGAGCGGCAGCCGCGCCAGGCCCCGCCGCGCCATTTCCACCAGCTTCGGGTACTTCCGCGCCAACTCGCTGTCGGGCTCCGGCGGCCGAAGCTCCGCCACCACCTGCCCACGATCGGTCACCATGACGACCTCTCCCTCCCGGACCAGCCGGACGTATTCGCTGAGACGGTTCTTGAGCTCACGGATTCCTACCTCTTTCATGATGGGCCCAACGTAGCCTCCAGTAGCTACATTGTCAAGAGCCGGAATTTGTTCCGGCGGCCCACAAGACGGAAAATCCATGTCGAATCGCTCAAGCAAAGTGCGCACTCCGTGAGCACTCGATTGCAGACGCGAGGAAGTACAATGGTTATCGCTGAACGTCGATATTCACCAGGATACCGGCGGAGTCAGCGCTCCATTCCTGTCTTCCAGGAGATAAACGCCATGAACGTAGGCTTCGCCTCCCGGCTGCGCGCCGGGATCTTCGCGTCCCTGATGGTTCTCGGCCTGGCCTCGACGGCCCCCGCGGAGGCCCAGACGCCTCTCGGCGCCACCATCACGGGGAGCAGCGTGCAGTTCGCCGTGTTCTCGCAGAACGCGACCCGCATCGAGGTCTGGATCTTCGCAAGCGCCACCGCCTCCTCCCCCACCGCCACCTACGCGCTCACCAAGACGGACACGGTCAACCACATCTGGACCGTCACCGTCTCCGGCCTGGGCGCCGGCACGCTCTACGGCTACCGCGCCTGGGGCCCGAACTGGACCTACAACGCCGCGTGGACCGCCGGGCAGCAACCTCGGCTTCGTCTCGCACGCGGACTCGAACGGCAACCGGTTCAACCCCAACAAGCTGCTCGACCGACCCCTACGCCAAGGCGGTCACCGGCGAGCCGCAGCGGGTCTGACGCGGCCACTACTCCACGGCCATCCTCGGCGGCACCAACACCTATGCCTTCGTGGACAGCGCCGGTGCCATGCCCAAGTCGATCGTCATCAACGACAGCTCCTTCAGCTGGACGGGCGAGGTCAAGCCCAACATCGCCATGAAGGACTCGGTCGTCTACGAGGTCCACCTGCGCGGCTTCACCAAGAACGACACCAGCGTCACGGCGGCCGACTCGCGGCACGTACGACGGCTTCAAGACCAAGGCGACCTACTTGAAGGACCTGGGCGTGACCGCCGTCGAGCTGCTGCCCGATCCACGAGTACCCGCAGTGGGACGACCCGGTGGGCGGCGCCACCGCCGACCGGGTCAACTACTGGGGCTACATGACCACCCAGTTCTTCGCCCCCAACCGCGAGTACCTGTGCACCGACATCGCCTCCTGCACCTTCGTCGGCGGGCCAGCAGGTCAACGAGTTCAAGGAGATGGTCAAGGCCCTCCACGCCCAGGGGATCGAGGTGTGGCTCGACGTGGTCTTCAACCACACCTGCGAGGGCGGCGCCTGCGCCGGCAACCCGGTGCGCTACGTCAACCTGCGCGGGCTCGACAACGCCACCTACTACACCCTGGCCGACGACAAGACCTGCTACTGGGATTCGACCGGCACGGGCAACAACCTGAACGCCAGCCGCCCGGCGGTGCGCCGGCTGATCCTCGACAGCCTCGCCTACTGGGTGCGACAAGATGCACGTGGACGGCTTCCGCTTCGACCTCGCCTACGAGCTGGGCCGCGAGGGGAGCGACGGCCGCAACTTCAACCCCAACGCCCAGACGCTGATCGACATCGCCCAGCTCGCCCAGAACAAGGGCGTCAAGGTGGTGGCCGAGGCCTGGGACACCGGCGGCTACGGCGTCGGCCAGTTCCCCTCCGGCTGGTCCGAGTGGAACGGCTTCTATCGCGACAACCTGCGCAAGTACACCAAGGGGGACAACAGCCAGGCGGGCAACTACGGCGCCTCGGTGACCGGCACCTGGACGGGCTTCGCCTCGCCCGCCGGAGAGCGTCAACTTCGTCACCGCCCACGACGGCTTCACGCTCAACGACCTCGTCTCCTACAACACCAAGCAGAACGGCACCGGCGCCTGCAACCCCACGCGGCGCCGATGCCGGGAGCGGCAGCGACACCAACGACAGCTGGGACAGCGGCGGCGACGAGGTGCTGCGCCGCCGGCAGATCCGCAACTTCGCCACCAGCCTGCTTCCTCCACCACGGCGTGCCCATGATCCTGGCCGGCGACGAGTTGCGCCAGACCCAGTACGGCAACAACAACGGCTACATGGCCGACAACGCCTGCGGCTGGATCGACTGGACCCGCCAGACCAGCCAAGCCGAAGACCTACGACTTCTTCCGCAAGCTGCTCGCCGCGCGCAAGGACCACCCCGGCCTGCGCCGGAGCGTGGCCACGGCCGGCTCCGACCACGACGGCGACGTCTACAAGGACCTGGGCTGGCACGGCACCACGCCGGACATGCCGGACTGGAGCGCCACCTCGCACGCCCTGGCCTGGCTGATCGACGGCTCGAGCGCCGAGACCGGCGGCCCCGCCGACGCGCCGGACCTCTACGTGGCCTCCAACTCCTACTGGGGGAACCTGACGTTCACCATCCCCACCGCTCCCAACGGCAAGTGCTGGTGGCTGCTGGCCGACACCGGCCGACTGGGCCGAGGGCACGGGGAACGTCTACTACGACCCGTCCGTCTCCGTGTGGAATTCCCAGCCTCTGCCGAAGATGGCCGGCTACCACCTACGGCGTCCAGGCCCGCTCGACGCTGGTGCTGGCGGCCCGGGCGTGCAACGTCATCCGAGGCCATCCGGGTGGACTTCACGGTCAACGGCTTCACCACCTCGCCGGGGCAGGATCTCTACGTGGTGGGGAGCGTCGCCCGAGCTCGGCGCCTGGGACACCTCCAAGGCCGTCAAGCTCAACTAGGTGAGCACCAGCGACAGTGGAGCGGCCCGGACTTCTTCTTCGCCAGCAAGGGGGCGTCCATCCAGTACAAATACATCATGAAACAGGGAGGCACGGTGACCTGGGAAGGCGGGTCGAACCGCACCTACACGGTGCCCACCTCGGGAGCGGGGACCCGCACCGACACCTGGCAGCCGTAGAAAACCCTCCAACGCGATTGAAAACCTCCCTGGGACCGTGGCTCCCGGGGAGGCCCGCCGGCAAGCAAATCTTTTCGAAAACCTCTATAAGATGGGTCCCAGCACCCACGGTAAAAATAGGTTTTGAACCTATTAAATGCCGATGGGGACAGACGTTTTGCTTGACACACCTCTTGCCCGGGCTTACCCTCGGTCGACGGGTTTGAAATTGCCGGAGCCACTGATCGGAGGGAGCGTCCAGTGCAGAGGAAACCCCCGAATCCCCAAAGCCCGGCAAACGAGGTCCGGCGGCCCTACGAGAGGCCGCGCATCCTTTCCCGGGAACCGCTGGAAGCCGTGGCCGCCGTCTGCGCTCCGCCTCCGGCCAAGGGGAACCCCGGCGCCTGCCCCCAGGGGCCGATTTCTTCCTGAGGGCTCCTCTCTCAGGAAACGACCGGTAAAAGCGGCCTCGGCCCTGACCCAGTGATGGATCCCGTCTCGGCGATCACCTGCTCCAGCAGCTCCTTGCGCTGGCGGGCCGGGCCGTAGACCTGGAGAGGGCTCCCGGTGTGGGCGGCGGCCGAGCCGGGGCAGAAATTCAGCAGGTGCCCGCCCGGGCCCTGAGCCTCGATCTCGTCTTTCACCCGGCCGTGAGGCCGCGCACCTCCGCGCAGGCCCGCCGAGCCCCGCCAGATCTCGCGGATCGCCTGCTGGTGCAGGTTCCCCACCGGCCGGCGCCACTGCACGCAGGGGTAGACGTTGCCGTAGGGATCGACGGCGATCCCGGAGGAGCCGGCGCCGCAGTGCTTGCCGGCCGGCGCGGGCACCGTGCCGTCGTCGCCACCGCGCGCGACCTCGGACGTTCTGTTCCCTTCTGCCAATCGAGCGCGCTCGAGCTGCAGGCGGAACAGGCGCCCAGCATCCCCTCGCGGCTGGCGGCGACCTCCAGCGGCTCGCGGCCGCCGTCGTCGCGCGGCGTCACCTCTGGATCCACCTGAAGGGGCAGCCCGAGGGAGTCGGCGAGGGCGAACATCTCCTCGATCTCCCCCTCGTTCCAGGCGGTGAGCGTGCTGTTGAGCTTCACCCGCAGGCCCAGCGACCGCAGCTCCGCGAGGTTGGCCAGCAGGCGGTCGAAGCTGCCCGGCACGCGGGTCTGGCGGTCGTGGGTGGCGGCGCGTGGCGCCGTGGAGGCTGACCTCGACCAGGAACGGATCGACCTCGTCGCGGAGGCGGCGGGCCAGCTCGCCCCGCAGGGCATGGCCGTTCGACTTGACCCGCACCACGAACCCCAGCTCGCGCGCCCGGGCGCCCATAGCCAGGAAGTCCGGATGGGCCAGCGGCTCGCCGCCGGAGAGCGTGAGGTTGAAAACCTCCATCTCCGCGCAGCTCGTCGAAGAAATCGAAATACTGTTCTTTCGAAAGGGGCTCGCCGCGCAGGCCGAGGTCGTTGTAGCAGAAGAAGCAGTCGAGGTTGCAGCGGTAGGTCAGCTCGACCAGGACGGCGAACAAGAGGTTCTCGCGCCACGTGGTGGCGATGACGCGGGCGAAGCTCACGGCGGGGCTTTCTGAATCTCCGGGCTCCGCGGGATCTCCTCCAGCAGGCCCGCCTCGGTGAGCTCGCCCGCGAAGGCCAGCACGTCGAGCGACAGGGTCTTGCCGTCCGCGTCGTATTCGCGGGCCAGCTCCTCGATCCATTCCGAGATCGAGTGCTCGCCGTCCGCGAGGTCGAGCACCGAGGCTCCTACGCCGTTGAGCACCAGCACTTCGGCCGCCGACTGGCGCAGCACCACGGCCTCGCCCTCGATCAGGCGGTAGCGGACGTCGGACCGCCTGCGAAGGACGGTCGAAAGGGTGAGGGTGCTCATGTTGGGATGTCCCGGAGTATAGCCCAGACGTCCCCCTCCAGCGAGAACGTCAGCTCCCAGGCCGGCACCGAGCGTGCCAGCCGTTCGAGCGTGGTGAGGAGCGCCTCCCGCCGCCAGGGGTCGTGGTTGACGTAGGGCGCCGCCGCCACGAGGCCGGCCAGGGCCACGGCGGGCGAGAGGGGGCGCAGCCGCTCCTCCGTCCCCTGCACCAGCCGGAGCAGGGCCGTCAGAGGGTACGCCGTCTGTTCGCCGGCTTGCTCGCCAAGATCCCCCGTGAACGGCAGCCACGCCAGGAGCGGGCGCCCGTCCCCGGCCAGCCGCACGGCGTTCAAATCGTCCGAGAGCACGGAGGCGCCCCGGGCGAGGCAGAGCCGCGAGGTGGTGGTCTTGCCCGCGCCCGAGGGTCCCAGCAGCAGCCAGGCCCGCTCGCCGTCGGTGATGCCGGCGCTGTGGAGCACGGCGCCGCCCCCGGCCAGCAGGCGGTAGGCCACCAGCACGCGGAAAAAGTTCTCGAAGGTGGAGACCCACTCATCGCCACCGGTGTGGGAGGTCCAGAGCCCGCCGGCCAGCGCGGGCGTCCAGTCGATGCGGCCCATGAGCCGCAGGCCGGCGAGGCGCACGGCGGCGGGAGCGGGGTCCAGGTCCAGGGTGTACTCCCACCCCCGCACGTCGCGCTCCAGGAAGTCCTCGGCAGAGGCGCGGAAGAGCTGGATGGGGACCGCGTCCTCCGCCGGTTCCCGGCCGAGCCAGCCGCGCTTGCCGCGTGCCGCCTCTTCCTGCGCCGCGGAGAGCCCCGAGACGAGATACCGGCCGCCGGCCACCTCCAGGGCGAGGCTCCGGTCGCCCCAGGGCTCACCGCCACGGCGGCCGGGGAACAGGTCGGGACAACGCAGAAAGCCGCCGCCAAAGCTCATTTCGCGGATAGTACCTTCAGAACGAGGCCCAGGAAACCGAGGGTTGCCGCCGCGCGTTCTCTCAGAGAGGGGCGGGCCGCGGGGATCCGGCCCAGCACGGCTCCCCTCGGTACCGGGGAGTCGTGGACGGCACAGGCATCACCGCGCGTTACGAAGGCGATCCCACCCCGCCAGGGGCGGTAGCCAAGGAGACGGTGGGCCAGGAGGCGGCCGTCCGGGGCGCGGAAGACCAGGACGTCCCCCGGCCAATAACCGGGCCAATAACCGGGCCAATAGGCACGGGCGGCGGAGACGAGCACCCGGTCGCCGTCTCTGAAGAAGGGGGCCATGCAATCGCCCTGGACCCGGACCTCCACCGGCGCCTCCCGGGCGAGGCCCTGGAGCGCCGTGAAGACCGCGTCGCCGGGCATGGATGCCCCGTCTCAGCGCGCGCCCGACGGCAGCTCGGCGGCGAGGTTGGGGTCGAGGCGCAGGGCGGTGGCGAAGCTCTGGCGGGCCTCGCCCTGCTGGCCGGCGATCCATTGGGCGCGGCCGAGGGCGAAGTAGCCGCCGGACTGGGGCTCGAGCGCCAGGGCTTCTTCGTAGGAGTCGATGGCCGTCTCGGGGCGCAGGAGGAAGAGGTACTGGGTGCCGCGGGCGGTGGGGATGCCCACCTCCACCGGATTCATGTCTCCGGCCTTCTTGAGGGCTTCGAGGTTGTCCACCATGAGCCGGACCGGCGCCTTGTCCGCGCGGACGGCGGCCAGGGTGAGGGCCTCCACCCGGAACAGGAGACGGTTGGCCGCCATGCGGTCGCGCCAGCGCAGCGTCTGGGCGAGCGTTCCCACCGCGAGGACGAAAACCAGGGCCAGGGCGAGAGCACGCCCCCTCATGACGCCTCCTCCACCGGGGACGGTTGCAGGATCCAGCTCAGGAAGAGCAGGGCCGGGAACGCCACCAGGGCCACCCGGAAGGGGAAGTCGGCGAGGCAGAGCACGGCCAAGGAGGCAACACCCGCCCAGGCCAGGGCCCGGTTCCCCGCAAGTCGTTCGGATTGCCGGAGGGCCCGGAAGAGCACCCAGAATCCCCACCCCAACGCCACAAGGCCGGGGACGCCCCAGTCCGCGCCGGCTTCCAGAAACTCGTTGTGGGCGTTGGCGAAACCGACGTTCGAAAGGGGTGGATAGAAGGCGACGCCCTTGTCCAGCAGAGCCAGCTTCGCGGGCACGTACTCGGTCCGGTAGGCACCGTGGCCCACGCCGGTGAGAGGGTGCTCGGCGAGCATCCAGAGGGCGGTGCGCCAGCCGTCCAAACGGCCGGTGAGGACGCCGTTCCAATCCCCACCCGTGGCCTGGCGCGTTTTTTCCAGCACCCGCTCGCGCAGGGGCGAGACGGCGGCCACCAGGAGGACGGCAACCACGGCTCCTCCTCCGAGGGCCAGAAGCGCGCGGCGGCGCGGCATCCGAACGGTCCAGAGCACGAGGCTGCCCAAGGTGACGGCGGCCACGGCGGCCAGGGTCTGGGTGAGGAGGAGAGCGTACAGGCAGATCACCAGCGCGCCGCCCAGGGCGGCCGTGCCGAGGGTCCCCGGCCGGGTCTCCGCGTCCGGATCTCCCATCAACCGCCGGCGGAGCTTCTCCTGGGCCAGCAGAACGGGCAGCACCAGATAGGCCCCGAGGTCGCCGGGGTTGCCGGCCAGGGAGGTGATGGCCAGCCGCGAGCCGACGGTGAGGCCGATCAGCTCCAGGGGCTGCCAGAGGCCGTGGAACTGCAAAATGCCGAAGAGCGCCAGGGCCGCCGCCGGCCAGAGGAGCCCGCCGAGCAGGCGCTCCAGACGGGCGTTGGGAAGGGCGGCGCTCCACCCCACCAGCGCGGCGGCGGCGATCCAGAGGTCGACCAGGGCCTCGCGGACGTGGGCCGGGTGCGCGGTAAAGGCGAGCCCGAGGGTGGCAATGGCCAGGATAGGCAGGGCGATGCGCACCGCCGGCAGGCGCCAGACGTCCGCGAGGCGCACCGTCTCCACCCGCCGGAGCCCCCAGGCGAGGGCCGTCACCGAGGCCAGGGCGAACCAGCCGCTCGCCAGCAGCTTGGGCTGGCGGAAGGACTCCTTGACCATGGTGGTGAAGAGGAAAGGCGGCACCAGCAGCAGGAGCCAGAGGCAGAACGTCCCCAGGCGGAGGTCGAGCGGCGCCTTGGCCCCGGACCCGCGCGAGGCCGAGGTGGGCACGGCCATGGGCTTGCGGGAACGCAGTGGGGCCGGGGCGGGCTTGCGGGCTTTGCCGCGGTTGGGCTTCACGGCGCAGGAGTATATCCGCGGACGGTTTTTCCTAAAGACGGGCCTAAGGCCGGGCCTTGAGGCGCACCCACCGGAACCCGTATCGGCCCAGGCGCCCCAGCAGGTCGAACGGCCGGGCGAGGCGCCGGCCCAGATAGCCGAGGCGGGTGCGGGGAGGGCCGTAGAGGGCGTCGATCTGGACGTCGGTGAGGAAGACGGCGCCCAGGGCGATGCGGACGATCTGGCCGGGGCGGGAGCGGTCGGTCGGCTGGGAGCGGAAGAGCGCGAGGCGGAGCGACTTCTCGTAGTCCGGGTCGAGCCGGCCGGCGAGCACGTGGCGCAGCAGAACCTCCTCGTCCGTGCCCGCCGGGGGAGCTCACCAGCCGCGAGAAGAGCGCAGAGACGGCGCAGGCCCAGGGCCTCGGCGGGCGGCACGTCCTTCTCCACCCAGGAGGCGGCGCGGTCGGAGAGAGCGCCAAGGTCCGAGAGATCCGCCACCATCTTCAGCAGCGAATAGGAGCCGGGCCAGAAGCCGTGCTGCCCCAGGCCATGGACCAACACGTGGGCGGCCTGCACCTCGGGGGCCGGGGCCATGGAGCGGCCAGGCCAGGCCCCTGCGAGAGGGACGAGGAGATTCAAAGCGGCCAGAACCGGGAGGGTGGCGGATTTCCCGTCTTCTTCCAGGCGGACGCCCGGCAGCAGGCGGTGAACCTCCACCACGCCCCCTTGGGGATCGATCAGCGCGGGGAGCTGGTGCTCGGCGTCCGGCAGCCCCGAGCCGCGCCAGCCCGCGGCCACGAGGGCCTCCCACAGCTCGGCCGCCCGGTCCTCGGGCGCCAGCACGTCCACGTCGCAGGCGTCCCGGCTGCCGGCGGCGAGCACGCCCGTGGTCTCCAGGGCCATGAACTTGAGGAACGCCAGGGGGATGGCCGCCGGCGCGATCCCGGAGGCGACCTCGGCCACCCGCCGCGCCGCCGCCTGAAGGCGCAACCCGACGGCGGCGGCTTTTCGGCGGTCGCCCACCAGCGCCTCCGCCGCCTCGGTCCCCAGCTCGGCGGCCAGCCGCTCCCGCCCCTGCCGGGCCGCGATGCGCGGCGACACCTCGAACCGGCGGGCGGCGGCGACGGCGGCCCCGGGATCGACAGGCTCCGGAAAGGGGACCCCGGCCGGACCGAACGCGCGCAGGAGCATCCACCGGACCTCGGTGGGGATGGCCAGCGCGGGGGGATGGAAGCGCATCGCGCCTATCTTAAGGGTAGGGGCGGTCGCGCCCCCGCCCCACCGGCCAGACCCGCCCCTGCCCGGAACAGAAATTACGTAAAGCAGGTTTCCGCCAATCCCCTGCTACCATTTCTCCATGCCTCCAGACGACTCCGCGGGCTCCCGCTGGACCGGAGCCGCCCTCCGAACGGCCTTCGCCTTGACCGGGCTGGCCCTCGCCTTCGTCACGCTTTCCGAGCACCGCGCCCTCCAGGCGGCGCGGGAGGAGGCGTTCACGTGGCTGGCGCGGGCGGGCGTCACGCTCGACGCGGCGGCACTCGGGCGCGAGCCGAACCCGGAGCGGGTACGCCTGCGGGCGGCGCGGGCGGTGCTCGCGGCGGAGCTCGATCCCGCCCGGCACCAGGGCGTGCCCCCCGCGCAGGCGGCGCGGCGCATGGAAGAGGCCGCGAGGGCGGGGCGCGAGGTGCTGGCCCACCGCCCCGCCTCGTGGGAAGCCGCCCTGGTGCAGGGCGGGGCCACCTACCTGGGCCGGGCGCGGGCGCGCGACCCGCGGCTGTTCACGGCTTACCGGGAGTGGGAAGCGCCGCTCGAAGCCGCCCTGCGGCTGGCGCCCTCGCGGCGCGAGCCGGTGCGGTTCCTGGCCGCGGCCTACCTGGAGTCGTGGCCGGCCCTGTCGCCACGCAAGCGGCAGATCGCCCATGGCCTGCTCAACGAGGTGATGCACGACTCGCAGAACCTGGAACGGCTGCTCGACCTCTGGCTGGAGACGGCCGCGGACCGCCGCGAGGCCTTTTCCGTGGTGCCGGACGATCCGGCGGTGTGGGAGAAGGTGGCCGCCGCCTATGCCCGGCGCGAAGACCTCGCGGGCTACGCGGCGGCCCGCGGGCGGCAGGAGGAGGCGCTCCTCGACAGCCTGCGGCGCGACCTGTTGACGGCCGACCGGCTGCGCGGCGACGGCCAGCTCGACGAGGCGCGCAACCTGTATCTCTCGGTGGCCGTGCGGGCACGCCCCGAGGCCCGGTACCTGGTGCTGGTGGAACGGGCGCTCGAGCGCTGCCCGCCCGGGCCGGTGGACCACGAGACGGCCCGGCGGCTGGAGCCCCACCTCGCCCGCGCTCTCGACCGCTGTCTGCTCGCGAGCTGCGAGATCCAGCCCGTGGCGCTCAAACGGCTCTCCCGGTTCGTGCCCGAGCTGCTGCCGCCGCAGGCGGCGCAGGCAGCCCTGTTCGCGGGCGACCTCCAGCACGCCGAGACGTACGAGCGGCGGTCGGACGGCATGGGCACCGAGTCCTGGGCACCCTATCTGGTCGCCAAGGCCCGGGTGCTCGCCGGGCGCGGCCGGGTGGACGAGGCGCGGGAAGCGCTCGCCCTGCTCCCGCCCGCCTGGCAACGGCGCCCGCTCTACTGGCAGGCGAGCGCCGAGGTGGCCCGCGCGGCCAGCGACCCGCAAGCCCTGGCGAAGGCCCAGGGCCAGATCGCGGCGGCCGCGCGGCGCTCCTGGACGGCCACGGAGTGGCTCTGGCGCCGGGGGGCGGCGCGGCTGGAGGTGGTTCTCGCCGAGCCGGCGGCGGGGGTGGCCGTGACCCTCGACCAGGTGCCGGCCAAGGGAGCGTTTGTGGAGTTACGGGTCGATGGGGCCACGGTGGGGACGTTCCCCGTCCACCCGCCGGCCGGAACGGCGGCGGTGCTGCGAGCCGCGGTGCCGCTCGCGCGCGGCCTCCATGTCGTGGAAGTCGACAGCCTGGAGGGCGGGGCGGTCCTCCCCGGGACCGCCGAGCTGCTCGGGGCCGCCGGGCTCCGCTGAACGGGCCCGCACCCGGGCGACACGGGCGGTCACCACCGAGCCCATCAACACGGCGAGGGTCAGCGCGTTGCCCGGCATGGTGAGGCCGAAGTCGAGCGGCGTGTGGAGGGCCAGCGCGCCCAGGATGCCGAAGGCGGCCAGGGCCGCCGCCCGGTCCTCGGAGCGCCCGCCATAGGCGAGCACGGTGCCCAGCCGGCGTACCAGCACCACCAGGCCGGCCACCACCAGGGCGGCCCCCACCAGGCCCCCGGTGGTGAGCACTTCCAACAGGTCCGAGTGGGGATGCCAGAATGAGCCGAAGAGGTCGGCGGGTTGAGCCAGGGGAAAGGCGTCGCGGAAGGTGCCGAGCCCGGAACCGGTGACGGGAAAGCGCCCCCACAGCTCGAGCACGGCGCCGTACTCGTGCAGGCGGGCGCCCAGGCTCACGTCCGAGGCCGTGGTGGTGAGCAGCCTGCCGAGCCCGCCGTCTCGCAGGGACACGGCGGCCACCACCAGAAGGCCGGCGAGGGCGGCGAGCGCGCCCAGGGGCGCCACCCACCAGCGCCCGCGTACCCGCGCCACCAGCACCCCCTGAAGGGTGACGCCGGCCAGGGCCCCCAGCAGGCCGGCCCGCGAGCCGGTGAAGGAGAGCCCCACGAACAGCGTCAGCCAGAGCAGCACGGGGGGCGCCAGGAGCAGCAGCCGGCGCTCGATCTTTGGCTCGTCCGCCGCCCGCCGGGCCGCCCACCACCCCCAGGCGAAGGCGATGGGGAGCGCCATCTCGAAGTAGAGAGCGAGATGGTTGGGATTGACGAAGGTCCCCCGCATGCGGACGGCGGTGGCGCGCAGCTCCACCCCCCAGAGGGTGCTGGCCCGGGCGAACCAGTCGCGGGCGCCGAAGAAGACCTGGAAGAGGCCGCCGCCCAGGACGGCGAAGGCCAGCCAGCGCCGCCGCTCACGCTGGCTCCCCGCCACCGCCGCCGCCAGGAAGGCCGCCGCCGCCGCCGCCCAGCCGAGCGCCGCCGAACGGGTGGCCGTGGCGGCGAGCGTCAGCCGCGCTCCGGGGTGAGCGTCTTGGGTCAGCACCGAGGCTTGCCGCCCCAGGCTGGCGTGGTCGGGCGACACGGTGGCCACCAGCCCGGCCGGCAGCGGCGCGGCCTGGAGGAGGCCGAGCAGGGCCACGGCAGCCAGGGCCGCCGCCGGCACCAGCGCGGGCCGGAGCGCCGCGGGGCGCTCCAGGGCGAGGGCGGACAGGGCGAGGGCGAGGAACGCGGCGCCGCGCAGCAACGCCTCCGCCCAGGGCGTGACGCCACCGAAGGGGAGGGGCGCCCCGAGGAGGAACAGGCCCAGAAAGATGGCCAGCACCCGGCCGGAATGGCGTATCATGGCGCCGATTCGAACCCGTCCAAGGCCGGCCGCAGCGAGGACGAAGGGAGAGCCGTGAGCAGGATCGCGATGACGTTGTTCCTCTGCCTGGTGGTGGCCGGGGTGGCCCGGCAAGCCGGTGCTCAGTTCCTTCAGTATACGCCGCCGGGCGGACCCGAGGAGCGGCCGGCCTCCCGCAAGGAGGACATGGAGCGCCAGATCGTGGAGGCGGACCACCGCCTGGGCCGGGTGCATTTTGCACCCTGGGCCTCGCTCCACGACGCGGCGTACGTGCGCAACCTCTTCTCGGCAGGGGCGGCTCAGGAAACCCCCAGCGACGTCACCGCCACCGTCGGCGCCGGTTTCCGGGCCTACCTTAGGAACGGCCCCAAGGCCATCTGGCGGGCCCAGGTGCTCCCCGAGTACGTCTGGTGGAGCCAGCAGTCCGAGCGGCGCCAGCTCAACGGCCGCTACACGCTGGGCTTCCACGGCTTCTTCAACCGGCTGACCCTGGAGGTCCAGGGCGGCAGAGAGCAGCAGCAGCGCCTGGTCACGCCCGAGGTGCCGGTGCCGGTCAGCTCGCGCAACGACAAGGCCGAGATCCTGGCCGAGGTGGAAGTCAGCCACGCGCTCTTCGCCTACACGGCCACCTCGGTCAACCGCCAGACCAACCTGATCGAGGAGCTGGAGGACCCGCGCACGGACCGCCTCTCCCTGCTCGACCGCGAGGACCGCATCGCCCGGGTGGGGCTGCGCTGGCAGCCGCGCGACGAGTGGTCCGTGGCCCTGGGCGCCGAGCGCACGGAGACGGACTTCGACCGCGGCATGTTCGACCGATCGAGCGCCGGCACCTCGCCGGTGGCCGAGCTGAAGCTCGAAGGGCGCCGCGTCGGCCTCGGCCTCGACCTCGCGTCCCGCTCGCTCGAAGCGCGCCGGGGCTCCGCCTTCGTGGGCTACGACGGGCTCACCGGCCGCGCCGCCGTCACCCTGGGCAAGCAGGGGCGGCTCTCCGGCACGTTCTACGGCGACCGCAACCTCCTCTACTCCCTGTCGCCGGACTACGCCTACCTGACCGACGAGCGCCTGGGCTTCGTGCTCGGCGTGGGCTTCCGCCAGCGCACCCAGGTGCGCTTCTTCTTCGAGGCCGGCACCAACGACTACACCGCCTACCACCGAGGGGGCGGCCTGCCGGACGCCCCCCGGCGCCAGGAGGACGTCACCTCCTACGGCGTCTCGACCAACCTGCGGATTGGCCGCCGGGCCTCGATCGGCCTCCAGGCGCTCCGCTCGGAGTTCGACTCCAATCTGCCGGGTGACGACCGCTCCTACACGACCGTGGGCACCACCATCAATCTGTTGGGAGCGACGCTCGGCGACGGCTGATCCAACCCCCGCCGCACCCCGTACTTCTCCTGCAAGGGGTCTATCCTCTCAACGCCGAGGCGCCGCCCCGGTGCCGGGGCGCGCGGTTGTGGTATCATGTGCGGGCAGTAAAACGAGCACCATGAAGAAGATAGCAATTTTTCCACTGGTCCTGCTGCTGACGGTCTGGGCGCAGGCGGCTTGGTCGCAAGCCATGCAGGCACAGCAGCCTCCCACCGCCGCCAGCCCGCAGGGCAAGGATCCGGCCTACCGGATCGGTCCGCGGGACCTCCTCGACATCCGCGTCTACGAAGACGAGAAGCTCAACGGCGAGCGGCGCGTCACCGAGGGCGGCCTGATCAACCTCCCCCTGCTGGGCGACGTCGCGGTGGCGGGCAAGACGACGGCCGAGATCGGCCAGGTGCTCAAGAAGCTCCTGGAGGACAAGTACATGCAGCGGGCCTCCGTGGACGTGCAGGTGCTCGACTTTCGCTCGCGCCCGATCTCGGTGATCGGCGCCGTCAAGACCCCGGGCAACCTGGGCTTCTCCGGCCGCTGGACCCTGCTCGAGGCCCTAACCGCCGCGGGCGGCGTCACCGAGAACCACGGCAACGTCGTCCACGTTCTCCGGCGGGCCGACAACGGCCTGTCCGACCAGGTGACCATCAACCTGGACGACCTGCTGCTGCGGGCCGACCCGAAAGCCAACATCCCCATCCTGGCCAACGACCTGATCAACGTCCCGGGCACCATCGAGGTGACCGTCTACTGCCTGGGCGAGGTGGCCCGCCCGGGCGCGCTGACGTTCAAGAGCAGCGAGCGCATCACCATCCTCACCGCCATCGCCCATGCCGGCGACTTGACCGACCGCGCTTCGAGCCGCATCCTGGTCAAGCGCGCCGGGAGCACGGACGGGCCCGCGGAATTCAACGTCGACTACAAGAAGATCCTCGCCGGCAAGGAACCCGACGTCGAGCTGAGGCATGGCGACGTGATCGTCGTGAAGGAGTCCTTCTTTTGAGCCCTCTTTCTCCCTTTCCCCTGCCGGATGAGCCCGAGCTCGCGCTCCCCGCGCACGAGTCCGACTTCAACCTCGCCGAATACGTCGGCATGGTGCGCCGCCACTGGAAGCTGGCCGCCGCCTGCTGCCTGGTGGGCTTGGCCGGCGCCGGCGTCCACTACGCCATCACGCCCAAGGAGTACCAGTCCACGGCGACCCTCCAGATCGAGCGCCGCAACCTGACGCCGCTCAGCAACAGCTCGAACCCTTGGCTCGAGAACTACTGGAACCTGGAGTTCTACCCCACGCAGTACGAGCTGCTCCAGAGCCGCGGGTTGGCCGAGCGGGTGGTCAAGAGCCTCGATCTCATGGAGGACCCCAAGTTCAATCCCGGCGTGGGCGCCGGGAAGGACAGCAAGAACGGCCCCACGGCCGAGGACGACGAGGCCGTGCTCGGCTCGCTCGCGAGCCAGCTGCGCGGCGGCCTGTCGGTGGCGCCGGTACGCAACACCCAGCTCGTGCAGCTGTCGTTCCGCTCCTCCTCGCCCGATTTCGCAGCCAAGGCCGCCAACGCCTTCGCCGAGGCGTTCATCGACATGGGCGTCGAGGACCGCTACGCCACCGCCGGCAAGGCCTCCACCTTCCTGACCTCCCAGATCGAGACGCTCAAGGAGGAGATCCAGGACAAGGAGTCCCAGCTCCAGGCGTTCAGCCGCCGGAGCGACATCGTCACCCTCGATCCCCAGACCAACCCGGTCCTCCAGCGCCTCGAGCTGCTCAACAACCAGTACATCGACGCCAAGAAGGAGCGGATCGAGAAGGAGTCCCGCTACCAGGAGGCCCTCTCGGCCCCCAAGGAAGTGATCTCCTCCAGCCTCTCCTCGGGCATCGCGGCCGACCACCGGGCGCAGATCCTCAAGCTCGAACGGGAGTACGAGACCAAGCTCAAGACCTACAAGCCCGACTTTCCGGACATGGTGGCCCTGAAGGCCGACATCGAGAAGACCCGGCAGGACATGAACGCGGTCGTCCAGGAGCAGCTGGGCAAGGCCCGCAGCACCGCCTACGCCGAGTTCCAGACCGCCCGGCGCCAGGAGCAGGTGCTGGAGGGGGAGCACCGGCGGCTCAAGACCGAGGCCATCGACCAGAACTCGGCCGCCGTGGAGTACACCAATCTCAAGGTCGAGGTGCGAGACCCGCCGCGACCTCCTGGACGAGCTGCTGCGCAAGCAGTCCGAGACCGAGGTCGCCGTGCGCCTCCAGGACACCCGCGAGTCGAACGTGCGGATCATCGACAAGGCCCTGGCTGCCCGGCGGGCCGTTCCGGCCGTCGCTGCGCCAGGACTTCTCCTACGGCCTGCTGCTCGGCCTGCTCTTCGGCATCGGCTGCGCCGTGCTGATCGAGTTCCTCGACCGCACCATCAAGACGCCCGAGGAGATCGAGCGCAAGCTGGGCCTGCCGACCCTGGCCGTGATCCACGACCTCTCCGAGACCGGCAAGGCCTACGGCGACTCCTCCTACGGGTATGGCTACGGCTACGGCGCCGAGCCCGCCTCGGCCGCGGCGGGCACAGCGCGCCCCCGCTCCCTCGCGGGCCGGGTCGAGAAGAAGAAAGGCGCTCCGCAGGCCCTCGGCCAGATCGAGCTCGTGCCGCACGAGCGGCCGCGCACGCTGATCTCCGAGACCTACCGGTCGCTCCGCACGGCGCTGCTCCTCTCGCTCGGCCCGCGGAGCTCAAGGTGGTGGCCGTGACCTCGGCCATGGCCGGCGAGGGGAAGACCGCCACCGCCTCCAACCTGGCTGTGGTGCTGGCCCAGCTCGGCCGGCAGGTGCTGCTGGTCGACTGCGACCTGCGCAAGCCGCGGCTCCACCAGGTCTTCCACGTCTCCAACCGCTTCGGCCTGGTCAACCAGCTCACCGCCGCGGCCGATCCGGACGCCGTCTACCTGCCGACCGAGGTGCCCAACCTCTGGCTCACGCCCTCGGGGCCGATCCCGCCCAACCCGTCCGAGCTGCTGGCCTCGGACCGCATGCGTGAATGGCTCAAGACGGCGCGCGCGCGCTTCGACTTCGTGGTCATCGACACGCCGCCGGCCCTGGCCGTCACCGACGCCACCATCGTCGGCATGCTGGTCGACGGCGTGGTGCTGACGCTCCGGAGCGGCAAGGTCACGCGCGAGGAGGCCCGGCTCTGCCGCGACCGCCTGCGCCAGGCCGGCATCAAGATCCTGGGCGCGGTGCTCAACCGCTACCGCTCGCACCAGGCGGGCCTCGGCAAGCGCTACCGGTACTACGAGTCGTACGGCGCCGAGGAGAGCGAGCCCAAGGCCGCCGGGAAGGCCGGCTCGGCCGCCTGAGGCCGTCGGATCCGATGATCGACCTGCACTGCCATATCCTGCCGGGCATCGACGACGGTGCCAAGAGCCTCGAAGAATCGGTTTTGATGTGCCGCCTGGCCGCGGACGAAGGTTGCTCCGGCATGGTGGCCACTCCTCACCAGCGCCGCGGCGAGTGGTGGAACGCCGATCCCGAGCACCTGTCGGCCCTGGCCGACGAGCTTCAGGACCGGGTGCCGCCCCGGCTTCCGCGTCTACCTCGGGCGGCGAGATCCACGTGGACTCCGAGCTGCTGGCCGAGGTCGAAAAGCTGCCGGCGGGCGGCGGCATCCTCCCCCTGGCCGGCTCGAGCTACCTGCTGATCGAATTCGACATGGGCGACACCGCCCGGGACGCCATCCACCTCGTCCACGAGCTCGTGGTGGCGGGCTGGCGGCCCGTGCTCGCCCACCCCGAGCTGATCCCCTGGCTGGCCGCGGACCCCGAGCTGGTGGGCCGCCTGGTGGCGCTCGGCGCCCTCACCCAGGTGACCGCCATGAGTGTCACCGGCGATTTCGGCCGCCGCCCCCAGGCCGACAGCCTGGACCTGATCGAAGCCGGGCTCGTCCACTTCCTGGCCAGCGACTCGCATGGCCTCCGCCGCCGGCCGCCTGGCCTCCGCCGTGCCGCCAGCCTCATCGCCGAACGCTGGGGCGAGGAGACGGCCCGCCGCCTGACCACCGACAACCCGCGCGCGGTCGTCGAGAACCGCCCCCTGCCGCCGGTCTCACAAGCGCCTTTCCCCTGAAGATAAAACCGCTTCTCCCATGAAGAAAGCCCTCATCCTCCCTCTCCTTCTGCTCACGGCCCTGCCCGCGCGGGCCGCCCTCGACCCGTTCTACCAGGGTCTGCTGCGCGACGGCCAGGTGGCGTTCGACGCCAAGGACTACCCGTCGGCCGTCCGCAGCCTCCGCATCGCCTGCTTCGGCATGCTGGACGAACCCAAGACCTTGGCCGATTGCCTCGCGAGGCTGGCCCTGGCGCAGGACCGCGCCAACGACCTCGAAGGGTTCCGCGGCACCTTCCAGCGCCTTTCCGAAATCGAGGAGCGCTTCAAGGCCTACAGCCAGGGGGATCTGGCGGCGGATCTGCGCGCCAATCTGGAGCAGCGCCTGACGGCCCGCCTGCCCGCGTCCGCCCTGCAGGCGGCGCCCGCGGCCTTCCGCCCGCCCGCGAAGCCGGCGGCCAGCCCGGCCTGCCAGGAAAGGCCGGCGCGGCAGCCCAGAAGCCCGAGCCGCGCCGCCCCGTGCAGGTGCCCCAGCCGGCGGCCCAGGAGGCCAAGCCTCCGGTGGCACCTCCGGCCGGCACCACGCCGGCGGTGCCGGCGGCCAAGCCTTCGGCGGGGCCTCGGCGGGGACGAACACGGACAGAACAGGGACGGGCACGGACAAGCCAGGGCCGGCTACGGAACCGGCGGCGGAATCGGTCGAGGCGGCCATCCCTCCCGACGCCAAGCCGCTCACGGAGGCCGAGCGCAAGAATCTCATCCAGGCCCGCCAAATCCTCGCCGAGCGGCGAGCGTCCAAGGAGCTCAAGGAGGCCTTCCAGCTCGCCCGCGAGGTGGCCGATGCCCATCCAGACCTCAAGGAGGCGCAGCACCTGGCCGCCGAGGGTGCCTACCGGATCTCCCGCTGGAGCGACGCCACCACCTACTTCCAGCGCGGCGGCGACCCGGGCGAGAACGAGCCCGAGAGGCTGTTCTACCTCGCCGTCTCCCTCTACGAGCAGGGCGACGCGGCGGGTGCCGCGGCGGCTTTGAAGCGGGCCCTGCCCAACCTGAAACGGACGGCCTACGTGGATTCCTATGTCCAGAAGATCCAGACGCCGTAGGGTGCGCTGCGCGCACCATGAACGGCCTTGGAGGTGCGCAGAGCGCACCCTACGCTTTTCTGGAGTAAAATCATGAGATCCCTTATGGGAGGAACCGGAATGAAAGCGCGCATCCTCTTCGCCGCAAGCCTGTTACTCGGGAGCGTCACCGCCACCCGGGCGCAGACCGTGGCCATCGAGAAGCCGAGTTGCCTGCCCATGGAAGAGAACGGAGTGGTCCGGGCCACGGGCAGCACCGCGGCCCCCGGCCAGTCCCTCCGCCTCTACTTCCGCTGGCAGGAGCACGAGGACTACTACTGGGTCAACATGGAGGCCGAGCCCGGCGGCAAGCTCTGGGCCATCCCTCCCAAGCCCGAGCAGCGCAACGACCACGTCGAGATGTACGGCGCCGTGGTGGACGCCACGGGCAAGGTTCTCGCCCGTTCCGGGCCGCCCATCATGGCGAAGGTCACCTCCGACTGCGCCGTGCGGCTGACCGAGAAGGAGCGCGGCGTCGCCGAGAACCTCACCGTGGGTGAGACCTCGCCCAAGCAGCAGGGCAAGAAGGTTCTCGCCTTCCTGTGCGACGGCATCGTCACCCGCGTCAACTCCGCGGGCGTGCGCCGGAGCGACGAGGTTTGCCGGGCCTGCGTCATCGCCTGGTGGCAGCGCAGCGGCGCCCTCCTCACCCCCGCCGTCGGCATCGTCGGCATCGTCGTCACCGACGACGATCCAGAGCCGTCGCCCGCCCGTCCGTAGCCCCCTCTGTCCCGTTTCCTCCCCGGCGCCGCACCTTTGACAGCGTGCGGCGCCTTCAAGGGCGTCCGCCCTGCCGTCTTTCCCATCCAATAAAATCGACCGGAACGTATAAGGATCGCCATGACGAACATCTCTGTGTCCACTGAGCCCAGACCCGAGCCACCTCATCGAGCCCCACGGCGGCGAGCTGGTCAACCTCATCGCCGACGCCGACCGCGCGGCCGAGCTCAAGGCCGCCTCGCGCGACTGGCCCTCCTGGGATCTCACGCCGCGCCAGATCTGCGACCTCGAGCTGCTGCTCGAACGGCGGCTTCTCGCCGCTCACGGGCTTCATGAGCAAGGCCGACCACGACTCCGTCTGCGAGCGCATGCGCCTCGCCGACGGCACCCTGTGGCCGATCCCGATCACTCCTCGACGTCCCCGAGGCCATGGCCGAGAAGCTGCAAGCCGGGCGGCCAGCTCGCCCTGCGCGACCCGAAGGCGTGATGCTCGCCGTCCTCCACGTCGAGGAGCATCTGGCAGCTCGACCGCGAGGCCGAGCGCCCAGGCGGTCTTCGGCACCACCGACGCCAAGCACCCCGGCGTCGCGCTACCTGCTGAACAAGACGCACACCGGTCTGCGTCGGCGGCCGGCTCGAGGGGCTCCAGCTCCCCGCTGCACTACGACTTCCGCTCGCTGCGCCAGACGCCCGGCCGAGCTGCGCGCCGAGTTCGCCCGCGAGGGCTGGCGCCGGGTCGTCGCCTTCCAGACCCGCAACCCCATGCACCGCGCCCACTGCGAGCTGACGCTGCGCGCCGCCAAGGACGCGCGGGCCAACCTGCTGATCCACCCCACCGTGGGCATGACCAAGCCGGGCGACCTCGACCACTACACCCGGGTGCGCTGCTACCAGGCGGTGCTCCCCCGCTTCCCGCAGCACACGGCCAAGCTCTCGCTGCTGCCGCTCGCCATGCGCATGGGCGGCCCGCGCGAGGCGCTGCTCCACGCCATCATCCGCAAGAACTACGGCTGCACCCACTTCATCGTCGGCCGCGACCACGCCGGCCCGGGCAACGACTCGCAGGGCAAGCCGTTCTACGGCCCCTACGACGCCCAGGAGCTGCTGCGCGAGCACGAGGAGGAGCTGGGCGTCGACGATGGTGCCGTTCCAGATGGTCTCTACGTCGAGGAGCTCGACACCTACATGCCGCAGGACGAGGTGCCCGCGGGCACGCCGCACCCTCGACATCTCCGGCACCGAGCTGCGCCGCCGCCTCCAGGAAGGGCGCGAGATCCCCGCCTGGTTCACCTTCCCCGAGGTGGCCGAGGAGCTGCGGCGCACCCATCCGCCGCGCTCCAAGCAGGGCTTCACGGTCTTCTTCACCGGCCTCTCGGGCTCCGGCAAGTCGACCATCGCCAACGTGCTGCTGGTCGAAGCTCCTGGAGATGGGCGGCCGGCCGGTGACCCTGCTCGACGGCGACATCGTGCGCAAGAACCTCTCCTCGCGAGCTCAACTTCTCCAAGGAGCACCGCGACATCAACATCCGCCGCATCGGCTTCGTGGCCGTCCGAGATCACCAAGAACGGCGGCATCGCCATCTGCGCCCCGATCGCTCCCTACGACGCCGTGCGCAAGGAGGTCCGGGCGACGATCGAGCCGGGCGGCGGCTTCGTCGCTGGTCCACGTCGCGACGCCGATCGAGGTCTGCGAGGAGCGCGACCGCAAGGGCCTCTACGCCAAGGCCCGCGCCGGCATCCTCAAGGAGTTCACCGGCATCTCCGACCCCTACGAGGAGCCCGCCGACGCCGAGGTGGTGATCGACACCACCAACCTCTCCCCCGAGGAGGCGGCGCAGGAGATCCTGCTCTACCTCGAGCGCGAAGGGTACGTCGGCGGCACCATGGAGGCTCGCTGACGTGAGGACGCCGGTCAGGGCCACGGACCTCGACCGCATCCGGGAAGCGCTGGAGCGGGCCCGCGCCGTCTTCCAGCGCTTCACCCCGGGCGAGGTCGAAGCCCGGCGCAAGATCGGCGACGACCCGGTCACCGAGGCCGACACCACGGTCGACACCCTGCTGCGCGAGCTGCTGCCGCAAGACGGCGAGGGCTGGCTCTCCGAGGAGACCGACGGACGACCTCGACCGCCTCGACCGCCGCCGCGTCTGGGTGGTCGACCCGCTCGACGGCACCCGCGAGTTCGTCACCGGCATCCCCGAGTGGTGCGTCTCGATCGGCCTCGTCGAGGACGGCGAGCCCGGTCGCGGGCGGCATCCTCAACCCCGCCACCGGCGAGACCATCGTCGGCGGCCGGGGCCTGGGCGTGACCCTGAACGGCCGGCCGGTGCAGGTGAGCCGGCCGCACCGCCCTGCACGGCGCCACCGTCCTCGCCAGCCGCAGCGAGGTCCGGCGCGGGGAGTGGGAGGGCTACCGCGAAGGCGCTCTTCACGATCCGCCCCACCGGCTCCGTGGCCTACAAGCTCGGCCTCGTCGCCGCCGGCCTCGCCGACGCCACCTGGACCCTCATCCCCAAGCACGAATGGGACGTGGCGGCCGGCGTCGCCCTGGTCCTGGCCGCGGGCGGCGTCATCGTGGCCGGCTCGCCCGAGGAGGCGCGGTTCAACCGGGCCAAGCCGAAGCTCTCCCGGCTGATCGCCACGAGCCCGTCGCTGTTGCCGGAGGTCCAGGCGGAGATCGCCCGGAAGGGGACCTCACCCTCCGGCTCCCTCTCCTGAAGGAGAGGGAGAGACCAGCAAGACAACGACTTCAAGCCCCTCTCCTTTAGGAGAGGGGTTGGGGTGAGGTCGAAGCGGCGAAGACGCTACGGTGTCGCCGTCTCCCCCTGATACGGCAGCGCCGGCCCCAGCTTCCGCGCCACCCGGTCCTGGATCCAGTGCGGGTCCCACCACTCGACCGGCGTCACCGCCAGCCCCTGGAGCAGCATGGTGAAGTGGAGGTGGTCGCCGGCCGCGAGGCCCGTCTGGCCCGAGCGGCCCAGCTCCTGGCCGCGCGTCACCAGTGTCCCCTTCCTTGACCGCGATCGAGGAGAGGTGGCCGTAGAGGCTCTGGAGCCCATAGCCGTGGTCGATGACCACGGCGTTGCCGTAGATCCCGAAGAAGCGCGCCAGCACGACCTTGCCGTCGTTCGAGGCACGGATGGCATCGCGCTCGACCGAGGCCATGTCGAACCCGAGGTGATCCTGCTGGTCCACAGGCTTGCCGTTGTAGACGTAGGTCCGGCGGTCCGCGAAGGCGGCCGTGATGGCGGCGTTCAGCATGGGCTGGAACGGCCGGGTCCAGAGGAACCTGGGCTCCGACTTGGCCCCCATTTCCTTGAGCGTCTGGGCGTTCTTCTTGCGCAGGTCGCGGTTGATCTGGAGATAGTTCTGCAGCAGGTCGCCCTTGTCCGCCACCTCGGGAGACTGGGACAGGATCTCCGGCACGACCTTGTTCATGAACTTGTCGTTGACGTCGATGGTGTCCGTCTTGAGCGGCCGGGGGGTGAACTTGTCGATGATGGCAGCCTCGGCGCGGTTGCCCACCTCGTCCTGGGCGACCAGCCGCACCCCGGAGACGTCCGTCATGTCGTAGGGCACGGCGAACAGGGCGAAACGAAGCTGCTTGTCGTTGCCGGGCATGGGGAAGCCGGGGAAGAACCAGGCGCCGGACTGGACGCCGTCCTTGAGAGCCCCCTCGCCGACCCGGTAGACCACGGCCTCCGAGCCCCCCTGGTTGACGTAGTGGAAGCTCGAAAGCACCTGGAGCGTCGGCGGCGCCAGGCGGACCGGCAGCTTGACCTCGGCCACGGCGGGATCGGGATGGCGGAAGAACGACCCGGCCCTCTCGGCGGTGACGCGCACCGTGGCCTCGCCCGCCCGCAGCCCCTGCACCGTCTCGCGGCCGATCTCCACCGTCAGCTCGGTGGGCGGCGGAGTACCCATCCGCCACGCGGACCGCGGCTCGAAATCCTTCTCCAGGACCGTTTTGGTGTCCTGGTTCTGGAGGATCTCGACCCGCACCTTCTCGACCCTTTGCGGAGACTCGATGCGAATCTGGAACGGCGTCCGGCGGCCGATCCCCGGCAGACCCGGCTTGACCGTCACCTTGGGGTCAGCCCCCGTATAGAACCCGGCAAACGCTCCCACCACGAGCAGGAGCAGGGCGAGCACCATCAACATCTTCAGGAAGCAGCCTCCGGCTCCCCGGCCTTCACGATCCC
Organism: Thermoanaerobaculaceae bacterium; assembly: GCA_963785165.1. GTDB lineage: Bacteria > Acidobacteriota > Thermoanaerobaculia > Multivoradales > UBA5704 > DATARR01. The sequence continues at coordinate 4,334,379 of CAWAUI010000004.1, forward strand.
TGCGACGCACCATCTACGACCTCTTTCTTTTCATTGGAGCTCATTCAGCCGGGCGGCGGGGCGGAGTGCCTCGGAGGCAGCACCTGCGAAAGACCCCGCCCACTCGGACGGCGAGTGAATCATAGCGGCAGAAGCCTCTTGTTCTCCGGCGGGAGGCTTTTTTACCGGGACGGCTCGTTCGTTCCACCCGGCGGGAGGACCGCGAAGGGGAACGGGAGGTCTATTCGCTCCGGCGGACCTCTCGTTGTGCGCCGCGGGCTCATCGTTCCGGTCAGCGAGCTCGTCGTTCCGGTCCGCGAAGGTCCCGCCGGCCAGAATAGGAGACCCGTTCCGGTCCGCGAGAGCACCGTTCCGGTCGACCGGCCTTTCGTTCCCCTCCGCGGTCCTCCCGCCGGGTGGAACGAACGAACCGTCCCGGTTCACGGGCCTCCTACCCCTCCCGCCGCAGCCCTTTCAGGATCGCCCGCTTGTCCGCCCAGGCGGCGCGGATCTCGGAAAGCTCGGCGAGCTCGAAGCCCAGCTCGCTGGCGATCTGCCGGATCTGCCCCTCTTCAGTGCCGGTGATGGAATCGTCCGCCGCCGAGACGGCGAACAGGCAGTCGAGCAACTCGCGGCACTGCGCCTTGGTGGCGATCTCCCGGAATTCGCGGGTGACGAGGAAGCCCTCCGTGCCACCCGAGACGTGGTACTGGGACTTGGCGATTCGGACCGCCAGGCGCGCCTGCTCCAAGGGGAGCCCGCCCGTGGCCTGAACGATCTGCTCCATGCGCCGCGTCTCCTCCTCGCTCACTTGCAGGTCGGCGTGGGCGACGCGGGCGAGAAGGAAGGCGAAGGCGGCCACGTAGCGCGCCTTCTCCGGGTCCAGAGCGTCGAGCTCGCCGACGATCAGGCGGACCGTTTCAGTATCTCCGGCTCCAGCCCGCGGACCGCCGCGGCGAAACCCCAAAAACTCCAGAATCGACATGTAAAAAATTCTACCATGGGACCTGTCACGGGACCTGCCACGGGGACAGTGTAGACGGCCGGGGAATGCCGTCTCCGCACCAGGAGGTTAGCAGGTACGTAGGGTACGACCCGACTTGCAGGCTCAGGACTTGTCCGGTCTCGGGTGATTTTTACAACGCGCAGATCAACCCTGGTCGGTCCGGAGGTGTAGTAAAGCCCATGATGAAGACATCGCCGAAGATCCGCCTCGCCGTTGTCGCCTGTCTTCTCCTGTCTTCCATCCTCGCCGTCCCGGTCTTGATCAGCTCTCCCGAGCCTGCTTCCAACCTCGTGGTGAAACGGGAGCGGGCTTTGCGGCCGTCACACCCGACACTCCCCGAAAATCTTTACGCCCAGGCCGCCGAGGCCCTGCGCAGCAACGATTTGCAACGAGCGCGCCAAAGTCTTGACGAGATCGCGGCCCGGCATCCTGACCAGGCTGCGCAGGCGCGGTTGGTGGGCGGCCTGTACGCCCACGAGGCCGGCGAAACCGCGCTCTCGGAAGAGATCCTCTCCTCGGTTTCCATGCCGGGTGGAGCGCTGGAAGACTGGCGCCTGTACCTGCTGGCCCGGAGCGCCACCCGGCAGGGCAAGCCTGAGCGCGCCCAGGAGACCTACGCCCGCCTGATCGCCGGCTCTCCGGACTCTCCCCTGCGCCCGCTGGCCTACCTCGAATCGGTCGAGCTGGCCCTGGAACAGGACCAGCCCCGTGCCGCGCTAGCCCTGGTCACCGCGGCCCGGCGGGCGGGTCTCGACGGCGAGCCGGCCGAGAAACTGGAGGGTCTGGCCTGGACGGTAGGCCGTGAATTGGAGGACGAGCAGGTGCAGCGCGAGGCGGGGGTTCGCCTGCTGGTGGCGGACCCGCTTTCGACGGAAGCCCTGCAAGTGGTGCGGACGTTCCGCGCCCTGGACGGCGGGCTGGACTGGAACCGGCTGCTCTCCTCACCCGAGATTCTGCGCCGGGCCGAGTCGTTCCTGGACGGCGGCAGCCCGCGGGCGGCGATCAGCACGCTCAAGGAGATCCCCGAAGAGAGGAGAGGCTTCGACTGGCAACTTCTCCAGGCCCGGGCCTTGACCAAGGGCGGCGACAGTCTCGAGGCGCTCACCGTTCTGGCCACGGTAATCCCGTCGACCCCCGCCGAGCGTACGGCCCTGGAGTGGGAGCGGGTGCTGGCCACGGCCGAGGCGGGCGATCCGGAGGCTGCCACGGTCTACCTGGCGAAGCTCGCGCAATCCCTCGCTCCCTCTCCCGCTCAATCGCAGAGCACGCTGGAGATTCCGCGGGACTCTTTGCGCCGCCTCTACAAGGACTTCCAGGAGGCCGGCCTGTTCGAGCCCGCCCTGGCGACCCTGCGCCTGCTGAGGCGTGTCGATCCCGCGGACGAGACGGGTGCCGCCGATCTCTGGGAGCGCGGCTGGCGGCAGTACCAGGCAGGCAATCCCACCGGGGCGGTAGGCTTTTGGACCGAGCTGGCGGATCTCTACCCTGACGACGGCGACGCCCAGCGCGGACGCTACTGGAAGGCCCGGGCCCTCGAACAACTGGGCCAGCCGGGAAGAGCCCGGGAGGCCTACCGCGACCTGGTGGCCGCATCGGACACCAGCGACTTCTACGGCCGCCAGGCCCTGGCCCGCCTGGGCGAGATCCCCTCCGCCGGCAGAGAAGGCGAGAGCATGGTGCTCTCGACGCCGGCGCAGGCCTCGGCCGGAGAGTGGCCCGCGGAGCCCGCCCTGCGGCGGGCGAAGATGCTGACCGACCTGGGCCTCGACGAGCTCGCGAACCGGGAAATCGAGCTCGCCGCCGGTACCGGCCGGGCGAGCCGGCGCGACGTGCTGGCTCTGAAGGGGCTCATCCTGTGCCGCCAAGGCGAGCAGCGGACGGGGCTCGTCCTGCTGCGCGAGGCCTTTCCGGTGCTCGGCGGTCCCTACCAGGCGAGCGTGCCGGTGGAGGTGCTGTTCGCCTACTACCCTCTCCACTATGGAGACGAGATCCGGGCCTCGGCACGGGCCACGGGCCTGCCGGGCCACCTGATCGCGGGCATCATCCGCCAGGAGAGCGCTTTCGATCCACGGGCCACGAGCCCCGTGGGGGCACGGGGCCTCATGCAGCTCATGCCGGGGACGGCCCGCGACGTCTCCCGCAAGGTGGGCGTGCCCTACCTCGCGGACCGGCTGTACGACCCGGAGACGAGCGTCCGCTTCGGCTCCACCTACTTCAAGGAGCTGCTCGGCCGGTTCGACGGCAACGTGGAGCTGGCGCTCGCGGGCTACAACGGCGGACCCAACCGCATCGGCCGGCTCTGGAAGGAGTCGGGCCGGCCCTACACCGAGCTGGCCGACTTCGTGGAAACCCTCGACCTCGACGAATCCCGCAACTACGTCAAGCGCATCCTGGTACTGGCGGACAGCTACCGGCAGCTCTATCCATCGCTGGGATGAGCACCATTTCTCTCCCGCGGGCCGCGTGGGCAGATTTTTTGCTTACATGACAGGCTTGCGAACCATGGCCAAAGGAGAGACGAGATGAACCTGTACGTGGGGAACCTGCCCTATCGGATCACCGAAGACCAGTTGAAATCCACCTTCGAAGAGTTCGGAGAGGTCTCGTCCTGCACCATCATCAAGGACAAGGTGACGGGGCAGTCGAAGGGGTTCGGGTTCCTGGAAATGCCTGAGCACGGCGATGCGGAAAAGGCCATCGAAAACCTGAACGGCCGGGACCTGATGGGGCGCAAGATCAACGTCAACGAGGCTCGTCCGCGCGAGAACCGCGGGCCGGGCGGCGGCGGCGGGGCGCGCGGGGGTGGCTACGGCGGGGCTAATGAAGGCGGCGGGGATGGCGGTAATGGCGGCGGCAACGGCGGCGACCGCTGGTAGGCGGCGCAGCCTGCGCTGAAGCGAGCTTCCGTGCTTGGCCGCCCGGCTGGCGGAATACCGCCGCGGGGCGGCCGGGTAAAACTTTCTCTTCTCTGGGACTTCGCTCTTTCCTTTTTGCGCGATCGTCACACCAAACGCTCGTCCACAGGGGCTGGCGCCGGACCCGCCGATCTCCTAGAGTAGCGGAGCAATTCCCCTGACGGAGGTCCGACCATGCTGCAGGATCTGACGCCCGCCTCGTTCGAGGCGCATCTGGGTACCCCCTTCCACATCCACTATGGCGGCGAGGCCCCGCTCGACGTGGTGCTCCTCGACGTGAAGCGGCACGAGCCCCACCCCGGGCCCCGGAGCGAGCCCTTCTCCACCTACTTCCAGGGCGCCCTGAGACCGCTCCTTCCCCAGAGCATCTACCAGGTGGAGCACGAGGCTCTGGGAACCTTGGAGCTCTTCCTCGTTCCCGTCGGCCCGGACCCTCAGCGCCAGGGCATGCTCTACGAAGCCGTGTTCAACTGAGCCTGTATAGGGGAGGAAGAGGGGCGCCACTCCATCAACAGGTAGGGCCCCCGTTCCTCGATCGGCTTGAACCCCAGCCGTTCATAGAGCTTCAGGGCCGGGTTGTAGACCTCGACGTGGATGGTGACCGGCTTGCCCGCCACCTCGCCCTCCCCCATCAAGCTGCGCACGATCGACGTCCCCAGCCCGCCCTTGCGGTGCTCCGGCAGCAGGGTGATGTCGACCAGACGGATCTCCGCGGCCCGGCGGTGCACGTAGAGCCGGCCGCCCGGGGCGCCGTCCACCAGGATCACGTCGAACGTGGCGCCCTGGTAATGCTCCTGGTACCAGGCATGCTGGGCGCCGAACTGCTGGCGGACGAAGGCGTCCTTCATCTCGTCCGTCCAGTCCACCACCATGGCGAGCTCCTCCTCGCGGGTGCTGCGATACACCCGGAAGAGGAGCTCCATGTCGTCCGGCCCGATCGGGCGCAAAGTGATGCGGGGATCCAAAGGCTTATTCTTCCTTCTCCGGTTCCATGGAGACCATCAGCGAAACCAGCTCGCCCGGAGTCCTGCGGGCCAGATCAGCCAGCTTCACTCCCCCGCGGTCCCAGGCTACAGGATTGAGCCCGAGCAGGTAGGTCCCCCGCCGCAACCGGGCTCGTCCCGATTCGGAGTCCACCGTGAATTTCGACCGCAGGACCATCGATTCTCCGGCAGCGGTGCGCACCCGCAGCACGAATTGAGGCATGGCCTCCCACTCCAGCGGAAACCGGAAGCTCACCGGTGGGCTGGGGCTCCAGACGGGCGCCTTCCGGAAGCTCCAGGCGAAGAACCGGAGCGGCTGCGGGAACGCCGGATCGGAGGAGGGGAACAGGACTTCCAAATCGACCGCCGAGGGCAGATCCTCCGGCCGATCCAGCTTCAGGGTCGCCGAGGGATAAAGCCCATGGACTCGGATCCGCAACGGCTGGCCCGGCAGGTTCGTGTCACCCTGAAACAGGCTGGCGGCCGGCACGACGACCGGCGAAGCCTCAGCCTCCACCGCGCCAACGCCGCCATTGGCGGGGGCCAAGGGGCGGCGGACCCGGAGAGGCAGCCGGCGCAAGCTGCGGAACGTCTCGCTCTGCTCGATGTAGCCGATCGACATCGGCCGCACCAAGGCTTCCCGAGCCAGCGGCTCGGCCCACGCGAGATCCTTGAAGAAGGGGGCCAGCAGTCCAGCCGAGCCAAGGGCGAGGAACTGGCGGCGATGGAGTTGGGCGGGATGAGGCTCCTCAGGAGCCTCCGCGAACAAGTTCATACGCGCACTCCCTCAATACATTGCAATAACAACAATTAAACGGCATGCTTCCAGGGAGCCTGGAAGCATGCCAAGGCCGCCGCTTACGTCCTCGGCGGAAAGACGCCCTGAAGCGCGATGCAGAAGTAGAAAGTCAGGTAGGGCTGGAGGTTGTTGTGCGGCTGATCGCCCCCGGCGGGAGCCAGAGAGTTGGGACTCAGCGACACCAGTGGGCCCGGCGGGGCGTACTGGCTGATGTTGATTCCGCTGGCCAGCATCTCGTTGATTGGCGACTGACTGATGCCGTCGGCGGCGGATGCCCGTTGGGCGTGGCTGTGGGCCGGGATCTCGGATTCGAGCAGGCTCACGGTCTCCGAGCCGCCGGTCTCGCCCAAGTCGTGCAACGAAAGGCCTGGGCCCTGGCCCGGATGCATCGGCGCGCGTCCTTGCAGGTCGGGAAGAGCGAAGTTGCTCTTGCCATTACCTCCATAGGTGGTTCCGAGCAGAGAGAACAAGGCTGTGTTCTGGCTAAGCGGCAAGAGCTGGCCATCGCACCAAGCCCACCCCTTGGGAGCGAAGTTGAACGGGAAAATCCTGATTTCCGCTACGAACGGGTCCATGACCCCTCCTAAGTTGGACTCGGGAAGATCCCGAAAAGAGAAATGATGAAGTCGACGCAGAGATAAGGTTGGAAGTTGGTATGCGGCTGCGAACCACCCACCGAGCTTACGGCCTGGGGCGATAGGTTGGTCTGTGGGTTGTCCGAGCCATAGGGCGTCTGCGTCGCGAGCGGGGCGGTGGCGAGAACGAGGTTGTTGGAGGGTGCGGTGGCGGAGCCCGCGTTCGTCGTTGCCAGCCCGGGATGGCTGTGCGCGGCGATCTGGTTTACCGTCAGCGTGATCTCTTCCGCGCCCCCGGTCTCGGCCAGGACGAACGAGTTGCCCTGGTGCACGGGTATCCGTCCTCGTAAATCGGGCAGGGCGAAGGTCGACTGCCCATCTCCGCCATAGGTCGTCCCGATCAGGTTGAACAGTGTCTCGTATTCGGAGATCGGAAGAAGCTGTCCCTCGCAGAACATCCAACCGGCAGGCGCGAAGTTTCCTGCGAACATGCGGATTTCACCGACGTAGGGTTGTGCCATGGCGATTTCTCCTAAGTCGGACTCGGGAAGATGCCCTGAAGGGCGATACAGAAGCTGAGGATGAGAAATGGCTGCATGTTCAGGTGCGCCTGTGAGCCACCCACCGGGGTGATAGCGCCCGCCGCCATTGCCTGCAGATTCGTGTCGGCGGCATACAGGTTGGCGCCGGTGCTCTTCGACAGCATCACGCCCGTCCCTGAGGTGCTGGTGGTCGCCTGGTTGGAGGTGGCATTCAAGACATGGGTGTGGGTGGGCAGCTCAGCGATGGAAAGCGTGTGCGCCTGCTCGCCACCGCGCTCGCCGAGCGTGTGGCCACTGCCCACGTGGATCGGTGTTCTGCCCCGCAGGTCCGGGAGACCAAAGTTGACCCGGCCGTCGCCGCCGAAGGTGGTGCCCAGCAACGAGAACAAAGCCTGGTTCTGGTTGATCGGCAGCAACTGGCCGTTACAGAGAGCCCAGCCCCTGGGCGCGAACACGAAGCTCATGATTCGAATTTCCGAAAGAAAGGGTTCTGCCATCCGCTTTTCCTCCTCCTTTGCTGGCCGACGTTACGGCAGCGAGCAGTTGCTGAAGCCACTGGTCGCCGAAATGAGCAGCGAGCTATTGCCGGCCGGGTTGAGCCCATTTACATAGGTTTCGACGCCAGGGGAGCTGGTCGCCGCCATACCGTTGACGCCGAAGGCGTGCACCGTCGTGCTCGTTCCCTGCTTGCGCAGGCCGATGCCTTGCGAACCTCCGCTTCCCGCCGAGATGTTCCCTGAGATGTTCAAGCAGACATCGTTGTCGGTGCTGGCGGTCGTGTTGCCGGCATCGACCCGGATGCCAGGACGGACGCCCGCCTGCGGCGCCTCGACATCGTTGTTCTGGATCTTGACCTTCAGCGTCCCGTTGGTACCGCGGGCCACCGCCAAGATGCCGTTGCCGTCAACGTTGCGGATCGTGTTGCCGTTGATCGTCCACGTCATGTCGGCTACGTCGGTGACGCCGAACGTCACGCCGACGCCGCCGCTGATCCCGGAGTCGCCGGTGGTACCCGGATGGTTGGGCTCGAACGAAGTTGTTGTTCGTCGTCGCGGTCAGGGTGGTGTTGCCATTGGCGCCGACGCCGATGGTAGTGCCGATGTTGTTGCCAATCGGGCTTGCCAGCGTGCCATTGGTCGAGATGTCGACATTGCCCTGCCCCTTGCCGCTGACCGTATAAAGGATCGCGGAGGTGGCCATGCGATTGGCTGCGCTCTGGCCACGTACCTGGTTGTTGACGATCGAGATGACGTTAGCGGCGCCGCTGCCTGCGACTCCGAGGACGCCGGCGGGGCCGGCGGCGTTGCTGTTGCCACCCTGCACCTGGATGCCGCCGGCGCTCGGGAAGTTGGTGACGGTGTTGCCGGAGATCGTCGCCTTGGTCAGGTTGGAGACCGTCGTTGCCGAGCCGAGGATCTGGAGGTTGATGCCATAGCCAAGCGAGGCGGCGGCGGACGTCGAGCTGGTAATCGTATTCCCCATGATGATGGCATCGGCGAGGGTGCCGTTGAAGTTCTGGATCATGATGCCGTGCCAGCGGGAGTTGGTCAGCGTGTTGTTGGTGATCGTCACGGTGCCTGAAAGGTTGTTCTCGGTACCCGCCGCCTGAGCGTTGAACGCCAAGTTGGAATCGTCGGCGCCGCCGCCGGTTCCCGAGTTGTCAATCGTGCCGTTGGCGAAGGTAAAGTTCGTCACCTGCGTGCCCTCAATACCGCTGCCCGCAGTGTTCTGGATCCTCATTCGGGTGAATGAAGGGCTCAGAGTGTTGGTCAGCGACACGCCGTGACTCGTGGTGTTCTGGATGGTCCCGCCGGAGTCCGCTGCACCGGTACCCGTTACGGTCAGGCTGCCCAGGGCTCCCGTGGCGTTGAGGACGATGCCGTTCGCCGGACCCGAGGCGCCCGTGCCGGCCGAGATGCTGCGGAACCGCAGGCCAGTGGCGCCAATGGTGGTGTTGGCCACGTTGAGGCCGATGCCCGTGGTGGTCGTGATGGTGCTGGTCGTATCCGTGGCCGTCACCGTACCGCCGCCGGTCGCCGTGAACGCGTCGTTGGCGCCGGTGGTGAGGGCAAGGGCTGCCGTGAAGCTGATGGTTGAGCCGGTGTTGCTGCTGAGGAGGATGCCCGTACCCGTATCGGTGATGGCACCGGTGAAGGTCGCCGAGTCAGCCGTCCGATTCTGGACGACCACCGAACGCCCGGCCGTGTTGTTGATCGGGCCGGCGTAACTGACGGTCGCGTTGCCGCCGTCCAGGTTGAAATCCGTTCCGGTGGCATTGGTGATGGTGCTGGTCGAGCCCGCGGAGAAGACTGCGGTGGTCGTACCGTCCGCGACGTTGACCAGCGACACACCCGTGGTCGGGCTGTTGGTGCTCCGGATGCTCGTCGGCTGCAGATCGACGGTGGCGTTCGAGACATCCACCGCCGGGCCGCCGGTTGCTTCGAAGATGGCGACACCGGCGCCCACGGTGACCCGCGTTCCAGTACCGGCACCCGTGTTGACGAGGCCGGTGCCGGCGACGCGCAGACCCGCGCCGCCGTCCGCGAAGATGTCGAGGTCGGTGAAGGCGAGGTCGCCGGACACGGTGCTCATGTTGACGCCCGCACCGCCCACACCGTTGCCGGAGATGCCGACCACGGTCGTGCCGCCGGAGACCTGGTCATAGGCGGCGGTGGCCGCGTTCGAATCGAACTTGGCGCTGGTGATCAGCATGCCGCTGCCCGCCGTGTTCTGGTGGACGCTGTTGTTGGCGAAGCCGGTGATGATCAACGAGCCACCGCCCGAGCCGTCGATGACGACGGCCGACGCTCCCGTCGAGAGGACGTTGGTGTTGTTGCTGAAGTTGACTCGGAGGTTCGCGGCGGCCGCCGCCGTCCGGGCGTCGAAACCATTGCCGGTGTGGGTGCCGGCGAGGTCCCAGGTGTTGTTGGTGAAGTCGATCGCCAGCGTCCCGGTCGTCCCGGCGTTGAGGTTGATGTCGACGCCCTCGGCACCGGCGCCACGAATCTCGTTGTCGGAGATGGTCAAGGTCGCCGAGCCGGTGAGCGCCGCCGCGGACGTGAGGTCGATGGCGTTGGCGGTGTTGCTCGCGAGGCTCAGACCGCGGATCTCGACCGGCACGGCTCCCGTGACGGTCACGGTGTTGCCGCCGGCGTTGGTGACCTGCGGCTGAGTCCCGGCCGGTCTGAGGCTGGTTGGCGACCCGTTACCGTTGAGGCTGACTGGGATCGACAGCTCCACGCCTTCGCCGATCAGACGCTGGTTGGCCTCGAGCTCGATCGAGCCGGCGAGGGAGCCGTCGTGGACGAAAATGTAGTCGCCCGCGAAGTCGGAGTCACCCGCGCCACCCGCACCATTGATAGAAGTGAACGCGTTGAACGGCAAAACCGAGGTACCGTTACCCCCAGCCGCCGCCGTGGGATCGACGTACCAGACACGCTCGAAACGGGTGAGCGTCACGGTGGCGGGAGTGGGGTTGCCGACCAGCGTGTACTGGAAGCTCGCCGTCGGATCGGTGTCGCCGGGCTCCGGCACGAAGCTGAAGCTGCCGTCGGCCTGCAGCGAGACCGTCCCTTGGCCGGGCAGCACACAGTCAAAGGGCGCCGTCAAGTCAACGCATCCGACGATTCCGGCAATGGTAATCGGACTACCGCCATCGGGATCGATGTCACCATCGAGCACCCCCAACGCAGGCGGAGCTGGCGGAGTGTTGGCAATAACCTCAGGAGTGCTGGCGGTGTCCCGGTCGACCTCGAGCTGAGTATTCCCAATGAAGTCGTGGGCGTCGTTGTCCGGCGTCGCCGGGTCGTCGGCGCCGTGGATAGTTACCATCAAGGTTGAGGAACTCGTGAACGAACCGTCGAAGGCGGTATAGCCAAACGAGTCAGTCAGCATGCCGCCCGGCTGGAGTGCGTTCACGGCCGGGTTGGTGTCATCGAGCGTATAGGTGAAGCTGCCGTTGCTGTTAATAGTTACTGAGCCGTAGGTGCCGGCGCGAGGGCTACCCACCGAGCCACCCGCGACGGCACTCACGGTGAGTGGGACGAGTTCCGGGTCGGTATCGTTGGCCAGAACGTTGCCGGAAACAGTATTGGCGGCGGCAACGTTTGGTGCCTCTTCCGTGATGTTCGCGGTGTCGGGGTTGGCGGTCGGCGGCTCGTTGACGTTGGTCACAGTCACCTGAAGGTTCTGTACGCCGGTCAGGGTGTCCGAGTCCGTCACCGTAACTTGCACGTCGTAAACATTGTTCGCTCCAGCGTCGCCGGGGGCTTCGAAGTTCGGCGGGCTGTTGAACGTCAGCACGCCGGTCGCGGGAACGATCGAGAACAACGCCTGGTCCACACCGCCCAAACTGTAGGTCAGGCCCGCTCCTTCCGTATCGCCATCCGGGTCGATCGACTGCACGTCGATCGCCGCTGTCTGATTCTCAGGAACGCTCACCGCAGCGGCGCTCGTGATCGACGGCGCCTCGTTAGCGTCGGTCACCGTCACCTGAAGGTTCTGTACACCGGTCAGGGTGTCCGAGTCCGTCACCGTTATCTGCACGTCGTAGACATTGTTCGCTCCAGCGTCGCCGGGGGCTTCGAAGTTCGGTGGGCTGTTGAACGTCAGCACGCCGGTCGCGGGAACGATCGAGAACAACGCCTGGTCCACACCGCCCAAACTGTAGGTCAGGCCCGCTCCTTCCGTATCGCCATCCGGGTCGATCGACTGCACGTCGATCACCGCTGTCTGATTCTCAGGAACGCTCACCGCAGCGGCGCTCGTGATCGACGGCGCCTCGTTAGCGTCGGTCACCGTCACCTGAAGGTTCTGTACACCGGTCAGGGTGTCCGAGTCCGTCACCGTAACTTGCACGTCGTAAACATTGTTCGCTCCAGCGTCGCCAGGGGCTTCGAAGTTCGGCGGGCTGTTGAACGTCAGCACGCCGGTCGCGGGAACGATCGAGAACAACGCCTGGTCCACACCGCCCAAACTGTAGGTCAGGCCCGCTCCTTCCGTATCGCCATCCGGGTCGATCGACTGCACGTCGATCACCGCTGTCTGATTCTCAGGAACGCTCACCGCAGCGGCGCTCGTGATCGACGGCGCCTCGTTAGCGTCGGTCACCGTCACCTGAAGGTTCTGTACGCCGGTCAGGGTGTCCGAGTCCGTCACCGTTATCTGCACGTCGTAGACATTGTTCGCTCCAGCGTCGCCGGGGGCTTCGAAGTTCGGTGGGCTGTTGAACGTCAGCACGCCGGTCGCGGGAACGATCGAGAACAACGCCTGGTCCACACCGCCCAAACTGTAGGTCAGGCCCGCTCCTTCCGTATCGCCATCCGGATCGGTCGACTGCACGTCGATCACCGCTGTCTGATTCTCAGGAACGCTCACCGCAGCGGCGCTCGTGATCGACGGCGGCTCGTTAGCGTCGGTCACAGTCACCTGAAGGTTCTGTACGCCGGTCAGGGTGTCCGAGTCCGTCACCGTTATCTGCACGTCGTAGACATTGTTCGCTCCGACATCGCCAGGGGCTTCGAAGTTCGGCGGACTGTTGAAGGTCAGCACGCCGGTCGCGGGAACGATCGAGAACAACGCCTGGTCCACACCGCCCAAGCTGTAGGTCAGGCCAGCTCCTTCCGTATCGCCATCGGGGTCGATCGACTGCACATCGATCACCGCCGTCTGGTTCTCAGGAACGCTCACCGCAGCGGCACTCGTGATCGACGGGGCCTCATTGGTGTCGGTCACCGTCACTTGCAGATTCTGCATGCCGGTGAGGGTGTCCGAGTCGGTCACCGTCACCTGCACTTCATAGACGTTGTTCGCACCGACATCGCCTGGAGCTTCGAAGTTCGGCGGGCTGTTGAAGGTCAACACACCCGTCCCGGGGACGATCGAGAACAACAACTGGTCCGCACCACCGGTCAGGCTGTAGGTCAGGCCCGCTCCTTCCGTATCGCCATCCGGATCGGTCGACTGCACGTCGATCACCGCCGTCTGGTTCTCAGGAACGCTCACCGCAGCGGCACTCGTGATCGACGGGGCCTCTGTGGCATCGGTCACCGTCACCTGCAGGTTCTGCATCGCCGTCTGGGTGTCCGAGTCGGTCACCGTCACCTGCACTTCATAGACGTTGTTCGCACCGACATCGCCTGGAGCTTCAAAGTTCGGTGGACTGTTGAAGGTCAACACACCCGTAGCGGGAACGATCGAGAACAGCGCCTGGTCCGCACCACCGGTAAGAACTGTAGGTCAGACCCGAGCCCTCCATGTCGCCATCGGGATCCGTTGACTGGACGTCGATCACCGCCGTCTGGTTCTCCGGAACACTGACTGCTGCGGGGCTGGTGATAGTGGGCGGCTCAAGGGTATCCGTTACCGTCACCTGCAGGTTCTGTACGTCCGTCAGAGTACCCGAGTCGGTCACTGTCACCTGCACGTCGTAGACGTTGTTCGCACCGACATCGCCTGGAGCTTCAAAATCCGGCGCAGTGTTAAAGGTCAGCACGCCCGTCGCGGGGACGATCGAGAACAGCGCCTGGTCCGCACCACCGGTAAGGCTGTAGGTCAGGCCCGCCCCTTCTGTATCCCCATCGGGATCGGTCGACTGCACATCGATTACAGCCGTCTGGTTCTCTGGGACGCTGACCGCCGCAGCGCTCGTGATCGAAGGCAACTCGTTGACGTCGGTCACCGTCGCTTGCAGGTTCTGGATACCTGTCTGGGCTGTCGAATCGGTGACCGTCACTTGCACGTCGTAGACGTTGTTCCCCCCGGCATCTCCTGGATTCTCGAAGTCCGGCGCGCTGTTGAAGGTCAACACGCCCGTCGCGGGAACGATCGAGAACAGCGTCTGGTCAGCGCCGCCCGTGAGGCTGTAGGTCAAGCCTGCCCCCTCCATGTCGCCGTCGGGATCCGTCGACTGCACGTCGATCACCGCCGTCTGGTTCTCCGGAACGCTTACCGCAGCGGGACTGGTGATCATGGGCGGATCGGGGGTATTGGTCACCGTTACCTGCAGGTTCTGGACAGACGTCAAGGTACCCGAGTCGGTCACCGTCACCTGCACGTCATAGACGTTGTTCGCCCCGGCATCGCCTGGATTCTCGAAGTCCGGCGCGCTGTTGAAGGTCAGCACGCCCGTCGCGGGAACGATCGAAAACAGCGCCTGGTCAGCACCGCCCGTGAGGCTGTAGGTCAGGCCTGCGCCTTCTGTCTCCCCCTCGGGATCCGTCGACTGCACGTCGATCACTCCCGTCTGGTTCTCTGGGACGCTGACGGCGGCAGGGCTGGTGATCGTGGGCGGATCGTTGGCGCCGTTCACCGTGATCGAGACCGTCTCCGTGTCCGTGCCGCCGTTGCCGTCGTCCACCTGGAAGGTGAAGCTGTCGGAACCGTTGAAGTTCAGGTTCGGCGTGTAGGTGAGGTTCGGCGGCGTGCCGGTGAGCATGCCGTCGGTGGGATTGATGAGAACGCTGAACGTCAGCGGATCGGAGTCCGGGTCCGAGCCCGTGAGGGTGATCCCTACCGGTGTATCTTCGGCCGTCGGCACGTTCTGGTCGTCGGCCATCGGCGGCTTATTGTCGACGTTGAGGCGGAAGAACAAAGCGTCCATGTCGAAGACGGCGCGGACACCTTGAATGTCCACGTCTGACACGGCATCGTTGTCGGGTGTGTCGCTGGCCACGGCCAAGGCCGGCGAAACCGGCACACTATCCCAGTTGGTCGGATTGCCATCAACCGTGATGACTGCCGCCCAGACCACTCCCGCGCCAGCGAGGACGAGCAGAACGCCGAGCATTGCGCCCACGCGGCGGCGCCGCCGCCGCAGGACCAGCAAACCGGCTGCCGAGAGACCTAGGGCCAAAACGAGGAAGCCCCACGTTCCGAGCGTCGGGATGTCGGTCGTGCCGAGGATTACGGGGGCCACGACCGAGATGGGCGCCACGGCGTCGAAATCGGACGCCGTTCCCCCGCCATTGTCCGAGAAGTACCCGATGCGGAAGGTACCGCGCAAGCCGTTCAAAGGCAGCGAAGCCTCCAGTACGTCGACTCCTCCGGGTAAGGCATCAAGGCCGATGTCCCAGGACGACGTACCGGCCAGGTTGAAAACTCCTCCGCCGCACTGCCGCAACTCGGTGGACGTGATGGCCCCGTTGTTGTCAACGACGGCAACCAGCATCCATCTGCCGCCCATGAAACCGGTCCCCACAGGCGGGGAGTAGTTGCAGCCTGTCCCGGGGGCATTGTCATCGTCGATGACAATCCGGAACGTCGTATCCGCCGACGCCGCGGTCCCAAAGGCCAGCGTCAGGACCAGCACGGCAAGAGCGCTCTTTACAAAGTTGAACTTCAGCGAATGCATAGGAAATCTCCTCGGCAGGAACGTCCCGCGCCCGTTCTCCTCGCGGAGACCGGGCCACGGCGGGCGGAGGTCATAATAGATAGGGCGCGGCATCGACAGCGGTCACCTTCACACCCACTCTGTCGTGTACCCCCGGCGTATCTCAGACGGATCTCGCCTCCTGATGAATGCTCTCCTGAGAAACGCGGGGCACGGCAAAGACGTGAACTACGGTGGGCGTAAAGATACCACAACCGGGGCGCGAGGGAAGCCACAAGTCCGTTACTTCACCGTAGTTTGAAGGACTGCGAGGGTCAGAGTTTCCGAGACTCCCGGAGATCAGCTCCCGGAGATCAGCCCAAGCGCAAAAGTTACTCTGATATGCTCTCGGCTCACCGCCCAGACGCCCGTCTCCATGTCTTCGCTCCTCGCGACCAAGCTCTACATTCCAGCCCCCAGGCCGAACCGGGTTTCCCGTCCGCGGCTGGCTGAGCAGATGGAACGCGGCAGCGCCGGGCCGCTCACGCTGGTCTCCGCGCCGGCGGGGTTCGGCAAGTCGACCTTGCTTTCGGAATGGGCGCACGCCGGGCCGCGCAGGGTGGCCTGGGTGTCGCTCGACGAGGGCGACAACGATCCCGTCCGCTTCCTCTGCTACCTGGCGACCGCCCTCCACCGGCTCTTCCCGGGCCTGGGCGAGGATGCCCTGGCGGCCCTCCGGCAGATGCAGACGCCGTCCCTGGACCTCCTGGAGCCGGTGCTCACCGGCCTGCTCAACGAGGTCCATGCCCTGGAGGAGGACGTGGTGCTGGTGCTCGACGACTATCACGTCATCGAGAGCCCGGCCGTGCACCAGGCCGTCCAGTTCCTGCTCGACCGCCTGCCTCCCCGCCTGCACCTGGTGATTGCCACCCGGGTCGATCCGGCGCTCCCCCTGTCGCGCCTGCGTGCCCGGGGCCAGCTCACGGAGGTCCGCGCCAAAGATCTGCGCTTCACCTCCCAGGAAGCGGCCGATTTCCTCAACCGCGTCATGGGCCTGGCGCTCCCCGCCTCCAGCGTCGATGCCCTGGAAGAGCGCACGGAAGGATGGGCCGTGGGGCTCCAAATGGCCGCCCTGTCTCTTCAGGGGCGGGAGGACTCCCGCGCCTTCATCGAGCGCTTCACGGGCAGCCACCGCTACATCCTCGACTACCTCACGGACGAGGTGCTCAGCCGCCAGCCCGAACGCCTGCGGGACTTCCTGCTCCACACGGCCATCCTGAGCCGCCTCTCCGGCCCCCTTTGCGACGCGGTGACGGGGCACGCGGACAGCCAGGCCGTGCTGGAGGAGCTCGAGGCCGCCAACCTCTTCCTCATCCCGCTGGACGACACCCGCACCTGGTACCGCTACCACCACCTCTTCGGCACCCTGCTCCGCCACCAGCTCGAACGCAAGGAAGGCCAGGCGGGTACGCCGGCAATCAACGCTCTGCATGAGCGGGCGAGCGACTGGTTCGCGGCCAACGGCCATCCGGAGGACGCCCTGGAGCATGCGCTCGCCGCCGGTGCCTACGAGCGGGCCGTGGAGCTGGTGAGCCAGCACGCCCTGCCACGGCTGATGCGGGGCGACGCCGGCACCGTTCTGCGCTGGATCCAGTCGCTGCCCACGCAGTGGGTGCACAGCCGCCCCTGGCTGCGCCTGGTCTACACCTGGGCGCTCATGGCCACCTTCCAGATACCGGCCGCGGAAGAGCAGGTGCGCGAGCAGCTCGAGGCGGCTCTCGAACGGCAGCCCGACCCGGAGCCTCGTGGGCCATGTCGAAACCCTCCGCGGACTCCTGACCCGGCTGGGTGGCGACACGGAAGGAGCGCTCGTGCTCTACCGGCGGGCGGAGGAGCACCTGCCGGAAGGGGACCTCATCAGCCGCTCCATCCTCGCCATGGAGCTGGGCTTCACCTCGCTCCTTGCGGGCGACTTCACCGCCGCCTCCGAGGCGTTCCAGCGGGCGGAAGCCACCAGCCGCGACTCCGCGGACCATGCCCTCGTGGTGCTCATGGCGCAGGGGCACCAGGCCGAGATCCTGATCACCCAGGGACGTCTTCGCGAGGCCGCGGACCTCGCCCGCCGCTCCCTGCGGGTGGCCGCCGACTCGGCCCCCTCGGGCGAGCCGATGAGCCCCGCCGCCAGCATGGCGTTCGCCGTCCTGGCCGAGATCGAGCGCGAGCGGAACGACCTCGGAGCCGCCTTCGAGCACGCCGGCCGCGCCGTGGACCTGGGCCGCCGGGGCGGCCTCGCCGACGGCCTCCTGGGCGGCTCCCTCACCCAGATGCGCGTGCTCACGGCCCACGGTGACTTTCCCGGCGCCTTCGAAGCCCTGGAGCGGGCCGAGGAAGTGGTCCGCCGCATCGGCCAGCCGCGGTGGCTGGAGGTCATCGAAACCTTCCGCGCCCGCCTGCACCTGCGCCGCCACCGGATGCAGGGAGACCCGGGATCGCTGGAAGCCGCCCTGCGCTGGACGCGCGAATCCGGCCTGCTCGCCGCCTGGCTGGAACGCCGGGAGATCCCCCTTCTCGAGGATCTCCGGCCCGACGTGGCCGCCCTGACCCTCGCCCGCCTCCTGCGCGCGGAAGGCGCCGGCGAAACGGCCCTCGACCTGCTGACCGCGCTGAGGGGCAAAGCCGAGGATTCGGGCTGGTTCCGCGCCGTCATCGAGGCCTCCTGCATCGAAGGCGTGATCCGGCAGGAGCGGGGGGATCGGGAAGGAGCCCTGGAAGCCGTCCGGCGCGCCCTCGCCCTGGCGGAGCCGGAAGGCTTCGTACGCATCTTCACGGGAGAAGGACCGGCCATGGCCGCCCTGATCGAGCAGGCGGCCCCCGGCACCGTCTCCCCCGACTACGCCCGTCTTCTGTTGACCGCCTTCGGATCGGCCGCTTTCGGGCTGGAAGCCTCCGGGCCGGCTCCGGCCGCAACCGTGCCACCCCCGGCGCCCATCACCGATCTCTCCGAACGCGAGATCGAGGTGCTCCGCCTGATCGCGACCGGCCTCTCCAATGCCGAGGCCGGCCGCAAGCTCTTCATCGCCCCGAGCACGGTCAAGAAACACCTGGAGAACATCTACGCGAAGCTGGGAACCCGGAGCCGGACGCAGGCCATCGCCCGGGCCCGGGAGGTTGGAGTGCTGTAGCGCCTACCGCATCTCTTGAGCCACCCCCCCCGCAATCGCCTTCTCCATGAGAGCCTGGAGATCCTTGCTCACCTTGCGGCTCATCTCTTCCTGCTGACGGCCAAGATCCTCCTGTTGGCGACCCAGGGCTTCTTGCTGGCGGCCGAGCTCTTCCTGCTGACGGCCCAGGTCTTCCATCTTGCGCGCGAGCTCCTCCCGGCGCCTTTCGAGATCCCGGTCTTCCTCGCCGCCGTTCCGGGCCTGTTCGGCGCCTAAAGCCCCCATCTCCGCTCCGAGGGCGCCTTGCTTGGCACCCAGGGCACCCTGCTTGCCTCCAAGCTCGCCTTGGCGGCCACCCAACGCTCCCTGCTTGGCGCCCAGCTCCATCTGGGGCTTGAAGATCTCGCGAGCCCGGCTCAGGGTGGCGGCGTCGCGCACCACGTAGGCCTTGCCCTTGTGGCGGTACCAGAGGATCTCCTCCTTGGAAGACCCCCGCATCTTCTTCAGCTTGTCGAGATCCTCCATATTGCCGCTCATCGAGGCCGAGCCGTTTCCCTGCAGCAAAATCCAGGAGTCGCCGTTGTCATCGCTCGAATAGCTGTAAGAATACGAGCCCTTCCCCTTGGGTGGAACCGGCGGCTTGGGAGGAGCCGGCGGGGCCGGGGGCGCGGGCGGCGGAGTCATGTTCTTCGCGGCGTAGGCGCGGGGCGCCACCGGCGGGAGAGGGGCTGGAGCCGGCAGGGGCGTCGCACCCACGGCGGGTAGGGCCCTGGGAGCCCTGGCGGGGCGCGGAGTCGGCACCCCCGACGGGGTGGGCGGAAGAGGCGCGATGGCCGGGACCGCCATCGGCCGGGGCGTGGGCATCTCCGCGGCCCGCGGGGCCACTCCCCCGGCAACGCCTCCGGCCATGGCGGGAGGCGCGGGCGGGGCTTCCGGAGCTTCGGCCGGCTCGGCCGCTTCCGGAGCTTCCGGTGCCTCGGCGGCCTCCGGAGCCTCCATCTCGGTCGCTTCCGCCACTTCCGGAGCTTCCGGCGCCTCGGCGGCTTCCGGAGCGGCCATGGCCTCGGGGGCCTCCGGGGGTTCGGGAGCCGGCTCCTGAGCCACGATGCGGAGCGGCACCAGCCCCGCGAGAAGAATCGCACCGGCGAGCCACCACCAGCCCGAAAACCGGCGCTTCTTATTGTCACGATTATTGGCAGTGCTTTGCTGAAGCATTTGAAGTCTCCTTTTCAGATTCTGCAGAGAGGGCGAGGCGCCCGCGGCGGCGAGACCGGTCTCTCGCGGGGCCACACCCCACCGGAGAAGCAGGCGACCATAGGCCTGGGGCGCCGACCCCAGGATCTGGATCACCTCCGCGTCGCACGCAGCCTCGCGGGCGATCGCGTATTCACGGGCGGCCATCGCCGCCAGCGGATGAAAGAAAAAAATCCTGTGCGCCAGGGCCGGCACCCACCCCCACCACAGGTCGCCCCGCCGCAGGTGGAGAAGCTCGTGGCAGAGCGTCATCGACACCTCGGGGGGAGAAAGCTTGTCGAGGCCCGCCCGCGGCAGCACCACCAGCGGCCGGACGAGGCCGATCGCCTGCGGCGTCCGCACGTCCTCGGAGCCCAGAAGGCCCGGGGCGCGACGAAGCCCCAGACGAGCGCAGAGATCCGCGAACGCCGTCCGGATCCACCCGTCGTCCAGCGGCTCCGAGCGGCGGATCACCCAGCGCGTATGCCGGAGCTGCCGCGCCGCCCTGACGGTCAGAGCCAGGAGCCCGGCCAGCCAGAGGACGGCCAGGGCCGTTTCGCCAGAGCCCTCACCCTGCCCTCTCCCAGGGGGAGAGGGTTCAAAGTTAGCGATTGAGTTTTCCTCCCTCCTCTCCCCCTGGGAGAGGAGGGCCGGGGTGGTGAGGGCTTCGGAGGCACGGCCCGCCGGCAGCAAGGGCAACTCCACCGGAGAGATCCAGACCAACCCGACCAGCAGCTTCAGGCATGCCGCCCACCAGAGGCCGCACCGGATCGAGGCGGGCAGGCGGGGGAACAGGCGGCAGACCATCCAGACGAGGCCGATGAAGACGGCGCCCTGAAGAGAGGACCGCACCAGCGCCGCGACGATCTCTTCCGCGAAGGCGCTCATGCTTCTTCCTTCCGCTGGGACTGGAGCTTCGCCACCAGATCCTGAAGCTCCGCCAGCTGCTCGTCGGAAACCCGCGCTTCCTCCGTCAGGTAGGTCACGAACGGCGACACGGATCCCCCCAGCGTCTTTTCGACGAACGACCGCACCACGTCCCGCATCACCTCTCCCGGGCTCGCGGGCGAGAAATATTGATACACCCCGTCCACCTGCCGGCGGTCCAGATGATCCTTCTGCCGCAGGCGCTCCATCATCGTCAGCACCGTCGAGCGGGCCAGCCCCCGGGGGGTACCGAACCCCTCCGCCGCCTGCCCCACCGTGGCGCCCCCGTGCTCCCCCAGGTACTGAAGCAGCGCCAGCTCCTGATCTCCGATGGACTTGGGTTTCATCCGCTCTCCTCGTTGCCTACATATGTCGTCATGGTAACGATGACGACAGGTGTCGTCAAGGGGTTTGTACGGGGATGGGTAGAGAAAGTTTGGGGTGGTAAGCTTTGGGAGAGGACTCCGATGAGAAAGCTACGCAAGGAACTGGCGCTCGCGCTCTACCGCCGAGGAGTGCTCTCCCTCGGCAAAGCGCGAGGTCTTGCCAAGATGAGCCGCTGGGAGCTCGAGGAGCTCCTCGGCGAACGCAAGGTTCCCCGCCATTACACGGAGGTCGACCTGGAAGACGACATCCGGTACGCCCATGAAGGCGCCTTGGCCGCACCCCCGCCCGGGCATCAATGCCCGGGCTACGTTGAGGAAGCCCCCTGAAGGGGACTCAACCTTCTCCCAATCGTGGAGCCGGCTTTAGCCGGCTTCTTTCGCTTAGCCCGGGCCGGTGGAAGCCACTTGGGTAAGTGGGCTGGCAGGGATGCCGGCGGTCCCAGGGGGGGTCTTTCTCCCTCCTCTCCCCGGCCGGGTGGAAGGCGGGCAGGGAGAGGAGGGCCGGGGAGATGAGGGCCCTCACCGGCTGTGCTTGCAGATCAGCTCCATCAACTCGTCATACATCCCATCCGCCTCGGCGCTGCCTTCGCGGACGGCGTGGGTGACGCAGTGCTTGAGGTGGCTTTTCATCAGCTCCCGGCAGACGGCGCGCAGGGCCTCGTGGACGGAGGAGACCTGGGTGAGGATGTCGGGGCAGTAGCGCTCGTCCTCGACCATCTTCTGGAGGCCGCGGACCTGCCCTTCGATGCGGCGCAGGCGCTTCAGGTTCTTGTCCTTGACCTCGGGGTCGACCGCCACGGCCTTGCGCTCGCCGGCCTGTTCCTGGAGAAGGGTTTCGCTCATGGGGAGACCTCCTTACGCAACCCGCGCCCGGCGCAGGCGAAGACTGTTGGTGACGACACTGACCGAGCTGAAGGCCATGGCCGCGCTTGCCAGAATGGGTGAGAGCAGGATTCCGAAGACGGGATAGAGCGCTCCCGCCGCGATGGGGATTCCGATCACGTTGTAGACGAACGCCCAGAAAAGGTTTTGTTTCATCGTGCGCATGGTCCGGCGGGAGAGCGCGATGGCCGCCGCGATGCTTCTCGGGTCGCCCCGCATCAGCGTCACGTCGCTCGCCTCGATGGCCACGTCCGTGCCCGTGCCGATGGCGATGCCGACGTCCGCCTGCGCCAGCGCCGGGGCGTCGTTGATGCCGTCGCCCACCATGGCGACCACCTTCCCCTCGGCCTGCAACCGCTTCACCTCGGCCACTTTGCCCTCGGGCAACACCTCGGCCACAACCTTCTCAATACCGGCCTCGCGCGCCACGGCCTCGGCCGTGCGCCGGTTGTCGCCGGTCAAGAGGACCACGTCGAGGCCCATCCTCCGAAGCCGGGCGATCGCCTCGCGGGCGCTCGGCTTGAGCGGATCCGCCACCGCCAGCAGCCCGGCGAGCTCGCCGTCAATGGCCACGTAGACGGGCGTCCGGCCTTCACCGGCCAGCCTCTCGGCGTCGGCCCGAAGAGGGTCAGGATGAACGGCGTACTCCGACATCAGCTTCTCGTTGCCCACGGCCAGGAAGGAACCGCCCACGACGCCCACCGCGCCCTGCCCCGTGACGGACTGGAACCCTTCGGCGGGCGCGAGAGCGATCCCCTGCTCCTTGGCGCGGCGCACGATGGCATCCGCCAAGGGGTGCTCGGAGGAGGCTTCGAGGGAGGCCACGATGCTCAACAGCTCGTCTCCAGATCGGCCCGGAATTGGAATCACGTCCGTCACCGTGGGCCGCCCCTCGGTGACGGTGCCCGTCTTGTCGAGCACCACGGTCGTGACGTCACCCGCCCTCTGGAGGGCCTCGCCGCCTTTGATGAGGATGCCCAGCTCGGCCCCCCGGCCCGTGGCCACCATCACCGCCGTGGGCACGGCGAGCCCCATGGCGCACGGGCAGGCGATGATGAGCACCGCCACCGCCGCCGCGAAGGCGCGCACCGCCGGAGCCGCATCCGCCGCCACGAACCAGATCACGAAGGTCGCGATGGCGAGGGAGATGACCACTGGTACGAAGATGCCGCTCACCTGGTCCGCGAGCTTCTGGATGGGCGCCCGCGAGCCCTGCGCGTCGCGCATGAGCTGGACGATGCGGGCCAGCACGCTGTCCGCTCCCAGGTTCGTGGCCCGATACTGAAAGGCCCCCGTGCGGTTGATCGTGCCGCCGATCACCCGGTCTCCCGTCTTCTTCTCGACCGGCATGGACTCGCCCGTGAGCATCGACTCGTCCACCGCGCTGGCACCGGAGACCACCTCGCCGTCCACCGGCACCCTCTCGCCCGGGCGGACGGCGAGCACGTCCCCGCTTTTCACCGACTCGACGGGTACGTCTTCCTCCGAATCCCCCCGCAGCACGCGGGCCGTTTTCGGCTGGAGGGCCACGAGCGAGCGCAGGGAGGCCGACGTGCGGCTCTTGGCCCGAGCCTCCAGCGCGTTGCCGGTGAGGATCAGGGCGATGATGATGACCACCGCCTCGTAGTACACGTCCGGCGCCACGCCGCGCGAGACGAAAAACCCCGGCGCCACCGTGGCCAGAACGGAATACAGAAAGGCCGCCCCCGTGCCCACCGCCGTCAGGGTGTTCATGTCCGCCGAATGGTGCCGGAAGCCCGTCCACGCGCGGAGATAGAAGTGCCGGCCTGCCCAGGCCATCACGATCAAAGTCAGAACGAGCAGGCTCCAGGAAAGAACGGCCGCGGGGATTCGGTAGAGCCACGGCATCACCGCCTCGAGCGCGGGGGTCATCGATTCCATGGCCCACCGCATGAACGGATCGGCGACGGGGCCATGCACCGCGTGGGCTCCTGAGGTCATCAGCGGCATCGAGACGGTCATGGCCACCACGCCCACGGCGCCGCTGAACAGGGCCTTCCGGCGCAAATCCCGGAATTCATCTGCCTGCGCCCGGTCGCGGGCCTCCTGCTCCTCGAAAGCGGTCTGCCCGGCCTGGGGGAGCGCGGCCTCGTAGCCCGTGTCGCGGATGGCGTCCACCAGGGCCTCGGGCCG
The DNA here is from genome assembly GCA_963785165.1 of Thermoanaerobaculaceae bacterium. Taxonomy (GTDB): domain Bacteria; phylum Acidobacteriota; class Thermoanaerobaculia; order Multivoradales; family UBA5704; genus DATARR01. The sequence continues at coordinate 4,358,229 of CAWAUI010000004.1, forward strand.
GGTCACCGCCGGGTCATAGGTCACCGCCGCGTTGCTCATCATCAGATTGACCGAGGCGTCGAGCACCCCGGGCTGGCGCTGGAGGGCCTTCTGAACGCTGGCCTGGCAGGCGGCGCACGTCATCCCCTGAACGGGAATCGTGACCTTGGTCGTCGTCGCGGCAGGAGTCGCGGCCTCCATCTCAACCCTCCACGATGAGCTTGCCGTGCAGCATGCTCATCCCGCAGGTGAACTCGTAGGTGCCCGCCGCCTTCGGCGTCAGCTCGACCGCCGTCTTCTGGAAGGCCGGAAGGAATTTGCGGATGCCGAAATCGGGAATCACGACCTCTTCCGAGCAGCCGGAGGTCTCCTGGCGATCGAAGACGAGCCTCACCGGCGAGCCCTGCTTCACCTTCACCTCGGCCGGCGCGTAGCCACCCTGGACCCTGATCGTGATTTCCTGCGTACCGCCCGCCCCGGCCGTGGCCGTGGCGGCCGGCCGCCGGACCAGGAAGAAATACCAGTTGACCCAGGTGATCGCCGCGATGCCAAGCAGGATCACCGTCCAGTCGGAAGCGCTCATGCCATGGCCTCCGCCGGCTCCACCGGCGACGCCGTATAGCCCGCGTCGTCGATCGCCTCGCGGATCTGCGCGAACGGCATCCGGTCCGGGTCATAGTCGATCTCGGCCGAGCCGATGGCGACCCGCCGCACGTTGACCCCGTCCAGCTTGGCCAGGGCCTTCTCCACGCGAGCCACACAGTGCCCGCAGCTCATTCCCTCGATTTTCATGGCTAGATGCTGCATGGGTGTTTCCTCCTCATCCTACGAAACAGTATACCCCCTGCCCCTATTTCGCGCAACGACTGGCAGTGAGATTTCGTTGCCGTAAGTTGCCATTTCTGGCAAGTTACGCGCATGAGATTTGAAGAGCTTCTCGAAGTGGTTGGGAATGAGCCTCTCTTCGACACGAGCCTGCTCCTCGCTGGAGACATCGATCGTACGGGAGTGCACCGGCAGTTGGCCCGATGGGTGGAGGCCGGCCGGCTGCTTCAACTCCGGCGCGGCCTCTATGCACTGGCGGCCCCCTACCAAAAAATTCGGCCTCACCCTTACGTGGTGGCAAACCGCCTGGTACCCGGTTCCTATGTCAGCCTCCAGGCCGCCCTGGCCCATTTTGCTCTCATCCCCGAGTCCGTCCCGGTCACGACGAGCGTTACCATGGGGCGTCCTGGCCGGTGGGACACCCCGCTCGGAACCTTCGACTTCCGGCACCTTCAAGATGAGCTGTTCATGGGATTCCAGAGGATGCTTCTGATGGGTGGGCAGGAGGCCTGGATCGCCACTCCCGAAAAGGCTCTCCTGGATCTCGTCTACCTGGAGCCGGAAGGCGACTCCATGGAGTACCTGACGGAGCTCCGCCTTCAGAATCTGGACGGCCTCGATCCTGGCGAAGTCCGGCGCCTCGCCAAGGCTGCCGGAAAACCCAAGCTCCGGCGGGCCGCGGAGAGGATCGCCTGCTTGGCCGAAGTTGAGGCGCGGGAATATCGAACTCTATAACCGTCCTACCACAGGAATCTCTTACAAATCTCCGTCGAGTCCTATTTGAGAACCACGGAAGTCTTCGCCCGAAGGGCGGGATTGTTTGGGCTGGGTGATCCAATCGGTTTCCATGAAGCGTTCCCGTGTGCCCTCCGAGTGAGACGCCCCGCCGTTTGCGGACCCGGAAAGTGCCCGGTTAAGGACTGGAGCGTCTCTACGGACCTGTTGTGCCGAGGCCCAAGATGAGCTTACGGGGGCGCTTCCTCAAACATCCCCGGAACCCAACCGTGTGCAACGGCAACACCGTTGCGTAGAGACGGCCCAGTCCTCTGCCGACGCCTTTCCGGGTGCACAAACGGCGGGCCGTCTCCTCGAAGGGCAGTTCGGGCCGATCTTCTCTTCACCCTCATGAAGACCCCGAGATGTGTGTAACGACATGTAGGTGTCAACCCCAGGAACCCAGCCCTTTCGTCCAGATCCTGTCCCAAAGGCCGACAGTCGCCCTGGGTACGGGAGTAGAATCACCGCCAGAGGAACCCCATGCCCAAACGCTTCTTTCTCCTTGCCGCCGCCGTCTTCCTCCTGGCATCCACCACCGCCATGGCCCAGGAGCCCCAGGCTCAGCCCGAGCAATCCACCGCCGAGGCCAAGCAGGAGGAAAAGAAGCCTGACGCCTTCCAGTACTTCTTCGGAAGCAAGGAGAAGAAGGAGAACAAGGAGCCCGAGGCCACGAAGGCACCCGAGGGTCCGGCGGCGGAGCCTTTGGAAGTGACTCCAGCGGCTCCGGCCGAGGCCGCTCCAGCAGAGGAAGCGGAGGTGACTCCCGAGCCAGCTCCGGCGGCTCCGGTCCAGCCCGTCGTGGAGATGGCTCCAGTCCCGAGCACGCCTGAAGCAGAAGCCGCGCCGACCGAAACGGCTCCTATCCCGGAAGCCCAACCGGCTCCGCAGCCTGTGGCGGCTCCTCGAACGGAAACGGTCCCTGCCAAGGCTGCCGCAGAGCCCACGGCGCCCGTCGCCAGGGTGGACGCCTTCCAGTACTTCTTCGGCCGGAGCTCCCAGCCGGCTCCGAAGACCGAGACGAAGAAGGATGGGGCGGACGAGGGCAAGCCCGTCGACGCTTTCGACTACTTCTTCGGTAAAAAGGGGAAGGCGGGCGATACGAGCGAGCCGGAGGAAGATTCCTCCAAGCCGCCGTCCTTCTAGGCCGCCTACCGCGCCAGCACCCGGGCCAGCTCGAGAAGGGAAAGGTCGAGCGGCTTCCGGTTCGCGACCACCTCATCCAAAGGCGTGGTCGTGATCGCGCCTCGGTTCAGCCCCACCAGCACGCCCTTCTCGCCATGGGCCAAGCGATCCACGGCCGCCGCGCCGAAGCGGGTCGCGAGCAGCCGGTCGAAGGCGCCCGGGGTGCCGCCGCGCTGCACGTGGCCGAGAATGGTGGCCCGCAGCTCGAAGCCGAGCCGCTGGCGGTGCTCGGAGAAGTGGTGGATCAGGCGGTCCGCGTTGTACTTGGCCCCCTCGGCCACCACCACCAGGGCGTGGGGCTTGCCCCGCTGGTAGGCCCCCCGCAGCTCTTCCGCCAGCGCCTCGGGGTCCATCTCCATCTCCGGGATGATCGCCGCCTCGGCGCCGCCCGCCACCGCCGCCGCCAGGGCCAGGTAGCCGCAGTCGCGCCCCATCACCTCCACCAGGAAGGCCCGCTGGTGCGAAGACGCCGTCACCTTGAGCCGGTCGATCGCCTCCAGGGCGATGTTCAGGGCCGTGTCCACGCCGATGGTCATCTCGGAGCCGTAGAGGTCGTTGTCGATGGTCGAGGCGATGCCCACCACGGGAAAATCCATCGCCATGAGCTGGTGGGCGCCCGTCTGCGAGCCGTTGCCGCCGATGACGACCAGGGCGTCGATGCCGTGCTGGCCGAGCTGGCGCACGGCGTCGATCCGCCCCTCCTCGGTGCGGAACTCCGGGCAGCGGGCGCTTCCCAGCATGGTCCCCGCCTGCTGGAGGATCCCCCCTACGTCCCGCGCCTCCAGGGGGATGAAATTGCCGGCGATCAGCCCGCTGAACCCGCGCCGGACGCCGAACACCGCCCAACCCTGATGCACCCCGGCCCGCACCACCGCGCGAATCGCGGCGTTCATTCCGGGCGCGTCTCCCCCGCTCGTCAACACGGCAATGCGCTTCATGGTGCGAGAGCGTACCAAACCTTGGGCTCTTGACAGCCGGAGTCCTACCGGAAATGCTGCCAACGTGAGCGCCCCGGTGCAACCGACGGACCCTGCCCAGCACCGTTCGCTCTCCGAGGTCCACGGTTCCGTCGAAATCCCCCGCCAGCTTTCCTTCTGGCGCAGATTTTTCGCCTTTGCCGGTCCGGCCTACCTGGTCAGCGTGGGCTACATGGACCCGGGCAACTGGGCCACGGACATCGCCGCCGGCTCGAAATTCGGATACGGCCTGCTGTGGGTGCTCGTGATGTCGAACCTCATGGCCGTGCTCCTCCAGAGCTTCTCGGCCCGCCTCGGCATCGTCACCGGGTTGGACCTCGCCCAGGCGTGCCGGGCCATGTTCTCCCGCAAGGTCTCGTGGATCCTGTGGATCCTGGCCGAGATCGCCATCGCGGCGTGCGACCTGGCCGAGGTGCTGGGCTCGGCGATCGGCCTTCAGCTTCTCTTCGGCATGCCCCTGCTGCTCGCCGTGTTCGTCACGGCGCTCGACACCTTCGTGCTCCTGCTGCTCCACCACCGGGGCGTGCGGCTCATGGAGGCGTTCATCCTCACGCTGGTGCTCACGATTGGGGCCTGCTTCGCCGTCGAGGTCTTCCTGGCGCGCCCCCGGTGGGGGGCCATGGCGGGCGGCCTCCTGCCCTCGCTGCCAGGGGAGGGAGCCCTCTTCCTGGCCATCGGCATCCTGGGCGCCACGGTGATGCCCCACAACCTGTACCTCCAGTCGGCGCTGGTCCAGTCCCGCCGCATCGAGCACACCCCGGCGGGCATCCGCTCCGGCATCCGCTTCAACGTCATCGATTCCGTCATCGCCTTGAACGGCGCGCTGCTGGTCAACGCCGCCCTGCTGGTGATGGCCGCCGCCGTGTTCTTCAAGGCCGGCATGTTCAACATCGCCGAGATCCAGGACGCCCACCGCCTGCTCGAGCCGCTCCTGGGAGCCCGGGTCGCCCCTCTCGCCTTCGCCATCGCCCTGATTGCCGCGGGCCAGGCCTCCACCATCACCGGCACCCTCGCCGGGCAGGTGGTCATGGAAGGGTTCGTCCACATCCGCCTGCGTCCCCTCGTCCGGCGCCTCGTCACCCGCGCGCTGGCCATCATTCCCGCGGTCATCACCATCGTCGTGTTCGGCGAGCGAGCCACGGGGCACCTGCTGGTGCTCTCGCAAGTCGTCCTCTCCCTCCAGCTCTCGTTCGCCGTGATCCCCCTGATCCAGGTGGTCTCCGACCGCCGGTGGATGGGGCAGTATGCGGTCGGCCGCTGGCTTCAAGCGGCCGGCTGGGTCGTGGCGACCGTCATCGCGGCGCTCAACCTGAAGCTGGTGTTCGACGCGCTCGAGAGTTGGCTCCGGGGAGCGGGGAGCAACGCCTGGCTCGCCTGGCTCACGGCCGTCCCTGCCGTGTTGGGACTGATCGGCCTTCTTGGATACGTCATCGTGGTGCCGGCCTTGGAGCGCTGGCGCGGCAAGCCGGTGGCGGCGCTGGTCGGAGTCCACGGCCCGAGCACGGTGCCCGAGATCGATCCGCCCCGCTCGCCGCGGATCATCGGGGCGGCGGTGGACTTCTCGAACGCCGACAAGACCGTGCTCTCCTATGCCGTGACCCTCGCTCGTGCCGCGGGCCGGGGAGCCCGCGTGTTCCTCTTCCACGTCGTCGAATCCGGCGGCGCGCGCATCATGGGCGGCGAGCTGCGGGACAGCGAGGCCCTGGCCGATCAGGAGCGGCTGAAGCTCTACGCCGGCGGCCTGAGGGATCTGGGCGTCGACTCCGAATACGACCTCGGCTTCGGCGATCCCGCGGAGGAGCTCGCCCAACTCGTCGAGAAGCACCACCCCGACCTCATCGTCCTCGGCAGCCACGGCCACCGCGGCGTGGGCGACATCGTCCACGGCACCTCCGTCGAGCGGCTGCGCCACCGGGTGCGCATCCCGGTCCTGGTGATCCCGGCGGAGTAGAGGCTTCTTTTCCAGCCCGGTACGATTCGTTTCGAATCTCGCATCCAGTGGATCCGAGCCTCGCACCAGTCGATTCGGTTCCAGATCCAGTGGATCCGGCGCCGAAGCATTCATGTCTCCTTCCGATCCACTCGAATCCGTCTTCGCTGCCACTGGATTCCGTCTTGGATCCAGTGGAATTTTTTCCCGAAACGAATGGAGCGGCTGGATCCACTGGATCCGGCGCCGAAAAGATCCGCTACGAGCTGCGAAGCACGCGCGCCAGCAGCGAAACGGCGATGTCCAGGTGGCTGCTCTCGGACAGCGACGGGCCGAGCACGCGGGCGCGGGCCTGCCGGTTGGCGAGGCGCTCGTCGTAGGTGGACTGGGGTGCGGCTTGGCGAAGCGTATTCACCAGGTAGGAGAAGTTCGCGGTGATCGACGGCTGGAGGGCGGGGCCGAGGGATTGGTACGTGATGGCGCTGGCACGGAAGGCGAGGGGCGGCTTGCCTGCCCCATTTTGGCTTTCTCCGTAGAGATGGAGAAAGTCCTCCCGCTCCTCGGTCACCACCTGCTGGAGCTTGCGGGTGGTCTTGCTCACCACGAGGCCGCCCGTCATCAAGGCACGGCCGGCGCTGAACTTGCGGCTCTCGGTGGTCTGAAGCTCCCGGTGCTCCTCGACTCGCACCCCGCGCAGGATCAGGCGGATCTCCCGGTAGGCCAGCTCGACCGTTTCTCCCCGGCGCGAGGTGACCGTCACACCCCGCTCGCCGAGATGGAACGTACGGACGAGGAACCGCTTGGCGTCCGACTCCACGTCTTCCGGGTTCAGCTGGATGGGAACGACGCCGTTCGCCCGCAGCCGGCCGGCGAACGCCCAGGCCGGCTCGATCTCCCCGAAGTTGGCCACCACCGCCGGCCCCCCCTCGGGGCTCGAAAGGCGCGCGCGAACCTCGTACAGCGTCTTGTCCGTAGCTTCGGCCAGGGCCGGGACCAGCGCCTCGCCCTTGCCGGGAGCGTAGTGGATGGCGATGACGTGCACGGCTCCACTTTGCCCGCTCCGTGGGGGAAGGTCAAGCGGACTTCTTGGAGCGCCCGCACCGCCGGACCGACAACAGGGTCAGCCCGATCTCCTGGATCTTGCGCAGCACCCCCATGAGGGCTCCCTGGTCCGCCAGCTTGCCGAAGAGGCACGTCTGGCCCTCCGGCTCGTGGGTGAGCTCCATCCCCTCGAACCAGCTCGACCAGCAATCGTCGAGTCCCTCCTGGAGCCGGATCTCGTAGGTCGGCTCCGGGGTCTCGTTCTGTCCTGCCATGGGGTTTGTCTCTGTTCCTTCTTTCACGCGCACAGGTTACGATGAGGCAAGACTGCAAACCATTCGCCAAACGGCGGATTTCGAGGCGTATTCGAGGAGGAGACGTGGCCGCAGACTTCCGTTCCTGGTTCCGTCCGGTTCTGGCCGCCGCCCTGTTGGCCGCGTTCGCCACACCGGGGCATGCCGGAATTCCTTCCGCGGAGCGCACGGCGCTCACCACTTTCTACAAGTCCGCGGGGGGGACGAAATGGGCGAACCACGCGGGCTGGGGCGGCAAGGCGGGCACCGAGTGCGCCTGGTACGGAGTCACCTGCAACACGGCCAAGACGGCCGTCATCGGCCTCTCCCTCAACGAGAACCGGCTGAAAGGCACCCTCCCCGCGGCGCTCTCGAAGCTCCCGGGCCTGCAGACGCTGGAGCTCGAGGACAACTCCCTCACCGGCGCCATCCCCAAGGACCTCGGCCGGCTCACGAACCTCCGCACCCTCCGCCTGGGGCTCAACCTCCTCTCCGGCGCCCTGCCCAAGGAGCTTGGGAGCCTCGCGCGCCTGGAAATCCTGTCGGTCCCCTTCAACCGCATCGCGGGCACCTTGCCGCCGGACCTCGGGCGCCTCACGAGCCTGCGCCTGCTGGACCTCTCGCAGAACGCGGTCACGGGAGCGATCCCGCCACAGCTCGGGGACCAGAGGAGCCTGATCTATCTCGACCTTTCGGCGAACCGCCTCACCGGTGGAATCCCCGTCGAGCTCGGCCGCCTCGGCAATCTGACGGCCCTGTTCCTGGCGTCGAACCAGCTTTCCGGCCCCATCCCCCGCGCCCTGGGGAGCCTCCGGAACCTGGAACAGCTGAGCGTTTCCGGCAACCAGCTCAGCGGGCGGATCCCTCAGGAGCTCGGCAACCTCACGAAGCTGATGTTTCTGGACCTTCAGAAGAACCTTCTCTCCGGCCCCGTTCCGCCCAGGCTGGGGAGCGCCACGGCGCTGATCGCCCTGCTGCTGTCCCAGAACCAGCTCACCGGCAACATCCCCGGGGATTTCCTGAGCTTGGACAGGCTCGAAGTCCTGTGGCTGGACCACAACCGCTTCACCGGCCCCGTCCCCTTCGAGCTTGGGGCCATGCCGATCCTCACCGACGGCAGCGGCCTCGACCTCCGCTTCAACGCCCTGGCGAAAGACACCGAGCCCGGCCTTCTCGCGGACCTCAACCTCAAGCAGGTGGGAGGTGAATGGAGGAATTCGCAAGCCGCCACGGCCCCCTGGGATCCCACCGGCCCCTTGACCGGCCTCGCGGACCGCAGAAACGGCGGCTTCGTCATCCTGACCCTCGACGTGGCCGCCAACGCCGCACCTTTGACCCTCACGACCGACCTCGGCACCGGCAACGTCGACCTCTACGTCCGCTTCGGAGCCCCGCCGACGCTCACGCAGAGCGATTTTTCCGCGGCCACTCCGGGGAACAAGGAGACGCTGACCCTCGCGGCGCCCAAGCAGGGGCGGTACTACATTGGGCTGTACGCGCGGTCGCCTTATGGCGGGGTGAGTTTGCGGTAGTGGTTTCCAGGCTCTGGAAGGTGTATCCTCTGGAGCGTGAGGAGAGGTCAATGAGCCAGAGAGCTGCCAGAAAGTACCGAGAAGAAATGTCACCCCTACTCAGGAATGCCGCGGATTTGGCTGAGGAGCAACGAGCCTTGAGGCGGAAGCAACTGGACCGAATTCTCTCTCACCAAGGGAAGATCGACCTGGATCTCGACCCGGAGACCTTGGCGCAACTACGCTCGGCTCAATGATCCTCGTAGACAGCTCGGCACTGATTGAATTTTACCGTCCCAAAGGCCTCCCCAACGTTCGAGCCGCGGTCGCGGAAGCGATCGATGCCGATCTGGTGGCGGTGAATGGTGTCATCCAGGTAGAGATCCTGGCTTTCGCTTCTCCTCAGACCTCATTCACCGAGCTTCTGGACGACTTCAAAGTTTTCCATTGGCTGGACTTGGACGAAATTGATTTCGACTTCGCTGCCGAGATCGGCTACTCGCTACGAAGAAAGGCGATCACCATCCCCGCGACGGATCTCATCATCGCAGCGTCCGCAATACGGGCAGACGCCCTCCTGTATCACTCGGATGCCCACTACGACGTGCTCTCTAAGCACATTGATCTCAGAGCCAGAAATCTTCAGTTATAAAACGGTCTCTCACCGGCTGGCTTCGAGCTCTCTTGCCAGATCTCCGGGTGGATAGTCCACTGCCGGGACACCCATGAGACCAAGAAGCTCGATGAATTCTGCGATGGGCTGGCCGGCGAGCCTGGCGCTCTGAGCCATGGTCATCTGCCCTGACTCGAACAGGTGGAGCGCCATCATGCGGTGAACACCATGGTCCAACAGCCGTTCATCGAAAGGCACCGCGAGGATGACAGGGCGGCCGTTCTCAGTGATCAAGGAAAGCCGGCCCTGCTCGGCATCCCGAAGCAGCTCGTCCGAGCGCTGGCTGAGATCTTGAACTGTGAAGACATCCAAAGGTTCCATGGGAGAATTCTGGCACAGGGTTGAGAAGAAAGAGAAACCCAGACCGATGATACCCCCTATTCCTCTGCAGACGGTTTCATATGCGGCGGAAGGGAGAGCGTCATGATGCGTTGGATATGGACAGGGCTTGTTCTGTGGATCTTGGGTGCAGCCCAGGGGTCTGCCCAGCCAGTGGGAGTCAATTTCGGATTTGGCATGGGAAGCTTCCTGAACCGGACGCAGTTGGCGGGCCGGGTGACCTTTTCCGAAGCACCACAAACCGCTTTCGTGTCGACTCATCCTGGAGGTGACGGAGAGAGCATCTACTATGACAGCTTCGTCTATCAGGACGTCGAGCTCAGAACGGTCAATTGGAATACGAACAAACCGGGCCAGCGCCGGCTCACGGACGTGGGTAGCAGCTCCGCGCCATTCTACGACGTCGGCTCTGGAAACCTGCTGGTTTGCGGACTGGGCCAACGGCTTTCCAATGATGACGGCGTCCTGATCGACTTTACCGGCCTCAGCTCGCCGGTGAACGCCTTTGGAGTCAACTTCGGCAGCATACAGACCACCTCACCCTGTTGCGTGGTGCAGCTGTTTTCCTTCGAGCTTTCGGACGGGCAGGTCCGCGACATCTACTTTGAGCCCGGAAACTATGGCGGCCGGCCCACCGAGCTGTCGCACTCCACGTTCGTGGGCTTTCACTCGGAAGGCGCTTTCATTCGGCGGGTTCAGATCGAGCAGCTTGGCCACAACCCCGTCCTGGACAATCTGATGTGGGGCACCACCAGCCCGGGCTCTGTTCCCGGAAGGCCCCATATCATTCTCAATTTTCCCAATCCTCCCGGACCCAACGTGCCGCCGTCGAGGAGAATCGAGCTCGTCGACCCGGAGAACAGCTCCACGCGAAAGCTCATTGACGACATGAAGCCGGATTGGCGGAGCGACGCCGTGACAAACCGCCGTGTATCCGAGATCGCCGGGCTGGCGGCCACTTTGAGGGGCGGCATCGTGAGGTTCTACAGCACGGCCTTGAAGAATTTCACAGCCTTCAATGCACGGATCTTTGACAAGTATGCGGACGATCCACCACGGTTTGACTATGACGTCGTCGCCGAATACGAGACGAGTGAGACGCCGGTAGGATTCGTCGACGAATTTGGGGCTGACTACGAGAGCCTGGACGAGGCGTTTCTGGTCTGGGAGTACTCGCTGGCCAACCTCGAGTTGGGTCTCACCACCCTGGAGCGTTTGCAGGGAGCGATCCTGGATGGCGACGTGAACGCCATGGAGCGTCAGGGTGAAGCTCTGGTGTTCTTCTTGTCGGAGGCGGATTACGGCCTCGAGAGGGTGGACGGGAGCCTCGGGGACATTCTTGCCCTTCTGAAGGCCGAAGGCGTTCGAGGACTTCGAGGTCGGCGACACGACGTTCTATGGGCTGAACGCCATGACCGCGGAAACGGTGGCGAACAGTCGTACGATCATTAATCTGCGCACCGACGGCACGATCTTCAGGGACGGCTTCGAATCCGGGGACACTTCGGGCTGGCAGGTTTCCTCGACAGACTGAACAAAAAGGGCCGGGCCGGTCTCGCGACCGGCCCGGCTTGTCTCCTAAAGAGACTATTCCTTCAACAGACGATGCCGACTCACTCCGTCACCGGCTGAGGCCGCCCCACCATCTTCCGCTTGCCCTCGCCACGGCCGAACCGCCGGGCGAAAAAATCGCCGATGCGGGTGAACACCTTGGCTTGCGACCAGTCGTCGAAGATGCTGTAGGTCACGGGCGTACCGATCAGCGTCAGGATCAGCGACAGGAGCTGGCCGCCCAGGATGACCGAGCCGATGGCCCGGTTGGTGCCCGCGCCCGTGCCGCTCGAGGCGACCAGCGGGACCATGCCGGCCACGAAGGCGAGCGTGGTCATCAGGATGGGGCGCAACCGGTCGCGGTTGGCCTCCCGGATGGCCTCCGCCCGCTCCATCCCCAGCGCCCGCAGGCCGTTCGTGTGGTCGATCTGCAGAATGCTGTTCTTCTTCACGATGCCGAACAGCACCAGGATGCCCAGCGACGAGAAGATGTTCACCGACTGGTTCAACATCAGCAGCGACAGCAGGGCGAACGGTACCGTCATGGGCAGCGAGAGCAGGATCGTAATGGGGTGAAGCCAGCTCTCGAACTGCGCCGCCAGGATGAGGTACATGAAGATGATCGACAGCAGGAACGCGATCATGAAGGAGGTCGCCGCCTTGCCCTGCTCTTTCGAACGGCCGGTCAGGCCGTAGGAGAAGCCGGCCGGCATCTTCAGCTCGGCGGCCGTGCGGTTGAGGGTGTCGAGCGCCACCTGGGACGAGAAGCCCGGCTGCATGTTGGCCGTCACCATGACCTGGCGCCGGCGGTTGAGACGGTTGACCAGCGACGGGCCGGTGCCCTCTTCGAGCGTGACGACGTCGCGCAGCGGCGCCGTGCCCAGGGAGAGCGACGGCACCTTCATGGCCGCGATGGCCGCCGGGTTGTTGCGGTCCCCTTCCTCGGCCCGCACGTGGACCTCGTACTCCTCGCCCCCCTCGAAGTAGGAGGTGGCCTTCTGGCCGCCCACGAGGACGTTCAGGGAGCTGGCGATGTCCTGCACGCGCACGCCCAGGTCGGCCGCCTTGTCGCGGTCGATCTGCACGCCCAGCTCGGGCTTGCCGACGATGAAGTTGGTGTCCACGTCGGTGGTGCCGGGCACCTTGGCCAGTGCGGTCTTGAGCGTCTGCGCGTACTCGTTGAGCTTGTCGAGGTCGGGGCCGCCGATCCAGAACATGATCTCGTTGTCCACGCCGCCGCCGAAAGCCGAGACCTGGGCCACCTGGGCGCGCAGGTTGAGCGCCTGGTACTGCGGCAGGATCTCCGTGCGCACCCGCTGCATCAGCTCGAACTGGTCGATCCTCGCGGTCCTGGGGATCGGTGAGCTGCACGTAGACGGACCCGAGGTTGAGCGTCTTCTGCGGGTCGTCGCCGATGGTCACCACGGTGGTCACCACGCCGGGAAGCTTGCGCACGCGGGTGGCGATCGATTCCAGGATGGTCTGGGTGGTCTGGAGGTTGGCGCCTTCGGGAGCCCGCACCACCACCTGGAATTGGGATTCGTCGTCGTTGGGCAGGAAGTTCTTGTCCACCGCCATGAACAGCGGGAACGGTGGAGAAGAACACCAGGACCATGACGATCACCACCACCCAGCGATGAGCCATGGACCAGTCGAGCAGGCGCATGTAGCCGCGCTCGACGCGGGCGTAGAGCCCCTTTTCGCGCGTGCTCTCTTCGTGGGCTTCCCCAACGTCCTTCGGCTTGAGCCAGCGCGACGACATCATGGGCGTCAGGGTGAAGGAGACCAGCAGCGAAACGGCGATGGCGAACGCCATGGTGATGCCGAAGGAGTACATGAACCGGCCCACGATGCCGCCCATGAAGGCCACGGGGAGGAACACCGCGATGAGCGAGAGGCTGGTGGCAAGCACGGCGAGGCCCACTTCCTTGGTGCCCTGGATGGCCGCCTCGCGCGCCGTCATGTTCTTTTCTTCCATGAAACGGAAGATGTTTTCGAGCACCACCACCGCGTCGTCGATCACGATGCCCACCGCCAGCGTGAGGGCGAGCAGAGTGATCACGTTGAGCGTGAAGCCCATGAGCTGCATGGCCGCGAAGGTCGCGATGAGCGAGCTGGGAATGGCCACCGCCGCGATGATCGTGGGCCGGAAACGGCGCAGGAAGAGCCACACGATGAAGGCCGCGAAGATCGAGCCCACGATCAGGTGCTCTTTGACCGCGTCCACGGCGGCGACGATGAATTTCGACTGGTCGCGGACGACCTCCGCGTGCCAGCCCTTCGGAAGCTCGCTCTTCAGCTCCTCGAACCGCTCCTTGATCGCTTCGACCACCGCGATCGTGTTGGTGCCCGACTGCTTGCGGATCTGGAGCACCACGGCCGGCTTGCCGCCCACGGAAGCGATCGACTCGGCCTCCTCGACGCCGTCCTCGATACGGGCCACGTCGCGCACCCGCACCGGGTAACCACCGCGAGTCGAAACCGGCAGGCGGCCGAAATCCTCGGGCGAGCCCACGCGGCCGTAGGTGCGCAGCGTCAGGTCGCGCCGCGCCTCGGTCACCTTGCCACCCGGAATCTGCACGTTCTGCGTGGCGAGCGCGTTGACCACGTCGGAGGCCGTGAGGCCCAGGCTGTCGAGCTTCGCCGTGTCCGTAATGACGTTGATCTGCCGCAGCCGGTCGCCCACCAGCTTGACCTGGCCCACGCCGGAGACGGTCTCCAGGCGCCGCTTGAGCAGCCGGTCCGCGTACTGCGAGATCTCCCGCTGCGAGGCGGGACCCGAGAGCGCGACCGAGATCACCGGGTCGGCGTCGGCGTCGACCTTTTCAATGATCGGCGGGTCGACGTCCGCGGGGAGATCGGCGAGGATGGTGTTGACCTTGTCGCGCACCTCCTGGGCCGCCACGTCGCCGTCCTTCTCCAGGGCAAACTGGATCTGGATGAGCGAAACGTTTTCGGACGAGGTCGAGATCAGCTCTTCGATGCCGCTGATGGTGTTGACCGCTTCCTCGATCTTGTCGGTGACCTCGGTCTCGACTTCCTCGGGCGCGGCGCCCGGCAGCACCGTCGTGACCACCACGAAAGGGAAATCCACGTTCGGGAAGCGGTCCACGCCCAGTTGGATGTAACCGAAGAAGCCCACCACCACCAGCGCCAGGATGATCACCGTCGCGAAGACGGGGCGGCGGACGCAGATTTCAGCGAGCTTTTGCATCGGAAGCCTCCCCTTCCAAGGCAGATCCCAGATCGACCCGCGCGAAGAGGCCCGGGCTCAGGCGCCCGTCCGCGTTGGCCAGCTCGGCCTCGGCGAAGAACGTGCGCGTCGCGGGATCGATCACACCGCCGACCGTCTTGATTCGGCCACGGAAGACTTCTCCCGGGTACGGATCGACTTTCGCGGCCACTTCCTGCCCCGGCTTGAGCTGGCCCAGGAAACGCTCGGGGACGCTGAAGCGGAGCCGGAGCGGCGAGGTCTGCATGATGACGAAAGCGACTCCGGCCTCGCCCAGGTGCTCGCCCACTTCCGCGCGGCGCTCCGAGACCACGCCCGTCATGGGCGAGCGGATCACCGAGTCGGCCAGGCGCTGCTTGGCCGTGGCCAGGGCCACCTCGACGGAACGCTGGGCGGCCACGGCCTGATCGAGATTCGCCTGGGCGCGGTCGAACGTCGCCTGCGGAATGGACTCCGTGGTGAGCAGCCCCTTCTTGCGGTCGAGCTCACGGCGGGCGTCGGCCTCGGCCGCCTTGGCGCGGGCGAGGTCGGCCTCGGCCCCCTGAATGGCGAGCCGGGCGTAGTCGGTCTCCATCGTCAACAGCGTCTGGCCACGGCTCACCCGCGAGCCCTCGTCCACATAGACGGCGGCCACCCGGCCCGGCATCTTGGGCGCCACCTCGGAGGTGGACGGCGAGACCAGCTCCCCCGTGGGCTGAAGGGCGGAGAGGCTCGCGGCCTCTTCCTCGGCAGCCTTTTCGCCGCCAGGAGCCGCCGCGGGGTCCGGCTTGGCGAGCCCGGCGACGTCGGCCGGTAACGGCGGCGGCGGCGGCGCGGCCTGCTCGGACGGTGATTTCTCGGCGGCCTTCTGATCGGAAGCGCAGCCCACGGCCAGCAGCAAGGCCGCGGCGAACGCAAACGTTTTGGTAGTCATTATTCAGCGCCCTCCTCGGGGGAGATCAGACTCTTCAGTTTTCCGGCCGCGTACCAAACGGCAAGCTCGGCCCGGTCGCGGTCCAGGGTGCTGGTCACCACGGCCCGCCGCGCCTCGGCGAGCGAGCTCTCGGCGGCCTGGAGGTCGAGCGACGTGGCCTCCTGTGCCCGGTACAGCTCGAAGCTCTGGCTGTATTCGGCCTCGGCGGCGGCGAGCTGGTCCTTGGCAAGCGCCAGCGACTTTTCGGCCGTCCGCACGTTGAGGAGCGCCTGGAGCACGTCCTCGCGCACGATCCGCTTGCGCTCGGCCAGGTCGATTTCCGCCTGCTCACGGCGCGTCTGGGCGGTGGCGACCTTGGCGGCGACCTCGCCGCTGTCCCAGATCGGCAGGTTCAGGTTGATCGTGAATGCACCGTACTGAGACGCCGGGAAGTCCGCCTTCTGGCTGATGTAGGTGGCCTCAGCGCGCAGCACGGGCAACCGGGCCGCCCGCTGCTTGATGACCTCGAGCCGATTGATTTCCAGGGCCAGCGCGGCCTCCTTGATCTCCGGCCGGTTGTCCTGCGCCTGCCGGATCAGCTCCTCCGTGGTGGGCCTTTGGGGGAGATCGAGATTCGGTGTCGTCACCTCGAGGCGCGCTCCAGGGGCGTCATCCAGAGCGAGACCCAGCCGCAGACGGCTCGCGGCGGTCTCCCGGCGCTGCTCGGCGGCCGCGATCGCCCGTTCCACGGCCTTCATGTCCGTCTCGGCCCGCAGCACGTCGACCTTCGTGACCTCGCCGGCCTCATAGAACGCCTGCGACTGCTTGTGCCGGCGGCCGGCCACTTCCAGGTTGCCGCGCTCCACGGCGAGCAGCGCGTCGGACGCCAGAACTTCCAGATAATTCGAGGCGGCGTCCACCAGCACGTCCTCCTCGTTCCGGCGCACGCCCTGGCCGATCCGTTCGAGGTTGAGCCGGCCCTGGCGGATCGCCTTCAGCTCGCGGCCCCCGGCGTAGAGCGGCTGGCGCAGGGTCACGTCGTAGTGCCAATCGTTCTCCGGCAGCACGACCGCGCGGAAGCCGTTGGTCTCGAACGCCACCTCGTCGCTGTTGCGGGTCGCCGAGCCGTTGAGCTCGACCTTCGGCAGAATGGCCGAGCGAAGCTGCCGAAGCTGGGCCGCCGAGGCGCGGACCTCGGCGCGTGCCGACTCGGTGGCCGGATTGGCCGCAACCGCCCGCCGCAGGGCCTCCTCGAACGTCAAGGTCTGCGTCGCGGGCGGCACGGGCTCCTGGGCGCGGGCGGCGGGAGGCAAAAACGTCAATAGCGAGAGAGCCAGGGCGATGCTCGCCCGGTTCCTCGCTCCAGTCTTCTTGGATGTCATGGGATTCACTCCCGGCTCCTTTCCTTGCAAGGTGAGAGTAGAGCCGGGCGCGGCGTACTGCCCATTCGCCGAACGGCGGATTTTGGGGGCGTATTGCCGAAGACCCCTCATCCCTGTCCCTTCTCCCATCGCCCTCCCCCCGGCCGGGAGAAGGGGACCTGACGGAGGGGGTGGGGCTTTGTAGGGTGCGCTGTGCGCACCTTCAGCGACGGTCATGGTGCGCACAGCGCACCCTACAGGCAAGACCGGTTCTGGAGCGTTCCCTTCTCCCGGCCGGGGGGAGGGCGATGGGAGAAGGGACAGGGATGAGGGGCCGGGGTGGGGGCGCGCTAGAATGACGTCCCATGCCCGAGCCGAACCCCTATAGCGTCCATGCCCAAACCCATAAAGTGTCCACCTCTATGGGGAGATTGGCTACTCTGTCTCGGGCTCCGGTGCTTCCTCATTGGTTGACTCTATTGAAACCTCAGCGTTGATTTCAGTCTCGTCGGCACTAGCAGTCGAATGCATCCATCTCCGCATCAGATACTCGAAGCGTGAGATGTCGATGTCGTTCTCACGTGCAACCCGCACTAGCTCATCGAGCTTCTCAGGGTGATTACAGAAGTACACCTCGCTGAGGTTAAAAGCATCCTCCGGTTCATAGAAGTTGGAACCGTGGAGATAGTCGTCATCCAGATCGGTTTCTGGGGGGACCAGTTCGGCGAACGCGCGCGCGATCTGTCGATCCACAGGATACCGTGCGAGGTACTCGACGGCGAGAGACAGGTTCTTAGCGACCCATTGGACGTCGCCCCATCCAAAGCCGTGCTGCTTCACGGCTTCCCAGAAGCCGTATGGCGCAAGAGCGTCCATCACGTCGTCTGTGTAGTCGCTGTGCGAGATGCCCTCGTGGATCTTCTGGATGATGTGCTCGAACGCCTCGTCGCGCTGCGATGCTGGAATCATGTCGTTACGCAGCAGATAGGCGACGACGCCGAGCGACCTATTGATGGGGTCGAAGCCCGGCTCCTGCTCGAACGGCAGCAGGTCATGCCACAACTTCCGGATAAAAGATCCGCGACCGTAGTAGTGCACCGTGAGTCGGGGCACGCGGAGGATGGCTGCGATCAGCAACTGTTGATCACCGTCCAACACCGCGGTCAGGGACCATGTCAACTGCTCATTGTTCAGGTCAAGGATGTAGTCGATGAGCTTACCCCCGTCGCTGCTCATGTAGGGGGAACCCTGCCACTCGTCGTCTATATCCCCGGTTAACAGGAACACGTCCCGTAGGAAATCCGCGTACTCCGCTGCACGTACAGCAATGGGAATCTCCGCGACAAGGTGCGCGAAGTCTGCATCGCGCGGCGTGTAGCTTGGGTCGAAGTGCCGACGAAAGCGTTCATGCAGACCCGCACGGCTGCCGGCGACGATCAGCCTCGGAAGGTTCGACTTCGCGAATAGCCAAAGCGCCTCCACGTGAGGAGCGTCGATCTCGTTGGTGCGTGCGTGCGCGGCGTCGTTGCGCCGGCTGCGCCAGTAGCGCAACTGTTCGCGGATGTCGTCGTCGATGAGAAAGATGGACCCTGGCTTCTCCATCACCATTGCATCGAGGATCGTGCTTTCCCAAGCGCCGTCCTCGCGGACTTTCCGCTGAAGCTCTCCCCAGTATTTCTCGGAAAACTCGCTAGGCCTCGCCGCCACCATCAAGCGATGCGCCATTGTGCGCAGGACGCCCAAGTATGAAAATACAACCGCGGCCCGGTACGCGCCAGCGGCGTAGCAGATCATCCCCTCGTCGAAGAGAGCCAGCGCGGGCTCGGCGATGTCCTGTTGCTCGATCCATGAGCGAAACGGGTGCCGCAACTGCGTACGCATACACAGACAGGCTACTGCACCCCGCGCGCGCCGATCAAGCTTGGCCATCTCCCTCTCTCGGTGTGACGGGAGAGGGTGCAGGGATGGGTCAGGAGGAAGGCCGCGCTACAATGGCCTCCCATGCCCGAGCCAAACCCCTATAGCGTCCATCCTGGCATCGCGATGACCCAGAGATGGGTCACCACCCTGCACGACAAGACGGGGAAGTCCCTCGACGAGTGGCTTCGCTTCATCCAAGACTCCGGCCCGGAATCCGAGAAGGACCGCCGGGACTGGCTGAAGAACGAGCACAAGCTGGGCACCAACTCCGCATGGTGGCTCGCCGAGCGCTCCCTGGGCAAGGGAGGCGAGGAGGACAGCCCGGAGGCCTACCTCGCCCAGGCCCTCGTGTATGTGGACGAGATGTTCGCGGGCGACAAGGCCCCTCTGCGCTCCGTCTACGATGAGCTTCTCGCTCTCGGCCTCGCGCTGGGGACGGACGTCAAGGCCAGCCCCGCCAAGACGATCGTCCCCTTCTACCGCAACCACGTCTTCGCCCAGATCAAACCCACCACGAAGACGCGGATCGACCTCGGTTTCGCTTTGAAAGACACTCCCGCCTCCGGCCGCCTGATCGACACCGGCGGCTTCGCCAAGAAAGACCGCATCACGCACCGGATTCCGGTTGCGAGCCCCGCGGAGATTGACGATGAGGTCCGGCGGTGGCTGACGGCGGCGTACGAGATGGACGCCCGATGACCCTCGAAGACCTCGGCTGGAACGACACCTTCGCCTCCGCCTTCGCTCCCTACGCGGAGCAGGGGCTCATCCCTGCCCGCGTGGTGGCGCAGAAGGGGCTCACCCAGGTCTCGACCGGAGAGGCCGAGACCTACGCCGACCTCGCGGGCAAGCTGCGGCATGAGCTGAAAGGTGGCGGCGGTGGCGGCCATCCGGCCGTGGGCGACTGGGTGGCGCTTCGGCCGTCCACGGGCGACGGGCGGGCGGTGATCCACGCCATCCTGCCCCGCAAGTCCAAGTTCTCCAGGAAGAGCCCCGGCCAACGCACCGAGGAACAGGTCGTGGCGGCCAACGTCGACACCATTTTCCTCGTCTCCGGGCTCGACGGCGACTTCAATCCCCGGCGTATCGAGCGCTATCTGACGGCAGCCTGGGACAGCGGCGCCCAGCCCGTGGTGGTGCTCAACAAGCTCGACCGCTGCGACGATCCCGAGACCTGTCTGCTGGAGGCCCAGTCGATCGCCATGGGTGTGCCCGTCCACCGGGTGAGCGCCCTCACGGGCGCGAACGTCGAGGAGCTGGCGGCCTACCTCGGCCCGGGTCAGACGGTGGGCCTCCTCGGTTCCTCCGGCGTCGGCAAGTCCACCCTCACCAACCGCCTCCTGGGCCGCGAGGCCCAGCGCACGGCCGAGGTCCGCGAAGGGGACGACCGAGGCCGCCACACCACCACCCACCGCGAGTTGTTCCGAGCCCCTACCGGCGGCCTCCTGATCGACACCCCGGGCCTGCGCGAGATTCAGCTCTGGGAAGGTGAACAGGGGGGAATCGAGGGAGCTTTCCCCGATGTCGAGGCCCTGGCCGAGGGCTGCCGCTTCGCCGACTGCCAGCACCAGGGCGAGCCCGACTGCGCGGTGGCGGAGGCGGCGGAGCGCGGCGACCTCCCCACCGAAAGGCTGGAGAGCTACCGCAAGCTCCAACGCGAGCTGAAGCACGTCCACATCAAGCAGGACGAGCTTGCCCGCCTCCAGGAAAAGAAGAAGAACAAGGTCGTTCAGCGAGCGTTACGGGAGCACTACCGGCTGAAGCCGCAGGGGTAGGGCGCGAATGGAGAGACGGGCAGACGGGCAGCACCCGCCCACCCCGCCCAGGGCTCACGGCCTGGGCTAGGAGTCTCCCCGCCCTCCGGGCTCGCGGTGTTGCCCGGCGATAGTCCGTGGGGTTCTGGGCTGTTTCGGCCTGCCGGTATTAAGACAAGCAGAAAGTTGAGCGATTCACGCAGGATTTTCCGTCTTATAGGGGGAGACCGCGGAATGGTTCGCGCGCTCGAAGGGGAATCTCCCTGGAGGCGGTATGTCCCATACGTTCAGCCAACTCCTGTATCACCTCGTCTTCAGCACCAAAAATCGAGAGGCCCGGATCCATCCAGGGCTCCGGGATGATCTCTATCCCTACATCGCGGGGATCGTCCGCAATGAGCGCGGCACCCTCCTGGCCATCGGGGGCATGCCGGACCATGTACACCTCCTGGTCCGCTCGAGACCTTCGGCCTCCCTCTCCGATCTGCTCCGCTCCGTCAAGGCCAACTCCTCGGGCTGGATTCACGAGCGGCCCGACCAACCTCCCGGATTCGCCTGGCAGGAAGGGTACGGCGCTTTCACAGTCAGCGAATCCGTGGCAGGCGCCGTCAGCCATTACATTGATCAACAGGAGAAGCACCATCGGAGGCGGAGCTTCGAAAAGGAGTGGATCGGCCTGTTGAAGAAGCACGGAATTGAGTTCGATTCCAAAAACCCTTTCGGCACCTGAAGACAAACAAGCTTCTAAGCCCGGAGGGCGCCAGACTCTTAGCCCCGGCCGTGAGCCCGGGGGAAACTGGGCGGACCGCGCCCACCCGGGTCCCGCCTCGTCCTTGACAACCCGGCGACAGCCCTGTTACGTTCCGCCGGTGTAAACGATTACACCCACCGTGGACCCAGCGTCCAGGAGTCCCCTTGTCCCATTCCTCTGACCGGCTGAGCCGACGTTCCGGAGTTGGGCGGAGATGAGCGCCTCGATCAAGGAGGTCGCTCTCAAGGCGGGCGTGTCGGTCGCCACCGTGTCGCGGGTGATCAACGGCACGGGGCCGGTGGCGGCGGAGACCCGCGCGCGCATCCAGGACGCCATCGACAAGCTGCGCTACGTTCCCCACGGCGCCGCCCGCAGCCTCATTACCAATCAGACGGACACCGTGGGCGTGCTGCTGCCGGACCTCTACGGCGAGTTCTTCTCCGAGGTGATCCGCGGCGTGGACCTCGCGGCCCGGCGCAATGCCTACCACGTGCTGGTCTCCGGGTTCCACAGCGACCGCGCCGAGATCGAAGCCGTTTTACGCGCCCTGCGGGGCCGCGTGGATGGGCTGATCGTGCTGTCGCCGGACGTGGATGCCCAGTCTCTGCGCCGCAATCTCCCCGATTCGCTGCCCGTCGTGCTGCTCAATACACCGGGCGACGGCACCACCTTCGACGCCATCCAGATCGACAACTACGGCGGCGCCCGCGACATGGTGCGGCACCTGGCCGGATTGGGCCACGCCCGCATCGCCTTCGTCCGCGGCCCCGAGGAGAACGAGGACGCCCGGGAGCGCCTGCGGGGGTACCGCGACGCCCTGAGCACCCTGGGCCTGGAGTCCTCGCCGGCCTTGGAGATCGCGGGTGACTTCAGCGAGGACTCCGGGTACCGGGCGGGCCGCGAGCTGCTCGAGATGAGGCCAAGGCCCACGGCGGTCTTCGCCGCCAACGACTCCATGGCCATCGGCTGCCTTTTCGCCCTGCGCGAGGCCGGCGTGAGCGTGCCGGACGGCGTGGCGCTGGCCGGGTTCGACGACATTCCCATTTCCCGCTACCTTTCGCCGCCCCTCTCCTCGGTGCACGTGCCCATCGCGGAGCTCGGAATGCGGGCCATGGAACGGCTGCTGCACGCGGTCGATCACAAGAACGAACACGAGCGGCGCCAGGAGACCGTGCCCGCCACCCTGGTGGTGCGCGGCTCCTGCGGAGGAGCGGCCGCTCCGGGCATTGTCCGGTATGGACCTGCCACTGAATCATCAAGGGATCAAAAGATCGCACCCCCCACAGGCGAGAAGCAATGAAAGGAACCTTCAAGCCTTTACTGTTCGCGCTGCTCGCCACCATCGTGGCGGTCTCCGCGGCCGCCCAGTCGACCACGGCGACCATCCGCGGCAAGGTGATGAACGAGCAGGACACGCCGCTCGCCAACGCCACCGTCGAGGCCGTGGGCACCACCTCGGGATTCGTCAGCACCGTCACCTCGGGATCCGACGGATCGTTCCAACTCGGCGGCCTCACCCCGGGCGAGTACACCGTGGTGGTGTCCGCCCCGGACCTCGAGCCCCGTTCGCAGACGGTGACCGTGCGCGTCGGGCAGAACCTCAACATCGAGTTCGTGCTGATGGCCACGTCCGTGGTCAGCGAAACGATCACCGTGATCGGCGAGCAGCTCATCGACACGCGGACGGCGGAGGCGGCGACCAACGTGACGCCGCAGCAGATCGAGAACCTGCCGCAGGACGACCGCAACTTCCTCAACTTCGCGGCGCTCGCCCCTGGTGTCCGGCTCTCGACCGACCCGCAGCGGAAGACCATCGCCAGCGACGCCCAGCCTTCCGAGCAGACCAACGTCTTCATCGACGGCGTGAGCTTCAAGAACGACGTGCTCCAGGGCGGCTCGGTGGGGCAGGACGCGAGCCGCGGCAACCCGTTCCCGCAGAACGCGGTGCAGGAGTTCCGCGTCATCACGCAGAACTACAGCGCGCAGTATGAAAAGGCGTCGAGCGCCATCATCTCCGCCGTCACCCGCTCGGGCGGCAACAAGATCAACGGCCAGGCCTTCTACTTCTACCAGCCGCGGGAATGGGTGTCGGACCTGGAGAAGAACTTCCAGTTTTCCTCGCTGGCCACGAACCAGGACTACCGCCGGGATCAGTTCGGCCTTTCGATCGGCGGACCGATCCTTCAGGACAAGCTCCACTATTTCGTTTCCTACGAGCGCAACGACGAAGACGCCACGACGCCGGTCGCGATCACCAACTCGAATTTCGCCGGGCAGTTCGGCGAGTTCAACGGCGTCTTCCCCAGCCCGTTCAAGTCGGACCTGGCGTTCGGCAAGCTGAGCTGGCAGCCGGCGCAGAACCAGCTCATCGACTGGAGCGGCAATTACCGGAACGAAGACGAGGTCCGGGACTTCGGCGGCGACACCTCGTATGAATCGGCTTCGAAGATCCAGAACAAGGTGAACGGATCGACGCAGCGGTACCAGTGGAACAACGACCAGGCGCTGAACCTCGCCACTCTGAGCCTCCAGGACTACTCCTGGAACCCGGTGCCGATCAACCCGGACCTCGTGGGGCGCCGGTATGAAGGCGTCATCCGCATCGGCGGCGGCAGCACCACCCAGGAGTTCTCGCAGCAACGCATCGAGCTGCGCGACGACTACAACTTCGCCGTGTTCCAGGCGGGCGGCGACCACAGCCTCCAGATGGGCGCCAACGTGGACTTTCTCAGCCTGGATCTTGAGGAGTCTCAGACCCTCCTCTGGCAAAGATCGCAGTATGCAACTGAGTATGATCCGGCTATCCGGGAGATATTCGGCTCGCGCAAGTTGATCTTTCGCTCTCACCGCGCAGTAAGTTTAAAACCAGCGCAAATGCGAGAACCGCCCCTGCAGAGGAAGAGGAAGTGTACCGTACGAGCTCTCGAACGCCCTTCTCAGGTCCTTGGCTCACTAGAAGCGCCATCAGAAGAAGAAAAGAGCCAGGAACAACCCTCGCGATCAGATCGAAAAAAATCTCGGGTATGACTTGCCAGTTCATTATGCCTCCCTTCTTAAAGGAGCTTACTCTTTTTCCAGGCCGGAGCACTGGAAAGTCGAAAATCTTTCACGCTTATGCCGGTTTCAGATCTGTTCGCTTACTCTTTTTCCAGGCCGGAGCACTGGAAAGTCGAAAATCTTTCACGCTTATGCCGGTTTCTAGATTTGGGTTACGCCGACACACTGCGATCGAAGAAAAAAGCATCTTGAGATTCCTCCGCGTGGCGTCAACACGACATCGCAAATAGGAGGGGGAGAAAGGAGGCGACACCGCGGACCCAAGTCACCCATCAGCCGGGACATCGGTCTCTACTGAGGAAGCCACGTTGCCGGTTTCACCCTCGACGGCCAGAAGTGAGCCCTCGATCTGGGAAGGCCGAAGTGGACGGCCCACACAGGAAGCTCTCAGGAAAGAGAATCTCTGTTGTCATCTCGTCATCCTAACGCTCACGGGAGGAGAGCAGGCACCTCGGCCCTGAACAGCCCCCCCGTCCCCGACGACCGCTCGTAGGACGCGAACCCCGCTGGAATGGGCTGCCTGCCCGTCACGATGGAGAAGTATCCAGGTCGGGGCGACGTGCGGCGCCGCCTCGGGCGAGGGGGCCCATGATCCGCGTCCGCTCCGTGCAATCGCCCTGTCCGCGGCCGCGGTCCCGCCTCCGCCTGCGGCCGGGGAGGCTCGGCCGAGCGCATCACCGTCCGCTTCTGGGGGTTCGGCCGCGAGGGTGAGGTGGTGCGCGAGCTGATTCCCGAGTTCGAGCGCCGCCATCCGGACATCCGGATCGAAGTCCAGCAGATCCCCTGGACCGCCGCCCACGAGAAGCTCCTCACCGCCTTCGTGGGCGACGCCACGCCCGACGCCGCGCAGTTGGGGAACACCTGGATTCCCGAGTTCGTCTCCCTCGGCGCCCTGGCGAAGCTCGACGGCCGCATCGCCCAGGCTCCGGAGATCCACCAGGACTCCTTCCCCGGCATCTGGGACACCAACGTCATCGACGGCGAAACCTGGGGGCTCCCCTGGTACGTGGACACCCGCATCCTCTTCTACCGCGCCGATCTCGTGAAGGCCGCGGGCGGCCCCTGGCCGCCGAAGAGCTGGGCCGAGTGGCGGGGGACCATGGAGCGGATCAAGGAGCAAGGAGGCAAGGACCGTTTCGCCATCCTCCTCCCCATCGACGAGTGGACCCAACCCGCAATCTTCGGCCTCCAGTCGGGCGCCGGGCTGCTCGACGCCCAGGGGCGCCACGGCAACTTCCGCGACCCGCGCTTCCGCAAGGCCATGGCCTTCTATCTCGACCTCTACACGTCCCGCCTGGCCCCGGCGCTCGACTTGCAAACGGTGGCGAACCTCTACCAGCAGTTCGCGGAGGGGTATTTCGCCATGGTGATCACCGGCCCCTGGAACTTGGGCGAGTTCAAGAACCGCATCCCGGCGGACCAGCAGCACCTCTGGGCCACGGCGCCCCTGCCGCCGCCGGAAGAGGGGATGCCCTGGCCCGGGATCTCCCTCGCGGGCGGCTCCAGCCTCGTCTTGTTCAAGAAGGCGGATCATCCCGAGGCCGCCTGGAAGTGGCTCCAGTACCTCTCCGAGCCCGCCCAGCAGGCCCGCTTCTACAAGCTTTCCGGCGACCTCCCGGGACGCCCCTCCGCCTGGAAGCTGGCGGGGCTCGCGGACGACCCCAAGGCGGCCCCCTTCCTCGCGCAGCTCCGCCAGGTGGCCCCCACGCCCAAGGTGCCCGAGTGGGAGCGCATCGCCACCCGCGTGGCGGAGGCCGCCGAGCAGGTGCTGCGCGGCGGCCAGGATCTCGACACCGCCCTCGCCAACCTGGACAAGGACGTCGACCAGATGCTCGAAAAGCGGCGCTGGATGCTCGACCGGGCCGAAGAAAATGGGGGCGAGGAGAACAAAGAACAGGGGGACAAGCCGTGACGGACCCCGAGGAGCTGCGCGGCTCTCCCGCCGAGCGCCGGGCCGCCTGGGTGCTGCTGTCGCCGGCCCTCGGCGCCATTTTCCTGTTCTTCGCCCTCCCCCTGGTGGCGGCGCTCCTCCTCTCGCTCACCGACTTCGACATCTACGCCCTGGCCGACTTCGGCAACGCGCGCCTCGTGGGGCTGGAGAATTACCTCCGGCTCCTGCGCGACCCGCTGTTCTGGCGGGTGATCCGCAACACCCTGGTCTTCGTCGTTCTCGGCGTGCCGCTCACGCTCGCGATGTCGCTCGGCGGCGCGCTGCTGGTGAATTCCAAGCTTGCACGGTTCCGGGGATTCTTCCGCACCGTCTACTTCGCGCCGGTCGTCACCACGCTGGTCGCCGTGGCCGTGGTCTTCCGCTACCTCTACCACCCGCGCTACGGCCTGATCAACGTGATGCTTGGCCAGGTCGGCCTGCCGCCCATCGACTGGCTGGGCGACCCCACGTGGGCCACGGTGGCCATCACGCTCCTCGCCGTCTGGCGCAGCTTCGGCTATGGCCTCGTCATCTACGTGGTGGGTCTCCAGGCCATCCCGGAAACCCTTTTCGAAGCCGCCCAGCTGGACGGCGCCGGCCCCTGGCGCCAGCTGCGGGACATCACGCTGCCGCTCCTCAAACCCACGTCCCTTTTCGTGGCCGTGATCACCACCGTGGGCCTGTTCCAGATCTTCGCCGAGCCGTACGTGATGACCCGCGGCGGCCCGCTCTACGCCACCACGTCGATCACGCTCCTCATGTATCAGCAAGGCTTCCGCTGGTGGAACCTGGGCAGCGCCGCGGCCATTGCCTTCGTGTTGTTCGCGCTCATCATCGCCGCCACGGGTTTGCAGGTGCTCCTGCGCGGGAGGAAGAAGAAGGATGCGTAGGCATGCGTAGGCCCATTGCCACGATCGCCGTCAACGGCGCTCTGATCGTGCTCGCCGTCCTCACGGCGCTCCCCCTGCTGTGGATGCTTTCCGCGTCCCTCATGCCCGCCGGCGAAGCGCAGAGCCTGCCCGTGCGCTTCCTGCCGTCGCGCCCCACGCTGGAGCACTACGCGACGCTGTTCCAGCGCCTCAACCTGGGCCGCACGTTCCTCAACAGCCTGATGCTGGCGTCGATGATCACCTTCGTCTCCCTCCTCTGCAACTCCATGGCGGGCTACGCCTTCGCCAAGCTGCGCTTCCGCGGCAGGAAGCGCCTGTTCGCCATTCTCCTGGCGACGCTCGTGGTGCCGCCGCAGGTCACGGTGCTGCCGCTCTTCCTGGAGATCCGCGCGCTCGGCCTGGTCAATTCCTTCGGCGGCATCCTGGTGGCCGCCATCGCCACCGTCTTCGGCATCTTCCTCATCCGCCAGTTCGCCCTCGGGATTCCCGACGAGCTCCTCGATGCGGCCCGGCTCGACGGCGCCTCCGAGCTTCCGCATCTACTGGACCCTCGTGCTCCCGCTGATGCGGCCGATCCTGATGACCCTGGGCGTCTTCACGTTCCTTTCCTCCTGGAACGATTTTCTCTGGCCCTTGACCGTGCTGACGGACGAGAGCAAGTACACGCTGCCGGTGGCCCTCGCCAACCTTTCCGGGGAGCACGTACAAGATACCGAGCTGATGATGGCCGGGGCCGTCGTAACAGTGCTCCCCGGCCTGCTCGTCTTCCTGGCGCTCCAGAAGTCCTACGTGGAGGGAATCGTCATGGGGAGTGTCAAGGAATGAAGCCCGTCCTCTCCGTCCCTGCCGTCCTTGCCGTCCTTGCCGTCCTTTTATTCACCCCCGCCGCCTTCGCCGAAGACGCCTCCCAGTGGACCGCCACCCCCTCGGACAACGTCCGCCTCGACATCCGCCAGGACGGCGGCGCCCTCCGCCTCGACTTCGACTTCCAGGGCGGCGCCGGGTACGCCGTGGCCCACCGTCCCCTGGCGCTCAACCTCCCCGCCAACTGGGAGATCACCTTCCGCCTGCGCGCCGACGCCCCGGTCAATCCTCTGGTTAATAATCTCGAATTTAAATTGATCGATCCCACCGGCGAGAACGTCTGGTGGGTCAACCGCCGCAATTTCAATTTCCCTCGCGACTGGCAGACCATCCGGATCAAAAGGCGCCAGCTCGAATTCGCCTGGGGTCCTATCGCCGGCGGGGAGATGAAGACGGCCGCCGCCCTGGAGCTCGCCATCACGGCGGGAACCGGCGGCAAGGGGACGGTCTGGATCGACGACCTCACGTTCACTGAATTGCCGCCGGACCATCCCTACAGCCGCACGCCCGCCGAAATCTCCGGGGCGGATTGGACCGGCCTCGATTTCCTGGAATCCCGCGAATACGGCGGCCTGGTGATCGATTGGGAACCGGGTGCCGAGGCATCCCGGTATACCGTCGAGATCTCGGACGATGGGGAAAATTGGACCGCCGTCCGCACGGTCGAAAACGGCAACGGCGGCAGGGATTATCTGTACCTTCCCGAAACCGAATCGCGCTATCTCCGGCTACGAGGCGTGGCACCGCAAAAAGCCCAGATCGGCGTCAAACCCCTCGACTGGGCTCCCACCGTCAACGATCTCTTCAAGGTGATCGCCAAGGATGCGCCGCGAGGTTCCTATCCTCGCGCCTTCTTCGGCGAGCAGCCTTACTGGACGGTGGTCGGCGTGGACGGCGACGCCGAGGAGGGGCTGCTGGGGGAAGACGGCGCCCTGGAGGTGGGACAGGGGGCGTTTTCGATCGAACCGTTCCTGTGGATTGACGGCCAGCTCGTCTCCTGGGCCGACGTTGAGACAACGCAGAGCTTGGCGGAAGGATACCTCCCGATCCCCACCGTCACGTGGACGCGCGGTGATCTATCCCTGGACGTCACGGCTTTCGCATCCCCCTCCGGTCTCTGGGCGCGCTATCTCGTCCGCAACCGTGGCCGCGACGCCAAACGCCTGCGCCTCTTCCTGGCACTCCGCCCGTTCCAGGTCAACCCGCCGGCTCAGTTCCTCAACCATCCCGGCGGCGTCTCCTCCATCCGCGAGATCGCCTGGGACGGCAAGATCGTGACCGTCAACGGGCAGCGGACGGTGATCCCGGCGACGGCACCCACCGCGTTCGGCGCGTCGCCGTTCGACGGGGGGGAGATCTCGGAGTCTCTGCGGAGGGGGACGCTGCCTGGGGCGGCTCGGATCCTGGATGCGTTTGGCTACGCGTCCGGCGCTTTCGTTTGGGATCTGGAGGTTCCGGGGGGTGGGGAGAGGATGGTGGATGTGAGGGTGCCGTTCGATCGACCTCACCCTCCGGCTCCCTCTCCTGAAGGAGAGGGAGAGACCAGCAAACCAACAACTTCAGAGCCCCTCTCCTTTAGGAGAGGGGTTGGGGTGAGGTCGCCGGGGCAAGACAGCCCCGATCATCCTGAAACCTTCAACACCGCCCTCGCCGCCGCCACCCGCGACTGGCACCAGAGCCTCGACCGCGTCGAGATCCACCTCCCCCCCGCCGGCGATCCCCTGGTCAAGACGTTCAAGACCGTCCTTGCCCACATCCTCATCAACCGCGACGGCCCCGCCATTCAGCCGGGCTCCCGATCCTACGCCCGCACCTGGATCCGCGACGGCTCGCTGACTTCCGCGGCCCTGCTGCGCGCCGGCCATCCCGAGCCCGTGCGCCAGCTCATCGAGTGGTTCGCGCCTTTCCAGTTCGCCAACGGCAAGGTCCCCTGCTGCGTGGACTCGCGCGGCGCCGATCCCGTGCCCGAGAACGACAGCCACGGCGAATTCCTGTTCCTGGTGGCCGAATACTGGCGTTACACCGGGGACCGGGCCACGGTCGAGAAGGTCTGGCCGCACGTCGAAAAGGCCGTGGCCTACATCGACGAGCTCCGCCAAATGCGGCGGACGGACGAGTACCGCCAGCCGGACAAGCTCAAATATTTCGGTCTCCTTCCCGAATCGATCAGCCACGAGGGATACTCGGCCAAGCCCGTCCATTCCTATTGGGATGATTTCTTCGCGCTCACGGGCCTGAACGACGCCACGGACCTCGCCCGCGGCCTGGGCAAGACGGCAGAGGCGGACCGCTGGGCGGCGATCCGCGATGAATTCCGTACCGATCTCCATGCGTCCATCGAGCGCGTCATTGCCGAGACCGGCATCGACTACATCCCCGCCTCCGCCGACCTGGCGGACCGCGATCCCACGTCCACCACGACGGCGATCACCCCCGGCGGCGAGATCGGGAGCCTCCCTCGCCCAGCCTTGGAGAGGACCTTCGAGCTGTACTGGCAGGACGTCGAAAAGCGGAAGGCAGGGGATTGGACGGTGTACACGCCCTACGAGCTGCGCTCCGTGGGCACCTTCATCCGCCTGGGCTGGACGGAGCGCGCCCACGAATTGCTCGATCTCTTTATGGACGACCGTCGGCCGCCGGGGTGGAACCAGTGGCCCGAGGTGGTGTTCAAGGACCAGCGCGCCCCGTCCTTCCTGGGCGACCTCCCCCATACCTGGGTCGGCTCGGACTTCATGCGTTCCTTCCTCGACCTTCTGGCCTACGAGCGGGAGTCCGACCACGCCCTGGTGCTGGCCGCCGGGGTCCCCGCCGTCTGGATCGCGGCGCCGGGAGGCGTGGCCGTGCGGCGTCTTCCCACGCCCTGGGGTCTGCTGGAGTACTCGTTGACGGCAGAGGAAAATGGGGTGCGGCTCCGGGTCGGCGCGGGAATCACCGTGCCGCCGGGGGGCATCGTCTTCGGAGACACGGTGATCCGCAAGGTCCCCGCGGACGTGCGGCCGAAATCAGCGGCCAGCCGCTGAAGCTCACCGCCGCGCACGAGCCGCCGACCGGTGTGCACGAGCCGCCGACCGGTCGGCGCCGGAAGCCCACCGGTGCGCACGCGCGGCCGACCGGCCGGCGCCAGCCGCCGCTCCCTCCCCTTGGGGGATCTTTACCCCGACGTCAGCGCCGCGCCGTTCGTCCGGATCACCTCGGAGTAGAACCGCGCGCTGGCCTTGAGCGTGCGCTTCTGCGTCTCGAAGTCGACGTGCACGATCCCGAAGCGCTTCGAGAAGCCCAGGCTCCACTCCAGGTTGTCGAACAGGGACCAGGCGAAGTAGCCCCGCAGATCCACCCCGCGGTCCATGGCCTCGCGCGCGGCCCGGAGATGGGTGCGGAAATACTCTACCCGCAACGGGTCCTGCACCTCCCCATCCGCCGTGGGCGGATCGTAGAACGCGGCGCCGTTCTCCGTAATGTAGAGGGGGATGTCGCCGTAGCTTCTCCTTCACCCAGACCAACGTGTCCGTCAGCCCCTGGGGGAAGACCTCCCAGCCCGTCTCCGTGTAGGCGTGGCGAGGCTGGCGCACGGCGCTCGCGCGGACGGGGAGGGCGGCGGGGTCGTTCTTCGACACGTTGCGCGTGTAGTAGTTGACGCCGAGGAAGTTGAGCGGCTGGCGGATGCGCACGAGATCCCCGTCCGGGAAGTCCGGCCACGCCTCGCCGAAGATCTCCCGCATCTCCTCCGGGTACCGGCCGTGGAAGACGGGGTCGAGATACTGCCGGTTCATGTAGGCGTCCGCGCGGCGGGTGGCGGCCAGGTCCTCCTCGCTCCGGGAGGCCGGATACTTGGGCTCCAGGTTCACCACCAGGCCGATCTGGTGCTTCCCCTCCGCGCGATAGGCCTCGACGGCCGCGCCGTGGGCCATCAGCAGGTTGTGCGAGGCGATGGGCGCCTCGAACAGGTTGCGGTGGCCGGGGGCGAGGGCGCCGTGGAGATAGCCGCCGTCGGTGACCACCCAGGGCTCGTTCAGCGTGCACCACAGGTCCACCTTGCCGTCCAGGGCGCGGTACATCACGCGGGCATAGTCGGCGAACCAGTCCGCCACGTCGGGGTTGAGCCAGCCGCCCCGGTCGTCCAGGGCCGCCGGGAGGTCCCAGTGGTAGAGGGTGGCGAGCGGCCGGATGCCGTTTTCGAGCAGGGCGTCCACGAGGCGGCGGTAGAAGTCGAGCCCCTTCTCGTTGACGCGCCCCTTGCCGTCGGGGAGCACGCGGCTCCAGGAGACGCTGAAGCGGTAGGCGTTGAGCCCCAGGCCGCGCATGAGCTGCACGTCCTCGGCGTAGCGCCGGTAGTGGTCGCACGCCACGTCGCCGTTGTCGCCGCTGGGCACCTGCCAGGGGGTGCGGGTGAAGCGGTGCCAGATGCTCGGTCCGGCGCCGTCGGCCAGGGGGGATCCCTCGACCTGGTAGGCCGAGGTGGCCGCGCCCCAAAGGAAATTGTCGGGAAAAGAAAGAGTTTTCGTCATCGTCCGGTGTTCCGAATCCGACTCTATCGCAGCCCGAGGCGTCCGGCCTTATGAAAACGCGTTTACATCGCCGGAATCTCTCTCATACTCTCAAGCCATGACCGCCCCCGGATTCACGGAAGCCCTGCGCGAGGCCATGAGGGAGCGCCTAGCCCGCTTCGAACGCCGCGCACTGTCTTCAGGCGCTTCCGGCGTCTCCGGCGCTCCCGGGGGCGGCACGCCGGCGGCGGTGGCGCTGGTGGTCGTTCCAGGGGAGGATGAGGAGACCGCCGCCGTCCTCCTCACCCTCCGCGCCTCGGGCCTGCGGCGGCACGGCGGCCAGTGGGCGCTCCCGGGGGGCCGTCTCGATCCGGAGGAGTCGCCGGAGGCAGGGGCCCTGCGCGAGGTCGAAGAGGAAATCGGCCTCACCCTCCCCGCCGGACACGTCCTGGGATTGCTGGACGACTACTCCACCCGCTCCGGCTTCGCCATCACCCCCGTGGTGGTCTGGGGCGACGGCTCCGCCCGCCTGCGTCCCGATCCCAACGAGGTGGCCGGGATCTACCGGGTCTCGCTCGGCGATCTGGTCGAGCCGAAGAACCTCCTCCGCCAATCCATCCCCCAAAGCGACCGGCCCGTCCTCGCCCTCTCGGTCCTGAACACCCTGATCTACGCGCCGACGGCGGCCATCCTGCACCAGTTCGGGGAGGTGGCGGTGCTGGGCCGGGCGACCCGGGTGGACCACTATGGGCAGCCGGTGTTTGCTTGGCGGTGACCTGCTTCGACGCACCCCCGCCCGGGCATAAATGCCCGGGCTACGTTGAAGAAGCCCCCTGAAGGGGACTCAAATCGGCTCCCTCTCTCGATTTTGGAGTCGGCTTCAGCCGGCTTCTTTTACCTAGCCCGTGGCATTTATGCCCGGGCGGGGGCCGTGCCGAGCGACACGGTTTCGCCAATTCCTCTTCGGTAACCTTGCCGGTTTTCGCCCGTAAGAGGCGAAGATCCAGCCTCGACACCCTCAGGGGCAAGTCGACGAAGCCACCCAGTCGTAGTGGCCCACGCCTCCACAAAGGGAATTGAAGTGGGTCCGGCAACGGGGATAGGTGACGCAGCTGTACTGGGTCTGCGAGCCGTCGGCGCAGCGGATGTAGCAGGTGCCTTCGTCCTCCGCGCCCTGGCTCACGGCGAGGACGGAGACGACGAGGGCGGCGGTCAGGCACAACGTCCGGAACAGGGTCTTCATGCGGTTCTCCTTTTGACCAGCACGGGCTCGACTGCCCGGTGCTATACCGTCTGACAGGGATAGCCGTCGTAGCAGAAGGTTCCGCCGTACCAGCCCCACTGCGAGCAGTTCCCCAGGAAGGAATTCAGGCAATCCTGATAGGAATCGGACGAACCTTCGACGGTGATGCCGTTGTCACACCAGATGCGGCACGTTCCCGCCGCCTGGGCCTTCGGGGCGGGCAGCAGGGCGGTGATGGCCAGGATTCCCACGAGCAGGGCGAACCGGAGAGCTTTCTTCATCTTTGTTCCTCCTTGTTACCTTCTCTGGTGCGCCCGAAGGCAAGGGACGAGCCCACCTGAGCTACGATGGCGCGGACAGGAATCAGTCCCGGCCCATGAAATTCGAGACCCGCCCCTTCGTCTCCACGGTCCAGTTGCTTCGCGAACGGGTCCCCTCGTTCGCGGAATACCCGTTCTCCCTGCCGGCCCTCCGAGATCTCCGATCTCTCGATCTCCATCCGCGGGTGACCTTCTTCATCGGGGAGAACGGCAGCGGAAAGTCGACCCTGGTCGAGGCGATCGCGGTGGCTTTCGGGCTGAATCCGGAGGGCGGGAGCCGGAATTTCGCGTTCTCAACGCGCGAGTCGCATTCCCCGCTGGGGAGCTGCCTCCGGCTGATCAAGGGGGCTCAGAAACCACGGGACAGCTTTTTCCTGCGCGCGGAGAGCCTGTTCAATCTGGCGACGGAGATCGAGAAGCTGGACGAGGATCCCATGGCCGGGCCGCCGATCATCAATTCTTTCGGCGGCCGGTCCCTGCACGAGCAATCCCACGGAGAATCGTTCTTCGCGGTGTTCCGGGAGCGGTTCGGGGCCAACGCGTTCTACATCCTCGACGAGCCGGAGGCGGCCCTGTCCCCGACGCGCCAGCTCTCCATGCTGTCGCTGATGCACGAGCTGGTGGAGGCCAACACGCAGCTCGTGATCGCCACGCATTCGCCGCTCCTCATGGCGTATCCGGATTCGCTGATCTATCAGATGAACGAGGACGGCATCTCGCCGATCGAATACCGGGATACCGAGCACTTCCGGATCTATCGGGATTTTCTGAACAATCCGGAGCGCATGCTGAAAATCCTCATGGAATGAGCTGATCAGTCCGACCAGTAGGACACGGCACCTTGCTTTTTGAGCTTCTTTCTCAAGTTCCCATCAAAGGTCGCGACCGCATCATAGCGTCCTTGAAGGGCTACGCTAGCCAGTACGGCGTCCGCGAAACCGGAGATCTCCTGGGGCCACAGATCCAGAACCCGTTCCCAGGCAATCTCCTCTACGGGATTGACTCCAGGAAGGTCCCACAGCTCACGGAGAGCCTGGGCGATCTCCTGAGGCAGTCTCTTATAGATGTTACGGAGGACGAACACCATCTCCGTGATGGTGATCGTGTGGAGAGCAAGGACATGCTCTCGATTGGCAGCCGCTTCAAAAAGCGCGTCCGCTTTCTTCTGCTGGTCTTGGTTCCGATCCGTGAAGAAAGACACCAGCACGTTGGCATCGACGAGGATCTCTTTCAAAGATCGATAATCCCCATGAGCTCTCGGGCTTTCCGGACATCCTCGACAGCATCTCCAGGCCCCACCTTGATGCTCCCTTTGCGCTTGAAAAAGGCTCGATCCGAGACCCGCACCCGTGCATAGTCGCCGACGACTTCCCATTGCAGGACATCAGCAGGTCCCAATCCAAGCTTCACGCGTACTTCCTTTGGAACCGTCGTCTGGTACTTCACGGTGATGGTGGACTTCTTCATAGCGGACCTCCTTTCGGGATTTTAGATCTGGTAAGGCAAGATGGTCAAACCGCCCCTGGAGTCAATCCTGAGAGGCCGCCTTCCGGCCCGCGTCCTGAAGGAGCTTCAGGGCCTCGCGCGTTTCAGGGTGGCCTTCTCCCAGGGCCTTCTTCTTGCCTTCCCAGACCTGGCGGTAGAGGGCCTCGGCTTCGGCGGAGCGGCCCTGGGGCTCCAGGGCGTCGGCGAGGACAGCCAGGGAATCCAGGGTCCGCGGGTGAGCCGTCCCGAGAACGCGGCGGCGGACGCCGGCGGTGCGGCGGGCGAGAGCCTCGGCCTCTTCCCTCCGGCCGAGCGTCGAGAGCACCTGGGCCAGGTTGTTCATGAGGTCGAGCGTTTCCGGGTGCTCCGGGCCGAGAAGACGCGTCTTGATCTCCAGCGTCTTCCGCATCATCGGCTCGAGCTTCGCCCATCTTCCCCTGGAACCACAGCGCGCCCGCCAGGGTGTTGACGGTCGAGAGCGTCAGGGGATTCTGCGCGCCGAGAACGCGCGTCTGGGTGGCCACCGTGCGCCGGGCGAGGGCCTCGGCTTCCGGAAACTTCCCCTGGGCGATGAGCACGCGGGCGAGGAGGTCCTGGCCGCGCAGGGTGTCGGCGTCCTCCTCGCCGCGAGTCCGGCGCAGGGAGGCCACGAGGCGCTCGGCCAGCTCGCGCGCCCGGCCGGCCTTGCCGATTTCGGCCTCGAAGCTCGCCAGCGTGCCGAGGGATTCAATCGTCTCGGGGTGATCGGGGCCGAGGGCGTGGTCCCGCAGGTCCAGAGCTTTCGCGAGATGGGGGCCGGCCTTGTCCATCTCCCCCAGCGTCATGTAGGTCCGGCCGAGGGTGGCCCGCACGGCGGCCTCCACCTCGGGCTCACCGGTGAAGCGGCCGGCGAGGCCCCGGGAGGCCCGGTCGAGCACGTCCGCCACGCGCACCTCACGGCCGGCGCGGGCGGGGTCGGGCGCGGCGAGCATGCCGGTGAGGAACTCGTTGAGCGCCTGGGCCTTCTCCGCTTCCCGGTGGGCCCGTTCCTCGGAGCGGATGGAGCGCACGAGGCCCACGGAGACGCCGGCCGAGCCGACGGCGAGGCCGAGCAGGAGGACGGCGGCGGCGGCGGTGATTGCCCGGTGGCGGCGGATGTACTTGCGGACGCGGTAGGTGAGGGTGGGCGGCCCCGCGAGGACCGGCTCGTCGTGGAGATGGCGCCCGACGTCCGCCGCCAGCTCGGAAACCGAGGCGTAGCGCTGGGAGCGGTCCTTCTCCAGGGCCTTCATGACGATCCAGTCGAGGTCGCCCGCGAGCTGGCGGTGGAGGCCGGCCGCGTCGGTGCCCCGCCGGAGGGCCGCCTCGGTGGATTCGAGCGTCCGCACGCGCCGGCTGGGCGGCACCGGATCCTCGTTCTGGATGCGCTCGGCGAAACCGGCCACGCGGGTGAGCTGCAGCGGCAGGGTGCCCACCAGGAGCTGGTAGAGGAGCACGCCCAGGGAGTAGACGTCGGTGCGGGTGTCGACGTCGTCCGCGAGCGAACGGTCGGCCTGCTCGGGGCTCATGTAGGCCGGGGTGCCCACCACGAAGCCCTGCTCGGTGAGGGAGCCCTGGAGGCCGAGGTCGTCGCCGATGGCCTTGGCAATGCCGAAGTCGATGACTTTGGGGGCCGGGCGGCCGTCCTGGAGGGAGACGAGGACGTTCTCGGGCTTGATGTCGCGGTGGATGACGCCGCGCTGGTGGGCGTGCTGAATGGCGCCGCAGACCTCGACGAACAGCTCCAGCCGCTGGCGCAGGGTCAGGCGCTCGCGGTCGCAGAATTCGGTGACGGGCGAGCCGGAGACGTACTCCATGACGAAGTAGGGGTTCCCCCGAGGCGTGGTGCCGGCGTCGTAGACCTGGGCGATGGCCGGGTGGCGCATGAGGGCGAGCACCTGCCGCTCGGTCTCGAAGCGGGCCGCCGACTTGGCCGTGTGGCGGCCGGCCTTGACCACCTTCAGAGCCACGACCCGGCGGATGGGCTCCTGCTGGCGGGCCAGGTAGACCTTGCCCATGCCCCCCTCGCCCAGCAGGCGCAGGACGGAGAACGAGCCGATGGCCTCGATCTCCTCGACCACGCTGGAGTCCGCCCACGGCACTCCGGCCTCGGTGGCCTGGAGGTCTGTCAGGGAGTCCTGCTCGATCCGTCGCGCTTCGGCCATGGCGGCTTTCCCTCTTTCTTCCGGCGATTGGGGTGGTTGTCGTTGGGATGGAATTCGGCGTTTGTCAGCAAGTGAGGAAAGCGGCCATTCCATTTCTCGCGAAAACGGTCCAATCGCTCGCGGCAGCAGGGAGCGCTATGATCCCCGTCCATGAAAGCGGCCAACAAGACGGACCGGCAGACGGGCAAGGCGGTGATCGTGGGGGCGGGCATGGCCGGTCTCTGTTGCGCGCTGCGGCTCCAGGAGAAGGGGATCCCTTGTCTGCTCCTGGAAGCTTCGGACGAACCCGGCGGACGCGTGCGGACGGACCGGGTGGACGGGTTTCTGCTCGACCGCGGGTTCCAGGTGCTCTTGACCGCATACCCGGAAGCGCGCCGGCTGCTCGACTACAAGGCCCTTCGCCTGCGGACGTTCCAGCCCGGCGCCCTGGTGCGGACCGGCGGAAAGCTCCACCGCGTCGCGGACCCCGTCCGCCAGCCCTGGAACCTGCCGGCCACGCTCCTGGCGCCCATCGGCACCTTCGCCGACAAGCTCGCCGTGGCCCGCCTCCGCGGGCACGTCCTCCAAGGGACGGTCGAGGAGATCTGGGCACGGCAGGAGACGTCCGCCCTGGAGGCGCTGCGGAGCCTCGGCTTCAGCCAGGAGATGATCGACAAGTTCTTCCGCCCGTTCTTCGGCGGCATCTTCCTGGAGACGGAGCTGGCCACGTCGAGCCGACTGATGGAATTCGTCTTCCGCATGTTCAGCCAGGGAAAAGCCGCGCTGCCCGCGGCCGGCATGGGAGCCATTCCCAACCAGCTCGCGGCGCGGCTGCCGGCCG
Organism: Thermoanaerobaculaceae bacterium; assembly: GCA_963785165.1. Lineage (GTDB taxonomy): Bacteria > Acidobacteriota > Thermoanaerobaculia > Multivoradales > UBA5704 > DATARR01. The sequence goes on from CAWAUI010000004.1 coordinate 4,396,493, forward strand.
GCACGGTCCGCCTGAACGCCCGCGTGGAGTCGATCGGGCCGGGCGAGGTCCGCCTCAAGGGCGAGAAAATCCCCGCCACCGCCGTGATCCTGGCCACCGAGGCCCCGGAAGCGGCGAGGCTCCTCCCCGAGCTCCATCCGCCGGGATTCAACGACGCCGCCTGCCTCTATTACGCGGCCCCGAAGGACCCGGTCGGCAAGGCGATGCTCGTCCTGAACGGAGAAGGCGGCGGACCGGTGGACAACCTCTGCGTCCCCAGCGCCGTGGCCCCCACGTACGCCCCGGCCGGGCAGGCGCTGATCTCGGCCACCGTCATCGGTGCCTCGGGAGCAAGCGAGAAGGATCTGGAATCCGAGGTGAGAAAACACCTCACGTCCTGGTTCGGACCCGAGGTGGCGGGCTGGAAGCACCTGCGGACCTACCGGATTCCACTGGCCCTGCCGGCCCGCAAGTCGCTGGAGCCGCCGGCCCTGCCGGTACGGCGCAATCCCGGGATCTACCTCTGTGGGGACCACCGCGAGACCCCGTCGCTCCAGGGGGCCATGGTGTCCGGCTGGCGGGCGGCGGAGGCGGTGGTGGAGGATTGGGGACGGTTGTAGGGGCGTCCCTCGCCTCCGAAGCCCTCACCTCCCCGGCCCTCCTCTCCCGCCGCAGGGCGGTTACGGCCACAGCCACAAAATCACCCCGCCCCCCAGGAGCGCGGCCCCGAACAGCACCGCGATCCGCCCCAGCATCCGCCGGCTGCCCAGCACGGCCACGACCCCCATCTTGAACACCAGGTTCGAGAGCACCGCGATCAGGATGGCGCGCCAGCCGTCCGCCGCCGCCAGCTTGCCGCCGTCGACCAGCCGCGAGGTCGAGAGGGTCAGGGCGTCCACGTCCGTCAGCCCCGAGACCGCCGCCACCGTATAGAGGCCGGCCGTGCCGAAGCGGTCGCGGGCGAAGGCCACGGCGAGCAGCACCCCGGCGTAGACGAGGCCGAAGAAGAGCGCCGACTTCAAATCCGCCGGGTTCCCCGGCTCCGGCGGCTCGGCCATGCTCCGCCGGTCCGCCAGCCACACCGCGGCCGAGAGCGCCGCCATCACCCCCAGCATGGCCGCGAGGGGCGGCGCCAGGTCCGCGAAGCTGCCGTGGGCCACGGCCGCGATCTCCACCAGCACGCGGCCAAAGACCACGGTCGAGGCGATCACCACCACGAGTGCGGCGAGGCGCGAGCTCTCCGGGTCTTCCTTGGAGCGCCGGGCGTAGCTCACCGTGGTGGCCGTGCTGGAGATGATTCCCCCCAGCACCCCGCCCAGCGCCGCCCCCGCCCGCGCTCCGAAGATCTTGTAGGCCACGTACCCCAAGAGGGAGAGGCCGACGATGAGCACCACCATCCACCAGATCTGGAAGGGGTTGAGGACGCCGTACGGCCCGAATGTGCGGTCCGGTACCAGAGGAAGGATGACCAGGGCGAGGAGGACGAGCTGCATGATCGCCCGCACGTCCTTCTCCCCCATCCGCTCCGCGAGCTGGTGGAGAGGCTGCTTGAGATGAAGGAGGATCGCCACCACCCCGCCCAGCACGATCGCCTCCGCCATCCGCGGCCCCACCACCAGCCAGGCCCCGATGCCGTACATCACCAGGGCCGTGAATTCCGTCGTCTGCCCCGGATCGGCCTCCCCCTTGTGCATCCGGGCCAGGTTCCCCGCCGTCACCAACCCCGCCGCCGCCACCAGCCCGGCCGCCACCACCCACCCACCGAGCACCTTGCCGAGCATTCCCGCCACCGCCCCGAACAAAGTGATCAGGGGAAACGTCCGGATCCCCGCGATGGCCGAGTCCATCCGCTCCCGTTGCAACCCCACGAGGAGACCCAGGCCCAGGGCGACGGCGAGTTGGAGGAAGGTTTCGGGGATCATGATGGTGAGGGGATTGTATGCCCGGCGAGCGGCCTCGCCCTGACCGGGGCCAATCTTCTTGACATGCGCTCCACATGCAAGTAGCATGAACGCATGGCCGTCATGGTTCAGATTCGCAACGTCCCGGACGATCTCCACCGCAAGCTCAAGTCGCGAGCGGCCCTCTCGGGGATGTCGATCTCAGAGTATCTCTTGCGCGAGATGGAGCAGTCGCTTTCACGCCCTACCCCGCAGGAACTTTTGGAGCGGCTCCGGAGCCATGGCCCGGTGGAATTGACCGAGTCCGTGGCAGAAGCGGTCGCGGCGCAACGTGAAGGCCGCTAGCCTCCGGTGATCGTCCTCGACGCCTCGGCCGTCCTGGAAGTCCTTCTGCAGACCTCGGTCGGTGCCCCGATCGGCGAACGCCTCCTCACCGTAGGCACGCCGCTTCACGCGCCGCACCTCCTGGATGTCGAAGTCACCCATACCCTGCGCCGTTTCGTCGCGCGAGGGGAGGTGACAGAGGCGCGGGCTGCCCTGGCCCTCAAGGCCCTCGCGGACTTCCCCGTCGAGCGGTATCCCCATGGCATCCTGCTGACCCGGATCTGGACCTTGCGGCAGAACCTCACCGCCTACGACGCCGCCTACGTAGCTCTGGCCGAGGCCTTGGACGCCACTCTCCTCACGCGGGATGCCAGAATCCGCCGCGCCCCGGGCCATTTCGCCCGGGTCGAGGTTTTCTGACCCAGGTCTCCGCCGGCTGGATGCGCCCGGCGGCTGGGACGGTATACTGGCCACCTCTATGTCGAGGCGGAGAAACTGGGCCAGGGCGCTTTCGTATGCCGTCCTGTCCCTGGCGCTTCTGACACCGTCCTGCCTGGCTTCGCTCGCCGCCACCCACCACGACTGCGCCTGCGGCATGAAGCGGGGTGAGTGTTTCTGTGAGCTGTTGGCCGGAGGCAAGGAGGGCCATTGCGGAAGCGCCGGCAAGGGTTCCTCCTGCTCCCTGCGCTCCCACCGGCCCTCCGGAGAAGGAGGCGGCACCTCGCCTCTGCCCAAGGCCGACGCCTTCGACCGCCTCGGAATCCTGGAGCCTCGAGGTTTCGGCTTCGAGCCCGGCTCCGGGTCGGCGTGCTTCGAATCCCCGTCTTCTCCGCCCCGCTCGTTCACGGCTCCACCCGAGACACCCCCTCCGCGCATTTCCTCTCCGGCTTCGTAGCTGTCGCTTTTTCGAACCGGAAAGGAGTGATCGTTCGTGAACGTCCTGAATGGGAGGGCGTGTGCCTTCCTTGTGCCTGCCCTCATGATTTCGGCGGGGGTATGGACCCTCGCCTGCGGACCCGGCGTGTCCAAATCGGCCCCTGATCCACGGGTCGCGCAAGGGCGCCGGCACTACCTCATCTACGGTTGCGCGGCCTGCCACGGCTCCGAAGGGAAGGGCGACGGTCCGGCGGCGGCCTCGCTGCGCGTGCCTCCGCGGGACTTCCGGAAAGCCGGGGCCTTCCGCCAAGGGCATTCCGCCGAAGCCATCGCCCGGACCATCGCCGAAGGCGTCCCAGCCTCGGGCGCCATGCCCGCCTCTCCCTTCATCCCGGCGGACGAGCGTCTCGCCCTCGGCCTCTACATCCGCTCACTGGCAACTGAAAGGGACTAAAAATGCGTCACCGAGCGCTTGCCGTTTTATTCACTCTGCTTTTACCCGCCACCCTGAAGCCGCCCACCGTGCACGGAGCCTGGGTGCGGGCCCTCATCCCCGGCCAGGACACGACGGTGGCCTACATGGTCCTCGAGAACCCTGGCAACAAGCCGGCCATCCTCACCGGCGCCTCCTGCGACTGCGCCCGCGCGGTCGAGTGCCATCAGGTCGTCCAGGCGGGAGACCGCATGCGGATGGAGCCCGTGCCCCGGCTGGCCATTCCCGCCGGAGGGCAGCGTCGAGCTCGAGCCGGGGTGGCGGCTTCCACCTCATGATCTTCGGCTTCCGGGAGGGGCTCCAGCCCGGCCAGCGGGTCCGAATGACCCTTCGCTTCGAGGACGGCGGACCCGTGGTGGCCGAGGTTTCCGTGAAGGCCCCGGAAGGAGCCCGCGATGACCCTCGGTAAACGCGGAGTCTATTGGGTCCTCCTCTGTCTCGCCCTCGGCTGCGAGGCCCGGCCGGAAGCGGATCCGGAGCTGGTTCCGCTGTCCATCGGCGGCGATTTCCGGCTCACCGGCAGCGACGGCCTGCCCTTCGTCTCTCAAAGCCTCCGGGGCCGGACGGTTTTGCTGTTTTTTGGCTACACCGCCTGTCCCGACGTCTGCCCCGCCACGATGAGCCGTCTCGCCCGGGTCTATCAGGACCTGAACAAGCAGGGGATCGCCGGCAAGGTGATCACCGTCTTCATCTCCGTGGATCCGGAACGGGATTCGCCGGAGAAGCTGCGCCAGTACCTGGATTATTTCGCCGTCAACGCGATCGGTCTCACCGGCGCGCCGGCCCAGGTGGCGGACGTGGCGCAGAAATATGCCGCGAGCTACGAGCGCGCCGCCACGACTCGGCGGCCGGGTACCTCATCGAGCACTCCAGGTACCTCTACCTCATCGATCCCCTCGGCAGGGTCCGGCACCTTTTCCGGTTCGCGGACCCGCCGGAGGAGATCGTACGGCTGACGGCCCGCGTGGCCGAGGAGGAATGCTGCGGGGCTTAGCCCGGCAGGCCCGAGCGAAAACCGGTTACAGACTCTCGTGGCGGTCCGCCGCCGAAACGCCGCCGCCACGGACGATCCATCTCTCCTTGCCGGTGACCGCCAGCCGGCCGGCATGGCGCAGCCGCGCCAGCAGGCGGGTGACCGTGCTGCGGGTGGCCCCGATCGCCTGCGCCAGCTGGGCATGGGTCACCCGAAAATCGATCAGCTTGCCTTTGCTGTGAGGCCGGCCGAGCTGGCGGGCCAACAGATCCAGGATCCCCGTCAGGCGGTCGTCCAGGTGGGGGCGGGCCTGGGCCGACGCCCATTCCTGCGATTCGATGAGCTGGTCGCGCAGCCGCTCGGGGAACCCGGGCAGCTTCACCGCCTCCTCCCACGGCAGCGCGGTCACCTCCACCTCCGAGCAGGCGAACAGGGCCGAAGGGGTGGGCTCCTCCCGGGGCGTCACCACCAGATCCCCAGGCCCCACGAAACCCAGCAGAACCTCGGTGCCGTCGTCATGCAGGGCCAGCCGGGACAGGATCCCCTCCACCACCACCAGCACCTGGCCCGGGCTCCACGACAGGGGATCCCCGGACCGGATCCGCCGGCTGCGCGGCGCCACCGCCGTCCGCGTCGCCACCGCCTCCTCCTGGCCGAATTGGGCCAGGAGGCTCTGGGCGGCGCGCTCCACGAGGTCCGGCTCCGCCTCGGCCGGCAACACGGAAACGGCCCCCGACTCGAAGGCCTCGGTCATCAGGGCACCGGCGTCGAGTGCCAGCCAGGGGCCGCCGGACCGCCGGACCAGCTCGGCCACGGAGGCCAGGACGGCCTGAGAATCCACCTCGGCGATCGTCAAGTGGATCCTCATCCCGCCCACTTTTCCCAACGCGGTCTCCGCCTCCTGGACCAGCAGGACCGCGTGGCCGCCCGCATGGAGACGGCAAGCCACCCTCCCCAAACGCTTCCAGGAACCAACGAGGAGCAGGTTGCTCATGGCGCAGCCCACCCAACCACCAGCCCGGAATCCCAGGCGAGGGATAGACCGACCGATCCCATGGGTACATACCTCCAGAGTCGCTGCGATCTCTACGTCATAGATGCACGGCAGCAGCCTCCGGCACGGCTCCGCGGGAGCCCGCACGGCGGCGCTGACGGGGCCTCAGGCGAGAGCGAGGAGCCGCGGCGGCGGGATCGGAGGAGGATTGACCAAGTCTTGAAGGGGGATGAGCACGAAGGCCGTGAGCTTCTCCCGGCCCCGCAATCCGTCAACCCGCGGGACGGCCGGCAGCAAAGCAGGAATCACCACCGCGACGCCCAGGCCGGCGACCGGCTCGTCCCGGGGGCAGCACAGGTGAGGCTCCGCCGAACGGCCCGGGGTATGGCAACGCATGGCGCCACGGCTCTTGAGAGGGCAGGCGCACGCCCCGCGGCAGCAGCTCTTGGGTGCCGGGGACGCCATCAAGGAGGCCGCGGCCGGCAGGAACGTAAGGGCCACGAGCACCCCCACGAGACCCGGCTTCCAACGTATGTGGCCCCTCAAATTCACGTGAGAACGATACCATGGAGGCGAGGGTCCGGCGGGGACCGCGCCCAAGGCCAATACGTGACCGGCATGCCCTCAGGCTTCGAAACCAAACAGGAGGCTCGAATGATCTCCAGGACCCTTACCCCGATCGTTTCCGTCCTCGTCCTCCTCCTCTTTCAGGCACCCGCCGGTGCGGTTGCGAGCACCAGCCAGCCGGTCCCCGGCGAGCGGCTCACGGCACCGGAGACGGGCTCCATTCCGGTCGCCTTCGTGCTTTCGCCCGGGGCCACGATGATCGACTTTGCCGGTCCGTGGGAGGTCTTCCAGGACGTTTCCGTCTCAGGCCGCGGCAAGACGGCGGCCGATACCCGGCCGTTCCAGCTCTTCACGGTGGCCGAGAGCCGCGAGCCGATCCGTGCCAGCGCCGGCCTTCAAATCGTTCCCGACTATTCGTTCTCCGATGCGCCGCAGCCCCAAGGTCATCGTCATCCCGGCCCAAGGTTCCTCTCCAGCGATGTTGCAGTGGCTCCGCAAAGTATCGGCACAAGCGGATCTCACACCATTTCGCGACAGCAGCCTCCCGGAAATCGTTTGAGAGTGATCCCGAGCGCTACGAGATCCAACTCAAGGGCGCTTGTGCCTTCATGGCCAGAAACGGCGCTCCTCCGGGGAGCGGCGATCCGGATCGCTACTACGTCCACGGCGGGCGTATCTATATTTTCGCTTCGGAGAATTGCCGTGATTCTTTCAAGGTGGCTCCCAGCCGCTATCTGTCGGATTGAGGGACCGCGGGCACCCGCCGGATCGGCGTCCCAGGGTGCGTGCCTCTGCCCGGCTGGGCGGCTTCGCCGCTTCGCTGAAATCTTGGAGCCTGCGCGGCGTCTGGGAGATCGATGCCATTTCGCACGGCCCAATTCTCGGCCAAGGCATCCAAGACCATCTTCATTACGCCCTGGCGCTTCCAGAGTTGAAATCGGCGGTGGCAAGTCTGGTACGGCGGATAATTCTCGGGGAGGTCTCTCCAGCGTGCTTCAGTGCGCAAGACCCAGAGAATCCCATCTAAAACCTGGCGAGAATCGCGCCAGGGACGGCCTCGGCCATCACTGCGGCGCTGAGGAACGGGGATCAAGGGTTCCAACAAGCTCCACTGTTCGTCCGTCAAATCCATTGGGCACCATGCTCCACGTCCAAGACGTTCAAGGTGGCTCCCAGCCGCTATCTGCCGGATTGAGGGACCCCGGGCACCAGCCGGATCGGCATTCCAGGGTGGGCTCCTCTGCCTCGCCCCAGCTCCGCCGCCGTGCCGCATCCTTCACAGGGCGGCGGAGAGCCCAGAGCGCAAGCAGGGTGATGAGCAGCCAAAGGGTGATCGAGCTGGTGAACACGGGCACCCAGCGGTACCAGAAGGCCTGCCGGCTCCAGAAATCCGACTCGGCTTGGGCCAGGGCGCCCCCCGTGGCCTCGCGGAAGGCCTCTTCGAACGAGAGGCCGCGGGCGACGCCGGCGAGGGTCTTCGGAACGCCCCCGGGGCCGTGGTGGTCCAGGAGGTCGCGCATGAACGCCGTGGCGATGGCATAGGCGCGGTTCACCTCCGATGGCCCGCCCAGGAAGAGTTTCTCCAAATCGGCGAGCAAGACCGGCCGGTCCGCCATCGTGGCCAGGGTGGCGAGTTGGGAACGGCCACCGCCTCCCCAGGAGCCGCCAAGAACCATGGCCAGGCCCTCATGGATCCAACGGGGAAGGGGACGGCCACCGGCCGCCCGCGAGATGAGCACGTGGGCCACCTCGTGGCGTAGCGCGTATTCGAGAGAGGAGCCGGTATCGGCCCCCACTCTCTCCGGGATGACCACCACGAGCCCCTGGGCCGAGAGAGAATAGGCGGTAATCCAGGGCTCGACCAGCGTTGCCGGGCCCGAGCCCTCGGGCGCCACGATCACCCGGATGGGCGGTCCGGGCTCGGTCAACCCCAACAGGCGCATCGCGTCCGCCAACTCGGCCGGCCCCACGGCACGCAGGCGCTTCGCCATGGGTTCCCACCCGGGCGAAGCCTCGACGATCAACCGGGGTGCCGTCGCCTGTCCCAAGGCCAACAGGGGAAGGAGGAACAAGAGGCAGAGGAAGGCCGCCGCGGCCTTTCGGCGGACCACCGTCAGTGCCCGCCGTGCGGCGAGTGAAAGGTCGTCAGCCAGGCGGTGGCGGCGAGCGCGCCGGCGAGGAAGGCCGATCTCGAGCGTCACCGCGCGGCGCAGGCTCCGCGGCGCGCCGGGCTGGCCCGCCGAAAGGCGCGGCACGAGGCGGGTCCGGTTGACGTTCGCGATCGCCAGCGCGCCGACGGCGAGCGCGATCTTGAGCGCGAGATTCCGTGCGTACGGGGTGTTCCACGCGTCCCACGTCGGGCTCACCAGGACGAAGACGAGGATCGCGCCGCTCGCCACCAGGCCGCCCACCACGAAGAGCGCGAGGCGGCTGAACCGCCGCACCAGCGCCTCGAGCTCCTCGGCGCCGAGCGATCGGCAAGCCTGCCGGAGGAGCAGCAGCCCGCCGAGCCACCAGGCCGCCGCCACCAGATGCGCCGCGGCGAGAAGGCCGGTCCAGGGGGAGGCGGCGGCCGAGTGACCCGTGACGCCGAACGACCCCAGGAGCAGGAGGGCTCCGGCGAGGCGGAAGCGGCCGTCGGCGCCCACCCCGTGCCGTCGCGAGCAGGAGCGCCCCGCCCCGACCTGAGCGCCCAGCGCGATGCCCGTCGGCCCGCCGAAGACGGCGGAGAGGATCGGCCCGTCGAGCTCGCCACCGAGGCGCATCACGAGGAGGACGCCGCCCGCGAGCGCCGCGGCGACGGCGGTGAGCGCTCCGGCGACGATCCGCCGCGGCGCGTTCTCCTGGACCTCGCCGAGGCCGTCCCGGAGGCTCGCCCCGGCGAGGGCCGCCCCGGCGCCGACGAGAGCACCGGCGTAGAGGAGCAGCTTCGCGAGCGCCGCGAGGTGCTCGAGCGTCAACTTCGGGGCGGCCCCGGGCTTGATCACCAGGATGATCGTTCCGCCGATGGGGTGGCCGTCTTTCGACAGCGCCTTCCACTTCAGCTCGTTGCGGCCCTCGGCCAGCCTCGGACTCTTGATCGTGAAGGACGGTGGCCGTGCCGGAGGGCGTGAACTCGAGCTTGCGCTCGGCCTGGTCGGGCGCCACCGCCACCACCGAGATGAGGCGTGCCGGCTCGTTGAATTCGATCACCACCTCGGCGGGTGAGGCGGCCAGCACGGAGCCGCTCGCGGGATCGGTCCGCTTGACGGTCGAGTGGGCGAACGCGGCGAGAGGGGTGAGGAGGGCGAGAAGCGTGGCCACGGCGGCCGGCCGGAGGCGCGGATTCGTCATCGGGATTCTCCTCGGTGAGGGTTCGGGGCTCGAGGCCCAGGGGTCGGAAAAGTCGGGTCGGTCAGAAACTCGCGGTCCGTCAGCGACCGCAGGAAGGCGAGGAGGTCGGCGCGTTCTTCGGCCGTGAGCGTGAAGCCGGGCACGAAGGAGCTCTTGAGCGGGTTGTCGCGGCCGACCCCCGCCCGGGGTCCCGTGGCGATGGTGCGTCCACCGGCGGCGTAGTGGTCGAGAACCTCGTCGAGCGTGGCGATCGACCCGTCGTGCATGTACGGCGCGGTCACCTCGACGTTGCGCAGGGTCGGCGCCCGGAAGCGCCCCATGTCCTCCGGCCGTCCGGTGTGCTCCTCGATGCCGGTGTTGCCGGACGGATAGGCGCCCTTGCCGTCGAGGTTGTAGAGGCCCGTGTTGTGGAAGGCGGCTCTCGCCGAGGCGGTTGCGCTCGTGCATCATCGAGTCGTTGAGGTTGAAGTTGCCGTGGCAGTGATGGCACTCGAGACGCTCGCTGAAGAAGAGAGCCTCGCCTCGGATCGCCGATTCGGACATCGCGTCGAGGTCGCCCTCGTAGCGGTAGCGGTCGTAGGGCGAGCGCGCCGAGATCAGCGTGCGCTCGAAGGCGGCCAGGGCACGGACCACGTTGCTGCAGGGAGATCGCCTCCGGCGTCTCGGGAAAGGCCCGCGCGAAAAGCGGCGGATAGAGCGGCTCGGCCGACAGCCGGGCGGCGAGCTCGGCGTCTTTCCCGGCCATCCCCATCTCCACCGGATCGGTGCCGAGGAGGGGCACCAGGGCCTGTTGCTCGAGCGAATGAAGGAGCGGGTTCGACCAGGTCAGGGCCGGCAGGTAGGCGACGTTCGCGAGCGACATCGCGTTGCGCCGCGTGCGATGCCCGAGAGCGCCCGGCGACACCGGAAGGCCGTCGGTGAAGGCCCGCTCCTGCTGGTGGCACGACGCGCACGAGCGCGGAGCCGTTCGACCGACAGCCGCCGGTCGTAGAACAGCCGCCGCCCGAGCTCCACCTTGGCCGCCGTGGTCGGATTGTCGCGCGGATCGAGAGGCCTGGGCATCCAGGCCGGCAGCTTCCACGCGTAGCCGCTCGGCTCGTAGAGCGCGAGGACGTCGGGCGAGAGCGACGCCTGTCGGCTCCCGCGTGGCGTGATCGCCGGGATGCGGTCGTGCGCCGCCGGAGGCGCGGAGCACCACCGCGGCGCAGACCAGGGCGCATCCGAGGCGCGCCGGTTTCAAGGCCGGGCCTCGACGTGAACGAGCTTCTGGCCCGGGGAAGGCTTGCCGCGGAAGGTGAGGCCGAAGCGGCTCATGATGTCGACGCAGTCGTCGTCCTTGGGCGACGACATGCAGCCCGAAGCGCTCTCCGGCATGTTCACCGTGACGTCGGTGCCGGCGAGGAGCTCGCCGAGGTCGAGGACCAGAAGGTCCTTCGCCGGGTCGAACGAGTCGAAGCGGTAGACGGGCCGGTTGGGGATGCCGCAGGGCTCCCGGGTGGGACGCGAAGGCCGCTCGACGCGCACTCCAGTGCTCCCCAGATGCACCGAGAAACCGCTCGCGGAGTGCTTCTCGCCGCCGTCGCCGATCATCTTGCGCTCGTCCGGGGCCTGGGTGTCGAAGTCGATGGTCGTGAACTTGTAGCCGACCGACCACGGCCAGGTGAGGGCCGAGAGGTTGAGCGGCGCTCCGGCGAGCGTCGGGTCCTGATGGTTCACCGCGAACGGTACCCCGATCTCGAAGATCAGGCCCGTGTAGTCGCCGTCCGGCACCGTCCCGCGGACGCGGTCGTTGGTGGGTCCGTTGCCGTTGCAGTTGCCGGAACCGTCCTCGAAGTCGAGCAACGCCACCTGCTCGCTCTGCCAGAGCGCGTCGGGCGTCAGGGCGACGGGCACCTCACGGCCGTCCCGGGTGAGCAGGCGGAAGGCGCTCACGTAGATCCGGAAGTCCTGCAGGAACATCGACGCCCTGGTGAGGCCGATGCCCGTGTAGGTGGTGGCGCAGCGCACCGGCTGCTGGCCCACGCGCGCCGCGAAGTGGAGCTCCACCGCCGCGGCATCCCCGCGATGAGATGCGGCGAGCAAGGCGAAGGTGGTCATCAAGACTGCCAGGGTCACTCTATTTTTCTGGGGCATGAAAGTACGCTAGCAAAAAGCCGTGAGACAAGTTGTGCCGCATCGCACCGGCTGGAAGTTCCTCCGTTCGGGCCAGGGCGCTTCCGCGTCACTCCCCTCTCTTGCCGCGCCACTCCCCTCTCTTACCGCGCCACTCCCCTCTCTTGCCGCGCCACTCCCCTCTCTTGCCGCGCCACTCCCCTCTCTTGCCGCGCCACTCCCCTCTCTTACCGCGTCACTCCCCTCTCTTACCGCGTCACTCCCCTCTCTTACCGCGTCACTCCCCTCTGCCGCGCCACTCCCCTCTCTTGCCGAATGGCGCGGGAAGAGGGGGGAGTGGCACGGCAAGGGGTCCGGGTGAGCCGGGAAGAGAGGGGAGCCGCGCACGACGCGGTCCGGGTGCCGCGAAGAGCCTGGGTCAGCGCGCACCGGGAAGGGGGCGCGCCACCTCGACGCCGCCCTTCCAGATCTTGCGGAGGCGGCGCGTGGCCTTGATGTCGGCCGTGGGGTCCCCCTGCACCAGGAGAAGGTCCGCCCGCAGCCCCGGTGCGATGCGCCCGCGGTCGCGAAGGCCGAAGGCCTGGGCGGCGGCCGAGGTGGCGCCCTTGAGGGCGTCGATGGGCGCGAGGCCGGCCATGACCAGCAGCTCGAGGTCACGGTGGATGCTGATGCCGTGGGTGGCCACGTCCGTGCCGGCGAGGATCGGTACGCCCGCCTGATGGAGGCGGCGGACGTTGTCCCGGCCGATCTGGACGTTGTGCGCCGTGATGTTGCTCTCGATGGGCGGCGTGAGCAGGTAGCCGATCTCCTCCGCCGTCAGCCAGGGCCCGAGGTCCGGATCGGCCACGATGGACTCGCCCCCCTCGGTGGTGATGAAGGACTCTTCCGCGTTGAGCGTGCCCACCACGAAGATCCCCTTCTGTACCGCCAACCGCACGAAACCGGGCTCCACCGGCTCGTCGATGAAGATGTGGACCAGCCCGTCGATGCCGTCGAACAGGAGGTCGAAGGCATGGCTCTGCTCCGTCACGTGAGCCACGGCGAGCTTGCCGTAGCGGTGGGTCGCCCGCGTCAGCGCCCGCACCGTGGGGCGGCTGAGCACCGGCAGCTCGAAGTCGAACCAGGGGTTCTCGTCCTCCAGCATGATCTTGAGGTAGTCCGAGCCCTCGGCCATGCGGGCGTCCACGAACGGCCCCGCCTCCTCGGGAGTGCTCAAGGTCGGCTCCTCCACCACGTCCGGCGTGAAGAAGTAGGGATACCCCTCGGGGAGGGTGGCGGGGCTGATGGCGCTGAAGATGTCCGCGCGGTCCGTGACGCCGCCCCGGCGTTCCTGCTCCCGGTGCATCCTCCTGACGAAGCGAGGATCCGACCACATGTCCATCTCGGTCGTGACGCCGAACTGCACCGCCCGCTCCAGCTCCTCGCGGCTCCAGGCATGGGCGTGGGAGTCGATGATCCCGGGCATCAGGGTGGCTCCCGCGCCGTTGATCACCGCGAGACCCTGGGGAGCCCGCACGTCCCCGCCCACGGACAGGATGCGGCCATCCACCACCACCACCGTGGCCGAAGGGATCACCCGCGAGCCGTCGAAAACGCGGACGTTGGTGACGGCGAAAGAATCAGCAGCCGCCCGGGCCGGGGTGACCGAGCCGGCCGCCCCCAGGGCAACGGCAAACACAGCTATGGCAAAGCGCAACGTCTGTTGCATGAATCGCATGAGAAATCCTTTCTGAAGGAAGGCGCCCGGAAGGCGCCCCATGCGAGGTAAGACGATGCGCGGGGGGAAATCCCCTCAGGCCTCCTTAGTGAGCCCGGAGGGCGTCCTACTCATAGCCCAGGGTGAAACCCTGGGTGGGGCCCGGGCGGACCGACGAATTGGGGGCCATGGAGACCGTAGCGAGCCATCTCCGCCTCCCAGGGTTGCACCCTGGGCTATGAGTAGGACGCCCTCCGGGCTCAGAAATGGGCTAAGGGGAAGTAGAACTTTACCGACGGACCCGCAGGGGTACGTCCGAGCCGTCCGAGGCGCCGCTCGCGTCGTGCCGGACGACGATCCGCCAGTCCTTGGCGATCGCGATGGCGATGGGGATGGACACTCTCTGGTTGCCGTCGTTCGCCTCGCCCTGGGCGAGACGGACGTAATTCACGCCGTCCGGCAGGGCGGAGGCGGAGTCCCGCTTGAGATCGATCGAGATCAGATCCTTGGGATCGGCATTGCTGGTGGACCACTTCACGACGACCCGGGTGCCCCGCCCCAGGGCACCCTTGTTGGGAGAGGTCACGGTCACGCCCACGGGAGGAGGCGGAGCCTCCGGCGTCTCGACGGCGACGAGGCCCAGGTACGAGCCTGGGTCGTGGTAGCCGAACTGGTCCGGGTTGGTGGGCGTGTATCCCCAGTAGGGGCCGCCGTAGGGGCTGAACGGCACCGGGCTGTCCTTCAGCTCGAAGTGGAGGTGGACGCTCCAGTAGTTGGGCTCCCCATACCCCGAGCCGCCCATGATCCCGATCACCTGCCCCTTCTGAACCGTGCCCCCCAGCTTCACCGCCGGGTCGATGGAGGCCAGGTGGGAGTAGGAGCTGTAGATCTTCTTGCCCGATTCGAGCACGTGCTCGAGGATCACGTTGCTCCCCATCCCCTGGTCGTAGGGGCTCATGACCTCACGGTGCACGACGAAACCGAGATTCGTGGCCACGACGGCGGTGTCGCCCGAGGTTCTCTGGTAATCGATCCCCGTGTGGTACCGGTCCTTGCGGGCGCAGGTGCTGACGTTGTAGCCGCAGGAGGAGATGGGAGGCGTTGGCGTCGGCGGGCCGAACAGCGCGTCCCCCTCGGTAGCATCAGAGCTGAAAGCGATCGCCGGATCCGACGGTTCGGCTTCCGTCTGGACATCCCTCGAAAGAGCCAGGGATGCGAAGGCGACGAGCGCGATCAGGAGTCCGAAAAGGGCGGCCTTTTTCATGGCGCCGAGTTTACACCGGAGGCCATCTGCCGGCACGACCGGGGCAGCACGTTCGACCCGTACTCCCCCAGGTAGTTGCCGGCAGGGTCATAGTTGCAGACCCAGAGCCGCTTGCCCCGGCAGGTCGAGGTGCCGCAGCCGAGGTGCCGCGTCCCCATCCAGACCAGCTGCGTGAAGTGCCCGGTGGCCATGGAGCCGCCGCGGCGGAAATCGTACGCCGCGGCCTCGCCGTACCAGAGCCGCACGATGTCGCGGGGATCGTCGTCCACCCCGGCGGTGCCGCGGGCGAGGTTCTCACCATAGAGGCCGTGGCTGTGCTCGAAGGCGCACCCCTCCGCCGCCAGCTTGTCCGCCCACGTCTGGGCCCGGGCCGCCAGCTCGGTGGACCAGGCGAGCGGAGGCACGCAGTGTGCCGCCCGGATCTGGTTGTGGCTGAAGAGGAAGGCAGCCTGCTCCGGCGGCAGGCCGTCATAGAGGTCCAGCGCGCCGGCGGAACCGGACACGAGGACGAGAACCAGAAACGCACGTCGAACGGACGTCACCATGAGGGCTGCGCCTTAATGGGTCTCTGCGCACAAGCACCCGCCAGCCGGCGGGCGCTCGTCGCATACGTTGATCAGAAACTCTTTGCGGAGTGTAGCACGCGGGGGAAGCGTGTCAGGAGGGGGTCAGGCTTTGCGACTGTTGGTGGAGCGCCTGGATTTCCGGTATCCATGGAAACAAGCGAGCCATCGTCTCTCTAAAAGCAGCGCGGTCCCGCACGATTTCCGCCCGCCAATCGTCGAGCTTCTTGTTCAATTTATTCACTTCTTCGAGGAGTCTATCGGCTGCTTCTAGACATCCTTCCAGCGCTAAATGAAGTTCCTGGCCAGGATCGTCGCTGGCATTGGGACGATGCCTCGCCTCTTCGCCACAGCAGGCAGTCGGTTGCTGTTCCAAATCTCACCCTCCCTTGAGCCAAATGTTCTGTCACTGCGTTACAGACTATGACAGAACTGGGAGACGAGAAATTCTTTATCGCTTCTTTTGGTAAGGCAGCCCCAGCGCCTTGGGAGCCCGGGAGCTGCCGATGAAGCCGGCCAGGACGACGATGGTGAGGACGTAGGGGATGATCTGGATGAACTGGACGGGGATCTGCGAGACGCCCTGCATCTGGATCGACAGGGCCTCGGCGACGCCGAAGAGGAGGCAGGCGAGCATGGTCTGCACCGGCCGCCACTTGCCGAAGATGAGCGCCGCGAGCGCGATGAAGCCGCGGCCGGCGGACATGTTGCGGGCGAAGAGCGAGGACTGGCCGATCGAGAGGTAGGCGCCGCCGATGGCCGCCAGGGCGCCGGAGATCATCACGCCCAGGTAGCGCACCCGCGCCACGTTCACCCCCGCCGTGTCCGCGGCCTCCGGGTTCTCCCCCACCGCCCGCAGGCGCAGGCCGAACGGCGTCCGGTTGAGCACGTACCAGGTGACCGGCACCAGGGCGAAGGAGAGGACGATGGGCACCAGCGGCATGAGCTGGTTCTGGGCGAGCTGCGGCGTGGCCCCGGTCGAGGCGAAGAGGGCGCCCGAAAGAAGCGCCGGCACGCCGAGGAAAAGGATGTTGATGGCCGTGCCGCTCACCACCTGGTCGGCCTTGAACGGATGCAGGCGATGCCGTGGACGAGCGCCACCACCGAGCCGGCCGCGATGGCCGCCGCCAGGCCCACCCAGGGGCTGCCCGTGTAGTGGGTCACCGTGGCCGCCGTGAAGGCGCCGGCCAGCATCAAGCCCTCGAGCGCGATGTTGATGACGCCCGAGCGCTCCGAGTAGAGGCCGCCCAGGGCCGCGAGGAGGAGCGGCGTGGCCAGCCGGATGGCCGAGAAGAGCAGGGAGACGAGGAGGATGTCGCTCATACGCCCTTGATCCTCCGGCCGAACGAGCCCCGGAACAGGGCCTCGGCCGCCACGAACAGGATGATGATCCCCTGAAGCACCAGGACCATGTCCTTGGAGACGTGCTCGGTGAAGATGTCCACGAAGAGGCCGCCGCGCAGCAGGGCGCCGAAGAGAAGCGACGCCAGGATCACGCCCACCGGGTGGTTGCGGCCGAGCAGGGCCACCGCGATGCCCGTGAAGCCGTAGCCGGAGGAGAAGCTGTCGTAGTACCGGTAGCGGTAGCCCATCACCTCGTTGATCCCCACCATGCCGGCGAGCGCGCCCGAGATGGCCATGGCGAGCACGATCTGCCGGCCCGTGGCGATGCCGCCGTAGTGGGCCGCCGCCGGGTTGGCGCCGGTCGCGCGGATCTCGTAGCCCCAGCGCGTGCGCCAGAGGAAGAGGTAGACGAGCAGGCAGGCGAGGAGCGCCAGCGGGAAGGCGAGGTTCAGGGGGATGCGCTCGGGCAGGCCGGGGATGAACGAGCCGAGCCGCGCGATGTGGGCGTTCTCGCCGATGGGGACCGTCTCCAGCAGAGCGTCGCCCGGCGGCTTGTAGTGGTACTGGGTGAAGTAGCTCGCGAGGGCGATCGCGATGAAGTTCATCATGATGGTGGTGATGACTTCATGGGCGCCGAAGCGCGCCTTGAGCACGCCCGGTATGGCGCCCCAGACGCCGCCGGCCACCAGGGCGGCCAGGAAGCAGAGCGGAACCAGCAGCCACGCCGAGAGCCCCGCGCAGGTGATGCCCACCCAGGCCGTGACGAAGGAGGCGATGTAGAGCTGCCCTTCCGCGCCGATGTTCAGCAGGCCGCAGCGGAAGGCCACGGCCACCGCGAGCCCGGTGAAGATGAGCGGCGTCGCGTAGAACAGGGTGTAGCCGATGCCGTCCGGCCAGGAGAGGGCGCTGCCGACGAGGAGCGCGTAGGTGTCGAGCGGGTTGTCGCCGATCGCCAGCACGAGCACGGCGCCCACGAGGAAGGCCGCGGCCACGGCGGCCAGGGGGAAGAAGAGCTCGCGTAAAAATTTCATTGGGATGCTTTAGAGGGCCGCTTTTCAGGGTCGCTTTTTATGGATCAAGCCGCCGCCGGTCATCAGCAGCCCGATCTCTTCGAGAGAGGCTTTCGCCGGATCCACCTCGCCCACGATCCGCCCGCCGCGCATGACCAGCAGCCGGTCGGAGAGCGCCGTCACCTCTTCGAGTTCGGCCGAGACGAGCAGCACGGCGCAGCCGGCGTCGCGCATCTCGACCAGCTGCCGGTGGATGAACTCGATGGCGCCGATGTCGACGCCGCGCGTGGGCTGGGCCACCAGGAGCAGCCGGGGCCCCTGCTCGATCTCGCGGCCGAGGATGAGCTTCTGCTGGTTCCCGCCGGAGAGCGAACGCGCCGGCAGGTCCGGATTCGGCGGGCGCACGTCGAAGGCCTGGAGGATCTTCTCGGCCCGCTGCGGATGGCCCCCAGGTTGAGCCAGGCACGGCCCGGCCCCACGGCCACGGGCGGCCGGTAGTCCACGCCGAGAATGGAGTTCTCGGCGAGGGTGAAGTCGAGCAGCAGCCCGCGGCGGTGGCGGTCCTCGGGCACGTGGGCGATGCCGCGCGCCCGGCGCCGCGCGGGCGGAGAGCGAGGCCACGTCCTTCCCCTCCAGCTCGATGGCGCCGGAGACGGTGCCCTGCTCCACCAGCCCGGCCATGGCCTCGATCAGCTCCGTCTGGCCGTTGCCTTCGACGCCCGCGATGCCGACGATCTCGCCGGCCCGCACGTCGAACGAGACGCCGTCGAGCCGCCGTTCGCCGCCCTTGCGCGGTGAGCGAGAGGCCGCGGACGCCGAGCACCGGGGCGCCCGGCTTCGCCTCGGGCTTGACCACCCGCAGCAGCACGTCGCGCCCCACCATCAGCCGCGCGAGCTCGGCGGCGCTGGTCTCGGCCGTCTTGCGGTGCCCCACCACGCGGCCGTCGCGCATGACGGTCACGTCGTCCGAGATCGCCAGCACCTCGGAGAGCTTGTGCGTGATGATGACGATGGTCTTGCCCTGCTCGCGCATGCGCCGCAGGATGGCGAAGAACTCCTCCACCTCCTGCGGCGTCAGCACGGCCGTCGGCTCGTCCAGAATGAGGAGCGCGCGCCTGCCGATAGAGCGCCTTGAGCAGCTCGACGCGCTGCTGCTGGCCCACCGAGAGGTTCTCGATGCGGGCCGTGGGATCGATCGCCAGCTGCAGCTCTTCCGAGAGGGCGCGGATGCGCGACTCGGCGGCCTTCAAGTCGAGGGAGAAGGCGGAGCCGGGCTCGACCCCCAGGACGATGTTCTCGGCCACCGTCATCGGCTCGACCAGCATGAAGTGCTGGTGGACCATGCCGACGCCGAGGGCGATGGCGTCGTGGGGGCTCGCGATGCGGCGCACCTGGCCGTCGACCAGCACGTCGCCCGAGTCGGCCGTGTAGAAGCCGTAGGCGATGCGCATGGCGGTCGACTTGCCGGCGCCGTTCTCGCCGACGAGGGCGTGGATGGTGCCCGGCTCGACCTCGAGGTTGACGCCGTCGTTCGCCAGGACGCCGCCGAAGCGCTTGGTGATGTCGCGAAGCTCCAACATGCATTGCGCCATTGCGCCTATTGCGCCATCGCGTCCGTCACCTTGATCTCGCCCGCGATGATCTTGGCCTTGGCGGCCTCGACCTCGGCGATCACGTCCTTGGGGATGAGCTTCTCGTTGTACTCGTCGATGGCATAGCCGATGCCGTCGTCCGGCAGGCCGTAGACGTGGATGCCGGACTTGAAGCGGCCGCCCACCATGTCGCTGACGATTTGGTACACCGCGTTGTCCACCCGCTTGACCATGCTGGTGAGCACGTGGCCGGGCTTGACCCAGTTCTGGTTGGAGTCGACGCCGATGACGAATTTGTCGTACTGCTCGACGGCGTCGAACACTCCCAGCCCCGAGTTGCCGGCGGCGGCGAAGATGACGTCCGCCCCCTTGCCGATCTGGGCGACCGCCAGCTCCTTGCCCTTGCCCGGGTTGTTCCAGGCCGCCTCGGTGACGCCGACGAAGTTGTCGATCACCCGGATGTTGGGGTTGACGGCGCGCGCCCCCTCCTCGTAGCCGGTGGCGAACCGGTGGATGAGGGGGATGTCCATGCCGCCCACGAAGCCCAGAACGCCGGTCTTCGACGTACGGGCGGCGATCATGCCCACCAGATAGCTCCCCTCGTGCTCCTTGAAGATGAGGGAGGCCACGTTGGGCAGGCTGCTGACGCCGTCGACGATGGCGAAGCTGGACGTGCGGGTAGTCCTTGGCGACGGCCTCGATGATGGGGGTCTGGGCGAAGCCGATGCCGATGATGAGGTCGTACCCCAGCTCGGCGAAGGCGCGCGTGGCCGGCTCGAGGGAGACCGGATCGCCCGGCTCCGCGTCGCGCAGGACGATGGGGAAGTCCTTCGCCGCCCGCGTGACGCCCCGGAAGGCCGCGGCGTTGAAGGAACGGTCGTCCTTGCCGCCGCTGTCGAAGACGATGCCGACGTGGATCTTCCCGGCATCGGCCTGAGAATCGCCGGCGGCGCGGCTCAGGTCCCGGCAGCCCGAGGCCAGGATGACCAGCACCAAAGCGAGGCCGAGGGACTGAAACCTCTTGAAATGCATAACTGTCCAGGGAGGGTATCCCGGGGGGTGGGGGGAAGGCAACAGGAGTCCAGGGGGGAAACTGGCCTCACCCTTGCAGTGCTGTTCTGCGTGAAGGTACGAAGCCCTATCAACGACAACCAGGAGATACAGCCATGAACGACGACAAGTACACGACCTCTGGCAAGACCACCACCGCCGAGCTCGAGCGCGAGGCGAAGCATGAGGCCAACCTCGATCCCATCACCGGCCAGCCGGGCGCTCATCCGCTGGGCACCGGCGCGGGTGCCGTGGGTGGCGCCGCCGCGGGTGCCGCCATCGGCGGAGTCGTCGGCGGTCCCGTGGGCGCGATGATCGGCGCCGCCGTGGGCGGCGTGACCGGCGGCCTCGCCGGCAAGGGCGTGGCCGAGGCCGTGAACCCCACCGAGGAGGACGCCTACTGGCGTAACAACTACTCCACCCGGCCCTATGCCGCCAACCGCTCCTACGACGAGCTTTCCCCGGCCTACCGCTACGGCTGGGAGTCGCGGGCCCGCCACGCGGGGAGCCATTGGAATGAAGTCGAAAACGACCTCGAGCACGGCTGGGAGCAGGCCAAGGGGAAGTCGCAGCTCGCTTGGAGCGACGCCAAGCACGCCACCCGCGACGCCTGGCACCGCGTCGAGAAGGCCGTGCCGGGCGACGCCGACCGCGACGGCCGCTAGAAACCGGCCGTCCCCACAGGGGCGCCCGCCCTGGGCGCCCCACCACCCCGCCGGGTTCCCTCTCCCGCCCGGCCTCTCCCGCCGCCCCACCTTGCGGGGTAGCCTTCTTTCCCCGGATCTGAAACAGAATAGAGTCAGCGCTTGGCGCTGAAGTCAGCCCGACATCGCGGGTCCCCAGAGACCCGGGGAGACAATCATGAGCGAGTACGTCGCGTCTTTATTGGCGGAGGTGAAGGCGAAGAACCCGGCCGAGCCCGAGTTTCACCAGGCCGTCCAGGAAGTGGCCGAGTCGCTGGCTCTCGTCTTCGACCGCCATCCCGAATACCGTCACAACAAGATCCTCGAAAGAATCCTCGAACCCGAACGGGTCCTCATGTTCCGCGTCCCCTGGCAGGACGACCAGGGGCAGGTTCACGTCAACCGCGGCTTCCGCATTGAAATGAACAGCGCCATCGGCCCCTACAAGGGCGGCCTGCGCTTCCACCCCTCGGTCAACCTCGGCATCCTCAAGTTCCTGGCCTTCGAGCAGGTGTTCAAGAACTCGCTGACCACCCTCCCCATGGGCGGCGGCAAAGGGGGCTCGGACTTCGACCCCAAGGGCAAGAGTGACAACGAGGTGATGCGTTTCTGCCAGAGCTTCATGAGCGAGCTGTTCCGCCACATCGGCTCCAACACCGACGTGCCCGCGGGCGACATCGGCGTCGGCGGCCGGGAGATCGGCTATCTCTTCGGCCAGTACAAGCGGCTGCGGAACGAGTTCACCGGCGTGCTCACGGGCAAGGGGCTCAACTGGGGCGGCTCGCTGATCCGCCCGGAGGCCACGGGCTACGGCTGCGTCTATTTCGCCCAGGAGATGCTGGGCACCCGCTCCCAGACCCTGGAGGGGAAGGCCTGCCTGGTCTCGGGGAGCGGCAACGTGGCCCAGTACACCATCGAGAAGCTCCTGGAGCTGGGCGCCAAACCGCTCACGGCGTCGGACTCCAACGGCTACGTCTACGACGAGGCGGGGATCGACCGCGAGAAGCTGGCGTTCCTCATGGATTTGAAGAACGTCCGCCGCGGCCGCATCAAGGAGTACGCCGACAAGTACACGACGGCGACCTTCATGCCCCTCGATCCAAAGCTCGACCACAACCCCCTGTGGAACCACAAGGCCGACTGCGCCTTCCCCAGCGCCACCCAGAACGAGATCAACGGCAAGGACGCCGCCAACCTGCTGGCGAGCGGCGTCTACGTGGTGGGCGAGGGGGCGAACATGCCCTCGACCATCGAGGCCATCAACCAGTTCGTGGACGCCGGCATCCTCTACGGCCCCGGCAAGGCCGCCAACGCCGGCGGCGTCGCCACCTCAGGGCTGGAGATGGCCCAGAACAGCATGCGCTACGGCTGGTCGCGCGAGGAGGTGGACGGCAAGCTCCACCGCATCATGAAGGACATCCACCGCGCCTGCGTGGAGACGGCCAACCGCTTCGGCACGCCGGGCAACTACGTCAACGGCGCCAACATCGCCGGCTTCCTCAAGGTGGCCGACGCGATGATGGACCAGGGGCTGGTCTGATCCATGGCGGCCTCGGCGATGAACCCCTTCGAGATGGCGCAGTCCCAGTTCGACAAGGCCGCGGCCATCCTGGACCTCGACCCCGCCACCCGGGACCTGCTGCGCTGGCCTCTGCGCGAGCACAGCTTCGCCATTCCGGTCCGGCTGGACGACGGCCGGGTGCAGGTGTTCCGCGGCTTCCGCGTCCAGCACAACGACGCCCGCGGCCCCTGCAAGGGGGGCATCCGCTTCCACCCCCAGGAGACGCTCGACACGGTGCGCGCCCTGGCGATGTGGATGACCTGGAAGTGCGCGGTGGTCGACATCCCGCTGGGAGGGGGGAAGGGGGGCGTGATCTGCGACCCCCACCACCTCTCCAAGCGGGAGCAGGAGCAGGTCTGCCGGGGCTGGGTGCGCCAGCTCGCCAAAAACGTCGGCCCCGTGCAGGACGTGCCGGCCCCGGACGTGATGACGACACCCCAGCACATGCTCTGGATGCTCGACGAGTACGAGACGATCCACGGCGGCCACTACCCGGGGTTCATCACCGGCAAGCCGGTGAGCTTGGGCGGCTCCCAGGGGCGCACCGAGGCCACCGGGTACGGCGTGGTGTTCACCATCCGGGAAGCCTTGAAGATCCTCGGGCTCAAGCCGCAGGAGACGCGGGCGAGCGTCCAGGGCTTCGGCAACGTGGCCCAGTTCGCCATTCAGCTCTACCGCCAGATCGGCGGCACGGTGACCTGCGTCTCCTCCTGGCACCAGGTCGACCAGACCTCCTATGCCTACCGGCGGGACGCGGGGGTGGACCTCGACGAGCTCAAGGGGATCGCCGACCAGTTCGGCGGCATCGACAAGGAGAAGGCCCTCGGCCTGGGTTACGAGGTTCTGCCGGGAGACGCCTGGATCGAGCAGCCGGTCGAGATCCTCATTCCGGCCGCCCTGGAGCACCAGATCCGGGGAGACAACGTGGGCCGGATCCATTCCAAGGTCCGGCTGATCGCCGAGGGCGCCAACGGCCCCACCACGCCCGAGGCCGACGCCGTGATCCAGGAGCGCAAGATCTTCCACATCCCGGACTTCCTGGCCAACGCCGGGGGCGTGACGTGCAGCTACTTCGAGCAGGTGCAGAGCAACATGAACCACTACTGGGAGAAGGACGAAGTGCTCGGCCGGCTCGACCTGATCATGACCTCGGCCTTCCAGGCCGTGGCCGACCTCGCCCAGAGGCGGGCCCTTTCCATGCGCGACGCGGCCTACGTGATCGCCGTCAGCCGCGTGGCCCAGGCCTGCCGGGACCGGGGCTGGGTGTGAGGTAGCGCGTGGAGGACCTGCCGCCGTTCGACCGCCACCTGTTCGGCCCGGAGCAGTTATCCCGGTTGTCGCGGCTGGGCGGCGGCGAGCTGGGCGGCAAGGCCCACGGCCTGCGGCTCGCCGCCGAGGTGCTGGCCCGCCACGGCGGCGAGCTGTCCGGCCTGGGGTTCGACTTCGACGTGCCGGCCCTGGTGGCCCTGGGCACGGACCTGTTCGATACTTTCCTGGACCGCAATGACCTCCGGGGCCTCCTGAAGGATGAGCCCTCCGACGCGGCGGTCCGGCGGGCCTTCCAGCAGGCCTCGGTGCCGGCGGAGCTGGCGGGGGACCTGACCTCCCTCGCCACCGAAGCCCGGGTGCCGCTCGCGGTGCGCTCCTCCAGCCTGCTGGAAGACGCCCTGGGGCAGCCGTTCGCCGGTGTGTACGGCACCAAGATGATCCCCGGGAGCCAGGCCCAGCCCGCCGCCCGGCTGCGCTCGCTCCTCGACGCCGTCAAGCTCGTGTGGGCCTCGACGTTTTTCACCGAGGCCCGGGCCTACCTGCGCTCCACCCACCGGCCGGGCGCCGAGGAGAAGATGGCCGTGCTCGTCCAGGAGGTGGTGGGCCGGGGGCACGGCGACCGCTTTTATCCGGACCTCTCCGGCGTCGCCCGCTCCCTCGACTTCTATCCCCAGGGGCGGTCGCGCCCCGAGGACGGCATCGTGCATCTGGCCCTGGGGCTCGGCAAGACCATCGTGGACGGCGACCTCACCTGGTCGTTCTCGCCTGCCCGGCCGGCCATCGGCCCCCCCTTCGGCTCGGTGCGCGACCGGCTCGACGCCACCCAGACCCGCTTCTGGGCCGTCCACACCGGGCCGCCTCCGGCCTACGACCCCATGGCGGAGACCGAGTACCTCGTGCGGCCGGGGCTGGCCGAGGCGGAGACCGACGGCACGCTGCGCTACGCCGCCTCCACCTACGATCCCTCCTCGGACCGCCTGGTGCCGGGCACCGGCCGGGTGGGGCCGCGGGTGCTCGACTTCGCCCCCCTGCTGGTCCACGGCGAGATCCCGCTCGCCGCCGCCCTCCGGGTCCTGCTCGGGCTCTGCGAGGAGACCCTGGGAGCCCCGGTCGAGATCGAATTCGCGCTGTCGCTGCCGCCCGGCGGTCCGCGGCGGTTCGGCTTTCTGCAGGTGCGTCCCCTGGCCGTGGGGACCGGGAAGATCGAGATCGCCGAGGAAGAGCTGGCCGCGCCCACGGCCGTGGTGGCGTCGCGGGCCGCTCTCGGCAACGGCCGGATCCGGCTCTCGGACGTGGTCTACGCCGATCCCGAAGCGTTCGAGGCCGGGGCGACTCCCGCCATCGCCGAGGAGATCGCGGCCCTCAACCGGGGCCTCCTGGAAGAGCGCCGCCCCTACCTGCTGATCGGTTTCGGCCGCTGGGGGAGCTCCGACCCCTGGCTCGGCATCCCCGTGCGGTGGGACCAGATCTCCGGCGCCCGCGCAGTCGTGGAGGCGGCGCTGCCCGGCATGAGCCCGGAGCCCAGCCAGGGCTCGCACTTCTTCCACAACCTGTCGAGCTTCGAGGTGTGCTACCTGACCGTACCCATAAGCTCGGGCATAGACTGGGAGTGGCTGCGGCGCCAGCCCGAGCAGGGCCGTACCGCGCGGGTCCGCCACGTCCGGCTGGCTTCTCCCCTGGAGGTGGCGGTGGACGGCCGGACAGGCCGCGGGGTGATCAGCCGGTCGATCCGCCCTCAGGAGGACTCGTGAAGCCCGACGTCCGCATCGACTCGATCCTCCACGACCTGCGCGAGCGGGCCAAGGAGCTCAACTGCCTCTACCAGGCCGGCGAGATCCTCTCGCGCCACGAGCCCGTCGCCGTCCTCCTGAACGCCCTGGTGGCCGCCATCCCGTCCGGCTGGCAGTTCCCCGACACCTGCCGGGTGCGCATCCGCGTGGGCGGCCAGACCTACGAGACCCCGGGCTTCCAGCCGAGCGAGTGGGTTCAGGCGGCGCCCATCCAGATGCAGGGGGAGGAGAACGGGTGGATCGAGGTCTGCTACGGCGAGGCCCTCCCCTTCCTCGCCGAGGAGCGCAAGCTGCTCGACACCCTGGCCGAGCGGATCGGCCGCGAGATCGCCCACCGCCGCATGCAGGAGCTGCTGGCCCGCCTCGACTCCCCCGCCGAGACCAAGCCCCAGTGGTGGGTGATCCTCGACTTCCTGCGCCAGACGGACCGCGCCTTGCTGGGCCGTCTGGGCCGCAAGATGATCAATCACCTCTGCTGGCGGGGAATCGAGGGCGCCGAGTGGCTGCTGCGGCTCTCCGCCCCCCGGATCGACGACAACGGGGGGGACGACAGCCGCGACAACCGCCCCCTCCCCCGCGCGCCGCGGGCCCAGGATCCCGCGGTGGCCGAGCAGGCCTTTCAACTGGCCGGCGCCCACCTGGGAGACGACGAGGTGCTGGCCCTCCTCCAGAGCTGGATCAAGGAGGACAAGACCGCCTTCTTGAAACACGCCGTCGAGCGGCTGGACGTCCCCCTCACCGAGTTGGCCGAAGCCCTCCAGCGCTTCAAGCACGGCGGCGTCGAGGAGAGCGAGCTCTCCCCCGCCACCCGCATGGGCCTGCGGGCCAGCCTCACCCGGCGTTTCCTCAACGACCAGCTCGATTTCGTCAACACCGCCAAGGAATACCTGGAGGTGGCGGACTTCCACGAGTTGGCCCAGCGCATCGTCTATCCGGCCCGCAGCTACGGCCGCCTGGGCGGCAAGGCCGCCGGCCTGCTCCTGGCCTGCAAGGTGGCGGCGCGCTCCACCCGCTTCCCCGGCCTGCTGGACGACATCCACATTCCCCGCAGCTGGTACATCCCCTCGGACGGCCTCGCCGAGTTCATGCAGCACAACGAGCTCAACGACGTGCTGAACCGCAAGTACGACGACCCCGACCGGGTGCGTCTCGAATACCCCTTGGTGGTGCAGCTCTTCAAGAGCTCCTTCTTCCCGCCGGAGATGCTGCGCGGGCTCGCGGCCGTGCTCGACGACCTGGAGGGAAAGCCGATCATCGTGCGCAGCTCCAGCCTGCTCGAAGACCGGCTGGGTGGGGCCTTCTCCGGCAAGTACAAGAGCCTGTTCCTGGCCAACACCGGCAGCAAGCGGGAGCGCATGAGCGCTTTGACCGACGCCATCGCCGAGGTCTACGCCTCGGTGTTCGGGCCGGACCCCATCGAGTACCGGGCGC
Source organism: Thermoanaerobaculaceae bacterium (assembly GCA_963785165.1). GTDB lineage: Bacteria > Acidobacteriota > Thermoanaerobaculia > Multivoradales > UBA5704 > DATARR01. The sequence continues at coordinate 4,423,298 of CAWAUI010000004.1, forward strand.
GGCGCGGCTTCCTCGACCTCCACGAGGAGATGGGCATCCTCATCCAGGAGGTCGTGGGCCGGCGGATCGGCCCCTACTACCTGCCCGTGTTCTCCGGCGTGGGCCTGTCCAACAACGAGCTGCGCTGGTCCCCCCGCATCCGGCGGGAGGACGGCCTGCTGCGGCTCGTCCTGGGCCTGGGGACGCGGGCCGTCGACCGCCTGGCCGACGACTACCCCGTGCTCGTGGCCCCCGGCCAGCCGGGCCTGCGGGTGAACCAGACCCCGGACGAGATCGAGCACTACTCGCCCAAGAAGCTCGACGTGATCAACCTGGAATCCGGTACCTTCGAGACCATCGGCGTGCCCGCCTTCCTGGCCGCCTGGGGCGACCAGCTCCCCATGCTGCGGCAGGTGATCTCGCTCGCCGGCCCCGACGGCATCCGCCAGCCTCTCGGCTTGATCGACCTGGAGCATGACAAGGCGGTGGTGACCTTCGAGGGGCTCATGACCGGCTCCCCCTTCATGGCCCGCATGCGGGCCCTGCTCCAGCTCCTGCGCGAGGAGATGGGCACTCCGGTGGACGTCGAGATCGCCTCGGACGGCGAGCATCTCTACCTGCTCCAGTGCCGGCCGCAGGGAATGAGCGAGAGCGCGGCCGCGGCCGCCATTCCCCGCGACGTGCCGCCGGAGCGGCTGATCTTCACCGCCCACCGCCACGTCTCGAACGGCCAGCCCGGGGACCTGACCCACCTCGTCTACGTCGACCCGCAAGCCTACGCCCGCCTGGACACCGGCGAGATGCGCGAGGTCGGCCGGACCGTGGGGCGCCTCAACCGCCTGCTCCCCCCGCGGGCCTTCGCCCTCCTGGGGCCCGGCCGCTGGGGAAGCCGGGGCGACGTCCGCCTGGGCGTGCCCGTAACTTATGCCGACATCAGCAACACGGCCCTGCTGATCGAGATCGCCCGCCGGCGGGACGCCTACGTGCCCGACCTCTCCTTCGGCACCCACTTCTTCCAGGATCTGGTCGAGTCGTCCATCCGCTACCTGCCGCTCTACCCGGACGATCCCCAGGTGGTGTTCCAGGAGAGTTTCTTCCGGGACTCGCCCAACGCCCTCCCGGACCTGCTCCCCGAATTCGCCCATCTCCCGCCGATGCTGGAGGCCGTGCGGGTGATCGACGTCGGCAAGGTCCGGCCAGGCCTCGTCCTGCGGGTGCTGATGAACGGCGACCTCGACGAGGCCGTGGGCGTGCTCGTCCCGCCGGCCCCGGCCTCCTGAGGGATTTCCCATGCCCGGCACCGCGCTGCGCGCCCTCCACGACTACCAGGACCTGATGCGGTACCGCATCCTCCACATCCTCCTGGTGGCCACCCCCTACGACCGGTTCCTGCTGGAAGAGGCGGGCGAGCTTTCCGAGAGCCTGCTGGGCGAGTTCCGCAACCTGGACGTCCACTACGCCCCCGGCCTCACCGGCGTCTCCACGGGCGCCGAGGCCCTGGACCGGGTGGGCCGCCAGGAGAGCATCAACCTCATCATCACGACGCCCCACGTGGCCGACATGGATCCGGGCCGGCTGGCCACCCAGGTCAAGCAGATCCGCGACGTCCCCGTGGTGCTCCTGGCCTGGGATCCCTCCGAGCTGAACGGCTTCGGCGCCCGCCGCGGCTCCTCCATCGAGCGGGCCTTCCTCTGGCAGGGCGACGCCCGCATTCTCCAGGCCATCGTCAAGTCGGTCGAGGACTGGCACAACGTCGAGCACGACACCCGCTCCGTGGGCGTGCAGGTGATCCTCCTGATCGAGGACAACGTCCGCCAGTACTCCTCCTTCCTCCCCCTGATGTACGACCAGCTCCTCGACCACTCCCAACGGGTGATCGCCGAGGGGCTCAACCAGTCCCAGAAGATCCTGCGCATGCGGGCCCGCCCCAAGGTTCTCCTCTGCACGAGCTTCGAGGAGGCCCACCGGGCGTTCCAAACCTATGGGGACGACGTCCTCGGCATCATCTCCGACGTCGAGTTCCCCCTGCGGCCCGGCGAGCACCCCTTTCCGGAGGCCGGCGTCCGCTTCGCCAAGGAGGTGCGGGCCGTCTACCAGGACATCCCCATCGTCCTCCACTCCTCGAAGCCGGAGAACGCCCGCCTGGCCGAGCAGACCCGTGCCCGCTTCCTCCTCAAGGGCTCGCCCCACCTGCTGGAAGACCTCCAGAAGGTGCTGGTGCAGGACTTCTGCTTCGGCCCCTTCGTCTTCCGCCGCGAGGACGACGACACCGAGGTGGACCGGGCCGACGACCTGCGCGGCCTGGAAGAAAAGCTCTCGACGATCCCTCCGGAATCCCTCTTCTACCATGGCCGCCGCAACCACTTCTCCCGCTGGCTCAAGGCGCGCACGGAGTTCGCCGTGGCCCATGCCCTGCGCCCGCGCAAGCTGGAGGACTACCAGGGGGACGCCGGCAAGCTGCGCTCGGACCTGATCAAGGCCGTCGCCGACTACCGCTTCGAGCGCGGCCAGACCGTGGTGGCCGATTTCGTCCGCGATCATTTCGTGACCTGGGGGAATCGGCCGGGGACTTCTACCGCATCGGCGGCGGCTCCCTGGGCGGCAAGGCCCGGGGTCTCGCCTTCATTCGCCGGCTGATCGCCCAGCACGGCCTGCGCGACCGGTTCCCCGGGGTTCGCATCGCCATCCCCACCACGGCGGTGCTGGGCACGGACGTCTTCGACCGCTTCCTGGATACTGGCCTGAAAGCGGGCCTGGGCACCGGTAATTTGCGCGCCTTCGCCATCGACTCCCAGGACGACGGCGAGCTCTGGCAGCGCTTCCTGGAGACCCCCTTCCCCGAGGAGGCGCGCCGGGATCTGACGGTTTTCCTGGAGCGGGCTCGCCAGCCTCTCGCCGTGCGCTCCTCCAGCCTGCTCGAAGACTCGCTGCACCAGCCGTTCACGGGCGTCTACGACACCTTGATGCTGCGGAACAACGACGCCAGGCTCGACGAGCGTGTCCGGCAGGTGGAGCTGGCGGTCAAGCGGGTCTGGGCCTCGACCTTCTCCCAGCACGCCAAGGCCTACCTTCTGGCCACCACCTTCCGCCTGGAAGAAGAAAAGATGGCCGTGATGCTCCAGGAGATCGTGGGGTCGGCCCATGGCTCCCGCTTCTATCCCGACCTCTCGGGCGTGGCCCGCTCGCACAACTTCTACCCCGCGCCTCCGATGACGGCCGGCGACGGCATCGTGGCCGTGGCCCTGGGGCTGGGCCGGGCCATCGTGGAGGGTGGCGCCTGCCTGCGCTTCTGCCCCCGGTATCCCCGCCATGTCCCGCAGCTCTCCTCGGTGGCCGAGGCCTTGAAGAGCACCCAGCGGGAATTCTGGGCCTTGAGTCTGGAGGGCGGCGATCTCTCCATGCGGGAGGAATCCTTCGGCCTCGACGCCGCCGAGGCGGACGGCACCCTGGCCGCCGTGGGCTCCACCTACTCGCGGGAGAACGACGCCATCTACGACAGCCTCTCCCGCCCCGGCCCGCGCCTGATCACCTTCTCTCCCCTTCTCAAGCATGGCCCATTCCCTCTCCCGGACGTGCTGAAGAAGCTGATGGAGGTGGGCAACCAGGGGCTGGGCGCGCCCGTGGAGATCGAATTCGCGGTCAACCTCCGGGCCCAGCCCATGGAATTCGGCTTCCTCCAGGTCCGTCCCCTGGCCCTCGCCCGGGAAATGGAAGCCATCGAGCTGGGCGAGATCGCGCCGGGAGCGGCCCTCTGCTGGAGCCAGAAGGTGATGGGCAACGGGCGCATCGAAGGGATCCGGGACCTCGTGGTGGTCGATTTCCAGCGCTTCGAACGGGCCCGCAGCCGCGAAGCCGCCGCCGAGATCGGCCGCCTGAACGGCCGCCTGCTCGCCGCGGGCACCCCCTACGTGCTCATCGGCGTCGGCCGCTGGGGCTCCCGGGACCCCTGGCTGGGCATCCCCGTGACTTGGGACCAGGTGGCCGGCGCCAAGGTGATCGTGGAGGCGGGCCTGCGGGACCTCAAGGTGACTCCCTCCCAGGGGAGCCACTTCTTCCAGAACCTCACCTCCTTCAACGTCGGCTACTTCACCGTCAACCCCGAGGACGGACAGGGGTTGCTGGACTGGGACTGGCTGGACGCCCAGTCTCCCGAGACCAGCGCCGGGGCCGGCGGCAACCACGTGCGGCACCTGCGCCTCGCCGAGCCCATGCTGGTGAAGATGAACGGGCGGAAGGGGGAAGGAGTGATCTTGAAAACGGGCGCGTAGCGCCTCCCCGTAGCGCCTCCCTGGGACCGCCGGCATCCCTGCCGGCCTGACTACCCCGCCGGCCGCGGCTTCGACACATGCGGGTTCCCCCGCACCGAGAAGCGTAGCGGCCAGAGGGCCGCCTCGCCCGCGTAGGCGACGCCGATGCGCGGGCCGGCCACGATCTCGGCGCTCCCGGCCGGCTCGCCCCGGGTGACGTAGAGGGGCGGCCGGTCGAGCGGCACGCCGTCGAGCTCCCGGCCGGCGGCGAGGGCCTGGCAGATCTTCCCCGGCCCGCCCGCCAGGTCGCCGGGCCGGACCCTGGCCGCCCACCCCCGGTTCTCCACCATTCTCCCCTCTCCCTCGACCGGCTCGCCAGCCCGCAGGAGCACGGCGCTGCCCACGCCCGCTTCGCCCGTGACGGCGTTCAGGCAGTAGTGCATGCCGTAGATGAAGTAGACGTAGGCGTTGCCGCCGGGGAGGTAGAGGCTCTCGTTGCGCGGCGTCCGGCGCCCCGCCCAGGCGTGGCTCGCGCGGTCCGGGGCTCCGAGGTAGGCTTCCGTCTCGACCAGGCGGAGCACCAGGCGCTCGCCTGCCAGCTCGCGCACCAGGTACCGGCCCAGCAGATCGCGGGCGACCTCCTCGGCGGGGCGGCGATAGAACGGCGGGGGAAGCTTGCGAAACCGGCTCACGCAGGGCCGGAACGATATCATCCCCCCATGAGCCCCTCCATCAGTCAAAACCTTCCCGAGATGCCGCCCCTCTTCGCCGAGCTCCCGGACGTTTTCGCGGCGCGCTTCGATCCCGCCGCCCCCTGGACCCTCCTGGGCGAGCCCCTGGACGAGGTTCTCGCGGGGCTGCCGTCCAGCGACATCCAGGCCCGGCTCTCGCCGGAGGTCCACCTCGCGGGGGACCGGATCGTCATCGGCCCCGGCGTCCGGATTCATCCCGGCGTGGTGATCGAGGGGCCGGTCTACATCGGGCAGGACACCGAGATCCGCCCTGGCGCCTACATCCGCGGCGGCGTGTGGATCGGCGAGCGGTGCGTGGTGGGGGCCAACACCGAGATCAAGCGGGCCATCCTCCTCTCTCACGCCAAGGCTCCGCACCTCAACTACGTCGGCGACTCGATCCTGGGAGCGGACGTGAACCTCGGCGCCGGGACGATCCTCTCGAACTTCCGGCACGACGGCGGCCCGATCCGCATCCCCTGGCGCACCGGGGAGTCCATGCAGAGGATCGACAGCGGCCGGCGCAAGCTCGGCGCCATCCTCGGCGACGGCGTGCTGACCGGCTGCAACTCCGTCCTCCACCCGGGGGTCGTGGTGGGGCGGGGGACCCAGATCTACCCCGGCGTCCAGCTCCGCTCCGGGATCTATCCGGAGAGGAGCCTCGTCAAGCTGAAGCAGGAGCTGGAGATCGTGGCACAGACTTAGCCTCTCCGTGCGAATCGATCAATTTTCGGAAGCAGGAACTTCAGGGTCGGCGGTACCCTGAAAAAATAACTCCACACGGCGGCGGCAAACGGCCGGTTCGCCGCAAACCTCTCATTTCCTTCCTCTGCGCACGGTCTTCATAATCTCTCCAGGATCGGCTACGATACGTTCCGTCGCGTTTTCCGCCTTTAACATCCCGAGAGACGAGGTCCCCGCCAATGAGTGATGTGGTCCAGAAGTTCTGGGGTTTCTGCCACACGTTGAGACACGACGGCATCGACTACGGCGACTACATCGAACAGATCACGTACCTGCTCTTTCTCAAGATGGCGGACGAGCGGGGGATCGACCTGAGCCGGATCGAAACGCAGGAAACCGCGGAGGACGCGGTCGACTGCTCCTGGCCGGCCCTGGAGCGGGAGCAGGGAGAGGCGCTGACGCGCCACTATGCGGACGTGCTGCGGACGCTGGGCCGCCAGCCGGGCCTGCTGGGCGAGATCTTCAAGGATGCCGAGTCGCGCTTCAGCAAGGCGGCCAACCTGAAGCGCCTGATCGACCTGATCGACGAGACCGAGTGGACCGCCCTGGAGGTGGACATCAAGGCCGCCGTCTTCGAGGGGCTGCTGGAGAAGGCGGCGAGCGAGGGGAAGAAAGGCGCCGGGCAGTACTTCACCCCCCGCCGGCTGATCCAGACGATCGTCCGCTGTGTGCGCCCCGACCCGCGCGAGGTGCCGGGGCTCCGGATCTGCGACCCCGCCTGCGGCACGGCGGGGTTCCTGGTCGTCGCCCACGAGTGGCTGCTCTCCGAGACCCGGGAGGACGGCCTCCGCCCGGAGCTGATCGAGCGGTCGCGGCGCGGCACCTACTACGGCCAGGAGCTGGTGCAGAGACCCCGCCGGCTGGCGCTCATGAACCTCTTCCTCCATGGCCTGGAGCCCGAGATCACGTTCGGCGACTCGATCTACGAGACGCCCGGGGAGCTGCGGTTCGACGTGGTGCTCACCAACCCGCCGTTCGGCAACAAGGGCGCCAACCAGGTGCCGAAGCGCGGCGACTTTCCGGTCCGCACCTCCAACAAGCAGCTCAACTTCCTCCAGCACGTGATCACCCTGCTCGAGCCCGGGGGCCGGGCCGCCGTGGTGGTGCCGGACAACTGCCTGTTCGCCGACCAGGCCGGCGAGGTGTTCAAGGTTCTCACCCGCGAATGCGACCTGCACACCGTGCTCCGGCTCCCCAACGGCACGTTCACCCCCTACAGCGCGGGCACCAAGACAAATGTCGTATTCTTCACGAAGGGGCCCGCCGACGGAGACCGTCTGGGTCTACGACGCCCGCACGAACGTGCCCCGGATCACCAAGAAAGACCGCCCCCTGACCCACGCTCATCTGGCCGCGTTCGAGGCCTGCTACGGCCTCGATCCCAACGGGCGCTCGCGCCGTTCGGCGGGCGACTCGCGCGAGGACCGCTGGCACTCGTTCTCGATCGCCGAGGTGCGCGCCCGCGACTTCAAGATCGACGGCCTCAAGTGGCTCAAGGAGGAATCCCTGGACGACGACCTGCCGGAGCCGGAAGAGCTGGCGACCGAGGCCCTGGCCGAGCTCGAACGGGCGCGGGAGGATCTCGAGCAGATCCTCGAGCTGCTCGCCACCGCGAACGAGGCCGAGCCGCGCCGGCCGCACGGACTCCAGGGGGTCCCGTGACGAGCGCCCTCTCCGACTGGGAAGGACCTCGCGAAGGGGATCTGCCGGAAGGATGGGCCCAGGCCACGCTCGAAGAGATCGTGATCCACAAGCTCGGCGGCGACTGGGGCGAGGATCCGGGCGACACTCCCGGGCACCCGGACCTGGTGCCCGTCCGCGTGGTGCGCGGCACCGACTTCCGCGAGTGGGAGCGCGACAAGGGGAAGGCCGCCACGGTGCGCCTGGTCAAGAGGTCGAGCCTCGAAAGGCGGCGGCTCCAGGCGGGGGACCTCGTGGTCGAGATCTCGGGCGGCGGCGTCTCCCAGCCCGTGGGCCGGGCGGTGCTGATCGACGAGGAGGCCTTGGGACAGGGGGACGCGCCGCCGGTCATCTGCTCGAACTTCTGCCGGCAGGTGCGGCTCCACCCCGAGGTCGACCCCGCCTACGTGCACCTGGTGCTCTCCTACTTCTACCTCTGCGGCGGCGTCAACGAGCACCAGACGCAGACCACGAACCTGCGCAACCTTCGCTTCAAGGACTTCCTCTCGGGCGTCGTCCTCCCCCTGCCGCCCCGGGCCGAGCAGGCACGGATCGTCGAGCGGATGACCGAGCTGAGGGCGGCCGAGAGGCGCGCGCTCGCCGGCCTCGCCCGGGTGCCGGCCATCCTGCGCCGCTTCCGCCAGTCCGTGCTCGCCAACGCCTACTCGGGCCGGCTGACGGAGGATTGGCGCGACCAGGACCGGGCCGGGGCGGGCGAGCCGGAATCCCTTGCGAGCCGGCTGGAGCGTTCGTTCCAGGACCGGAAGAGAGCGTACCAACAGGCCCGCGAGGACGCCGAAGCGTTTGACGACAGGGCGCCGCGGCGGCCGAAGAACCTCTCCCCCACCGCTCTCGAGGTGCCGGAGCCGCTCGAAGCGCCCGAGCTCCCCGAGGGCTGGAGCCTCCTCTCCCTCAACGACGTCATCCGGCGTGCGCAGTACGGCCTGTCGGTCAAGGCGGAGGCCAAACCGCGCGAGGGTGTCCCCATGCTGCGCATGATCAACATCCGCGGCGGACGGATGGACATGGCCTCGCTCAAGCACGTGGACCGTACGCACGCCGACCTGCCGGGCTACCGGGTACGGCGCGGGGACATTCTCTTCAACCGCACCAACAGTGCCGTGCTGGTGGGCAAGGCCGCGGTGTTCGATCTCGATCTGGAAGCCGTATTCGCCTCGTACCTGGTGCGCATCGAATGCGACGAGACGTTGATCTCGAGCGGCTATCTCTGTTCCTGGATCAACTCCCCGTGGGGCCGGCGCTGGGCGCGGACGGTGCGGACGGACTGCAGCAACCAGTCGAACATCAACGTCTCGCGGCTCCAGGCCATGCCGGTGCCGGTGCCGCCGCTCGCCGAGCAGGCTGAGATCGTGCGGCGGATCGAGGCCTATCTCGCCTTCGCCGGCGCCATCGAGGAGCGGGTGGCGATTGCGGTGGAGCGGGCCGAGAAGCTCCGGCGGACGGTGCTGGCGCGGGCGCTGCGCGGCGAGCTGGTGCCCACCGAGGCCGAGATCCGCTCGGGGGAGGGTGGAGACGGCGGCTACGAGCCGGCCGCGGTCTTCCTGGAGCGCATCGAAGCCGAGCGCTCGGGATTCGCGGGCACCGCCGAGAGGATTTCCGAGCGCATCCTCACCGTCATCCGCCAGTCCTGCTGGGGCTCGGGCGAGATGGACCGGGAAGAGCTGATCCGCAAGGTCGCGGGCCGGCTGGGCTTCCCCAAGCTCAACCGCGGCGTCCGCGACCGCCTGGAGGCCAACGTCGAGGCCGCGCTGGCCCGCCGCATCCTCGCCCGCAAGGGAGACCTCGTGACCGGCGCCACGCCCACCTTCGGCCGCTACGACTTCGCCTTCCTGCTGCGGACGGTGCTGGCGCTCTTTCCCAAGGGCTCCCGTTGCGCCAGCGCCGAGATGATCGACGCCGTCGCCCGCCACTTGGGCTACGGCCAAGTCACAGCCGCCATCCGGTTCCGCATGGAACGCGTGCTGGAATGGGCGGTTCAGAACGGCGAGGCCGAGGTCCGCGACGGGAAACTGGTGATCCTGTAGGGTGCGCTCTGCGCACCACAACCGTTTCTGGTGCGCACAGCGCACCCTACAAGGCTCCACCCTTTCCGTTAGGTCCCCTTCTCCCGGTCGGGGGGTATTGGCCGGCCGAAGGACGGGGGGGAGAAGGGACAGGGATGAGGGGGCGGGAGGGTTATGGCCGGCCGAAGGCCGGGGAGGCGAGGGTAGGGTGAGGCCCCCTCAGTCCCGCCCGCGCCCCATGCGGTTCGCGATCCGCAGGGCCATCTCCAGCGCCTGCTCGTAGTTCAGGCGGGGGTCCACCTGAGAGCGGTAGGCGCGCTGGAGGTCTTCTTCGGTGAGGTCGCGGGCGCCTCCCATGCATTCGGTGACGTCCTCGCCGGTCAGCTCGAAGTGGACGCCGCCCAGGTAGGAGCCCATCTCCTCGTGGATGTCGAACGCCTGCTCGAGCTCGCGAGAGGATGTGGTCGAAGCGCCGCGTCTTGATCCCGCCCGCCAGGGCCTCCGTGTTGCCGTGCATGGGGTCGCACACCCAGAGGACGGTGCGGCCGGCCCGGCGCAGGGTCTCGATCAGCGGCGGCAGGCCGGCGGCGATCTTCTTGTGGCCGAAGCGGTGGATGAAGGTCAGGCGACCCGGCTCGCGGTGGGGGTCGAGCACCTCGGCCAGGTCCAGCACGGCCTCGGGCGCCATGGCCGCACCCACCTTGACGGCGATGGGGTTGGCGATCCCCCGGAAGTACTCCACGTGGGCGCCGCCCGCCTGGGCCGTGCGCATGCCGATCCACGGGAAGTGCGTCGAGAGGTTGTACCAGCCGGGCCGGCGCGGCACCTGCCGCGTCTGCGCCTGCTCGTAGTGGAGGTGGAGCCCCTCGTGGCTGGTGAAGTAGTCCACCCGGCTCATTTCGTCCGTCTGCCGGCCGGCCAGCGACTCCAGGAAGTGCAGGGAGTCGCGGATGGCCGCCACCCGCCGGTTGTATTCCGCGGCGTAGGGGGAGTGCTTCACCCAGGCGAGGTCCCAGTACTCCGGGTGGTGGAGGTCGGCGAAGCCGCCCTCGATCAAGGCGCGGATGAAGTTGATGGTCAGCGCCCGCCCGCTCGTAGCCGCGCAGCAGGAGCGACGGGTCGGGAATGCGGTCCGCCGCCGACCAGGGCGGAGCGGTTGATCAGGTCGCCGCGGTAGGAGGGGAGGGTCACGCCGTCCCTGCGTCTCCAGGTCCTCGCTCCGGGGCTTGGCGTACTGGCCGGCGAAGCGGCCCACGCGGATCACCCGGCGGCGGGCGCCGTGCACCAGCACCAGGCTCATCTGGAGGAGGATCTTGAGCTTGCTGGCGATGGCGTCCGAGGTGCAGTCCTCGAAGCTCTCGGCGCAGTCGCCGCCCTGGAGCAGGAAGCGCTCGCCGCGCGCCGCTTCCGCGAGCTGCGACTTCAGGCGCTCGATCTCCCAGGAGGTCACGAGCGGCGGCAGGCAGGCCAGCTCACGCAAAACCTCCTCCAACCGCGCCTCGTCCGGGTATTTCGGCTGCTGAAGCGCGGGCTTCGCCGTCCACGACGTGGGCGACCAGTCGGGGGCGACGGGGAGCGGCGGTGAAAACATGCTCGAGATCATTTTCGTATCCAGTACCCGTGAAGTGTAGCAGGGCGCCGAAGGCGGGACAGTACAGCGCCGGACGGCGCTAGAATGCCGCCTGAGGTCAAGGAGGTCGCGTCATGGTCGAGTCCTGGGTCCTGATCCCCGTTGCCGCCATTCTCGCCGGAGTCATCCGGGACTGGGTCCGCATGCGGGCCAAGCAGAAGACCCTCGGGGCGTCCACCACCGAGCTCGAACAGGAGGTGACCGCTCTGCAGAAGGAACGGGCCGCCATCCTCGACCGCCTCCAGAACTTGGAGGCCATCGTGGTCAGCCAGACGTGGGACGCCGTCAACGACCGCTCCCTGCCACCGCCCGCAAGAGAGCTGAGGGTCGCCTCCACCGTGCGCCACGAGGTCGCCGGCCCTTCGGCCGAGACGGTCAACCAGCAGCGGGCGGAGCAGATCGCCCAGCGCCTGCGCGGATAGCTCCCGAGGCCCCGGCGGAAGGCCCGTAAACCCGGCGGAAGGCCTTTTGGGGCGGCAGGCTTCCGGGGGGCAGCGAGTCGTGTCCTATTCAGTGTTGGTGCTCCAGGGCCGCCTCCCTTCAAAAGTGCCAGCCGAGCGCCCACGAGCGCGCACGGCGGGTTGAAGCAGGAAGTACGGTAGAAGCCTTCAGGCCGTATCCCGGCACCAGTCGGGCACTTGAGGATGAGCTAGAATACGGAGGCCGGGGGAGTGATTCCCTGCACCTACCAGGAGACCCCATGAAGAAGAAGATGAAGAAGCTGGAGCTGTCGAAGGAGACCCTGAAGGCGCTGGATCTCGTCGAGGTAAGCGGGGGTGTCTCTCTCCGCTGCGTGACATACGATTATCGCGCCTGCCAAAGAGAGTCCTTGATCAACTCTTGCGACCCGTGCTGATTGCTCCGGGCATCCGGCCATCTAAGGCCGGGTGCCTGCCCTCTACCACCAACACTGAGTTAGGACACGCCCCCCGCCGGCCGGTAAAGTTTCCTCCGGCTCGAAATTTGTTGTTCCCGCGAACCTCCTCGCCTGTCTCATAGGACTGAAAGCAATCGGCGGATCAGCCGCCCCGAACTTTAAGGAGGTCCTATGAACCCTTTTCGATTCCCCTTCGCCCTGACCCTCACGCTCTCGACGCTCGCCCTCGGCGCCGTTGGCTGCTCCCATGGTTCCAGCCCCACCGAACCGGGCTTTGACAGCGTGGCCGCCCCCGTGGTCGCCACGTCTTCCGTCACCTCAGACAGCTCTCGTCACGGGTGAAAAGCGCCACGGCGCCGACGATCCGGCTGGCGACGACCGCGGCGGCCAGACCAACGGCGGCAACAGTGGCAGCGGCAATAGCGGCAATAGCGGCAATGGCAACAGCGGCAGTGGGCGCGGTGGCCGGGGTGGCGACGACAACCCCCGTCCCAACAATCCCCGTCCCGCCACCGGCTCGCAGTTCGAAGCCCGCGTCAATTCGGTCTCCGGCAACACCCTGAACCTAGCGGGCGGCATCCGCGTCACGGTCAACGGCGCCACGGTGTGGAACGCCCGGGGCGACCTCCGCACCCTGGCCCAGGTGTCCACCGCCTTGGGGCGCAACCGGCCGGTGCGCGCCGAGGGGCGTGGCACCCGCCAGGCCGACGGCTCCTTCGTGGCGCAGACGATCAAGGTCGAAGTGGACGACTAGGGAGAGTCGTTCGAAGACCCGGGAGGGCGGGACCGCCGGCTCCGCCCTTCCTTTCCGTTTTTTCAGCCCCCACCTTCCGAGCTTGAGAAATCACCCCCGAAAGTTTCTGTTCCCTCCGGCCCCGCCTGTCTCATAGCATTGGAGCGGGACGGATCTCTTCGGATCGGTGGATCTTTCCGCTCCTTCATTCCAAGGAGATTTTATGATTTGGTCCCGGTTCCCCCTCGTCCTGACCCTCTCGCTCACGACCATAGCCCTCGGCGCCGCCGGGTGCTCCCACGGCTCCAGTCCCACGGAGCCGGCCTTTGACAGCGTGGCCGCCCCCGTGGCCACCAGCAAGTCCGTCACCTCGGACAGCTCGATGACGGGCGGCAAGCGCCAGGGCGCCGACGACCCCGCCGGTGACGACCATGGCGGCAACGGTGGCAATAGCGGCAGCGGAAGCAGCGGTAGCGGCACCAGTGGCAGCGGCAATGGCTCTGACGATCCGGCGGGCGATGACCATGGTGGCCAGTCCGGCGGCGACAACACCCCTGATCCCACGCCCACTCCTACGCCTACCCCGACTCCTACGCCTACCCCCACGCCGACTCCTACCCCCACGCCGACTCCGACGCCGACTCCCACGAATCCCCGTCCCGCCGGCATCTCGCAGTTCCAGGCCCGCGTCCTCTCGGTTTCCGGCAACGTCCTGAGCCTCTCCGGCGGCCTCAGCGTCACCCTCAACGGCGCCACGCAGTGGAGCGCCCGGGGCGACCTCCATACCCTGGCCCAGGTGGCCACCGCCGTGAGCCGCAACCGGAACGTGCGGGCCGAGGGCCGGGGTACCCGGCGGGCCGGCGGCTCCTTCCTGGTCAAGGCGATCAAGGTGGAAATCGACAACTAAGCAGGAAGAGTCCCCTTCAAAACGGAGAGGGCGTGGCCCCGGCCACGCCCTCTTTGCGCCTTTCAGAGGATAGAATTCAACGGATTCATCCCTGGAGGCCCCTCATGCCCATCCGCTCCTGGTTCCTGGCGGCTCTCGCCATTCTGGGAACCGCCCCTCTCGCCGCCGTCACCCCGCATCTCGTCAAGGACGTCAACCCGGCCCCGGAGCCGGCGGGCTCCTTTCCCGCGGACTTCGTAACCCTCGGGAGCGTGGCTCTCTTCACGGCCTCGGACGGCGAAACCGGCACCGAGCTGTGGCGCACGGACGGGACCCTGGCGGGAACGTTCCGGCTCACCGACACCTGTCCGGACGAGTGCTCCGGCCAGATCCGTCCGGCGGCCAACACGGGGACCTCCTATTTCTTCGCCGCGTCGGGGCCTTTCGGAGAGGGAGAGGATCTCTGGGTGACCGACGGCTCGCCCACCGGAACCATCCGCCTCACCTCGTCGCTCAAATTCCCCACGGCCGGGCGCTGGGCCGCCTGGGCCGCGGGCCCGAAGGTGCTGTATTTCTCGGCCGACGACGGCGTCCGCGGTTTCGAGCTCTGGCGCTCGGACGGCACGCCCGCCGGGACCTTCCTGGTGGCCGACGCCCTCGCGGGCCCGCAAGGCTCCGGCCCCCTCGACCTGACGGTCGTCGCCGGCAGCCGCCTGTTCTTCAGCGCCGACGGCGGCCAGGGACCCGGCCTGTGGAAGAGCGACGGCACGGCACGGGGCACCTCTCTGGTGCTGGACCCGGTGCCGGGCTCCGTGGCCCACGCCGGTCCCGCCGCTCTTTCGGCGGCCGGCCCGGTCCTCTATTTCACGGCGCCGGCCGCCAAGGGCCGTCCGCAGCTCTGGCGCAGCGACGGCACGGCCCCCGGGACGTTCGCCCTGACCAGCCTGATTCCCCGGCCCGGCGGCCGGCCGGCCTTCTTCTCCCGGACCGCTCTAGGCAACCGCGTGTTCTTCACCGCCGACGCCAAGGGCCAGGGGCAGGAGCTTTGGACCACGGACGGTACGGTGAAAGGGACTCTGCGCCTGACGAATTTTCAGCCTGACGAGGCCTTCTACTCGGCGGACCTCTCGTTCGCCCTCCCCCTGCCGGCGTGGCACCTGGGGAACCGGGTCGTTTTCGCCGCCGACGATGGCTCCCATGGAGTCGAGCCGTGGACGACCGACGGCACCGCGCGCGGCACGCGCCTGCTCCAGGACGTCTGCGCGGGGGCCTGTTCGGGCACCGGCCCGGCCCCTCCGGTCCCCGGTGGCCACTCTTCTCTACTTCGCGGGGGTGGACAGGCTCCATGGCGAAGAGCCCTGGGTGACCGACGGCACGCCCCTCGGCACCCGCATCCTCCGGGACCTCTGCCCGGGCAAATGCGGCTCGGCTCCCGCCGACTTCGAGGCCGCGGCCGGGAGGGTCTATTTCCAGGCCCAGGAACGGGAAGAGATTTGGAGCACGAACGGCACGGCCGCGGGAACCCTCGCGCTCGTCCCCTACCGCATTCCCTCCTTCCCGCCCACGGGTCTCCAGAAGGTGGTCCTGGGGGGGAGCCTGCTGTTCACCTCCTACGACGGCGAGGCTGGCCTGGAGCTCTGGCGCAGCAACGGCACCCCCCGGGGAAGCGCCCTGCTGGCGGACCTCGACACCACGGACCTCGGCGGATCGAACCCGCGCGAGCTGACGGTGGTGGGAGACCAGGTCTATTTCTACGCCGAGGGGAGCGAGAGCCGTGGAATCTGGAAGAGCGACGGCACGGAAACGGGCACTCAAAAGGTTTTCAACCTCGCGGGCCTGATCGGAATCTTCGATTCCCAGGCCACTCTGGCGGAGTCCGGCGGGACGCTCTACACCCTTGCCCGGTTCCAGGAGCTGGCCTCGTCCGTCTTCCGGCTGGACCCTGTCGCCGGCAGGGTGCGCCTGCCGCCGGAAGGGCTGCGGGTCAGCTCTGCCTCCGGCCTGGTCGTTCTCGGCAGCACCCTTTTCTTCGTCGGCGGGGACCTCGAGGCCGGCGACGAGCTGTGGGCGACGGACGGCACGGTGGCCGGTACCCGGCGGGTGGTGGACCTGGAGCCGGGCGCGGGAGGCTCTTCGCCCGCTCGGCTGACCGTGTTCGGCGGCCACCTCTATTTCGCCGCGGGCACCCACGAGGCCGGCCAGGGCTGGCGCACGGACGGCACGGCGGCGGGCACGGTGCTCGTGAAGGACGTCCACCTTGCCGGCAGCTCGGACCCGGATCTCCTGACCGTGCCGAGGGCCGCCTCTGGTCGCCGACGAGGAGCGGCCGGGAGCTTTGGCGCACGGACGGCACGGCGGCGGGCACCCGGGTGGAGGATCTGGAGCCCGGTCCGGAAAGCTTCAACCCGGCCCGGCTGATCTGGGACGGTCCCCGCCTCTTCCTGTCCGGCGGCCCCACCGGCCAAACCGGGTTCTGGATCTGGGACGGGCCGTCCGCGGCCCCGCGCCGCCTCGGCGAGACAGGCATCGTGCCGGACCCGTCCGGCCGGTCCGATCCCGCCCTGGCCGCCGGCACGCTCTACTTCCAGGGTTTCCAGCCCGGCTTCGGAAGCACGCTCTGGAAGAGCGACGGCACGCCGGAAGGCACGGTCCAGGTTCTGGACCGCGAAGGCCAGCCGATCTTTTTTCCCGAGTTCTTCCAGCCTTTCGCCGGCCGGGTCTTCTTTACCACCGACCGCGGCGATCTCTACCAGACGGACGGCACGCCAGGCGGGACGTTCCCGCTCCTGAGCCTCGCCGAGCCCCGGAACATCGCCGCCTTCGAGCTGGTCCGCGCCGGCTCCCGCCTCTTCTTCCCCAAGTGGGACCGCGCCACCGGCGTCGAGCTGTGGGCCTTGGAAGAGAACTGACGCCACTCCCCCGGCGCCCCGCGTCACGTTGCTTGACCCGTGGGTTACGTCGCTTGACCCGCGGGTTACGTTGCTTGCCCCACGGGTTACGTTGCTTGCCCCACGGGTCACGGCACCAAATTCGCGGGTCCGCCTCCTGGACCCGCGGGGCAACTCGCGAAACCCTTGGGTCCCGTTACAAAACCCAAGGTCTATCTCCCTGTGTCAGCCCAATTTGGCAGCCAACCGGCAGCCACGGCATCAATGAGGGCGAAGGCGACTCAGGCCTCCGGGCCGCCGCTCAGTCTCGCGAAGAAGCGGATCATCGCAGCCTCGATCCGCCGGTTCAGCTCTTCTTCCGTGATGCCGGCCGGCTTGGGCTTGGGTATCTTGGCGGGCCGGATCTCGTCCACGAGGGCGTCGAGGTCGAGAGCGGCCTCGGTGGGGGGCTGGCCCCGGTCCGGAAAGGCGAACAGGAGAAGCTCGCGGGGCTTGAGGCCCATGGCGCCCGCGATGTCCACGAGGTGCTCCACTCTCAGCTCGATGAGGCCGGTGAGGATGCGGTTCATGTAGCCCGGGGTCCAGCCCAGGCGGCGCTCGACCTCGCGGCTGGAGAGCCCGAGCATGCGGAAGGAGACCGGGAGCAGGCGAAGAATGCGGCCGACTTGGGTCTCTGCCATGGCCCCGGATTCTACAGCGCCTCCACCATTTCAGCCAGACAGGACGCTTTCGGGAATTATCTAGGCATTTTCAGGGAGAACGCTGTGGAACCCGGTCTCGGCTCAGGGGGCGGCATGGATAGAGGGAACCTACAGCAGCCCCGTGGGGCGCGGGAACGCCTGGGTCACGCTCAAGTCGATCACCGGGTGGCTCACCACCATGACGGTGCGGTCGTCGTCCGGCGGGGCGTTGCGGCTGAACGACTCGACGCTCGCGAAGATGGCGTCCACCACCTCGCGCGCCGTCTCGCCCTGGTGCTCGCGGGCCACCTCCAGGAGGCGCTCGATGCCGTACTCGCCGAGCAGGCGGCCGTCCTCGTCTCGCCCCTGGGTCTCGCAGATGCCGTCCGTGTAGAACACCAGCATGTCGCCGGGCTTCATGATCACGAAGCCCCGCTCGTAGGTGGCGTCCGGGAGGGGGCCGAGCACCGGCCCCCCTTCCTCCAGGTAGCGCACCGTGCCGTCCGCCGAAATGTGGAACGGCTGCGGGTGGCCGGCGTTGACGTAGATGAAGACGCCGTTGAGCTCCAACTCGCCGTAAAACATGGAGACGAACCGGCTGGTCAGCGTGCTCTTGTGGATGATGTTGTTCATCCGCTCGACCGTGCGGATGATCTTGAAGTCGCGGGCGAGCCCCATGCGCAAACCCATGTAGATGTCGCGCACCTGGAGGGCGGCGGGCAGGCCGTGGCCCGAGACGTCGGCGATGGCGAGGCCCAGGATCTTCTTGGTCAGCGGGATGTAGTCGAAGAAGTCGCCCCCCACGCTTTCCATGGGCTCCGAGCGGCCGAAGATGTCGAAGTCGCCGTACTGGGGCTCGCGCCGGGGGAGGATCGACGCCTGGATCTTGCGCGCCTCCTCGAAAATGCTCTCCATGCGGTCGCGCCGGATCTTCTGGTTGACGCTGTGGCGCAGGATGCCGAGCGAGAACAGGATGTCGTCCCGGTCGTGCCCGGGGGCGACGTTGAAGGCCAGAATGTACTCCTCGCTCCCCACCTCGATGGCCGCGAACCGCTGCACGCCCAGCAGGTTCTCCAGGTTGCGGTCGATGTTCGGGTCCTCGACGTCCATGTAGACCGTGCCGTGCTCCAGCAGGAGCTGGATCGGATGGTAGGAGATCGGCACCTTGAGCCCCTGGGGGACCTCCTTGGCGTCGCCGAAGGTGTCCTGCAGCACGTAGTAGAGCCCCCGGCGCTGATAGAGCCGGCCGCCGAAGATCCCGAGCTCGTCCTGGAACTTGTCGATGATGATCTCGAGCAGGTGGTGGATCGTCGAGCCGACGTCCTCGTCCCGGTCCATGGCCGCGACGACCTGCTCCACCTTCTTCATCAGTCCCCGGTAGTTGACGGGACGGGCTTCGGATGTGATCAAGATGCTGTCTCCTGGAAAGCCGGACGAGGGGGGCGCGCGGAATGCCGCACCCCGGCAAGCGGCATTCTACCCCGGACCCTCACCCCCTGGCCCCCTCTCCCGTGGGTGGGAGGGGGGAGGCGGCGGGAGAGGGGGCCAGGGGGTGAGGGTCCGGCTCACCCGTTGTCGATGAGCGCCATCACGATCCGGTCCTGGGCCCCGTGGGCGTCGCCGCGGGTCTTGTTGAGGAGGATCGAGAAGGCGTAGGACTTGCCGGACACGGCCTTGGCGTAGCCCGAGAGGGCGGAGACGCCGTTGAGCGTGCCGGTCTTGGCGAGCACGTTGCCGCGGTACGGGGGCGTTGCCATCCGCCGTTTCCATCCCTTGAGGCTCTCATCGCCCGAGTAGGGGAGCGACTGCGCGAACTCCGTGGCCGCGGGGTGGAAGAACATGTGCCGCAGGAGGGTGGTGATGGACCGGGGAGTGGCCTGGTTGGCGCGGCTCATGCCGGAGCCGTCCACGAGGTGGACCATCCCCTTGGGCACGCCGATCGAGGTGACGAACTCGCCGATGGCGCGCACCCCCTCGGCCCAGGCGCCCCGGCCGCAGCGCTGGGCGCCGATGGTCTTCGCCAGGCTCTCGGCGTAGAAGTTCTGGCTCCGCTTGTTGGTGGTGCGCACGGCCGTCACGAGGTCGCTCCGGTGCAGAGCGACCCGTTCCCAGATGGCTCCCGGCAGCTCGGTGACGGGGCGCAGGTGCCCCTCGACGACGATCCCCTCCTCGGCCAGTGCCGCCCGCAGCCCGGAGCCGAAGTAGGTCACCGGGTCGGGCACCGTGATCCAGGTTTCGAAGGATCCGGAATTGACGTTGATCGAGCCCTTCACCGTCAGCAGGGTGTCCAGCCGGCCCACGTAGAGCTTGGTGCCGCGGCGCTTGGCGCTGGTGGTGGCCGCGTTGTCCACCCGGAAGATGGGCACGGGCGGGACCGTGGTCACCACGGGGCGCTCGCCAGCCCGGCGGCCGGGCGAGACCCGTACGAGAATGCAGTTGTCGCTGAAGGAGAGGGCGTCCACGGGCGCCTCGTACCATTCCGCGAGCTGGTCGCGGGGCCAGTCGGGATGGATTTTCAAGGGCTCGAACAAGCCGTGGGCGAGGTAGAGGTCGCCCGTGATCCGTTGGACGCCCCGTTCCCGGAGCGCCGCCGCCCAGGGGCGGAAGGCGCCGTAGGGATCGCCGCCGAACTCGCGGCCGGAGATCTGGGGATCGCCCGAGCCCACCACGCCGAGGTCCCCCTGGAGCGTGCCGCCCGTCAAAGAGCCGCGCAGGAGGAGGCGGGTCTCGAAGAAATAGCCCGGCCCCAGGGCGTCGAGCGCCGCCGCCGTGGTGAACAGCTTGCTGTTGGAGGCGATGACCCGCCGCTCGTCCGGGCTGTAGGCGTACACCGTCTCGCCCGTGTCGAGCTCGGCGATGTGGACCCCCAGGGCCGCCGTGTCCCGCAGAGCCCGGGCCACCTCGGCGCCCACGGCCTGCGACAGGGCGCTCTCCGTGGGCTGCGGTGTCTGCGGTACCTGCGGTGTCTGCGAAAGGCCGAGCCTCGGCGCGAATACGAGATGGAGGCTGAGAAGGATCGAGAAGAACGTGGTGCGCGATTTCAAAGGCATTCTGGTTGTAGGCTCCACGGTTTCAGTTTAAGACAGGCACGGGCGGATTATATAGAAATAGCGCTATGGGGCGGTTCTTTTCTCCGCGCCTCCTGCTGATATCTTCTCGTGTCCGATGGAATCCTCAACGAATCCCGCCCGTCGGCTCCTTCCCTGGCTGGGCGTTGCGCTCCTCTACACGGCCGTAACCTGCGCCTACTTCTGGCCTTTGCCACGCCTCTGGAGAGACCACCTGGGGCCGGACTGGGGGGACCCTCTCTTCGTCCTCTACGTGCTCAAGTGGGGAGCCCGCCAGGTCCAGCTCGGCCTGCCGGACTTCTGGAACGCCAATTTCTTCTACCCCACCCGGGACGTGCTGGCGTTCTCGGACCACCTCCTGGGGCCGGCGGCGTTCGTGGCCTTGCTGCAGACGGTCGTCCCCAGCGCCGTGGCAGGCTACAACGCCCTGTTGCTCTCCTCCTTCGTGGGAAGCGCGCTCGCGGTCTGCTGGGTGCTCCGCCGGAGCGGGCTGTCGTGGCCGGCGTCGGTGCTCGGCGGCGGCATGTACGCCTTTTCCCCGTACCGGTTCTCGCAGCTCTCCCATCTCCAGATGCTCCTGGCGCAGTGGATTCCGCTCACCCTCTGGTTCTGGGACCGGCTTCTCGCGCGAAAAACGGTCAAGGACGCCGTCCTTTTCCTCCTGTTTTACCTTCTCAACCTTTTTGGCGGCTGCTATCTCGCGTACATGATCCATTTCAGCCTGCTGGCGATCTTCCTGAGCCGGTTTGCCGCGGAAGGGAAGAGCCTCTTTTCCCTGCGCTCCTTGCGGCTGCTGGCGCCGGTTGTCCTGGTGGCGGCGGTGGCCGGGGCCGCCCTCTTCCTGCCCTACGTGCGGGCCGCCCACGCGCAGGGCCTTTCGCGGACGGATTCGGAGCTCAGGGCGTATAGCGCGAAGCCGGCCAGCTTCATCAGCCCCACCGACGTGAGCCTCTATTTCGGCCCGGCGGCAAGCCGTTTCCTGCGCGAGGCTTTGGGAGAATCCGCAGACCGGTTCTTCCGCCCTGAAAACTCCCTGTTCGCGGGCTTCCTGCCGACGGGCCTTTTCTTCGTGGGCGCCGCCGCCGCACTTCGGAGACGGAAAGAGGGACCGGCGGACCCCTGGGTCCGGGGGATCGCCCTGTCCGGGCTGATCTGCTTCGCCCTGTCGTTTTACTGGGTGTACGCGGCGTTCGCCAGGGTCGTCCCCGGCCTCTCCGGCATGCGCGTGCCGGCTCGCCTCTACGTCCTGATATCCCTCACCGTGGTGTTCTTCGCCGCGCGAGGCGTTGACCTCTTGCTGCGCCGCAGGCCCGGGCCGCGGGCACGTGTTGCCCTCGCCGCCGGCCTCGCCGTGATCCTGCTCGCCGAGCTGGCGCCCCGGAGGCTCCTGTGGGCACGGCTGCCCCCGGAAAACGAGCTGCCCCAGGCCTACGCCTGGATTCGGGACGAGCCCTCCGTGAAGGCTCTGGTCGAGCTCCCCCTGTTCCTGGACTACCGGGAGACCCGCTACCTCTACAACTCCACGGTCCACTGGAAGCCCATCGCCAACGGCTACAGCGGCTACACGGCGCCGAGCTACAATGACCTCGCCAACCGCATCCGGTTCCTCCCCAACGTCCGCGGCTTCGACCTCCTGCGCGAGCTGGGCATCTCCCACATCGTGGTCCATGTCCGCAGCCCGAGCCGGGAGAGAGCACTGCGGAGTTGGGAAGACAAGTTCCTCACCGGCCGCGGCCGTCCGGCGAAGCGCCAGGTGGAGCGGGTGTACCGGGAGGAAGGGATTTCCATTTACCGCGTGCTCTAGTCCGCTGCTGCCCAGAGCCCCGGCAGGCGAGCCGGCCACACCCCCCTAAAGCCCGAATTGGTTTCTCCAGAACCGGAAACGGGCAATGCTTAAGAGCAAAGCCTGTATATGTTTCTATTGCTCTCCCGCTTTTCGCGGAAAGCCCGTTGACTCCGTGGGAATCGGTATATAATTGAGAGCAAATCCACAAGCGATGCCCGGGGAAACTCTCGAGTTTCGATGTTCCCCACCCATGGGTCGGTGTGTTTATTCAACAGGTAAAGCATTTTGCCCTTCACTCTTAAGTCTTCTTCAGCAGGTTCATCCAGCGAGGTGCACGTAGTCTCGGTCTGCGGTCCCGTACGGGAGGAGAACCAGGATGCCGGGGTCGCCTGGCTTGGCGATAGGGACGAGCTCGCGGTGATTGTCTCGGACGGAATGGGGGGCCATGCCGCCGGTCGCGAGGCCGCCGAGATCGTGGTCCGCTCTTGCCTCGAAGCGATCCGGAGCCGCGCCGGGGAGAATTGGGACACGGTCTTCCGTGAGGCCGTCAGGATGGCTCAGGACGCGGTCCTGGAATCGGCGCGTGGAAGCTCCGGGCGTTCCATGGGAGCGACGGCGGCCCTCGCCGTGGTCGACGGGCTGCCGGCCGCGCCCCGCCTCCACGTCGCTCATGTTGGTGACAGCCGTGTCTATCTCTACCGCGGCCGGTCCCTCTATCGCCTGACCGCCGATCATTCTCTCGTGGCCCAGATGGTCCGGGACGGCCTGCTCCGGGAGGACGAGGCTTTCGGCCACCCCGACAGCAACGTCATCCAGAGGGCCATCGGCCAGGAGAAGCCTCTGGAGCCGGACGTCCAGGAACCCGCTCCTCTCGATCCGGGAGACGTCGTGCTGGTCTGTTCCGACGGCCTCCACGGAGCGCTCCCGGACGAAGCGATCAGCCGTGTCCTCGGACGGGCGAGATCCGCGGAGGGGATCTGCGAAGACCTCCTCGCGGCAGCCCTCGACGCGGGGAGTCAGGACAACGTCACGATTGGTTGCATCCGGGTCGGCCCGGCAGAAAAGCAACGCCGGCCGACCCGCGTTCACTTCTAGTTTCGCGTTCCTATCCAGATGACAGGGAGACCCAAGTGATCGAGTGCTCAAGTTGCCACACGTTGAACCCGGACGCGGAGCGGGCCTGTCTGGCGTGCGGAGCCGTTCTGTCCCGCCCCGCCCAGCCAGCAGCCGCGACGGTGGGAATGGCACGCTGCCCGAATGGCCATCCCATCGATCCTTCCTGGAAGAGCTGCCCCTATTGCGAACGTACCCAGGCCACCGACGCCACCGTAGCGCTGCCCCAGCGCTCGACGCGCCTGGATTCCGCGCCTCCCGCGCCCCCGGCCGGGCCGCAACGCACGCGCCTGGAGAGCCCCCTCCCCGGAGGAGACCGGCGAACCCGGCTGGACGGCGAGGCCCCCTGGCCGGAGCCGGCTCCTCCTCCACCGCCCCGGTTGCAGCCCACGCGCCTGGAGGGTCCGGAGGATCGCGCCCAGGGCCGCCGGACCGTGCTTCAGGATGGCCCTCCGGGTGCGCCTCCGCCCTCTTCCTCCACGGCCCCGCCGCCTCCGGAGCCCTACACTCCTCCGGCGCCCTCGCCGCCGCACGGAGACAGCGCTCCCGTCCGCCGGTTGCTCGCCGTGCTCGCGGCTCCAGACCTTGGCCCCGGAGGCACCGTCTTCCCCGTCCGCGGTGGCAAGAACACCATCGGCGCCACCCGCTCGAACGACGTGGTTCTTACCGGAGACTCCGAAGTTTCCAGCGAGCATGCGGTGATCCTGCACCGCAACGGCGTGTTCCACCTCACGGACCGCCTCTCGACCAACGGCACCTGGGTGAACGGCGAAGAAGTGCCGGCCAACGGCACCGTGCCGCTGCACGACCGGGACCGCATCCGCTGCGGCCACACCGAGCTCATCTTCCTCGTGGTCGACGCCGCGGAGAGCCCCGGAACCGGCATGGAATCCGATTGAGCCCTTCAAACCAGAAAAACTGATCCAGGAGGAAACACCTGTGTCCATGATCCTGACGGTTCGACATCTGAGCGGCTCGCTCGCCGGCAAGAGCCAGCGCGTCGCTCTGCAAGAGGGGCAAGTGCTGCGCCTGGGCCGTGCCCCGGAAAACGACATCAAATTCACCGACGCGGCCGATGACAGCGTCAGCGGCATGCACGCCGAGCTGAGCCTCCAGGGCGGCCGCCTGTTCATCGAAGACAAGCGGAAGCTCGAACGGCACCTTCGTCAACGGCGCCCCCTGCCCGCCCTTCCAGAAGGTCGCCGTGCCCGACGGCTCGCGCCTCCAGTTGGCCAAACAGGGGCCCGAGATGCAGTTGACGGCCGAAGCGGCGCCGGCCGTGGCCGTACCAACCGGCACCGCCATGGGCGCCGGCGTCACGGCCCCGCAGCCGAAAGAGTCCGTCGGCCGCGCCACGATGCTGCGCGAGATCGACCGCGCCCGCCAGGAAGAGCGCGACGTCATGGTGGGCGAGCTCGACGAAGACCAAGAAGAGCACGGGGCTGTGGGTGGGAGTCGGCCTGCTCGCCGTGCTCCTGCTGGCTGGCGGCGGGATTGGCGGCACCCTTTGGTGGGCCAAGAACAAGACGGAGAAGGCAGAGAAGGAAAATGCCGCGCTGCTGGCCAACCAGAAGGGGTTGACGGACGCCATGCAGAAGGAGAAAAACGTCTGGCCTGAGGTGGAGAAGAAGGTAAGCCCGGCGGTGGTGTACATCAAATGCGCTTACCGTTTGCGCCGGCCTGTCCTCCTGAATTCTGAGGGTTCTTCAGCTCTGATGGTGGACGACTTGGGAGGCCGTGTAACGGGCTCAGGAGTGCAAATCCGCCCGGGTCTGATTCTCACGGCCCTCCATGTCGTCGAGCCCTGGCGGTTCGCCATCAAGGAATGGGACGAGTTGACCCAGCAGGTCAATTCTCTTAAGCCCGAGTACGATCTATTGGAAATCCAATTCCCGGGGCAGCAACCGCTCAAGGCTACTCTCGTCGCCGGATCCCAGGAAAATGACTTAGCCCTTCTCCAAGTGCAGCAAACAATCGCACCTGCCGTTGCCATTGGGAAGTCCAATGCGGATGTTAAGGTGACGGACGAAATTGCGATTCTTGGCTATCCAGGAGGATTGGGGCAGTATCTGCAGAAGGTCAGGAATACGAGCGGTGCCGGCGGCGAGATCAGGGATGTCACAGAGGTGATCCCCACCTTCATTCGAGGAACGGTGGCCCAACCCCTGACCGACACTGGCGACACTTCACATAATCTTTTCTTCGATGCCTCGATTGAGCCTGGCAGCAGCGGCGGGCCTGTCGTCAATCGGAACGGTGAGCTGATCGGAATAGTTTCTTCCCGGTTCCACCGCAAGGGCGAGATGGAGATCCTCGGCAAGATGTATCCCGTTTGGGTGCCGATGGATGCCGGGAGTGTTGCCGTCACGCCCGATGACATCATGGCCTTCCTACGGAAGAGCGGAATTGTCTGATTGGGAGCGGGCGATGAGCTACCGGGTCCTGCGACAGCTTTCCGGCGGCGGCTTTTCCGACGTGTTCGAAGTCGAGGACCCGGCCAGTGCTCTGTCAGAATGCTTGATCCTGAAGCGTCTCAACACGGAGATGAGCGCGCGGCCTGAAGTACGCACGGCCTTCGCGGAAGAAGCGAAACTTCTGCGCGAAGCTCAGACATGCCAATATCGTGACGTTCCGGCGGTGCTATTTTGATGAAGAGCAACGAGTGTGTCTACTCATGGAGAGGATTGGAGGCGAGCCACTGGACGCATGGGCACGCCGGTACGCCTCTCAGCCCAGCCTTGTGCTCGACGTTTTCGAAAAGGTTCTTCAGGCCGTCGACTATCTCCACCACCGCGCATCGCCTTTCC
Organism: Thermoanaerobaculaceae bacterium; assembly: GCA_963785165.1. GTDB lineage: Bacteria > Acidobacteriota > Thermoanaerobaculia > Multivoradales > UBA5704 > DATARR01. The sequence goes on from CAWAUI010000004.1 coordinate 4,449,171, forward strand.
TGCACCTCGACCTGAAACCGGACAACATCCTGGTATCCCCGTCTGCACAGGGGCCGCAGCCGATCTTGATCGATTTCGGCATTGCCCGGCGCTCGGGTGGAAAGGGGCTCAAGGCCTATACACCGCCTTACGGAGCGCCGGAGCAGCAGGCCGGTGGAACTCTTGACTGCTCGACGGATGTCCATGCTTTGGGTCAGATCCTGGTCGAGATCCTTGAAATGCTCCCTCTGGAGGACGGGTGGGTGCGGCAAGGCTTGGCCGATGTGGCAGCCAAGGCCAGGAATCCTTCCCGGCGTTCGCGCTTTGCCGATGCGGGACAGATGGGGCTGGCGTTCCGGCGTGCCCGCAGAGCTACGCCCGTTCCGGCGGCCGGCCCTCTGTCGGGCCTGACTCTGCCGCGGCTTCCGAAGTGGGCGCTCATCGCCGGAGGAGCCACCCTGTCCCTCGTTCTACTGTTGATCGTGTTTTGGATTGCAGGGCCCTCTCTCCCGGAACCGGCTTCCGATCCTCCCCCGGTCTCCCAGAAGGCGGAGGTCCGGCAGCAGTTCGACGAGCTCCTCAAAGGGGCGAGAAAGGCAACCCGCGAGGAGCGCTTCGATCACGCCGAGCAGTATTACACGCAGGCTGGGATGCTGTTGAAAACCATTCCGCCGGACGGAGCGGATGCCCGGGCCATGACGCGCGAGCTTGCCTCTCTTCGTACCAAGATCGACCTCGTCCGCCATGGTGGTATTGAAGGCGAGAGTGTCCGGCTCGACATGAAGGAATAGATCGTGAACTCCCGTGAGGAGAAGTAATGAGGAGACGGAGCGCAGGATTCTGGCTGTTGATGACGATGATCCTCTTGGCAGCCGGCACGAGCAGTCTCACTGCCCAGGCTTCGGAGCAGGCGCCTGTAGAGACTGAAGAAACTGAAGAGGCCGCCGTTCCGGCCGTCGAAGACGGCGCAGCTGCCCAGGCTACGGATTGGCAACACGAGCTCGACCTGATCGCCGATCTTTTGATCGACGGAAAGTCCCTGGAGGCAAAGGAACGGGCCGAGCGGCTCCTCGAGGAGGAGGGCCTCCCGGAGAACGTCTCCTCCCGCACACGAACGCTTCGGGACCGGGCCGTTGCGAAGCTGGCTGAGCCCCCGGCCAAACCCGAGCCAAGGCCGAAAATCGAGATCCCCGCCAAGAGCCCGGCCGGCGAAGACACCGGAAAAACGGAAACGCCTGAGGCGGCTCAGGAGCAGTCCTTCAGGGTCCGCGTAGCCTTGATTGGGAGGGGCTTTGGAGAGGGTTCGACCGGTCTGCTGCGAGTCTCTGAAACGGGGCTCTCGTTCCTTCAACAAGGGAAAAGCAAGCAGGACTGGGCTATCCGATGGAAGGATCTTGCCGAGGCGAGGAAAGACGAGGGGCTCTGGGATGCTCCTTACCCACTCGTCCTCATCGAACGCGGAGGACGCAAGCACTTCATCGCACACGTCGATCAAAAAGGCCACTACCTGCCAGGACAGGCCGTCCTCTCCGCAATCTCAAAAAGCCGGGGGCTGAAAGATGTCGGAGAAAAGCCGGCCAGTCCCCCAGAAAGCAGATGAAAGACCTCGTCGGCCCCTACCGGATCCAGAGCCTGCTGGGTGAGGGCGGCATGGGGATCGTGTACCTGGGGGTCCACGATCACCTCGGCCGCGAGGTGGCGATCAAGGCGCTGGCCCCGGAGCTGACGAGGCATCCTGAGTTCCGGGAGAGGTTCTTCGCCGAGGCCCGCGTACAGGCGAGGCTCCAGCATACGAACATCGTCACCATCTACGATCTGATCGAAGACGAGGGGAGCTTCTGCATCGTCATGGAGCACGTCCCGGGGCCCACCCTGGAGACCCTTCTCAGGGAGGGGGGCGGCAACGAGTGGGCTCTGGAGCGTACGCTCAATCTTTTCCGGCAGGTTCTCACGGGTCTCGATTACGCGCATTCGAAAGGCGTCATACATCGTGACGTCAAGCCGTCGAACGTGCTCGTCGCCGAAAGTGACCTGGTCAAGCTGACCGATTTCGGCATCGCTCTGTTGATTGGCGACAAGAGGCTGACAGCTTCTCAATCGACGATCGGGACGCCGACCTACATGTCGCCCGAACAGATCCTGCGTCCGCGCACTGTAGATCACCGGTCCGACGTATACAGCGCGGCGATCGTTCTCTACGAGATGCTGGCGGGCCAGCCGCCCTTCGATGCCGAGACGGAATACGAAATCAAGAAGCTCCAAATCGAGGCTCCGGTTCCAGACGTTCGAGAGCTGAGGCCAGAGATCCCGTCCGAGATCGCGAACGCACTTTCCCTGGCGTTGAGGAAATCCCCGGACGAGCGTTTCCAGAGCACTGGGGCATTCCTGCGAGCGTTGCGCCAGGACGCGGTGACCGTTCCGGTACCCTCCGTCCCAACGGTTATCGCAGTTGCCGCAAAGGACGAGGAACCATCCCCCGACCGGCGGGTCCCGAAGCCTCCGGTGCGTGCCCCCTGGAAGCTCCCGGCGGCAGCGGCGGCCGGCGTCCTGGCGGTGGCGATCCCATTGCTGGTCTTCGCTTTGCGGGAGCGATCCGCGGCCCCTCCGATCGCTCCGAAGCCTGTGCCGGCCGCCGAGACCCCGACGCCGGCTACGCCGTTGGAGAAGCCACAAAGGGAAGAGATAGCTGAGCCCATAGACACGGCTCCACCTCCCGAGAGGGAGAGCGTACCGCTGGCAGCCAGCACACCACCGAAACCCTCGCCGGTTCCGGGAGCTCCCTGTGCAGGGGGCCTCTATTCCTGATGAGATTCTCGAGCTTATCAGGTTGCAGCACGACATCCGGAAAAGATTTCAGGAAGCCCGGCAAAAAATCGCCGCAAACGATTTCGACGGTGCCCGGCAGGATATCGAAATCCTCCATTCCCTTATCGAAGGAGGGCCCAGCCCCAGCAACCTGGCAGAGGAAAGGGACTCTCTACACGCACTGGAAGAGTCTCTCGCCAATGCAATCCAGGTTCATCAGGAAGCTCAGGAAGCCCAAGCTTGGGAAGCAAAGCTACAGTCGGCGCGAAGCGCGTTGGCGCAGGGTGACTCTTCGAAAGCGCGAGACCTCGCTCAGGAACTGCTCGACACACCCGGGATTTCCGATTCCGTGGCCGCGCAATCCCGCGAGTTGATCGAACAGAGCCGAGCGCTGGATCCAATCAGCCGACGCGCCGCTCGCAAGCTGACCATCACGGGCCTCGAGATCCATCCCCAGGTGGTCACGCCGGGGGGACGGGCTGTGGCGGTTGCTCATGCGACGGTCAGCCCGGCCTTCGAGCAAGCCACAACTATCTACGTTATTGCCCGGGTGATGAAAAACCTGGACAAGATCGCAGGCCCGATCGATCAGGTGAAGACTGTCCCTGCCGGGGGCGGCCCCTGGAAGATCACGATTCCGATCAACATTCCCAGAGGGACTGCCGCGGGGAATTATTACGTCGATATCAAGCTGTTGGATCCCACGCTGGAGGTGAGAGGTTCCGGCGGGATCGGCTTCACTATCCGTTCACCATCCGACGATATTGATCCACCATAGGAGATCGCCATGAGGACGCAGATAGGACAGTACAAGATCGAAGCCCCGCTGGGGCGTGGAGGCATGGGCGTCGTCTACCGGGGCTTCCATGAGAACCTCGGCCGCCAGGTGGCGATCAAGGCGCTGGCCCCGGAGCTGACGCAGCAGCCTGAGTTCAAGGACCGGTTCTTCTCGGAGGCCAAGACGCAGGCGCGCCTTCAGCACCCGAACATCGTCGGTGTCTACGACCTGCTCGAAGAGGGCGGCGAATATTTCATCATCATGGAGCTCGTGACGGGAGTGGGGCTCGACGACCGGCTGAAGGAGGCGGCCGGGCAGCGGATGGCGGTCCAGGAGGCGGTCGCCATCTTCTCCCAGGTGCTCTCCGCCCTCGACTATGCCCACTCGGAAGGGGTCATCCACCGCGACATCAAGCCATCGAACGTGATGATCACGGCTGCCGGGCGCGTCAAGCTGACGGATTTCGGCATCGCGCTGCTGATCGGAGACAAGCGGCTGACGGCGTCCCAGTCTTCCATCGGCACGCCGACCTACATGTCTCCCGAGCAGATCCTGCGTCCCCGCTCGGTGGACCACCGCACGGACCTCTACAGTGCGGCCGTGGTGTTCTACGAGATGCTTGCGGGCAAGCCGCCGTTCGACGACGATACGGAGTATGGAATCAAGAAGCTCCACGTGGAGGCGTTGCCTCCTGACATTTCCGAGCTCAATCCCGGGCTGCCCCCAGGCGTCATTCTGGCTCTGACGACCGCCCTGAGCAAGAACCCGGACGACCGCTTCCCCAGCGCCGGGATGTTCCTGCGTGCCCTTCAGGAGGCGGTCCCCCAGACCCTGCCCCAGGGAGCCACGCCCCTGCCCGCGCCGGTCTATCGCCCGACCACCGTGGATTCCACATGGACGAGCGCCGGAGCCGCACCGCCGAATCCCTCGTCTCCTCCAGTGGCAGCTACTGGCGGGACGAACGCCGCCATCGCCGGGTTGCTCCAGGGCAAGAATCGCCGGATCGCCCTGGCCGTTGCCGCCGCTGTCCTGGTGCTGGTCCTGGGCTTCGGGATTGCCACCCTGGCCTTGTCGGGCAAGGATGAGGAGAAGGTGGCGGATACCGCGCTGATTCCGGCGGCAGTGCCGACCTCCTGGGCCGCAAGCAGCCCTGGAATAGCCGGCGTGCCCGGACAGATGCCCGTGCAGACTTTACCGGCGACGGGGGCACCCGGCGCACCCGCTGCGGAGCCGCTGAGCGCGCCAGCCACCCAGGAGCAGACGGAGTCTACCGCGCCCGGCGGCACAGGCGTACGACACCGCCGCCCCCGAAGCCCACCAAGAAGAAGCCCTCGGAGGCCGTGCCGGTACCGGTCGAGACCGCTCCGCCACCGCCCGTGCCGGCACCCGCTGCCCCGGAGCCTGCACCCGTGGTGGAGGAGCGCCCAACCTCCCCGGGGAGCGCCGGAGTCGATCAGTTCAAGGAGATGGAAGAGCTGGTCCTGGGCATCGCGAACTTCAGTGAAAAGGCCATGGAATCCCAGGAAGACGCGGGAGACGAGCTCTTCAACCGCCTCGAAGCCTTCAACGAAGCGGCCGTCGGCGCCAAGAGAGAGTTTCGGAAGGCGACGGGCACCGGCATTCGTGGGACGTTGAGCAAGCTCCGCGGCAAGGCCGGGGACAACCGGGCTCTAGAAATCAAGGTGCAGGACCTCTCCCGGCGGGCCGACGAGATCGACCGTCTGGTCGGCGCCGGCTCTTCGACCACTCAGGATTACTGGAAGGAAGCTCGGAGCAAGCTGAGGAGACTGAAGGGATACTTCTGAAGCTGGTGGTGTACCATGCCGTCCTCTTCGACCTGAGGACGATTTCATGGGTAACGAGCGCAGGCGGAACAAACAGACCGCAAAGCGGCGGGAAGACCTCGCCCCGGCTTCCGGGCCGGCTTGGCGTGCGATCGACTTTCTGGGGCTCGCCGCGCTCGTGGCGCTGGCGGTGGCCTGGGCGTCCTGGCCGCTCGGGCACGACGACTTGTTCGGGCATTTGCGGACGGGGGAGTGGATCGTTCAGAACGGCAAGGTCCCGCTCACAGACCCGTTTTCCTTCACCCGCCCGGGCATGCGCTGGATCACCCATGAATGGGGATTTTCGCTCCTCACCTGGGGCGTCGAGCGGCTCGGCGGGCTGGCGGGGTTGATGGCTCTGCGGGTCCTGATCGTCCTCGCGATCGGCGGCGTGCTCGCTTGGAGGATGAGGACCGAATCCGAAGCTCGGTCGCCTCTTCTGGACCGCCGGCCTGCTCGCTCTCGGTCTGTGGGCCGTGGCTTGGGAGATGATCCTGCGCGCGGCGCTCCTGAGCGAGCTGTTCCTCGCCCTCACGATGCTCCTCCTGGCCTTGTTCCGGAAGACGGGGGACCGGCGCTTCCTGTTCGCCCTGCCCGGGCTTTTCCTGCTGTGGGGGAACGTTCACTCCGGGGTGATCTTTGGGCTCTATGTTCTGGGCCTCTTCACCTTGGAAATGTTTTTACGGAAACGGCCCTGGCGCCCTTACGCCTTCGCCTTCGGAGGGGCGGCCCTGGCGAGCCTGATCAATCCGAATGGCTGGCAGGTCTGGATTTATCCGTTCAAGCTGAGCCAGGTGCTCTTCGGCAGCGGCATCGAGTGGCAGCTCGGGCATTTCGCGGCGGCCGGGCCGTGGAGCAACGTGGCGTTCGTCGTGTTGATCGGTCTACTGTTGATCGGACTGATTTCCGGGCGCCGGCGCGAGCTGTCGTGGGCCGAAATCGTGGCCATCCTGACCTTCGCGGGGCTGTCCTTCCGCACGCCGCGCTTGATCTTTCACTTTTCCATTCTTGCCCTGCCGGCTGTGTTCCGGATGTTCGCGGGCCGTCCGACGGAGCCTCCAGACGCTGCTGAGAGCCGCCGTGCCGGCCGCGGTCGCCTGGGCCGCCGTGGTCGTCTGGATGGATCACCCGCGGCGGCTGCTGGACCCGAGATTTCCGGAGGGCGCGGTGCGCTGGCTGGAACGGGAAAGGGTGCGGGGGCGGATCTTCAATCATCAGAATTACGGCGGATTCCTTTCCTGGCGAGAGAAGGTGCCGATCTTCTGGGATGGCCGCAACGACGTCTTCGCTTCGCTGGCGCGCGAGGTCACCACCGTGCCGTTCCCTCAGACCGTGGAACGCTACGGCGTGGACGTCCTCCTGATCACCGACTTCGAGGACCGGGGCGTACAGCCCTGGGTCCCGGCGCAATGGGGGCTCGTCTATTGGGACGACTTCAGCGCCCTCTACCTTCGGCGCGACCGGTTCGGCCCCCTCCTCGGCAGCAAGGAGCTGGGCATGTTCCCCGCCTTCGGAGGGCGCCCCGGCCTCGAGGACGTGGCCGCGGACCCCGCGCAGGCCGCCACCGCGCGGGCCGAGCTGGACGGCGTTTTGGCTCTATGGCCCGAGAACCAGCGGGCGCTCTTCTTCCGGGGACGGCTCCGCAGGTATCAAGGGGACCTGGAGGGGGCCCGGCGCGACCTCGAAGCCGCTCTCGCCATCCGCGACAGCGACGTGGTGCGGGAGGAGATGGCGGCGGTGGGAGGCCCGTGAGCTTATAGAGCCATGCTAATCTTCGGCCCCTTGTCCGGTTTCGAAGGACCGATTTTGAAGGAGACCTCCCACATGTTTCGACGTTCCGCGCCGTTTCTGACCGTCGCCGTCTTCCTGACGGCCGGCTTGATCGCATCCCGCCCCGCCGCCGGCCAGGGCTGAGTCCTCATCCGCCAGACCGCGCCCGTGTTTGGCGCGGCAAGCCGGTTGGTCCCCGAAAAAGGGGAATGGCAAGTCAGCCTGTCCTACCGCGGGCTCGACTCCGATACCCATTACAGTGGCAGCGAGCACCAGCGCATCCGGGAGCGTGAGAAGACCTATGTGATCAACACCCAGCAGGCGCTGGACATCGGCGTCTCCTATGCGGTGAACGACCGCCTGGGCTTTTCTCTGGGCGTGCCCCTCATCAAGGCGTCCTGGGCGGTGCCCACGCCGATTCGCCCGGTGCCGGGGCCGCGCTTCAAGCAGGAAGCGAGCGGTCTGGGGGATGTCAGCCTGACAGGGCGCTACTGGGCCTTCGCTCCGGAAAGCCACCACAACGTCTCCCTGGGCCTCGGCGTCAAGGCGCCGACGGGCGAGTACGACGTCACCCAGGCCTACCCGAACATCGACGGCACCAACCTCGCGGAAAAGGCGGTCGACCAGTCAGTGCAGTTGGGCGACGGCGGTTGGGGAATCCTGTTCGACATTCAGGCTTTCCGCCAGCTCAGCCAAGGCACCCTGTTTGCGTCCGGGACCTATCTCGCGAACCCGCGCGACACGAACGGCACGCCTTCGATCCTCGTCGGGCTGGGGTTGGGGAACAACCCCGATTTCGCCCGCGAGGGGATTCTCGTCAATTCGGTGCCGGACCAGTTCCTGGTGCGGATCGGCGGCGTCGTGCCGTTCGGCAAGGGTTTTGGCGCCAGCCTCGCTTATCGCGTGGAGGGGCTGCCGCGCTACGACCTGATCGGAGACAGCCACGGCTGGCGCCGTCCAGGTTACGAGATGTTCGCCGAGCCGGGCCTCGCGTACTCACGAGGCGGCACGACCTGGTCGCTCAACGTACCGATCGGCTTCTACCGCAACCGCCGCCCGAACCCCTACAGCGGCAGGGAAGGGGATGCCACGTTCCCGGACTACATCCTCTTGATGGGGATTTCGCGCCGGTTCTGAGGGGGGCCCAGCCTACCGGAACGCAATCGCCTCGAGCTTCTGGAACGCCTGCAAATCGGTGATGCCCAGGAACTTCCGGCTGTCTTTCAGGTGAGCCGCGAAGCAGATCTCCTTCTGCTTGCGGCCTCCCCAGAGAGCGCCGAGGAGCAGGCCCGCGGGACCCAGGGCCAGGGAGCCGAGGATGGCCCAGCCCGCCGCGCCTGGGAGGCTCCGGATTTCTTCCTCCGTCTTGACGCTGACACTTTCCAGGTGCTCGGTGAGGTCGATCGTCTCGCTCTGTCCGTCGCGGCGGCGGATCGCCAGGACGGCGACTCCCGGCCCGGTGGTCAGGGTCGCGCTCTGCTCTTCGAAATCGGGACTGGCCAGCACTTTGATCTCGGGCATTTCGGCTCCTCTCTCGCCTTCCTGAAGGAAGGGACGGACGGAGGTGAATCATTTCCCCGTTTCTCTGTGGCTCCTGACGGAGATCATACCCTTGCGCCCCACCTTCCCCCATGGGAAACTCGGTTCCTACCGGACTTGCTTCAAAAAAATCAACAGGTGCTGAGGAGACCCCCATGGACTTCGACGTCATCGTGATCGGCAGTGGCTTCGGCGGTGCCGTCTCCGGTTGCCGTCTGGCGGAGGCGGGATACAAGGTTCTGATCCTGGAGCGCGGGCGGCGGTGGACGAAGGAGACCTATCCCAGGAAGCCCGGGGATGCGTGGGTTTGGAACCACGACCATCCCGAGAAGGAGAACGGCTGGATGGACCTCCGGCTGTTTCCCAACATGGGAATCGCGCAGGGCGCGGCCGTGGGCGGTGGCTCGCTCATCTATGCCAACATCTCGTGCGAGGCCCCGGCCGCCGTTTTCAACGCCGGCTGGCCGGCCGAGATCACCTATGCCGAGCTGAAGCCCCACTACGACACCGTGGCCCAGTTCATGAACGTGAAAAAGGTGCCGGCCAACCAGTGGTCCGAGCGCATGCGGCTCATGAAGCGGGGCGCGGAGTCGATCGGCGAGGGGAGCCGCTTCAAGCAGCTCGAGCTGGCCGTCTCGTTCGACCCGGACTGGACCTACGGCCAGGACGATCCGCACAACACCGCGAAGAGCAAGACCTTCGTCAACGCCCAAGGTGTCGAGCAAGGCACCTGCGTCCACCTGGGCAACTGCGACATCGGCTGCGACGTCTACGCCAAGAACACGCTGGACCGCAATTACATCCCGTGGGCGGAAAAGCACGGCGCCGAGGTGCGCGAGCTGCATCTGGTGAGCAACGTGGAGCCCGTGACGGGCGGCTACAAGGTTTCCTATGACCAGTTGAAGGGCGGCAAGCGGGTGCGGGGAGCTCGACGGGGCGCATCGTCATCGTGGCGGCCGGCTCGCTGGGCTCGACCGAGCCTCCTTTTGCGCTGCCGCGACCTGACGGGCAGCCTCCCCGCGGTCAGCCCGTTCCTGGGCCACAACTGGAGCAGCAACGGAGACTTCCTGACGCCGGCCTTCTACCACGGCTACGACATCTATCCTTGGAGAGGGCCCACCATCGCCAGCGCGATCGATTTTCTCGACCGCAGCCAGGAAGGTCAGTCGTTCTGGATTGAGGACGGTGGTCTTCCCAATCTTCTGAACGACATGCTCGAAGCGTACGAGCGTTCCGGACCAGGGGTGAAGGCGAAGCTGGTCATTGACTCCCTCCAGAGCTCCCTCAAAGGCCGGGAGGCGTTCAGCAACGTGATGCCCTGGTTCGCGCAGGGCGTCGACGCCGCCAACGGCGTGCTCACGCTGCGGAAGTCTCCGTTCTCCCAGACTCGCGAGCTGCATCTGAATTGGGACGTCTCGGAGTCGGAAAAAGTGATCCATGCCATCGTGAACATGCATAAGAGGTTGTCACAGGCGACCGGCGGCACTCCGGTGGTGCCTCCCACCTGGACGCTGCTCAAAGACCTCGTCACGCCGCACCCCCTCGGCGGCTGCAACGTGGGGACCACGCGCGACAACGGCGTGGTCGATCACAAGGGCGAGGTCTTCGGCTACCGGAACCTGTACGTGGCGGACGGCGCGATCATTCCGGAGGCTCTCGGCGTCAATCCCTCGCGCACCATCGGCGCACTTTCTGAGCGGATCGCGAAAATCATTCACGAAGAGGCACGGTGATATGGTGGCTGCATGATCCCCATTCTGGGATCCTCGGGAATCCGGAAAGGACTACCCATGAAACGAAAGCCCACCTGTACCTTCGCCCTCCTCGCCAGCTCTCTCCTCCTGGCAGGCAGCCTCTTCGCGGCCCAGCCGGAAGAGAAGCCCATGCCCCCTGCCGCGGAAGCGGTGAAAGAGAGCCCCATCGGCATGGAGAAGGCCCGTGCCATCGCCTTGGAAAAGGTGCCGGGCGAGGTGGCTTTCGAAGAGATGAAGCGGGACGACGACAACCTGGTGTACATGTTTGACATCGTGGTCAAGGACCAGAAAGGCGCGGAGTCGGTGCTCATCGGCGCGACCAGCGGCGAGGTTCTCTCGGTGAAGCACAAGACTCCCGAGATGATGAGGCGCGACGCAAAGGCGAAGCGCCGCCGCTCCTAGCCCACTCCCAGCCCCCTTTGCACCGGCTCAATCCACAAAAAAGGACGGAGCGTCCTCCCTCCCGCGGGAGGTTTGGGAACCCCCAGCCCTGCACGGTCAAGCCGGCAGGGCCTTCGCGGTTTTCGGTGTCATGGGCGCCGCGGGCATGGGAGCTGCATAATCCATAGGGCCTGAGCGTTGGGATCCAGGCGTAGCGATCCCGGAACCAAATTATCAACCGGCATGGATCGATGCCACTGGAGAGCCGAGGAAAAACCATGAATCCGCGAAATACCCGCGTTCTCGTTTTCGCAACCGCCCTGCTGACCGCTCCGCTCCTGCCGTCGTGGGCGCAATCCCCACAGCCCCAGGATCCGGTGATGCCGGCTCCGCAGGACCCCGCCATGGCTCCTCAGGACCCGGCGATGCCCCAGGCCCCGGCCGCTCCGCAGGCCGCGCAGCCGGCGCCCGCGGCACCTGCGGCACCCGCGGCGCCTGCCGCCCCGGCAGGAATGACCCCGGAGCAGATCGGCATCTCGTTCGCCGCGCCCCAGGGCTGGGAGCAGGGTGACCCCTCTACTCTCTCGCTCCCGGGCAGCCCGTGCTGCGTGTGGTCGCCGGACAAGGTGGCCTCGATCGTGGCTTTCGTGCAGACGCCGGGCAAGGCGCTCAATCCCAAGGTTCTCCTGGAACAGAGCGCGAAGGCTCTGGAGAGCGGATTCGGCGCCCAGGTGAAGACCAAGGAGGCTCGGCGACTTCGGTGGCAAGCGCGGCTTTTCGCTGGTGGTGACGGCCCCGGGCAACGGCTCCGCCATCGACGGCAAGGGCACGGTGCTCACGACCCAGCACTGGGTGGCCATTCCCCGCGAGCAGGACGTGATCATCTTCCTCATGACCACGCCCGACGCGGCGTTCGCGGCCAACGAGCAGGCCTTCCAGGGGCTGCTCAGCACCCTCAAGGTCAGCGGCACCCAGACTACGGCCCAGATGCAGGCCTCGCGGTAACGCTCTCGTAAAACCACTCCCCGGGCGGCCTCGCCGCCCGGGAATCCCCCCTCCGTCTCCCCTCGTTGTGGAACTCTCGGAGCTTCTGCCCGTATCATTCCGGCCTGTACGATCCGGAACAATCTGGAGCAAAGCCTGCCATCTCCTTGAGGAAACGACGAATGACCTTGAAAACGCGATCCCTCGCCGCCGGAGCTCTCTGCCTGTCGCTCCTTCTGCCGGCCTTGCCGGCCCAGGCCGCTGATTCCGCCGAGACTGATTCGACAGAGATTACCCTCGAGCAGATCATGGCCGACTCCGACTGGCTCGGAAATCCGCCCGAAAATCCCTACTGGGCCGACGACGGCCGCGCCGTCTACTACGAGCGGGAGCGGGATGGCGAGGGGCGCAATCCGCGGGACCTCTTCCGCCTCGACCTCGCCACCGGCAAGTCCTCCAAAGTCGAGGCCGTGGACCGCGGCAAGGTGGACGCCCTGGGCGGCGCCTGGTCGCGGGACCACAAAAAGAAGGTCTGGTCGCGCCAGGGGGACGTGTTCTTCAAGGATTTGGTGACGGGCACCGTGCGGCAGATCACCCGCACGGCGGAGGCGGAGACCGAGCCGTTCCTGTTGGCGGACGGCAAGAGGATCGGGTTCTACCAGGACACCAAGGTGTTCCTCTACGACCTGGAGACCGGCCTGCTGTCCCAGCCCGCCGATCTGCGGCTCACCAAGGACCCCGCCGAGGAGGACGAGCCGCCGTACCTGGCGGCCCAGCAGACGCGGCTGTTCGACGTCATCCGCCGGCAGCAGGAGCAGGAGAAGCGGGAGCGCGAGGAGCGGCTGGCCAACCAGAAGGCCGACCCCGCCCGGGTGCCGCTCCCCTGGTACCTCGGGAAGGGAATCACCCTCGAGGCCGTCCGGCTGTCCCCTTCCGGCGACTGGCTGGCTGTGGTGACGGCACCCAAGCGGGGAGAGGGGGACCTCAAGCCCGCCAAGATGCCCGTTTACGTCACCGAGAGCGGCTACGTGGAAACCCGCGACGTCCGCTCCAAGGTGGGAGGCGAGGCCTACGTGCCCCACTCGGTGATCCTCCTCGACCTCGTCAAGCACGAGCGGCACGACCTCGATCTGGCGATGCTCCCCGGCATCAAGGACGATCCCCTGAAGTCCCTGCGCGAAGCCGCCGCCGCGAAGAAGAAGGCGCTGACGGAGGTGGCGAAGAAGGACGGCGAGCCCGCGAAGGAAGAGCCGAAGGCGGAGCCCAAGGAGGAGGCGAAAAAGGAGGACAAGCCCCGGCCCGTCGAGATCGCCGAGACGCACTGGTCCGACGACGGCAGGCAACTGGCCCTGGCCATCCGCGCGCGGGACAACAAGGACCGCTGGATCGCCACCTTCGACACGGGAACCGGCGCGTTCACCTCCCGCGACCGGCTGACCGATCCGGCCTGGATCAACTGGAACTTCAACGAATTCGGCTGGCTGCGGGACAACGAGACCCTCTGGCTCCTCTCCGAGGAGACCGGCTTCTCCGGCCTCTACCTGCTCCCCCTCGAGTCCGGGGAGAAGCGCCTGCTGACTCCCCCCGGCCGTTACGAGGTCTCGACGCCCCGGCTGAGCCGCGACGGCCGGGCCTTCTACTACTCGGCCAACCAGGAGCACCCGGGCAAGAACGACGCGTGGCGCGTGGACGTCGCCACCGGCAAGGCCGAGCAGCTCACGCGGCTGGGCGGCCTCACGGACGTCTTCCCGTCGCCGGACGAAAAGCAGCTCCTGATCCTCCACTCGGGGATCAACCGGCCGAACGAGCTTTACGTGCAGGCCAACCGGCCTGGGGGCGCGGCAAAACAGGTCACCAGCACGCGGACGGAGTTTTTCCTGGCCCAGGACTGGGCGATGCCGGAGATCGTCCCCATCCCCTCCACCCATGGCGCTCCGGCTCCGGTGTACGCCCGGGTCTACACGCCGAAGGGCTTCGATCCGGCGCGGAAGTACCCGGCGGTGATGTTCGTCCACGGCGCGGGCTATCTCCAGAACGTCCACTTCGGCTGGTCGAACTACTTCCGCGAGTTCATGTTCCACACCCTCCTGACCCGTAACGGCTACGTGGTGATCGACATGGACTACCGCGCCTCGGCGGGGTATGGGCGGGACTGGCGCACGGCGATCTACCGCCAGATGGGGACTCCGGAGCTGGAGGACATGCAGGACGGCGTGGCCTGGCTGGTGGCCCACAAGGCGGTCGATCCCCAGAGGGTGGGCGTCTACGGCGGTTCCTACGGAGGGTTCATGACCTACATGGCATTGTTCCGGGCGCCGGACCTGTTCGCCGCCGGCGCGGCGCTGCGCCCTGTCTCGGACTGGGCACACTACAACGAGGAGTACACCTCGAACATCCTCAACCGGCCGGAGGACGACCCCGAGGCGTACGAGAAGAGCTCGCCCATCGAGTACGCGGCGGGGCTCCAGAAGCCTCTCCTCATCTGCGACGGCATGCTGGACTCGAACGTCTTCTTCCAGGACAACGTGCGCCTCGTGCAGCGGCTGATCGAGCTCAAGAAGGAGAGCTTCGAGCTGGCCGTCTACCCCGTGGAAGACCACGCCTTCGTGCAGCCCACGAGCTGGCTCGACGAGTATCGCCGGATCTTCAAGCTGTTCGAGACGCACCTGAAGTAAGCGCGCCGTTGTAAGATTCCCGGGCATCCAGGACATTGCGGCCCCGGACCCGGGAGATGGTGGAAGCAGACGACGTACGGATCAGTGACGAGACGTTGATCGGCCGGACCGCGGCCGGTGACCTCGGCGCGTTCAGCCACCTGGTCCGGCGGCATCAGGGAGCCGTGTACCGCTTTCTCCGGGCGGCGATGCCTATCGGTGCCGGGGGCGAAGCCGGGGATGGAGGGGACGCCGATCTGGAGGCCACCCTCCACGACACCTTCGCCGCCGCCCGCCGCAGCGCGGCCCGGTACCGCGACGAGCCCTCGGCCCGCACGTGGCTGCTCGTTCTGGCCCGGCGCGCCCTCGACCGCCGCCATCCCCGGACCAGCGCGGGTGGCGACGGAGTTTCGCTCCGCGAGCTGGCTCGGCTCGCCGGCCAGAGGTGGCTTTTGGAAGAGAGGTCCATCGCCTCCGTCTTCGACGCCCTGCCGCCGGAGGACCGCGAGATCCTGACCCTCTGCGACCGCGAGTACTTCACGCTGGACGAGGTGGCGCGGGTGACGGGCCTGCCCGACTCCACCGTGCGGACGAGGCTTCACCGGGCGCGCCTGCGGCTCCTGGCCCTGTGGAAGGAGGACGGCCTTGGCGGATGACTTCTCCGGGGATCCCAACTACCAGATGGCCGCCGGCCTCCACTGCGGCGAGGTGCAGGCGGACCTGACCGAGAGCCTCGACGGGCGCCTGAGCCGCGAGCGGGCCCAGCGGATCGAGGAGCACCTCGCGGAATGCCCCGCCTGCCGGCGGCTCTGCGAGGACGTCGCGGCCGCCGTGCGCGCCGTGCGGGAGCTGCCGGACGAGCCGCTCGACGCCGGGGTCGAGGCCCGCCTGTTCGCCCGGCTGGAGATCCCGCTCCTTGGCTGACTTTTTCCTGCCTGACCTGAGAATCCTGGCCGCCCGGCCCGGAGACGTGCCGGTCCATCGTGGACTTCCAGCTCCGCATGGCCCGCGAGACCGAGGATCTGGAGCTCGACCGCGACACCGTGACCCGCGGCGTGGAGGCCGTGTTCGCCGATCCGGCCAAGGGCGCCTACTGGGTGGCCGAGCGCGAGGGGGCTGCCGAACCGGTCGTGGGCGGCCTGCTCACCACCTTCGAGTGGAGCGACTGGAGGAACGGCACCGTGCTCTGGATCCAGTCCGTCTACGTGGTGCCCGAGGAGCGGGGGCGGGGCGTCTACCGGGCTCTCTACGAGCACCTGCGGCACCGGGTGGCGGGCGATCCGGATCTCAAGGGGATCCGCCTCTACGTGGACCGGCGCAACATGGGCGCCCAGCGGGTCTACGAGCGCCTCGGCATGACCCGCGAGCACTACGACACGTTCGAGTGGCTGAAGTAGGGTGCGCTCCGCGCACCTTCAGCGAGGGTCATGGTGCGCAGAGCGCACCCTACGGTCTCTACCGCTTCAACCGGGTTCACCCCCCTACCCCGGCCCGCTGTGAAAAACTCCACAGCACCCCAACCCCCCTCTGTTCTATATCTCCCCCATGAAAACAGCATGCGGAGGATGGCTGCGGGCGGCCGCGGTGGTGGGGCTCGTTCTTTCTGGCGGGGCCGCCGGCCCGGCCCAGGCGATCCCGGCTTTCCCGGGCGCCCAGGGGTTCGGAGCCGTGGCCACAGGGGGCCGGGGCGGCCAGGTGCTCAAGGTGACGACGCTCGCCGCTTCCGGCACGGGCAGCCTGCAATGGGCGCTCGACCAGCCGGGTGCGCGGATCATCGTCTTCGCCGTCTCGGGCGTGATCAATGGAGACGTCATGATCCCCCACGGGAACGTCACGATCGCAGGGCAGACCGCGCCGGGAGCCGGCATCACCATCCACGGCCATCTCTATACCGAGTTCGGGACCAGCTTCGGCAACATCGTCATCCGCCACCTGCGGGTCCGCCCCCCGGTCGCGAACGCCACCTGGCCGCCCGAGCAGCACGACGCGATCCAGTTTTCCACCAACCACACCATCATGCTGGACCACGTGGACATCTCGCACGCCGTCGACGAGAACCTCGACCTCTGGGGCGGCGCGCAGGACGTGACCGTGCAGTGGTCGGCGATCACGTTCCCCGTTTACGACGGCGGCCATCCGGACGGCGCCGCGCACAACTACGGCCTCCTGAACGGCCCGGACGGCGGCCGGATCTCGATCCATCACAACCTTTTCGTCCACAACAAGGCACGCACGCCGGCCCTCGCGGAAGGCCCCGCCGACGTACGCAACAACGTGATCTACAACGGACGGGAAGGCTTCGTCCACCACAACCCGGCGAACGGCGACTTCAACGTCATCGGAAACTTCTATAAGGATGGCCCCAGCGCCAACCTCGCCCCCCTCTGGTTCGATCCCGAAAACGGCCCCACCGTGCCGACCCGCTACTGGGTCTGGAACAACTGGGTGGACCACCCCGGAACCTTCACCGGCCGGGTGGACAACCCCAACACCACCCCCGGCTTCGGCGACGCCTACGACTTCGCCTGCTGCGGCATCCAGTCCACCCAGTTCAACAACTGGGGTGAATTCAACTTTACCGCCTACCCTGGCTACGTCCCGATCCCCACGGATACCCCAGCCGTGGCCTACGACACCGTCCTGGCCCGCGCCGGAGCCTGGCCCCGAGACCTCGTCAACCGCTGGGCCGTCGACGAAACCACCACCCGCACCGGCACCTGGGGCAACCGCCGCCCCGCCGACTGGCTGCAAGGCCTCACCCCGGGAACCCCGCCAGCCGACACCGACAACGACGGCATGCCAAACGGCTGGGAGACCGCCCACGGTCTCAACCCGGCGAGCGCCGCGGATGCCACGTCCGTGAGGCCCTCGGGTTACACGGCCATCGAGGAGTACATCAACGAGATGGCGCAGATCCTCGAGGCCGCGGTCTTCTCGGATGGGTTTGAGATTGGGACGGTTGAGCGCTGGAGCGGGTCTCGGCCGTGATTCCGTAACAGATGTCCGGTAGGACCAGCGAACCCGGCCTTCAGTTTATCGGCGCCCGGAGTGGCCGGGAGGAACGCCGGACAAGCGGAACGCCTCCCGTTCGAGCGCCACGGCGGCCGTTCGGACACAAAAAACGCTCTCCCGGACACATTTTCGGCCGTTCGGACACATTGGCCGCCGATCGGACACTTTGCGGCCCCTCCCGGACACTTTGGCCGAAAAAGTGTAAGAACGCCAGCCTCTCCGCGAGTCCCGGCGTTGGAAGCGTCCGCTTGCGCCTCATTCCGGTCCGGTGCGGCGTGACGCAGGGCTTCTCGGGCGGCACGCTCGCCTGCAACGGCAACTGCACCTTCAACGCCTCCGGCTGCACCGTCTGCCTGCCCATCGGCGCGAGCTGCACGGCGAACAGCCAGTGCTGCTCCAACCGCTGCCGCAACCAGGGCGGCTCGCGGACCTGCCAGTAGGGAATCGATCCGAAAAATCAAAAGGGCGGGAGAGGAATCTCCCGCCGTTCCGGCGTTGGGTGAGGTGCAGCAGACGAGCTCCCGAGCCGTTTCCGTATATCGTCGCGCAGCTTTTCCGGGGAGAACGTCCGTTCGTCCTCTCCGAGCTTGTGGAACCAGACTCCGGGGATGGGCAGGCTCGCTCCGCTCCAAGTCACGCCCGGTTCGAAGAGCAGGACCATGTCCACCGCGAAGTTGAATTCTCCTGGCAAGGGCAGACGCTCGCCATACCCGAGGGCCAGGACCCGCCCCGGCTCCCAGTAGTGGATGGCCCGCGGGTCCTGGATCAGCCCGGCCTTCTTCTGCGCCTCGTCGTAGTTGTCCGTGCGCAACAGGGGGCCCCAGACCACCAGCACCTGGACCCGTTCATCGCCGATCTCCTGGAGGAGCTTCTCCACCTCGCGGGAGGTTTCCAGGCAGCGCCCACAGCCGGGGGAGAGCAACAGGAGCAATCGCACCCGCTCCGGGTGGGCGTTGAAATCCTCCTGGAGGGGCAGGACGTCCCTCCCCTCCAGATTCTTGACGGGGACCTGAGCGGAGGCCGCCGTCACGATGGCGTAAAGACCGAGGACAAGCGGCAAGATTCTGGACATTGGAACTCTCATTGTTTCCTCCTGGATGGCTCGCGATCGCGGCCAGCTCTTTCATTAAATTCTGTCCCGAGATGGGAAAAGTCTTACCCATGAGATGGGAAGCGTGTTACCCGGCACGCGGTGTTTTCGCCCTCCTTTCATCGTTCTGCGGCGTCACAGAGATGGCACCGCCATTGCTCTACAGCTCTTCGCAATGGCTTACAACGCTCAACTTCGCGACCTTTCTCCGCCGATCGTGGCGACGCTCCAGGAACGGTCTGCACAGAGCCAAGCCGAAAAACTGATGGTCGCGCGCACAGCGGGGCTCGCCACAGCCAATCTCGAGCTGGAGCAGGAGATCGGCAACCGCTTTTGGGCCGAGGACCGGCACGCGGCAACACCTGGGGCGAGCTTGGCTCACGAGCTCAACCAGCCGTTGGGTGCGATTGCCAACTACGCCAGCGGCTGCCTGCGGCAGTTGGAATCCGGCAAGGCCGACAAGCAAGCACTCGTGCAGGCTTTCCTCCGCATCGCGGAGCAAGTGGCGCATGCCGGGAAGATCAGTCATTGCCTGCGCTCCTTTGTCAACTGGAAAGAGCCGGAAATCGTGATCACCGATCTCGACCTTCTGCTGCGCGAGGTGGTTTCCGTGGAGCCGGTGAGCACGTCCTCTTCGCCTCTGCGGACGCAGCGCGCCACCGTGTACCTGGTCGACGACAATAAGGCGATGCGCGAATCGTTGTCGTTCCTTCTGGAAACTCTCGATTGGGAGATTCGCTTGTTTATCTCGGCCCAGGACTTTCTCGCACGCTATTCTCCTCCTCTCTCCCCGGCCTGCCTGCTGCTCGAGGTCCGCATGCCCGGCATGAGCGGCCTCGATCTCCAAGCAGTCCTGAAGGAGTCTGGAATCGAGCTGCCCGCGATCCTGAGTGCTGCCTGTGCCGACGTTCCCATGGTGGTGCGTGCCATGCACCAGGGGGCGGTCGACTTCCTGGAAAAACCGTTCACCGGACAGCAGCTCCGCGACTGCATCGAAAAGGCCGTGGCGCTCGATTCGGACCGGCAGCGGACGCAGGAGCAGACGCAGGAGATTCATAACCGATTGGCGCGGTTGACGCCGCGCGAGCGCGAGGTGATGCGACTCGTGGTGCGCGGGCTGCTCAACAAACAGATCGCTCGCGAGCTCGCCCTCAGCATGAAAACGGTCGAGCAGCACCGGGCGCGGGTGATGGAAAAAACGGAAGCCGACAGCCTCGCCTCTCTGGTGCGCATGGCTCTGGCCGCCGGCTCTTCCTGAGATCGGCTATTCGGCCCGCAATTGCAGGATCGGATCGACACGCAGGGCGCGCCGCGCCGGCAAGTAGCTGGCGAGCGTCACCATCGCGGTGAGCAGCAGGGCGACGGCCGAGAAGGTGGCAGGGTCTTGGCTGTTGATCCCATAGAGCAGCTCCCCCATGTATCGGGTGGCCAGGAGAGCCGCCGGCACGCCGAGCGCCACGCCGAGCACCGCCAGCGCCAGACCCTGGCGCACGATCAGCCAGAGCACCTGACTCGGGGCGGCGCCCAGCGCCACACGGACCGCGATCTCACGGTTGCGCTGGGCCACCGTGTACGCGGTGACTCCGTAGATCCCCAGGAGCGCCAGCACCAAGGCGAGCACCGCGAACGAGAAGAGGAGACTCATGGTGAAGCGCGGCTGGGCCAGCGAGCGGGCGATCAGATCGTCCAGGGACTGGACGGAGCTGATGGGCATGTCCGCCTCCACCTCCGTCACGATCTGGCGTAGCGAGGCCATGACCCGCTCCGGCTCGGAGCGGGTCCGGAGGACGACCGACATGGGTCCAATGGGAGCCTGCAGAACGGGCGGTAGAGCGCCGTCCGGGTCTCTTCGGTGAGCTGGCTGATTTTGGTATCGGCGACTACGCCGACGATGGTCTGCCACTCCTTGTCCCCGGGGAACTGAATGCGCTTGCCGACCGGATCCTGGTTAGGCCAGTACCGCTGCACCAGGCTCTCGCTGATCAGGACCACGCCCGGCGACCCCTCGCGGTCCTGGAGGGTGAACCAGCGGCCACGGACCAGGGGTACACCGAGTGTCCGGAGATAATCGCTGCTCACCGAGAAGAGAGCATCGGAGATGGGCCAGTCGCCGGCGGCAACCGGCTGGCCCTCGATCTGGAAGACGCCATCGAAGATCTCGTCTGAGAACGGCATTTGGCTGGTCAGCCCGACCTGGGCGACGTCGGGCAGGGCCGCGAGTCGGCGCAGAAGCTCGTCATAGAGGATCCGCCGCTTCGGGTCCGAGTCGTAGCGCACCTCGGGCGGGGCCAGGGAAACGGACAGCACGTTGTCCGGCTCGAAGCCCGGCGGGGACTGCAGACGCTCCCAGAAGCTACGGACTAGCAGCCCGGCACCGACCGCGAGCACCAGGGTCACGGCGACCTCGACGGAGACCAGAAGACCCATGAAGCGACGGCTGCTGCGAGTCGAGCCACCCCCACGGCTGTCTTCCTTGAGAGTAGCCTGGAGGTCGGGACGGGAGGCGCTCAGGGCCGGCAGGATGCCAATGGCCAGTCCGGTGAGCAGCGAGACTGCCAGAGTGAAGCCGGCGACGCGCAGATCGATGCCGATCTCGTCGATGCGCGGCATGCTTCCCGGCAAGATCAACCGCAGCCAGGAGATGCCGGCCGCTGCCAGGAGCAGCCCGGCGGCACCGCCCACTAGACCGAGGGTCAGGCTTTCGGTCAGGAGCTGGGCGGTGAGACGGCCGCGCCCAGCCCCGAGAGCGGCGCGGAGCGACATCTCCCGGTGCCGGGTCCGTGCTCTCACGAGCCCGAGGTTCGCCATATTGACACAGGCGGTCAGCAGAACCAGGCCAACCGCGATCATCAAGACGAGGAGGATGGGGCGCACACCTCCTACGATCCGTTCGCGCAGGGGTACGACGGTCGCATCCATTCCATAGCTGTCCGGCATGGGCCAGGGAAACGCACCGCGGATCGCCGGCATCAGCTCGCGAAACTCGGTGCCGGCCCGCTCCACCGAAACGCCTGGGCGTAGACGGCCGATCATGTGCAGGGCCCCGGCGATCCAGTAGGTCTGGAACTGGCTGGGATCGAAGGTGGCGGGGAGCCACACGTCCACATCGCGGCTCGGGAACGCAAAATTGGCCGGCATGACGCCGACGACGGTCCTCTCGATACCATCCAGGGTGATGGACCGGCCGATGACCTTCGGATCCCTACCGAAGCGTTGTTGGAACAGCTTCTGGCTGAGGATGACCACCCGGTCACGCCCCGGCTTGTCATCGCCCTCTTGGAAAACCCGGCCCAGGGCCGCCTGGCCGCCGAGTACGGAGAAGAAGTCTCCGGTGACGAAGAAGGCTCAGCCGTACCGGCTCGCCCGCGCCCGTCAGGCTGAGGTGACTGGCCTGGCTATACCCCATCAGGTCTTCGTAGGACCGGTTCCTCTGCTCGAAGAGAACATAGGCTCCGCGGGGCAGCGGTTTGTCCGGCCAGACGTTGACCAGCCGGTCCGGCTCCGGGTAGGGGAGCGAGCGCACCAGCACGGCGTCGATCATACTGAAAGTCGCCGTGTTCGCGCCGATCCCCAAGGCGAGGATCAGGAAGACCGTGATCGTAAATCCCGGGTTCTTGGCTAGAGAACGGAGGGCAATGCGTAGGTCGTTCAACCACATAGTGAGGCCTCCAATTCAGACTGTCGTCCCTTCTTCTAACGGCTAGCAACTTCCGAAGCTTCACCTTCAGCATGCCTTGCGACGACCCAGGCGATGTTTCGCCGCAGGATGTCGGTCAGATTGCATTGCGAGTGCTCTTCGACGGATCGATAGGCAACGTGACAGAGGGTGAATTTATCGATCGCCTTCAATCCTACGGCTGCCAGCAAAGTATATAGCAGGTTCGTGAGTACTCTCGGGACGAGGAAGGACGGCTCGTGCTGCAGTGAGGAGACGAAGGACTCATCGGCCCAGAAAGTCCGTACGAACTCACTGTCGCGCAGGCGGAGAGACTCGGCCCGGCGCCGCAATTGGATTGCCTCTTCGGAGGTGGCCGCCTGGGGCGTGATATGGGTGCCCTCGGCGAGGATCTGGCGAGCCCGGCTCCGGTAGCGCCGGAGCAGAGTTTGCCAGGCGGCGGCTCCGGATCCTCATCGATCCGCCCTTGTGCGAAGAGATCGGCCACCTCACGCAGCAGCGTTTGGAAATACTCCCTGTTGGCACTGTAGGAAGCCTGAATGCGTTCGATGACCGTGAGGGGTGGAAAGGAAGAGGCAAAGCCTTCCCAATGGGATTTGTACGACACACTCCCCGCGGCGATATCCGCACTGCCTTCGAGCGCCTTCAGGAAATAGAGGCGGAGAAGCGCTTCCCGGCGAGGCCGGCGGCCGGTCAGCAAGCGGAAGGCAAGCGGCACGATGTCATGGCGGAAATCCTCCATCAACCTTGCTGCCTCGCGGGAGACATAGACGTCCGTGGCCGGCGGATAGGGGTGCTCCTCAACCACGTTGTTGCGGTAGCGGAGTTCCTCGCCAGCGTCGGAGGGAGTCTCTTCCCATTCGAGGAGCCGGACCACCTGCGCCTCGGAGTAGCTGGCCAGGTCCGGGCTGGGATGAACCGCTAGAAAGGCGCGCGCGCTGGCCGCCAGCTCCTCACCGGCAGTCGCTACCACGGCCGCCGGCCCTTGCAGCCGGATCCGCAGGTTTGGGCCTCCGGCATAGTGGCGCTCCCAGGAGCGTCTCTCCATACGGCTCTCCCATTCCTGGCAAAAGGGATGAACGCAATCGACGATCAGCCGATCCACCTCGCTGGTATAGACGTGATACGAACGCCATTCGCTCATCGTGCTCTCCTGTCCTGGATCAAGGCCGCATAGGCGGCGTGCTCTTCGATGAAGGAAAAACCGAGCTTGTTGTGCAGCAGGTGCAGACCATGGATACCGACGGAGCTGCCGCCGGGCAGTCGACGGGCTCGACGCAGCAGCGCCGCCAGTCGGCGGATGTCGCGGTCGGAACCGAGCAGGGGCAGCAGGCGCGCCCGTACGGCCTCGAGCGGCGCCGACCAACGGCCGGCCGTGCGCTCGCCCTCCTCCAGAGCAGGGCGGGCCTCCGGCCCTCTGATCTCCTCGGCGGCACGCCGGGCAAAGCCCCGGGACTCGACCAGCCAGGCACGCCGGTCGGCGTCTCCGGTGGTGAGTTTTTCGATCACGAGGTCGTGGGTCGCGGCTAGGACCAGCCAACGCCGGAGCCGAGTCTGGCCCGCGCAGGCTGCGAGGAGCCTCAGGGCGAGGCGTGAGGTCCTCTCGTTGATCAGCTCCGCGTAGACCGAGGCCCGGGTCTCGCCAAAGTAGTGTCGTGTCCGGTCATAGGGAACCGGCTCGAGGCGGAAGCCGGCTCCAGCGACGGTTGCCACGCAACGTGCCAGCCGCTCTTCCAACCCCTGTCCCTGGGGTGCCAGAAAGCGCAGGCGAAGGTGGTCCCCTCCTTCGGAATAGCGGATGAAGAAGAAACGGCAGAAGCTCCCGCGCTCCGACTCGGCCGCCAGGAACAGTGGCAGGGCCGAGATCAGGAACTCGTCGAAGCCGTCCTGGAGGAACAGATGGAGGCTGAGCCAGGACATGGTCAGACCTCGATCATCAGCTCCGTGACCACAGGGGATCCATCGCGATGATGGAGGTGGGCCAGGGCCGGCCGCATGGGTGACAGAGAGACGGTGGCCTCCGAGGCCGACGCTGTGATCTCCCGCTGGAAGGCGTAGGCGCTCAGCGGGCTGCGCAGGTCGAGAAAGCGGGGCTTGATGTGCCAGGGCCAGTCCTGGAGGTTGTGGTAGTACCAGAGGTCGTTTGGAGCCAGCCGGTCCTGCACCAGTTCCCGCAGACCCGCCGCGAAACGGGTGTTGCTTCGCTCCCGCGGCAGGTCGCCCCAGAAATCCTGACTTACGACCCAACTCTTCCGGCGCAGGCAGACCGGCCCCACTTGCAGCCCCGGGTCGTAGCCCACGCAGGGTTTGCGCAGAAAAGGGTTGTGAAAGCTGTCCGCATGGCCGACCAGGAGGAGCTGGTACTCCGTCGGCAATTGGGGGGCGAGTTGAAAACCGCTGTAGTGGAGGCGCAGCCGCCGGCCCGACACGGCGTGGCGGTAGGCGATCACCACCCCGTCGCGCATCACCAGGATCTCCGAAGGATCAATCCAGTGCTCGTATTTGTGCGCATAGCGAGCCTCGAAGCCACATCCTGTTGGAAAGCGGCGGACGACGTAGTTGAGGTTCGGCTCCGGCGGCACCGCCAGCTCGACGTGCAGGTCTCCGTCGTCGCACCGGCTCTCCTGCGCCTGCCGTCGGTGGAGCAGATAACGCCCGGCGAAGCGCCCGGCGCCGGCGAAGACGTTTGAGACGTAGAAGATCCGTTCCACGAAATCGAACGGTCCGTTGAAGCAGAGGCTGCGGAGATCGCCTGGATAGGGAAGCTCCAACACCTGCAGGGCAGCAGTCGTGTCGATCCGGCCCGCGAGGCGCCGCAGCCGATCCGCTTGGTGCGTCCGCCGGTCCTGCTCCGCCTGGCTCCGGTGAGCCTTTGGCTGATAGCGCGGAACGATCTCCTGGTGATGCCGCAGGAAATGCCGCAGGATCTCAAGATAGGGGACCTGGTCCCTTCCAGATTGCGCCAGGTAATCGAGGAGATAGGAACGGATCACGTAGTCGTAGATGGAGAAATTGTGTTCCTCGAAGCAAGGCTTGAGCCTCCCGCAGAGCCGGACCGACCTCCTCGGCCGCCGCCTCGAAGCTCTCTGGCTCCAGGCTGCGATAACTGTTCACGTAGGAGCGCACCTGGCTGGTTACGCTGAAGCTTTCGAGCGCCGCCGTCGAGACGCGGGCGAGGTGGAACGTCGCCATTCGTTCAAGCTCCGGGTCGAAATCGGGATCGATCCCTCGCAAAGACTCGCTGAAGCGGTCGAGATCCGGAATCAGGTACTGCTCTAGGATCCCCTCCCGGCACAGCTCCGCCAGCGACGCGCGAGTCCCGCCGCCGGCCGCGAGCCACTCCGCGAGAGTGCCCGTGGGGCGACCGAGACGGCGCCTCTGTTCCGCGAAAAATCCGATCGTCGCCTGGAGAACGGGATCTCCGGAGGGGCGCGCCACGCGCCGGAATCCCGGTCGCATCGGAATCCAGAAGACCAACTTCTCGTCGAGTCGCTGAAACGGGCGCAAGACCAAACGAATCCGCTGCGGATCGTCCACCCTCGGCAGCAGCCTCCGCTCGATCGCGAGGAGGGTGGCGGCATCGAGCACAATTTCGTGATCACCGTCCACGGCGATCCCCGAGGCCGGCGGAAAGGCGATTTCGGCGAAGAGGTGAAACGGGTTTGCCTTGCTCGTCCAACGCGACACGAAAGCATAGAAGCCGCGCTCGATCGAGGTGGCTCGCCCGCGACGGGAAAGCCTTCCTTCTCGAGATCCTCGACCAAGTCCGGGCTGGCCTGTCAACAGGCCAAGCGGAACCGGGGATCGGCCCAGATCGCCTGAAGCTGCTGGCGGACCTCATCCAGGATGGATTGGGCCCGCGCTCCGCAGCAGGCTTCCTCCTCTGCTATCAGCTCCCTATAGCGCGTCAGGGCGGCGAGCAACTCCGGGGTGAGCGGAAGATCGGCCGAATCCAGTTGAAGACCGTTGAAAACTCGCCGCTTCGTCTCGAGGAGCCGGCGCCTGGTTCCCCGATCCGCAACCCTAGGGACCGCGCGGAAAAGCCCCTCGATGAGCCACTCTCGTAAATCCGCCAGCAGGCGACGCCGCTGGCGCCGTTCCTCTAGCAAGTCGTCGAAGCTCGGCGAGCGCAGGTTGAACGGTGGCTCGAACGGAGCCCCGGCGAAACGGACCGCCAAAAGGCGCAGCCGGCTCTCGCCATGGAGAAGGGCTGCTTGCGGAGATGGTTCGAGCTCGCCTGTGTCATGAGAGGGTCTACTCCATCGAAGGCGATCGAGGTGGGAGCCGCCGCTCGTGCCGCTCCCACCTCCATGAGAAAAGATCAGAGTGCTACTGAGGGTCCACTTCCACTGTGCAGGAGCAGGTGCCACTGCTGCTGCAGTTGCCGGTGGAGGCGGCGAACTCGGCCAGGCCGCGGCTGCCTTCCTGGGCCAGAACCTCGACGTCCTCGATGGCGATGTCGGTCAGGTCGATGAAGAGCTGGTCGTTGTTGTTCATGTGCGTTTTCCTTTCCTGGTTCACGTCCTAGTTAATGTTGCTGGCCTTCGGCTTTGACGACTTCGTTCCCGATCGGGGCAAGACCGAGTATGCGTGGGTTGGTGGCGGCTTGACTATCCGAGAAAACCCTGAGGTGGCATGGCACGCTCCCCCGATAACAGCCACAGCCATCCAGGAAAACCCTGATTGCCGCTCCGGGAGTTGGCTCCTTTAATAGAAGAGGCCGGAGAGTGAAACGGATTCGGATTCAAGCAGGAGACTTCATGAGCTGGATTGAGAACAACGAGTGGTTGAAGCCCGACAAGGATCACCGCGTCCGCTGGGACGCGATGCGGCGCTTTCTCGAGCATTACCGCCCGTATCACGCGCACCTCGCGGCGGCCGGCGGCTTGGCTCTGGTGGCCTCGTCGACAATCTTTCTGATCCCCTGGATCTTTCGCGGCCTGCAGAGGGCCTTGATCGGCCGTGATGTGGAACGGATCACCTGGCTGATCCTGGCCTTCCTGGGAGTCACCCTGCTGGAGATCTGCGTCTCGGCCGGGATCCGCCTGCTCCAGTCAAGGGTCTCGATCCAGCTCAACCGAGACCTCCTGCTGCGTTACTATGGAAAGATCCTCAATCTGGCGGTCGAAGACTTCATCGCATTCCGCCAGCGAACCAACCTGTTCCAACGAATCATCGACGCGATGTCGGTGACCGGAGGCTTCACCACCATCCTAGTGCGGGGGGGGCAGGTGACCATCGCCGTCAGCGTTCTGGCGGGGGCGATCGCGATACTCTCGCCAGCCGTCCTTGGCCTCCTCGCCCTGGGATCGGCCGGCCTCTTCATACACGTGTTTTTCCGAGCCCGGACGATCAGCTCTCTGCAGAAAAAGCTGCTCGCGATCAATTATCCCCTGGTCGGCAAGATGACCGAGGTGCTCGAAGGACTGTTCACGATCAAGGCCCTCGCGGCTTCCGTGCAAGTGACCAGCGATGTTCAGCGATCTCATCCGCAGGAAGGCGGATGCCGAATACCGACAGCTCGCCACCGAGGCGCGGTCGGACCAGATCACGCAGTTGATCCGCCAGGCCGCCTTGGTGGGCGCTCTCGCCCTCAGCTTCGTGCTGATGTTGTCCGGAAAGCTGATCCTGGCGGACGTGCTGGCGCTTTATTTCCTCACCCATCTGCTGCTGCAGTCCGTGGTCGAGCTGGCACTGAGCTACCAGATGCTGGCCAAGCTTTCCGCCAGCGTGGCCAACGTCTATGAGATTCTGGACCTGGAGGACGAGGACGCTCCGGCGCGCCGACTCTCTCTGGCAACCCGCGACGGAATCCTCGTGGAAGAGCCCCAACCCGCCCGAGCGCTGCCGGCGAACGGTGCTCCGGGCCACATCGCCTTCCGGGGCATCGACTTCACCTACCGGAACGGCCACCGTGTCCTTTCGGGCGTCGACCTGGAGATCCGGCCGGGCGAGAAGATCTGCCTGATCGGGCGCAGTGGCGCCGGCAAGACGACGTTGCTGCGCATCCTCCTCGGATTCCTTCGGCCGCAGGGGGGCGAGATCGTGGTCGACGGCACTGACCTCGCGACCGTCACCGACAAAAGCTGGTACCGGAGGCGTTTCGGCGTCGTGAGCCAGAACGACTTCCTGTTCGACACCAGCCTGCGCGAGAACATGACTTTCGGGCTCTTCGAGGAGATTCCGGACGAGCGCATTTGGGAGGCGCTACGCCAAGTTCGACCTCTGGAGCGATTTGGAGGGCCTGAAGCTCGGCTTAGCGACCCGGTTCTCACGCGACCTCTTCTCGGGCGGGCAGAAACAGCGGTTTTTCATCGCTCGCGCGCTGCTGCGCGATCCTTCCATCGTGTTGCTGGACGAGCCCACATCAGCGCTCGATTTCGAAACCGAGAAGCGGGTCATCGGAGCGATCGATCACCTGGTCGGCGGCAAGACGACGATCACGATCGCCCACCGCCTGAGCACAGTTCGCAACGCCGACCGCGTGGTCGTGCTGCGCGACGGACGGATCGAAGCCAGCGGGCCGCACGACGAGGCCTACCGCTCGAGCCGCTATTACCGGGCACTCTGCGATTACAACAGTTTCATGGTGGCATGAAAGGAGAGATCATGAGCGCTCTGGCCAGTACCGCCGCATGGACGGCGCTTCCCTTCGATGTCGAAGCCCTGTATCGCCTTTCGGGCCGGGCTCATCTGCGCCCTGTGCAAGAGGGATTACTGGCGGAGAGCCCCCTGGGAGGATCGGGGCTGCTGCTCGCCAACCCTTCTCGCCTTCGCTTGGTGCTCTCGTTCCTCCGGCCGGTCCGGCCCGCCAGTTTGCTGGCCTCCCTGGAGACCGAGAAGAAGGCGGCGGCGCTGCACTTCCTCGAACACTGCCACGATCTCGGCCTTCTGACCCGAGTCGCCGACGGACAGGCGGAGGAGGATGGTGGTCCTCTCGCCCACTGGGAGCCGCACGATCTCCGGTTCCACCTGCGGAGCCGCCGAGGCCGTAGCGGCGCCCCGGTCGGCGCCACCTACCATCTCGCCGCGGTCGTGCCACCGGAGCCTGCGGTCCGGGAGGCGACCGGGCCGGTCCTGCCTCTGCCGCGGTCCCGCCGCGAACCAGGTCCGGAGCTGACCCTCACGCAAGTGCTGGAAGCCCGGCGCTCGCGCTACGGCGTGGCGCCGCTCGCCCTCGACGAGTTGGGCGAGCTCCTCTATCGCACCTGCCGGATCACCGGGGAGATCGAGATCGCGGGCGAACGCTACCTTCGCAAACTCTATCCGAGCGGCGGCGGTCTTCATTCATTGGAGATTTACGTGATCCCGGTCCGCTGCGTGGGGCTCGAGCCCGGGATCTATCGCTACCTCGGCATGGAGCATGCGCTCTGCCGGGCCGGCAATCCGGGCCCTGACGTAGACCTCCTGCCGGAGGAGGCCCGGCAGGGCACCGGTGGGAAGCTGCCGGACATCCCCTCGGTCCTCCTGGTGATGACGACTCGCTTCCGCCGGGTCACGCGTAAATACCAGTCCATGGCCTACAGCGCGATTCTCAAGGAGGTCGGAGTGCTCTTCCAGACTCTGTACCTGGTGGCGACCGCGATGGATCTCGATTCGTGCGCCATTGGCACCGGGAATATGGATCGATTCGCGCACGCCGTCGGTCTCGACTTCTATGAGGAGACCAGCGTCGGCGAGATGGTGGTGGGAGGAACCCCGCGATGACCGCACGGAGCCGGCCCCTCCGTCTCGACGACCGCAGCCTGATCCTGGCGCAGAAAGATGTCCTCTACGTCTTCAACCGGCGCGGCGCCTTCGATCTTCGGGGGGAAGGATATCGAGGCGCTCCATGCCCGGCTCGCTCCCCATCTCCAGGGAACGCATGGAGAGGACGCTCTGCTCGCGGCCGTTCCCCAGACGGCGGCCGGGCCTCTGCTCTCCTATTTCGACAAGCTGCGGCAGGTCGGTGCTCTACGGACCGCCACGGAGCCGGCTGGCGAGACTGCGCGCCCTTTGGACGAGTTAGGGCCAGCTCTTCGCCGCGGCCGCTTCGCTTGGCGAGGGCATCCTGTAGAGATCTCCCTGGATGGCCCCTGGCCGGCTCCCCGGACCGGGGGAGTCGCCCGGCTCGAGTTCCTGCGCCCCCAGGACGCTGGCCGCTGGCTCTGGCAACTCCGGGCGCCGGGCTGTGGCCTGGGGAACCAGGCCTGTGTCGTCGAGACGCCCGTCGCTGAGACCCTCTCCCTGGAGGTCCTACGGCGCCGCGCCTCCTACGCTCGCTGGCTGCTGGGGAGCGGTCTCGACATCGAATGCCGAGAACGGGCGCTGCTTTTCGAGCTCGACGCGCAGTCCGGGGAGCTCCGCCGCCGGGTCGTGCTGGATGAGGACGGCTCCGAGCATGCGCTGCGTACGATCCCCGATCAGCTCGAAATGTTGCGCAGTGACGGGATCGATCAGCTCCCCTTGGTCATGGCCCGGGCCGCGCACCCGTTCTTCGCGCCGGAAGTCCGGCGGATCGGGCTCGATAAGACAACCGTCCGCAAGCACCTCTTGCGTGATTTCCTGATGCGGGTTCGACCGAGAAGTGCCGGAGCCCAGGTCCATGGCCCCTCTGGTTGCCGGCTCGCGATGCGAGCTGGCGATCCTTCTCCTGGAGCGGGAGGCCGAGAGGTGCGCCACCCGTGAGGAGCTGCGGTGGACGGAGGTGGATCTGTTGGCCCAAGAAGAGCCCAATCCGGAGGTGCGCTGCCTACAGGGCACCCTTCGGTTGCGGCGGAGGGTTCTTCCGGCACGCCGCGCGGTCACCCGCGACGGCGCCGTACGCCTCGAATGTGGTCCGTACCAAGCCCTCTCATTCTTGCCTGCCCGTGCCGTGGCGGAGATCCTGCTCGGTGTCACCTGGGAGATCTTCTACGGCTCCTCAGGAGAGGAGGCGCTCCGGCCAGCCCTCGATCTCCGGAGCTTCGCGGAGCCTGCCGAGCTCCTGCGGATTGCCACCCGCCTGCGCCGCTCCGGCACCGGATCTACGCCCGGGCTGTGCGCAATCCGCCGCTGGGGAATAACCGTCTGGACCGAGGAGCCTCTCTATGAAACGCCCTGAAATCCGCTTCGGTGCATCGCTCGGGAGGTCCGGGAACGCCGCCTTACGAGCCCGGGTCGAGGCGCTCGCCGCCATGTTGGACCGTCCGCTCGTGGTCGATTCGGTGCTGGCCCTGTCCGGAGGGGGACGGCGGGAGAACCAGATCTCCGCGCGGCCGGTCACCTATCTGCTCTTCGACCTTCAGCACGTATTTCTCTATGACGAGGTGCAGGAAGGCGCTCCCCGGATCGATTCGGCTGTGCGCTCCATCATCGACGGGTACGGGGCGCAGCCGCTCGAGCTGCTCGCGAGACACGTCGAGGAAGGGGCCTTCCAGCCATCCGTTCCACTGGAATCTCTCGACCTTCTCCCCAGCCTCTGGGCAGGATTCCGGCCAGGGGTCCTGACGGCGCTCGGTCTCACGACAGGACAGATCGAACGTGCCGCGGTCAACCTCCACCCGTTCTCTCCAGGGACGGGACTGGAGCCCCATCCGGACTCCGGGCCGCGGTTCCGCCAGCGCCTCACCGGAACGTCGCTGCGCCAGCGCCCTCCCACCGGTCTGGAGGATTTCGTCTCCCGCCTCGTGGGCGTGGTCCGCCGACAGCAGACGATCTGGGATTACATGTCTCTGCCTGTCGGCATCAGTCTGGTGATGTGGAACGGGGGCCGCCGGCAGGAGCTCTGCTTCGGCAAAGGAGTATGCGAAGAGAGCGCAGCAGCCGTCGCGATTTGCGAGGCGCTGGAACGTTTCCAGGTCGCCTACCATCGCAGTGGCCAAGAACTGATCTACGGTACTCTCCAAGAGATCGCCCGAGAGTGGCCCGGACCGATCGTCGGCCCACGGGACCTGTTTTTCGGTTGCAGCCCAGAGTGCCCGGAGGATCTGCTCACAGTCTACCGTGACGACATGCCCATGCATTGGACCCGGGCATGCTCGGTCTTCGGCGACGAGGTTCTGGTGCCAGCCCAGGAGATCTGGTACAGCATCCGCGAGCCTCCTGGCGAGCCGGTGCTGGTCGAGCAGACCACGAATGGCTACGCCCTGGGGAGTTGCGTCGAGGAGGCGGCCCTGTTCGCGTTGCTCGAAGCGATTGAACGGGATGCCTATCTCCTGATGTGGTATCTACGGCGTCCCTGTGCCGAGATCGACCCGGATTCCATTACAGACGAGCGCTTCCAGCTCCTGCGCCACCGTTGGGAGCTGGAGTTCCGGAACTACTCCTTCCACCTGTTCGACATCACGGCCGATACGGGCATTCCCTCCGTGGTCGCCTGCGCGGTCCGGCGTCGGGGCCAGGGGCCCAAGTTCTTTCAAGGCGTGGCCACCCGCCTCTCGGCCGAGCACGCCTGCCGCGTCGCCCTGGAAGACATCGCAAGTTTCTCCCGCCATATGGATGACTCCAGGAGACAACGGGGCCGCCATATGTTGGCTCACCCCGAAGAGATTCTCCGCCCGGCGGATCATGGGACTCTCTACGGCATGGACGAGCCGTTCGACCGCCTCGGGTTCCTGGACTTCGACGGTGGGCCGCAGCTCGACGTTCAGGACGTACAGAGGAGAGGGCTGATCGCTACCGTCGCGCCGCCGGAACTCTATGACTTGCGCGAGGTGCTCGAGCGTCTCTCCCGGCACCTTGAAGGTTGCGGAGCGCGGGTCTTCTTCAAAGATATTACCCATCCGGCCGTGGCCGAACGGGGGATGCGTTGCGTCAAGGCGATCACACCGGGACTTTACCCTCTCTGGTTCGGGCACCGGAAGCGCCGTTTCGGCATCACACCACGGCTGGAGCGGTTCGGTGGAGCACCGCCGTACAACCTGGAGGTTCATCCTTTCGTCTGATCGACCCTGCCGATCGTTGTCCAACTCTAAGCTAAGCCCGGCGGAGGCGGCGGCGCGTAGACGTTGCAGGTGAACTCGGTGCACGCCGCGTCCTGCGATCCATTGAGATATCCGCCGAACACCTGGGCCAGGGTCTCGTCCAGCAACAGGTCCAGCCCGCCTTGCCTCAGGGCGTCCGCGCTGACGCGGAAGGCCGCCGTGTTCAGGGGAGTCAATTCCTTTTTCATCGTCTCTCTCCTCTCCACCAGCTCAAATGAAAGTCAATTCAAGTCAAAGATCACAGACGCGGCTCTGCACCGCGGCCGGGCCGTTGCCGGAGACGTGCTCCAGGTAGGACTCGGCGACGCTGGCGCGGAAGCGGGCCGCGAAGCCATCGCAATAATTCGAGTTGAAGGCGCCGTTCTGCCCCAGGGCCAGGATGGCGCAGCCGCCGCCGCAGTGGAGGGCGAAGCGGCAGCGCCGGCAGACGGGGTTGCTGGCCACGGTGCGGCCGTGCCAGGCGTGGATCTGGTCGTCGCGCAGCTCGACGTCCCCTTCCGGGGTGACGTGGCCGATGCGGACGTTGGGGTCGCCCGTCCGCTCCCAGCAGGCGTAGATGTCGCCGAAGGGGTCGAAGATGTACATGCGGTCGTGGGCGCCGCAGAAGCTCGGCCGCAGGCTGGGGAGGACGTTCCGGGGGTCGTCGAAGATCCGGCGGACCTTGGCCCGCATCCCCTCGTCGGGGCGGGCCAGGACGCGCAGGTCCGGGTGCTCCTCGCGCATCTGGGTCAGGGCGCGGTCGAGGTCCCAGGAGCTGAAGGTGGTCCCGGCGTCGGTCTTGCCGTTGCCGGCCCGCACGGGCGAGGTGTAGGCGCCGAAGCCGGGGTGCCGGTCCCAGCCCCGGGCGACGAACTCCGCGGCCATCTCCGGCAGGTCGGCGAGGTTGGTGCGGTCCACGTTCAGCCGGATGCTGACGCCCACGCCCAGCTCGAGGGCCATGTCGATGTTGCGGGCGATCCGCTCGTAGGAGCCGCTGCCGTCGGCGTAGACGCGCCGGGCGTCGTGCTTCTCGGGCGGGCCGTCGAGGGTGATCTGGAGGCGGGCGATGCCGGCGGGGCCCAGGAGGTCGCGGTAGGCCTCGATCTCGGTGCCGTTGGTGACGGCCCAGAAGTCCGCGTCGCCCAGCTCGAAAGCCTTGCCGAGGAGGTATTCGATGACGGGCCGGTTGGCCGCCAGCAGGGGCTCGCCGCCGAACAGGCCGTAGTTGCGGCGGTGCGGGGAGGCCGGGTCCAGCCCGTGGCGCTCTTCGATTTGCGGCAGGGCGGCGAAAATGCGATCGATCATGGGGCGGCGCATGGAGCGCAGCAGGTGCTTGAAGCTGCAGTCGCTCCGCATGTGGTCCTGGTAGCAATAGGAGCACCGCAGGTTGCAGTCGTAGGTGGGCATGAAGATGTAGCTGGGAGCCTGCCGGAGGGCGCGCTGGTGGAGCTTGGTGGCGAGCCGCTCGAAAAAGGTTTCTTCTTCTTCCGGCGACAATTCGGTGAGGTATCCCTGGGACTGGAGGCGCTCGAACGTGGCATCCGAAACGGGGCGCGAATCCGCGGCTTCGGGCTCGGGGCTCCAATCTCCATACAAGGGCTTGGCCTGGCGCCGGGCCTCGCGGGAGCGCAGGAAATCGGCGACTTCGCGGGAGACCCGGTCGTAGGCGCCGGTATAACCGTGGACGAGCAGCACGTCGTGATCGTTGTCCGGCAACTTGACGAAGATCGTGTAGCTGCTCGTGCGAATCATCATCGCCCTCGGCTTTCCGTTCGTTCGATCGTTGTTTTTCCGACTGCGCCGCCGGTCCAGTGCAAGCGGTGGGCCAGGTGCTGAAAGCCTTTAAAACCTTTCGTTTTCCAGGTTGCAGGCCGCCCGGCGGGGGGAAGTTGGGTAAGCGGTTACCCAGGCCGGGGTAAGCGGCTACTCCTTGAAAGAGGATGGCAAAGCGGCCCCCCTCGGAGAGGCCGTGGCACGGGGGGTGCACTGGGGACGGATATACTTTGTAGAGGACTCCGCGAGCTGAAACGATCAGGCGAATTGAACCGATCAGGCAAATTGAACATTCAGGATTGAACATGACCGGCGCCATCGCGAGAAAAGAGCTGCTCCATCACCTGGCCGGTTTCCGTTTCTGGGCGGGTGCGGTGCTGGCGATCGTGCTCGCGGCGTCTTCCACATGGATCGCGGCCCGGGACTACAACCTGCGGCTGGACGGCTACCGGGAACGCGTGGCGAACGAGGAGAAGGAGCTGCGGACGGTGTCCGTGTATTCCTATCTCCAGCCCCTGGTGGTGCGCCCCCCCGAGCCCTTGAGCGTGCTGGACCAGGGGTTCGACTCCGGCCTCGGGACGGACGTGAAAATCAACCGTTTCGCCATCCCCGTCGAGGCCACGGGAGGGCGGCGGGGCAATGAGCTGCTGGCTTCCGTGCCCGCCGTGGACCTGACGGCGGTGGTGAGCGCCGTGCTGGGCCTCCTCGCCATGCTCCTCACCTGCGACGCCGTCACCGGCGAGCGGGAGGGGGGAACGCTCAAGGCGATCCTCGCCAACGGCGTGTCCAGGCAGGCGGTGCTCGTGGGCAAGCTGGCGGGCAGCCTGTTGGCGATCACCCTTCCCCTGGCCGCCGGCCTCCTGGTGAGCCTCGTGATCTTCACCCTGGAGGTGAAAGAGCCGCTGACCTCCGGCCAGTGGCTGAGGGTGGGGGGGCTCGCGGGCTCGTATCTCGCTTATCTTTCGCTGGCGCTTCTGCTGGGCTTCCTCATTTCCCTTCACGTCCGCGGCACGTCGCGGGCGCTGAGCCTCTCGGTGCTGGTCTGGCTCCTCTTCACGATCGTCATTCCCGGCGCGGCGTGGGCCGCGGCGAGCGACCTCGTGGCCACGGAGCGGTTCAAGCAGACGACGGAGAGGGAGATCACGGAGCTGAACGAACGGCAGGACCGCCTCCTGGCCCGAGAGAGCCATCCCTTGCGGGCGGCCATCAGCGGCCACACGGCGATTTCCTTCGCCAACGGCGAGAGCCGGGCCGTGCGCTACAGGAACGGCTCCGCCACCTTCTACGCCGCACTGGCGAAGCACTACCGCTTCGAGGCGGAGAGCGGAGCCCGGCATGCGGCGGCGGTCTACGGGCTCCGGCAGCGGTACGAGGAGAGGCTGCGGCAGGGCGAGAGGCTCGGGGCCGCGCTGGCGGCGGTGTCGCCCGCCTTTCTCCTGGACCGCCTGTCCGAATCGTTCGCGGGCACTTCGGTGGCCGAGTGCGACCGCTTCCTGGCCGCCAGCCGGCGCTACCGGACGGAGATCCTGGCCTATGTGGATGGCAAGGACGCGTTCAGCTCCTGGCGCTGGTTCACGGATGACGATCCGGGCCAGCTCCACCCCTGGCCTCTCTACCTCGGCCTCTCTCCCGGGGAGGTGGCGCCGGAGCAGGTGAGCCGGCTGTTCAGCCGCCTGAGCGAGCCCGCGGTGGAGGCGCGGATCCGCCGGGATCAACAGGCGATGCAGGCCGACCCCGCGCGCCGCCTCCGGTTGGGCGACATGCCCCGCTTCTCCTACGCCGGCCCCGGTTTCTTGGGCTCGCTACGCCGCGGCGCGTCCGCCGCCGGGGGCCTCCTCCTCCTCAACCTGATCGCCGCCGGGGCCGTATGGGTCCGCTTCCACCGCTATGAGCTGGGGTGAGCCGATGCCTGAAATCGTGGAGACCGTGCCCTTCGCGGCGGCTGCCAAATCCCGGGGCCGGGGCTCCGTGGTGGCGGTCTCGGCGATCTTCTGGAACGAGGTGCGCCAGGTCACGGGCGGGCTCCGCTTCCGGGTCTGCGCCCTCCTGCTCGTGGCCGTGATGGCGCTGGCGGCGGTGACCGCCGGAGCGCGCTACCGCGACGACGTCCTGGCACGGTCCCTCGTGGCGGCGAACCATGCCCGCGCCACCGCCGGCCTCTCCGTGGACCGCCTGGCGGAGGCTCCCCAGCCGGCGGTCAAGCCCCCGTGGCGCCTGTCCCTGGTGGTCGACGGCAGCCAGGCGGCGACGCCGGACCTCTACAGCCAGGCGCTCAGCGCCCTGGTGACGCCCGAGATCCGCCGGATCCGCGGCGGCAACCAGCGCCTCCCCAGCCGCGAGCCGCTCGACTGGATGTTCGCCCTCCGGATCCTGCTCCCCCTGGCCGCGTTTCTCCTGGGCTACGACGCCGTCTGCGGCGAACGCCGGGAGGGCACGCTGAAGCTGCTGCTGTCGTACCCCGTCTCCCGCTGGAAGGTGCTGGCCGGCAAGCTCCTCGGCGTCTGGAGCTGCCTCGCGGTGCCCCTGGCGGCCGGCGCGGGCGTGAGCCTGCTGCTCGCCCGCGCGGGCGGCATCCCCCTCACGGCCGGAGACCTCGCCCGGGCCGGAATGGTGCTGGGGCTGGGGCTTTGGGCGGCGCTCTTCTTCGTCCTCGGAGCCCTGCTCGTCTCCGCCCTCTCCCGCGATCCCTCGACCAGCCTCAGCGTGCTGGCCTGGCTCTGGGTGGCGGGGGTGCTGGTGGTGCCCGCCGTGAGCGGCCTGCTCGCCCACCGCCTGCGCCCCATCCCCACCGAGGGAGCGACCAGCCTGCGGATGAAGGGCATCGCCCGCGAGTCTTCAGGGGGGGCCGGTGGCGAGGGGCGCTGGCGCCAGCCTGAATGGGCGGCGGCGGACGGTTTCGCCTGGGAGCGCCGGTCCGCGGAAGCCGAGAACCGGCGTTTCGATCTCCAGGACCGAGTCCGGCTCGGAGTGCTCCGGAGCAAGTCCGGACAGGCCTGGCTGGCGCGGACCCTGGCCTCCCTCTCTCCGATGTCGCTCACCCAGGATCTGGCGGAGCGCCTCACCGGCGCGGGCCTGGGGCGGGACGAGAGCTTCCATGAGCAGGCCCGGAGCTTTCGGAGACTCCTGGCGGAACGGGTCCGGGAGATCGACGCCCGCGATCCGGAGAGCCCCCATATCCTCTTTTTCAGCGGCTATCTGTCGAAACGGCCGATCAAAACCGGCGGCCTTCCGCATTTCGATTTCCATGAGACGTCTCTGCGCCAGGGTTTCGCGGACGCCCGGCTGGCCCTGAGCGCCTTCGCGCTGGAGACGGCCGCGCTCGCCGCGGTCTCCCTTTTCGTCTTCTCCCGGGGTGAGCCATGATCGATGCCATCGACCTGAGCAAGCGGTATCCCAACGGCGGGCTGGCCCTCGACGCCTTCAACCTGCGGGTCGAGCCCGGCGAGATCTACTGCCTGCTGGGCGCCAAGGGCTCCGGCAAGACGACCGCCGTCAACCTGTTCCTGGGCTTCACCGAGCCCACGGCCGGCAAGGCCTGGATCGACGGCGTGGACGTGGCGCGCGAGCCCCTGCGGGCCAAGTCCCGGGCCGCCTATCTCGCGGACACGACGGCGTTCTACCGCCGGCTGACGGCGCTCCAGAACCTGGACTTCTTCGCGCGCCTGGGCGGCCGGAAGCCCAGCCGGCACGACTGTGAGATGGCCCTGCGGGAAGTCGGCGTCCCGGAAGCGGCCTTCGGGCAGCGGGTGGCGGAGCTTCGCCCCCGGCACGGTCCGGAAGATCGGCATCGCGGCCGCCCTGATGAAGGGCTCCCCCGCCCTGCTCCTCGACGAGCCCCTCTCGGGCCTCGATCCCAAGGCCGCCGCCGAGCTGGTGGAGATCCTGGAAGAGCTGCGGGACCAGGGCAAGGCGATGTTGATCACCATGCAGGATCTGTTCTGGGCGCGCCAGCTCGCCGACCGCGTGGGGATCCTCCAGGAAGGGCGCCAGGTTCTCACCCGCACCCGGGAGGAGCTGCGCTACGAGAACCTGGAACGGCTTTACCTCGACTACATGCGGGGCGGGTTGCGGGCGCGGTAGGCCCTCACCCTGCCCTCTCCCGGCCCTCCTCCCACCCCGCCGGGGAGAGGGTCGAAGCAGAACCGGTGGCGCCCGTAGGGTGCGCTGTGCGCACCATGAACGTCCTTGAAGGCGCGCACAGCGCGCCCTACTCCCTCCTCTCCCCGGTGGGGCGGGCGGAGGGCCGGGAGAGGAGGGCCGGGGAGGTGAGGGCTCACCCGTCTTCGCTCTCGTCGCCGGTCAATCCGTACTGCCGCATCTTGTTGAACAGGGTCTTGCGGGAGATGCCGAGGCTCTCCGCCGTGGCGGTGCGGCTGCCCTTTTGCTCGGCGAGGCGGGAGAGGATCATCACCTTCTCCAGCCGCTCCGAGGCTTCGGCCACGGCGTCCGCCAGGCTCAGGCGCGAGAGGTCGGACCGCGGCGCGGCGCCGCCTTCGGTCTCGCCCCGCACCCGGCCCGGCAGGTCGGCGAGGGTCAGGGTGTTCCCTTCGCACAGGATCATCGTCCGGCAGATGGTGTTTTCGAGCTCGCGGATGTTGCCCGGCCATGGGTACTCGCAGAGGAGCTGGCGGGCGTCCGGCGCGATGGCCTCCACGGCCAGGCCCAGCTCGCGGTTGAACCGGTCGACGAAGTGGTCGATGAGGATCGGCAGGTCCGCCCGCCGCTCGCGCAGGGCCGGCAGCCGCAGGTGGACCACGTTCAGGCGCCAGTAGAGGTCCTCGCGGAAGCGCCCCTCGCGGGATTCCTTCTCCAGGTCCTTGTTGGTGGCGGCCACCACCCGCACGTCCACGGGGCGGGAGGTGCGGGCGCCGACGCGCTGGATCTGCCGCTCCTGCAAGGCCCGCAGGAGCTTGGCCTGGGCGTCGATGGCAAGGTCCCCCACCTCGTCGAGGAAGAGGGTGCCGCCGTCCGCCTGCTCGAACTTGCCCGGCCGCGACTCCTTGGCGTCGGTGAAGGAACCCCGCTCGTGGCCGAAGAACTCGGATTCCACCAGGGTCTGCGGAATGGCGCTGCAGTTGACCGCCACGAACGGCCCCTGCGAGCGCGGGCTGCGGCGGTGGACGGCCCGGGCCACGAGCTCCTTGCCCGTGCCCGACTCGCCGGTGACCAGCACGGTGACGTCCACCCGCACGACCTTGGCCATCATGCGGAAGACGTCCTGGATCT
Organism: Thermoanaerobaculaceae bacterium; assembly: GCA_963785165.1. Lineage (GTDB taxonomy): Bacteria > Acidobacteriota > Thermoanaerobaculia > Multivoradales > UBA5704 > DATARR01. Next base: position 4,489,337 of record CAWAUI010000004.1, read on the forward strand.
CCCGGCTGATCCCCACGATCTCGCTGAAGCCGTAGCGCGCTTCGAGATCCTCCCGCAGGGCCTCGACCTCGGCGCTCAGCCGCCGGACCTCGAAGGCGCGGTCGACGATCATCAGCAGCTCGTCGTTGTCGAACGGCTTGGTGATGTAGTCGAAGGCCCCCCGGCGCATGGCCTCGACGGCCGAGGAGATGGTGCCGTGGGCGGTCATCATCACCACGTCCAGGCGCGGATTGAGCGTCCGGAGCCGCTTCAGGGTCTCCAGGCCGTCCATGCCCGGGAGCCGGAGGTCGAGCAGCACGAGGTCCGGCTTGGCCTCCGGGAGCGCCGCCACCGCCTCCTCGCCCGAGCCCGCCTCGGTGATCCGGTGCCGCCGCTCCTCAAGGAGCACGGAGAGGATGCGCCGGATCGGCCGTTCGTCGTCCACGATCAGGATGTTGGGCATGGTTCTCCCTCCGCCGGTCTCGCTTCGGTCAATCTCACTTCCATCAAGGGAAGCCGGATCGAGGCCGTGGTGCCCGCCCCCATCTCGCTCTCCAATTGGATCTCGCCGTCGTGCTGCTCGATGATGCCATGACAGATCGCCAGGCCCAGGCCGGTGCCGTCGCTCTTGGTGGTGTAGAAGGGGTCGAAGACCTTCCGCAGCTGGTCGGGAGGGATGCCCGGCCCGGTGTCCTCGATCCGCACCTCCGCCCAGGGGCCGCCGCTGCTGACACCGTGGCCGCGCGCGGGCCGCGGGGCCACCGCCACGGAGAGCCGCCCTCCCTGGGGCATGGACTGGAGGGCGTTGATGAGCAGGTTCAGGAAGACCTGCTTGAGCTGGCCCGCGTCCGCGAACACCGGCAGGCGGCCAAATCCGGCGGATCCCAAGGCGCTCCGCACCTCGACACCCTGCTCAGAGGCGCGGGCGCCCACGAGCTGGACGGCGCCGGCGAGCGGCTCCAGCAGATCGATCTCCGCCTTGTGGATCTCCCCCGAGCGGCTGAGGCTCAGGAGCCCCCCCACCGTGCCGTTGATGCGGTCCACCTCGCTCAGGATCTCCTCCACCAGCTGGTACCGGGGCTCGGCGCGGTCGAGGCCGCCCAGCAGGTACTGCATGGTGGAGCGGATGGCGGTCAGGGGATTGCGGATCTCGTGCGCCACGCCGGCCGCGAGCTGCCCCACGGCGGCCAGGCGCTCGGCCCGGTGGAGGCGGTCGAGGCGCTCGCGCTGGGTGCGGTAGAGGGCCGCGTTCTCGAAGGCCAGGCTGGCCTGGGAGGCCAACAGGTTGAGCAGCTCGACGTCGCTCCGGCCGATCCCCCAACCCGGCCGGTCCGAGCCCAGCAGCAGGATCCCCGTCAGCCGGTTGAGCGAGACCATGGGTACGCAGAGGTTGAGGCGCAGCCGGTCGAGCAGGTCCCTCTCCACGGGATCGAGGTACTCGTGCACCCCCGGCTGGCGGTCGACCACCAGGCTGGTCTCGTTGGCGGAGAGCCAGCGCGCGAGCTTGCCCCGCGCCGGCACCTGCAAGCCCGCGAGATCGGCCGGCTCCAAGCCGAAGGAGAAGCCGGGCAGGAAGCTCCCCGTGACCCGGTCGGGCTCCAGGATGATGAGCCGGCCGGGATCGAAAAGCTCCCGGATGCGGGCCGCGACACTCGCCTCCAACGCCTCGCGGTCCACGATCAGGGCCAGCGAGCGGCTCAGCTCCCCGAAGGCGCGGCGGTCCAGACGGCGGCGGCGAAGCCGTCCTACCACGGCTTCGAAGGCTCGAGTCCACGGCATTGCGCTGGATGATACTCCCGCAAGCGACCATGAGATCCCCTTTCGGGACATCCAGTGAGCCGCTTTACGATGCCCGCGGAAGATCCAAACCCTCCCCCTCGGGCTCGCGGCCAGGTTCTTGAAGTCTGGCGGGCTGGCGGTGCTCACCCGCGCCCCTGCCCGGGCATAAATGCCATGTCATTCCACACATCTCGGTGTCTTCATGAGGGCGAGGTGGATCGGCCCGATCTGCGCTTCGAAGAGACGGCCCGACGGCGGTGCACCCGGAGAGGGCGTCGGTCAAGGACTGGGACCGTCTCTACGCAACGGTGTTGCCATTGCGGACGGTGAGGTTACGGGGAGGTCAAGGAGCTCCCGGATTCAACCGCAAGAACCGGATGGAGCGGCCGGCGGGGCGGACCTATTCTGGGGCTTGAAAGGAGAGCCCCATGACCTCATCGCACCCCTACCGTGTCGCCGGCATCCCGGAAACCGTGGCCCGCAAGACCCGGGACCACCTGACCGCTCCCCACTACGGCCATCCCGCCCACGTCGAGGTGGCCACCGGCTACGGCCCCTGCCGCTCCTGCCTGCGCACGTTCGAGGCCGGCCAGGAGGAGCGCATCCTCTTCACCTACAACCCCTTCCATGGCCTCGACGGCTATCCCTCGCCGGGACCGGTCTTCATCCACCGGGAAGGCTGCGCGCGCTACGACGGCCAGGGCTTCCCGCCGGAGCTTCTCCCCCTGCCGCTCACCTTCGAAGGCTACGGCGCCGACCGCTGGCTCCTGGCCCGCGAGCGCGTGGCGGACGGTGACGTGGAACCCGCCCTCGGCCGCCTGTTCGCCAACCCCGAGGTGCGGTACGTCCACGTGCGCAATACGGAGGCCGGCTGCTTCATCGCGCTCGTGGAGAGGACGGGGGAGCCGGCGGGGAGGGCTCTGGAGCCAACCGGGAACGTTGAGGAGACCGCGCCCCTTTGAACCGTCCCACCGGCCCGTCTTCGTGCGGGAGCGGGGAAGGTTCCCGCGCGTCCCGGCAAGACTCGTGCGGTGTTTCCCCCTCTTGCCGTGTCAGCTCCCATCGTTCCCGCGCCGCCTCCCCCTCCTGCCGTGGCAGCGCCCCCTCCTGCCGCGGCATTCGGCAAGAGAGGGGAGAGCCGCGGCAAGAGGGGGAGGCAGCGCGGGAACGATGGGAGCTGACACGGCAGTGGAGGGAGGGGACCCGGCAAGCGGGGTGGGTGACGCGGGATCAGGGGGAGCCACCACGGCAAGAGAGGGGAGCACCTCGGCAGCAGGGGGAGCTGACACGGCAAGGCCGCCAAATCGCTCGTCAGGAAGGGTAGCTGGCGCGGGAAGAAGGGGGAATGGCGCGGGAAGGAGGGGAAATGGCTGCGCAGAGAGGGGGAGACCCGGTAAAATTCGTCCATGATCCCGACCGGTCTCCCCATTCCCGAGCCTCACCGCGGCGGCTTCACGGTCTCCACCGATCCGGCCCGCCTGGACGTGGACGCCGTTCACGCCTTCCTCGCCACGTCCTACTGGGCCGAGGGGATTCCCCGCGCAACGGTCGAGCGCGCCCTCCGGGGCTCCCTCTGCTTCGGCCTCTACGAAGGGGAACGCCAGGTCGGGCTCGCCCGCCTGGTCACGGACCGCGCCACGTTCGCCTACCTCTGCGACGTCTACGTGCTGCCCGAGCTGCGCGGACAGGGGCTGGGGACCTGGCTGATGGAGCACGTCATGGCCCACCCGGACCTCCAGGGCCTCCGCCGGTTCTCCCTGGTGACCCGCGACGCGCACGAGGTCTACCGGTCGTTCGGCTTCACGGAGATCGGGAACCCCGCGGGGCACATGGAGATCGTCCGCCCCGGGCTCTACAAGACCGGCTCGTGAGGGGCTGCCGGGGGGCGTTGCGCACACCGGCCTCATCCGGGCCACCGGCGGAGCCTGGACCGGCAAAAAGTTGTCGAACAAAATCGCTTCCCAACCGAAAATTTCGTTGATATAAATCACGGTCGTTGATGTGCTTTTTTTTCGGGGCTGGAGTCATCCAGACCCGTTTATCAGCCGGAATCATCCGGTTGTCTTAGGAGGGGGAAGCAATGAGAAAAGAGACCCGTAGGGCACCGCTGTATCTCGCCAAGGAAACCCTCGTTCACCTGACCCACCGGGAGCTCGGCCTGGGCGTCCGGGGCGGCACCTTGACAACCCTTCCTGGGGAAGGTTGGTCGGACCAGAGCGTCTGCCCGACCACCACTCCGAGCAACTGCAAGCCCTGCAACTAGCCTGAGATCAACCAGGGCGCCGTGCCTGGGCCGGCGCGGCGCCCCTGCCTCAACCCAATTCCGACAGAGCGCTTGCGAGACGGGGAAGAGCCTCCTCGATCTCGGCCGGCGTGACGGCGCCGACGCTCAAGCGGAACCAGCCATCCTCCGTGGTGGAACCGAAGGCCTGGAACTGCACGATGCCGATGCCGGCGGCGGCGAGCACCCAGCGGCGCACGTCGCTGTTGGTGAGCAGCTCCTTGCCCTCCGCGGTCCGGCGGCCGAAGGGGTGAATGCGCGCCGTGAGGTAGATGGCGCCCATGGGCGGAATGCTGTCGACCGGCAGGCCGCGCTCCTTCATCCTCTGGAACCCCTGATGCAGAAGGTCGAGGCGCTCCTCGAGCTGCTGCTTGAACGGCTCCTGATAGCGGCGGATCCCCTCCGCGTCGTCGAGCAGGCCCACGGTCGCCACCTGCTCGGCCCGCGGTGCCCAGGCGCCGACGTGGCCCAGCACGGCGGACATCCGGTCGATGATGTCCACCGGCCCCACACCCCAGCCCACGCGCAGCCCCGTGGCGGCGAACCCCTTGCTGATGCCGTCCACGAACAGCGTGTAGCGCGTCATCTCGGGCAGCAGCCCGGGCGGCGTCACATGCTCCACGTCACCGAAGCGGAGCATCCAGTAGATCTGGTCATAGAGCACGTAGAGCGGCCGCTCGCCCCGGCGGGAGCGGGCCTCGTTCTCCTCCAGGACGGCCTCGCAGATGGCGAGCAGCGCTTCGCGCGTGAAGGCCGTGCCGGCGGGGTTCAGTGGGGAGTTGAGGCAGAGCAGCCGGGCGCCCTGGAGGGTGCCGGCCAGCTCATCCCGCGTGGGCAGGAACCGGTTCTCCGGCCGGCAGACCACCGGCACTCCCACGGCGCCCACGAGGTGCACGTAGTGGTTGTTGTTCCAGCTCGGGATGGGGTAGACGACCCGGTCGCCCGGGTCGCACAGCGTGCGGAAGATGCAGTAGATCACCGGCCGGGCGCCGCCCGCGATGAGCACCGAGTCCACCGGGTAGCGAAGCCCGAGGTCGCGTTCGTAGAAATCCGCGACCGCCCGCCGGAGCTCGCCCATGCCCGAGGACGGCGGGTAGTTGGTCTCTCCGCGTTCGAGCGCGGTCCGCGTGCCCTGGGCCAACTGGGCCGGCACCGGGAAATACCGCGGATCGAAGTCGCCCACCGTCAAGTTGCAGATGGTCCGGCCCTGGGCCACCAAGGCCCGGATCTCGCCGGCGATGCGCAGAATCTCCGAGCCGATGAGGCCACCGGCCATGTCTGAAACGCGGCTCTTGGGATCAGGACCGGTGTCCCGGGCGAGCGCCGCGAGGTCGAGGCAAGTCTCTTGGATGTCCATCCGGGGACTATGCCAGGAATCGCCCCCGCGTTGCCAGAGGGGGCCGGGCAAGCCGCCCCGTCCCGCCCGCGAGCCACCCGTCGGGAAGGCACCATCCCGCCCCGGGAGAAGTTGCCGCGAGGTCTCCCGAGGGAGCATAAATCAACCTCAGGCCCCAGATTCCGTGAAAGGAGGGGGGAGATGTTGAAATCAGGTCTCCAGGAGAGACTTTCCCCAAGACAGCGGCGCATCAACCGCAATCTGATCCTCCGCGCCTTGACGGACCAGAGCTTCCGCGACGCCCTCGAAACCAACCCCCAGGCCGTCCTCGGCCGGCCGCTGAGCCTCAGCAACCAGCACGAGATCCGGCTGGTCCTCGCCGTGGTCAAAGGAATCGAAGCCCAGATCAAGTTCCTGGGCGAAGAGCTCCACTGTCTGAGTGACGTGCCGCCGGGGCGGGACTCGCCGTAGGTCCCGAAGGACGAGAAGGACGTCAAGGACACCAAGGCCGGCCAGAGGAAAGCAGTACTGCCCCGTCCTCGATGTCCTTGCCGTCCTTGAGGGTCCCTGTTTGTCCTTGTTTGTCCTTGACTACGACTACCCCCGCCGCAAACCTTCCGAAAGGTGCTTCAGACCCTCGGCCACGTCCTCGGGACTCACCGCGAAGCCCAGCCGGAAGTGTTGGGGTGCCTCGAAGAACCGGCCCGGGACGATGGAGGTCTCCCAGCCGCGGAGCCAGTCGTGGAGGGCGTCGCTGTCTTCCTCCTTCCGGAGGCGGGGGAAGACCGTCATGGAACGCGGAGGGATCACGCAGTCCAGCCAGTCCTCGTGCTCGGCGAGAAAGGCGCGGACCTGGCGGACGTTGGGATCGAGGATCGACCGGCTGCGCTCCGCGAGGCGCGGGAGCTGGCGGAAGGCCGCCGCGGCCATCGTCTCGCCCGGCACGGAATCCACGGCCTCCATGAAGTCCCGGGCGTGGCGCATCCGCTCCGCCAGCTCGGGAGCCGCGAGCACCCAGCCGCACCGCAGCCCCGACAGGCCGTAGCTCTTGGTGAGGCTGCTCGTGGCGAGGAAGTGCGGGCCCAGGTGGACGTGGCTCGGCGGCGCATCCTCGAACCAGACGTCGCGGTAGACCTCGTCGACCAGCACGAGGGCGCCGGCGCGCTCGGCGATGCGCCCCACGTCCGCCATGTCCTCGGGGGACAGGAGGACCCCCGTCGGGTTGTGGGGATTGGTGAGGACGATCAGCCGGGCCCCATCGATCCCGGCCCGCAGCTCGTCGAGATCGATCCGCCAGCCCTCCTCGAAACGCCGGGAGAACCGCCGGACGCGGGCACCCAGGAACTCCAGCACCGCCAGGATCGGTTCGTACGTAGGACTCTCCACCAGCACCTCGTCCCCCGGATCGACCAGGGCGGCCAGGGCCAGGAAGTTCGCCCCCGACGCCCCGGGAGCCGGCACCACCTGTTCCACCCCCACGCCATACCGGGCCGCGATCGCCTCCAACAGGGGCGGATAGCCATCCCGGTTCGCGCCGTTCACCTGGACGTCCTCGGGAGCCAGGACGAGATCCCCCGTCCCACAAGGAAGGAGGCCGCTGTTCGCAAGGTTGTACCGGGCCGCCGCGTGCTCCTTGGCCCAGCGCATGTAGACGCTGCGTTTCATCGTCCGCTGCTCCTCTTGCCGCTCCAGATAAAGTACACCGGCACCCCCAACAGGAAAATCCCCGTCCCGATGAGCGCGTTGACCGTATCCGTGAAGTAGATGTTCAGCACCAGCCCCGCCCCGGCAACGATGAAGAGGAGAGGAATCCACGGATAGCGCCGGCGTGGGGAACGGCCGGGGCGCGTCCGGCAGCGTGCGGCGGAAGACGATGAGGGACATACCCGGCGAGGACGAAGAAGATCCAGTCCGCGAAGGCCGAGTAGCTCAGGAGCCGGTCGTAGGTGTTGCCGAGGGCGTAGCAGGCCGCGAGCCCGCCCTGGAGGAGGATCGCCGCCGTGGGGGCCCGGAAGCGCGGCGAGAGCTTGGCGAGCGAGCGGAAGAAGAGGCCGTCCGCCGCCATGGCGTAGTAGACCCGCGGCGCCGACATGAGGGAGAGGTTCATGAAGCCGAAGGTCGAGATGACGATCAACAGGCTGATCACCTTGCCGCCCACCGGCCCCACCAGCCGCTCCGCCACGTCCACCGCCGGAGTCTGCGTCGCCGCCAGGTCCGCCGCCCCCAGCACGTGGACGTAGGCGACGTTGGCGGAGACGTAGACCGCGATGACGCACAGGACGCCGATGCGGATGGCCCGGGGGAGGTTCCGCTGTGGCTCCTGCACCTCTTCCGCCACGTAGTTGAGGTTCTGCCAGCCCGCGTAGGCGAACATGGCCGGCACCAGCCCGGCGAAGAAGGCGGAGAGGAGCGGCAGCCCGGTCAGCTCCCGAGGCGCCAGGGGCTCGAAGGTGATGCCGGAGCCCCGGGTGAGCACGAAGGCGCCCACCACCAGGGCCGCGAGAGCCAGAGTTTTGGTGAAGGTGATGACGTTGAGCAGCACCGCCCCCGGCTTGATCCCCAGAGCATGGAATCCCGCCACGACCAGGATGATGACGACCGCCAGCCAGCGCGCCGCCCCCGGGGGGAGGTCCACCAGCCGGGCCACGTACTGGGAGAAGGCGACCGCCACCGCCGCCGTGGCCCCGGACTGGACGATGAGCAGCAGCCCCCAGCCATAGAGGAAGGCGACGATGGGATGGAACGCCTCGCGGAAGAAGGCGTACTGCCCCCCGACTCGCGGCATCACCGTGCTCAGCTCCGAGAAGACGAAGGCGCCGAAGAGAGCGAGCAAGCCGCCCACGGCCCACACCGCCAGGATCAAGAACGGCGTGTGGACCTTCTGGGCCACCACGTAGGGGTTGATGAAGATGCCCGACCCGATGATGCCGCTGACGACGATCATCGTGGCGTCGAACAGGGTCAGACGCCGGGCAAACCCCGGGCTCGCCGCTGCTTCGCTCATGGTGGCCTCCCGCTGGGACGGTAAAACGTCCCGGGAGTCTACCGTAGAGGCGCCCTTTGACCGGCCCCTATTTGCTCGCGGGCGTGACCGAGAGCACCACCTTGCCGACGGCGATGGAAGCGTCCGCCGGGGCGCTTCCATCCGCCACGGCCAGGGTCACCATGAGGGTGTCGCCCGCGAGCACCCGGTCGGACTTCTTGAGGCGCTTCAGGGCCGGGGCCGCGTCGAGCAGGGCGTCGTCCCCGGGGGAGTCCGCCGCCGGCTCTTCGAAAGACGTGATGTTGCCCACGTAGTGGTCGTCGTTCACCGCCGTGGTGCCGTTGGCGCCGACGGAGTTGAGGAACACGTGGATGCTGGTGCCGGCCGGGGCCTTGACCCCCTGGATGGCCAAGCGCACGGAGGGGCCCTCTCCCGCTTTGTCCGGGATCTTGCGCAGGCTCTTCGCCAGGTCCGCGGACAGTTGCAGCGTAATCACCTTGGGAGTGGAGCCGCTGACCGGCCCTCCCGGATCTCCCTCGACGCTCATGGGGTCCGCGGCATGGACGAAGGAAGCAGGAAGCGTCAGACAGAAACCGAGGGCCAGCGCCAACAGCAGGACAGGGCGTCGGGAGAGCATCGGGTACCACCCTCCATGCTCGCGCGGGGTGCGAGCCGTCAAAAATCGTTTTGGAAACTATAGCGTATCCCCGCGTCCAGTCGCCGTTCCAGTGCTTGAGGTTACAATCGGCCCTTCTCCATCGAAGGCAACCGCTCTATCGAGAAGGGAGAAAAACATGAGACTGGCCCTGGCCAACCTCAAGGGAGGCGTCGGCAAGACCACCACGGCCGTGAACCTGGCGGCGTCGTTCGCCAGGAGCGGGCTGTCGACGTTGCTGATCGACCTCGACCCACAGGCCTCCGCGAGCTTCTCCCTTGGAGTCGGCCGCGAGCAGACCCAGGTCTCCACCGCCGAGGTGTTGACGGGCAAGGCCGGCGCCGCCGAGGCGATCCTCGACACCGCCGTCCCGGGCCTTCAGATCCTCCCCGGCTCCCTGCGGCTCTCCGGCCTGGATTTCGCCCTTGCCCGCAAGCAGGAGCCCGAGAAGCTCCTCAAGAAGGCGCTCTCGCCCGTGCGCCGCCGCTACGACGTGGTGGTGATGGACAGCCCGCCCGGGCTCTCCCTTCTCACCCTCAACGCCCTCGCCGCCGCCGATGCCTACATCGTCCCCCTGACGCCCCACCGGCTGGACGCCGAAGCCGCCGCCGGCTTCCTGGAGCTGGTCGAAGAGTCCAGGGACCGCATCGGCCGCAAGACGCAGCTCCTGGGTCTCCTCTTCACGATGGTCGATCACCGCACGCTGGTGACGGACGACGTAGTCTCCGCCGTCCGCCGCCAGCATGGGCAGGCCGTGCTCAAGACCGAGATCCCGGTCAACGTCCGCCTGGCCGAAGCTCCCGGCCGGGGCCTGCCGATCTTCGATTTCGAAAGCTGGTCCACCGGCGCCGTGGCCTATGGCAAGCTCGGCGCCGAGGTGCTGCGGCGGGCTCGGAAGGCGGGGCTGCTGTAGGGGCGGCCCTGCGAGAAGCGGTGGAATCAAGGACAAGAAGGACAGAAACGACGCAAAGGACGTGCGGGGAAAGACCGGTTGCCCGTCTTTGAGGTTCTCGCCGTCCTTTGTGTCCTTGTTGCCAACCCGCAGGGGTCAATCCGGCTTCTTCGAGGCCGCCAGGGCCTTCCCCACATACTCCATCATCTGGCGCATGGGGGAGGTGTCCATGCCGGCCACCGTGGTCTCCTCCTCGTACATCCGGCCCAGAGACTGCTGAATGCCGGGGTTGCCGCCGGTGAATTCCTGGACGAGGCCCATCCAGCGCCGGGCCAGCTCCTGCACGCGCTCGTCCGCCGGGTCGGTGCCGCGGTCCATCTCGGCCTGCACCTGGGCCATGAGCTCCGGCCACTCGCCTTCCACCTGGCGGATGCGGCCGTCGCCCACGGTCTCTTTCCTCTGCTTCAGCTCTGCCATCTGCTCCGGGGTGTAGTACTTGTCCAACATGGTCGTCACCTCGATGATTTTGAGGAATTCCTCCGTGGGGACCGTCTCGCCCGACCGCCAGCGCCCGGCGATCCGCTCCATGCGGTCGCAGAGGCTCCGCTGCAGCTCGATCCGCTCCTTGAGGTGAGCGATGTGGAGCTGCAGGACGCGGTCTGGCGTCACGTCGGGCCGCTTCAGGAAGCTCCCGATCTCCTCCAGGGAGAAACCCAGGGTTCGTAGAGAGAGGATCTGCTGCAACCGCGCCACGTCCGCCTCGCCGTAGAGCCGGTAGCCCGACTCCGAGCGGTGCGACGGCGAGAGCAGCCCGACCTCTTCGTAGTGATGGAGCGTCCGCACGGACACTCCGGTTCGCCGGGCCAGCTCGCCCACTTTCCAGGGCGAGGGTTTCATGCTTGGGGGCTCCTTTCCGCCACGTCCAAATCGTGACGGAGAGGACAATAGACCCTCACGCGGCGTGAGGGTCAAGGGGGTTCCCGATCTTTCTTCTAGTAGTCCGCGTACCCTTCGCGCGTCCGCACCCGGCCGCCGAACCCCTTCACGCGGACTTCCACCTTGTGCCAGGCCCCATCCCCCTTGGAGGTGGTGGGGTAGTAGCCGATGGCGTACTGCTGGCGCAGCTCCTGGAGGATGTTGTGGAAGGCGCCTTCCAGCTCCTCCACGCGGTCGACCGCGAGGACGCGCCCGCCGCTCTCGCTGACCGCCTTCTCCAGGTCCACGTACTCCTTGTCGTTGGCCTCGTACCCCCGCCAGGCGGAGGTGAACGACTTGCGCTTGCCGCCGAGCTGGATCCAGTAGATGAGCGACTGGCCGGCGCGGGCCTTCCAGAGGACGTCGGAGGCGGGCAGGACACTGTGGACGTCCGAGCCGTCGGAGAAGAGCACCACGACCCGCTGCCCCTGGCGGTTGTCGAGCGCCTTGAGCGACAGGTAGAGGAAGTCGTTGACGGCCGTCCCCCCGGCGGACTGGACGCCGGTGAGCGCGCCGCCCAGGACGGCCTTGTCGGCCGTGAAGGGGGTGAACTTGAGGAGGCGGTCGGAGAACAGGGCGAGCATGGCCTCGTCGGACGGCTTCATGCCTTCGAGGAAGGCCTTGGCGCCCCGGCGGACGGCTTCGAGCTCCTTTTCCCGCATGCTCTCGCTGGTGTCCAGAAGGAGCACGGCGGTGAGCGGCAGCTCGTCGCGGCCGAAGGTGACCACCTCCTGCTCGGCGCCGTTGTCGTAGACCCGGAAGTCGTCCTGCGAAAGGCTCAGGTTGCGCGAGCCGTCGCGGATGACGCTCACGAAGAGGGCCCGCAGCTTGAGGTTCAGCTCATCCATGATCTGGACCGGCTGGGTCACGATGGCGTCGGCCGCCGAGGCTCCGGAGGCCGTATAGGCCACGGCCTTGAACTCACGCGCGACGTTTTCTTCCCCCACGTCGACCCGCACGCGGAAGGGCGGAATCTTGGCCGAGCCCATGAGCTTGCCGTTGAGGAAGACCTCGACCCGGTCGATCTTCTCGCCCGTCCGGACGCCGACCTCGACGTCCGTCTGGCCGAAGACCGGCTGGTCGGGCGTGGGGGCCTGGATGCGGACGGCGACCTGGGCCACCACGGGGAAGGAGAGAACACCGAGCGCGAGCCCGGCGAAGAGAATTCGCTTCATCGCCCCACCCCCGTTCCGGACGTATCAACCGGCGGTGCGCTGAGGGCCAGGGCCAGCACCGGCAACCGCGATTTCGAGTTCTCCGCCAGGAACGAGCGGGCGGGCTCGAACAGCTCCGGACGGACCGTGTTGTAGAGGAACCGGCCGGAGGCACCTCCCCCGGCCACGCCCTGAGCAGGCGAGGCGAGGATCTTCTCCACGAGGGCCGTGGCCTCGCCGGCAGCTCCCCGGCGGTCGAGCACCGCCGCGAGCTGGATCTCCAGCCGCGTGTCGCCGGAGAAACGCTCGACGCCCTTGCGCAGGACCTTCTCGGCCTCGGAGGTCCGGCCCCGGTCACTGTGCAGGCGGGCCAGCTCCTGGAAGGCGAGCGGCGTCACCCAGGAGGGATCGGTGACGGCCACCAGGTCTTCCAGAAGCTTCCGGGCCTCCTCGGTCTGGTCGAGCCGCTTCAGGTTGAGGGCCAGGCGAAGCCGGGCCTCCATGTTCCCTGAAGGATTGCCGGGCTCGGCCTCCAGGGCCTTGCGCAGGACCTTGACGGCGCTCTCGGGCTGAGCGTTCTTCTCGTAGATGCTGGCGAGCCCCAGGAAGGCCGCGAGGTTGCGGGCGTCGAGCTCGGAGGCCTGCAGGAACATCTCGGCGGCAGGCAGCTGCTGGGCCGACTGGAGGAGCATTCCGCCGAGGCTGGTGAGCACCCGGCTCGCCACCAGGGCGGCGCCTTCCGAGCCCGACTGCTGCTGGTAGAGGACGGCGAGGTCCCGGGACATCTTGCGGGTGTGCACCATGGCCACGGCCTCGCCGCGCGTGCGCCGCTCCAGGAGCCGGCGGTAGGCCTCGTGATGGAGCACGGAGATGGGCACCAGAACCTCGAGGTCCGCGGCTCCCACTTGGTGGATCACCTTCTGCTCGGCGTCGAAGAGGATCTTGCGGGTCTTGGGCTCGCCGTCGACCACGACCGCGGTCTCGAGAGCGATCAGGGCGTCGGGGGCCTTCTCCGTGTCTCCCGCCGACCAGTCGAGCAGGATCTTGCGGTATCTCTCTCCAATGCTTTCCGGCGAGATCTTTTCGTGACCCTGTGGACCGGCGGGAACCTGCGCCCAGGCCGCCTGTCCGGCTGACAGCCAAGCCACCGCGAGGAGCGAGAGCAGGAGCTCACCGCGGTACAACGCTACCGTACGCGCGCGCATGGGAACCTCCGATGAGAATGCGCCCTCGATCCTCCCCTCCGGGAGGTCCTGCCTTGCAACTTAAGACAATACTCCACAAAACAGAAGAAGAGGTGGCAACAACGACAGTATAAGTCCTAAGGAAGGTGCGCGGGAGAGGAAAAGCGGGACAAAAAGGAAGGAAATCGAAAAAGGGGCGGGATGTCTCCCGCCCCTTGAAGGGAAAAGCCTACCCTCGGTTGCCGGGACGCCGGGGCTTGCGCGGCGGCTTGGTGCCGTCGGTGGGCTGGGCGGTGCCGTCGACGATCCACTTGGGAACGCCGAGCGACAGCAGCAGGTTGCTCCGGGCTTCGCTGGTGAAGACGAAGTCCGTGAACTGGGCCGCCGACGCGTCGAACGACGAGTCGGCGGAGACCGGCGCCGTCGAGGCGGCCGGCGTGCCGAAGACGAAGGGACGGAGGTTGGCGAGCTCGATGTCGTTGCCGAACTTGGCGTTGATCGCCTCGATGAACTGGTTGGCGATGTAGGCATAGCCGAACGCCGTCGGGTGGACGCCGTCGTACGAGAACACGCCGCCGGTGAGGAAGGCGCTGCCGTAGGTGATGCCGCCGATGCGGACGCCGCGGGCCGCGACGTCCGTGAGGATGGCGTTGGCGTCCACGAAGGCCGCGTTCCGCTCGGTGGCCACGGCGCGGATGGTGGCGTTGTAGTTGTTCACCCGGTCGCGGATGGTGGCCGCCTCGGCGGCGGAAAGCACCGCGGAGTCGGAGAGCGGCTGGCCGCTGCCGCCGAGAGCCGCCGGGATGCCGCGCCCCTGGGCCAGCTCGGCGCTCGCCGTGAGCAGCACGAAGTCACCCGCCTGAAGCAGGCCGTTGGGGCCGATCAGCGGCACGGGCTGGCCGTTGATGAGCACCGGCTGGCCCGTGGCCGGGTTGGGCACGAACCGCGTCAGGGTGGTGACGAACGGGATGCTGGTGACGTTCGGGATGTTGGCGACCGCCATCTTGGCGCCGACCGACGCGATGGCGGCGGCCACGGCCCGGTACTCGGTGTCGAACTGGGCGGCCGGGGTCAGCGTCACCCCTTCGATGACCAGGCCGGAGGTGGCCGCGGCCAGGGCGTCGTTGTTGCCGATCCAGAGCGTGACGAAGGTCGGACGGAGCGACAGACCCTGCTGGAGCTGGGTGGCACCCAACCGCCGGAGGATCAGGTCCGTGGGGTCCGAAGCGCTGCTCGACGCCGTCTTGGTGAGCAGGTCGTGCAGCCGGGCGCCCGGAATCGCCATGTTGTCATAGGGGCGCGCCAGGTTGAGGTTGAGCGGAGTACCCGCGCCCGCGGAGGGGGTGATGGAGAGCGGCGACAGGCTGCGCAGCACCAGGATGCCGGGGAGGCCCGGCTCGCTGACCAGCGGCTGCTCGAAGCCGGTGGTCTTGCCCGTGGCCTGCCGGTAGATGAGAGCCGGGTAGCTGTTCTTCTGGTACGTCTGGTTGATGCTGCCGCTCTCGAAGCCGGCGGTGAGGCTGTCGCCCAGGGCGACGTATTTGGAAAAGTCGGCCTGCTGGCCGAAGGCGGCTCCGGCCGTCAGGAGGGCGAGCGCCAGGAGGCTCGCCAGGATCTTGGAACGATGCATCTTCATGTCTCCTTGATCGGTCTCGCAGTATTGAACGTGGGCAGTTTTAGAAGTTGAGCGTCGCGCCGATCAGAATGGCCTGGGTGTTGTAGGTTCCGAAGAACGGATCCTCGTTGTTGAAGCTCCTGGCGCGGGTACGCTCCTTGAAATCCAGGTACATGACCGCGATGTCGAAGCCGATGGCGCCCGTGTGGCCGTAGCCCACGGTGAAGCCGTTGCGGTCGGCGTCGGGAAGCAGGGGCGAAACGCCCTCCTCGGGCTGCGGGCTCTCGTCGAAGACGTAGCCGAAGCGCCACTGGGAGGTCGGACCGGTGGTCCAGCGCAGGCCCGCGCGGTAGTTGTAGGCGTCGTCCCAGTTCTGCGGCAGCTCGGAATCGGGCAGCGAGTTGGCGGCGCCGCCGGTGAAGGTGATCGGCACGTCCGAGAAGCTGCTCCAGCCCGTCCAGTTGAAGTCCGTCTCCAAAAGGAGGTTGGGCGACAGGCCGAAGGCCAGGCCGAGGCTCGCCTCGTCGGGGAAGTCGATGGTGGTCTCGACCGGCAGGTCGATGCCGAACGGCAGCCGCGAGCGGATGATGGCGTCGAACTGGGCGTTGCCCGTGGCGACCTGGGTCAGACGGGCGTCGCCCTCATAGTCCACCGAGATCTGGCTGCGGTAGGACAGTCCCCAGGAGAAGCTGGGGTTGACCTTGTTCAGGATGCCGACGTTGAAGCCGTACCCCTCGCTGAAGTCCCCCTCCAGCTTGAGGCGCGCCACGTCGACGGCCGACTGGGTGAAGGGGTTGATCTGCGGGATGTTCCGGTTCAGCTCGACGGTCGAGACACGACCGATGGCGCCGATGCCCAGGCCGAAGCTCGGGGTGATCTGCCAGCCCAAGGTGGGGTTGACGTCGATCACTTGCAGGGCCGCCTTGGTGCTGACGAACCGGCCCGCGAACTGGTTGGGGTTCTCCCACTCGGTGACCAGGCCGAACGGCGAGTTGACGCCGAGGCCGAATTTCCAGGTGTCGTTGATGGGCTGTACGTAGTACAGGTGGGGTGGGAACTCGGAGAGCTTCTTCTGCTCGGCCGAATAGCCCTCGCCCGGGTAGGGGTTGGCGCCGTCGAGCTCCGCCTTGGTGCCGCGGATCCACGTCGCGCCCACCGAAATGTCGCGCTTGGTCACGAAGGCGAGACCGCCCGCGTTGTGGAACAACAGCGACGGATCGTCCGCCTGGGCGGTGAAGGCACCCGCCATGCCCATGGCCTTGCTGCCCTGCTCGAAGATACTGAATCCGGCCCCGTACGACGGTCCCGCGGCCAGAGCAACGAGGGCGGCCGTCACCAGGGCCTTCCCTACGAAACTTCCTCGCCTCTGCATTGGAAATCCTCCTGTCCTCTCAAGAAAATGTTTGATCCGCCGACCCGTTTGTTTCCCGAGCGGTCCCCAGAGTTGCGGAAATCGGGTGTCGGAATGGCCTTTTGCGGCTCGCCTAAACGTTAGACCCAACGCCCTGGGGTGTCAACGCCCGAAAAGGAGCCAGGACCGGGAATCGGGACTGCTGGTAGAGTAGGCCCCCTGGAGGTGAGGAACATGTTCGAAAGCGCGGTCCATCAAGAGATCTTCGACAAATTGAAGGAATATCTCGGGGAGCTCTTCGACGAGCCCTACCATGACCCCGAGAACGACCATTTCTACGTGCGGTACGGCACGACCGTGCTGGAGATCTCCATCGAGCCCTACGGCTCGGAGGAGACCGTGATCATGATCATGTCCTACTGCGTGCAGGACGTGGAGCTGGACGAGGAGCTGCTGGCGGGCCTGCTCGAGCTCAACCACGAGATGACCTGCGGCCACTTCTCCGTGGTGGGCAACGACATCTTCTTCGCCCACTCCCTCTTCGGCCGGAGCCTCGACCCGCGCGACCTGCTGCGGACCATCACCGCCGTCGCCACCGTGGCCGACGACTACGACGACCGCATCGTGGCCCGCTACGGCGGCCAGACGGCCCTCGACCGCATCCAGGACACCGGCGGACGCCGCCGGCGCCAGGAGATCGGCACGGAGTAACGAACCGCTACCACTGGTTGCTTTTGACCGCGGCCTCGGCTTCCCGGTCGAGCTCGCGGGTCTTTTCGGTCTCGCGTTTGTCGAACAGCTTCTTGCCCTGCACCAGGGCGATCTCCACCTTGATCCAGTTCCCCTTGAGGTAGACCGAGAGGGGAACCACCGTCAGCCCCTTGAGCTGGGTCTTGCCGAACAGGCGCTCGACCTCCCGCTTCTTGAGCAGCAGCTTGCGGATCCGCTCGGGATCTCGGTTCTCGCGGTTGCCGTGGCTGTACGGGCTGACGTGGACGCCCACCAGGTAGGCCTGCCCGTCCTTGAAGTCGACGTAGCTGTCCTTGAGCTGCACCCGCCCCTCGCGCACCGACTTCACCTCGGTGCCGTGGAGCTGGATGCCCGCCTCGAAGGTCTCGACCACGTGGTAGTCGTACCGGGCCTTCTTGTTGCTCGCGAGCGGGCGGACGGCGTCTTTGGCTTTCGTCGACATGGCGGGAAGTCTAGCGCAGTGTCACGGGGAAGCCCCGGGGCTCACCCTCATGTATGGAGTCACCCCGCAGTTCCTTTCAACCGGGAAATCCTTCTCCCGATTTCCCCAAACAGAGGAGGCACGTCATGAAGAAGCATTCGAAGCTCAAGCTGCACCGCGAGACCATCGCGGCCCTCGATCCGCGGCAGCTCAGGGCGGCAGGTGCGGACTGCACCTGTACCTGCTGTCCCACCGACGCCGGCTGCCCACAGCCCACCTACGACTACTACTCGTGCCTCAATTCCTGCGATTGCACGACGAACAACAACGAGTGGAGCTGCATCTGCGCCTGAGGCGGGCGCCAGGAGACATGCCATGAAAAAGCGTTCGAAGCTCAAGCTGTATCGCGAGACCCTCGCGTCGCTCGACCCGAAGCAGCTCCAGGCGGCGGGTGCGGACTGTACCTGCAGCTGCTGCCCCACGGACTGCGGCTGCCCCGCTCCCACCTACTCCTGTGAATCGTGCCCCTGCGATACTTGGCAGGCGGACTCGCGCTGCATTTGCATCTAGAGAGATTTCGATTCCCTCGAAGGGCGGCCCTTCGGGGCCGCCCCGCTACGTGTAGGCCGCCTTCGCGGCCTTCCCCAGCTCCTTGAGCTCCGCCAGGTCGCGCCCCTTGACGTCCGGCCAGGTCACCCGGCGGACGGCCATGGCCCGCTCCAGCCGCTCCCAGAGGTCGCGGTTCTGCACCGGCTGCCCCTCCTGGGTCTTCCACCCCCGCTTCTTCCACCCCTCGATCCAGCGGGTGGCCCCGTTCCTCAAGTAGTCCGAGCCGGTGTGGGCGGCCACCACGATCTTCGGCGGCAGGGACTCCAGGGCCGCGATGGCACCCAGGAGGTCGAGCTGATTGGCCGTGGTCGGCGAGAGGCCTCCGGAGAGGACCGCCTCGGACCCGGCGTGGCGGACCAGCGCCGCCCACCCCCCCTTGCGGCCGGCGCAGGAGACGCGCAGGAAAACGTCCGCGTCGGGCACCTCGGCCGGCGCGGCCACCCGCTGCGCCGCCGCCTGGCCGCCGCGCAGCTTGCGGATCTCCAGGGTGGCGAGCTGGTCCGCCCGCTCGTTCCACTTGTTGCCGGCGTGCCCCTTGATCCACCCCCAGTGGATCTCGTGGGTGACGATGAGCTCGGAGAGCCGGCGCCAGAGATCCTCGTTCAGGAGCTCGCCGTCCTTGCGCCGCCAGCCGCGGGCGATCCAGCCGGGGAGCCACTGGGTGATCCCCTTCCTCAGGTATTGGGAATCGGTGAAGAGGTCCACGGCGCACGGCCCCTTCAAGGCCTCCAGGGCACGGATCGCCGCCGTCAGCTCCATGCGGTTGTTGGTGGCGCGCGGCTCGCCCCCGGACAGCTCCCGGACCTTGTGGCTCGCCGGGTCGATGAGGATGGCCGCCCAGCCGCCCGTGCCCGGGTTGGGGTCGGCGCCGCCGTCGGTGTAGATGGTGACTTCGGGTAATGGCTCAGGCATCGGCTCAGGCATCGGCTCGGGCATCAGGGGTCTCCAGAGAGCGGGGCGCCGCAATGTAGAGGAATCGCCGGCAGAAAGTAAAGCCCGCATGGCATGCCTCTTGCGAAAACGTTTCGGCTTGACGGCACCGCGCCGTCTGACGAACACGCGGTTTTTCTGCGCGCCGTACTAGGCTTCAGGCATGGAGCGAAGAGAACCCAAGCGGGTGATCGATCCCTGGTCTCCCATCGCGCAGCTCTGGGAGGAGGAACGCGAGCCGGATGGCACCCTCCTCCCCGCCCTCACGATCTTCCTGGCGGGCGCTGAATGCCCCTTCTCCTGCGTCTTCTGCGATCTCTGGAAGGAGACCCTGGACGGCCCGACGCCCGCTGGGGCCCTGCCCGTTCAGTTGCGGAAAGCGTTGGAGGCCGCCGGTCCCCTGCCCCAACCCGCCGCCAGCGGACACCGCCTGGAACCGGATTCTCCGCCGTTACCCCACCCTTCAAGCTCAGCTCTCCGCCGCCCGGCCCGTCCGGCCGATCGGCAAGATCCCCCGTCTCCAGCATCACCTCTCTCAGGCAGCGGGTGAAGGCTGAGCTCTGCTTCCCCACGCCCTGTTTTCTCTCTCCCTTGTTCTCGACGGGGATCGCCTGGAGTCTCCTAGCCGTCGAGCGTCTCGCACTGGCCCTGGAGGTACGAGAGGGATTCGAACGCTACGGCCGGCTCCTGGAACAGGAAGCGGGCCACCTCCGGAAGCTCGTCGCGGACGCCTACGAGTCCATGCGGGACTTCGCCAGCTTCGGCTCCTACTCCTTCCTCTACTTCGCCGCCGCCAGCTACGCCGAGGCCAGCCAGCGCCTCCTCCCTCCACCGGACGGCGTTCCCTGGGCCTGGCATGGGTTCCTCGGGAGCACCGATCCCATTACGGTGGAGATGCTGGACCGCGTCCTCACCGCCCTCAGGGAAACGCCGGATTCTTTCGAGGATGAGGTCCGGAAAGCCCATCGCACCCCGAAACCTCGCGGGGCTGGCGGACCCGTCCCGCAACGGTCTTTATCCCGTGGACCTCGACGCGCTGGTGGACGCTTCGGACCTCTTGGGGCTCACCCGGGACGAGATTCGCAGGGAGATCCCGCGTCTGAGAGGTTGAGAGGCGAGGACGTGCCAGAATTGGCTCATGGACCAGATCGTCGCGAACCTCATCCAGTACGGCCTGCTGGTCGTCTTCGCCAACGTCTTCCTGGAACAGGTGGGGGTCCCCATCCCCGCCCTGCCCACCCTGGTGGTGGCCGGTGCCCTCGTGGCCCGCGGGCGGCTGGAGCCCATCACCCTGCTCGCCGTGGCGCTCGTCGCCGCGGTGGTCGCCGACGTCATCTGGTACTACATCGGCCGCTGGCAGGGACACCGCGTGCTGCGGACGGTCTGCCGCCTCTCCCTGTCCCCCGATTCCTGCGTGCGCGGCACCGAGGATCTCTTCGAACGCGCCGGCATGCCCTCGCTCCTCTACGCCAAGTTTATCCCGGGCTACAACACCGTCGCTCCGCCGCTCGCGGGCGCCATGGACAAGAGCCTGGCCTCCTTCGTCTTCTGGGACACCCTGGGAAGCCTTCTCTGGATTGGTGCCGGCGTGACCGCCGGCTACCTCTTCCACAGCGCCATCGACCGGGCCCTCGGCTATCTCGAAACGCTGGGCTACTGGGCCGGCGGCGTGCTGGCGGTGGGGCTCGCGCTGGTCATCCTGGTGAAATGGTGGCAGCGGCGGCGCGTCCGCAAGATCCTGGAGCTCGCCCGCATCTCCGTCGCCGAGCTCAAGAAGTTGATGGCCGACGGGCAGGCCCCGTTGATCGTGGATGTCCGCAACCGCTCCGCCCACCTCCACGACCCGCGCCGCATCCCGGGAGCCCTGCGCCTGACCCTCGACGAGATCGACGACAAGCTCGGCGCTCTCCCCCGGCACCAGGAGATTGTCCTCTACTGTGCCTGACCGAACGAAGCCTCCGCGGCCCGTGTGGCTCGCGCACTGATGGAAAAGGGATTCACGAGGGTCCGCCCCCTGGAGGGAGGGCTCGACGCCTGGATCGAGGCCGGCCACTTCGCCGAGGACGAGACGATTGTGGCGATCCGCCGGCGGCGGTAGGGTCCGTTACTCCGGAGTTGCCCGATAGACCTCGAGCCTCTCCAGATCGATCAGGGCTCCGGTGTCCAGCAAGAAATCCAATCCGATGATCCCTTGGATGGGAAAGCCGTAGTCCATGGCGCCGATCTGGACAGGAAAGCCCCTCCTTTGGAGGTCGCCAAGAGCCAGGGAGTCGAGTTGCTTCGAGTAAACGAACTCGGAACCTCCGACGCCTCGGATCCGGCGGACGGGGTCCCTTGGTTCCGGAACGAGCCCCAGTTGAGACACTTCGTCAGAGGAGAAGACCGTCGCCGCCGAGCCGGTGTCGAGAATCACATCGCTCAAGCTGAGCGTCTGATCCTTGAACGTCAACTCGGCTGTAACGTAGAGGAGACCACCTTGCAATCGGACCTTCACCAAGCCACCCGAAGCCCCAACCAGCTCGTCTCAGTGATGTCCAGATCCTCACGGTCGGTATGGAGGACATAGAGGCTCGCGGTCTGGAGCCCGGTGATGGAGGGCCTTGTAGCCACGCATGGCCGCCGCTGAATCTGGAAAGGATTCAACGACCGACAGATCTTCGAGGATGCGCTTCCCCGAATCGCTGTGGGCCTCCAAGGCTTCTATGAGAAGCCATCGCTGAGGATAGGTCCGGCGGATTTCATCCCAATCCATTTGGTTCCTCCGCCTTCATGGTAAGAGATTTCCGAGACACCGTCTCGGAAATCGAGGAAGCCGGATCGGCTCAGAGCTGCCCGACCAGCCCCCGCACCGCCCGGATATCCCCATCCAGCATCCGGTCCGTGACCATCGGCTCCGCCACCCCCCGCACGGCCAGATAGGCCCGCCGCGTGCCCTCGCCGAGGAGGGCCGCGATCTCCTCGCGCCGACCGGGACGGGTACGTTCCTCGAACTCTTCCGCCTCCCGGTCCGCTTGCTGCCAGTCGGAGGGGGAGCCGGGGCGCGGCTTGACGGGGTCGATCTCCATTCCGACCCGCCACTCGACGGCCTGGACGGAGACCAGGAGCTCGATCGAGAGGACGGCCTGGACGTTCCGGAGCACCGTCCGCAGCTTGCGGGCGGCGATGGTGGCCATGGCGTTGTGGTCCTCGGAGTTCGAGGAGGTGGGGATGGAGTCCACGCTCGCGGGATGGGTGAGGATCTTGTTCTCGGAGACGATGCCGGCGGCGCAGTACTGGGCGATCATCCAGCCGGAGTTGATCCCCCGGTGGGGGATCAGGTTGGCGGGCAGGTTCCGGCTGTGGTGGGCGTCGAGCAGCATCTGGGTGCGCCGCTCGGAGATGTTCGCCAGCTCGGCCAGGCCGATGGCCAGGCAGTCCGCGGCCATGCCGACCGGCTCGCCGTGGAAGTTGCCGGCCGAGAAGGAGATCCGCTCCCGGCCGTCGTACCCCGCGGGCCAGTTGGCCGCGAACTCGTGGTCGAAGGGCTTCTCATGACCGGGAAAGAAGAGCGGGTTGTCCGTGGCCGCGTTGACCTCGGCCTCGGCCACTCGGCGCGCGTAGGCGAGCACGTCCCGGGCCGCGCCGTGGACGGCCGGGGCGCAGCGCAGGGAGTAGACGTCCTGCACGGCGCCGGCCTTCTCGACCAGCTTGCTGCCCCGGATCTGATCGCGAATGTTGGCGGCGCTGGCGATCTGCCCGGCGAGGCCGCGGGCCTCGTGGACGCGCGGGTCGAAGGCTCGGGCGCAGCCGCAGACGGCCTCCAGGCTCAGCGACGCCGCCATATCGGCCGCATGGGTGAGGCCGCCGGCGTCGTGGACGGCGAGGGCCAGGAGAGCCGCCGAGAAGGTGGCGCCGTTGATGAGGGCGAGCGCTTCCTTGTGGCTCAGCGGCGGGACCTCGATCCCCAGGTCTTCCTGGAGATGTTCAGCGCCCGACCGCAGATCCCGCTCCCGGTGAGGCAGATCGCCCGGCTCGCGGACGACGTAGTAGCGCCCTTCTCCCAGCAGCACCACGAAGAGGTGGGCCAGCGGGCAGAGGTCGCCGCTCGATCCCACCGAGCCGCGGATGGGCACCTGGGGCACGATCCCCCGGTTGAGCAAGGCTTGCACGGCCTCCACCATGACGCGGCGGATGCCCGAGTGCCCCTTCAGGAATGCGTTCAGGCGGATGGCGAGGACCGCCCGCACCACGTCCGGCTCGAAGTAGTTGGCCGGGTTGCCGGCGTCCGCCGTCTCCCCCACGCCCACGGCGTGGCTGAGGAGCAGGTTGCGCTGCAGCTCTTCCAGGCAGTCCGGGGCGATGGGGACGTTCTTGAACTCGCCGAAGCCGGTGGTGACGCCGTACTCCAGGACGGGGCGGCCGCCTTCCTTCTCCCACTCCTCGACGTACTCGGCGGCGAGGGTCTCGATCTGCTGGCGGCTGGCCTCGACGCGGGGCCAGGCGTCCGGGTGGATCTCGACCTGGACGCGCGGGTCGCGGGCGAGGCGGGCGAGGTCTTCGAGGGTCAGCGAGCCGCCGTCGAGGACGACGGGGGACACCGTGTGCAGGGGAGACGAATGGGCGGGGTCGCTCACCGGGCCTTCCTTTCAATCTGGGCCAGCATCTCCCGGATGGTCGCGACCAGCTCCGTGCGGGCCACCTCGCGCTGGCCGGGCCGCTCCTCCAGCCACTCCTGGCGGTTGGCGAGGGCCTCGGCGCGCTGGCGGCCGGCGTCCATGTCCTTGATCGTCACCATCCCTTTCTCCTTCTCGTTGGAGCCGTAGAGGATGGCGATGGGCACGCCCCAGAAGTCCGCGTACTTGAGCTGCTTGCCCGGCCCCTTGGCGGTGCCGAGGTAAAGCTCGGCGGGGATGCCCGCCCGGCGCAGCTCCCAGGTGATCGCCAGGTAGTCTTCCTGGAGAGCGGCGTCCATGTTGGTGATGAGCACCTTGGCGGTCGACTTCTGGTGGCCGGTTCGCCCCAGGTGCGATGAGCGCCGCGAGCAGGCGGTCGACGCCGATCGAGGCGCCCACGGCCGGGACCTTCTCGCCCAGGAAGCGCATCACCAGGTCGTCGTACCGGCCGCCGCCGAAGACGGAGCCGAACTGCGGCGCGTCGAGCAGCACGGCCTCGAACACCGGGCCGGTGTAGTAGGCAAGGCCGCGGGCGATGGAGAGGTCGAGGGAGACCTGGTCTTCGCCGTAGCCGAGGCTGTAGAGGTGGCTCGAGATCCGCTCCACGACGCTCGACCTCGGCGTCGGCCCCCGGCACCCCGGCGAACAGCTCGCGGAGCTGGGCCACGACTTCCCGGCGGTCGTCGCTCCGGATCTGCGAGGAACCGCTCGATGCGGTCCACCGACTCGGAGGAGACGCCGACGCCCGCGATCGGATCGCCCGAGGAGTCCACGTAGCCGGTCGTCAGCTCCAGGCGGACCTTCTCGGCTCCGATCTTGTCCAGCTTGTCGAGCACCCGGAAGACGTCGGCTCCCTGTCTCCGCCGGAATACCGGCATAGGCGAGCACGGTGTTGAGAATGCCGCGGCAGGAGAAGCGCACCTGGTACGGCCCCACCTTCAAGGCCGTCAGGGTGTCGCACATGCCGGCGATGATCTCGGTGTCCGCCACCTCCGACTCGACGCCCACGGAGTCGAGGTCGAACTGGGTGAACTCGCGGAACCGCCCCGGTCCCGGCTTGTCGGCCCGCCAGACGGGCGAGACCTGGTAGCGGCGGAACGGCCGCGGCAGGTCGCGGTACTGGGCGACCACCCGGGCGAGCGGAACCGTGAGGTCGAAGCGGAGGCCGAGCGCCTCCTTCTCCGGGTTCTGCACGGTGAAGATCGACTGCTGCGCCTCAGCACCCGCCGAGGAGCCGCGCAGCACGTCCAGGTATTCGATGGCGGGGGTTGACGAGCGGCACGAAGCCGTAGAGCTCATACACGCCGCGAATGGTGTCGATCATCCACTGCCGCGCCAGCATCTCGGCGGGCAACAGGTCGCGCAGACCGCGTGATACGCGGGGTTCCACCGTCTCTGCCATGGGAAGACATCCTCCAGTGAAGAGGATTGTATAGGACTAAGAGGGGTTGGTACCGACGTCCGGAATCGAACCGGAGACCTCCTGATCCACAGTCAGGCGCTCTAACCAGCTGAGCTACGCCGGCCCCGAACGCGGAATCCTACGTACCGGAGCCCGCTTTGTCAAAAGCTCAATCCGCGAGGAGCAGATTGGAGGCGAACCGCCCCTCCGAATCCGTCCAGGTCCGCCGGAGCGAAAAGCCCGTTTCCCGGCCTAGAGCGGCCACCTGATCGAGATCGAACTTGTAGGAGCTTTCGGTGTGGATCGTCTCGCCTTCCTCGAAGGAGGCCTCGATTCCCAGCGACCGGATCGCCACCGTCTGGGCGCGGCGGCTCACCAGGTGCATCTCGATCCGCCCGGCCTCCCGGTTGTAGACCGCCCGGTGGCGGAACGCGGCGAGGTCGAATTCCCCGCCGAGCTCGCGGTTGATCCGGCCCAGCAGGTTCAGGTTGAACGCCGCCGTCACCCCCAGGGAGTCGTCGTAGGCGGGGATGAGCACGTCCTCGGACTTTTTGAGGTCCACCCCCAGCAGGAACGCATCGCCGGGCGTGAGGAGGCCGCGCACGTCCCGCAAGAGAGCCGGCCGCTCCTTGGGATCGAGGTTTCCCAAGGTCGAGCCGAGGAAGAGGACGAGCGTTCGGCCCGAGGATGGAGACCCTGGCTGGATCGCCCGCAGCGCCTGCTGGTACTCCCCCACGTAGGCCGTGACCCGCAGGGCCGGATAGGCCGCGAGGAGCCCCTTGGCGCTGACCTCCACGGCGGACTCGGAGATGTCGACCGGCAGGTATTCGAGGCCCCCCTGCCGGGCGAGCAGGGCCTCGATGAGCAGCCGTGTCTTCTGGCCGTCGCCGCTGCCCAGCTCGACGAGCCGGACCGGACCCGCGAGAGACTCCGCGATCTCCCCGCCGTAGACGCGCAGGATCTCCGCTTCCGCCCGGGTCGGGTAGTACTCGGGAAGGGCCGTGATGGCCTCGAAGAGGCGCGACCCCAACTCATCGTAAAAATACTTGGGATACAGAACCTTGGGCCGGGCCGTCAAGCCGGCGCGGACGTCCTCGGCGAACGTCCGGAGAGCCCGCTCTACAGGGGCGCGGCGAAGGAAGAAACGTTCCTGCCGGTCGAGCGAAGGCTCCGCGTAAGGCACGCGAGGACTGTAACACAAGGGAATGTCAGGAAAGCCCGGGAAATGCGGGCCAAAGGGCGCGCCCCGGCGTGGTAGCATCCGGGCGCCGAATTTGAATCTATCGATCAGGATCAGGTCGCTTGGGATGAGGAGATCGCACGCATGAGCGATGAGCGCGAAACCCTGGAACTGGATGTCCTCTTCGTGGGTGCCGGGCCGGCGAGCCTGGCGGGGGCCTGTCACCTTGCCCGGCTGGCCAAGGCCAGCGGCATGGAGCTCGCGATCGGAGTCCTGGAGAAGGGCAAGGAGATCACCAGCCACGCCCTCTCGGGAGCCGTGGTCGATCCGCGGGCCCTGCGCGAGCTGTTCCCCGACGACTGGCAGTCCGCCCCCTTCGAAGGTGAGGTCGAGCACGAGAAGCTCCTCTACCTGACGGAGAAGAAGTCGTTCTCCTGCCCATCCCGCCGCCGCTCGAAAACGAGGGGAACTACGTGGCCTCCCTCGGCAAGCTCCTCAAGTGGATGGCCCCCAAGGTCGAGGAGGCCGGGGTGGACGTCTTCTACGAGTTCCCCGCCGTCGAGGCGCTGGTCGAGGACGGCCGGGTGGTCGGCGTGCGCACGGGCGACAAGGGGATCTCCCACGAGGGGCACCGCAAGGCCAACTACGAGCCGGGGGTCGACATCCGCGCCCAGGTCGTGGTCTCGGCGAGGGTCCGCGCGGCACGCTGGTCAAGCAGCTCGACGCCCAGCTCGACCTCTCCGCAGGGGAAGAACCCGCAGATCTACGCCCTCGGCATCAAGGAGGTCTGGGATCTGCCGCCCGGCCGCGTCGAGGCCGGGCGAGGTCATCCACACCCTCGGCTGGCCGCTCGGGCTTCGACACCTTCGGCGGCGGCTTCCTCTACGGCATGCAGAACGACCAGATGATCGTCGGCCTGGTGGTCGGCCTCGACTACAAGAACCCGCTGCTCGACCCGCACGCACGAGTTCCAGCGGATGAAGACCCACCCGGCCATCGCGCCCCTGCTCGAAGGGGGCAAGATGTCCTTCTACGGCGCCAAGGCGCTCCCCGAGGGAGGCTGGTGGTCGCATGCCCCGCCCCTACGGCGACGGCTTCCTGATCGTCGGCGACTCGGCCGGCATGCTCAACAGCCAGCGCCTGAAGGGGATCCACCTGGGGATGAAGTCCGGCATGCTGGCCGCCGAGACGATCCTCGAAGCCTTCGCTGGCGACGGCGGCGTCAACCGCCGAGCGGCTGGCCGCGCTATCGGGGAGAAGATCGAGTCGAGCTGGATCAAGGAAGAGCTCTGGCCGGTGCGCAACTTCCACCAGGCCTTCGACCACGGCATGGTGGCCGGCATGATCCAGGCCGGCATCGGCCTGGTGACCGGCGGGCGCGGCTGGGGCGTGCTCGACCGGCTGAAGACCGAGCCGGGCCACGAGCGCATGATCCCGCTCAACACCCCCGAGGGGCAGCGCCTCCGCCGCCCCGAGCCCGTTCAGGCCCGACGGCACGCCTCACCTTCGACCGCCTGGCCGACGTCTACAACTCCGGCACCGCCCACGACGAGGACCAGCCGGTCCACCTGCTGGTGGCGGACACCGACATCTGCATCTACCGTGCACCGTCGAGTACGCCAACCCCTGCCAGCGCTTCTGCCCCGCCGCCGTCTACGAGATGGTCGCCGGAGCCCGCCTCCCCCACCGGCAGAACGCCTGCAGATCAACGCCAGCAACTGCGTCCACTGCAAGACCTGCGACATCATGGATCCGTACGGGATCATCACCTGGGTGCCCCCCGAAGGGGGCGGCGGGCCGAACTACAGCAAGATGTGAGGCCCTTCCGGCCTCTTGCCGCCGACCTCACCCCTACCCCTCTCCTAAAGGAGAGGGGAAAAATTCAGAACCATCTCAGTTTTTTCTTCCCCTCTCCTTTAGGAGAGGGGTAGGGGTGAGGTCGGCGGAGGGCACCCAGGCGCGATTCCAGAACACCCTCCGAAGCGGCGCCCTTACGGCGCCTGTTCCCGCGGCGAGATCGAGCAGTCTCCGCTCCCCGTATCCACCCGGATCTCGGTGCGGCCGTCGCCGCGCTTGGCGCCCACGACCTTGTGGCCGTCCTTGCGGAGCACGGCGTCGGCGTAGCCTACCTGGAGATCGCCGCTCCCCTGGTCGGAGGCGATGGTGAACTGGGCGTTCGGTCCGGCCTTGATGCGGACGTCGCCGCTGCCGGTCTCGGCCGTCACCCGGCGGGCCTTGGCGAGCGAGGCCTGGACGGTGATGTCGCCCGAGCCCGTGTCGGCCGCCAGCTCTTCCAGCTCGACCGCGATGACCCGCACGCCGCCCGAGCCGGTCTCCGCGACTACTTTGCCCGCGACGCCGTCCTGGAGCCACACGTCGCCCGAGCCCGTGTCGATGGCGAGGCGGCCGGCGGAGATCTTCTGCACCGTGACGTCCCCCGAGCCCGTGTCGATCGAGCCGTTGCCCACGAAGCGCTTGACGAGGACGTCGCCCGAGCCCGTGTCGATGGTCGTCTCACCCCGGGCGGAGCCGAGGATCACGTCACCCGAGCCCGTGTCGATGAGGAGCTGGCCCGTGTGGGAGGTGATCTGCACGCCGCCGGCCCCGGTGTCCACGGAGAGCGTCCCCTCGAGGTTGCCGCCGCGCACCGGGCCGACCACGTTGCGGACGGCCAGGTTGGCGCCGGTGGGCAACGTGATCCGCAGGTTGGCGTAGAGCGTGGGGACCGAGGAGCGCTTGGCGTTGTAGATGCGCACCCGCTCCCCACGGTAGGTGGTGACGGACTGCCCCATGTCCTCCAGGAAGCTCAGGAAGGCCGGCAGCTCGTGGTCACCGTCCGCCTTGCGCGTGGGATAGGCGTAGGAGCGGTACTTGTCCACCGGGTAGGAGAGCGCCCACTCCGCACGCCCTTTCTTGTCGTGGCTCTTCACCCATTTCATCCCCTGGAGCAGCCGCCGGGTCTCGGCGGCGCTCGACCCTTCGGCGTACACGGTCGTCTCCACCACCGTCTCGCGACCCTCGCCGCGCACGATCTCGATGCGGCCGGCGAGGTTGGCCAGCCGGACCTCGCCCTGGCCGGCCGGGAAGGCCTGGCGGAACGCCTTGGTCTGGGGCTCGGCGTAAAGGGCCGGGGCCACGGCGATCCCGGTGATTCCGGCGAGGAGAGTCAAAGCCGCCGCGCTGGTGGACAGCCGGGCGGACGTTCTGGCTGTTCTGGATATGGGCTTCATGGCGTGGTGCCTCCGGTTCCGAGTGACCTGCCTCAATGACCTGCCTCACTACGCTCCGGTGAGGGAAAAGGTTGCAGGGGCGTCGTTGTAGACTCGGAGTCCTTTCACGATGGGTTCAGGAGACTGTATGCGGAATACGCTCGTAGTCTTATTTTGTGCATTACTGTGCGGCGCGCTTGCCACGAGCACGCTGGCGGCCGAAGCCCCCACCCCCAAGACCGACCGGCTCTCGATCGAGGCCATTTTCGGGGCGAGCTCCCTCGGCCGCCGGACCGCCCAGCGGACCTGGTCGGCCGACGGCAAGCACCTTTCCTATGTCTGGAGCGAGAGCGGCGACGCCAAGGACGAGGCCCTCTGGACCCTCGACCCCGCGACCGGCGAGAAGAAGATCCTCGTCCGCATGGCCGACCTCAAACAGGGGGAGGAGGACTTCGCCCTCGCCCAGCACATCTGGTCCCCCAGGAACGACGCGCTGCTCCTGGTCTCCCAGGGCGACCTCTTCCTCTTCCCCCTGGACAGCCACAAGCTGCGCCGTCTGACCCGTACGGAGGGGGACGAGGAGATCCCCGGCTTCTCGCCCGACGGCTCTCGCATCGCCTTCGTGCGCGCCTTCGACCTCTACACCCTGGACGTTGCCACGGGCCAGGAGACGCGCCTGACGGCGGACGGCAAGGAGAACGCCGTCCTCAACGGCATCTGCGACTGGGTCTACGAGGAAGAGATCTGGGACCGCCTCCCCGAGAGCTACTGGTGGAGCCCGGACGGCTCGCGGATCGCCTTCTACCGCTTCGACGAGGCCGAAGTCCTGTCGCACCCGCTGGTAGACAACACCCCGACCTATCCTGAAGTGACCTGGCAGAAGTACCCCGCGGCGGGTGCGCCCAACCCGAAGGTGAAGATCGGCGTCACCGCCGCCACCGGGGGCGCCGTCACCTGGCTCGCGACCGGCGAGGAAGACTCCTACCTCGCGCGCGTGGCCTGGACCCCCAAGGGGGACGCCGTGGCCGTCGAGCGCCTGAACCGCGACCAGAACCACCTCGACCTCCTCCGCTGCGCTCCCGCGGACGGCGGCGCCTGCTCCCCCTGGCTCACCGAGACCTGGCCCACCTGGGTCAACGTCGGCCGGGACTTCCATCTCCTCCCCGACGGCCGCTTCCTCTGGGGCTCCGACCGCGGCGGCTGGCGCCGACTCTACCTCTACGGCGCGGACGGCACGCTGATCCGCCCCGTCACCCCCGAAGGGTGGTCCATCACCGGCCTCGCCGCCGTGGGCGAGGACGGCACCTGGGCGCTCGTGATGGGCTTCGAGACTTCCGAGCTGGGGGCCATCGACCGGCACGTGGCCCGCATCCGGCTCGGGGGCTCCGGCAAAAGCGACAAGGATTCCTGGGAGGTGCTGACGCCCGGGCCCGGCACCCACGTGGCCGTGGCCTCGTCCCGGAGCGGCGCCTGGGTGCACATCACGTCCACGGCGGACACCGTCCCCCACGGCGAGGTGTGGACCGCCTCCGGCCGCACACCGCCCGTGCCCCTCCCCGGCACGGGGCCGGCCTTCGACCCGGAGTCGCTCCCCAAGTGGGAGTTCCTCACCATTCCCGGGCCGGACGGCTCCCGGCTGCCGGCCCGCATCCTCAAACCCGCGGGATTCGACCCCGGGCGGCGCTACCCCGTGATCACCTACCACTACGGCGGGCCCGGCTCCCAGGTGGTGGACAACTCCTGGGCGCCCCGCGCCGCCTGGGCCAAATTCATGGCCCAGCGCGGGTTCGTGATGTTCATGGTGGACAACCAGTCGTCCGTCTTCTTCGGCAGGGCCGGCGAGGACCGCGACCACCGCCACCTGGGCCCAGGCAACCTCGCGGCCCAGCTCGCCGGGGTGGACTACTTGAAGAGCCTCCCCTGGGTGGACGCCTCCCGCATCGGCCTCTGGGGGTGGTCCGGCGGCGGCACCAACACCCTCTTCTGCATGCTCAACCGCCCGGGCGTGTGGAAGGCCGGCGTGGCCGGCGCCCCGGTGACGGACTGGATGCTCTACGACTCCATCTGGACCGAGCGCTACATGGACCACCCCAAGGACAACCCGGACGGCTACCGCGACGCCGCCCCCCTGACCTACTCGAACAACCTCGCGGACAAGCTGCTCATCGTCCACGGTCTCGCGGACGACAACGTCCACGCCCAGAACAGCGTGGTGATGAGCCGCGACCTGGTCAAGGCCGGCAAGCCCTTCGAGCAGGCCTTCTACCCCGGCCAGAGGCACGGCCTGGTGGCCGCGCCCCTGCGCCATTTCTATCAACGGATGACGGAGTTCTTCGAACGCGAGCTGAACCCTCCCTCCCCCTGACCGGCTGGCCTAGGGGAGGCTGGACAACACCAGCAGACCACGGGCGCCGGAGGGGCCGCGGACCGAACAGGTCAGCCGGTTGGTGCCGCTCCTCACGGCCGCGGAGAGATCACCCTCCAGCATCTGGCCGCTCGCGAGAGGCCGGATCGAGAACCTCTTCCCCTCCACGCTGAGCGCGAGCATCCGCACGCCCGGCTCGCCGTTCTGGAAGTGGAAGCGGCTCTGGGTGGACGCCATCTCCATCACCTGCTGCAGGACTGGCTCCTCCCCCATTTCCATCGGCATCAGGGTGAGCTTGGAGATCGTACAACGGCCGAGCGTATTGCAGGCCTTGATCTCCGCCTTGGCCACCGAGGCCCCGCCGTCCAGGGCCAGCTCGACACCGACCGGCTCGCGCGTCCCCTGGGGGAAGGAGGCCACCCGCGCCGAGGCGTTGCTGGCCCCCAGTACCATCACCAGGGAGAGCCCCGCGGTGGAATCCTGGACGGCCACCTCCGCCGAACCCGGAGCCGCGGCGTTCATGCGCGCGATCCGGGCCACCGGTGCGCCGACGGAAGTGTTGGTGGGATCGACCTGAGTGACGGCGGTGACATAGTGTGGATCAGCAACATGACCTGACGCTTCGGCTTCGCCCGAGCCGATCGGATTTTCCACCTGCCGGAGAGCCTGCGCAATTTTATCGAAAGTAGCTCCCGACTTCAGAGTTCCGTGAAATCTGAGCCTCGAACTGCGCCGGCTGCGCGGAACGGCCTGCGAGGGACGTAATCGTGCGAAATCCTTGATAGCCGCCACCCTCAAAGCTCGCTGCAGTTGTATCGTTTTGATCGAAGCTGAATCCCGGCTCAATCTGCTGAGTGGCCATGTTGAACAGGTCCGCGCCACGGATCGTCGCCAGGGAATCCGGCAGTCTGATGCCGCAGCCGCAATAGCCGTTGGCGGGGACCGGGAAGAGGGAGAAGCCGCGAATGATGATCCAGACGCTGTCGCCGTCGATGATGACCCAGACGCTTGTCGGGGGCGGCGGGTCAGCACACGCCCAGGAGGCTGCCGGCAGTCCCAGCCCGAAGGCCAGGAGGATGAGGACGAGGGGGAGGAGACGGGGCAAGCTGAGCCGCCGTGCGCGATGGGCTTGGGCTGGGTGAAGCATGGGAAACCTCCTTCGGGGAAGCTCCCGATGCACCCTGGTGCCGAGGGAAGAGCTGGCGCCAATCTACAGCCCCCGCAACAAGCATCGGGAGCAACTTAACTGTAGCATGGAATTAAAGAATTGAAAACGGCAAGAGAACGAGAGGCATTTCCCTCCCCCTCTCCCCGGAGGGCGGGAGGGAGGGGGCGGGAGAGGGGGCCGGGGGGTGAGGGTCCGGCGGGCCTACTCCCCCGAATACCGCTTCAGCACGATCGACGCGTTCGTTCCGCCGAAGCCGAACGAGTTGCTCATCGCGTACTCGAGCTCCACGGGACGGGCGTGGTTGGGGACGAAATCGAGATCGCACCCTTCGCCCGGCTCGTCGAGGTTGATCGTGGGAGGGAGCATCTGGTGGTGCACCGCGAGGGCCACGATGCCGGTCTCCAGACCTCCGGCCGCGCCCAGGAGGTGGCCGGTGGAGCTTTTGGTGGAGGAGACCGCCAGCCGGTAGGCGTGGTCGTGGAAGACCCGCTTGATGGCCTTCACCTCGGAGAGGTCGCCCAGGGGCGTCGAGGTGCCGTGGGCGTTGATGTAGCCGATGGCTTCGGGGGACAGGCCCGCGTCCCGCAGGGCGATGTTCATCACCCGCACGGCGCCGTCCCCTTCCGGATGAGGCGCCGAGATGTGGTAGGCGTCGGCGCTCATGCCATAGCCCACGACCTCGGCGTAGATGGGCGCGCCGCGCCGCTTCGCCATTTCCAGCTCTTCGAGGATGACGAGGCCGCACCCTTCGCCCATGACGAAACCGTCCCGGTGCGCGTCCCAAGGCCGGGAGGCCTTCTCCGGCTCGTCGTTGCGGGTCGAAAGAGCGCGCATGGCGCAGAAACCGGCCACGGCGAGAGGCGTGATCACCGCCTCGGCGCCGCCCGCGATCATGGCGTCCGCCTCGCCCGCCTGGACGAAGCGGAAAGCGTCGCCGATGGCGTGCAGGCCCGTGGTGCAGGCCGTGGCCGGCGACGTGTTCGGGCCCTTGGCGCCATGGTGGATCGACACCTGGCCCGCCGCCATGTTCACGATCAGGCCCGGGATGAAGAACGGCGACACCCGGTCCGGACCCTTGGTGAGGAGCGTCTGGTGCATCGACTCGATCAGCGGCAGGCCGCCGATCCCCGAGCCGATGACCACCCCCACCCGGTCCGCGTTGGCCTCGTCGATCTTCAGCCTTGAATCGTCCAGGGCGAAGCGGGCGGCCGCCAGCGCGTAGTGGATGAAGGTGTCGCTCTTCTTGACTTCCTTCTTGTCGACGTAGTCGAGGGGGTTGAAGCCCTTGACCTCGCCGGCGATGCGCGACGGATAGTCCGCCGCGTCGAACCGGGTGAGCGGACCGATGCCGCTGCGCCCGGCCATGAGGGCACTCCAATTGTCGGCCGTGCCCACCCCCAGGGGCGACACCAGGCCGACCCCGGTAACGGCAACTCGCCGCGTCTCTTTGCTCAAGGCTTTGTCAGTTGCTTGGGCTGCGCCGGCGGCACGGACCTAGTTCTGGTCCCCGGCGTTGTTCTGGATGTAGTCCACCGCCTGGCGGACGTTGCTGATCTTCTCGGCCTCTTCGTCAGGAATCTCAATGCCGAATTCCTCTTCAAAAGCCATGACCAGCTCCACGATGTCCAGGGAGTCGGCACCCAGGTCGTCGGTGAAGCTCGCCTCCAAAGTGACTTCCTCTTCGTCGACGCCAAGCTGCTCGACGATGATGCTTTTTACTCTTTCCGCGACTGCCATCGATCTTCCCTCCTTGACCATTCTTGGATTGGCCGGCTCGGCCCGCACACGACCTGGGGTTCTAACATAAAGGTCCGCCCAGAGTCCATCAAACTCTTCTAGATATACAGCCCGCCCGATACGTTGAGCGTGTGGCCGGTGACGTACCCCGCCTCTTCGCTCGCCAGGTAGAGCACCGCCGAGGCGATGTCCTCCACCGTGCCCAGCCGCTTGAGCGCGATCGAGCCGGTGCAGCTCCTCGCGCGACGCCTCGGGCAGATTCTCCGTCATGGCCGTCTGGATGTAGCCCGGCGCCACCACGTTGACCGTGATGCTCCGGCTGCCGAGCTCGCGGGCGAGCGACTTCGAGAAGCCGATCAAGCCCGCCTTGGAGGCCGCGTAGTTGGCCTGGCCGGCATTGCCCATCATCCCCACCACCGAGGAGACGTTGATGATCCGCCCCCAGCGGCGCTTCATCATCCCCCGGATGACCTCCTTGGTGAGGGCGAAGGCGCCGGTCAGGTTCGTCCGCAGCACCCGTTCCCAGTCTTCCAGGGACATGCGGGCGAGCAGGTTGTCGGCCGTCACCCCGGCGTTGTTGACCAGGACGTCGATCGCCGCGAAGGCCTCCGGCAGCGTCTTCAGCGTCTCGGCGAAGGTCTCCGGCCGGGTCACGTCGAGCACCAGCGGCTGGGCCTGCCCGCCGGCCGCTCCGATCTCGGCCGCCAGCGCCTGGAGCTTCTCCTCGTTGCGGGCCGCCACCACCACCCGGGCGCCCCGGCGCGGCGAGGAGCTTCGCGATCCCTTCGCCGATCCCCTGCGAGGCGCCGGTCACCAGGGCCGTCTTGCCGTCCAGCTTGAACATCAGCTCCTCCCCTCCTCCTTCCGGTCCCTCTCCTCCAGGAGCTGCCGCAGGTGATCCGGGTCGGTCACCGCCGTGGTCTTCGCCGCCTGGGCGATGCGCCGGGTCATCCCCGCCAGCACGTTGCCCGGCCCGACCTCCACGAAGGTCTCGACCCCGAAGGCCTCTTCCATGGCCAGCACCGACTCCACCCAGCGCACCGGGCTGTCGATCTGCCGTACCAGGGCGTCGCGGGCCGCCGCGCCCGAGGTCACGGGGGCGGCGTCGACGTTGGTCACCACGGGCACTTTGGGATCCCGGAACTGCGTCGCCTCGAGATACGGCGCCATCCCTTCCCGGGCCGGCTTCATGAGCGGCGAATGGAACGGGGCCGACACGGCGAGCAGCGTCGCCTTCCGCGCCCCGCGCTCTTTGGCGAGCGCCACGGCGCGGTCCACCGCCGCCTTGTGGCCGGCGATCACCGTCTGCGCGGGGCCGTTGTAGTTGGCCACGGCGCAGACCTCCTCAGGCGTGCCCGACTCCATGGCGACTTGGGCGACGGCCTCCGCGTCCATGCCGAGAATGGCGGCCATGGCCCCCACGCCCACCGGCACGGCCTCCTGCATCAGCTCGCCGCGCCGGCGCACCAGGCGCAGGGCGTCGGCGAAACCCAGGGCTCCGGCGGCCACCAGGGCCGAGTATTCGCCCAGGCTGTGCCCCGCCACGGCCACCGGCTGAAGCTCCGGGGCCAGGGCACCCAGGGCGCGGTGGATGGCGGTGGAGACGGCCACCAGGGCCGGCTGCGTGTTCGCCGTCAGCCCCAACTCCTCCTCCGGACCTTCCCAGCAGAGCCGGGAGAGGGAGAAGCCCAGGGCGTCGTCCGCCTCCTCGAAAGCCTGGCGGGCCTCCGGCGAGGCGTCGGCCCACACCCGGCCCATGCCCACTTTCTGCGAGCCCTGGCCGGGAAACATGAAGGCGATTTTCTGATTCTTCAGGCTCATGGGTTCCTCGAAGTCATCCTGCCGGTCATCCTGCTTCCACGCCCTGGCGGCCGTCCAGGCGGCGCTCTTCCTGGAGCGCCAGCTCGGCGATCTTGCTGCGGATCTTATGGTCGAGCCGGGCGTTCGAGAACTCCACGGCCCGCCGGATGGCGTTCTGCACCGCGTGCGCGTTGGAGCGGCCGTGGGCGATGAAGCAGCCGCCGTTGATCCCCAGAAGCGGCGCGCCGCCGTACTCCGTGTAGTCCGTGCGCTCGCGGAACCGCTCGAAGGCCCCCTTGGCCAGCACGTACCCGAGCTTGCCGCCCGGCGCGTTCGCCATCTCCTCGCGCAGCATGCGGCGGATCATCTCGGCCAGCGCCTCGGCGCTCTTGAGCAGCACGTTGCCCACGAAGCCGTCGCACACCACCACGTCCACCCGGCCGTTGAACACGTCCCGACCCTCGACGTTGCCGACGAAGTTGAGGCCCGTGACCTTGATCAGCCCATAGGCCTCGCGGGTCAGGTCGTTCCCCTTCCCCTCCTCCTCGCCGATCGACATCAGCCCGACGCGCGGCGACGGGGTGCCCATGACCTCCTGGGCGTAGAAGTGCCCCATGATGGCGAACTCCCGCAGGTGGACGGCCTTGCTGTCCACGTTGGCGCCCACGTCGAGCACCACCGTGCGCCCGGTGATGCTGGGGAGCACCGCCGCCAGCGCGGGCCGGTCCACGCCGGACACCGTGCCGATGACCATCTTGGCCGCCGCCATGGCCGCGCCCGTGTTGCCGGCCGTCACCATGGCCTGCGCCCGGCCGTCCTTCACCAGGTCGGCGCAGAGCCGCAGCGACGAGCGCCGCTTCTTGCGGATCGGGGTGATCGCGGGCTCGTCCATGCCCACCACTTCCTCGGCATGGACCACCTCGATGCGGCTCCCGGCGTCCCCCAGCTTGCGCAGCTCCGCCTCCACCCGCGCGCGGTCCCCCACGAGGAGGATCGACGTACCGTCCTCCGTGGCGGCGCGGAAAGCCCCCTCCACCGCGGACTGCGGCGCGAAATCCCCCCCCATGGCGTCAACGGCGATCGGCATGCTCGGAGTTTTCATGAGTCCCCTCTCCGGTCAAGGAGAGGGGTCGGGGTAGGGTCGCAGGGCGGAAACGATCCCCTGGCAGGGCAGGTTTACGCGTTCTCCGTGCCCTCGATCACCTGGCGCCCGCGGTAGCTCCCGCACTTGGGGCAGGCGCGGTGCGGCATCTTGGCCTCGCCGCAGTTGGGGCAGGTCGAAATGGCGGGAGTCGCCAGGGCGTCGTGCGCCCGGCGCTTGTCGCGGCGGGCCTTGGAATGGCGTCGTTTCGGATTCGGCATGGTCGTCGAGCCTCTTAGGGTCTTCTTGAATCGGGTCCTAGGATCGCGTTCTCTTCACTTCTCTTCGAGCCGGCTCTTCAGCGCGGCCAGGGCCGCCCAGCGCGGGTCCGGCG
This sequence comes from Thermoanaerobaculaceae bacterium, assembly GCA_963785165.1. Classification (GTDB taxonomy): domain Bacteria; phylum Acidobacteriota; class Thermoanaerobaculia; order Multivoradales; family UBA5704; genus DATARR01. The sequence goes on from CAWAUI010000004.1 coordinate 4,527,219, forward strand.
AGGACTCCGCGCAGGAGCAGGCTCCCAGGTTCCTGTCCGCTCCGCACATCGGGCAAAACCCCTGACAATCTTCGCGGCAGAGCGGCTTCATCGGAATGTTGAGCTGGAGCTGCTCGATCAGGATCGGGTCCGTCTCCAGGGTATCGCCACCGACGTACAGACAGCCCCATGTCCTGCTCGTGCAAACCGTGCTCGCCCCCCGTCTCGGGCTGGCGCTCCTTCAGGATCATCAGCTCGACGTCGGACTGGGTCGGCTCGACGATCGGCTTCAGGCACCGGTTGCAGCTCAGGGTCTGCTCATAGGAGAGATGGGCGCGGAGGAAATATCCCGGGTCCGCGTACACCACCTGACCGCGCCAGCGCGACCGGACCGAGAGTCCTGGAGCTCCGGGCGCTCCAGGCTCTCCGGAGCAATGCTCTGGGTTTCGTCCCAGTTGAAAGGCTCGTCCGAACCTGATCCAGCCAAATCTGCATAGAAAGACAAGCCTCCAGCCGGGGCAAACGCGAAGGCTAAGGGATTCCGCCTCCGGTGTCAAATTGTGCGGGCTACCTCCCGCACTCCTCCAGCCGTAGCCGGAAGGCCGACGGCGAACGGGTCGCGGCCATCGAGACCCGGCCGCACGGCGCGAGCGGACGGAGCAGCGTCTCCCAGTCCTTCCAGGTCTGGATCTGCTGGCGGTCCACCAGGGGGACCTTCTCGAACCCTTTGCGGAACTGGGTGACCAGGCGCAAGGCCGGGAGCGGACGAACCCAGAGGCCCAGCACCAGGCGCCCCCCCTCGCTGTTCCCCGCGGGCCCCGCGGGCGGCGCGAGCGCCGAAATCTCCGGCGCCATCTCCTCCGCGCGGGCGAGGCTCGCGGCGTCCAGGGCAACAATGTTCCATCCGTGGGCATTCCCCCGCGGCAGGTTCTTGGCCAGCATGCCCGCCACCCCGCGCGCCGGCAGCGCCCACCGCCGGCTGCCGGGCGGGTTGAACACCGCCGCGCCGGGCAGTTGGCCGATCGGCCCCAGGCTCAGGCCGCCGTCTTTGACGTCGAAGAGCGCCATGGCCGCCGAGGGAAGCGGCTTGGGCGAGTCGTCCGGCCACGCCGGCCCGGCCACGGCGAGCAGCACGGGCGCTGCCTCCCCGGTACCGCCCGCGGCCGGAGCTTCGGGAGGCGCCTCGCCGCCCGCCAGGGTGATCTCCAGATTCTCCCCCTGCCTCTGGAGGACGTAGTCCCCGGCCGGGAAGTCCGATACGTCGTCTTCCAGGTGGAAGATCCCCAGGCTCTCCGCCTGAGCCGCTCCGGAGGTCCCGGGCGAGCCGGCCGACAGATCCGGCTCCGCGCCGGAGGAGACCGTCCAGAACCCGTCCCGCCACGCCACCTGGAACACCCGCTCCTCCACCTCGTCGCGCCGCCCCCGCGTCTCCCGCACCTCCCCGCCCTTGAGCCAGGGGTTGTCCGCCAGCTTGCCGGACATCCGCGCTATGAGGCCAAGGCCGGGGTAGACCCGCGCGGCCACGAAGAACCGCTTGCCGTCGAGATCCGAGCACGCCGCGATCTCCCGCGACGGCGGCAGTGCGAACGGCCCGAACGACGGCAGCGCCGGCACCGGCAGCTCCGCCACCCGTGCAGCCGCCGCCACGTACTCCGGCCCGTCGTCCACCGAGCCCGCCAGCTTTCCTAGATTCTGATGAGGGAAGGGGATCCACAGGCACGCGCCATACTGCCCCGAAGCCAGCAGGCGGGCCGGCAGCCCCCCGTCCTCCGGAGCCCCCGGCCGCTCCCGCGGCAGGTACCAATAGACGATGTGAACCGCGATCCCCACCAGGACCAGCAACAGGATTCCGATCCGGACGAGCCGCCTCATCCGCAAACCCAGGCGAAAGATTGTAGAAAGATCGTCCTCATGGCCCCTCCGTGGCGGCGGGAAGGTACCACGAAAGGGGGGCGATCTCCCTCTCCGGCCGGACTGTGCGCAGGAAACGCAAGCCCAAGCCGCCGGGCAGGTCCCGTAGAGCTGGGATGGCGCACGCCAAAGGAGCGCTCAGGGCCGGTCCAAGACCGGCCCCCTCTCCTCTTACAGAGACAACCTATTGCCGCTTGCCGCAGACCGGATTCACGCAGTGGTCATGAGCATCGGGGTTGCCGTAGTTCTCGTGGCAGCTGGTCAGAGACGCGTACTGCGCCCAGCAATCCAAACCCTGGGTGGCGCAGGAGCGGCCGGGATGGAAGTTCGACGTGCCCGCGAGCTGGAGGTCCGGCCTGCCGTCGCAGTTCGTGTCTACGCCGAAGGGGGACGCAATGACCAGGTCGCCGTTGCCGGCATTGGGACACCAGGGCATGTCCTTGACCGCGAGGGTGATCGTCTGGGAGACCGGCCCGACCGTCTGGCCCGTGGCCACGTTGGTGAAGCGGAGGCAGATGTTGAGCTTGAGGGTGCCGTTGGCCACGCCGCAGCCACAGCTCTGGTCCACCTTCAGCGTCAGGCTCGTAATGGGCTGAAGGCTGCCGCTGTCGCAGGCGCAGAGGCAGGAGCTCACCCGCCACTCCGTGATCCCTACGCCGGGGCAGGAGACCTGGATATTGCTGCCGCTGGTGAGCCCCAGGGCCCGCACGACCACGGGGATGGTAGCCACCCCTCCGCCCGAGGGGAAGACCGCATCCGCCAGGCGCTCGACGATCGTGTCAGCGTTACCCGCCACCCCGGCCGGCGCTGTCACCAGCGGTACGCCCTTGAGGTTGACCTGGCCGGTGAAAGCCGCTGAGCCGGCGCAGAAGAAACCCGCCGGGATGGGCGTAAAGGAAAAGTCCACCTGCGTTCCGCCCGTCTGGGACGTCTCGAACACGTCCACACCTTTCTGGATGGTCGGCCACGGCTGGCCCAGGGCGGGCAAAGCGAGCAGGACGAACAGGGCCAGCAGACACGAGGCGCGAGGGATCATTCTCGTACAGTTCATGACAAAACTCCTCCTGTTCCGTGTTTCCTTTTGTGGAGAACACGGCCGTGAAGTCCCTGGGCGCCCGAAACCAGGCGGATATTAGAATGGCGTTAATTCTAGAGTCAAGAGAATTCGGCGCAGATCAGGGCACGATCCACCGCCCACCGGTTCCAACCCGCGCGTCGATCTCCGACGTCAGCTCCCCATGCTCGTTGAAGCCGTAGGTGCTGGAGCTGCTCTTTGGCCGTTGTAGACGTGGGTGGTGACCAGGTCTTCCGCCGGGGTGGCGCCCTTCTGGGTGACGGAGGTGACGCGGTCGAGAGCGTCGTAGGTGGTCACCGCCCCACGCCCCCTCCTCTCATTGCCCCGGCGGCAGGGCTGCCCGCGCGAAGCGCGGCGGGTGGAGGGGTGTTGGGGGAGGCGGGATATGCTGAAGGGAGCCGGCAGAAATGAAACGACCCCGGTGGCCGCCGGGGTCAGAGTGGCATGCCGCCGCCCAGTGAGGGGCGAAGCAACACCAAGCACAAAGTGAGCCTCGCACAGGGAGAGGGCGGTTGTCCAGAGGTACCCGGCACGGCGAAGGAATCGCGGTGGACTTGGCGCCGGAGAGGGCTTCCCAGGCAGATGTGATCAGTGATCGAGTCAAACCGTCACACTCTTCTTTGCCAGACAACCTTCTCAATGGCCAACCTATCTACCACAAGCGTAGCTACTTGACCCTCCCCCTTGCTTCGCATGATAACCACATATCTTGGATTTGGGATGGCCTTGCGCAGGCAAGCTACCACGTCGGCGCCAAGAACGTCATTAAGCGTTAGTGCTTTTGGATAGAGATAGATCCGAGTGATTCTGGCCTCCTGTCCTCCAGAATACTCTCGGTCGATACTCCAAAGAAGTCTCCCGAGCGGAGTTTCGAACTCCGAATAATAGGGGTGACGAGATCGCAGAAACGAAGCCAACGCCGCCTCGACTTCGCTTCTGGTCATGGTGGGCTCGACACCCTGCCAGAGGGTAGAAGGCAAGAGCTCTCCTGCGGGAGTCCGAGGATAAAGACTGATGCTGTCATGCCAGACATGAAACTCACCCGCGTCACTGCCGGGAGGGCACGTACCAACGATCGTTGGCGCATCATAGCCACAGCCCAGCAGCATAAATAATGCAAGGACCGCTGGCAACGAGAGCACTGCTCCGGCTCTCATTATCAAGGGAGCCCTATAGAGACCGCGGGCGCCCAAAACGGTCCGGGGTCTGATAAGTCAGTGGGCATATCTTCGCACTGCTGATCACAGCTCATCCTTGGGGGACACGCCCGGCCCCGCGCATTGTCCTCGAAATCGGACGGCTGAAAAGCACTCCAACAGTTGCCATCTGGAGGAACGCGACCAACGATCACCTCACGGAGGCACTTTACTACGTCCAAAACCTCCTTCTCGATCTCCGTTAGCCGCGCAGCTCTCCGGCCGCAGGTTGTGTCGATCATGCAGCTTGTCCAGCAGTGAGCCCAACGCCAACCGCGCTCTCTCCCGCGTCGCTGCCCTTCGCGCCCCCAATGCAGTGCGCAAGTGTTGTCCAAGTTGAATTGCCAGATTACATCTTGAAACAGCCCAAATTGATCCGTGCCACTGAGCGGGTTAGAGGCAACGTAGAGATAGTCGGAGTAAGCAAATGGAGAGCGAACCAGATCAGGTTCCGCGTACCGGCCTGTGCTCTTGCCGTACCACCGATGCACGTTGTAAAAGAGCCCCTCCCCGCTCCCTCCCCACACCCCCTCCTCCCACTGCCCCGGCAACCGCAAAAACACCCCCGCCCCGCCCGCCCCACTCCAGTCCGCCCCGAAGGGCTCGAAGCCGCCTTGCCAGAGCAAGGCTCCGCCGGTCCCCGTCGCCGCTACGGGCGTGCCCAGGTGGTCCGTCGTCAGCCATTTCCAGGTCTCTGTTCCTCCGGAAACGTCGAGCTGCGCGACAGGACGGCCGGCGAAATAGAAGACGCGGCTCTGTTCCGGAGCGACGTTCCTTGACAAGGCGTGGAGCAGCCCCTCCGAGCTGTAGGTGGCCCGGACGGCAGGGCGGATCGTGCAAACAGGCACCGAAATCAGCCCGATCGCTCCGCTCCAGGCGCAGACGTCGCCGGTGTCGAAACCATCCCGGAAGGAGAGGGCTTCGGAGTCGGCGAGGCTCAGGTGGTCCCGGCCGTCGTAGCGGAAGGTGGCCCCGGCTTGGGTGATGGGCCTTTCCAGGGCGGCGAGGCGGCCCGCGTCGTCATTCAGGAAGAGGGTGGTGTCCGCTCCGAGGGCCGTCCTGTCCAGGTGGCCGGCGGGGCCGAAGTGGTACGTCCGCGTCCCGCCGGTGCCGAGCTGAACCTGCGAGAGGATCGGCGTGCGGCCTGCCGCTCCGTTCGGCTGGTAGGAATAGGTATCGGTCACGGCACCCCGCGCCTCCGTCAGCCGATTCCCGATTTTGTCGTACGTCCAGGCGCGCGGCCCCCAGGGGCCGTTGCCTTGGGTCAGGAAGTAGTGGACGTCCTGGTACCCGAAGGTCCGGTTGTTGGCGGAGCTCAGGGTGTCGGTGATCGAGAGGATGTTCCCCACGGCATCCGTCGAGTAGGTCCAATTCAGGAGCCCGCCCAGGGTGAGGCCGGAGGGGAAATAACGGTTGTTGAAGGCGCGGGCCTCGGTGCGGCCGTTGGCCAGGGTGAGGCCCGACAGGGGGCCGGATGGGAGGTAGGAAGATCCCGTCACCAGGGGCTGGTCCGGTTGGCCGGCGCGCCTCGCCAGCAGGGTGGCGGGGCGGTCGGCGAAGTCGTAAGTGGTCAACGCCTCCACGCCTCCAGGGTATACGAGAGAGGCAGGGTTGCCGTTCGCGTCGTAGCCATAGGCCAACGCGCCGTCCTGAAGGATACGGCCGAAGCGGTCGTAGCGGTAGTCCACCACCTCGCCGTTGCGGGTGATCCTGGTAAGCCGGCCCTTGGAGAAGGGGACTCCGGGATCGTCGTAGGTGTAGCCGATGCTCGAGGCCGGGTTGGGATAGGTGACGGCGGTCACCCGGTCGAGAGGATCGACCGTCCGCGCCGTGACGATCCCCCGGGCGTCGATCTCCGACGTCAGCTCTCCGTGCTCGTTGAAGGCGTAGGTGGTGGTCCCGGACGCCGGGGAAACCTGAGCGGTCATCAAATCGCGGTCGCTGTACCCGTAGGTGGTGACGTTGCCTTCGGCGTCCGTGACGCCGGTCAGGTGATCCTGAACGTCGTAGCCGTAGAAGGTGGCGGCGGTTCCGCCTCCCGCCCCGGTCCAGGGCTGGGTCACGGAGGACAGCCGGTTCAGGGCGTCGTAGGCGTAGAGCTGGGTGGGATTCGGGTTCGATCCCCTGGGGTGCTTGGCGTCCCAAACCTTCTCCAGGTTGCCGTCGCAGTCGTAGGCGTATTCGGTGACGGTGCCGTCCGCGTGGACGGTTTTGTCCAGATGGCAGCGCGTGGAGTAGACGAAGTCGGTGAAGGAGGCGGTCACCCAGGCCGCGCCGGTCCAGCGCTGGAGCTGCTCTTTGGTCCGGTGGCCGTAGGCGTCCAGGGTGTAGAGGGTCCTTTCGCCCGGGGTGCCGGCATCGGGCTTCCTCTCGATGGAGACCAGGCGCCCGGCGGCGTCGTAACCGTATTCGAGGACGTTGCCCCGGGGCAGAACGGTGCGGAACAGATCGCCGAAGCCGTTGTAGACGTGGGTGGTGACCAGGTCTTCCGCCGGGGTGGCGCCCTTCTGGGTGACGGAGGTGACGCGGTCGAGAGCGTCGTAGGTGGTCACCGTCTCGACGCCGTTGGGGTCCGTGACCGAGGTCCGGCGGTTGAAGCCGTCGTAGCCGAAGGTGGTGGTGCCCACGAGCGGATCGGTGCGGGTGAGCGGCAGGAGGTTGCCGCGCGCGGGGTCGTAGGTGTAGCTCATCCGGTCCGCGGTGCCGTAGCCGGGCGGGTCGGCGCTCAGGGGCTGGCCCGCGGCGTTGAAGGTGGTCGAGGTTGAAAGGCTGAAGCTGCCTCCCGCCTCCGCTCCCTGGACGGTACGGGTCTCCAGGTCGCCCGCCGGGTTGTAGGAGAGGACGGTCGTCCGCAGGGCACCGCCGCCGGAGCCGCCCGAGGTGGAGGGGGCCTCGATGCGGGTGGGGAACGCGGGGAAGCCGGCGGCACCGTACTGGTACGTGGTGAGACGGGCGAGCGGAGTGCCGGCGGCTTCGGTGCGGGAGGTCATCCGCCCGTGAGGGTTGTAGATCGTTTGCGTCTCGATCCCACGGCCATCGATCGTCCGGGTGGGCAGCAGGGGATGAGCGGGGTCGTAGAAGAGTGTGGCGTTGGGTCCCACGCCACAGGCCGGGCAGTCTCCCTGGATCTTGTCGAGCCGGGGCTTTCGGCTCAGGGTGTCGCGGCCGAGCGTGTAGGTGATGACCTTGCCCAGGGGATCGGTGACCAGGGTCTTGGCGGGCAGGCCCCCGTGGTCGTACTGGAAGGTGTAGGTCTCGACGGCGTTGGGGCCGGTCGAGACGGGGTCTCCCTTCCAGGTCTCGAGAATGTTCCCCACCGCGTCGAGCTCCCAGGCGCCTTCCACCCGCCGGCCGAGGTGGGTGCCCACGAGGTCCATGCGGGTCATGTAGTTGGGCTGGCGGGTGTCGTCGTACCGGAATTCCCAGGCCGTCCCGTCGGGCCGGTCGATGCGGGTGAGGTTGTCGCCCGACCAGGTGTAGAGCCAGGTCCGCGTGGCGGAGCCGCCCACGCCGGTCTCGGTGATGGAAGCAAGCTTGCCCGAAGGGTGGTAGCTGAAGGTCTCGTTCCTCCCGTCCGGAAAAGCGATGGCGGCGAGCCGGCCGGCGGCGTAGGTGGCCGTCATGGCGTTGCCGTTCCTGTCCGTGGTGCCCGTCCAGAGGCCGGCGGCATCGAAGGCGTGGAGGGTGCCGTCGAGCTCCCGGAGCTCCCAGCCGGCGGCGGTGCGGGTGAGCTGGCGGTATTCGTCGCTGGGCTTGACCGTGGTGTAGACCCCACCCGCGAGGCCGGAAAATTCACGGAAGGTGCCGTATTTCGTCAGCAGCCAGACATGGGAATCGTCCGGATCCGGCACGATGCGCTCGGCGTGGTCGTGGCTCCAGCCCCTGCCAAGGGCGGCGGACCAGGCGGCGCTGCCGGGCCAGCCCGGGAAGCCCACGCCACCCGAGGCATAGCGCAGGCGGGCTCCGGGACCGCTGCCAGGAGGCCCCACTCCAGGCCCCCCACTCCCCGGGCTGGCGGAGCCTCCCGGACCCAGGCAGAGTGAGCAGCTCTCATCGTTCGGGCACTTCGAAGGCGGCGGCCCGCCACAAAGCGGAGGGCTCCCGGCCGCCACCTGGAAGCGCATCCCGGTCAGGAGCGCCGGAGCGGCGCAAGCACAGTTGGAGGCCCGCATCGAAAAGGTGCCGAAGTCCCCCCCGGCGCAGGTGACGTTCTGGCGCTGGACGTAGGTGGAGGCCCGGTCGTACGGACCGAACAGGCAGGCGTTGCCGCTGCCCGGCGGTGGCGCCGTGGACCCGGTGTACCAGAAGACCAGGGGCCACAGCGCCGAGTTTTCCTGCTCGTGATTGCGCGGAGCGGTGACGTTGACGGTCAGGCGGACGGTGAACTGGCCGTCCGACTCGGGAAGAAAATCGAGGATGGGGCCGGCGAGCACCGGCGTCTGGCAACTCGGAAAACCACCGCAGCCGCTCCCCGTATTGACGTCTCCTGCCTCGGGACAGAGGAAGGACGCAACGCTCCCGTCACTCGTGCAAGGGCCGCAAACAGCGGCCACCGCCGGCGGGAAAGGGAATCCGAGAACCAGGACTCCCAGCAGGATCCTCCCGATTCGAGTCATGCGTTGACCTTACAGATCTTTAATTTTAGCAGAGGACCAGCGGACCCGTTAAACCGCCACCACCGGAGCCCTCTCCGCCGGCCGCTTCCAATGCAGGTTGACGTAGTGCCGGAGGTCCCGCAGCAGATCCTGGCTGACGGCCTGGCTCCGGGCCGCCTCCAGCAACTCGGTCCACAGGGTCCGGAGCTGCTCGTGGGCAACCTCGGACAGCACCGCATCCGTCAAGGCCCGCCGGCAGACGCGCGCGGCCTTCTCCAGGTCTCCCGCCTTCATGTGGTGGCCGTAGAGGTACAGGAGGTCCAAAAAGGCGTCCTTGTACAGCTCGTTCTCGACGTCCCGGTCCACCACCTCCTGGAAGAGCCTCTCGGCCTGGGGCTTGAAACCGAGGGCGTCCAGCAGTTGGGCGTGAACTGGCCGCGAATGCGCATGCCGAATCCTCAGGATTGGCTGATCAACAGCCGGGAGCAGCGCCTGTAAATCTGCAAGGCTTCGGTTGGCCTTTGGAGACTCGATGAGGCACTCTCACCCGAAGCAGCTCAGCGAGGAGCATCAAATAAGAGTCCTCGGCCGGGATCAGAGGTAAGGCGTGATCGAGCGCTACCAGAGCTGTCTGCTGGCGCAGCTTCGACCAAGATGTCTCGCCTTTTTGATGAGCGTGCGAGCCAGAAGAGCCCATTCGGAGAGCTCTTGATAGATCGCTCTGCATCTCTCCAGGGCGTCCAATGCTTGTGCCTCGTGTCCCTCATCGGCCAGAGTAGACGCCGCAATGGACAGGAGCCCCGCTTGGAGGCGGGGCTCTCCGGTGCCCTCCTTCAGGTGCCGCTCCGCGTTGGCCAGGGCTTGATGCGCCCGCTGCCATTCGGCTGCTAGTCGCCGGGTGTTGGCGATCACGGTCCAGACCTCCGCCTGCGCGTCGCTGAAGGCGGCGTGCGTAATCTGCCCGCGCTGGCTCATGGCTTCGAGGGACAGAAGGGCGAGCCCGGCGAGGAACTCGGCCTCCTCCCACGAGGGCTCCTCCCGCAGGTCGCCGAGCACGAGTTGGAAGAACGCGGCCGTGTGGCAGGCCTTGCTCATCCGCACCCGGTCCCTCTGGGCGCGCCGGCCCGGCAGGCGCCGCAGCTCGGCCCACTCCGCCAGGGCCGCCAGAGACTCCACTCCCCACTGGCGTTCCTGGTCGATCACGCCGAACACCCATTGAAGCGGCCCCTCTCCCTTCAGCCCGGGCCGCTCCGCGCGAAGCTCCTCCAGCACCGACCCGGCCCGCGCCCGGCAGGATTCGCAGGAGAGGATGTGCTCCGCCGCGCCCCCCACCTCGTGGGGACCGCCCTCTCCGCCCAGGATTCTCCGCATCGCTGCCTGCCCCAGGTGGGACATTTAAGGCTCTCCTCACGCAGAAACCGGTTCAGGGTATTTGAAGCTTCCGTGAAGCATATCTCTTTGTACAGTTCGCGTCCGGGGAAAAAGGCGAGGGGCGTCAAGAGACGCCCCTCGCGAGGGGAACGGGTCAACCGTTGGGGTCCAGACCGCCGCCACCCTCTCCCGGCCTCGGGGCGGTCAACCCGTCGGGGTCCAGGCCGCCGCCGATGATCTGCCGGGGCCGCGCCGGGGCGATCAGACCCGTCGGGATCCCAGCCGCCGCCACTTTTGGCTTGGCCCGAGGCGGACAGCGCGGCGAGGTAGAGCACGAGCAGAAGGAGGCGAAGCATGGCCTCTCCCTTTCCGGGGACAGGGGTTCCAGCGAGCGCCATTGCCCGTGGAGGGAGACGTCCCCGTGGCCGGAGTCTCCGCCTCTCCTGGCCCCGGGAACAAGTCAAAGGACCCAGGCGGAAGGAAAGGAGGAGGATGGAAACGCTCGAAATTCCGACTCTCGTAACGGAACGCCTGCGGCTGCGGGCCTTCCGCAGGAGCGACCTCGCCGACTACGCCGCGATGAGGGCGGACCCCGAAGTGATGCGCTACCTCGTGGGCGGGGGAAGGGAGCCGTGGGACCTGGGCCGGTCCTGGCGGCACATGGCCTTCCTGGTGGGCCACTGGTACCTCGGAGGCGCCGGCATGTGGGTGGTGGAAGCCGGGAGACGGGCGAATTCGCAGGCCTGATCGGTTTCGCGGCCCCCGAGGGCTGGCCCGGTTTCGAGCTGTCCTGGATTCTGGCGCGGCGCTGGTGGGGCAACGGCTACGCCACGGAAGGCGCGCGGGCCGCCCTGGCCCATGCCTTCACCACCCTGGGGCAAGACCGCGTCATCAGCCTCATCCACCCGGAGAACCGGGCCTCCATCCGCGTCGCCGAGCGGATCGGCCAGACTCTGCAAGGCCGCCTCTCTCACCTCGGAACGGAAATGCTCTGCTACGCCATCGGCCGGGCAACTTTTTTCCCGGCCTGACGGGGGCTCAGCGCAGCCGGTCCAGCCGCCTCCAAGCTGAGCTAGACTCTGCGCATGAAACGTACAAATCTTGTGCTTGACGAGCAGCTCCTGGCAGAGCTGGCCCGGGTCAGCGGAGAGCGAACGTACTCGCGGGCGGTCACCAAGGCCATGGAGGATTACCTGCGGCGGCACAAGGCGGGGCGAATCATGGAGCTGGCGGGCTCCGGTTTGTGGGAAGGCGACCTCTCCGAGATGCGAGGAGATTCATCCACGCCGACCGGCCCACGCCGTTAAGCCTCCATGATTCTGGTCAACACCTCCGTCTGGATCGAAGTTTTTCGGAGACCGAGCCGTTTTGAGCTTGGTTCCGAAGCCGATCTGGACGAAGTCGTCACATGCCTCCCCATCATCCAGGAGGTTCGCGGCGCCCCCGCCCGGGCATAAATGCCATGTCATTCCACACATCTCGGGGTCTTCATGAGGGTGAGGTGAATCGTTCCTATCTGCCCTCCGAGAGAGACGTCCCGCCGTCTCCGTGGTGTCCGAATGGATATCGTGGACGGTATGGGAACGTCTCTACGCCATTGCCCTTATCAGGGTGACGGCTACGGGGGAATGGCAAGGAAACGTCCCCACAACCTTATCTCGGGCCTCGTCACGACGGTTCCGTAGAGACGTTCCCATACCGTCCACGATACCCGTTCGGTTACCACGGGGACGGCGGGACGTCTCGGCCGGAGGGGACATGGGAACGAGCCAAGGCAACCTCTTGGACCTCCCCGCACTCAATTTTCCCCACATTTTTTTGAATCGGCTTTAGCCGGCTTCTTTTGCCTAGCCCGGGCATTTATGCCCGGGCGGGGGCGCGAACCGGTACACCGTCTGTCAAAATAAAATTAAGCGACTTCAAGTTCCTGGCCCAGATTTCTTCCCTGGCTCAAAGGCAAATCTCACTCTAGTCTCCGTACCGGCAGATCAGCGCTCCACCTTCAACGACAGCTTCGCACCCGGAGCAAGAAAGCCGGAATCGCAGGGAGCCCCTTCCGGGAGGGACGTCCAGGGCAGGGCCGCCTCGGCCTGCGCCGGCAGGACGCAGACCCGGTATTCGCCGGCAGCCACGTTGGGGATGAGGACGCTCCGTCCCCCGGCTCCTCTCGGCTGGCCGCGCTCGTAGGCCCAGCGGGTCAGGACCGAAAGGGGAATCGGAACCCCGTTCTGGAGGACGGCGAGCGTCAAGTTGGCCCGCGAGAGATCCTCACCGTTTCCGGGCATCCGGATCTCCAGGTCGCCGCCCTCGTCCGGCAGTGAGATGGCGATCCTCTGCGCTTCGACCCCAGCGTCAAAAGCCCGCAGGGGGAAGCCCGGGGCGCTGACGATGGCCAGGACTCTCGGCGACGTCCGAGGAAGCTCGACCGTGAAGACCCCCTCCAGATCCGTCGCCGCGATGCCTCCGCCGCCGTCCGGAAGCCTCGAGAGAACCATCACGCGGGCGCCCGCCACGGGTCCTCGGGGGGAGCCCACCGTTCCCGTCAAGCGCTCCACGGGATGAAGCCGCAGCTCGATGGGGCCTACCGGGAGATCCTTCGCGAGAGTCAAGAAGGTGCGTCCGCTCGCGCTCTTCTCCGATTCCGACGTGGCACCCAGCCAGAGGGGTCCCTCGGGTAGAGCACGGGCCTCGAAGGCGCCCTGGGCTGCCGTTTCCTGGATCTGCTCCACTCCTTCGCCCTGGAGAAGGACGGTTGCCCCGGCCACCGGATGGCCCTGCTCGTCCACGACGCGCCCGAAGACACGGGTGTCTGGAAGATGGATATCCAGACGGGCCTTTCCAGACCGGCTCTCCTCGATCTCCTCCCGCGTCCACGTCTGAAGGGCCGGCTCGCCCGCCTCGATCTCGATGCGCCACAGCCCGGTCCGGGGGAGCACCCCGTGGAAGCGCCCTTCACGGTCCGACTCCATTTTGATCGAGGCCGCTCCGGACTGGCCGCCGAACCAGAGCGACGCCGCGAGGGGCTCCTCACCCAGCCGGAGACGCCCTTCGACGGTGACCAGATCGACTTCCAGGGTTTCGGGGCCGCTGTCCGCTCCTCCAAGCCGGCGCTCGCTGGAGAAGAGCCGGTTCCCGAGCGAGTCCAGGAGGTCGATCTGGAAGCTTCCCGCAGACAGGCCGGTGATCGTAAAGCGCCCTTCTTCCTCCACCGCGCCGTCGAACACCACGGGAGACGGTACGCCCCGGTCCTCTGTGCGGAGCACCCGGGCGTGCCACCGGCGCCCGAGCCAGTCCTGGGGAGGTGAGATCTCGAAGACCTGGTCGCGGGCTTTCCTCAGGATCACGGGATCGCGGAGGAAGGTTTCGGCCCCAGGATCGACCCTCACGGGAGAGACCCTCGCCGGGGGATAGCCCGGCTGCGCGACCTCCAGGGTGTAGGTCCCCGGAGCGAGGCCGGTCATCTGCAGAAAGCCGTCCTTGCGCACCTCCCGCTGGACCGCCGTCCGGCGCAGATCCGCGGCGCTCTCGAGGCCCGTCCCTCCCGCCGCCAAAGGCGTCAACCGGGCCACACACCCTTCCCCGGCGATAGCGCCATCCTCCACCGCCACCCAGGCGGCGACGGAGGCGCCCCGTGGAAGCTCGACCGTGCCGAGAGACACCGTCTGGCCCGCGGGCACCCGGACTCCCCAACGGTACGCGGGGGTCAACCCTTCCGCGGAGATCACCAGGTCGAACGTCGCCGCGGGAAGCGAACACTTCCAGGCGCCCTTCTCATCGACGGGGCAGTCCAGGGCACCCTTTGGAGCGGCAGGCCGGTGGAGGAGATCGGGAGCGGCCAGGGTCTTCACCAGCAACCGCTTCGGCAGGGGCGCGGCCTTGTCCTTGACCTTCAGGATTCCGGAGATCTCACCCAGGGGAGGCCCTTCAACTGGGGCGATCCGGGGTGGAGCTTGCTGAGAGGATAGTACCGCCGTGCTCAATCCGGCAAGGAACAGAACCGGCAGGAGCCTGCCGAGGAAACCGCGTCTCCAAAATCGTCATCGACTTTTATTTAAGAACAGAAGGCCCGTTCCTTACAAGCGCGCATGACAGGAGGCCCTTGCCTCCAACGTTGCAGTTATGTTGCAATGCGCGCCCATGACACAGAACGAATACGAGCATTACCGCCAGCGCCTCGACGAGCAGCTCCGGGCGGGCATCGAGCTTCTCAAGACCGCCCACTCCCAGCAGGTCCACGCCCTCGACCTGGTCTGGAGGATGGGGCGCGGCGAGGAGCCCGGGATGCCGGCGCCCCCCGCCGCCGGTCCCGCGGCAACGCCCGCGCCGGTCCCCTCCAAACGGCGGCTCCCTTCCCGCAATCTGATCGGGGAGATCGAAGAGCTTCTCCCGAGCCTTCCGCCGGTGTTCAACCGCAACGACGTCGAGAAAGCGCTCGGCGCCGGGGTTGAGCGAAGCTCTCTCTTCCGGGCTTTGCGCCATTTGACCTGGGAGGGCGTTCTCGTCCAAGAGTCCATCGGGGGCGGCCGAATCCCCACCCGCTACCGGCGGGCGAATCCCTGAGGCCGCCCCCTCTTCCTGCAACACAAAGGAATGCTCGCGCAATGCGCGGGAGCAGCTCTGCATCACAAAGGAGGGGTTCTGGAGGTCCCGGCAACAGCTTTGCCACACAAATTGGCCTTCCCGCAACACTACGGAGCGCTCCCGCACCATCCGGCAAGAGAGCTGCATCATTCGCCCCTCCTCCCGAGTGAGGCGGCAGCCGTCCTGCGTCATCCGGCAGCGGGGGTGAACGTTGCGGCAACGTTCCCGAATGATGCGCGAGCACGGGGGAATGATGCAGGACGAGAGCCGAATGATGCAGCAAGGCGGGGGAATGGCGCGGGAGCGCAGGCGAATGATGCGGGAACAGGGGCGAATGGCGCGGGAGCGCAGGGGAATGCCGCGGGAGCGCGGGGGAATGATGCAGATCTCCTTCCGAGAGGCCCGGGAGAAGCGGTGAAGGTTGCGGGAGCGCCGCCGGGAGGGCCGTGACCACGGGGGAAGGAGGCGGCCCTTGGCCCTCTCCCCTGGACCACAGTAGACTGCCGCCCGGCCGGTTTGAAGGATGATCCCCGTTTCGGTCCCCAAGAGCCTATGCCCGTCGAACGCAAGCCCCTCTTCCGCACCGAAATCCTCGCCCCCGGGGCGGCGGCGATGCCACTCGGCCAGATCCCCGGCCCGGCACGGGACGTCCTGGGCAAATGGGCGCGGCTCCTTTCGTCCCAACGGGCGGACGAGCTCAATGAATCCGAGCTGCTCCCGGACTTCCTGACCGAGGTCTTCTACGGCGTCCTCGGCTACCGCGGCCCGGCCGCCACCGGGGAGCGCTACACCCTCTCGCGGGAGAAGCGGGTGGAGGTGGACGGCAAGTTCGCCGACGCCGTGCTCGGCGAGCTCGGCGCCGGCCGTGACCGCCCCCTGCTCGCGCTCGAAGGCAAGGGACCCAACGATCCCCTCGACCGCCCCTTCGCCGGCCGCCGCATGTCCGCCGTGGACCAGGGCTACCGCTATGCCATCAACCTCCGGTGCGACTGGATCCTGGTCACCAACCTCCGCGAGATCCGGCTGTACCACAAGAACCACGACCAGCGGACCTTCGAACGCTTCGAGACCGAGACCCTCGCCGGAGAACGAGACGGCCTTGCGGCAATTCGTCTTCCTCCTCGGCGCCGCGCGGGTGGTGCCCGCTGGCGGCACCGGGCATCTCGACGACCTTCTCAAGGCCTCCGAGCAGGCGGGCGCCGACCTCACGCGCACCTATTACGCCGAATACTCCCGCCTCCGGCGCGAGATTCTCGAACGGCTCCGCCTGGCCAATCCCAGGGTGCTCCCCGAAATCCTCCTCTTCTACACCCAGAGGCTGCTCGACCGGGTGCTCTTCATCGCCTTTGCCGAAGACCGCGGCCTGCTCCCCACCGCCACCCTCGGCAAGGCCTTTCAGCACCACGACCCCTACAATCCCCGGCCGAAATGGGAGACCTTCAAGGGGCTCTTCCGCGCCATCGACCAGGGGAGCGGCCCGCTCAACATCCCAGGCTACAACGGCGGCCTGTTCGCCGCCGATCCCGGCCTCGACGGGCTCACCGTGCCGGATGAGGTGTTCGCCGCAGCTGCAAGCTGCTCGGCGACTACAACTACCATGCCCCCGCCTTGACGAACGGCGGCGCGGGAGACGCCTCGGGAATCCGCTTCCTGGACGTCGAGATCCTCGGCCACATCTTCGAGCAATCGATCACCGACCTCGAACGGATCGAGCAGGAGCTCGCCGCCGGCAACCTCGAAACCGGCCGCGCCACCCGGCGCAAGCGCGAAGGCGCCTTCTACACACCGCGCGTCATCACCCGCTTCATCGTCGGCCGGGCCCTGGGCCCCGTCCTCGCCGGCCGCTTCGAAACCTTGCGGCGGACCCATCAGGAGTCTGCGGAAAAAGCGGCGGCCCAAGCGCTGGACGACCCGCGGGTCTACGATGGCAAGAGCCTCAAGAAAGCTCCAAAGGAGGCTCTCCGGAGCTTCTGGGACGCCTGGCTGAAGGAGCTCGAACTGATCCGCATCCTCGATCCCGCCTGCGGCAGCGGCGCCTTCCTCATCGAAGCCTTCGATCAGCTCCATGCTCGCTACCAGGAGGCGGCGGACCACCTCTACGAGCTCTGGGGATCGCGCTCGCTCTTCGACCCGGACCAGACCATCCTGGAAAAAAACCTTTACGGCGTGGACCTGAACGAAGAGGCGATCGAAATCTGCCGCCTTTCCATCTGGATCAAAACCGCTCAACGCGGCAAGAAGCTCACGGACCTCGACCGCACCATCCGCACCGGCAACAGCCTGGTGGACGATCCGGATCTCGATCCCAGAAACGCTTTCGATTGGCGCGCCACCTTCCCCGAAGCCTTCGCGGACGGCGGCTTCGACGTCGTCATCGGCAATCCCCCCTACGTCCGCCAGGAGCTTCTCGGAGACCTCAAGCCTTACCTGGAGAAGCGCTTCCAGGCCTATCACGGCATGGCGGACCTCTACGTCTACTTCTTCGAGCGGGGGCTCGACCTCCTCAAGCCGGGCGGCCGCCTCTCCTTCGTGGTCACCAACAAGTGGCTCAAAGGGGGCTACGCCGAGCCGCTGCGCCGCCTGCTCTCCGAGCGGGCCTGGGTGGAAACCCTCGTGGACCTGGGCCATGCCAAGCAGGTCTTCGAAGACGCCGACGTCTTCCCCTCCATCGCCATCCTGGCCAAGCCGCTGCCGGACACCCTTCCCCCGGTACCCCGCGTCTCGGTGATCTCCCGCGACGAAGTCCGCCTCGAAGATCTGGACCGCCAGGTGGAAGAGGAAGGCTTCGACGTCCCAAGGGATCGGCTGGGATCGGCACCGTGGACCCTGGAGCCTTCAGGCGTCGATGCCCTGATGGTGAAGATCCGAGCGCGCGGGGTGCCGCTGGCGGAGTATGCGGGGGCGAAGATCTACTACGGGATCAAAACCGGTCTCAATGAAGCCTTCCTCATCGATACACCTGCCAGGAATGCGCTGCTGGCGGAAGATCCACGGCTTTCCGAAATCCTCAAGCCCTACCTGCGTGGGCAGGACGTCAGGCGCTGGCGGGCGGAGTGGGAAGGCTTGTGGATGATCCTCCTGAAATCGAGCGACAATTTCGAATGGCCGTGGTCCTCCTCCGAGGCAGCCGAGGCCGAGAAGATCTTCGCCGAAACCTATCCGGTCCTCTATCGCCGAGCTTTCCCGTGGAAGGAAAAGCTGATGGCTCGCACCGATCAGGGCCGCTTCTGGTGGGAGCTGAGAACATGCTCTTATTACGAGGAGCTCGACCGGCCGAAGCTGGTCTATCAAGACATTGTCTGGGAGTCCGAATTCGCGTTCGATGCCAGGAGCCTCTACTGTAACAATACGACCTACTTCATTCCCGGAGGCGATCGTTGGCTGCTGGCTGTTCTGAATTCACCGTTGATCTGGTGGTACTCATGGAGAACGGCCCAACACGCCAAAGATGAAGCTTTGAGGTTCTTCACTACCTTTCTGGAAACTCTCCCGATTGCAACTCCTGATGCGTTGACCAGAGAGACTGCCGATACTATCGTCTGCGAGCTCCTTCCTTTGGCTGACGAACGGCTCCAAGCACGTGCGCTGCTATTTGATTGGCTTGCGGTTGAGCACGGCATCACGAAACCCTCCCGGCGCCTGGAGGATCTCCTTACCCTGACCCCCGACGATCTCGTGGAAGAGGTCCGGAAAGCCCGGGGCAAAAAGAATCCTCTGTCGGCGATTGCCCTGAGAAGCCTGCGCGAGGAGCACGCCCGGACGATCGCCCCGCTCGCGGAGCGCCTTCGGGAGGCCGCGCGGCTGGAAGGAGAGCTGTCGGACCTGGTCTGCCAAGCGTATGGGTTGACGGCGGAGGAGATCGCCCTGCTGTGGCAGACGGCGCCTCCTCGGATGCCGGTGGGGGGAGAAGTAGGCTCAGGCCAGGGATTGAAATCCCTGGCTACCGACGGTGGTCCCTGGCGGGACCGCAGGGCGGACGGAGCGGCTCAGGCCGCCAACAAAGGGGCAAACAGATCGGCCTGAGTCATGGAGGGGAGACCCAGATCCCTGAGAACCTCGTTGATGGCCTCAAAGGAGATCTGCCCCGGAGCGGTGATCTCGATGCCGATCGGATTCCCCGATGGGCCGAAGTCCACCACCATCCCTGGTTCGATTCGTTTCGTGGAGACGCTCTTCTCGTCCATCTCGCGGGGCAGGTAAAGATACGCAGCCTGTGCCCGGCCACGGCGGAAAGTCATTTCCAGATAGGGTTCTTGCATCGGTTCACCTCAACGGGTAGGCGGTCACGACGACGAGCCTTCGCGGGCCGGGGTCGGGTTCCACGATGACGTGCCAGGGCTCGCGCTCATGCCACGCTTCAACGACCCACCGATCCTCCACGACATCCTCATGGAGTCCGCCCGCATGCTCCAGCATACGCCGAAGATCGACCTCGTTGAACTGGCGGTCGACCATACGTTTCAACAAATGGGGACTGAGCTCAAGTTAACAGTTCCCAATCCCACCAAGAAGGCCAAACGCGCAGGCTCAAGGTCCCTCACTTTTTTTGCCCAAGGGCGGTTCACTCACATCGAGGATCGTGCCATAAGATCGCCCGGAGGTCTCACACGCCAATAGCAGCTCAGTCGTAAGTCGGCCTGACAGGCCGTGCCGCCACCCCCTCGCCAGGGATTGAAATCCCTGGACCGACGGTGGTCCCTGGCGGGACCGCAGGCGGACGGCACCGGCACAAACGCGAGCCCGGAGGGCGTCATACTCCTAGCCCAGGCCGTGAGCCCTGGGCGTGCATGCCTCTCCGGACAAACTCGCCGGCCCCCATCACCTCCAGCATCTGCCCGCGCACGGCCTCCCGGGAGTAGTCCGCGGCAAGGCGGCGGCGGCCGTTCTCGGCGAGGCGGCGGCGGGCGGCGGGGTTGTCGAGGAGGCTGGTGACGGCGGACACCCATTCGACGGGATCCTGGCCGACGAGCAGGAAGTCTTCGCCCGGGATGCCGGTGGTGCCGGCCGCGGCCCACGAGGAGGCGAGCACGGGCACGCCGGCGGCCCAGGCTTCCAGCACCTTGATGGGCACGCCGGAGCCGCAGCGCATGGGGGCAAGGGCCAGCGTGGCCTGGGAGAGGATGGCGCGCAGGTCGCGCGGCGATTCGATGAGCCGCGCCCCGGCCCTCTCGATGGCCCGGCGGAGACTGGGCGCCGGCCGGGCGCCGGCCACCACCAGGCGCACGTCGGGCCGGACGCGGTGCAGAGCAGGCCAGACGTCGCGCAGCCACCAGGTGACGGCGTCCGCGTTGACGAAATAGCCGAGGTTGCCCGTGAGGGCCAGCACCGGCCCCACGTCCCCTTCGCGCCAGAGCTTCTCGCCGCCAACGGGCGGATCGGCCTCGGGCTCTTCCACCGAGAGGCGCACCACGGCCACCTTGGCCGCGAGGGCGGGCGGCAAGCGGTTCACGATCGCCTGGCGGTCTCGCTCGCAGACCACGAGCAGCCGCTCCGCCCGCTCGGCCAGCCGCTGTTCGGCTCGAGCCAGCAGGCGCGCCTCCAGCTCGAGGACGGGCGCGAGCCAGGGGCGGTCCACCTCGGCCCGCCGGGAGAAATTGAGCGCCAGGCTGTCGATCAAGTCCACCACGATGGGGATGTCGCCGAAGTCGTCCAGGTGGCTCGCGAGGCGCACGAGCTGGAGGATCCCCAGGTCGTGCTTCGGGGCGAAGCTCGCGGAGCCTGCGGCCAAGGTCTGGTTGATGGAAAAGCCCCGTCTGAAGCGGCAGCCGCTTGAGGAGCGCCCGCGCCAAGCCGGCAAGGGCCGCCGGCTTGCCGCCCGCCCGGTAGAGCTCGATGCGGTACGGCGTCCCCTCGGGCGGCGGCGGCTGGTCCCCGGCGGGCTCGGGCGCCAGAAGGGTCACCTCGTGCTCGCCCGCCAGGGCGTCGAGCATCTGCACCGCCCGGATCTGGTCCCCCCGGCGCGGCGGCCAGGGGTAGCGGGAGGTGGCGAGGAGGATCTTCATGCAAGAGCCCCTCTCCTCGAAGGAGAGGGGTTGGGGTGAGGTCATTCCCGCTCAGACCAGCTTCAGCAGGTGCCCCAGCTTTTCGCGCTTGGTGCGGAGGTAGGCACGGCTCGAATCCGTGGGCGCCACCTCCAGGGGGAGCCGCTCCACGATCTCCAGGCCGTAGCCGTGGAGGCCGATGTACTTGCTGGGGTTGTTGGTCATCAGCCGCATCTTGCAGACCCCCAGGTCGCGCAGGATCTGGGCGCCGATGCCGTACTCGCGCTGGTCGGGCCGGAAGCCCAGCCGCTCGTTGGCCTCGACGGTGTCGTGCCCCTGCTCCTGAAGCTCGTAGGCACGGAGCTTGTTCATGAGGCCGATGCCACGGCCCTCCTGGAGGAGATAGAGGAGGATCCCCTTGCCCTCCTGGGCGATGCGCTCCAGGGCCTGTTCGAGCTGCGGGCCGCAGTCGCACCGGCAGGAGCCGAAGATGTCGCCGGTCAGGCACTGGCTGTGGACCCGCACGAGGGTCGGCTCGTCGGGGTCGATCTCCCCCATGACGAGGGCCACGTTCTCGTCGCCCGTGACGTCGGAGCGGTAGGCGTGGATGCGGAAGTCGCCGAACACCGTGGGGAGCTTGGGCGAGGCGATCTTCTTCACCAGGGTCTCGTGGCGCAGGCGGTAGCTGATGAGGTCGGAGACCGTGATCATCAACAGGCCGAGATCCTTGGCCACCTTGGTGAGGTCCGGCACGCGGGCCATGGTGCCGTCGTCGTTCATGATCTCGCAGATCACGCCGGCCGGCCGGAGGCCCGCCAGGGTGGCGAGGTCCACGGAGGCCTCGGTCTGCCCGGCGCGCTTCAAGACGCCGCCCTTGCGGGCCCGGAGCGGGAAGATGTGCCCCGGGCGCAGGAGGTCCTCGGGCCGGGTGGCGGGATCGATGGCGGTGAGCACGGTGGCGGCACGGTCGGCGGCCGAGATGCCGGTCGTCACCTTGCCGCGGGCCTCGATGGAGATGGTGAAGGCGGTGCCGAAGGTCGAGGTGTTGTCCTCCACCATGAGGGGGAGGTCCAGCTCGCGGCAGCGCTCCTCGGAAAGGGCCAGGCAGATCAGGCCGCGCCCGTGCTTGGCCATGAAGTTGATGGCAGCCGGGGTGACCTTCTCGGCCGCGATGGCGAAGTCGCCCTCGTTCTCGCGGTCCTCGTCGTCACAGATGATGACGATCTCACCCTGGCGGAAACGTTCGATCGCCTCTTCGACGGAGGCGAAGGGAGTCGTAGGGGTCATGGCTATGGAAGCTTTCTCGAGCCGTACGTAGTCGGGAAGGATGGCGCGAATGCGCTCCCCGCAGTGTACGGGTGGGCGGGACGGGGGTCAACCGGGGCGGGGGACGGGAACCTCCAGATCCTTGCAAATCTTGCGTGCCAAGAAGTCGTTAATTTCCCGGTGCCGGGGTACAGCAGCGCTCTGCCGAGCTATGCGATTCACGTAGACAGAATGGCTGGCGCCTTCGCGGAGGAGCTCACAGCCATGCCCCTCCAAGTAACGGATAAGGTCGATTCGTTTCAAGCAGAGAGCCTGAGGGGCTCGCGAATCACTTGAATGCCTCGAAGCTCCTCCTCGGCAAGTGTCCGATTGGCTTCAAGCACGAGAGCAACGGCTTCCTTCAAGTTCTCTCGGGCTTCATCGAGTGTATCCCCCTGGGTATTCGCCCCCGGTAGCTCTTCAACGAACGCAATGTAGCCTTCGGGAACCTGTTGGAAGACAGCCGTCAGTTGGATCTCCATTCTTGAACCTCCAAGCTGATGATACCGGATCTTCCGGGGCGACGAGACGAAACCACTCAGCTCAGCACGAACGGAATCTGCTGGGCGGCTACCGGTGTGAAGAGCAGAAGTGCCCGGAAAGCGGCTCTATGCTCGGCGGGATCGGGGGCTGGATGGATGTAGAGCTCCGCGATGAGATCGCGCCAAAGGAGCAGTTCCCGCCTCAGAGTCGAGCGACGCTGGCCCTCCACGGTCAGATCTACGAGGCGCAAGACCCGCTAATAGGAGAGGTGCAACCCGGGGATGTCCCCGAAGCTCCAGGGATCTCTTGGCCCGGCTCATCTCGTTTCCGATCATGAGGATCTGCTGATCGAGGTTGAACGTCGCCCAGCGCTCAGGGGACAGGTTCGCGTGCTGGGTCATTCGAGTGGCTCCTGGCGGGACCGGGATCAGAGGAGCGTCATACGTTGATTTTAACGTACGTCAATTTCAACGTATATCGGGCTGCCGCCCTAACCCCGCCGGCGCCTTGTCCAGGCTTTCGCGGGTCCGCCGGAGAAGAGCCAGGGTCCGTGGCTCCGAGGGCCCTTCCGCTCCCGCCATGCGGTTGACGTGCAGGTGCACGAAGGAGCTGCACAGGATGTCGATGGACTGGTCCAGCCTCAAGGCCCTACTCCGCCTCAAACCCATCGATCTTCGCGTTCTCTACCTTTTTCCACTCGGCCTGCTCCAGGGCTTCCCAGGAGATCCGCCAGCGTCCGTTCATGGCGTCCCAGGCAGCCAAATAAAGCCCATCCCGGCCAGCGGCGAGCGAGGGCCGGTTCTTGAGGCTCATCCGGAGAGGAGCTCTTTCCACGACAGCCCGGGCTGGGTCGTAACGGTCCAGTGCCATTCCGCCATCGCCGGTTTTGACGAACAGGTAAAGGCGTCCGTCCCGGCCTTCCGTGAGGGCCTCGATGACGGACTCCGCCGTGAACTCAAAGAAGGTCCCCTTCTCTTGCCGTGGGTTCCGGGTAGCTTCGGCCGGGTTGCTGGAACCCCGGAGCTTCACCTCGATCCCCTTGCTCTCCTCCTTCTGCCCCTGCCTCACCGCTCCACCATCGACCGTGATGTCAAGAAGGACACGGCCTCCTGGCGTGAACCGTTGGACACGGTAGCCATACTGCCGGGCGGCCCATAGCTTTCCTTGCCGGTCGCCGGCAAGAAAGGAACCGAACTCTGCGATCGCCCGGTTCAGACCGTCCCCTTCCTGGATCTCGGCGCCTGTGACGCCTTTGAGATTCACGAGGGGCTCCCACCGGTCCGCGCCAAGTTGGACGAACCAGGGTGAGAGCTCCGATCTTCTTGATGTCAACCGATCGTCCCCCCGTCGGAAGAGGGATCACAGCGGCGACCGGAGCGTCCCGAAGAAAGGTAACCGACCAGGGCTTATAGGGCAGCGCGGGAATGGGCTTCTCCTTGCCATCCACGAACAGCCGCGCCGTGCGGTGGTTCTGGATCAGCCACCGGTCTCCCGCTGGGCTCATCACGGCGTTGTAGGTCGTTCCGCTGGCCGCGACCGTGGTTTCGAGGCGTATGGGCTTCCCGAAGCGTCCGTCCTTGGCGACTGGATAAACCTCAAAAGTGTCGCTGCGGAAGAAGTACAGCCTTCCCGCGCGATCCGCTTGGACGAATTGCTGCCCTTTCCACACCGGGGCGGTGTCCTTCCCGAAAACAGGCTCAGGCTGAAGGGTACCGCCCCAAGCCGGGAGGCAGGCCAGGGCGAGGCCTATGATCAGCCCCATAGGCTTTGGGAGTTTGGATCGGCGTTCTGGTCTTGCCAGAGCGCTGGCAAGGCTAGTATTCACGTGGGCACCACCGGACGAATCCCCGATAAACTTCGCCATCCCAGAAATCACAAACATTGCAGTTCCCATCTTCATAACAGTGAGCGTCGGCAACGGCCAACTCGGTAATCATTAAGCCTGAGGCAAGCATGAGGGTAACAAGGACCAACCGCAGGTTCCGTCCCATTTTCATGAGATCTCCTCCTCCCAGGTTTGACAACGTTCGACGTAGCCTTGCATGAAATTTGGAGGCAAGGCAAGCTTGCTGAATCCCTAGGCCACGAGCTAAACCAGATATGCACTTCGGTTGTCAAGGAACAATCCCGGGGACGCGCCGTACTGGCACTCCCCGGGGGCACTTCAACTTCTTACCGGCAGGTTACGGCTCGCCCGCCGGGCTGGCGCAGACCGGAGGCCGCGGGGTGGAACGAGAGGCTCGCCGGCCGGGGGGAGCCTCTCGCGGGCCGGACCGGGAGGCTTTCAGCCGTTCGGCCTCCCGTTCCGGTCCGCCGGGCTCTCGTTCCCTTCCGCGGACCTCCTGTTACCCTCCGCGGGCCTACTTTGGGAGATCTCAGAACGCGTTCCCGATGTTGAAGAACAGCTCGTAGCTGGTCTCTCCCGGCTCGCGGTCCAGCTTCCAGCCGATGCCGGCGCGGATGGGGCCGAGGGGGGAGAGGTAGCGGGCTCCGAGGCCGGCGCCGTTCTTGATCTCGCCCAGGTTGATCGCGCGCCAGTCGGGCCAGACGTTGCCGGTGTCGAAGAAGACCGTGCCTCCGAAGTCTCCGGCAACCGGAAAGCGGTACTCCAGGTTCAGAAGGAGGAGGCCGTTGCCGCCGACGGGGATGTAATCGTCCCGGTTGGTGTTGAGGAGGAGGCTCTCGTCGCGGATGCCCAGCTCGTCGCGGCCGTAGGCGCGGTGGGTGGTGTCTCCGCCGGCGAAGAAGCGCTCGCCGATGGGGACGTCGCGGCTGGGGAAGCCGGCGAGCGGGCTGTCGGGGGAGGCGGCCAGGGTGGAGAACGGCTCGATGCCGCCAACCCGCAGGCTGGCGGCGATCACGCCTGGCCGGCCGAGGTCGAAATACTGGGTCTGCTGGGTGAAGACCTTGAGGAACTCGGTGTCCGTGAGGACAGGGAGGGCCTGCTGGAGCTGGAGGAGCGAGCTCCAGCCGCGGGTGGGGACGATCGGGTCGTTGCGCCGGTCCCAGAAAAAGGCGGGCACCAGGCTGGTGATCCGGTAGCGCTGGTCGTTGAGCTCCAGGTCGTTGGCGGCGGCGGCCGGGTCGAGGTCCAGGTCGACGACCCGGTGCTCCAGGGCGAGGCTGACGCGGCGGTCGGTGAAGACGCGGGCGGCTTCGGCCCGGACGCCGCGGGTGGCCTCGAAGGGCCGGTTGTTGTGGGTCTGGCTTTGGTAGAAGAGAGTGGAGGTCAGCGAGACGGGCTGCTCGAAGAGGTAGGGCTGGTTGAAGATGAAGCGGAACCGCTGATCGCCGCTCTGGCTCCAGCGCAGATCGGTGCGCAGGCTGTAGGCGCGGCCCAGCACGTTGTTGTCGGTGAAGCCGACGAGGCCGCGGAATTCCTCTTCGGAATCCCAACCCAGGCCGTAGGTGACGGTACGGGGCCGCCCCTCCTCGACCTGCACGAGGATGTCGCGGTCGGTGGTGTCGGGCTCGGCGGGGACGAGGCCGACGTCGACGCGGGAGAAGATGCCGAGGCGGTAGAGGTCGCGCTCGGTCTCCAGGAGCTTGACCTGGCTGATGGGCTCGCCGGGGTCGAGGCTCAGCGTACGGCGGATGACCTCCACCCGGGTGCGGTCGTTGCCGCGCACGATGACGCGGTCGGCCACCTGCCGGGGGCCTTCGAGCACCTCGAAGGTGACGTCCACCAGGGTGTGGTCCGGGTTCCAGTCTTCCCGGGCGGAGACCTGGGCCCGGACGTAGCCCTGGGCCGCGTACTGCGGAGCGGATCTGATCCAAGGCGTTCTCCAGCAGGACGGGATGGAACCCCGCCCCCTCCTGGAGAGACAACGTCCGGCTCAGGGTGCCGGGATCGAGCGCCTCGACCCCACCGAAGGCCAGGCGGACCACCCGTTGGCGTGGCCCTTCCTCGAGGGGGATGGTGAGCTTCAGATCCTCGCCCTGCTTGTCCACCCTGGGCGGCCCGGCGGTCGCCTGGGTGAAGCCGTGGAGGGCATAGTAGCGCTGGAGGCTGTCCAGGTCGTCTTCGAGCACGGAGCCGACGAGCCGGCCGCTGCCGGGGCGCAGGAGGCTGCGCTCGGAGGTCTGGAGGATCTGGCGCAGCTCGTCGTCCGGGATCTCCTCGTTCCCTTCGAGGCCGATCTCGCGCAGGGTGTATTGGGGGCCGGGCTCGATGCGGAAGGTGAGGACGAGCTCGCCTTCGGTCCGCTTCTCTTCGGTCTCGACGGTGACGCCGTAATGCCCTTCCTCCTGGAAGTAGCTCTCGAGGCGGCTCACGGACTGGAGGACCAGGGCCTCGTCGTACCCGGCCTCGCCGAGGAACGGCAGGAGGTTCCGGCGGCGGAGGGTCTTCTCGTCCGCCCCGAGGACGACGAGGGAGATGCGGGGGCCGATCTCGATGGGATAGGTGAGCTTGACGGTGCCGCTTTCCTCGTCGATCTCCTCGCGCGGCGGCTCGACCCGGGCGGCACCGTGGCGCTGGCGCACGAGCCAGTCCTGGAGGCGCTCGGCGTCCTCGCGGGCCAGCCGGCGGCTGAAGGGCGAGCCGGGCTTCTCCCGGAGCTGCTTGACGAGAGCGGCCGGCGCGAAGGGAGCCACGGAGTGGTCGAAGGCGATGGTGCTCACGGTGGCCCGGGGGCCGCTCTCGACGTTGTAGGTGACCACGGCCCGCCGCAGGACCGGATCGGTGTCGACCGCGATGCGGGCCCGGCCGCTGAAGTAGCCGTTCTCCTCGTACAGATCCTCGATGGCGTAGACGCCGCGCAGGATCCGCTCCTCGGAGAGGGGCTCGGCCTCCTGTTGGGGAATGGCCCGGCGCAGGGTGTCGCGGTCGAGGCCCAGGTGGCCGGCGACGCGGACCTCCTCGACCTGCACGACGGCGCGGAAGACGATGAGGACGGTCACCGTGGAGGGTGCTTCCCCGGCATCGCCATCGGCATTGGCATCGGCCCGCGTGTAGATCTCGATCTCGGAGGCCGTGCCGGTCGCCTGGAGGTTCCTCAGGGTGTGGCGGACGTCCTCGTCGTCGAACGGCCGGCCGGGCTCGGTCTCGATCAAGCTCTCCAGGTCGAGCGACTCGTCGAGGGGGGCGTCGCTGCGGATCTCGACGGCAGAGATGACCGGGGCCGGTGGATCCGGAGCTGGGGAAACCTCGTCCTGGGCGCCCGCCAGCTCCTGGGCGGGCACCAGCCCCGCCCCCGGCAGGGCGAAGGCGATCCAGAGCGCCGCGATCCGCAATCCCTTCAAGAGGTTCCTCAGAAGCGCCGCTGGAACTGGGCATCGACGGCGTAGGTGCCGTCGCCCGCCTGGGTCAGGAGGAGGGTGACGTTCCGGCGCACCTGCCACTCGATCTGCACGATGTACTGGCGGTTGCTGGCCGGGTCGCTGGAGTAGGTGACGAAGACGTCGCGCGACAGGCGCTTGCCGACGGTGACACCGACGCCCGAGACCGACTGGCCGGCGTCGGCGACGACGGGATCGATGCGGAAGCGGTCGAAGCCGAAGAGCGTGCCCACCCGCTTGGTGAGCGCCGAGGCGGCCTGGCCGTAGAGGAACTCGCGGGCGACCTGGGTGCCGGCGGCCTGGTCCGCCGCGGGATCGGCCTGGGCAAAGCCTTCGGTGGGGCGCTGGCCGCCGGCGATGAGAGAGACGATCTCGAGGTCCGCCAGGTTGCCGTCGGAGGCGAAGTTGACGTCCGGCCGTTCGAGGGTGCCGCCGAGGTTGAGGGTGATGTTGAACCCCTGGATCTCGGTCAGGGCCACGATGTCGATGACCGGGTCGATCCGGTTGGGGTTGCTGAAGGTGAGGAGGCCGCGCTGGACCTCGTACTCGCTGTCGTTGAAGACGAGGGTGCCGCCCGAGGCGATCTCCACCTCGCCGAAGACGGCCGGCCGGGCCACGGTGCCGCGCACGGTCAGGTTGACGTCGCCCTGGAGGTCGGCGACGTTGTTGCGCACGCGCAGGGCGCCGGGCCCCTGGACGACGAGGTTGAGCTGGGTGGTGGCCTCGAAGTCGCCGGTCTCCGCGATCTCCAGGCGCTGGCGCTGGAAGATCCGCTGGATGAACTGGAGGAGGTCGACGGGCACGTCCTCCACGTAGAGGGAACGGTCCAGGCTCACCTGCCCCACGATCTGCCGGCTGTTGCCCTCCCCGGAGATCAGCGAGATCTCGGCGTTCCCCCGGTTGTTGAGGAACTCGGGGAAGCGGACGCTGATGTCTTCCGCTTGCAGGTTGAGGCGGTAGGAGAGGGTGCGGTCCGGCCCCGGCAGGATCAGGTTGCCGTTGGCGCGCAGGGCTCCCCCGCCCAGGCGGGCGTGCAGGTCTTCGAGCACGATGCGGTCGCGGTTGAAGCTCAGGAAGCCGTTGATGCCGTCGAGCGCGTAGGCGAAGTTGGGCACCAGCACCTGGCCGTCGCGCACGGCGCCCTGGCCCGTGACCTGGGGATCGCCCACGGTGCCGCCGACGCCTCCCAGCAGGTCGATCCCCCCCTGCACCCGGTAGCCGGGGAGGAAGAGCTCGGCCCAGGTGGCGGAGAGCGTGCTCTGGAATTTGAGATCGAGGGGGATTCCCTTCTGGAGGCCCAGGGTACCCCCCACGAAGAGCTCGTTCTCGGTGCCGGGCTCGGCCATGTAGAAGGAGCTCACCGTCACCCGTTCGGGAGTCGCCTCGACGGCCACGGGCTCGCGGTTGGCGATGGTGTGCCCCTCGTACTGCACGCGCAGGTCGGCGAGCTGCACCCCGGCGCGCCAGGTGCCCGCGGCGAAGTCCGCGCCCAGGGCGGCCCGGCCCACCAGCGAGCCGTTGACCTCCGGCAGGGGCCGCGGCGAGAGGACGCGGGCGAGGGTGCCGAGGTTGTCGCTCTGGAGGTCGAGCGCCAGGTCGGCGCCCTGGCGGTCCAGCCGGCCGCCGCCCTCGAACGAGGCGAGGCCGAGCAGCGAGCCCTGCACGTTGACCTGCCGGCCGTCCCAGCCGGCGAGCACCTGGGTCTCCCCCTGCTCGCCGAGCGGCCGCCCCTGGAGCGCCAGATCGCGCCCCTGGAGGGAGACGGTGGCCCGGGGCTCCTGGAGCGTCCCCGAAGCCGTGGCCCGCAAGGTCACGCGCCCCGTGAGGCCGCCGTCCAGCCCCCCCAGATACCGCCGGAACGGCTCCTCGGCGAGCGACAGCGACGGCGCGAGGACGTTCAGGCTCAGGGCCTCCGTGTCCTGGTCGAAGCTCCCCTGGGCGTAGATCAACCCGGCGGGGGTCTCGGCCTGCCCTTGCTCGACGGTGATGCGGCCGCCGTCGAAATTCGCCACCGCGCGGGCCTGCCCCAGGGGGAAGCCGGCCACCACGAGGTTCCGGGCCTGGGCATCCACCCGGCCGTTCAGGCGGTCGGGGAGGCCGGAGAGGTCCACCCGGCCGGTGAGCTCCCCCTCGAAGATATCGGCGAGGTCCGGCCCCAGGAAGTAGCCGAGGCCCGAGGCCGGCCACGCGGCGGCGTCCACGGCCAGCGCCAGCGGCTGCGCGGCCACCGCCTGCCCTTCCGGAGGGAGGGGAACGCGGCCGGTGACGAGGAGGGCGCCATCACCCCGGGTCAGCTCCAGGCGCAGGTCTTCCAGGACCCGGGGATTCAGGCTGAGCGAGCCGTGGACGGTGTCGGCGGTGGTGACCGGCGCCGTCACGTCCTGGAGATCGAGGAGCAGATTGAGCTTGTAGTCGTCCCGGGCGAAGGTGACCGAGCCCTCGGCGGTGCCGCGGCCGGCGGAGGGGAGCCAGAAGGCGGGTTCCTCGCCCGGCGCCGGCCGGCCCACGAGAACGGGGCCGAGCGGGGCCACGTCCGTGCTCGCCAGCCGGAAGTCGAGCCGGCCCGTGCCGCGCTCGACGTCGTAGGTGAAGCCGCTGGAGGTGACGTCCTGCCCCGGTGAGGTGAGGTGAAGATCGTGGCCGGAGATGACGCCGCGGTCGAGATCGATGGGCAGGGTGCCGGAGATGGGGAGGCCCGTTTCGCTCGTCCCCTGCACCTGGACGTCGGCCCGGCCCGTGCCCAGGAGCACACCGTCGCTGCCGAACCGGTAGTCGAGGGTGCCGCGCGCCCGGCCCGAGAGGCCGCCCACGATGGGCAGGTCTTCGCCCGGGAACTGGTCGTCGATCAGCTGGCGGAGGGAGAGATCCGCGTAGTCCAGATCGAGCGCCACCGGCACTCCCTCCGGGCGGTCCCCTTTCAGGTCCACGGTGACCAGCCCGGAGAAGGATCCCTGCGCATAGCGGGCGCGCTCGACGTTCACGTCCACGCGCTCCAAACCGCCCGTGAAGCCGGCCTGGACGTCCTCGATCACCCGGTTGAGCGTCGCGATGCGGGGCGCGGCAGCGGTGCCGGTGTACCCCCACCCGGCCGGCGTCCATTCGAAACGGGCCTTCAAGGAGGCCGGCCCCTCGATGGGCTGCTCCATGTAGCCGAGCCGGTTGACGATGCGGGACTCGCCCTGGGCGTCGATCCCCAGCTCCACCTTGCGGTTCTCGGAGCGGTAGTGGACGAGGCCGTCCACCGTGGCCATGAGGTCCGGACCGGCCAGGCGGGCCGTGGCAATGCGCACCAGCCCCTCCGCCGGCGATACGCTCCCCCGGGCCGAGACGGTGTAGCGGTAGGGGTGCGCCCGGGGCAGGGTGGTCACCACGTCCTGCGCCGTCACCAGGGCGTCCAGCCGGGTCCCCCCCTCGCCGCCCCGCTCGGCGCGGCCGGTGAGACGGCCCCAGATCCCCCGGGCTTCGAGGTCGAGAGGCGACCGCCGCTCGTTCAGCCGGAAGACGCCGTCCTGGACCAGGATGTGGCCGATGCGCACGTCGAACCGCCGGGGGCCGCCGCCCTTCTTGAAGTTGAAGGTGGGGAGGTTGCTGGAGCCGTCCGGGTTGAGCTGGAGGTAGACCTCGGGGCGCTCGATGGCGATCTGCTCGACGTCGAACACCCGGCCGCCGAGATCGCGGATGGCGATCTGAACGCCGACGTAAGGCGCGCGGGCCACCGGCGGATCCGTGGGGCGGGGGCCGGGAATGACCACGTCCCGCAGCTCCAGGCCCGGCGGGAAGACGGTGTAGTCGATGTCGCCGATGGTGATCCGGCGGCCGAGGAACACCTCCATCTGCGCCACGATGCGGTCGAGCGCCTTGCGGCGGGCGTAGTGGCTCTGGATCACCAGGATCCCCGCCATCAGGACGGCCAGCAGAAGCACGAGCCCCCAGACGAAGGGGCGCACCACCCAGCGCCGCACCCGGCCGTGCCGGCGCCGCTTCGTCACCCGCCCTCTCCTCCGGTCTCGCCTCCTCCGTCCTCCGGGGCGGCGGGACCGCTCGGCAACCCGCCCCAGCGCAGCTTGCCGCGCAGGTTGTTGTAGAAGCTGTTCCCCCCCACCCGGGCGAGGTGGACGGTGGCGGCGCTGCGGGTGATGCGCACGGTGTCGCGGAAGCCGACCGAGGTCCCCTCCTGGCCGTCGAGCGTGAGGTAGACCTCCTCGCGCTGCGTCTCCAGGGTGATGTCGATGGGGCCGGTGTCCGGCACCACGATGGGGCGCATGGACAGCGCGTGGGGGCAGATGGGGGTCAGCACGGCCACCGGCAGCAGCGGGTTCACGATCGGGCCGCCGGCCGACAGGTTGTAGGCCGTCGAGCCGGTGGGGGTGGAGATGATCAGGCCGTCCGAGCGGAAGCGGGCGATCAGGTGGCCGTCCACCTCCAGGGTCAGCTCGATGATGCGGGCGAGGGCGCTCTTGGTGATCACCGCGTCGTTCAGCACCCGGAAGGACGTGGGCGTGCCGCCGTTCCTCCTCAGCTCGACGTCGAACAGCGAGCGCTGCTCGGTGTGGAAACGGCCGGCGAGCACCTGCACCATGGCCGGGTAGAGCTCGCCCCGGTTGATCTCGGTGAGGAAGCCCAGGTTGCCCAGGTTCACCCCCAGGATCGGCACACCGGGCGCCAGCGTGCGGGCGACCGAGAGCAGGGTGCCGTCGCCGCCCAGCACCACCACCAGGTCGTAGGGCTCGCGGGGGTCGAAGGGGATCTCGCCTTCAATGCCATGGGCGTTCAGGGTGGCGGTGTCCAGGGCGGCTTCCAGGCCCCGGCGGCGGAGCCACTCCGCCAGCTCCAGGGCGGTATGGACGGCGTCCTGGCTGGGCACCTTGGCCACCACCCCCACGCGGTGAAACTTGCCGTTGCCGCGGTTGCGCTTGCGGCTCATGTCTCACTCCCAGGAACAAGGCGCCCCCGGAACAGGGCGAACGCCTCGCGGTTGCCACCCGTGCCGGCAACCGGCGAGTCGAAGACCCCCAGACGCTCCAGGCCCAGAGCGGCCCCCAGGGAAAGAATCCCCGCCGCGCACTCGTCCACGACCCGCCGGCGAACCTCTTCGTCGCGCACGATCCCCCCCTTTCCCACGGCACCCCGGCCGGCCTCGAACTGCGGCTTGATCATGGGCAACAAGAACCCGCCCGGCGCCAGGTGAGGGAGCAGGGCCGGCACGACTTTGAGCAGGGAGATGAAGGAGACGTCGAGGGTGATCAGCCCGCAGGGCTCCGGCAGCGCGTCCGCGGCCAGGTTGCGGGCGTTGATCCGCTCCATCACCACCACCCGCGGATCGGTCCTCAGGCGCTGGTCGAGCTGGCCGTAGCCCACGTCCAGGGCATAGACCCGGACCGCGCCCCGCTGGAGCAGGCAGTCGGTGAAGCCGCCCGTCGAGGCCCCCACGTCCAGGCAGACCCTGCCCGCGGGGTCCAATCCGAAATGGTCCAGGGCATGGGCCAGCTTGCGCCCCGCCCGCGAGACGAAGGGCTCCTTGGGCGCCAGCACGGCCAGCCGCGCCTCGTCCCGCACCGCCGTACCGGGCTTGTCCACCCGTTTCCCCTCCACCTCCACCGTGCCCGCCATGACGGCACGCCGCGCCTGCTCCCGGCTGGGGAAAAGGCCCCGCTCCACCAATAGCTGATCAAGGCGCATGGCTGGCGGGATGGGCGTGCAACGGCCATGCCGGAGAGCTGGACCTGCGCGACGCCACCATGGGCCGGACTATAACCTCAAGGACACCGGGGACACCAAGGACCTCAAGGACTCAAGGACTGGCGTCCCTGTTGTCCCTGGCGTCCTTTTCGTCCTGGGCTCCACCGCCGCCTGCCCCCAGGCAGAACGGCAGCGCCAGGATGAACAGCACCGGCCGCTGCACCTCGGTGTCCCCCCAGTTGTTCTCGAACAGGCCCGCCACGTTGAAGGCGAGGAGCGCGAGCATCACGCCCACGTAGAGGTCGGCCCGCGGGCCGTGCCGCCCTCCTTCGGCCCGGAACTGCCGCCAGGCCGCGAGGCCCGCGGCCAGGGTCATCCACAGGTAGGCGCCGAGGGCCGGCAGGCCGCGCTCGGCCGCCAGCTCCAGGAGGCTGTTGTGGAGGTGGGGGATCTCGTAGCGCGGCGCCGAAGGGGCGCGGTAGATCCGGTACCGGCGCTCCACCATGTCGGGGCCGCAGCCGAAGAGCGGGCGCTCGCGCACCATGGTCAGCCCCGCCTCCAGCATGCACAGGCGGTCGTAGTTCGAAAGGTCCCGGAAGTCCGTGATGGAGACCACGCGGTGGAGGAGCGGCACGGGCGCGAGGGTGATGAAGAGCGCCGCGGCCGGCACGTAGGCAAGGATCAGCCGGGGTGCGCGCAAGAGGATGAGGACGGTGAGGGTGACCGCCAGGGCCACCCAGGCGCTCCGGGTGTAGCTCCCCAGCAGAGCCACGTTGATCACCGCCAGCGCGCCCCAGCGCCACAGGCCGCGCCAGCCCCGCCAGCGGTCCGTATAGACCAGCGAGGCCAGCAGCAGCAGGTCGCAGACCAGCAGGAACCCCGAGAAGGTCATGTAGTGCGAGAACGGCCCGCGGATCCGGTTGTCGATGTCGCCGTAGCCCACGAGGTACTGGGCGAGGCCGGAGCAGGCGAGGAGAGCGCCCAGGGCGGTCAGCAGGTCGACCAGGCGGCGCACCTGGCGCTCGCCCGCCACCAGGAGCGGCGCCAGCACCAGCGTTGCGAGGGAGAAGGTCTCGGTCACCCCGCGCACGCTGACCCGCGGCTCGTACGAGGCCACGATCGAGCCCAGCATCAGCACCACGTAGAAGCCGAGGGGAACGAGCAGCGGGGCGAGGGCCGCCCAGTCGACGGAGCGGCGGCGGGTCCAGGGAAGCGCGAGGATCGCCACGCCGAGGAGGATGTTCGAGGCGGCGATGCTGAACAGCGTGGCGAGGTGGGAGACGTAGAGCCCGTACCCCACCCGCTCGGCGCGGGACTCGGCGGGGCGGAGGATGGCGGGGAGCCTCAGCGCCCGATCGCGGAGGCGGGGAGCGCCTCTTCGATGAGCATGATGGGGATGTCGGAGACGATCGGATAGACGAGCCCCGAGACCTGGCAGTAGAGCCCCTGCTCCACCACCGGCTCCTCGTCCCGGAAATGCTCCCGGTACTTCTCGGCCAGCGTGCCGCGCACCTCCTGCGGCAGCTCGATCAGCTCCAGCTCACCCTTGGACTTGGGACAGACCAGGATTTCCAACAGCTCGGGATCAACAGCCATGGCCGGAGGATACCATGGCTCCGCGGGGCTACAGGAGAGCACGGAGCGCGATCAGGGCCTCGGTGGCCACCGGCAGGAGCACCGGCCCCCAGAGGCCGCGCAACCCGTAGTTGCGGCGCGCCCGGTCCATGCGGAAGCTGTCCGTCGCCAACGCTTCCCGTACCTTCAGGAGGTTGGGGAAGAGCCGGGGCGTACCCTTCATGGCCTCGTACTGCTCTGGGTACTCCAGCGCCAGCCGCGCCTCTTCCTGGAGCATGGGGGGGTAGTGCAGAAACAGCAGGACGCCGGCGAAGAGGAGAGACCCCACCAGCAGGCCGTCCAGGGTGGTGAGGAACGCCAGGAAGATGAGGCAGTTGCCCAGGTAGAGCGGGTGCCTCACCATGCGGTAGATCCCCGTGCGGGTGACCTCCTGGTTCTTGGCGAGGTTGCCCGCTCCCCAGAGGCGGGCTCCCGCTCCGGCGGCGGCCAAGGCCAAGGGGACGAACCAGTAGGGCGAAGCGCCCGCGCCGAACAGGTCCATGGGCCCCGACCGGCTGAGGAGAGCAAAAGCGAGAGCCATCAAGCCGAGCAGAACGCTCAGCAAACCGCGCCGGCGAGAAATCCAACACGAAATCCTACAGTACGCAAGCCCCTGGAGGCTCGTGCTTGCTACACTCATTTTGCAGCTCCTGACAATGGAGGCATGATACGCCTTTTGCGGTTTTCCACAACCCCGTTCAAGGCCGGGTCGTATACATCAGCACCAGCGATTCACTTCCGGGATTGCGTTCGTAGAAACCAGCGTTCGAAAGATGGTAGAGCAACAGGCCGAGCCGCCCCCGTCGGCTCACCTTGCGCGACAGCTCGAGGCCGGAGCGAAACTCCACGGCACCGCCGAGGCCGCGCCCACCGTCGGCATAGTAGAGGCCGGTGGCCCACTGGGGGACGAGCCGCCACGATTCCCCGAGGGGCACGTCGAAGCGGAAGCCGGCGTAGGCATAAAGGGAGCCCACGGAATTGGCCATGCCTCCCAAGGCGGGGGAAAGCTCGGGCACCCACCGGGGGAGCCGGCGCAGCTTCCGGGGCGCGAAAGACACCTCCCAGCCGGCCTCCGGGAGCGGGTCCTTGTTGATGACGTTGAACCGGCCGGCGCTCGCCTGGACCTCGTAGACCGGGCCGAGCGCGGCGGCCACGCCGGCCCGGGGGGCGGCGAGCCCGCCGGCCAGCGATGACAGAACGAACAAGAGGGTTCCCGCCCTTCGCATGCTCAGGCCCCTTTTGGAGTTGGTCTATTCGTTGCCCCTTCAGGAGCACGCTCCCGGGAGATTGCTACGCAGAGGGATATAGCACCGGATGATCCACGGCTCAAGGGTGGCCGAGCGGTGCCGGGTCCCAGACCACCAGGGCACCCGTCCGGTAAGGCTGGCTGAAAGCGGGCAAGAGCCCCCCGGCGGGAAGCCGGGCGACGTTCTCGGCCACCACGCCGTTCGGATGCGCCGAGAGCCACCGCGGTTCCGAGCCGGCAGGGATCTCCTCGAACGGGCGCCCGAGCCGTCCCAGGAAGTGGAGTTGGCCATGATAGTCGCCGGCCCAGGCAATCGGGCGCCCCTGGCGCTCGACCGCGGCAAGGTACCGGGCGGCCGGCTTCACGTCATAGGCTTGGCGGATCGCCGCCGAGCCTCCGGCGAAAAGGGCGCTCACCAAGGCCAGGCTGAACAGGCTCGGCGCCACCGGCCACCGCGCGAAGATCCGGTCGAAGGCCAGGAGGCCGGCAACCGTCGCGATCCCCAGCATCACGCCGGCCACGGGTGAGACCCGCTCCACCCAGGGCGGCAGCCCGCGCCGCGGGACGAGCAGCGGCGCGGCCGCCAGGAGCCCGGAAACCAGCAGCAGGAGAGCCGCGGGCAAGGCCGCGTGCCACCGCTTGACGGCGGGGACGGGCGCGGTCTCCCCGAGCAGCCGCGCCGCGAGCAGGGCGAACCCGGGCAGGAGAGGGAGGAGATAGTGGGGCTGCTTGCCGCTGATGGCCGAAAACGCGGCAAAGGCCGGGAGCGTCCAGGCGAGGCAGAAGCGGATCCCCGGATCGGCCAGGCGCGTGCGGAGCCGGCGCAGGGCCTGCCATAGGGGAGGCCAGAGGGCCCAGGGGAACAGCAGGGCCGGAAGCAAGGCCAGGTACCACCAGACCGGGCGCCGGTGGGCGAAGGAATTCACCATTCGGTCCCCGGTCTGGGAAAAGAGAATGGCGTCGCCATAGGCGGCACCACCGGCGCGTGCCGCCGGCAGGGCCCAGGCCAAGGCGATGGCGGCGGCCAGGAGCACGGCACCGGCAAGCCCGGCCCACCACCGCCAATCCAGCCTCCGGCCGCCCCACCAGCCAGCGAGCGCGGCCACGAACAGGGGCGCCAGGAAGACCACCGGCCCCTTGGCAAGGATGCCCAGCCCCATCGCCGCGCCCGCCCCTGCCCACCAGAAGAGCCTGGGAAGCCCGCCGCCGGCTCGCCAGGCCTCGTGGAGCGCCAGCAACGCCAGCAGCACGCAAAAGGCCACCAGCATGTCGAACATCAGCATGCCCGTGAACACGCTCCACAACAGGCAACCGGCCAGGATGCCCGGTGCGGTCCGGGCCAGCGCGGGACGGTCCGGCCACAGGCGCCGGGCCAGGGCGGCGGTCAGCAACAGGCTCCCGAGAGAGAAGAACGCCGGCACCAGCCGGGACCACGTCTCGTTCACCCCGAAGACCGCCCAGCCGAGGCCGACGAGCCAGAAAAGCAGCGGCGGCTTGTCGCTGTAGGGGACGCCGTTGAGGTGCGGCACCAGGAAGTCTCCCCGCGTCCACATCTCCCAGGCGACCGCCATGTAGCGGGTCTCGTCGATGGGCAGGAGGGGGCGAAGAAAGAGCGGCAACCCGGCGAGGAGGGCCCAGGCGGCCAGGAGGAGCCCCCAGCCCGCCAACCCCGTCCGCAAAGCTCTCCCCTCTCCCATGGGCCGGTATCTTAGTCGAGATGCGACCGCCGGCCGGCCAACGCCACCGGCCTCGATTAAGATACCGTCCGTGACCACCCCCGAGATCTCCCTCGTCATCCCCGTCTTCAACGAAGAGGAGAACCTGCCGGTCCTGGCGGCCGAGATCCAGGGCGTTCTCAAGGGGATCGGCCGGCCCTACGAGGTTCTTTTCGTGGACGACGGCAGCACCGACTCCAGCCCCGAGGTGCTCCAGGGGCTGGCCCGGCAGGACCCGGCCGTGCGGATCGTCCGCCAGCGCAGGAACGCCGGCCAGTCCGCCGCGCTCGACGCCGGCTTCCGCTTCGCCCGGGGCGCCGTCGTGGTGACTCTCGACGCGGACCTCCAGAACGACCCGGCGGACATCCCCCGGCTCCTGGCGCTCATGGAGAGCTTCGACGTCGTCTCCGGGGTGCGCGTCAACCGCCAGGACTCCTGGGTACGGAAGGTCTCCTCCCGCATCGCCAACGGCGTGCGCAACCGGCTCACCCACGACTCCGTGACCGACGTGGGGTGTACCCTGCGGGCCTGCCGCACGGAGTACCTGCGGCATGTCCCGATGTTCACGGGCATGCACCGCTTCCTCCCCACGCTGCTCAAGATGGCGGGCGCCCGCACCACCGAGATTCCCGTCAACCACCGGCCGCGGCTCCACGGCCAGGCCAAGTACACCATCGGCAACCGCCTGTGGCGGGCGCTGGCGGACCTGTTCGCCGTGCGCTGGATGCAGAAGCGCTGGATCGACCGCCGCCTGTCCGAAGAGCCCTCGGCGCGCCCGGGCGAGGAGACCCCCGTTTGAAACACGAATTCGTCTGGAACCTCTGGACCGCGGTCGGGCTCCTGGGACAGGGTTTCTTCTTCGCCCGCTTCTTCGTCCAGTGGGTCGCCTCCGAGAAGAGGAAGGTCAGCGTCATCCCCACCGCCTTCTGGTTCTTCAGCCTGGGAGGAAGCGTCGTGCTGCTCGCCTACGGCGTCCACCGCCGGGACTCCGTCATCATCATCGGCCAGATCCCCGGCCTCTTCATCTACAGCCGCAACCTCTGGTTCATCTACAAGGGCGGCGGCTACCCCGCGCCCGTCACCTCCGTCCCGCCCGCGGACCCGCCCGCGGCCAGCCAGCCGTGAGCCGTCCGCAGAACCGCGACCTCCTCCTCCTGGCTCTGCTGGGTGCCCTGCTCTTCCTGCCGGGGCTCGGCCGGCGGGACGTGTGGAACCCGGACGAGGCCCGCTACGCCGAGGTGGCCCGCGAGATGCGCCTCTCGGGCTCCTGGGCCGTGCCGCGCCTGAACGGCGAGGTCTACACCCAGAAGCCGCCGCTCCTGTTCTGGTCGATCGCCGCCTCAGGCTTGGTGACGGGCGGCATCAACGAGACGGCCTCCCGCCTCCCCTCGGCCCTCTCGGCCATCGGCGCCCTCCTGCTCGTCTACCTCATCGGCCTCCGGTTCTTCGGCCGGCGCGCGGGGTGGCTCGCCGCCGCGGCCTTCGCCACCTGCTTCAAGATCCTCTGGCAGGGGCGGTTCGGGCAGATCGACATGCTGCTCACGGCGCTGGTCCTGCTCGGCGTGTGGTTCTGGGTGCGCGGCTATACGGAGGAGCGGCCGCGGCAATATCTGCTGTTCTTCGCCTGTGCCGGGCTCGCCACCCTGGCCAAGGGGCCGGTGGGGCTGCTGCCGCCGCTCCTCTCGATCGTGGCCTTCCTGGCCGTCACCCGCGACCGGGCGGAGCTGAAGCGCCTGGGGATCGGCTGGGGGCTGCTCGTATGGGCGGCCGTGGTGCTCGCCTGGCTGGTGCCGGCCGGCCTCTCCGGGGGCGAGGAGTACCTGCGGCAGATCGTCTTCAAGCAGAACGTCACGCGGTACGTGGACCCCTGGCACCACTTCGCGCCCTGGTACTACTACCTCACGGTCGTGCCCGGAGAATTTTTCCCGTGGTCTCTCCTGCTGCCCACGGCGATCGTGGTGGGCTGGAAGCGCTTGCGCGCCGGGGCGGAGCCCGGATCTACTCCTACCAGTGCCACGCCCCTGCTCGAAAGCTCGCGGCAGTCCCTGACCGCCCTCCTCGGCAAGCGCGACCGCGCCGGCTTCCTCTTCTGCCTGTGCTGGGTGGTGGTGACCCTGGTCTTCTTCAGCGTGTCGCCGGCCAAGCGGTCGGTCTACGTGCTCACCATGTATCCGGCGCTGGCGCTGCTGGTGGGCGCCGGGCTGAACCGGATCGTCCAGGAATGGCCCCGGTGGCGGCGCGGCGTCGTGATTCCGTTCGCCGCCGTGGCGGGGATCCTCCTGCTGGTCGTCGTGGCGCTGCCGGTGGCGGGCCGGAACCGGCCCGAGGCCGCGCTCCTGGGCGGCGGCCCGTTCGTGTGGACGCTGACGGCGCTCTTCGTCCCGGCGGCCCTGGGAGCCGTGCTCGCCTGGTGGGTCTCCCGCTCCGGAGCCCTTCCCCGGGCCACGGCCTTCCTGGCGGCGGGCCTGGCTCTGACCACGGTCGGAGTCGCCTTTTACGCCCTCCCCCGCTTCGACGTCTTCAAATCCGCGCGCGGCCTCTCCCGGGAGCTCGTGGCCCGCATGGCCCCCGGCGACGTCTACGGGATCTATCCCCGTATCGACTCCACCTTCCTCTTCTATACGGAACGCTACTGCGTGAGCCTCGACAGCGAGGCGAAGCTCCGGGCCTTCCTCGCGCGCCCCGGGCGGATCTGGCTGCTGGCCCAGCGCGACGATCTCGCGAAGCTCCGGGACCTGCCGCCTCTGACCGAGGTGGCCCGGGACTCCGATCCCAAGGAAGGGTACATCCTGCTGAGGAAGCCGTAGGCGCCACGCGGCCTCGCGCCTCCTTCATTCACGGGCCGCAGCCGAGCCAGGGTAAATAATCTACAATTCACAGTAACGGCGCACATGCGCCGAGAACGATCTGGGACCACCTCTCCTGTCCCGGTTTCCCGACCGGGCCTCACCTAGAGGGGGCAACGGGTTGGTATCATCCCCCGGCCCACAGGAGAGGTTTCTTGTCTGAAACATGCGTCCACGAATCTTTCGCGGCCCGGGCAGCGGCATCCCCGGAGGCCTTGGCCGTGGCGTGGAGCGGCGGATCGCTGACCTACGGCGAGCTGAACGCCCGGGCCAACCGTCTGGCCCGGCATCTGCGCGCTCTCGGGGTCGGCCCGGAGGTCCCGGTGGGAGTCCTCGCCCGCCGGTCCCCGGAAATGCTGGTGGGCATTCTGGCGGTGCTGAAGGCCGGCGGCTGCTACCTGCCTCTCGATCCCGCCTATCCCGAGGAGCGGCTGGCCACCACGCTGGCCGACGCGGGCGCGCGGCTGCTGCTCTCCGCGCAGGGGCTGGGCTCGCCTCTCGTGGCCGGGTCGGTGCCGGCGGTGTTCCGGCTGGACGCGGACGGGGACCTCCTGGCGGGATTGAGCGACGAGGACCTGGAGCCGCTCGCCGGGCCGGACCACCTCGCCTACGTCATCTACACCTCGGGCTCCACGGGCCGCCCCAAGGGGGTCGAGATCGAGCACCGGGGGCTCTCCAACCTGGTCTCCTGGCACAACCGGACCTACGGCGTCACCCCCGCGGACCGGGGCACACGCTTGGCGGGCTCCGCCTTCGACGCCTCGGTCTGGGAGGTCTGGCCATACCTCGCGGCAGGCGCGAGCCTCCACATCCCCCCGGACGAGCTGCTGCTGTCGCCGCCGGACCTGGTGGCCTGGCTGATCCGCGAACGGATCACGATCTGCTTCCTGCCCACACCGCTGGCCGAGGCGGCCCTGGACGAGGTCTGGCCCCAGGAGGCTCCCCTGCGGGCGGTGCTCACCGGCGGCGACCGCCTCCACCGGGCGCCCGGGCCGGGGCACCCGTTCCGCTTCTACAACCACTACGGCCCCACGGAAAACAGCGTGGTGGCCACGGCCTGCCCCGTTGCGCCGGGCGAGCTCGCCGCGCGTCCGCCCATCGGCCTTCCCATCGACGGCGTGGAGACGCGGCTGGTGAATGCGGACCTGGAGGCCGTGGCGCCGGGCGAAGAGGGGGAGCTGTGGATCGGCGGCGTGGGGCTCGCGCGGGGCTACCGCCTCCGCCCGGACCTGACGGCCGAGCGCTTCGTGCCCGATCCCTCCGGCAGCTCGCCGGGCGCGCGGATGTACCGCACGGGCGACCTGGTGCGGGAGCTGCCCTTCCGGGGATCTCGACTTCGTGGGGCGCATCGACTTCCAGGTGAAGGTGCGGGGGTTCCGCATCGAGCTGGGCGAGATCGAGGTGTCGCTGCTCCGGCATCCCAACGTCAAGGAAGGCGTCGTGGAAGCTCGCGACGACGGGCGGGGTGGCAAACGCCTGGTGGCCTACGTGGTCCCCCGGGGGTCTTCCGGTACAAGCGTCGACTCCGGCGAGCTGGCCGAATTCCTGGGCACCACCCTGCCGGAGTACATGGTGCCCACGGCCTGGGTGGAGCTGGCGGCGCTGCCGCTGACCCCCAACGGCAAGGTGGACCGCCGGGCGCTGCCGGAGCCGGAGCGGACGGAGGACGCCTACGTGGCGCCCCGCACCGCCCGCGAGGAGGCGCTGGCCGCCATCTTCGCCAAGGTTTTGGGATTGGCGCGGATCTCGATCGAGGAGAGCTTCTTCGGCCTCGGCGGCCACTCGCTCCAGGCCACGCAGGTGGTCTCCCGGGTGCGCTCGCGCCTGGGGCTGGAGCTGGCGCCGGGGACGCTGTTCGAGAACCCCACCGTGGCGAAGCTGGCCGCCGTGCTGGCCGAGGCGACGGAGGGCGATGCGATCCAGCTCCTGGAGCGCACGGGCGAGGAGTACGAGGTCCCGGCGTCCTACGTCCAGCAGGGGCTCTGGCTGTCGGACCGCTGGAGCCCCGAGCCCGCCCTCTACAACACGCCGTTCGCCCTGGAGCTGACGGGACCGCTGGACGTGCCCGCGCTGGCTTCGGCTCTCCAGGCCCTCGTGGACCGCCACGAGCCCCTGCGGAGCCGTTTCCGCGAGGTGGACGGCCAGCCGGTCCAGGTGGTGCGCCGCACGGTCGACGTCCCCCTGCCTTTCCGCGACCTGTCCGGCCTGCCCGCGGACCAGGCGGCCCGGGAGGCCGAGAGGATCGCGGACGAGGAGGCACGGCGGCCGTTCGACTTGGCGCGCGGGCCGCTGCTGCGCACCCTCCTGATCCGGCTCTCGGCCAAGGAGCACCGTCTCCTG
The DNA here is from genome assembly GCA_963785165.1 of Thermoanaerobaculaceae bacterium. Classification (GTDB taxonomy): domain Bacteria; phylum Acidobacteriota; class Thermoanaerobaculia; order Multivoradales; family UBA5704; genus DATARR01. Next base: position 4,570,416 of record CAWAUI010000004.1, read on the forward strand.
CTCCTCATGCACCACATCGTGTCGGACGACTGGTCCTTGACGGTGATGATGCGCGAGCTGGCGGCTCTCTACCAGGGCCTTTCCCTGCCTCCCTTGACGGTGCAGTATGGCGACTTCGCGGCCTGGCAGCGGCGGTGGCTCTCGGGGCCCGTCCTGGAGCGCCGGCTCGGCTGGTGGCGGGAGACGCTGCGGCCGCCCCTGCCCGTGCTCGAATTGCCCACGGACCGGCCTCGGCCCGCCCAGCGGAGCTTCCGGGGAGCGCGCCTGCGGACGGTGATCCCGCGCGACCGGGTCGAAGCGCTGGCCGCCGTGGGGCAGCGCGGCGAGGCCTGGCTCTTCGTGTCCCTCCTGGCGGCGTTCGACGCCCTGCTCTACCGCTACACGGGGAGCCCGGACGTGCTCGTGGGCGCCCCCATCGCCAACCGCAACCGGGTGGAGCTGGAAGGGCTGGTCGGCTTTTTCGTCAACACGCTGGTCTTGCGCGGACAGGTGGATGGGGACAAGGGGTTCCTGGACCTTTTGGGGCGGGTGCGCCGGATGCTCCTGGGGGCCTACGAGCACCAGGACCTCCCCTTCGAGCGGCTGGTCGAGGAGCTGGCGCCGGAGCGCGACCTGTCGCGCAACCCGCTGGTGGACGTCTTCTTCATTCTCGGCAACGCCCTCCAGTGGCCGGAACGCCTCGGTCCGGAGCTGGAGCTGAAGGTGCGCGAGCTGGAGGTCGGGGTCGCCAAGATCGACCTCTCCCTGTTCCTGGACGAGCGGCCGGAAGGGCTCGCCATCGTCTGGGAGTACGCCACGGACCTGTTCGACCGGCCGACGGTGGAGCGCATGGCGGGGCACCTGGAGAACCTGATCGCCGGCCTGGCGGCGGAGCCCGAGCGGCCGGTCCTGGAGATCCCGTTGCTGCGGGAGGCGGAGCGCACCCAGCTCGCCGCCTGGAACGAGGAGACGCGCCGGGAGAGGCCGGAAGCGCTGGTGGGTTCGACGCTTCACGCCCTTTTCGAGGCCCAGGCGCGGCGGACGCCCGGGGCGACGGCCCTGATCGTGGGAGAGGAGAGGCACAGCTACGCCGCCCTGGAAGAGCGGGCCGAGGCGCTGGCCCGGTCGCTGCGCGGTCTCGGCGTCGGTCCCGAGACGGGCGTAGGCATCTTCCTCCGCCGCGACGCCGGGATCATCGTGGCCCTGCTGGCGACGCTCAAGGCGGGGGGGTTCTACGTTCCTCTCGATCCGGCGTATCCGGCGGAGCGCGTGGGGTTCATGCTGGAGGACAGCGACTGCGCGGTGGTGTTGACGAGCACGGACCTTCAGGGACGGCTGCACGGACAGCAGGCTCGGACGGTTCTGCTGGATCAGGAGTTGCCGGCTGGGCCGGCTTCGCCGGGGGTCGCCGCGGGCTCCCGCAACCTTGCGTACCTCATCTACACGTCGGGCTCGACGGGGCGGCCCAAGGCGGTGGCCATCGAGCACCAGAGCGCCGTGGCCATGGTGCTCTGGTCGCGCCGCGAGTTTTCGGACCTCGAGCTGTCGGGCATGCTGGTCTCGACCTCCATCACCTTCGACATGTCGGTGTTCGAGATCTTCGCTCCCCTGGCCTGGGGCGGTACGCTGATTCTCGGCCGAGAACGCCCTCGCCCTCCCCCACCTGCCGGCCGCCAACGAGGTCCGGGTGGTGGACACCGTCCCCTCGGCCATGGCCGAGCTGGTGCGCATGGGGGGCGTGCCCCCCTCGGTGGTGACGGTCAACCTGGGCGGCGAGGCGGTGCCGCGGTCGCTGGCCGACCGGGTGTACGCCGTGCCGGGGATCGAGCGGCTGTACAACGTCTACGGCCCTTCCGAGGACACCACGTTCTCCACCTGGGCGCTGATCGACCGGTCGGAGCGGGCGCCCTCCATTGGCCGCCCCCTCGACGGCGAGCAGGCGTGGGTGGTGGACCGGCTTCTCCAACCGGTGCCGGTCGGGGTTCCGGGTGAGCTGTACCTGGGCGGCGAAGGGGTGTCGCGCGGCTACCTGGGGCGGCCGGACCTGACGGCGGAGCGCTTCCTTCCCGATCCCTTCTCACCGGTTCCGGGAGCGCGGATGTACCGGGTGGGCGACCTCGTGCGCTACCGGCCGGACGGCGAGCTGGAGTTCCTGGGCCGGCTCGACCACCAGGTGAAGATCCGCGGCTTCCGCGTCGAGCTGGGCGAGGTGGAGGCGGCCCTGGGCCAGGCGCCGGGGGTCGAGGCGGCCGTGGTCCTCGCCCGCGCCGTCCAGGGGGACAATTCGCTGGCGGCCTACGTCGTGCCGCGCCTGGACGTGACGATTCTCCGGGAGGCGGTGCGCGAGCGGCTGCCGGATTACATGGTGCCCACGGCGTTCGTCTTCCTGGACGCCCTCCCTTTGACGCCCAACGGCAAGGTGGACCGCCGCGCCCTGGCGCGGTTGCCGGTCGAGACCGAGACCGGGACGGGCGACGATTACCTGGCGCCCAGGAATCCGGTCGAGGAGGTGGTGGCCGCCATCTTCGCCGAGGTGCTGGGGCTGGAGCGCGTGGGAGCCCGGGACGACTTCTTCGAGCTGGGCGGCCATTCGCTCCTCGCCACGCGGGTGATCTCGCGCCTGCGGAGCGCCTTCGCCGTGGAGCCGGAGATGCGGGTGGTCTTCGAGCGCTCCACGGTCGAGGCCCTGGCGGCCTGGGTGGCGCTGGCGCGGCGGCGGGACGCGGCGCAGGCGCCGCCCATCCTGCCCCAGGATTCAGAAGGCGATTCGGCAGGCGACGCTCCGCTCTCGTTCGCCCAGGAACGTCTCTGGTTCCTCCGCCAGCTGGAGCCGGATTCGATCGCCTACAACCTGCCGATGATCCTGCGGCTGGACGGCCCCCTGAAGGTGGACCTCCTGGAGACCGCGCTGGCCGAGGTGGAGCGGCGGCACCAGGTGCTGCGGACGGTCTTCGCGGACGGCCATCAGGCCGTCCTCCCCCCGGGACGCCGTCTTCCCCTGATAGACCTGTCAAGCGTCTCCGCCGAGGAAGCGGAACGGCTGGCGCTCGAAGAGGCGCGCCGCCCGTTCGACCTGGAGCGGGGCCCGGTGCTCCGCACGACCCTGCTCCGCCTGGGTGCGGACGAGCACCGGCTGCTCCTCAGCCTGGACCACGCCGCCGCCGACGCCTGGTCGATCGAAGTGTTGGTCCGCGAGCTGAGCGCCCTCTATGCGGGTGAAGCTCTGCCCGAGCCGCCGCTCCAGTACGCGGACTTCGCCGTCTGGCAGCGGAGCTGGCTGTCCGGCGGCGTCCTCGCGGCGGAGCTGAGCCACTGGCGCGAGCGGCTGGCCGGGGCGCCGCTGGTGCTGGAGCTGCCCACGGACTTCCCGCGGCCGCCCGTGCAGAGCCACCGGGGCGGCGTGGAGTGGGTGCGCATCGACCCCGAGCTGCGCGGCCGCGCTCCGGCAACGGGCGAGGCAGTCGGCGGCGACTCCGTTCATGGTTCTGCTGGGGGTCTTCCAGGCGCTGATGGGGCGCTACGCCCGCCAGGAGGAGCTGCTGGTGGGCTCGCCCGTGGCCGGGCGCAACCGCGGCGAGACGGAGGGTCTGATCGGCCTCTTCGTGAACACGCTGGTGCTGCGCGGCGACCTGACGGGCGACCCCGGGTTCGGCGATCTGCTGGCACGGGTGCGCGAGACGGCGCTCGACGCCTACGCCCACCAGGACCTCCCCTTCGAGACCCTGGTGGAAGGGCTGGCGCCGGAGCGCGACCTTTCCCGCAGCCCCGTCTTCCAGGTGCTCTTCGGCCTCCAGAACACGGCCCCGCTGGCGCGCGAGCTGGCCCCCGGCCTGTCGCTGCGCCTGGAAGAGGGGCTCACCGAGCAGGCCAAGTTCGACCTCAAGCTGATGCTGGACGAGGACGGCGAGGGGAACCTGACGGGCGGCTGGGAGTACTGCACCGACCTGTTCGAGCCGGCCACCGTGCGGCGGATCGCGGACGGCTTCACCCGCCTGCTGGCGGGGGTGGCGGCGGATCCCCAGGCGCGGCTCTGGGAGCTTCCCCTGCTGGGAGACGAGGAGCGCCGGCAGGTGGTGCTCCAGGGGGCGCCAGGACCGGATGGCGGCTTGGTCCACGAGCGCTTCGCGGCCTGGGCGGCGCGCACGCCCGAGGCTCCCGCCCTCGCCTATGAGGGGACCGTCCTCACCTTCCGCGAGCTGGACGGGCAGGCGAACCGCCTGGCCCGCCACCTGCGCCGGCTGGGCGTGGGGCCGGAGACCCCCGTGGGCGTCCGCCTGGAGCGCTCCCTCGGCATGGTGGTCGCCATCCTGGGCATCCTCAAGGCCGGCGGCGCCTACGTGCCGCTCGACCCCGAGTTCCCGGAGGACCGCCTGGCCTTCATGCTGGAAGACAGCGGCGCCCAGGCGCTGGTCACGGAAGAGATCCTGAACGATCTAAACGAGGAGAGCACCGAGCCCCTGGAATCCCTGGCGGGGCCGGCGAACCTGGCCTACGTCATCTACACCTCCGGCTCGACCGGCCGCCCCAAGGGGGTCATGGTGGAGCACCGCCAGCTGTCGAGCTACGTGGACGGCGTGCTGGCGAGGATGGCGCTGCCGGAAGGTGCGAGCTACGCCACGGTCAGCACCATCGCCGCGGACCTGGGCAACACCGTGGTCTTCGCGTCGCTCGCGACCGGCGGGCTGCTGCATGTGATCTCACACGACCGGCTGGGCGACTCGCTGCGGCTGGCGGAGTATTTCGACCAACATTCCATTGACGCTCTGAAGATCGTCCCCTCCCACCTGGCGGCCCTGGAGCGGGTGATGCCCCGGCGCCTGCTGGTGACCGGCGGCGAGGCCCTCCCCTGGTCGCTGGTGGACCGGGTGCGCGAGACGGCGCCGGACTGCCGGGTGCTCAACCACTACGGCCCCACGGAGACGACGGTGGGCGTGCTGGCCTTCCCCGTGCCGGCGGCGGCAGACCGGCGCGGCTCCGTCGTCCCCCTCGGCCGCCCCCTGGGCGGCACGCGGGTCGTGGTGGTGGACGACCGGCTCCTGCCGGTGCCCGCGGGCGTCCCCGGAGAGCTGCTCGTGGGCGGCCCCCAGGTGACCCGCGGCTACCTCGGCCGGCCGGACCTGACGGCGGAGCGTTTCGTCCCCGATGCCTTTGGCGATCCCGGCGCGCGGCTTTACCGGACCGGCGACCTCGCCCGTCTCCTCCCCGGCGGCGACGTCGAGTTCCTGGGCCGCATCGACCACCAGGTCAAGGTGCGGGGCTTCCGCGTGGAGCCCGGCGAGATCGAGGCCGCCCTCCGGACCCATCCGGACGTGCGGGAGGCCCTGGTTCTGGCCAAGCCTCTTCCGGCCGGCGAGAACCGCCTGGTGGCCTACGTGGTGCCCCGCGAGGGTGCGGACGGCCTGGCTGCCGAGCTGCGGCGCCAGGCCCGGGAGCTGTTGCCCGAAGCCCTGGTCCCCTCGGCCTTCGTGTTCCTCCCGGCCATTCCCCTGACGCCCAACGGCAAGGTGGACCGCCGGGCCCTGCCCGAGCCCGAGACGACGGCCCCGATGACCGCGAAAGGGGCGGAGGCCGGCGCGCTCGCGGCCCTCTCCCCCGTCGAGGCCGTGGTGGCGGGGATCTTCGGCCAGCTCCTGGGGCTCGACCGGGTGGAGGCGGACGGCGACTTCTTCGCCCTGGGCGGCCACTCCCTGCTCGCCATGCGGGCCCTGGCCCTGCTCCGCAAGGCCTTCGACACCGAGATCGACCTGCGGATGGTCTTCGAGGGGCGCACCGTGGCGGGGCTGGCCCGGCGTATCGAGGAGCGGCTGGAGCGCCGCATCCTCGCCGACGCTCCGCCCCTGGTGCCCCTGGCTCCCCCTCCGGCGGGAACGCCCCTTTCCTTCAACCAGGAGAGCCTGTGGTTCCTCGACCGCCTGGAGCCCGGCTCCACCGCTTACAACGTGCCCCGCATCCTGCGGCTGCGGGGAGCGCTGTCCGTCCCCGGCCTGGCCGCCGCCCTCGGCGGGCTGACCGAGCGCCACGAGATCCTGCGTACCGTCTATGGCGAGATGGACGGTGAGCCCCGTCAAAGGGTCCTGCCTTTCAAGGCCCTGTCTCTGCCCGTAGTAGACCTGGAATCCCTGCCGGAGCCCCGGAGGCAGATGGAGGCCGAGCGCCTCGCGGAGCTGGAAGCGAGCCGGCCCATCGACCTGTCCAAGGGCCCTCTCTTCCGTGCCCTGCTACTGAGGGCGGGCCCGGCGGAGCACACGCTGCTGATCCTCACCCACCACATCGCCTCGGACGGCGGGTCCTTGGGGGTGCTGGTGAAGGAGCTGGCCGCCTTGTACAGCGGCCAGGCCCTGCCGCCTCTGCCCCTCCAGTACGCGGACTTCGCGGCGTGGCAGCGGCGGTGGCTCACCGGCCCCACGCTCGACGCCCAGGCCGGCTGGTGGCGCCACGAGCTGGCCGGGGAGCCCGGGGGGCTCAACCTGCCCGCCGACCGGCCCCGGCCACGGATGCCCACCGCGCGCGGGGGCGTGGAGCGCTTCACCCTGCCGCCCAGCCTCTCGGGTGACCTCGAACGGCTGGGGCAGCGGCATGGCGCCACCCTGTTCATGACGCTCCTGGCCGCTTTCCAGGCGCTCCTCCACCGCTACACCGGGGAGGCGGACCTGCGGGTCGGCACGTCCGTCTCCGGGCGCGGCCGGGCCGAGGTGGCGGATCTCATCGGCTTCTTCGTCAACACCCTCGTGCTGCGCGGCGACCTCTCGGGGCGCCCGTCCTTCCTGGAGCTGCTCTCCCGTGTGCGCGAGTCGGCCCTCGGCGCCTACGCCCACCAGGATCTCCCCTTCGTGAAGCTGGTGGAGGCCCTGGCCCCCGACCGTGGGCAGGCGCAGATGCCGCTGTTCCAGACGCTGTTCGCCCTGGAGCGTCCGGCGGCGGCGCCCGGCTTTGCACTGGGCTCCGGCCTCGCGGCCACCCTGGAGGAGCCGGCGGCCACCACCGCCAAGCTCGACCTCACGGTGGTCCTGGAGCCCGCTGGGGAGAGCCTGGTGGGCTCGGCGGAGTACAGCTCGGACCTCTTCGACGCGGCCACCGTGCGCCGCCTGCTGGGCCACTTCGAAAACCTGCTGGCCGGCCTCGCGGCCGAGCCCGGGCGCCCTCTGGCCGAGATCCCCTACCTGGGAGAGGACGAACGGCGCCAGTTGATCGCGGGGTGGAATGAGGCGGCAGGAATCCCTGGGACCGCCGGCATCCCTGCCGGCCTGACGAGCTCCGAAGCCATCATCGCCGAAGGCCGGACCTGGAGCCATGCGGAGCTGGAGGCCCGGACGGCGGCCCTGGCCCGCCAGCTCCGCCGGCTCGGGGTGGGGCCGGAGACGGTGGTGGGCGTGCTCCTCGACCGCTCGCCGGAGGCCATCGCCACCCTGCTCGGCGTGCTGCGGGCCGGCGGCGCGTACCTGCCGCTCGACCCCGCCTACCCCTCGGAACGGCTCGCCTTCATGCTGAGCGACTCGGGGGCTTCCCTCCTGGTGACCCGGCGGTCGCTGTGGCCCGCCCTGCCGGGGGCGGGCATCCCCGTGCTGGAGCTGGAAGGGGTCGACTGGACGGGCACGGACGACGGCACGGACAGGAACACGGACGGTGACACGGACAGGGCGGGCTCGCTTTCGCTCGCCTACGTTCTTTACACCTCGGGCTCGACGGGCCAGCCCAAGGGTGTGGGCGTGCCGCGCGCCGCGCTGGCCTCCCGCACGGCCGCCATGGCCCGCCTGTATGAGCTGGCGCCGGGGGACCGGGTGCTCCAGCTCGCCTCGCTCAGCTTCGACGTGGCGGCCGAGGAGATCTTCCCCACCCTGGCGAGCGGCGGGGCCGTGGTCCTGCCGGCCGATTCCCGGCAGATCGCGCCGGCGGACCTGGGCGCCCTGGCCGGGCGCGAGGGGATCACCGTCCTCAACCTGCCCAGCCCCGTCTGGCACGAATGGGTGGACGCTCTGCCGGAGACCGGCGCGTCCCTCCCCGCGAGCCTGCGTCTCGTGGTGGTGGGGAGCGACGCGGTGTCGGCGGAGCGGTTGGCCGGGTGGCAACGGAAAACCGGGAACAGGATCCCTCTCTTCAACGCCTACGGCCTCACGGAGACCACGGTCACCGCCACCGCGCACCGGATCGAAAACGAAGCCGCCGCGAGAGTCCCCATCGGCCAACCGGTCGAGGGAGCACGGGCGTACGTCGTCGATTCCCACGGCGAGGCGGTCCCCCTGCTGGTGCCGGGCGAGCTGTGGATCGGCGGCTCCGGCCTCGCCCGCGGCTATCTCCACCGCCCGGATCTGACGGCGGAACGGTTCCTTCCCGATCCCTTCTCCGGCGAGCCCGGCGCGCGCCTCTACCGCACCGGCGACCTGGTGCGCCGGCGGGGGGATGGCGCGCTGGAGTTCCTCGGTCGGATCGACGCCCAGCTCAAGGTCCGCGGCTTCCGCATCGAGCCCGGCGAGGTCGAGGCGGCGCTGGCCGCCCATCCCGGCATCGCCCAGGCGGCGGTGGGAGTCCGCGATGACTGCGATGACCGCCTCGTGGCCTACCTCGTGCCGCGTCCCGGCACGGTCCTGGAGACCGGAGAGATCCGGGGATCCCTGGAGCGGCGGCTGTCGCTCCACATGGTCCCCTCCCTCTTCGCCTTCCTCGAAGCGCTGCCCTTGACGCCGAGCGGCAAGGTGGACCGCCGGGCTCTCGCCCTGGCTCCCCTGCCGCAGCCGCCTGACAATGCCCATGGGGGTACGCCGGGGGCTCGGACGCCGTCCGAGACCCTGATGGCCGATCTGTTCGCCGGCCTCCTGGGCCTGGAGGACGTCGGCAACGACGACAACTTCTTCCACCTCGGTGGCCACTCGCTCCTGGCGGCGCGCCTGGTGGCCCAGGTGCGAGAGGCCTTCGGAGCCGAGCTCCCCCTGAAGGTGGTGTTCGAGACCCCCACCGCCGCCGCGCTCGCCGCCTGGATCGACGGCGCCCGCGAAGAAACCGCGGCCCCCGGGGAGGAGGCTGCGCCCGAGCCGCCGCTTCCGGAGAGGGAGACGGGCCCCCGCACCCTGCCGGCCTCCTTCGCCCAGCAGCGCCTCTGGCTCCTCGACCGCCTGCAGAACGGCGCCTCGGCCATGTACAACATGCCGTCCGTCCTCCACCTCCAGGGTCCCCTGCGGATCGGCGCCCTGGCGCAGGCCCTGGACGAGATCGTGCGCCGCCACGAGGTGCTGCGCACGGTCTTCGAGGTGGTGGACGGCCAGCCCGTACAGGCCGTTCAGCCTTTCGTGCCCGCGGGCCTGCCGGTGGTGGATCTAGAAGCAGGAGCTGATGTCCGGGAGCTGGTGAGCGGCTGGAGCCGCCAGCCGTTCGACCTGGAGCACGGCCCGGTGTTCCGCGCCTCCTTGCTGCGCCGGGGCGGCCGGGATCACGTGCTGCTCCTGAACGTCCACCACATCGCCTCCGACGGCTGGTCGAACGGCATCCTCACCCACGAGTTGGGTCTGCTGTACCAGGCATTCGCCGCCGGCCTCCCCTCGCCCCTGCCCGAGCTGCCGCTCCAGTACGGCGACTACGCGGCCTGGCAGCGGCGCTGGCTCTCGGGCGGCGTGCTGGAGGAGCAGCTCACCTTCTGGCGCGGCCGTCTGGGGACGGACCCCGAGCCCCTGGAGCTGCCGCTGGACCGGCCCCGCCCGGCGGTGCAGAGCGGGCACGGCGCCGTGGCCCGCCGGAACCTGCCGCCGGGCTTCGGCGGCGCCCTGGAGCGGCTCGCCCGCCCGCTGGGCGTGACCTCGTTCATGGCCTTCCTGGCCGCGTTCCAGGGGCTGCTCGTCCGCTACACGGGACGCGAGGACCTGATCGTGGGCACACCGGTGGCCAACCGCGACCGGCTGGAGGTGGAGGGGCTGATCGGCTGCTTCGTCAACACCCTCGCCCTGCGCACGGACCTGTCGGGAGACCCGCCGTTCCTGGAGCTGCTGGAGCGGGTGCGGGAGACGGCGCTGTCGTCCTTCGTCCACCAGGACCTGCCGTTCGAGCGCCTGGTCGAGGAGCTGGTCTCCGGCCGCGACCTCTCGCGCACGCCGATCTGCCAGGTCACCTTCACCCTCCAGCAGGAGACGGCCGCGCTGCCGGTCTTCGGCCCCGAGCTGCGGGTGGCGCTGGAGCGGAGCCACCACGACACCGCCAAGTTCGACCTCGCCCTGTTCCTCGGCCGCTTCGAGACCGAGGCGGAGCTGATGGCCGAGTACAGCACCGACCTGTTCGAGGCCGCCACGGTGGAACGCCTGCTCGGCCACCTGGCCGTCCTGGTCGAGGGGATCGAAGCCGACCCGCGGGCACGGCTCTCCGAGCTCCCCCTCCTGGGAGCGGAGGAGAGGACCCAGCTCCTGGCCTGGAACGAGGAGACGCGGCGGGAACGCCCCGAGGAGCTGGTGGGCTCGACCCTCCACGCCCTGTTCGAGGCCCAGGCGCGGCGGACGCCCGAGAAGATCGCCGTGATCGCAGATAAAGAACGGCTCACCTATGCCGCCCTGGAGGCGCGGGCGGCGGCGCTGGCCCGGGCCCTGCCGGGCCTCGGCGTGGGCCCCGAGGTGGGCGTCGGCATCTTCCTGGAGCGCACGCCGGAGATGATCGTGGCGCTTCTCGCCACGCTCAAGGCGGGCGGGTTCTACGTGCCTCTCGACCCGGCGTATCCGGCGGAGCGCGTGGGGTTCATGCTGGAGGACAGCGACTGCGCGGTGGTGTTGACGAGCACGGACTTGCAGGGACGGCTGGACGGACCGGCACGAACGGTTCTCCTGGATCAGGAGCTGCCGGCGGCACCGGCGGTAATAGTGCCGGTAACAGGGCCGGGCCGGGCGGCGGGCTCGGGGAACCTCGCCTACCTCATCTACACGTCGGGCTCGACGGGGCGGCCCAAGGCGGTCGCCATCGAGCACCGGAGCGCCGTGGCCATGGTCCTCTGGTCTCGCCGCGAATTCTCGGACCTCGAGCTGTCGGGCGTGCTGGCTTCGACTTCGATCACCTTCGACATGTCGGTGTTCGAGATCTTCGCTCCGCTCGCCTGGGGCGGCACGCTGATCCTCGCCGAGAACGCGCTCGCACTTCCCCAGCTGCCGGCGCGGGGCGAGGTCAAGGTGATCGACACCGTCCCCTCGGCCATGGCCGAGCTGGTGCGGACGGGCGGCGTGCCCCCTTCGGTGGTGACGGTGAACCTGGGCGGCGAAGCCGTGCCGCGGGCGCTGGCCGACCAGGTCTACTCGGTGCCGGGGATCGAGCGGCTGTACAACGTCTACGGCCCCTCCGAGGACACGACGTTCTCTACCTGGGCACTGATCGAGCGCCGGTCCGAACCGGCTCCGTCCGTCGGCCGCCCGCTCGACGGCGAGCAGGGGTGGGTGGTGGACCGCCACTTCAACCTCGCCCCCGTGGGCGTGCCGGGCGAGCTGTACCTGGCCGGCGAAGGGCTGGCGCGGGGGTACCTGGGCCGGCCGGACCTCACCGCCGAGCGCTACCTCCCCAATCCGTTCTCGGCGGTGCCGGGCGCCCGCATGTACCGGGTGGGCGACCTCGTGCGCCACCGGCCGGACGGCGAGCTGGAGTTCCTCGGGCGGCTCGACAACCAGGTGAAGATCCGCGGTTTCCGGGTCGAGCTGGGGGAGATCGAAGAGGCACTCCTCCGGCTGCCGGGGATCGAGGGCGCCGCCGTGCTGTTCCGCGAAGAGGGGGCGGACCGGCGCCTGGTGGCGTTCTGCGCCGGCACCGGCGAGCCGGACGCCCTGCGCCAAGCGCTGCGCGAACGGCTGCCGGAGTACATGGTGCCGTCCGCCTTCGCCTTCCTGGCCGCCTTGCCCCTGACCCCCAACGGCAAGGTGGACCGCCGCGCCCTGGCCAAGGTCGCCGTGGAGGCGGCGCAGCCGGACGGCGAAGAGCACGTGCCTCCGCGCGGCCCGGTGGAAGAAATGGTGGCCGAGGCCGCCGCCAGCCTCCTCGGCCTGGAGCGGGTCGGCCGGGACGACGACTTCTTCCACCTTGGCGGCCACTCGCTCCTGGCGGCCCGGCTGGTGGCGCGCATCCGCGAGGTGTTCGGCGTCGGCCTGTCGCTGCGGGCCGTGTTCGAGACCCCGACGGTCGCGGGCCTCGCCCGGCGCATCGAGGAGGGGCGCTCCGCCGATCCCTCGCGGTCATCGGGGCCAGCCCGCCCGGCCCCGCCTCCCCTCCTGGCCCAGGCGCGGCCGGGAGCGCCGCCGGCTTCGTTCGCCCAGCAACGGCTCTGGCTCGTCGACCGCCTCCGGCGCGGCTCGGACAACCCGGAGCTGTCGGCGGCCTACAACATGCCGTCCCTCTTCCGCATCCACGGCCCGCTCCGCCACGAGGCGCTGGGCGCCGCCCTGGACGAGATCGTCCGCCGCCACAAGGTTCTGCGGACCGTGTTCGGGATCGCGGACGGCCAGCCGGTCCAGATCGTCCAGCCCTTCGAGCCCCGGGAGCTGCCGGTCGTGGCGGCCGGCCCCGGTGAAGACCTCGACAGGCTCCTCGAGGCCTGGAGCCTGGCGCCGTTCGACCTGGAGCACGGCCCCGTGTTCCGGGCCGAGCTGTTGAGGTTGGAGGAAGACGAGCACCTGCTGCTGCTCAACGTCCACCACATCGCCTCGGACGGCTGGTCGGCGGGCATCCTGGTCCACGAGCTGGGCCTTCTCTACCAGGCCTTCGCCGAGGGGCGCCCTTCGCCCCTGCCGCCGCTCCCCGTGCAGTACGCGGACTACGCGGTCTGGCAGCGGGGCTGGCTCAACGGCGAGGTGCTGGACGAGCAGCTCGCCTTCTGGCGCGGGAATCTGGGGATGGACCCCGAGCCCCTGGAGCTGCCGGCGGACCACCCGCGACCGGCGGTGCAGAGCGGCCGGGGCGGCACCGAGCGGCGCCGCCTCCCCGCCGGCCTGGGCGAGCGCCTGGAGAGCCTCGCCCTGGCGCGCGGCGCCACGCCCTTCATGGCCCACCTTGCGGTCTTCCAGGCCCTGCTGCACCGCTACACCGGGCGCGCGGACGTGACCGTGGGCACGCCGGTGGCCAACCGCGACCGGCAGGACGTCGAAGGGCTGATCGGCTGCTTCGTCAACACCGTGGCCCTGCGCACGGACCTGTCAGGCGACCCGGCCTTCCCCGAGGTTCTCGATCGCGTGCGGGAGACGGCCCTTTCCGCCTTCGGCCACCAGGATCTGCCGTTCGAGCGCCTGGTCGAGGAGCTGGTCACCGGCCGCGACCTCTCCCGCCCGCCGCTCTGCCAGGTGACCTTCGTCCTCCAGCAGGGAGAGGACGCCGCGCTCCAGCTCGGCCCGGGGCTGCGGGTGGCGCCCGAGCCGAGCCACAGCAACACCGCCAAGTTCGACCTCGTGCTGTTCGCCGGCCGCTCCGGACAAGTCTTGGAGCTGCTGGCCGAGTACAGCACCGACCTCTTCGAGGGCGCCACGGTCCGGCGGTGGCTCGGCCACCTGGGCGTGCTGATCGCGGGGATCGAGGAACGCCCGGAGGCCCGGCTCTCCGAGCTGCCCTTGCTGGACGCTGCGGAGCGCGCCCAGCTCCTGGCCTGGAACCAGGAGACGCGGCGGCAACGGCAGGAAGATCTGGTGGGATCGACCCTCCACGCGCTGTTCGAGGCCCAGGCCCGGAGGACGCCGGATGCCGTGGCGCTGATCGCGGGAGAAGAGCGGCTGAGCTACACCGAGCTCGAAGCGCGCGCGGAGGCGCTGGCCCGGTCGCTCCGCGGTTTGGGCGTTGGCCCCGAGGTGGGGGCCGGGATCTTCCTGGAGCGCAAGGCGGAGCTGGTGGTGGCGCTGCTCGCCACGCTCAAGGCGGGCGGGTTCTACGTGCCTCTCGATCCGGCGTATCCGGCCGAGCGCGTGGGGTTCATGTTGGAGGACAGCGACTGCGCGGTGGTGTTGACGGACACGGACTTGCAGGGACGGCTGCACGGACTGCAGACACGGACGGTGCTCCTGGATCAGGAGCTGCCGGCGGCACCGGCGGTAATAGTGCCGGTAACAGGGCCGGGCCGGGCCGCGGGGTCGGGGAATCTTGCCTACCTCATCTATACCTCGGGCTCCACCGGGCGGCCCAAGGCGGTCGCCATCGAGCACCGGAGCGCGGTCGCCATGGTTCTCTGGTCCCGCCGGGAATTCTCGGACCTCGAGCTGTCCGGCGTGCTCGCCTCCACCTCCATCACCTTCGACATGTCGGTGTTCGAGATCTTCGCTCCGCTCGCCTGGGGCGGCACCGTCATCCTCGCGGAGAACGCGCTGGCCCTCCCTGGTCTCTCCGCCCGGGACGAGGTGCGGGTGATCGACACCGTCCCCTCGGCCATGGCCGAGCTGATCCGCATGGACGGCGTGCCGGCGTCGGCGGTAACCGTCAACCTGGGCGGCGAGGCCATCCCCCGCGCCCTCGCCGACCGGGTCTATGCCCTGCCGAACGTCGAGCGCCTGTACAACGTCTACGGCCCTTCCGAAGACACCACGTTCTCCACCTGGGCCCTGATTGAACGAAAATCCGAGCGGGCGCCCGCGATCGGCCGCCCCCTGGACGGCGAGCAGGGGTGGGTGGTGGACCGCCACTTCAACGTCACCCCCGTGGGCGTGCCCGGCGAGCTGTACCTGGCCGGCGAGGGGCTGGCCCGGGGGTACCTGGGCCGGCCGGACCTCACCGCCGAGCGCTACATCCCCAACCCCTTCTCCGCCGTCCCCGGCGCACGGATGTACCGGGTGGGCGACCTCGTGCGCCACCGGCCGGACGGCGAGATGGAGTTCCTGGGCCGGCTGGATCACCAGGTCAAGATCCGCGGCTTCCGCGTCGAGCTGGGCGAGGTCGAGGAGGCCTTGAGCCGCCTGCGGGGAGTCGAGGCCGCCGTGGTCCTGGCCCGGGACGGCGCTCTCGCCGCCTACGTGGTGACGGCGCTCGAAGCCTCCTCGCTGCGCGAAGCCCTGCGCCGGCGGCTGCCGGAGTACATGGTGCCCACGGCGTTCGTCTTCCTCGACGCCCTCCCCCTCACTCCCAACGGCAAGGTGGACCGCCGCGCCCTGGCGAAGCTTGCCGTGGAGGCCGGGCCGGCGGCGGGCGAGAACTACGTCGCGCCGCGCGGCTCCCTGGAGGAGGCGGTGGCCGGGATCTTCGCGAGCCTCCTGGGAGTGGAACGGGTGGGCGCGGAGACCGACTTTTTCGAGCTGGGCGGGCACTCCCTCCTGGCAGCCCGGATGGTGGCGCGCATCCGCGAGCTGTTCGGTGTCGAGCTGTCCTTGCGGGCCGTCTTCGAAACACCCACCGTGGCGGGTCTGGCTCGCTGCATCGAGGAGAGCCGGCCCTCCGGGCAGGCCGTTCCCGCCCTGCGCCCCCGGGAAGGCCAGGGACGTCCTCCGGCCTCGTTCGCCCAGCAGCGCCTCTGGTTCGTCGACCGCCTGCGCCGGGGACCCGACAATCCGGACGGCTCGGCGGCCTACAACATGCCGTCCGTCTTCCGCATCCACGGCTCCCTCCGGCCGGAAAGGTTGGCCGAGGCCCTGGACGAGATCGTCCGCCGGCACGAGGTGCTGCGCACCGTCTTCGCGGTGGAGGACGGCCAGCCGGTTCAGATCGTCCAGCCGTTCGAACCCCGGCCCCTGCCGGTGGTGACCGTCGCAACCGGCGCGGAAATCGAGCAGAGGGTGCGGGAGTGGAGCCTGGAGCCGTTCGACCTCGAGCACGGCCCCGTGTTCCGGGCCGAGTTGTTGAAGCTTGAAGCGGACGAGCACCTGCTGCTGCTCAACGTCCACCACATCGCCTCGGACGGCTGGTCCCACGGCGTCCTGGTCCGGGAGCTGGGCACTCTCTACCAGGCCTTCGCCGAGGGCCTCCCCTCGCCGCTCCCGCCGCTGCCGATCCAGTACGCGGACTATGCCGTCTGGCAGCGGGACTGGCTCTCGGGCGAAGTGCTGGACGAGCAGCTCGCCTTCTGGCGTGAGCGGCTGGGCCTGGACCCGGAGCCCCTGGAGCTGCCGGCGGACCACCCCCGCCCGGCCGTGCAGAGCGGCCGGGGCGGCGGCGAGCGCCGCACCCTCCGTGCCGGGCTCGGCGACCGCCTGGAAAGCCTCGCCCAAGCGCGCGGAGCCACTCCCTTCATGGCCTACCTGGCGGCTTTCCAGGCCCTGCTGCACCGCTACACGGGGCGCGCGGACGTGACCGTGGGCACGCCGGTGGCCAACCGCAACCGGCTCGACGTCGAGGGGCTGATCGGCTGCTTCGTCAACACGGTCGCCCTGCACACGGACCTGTCGGGAGACCCGGCCTTCCCCGACCTGCTGGAGCGGGTGCGCGAGACGGCCCTCTCCTCTTTCGGCCACCAGGATCTGCCGTTCGAGCGCCTGGTCGAGGAGCTGGTCACCGGCCGCGACCTCTCCCGCACGCCGCTCTGCCAGGTGGCCTTCGTCCTCCAGCAGGGGGAGGACGCGGTGCCGCGGTTCGGACCGGGGCTGCGGGTGGAGCCGGAGGCGAGCCATAGCGACTCCGCCAAGTTCGACCTCGTGCTGTTCGCCGGGCGCTCCGGCCCCCGAGGACACCGCATGGAGCTGTTGGCCGAATACAGCACGGACCTGTTCGAGGGCACCACGATCCAGCGCCTGCTCGGCCATTTGAGCGTCCTGGTCGCGGGGATCGAGGAGCGACCGGAAGCGCGGCTCTCCGAGCTTCCCCTGCTGGAGGCGGCGGAGCGCGCCCAGCTCCTGGCCTGGAACGAGGAGACGCGGCGGGAACGGCCCGAAGATCTGGTGGGATCGACCCTCCACGCGCTGTTCGAGGCCCAGGCGCGGCGGACGCCCGAGAAGACCGCCCTGATCGCGGGGGAAGAGCGGCTGAGCTACGCTGCCCTGGAGGCCCGCGCGGAGGCGCTGGCCGGGGCTCTGCGCGGCCTGGGCGTGGGGCCGGAAGTGGGCGCCGGGATCTTCCTGGAGCGCAAGGCGGAGCTGGTGGTGGCGCTGCTCGCCACGCTCAAGGCGGGCGGGTTCTACGTGCCGCTCGATCCGGCGTATCCGGCGGAGCGCGTGGGGTTCATGTTGGAGGACAGCCGGTGCGCCGTGGTGTTGACGGACACGGACCTTCAGGGACGGCTGGACGGACGGGCACGGACGGTGCTGCTTGACCAGGAGCTGCCGGCGGTGGCGGTGGCGGAGCCGGGCCGGCCCGCGGGGTCGGGCAACCTCTCGTATCTCATTTACACGTCGGGCTCGACGGGGCGGCCCAAGGCGGTCGCCATCGAGCACCGGAGCGCGGTCGCCATGGTTCTCTGGTCCCGCCGGGAATTCTCGGACCTGGAGCTGTCCGGCGTGCTCGCCTCCACCTCCATCACCTTCGACATGTCTGTGTTCGAGATCTTCGCTCCCCTCGCCTGGGGCGGCACCGTCATCCTCGCGGAGAACGCGTTGGCCCTTCCCCGCCTGCCCGCACGGGACGAGGTGCGGGTGATCGACACCGTCCCCTCGGCCATGGCCGAGCTGATCCGCATGGACGGCGTGCCGGCGTCGGCGGTAACCGTCAACCTGGGCGGCGAGGCCATCCCCCGCGCCCTCGCCGACCGGGTCTACGCCGTTCCCGGGATCGAGCGGCTGTACAACGTCTACGGTCCGTCGGAGGACACCACGTTCTCCACCTGGGCCCTGATTGAACGAAAATCCGAGCGGGCGCCGGCGATCGGCCGGCCGCTCGACGGCGAGCAGGGGTGGGTGGTGGACCGCCACCTCAACATCACCCCCGTGGGCGTGCCGGGGGAGCTGTACCTGGCCGGCGAGGGGCTGGCCCGGGGGTACCTGGGCCGGCCGGACCTCACCGCCGAGCGATACGTCCCCAACCCCTTCTCCGCCGTCCCCGGCGCACGGATGTACCGGGTGGGCGACCTCGTGCGCCACCGGCCGGACGGCGAGATGGAGTTCCTGGGCCGGCTGGATCACCAGGTCAAGATCCGCGGCTTCCGCGTCGAGCTTGGCGAGGTCGAAGAGGCCTTGAGCCGCCTGCCGGGAGTCGAGGCCGCCGTGGTCCTGGCCCGGGACGGCGCCCTCGCCGCCTACCTGGTGACGGGGCTCGAAGCCTCCTCGCTGCGGGAAGCCCTGCGCCGGCGGCTGCCGGAGTACATGGTGCCCACGGCGTTCGTCTTCCTCGACGCCCTTCCCCTCACCCCCAACGGCAAGGTGGACCGCCGCGCCCTCGCCAAGCTTTCCGTGGCGGCCGGGCCGGCGGCGGGAGATGGCTATGTGGCGCCGCGCGGTCCTTTGGAGGAGGCGGTGGCCGGGATCTTCGCGAGCCTCCTGGGAGTGGAACGGGTGGGCGCGGAGACCGATTTCTTCGAGCTGGGCGGGCACTCCCTGCTGGCGGCCCGGCTGGTGGCGCGGATCCGCGAGCTGTTCGGGGCCGACCTGTCGCTGCGGGCCGTGTTTGAAACGCCCACCGTGGCAGGGCTGGCCCGCCTTATTGAGGAGAGCCGGAGCGAGGAGAGCCGCCCCTCCTCGCAAGCCGTCCCGGCCCTGCGCCCCCGCGAAGCCCAGGGACGGCCGCCCGCCTCGTTCGCCCAGCAGCGCCTCTGGTTCGTCGACCGCCTGCGCCGGGGCACGGACGGCGCGGCGGCCTACAACATGCCTTCCGTCTTCCGCATCCACGGCTCCCTCCGGCCGGAGATCCTTGCGGCGGCCCTGAACGAGATCGTCCGCCGGCACGAGGTGCTGCGGACGGTCTTCGCCGTCGAAGACGGCCAGCCGGTCCAGGTCGTCCTGCCCTTCGAGCCCCGCCCCTTGCCGGTGAGGGAGCTGAAGGCCGGTGACGGCCTGGACGGGATCCTGCGGGAGTGGAGCCTGCGGCCGTTCGACCTGGAGCATGGCCCCGTGTTCCGGGCCGAGCTGCTGAGGCTCGAGGAAGAGAAGGAAGAGGAAGAGCACCTGCTGCTGCTCAACGTCCACCACGTCGCCTCGGACGGCTGGTCGAGCGGCATTCTGATCCGCGAGCTGAGCGCCCTCTACCGTGCTTTCGCCGCGGGCGAGCCTTCGCCGCTGCCGCCGCTGCCCATTCAGTACGCGGACTACGCCGTCTGGCAGCGCGGCTGGCTGGCCGGCACGGTGCTGGAGGAGCAGGTGGCCTTCTGGCGCGATCGCCTGGGAATGGATCCCGAGCCCCTGGAGCTGCCGGCGGACCATGCCCGTCCGCCCGTGCAGAGCGGCCGGGGTCGTATCGAACGGCACAGCTTCCCCGCGGGCGTGGGCGGACGGCTGGAGCGGCTGGCCCAGCGCCAGGGGGCCACCCCCTTCATGGCCTTCCTGGCGGCGTTTCAGACGCTCCTCCACCGCTACACCGGCCGCACCGATCTGTCGGCCGGCACGCCGGTGGCGAACCGCGGCCACGTCGAGGTCGAGGGGCTGATCGGCTGCTTCGTCAACACCCTGGTGCTGCGCACGGACCTGTCGGGCGACCCGGCCTTCCCCGCTCTCCTGGAGCGGGTGCGGGACACGTCCCTCTCCTCCTTCGAGCACCAGGAGCTGCCGTTCGAGCGCCTGGTCGAGGAGCTGGTCCCGGGCCGCGACCTGTCGCGCCCGCCGCTCGCCCAGGTGGCCTTCTCCCTCCAGCAGGAAACGGCCCCCCTCCCGGCGTTCGGCCCAGGGCTGCGGGTGGAGGCGGCCGGCAGCCACGGCGCCACCGCCAAGTTCGACCTCGCCCTGTTCCTGGGCCATTTCGAGCGGGGGGTCGAGGTGCTGGCCGAGTACAGCACCGACCTGTTCGAGGCGGCCACGGTCCGGCGCCTGCTCGGCCACCTGGGCGTCCTGGTGGCGGGAATCGAAGAGCACCCGGAAGCCCGGCTGTCCCAGCTCCCCCTGCTCGGCGCCGCGGAGCGCGCCCAGCTCCTGGCCTGGAACGAGGAGACCCGCCGGCCACGCCCCGAGGAGCTGGTGGAATCGACGCTCCACGAGCTGTTCGAGGCCCAGGCCCGGCGGACGCCCGAGAGAATCGCGGTGATCGCGGGCACGGAGAGGATCTCCTACGCCGATCTCGAGGCCCGGGCGGAGACGCTGGCCGCATCCCTGCGCGGCCTCGGCGTGGGGCCGGAGACCGGCGCCGGCATCTTCCTGGAGCGCAAGGCGGAGCTGGTCGTGGCACTGCTCGCCACGCTCAAGGCGGGCGGGTTCTACGTGCCGCTAGACCCCGCCTACCCGGCGGAGCGCGTGGGGTTCATGCTGGAGGACAGCCGGTGCGCCGTGGTGTTGACGAGCACGGACCTTCAGGGACGGCTGCACGGACACCCGGCGCGGATCGTTCTGCTGGATCAGGAGCTGCCGGCGGCAATGCCGGTAACAATACCGGTAACAATGCCGGCAACAGTGCCCGGGCGCCCCGCGGGATCGGGGAACCTCGCGTACCTCATCTACACGTCGGGCTCCACGGGGCGGCCCAAGGCGGTCGCCATCGAGCACCGGAGCGCGGTCGCCATGGTGCTCTGGTCCCGCCGCGAATTCTCGGACCTGGAGCTGTCCGGCGTCCTCGCTTCGACCTCCATCACCTTCGACATGTCGGTGTTCGAGATCTTCGCTCCTCTCGCCTGGGGCGGCACGCTGATCCTGGCCGAGAACGCCTTGGCCCTTCCGCATCTCCCGGCCCGCAACGAGGTCCGGGTGGTGGACACGGTTCCCTCGGCCATCGCCGAGCTGATCCGCATGGGCGGCGTGCCGCCGTCGGCGGTGACGGTCAACCTGGGCGGCGAGCCCATCCCCCGCGCCCTGGCCGACCGGGTCTACGGCCTGCCGGGCGTCGAACGGCTGTACAACGTCTACGGCCCGTCGGAGGACACGACGTTCTCCACCTGGGCGTTGGTCGAGCGGGCCTCGGAGCGCGCGCCGTCGATCGGCCGCCCGCTCGACGGCGAGCAGGGCTGGGTGGTGGACGGGCACTTCAACGTCACCCCCGTGGGTGTGCCGGGCGAGCTGTATCTGGCCGGCGAGGGGCTGGCCCGGGGCTACCTTTCCCGGCCGGACCTGACCGCCGAGCGCTACGTCCCCAATCCTTTTTCCACCGTACCGGGCGCCCGCATGTACCGGGTGGGCGACCTCGTGCGCCACCGGACGGACGGCGAGCTCGAGTTTCTGGGCCGCATCGACAACCAGGTGAAGATCCGCGGCTTCCGCGTCGAGCTGGGCGAGGTGGAGGAGGCGCTGAGCCGCCTGCCGGGGGTCGAGGCGGCCGTGGTGCTGGCCCGCGCCGAGCATGGGGCCAATTCGCTGGCCGCCTACGTGGCGCCGCCCCTGGAGACCGCCGCCCTCCGCGAGGGCCTGCGCCAGCGCCTGCCGGACTACATGGTGCCCACGGCGTTCCTCTTCCTCGACTCTTTGCCCCTGACTCCCAACGGCAAGGTGGACCGGCGCGCCCTGGCCAAGCTGCCGCTGGAGGTTGGCGCGCGGGACGGCGCCGGCTTCGTGGCCCCCCGCAACGCCGTCGAGCAGCAGATGGCCGACATCTGGGCGGACGTCCTGGGCGTCGAGAAGGTCGGCGTCCACGACACCTTCTGGGACCTCGGCGGCCACTCCCTGCTGGCCACCCGCGTCCTCTCCCGCCTCTACGAGTCCCTGGGCGTCGAGCTTCCCCTTGCAGACGCTGTTCGAGCAGCCCACGGTCGCCGAGCTGGCCGAAGCGGTGGGCCAGGCGCTCCTGGCCGGAGGAGGCGAGGACGTGGACCAGTACCTGGCCGAGTTGGAGGGGCTGTCCGAGGACGAGCTCCAGGAGCTGCTCCGCCAGGAAAGCCTCTAGCTGCGCGCCCCGCGGGTCCAGTGTCTCGCCCCACGGGTTTTGTCTCGCGACCCATGGGTTTTGTCTCGCGACCCATGGGTTTCGTGTCTTGCCCCGCGGGTTTTGTGTCACAACCCGTGGGTTTCCTGTTGTTTCCCACGGGTTTTCTGTTGCGCCCCATGGGTCGCGCTTCATGCCCCGTGGGTTTCCTGCCTTGACCCGTGGGTTTCGTGGCCCGCCCCGTGTCCCGCTTTCCCCGGGTACATCCACCTTATGGATGGACGTGCATACCAGGGAGAACCCTTCTTCCGTCTCCAGAAGAACGAAGGCGGATCGCCGGAGGCATCTCCCGGAGCTGAACTTCAAGCGGCGGGGCGACGATCATGAGCACCGAAGAGACAACCCGGCGGGCCAGCGACCTCTCTCCGGAGCAGCTTGCGCTACTTGTGATGAGGATGAGGAAGAAGAAGGCCGCGGAGCCCGCGCAGGGAGGCGGCGCCATCCCCCGGCGGACCGCCGGGGGGCCGACGCCTCTCTCCTTCGCGCAGCAGCGCCTGTGGCTGCTGGACCGCCTGGAGCCCGGGACCTCGGCCTACAACATGCCGGCCCCCGCCCGTCTCCTGGGAAGCCTCGACCGGACGGTGCTCGCGCGCGCGCTCGCCGAGATCCTGCGCCGCCACGAGTCCCTGCGCACCCGCTTCACGGCCTTCGACGGCGTGCCGGCCCAGGTCATCGAGCCGCTGGCGGAGACCTGGCTCCCCCTGGTGGACCTCGCGGGCCTGCCCGAGCCGGTGGCCCGGTCAGAGGGAGACCACCGGCTCGCCGCCGAAGCGAAGACCCCCTTCGACATCGAAAAGGGTCCCCTCAGCCGGTTCGTCCTCGTTCGCCTCGCTCCCGGTGAGCACCTGCTGCTGGTGAACGTCCACCACGTCGTCTCGGACGGCTGGTCGCTCGGCCTGTTCTTCCACGAGCTGTCGGTGCTCTATGAAGCCTTCCTCGGCGGTCTCCCGTCGCCCTTGCCGGAGCTGCCCATCCAGTACCCGGACTTCGCCGTCTGGCAGCGTGACTGGCTCCAGGGCGCCGTGCTGGAGGAGCACCTGGCATACTGGCGGCGGCAGCTCGCCGGCAGCCCGCCGGCCCTGGAGCTCCCCACCGACCGGGTGCGCCCGGCCGTCCAGACCCACCGCGGCGAGATGCTGCGGGTGGAGCTGCCGGAGACGCTGACGGTGTCGCTGCGCGAGCTCTCCCGCCGCGAGGGCGCCTCGCTGTTCATGACTCTCCTCGCCGGCTTCAACGTCCTCCTCGCCCGGCTCACGGGCCAGGAGGACGTGGTGGTGGGCTCCCCCAGCGCCGGCCGGCGCCGGGTGGAGACGGAGAAGCTGATCGGCCTGTTCTTGAACACCCTGGTGCTGCGCTCGGACGTCTCCGGAGCCCCTTCGTTCCGCGAGCTTCTCGGCCGGGTGAAGACCACGGTGCTGGACGCCTACCGCTACCAGGAGGTGCCGTTCGAGAAGCTGCTGGAGGAGCTGCACCCCGAGCGGGTGCTCAGCCGCTCCCCGTTCTTCCAGGTGCTCTTCAACATGGTCACCCTGCCCGAGGCGAGCCTGGCCATGCCCGGGATCCAGATCGAGCCGGTGGGCGTGCCGGAGCCGGACTCCAAGTTCGACTTCACCCTCTATCTCCAGGAGAAGGGGGACACGCTGCGCATCAACATGGTGTACAACGCCGACCTCTTCGACCGGGAACGGATGGAGGAGATGCTGCGGCAGCTGGAGCGCGTGCTGGCGCAGGTGGCCGCCGCCCCCGGCGAGAGCATCGCCGCCCTGTCGCTGGTGACGCCCGCCGCCCGCCCCCGGCTGCCGGATCCGGCGGCCCCGCTGGGCGGCGACTGGATGGGCTCGGTCCACGGCGCGGTCACCGAGGGCGCGGCACGGTTCCCCGCGCGGCCAGCGGTGGCGGGCTGGCGCGAGCACGAGGTGTGGACGTACGGCGAGCTGGAAGCGCGGTCGAGCCAGCTGGCCCGCTTCCTGCGGGATGGCGGCGTTCAGACGGGCGGCGTGGTGGCGATCTGGGCTCACCGCGGCGCCTCGCTGGTGTGGGCCGTCCTCGGCACCCTCAAGGCGGGCGCGGCGTTCATGATCCTCGATCCCGCCTATCCTCCGGCCCGGCTGCTCGACTATCTCCACATCGGCCGTCCCGGCGCCTGCCTGTTCGTGGAGGGGGCGGCGGCCCCGCCGGACGAGGTGGCGGCCGCAATGCCGGCGGTCCGGCTGGAGCTGCCCCCGCTGCCGTCGATCCCGGCGGAGTTCCTGGCCGGCTTCCCCGCCACGGACCCGGGCATCGCCATCGGACCCGACGACGCGGCGTGCCTCACCTTCACCTCCGGCTCGACGGGCAAGCCCAAGGGCGTGGTGGGCCGCCATGGCCCGCTCTCCCACTTCTACCCCTGGATGGCGAAGCGCTTCGGGATCTCGGAGAGCGACCGGTTCGGCATGCTCTCCGCCCTCTCCCACGACCCGTTGCAGCGGGACCTCTTCACCCCCCTCTGGCTGGGCGCCGCAATCTGCGTGCCGGAGCCGGACCGGATGGGCGCTCCGCTCTATCTGGCGGAATGGATCCGCCGCCAGGGTGTGAGCGTGCTCCACCTGACCCCGGCCATGATGGAGCTGGTGACGATGTCTGCCGAGGAGGCCGAGGAGGGAAATCGGGAGCTGCCGTCCCTGCGGCGCGCCTTCGTGGTGGGCGACCTGCTCAAGAAGTCGGACGTGGCGCGCCTCCAGCGGCTGGCGCCCGAGCTCGCCTGCGTCAACCTCTACGGCTCGACCGAGACGCAGCGCTCGGTGGCCTTCTTCCCCGTGCCCCGGCCGGAGACGCCGGACGCGGCCCGCCTCGGCCGTGAGGTGCTCCCTCTGGGGCGGGGCATGGAGGACGTGCAGCTCCTCGTCCTCAACGGTTCGGGCGGCCTGGCCGGCGTCGGCGAGGTGGGTGAGATCTACATGCGCAGCCGCCACCTGGCTCGCGGCTACCTGGGAGATGACGGCCTGACGGCGCAGCGGTTCCTGGCCAATCCTCTGGTGGCCAATACTCTGGGGCTTCCCGGACACCTGGCCGGCGACCGGGTCTACCGCACGGGCGATCTCGGACGTTACCTGCCGGACGGCAATGCCGAATTCGCGGGCCGCGCCGACTTCCAGGTGAAGCTGCGCGGCTTCCGCATCGAGTTGGGCGAAATCGAGGCCGCGCTCGCCGCCTTCCCCGGCGTCAAGGACTGCGTAGCCGTAGTTCGGGAGGACCGTCCGGGAGACCGGCGGCTGGCGGCCTATCTCGTCGCGGCTCCCTCGGTCCTCGCCCGCGACCTCCACGCCTTCCTGGCCCGCCGGCTGCCCGACTACATGGTGCCGTCCGACTTCGTGACGCTCCCGGCCCTCCCCCTGACGGCCACGGGCAAGGTGGACCGCCTGGCCCTGCCGGCCCCCGTGCGCACGGACGCCGCGGATGCCGCGAATGCCGCGGACGCCGCGGACGGGCTCCACGAGACCGACCCCGTCGAGGAGCTGCTCGCCGGCATCTGGTGCGACCTCCTCGGCGTGCCGAGGGTGGGGCGCCACGACAACTTCTTCGAGCTGGGCGGCCACTCCCTGCTCGCCACGCGCATGATGTCGCGGGTGCGCGAGGCTCTGGGGGTGGAGCGCTCTCTGCGCTCCCTGTTCGAGGAACCGACGCTCGCCGGGTTCGCGGGCGCCGTCGAGCAGGCCCGGCGCCTGGGCGCCGCGCAGGCCTTGCCGCCGGCGCCGCCGATCGTACCGGTGTCCCGGGAGGGCCTCCTGCCGCTGTCGTTCTCGCAGCAGCGCCTGTGGTTCCTCGACCAGCTGGAGCCCGGCAGCTTCGCCTACAACCTGGCCGGCGGCCTGCGCCTGGAGGGGGACCTCGACGCCGGCGGCCTTCGCGCCTCTGCCTGACCGAGATCTGCCGCCGCCACGAGTCGCTGCGCACCCGCTTCGACGACCGTCGAGGGCGAGCCGGTGGCGATCGTGGCAGCCGCCGGCGCCGTTCCCCCTCGCCCGCCGTCGACCTCTCCGGGCTGCCCGCGCACGAGCGGCGAGGAGACGCTCCTGCGCCTCGCCAACGAAGAGGCGCGGCGCCCGTTCGACCTCGCGCAGCGGGCCGCTGCTGCGCGGCACGCTGCTGCGGCTGGGCGAGCGCGAGCACGCCCTCCTCCTCGCCATGCACCACATCGTCTCCGACGGCTGGTCGCTGGGCGTGCTGGTGCGCGAGCTGGCGGCGCTCTACGCGGCGTTCGCTGGCCGGCAGCCCCTCGCCGCTGCCCGAGCTGCCGGTCCAGTACGCCGACTTCGCCGTCTGGCAGCGGAGCTGGCTCTCCGGCGAGGTGCTGGAGGCGCAGCTCGCCTGGTGGCGCGAGCACCTCGACCGGCGCGCCGCCGGTGCTCGAGCTGCCCACCGACCGGCCGCGGCCCGCCGGTCGCAGCGCGCCGCGGCGGCGGCGATCCTCTTCGTCGCTGCCGCCCGGGCTGTCGCGGCGCCTGCGAGGCGCTGGCGCGCCGCCAGCGGGGTGACGCCGTTCATGACCCTGCTCGGCCGCCTTCGCCGTGCTCCTCTCGCCGCTACTCGGGCCAGCGCGACCTGGTGCGTCGGCACGCCGATCGCCAACCGCAACCAGCGCGGAGGTCGAGGACCTGATCGGCTTCTTCGTCAACACCCTGGTGCTGCGGGTCGACCTGGACCTGGGCGGCGATCCGCCGTTCGCCGACCTGCTGGCCGCAGGTGCGCGAGGCGGCCCTGGGGGCCTACGCCCACCAGGATCTGCCGTTCGAGAAGCTGGTGGACGAGCTCGCAGCCGGAGCGCAACCTCAGCCACTCGCCCCTCTTCCAGGTCATGCTCGCGCTCCAGAACGCGCCGTTCTGCCAGCCTTGAGCTGCCGGGGCTGACGCTGTCGTCCCTGCCCCGTGGAGGCCGGCCGGGCCCAGTTCGACCTCAACCTCACCCTCGCCCCGTCGGCGCGACGGCCTCACGGCGCGCCTGGAGTACGACACCGACCTGTTCGACCTCGCCACCGCCGAGCGGCTGACCGTCCACTGGCGCGCCCTGCTGGCCGGCATCGCGGAGGACGCGGTCCAGAACGTCTCCGCCCTGCCCCTGCTCTCCGGGGCGGAGCGGCGCGAGCTGCTGGTGGAGCGCCAACGACACCGCCACGCAGATCCCCGGGCTCGGCGATGCACCAGCTGTTCGAGGCCACGGCGGCGCGGCGGCCCGGGGCGGTCGCCGTCACCTTCGAGGGATCGAGCCTCACCTACGGCGAGCTGAACGCCCGCGCCAACCGCCTGGCCCACGCCCTGCGCCGCCTGGGCGTGGGGCCGGACGTGCTGGTGGGGCTCTGCGTCGAGCGCTCGCCGGACATGCTGGTGGGCCTGCTGGGCGTGCTCAAGGCGGGCGGCGCCTACGTGCCGCTCGACCCGTCCTACCCGAGCGACCGCATCGCCTACATTCTCGAAGACGGCAAGGCGCCGGTGCTGATCACCCAGGCGGCGCTCCTGGCCGAGCTTTCCGGGCTCCAGGGGCACGGCGCCCGGGTCATTGACGTCCAGGCCGCCGCGCTAGCGTCCGAAAGCGCCGAGAACCTACCGCCGCTCGCCGGCCCCGAGAACCGGGCCTACGTCATCTACACCTCCGGCTCCACGGGCCGCCCCAAGGGGGTCGAGGTGCGCCACCGGGGCGCCGTCAACTTCCTGGCCTCCATGGCCCGCCGGCCCGGGCTGGAGGCAGGGAGACGTGGTGGTGGCGGTCACCACCATCTCCTTCGACATCGCGGTGCTGGAGCTGTTCCTCCCCCTCATGGTGGGCGCCCGCATCGAGCTGGTGAGCCGGGAGACGGCGGTGGACGGCATCCGCCTCTCGGCCCTCCTCGCCGAGTCCGGGGCCACGGTGATGCAGGCCACCCCGGCGACCTGGCGCCTGCTGCTCGAAGCCGGCTGGGCGGGCGGCTCCGGGCTCAAGGTGCTGTGCGGCGGCGAGGCCCTGCCCGCCCGAGCTGGCCGCCCAGCTCCTTTCGCGGGTGGGCTCGCTGTGGAACGTCTACGGCCCCACCGAGACCACGGTCTGGTCGGCGGTCCACCCCGTCCTCGAAGCCGGGGACGGCCGGCGCCCCGTGCCCATCGGCCAGCCGATCGCCAACACCACGCTCTACCTGCTCGACCGCGAATCTCGAGCCGGTGCCGCCGGGGCGCTGCCGGCGAGCTGTACATCGGCGGCGACGGGCTCGCCCGCGGCTACCTGGGCCGCCCGGACCTGACGGCCGAGCGGTTCGTCCCCGATCCCTTCGCGCCGCTCCGGGCAGCCGGGGAGCCGCATGTACCGCACGGGCGACCTGGCGCGCCGTTACCTGCCCGACGGCAACGCTCGAGTTCCTCGGCCGCGTCGACCACCAGGTGAAGATCCGCGGCTTCCGCATCGAGCTGGGGGAGATCGAGGCCGTGCTCTCGGCCGTGCCCGGCCGTGCGCGAGTGCGCGGTGGTGGTCCGCGAGGACGCGCCGGGCGACCAAGCGGCTGATCGCCTACGTGGTGCCGGAGCGGGAGATGCCGGAGGCTTCGGACCTGCGCGCGGCCCTGGCCGCCCGGCTCCCCGACTACATGGTGCCGCAGGTCTTCGTGCCCATCGAATCCCTGCCCCTGACCCCCAACGGCAAGGTGGACCGCAAGGTTCTGGTGCGCCTCCCGGCACCGGAGGGCGGAGGCACCGCCGGCCGCGAGCACGTGGCGCCGAGCGGCCCGGCGGAAGAGATCCTGGCCAAGGTCTGGGCCGAGGTGCTGCACCTCGAAAGGGTGAGCGCCGCCGACAACTTCTTCGAGCTGGGCGGCGACTCCATTCTC
Source organism: Thermoanaerobaculaceae bacterium (assembly GCA_963785165.1). Lineage (GTDB taxonomy): Bacteria > Acidobacteriota > Thermoanaerobaculia > Multivoradales > UBA5704 > DATARR01. Next base: position 4,599,050 of record CAWAUI010000004.1, read on the forward strand.
ACCATTCAGGTGGTGGCGCGCTGCAAGAAGCGGGGGCTCCGGTTCGCCCCCCGCCAGCTCTTCCAGCACCAGACGATCGCCGCCTTGGCCGCGGTGGCGGAGATGGACACGCCCCGGGAGGAGCTCGCCGGACCCGTGCCGCTGACGCCCGCGCAGGCGGTTCTCCTCGAGGCCGGCGGCCCCTCGTTCGAGCGCTGGAACCAGGCGATCCTGTTGGAGGCGCCGGCCGGAGACGTGGCCGAGGCCTTGAACGGCCTGATCGCAAGGCACGACGCGCTCCGGCTGCGCTTCTCGCCCCGCGAGGACGGCGGCTGGTCGCAGCGGGTGCTCGAGCCCGCGGACCTGGCCGCCCGCATTCCCTTGGAGCGGATCGCCGGGCCGGCGGAGGAGACGATCGTCAACGCGGTGCGGGGCGGCGTGGACCTCTTCACGGCGCCTCTGCAGGCGGCCCTGTTTGCTCCGCCGGGAGGGCCTGCCCGCCTGCTGCTCGCGGCCCACCCCCTGATGCTCGACGTCCAGTCTTTCCAGATCCTGGCCGGGGATTTGTCTGAAAACCTGGCCGGAAGCCTCTCCGGGCCCGCGGTATCCTTCCGTGACCTCGCGAAGGCCACGGCGGCGTCCGCGGCCCGGCCCTGGACGGTTCCCGGTGATCCCGAGGCCCGGACCGAGAAAGCGGCCGCCACCCTCTGGGTCGGGCTGACGCCGGAAGAGACGCGCAGGCTGCTCACCGAAGCCCTCGAGACGTACGGCAACACGGTCGAGGAGGTGCTGCTCGCCGCCCTCACCGAGGCCTACATTGGCTGGAGCGGCGCCCGCGACCTCGTGGTCGAGGCGGAAGGAGCCGTCCGCAGCGGCTCGCGCACGGCCGGGTGTCTCGATATCCCCTACCCGGTGCACCTTGAGGGGAAGCGCGCTCCGGGAGACCTGCTCAAGGGGGTCAAGGAGCAGCTCCGCAGCTTCTCCCACCTGGGCCTGGAGGCCCGGTTGCAGCCGGTGCCCGAGGTGGGGTTGAGATGGACGGGTGAGCGCGGCGAGTGGCTGTCTCCCCACCGTGATCCCGGCGCCTCGCGGCGCCATCTGCTGGACGTGGAAGGCTCGGTCTCGGGCGGCGAGGGGAACGCCCTGCGCGTCGCCTGGACCTTCAGCACGCGGGTCTACCGGCGCGATGCCGTGCAAGCGCTGGCGGACTGGTTCCTGAGGTCGCTGCGCTCCCTGATCCAGTACTGCCAGTCACCGGAGGCCGGCGGGTTCACCCCCTCCGACTTCCCGGAAGCGGGCCTGAGCCAGGAGGATCTCGACGACCTTCTGGCCGAGCTGTCTTAGCCGTGTCGAACCGGCCGTGTCAATCGAGGAAAGGTGGAGATGAGCAAGCAGAACATTGAGGACATCTATCCGCTCTCTGCCTCGCAGCAGGGGATGTTGTTCCACCTCCTCTTCACGGAGGAAAAAGGCCAAGTCTACTTCGACCAGTACGTCTCGACGCTGGTGGGGACCCTGGACGTGCCCGCGTTTCGCGAGGCCTGGGTCCGGACGCTCGAACGGCATCCGGCCCTGCGCACGCAGTTCCTCTGGGAGCGCCGCGAGCAGCCGCTCCAGGTGGTGCGCCGCGACGCCGTCCTCCCCTGGCAGGAGCACGACTGGAGCGCCCTGCCGGAGGCGGAGCGCGAGGAGCGGCTCGCCGCCTTCCTGAGGGAGGACCACGACCTGGGCTTCGACCTCGGCAAGCCCCCCCTGATGCGCATCGCCGTCCTCCGCTGGGCCGAGAACGAGCACAAGCTCGTCTGGAGCTTCCACCACCTGGTGGTGGACGGCTGGTCCATGGGCCTCGTGCTCGCCGACGCCTTCAGCTTCTACCGGGAGCTGCGCGCGGGGCGCGAGGTGCGGGTGGTGCCCCCCCGCCCCTACCGCGACTACATCACCTGGGTCCAGGGGCAGGACCCCGCGCGGTCCGAGGCCTTCTGGAAGCGGACGCTCGCCGGCTTCGACACCGCCAACCCCCTCCCCTTCGACGGCACCGGCGCCGGCGGCGACGCCACGGGCTGGGTGGCCCAGGAGGTCAAGCTGGACGTCCCGGCGGACGTGGCCGCGGGCCTGCGGGCGTTCGCGCGCAGCCGGCAGGTGACGCTCAACACCGTCTTCCAGGGTGCCTGGAGCCTGCTGCTCAGCCGCTACGCCGCGAGCCCCGACGTGATGTTCGGCGCCATCGTCTCGGGCCGCCCGCCGGAGATCGAGGGCGTCGAGTCCATGGTGGGCCTGTTCATCAACCTCCTGCCGGCGCGTGTCGATGCCAGCCCGGACCAGGCCGTGACGGCCTGGCTCAAGGCGCTCCAGGAGCAGCAGATCGAGCAGAGGGAGTACGAGCACACCCCGCTCGACAGCGTCTTGGCCTGGAGCGACGTGGGGCGCAAGGGCGTGCTGTTCGAGTCCGTGCTGGTGTTCGAGAACTATCCCCTCGACGCCCTGCGCCAGGAGACGAGCGACCTCGGCCTGGAGATCCGGCAGGCCCACCTCTCCGAGTCCGGCAACTTCCCCCTGACTCTCTACGTGCTGCCCAAGAGCGACCGGGTGGAGATGCGGCTCAATTTCCACTGGACCCGGATCAGCCCGGAGGCGGCACCGCGGATCCTGGAGCACCTGCTGGCGCTGCTGCGCAGTTTCATCGCGGGGTCCGCGGGGTCCGAGGCCCGGCTGGGGGATCTTCAGATCCTCAGCGGCGGCGAGCGCCGGGATCTGCTCGCCGCCGGCCGCGGGCCGGCCCAGAAGACCCCGGAAGCCCCGATCCACCGCCTGTTCGACGAGCAGGCCGCCCGCACCCCGGAGGCCATCGCCCTGGAGACCACGGCGGGCGACCGCCTCACCTACGGCGAGCTGGCGGCCCGGACGACGGCCCTGGCCCGCCACCTGCGGAGCCTGGGCGTGGGGCCGGAGTCCATCGTGGGCCTCTGCGTGGAGCGCTCGCCCGAGATGGTGATTGGCATGCTGGGCGTGCTCGAGGCGGGCGGCGCCTACCTGCCGCTCGACCCCACCTACCCCCAGGACCGGCTGGCCTTCATGCTGGAGGACTCGGGCGCCCAACTGGTGCTCACCCGGGAGAGCCTGGAGGCGGGCCTGCCGGCCTCCGCCCCCCAGGTCGTTCGCCTGGATGGGGACTGGTCCGGGACGGAAGAGGCCCTGCCCGAGGTCGATCCGCGGAGCCCGGCCTACGTCATCTACACCTCCGGCTCGACCGGCCGTCCCAAGGGCGTGCTCGTCCCCCACTCGTCCCTGGTCAACTACGTCCTCCATGCCCGCGAGGGGTACGGCATCGGCGCCGGCGACCGCGTGCTGCAGTTCGCCTCCATGAGCTTCGACACCAGCGCCGAGGAGATCTACCCCTGCCTCACCGGCGGCGGCACGCTGGTGTTGCGCGACGACGAGATGGCGGGCTCCCTCGACCGCTTCAGCCGCGACGTCGAGCGGCTGGGGATCACCGTTCTCGACCTCCCCACGGCCTACTGGCACGAGCTGGTGGCGGAGCTATCGGCGGGGACCTGCTCGGATTTGAACGTCCCCGAGGGGCTGCGGGTGGTGATCCTGGGCGGCGAGGAGGCGCAGGCCGACCGCGTCGCCACTTGGCAGAAACAGGTGGGCAACCGGGTAGGAGACCCAGTGCGGCTGATCAACACCTACGGCCCCACCGAGGCCACCATCGTCAGCACCCACTGCGACGTGACTCCTGAAACCGCCGAGCCCCCCGTGCCGATCGGCCGGCCCGTGCCCAACGCCCGCGCCTACGTGCTGGACCGGAGCCTGGATCTCGTCCCCCCCGGCGCGGTGGGCGAGCTCTACCTGGGCGGCGCCGGCCTGGCCCGCGGCTATCTCGGCCGCCCGGAGCTGACCGCCGAGCGCTTCGTCCCCGACCCGTTCGCGCAGGATGACGGGCTCGGAGGGGAGCCGGCTCTACCGCACCGGCGACCTTGCCCGCCTGCGGCCCGGCGGGTTGCTGGAGTTCCGCGGGCGCGCCGACGACCAGGTGAAGGTGCGCGGCTTCCGCATCGAGCTGGGGGAGATCGAGGTCGGCCCTGCGCCGCCAGCCCGGCGTGCGGGACGCGGTGGTCCTCGCCCGCGAGGACGTCCCGGGGCAGAAGCGCCTGGTGGCCTACGTCGGTGCCGGTCCCCGGCATGACCCTGCCGGTCACCGAGCTGCGCCAGGCCCTCAAGGAGGCGCTCCCCGACTACATGGTCCCCTCCGTGTTCACGATCCTCGAAGCGCTGCCCCTGACGCCCACGGGCAAGGTGGACCGCCGCGCCCTGCCCGCGCCGGACGCCAACCGGCCGGAGCTGCGACTCGACCTACATTCCGCCCCACACGCCCGTCCAGCAGATGCTGGCCGAGACTCTGGAGCGATCTTCTGGGCATCGAGCGCGTCGGCATCCACGACGACTTCTTCCAGCTCGGCGGCCACTCGCTGCTGGTGGCCAAGCTGGCGGCCCGCATCCGCCAGGCCTTCAAGGTCGAGCTGTCGCTCGTCGAGGTGTTCAAGAACCCCACCGTGGCCCAGCTCGCCGAGGCGGTCGAGAAGCCCGGCCTGGCGACCGAGCTCCCCGAGCTGCCGCCCATCCGGCGGGTCCCCCGGGACGGCAAGGCCCCCCTGTCGTACCCCCAGGAGCGCGTCTGGTTCCTGGACCAGCTCACGCCCGGCGGCAACATCGCCTACAACTTCCAGTTCACCCTCTGGATCAAGGGGCCGCTCCAGGTGGACGTGCTCGACCGCGACGCTGACCGAGATCGTCCGCCGCCACGAGGTGCTGCGCACCAGCTTCCCGGCCGTCGACGGCCGCCCCGTGCAGGTGGTCCACGAGCCGTGGGCGGTGAGCCTGCCGGTGGTCGACCTGCGCGGCCTGACCCCCGAGCAGCGGTTCGAGGAGTCGGAGAAGCTGGTCTTCGAGTCCACCCAGACCCCCTTCGACGTCGCCCGCATCCCCCTCTTGCGCTGGCGGATGCTGTGGCTGCGGGACGACCTCTGGGAGATGGTGCAGGTGGAGCAGCACTTCGTCCACGACGGCTGGTCGTTCGGCGTCTTCCTGCGCGAGATCAAGGCCCTCTACTCGGCCTACGTGGCGGGTGAGCCCTCGCCGCTCCCCGAGCTGCCGATCCAGTTCGCCGACTTCGCCACCTGGCAGCACGAGCTGGTGGAGGGCGAGTCCATGAAGCGCCTCCTGGGCTTCTGGAAGAAGACCCTGGAGGGGAGCACGGGCGGTGCTGGAGCTGCCGGCCGACCGGCCGCGACCCAACCGCCCGTCGTTCGAGGGCGACATCACGCTCTTCCGCCTCCCCCCCGAGCTGTACGAGGCCCTGCGCACGTTCAGCCGCCGCGAGGGGTTCACTCTCTACATGACCACTCTCGCGGGGTTCTTCACGCTCCTCCACCGCTACACGGGGCAGGAGGACATCCTCCTCGGCACCAACAACGCCAACCGGCGGGCTCGCGAGGTGGAGAGCCTGATCGGCATGATCGTCAACACCCTCGTGGTGCGGGGCAGCCTCGGCGGAGACCCCGACTTCCGGGCCCTGCTCGGGCGGGTCCGGGAGACCAGCCTCGAGACCTACGCCCACCAGGACATGCCGTTCGAGCGCCTGGTTCAGGAGATCCGGCCGGAGCGCCAGCTCGGCCGCAACCCCCTGTTCCAGGTGATGTTCAACTTCCACGACGCGGCCGTTCCGGACCTCGAGTTCGCGGGGCTCGAAGCGGCCTTCCGGGTGCGTGGCAACCGCTCGGCGAAGATGGACATGAACGTCATCCTCGTCCCCGGCGCCGAGCAGCGGGTGGGCCTCGCGGCCAACGAGCTGGACAAGCGGGCCGTGCTGCACTGGGAGTACAACACCGAGCTGTTCGACTTCCCGACCATCCAGCGGATGATCGGCCACTTCACGAACCTGCTGACGGGGGCGATCGAGAACCCGAAGCTCAAGCTCTCCGAGCTTCCCCTGCTGACGGCGGGCGAGCGGCGGCAGGTGGTCGAGGAGTGGAACGACACCGGCATCGTGACCCGCATCGGCGGCCTCCTGCACGAGCCGTTCGAGGCCCAGGCGGCCCTCGATCCCTCGCGGACCGCCGTCAACTTTGGGGACGACGGCCTGACCTACGGCGACCTCAACACCCGCGCCAACCGCCTCGCTCACGCCCTGCGCGGGCTGGGCGTCGGCCCCGACGTGCTGGTAGGCCTCTGCGTGGAGCGCTCGCTCGACATGATGGTGGGCCTGCTGGGGATCCTCAAGGCCGGCGGCGCTTACGTGCCGCTCGACCCCTCGTACCCGGCCGACCGGCTGACCTACGTTGTGGCGGACGCGCGGGTGCCCGTGCTGCTCACCCAGACGGCCCTGCTGCCCAAGCTGGGCTTCCTGGGCACGGCCGGCGCCCACGTGCTGACGATCGACGGCGATCCGGCCTTCTCGTTCGAGAACGCCGAGGACTTGGCGCCGCTGGCCGGGCCGGAAAACCTGGCCTACGTCATCTACACCTCCGGCTCCACCGGGCGCCCGAAGGGGGTCGGCATCCCCCATCGGGCTGCGGCGAACTTCCTCACCAGCATGGCCTGGCGGCCGGGGCTGGCGGCGGCGGACACGCTGGTGGCGGTCACCACCCTGTCGTTCGACATCGCGGTGCTGGAGCTGTTCCTGCCCCTCGCGGTGGGCGCGCGGATCGAGTCTCGCGAGCCGCGAGGAGGCGGCGGACGGCCCGCGCCTGGCCGAGCTGCTCGACCACCTCCGGCGCCACGGCCCTGCAGGCCACGCCGGCCACCTGGCGGGTGCTCCTCGAGAGCGGCTGGGAGGGAGACCCCAGGCTCAAGGCCCTGTGCGGCGGCGAGGCCCTGCCGCGCGACCTCGCGGAGGCCCTGCTCCCCCGCGTGGGCTCGCTGTGGAACGTCTACGGCCCCACCGAGACCACGGTCTGGTCGGCGATCCATCCGGTCACGATGACGTCAGCGACGGCGGCGGCGGTGCCCATCGGCCGGCCGATCGCCAACACCTCGATCCATCTGCTCGACTGGAACCTGGAGCCGGTGCCCCAGGACGTCCCGGGCGAGCTGTACATCGGCGGCGACGGGCGTGGCCCGCGGTTATCTGGGCCGTCCGGACCTCACCGCCGAGCGCTTCCTCCCCGATCCCTTCGGTCGCTCGGGGAGCCGTCTGTACCGCACGGGCGACCTCGCGCGCTTCCTGGCGGGAGGCGTCGTCGAGTTCCTGGGCCGCGCCGACCACCAGGTCAAGGTGCGCGGCTTCCGCATCGAGCTGGGCGAGATCGAGTCCATCCTCAACGCCCAGCCGCAGGTGCGCGCGAGCGTGGTCGTGGCCAGGCCCGACGCGGCGGGCGACGCCCGGCTGGTGGCCTACGTGGTTCCAAGCAACGGTACGCTCCCGGATCTTCGGGAGGCCCTGGGGCGCAAGCTCCCCGACTACATGGTCCCCTCGGTCTTCCTGGAGCTCTCCGAGCTGCCGATGACGCCCAACGGCAAGGTGGACCGCAAGGCTCTGCCTTCCCCCGAGGGCACGGCGCTGGAGACGGCCCGGGAAGAGTACGTCGAGCCCCGGACGCCCGTGGAGACGGCGCTGGCCGGGATCTGGGCCGAGGTTCTCGGTATCGAGCGGGTCGGCGTGCGCGACAACTTCTTCAGCCTGGGCGGCCACTCGCTGACCGCCACCCGCGTGCTGTCGCGGGTGCGCGGCACCTTCGGGGTCGAGCTGCCGCTCTCCCTGGTCTTCGAGAAGAGGACCGTCGAGGGGATGGCCGCTGTCGTCGAAACCAAAATGGGCGAGGCCAAGGCCCTGTCGTCCGATCTCGGCGAAGAGGATCTGCTGGCGCAAGCCGCGGCACTCTCGGACGCCGAGCTGGACGCCCTGCTGCTCGACACCCTTGCCGAGGGAGGGCAGGCGTGAGCGGGACGGCCACCCCCATCGCCGGGCTGACGCGCGAGGAGAAGCTCGCGCTTCTCGCCCGTCTGGCCCAGCAGAAGAAAGCCGCCGGCGCTCCTCCCGAGCCGGCGGGGCCCGCACCGCTGTCGTTCGCGCAGCAGCGCTTCTGGTTCCTCGACCAGCTCGATCCCGGGAGCTACCTGGACAACATGTTCCGATCCCTCCGGCTGGCCGGTCCCCTGGACCGGCCGGCCCTGGAACGCGCCCTGAGGGAGCTGGTGCAGCGCCATGCCTCCCTGCGCACCCATTTCCCCACCGAGAACGGCGAGCCCCGGCAGGTCGTGGAGCCGGAGCTGCCCGGCGAGACACCGCTGCCCGTCGTGGTCGACCTGTCGGATGGCGACAGCCTGGCGCGCGCCATCGAATTCGCCGGCGAGGAATCCCGCCGGCCGTTCGACCTGGCGAACGGGCCGCTGTTCCGGGCGACGCTCCTGCGGCTGGGGCCGGAGGATCATGTCCTTCTGCTCTGCGTCCACCACATCGTCAGCGACGGCTGGTCGCAGGGGCTGCTGATCCGCGAGCTGGCGGCGCTCTATGCATCGTCTCCTCTGCCCGAGCTGAAGGCGCGCTACGTGGACTTCGCCCGCTGGCAGCGGGAGCGGCTCCAGGGCGAGGCGCTCAAGCAGGAGCTGGCCTTCTGGCGCGAGCGTCTGGAGGGCGCCCCGGCCGTTCTGGAGCTGCCGACCGACCACCCGCGGCGCCACATGGCCTCGCCGCGCGGCGATGCCGTGACGTTCGAGGTGCTCGATCCCGTGGCGGCCCGCTTCAAGGCCCTGGCCCAGGCGGAAGGCGCCACCCTGTTCATGGCGCTCCTCACCCTCTTCGACGTCCTGCTCTACCGGTATTCGGGGCAGGGCGACTTCGTGGTGGGCGTGCCGGTCGCCAACCGCAACCGCACGGAGCTGGAGAGCGTCGTGGGCTGCTTTGCCAGCACGCTCCTGGTGCGCGCCGGGGTGGAGCGGGAGATGAGCTTCCGCGGCCTGCTCGCCAAGGTGCGCGACGAGGCCCTGGCGGTCTTCGCCCACTCGGACCTGCCGTTCGAGAAGCTGGTCGAGGAGCTGCAGCTCGGACCGCAACCTCTCGCACAATCCCTTGTTCCAGGTGGTCTTCGCGCTCCAGAACGCGGGCGGCGGCGGCCGGCTCACCATGCCGGGGCTGACGCTGTCGAACCTGCCCGTCGAGCGGAGGCTGGCCAAGATCGACCTGACGCTCGAAATGGTCGAGCTGCCGGGCGGCATCTCGGGCTACTTCGAGTACAGCACCGACCTCTTCGAGGAGGCGACGGTCGCCCGCATGGCCGGCCACTTCCAGGCCCTGCTCGCCGCCGCCCTCGCCGAGCCCGACCGCGCCGTGGGCGAGCTGCCGATCCTGTCGGGCGACGAGAAGCGTCAGATCCTCGTCGACTGGAACCGGCGTGCCGACGAGCTGCCGGGCCCCATCCTCGACCGCTTGGCCGAGGTGGCCCGCCGTGCTCCGGACGCCCCGGCCGTGTTCTTCGGCGACGAGGTGCTCACCCACGCCGAGCTGCACGCCCAGGCCAACCGCCTGGCCCGCCACCTGCGGAAGCTGGGCGTGGGTCCCGAGATGTCCGTAGGGCTGTGCGTCGAACGGTCGCTCGAGATGCCGCTCGCCCTCCTCGCCGTGCTCAAGGCGAACGGTGCCTGGGTGCCCCTCGATCCCGAATACCCCCAGGAGCGGCTGGCCCTGATGATCGAGGACACGGCCATGCCCGTGCTCCTCACCCAGTCGCACCTCGTGGACCGGCTGCCCCGCGCCAGTCACCCGAATGGTCACGGTCCAGTCTTAATCTCGATCGACCAGCTGGATCTCTCCGGGGAGGACGCGTCCGATCCGGACTGGGAGATCCACCCCGAGAGCCTGGCCTACATCGTCTACACCTCCGGCTCCACGGGCCGGCCCAAGGGGGTCGCCGTGCCCCACCGGTCGCTCGCCAACCACGCCGTCACCTGCGCGGAGCGCTACCGCCTGGGACCGAGCGACCGGGTGCTCCAGTTCACCTCGATCAGCTTCGACATCACCTCGGAGGAGATCTTCCCGACCTGGCTCATGGGCGGCGCCGTGGTCCCCCGGCCGCCGGGCCTGTTCCCCTCCTTCGACGAGTTGGAAGGGCTGATCAACCGCTACGGCATCACGGCGGTCGACCTCCCCACAGCCTACTGGCACGAGTGGGTGGGCGAGCTGGCCCGGGCCAAAACCCCGCCGCCGCCGTCGATGCGCCTGGTGGTCATCGGCACCGAGCAGGCCCTGCCGGAGCGGGTGGCGGACTGGCTGGAGCTGGCCGGCGAGGGCAATGACCGGGCACGCCTCAACAACAGCTACGCCTCGACCGAGGCCACGGTCACCACCGTGGTCTACGAGCCCACCCCGGCGGACGTCCCGCGCTTCCGCGCCGGCGACCGGGTGCCGGTGGGCAAGAACATCCGCAACTGCCGCGCCTACGTGCTCGACGCCGAGCCTGGAGCCGGTGCCGGTGGGCGTGCCGGGCGACGTCTACATCGCCGGCCCCAACGTCTCGCGGGGATACGCCAACTGGCCGGACCGCACGGCCGCGAGCTTCATCCCCGATCCGTTCGCCCATGACATGGGCTACGGCACGGGCCAGCGCATGTACCGCCAGGGGGACGTCGGGCCGCTGGCTGCCCACGGGGGACCTCGAATACCTCGGCCGGCGCGGACGACCAGGTCAAGATCCGCGGCTTCCGCGTCGAGCCGGCGGAGGTCGGCGCCGTGCTGGCCCGCCACCCGGCGGTCAAGGACTGCGATCGTGCTGGTACGGAGCGACGGCCCCAAGGGGAAGCGCCTGGTGGGCTACCTGACGCTGGTCCCCGGCCTCCAGGCGACCGTCCGCGAGCTGCGCGATTTCCTGCGCGAGAGCCTGCCGGACCACATGGTGCCGGCCGCCCTGGTGGTGATGGACGCGCTCCCCCTGACCTCGAACGGCCGGGTGGACCAGCGTGCTCTCCCTGAGCCCGCCGTGGAGACCGAGGGGAGCTACGTGCCCCCTCAGACCGCCACCGAGGAGATCCTGGAAGGGATCTGGTGCGAGGTGCTGGGAACGGCCCGGGCCGGCTCAAACGAAGACTTCTTCGACCTCGGCGGGCACTCGCTGCTCGGCACCCAGGTGGTCTCCCGGGCGCGCGAGCGGTTCCACGTCGAGCTGCCTCTTCGCGAGCTGTTCGACCACCCGACCCTCTCCGGCCTCGCGCGCAGGATCGAGGAGATCCGCCGCGCGGCCGGGACGGCCGCCGCTCCCCCGCGCATCGAGCCCCTTCCGAGGACACTGCGGGACCAGCCCTTGGAGCTGTCGTTCTCCCAGCAGCGCCTCTGGTTCCTGGACCGGCTGGAGCCCGGGCGGGCCACCTACAACATCCCCCTGGCCCTGCATTTCGAGGGCGTCCTCGATACGGACGCCCTGGCGGCGGCCCTGAACGGTATCGTGCGGCGCCACGAGGCCCTGCGCACCACGTTCACCTCGGTGGACGGTACGCCCCGGCAGGTGGTGAATCCCCCGGCAGTCGTTGATCTGCCTCTCTTCGATCTCAGCACGCTGTCTCCCGAAGAGCGGACCGCGGACACCTGGCGCCGCATCGGCGAGGAGGCCCGCCTGCCGTTCTCCCTGGAGCAGGGTCCCCTGGTGCGGACCACCCTGCTGCGCTTGGGACCCGAGGAGCACGTGCTCCTCGTCACCATGCACCACATCGTGAGCGACGGTTGGTCGGTTCCCATCTACGTCCGCGAGATGGCCACCCTCTACGAGGGGCTCACCACCGGCAAGCCCCAGGCGCTGCCGCCGCTGCCGGTGCAGTACGCCGACTTCGCCCACTGGCAGCGCCGTTGGCTCCAGGGCGAGACGCTGGAGGCCGAGCTGGCCCACTGGCGGGAGCGGCTGCGGGATCTGCCGCCCCTTCTCGAGCTGCCCGCCGACCGGCCCCGGCCGGCCGTGCGCGACTGGCGCGGCGCCTCGCGCCGGATCGCCCTGCGGCGGCGAGACCGCGCAGGCGCTCCGGACCACGTCGCGCGGGCTGGGAGCCACGCCCTTCATGGTGATGCTCGCCGCCTTCGCCGCCCTCCTCCACCGCTACAGCCGGCCAGGAGAGCTTCGCCGTGGGCGTGCCCGTCGCCGGCCGCAACCGGATGGAGGTCGAGCGCCTGATCGGCTTCTTCGTCAACACCCTGGTGCTGCGCTGCGATCTCCCCGGCGGTCCCGACGGCACGCCGGTCCGGGCCCTGGTCGAGCGGCTGCGCGAGACGGCCCTCGACGCCGACGCCCACCAGGACCTGCCCTTCGAGAAGCTGGTCGAGGAGCTGTCGCCCGAGCGCAGCCTGAGCCACACGCCCCTCTTCCAGGTGATGCTGGCGTTCCAGAACCTCCCCCGCGAGGACTTCGCCTCCGAGGGGCTCAAGGCGACGCCCCTCGGCATCGCCAGCGGCACGGCGAAGTTCGACTTGACGCTGGCGGTGCGGGCCAACGACGAGCGGGTGGTCTTCGAGATCGAATACAGCACCGAGCTGTTCGACGCCCCCACCGTGGACCGGCTCGCGGGGCACCTCACCCACCTTCTCGAAGGCGCGCTGGCCGATCCGGACCGGCGGGTCGCCGACCTGCCGCTCCTCTCGACGGAAGAGGCGCGGCAGATCGTGGAGTGGAACGAGACGGCGGCGGCCTATCCCACGGACGCTCTGCCTGCACGAGCTGATCGAGGCGCAGGTCCGGCGCACGCCGGACAGCCCCGCCCTCAGCTTCGAAGGCCGGACGCTGACCTACCGGGAGCTGGAGGGCGCGGCGAACCGCCTCGCCCTGAGGCTCCAGGGCGAGGGCGTGGGACCGGAGATCGCCGTCGGCGTCCTGGCCGAACGGTCGCTGGAGATGGTGGTGGGCCTCCTCGCCGTGCTCAAGGCGGGCGGAGCCTATCTCCCGCTCGATCCCGACTACCCGGCGGACCGCCTGGCCTTCATGCTGGCCGACTCGCGGGTGCCGGTCCTGCTGGCCCAGGAGCGGCTGCTCTCGAAGCTGCCCGCCCACGAAGCCCGGGTCCTGCCTCTTGAAGGTACAGCTGAGCCGGGAGAGGACGCGCCGAGACCGGCGCTGACGGCGGGCGCGGGGAGCCTCGCCTACGTGATCTACACCTCGGGCTCGACCGGCCGTCCCAAGGGGACCATGAACAGCCACCGCGGCGATCGTCAACCGCCTGCTGTGGATGCAGGAGAGCTACGGCCTCACGTCCGGCGACCGGGTCCTGCAGAAGACCCCCTACAGCTTCGACGTGTCGGTCTGGGAATTCTTCTGGCCCCTGCTCGACGGGCGCGCGGCTGGTTGGTGGCCCGGCCCGGGGGGCACCAGGACCCGGCCTACCTCGCGCGGCACGATCCGGTCGGAAGGGATCACCACCTGCCACTTCGTCCCCTCCATGCTCCAGGCGTTCCTGGAGACGGACGAGGTGGACGGATGTGCCACCTCGCTCGTCCGCGTCATCTGCAGCGGCGAAGCCCTCCCCCTGGAGCTGACGAAGAGGTTCTTCGCCCGGCTGCCCGGAGTGGAGCTGCACAACCTCTACGGCCCCACGGAGGCGGCGGTGGACGTGACGTACTGGGCCTGCGATCCGGACGGCAAGCGCGGGCTCGTGCCCATCGGCCGCCCGGTGGCCAACACCCAAATCCACGTGCTGGATGGCGAGCTGCGCCCCGTCCCGGTCGGCGTGCCGGGGGAGCTGCTGCATCGGCGGCGTACAGGTGGGCGCGCGGCTACCTGGCACGGCCGGACCTGACGGCGGAGCGCTTCGTGCCGGACCCGGTTTCAGGGCGAGGCAGGAGCGCGCCTCTACCGCACCGGCGACCTGGCCCGGCTGCTGCCGGACGGCGCCGTGGACTTCCTCGGCCGGATCGACCACCAGGTCAAGCTGCGCGGCCTGCGCATCGAGCTGGGAGAGATCGAGGCGGTGCTCGCGCGCCAGCCGGCCGTCGCCCAGGCGGTGGTGACGGTGCGGGAGGGCTCGCTGGTGGCCCACTTCGTCCCCCACCCCCAGGGAGCGGAACCGGACCTCTCGGACCTGCGCGTTACCCTGCGCGATGTCCTGCGCCGCGAGCTGCCGGAGTACATGGTCCCGGCCTGGTTCGTGCCGCTCCCCGCGTTCCCCCTCACCTCCAGCGGCAAGGTGGACCGCAAGGCCCTCCCCGCGCCGGACGGCTCCCGGGCAGGGCGCGAATACGTGGCGCCGGAGGGAGAGGCGCAGGAGCAGATGGCGGCCATCTGGACCGAGGTTCTCCGCCTCAAGGAAGGCCGCCGGGTCGGTGCCAACGACAACTTCTTCGAGCTGGGAGGGCATTCGCTGATGGCGACCCAGGTCCTCTCCCGCGTGCAGAAGGCCTTCGGCGTCGAGCTGCCTCTGCGGGCGATGTTCGACACCCCGACCGTGGCCGGTCTGGCCGAAGCCGTCATCCAGAAGAGCCTGGAGAAGGCGGACACCGACCTGCTGGCACAGCTGCTCGCAGAGCTGGAAGGCTGAAAGCCGGGACCGGCTTCGGGCCTCCAAGAATTCGCAGGAGATTGAAATGACCGACACCGATATCGCCAAGCGCATCGCGGAGCTGCCGCTCGAGAAGCGCGCTCTGTTGTTCCAACAATTGCAGAAGCAGAGGGAGAAGGAAGCGCCTCCCGAGACCCCGCGCATCCCGCGCCAGGACCGGACGGCCGAGACCCATCCGCTGTCGTTCGCTCAGAAGCGCCTCTGGTTCCTCAACCAGTTCGAGCCCGAGAGCCCGGAGTACAACATCCCGCAGGCTTTCCGCATCGAAGGCGAGCTCGACCCCGAGGTCATGCAGCGCGCCCTGCGCGAGGTGGTGCGCCGCCATGAGACGCTCCGCACCACCTTCCGCTCCGTGGAAGGTGAGCCGACCCAGGTGCTCGCCCAGGTGGTGGACATGGAGGTCCCCTACGTCGACGCCCGCCCGCGGGTGACCGACCCTGCGGACGCCTGGAACGAGGCTCTCCGCCTGGCCGTGGCCGACGCCCGCGAGCCGTTCGACCTGACCCTGGGGCCGCTCATGCGCGCCAAGCTCTTCCGGGCCGGCGAGCGGGAGTACCTGCTCTACTACAACGTGCACCACATCGCCTACGACGGCTGGTCGATGGGGATCTTCGCGCGCGAGCTGGCGGCCATCTACGATGCTTTCGCCGCGGGCCTCCCCTCGCCGCTGCCTGAATTGCCCGTCCAGTACCTCGACTTCGCCGTCTGGCAGCGGGACTGGCTGGCGGGCGGCGTCCTGGAGCAGCAGCTCGCCTACTGGCGCCGCCAGCTCGGCTCCGTGCCGCCGCTCGAGCTGCCCACCGACCGGCCACGGCCGGCCGTGCGTACCCACTCCGGGGCCGCGCTTCCGCTGGAATTCAGCGAAAAGCTCCGGCAGGACCTCAAGGCCTTCGCCCAGCGTGAGGGGTCGACGCTCTTCATCGTCATGATGGCCGCCTTCAAGGCGCTCCTCCATCACTGGACGACGCAGGAGGACGTCTCCGTCGGCACGCTGATCGCCAACCGGCGCCAGCCCGAGATCGAGGGGCTGATCGGCTTCTTCGCCAACAGCCTGGTGCTGCGCACCGATCTCTCGGGCGATCCCTCCTTCCGGGAGCTGCTGCGGCGCGAGCGCGAGGTCTCCCTCGACGCCTACGGCCACCAGGACGTGCCGTTCGAGAAGCTGGTGGAAGACCTCAATCCGCCCCGCGACATGGCGCGGACGCCGCTCTTCCAGGTCATGCTGATCCTCCTCAACGCGCCCGGCGAGGCCATGGACCTGCCGGGGCTCAAGCTCAAGCCGGTGGCCATCGACAGCCGCACCTCCAAGACGGAGATGACGATCTATCTGACCGAGACGCCGGCCGGGCTCGACGGCTTCGTCGAGTACAACACCGACCTCTTCGACCGCGCCACCCTGGCGCGCCTGCTCGACCACTACGGGCGGATTCTCGAGACGGTGACCGCCCAGCCGGAGCTGACCCTGTCGGAGCTGCCGCTTCTCTCCGGCGACGAGCGGCGCCAGGTGCTGGTGGACTGGAACGCCACGCGGGCGGAGACCCCCGGCACCACCCTCCACGGCTGGATCGAGGAGCGGGTGCGGCAGACCCCCGACGCCGTGGCCGTCGACATTCGAGGGAGATCATCGCCTGACCTACGGCGAGCTGGACGCGCGGGCCAACCGCCTGGCGCGCCACCTGCGCGGGCTCGGCGTCGAACCGGACGTCCTGGTCGGCCTCGCCATGGAACGCTCCCTCGACATGCTGGTGGGCGTCCTGGCGGTGCTCAAGGCCGGCGGCGCCTACGTGCCCCTCGATCCGGAATACCCCAAGGAGCGCCTCACCCACATGCTGGAGGACTCCCGGGTGCCCGTGCTGCTCACCCAGGAATCTCTCATCGAGCGCCTGCCGGAGCATGGCGGTCGCCTGGTCGTCGCCGTGGACCGCGACGCCACGGCGATCGCCGCGGAGAGCGGCGAGCCCTTCGAGGGCGGCGCCACGCCGGGGAACCTCGCCTACGTCATCTACACCTCCGGCTCCACGGGCAAGCCCAAGGGCGTCCAGATCCCCCACTCGGCGGTGGTCAACTTCCTCAACTCCATGAGCAAGAAGCCGGGGCTGACGAGCGCGGACACCCTGCTCGCCGTCACCACCCTGTCCTTCGACATCGCCGGCCTCGAGCTCTACCTCCCCCTTGTCTGCGGCGCCCGCCTGCTGCTGGTCTCCCGCGAGACCACCCAGGCCGGCGAGAAGCTCAAGGAGGTGCTGGAGCAGAAGGGGGTCACCGCCATGCAGGCCACCCCCGCCACCTGGCGCCTGCTGCTGGCGGCGGGCTGGCTGGGGACACGCGACCTCAAGATCCTCTGCGGCGGCGAGGCCCTGCCGCGCGACCTCGCCAACCAGCTCCTCGGCGCCTGCGGCTCCCTGTGGAACGTCTACGGCCCCACCGAGGCCACGATCTGGTCCACCCTCGACAAGGTGGAGCCCGCGGGGCCCATCACCATCGGCCGGCCGCTCGACAACACCGAGATCTACCTCCTGTCGCGCCAGGTGAACCCGGTGCCGGTCGGCGTTCCCGGCGAGCTGCTGATCGGCGGCCAGGGCCTCTCCCGCGGCTACCGCGGACGGCCCGACCTCACGGCCGAGAAGTTCATCCCCCACCCGCTCGCGGACGTGCGGGGTGAGCCCGGGGCCCGGCTGTACCGCACCGGCGACCTCGCCCGGCACCTCGCCGACGGCCGCGTCGAGTTCCTCGGCCGCATCGACCACCAGGTCAAGGTGCGCGGGTTCCGCATCGAGCTGGGCGAGATCGAAGCCGCCCTCGACCAGCACCCGGCGGTCGCCCAGGCGGTCGTCGTGGTCCGCGAGGACAACCCCGGCAACAAGCAGCTCGTCGCCTACCTGGTGACTGCTCCGGACACCGAGGCCCCCAACGTCTCCGATCTTCGCGCCTACCTCAAGGAGAAGCTGCCCGAGTACATGGTGCCGGCGGTCTACACCTTCCTGCCGGCCATGCCGCTGACCCCCAACGGCAAGGTCGACCGGCGGGCGCTGCCGGCGCCGGACCGCGCCTCGGCCGCCCGCGAGTACGTGGCGCCGCGCGACGAGAAGGAGCAGTTCTTCTGCGAGCTCTGGCAGGAGCTTCTCGCCCTCGACCGGGTCGGCATCAACGACGACTTCTTCGAGCTGGGCGGCGACTCGCTGCTGGTCATCCGGGTGGTCACCAAGGCCAACAAGGCCTCCCTGGGGATCACCACCAAGCAGGTCTTCCAGCACCGCACGGTGGCCGAGCTGGCGCTGGTCGCGGGCACCATCGAGATCCTCGCCGAGCAGGAGCCGGTCATCGGCCCCCTGCCCTTCACCCCGGCGCAGCTCCACTTCCTGGACCAGCACCACCCGAACCCCGACTTCCACACCCTGGGCATGCTGTTCGAGCCCAAGGACGGCGACCTCCAGGTCCATCTCTTCGAGCGGGCCATGGAGCACGTCATGCGCCACCACGACAACCTGCGCGTGCGCACGGTGGGCAATGGGCCGGAGATGACCCTCACCACGGACCCGCCCGGCGCGCCGGTCCTCATGCTGCGCATCGACCTCTCCGCCCTCCCCGAGGACGAGAAGCTGCGCGCCATGGCCCGCACCGTCCGCACGCTGGTGATCAGCTGCAAGATGGCCGAGGGGAACCTCATGCGCACGGCGCTCTTCGACTTCGAGCCCGGCAAGGTGCGCTACCTCCACATCACCGGGCAGTACATGACGGCGGACATCAACTCGTGGCAGATGCTGCTCGACGACCTGGACGCCGCCTACCGCAATCTCGAGGCCGGCGAGGCGATCGCCGTGCCGAAGAAAACCACCTCGGCCCGGCAGTGGGCCGAGCGGCTGGTCGAACGCTCCAAGCCGGGCGGCATGCCGCAGCAGGAGCTGGACTACTGGCTGGCGCAGGCGCCGCACAACCCGCCGCGCTTTCCCATGGACCACCAGATCGGGCCGAACGACTGGATCTCGGCGCGCTTCGAGCCGGCCGAGCTGGAGCTGGAGGAGACCCAGATCCTGCTCCAGAAGGTGCCGCGCTTCCTGGGCGTGCAGATCGACGCCATCCTGGTCACCGCCGTCCTCACGGCCTTCGAGGGGTGGATCGGCTCGCGCTCGCTCCCCATCCTGCTCCTCGGCCACGGACGGGAGGCCCTGTACGACGACATGGACTTGACCCGCACCATCGGCTGGTTCAACACCATCTATCCCGTGCTGCTCGACATGGGTCCGGATCCGGACTTCACGGCCAGCGCCCGGGAGCTGAACCGCCAGCTCCGCCGCATTCCCCACGGCGGCACCGGCTTCGGCATCCTGCGCTACCTGAGCCAGGACCCCGACGTGGTGGCCCACTTGAACCAGGCCCTGGAGCCGCAGGTCTTCTTCAACTACCTGGGTCCGGACAATGCCAAGGAGCTCGGCCGGCTCAACAAGCTCGAGCTCTTCGGCGGCTACCACCAGGACCGTGGCACCAAGCGGCTCTGCCCGCTGACCATCGGCTGCTACATCATCCAGGACAAGATGCTTTTCAAGTGGGAGTACAATACGAACCTCCACAAGCCCGAAACGATCAAGCCGCTGGCGCAGCGTTGCAGGGAAGTCCTGCGCTGGTTTATCAACGATTACCGGACTCGCGGCGCGGGCGCCGCCTCCTGAGACTCAAACCTCTGAAGGGAACGACATGGCTGAGAGACCGCAAGGGACTGATTTCAAGAATTTCGGCACGATTTGGATCGGCCAGCTCGTCTCGCTGATCGGCTCCGGCCTGACCAGCTTCGCGCTCGGCGTCTGGGTGCTGCAACACACGCACTCCGTCACCCAGTACACCTTGACGATCGTCTTCGCCGGCCTGCCCGGCATCCTGCTCGCTCCGT
Source organism: Thermoanaerobaculaceae bacterium (assembly GCA_963785165.1). Lineage (GTDB taxonomy): Bacteria > Acidobacteriota > Thermoanaerobaculia > Multivoradales > UBA5704 > DATARR01. The sequence continues at coordinate 4,618,434 of CAWAUI010000004.1, forward strand.
TCGCGGGAGCGTACGTGGACCGCTGGGACCGCAAATGGGTGATGTTCTGGACGGACCTGGGGCCCGCCCTCACCACGATCGCCTACGCCTACCTGTACTGGACGGGGCAGCTCGAGGTCTGGCACGTCTACATCGGCGTCTTCGCCAACTCGATCTTCGGCACCTTCCAGTGGCCGGCCTACATCGCCTCCATCACCATGCTGGTCGACCGCAAGGACTACGGGCGCGTCAACGGCCTGCTGGAGTTCGGCCAGTCCGCCACCACCATCGCGGCGCCCGCCATCTCCGGGTTCCTGATGTACACGATCGGCCTGACCAACATTCTGCTGATCGACTTCGCCACCTTCCTCTTTGCCGCCACCGCGCTGCTGCTGGCCAAGATCCCGCGGCCGGAGCAGAGCGCGGAAGGCAAGCGCGCCAAGGGCTCGATCTGGAAAGAGGCCGCCTTCGGCTGGGTCTTCATCCGCGAAAGGAAGGGCCTGCTCAACCTTCTCCTCTACTTCGCGGTCATCAACCTGGTGATGTCGACGTGCGGTGTCGCCATCCTGCCCATGGTTCTCGGCTTCGCCAACGAGGCGGCCGTGGGCACCATCATGTCCCTGGTGGGCGTGGGCACGCTCATCGGCGGTGCCATCATGACCGCCACCGGCGGACCCAAGAAGAAGATCTACGGCGTGCTGGGCGCCTGGGCGGCGCTCAGCATCTGGTTCGTCATGATCGGCATCAAGCCCAACCTATACCTGGTGGGCGCCGGCGTTCTGCTCTGGTACGTGGGGCTGCCGATCATGAACGCCTCCAGCCAGGCGATCTGGCAGAGCAAGACCCCCTACGACGTGCAGGGGCGGGTGTTCTCCGTGCGCCGCATGATCGCCCAGTTCACCGTGCCCATCGGCGACTTCTCGGCCGGTCCCCTGGCCGACAAGGTCTTCAACCCGGCGCTCATGCCCGGTGGAGCCCTGGCCAACAGCGCGGGCAGCGTGATCGGCGTCGGGCCGGGCCGCGGCATCGCCATGATGCTCGTCACCGCGGCCGCCGTGCCGGCCCTGGTGGCCCTCGCGGGCTTCCTCAACCCCCGCGTCCGCAACGTCGAAGCCGAGCTGCCGGACGCCAACCGCAAGCCCGATCCCAAGCCGGAGCCCAAGCCCGAACCCCAGACGGAGCCGGCCGAAGAGGCCGCGGCGCAAGCCTGAACCACCTTTTTTCCTGGAGACGACTTGTGATGAGACCTCTTACCTTGAGAGCCCGGACCGGACTGCTCGCCGCTGTCGCGCTGGCGTTCGTCCCCGCAGGCATTGCCTGGGGTCAGCAACCGCCGGGTCAATCGCCGGCTCAACAGCCGCCGATCGCCAATCCCGCGGCACCGCCGTCCGCGGCCGAAGGCGACACGCCCCGGCGGTATTTCCAGATCGTCGCGACCGCGAGCCCCATCCGGATCGACGGCGTGCTCGACGACGCCGGCTGGCAGTCCGCCACGGTGGTCGACCTTCCCTATGAGTGGTTCCCGGGCGACAACACGACGCCGCCGGTAACGACCGAAGCCCTGGTCACCTTCGACAAGGACAACCTCTACGTGGCCTTCAAGGCCCAGGACCCCGACCCCAAGGCGATCCGCGCCCAGTTGATGGACCGCGACCTGATCCGCACCTTCGTCCAGGACGACCACGTCGGGTTCACCATCGACCCCTTCAACGACGAGCGCCAGGGGTTCCAGTTCCGCATCAACCCTCGCGGCGTGCAGATCGACGCCGCCTTCAGCGAGATCGACGGCGGCGAGGACTACTCCTGGGACGCCATCTGGGCCTCCGGCGGGCAGATCACCAGCGACGGCTACACGGTCGAGGTGGCCGTACCCTTCCGCCAGATCCGCTTCCCGCGCACCGCGGACGTCCAGACCTGGGGGATCGAGTTCTTCCGCAGCTATCCCCGGAACGTCCGCCACCGCATCTCCTCCCGCTTCACCAACCGGTCGCGGGACTGCACCCTCTGCGAGGAGAACAAGATCACCGGCTTCCAGGGGATCGCTCCGGGCCGCAACCTGGAGATCACCCCCACGGTGACGGCCACGCGCACGGACGCGCGCGAAGGCGGCAAGATCGAGCCCGGAGACGAGGAGTTCGAGCCGGGCATCACGGCGCGCTGGGGCATCACCCCCAACGCCACGGCCAGCGCCACCATCAACCCCGACTTCTCCCAGGTCGAGGCCGACGTGCTGCAGCTCGCCGTCAACACCCGCTTCGCCCTGTTCTTCCCGGAGAAGCGCCCCTTCTTCCTGGAGGGGGCCGACCTCTACATCACGCCCCTGGACGCGGTCTTCACCCGCACGGTCGCCGAGCCCGACTGGGGGATCAAGTTCAACGTCAAGGAAGGGAAGAACGCCTTCGGCACGTTCGTGGCCCGGGACGACATCAACAACCTCATCATCCCGAGCAACCAGGCCTCGCGGCGCGCCTTCCTCGACCAGAAGGTGGACGAGGGGGTCGTGCGCTACCGGCGCGACGTGGGCGAGCGCTCCTCGATCGGCGTGCTCTACACCGGGCGCGAGGCCGAGGGCTACCACAACCACGTGGCCGGCGTCGACGGGCTTCTCCGCTTCACCAAGTCCGACACCATGCGCGTCCAGTACCTGCGCTCCGACACGCTCTACCCGGAGACCCTGGCCCGCCAGGCCGGCCAGAGCCTCGACTCCTTCGAAGGCGGCGGCTTCCAGGCCCAGTACGATCACTTCGCCAAGCTGTGGCGGGCCTTCGTGCGCTACCAGGATCTCGATCCCGGGTTCCGCGCCGACAGCGGCTTCATTCCCAGAGTCGACGTCAAGACCGGCGAGGGGCAGTACGAGCGGGTCTTCTACGGCACCAAGGAGACCTGGTACGCCCAGGCCTCGCTCGGCTTCCACGGCCTGCGCACCGAGGACCACGAGGGGATCCTGACCGACCAGGTGACCGAGGTCTTCGGCACGTTGAACGGGCCGCGCCAGTCGACCTACGACGTGCGGGTGCAGAAGAACAAAGAGTTCTACCGCGGCTTCACCTTCGACCTCGACCGGCAGCTCCTCACCTTCGCCATCAATCCCACCGGCCGGACCCGCTTCGTCCTGTTCACCCGCACGGGGGACGAGATCGACCTCGCCACGGCACGCCTCGGCAGGACGGTCATCGTCGACCCGGCCATCCAGCTCCGGCTCGCCGAGGGCCTGGACTTCCAGCTGGAGTACGCGCGCCAGAACCTCGACGTCGACGGCGAACGGGCGTTCAACGTCGACATCCTCCAGACCCGCATCGTCTACCAGTTCAACGTCCGCACCTTCGTGCGTGCCATCCTGCAGTATCAGGACTTTCAGCGGGGCAACATCCGGGAGGAGGATCTCTTCGGCCAGTTCCTCTTCTCGTACAAGATCAACCCCCAGACGGTGCTGTTCGCCGGCTACGACGACACCCGCTTCGGCGAGGACGGTTTCCAGATCCAGCAGACCAACCGGTCCTTCTTCCTGAAGATCGGCTACGCCTTCCTGTACTAGCTCAGATTGAAGGGGCGCCCGGACCGGGCGCCCTTGCTTCCCCCTGCCCCTTCCTACCGCTGGCGGCCGTAGGTGCGGTTCGCCTCCTCGGCGCCCTCCTGGAGGACCGTGGCCAGGGCCTGGGGAAGGTCGACCTTGGTGCCGTTCGACAGCTCCAGGCGCGCCGGGAGGCCCACGGGGGACTTCTTCGACACCATGCCGTAGATCGACAGCGCCGCCGTGTAGGTGCCGGCCGTGGAGGGGTGGAAGTCGTCCGAGGAGTAGAGCGGCGCCTTGGGATCGCGCCGCCAGGCCGCCCGCCAGGCCTCACCGGCGGGGATGAACATTCCCCGCACGTCGGAAGCCGCCAGGGAGTAGGACTCGCGCACGGCGTCGAAGTAGGAGATCCGTTCGAGCTCGGGCCAGACCATGTAGAGGGCGATCTGGGCGCCCGCCTCGCGAACTTTGGGCGCGAACTGCTTGGTCCACTTCCGCATGTCCTCGCGGTTCTCGACCAGCGACGACGGACCCTGCTGCATCACCACGAAGTCCCACCGCGCGCGCGAGAGTGCCGCGAGGGCCGTGCCCTGGTTCCACTGGTCTTCGAAGTTGTAGCCGCCGTAGGTGACCTGCTCTACGTGCATCTCCTGGCCGGCGGACCGGGAGAGCGCCTGCACCATGAGGGGCAGGTCGTTGGCGTAGGTCAGGCTGTTGCCTATAAAGAGGACGTTCATACGTTTAATGGGTTTCCTTGTGACGTCCGGCGCCGCGCTGGAGGGGCCGGAACAGCCGAACAGAAGCAGGGAGAGGATCGCAAGGCGCGAAGCGGTGCGTAGCGTCACGTGCCGGTCTCCTATGGATCGTTGACATGGACGGTTTCGAGAAGGCCGGTCAGCGGCGGCCGAACTGCTCGTTCGCCTCCGCCGCGGACTCCTGGAGCAGGGTCGCGGCCTCCGGCGGCACCTGGGCGACAGAACCGCTGCGCAAGCGGACGCTCGCCGGCAGCCCAACCGGCGACCGGCTGTAGAGCATGCCGAAGACCGACAATGCCACCAGGAACGAGCCCGACGGGGAGGGGTGCTCGCCGTCCCGCCGGTAGAGGGGAAAGTCGGGATCCCGCCGCCAGACCGACCGCCAGGCCTCGCCGGCCGGGATGAGCATCCCCCCGACGTCCTGGGCGGTCAGCTCGTACGAGGTCCGGACCTCGTCGAACCAGGCGAGGCGGTTCCGCCCGGGCCACACCATGTAGAGGGCCGGCCGGGCTCCCGCCTTGCGGATGGGCTCGGCCAGCTTCAAGGCATACTCCCGCATGTTGGCGCGGCTTTCGGGCAGCGAGGAAGGGCCTTGCTGGAGGACCACGAAATTCCAGCCTCCGGCCTTGATCTTGCCCAGGGCGTCGCCGCTCTTCCACTGGTCCTCGAGACTGGCGCCGCCCCGGGCGACCACGGAGACGTCGAGCGCCTTGCCGGTGGCCCGGGCGAACGCCTGCACGATGAACGGCATGTCGTTGGCGTAGGTGAGGCTGCTGCCCAGGAACAGGACCCGCAGGCCCGGACCCTGCGGGGGAGGAGAGGCGGGACCAGGCCGGGTCTGGCCCGGCCTCGGCCGGCGGCGCGGGAATGGATCCATCAGTCGCGCAAGCCTATCAACGAATGATACGAGATGTCGCCTCGGGCCGGTCCGCCCGCGACTTGCGGAGGTCCCGCGTGATGTTCATCCGCTTGAACCAGCGGTCGTACCCGTCATAGCGCGCTTTGAAGGCCCGCCGCCCGTGCACGGCCTTGAGGTTGTCGACGAAGGCGATCTCTCCGGCCTCCAGGGCCACGTCCGCGATCCGCGCGTCCAGGGCCTTGACCAGCGCCTCGAACGCCCGCTGCGCCTTGGGATTGTCCGCCACCGGATCCATGAAGTAGGGATCGATGCGGATGTAGGGAGAGTGCGGATCGCCCGAGAGGATGGGGATCTTGGGCGGCTCCTTGTGCATCTTCTGCACCCGGTCGTAGAGGTGGCCGGCGTCCTCCCCCTCAGCGACCGTGGGATGGCCGGCGTTTTCCGGCCGGTGCGAGTGGTCGGGGTGGATGGCGTAGTGGGACTCGAACAGGGTCTTCCAGTCCTCGGGGTCGAGCTCCTGCTCCAGCCCCGCGAGCGAGGCGAAAGTGGTGGGCACCCGGTCCCGGTTGCGCAGGAACATCAAGCCGATGTAGTCGCCGGCCAGGGGGTGGAAGGCGTCCTCGGTGTGCCACCAGATGAGCTGCTCGCTGCCGATGCCGATCTGCTCCTGCTCCATCCCCTTGACCGGCATGACGTCGTGGACGATCCGCCCGTCCTGCTGCGTCTTCCAGCCGATGCACTCCCCCAGCAACGAGCCGGCAAGGACGAAGAGGATCTCCTCTTCGAGGGTCGGCAGGCGCGCCTCCATCGGGCGGTCCCAGTGCTCCGGTGTCAACCCGATCTTCTCGTCGTCCACGGGATACCCGGAGATGACGAGCAAGGCGCCGTCCGGCTCGGCAAGGCGGAAGTGGGTGAGCGCGGCCCGCAGCCGCCGGGGCAGCTCATGGGACAGGCATGCGGCTTCCAACAGGAAATCCGGGTCTTCCGCCGACTTGTAGGTCGCCGCGATCCCGGCAATCATCTTTTTGAGATATGCAACCTCTTCACTATTTAAGACGAACCGCTCCATGTCCCTAGTCCTTTCTTGGGGCGGCACCACCACCCCGCACGTCTGTCCTCGCGTCAGTAAGGAGGTGTGGCGTCGGGAGGATAGAGGGACACGCTAGGCTTCGGTGTCGGGCACGAGCAGGCGCTCGACGCCGCGCGCCTTGCCGGTGGCCTCGTCGATGTCGATGACGATGCCGGCCAAGCGCACGTCCCGCTTGGCGACCTCGAAGGAGGAGGGGGTCTGGAGGAGGAAGCGCTTCAGCACCTTGTCCACCCGCATGCCGATGACGGACTCGTAGGGGCCGGTCATGCCGGTGTCGGTCTGGAGGGCCGTGCCCTTGGGGAGGATCCGTTCGTCCGCCGTGGGCACGTGGGTGTGGGTGCCCAGGACGGCGCTCACCCGGCCGTCGAGATAAAAGCCCATGGCCTGTTTCTCGCTGGTGGCCTCGGCGTGGAAGTCGACCATGACCACCTTGACCTTGGGGTCGAGCCCCTGGAGCAGGCGGTCGGCCGTACGGAAGGGGGAGTCCAGGTTGCTCATGAAGACCATCCCCTCCAGGTTCATCACCGCCACGGGGATGCCCGCCGCCGTCTCGCCCACGTGGAGACCCTTGCCCGGGTTCCCCTCGGGGTAGTTGGCGGGGCGCAGGAGGTGGGGCATGCGGTCGAGCATGTCCAGGGCCTCTTTCTTGTCCCACACGTGGTTGCCGGTGGTGTAGACGTCGATCGGCAGGTCCTGGATCTCGCGCAGCACGTCGGGAGTGACCCCGAAGCCGCCCGCCGAGTTCTCGACGTTGACCACCACGTAGTCCGCCCGGTGGTGATCCACCAGCCGCGGCAGCAGGTTGTGCAGGGCGCGGCGCCCCGGCTTGCCGATGACGTCGCCGACGAACAGAAGCTTCATCGGGCGTACTCGACGGAGCGGGTCTCGCGGATCACGGTCACCTTGATCTGCCCGGGGTAGGTCAGCTCCTGCTCGATCTTGCGGGCGATGTCCTTGGACAGCCAGAGGGCCTGCTCGTCGCCGATCTTGCCGCTGTCGACGATGATGCGGATCTCGCGGCCGGCCTGGATGGCGAAGGTCTTCTGCACGCCCTTGAAGTTGGAGGCGATCTCCTCCAGCTTTTCGAGGCGCTTGACGTAGGTCTCCAGCACCTCGCGCCGGGCGCCCGGGCGGGCCGCCGACAGCGCGTCGGCCGCCGTGACCAGCACGGCCTCCACCGTCTGCGGGTCGTAGTCGCCGTGGTGGCAGGCCATGGCGTGGACCACCTCCTCGGTCTCGCCGTACTTGCGCAGCAGGTCGATGCCGATCTGGAGGTGGGTGCCGTCGATCTCGCGGTCGATCGCCTTGCCGATGTCGTGCAGCAGGCCGCCGCGGCGGGCGACCGCCACGTTGGCCCGCAGCTCGGCGGCCATGGTGCCGGCGAGGAAGGCCACCTCCTTGCTGTGCTGGAGGACGTTCTGGCCGTAGGAGGTGCGGTAGCGCAGGCGGCCGAGCAGCTTGACGAGCTCCGGGTGGATGCCCGGGATGCCCAGCTCCAGCAGCGCGGCCTCGCCTTCCTGCAGGATCTTCTGCTCGAACTCGGCCTTGACCTTCTCGACGACCTCCTCGATGCGCGCCGGGTGGATGCGGCCGTCGCACGATCAGCCGTTCGAGCGCCACCCGGGCCACCTCGCGGCGGAACGGGTCGAAGCCGGAGAGGATCACGGCCTCGGGCGTGTCGTCGACGATCAGGTCGACGCCGGTCGCCATCTCGAGGGCGCGGATGTTCCGTCCCTCGCGGCCGATGATCCGCCCCTTCATCTCGTCGTTGGGCAGCATGACGACCGAGACGGTGGTCTCGGACACGTAGTCCGACGCCGCCCGCTGGACGGCCATGCCGATGATCCGCTGGGCCTGCTTGTCGGCCTGCTCGCGGGCCTCGTCCTCGATGCGCTTGACGATGTGGGCGGCCTCGATGCTGGCCTCGTCCTCCATCACCCGCACCAGCTCTTCGCGCGCCTGCTGGGCGGTCAGGCCGGCGATCTGCTCGAGCTTGCCCCGCTCCTCCTCGAACATGCGCTCGAGCTCGCCCTCACGCTTCTCGGCGTTCTTCTCGCGGACCGAGAGCGAGCGGTCGAGCTGGGACAGGTCCTTGTCCCGGCGGGCGAGATCGTCGGTCCTCTTTTCGAGGTTGTCTTCCTTCTGGGTGAGGCGGCGCTCCTGCACCTCGAGCTCCGCCCGGCGCTTGCGGGAGAACTTCTCGAACTCGCTGCGCGCCTGGAGAAGCTTCTCCTTGGCGGCGACCTCGGCCTCGCGCATCTGGGCTTCGCCCTGGCGCCTGGCGTCTTCCACGACCGACGCGGCGTCTTGGCGCGCCTGATCCATGACGCGACGCCCTTCCTGGCGGATGGAGCGCCATCCGAAGACCAGGACCAGGACCGCGACCGCGGCGAAAAAGATCGACGCGGCCAGAATAATGATTTCGGTGTTCACCGGTTACCCCTTATCGTTCAAAGGGACCGGCGAGATCTGGGAGGGCCCTCTCTCCGGAGAGGAGGGCAAAAGGGCATCCCCCGCATGGCCGTGTGGGCCATGGCGTTTAGAACCTAACGCGCCAGGTGGGTGTCCGCTTCGTGAGCCGTCAGCGTCCTCGTACGTGCGAGGCTGGCACGGGCCACACGAGTAAAAGACTCCCGTGGAATGATAGTTGGTTCTACAATCGTAGTACCCATCACGAACCACACAGGGGATGCAAACCCTATTTTCATCATATCTTGAGCTGGCGTCGCCGCAGCCCCCTTTTCAACCTTCGAGGGCCAGAGTTAATTCCTCTGTCAGCGCCGCCACCTTCTCCCTGATCTCGACCCGTTCCCCTTCTTGACTGCTTTGACTCTGGAACAGCTCGTCTGCCAGATTGAGTGCCGCCAGGATGGCGATCCGTGTCGTGTCGCCCTTCACGTGCTCGGCCACCTCTCGCATCTTGCGATCCACGAGGTCGGCCAAGCCCTGGAGATACCCATCCTCATCGCCACCTCGGACGTGGTAGACCTCGCCGAAAATCTCAACCGGTGTGGTGGTTGAAAGCATGGTTCCCCTATCCGTCGGCAGTGCCTACCCGGCCAGCAAGTGACGTAGTGCCAGCGGTTTGGCGAGGCACACTATACCACAGTCGTAGTAGTGCTCCGGGAAGGCTACAATCCCCCGACCGTGCCCCTCTACTCCGCCCTCCGCCGCCTGCTCTTCCGCCTCGATTCGGAGCGGGCCCACACCCTTGGCATGGGGGCGCTGCGGGCCACCCAAGCCGTGCCCGGCGCCGCATCTGCTCTGGCCCGGCGGAACCTGGTGCGCGACCCCAGGCTTCGGCAGACCCTCTTCGGCCGCGACTTTCCCAATCCAGTGGGGCTCGCCGCCGGCTTCGACAAGGACGGGGTCGCGGTCCGCGGCCTGGCGGCCCTGGGCTTCGGCTTCGTCGAGGTGGGCACGGTCACTCCCCTCCCCCAGCCGGGCAACCCGCGTCCACGCCTGTTCCGCCACCCCGCGCCAGCAAAGCCTCCAGAACGCCTTGGGCTTCAACAACGGGGGGATGGCGGCGCTGAGGGGGCACCTGGAGAAGGTCTATCCCGCCAGCCTCCCGCTGGGCGTCAACGTCGGCAAGAACAAGGCGACCCCGCCCGAGAAGGCGCTCGACGACTACGAAACGCTCCTCCGGGGCCTCCACGACCTCTGCGACTACCTGGTGGTGAACCTCTCCTCGCCCAACACGCCGGGCCTGCGGGACCTCCAGAACGAGGAGTTCGTGCGGACCCTCCTGGGCTTGGCCAAGGGGATCACGGCCAAGCCTGTCCTGGTGAAGATCGCGCCGGATCTCCTACCCGCCCAAGCGGTCGCCCTCTCGGAAGCTGCCGTCGGGGCCGGCGCGGCCGGAATCATCGCCACCAACACCACCATCGACTACTCGCTGGTGCCGGGGGCCAAAGACTTCGGCGGCCTCTCGGGCCGGTGCCTGCGGGAGAAGAGCTTCGGGATCTTCCAGGCGGTCGCCCGGTCTTTGTTCGGCAAGGCGGTGCTGATCAGCGTGGGGGGAATCGATTCCGGGGCCGAGGCCTACCGGCGGCTCAGGGCCGGGGCGTCGCTGGTGCAGGTCTACACCGGCCTGATCTACGAGGGGCCTTCGCTCCCCCGGCGGATCAACGAGGAGCTGCTGGGATTGATGGCACGGGACGGGGTGAAGGACATTGGAGAGGTGGTTGGGGTGGACCTAACCCGCTAACCCCTCCAGCCGCGCCACCAACCCCTCCACCCGCCGCCGGATCTCTTCGCGCTCGGCCTCCCAGCTCTCAGCCGCCGCGGCGGCTTCGGCGATCTCGCCTTCGAGGTCCCGGACGCGGGCCCGGAGCGCTTGGACCTCTTCGTCAGTGTCCTGGCTCTCCAGGACGCCGACGCGGTCGCGGAGGGTGCGGTTCTCTTCCTTGAGGTCGCCCAGCCGCTCCACGGCTTCGCGGACCCGGGTCTCCAGCGGTTCCAGCCACTCGATTTCCACGGTGATGACTACCCCTTCCAGCCGAACCGCCGCTCCAGCTCCTGGTTGAGGCCGAGCTGCCGGGCGTTGACCTCCTCCTGGGTGAGCGAACGGTCCAGCGCGTTGTATTGGAACGAGAGGGTGGTGTTGACGGCTCCCTCGGGCACGCCCTGACCCCGATAGCGGACCTTGAGATCCCAAGAGACCAGATCCGGCGGTGCCAACTCGGCGACCACGCGGTCGATGTCCGCCCAGGGGACGTCCAGGGAATGGGTGAAGGTGAAGTCCGCCGAAATGCCGGGGAAGCGCGAGGGAATCCGGATCGCGAGGCCCGGGTCGCCCCCGATTGTTCCCCTGACAGGGTCTGCATCTCGAGCTCGGCCACGTAGAGGGGATACCCCTCCTCTTCCTCGACGCGCCCGAGATAGCCGACCGTCCGGCCACCCTGCACCAGCTCGGCCGAGTTGCCCGCGAGCAGCCCCGGCAGCTCCGCCGGGCGGACCTCCAGCGACACGCCGAAGCCCGCCGCCAGCGCCTCGAGGGCTCCCTTCAGATCGAAGAAGTCGAGGTCCACCTCGCGTTGCCAGGGGTTGCCCAGCCGGCCGCCGCAGACGAGCGCCAGGTGCTCGGGCTGGTCCGGAATCTCCCCCTTCCCCTGGTCGAAGAAGACGGTGGCGATCTCGAACATGCGCACGGCGGTGAGCCCTCGGCGCTGGTTGAAGCGGGCCGTGTCCACCAGGTTCGGAACCAGCGAACGGCGCAGCACCGCATACTGCTCGGAGAGCGGATTGGCCAGCCGCATGCGGCTGCACCCCGGGCCGCAGGCTGGGGAACGCGGAATCGCGGGCGGCGTCCAGGAAGGCGAAGTGGATGGTCTCCACGTAGCCCGAGGCCGCGAGCTGCTGGCGCGCCCGCTCGCGGCGGACCTGATGCGGCTGGCGCGGCGCGTCGAAGCCGGGGATGCCGGGGAGCGCCGCCTCGATCCGGTCGAGGCCGTAGATCCGCAGAACCTCTTCGTAGAGATCCTGGGGATAGACCTCGTGCGGCGGCTCGGGGCGGGGCTGGAAGTCGTAGTAGCGCCAGGTGGGGACGGTGACGTTCCAGAGGGTCTCGCCGCTCTTCTCGACGCTCGAAACCCAGGCCGGTCAACCAGCGCTCGGACTCTTCGGGATCGATCGTGGCCCCGGCGAAGGCGTCGAGCCTCGCGAGGTCGAGCCGGCCCTGGCGGTTCCAGGAATGCCCGTTCCGCACGTCCACGTCGCCGGCGAGCACCGTCCCTCCCGCCACCTCGGCGATCAGGGCGGCCGCCCGGGCCACGGCGACGCCGCAGCATTCCAGGGTCGGCGCCGCGCTCGAAGCGGTGGCTCGCGTCGGTGTGCATGCCGAGCCGCCGAGCCGCCGAGCGCACCCGCTTGCGGTCGAAGTGGGCGCCCTCGATCAGGATGTCGCGGGTGGCGTCCGTGACCTCGCTGTCGCGCCCCGCCCATGACGCCGCCCAGGCCGACGGGGACTTTCGCGTCGGCGATCACCAGCATGCTCGGGATCGAGCTCGCGCTCGACGCCGTCGAGCGTCGTCAGGCGCTCGCCCGCCCGTGCCCGGCGCACCACGAGGGTGCCGTCGGCGAGCTTGGCCAGGTCGTAGGCGTGGAGCGGCTGGCCCAGCTCCCAGAGGATGAAGTTGGTGACGTCCACCACGTTGTTGATCGGCGCGCAGGCCGATGGCCTCCAGGCGCGTCTTCGAGCCAGTCCGGGCTGGGGCCGATCTTGACGCCGCGGACCACCCGGGCCACGAAGCGGGGGCAGCCTTCGTCGTCCTCGATGACGACCTTGCAGGCGTCCGCCGTCTTCTCGGCGGCTTCCGAGGGCTCGGCGGCGGGCGCTGCAGCGGCTGGTCGTAGATCACGGCGATCTCCCGCGCCAGGCCGAAGTGGTTCATGCAGTCGGGCCGGTTGGTGGTGACGTCGACGTCCAGCAGCACGTCGTCAGCCTCGTGTGCTTCCGTCCCCTCGACGGCCAGGCCGGCGGCGGTCAGGCGCCGGGCCAGCTCCTCGGAGGTCGGCCGGCAGGTCGACGTACTGGGCGAGCCAGCTGCGTGGAGAAGAGCATCAGCCGCGCACCTGGCGCAGCAGGCGCTCGTCGTTCTCGAACAGCAGGCGGATGTTGGGGATGCCGTAGCGGTTCATCGCCACCCGGTCGACCCCCATGCCGAAGGCGTAGCCGGAGTAGACGATCGGGGTCGATGCCGCAGCCGGCGAGCACCCGCGGGATCGACCATGCCGCAGCCCAGGATCTCCATCCAGCCGGTGCCGGAGCAGACGTCGCACCCCTTCCCCTTGCAGGTCTGGCAGGTGACGTCCACCTCCGCCGACGGCTCGGTGAAGGGGAAGAAGCTCGGCCGCAGGCGGATCTCCACGTCGGGCGCGAACAGCCGGCGCAGGAAGGCGAGGAGCGTCCCCTTGAGGTGCCCCATCGGTGAGCCCTTCCGCAATGGCCAGCCCCTCGACCTGGTGGAACATGGGCGAGTGGCGCAGGTCGTTGTCGTTTCGGAACACCCGGCCCGGGCAGATGACCCGGATCGGCGGCTTGCGCGCCAGCATGGTGCGGATCTGCACCGGCGAGGTGTGGGTGCGCAGCAGCAAGCCGTTCTCCAGGAAGAACGTGTCCTGCGTGTCGCGCGCCGGGTGGTCGAGCGGGAAGTTGAGGGCCTCGAAGTTGTGGTAGTCCGTCTCCACCTCGGGGCCTTCGGCCACGCTGTAGCCCAGCTCGGCGAAGATCTGCTCCATGTCCCGGTTGACCAGGGTCACCGGGTGGAGGCTGCCGAGGGTGGGCTGCCGCCCGGGGAGGGTGACGTCCACGGCGGCGGACGCGGCGGACCGCCTCCCGCTCGCGGGCGGCGAGCGCCTCGTCCGATTTCGGACAGGCGGCGCTCGACGCGTCTCCTTCAAGCGGTTGACCGCCTCGCCGTAGGCACGGCGCTCGGCCGGCTCGACCTTCCGATGTCGTCGAGCAGAGAGCGGACGATCCCCTGCTTGCGGCCGACCCAGCGCACGCGCAGGTCCTCCCAAGCGGCGCGGTCGCGCGACCTCGGCGCAGGCGCTCTCGAACTCCTCGGCCCGGGATTCCAGGCCGCCGCCGGACCGCGCTCACTCCTCAGGCCTCCGCGGCGGCATGGCGGCCGCCTTCTCCAGGGCCTGCTTCGCCGGTCCGCGCAGGCCCGCGAAGGCCTTGGGATCGCGCACGGCGAGGTCGGCCAGGATCTTGCGGTCGAGCGTCGAGCCGGCGGCCTTCAGGCCGGCGATCAGGCGGCTGTAGTTGAGGCCGTTCAGGTGGGCGGCGGCGTTGATGCGGACGATCCAGAGGCTCCGGAGCTGGCGCTTCTTCTGCCGGCGGTCGCGGTAGGCGTAGTTGAGCGCCTTGTCGACCGCCAGCTTGGCCATGCGGTGGCTCTTCGACTTGGTGCCGTAGAAGCCCTCGCGCGATGCCGAGAATCTTCTTGCGGCTTGGATGCGCTTCGGTGCCACGCTTGACACGTGCCATCTCTCGAACCTCGTTTCTGCTCCACGCCGTGGGAGGCGGAGCGGTCAGTGGCCCGCACGGGGCTCCCAGGGAAAATCGCCCAGGGCGGATCGCCGGGGGCCGCGGCTCCGGGGGACAGGTCCGTCCCACCGGGGCCGGATTGGTTATGGGGGCGGCGCTGCTGGGCGCCGGCCGCCTACTGGTGCAACATCGACTTGATCGTGGCGGCGAACGCGGGCGAGACCTCGACGGACTTGCGCAGGTTGCGCTTCCGCTTGGTGGTCTTCTTGGTCAGGATGTGGCTGTGCATCGCCTGGTGACGCGTCACCTTGCCGCCTCCCGTGACCTTGAAACGCTTCGCAGCACCCTTGTGCGTCTTCTGCTTGGGCAAGGGTGCTCCTTTCTTCCGAAATTGTCCTCAAACAAGCGAATTGTCCCCAAACAAGCGAACGATCCCCGAACAGACGAACAGCCTCGGAGGGCATGACTTCCCTCCCGGCGTTCTTCCCAATCGCCTCTTTTCAGGGGGGATTCAGGAGGTTGCCTTCTTGGCTCCCCCGTGGCGCGGCGGACCGAAGATGACGTGCATCCGGTTGCCGGCCATTTCGGGGCGAGGATTCTACCACTGCTGCTTCTCCCAGGTCCGCCGCCAGCCGCTGCATCAGCTTGTGGCCGAGATCCTGGCGCGCCATTTCGCGGCCCCGGAACTGGACGGTGGCCTTGACCTTGTCGCCTTCCTCCAGGAAGCGGATGGCGTTCTTGAGCTTGAAGTCGTAGTCGTGCTCGTCGATGTTGGGCCGGAACTTGACCTCTTTGACGTGGATGATCTTCTGCTTCTTCTTCGACTCGTGCGCCTTCTTCTTCTGCTGGTAGAGGAACTTGCCGAAGTCCATGATGCGGCAGACCGGCGGCTTGGCCGTGGGGGCCACCTCCACCAGGTCGAGACTCGCTCCTGAGCCCGCCGCAGGGCCTCCTCGACCGGCACGATCCCGGCCTGGCCGCCGTCGGCGTCGACCAGGCGCACCTCGCGTACCCGGATGCGCTCGTTGATCCGAGTCGTCTTGTCGATGTCTCAGCTCACCCCCTGGGAGCGTCCGGGCTTCGCGGCCCGTGATTGGTTGTTCAGATTCGTCCTCCTATCTTAGTGTGCTCAAAGGTCCCGGCCGCGCGACACCGTGATCTCACGGGCCCGCGCCAGGAAGGCGTCGAGCGGTCATGGCGCCCAGGTCCTCGCCCGCGCGCCGCCGCACCGAGACGGTGCCGTCCTCCTGCTCGCGGGCCCCCACCACCAGCATGTAGGGGACCTTCTGGAGCTGCGCCTCGCGGATGCGGTAGCCGAGCTTCTCGTTGCGGTCGTCGAGCTCCACCCGCACGTCCGCCGCGGCGAGCCGGTCGCGCACGGACCGGCCGCGTACTCGGCGAACTTCTCCGAGATCGGCAGCACCACCGCCTGGACGGGCGCGAGCCAGAGCGGGAAAGGCGCCGGCCGTCTGCTCGATGAGGATGGCCAGGAAGCGCTCCAGCGAGCCCAGCATGGCCCGGTGGATCATCACCGGCTGGCGCTCCGCGCCGTCCGGCGCCACGTAGGTCAGGCCGAAGCGCTGCGGCATCTGGTAGTCGAGCTGGATGGTGCCGAGCTGCCAGCTGCGGCCCAGGGCGTCCTTGACGTGGAAGTCGATCTTCGGCCCGTAGAAGGCGCCGTCGCCCGGGTTGACCTGGAACTCCCGCCCCTGGTTGGTCGAGCGCCCGCGCCAGAGCCGCCTCGGCGTGGTCCCAGGTCTCGTCCGAGCCCACCCGCTTCGCCGGCCGGGTGGACAGCTCGATGCGCACCTCGTCGAAGCCGAAGGTGCGGTAGACCTCCAGGATCATCTCCGAGGCCGCGAGCACCTCGGACTCGATCTGCTCCTCGGTGCAGAAGACGTGGGCGTCGTCCTGCAGAAGGAGCGCACCCGGAACAGGCCCGCCGTCACGCCGCTGCGCTCGTAGCGGTGGAGCCGCCCGAAGTCCGAGTAGCGGATGGGCAGGTCGCGGTAGGAGCGCAGCCGCGTGCCGAAGATCAGGCAGTGCGTCGGGCAGTTCATCGGCTTGACCGCGATCTGCCGCTCGTCCGCTTCGGTGAAGAACATGTTCTCGTGGTAGTTCTGCGTAGTGCCCCGAGGTCTTCCACAGCTCCGACGTCGAGAATCTGCGGGGTCACCACCTCGCCGTAGCCGCGGCGGTTCTGCAACCCCCGCACGTAGTCCATGAGACCGAGTAGAGGGCCGCGCCCTTGGGATGGAGAAAGGGCATGGCCGGCGCCAGCGGGTTGAAGCTGAAGAGGTCCAGCTCCTGGCCCAGGCGGCGGTGGTCCCGCGCCCGCGCCATCTCGACGCGCGCCAGGTACTCGTCCATGTCCTTCTGGCTGCCGAAGGCCGTGCCGTAGATGCGCTGCAGGCGCTCGTTGGCCTCGTCGCCCTTGAAGTAGACGCTCGACGCCTCCAGCAGCTTGACCGCCCCGATCTGCGCCAGGTTCTGCACGTGCGGCCCGCGGCAGAGGTCGGTGAACCGGCCGTCCCGGTAGAGGGTGATGGTGTCGCCCTCGGGGATGTCCTTGAGGCGCTCCAGCTTCAGGGTCTCACCCAGGCCGCGGAAGATCTCGCTCGGCCTCCTCGCGGGTGACCTCGATGCGCTCGAAGGCGCTCCCCTCCGGCGAGGATCGTCGCGCATGGTCTCCTCGATCTTCTCGAGATCCTCGGGCGTGAAGGCGCGGGGGAAGCGGAAGTCGTACTGGAACTTCTCCGAATGGTCCTGGCGGCCGGCGTCGTACTCGGCCTCCGGCCACAGCCGCTTCACGGCGTCGGCCAGCACGTGCTCGGCGCTGTGGCGGATGAAGTCGCCGGCCTCCGGGCTCTTGACGGTGAAGAGCGGAACGCGCCGCCCTTCGCGGAGCGGCAGGCGCAGGTCGATCCGCTGGCCGTCGAGCTCGGCGCCCACGGCGTCCTTCGCCAGGCGCGGACCGATCGACAGCGCCACTTCGAGCGGCGTGGTGCCGGCCGGGACCGTACGAACGGAGCCGTCGGGCAGAGTGAGGCTGAGAGATTCCGTCATCGTCTCCATGAGAGCGTCTTCTTTAAGGATACAACTGAAAAGGGGTTTCGCTCCCGTCTCCGCGGCCCGCGGAGGTCACGAGAGGGAGGGATGGTAGGCGCTAGCGGACTCGAACCGCTGACCTCTACCGTGTGAAGGTAGCGCTCTAACCAGCTGAGCTAAGCGCCTGAGCATGACTCCTGACGATGTATGGTAGGCCCGAGCGGACTTGAACCGCTGACCTCTACGATGTCAACGTAGCGCTCTAACCAACTGAGCTACGGGCCTAAGGTCGTTGCTCTCTTGGCGTTCGCCAAGGGAGACGGAGAGTAACAAGAGGACGGGGGCGGTGTCAACGAGACGCCGGAGCGGCGGCACTTCCCGCGGATGACCGAATCGGCCTGGTGCGGCCGGCCCGGTGACGGCTGCACCAGGTCCCCTACAGATCGTCCGGAAAGGCCTCGGCGGGCGGCGCGGGCCGGACGCCCCGGAAGAGGAGGTCGCTCTGGAGCTGGCCGTAAATGTCCAGAAGGTCGCCCACGATCTTGCGGAAGGCCTCGTCCGCCGCCTTGGAGAGCACGCCCCCGTGGGGGAGGAGCGACTGGCCCAGCACCGAGGACGGGGTGCCGCCGTCGCTCAGCATCTGCTCCTGGAGGTCGATGGTGTGGAGAGCATGGAAGAAGCCCAGGGGGGTCACACCCAGCTCTCCCAAAAGCTTCTGCAACGAATCGAGCTTCGGCAGCTCCTTGCCGTTCTCGTACTTGGAGAGCTGGCTCTTGCCCACCGAGGCCTTGCGGGCCAGCTCGGCCTGGCTCCGCCCCCGCAGCTCGCGCAGCAGCTTCAGGGCGATCCCAATGTTGCGGAACATTTCCATGGCGGCGAGATTCTAGGCAGCACCCCGCCGGGCGCCCCCGGTCCCCCTGCCGCTAAGCCGCGTGGCGTGCGGAGGTTAGAAGAAATTTCACGCGCGGACGGCGCGGCTCCGTGGTGTCCAATTTGCAGAACAAGATAGAGCTGAGAAAAACCACTCTCACGGCTCGGCCCGGTTTCTGTACCGGCACCTGATGGCCGGTATCGTTTACCCGAGCCAAAAGCCAGGCCTTCAGAGCGAGCCCTTGCTATAGAATGCCGGCCGGGATGGAAGAAGAAATCCGGCGGTACACCGAGGTTCTGGAGCTCCTGATCGACCGGTCGGGATGGTCCCGCCGCGAAGTGGAGCGGCGCCTCGGCTGGGGGCAGGGCCTCCTCTCCCAGATCCTCGCCGGCAAGCGGGTCCTCAAGGTCAGCCAGATCCTCGACCTGCTGCGCACGCTGGGCATCGATCCCCTGGTCTTCTACCACCTCGCCCACAGCCCCGAGCCCCTGAGTGAAGGGCTCCTCGCCGGCATCTCCCAAAGAGCCGGAAACGGCACCCTCCTCGGCCCGCCCGCGCTTCCCGCCCTCCCGGCGATGACCCCGGAGGAGTGGGAACGGCGGCTGGAGGAGGCGGTTCGGCGGGCGATGGAGCCACGGCCCCACCCTCCGGCTCCCCCTCCTGAAGGAGAGGAAGAGGACGGCGGAGCCGGCTGAGCAACGGCGTCTCCCTGAAGCCCTTTCCTTCAGGTGAGGGGTTGGGGTGAGATCGCCCGCACCGCCTCGCGGGCCGCCAGAATCCGTTCCTTCAACATCTCCTCCGTCTCGGACCGCCACGTCCCTTCCGCCGCCCGCCGCAGCAGAACCAGGGAGGCCACGGCCTCGCGCCCCACGCCAAGGGCCCGGAACGAGAGGATCAGCTCCCCGGCCAGCTCCACGATCTCTACCGCCCGGCCTTCTTGCAGCAGAAGGAGAGCGAGGTCGAGAGAGACCAGACTGCCCGGAAAAAGAAGCCCTTCCCCGAGGAAGCCACCGCGTACCTCCCGGAAGGTCCGCTCCGCCTCCCGGACTTCCTTCAACCCGGCCGCCACACGGGCCTCGACCCAGCCCAGCCTCAGCCGGTTCAGGCGGTCCTCCCCATAGAGGGGAAGGACGCCGGGGAGGAGCCGGCGAACGGCCGCGAAAAGGCCCATCTCCGTGGCGCACCAGAGGAGGTTGTGGACCGCCGCCAGGAGCAGGGCGGGGTCCTTTTCCGAATCGATGATCTCCAGCGCCTCGAGGGTGCAGCTCCGCGGCGCGCTCGGGGTCTCCGCTGTACTCCGTGTACAGCCCCCGCAGAACCAGGGTCCGGCCGGCGAGGTGCCCCTCGCCGGAAGACCGGTAGAGCTCGCCGAGGATGTCGAGCAGCTCCAGCGCCTCGGTAAAACGCCGGCGGTGGCACAGGAGCGAAGACAGCCGGTCCGACAGCAGCGCGAGGAGCTGAGAATCTTTCGACCCGGCTTCAAAAGAGCCCAGAGCACGCCTCATCGCCTGCTCCGCAAGGTCGAGCCGATCCGACAGCCGGTAGGCGTTCGCGACCTCCGCGAAAACCCGGCACCGCAGGTCGGCGGCCGGCCGCCGAGCCAAGTGGGAATCGCCGAGGCGCTCGGCGGCCTCCCGCGCCTGCTCGGCAAGGCGCAACATCCCCCGGGGATCGCGGTAGCGCTTGGCCCGGCTTTCCTCCAAGAGATGCTCGATCTTCTCGATCTCAATCCGATCGACCTCAATCGGCTCGACAACCTCGACGTTGGCGGCGTCCTCGCGTTCGGCCATTTTTGACTCCTGTCGAAGACGCCTATTCTCTCACGGAGACGCCGCCCAAGAACATCTTTGTGTCGATTCGTTCGCTAACGACGTTCCTTTCTACCCGCGGCTAGCCGCAGGGCTTGCCGTTGGGATCGATCCCGCCTCCGCACTTGCGGGGCACCGCCGGCCGGCTCGCGGGGCGGGAGCCTTCGCGGGCCGCGGCCGGTGGCGCGATCCAGCCCCGGAGAGCCTCCGGCAGCAGGCGCTCCAACCTCTCGGCCAGGGTCGCCGGCTCGGGCCGGATTGCGGAAACACGGGCCTCTCCCGAGACCGCGGTAGCGAAAACACAGAACGCGAGCAGGGGCAGAATCCGGAACCAACGGGACGTGGGCTGTTGAGTCATGTTCGTCTCCTCTTGGAGGATCAGGACGGAAGGCGTGGCCATCATTGGCACGCATCGCCGTAATCCACGAGGATTATGACATCCTCTCCCGGAACCTGACATCTCGTCAGCATTCTATTCAGCAATTAGTATCCAGCGGTGCCCTGAAGGTCTGTTGACGTTTCATCCACGGCCTGTTGACAAAACGTCGGCACCTGGGAGAGCATTACCGCATGCGAAAGCCCTCGCTGCCCCGATCCCGAAAAGCCCTGGCCCTTCTCATCGGATCCCGAATCCGGAAACTCCGCCTGGAGCGGGGGTGGAGCCAGACCGATCTCGCCGCGCTGCTGAGCCTGCCGCCTTCCTCCATCAAACGGTACGAGACCAAGGGGCTGCTGCCCAAGGCCCATACGCTCTACCGGATGGCGCTCCTCTTCGGCACCGGCGCGGGAGCCCTGCTGGACGAGTCCAACGCCGGCGTCCGGAACCCCCGGCTCCTGCGGCTGATCGCCCGCATCGAGCTCCTGGATGACGAGACCCGCGACGCCGCGGCGGACCTCCTGGAAACCCTCGTTTCGGGTCTGGAGCCGCTGGTCCCCCTGCTGCGCCGTTGACCCGGAGCCGACGTGGCGTTGATGGGAGACGGGGGCGGCGCTATAGTCCCCGGCACCCATGAACGAACTGAAGGATGGAACTTTTCAGAAACTTCGCGAGCTGGCCCAGAACCTCTGGTGGTCCTGGCAGCCCGACATTCGCGCCATCTTCCGCGAGCTCGATCCGGAGATCTGGCGCCTCGTCTACCACAACCCCGTAGCCCTCCTCCAGCGCGTGGAGCCCGGCCGAGATCAACCGCCGGGTACACGACCTGGAGATGCAGACCCGCATCGACCAGGCCCACCGCCGGCTCCAGAGCTACCTCCAGGGGGGCGAGAGCTGGGGCCTCACCCACGCCGGCCCCATCCTCGCCCGTCCCGTGGCCTACTTCTCCGCCGAGTTCGGCCTCCACCAGTCGCTCCCCATCTACTCCGGCGGCCTGGGCGTGCTGGCGGGCGACCACTTGAAGAGCATGAGCGACCTGGGCGCGCCCGTGGTGGGCGTGGGCCTCCTCTATCACCAGGGGTACGTCCACCAGCTCATCGACGAGTCCGGCTGGCAGCAGGACCTCTACGAGCCCATCTCCGGCGCCGAGCTGCCGGCCGACCCCGTCACCGGCACAGATCGGGAGACAGGCGGCGAGCAGCTCCGGTTCAGCGTCGAGCTGCCGGGCCGGGACGTCTTCCTCCGCCTCTGGCGCGTCAACGTGGGCCGCAGCCTCCTGCTCCTCCTGGACGCCCGCGACGACGCCAACTCGCCCGACGACCAGGCCTTGACCGCCCGCCTCTACGGCGGCGACCAGGAGACCCGCATCCAGCAGGAGATCCTGCTCGGCGTGGGCGGGCTACCGGGCCCTCGGCATCGCGGGGATCAAGCCCTCCGTGATCCACCTGAACGAGGGGCACTCCGCCTTCGCCCTCCTCGAGCGCGCCCGCGAATTCGTGGAGCGCGACGGCCTGGCTCCCGCCGACGCCCTGCGCGAGGTGGCCGCCACCAGCGTCTTCACCACCCACACCCCCGTCGAAGCCGGGCACGACCGCTTCCGCGCCGACCTCGCGAGCCGCCACCTGGAGCCCCTCGCCCGCGGCCTCGGCCTCCCGCTCGACGAGGTGCTCGACCTCGGCTCCGAGCATCCGGACGACGCCAACGCCACCTTCTGCCCCACCGTGCTGGCCCTCAAGCTCACCCGCCGCGCCAACGGCGTCTCCGCCCTTCACGGCCGGGTCTCGCGCAAGATGTGGCATCGGCCTCTACCCCGGCAAGGCCGAGGAAGAGGTGCCCATCGGCCACATCACCAACGGCGTCCACGTGCGCACCTGGCTCGCCGCCGACATGCACGACCTGCTTCGTCCAGCTACCTCGGGCCGCGCTGGCTCGACCGCATCTGCCTGCCGCCGACCTCTGGGACCAAGATCGACAAGGTCCCCGACGCCGAGATCTGGGAGGTCCACCAGGTGCTCAAGGCCCGCCTCATCGCCTTCGTCCGCGGCCGCCTCGCCGACCGGCGGCGCCGCCTCGGCCAGCCCGAGCCCGCCGAGCGCGCCGCTCCACGCCGAGGCCCTCACCCTCGGCTTCGCCCGCCGCTTCGCCACCTACAAGCGGGCCGACCTCCTGTTCCGCGACCTCGACCGGCTCGACCGCCTGGTGAACGACCCCGAGCGCCCCGTCCAGATCGTCTACGCCGGCAAGGCCCACCCCCGCGACACCGGCGGCAAGACGCTGGCCCAGCGCGTGGCCAACCTGGAGAACGACCCCCGCTTCGCCGGCACGCATCGTCTTCGTCGAGAACTACAACATGCACGTCGGCCGCCAGCTCGTGCAGGGCGTCGACGTCTGGCTCAACACCCCCCGCCGGCCCCTGGAGGCCTGCGGCACCAGCGGCGAGAAGTGCATCCTGAACGGCGTGCTCAACTGCTCGATCCTCGACGGCTGGTGGGCCGAGGGCTACGACGGCGGCAACGGCTTCGCCATCGGCGACGGCGAGATCCACGCCGACCCCGAGATCCAGGACGAGCGCGACGCCCTCGCCCTCTTCGAGACCCTGGAGCGCGAGGTCATTCCCCTCTACTAGCGAGGCCGCGGACGACCCGGCACCCAGGACATCCCCCGCGGCTGGATCGCCCGCGTCAAGCGCGCCATGCGCACCCTCGCCTGGCGCTACAACGCCGACCGCATGGTGATGGACTACGTCAAGGAGTGCTACCTGCCCGCCGCGGGTGGGGATACCTGCAGAATGTGACCTCACCCTCCAGCTCCCTCTCCTAAAAGGAGAGGGAGAGACCAGCAAGAAATCCTGTCTTGAGCCCCTCTCCATTAGGAGAGGGGTTGAGGTGAGGCCGCCCTCTTCAAAGGCAGCGGCAAGAGCCAGTGCAGGTGTTGCAGATCGAAGGGCCTTCGCCGCATTTCCATTCGCAACCGTTTTCTACGCAGGCAGGGTACATGGTGCAGGCGTAGACCGGCTTGACGGCAAGGGCCCCCGCGGTAAGCAGGACAGCCAGGGAACAAAGAACGAGTCGCTTCATGAGATCTCCTAGTCGACAGGTCTGCTCAGGTCCGCCTTGAACCCGGCGTACTTGAGAATATCATGATGTTGACAAGCTCTTCCGCGGAGCTGCCGCGGGGCCTCTCTGGCCGTATACTGGATACACCATGCAGCCAATAGACCGAATCACCAGGGACCCTAACGTCATGGGTGGCAAACCCTGCATCCGCGGCTTGCGTGTCACCGTCGGCACGATTCTGGGGTTGCTGGCAGTGGGGCATTCAGAGGACAGAATCCTTCAGGCCTATCCTTACCTGGAGTTGGAGGACATACGGCAGGCCCTGTCCTATGCGACTTGGCGAGTCGAAGAAGTTGAAGTCCCCTTGAGCATGACCGCTTGATGAAGATACTGATCGATATGAACCTGACGCCGGAATGGGTGCCGGTTCTAAGAGGTCATGGCTTTGAAGCTTCCCACTGGTCTGAAATTGGCGATCCCCGTGCCCAGGATTCCGAGCTTCTCGACTGGGCCCTCCGAGACCGGTACGTCATCTTCACGAATGACCTGGATTTCAGTCGGCTCCTTGCATTGACGCAGGGAAAGGGCCCCAGCGTGATCCAGGTTCGCACTCAGGATCTCTTGCCTGAAACCATGACACCGATCGTCGTCCAAGCACTTCGCCAGTACGAAAGGGAGCTCGAAGCCGGAGCTCTCGATCGTGATTGATGCCAGCTCCCTTCGCGTCCGCATCTTGCCGATCAAGTAACCCAAAGCCAGCGAGACCACAATCCTTGGGAGACCGTAGAGACGTTCCCATACCGCCCACGATAACCCTGCGCAGGCCACGGAGACGGCGGGACGTCTTTCGAAGGTACAACCCTACCGGTCCACACGGACGGCTTGGAGCGCTTTCTTCGGGCGTGGTGATTTCAAAAGAACCCGAAGGAGTGGCGCCCATGAATGAAAGATTTCGATTACCACGCAGCCCTACGGCACGAGAATAATCTGCAGCAGAGGTCAGAGTGGCATGAATTTCCTTGACAGGCTTTTCCGTCAAGGTATCGCTCTTCTTCCTCCCCACCATCAAAGCCCACCATCGAGACGTGAACTGTGGCTCCGTCCAGAACCCAATCCTGATCGCTGACAGCAAAGAAGATATTCCCGGTGGCTTTTATCCGGCTCTAGGACTTCCCGACTGGCGCCTCCACGAATACCCTGAGTCGCCAGGAGGCCGGCTCGCAGGCATCGCCCCTTCTCGATCGCCGCACGCGCCGCTTCAAACCAATAGCAGCAGAGATCCGCCTCAGCAGGAACACGATCAGCCCAAACCCGAAAAATCAACTGCACATAGTCATCCCCCAACCCAGCCCGCAGTTTCTTCCCCCCCAAAAACGGCGGATTCCCCACAATGAAGTCCACCTTCGGCCACTCCGGTCTCCCGAGGATTCTCAGGATCGGAAAGGTCCAGAATCGCGTCCTTGTTCTCGAAGTTGTCCATCGGCCGCAGAACGGGATCGTCCGGCTCTCCGAAACCGTTGTCGCGAATCCATTGGAGATAGCCGATCCAGACGCTCATCTGCGCCAGCTCGAAGGCGTAGGGGTTGATCTCGATGCCGTAGAGCTGCCAGGGGCCGACCTGGGGGAGGAGGCCCGGAAAGCCCTGATCCATGGAGTAGAGGATGACTTCCTTCTCCAGATCCTTGAGCTTCTGGAGGGTGACGTAGAGGAAGTTGCCGGAGCCGCAGGCAGGATCCAGCACCTTGACCTGGCTCAGCCGGTTCCAGAACCCCTTGAGGAGAAGGTTGGCCTCCATCAACGCCTTCTTGCGGGCACGGTCGTTCGGCCGGCGGCGCGGCCTTGGCCACGGTGCTCTCCACCTGGCGGCGGACCTCGGCCCATTCGCGCCGCAGAGGCTGCATGACGACGGGGTCGACGAGGGTCTCGATGTCTTCCCGGCTGGTGTAGTGGGCGCCGAGCTGGGAGCGCTTGTCGGGGTCCATGCCGCGTTCGAAGAGGGTGCCGAAGACGGAGGGATCGATGGCGCTCCAGTCGAGGCGGGCGGCGCGGCGGATGCACCCAGAGCTCCGTCGCGGGTGGGGGTGAGGATGGGGCCGTCGGTGAACAGGTTGCCGTTGAAGTGGCGGATCAGCTCGACGCCCAGGAAGCCGCCGATCGCCATGGCGGTGAAAAGGTCACGGACGAGCCGGGCGAAGATTTCGGGCTTTTCGTCGGCATTGCGGACGAGCCGGGTGAAGATCTTGTCGGGGAGAAGGTCGACGTCTTCCGCGAAGAGGGTGAAGACGATGCGGTCGAGGAAGCGGGCGACGTCGTGAGGATCGAGGCCCCGGGCGCGCATGGTCTGGGCGACGTCGGCGAAGCGCTGGGCGGCGTCCTGGGTGATCCCCTCGCGGGTGGTGCCCGGCTTGAGCTTCTCGGGGTCGTGGAAGACGGCGCGGAGGATCTCCAGGCTCTCGGGTTTGCCGAGGTCTTCGAGAGGGATGTCGTGGACGATGGCGGGCCGGCCGGTGAAGTTGGTGTGGACGACGAGGCGGTCCATGTCGCACACCACGAGGAGCGGCGGATTCTCCAGGGCTTCGCGGTAGCGCAGGAGCTGGTCATAGGCCGCGGCAAGGTCCGCGTGGCGCCGCTTGTACTCCCAGGCGAAGAAGCCGCGCTTCCAGACGTCGGCCCAGCCGGCCGCCCCCACCGTACTTGGCGGCGCCCTTCTCGAAGGTGAAGGTGTCGCCTTCCGGGTCGGCCTCGGCGGGCTTGGGATGCCCCACCAGATCGCAGAGGTCGAGGAAATGCTGGTGCGAGGCCGAGCGCTCGGTGAGCGAGGCCTGGGTCCATTTGCGGATGAATTCGTGAACGTTGATCGGCATGCCGGGGCGGAGTTTACAACGGCGGGAGGGAAGGCCGGAGAAGCTACTTCCCGCTCCTGAAGAACCACCAATACAGCACGAGGTCCAAGAGGGTGCCTGGATTCGTTTCAATGTCCCCTTCGAAAGAGACGCCCCGACGTTTGTGGACCCGGTAAATGCCCGGTTGAGGACTGGGGACGTCTCTACGGACCCGTCGTGCCGAGGCCCAAGATAAGGTTCCGGAGGCGTTTTCTCGATATCCCCAGAAACCTCAACGTCCCGTGCGGCAAGGCCGTACCGTAGAGACGCCCCAGTCCTCAAACACCGACCTCTCCGCGGGCAACGCCGTCGGGGCGTCTCCTCGAAGGGCACAGCGAGCGGAGCCTCCTCAAACCTCTTGAAGACCCCGAGGTGTGTGGAATGCCAGGGCATTCATGCCCGCTCCGCGCTCCGGCCGAGCACCCCCGGCTCGAACAGCCCCTCCGTCTCAATCCCCTTCGCCTGCACGAGCACCCGGATCTCCTCCCCCATCCCCTCGCCGTCCAGAAGGGCCATGGCACCCAGGCGGGTGGCGGCGTCGGCGCCCTGAAGCTCTTCGAAGAGGCCGCAGGCGGTGAGCCAGAGGGCTTGGCGGGTGAGGGTGACGGTGCGGAGCCCTTCGGCCTCTCCGGCCTGGATGAGGGTGGTGAAGTCCACGTGGGCGGTGAGATCCTGCTCCGCGACCCGGACGAAGGGATTGCGGTGGACGCGCTGGCGGGTGTAGCAGGCCAGGGTGCCGTTGGCGCGGATGCGGGCGTCGAGGAGGCGCTCGCGCTCGAAGCCGTAGTCGCAGGTGACGAGGAGCCCCCGGCCCAGCTTGCGGGCAAGGGCGCGGTAGAGCGGCTCCCAGCCCGGTGACAGGTCCGCCACCTGGCCGGGCTGGAGGGGGACGTCCGGACTACGGACGGAAGACTGGAGCAGGCCGGGCAGGCTGGGATTGGAGACCTCGCCTTCGCGCCAGACGAAAGCGCCTTCCTCGTTTAGGTCCACCCAGAGCTCCCCCACCGTCCCGTCCGCCCGGCCGACCAGGCGGTGGACCGGCAGGGCGTCGAAGAGCTCGTAGGAGAAGATCAAACCCTGGACCTCGCCGTCCTTGAGCGCGTCCAGGTTGGGGACCCGCTCGACGCCGGCCGGCAGGGGGCGGGGCACGCGGTCCCAGGCGCGGACCTGCCGTCCCATGGTCTTCTCCAGAAGGGTGGCGACGACGTTTTCCAGGTGAAGGCCGGTCCCGTAGCCGGCCTCGAACATCTCCGCCGCGGCCGTACCGAGAGCCTTGTCGAGGCGTTCCAGCAACCGGGCCGTCACCCGTCCAAAGAGAGGCGAGATCGTGGCCCCGGTGACGTAGTCCCCCTCCTCGCCGATGGGCACGTCGTCGCGGCTGTAGTAGCCGCCCTCGCCGTACAGCGCCTGTTCCATGAAGACGGCGAAGGGGATGGGGCCCTGGGTGCGGATGAGGGTCTGGAGGCGGTCGGTGGGGGGCATGGCGGTGGGGAGTCTAGCCTAGGGGCGGTCTCGTGGATGTTCAGCCCTTCCCATGCCACCGGTACGATCTTGCCTTCGAGAGACGCCCCGCCGTTTGTGGATCAGGAAAGTGATCGATAGAGGACTGGGGCGTCTCTACGGACCCTTTGTGCCAAGGCCAAGGTTGAGGTTACGGGGGCGTTTCCTCGAGATCTCCGTAACCTAACCGTCCACGTCGGCAATACCGTCCCGTAGAGACGCCCCAGTCCTGAACCGGCGCCCTTTCCTTTGGCACCGCCGGCGGGGCGTCTCTCGAAGGGCATACCTTACCGGTGCAACTCGCCGGTCGCGACGCCACGCTTCCAACGGGACCTATACTGAGGCCCTCGTCGGATCCCGATCACCTATCCACTCGAAGGGAGACTTCCCCCACCATGAACATCCTCGATCCCCAATCCCTCCCCTCCGAGCCCGCGGACCCCAACTACTTCACCGGCGCCGTCTTCCTGCGGAAGATGGCCGTGGGGCCGGAGGTGGCTCCGAACAAGATCCTGCGGGTGGAGTTTGCAGCGGGGGCGCGGACGAATTGGCATACCCATACCGGGGTGCAGATCCTCTTCGTGGCGGAGGGGCGGTGCCGGTTCCAGGCCTGGGGCGGGCCGGTGCAGGAGGCGGGGACCGGGGAGACGGTCTTCATTCCCGCCGGGGAAAAGCACTGGCATGGCGCAGCGCCCGGCGCGCCCATGGTCCACGTGGCCCTGAATATGGCCCTGAATATGGATTTCGAGACGGAGTGGCTGGAGCCGGTCTCGGACGAGCAGTACCGCGGCTGAACCGCCGCGCGGGCGCCCCTTCCTCACGCGGGTCCCGGGGAGAGATCCGCGCGATTGCCCCTTCCTGCCGCGGCACCCGGCAAGGCTGGTGCGCCTCTCCCCTCTCTTCGTGCGCTCCGTACCCGTCCTCCCGCGGCAACTCCCCCTCTTCCCGCGGCAGCGCCCCCTCGTCCCGTGCGATCCGGCAAGAGGGGGGAGCGGCGCGGCAAGGAGGGTAGGACACGCGGCACGAAGGGTAGCTCACGCGGCAAGGGAGGGGAGCAGCCGGGGAAGAGGGGGGAGGGGCGCGGCAGCGGTGGGAGCACCCGCGGCAAGAAGGGTGGCTGGCGCGGCAAGAGGGGTAGCCGCCACGGCAGCGTTGGGAGCGACCGCGGCAAGAGGGGTAGCTGCCGCGGCAAGAGAGGGGAATGGCGCGGAACGGAGGGTAAATGCCGCGGGGAGGAGGGGGAGCGGCGCGGCAGCGCTGCCGCGCCGTTGGGCGGGCGAGGGGAGCCGCTCAGCCGCCGTTCCGGCCGGCGGGGGCGCCGAGGCGGACGGAGACCTCGACCTTGCGGTCGCCGCGCAGCAGGCCGACACGGACGGTGTCGCCGGGCTTCTTGTTCTCGAGGGTGAGGGTGAGGTCGCCGCTCGAGGCCACGGCTTCGCCGTCCACGCTCAGGATGACGTCCCCCAGGGCGATGCCGCCACCGCGCGTCCGCTGGAGCCCTTCGAGGCCCGCGCGGTCGGCGCCGGAGCCGGGCTCGACGCGGTAGATGATGGCGCCTTCCAGGCCCAGCCTCCGGGCCAGCATCTCCGGTGCCAGCTCGACGCCCAGCCGGGGGCGCTGCACCTGGCCGTAGCGGATGAGGTCGGGCACCACCCAGGAGACGTCGTGCGCCGGAATGGCGAAGCCGATGCCCGCGTAGGCGCCGGAGGGGCTGTAGATGGCCGTGTTGACGCCGATCAGGCGGCCGGCGCTGTCGAGCAGCGGGCCGCCGGAGTTGCCGGGGTTGATGGCGGCGTCGGTCTGGATGACGTCGCGGATGGGCGCCGCCGGTGACCGACTGGATCTCGCGGCCCAGGGCGCTGATGATGCCGGTGGTGAGCGTCTGGTCGAGGCCGAAGGGGTTGCCGATGGCGAAGACGCTTCTGGCCCACCTGCAGGTTCTCGGAGCGTGCCGATGGGGAGCGGCGTGAGCCGGCGGGCGGGGGCGTCGATCTTGAGCACGGCGAGGTCCTTCTCCGGCGCGCCGCCCACCAGCTCGGCGTCCCAGGTGGACTGGTCGGCCAGGGTGACCTGGGCCGCGTTGGCGCTCGCGATGACGTGGAAGTTGGTGACCACGTGCCCCTCGCGGTCCCAGATGAAGCCGGAGCCCGAGCCCTGGGGGATCTCGGTGACGTTCAAGGCAGAAGCGGTTCCGGCGCAGGGCGAGGGAGGTGATGTAGACGACGGCCGGCGAGGCGTGCTCGAAGAGCGCGATGGTGGCGCGCTCCTCGTCCTGAAGCTCGGGCTCCGGCTTGGGGGGAATGGCTCCGCGGCTCGCGGGGGCCGGTGCCGCCTGGGCCGCCGAGGTCAGGGGGACCCCGGCGCCCGCGGAGTCTTCCGTATCCCCGGCACAGCCGGCGGAGAGGGCGAGCAACAGGATGAGGGTGAAGGATTTCATGGGCGCCTCCCCAGAGAGCGCCGGCATCCCTGCCGGCCCTCTTACTTCAGGGAAATCCTAGCAGGAGGGGGGCCTGGGGAGACCCTCTGGTAGACGACAACCCGCCGCCGGTTGACGCTCCGCCCGAGGGCGCCGCCGCCGCCGAAGACGGCGGCCTGCCGGTAGCGGGCGCGCGTTTCTCCCTGGTGGAGGACGTTCCGCAGCCTGTGCTCCCCCCTCTTGAAGTTCCCGGTCAGGATGAACCGGACGTCCCGCCGGCGGATCAGGCGGGAGACCGCCCGCGGCTGCGGCATCACCACGGCCCGGCCCGGCAGCCGGGCAATCTCTCCCGGCACCACGAGGAGCTCGGCCGAAATCAGGAGGGTCTCCTCCGGACGGCGGTGGCGGAGCAGCCAGTCGACGGCCTCCGCCCGCGAATCCACCGTCCGCGAGCGCTCCAGGGCATAGGGGAGAAGAGACGGCAGGAAGACGGCCAGGGCGAGAAGCGCCGCGGCGGCGCCCGCCCAAGGGCGCCACCGGGGGGCCAGCCCCTCCCCCACCCGGACGAAGAGCAGCGCCACCAGGATGCAGGCCAGGGGGACGAGAGGCAGGAGGTTGCGGAAGGGCTGCGAGGCGAAGGAGGTGAACAGGGCCAGCAGGACCCCGGCGTAGAGCGTCCAGGCCAAGGCCGTGCCGGTGTACCGGCGGTCCCGCAGGGCCACCAGCCAGCCCAGGGCCGCGCAGGCCAGGAAAAGGGCTCCGCAGCTCGGGGCCGTCGAAGGGGAGGTCCCACTCGGCCCGCCGCACGGCCTCGTCCCAGTACGAGCCGATGGCGTTCTCGGCATAGCCCGTGGCGTGGCTCGGCCAGGGCTTCCAGGACCTCCCCGGTCTTCAGCACCAGCGCCGGCATGGTGGCCACCAGGGCCGCCAGGGAGGCCAGGGCGGCGAGCCCGAGGGCCCGGGCAAGGGTGGCTTTGCGGCGCCCATCCCCCCGGACCCGCAGGAGCGTGGCGGCCACGGCGAGGCCGGCCAGGGCGGCCGTGTACTTCGAGGTGGCGGCACAGCCGGTCATCACCCCCGCGAGGAGGGCGTCCCGGTAGCGGCCGGTCCGCCCGCACGGCGCTCTCCGCGAAGAGCAGGGCGGCCAGGATGAAGCAGGTGGCCCAGGGATCGACGGAGACGACGGCGCCCCGGATCACCAGCGCGGGCACGACAGCGGCCAGCAGGGCGGCGAAAAGGCGCGGCCGCCTCGCCCCCCAGCGCGCCGCGCCAGGAGCCCCGTGAGGACGACGATCCCCAGGCTCGCGCAGAGAGTGAGCACCCGGCCCGCCACGAGAATCTCGACCGGACCGGCGTAGCCGTAATAGCGCAGTTGGGGCTTCGGAGGGGGCTGCGCGAGAGGGTGGCCGTGGACGGCCGAATAGACGGCAGAGTAGAGGGAGACGGCGCCCGCGACGGCGTAGAGGGGGAGCGAAGGGTAGGCGTACGTTCCCGGGTCCCAGTGCCCGGTGTGGAGCAGCCGTGCGGCCGGGTTCAGGACGAACCCTTCGTCGACGTAACCGGGATACGGAAGGCCCGCGGTGAGGGCCGGCAGGCGGAGGGCGAGCGCCAGGGTGAAGACGGCTCCCCAGAGGGTGAGACGGAACCAGCCCGGCATGCTCCCAATGATATCTGAAGTAAGATTTTTGAAGGAGAGCTTTGCGTTCTACAGCACCGGCCCGCGCACCCGCGCCAGCCACCCCTTGAGGTACTCGCCCTGCGGATGGGTGATGGCGACCGGGTGGTCCGGGCGCGGCGGCGAGGGGCTCCAGGAGGTCCACCCGCACGCGGGCCTCGACGGCGGCGGCGAAGAAGATCTGGCGGAAGAGCTTGGTGTCCACGGCGCCGCTGCAGCTGAAGGTGAAGAGGAAGCCGCCGGGCTCGACGCGGGCGAGGGCCAGGCGGTTCAGGTCCTTGTAGGCGCGGGCGGCGGCGTCCAGATCCTGGCGCTTGCGCACCAGGGGCGGCGGATCGCAGACGACCAGGCCGTAGCTCTCCGTGCGCTGCCGGAGATCCTCGAAGACGTTGGCCTTGACCCATTCGTCCCGCCCATCCGCCAGGCCGTTTTGCGCCACGTGCTCGTGCCCGCGCTCGATCAGGCGGGCCGAGGACTCGACGAGCACCACCCGCGAGGCGCCGCCGCGCAGGGCGTAGAGGCCGAAGCCGCCGGTGTGGGCGAAGAGGTCGAGCACGGTGCGCCCGGCGGCCAGGGGCTCGACACGGCGGCGGTTCTCCCGCTGGTCGCAGTAGAAGCCCGTCTTCTGCCCGCCGGACAGCTCGGCGGTGAAGGCGAGGCCGGACTCGGTGAAGCGGGCCTCGGGCCGGCGGCTCGGTGCCTGCGGGGGCGATCACCTCTTCGCCTTCGTGCGCGAGCCCCTCGGCGCGGCGGACGGGGACGTCGTTGGCTTGCAGGATGGCGGTGCCCGGCAGGGCTTCGGCGAGGGCGGCGTAGGCCTCGCCGCGCACGGCCTCCAGCCCCGCCGCGGTGATCTGGCTCACCAGGACGTCGCCGAAGCGGTCGACCGTCCAGCCCGGCACGCCGTCCCCCTCGGCGTTGAGGAGGCGGTAGCCGGTGGTCTCCGGCGGCAGCACGGCGCTGCGCAGGCTCAGGGCCTCGGCGATGCGGGCGGCGAAGAAGCTCCGGTCCGCCGCGGCGACGCCGGCCCCGAGCATGCGGATGCGGATCTGGGAGGTGGGGCTGTGCAGGCCGAGCCCGAGCGGGCGCCCGCCGGCGTCGAACACCCTGGCCAGGGGAGCGTCCGGCGGGGCCTTCGAGCCGGCCCACGGCGCCCGAGAAGATCCAGGGATGCCCTTCGCGGACCGATTTTTCCCGGCCCGGCTTGAGGACTGCGCGGACCTCCGGGGGAGCGCTAACCGCCGGCTCCCTTGCGGAACGAACCGGCGCCCCTCATTGCCTTGCACCGGCCGGCCCGGCCACGAAGTGGAGGGTGCTGGCAAGCTCCGGGGTGCCGGGAAGCGTGAGGCGCAGGACGTACTCGCCCGGCTCGAGGCCGGCGGGCGGCCGGAACGTGGCGACGACGCGGTCCGGTTTGGCGCGCGCCATCAGCCCGGCGTCCATCAGCCCGGCGTCCATCAGGGAGAGGCTGCCGCCCGGGATCTCCACGCCGCCCAAGGTCAGAATGCGGGCCTCCAGCTTCCAGGGCCTCTCGCCGAGATTGGCGCCGGAGATCAGCAGCCGGGCCTCCTGGCCCGGAGTCAGCGCGGGGCGCGAGGCGGGGACGAACGCCTGGTTCCTGAGCAGGAAGGGGTAGTCGGGCTTGCCGCCCTCGCTCCGCGCCTCTTCCTCGACGACCAGCCAGTGGTCCGGTGACTGGGGGAACAGAGGCGGCAGCAGCGCGGCCTCCCCCTGGGCGAAGGCGGGCACGCGCAGGGGGACGACCCGCAGGCCGGAGACCCCGGTGGCGGCGTTCCTCACCAGCACCCGCAGCGAGTAGTCGCCGGGCAGGAGGTCGAGGTGGCCGAAGAACTTGACGCCCCCCTGGCGCAGGACGGTGCCGGTGCGGGCGAGGTCGAGGCCGACCGTCTGGGTGAGGAAGTCGTGCACGGCGCCGAAGCCGTCGAGGGCGTAGACGTAGACCTCGACCGGCAGGGTGGCGGGCTGGCGCCCGGCGAGCAGCGTGGCGCCGTCGATCTCGATCAGCACCGGCACGTACGCCTTCTCGCCGGCGGCCTTGAACGGCGTGGCCAGCACGGCGGTCGAGACGTCGTCACTCTCCTCGCCGCTCATCACCTGGTTGGCGGCCTCGAGCAGCTTCTCGATGGGGTCCTGCTCGCCGAACGGCCGGGGCACGTGGTAGCCGGGCCGGTGGACCACCCGGGCGCCGGGCAGGGGCTTCTTGAGCTCCACGCGGAGGCGGTGGTATTCGGCCGGGGCCGCCGCGGTGAGCCCGTCGGGCTCGATGGAAAGCACGTAGGTGACGCCGGTGCGCAGGAGCATCTGCCCCATGGCCGCGGAGAGGTCGTTGAAGCTCTCGTAGAGGTCGCCGCCGGTCCCCTTGGCCATCATCAGCAGGCTGTCGCGGCCGCCCAGGCGCGGCAGCCCTCGCTGGCTCGGCGCCCGCCCGCAGGCCGCCGACGTCCACGGCCTGGATGACGCAGTCGGCCCGCCGCATCTCCTCCAGCATGCGCTCCAGGCCGTTGCCGGTGCCGGCCAGGCCGTAGCGCTCCTCCGGGTCGATGCGCCAGGACTCGCCGTGGAGGACGCTCTCGCGCATCTCCTCCTGGCGCCCCACGTCGGGCGTACCCTGGATCAGGGCGGCGTCGAACCCCTCGGAAAGGAAGACCAGGTACTTGCGCCCCTCCACCACGGCCATCTGGCGGGCGAGGCCTTGAAAGCGAGCGGGTGAAGCGGTCGACGTGACCCCGGAGCGCCACGCGGTCGGCGCCTTCGACGGAGCTGGTGATGGCGTCGAGCTTGAGCAGCGTGGCCGCGTCGGTCGCCTGGCTCAGGGGGTCGCGCGAGAGCGGCACCACGCCCCCCCCGGCGGCGTTGCCCGCGCCCAGGGCCTCCCCGACCACCAGCCGCAGGGGGTCGAGAGGGCGGGCGGTCAGGCCGGGCAGGCCGAGACTGCCCAGGGCGACGTCGATCTGCCGGCGGTCGGCGGTGAAGCCGAGCGCCAGCTGGGCCCCGCGGGTGGCGCTGTACGTGGCCACGGCCACCAGGTCGGCCGGGTGGAGCCGGCCGAGGAGCCCGGCGGCGGCCTGGCGGGCCCGGAGAATGGAGCTGGGATCGGTAAATGCCAGGTCGAACAGGAACAGGAAGTGGCGCCGGGCCGCGGCCGGCACGGCCGGCGCCGGTGCTCCGCCCAGGGCTCCAGGAAGTACTCCGGAAACCGCCGCGAGGTCGAGGACCTCGAAGCCGGAGACGGGCACCCGGCGGCGCCCCTCCCAGACCTCGAAGTCCCCGGTGGTGAGGCCGCGCACGGGCTCACCGCCGCGCACGACCTGCACCGGGATCTCGACGGACAAAACCTGCGTGCCGCCGGAGAAGGCGGGCGGCGGGGCCTCCTCCTGCGCCCCCCATGCCGGCAGGGTGAGGAGGGCCAGCAGGAGACTTGCCGCGGCCTTCATCCGGAGCCCCGTCTCAGCGGCTCCCGCGCGTACCGGCACCGCCCACTGCGAACCGGGTCACGCTCGTCTGCGCCTTGCCGGCCCCGTCGGTGACCGTCACCTGGAGCGTGTACTCGCCCGGCTGGAGCGCCGGGGGCTGGAAGGTGGCGGACATGCGCACCGGGCTCCCGCCCTCCTTGCCGGCCAGGGTGAGGGCGCCGCCCGGAACCTCCTTGCCGTCCGCCGAGAAGACCTTGGCGTCCGCCTTGAGGTCCCCCGTGCCCAGGTTGTACCCCTGGAGCACCGCCGCGGCCGGCTGGCCCGGCGTCAGCACGGGGAGGGACGAGGGAATGTACGGCTGGTCCTTGAGCATGAAGGGATAGGCCGGCGGAGCCTGCCCCTCCCGGGGAGTCTCCCGCACCAGCACCCAACGGCCCGCGGCCTCGGGGAAGAACACCGGCAGGAGCGCCGGCTCGCCCGCCCCGAACGACGGCACCACGATCTGGGTGACCCGCGTGGCCGAGGCGCCCGTGGCCGCGTTGCGCACCAGGATGCGCAGCGAGTACGTGCCCTGGCGGCAGCTCGACGTGGCCGAAGAACTTGAGGCCCCGTCTGGCTGAGGGCCGGCGGCGCCTTGGTGAGGTCGAGCCCCAGCGTCTGCGAGAGGAAGTCCTGCACGGAGCCGTTCTGGTCGATGGCGTAGACGTAGATCTCGACCGGCAGGGTGGCCCCCTGCTTGCCGGCCAGGAGGGTCGCGCCGTCGACCTCGATGAGCACCGGCACGTAGGCCCGGTCCACCCCCGGCATGGCGAAGGGCGCGGCGAGCACCGAGGCGGAGATCGAGCCGCTCTCCTCGCCCATCACCGAGCTGCGCCGTCTCCAGCACCCGCTGGAGCGGCGATCTGCTCGGCGAGGGGCTTCGGGGCGTAGTAGCCGGG
Source organism: Thermoanaerobaculaceae bacterium (assembly GCA_963785165.1). Lineage (GTDB taxonomy): Bacteria > Acidobacteriota > Thermoanaerobaculia > Multivoradales > UBA5704 > DATARR01. Next base: position 4,654,628 of record CAWAUI010000004.1, read on the forward strand.
CCGGCTGACCACCCGGGCGCCGCGGGCGCCGTTCTTGAGCTCCACCTTGAGCTTGCGGTAGGTGCCGTCCGGCTTCAGATTGTCCGGCTGGAAGGAGAGCACGTAGGTGACGCCCGTGCGGCGCAGCATCTGCCCCATCGCCGAGGAAAGATTGTTGAAGTTCTCGAACAGCTCGCCGCCCGTGCTCTTGGCCATGTTGAACAGGGCGTCCCGGCCGTTGGTGCGCTGGAAGCCCTGCTCGGCACCGGCCCGCAGGCCGCCGATGTCCACGGCCTGGATCTGGCAGTCGGCCCGGCGGAACTCCTCCAACATCTTCTCGACGGCGTTCTGCGACCGCGTGTCGCCGAACCGCTCGTCCGAGCCGGAGGCGCCCGTGGCCTCCAGGATCCGCTCGTTGTCCGTGCCGCCGGCGCCGGGGCTGGCGTCCACCTCCAGCGAGTCCGTGCCGGCGCTCGGCCCGCGGCCGGCGACCAGCGTGGAGTCGAACCCCTCGGAGAGGTAGACCACGTACTTGCGCCCCTCGATCTCGCCCATGAGGTGGGCGAGGTCGGCGAACGCCGTGGTGAGGCTGCGCACGATCTGTTGCTGAATCGACCGCTCGGTCCGCGCCGAGATGACGCTCACCGTCCGCAGGTTGTCGAGAACCTCGGCGTCCCGGGCCTCCAGGGCCTCGGCACCCCGGGTCTGGGGACGCTCCTGCAGTTGCCGGGAGGCCAGGAGCTCGTCGTTCAAGACCAGCCGCAGGGGATCCTTGGAACGGTCCGCGAGCTTGGGCAGGCCCAGGGTGGCGAGCGCCGCCGAGACTTGCTGGCGGTCGGGCGTGAAGCCGAGAATGAGCTGCGGCCCCGCGAGCGAGCTGTAGGTTGCCACAGCCACCAGGTCGGTGGGGTGCAGGGTGGTGACCACGTCCTGGGCCGCCTTGCGCGCCTTGGTGATGGCGCTGGGCTCGGAAAAGGAGAGGTCGAACAGCAGCATGAAGTGCCGGCGGGCCGAGATGGGGATCTGCGGCGCCTCCTGCGCCCCGGCGGCCTGGGGGGCGGCCGCGAGGTCGAGCACCTCGAAGCCGGTGATGGGCACCTTCTTGCGGCCGTCGAAGACCTCGAAGTCGTTGGCCGTCAGGCCGCGCACGGGCTCGCCGTCCTTGACCACCTGGACGGGCACCTCGACCACGGTGACGTCGGTCGTTCCCGAAAAGGTCTGTGCCGCGGCGGGCCAGGGCGCGAGGCCCAGGGTGCCGAGAGCCGCGAGGGCCGCCAGGCGTGGCAGATGTCTATTCATCCTGTTCATGCATCGTCCGTCCTTTCAGCCCTCACGAAGGTCGATCGATCCCCCGAGCCGAGAAAAGAAACAAGAAAGAGAACCTCAATAAGCTATCACTTGTCCGGACGGGGTTGTCCCCATGAGGGGGTTTCCCCATGAAGGGGTTGTCCCCATGAGATCAGTGCTGGATCTGGAACGGCAGCGAGCTCGCTTCCCTGAGCCCGGTCGCCGGATCCGTCACCGCCACCTGCAAGACGTAGTGCCCGGCGTTGAGGCCCGCCGGATCGAAGGTGGCCACCAGCTTGTCGAGCCCCTGGATGCCGGTCGCCTTGCGCTCCACCTTGACCAGCCGCCCCGGCCGCTCGGCCGGCGGCGCCTGGCCGTTCGTGCCCAGCACCTCGCCCTGAACGGCGAGGTCCCCCTTGCCCAGGTTGTAGCCGACCAGGCAGAGGCGCGCCGGTCGCGCCTTGTCGAGCAGCGGGCGGGCGGCAGGCACGTAGGGCTCGCCGTCGACGGTGAAGGGGTAGACCACCGACGCCTGCTGGCCGGCGCCCCCCTCCTGCTCGCGCACCAGCAGCCACTTCTGGCGGTCCTCCATGAAGAAGGGGGGGAGGAGCACCGGCTCGGCCTGGGCGTAGGCGGGAACCTCCACACGGGCCGTCTGTACGCCCGTGCGCCCGGTCTCGGCGTTGCGCACCAGCACGCGCACCTGGTAGACGCCGGGCGCCAGCTCGAAGTGGCCGTAGTACTTGATGCCGCCCTCCTGCATCGCCTGGCGCCCCTTCTGCCCCTTCTGCTGGGAGTCGAGGTCGAAGGCCACCCGCTGGGTGAAGAAGTCGCGCATCTGCCCTTCCGAGTCGCTGACGTAGCTGTAGATCTCGACGTTCAGCCGCTCGTCGGTGTGCCCTTCGAGCAGGCTCTTGCCGCCGATCTCGAGGATCACCGGCACGTAGGACTGGGTCTCGGTGGCGCGGAACGGCGCCGCCAGCACGTTCAAGTCGATGTCGCGGCGGGGCGCGGCGCTCGCGATGCCGTCCGAGGCCAGCAGGCTCTTCTCCAGGGGGTCGAGGTCCTTGAACGGGCGCGGCGCGTAGTAGCCGGCCCGGTGCGATCATGCGGGCGCCCGGCGGCAGCTTGGCCTTGACCCGCAGGCGGTGGTAGGCGCCGTCCGGCTTCAGGTCCGACGCGCTCGAAGGTCAGCAGGTAGGTGACGCTGGTGCGCTCGAGCACCCGCTCCAGGGGCTGGCGCAGGTTGTTGGCGTCCTTGAACAGCTCGCCGCCGGTCTCGTTGCGCCATGTAGAACAAGGCCTCCTGGCCGCTCGGGCGCGCCCGCTGGTCGGCGCCGGCCCGCAGGCCGCCGATGTCCACCGCCTGGATGACGCAGTCGGCCCGCCGGAACTCGTCGAGCATCCGGTTGAGATCCCCCTGGAGCCCGGTGTTGCCGTAGCGGGTGTCGTGTCCACCATCCAGGAGCGGCCGGACACGCAGGAGGGCCGTGTCGGTCTCGGACTCCTCGTCGGTGGTCTGGCGGCCCAGCAGGAGCCGGCTGTCGAAGCCCTCGGAGAAGAAGATGACGTTCTTGCGCCCCTGGACCGAGTTGAGCGAGCGGGCGACGTCGGCCGAGCGACCGCGAGTAGGCGGAGATCCGCGCCCATCTCGATCGACCGCTCGATCCGCTCGGCGGCGAAAGCTGAGGCTCTGGAGGTACTCGAACAGCACCTGGTCCTGCTGCGCCTTCCAGTCCGCGGCCTCGCCCTGGCCGAAGACCGTGGTGGCCTGGGCGGACGGGGTGTCGATCAGGAAGCGCAGGGGATCGGTCGCGCGCGTCGCGAGTTGCGGCGGAAGCCGAGCGTGTCGATGGCCCGCGCGAGCTGCGCCCGGTCGGGGGTGAAGGTCACCACCAGCTTGGGGCCGGTCTCGATCGAGTAGGTCGCCACCGCCGCGAGATCCGTGGGGTGGAGCGAGGTGAGGACGAAGTCGCGCGCCGCGAGCCGGGCCGGAGCGATCGACGTCGGGTTGGAGAAGGAGAGGTCGAACAGGAACAGGAAGTGGCGCCGCGCACCGGGGCGCAGGGCCTCCGGCCGGTGCTCGGCGTCTTCCCCGGACGAGGCGCGGCCTGATCGTCGAGCGTCTTCAGGTCGACCACCTCGAAGGAGGAGACCTTCTGCGGCTCGCCGTCGTCGAAGACCTCGAAGTCGGCGGCGGTCAGGCCCCGCACGGGACTGCCGTCGCGGTCGACGACGTTGACCGGCACCTCGACGGCCACGACCTGGGAGACCCCCTCGAAGCTGGGCGTCTGGTCCCGCACCGGATCCCGCGCCGGGGCCTTGGCGGGGGCGGCCAGCAACGGCAGGGGCACGAGAAGGAGGAGGAGGAGGCGAAGGGAGGGACGGGACCGAAAAGCTGGGAACGCGCTCATCGCGGCCTCCTTGGACCAACGGAAAAAAACATCGTACTACCGGGGCTTGGCGCCGTACAGCTCCGAGCCCGGGAAGAAGGAGTACCAGCCGAACCAGAACGCCTGGTGGCCGGGCAGCCGCGCGAGCGGCGGCGGCACCTCCCCGCTTCCCTCAGTACTATCCGCCACCGACAGGGCGTCCTCGCCAACGGTCCAACGGCGCCCCTCGGCATCCACCAGCTCACCCGCCCGGGCACCGGGCGAGAACGTCCGTTCACCCCGGCGGTAGATCCGCACCGACCCGGACTCGGGATCGCCCACCACCACCAGGGTCTCCTCGCCCAGCCGGTCGTTGATCACCCGCTCCTTCAAGGCCCGCTCCACCGGGTACGCCTTGGCCTGGCCGTCCAGCCGTACGGCATAGACCTCCTCCTTGGGATCGAGCGCGGCGCTCTTGAGCCACACCGGGAAAATTGACCCCGGCCCGCCGGCGGTCGGCGGCGCCCGGCAGGTAGCTGAAGCCCCAGCGGCGCTCCATCTCCTTGTCGAGCGCCAGCGCGGTGGTGCCGGGGTGGCGGGTGCGCCACTCCTTCCAGGTGGTGATGGTGACCGGCAGCACCGGCAGGCGGATGGGGCTCCTGGCGAGCCGCCCCACGGCCGGCTCGCCCGTCATGTTGTTCCACAGCGTCAGCGTCTGGCGGTCCACCATCAGCTTGTTGGAGCGGTAGAGCAGGCCGGAGGTGCCGAAGGTGTAGGCCTGGCCCGACGGGGTGCGCGTGTCGTAGAGCACGCCCGAGCCGCACAGGGTGCAGTAGGAGAGGGTGACCGGCACCCCGCCCACCACGTCGTTGAGCATCTCGTGCCAGTCGAGCATGCGCAGCGGATAGGCCCTCTGCTCCCCGCCCACGCTCACCCCGAACACCCGCTCGGAGTCCGACAGGTACTTCGCCTCCACCGCCGGGAGGTTGGCCGGCCGGTCGAGGGCGGGGATCCCCTCGAGGGGCACGCCGCCGAAGACGATCTCCTCCAGCCGGATGCGCGACGGCGCCCCGTCGTAGAGGATCTTCGGGTAGCGGGCGTCGATGCGCGAGAACAGCTCGGCCTTGTAGGCCAGGTAGCCGGGCTTGGGCTTCAGGTCCTCGCGCCGGCCCACCAGCTCCACCCAGTCGAAATAGCGGTCCCCCTGCTTCTCGCCGGTCAGCGCGGCCAGGGCCGAGAGCGCCTCCGCCCGCCCGTTCTTCGGCAGGAAGAAGTAGGTGTCGACCAGCCCGGGGACGAGCGAAGTGTCGCCGGCCTCGACCAGGGCGCGCGACGCCGCCCGCCGCTCCCCCGCCGAGGGCGAGAGGAAGCGGCGCAGCAGGCCGTACCCCTCTTCGGAAGTGAGCTGCGGCCGCCGCTGCCGGGGTCATCGGGGCCACCGGCACCTGCGGAAACAGCAGCAGCGCCAGGAGAAGCCCGCGGATCACTGCTGCCCCAGCAACCGGGCGTACTGCAGGGCGTCCTGGTTGGTGGCGTCCAGCTTCAGGGCCCGGCCCAGGTGGTGGCGCGCCTTCTCCATGTCCCCCAGCTGGAAATAGACCTTGACGAAGCCCAGGTGCACCTCGGGCAGCTCGCTGTCCAGGCGCAGGGCGCGTGCCATGTAGTCCAAGGCCTTGGCGCTCTCGTTGCGGCTGAGCGCCACCTCCGCCCTGGTAGATGAAGAAGAACGGGTTGGTGGTGTTGGACGTCCTCGAGCCGGGTGAGGAGCCCGCGCGCCTCCTCGGTGCGGCCGAGCTGCTGGTAGGCGCGGACCATGTTGGTGAGGAGCGCCGAATTGTCCGGGCTGATCGCCAGGCCGCGCCGGTAGATCTCCAACGCCTTCTCCGGGTGGCCGCCGCGCGCCTCGGCGACCCCGAGGTTGTTGATCGCCTTGTCGAAGCGCGGGGCGATGCGGGTGGCCGTGGTCAGCATCTCGCGCGCCCGCCCGAGATCGCCGGCGAGCAGCGCCTCGGCGCCCAGGTTGTTGTAGTAGTGGGCCGCGGCCGTCAGGTCGTCGATCGGGTTGAAGCGACTTGTAGGCCTTCTGCCGGTAGGGGAGGAAGTCGAAGGTGCGCAGCACGCCGTCGATGTACATGCCGGCGACGATGTGCCCCTGGCTCACCACCATCCCCTCGCGGTGGTTCCAGCGCTGGAGGTCCGTGACCTCGACGTAGTTGGGGTTCAAGCCCAGCTCCCGGGCCACCCCCACGAACAGGTTGACGAACGACAGGCAGTTGCCCGCCCGCGTCCGGTAGGTCTCGACGGCGTTGCGGGTGGGCGACAGCGAGGTACTGGAGCTGCAGGCCGTCGAAGATGAAGTCGTTGACCTGGTTGACCCGCCGCAGCTCGCTGGACAACCGGGGCAGGCGCACGAGATCCTCGCGGATCGGGCCGTCGAGCTCGAAGGGAACCTCGATGTGGGCGGCCTGGGCGCCGACCTCCTTGGCGTACTGCTCGCGCAGGTAGTCGACCGAGTTGAAGGGCTTGGCCTGGCTGCCGCAGCCCGCCGCCGCCATCGCCGCCGCCAACAGGAGGGTTGCAAGGAGAAGAGGGAAGCGTGATATCTTGACCATTGCCGTATCAATATACAGGATCATTGGAAGGAAATTTCGTAGCAGGGAACGTGCCACGGGGAGAGAGCCCTCTCCCGGGGTCTCCCTCCTGGAGAGGCACCCGGCGAGGACGGCGGCTCATTCAAACGTTTGGATCGAAGCCGTTCAAGACTCTGAATCCGGCCCCGGAAACGCGGCCGGCCCCGTTCCCGGGTAAAGCCCGCAAACACTTGGGGCTCAGCTCTTTACGGCGATTCACCAAGCCGTTTCCGTGGTGGCACCCCGCTTGCTTGACCCAGGTATGACCGTTGGCTGGAGTCATGGGGATTCAGCCAATCCTGATTCCCGATCGAAGTTGAAAGGGGGTGTTGCCGGCACGGAGTCGTCAAGCCTTTCACTCTGACGCCTTTTTTGAGCCGCCGCGAACGTTCGCGGCAGGCCTACAACCACCACACGGGAGGTTTATTGAAATGAAGAGCATCAACCTTTGGGGACGGATCGTAGCCGTCGCTGCGTTGCTGCTGCTGGTTGCAGGCGGCACCGCCTTCGCCCAGTTGCAGAACGGCAACCTCTACGGCACCGTCACAGACGATCAGGGAGCCGCTCTCCCGGGGGTCACCGTGACCCTTTCCGGCAGCGGCGCTCCGCAAGTCCAGGTGACGAACGCCCAGGGGCAGTTCCGTTTCCTGGGTCTCGGGCCTGGCAGCTATGACCTGAAAGCCGAGCTCGAGGGCTTCTCGACCATCGATTACCCGAACATCACGATCAACATCGGCCGCAACACCCAGATCGAGGTGACGCTGTCGGCCGCCGTCGAGGACGTCATCACCGTCACGGCGGAGAGCCCGCTGCTGGACGAGCGCCGCATTTCCACGGGCGCCACGGTCAGCCAGACCGAGCTCGAGAAGATCCCGACTTCGCGTGATCCCTGGGCAGTTCTTCAGACCACCCCGGGCGTTCTCACGGACCGCATCAACGTGGGCGGCAACGAGAGCGGCCAGCAGTCCCAGTACGTTGGCCCCGGCTCCGGCGGCGACCAGGCCGTCTGGTCCGTGGACGGCGTGGTGATCACGGACATGGCGGCCCTCGGTTCTTCCCCGGCCTACTACGACTTCGACTCGTTCGAAGAGATGCAGGTCACCACGGGCGGCTCGGACTCGTCGATCTCCACCGGCGGCGTCGTCCTCAACATGGTGACGAAGCGTGGCACCAACGAGTGGCGCGGCTCCGGCCGCTACTACTTGACGGACGACAGCAACCAGTCCGACCTCGATTTCAGCAACAGCGAGCTCGGCCGGGCGGGTGACTACAACGCCACGTCCCGCGGCCGCAACTTCGTCACCGGCGTGGCCACCGACCGCGGTGGCCGGCACCCGCAGGCCTCCTTCAAGGCCGGCAACCGCATCGTCGACGTCGAAGGACTACGGCGCCGAGCTCGGTGGCCCGATCGTGAAGGACCGCCTCTGGGTCTGGGGTTCCTATGGCCGCCAGAAGGTGGACCTGCTGACCGTCTCCGACGTCAGCGACTTCACCGACCTGAAGACCGGGAACGTCAAGCTGAACGCGCAGATCGCCGCCAACAACTCGGCGACGGGCTTCGCGCTTCAGAGCGACAAGATCAAGATCGGCCGCAACGCCGGTCCGACCCGTCCCCAGCCCACCACCTGGAACCAGGCGAAGTTCGGTCCCAACCCGACCGCCTGGAAGGTCGAGGACACGCACATCTTCTCCTCGAGCTTCTACCTCACCGGCCTGTACTCCAAGGTGAACGGCGGTTTCGAGCTGGCTCCTCAGGGCGGCACGGCCTTCAACGGCCCGACGTCGTACCTCGACGAGAACAGCTCCTGGCAGAACACGTTCCTCCTCAACCAGACCGAGCGTCCCCAGGAGCAGTACAAGGCTGACGCCAGCAGCTTCTTCAACACGGGCTCGCTGAGCCACGAGCTGAAGTTCGGCGCCGGCTACCGGGAGGCCGAGGTCATCTCGCTCACCCGCTGGGGCGGCCTGGGCACCCTCTACAACGGTCCGCAGTTCTTCAATACGTCGCTCAACGTCCTGGCCTTCTCCCGAGACGGCAACCCGGACGTCATCAACGAGTACAATCAGGCGTATCTGCAGGACACGCTGACCGTCGGCAACCTGACGTTCAACGTCGGCATCCGCTACGACAAGCAGGGCGGCGAGAACGTCTCCAACACCATCAGCGCCAACCCGCACCTGCCGGGCGTGCTGCCGTCCGTCAACTACCGTGGCGGCGACATCGGCTTCGAGTGGGCCGACGTCACCCCGCGCCTCGGCCTCACCTATGCGCTGGGTGCCGAGCGGAAGACCCTCCTGCGGGCCAGCTACTCCCGCTTCGCCGACCAGCTCGGCTCGGGCACCGCTTCGTGGCTGAACACCACGCGGGCGCCCAGCTATGCCTACTTCTACTCCACCAGCGCCGGCACGCCTCCGGGAATCATCGGCCTCAACGAGGTCGACCTCGAGACGGGCGTCCTCTTCTACAGCGGCAACGTCAACCCGAACACCGGCCAGCTTCTGCAGTCGAACGCCCTCGATCCGGACCTCTCGGCCCCGATCACGGACGAGCTTCTGCTCGGCGTGGAGCACGCGCTCCTGCCCGAGTTCGTCGTCGGCCTGAACTTCACCTACCGGAAGCTCTCCGACCTCATCGAGAGCGAGCTGCCTGGTGTTCGACAGCAACGACCCCTACTCGGCGGCGAACCTCAACTCGGTCGGCCGGCGCCACCGCCGTTCCGACTACACCCTGGTCAACGCCGGCACGAGCCGCAACATCGTGGTCTGCAACCCCGGCGTGACGGCCCGTGACTGCTTCATCAACCCGGCTGCCCGCAGCACGGTGACGGTGCAGCACGTCCTTCCGGACGGTACGCCGTACAACCTCCAGTACTACGCTCTCAACGGCAACGTCTCCACCCGCAACGGTGGCTACCTCGAGAACGGCGACCGGGAGCAGGAGTACGTCGGCGCTTCGCTGGTGTTCAACAAGCGTCTCGCCAACCGCTGGATGCTGCGCGGCAACTTCACCTGGTCCGACTGGACCTGGAGCACGGTGCCGGACAGCGAGAACGAGGATCCCACTCTCTTCCTGGGTGGTGGCGTCCGCGAGGGCGACCCCGTCCTCCAGGGCTCGGGCACCGGCTCGGGCGCCAAGGGCGGCATCTACATCAACTCCGAGTGGTCCTACAGCGTCAACGGTCTCTATCAGGTCGCGCCCGGACCGCCCGTGGGGCTTCAACGTCGCGCTCAACCTGACCGGCCGCCAGGGCTATCCGATCCCCTACTTCCAGCGCGTTACGCTCGGCGGCAACCAGCAGAGCGCGTCGGTCAACGTGCAGGTGACGGACAGCCCGGACACCTACCGCCTCGACGACATCCACATGGTCGACGCCCGCGTCGAGAAGGAGTTCACGTTCAGCGACTTCGGCTTCACCCTCGGTGTCGACTGCTTCAACGTGTTCAACGAGGCCTACGTCCTCCAGCGCAACCACCGTCTGGCTCAGGCCACCTCGGACCACGTCCGCGAGGTCACCAGCCCGCGCGTGCTGCGTCTCGGTGCGCGTCTCAGCTTCCGCTGATCCGCACACCTGATCGGCTCCCCTTGGGAGCTGATCGATTCAACCGCCGGGGGGCAACCTCCGGCGGTTTTTTTTTGCCCTCCTTCGGAATATGCTCCCCCGTGCACACGGTTTGCAATCTGGTGTAATTAGGAGGCGCCAACCATGGTTTCCCGTATCGCGGTTTCCCGTATCAAGTTTTCCCGCATCAATAAGACGATGATTTTCCTGGTGGCCCTCGCGCTCGCGGCCGCCAGTGCCCCTGCCTGGGGCCAGGCCTGGGCCGGCCGCGGCCGGCTTCAGGGACCGTCAAGGACGAGAGCGGCAAGCCCGTCGAGGGTGCCAAGATCACCCTGCGCAAGGGCACGGAGGGGGTCGACGTCAAGGCGGACGGCCCGGCCGCGATCCTGACCGACAAGAGCGGCAAGTGGTCCATCCTGGGCCTCGCCGGCGGCAGCTGGGGGATCCTCATCGAGAAGGAAGGCTTCATTCCTTCCGAGGGCCAGACCCCGGTCAACGAGTTCGGCCCGGCTCCGCCCATCAACGTGACCCTCAAGGTCATCCCGAAAGAAGTCATTCAGAAGGCCCAGGAGGAGAGCGCGGCCGGCAAGGCGAAAGCCGCCATCGAGCGCGCCAACGCCCTGCTGGCCGAAGCCAAGTACACCGAGGCCCGCGCCGCCTACCAGGAAGGCATGGGCCTGCTGGAGGACAAGTCGCTCCACCCGGCCATCCTGCGCGCCATCGCCGACACGTACTTCCGCGAGAAGAACGTCGACCAGGCGGTGGCGACACTGAATCAGGCCCTCACCCTGGCGCCGGACGACGCCATCACCCTTCAGCTCCTCGTCAACCTGCTGGTGGGTGCCGGGCGAGAGACCGAGGCCCAGCAGTACATGGCCAAGCTCCCCGAAGGCACCAAGGTCGACGCCAACACCCTGCTCAACATCGGCATCCAGCACTTCAACGACGGCAAAATGGACCAGGCCCTCCCCCAGTTCGACCGCGTGGTCAAGGAGAACCCTGAGCTGCCCGATGCCTACTACTTCCGGGCGCTGGTGTACCTGAATCAAGGCAAAAACGCCGAGGCCAAGGCAGACCTCCAGAAGCTCCTGGAGATCGGCCCCGACAGCAAGTACGCCAAGGACGCCAAGGAGTTCCTGAAGGACCTTAAGTAAAACCGGCCTTGTAGGGGCGGCCCCGTGTGGCCGCCCTGCCTCGAGGACACCAAGGACAACAGGGACAACAAGGAGGTGCGGTGAAAATGACGTACCCGTCCTCGAGGTCTTGGGTGCCCTTGCTTCTGATCCTGTCCGCCGGCTGTGGCTCGAAAGCCGAGATGCCCTCCCACGAGGGGGCCGACGTCGTCCTGGTCACCATCGACACCCTGCGGGCCGACGCCGTCGGCTTTTCTGGCAAACCAGCGGGTCGAGACCCCCGTGCTCGACCGGCTGGCCGCCGCGGGCCGGGTGTTCGACGACGCCCACGCCCACAACGTCGTCACCCTCCCCTCCCACGCCAACATTCTGACCGGCCTCTACCCGTACCAGCACGGGGTGCGCGACAACAGCGGCTTCGTCCTGTCCGCCCGCGTGCCCACCCTCGCCACGCTGCTCGAGAAGGCCGGGTATGCGACGGGCGCCTTCGTCGCCGCCTATCCGCTGGACTCCCGGTTCGGCCTCGACCAGGGGTTCGACGTCTACGACGACAGCTTCCCCCGCGGGTCGCAGTCCCGAGTCGTTCGTCATCGCCGAGCGCCGCGGCGACCAGGTCGTGGCCGCCGCCCGCGCCTGGTGGGACGCCCAGAAGGGGCAAGCGGCGGTTCCTCTGGGTCCACCTCTACGACCCGCACGCCGCCTACGATCCGCCGGAGCCGTTCGCCAGCCGCTACCAGGACAACCTCTATCTCGGCGAGGTGGCGGCCACGGACTCCTTCCTGGCGCCCGCTCCTCGGACCCTTTCTGGACGGCAAGGAGCCGCCCGCCCTGGTGGTGGTCACCGCGGACCACGGCGAGTCGCTGGGCGAGCACGGCGAGCTGACCCACGGCCTGTTCGCCTACGAGCCGACGCTCAAGGTGCCGCTGGTGGTCTGGGGAACCGGGGTGGCGCCGGGACGGGACGGCCGGCCGGCCCGCCACGTGGACGTCGTGCCGACCGTGCTCGTCGTCCTGCGGCTCGAAACGCCCCCGGGGCTGCCGGGCCGCCTCCCTGTTGGCTGCCGCACGAGCCGGTCTCGACAGCTACTTCGAGTCCCTCACCACCAGCCTGAACCGCGGCTGGGCGCCGTTGCGCGGCCTGCTCGGCGAGGGGCGGAAGTTCATCGACCTGCCCCTGCCGGAGCTCTACGACCTGCCCAAGGATCCCAAGGAGCAGAAGAACCTCTTCGCCGAGGAGCGCCGGGCGGCCAGTGCGCTGCGCAAGGCCCTCCCCCGGGAGTCGGCCTGGCCGCCGCCCAAGGGCGCCGTGACACCGGAGGAAGAGGCCCGCCTGCGCAGCCTCGGCTACTCCACCGGCTCGGGCGCCGCCAAGGCCGCCTACACGGCCGACGACGATCCCAAGACCCTGGTGGAAGTCGACCGCAAGCTCCACCTGGTGGTGGACGCCTACTCCCGCGGGCACTACGAGGAGGCCGTGGCCCTAGCCCGGGAGGTCGTCGCGGCGCGCCCGGACCTGCCGGAGGCCTACGAGCACCTCTCCCTCGCCCTGCGCCAGCTCGGGCGGGACGGCGAGGCCATCGAGGCGCTCCAGGGCGCTCTCGGGCGCGGGCTCGACCGGGAGTCGCATCCGCCGGCAGCTCGGCCTGGCGCTCTCCGAGGCGGGGCGGGCCGCGGAAGCCGTGACCGTCCTGGAACCGCTTTCGTCGTCCCCGGGCACGGATGCCGCCACCCTGAACGCCCTCGGCATCGCGCTCTCCGACGCCGGCCGGCATGGCGACGCCGTGGCCGTCCTTCAACGGGTGACCGGCCAATTCCCCCAGGACCCCAAAGGCTTCGAGAACCTGGGCATCGTGGCCCTCCGCATGGACCAGCCCGAGCAGGCCCGGGCGCAGCTCCGGCAAGCGCTGGCGCTCAACGAGGGCCTGCCCATCGCCTGGAACACCCTGGGCGTGGCCCTCTACCGGCTGGAGGGGCCGGCCGCCGCCCTCGAGGCCTGGGAGCGCTCGGTGGCGCTCGACCCCAAGCAGTACGACGCCCTGTTCAACATCGGGCTGGTGGCGGCCCAGGCGGGCCGCGCCGATCAGGCCCGGCGGGCGCTCAGCCGCTTCGTCCAAACCGCCCCGCCCGCCCGCTTTGCCCCGGACATCCGGAAGGCCCGGCAGCTCCTCGCCCAACTCCCCTCCTGACGGCGCAACAGTTTGTCAACGTAGGATTGCGTAGATCGGGGGAGGGCGATGGGAGAAGGACAGGGATGAGGGGTCTCGGGCGGGGGGGACGGCGCTACGCCAGCTCCGCGATCCCCTTTTCCAGCCGCTTCACCAACTCCGGCAGGGCCGCGGCGTCCACCGAGCAGTGGGCGATGCGGAGGTAGCGCGGCGCGATCGAGATGAGGCCGGTGCCGTGGTGGGCCAGCAGGTGCTTGCGGACGGTCTCGGAGTCGAGGCCGAGCCGTTCCGGGAGCTCCACCAGGGCGAAGCAGCCGGAGTTGAAGGGGAGCGCCGTTCCGAGAGCCGGGTCCATCCCGGCGAGGGCGCCTTTCAAGGACCGGTACCGGCCTTCGAGGAGCCCGCGCACGGCCTCGACCTCGGTCTCGATCCCCTCCTTGCGGAGCGCCTGGAGGAGGATCACCTGGCTGGCGGACACGGGTGAGCCCACGGTGGAGCGCACCAGCATCTTCACCTTGCTTTCCATGGACTTCGCGGCCTCGGAGCCCGGCTCCAGAGCGAAGGTCAGGAAACCAACCCGCCCGCCGAAGAAGGAAAACTCCTTGGTGGCGCCGTCGATCTTGATAGGGATCAGGTTCGGATGGGAGCCTGCCAGATCCCAGAACAGCGATTCGCGGGGGATCTCCGGCTCATAGACGAGGCCGGCGTAGGCGTCATCGCAAACCACCACCAGGGGGCGGCGGCCGGCTTCCTCCAGCAGGGACTCGACGGTGGCGCGGCGCTCCGCCGGGTCCGGCGTATAGCCGCCGGGGTTCGAGGGGACGTTCAGGAATGCCACCGCGGGCTCCCCTTCCGGCAGGCCCGCCAGGGCCTCGGCCGACGGCCCGGGGGTTGTACCGGCCGTCCACGTAGGTGGGAGCCGTGAGCACCTTGGCGCCCGTGCGCACGGCGAAGGCCTGCCGGTAGTTGCCCCAGAACGGCTGGGGGATCGCCACCGCCTTCCCCTCGCCGCCGAAGAGGTCCGCCACCAGGGAGAGGCCGTGGCTTAAGCCCACCGTCACCAGGGGGAGGCTCGACGGGGCCAAGCTGCCCCCGGGTGCATGCCGGCGCTGCCACTCCCGCCAAAGCTTCCGGACCTCGGGGATCCCCTCGATGGGGGAGTAGAGAAGCGCCTGGCTGCGGTCTTTCTCCGAGAGCCCCGACAGGGCCGCTTCCAGCTCCGGCACGCCCACGGCGCCGCCTTTACCATCGGTGATCTGACCGATCGTCCCATTGATCTCCGTCCCCCGGGCCTCTCCGGCCTGGGCGGGGATGTCGGGGGGAAATAGATCCGGCGTCCCAGGGGAGACAGTGCCCGGAACAGGGCCGGCGCCTCCCGCTCGAGTGGTGCGTTGATCTCGGCTGCCATGTCGCGCATGGGGGCAGAGTATAGTTGACGGCCCTCTTCAGAGGACACCGGAGGACACCGGGAGGACCCCATGACCAGGATCTCCGTCTTGATCGTTCTCACCACCCTGGCCTTCGCGAGCGGCCTCCAGGGAGCCAGCATGCCCGAGCCGATCGTCCTACACCCTGCGTTTCCCCGCCCCCCAGACCCACTACGTCGAGGTGGAAGCCGCTCGTCCCCACGGACGGGCTGCCGGACGTCGAGCTGATGATGGCCGTCTGGACCCCCGGCTCGTACCTCGTCCGCGAGTTCTCGCGCAACGTCGAGGCCGTCTCCGCCGAGGCGTCTCGCCGATCGGGGACAAGCCGGGCGAGACGCTCTCCGTGGAGAAGACGGCGAAGAACCGCTGGCGGATCGCCACCCACGGCGAGCCGGGCGTCCGCGTCCGCTACCGGGTCTACTGCCGCGAGATGTCGGTGCGCACCAACTTGGTGGACGCGGACTTCGCCCTCCTGAACGGCGCCCCCACGTTCCTCACCCGGGCCGAGACCGGGAAACGCCCTCATGAGTCCGGGTCGAGCTTCCGGCAGCGTGGAAGGTCGTGGTCGAGCCCGCTGCCCAAAGCTCCCGGCGGCGCGCTTCCGGGCGGAGGACTTCGACACCCTGGTCGACTCGCCGCTCTACGCCGGCAACGGCAAGATCCTACGGCTTCGAGGTCGGCGGCAAGCCGCACCTGCTGCTCAACGAGGGGGAGGGATCGGTGCTGGGACGGCCCCCGCTCGGCCGCCGACGCGGAGAAGATCGTCCGCGCCCAGATCGCCTTCTGGGGAGAGGCTCCCTACCGCGCGCTACATCTTCTTCAACCTTCTGACCGAGGCCGGTGGCGGGCTGGAGCACAGGGACTCCACGGTGCTCATGAGCAGCCGCTGGCAGGCACGCACCCGCGAGGGCTACCTCGACTGGCTGGGCCTCGTGAGCCACGAGCTGTTCCACGCCTGGAACGGCAAGCGCCTCCGCCCCGCCGAGCTCGGCCCCTTCGACTACGAGAGCGAGGTCTACACCCGCAACCTCTGGGTGGTCGAGGGCTTCACCTCCTACTACGACGATCTGCTGGTGCACCGCGCCGGGCTTCTCCACCCGCAAGCGAGTATCTGAAGAGCTCTGAGCAAGTCGATCGAGACCCTGGAGACCACGCCCGGCCGGCTCGTCCAGCCGCTGGACGAGTCCTCGTTCGACGCCTGGATCAAGTTCTACCGGCGGGACGAGAACTCGCCCAACAGCGCCGATCAGCTACTACACCAAGGGCGCGGTGGTGGCCTTCCTCCTCGACGCCCGCATCCGCCGCGCCACCGGCGGCGAGCCGCAGCCTCGACGACGCGCTGCGCCTCGCCTTCCAGCGCCACTCCGGCGAGCGCGGCTACACGGCGCGAGGAATTCCGCCGGGTGCTGGAAGAGGCGTCCGGTGAAGATCTGGGAGACTGGCTGGCACGGGCCGTCGACTCCACCGAGGAGCTGGACTACCAGGAGGCGCTGGACTGGTACGGCCTGCGCTTCACCAGCAGCGAGCCGGAAGAGCAGGAGAAGGACAGTGCCGAGCCCAAGGAGCTGCCGGCCGGCTGGCTGGGAATGGAGGCCGAGAACGAGAACGGCCGCCTCATGGTGACCCAGGTCAAGCGCGGCACGCCTGCCTACGAAGCCGGCGTCAACGTGGGGGACGAGATCCTCGCCATCGACGAGTACCGGGTGCCTCCCGAGGGGCTCGAAGAACCGCCTCAAGGCCTACCGGCCCGGCGAGAAGGTGACCCTGCTGGTGGCCCGCCGCGAGACTCCTGACGCCCCTCCCCGTCACCTTCGGCGAGAAGCCGAAGCCCCGCTGGAAGCTCGAAGCCCGCCCCGACGCCACCGAGGAGCAGAAGGCGCGCCTCGCGGCGTGGCTGGCGGACGCGGGGTCGCCGGCGGAGGAGGAGAAAGAGAGGGAAAAAGCGCCGGCGTTACGATGAGAGGTTCGGGGCCGCCTTGCCCCTGCGACCTCACCCCAACCCCTCTCCTAAAGGAGAGGGGCTTTCAGACAAAACCGTCCTGCCGGTCTCTCCCTCTCCTTTAGGAGAGGGAGCCGGAGGGTGAGGTCGCCCCCTCGAATCTCCAAGTCCGCACCTCCCACGCCCCCCCCTCGATCGCCACGGCCCCGATGTAGTCCGGGGCCGGGCGGAGGTGGTGGAAGAACCAGCGGGCGGCGCGGCTCGGGGTCGCCTTTCAGGGTGA
This sequence comes from Thermoanaerobaculaceae bacterium, assembly GCA_963785165.1. Taxonomy (GTDB): domain Bacteria; phylum Acidobacteriota; class Thermoanaerobaculia; order Multivoradales; family UBA5704; genus DATARR01. The sequence goes on from CAWAUI010000004.1 coordinate 4,671,403, forward strand.
GCATGCGCGGCGGCTCGTCCAGGCGCCAGGGTGACGTCGAAGGAGTCGAGCGGCGCGGCCAGGCCCTCCCCCACCGCCTTGAGGTAGGCCTCCTTGCGCGTCCAGCAGTTGAAGAAGGCTTCCTCCTTGGCGGCCGACGGGATGCTCCGCAGCACCACTCCGCTCGCTCTCCGAGAAGAAGCGCTCGGAGATCTGCTCGCAGTCCGGCATCGGCTTCAGGTACTCGACGTCCACCCCGATCTCGCGCCCGCAGCACGAAGCCCACCAGGGCCAGCTCGTCCGAGTTCGAGAGGTTGAACTGCAGGTCAGCCTCGCCGGTATCGGACAGACCGGCCAGGAAGGGCTTCCCCCGCGGGCCGTAGGAGAACTTCACCAGCTCCGGGCGGGTCCCCGTGTAGGCGGCCGAGCAGGGTGCGCAGGGCGCCACGGCCCACCACGTACTGCCGGCGGTGCTTGTCGAAGCGGAAGCGGTTCGCCCGCTGCCATTCGTCGGGAGAGAGGAAGCGGCCCAGCCGCTCGACCTGATCGGCACGGCGGATCGAGGCGCGACCGACCAGACGTGGATCTCGCCCGGCGCCAGGGCAAGCCCGCCGGCCGGAGCACGCGGGAGGGAACCCGCCGCTCACCAGGCCTTCGGGAGCGCGGCCGGAGATCTCGGCCAGGTCCCGCGCGACGGCTTCGAGGACCATGTCCTTGGAGCCGTGGATGAAGAAGTGGTCGCCCGGCAGCATGCGCATCCGGAAACGGCCGCGTGGTGTGCTGCTGCCAGGCCGCCACGTCGTCGCGGGTCACGTCCTCGTCGCCCAGGCCGCCGAAGGCGGAGAGGCCGATGTCGAGGGGCTCCTCGGGAACGAATTCGTAGGTCTCGTTGACCGGAAGTCCGCCCGCAGGATGGGGATGAGAAGCCTCATCAGCTCCTCGTGCTGGAGCACCTCTTCCGGCGTGCCGTTGAGCTCGCGCAGCTTGACCAGGAACTCGGGCTCGGGCAGGTTCGTGGATCGGCTCCTCGCGGGCCGGGAGCTGCGGCGCCCGCCGGCCGGAGACGAAGAGGTGGAGCGGCTGGGGCAAACCTCGCCGGCGCAGCTCCCGCGCCAGCTCGAAGCCCAGGGCCGCCCCCATGCTGTGGCCGAAGAACGACGAACGGCAGGTTCATGTAGGGCTGGAGGGCGTCGACCATGGCCGTGATCAGCGGCTCGGAGCTCGACGAACGGCACCTCGCGCAGCCGGCTCTCGCGGCCCGGGAGCTGCACCGGGCAGACCTCGACGTCCGCCGGCAGCGAGGCGCCCCAGCCGCGATAGACCGAGGCTCCGCCTCCCGCGTAGGGGAAGCAGAACATCCGCATCCGCGCACGTGGGTTCACCTCGCGGTAGGCCAGCCACCGCTCGGTGGGATGTGCCGCCCGGTCTCACGATGGGTACGGAGCTAGTTGGAGCCCTGGTTGGCCTGGCGCTCGCGCTCCATCTCTTCCATCTTCTTGCGCAGGGAGAGGGGACGCATGTCGGTCCAGACTTCCTTGATGTAGTCCAGGCACTCCTGCTTCGGGGCCGCTCTTGCCGACGTCGTTCCAGCCCAGGGCGTTCTCGCGGTGGGCCGGCCAGATCGAGTACTGCTCCTCGTGGTTCATGACGACCTTGTAGATCGTATTGTCTTCTCTATCTTCCCAGCTCATTTGAAGGCGTCTCCTTGATCGATGATGCCCGGCAAACGCCAGACCATTCGCACTCTTAAGTGCCGCTCCAGCCGAATCCGGGACAAAGTCTAGCAGGTCAAGCCGCCGAGCGCGCCCGTCCCAGCGCCGCCACCAGGGCGTCCACGTCCTCGGGACCCGTCCGGTAATTGGTGATGCACGCCCGGAGCGCCGGCCCGGCCTCTCCCAGGTCCACGTTGCTGATCCAGGCCTCGCCCGAGCCCACCACGGCCGCCGCCACTCCTTCTAGGAACGCCGCCGAACGCCCCCCGGCCTCCGTGCCCACGAAACAGACCACGGGCAAGGGTGTGTCGTTGACCACCACCCACCCTTCCTCCCGCAGCCGCACGCGCAACCGGTCCGCCATGGCCGTCTGGTGGCGGATCGCCTCCTCGTAGCCGCTCCAGCCGGCCACGGCGAGCGACAGGAAGACCTTGAGGCCGATGAACCGCCGCGACCACTGCATGGAGTGGGCGTAAGGGTCCTGAACCGCCAGGGCCGCCCCGTCCCGCGGCATGTAGCCGGCCGCCACCCGGAAGGTCCGCTCCAGAATGCCGGGGTGGCGGGTGATGTACATCCCCGCCCCCATGGGCACCGAGAGCCACTTGTGGGCGTCGAACGTCACCGAGCTCGCCCGCGCAGTCCCTTCGAGCACCGGCCGCAGCTCGGGAACCAGGGCCGCGGCTCCGCCCCAGGCGGCGTCCACGTGCAGCCAGAGGCCCCCCTCCTCGTCCGCCACCTGCGCCAGCTCGAGAATGGGATCGACCACGCCCGCGCTCGTCGAGCCCGCCGTGGCCACCACCAGGAACGGCGCGAGTCCGGCTTCCCGGTCCTCCCGGATGCGGGCGGCCAGATCGTCCGGCCGCATCCGCAGGCTCGCGTCCACCCGCACCTCCCGCACGGCCTCGGTGCCCAGGCCGGCCAACCGCGCCGCCTTGAGGAAGGAATGATGGGCCTGCGGCGACACGTACAGCACCGGCTGGCTGCGGAGCGCCAGGAGCCCCCGCCGCCCCACCTCCGGGAACGCCCGGGTGATCGCCGTCGAGAGGGCCGTGTGGTTCGCCTCCGCGCCGCCCGAGGTGAACGTCCCCTCGGCCCGCGCGGGGTCGAAGCCGAAACGGCCCGCGAAAGCCTTCACCAGGTGCTGCTCGATCTCCGCCGCCAGAGGGCTGTGGCTCCACGCCGCGAGCTGGGGGTTGAAAGCGGCCACCAGCGCGTCCGCCGCGATCCCCATGGTCGCCGGCGCCGGATTGAAAAGACCGAAATACCGGGGATGGGGGGTGTGCACCTGCCACTTCCACAACCCCTCCACCGCGAAACCAAGCGCTTCCAGGGCCGGCACGGGCCGTTCGAAGTCGAACGGCGCCAGCGCCGCGCGAATCTCCTCCGGATGGAGCCCCGGCGCCACCCGGGCCTCCCCCACCGCCACCGTATATCCCTCAATGGCCTCGACCAGGCGGCGCCAGAGCGCGTCCCGGGTCTCGCGGTCCAAGGTCAACATCGTGATCTCCTCTGGGGTAAGCACGGACATAAAGGACTTAAAGGACTGTCAAGGACGAACACGGACCGACAGACGACAACCTTGATGTCCTTTTGAGTCCCTGGGGTCCTTGCTGTCCCTAGCGCCCGCGCCAGATCTTCCAGCGGTCCACGACCTCCTCGCCGCGGACCACCGCGTACTCGTCGAACATTGCCGCGGTCAGGCAGGAGTGGTTGGGGAGAATCCGCATCCGCGATCCCACCGGCCTCGGCATGCTCAGAATGCCGTGCTCCTGGGAGAGCGAGGTCAGCCGCACCTCCGGATCGAGGGTGCCCGCGGCGTAGTCCGCGAACACCTCGCCCATCCCCGCCGAACGGTCCCCGCCGAGATCCTTGGACATCGCGAGGGCCCCGGCGTCCACCACCGCATGCCCCACGTCCGGCCGGCTGGAGACCACGCTCGACAGCACGGTCACCGCGCAGTCCCGTGGCTCGCACGAGCCCAGGTTCACCTGCATGGAGTCGTAGAAGCAGTAGTTCCCCGGCCGCACTTCCGTGACCCCCGCAAGGCTCGCCACGGCGGACATCGCGGGCGTCGAGCCCACGCTCACCCCCGGCACCGCGATCCCTTCGCCCCGCAGCCTCTCGGCGAACCCCGCCATCACCGACCGCTCCTGCTCGGCGATGGCCGCCACCGCCTCCCGGCTCTCGCCATGGTAGGCGTGCCCGGAGTGGGTCAGCAATCCGTCGAAGATCAGGGTGGGCGACTCCGCCAGCCGGCGGGCGAGCGCCAGGGCCTGCGGCGTCTCGGGATCGACCCCGGCCCGGTGGTATCCGCAGTCCACCTTGAGCCACACGTGGAGCGGGCGCCCCAGCGCCTCCAGGGCGTCGACCGCCTCCGCCGAGTCCACCACCAGCCGCAGCGTGATCCGGTCCGCCAGCTCCGCCACCTCGGCGAGCCGGGTCAGGATCACCGGGAAGGCCCACGTCACGTCCTGGTAGCCGGCATCGGCGAAGACCCGCGCCTCGTAAAGCGTCGAGACCGTGATGCCGCAGATCCCCAGCGCCTCCTGAAGCCGGGCGACTTCCAGCGACTTGTGGGTCTTGACGTGCGGGCGCATCGCGACGCCCAGGGCGGCGGCGCGCTCGGCCATCCGCCGGAGGTTCCGCTCCAGGACGTCGAGGTCCAAGAGCAGCGCCGGCGTGGGCAGTTCATGAATCGAGGCCATCGAGCTTGTCTCCTTCCGGTCAGGATCGAGTCGGGGCCGCCGATGATACTCCGTTAGACTCCCCGTATGGCTGCCACCCCCGACCACCTCCCGCCCTGCCCCAAGACGCCCAACTGCGTCTCCACCCAGGCCCCGGAGGGCTCCTCCAAGCGCATGGACCCGATCCCCTTCACGGGAACCCTGGCCCAGGCCCGCCAGAGGATGCTCCAGGTTCTACACGACCATCCCCGGACCCGGATCGTCCAGGAAGAGCCCAAGCTATCTGAAAGCCGAGTGCCGCTCCCTGATCTTCCGCTTCGTGGACGACATCGAGATCCTCTTCGACGACGGGGCCAAGCGAGTCCACTTCCGCTCGTCCTCGCGCTTGGGCCGCAAGGACTTCGGCGTCAACCGCGCACGAATGGAGACGATCCGCCAGGCCTTCCTGGCCGCCCGCTGATGACGCCCCACGAGCTCCGCACCCGGGTCCGCCTCCCCCGGCCCCGCCCCGAGGTCTTCGCCTTCTTCGCCGACGCCGGCAACCTGGAGGCGATCACCCCGCCCTGGCTGCACTTCCACATCGTGACGCCCCAGCCCATCGCGATGCGCCAGGGAGCCCTCATCGACTACCACCTCCGCCTCCGCGGCCTCCCCATCACCTGGGAAACCGAGATCACTGCCTGGGATCCACCCCGCCGCTTCGTCGACGAGCAACTCCGCGGCCCCTACCGCCTCTGGATCCACGAGCACACCTTTGAAGAGGATGGAGACGGGACGATCGTGAACGACTACGTCCGCTACGCCATCCCCTTCGGTTTCCTTGGACGGCTGGCGAACCGGGTGATGGTGGCGCGGGATCTCAGGGTGATCTTTGGGTATAGGGAGGCGCGGTTGCGGGAGGCCTTTGACAGGACCTGAAGAGGAGAGTAGGACGATGAAATGCCATATCTGTGGATCTGAGTTGATCCCGATTCGGACCGATCTGCCTTTCAAGGTCAGCGAAACGACGATCGTCATCGTCAAGGCCCTCCCGGTCCTCCAATGCCAGAACTGTAGCGAATACCTCCTGGAAGACCCGGTGATGCGCCGAGTGGACATGATCCTGGAGAGAGCTGACGTGGAGGCGGAGCTCGAGATCATCCGGTACGCCGCCTGAGCGCTCTCAGCGGAGACAGGCCACCGGGTCGAGCAGGAATCGCTGAAGCGCCACCGCCTCCACACCCTCAGCCATCTCCTCGATGACCCCGCCGTGAATGAGCAGCCGGCGGTCCGCTCCCAACTCCTTTACCGCTCTTCGGAGGCGCTCCATCTTGTCGGCCCTCAGCCGCATCCCGCTCGTCACCTCGATCGCGACGAGACGGCCGGCGATCTCCAGGACGAAATCGATTTCCAGATCCTCCCGATGGCGAAAATAGGTGAGCTGCCCCTCAAGCTCCCGCGCGGCTTCTCGAAGATGACGGAACACGGCCGCCTCGAAGCCACGAGCCCGGACGGTGTTGTCCTGGACCGGCAGGAGGGCAAAGGCGGTCACAAGCCCCGGATCCGAAGCGTAGATCTTGGACTTGGCCCGGAGACCCGCGGCGGCGTTACGCGAGAAGCGATCGAGAGATGACACCAGGAGGGTGTCCGTCAGGAGGCGTGCCCAATCTCGGACGGACCGAGGGTCGGCCTTCATATCCCGCGCCCGAGCCTCAGCCTTAAAATCCATACCAGAGTCCTGAACAAGGTGGACAAACAGGTCTTTGATGCGCGCCAAGTCCACCCCAAGCCCAGCCAAGCCCCGATAAATCCCTCGCACGGCAAAGCCGCTTCGAAGCCGCCGAGCTTCCAGAACGTCCTCTCTCAGAAGGTAACCGGGGAAACCTCCAAGGACAAGGTATCGCTCAAGGAGGGCGGGTATGAAGCGTGAGACTCCTAAATCCTCGTCAGGCGCGACATGGAAACGTACGAATTCCCGAAAGGTGAGCCCTTCAAGATAAATCTCGTCCCACCTCCCCTGGCCGGATTCCACGGCACCGTCTCGCAGGGGGCCCGCAACAGAATCCGTGACCACGATCCGGCCGACCCGCGCGTCGACGGCCTGCTTGAGCCACCGATCCCACTTGGCGGAACCCCGGATCTCATCGAAGAGGAAGACGCGGGGGTAGTCGTCGTCGGCCCCGACTGGCTGGGCCTCGACCACTTGGCGAGCCGTGACCTCTTCCGTGATGCGCTCGTCCGAGAAGTCGAAGTAGGTGAGATTCTGGGGCGGTAGCCCCTTCTCCAGAAGGTCGTCCGCCAGTTGGAGGAGAAGGACGGTCTTGCCGACCTGCCGGGGGCCGAGGAGCAGGGTCGCCCGGCGTTCGTCGGCACGCAGAATCTGGGTGAGGATCTTCGGCTGGACCTCCCGGCGGACGGGATAGGCACGAGCCCGGCGGATCGCTCGGTCGCGCCACCAGGGGTTCTGGTCCTGCAAAAGGTCGGTAAGGATCACGCTGATTTCTCTCTGTCGGAATTTACCAGCATTTTGATACCGCAGAGTGAGTAAGTCAGGCCGGCAGGGATGCCGGCGGTCCCAGGGAAATTGGCGCTTATAGCGAGAGGCTTTGGGTGAGAACACGCCCCTGAGCCGCGGTGCTTCCCCTTCTTCCCGAGCCACTCCCCTCTCTTACTGCGCCAACCCCCTCTCTTGCCGCACCGCGTCCCAGAGCTCCCCGGCGCTCCCCCCTGATTCCGAGCCAGCTCCCTCTCTTCCCGCGGTGCTCCCCCCTCTTGCCGGGTCAGCAGGCTCTCTTGCCGTGCCACGACCCACCGCTCCCGCGCCTCCTCCCCTTCAATCCGCATCGTTCCCCTCCGCTGCCGGACGTCCCCCCTCTCTTCCCCGCGGGTTCCCCCCTCTTGCCGGGAGGCGCGGGAAGAGGGGGCGCTGGCTCGGGAAGGACGGGAAGGACCTCGGGAACAGGAGGGAGAGACGCGGGAGCGTTCCCGGACGGCTTGAACCCAGGCCCGGGTTTTGCGGCACGAGGGCTTCATCGCGGATATCCTCCGCCGGGTGATGGATACCGATCTCCTGTACGCCCCTCACGGCGCGCCGGGGCACTTCTTCTGCCCCTGGGCGCCGTTCAGCAACAGCCTCCGTATGGTGCTCCAGTGGAAGCTCGGGAAAAATCCCTACGACAAGAGCACCCCGCTCCGGGTGCCGGTGGTGGCCAACGACGGCGCGTACCTAAAGGACAGGGAGCAGCCCCCCTCGGTGACCTGGGTGGGGCATTCGACGTTCGCGGTGCAGGATGGGGGAGACGTGTTCCTCACCGATCCCCACTTCGGGGCGCGGGCCCTGGTGCCGAAGCGGTATACGCCTCCCGGCATCCCCCTGGAAGCCGTCCCCGCCGACGCGTTCGTCGTGCTGTCGCACAACCACTACGACCACCTGGACTCCTGGACGGTCCGCCGCCTGCCGGAGACGATCCCCTGGTTCGTCCCCCTGGGGCTCGGTGCGTGGGTCCGCCGCCGAGGACCGCGCCGGGTGGTGGAGATGGATTGGTGGCAGAGCGTCCGGCACGGGCGATGGACCCTCACCTGCCTGCCGGCCCAGCACTGGTCGAACCGGCTGGGCATGGGGCGCAACTCGACCCTGTGGTGCTCCTGGCTCCTCGACTCCGGGGAGCGGCGCTACTACTTCGCCGGGGATTCGGGCTACTACGGCGGGTTCGCCGAGATCGGGCGGCGGTTTCCGGGGATCGACGTGGCGTTTCTCCCCATCGGCGCCTATGAGCCCCGGTGGTTCATGCGCTCCCAGCACACGGACCCGGAGGAGGGGTACCAGGCCTTTCTGGATCTGGGCGCCCGCGCCATGATCCCCATGCACTGGGGGTGCTTCGACCTGACGGACGAGCCCGTGGATCTCCCGCCCAAAATGCTGGCGGAGGTGCTGGAGGGGCGGGGCGCGGACCGGGAGCGGGTACCCATTCTGGCCGTGGGGGAACGCTGGCGGGTCTGATTCGCTATGGTATAAAGATCGCCACGATGAGATCGCCGGCGCAGGTGCTTCCGCGGGAGTCGCGCCGCGCCTCCCAGGGCCGGGGCCACAACCCTCTCCAGCTCGAGCTGTTCAGCCCTCAGGCCCTGCCCGCGCTCGCCCTCCGGCCGGCGGCTTCCGGGCCCGCCGAGGCCCCGGCCGATCCCGGTGCCCTGCGTTTCCAGCTTTTGCGCCACCTGAACCGCCTGACGGGCGGCCGGCTGCGTTCGCTGGAGCTGACGGACAACCAGCGGACCATCCTGAGCGTCCGCGCCGGCCGCCTGGGCGGCCGGGCTCCCCTGGAGCTGCGCATCCACCACTCCTTCACGGAGGCGCCGGCGGAGGTGCTGGAAGCCGTGGCCGCGTTCGTGGAGAGCAAGCGGGGGAGCGACCGGGCCCGCGAGGCCCTGGTGCTCATCCGGGAGCATTTCTCCTCGCACCGCGCCAAGGCCCGCATCCGCCGGCTGGTGCTGCGGCCCGAGGGGGTGGCCTTCGACCTGCGCGAGGTCATGGCCGATTTGAACGAGCGCTACTTCGAAGGGCGCCTGTCGGCGGGGATCACCTGGGGGAAGTCCAACACCGCGGGCTCCGCGTCCTGCCGGCGGCGGCGGACTTCGACGCTTCAGCTCGGCAGCTACTCCTATGAGGACCGGCTGATCCGGGTGCACCGCGTGCTGGACGATCCGGAGATCCCGCGGTACGTGGTGGAGGCCGTGGTCTACCACGAGCTCCTCCACGCCGACATGCCGCCGGTCATCGTCGGTGGCCGGCGCCACTTCCACACCCCCGAGTTCCGCCGCCGGGAGCGCCTCTACCGCAACCTCGGCCGGGCGGAACGGTGGATCGGCGAGCACATGGCGGACCTGCTCCGCGCCCGGCAGTCCATGGCCGGGGCGGCCGGAGCCAGGAAAACCAGGAAGCGGTAAACGCCCCCGGGCGGGCTCACTTCACCTGATCCGCCTGCGCGGCCAGACTGAAGTCCTTGTCCGTGAGCCCCCCCACGGAGTGGGTCCACAGGGTCACCTTCACCCGCCCCCAGGCGAGAAAAATATCCGGATGATGCCCGGCGCGCTCGGCCGCCTCGCCAAGACGGTTGACGAAGCCCAGGGCCTCGCTGAAGTCCTTGAAGCGGTATTCCTTCTCCAGATGATGCTCGTCGGGCATCGTCCAGCCGGGCTCCAGCTTGGCGAAGTGGTTCCGGAAGCTCCTCGCCCTTCAAGGCAAGGCCGCCGTTTTGAATCTCGCTCATCCTGACTCCTCCTCTCGCTGAACAGCAGCAACCCTGAGGCTGCAACCCCTGTGCCGGCAAGGGGTGGCACATAGATTGCCACATCAGGGTACCAGCGGCGGCACACCCTCGAGCCCTGACCCTTGGCGCCGCGGGAGAAGAGACCATGCAGCAGCGCTTTCCTTCCTTCCAGCGGCCGCGGCGCGAATTTCCGGAACGGGCGTTTCCGGAGATGCATCCCACCCGGCGGCGGCTGGTCATTGCCGGGCTCGTGACCTCGGCCCTTCTGTTCCTCAGCGGCTTTGGCCTGGCTGGATATCTCTGGAGCCTCTCCCGGCAGTTCCCGGAGGCGCCGTTCGTTCAACCCTCGCGCCTCTACGGGAGCGCCACCCGCCTGGCCCCCGGAGCCCCGGTGTCCGCGGACGACCTGGTGGCGGAGCTGGTGTCCGCAGGCTACCGGGACGCCGGCCCGGGTGAGGGAACCCCGCCCCGGGGGACCTACCGGCGAGAGAAAGACCATCTGATCGTCAGCCTCCGTCCCTTCCCCACCCCGGCCGGATCTGGCGGGGGCGTCACGGTGAAAGCGGATTTCAAAGGCAACCGCGTCACCGGGGTAGAGATTGCGGGCCGGCCCGTGCAGAGCGCGGCTCTGGAGCCACCCCTTCTCGCCTCGTTCTACGACGACAAGGTGGACGAACGCCGCCCCGTGCTTCTCGCCGAGCTGCCGGAGCCCGTGGTGCACGCCGTGCTGGCGGCCGAGGATCACAGCTTCTACTCCCACCCCGGCGTCTCGCTCAGCGGCGTGGCCCGCGCCCTGTGGGTGAACCTCCGGGGCGGCGAGATGCAACAGGGCGGCAGCACCATCACCCAGCAGCTGGTCAAGAACGTCTACCTCTCGCAGAAGCGAACGCTCGCCCGCAAGGCCAAGGAGGCGATGATCGCCATGGCGGTCGAGCTGCGCCACGGCAAGGACGCCATCCTGGAGGCCTACCTCAACGAGATCTACCTGGGCCGCAGCGGCCCGGCCAACCTGATCGGCTTCGGCGCGGCGTCCCGCGCCTACTTCGGCAAGGACGCCGCCGAGCTGAGCCTGGCCGAGGCCGCGACGCTCGCGGGGATGATCCAGTCCCCGGCCGTCTACTCGCCCGTGGAGCATCCGGACAAGGCCCGCGAGCGGCGCGACCGGGTGCTCACGCGCATGGAGAAGCTGGGCTGGGCCACGCCCGCACAGGCCCGGGCGGCCCGCTCGGAACCCGTGGAGGCGCATCCCCGCCGGTTGGAGGCCCGTCCCATGGCCCCCTACTTCGCGGAGCTGGCCCGTCAGGAGGCCCGCGAGCGCTTCGGGGCCGACGAGCTGGACGGCACGGGGTATCTCCTCTTTTCCACCCTGCGCTGGCGCGATCAGCGGCAGGCCGAGGCCTCGGTGGCCCGCGGGCTCATGGGCCTGGAAAAGGGCTGGGAGAAGGGGCGCAAGGCACGCAACCGCAAGCCTCTCCAGGCGGCGCTCGTTTCTCTCGATCCGTGCGACGGCTCGGTGCTCGCGTGGGTCGGCGGGCGGGACTACGGCCGCAGCCAGTTCGACCGTGTCTCCCAGGCGCGCCGGCAGGTGGGGAGCGCCTTCAAGCCCGTGGTGTACTCCGCGGCCTTCTCGGACGGGGTGGCCACGCCGGCCACGCTGTTCAAGGACTCGCCGATCAACGTCCGCGTGGGCACGTCGAGCTGGAAGCCGCACAACTACGACGGCGGCTTCCGCGGCTGGGTGACGGCGCGCACGGCGCTGGAGCAGAGCCTCAACGTCCCCACCGTGCGCCTGGCCCTCCAGGTGGGCATGCCGCGGGTGATCGAGCTGGCCCGCGACATGGGCTTCTCGGGCGAGCTCGAGTCCGTGCCCTCCATGGCGCTCGGCGTCTTCGAGGCGAGCCCGCTGGAGCTCGCGCAGGTCTACGCGACCCTCGCGGCCGGGGGGCTGCGGCCCGAAGTCCACGGCTTGACGGCGGTGGTCGATCCCGAAGGCGAGCCCATTCAGGGCGACGAGCTGCCCCTGCCACGCCGGGTGCTGCCCGCGCAGGCGGCCTACGTGGTCACCTCCGTGCTCCAAGGGGTGATCGACCACGGCACGGCTGCCGGGGCTCGGGGCCAGGGGATCCGCGGACCCCTGGCGGGCAAGACCGGCACCACCAACGACCGGCGGGACAGTTGGTTCGCCGGCTACTCGCCGAACCGGGTCTCGGTCGTCTGGGTGGGGTACGACGACAACTCCCCCACCCAGCTCTCCGGCTCGCGGGCGGCGCTCCCCTTGTGGAGCCGCTTCATGGCGGGAGTGCGCCCCGCCGGGGGCTACCCCGGCTTCCCCGTGCCGGCGGGCGTGACCACGGCCACCGTCGATCCCTTGACCGGCGAGCTCGCCACGGAGTCCTGCCCCTACCGGGTGACCGAGGTCTTCCCCGACTGGGACACCCCGATCGAGCCCTGCCGGCGCCACTCGCCGGGTTATCTGGGCGAGCAGTACGCGGACGTGACGCTCAACAACCCCTACTTCGACCCTTCGACGGGTGAGAGGAGAGGCGACTCCTCCGCCACCGAGGAGCCGAGCTACACCATCACGGGGGACGGCCTGCTGATCAACAACCCCGGAGGGGAGGAGCCCATCGTGATCGGCATGGCGGGTCAACCAGCCCAGGCGCGGACGTTTCCGCCTCACCCCGTGGCGATCCCGGAGACCGAGGACCGGGGGGCCGGCGGGGAGGGGTCGTCCATCCTGATCCGCCCCGCCGCCGCGGTTCGTGCAGAACCAGAGAGCGGAGGGGTGATTCCGGCGGACGGGCGGCCCATCGGCGTCGCGGAGGAGACACCGCCTCCTCCGTAGGACGGCCCTACCCCCCGCACCGCACCCGCAACCGCCGCTTGTTCGTCCGCGCCTCGGCCAACGCAATTTCCTTCAAGGCCGGAAAGGCGGAGGGATCGATCCACCGCTGGCGCAGCTCTGTCTTGCGGTTGAGGAGGAGAGTCCGCCCCTCCACGGCCACCTTCTGCTGGAAGGCGCCGACGCTGTTCTCGACGGCCACGTCGGGGTTCTCGGACGCGCAGTCTTCCCGGGGCAGCGTGACCTTCCAGGTGATCTGGTTGGCGAAGGGGCTCCCCATCACCGGCACCGTGCGGCCGTCGAGGAGGCCGGGGGGCGGCAGGTCGATCTGGCTCGGCAGGGGGAGCGCGGGCAGGCCACCCTCCGCCGCGGCGACACCCAGGGGCGGGATTTTCACCGTGGCTTCCAACCGCACCTCCGGCAGGCCCCCCTCGATGGCTTGCAGGCGGAGGCCGTCCAGCACGGCACCGGCCGGCAGAAAGGCATTGAGGATGCGGCGGAGGGCGCGGTCCACGTCCACCGGCTTGCCGGCCTGGTGGAGCTTGAGAAGGTACGCGCCGGGCTCGCCGGCAAGGTCCAGGCGGACCGTGCCCGCCGACTCCCCGCTGGGCTTGAGATCCAGCTCGACGCCCACCCGCACTCGCTCGGAACGGTTGAGAATGGGCGTCCGCACCAGCTCGCCCCGGCCGCCGCGAACCACCAGGGCTTCCTGGTCCTGGACGGCCGGCTGAAGCCAGTCGAGCCCGCCGGTCTCCTGCGTGGCATCGAGGAAGAGATAGCCGCCGGAGACCGGAGCGTCCGTGTCCAGGCCCAGACCTTCGGCCGGCACGGCCACGATCGCGTGGTTGAACTGGTCCGGAGACGGGAAGTCGCGGTCCACTCGCCCCTCGGAGTCGAGCCGGACGAGGGCCGGGTAGGCCTCGATGCCGGCCTCGCGCAGAAGGTCCACGAGCAGCAGGGCCTTGTCCTTACAGTCCCCCCAGAGCTGTTCCATGACCTGCTGCGGCGGATGGGGGCGGAAGCCGCCGATCCCCACCTCCACGGCCACGTAGCGCACCTGCCGGCGGGCGTAGTCGACGACCGCCGCCATGCGTTGGCGGCGGTCCTGGAGGCTGGCGGCCAGCGCCCTCGCCTTGGCGCGTACGGGCTCGGCGTTGCGCGGCACATGCGAGAGCAGCCCCTCGTACCAACGCCCCACACCGTCCCACCCCACGGCGTCGCCCCAGGCATAGCGAAGCACGGCGCCGTCCCCGACGATGCCGGGCGCCCGCTCCGGCGCCTGGATTCCCGGCAGGCCCGCGGCGGTGACGGTGACGCCGCCCGGCGCCTCCTGGACCTGCAGGCCCGGCAACGCGCCGTCGATGCGGAAGCGCCAGCCCGCCCCACCGCCCCGCACGGACACGCGGAGCGATTCCGTGCGGTCCGACGAGCCGAGGAGGAAGGCCCCCGAGGGGAAATACGGCCGTTCCAGCACCTCGAAGTCGAGATTCAGAACGGAGCCCACGGGCACGGCGGGGAAAGAGACGGTGCGGTACTTCTCCGAAGAATGGAGCGCGCCGCCGGCCACCTCCGAGGTGTCGAGGTCCTTGCGGGAGACCTTGAGCGTCTTGCCGTCCGGCCGGGTGGCTGAAGCCTCCAAGGCCACCAGCTCCCGGTTCTCGTCCAGGTAAATGGGATAGGGGGACCAGCTCGCGAGGTCGTTCGGCTCGTCGAGCCGCACCCGCAGACGGGTCCGTTCGGAAACCGAGCCGTCCGCCCGGATGTCGACGTCGATCGAACGTTCCAGGACCGTGGCCGCGCCGAGGGGATCCGCCCCGGCCACGAAGCCCACCAGAAGGCTAACGGCGGACCAGCAGCAGCGCCTGCGCATCGCTCTTCTCCACCTCGCCGTACAGCGAGCGGACGGCCTCGTAGTCCCCGGTGTTGGAGATCGTCCTCTTGGTGAGGTCCATCCGGCGGCGGAAGACGAGCAACCGCTCGGCCTCCTTGACCTCGACGCCCGTGTCCAGCGCGCCGACGGGGCTCTGGACCTTGGCCGCCTTGGGGAGCGACTCAACCTTCCACCCCTCGGGCCAGCGCAGCCGCAGCTCCACCTCCTGGCGTTCGGGGTAGTCGAACATCACCCCCGAGCGGCGCGTGGAGGCCGGCTGCACGAAGGGCTGGCCCATCGGCCCCAGCGGCGCGGTGGGCACCACCGAGGCCTCGTCGCCCAGCACCTCCTCCTCGCGCTGGGCCAGGGCCCAGGTGAGGAGCACCTGTCGCTCGTCCGGCGACTCGGTGACCTTGACGTCCGAGACCTCGAAGTCGCGGTAGCTCTCGGCGAGCCAGTCCTTCCAGGCCTGCACGGTCTTGGCCTCGTCCTCCTGCCAGTCGGTCTTCTCCCAGGCGGGGTGGCCGGTGAGGCGCAGGGTGCCCGTACCCGCGAGGCGCCCCTGGCCGTCCAGCGCCAAGTCCACCTCGGCGTGGCGGACGTTCTGGTCGAAGGGCGTCTCCGGCAGCACGATCATCTCGGGCTTCTTCTTGTGGTAGAGGAGCGCCGGGCTCCCCTCGTAGCCGGGCCGGAGATGGCCGAAGCCCAGGGAGCCGTCGTTGGGATCGAGGAAGACGCGCCGGCCGTCCAGCTCCACCATCACCAGCACCGTGTCGAACCAGTTGGGGTTGGGAAGGTCCGGATCGACCGCGCCGCCGGTGCGGTCCTTGGCCCACACCAGCCTGGATTCGACCTTGACGGCCTTGAGCAGGGCATGGAGGAGCAGGGCCTGCTCGGCGCGGCTCGCCTCCTGCTTCGCGAGGTTCTTGCCGACGTTGGCGTCGTCGCCCACCACCACGCCGATGTAGGGGCCGGCGGCGATCTCGTCGCGGACGAAGCGGTAGAGGGCCTCCGTCTTCTGGCGCGGCGTGCCGGAGGGGGCGAGCACGCGGGCCTTGGCGGCCACTCCGGAGTCCCGCCGCAGCGCCTCGTCGTAGTACTCGCCGATCACCTCGCACGTCGAGGCCCAGCTCTCGAACAGGGGCTCGGGAAAGGTACCGACGATGTAGGCGCTCGGCAGCAGCAGCATCTGGCCCGCCAGGTCCGTGAACGGCGGGCCATACGGGTCGTCCGGCAGCGTCGGCACGTCCTTGGCCCAGGCCCGCACGGTGTAACCGGCGGCCTCCCTCTTCATCTCCGACTCGATCTTCACCCCCTGGGGGCTCCGGCTCCACCCCTTCGCCTGAAGCTCGAAGGGGGCCTTGAAGACGATCTCGGAGTAGCGGACCGGCAGATCCTCGGAGAAGTACCAGGGATCGAGATAGAAGATCGAGTCGAACCGCAGCTCGTACTCATAGTCCAGGATGGCGCCCACCTCGACGGACGGAAAGGCCACGGCGGTGACGAACGTCTTCTGGGACCGCGAGGTCTTGCGGACGAATTTCGCATCCTTGGGGATGGGGATCACCCGGCCGTCCGGCAGCACCGTGCGCCCCGAAAAGTTCTTCAGCCGGTGGGAGTCGCTGTGGGCGATGGAGAACTCACCGGTGCTCTTCCCTTCCTCGGTGAGGACTTTCATGCGGACCCGGACCCGCAGGGACGAAGAGAGGTTCCCCGTACCCACGCCGTAACCGGCCATGAGGAACTCGCCCTTGCGGAACAACACCACGGCGGGCGCGTTCGGCTCGCCCGGCACCGACGTGACCGCCTTCTCCTCCGGCGTGACGTCCGGAAAGCCGGCTCGCGCGGGGCTGGGCAGGAAACAGAGGGAAAGGCAGAGGCAGACCTGGATCAGGAAGATCAGGGAAGTACGTTTCATGGAAACCCTCGCTCGGATCGTGCCGGTTGACGGAATCTTACGACGTGTTCCGTACGAGGGTGACCGGGCAGGCTGAAACGTTTCGGGGCGGCCCGGGAAGGCCGCCCCTTGGGAGAGACGGAGGCCTACCGCGACTCGGCTTCGAGCTCCACTTCGAGCTCGACGTCCTCGCCGGCCTTCACTTCGAACTCCCGCTCTTCGGCCTTGCGGCCCGGGCGGACGATCGCCAAGCGGTGCTCGCCCGGGGTGACCGGCAGGCCGCCTCGCATGAGCGCGAGCTCGGCGCCCGTGCCCACGAAGCGGCCGTCGAGGTAGACCGAGGCGTCCTCGGGCTCGACTTCCAGCAACAGCCGGCCCTTGCGCGCGGCCTGGGCGTCTTCCTCGTCGACGTCCATGTCCCGGCCATCCCGGCCATCCTCCGCCCGGTCGTGGTCCCGCATATCGCGGTCCCGGCGGACGCGGTCGCGCCAGTCCTGATCGTCGTCATCCCCACGCTCGCCGCGGTCGATCTTCTCGCGCCGCTCGCGCTCGTAGGTGATCCGCTCGTCGCGGCGCTCGGTGGACTTCGAGGCCAACGCTTCCGGACGGACCGATTCACCCGGCTCCATCCGGTCGTCGAGGTCGATCACCGTGCCCGGATAAACCGTGATCTGGCGGGCGATGGTCCTGTAGCCGTCCAGGAAGAGGACGACGTCGTACGTGCCCTTGGGCAGCCACAGGTAACGCGGCCAGCCGTCGAACGCGTCCACCTTGCCGAGGTACTGGCCGTCCACGTACACCTCGGTGCGGGCAGGTGCGACGTCGAAGTCCAGGGCACCGGCGCGGCCGTGGTCGTAGTCTTCGCCGTAACCGGGGTAGTTGCCGTAGCCGTACGACGGGTAGCCCCACCACCACCAGCCGTAGTAACCGGGCCAGAAGCCGTAGTTACCCCAGCCGTAGGGATAGTGGTACGGGTAGTAGCCGCCACCGTAGTAGTAGCCCCCGGAGCTGTCATGGCCCCGGCCACCGCGATCGCCACGATCGTTACGGGAAGGCGGCTGGCGGCGCGGCTCGCTGCCGCCCGTGGACGGGCGGGCCGTGCGCGGCTCGTTCGCAGCCGTGGAAACGGTAATGCCACCGCTCGGGGCGCTCGGCTCACTTCGCGATGGGGTGTAGGCAGGTCCGGCCTCACGGGCCGTCCGGCCGGTATCGCCGCTGTCGCTCGGACGCGAGCGGTCCTGCGCCGCCAGAGGCAGGCTCGCGATCAGCAGAGCGGCGGCGAGAGACAGGGCTCTACGCAGGCGCCGTTCGGCGGCAGGTTTCAGGGTCGTCATAGGTGCTCTCCTTTTCCAACACCGGGCCCAATTCAGACCAGCCCCGGTGAAGACCTCGGATGTAGTGGTATCTCAGTACATCTTCCCACAAATTCGGCAACCGAAAAGGCAAGTTTTGCAAAGCCCGGACCAGGGCTTCCCTGCGCTTCTGCGGTACCTCCGGAGGCAGGGGCGGAGGCCCGTCCGGGCCGATCCCCAGGAAGGAGCCCAGCTCCGGGTGGAGCTGGTAGAACACCACGGCGCAGTACCCCGCCTTCTCCTGCCGGGAGGCGAAGCGCGCGAGGTCCGTGGGATGGTCGTGCGCCACCGTCGCGGCCGGCTCGTAGGCGAGCCGTAACCCCCGCCGTTTCAAGCGGTAGGCCAGCTCGATGTCCTCCCAGGCGGCGTACGGAAACCGCAGGTCGAAGGGCTCGGCGAGCAGCAGGTCGCGAGGCAGCGAAAGGTTCGAGGTGTATAGAAAATTGAACGGAACGTCTTCTTTGTCCTGGATCAGCGCGTAGCCGAACTGGAGCCCGTACTCGTTGATGTAGCGCAGGAAGGGGTTGAGGCGCATCCGCCGGTGCCAGCCGGTATAGCCGATCACGGCCTGGTGCGGGTCGTCGCCCCGCCGCCGGTGCGCCTCGCGGTGGGCCGCCAGCCATCCTGGAGACGGGACGGTGTCGTCCCCCAGAAAGGCCACCCAGCGGCCCGAGGCGGCGGCCACGCCGGTGTTGCGCGCCGCCGCCGGCCCATGGTTCTCCTGAACGATCGTCCGCAGCGGCATCCGGAACGGCCGGCTGCGCAGCCAGTCGCCGGTGCCGTCCGACGAGCCGTCGTCCACGACGACCACTTCGAAAGAGGGCGGCTCGTGCTGGAATTCCAGCGCCTGGAGGACCTCCGAAAGGACCTCCAGGCGGTTGTAGGTGGGTATGACGACGGAAAGCTCGGGCCCCATGCGGGGGATTATGACAGGCTCACGCCCTCGCCATCCCCGGGGGCGCCTGCCTGCCTAGGCGCGCGCGCCGTTCCGCTTGGGCCGCAGCACCAGGTAGTTCGCCGGCACGTGCCCCTCGTCTCCATGGTGGAGGGGGACGGTGTTGATCGTCACGTCATCCCCTTCGGCGATGACGTTCCACTTGGCGTCCGGATAGACCAGCGGCCGTTCGTGGGGGTCGAAGCCCACCGAGGTGGCTCCCGTCTTGATGACGTTATGGACGTGGTGCGGCAGGCCCGAGGGGCTGTTGCCCGGCAGAGTGCGGAAGTAATCGAGGGCGCAGAGCGAGAAGCTCGATCTGGTAGAGCGTCCCCTTCTCGCCCAGGAGGATCGCCAGGCTCTCGGCGAACACCTGCCGGTCCTCGCGCTGGACCACGTGCAGCACGGTCCGCATGTAGATGTTGACGTCCCCGAACTCGTCGTGGAACTTCTTGGCCTCCGCCGGCTTCAGGGCGTCGAGCACCCGGTACTCGATCTTCATCTCCGGGGCCGTCTCCTCCCGCGCCTTGGTGATGGCGGAGGCGGCGACGTCCGTGCCGATCACCTTCTGGAAGTGGCGGGCGAGGAACCTCGTCTGCCGGCCGTTGCCACACCCGAAGTCGAGCAGCGGCAGGGAAGGGTCCATGTGGTCACGGAAGCGCTTGATGTCCTCGGCCGAGGCGCGCTCCGGCTCGTTGTCCCAGAGGACGTCGCCGCCGCGGCCCGTCTTGCCGATGGACTGCCAGTAGTTCTCCCAGTGGCGGTCCACCTTGCCGGGATTGCCGTACTTGAAACGAAAGAAAAGAACGTTCGACAGCAGGCGCACGGATTTGAACAACTCCATCGCAAAACCCCTCCTGCGGCAGCGATCGCCCACGCCGGACGCAGTTTCCGGCTCCCGCGACCCACAACCGCCTAAAACCCGGAGAGAGGGGGCACAAAGCGCTTCGGCCTCCCCACGGGCAATTAAACATGAACTGTCTACGGCTTAGGGTGCCTAAACCAGCGAGAAGCGGGACACGAAATCGGGAAGAAACGAAATTTCGATCTTCCCGGCCCGGCTCAGGGTGCGGGAACCGGCACCGGCACGGCGAGGGCCTGAGCAAGCCCGAGGGCGCTCCGGTCCCTTTTGAATTCGAGGTTGCGGCGGGCCAGCTCCTTCGCCTCCTCGAGGTTGACACCGGCGTCCAGGTAGAGCCGGGACAGCGATTCGAGGGAGTAGATCTCGCCGGCGTCGAGAATGCGCCGGTAGAAGCGCTCGGCGGCTTCGAAATGGTGCCGAGCCTCTTCAGTCCGCCCCAGCCGGCGCGCCAGTGAGGCGGCAAAGCGGTGAGCTTCAGGGTTGCCGCCAATCTTGATCTGCTCTTCGTAGATGGCGAGCGCCGCCTCGAGGCGTCCTTCCTTCTCGGCGAGCTCCGCCTCGTGCTCCCTCAGGAAAGGATCCTTGGGTGCGTCGTGCCGTACGGCTTCGAGAAGGGGGCGGGCCCGCGCGAGGTCCCCCGAGTCCAGCCAGACCCCCGCTTCGCTCACCCGCGCCCAGACGGCGTGCCGCTCCGCCTTCTGCTGCGCCGCGAACCGCGCGGCGGCCTGGAAGGCACTCGCCGCCGCCTCGAGACGGCCGTTCGCCTTCATCCAGGCGCCGAGGGCAGAAGCGGTGTAGAAGTCTTTCGGCTCGGCGCCGTCGGCCGGCAGCAGCGCCCGCGCCTCCTCGTCCCGGCCGAGGCCCAGAAGGGCCTCCCCGAGGAGCGCGCGGACGTGCGGATCCTCCCGGTTGGCGTCGGCGGCCTGGCGGCCCCAGGAGAGCGAGTCCTCGAACCGGTGGCCGAACCCGGAAAGCGCGGCCAGGCCGGTGAGCGACTCGCCGTTGGGCTGGATCGCCATGGACCGTTCGAACGCGGCCCGCGCAAGGGCCAGGTCACCGGGATCGTGCGACACCCTGGCGCGAGAGAGATACGCCTCGCCGAGAAGGGCATGGGCGGGGTAGAGGCGTGGGTCCTCCTTGACGCGCTTCGAGTAGTAACGGATGCGCGTGTCAGGATCGGGCGCCGCCGGCGCTCCCGAGGCACAGGCGAGCGCCAGAACCAGACCCAGCGCCAAGGTGAGGCACAAGAGAATCCGCGTCATGCAGGCCTACGGCTTGTGCGGCTCCGCGAGGTACGGGAACGTGGAGAGGAACGGCTTGTCGTTCGCGGACGGGAACGGCGCGTCAGATTGGAGCACATTCTGAGCGCCGGGGCCGGGATCGATCGAGGCGACGAAATCGATGACGTCGTCGGTGAGCTCACGTCCGTTCGGGATCTCGGCCCGGGCCGACGTGTTGTAGATCATGACGTCCGGCGACATATGGAGCTTCGAACGGTGGAGCCGCGGGGGGAAGGTGTTCAGCGTAAGGAACTCGTTGAGCTGGCTCCGCAGGGAGCGGCCCACCTGATCTCGAATCGGCCCCGAGACGTCACCCACTCTCGACTGGCCCCAGAGGAGGATGGTGGGGCTGTCCTTGAGGACCAACCGGAGCGGGAGCTCGATCACGAGCGCCGCGATGTTCTTGCCGATCTGGGGTCCACGGATGAACGGGTCGTCGCGCAGCCCGGCGAAGAGCTGGATCTGCTTCGTGCCGCTCTTGATGCCCCTCACCTTCAGGCGCGGGACGCCGTTGGGGAAATCGAAATTGAAGCTGATGTCCTCCCGAATGTCCGCGGGGTTCACGACGCTGCCGCCGAAGGCCTCGTTCGCCTTGGGATAGTCGTATGAGACCTCGCTGTCGTTGTCGATGAAGATCTGAAGCTTCAGGTCGCTCGGCCACGCGTACGTGGTCACGCTGGCCGGGATGGCGGGGTTCGTGTCCAGGATGAGCACGAGCTTGCTGCCGCGCGTGAACGCGAAGAGGTCCGAGATCCGGGCGTCATGACGGCCCATGGAAATGAGCTGCGGGGTGTCGCCGTGATCCGATCCACGTGCGGCATCCGTATAAACACAAAAGGCTGCCATGAAGATGGCACCGGCAAGGGCAAGGGTACGGCGAGCAGACGGACTGCGCATGGTCGATCCTCCTAAGGGGGATATAGAGGCACTTACTCTACCGGTGCCGGGAAGCTCCGTAATGCGAGACAGATCTCGGAGGCGAGGTCTGGATTTCCTATGTCCCTAGGAATCTACAGCCCTCCAGCTCATCAACCCTTCTCTTCGGATACCTTCTTCATCAGCAGGGTCTGCCGCAGAACCGGTAAAGCGGCTCGGTCCTTTTCGCGATTGGCCTCTTCTTTGGACCGGATGACCATCTCCAGGCGCAAAGTGCGTACGGATAGGCCAGCGATCTCATAGATCTCCGTCTCCCCCGCGAGATCCGCATAGCCCAATCCGCTCCCGATAGTCTTCAGCACGTCCAGCGGACCGTGACGGGTCAGCAAGCGGTGGAGGCGCATCGTTTCCAATTTGGTGAGGTCGGGCACGATGTGCCGACCGGCGGGATCCAGATAACGGGCCTCGAGCTCGACAAGCGCCGCCAGGAGGCGCTCCCGGTTCTCGCCGGTCGGGAGGACTACGACGTCGAGGTCGAACGTCGAGACCGGCGCACCTTCGAGAATGGCAGCTACCCCTCCAACGAGAATGAAATCTACGCCGTGGTGGCCCAACACCTGAAGGATGTTAAGGAACTTAAGTGCGGCGTCCATTGCGGAGAACCAGGACGCTGTCCACGAACCCTTGAGCCACCTCCAGACGCTGCGTCGGGGTCAGGCTCAGCATCCAGAGGATCAAGGCTTCGTCGTCCGACGGAGCCGGGAATGGCTTCGAAGACTCTTCCTGAGGATCGTGTCGGCTGGACATTGGTCTGATGGTAGCAGCTCAGCCCATCTCCATGATCTCATCCAACCGCGCCCGCACCACCGGCAGGTCTCCCGGCAGCCAGTCCTGGAAACCCGGGCTCGCGAAGAGCACCGCGTCTCCGGGGTAGGTGGGGACGAGGTAGAGGGGGAAGCGCTCGAAGATCTCGCGGTCCGGGCGCTTCCTGCGGCTCTGGACCTTCGCGCGGGCCGCGGCGGCGGAATCCAGATGCCCCAGCACCCAGTGCAGGGCCCGGAACTGGGCGATGGTGCGCTCGTCCGTCAGCCGTGGCGGTTCGGCTCCTGGGGTCGAAGGTGCCGGAGGGGGTGGCGGTGCGACCCCCAGCTTTCGCAGCCCCCGGCGGAAGAGCTCCTGGGGTCCGTAGCCTTGCCAGCGGATCTTGAAACCCTTCCAGGTCGTGATGGGAGGAAGCTGAAGGACCGGCGTCGGAGGTGCCGGAGGTGCCGGTGCCGGCCCCCGGCCGCCCGTGTTGGCGATGTGGCCGGCGTAGGGATCGATCCGCAGCGTCTCCATCCCCGGGTTGTTCTCCAGCAGGAGAGACTGCGTGCGCGAGGTCAGCGTCAGCAGCACGGCCGGCAGGATCCGCTCCCAGAGGCCCGGCTCGTAGTTCTTGTAGGCCGTCAGGTAGGCGTTCCGCTCGAAGAGGAAGCCACGGTTGAAGAGGCCCAGGAGGTCGCTCGTGGCCCCCGACCGGTGATGGACGGCGGCGGCCGGGGCGAAGACGATGCGCTCGCCGCCGGACCACAGGCGCCAGCCGAGGTCCACGTCTTCCAGATAGGCGAAGTAGGACTCGTCGAACCCCCCCGCCTCCAGAAAGGACGAGCGCCGGATCAGCATGTTGCCGCCGCAGGCGAAGAGCAGCTCTTCCCCCACCTTGGGCACCCGGGCCGAGGCCAGGCGCTTGCGATAATCGAGCTGGAAGGCGTGGCCGTCGAAGGTCATGAGGCCGCGGCCGAAGTCGAGCCGCTCACCGGCCCAGTCCACGATCTTGCCCGAGACGGCGGCCACGTCCGCCGGGGCGGACGCCAGCGCGTCCACCAGCGCCGCCAGCCAGCCCGGCTCCGGGCGGGTGTCGTTGTTGAGGAGGGCCACGGCGTCCGCGTCCGAAGCGGCCACGAGGCGGTTGTTGCCGCCGCAGAAGCCGTGGTTGACGGGGCTTTCGAGAAGCCTTACCCGGGAGTCTCCGCTCCAGCGCCTCTTCATCCAGGCGGCGGTGCCGTCCGTCGAGCCGTTGTCGAGAACGAGGACGTCCCATTCTACCCCCGGGTCCTTCTGGACCGCCAGGGCCTCCAGGCAGGTCTCCAGGTGATGACGGCCGTTCCAGGTCAGGATGGCGACGGAGACTTTACGGAGCGGACGGCTCAAATGGACCCCCATAGCGTGCGGAGCTTGCGGCGCAGGCGGAAAGCGAGGGCGTCCGGCGGCGCCGTGGTGGCGGCCCGCTGGGCGAAACGTTCCTTGGTGGGGTCTACCCGCGGATCGAGGCAGAAGCGCACGAGCGGGGCGAGAACGCGGTCCCACCGGAAGGCGGCCACCAACTCACGGGCACCAGCCTGTCGTGACGCCGGATCGTCGAGCGCCTCGGCCAGCACCCGCGCCAGGGCCGCCGCGTCGCCCGTGGGAGCCACCCAGCCGGCCTGGTGCTCGGCGAGCAGGCGGCTCATGGCGCCTCCTTCGCTGGTCACCACGGGGCAGCCGGCGGCCAGGGCGTCGAGGAAGCGGGTGCGGAGCGACAGGCGCGTCTCCAGGCTCGGCTTGTGGGGCGCCACCAGGAGGTCCACGTCGCGCAGCAGGTCGTACCGCCGCTCGGCGGGCACCCAGTCGAGCGCCTGCACGCGGCTCCCCCACCAGCCGAGCGAGCGGCAGCGGGCCTCCACCTCGGCGAAAAGGCGTTGGGGCGTGCTTTCGGGATTGGGATTGCGGATCAGCAGCAGCGTCCAGCCCGGCCGGTCGAGAGCCGCCAAGGCGTCGAGCAGCGTCCAGGGGTCGTACCAGTCGTAGAGCCCGCCGAAGAGGAGCCGCGCCTCACCCGCCTTGCGGGAAGGCAACACCGGCCGGTAGGGCGGCAGCTCGTCCGGCACGCCGAAAGGAACGGGCACGACCAGGGTCGCGAGGTCCGGGTCGCCCTGGATGCGCTCGGGATTGACCCTCCCGGCCGCCGTCAGGAATCCCAGGTAGAAATTCCTCTGCTCCTCGGACGAGCAGAGGAAGAAGTCTCCCCGGGACATCTGGAGAGCCCACGTCGCGTGGTCGTTCCGGTAGGGATCGAGCCCCAGCGTCTTCAAATAGGCGAAGTTCTCGATCAGCCAAGGATCGTAGAGGTCGATCGCCACCGGCAACCCCGGCATCTCCAGAACCAGGTCGTTCGCGAGCTGCCCCTGGGCCACGGCGCCGTCGCAATCGCCGAGGACCGCCGACAGCCGTCCCCGCTCGAACCGCCGGACGTCGACGCCCCCCAACCCGCCGAGCGCCATCGTCTCCTCCGGCTCCGCGGGCGTGACCAGCACCACGTCCACCCCATGGGCCGGCAGCCGGCGGGCAAATTCGAGATAGCGGATGCCGATCCCCGCCATGCGGGACCGGATCGGCTCGCTGGAGAGGAGGGCGATGCGGGTCATTCCTGACCGAGGGGGACCCAGCGTACGTCCGTTTTCGAGAAATCGTTGCCCTTGAACAAAAGGGGCTCGCCTGTGACCTGGGCCAAGGCGTAGGAAAAGCAGTCACCCAGGTTCAGGGCCGCAGGATGACGCCCTTTACCAAAGGTGCGGAAGGCGTGACGCGCCATGTCAGCTTGCCGGGCATCCAGTGGGACAATCTCGAATTCAGCCGTCTGGAGAAGAAGGTCCAGATCACGTCTCCCGGCTTCACCATGCCGGGATTCCACTACGAGAGAAGCCTCCACGAGAGAAGCGGCGGAGAGAAGTCGAACCCGGTCTCTCTCGATCGCGGCCGAGAAGGAGTTGATCTCCGGCTCGTTCAGCAGGATGGCAACGATCGCGGAGGTATCGAGGACCATCAGCTCGGGAGCCCGTGCTCGTCGTAACCCAGAATCTCTTCGGGGCTTCTGGGGTCCAGCACAGGAAGAGCCGCGCAATGCCTGCCAATGGCGCGAATCTGATCGCGCAGCCGAGAGCCTTCCGTCTTCGTCCTTTCCCGCTGCAGCCGCTCCCGGAGAGAGTTCACAACCGCTTCCACCAAGCTTTCGCCAGTCCGCTCGGCCAACTCCCGGGCCAGTTGTTCCGCTTCAGGGTTTTGGATGCTGAGGGCCATGATGTTTGTCCTAATCAACCTACGGGGAGCATTTTATCCCCGAAGCCAGTTCCTGTCTTCACGACCGCCGGCTCCACAACTGGTGGAACCGCCAGGCGCGGGTGGATTCCATGGTGTGGACGATCCCGTTGAGACGTTCGATCTCCGCATACGTTTTGCCGAGGTGGGCCGTCTGGTCTTCCACGGCGGCGCGCAAGCGGCGCTCCTCCTCGTAGAGGCGCTGGATCTCGGTCTCGGTCTGGACGCGGGCGTCGCGCAGACGGTCGAGGTCACTCCGCACCGCCGTCAATTCGCCGTGGGCGGCGTGATAGCGCTCTTCCCAGTGGAAACGGTCGCTCGAAAGGCCGGCGTGCGCCTTGGCCAGATTGTCCAGCTCCGCCTGCCGGGCCTGGAGAAGGACGTGGACCGCCGAGAGGCCGGCTTCGAGGTCCGACCTCATGGTGGCGGACTCGGCCCGCACGGCATCCACCTCCCGGCGGGCGGCAGCCCGGGCCTCGTGCTCCGCGACCAGGTCGGCCCGCAGCGTGTCGACCGCCCGGGCCAGCTCGGCGGGGCCTAAGCGGCGGGAGTGCTTGGCCAGCACCAGGGCCTTGACCGCCAGGAAGTCGGAGCGCTCCCGGGGACGCTCGCCGAAGACGTGATGGCCGCCGCCCCGGAAGTGGCGGTACTCGCAGGTAACCTTCGCCAGATGGTGGAACGGCGTCAAGGCCGACAGGCGGATCAGGTAGTCCCAGTCCTCGAAAAACGGCAGCGAGGCGTCGAAAGGCCCGGCCTCGGCGAAAAGCGCCTTCTCGATCAACAAGGTGTTGAACGGAATGTAGTTGTCCACCAGCAGGACGTCGGGATCGAAGTCGCGGCTGTACGGCAGGCGGCGCTCGCGGCAGACCCAACCCGTGCCTTCCGAACCTGCGTCCAGGTCGTAGAGGGCCACGGCGGCGTCCGTGTAGGCCACCCGCACGCCGGCGGCCGAAACGAGCCCGGCCAGGGTGGCGAGATGCTCCGGAGCGGCCAGGTCGTCGTCGTCCAGGAAGGCCACGTAGTCGCCCGTGGCGGCGGCGATGCCCGCCTCGGCCGCGGCGGCACGCCCCCGGTTGTCCGCGAGGTCGACCCGCTGAACGGCCAGTGGATAGCCGGCCGGGACCACCGGCGGCTCGCCGCCGTCGTTCACCAGCACCACCTCGGCCCGCCGGTACTCCCCCTGCGCGAGGCTGTCGAGCGCCTCCGCCAGCAGCTTCGGCCGGTCGCGGGTACGGACGACGACGGAGATCGTCGGCCCCTCCCGGACCTCATGGATCTCAGGGAGGCCCCCGAGATGGCGCACAAGCTGGGTGGGGCTGCGCGTGGTGAAGTCCTCCACCCGCAGGCGCCGGTACGCCTCGGCCAGCTCCACGCCGGGGCCGAGGCTCAGGGTGCGGAACCGGCGCAGCCCCAGGCCCGCGTTCCAGTAGGGATGCCGCTCCTCCTGGCTGGCGTAGGCGGCCATGGCCCGTTCGAGGATCCCGGCCTCGGCGGTGACGTCCACCAGGAGGTCCGGATGGAGGGGATGGTTGACCTCGTAGAGGAGGATCCGCAAGCCCCGCAGAGGCTCCACGTCGGGGCTCGCATCCCGCAACGGCGCCAGCAGCCGGTGCAGGGCGGCGAACGTGGCCTGGTGGTCGCGCGAGACCTCCAGCGGCGAGGGGACGAGGAGCAGCTCCGGCCGCTGCGTGAGCACCGCCCGGCGGATTCCCTCGACCGCCTCGTCCAGCCGCTGCCCGAGTCCGCCGTCCGGCAGGCCCAGATGGTCGCAACCGGACAGGCCCAGGATCTCGCAGACCCGTCCTGATTCCTCACGGCGGCGCAGGCAGTAGGCCTCCCGGTCCGCCACCGCCTCCCCTCCGGTCTCTCCTCCCCCGGCGCCATCAGTGAGGAAGAGGACGCGCACGGCGGCCCCCGCGGCCGCGAGCTGGGCGAGGAGCCCGCCGCAGCCCAGGATCTCGTCGTCGTAATGAGGGGCGAGCACCAGGGCGCTCGCGGCCCGTACGCGCTCGGTCCAGCCGGGCGGTTGCAGCGCTACGTTCATTGGGCGTACCCCAGGGCACGAAGCCTCTGCTCGGTCTCGGGATTGGGAGCGGCATTGGCGGACGGCGGACGGTGCGTGGCCGGTGCCCACACCCGGAGCGTCGGCCCCTTCGAAGCCGGCGCAACGGCCCGGCCCACGAAGATCTGGCCGGCGGGGAGCGGCTGGCCGTTCAGGCGCGCCTCCACGGACTGCACGCCGCCCAGGTCTCCTTCCAGCAGGAACCCCTTCTCCACGACCTCCCCGACGAGGTCGAAGCTCACGCGGTTGCCGGCCAGCTCGACATGGTCTCCTTCCGCCAGGAAGTAGGAGATCCAACGCGCCGGCGGCCGGTTGAGCACGACGGAGCCCTGAAGCCGGGAGCCGGCCGGAAAGCCGGAGGCGAACACGCGCATCCCCGGCATCTGGCGGTCGAGCTGGCGGTGGATGAGCGGCTGGAGCTCCCCCACCTGCCCGGGGGACGAGGGGGCAAGGTCGTTCTTCTCCTTGCCGTCCCGGGCGAGGTCGTACATCTCCACCCTCTTGAGGCGGGCGAGGTCCTGCGTCCAGAGATGGGCCTGCAGCTCGTCCGCCGGGGTGTAGGGAGTCCGCGGGTTGAACAGGATCAGCTTCTTCCGGTCGAGCACGGCGGCGGCCCGCAGGGGGCCGATCATCATGTGCTGGGCGAAGGCGGCGAGGCGCGGCAGGGCCTCCTTGCCGGTCAGCGCCGGCATCAGGTCCACCCCCTCCCAGGACTTGGCCGCCTTGCCGCCGGAGGCTTGGACCAGCGTCGGCACGAGGTCGATGAGCCGCACGGTGCCGGAGAGGCGCGAGCCGGCGGGGATGTGGCCGTCCCAGCGCACCAGGAGCGGCACGTGGATCTGGTCCTCATAGAGGGTGAAGCCGTGCTTCCAGCCGCCGTGCTCGTGGAATTCCTCGCCATGGTCCGCCGTGAGCACGATCAGCGTGTTCTTGAGGACTTCCGGGGGGATCGAATCGATCAGCCGCCCGATGAAGCCGTCAACGTAGTGAATCTCGCTGTCGTAAAGGGCCTTCAAGTGCTCCGTGTCCCGCTCCGGGTCCGTCAGTTGGACCCGGCCGTTGTAGACCCCATGCACGTGCCGGCCCGTGATGGGGCCGTCGTACGGAGCCTCGAAGGGGGATCGGTTGTTCACAATCTCCGGATTCTCATACGGATCGTGCGGATCCACGTAGTGTACGTAGAGGAAGAACGGCCCGTCGCGGTGCGCCGTGAGCCAGGGGAGCGCACGGCCCGTCAGCTCGGCGGCGTCCGGCTGTCCCTCCCCCTGCCCCTTGCCGGAGAGGGACGGCGGGCTGAAGAACGTCCGGAAGCCGCGGCCGAAGCCGTTCCCCTCGTGCAGCACCTTGTTGGCGAAAAATCCGCCGGTTTCGTAGCCGAGCTTCTCCAAGGCCTCCGGCAGGGACTCGACCTCCTTGGGAATGCCGTAGGCCCCCGCGTCGTCCCCCAGGATCTCCCCCGGGTAGCGGCTCGTCATGTAGGACACGGCGGAAGGGAGCGTCCACGGCGCCTGCGAGTAGGCCTCCTCCATCACCGCCCCCGGAGCCGCCAGCGTGCGGGCGATCTCCGGCGTGGTGGCCCGCTTGTAGCCATAGGGCGTCAGGTGGTCGAAGCGCATCGTATCGACCAGGATGAAGAGGACGTTCGGCGTCTCGCGGTCGGCGCGGGCCGAGATCCTGACCGGCGCCCACGCCACCAGGTTCGAATGCCGGTGCTCCGCGGGCAGCCCCTCCAGGGTAGCGTGAAGCTCCAGCGTGACCTCGCGGCCGGCCCAGCGCGAGAGGTCAGCCCGGAAGTCGATCCAGCGCGGGCTCTGTTGCCGGGTAACGCGCACCACCTCCAGCACCTCGCTCTCGCCGTCGCACCTCACCACGGCCCACGCGCTCAAGGAACGGATGACCTGCCAGGCCTCGGGCAGAAGCTGCACCCCCGCGTTCAAGGAAGCCCCCTCGGGCACCTCCCCCGTCCACCGCCAGGGATCGACCGACGCCAGCACCGCCGTCCGCCGCTCCCCCTCGAACGTGAAGGGGACGACCTCCGGCGCGCGCGGGAACCACAACCCGGCCGCCGCCGGCTGGGCGCCCACCGAAAGCTGTTTCGCCGTCACGGCGTCGCGCAGCGAGAGGCTCTGGGGCAGATCGGGCCCCGAGCAGCCGGCGGCGGCCAGGAAGAGCAGGCAGCAGAGAGCTTTGGAGAAATCGTTGATCATCCCGGGCAGAATCCGTCGGGATGGTACTTCATGAGAGGATCTTTGCGATCCGCTATTTACAAGCCGCTCTAGTGGAGCCCTAAAGCTGTGAGGGAGGGGGCCGTGGCGATCGAGCTGCTCAGCTCGATGATCGTTTCTATCGAATCGAGCGACGCCACCTTTCTGCGAGCCGTCTCAGGAAGAGGCCCGAAGCGCATTTCCAATTTCCGCCGGAAGGCGGTACGTGCCTGGTCCAGGGAATTCTTCAGCCCCTTCTCCAATCCCCTCTCGATCCCCCTCGCGATCCCCTTCTCGATCCCCTGCTCAAGCCCCTCTTCGAAGCCTTCCTGCTTCCACTCCTGGGTCCATTCCTTGACTCTCTCTGCCAGCATGGATCTGACCTCCTCGAGATCCGCCATCTGGGGGATCCGCGCTCCCGGCACCCGGGCGGGCAACAACACCTGCCTCAACCACGTAGTGAACGACCTCCGAAGCTCCTTCAGCTCCGGCGCTCGCAGCCACTCGACCAGGGCCTCCAAGACCCGTTCAATCTCCTCGGGGCCGCGGCTCTTCTCCAGCCGGAACAACGCCGCCGCCAAATTGCGCAACGGCTCGGCCTCGGTCTCTACGATACGCCCTTCGTCCAAGAGGCAGTACCGCAACTGGGGACGATAACGCTCCAGACCACCCGGCACGGCCTCGATCAGCTCGGCGATGTCCCGAGCGGCACCCCAGGGCGGAATTCCATTATAGAGAATCACGGGCAACACCGGCGGCAGCTTGCCGGATTCAGGAATCTGCCCCTGCTGGATGAGATGCTGGTAAAGCAGCCCCACGTAGACCATCACGCGGAGCGCCATGTAGGGATCGACGGTGGACTGGAACTCGATCAGCAGGTAGACGTAAAGCCAGCGGGCGCCTCCCCACCGGACCCGCCAGATGACGTCACTGTGCCGGCCGCGCAGTCCTGGAGTGACAAAGCTGCCGTCGATCTTCTCCAGGGTTGAGAAATCGAGGTCCTGAACCCAATCCTCGTGGACGAAGCCCCGGATGAGGTCCGCGACCATCGCGGGATGAGAGAACAAGGCCTTGTAGCCGTTGTCGTGAATCATGCCGCCTCGAAAGATGGATGCCGATAGGAAGAATCGGCGGCATTGTTTCAGAGGACATGACGGGATGCAAGTCAGCGCCCGTTCTTGCGGTACCGCCACCGCAGGCTCAAAACGTCCCAGAACATGCGGGTGGAATCGGTGAGGGGATTGACCTTGGAGGACGGCGAGTCGGCCCAGCGGACCCCCACCTCGACCACCCGGTAGCCTCGGCGCCGGGCCAGCCAGACCAGCTCGACGTCGTAGGCGAAGCGCTCGATCTCCATCTCGGCAAAGAGCCGGCGGGCCACGCCGCCGTCCAGCAGCTTGAACCCGCACTGGGTGTCCTTCAGGCCGCGGACGCCCATCATCTGCACGAGCAGGTTGAACACCCGTCCCATCAGCTCCCGGTAAATCGGCTGATGCTGGAGGATGTCCGAGTCCGAGACCGCCCGGCTGCCGAGCACCACCTGGGCGTCGGCCAGGCGCGGCTGAAGCTTCTCGAGATCCTCGATGGGGGTCGAAAGATCGGCGTCCATCAGCAGGATCTCGCGCCCCCGGCTCGCCAGCACTCCCACCTTGATCACCGCGCCCTTGCCGCGGTTCACCTCCTGGCGCAGCACCCGAACTCCCTCCGCCTCGAACCGGCGCGCCACCTCCGACGTGTCGTCCGTGCTGCCGTCGTCCACCACCAACACCTCGTACGAGGCGCTTTTCGTCTTCAGATAATCCACCACGCGCCGCAGGCTGGGACCGAGGCGCAGGGATTCGTTGTACGCGGGAATGACGATCGACAGGTCCATGGGCAAGCGGATTATATCCAGGGGGATTATTTCTAGGGGGATGATATCGAGGGGGTTGGAGATCGATAGAATGACGCCACTTTGGCCGACCCAGCAGATTCAAGATCCCTGCCTGACGGCCTGCCGCCCGCTCCGGCCAGCGTCCTGCTCGCGGGGGAGAACCCCGGCGAGGACCCAGGCGAGCTCGCCCGGCGACTGGCCGAAGCGGGCTACGCGGTGTCCCAGGGAACCACCGGACCCGCGGCAAGCCAGGACGCGGCGATCCTCCTGGATCCTCTCCCTTCCTCGCTGGCGGAGACTCTGACGGCTCTCCGCCGGCTCCTGCGCGACCAGGGGCGGCTCGTCTTTCTACGTCCCGCCCCCGATCCCCGTCCACTCACCGTCGCCCTGTCCGAGGCGGGCTTCGTGCTCTTGAAGGACGGCACGGCGCGCAAGGAAGGTTTTTACGTCCGGGAGTACCGGGAGGGTGACGCAGGGCAAATCTTGCCGATGTTCCAGCGCAGCTTCTACGTCGAGCGCAGCCTCGCCCGCTGGAGCTGGGAGTACCGGGAGAACCCCTACGGCACCTTGAAGATCAGCGAGGCCTTCACGGAGGACGGCCGGCTCGTGGCCCATTACGCGGGGTATCCGGTGCGCTTCCACGACGAGACGGGCGGCGAGCCCCGCACGCTGCAGGCCCTCCAGATCGGCGACACCATGACCGAACCGGCCTTCCGCCACGTGGGGCGCGGGCCGACCAGCCTCCTCGGCCGCACCGTCCGCCACTTCTACGCCCGCTTCTGCGAGGGGCAGGTGGCCTTCAACTTTGGCTTCAACACGGGGAACATCCAGCGCTTCTCCATGAGCTTCGTGCAGGCGCGGCGCCTGGAGTCCCTCCCCTTCCACGTGCTGGACCTCGAAAAGCGGCCTCTGAAAGCCCCCAATCCGCTCCTTACCCGTCTTGCCGGATACTTCGGGGGATACCGAGTCGAGCGGATCACCCATTTCGATGCCCGGTGGGACGACTTCTTCCGCCGCGTGAGCGGGTCGTACCGGCTGCTCGTGGAACGTGACGCCCGCTACCTCGAATGGCGCTATGCCCGCTGCCCGGAGCCGGAGTCCTTCATCTACGCCGTCTTCCGCCGGAAGCGCCTGGTGGGCTGGAGCGTGTTCCGTTCCAAGGACGGCCGCCTGCGCTGGGGCGATGCCCTTTTCGATCCCCGTTACCCGGGGGCGGTTCGGCAGCTCCTAAACGCCGTCCTTCAAGAGCATCGCCAGGTGAAGATCCTGGAGACCTGGGCGACGAGCCGCCCCGCGTGGTGGAAAGAGACCGTCCTGGCCCTCGGCTTCGAGAGCCGCCCCGAGCCCGATGATCTCGGCTTCGTCTTCGTCCCCTTCGGCGAGGACCCGGAAGAAGCCTTCCGGAAACATCTTTACTACACGATGGGCGACAGCGATCTGTTCTAGGCCCGATGTCCTGAGGAAAACTCCAATGCCTTGGCGAAGCTCCGACGCCCTGGGGAAAAGACGTCAGCCTGGGGAATTCGCCGACACCTCACCGTAAAGGACGCGTCCCGGGGAGTTTACGGCGTCCCGCCGCGAAAGACGGCGCCCTGGGAAAAACTCCAATACCCTGGGGAGTTTACGGCGGCCCGCCGTAAACGATCCGACGCACCGTTTTAGCGACGCTCCGGGGAGTTTTTCAACGCCTGGAGGAAACTGCGGCGGCCTGCCGTAAAGGATCTATGCCAGGGAATTTGACGACGCGCTGGGGAGAATGCGGCAGGCCGCCGGGAGCCCCTCTGGCTAGTCCGAGACCCGAAAGCTCCGCATCCGGCTGAACCCGGACAGCCGCCCCTCGGCATCCCGCGCCTCGATCCACCAGTAGTGCGAGGCCCTTCCCGTAGAGCCGGTCCGAGGTCTGGAGGATCTCGTCCGGCAGATCCGCGCGCAGAATCCGCCCCGTGGGATTGAGATCGAACACGGCGCCATTAATCCGCGTCGAGAGGATCAGCCGGAACCGGGCGTGAGGGCCGGGCGGGATCACCACCTCGGCCACGTCGCGGGCGGGGTCAACGACGGCGCCGTCCGCGGGGCCGAGCACCTCGAATTCCGGCAGGGACGAGCCACCTCGAGACGTAAAGCGCCGGACTCTCCCCGCTTCCCATTCATAGACGGCGCTCCCCGGCTTTCCCAGCACGACGGGCAGGATTTCGGCCCCCGCGAGGGGCGGCAGAGGGTAGACGGACACGCTCTCCCGGACGAACGGCGGGTGCACGGAATCCCAGACGCCGTAGTGGTAGATCTGCGCGATGGGCTCCCGGGCCTCGTTCTCCACGAAGTAGGGATACCGGGTCAGGAACGTCTCCGACCCCCGTTGGACGCGCAGTAGCTGGCCCTGGATCGACCGCGCCGTCCGGCCGGCCGTGATGTAGGAGCCGACGAAGCCGGCGAGGAGGACGGCCCAGACCGCTCCCAGCAGGACCACCACCACCGGCGCCACCAGCCGCCAAGGCCGGGAGACGGTGGCGAAAATTCCTCGCGCCGCCAAGCAGGCCGCCAGGGCCGCGCCGGCCGCCGCGAGATACCAATACCGCCCGGTTCCGGGTATGGACGGCCGGAACGCGAACGGAGCCATGGAGGCCAGGGTCAACACCCAGGCGAACAGCCAGAGGCGGGCGTGAGGGCCATCCTCTCCGGACAATCCAGAACAAGAGAGGCCCAAGGACGAACAGCGCGCACGATACGGCGATGGCCCAGCCGGCGGGAGGCTGACCGTAGATAGGAACGTGGAGCTGGTGGATCGACGTCAGCAGATCCTCCACCGTCCGCCGGATCTGAGGGGCCAGCAACCGCCGGCTGTACTCCTCATACCCCCCGATGGTGACGCCGAAGATCCACCGCCGCAGCAGGAAGTAGAGGGCGAGGACGCCGAAAAACGGCAGGTATCCCCAGGGGAGGGCCCGGTGAGACCGCCGCCGGCTGATCACGAGGTGGTCATACGCCGCCAGGACCCCCGGCAGTACCGCGGACGCCTCGTAGGACCCCAGGGCGAGCAGGAAGAGCGCCAGGGATCCACCCCAGGCAACCCGCGATCCCCCATCCCGGAACCGCTGATAGGCGGCGAGCGACCCCAGGAAGAAGACCGCCCCGAAGATCGTCGCGAAGCTGGCGCTGAAGATCACCGCGTTCGGGTGGAGGGGGTGGATCGCGAAGAGAAGGGCCGCGGCGAGCGGCGTCACCTCGTCCTCCCTCTCCAAAACCTCCCGGATCAACCGCCGGGCGATCACAAAGACCAACACGGCGTTCAGGATGTGGACGACGACGTGGACGAGGTTGTAGCCGAAAGGCTGGCCCCGGAAGGCCGCGATCTCGATCCCGTACAGCAGCGTGGAGACAGGCCGGATGAACTTGACGACCGAGATCCCCAGCCAGGGCTGGGTGAATTGGGCGGCGAGGTCCCGCCAGGGCGGGTGCTCGCCGAGGTACCGGATGAGCAGGAAATCCTCGCTGGTGAACGGCCGGGTCAGAGCACGGCCGTAGAAGGCCAGGGAGGCCCCCAGAAGGACCAGCGGAGAGAAGAGCTTCGCCAACCGGCCGTTGCTCAGGCTCCCCAAGCGCCTACCACTCGTGCTCGTGCGTCTTGCGGAAAATCGTGTCGTGGGGAGCCGAGCGCTCCTCCTCCGGCCGCCCGTTCGTGTAGTAGTAGAAGGAGACCGACTTGCGGCTCCTCCCTTCGGGGCAGGCCAGGGGCTCCGGATGGCCATGGTAGGAGAAGTCCGTGGTGCTGAAGACCACCGTGCGGTTGAAGACGGGGAGGATCTTCTCCTCGGCGTGGGTCATCTCACGGTCCCACAGCTCCAGGTGGCCGCCGTACTCCTCGTGCCAGTCCTTGTTCAGGTAGACCAGCAGGTTGAGCCGGCGGTCGAGCTTCATCAGGGGGTGCCAGTTGAAGTCCGCGTGCACCTTGAGGAAGCCGCCCGGCAGGATCTGGTGCGGCCCGGCACCGCCGAAGTAGGGGTCGGGGATCAGCCCCTCGATCCCCGTCAGCTTTTCCAGGAACTGGAGGACGGGGGGAGAATTCATCTCATAGAGGAAATCCCGCAGGTTCCGGCGCAGGGGCGAGGTGTACCGGTAGCCGAGCTTCTTCTCGGTGGGGTTGTCGAACTTCGCCCACTCGATCTCGTCCGGCTTGGGGAACTCTTCCAGGATGGCGTCCAGAGTCGCCTCCTCGAACAGGTTGTCGAGGGCGATATGAGGAAAAGGCCGCGCGCTCACGTAGCTCTCGCGCAGCGGTTCGGGATCGAGGCTCAGCTTCATGAGGGGGTCTCCAGGGAAAGGGCCGCGGCCGGCACGAGCTCCTGCGCACGCCCGGCAGCCCATCGTATCGCCTCCACGAGTTGGGGGGCCACGGCCTCCGGCAGGAACCGGCGGGAGGCCTCGTATCCCCGTTCGCGGGCGCGCCGCCAGACGCTTCGCGAGGTAAGGAGCTCCCGGGCGGCGGCGGCAAAGGCGGCGGCGTCCCCCGGCGGAACCAACGGGACCGCGTCTTCCGTAATGTAGACGGTCGAGGGGATGCGCGAGGCCACCGCCGGCACCTTGGCGGCCATGGCTTCGAGCAGGGGCAACCCGAACCCCTCCTCGGCTCGCGACGGCAGGATGAGAAGGTCGCAGGTCCGAAGGGTTTCCGCGATTAGGGACGGATGGACACCGTAAAGGTAGAGGTCGGGCTCCAACAGGGCCTTCTCCTCTTCACTCAACGGTAGGATCGAGAAGCGGAACACCCGGCAGGCGATACCGTCCTCAAGCAGGCGGCGCACCGCTTCGAGCGCCGTGGGGATCCCTTTGACCTCCGCCTCGAAGATCCCCGGAATGGCGATCCACGGCCGCCGCCGGGGTCCCAGCCGCCAGACGGGTTGGAACAGCGGGTCCAGGGGCGGCGACACCGTGCGGCACTCGCGGCCGAACCGCTCCCGCAGCAGCCCGCCCAGGTACGGGGTTACCGTCAGCGTGGGAAGGTTCCAGGAGTAGACCTCTTCGATCTCCCGGAGAACCGGCCGCAGATGGATGAGCCCGCCCTCGTAGCCCTGGCAGAAGTGCGCCTGCGGCCCCAGCGCGAAGCTCCGGGCGATCCGCAGGGTCGTCCAATAGGTGGAGATGACGAGGTCCTGGCTCGGCAGCTTCGGCAGGCCCCTTGTGTAGTCCACATAGGCGGCGGCGCTCTGGATCCAGTCCGGCTTCGGCCCCTCGCACAGCACGGTGACCTCGTCCCCGTTTGCCCGGAGGAGGTCCACGTGTTGATAGATGACCTTGTTGCCGCCGTTCAGCTCGGGCTGCGGGAGGACGTAAGTGATCCTCATCCGAGGATCTCCCGCCCTTCCCCGTCCGTCACCTGAACGGTCAGCCCAGTCCCCACCCGCGCCTCGATCTCGGCCGGCAGGCGCCATGGGCCGGCCGGAGGCTCGGTGACGAGCTCGGCCGCCGCGGGAAACCCCGTCGGGTTGGGCGAAACCTCCACCCAAAGAGGGTAAGCCGCCGGCTCCTCCGGAAGCCTCAACCCCTCCGCGGAGAGAACCGGCAAAGTGTCCGTCCGTGCCCCCGTCCGTGCCAGTCCCTCAGCCACCCTCTCGAGCACCCGCACGAACCAGTCCCCATAGTGCCGGCGGCGGAAGCGGTCCGCCGACTCCTCGAACCACTGCTGCGCCCGGGGCTCGCGGTCCGCGCTCTGGCTGTAGAGGTGGACCGCCTCGGCTTCGGGCACGTAGCGGGCGGGAAGGCCCTTTTGCTCAGCGCGCAGCAGCCAGTCGGTCTCCTCGAAGTAGAGGCGGAACCCCGCGTCGAACGGCCCTACCTCGTCCCAGGCCGATCGGCGGATCGCGAGCAGGCTGCCGCTCAACGCGTAGCTCGGCAACGGCGACCGCGCCTCCCAGTGGCGCCGGGCGTGCCGCCGCCAGCTCTGCCGCGCTTGCGCCGCGAAGCGCGGGCTCCGGTTGGCGAGCACGGCCGCCAGCTCCGCGCGCCGCGACCGGATCTCCGAAGGCGGCTGGACCAGGCGCCGGCCACGGTCCCAGTAGAACCGGGGGCCGGCCACGGCGGCTCCCTCGCGCAGGCTGTCGAGCAGGGCCGGAACGCAGCCGGGCAGGACGAGGACGTCGGGATTCATCAACAGAACGGTCTCCGCCGTGGACTCCGCGACCCCCAGGTTGACCCCGCCGGCATAGCCAAGGTTCGCCCCCGGATCGATCCGCCGGGCGGGCAGGCTTTCCAGAAGGGCCCGGCCCGCTTCGTCGCTGCCGTTGTCCACCAGGAGCCACTCCACGTCCAGGCCGGAGGTGCCG
The DNA here is from genome assembly GCA_963785165.1 of Thermoanaerobaculaceae bacterium. Classification (GTDB taxonomy): domain Bacteria; phylum Acidobacteriota; class Thermoanaerobaculia; order Multivoradales; family UBA5704; genus DATARR01. Next base: position 4,709,506 of record CAWAUI010000004.1, read on the forward strand.
GCTTGCAGCGCCTCCACCGCCGCCACCGCCAGCTCCGGCGTGTGGTAGTGGACGAGGATCACCGCCAGGCGCATGAACGGGTTATGCCGGACGGGTGAGGGCGAACGTGCAGCCGTTGCAGAGGAAGTCCTTGGGCGCGTTCTCCAGCCCGTAGGCCCAGCGCCGCATCATCGCCAAGGCCGGCCCGCTGAGCACTTCCTGGACGCTCTCGCGGGTGAGGTCGCCCACCACGTACTTGCCGTCGTAGTCTTCGCAGCAGAGCACGCACTTCCCCTGAGGCGTGATGTGGATGTGCTGAAGAGGGCGCGAGCCGACGTTGTCGCAGCCGCACAGCTTGCGGTTCCGCGTGGAGGGCTTGTGGCCGATCTGGAGGTAGCCCGCCCGGTCCATCACCTCGTAGTACTTGACGTCGAACCGGCTGCCCGCGAAGAGGCCGGAAATCTCCTCGAAGTCCCGCTTGTGGTCGTCGTTGCCCGTGCCGAGGACCACCATCTCCATGGTCTCGGCCACCCGCTTGTCCCGGGCGTGCTCGAGGTTTCGGAGAACCCCCTTGAGGTGGTCGCCTCCCCGGTCCCGCTCATAGCGCTCGCGGTCCAGGGTCGAGATGTTGATCGAGAGGTACCGCAATCCGCCCATCTCGACCAGGGAATCGATACGGGCAGGCGTCAGACCCGTGCCGTTGGTCAGCACGGCCGGCGGCAGGCCCGCGGCCTTGATCGTCCGCACCTGGTCGAGGAACCGCTTGTCCGCCGTGGGCTCGTTGTAGTTGATCATGAAGACGCCTTCGATCGTGTCCCGCCAGGCCGCCAGCTCCGCCACGATCCGCTCGTAGAGCGCAGTGGGCATGAAGTACTCCTCCCGCGGGGCAATGGCCACCGGGCAGAAGTAGCAGGCCTGGTTGCATATCGTGTGCGCTTCGAGCGAGACGTACTTGAGCCGGAATTCCTTGGCCGGCTCCGTCTCCGCCGGCATCAGCCAGCCCTCCGCGGAAAGCCGCGCGCGGTCGGCCGGCTCCAGCAGGTCCAGGGGCAACCCCTCCAGCACGCGCCGCAGCCCCTGGTAGCCCGTCTCTCCGGTGAGGATCAGCCGGTCCGTCAAGGGGTTGTAGACGCGGTCATCCCCCACGTGGAGGAACGGGTTCAGCTGAAGCGCCGAGGTGGACCGAACGGAAGGGCCGGAGAGGACGGGCAGACTGGCGGTCCTGCATTCTAGACGGAGAATTGATCATGCGCTCCTTTTTACGGACGAGCCGGCCTGAGCGTCGAAGCTCCAGGCATGGTCCACCCGCACGAGGCCGAACGAATACGACGGGCTGTGGACGGTGAAGGCCTGTTCCAGAATCTGTTGATCGTAGACGTGGAGGCCTTTCTCATCCAGCAGGAAAATATACAGGGTGAACTCCCCTTTGACCAAAGGCAGGCTGGGGATCGCCAGGCGCGCCATGTAGGACCGTTGACCCGTCATGGGTGGAAGCCGGTCGAGGTGAGACGCGAAGGAACAGACCTCGATGCCGTCGGCGCGGTTGATCCCGACCCCTAGATGAAACGCCAGTCGGGGATCGGCCGATTCCCACTCCACCTCCAGGTCCCAGGGATCGCCGGGCTCGTAGATCAGGCCTTTCCTGGCCTCCACGAGGCGCACGGAGCTCATGCGGGCCGGCTTGGAGGACGGGGCCGCCGGCGCGGCCTGGGCCGCGATCGCGGCGTTCGCGGCATTGCGGCATTGCGGCCTTCGCGCTCTTGGCGACGAGGAAGTTCTCGTACTCCCGCACCACCTCCGAGACCGGCCCGAGCGCCTCCGGCCGCCCCTTGCGGAGCCAGAGGGCGCGCTGGCAGAACACCGAGACGTAGTACATGGCGTGGGAGCAGAACAGCAGCGTCCGCCCCGACTCCACGTACATCCGGAGCCGGTCCATGCACTTCTTCTGGAAATAGCCGTCCCCCACCGACAGCGCCTCGTCGATGATCAGCACCTCGGGGTCCACCTGGGTGGCGATCGAGAACCCCAGCCGCATGGCCATGCCCGTCGAATACGCCTTCACCGGCTGGTCGATGAAATCGCCCAGCTCGCTGAAACCGATGATGTCGGGCATCTTGCGCCGCAGATCCTCTTCGGAGAGGCCCAACATGGCGGCGTTGAGCACGATGTTCTGGCGGCCGGTGAACTCCGGATGGAACCCCGAGCCCAGCTCCAGGATGGAGGCCACCTTCCCCCGCACGTCGGCGCTCCCCTGGGTCGGCGCCGTAATACCGGCCAGGATCTTGAGCAGGGTGCTCTTGCCCGCGCCGTTCTCACCGATGAGCGCCAGCCCCTCCCCCTTGGGAAGCCGGAACGTCACGTCCTCCAAGGCCCGGAACTCCTTGTGGCGCCGCCGCCGGGTCACCAGCTCGCCGAGCCGGTCCCAGGGCGTCGCATAGACCTTGTAGACCTTGGTGAGGCCCTCGGTGGCAACGGCAAAATCGTCTCGCATCCGGCGGGATTGTAGCAGGGAGGGAAGGTGACGCCGGGCAGGCTTTGGAGCCCGCCCGGCTTGGAGGGAGCTGCTTACGGGATGAAGGCGACGTTGCTCGGCTGGCAGGCGCTGTCGAGCTGGATGGCGTCGTAGCCAACGCTGAACCGGCCGTCGGCATCCATCACCGTCGTCACCCACGCCTGGGCGATGTTCGGGTCCGCCACCGGATACACCACACCCGACACGTTCGTGTTCAGGTTCAGGTACATCCAGCCGAAAGCCGCGTCCGGCGTCGGATCGGAGCCGATCACGTTGCCGCCGGACAGGCTCACGCGCTGAGCTTCCAGCGGGAAGCAGGTCTGGGCGCCACCGATCGGCGGAGAGACCACGTCACCCGTGAAGCACAGATCCTGCGGGTTTTCCATCTCGTCGAAGGCCACCACGTCGGTCTGGTTCAGCGGGAACCAGGACGGACCGTCAGCCGACGCACAGCTGTAGGGACCATTGGCGCCCGTCGGAACCGTCTTCGAGTCGCGCCAGACGATCAGATCCGTGCCGCCCGTGAACGTGCCGCCGTTGATGAACCGCGTCGCGAACGTCGTGGACAGCGGCTCGCGCTGGTCCTGGCCCGCGACCGAAGCGTAACGGCCATAGAAGGTGTACTCGCCCGGCAAGAACGGGCACCAGGAAGCACCCGCGGCGTCACGGCCGCCGTTGCCGACATAGCCCTGGAAGCCGGCGCCGTTGCACGACTCGATGTGCACCAGCGTCTCGCCCTGGGCGAAGTTCTGGGCGTCGTTGACGTAGAAGTAGTCACCCCACAGGATGTTCCGGGTGTCCGCGATGCCGCCCGAGAAGTACGTCGCCGAGCTGGGGAAGAACAGGTTGCACTGCGTCACCGAGTCCACCGTGATGTAGCCGCGGGCGATGTTGTCGCCGTAGGCCGCACCCAGGCAGCCGCCGTAGGCCGGAGCGTTGAGACCCGTGTGGGCCGCACGCAGGTTGGTGATACGGAAGTTGTCCAGCACAGGGTTCGTGTAAGCCGCCACGCAAGGACCCGAGGAACCCGGGAAGTTGATGTCCTGAGAGAAGAGGCCCTGCGGGCTGATGGTATCCGTCGGGTCCGCACCATCATCCGCCGTACGCGGCAGGTTGCCGTTGAACAGGTCGCGGACGCTGAGCGTCTGCACGTCGTACCCGGTCAGGTAGATGTCGAAGTCGAGCGTCGGGATCGACTGGTCCGTCCACAGCGTGACGTGAGCCACCGCCGCGCTGGCGGAGGCGTTGTTGATGGAGAACAGCGTGTTCACGCCGCTGGTCGTGTTTCCGAGGTCCACCTCGAAGTACGGCAGCAGCAGGGTCGCTGCCGGCACGTCGTCGATGGTGCAGATCTCGGCGGCACCCGGCAAGGTGCCCACGAGCACCCCCGCCAAGGCCAAGCAGAGTACGAGCTTTTTCATTGCGCCTCTTCCTTGAATGTAGAGAACCGTTTTTACGAAATACAGGAGAGAGCCGTTTCGCGTACGGCCCAAAGAAGCTCTCCTCCCTCCGGAATATGTATTGCGTGGGAAGAATAGACGAAAGCCGGGCGATCTGGAAGGCCCCAGACCCACCCGGCTTCAAAAGGGAAAAAAACGGCCTACGGGATGTGTGTTTACGGGATGAAGGCGACATTGCTCGGCTGGCAGGCGCTGTCGAGCTGGATCGCGTCGTAACCCACGCTGAACCGGCCGTCGGCATCCATCACCGTCGTCACCCAAGCCTGGGCGATGTTCGGATCGGCCACCGGATACGCCACGCCCGACACGTTCGTGTTCAGGTTCAGGTACATCCAGCCGAACGCCGCCGTCGGCGTCGGATCCGAGCCGATCACGTTGCCGCCCGACAGGCTCACGCGCTGGGCTTCCAGCGGGAAGCAGGTCTGGGCGCCGCCGAGCGGCGGAGAGACCACGTCACCCGTGAAGCACAGATCCTGCGGATTCTCCATCTCGTCGAAGGCCACCACGTCGGTCTGGTTCAGCGGGAACCAGGAAGGACGCGTCGGATTGCCGCAGGTGTACGGCCCGTTGAGGCCCGTGGGGATCGTCTTCGAGTCGCGCCATACGATCAGGTCGGTACCACCGGTGAACGTGCCGCCGTTGATGTACCGGGTAGCGAACGTCGTGGACAGCGGCTCGCGCTGGTCCTGGCCCGCGACCGAAGCGTAACGGCCGTAGAAGGTGTACTCACCCGGAGAGAACGGGCACCAGGAGGCACCCGTGGCGTCACGGCCGCCGTTGCCCACGTAGCCCTGGAAACCATTGCCGTTGCACGACTCGATGTGCACCAGCGTCTCGCCCTGGGCGAAGTTCTGGGCGTCGTTGACGTAGAAGTAATCACCCCAGAGGACGTTCTGGTTGGAAGCGATGCCGCCCGAGAAGTAGGTGGCCGAGCTGGGGAAGAACAGGTTGCACTGGGTCACCGTATCCACGGTGATGTAGCCGCGGGCGATGTTGTCGCCATACGCCGCACCCAGGCAGCCGCCGTACGCCGGGGCGTTGATACCCGTGTGAGCGGCGCGCAGGTTGGTGATGCGGAAGTTGTCCAACACCGGATTCGTGTAGGCCGCCACGCAGGGGCCCGAGGAGCCGGGGAAGTTGATGTCCTGGGACAGGGAGCCCTTGTGGCTGATGGTGTCGCCCGGGTCCGAGCCTGCGTCCGCCGTGCGGGGCAGGTTGCCGTTGAACAGGTCGCGGACGCTCATCGTCTGCACGTCATACCCGGTCAGGTAGATGTCGAAGTCGAGCGTCGGGATCGACTGGTCCGTCCACAGGGTGACGTGAGCCACAACCGCGGTAGCGGACGCGTTGTTGACGGAGAACAGCGTGTTGACGCCGGCCGTGGTGTCGCTGAGGTCAACCTCGAAGTACGGCAGCAACAGGGTCGCCGCCGGCACGTCGTCGATGGTGCAGATCTCGGCGGCACCCGGAAGGGTGCCCACGAGGAGCCCTGCCAGGGCCAGGCAAAATACGATCTTTCTCATTGCGCTTCTTCTTCCTTGACTGTAGTGAAACGTTTTACGAAGAGCAGGAGAAAGCCGCCTTACGTACGGCGCCCGATAGAGCTTTTCTCCTTCGAAAATGTGTTGCGCTGGAAGCATAAACGAAAACCGGGCGATCTGGAAGGCCCAGACCGCCCGGCGTCAAAAGGAAAATCTGCTTACGGGATGAAGGCGACGTTGCTCGGCTGGCAGGCGCTGTCGAGCTGAATCGCGTCGTAACCAACGCTGAACCGGCCGTCGGCATCCATCACCGTCGTCACCCAGGCCTGGGCGATGTTCGGGTCCGCCACCGGATACACCACGCCCGACACGTTCGTGTTCAGGTTCAGGTACATCCAGCCGAACGCCGCGGTCGGCGTCGGATCCGAACCGATCACGTTGCCGCCCGACAGGCTCACGCGCTGGGCTTCCAGCGGGAAGCAGGTCTGGGCGCCGCCGAGCGGCGGAGAGACCACGTCACCCGTGAAGCACAGATCCTGCGGGTTCTCCATCTCGTCGAACGCCACCACGTCGGTCTGGTTCAGCGGGAACCAGGAAGGACGCGTCGGGTTGCCGCAGGTGTACGGACCGTTGACTCCCGTCGGAATCGTCTTCGAGTCGCGCCACACGATCAGGTCCGTGCCGCCCGTGAACGTGCCGCCGTTGATGAAGCGCGTCGCGAACGTCGTGGACAGCGGCTCGCGCTGGTCCTGACCCGCGACCGAAGCGTAACGGCCGTAGAAGGTGTACTCACCCGGAGTGAACGGACACCAGGCGCCGCCCGCGGCGTCACGGCCGCCGTTGCCCACGTAGCCGCTGAAGACGATGGGGCCGGTGCCGCCGGTGCACGACTCGATGTGGACCAGCGTCTCGCCCTGGGCGAAGTTCTGGGCGTCGTTGACGTAGAAGTAGTCACCCCACAGGATGTTCCGGTTGTCCGCGATGCCGCCCGAGAAGTACGTCGCCGAGCTGGGGAAGAACAGGTTGCACTGCGTCACCGAGTCCACCGTGATGTAGCCACGGGCGATGTTGTCGCCGTAGGCCGCACCCAGGCAGCCACCGTACGCCGGAGCGTTGAGACCCGTGTGGGCCGCACGCAGGTTGGTGATACGGAAGTTGTCCAGCACCGGGTTCGTGTAGGCCGCCACGCAGGGACCCGAGGAGCCGGGGAAGTTGATGTCCTGTGACAGGGAGCCCTTGTGGCTGATGGTGTCGCCCGGGTCCGAGCCCGCGTCCGCCGTGCGGGGCAGGTTGCCGTTGAACAGGTCGCGGACGCTGATCGTCTGTACGTCATACCCGGTCAGATAGATGTCGAAGTCGAGCGTCGGGATCGACTGGTCCGTCCACAGGGTGACGTGGGCCACCGCCGCGCTCGCGGACGCGTTGTTGATCGAGAACAGCGTGTTCACGCCGGTCGTGGTGTTGGTGAGGTCGACCTCGAAGTACGGCAGCAGCAGGGTCGCCGCCGGCACGTCGTCGATCGTGCAAATCTCCGCGGCGCCCGGCAGACTGCCCACGAGGAGCCCCGCCATGGCCAGGCAAAGTACGATTTTTCTCATAGGCCTCTTCCTTGCTTGTCGATAACCGTTGTCACATGAAAAGGAGGAGAACCCTGCGTACGGCCTGGAAGCTCTTCTCCCTCCGAAGGATGTGTTGCGCTGGAAGCATAAACGAAAGCCGGGCGATCTGGAAGACCCCAGACGCACCCGGCTTGGAGGAAAACCTCTTACGGCAGCGCTTACTGCAAGAAGACGACGTTGCTCGGCTGGCAGGCGCTGTCGAGCTGGATCGCGTCGTAACCCACGCTGAACCGGCCGTCGGCGTCCATCACCGTCGTCACCCACGCCTGGGCGATGTTCGGGTCCGCCACCGGATACACCACACCCGACACGTTCGTGTTCAGGTTCAGGTACATCCAGCCGAACGCCGCGTCCGGCGTCGGGTCGGAGCCGATCACGTTGCCGCCGGACAAGCTCACGCGCTGAGCCTCCAGCGGGAAGCAGGTCTGGGCCCCGCCGATCGGCGGAGAGACCACGTCACCCGTGAAGCACAGATCCTGCGGGTTTTCCATCTCGTCGAACGCCACCACGTCGGTCTGGTTCAGCGGGAACCAGGACGGACCGTCAGCCGCTGCGCAGCTATACGGGCCATTGGCGCCCGTCGGGACCGTCTTCGAGTCGCGCCAGACGATCAGGTCCGTGCCACCCGTAAACGTGCCGCCGTTGATGAACCGCGTCGCGAACGTCGTGGACAGCGGCTCGCGCTGGTCCTGACCCGCGACCGAAGCGTAACGGCCGTAGAAGGTGTACTCACCCGGAGTGAACGGACACCAGGCGCCGCCCGCGGCGTCACGGCCGCCGTTGCCCACGTAGCCGCTGAAGACGATGGGGCCGGTGCCGCCGGTGCACGACTCGATGTGGACCAGCGTCTCGCCCTGGGCGAAGTTCTGGGCGTCGTTGACGTAGAAGTAGTCACCCCACAGGATGTTCCGGTTGTCCGCGATGCCGCCCGAGAAGTACGTCGCCGAGCTGGGGAAGAACAGGTTGCACTGCGTCACCGAGTCCACCGTAATGTAGCCGCGGGCGATGTTGTCGCCGTAGGCCGCACCCAGGCAGCCGCCGTACGCCGGAGCGTTGACGCCAGTGTGGGCCGCCCGCAGGTTGGTGATGCGGAAGTTGTCCAGCACAGGGTTCGTGTAGGCCGCCGCGCAAGGACCCGAGGAACCCGGGAAGTTGATGTCCTGAGAGAAGAGGCCCTGCGGGCTGATGGTATCCGTCGGGTCCGCACCATCATCCGCCGTACGGGGCAGGTTGCCGTTGAACAGGTCGCGGACGCTGAGCGTCTGCACGTCGTACCCGGTCAGGTAGATGTCGAAGTCGAGGGTCGGGATCGACTGGTCCGTCCACAGGGTGACGTGGGCCACCGCCGCGCTCGCGGACGCGTTGTTGATCGAGAACAGCGTGTTCACGCCGGTCGTGGTGTTGGTGAGGTCGACTTCGAAGTACGGCAGCAACAGAGTCGCCGCCGGCACGTCGTCGATCGTGCAGATCTCCGCGGCGCCTGGGAAGCTCCAGGCCAGGAGACCCGTGACAGCAAGACAGAGTGCGACTTTTTTCATTTGCCCTTCCTCTTACGAAATGAAGACGTTACGGGGTTGGCGGACCACGAGCGTTCTCAAGGTTTCCCCCAATTTCCCCCAAAATGGCGGTGTAAGCTTATACCAAAGCGTCTTTTTGCCCAAGACCCCGCCGAACTACGATGGGTCAGGGAGCCGCCAGGAAAGTGGCGTTCGCCGGCTGGCAGGCGCTGTCGAGCTGGACTGCGTCGAAGCCGACGCTGAACCGGCCCTCGGCACTCATCAAGGCCGTCACCCAGGCCTGGGCAATGTTCGGATCCGCCACCGGGTAGGCCACCCCCGACAGGTTCGTGTTCAGGTTCAAGTACATCCAACCGAAATCCGCGCTGGGGGCGGGGTCGGAGCCGATCACGTTCGGATCCTGCAGGCTGACCCTCTGGGCTTCCAGCGGGAAACAGGTCTGGGCGCCGCCCAGGGGTGGAGACACCACGTCGCCCGTGAAGCACAAATCCTGCGGGTTCTCGAATTCGTCGAACGCCACCACGTCCGTCTGGTTGAGCGGGAACCAGGACGGCCGGCTGACCACTCCGCAGGTATACGGACCGTTGACGCCCGTCGGGATCGTCTTCGAGTCGCGCCACACCGTCAGGTCCGTACCGCCGGTGAAGGTGCCCCCATTGACGAACCGGGTCGCGAACGTGGTGGACAGCGGCTCGCGCTGGTCCTGGCCGGCCACCGCGGCGTAACGGCCATAGAAGGTGTACTCACCCGGAGCGTAGGGACACCATGCGGCTCCCGAGGGACGGCGGCCGCCGTTGCCCAGGAACCCCACAAAGGGAGCCGGAGCGGCCGGATTGAAGGGCGGCGTGTTGCACGACTCGACGTGCACCAGCGTTTCGCCCTGGGCGGAGTTGTTCACCGGGTCCACGTAGATGTAGTCGCCCCAAAGGATGTTGCGGGTGTCGGCGATGCCGCCCGAGAAATACGTGGCCGAGCTCGGGAAGAGCAGGTTGCACTGCGTCACCGAATCCACCGTGATGTAGCCGCGGACGAGGTTGTCCCCATAGTTGGCGCCCAGGCAGCCGCCGTAGGCCGGCGCGTTCTCGCCACGGTGCGCCGCGATCAAGTTGGTGAGGCGGAAGCTGTCCAGCACCGGATTGGTGTACGGCGCCACACAGGGTCCAGACGAGCCGCCGAAATCGAACTCGGTCGGCGTGCCCGGGTTGAACGGACCGGTGAACGGGTTGACGTTCGCGGACTGGGTGTTCCCCAGCGGCGGGCTCGGGCTTTCGTCGTCCACGCCGTCCGCCGCGTCGGCGCCGCGGTCCGCGGTCACCGGCAGCCGGCCGTTGAAGAGGTCGCGAACGCTGATCGTCTGCACGTCGTACCCCGTCAAGTAGACGTCGAAATCGAGCGTCGGGATCGATTGGTCCGTCCAGAGCGTGACGTGGGCGATCGCCGCGGCCGCCGAAGCGTTGTTGATCGAAAACAGCGTGTTGATGCAGTCCTGGTTCACAAGGTCGACCTCGAAGTACGGCAGCAACAGGGTCGCCGCCGGAACGTCGTCGATCGTGCAGACCTCGGCAGCCGCGGGAAGACCCTGGACCAGCAGACCCACCAGTACGAGGCAGAACGTGATCTTTTTCACGGCCCCTCCTTTCCAATTGCGCATCAATTTATCATCGCGGACGGTTTCTCGCCCCGGTAGGGAAAGTCAGGGGGGAGCCGGACCATCTCGAAGAGCACGGCGACCAGCTCACCGTGGTCCCCCGCCCGATGGGGATTGTAGAACTCCCAGACCACCCGGCCCTCCGGCGTCACCTCCAGGGCGCGGCCGTTCTCCGACTCCGTGACCAGTGTGTTGCCGTTCGGCAGGCGCTGGCAGGAGCCGAGGGTCTTCGAGAAGAGATCCTCGCGCGGCCTTCCCCCGAATTGCCAAACGGTCCGGCCCGTCAGAGGGTCGAGCTCGAGGACCCTCGACCGTCCTGGGCCCGCGCCCGTGTTGTCGAAGAGCAGAAGATCGCCGTCGTCGAGGAAGGTCGGCTGGTGCTGCCTGCGCCAGCCGCCGGGCGGCTTGCCGGCCTGGCTTCCAGGTAGCGCCCAGACCACCGTTCTTCTCTCGGGATCGAGGATCGCCAGGGTGTCGAGCTTGAGCACCGACACCAGCAGGTTCCCCTTGCGGAACGCCGGATTCCGGTCCGCGAACCGGCCGTCCAGCACCTCCAGGGTGTTGGTGTGGAAAATGTCGCCGGAGCGGGGCATGTCGCGCAACAACCCGGCGTAGGGAGACTTCTCGAAGCACTCCAAGATCGAGATCCTGCGCAGCACCTTTCCGGAGGAGTCGAACACCGTAACGAAGTCCTCGAGAACGCCTTCCTTCGGGTTGATCCGGGGGAGGATCCTGCCGTCGCGATCCAGAGCATAAATCGTGCCGTCGTTCATCACGAACAGGTCGTGGTGAATGCCGCCACGGTACGACCAGAGAACACGCGACTCGGCGTCCAGCTTGACCAGTCCCAGCCCCTCGTAGATCCCCAGCAGGTCGCCGTTTGGAAAGAGATAGGCGCGGCGCCAGTATTCGAGCTTTGCCATGCCGGGGTCTCTGGCCAAGTCCGGCCAGAGCCGGCGCAAGGGGTACCGCCAGCGGTGAAGGGTACGCCCGGCCATGTCCATGAGCACGGCTTCCGCGGCATGGCCGGAAACGTAGTAATTCAACCCCTGGAAGGTGGCCTCCCGGTCGTGCTCCAGGACGCGCGGCCGGTCCTGGGCCGGCCGGTAGCCCTGAAGATACGGAACGGCCCGGACGTCGGCGGCATCCGCCGGCGCCTCGCGGACCGGCCGCCATTTCCCCTGGCCGGACGAATTGGCGGACGCGGCCTCGACCACAGGCGCCGTGGGTGGCGCCGGTGACGTCTCCGGCGATGACTGGCAGGCCGCCAACACCGCCGCAAGCACGATCACCCCTCTCCTCGAGCCGGCTAAGGAAAGGGCCGCCGGTCGAACGACCGGCGGCCCCGCGAGAACCGGCTTCAGGAGAGGGCGTTCCGATCCGCTACCGGACCTCACCCTGGATGTACGCCGGGTCATTGGTCTGGTTGTTGATCACCTGGGCCGCGCTCAGCACCTTGCCGCTCTTGACCACGATCTCGACGGTGAAGCCGTTGGCGACTCCGGCCGCCGGAATCGGGTGCTGGCCCGGGCTGAACTGGCGGATCTTGCCGGCACCCAGCCGCACGCCCGGAACGCTACCCAGGACCGTGCCGGTGAGCGACCGGTAGATGACGTCGTACTCCGCCGTCACGGTGTCCGGATTGAAGACCCAGAACGTGGTCCGGTTCTTCGTGTCCTGGCGCATGCCGACCAGGAACTGCGACTTGCCAACCGGCGCCGCGTTGGCCTCACTGACCGCCGACATCGTCTGGCCGAACCGTTTCGCCGGGTCGGTGTTGGTGTTCTCGTAGCTCTCGCCCTGGACGATCGGGAAGATCCCCGCGGACGAAGTGCTGGAGACCGTCAGCACGCCGATGGCGTTCTGGATCCCCCAACTGTCGACGATGACGTTCTCCAAACGCTGGGTCTGGCCCGGCAGCAGCGTGACAGGCCTCGGGGTGGTTGCCACGCTGGTGAGGCCCACGCTCGTGAACGTAACCTGCGCCGAAGCCGGCACGGTGCTGATGTTGGTCAGCAGCAGGTCGCTGCGCCAGACGCTGTTGTTGAGGCCCGGAGCGCTCAAGACACCAATCAGGTACGACTTCGAGCTCTTCGAGGAGCCGGCGCCAATGAACGACGGGTCCTCCGAGACCAGGCGCAGGTTCGAGGCGTATGGCACGAGCATGCCGGTGGACCTGTTCTCGATCTCGATCCGGTAGTCCGCCACGTTCGAGACACCGAAGAGCTCCTCGATCTCCCGCACCTGGAACTGCCGCTGGCCGAATCGGGACAGGGTGAGATCCTCGGCCGACTCGCCGATCATGTGGCCTGCCTTGTCATAGAACCGGAGGTGGTATGTGGCCGGCTGATCGCTCGGGTTGCTGAGGCCGAAGTAGGCGAGCCTCTCGGTGTTGTCGATCAGGCCCACAAGGTGCTGCATGCGATTGTCCGGACCCGATCCGGTGGCGCTTCCCGCGCTGCTCATCGAGATGCCGGAAACCGTCTGGCCGAACTGCTTGCCGTCCGCCTGGAACGTGGTGTTGAAGGAGGTGATGACCGGCTCGGCATCCCCGCTGTTCACCTTCACCGTGATGAAGCCCGCCACGTTCTCCCGGTTGAAGAGCTCCCGCAGGACATCGCCCACGTAGAGTGTCGCGCCGGGCTGGATCGTACGCGTGGCCTGCGGCGGAGTGGTCTCCGGAGCGCCCCGCTTGCGGAACTCGAGCGTGACGTCCATGGCCGTGTCGCCCGGGTTGTTGACGTAGAGATCGCTCGACTGCACCAGGGCGCCCCGTGTCTGGGCGATCCAGGGTAGGACCACCGACCGCGATTGGGCGACCGGCGGATCCGTCACCACGAGCACCCGCGAGGCGTTCGCCGAGGCGAAGCCGTTGCTGGCCGTGAGCTGGACGGTGAAGCGCCCGGCCGTGGCGAAGGTATGGCTCACCTGAGCCCCGCTCGCCGCCGCCGTGCCGTCGCCGAAGCTCCACGAGAAGCTGGTGCCCCCCGTACCGGTAGACGTGAACGTGACGGCCTGTCCCGTCTCGGCGGCACACTCCGAGCCGGTGCAGGTGGCGCTGGTATTGAAGCTCGCCACGACCGACGGAGAGCCGGTAATCACGAACAGCCGGGTCGTGCTCACCGTGGTCTGGCCATTGCCGACCGTGAGCTGCACGAGGAAGCTGCCGGGGGCGGCAAAGGTGTGGCTTACCTGTGCACCGCTACCCGCGGGAGTCCCATCGTTGAACGACCACGCAAAGGTGGTGGGGTTGCCCGTGCTCGTCGAGGTCAGGGTGATGGCCTGGCCGGTCTGGGCCTCGCAACGCACGCCCACGATGTCGGAAGCACAAGTGGCGCTGGTGTCGAAGCTCGCCACCAGCGGCGGCGGGCCGCCGGTCACCACCACGGTCTTGGTCGTGGAGGCCTGGCTCGAGCAGACACCGCCCGCGCCGCAGTCCTTGTAGACCGTCAGCTTGACGGCCTGGGAACCGGCCGCCGTGAACGTACGGCTCACGGTGGCGCCGAAGGCCGTGGCCCCGCCCGGAAACTCCCAGAAGTACAGTGACGGGGCGCCGGTTGAGGAGCTGGCGTCGAAGGACACGGCTTGGTTCACTCCCGGGCTGGCTGGCGAGAAGGTGAAGTTGGCCGTGAGGCCCCCCGTGTTCGGATCGGAGATGTTGATCGTCTTCGTGCCGGTGGCGCAGCCGGAGGCCGTGGCCTGGACGGTCTTCGATCCCGCGCTCGACCAAGTGATCTGGGCGGAGGAACCGTTGCTGGTGACTGTGGCGCCGGACCCACCGTTCCAGGTCCAGGTGCCCGGAGTGCAGTTGGAGGCCGTGGCCGTAAAGGAAATGGCCGCGTTGGTCTGGCCGCTGCTCGGCCCGGTCACGGTCACGCTGGGACCCGGCGGTGGCGGCGGCGGATTCGTCACCGTCCGGACGTTGATCGCCAGATGGACCCACGGAATCGAAACCTCCGTGCCGCGCCGGATACGCAGGGTCGGTGTATACGTTCCCTGGGCCGCATAGGTATGGCTGGTGACCGGCGTTGCGCTGGTCTGGTCGTCGGCGGCGTTCGCACCGCCGAAGCCGTTGCCGCTCCAGTCGTACTCGTACTGCGTTGGGCTGCCGGACACGTCGGACGCGAAGGTGATCGCCTGACCAGGAGCGAAGTCACAGAAGATCTGGCAACCCTGCGCCTGGAAAAGGTTGATCACAAGCGGCGCCACGCTCGTCACCGGCACAGAAAGGTTCAAGCTCGCGATGCCAAGAGGGCCGCCCTCGACGCAGTTGCGCACCGAGACCTTCACCGCATACGTGCCGGTCTGGGTGTAGCTGTGGCTGGGGTTCGGACCCGTCACCGGGTCCGAGGTCCAGACCGGTGTCGTGCCGTCACCAAAGTCCCACATCCACTCCGTGGCCCCAGGAACGGTGACATGGAACTGCACGGTTCCGGCGGAGAACGTGTCATTGGTCGGTGCGAATGCGCCCTGTGCCGGCAAGGGCACCAGCGGGCCGAGCGTCACCGAGGTTGAGGCGGTGGCGTCCGGAGAGCCCGCCCTGGAGATCTTCAAATTGATCGGATAGGTACCCGAGCCCAGGCCGGTGGTCGACCAGGTCACCTGCGTCGCGTTGCCGGGAACCGTGATCTGGTTGGCCTTCCACTCGAAAATGAGCGGCGCCTTGCCGGTGACGTTCTCGGCCTTCAGGGTCACCGGCTGGCAGACCAGGGGGTTGGCTGGGATGGTCGTGATTCCCGAAACCATTGGCGCGGGGTCGAGCACCACCACGTTCTTGGCTTCCGAGTCCTGCCCCTGCTGGTTGCCCACCGTGAGGCTGACCGGCTTGACTCCCGGGGAAGTAAACGCCGACTGAGCCGAGCTTCCCGAGGCGGACGATGGAGCTCCGTCCTGGAACGTCCACGAGAACGACGTGGGCGAGCCCGTCGAGGTGCTGGTGAAGCTGACCGGATCTCCGGAGTAGATGACGTCCGGTGACCAGGTGAAGTTCGCCGTCGGCGGACCCGCGAGCGCTCCCGTCCACTTGTGAACGTCGAAGATCGTCGCTGCCGCCCGATACAGATACTCGCCGTTGAACTTGGCCACCCGGGGGCCCATGTGGCTCCATCCGCGGGTGGTGTCCGAGTAGTACCAGCTCCAGTAGTCGACCGGCACGCCCAGATCCGTCCCGTGGACCTGCGGTGAGACATCCCGCGGCGCCGCCGGGTTGCTGACGTCCATGAGGTACTCGGTCTGATACGGCGCTTCGCCCTGGCGGCAGGTGTCGTGGTTGCCGAAGTAGATGAAGGGCGTGGAACCGCTGCGCGAAAAGACCGCCGAGAGCCAGTAGGTGGATTCGGGATAAGGCTTGAGGGCTCCCGATCTCCAGACCTCGAGGTTCTGGAGACCCGCGCATCCCGTCGTCAAACAGCTCGTGATGTTGAAGATTTTGCCGATGTCCGTCGTGCCCTTGGATTGGCGCGCGGCGAGATAGTGCTCGCCGTTCTGGGTCCACATGGCCATGCCATGGGTGTCGCCGAACTGGTTGAAGCCCTGGAAGTCCTGCACGACCAGCTGAGGCTGCGACGGGTTGGTCACGTCGTAAAGGCGGATGCCGGTGCCGGTGCCCGAGCCACCGCTCTTGGCCACGAAATGGCGGGTGCCCACACCCAGGCCAGCCACATATTTGGTGGCCTCCCGGGGACCGACCCGAGTCTGATAGACACCCGGGCAGTTGACCTCGCCGTTGGTGCGGTTCTCGATGCAGGAGTTGAAGCTCTTCGCGGTCGTCATGTCGTAGACGTGAAGACCGGGATCCCCGAGGAAGTCGGCGGCGAAGGCGTAATCGCGGGTGCCGATGCGCGCCGCGTAGACCTGATAGGAGAACTTGCCGGTGTCCTGGTACAAGGCCTTCGGCGCGGTCTTGGTGGTGGTGTCCCAAAGCGTGATGCCCACGGGCGTGATCGCCGCCACGGCCACTAGATTGTCGTTGCCTTCGGGAGCGTCGATGTAGAAGACGATCTGCGTAAATTCCGTCAGGCTGGGCCAACTGGGAAAATTCCGCTCCCAGCCGCCAATGATGGAGGTGCGCGTCGGAGTCGCCGGGTTGGTCCGGGCGTCCCAGATCGAGAACCCACCGTAGAAGGACTGAAAGACCCAGCCGTTCTCGATGTCGACCGCAGTCGAGATCTGGTACCGGGTGTTCGGGAGCTGCGAGCCCGTCCACGTGGTGGCATCCACGAGGATGCTGCCCGGCTGCATGTCGCCCCATAGACTCGCCGGCGGCGGCACTGCCGGGCCCAGACTCTCCGCACACCCCTTGGCCCAGATCTGGGAAGGGCTCGAAAGCACACAACCCAGGACAAGGATGAACGACAGGAAACGAAGGACAGGGGATGCGAGGCGTGAGGGGCGGCGTACCATCTTGCTTCTCCTCCACACGGCCGGCGGGTGACAGAACCCTTCGGCGACATGCTTGAAACCGGGCTTATCGATGCTCATCAATCTTAATCCCGACACTTCAGCCAAGACAAGAGCCAAGACAAGAGATGACCCGGGCGAATTAACTTTTCTGCGTTTGCAACCACTCAACACTACCCCCGCCTGGCCGGTTCGTCAGGAGCACTGCGGAATGGCCGACTGAAAAAGCCGGATGGGCTCGAAAGCCCACCCGGCTCAAAGAGAGCTGCTTACGGGATGAAAGCGACGTTGCTCGGCTGGCAGGCGCTGTCGAGCTGGATCGCGTCGTAACCAACGCTGAACCGGCCGTTGGCATCCATGACCGTCGTCACCCAGGCCTGGGCGATGTTGGGGTCAGCCACCGGATACGTCACACCCGAGACGTTCGTGTTCAGGTTCAGGTACATCCAGCCGAACGTGGCGTCCGGCGTCGGATCGGAACCGATCACGTTGCCACCCGAGAGGCTCACACGCTGGGCCTCGAGGGGGAAGCAGGTCTGGGCGCCGCCGAGCGGCGGAGAAACCACGTCACCCGTGAAGCACAGGTCCTGCGGGTTCTCCATCTCGTCGAAAGCCACCACGTCGGTCTGGTTCAGCGGGAACCACGCCGGACGGGTGACCGAGCCGCAGGTGTACGGACCGTTGACGCCCGTGGGGATCGTCTTCGAGTCGCGCCACACGATCAGGTCGGTACCACCGTCGAACGTGCCACCGTTGATGAAGCGGGTCGCGAAGGTCGTGGACAGCGGCTCGCGCTGATCCTTGCCGGCGACCGTCTCGTAACGGCCATAGAAGGTGTACTCACCCGTGAGGAACGGGCACCAGGCAGCGCCGGCGGCATCACGGCCGCCGTTGCCGACGAAGCCGACGAAGAGCGCCGGGTTGGCCGGGTTGAAGGGAGGCGTGTTGCACGACTCGATGTGGACCAGCGTCTCGCCCTGGGCGAAGTTCTGGGCATCGTTGACGTAGAAGTAGTCGCCCCAGAGGATATTGCGGGTGTCCGCGACGCCGCCGGAGAAGTACGTGGCCGAGCTCGGGAACAGCAGGTTGCACTGCGTGACCGAGTCAACCGTGATGTAGCCGCGGGCGATGTTGTCGCCATAAGCCGCACCCAGGCAGCCGCCGTACGCCGGAGCGTTCAAGCCCGTGTGGGCCGCACGCAGGTTGGTGATACGGAAGTTGTCCAGCACCGGGTTGGTGTACGCCGCGACGCAGGGACCCGAAGAGCCGCCGAAATCAAACTCGGTCGGCACGCCCGGGGTGAACGGACCCACGAACGGGTTCACGTTCGCGGCCTGCGTGGAGCCGAGCGGCGGGCTCGGGCTGTTGGCGTCGCTGCCGTCGGCGCCGCGGTCGGCGGTGCGCGGCAGGTTGCCGTTGAAAATGTCCCGAATGCTGATCGTCTGCACGTCATAGCCCGTCAGGTAGACGTCGAAGTCCAGGGTCGGAATCGACTGGTCCGTCCAGAGGGTGACGTGCGCGACGGCCGCGGCCGCGGACGCGTTGTTGATGGAGAACAGCGTGTTGACGCCGTCCGTAGCGCCGAGGGACACCTCGAAGTACGGCAGCAGCAGGGTCGCCGCCGGCACGTCGTCGATGGTGCAGATCTCGGCGATTGCCTGGCCACCAAGGGCGATGAGCCCCACCATGGCCAGACAAAGCGTGATCTTCTTCATGGAACGATACCTCCTCAAAAGCGGTTGAGCTCCAACTGGACGACGAAGAGAGCTGACTTTCTCGCCAGCTTTTCGTCCACTCTCCTCAATAAGAAGACATCACCTCCTGTTCAAAGTTTTTGGACCGCAAAATGAAACCTGCCTTCTTGCGACCATGAAATCCGCATTCAGGCGTGAAGTAGATCCGGTCCGGAGTGGGCGGCCGGTAATGCTCTCTCGCCCTCTCCGGTGCTTTTATGCTTCCACACTATATGGAGCCGCGACATGACTGTCAAGACCCATCAGCCCGTCAGCATCCGGCCAACTTCACTGGAATCAGCACACCCTAAGATATCACACCGAAAGAGGAATCAACGCCCCCCTAAACGAGCCGCTTTCCAGGCCCGCAGGCTCCCGCCCGACTTGCAGTTGTCGATGACGGTGCCCATCGGCGACACCGTGGCCTCACCGGCATACTCGGCGATCAGCTCCGCGGCGCCGTCGCCGTCCAGATCCGCCAACATCGCGTGATATCCCGTGCAGCCGGCGTCCGGGGCTCCGAGCTCCGGGCTCTGCTCGCGGGAGAAGCCGCCCTTGCCGTCGCCCAGGAACACCCAAGCTTCCCCAGCGCCGGTGACGGCCGCCAGGTCTACGGCACCGTCGCCGTCGAGATCCCCGGCGGCGAGCGCCCAAATGCCGCTCCGGGTCTCCTCGACCCCCAGCGTATGCCGTTCCCACGAGCCGTCCGCCTGCGCCAGGAGGATGTCGAGACCCGTGCGCGCCACGCCGAGCTCATTGCTGGAATAGCCGACCGCCAGGTCCGGACGCCCGTCACGGTTGAAGTCCCCCGCGGCCACGCCGCGGAAGGTGGCCTGGGCTCGGAGCTGGGGGATCGTGACACCCTTCCAGGAGCCGTCTTCCTGATTGAGGAAGAGGATCGTCTGGTTGCCGGTCAAGGCCGAGGCCGCCGCGAAGTCCGGACGCCCGTCACGGTTGAAATCGGCCACGGCCACCGCATCGCCGTAGCTGCGGTCCTTCGCGGATCCGGCCACTTTCTGCCAGGTTCCGTTCCCCTGATTGAGGTAGACCACGGCCCCCCGTGAGCCGGAGCTGAAGTTGCCGCCGCCCGACTGAACCCGGGCCGCCGCCAGGCGGGGACCCTCTCCCCAGGCCAGCACATCGGTCCGGCCGTCGCCGTTCCAGTCAACGGCCTCGATCGCTCGGGAAGAAAAGATGGGCGCGTCCTGGTCGCCGGCCTCGAAGTCGATGCCCTGGCTCCACGCGCTGAAACGGCCCTTGCCGTCGCCCACCAGCACCGTAATGCCGCGCAGGTGGCTGGCGATCACGAGGTCGAGGTGGCGGTCGCCGTTGAAATCTGCCACCGCCACGTCACCGTAGTCGAAGGGGATGGCCGGGAAAGACGCCTCGGCCCAGGAACGCCAAGCGCCCTTGCCGTCGCCCAGGAAGATCGCCGGCCGGCTGCCGCCCTTCCGCGGCGGTCCGTGCACGATGTCGAGGTTGCCGTCCTCATTGATGTCCGCCACCACGAAGCCGTTGCGCCACTGGCCCCGCTGGGGCAGCCCCTGGCTGTAGGGATTGAAGCGCAGGCGGTCGGAGGAGGCGGTGGCCACCTTGAAGGTCGCGGCAGCCGCGGCCAGAGCCTCCGGAGTGATGCGCGGCCTCGCCGCCTCCGCGATGTCGGCCGCCATTTTCGCATCCGTACCGTAGATCTTGACGTCGAACGACGTCTCGTCGGAGCTCACCACGTCGAACTGGAGCCCGCGGATCAACTGGACCTTCTTCCCTTCCTCGATCCAGACCCAGGACTGCGCGACCTTGGCGATCTTGTGCACGAAGTACTTGCGGCCGAACTCGTCCGTCAGCCACTTGCCGTCCGGCGGCTCCAGCGGAATGGGGCCCTCGACCGGAACGACGTCCCTGTTCGCTTCGGCCGCCTGAACCGGGACCACCTCCGGATGAGCCTCCTGGCCCTCGGGGTCCGCGGTCTGGGCGGTATTCGCGGCAGCCGGCGGCTTGTTCCCGTCCGCCGGCTTGGCGGCCGAGTTGCCGCTGCATCCGGCCAGGAGCAACGCTGACGCTAGGAAGGCTGGGAGACAGGACGCCAGGACATACGGGCGCCTGCCCCATGAAAGGAAATGCAGCATGGAGGAGCTCCTCTTACTCTCAGATCTCGTCGACGAAGGCGGGCTTGAGGCTGCGGAAGAGCCAAAAGCCGGCAAATACTAGCATGGCCGCCACCAGGGCGAGCCGCAAAACCCCCGGCGCCAGGGCGATCAACGCCGCCCGCTCCAGAGTGCCTCCAAGAAAGGCCTGGCGGTACAGCTCCACCAGGGCCGTCAAGGGATTCCACTCCAGCCAAGCCCGGGCCGGCTCCGGCACCAGGGCCAGCGGATAGACGATCGGCGTCAGGTAGAACCAGATGTTCAGGCCCATACCCAGGAGCTGCGCCGTATCCCGGAAGAACACGTGAATCGAGGAAAGGACCAGCCCCAACCCCAGCATCAGGCCCACCTGCAGCGGCACCGCCACGAGAAGCAACGGCAGTCCACCCCAGGAGAACTCGCCCAGTACCACCAGTGCCCCCACGAAAACCAGGGCCGCGATCGCCTGGTGGACGAGCGCCGCCAGCACCACCGCCAGGATCAGGATCTCCGAGGGGAACCGCAGCTTCTTCACCAGGCTGGCGTTGTCCGTGATCGCCGTCGAGGCGCGCAGCACCCCCTCGTGCAGGGCCGTCCACGGCAGCAGGCCGGCACAGAGGAAGATGGCGAAGTGGCCCGTGCGCGTCCCCATCGGCGAAACCTTCATCACCGTCGAGAAGACGAACGTGAAGAGGAGGATCTGCCACAGGGGCTGGAAGAGCGACCAGGCAAAACCCAGCACCGAGCCGGCATAGCGGCCCTGGAAATCGCGCTTCACGAGCTCCTTGAGGAGAAAGAAGTGGTGTTTCATCCGTGCGGCCCCGAACCGTACCGGGGAGGCGCGCTCATGTCAATTGACAGGCAGTCGGGCCGGGGCGTAACATCCGTTCTAAGACAATCCGGCTATGCCACTTTGACATAGTCAGGGACCACGGGCAACACGTCATGGCCTCTGCTGAGAAAATTCGTCAGGTCCAGTTGGTCGGCCGAAAGATCCGGGAGCTTCGCAAGGAGCACAAGCTGACTCAGGTCGAGCTCTCCGCCCGCCTCGGTATCCAGCAATCCGACCTCTCCCGCATGGAGAAGGGCGAGTACCGGGTCAGCCTGGACACACTCTTCCGCATTCTCGCCGAGTTCAAGGTCAGCATCGGCGAGTTCTTCGAGGGCGTCGCCAAGGAGTCGATCACCCCGCGCGACGTCAAGCTCATTCAGGACATCAACTCTCTACCCCAGGACGCCCGGCGCGAGGTCGAAGACTTCATCGCCTTCAAGCGCAGCAAGGGGACCCATAACGTCGACAGCCAGGATTGGGAGAACGAGGAATGAATGTCGGCACATTCGAGGAGCTGAGAGGTCTGGGAGAAGAGGCGGTCCAGGCCGGCCGCCTGGAGGATGCTGAGAATCTCTTCGAGCAAGCGTTGGAATGCGCGCAGGCCCTTGACGAGCCGGCGCTGATCGATCTGGGGATCTGCAACCGCGCGGCCATGCGAATCGAGCTTGGCCGCGGCGAGAGCGAGCTTTCTCGTTTGCGCGAGATCCTGCTGCGAAACGCCAACCCGCAGAACTGCCGGCTGGCGGCCTACAACATCTCGCGGTACTACGATCTGACGAAAAACTACAAGAAGTCTCTCTTCTACGCCCGGATCGCCCTCGAACGGGCGGAGAGCCTGGATCGCCTGGACTGGATGGCCTCCTCTCACAACCGGATCGGCAACGTCATGCTGGCCGAGAGCTTCGTCGACGAAGCCTGCGAGAGATACGAGACCGCGCTGTCCCTCATGCCGAAAGGCCATGACGTATGGCGCGCCGGAATCCTGGACAACCTTGGCTATTGCCGGATCCTTCAGCGCAGATACCAGGAGGGATACGCACTGCTTTACGAAAGCCTGCGGATCCTGGGGCGCTCCGGATCCGAGAGATATCTCGTGCCTCCTCTGCTCGACCTGGGCTTCGCTCACATCGAGACCGGCCGCTACGAACAGGCCCGCCGGCATGTGACCAAGGCCCTCCGCATCGCGGAACGGAGCCATCAGACCGACGCGATCAAAAATGCTCTCTACCTGCTGGGTGAAGCCGCGAACCTCAGCGGCGACATCGACAGGGCCAGCGAGCATTTCTCCAGACTGCAACGACAGTTCTTCCCGGATGCATCCTATTTGCCGAGCTTCCTGGTGACCGTTGACATCCGGAAGATGATCAATCTGCACGCCTGAAAAAGACGGGTTCAGATATGAGCAAGAAATCCATTCTCTTTGGGATCGCCGCGGCGGGTCTCCTCGCGACTTCCGCCACCGCTCTCGAGCGGACCGCGGTCCTTGGTTCCCGGGGCGAAATCTACCTCGCCAAGGCGGGGACCTACCGCTCGCTCTTCCCGACTGGCGGCGAAGCCGAGGCGGGCAACCAGGTTCTGGCCATTGAGGTCACCAAGGCCAGCTCCTCGACCCAGCGGTTCCTGGTGCCTTTCACCAAGGGCATCGAGCCGGAGAGCTCTCCGGCTCTGATTTATGAGGACGACTCGGACATCCTGTTCGTCGTCTGGGAGAGCCGCATCACTCCCCTGAACTCGGTCCTGATGCTGGCCGGCTTCGACGGCACGCATTGGACGTCGCCCATTCAACTCTCGGGCAATCCGTTCTCTTCGAAATCTTCGCCCCAGCTCGCCATTACCCGGGACTCGTTCCCCATGCCGGGTGAAGGCGGCACGACAGTCATGCGGCGCCGCACCGTCCTCCATCTGATCTGGGAAGAAGAGGGGGCTCCCGGGAGCTTCGAGATCCTCTACACCCCCGTCATCCTCGAGGAGGGCAACTACCTCGGCCTGAATCCCGTCTATCACTTGAGTGACTTCATCGCGGACGGTGATTCGGGATCGAGCTTTGCTCCTCCCCTGGCGCTCATCCACTCGCCTGTCCTCCAGAATGGGCAGGACTCCCGTACCGTCGTCGTGGCTTTCGCTTCTTCCCAGGGGCGCTGGCTCACGGGCTTGGTGATCGACGTTCTTCCCGAGGAGCTGTCTCTGTTGGCCGGGGGCGTGCGCTCCAACATCATCGACATCGGTCGCCAGGGTACCTATCCGTCGAACCGTACGGCCGTGGCCGAGAAGTCCCGTTCGGCGGTGATCAACCAGGGCGCGGCGTTCCACAGCGACGTGATCTCCTACATGGCCGATCAAGTCTATGCCCAGATCCTGACCGACCGTAGCGACGATCTCGTGGCCCTGGCGGAGAAAGTCCGTTCCAACATCATCGACATCGGAGTCCGGCTCTCCGGGCGCGGGCTTCGGGATCGGGACGGCGTGGCCAAGGCACGGCTCGCCCAGATCGATGACCCCCAGCAGAGGCCGGAGGCCTCGCCGACTCACCTGATCCATTTCCGCGTTACCGACAGCCGGCCAACGCCTCAAGTGGGCAGCAACAGCGTGCGGCTGTTCGTCTCCGAGGACGGTGAGGACATGCTCATCTCCTGGCTGGAAAGGGATCGGGTGCTCTACCGGATGAGCCGGAACGACGGTTGGACGGAGCAGCGGGAAATCAGGCTCTCTGAGTCCGTAAACCTCGACCGGGCCTACGAGATCCTGACGCAGCGGGTCCGCAACCACTAGCTCCGCCTCGCAGCGTACGAAAAAGCCGGGGAAACCCGGCTTTTTTTGTGTCCACTCAGTCGGTCGTGATGGCCATCGGTTGACTCGCTGGGTGCGCTCTCAGCACCTGCCCTCCCGCGCTCGTGAGGGCCCTTGCGAGGGCGTCTTTCCGGTCCGGTGGGCCGAGGATCGCCAGGCAACCCCCACCGCCGGCACCGCAGGCCTTGCCTCCCCAGGCGCCCTGGGCCGAGGCTGCCGCCAGCAGATTCTCCAGGACAGGGGTCGAGATCCCCTCCGCCAGCCGCCGCCGGTAGCTCCACTCCTTCGACATCAGCTGCCCCACCAGCGGAAGGTTGCCAGATTCCAAGGCAGGGGCCAGGGACGCGGCCGTGCCGGCGATCCCCTCGAAGAGCTCGACCGTAGCTGGATCCCCATCCAGGCGCCGGCGGACCACCTGCCAGTTGTTCCCCGCGGAGAAGTGGCTCTGTCCCGAATAGACGATGACGAGGCTGGCCGCCAGCGTCTCCAGGTCCACGTTCAACCGCCGAACCTGCTCTCTACCCGGCGTAGGACGGATCTCCAAGGCGCCGCCGAGGAGCGCAGGATAGTGATCCTGAATGCCGGTGGGAAGGTTCATGAGGCGTGCTTCCAGATCCCGGGCCGTGGCCACAAGCTCGTACGGCTGGGAACGGGGACGGCCGAAGGCCTCTTCTGCGGCCGCGAGGAAGGCGACGGTCATGGCGGAGCTGGCGCCGAGCCCGCCGCCGCGCGGAGACTCACTGGCCAAAACGGCCTTGAAAGGAGGCAGGTCCAGGGCGGCGGCGATCACGCCGATCAGGGCCGCATCGGGATGCTGGGCGAGCTCCGCCGGGGACGAGGCTTCGGTGCGGCTGCTGCCCTGAAGGACATGGTAACCCTGTTCTTCGGGCTGGATCTGGACCGTAACGGCCAGATCCAGCGCCACGTTCACGGTGCGGGCTTGCGGATGGAACAGGCCGAGGGGCCAGATGTCGAGAGTGCCGCCAGCCAGATCAGCCCGGCACCACGCCTTCGCGGTCGCCATCCAAAAGCCACGCTCAGCGGGCGAGCGATCCGCCGGAGGTCTTGGGCCCGGTGTTGCCAGGGTGACCGGCGGCGAGCTGGGTCCGCGGCAGGCCCGGTATCTGGAGGTCCCGTGGGATGACGCCATCGCGCATGCTGACCCGCACGTTGTCCCGCCAGGAACGGAACGAGGACAACTGCGAGTTGGGGATCGGCTCGTCGCGCACGCTCTTGAGCGATAGCGGATCGATCCACTGGTTGCCCAGCTTCACCCGGTAGTCCAGGTGTGGGCCGCTGGCGAGGCCTGTTGCCCCGGTGTAGGCAATGACGTCCCCCTGCTTCACCCGCGCACCCGAACGGATCCCCTTGGCGAAACGGGAGAGATGGAGGTAGGCCGTGGTGTAGCCGCCGGGGTGCAGGACCTTGACGACGTTGCCGCCCCCCCGGTCCCAACCCGCCGAGGTCACGACGCCGCCGGCCGTCACCAGCACGGGTGTGCCCACGGGCGCGCCGTAATCCACTCCATAGTGGGGCCGGTACTGTTTGAGCACCGGGTGGAAACGCCGGTGGCTGAACATCGAGGTGACTCGAGAGTAGCGCAGAGGCGAGCGGAGGAACATCTTCCTCATCGGCCGGCCTTCGCCGTCATAGTAGACGCCGCTGTCGCCGTACCGGTAGGCCTCGTGGAGGCGGCCCTGGTTGTCGTAGGCCACTCCGAGGATGGTGCCGACTTCGTGGAACTGGCCGTCGAGGCGGATCTCCTGGTAGAGGATTTCAAACTTGTCGCCACGCCGCAGGTCTTTGGTGAAGTCGAGATCCCACTGAAAGACGTCCGCCAGCCGATAAGCCAGGGCCGAAGGCCCACCCGCCTTGCGGATCGACTCCTCGAAAGAGCCCGCGAGCGTTCCCCGGACCGACCGGACCTCGACTCTCCGCTCAAAGGGCTGCCAGTCGCTGCGCCACTGGGCGCCCGCTCGAACCATCTGCACCCGGCCGCTGCCGGCGAGCGTCATCTCGAAAGAATTCAGGCTCGAATCAGGATTGAAGAAAGCCGAATATTCGTTGCCGGCCCGAAGGGCCCGCAGGTTCACCCTGCTCGCCAGCGCGTTCGTGGCGTCGCGGACCTCAACGCCTTCCAGCCCCAGCTTGCCGAAGACGTCCGCCACGGTCTCGCCCCGCAAGAGCTTGAACTCAACCGGCACACGGGCGCGGGAGATCAAGGAGCTGGCTTCGTTCGGGAGTGTGATCCGCTCGTCGAAACGGAGGGTCGGAGGAAGGGGATAAGGAGAGTTGTTGTAGGCGTCAAGATTCTTCGTGGTGAAGAAGAGCCCTGCCGCGAAGAGACTCAGCCCGACTGGTAGAAGCCACCGGAGGACTTTCGGGCCGGAAAATACCCTGTTCAACTGCATCCCGTGCAGACCTCCCTACAAGGGGTTCCTATGAAAGCGAGCTATGCGAAAAACGGCGCAGCTTGGATACTTGCACACGCGGCCCGGGGTGTGCAACCCCTGTCATTCAATTGGTATTCAATGCAGAGGTACTCAGCGCAGCAGATCCGCGAGCACCCGGTCGGGATCGTCGGGCAGCTTGCCGCGGTAGGCGACCTGGCCGTCCTTGATCACGAGGAGCCCGGGCAAGGTCGCGATGTTGTACTTGCGGGAGAAGGCACCGTCGGGGTCCAGGCAAACGGGAGCCCCCAGGTTGCGGCCGGCCAGGAACTTCTCGGCTGCCGGCCCGTCCTCCTGGAAGTTGACGGTGAGGACTCGCGCGCTCCCTGCCCAGCGCCCAGCGAGGGCCTGGACGCGCTCCACGACGTCGCGGGAGCGGGGCGACCAGGACGCCCAGACCACGATGATCGTCGTACCCCGCGCCAGATCGGCTTCCGCAAGCCGGGATCCGCCGAGGCAGGACAGATTGATCCCCTGGGCGCTAGCGGCCTCTGGAAGGCCGGCGCCCAGCATCAAGGCCAGAGCGAGCACCACTCTGCCAAGCCGCGGCGCGAGGCTTCGGCTGGAAGTGAGAAAAGATCGCGCGCTCATGAGGATTTCCTGAGGATCAGTCTGGTATCAGTGGGGACCGGGGACGGTGCGGCGGTGCGGAAGGTTGGTGAGAATGCGGAGCCGCAGCCTGTCGGGAGCGCAGCACCGGATCGTCCTCTCACGGACGATCAACAGCAGCTTGCGCGTGTAGTCGACCTGCTTGGCGCAAGGGCCACAGTGGCCGACGTGATCTTGAAAGGGGGTCAGCAACTCCTCTTCCATCTCGTTGTCGAAAAACAGGAACAGAGCCGCACTGACCTCTTTACAGTCCATCGTCCTTCCTCCGGCACCCAGACTTTTCGATCACTCTATGTGACAAGTCCACTTGCGTAACCCCCTCTAATCAACTCAGGCGGGGGTCGGGATATTTCCGTGAAGACGGAGAGTTTATTTGGCGCTCGTGCTCCGGCTGCGCATCTTGGCGGGCTCGCCTTCGCGCAGGTATCCATGGTCGCGGGCAAACTCCAGCATTGCGGCCTCGAGGAGCCGGCGGCCGCGGTAGAGGCGGCTCATGACCGTCCCGACCGGGACCTCCAGGATCTCGGCGATCTCCTTGTAGGAGAACCCTTCGAGGTCGGCCAGGAGGACCACCATCCGGTAGTCCGGCGGCAGCTTGTCCAGGGCCTGCTGAACGTCCTGGTCCAGGACGTTCTCCAGCAGCTCCTCCTCGGGATTCTTGTTCTGCCGGGTGTTGTCCTCGCTCACCTGGTTCTCGAACGACTCTTCGATCTCGGCGAAATCGCTCAGCGTCGGAGCCTGCTGCTTCTTACGGTAGTTGTTGATGAAGGTGTTCTTCATGATCTTGAACAACCAGGCCTTGAAGTTGGTCCCTTCCTCAAACTTATCGTAGTACCGGTACGCCTTCAGATACGTCTCCTGGACGAGATCCTCGGCGTCCTCAGAGTTGCGCGTCATCCGATAGGCGGTATTGTAGAGCGCGTCCACGAAAGGCATCGCCGCCGCTTCGAAGTTCCACCCTTTCTGGTGGCTTGCGCTTTCTTTTGCCATGCTTACCCCCTTCAGCTAGAACCTCTCCCCACTTAGGGATACGCACATCCGGTGCCAACGGTTTGGCGTCCTGGAACGGTCTTCCGCTTCCGTTCTACCCTGGATGGAAAAGGGCACACGCCGTCCCAGTCGGGTGACACTCCTGGGGAAGCCGTTCCGGAAAACTGTCACCTGCCCGAGACGGGGTCTACGCGGCTTCCAACTTTATTCCCAGGACACGCCGAATCGGCACGTGGGTGTGCCAGGAAGGTGGCGGCGAGCCACCCTCAAGGCAACGGCAGCATGCTCTGCTTGGCGAACTCGATGAACGGTCCCGGGAAGATCCCCAGCGCGAGCGTGGCCAGTGCGCAGAAGGCGATGGCGCCGACCAGGGCCGGGGCCTGGAGGGGTACCGGTGTGGTCTGACTCGAATCGCGCAGGTACATGTTGAGGACGATCCGGAAGTAGTAGTAGAGCGAGATGGCGCTGGTGAGCACGCCGATCAGGGCCACCCAGTTCCAGCCGCCCTGCACGGCCGCCGCGAAGAGATAGAACTTGCCCACGAAGCCCCCGGTGGGCGGAATGCCGGTCAAAGCGATCATGAAGAGCAGCATCATGGCCGCCAGGAAGGGGGACCGCCGGGCCAGGCCCGCGTAGTCGGCCACCGTCTCACCGGCATACTCGCGGCGCTCCAGAAGGATCACCGTGCCGAAGGCCCCCATGGTGATGAAGGTGTAGGCGAGCAGGTAGAAGATCACCGACCAGAGGCCGACCTGCGAGACCGCCAGCACGCCGATCAGGACGTAGCCGGCGTGGGCGATGGAGCTGTAGGCCAGCATGCGTTTGACGTTGTCCTGGGTCAGGGCGGCCACGTTCCCCCAGACCATGGTGACCACGGAGACGATGGCCACGATGGTCTGCCACTCGACCTTCAGGCTGCCCAGCCCCTCGTAGAAGATGCGCAGCAGGATGGCGAACGAGGCCGCCTTGGAGGCCACCGCGAGCCAGGCGGTCACGGGCGTTGGGGCGCCCACGTAGACGTCCGGCGTCCAGATGTGGAACGGCACGGCGGCGACCTTGAAGAAGAGACCGGCCGCCAGCATCAGCCAGCCCAGGGGGACCAGCGGGTTGCCCTGGGCGGCCCGCAGCCCCTCCGAGCAGCTCGGCGAGCTGAATCGTGCCGGTGGCCCCGTAGAGGAGCGAGATGCCATAGAGCAGGATGCCCGAGGAGAGCGCCCCGAGGATGAAGTACTTCATGGCCGCTTCGTTCGAGCGCCGCTCCCGCTTGAAGTAGCCGGCCAGGATGTAGCTCGCGAGCGCCATGGTCTCCAGGCCGATCCAGATGGTGAGCAGGGTGTAGCCGCTCGCCATGAACAACATGCCGGTGGTGGCCAGCAGGAGCAGGGAGTAGTACTCCGAGGCCCGGTAGTTCCCCTCGTCCAGGAAGCGGACGGAGAGGAGGATGGTGAGCGCCGTCGCCACCAGCACCAGGAGCTTCCAGAAGAAGGAGAAGCCGTCGAGGACGAAGCTGTCGTTGAGGATCAGGATGCGCCCCGGGACCACCGAATGAACCCGCAGCAGCACGCCTGCGGCGAAGAAGATGCCCAGGAACGCCACGACCGCGGACTCCCGGTTGCCCATTCCACGCCCGATGGAGCCGGCCAGCAGCAGGAGCAGGCCCGCCGTGGCGAGCAGGATCTCCGGAGCCAGCAGCAGGTACTGTTGCGGGTTCAGCACGCCCCTACTCCCCCGCCGCCGCGGCCTGGACCG
The DNA here is from genome assembly GCA_963785165.1 of Thermoanaerobaculaceae bacterium. Classification (GTDB taxonomy): domain Bacteria; phylum Acidobacteriota; class Thermoanaerobaculia; order Multivoradales; family UBA5704; genus DATARR01. Next base: position 4,739,394 of record CAWAUI010000004.1, read on the forward strand.
GAGCCGCCGAGGTCGCGGACGCCGCGGAAGCGGCCACAGCCGTCGCGTAGGTCGGATCGACCTTGGCCACCACGTAGTTGACCGGCTTTTCGAGCACGTCGAAGAACGGCTTCGGGTAGAGGCCGATCCAGAAGCAGAGGACGATGAGCGGCGCGAGGTAGAGGATCTCGCGCCCCGTCAAATCCTTGAGCCCCTTGTTCTCCGGATTGGTGATCGGCCCGAAGAAGACCCGCTGGTACATCCAGAGCATGTACGCCGCGCCGAGCACGATACCAATGGCCGCCACCAGGCCCCACCACCAGACACGCTGGAAGGCGCCGACCAGGATGGTGAACTCGCCCACGAAGCCGTTGAGCGTGGGCAGGCCGATGGACGACATGGTGATGATCAAAAAGATCGTGGCATAGAGCGGCATCACCGAGGAGATGCCGCCGTACTCGGAGATCAGGCGCGTGTGCCGCCGCTCGTAGACGACGCCCACCAGAAGGAACAGGGCGCCCGTCGAGAGGCCGTGGTTGATCATCTGGAGAATGCTGCCGTTCAAGCCCGGCCCGTTCAAGGCGAACATCCCGAGCATGACGAAGCCCAGGTGGCTGACCGAGGAGTAGGCCACCAGCTTCTTCATGTCCTTCTGCGCCATGGCCACCAGGGCACCGTAGATGATGCCGATGAGCGACAGCGCCGCCATCCAGGGAAGCAGGCGCACGGTGGCGTCGGGCAGGATGGGGAGCGAGAAGCGCACGAAGCCGTAGGTGCCCATCTTCAGCAGGACGCCGGCCAGGATCACCGAGCCCGCCGTGGGCGCCTCGACGTGGGCGTCGGGCAGCCAGGTGTGGAACGGGAACATGGGCACCTTGATGGCGAAGCCCACGAAGAAGGCCAGGAACACCCAGAACTGCAGATCGGGTGGAATCGAGGAGCCTATTCGGTGGAACTGCTCAATGCTGAAGGAGAGCGGATTGCCCAGCCCCTTCCAGCCCAGGAGGCCGCCGGAGTTGTAGAAGTAGAGCGCCAGGATGCCGAGCAGCATCAGCACCGAGCCCACCAGGGTGTACAGGAAGAACTTGATCGAGGCGTAGAGCTTGCGGGGGCCGCCCCAGATGCCGATCAGGAAGTACATCGGCACCAGCATGACTTCCCAGAAGACGTAGAACAGGAAGAAGTCCATGGCCATGAAGACGCCGAGCATGCCCGTCTGGAGCAGGAGGAGGAAGATGTAGTACTCCTTCTCCCGCGTGTGGATGGCGCTCCAGGACGACAGAAAGGCCAGGACTCCGAGCAGCGTGGTGAGCAGCACCAGCAGCAGGGCGATGCCGTCGATGCCGAACTGGTACTTCACGCCGATCGATTCGATCCACGTCACGTTTTCGCGGAACTGGAAGAGGTTCTCTCCCGTCCCACTCCGGTCGAAGGCGAACCAGAGGGGGATCGACAGCAGGAAGTCCACGAACACGACGCCGGTCGCGAACTTGCGGATGGTCGCCTCCTGCCCGCTCTTCATGCCGAACATGATGATGAGCGCGCCCGCCAGCGGCAGGTAGCAGAGGATCGAGAGAATCGGAACGTTGTGCACCCAATCGAACATGGCGTCTCCCAGATCAGCCCCGATAGATCAGCATGTACACGGCGACCAGAGCGAACATGCCCACCGCGAGCACCAGTGCGTAATTGCCGACGTACCCCGTCTGGAGCCGCCGGAACAGCCGCGAGGACAGGTCGAGGACCGACCCGGTCAGATTGACCAGCCCGTCCACGACGTACTTGTCGAAGAACCCGGAGATCATGGCGAGCGTCACCGTGGCGTTGCGCGCCCCGTTGACCAGCAAGCCGTCGATGAAGCCCGCGTCGAAGCGGAAGAGCCCGCGCGCCAGGGACCAGGCACCGCCGATCACCGTCTTGTCGTAGAGCTCGTCCACGTAATACTTGTTGACCAGGACCCGGTGGAGGGCCGGAAAGCGCCGCTCCCAGGCCTCTTCCGTCGCCAGGCCCTTGGCCGCGCCGTAGAGGCGCATGGCGAGCCCGATGCCCAGGACCGCCACGGCGATCGCGACGGCGATGAGGATCACGTTGAAGAGCACCGAGGGCTCGTGCTCCTCCACCGTCTGGCCGGTGATCCGGGCGATCACGGGCGCGAGGAAGTGGTGGAAGACGTTCAGCTTCTCGACCGGAATCCCCACCAGGCCCGAGACCATGGCGCCCACCGCCAGCACCCAGAGCGGCACGGTCATCGAAGGCGGCGACTCGTGGAGGTGGTGCTCCTGGTCGTGCGTGCCCCGGAACTCGCCGTGGAAGGTCATGTTGACGGCCCGGAACATGTAGAACGCCGTGAGCGCCGCCGTGAGGAGCCCCACCGCGTAGAGGATCCAGTGGCCGCCGGCGGCCGCGGAATGCAGGATCTCGTCTTTGGAGAAGAAGCCCGCGAGCGGCGGAATGCCGGCGATGGCGAGCGAGCCGATGACGAAGGTCTTGTAGGTGGTGGGCAGGTGCTTCTTCAAGCCGCCCATCTTCCGCATGTCCTGCTCGCCGCCCATGGCGTGGATGACCGAGCCGGAGCCCAGGAAGAGCAGGGCCTTGAAGAAGGCATGGGTCATGAGGTGGAAGACCGCCGCCGTGTACGCCCCGAGGCCCGCGGCCAGGAACATGTAGCCGAGCTGCGACACGGTCGAGTAGGCCAGCACCTTCTTGATGTCGGTCTGCACGAGGCCGATGGTGGCCGCGAAGATCGCCGTGGTGGCGCCGATGATGGCCACGAAGGTCGAAACGCCCGGCGCCAGCTGATAGATGACGTTCGAGCGGACCACCATGTAGACGCCCGCCGTGACCATGGTGGCCGCGTGGATGAGGGCCGAGACCGGCGTCGGGCCGGCCATGGCGTCCGGCAGCCAGACGTAGAGCGGAATCTGCGCGCTCTTGCCCATGGCGCCCACGAACAGGCAGACGGCGATGAAACCCGCCAGGGTCAGCCCGAAGTGGCCCGGCCCGGTGAGGAGCGCCGGGTTCTCGGCGATACGCGGGAAGATCTCGGTGTACTTGAGCGAGCCGAAGGTCGCGACCAGCGCGAACAGGCCGAGCACGAAGCCGAAGTCGCCCACCCGGTTGGTGATGAAGGCCTTGCGGCCGGCGTAGGGCGGGAACTCTTCCTTGTAGTAGAAGCCGATGAGGAGGTAGGAGCAGAGCCCCACTCCCTCCCAGCCCACGAACATCACCAGGTAGTTGTTGCCGAGCACCAGCATCAACATGGCGCCCATGAACAGGTTGAGGTAGGTGAAGTAGCGCTGGAAGCCGTCCTCGTGGGCCATGTAGCCCGCGGAGTAGACGTGGATCCAGAAGCCCACGAACGTCACCACGAAGAGCATCACCGCCGACAGCGGATCGATGAGGAAGCCCATGCCCACCGAGAAGCTCTTCACGCCGTCGGCGGTGGTGGCGAGCGGCCCGGCGGGAATCCAGGCGTAGGCCTCCTGCTCGAAGTGGCGGGCGGTTTCCGCATGTTCCGCGCCATGGTCTGCTGACTGGGGGGCCGGGCCGGTGAAGAACACGTCCGCGATGATCAGCAGGCCCAGCACGGCGGCCAGGGCCACGACGCCGCAGGCGATGCCCGCCACGGCCTTCTTGCCGATGCGGCCGCGCAGCAGGAAGCCGTTGAGCAGCGCGCCCAGGAAGGGGAGGACGGGGATGATCCAGAGCAGGTTTCTCATCGCTACCCCTTGAGCTCCGCCGCCTGATCCAGCATCGTCGTCTCGCGCTGGCGGAACAGGGCGATCAGAATGCCCAGCCCCACGGCCGCCTCGCCGGCGGCCACGGTGATGGTGAACACCGCGAAGACCTGGCCCGTCAAGTCCGAGAGCTGGTAGGAGAACGCGACCAGGTTCAGGTTGACCGAGTTGAGCACCAGCTCGATCGACATCAGCACGGTGATCATGTTCTTGCGCGCGGCGATGCCGAAAACGCCGATGGTGAAGAGCACGAAGCTCAACGCCAGATAGTGGATGGTCGTCACCTCGAACATGAACCGGTCTCCCTCAAGTTCCCAGGAAGTGCCTAGTGCCGCCTGCCCAAAACCACGGCTCCGACCATCGCGATCAGCAGAAACAGCGAGGCGATCTCGAAGGGCAGCAGGTCGCCGGGTGTACAGATGCCAGGCCACGGCCTGGGAGTTGCCCACGGTCTCTCCCTGGATGGAGACGAAAGCCTGCGGGTTGGTGAACGCCGGGCTGTCCGGCACCTGGAGCAGGAAGTAGCCGAAGAAAAGAAGCAGCCCCACCGCCAGCACCAGCGCCACGGAGGTCTGGCCGCCGAACAGCTTGACCTCCGGCAGCCGGTGCAGGTTCACCAGCATGATGACGAACAGGAACAGCACCATGATGCCGCCGCCGTAGACGAAGATCTGCACGATCCCCACGAACTCGGCGTGCCGCAGCAGGAACAGCGCGGCCACCGCGAGGAAGGTCAGCAGCAGCGAGAGGGCGCCGTACATCGGGTTCCTGCAGCGTCACCACGCCCACCGCCCCCGCGACCGCCAGGACCGCGAAGAGGTAGAAGAGAAGGTCCGCGCCGTGCGCCGTGAGGAATTCCATGCTCAGGCGATCTCCTCGTCCGTATAGACGGGCCGCGTCTTCCACTCCTGGAGCTCGTCCATGTCCACGTACAGGTTCGACCAGCGGTCGTAGGAGGCGAGCTCGTAGGTCTTGGTGGTCAGCCAGATCGACTTGGGCTCCGTCGGGCAGCCCTCTTCGCACAGGCCGCAGAACATGCAGCGCTGGACGTCGATGTCGAAGCGGTCGAGCACCTTCTCCTTCTTGTTCGTCTCCGGGTTCACTTCCTGGTGCCAGTCGATGTAGATGATGTCGATCGGGCAGTCCTTGGCGCAGATGGTGCACTTGATGCACCGGTCCTCGTCCAGCCGGAACATGCCGCGGAAACGGTCCGCCGGCTCCCAGCGCTCCTCCGGGTACTGCACGGTGACCTTCTTCTTGAACATGTTCCTGCCGGTGATCCCCAAGCCCGCGAACAGGTCCAGGAGCATGATCTTTTCGGCAAAACGCTTGAGCGCACCCATCGAAGCCTCCTAGACCAGCAGCAGCTTGACCAGCCCGGTGATGAAGATGTTGGCCAGGGCGAGCGGGATCAGCCACTTCCAACCCAGGTCCATGAGCTGATCGAACCGGTAGCGCGGGAACGTGCCGCGGAACCAGATGTAGGCGAAGAGGAAGACGGCCATCTTGAGGAAGAACCAGATCGGCCCGGGTACCACGTCGAGGAACGCCAGCGCCTCGACGTTCGGGAACGGCCGCAGCCAGCCGCCCAGAAAGAGCGTCGTGGCCACCGCCGAGATCACGATCATGTTGGCGTACTCGCCCAGGAAGAAGAGGGCGAAGCGCATGCCGCTGTACTCGGTGTGGAAGCCCGCCACCAGCTCCGACTCCGCCTCCGGCAGGTCGAACGGGTTGCGGTTGGTCTCCGCGACGCCCGCCACGAGGTAGATGAAGAAGGACGACGAGCTGCGGGAAGACGTACCACCAGCCCGCGGCCTTCTGCGCCTCGACGATCCCCACCAGCGACAGGGTGCCGGCGAGCATCAGCGGCCCCACGATCGCCAGCCCCTGCGGCACCTCGTAGGAGATCATCTGCGCCGCCGAGCGCAGGCCGCCCATGAGCGAGAACTTGTTGTTGGACGCCCAGCCGCCGATGATCAGCCCGTAGACGCCGATGGTCGCCATGGCGACCACGAACAGCATCCCCGCGTTGACGTCGGTGACGAACCAGGAGAGCGCCCCGAGCTCACCCGCGCGCGGGCCGATGGGGATGACGGAGAAGATGATGAACGCCGGCCCCACCACCAGGCAAGGGGCCAGGATGAAGGCCCACTTGACGGCCTCGCTTGGGCGTCGTGTCCTCCTTCACCAGGAGCTTCATCACGTCCGCGATCGGCTGCAGCAGGCCCCAGGGGCCCACCCGGTTCGGGCCGAGCCGCGCCTGCATGTAGCCCAGGATCTTGCGCTCGGCGAAGGTGAGATAGGTGATCAGCGGCAGAATGCCCACGAAGACCAGGATCAGGATCTTGATGGCCGGCGACACGGCCCAGTAGAAGAGCGTGTCCCCCACGGCCTGACGGATCGACTCGAGGAGCCCAGTCATCAGCGGTCGACCTCCCCGAGCACGATGTCCGTGGTGCCGATGATTGCCACGAGATCGGCGATGCAGCTGCCCCTTGGACAGCTCCGGCACCGTCTGGAGATTGACGAAAGAAGGCGCCCGCACGTGGCAGCGGTAGGGGTTCGGCGTGCCGTCGCCCACGATGTAGAAGCCGATCTCACCCTTGGGGCTCTCGATGCCGAAGTAGATCTCGGCGTCCTTGCCGGCCTTCATCACGCGCGGGCGCTTGGCCATGATCGGCCCCTCGGGCAGCTTCTCCAGGCACTGGCGGATGATGTTGTTGGCCTGCCGCATCTCTTCCATGCGCACGAGGTAGCGGTCGTAGGTGTCGCCGTTCTTGCCCACCGGCACGTCGAAGGTCGACCTCGCCGTAGGCCTCATAGGGCATGGCCTTGCGCAGGTCCCAGGCGATGCCGCTGCCGCGCAGGATCGGCCCCGTGACGCCGTAGTCGATGGCGATCTCGGGTCGCAGCACGCCGACGCCCACCGTGCGCTTCTTCCAGATGCGGTTCTCGGTGAGCAGCCCCTCGTACTCGTCCACCGCGGCCGGGAACAGCGTCCACGAACTCGCGGCACTTGTCCGTCCACCCCACCGGCAGGTCGTGCGGCAGGCCGCCGGGACGCATGCAGTTGAGCGTCAGCCGGGCGCCGCAGTACTGCTCGAAGAGATCGAGAATCAGCTCGCGCTCGCGGAAGCAGTAGAAGAACGGCGTCATGGCGCCGATGTCGATGGCGTGCGTGGCGAGCCAGAGCAGGTGCGACGAGATGCGCTGCAGCTCGCACGAGGATGGTGCGGATGTAGCGCGCCCGCGGCGGCACCACCAGCCCGACCAGCTTCTCCACCGCCCCCACGTAGGCGAGGTTGTTGGTGGCCGCCGCCACGTAGTCCATGCGGTCGGTGTGAGGGACGTTCTGGAAGAACGGGTGGAGCTCGAACAGCTTCTCGGTGCCGCGGTGGAGGTAGCCGATGATCGGATAGCAGTCGACGATCCGCTCGCCGTCCACCTTCAGCTTCAGGCGCAGCACGCCGTGCGTCGAAGGGTGCTGCGGCCCGAAGTTGAGCTCCATCTCCTCCGCACGGTTGAGGAGGGAGTCGGGAAGGCCCAGGTCGCCGAATCGGACGAACGGGTCGCTGATCTGGCATGTGCCTGCGATCATCGCAATCTCGGAGCTGAGCGAGCCGCTCCTCGCCTTGGAGCCGGGCTTCGCCGCGGAGCCCGTAGATCCAGAACAGACGGCTCCTCGGGGACTGCCGCCGGAGCCGGCGCAACCGGCGCGGGCGGCTTGGCCGGCTTCCACCCCGTGCCCGTGCCGGCCACCGGTCCGGCCGCGTCCCCGTAGTACTCGGGGTAGATGGCCGCGCCCGTGTCGATCCCCTCGACCGGGAAGTCCTTGCGCAGCGGGTAGCCGTTGAAGCCTTCCCAGAGGAGGATGCGGGTCATGTCCGGATGATCCGCGAAGCGCACGCCGTACATGTCGTAGACCTCGCGCTCGCGGCCAGTTGGCCGTGCGCCAGACGCCGGCAGACGCGTGGGCACGGGCGTGGCCTCGTCCGTCTTCACCCGCAGCCGCACCCGGCGGTTCGCCTCGAAGCTGTAGGCGTGGTAGACGACGTCGAACCGCGGCTCGCGCTTGGGATAGTCGGCGCCGCAGACGTCCACCAGATAGGTGAACTTGTGCTTCGCCTTGAGCGAGGCGCAGACGTCCGCGATGGCTTCGCGCTGAATCTCGCAGCGTCAGATCGCCCGCGAAGGTCCGGGCCGACTCGATCGCCTCGCCAAACTCCTCCTTGAGGGCCGAGGCCAGCGGGATCGTCCGCCGCGTCCTTCCACTCCGGATCGACCGGGTCCTTCTCCCACAGCGGCTTGTTCGGGTCGTCCACCGGAGCGGCCGGCCTGGGCGCGGCGGGAGCGGCGGGCTTGGGCGCGGCAGCGGCTGCGGCCGGCTTGGCCCGGCGCGGCCTTGTCCAGAACCGGCTCGGCGGGCACCCCGCCCTCGGGCGAGCCCGCGGGAGGCTTGGGATCGCTGGGCTCGCTCATGCGCGGACCTCAGCAGTTCCCGCGGGCAGCGCCTTCGGCTTGCCCACCTTCATGCGGTCGATCTTGCGCTGCAGGTGGAGGAGCCCCCAGAGCAGGGCCTCCGGCCGCGGCGGGCAGCCGGGCACGTAGACGTCCACCGGGATCACCCGGTCGACGCCCTGGGTCACCGCGTAGGTGCGGTACGGACCGCCGCAGGTGGCGCAGGCGCCCATGGCGAGCGCCCACTTGGGCTCCGGCATCTGGTCCCACAGGCGGCGCACGATGGGGGCCATCTTCTCCGTCACCGTGCCGGCGACGATCATCAGATCGCTCTGGCGCGGCGTGGCGCGGAAGACCTCGGCGCCGAAGCGCGACATGTCGTGCCGGGGGTCGAGCACGGCCATCATCTCGATGGCGCAGCAGGCGAGCCCGAACTGCATCGGCCAGATCGCCGAGCGCCGGGCCCAGTTGAAGATCTTGTCGTAGGTCGTGGTGAGGACGTTCGCCTCTACCCGCAATCCAGGTCAAACCCAACGCAGAGCCCCCCGGTTCCAGATGTAGACGTAGCCCGTGATCAGGATGGCCAGGAACACCACCATCTCGATGAAGCCGAACCAGGGCCAGCTTGTCGAACATGATCGCCCACGGGAACAGGAAGATGGTCTCCACGTCGAAGACGACGAAGAGCACCGCGATCAGGTAGTACCGGATCGAGAAGCGGTGGTCGTGAGCGAGGGTCTCCGGCTCGTTGCCGCACTCATAGGGATCGAGGTTGGTCGTGGGAGACCCGGCATGGCGCAATAGCTTCGCCGCCATGAGACTCACCACGAGGAAGCCGATGGCCACCAGCGTGAACACGAGGATGGGGATGTAGCTCTCCATGTTTGAGCCCTTCACCTCCCGAGATACGGCCGTAGACTCCCTAATCGCTTGACGCGGGCGTATCTTATCCGAGCCGCGCGGCGTGTCAAGGAAGGTGAAGACGGGACCGCCGCCCGATCTCCCAGATCCAACGAGACGGCCGTTCCAGGCATGGGCATGGGCAATTCCGGTAACGACGCGCGCCACCACCACCCAGGGTTGCACCCTGGGCTACGGGTAGGACGCCCTGCCGGGCTCGCGTTTGTGCCGGTTACGTAGGGTTATTGCAGGGATCTACACCCCAAAGTACCGGGCATCCGGGTGGTGGAACACCATCGCCGACACGCTCGCCTCCGGCTCCATCATGTCCGCCGCATCGCGGCAGGCCGGATGGCAGCCACCGCCCCGACGGGGCGGGATTTGACCAGCCTGGGGTGTCAACCCCAGGGACATGGCCACCAAATTTTCCCAAGCCCTGGAGGGGCGGCAGAGATGCCTCGACAGGCTCGCCGGCCCGGAGCGCCTCTGCCGACCCTTCGGGGCTTGAACGGAGGTGGCGTCCTGGTTCCTGGGGTTCACACCCCAGGCTTTTCAAATTACGCCCTGTCAGGGCGTGGCCTCCCCTGGGACCGCCGGCATCCCTGCCGGCCCATGCCAGGGATTAAATCCCTGGCTACCGACGGTGGTCCCTGGCGGGACCGCGGCTTGTGCTGGCTGGCTTCACGGAGCCATGAGACCTACCGCCGGTCCCGGATGATCGTCTCCGACACGGGCTCCCCCCGGACGGTAATGCCCCTCAACCCCTTGGGCTTTCCGCCTTGCCATTCCACCAAACCCTCCTCGACGAGCTTGGCCACGGCTGGAGAGGGTTGCGCCTGAAGGTCCGAAGGCTCATACAAGACGAACACCCCATGGGTGTAAAGAGGATCCGAGTCGTTCGTCGTCTGGGCAAGGTCGAACCAGAGATCCCAGGCGCGATCCAGTTCCTCGGGAGTCATGTCCTTCAGATTCAGATCGTCTTCACTGAGCAGCTCCATCTCGGTCCTCCGACGGGAAGGGGTTTCGGGGCAACCGGCGCTCGGCAAGCTCGAAGGAGCCGCTGATGGGCCTCACCAAGCTCGAGAGCCCCCAGGTCCGCAGCCTGGAATTCTCTCATATAGGTCTCGGAAGCCTTCTTGTAGGTCTCGAGCCTCGAAGCGGTCCCGCTGCTGGAGCCGGTCCAACTCCTTCGCAAGCTCCACCACGACGGCTTCCCGAGAGCCTCCGGCGAGCACGGCCTGCACCGGAGCCCGTCGAGAGCGGTCTCCGTACACAGGCGCCAGGGCGAGAATGCGGTCGGGATCGGTCGTCCACTCGATCTCCCGCTCAGGGGGCAACAGGCGCGCCAGCTCACCAATGATGGGATAGTCCTTGGCCCGCTGGGTCTGCTTCATCCGAATCAGAGGCTCGATACCGACGACCTGCAGAGCCTCCATCCGCCTCTCCGCCTCGAAGAGCCCCGGCAGCTCCTCCGGTGCCACCCGTGGCGGCCTGGTGACGAAGTCGCAGCGAATCCTCCGCCCCTCGGGGTCCGTCAGCTCAAAGTGGCTCGACCACCCCCCAGCAAGCCACCGGACGTCGAGAGGCGCCCCCAGCCGATACCGTGCGCCATGCCGTTCGAGGACCGCAAGCACCCTCTGGCACGCTTCCGGGGTCTCCCGCAGGATCCAGTCGCCATCCTTGCTCATCAGCGAGATCCGGTAGTACACGACCGCCTGCCCGGAGGCCAGGACGGCGACGATGCCTTCGGCGTTGAATTCCTCTGTGAGGTCGAAGTAGAGGTTCTTCATGCGGGTTTGAGGATACCCCTCAATCCTCCCAATCCACCTCCAGCTCATCCGGCAGATCCTCCAGATAAGGCAGCCGAGGGACCCCAGCCTCGTCGCACAGCTCGTCCAGGGTAACCACGGAGCCGTCATCGAAGAGCACGTCGCCGCGCACGATGAACTGGAGCCCCCACGAGAGGGGAGCCTCTCGGCTCTCGGGATGCTGGACGAGGTCGGTCAGGAGGGCACGATCTTCCGGCGTGGCACGCCGGGCCAGGTGGCGGGCCAGGGCGGGCCAGAGGGGATCGAGATGTGGCTCGTATTGCGCGAGAGCCTGCGGTCAGGGCGTGGTCGTCTTCGCCAGGATGCAATGAGAGTCGAGCACGCCGGAGCAAGTATGCTGACTGCTGGAGTCTGGTCTTCGGTATGGCCATGTGCCAGGAGTGACCTCGCTCCCACTCGCCCAAAAGACATCAACTCACTCGCCGCAAAGTCCTCGTACCTGAATGCACTCCCTTGTTCGTCGATGATGGTAGATAAGTCGCGAGAGAAGTCGCGAGATAAGTCGCGAGATAAGTCGCGAGATAAGTCGCGAGAGAAGTCGCGAGAGAAGTCGCGAGAGAAGTCGCGAGAGAAGTCGCGAGAGAAGTCGCGAGAGAAGTCGCGAGAGAAGTAGCGAGAGAAGTAGCGAGAGAAGTCGCGCGAGAAGTAGCGAGATAAGTAGCGAGATAAGTAGCGAGAGAAGTAGCGAGAGAAGTCGCGAGAGAAGTAGCGAGAGAAGTCGCGAGAGAAGTCGCGAGAGAAGTCGCGAGAGAAGTCGCGAGAGAAGTCGCGAGATAAGTAGCGAGTAAGACGAGCTATCTTGCTCTTTGCTAGTTTCAACTTCTCGTTGGGTCCCAACCCGAAGCAACCGTTGAATCTCAGTCCGCGAAAGACCCAGTGCTACGGCAGATTGAAGCCTCAATCCCAGGATGCGCCCCTCACCCGGCCACACTTGAAGCAACCCGTGCTCGATCGGATCAACAGGCCACAGGGGCGGACCAGAGCAGAGGATCCTGATGGCCGCAACGGAGCTTGGCACTTGGAGTCGGCTCTTTTGTGAGTACCTCAACGATGTGGCGATTCACCAACGAGTCTGGGAGGACAGAAGCCACCGGCATCGCGGCCTCTTCAAGGAAGTCCGTTATGCGAGTCCAGTCTAGCCAATTTACACGGGAATCTGTTCATGAAGCCCCGACGCGAGGGCCTTCTTGCGAGCCTCCTGCCGGCTGGCCGCCCAGGAACGAGCACATTGACTCGGTTCCAGAAGTCCATTCTGCCCAACAAGGCTGGCCTGCCATCGCTTCTTCCACTCCTCGAATCGGGATTCACTCCCCAGACCGTCTGCGAGGATGGTTCCAACGAAGGCAAGCCCCCCAGAATCGGCGCTCATCAGAGACTCAAGGACAGGATCAAGCCGCTCTGGGCTCTGCTTTTCGATCAGAGCCGCCCAGAGCCGAAGGGACTCCCACCAGTTTGAATCCTTCTGGCGTTTGAATTCCTGAACGCGCTCTTCGGCGCCTTCAACCGTGGCATTGAGATGCCACGCTGTGAGGTGCTCCTGAAAGCTCAAATGGGTGAAGGTCAACGTGCCGTCGGCTCGATCGGTGAGCAACCCGGCCGGCCCTGCCAGCCAAGCCAAGAAACCCATCTTTTTCGTCGCTTCCCAGTTTGCAGGCAGAAGCGCTGCCATTCCCTCCCAGTCTCGTACAATGGCGGACCGGTTATAGCCTTTGTACCCTTCTGCCTGCAGCGCAAAGGCGAGCCTTGCCACAATCCGCTTGCGTTCCTCGCTATCCTCGGGCCGCGACTGCTGAGGCAGGAGGAGTGCCCCTTGTTCGGCCTTGCTATCAGGAAGAGCCGTCAGCAGATTGTCGATGCACGCTTCGTAAAGGAGGTGCCGCTTGTCAGGAAGCGGACGGGAACGACCGATTAGAAGCATCATCGTGAGGAGCAGGGCCGTGCGGGCCAACGCCTGGGGTTCTGGTGACCGTTCAAGCGCGCTCCAGAACCGTTCCGCCTCTCTTCCCGCAGTGATCTCATCTTCTCCGTAACATTGCCGGAAGAAACGGCCCGTGAAGTCCTGGATCTCCCCATCCGCCAAGGGTTGGACGTCGAGCACCTCGAATCCTTCGGCATGCGACGGCCGGCCTTCGCCATAGGGGCGGCTCGTCACTACGGCGAGCATCCGGGGGCATTTCGCGAGCAATCCGACGAGCTTCTCGCGTAGCTCTTCTCCCAGTTTGCCCGCCTCGTCCCAGCCGTCCACGAGAAGGATGGGGCGGGGGCCGTCTCCTGCCTCAATGATCTTGCGAAACTCCCCTTCCCATCCCGCTCCCATCCGCTCGGCAGCCCAGGCGTCGAGGAACGACACGAGCGACCTGGCCGCACCGTGGCAGCCGGGGGTCTGCCAGTAGCGTGCGAGGTCACGCACCACCAGCATCAGCGGCAGGGCCCGCTCTTCTCGAAGGAGCCTGCGGAAAGTCCACCTCATCCAGGTGGTTTTCCCAGCTCCAGCGGCACCCCGGATAGCAAGAGGATGGTTTCGAGCGAGGAGAGCCTCCGGGGTGATCGGCTCGCCCCTCTTCGTATTGTTGATGGCGAACCCCTCAGCCAAGCGCAACGCCAAGTACATCTCATCCAGCCCGGCCTCAATGGGTTTACCGGCGCCCCCGGTCTGCGCAACTCCGACCGGCGCGAGATCCCAGCGAGCAAACGAAGCGCCGAGGCTCAAGCGGTAGCTCCGAATGAAAGCGGACGAGCTCGCCGGAGCCTTGCCCTTTGGAACCTTAGGGGTTTTCTTAGATGGCTCGAAACCGGGGGGCAGATCGAGAGGCTTGAGGTATCCCGTAAGCTCTATCGGATCGGGAACGAAAGATCCACGGCGAAGCTCGCCTTCCGTGCGGCCACGCGGATCGAAGATCAGACTCCGAGCCCGGATTTCCTTTTTTCGGGTGTCCAGTTCGATGAAACGCAGGGAGAGCGGCTCATCTTCGGGGAGCTTGTCTGCGTTCAAGGTCAGGCTCCCCGAGGAGAGTACGGCCGCGCGGCCCTTGGCTCCGCTTCGCCAATCCCAACTCTGCTCGTCCTTGGCGTGATGGTGGCCGTGGAGAACGAGTTGAACGTGGGCGTCCTCGACGATCGCCTTGCAGGTGCTCCTTCCCTCGAAGCCCACCAAATCACTCACGTGGCGAAGCAGCCAGATCTGGAGCCAGCCCCTTCTCCTGTAACTTCCCCCGCAAGTATTCGACGTTTGCCGGTACTGTGACCACAGGGTTGTGGTGAAACGTAAGATCTTCAGCCAGCGGGCTTTCTCCGAGGCGAACGCCACTCCTCCATCAGCGCTTCGGCCTGCTCGTGGCTCAGAAAGCCGACGTGATCAGCCGGGCGATGAGATTCCTCTCGCACGTATTGAGGGAAGCCACGGAGAGCTGAAGATCTGGGAAGTTGTACAGATACGCACCTCGCCCTCGAGGAAGCGCCACCTCGGCGAGATCCTCGACGCCGTAGAAGCTCCGGAGGAACTCCTCATAGCGGCCCAGCTTCACCTGATCCATCCGTCTCCGGAGCTCGCTCTCGTCGAAGCCCTCTTCCTCCTGATCGGCTTCGACCTTCTTGCAGGCGGGCCAGGAGACGTCATGGTTTCCTGGTACGAAGACGAAGCGCCGACGATCGAGCCCCAACTCTCCGGCGAGCGCGGCGAGGAAGCGCTCTCCGTCCTTGAATTCCGTGGGCTTGCCGGACTCGGCGATGTCGCCGGTTACGGCCACGAGATCGATGCGCGAGCCTTTCGCGAAGGTTCCCCGGGCACCGGTGAGGTCTTTGTAGAAGGCCTTTCCCAACTTCGTGAGGTCTTCGCCTTTGAAGCGGCTGTGGGTGCCGAAGTGGAGGTCCGACAGGTGCAGGATGAGCATGCTGCCTCTTGTCTCCGCTGGGTTGATGAGCCGTGAGGGAGCTATTTTAGCGGAAGCGGCCGCCGCCTGCCGTCGCCCCTCTGGGGCTTCTGGGGGTTGGGGGGATGCGTTCCTGGCGCTGAAGCGCCAGGCTACATGCCCTGGCCCCTCTGGGGCCGAAGAGGGAGTGGTCAGGTCGTAGGCTGTCAACGCAGATTTGGCCTGTGGCATGGAGCTCTGGTTGCCCCCACCCGGCCCAACGGGCCGGCAGAGCCCAGCCCAGGGCTCGACTCTCGCGACGCGTTGGGTTATCCCAGGGGTTCACCCTGGGCTAGGGGCAATGCTGTTCATTTAAGTCTTTCTGAACGTGGGGGCGTGTCAAGGACGATAGGGACACCAAGGACGCAGAGGACGGATGAGGAATGGTGCGGTGTCCGTCCTTGAGATCCTTGCCGTCCTTGGAGTCCTTGTTTCAGCCAAAGTGAACAGCATTGGGGCTAGGGGTAGAACGCCCTCCGGGCTCGCGACCCGGCGGTGAGGAAAATTCATCATTTTCCTAAGCGGTCTCTTTCGATACCCCACCCCTACGCCCTCAGGAGGAAAATTCATCATTTTTCTAAGTAGTCGCGACCGCTCCCCAACGGCACGTTGCGAGCCCGGAGGGCGTTCTACCCCTAGCCCCGGGTGTAACCCGGGGTGGCCGGCAGGGATGCCGGCGTTCCCAGGGAGTTGGTGCCCTTTCAGGCGGTGTAGTGCCAGGAATCGGACAGCACGCGGCTCAGCTTGGTCAGCCCCAGGCGGATCCTCGATTTCACCGAGCCCAGGGGGGCCGAGAGACGTTGCGCGATCTCGGAGTGGGAGAGGTCTTCGCGGAAGGCCAGGTCCACGCAGCGGCGCTGAGCGGGCTTCAGGGTCTCCATGGCGGTGGACACCGACCGCTGGAGCTGGGCGGCTTCCAGCCGGGCCGTGCCCACGGGGGGCGCGGCCTTGTCGCCGGCATGGCCCGCGGCTTCATCCCGGCGGAAGCGGGAGCTTTCGCGGCGCAGCTTGTCGAGCCCTCGCGACCGGGCGATCATGAGAACCCAGGCCCGCGGGCTTCCCTGCTCCGGCCGGTAGTCCTCAGCCTGCATCCAGCATTGTAAGAAAGTCTCCTGCAAGACCTCTTCCGCCAGCTCCGGCCGCCTCAACATCCGAACCAGGACGCCCAACACCGTGGGAGACATGAGGTCGAAAAGCTGGGCAAACGCCGTCTGATCGCCTTTCGCGATCCTGGCCATGAGGATTTCGTCTGATAATCGAGAATCGTCCCCTCGCGCACTCCCCGGTGAATCATTCAAAGGTGCTTCCCTCCCCGGCGGGGCTCTCTGCAAAGGAAAGGCCAGGGTGCTACCATCTCTTTGGTTCTGAGAAAAAAGGAGGGCGTGTTGGCGCACGCCCTCCCGGAACGGCTCAGGGCTTCGAAGCTTCAGGATTGGCCGCCGGGGCCGGGATCTCCGGCCGCGGCGGCTCTTCCGCCTCCTCCTCCCTGCGCAGGCGGCGGCCGAGCGGCTTCATACCGAACTCCAGCAGCCGGGGATTCTTGGCTCCGAAGTGGGCCTTGATGGCGGAGCGCAGCCGCGAAGCCGCGTCCTTCGCCTGGGGCAGCAGGCCCTGAAGCACCTGGGTCTCCAACTGCTTGATGCCGATGCGGGACTTGCGCAGGGCACCGCGGGTTTTCAGCTCGGCCAGGAGCTGCTCCACCGGGGCCTGATAGACGGTGAGGTCCGGCAGGTCCGGCGCGTTGCGAATGTTCGTCAGGAGCTCCTCGAGGTCCGTGACGACGTCAGCGTGAGAAGTGGTGGGCATTGTGTTGTCTCCTTTTTCCTGTTCTTTCTGTTTCCGTTTGGGTTCTCGGTTCAGCCGAGTTGCTGGGCGAGCACGAAGACCATCTCCGTGATCCCGCCAAAACGTCCGTTGTTCATGGGCAGACCGGGCAGCCGTACCACCACCTTCCGGCCCGCGAGGGTGAGCTGCACCCCCTGGCCGCGGCAGGCGGCGTACTCGGCGGCGATGCCGGCGAACAGGCTGGCCACCCGCGCCGAGGGGAACTGCCGCGTGCACTGAATGGCCTCGCCCCCCTTGGCCAGCGACCACGCGGGCATGGCCCGCAGCATCACCTCCACCCGCTCGCTCTTGAGCCGCTCGCTCCTGGCGGTTCTCTGAGCCGGTTGTTCGCGGGCCGGCGCCGGGGCGGCCGCCGCAGGTGGTTCCCGCGGTCCTCGATCTCCAACTTCACGTTCTCAGTCATCTGCAACCTCCTTGGGATTCCTCTGAACCCCGTCGTACAACCGGCGCCTTCATGACGCCGGATTCGAATTCTTGGGACCTCATGGGGCGACTCCCTTCCTCTCTCGCGACGGCCGGCTGGCAATCTCCAGCAGGGGCTTCATGGCGCGCACGAGGTTGGCCCAGCACAGAGTCAGCTCCATCTGTTGGCCGGGCGACAGCGTCAGGGGCCGGCCCGGCTCGCACCCGCTGACCAGCAGCGCCGCCTCCACCCCCAGGATTTCCGCCAGCCGGGTGAGGCCGTCGAGCCGCGGATCGTGAACACCGCGTTCCCACTTCCCCAGGCGGGTCCGGTCGATGCCGGCACGACGCGCCAGCTCTCCCTGACTCCAGCCCTTGGCCTTGCGCATCCGGATGATTCTCTGACCTCGTTCCACAAGATTGCTTTCCCGTGACATTCGATCCTCCCTGTCGCCGTTTCCCTTTCAACGCCGCAGATAGTCTTACAGGCTGTCGCATGTGTCAACAACACAGCGCAATGAGCACGAAGAAAAATTATTCGGTCTCTACAGGATTGACGGAGACCGCTCTTTGAGCGTAATGTCTCCCTGCGCTCTAATTCTCGATAGCAATACTAGCGGCGAGGCTCGGGGGTCCAGCTCGTCGCCGGGTTCCGCAATCGACGCTGGAGAAAGAAGCAGGGAGAATTCACCGCAGGGTAGGGAGAATCGCGCCCCTGTCCGGGGAGACAGGGGACCCATGGAATCCATGAACAGGAGGTCTCAAATGTCTCTACGAACCCGCCGTGCCGCCGCCGCGGCCACCGGCCTCGCCCTCACGCTTGCCCTCAGCCTGCCCGCACCCTCGCAGGCCGCCGGGCTGCCCGGCACCGCCGCCACCTTCTTCACCCGGGCCTGGCCGTGGCTGGAGAGCCTCGGCCTGGCCAAACCGGCGGCGGTTTCACGCAGGCCGGCCGCGCGGTGGGCGAAGGAAGGGTCGATGATCGATCCGAATGGCCGGACAGGGACCGCACCGGCCGCCCCTCCCACCTCCGCGACCTCGGTCCCGAGCGGCGGAAGCGATTCAGGGGGCGGCCAGAGCTAGGGCAGCGTCAAGGCAGGGATGCGTAGATCCGTAGGGTGCGCTGTGCGCACCCTACGCAACATCATTTCCGGGCGGGGACGGGAACGCCTGGGGGGACAAAAATCTCGGAACCGGGAATCTAGATTCTCTGGCTGCTCTTGTGCGACAATGCCCGGACAAGGAGGAAATCGTCTTGATCCACCACCCGACTCCCGCGGAGCTGGAAGCATGCGTGTGGGATCACAAAGCCAGGGGAGGCAGCCGCAAGATCATTCTCCACGTCGTGGAATGCGCGTCCTGCTTCGCCATAGCGCTCCCGCACCTGCGTGCGATGTTCGGCGAAGCGGACCCGCCTCCCAGGGATCTGTCGCCCAAGGAAGAGGATGCCTACGACGCCGCCCTGAGCGGGGCCTTCGCGAAAGCCCTGAAGCAGGCCCCCCTGATTCAGGAACAGAAGAAGCTCGAGGTGCTGGCGCTCCTGGCCGGGCGCGAACCGAACGATCTCCCCGACATTCCCGACCAGTTGCGGGGGATTCCCTTGATCGAGGCGCTGCTCGAGATGAGCGCTTCCTTCCGCCACGAGGACCCGGAGCGGATGATCCGCTTCGCGGAATGGGCCTGGCTCCACACCGACAAGGCCCCCATCCCCGAGGCTCGAGGGCCAGTACCTGGCCGACTTCCGGTGCAGGGTCCTGATCGAGCTGGGCAACGCCTACCGGGTGGCGGACCACCTCTCCGAGGCCCGGAGCATCCTGGGCTCCGCCACGGCCGAGTACCTGGCGGGGACCCATGACCAGCTTCTCCAGGCGCGCCTCATGGACGTCCAGGCCTCCCTCTTCGGCGACTCTTCGCCAGTTCGAGGCAGCAGATAGCGCCCTCGACTTCGTCTTCCACGTCCACATGCAGCACGGCAATCAGATCAAGGCCGGGCGCGCCCTCATCAAGCCGGGGGTGTATTCGGGGTACGAGGGCAAACCGCAGCGGGCGGTCCAGCTTCTCCGGCAGGGGTTGAAGCTGATCGAAAAGGGCGGCGACGCGGACCTGATCTTCCTGGCGCTCCACAACCAGGCCCGGTTTCTGGTGGATTGCGGCCGGCTTCGCGAGGCCATGAAGGTGATCTTCGAGATCCGGTGCACGGGGCTCCAGCCGGGCGGGAAGATCAACACGCTGAAGGTCCGCTGGCTGGAAGGGCAGATCTTCGCGGCGCTGGGGAAGCTCGACCAGGCGGAGAGGGACTTGAGCGTGGTGAAGGACGGTTTCCTGGAGGCGGACCTCCCCTACAAGGCCGCTCTGGTGGGCCTCGAGCTGGGAGCCGTGCTTCTGCGGCAGGGGAAGACGGAAGAGTGCCGGGCGGAGGTGCTGCCGGCGGCGGACCTTTTCCTGGCCCTGCGGATTCACCGCGAGACCCTGGCGGTGGTGCTGCTCCTCAAGAACAAGGCCGAGCGGGAGCAGATGGACGCCTCGCTGCTCGACTACGTGATCGACATGCTGCGGCGGGCGGAGGAGATGCCGGGGGAGGATTGAGGGGCGGCCTCGTTTGCGGTCCCGCCAGGGACCGCGGGTAAATACCGCCCCGGCAGGCATACCTCATCAGGATTTCCCAGGGTTGGGATTTCCCAGGGTTGCGCGATTTCCCAGGGTTGGGATTTCCCAGGGTTGCCGCGGTCCCAGGGTTGCCGCGGTCCCAGGGTTGCCGCGGTCCCAGGGTTACACCCTGGGCTAGGGGTAGGACGCCCTCCGGGCTCAATTCATCGCGGGTTGATGCCGTTTCGCGCGGGCGCAGATCCGACAATAAATCACCTTGAAGGACACGGCTGGGCCAACACGATGTCCCTAGGCGCTTCCTGGCGTTGAGCCCGGAGGGCGTCCTCTCCTAGAAGCCCAGGGTGAACCCTGGGATCCCGGAGACCGGCGGGCCCGCCCGGGGGGGTAAATACCGCCCTCCAAGACATGCCCCAACCGGCAGGCGGTAAATACCGCCCCGGAGGGCATGGCTCAGCCGGCGAACGGTAAATACCGCCTTGGGCGGTATCCCTCAGCCGCTGGCGCCTTCGTTCCCCATGACCTTCTTGAGGGTGGAGAGGAGGACTCTCTCGAGTTGCTCGTCGCTGACGGAATCGCGGGGCGCGGATTCCAGGGCGGCGGGCTGGAGGTCTCGCAGGGCCTGCTGGAGTTGGTCGGAGGCACGGCTGGCCGTGGTGCTGCGCCGGGGCGGATACGCGAGGTGGAAGAACTCCGCGGGCTCCAGGCCCATGGCGCGGGGGATGAGGATGAGGTGCTCGGCCTTGAGCTCGATACCGCCGGAAAACACCCGGCTCAGGTAGCTGGGGCTCATGCCCAGAGCGCGCTCGACGTCCCGATTGCTGACGCCGAGGATCCTCATGGCGGTACGCAGGATGTTGATGAGTCGATGGACCTCTGGCTCCATAATGCCGTAATTGTACACCCGATTCCCGAGAGGCACAACCAGGGTAAGAGAGAACTGCTATTGACCATGCCGAATACCTGATGTAGAAATACCCTGGGAAGAGAATCTCGGGTTCCCGCGATTTCCGCCCGGAACCAGGAGCCAGGAGGATGGTGATGATCACTGAACGAAAGCTCAGGAATGCCTTTTCGCCGGAGTACCTCGACGTGGTGCGGGAGCGGGACGATCCCGCCACGGCATTGGAAGCGGACACGGCGGAGCCCTGGGAGGTGCGGCCGGCCGCGGGGCGGCATGGGCTGTTCCGCCCCTGGGAGAACGCGGAGGAAGGGGACCGGCCGCGGGCGCTGTTCGAGCACGAGGAGACGGCGTGGCTCTTCCGGGTGATCTGGCCGGCCCTGGGGCGGGACCGGACGTTCCGGCTGGGCCCGCACCCGGTGGACGAGGGGTACCCGGTGCAGGACGGGGAGACGACGGTGGGCTTCCTCGAGAGCTTCAATCCCGATGCGGTGTTCGCGGCGCACCTCGCGAGCTACCTGGTGCGGACGCCGTACGCGCTCGCGTACCTCGTCTGGCTGTCCGGCCCCATCGTACAGCGTGAGGTGGGAAGAGCGCTGGCGGGTTTGGCGAGCGATCCGGCACTCGCGGCAAGAGGTCCGGCGGAAACGGCAAGCGGCTTGGCGGATCCGGTAAGAGATCCGCGGCTCCCGGCAGTGGAGGGGGACTGACGGGGAGCGAGGGGGAGCGAGCCGGCAAGGAGGGGGAGAGGCTTCCCCTTCTTGCCGCGGCGCTCCCCCTTCTTGCCGCGGCGCTCCCCCTTCTTGCCGCGGCGCTCCCCCTTCTTGCCGCGGCGCTCCCCCTTCTTGCCGCGGCGCTCCCCTCTCTTGCCGGGACACCCGGCTCTCTTGCCGCGCCGCGCGGCAAGAGAGGGAGGAGCCGCGGCAGCAGAGGGGAGACCCGGGGGAAGAGGGGGAGGACTCTCCCCCTCCTTGCCGAATGGCGCGGGAGCGAGGGGGAATGGCGCGGGAGCGAGGGGAGGTGGCGCCCCCTCCTTGCCGGCTGGCGCCGTTCCTCCGCCCGCCTTGCTCCAAACCCTTCTTTCTGCAACAATTCCAGCGCGTTCTCGTGGTGAAGACCGTTTGACCCCCGGAGTTGCCGTAAGCCCCACGTGCCGATCCTGAAGCGCGAAGCCGACCTCTTTCCTTCTCATCTGTTCGAGCTGGCGCGGGGGACGCATCCCTGGTGGGTGGCGTTCGTGCGGAGCCGTCAGGAGAAGAGGCTCGCGCGGTATCTGAGCGAGCTGGCGGGCCCGGGGGTGGGGTTCTACCTCCCCCAGGCGGAGAAGGTGGTGCGGCGGGCGGGGCGGACGTTCGTTTCGACCCTGCCGCTGTTTCCGGGTTACCTGTTCTTCCGCGGCGGCGCCGAGGCGCGCCGGGAGGCGTTGCGGAGCAACCTCATCGTGGAGGTGCTGCCGGTGCTCGATCAGGCGGGGCTGGAGGGGGAGCTGGCGAGCTTGTGGCAGCTCCAGCAATCCGGCGCGCCGCTCGTGTCCCATCCGTATCTGGAGGCTGGGGACGAGGTGGAGATCGTGGACGGGCCGCTCAAGGGATGGACGGGCACGGTGCTGCGCGAGAAGGGGCGGCTTCGGCTGGTGGTCTCGGTGACCTTCCTGCGGCAGTCGGTGGCGGCGGAGATGGACCGCGAGGCGGTGATGCCGCTCAGGCCCCACCGGATTCGCGCCGTGGGCTGAATTTCGGCGAACCCCTTTTTTGAGGGGTGCGCCCGCCCCTCGGTGTCGTCTGGGATGTACACCGAAGGGGGCGGAGCCTGCCTGGACCGGCCTTGCCTCCGCCGACCTCACCCCAACCCCTCTCCTAAAGGAGAGGGGCTTAAGAGAGTTGCCTTGCTGGTCTCTCCCTCTCCTTTAGGAGAGGGAGCCGGAGGGTGAGGTCGCAGGCCGGAAACCTCATGACACGAACCACGCTCCAAAACCTTACCTTCGTCTCCGCCGGCCTCGGCCTGGACGGCGGCGGCCGCGCGTTGGCGGGGCGGCTGCTGGCCGGGGCCTGCCTGGCCTTTGCCCAGGAGCGGGGGCTGGGGATGCGGGTGCTGACGCTGGACGGGGGTGGGATACCGGACGCGCCCGATGGAGGCATCCCCACGCGGAGCTTCGAGGGGAATCAAAAGGCCCTCGCGCTGGAGCTATGGCGCAGTCAGTTCCGGGGTCAGCTGGGAGGCAAACGATCTGCCTACGTGTTCGACCTGCTGGGTCCGGCGCGGGTGCAGGCGTATCTGCCGGGGGTGTTGCGATCCCCCTATCTCCTTCCCCTGTACGGCATCGAGGTCTGGCGCCCCCTGGAGTGGGACCGGCGGCGGACGCTGGCGAAGGCGACGGTGACCTTCACCATTTCGGCGCACACGCTGGCGCGGGCGCAGCCGTACCTGCCGGAGATGCGGGAGCTGCCGGTGCACCTGCCGTTGGCGCTGGAGGAGCGCCGCCCCGAGGGGGCGGTGGACGCGGGGCTGATCTCGCGGCTGGAGCGGGGGTTTCTATTGATCGTGGGGCGGATGACGGCGACGGAACGGTACAAGGGGCACGACCAGGTGCTGGAGGCGATGACGGCGCTGCCGGGCGTGCGGCTGGTGGTGGCCGGGGATGGCGACGACCGCGCGCGGCTGGAGGAGAAGGCGGTGATGCTGGGGTTGGGGGACCGGACCGTGTTCACCGGTTTTCTCAGCGAGGCGACCCTCTCCGAGCTCTACCGCCGCTCGGCGGCCTTCGTAATGCCGAGCCGGGGCGAGGGTTTCGGCCTCGTGTACCTGGAAGCCATGAAGGCCGGCAAGCCCGTGCTGGCCGCCCGGGGGAGCGCCGCCGAAGAGATCGTGGAGGACGAAAGGACCGGCCTCCTCGTGGACCCCGAGGACCGGGAGGAGCTGCGGGACGCGCTGGACCGGCTGGCGGCGCATCCCGGCGAGGCCCGCAGGCTGGGCGAGGCGGGCCGGGAACGGTGGCGGAGCGAGTTCGGGGTGGCGCGGTTCCGGGAGAGGTTGCGGCCGTTGTTGGAGAGGTTGGTGGGGTGAGGGGTCGCAACCCTGGGGGGCCGTCGTGCCTCCGCGACCTCACCCCCGGCCCCTCTCCTAAAGGAGAGGGAGAAAGACAAATTCAAAGCCCCTCTCCTTTAGGAGAGGGGTTGGGGTGAGGTTTGGGGCGGGGGTGAGGCCGGCCTGATGTGCGGCATCAACGGGCTCCTGCGCCTCAACGGCACCGCGCCGCCGATCGACCGGGACGAGCTGCTCCGCACCCGCGACGCCATGACGGCGCGGGGGCCGGACGGCTCCGGGGCCTGGATCTCGCCGGACGGCCGGGTGGCGCTGGCGAGCCGGCGGCTGGCGATTCAGGACCTGTCGGAGGCGGGGGCGCAACCCATGCTCTCCGAGGATGGGCGCTACGCCCTGGTGATGAACGGGGAGATCTACAACTTCCCGGAGCTGCGGCGGGGGCTGGAGGCGGAGGGGGTGCGGTTGCGTTCGCGGAGCGATACGGAGGTGGTGCTCCTCCTCTACGCGCGGCAGGGGGCGGCCATGCTCCCGCGGCTGCGGGGGATGTACGGCCTCGCCATTTGGGACAGCCGGGAGGAGACGCTGCTTCTCGCCCGCGATCCCCTGGGGATCAAGCCTCTGTACGGCAGCTCGGAGGGGGGGACGCTGCGCTTCGCCTCGCAGGTGAAGGCGCTGGAGGCGGGCGGGGCGGTCTCCCGGGAGATCGACCCCGCCGGGCTCGCGGGGTTCCTGCTGTGGGGCTCGGTGCCGGAGCCGCTGACGATCCGGCGGGGCGTGTGGTCCCTGCCGGCCGGACATCATCTAATTATCAGGGACGGGCGCAGGGACGGGCGGATCGGCGAGCCCCGGCCCCACTCCCCCGCTCCTTCCGAAATCGCCCCCATGGAGCCGGCGGCGGCGGTGGAGGACTCGGTGGCGGCGCACCTGGTGTCCGACGTGCCGGTGGCCGTGTTCCTCTCGGCGGGGCTGGATTCCGGGCTGATCGCGGCGCTCGCCCGGCGGCACCTGGCGGAGCCGCCGGCTCACTTTCACGCTGAGCTTCGACGAGACGGCCGGCACGCCGCTCGACGAGGCGCCGCTGGCCGCCGAGGTGGCGCGCGCGCTCGGCACCCGCCACGTGGAGCGCCGGGTGGGACGGGCCGACTTCGAAGAGCTGGTGGCCCGCCGCGCTGGCGGCCATGGACCAGCCCTCGATCGACGGCTTCAACACCTACGCCGTGAGCCGGGCGGCCCACGAGGCCGGGCTCAAGGTGGTGCTTTCCGGTCTGGGCGGGGACGAGCTGTTCGGCAGCTATCCCTCGTTCAAGGACGTGCCGAAGATGATGGAGACGGCGCGGCGGGCCGCCTGGATTCCCGGCCTCGCCGCCGCTCTGGCCGCCGGCTGGCGCGGACCTTCCTCAAGGACCGTCCCAAGCTCGCGGGGCTGCTGCGCTACGGCCGGACGCTCCCGGGAGCCTACTTCCTGCGGCGGGGTCTGTACCTGCCGGAGGAGCTACCCGGCGCTGATGGGCCGAGATGCCGCCGAGGAGGCGTTGCAGCGGTACGACCCCGTGGCCGGGAAAAACGGACACGCTGGGGATGCGTGGACGGCCGTCCACGAATTGGAGACGTCCCGCTACATGAGGAACCAGCTCCTGCGGGATTCGGACTGGGCCTCCATGGCCTCGTCCGTGGAGCTGCGGGTCCCCCTGGTGGACGCCTGGTTGCGCGAGCGGCTGGCCGCGAACGGTTTCGAGCCGGCCCGGAGCCAGGGCAAGGCGGCACTGGTGCGGCAGGTGGCGCCGGAGCTGCCGGCGGCGCTTTGGACGCGGCCGAAGTCGGGGTTCTTCATTCCGGTGCTGGAATGGCTGGAGCCGGGCGGCGGGGCGGCGAGCCTGGGCGGGCAATCGCGGCGGCTGGCGGGGCGGGTTTTGGCGGAGGGGTGGGGGGTGGAGCGCCCCCCGGGTTGCACCCGGGGCTAGGGGTAGGACGCCCTGCCGGGCTCGCAACGTGCCGTGGGGCGCGGTCGCGGGCCGCTTAGAAGAATGATGAATTTTCATCAGGCATTGCCGGATTCCGTAGAGACGTTCCCATACCGTCCACGATACCCGTTCGGTCACCACGGGGACGGCGGGACGTCTCCCTCGGAGGGTACACCCCCCGGGACTCAGGGCAACCTCCTGGATCACTCCGCGCGAGGCGCTTAGGGAAATGTTGAATTTTCCTCAGCGCCGGGCCGCGAGCCCGGAGGGCGTCCTACCCCTAGCCCAGGGTGCAACCCTGGGTGGATGGCCCGGTACACGCGGTACCGATTCACGATCCGGAACGCGCGAACGCAAACACCTCGGGGTCTTCAGGAGGCCGGGGCGATTCGGTACGCCCTCCCCTTCGAAGAGACGTCCCGCCGTCCCCGTGGTGACCGAGGGGGAATCGTGGACGGTATGGGAACGTCTCTACGAAACGCCCGATCCTCTGTACGGAGCCGCCACTTAGAAAAATGGCGAATTTTCCTCCGGAGGCCTCCCGGGCGCGGCTGACCCGCTGGGTCAAGATCCTCTCCGCCTATTTCACGGCCCAGACCCTCACCCAGCTCCTGGGGATCGGGGCGGGGCTGTTGTTCGTCAACTTCATGCCGGTGCGGGAGTTCGCGCTCTATACGCTGGCGTTCTCGGTGATCACGTTCTTCAATTTCCTGACCGACCTGGGGAGCTCGACGTCGCTGGTGTATTTCTTCCACCAGTCGGTGAAGGGCGGGGAGGGGGAGGCGTTCGCGCCTCACTTGGCGGCGGTGCTCTCGATGCGGCGTATGGCTTTCCTGGCGGGAGGCGTGGCGGTGGCGGTGGCTTTTCCGTGGATCGCCGGCGGCAAGGGGTTCGGGCTCCGGGAGTCGCTGCTGGTGACGGCGGGCATTCTGCTCTGCGTGTGGTTCCAAATCGTCTCCTCGCTGCGCCTCCTGACCCTGCGGCTGGCGGACCGATACGGCGTCTCCTACAAGGCGGAGATGGGGGGCGGGCTGGCGCGGTTGTTGATCGCGGCGGTGCTGGTGGTCACGGCGCGGCTGGAGGCGTGGCTGGGCGTGCTCGCCTCGGCCGCGGGGTCGGCCGCGGTGACCGCCCTGGCCCTCGCGGGAGGTCCGGACACGGGAGGCGCCTCGGTGGCTACCGGCCTGCGGCCGTACCGGCGCAGGGTGCTGCGGTACCTGCTCCCCACCCTGCCGGGGGCGCTCTACTTCTCCGTCCAGGGTCCGCTCACCGTGTGGCTGGCGGCCACGTTCGGGGCCACGCGCAACATCGCCGAGGTGGGGGCCCTGGGCCGGCTGGGGCTGCTGGTGGGGATCTTCTCCAGCCTGACGAACGTGGTCTTCCTCCCCCGCCTGGCCCGGATCACGGACGAGCGCTTCTACCGCACCCGCTACCTCGGCTTCGGCGGTCTGCTGGTCCTCCTGGCCGCGGCCCTCGCCGTGGGGGCGGCCGTGGTGCCGGACCTGTTCCTCTGGCTCCTCGGCAAACACTACGCCGGGCTCCGGCGGGAGCTGCTGCTGGTGATCGCCGGGGCGGGTCTCAACCTGCTGGGCGGCTACACAGTGTCGGTGAACCTCGCCCGGTCGTGGAACCGCTGGCAGGGCGTGGCGGTGCTGGTGCTGGTGGCCTGCCAGGGGGCGGGGGTGGCCCTGCTGCCGCTTTCGACTACAGCCGGAGTGCTACTCTTCAACGTTCTCAGCGCGGCGGTCGGCCTGGCCTTGCAGCTGGTTTTCGCCCTGGCGGGGTTCTACCGCCCGAAGTGGGTGCACTGGAAATGAGCACGGAATCCTCTGACCTCCCCCGCCGCCTCAACCTGGGGTGCGGGCTGCGCAAGAAGCCGGACTGCCTGAACGTCGACCTGCGCGGCGAGCCGGACTTGGTGTGGGACCTGGAAAAGAAACCATACCCCCTGCCGCGCAACCACTTCGAGCACATCTACGCCATGGACGTGGTGGAGCACCTGGCCGACGTCCAGGGTTTCGTGGAGGAGGTCCATGCGCTGCTGGCGCCGGGCGGCATCCTGGAGATGGCGACGCCGCACTTTTCCTGCTCCAACTCCTACACGGACCCGACGCACCGCCACCACCTCGGCTACTACTCGTTCGACTACTTCACCGACGGCTCCCAGTGGAGCTTCTACTCGCCGGTGCGCTTCGTCATCGAGGAGCGGACCCTGGTGTTCCACAACCGGCTGCCGGACCGGCTGGTGTCGCGGCTGGCGAACCGGCACCCGGACGTTTACGAGAAGCGGTTCGCCTGGCTGTGGCCGGCGTGGTTCCTCCTGTTCCGGCTGCGCGCCGTCAAGAGCTCTTCCTGAGATGTATGCACCGAACGAATCGATCGTCCTTGCCCGGCTCAAGCCCCAGGACGTGGTCCTCGACATCGGAGGCTGGGCCCGCCCCTTCAACCGGGCCAACTACGTGCTGGACCAGGAGCCTTATGAGACCCGGGGCTACTACGGCCCCGCGCTCCCCCCGCAGGGAGGCGATCGTGAGCACTTCACCCGCGAGACCTGGATCCGCCGGGACATCTGTGCCCGTGAGCCCTTCCCCTTCCGGGACAAGGAGCTGGACTTCGTCGTCTGCTCCCACACTCTGGAGGACATCCGGGACCCGCTCTGGGTATGCTCCGAGATGGTGCGGATCGCCAAGGCCGGCTACATCGAGGTCCCTTCCCGGATCGCCGAGTCCTGCCGGGGGATCGAGCCGGGCCAGGTGGGCTGGTCCCACCACCGGTGGCTGGTCGACCTGGACGGCTCGTCGGCCCGGTTCCTCATGAAGTACCACCGCATCCACGGCCATTGGCGCTTCTCCTTCCCCCGGAGCTATTTCCGCCGGCTGCCGGAGGAGCAGCAGGTCCAGTGGCTGTTCTGGGAAGGCTCGTTCGACTTCTCCGAAACCACCCTGCACGGCGTAGGCACTCTCGAAGCGGAGCTGGAGCGCTTCGTCCAGTCCGTCCATCCCTATCCCCGCTGGATGGTGGGGGCGGACTCCCTGCTGCGCCAGGCCTGGGGGCTCCCCCGCCGAGCGGCCGGCCACCTGCGCCGGCGGTTGCGGGCGGGGTGACGCCGGGAGCCGGCTCTGCGCGTCGTCCACGTGAGCCCCACCTACTTCGCCCCCGAGAGCGCCCTGGGCGGCGGCGAGCGCTTCGCCGAAGAGCTGGCGCGGGCCATGGCCGGCCGGGCTGAGGTGAAGCTGGTGAGCTTCGGGCCGCGGGCGCTACGCGAACGTCCGAAGCCGGGGTACGAGCGGGTGATCCTCGAGAGCTGGACGCGGGACCGCATGACGCCGTTCTCGCCCCGGCTGTGGGGCGAGCTGGCGGGGGCGGACGTGATCCACTGCCATCAATTCTTCGTGCTCCCCACGTTCCTGGCCGCCCTGTCCGGCCGCCTGCGGGGGAGCCGCGTCTTCGTCTCGGACCTCGGGGGGGGCGGGTGGACGCCGGGGTACCAGATCGACGCCACGCGGTGGATGGCGGCGCACCTGCCCATTTCGGAGTACGCGGCGCGGTCGCTTCCCGGGAGGAACCAGCGGCGGCGGGTGATCTGGGGTGGGGTGGACCTGGCGAGGTATCCCATGCGGCCGAAGGCCGTACACGACGGCTCCGTGGTCTTCCTGGGCCGGGTGCTACCGCACAAGGGGATTCATTTTTTGATCGAAGGCCTGCCGGAAGGAACCCCGCTGGAGATCCTCGGGCCGCCGGGAGATGCGGCCTACCTGGAACGGCTGCGCGGCCTCGCGGCGGGCAAGGATGTGCGGTTTCGGGGCGCGGTGACGGACGAAGAGGTCATCGAGCGGCTAGGGAAGGCCATGGTGCTCGTCCACCCCACGCCGGTCGACGACACGGGCTCAGCCAGGGCGAACGAACTCTTTGGGCTGGTCCTGGTGGAAGCCATGGCGAGAGGTTGCCCGGTGATCGCCTCGAACGCGGCCTCGCTGCCCGAGATCGTGACGCCGGAGGTGAACGGCCTCCTCGTGCCGCCGAACCGGCCGGAGGCGATCCGCGAGGCGATCCTCCGGCTTCAAGGGGATCCGGATCTCTGGGCGCGCCTTTCCGCGGGGGCCCGGCGGACGGTCGAGGAGCGGTTCACGTGGGACCGGGTGGCGGACCGGTGCCTGGAGGCGTATGCGGATGGCTCCTGACGTGGAACTTCAGGCGCCTTGCCCGCACGACCTCACCCCCGGCCCCTCTCCTAAAGGAGAGGGGAGAAAAACCATCTTCAAGCCCCTCTCCTTTAGGAGAGGGGTTGGGGTGAGGTCGCCACGGCAGGAGGGTGCCCGGGCGTGAACATTCTCCAGATCGTTCCCCACCTCCCCCCGCCCTTCGAGGGCGTGGGCACCTACGCCCTGGCCCTGGCCGGCGCCCTGGAGGGGCATGGGATCGAGACGCGGTTCCTGGTACCCGACCGAACCGTCCACGGACTGTTGAGCGGCATCGGAGACGCGGGGACGGTGCTGCTCCACTACGCGGGGTATGGCTATCAGAAACGGGGCTGCCCGGCGTGGCTCGCCGAAGGGCTGTCCCAGTGGCGCTCTTTTCCAGGCACCCGGCTGGTGACGGTCTTTCATGAAGTCTGGGCCACCGGGCCGCCGTGGCGCAGCTCGTTCTGGCTGTTCCCCCGCCAGCGGCGGATCGCGGCCTCGCTGGCCCGCCGGAGCGCGGCGCTCGCGACCACGCTGCCGGCCTATGCCGAGTTGCTGAAGCCGTGGTCTCAATCCCCCGAAAAAAGCGTAACCGTGATGCCCGTGTTCTCCACCGTGGGCGAGCCCGCGGCGGTTCCGGGGTTCGGGGAGCGGGCGCGGCGGATCGTGGTGTTCGGCGGCGCGGGGGTGCGGGGGCGGACCTGGGGTCCGTTCCTGCCGGAGCTGGCGCGGACGGCCCGGGAGCTGGGGGTGGAGGAGATCGTGGACGTGGGGCCGCCGGCCGGTTTTCCGGATCAAGTCGAAGGCGTCCCGGTGCGGGGCCTGGGCGTCCTCCCTCCGGCGGAAGTGAGCGCTCTGCTCCTGGGATCGGCGGCGGGGTTCCTCTCCTATCCCCCAAAGTTCCTCCCCAAATCCACCATCTACGCGGCCTACTGCGCCCACGGCGTGCTGCCGGTCTGCGCGTGGAAGGACGGCCGGCACGGCTGGGCGAAGGGCCAGAATCCCCAGGCCGCGGCCACGGCGGCGCGGGAGTGGTACGGCGGCCACACCCTGGCGCGGCAGGCGGAGCGGTTCCGCGAGCTGCTGGCGGGCAAGGAAAGGGGGGCGGCGGCATGAAGATCCTCTTCTACTCCCCCGCCTTCCTCCCCCACATCGGCGGGCTGGAGCTGAACGTGGCCAACCTCGCGGAGCACGTGGTGGCGGCCGGGCACGAGGTGGTGGTGGTCACCCGGACGGAGG
This sequence comes from Thermoanaerobaculaceae bacterium, assembly GCA_963785165.1. GTDB lineage: Bacteria > Acidobacteriota > Thermoanaerobaculia > Multivoradales > UBA5704 > DATARR01. The sequence continues at coordinate 4,770,380 of CAWAUI010000004.1, forward strand.
GGAGGGAGCCGGACCGGTTCCCCTTCCGGGTCGTCCGGCGCCCCTCCGCCCTGGAGCTTCTGCGGTGGGTCCGCTGGTGCGACGTGCTCCACCAGGCCAACGTCAGCCTGCGAGGGCTCTGGCCGCTGCTGCTGGTGCGCCGGCCGTGGGCGGTGTCGCACCACAGCTGGTACTGCCGGACGGAAGGGAACATCGCCTGGCAGGACCGGCTCAAGCGCCGGCTGCTGCGGTTCGCGGCGTCGTCGATCTCCGTGAGCCAGGCGGTGGCGGACGACCTCGACACGCCGTCGGTGGTGATCCCCAATCCCTACCGGGATGAGCTGTTCCGCATTCTCCCCGGAATCCCGCGCACGGAGGAGCTGGCCTTCCTGGGGCGCCTCGTCTCGGACAAGGGGGTGGACGTGCTGCTCGACGCCCTGGCGCTCCTCGCGGGGGAGGGCCTCCGCCCGCGGCTCACGGTGGTGGGGGACGGCGTCGAGAGGTCCCGGCTCGAAGCCCAGGCGGCGCGGCTGGGAGTTGCCGGGCAGGTGAGCTTCTCAGGGCTGCGCACGGGCGAGGAGGTGGTGGAGATCCTCAACCGTCACCGCATTCTCGTGGTCCCTTCGCGCTACAAAGAGCCCTTCGGCATCGTGGCGCTCGAAGGGATCGCCTGCGGCTGCGTCGTGGTGGGGTCGGCGGGCGGCGGCCTCAAGGATGCCATCGGCCCGTGCGGCGAGACCTTCGAGAACGGCGACGCGGCGGACCTCGCCCGCGTGCTCGGCAAGAGGTTGCGGCAGCCGGAGCTGGACGGCGAGTGCCTGCGCAACCGGGAGGCCCACCTGGAACAACACACGGCGGAGCGGGCGGCGGCGGCGTACCTCGCGGAGATGGAGAACGCCCGGAGGGGACGGATGCGGGGGGAGCGGACCCGGGGGGACCGGAAATGAATCTGCGCGTCGTCATCGTGCTGGCCGGCGCGGCGGCCGCCCTCTGGTCGGTCCGCCGCTGGCGCGAGGCCGTGCAGCTCGCCATGGTGCTGGTGATCTTCGAAGGGGCCATCCGCAAGTGGGTCTTCCCGGGCGCCCAGGACCTCATCTACTTCGCCAAGGACGTGCTCCTGCTCGGCGCCTACCTGGGGTACTTCCGCGACCCGTCCCGCCTGCGGTTCCGGATGCCGTCCGTACCGGTGATCTCGGCGGTGATCCTGATGTCGGCCTTGGTGGGGGCGCTCCAGATCTTCAACCCGGAGCTGCCGAACCTGCTGGTGGGGGTGTTCGGGTTCAAGGCGTACTTCTTCTACATCCCCCTGCTCTTCGTGCTGCCGGCGGCCTTCGCCAACGACGGCGAGCTGTACACCTTCCTGCGGCGTTACGCCCTGATCGCCATTCCGGTCGGCCTGCTGGCCACGGCGCAGTTCTTCAGCCCCGCGTCGAGCTGTGCTGAACACCTACGCCCGCACGACTCAGGAGAACGCCTACATCGCCACCTTCGGCTCGTCCACCTTCGTGCGGGTGACGGCGACCTTCCCCTTCATCAGCGGCTATACGGCCTACCTCCAGGCCACGGTGACCCTCACCCTCTGCCTGCTGGGGGTGAACGGCTGGCGTTTCAAGGGGAGCTACATGCTGTTCCTGGCGCTGGTCATGACCGTGCTGGGCATGCTCATGACCGGCTCGCGGGGGCCGGTGCTTATCCTCGCTGCTCCTCCTGCCGCTCTACTGGTGGCTGGGGGTGATTCGGGAACGGGGCGGCGGCGCGGCCTTCGGCCGCCTGCTCGTGGCCCTGAGCCTGGTGGCGGGCCTCGTGGCCTTCGTCGGCGAAGACGCCCTGGGCGCCTTCATCGGCCGGGCCTCTTCCGTGGGGGACGTGCGCAGCCGGGTGACGTCCCCGCTCCTTTCGCCCTACCTCCTGCTGCCGGACGCGGGGCTCCTGGGCTTCGGCATCGGCTCCACCCACCAGACCGCCGCGGCGCTGGCGCCGAACCTGCCGCCCTACAGCTGGCTGCGTGGGCTGATCGTGGAGACGGAGTCGGGGCGCATCCTGCTGGAGGTGGGGGCCATCGGGTTCCTGATGGTCTACTTCGTCCGGATCGCCTTCACGATCTACGCCTTGCAGCAGGTGATGACGCTGCGCACCCGCTTCCACCGCGCCATGGCCACGGCGGCCTTCCTCATGTTCGTGGCCTCCCTGCCGACCGGCGTGATCTTCGACGTGACGTCCGACGTGTACTACTGGTTCTTCGCCGGCCTGTTGATGCTCTCGGTGCGGCTGGACCGCGAGGCCGTGGCGGCCGCCGCCGCCCGCAAGCGGGAGCAGGCGCGGGCCGCCGCGATGGCCAGCCTCACGCCGACGGGCCCCATCCCCATTCCGCCGCTTCCCCGAGCGCAGGAGCGGCATGACGGTGCTGGTGACTCACCCCGGCCGGCAGCACTCCCACCAGGCGGCCCTGGCCCTGGAGAAGGCGGGGATGCTCGCCGGGTACTGGGCGGGCATCCCCGCGGCCGGCTTCCGGCGCGCTACGCGCCCGTTCCCCTGGACCCGGCGCGGACGGCCTGGTTCCCCTGGACCCCGGCGCTGCGGCGGATCGGCTCCCCGGCGCCGACTTCGCCGCCTGCCGCCTGTTCGACCGCTGGGCGGCCCGGCGGCTGGGGAAGGCGGGAGCCACGGCCGTCGCCACCGCGGTCATCGCCTGCGAGATCTCGGCCCTGGAGACCTTCCGGAAAGCGCAAGAGGCGGGGGATGTTGACGCTCCTCGACGCGCCGTCGATCCACCACGCGGCGCAGGACCGGCTCCACGGCACGCACGGATTCGGCGGACCTGCACCGCCGGATCGTGGCGGTCAAGGACGCGGAGATCGCGCTGGCGGACCACATCCTGACCGTCTCCGAGCTGGCGCGCGGGACCTACCTGGAGGCCGGGGTGCCGCCGGAGAAGGTGCACGCCGTCCCCCTGGGGGCGGACCTGGACGTGTTCTCGCCGGCTCGCGGAGAGAAGAGCCGGCCCGCTGACCTTCCTCTTCGCCGGGGCGACGATCCGCCGCAAGGGGTTCGACCTGCTGGTGGCGGCGTTCGAGCAGGTACGCGCAGGCAATGCCAGAGGTCCGGCTGCGCATCGTGGGACCGCGCGGGGACCTCGGGCACCTCCTGGAACTTCCAACGTCGACTTCCTGGGGCCGGTGCCGCAGCCCCAACTGGCGGCGGAGCTGCGGCGGGCGGACGTGCTCGTGCTCCCCTCCCGCAACGACTCCTATGCCATGGTGGTGGCCGAGGCGCTGGCCTCGGGCACGCCGGTGATCGTCTCGGAGATGGTGGGCGCCAAGGACCTGGTGACCGAGGGGACGAACGGGCTGGATCGTGCCCGTCGAAGACGTGGCGGCGCTGGCGGACCGGATGGCCTGGTGCGCCGGGCATCCAGACGAGGTGCGCGCCCTGGGACCGGGCTGCCGCCGGGCGGCGGCGGGGGCCACGTGGCCCGCGTATCACCAGAGGCTGGCGGAGCTGGTGCGGGGCCTCGCCCCGAACCCTCACCCCCTGGCCCCCTCTCCCGCCCCCTCACGCCCTCCCTCCCCGGGAGAGGGGGAACAAGACTTCAGACGATGAGGATCCTCCATGTCGTCCCCACCTACCTCCCCGCCTGGCGCCACGGCGGCCCCATCCTGGCCGTTCATGGCCTGTGCAAGGCGCTGGCGGCGCGGGGGCACGAGGTGACGGTGCTCACCACGAACGTGCATGGGGATGGAACGCTGGACGTGCCGCTGGAGCAGCCGGTCGGGATGGACGGGATCACGGTGCGCTACTTCCCCGTACGACCGCCCCGGCGGCTCTACTTCGCCCCGGGCCTGGGCCGGGCGGCGCGCGGAGGCCATCGGCAAAACTGACGCCGTCCACCTCCACTCCGTCTTCCTCTGGCCCACCACGGCCACGGCCCGGGCGGCGGAGCGGGCCGGGGTCCCCTACGTGCTCTCGCCGCGCGGCATGCTCGTGAAAGACCTGATGCGGACGCACGGGCGCTGGCGCAAGCTCGCCTGGATGCTCGCGGCCGAGCGACAGGACGATCGAGCGGGCCGCCCTCCTCCATGCCACGAGCGATCTCGAAGCCGAGGAGGCGGCCCGTCTGGGCCTCCCCCTGCCGCCCGTCGCCGTGGTGCCGAACGGGATCGAGGCCGAGCCGTGGGATGGGGATCCGGCGGCGCTGGCGCCGAGCGTCCGATCCATCCTCGAAGGTCCCCCCTTCTTCCTCTTCCTGGGGCGGATCTCCTGGAAGAAGGGGCTCGACCGGCTGATCCCGGCCATGAAAGACGTGCCGGGAGCCGTCCTCGCCGTCGCGGGCAACGACGAGGAAGGGCTGCGGCCGGAGCTGGAGAGGCTCGCCGGAGGCGGCAACGTCCTCTTTCTAGGTCCCGTCCACGGCCCGGACAAGGCGGCCCTCCTCCACCGGACGGCGGCCCTCGTCCTCCCCTCCCGTTCCGAGAACTTCGGCAACGTGGTCCTCGAAGCCTGGGCCGCGGGCCGGCCCGCCGTGGTCACCCCCGAGGTGGGGCTGGCCGAGACCGTGCGGGAGACCGGCGCGGGGATCGTGGCCGGGGATCTGGGAGCGGCCCTGCGGGAGATCCTCGCCGATCCCGAGCGGAGCACCGCAATGGGCCTCCGGGGGGCCGAGGCGGTGCGGGAACGTTTCGGGTGGGGGGAGGTGGCGCGGAGGATGGAGGGGGTCTATCATCAAGCCATGGGCTGTGATTTGATTCGGCACTTACCTCGGGAAGGAGGGCCTGGATGAACGCGATTCCTTTCCATAGAGAGATCTTCTACCCGGAGTCCGACGGCGAGCCGATGGGGGAAACCGGAATCCATGTCCTCGAGACCATGTACCTGATCCAGGCCATGGAAGAGAGATTCCGTGCCGCCTCGGATGTCTACGTTTCGGGCGACATGTTCCTGTACTTCGTGGAAGGCGACCCCCGTGCCGTCGTCTCTCCCGACGTTTACGTGGTCAAGGGTGTCCCGACGACGGTGCGCCGCGTCTACAAGTTCTGGGAAGAAGGGGGCCGGGGACCCTGCTTCGTCATCGAAGTGACCTCGGACAGCACCCGCAACGACGACCTCGTCAAGAAAAAGGCCCTCTACGAGAGGCTGGGCGTCGAGGAGTACATGCTCTACGACCCGCTGGGCGAGTACCTCAATCCCCGGATTCAGGGATACCGGCTCGTGAACGGGCGGTATCAGCCGATCCGCCTGGAATTCGACGGCTCTCTGGCCAGCCTGAGCACCGGCGTGAGCTTCCGCATGGAGGGGGACCGGATCCGGGCGACCCACACCGCCTCGGGCAAGCCGATCCTCCGGTACGCGGAGAGCGAAGGCCGAAACCGCGAGTTGGAAGACGAAAACGCCCGTCTCCGGGCCGAGATCGAACGCCTCCGCAAGACCGGCTGATCGTTTCACCTTCTTGAACGTCCCGTCCGCTTGAACATCGTCTTCCTCGTCGAACGCCCGACGCAGTTCGAGGCGCCCTTCTACCGCTTCGCCGCCCGGAACCCGGGCGAGGCCGGGCATGAGCTGCGCGTCCTCTTCACGGGGACGGACGTGGCCGAGCCGGTCTTCGATCCCGAGCTCGGGCAACCCGTCTCATGGGGGATCGACCTGCTGGGCGGCTATCCCCACGAGGTCTGCCCCCGGGGGTCTGCGGAGGGCTGGCTCGCGGAACGGCTGCGGCCGGAGCGGTGCGGCCTCGTGATCGCCAACGGCTACACCCAGCCGCTCTACCGGCTGGGGACGCGGCTGGCGAAGGCGGCGGGGGTCAAGACCGCCCTGCGGCTCGACTCGGTCCCCTGGGACGGCTCGCCTCTGCGGAACCTGGCCAAGAAGGTGCTCTTCGCGACCTACATGAAAAAGACGTACGACCTCTTCCTGGGCGTGGGCAGCCTGACGCTCGACTATCTCAGGGCCTTCGGCGTGCCCGCGGAGCGGATGGGGCTGTTCCCCTACGCCGTGGATGTGGAGGCGTTCCGCGAACGCTCCGTTCTGACGCCGGAGGAACGGGCGGCGGTGCGGGAACGGCTCGGCGTGCCGGCCGGCGTCCCCATGGTTCTGGCCCTGGCGAAATTCAACGAACGGGAGGCGCCCTGGGACCTGCTGCGCGCCTTCGACCGCCTGCGGGACCGGGAGGTCTGGCTGGTGCTCGCCGGGGACGGACCCGAGCGCCCAGACCTGGAGGGGACGGTGGAGGCGAGCGGTCTCACCCGGGTGCGCTTCCCGGGCTACATCCCCTATCCGGAGCTGCCGGCGCTGTACGCGGCGGCGGACCTGTTCGTGCACCCGGCCCGGGAGGAGCGCTGGGGGGTCTCCGTGCAGGAGGCCCTGGCCTGCGGGCTTCCCGTCATCGCCTCCTCCCGCGTGGGCGCCGGGGTGGACCTCATCGAGCCGGGGCGCAACGGCTTCCTCTACGAGGCGGGCTGGGAGGGCGAGCTGGCCCGGCGGGTGGAAGATGCCCTGGCCCTGCCGCGCGAGGGGGTGCAGGCCGCCAGCGGGGAGATCCTCTCCCGGTGGGACTACGCGGCCACCTGGCGAAACCTGCTGGAGGCGGCGAAGAGGGTGGCCTAAGCCGCAGGCCAGAGGAAGAATTTTTTCGCGTGCTATCCTCTCCTTCTACTCGTGCTGCGCCGCATCCTTCAAGGTGACCCGGGAAAGCCCTCGCGGTTCCGCGACTTTGAAGGTCGCCTGCCGCCTTGGGACGCTTGGCCCTATCTCCTTCCCTCCCTGGCTTCGACGCTACGGTTCAAGCTGACCGGCGGACGGGCGGCCATCCCCTGGTTGGGGTACCGGGCGGTGCGCCGCATCGCCGGGCTGGTCGGGCCGGGCACGCGGGTCCTCGAGTTCGGCTCGGGTCTCTCGACGGTGTGGTTCGCGCGGCGGGGCGCCCGGGTGTTGAGCTTCGAGGTCCGGGACGAGTGGGCGGCCCGCGTCCGAACCCTCCTTGCCGGGGTGCCCGGCCACGAAGCCCGGGTCGTCTCTCTGGCGCCGCCCTACACCGCCGAGCTCCTGGCCGGAGAGGAGTTCGATTTCGCCCTCGTCGACGGCGACGGACGCGACTCGGCGATGGCGGCCGCGCTGGCGGCGGTGCGCGAGGGCGGCCACGTGTATCTCGACAACGCGGACGTGCCCGAGGACTCGCATCGCACCGCCCGGGACCTGGCGCTCCGCGGGGGCTCGGCGGAATGGTTCGTCGACTTCACCCCCTGGCACGTGTTCGTCAGCACCGGCATCCTGATCCGGGTCGGTCCCCGAGCCTCGGCTTCGAGAGAACGGCTTTGAGCGGCAACGTCCCCCTCTCCGTCATCGTCACCACCCGCAACGAGGAGGCCAACGTCGAGCGGTGCCTGCGGAGCGTTCACGGCTTCGCGGACCAGGTCTTCGTGCTGGACTCCGAGAGCACGGACCGGACGGTCGAGATCTCCCGGCCCTATGCCGACATCCACACCCTGGCCTACGACCACAGCCGGATCATCCCGTGGATTTTTCAGTGGGGGCTGGACAATCTCCCTCTGAAGAACGACTGGGTGCTGATCCTGGAGGCCGACCAAGCGGTGACGCCCGGGCTCAAGAAGGAGATCGCCGCCCTGCTCGCCCGGCAGGATGTCGAAGAGAACGGCTTCTACATCCGCCGCCGGCAGATCTTCCGCGGCAAGCCCCTGCGCTTTGGTGGCTACGGCAGCAAGTACCTCCTGAAGCTCTTCCGGCGCAGTTGCTCCGAGCTGGACCCGGTCGAGCAGGACACCCGGGTCTACGTGCAAGGGGAGACCGGCCGGCTCAAGGCGCCGCTCGAGGAGTGGAACCTCAAGGAGGATTCGATCCAGTTCTATCTCCAGAAGCATCTCCGCTATGCTGAGGCCTTCGCCCGCGAGGAGCTGGAGCGGCGGCGGCATGGCCTGCCGTGGAAGGCGACCCCGCGCCTCTTCGGCACGCCGGACGAGAGGATCCTCTGGATGAAAGACCACTACTACCGCATGCCGCTCCTGGTGCGGCCCACCCTATACTTCCTCTACCGGTACTTCTTCCTCCTGGGCATCCTGGACGGCCGGACGGGGTTCATCTTCCACTTCCTCCAGGCGTTCTGGTTCCGGCTGGTGGTGGACGTGCGGCTGGAGGAGCTGATGCGGGGAGAAGGAGGAGAGCAGCGATGATGGGGCTCGTGCGCCCGCTCGCCTACTGGCTGCGCAGCCGGCCCGCGCTTGGCCGCTGGGCGCTGCGGATGGTGCCCGACGCCGCCTGCACCTTGCGCCTGGAAGGGATCGGCCCATTCCGGCTGCGGCTGCGGCGGAATCGTTCGCTCTGGCTGCGCAGGCCGCTGGAGAGCGAGCGTTTCCCTTTCGCCATGCTCCACCGGCTGGTCCGGCCGGGCGACGTGGTCTACGACTGCGGCGCCAACCTCGGGCTCTATGCCCGCCACCTGACCGCCACCCTTGGCGCCGGCCGGGTGGTGGCCTTCGAGCCCATGGCGGACAATCGGGAGATCCTCGCCGCCAACCTCGTGCTGGGCGGGATCACGGACCGGGTGACCGTCCTCCCCTTGGCCCTCTCGGACGAGGACGGCACGGCGGAGTTCCAGGTGGACGACATGCAGACCACTTCCGGCACGCTGAGCAAGGTCACCGGCGGCGAGGCGTCCGAGGGGCGCCGGAACCTGAGGCTGGCTCCGCTCACCACCCGCGTTCTCTGCCGGCGGCTGGACACCGCCGTGGCCGAGGAACACCTGCCGCCGCCAAACGTGATCAAGATCGACGTCGAGGGGGCCGAGTGTCTGCTCCTGCGGGGAGCCACCGGGCTGCTTCGGGAGCACCAACCGCGCCTCCTGGTGGAGCTCCACGGCGCGGCGATGGCGAGGGACGTCCTCGCCGTGCTGGACGGGCTGGGGTACGCCTGTGCCGGCAAAGTGGAGCCCCACGTCCACGCCTCCGGCTACGGCCGCCTGGACCCCTCGCTGTCGCCCAGGATCCAGGGCCTCTACGACGTCCATTTCCTGGTGGCGTCGCGCGACCCCGCCGACCTTCCTGACGTTTGGCCGGACGCCTGGGAGGCCTCGCCTTGAGCGCGCCGGGCGTCTTCCTGGCCAAAGCCGGCAGGGTGCTGCGGCGCAAGGCCGGCAGCCTTGTGGGGCGCCTGTACCCCCTGGGCGAGACGCTGGAAGCCATGGCCGAGCGCCCCTACGAGCTTCCACCTGGAGTTGACCAACCTGTGCAATGCCAACTGCGTCTTCTGCCCCTACCAGCTCCAGGAGCGGGAGGTGGCATTCATGCCGGAGGAGGTGTTCCGCAAGGCGGTGGGCGACTTCGTGGCCGCGGGCGGCGGCAGCGTGGGCCTGACGCCCATCGTGGGCGACGCCCTGATCCACCCCGACTTCGTGGCCCGGGTCCGTTACCTGCGGTCGCTGCCGGCGATCGACCGGATTTGGGTGACCACCAACGCCATCCTGCTCGACAAACACGGTGTCGACGAGGTGCTGGCCTCGGGCCTGACCTCCATCACCATCAGCACCTCGGGGTTCGACGAGGCTTCCTACCGCCGCATCTACCGCTCCACGGCCTATGAGAGGTTCCGGCGCAACGTTCTCGCCCTGGTAGAGCGCAACCGCGCCCTCCCCGAGCCGCTGACCGTCACCATCGGCCTGCGCACGGACCGCCCCCTGGACGAAGTGATGAAGGACCCCGACTTCCAGCCCATCCTGGCGTTTGAGCCGGATGTCGACTTCACCTGGTCCTTTACCTCGGCCGGCGGCCGGATCACCCGCGAGGCGCTGCCCGCGGGAATGCGCCTGCGCGGGGTCTCCTCCCGCCGACAGACCTGCGTGCAGCTCTACAACGGCCCCATCGTGCTGCCTGACGGCACGGTGATGGCCTGCTCCTGCGTGGCCGCCATGGACGCCATGGCCGACCTGGGGATTGGCAACGTCCTCCAGGGGAACCTGCCGGACCTCTGGCGGAGCGAGGCCATGAAGCGGCTGCGGGCGAGCTTCGGGACGGAAGATCTCAACAAGACCTGCGCCAGCTGCGACATGTACCGGGACCTGGAGCTCTACCGCACCGCCGAGGGACGGGAACGGGCGCGCATCAACCGTGCGCGGGACCGGGGTGAGGCCGTGCACCGGGAAAAGCCCCGGGGAGCCTTCAGCGGTGGCTGAGCCAAGCCGCATCCTCGGCCTCTCCGCCTACCACGCCGACGCCGCGGCGGCGGCCGTGGTGGACGGCCGGTTCGTCGCCGGGGTCGAGGAGGAGCGCTTCCGGCGGATCAAGCACTGGGCCGGCTTCCCGGAGCGGGCGCTGCGGTTCTGCCTGGAGGAGCTGGGCGCCGGCGATCACCTCCTGTCAGGAGTCGACGCCCTCGCCGTCGCGCGCCAGCCGCGGGCCTACCTGGGGCGCAAGGCCTGCTCGCGCTCACCCATCCGCGGAGCCTGCGCCGCGCCGCTCGGCCGCGTCCGGAACCTCCGGCAGGTCGCCTCGCTGGAGGAGCGGATCGCGGCGTCCTTCGGCGGCCCGGCCCCGCCGACTCCTCCCGGTCGAGCACCACCTGGCGCACCTCGCCTCGGCTTTCTACTGCTCGCCGTTCGAGGAGGCCACCTGCCTCTCGGTCGACGGCTTCGGCGACTTCGTCTCGACGATGATGGCGCGTGGGCCGCGGCAACCGGTCGAGGTGCTCGAGCGCGTCCACTTCCCGCACTCGCTCGGGCTCTTCTACACGGCGATGACCCAGTACCTGGGCTTCCCCAGCTTCGGCGACGAGTACAAGGTGATGGGCCTCGCGGCCTACGGCGAGCCGCGCTTCGTCGCCGAGGTCGGGCAGCTCGTGCCGGCGCGGCCGGACGGCACCTTCCGCCTCGACCTCGACTACTTCCGCCACCTCTCCGAAGGGGTGGACATGACCTGGGAGGACGGCGCGCCGGAGCTGGGCCGGTCTTCACGCCGGCGCTCGGAAGAGCTGCTCGGCCCGGCCCGCCAGCCCGGCGAGGAGCTGACCCAGCGCCACAAGGACATGGCGGCCTCGCTGCAGGCGGTCTACGAGGAGCGCTTCTTCGCCCTGGTGCAGCGCGCTGCTGAAGCGCACCGGGACGAAGCAGCCTGGCGCTCGCCGGCGGCTGCGCCCTGAACTCGCTCGCCAACGGCCGGATCTTCGAGCGGACGGACGTGGAGGAGGTCTTCATCCAGGCCGCGGCGGGCGACGCCGGCACCTCGCTCGGCGCGGCGCTCTGGGTCGCACCACGCCGTGCTCGGCGCGCCCCGCAGCGGCTTCGTCATGGAGCACTGCCTACTGGGGACCGGCCTACGGCGAGGCGGAGATCCGCGCGGGCCATCGCGGCCGGCATCCCGGGCTCGGACGGGCGAGGATGGCCGTCCGAGGCGAGATCCGCGATCTCGACGGCGCCGGACGAGGACCGCGCTCTGCCGCGGAGACCGCCGCGGCGATCGCGCGCGGCGAGGTCGTCGGCTGGTACCAGGGGCGCTCCGAGTGGGGGCCGCGCGCGCTCGGCAACCGCTCGATCCTCGGCCGATCCCGCGGCGCGGCCGACATGAAGGACATCCTCAACCTCAAGATCAAGCGCCGCGAGTCGTTCCGCCCCTTCGCGCCGTCGATCCTCGAGGAGCGGACGGGCGAGTGGTTCACCCTCGCCTACCCCGACCCGTTCATGCTCAAGGTCTACCCGATCCGACCGGAGAAGCGCGCGCTGATCCCCGCCGTCGACCCACGTCGACGGCACGGGCCGGCTGCAGACCGTCTCCGACGCGGGCCGAACCCCCTCTACTGGCAGCTCATCTCGGCCTTCGAGCGGGAGACCGGCGTGCCGATGGTGCTCAACACCTCGTTCAACGAGAACGAGCCGATCGTCAACACGCCGGCCGAGGCGCTCGACTGCTTCCTGCGCACACGCATGGACCGCCTGGTGCTAGGGGGCGTGGTGCTCTGCCGAAACCCATGAGATTTCCGGACAAGAAACGCAAGCTGCGACTGGCCCTGGCCACCAGCCTCGCAGCCACCCTGATCGCTCTGTTGATCGGCGAGGTGGCCATGCGGCGTATGTACGGCACGGGTTTCGGCGTCTACCTGGACCCCTACGAGGATCATCCCTACCGGCCCTACCTCGACTACAGGATGACCTGGGGGCCGGCGGTCACACAGGTCTACACCAACTCCCTGGGCTGGCGCGACGCCCGGCCCGGCCACCGCGTCGAGAAGGATCCGGGAGCCCGCACGCGCATCGTCTTCCTGGGTGATTCCTTCACCGAGGGCGTGGGCGTCGAGCAGGGCAAGACGATCACCGGCACCGTCCAGGCGCTCCTCGGGCCGGCAGGCTACGAAGTCTTGAACGGCGGCCGCAACTCCTATTGCCCCTTGCTCGAATACCAGCGCCTGCGGCGGTTCCTGGAGAAGGGCTACCGCACGGACGCCGTGGTGGTGCTGCCCGACATGTCCGACGTGTTCGACGAGGTGAGCTACCGCAGCCGCTACGAGCTGGGGCCCGGCGGCGAGCCCCTGCGGTTCCGCGAGGGGCTCTCCGGGCCGGTAACGCGCCTGGTCTACAACCACTCGGCCCTGGCCCGCTCGATCCGCTTGTTGCAGAAGCGCGCCGCGGACCGGATCGCCGCACCCCCTCAGCCTCCGCCTTCGTCAGACGGCGCGGCGGGCGCCGACGGTCTCCCCGAGACCGGCGTCCTGACCCTCCCCCAGGTTCTCTCAGCCAGCGAGGACCAGCAGCGGATCCTCCGGTCCAACTGGATGTTCCACCGGCCCAGCCTCGATGGCTGGGCCCAAGAGGGGCTCCGCTTCCTGATCGAGGACCTCGACCGCATCCACCGTCTGGCAAGCCGGCACTCGATCCCCATGATGGTGGTGCTCTACCCCTGGCCCAACATGCTGTATCAGCGGGAGGACGCGGGGCTTTACGCTCTCCTCTCCCGCCGTTTCCCTCGCCTCTACCTCGATCGGGAAAGGGTGGCGGGCCGCCGGCCCGGGCCGGCTGAGCACGAATACCGGCGCCGCGTGCTGGATCTCTGCCGCCGGCGGTCAATTCCGGTGGTTGACCTCTATCCCGTGATCCAGGCGCAGGGCCGCTGGTGGGAGCTCTACATCCAGGGCGACTTCCACTTCAACGAGGCGGGGAGCCGCCTGGCCGGAGAAAGGATCGCCGGGGCCTTGCAGCCGGGCTCGCCTCCCACGGCAAATGAAAATGCGCAGATTCAAGAAGACGGCGCTCGTGCTGGCCGCCCTGGTCGTGGCAGGCGAGCTCGGCGTGCGCGCCGTGGACGCCCTCAAGGGGGGGACGGGCTCGCTCTACGACCGCATCGTCCTCGGCCCACCCGGCTCGCGGTTCAGGCTGCTCCCGGGCACGATCACCGTTCCGGAGCGCTACGGCGACATCGTCTACCGCATGAACCGCTCCGGCTACCGCGACGGCGAGCCGAAATCGGGCTTGCGGCGGATCGTCCTCCTGGGCGATTCCGTGAGCTTCGGCCTGGGGGTGGATCAAGACGCCATCTACCCCGCCCTTCTGGAAAAAAGATTGATCTCGAAAAGCGGCACGGGGTGGGACGTGGCCAATCTCGCCATCTTCGCCTACAACACGGCGGACGAGCGCGCGGCCCTGGCGGAGGACGGTCTGAAGCTCGAGCCCGAGCTGGTGATCCTCCAGTTCTACATGAACGATTTCTCGATCCCCGAAACGGCGGCTCCCGGGGGGGCGAAGCCGGCGCCCCCGGGTTTCATGGACCGGCTGGCGGCGATCAAGAACCGGCTGCTCTACAGGTCGGCCCTCTACCGCCGCTTCAACCAGGCCACGACGGGCTTAAGCTTCCACCTCCTCCACGACGTGCGGCGGCGCCGCTTTCCCGGACAGCCTGAACGTGGACGAGCCGCGCCACAAGTCGGCCTACCTCGCGTCCACGCCGGACGACGGCGCCGTGGCCGCCTTCCGGGAGATCCGCGAGATCCACCGCCTGTCCCGGGCGAACGGTGCCCGGTTCCTGGTGCTCCTGTCGCCGGACGAGGTGCAGCTCTTCACCCGCAAGTACGACGGCATCAATACGCGCTTCCGCGCCTTCTGCGGGCGCGAGGGGATCGATCTCTTCGATCCCCTGCCGGCGCTGCGTGCGGACGCCGACCCCGTCCGCCTGTTCAACGACGGCGTCCACTACAGCACCGCGGGGCATGCCCGGCTGGCGGAGCTGCTGTATGCGGAGCTGGCCGGACGCCGTTTCGTTCCATCCCGATGAGAATTCTGCTGGTGAGCCATCCGCCCCTCTCGGCGGAGCTGGGAGCGGCGCAGCTCGCCCTCAACCTGGCCGAGGCTCTGCGGGACCGCGGGCACGACGCCGTGGCCTGGTCTCCGGCGCCGCTTCCACCCAACACAAAGTGGTGGAACCTCTGGCTGCGCCAGACGCGGGCGGCGGAAGAGCACGCGGAGCGCCACGGGCCCTTCGACGTGATCGACACCCCCGCCGTCTCCGCCAGCCCGCGCCTGAAGGCCGCCGCGGGGCGCCTGGTCGTGCGGAGCATGCAGCCCGAGCTGCGCTACCTCCAGGAGGACGTCAAGGCGGACCTCACCCACCGGGTCGTCCCCTCCCCGCGGGCCCTCGTCAACGCCGCCATCGGTCTCGCCCGCGCGAGGGCCATCGTGGGCGGCTGGCGGCGGGCCGACCGGATCGTCTGCCTGGGGAGCCACGAGCTGGACTGGATGCGCCGCCGGTACCCTCAATGGACGGGGAAGATGACCTCCTACGTCTGCGCGCCCACGCGGGCCGACCGCGAGGCCCTGGCCGGCGCCCGGCGGAGCCGTTGGAAGTCGGCCAAGCGGCCACGGGAGGAAGGCACCCGTTTCCTCTGGATCGGCCGCTGGGCGGCTCACAAGGGAACCGGGACCCTCCTGCGCTTCCTCGCGGCCCAGAGCGCCAGCCACCCCCAAGACCGCTTCACCCTCGCGGGCTGTGGCGAGGCGCCGCGCCGGGACCTGCCGGCGGCGTGGCTCGACTCGGGCCTCGTCCGCCTCGTCCCGTCCTACAGCCGGTCCGAGCTGCCGGACCTCCTGGCCGGGCACGACGCCGGGCTCTTCACCAGTACGGTGGAAGGCTGGGGACTGTCGCTCAACGAAATGCTGGAGGCGGATCTCACGGTCTATGCCACGCCGGCGGGAGGCGTGGCCGACCTCGCGCCCTATTGGGGATCGCGGCTGCGGCCCTTTCCTCCAACAGACGAGTCCTCCTTGGAGGCTCCGGAGCTGGACCTCACGGGCTACTTCGAGCGTTTCTCCTGGCCCGAGATCGCCCGGCGCTACGAGGAGGACGCCCTGGGATGACGAGTCCAGGGATGATGAGCCGGCCCGTGGTGCTGCACGTGGCCCAGGTGGAGGTCACCCCGGAGTCGGGCATGGGGCGCGTGGCCTGGCACTGGCGGCGGGAGCTGGAGGCCCGGGGGTACGAGGTCGTCCATCTCGGTCCGGCGGAGGTGGGGAGGGTCCACCCGGCCCTCTTCCCCTGGAAGGCCTGGCGGCACGCCCGGCGCCTGAATCTCCATCCCAAGCTGATCCTCGTCCACGAGCCCGCCGGTCTTCCCTTCGTCCTCTTCGAGCGCCGCCGCACCGTGATTTTCAGTCATGGGCTGGAGCGGCGGGGTTGGGACGTGGCGCTGGAAGGGGAGGAGCCGATCCGGCTGAGGTCCCGGCTGCTGTTCCCCCTCTGGCGGGTGTGGCCGGCCGAGGCCGCCCTGCTGCGGGCGCGGGCGGTGCTCGTCCTCAATCGCGACGACCAGGCCGAGGTGCTGGGCCGCTATGGCCGCCGCGCCGAGGACGTCCACCTCTTCCGCAACGGGGTGGCCCCCGTGGCCGCGGGTGCAGGGACGGACACGGACACGGTTCTCTTTCTGGGCACCTGGATGGCCCGCAAGGGGACCCGCACCCTGGTCGAGGCCGCGAAGATCCTGCGGCGGCAGGGACGGGCACCCTCCTTCCTCCTGGCGGGCACGGGGCTGAGCGCGTCCGAAGTGCTGGCGGACTGGCCGGAGGATCTGCGGTCCGCCGTCCGCGTCCTTCCCCGGTTCGCCGCGAACGAGGAGGCCGGCATCCTCTCCCAGGCGGGCCTCTTCGTCCTCCCCAGCACCTTCGAGGGGCAGCCCCTGGCGCTCCTCCAGGCCCTGGCCGCCGGGCTCTGCTGCATCGCGTCCGACATCCCCGGCAGCCGCGACCTGATCCGCCACGGCGAGAACGGGCTGCTCCATCCACCCGGCGACTCCGTGGCCCTGGCGGCCCGGCTCTCCCAAGCTCTGGACGATCCAGCGCTGCGCCGCCGTCTCGGCGAGAACGCCCGCCGGGCCGTGGCGGACCGCTCCTGGGAGGCCTGCTCCCGCGAAGTCGCGGATTTCCTGGAAACCGTCCTGGAGGACCGCGGATGACCGGGCGGCGGGAAGGATTGCTGTTCGGCGCGTTCCTGGTTCTCGGCGAGGTCTTCCTCTACCACCGCATGCTGTGGACGGGCTTCAGGGAGACGGCGGGGGACTATGTCAACCACCTCCTGGGCAACTTCGTCCTGGAGCACGTCTACCTCTGGCTCACGGGCCGCCCGGACCATGCCTCGTTCTGGGATCCGCCCGTGTTCTGGCCGGCCAAGAACGTCCTGGCCTACGCCGAGACCATGCTGGGAGCGGCGCCGTTCTACTGGCCCTGGCGCTTCCTGGGCCTGCCGCCGGACACCGCCTATCAGCTCTGGCTGATGACCCTCTCCCTGCTCACCTTCGCCGCCGCCTGGCTGCTCTTCCGCGGCGGCTTCGGGTTCTCGCCCCTCCCCGCCGCCGTGGGCGCTTTCTTCTGCGCATTCGGCAAGAATCTGGCGGCCCAGGTGAACAATCCCCAACTCCACACCCTGTTCTACTCGTACTTCGCCCTTTACTGCCTGTGCCGGCTGTTCCGCGAGCCCGAGGAGAGAAGGCCGGCCTGGGTCGCCGGATTCTTCCTGGCCTTGGTGGGACAGTTCTGGGCCTGCTTCTACCTCGGCTGGCTCTTCGTGTTCCTGGCGGGGATCGCCGCCCTGGCGATGCTGGCAACGGCGAGCCTGCGTCCTCGCCTGATCGCGGTCCTGCGGGCCAACCTCGTCCCAACCCTGGCCTTGGCGCCCGTCGCGGCCCTGGCCTTGTTTCCCCTGGTCAGCCGTTCGCTGGCCGTGGTGCGCGACCTGGGGTGGAGCAACGAGACGGGGCTGCGCCCCATGCTCCCCCACCTCCTCTCCTGGGTCTACATGGGCGGCCGGTCGGTGCCCTACTTCTGGCTCAATCGCACGGGGATCTTCAACGGCCTTCCCGGCGAGCCCGAGGAGCGGCTGGGGATCGGCCTGCTGACGGCCGTCTGCGCCGCGGTGGGGCTGTGGAAGGGGCGGGAAAATCCCTGGGTGCGGCTGGCCGCGATCCTGGCCCTGGCCCTGGTGATCCTCACCACGGAGCTTCCCCGGCGGCTTCTCGCTCTGGTACGCCGTCCGCGCCGTGGTGCCGGGAGCCCGGGCGCTCCGTATCGTGGCCCGTGCCGGCGTGCTCCTGGTGGTGATCGCGGGGCTCGGCATGGCTCTTTTCTTAGAGCGCCGGCCCCGAGGCCTCCTGGTTCTCGCCCTGGCCGCGGCCTGCATCGGCGAACAGGCCTACACCGAGTACACCTTCTCCAAGGTGGCCTCCCGTGCCGTGGTGGCCCGCATGGCCGCCGCCGTGGACCCGGGCTGCTCCGCTTTCTACCTCGCCCTCCGCCAGACGAGCGACCGCGAAACGCCCCACTGGGTGGCCCAGATCGAGGCCAGCCTGGCCCAGCTCGCCACCGGCGTGCCCACCGTCAACGGTGGGTACACGCGCTTTCAGCCCCCGGGTTACGGTAACCTTGTGCGCAACACCTTTCGGGGAGAGGAAGACGCCGAGCGGCTGCGCCGGGACCTCGCCTCCTGGAGCGTCCGCCACGGCCTGCGTCCGGAAGGCGTCTGCTTCGTGGCGATCGACGACCCTCATGAAGCCCCATGAACCCTCTCCAAAAGGTCTGAACAAAGGAGTCCGGCCGTGATTCAAATCGCCGTCATCGGCGCGGGCCACTGGGGTCCGAACCTGATCCGCAGCTTCCACACCCACATCGCGAGCGAGGTGGCCTGGGTGATCGACCGCGACCCCGCCCGCCTGGAGCAGGTGCGGGTCCGCTATCCCGACGTGCGGGTCTCGAGCGAGCCCGCCGACGCCCTGAACGACCCGGCCGTGGACGCCGTGGTCATCTCGACCCCCACCGTCACCCACTTCCAGATCGCCGCCGCCGCCCTGAAGGCCGGCAAGCACGTGCTGGTCGAAAAGCCCGTCTCGCACCGCGCCGAGGAGGCCGTCGAGCTCTGCGATCTGGCGGAGGGTGCGGGGCGGATCCTCATGGTGGGGCACGTCTTCCTGTTCAACAACGCCATCCGGCGGGTCAAGACCTATCTGGACGAAGACCGCCTCGGGCGCCTCTTCTACGTCTCCATGGTGCGCACCAACCTGGGGCCCATCCGCATGGACGTCAACGCCGCCTGGGATCTGGCCGCCCACGACGTCGCCATCGCCAACTACTGGCTCGACGCCACCCCCGTGGCGGCGGCGGCCCAGGGCGGCTCCTGGATCAACCCGGGGATCGAGGACGCCGTGTTCGCCAACCTCTTCTATCCCGACGGAGTCATGGTCAACCTCCACGTCTCCTGGCTGAGCCCGCGAAAGGTCCGCGACATCACCGTCGTGGGCGAGCGGGGGATGCTGACCTTCGACGACATGAACCTCTCCGAGCCCCTGCGTCTCTACGACAAGCAGGTCACCGACGACCGCACCCCGGGCTTCGTCGACACCTTCGCCTCGTTCCGCACCAGCATCCGGGAAGGCGACATCCACATCCCGAGAGTCGGGATCGGCGAGCCCCTGAAAGCGGAGTGCGACCACTTCCTCGAATGCATCGCGACGGGCCAGCGCCCCCTCTCCGACGGCCGGAGCGGCGCCGCCGCCGTCCGCGTCCTCGCCGCCCTGGAGCGTTCGCTCCGCAACGGCGGCGCCAAGGAGGCCGTATGAGCATCCCTTTAGTCGACCTCAAGGCCCAGCACGCCGAGATTGCCGAGGAAATTTCCTCCGGCTTCGCCCAGGTCATCGCCGACACCTCCTTCATCCTCGGCCCGCCCGTGCGCGAGTTCGAGGAGGCGTTCGCCCGCTACTGCGGCACGGCCCACTGCATCGGGGTCGCCAACGGCACGGACGCCATCGAGCTGGTGGTCCGCGCCCTGGGGATCGGCCCCGGCGACGAGGTCATCGTGCCCGCCAACACCTTCATCGCCTCGGCCCTGGGCGTGGTGCGGGCCGGCGCCAAGCCCGTGCTCGTGGACTGCGACGCCTTCCAGCTTCTCGATCCCGCGAAGATCGAGGCCGCCATCACCCCGAAGACTCGCGCCATCCTTCCGGTCCACCTCTTCGGCCAAGTGGCAAACATGGAAGCCGTCCTCGAGGTGGCGGGGGAGATTCCCGTCATCGAGGATGGAGCCCAGTCTCAGGGCGCCAAGCATCACGGGCGCCCGAGCGGCAGCTTAGGGATCGCGGCGGCCACCAGTTTCTATCCGGGCAAGAACATCGGGGCCTATGGGGATGGGGGGGCCGTCGTCACCTCGTCGGACGAGATCGCCGGGCACGTCCGCAAGCTGCGCAACTGGGGGAGCGAGCAGAAGTACCACCACCCCGAGATCGGCTTCAACTCCCGCCTCGACACCCTCCAGGCGGTCGTCCTCTCGGCCAAGCTGAAGCGGCTGGACGCCTGGAACGAGGCCCGGCGACAGGCCGCCGCGCGCTACGGCGAGCTGCTCGCCGGCCTCGAAGGCGTCGAGCTGCCGCGGACCCTCCCCGGCAACGAGCACGTCTGGCACCTCTACGTAATCCGCGTGAAGAGCCGCGACGAGGTCCTGAAGAAGCTCAACGCCGAGGGGATCGGCGCCGGCATCCACTACCCCGTCCCCCTCCATCTCCATGGCGCCCTTTCCTAC
The DNA here is from genome assembly GCA_963785165.1 of Thermoanaerobaculaceae bacterium. Lineage (GTDB taxonomy): Bacteria > Acidobacteriota > Thermoanaerobaculia > Multivoradales > UBA5704 > DATARR01. The sequence goes on from CAWAUI010000004.1 coordinate 4,790,389, forward strand.
CTGGGATACCGGCGAGGGGGACTTCCCCGAGGCCGAGCGGGCGGCGGCGGAGATCCTGTCGCTCCCCATGTATCCGCACCTCACGGCGGAGCAGCAGGAGCGGGTGGCGGACGCCTTGAGGAAAGCGCTGTGACGGACGTTTCGGGCGCGCGCATCGGCCGCTACACCACGATCCACGACGGCGTCGTCCTGGGGGACGGCGTCACCGTGGGCGACTGCTGCATCCTGGGGAGCGAGAACGGCGAACCGCTCTGGAAATCGGCGCCGGCAGCACCATCCGCAGCCACACGGTGATCTATGGCGGCTCCCGTTTCGGCCCCGGCCTCCAGACCGGGCACCACGTGCTCATCCGGGAGGGCACGCGCGCGGGCCGGGGCCTGCGCCTGGGCTCCTTCACCGACATCGAGGGGGACTGCGAGCTGGGAGACTGGGTGTCGTGCCACGGCTACGTCCACGTGGGCCGGGGCTCGCGGGTGGGCGACTTCGTGTGGCTCTACTCCCAGGTGACCCTCACCAACGATCCCCTGCCGCCGTCGTTCCTCGAGCGCCCCGTGGTGCTGGAGGACGGCGTCGTGGTCTGTGTGGGGAGCACCGTCCTGCCGGGCGCGCACATGAAGACGGGCTCCTACGCCACGGCCGCCACCCTCGTCCTGGGCGAGATCCCGGAGGGCGCCGTGGTCTCAGGAAGGGACTCGGCGGTGGTGGGGCACGTCTCCCGCCTGTTCGACCTCGAAACCCTGACCCGCCACCCCTGGATGCGCCACTACGCCGAGCGGTATCCCGAGGAGGCGCGGGATAGAATCCGCCTCCTGGGAGAGCGCATTCTGGCTTCCCGCGCCGAATTCCGCCAGAGCTGACCGATCCTAGGAAACCAGCATGGAACAAAACTGAAGTCCTCGCGCTGATGCGATCGATCCTGGAACGCCAGAGCCGCGAGCCGTCCGGCCTGGAAGACCCGTCCGCCCCCTTGAACGGCATCCCCTTCCGCAGCCTGGACTTCTCGGAGCTTTGCCTGCGGGTCGAGCAGAAGATCGGCCGCGAGCTGCAACTTCGACGCCTCGACCCTCCGCAACCTGCGGACGGTCGAGGACGTGTGCGACTTCATCCTCCAGGCTTCAAAAGAGTGAACGGTCCGCTGGTCTCCACCGGCCGCGAGGAGACCCTGCCGGAGCTGGCCGGGCTCTTCGGCGGCTGGGCGCGTGAGGCCGGCGTGGCGGCCGGCGAGCGGCTGGCCGTGATCTCGGCGGACCGCCGCGTCCTCGCCGCCGCCGCCGTGGGTTTGCGGGAGAGGGGGGACGACGGCGCCGTGGTCTCCGCCGAGGCCGCGTCCCCCGAGGTCCGCGGTGCCCTGGCCGAACAGGGATTCGCCCGGTTGGAGATCGGACCCGGCGGCGACCTCCTGGGATTCGAACGGAACGATCCTCCGGGGCCGGCCATCCCGGGGCGGATCACCCTCTTCACCTCCGGAACGACGGGGACCCCCAAGGCCGTCACCCACACCTGGGAATCGCTGCGCACCCTCCGTTCCGGGACGGCGGCGCCGGAGCACCGCTGGCTCCTGACCTACCTGCCCGGCACCTACGCCTGGTTCCAGATGCTGACCCTTTGGATGTTTCTGCCCGGGCAGACGCTGGTGGCGCCCGCGGGCTCCTCCCCGGAGGAGATCTGGGACGAGGGCGCGGGCTTAGAGTTCGACGCGGTGAGCGCGACCCCCAGCTTTTGGCGCTATCTGCTGGCGATGAGGGCGGAGGTGGAGATCCAGCGCGTTTCCCTCGCCCAGGTCACCCTCGGAGGGGAGCCGGTCCGGCAGGATCTCCTGGACCGCCTGCGCAACCTCTTTCCGGCGGCTCGCCTGACCCACATCTATGCTTCCACCGAAGTCGGGGCCGCCGTGGTGGTCCATGACGGCCGGGAGGGATTTCCGGAAAACTGGCTGGGGGACGGCCGCCGCGGTCTGCGCGTGGTGGACGGCGAGCTTTACGTCCGCTCCTCCCACGCGGCGGCCGGCGTCCAGGAATGGCATGCCACGGGCGACCGTGCCGAGGTGAGGGAAGGCCGGGTCGTCATCACCGGCCGCGTGGCCGGGGACCTGCTCAACGTCGGAGGCCGCAAGGTATCCGCCGCCGCCGTGGAAGAGGCCCTGCTCGCCTCCCCCCTGGTGAGCTGGTGCCGCGTGCGCGGAGCCCGCGCCCCCCTGGTGGGCACGCTGGTGGCCGCCGACGTCGTGCTGGCGCCGGCAGGGCGCGCCCTCCCCCAGGATCTCGCCGAGCGGGAGCTGGCCGCCCACTGTGCCGAACGCCGCCTGCCGGAGTGGATGATTCCCCGCTTCTGGAACCTCCTGGATCAGATTCCGCTGTCCGCCGCCTTGAAGGCAGGGAGAAGCCATGCCTGATTGCGTCATCCTCTCCGGGGGCTCGCGCGGCCTCGGCCTGGCCCTCGCGGGCTTCTGCCTGGAGAACGGCTTCCGCGTGGCCACCTTCGCCCGCGGCGAGACGCCCGAGATCCGCGCCCTGGCCGAGGAGAATCCAGGGCGGCTGATTTTCCGGGCCCTGGACGGCACCGACGCCGCGGGCGTCCGGACTTTCGTGCGCGACGCCGTGGACGCCTTCGGCCCCATCCACGCGCTGGTCAACAACGCCGCCGTGGGGCAGGACCATCTCCTCGTCCACCTCCCCGAGGAGCAGATCGGCGCCCTGCTGGCCGTCAATCTCGAAGCGCCGATCCTTCTCACCCGCACGGTCCTCAAGCAGATGCTCCTCGCGGGCGTGGGCGGCCGCATCATCAACATCACCTCGATCTGCGCCACCCGCGGCTTCGCCGGGCTGTCCGTCTACACCGCGGCCAAGGGAGGGCTGGAGGCGCTCACCCGCTCGCTGGCCCACGAGGTGGGTCCGCGGGGAATCCTGGTCAACGCCATCGCGCCCGGCTTCTTCTCCTCGGAGATGTCGGCCGTGCTCGCCGGCCGCCAGATCGACACCATCCGCCGCCGCACGGCCACCGAGCGGCTGATCACGGTCGAGGACGTGCTCCCTCCCTTCCGCCTCCTGCTCATGGACGACTGCAACCTGAGCGGCCAGGTGCTGCACGTGGACGGTGGCTGGTGAAGAGCGTCTTCTTCATGCCGGTTTTCAACCAGGCGCGCGAGCTCCCCGCCGTGCTGGCGGAGCTGCGCTCCGGCCCCCTCCCCTGCGACACGGTGCTCCTGGTCAACAACGGCTCGAGCGACGGCTCCGAGGGCATGGTCCGCGACAGCGGCTTCCCTTATCTCGACGTGCCGCGCAACCGCGGGCGTCGGCTACAGCTACATGCTGGCCCTCGACTGGGCGCTCAAAGAGGGGTACGACGTGTTCGGCACCATGGCGAGCAACGGCAAGATGCTCCCCGCCGAGATGCCCCGCGTGCTCGGTCCCGTGCTCCGGGGCGAGGCCGACTACGTCACCGGCAGCCGCTTCCTCGAAGGCGGCGCCTCGCCCAACCTGCCCGCCTTCCGGCGCCGCTCGATCCCCATGGTGAACCTCTTCGTCCGCTTCTGGACCGGGGCCGCCTTGACCGACGCCACCTGCGGCTACCGCGCCTACCGGCTGGACATCATCCGCCAGGCGAAGTTCGACTGGCATGCGCCTTGGCTGGAGACCTACGGGATCGAGTACTACGTCTACGCCAAGGTCTTGATCGACCGCCGCTGGCGCTGGGCGGAGTGCCCCATCACCATGCGCTACCCGCCGAGCGGCCCCTACTCGAAAATCCGCGCCGGCCGCGACTGGTACGCCATGCTGAAGCCCTTTGCCATCGCCCGGCTCGACGGCAAGGGTTTCCGCTGATCAATCAGGAGTTACGCAGCGCGCCCGCGCCAGCTTCCGTTTCGCCTCCGTCCAGGCCAGATTCCAGGCATGACAACGCCGCGCCGGCACCGTCCCCACGGTGACGGGCGGCTCTCCCGTCCGGTCCGCGGCTTGGCCGAGCGCCTTGGAGAGCCGTGACCGCAGAGGGCTGACGAAATGGAGGGCGACCGCATCGCCAGGATCGTCGACGTCCGGCAGCCGGATTAGACGCGGGTCCCAGAGCCGGCAGCCGGCCCTCTCTCCCAGGAGAGCCCAGGCCGTCTGCTCGGCCCAGACGGGGGTGAGCTGGAATTCCGGGTGTCCGAAGTACCACTCCAACAGGTCCGGATCGTAGAAGCGCGTCCGGAACAGGAGGACGCCCGAGTTGACCCGGCACGGCAGCCGGAGCCGGCCATGCCGCAATAGATGCCAGGAACGGAGCGAGTAGGCGTTCTGCCGGTCGCTCATGAAGACGGCTCCCGTCTCCGCCCCCGGGAAGGCAAAGAGGCCGGAGAAGGGACGCAGGAACAGGACGTCCGAATCGCAGTAGGCGAGATCGTCCTGGGACAGGAGAGGAACGTCGATCAGCTTGAGGGCCAGGGGATTGGACGCCCGGAACGCCCGCAGGGCCGGACGGCCGGCGAGGACGGCTTCGGCCCGGCCGTCCGCCTCGCCCCGCGGCACGAAGACGGGATCGCCCAGCCCCGCCGCCAGCCGGTCGCGGTCCTCCCCCGTCAAAGTCCCGTCGTCATGGATGCACAGCCGCAGGGGCTCCGCCGAGTACCGCAGCAGGCTCCCCAGGCAGGCGAGGGCCATCTCCACATGGGCGTGGCCAAGAAGGGTGGAAACGCTCGTCATCACCCTCCATGCTATCCTGATGTCCGGGAGGAGATCCCCCGGCTCTTTCCCTCTTCCCCTTGACGCCTATGCAGAATAAGATCCCCGGAAGAACGACTCGGAAAGGGAGCACGCCATGAGCCAGCCAGCCTACGCGCTCGCGCCTCTGCCCTTTGAGCTCGTCTTCAGCGACGGGGAGCCTTTGGAAAGCGAGTGGCATACCTATCAGTTCCCTCTCCTCCGTGACCTGATCGGCCAAGCCATGGCGGAGCAGAAACGGAGTGATTTCTACGCCGGTGGGGACATGTTCGTCTACTACTCCTACCAGCAGGCGGAGGACGTAGTGAAGGGCAGGCAGTACTTCCGGGGCCCGGACGTCTTCTGGGTCGGCGGCGTCGAGCCCGGCAACCGCCAAGGCTGGGTCTCCTGGGAAGAAGGCGGGCGCCTGCCGGACGTGATCGTCGAGCTGTTGTCTCCCTCGACGGCCCACATTGACCGCAAGGACAAGAGAAAGCTCTACGCCGAGGTCTTCCGTACGGCGGAGTACTACCTGTACGACCCGGAGACCCGGGAAGCTCGAGGGGCTGCGCCTGAAGGGTACGGCCTACCAGCCGATGGTGCCGGATGAGAAGGGCCGGTTCTGGAGCGGCCAGCTTGGGGTCTTCCTCGGCCCCTGGCATGGCACCGTAGGGCGCTGTGAGGACCAGGACTGGGTCCGGCTCTTCCGCCCCGACGGAAGCCTGGTACCGACAGACAAGGAGCAGGCGGAGGCCGCGAAACGGCAAGCCCTCGCCGAGCGCCAGCGGGCCGAAGCCGAACGCCGGCGGGCCGAGGTGGCCGAAGCCGAGCTGGCCCGTCTGCGGGCTCTCCTCGAAGAGCGCGGTCAAGCCTAGGGGGGCTCATCCCGCCGCGGCTTTGCGCATTCCGCCCCTCCCGCTTACACTTACCCGTCCTAACCCGAACAGCACGGTTGCGGTTTTCCCCGCGCAGGACGGAGGAGAAGCAGGCATGGATTGGAATCAGAAAAAGGTCCTGGTCACGGGCGGGGCCTCCTTCATCAGCTCCCACCTGATCGACCATGCTCGTCGAAAAAGGAGCCCGGTCGATCCGGGTGGTCGACGACCTGTCGAGCGGCCGGCTCGCCAACATCCAGGGGCACATCGACTCCGGGATCGTGGATTTCCACAAGGCGGACCTGCTGCGATCCGGGCGTGCCGCAGACGACGGTCGAGGGGATGGACGTGGTCTTCCACCTCGCCGCCATCCACGGCGGGCGCGGCTACGTCGACCTCCACCAGGCCGCCTGCGCCCAGAACCTCGCCATGGACGGCATGCTGGTCAAGGCCGCCCACGAGGCCGGGGTGGAGAAGTTCGTCTTCGCCTCCTCGGGCTGCGTCTATCCCAACCATCCTGCAGACCGACGTCTCCAAGGAGCTCTACCTCACCGAGGACATGGTCGGCCCGCCCTACGACGCCGACAACATGTACGGCTGGGCCAAGCTGATGACGGAGATGACGCTGCGCGCCTACGCCCGGGACTTCGGCTTCAAGTCCGCCTCGTGCCGGTTCTTCACGGTCTACGGCGAGCGCGGGGTGGAGAACCACGCGGTCATCGCCATGATCGCCCGCGCCTTCGTGCGCCAGAACCCGTTCGAGGTCTGGGGCGACGGCACGCAGATCCGCAACTGGACCTACGTGGGCGACATCGTGAGCGGCATGGTCCTCGCCGCCGAGAAGATCGACGACGGCACCGCGGTCAACCTCGGCACCGAGGAGCGCACGCGGGTGATCGACGCGGTCCACGAGGTGCTGCGCTACACCGGGCACGAGGCCGAGATCAAGCTCCTCCCCCACATGCCCACCGGCCCGCTCAACCGCGTGGCGAGCAACCGCCTGGCCAAGGAGCTCCTGGGCTGGGAGCCGCGGATGAAGTTCATGGACGGCCTGCACCGCACGATCGACTGGTACTTCGGCAGCCGCGAGCGCGAGGCCGTGAGCGGATACCTCCAGGAGATGCTGACGGAACGGTAGATCCTCCTGGAAAGCCCCTCTCCTTCAGGAGAGGGGTTGGGGTGAGGTCGTCATGGCAGGGACGTCGAAGCAATGATGCAAACCGGCAAGGTCCACTTCCGGGGCCTGGACAGCCTCCGCTTCCTGGCCGCCCTGTTCGTGGTTCTGAACCACATCCCGATGAACCAGGCCGGGGCGGGCCTGCCCAACCCCAACTGGGGCGCCCTGTTCTACCGCGGCGCCCCCGCCGTGGCCGTCTTCTTCACCTTGAGCGGCTTTCTCATCACCTACCTGCTCCTGGAGGAACGGCGGCGCACGGGCACCATCGGCGTCTGGCGCTTCTACCTGCGGCGGGCCTGCCGCATCTGGCCCCTCTACTTCGTCATCGTCATCCTGGGGCTGGTGTTCTACAACGCCGTGCTCCCCCGGCTCGGGATCGCCTACCCGGTGGGCTACAGCCTGGGCACGGCCGCGCTCCTCTACGGGCTCTTCCTGCCCAACGTCATGAACGGCCTCTACCGGGTGGGCGGCATTCTCAACCCCCTGTGGTCGATCGGCGTCGAGGAACAGTTCTACCTCTCCTGGGCACCCCTGATGCGCCGCTTCCACGGCGTCCTGCCGCGCCTGGCCGGCGGCCTGCTCGCGGTGTCCTTCGGCGTCTTCTGCCTCAATCACTACGCCCTCTTCGGCAGTGGGAGCGTCCAGGGGATCGTGGGGCAGCTCCGGTTCCACTTCATGGCCGCCGGGGCGCTCTGCGCCTGGGCCCTCCGGCGCCACCGGGAGCGCTTCCTGGCCCTGCCGCTCTTCACCAGCCGGATCTTCCAGTGGGTGCTCCTGGCCCTGCTCGTGGAGTACTACCTGACGGGGCTCCTCCCCTGGGGCTGGTTCCTGGAAGAAGCCCTGCAGGTGCTCCTCTATGCCTGGCTGATCGTGACCGTGGCCGCCAACCCGCGGAACGTGGTGCGGCTCGGCAATCCGGCCTTCGAGTACCTGGGCACGATCTCCTACGGGGTCTACATGTGGCACATGGTGGCGATCTACGGCACATCGGCGCTGTTCCAGGGCACGGACTGGTGGCGGGGGCACCTCGTGCTCTACTCCCTGGCCTACTACGCGGTCGCCCTGGGGGCCACGATCCTCCTCTCCGCATCTCTCCTTCCGCTGGCTGGAACGCCCCTTCCTGCGGCTCAAGGACCGGCGCTTCTCGCTGCCGGCAACGTCAGGGGTCCTCTCTTCCGATGCACCGGCTGGTCTACCTCTGCGACTGGCTGCCGCCGGACTTCGGCGCCGTCGGCCAGTACAGCCTCCTCTTCGCCCGCGAGCGGGCGGCCCGCGGGGAGGACGTGGTGCTCGCCGGCCTCTCCTCCACCGCGGAGTCGGCCGAAGAGGAGCGGCCCGGCGCGGGCCGGCTGCGGATCGTCCGCCTCCACGCCGCGCACCTACGACCGCGCCGACTTCAAGACGCCGCGCGCTCTGGACGGCGCGGACCAACCTCACCCTGCTCTGGCGCGCTGCGGCGCGAGCTGGCGCCGGGCGGACGAGATCCTGTTCACCGGCAGCCCGCCGTTCTTCATCCACTTGATCGTGCCGCTGAATCTCCTGCTGCGCAAGCGGCTGACCTACCGCATCACCGACTTCCATCCCGAGTGCCTGATCGCCGAGCTGGCCAGTCCGACCGTCCTCTGGCTCCGGCTGTTCCACCGCTGGACGGTCTTCCTGCGCCGGCGGGTCCACCGCTTCGAGGTGCTGGGCGAGGACCAGCGGCGGCGGCTGCTCGAGATCGGCATCCGGCCGAGCGGATCGTGCTGCAAGCGCGACGCCTCGCCGGTCGCGATCCCGCCGGGACCGCGCCGCTCGAGCTGCCCGCCGGAGCTCGCGCGGCAAGGTCGTGCTGCTCTACTCGGGCAACTTCGGCGTGGCCCACGACGACGAGACGTTCATCGAGGGCTACCGCCGCCACCACCGCGAGGGCTCCGGCCGCGTCGTCCTCTGGCTCAACGCCACCGGCGCCAAGGCCGACCGGGTCGAGGAGATCCTGCGCGCGCGAGGGCCTGCCGGTCCACCGCAGCCGGCCGGTGCCGCTCGACGCTCCTGCCGCGCCTGCTGGTGACGCCGGACGCCCACCTGATCACCCTGCGCGACGAGTTCGTCGGCTACGTCCTGCCGTCGAAGGTCTACGGCTGCATCGCGTCCGGCCGGCCCGTCCTCTTCGTCGGCAGCGCGGCGCTCGGACGTCCACCTCCTCTGCTCCGGCGGCTGCCGGAGGGCGGCTACCACCGCGTGGACGTGGGCGACGCGGCGGGGGTGGCGGAAGCGCTGGACGGGCTTGCGGGAAGCACAGTTTCCTGTACAATGTCGCCCACAAAACTAGCGGTCAGATCAGCATTTCCAGACACGCCTGCGCTGGCGTCGACCGCTGGCGGAAGCATGCCAGCCGCATCATGGATGCGATTCTGTTGTCGCCTGTGCGCCGCCTTCGTCGCGGCCTGGTCGACCAACCTGCTGGTGCCGCCGGTCACCCGTCTGGCGGTCGACTGCTCCGGGCCCTGGACCAGCCGGGCGAGCGCAAGCTGCCAGACGGGCGCCGTGCCGCGCCTGGGCGGCGTGGCGATCGCCGTCGGGCTCGCCCTCGGCGGCGGCGCGCGTCGGTCTCGATGCGGGCTGGAGCCAGTGGGGGACGACCATCCCGCGCGCCGAGCTGCTGGCCCTGGCGATCGGCACCGGGCCTGGTCTTCCTGGTCGGCCTGGTGGACGACCTCTTCGGCGTCTCGGCCGGGCAAGAAGTTCCTCGTCCAGATCCTCGCCGCCTGGCTCGCTGGTGCAGGTCGGCTGGTCGTTCGAGGTGCTGCAACCTGCCCGTCGTGGGCGAGATCGACCTCGGCATGTGCGGCGGGCTGGTCTCGCTCCTCTGGCTGGTCGGCGTCACCAACGCGATCAACCTGATCGACGGGCTCGACGGCCTGGCGGGCGGCGTGGTCGGCGATCATCTCGGTGAGCCTGCTCGGTCTACTCCATCGTCCAGGGCAACCCCGGCAGCGTCGTGCTGATGGCCGCGATCGCCGGCGCCTGCCTCGGCTTCCTGCGCCACAACTGGGAGCCGGCCCGGGTCTTCATGGGCGACTCGGGGTCGCTGACGCTCGGCTTCCTGCTCGCGCGCGATCTCGCTGCACTCCTCGCTCAAGGCGCCGGCGGCGGTGGCGATCCTGGTGCCGATCCTCGCCCTCGGCGCTGCCGGTCATCGACACCCTGCTGGTGATGGCGGTGCGCTTCTTCGACCGGCCGACGGAGCGCCGCTCGCGGACCGCTGCCTGCGCATGTTCCACGCCGACCGCCAGCACCTCCACCACCTGCTCGCCCACTTCGGCGGCCGGCGCTCGCGCATCGTGGCCGTGATCTACGCGGTGGTGCTCTCCTTCTGCACTCTCGCCCTGGTGGTGGCCGTCACCGGCCAGACCACTCTCGGCATCGTCCTCGTGGTGCTGGAGTTCTCGGTGATCCTCGCCATGCGCCGCGCGGGCCTGGCCATGGAGGCCCGCCGGCTGGCGCGCCTCCAGCGCGAGGAGGTCAAGACCGAGGTGATGGGAATCCCGCAGGAAACCAAGGTGGCTACCGTACGGCGGATCTCGCGGTAACCAGCCCGGTCACTTCTTGGTACGACGGCCCCTCCAAGGTTGCGGTGAAACCGGCGCGGCGGCCGAAATCACGCCGAATCGTGCTGGATGGCGGGACGTTGCGGTAGAGAAGAAGACATTGCAGTGGAGAAGAAGGCGTTGCGGTGGATGTTCCAACGACGCGGCGGAGCCCTGAACGTTGCGGTGGAGACGGGGACGTTGCGGTGGAGACCTCGGAGTTGCGGTGGATAGTCATGCCCTGCGGTGGATAACCTTACATTGCGGTGGAGCGGGAAGCTCTGCGGTGGATCCAAGTCTCCACCGCAGAGTAACGATACATTGCGGTGGAGATTCTTACTTTGCGGTGGAGAAATTGACTCCGCGGTGGGTCTGGAAGCTCGCGGTGGAGATGGCGGCATTGCGGTGGAGATGAAGAATTTGCGGTGGAGCCCTGAACGTTGCGGTGGAGCAAATTGCTTTGCGGTGGATTCCAGAGCGCCGCGGTGGAGTGGGAGACGTTGCGGCAGAATCTTCTGTCGAGAGAGGCTCCCGTTCGAGCCCAACGGCGGCCGTTGGGCTCGAACGAACGCTGTTCAGAAGCGGCCGCGCAGGCCGAGGTAGACCTTGGTCTGCACCTTGTCTTCCGATCCCTGAACGAGATCGAACCGGCCCGCGCCGAAGGCGCTCAGGCTGTCGGTGATGTAGAGGTCGAGGCCGAACTGGGCGTTGGCGCCGAACTTGGTCTCGCTGTCCGTGAGGGTCGGGTCGTTCTCCAGAAGCGAAGTGTCGACGAAGTGGACTCCCGCCCCCACTCCGAAGAAGCTGTCCACCGCTCCCAGGGGAACTACGCCCACCAGGTTGATACCGGCCAGCAGGTCGCTCCCCTCGGCCCGGTCTCCCGAGGCCTCCCAGTAGCCCACCTCGGGCTCGATGTAGCCGGTGACCCCGGAGTCGCCGGCGTCGCTGCGCCGGTCCGAATCGCCCCGCCCGCTCACGCGGATGCGCAGGGAGGCCATGAGGTAGGTCTCGACCTCGTTCAACGGCTCGACCAGACCGATGCCCGCGCCCAGGGCAAAGCGGTCCTTGTGATCGCCTTCGTCGTCTTCGTCATACCGGTCGTCGCGGTGGGTCTGGGCCTGGGCGGCCCAGCCGGAGCAGAGCAGGGCGGTCAGCGCCAGGACCGAGGCCCTTGTCCAGAGTCTCATTCGTTGATCTCCTTTCGGCTTTTGTTTCATCCTACCATGCGGCGCGGAGAGCGTTCACGACCTCGGGCAGGCGGCCGAAGCCGGAAGGGTAACGAAGGCGCCGGACCGGCACGTGAAGGGCCAGGCGGGCGAAGAAGTCCAGGCGCCGCGCCTGGAGCCCGGCGGCCTCCACGAGCCGGGGCGAAAACGAGTGCCGCACGAGCTCGATCACGGCGTCCCGGGGGGAAACGTCCAGGATCTCGACCGGCCCGTCCGTTCCCTCCGGCAGGCGCTCCGGAAGATAGAGACAGGCCAGGGGCAGGGGCGCATCCTGGAAAGCCCCGAAGCCGCCGTCTCCCACCGGCACCCGCCGCTTCGAGATGGCGGGATGGACGCGGGCCAGCCGCTCCCAGCCCTCGACGAAATGAGCGGCCTCGTCGGGCCACATCCGCATCTGGGGAAAGCCAGGGCGCGCCAGAAACACCCCGCCGGACTCCTCCACGGGCAGGACGTCGTCGGTCAGCAGCGGCAAGCCCGCCTGGAGGAAGGCCGCCGCCAGCCCGGTCTTCCCCCCCTCCTTGTGCGACAGGAAGGCGGCCGCACCCCGCTCCGTGGCGACGGCCGAGGCGTGCAGAGTCGGGATCCCTCGCTGTTCCAGCCAGTAGGAGAGGACGGGGCCGAGGAGCCGGAGCTCTGCAAGCTCCGAGGCCGATTCTGAAAAATGTACGTCAATCCGGTCCGGTCCGATGCGAAAATCGGCGATGGAAGGGCAATGGAGAATCTCAGAGCCCTCGAATCGGTACAGATAGGCCAGGCTCTCGCCGTCCTGCGCCCGGTAGGGGCTTTGGTAGGCCGGAGTGAGCCCAGAGTGCGCGAGCACGGGAAGAGGAGAAACCTCGAAAACCAGATCAGCCGCTCCCGTGGCGGAAGGCAGACCGACGGTGAAGGGGAAATCAGTGACGACCGTGAGCCCGAAAAGGGAAAGGGAGCGGTAGTCCCCAGTGGGGCTTTCCAGCCTCGGCAAGCCTACCGCTTCGGCTACGCCGTGAGCAGACGGCCTCAACTCAAACCGGGCCGGTTCCGGAAAAGTCATCGTCCTGGACGTCGGCGCGAGGACCCGCAGTGAGCTCGCGGATCGATCCCCACTCTACCAGGCAGGGAGATTCGTAGGGTTTCAACCTCGGCCCGAGCTCCGCGGGCTGGCCCTCGGAGCCGGGTGCGGGAACAGCTTCCGTCATTTCACTCATCGTGGAATCCTTTGCATTTCCTCCAGATCCTTGAAGTCACTCAGGCGGCAATCTGTCCAGGCGGCATCCAACGGCGTGCCTGGAGCAGCGCCTCACAACGCCTCAACCAGATCTCGAGGGTGATCGTGTACCACAGGCCACGCCTCTCCCCGACCGTACCTCCCCGGAAATCACGATAAGCAGACTGCAACTTCTCCTTGTCCAGGATACCAAGACTGGAGGACCGCGGAGAGCACAGAATCTCCTGGACCTCGCCACAGCGCAAAACAGCGTCTAGAAAGCTCGTGAACCCGGTCTTTCCCGGCCGGGTCCGGATCCGCTCCGGCAGGATTCCGGCCATGGCCCGGCGGAGCAGATTCTTGGTGCTGCCCAGCCGGAAAAGCTGTTCACCAGGAATGGCCAGAACGTACTCGAACAGCCGGCGGTCCAGGAAGGGATGGCGGACCTCGACGCCAAAGAAAGCCGCGTTCCGGTCGTGCCAGTTGACGAGCCGCCTGTACCAAGGTACCGCCACCAGGTTGGCATAGACCTCCTGGCGTGCCGGACTCGCGAAGGCCCGGGGTGGCCGGAGACCTTTCTGGCGTTGGGCCATACCGGCCCGGCGCGCGAAGTCCGGCCGGACCCAGGCTGGCAGGAGCGCCTCACGGCGCCCGGCGAAGGCGAAGCTCAGCAGGCGGTCGGCACGCGGCGGGCAGAAAGGGGCGCCCGAAGTAGCGGTAGAGTGCCCGCGGCACGGGCTCCGGATGGCTCCGCGCGTGGCGTACGGCTTCGCGGACGGCTCCGAGATCCCCCTTCCGCAGGCGCTCCGCGTAAGCCCGGGTGCTCCCCCGGAGCAGGTCGTCCCCGCCATGTCCCATCAACAGGACCCGGGATCCGCGATCGGACATCCGGCGGAAGATCTCTTCATAGCAGGTCCGCCAGCCCAAGAACGGCGTGTCCGGGCTGTGCGGGAGAGAAGAGGCCGATTCGAGGGCCCACAGGCGCTCGGCGTCGACGGTCTCCACGGGCAGGCCGAGCTCCTCTGTCATCGCCGAGCTCCAGGCCCGCTCGTCACACTCTTGGAGGCCGTCAAAAACGAAGGTGTAGCCCTGGATGGCCTTGCCGGTCTCGTGGCGGCCGCGATGCGCGACGGCGGCCACGGCCGTCGAATCCAGACCGCCGCTCATGGCGATCGCCACCGAGTCGCCCCTCGTACGGAGCCGATCCGTAACGGCCTGCCGGAACAACTCCTCGAAGTGCTGGGCATAGTCTTCGTCACGCCGGTAGACGATCTCGCGGGGCGCAGGATGCCAATAGCGCTCGACCCGGAAGGTGCCCGGCATGGCGATCAGCCTCTGGGCGGGCGCCAGCCGGCGGACGGAGGAGAAAAAGCTTCGTTCCGGGTGCTCGGTCTGGCCCCCTAAATACGCGGCGATCTCCCCTTCTTCGAAGTCCCGGGGCACCGCCGGGTGCCGGAGCACCTGGAAGGCGTCCGAGCCGAAGACCACGAGCGACCCCACGCAGGCATAGTGGACCGGCTTCATTCCCAGGGAATCGACGGCGCAGAGGAGCTTCCGGGCGGCGGCGTCCCAGACGGCGAACGCGAAGTCGCCGAGCAGGTGATCCGTGCAGGCGTCCCCCCATCGCTGGTAAGCCTCCAGGAGAAGGCCGGAATCGGAAACGGCGGTGCCTTCGGCGGGCCGGAGGAGGGCGATCAGATCGGCGCGGTTGTCGAGGCGGCCGTCCAGGACGGCGCAGGCTCCGATGCCCATCAAGGGCATCCGGGGGTGATCCGGTTCGGACTCTCCGGCGTTACGGGTCAGGTGAGCGAGCGCGGCTTCCCCGAGGAAACGATAGGCGATGCCGTCCCGGCCCCGGTCGGCCGAGCTTCCCGGCCATGCGCCGCAGCACGTCCGGATCAATCCCGGGCGCGCCGAAATCCACGATGCCGCAGAGGCCGCTCATTCCCTGCCTCTCATACGCGCTCGACGAGCCCCCGGATGGCCAGGGTGTCGACAAAACTGGAGAAATCCGCCCGCAGGCGCTCTTCCGGAACGTCGTACTCCGCGATCAGCTCGCGGCATGCCGCCTCGATTTCTCCATGCTGGCGCAGCAGGGACCACATCCGCGTGCCCACTTCATTCAAACCGAAATACTGTCCGCTGCCGGTGGCGAGAAGAACTGCTTCGCCCTCCAGCTCACGAAACAGTACGGTATTAGATATTGTTATCTGATTCATTATGTGTAACTGAAATTTTCATAATAGAGTCCCTCTTCATTATAGAGGGGTTGGGGCGCAGAAAGTTGAGTTGAAGAGGAAAAAGGCGCCCCCGAAACAACCGGAGCGCCCTGAACAACGGGGAGGAACCGCGCCCGCGGCTCCTCCCGTGATCAACCGAGACAAGATCCTCAGTTGTCGTACCCGAAGTCAACGTCCGTACGATCCTGGCCGGCGCTCACGCTGAGGGTCGCGATGTTCGCCGTCGAGGTACCGTCCTTGTCGTAGGTCGGGACGTAGCCCGACGGTACCGTGGCCACCTTGACCTTGTAGGTGGCGGCGGCCAGGTTGGTGAACCGGTAGTAGCCGTTGATGTCGGTCTCGGTCGTCGCGAGCACCGTGCCGCTGCTGTTCTGCAACTGGACGGTCACGTCGCTGAGGCCGGCTTCACCCGAATCCTGGGCTCCGTCACGATCGTTGTCCTTCCAAACCCGGTCACCGACCGAGCCGAGTTGGGCCGCCGGCGTGCAGGAGCCGTCGATCCGCACCTGGTCGATCTTGAAGTAGTCGTCACTCCCACCGAAGTTGGTGACGATCCGGAAGCGGATCCGGGTGTTGCTCGCGATGAAGTCCGAGATGTCGTAGACGCGCGGGCTGATGTACGTGCCGGTGTAACCGGTGAACGTCTCCAGCACCGTGTAGGTCGAACCACCGTTGTTGGACACCTCGATGACCGCCGCGTCGTCGGTCTCGACTCCGCGAAGGTGAATGTCGACCGAGAGCGAAGCCGAGCCGAAGCTCGAGAGGTTCGCCTGGCGCGCCGCGCTCGGCTGGGTGCCGGTGTCGGGGCTGTCGTTGAGGATCAGGTAGCCGCCGACCGGGTTGCCCACCGTGACGTTGCCGTTGTTGACTCCCGATCCCGCGGAGTCGCTCTCCACCCAGGCGGCGCTCCAGCTCAAGGAACCCTCGTTGTTCGAGAAGCTCGCGGTGGTGAAGGTGTCCTTGAAGCTGCCGGACGCCGTGCAGGTGGCCACCTGCTTGTAGCCGAAGTCCACGTCCGAACGGTTGGCCGACAGGCTGAACGACGCCTGGTGGGCCGAGGACACGCCGTCGAGGTCGAAGGTCTGCGTGTAGCCCGAGGGGAGGCTGCCGCTGACGACCTTGACCGTGTAGCTGCCGGCGGTGATCCCCGAGAAGCCGTAGGAACCGGCGCTGTCGGTCGTGTCCGTGGCGATCACCGTGCTGCCGCTGTTGAGGAGCTGCACGGTGACGCCGCTGATGCCGTTCTCACCGGACTCCTGGACGCCGTCGCCGTCCGTGTCCTTCCAGACGCGGTCGCCGATGGCGTAGGACGGAGGGGCGGGCGGAGTGCAGGCCGCGCCGACCTGCACCATGTCGACCTTGAAGAAGTCGTCGTCGCCACCGTAGTTGTTGGTGATCCGGAAGCGGATCCGGGTGTTGCTCGCGATGTAGGACGAGAGGTCGAACGTCCGCGAGCTGATGTAGGTGCCGGTGATGCCGGTGAAGGTCTCCAGCACGGTGTACGTGGAGCCGCCGTCCTTCGAGACCTCGATGACGGCGGCGTCATCCGTTTCGACGCCGCGGATGTGGAAATCCATCGTCAATGTCGCGGAAGCGAAGCCCGTCAGGTTCATCTGGCGCGCCGCGCTCGGCTGGGTACCGGTGTCGGGGCTGTCATTCAGGATCAGGTAGCCGCTGACCGGGTTCCCCACCGTGACGTTGCCGTTGTTGACTCCCGATCCCGCGGAGTCGCTCTCCACCCAGGCGGCGCTCCAGCTCAGCGAGCCCTCGTTGTTCGAGAAGCTCGCGCTGGTGAACGTGTCCTTGAAGGTACCGGCCGCCGTGCAGGTCACGGGCGGCTTGTAGCCGAAGTCGACGTCCGTGCGGTTGGCCGTCAGGCTGAACGTCGCCTGGTGGGCCGAGGCCACGCCGTCGAGGTCGTAGGTCTGGACATAGCCCGAGGGTACGCCGCTGCTCACCACCTTGACCGTGTAGGTGCCACCGGCAAGGCCCGAGAAGCCGTAGATGCCATTGCTGTCGGTGACGTCCGTGGCAACCACGGTGCTGCCGCTCAGCAGTTGGACGGTGACGTTGCTGAGACCGGCCTCGCCGGAATCCTGGACACCGTCGCCATCCGTGTCCTTCCACACCCGGTCACCCACGGAGTAGGTGGCCCGGTAGCCGAAGTCGACGTCCGTGCGGTTCTGGCCGGCGGTCAGGCTGAAGGCCGCCATGTGGGCCGTGCCGGTGCCGTCGAGGTCGTAGGTCTGCGACTGGCCGGCAGGCAGCGTGCTGCTGACCACCTTGACGGTGTAGTTGCCGGCGGGCAGGCCGCTGAAGGTGTAGTTGCCGTTGCCGGCGGTGACGGTGGAGGCCATGACGGCGCCTTCACTGTCGATGAGCTGGACGGTGACGCCGTTGATGCCGGCCTCGCCGGAATCCTGGACACCGTTGCCGTTCGTGTCGGTCCATACCCGGTCTCCCACGGAGCCGGTGGTCGAGCAGTCGACCATGTCGACGTTGATGTCGCCCTGGCCGGTGGTCTGCAGGCTGCCGCCCGCGGTCGGCTGCTGGGTCACCGTCCAGGTGAACCAGCCGGAGCCTCCGAAGTTGAGGTTCTTGTTGTTGGCGCCGTTGCCCACCTGGAAGGCCGGACCGGCGCGGACGATGTTGACCTTCGCACCCGCCCAGGTCCCGGTGCCGGTGAGGGTGCCGGTGAACGTGGGGTAGTAGAGCCAGCCCGACGTGTTGACGGGCCCGCCGTTCTCGGAGTAGGCCGAGGCGGGGAATTCCTTCTTCGGGCTGCCGGAAGGCGGCGTGAACGTGGCGCCGGTGAACGTGACGTCCACCGTGAAGCCCTTGTTCGGGTCGGCGATGCTCTTCAAGGAACCCGTCAGGCGGAAGCTGCCGTCCGAGGTGAAGGTCATGCTGCCCGGATCCGGGAAGAACACCAGGTCGGTCGCGATGCCGGGGAACCAGAAGGCGTGGCCACCCGCGGCCCCCATGTAATCCGGGTCATAACCGGCCCGGATGACGCAGGAGACGAACTTGTAGCCAAAGTCCACGTCCGTACGGTTCTGGCCGGCCGTGAGAGTGAAGGCCGCGACGTGAGGCGTCGCCACGCCGTCGAGGTCGTAGCTCGGGATGATGCCGGACGGCAGCGTGCTGCTGACCCGCACGCTGTAGTTGCCGGCCGCCAGGTTGCCGAAGGTGTAGTTGCCGTCGCCGGCGGTGGTGGTCGTGGCGATCACGGTGCCACCGCTGTTGAGAAGCTGCACGGTGAGGCCGTTCAAGCCCGGCTCACCGGCATCCTGCACGCCGTCGCCGTCCGTGTCGAACCACACGCGGTCGCCGGCGGAACCATAGCGGTAGCCAAAGTCGACGTCCGTCCGGACCTGGCCGGCAGCGAGGGTGAAGGCCGCAACGTTGGCCGTGGCCACGCCGTCGAGGTCGTACGTCGGCGCCGTGCCCGCGGGAGCCGTAACCCGGACCGAGTAGCTGCCGGCGACTCAGGTTGCCGAACGTGTAGTTGCCGTCACCACTCGTCGTCATGGTGGCGATCACCGTGCCGCCGCTGTTCAGGAGCTGCGACGGTGACGCCGTTGATACCGGCCTCACCCGCGTCCTGCACACCGTCGCCATCCGTGTCGAGTCCACACCCGGTCGCCCACCGAGGCCGTGCCGCGGTAGCCGAAGTCGACGTCCGTACGGGCCTGGCCCGCCGTCAGGGTGAAGGAGGCGATGTTGGCCGTGCCGACACCGTCGAGGTCGTAGGTCGGAGCCGTGCCCGCCGGAGCGGTGACACGGACCGAGTAGTTGCCGGCCAGAAGGCCGGTAAAGGTGTAGTTGCCGTCACCGCTGGTGGTCGTGGTGGCGATCACGTTGCCGTAGGCGTCGAGGGCTCGACGGTGACGCCGTTGATGCCGGCCTCCCCCGCGTCCTGCACACCGTCGCCGTCCGCGTCGTTCCACACCCGGTCACCCACGGAGGCGGTGGCCGGCGGGCACTCGATGAGGTCGCTGTTGATGTCGCCCTGGCCGGTGGCGGTCAGGCTGCCACCCGCCGAAGGCTGTTGCGCGACGGTCCAGTTGAACCAGCCGGAGAAGCCGTAGTGGCTGTTCTTGTTGTTGGCGCCGTAACCGACCTGGAAGGCCGGGCCCGTGTTGGTGATGTTGATCACCGCGCCCGCGTAGTTGCCCGTACCGGTCAAGGTGCCGGTCAAGGCGGTGTAGTACCACCAGCCGGCCGAGTCGATCGGTCCACCGTTCTCAATGTAGGCCGAGGCGGAGAATTCCTTCTTCGGGCTACCCGCCGGCGCCGTGGTGGTGAAGCCGTTGAACTGGACGCTCACCGTGAAGGCGTGGGCCGGGTTGGCCTGGCGCCGGAGGGTGCCGGACAGGTTGGCCGTGCCGTCGGTGTTGACGATGAAGCCACCCGGGCTGGAGACGAAGATGAAGTCAGAGCGATGCCGGGCAGGTAGAAGTCATGCCCGCCGAGCTGACGCCTAGCGGGGTCCAGGTCCGCCTTGACCACACAGTCACCGTGTGGCTGGTAACCGAAGTCCACGTCCGTACGGTTGGTGGTGCCGAGGGTGACGGCCGCCCTGTTGGCGGTGCCGACACCGTCGAGGTCGTAGGTCTGCGTGAAGCCGTCGGGCACCGTGGCGCTGACCACACGAACCGTGTAGTTGCCGGGCACCAGGCCGCTGAAGGTGTAGTTGCCGTCACCGCTCGTCACGGTGGTGGCGATCACGTTGTTGGCAGCGTCGAGAAGCTCGACGCTGACGCCGTTGATGCCGGCTTCACCCGCGTCCTGCACGCCGTCGCCGTCGAGGTCGCTCCAGATCCGGTCGCCCACCGAGGCCGTGGCGGCGTTCGGGTCGCGGTAGCCGAAGTCCACTTCGTCGTGGGTTTCGGTCGCCAACACCGAGAAGCTCCGCCACGTGGGGCGTGCCCACACCGTCGAGGTCGTAGGTCGGCTGGTAGCCCGGAGGCAGGGTGGACGTCACGATCCGCACCTCGTAGGTGCTCTCGAACTGGTCCGTGAACTGGTAGATGCCGTCGCCACTGGTGACGGTGGCCGCGACCACCTCGCCCAGGAAGACGTCGTAGAGCTGGACCGTGACGCCGTTGATGCCGGCCTCGCCCGGATCCTGGACGCCATCGTTGTCGGCGTCGAGCCACACCCGGTCACCGATCGTCACATCGCCACGGAAGCCGAAGTCGACGTCCAGGCGCCGGTCGCCCGAAGCCACCGTCAGCGTCGCCTCATAGGGCGTGGCGATGCCGTCCAGATCGTAGGTCGGGTTCGCGCCGTTCGGAATGGCGAACGGGCTCACCACCACCGTGTAGGTCCCTGGCGGAATGTCGGTGAACTCGTAGTTGCCGTCCCCCGTGGTGGTGGTCACCGCCACGGAGTTGCCGTCACCATCCAGCAGCTCGACCTGGGCGAAGCTCATCCCCGGCTCGCCCGGATCCTGGACGCCGTCGCCGTTCTTGTCGTACCACACCCGGTTGCCGATGCTCGCCCGGCCCTGGTAGCCGAAGTCGCAGTCGTCAACGTTGTCGTTGCTGACCTCTGCCGTGCAGGTCTCGGGGGTGGTGAAGGTGTAGCCGATGAGCGCCCCGGTGCCTTCGTTGGTGTAGTTCGAGAGGGCGATGTGCACCAGATAGGTGCCGGCCTCCACGGGGAAGTGGTAGACGCCGTCGGCGTCCGTCAGCGTGGTGGCGATGATCTCGCCCGCCTCGTCGATGAGCTCGACCAGGACGCCCGGGATGCCCGGCTCGCCGGGATCCTGGATGCCGTCGCCGTTGTCGTCGGTGAAGACCGTGTCTCCGATCAGGAAGGGATGCAGGGGGGCGCAGGGAATCCCCAGGTCGCTGACGCAGAGCACCCGGCCCGGCAGAAGCAAGGCGTTCAGGTTCTGCATGTCCACACCCTGAACCCGCACCTCGTAGACGCCGTGCGGAATGTTCGGGGTGCTGTAGTCCATCTGGCTCAGATCCAGGGGGTCGCGGGTGATCCGGAGCTGCTCCCACTCCTGGTTGCCCGAGGGGTTCGAGTTGGAGAAGACCTGGTCGTCCGGGAAGATCAGGTCATACCGCACCGAAGGGGGCTTCAGGAGGGCCAACGCGGCCGTCGTCGTCCCCGGGGTGCGGTCATCCGGCGGGTTGCCCGTGGTGCCCGCAGCACCGACTGCGACCCCCTCCGACACCGTGTCGACGGTGGCCCAGGAAGGCCTGAACGGTGCATCGGGTGTGTCCAGGTCGTTCGAGTCGAGGTCTGTGCCGTTGAACTTGCCCCGGTCGAAGTCGCCGTCCCAGACGGTCATTTCTTGCGGCGTGACCGGCATCTCGAAGAAGAAGCTGAACGAGCCGTCGTAATTGGCCGGAGTCAACGTCGGATAGTTCGGGTAGACGATCTGAGCGTCCGGCGTGCTCGCGATGTTCGCTATGTAGGAAAACGGCTCCGGGGTGGGGAAAAGAGTCGAGCCGCCGACCTGGGCCCCGCCCGTGCGGACCTTGAAAGCATTGGTCATCGCGACGGCAGGGGTGGTCAACTGGATTCGGAGGTAATAGAAGTAGTTGCCGCTGGGGGACTGAGCGTCCGCGCTGGTGCTGACGGAGAAGTCGATCCAGGCGTTGTCCGGCATGCTGGTCGAGGGCACTGAGGGAGAGCCCCCCAGGTCGACCACCGTGGTGCCGGTCCGGTTGCCGAGCGGGTCGGCGAACAAGGTGTAGGAGAAGCCCGCGGGCGACCCCTGGTCCCAGTGCAGGGCTCCCGAGCCGTCGGCGCCACGAACGTCGCCGTCGAACACTCCGACGGTGAACGCGGCTGTCCCGGCGGGCACCGAGATCTCGAGGTCCAACGAAGGCTGGCTCAAGGTGATGAAACCGGCGCCGTTGGCGATGGCCAGGAACCGGGCGTCTGTCGAGCTGCAGCTCGGCAGGCAGTTGTAGATTTGCGCGGCGGCTGGAGGGCTTGCGCTCAGAAACGCCAGCATGGTCATCAGCATGGCCACGAGCGCCATTCCAGCTTTGGATTTCAAAAAAACCATAAGACAACCTCCTGATCTCCCCTCTCCCCTTCGATCGAAGGGGAGAGTACGGCCAGTCTAAGGAGCAAAGGACAGTCTGAAGGGCGTACGTCAGGAGATCGTCAAGTATCTTATAGGATATTACTCATCAAGAAACAACTTGGGCGCCGAACGTCAGGAAATTGACAAGAAAGAGGCGTAAAAGGAAAAGGCGCTCCGAAACAACCGGAGCGCCGGGACCAGCAGGGGAGGGACCGCGGGGGCCCCTCCCGAACAGACGTTGGCGGCAGGGCTCAGTCCCTGTGCGGGGCGCAGAGCTCGCCGTTGTTGTAGTCATCCATGGTGCTGTGAAGCGGGCTGCCTGTCTGCCAGGCTGAGCTGCTGCCGCTGACACCGCTGCCGACTGGATACTGGCGGAGCCAGTTGTCGGCCACCGTGATGACGCTGGCGATACAGGTCGAGTCGTTGTCGATGAGCACGTTGAGCTTGGCCGCGATGAGCTGCTTGGCCAGGTCGATCGACTTGTCGCCACTGCTCGCCGTCCCCAGGAGGGTGATGGCCTGGGACTTCGTGTAGGTCTGGTTGCCCAGGGTGATGGACTGGACGGGCCAGGCCTCGGGATGGGTCTTCCAGTAACCGATGGTGCCGGTGCCGGGGTTGGTGAACGGCGGCCTGTAGCCGAAGTCCACGTCCGTCCGGTGGGCCGACAGGGTGAACGACGCCTGGTGGGCCGAGGACACGCCGTCGAGGTCGAAGCTCGGCGTGAGGTCGCTGGGAATCGTGCTGCTGACGACCTTGACCGTGTAGTTGCCGGCCGCCCGGTTGGTGAACGAGTAGTTGCCGTTCGAGTCGGTGGTCGTGGTGGCGATCACCGTGCCACCGCTGTTGAGCAACTGGACGCTCACGCCGCTGAGGCCCGGCTCGCCGGTGTCCTCGGAGCCGTCACGGTCGAGATCCTTCCAGACCCGGTCGCCGATCGAGTAGATCTGGGGCGCCGGCGGAGTGCAGGAGGCGCTGATCTGGACGCTGTCGATCTTGAAGTAATCGTCGCTGGCACCGTAGTTGGCGCCGACCCGGAAGCGAATCCGGGTGTTGCTCGCGATGTAGGGAGTGATGTCAAAGGTGCGCGAGCTGATGTAGGTGCCGGTGTAGCCGGTCAGCGTCTCGAGCACGGTGTAGGTGGCACCACCGTCCTTGGAGATTTCGATGACCGCCGCGTCGTCCGTCTCGACTCCGCGGAGGTGGAGGTTGATCGACAGCGTCGCTGAGGCGAAGCCCGTGAGGTTCACCTGGCGTGCCGCGCTCGGCTGGGTGCCGGTGTCGGGGCTGTCCCGAAGGATCAGGTAACCGCTCACCGGTTTGCCCACCGTGACGTTGCCGCTGCTCACTCCCGTGCCCGCTGAGTCGGTCTCAATCCAGGAGCCCGCCCAGCTCAGCGATCCGTCGTTGTTCGAGAAGCTCGCCAAGGTGAACGTGTCCTTGAAGGTACCGCCCGCCGTGCAGACCACGGGCGCCTTGTAGCCGAAGTCGACGTCCGTGCGGTTGGCCGTCAGGCTGAACGTCGCCTGGTTGGCCGAGGACACGCCGTCGAGGTCGTAGGTCTGGACGTAGCCCGAGGGCACGCCGCCCGAGACCTTCACGGTGTAGGTACCGGCGACGATGCCGGTGAAGGTGTAGTTGCCGTTGCTGTCCGTGGCCGTCGTGGCCACCACGGTCGAGCCGCTGAGCAGTTGGAGGGTGACGCCGCTCAGGCCGGTCTCACCGGAATCCTGGCTGCCGTCGCCATCCGTGTCCTTCCAGACGCGGTCGCCGATGGAGTAGATGACACGGTAGCCGAAGTCGACGTCCGTGCGGTCCTGGGCGGCGGTCAGGATGAAGCCCGCCTTGTGGGCCGTGCCGGTGCCGTCCAGGTCGAAGGTCGCCGTCTGGCCGGCGGGCAGCGTGCTGCTGACCACCTTGACGGTGTAGCTGCCGGCAGGCAGGCCGTTGAAGGTGTAGTTGCCGTTGCCGGCGGTGACGGTGGAGGCCATGACGGCGCCTTCACTGTCGAGGAGCTGGACGGTGACGCCGTTGATGCCGGTCTCGGTGGCGTCCTGGACGCCGTCGGCGTCCGTGTCGGTCCACACCCGGTCACCCACGGAGCCGGCCGTCGAGCAGTCGATCAGGTCGACGTTGATGTCGCCCTGGCCGGTGGTCTGCAGGCTGCCGCCCGAGGTCGGCTGCTGGGTCACCGTCCAGGTGTACCAGCCGGAGCCGCCGAAGTTGAGGTTCTTGCCGTTGGCGCCGACGCCCACCTGGAAGGCCGGGCCGGCCCGAGTGATGTTGACCTTCGCCCCCGCCCAGGTGCCGGTGCCGGTGAGGGTACCGGAGAAGGAGGTGTAGTAGACCCAGGTGGAAGTCTTGATGGGGCCGCCGTTCTCGAAGTACGCCGCGGCGGCGAGTCCTTTTTCGGGCTGCCCGAGGGAGCCGTGGAGGTGAGGCCGCTGAACGAGACGTCCACCGTGAAGCCCTTGTTGGGATCCGCGATGCTCTTGAGCGTACCGGTCATGCGGAAGCTGCCGTCGGCGTTGAACGCCAGGCTGCCCGGGGTCGGAGTGAACACCAGGTCGGTCGAGATCCCCGGGAACCAGAAGGCGTGTCCGCCCGTGGCTCCGATGTAGTCCGGATCGTAACCGGCGCGGATGACGCAGGCGACGAACCGGTAACCGAAGTCGACGTCCGTACGGTTCTGGCCACCGGCCAGGGTGAACGCGGCCAGGTGAGCCGTGGCCACGCCGTCGAGGTCGTAGCTGGGCACCAAGCCGGCCGGCAGCGTGCTGCTGACGACACGGACGCTGTAGTTGCCACCCGCGAGGTTGCCGAAGGTGTAGTTGCCGTTGCCGCTCGTGGTGGCGGTGGCGATCACCGTGCCGCCGCTGTTGAGCAGTTGAACGGTGACGCCGTTGAGGCCGGTCTCTGTCGCGTCCTGCACACCGTCGCCGTCCGCGTCGAACCACAGGCGGTCGCCGATGGAACCGGCGCGGTAGCCGAAGTCGACGTCCGTCCGGGCCTGGCCGGCGGCGAGGGTGAAGGAGGCGGCGTTGGCCGTGGCCACGCCGTCGAGGTCGAAGGTCGGCGCCAGGGCGGCCGGCAGCGAGCTGCTGACCACGCGGACGCTGTAGTTGCCCGCGGCAAGGTTGCCGAAGGTGTAGTTGCCATTGCCACTGGTGGTGGCCGTGGCGATCACCGTGCCGCCGGCGTCGAGCAGCTGGACGGTGGCGCCATTGATACCGGTCTCACCGGCATCCTGCACGCCATCGCCATCCGTGTCGTTCCAGAGGCGGTCTCCCACGGAGGCGTTGCCGCGGTAGCCGAAGTCCACGTCCGTACGGCTGGCCGTGAGACTGAAGGCGGCCACGTGGGCGGTGCCCGTGTCGTCGAGGTCGAAGGTCGGCACCAGGCCGGCCGGCAGCGAGGAGCTGACGACGCGGACGCTGTAGTTGCCGCTCTGCAGGCTGGAGAAGGTGTAGTTGCCGTTGCCGCTCGTGGTGGCGGTGGCGATCACCGTGCCGCCGCTGTCGAGAAGCTGGACGGTCACGCCGTTGAGGCCGGCCTCGCCGGCATCCTGGACGCCGTCACCATCCGTGTCGAGCCACAACCGGTCGCCCACCGACAAGCTGCCGCGGTAGCCGAAGTCCACGTCCGTACGGCTGGCCGTGAGACTGAAGGCGGCCACGTGATCGGTGCCCGTGCCGTCGAAGTCGAAGGTCGGCGTCAGGCCGGCCGGCAGCGTGCTGCTGACGACGCGGACACTGTAGTTGCCGGCCTCCAGGTTGCCGAAGGTGTAGTCGCCGTCACCGGCCGTCGTGGCCGTGGCGATCACCGTGCCGCCGCTGTTGAGGAGCTCGACGGTGACGCCGTTGATGCCGGCCTCACCCGCGTCCTGAACACCGTCGCCGTTCGTGTCGTTCCACACCCGGTCACCCACCGAGACGTTGCCGCGGTAGCCGAAGTCCAGGTCCGTACGGGCCTGGCCGCCGGTCAGGGTGAAGGCCGCCACGTTGGGCGTACCCACGCCGTCGAGGTCGGAGGTCGGAGAGGTGCCGGCGGGGGTCACCACACGGATGCTGTAGTTGCCGGCCCCGAGGTTGCCGAAGGAGTAGTTGCCGTCACCAGACGTCGTGGCGGTGGCGATCACCGTCCCGGCGCCATCCAGGAGCTGGACGGTGACGCCGTTGATGCCGGCCTCACCCGCGTCCTGAACCCCGTCGCCATCCGCGTCGAGCCAGACGCGGTCGCCCACCGAGGCCGTGCCCCGGTAGCCGAAGTCCACGTCCGTGCGGCTGGTCCCCAAGGGGAGGTTGAAGGCGGCCACGTTGGCCGAGCCCACGCTGTCGAGGTCGTAGGTCGGAGCCACGCCCGCGGGCAGCGAGGCGCCGGCCACCCGGACGCTGTAGTTGCCGCCGTTGAGGTCGCCGAAGGTGTAATTGCCGTCACCGGACGTCGTGGTGGTGGCGATCACGCTGCCGCCGCCATCCAGGAGCTCCACGGTGACGCCGTTGATGCCGGCCTCCCCAGGATCCTGGACACCGTCGCCGTTCTCGTCGAGCCAGACGCGGTCGCCCGCCGAGGCCGTGCCCCGGTAGCCGAAGTCCACGTCCGTACGGGCCTGGCCGCCGGTCAAGGTGAAGTCGGCCAGGTTGGCCGTCCCCACGCCGTCGAAGTCGTAGGTCGGAGCCACACCGGCGGTCAGCGAGGAGCTGACCACGCGGACGCTGTAGCTGCCGGCGTCGAGGTTGCCGAAGGTGTAATTGCCGTCACCGGCCGTGGTGTCGGTGGCGACCACGTTGCCGCCGCCATCCAGGAGCTGCACGGTGGCGCCGTTGATGCCGGCCTCCCCCGCGTCCTGAACGCCGTCGCCGTCCGTGTCGAGCCACAGGCGGTCGCCCACCGAGGCCGTGCCGCGGTAGCCGAAGTCCACGTCCGTGCGGGCCTGGCCGCCCGTCAGGGTGAAGCTGGCCACGTTGGCCGTCCCCACGCTGTCGAGGTCGTACGTCGGAGTCAGGCCGGCGGGCAGCGAGGAGCTGACCACGCGGACGCTGTAGTTGCCGGCCAGCAGGCCGGTGAAGTTGTATTCGCCGTCACCACTGGTGGTGGTGGTGGCGATCACGTTGCCGAAGGTGTCGAGGAGCTCGACGGTGGCACCGTTGATGCCGGCCTCCCCCGCGTCCTGGACACCGTCGCCGTCCAGGTCGATCCACAGGCGGTCGCCCACGGAGTCGTTGGCCGGCGGGCACTCGATGAGGTCACTGTTGATGTCACCCTGGCCGGTGGCCGTCAGGCTGCCACCCGCCGAAGGCTGCTGCACGACCGTCCAGTTGAACCAGCCGGAGAAGCCGTAGCGGCTGTTCTTGTTGTTGGCGCCGTAGCCAACCTGGAAGGCCGGGCCCGTGTTGGTAAAGTTGATCACCGCGCCGGCGTAGTTGCCCGTGCCGGTCAAGGTACCGGTGAAGGCCGTGTAGTACCACCAGCCGGCCGAGTCGATCGAGCCGCCGTTCTCCACGTAGGAGGAGGAGGCGAACTCCTTCTTCGGGCTGCCGGCGGGGGTCGTGGTGGTGAAGCCCGTGAGCTGGACGCTCACCGTGAAGGCGTTGGCCGGATTGGCCTGGCTCCGGAGGGTACCGGTCAGGCTGGCCGTGCCGTCGGAATTGACGGTGAAGCCACCGGGGCTGGGGACGAAGATGAAGTCGAGGGCGATGCCCGGCAGGTAGAAGTCGTGCCCGCCGGAACCGGCGCCCAGGGGCTCCAGGTCCGCCTTGACCACGCAGTTGCCGTTCGGCCGGTAGCCGAAGTCCACGTCGGACCGGTCGGTGGTGCCGAGGGTCACGGCCGCCGTGTGCGCGGTCGCGGTCCCGTCGAGGTCGTAGGTCTGGGTGAAGGCGTCGGGCACCGTGGAGCTGACCACACGGACCGTGTAGTCGCCGGGCACCAGGCCGCTGAAGGTGTAGTTGCCGTCACCGCTCGTCACGGTGGAGGCGACCACGTTGCTGGAGGCGTCGAGCAGGTCGAGGGTGACGCCGTTGATGCCGGCCTCGCCAACGTCCTGCACGCCGTCGCCGTCGAGGTCGGTCCAGACCCGGTCACCCAGGGAAGCGGTGGCCCGGTAGCCGAAGTCCACGTCCGTCCGGCTGGCGCCCGCCGCGAGGCTGAACGACGCCGTGTGGGCCGTCGCGATGCTGTCGAGGTCGTAGGTCGGAGCCACACCGGCCGGCAGCGTGGCGCTGACCACGCGGACGCTGTAGTTGCCACCCAGCAGGTTGCCGAAGGCGTAGTTGCCGTCGCCGCTGGTGACGGTGGTGGCGATCACGTTGTCCCCGGCGTCGAGGAGCTGCACGGTGACGCCGTTGATCCCGGCTTCGCCACTGCCCTGGATACCGTCGCCGTTGGCGTCGTTCCAGATCCGGTCGCCCACCGAGGCCGTGCCGCGGTAGCCGAAGTCCACGTCCGTCCGGTGCGTGCCGGCGGAGAGGGTGAAGCCTGCCACGCTGGCCGTGCCCTCGCCGTCGAGGTCGTAGGTCGGAGCCAGGTCGGCGTTGGGCGTCACCCGCACCGAGTACGAGCCGGCGTCGAGGTTCTCGAAGGTGTAGTTGCCGTCACCCGACGTCGTCGTGGTGGCGATGACGTTGTTGCCGGCGTCGAGCAGCTCGACGGTCAGGCCGTTGATGCCGGCCTCCCCGCCGTCCTGCGCGCCGTTGCCGTTGGCGTCGAGCCACACCCGGTCACCCGCCGAGGCGGTGCCGCGGTAGCCGAAGTCAACGTCCGTCCGGTTGGCACCGGCGGAGAGCGTGAAGCTCGCCACGTTCGCCGTGCCAACGCTGTCGAGGTCGTAGGTCGGAGCCGTGCCCGCGGCGGGCGTCACCCGCACCGAGTAGGTCCCGGCGTCGAGGTTGGAGAAGGTGTAGTTGCCGTCACCCGACGTCGTCGTGGTGGCGATCACGTTGTTGCCGGCGTCGAGCAGCTCGACGGTCAGGCCGTTGATGCCGGCCTCCCCGCCGTCCTGTGCGCCGTTGCCGTTGGCGTCGTTCCACACCCGGTCACCCGCCGAAGCGGTGCCGCGGTAGCCGAAGTCCACGTCCGTCTTGTTGTCTCCGGCGTTGAGCGTGAAGCTCGCGACGTTCGCCGTGCCAACGTCGTCGAGGTCGTAGGTCGCTGCCAGGCCCGCGGGGAGCGAGGCGGTGACCACGCGCACGGAGTAGTTGCCGGCGTTCAGGTTGGAGAAGGTGTAGTTGCCGTCACCGGCCGTGGTGGCCGAAGCGACGACGTTGTTGCCGGCGTCGAGCAACTCGACGATGACACCGTTCAAGCCGGCTTCGCCGCCGTCCTGCACGCCGTCGCCGTCCTTGTCGTTCCACACCCGGTCACCCACCGAAGCGGTGCCGCGGTAGCCGAAGTCCACGTCGGTCCGGCTGCCCCCCGCGTTGAGCGTGAAGCTCGCGACGTTGGCCGTGCCGATGCTGTCGAGGTCATAGGTCGGAGCCAGGCCGGCCGGCAGCGTGGCCGCGACGACGCGGACGCTGTAGGCGCCACCCAGCAGGTTGGAGAAGGTGTAGTCGCCGTCACCGCTCGTGGTGGTGGTGGCGATCACGGCGTCGAGGCTGTCGAGCAGCTCGACGGTGACGCCGTTGATGCCGGCCTCACCCGGGTCCTGCACGCCGTCGCCGTCAGAGTCGAGCCACACCCGGTCACCCACCGAAGCGGTGCCGCGGTAGCCGAAGTCCACGTCGTCGCGGGAACCGCCACCCGTGAGGGTGAAGGCCGCCTCGTTGAGCGTGGCCACGGCGTCCAGGTCGTAGGTGCCGTTGACGCCCGCGGGAAGCGAGCTGGGCACGACCTTGACCGTGTAGGCTCCGGCATCCAGGTTGTTGAACCCGTAGATGCCGTCGCCGGAGGAGGTGGTGCTGGCGATCAGGTTGCCGCCGCCGTCGAACAGCTGGACGGTGGCGCCGTTGATACCGGCCTCCCCCGGATCCTGCACGCCGTCGCCGTTGGAGTCGAGCCACAGCCGGTCGCCCACGGAACCCGTGCCGCGATAGCCGAAGTCGACGTCCGCCCGGTTCTCGCCGCCGGTGAGGGTGACGCTGGCGGTGTGGGGCGATCCCAGGCTGTCCAGGTCGTAGGTCTGCGCCAAGCCCGCGGGGAGCGAGGCGGCCACGACGCGGACGGAATAGTTGCCGCCGTCCAGGAAGGAGAAGGTGTAGTTGCCGTCGCCGCTGGTGGTGGCGGTGGTGATCACCACGTTGCCGCCGTCGAGCAGCTCGACGAGGACACCGTTGATGCCGGTCTCGCCGCCGTCCTGCACGCCGTCGCCGTTGGTATCGGTCCAGACCCGGTCACCCAGCGAAGCGGTGCCGCGGTAGCCGAAGTCCACCGTGGTGACGTTCTGGCCGGTCGCCAGGGTGACCGCCGCCACGTGAGGAGTGCCGGTGCCGTCGGCGTCGAACGTGGGCGCGAGGCCCACCGGCAGTGTCGCGGCCACCACGCGCACCGAGTAGGTGCCGGCCGCCAGGCTGGAGAAGGTGTAGAGGCCGTCGCCCGCCGTCGTGGTGGTGGCCACCACGCTGCTCGCGGAGTCGAGCAGCTCGACCGTGACGCCGTTCAGGCCGGTTTCACTCGGACCCTGCACGCCGTCGCCGTCGCCGTCGTACCACACCCGGTCGCCGACCGAAGCCGTGGCGGCGTTGGGGTCGCGGTAGCCGAAGTCCACCTCGTCGTGGGTCTCGGTCGCCAGCACCGAGATCTCGGCCACGTGGGGCGTGCCCACACTGTCGAGGTCGTAGGTCGGCGCATAGCCCGGAGGCAGGGTGGAGGAGACGATCTGCACCCGGTAGGTGCTCTCGAACTGGTCCGTGAACTGGTAGATGCCGTCGCCGCTGGTGACGGTGGTCGCGACCACCTCGTCCAGGAAGACGTCATAGAGCTGGACCGTGACGCCGTTGATGCCGGCTTCACCCGCATCCTGGACGCCGTCGTTGTCGGCGTCGAGCCAGACACGGTCGCCGATCGTCACGTCGCCCCGGAAGCCGAAGTCGACATCCAGGCGGTGGTCGCCGGAAGACACCGTGAGCGTCGCCTCGTACGGAGTGTCGACCACGCCGTCGAGGTCATAGGTCGGGTTCGCGCCGTTCGGAATGGCGAACGGGCTGACCACCACCGTGTAGGTGCCCGGCGGAATGTCGGTGAACTCGTAGTTGCCGTCGACCGAGGTCGACTGGACCGCCACCGAGTTGAAGTCCGCGTCCAGCAGCTCGACCAGGGCGAAGTTCATCCCCGGCTCGCCCGGATCCTGGACGCCGTCGCCGTTCTTGTCGTACCACACCCGGTTGCCGATGCTCGCCCGGCCCTGGTAGCCGAAGTCGCAGTCCTCGACGTTGTCGTTGCCGACCTCGGCCGTGCAGGTCTCGGGGGTGGTGAAGGTGTAGCCGATGAGCGCCCCGGTGCCTTCGTTGGTGTAGTTCGAGAGGGCGATGTGCACCAGATAGGTGCCGGCCTCCACGGGGAAGTGGTAGACGCCGTCGGCGTCCGTCAGCGTGGTGGCAATGATCTCGCCCGCCTCGTCGATGAGCTCGACCAGGACGCCCGGGATGCCCGCTTCGCCCGGATCCTGGATGCCGTCGCCGTTGTCGTCGGAGAAGACCGTGTCACCGATGAGGAACGGGCGGAGGGGAGTGCAGGGCACACCCAGGTCGCTGACGCACAGCGCCCGGCCCGGGAAGAGCAGGGCGTTCAGGTTCTGCATGTCCACGCCCTGGACCCGCACCTCGTAAATGCCGTGCGGGATGTTCGGGGTGCTGTAGTCCATCTGGCTCAGGTCGAGGGGATCCCGGGTGATCCTGAACTGCTCCCACTCCTGGTTGCCCGAGGGGTTCGAGTTGGAGAAGACCTGGCCGTCCGGGAAGATCAGGTCATACCGCACCGAAGGGGGCTTCAGGAGGGCCAACGCGGCCGTCGTCGTCCCCGGGGTGCGGTCATCCGGCGGGTTGCCCGTGGTGCCCGCAGCACCGACTGCGACCCCCTCCGACACCGTGTCGACGGTGGCCCAGGAAGGCCTGAACGGTGCATCGGGTGTGTCCAGGTCGTTCGAGTCGAGGTCCGTGCCGTTGAACTTGCCCCGGTCGAAGTCGCCGTCCCAGACGGTCATTTCTTGCGGCGTGACCGGCATCTCGAAGAAGAAGCTGAACGAGCCGTCGTAATTGGTCGGAGTCAACGTCGGATAGCTCGGGTAGACGATCTGAGCGTCCGGCGTGCTCGCGATGTTCGCGATGTAGGAAAACGGCTCCGGGGTGGGGAAAAGAGTCGAGCCGCCGACCTGGGCCCCGCCCGTGCGGACCTTGAAAGCATTGGTCATCGCGACGGCAGGGGTGGTCAACTGGATTCGAAGGTAGTAGAAGTAGTTGCCGCTGGGGGACTGAGCGTCCACACTGGTGCTGACCGAGAAGTCCAGCCAGGCATTGTCCGGCATGCTGGTCGAGGGCACTGAGGGAGAGCCCCCCAGGTCGACCACCGTGGTGCCGGTCCGGTTGCCGAGCGGGTCGGCGAACAAGGTGTAGGAGAAGCCCGCCGGCGACCCCTGGTCCCAGTGCAGGGCTCCCGAGCCGTCGGCGCCACGAACGTCGCCGTCGAACACTCCGACGGTGAACGCGGCTGTCCCGGCGGGCACCGAGATCTCGAGGTCCAGCGAAGTCTGGCTCAAGGTGATGAAACCGGCTCCGTTGGCGATGGCCAGGAACCGGGCGTCTGTCGAGCTGCAGCTCGGCAGGCAGTTGTAGATTTGCGCGGTGGCTGGAGGGCTTGCCCCCAGCCACGCCATCATGGCCATCAGCACGGCCATGAGCGCCACTCCGGTTTTCGATCTAAAAGAAACCATAAGATAACCTCCTATCTCCCCTCTCCCCTCGATCGAAGGGAAAGTACAGCCAAGCGAAAAAAGTACAGCTGAGCTAAAGAATCAGCGGGCAGTCTGAAGGGTGGGCGTCAGGAGATCGTCAGTTAGTGAATAGCAGATGACTGCTCAGCCATGCTTGAGGCTTGGGCGCCTCTTCTCGGCAGGTTCCGCGGGCTCGCTCTTCGCGCCGTTCGCGGCGCGGAGCTGCCGGAGCACCAGCTCTCCGATCTCCCGAGGATCGGTCAGGTACCGCTCCTCTCCCGTCCGCAGGTCGCGGACGAAACAGCGAAGGACCGGCTCGGCGTGCGCCAGCTCCCTGGGCTCTTCCCAACACCGTACCAGCCAGGACATTCTCGGGCTCCCTTCCTTGGGGCGGTTGTCGTTCATGGGCTTGGACCTCCTGGCGGCTGAGCAGGCGAGAAGCAGGGTCTGATGCCAGCGACTGAGTGTGGACGCCGGGCGTCAGGCAATCGTCAGGAACCAGATACGCAATGGGTTACAATCCCCCACTGATCTGACCATCGGGGACAGGCGTATCGAGTCTGGGACCATCCGATCTCACTCTCACTGAGCAGGCAACGCGGTAACGTTTCGCCAAGGCAATACTATTTGAGCAAGATCCGCATACGTTTGCTGGGAGGATTCGAAGTCTGGGCCGGCGACCGGCAGATCGGGAGCTTCGAATCCCAGAAAGTCCGGGCTCTGCTCGCCTATCTCGCCTGCCACCGCCAACGGATGTTCAGCCGGGACCACCTATCCGGGCTTCTCTGGCCCGAGCGCGAGCCCGAGGCCGCGCGCCACGCCCTCCGCCAGGCGGTGTACAACCTGCGCTCCAAGCTCGGTGACGACGGCGACGCGCTGGTCCGAACCGGCCAGGGCGAGATCGGCCTCGCCCCGGACGCCGACGTCTGGCTCGACCTCGAAGCCTTCGAGGAGGCCCTGCGCGCCGGCGGCGGCGGCGAGCAGGCCGACCCCCACCACCTCTCCGCGGCCGTGCAGCTCTACCGGGGCGAGCTGCTGGCAGGCTTCTTCGTCAAGGAATGCCCGGAGTTCGAGGACTGGCTCGTGGCCGAGCAGACGCGGCTGCGCGAGGCCGCCGTCGAGGGGCTCCGCCGCCTGATCGAGAACTACCGGCGGCGGGGCGAGTACCGCTTCGGCGTGCACTATGCCCGCCGCCTGGTCTCGATCGAGCCGCTCTCCGAGGAGGCCCACCGGGAGCTGCTGCGGCTCTTCGCCCTCGCCGGCCAGCGCAACCGCGCCCTCGCCCACTACGAGGAGCTGGTCAACCTGCTGCGCGAAGAGCTGGGCGTCGATCCCCTCCCCGAGACCAAGGCGCTCTACGAGTCCGTCCTCCTCAAGGCCGTCGAGGCGGAGTCCGCGTCGCAGAGCGAAGAGCCCATCGGCCCGCTCATCCCCCTCGCCGGCCGTGGCGGCGGCTACGAGCAGCTGCGGGAGGGGTGGAACCGCGCTCTCGAAGGCGCCCCTTACTTCTCCCTGCTCCTGGGCGAGGGGGGCGTCGGCAAGACCCGCCTCATCAAGTCGTTCATGGACGCCTCCACCTCCACGCGCCGGGCCAACGTGCTCAAGGGGCGGTGCTACGAAATGGCTCCCCTCGTGCCGTATCAGCCCATCCTGGAGATCCTGCGCAGCGCCTTCTCCGAGGAGAACGAGCTCGCCGAGCAGGCCCAGGCCACGGCTTCCGGCGAGATCCTGGAGGATCTGGGCCGCCTCGTCCCCGAGTTGTGGCCGGACCTGCCCCCTTCAGCGCCCTTGACCGGCGTCGAGGGGCGGCGCCGCCTCTTCCGCTCCATCACCCACTTCCTCGAAGGGCTGTGCCGGGACGGCGATCCCCTCATCCTCTTCCTCGACGACCTCCACCTGGCGGACCGCGACACGATCGACCTGCTCCTCTACCTCACGGCCAGGCTCCAGGGGCCGGTCTGGATCGTCGCCATCTGCCTGCCGGAGGAGATGGACTCCAACCATCCCCTGGATCAGATCGTGCGCTACGGCGAGAGCAAGGGGCGGGCGTCCCGCCTGGAAGTCGGCCGGCTCGATCCCCTGGCCATCGAGGAGATCGCCGAATCGCTGGTGGGCGAAAACCAAGCCGCCGAGCTCGCCGCCTTCCTCGGCGAGCAGAGCAAGGGGCTTCCGCTCGCCGTCACCGAGATCATCAACTACCTCTGGGACGAGGGGATCCTGGTCTCCCGCGAGGCCGGCCGCTGGCACCTCTCCGGCTCGCTCAGCGACGCCAACCTGCCGGACGACCTCGACGAGCTCACCCGCCTGCGCGTCCGGCGGCTCCCCAACTCCACCAAACGCCTGGCCACCCTCGCCGCCATCATGGGGCAGAGCTTCGACGTCAACCTCCTCCAGGAAGCGGCCGACGAGCACTCCGGCGTGATCGACATCGGCCTGGAGCTCCTCCTCAAGCGCTGGCTCATCCGCCAGTTCGCCCCCTCCTGGACCAGCGCCCGCCGCGAGCGCGACATCGTCCTGTGGAGCCGGGGCGCCCGGCGCGGCAACTTCGAGTTCGCCCACAAGCGCATCCGCGGCGCCGTCTACCGCGAGCTCAACCCCCTGCGCCGCCAGGCCATGCACCTCCAGGTCGCCGAGGCCCTCGAACGGCTGCGCGGCGG
The DNA here is from genome assembly GCA_963785165.1 of Thermoanaerobaculaceae bacterium. Taxonomy (GTDB): domain Bacteria; phylum Acidobacteriota; class Thermoanaerobaculia; order Multivoradales; family UBA5704; genus DATARR01. The sequence goes on from CAWAUI010000004.1 coordinate 4,825,913, forward strand.
CCGCGACCCCGAAGCCCTGGCCTTCCACCTGGCGGCCGCGAACCAGTGGGAAAAGGCGCTCCCCCACCTGGAACAGGCGATCGAACGGGCGCTCGCCGTGCTCGCCGTGGAAACCGCACGCCGCTACTGCGACCTGGCCATCGAGGCCCTGAGCCGCCTCGCCGCCGGCGCCCGCAGCGACGCCCAGGCCAACCGCTGGCGCGATGAACGGGAACGCATGCGGGAAATCCGGGAGAAGGCGGTCCTGTAATCCGTTCCTGAAATGCGGCGGAAACACGAACGGCCGGCCCGGGAACACCGGGACCGGCCGTTTCTATTCGAAGCCGGCAGGAGCCGGCGGAGACAGCTTTAGTACATGCCGCCCATGCCGCCGCCCATGCCGCCGCCCGGCATGCCGCCGCCCTTCTCGTCCTTCTCCTTGATCTCGGAGACCATGGCCTCGGTGGTGAGCATGAGGCCGGCGATGGAAGCGGCGTTGAGCAGCGCCGTCTTGGTGACCTTGGCGGGGTCGATGACGCCGGCCGCGACCAGGTCCTCGAACTTGCCGGTGGCCGCGTTGAAGCCGCTGGTGCCGTTGTCGGCCAGGAGCTGCTTGACGATGACCGAGCCCTCCTCGCCGGCGTTGATGGCGATCTGGCGGGCCGGCTCCTCGAGCGCGCGGCGGACGATGTTGACGCCCACCCTGACGTCGCCTTCGGCCTGCACCGCCTCGACGGCCTTGACGGCGCGCAGCAGGGCCACGCCGCCGCCGGGGACGATCCCCTCTTCGACGGCCGCCTTGGTGGCGTGCATGGCATCCTCGACGCGGGCCTTCTTCTCCTTCATCTCGGTCTCGGTGGCCGCGCCGACCTTGATCACGGCGACGCCGCCGACGAGCTTGGCGAGGCGCTCCTGAAGCTTCTCGCGGTCGTAGTCGGAGGAGGTCTCCTCGATCTGGTTGCGGATCTGCTTGACGCGGCCGGCAATGGCCTCACGCCGCTTCGGATCGTCGGAGTCGGTGACGATGGTGGTCTCGTCCTTGGTGAGGACGATCTTCTTGGCGTCGCCCAGATCTTCCCACTTGACGCTCTCGAGCTTGATGCCGAGATCCTCGGTGATCAGCCGGCCGCCGGTGAGGATGCCGATGTCTTCCAGCATGGCCTTGCGGCGGTCGCCGAAGCCCGGAGCCTTGACGGCGGCGATGTGGAGCGTGCCGCGCAGCTTGTTGACCACCAGGGTGGCCAGCGCCTCGCCCTCGACGTCCTCGGCGATGATGAGCAGCGGACGGCCCTGCTTGGCCACCTGCTCCAAGATCGGGAGGAGGTCCTTCATCGAGCTGATCTTCTTCTCGTTGAGGAGGATCTTGGCGTTCTCGAGCACCGTCTCCATGCGCTCGGCGTCGGTCACGAAGTACGGCGACAGGTAGCCGCGGTCGAACTGCATGCCCTCGACCACCTCGAGGGTGGTCTCCAGGCCCCTTGGCCTCTTCGACGGTGATCACGCCGTCCTTGCCGACCTTCTCCATGGCCTCGGCGATGATGCCGCCGATCTCTTCGTCGTTGTTGGCGGAGATGGTGCCGACGTGGGCGATGTCCTTGCCCTCGACCGGCTTGGCGAGCTTGTCGATCGCCTCGACGGCGGCGCGCACGGCCAGCTCGATGCCCCGCTTGATCTCCATCGGGTTGGCGCCGGCGGTGACGTTCTTCGAGCCCTCGCGGTAGATCGCCTGGGCGAGCACGGTGGCGGTGGTGGTGCCGTCGCCGGCCACGTCGGAGGTCTTGGAAGCGACCTCGCGCACCATCTGGGCGCCCATGTTCTCCAGCGGATCGGCGAGCTCGATCTCCTTGGCGACGGTGACGCCGTCCTTGGTGATCGTGGGCGAGCCGAACTTCTTCTCGATGACCACGTTGCGGCCCTTGGGACCGAGGGTCACCTTGACCGCGTCGGCGAGCTTGTTGACGCCCCGGAGAATGGCGGCGCGCGCGTCTCCGGAGTAAGTGATCTGCTTAGCCATATCTTCTATGTCTCCTAATATTTGATGAGTTCGGAAGAGCGCTTACTTGGAGCTGACGACGGCCAGGATCTCGTCCTCGCGGAGGATGACGTAGTCGTCATCGTCGAGCTTGATCTCACTGCCGGAGTACTTGCCCATGAGGACACGGTCGCCCTCCTTGACGTCCATCGGGGAACGGGTCGCCCTCGTCGTTGAGCTTGCCCGGGCCGACGGCGACGACTTCGGCTTCCTGCGGCTTCTCTTTGGCGGTGTCCGGAATGATGATGCCACCCCGCACCTGCTCCTCCTGCTCGATACGCTTCACCAGGACCCGGTCGTGCAGTGGACGAATATTCACGTGTCTACCTCCCTTGGGCTCAGTTGAATTTTGGGGTCGTCACCGCCGCTGCTAGCACTCATTGGCGGTGACTGCTAACAGTGTAGGAGGGAGCTCAAGACGTGTCAAGAGCCGGGGAGCTACCCGAGAGTGGCAAATCTCTCGGTCACGTCCGCCCCTTCCCCCACCGGCCGCCCCTCCCTCTCCACCCAGGCGTGGGCGTCCAACCGGTTCTCACCGCGAGTGACGCCGATCTTCAAGTCACTCGAAATGCCGTGGCGGCCGAGGAGCCAACGCAGGCAGAGCGCGCGCGGCAGGCAGCGCATGGGGTAGAGGTGGTGACGCGCCGCCGCCGCCGTGGCCCAGACGAGGCGGGGGACGGCGGCCTCGTCCGGCACGTCCGCCGCGAGCGAGGCCGGACCGGGAGCGAGGAGCCGCTCCAGGCGCGCGAAGGGGAGCAGGCGCAGGCCCCAGTCGGCGGCGAGGAGGACCGTCCAGGCGCGCAGGAATGCCCAGAGGCTCGCAGGCTGAAGACGGCGGAGGCGGCCCATGGGTTGATTATCCCCCGGACGCCGTCTTGACCGAGGGCCAGGATCGCCTGTGCTAAAATCCGTCTCCTTGAACGACGACCCTCCCAGTCCGGTCGCGGCCTCGTCCCCCAGGGGGACAAACCCGTGATTCCTCCCCTCGCCATGCTCACGACGGCTGCCGCCTTGCCCGGCGGCGGACACGAATCGATCATCCCGGCCGGCTGGGGGCTGCTCCTGGGCCTGCTGCTCGTGGCGCTCAACGGCTTCTTCGTGGCCGCCGAGTTCGCCCTGGTCAAGGTGCGGCCCACGCAGATCGAGCCCCTGGCCGCCGAAGGGATGCGGCGGGCGAAGGTGGCCCGGCACATGGTGCACCATCTGGACGCCTACCTTTCGGCCACCCAGCTCGGCATCACCCTGGCCAGCCTGGCCCTGGGCTGGATCGGCGAGCCCGCGTTCGCCTGGATCATCCGCCCTCTTCTCGGAGGGCTGACGGACAACCCGAAGCTCGTCTCATCGGTGAGCCTGACGGTGTCGTTCCTGGCCATCACCATCCTGCACATCGTGCTGGGCGAGCTGGCGCCCAAGTCGGTGGCCATCCGCAAGGCCGAGGGCACGACCCTGTTCATCGCCCTCCCCCTGTACGTCTTCTACAAGATGACCTACCCGGCCATCTGGGTGCTCAACCACACGGCCAACGCGCTGCTCAAGGTGGTTGGCATCGCCCCGGTGTCCGAGGGGGAGCTGGCGCACGACGAGGAGGAGCTGCGGCTGCTCCTCTCGTCGACCAACACCAGCCAGATCTCCAACCAGAAGCGCGAGCTGCTGGACAACGTCTTCGAGCTGCTCCCACCGGATGGCCCGGCAGATCATGCTCCCGCGCCAGGACGTGATCTACCTCTCCACCACCCGGCCGCTGGCCGAGAACCTCCGCCTGGCCCGCAAGAGCGGCCACACCCGGTTCCCGCTCTGCGACGGCGACCTCGACCACGTGGTCGGCCTCATCCACATCAAGGACGTCTTCCGGCGCGACCGCCCGCTCGCCTCGCTCAAGGAAGTGGCGCGCGACATCGCCTTCGTCCCCGAGACCCTGACCCTCGACCGCCTGCTCAAGCGCATGCGCACCGAGCGCTTCCACATGGCCGCGGTGATCGACGAGTACGGCGGCGTCTCCGGCGTCGTCACCCTGGAGGACGTCATCGAGGAGATCGTCGGGCTCGATCCAGGACGAGTTCGACGTCGAGAACCCCGAGATCCAGGAGCTGGGCGACGGCGTCTTCGAGGTCTCCGGCGGCATGCTGGTCGAAGACCTGGAAGAGGCCCTGGGCGTCGAGCTTTCCGAGCGCGACGAGGACACCATCGGCGGCGTCGTGCTCTCCGAGCTGGGGCGCAACTCCGTGGAGGGGGACCGCGTCGAGCTGGGGCCGGTGACGATCGAGGTTCTGGAGATCCAGCACAACCGGGTCAACACCGTGCGCGTGACCGTGCGGCAGCCCGAGACGGTGCCGCCGGCGGCCCCTCACCCCTAGCCCCTCTCCCATCGCCCTCCCCCCGTCCGGGAGAGGGGAAACCTTTCTGAGCTCTCTTGCCTTTCTCCCTCTTCTCCCGGTGAGGGGGGGAGGGAGGGGCGGGAGAAGAGGGCCGGGGTGATGAGGGGCCTCACCGTCCGATCGGCTGCTCGATCGCCGCGCGGGCGGTCTCGATCAGGCGGGCGATCTCGACCGGTTTCACCAGGTGGGCGAAGAAGCCGGCGGCGTGGGCCCGCTCGGCGTCCTCGGACTGGCCGTAGCCGGTCACCGCGAGGGCCGGCACGCCGGCGGTGCGCGGGCGCCGGCGCAGCTCCCCCAGCAGCTCGTAGCCGTCCATCCCCGGCATGGCAATGTCCGAGATCACGAGGTCGAAGTCCCGGGCATCGGCCAGGCGCAGCGCCTCGGGGCCGCTCAGGGCCGCCGCCACCTCGGCGCCCTCGAACTCCAGGAGCTGGCGCAGCATGGTGGCGGTCTCCGGCGAGTCGTCCACCACCAGCACGCGGACGGCGGCGAGGGCGCCCTCGGCGTCCGCCGTGAAGGTGGGGGTCCGCTCGGCCGGGTGGGTGACCAGGGGGAGCCAGGCGGTGAACCGGGCGCCGCGGTCCGGCCCGTCGGACTCGGCGCGCACCCGGCCGCCGTGCAGCTCCAGGAGCTGGCGCACGAGGGCCAGGCCGATCCCCAGGCCACTGTGGCGGCGGCTCGCGCGAGTGTCCTCCTGACTGAACATCTCGAAGAGCTCCGGCAGAAAGACAGGATCCAGGCCCTGCCCCGTGTCCTCGACACTGATCCGGGCGTCGCGGCCGTCCCGCTCCAGGCGGACGGTCACCCGCCCCTCCTCGGGCGTGAACTTGACGGCGTTGTGGAGCAGGTTCCAGACGACCTGCTGGATGCGTACGGGATCGACCTCCACGGGCAGCGGCTCCGGCGCCGGCTCCACCGTCAGCTCGACGCGCTTGGCGGCGGCCTCGGAACGCACCGCCTCCACCGCCTCGGCGACCAGGGCCGTGAGCTGGACCGGCTGGCGCAGGATGGCGAGCTTCCCCGTCTGCAGGCGCGAAAGGTCGAGCAGGTCCGAGACCAGCCGCCCCTGGGTCACCGCGTTGCGGCGGATGACCTCGGCGGCCTTGCGTACCACCGCCACTTCCTGGGCCTCGGGATCGCGGGAGAGGATCTCGGTATAGCCCACGATGACGTTCAACGGGTTCCGCAGCTCGTGCGACAGCGTCGCCAGAAACTCGTCCTTGAGCCGGTTCACCCGCGACAGCTCCTCGATCAAGGCCGCCGTGTCCAGAGCGGCCGCGACCTGGTTGGCGATCACCTCGGCGGTGCGGGCGGTGGCCTCGTCCGCCGCGCGGCCGGCTTCCTGCCAGGAGAGGGCGACCACGCCGAGCACCCGGCCGCGAGCCCGCAGCGGCACCGCCAGGAGCGAGCGGATTCCCGTCTGGCTCATCAGCGCCGCGAGCTCGGGCCAGCCCGGGTTGAGGTCCGTATCGGCCAGGGCCACCGGCTTCATGACGCGGGCGGCCTGGGCCACCGGGTGGTGGGCGATGATCTCGACCCGCAGGAGCAGCTCCTGCATCCGCCGGTCCACGTCGTTGCGCGGCTGGCGCCGGATGCCGTAGGTGCCGCAGGCCAGCAGGACCGGCAGGCCGGGCAGCGACTCGTCCAGCAGCCAGTAGGCTCCGCGGGGCGCGCCCGTGACGTGGCAGAGGATCTCGATCAGCCGGTCGTGGCTGGGCGCTTCTCCGGCCAGGCCGAGCAGGCCGGCGCTCGCCTCCTGGAGGCGCACCAGGGCCTCGTTGCGCCGCTCGGCTTCCAGCCTCGCCTGCCGTTCAGAGGTTTCTCCCGCGTGGAGTGACTCCATTACCGCACCGTCCTTGCCCGGATCCCGCCGTCTCAGAGAAGACCCCTAGTTTACCCGATGCTGAAGCCTTTGGATCGGCACACCCCTTGCAACGATCGGAAGGTGTTCGATGAGTCTTACTTCAAGGAGGTCCAACATGCAGACGACAACCGCCACCGACGTTTCCGCTCTCAACAGCCTTTTGCGCGGCGAGATGTCCGCGATTGAAACCTACCGGCAGGCCCGCGAGAAGGTGGGCGACACCGGCTTCGGCTCCACCGAGATGCGCGATCTTCAGCTCGAGCACCGCGAAGCGGCCGACGCTCTCTGGCACCACATCGAGCAGCACGGCGGCAAGCCCTCCGAGGGCTCCGGCGCCTGGGGCGCCTTCGCCAAGGTGGTCGAGGGCACGGCCAAGCTGTTCGGCGACACCGCGGCGCTCAAGGCTCTGAAGGAAGGGGAGGAGCACGGCCTCAAGGACTTCCAGTCCGCCCTGGAGAACAAGGACCTGCCGGCCGACTGCCAGAACCTCATCCGGGGCCTGATCGAGAAGCAGCGCACCCACATCGCGAGCCTCGACCGCCTGATGGCCAGCCTGTAAAAAAGGGATTCAGGATGGACGGACGAAGGGCGGCCGAGCGGCCGCCCTTTTCATTCCACTAGGGATTGACGATGGTGTTGCCCGGCTTGCGGGGAGGATCGTTGCGCGGCCGCTCGGCCACCGGCGGGTTCTGGTTGAACTCGGGCGCCAGCTCGGCGTTGATCGCCGCCCACTCGGGATCCTCGCTCTCCGACTCCAGGATCGCCCCGATCGGACACTCGGGCAGGCAGAGGCCACAGTCGATACAGACCTCGGGGTCGATGATCATGAACTCTTCGCCCCGGTAGTCGCCCGGCTTGATGCAATCCACCGGACAGACCGACACACAGGTCGCGTAGCGCTCTCCCAGGCACTTCTCGGTGATGATGTAGGACATTCGAGCTCCTCTCGGTTTTCCGCATACTCTAGGTGCGCCTTCGGGCCGCGTCAAGGCGGCGTGCGAGGAAGATGACGTGATTGCGCTTCCGGGAGCCGTCGCGGGCGGGCACCCGGTGAGCCTTGGCCTCGAATCCGGCCCGCCGGAGCCGGTCCAGATACCGCGGCGCCTCGATGGACGACCAGACGGCGAGCACTCCCCCGGGGTTCAGGCTTTCCCGCACGCCGGCCAGCCCGTCCGCCTCGTAAAGGCGGCCGTTTGCCAGCATCGTGAACGCCTCGGGGCCGTTGTCCACGTCGAGCAGGATGGAATCGAAGCGTTCCTTGCCGTCCAGCATCGTGGCGACGTCGGCTCGCACGGCCCGCACCCGCTTGTCGTCGAGCGGCCGGCCGGCGAGGCTTCCCAGCAGGGTCCGGTGCCATTCCAGGAGCGAGGCGAAGAGTCGCAGAGCACCACCTCCGCCTTGGGCGGCAGCTGGTCGAGCGCCGCGCGGAGGGTGTAGCCGAAGCCGAGCCCGCCGATCAGCACCCGGGGCGCCTTGAGCCCGGCCAGGGGCTCGCAGGCGAAGCGCGCCAGAGCCTCCTCGGAGCCGTGGGCACGGCTGGACATCAGCTCCTCCCCGGCCACGCTCAGGCGGTAGGCGCCATCGCGCCGGGAAAGGATCAGCTCATCACCCTCGGGCGTCTGCGCGCGCCCCAGCGTCTCAACAGGCTTCATATGACGGAGGATCATACCGTGGGTCCGAGTGGTATTCTTGGACGCATGAAATCGGTCACCCTGGAGGCTCATTTCGACGGCAGGCACATTCAGCTCGATGAGCCCTTCCACCTCGAGCAGGACATGCCCCTGGCGGTTACCGTCCTGCCAAGAGAAGAGAAGAGGGATTCAGATTGGTACATCCTCTCGGCCGCGGGCCTGGAAGCGGCCTACGGAGATGCCGAGCCTGAATACTCTCTGGATCGGGTCGTCAGGCCGAACCCCGACTATGAAGGAGGGTGATGTCGCGCTGGCCGCGCTCCCGCAGGCCGACCAGAAATTCAAGAATCGTCCGGTGATCGTCCTGCGGGAGCTCCCTCTTCATCGAGACGTTCTGGTCTGCGGAATCAGTACTCAGATCCAGCGGCGGATCGCCCAGCTCGACCAGATCATCTCTCGGGCCGATCCCGATTTCAAACAAAGCGGGCTCCTCTCGGAATCTCTGATCCGCCTCGGGTTTCTCGCCGTCTTGCCCCGCAACCGGATCGTGGGCTCGATCGGAGCCGTCTCTCCCGCCCGGCATCGGAGTCTGTTGCAGGCTCTCGCCGGCTATCTGACCGCCAACCTCCCGACCTGATTCTCTCAGTGCTTCCCGCCCGCGGGAGGCGTCATGCCGTCCTGCGGGTGGGAGTGGCCGCGGTGGCACATGCCGCAGTTGACGAAGGCGTCCTTGTCGACGTTGGGGATGGCCGTCAGTTGCTTGTTGATGTCGCCGGTCAGGGTCATCATCCCCCGGGCGACGCCCTTGTTCTTCTTGTCGTCGCTCGCCCAGTTGGACACGTCGTGGCACTTCTTGCACGAGACTCCCAGGGCCTCGCTGAAGCTCCCCATGGCGCCCAGCAGGTTGCCGGCCGGGACGCCCTTGAACATCTGGACGTTCTTGAACACCTGCTCGGCCGGCTGCTCCTCCTTGCCGGCGATCGACGTGCGGAGGTCCGCCAGGGCCTTCTGCGAGTCGAAGGTGTCCGGGCCCGGCGGCTTGGGAGGGTCGTGAGGTGTGGCGGCGGCCAGCCCGGCCAGCAGGACGCCGCCAAACATCAGCCCAAGGATCAGTTTGCGCATGAGGCCTCCTCTAAAAAGGAGGCCCAGTCTATAACTGCCTGGACGGGGTCTGCCTAGACAGGCCTGCGGCCTCCCTCAGCCACCATCAAAGTTTCCCGGCGCTGGCTCATCACCTGGCGCAGGTGAAGGAGTGGGCCGGTCATGAAGGTGGTCACCAGGGCCATGAGGACCAGCATGGCGAAGATCCGCGGCGAGAGGATGCCGAGGTCGTAGCCGATGTTGAGCACGATCAGCTCGACCAGGCCGCGGGTGTTCATCAGCGCGCCCAGGCCGAAGGAGTCGCTCCAGCTCATCCCCGTGAAGCGTGCCGCCACCATGCTGCCGCCGAGCTTGCCGACGATGGCGACCGCGATGATCCCCAGGCACGCGAGCCAGCTCGGCACGTCGTTGAGCAGGCCGATCTCGGTGCGCAGGCCGGTGAAGGCGAAGAAGAGCGGCAGCAGGAGGACGGAGCTGAAAGTCTCCAGCCGTTCGCGCAGGAACCGCCGCAGGGCCGAATTCGGGGGCATGCAGACCCCGGCCAGGAAGGCGCCGAAGAGGGCGTGGATGCCGATCATCTCCGTGGCCAGGGCCGAGGCGAAGACGAAGGCGAAGATCCCGGCCAGGAGCCCCATGCTGGCAGACTGGCCGTCCGGCTCCTCGCGGATGACACGGGCCAGGCGCGGCCGGACCACGAACAGCATGGCGGCGATGAAGACCAGGGTGAGGAGGATCGTCCAGGCCGCGCCCCCGAGCCCGTTCGAGCCGGCCAGGGCCACCACCACCGCCAGCAGGCACCAGGCCGTGACGTCGTCCACGGCCGCGCAGGCGATGGCCGTGCTGCCGAGGTGGGACTGCCTCATGCGGCGCTCGTCGATGATGCGGGCGAGCACCGGGAAGGCCGTGATGCTCATGGCCACGCCGATGAACAGGGCGAAGGCGCTGAACCGCGTGCCCGCGGGCGCCAGGGTGCGGTAGACGCCGAGCGCCAGGGCGCACCCCAGGAAGAAGGGGACCACGATGCTCGCGTGGCTCACCACGACCGCCGCGTGCGCCTTGTGGCGCAGGTGCTCGACGTCGAGCTCGATGCCGACGATGAACATGAAGAGGATGACGCCGATCTGACTCAGCATCTGCAGCGAGCCCAGCGAGGAGGCCGGGAAGATGAACGAATGGGCGCTGGGGAGAAGAAAACCGAGAAGGGAAGGACCAAGAAGGATCCCCGCCACCATCTCGCCGATCACCCGCGGCTGGCCGATCTTCGCGAAGAGGCCGCCCAGGCCCCGCGCCGCGGCCAGGATGAGGATCACCTGGAGCAGCAGCAGGCTCAGGGGCTGCTGGAGATGGCTCAAAAGACCCTGGGCTTCCCCGGAAGGCGGGCTCGCGGGCTGCACGGCCCCCACGCTCTGCGCGGACGGGGCCGCCACCTCCATCCGTGCGCCGTAGCCCAGGATGGCATAGATCCCCGCTCCGAAAACCAGCAGCATGGCGGCATAGAACAGTACGCTCTTGTGCATCAGACACCCCCTAGACAATAGACATTGTAAACAGGCGGAACCCCAAAGGGGCCGCCCTGAGAAGAAGATGAATCCTTAGTGCTATCGAGAGGAAGAAGCGGGACGCGCGCGGACGGCCGTAGCGTCCTTGAGGTCGCGCAGGACCTGGAAAGGGCCGATGACCACGGGCGTCCCCTCGCGGAGCCCCTTCACCTCGACGTCCAGGCCGCCGATGATCCCCGTCTCGGCGGCCAGGAAGCGGGCCCTGCCGTTCTCCACGGCGAAGACGCCGGTGCGCTCCTTGCCGCCGGCATCCGGGCGGAGCACCACCGCCTGGAGGGGGAGCGTCAGGGCGCCCTTCACCTCCTCGGCGAGGATGCGCACGTCGCAGGTCAGCCCCGGCCGCAGGGAGGTGCCGGGCTGGTCGAGCCGCACCACCACCTTGAACTCCCGGGCGGCGGCGCCCGTGGCCGTCTGCGCCAGGGCGCTGGCGCCGATCTCGACCACCTTGCCCGGCAGCTCGCGCCCGGGAGCGGCTTCGAGCGTCACGAACGCCCGCTGCCCCAGGGCCAGGCGCAGCACGTCGGCCTCGGCCACCTTGACCTCGGCATTGATGGAGGAGAGGTCGGACAGGGTCATGAGGATCGTCCCGGGCTGGTTCTGCACGCCCATGACGACCATCTCCCCCTCGCGTACGGAGAGGCGGGTCACCACGCCGTCCATGGAAGCCGTGATCTCCGTCTTGGAGAGGCTGTCGCGCGCCCGACCGAGCTGAGCCCGCCCCTGGGCCACGCGCTTGGCGGCGGCGTCCACCTGGGCGCGCGCCGAGGCGGCGGAGGCCTCGGCGGATTCGAGCTCCGCCCGGGGGAGCACCCCTTCGGCGTTGAGCCGGCGCGCCCGGTCGAGCGCCTGCCGGGCCTCCCGTTCCATGGCCGCCGCCGCCGCCGTGTCGGCCTCCAGAGCCCGGTATTGAGCCATGGCGGCCTCGGCGTCGGACTCCGCCTGCACGGGATCGATGCGGGCCAGGGTCTGCCCCTTGCGGACCGGCTCCCCCTCGGCCACCTGGAGCTCGACCAGCCGCCCCATCACGGAAGAGCCGATGTCCGCGTAGCGGCTCGCCACGATCTCCCCCGAGGCGGTGACGAAGGACTGGAACACCGCCCGCCGCTCCACCTTCCCCAGCTCCACTTCGATGGGCTTTTCGCCGCGCGAGCGCATCACCAGGACGCCCGCCGCCGCCGCCGCCAGAACGGCCACCCCCACCACCCATTTCATTCTCTTCACGATGACGGAGTCTAACACCGAGCCCTCACCCCCCGGCCCCCTCTCCCGCCCCCTCCCTCCCGCCCTCCCCCGGGAGAGGGGGAGAAAGGCAAAATCAGACAAACCTGCTCCCCCTCTCCCGTGGGCGGGAGGGAGGGCGGCGGCGGGAGAGGGGGCCGGGGGGGTGAGGGTTCGGTGCTACCCTTCCTCCATGCCTCTCCTGCGCTCCCTGGTCGAGCCGGTCCGCCAGGCGGTCGCCACGTGCCTGGGACACCCCCTCCGTACGGCCCTGGGCACCCTGGCCATCGCCGTGGCCGTGGCCACCATGACCCTCGTCCAGACCGCCATCGACGGCCTTGCCGTGTTCGCCGAGAAGAGCGCCGCACGGACCTTCGGCAGCGAGACGTTCGTGCTGGCCCAGATCGCCTCGCCCGGCCAGATCTCGCGGCGCGAGCAGGAGCGCAAGCTCCAGCGCAACCCGCCGGTCCGCCGGCCAGACGTCCGCTTCCTCGACGCCTACGCGGGCGGGCGGGTGATCTACGCCGCCAGCGCCCAGCGGACCGCCGACGCCACGGCCGGCGGGCGCAAGTTCGAGAACGCCAGCGTCACGGGCACGGGCGCCCTGCTTGCCGGAGATCCGGGACCTGGGGATCGAAGAGGGGCGCTTCTTCCTGCCGGACGAGGACCGCCGCGGCGCCCAGGTGGCCGTGATCGGCCGCGACCTCGCGGACCGGCTCTTCCCCGGCGCGGACCCGGTGGGCAAGACCCTGCGCCTGGGCGGGCGGGGCTTCCTGGTCATCGGCGTCCAGGCCCGCCTGGGCACCTCCGGCGGCGTGTCGCTCGACCGCTACGCCTGGATCCCCCTGCTCGCCTACGAGCGCGCCTTCGGCGCCCCGGCCACCCTCCAGATCTCGGCCAAGCCCCCGGCGGGCGGGCGCTTCGAGCCGGCCGAGGACCGCGCCCGGGCCACGATGCGGGCGCGGCGCGGCCTGGCGCCCGGCGAGGAGGACAACTTCGACGTCCTCACCCCCGAGGCCGCCCGCACCTTCGTGCTCAACCTCGCCCGCCGCATCGGCCTCGCCGCGCCCCTGCTCTCGGCCATGGCCCTGCTGGCGGCGGTGGTGGTGGTCACCAACACCACCCTGGTCTCCGTGGCCCAGCGCACGTTCGAGATCGGCGTCCGCCGGGCCGTGGGCGCCACCCGCGCGCAGATCGTGCGGGAGGTGCTGGCCGAGTCCGCCCTGGTGGCCCTGGTGGGCGGCGCGGCCGGCACGCTCGCCGTCATCGCCCTCACCCGCGCCCTCTCCGGCCCCCTGGGGCTCGACCTCGCCGTCAGCTCGCGCACGGTGATCCTGGCTCTCCTGGCCTCCGCCGCCAGCGGCATCCTCTCCGGCTGGTACCCGGCGCGGCGGGCCGCCCGGCTGGACCCGGTGACCGCCATGAGGCTCGATTGAGGATCTCGAACAAGAGGGAGGAAGACAAGTTGATTGAGGATGGGGACAATTGAGCCGCCGGCGCGGCAGCTGGGGCAACGTGGCCCTCGAATCGGTGGGGCTCGCCCTCTCCTCCATCCGCTCGCAGCCCGTGCGCTCGGGGCTCGCGGTGGTGGGCGTGGTCATCGGCATCGTCACCGTGGTGCTGGTGACCTCCGTCCTGGCCGGCGTGCGCAACCAGATCGCCCTGCTCTTCCGCGAGTTCGGCACCGAGAACGTCTTCGCCTACCACCGCTCGGGCGACCCCTACTCCAAGCCGTCCCAGGACGAAGCCCAGCGCAAACCCCTGGACCCCGCCCTCGCCCGCGAGCTGCCGCGCCTGGGCAGCCACATCCGTGACGTCGGCGTCCAGCTCCTCGTCCCCTCGGTCGTCAACGGCCGGGCGCTGGTGGCGCGGGGCGGCGGCAACGAGTCGGACGCCGTGCTGGTCGAGGCCGTCTCCCCCAACTACTTCGACGTCACCAGCGCCGAGCTGGCGGCCGGCCGCCCCTTCACCGATCTCGAAAACCGCGCCGGCGCCCGGGTGGCCGTCGTGGGCTCCAACATCGCCAAGGCCCTCTACGGCCAGGGCCGGAGCGTGGGCAAGCCCTTGATCCTGGGCGGCAAGACCTACTACGTCATCGGCGAGGCCGAGCCCAGGAAGGGCGGCTTCTTCGGCGAGAACCGGCAGGACAACGTGGTCGCCATCCCCGTCGGCACGGCCCGGCGGCTGTTTCCGGACGCCGACGCCACGATCTTCTACATCCGCGCCCAGCCCGGCCAGCGCGACCTCGCCCGCCTGGAGGCCGAGGCCGCCCTGCGCCTCCTGCGCGGTCTCGGCCCCGCCCAGCCGAACGACTTCAACCTCTCGACGGCGGACCAGATCATCGCCCAGTTCGACCGCCTCTCCGTGGTGATCGGCCTGGTCACCGTGGCCCTCGCGGGCGTGAGCCTGCTGATCGGCGGCATCGGCATCGCCAACGTCATGGTGATCGCCGTCACCGAGCGCACGCGGGAAATCGGCATCCGGCGCGCCGTGGGCGCCCGGCGCGGCGAGGTGCTGCGCCAGTTCCTCCTCGAATCCGCCATGCTCTCCGGCACCGGCGGCATCCTCGGCGTCCTCCTCGCGTCCGCGCTGGGCCTCCTCCTGTCCTTCCTCGCCCCCGGCTTCCCCGCCATCCCCCCGCTGCCGGTGGTGGGCGCCGGCCTCGCCGTCTCCTTCCTGGCCGGCGTCCTCGCCGGCTACGGCCCGGCCCGGCGCGCGGCCGCGCTGGAGCCGGTGGAGGCTTTGCGGTACGAGTGAGACAATAGGGGTCAGCATGAGCGTCCACATCGGCAAGGCCCTGCGGGATGCCGCCCGGCAAAGAGCCATCGAACAGGAGATCCCGCCGGAAAGGCTCGCCCTGCTCAGGCTCCAGGCCCTGCCGTCGCTTTACCGGCAGGGAGACTTCGCGCGGGTGGCCTATTGCGAGTACGACATCTTGGTTTTGATGCACCAGCACGGGGTTGATCCCGAGCCCCTCTTCGCGGAGCTGAAGGGCCACCTCAGCCCCACGGACCTCGAAGCCCTGCGCAAGATCACGGACGAGATGCGCCGTCGGATCGCGCGCTTCGGCCAGGAGCTCCAATGAGATGGGCCCTGACGCCGGTTCTGTTGACACTCCTGACGGCCTTGCCCGCCTGGAGCGCCGAGGCGCCCCGGCTGCTCGCGGACATCAATAAGAGACCCCTGCCGCCGGGCTCCGCTGACTATCCCGCCCTGCCCAGAGATTTCTTCCCGTTGGGCGGCCGGCTGCTCTTCTCGACGGTGGGTTCCACCTTCGAGAAGGGTGAGGGCATCCTGTGGAGCACGGACGGCACGGCGGAGGGCACCACGGTGGTGTCGTCCACGATCTGTCCTTCCCCCTGCCTGCAGATCGCTCCCGTGGCGACCCTGCGCGGGGCCGTCCTGCTGCGGGTTGCGCGGGAAAAGCACCCGGCGGACAGGTTCCGTTACTGGCGGACGGACGGCACCCCGGCTGGAACGTTCCCGGTGACCGGCGTGCTCAGCTTCCCCTACGAGGAGAAGCTCGTGCCAGGCCTTTCGCCGGGCACCGAGATCTTCTACGCCGCGACGCGCACGGAGTCAGAGGAGTACAGGATCTGGCGGATCGACGGCACGGTGGCCGGTACCCGTACCGTGACAGGGATCAATTCATCCGTGAGCTCTCCCCACAGCCTGATGGCCTGGAGGGGGCGGCTCTACTTCCTGGGCTATGGACGGGACCAGGGCGGGGGATCGCGGCTCGGCCTCTGGAGCACCGGCGGCACCACGGAGGACCCTCTGTTCCTCTCTGAGGTCAACGGGGACCGGGTGGTGCCGATTCCGTCTCAGATCCTCTTCTCGGCCGGCCCGTCCAGCGAGGACCTCTGGGGGACCGACGGCACCCTCGAGGGCACCCGCCTCCTGCATGACTTTCCCGAGCACAACTCCCTGTTCGCCTACCTGGTCGCCGTCGGCGACGTGGCGTACTTCCCCGTCTTCGGTGCGAACAACGGCGAGATCTGGATCAGCGACGGCACGCCGGAGGGAACCCACCCCGTCCCCGGGTTCCCGGCCGGCGTGTTTCCGGATCTGACGACGCTCCAGAGGCTTGGAGGACGGTGGTTCTTCGTATCCTCCGCGCGGATCTGGACGGCCGGCGACGGGTTCTCCGGCGCCGCGCCCCTGACCGGCTGCGAGGGGGGAGCCTGTCCCGGCGTCCTGCAGATCCTTCCTGACACGGATCCCGGCCGCCGGCTCTTCATCGGCAAAGATCCCGCCCATGGCATCGAGCTGTGGATCACGGACGGCACGGGAGCCGGCACCCGGCGCCTGTCCGACGCCTGCCCGGGCGCTTGCGACGGCGTGCACTTCGACCGCTTCACCCCTGTGGTGCTCGGCAGCTCGCAGGGCAGATCCTGGTTCCTCGCCTACCCGGACGGCGAATCCAAGGGCGAGCTCTGGATGACGGACGGCTCCTCCGCGGGCACCCGCCGGATCGCGGCGTATATCGCCCCGGCGTATACCGCCCCGGTGGGCTTCCTCGACGGCCGCGCGTACTTCGGGCTCTGGGGCACCGACGCCTACTCCTCCGAGCTCTGGACGGCGGACGGCTCCCGCTCCGGCACCCGCCGGGTCGCCCCCCTGAAGCGGACCGCTCCGCGCTCCGATCCCTTGTTCGTGCCCCTGGACGACGGCGCCGTCCTGTTCGGTGCGACCAAAAATGCGATCGAAGGTGAGACCGAAGGTGTGGTCCAAGGCGTGCGGAGACGGCTCTGGAAGAGCGGCGGCACGGCCGAGGGAACCGCGCTGCTCGCCGGGTTCCGCGGGTATCTGCTCGACGATTTCAGCCTCAACGGCTTCACCCGCGTGGGCAGCTCTTATTTCTTCTTGGTGTACAGGGAAGACTCGGACGGCGCCTCCCTGGGCGACGAGCTCTGGCGGACCGACGGTACCCGCTCCGGCACCCGGAAAATGATCAGCTTCGATCAATTCGCCGAAACTGACGTGGCCAGGGCCTGGAATGGCAAGTACCTCTTCACGGTAGATGGCACCACCCCCGCCGGCCTGGATACATGGTCCTACTGGGCCAGCGACGGCACCCCCGCCGGGACCCGCGAGATCGTCCCCCCTCTGCCCGGCGTGCAGTTTCCTACGGGTCTCCACCCCTTCGGCTCCCGCTTCCTGTTCGTGGCCCGGACCCAGCGCGCCGGCGGCTTCGTGCCCCAGCTTTTCGTCTCCGACGGCACGCCGGCCGGCACCCGAGCGCTCACGGACCTCCGGGGTACGAGGGAGCCGCTGGAGACCGAATTCGTCCAGATGGGCGGCACGGCTTTCTTCCGCGTCCGTGATCGGGCCGGCGAGCCCGTGGCCTGGCGGACCGACGGCACCCCGAAGGGCACGCGGCGCGCCTTCGACCTGAAGGCCGTGGCCCACCTCCAGGTCTTCCAAGGCTCGCTCTATCTGACCGCCGCGCTCGACGGTTCGGGCGCCCGCGGCCTCTTCCGGGTGGATGATCCCCAGGGTCCCCCGGTGCTGGTCGCCCCCGTCAGCCCGTCTTACCAGGCGGACTTCTCCGGCAAACCCGCGTTCATCCCCGCAGGCGGCCGGCTGTTCTTCGCGGGCAATGACAGCGGGGGCGGGGGCGGGGGCGCGGGAGGCCGCGAGCCTCTGGGTGACGGACGGCACCTCGGCCGGAACGAAGCGGGTGCTCGACGTCCGCCCCGGTCCGGATTCCTCGGATCCCGGCGGGCTGACGGCCGCGGGAGGCCGGGTCTTCTTCGCCGCCGACGACGGCGTGCACGGCCGGGAGCTGTGGGTGAGCGACGGCACGGCCCAGGGTACACACCTGGTGTGGGACGTGAACCCCGGAGAGGCCTCCTCCAATCCGCAAAACCTCACCCTCTCGGGGGAGAACCTCTTCTTCGCCGCGGACGACGGCGAGACCGGCGTGGAGCCCTGGGTGCTTCGACTCCCGCTGCGATGACCGCAATGACCGCGATGACCGCGATGACCGGGAGAACGTCTATCATCGTCCCGCCATGCCGTTCGCGATCGACGAGATCCGGGAAGCCCTGTCCCACCATCAGCCCACGCTGGTGGCCCGCGAGCCGGGCCATGCCGAGGCCGCGGTGGCGCTGGTGCTCGCCGGCACCGGCAACGACCTCTCCCTCTGTGCCATCCGCCGGGCCGAGCACCCCCTCGATCCCTGGTCCGGCCACATGGCCCTGCCCGGTGGCCGCTCGTCTCCGGAAGATACCGGCCCCCGCGCCGCCGCCGAGAGAGAGACGATGGAAGAAGTGGGGCTCGTCCTCACCGAGACCCACTGGGTCGGCCCCCTCTCGGACGTTCTCGTGCGGCTGGGTGGCGGGGACCGCCGGATGGTCCTCTCCCCCTTCGTCTACTACCTGGGCGAGGACCTCGCGCCGTTCGCCATCAGCGACGAGGTGGCCGAGGCGTTCTGGATCCCTCTCGCCCATCTCTGGAATCCGGGGAACGCCAGCCATCTCGAATGGGAGCGGGAGGGGACGCGGATGCGCTACCCCGCCATCCGCTTCGGCGACGCCTCCATCTGGGGCCTCACCTTCCGCGTCCTCACCCTCTTCTCCGACGTGCTCAACGCGCCGCTCCCCCACCTCGAAGAGATCCCGGGGCTCGAACGGTAATTCAGATCTCTATAATGGAATCTTCGCAAAGGAGGTTCCCCATGAAGACCCTGTTGAAACTGGCGGTGATGACGGGATTGCTGGCCCTCTGCGCCTGCATGCACCATGACAAACCGATGGCGGACTGCTCCACGGTCCGCTGCGCCGCCTGCCCCGAAGGTCAACGTCCCGCGCTCACGCCGCCGGACTGCTGCAAGTGCGTGCCGGCGTAGGATGGACTGAGCCCGGAGGGCGCCTACTCGTAGCCCAGGGTGCAACCCTGGGCGGCTGGGCGGCGGTGAGGGTCCTCCAGATCCGGTCCAGCTCCCGCACCGTCTTCTCATCCACCACGTTCCCCGTATTGAGCGTCGAGGCCGGCTCGAAGAGGAGGACCTCCACCTCCTCTTCCGCCACGGGGCGGTGCTCGACGCCGCGGGGGACGACGAGGATCTCCCCTTCCTCCAGCCACACCTCGCGGTCCCGGAAGTCCATGCGGAAGCGCCCCTTCATCACCATGAACAGCTCGTCCTCGTGCTCATGGTGATGCCAGGTGAACTCGCCCACGAACTTGGCCAGCTTCACCTGCTGGCCGTTCAGGTCGGCGACGATCTTGGGGCTCCAGTGGTCCGAGAACGAAGCGAGCTTCTGCCGCAGATTGACCTTGTCCATGGGCCGGCATTATAGGTTCCCCCCATGAGATAGGCTCCCCCCCATGAGCAACCGGCTGGATACGGTGGTGGTGGGCGGAGGAATCTCGGGCCTGACGGCGGCCTTTCATCTCGCACGGGCTGGACGGCGCGCCGCCGTGATCGAGGCCTCGCCGCGCGTGGGCGGGGCCATCGAGACTTTTTCGGAGGCCCCGGATGCCTCGGACGGTGATTGGCGCTTCGAGATGGGGCCCAACACCGTCCTCGAGAACAACCCCAGCGTCGGACGGCTCGTCCAGATGGCGGGCCTGGAAGGGGAGAAGATCACCGCCTCCCCGTCGGCCAAGCGGCGCTATCTCTACAAGGGGGGCCGGCTCGTCCCCCTGCCGGGTGGGCCGGGCGGCTTCCTCACGACCCCGCTCTTCCCCCTGAGCGCCAAGCTCCGGCTGCTTCGGGAGCCCTGGATCCCCAAGCCCGCGGCGGACGTGGAGGAGTCCATCGCCCAGTTCGTCCGCCGCCGGCTGGGGCAGGCCTTCCTCGACTACGCCGTGGGGCCGTTCGTCTCCGGTGTCTACGCCGGGGACCCCGAACGGCTCTCCGTGCGCTGGGCCGTGCCCAAGATCCATGGTCTCGAAGTGCAGCACGGCAGCCTGATCCGCGGTGCCCTCGCCCGCCGCAAGGGGCCGGCCCCCGGCGGCGCCATGATCTCGTTCCGCGAAGGCCTGGAAGAGCTGCCCCGGAGGCTCGCGCGGGAGATCGGGGACGTCCGCACCGGCGTCACCTGCCACAAGGTGGTGCGCATTGACGGCATCGAGGGCGGCTTCCGTGTCGAGACCTCGGCCGGACCGGTCGAAGCCGCGCGGGTGGTGCTCGCCGTGCCGGCCGACGTCGCGGCCCGCCTGCTGGACGAGGCCACGGCCGGGGCCAGCCGGCTCTTCGCCGAGATTCCCCTACGCCGCCGTCGCCATCCTCTCCCTGGGGTTCCGGCGCCAGGACGTGGGGCATCCTCTGGACGGCTTCGGCTTCCTCGCCCCCCGCAAGGAGGGAATCAACGCCCTCGGCTGTCTCTTCCCCTCCGAGATCTTCCCCGGCCGGGCCCCCGCCGGTCACGTCGCGCTCGCCGCCTTCGCGGGCGGGCGCACCAACCCCGGCATCGTGGAGTGGGACGACGAGCGCTTCGCCTCCACCCTCCTCTCGGAGCTGCGCGGCCCCCTGGGCCTCGTGGGCGAGCCCGTCTTCCGGCTCATCCGCCGCTGGCCCCGGGCCATCCCCCAGTACGAGGTGGGCCACGGCCGCTTCGTCGAGAGGGCGAAGGAGATCGAACGCGCCCTCCCCGGCCTTCATCTGGGCGGCAATTTCCTCGGCGGCGTCTCGGTCCCCGACTGCATCAAAAACGCTACGGCGCTGGCGGAGACTATGCTCGCCTGATCGGGCATAATTTCCCCAGGAGCAGCAACCGCATGTCCCGCCGCGCCGTCGAGCTCGTGGCGGAAAACCGCGTTCGCGAAGCCATCGAACAGGGGCAGTTCGACAACCTCGCCGGCTTCGGCCAGCCCATCCCCGACATCGACCTCCCCTACGATCCCGACTGGTGGCTCAAGCAGTGGATCCGCCGCGAAGGAGCGGGCAGGATGCTGGCGGACCGCTTCGGCAAGGATTTCTGGCCGGGCAAGTAGCAGAGATGTAGCGCGATCCCCCATCGCTGGTCCGGCGCTCCCCTTCCTTTTCCTGGCACCCGCCGCTCTTCCCGCGGCAGCGCCCCCTCGTGCCGCGTCAGCTACCCGCCTTGGTACGGCTCTCCCCTCTCTTCCCGCGTCACACGGCAAGGTTCCCGCGCCTCTCCCCCCTCTTCCCGTGTCACGCGGCAAGGATCCCGCGGAGCTCCCCTCTCTTGGGAGCGACCGCGGTAGCAGAGGGGAGAGTGGCGGCAAGACGGGGCGGGGACGCGGCAAGATGGGGAAGCCACGCACACGGCAAGACGGGGACGCCACGCGGCACGAGGGGGGAGTCACGCGGCAGAGAGGGGAGCGGACGCGGGAAGAGGGGTAGGACTCTCCCCCTCCTTGCCGGTTGACGCGGGAACGAGGGGAACAGACGCGGGATCAGGTCCGGATCAGCCGGAACCGCTTCCCGGCCCGCATTTCGCTCCCGATATAGTCCTCACCCAAGGAGGTGCTATCCATGGAAGCCAGACGCGAAGACGTCGAATCGATCGAGGGGATCGTCAAGGCAATGTATGAGGTGATCTCCGGCCCGGCCGGGGAGCGCGACTGGACGCGCGAACGGACGCTGCTCCATCCGTCCGCCCGGCTGATGCCCACGCGGAAGGAAGAAGGCGTTGGAATCGTCGACGTGCTTCGACTGCGAGGGCTACATCGCCTCGCGTTCGGCGTTTTTCGCCGCCAACGACTTCCATGAGGTCGAGATCGCCCACCGGGTGGAGCGCTTCGGCAACATCGCCCACGTGTGGAGCACGTACGACGGGCGGCGGTCCGCGGACGCTCCCCCGTTCCTCCGCGGCATCAACAGCATCCAGCTCTTCCACGACGGCGACCGCTGGTGGGTGATGTCCGTGATGTGGGACAACCAGCGCCCGGACAGCCCCGTGCCCGCCGAGTATCTCCAGAGCCGATAGGACCCCGGCACTTTCCGCTCGTATTCCCGGCTCGTAGTTTCCCCTCCCCTCAAGCAGGGCATTCTTCTTGCACAAGGCGTTCGCCTGAGCTTGGTGGGAGATCCTGCCGGCAAGTAAGACAACACGGGTGGGGTGGCCTGCCTGCAGCAAAGGAGATACAACCATGAAAAAAATACTAGGCACCGCGGTTCTCCTATTCGCTTTCGCATCCATGGCGAGCGCAACCGACTTCAGGCTCTACGGGTCGTGGTGGGACACCACGGACGCGGAAGACGCGCTGGGCGGCGGTATCGGTTTCAGCTTCCCGCTGGGCTCAAGCCCGCTCGCCATCAGCGTGGCGGGTACGTATTACCAGGAGCTGAGCGACCAGCCGGTCGACAATCTCTTCGACGATGACGAGGGCGTTTTCCAGGACGAGGGCCTCGAGGTTCTGCCGGTGGACGCCGGTCTCCAGATCAACTTCAATCAGGATGGCCCCTTCAACGTCTGGATCGAGGGCGGAGTCAGCTACTTCTTCATCGACACCACCCGCGCGGGTTTGGACGTGGATGACGAGACGGGCTGGCACGCCTCCGTAGGCTCGCGCATCGGCAGCCGCCAGGGTGCCAACTTCTTCGCCCAGGCGCTCTACCGGAGCACCGAGGCCACCGTGCGCCGCGCGGACAGGGACGACGTGGTGGTGGACGAGGACGTCGCCATCGACCTCGACGGCTTCGCCGTCAACGCCGGCATTCTCTGGACGTTCTAAGACCCTCTTGGCAGATTGTGCCTTGCTTTCGAACGTTTACCCTAGCCGCGCCCCCGCCCGGGCATAAATGCCCGGGCTAAGTTGAAGAAGCCCCCTGAAGGGGACTCAAAGAATCCTCGAGCCGGCTTTAGCCGGCTTTTTTTGCCTGGCCCGGGCATTTATGCCATGTCAGTAACACATCTCCATTGGTTGTTTGGGCTGGGTGATCCAACCGGTTACCGTGAATCGTTCTCGTGTGCCCTCTGAGGGAGACGCCCCGACGTTTGCGGACCCGGAAAGTGCCCGGTTAAGGACTGGGGACGTCTCTACGGCCCCATCTTGCCAAGGCCAACGTTGAGGTGACGGGGACGTTTTCTCGACACCCCCGTAACCCAACCGTTTGCAACGGCAACACCGTTGCGTAGAGACGGCCCAGTCCTCAACCGACGCCCTTTCCGGGTGCACCGTCGGCGGGCCGTCTCCTCGAAGGGCAGAGCGGGACGATCCTCCTCACCCTCATGAAGACCCCGAGATGTGTGTAAAGGTATGGCATTTATGCCCGGGCGGAGGGGACGCGGGGCCTACAAGCCTCCCCGGCTCTTGAACTATGATCTCCCCCATGGCCCTCGAAGAGAAACTTCAAGCCCTGGAGGCGCTTGGGACGACTTGAACCGCAACACGGATTCCCTCGAGCCTCCCGCCTGGCATGCAGATGTTCTCCGCGAACGCCAGCAACGGCTCGCCGCTGGTGAGGGAGTCTTCATGGTGGACTGGGAGCAGGCGAAGATCTACATCCGAGACCGAACTTCATGAAGATGGTTTCCATTTCTACGAACGGCAAGCCGCCATCGCGACGCTCGAAACCCTCACGCTGTCACCCTTACCCTGCTGGAAGCATCTACCTGAAGAGAAACAGCGGAAGCTCGTCACCGATCTGATCGCCGAGATCGAATCCGAAGCCACCGCTCGCCGCCAACGTACGGAGCCAAGTGCACCGCAGACCTTTGCCCGTCAGTCACTGGCACTTACTGAAGAGTTCGTGCTTTCTTCTCTCGGTACTCTTCAAGCTCTGCTTGCCTTGCCTTGACACGCTCAACAGAAATCAACGTGCGATTCGTAAGCAGATCAATAGTGATTTGCTTAGAGATCACAATGCTGGACATCTCATTCGGATTGAAGTCACTATCACGTCGTCTGTGGCCGAATATATGCAGGTGTTCAGCTCCGTATAAAGCACCACTCTGCTCCGACGGCGTGCATGACTCCTTCTGATTCTGTTCGTCCTTACGTCGGTCCAGCGCAAGACGTTGGCGTCCAAGTTCAGCACAGACTATCTTCTTCTGAAATGCATTTTCGAGACCACTGGAAGTAGTCTTCTTGGCTTCACGCTTCCCACACGCCGAGCATGCCAGCACGGCGTGAAGCCAAAAAGACGGCTATGCACTTTTTACTCATTTTTAAACTATTTTTCGGACCTCTGCCTGCTCCGATCGCCTGGGACTATTACCTGGGGCGTCCCCAAGCCGAAGAGTGCGAAAGTGACCGCGGCAAGACGACCCGGGAGTCTGATCCTTGTAGGTGGTAATTCCAACAATCTTCCCGGATTGCAGCCAAATGGCGCTGTAGTCATGATAGCCGAATCCCGCTCCGGTGATGCAGTATTGAAGGACCTCATAATCCCCAAGGAACTGGCGATCCTGCGGCGTTCCCATGACTTGAAGTACCTTAGCCCTATCGTCGCCCTTATTGATTTGGATTGTCTTGTTGGCGAGTTCCATAGTCCGGCAGGAAACGGTGGTCAGAGCAAAAACAATGACAACCAACCAGGTACGTAGACTCATCAGGCCTCCCCTGTGCATGTCGTTTCTCTGCGGCAAACGCCTTCGGGCATAAGCGGTGGCGTCAGCCATCCGCTTGATGCCCCGTGTTAGGTGGCAGATCAGAGATGCCTAGAGCGAGTGGATCTGCGACAAACCAGTAAGGATTTACTTCGTTTTTTCGTACAATGTACTCACGCTCGCAATCAAAGCGGCGCATACGATTTGCCTCATCTACAAACATCGGCAGCACCGGAATATAGCCGGAGACGTTTTGCCAATTGAGAAACAGAAGGTGTCTTGGAGATAGAGGGAGCGTAACCTCAATGGTCTTAGATACGAGGCCAGGAAAGGGACGATCTGGGTCAAGCCAAAGGCATGGGTGATCTGAAGTAATAAAACCCAGATCATCGTCGGTGCAGAGAATGGCCATAGACATGCGGCACAGGATTGGAGTCTCGATTTGGATAAAATCTAGCAGGGACGTTTGTGTAGGGTAGTCCACAATCCGCTGCACATCGTCTTGGTTTAGCGACTGCGTTTCATTGTCGCTTGAGGTTGGCCCACTAAAACTGCGCAGCTTCTCTGGGGACGCAGTCTTCGCCCATTCGGCCAGTTTGTTCATGGTTTCTAGGGCCTCTCTCCATTGCTTTCGCCTATGCTCCGTTAGCTCGCGTGCGTCCATGCATGGCCGCACAGAAGGCACAAATCCAGAATCGGTCCTGAAGCGATCAGAGGCAACCTCTCATCCAATCTCAGGCGCACCGTACTGAACTTCGTTTCAACTCTGCCCAGGATACTCTCAAGGCTAAGATCACGCTCGCCATCCTTTCCAGGATGCGTGTAGAAATCGACCTCATAGAATATATTGGCTGGAGCCCGGGATTTCCCCTCCCGGGAGTCACGCTGAAAGATCCAGACGTCAGGGCTCATGCTTGGCTGGCTACATTAGGGTCGCACGACGCCTTCAGATAAGTTCGTGGAACAAAGTGTTGTTTCTTGTTCTTCACTTAGCCACCGCTGTTCTCCTGACACCTAACCTCATAATCAACGGTCGCCGCTACGGCTTCCAATCTGCCTTATCACCTATCGCACCAAGCCAGAGCAGGTCAGCGCCGGGAAATCGCCATGGCTCTATGTGTCGAGATTGCCGCAACTTACGCTGATTCTACGCCGGCTCGTTATCCTCGTCAACTCTGCTTAGAAGGGCCGTGTAAGCAACCTAGAAGAGTCCGCGGAACTCTGGGCTCTAACCTCCAGGATTCATCACGTGGGTAGAGATCCTCGTCGTCTTCACGTTTCGGTCGTAGCCGTTGAAACGGGAGGTGTGTCGCAAAGGATGTCGCAAGGTTTGCGGCATCTCTGTCGGCCCTCCAGGGCTCGGGCAATTTTTTGGCCTCGATCCCTGGGGCTGACGCCCATGTCATTACACACATCTCGGGGTCTTCATGAGGGTGAGGAGGATCGTCCCGATCTGCCCTTCGAGGAGACGGCCCGCCGACGGTGCACCCGGAAAGGGCGTCGGTTGAGGACTGGGCCGTCTCTACGCAACGGTGTTGCCGTTGCAAACGGTTGGGTTACGGAGGTGTCGAGAAAGCGTCCCCGTCACCTCAACGTTGGCCTTGGCACGATGGGTCCGTAGAGACGCTCCAGTCCTCAACCGGGCACTTTCCGGGTCCGCAAACGGCGGGGCGTCTCCCTCGGAGGGCACACGAGAACGATTCACGGTAACCGGTTGGATCACCCAGCCCAAACAACCCAAATGGAGATGTGTGGAATGACATGGGCTGACGCCCCAGGCTGTTCAAATTCCGCCTTTCAGGGCGGTGGCCTCCGCCGTTCCCATCCGCTCAACAGCGGTCCAAAGAGTTGCAGGGACGGCGTAGCGCCCTTGAAGCGCCGGCGAGCCTTCCGTAGGGGTCGCGAGCCCACTCGTTCCGCTCCGCGGCCCATGCAGTCTAAGCTAGGCCCCATGGATCTCTACGACACCCTGATCGTCGGCGGTGGCCCCGCCGGGCTTACGGCGGCCCTCCATCTCGCGTGGCACCAGCGGAAGGTGCTGGTGGTCGACCGCGTCTCCGGTCCCCTTTTCTTCACCCTGGAGCAGCTTTGGAACGTGCCCGGCATGCCGGAGGCGGCGGGCGTGGAGATTCAGAAGCGCCTCAAGGCCCAGGCCCAGGCCGCGGGGGCTGAGGTCCGGCATGGCAACGTGGTTCAGGCCACGGGCCAGGAGGAGGACTTCCTGCTCACCGGCAGCAAGGGCGAGACGTGGCGGGGGCGCACCGTGCTCCTCGCCACCGGCGTGGCCCGCTACCACCCCACGGTGGATGGCGATTTCACGCCCTGCTTTGCCTACGCAGGCAAGGGGAATCTCTTCTACTGCTCGGACTGCGAGGGGCCGGAGCTGTTCGGCAAGGACACGGTGGTGATTGGCGCCGGGCCGGCGGACTGGGCGGCGGGCATGGCGGTGGGCCTCTCCCGCTACACGGAGCGCCTGCGGGTGTTGCTGACCGGCGACCGGGATCTCTCCGAGCATTGGGTGAAGCGGCTCGCGGACCGCAAGATCCCCGTGCTCGAAGGCGAGATCAAGCGGCTGGTGGGCGACAAACGCCAGCTCCAGGCCCTGGAGCTTCAGGATGGCTCGACCGTGACGGCTGAGGCCTTCTTCGTCTCCAGCCCGGCCCGGGGGCGGACCGACCTTGCCGAGCAGCTCGGAGTGGAGATCGCCGCCACGGGGTACCACGCACAGCCCCTTTCGCAACGCGGGGACACCAACGTGCCCGGCGTCTGGATCGCGGGCGACCTGCGCCCCATGACCCAGCAGGTCGCCGTCGCCCTGGGCACGGGGAACATCGCGGCGGTGATGATCGACCAGCACCTGCGGAAGAAGGACGTGGCCGGGACGCGGTAGCGGTATGATCTCCCCGTGAAGACCTCCGCGATCCCATTCCTTCTCGTCTTTCTCCTCCTGGGGGCCTGTGCCGGCCGCGAGGAGCCGCGCACCGGGCCGATGACGGGCTCCCGCAAGGTTCTCGACGTGCTGAAGGCCAAGAAACCCGCCGCCAGCTGGAACGAAAAGAGCCTGATCGAGGGCGACTTCAACCTGGACGGCACCTCGGACTCCGCGCTCTCGGGAGTGCAGGGCGAACGGTTCGTCGTAGGGATCGTCTCCGGAAAGACCGGCTCCGAGCTGGCCTGGACCCTGGATTTCCCTTGGGACGGCGACGAGGATGCTCTCTGCTCGAAAAGCGCGAAGATCAGCCCGGAGCCGCTCGAAGAGAACGAGGGGCCGAAGGCCGAACATCCCGCGAAGGGGCTGGGGATCAACCTTCATGACGACCGGTGCGACGCGTTCCACATCTACTGGAACCCGAAATCGAAGGATTTCGAGTATTGGCGGCTCTAGGATTCGGACCATGAACATCGTCTGCCTGGACGAAGACGGCTGCCTCTTTCTCTCGCCCAAGATCGAGGACTGGAAGTATCTGGACGAGCACGGGATCACCGTCGTCATCGATCTCGAAGGGGATATCGACCACGGCATCCCCACCATGCCCAACCACATCCTCTACGTCTACTTCCCCATTTACGACGAGGATCTGCCCGACGCGGCGAAGCTCCACGCCGTGGCCCGGCTCGGTGCCTCGCTGGTGAAGAGCGGGCACCGGGTGCTCTCCCACTGCGGCATGGGGTTCAACCGCTCGGCGCTGGTGGCGGGGCTGATCCTGATGCAGATGGGACTCACGGGCGAGGAGACGGTCCAGGTGCTGCGCCAGAAACGGCCAGGAGCGCTCTTCAACGAGACGTTCGCCCAGTACCTGGCGAGCCTGCAGCGCTTCGAGCCGTGAGCGAGACGTTCCCGGACGACCTGTGGTTCGTCTTCAGGACCAGTGAGCTCCTGGTCTTCGAGGATGGCGCCGAGGCACGCCTCCCGACGGCCGCCGAATGGGAGAGGCTGGGACTCGCGGCCGGGGAGACGCACCGGGTTGGGGCAGCTTCGCGACCTCGGTGGGACCGAAGGTGGAGCTGCCAAGCGGCATGGCTTTCCTCGGCCTGCGCAAGCTCTGGACGCTGCTGCCGGAGGACGTCTGGAGCCTCGCCGGCCGGGCCGTGCAGATCGTGGAGTGGGACTTGAACCACCGGTTCTGCGGCCGGTGCGGAGCGCCCACGCAGCGGCGGAGCGCGGAGCTTTCCCGCACCTGTACCGCCTGCGGCCTCCAGCATTTTCCGCGCATTTCCCCAGCCGTGATCGTGCGGGTCGAGCGGGGGGACGAGGTTCTCCTCGCCCGCTCGCCCCACTTCGCTCCGGGCGTCTACAGCACCCTCGCCGGGTTCGTGGAGCCGGGCGAGTCGCTGGAGGACACCATCCTCCGCGAGATTCAGGAGGAGGTCGGGGTGACGGTGACCAACCTCCGCTACTTCGGCAGCCAGCCCTGGCCCTTCCCCAACTCGCTGATGGTGGGCTTCGTGGCCGATTACGCCGAGGGCGAGATCACGCCCCAGGAAGGGGAGATCGAGGACGCCCGCTGGTTCACGGTGGACGATCTGCCGGGCCTCCCCTCGAAGCTCTCGATCGCCCGGGCGCTGCTCGACGACTGGATCGCGCGGCGACCTCACCCCGGCCCTCTCCTAAAGGAGAGGGAGTCAAGTTAGTTTTCTTGCTTCTTTTCTCCCTCTCCTTTAGGAGAGGGCCGGGGTGAGGTCGCCGGAGGGCCCGCAGGCAGGATCTAGGTCCGCCCGATGTACAAAATATGCGCGTGGGGGTACCCCGCCCCGATCTCCACCGCCTCGAACCCCTCGAAGCCCGCCGCCAGCAGCCGGGCGCGGATCTGGTCCCGCGTCTCGTAGCTGAAGGCCTCGCCCAGGGTCAGGCCGATGCGGTCGGAGATCCGCTCCTGGGTGCGGTTCCAGAGCTGCTTCGCCCGGTTCTCGGGATCGAGCTCCTTGAGCAGAAAGACGCCGCCGGGGGCGAGCCGCGCCCGGATGGAGCGGAAGAGCCCGTCCCATTCCTCCCTCGGGAACCGGTAGAGCACGTCGAAGAGGGTGATGGCGTCGAAAGCGCCGGCCACGGCGCCGTCATATCCCCCGACGATGGAAAGGCCGGGCCGGGACTTAGACCGGGGACAGACCAGGAAGATCTTCCGCAGATCCGGCTCCACGGCGACGACGCTCCGGGCTCCCCATTCGAGGGCGAGATGTGCGAAGATTCCATGCCCTGCACCGAGATCCAACACCCTGGCCCTGGGCGGAAGGTGTTTCAACACCCGCAAGAAGGGGCATGTCAGGAAGCGCCCGAGCACGTGGATGCGAGTCGGGAGAGGTGCCGCGCGCCAGTTGCGCCGCACCAGGGACAGAGCTTGGACGTAGCCTATGGAACCCACCGGGATTGCATATCCTCGCCCGCTTGCGGTGTCAACCGCCCGCAGGCTGCCGCTCGCCGCCACGGCCGGCTTCGTGCTGGTCACGGTGGTGCGTGCGCTGACGGTTCCAAAAAGCCTCTGGGAGCTTGACGAGGCCCTTTTCGCCCGGGCCATCGTGGAGTTCGAGCCCCTTCTGCACCGGCCCCACCCCCCGGGCTATCCCCTCCTGATCGGGCTCGGCAAGGTCTTCAACCAAGTCTTCCATGACCCCTTCACCAGCCTGGTGGCCCTGGCCGTTCTCTCGTCCCTCGTGGGATACGCGGCGCTGGTGGCGGCCTTCCGGCGGATCGACGGTGGCGCGCAGGGCGAACAGGTGGCGATCCTCGGCGCGCTGCTCTTCCAGCTCTCGCCCGTGATGCTGGTGCAGGGGCCGCTCCCCATGTCGGACCCGCCGGCCCTGATGTTCATCGCCCTCGCGCTCTGGGCCGGGGCCGTCGCCGCGGCCGGCGACTCCCGCTGGGCCGCCCTGGCGCTGGGGGCCAGCGCCTCGGCGGCCATCGGCTGCCGGCCCCAGCTCGCCCTGGCCGTGCTCCCCATGCTGGCCGTGGCGCTCTGGCGGACGCCGGGTTGGCGGCGCCGGAGCGAGGCGCTCGCCGCCTTCACCCTGGTCTCGCTCGCCTGGTTCATTCCCCTGGTCGTCGAGACCGGAGGATTGCGGGGATTCCTGGACTACCAGCTCCACCAGGCTTCCTACGTGGCGGGGCACGACGCGACCACGGCGCGCGGAGGGCGCGAGCTCTTCCACATCGCGGCCGTCTTCACCGCCCACCCCTGGGGACCGAAGTGGCTGGCGGCGCCGGTGCTCCTCCTCGCCCTGGCCGGTGCCGTGCGCGCTTCGGAGATTGCCGGCGGTGCCGGCGGTGCTGCCCCTGGCCGTTCTCGCCGGAGCCCAGCTCGGGGTCTGCCTGCTGGTGATGGACCCGGCGGACGGCGCGCGCTACGCCCTGCCGGTGGTCCTCGGCGTAGCCTTCCTGGTTGCCGAGGGGCTGCCGCGCCGGGCGGAAGCTGCATGGGGGATTGCCGCCGCGATCCTCCTTGCTTCAGCCATCTATGCCTGGCCCGTGCTCCGCGTCCGTTCCACCACCCCCTCGCCGCCCGTGCAGGCCGAGGACTGGGTGCGCCGCAACCTGCCCGCCAAGGCCATGCTTCTGGTGACTCATGACATGGAGGCCCAAGCCTCCTACCTGCTGGGAGACCTCGACTTGGCACCGGTCGAGATCGGCTTGAGCCGCGCCGCCCGCCGGCCCTGGGCTCCCCTGTACCTCCTGGCGGAAGGCGAGAGCAGGTGGCCGGGGGCGGTGACCTTCCGCTGGCCGGACAGCGACGCCTACCGGCGGCTCACCCGCAATCATTACCGCGTGGTCTCGCTGAGCCCCATCCCGCCGGGCTGGCGCTTCGAGAGCCTGCGCGGCATCCATGGCTGGGAGCCGAGCGCTCAAGAGGCAAGGTGGCGCTGGCTGGACGCCGACGCCGCGCTCCTCTTGTACCCGCGCGTCTCCCGGGCCGTGAACGTGACCCTGGGCCTCGATTCCACGGCCCCGATCCCCTCCAATACCGTGACCCTGTCGGTCAACGGCGTTCCGGCGGCCACTGTGGAGGTGGCCCGAGGCGCCGGACGGACGGTCGAGCTGATTCTGCCAACTGCCAAATCCGGAAACAAACCCGCGGAGATCGCGTTTCGCTCCGCCCGTTCCTTCGAGGCGCCGGACGGCCGCCGGCTGGCCGTTCAGCTCCTTGCCCTGGAACGCGTCCCCCGTTAAGCTGAGGTGCCTTTCAAATGCAAAAGCCGCTTTCGGTCTCACTCGTGATCCCGATGTTCAACGAAGAGGAGAACATCGAGCACGCCATTGGCTGCGCCGCCGCGGCCCTGGAGCGGTGTACCCAGGACTGGGAAATCGTGGTCGTGGACGACGCCTCTCTGGACTCCTGCCCCCGCATCGTGGAGCAGCTGGCCCAGGAGGAGCCCCGCATCCGCCTGCTGCGCCACGCCGTCAACCGCAAGCTCGGGGCCACGCTCAAGACGGGCTACGGCGCGGCGCTCAAGGACGTCGTGGTCTACATGGACGCCGACCTGCCGTTCGATCCCGAGGTCATCGGCCGGGCCATCCAGGCTCTGCGGGTGACGCGGGCGGACCTCATCGCCGGCTACCGGCTGGACCGCACCACCGAGGGGTTCCGGCGCACGGTCTACTCGTACCTCTACAACTCCCTCATCGGCATCCTCTTCGGCTGGCCGCACCGGGACATCAACTTCTCCTTCAAGCTCATGCGGCGCGAGGTTCTGGAGGCCGTCGAGCTGCAAGTCCGAAGGCTCGCTGATCGACGCCGAGCTGATCGTGAAGGCGCGCAACCTCGGGTTCGTCATCCAGCAGCTCGGGCTGGACTACTTCCCCCGCACCCGTGGGCGCTCGACGCTGTCGTCCCCGGCGGTGATCCTCAAGATCTTCCGGGAGCTCGTCGACGCTTTATCCCGAGATGCGGAAGCCGCACCGGAAAACCAAAAGGGAGACTCCGGCCGCCTCCTTGCCGGCCGAGGTGCCGAGCCATTGAGCCGGCTCGCCGTCACGGCGGATGACGTGGGCCTCCACGCCGGTATGACGGCCGGTGCCCTGAAGGCCCATGACGAGGGAATCGTCACCGCCGTCTCCGTGTCGCCCAACGGCCGCGCCTTCGAGCAGGCCATCGACCTCCTCAAGGACCGGCCCGGGTTGGACGTGGGCGTCCACCTCACTCTCGTCGGCGAGCGCCCCCTCTCCCGGCCGGACAAGGTGCGGACTCTCACGGATGGCCGGGGCTCCCTGCTCCCCGACTTCCGCATGTTCACCCGGCGCTACCTCCTGGCGGGCATCGCTCCCGGAGAGGCCGAGGCCGAGATGCGGCGGCAGGTCGAGCGCTTGGCCGGCACGGGCCTGCCCATCGCCCACATCAACAGCCACCAGCACCTCCACGTGCTCCCCAAGCTCTTCGAGATCGTCCTCCGCCTGGCGGAAGAGCACCGCATCCCCTACGTCCGCATCCCCAGCGAGCCCGCCGTCCTCCGCCCCTCCCCCCGGGCGCTCCAGATCACCATCTTGAACGGCATCGGCAAGACGGCCCGCCGGCGCCTGGAGGATCAGGACGCCATCCATGCCACGGACCAAACCGTGGGCGTCATGGACGCAGGAAGCCTCACCGTCGCCAAGCTCACCCAGATCCTGGGAGACGTTGAGGGGCTGACCGAGCTCGTCTGCCACCCCGGGCTGGACGACAAGGCTCTCTCGGCCGCCTATGACTGGGGGTACGGCTGGGAACAGGAAACGGCGGCGCTGTGTGATGCGGGGGTGCGGGAGGCTCTGCGGGAGAAGGGGATTGAATTAACGGGGTTCTCAAGGATGGGCGGTCAAGCGGATGCGAGCCCGTAGGGCGTCCTACTCCTAGCCCAGGGTGCAACCCTGGGACGGGGGGCGGCACGGGGTTCGCGGCGGCGGGCGGGGGGATGACGACGGTTGTCCGTCGTCCACCCAGGGTTGCACCCTGGGCTAGGAGTAGGACGCCCTACGGGCTCGCATCGTGAACCACGGCTCTTACCCCTGCTTCGCCTCCAGCTCCGCCCACCGCGCGTACAACCTCTCAACCTCCCGCCGCGCCGTCTCCAACGCCTCACACCTCTCCTGAAGCGCCTTGGGATCCGTGGCGACCGCCGGATCCTCCACCGCCGACTGCGATGAGGCAAGGCGGTCTTCGGCCTCCATGATGGCCTCTTCCATGCGCTCCCACTCCTGCTTCTCCTTGTAGGTGAGGCGCTTGGAGTCCTTGGCTAGCTTGGTGGCCGCCGCGGGTTTGGGAGCGGCGGGCTTCGCCGGTGCGGGGGCGGCGGTGCGGGCGGCTTCCCATTGGGTGTAGTCGGCGAAGAAGGTCGAGCCGCCCTTGCCGTCCAGGGCCAGCACCACGGTGGAGACGCTCTCCAGGAGAAAGCGGTCGTGGGTCACCAGCACCAGGGCGCCGGTGAAGCTCCATCAGGCTCTCCTCCAACACCTCCAGCGTGGCGATGTCGAGGTCGTTCGTGGGCTCGTCCAGGATCAGGAGATCCGCCGGCTGAAGCATCAGGCGGGCGATGAGGATGCGCGCCTGCTCGCCTCCCGACAGGCGGGAGACGGGAGTGTCGAGCTGCTCGGAACGGAACAGGAAGCGCTTCGCCCAGGAGGCCACGTGCACCGTCCGGCCCTGGTAGAGCACCGAGTCCCCCTCCGGGGCCAGGGCGCGGCGCAGGGAGACGGTGCGGTCCAGCGTCTCCCGGTTCTGATCGAAGCGGACGACCTTGAGCCAATCCGCCGTCTGGATCGTCCCCGCGTCGGGCTCCAGAGTGCCATCGAGCAGCGAGAGGAGCGTCGTCTTGCCGCTGCCATTGGGACCGAGAAGCCCCAGGCGGGTTCCGGGCGTCAGCTTGAGGTCCAGTCCCTGGACGATCTTCCGGTTGCCAAAGGACTTGGTGAGCCCCTCGGCCACCAGCAGCTTCTTGGTCTTGCGGTCCGAGGCGTTGAAGTCGATGCCGGCCCGGGCGTTGGCGGCGGCGCCGGTCTTCTCGCGCAGCTCGGCCAGCTCGGAGATCAGCCGGTTGGCCTCCTGAATCCTCCCCTTGGCCTTGGTGGTGCGGGCTTTGGCGCCCCGGCGCAGCCACTCCACCTCCCGCCGGACCTTGTTGGCCAGCGAGGCCTGGTATTCCGCCTGGTTCTTCAGGATCTCGTCCCGCTTCTCCAGAAAGTCCGTGTAGCTCCCCTCGCCCTGGAGGAGGCCTTCGGGATAGCGCGCGTCCAGCTCCAGCATGCGGCCGGCCACGTTCTCCAGGAACCAGCGGTCATGGCTCACCACGAGATAAGCGAGAGGCTCGCTCTGCAAGAGGTCTTCGAGCCAAAGGATCCCCTCGACGTCCAGATGGTTCGTGGGCTCGTCCATGAGCAGGACGTCCGGCTCCTTGGCCAGCTCGCGGGCGATGGCCAGGCGCTTGCGCCAGCCGCCGGAGAGGATCGCAACGGGCTGGGCCGGATCTTCGAATCCCGCCTTGCCCAGGGTGACGGCCACGCGCGCGGCCTTCTCGAACTCCTCGGCAGGGTCGGCCGCCAGGGCCAGAGTCAGCACCTCCTCGGCGGTGGCATCCCGCGGAAACTCGGGGTCCTGCGGGACATAGCCCACCCGGACGCCCCGGCGCAGGGAGCGGGTGCCGCTGTCCGGCTCTTCCAAACCGGCGAGAATCTTGAGCAGGGTGGACTTGCCCGACCCGTTCGGGCCGATGAGCCCCGCCCGGTCCCCCTCGAAGATGCCGAAGGAGAGGTCTTCGAACAGGGGCCGGCCGAAGCCCTTGCCGACGGCGTCGACGCTCAGGAGGAGGGTTGGCGGCATGAATCCAGGATTTCCAGCAGAAGCTCTTCTTTGGCCGTTTTGCGCAGGGCCTTGATGCGGCGCTCTTCGCGGAGCGCCAGGGTCCAGGAGCCCAGCTCGACGGACCATACCAGCGTCACCGGCAAATGGGCCCGGGTATACCGCGACGCCCGGCCCGCCCGGTGCTGCGCGAGCCGGCGGTCGAGATCCTTGGTGATCCCGGTATAGAGCGAGCCGTCGCCGCAGCGGAGGATGTAGACGTAGGCCACGGCGGGGATTATAGGCGGAGGACCAGGGGCGTGAGATCATCACCCTCGACTCCATGATGACGCTCGATCACCACCTACAACGCGAGCCCGGAGGGCGGCATACTCCTAGCCCAGGGTGTGAACCCTGGGAAATGGGGACGGCCAGCGGGTGCCGGCCATGATGACCTTCCGCGCCAACCTCGCCACCCTCGACCTCCCCCTCGGCACCGTCTGGTTGCTGACCGACATCGCCGAATCCAAGGGACGGCAGGAGGGCGTTCCCCAACGCTTTCTCGAAACCCTCGTCTCCCTCCGCGAAACCGCCCTCGTCCAAAGCGTCGAATCCTCCAATCGCATCGAGGGCGTCACCGTCGATCCAGGCCGCCTCCATCCCCTCGTCCTGGAGAATGCCCGGCCTCGGGACCGGTCCGAGGAGGAGCTCCAAGGGTATCGGCGGGCTCTCACGCTCATCCACGATCAGGCCGCGGATCTCGCGATCACGCCGGATTTTCTTCGGCGCCTCCATGCCCTGATCCAGGAGGGGGCCGGCGATGCCGGGCAGTGGAAACGGGTGGACAACGAGATCATCGAGCTGCGGGAGGGGGCTCCCCCGCTCGTCCGCTTCCGCCCTGTTGGGGTGGCGGAAACGCCGGCCGCCGTGGAGGAGCTTTGCCTGCTCTATCGCCACGCCCTCAATCAGAGCCTGGCTCCTCCTCTCGTGACGATCGCCGCCTTGATTCTGGATTTTCTCTGCATCCATCCCTTCCGGGACGGCAACGGCCGGATCTCCCGCCTGCTCACTCTCCTGGCGCTGTACCAGCACGGCTACGAGGTGGGGCGGTACGTCAGCCTGGAGCGGATCGTCGAGGAATCCCAGGGGGATTACTACGAGGCTCTCCGCGTCAGCTCCCAGGGCTGGCACGAGGGCCGGCACGACTTGATGCCCTGGCTCAACGACTTCCTGACGGTTCTCAAGAGAGCGTATCGAGAATTGGACACGATGGCGCGATAGGCTCAGCCTCCGTGACCCTCCTCACCGCCCCCCTCCCCGGCCTCTACCTCGCCGTCCTCGCCACCGCCCTCGGCTATGCCCTGCGCCGGTGGTGGGACCCGGTGCCGGTGCGCATCTGGGCCGTGTTCGGCCTTCTGATCGTGATCCTCTTCGGGCCGGCCCTGTTCCTGGGGAAGGTGCTGCTTCCCGCGGACATCCTGCCCGGGGTGGTGCCGATGGAGAAAGTCGGCGCCAGTTCCGAGGGCAACGAGGGCAACCTGCTCCAACTCGACCTCGTGACCCAGATCATCCCCTGGCAGGCGCAGGTGCGGCGGGCGGTACGGGCCGGCGAGTGGCCGCTTTGGAACGACCTCAGCGGGGCCGGCATGCCGCTCCTGGCCGATCCGCAGTCCCAGATGCTTCAGCCCCTGGTGATGGCGGCCCTGCCCCTGCCGCTTCCGCAGGCCGTGGGCGCCACGGCCGGGCTGCGGGTGCTCCTGGCCCTGGTTTTCTTCTTTCTTCTGCTGCGGCGCCAGGGGCTCTCCGAGGGTTCTGCTCTTTTCGGCAGCGTCTCGTTCAGCCTCGGCGGGTTCCTGCTTCTCTGGCTCAACTGGCCCATGGGCAACTCGCCGGCCCTGTTTCCCCTGGTGCTGTATGCCTTGGTGATGACGGACGAGCGCGGAGCCCGGCGGGACTTCCTTCTGCTCGTCCTCGCCATCGCGGCCCTGCTGGAGGGCGGGCATCCGGAGACCATCCTCTATATCGTGACCGTGGGGGTCCTCTTCGCCGTCTCCCGCTTGCTCCGGCGGACGGGCCGGGACCGATGGCGCCTCGCCGGACGCTGGCTCCTGGCGGGGGCCATCGCGGGCGGCCTGGCCGCTCCCGTACTGATGCCGGCCCTCCGGTTCCTCCCCCAGACCCACCGCTCCAACCTCGTGGAGATCCGCAACGGGCGCCTTGAGAATCAGCCGGCCCTCGCGGAATTGCGGACGCGGCAGGTGCGGGAGAAGACCCTGGAAGGCGCCCGCGAGCGCTTCGTCAGCTCCTTCGCCCCCAACGCCTTCGGCAACAGCCGGTGGGGCCATTACTGGGGAGCCTCCAACAACAACGAGGACGGCACGGGCTTCGTGGGCGGCGCCGCCCTGCTCGCGGCCCTGCTCGCCTTCGCCCCCGCCCGGCGGCGCTTCCCCCAGGAACGCCTGTTCCTGGGGCTCGCGGTGGTGAGCTTCCTCGTCTCCGTCCGCGTGCCCGGCATCCCCCAGATCCTGGCTGCCGTGCCGGTCCTGAACCAATCCATCAGCCTCCACCGCCGCCTGCTCCTGGTGCTGGCGTTCTCGCTGGCCTACCTCGCCGCCTGTACGGTGGAACGGTGGCTGGCGCAAGAAGCTCCAAGGCGCTGGCTGACCGCGGCCTGCGCGTTGGTCCTGTTGGGATTGGTGACCTGGGGCTATCTCCTCTCCCCCGAGCGCCTGGAGCTTCTCGGCCTGCGCCGGTTCTGGATGGGGGCCCAACTTGCCGCGATCGCCGCCATCGGGGCCACCCTGATCGTCTCGTCACGGCGCACGCGGACGGTCTGGATGTTCTCCGGCCTCGCCATCCTGGAGCTGCTGATCTTCCACCGTCCGGCGAACCCGTCTCTTCCTCGAAGCGCGTTCTATCCGGTCACGCCGGTTCTCTCCTTTCTCCAGGACAACCTCCAGGACAACCTCCAGGAGAATGCGGAGGGCTACCGGGTGGCGGGCCTGGGCGACCGGCTGCTCCCCAACTCGGCCTCCATCTACGGCTTGGCGGACATCCGGATCTCCAGCCCCTTCAAACCCTTCTCCTACGTGCAGGCCCTGGCGCCGGTGGCTCCCGCGATCCGTTCGACCGAGAACATCCTCGTCAAGGCGGAGCACCCGCTGTACCAGCTCCTCGCCGTGCGCTACGTCATCGGGCCGCCGAAAATGAAATCCGGTCCCGGCTGGCGGGCCGTGTTCCGCGATGCCACGGCACGGGTGTTCGAACGAAAACAGGTCCTGCCGCGCTTCTTCCTACCCGATTCCACCGTGGCCATCCGGACCGGCTGGAGACGCTGGATCGCGGCGAATCCCGACTTCGCCGTCCGCTCCCTCGTTGCCACATCTCCAGGCCATCCGGCGCTCTGGACGGCGACACGGCCGGGTGAATCCACGCTAGAGATCCTGGAGATGGAACGCGCCCGCGCCGCCGTCCGCGTTCTCCTCGCCGAGGACCGCCCCCTCGCCTCCAGCGTCTATCAGGACGGCGGCTGGACACTCCTCCTCGACGGCCGTCCCCATCCCCTCACCCTCTCCAACGGCCCTTTCCTGGCCTCCTGGCTGCCGGCGGGCGAGCACCGGGTGGAGCTGGTGTACCGGGCGCCGGGGTTCCTGCCGGGCCTGCTGATTGCGGCGATAGCGATTACCGGCCTCCTGGCCTGGGTGGCAGCGCCTCCCCAAAGACGCTGACTTTGTTGATTCGCTTCGGGTAGGGGCGGGTCTAACCAGCGGACTCACCCACAGCAGAAGGCCACCTGCTCCGAGACCGAAACGCCCTCCCGGCGAGCATACATAGCTTATTGTCGGCCAATAGATAAAGTATACTTACCTTATTTGGAGGCGATAAGCATGATAGCCCCTCTACAGGAGATCTTTTCGGTGCTTCGCCAGTACAACCCCTGGTGGGAGTCCGGGACTATTCGTGACCTTCCCAACTGGCGCCGCACGGCTTTTTCCGAGCTGCTGCTCTGGCTCCAGGACCCTCCAGCACCGCGAGCCATTCTGCTCAGCGGCGCACGTCAGGTTGGCAAGACCACCCTGCTCCTGCAAGCCGTCGAGGAGCTCCTGGCCCGCGGAGTCCAACCCGAACGGATCCTGTACGCGACCTTCGACCACCCGCTGCTCAAGTTGATCGGCCTGGAGGGGGTTCTCAACGTCTGGCGGGAGATCCAGCCCCGCTCGGAGGAGACCGAATACATCCTCCTGGACGAGATCCAGTACACCCAAAGCTGGCAGACCTGGCTCAAGCACCAAGTCGATTTCGACAAGCGGGCGCGCATTGCAGTGACCGGCTCCGCCGTTCCGCTGGAGACCGAGGGCCTGGAATCCGGCGTCGGCAGGTGGCACACGATCCGGCTGGCCACACTGTCGTTTTCAGAGTATCTCCAGATCCAGGACATCCGTCTGCCCAACCTGCCGGAGGTGGATTCCCTCGCCGAGCTGTTCTCGTGGAAACCCGCCGACCTCCTTCGCGCTGGCGAGAACGCGCGTCCCCTGGTCGCCCATTTTCACGAGTACCTGCTCCGGGGGGGCTTCCCGCAGACCGCCCTGATTGAGAGCCTCACTCTCGCTCAGAAGCTGTTGCGGGAGGACATCGTCGACAAGGTGCTCAAACGGGACATGACCGCCTTGTTCGGTGTGAGACGTGTTCTCGAGCTGGAACGGACATTCCTCTATCTATGCCTTCACGACGGCGGCCTGTTGGACATCCAGGTCCTCTGCACCCAGCTTGGGCTCAAGAAGCCCACGGTCAGCCGGTTCATTGACCTGCTGGAAGCGGCTCACCTCGTCTACCGCCTCCCTCCTTACGGCTACGGCAAAGAGATCCTGCGGGGGAAGTTCAAGGTCTACCTTGCGGACCCGGCCATCGCCGGAAGTGTCCTGCTCAAGGGCCGGGCGCTCCTGGAGGACGAGATCCGGTTGGGCGCGGCTGCCGAGACGGCGTTTTTCAAGCACGTCTTCGCCCGCTACTACCAGACCGGCGTGAGCTTCACCTACTGGCGAGGCCGCAAGAGCCTGGAAGTGGACATCCTTGCCGAGGTCCAGCTCCGGCTGATCCCCTTCGAGGTCAAGTACAGCCGGAGCCCGGTGCAGGAGAGCGACCTCAAGGGTCTTCGCCTGCTCTGCGAGGAGAAGGAGATCCCGCGAGGCTACGTGATCACCCGCCAGATCTCCGACTTCGGCGTCGCGACGTTCCCCGGCAAGGTGGCAACGGCAATCCTCAAGATCCCGGCGCCGCTTGCCTGCTACTGGCTTTCCCGCTCGGAGGGTCGGTCATAAAGGAGAGGTGCGGGACTCGGTAGAGCGGGCTCATCCTCATGGCACAACGGTGCCGGAGGCAGCGTCTCCGAGCCCGCCGCTCTTGCCAGGCCCGGAACGGGCCGGGCCGTGCGGTAGGCACGGCCCGGCCTGTTCGAGGATGTAACGGAAGGATCAGAACGTGTGCTTGGCGAGGAGGTAGCCGATCGTCGCCTTGTAGGCCGGGTCGCGGTAGTAGCCGCTCAGATAGCTCGCGGTGGCCTGCGCCGGACCGACCAGGGTGATCGGGGGAAGGACGTAGCTGTACGGGGTGAACTGGATGTCGTTGAACGACACGTCCTCGTAGGCGAGGCCGGCGGTGACGTCCCAATGGCCGGTGATCTGATAGGTCCCCTTCAGGTTCAACGCCAACCGCTCGTTGTTGCCGTAGTTGGTGATGTTGACCAGCGTCGTCGGCAGCGCCGCCGCTCCCGCCAGGCCGTCAAAGTCGACGGCCCCCTTGCTCCGGTTCCAGGAGGCGGCACCGTTCACCAACAGGCGCTCGTGCGCCGGCCAGTCGAAGCCCAAACCAAAGGCCTCGAACTTGTCCTCGATGCCGGTGAACACACTGTAGTTGATGGCGCCCGTCGTGCTGTTGCGGCTGACCAGACGGGCGTCGGTCGTCGCTCTTCTCGTAGTCCACATAGGCCTTCACGCGGAAGCCGTCCTCCGCACCGAACACCGAGGCTCAGGTAGATCTCTCCGCGGTCGTCCGCCTGGCGGCCGGAGGGCGAGTCGTTGTATTTGCTCTTCTTGTAGTAGTACTCGACGCTCAGGTCGACCTTCGGAACCGGCGTGTAGTCGAGACCCGCCTTGTAGATCTGCCGGTCCATGTTGGCGGTGTCGAAGCTCCAGATCGTGTTCGGCAGGGGCGTGGCCAGGAAGTTCGACCGCCGCTCGATGCGCTGCGCCTTGAGACTGGCGGACAGGGTGTCGAGCGAGGTGTTGCGCCATTCAACGGTATAGCGACGCTCCTTGGTCTCGTCGGAATCGGGATGGAACTCGCGATCCGTCTCGACCTGGTCGTAGCCGCCGCTCAAGCGGTTCGCCCGGTTCGGGCGCCACGCCATCTCGGCGCCGTAGGTCTTCTTCTCGAATCCGAACGGCTCGTTGGCGCAGATCCGCGGTCCGGTCGACGAGCCGGCCGGGCCGGTGCCGCCGACGACGCCCACGCAGCCGAGGCTGCTGGTCGCCGTGGTGAAACCCGAGAACAGGACGTCGGTCGACTTGTTCTCCCGCTTGAGGTCGTAGGCGTACAGGCGGAGGTCGAGCTTTTCCACGGGGTTCGCCGACCAGGTGACCGCCCAGGTGTCGTAGTCGATCTTGCCGTTGAAAACCGAGGGGGAAGCGAGGAACGGAGTGGTCGAGCGGGTGGTCGCGGTCCCGATGAGCTGCGAGGTGCCCAGCGTCACGTCGCTGGTCGACTCACTCTGCGTGTACCGCAGCGCCAGGCTCGAGCTGAGCGGCAGCTTGACGAGGCCGTTCAGGCTCCAGCGCTTCAGCTGGTTGTCGACCGGCAGATAGCTGGTGTCGATGCCGAGGTTGACGCCGGTCAGCGTGTCGTTGCCGAAGTAACCGTTCGTCCAGCGCAGGATCTGGTCGTCGTTCTCGAACTTGCTGTCGAGATACGCCAGCGCGAGGTGCAGCTTGGGCGACGAGTAGCCGCTCTCGAACGAGAGGTTGCGCGTCGAGAAGTCCACCGGCACGGCGAGGTCGACGAAGCCGTTGCCCGAGCCGGTGCCCTGGGCGTACGACTGGAGCTTGTTGCCGTCGAAGCTGATCTGCCCGACGTCGGCGCGGACGTACCAGGGGGAATTGAGGGAGAGCTCGAACATGGCGCCGTCGTTGCGGCGCGTGTAGGCGAGGTCATAGACGTTCCACTGCGACGGGTCGAGACTCGGCAGCTTGGCCGTCTGGTTGAGCGTCCCCGCGCCGGAGTACGGCGTCCGGGCTCCGGTGGTGAAGAAATGCTCCAGGCTGTCGCTCGACAGCCCGTAGCGGAACCGGCCGTACGAGCCGCCGCGCAGATCGAGGAACATGTCTTCCCGGCCGAGGTTCTCGCCGTAGAAATCGAGATAGGAATTGGTGCCACGGCCGGTGAGGGAGAAGCCGGCCAACAGGCCGCTGGTCAAATCGCGGTATTCCCGCAACTTGCCTTCGTCGACCGTGTTCGAGGTACCGACGAGCTGGCCGCCTAAGGTGACGGAGCCGGTCAGCGAGAACTCGCCGCCGGCCGCGGACGCTGCCGGCAGGGCGAGGAGGAGGGCGAGGCAGGCGATCAGGACGAATGAGGTTTCACGTTCTCTGGTGTCCATGTCGGTCCCTTCAGCGCAGCAGGAACTGGCCGCGCGACGCCGGAGCGTTGCTGCCGTGGATCAGTTGATGGCAGTTGACACACGAACGGGCGTCGAAGCGGGTCGCCCGGTCCTGATTGGCTCCACCGACCGAGAAGCTGGAGCCGTAAGCGAGCTGGCCGTGCCCGCTGCCGTGGCAGTCCTGGCAGAGCTGAGGCACCTTCTCCGTCAGCAGCTTGGGCACGTTCGAGCCGTGCGAGTTGTGGCACGACAGGCAGTTCTCCTCGACCGGCAGATGCGACCAGACGAAGGGGCCGCGCTTGTCGGCATGGCAGCTCGAGCAGAGCTGGTTGACCGACTCGTTTTTCACCATCGCGGGCGAGAGCGCTCCGTGCGGGTTGTGACAGTCGGCACAGGCGACCTTGCCTTCGAGGATCGGATGATGCGAGCTCTTGTTGAGCTGTGCACGGACCGATTTGTGGCACTGGCCGCAGGTCTCGTATTGCAGCTTGCGCTGGGTGGTCAGGTACGGAGTGATCGACGGATCGCCGTGCCGGCCGTGCGCGCTGTGGCAGTCGGTGCAGGCGACGTCGTTCTTGCGATGCTTGCCGGAATCCCAGAACGCGAGTTGCCGGTTGCCTTCGTGACAGGACAGGCAGACGGCGCTCTTCTCCCGCGCGCTCATGGTGCGGGCGAAGGTGCGGGCCGGTT
Organism: Thermoanaerobaculaceae bacterium; assembly: GCA_963785165.1. GTDB lineage: Bacteria > Acidobacteriota > Thermoanaerobaculia > Multivoradales > UBA5704 > DATARR01. Next base: position 4,869,213 of record CAWAUI010000004.1, read on the forward strand.
TGTTGGTTGGATCTTCCAGATGGGCGGCGACTTCGCCATGGCAAGACTGGCACACCGTCGTCGTGTCGTCGAGCCGGGCGCCGTGTTTCGTTGGCGCGATGCCGCGGACGGCGTCTTCGTGACAGTCCGCACAGACGGGCTGGCCGCCTTTGGCCGTACTGGCGGCCGTGGTCAGTGGCAACGCGAGCCAAAAAGCGCTCGCGATGCCGACCGTCCAGAACAATCGGTGGCGCATTCCTTGTCTCCCTCCTCCGGCGATGCGGAGATCTTGCAGCGATGAGAGGGCTGTGGGGGCGGCGCACCGTCGGGCAGGAACGGTGATCTGTTCACTCCTCTGAAGCGCAGCGACTTCCACTTGCTGCCCACAGGGTATGGGGAAGCGGCGCATCTCACATCCGTCGCGTGGGTGGTGGGAGAGACGCCCTGGGGTGGCCGGCCGGCCACCCCACGGGGTAGGGCCGCGCGGCGGTTATGACCTCATCGATCTAGTACGATGTCCCTCAAGTTCGTTCCGGGTTTGCGCCCCGGGATGTTGCCCAAGGGTGGGTTCCTGTCCAATCGGCTCAGCGGCTCACCGGCTCTCGGCTGATACGGAGGCCACAGGAGCTGAGGGACTGAAGATAAGCTGAAGGGCGGAGTCGACGGAGGAGGTGCTTCGCCTTAATTCTGAAGAGGAGCTTTTCAGAAGAGTACAGCTCGGAGAGCCAATGCAATCGTATCCCCACCCACCACAGGTGTAGTACGGTAGGCCTCCACCCGGAGTGCAGATGGTGCTACAAGCCTTCCGGCAGTTACAGATACTGGGGTAATTGCAATCCGCCAAGGCTCGAGCCGCAGCGGACGCAAAGAACGGAAGCATCAGGAAGACAAGAACGGGGAGCCAAGTGCGGTTCGACTTCATCAACAAACCTCCTTGCGATTGCACGACGGACAACCCATCGCACTCAGATTCTATTACACTATTATTAGATATACAACAGGATGGCGGAAGCGCATGGGAATCGAACCCACCCCCGACGCCGCAACCGGCGCCGGACAACGGTTTTGAAGACCGCGGAAGGCACCAGCCCCCGAGCGCTCCCGGAAGCATTCTAGCCGATATGGACGGTTCGTGATCTCGGCCGTTGGGCATCGCCACCCAGGGCCTGGATTGCCTGGAGGCAGCCCGCCTCTGAGAGGGGTGTTCCGCTCAAGAAACGCCCTACCTGGGCACGAGATGACTCCCCCACCTCTTGAGGTATGTCGCGGGTAGCCTGACCGCGCGATGCTGTCCACTGGAGGATCAAGCAGCAGCCAATCCTCCCCAAGCGTTCCTTCCGGACGCGAGCCCGCCCGGAAGCCCCTCCCCCAAATCCCTGGCGCTGTGAGCTTCCGTGGCCGGACCGGGTACTCAGAAAGGAGTCTCCCATGCTCCAGACGATGGATTTCAAAGCTTCCATGGACTTGGTGGAAGAGATCAAGCCAGCTCTCGCCGCCGCCCCGACGGGCTTGGCTCCGCTGCTCGGCACCTGGAAGAACTGCGACGCGACGACCCGCGGTATCGTCCGCCTGGTCATCGGCGCCGCGCGGCCGTCGATCTCCGTCCATGTGTTCGGCGCCTGCCACCCCACTCCCTGTGACTGGGGGACGATGCCGGGCCACAGTTACGCCACGGACGTGACTTCGAAGGACGCGGTGGCCTTCACGGCGACTTACAAGTTCGACTTCAAGGAAACGGTCATCACCGGCAGCGTCAATCGGGCCGGTTACATGACCGTCGAGACCTTCGACCACTTCACGGATGGGAGTGGCCGGTCGGACTACTACACGAAGTCCTACTTCCGCCACTAGGGCTCACCGCCCGGCGGCCGGCGGGCCGCCGGGCCTCCCCTCTTTTCATGGCCGCCCGGAGGCAGTGATAGTCTCCAGAAGACCGTGACGAGGCGGCAGCACCGCCTGTTTCCTTTATCTGGAGATTGAGATGACCCGCAACGCCCTTCTGCTTTCCCTGCTCCTGCCGAGCCTTTGCGCCTGCGGCGACCACGAGGCCGCTCCCCCAGCCGAGACGGCCGCTACTCCCATGGCGGAGAGCGGAGCCACGGCGCCGCCCTCGGAGGGGGCACCTCCGGCGATCTCCTCCCGGGGCACGGTGCCGGACATGCCCTCCTCCGGAGAGATGGCCACGGAGGGCTCGATCGACTTCTCGCTTCCTTCGGGATGGCAGTCGCAGCCGCCGTCGTCGAACATGCGGATCGCCCAGGCCACGATTCCCGGTGCGGGTGGGCCGGGCGAGCTCGCCGTCTTCTACTTCGGCCCCGGCGGCGGCGGCTCGGTGGACGCCAACATCCAGCGCTGGATCGAGCAGATGGAGAGCCCGGAGCAGCCCAAACCCGAGATCTTCGAAGCCAATGGCTACCGGGTCACCTGGATCGACATCCGGGGCACGCTCAAGCCGAGCATGATGGGTGCCGGCCCCTCGACGCCGCAGCCCAACTCGCGGCTCCTGGGTGCCGTGGTGGAAGGCCCCGGCGGCCCCTGGTTCTTCAAGGCCACCGGTCCGGACACCACGCTGACACCCGAGCGGGACGCGTTCCTCGCGATGCTGAAAAGCGTGAAGCCCAAGGGCGCCGCGGCGTAGAAGCCGTACAAGGGAAGTGGAAAAGGACAGCCGGGGACCTGCTACCCCGGCTCCACCCAGACCCGGCCGTCACGCGCCGCCAGGAAGTGCGCGGCCTCGGGTCCCCAAGTGCCGGCGGGGTAGACGGGCAGGTCCGAGGAGCCCTGGTCCTGCCAGTACTCCAGGATGGGCATGACGATCTCCCAGGCCTCTTCGATCTGGTCGCGGCGCATGAACTGCGTGGCGTCGCCCTCGATGACGTCCAGGAGCAGCGTCTCGTACGCCTCCGGCTCGGGCGTCTTGAAGGCCTCGGCGTAGCTGAAGCGCGTCTCCACCCGGGCCAGGCGCATGTTCGATCCCGGGCGCTTGGCCTGGAAGCGCAGCACGATCCCTTCTTCGGGCTGGATGCGCAGGATCAGCCGGTTGGGCTCCATTTCGCCCAGGGCCGACGACGGGAACGCCTGGTGGGGCACCGGCCGGAACTGGATGCAGACCTCGGAGGCGCGCACCGGCAGGCGCTTGCCCGTCCGCAGGTAGAACGGCACGTCCTGCCAGCGCCAGTTGTCCAGGAAGAGCTTGAGGGCCACGAAGGTCTCGGTGGTGGAATTGGGGTCCACCCCCGGCTCGTTCCGGTAGCCGGGCACCTTTTCGCTCTCCACGAGGCCCGGCCCATACTGGCCGCGCTCCACGAAGTGGTGGACATCCTCGGGCTTCAGGCGGCGGATGGCCTTCAGCACGTCCAGCTTCTTGTTGCGCAGCTCGTCGGCCTCGAAGCTGACCGGCGGCTCCATGGCCACCAGGCAGAGCACCTGCATCAGGTGGTTCTGCACCATGTCCCGCAGGGCTCCGGCCTGCTCGTAGTAGCCGCCGCGGGTGCCCACCCCCTCGGACTCGGCCACGGTGATCTGCACCGAGTCGATGTAGCGGCGGTTCCACAGCGGCTCGTGCACGGAGTTGGCGAAGCGGAAGGCCAGGATGTTCTGCACCGGCTCCTTGCCCAGGTAGTGGTCGATCCGGTAGGTCTGCGCCTCCCGGAACAGGCCCTGGAAGAAGACGTTGAGCTCGCGGGCGCTCTCGAGGTCGTGCCCGAACGGCTTCTCGGCCACGATGCGGGCGCGGTCCACGTCCTTGGCCACGCCGGCGTCGTGGAGCTGCTGGGCCACGAGCTGCGCCACCTGGGGCGGCGTGGCGAGGTAGAAGACGCGGACGGCCGGCCGGCCCCACTCCGCGTCCAGCCGGTCCAGCTCGTCCCGCAGGCGGGCGAAGGCCGAGGCGTCGGCGAAATCGGCCCGCAGGTAGGAGACGTTGGCGGCGAACCGCTGCCAGACCTCCTCCGCCGCCTTGCCGCTCCGGCTGAACCGGTCCACCCCCTCGCGCAGGTGCTGGAGGTAGGCGGCGGCATCGGTCTCCTTGAGGTCGAGAGCGATCACCCGGAACGGCTCCGGCAGGGCCTTGTCCAGCCAGAGGTTGTAGAGAGCCGGCACCAGCTTGCGCCAGGCGAGGTCTCCGCCGCCGCCGAAAATCACGAACGCCGTCGGATGGGTCATGGGTGCAGCCACGCCGTCCTTCCTCTCTGCCTCAGAGGGCCAGGCCCATCTCCGCCAGGGCCGCCCGGGTCGTTTCGTAGCCCTGGTGCCAGAGAGCCCGCAGGCCCATCCGGGAGGCCACCTCGGTGAACATGTGCCGGTCGTCCAGGTAGACCACCTGGTCCGGCTCCGCCTGGGCCACGTCCAGGGCCACGCGGAAGATCTCCTCGTCCGGCTTACGGAGGTGGACGAAGCTCGACACCACGAAGAAGTCCACGAACTCCTTGAGGCCGAAGCGCCGGATGCGGTCCGACGTCAGCTCCCGCCCCTCGTTGCTCACCACGGCCACCTTGAGGTGGTTCTTTTCCTTCACGGTCTTGACCAGGTCGATCATCTCCGGGAAGCACCGGGCCTGCTCCAGCATGAAGGCCACCACCTGCTCCTCGGTATAGGAGCGGGGCTCCCAGAAGATCACCCGCCGCAGGTACTCGGAGAGGCTGATCTTGCCGGCCTCATAGGTGTCGTAGGTGAGGTGATGGCGCTCATCCATCTCCGCCGGGTCCACGTCGAAATGGCCCGCGACCAGCTTGCGCAGCCCGCGATCCCAGCCGTTGGTGAGGAGGACGCCGCCCAGGTCGGTGAAGAGGTGGGTGATGCCGGTCAAGTGGAGACTCCCACGTCCTCGATGCGGGCGACCGGAGCCTCATCCAGGAGACCGGCCAGGGCCTGGGCGGCCTCGTCGGCGGAGACGATGCCGCGCGGCAGGTACGCCACCATCCAGGCCCGGCGGTCCCCTTCCTTCATCTTGACCCGCTGGCTGTCCGTGATCGGCGTGCCGAAGGGACCCTCGCCGTCCGCCAGCAGCGGCTTGCCCTCGAGGTTGAACGGGCCCCGCAGGGACTCGTAGCTCTCGCCCGCCCCGCCGGCCCGCAGGACCACGGGTGCCGCGAAGCTCCCTTCGGCGGCCGCGCAGCAGGGCACGGCAAGCGCCACAGAGAGGCAGTTGTTCAGATCCACGACCGGGTGGATGGCCGGCAGATCCTCCCCCTTGAGCACCCGCCGGAGCAGGGCCTCGGAGGATGGCCGATAGCGGGTGGGATCGCACCCCGCCGCCCGGAACAGAGACCGCATGGCGGCCACCGTGGGATCGGACGACAGGTTTTCCAGGCTGAAAGCGGCCCGGGCCCGCTCGCCGACGGCTCGGCGCAATGCGGCCAGCTCCGCGTCCTTGCCGGGGATGGCTTCCAGGCGGACCCAGAGGAGGTCCCAGCCGTCCAATTCATGGCTTGTTGGGAAGGAGATCAGGGGGATGGAGACCGGCTGCATGGCCGGGATCTTGACACAGGATCTACGTCAGTGGGCCTTGAGGCGGGCTTCGTAGCGGCGGATCAGCTCCATGGTGGAGGCGCTCTCGGCACCGGTGCGCCGGGTACGGCGCCAGGGCTGGTCCTGGAGGCGCTGCCGTTTGTCCAACAGATCCGAGACCTTGCGGAGGTCGCTTTCGCCCTTGGGCTCGTGGAGGCGCTCGCGCATCAGGTCCACCGTCAGCTTACGGTAGGCCCTGCCGTGGGGAACACCATGGCCGAGCTGTCTCGGAACCGGGTTGTCCATCGTTCGGTATCTCATCGCGCCTCTCTCCTCTACGTACGAGCCCGGTAAACCGTCCAATCCGTCCGCTATCAAGGTTAGACACCCCGAGACGGAGAATGGTTTCTCCCTTGCAAAGAAAACGCCCGGCGCCGGGAAACCTTTCGGCCCTCCCCACCCCCACGCCCCCCGCCTCCCCTCGCACCCCACGGCCACCCCCACTGTCTTCCCAGGCGCCAGGCAACTCGATCGCGTTACGTCCTGTTCGAACCCGCCAACTTCGAACCAGCCAAGGCTTCTTCAGTCACACGGTGGCGGAACTCGAACATCCGCTCCAACCGCGTCCTCACCATCCGGCCGGCGAACCACCGCCCCAGCGCACCGAGCGGCAGCTCATAGACGACGCGGTCCTCCAGCCAGGAGGTGCCGGGACCGTCGGGCACCATCCGGTGCTCGTGTTCCCAACGGGCAAAAGGGCCGCGCACCTGCACGTCGCGAAAGCTTCGGCCAGGCTTACATCTATCGATACGCGCCACCCAGGGCAGGGAGATGGGTCCTAGCCGGACTCGCAGCCGGGCCTCGGCTCCCTCTCGAATCCCGCCCTCCTCCTCGACCTCCACCCGCTCCCAAGGCGGAATGAGGCTCTGGAGAGCGCCCGGCTCGGCGTGCCAGCGGAAAACCTCCTCCGCGGAGGCGTCGATTCGGGTGCGGCGCAGAAACATTTCGTTCTTCATGGCTCTCAACTGGGAAGCAAAACGGAGTCGATCTCGTGGATCACGCCGTTGCTCGTGAAAATGTCGGCCTCCAGCACGCGGGCCGAGTTGACCCGCACGCCGGGGCCGGTGCTGAAGTGAAGAGCCTGACCCTGGATCGACGGCGCCGACGGCACGCCCGCCACGTCGCAAGCCGTATAGCGGCCGGCCAGGACGTGGTACGTGAGGACGGCGGCAAGCTTGGACTTGTCGGCCAGAACGGCTTCCAGCAAGGTCGCGGGAAGCTTGGCGAACGCCTCGTCCGTGGGCGCGAACAGCGTGAACGGGCCGTTGCCCTGGAGCGTCGCGGCGAGCCCAGTCGCCTTGATCGCCGTAATCAGGGTATTGAAACGCCCCCTCGAAGCCGCCGCCGCCACGATGTCGCGGCCCTCGGTGTCCGTCAGATCGTGAAACATGGGTCAGGGTCCCTTGAAACGTGAAGGGGTCAGTTCGGGATCAACACGGAGTCGATGACGTGGATGACGCCGTTGCTCGCCATGACGTCCGCCTTGATCACCTTGGCGGTGCCTACCTTGACGCCCATGCTGGCGTCGATCGGCAGGCTCTGGCCTTGGACCGTTTTGGCCGAGGTGAGCTTCACCACGTCCGCGGCCGTCACCTTGCCCGCCACGACGTGGTAGGTGAGCACCTGGGTCAGCTTCGCCTTGTCCTTGAGGAGGGCGTCGAGCGTGCCCGCCGGCAGCTTGGCGAACGCCGCGTCCGTGGGCGCGAAAACGGTGAACGGGCCGGGGCCCTTGAGGGTGTCCACCAGGCCGGCCACCTGAAGAGCCTTGGCCAGGGTCTTGAAATCGCCCGCCGCGACCGCCGTATCCACGATGTCGGCGCTCTTGGCCTTGGCCATGTCGCCCGCCGAAGCCGTGAGGGCAAACCCGAAGAGGGCCGCGGTGCAAAGGGCCGAGAACAGAAGCTTTTGGTTGCGCATGATGAGATCTTTCCTTTTGAGCTCGAGGTGCGTACTGCTTGCCGCCGGTCCAGCTCAAACCCGGCGCAATATGGACAATACATGTACAAACCGATCTTGTCAACAAGTGAGCTGTAAAATTTTTGTACAGGCTGCTCTGCCTCCCTCAGGAATCCCTGGAGGAATCTGGACAAGACGCTCTTCGAAGCCGTGAGGTCCGCGAGGGGGGTCTTCTAGGTCGCTCCCGAATCTCCCAGCACGACTAGCGTACGGAGGGTGAACGGCTCCTTCCACACCACTCCCTGGCTCGGCTCCAGGGACAGCCTCGACCGCGTTCCCTTCGGGAAGCTCAGTGGCGTGAGCTTCAATCCGGGCCGGGTCTGGACGGTCCCCGTCCGCAGGTTGACGATCCGGAGATCCCAGGGTCCTTTCATCTCGCTGGTGGACGACGTCACCACCCGCAGGCTGTCGGGCGTGGGCTGATCCACCGGCACGAGGGTCCGCACGTGGGGCCACTGGAATCGGTACAACTCCTGGACACCGGTCCGATCCAGGATGCGCAGCTCCCCCTGCGCAGGGGCCTGAGCGATGCGGCCATCCCCCAGAAAGACAGCGGAAGAGCCCTCGGTCATCTCGAGATCCTTGAGCAGCTCCCCCGTCCTGGCGTCCCGGAGCTGGCAGGTGCGCCGGTTGCTCAGGATCGCACGTGTTCCGTCCGGGCTCAGGCTCCAGCCCGTGAGCCCCCGTATACCTGTGACCGTTCCGGTCTTCTCGGAACGGCCGGCCGCGACGTCGAGCTCCAGGATGGTGAAGCTCGTCCCTTCCGGCTCGGAAGGTTTCCAGTCTCCCCCCACCTGGTAGAGGAGGACATGGCCCGAGTCCGCGAAAAACAACCGGGCGAACCACAGCTCCCCCTTGTAGGCGGCCGAGGCCAGCAGGCGGCCGGCGTCCACGTCTTCCACCGTCAGGCGGTTCCTTCCGGCCAGGGCGATCCGGCGGCCGTCCGGCGAGAAGGCGATCGCCTCGGGAGCCTGCGAGAGGGAGATCTTCGTGGCCTCGGGCTCGGCGCCGGGCCGCCGGAGGTCCAACCGGTACAGGGTGAGCGGAGAACGGAACGGCAGCTCCTGGAACTCCAGCCAGGCGGCCCGGCGGCCATCGGCGGAGATGCGCAGGGGCAGGCCCCACCACGCGGCGAGCGGTCCCATGCGGGTGGCGAGGCTGCGGCCGGAGGCGACGTCGTACAGGAACGCCGGGCTGTAGCCCGGCCGGTTCGCGGCGGGGCCTTCGAGCCCGATCCAGGACGAGACGCCATTGGGAGCCGCGATCACCTGGGTCACCCCCAGAAGATCCGAAGGGGACACCCGCACCCACCAGAGAGTCACGGCTTGAAAGGTGAGGCCGAGGACGATCAGCAAGCCCCAGAGAGCCGCGGAGACCGAGCGGTGCGCCCGGTGCAGGTCGGTCCTGCCGCTGACCACCTGGAGGGCGCTGGCCAGGAAGAGCGCCGCAAGCGTCACCACCACCAGGATGCTCCCCAGCAAGGCGAAAACGTTGAGCGGATCCACCCACCACTCCCGCGCCGGGGCCACGCCGACTCCCGCCAGGAACAGCCGGTTGCGCGCGTTCAGGATCAGGACGGCCACGACCGCCAGGGCCGCGAGGTCGAGCGCCACCCAGGGCGACCGCGAGCGCACCATCACGCTCAGGGCATTGGTCGCCAGGAGCAGGAACAGGACCAACAGCACCCACAGAAGCCACGCCTGCGAGCCGGTGAGCGTCCAGCCCCGCCCCATCCCCCAGACTCCACCGGCGTCGAAGCTGCTCCCGATCAGGGCGGACGGCAGGATTGCCAGGAGGCCGGTGCCGAAGGTGAGCGCCAGGGCCGCCGCGATCTTGCCGGCCCACAGCGTCCAGCCGGAAAGCGGGCGGGCGAAGTAGAAGGACATCCGCCGCTCCAGCAGATCGGACGCCAGGACCGAGCCCCCCAGGAACACGGCGGTCAGCGTGCTCAGAAGGAGGGCGAAGCCGAGCGCGACACCGCCTCTCACTTCCGGCAGGGTCATCCCGCCCAAGCGGAACCCTGGCACCACGGGCAGGATCACCGCGAGCAGCCCGAACGCCAGGGCCGCGGCGGCGAGCAGGCGGCGCTCGGTGAGCTCGCGCCGGAAAACGGCCAGGAAGCCTCTCATCGGTCACCCTCCCGAGATTCGCCGGTCAGGGCGATGAAGATCTCTTCCAGCGTGAGCGCCGTCACTTCCGGACCGCCCTCCAGATTCGAGGCCTCGTCGTAGCTCGAAACCACCGCCTCCACCTCCCAGCCGCGGGACGCCACCGCCACCGGTGCCAGGGCTTCGAGCCGCGCTTCGAGCGGTGCTTTGAGCAGAAGACCGGCGGCCTCCTGCGAGCGCGGGAAGCTCACCCGCCGGAACCGGCTCTTGAGGGTCTCCATCTCCTCGTCCAGCACCAGCCGCCCGGCCCGCAGCACGCCCACCCGGTCCGCGATCTTCTCCACCCCCGCCAGGTCGTGGGTGGTGATGAACACCGTCGTCCCCCGGTCCGCGAGCTCGCCGATCAGCTCCTCGAAGACCGCCTTCCGGGCCACCGCGTCGAGCCCCAGCGTGGGGTCGTCCAGCACCAGGAGCCGCGGTGACGACGCGAGCGCCAGGGCCAGCGAGACCTGCCCTTTCTGCCCTTTGGAGAGCTTGCCGAAAGGCGTCGTCGCGGAGACTCCGAACCGCTCGAGCCGCTCCTCCAGGCCGGCGGCGTCCCAGGTGGGGTAGAGCCGCGAGCAGAACCGCGAGAGCTGCCGGGCCGTCATCGAAGGAGGAGCGTCCGGCTCCTCGGGCACCACCCCGGCCAGGGCCAGCACCGCGGCCCGCTCGCCCCACACCTCCCGGCCCAAGAGCAGCGCGCGGCCGGCGGACGGCTTCTGCTCGCCCAGGAGGCAGCGCACGAGCGACGACTTGCCCGCTCCGTTGCGGCCCAGCAAGGCATACACGGCCCCCTCGGGCACGGTGAGCGAAACGTGGTCCAGGGCCAGCCGGTTGCCGTACCGCACCGCCAGACCCTCCAGGACGATGGGATTCATTCCCCTTCTCCTTCTTCTTTCGAGCTGCCATTCGTCAACGCCCGCCAGACGGCGCCGAAGGTCTCGAGCGCCTCCTCGCGGCTGGCGCCCAGGTTCACGGCCAGGCTGGCGTAACGTGTGGCCTCCTCGCGCAGGCGTTCATTGCGGCGGGTGTCCGAAGAGGGTGGTGGCGCATCGGAGACGAACGTCCCCTCGCCGCGCCGCACGATGAGCACGCCCGCGTCCGTCAAACGCTGATAGGCCTTGGACACCGTCGCCGGGTTGACCTGCAGCTCGCGGGCAAGGTCCCGCACCGACGGCACGAGAGCTCCGCCGGCAGCGCGCCCCGGGCCACCAGGTGCTGCACCCCCTCCTCGATCTGCCGCCAGATCGGCCGGGCATCCCGAGGGTCGATGTGCAGGGTTGGAGGCATCGCGGTCGTCTCACAGTACAGGTGTACGACGGCCATAGTACACCTGTCCAGGAAAAGACAAGCTCCGGCCCTGGAGGCTCCTATGCACTCCTGGGATGACGGCATTTGCGGATACGCGCCAACATCCCGGGATACGGCGCAACATTCCCCGCTATCTGCCAAGATCTCGGGATCGCCGGCAATATCTCCAGCTATCTCCCAACATCTCCAGATCTTCCGCCGTATCTCCCCATCTTGGGCCAGGATGAGCAGATACGCCGCGACATCTCCTCCTATCTGGCAAGATCCCGGGATACGGGCCGATATCTCGGGCCATGCCGGGACATCTCCAGATCTACGCCGGCATCTCGGGATACGCCGCGACATCTCCTCCTATTTGCCGACATCTCGGGATACCGCCGCGACATCTCCTCCTATCTCGCGACATCTCGGGATACGGGGCAAGATCTCCAGATCGCTGGCGATATCTCCTCCTATCTGCCAACATCCGCGGATACGCCGCGAGATCTCCAGATCTTGGCCCGCATCCCGGGATCTCGCGAGATATCCCGGGATCAGCCGGAATAGCGCCTCCTAGAGGGAACCTATGTCGTCAGTGATCGCCAACGTCGTCGAAATCGAAGCCGTCCACCCCCATCCCAACGCCGATCGCCTCATCCTCGCCCGCATCAAGGGGTGGCAGGCGGTGATCCGCAAACGCGAGGACGGATCGCCCGAATTCGCGCCGGGCGAGCGGGTGGTCTTCATCCCTCCCGACAGCACCCTGCCGAGGGAGATGGCCGAACGCCTCGGCGTGGTGAGCTACCTTGCCGAGCGCACGAACGTCGAGGGTGGCCGCGACCTCGTCGTCCGCCAGGTCCGCCTGCGCGGCGAGCCCTCCTTCGGCTTGGTGGTGCGGCCCGACGACCCGGACTGGCCGGTGGGGACCGACGTGCGCGAGCACTACGGAATCGGCAAGTTCCGGCCGCCGGTGAGGTTCTCGGCCGGCGACGCCGAGCCCAACCATCCGCTCTTCCAGAGGTACACCGACATCGAAAACCTGCGCAACTTCCCCGGCATCTTCGTGCCTGGCGAAGAGGTCGTGGTGAGCGAGAAGATCCACGGCACCAACGCCCGCATCGGCTGGGTCGAGGGCACCCTTCTGGCCGGCTCGCACGGGCTGCAACGCAAGCGTCCGGAACCCGAGGAGATGGCCACCAACACCTACTGGTTCCCCGCCACCCTGGAACCGGTGCGGAGCCTTCTCGACGAGCTCCGGCAGCACCACCCGGTGGCGATCCTCTACGGCGAGATCTACGGCAGCCGCGTCCAAAGCCTGCACTACGGCCGGCGCGACGGCCTCGGCTTCGCCGCCTTCGACGTCCTGGTGGGAGAGCACTTCCTCGACTACGGCGACTTCGCGACCCTTTGCGAAAGGCACGGCGTCGAAACCGCGCCGATTCTCGAGCGAGGCCCCTTCTCCCTCGAACGGATCGCCGAGCTGAGCCGCGGCCAGACCACTCTGCCCGACCAACACATCCGCGAAGGAGTCGTGGTCCGGCCGGTCAAGGAAAGGTTCGATCCGGAGATCGGCCGGGTGATCCTCAAATATTTGAGTGACGATTACCTGCTCAACGACAAGCTGGCCGCGGCGGACGCCACGGATCTTTGAGGGGCGGCCCCGTGGGGGCTCAGTTGGGCTCGTCGAGCACCGCGGCGACCGAGGCGGCGACGGCGGCCTTCTCGAGCCAGCGCTCCAACCGTTCCGGATCCTTGATGGCGAGGAACGCATCATGACAAACATCCGATACCTCCACCCCGTCCCGCCCGCCTCGGCCACCGGGCTGGTGGCCGAGGTTTACTCCCAGGCGCGGCGCGAGTTCGGCCTGTTGCCGCCGATTCCTCTCCACTCCCCGTTGCCGCGCCTGCTGGCCGGGGCCTGGTGCGTGCTGCGGGAGACGCTCGTAACCGGCCAGGTGGGGAGGCCGGTCAAGGAAGCGCTCGCGGCGTCGATTTCGCTCCTCAACCGCTGCCCTTACTGCATCGACGCCCACACCCTCATGCTGGCGGCGGCCGGGGAGCGGGACGCCGCCCGGGCGCTCGCGGCCGGGAAGCCCGATGCGCTGCGCAATGAAGGTTTCCGCGAGGTCGTGGCCTGGGGGGCGGCGCATCGCTCACCCGGCGCCGTACCGCTCTCCCGGCCGCCGTTTCCGCCCGCGGAGACCAGCGAGATGATCGGCACCGCGATGGCGTTCCACTACATCAACCGCATGGCCCACGTCTTCCTGCCGGAGTCGGCGTATCCCTTGCCCCCGGCTGTCCATTGGGCCAAGGGGTGGGTGAGGAAGCTCGTGGCCGGCCGGTATACGGCGCTCGTTTCGGCCCACCATGTGCCGGGCGAGTCGCTCGCCCTCTTGGAACCTGCCGAGCTGCCGGCCGACCTTCCCTGGGCGCAGGGGAATCCCCACGTGGCCGGCGCCTTCGCGCGCTTCGCCGCGGCGGTGGAGGAGGCGGTGCAGGACGCGCTGCACGAGAGGGTGCGCGAGCGGGTGCTGGAACGTCTCGAGGCCTGGGACGGCACGGACCCGGGTCTCGGGGGCCTCGGTGAGAAGAATCTCGATGCCGCGGGGACTGCGCTCGGCGGCATCCCCGGCGAGGAGAGATCGGCGGGCCGCCTTGCTATCCTCACCGCGCTCGCTTCGTACCGGGTGGATGGCGACGTGGTCGCCGCCTATCGCGTGCGGCGTCCCGCGGACTCCCAGTTGCTCGGCGCGGTCTCCTGGGTGAGCTACGTCTCCGCCCGGCAAGTGGGCCGGTGGCTCTGGGATGCGCTCCCCGCGAGCCACCGCGGCCCTCAACCCTCCCCGGCCGGCCTCAAGTCTTCGTAGGCCGCGGCGCGCCGAAACCACCGCCGTGGAGCTGGGTGAGGAAGCTTGCCAGCTCGGCAGCATCTTCCACCCGCAGGCAGCGTTGATGGAAGACCAGGCCGATGGTGCGGCCGGGCGCCGGCTCGCGGAAGGAGATGTAGCGGACGAGCCCCGCGCAGTCCATGCCCGTGGCGACCGCCATCTGCGGAATCAGGGCACAGCCGTTGCCGGCGGCCACGAGATGCCGCAGGGTCTCGATACTGGCGGCCTGGGACGGGCTGGTGATGGAGTCCGGCGTCGCGCCGCAGCTCTCCAGCGTCTGCTCGCGGAGGCAGTGGCCGCGCTCCATGAGGAGGATTTCCCTGGGGTCGAGCTGGCCCGGGCTCACCTCGGTCGCGCCGGAGAGCGGGTGATGGCTGGGGACCGCGAGAAGGAACCGCTCCCGGAGCAGGGGGGTCTCGCTCAGCCCCAGCTCGCCGGTGGGCAGGCAGACGATGGCCGCGTCCAACACGCGTTGCCTCAGCATCTGAAGCAGGGTCTCGGTGAGCGCTTCCGTCAGCACCAACTCGAGCTTGGGGTAGCGCCCACGCAACGGGGCCAGGAACCCGGGAGCGTAGTAGGGCCCAATGGTGGGGACCAGCCCGAGACGGAAACGTCCCGACAGGAGGTTCTTCTGCACGGCCGGCCGGCTGATCTCCGCCATCTCCTCGAGCACGGAGCGGATGCGCTGCACCGCCCTCTGCCCGGCCGTCGTGAGAGACACGTGGCGGGACGTCCGCTCGAACAGCCGCTCCCCCAGCACCTCCTCGACTTTCTTGACCGCGGCGCTCAGGGAAGGCTGGGTGATCGACAGATCCTCCGCCGCCTTCCCGAAATGCAGCCTCTCCGCGAGCGTGACGACCGCCCTCAGGTCCCGGATCGACAGGCTGTCGAGGTCAACCATAGAAAATTTCGATCGCAACGATTGGTTGGCCTCTATTGTTTCACGAAAACGACCCGAGTAACATGACGTTCAGCAAAATTCAGATCCGGCAACTAGGGCCGACTCGTGGCGGATGGTCTTTGGACCGGTTCAATCCGATCCTCCGCAGCGGAGCCGCAGCCTGAAGACTCGGTTGCGGGTCCTGACGGGGTTTTATCTGGCCCGGACCGCTGGCGTCACATCGCACGGTCCGGGCGATTTTTTTTGCCCGCTTCTCCCGCTCTTCACCCGCCCTTCTCCCGCCCTTCATACAGCCTCCATCTGTGAACCCCATTCTGTCCTTGGCAAGGCGGCTCGCCCATCAAGGGCCTGCCACAAGGAGGAATGAGATGAAACGTTCATGGAAGGGAGTCTTTCTGAGTCTCGGGCTGGTGCTCTCGGCGGCAACGGCGATGGCGCAGGAGGCACCGCAGGAAGAGGCACCGCAGGAGGAGGCCGCGGATACTACGCTCTCGCCGTATTTCTTCGTGGAGAACGGCGACCCGGCGGTCGACCGGCTGCCGCTCGAGGAGACGAAGGTCGGCGTCCACATCGCGGGGGTCATCGCGGACGTCGTGGTCACCCAGGTTTATAAAAACGAGGGGAGCCGGCCCATCAACGCCCGCTACGTCTTTCCGGCTTCCACCCGTGCTGCCGTGCACGGCATGACGTTGCAGGTCGGCGAGCAGCGCATCCGGGCCAGGATCCGCGAACGGCAGCAGGCGCAACAGGAGTTCAAGGAGGCGGTCGCGGCCGGCAAGAGCGCGGCGCTCCTCGAACAGGAACGACCCAACGTCTTCGGCATGAACGTGGGGAACGTGATGCCGGGGGACGAGATCCGCGTCGAGCTTCATTACAGCGAGCTGCTCGTGCCCACGGAGGGCACCTATGAATTCGTCTATCCCACCGTGGTGGGTCCCCGGTACGCCAACGGCAAGACGGTCGCCTCGGACGTGGACGCCTGGGTGAAGAGCCCCTACCAGCGTCAAGGCGCGGCTCCGGCCTCCCAGCTTTCAGCATCGAGACGACTCTCGCCGCCGGCATGCCGGTCGACGAGGTGGCCTGCCCGTCCCACAAATCGCACGTCGAATGGCAGAGCCTCACCACGGCGCGGATCACCCTCGATCCCGGCGAGGCGGCCCATGGCAATAATCGCGGCAATCGGGATTACATCCTGCGCTACCGCCTGCAAGGCCAGCAGGTGGAGACCGGCCTGCTCCTCTATCCGGGTAAGGACGAGAGCTTCTTCCTGCTCATGGTCCAGCCGCCGAGGCGGGTGGAGCCCGGCCAGATCCCGCCGCGCGAGTACGTCTTCGTGCTCGACGTCTCCGGTTCCATGGAAGGTTTCCCGCTCTACACGGCCAAGATCCTCCTGCGGGAGCTGATCGGCGGCCTGCGCCCCACGGACCGGTTCAACGTGATTCTGTTCGCCGGCGGCTCGCGCCTGCTCGCTCCGGAGTCTCTGCCCGCCACGCCGGAGAACGTCAACAGGGCGATCGAGGAAATCAACAACGAGCAGGGGGGCGGCGGCACGGAGCTGGGCGAAGCCCTGGACCGCGCGCTGGCTCTGCCCGGCAACGAGGGCGTCTCGCGCTCCACGATCGTGATCACGGACGGCTTCATCTCCGCCGAGGCGGACGTTTTCGAGCGCATCCGCACCCGCCTCAACCAGTCCAACCTGTTCGCCTTCGGCATCGGCAGCTCGGTCAACCGCCACTTGATCGAAGGCATGGCCCACGCGGGGCAGGGCGAGCCGTTCGTCGCCACCAACGAGGAAGAGGCCAAAGCCGTGGCCCGGCAGTTCCAGGAGTACGTGCAGTCGCCGGTGCTCACGGACGTCGCGTTCGAATCCCAAGACTTTCAGACGTACGACGTCGAGCCCCTGTCGATTCCTGATCTGTTCGCGGACCGTCCGCTGGTGATCTTCGGGAAATGGAAGGGGAAGGCCGACGGCACGATCCGCGTCACGGGCCTGGGCGGCGACGGCCCGTATGAAAAGGTTTTCGACGTCGCCGAGCGCCATCTCCTCGCCCGGCAACCGGGTGCTGCGCTACCTGTGGGCCCGGGAGCGGGTCCGGCGGCTTTCGGATTACGAGATCAACGGCGGCGAAGGAAAGCGCACGGACATCGTGGCGCTCGGTTTGACCTATGAATTGCTGACGCAGTACACGTCTTTCATCGCGGTGCACGAGGCGGTCCGGAACACGGAAGGCGGCGCCCAGGCCGTCGATCAGCCCCTCCCCCTGCCGGAAGGCGTGTCGAGGAGATTCTCGTGGCCGCCGAATCCGTTCCCGAGCCGGAGCTGACGCTGCTGCTGGCCCTCGCCCTCCTGCTGCTCGCCCTGACCCCGGCGGGCCGGAATTGGCTCAACTGGACTGAAGGGTTTCGCGCGATGAAAAAGGCCGGCCTGCCCTGGGTCTCCTGGGGGACGGCGGGGCTCGCGGCGTACGCCTTGAAGCTTCACTACAGCCGGGCCTCGGCCGGGGATCTCTCGTGGATCCTCGCGCCCACGGCCCGGGCCGTGGGGTGGCTGCGCGGCGAGACGCTCACCCTGGCCTCCCGGGGGTGGTCGCCGCCGGACGGCTCGTACGTCATCGCGCCGGCCTGCGCCGGGGTGAACTTCCTGATCCTGGTGCTCGCCGTCTCCGTGCTCGGCTTCACCCACCGGCTGCGCTCGCCCGGGCGGCGGCTCGCCTGGTGGATCGCGTCGCTCCTCGGGGCCTGGGGGATCACGGTCGCCGTCAACACCGTGCGCATCCTGGCCGCCGTGGAGCTCTACCGGCTCGATCCCGGCCCCTGGCTCACGCCGGAGCAGGCCCACCGCCTGCTCGGCATCGTGGTCTACCTGGGCGCGCTGTGGGGCGTCTTCCTGGGGCTCGACCGCCTGACGTCCTCGCGGCCGCCCTCTCTCCTCGCGGTCCTCCTGGTGCCGGGCGCCTACGTTGGAATGACCCTGGGGGTGCCGATCCTCAACGGCACCTTCCGGGCCGGGGCCTACGCCGAGCATGCCATGATGGTGTCCATCCTGGTCTCCATCGCCACCCTGACCCTGCTCGCCCTGCTGCTTCTGGCGCGTCGATCCACCACGGGAAGGCGGGAGACAAGTTGGAGGCGGGAGACGACCTGATGGACAGACCGACGATCCTGGTGGTGGAGGACGAGCCGGCCATCGCCGACACCATTCAGTACGCCCTCGAATCGGAAGGTTTCCAGTGCCTCCGCCTGGAAGGCGGGCACGGGCGTGGAGGACGTGCTCGACCGCCAGCCCGTGGCCCTCGTGGTGCTCGACATCGGCCTGCCGGACATGAGCGGCATCGAGGTCTGCCGCCGGCTCCGGCAGCGGCACGACGTGCCCGTGATCTTCCTCACCGCCCGCGGAGGCGAGGTAGACCGCGTCGTCGGCCTCGAGCTGGGGGCGGACGACTATGTCACCAAGCCGTTCAGCCCCCGTGAGCTGGCGGCCCGCGCCAAGGCCGTTCTGCGGCGGACCCAGCGCGCCAACCCCGCCGCGGCCCCTCCTCCGGCACCTCCGGTACCTCCCGATACCCCCTTCGCCCTCGACGAGGAGAAGCGCCAGATCGCCTACTTCGGCCGCCCCCTGGACCTCTCGCGGTACGAATACCGGTTGCTCGCCGTGCTCCTCAAAAAACCCGGCCGCGTCTACAGCCGCGACCAGCTCCTGGACCTCGTGTGGGACGAGCCCGAGGCCAGCCTCGACCGCACCGTGGACGCCCACGTCAAGAACCTCCGCGCCAAGCTGCGCGAGATCCGGCCCGACGCCGATCCCATCGCCACCCACCGCGGCATGGGCTATTCGCTGAGGGAAGGCCTCTCGAGGGAGGGAGCGTGAAGCTGGGGCTGCGGATCTTCCTCTTCTATCTCGCCATCTTCGCCGTCTGCCTCTACTTCGCCACCGGCTGGATCTGGACCACGCTCCGTACGCGCTACCTGGAGAGCGTCGAAGAGCCGCTCGTCGACGCCGCCAACCTCTTCGCCGTGCTCGTGGAGCAGGAAATGGCGCGGCCGGGCTTCACCTTCCAGGATCTGGAAGCGCCCCTGGCCCGCGCCCACTCCCGCGCGCTCGCCGTGCGGATCTATGGCTTCGACAAGTCCACCGTGGACCTCCACCTTTACATTACCGACGACGCCGGCATCGTGGTGTTCGATACCCGCAAGCCCTCGGAAGTGGGGGCGGACTACAGCCGGTTCCGCGACGTGAAGCTCACCCTGGAAGGCAAATACGGCGCCCGCGCCACGCTGCAGGATCCAACCGATCCCTTTTCCACCGCCTTGTACATCTCCGCGCCGATCTATCGCGAAGGGCACATCGCGGGCGTCCTCACCTTGGCCGAGCCCACCGTCACCATCGACACCTTTCTGAAGCTCGCCCGCCCCGCCTTCGTCCGCGCCGGCCTTCTCACCATCACCATCGTGGCCCTGCTCAGCCTCCTTCTCTCCTATCTGTTGACCCGGCCCATCGGCCGCCTCGCGCGCTACGCGGACGGCATCCGGCTCGGCAAGCACCCGCCCTTTCCCAAGCTGGGGAAGACCGAGATCGCGGATCTGGGATTGGCGCTGCGCCGCATGCAGGAGACCCTGGAAGGGCGGCAATACGCGGAGGAGTACGTCCAGACCCTCACCCATGAATTGAAGAGCCCGCTCTCCGCCATCCGCGGCGCTGCCGAGCTTCTGCAGGAAGGGATGCCTCCGGAGCAGCAGGTCCGGTTCATCGCCAACATCCGCAACGAATCCGCCCGGATCGCGCGCATCGTCGACCGCATGCTGGAGCTGGCCCGGCTCGAAAACCGCCGCGAAAAACCGGAGATGGAGACCGTGGAAGTGAGCGCCATGGTCCGCACCGTGGCCGAGAGCCACGAGCCCCTCCTGGCCGGCAAAGGCGTCCGCATCGACCTCGACGTCCCGGACCGCCTGCCGATCACCGGCAACGCCTTCCTCCTCCACCAAGCCCTGGAAAACCTCGTCCAGAACGCGATCGAGTTCAGCCCCGCCGGCGGCACGGTCAAAGTGACCGCCGCCGCAGACCGCGACCGCGTGACCCTCACCGTCACCGACGACGGCCCGGGCATTCCCGACTACGCCCTCGGCCGCCTCTTCGAGCGCTTCTACTCCCTCGCCCGCCCCGACACCGGCAAGAAAGGGACGGGCCTGGGCCTGAACTTCGTGCGCGAAGTCGCGAAGTCCCACGGCGGGAGGATCCGGGTGGAAAACCGGGCGGAGGGTGGGGTGATCGCGGAGCTCAGCCTGCCGCGGGGTTAGAGGGCGCTGTTATAATTGGGAAGATCCCACGCGCTTGAAGGAGGAAAGGGATGCGCTTCATCACGCTGGCCGCGGCTTTGTTCTTGTCATCCACCCTGGTTTCCGCGGACGAGCCTCACGAATGGTGCGGAACGGCGTCTCCCTCGGCGGAGCTGGCAGGTCCCTTTCTGGACCGGCTGGCGCAGTCCGAGCCCCGGTTCCTGCCCAAGGCTTCCAACCAGGCGGTCGGAGAATACCGGCCGGCGCTCGTCAACCGATAGCGTCTGCGATAATCGAGGTATTCTATGACTGAAGCTCATTTTGCAATCGGGACCTTACTCGCCTTGCTTCAAGTAACCGCTGGCTCAGCACCGAGCAGCGCTGGACGGACGGAAATCCCAGACCCGATGCAGATTGAAGTTTCGCTGGGCTCTGATCTTGACGTGAAAGGGGCGCCGCGTCAGCCGTTCGATCAGCAACCGCTGGGAAAGGCGCGTGCGTATGCGGAAACGGATCGCTACGTCTGTGACCAAGCCCGTGTACGTATGCTGACGGTGAAGAAAATCTCTGAGACACCGACAGAAGTGGTCGTCGAAGCAGCTCCGACACTGGTCAGCGAGTGGTCTCTTCAGGATGTCGATCTAACCGTCGCCCTTGTCAGCAAGGATGGCAAAGTGATTGGGCAAAAGTTCTTCAATGATCTCACCCTGGGCTCGTGGTCTCGGAGCTATAAGCCCCCAAAAGCCGAATTCAGGGTTCCCGCTCAGCAATGGCGTGAGCTCTTCGCGGATGGCTCGGCCCCCTTGCTGCGTATCACGGTAGACATTCAGGAATAAACGAGGCGCGGGGGTCTTTTCATCCAGGACCGACCTTCAGCGTCATCGTCATGATCCGGTGCCGAGGAGGATCGGCAGCAACGAATGCGTGAAGCGGCCATGAAATGTGCCGGCACAATCGAGGGTAGCCCAGGTCTGACAGAGAACGCACGGTCCGCATTGCGGGCACGGATTGCAAGCCGACATGGACTTTAGACCGCAAGGTCTCAACGATACCGGAGCGATCCTGGCGTTTCTGAATCGGTGGCACGAGACCTATCGGATCGAAGGGAAGCGGCGGTTCCGGGTCGTCCCGGATCGCTTCCGAGAGGGAAACTCGAAATGATCAACGGCGCTCACATCCTCCTTTACAGCCAGGACCCGGATGCGGACCGGGCGTTCTTTCGCGACGTGCTGGAGCTTCGCGCGGTCGATGCGGGCCATGGGTGGCTGATCTTCGCGCTGCCTCCCGCCGAAGCCGCGCTCCACCCGGCCGACGGCGAACCTTCGCAGCTCCACGCCGGGCATCACCTTCTTGGCGCCGTCCTCTACCTGATGTGCGAGGACCTGCGCGAGACCGTCGCGTCCCTGGAAGCCAAGGGCGTCCGGTGCACGGAGGTTTCCGAGGCGCCCTGGGGGCTCAAGACCACCATCCCCTTGCCCAGCGGCGGCGAGGTCGGCCTCTACCAGCCGATGCACCCGACGGCGATCGGCTGAAATTCAAGCTCTTCCTCCGGCTCCCGAAAACCGGCGGCGCGCACCTATCTGGTTAGCCGGATCTCGGCAGGAGCGCCGTGACCCCTTTTTCGGGTAATTGGAGGAAGGAAAAGATGCGCAAGCTCGCCAGGTTGTTGCTGTTCGCGTTGATACCGTTCGCCGTCGCCAGTGTGGCCCAGGCCACCCCCTTCGTTTCCACCGCGTCCCAGCATGATGTGATGGACGTCAACCGGCTGGATGCCGTCCTTCCCGCGAAGCTGGACCTCTTGAAGGTCGGCGAGGAGGACGTGGCGCGGGAGCAGCAGGGCCTGCCGCCGCGGTTCGCCATCCCGCAGAAAGTGTCCATCACGCCCGACCGGCGCGGCACCTGGGAAGACCTCGGCAACGGCCAGATGTTCTGGCGCCTGCGCATTCTCGGCCGCGAGGGGACGACCTCGCTGAACCTCGGTTTCACGCGCTTCAAGATGACGCCGAACGCCCGCGTGCTCCTGTACTCCACGGACGGCACCCAGAGCCTGCGCCCCTTCACCGCCGCGGACAACGAAAAGCATGGCGAGCTCTGGACGCCGGTCATCCTCACCAACGACTTGATCGTCGAGCTGACCGTGCCCCGGCGGGAGAGGCAGAACGTCGAGCTGACGATCGGCTCGATCAACCAGGGCTACCGCGGCTTCGGTACGCTCTCCGCCGACGACTACAACAAGTCCGGAAGCTGCAACCTCGACGTCGCGTGCCTGGCTACCGGCGACACCTGGCGCGAGGAGATGCGGGCGGTCGGCGTGATTTCGACCGGCGGCTCCACCTTCTGCACCGGCTCGCTGGTCAACGACACGGCCGGCGACCGCAAGATGTACTTCATGACCGCCAACCACTGCAGCATCAACTCCGGCAACGCCGCCTCGCTGGTGGTCTACTGGAACTACCAGAACTCCTTCTGCCGGACCCCCGGCAGCGCCGCCAGCGGCACGGCGGGCGACGGCACGCTCGCCCAGTTCCACACCGGCTCCTTCTTCCGCGCCGCCAACGCGGCGTCGGACTTCACCCTGGTGGAGCTCGACGATCCGCCGGTCACCGCCTACAACCATTTCTGGGCCGGCTGGGACCGTTCGACCGGCAGCCACGCCTGCAGCGCCGCCTCCCCCTGCGCGTCGATCCACCATCCGTCGACGGATGAGAAGCGGATCACCTACGTCACCTCGCAGATGGACAGCACCAGCTACAGCGGCACCACCTCGCCGGGCGACGGCACCCACCTGTGGGCCAAGTGGGCCACCGATCCTCCGGGTCCCTATCACCGTTCCCGGCGTGACCGAGCCCGGCTCCTCCGGCTCGCCGCTCTACAACAGCGCCGGCCGCTTCGTCGGCCAGCTCCACGGCGGACCGTCCTCCTGCGGTGCCACGGGCAACAACCTGTCGGATTATTACGGGCGCTTCAGCGTCTCCTGGACGGGCGGCGGCACCAGCAGCACCCGCCTCTCGAACTGGCTCGACGCCGGCAACACCGGCGCCACGACCACCAACGGCCTCGACAGCGGTGGACCGTGCACGCCGCCTTCGGCTCCCACGGGCCTCTCGGCCTCCGCCTCCTCGGCGACGCAGATCAACCTCTCGTGGAGCGCCGCCGCGGGCGCCAGCTCGTACTCGATCCTGCGCTCCACCACCAACGGCGGCCCCTACGCCTCCGCGGGAAGCTCGGCTTCGACGTCCTTCTCGAACACGGGCCTCACCTGCAACACGACCTACTACTACGTGGTGACGGCGTCGAACGGGAGCTGCAGCTCCGGGCAACTCGGCCCAGGCGCAGGCGACGACCTCGGCCTGCCCGGTCTGCAACAACGTTTCGGACGTGGAGCCCAACAACACCACCGGCGCTCCCCAGATCCTCTCGGGAACCTGCAACCAGATCTCCGGGACCTTCCTCAACGACGCGGCGAACCAGCAGAACGACTACTTCCGCATCAGCCTGCCGGCGGGAGCCACGGTGACGGCGCTGCTCAACGGCCTGTCGGTCGACTACGACGTCTATATCTACAACGCGGCGGGAAGCCAGGTGGCGAGCTCGCTCAACGGCGGCACCACCGCCGACCAGGCCTCCTACACCAACACCGGCGGCTCCGCGGCCAACGTCTTCGTCCGCGCCTACCGCTACTCCTCCACCCGCACGACGTACCAGCTCAAGATCAGCTTCTGATCCCCTCCTGAGCGGTGTCTGGACCGGGGCCTGAAAGGGCCCCGGCTCCCGAAAGCTTCCGGTACGCACCTATCAAGGTAGCGCTCGGCGCATAGATTCCGGATCTCGGCAAGGCCGCCGTGACCCCTCTTTCAGGCATTGGAGGATGGACATGAGTCGCAAGCTCGCCAGGCTGTTGTCGTTCGGGTTGTTGTTCGGGTTGATACCGCCGGCCCTCGCCGGCGTGGCCCAGGCCACCCCCTTCGTTTCCACCGCTTCCCAGCACAGCGTGATGGACGTCAACCGGCTGGATGCCGTCCTGCCCGCGAAGCTGGACCTCTTGAAGGTCGGCGACGAGGACGTGGTGCGGGAGCAGCAGGGCCTGCCGCCGCGGTTTGCCATCCCGCAGAAGGTGTCCATCACGCCCGACCGGCGCGGCACCTGGGAAGACCTCGGCAACGGCCAGATGTTGTGGCGTCTGCGTATTCTCGGCCGCGAGGGGACGACCTCGCTGAACCTCGGCTTCACCCGCTTCAAGATGACGCCGAACGCCCGCGTTCTCTTGTATTCCACGGACGGCACCCAGAGCCTGCGCCCCTTCACCGCCGCGGACAACGAGAAGCATGGCGAGCTGTGGACGCCGGTCATCCTCACCAATGACTTGATCGTCGAGCTCACCGTGCCCCGGCGCGAGAGGCCGAACGTCGAGCTGACGATCGGCTCCATCAACCAGGGCTACCGTGGCTTCGGTACGCTCTCGGCCGACGACTACAACAAGTCCGGCAGCTGCAACCTGGACGTCGCCTGCCTCGATGCTGGCGACACCTGGCGTGAGGAGATGCGGGCGGTCGGCGTGATTTCGACCGGCGGCTCCACCTTCTGCACCGGCTCGCTGGTCAACGACACGGCCGGCGACCGCAAGATGTACTTCATGACCGCCAACCACTGCACCATCACCTCCGGCAACGCCGCCTCGCTGGTGGTCTACTGGAACTTCCAGAACTCCTTCTGCCGGGCCCCCGGCAGCGCCGCCAGCGGTACGGCCGGCGACGGCACGCTCACCCAGTTCCACACCGGCTCCTTCTTCCGCGCCGCCAACGCCGCGTCGGACTTCACCCTGGTCGAGCTGGACGACCCGCCGGTCACCGCCTACAACCACTACTGGGCGGGCTGGGACCGTTCGACCGGCAGCCACGCGTGCAGCGCCGCCTCCCCCTGCGCGTCGATCCACCATCCGTCCACGGATGAGAAGCGGATCACCTACGTCACCTCGCAGATGGACAGCACCAGCTACAGCGGCACCACCTCGCCGGGCGACGGCACCCACCTGTGGGCCAAGTGGGCCACCGATCCTCCGGGTCCCTACACCATCCCCGGCGTGACCGAGCCCGGCTCCTCCGGCTCGCCGCTCTACAACAGCGCCGGCCGTTTCGTCGGCCAGCTCCATGGCGGACCGTCCTCCTGCGGTGCCACGGGCAACAACCTGTCGGATTATTACGGGCGCTTCAGCGTCTCCTGGACGGGCGGCGGCACCAGCAGCACCCGCCTCTCGAACTGGCTCGACGCCGGCAACACCGGCGCCACCACCACCAACGGCCTCGACACCGGCGGCGGCGGCTGCACTCCGCCGGCGGCGCCGACCGGCCTCTCCGCCACGGCCTCGTCGTCGTCGCAGATCAACACGTCCTGGACCGCTTCGTCCGGCGCCACCTCCTACACCGTGCTGCGCTCGACCACCAGCGGCGGCCCCTACTCATCGGTGGGCACCTCGGCCACCACCTCCTTCTCGAACACGGGCCTCTCCTGCAACACCACCTACTACTACGTGGTGACGGCGTCGAACGGCACCTGCAGCTCCGGCAATTCGGCCCAGGCCACGGCCACCACCTCGGCCTGCACGGGCAACGTGCTGACCAACGGCGTGCCGGTGACCGGCATTTCGGGGGCGACCGGCAACCAGCAGCTCTGGACCCTGAGCGTGCCCGCGGGCGCCTCGAACCTGACCTTCCAGATCTCGGGCGGCACCGGTGACGCCGACCTGTACGTGCGCTTCGGCTCGGCGCCGACCACCTCGACGTATGACTGCCGCCCCTACGCGAGCGGCAACAGCGAGAGCTGCCCCTTCCCGACGCCTTCGGCCGGCACGTGGCACGTGATGCTGAACGGCTACTCGGCCTACTCGGGCGTGACGCTCGTGGGGAGCTACTCCACGGGATCGACCTGCACCGCGGTCGCGGACACGGAGCCGAACAACAGCACCGCCGCCCCGCAGGTGATCTCGGGATCCTGCAACCAGATCTCCGGCACCTTCCTCAACGACTCGTCGACCGAGCAGAACGACTACTTCCGCCTGAGCCTGCCGGCAGGGGCGACGGTGACGGGCCTCCTCAACGGCCTGACGGTGGATTACGACCTCTACATCTACAACGCCGCGGGAACCCAGGTGGCGAGCTCGACGGCCGGCGGCACGACCGCCGACACCGCCTCCTACACCAACACCAGCGGCGCGGCGGCCAACGTCTTCGTCCGCGTCCTCCGCTACTCGTCCACCCGGACGACGTATCAGCTCAGGGTGAGTTACTGATCGGTGACTGAACCCCCGGGGCCCGGTGACGGGCCCCGGGCGGCCTTCTTCGGTGCCCTCACCATCCCGACTCTCCTCTCTGAAAACCTGTCTAGCATCCGTTGACTGCTGGTGCAGGATGCGGGATGCTTTTCATATGAGGACAACTGACGCAGGCGGGACGAGATGCAACTGAACCCGAGAACGTTGCCTGGAGCCTGGGATGACGGTCGCGTTCTGGATCGCCACGTCAGTAGCAGCGAGTTCATTGGATACAATGAGCAGGGGCATCCCCAGTTTGAGAGCACTCGCACGGAGCTCGGCGAGCTTCTGTTCAGACTCAAGAATCGGAACGATCGATCAGCTATCGCCATAACCCAGGCTACGGGTGACTTCATCCGCAGTTGGAACCCCGAGCCTTGCGCTGACCAGAACTCGGAGCTGATCATGGAAGCAGTATTTCTCGGCGGCTCACGACGCATCGCTCGGCTCAACGACAGCATCAGATCAAAACTCGATGACCTCATCGACCGTGGCCTTTGGATCTTTGTTGGGGATGCCAACGGCGCCGATCGCGCTGTACAGCAACATCTGGCAGATCGGCTCTACGAGCGTGTCGTGGTCTACGCAGTAACCGGAGGCCTTCGCAACAACGTTGGACACTGGAAGGTCTCTCTCGTGGACCCACCTAGAGGAGCACGCGGCTTTGATCTCTATTCCGCAAAGGATAAGCAGATGGCCAACGATGCTTCCTATGGACTCATGCTTTGGGACGGAAAAAGTCGCGGAACGCTTGAGAACGTCCGTAACTTGCTCGCGCAGGGCAAGCCGGTCGCGGTCCATCTTGGCCCGGCGCGTCGCTTCGTCAGTCTTAAATCCACGGAGGACCTTCAAAAATTAGGTCTGTCGCCAAAGCAAGAATCGAATTCCCAACATGACCTCCCCTTCCGCGGCACGCCAAGCGCTGCTCAAGGCGCTGTACCTGTCACTCGCCAAGTCTCGCCATCTGATCGGTCACAACCACGGAAGCGGCGTTCCGGAAAGGAGCTCTTGTCATAAAGAAGGCGCGGACGGCAGAGTCCGCGCCTCCTGGATAGAAGGGATAGATCTGGAAGGGAGACCTCAGCCCAGCAGCTCGAGGGCCTTCCCCACCGCTTCCGCCGGGGAGACCAGGATCTTCTCGCGGTCGCGGCGCAGGGAGACCTCGACCTTGCCGTCCGCCAGGGACTTGGCGCCCACGGTGATGCGAACGGGGATGCCGATGAGGTCGGCGTCCTTGAACTTGACGCCGGGGCGCTCGTCGCGATCGTCGAAGAGGACTTCGATCCCCTTTTCCTGGAGCTGGGCGTAGAGGTCTTCGGCCGCTTTGCGGACGATCTCGTCCTCGGGGTTGACGGCGATGACCAGGACTTCGAACGGCGCCAGGGGACGGGGCCAGATGATGCCGTCCTTGTCGTGGTTCTGCTCGATGGCGGCGGCGACGGTGCGGCCGATGCCGACGCCGTAGCAGCCCATGACCATGGGCTTGTCCTCACCCCCCTCGTCGGTGAAGACGCAGCCGAGCTTCTCCGAGTACTTGGTGCCCAGCTTGAAGATGTGCCCGACCTCGATCCCCTTGAACTGCTCCAGCTTGCCGTCGCAGCGGGGGCAGGGGTCGCCACCCGAAACCAGGATCAGGTCGATGAAGTTGGAGAGGTCCACGTCGCGGCCCCAGTTGACGTTCGTGAAGTGGGCGTCCGCCTTGTTGGCGCCGGTCACGAAATTGGTCATCCCCTTGACGCCGAGGTCGGCCACGATGGGGACGTCCTTCAAGCCCACGGGGCCGGCGAAGCCCACGGGGGCGTTGGTGGCGGCCCGCACCTTGTCTTCGCTCGCGAGAGCCAGGTGCTGGACGTCGAAGTGGTTCTGCAGCTTGACCTCGTTGACTTCCCGGTCGCCGCGTACGAGGGCGGCCACCAGGCCCTTCTCGGTCTCGTAGATGAGGGTCTTCACCAGCCGCTTGGGCGCGACTTTGAGGAAACGGGCCACGTCTTCCACGGCGTGCTTGCCGGGGGTCGCCACTTCCTGCATCTCCTGCTGGGGAAACGCCTCCCCGCCCTCGATGACTGCGGGGTCCCGCCGGGTCTCGGCCCTCTCGACGTTGGCGGCGTAGCCGCAGGAGGGGCAGCGGACGACGGCGCTTTCGCCCGTGTCGGCCACCACCATGAACTCGTGGGAGGCGGAGCCGCCGATGGTGCCGACGTCCGCCTCCACCATGGAGTAGTCGAGGTCGCAGGCCTCGAAGATCCGGCAATAGGCGGCGCGCATGGCTTCGTAGGACTCGTCGAGCCCCGCGTTCGTGGCATCGAAGGAGTAGGCGTCCTTCATGAGGAACTCGCGGCCGCGCATGAGGCCGAAGCGGGGGCGGATCTCGTCCCGGAACTTGGTCTGGATCTGGTAGAGGTTGAACGGCAGCTGCCGGTAGCTCTTGATGTCGCGCCGAACGGCATCGGTGATGACCTCTTCGTGCGTGGGGCCGAAGACGAAGTCCCGCTCATGGCGGTCCTTGATGCGCAGCAGCTCCTTGCCGTAGCGCTCCCAGCGGCCGGACTCGACCCACAGCTCGGCGGGCTGGATGGAGGGCATGGACAGCTCGATGGCGCCGGCCCGGTTCATCTCGCGGCGGACGATGGCCATGAACTTCTGGAGGCTCCGCCAGCCGAACGGCATATAGGTGTAGATGCCGGCCGCCACTTTTTTGATCATGCCGGTGCGCACCATGAGCTGGTGACTGATCACCTCGGCGTCATTGGGCACCTCGCGGGTGGTGTACAGGTAATAACGGCTCCAGCGCATGGGATCCTCCGATTGCGTTCCCGGGCTTAGGGATGAAAAGGCCCTGAGGGGGCGACATTGTACACCGCGGGCACTCACCTCCCCGGCCCTCCTCTCCCGACCGGGGAGAGGAGGGGCCAGGGGGTGAGGGCCCGGGCGGTCTACTGCCCGGCCGCCTTGACCTCGAGGCTCTCCTCTTCCGCCTGCGGCAGCGGGCGGACCAGCACGCCGTAGCCGGAGGTGCCGATCCAGAGCTCGCCGTTGATGACGCGGGCGGCGGAGACGTCGCGGGCGGGGATGGGAACGTCCACGGCTTCGAGCTTGCGGGTCTTGCGGTTGAACAGGCGGACGGTGTCGCCGGTCACCATGAGGGCGGAGCGGTCGGGGTCGCCCGTGGGGAGAACGCGCGAAGACTCCTTGACCAGCTCGGTCCAGTCCCCCTCCACGTCCGACGGGGGGCCGGTACGGGCGTAGGCGCCGCCGGGTCCCCAGAGGAGGAGGAGGTCCTGGAGCCGGAAAATCCGGCCTCCCGCGAAGGGAGTGGGAATGGTGTGGTTCGAATCCCCGGCCAGCCGGTAGAGCCCCTGGGCGTCCGTCACCCACAGGGCGCCGCCGTGGAAGGCGGCGGAGCGGGGGATGCCGTGCTTGAAGGGCTTGCGGGTGAAGAGCTTCCCCTTGAGCTCGAAGAGGCCGTCCGGTGTGCGGGCCAGCAGGGTGGGGCCGTCGGCGACGAACTGCTCGACGCGGCCCGTGCCGAGGTCGCGCACCCAGTGCCACCCCTCGCCCCGGCGCTCGAAGAGCCCCTGCTCGGTGGCCCCGAAGAGGCGCCCCTGGTACTGGGCGAGGTCGAGCATGGTGGGGAGGAGCTGGAAGTTGCCGAAGCTCTTGCCGCCGTCCTTGGAAGAATAGAGACCGGAGAAGGGGCCGGCGTGGCTGACGCCCACGAGGATCTCGTCGCCCACGACGCCGAAGGTGGAGATGCGGGTGTTGATCATCCCCGCGGCGGCCGGGCGGATGGAGGCGCCGCCGTCGTCTGAAATCCAGGCACCCGCGCCTTCGGTGCCGAAGATCACCCGGTCCGGCCGCGCCGGATGCCAGGAGATGGAGCTGCACGGCGATGCCGGGGTCGCCCACGCGCCGCCAGGTCTTGCCGCCGTCGTCCGAAACATGGAGCCCGGCGACCGTGCCGGCCAGCAGGCGCCCGCTGGGCAGGGCCGCGAAGCTGGTGGTGCGGCGCTCCTGGAACCCCTCCTTGAAGCGCTCCCATTTGCCGCCGCCGTCTTTGGTCTGGTAGACCCAGCCGCAGGTGCTGGCCCAGATCTCGCCGGGCTTGCCGGGCACCGAGGTGAGGCTGAAGACCTCGGAGTCGAGCACCATCCCCTCGAACACGCCGTTCCAGGACTTGCCGGCGTCGTCGCTGCTTGTAGGCGCGGCGCCAGGTGCCGGCGATGACGGTGTCGGGCTGGTCGGCGTCCACCCACAGGCTGGTGACCTTCTGGATCTCGGCAAGGGCGCCCGTCAGCTGCTTCCAGGAGAGGCCGCCGTCCTCGGTGCCGTAGACGCCGCCCAGGGTGCCGGCGTACATGCGGCCCGGCCGGCCCGCCACCAGGGCGAGGGTGTAGACCTGCTCGTTGGGCAGGCCGCCGGCGCGCGAGATCCAGGTCTTGCCCCGGTCGTCCGACATCGCCACGTGGCCGCCGCCCCAGACGCCCCACAGGGCCGCCCAAATTCGCGACGGCTGGTTCGGGTCGAAACGGAGAGCGCCCACGACCCAGCCGGGGAACGGCAGGTGCGGGCCCGCGTTGCCCCAGGTGCGCCCGCCGTTCTTCGAAACATAGAGCTGCCCGGAGGAGGTGCCGGCAAAGGCGACGTCCGGGTTCTCGGGATCGAAGGCCACCGCCCGCACGTCGCCGCCCCAGATCGGAAGGTAACGCCAGTCCCCCGCCGCGGCCGACACCGGACGGGCGGCAACCGCGAGCAGGAAGAATATCCCCATACCAGCGAGAAGAGTGGTCAGAGTCCGGTCAGTCAGCCTTCTCATAACGAATCCCAATGACCTCCGCCAAAATCGAAATCGCGATCTCACCCGGGCTGTCGCCGCCGATCGGCAGTCCGATGGGCGCCCGCAGCCGGACGTCATTCAAGTCAAAACCCCGCGCCGCCAACTCCTCGCGGACCCGCTCGACCTTGCGGCGGCTCCCCATGAGCCCCAGGTAGCGGGCTCCCGGCGGCACATCGCCCAGCACGGCCGCCAGGGCCGCCGTGTCCGTCTCCCAGCAGCGGGAGACCACGGCCACGTACAGCTCGCGGTTGCGGACGGCGGCGAGGAAGTCCCCGCCCGCGCACCGGTACTCCCGGTCGACCTCGGCAAACCGCACACCCTCAGAAAACAGGCCCGGCTGGCGAAATTCCGGCCGGTCGTCCGCCACCAGGCATTCGAAGCCGGCGAGCGCCGCCGCCTTGGCGAGCGCCTGCCCCACGGGGCCGGCGCCGCAGATGGCCAGCACGGGTGCGGCCACCATCACTTCCAGGAAGACCTCGGCCATGCCGCCGCACACCATGCCCGTGGCCTCACCCCGGGTGGCCTCCTCGGTCAGGTAGTACCGTTTGACCTCGGAGCCCCCTACACCCAGTCCCAAGCGCAGCTTTTCCAAGGCGTCGGCCTGGACCAGCGCCTCGAAGGCGCCGCCGCCCAGGTTGCCGAAAAACGTGCCGTCGGGCCGGGCGAGCAGCTTCCAGCCGGTCTTGCCAGGGGTCGAGCCCTCGGCGCGCACGATCTGGCAGAGCACCACGCGGCCATGGGCTTGCAAGGAGCGTTCCGTCTCGGTGAGAACCTCGGGGGGCGCGGCCGTCGTCATCATGCGGGGTCAGGATACTCCAAGGCGGGACCACGCGTGGTCCCGCCTTCGGAATCGAACCGGGGCCTTCAGCGGGGCGTCGTGACCGTGACGGACCGGATGGGCGAAGCGCTCGCGCCCGCCACGGAGCGGACCCGGAAGACGTACGCGGTGCCCGGGAGGAGCCCCGTCACCTCCACCGAGGCTCGAGTCCGGCGGCAGGGTCAGGAGATCCTTCAACCGTGCCGTGCCCTTGCGCTTGAAGTCGATCGAGTAGGCTTCTTCGCCCGTCGACTTGTCGCGCCAGGTGAGGGTGACCGTGGTCTTCGAGGTCGCCTTGCCGGCGAGCTTCGCGGGAGCCAGGA
Organism: Thermoanaerobaculaceae bacterium; assembly: GCA_963785165.1. GTDB lineage: Bacteria > Acidobacteriota > Thermoanaerobaculia > Multivoradales > UBA5704 > DATARR01. The sequence goes on from CAWAUI010000004.1 coordinate 4,901,440, forward strand.
GGGTCACGGGGCCACCACCGTTCCCGCCGTTCCCGCCGTTCCCGCCATTCCCGCCGTTCCCCGTGCCGCCGCCGGAGCCGTTGCCGTACAGCTCGGCGACGCCGGCGCGGTCGTCGTCCGTCAAGCGGGCGCCCCGGCCGTCGGCGTGGGCGCTGGCGAACATCAGGGCGTCGCGCAGCTTGGAGTGGCCGAGGCCCAGCGTGTGGCCCAACTCGTGCGCGAAGACCTCTTCGGCCGTCTTGGGATCGTTCTGGAAGTAGCACTCCGTGCCGTCGTTGGTCACGATGTCGGCTTCCACCGCCTCGTGGTAGCGCTTGCTGCGGAAGGCCCGCGTGGTGGCGAAGTAAAACGGCCCGCCGACGGCGATCACGCCGCCCTCGGAGCAGTCGAACGTTCCCTCGACCGCGTTCTCGGAATCGTCGCGGAAGGGGTCGTCAAACGTGATGGTGTTGAGGTTGTCCGACCGCGAGAGCCCCGCGTTCGCCCCCGTCGTGCCGCTGTAGACGTAGTTGATGTCGGTGCCGGGATCTGAATTCCAGGCGTTCATGGCGACCTGGAAGGCCGCGATGGAAGCGGTGAGGCCGAGGCCCGGCTGGCCGGCGGAATTGACCTTCCAATCCACATTCTGGCCGCGGTCGAAGCGGAACCAGCGGATGGGGTTGCCGTCGCTCGGGAGAAGAAAGGTGAACTTTTCGGAGACGGACCCGAGATCAGTCGACCCGAGATCAGCCTTGGCCCGGCCCAGCACGTAGCCGGCGCCCCGGTCCGGCAGCCCCTCGGAGCGGTCGGCCACCCAGTCCGCGAAGCCGTCGAAGTCGCGGATGGCATCCATGCCGCCCTCTCCGGTCAGCCCCTTCGGCCCCACCTCGTGCGCCTCGGAAAAGTCGCGCAACGCCACCTGCCGGCCGCCGGACACCCGGCCGTGGAAGGCGCCCAGCATCAGGTGGAGAACGTGGTAGGTGCCGTCCTGGGCGGGGCGCAGGAAGAGGATCGCCCGCTCCCCCTCGGCGAATTCGGGAGCGCCCCAGATCTTGAGGCCCAGCCCTTCGGGGTTGACGCCGCCCGGCACGCGCACCACCACGGTGCTCCCCGGCAGGTCGCCTTTCAGCACCCGGGTCACCTCGACGAGGTAATCCGTGGCCGGAGGGCCGTCCACGACGGGAGCCGGCTCCGCGCCGGCGACTTCGGCGTCCACCACCACCACCGCCTGATCGGTGAGGGCCTGGTCGGACATCATCATGAAGGTGGTCGCCGCCGCGGGGTGCGCCAGGAAGGCAAACGCCAGGAAGGCGAGCGGCAGGACAAGCAGAGCCGGTGCGAGAACGCGGAACACGGACTTCATGAACGAGACCTCCTGGACGTCAACGCCCCGCTCCCGCGGGGCGTCTCCCTGTCGTTAATGGGATTGTAACATGTAGAGAGTCCGGGATAATTTCAAAGAAACCGCTTCGTGAGGCGCCTGGCTGGTGTGGTACGTAGAGCTCATGGCACCACCTTCAGCTCCGTCTCGGTGATCATCGTCGGCGGGGGCTCACCCGTAGGAGGGTTTCGGACTGATTTTCCAGGTAACGGCGCAGCCGCCACCAAGCCCGGACGAGGGCGAAGCTGCGCGAGCGCTCGATCTCCAGCAGGACCCGCGCCTCTTCGGTCGGGGCTTCGAGCCGCTGCCGCAGCTCCTCCTCCCCGAGACGCCGGCGCCCGATCTCGGCGGACCTCGTCTCGAGGCCCTGACTTGTCTCGAGGAGCGCATAAAGGAGAACCTCGCTCCCCTGCAACAGCTCCCGCTGGCGGCCGCAGGCGGCGGGCTCCCCGGACGACGGCAGATCGGCGATCTCCTCCAACCGGCCGTAGAGCGCCAGCGCTCCAGGGATCATCCCCTTCCAGTAGGGCCGGGGAGGCTGGCAGGAGGGCGCCAGCTCGTCCGCGTCATACAAAGCGCTGAAGTCGCCATCGCGCAAGGGCAGGTCGAGCCTGGACCCCAGGCGCCGGACGAACCCCGCAAGATCGGCGGCCAGGGCCGGCGCATGGGCCACGAAACAGCGCTCCGGATGGCGGTCCCGCAACGCGAGCAGACGCCGGTTGTAGAGCTCCCACGAGCGGAAAGCGCTCCAGGGGTCCTCGCGCAGCTCGGAGTCGGTGTTGCGCCGCCAGAGGGAGAGCGCGACGTCCACGGGATGACGGTAGAGGAAGAGATGGCGGGCCCGCGGCAGGAGACGCTCCCAGAGGTCCAGGAAGAGGCAGGTCCGCGGGTCCTTCCATCCCCAGAAAGGCTCGTTCTCCCGCGCCGCGACCAGCGCGCGGGCCCGGTCTTCGAAGACCGGAGGGATCTCCTGGAGGGTGGCCTCATCGGCCGTGAAGCAACTCCGGCCGGCTGCGGCGAGGATCGCCTCGTGGAGATCGAAGAAGTCCCGGTCCTCGAAGTGGCCACGGGGCTGCCCCACACCCAGGCCGACGTCCGCATTCCCGTTCAGGCCGATGTTCAGCCCGGCTTCGCGCAGCACGCTGGCTACGAGCGAGGTACCCGAGCGGTGCATACCGCTGATGATGAGCTGGAGGGACAAGACCGTGTTCCTTCGAAAGAGGGGCGCATTCTACTCGATCCAATCACGGTCTTGGGCACTGCGCCGCCGGAGCGGTCCCCTCCAGGCGTCCATGGCGCAGCCGGGAAAGTTGAACCCTACTTCTCGTTCGCGGGCACCACTCCCGTCACCACCACGTTCCGCTTCTCCCGCGGGCTGAAGTCCGACAGGACCTGCTCCTGCGTCCGGCCGCCCTTGGGGACGATCAGGTCCATGAGCGGCGGCTGGTTGGGCGCGTTCTCGCGTCCCCCGCCGATGCGGTCCTGCCAGCGCCCCGGCGAGACCGGGAGGATGAAGAGCGATTTCGTGCCCTGCTTGTTGAGGAGGAGCGAGCGGGTGGGGTCGTAGCTCTGGAGCAGATCGGCCCCGGAGGAGGCAACGGTATAGGCCCACTCGGCCTTGGCCGGGCCGCCGAGGAAGCGGGCCGGCACGAAGAAGCTGATCTTCTGCCCGAGCACCCGGATCTGGGTGGGGAAGAAGATGCGGCTCTCGACGTCCACCGGAATCTGCTTCTTGAGCGCCTCGATCTCGTCGTCCTTGAGATCGGTGTCGTCCCGTTTCGAATCCTCGCTCAGGGTTTTGAGGAGCATCCGCTTCAGCTCGGCCTGGGCGTCGTGGGGGCGGGGAGTCAGGATGACCGCCTTTTCCCACGCGGTCGACGGATCGACGTCGGCCAGCCGGCCCGGCAGCATGGTGACGCCGCCCGAGCCCGGCGTGCGGTCGGTGTCGATGTAGATGTCGAGGTTCAAATTGAAGAAGCCGAAGCGGGCGAGGTCGGTCAGCTGGGTGCCCAGGTCGTCCACGGCCTCCCGCTGGGGCTTGCGCACGGGCCGTGCGAACGTCACCTCGAAGCGGGTGCCGTCCCCCTCGTCGTCGGCCGCGAGGGAGAGGATGTCGAGGTCGCCCCGGTCGCTGGCGTCGTTGTCCGGATAGAGGTACTGGCCGTCGCCGTGGTCGTCTCCCCGGGGATCGTTGAGCTTGAAGATCGTCTTCTTCGCGGCGGAGGCAGGGGCGGCGAGGAGGACCGCGAGGGCGAAGGCAACCAGGGCGAAAGAGCTGAATCGCATAACGTCTCCAGAATAACTTTCCAGAAAGAGTTCGATCGAAACGCGGGGGCGCCCATGAAGGGCGCGCCCCCAGAGGAACCGGTCTCTTAGAACCGGACCTTCATGAACGTCTTCAGGCGCTGCTGCTTGAAGTCGCGGTCGAGCAGGCTGTTCCAGCCGCCGAAACGGCCGCGGAAGCCCGGCGAGCCCACGGGCACGCCGAAGTCGTTGGCGATCCCCTGGTCGGCGAGCTGCGGCACGAAGCCGCCGCCGAAGTCCGGCTCGAAGGTACCCCAGTTGTACTCGTAGTTGAAGCCGAACTCGGCGCCGCCCAGGGTGTAGCTTGGCCGCCAGCATGACCTTGTTCTTGTCGTGCTGGCCGCCGGCCATGTTGTGGAGCTGGTAGGCCTGGAAGGCCGTGTTGCCGTCGAACAGGTCGACGTTGTAGTTCTCGTAGGTCAGCGAGCCGTAGAGGTTGTCCGAGATCTGGTAGCCGGCGCCGAGCTGGATCAGCCGGTAGTCGATCTTGCGGTCGTCGTCGGACAGGCTGTCGAACGGCTTCCACTGGTAGCCGGTGACGCCGTTGACGGTGATGACCGGCGGGTTGCCGTAGAGGTCGGCGGTCGAGTTGCCGTTGGCAGTAGATCCGGCGGTTGTTGACGCACGCCTGGCCGCCGCCCGGGCAGTCGCCGGGGCCGTAGGGGAGGTAGCGCGAGTCGGTCATGCGGTCGTCGGTCTCGTCGATGAACTTGATCTTGCCGAACAGGTCGACGCCCTTGCCGACGTCGAGGAGGTACTTGCCGCGCAGGAGGTAGATGTTGGTGTCCTTGTCCTGGAACGGCGCGTAGGCGTTGCGGTAGGAGCCGATGCCGGCGTCGGACTCGAAGTTCGGGTAGATCGAGTTCTCGATCGCCCGCGAGTCGTCGCCCCAGGCCTGCCAGTTGGTGTTGTAGTCGATCTTCGAGTACTCGGCCGCGAGGTCGAGGCCGCCGATCGTCCAGGTCGGCACGATGGTGATGCCCTTCCAGCCGATGACCGTCTCGGCCATGGGCTCGTCGAAGTCGGTGAACTCGTTGTCGACGTTGATCGTCGCCACCTGCTGGGCGTTGCCCTGCCAGCCGCCGTAGCCGATGCGGGTGGGGTTGCCGGAGAACACGCCGAAGGCCGAGTTGTCCGGGCCGGGGAAGACCCAGGTGCCGTCATGACCCTCGGTGAGCAGCACGTCGGCCTCGCGGCGGGCGGCGAGGATGGAGACGTACTGGGCGCCGATGTCGAAGTACTCGAGGTTGAACGACAGGCCGATGCCGAACGGATCGTTCAAGTCCACGTTGGCCTTGAAGGACTCGTCGTCGAGGTCGCCGGCCGGCACCGGCGAGAAGCCGGAGAGGCCGAAGCCGGTGGGCACGCCGAAGCGCGGGTCGGACTCGGCCTTGGAGAAGTAGGCCTGGCCGCGGAAGTCGAACACCGGGCCGGGGTGGATGCCGAAGCGGATCCCCGTGACGTCGTTGCTGAAGCGGGTCTCCACGTCGCGGCCGTCGTCGAAGTCGGTGTCGAGGCTGTCGATCTCGATGTCACGGACCCGCTCGTGGATCACCGAGCCGTCGAAGAACGAGCTGGGCGAGAACCGGAGCTGGAGGCCGTAGGCGCCGTCCTGGCCGGTGTAGCTCGCCGGTGTCGAAGTTCGGGCCGGCCCACAGCCGGGGCAGCGAGATGCGGATCAGGTCGTAGGTGACCGGCCGGAAGCCGAAGAGCGGACCCTGGAACAGGATGGCCTTGGCGTTGTCGCGGTCGATGTAGCGGATCTTGCCGATGGTGAACGGATCGAACATGCCGAGGTCGTTCGAGCCGATGGTCGCCGAGTCGAGCCACTTGTAGCCCGGGGTGAAGCGGGCCGTCAGGCCGCGCATCTTGATGTACTCGTTCGAGCGCGGGTCGAACTCGCCGCAGTCGCCGCCCACGCAGGGCCCGCCCGGCGGATTCTCGAAGGCCGGGTTCCTGCCGCCGAAGCCGCCGAAGTTGGTCCACTGGTTCTGGTTGAACCGCGACTGGATGCGGCCCGTGACCTCGACGTAGCGGGAGGGGCGGGAGTTGATCAGCAGGTTGATCTCCGTGCCCTGGCCGTTGTCGCCGTAGCCCTCGTTGGGAATGGTGGTGAAGTTGTAGACGCTGCCGTCGGTGTGCTGGTTGCCCCACAGCCACTTGGTGTAGTCCTCACCGGTGATGATCATCGTCTGCCCGTCCACCGCGTACGCCGGCACGGAGGCCAGCGCCGCCGCGGCGGCCAGCAGCACGATCGCGAACCCTCTCTGGAATTTCATAGCAGCTCCTCTCCTCGGTCAGGAGGTGGTCTCCCGGGTCAGGACTTCTTGCGGACCATCTTGAGGACGGCGCCCTGCTTGGCGGTGCCGTCCGGGTTGCACTCGTACTTGAGCATCATGCTGCTCTGGCCCTCGGCGTCGTCCGCCAGGACGTCCATGGCGTGCGGGTCGCAGTCGCCGTCGTTGCCGCCGCCGAAGCGGTGCTGCCCCTCGTACTCGTTGACCTTGCGGGTGAGCAGGTCGGCCTTGTCCGGGAAGCCCTCGTTGGACTGCACGAGCACCTGGTAGCCCCACTGGGACGGATCACCGCCACCGAGCTGGTCGAGGTCGACGGACGCCGAGAGGGTCCGGCCGGAGCCCTTGACGCGGGTGGGCACGATCACCGCGGCCTTGGTGGCGGCGGGCATCTTGGCGTCCACCTCGTTCCTCACCGTGCCCGGAGGCTGCGGCGAGAGGATCACCAGGTAGTCCCACTCGTTGCCGTCGGCGAAGGTGACGTTGGTGCCCGGGACTCCTTCCTTGAAGCCCCCCTCCTTGGTGTCGATGAAGATGAACACCATCTGCAGCGAGAAGCCGCCGCCCATGCGCCACGGATCCTCGAGGGGCGAGTTGAAGGTGACGGCGAGGTCGACCTTCTTGCCGCTGACCTTGACGTCGAACCCGGTCATGTCGAACGAGCCGCGCTTGTACACCTGGTCGGTGGGATAGGTGTAGGTGCCCGGGCCGTTGTCGTCGTTGGCGGGATCCTTGAAGGAGACGCCGCTCTGCGCGAACGCCGGGCCCGCGAGCCAGAGGGCCCCCGCGGCTACCGCCGCCATGGTGAATAGTTTCTTGGACATGAATGCCTCCTTTTTGGTGGGCCTCACTTCAGCCCTTGACTGCGCCGGCCGTGAGACCGGAAATCAGATATTTCTGCAGGAACATGAAGAGCGACCACGACGGGAATCGCGGCGACGATCGCGCCCGCCGCGAAGTACCCCCACTGCTGGGAGAAGCCGCCGACGAAGAAGCGCAGGCCCACCGGGGCCGGTGTACATCGTCCTCGCGGTTCATGAAGGTGGCCGCCTGGATGAACTCGTTCCATGCCGTCATGAAGGAGAACAGCGCCGTCACCGCCACCGCCGGCTTGGCGAGCGGCAGGATGATGCGGAAGAAGATCGTCGCCTGCGAGGCGCCGTCGATCAGCGCCGACTCCTCGAGCTCCTTCGGGATGGTGTCGAAATACCCTTTCATCATCCAGACGCAGAACGGGATGGCCGTCACCGTGTACATCAGCACCAGGCCCGGTGTACGTCGAGCCCAGGCCCAGCCACTTGACGATGATGATGTAGAGCGGAATCAGCATCAGGGTGCCGGGGAACATCTGCGACACCAGGAACGCCATCAGCCCCGCCCGCCGGCCGGGGAAACGGAAGCGGGAGAAGGCGTAGGCCGCCGTGCAGGACAGGAACACGCCCAGGACCGTGGTCAGGCCCGCCACCACGATGCTGTTGAGCAGCCAGCGGGCGAACGGCTGGTCCGCGAACAGCGACCGGAAGTTCTCCATCGACATGTGCTCGGGCCAGGGGAGGACGGCGCGCAGCCGGTCTGCCAGACCGTGGCGTCGGGCGGCACGTCGGCGATGGCCAGGTTCTGCTCGCCGGAGAAGGCGATGGTCACCACCCACAGGATGGGATAGAGGGTGACGATCACCATGAAGATGACGAACAGGTGGAGCGGCCAGTGCCGCGGCTCGTCGCTCGGCGCTTGGTCTTACGGTCACTCATCCGATCGCCTCCGTGGCCTTGGTCACCCGGTTCTGCCAGGTGCCGTAGGCGAACAGGATCAGGAAGATGATGGTCGAGTACGCCGCCGCGTAGCCGTACCGGTACTGCTCGAACGCCAGCTTGTACGCCTGAGTGATCAGGATCTCGGTGGAGCCTCCCGGCTGCCCGGCCGAGACCAGGTAGATGACGTTGAACATGTTGAACGTCCAGATCACCGACAGGATGACCGCCGGCACCAGGGCCGGCCGCAGCGACGGCAGCGTGATCGACCGGAACTGCTGCCAGCGCGTAGCACCGTCCACCCGCGCCGCTTCATAGAGGTCGGCCGGGATCGATTGCAGGGCGCCCAGCGAGATCACCATCATGAACGGGAACGACAGCCAGCCGTTGGTCGTCAGCACCGCCAGGAACGAGGTGAACGGCTGGTCGAACCAGGGCACGGCCGGACCGCCGAAGAGCTGGAGGATCTGGTTGACCACGCCGAACTGGCGGTGGAACATGCCGCGGAAGATCAGCGCCGTGATGTAGTTGGGCACCGCCCACGGCAGGATCAGCAGGACCCGGTAGACCGGCCTCAGGGCGAGACCCTTGAGGTTCAGGATCAGCGCCAGGACCAGCCCCAGCGTGACGCCGATCGTCACGTTCGACGACCGTCCAGACGATGGTGAACGCCAAGCGTGTAGTAGAAATTCTGAATAGTTCCAGTCGAGCCCCTCGGGCGTCTGCTTCGCCGACCCGGAAATCGGTCAGGATGTCGACGTAGTTCTGCGACGCCGTTCCAGATGCTCGAAAATCGGCTTGTCCGAGTTGTAGATGTTGGCGTTGGTGAAGGACAGGGCGATGCCGTAGAAGAACGGGAAGAACACCAGCACCACCATGCCGAGCATGGCCGGCACCGTGTAGGCGTAGGCCACGCGGTGCTCGGCCAGGGCGCGGCCGGTGCGGACGGCGCCAGCCCAGCCGACGAAGCCGAGGAGGGCCAGGGCGAGCGCGGCCAGGGTGGCCACCGAGCGGGTCAGGCGGCTGGCGCCGGCCCCCGCCAGCTCGCCCAGCCGGCCCTCGTCCACGGTGAGGCCGGCGGTGACGAGACCGCGGGACTGGCGGTGCTCATCCATGTCCCAGCAACGTGGGGTCCAGGGGCTGCCCGGCGGGGATGCCCAGCTCGGCGAGCAGCGTCTCCGTCTTCTTCGCCTCCTCGCCGATGTGGGCGGCCACCGTTTCGGCCGACTGCCGGCGCTCGGCGTCCAACACGCCCAGGCCGTAGCGGCCGTAGGCCCAGAGCGAGGTCACCAGCAGCACGGCCGCCACGGCGGCGAGCCACCAGCGCCGCTCACCCAGGACAAAGGAGAGGAGGAAGAGGACGAGCACCGGCGCGAGCCAGGCGGCCAGGAACGGGAGCCAGGCGAACGCGCCCGCCTCGCGCCGCGTCCGCGTGTCCATCTGCACCATGCCGGTCACTTGGCCGGTCACCTGGCCGTCGCGCTCCAGCGGCGCCGCCAGGGAGAGGCGGCCTTCCCGCGCCCGGCCACGGTCCATGGAGATCTCCGGCGCCCGGGCAGCGCCCTCGGCGCCCTCGCGGTTCCCTTCCACGGCGGCCCGCAGCTTCTGGCCGAGGTCGAAGAGCGGCTTCTCGTCGAGCACCAGGCGACGCGGAGCGGCCTTGTCCCCCTGGTCCGCCGGGTCCGTGGACGCTTCGAGCTGACGGCCGTCGAAGCTTGAAGACGCGGATGGCCGTGACCTCCGGATGCTCGGCCGCGAAGCGGGCCACGGCCTTCGCGCACGGTCTCGCCCTGGGCCTCGGCGGGCTCCGCGGACGCAGGCTGGTCCAGGGCCGCCAGCTCGTCGCCGAGCCCGAATCCGTTATCCGACCCGGAGGACGCCTCCGACGCCGCCGACGCCGCCGACACCGCCGACGCCGCCACCGAGCCGCCGCTCGCCCGGTCCACCACCGTCGGTGAGCGCCGAGAGGGTGACCACCGCCTCGCGCTCCACCCGCGCGCGCCGCTCCCCCGCCAGCGACCCGGCGAGGAGCGACGCGCCGAGCCCCACGCCCAGCAGGGCGGCCAGGGCGAGGCCGATCAGGAACCGGCGGCGGTGCGAAACGGGGCGCTCGGTGCGGGGCATGGCGTCGGCGTCCCTATTGCTTCAGCAGGCTGGCGATGCGCTCCACGACTTCCTTCTGGGCCCGGTCCATGGCCTGCTTCGGCGTCGCCGTGCCTTCTTGACGATCGTGTTCATGGCCGTGGTGACCGGCGACCAGACCATCGTCATCTCCGGCAGGTTGGGCATCGGCACGGCCACGTCCACCTGCTGGCGGAAGGCCTTGAGGATCGGGTCGTTCGCCACCTGCGGATCGCGCGTAGACCCCCTTGTTGGCCGGCGTCTGCCGCCCCTCGAGCGGCCAGGACCTTGGCGGCCGGCACGTCGGTCACGTACTTGACGAACTCGAACGCCGCGTCCTTGTTCTTGGACGGCGCCGCGATGTAGACCCCCTCGACCGTGATCCACGGCCGCATCGGCTTGTCGCCCGCCTCGCGAGATGGTGGGGAGCGGCGCCAGGCCGTAGTCGACGTCCTTCGAGACCTCGCCCAGGAACCAGGGGCCGGAGAAGACCATCGGCCGCCTTGCCCGTCGTTGAACAGCGTGGTGATCAGGGCCGTCGACGGCTCGCCGGGCATGAAGCCCTGGCTTCATCCAGCTTGATCAGCAGGTCGAGCGACTTGACGTTCTGCGGCGAGTTGAGCGTCGGCTTGCGGTTGGGGCCGAACACGCCGCCGCCGAAGCCGTTCATCAGCGCCGCGTGGTAGTAGAAGTCGGAGTAGCAGTAGGCGAGGCCGAACTTGCCGCCGCCGGACGTTGGTGAGCTTCTTGGCCAGCGCCACCAGCTCCGCCGTGGTCTTCGGCGGCGTCGGTCACCAGCTTCTTGTTGTAGATCATGGTGATGACCTTGAAGTTGAGCGGCAGGCCGTAGATGTTCCCCTGGTAGGTCATGGCGTCCAGGGTGGCCTTCAAGTAAGCGCCCCTTGATCTTGTCGTCGAGGAAGAAGTCGAGCGGCTCGACCGTGTTGCCGGCCGCGATCCAGCCGCCCAGGCGGTCCTGGGCGAAGATGAAGACGTCCGGCCCCTTGCCGCGCGGCACGGCGGCGGTGATCTTGTCGGCGAAGGCGTCGTAGGGCACCGCCAGGGTGGTCGCCTTGATCTTGCCCGCGTTGGCCTTGTTGAAATTCTCGACCACCTTCTCGAAGGCGGCCTTCTCGTCGCCGCGGTAGCCGTGCCAGATGACGATCTCCTTCTGGGCCGCCGCCAGGGCGGGCGAGGACCAGCAGGGCGAACGTGAAGAGAAAGCCGCGGAAGAAGTTGGATCTCATGAAGTCTCTCCTATTGCGACGGATTCGATGTCTCACAGCCGCTTCTCGGTGGCGGCGTCGAACAGGTGGACGGCGTCGACCTCGACCACCAGCTCCACCTCGGCGCCCATCTCGGGAGCGCGGTGGGGATCGACCTTGGCCACGAGCAGGTCGTCGCCGACGCGGCCGTGGACGATGACCTCGTGGCCCAGCGGCTCGACGAACTCCACCTTGGCCGTGACGCGGCACGGTGCCGCCGCCCGCCTCCCGGACCGCCTCGCGGATGTTCTCCGGCCGGATGCCCAGCACCACCTTCCGGCCGTCCCGGCCGGCTGCCGCCGCGCGGAGCGCCTCCGGCACCGGCAGCCGGAAGCCGGAGGCCACCACCGTGGTGCCGCCGTCGGTGAGCGGTGGCCGGGAGGAAGTTCATGGGCGGCGTGCCGATGAAGCTCGGCGACGAACAGGTTGGCCGGCTTCTCGTAGACCTCGAGCGGCGTGCCCACCTGCTGGAGCTTGCCCTTGCTCATGACGGCGATGCGGTCGCCCATGGTCATGGCCTCGATCTGGTCGTGGGTGACGTAGACGGTGGTGGTCTGGAGGTCCTTCTGGAGCTTGGAGATCTCGGCCCGCATCTGGACGCGCAGCTTGGCGTCGAGGTTCGAGAGCGGCTCGTCGAACAGGAAGACGGCGGGCTTGCGCACGATGGCGCGGCCCAGCGGCGACCCGCTGGCGCTGGCCGCCGGAGAGCTGCTTGGGCTTGCGGTCCAGGAACTCGGTGATGCCGAGGATCTGGGCCGCCTCGTCCACCCGGCGGTCCATCTCGTCCTTCGGGGTCTTGCGGATCTTGAGGCCGAACTCCAGGTTCTCCCGCACCGTCATGTGGGGGTAGAGCGCGTAGCTCTGGAACACCATGGCGATGTCGCGGTCCTTCGGCGGCACGTCGTTGACCACCCGGTCGCCGATCTCGATGGTGCCGCCGGTGATCTCCTCCAGGCCGGCGATCATCCGCAGGGCGGTCGACTTGCCGCAGCCCGAGGGGCCGACCAGCACCATGAACTCGTGGTCCTCGATCTCGAGGTCCAGGTTCGGGATGACCGTGACCGGACCGTAGGCCTTCTTGATCCCCTTGAGCGTCACCTCTGCCATAGCTTCCTCCTGCCACTGCAGCCTGCTACTAACAGGAACCGGGCTCTTCCCGGCCCCACCCGTTGAGGCGGTATCAAGGAACTTTTCGGGCCGCCGCGCGAAAAAACCCGGAAGCTCCGCGGAGCCACCTCCGCTTCGATCCGCCCGCCGCTCCCCCCGAAACCCGGCACGGCCTCGCCGCTCCACTCGTCCCGCACGGGAGCGTCGCCCCACTCGGCCGGCGCGTCGAACGCCGCCGTCGCCGGCGCGCTCCCCCGGTTGACCGCCACCACCACCGCGTCCCCGCTCGCCTCGTCCCGGCGCAGGAACACCAGCAGGTCGCCGTCCGCTCGAGAGCCCCGTGTAGACCCCGCGCGACAGCGCCTTGTGGGCGCGGCGGATGGCGATCAGCTTCTTGTAGTCCGCCCGCAGCGCCTCGTCGCGCGGCTTGCCCGCGCCGGGCTGGACCCGCCGGTTCCCCCAGGGCATGTCGCTCCGGTTGTCCGGCCAGTCGCCGCCCGGCCGCCCCACCTCTTCGCCGTAGTAGATCATCGGCAGGCCGGCCGCCGTCAGCTCGAGGAACGCCGCCAGCCGGAACAGCTCGCGGTCGCCGTCCAGCTGGAACAGCGCCCCCGGCACGTCGTGCGAGGAGAGGTAGGGCGAGAGGAGATGGCCCGCGCGCACCTTCTCGCGCGACTTGAGGTACCGGTCGAACGCCACCGTGCGCCCGCGCCCCTGCACCCAGCCGAGGGCGCTCCCCTGGAAGGAGAAGTCGAAGCCGGCGTCCATCTCGTCGCCGTCGAACCAGGGGTCGAGCGACTGGGCGTCGCCCCCCCAGACCTCGCCGATCAGGAAGAAGTCCTCGCCGATCTGCTCGCGGATCCGCTTCCGGTGCTCCTGCCAGAACGGGTGGTCCACGTGCTTGACCGTGTCGAGCCGGAAGCCGTCGAGCCCCACCCGCTTCGCGAGCCCCAGGTGGGCGGCCATCAGAGATAGTCGGCCACCTCGGGCAGCTCGGTCTTGAAGTCCGGCAGGCCCGAGACGCAGGAGGTCAGGTCGTCCTCGCCGCAGGTGCCCAGGCCCTCGGTGCGGAACCAGCCGCGGGTCTTGGGGTCCTTGGTGAGGTACGGAGTCGTAGCCCGCGTGGTTGTAGACCACGTCGAGCAGCACCTTGATCCCCCGGGCGTGGGCGTCGTCCACCAGGGCCTTGAGCTCGGCCTCGGTGCCGAACCGGGGGTCGAGGGCGTAGAAGTCGTCCGCCCAGTAGCCGTGGTACCCCCAGTCGGGGAACCCGGCGCCGGTGACGAACCCCTCGATGTTCTTGACCACCGGGGTGATCCAGATCGCCGTCACGCCCAGGTCCGCGATCTCGTCGAGCTGCTGGCGCAGGCCCACGAGGTCGCCGCCATGGAACGTCCCCTTGGCGGCGCGGTCGACCCCCCGGTTGTTGCCGGAGTCGCCGTCGGCGAAGCGGTCGACCACGACGAAGTAGAGGACGCCGTCCTGCCAGCTCTCCTGAGGAGTGACGGTGATGGGAACCCCGAGGACGGCCGTGGTTGAGGCCGGAGCGGCTGACACGAGACCCGCGGGCCCGTCGGCACCCACCGCGGTGGGCGGCGGTGTCCCGCTACAGGCGGCGAGCCACACCTGGGACGCGAGGAGAACCCCGAGCCCCGCGCGAGAGAAGCTTCTGCGAACCCGAAAGGCCAGATCAGACGGCAGGGATGGCAATGGAGGCTCCTAGGATGAAGACCTTAAAAGCTGGCCGATTCTAGGAACCGGTGACAACCCTGTCAATGCATCGTTACAGGACAGAAAACTCCGCTTTTCCGGATTGAGGGCTCTTTTTGGCGCGTTGGCCGGCTGGACGATGAAAACGTTACCAGTCTGCCACGCTTTCTTCCCCTGTCCAGGTCTTTTTCGAGCGCGCGAGCGGGAAATCACGACCACGGCGCCGTTTCGGCCCTCCGGGGCCGAAGGCCCCTCATCCCTGTCCCTTCTCCCATCGCCCTCCCCCCTTCCGGGAGAAGGGGACGTAACGGAGATGGTGGAGCTTTGTAGGGTGCGCTGTGCGCACCATGAACGTCCTCGAAGGTGCGCACAGCGCACCCTACGGGCAACACCGGTCGTGGAGCGTCCCCTTCTCCCGGTCGGGGGGAGGGCGATGGGAGAAGGGACAGGGATGAGGGGCCGGGCGGCGGCCATAGCGCATGGTAGAGTAGAAGCTTCTCAGCTTTAATCAGCATGCGCTGAACGTGGCGCTGCGATCTGGTAGGCACTCTCGAGAGGAGGAGTGACTTGCGGTCGCCCTATTCGCAGAAGGATCCCTCGCGAGACCAGCGTCTGCGCAGCCCCGCCCGGGCGCTGTTGGTCATCGACCAACGCGTCCTCGCCGATGTCGTCAGTCTGGCGCTCAACCACGGCCACTACATCATTCGCGTGGCGTCAACGGGCCAGGAAGCAACCGCGGCGGTTGCCGACTGGAGCCCGCATCTCGTCGTCCTCGACATGGACATCGAGGGCAACGAGCTGTTGAAGCGTTTTGGCACCGCGACCCTGGAAGGCGGACGCCTCCCCGTCATCGCCCTGACCCGGTGCGGTGACCTCAAATCCAAGCTGACGGCCTTCGAGCAGGGAGTGGACGACATCCTGACCGTGCCGTTCTCTCCGGAAGAGCTGGTGGCGCGCGTCGTGGCCGTCATGCGGCGCACGTATCGCGATGCCACGGTATTCAGTCCTTTGCTTCAGGTCGGCGACCTGGAAATCGACATCCCGAACCGTCGCGTACGTGCCGGCGACACGGAGCTTCACCTTACGTCCCTCGAGCTGAGCCTGCTCTACCTTCTGGCCGCCAACGCGGGCCGCCTGCGACCCGCGACGAGATTCTGGACTATCTCTGGGGCGCCGACTACGTGGCCGAGAGCAACGTGGTAGACCGGCACATCCGCAACCTGCGCGTCAAGCTGCAGACCATTCACGGCGGCCGCGATACATCGTCACCGTCCCTGGCCAGGGATACCGGTTCCTGCCCGATTCTCCGGACTCGGTCTGACGGCGCCCTCGACGTACAACCCGGGTGGGTTTGGGTCGGGGCAGATGACGAAACTTCATGACTTCCATGCCGGTGGCATGCATAGTTGCCGCGGGCCCAGAAACAACAGCGAAGGTGGAGATCTCCTTGAGCCGAACGAGGGGGGCTGAGAGTTCCTCCGCTCCCGGCGGCGGAGGACGTCGTCACCTCAGGCAAGATTACCCTGTTTGGTTCCGGCTATGCCGGGTTAGGGAGGAAACATGTCGAAGCTGGGGAACTACGAAATGGTCACGTGCTTGTCCGAGAACACCATCAATGGGAATTTCGACTTCATGTTCAACTTCCTGGGCCAGATTCATGATGCATGGAGCTGCAGGCTCACACTCGATGGCTCCCTCGAAGTAACAGAGGCGATCATCGACGAAGGCTATAAACCCGACGGCGATGACAAATTCCCCACCTATGACGAGATGAATACGAAATTCACGGCGGCGTTCAGAGCCCGGCCGGAAAACTCCTTCATGCAAGGCTTCGTCGCACAAATAGGAAGCCCGTACATTTCCATCCGGCGCGACACCTCTCGCAAGGTCAACTTCCACATTCCCTTCGAGAAAGGGAGGCTCGAGAGTGCTCTGGTTACGAACGCCGTCAGAGAATGGAATCTGGCAGGTATCGTCTATGTATTCGAGGTGGATCTGAGCCGAATCCAGTATTCGGACGTCACGAAGATTTCCGATCCGATCGCAGCTGAGAACCTCGCCAAATACATCTCCGTCGCTACAAAGAACACCTCTGAATCTACATTGAAGAAGCCGCTCACGGCACAGGACTTTACGCTCGAAAAGCTCTTCCTGAACTTCGAAACGGCGACGCTCATGGCCGACAGCGCCTGGACGGAATACCCGGAAGGCTGGACTAAGGGAGACAAGACCGTATGGGTCATTTTTCAGACTCTATTACAAAACTACTTCGCCGGACCGGACTCGTCTTTCAAAGGCAGCGAGCATCCGTACGTTCTCGGGTACGGCGTCACCGCGCCCAACCTGGCGGAATGCGATCCAGCGATATTTCAGCCCAAGGAACTAGATTTCTCGACTTCGTTCGTGGCGGAGAGCGGGACGGTGCAGGATCCGGACAAAATCAAGGGCGACGGCAAGAAGTGCTCATTGAACTATCTGATGACGGTCAAGAACGCCCCGGACAAAAAAAGCACTGCGACGGGGGTGATGGACAGCCTGCTCACCGAGCATGACCTGTTGGGCATCGACTATGGGCTTTTCTACGAAAGCTACCTGCAACAGGTGTTCGACATCATTATCGGCCAGTTGAACAAGACGGTCGAGACCCTGAACAAATCAAAGCAAGAGAGGAGCACTTCCGGAGTCATCATTCAAGCCAAGGGTGATGAGAAGATCCAGGCCGTGGGTACGTTCAAAGTGGAACGCGATGCTACTGACGAGTTGCGTTTTCATTTCGGAAACGCGACCGTCCACGTTTCATCCTACACGAAGGAACAAAGCATGAGCGGCGGCGGGATGGCCCCGAGCATCCAGACGAAGGTCTACGACTATCGGAAGACGATCGTGGCCAGGCCGACTGCGGACCTCACCTTCCCCCAGGACGAAAAATTGCACGCCAGCATCCTGAGGATCGGCCTGAAGTTCCTGGAGAATACCGACTACTACTACGGCACGAAACTCAAAGCCCAAACGACACAAGACGGCGCAGGTCTTCATATCGACCTTTACCCCGGCGACAAGGGCGACATGCTCGTCCGCATCCATCCATATGGCGAGAGCGTGTCGCCCCGCCTGACATGGGGCGATTGGTCCGCTGTAAGTACTGTGAATGGTGCCATCAGCGGAGAGTTCTACAAATCGCTGAAGCTGCCCACGTTCCTGGACGAGCTGAAGGGCCGATTGGAGGTCGGGCTCAAGTCGTTGCCCAAGGTCGTCTTACCGATCAGCAATGTCTATACGTACAAGTCGGTCGGCTACATCAAGCACGGCACCGACGAGACGAAGAGTGTCATCACATTTCAATCAACCTATGGGCTGCAGGGTCCGGAGAAATGATCATGTCTGCGAACGACACACAGGATACGCAGCCTTCGGAGCTCATTCATGACAGTGAGCTCATGAACAACTATGCCGTCCAGATGCCGGCCGGCGCCGGAAATGAGTTCAGAACGTTGATGGATGCCCGTAATCGTCCGCTGATCTTTGCGATCGGCACGGACGATCGCCTGCGTCTGATTTGCGAGACCGAGAACAAGTCCCTCCCCTGGCATCTCACGAGCCTGACGCCTGACAACGTCAAGGTTCATTCGTTCGCAGTCGCCCAGAATCCTGAAACAGGGGAGATCCGCGTCGCCTACGCGACCCTCGACGGCGGGAAGTCAAGGCTCTACTACTCGATGCGCAGAAGTCATGATCGTACGGCGCTCGCGAGCGACTCACCGTTCCAGTGGCGCGAGCATCGCCTCGATCCCGATGACGTCGAGGTCAACAAGATCGAGATGGACTTCGAGCACATGATGTTCACTTGCAAGAGAGGGATCGATGCCTTCTATTGCCTCGCCGGCTTTTCCGATGACCCTCAGGCGGCCGATCTTCCCGACCAGAGGCTCGAGTTGCCGCAGTTTGCCGACGAGATCACCGATTTCAAAGTAGGCACGTACGGGCCGAAGCGCGCGAAAGGCATGTATCTGCTGTGCACCAGCCGCACACCTACTAACGGGATATCGCAGACTTTGGAGTTTCGAGGCATCCCCGGCTCGAGCGGGACGACTCCGACGCTGCGATTCGGGATCAGCGGCTGCCTTTCGTCCATTGCTTTGGCCAGGAACAAGGAACGTGGGGATCGGCTCGTAGCGGCTGGCGATTCTGTTCGCATCTACGAGTCGTTCGATAAGCCGAAGGAGTTGATCGAGAACAGAGGTACCTGGTTTTCAGGCGTTCAGGCCACTGAATACGGCGGCTACACGAGTCTCTGGGTGATCGAAACGATCGACGGGCAACCCGGCCTGCTTTTTCTTACCGACCGCTATTTCGACGACGGGCAACAATCCTTCAGCGATGCCCAGCAGTGGACGGCGGACCTGCCGTTCCAGGAGAAGGTCAGCCAATTTTCGTGCATCAAAGGTTCTCCCGACGGCAATCACCTGATCCTGATCGATCCGGAGAACCGGCTTTCTCATCTTTATCAGGATCCGTTGACCACGCTCTGGCGGCGGGATGCCATCGCCGTCGAACCGATCGAGGACAAGGTCCTGGAGTTTCCCTGCTATACCACCCGCCTGGTCCTTCGTGCCGGCGAAGAAGGCACGCCCGCCGTGGGGGAGAAATATTACGTCAGGGCCTCATCGCAGGTCCGTGCGACGATCAATGGAGCCGTCTACGACCTCAGTCATGAAAACCCGGTGTGTGTCGAGACCGACATCATGGGTGCGCTGACGATCATCCAGCCCGTGGACGATATCGACACGCCGCTTTTCTACGTCGGCCGTGACAGAGAGCAGCCCAGCCATGTGATCGACCCCGCGCATCATGTGGAGGAGCGCCTGCGCGAGATCCAATCCGCCCAGAAGTTCAAAATGGCCCGCACCGATGAGAAACTGTCGGCCCACACCGATGAGACAAAGTCGTTATGGCAGGGGACTGAACCGCCGAGTGACGACAACCTCAATGCCGCCGCAACGATCATCCAGCGGCTCCTCGACACCAGACAGGGACTGATGGAGGATGAGCGCGCGAAGCTGCCCGGCGCAGGGCCGGCCCCCGAGCGTCCGGATTCCGTATGGGGCGCGCAGTTCGGTGCAGACGGCTCGATCACCTACCTGGCCAGCGAGCATGTCGGAATGATGTCGGCCGAGGCCCCGCGCCAGGGATTTCACCCATTCAAATGGGTCGGCCATTCCATTGGCACTGTCATCCACGGCATCCATTCTCTCGGTAAAAAAGCGTGGTCATTCGTCGTCCGGCAGGTCGATCGGGTAACGACGTTCATTCTGAACCTTGCCGGCGAGATCATTCACGTGGTCATCGACACGCTGGAGAAAGTCTTTCCTTTCCTGAAGGTGATCTTCAACGCGATCGGTCTGGTGTTCAAGACCCTGCTTCATTGGTTGGGACGGCTGCTGGGATGGAACGATATCTGGGCCACCCATAAGATGATTGCCCGGCTCACCCGAAACGGCACGAGGAGTCTCAGGGTGCACGTGAAGCAATCCGTACCCGCGTGGCAGGCCGACGTTGACCGATATGTCAAACACCTGCAGGAGGAGCTGGCTCGGATCACCGACAAGGACTTGCCCGATGACACCAAGAAAAAGAAAACCAGGGTCCTCGGCATCTTTTCCGACCTGCTCGCATCGCCGCTGTTTACGTGGCCCATGTACATGCTGCTGCACAGCGGGATCGTGATGAAGGAAGTCTACCTTCTCACGATCGGCAGGATTCAGGCGTTGGATGATTTCGTCGAGCAACAGGCGGCGATCCATAAGGAGGTCGTCACCTTCGTCGAGCGCGAGCTTGGCGCGATCCTCGCGTTTGCGGCGAGCCCGGATTTCTCCACGCGTGGATTGTTGAGGTTATTCCGGCCGCTTCTGGATGAGGTTCTGAAAACGCTCGGTGCATTGCTCCAGGGGCTGTTGGGTTTTCTTGCCGAGGCCATGGAAAAACTAGAGGAACTGTTCGGCGATTCAACGAAGATTCCGTTCGTCGGCCCCATGTATAAGTTCGTGACCGAACTGGCGGGAGAAAAGGAAGAGTACAACTTCCTGAACTCTTTCTCGCTGATGGTCTCCGTACCGTTCACCATATTCTACAAGATATTCAGCGGCGGCGGGAAGCCATTCGACGGCGAGCCCGAAGGCTTCGGCGAGCCGGAAATGTTCGACGAATTCTGGAAGCCGAGGGCACCGCAATCCGCACGACGTGGCGAGGCCGCGGACGGCGCCGGTGTCGGCGAGGAACCCAGCAAGTGGGATGAGATCGCGACTGGGTATCAATACATCGCCGGTATTGTGGGTTGTTCCGTTGCGATCCTCGATAGCGGCGTCGAGTTCGGCAGGAGCCTCGCCAAGAAGGAGGCGTTTAAGAAGATCAGCTTAACGCTCAACGCCATTACGCACGCCACGACCATCCCGGTTGCCACCGCCAGCTCGCTCGATGAGCCTGAGAAGCGGGTAGCATTTGGCATGCAGGAAGGTCAGTTCATACTGAGCGTTCTTTCGGCGATCGTTCTTCCCTGTACAAAATGTGGGGACAAAGCCAAGAACGTCGCGAGCATGATCATGTCCGTAGCGAGCCTGGGGACGAATATCACCGCGAACGTACTCGTCGATCCCGGAATTGAGAGCTGGATCGGTCAGATGATATGCCGTACGGGATCCCTGGTTTCAGGTGCGGGAGCGATTGCCGGTGACAACTTTGATGTTCTCGCAACGGGTGCCGGGCTGTCCGGGGTGGGCACCGCCGTGGAACTGGGGGCATGTACAGCGCCCGGCAACTGGGGGACGTACAATTGAAGCGCGTCACTTTCCCGGCTGATACTGCTCGATCTTCCCCGACATCACGTAACATCCGGCGGCCACGGCGAGGCACAGCAGAAGCTTTCTCATCACGCTCTCCTTTGCAGATCGTTGTCCTGCGACTTCAATAGCTACCGGTGTTCGGACCGCGACAGGTGGGACAAGGGCGCCCTCATCCCCACCCCGTGGCATGTCGCGTGAGCTTCGGCTAGGCTCACTGTCTCGCCGACCGGCAGCGAAGGCGGACACTGAAGGAGAGGACTCTCGAATGGCCCCAATCAGCGACGCCACCTTCGAAGCCGCCAACGCGTCACGTTTCAGACTTCAGCGACTGTTCCTCACCGGAGTCGAGGTCACCCAATCGGTCCAGCACTTCGGGTCCTCCTCGCATCTGACCGATCCCGCCGATCGCGGTCCCGACAACTCGCTCCGGCTGGTGTCGTCGAAGCCCGCGTGCGTGCGGGTCTACGTCGCGGGCAGAGACGTGCCACCCGTTACCGGTACGCTCGAGGTGTGGCGGCGCAGCAATGGATCCTTCTGGACGTCGATCGCCAGTTTGATTCCTGAACCGCCCGGCGAGGTGACGGCAGTCGCCAACCCGGACTACGCGAACGAACGCGGCACGCTGGCCTCGACGCTGAACTTCATCCTGCCGGCAGATCTGATGTGCGGGACGTTGCGGCTGGACGCACGGGTGACTGCCGGCCGCTGGACGGACGCGCTGAGCGTCACGGTCCCGGTGACTCTGCGGCAAACGCTGCGCATCGCGGCCGTGATGATCTCGTATGACGGCCCGGCGAGCACCGCACCGGGTGCGCCCAACCTCACGGTCGCCGCGCCCGACATCGCCAATCTCCAGGCGATGACGGGCCGCACGCTCACCCTCTTCCCAGTCGAGGCCACAGCCATCGTCAGGCCGGCCGGCCAGCTCACGTGGACCAAGCCGCTCAAGGACGAGGCCGCCTGGCAGGATCTGCGAACGGCGGTCGCGAACCTGCGCCTCGCCGATGGCAACCGATCGGGATGGGTCCATGTCGGCCTCCTTCCCTTCGGCGTCCCAAGCGAGGGCGACATCGTCGGCTACGGCGGTGGCGGAGCGGCCGTCACCATCAGGAGCGCGGACGGCACACTGGCGCACGAGATCGGCCACGCGTGCGGACTCGCCCATGCCCCGGCCGGCAACGCGTCGAATCCCGATCCCAACTACCCGACCTACGAACCGTACCCGTCCGGATCGACCGGTGAGTATGGCCTCGACGTCAGCGCCGGCCGCATCTCGAACCCGACGAACGGCAAGGACTTCATGTCCGCCGGCGCGTTCAAATGGATTTCGCCGTATCACCACCGGCGCCTGATCGAGAACGAGCTCCTGAACCCGAAGATCGTCTGCGTCGATCTGCCGTGGTGGCGGGACGTGGTGTGGGAAGAGCGCGACTTTCGCCCACCCGTGCCGGAGCCGCCGCCGTTTAGTCTGGAGCTGCCGGTGTTTTCGCACGTGCTGCCCGCGACCAACGTCATCTCGATGATCGTTCGCGTCGACCACGGCCGCGTGTCAGACGTCCCGCACATCGCCCGCATCCAGGCCCGGGCTCACGTCGACCACGGTGTGGCAACGCCGTTGACGGCGTCGCTCCGCGGACCGAACGGCGAGCTCCTCGCCGAGGGTGCGGTGCTGCGTGTGCCCACTGGCGCATGCGGGTGCGGTTGCCACGGCAACGGAGGCCCGGAGCCGCCCTCGTATTGGGCACAGGCCTTCGTGCCGGACGCAGGCCCCGGTGCGTCGCTCGAGATTACGGACGGAACGACCTCCCACTGGCAACGAACGGCGCCCGATCGTCCGGTCGTCATCACACGGTTCGATGCCAAGGTCGATCGCGGAGGCCAGGTGACCGCGAAGTGGTCGGCGCAGGGATCGCCGGTCGAGTGCTGGTTGCGGTATTCCAGAGACGGTCACGCGTGGGACGGGATCGCCACGGCCCTCACCGGTAATACCCTCACCGGTAATAAAGTGCGCCTCGACGCCCGATGCCTTCCTTCGGGCCAGGGCCTGCTGCAACTCGTCGCGCACGACGGCTTCTTCTCTCACTGCTCGCCGAGCGTGGCGATCTCGCTGCCGCACCGGCCACCAACCGCCGCCATTCTCCACCCGGGTGAAGGAGGCACGTACGTCGCCGGGCAGACAGTGCGACTGTGGGGCGCCGCGACTACGAGTGAAGGACAACCGGTGGCTGCGGAGCGGTGTCGCTGGACACTGGACGGCAAGGATGTCGGCCGCGGCAGCGACATCCGCGTGCTCGCGCCGGCGGCAGGGAAACATGAGACCTGCCTGATCGTTGACGATGACAGCGGACCGCCGGCGGTCGCCACCACTTCGTTCGTCACCGTCTCCGTGCCGGCATCGATGGGACGATAGGGCCCCTCCTCCCCGTCCGCGCCCGCGGCTCTCCAGAAAGTCGCGAACCCATTGTATTGGAGCCGGGAAACATAGTTTTTCGCCGTAGAAACTATGTTTCTGGGCCGCCCTACATTGCGGCCCAGCTCAAATACATAGTTTCAGCCGCGAGAAACTATGTGGAAAACCGTAGAAACATAGTTTCTCGGCCTCAACACAATGGGGTAAGACGGAGAAACTATGTGTTGACGAGTTTTTTCACGCTCCGCGCGGGAAATCACGATCACGGCGCCGTTTCGGCCCTCCCGGGCCGAAGACCCCTCATCCCTGTCCCTTCTCCCATCGCCCTCCCCCCGACCGGGAGAAGGGGACGTAACTGGGAGGATGAAGCGATGTAGGGTGCGCTCTGCGCACCACAACTGCCGTTGAAGGCGCGCACAGCGCGCCCTACAGGCAACACCGCCCGCATGGGTCCCCTTCTCCCGGTCGGGGGGAGGGCGATGGGAGAAGGGACAGGGATGAGGGCCCGGGCGGTCTCCGCCGCCCCGCCCCATGGCACGGAACGTGTTAGCGTTTCCATCAGGACCCGGAGACGGGTCGGAAGGAGGCTTGCACATGCCCACCGGAATCGGGCTGATGGGGTTGGGACGGATCGGGAGGAACATCTTCCGCATCCTCTACAAGAATCAAGACATTCGGCTGGAGGCGGTCAGCGACGTCGCGGACCCCGCCGCTCTGGCCTACCTGCTGCGCTTCGACACGATCCTCGGCCGGTTCCCGGACGAGGTCGGCATCGGCAAGGACGGCAACCTCTACGTGGCCGGCCGCCAGGTCAAGATGCTCACCGAGCAGAAGGGTGCCGAAACGACACCTCCCTGGGGGGACCTGGGGGTCGACATCGTCATCGAGGCGACCTCCAAGGACCGCACCCGCGCCCAGGTCGAGCGCCATCTGGCGGCCGGGGCCAAGCGCGTCATCCTCTGCTCGCCGCCGGCCGATCCGCCGGACCTGACCGTGGTCATCGGCGTCAACGAAGACCAGCTCCGCCCGGAGCACAGGATCGTCTCCAACGCCAGCTCCACGGCCCACGCCGCGGCGCCCGTGCTCAAGATCCTCGGCGACGCCTTCGGCATCCAGCGGGCCTTCGTCACCACCGTCCACGCCTACACCAACCAGCAGCGGCTGGCCGACGTGCCGGCCGACGACCCCCGCCGGGGGCGCGCCGCGGCGGAGAACATCATCCCCCAGGCCAGCAACTCGGCCGACGTCATCATGGGCCTGCTCCCCGAGCTCGCCGGCAAGATCACCGGCCTCGCCATGAACGTGCCGGTGCCCAACGGCTCCGTGGTGGACCTCGTCTGCTGGCACGAGCGGCCGGTCACCGTCGATGCGATCAACGAGGTCGCTGCGCACCGCCACCGCGGGCGCCCGCTGGAAGGACGTCCTGGCCTACGAGGACGACCCCATCGTCTCCTCCGACGTCCTGCATGACGCCCCAGTCCGGCACCTTCGACAGCCTGGCCACCATGGTCCTGGGCACCCACGTCTCCAAGACCCTCACCTGGTTCGACAACGGCTGGGGCTACGCCCACCGCGTCGTCGATCTCATCCGGTGTTTCCAGAAGCTGGATCAGAAGGAGGCCGCGCAATGAGCGTCAAGATCGGCATCAACGGCTTCGGCCGCATCGGCCGAAGCGTCTTCCGCATCCTCTCGGACC
Source organism: Thermoanaerobaculaceae bacterium (assembly GCA_963785165.1). GTDB lineage: Bacteria > Acidobacteriota > Thermoanaerobaculia > Multivoradales > UBA5704 > DATARR01. The sequence goes on from CAWAUI010000004.1 coordinate 4,926,295, forward strand.
GGGACGACATCGAGGTCGTGGCCATCAACGACCTGTTCGAGAACGAGCAGCTCGTCTACCTCTTGAAGTACGACTCCGTCATGCGCGTCTTCCCCAAGGAAGTCACCGCGGACGACGACTTCATGTACGTCGACGGCCACAAGATCGCCATGACCGCCGAGAAAGACCCGGCCCAGATCCCCTGGGGGAAGCTCGGGCGTGGACATCGTCATCGAGTCCACCGGCGTCTTCACCTGCCAAGGCCCAGCTCGAAAAGCACCTCCGGGCGGCGCCAAGAAGGTCATCCTCACCGTCCCGGCCAAGGACGAGATCGACGCCACCATCGTCGTCGGCGTCAACGACGACACCCTGAAGCCCGAGCACAAGCTCGTCTCCAACGCCTCGTGCACCACCAACTGCCTCGCGCCGCTCGCCAAGATCCTCGACGAGCGCTTCGGCATCGAGGAAGGCTTCATCACCACCGTCCACGCCTACACCAACGACCAGCGCCTGGCCGACGTCCCCCACAAGGACTTCCGGCGGAGCCGCGCGGCGACCCAGAACATCATCCCCACCACCACCGGCGCCGCCCGGGCCGTGGGCAAGGTGCTGCCCCAGCTCAAGGGGAAGCTCGACGGCATGGCCATGCGCGTGCCGGTGCCGGACGGCTCGATCGTCGACCTGGTGGCCCGCCTGAAGCGCAGCCGCCTCCGTCGACGAGGTCAACGCCGCCGTCCGCGAGGCCGCCGAAGGACCGCTCAAGGGGATCGTCGAGTACAGCGAGGTGCCGCTCGTCTCCTCCGACATCATCGGCAACCCGCACTCCTCGATCTTCGACGCCCTCTCCACCAAGTCGGCGGGCGACGGCTACGTCAAGGTGATCGCGCTGGTACGACAACGAGTGGGGCTACTCGAACCGGGTGGTCGATCTGATCGACCGGCTGGTGGCGGTGGGATGAGCCCTCACCCCCGGCCCCTCTCCCGGCCCTCCGCCCACCCGGCCTGGGAGAGGGGAGCAGGAAAGGCCGTGTCCTGACGCCTTGCCGTAGGGTGCGCTGTGCGCACCAGAACCGTCGTTGAAGGTGCGCACAGCGCACCCTACAAGGCTCCGTCCTCTCCCCCTCTCCCCGGCAGGGGTGGGTGGAGGGCTGGGAGAGGGGGCCGGGGGGTGAGGGTTTGAAGCGAGTCGGCATCCTGACAGGCGGCGGCGACGTGCCGGGCCTGAACGCGGCCATCCAGCAGTTCGTCTGGCGGATGGAGGGGGAAGGCTACGAGATCGTGGGGCTGCGCCGGGGCTGGGCGGCCCTCCTTCACGTCAAACCCTTCCACAATGAGGACAACTCTTCCTGGCTCGTCCCGCTGACCCGGGCCAGCACGCGGACCATCGACCGGAGCGGCGGCACCATCCTCCACACCTCGCGCATCAACCCGGCCCTCACCAAGCCCGACGCCGTGCCCGAGCACCTGCGCGGCGAGTCGGCGAGAACAAGACGCTCCCCGACGGCCGGCTCGACCTCACCGACGCCGCCCTGGAGGTGCTCCGCTACCTCCATCTCGACACCCTGGTCGCCATCGGCGGCGACGGCACGCTCTCCTTCGCCCGCCGCCTCCACATGGAAGGCGTCAAGATCATCGGCCTGCCCAAGACCATGGACAACGACGTCTTCGGCACCGACTACTGCATCGGCTTCTCCACCGCCATCACCCGTTCGGTCAACTTCATCAACGACCTGCGCACCGTGGCCGGCTCGCACGAGCGGTTCCTGGTGGTCGAGCTCTTCGGCCGCCACTCGGGGGAGACCTGCCTGCTCTCCTCCTACCTCGCGGGCACCGACCGGGCGCTGATCGCCGAAGTCCCGTTCGACCCCGAGGACGTCGTGGCCATGCTGGCCGAGGACAAGCGCTCCAACCCCAGCAACTACGCCGTCTGCGCCATCTCCGAAGGCGCCTTCCCGGCCGGCGGCAAGCCGTTCGAAACCGGCGAGGCCGACGCCGTGGGCAACCGCGAGCTCGGCGGCGTCGGCCGCTACCTCCGCGAGGCCCTCCAGGAGGAGACCGGCGACCGGGTGATCTACCAGCGCCTCGGCTACCTCATGCGCTCCGGCCCCCCCGACTCCCTCGACCGCCTGGTCGCCAAGAACTTCGCCAGCCTGGCCGCCGACCTCATCCTCGCCGGCAAAACCGGCCGCCTCGTCTCCATCCAGAACGGCCGCTACACCACCGAGCCCCTGGAGATCGTGGGAGAAGGCAAGAAGCGGGTGAACGTGGAACGGTTCTACGACGCCGAAAAGTACCGGCCGACCATCATCGGGGTGATGGGGTTGCCGATGTTTTTGTGTTAGGGAATGCTCTCATTCAAAAATCTCGGACCTTTTGAGACGGCCAATCCTCTGGGGTCCACACCCTACTGGGTGGAGCAGACCAGGAGTAGTCAGTGTTTGGTTTAGCCTCATTGTTACGGGACTGATCTAGCCCATACTCATTCGCAAAGATGTAGAATGTGGCACGGAGATAACCTCCGCTTGCGCTGGACACCCATAGAGAGGTGTTGATGCTTCTACAAGAGATCTTCGAGAATCGACAGATTCTGGCGCTACGAGCCCAAGGAAGTCACAAGGTCGATCTCTTAAAGTTGGTGGAGATTCTCAAAGAGGCAAACATACCGCACCCGTATTGCTCTGAAGCTATCACACTCGTACACGACAAAGAGCCGTATAGCAATGCGGAATTCCGCCGTCCCAAGGGACCGCTACTGGCTGCCTCTGCTTTAGACAAGCACACTGATGTCCCTGAAGCAGCATTCCTCTATCGCCTACACGGAGTAGAATCTGTCCAGTGGCTGCCATCTTTAGCCGAGGCACTGAACACGGCGGCACAAGTAGTCGACAAATTGCAGGCTGAATACCGTCGCCGTAGACCTGCCCGAGGCTGGCTTCCGTTATCCGACTACTCAGAAGGGTTCATCCAAAACCTGCGCTTCTTTTCTTGGTGGACTAGCTTTGTTCCAACTCTGACAGAACTGATTTTCTGGGTTTGCGAGATTGGGCTCTCAAAAGCCGATATTCGACCGTCCATGGTCTTATTAAGATGTCCAAAAAATACAATTGCATCACTGGCGCTCGCCCACGCCCCCTCCTCTCTTGATGGGTTTTCATCAATGATTTTTCAACCCATGCCTTACAACGAAACATCTTCATCAGGCGTCACCATTAGCTTAAATGACTTCCCGTCATCCCTGCGAAACGGCCAAGAAGAATTCGTTCTTTCTCCCATCCCAGTGGAGCATGTCGAATTTCTGCCACTAACGAGCTTGGTATCGAGCCACCAAGTCCCCATTGGCGAAGAACTCTTAGACCTTCTTTCCTCATTTTACTCTAGGCTCACGGAATAACTATGGCAACTAACGATAACTGGCTCGTCATCCGAAGGGCCCTAGATCACAAACCAACTTCAGATCTGTGGGAAATTGAATTAGAAGATTTACTTCGCGGCAGGCGCAGAAACTTACTTGCTGACGAAGAAAGCGCGGCCGAGTACGTAGAGGGCATTGTTCAAGAATCCACACAGCAATCTACATCCAAAGCAATGCTCAGGAACGCTCTCGACCGAGTAATTGGAAGCTGGCAGGCAACTGTTGAAGAGAGCCCATTCCTTAACCACCTATTTGATCTAATTGCGGCACATAGCCCTTCCACGGGCCTGCTCAAGGTGCTTGAGTTTATTGAGAGACACGCTGGCTTGGGAGTAACAAGTGGCGCCATTGCCCTAGATATCGAGACGCTAACACATAAAGGTCTGCGAGCACTCCAGGCCTATTACCCTGCTCCGCCCGAAGAGCCCGGCCTAGCCTTTGATTTCTATTCTCGAACATTAAAAGATGCGCTGAGCGACCCTCGGTATACTGGCCATGCCTTGACTCGTTTGACAGTTATTGGAATGTGGAAATTATCCGACCTAGAGACAAGAGACTCAATAAAGAAATTTCCTCAAAGCCTTGCCAACCTGGTTGCACACTGGCTGGGCTCAGGCAACCAAGTTGCGTCGGAGCGCGCTCTGTCAATCATCTGCGGACACTGCCTATCACTAGACTCAAGCAGGATTGGAGACACCTTCGTCTCCCAGCTGGAGGAATCCCTAGCGAGGAATCGCGCGACGCTACAGTTAAACAAGGATCTTGACTTGGCAGTCAACCACCTCGACAGGCAGATTCGCATAGATACCGCATATTTTGATCAAGATGCCCTTGACATGTACAGGACAAAATTCCTAGAGCCATTACTCCAGGATGGCAGTAAAGTCGGCAAATCACTGGCGAAAATGATTGATACAAATCTGATTAAAGCTGAGAGCGATTTGGTCAGGAGAAGTATCGCGCATTTTAAGGAGCTTGCCCTGAGGCCTGTTCTACAATTCACGCTTGCCGAGAGTCAACATGGGGCTCAGACCGACACCCTACTCACGGTCTGGGGGCACTGCTTGGCTCTCGACGAAAAGCTCCGGGATTCAAGATTTACATTCACTTTCAGATCTATACTCACAGAGATCGGTGGCGATCTATTTTGGGACCCTAACAAATCTCAGGATCAAGTTTGGATAGAGGTTCGAGGACGCAAGGTTACCACCCTTGAATTCAACAGAGGCGAACAGGAACTGGTAGTCTGGAGATTATTCGAGGCAACTCAACCTCTGATCGCGGAGTTCGCATACCCCTAACGCCACACGAACCCAGGAGCACCATGAACACCTCTTTTGAAGACAGGGTGAAGTTATTTTGCATGATCCTAGATGAGCAGATCGCCGAAATTGATCTGCTCGAAAGCGGTAAAAAAATTAATCTATTCTACGATTCCAAAGATATCCGCTATACCATATTCGGTCTCTCCGAACTTTTCGACGGACACAGATTCTCATTGAGCTTGTTCCAATCGGAAGCAGCCATGGTGCAGTGCTTAGGGTTCAGCGGCTGGCTGGGGGAAATGAACATGCTGCAACCTCACCAATCGGAGTTGCTTTCGGCCTTGAGGCAGGCTAACGTTCCTAAAATTGATAGTTGGGACAAGTTTGTTCTAGATTTTCTAAGAGAGCTTTCGTACAAGCAACCACTCCCCTCCATTGAAGGGATGCCACCTACTGAGCTCTTTGATCACGTAAAACGGTACGCAGGCTCAACTTACGAAGCCTTCAAGGTCTTTCAATACATAAAGCATGCCTCCGACTGGAGGTTGCGGCTGAAGGTCTTGCGAAGTGATGGCATATTAAATCTGGATATGCCGCGAAGAATTGATGCCGACCTAGTAACATCCGAAGATTTCAAAAAAATTAAACGGATTATCGATCGCCGACGTCCAAAGACGCCACTGAACAACTTCGCTGACGCGGTGGCCCTAGTCCTATTAATGATTGAAGTTAGTCACTTCAATGAAGGTTCAGGAAAAATGCTCCCGCTCTATTTTGATACTACATCTAGATCTGGTGGGAGCGGATTCTTTCAAGACGTCATTGAAGATGCAGGGCTTTCCAAACGACTCTCATACTCTCTGGGAGAAAAAAATTACAGCGCACTAAAGCCAGCAAGTTATTTCCGGTTCCGTGCGATGTTCAGACCTCCCATCTCGAAAGCAAGCGGGTCCCCTTCTGGTAGTTTACATCAGGTTCTTACGATTGAGAGCCTCCGGAAACTGAGTACTGATATCGGGGACATCATCAAGACACGAGAGATCACAGAGGATGTCGTAGTCCCCTTACTGAGGGTACCTCTTGGTCAAGTTGTTAGAAATATAGAGGATCTTTCGTTCTTCAAGCATGTATGGGAAACCAGCTTGGCCGAAAGTGATGCGCGCACGGTTTTGGGTGAACTCAATCTTGCTCAATTGGGAGACCCAGAATTTATCAAAGGCGTGGAGGATGCGCTGGCTGAAACTTTGGACGTTTTGGAACGTAATACTGAAGAGCATAGGTGGGCCGGTAATGTTTGGACTAAATTACAGGAGCGGGCCATGCTGCTTGTGGGGGAAGGAGATTTTTCCAGAGATTTCCGCTTAGCCCGCTTCGCTCTACCATTTTCGACCCAGCAGCATATTCAAAGTGTCCTCACTGGCCTGAGCGGAATTAGAGGAGAGATTGAGAGAGAACAAGCCCTTAAACTGGTCATACAAGCTTGTTACCGGCTCCTCCAAGGTAGGTTGGCGGGCGCGGGAGAGGAGTACGAGAGAGAACTTTCACTGGCGGCTTCACTCCTTTGGCTCATTGACATGTACGAAGAACTCACTTTCCTGCTCGACAAACAACGCACACTTCCTCATTATTCTTTCCAATTGATCCATATCGCATCGTTAGTAAAAATACATAGGCTAGACAAGAGCCATAGCGGAGCCGAATTTGATGAAAGGACTGAGCGCATTAACGCCGAACTGAGAAAAATTCAAGCAGCCTTCGACAAAGCCAAGGGTGGGGGTTCTCGGTTAGAGCAGGCTGACCTCGCGGTCGGACTAGCCTATCTTTTTTTCGAATTCTGGCGCAGCCTTGGATTCTGGCCCGCGTGGCGGAGTAGGCGCAACTCCGATATTATCAATGACGAGACTGAAGATGGCTCGACTCATGAGTTTGTCTCCCTCGCCATCGAATATAGCAGTCAAGCATATGAACTGCTAAAGAACCTCGATGAGTTCAAGGCGATGTACAGCCTTAATCAGCGGCTTTACTATGTAGTTGAGGCCGGAAGCGACTCCAGAATTCGAGAGATGAAGATTCTTGTTCGAGATCTGCGCCGAGAGAAAGAGAGGAACCCTCAATACTGGCAGTATACATATGATGATACCCTTGCAAGATTTAAACATCGCGTATCGTTAATGGAACAAGACCAAACGAAACGGAGAGTGCTCCTTGAAGAAGCGTACTCACTCTCAAAGAGCGCAGACAGAATAGCTCGGAACCGTGATCGAGATATCGCCGATTATAAAGAAGCGCTTCAAGCCGAGTTGGACGTTCTAGAATGAGAGGGATGCGTATACCCTAGGCCGGCGGTCACGAAAAGAGCACACCGCAGAGGTTTTCATTGCTTTCGCTTGGAGAGAGTCCCGACCAACTAATTTAGTGCGTCGCAATTAAGGCTCCCGTCGCCCGCCATGGGAGGTGCGGACTTTCACCCGTGGACCATAAGTGGCGTCCCGGGCCTTGATCGCCGAGGTCCCCTTCAACCTTGAGCAGGCCGTGGCTATGCTGGCACTCGCGGCACAACGACCACCGAGCCCCTGGAGATCGTGGGGGCGGCCAGCCAAGCCGTCCTGACCTCAACTGGCCGATCCCCATTTCGGGAGGATCTGGTACCATTCAGGATCGCCAAAAAGTCGCAAGGGAGCATCAATGATACCCGCCACCGCCCATCTGGAAATCCCTCAAGACGTTCTTGACTCAGCCCGCCTGACGGCAGGTCAGATCCTGGTCGAGCTAGCGGTTCATCTCTATGCCCAGGGCCGGCTCTCTCTCGGTAAGGCTCACGAGTTGGCGGGCTTATCTTTGTGGGAGTTCCGGCAGGTTCTCGGCTCTAGGCAAATCGCTCCTCACTTTGACACTGAAGACCTCGCGCAGGATCTCGAGACCCTCGATTCCCTGAACCGGCAATGATCGTTGCCAGCGACACCTCACCTCTCACGAGCCTCGCCGCCATCGGTCATTTCGAGCTACTGCGGACGCTTTTCGGCGAGATCCACATCGCCCAAGGTGTTTGGCACGAGCTCAATCATGGAGGCAGACGCCATCCCGGCAGTCTCCAGGCGGAAGGCGCTCCCTGGGTCCATCGCCATGAGGTCAGGGACCGGACCTTGGTGACGGTCCTCCAGCGTGATCTTGACCTCGGCGAGGCGGAGACCCTTGCTCTGGCAATCGAATTGAAGGCAGATCTAGTTCTACTCGACGAGAAGGAAGGCCGCCATATAGCAGGCCGCCTTGGCCTTCGTACTCTGGGAGTACTGGGTATCTTGCTCCAGGCCAAACGCCTTGGCGCCATCGTTGAAATCCGCTCCCTGCTCGACGCGCTCCGCGAGCAGGCCGGCTTCTTCCTTGGGGAGAGCCTGTATTGGCAGGTGCTGGAACAGGCCAACGAGAGGATTGAATAGACAGTAGAGCGCGAGGGGCAGGGAGCCACACGGTCTCTCTGCCCATCGCGGTATCCCTCTCTATTGCGGGCAGGGGCACTCGAGCACGCCTTCGAGCGTCCCGCAGTATTTCCACATGGGGTTGGGGACAGGGGACCGGGGAATCTCCGTTCGCCGTGAAATCTCCCTGGAATGAGGCGGTGAAGGTGCAGCCCGCGTAGGTTCCGGACTGGACGCGCCCTTTGCGCTTCGTCGCAGGGAGCCAGCGAGGCCGGATCCTCACCGCAGCGGCCGTCGTGAGGGCTCAGGGGGCGACGGAACAGGGCACGCCGTCGCAGCTAGATCGGCGGCGTATAGAGATGAATCGGCAGGTGGGGTGCGTAGAGGGGAAAGTCCCCGTCTGTCGAGAAGATGGGTATGCCATACCGGTTAGCAATCGCGCACAGCAGCATGTCGACATGCGAACCGGTGACCCCATTCGACCGGCAGAGATTGAAGAACAGGGCGGCTTGGTCGTAGTCCTCAGGCAGAACCTCGAGATAACGAAACGGCGAGAGCTTCTCCCGAAGAGTCTCGAAAACCTCCGGGCTGCGGATACCGGACAGTATCTCCTGGCGGATGGGGCCGGCCAGAACGGCTCGCCCGGAGAGGACGAGCTCCACCCAATGCTCGACGAGCCCTTTCTCAACGTGGGAAAGCTGATCGGAGCGCCGCCGGAGGGCGAGCGACCAGACCGTGGTGTCGACGAGGACCGTCACCGGGGTGTGCGATCGCGGAGCCGCCGAGCGTCGTAGTCGTCGTAGTAGTCGACCTTTCCGACCCACTCGAGGATCTCTCCTCGCTTATGGGCCTGCACGTACTCTCTGAGGGCAGCGGTCACCGCGTCCTTCTTGGACCGGTGATTCCCGGCCCGGACAGCGTCTTCAATCAGGCCGTCATCCAAAGCGAGGTTGGTGGGCATCTTCAGCTCCTCCTCCCAGAGTCTACACAAGACCATGTGTAGACTCAACGGTTAAAGATTGGCGCCCCGAGGCGGGTAACGTGGCCGAGCTGTAGGCGGGTGATAAATTGCGGTCACATGCCCTTCACCCTCCATCCCACCCTCGCCCAAGACACCGTCGAAGTGACCCGGCTCGCCCTCTGCCGGGTGCTGCTGATGAAGGACTCCCGGTTCCCCTGGCTGATCCTGGTTCCGGAACGGGAGGGAGCCCGGGAGATCCATGACCTCCCGGCCGACGACCGCGCGCTCCTCATCGAGGAGATCGCCCAGGCCAGCCAGGTCCTGCAACGCCTCTTCCGTCCGGACAAGATGAACGTGGGAGCCCTGGGCAACGTCGTTCCCCAACTCCACGTCCACGTCGTAGCCCGCAAGGCCAGCGATTCCGCGTGGCCCGGTCCCGTCTGGGGCTCCGGCGAGGCGGTGTTGTATGGGAAAGCCGAGCTCGAGGAGCTCAGGCGGGGGCTGGAGATGATGCTTCAGAAGAGGTGATTGGTTTCGGGAGCACGGCCTCAGCTTCGTCCAATCCAGTATCGTGGATTGCGCTTCTGGTGCCCCACGGCCAATATCCGCAGACCGCCATCCTTGAGGGGACGGTACAGAATCGAGTAGGGGAAGAGCGGCAGTACGAAACGCCGAATCGTTCCCAGGATTTTGGGCGCCGCCTCAGGGTGGCGCCCGAGGAAGATCAAGGCATGCTCGACCTCGTCGAGAAACCGTTCGCCCAATCCTGGAGTCTGCCCTTCGTAGTATTGAAACGCTTCGTCGAGGCTCACGCTCCGCCAGAGGATTGAAGCGAGTCTTCATCGAAGAGAGGAACGCAACCGCTTGAAGACCTCGTCAGCAGGGATTCCGGGCTCTTCGCCGCTTTCCATAGCCTGATCGCGCCTTGCCGCCTCTTCAGCCCAGACCCGGGCAACCTCTTCTTCCTGGGTAGTTTCCTCGAAGCTTAGCAACAGTCTCTCGACGAGCCGCGCCCGGTCCGGCTCCGGCAGACGCAACACCTCGGTCTCGATCTCATGCAGTGTCCAGCTCATGGCTTCTCCGATACGTTGCGACTCAGCTTAGCACCTCTCAGGGCTCCGGCCGCATCGCGACAGACAGGCTCCATCCCGTCCCAAAGCCCTGGATTAAAATCCAGGGCTACCGACGGTGGTCCCTGGCGGGACCGCATTTCGGCCTCGGAGGATGGAGGCCCGGGTACGGTCTCCGTGATTCCCGACTCACTTCACGCGGCATCCCCCTCTCTGACCGCGCCGCCCGGCGCTCCTGACGCGCTGCTCCCCTCCCATCCGCTGGCAGCAGGCGGTCTTTTGGGGACAGCTCCCCCGCGTCCCGCGGGGCTCCCCCTTCTTGCCGCGCCGCTCCCCTCTCTTTTTGCGTCAACCGGCAAGAGAGGGGAGTGTCGTCCCAAGACGGGTAGCCCTCGCGGCAAGAGAGGGGAGTGACGCGGCAGTAGGGGGGAGCGGCACGGTAAGGAGGGTAGCCTCCACGGCAAGGAAGGGGAGCACCGTACCAAGAAGGGGGAGTGACGCGGAACGGCGGGTACGGGCCGGGGTAAGAGAGGGGGCTGGCGTACCAAGACGGGGGAGCGGCGCGGGAAGAGAGGGGAGTGGCAAAATAAGGAGGGGGAGTGACGCGGGAGCAGAGGGGATTTGCGTAGAGACGTTCCCATCCCGCCCACGATAGCCCCACGGAGGCCACGGGGACGGCGGGACGTCTCGGCGGCGGCGAAACCGCGTCGATGAAGGCGCGGCCCGGTGGCGGGCATCCGCGAGACCCTCGACGACGGAGGTTCTGAAAGGATCTTGCCGCCGTCGCTCCCGGCCGCGTAGGCGTCGAGGGCTTGCCAACCGAATGGACTAGTCTTATAACTAGTCAGCCGGGAGGTACTCATGGCTACAGATCCATCCGTCAGGCGATGGCCGGTGCAAGACGCCAAGGCTCGCTTCAGTGAGCTCCTGGAGGCCAGCCTCAATGATGGCCCACAGATCGTCACCCGAAGAGGGATCGAGACCGCTGTCCTGGTCCCGTTCGAGGACTGGCAACGGCTTCAGAGCTCCGCGCGGCCAACTCTCAAAGAGTTGCTCCTGGCCGAGACACCGCGCGCGGAGATCCCGGTTCCGCCTCGTCATCAATGGCGCCGGCGGACGCCCGAAACGCTCGAGTAGGGATCGCCGTGTATCTCCTCGACACCAATGTCATCTCTGAGTTGCGGCGACTACGACCCCATGGTGCCGTGGTCGCTTGGCTTGCAGGAATTGCCGATCAGGATCTTCACCTGTCCGCCGTCACCCTGGGTGAGCTTCCAGGCTGGGGTCGAGATCACTCGCGAGCAGGATCCGGAGAAGGCCACCCAGATCGAATCGTGGATCGACCAGGTGGCCCAGACCTGGAACGTCCTACCAATCGACGGCCGGACGTTCCGGATATGGGCAAAGCTGATGCATCGGCGCTCCGATGACATGCTGGCCGACGCGCTCATCGCCGCCACGGCGATCAACCATCACTTGGTGGTCGTGACCCGAAACGTCCGCGACTTCGCAGCGCTGGGCGTCGAGCTTCTCAACCCGTTCGAGGCAGGCTGACCCCACGGCGGCCACGTCCTCAGGGGCCCGCCGCCACCGCTCCCGGCCGTCCGGCCCGGGGCGGCGTATACTGGCCAGCGACACATGACCAGCGCACGCTGTCCTCGCAAGGGACTCCTGCTGCTCGCTTTCCTGCTCGGGTCTGCCGCCGGAGCCCCGGCTGCCGGGGAACCGGTTCGGGCCGAGCTTTGGAAATCACGTCCAGGCGACGACCTGCGCTGGGCACGCCCGGGCTATGACGACTCGGCGTGGCGGGCGGTCCCCCTCGCCGCCACCTGGCGGGAGCAGGGCTACACCGGGCTCGACGGACCGGTCTGGTTTCGGGGAGTCGTTCTCCTCGACGAGGAGGCGCGGCTCGCGGCCCGCCGCGGCCGGCTCGCCATCCTCCTGGGTCCTCCCCAGTACGGTGGCTACCAGGTGTTTGCCGGCGGCCGGCTCCTCGGGTCCTCTCGCGGGTGGTCCGAGAAGCTGGCTTTTCCCTTCTCGGAGGTTTTTGCCATTCCCAGGGAGGCCGTGGGGCCGGACGGCCGTCTGTCCCTGGCGATCCGGGCGCGGCGAGTGGGCTGGTGGTCCGACTCGGATCCGCAGGCCGCGGTGGTGGGCAGACTCCCCGTCCTCGGAGACGGCCAGACTCTGCGCGACCGCACGGAGCTCGCCTGGAGCCGTACCCTGGTGGCGGACCTCCCTTTTCTCCTGCTGGCCGTCCTGTTCGTGGCCACGGCCTCCCATCACCTCCTGCTGTTCCGCCAGCGCCCGCAGCAGAGCGAGTATCTGTGGTTCGGCCTCCTGGCCTTGTGCTTCTCCGCCAACACGTTCGCCAGCTCTTTCTGGGTGTACCAGGTCACCGGCCGGTACGACGTGGCGGTCCGGGCCAGCGGTCTCACGGGGCACCTGGCCGCGATCGTGGCCCTCCAGTTCCTCTGGGTCTTTTTCAAACGGCCCATCTCGCGGCCGCTGCGCGCCTATCAGCTCTCTCATGGCGCGCTCGCCCTGTTCGTTGGCCTCTGGCCCGGCGTGCGCCTGGTGATCGCCAGCCAGACCCTCCGCTCGCTGTGGCTGCTGCCGCTTCTGTTCATGGTCGTGGCCCTGATCGTCCGCGAGGCGTGGCGGGGAGACGTGGAGGCGCGGACTCTCGCCGGTGGCGGGCTGGTGCTGGTCGCCGCCGTGGCCATCGATCTGGCCGGCCAGGTCTTCCCCGGGTGGTGGCGCAGCCCGGTGTCGCTGCCGCCTTTCGGCTTCGCGATTCTCCTGGTGGCGATGGGCCTCTCTCTCTCCAGCCGCTTCGGGCGGGTCCACGGCGAGCTCGACCGGCTGCGGCTGAACCTGGAGCAGGAGGTTCTGGAGCGCACCCTGGCCCTCCACGATGCAAAGGAGGAGGCCCTGGCCGCCAGCCGCGCCAAGAGCGAGTTCCTGGCCAACATGAGCCATGAGATCCGCACTCCGATGAACGGTGTGATCGGCATGACCACCCTGCTCCAGGAGACCCCGCTCACGGCCACGCAAAGCGACTATCTGGAGACGATCCGGGCGAGCGGCGAGGTTCTCCTCTCCCTGATCAACGACGTCCTGGACTTCTCCAAGATGGAGTCCGGGAGGGTGGCCGTCGAGCACGCCCCCTTCAATCTCGAAGCAATGATCGAAGGGAGCCTGAAGATGGTCGCTCCCCTGGCCGCCAAGCAAGGGTTGGCCGTGCGCCACACCATCGCGGAAGGGACTCCCGAAGCCCTGGCCGGCGACCTCGCCCGCACCCGGCAGGTTCTGGTCAACCTGCTGGGCAACGCCGTCAAGTTCACCTCTCGGGGCGAGGTCCGGGTGTCGCTGTCCGCCCGTCCGTTGGCGGACGGGAGCTGGGAAGCCCACTTCGCCGTTGCCGACACCGGCATCGGCATTCTCCCCGAGGATCTGGGCCGCCTGTTCGTCGCCTTCCACCAGCTCGACGGCTCGCTGGCCCGCCAACATGGCGGCACCGGTCTCGGCCTGGCCATCAGCAAGCGGCTGGTGGAGCTCATGGGCGGCCGGATCTGGGCGGAGAGCACGCCCGGCCAGGGCTCGACCTTCCATTTCACCGTCACGGGGCAGGCGGCCATTCTGGGCCCACCGCGCCAGCCGGACCTCACCACCAGCGCGGACCGCGGCCTGGCGGGCCGCCATCCCCTGCGCCTCCTGCTGGCCGAGGACCATGCCGTGAACCGGAAGGTGATGCTCACCCTGTTGGAGCACCTGGGGTATCGGGCGGACCTCGCGGTCAACGGGAAGGAAGTGCTGGAGGCGCTGGCGCACCAGCCCTATGACGTGATTCTGATGGACGTTCAGATGCCCGAGCTGGACGGCCTGGAGGCCACCCGCCGCATCCGCCGCGAGCTGCCGGAGGACCGCCAGCCGTGGATCGTCGCGCTGACCGCCCACACCCTGTCCGGAGACCGCGAGCGCTGCCTGGAGGCGGGCATGAACGCCTTCCTCGGCAAGCCGGTACAGATCCCCGAGCTGGCGGCGGCCCTGGCGGCGGCAAACACGCGCGAAACCGGGGGAGGAGGAGAGATCCTGGACCTGGAAAACCTGGACCGCCTGCGCGACCTGCTGGGTGGAAAGAGCCTTATAGAGATCCTGATCCCCACGTTCCTGGAGTCCTCGGCCACAGACTTCGCCGCCTTGCGCCAGAAATCAGAGGAGAGCCGCTGGCCCGAGGTAGGAGAAGCCGCTCACCGGCTCAAAGGAAGCAGCGCGACCCTCGGCGCCCTCCAGGTCACCGCGGTCTGCCAAGCCCTCGTGGAAGGGGTCCGCGCCGGGCACACCGGCGAGCTCGGCCCGCTCGTGGCACGCCTGGAAAGGGAGCTCGAACGAGCCCAGGCCGCGCTCGAAAAGGTGGCGTGAAGGGAATTTTCGTAGAGACGTTCCCATACCGCCCACGATATCCCTTCGGATACCACGGGGACGGCGGGACGTCTCGGCGGCGGCGAGACCGTGTCGATGAAGGCACGTCCTGTGACGGGCAACGGTGGTCCAGAACGATGGAGGGTCAGGGGAGGATCTTGCCTTCGAAGAGACGTCCCGCCGTCTCCGTGGCCTATGAGTGGGTATCGTGGACGGTATGGGTACGTCTCTACAAATACGGTTGGGACGCTATCCGTGGACAATCAGAGCCGAACGAGTCAATTCAACGTAACCGTTCGTTCGCAACGCGGCTTCAATCATCTCGACGTTCGCAAGGAACAAAGCCACAAGGTCGGTGTTGGTGATGTTCCCGGTAGACACCAGAACGAGCCTCTCCGGCTGGCCAAGGAGCAGGAAGGAGTTAACGAAATCGGTATCTTTTGTGATGACCGTGCGACCCTCCTGCAGAGAGATCGCGTTGATGTTCCTGTCCGGAGTGCGATTGCCGAGAGGAAGATCCAGGGTATGAAGCGTGTCGTGCCCGATTGCCCGCAGACTCCGCGCAAGCCGACGCGGCAGTTGCGCGTCGATCAGGAAGTTCACGCCGCAACCGAGTCCAAGCGTTTGACCTGACTGAGACGCGCGGCAAAGGCCAGGACAGCCAAGATGTCCTCGCGCTCCAGATCCTCATAGTCCGCGAGGATGTCCTCAGTGGTCATTCCGGAGCTGAGCAGCTCCAGAATCGTCTCGACCGGGTAGCGCAAGCCACGGATGGTTGGTTTGCCATGGCAGATTTCCGGATTGATCGTGATTCGGTCCAAAAGGGTTGACATCGCGATCTCCATCAAGAGCCGCAGTCTACCATGCGCCCCCTCCCCTCCTCCCAGGGAGGGGAGGGGCGAAGACATGAATCGCGTTACGGCAGGCTGATCCGAAGATCCTTGCGGCCGTTCCGGGTAACCAGGCCGCCGGCCGCCAGGAGGCTGAGGCCCATGGCGCTCAGGGCCGTGCCGGCCAGGACGCTTTTGGAGGATTTCCAGCTGCGGCCATTCCCGGTCGTGGCTTCCAGCTGATTCTTCAAGTCCTTGACGGCCGGCACGAGGACGTCCTCGACCTCACCCTTGAGGCGGCTCTTGCCCGAGGCCACCGCGCCGGTGACGAGGTCCCGGGTGCGGTTGCCCAGGTCTTTCCCGGTCTGGAGGGCGGCGTTGCCCCCCGTCTTCAAGGCGCCGACCGTCTTGTCGCGAGCGAGAGCCCGGCGATGGCTCCCCGTCTTGGGGTCCAAAAGGAACATGAGCCCGGCGCCCAAGCCCACTCCGACGCCGGCACTACCCATGAGAGACCATTTCTGTTTGTTCATACAACCTCCTTCAGTCGAGGAGGTCCGCCGGCAAGCGATGGAACGAAAAGGCCACGTTGACTGAATCGAAGGAGCGCTTACCGGCGGACCTCTCTTGTACCGCCGGAAGTATTGCAAGCGCCATACCGGGCAAGCGCCATACCGGGCAAGCGCCGTACCGTCATTCCACCGCGTTGATGTCGATGCCGCCGTTGGTGGTGCGGATGTAAAGCTTGCCACCGCCGCCGTTCAGGTCGCCCTTGAGGGTGCGCTTGCCGGGTTGGCCGCCTTCGATGGACAGATCGCTCTGCACCCGCCCGTTGACGGTGCCGGCGTCGATCGAGAGGCTCGCCTCGCGGGGGAGGCGGAGGGAGATGGCGCCGTTGGTGCTGGTGAGGCGGATCTCACTCCCGTCCGGCAGGCTGGTGAGCTGGGCGTCGATGCCGCCGTTGGTGGATTCGGCCCGCAGGGCCCCGGCGGAGCGGGTGATGTCGATGCCGCCGTTGACGGTCTCCAGGACCATGGCTCCCTGGATGCCGGCGACGGAAAGGCCGCCGTTGGTGGTTTCGAGGTGGGTCTGGCCGCGCAAGCCGGTGGCCGAGACGCCGCCGTTGACGCTCACGGCGTGGAGGGCGACGCGGCGGGGGACGTGGACGCGGTAGGTGACGCTGGCGTTCACCTCGTTGCCGAACATCCAGTCGAAGAAGCCGCTCTCCCGGCGCGGGTGGCGGGTCTCGACGCGCAGGCCGCCCGCGTTCTGGGTGACTTCGATCTTCAGTTGGGACATGTACTTGCGGGCGATGTCGGCCTTGCCGGCCTTGACCTTCTTCTCGGCCTCGATGCGGACCTCGTTGCGGTCCCAGGCCTCGAAGGTCACGCCGCCGTTGACGTTGGAGAGCCGCACCTGGGAGCCTGGTTGGAGCGGCACGGTGCGGTCGAATTTTTCCTTGAGGGTCTCGGAGGCCTGGGCGGCTACGGCCAGGAGCAGGAGACCCAGGAACACTGGAAGCGTCCTCTGTGTTTTGACTGTCGGCATGAGCAATCCCTCCTTCTTCATCCCCTACGAACCCGGGCCGGAAAAAGTTCCAAGCAATGGGTATAGCCTCTTCGGGACGAGCCCTCTCAGGACAAACGATGACGGACGATCTGGAATTGCTGCTGTCGGTCCTTCCCCCCGCGGTGCGGGCGCGGATCGAGCCGCACCCCCGGCAGGGTGAGCTGGTGGAGCTGGTGCTCGACCTCGGCCGGCTGCCCGAGGCCCGTTTTCCCGACGCGGGCGAGTTTCTCTCCGAGGAGCCGGTGGCCCGCGAGGACATCGCTTACGTGGTGGAGCGCATCGGCCGCTTCGGCAAGGACAACCGGGCCGGCATCGCCCGCACGCTCCACCGCATCTCGGCCATCCGCAACCGGGTGGGCGACGTGATCGGCCTCACCTGCCGGGTGGGCCGGGCGGTCTACGGCACGGTGGACATCCTGCGCGACGTCATCGAGGCCGGGGAGTCGATCCTGATGCTGGGGCGCCCGGGCGTGGGCAAGACCACCATCCTCCGCGAGGCGGCCCGCGTGCTGGCGGACGACCTCTCGAAGCGGGTGATCGTGGTCGACACCTCCAACGAGATCGCGGGCGACGGCGACATCCCCCACCCCGGCATCGGCCGCGCCCGCCGCATGCAGGTCCCCTCGCCGGACGAGCAGCACGCGGTGATGATCGAGGCGGTCGAGAACCACATGCCGCAGGTGATCGTGATCGACGAAATCGGCACCACGGCCGAGGCCATGGCGGCGCGCACCATCGCCGAGCGCGGGGTGCAGCTCATCGCCACGGCCCACGGCAACGTGCTCGAAAACCTGCTCCAGAATCCCACGTTGTCGGATCTCGTGGGCGGCATCCAGGCCGTCACCCTGTCGGACGACGAGGCGCGGCGGCGGGGGACCCAGAAGACGGTGCTCGAACGGAAGGCGCCGCCCACCTTCGGCGTGTTGATCGAGATTCAGGACAAGGACCGTCTGGCCGTGCACCACGACGTGGCCGAGGTGGTGGACCGCTTCCTGCGCGACGTTCCGCCCCGGCCGGAGCTGCGGACGCGCAAGGAAGGGGGCGAGGTGGAGATCCGCAAGGCGGAACGGCCGGAGCGGGCTGAACGGGCGGAGAGGCCCAACCGGGGGCCCGCCCGTTCCAGGCGGAATTCAGCCCGGAGCGCCAACCCCTGGTTCGCGGCTCCCTTGCGGGAGGACGCGGAGGTGGAGGAAAAGAGCACGGACAAGGACACGGACAGAAACATGGACGGAGACACGGACGACGGAGAGACCCCCACCCTGCCGCCGCGGGCCTTGCGGGGCAAGCCGTTGCGGATCTTCCCCTACGCCGTGAGCAAGGCCAAGCTGGAGCGTGCGCTGCGCAAGTTCCGCGTCTCGGCCTACATCGTGGACGACCTGGACGACGCCGACATGGTGGTGACGCTGAAGGCCCAGGAGCGGCGCCAGCCCCGGCGGTTGCGCGACGCCCATGTCCGGGGGATCCCGTTCTACGTGGTGCGCAGCAACACCATCGTGCAGATGGAAAACTTCCTGCGCTCCATCTTCGGGGTGAACGACCCCACGGCGGGCGACGAGGAGGCCCTGAGCGAGGTCGAGGAGGCCATCGACCATGTCCTGGACGAGGGTGGCCCCGTGGAGCTCGCGCCGCAGAACAACCATCTCCGGCGGCTCCAGCACCAGATCATCGAGCGCTACGGCCTGACCTCGCAGAGCAAGGGCGAGGAGCCCTACCGGCGGGTCGTCATTTATCCTGCCTAGAGACTGGCCCTCTTAGGGACGAGTCGAAGGATCGGGGTCGGGCACCGGCTCGGCCCGGACCTCTGGCGGCTCGAGCTGAGGCAGGGCGGCCGTGTTTGTTCCCAGCGGCAGGGTGGCCTCCACGTGGTCCTGGAACTCGGCGCTGTAGATGTCGAGCACGGAGAGGAACAGGGCGGCCACGAGGGGACCCAGGATGAACCCCGTGGGTCCGAACATGCTGATCCCCCCAAGCGTCGAGAAGAACACCATCAGGTCGTGCATCCCCGTTTCCTGGCCGACCAGCCGGGGGCGCATGAGGTTGTCGACGTTGACGATGACCAGGATGGTGACGATGAGGATGCCGATCCCCTGCCAGAGGTGGCCGGTCAAGATCTGGACCAAGGCCGCGGGATAGAGCACCAGCCAGGCTCCCACCAGGGGGATCACCGAGAGCAGCGTCGCCACGACGCCCCAGAGGATGGGTGAGCCCACGCCGAAGATCCAGAGGGTCAGTCCGGACAACGTGCCCTGGGCGAGGGCGATCAAGAGCGTCCCCTTGACCGTGGCCCGGGCCACGGAGGTGAAGCGGGCCGCGATGGCGTTCTTGTACTCCCGGTCGAGGGGGATCAGCGCCCGCAGGCGGCGTAGCAGATCCTTGCCGTCCCGGAAGAAGTAGAACATCGTGAACAGCGTCGTGAAGAGCAGCACGATGACCTGAATCGTCCCCTGGGACGTCCGCTTGATCACCGTGGCCGCGAAGGTGCCGGCCGTGGAGACGGCATTCTGGAAGGCCGACTGCCAGTCGACCTGGTCGAGCTTCAAGTCGCGCAGGAACGGCAGGTTCTTCAGCCGGGCAACCGGCCCCTGAGGCCCCGTCTTCATGAACTCGGTGAGCTGCTTTTGGGCCGTATGGTAGAAGTCGATGGCCTCCCGGGTCACCATGTCGGCCACGGCGTAGAGGGGGATGATGAGCCCAAGGAACAGGATGAGGCAGCAGCAGAAGGACGCCAGCGTCTTGCGCCCCCGGAAGCGCCGCAGAAGCCATTCGTAGAGGGGATAGAAGAGGGTCGCGAATACCGCCGCGAGCAGGATGGGGACGAGGAAGACCATCACCATCCTGAAGAAAACCACCGTCGTGCCGAGGAGGACGGCGATGAAGAAGTAGCGGCTGAGCTTTTTCTGGTCCATGGGGATTGTTTCTAAAACAGTCTCTCGGCATTCTCGAAATGACAGAACACGGCGTCCTTGATCTGTTCCTGCAGATCGCTGAGATCGTCACCTTCTGTGAAGATCGACTCTCCCAAGGCCCGAGCGGTGTATCCGCCTTCCGGGGCTTCCTCAACGACGAAGATCAGCTCTGTCATTTGGGCTCCTTCATACCAACTACCAGCATTGTAGCTCTCCTCGCCCCGGCGTGGCTCGGCGGTTGCATCCCAGAAAAGTCATGTTCACACCTACGGCCAAGCTCACGACCTTGTTCCTTTTCCTACCCGCCGTTCTCGGAGCGAGCCCCCAGGCGCCTTCGAGCCCGTTGCCCGCGAATAAGCCCACGAACCAGCAGCCCGCGAACCCGCCGGCCGCGCCTCCGGGAACGGCCCAGCCGGCTCCGGCAGCCATGCCCACGCCGGCCGCGGGCACCGCCCCTTCGCCCAAGTCGGGCGGCGATCTCCAAGTGCTCCTGGACCGGGTGAGCTTTTCGCCCGGGGTGATCGACGGCCGGCCGGGCGGCAACACCTGGAAGGCGCTCGCGGCGTTCCAGGCGGCGAACGGCCTGCCGGTGACCCGCAAGCCCGACCCCGCGACCTGGCAGAGGCTGATGGCCGCCGCCGGCAACCAGGCGCTCATCCCCTACACGGTCTCGGCCGGCGACGCGAACGGCCCGTTCACCCCCCAGATCCCCACGGACATGGAGGAGAAGTCGAAGCTCGAAGCCCTGAGCTACACCTCGCCCCTGGAGCTGCTGTCCGAGAAGTTCCACACGACCCCTGAATTCCTGAAGAGGCTGAACCCCGGCGCCCGGTTCGCGGAGGGGGAGCAGATCCGCGTCCCCAACGTCCGCCCGGCCCCGCCCCAGGAAAAGGTCGAGGTGCCGGACGGTACGCAGGTGGTGGTCTCGAAGAGCGCCAGCACACTCACCGTCCAGCAGGGGGACAAGATCCTCTTCTTCGCCCCGGTCTCGGCCGGCAGCGAGCACGATCCCTTGCCGATCGGCGACTGGAAGGTCAACGGCGTCGCGAAGAACCCGTCCTTCAACTACAACCCCGACCTTTTCTGGGACGCGGACCCCGAGCACACCAAGGCCAAGATCCCGGCAGGCCCCAACAATCCCGTGGGCGTGGTGTGGATCGACATCTCCAAGGAGCACTATGGCCTGCACGGCACGCCCGAGCCGCGGATGATCGGCAAGACCGAGTCCCACGGCTGCGTGCGGTTGACCAATTGGGACGCCCTGACCCTGGCCGGGATGGTCAAGCCGGGCACGCCCGTCCTCTTCCGGGAGTAAGCTCGGCCCATGGCGGGTGAGACGCGAGAGAAAAAACGGGGCGGCTGGCAGGTCCCGCAGGCGGGGTGCGCCGGGTTTGCCCTCGGCGCGGCGGCGGTGCTGCTCATCGTATGGCTGTACCGGAAGGAGCCCTCCGCGCCGGCGGCGCCTCCTGGAGCCGTGCCGCCCGTCTCGGCGACTCCGGCCCCGGCCCGGCCCGGTCCAGGCCGGCAGACACCCCAGGCACCCCAACCGGGGCTGTCCATGCCACCCCGGTCCGCGGTGCCTCCACCAGCAGACCTGACCCGGCGCGGCCTGCTGCTGCCCGTCCAGGGGATCCCCCCCCAGGCGCTCCAGGACACCTTCGACGATGCCCGGAGCGCCGGGCGGATCCATGACGCCATCGACATCCTGGCACCCCAAAACACCCCGGTGCTGGCGGTCGATGCCGGGCGGGTCGCCAAGCTCTTTACCAGCGATCTCGGCGGATTGACGGTCTACCAGTTCGATCCCACGGAGACCTACACCTACTACTACGCCCACCTAGACCACTACGCCCCCGGCCTCAAGGAGGGGAACCTGCTCACCCGCGGGCAGGTGATCGGCTACGTGGGCTCTACCGGCAACGCCTCGCCGGACGCCCCGCACCTCCACTTCGCCATCACCCGTATGGGTCCGGACAAGAAGTGGTGGCAGGGCGAGGCGATCAATCCGTATCCGGTCCTGCGGGGGAGGTGAGCCCTGACCCTGCCCTCTCCCGGCGGAGGGAGAGGGTTCTTTGCTTGTCTCCCTCCTCTCCCGGTGAGGGTGGGAGGGGTCGGGAGAGGGCAGGGGTGAGGGCCCTCTACTTCTTGGTGCTCTTCCTCATCTGAGCCAGCGAGGCCCAGAGCACCTCGAGCTGTTCCCGCCCGTGGGGCAGGCTGGAGTCGGCCCAGATGTCCCGCACCGCCATCAGGAAGTCGTTCCAGTCCACCGGCCTCTTCTTCTCGATCACCCGGCGCATGGCCGCCAAGAGGTCGGGGACCGTCCACATCGCCGGCCGCAGGCCGCCCATCTCGCGCCAGCCCCAGCGCAGGCTGGACAGCCGGCGGCGCGAAAGCTCCTGGTTCCTGTAGCGCACTCGCAGCCGGCCGACCTCGGGCAGCCGCTCGAAGGTGAGGTCGTCCGGCGGCGTGTGGTTGGAAAGCGCCTGCCAGTGCTGGGGGACGATCTCTTCCTTGCGCACCATCATGACCAGGATGTCGAACTTGGCCACCGGCAGCCCGTCGAACAGAGCGCTCAGGGTGGGCAGATCGGCGCCGTGGATCCATTCGCCGATCTCCTCGATCGACGGCAGGGCGCGCGCGGGAGCCGCCGGCGGCGGAGCGGGCTTGGCGGGCGGAGCAGGGGCCGCGGCCGCCGGGACGGGCGGCTCCGGAGTGGGGCTGGCTTCGATCGGTTCACTCATGGCTCTAGTTTATCCGGTGACGTGAGAATCTCCCATGCCACTCCTCCCGTCGCGGGAAGTGGCCCCCTCGCACCCGCAGGCATGGTCCGGGCGGCGCGTCAAGTGCGCAGGACGTTGCGGGCCTGAAGCCCCTTCGGCCCCTGCACGATCTCGAAGCTCACCTTCTCGCCCTGGTTCAGCGTCCTGAAGCCCTCAGAGACGATGGCCGTGTGGTGGACGAAAACGTCCTCTCCCCCGGCCTCGGTCTGGATGAAGCCGTACCCCTTCGCGTTGTTGAACCACTTGACCGTTCCCTGCTGAGACATGCCCCCGCAACTCCTTTCCGAGTACACGGATCCCGCGCCCGGTGAGCCCGAACGTCACGAAAGCAGGTCGATTTCGATGGGCCACACGGCGTGCGCGGACCTTTCTCTTCAGAAGGAAATTTCGGGCATCGTCTCACCAGCGCAGAGAAAAATCAAGCGCTGGGAAACCGGCCAAAGAGGCTGGACAGGAAGCTGACCAGGAAATCGGTCTGGAAAAAACGAGGATGGTGCCCAAGGCCGGACTCGAACCGGCACGGGTTGCCCCACACGCCCCTCAAACGTGCGCGTCTACCAATTCCGCCACTTGGGCTCAAAGAACTACTGCCACCAACAAGGAACAACCGGCGGCCCGGCGAAAGATACGCCAGACACGGCCACCGTGTCTACTGCTACTGCGGCTGCGGCGTGGGGGCCGAAGCGGGAGCCGGGGCCGTCGTTGCCGGGGCCGGGGTCGCCGGGGCGGTCGGAGCCGCCTTGGACTTCTTCGCTCCCGCCATCACCGTGCCGGACGGGCTGCTCTTCAGGATGGCGATCGACACCGTGGTGAAGATGAAGATGACGAACGAGGCCACCGTCAGCTTGTGCAGCAACGTCGTGGCGCTCCTGGCGCCGAAGGCGGTCTGGGTGCTGCCGCCACCGAAGACCGAAAGATCCGCGCCCTTACCCTGTTGGAGCAGAACGACGAGGATCAGGAACAGACAGACGAGAACGTGTATGACGTACAACAGATAGATCACGGTGCAAGGCCTCCCAACGGGCGCGAGTCGACCCGGGCTCCCTTCAGTGGTGTGCCCGTCAGCCGGAACCCCGAATAATAGCAAGGAATTTCTGCGGGTCAAGACTGGCGCCGCCCACAAGGAAGCCATCCACGTCCGGCTGGACGATCAGGCTGGGGGCATTGTCGGGCGTCGCGGAGCCGCCGTACAGGATCGGCACGGCATCCGCCTCCAGGCTCTCCCTCATCGTCTCCCGCAGGAACCGGTGGGCCTCCTGGGCCAATTCCGGGGTCGCCGTCTCGCCGGTGCCGATGGCCCAGACCGGCTCGTAGGCCAGCGCGAACGGCCAGTCCTCGAGATCCGGCACCCCCTCCAACACCGCCCGGAGCTGCCGTTCCAGCACCTCGAAAGTCCGCCCCTCCCGCCGCTCGTCCCGGCTCTCCCCCAGGCAGATCATGGGGGTCAGGCGGTGCCGCAAGGCAGCCTTCACCTTGCGGGCCACCAGGTCGTCCGTCTCGCCGTGGTACTGCCGCCGCTCGCTGTGGCCGCAGAGCGCCCAGGTACAGCCGGAGTCCCGGAGCTGCGGCCCGGAGACGTCACCGGTGAAAGCCCCCTTGTCCTCCGTGGAAAGATCCTGGCCGCCCACCTCCGCCTCGCTGTCCACCAGCTCGCGGGAGACCACGGGCAGCAGGGGGAACGAGGGGAAGATCACCACCCGGGCGGCGATTTCGGTTTCCAGGGGCGCCGCGAGCCCACGCTTCAGGTCGCGGCAGAATTCCGCCGCATCCCCCTTGAGCAGGTTCATCTTCCAGTTGGCGGCCACGATGGGCCGGCGCTTCTCGCTCACCGGCCCTTCTCCAGAATGGCCACCCCCGGCAGCTCCTTGCCGGCCAGGAGCTCCAGCGAGGCGCCACCGCCCGTGGAGACGTGGCCGATCTTGTCCGTCACCCCCGCCTGGTTGGCGGCGGCCACCGTCTCGCCGCCGCCGATCACCGAGAAGCCCGGGCAGTTGGCGAGCGCCTGCGCCACCTCGCGGGTGCCGGCGTCGAAGGGGGGCTTCTCGAACACCCCCAGGGGGCCGTTCCAGAACAGCGTGCCGGCCCGCCCCACGGCCTCCGCGAACGCCTTGCGCGTCCGCGGCCCGATGTCCACGGCCTTGGTGCCGGCGGGAATGCGGTCCGCCGCCACCGTCTCCACCCGCCCGGGGTTGTCGAGGTCGTCCGTCACCACCACGTCGGTGGGCAGCAGCACCTCCGTGCCCCGCGCCTTGGCGCGCGCCAGAATGTCCCGCGCCATCTCCACCCGGTCGGGCTCGAAGAGCGACGCGCCGAGGCCGTACCCCTGCGCGGCCAGGAAGGTGTTGGCCATGCCGCCCCCCAGGAGGAGCAGGTCGAGCCGGGGGAGGAGGTTCTCCAGCGTGTCGATCTTCCCCTCGATCTTGGCGCCGCCCAGGAGCGCCGCGAACGGCCGGTCCGGCTCGCCCAGCAGCCGGCTCAGCGCCGTCACCTCGCGGGCCAGCAGGCGGCCGGCCGCCTTACGCTCCAGCCGCTCAGGAACACCCACCACGGAGGCATGGGCCCGGTGGGCGCTGCCGAAGGCGTCGTCCACATAGACCTCGGCCAGCTTGGCCAGCTCGTCCGCGAAGCCGGGCTCGTTCTTCTCTTCCCCGGCGTGGAAGCGGAGGTTCTCCAGCAGCACCACCTCGCCGGGATCCATCTGTTGGATCACCCCCTCGGCCTCCGGCCCGACGCAGTCGTGGGCGAAGCGGACCGCGCTGCCCAGGAGCCGCGCCAGCTCGTAGACCACCGGCAGCAGGGTGTAGCGCGGATCGTTCGTGCCCTTGGGCCGGCCGAGATGGGAGGCGAGGATCACGATGCACCCCGCCCCGGTCAGCTCCTTGATGGTGGGGACCGCCTCCTCCAGCCGCGTCGTGTCCCCCACCTTGTGGCCGCCGGAGATCGGAACGTTGAAATCCACGCGCACGAAAACCCGCTTGCCACGCAGGCTCGCGAGATCGAGATCGTCCAGGGTCAGCAGGTTCGCCATTTTCGTTGCCCTCGCTTGGCCTTGAAGCCCTCTCCTTCTTCTTAGGAAAAATCGGAGAGGGGTTGGGGTGAGGTCGCCATCCGGCTCAGCAGGTCCGCCAGCCGCGTGGCGTACCCCCATTCGTTGTCGTACCACGCGATGACCCGCGTGAGCCCGCCCTCCACCGCCTGCACCAGGGGGAGGTCCACCACGGCCGAGCGCGGGTCGTTGATGAAGTCCGAGGAGACCAGCTCCTCCTCCGTGACGCCGAGGATGCCCGCCATCGGGCTTCCTTCGGCATTCGCCGCGTCGCGGAACGCCTGGCGCACCGTCTCCGCCGTGGCCTCCCGCTCCAGGTCCGCCACCAGGTCGAGCATCGCCACCATCGGCGTGGGCACCCGCACGGCCAGCCCCTCGATCCGGCCGGCCAGCTCCGGGATCAGCAGCCCCAGCGCCTCCGGCGCCGTCGTCGAGGTGGGCACGATGTTGAGCCCCGCCGCCCGCGAGCGCCGGGGGTCGGAGTGGGGAAGGTCGAGCAATCTCTGGTTCTCGGTATAGCTGTGGACCGCGCTCATCAAGGCCCGGCGGATCCCGAAGCGGTCGTGCAACACCTTTGCCACCAGCGCGAGGGCGTTGGTGGTGCAGGAGGCGTTGCTCACCACGAAATGGCGCAAAGGATCGAAAACGCCCTCGTTGAGGCCCAGACAGACCGCCACGTCCGCCGGATCGGCGGGATCCGCGTTGGCCGAGATCACCACCCGCCGCACCGTCCCCCCCAGGTGCCCCGCCGCCTTCGCCCGGCCCAGGAAGCGCCCCGTGGCCTCCACCACCACGTCCACCTCCGCGCCCGCCCAGCCCACCCGCGCTGGATCGGCCTCCGCGAAGACCGGCACCCGCAGGCCGTCGATCCACAGCCCCCCCCCGTCCGCCTCGACCCGCGCCGCGAACTTGCCGTGGACCGTGTCGCGCGCGAGGAGCCGCGCCAGCACGGCGGCCGGCACGACGTCGTTGACGGCGGCGAGCTGCAGCTCTTCCCGGCCGTGGGCGGCCCGCAGCAGGGCCCGGCCGACGCGGCCGAAGCCGTTGATGCCGAAGCGAAGGGGCATGGCGTCTGGCGTCCGTATCGTGGTCGATGGAAAGCGATAGACTCGGGCCGCTCGGGACCCTGGAACGGGCTCCTACTCTATCAGGGGTGTCCCGCCCTGCGGTTTCCCGGCACTTAAAGAGTGGAGTCCCCTGGTGTCTCCCGGCTCTTGCCGCCTTACCGCAAGCGCCGTCACGCATACTCGATACGCTTTCAGGAGGAACCCCCCATGGCGGAAATGGGCAAATATTGCAAGGCATACCTGGCGAAGCAGTTCCGGGCCTACCCCGGCTGGACCGAGAACGCCGCCAACGTTCGCAAGGAGAAGAAGGAAGTCAACGGCAAGGAGGTCGAGGTCGACCGCGAGCTGAACGACGACTCCATCCTCTATCTCCAGGAGAACTATGTCGTCACCGACGGCATCTTCAAAGACCTCAACATCATCTTCGACAACGTCACCGACGAGTGGAAAGAGTTCTGCCACGGCACGCTCGCCTTCGAGATCCCGGTCTACGAGCCGATCGAGATCAAGCAGGCCGAGCCCGCCGGGGCTGCGAACGGGTAGGCCGGCGCCCTCGGTGGCCTGCGACCTCACCCCGGCCCTCTCCTAAAGGAGAGGGAGACCAGCAAGACAGTTTTTTCTGAAAGCCCCTCTCCTTTAGGAGAGGGGTTGGGGTGAGGTTCCCGGGCCACAGGCCCGGTCCGGTAAACTCCCCGGCATGACCCACCCCCTCGTCCTCGGCATCGAGACCTCCTGCGACGACACCGCCTGCGCCGTTCTCGACGGCGACGGCCGGGTGCTCGCCTCCGCCGTGTCCAGCCAGCTCGCCGCCCACCGCCCCTACGGCGGCGTGGTGCCCGAGATCGCCTCCCGCGAGCACCTCGCCAACTGGCCCCTGGTGAGCGGCGAGGCCCTCGAAAAGGCCGGCATCGCCATGGCGGACGTGGACGTGGTCGCCGCCACCCGCGGCCCCGGCCTCGTGGGCGCCCTCCTGGTGGGCCTCTCCCTCGGCAAGGCCATCGCCTTCGCCGGAGACCGCCCCTTCCACGCCGTGCACCACCTGGAAGGGCACCTCTACTCCCCCTTCCTGCGCCCGCCCGGCGACCCCGAGCCGCCCGCGCCGCCGCCGGACCGCTTCGTCGGTCTCGTGCTCTCCGGCGGCCACAGCTCGATCTTCTCAGTGGAAGAAGCCGGGACGGTCACGACCCTCGCCGAGACCCGCGACGACGCCATCGGCGAAGTCTTCGACAAGGTCGGCAAGCGCCTCGGCCTCCCCTATCCGCAAGGGCCCAAGGTGGACGAGCTCGCCGAGCGGGGCACCCCCGGCGCCCATCGCCTCCCCGTCTCCCGTTTCGGCAAGAACGAAGACCTCGACTTCTCTTACTCGGGACTCAAAAGCCAGACTCTCCAGGAGATCGAAAAGCTGGAACGCGCCCACGGCCCGATCGATCTGGGGGATGGCCAGCCACCCTCCCAGCAGATCCTCGACCTCCTCGCCGGCTTCCGCGCCGCCGCCGTCGGCCAGGTTCTCGACCGCCTCGACCGCCTCCAGGAGCGCCAGCCCATCCCCCTCCTCGCCGTCTCCGGAGGCGCCGCCGCCAACCGCCTCCTCCGCCGCGAGCTCCCCGCCTGGGCCGAGCGACACGGCGTCGACCTCCGCCTCGTCCCCCTCGTCTACTCCGGCGACAACGCCGCCATGATCGCCCACGCCGCCCTCCTCCGCCACCGCCGAGGCTCCGCCGGAGACCCCTTCGGGGCGGAAGCCGAGAGCCGGATTCCCCTGTAAAGCCCGCCTTGAAGCCCCTCTCCTTTAGGAGAGGGGTTGGGGTAAGGTCGCTCCGGCAACATCTTTCTTGCTTGTCTCCCTCCTCTCCCGGTGAGGGCGGGAGGAGGGGGCGGCCAAAGAACGAGGGACTATTGAGGGCCGGGGAGGTGAGGGCTCTTCTCTTGCAATCCCCCGAATCCCCCACTATCATCGGCCCTTCGGATGGATCACCGAATGATCGACGAAATCGACCGCCAGATCCTGAACATCCTTCAGCAGAACGCCCGGACCTCCAACGCCGAGATCGCGCGGCAGATCGACATGGCCCCCTCCGCCGTGCTCGAACGCATCCGCCGGCTGGAATCCAAGGGCGTCATCCTTGGCTACGAAGCCCGCATCAACCCCGAGGCGCTGGGCCTGAGCCTGCTCGCCTACGTCTTCGTGCGCTTCGCGGACTTCGACGGCGAGGCCAAGACCGTCCAGCTTCTCTCCCAGATCCCCGAGGTCCAGGAAGCCCACCACATCGCGGGCGAGGACTGCCTGCTCCTCAAGGTCCGCATGCCCGACGCCAAGTCGCTCGGCCGGCTCCTGCGCGAGCGCATCGGCGCCACGGGCGACGTGCAGTCCACCCGCACCACCATCGTCCTCGAGACCGTGCGCGAAACCGCCCGCCTCCCCCTGGAAGCGCCCCGGCTGGTCTTGGAGGAAAAACAGGCCCTCGAGGAAAAACTGGCCCTGGCGGATAAGGAAGAAGAGGAGGTCTTCTCATGACCGGCCCCACCGGCAACACCGGCCCCACCGGAACGTTCCGCGCGTCCGCGCTCAAGATCGCCCTCGCCCTGGGCGCCGTCTACCTCATCTGGGGGTCGACCTACCTCGCCATCCGCTTCGCCATCGACACCATCCCGCCCTTCCTCATGGCGGCCACCCGCTACCTGACCGCCGGCGCCCTTCTCTACGGCTGGTCGCGCCTGCGCGGAGCGCCGCGCCCCAAGCTCATCCACTGGCGCTCGGCCCTCATCGCCGGCGGCTTCCTGCTCCTCGTCGGCAACGGCGGCGTCGTCTGGGCCGAGCAGAAGGTGGATTCGGGCCTCGCCGCCCTCCTCATCTCCACCGAGCCCATCTGGATCGTGATCCTCGTCTGGCTGAGCTCCGGCCGCCAGCGCCCCAATCCGCGGGTCATCGGCGGCATGCTCCTGGGCTTCCTCGGCCTCGTCATGCTCGTGCGGCCGGGCGGCTCCGGCGGCGGCATCGACCCCGTGGGCGCGGCCGTGCTCGTGCTCGCCTCCCTGTGTTGGGCCTGGGGCTCCATCTACGGCCAGCGCGCGCCGTTCCCGGACTCGCCCCTGGCCGCGACCGGCATGCAGATGCTGTGCGGCGGCACCCTCTTGATGATCGCCTCCGCCTTGACCGGCGAGCCCGCCCGCTTCGTCCTCGCCGACGTCACCCTGCGCTCGGCGCTCTCCGTGGCCTACCTCATCGTCTTCGGCGCCATCGTGGCCTTCACCGCCTACGTCTGGCTCCTGCGGGTGGCCCCGCCGGTCCTGGTATCCACCTACGCCTACGTCAACCCCGTCGTGGCCGTCTTCCTCGGCTGGGCCTTCGCCGGCGAGCCGCTCACGGCGGGAACCCTCATCGCCGCCGCCGTCATCCTGGCCGGCGTGGCCCTCATCACCTCCGCCCAGGGGAAGCACTCTCCGGTGGAAGTGAAAAAGGCTGAGCTCGCTCCACGGGAACCTGAGCCCGTCGTCGAGGAGATGGCGGAAAAGGCCTGCGCCTCCTCCTGACCCGTCTCTGAAGCACGCGCGAGGCAGCAACCACTCCTGCCTCGCGCCCCACCACTCCATCCAGACCCAAACCAAGGCGAATCCCTCCGAGAATTCGCCCTATCCATTTTCGATGCACTGGAATTCATTCTCGATTCCAGTGGAATCCAAAGCCGATTCCACTGGATCAAGACCCGAAACGACTCCATCAGCCCCAGATCCATTCGCTTCCAAAGCCGAAATGAATGCTTCCGCCGCCGATCCACTGGATTCCACAACCGCTTCCAGTGGAAACGGCCCCAGAATCTCGACTTTTTGCCCAGAATCTCCAATTTCTACGGCCGAAAATGTGCCCCGCCGGCCGAGAATGCCTCCCATCAGCAGCAAATACGCAAGTCCGGAACATGAAATAGAATCATGCCTTTCGACATCCATGGGTGTATGAGAAAGGGGAGAGCCATGGGTAAAGGTCTAGGGCCAGTTCCGGCGAAGCTTGAAGCGGCATCCCGCACCGCCGCCATTTTGCCCCCCGCAACGGTCCTTGGAATAGCGTTGATTCTCTTCACTTCCGTCGCCCCACGTCCCCTTCTTGGAGATGACTGCAACTGCACGGTGTCGTCCACGGTCTCGCAGCCCAACATCCAGATCGTCGGCACGAGCACCGGGACCTGCCCGTTGGACACCCGGGTGGCAGTCCACCGCGAGGGTGACTCACAAGCTGTCAAATACTGCACGGGGCTCACCAACTGCAGCATCACCCACAACACCTTCACCTCCTGCCTGCGTACGGGGGAGCATACCGTCACCGCCAATTGCAATTGTGGCCGGCGCCGGGACCTCCCAAACGGCGGCTTTTCCTGCGATCCCGCCTCGGGTATCGACACGATGACGTTCTCGGTGAATACGACCCCCACGGTAGGCATTTCGTCCACCCAACCGAACGAGGAAGGGGAGATTACGCTGACCACGGGTTATTCCTACCCAAACACCAGTGTGGGAGACCCGCAACGGCACCTGAGGCTTTTCGGCAATGGCGGGCAACTCGCCACATCCTATCGGTCCGAGGCTTCTGGTACATGGATCTTGGATCAGGGCACGGCCTGCTGGCCTCAGGGAAGCCACCAGATCACAGCCGTGGCCACGGCCTGCCAGCGGATTCGGCGATCCTGCCTTTCAGGTGCAGGCGTCCACCTCCATCCAGGTCGATCACACACCCGCCATCGTGGAACTCACGGTGGAACCACCGGTCTTTCCGGGCGGCCTTCATACCGCGAGAGCGAGGTATGCCTTTCCGCAGACCGTCGGGAACAACCAGCGCGTGGTGAGATTCCGGGAATATCCTTCCGGAGACGGTTTGGGCACCCCCGTCAATCCCAACGATCGGGAGGGGGTTGCGGAGAGGGGGGTTTACTGCCCGTACACCGCGTATGTCGAAGTCATCGCTTCGGCGTGTGTGGATGCGATTACGGTCCGCAGGATACAGCAGCCCTTCCAGGCTTGCCCCCTGCCGGCGCGCAAGGACGGGTGTGGCAAGCAGGGCGGGCAGTGCTGCCTCGCGGGGAGGTGCCGGTCCAGGAGGTGGAGGACCCGGTTTCGATGGCAAGTCCGGCGGACCCGGCTTCGGGCCGGGAGCGCGGCTCAACTATCTGGCCGGAGGCGTGGGCAGCCCCGGCAATCCGGGGCAGACCGCCTGGAACACCATCTTGGGGCGGGGCTGGTCCCATGACTACTCGGAACGGATCGTACCGGCCTCGGGAGGCCGCGCGTGGCTGCTGACCCGCGACGGCAACTTCCGCGAGTTTACCGACGCCAATGGCGACGGCCTCTACGAAAAGGTTTCTCCCGAGGACGAGTACCGGACTCTGACCAAGCTCACGACCGGCTGGAAGCTTCGGGATCTCGATGGAACCGTCATGCTCTTTGACTCCACCGGCCTGTGGCAAAGCACCACCGACCGCAACGGCAACGCCAAGACGGCCACCTACACGGCAGGCCGGCTCACACGCGTGGCCATGCCGGACGGAAGAAGCGAGAAATTTCTCTATCACCCTTCCGGAAAGCTCGCCGCCATCGTCGAGACCGGTGTCGATGGGGTGACGGAGCGGACGTGGAGCCTCACCTGGACCGGCAACGATCTCACCTCCATCGAGGCGCCGGATGGCACGGGCCAGCGTTTCGTTTATGGTACCGCCCTCCATCCCAGCCCTCTGGGATACATGACGCGGCGGATTTCCATGGGGGTGGACGACGGCAACTCCGCGACTCCCCGGCCCGAACGGGTGGAAGCCGCCTGGGAGTACGATGGTGTAGGCAACGTCGTCAAAACCTGGCGTGGCTCGGACGATTTCGCGACCGGTGCCGAGCGCTATGAGATCGCGTACGACAAGCCCGTCGAGCCGACCCGTACCACACTGACGATTCACCGGAGTGAGACGGAGCGGGACGTGGTCGTATACACCGTCGCCCGCACAGCCACCTTCGTGGGCGCCAAGCCGCGGGTGACCTCCATCACCGGCGATTGCTCGAGCTGCGGCCTTGCCCCCAATTCCCAGCTTTTCTACGACGATCCAGTCCATCCCCTGCTGCCGACCCGCGTCGTGGACGGCCGCGGAATCGAGACCCTTTCGAGCTACGACAGCCATGGCCGGCTGATCTCCAGGACAGAAGCCGCCGGCACGGCTCTGAGCCGGACAACCACCTGGACCTATGACCCGACCTTCCCGGCCCTTCCCCTGTTGATCGAAGGACCGTCCACGGCGGGCGGAACGGCTCGCAGCACCACCCTCATGACCTACGACGCCGCGGGCAATCCAACAAGCCGCCGCCTGCAGGGCGCCGAGGCCGGCAGCTTCTTCGACCTCGAAACCGTCGCCACCTTCGCCCCGTCGGGCCAGATGCTTTCTGAAAACCCGCCCGGCTATGGCAACGACGACGTCATGAGCTTCACCTGGGATCCAGCGCGCGGAAACCTCGTGCCGCTCACCCGCACCGAACCCCTGGTCGGTACCACCACCTACGAACACGACGTCTTCAATCGCCAGACCGCGATGACCGATCCCAACGGAGTGCGGACGGAAACCGTTTACGACAACTTGAATCGCGTCGCTTCCGTAATCCAGAAAGGCGCCACGCCGGCCGAAGATCTCGTCACCACCTCCGAATACAACGCCATTGGAGACCTCGCGCGGACGATCCTTCCGAAGGGGCAACCTCGTCGAATACGCCTACGACACGGCCGGAAGGCTAACCTCTATCGAGAGGAAGCCGGACCCCTCGACGCCCGGCGAACGGACCCTCTACACTCTCGACCAAGCCGGCCATCGGATCAAGGAAGAGCTCCAGCGTTGGGACGGCGGTTGGGTCACCACTTCCTGGACCGAGTACCGTTACCAGAACCGCTGTCAGATTGGCAAAGTCGTCCACGCGGACGGCAACGTCACCGAGTACGCCTACGACTGCGACGGCAACCTGGAACAAGTCTGGGATGCCAGCCATTCCCGTGCCACCCATCCCCAGCCGACCCAGCGCTACCAGTACGACCCCTTGAACCGAATGACCTCCGTGACCCAGCCCTGGACGGGAGCCGGCGGCGCCACCGCGGTGACCTCCTATGCCTACGACGCCCTGGACCACCTGACGGCCGTCACCGACGCCGAAGCCAACACCACCACCTACGAGTACAGCGACCGCGGCCTGATGACCGAGCAGACCTCCCCGGTCTCCGGAGTCACCACCTACGCCTACAACGAGCACGGCGAGCAGGTGAGCGAAATCGACGCGAGAGGCGTCGTGATGAACCGCTTAGTCGATGCCCTGGACCGGGTGACCGCCATTCAATACCCAAGCGCGGACCTGGACGTCACCTACACTTACGACGATCCCGCGGTGACCTTCTCCAAAGGCCGCCTCACCAGCATCGACCGGCAGGGGCAGTCCGTGAACTACCGTTACGACCGCTTCGGCCGTATCCTGGAGGACGGCGCGTTGTCCTACGGCTACGACGCCAACGGCAATCCAACGTCCCTGCTCTATCCTGGAGGCGTGGAAGCGGTGACCACCTACGACTTCGCCGACCGGCCCGCCACCCTCGTGGCCAAACGCCCCGGCCAGCCCGACCAGCCCCTGGTCACGGTCGCGTCGTACCTGCCCTCCGGCCCGCTCTCGAGCGTCACTCTGGGCAATGGATTGACCGAAACGCGGACCTATTCGAGCCGCTATCTCCCCACCGGCATCTCCGTGCCCGGCCGCCTCAACTGGTCCTATTCGACCGACGCCGTGGGCAACATCCTGGAGATCTCCGAAAGCTTCGGCTCCGCCCGCACCTTCGGGTACCAGGACTACCAATACTTCCTCACCCATGGCAACGGCCCCTGGGGCGCGAGGACCTGGACCTACGACAAGATCGGCAACCGGTTAACTGAGACCAGGGACGCGGTGACCGACACGTACCTTTACGTTCCCAACGCCGCCGGAAAGAACACGCCCCAACTCGACCGCATCCTCCCCAACGGCGGCACGGCGGTCCGGCAGTACCACGACGCCGCGGGAAACCTGATCGACAACGGCAAGCTCACCTTCACCTACGGAGAGGACCGTCGCCTGGAGCAGACCGGCAAGTACGACTCCGGCACCACCTACACCTACGACGGCCGCGGCTTCCTCCACCACGGCACGAGGCTCTTCCCCGAGTATCGCCTCACCGATCCGCCGCGCACGGACGAGACCGAGCCCACCTACAGCTCCACGGGCCTCCTCCACCACCGCTTCTCCCACTGGAACCTGACGCCCCACTCCCCGGTGAGCCCCACGAGGGCCAGCGATCTCTACCTCTTCCACTTCGCCGGCCGCCCCATCGCCACCCTCGACAACGCCACCGAAGGAACCCCCGCCACCGGCTACACCACCACCGAAACCTGGCACTACCTCACCACCGACCACCTCGGCACGCCTATTCTCATCACGTCACCCACCGGAGCCCAGCTCTGGCAAGGAGGCTTCGAGCCCTTCGGAGCGGATTACTCCTCCGCCCCGACGATCTTGAGATTCCCCGGACAGTGGGTGGATGAAACTTGGGGTGATGGAAAGGACGGCGGGCTGTACTACAACGTGCACCGGTGGTACGAGGCGGGGCGGGGGTGGTATACGAGCCCTGACCCGCTCCCAGCAACAAGGGGGGCGTTCTCAGCCTTTGGGTATGCTCTTTCCCAGCCGACTCGATTTATCGATACGCTCGGACTGTTCCAGATCGATCCTTCTTGCGACAACCTAGAGTGTGTGCCACAGCATTTTGGCTACATGAATATGTTGAGGCAGCTTAGGCTGGAGACTCAGTGGCAGTGCGAGACACTTGCTTTCTTAATCACCGACGTGACACTTCTCGGCTGTCTTCAGAGAAAGTGTGATTCAGGAAAGATCTACTGCAGAGGTGCTGACGATGATCCTGCGAATAACTGCAACTTCGGTCGGGCTGGCGCCTTTGGCCCACCTGGTGGCGAAGCGACCCTCTGCCCAGGTAACTGGACCTACGGTGTTCCTCCAGGGTATCTCGGAGAAACAGTGATTCATGAGTGGGCACATAACTGCGGCTGGAGACACGGCGGTGGCCAAGGAGTTCCGAATGATCCCGGAGAATAAACCGACAGCGATCTGGCCCTGGCTTGTAGTTGGGGCACTTCTCTTCTTTGGATCGGCAAAGTCGCCGGTTTACGCCTTCACAGCTCAGGAAGTGCCCGTCGAGGATCGCGCAGTCCTGCAAGCCGCCTTGTCCCCACTGGCTGCGCACTACGGTATGAAGTACCTTGTCGTCGCAAGTCAACCTCGAAGACCAGTCATTGAGCGCGATTGGCTGGCGGCTCAATTCATGGCGGCAGGAAAGAAAGAAGCGGCTTCACGCCTCGACCAACTCCTCACCAGCTATGAAGGGCGCAATCTGAAGGAGCACTTACCCACAGACTGGGGTACACCCAACATCAAGGTGATTGAAGCGCAGTCGCTAACGTCAATGTTCTCTGGAGACGTACTGGGCGGGTGGAGACGCTTTTGGGCCGAGTTTCCTGGCGCCGCAGCTTTGCTCGACTTGAGCCTGCCGGGCTACTCGATAGACCAGTCGTGGGCACTCGTGTGTTACACCCTTTCGCGAGGGTCCCTGGCGAGTGAGGTTTGGGTTGCTCTGTTGCGTCGCGAGGAAGGGTCTTGGAAGGTAGAATGGAGGGAGATCCTAGTTCAGTCATGAGAAAGCCTCTTCGCCTTCCCTAGACGTCCATGAGGTACCTTCAAGAAGTGTGGAAATGAGTTGAAGGTGGCGTAACCTTCCGGTCGGCAAACCACCGGGAAATCGAAACAGGTGCTGCCCCAAACAGGTGCCAGCCCCCCACCAAACAGGTGCCAGCCGACTCGAGAAAGTTAGTTAGGTGCAGTTGCACCCGAAAAGTCGCCGAGCTTGGTCGGCAATAAGGCCTGAAGGCAGCTTCGGAGCCAGAAACACGGCTTCCGAAGGCGCTTCCTATCGTCGTCATACCCGATTCGGGGAAGGACATCGACCGCCCGGACACACCTTCACCGCCGCCCTCACGGAAGGGCATCGAAGAGATCAGAGGAACCTTCACCCTCCCAGCTACGCGGCCACGAACTGAAGCGCGGGCGGGAAGCTCCCGGCCGGGAGCTTCCCGCGCTACGCCTTGAGGATGGCGGGCACGGAGTTGCGGCGGGCGTCGCGGCTCGGCGGCGGCCCTTCCCGCGCGTCCAAGGTTGCGGTGAAAGCGGCGCGGCGGGCGAAATCACGCCGAATCGTGCTGGATAGCGGGACGTTGCGGTGGAGAAGAAGACGTTGCGGTGGATCTCACAACGACGCGGTGGAGCCCTGAACGTCGCGGTGGAGATGGGGACGTGCGGTGGAGATGGGGACGTCGCGGTGGAGATGGGGACGTTGCGGTGGCTCTCTCGACGTTGCGGCGGAGATTCATATTCTGCGGTGAATCTGGAGAGATTGCGGTGGATAGCCTTACGTTGCGGTGGATCTGGATATTCTGCGGTGGGTCCAAGTATCTACCGCAGAATAGCGCTACGTTGCGGTGGAGGTTCTTATTTTGCGGTGGAGCTGGACACTCCGCGGTGGAGATCGCTACGTTGCGGTGGAGCTGGAGGGCCTGCGGTGGATCTCTGGGTGTTGCGGTGGAGTCAATGGCTCTGCGGTGGATTGAAGCTCGCCGCGGCGGAGCCGGAGACGTTGCGGCAGAATGTCATGGATGTTCTACGGAGGCCCGGCGCGGGCTGCTCACCCTAGGCGAGGATCGAATCGACGGCGATGCGCACGTGCGGGAAGGCTTCCGGCGAGATCTCATCGCCATGCCGGTATTGCCGGACTTCGCGATAGCCAAGCCGAGACGGTAGACGGTAGACGAAGACAGTCTTGGAATTCAGGTCGATCAGCCAGGTCTCGGGGACGTCGCTTTCGGCGTAGAGGGGGATCTTGACCTTCCGGTCATAGACCAGGGAGGAGTCGGAGACTTCTACCAACAGGAGGACGTCCCCCGGTCCTGGAGGATGAGACTTGAAGTCCGGACGGCGCCGGAGGAGGACCACGTCCGGCTGGGGGACGGATTGCTGCTCCGGGAGGCGGAGAGGGTTCTGAGGGCTGACGATGCCGACGGGCCGGAGATCGGCGAAGGCGTCGCCAACCAGCATCACGCACAGCGCATGGAGATCGCCGATGGGCGTCATCTCAACGATCTCTCCCCGAATCAGCTCCAGCCTCTCCTCGGGGGCGAAATAGCCGGCCTCCGCCATCCCCTGATATTCGTCGACCGTGAGCAACGGCCTCAGATTCGGCTCCGCCATACACCACCTCCGCCTCCATTCTACGCCGTGATCGCGTGGGAGGGATCTTATCGCTTCAACCCTTGTGGAGGGAACGCGGGTGCTTCTTGGGCACAACTGGCTGGCTTGTGTTGAGGCGAGCCCGGTAGGGCGGCATTCTTCTAGCCCAGGCCGTGAGCCCGGGGTGGCAAACGCCGCGGCCTCCGCACCCCTCGCCGTCCCGGCAATGATCCTGAAATTGAGGCATCCTCCGCGTTCCTCCGCGTCGCCACCCAGGGTTCCACCCTGGGCTACAAGTAGGACGCCCTACCGGGCTCGCCTCTCAGCCCAGAATCGCATCCACCGGAAGGCTCACGTCCGGAAACGCCTCGGGGGAGATCACGTCCCCTCGCCGGTACTCCCGAACCTCCTGATATCCCCGCAGCGATGGTCGACGGTAGACGTAGATCGTGCCTCGGCCTCCTCACGTCCACCAACCAGGCTTCCGGGATGCCGCTCTCTGCGTAGAGAGGGCATCTTGACGTCACGGTCATAGCGAGAAGGAGGAGTCCGCGACCTCGATCACGAGTGGATGTCAGCAGCGATTGGCGGATTTGACTCCAGGTCATCTCGCGTCACAGAAGGGCAACGTCTGGGCTGAGGCTCCGAATCGCTCGTCTGGAAGTCGGCAGCGGGCACTGGGGACTCACGAGCACTCGCGGGCCCAGACATCCGGTCAGCAACCGGTTGAGTCGGATGACGCAGGCGATGTGCCGGCTTCCCATGGGCGGCATGTCAACGATCTCTCCTCGGATCAGTTCCACCCTTTCGTCGGGGAGGAAAGAGCCGGCGTCCGCCATTTGGTGGAACTCCTCGACCGTCAGCCGCTTTGGATTCAGCACCGCCATACACCACCTCCGCCTCCATTCTACGCCTGAACGCGTGACGGGGATCTTAGCCGTCAACGTGGATGGAAGGAAATCGTGTACTCCTTGGGCACAACGTCCGGCCCCATGTTGAGGCGAGCCCGGAGGGCGTCCTACGCCTAGCCCAGGGTGGAACCCTGGGTGGCAAACGCCGCGGCCTCCGCATCCCTCGGCTCTCACCTCCACCGTCCCCGTCAACGATGTTGAAATTGAGGCATCTTCCGCCCGTCCGCGTCGCCACCCAGGGTTCCACCCTGGGCTACGAGTAGGACGCCCTACCGGGCTCGCCTTTCACCCAAAGATTTAAACGCCCTGCCTCCTCCCCACACCCCTTGACACACCATGCACGTCATGCAGTATCATCTGCATGGATTTGCTGCATGAGCCGAATCGATGCCACACGAAACCGAGACCCGCGAAACCCGCCAGCAGGTGATCCTGTCCCTGCTCGAGAGCCACAAGGTGAAGAGCCAGGTGGAGCTGCTGGAGTTGCTGCGCGGCCAGGGGATCTCGGCCACCCAGTCGAGCGTCAGCCGCGACCTGCGGGACCTCGGGGTGGGGTGGATCGGCGGGCGGTATGCGCTGCCGTCGGAGCATGACGCCAACGATCCCGGCGTGGCCGAGATCGCGGGCTTCCTCCGGGCCATCCGGCCGGCGGGCGCCAATCTCACCGTGATCCTCACCATGGCCGGCACCGCGCAGGCGGTGGCCCTCGCCATCGACCGCGCCGGCTGGCCCGAGCTCGTGGGCACCATGGCCGGCGACGACACCGTGTTCGCGGCCACGTCCTCCGCGCACGACCAGAAGCGATTCATCCGCAGGCTCGAAAGCTTCCTCAAAGGGAGGTAAACCATGGCCGACCCGATCGTGCTCGCCTTTTCCGGCGGGCTGGATACCTCTTTCTGCATTCCCTGGCTGGCCGAAAAGCATGGCCGGCCGGTGGTCACCGTGACGGTGGATACGGGCGGCCTCGACGCCGAGGCGGCCCAGGCGCTGGCCGAGCGGTCGCGCGCTCTCGGGGCGGCGGACCACGTGCTGGTGGACGCCCGGGACGACTATTTCGAGCGGGTGCTGCGCTTCCTGGTCGATGGGCAACGTGCGGCGCGGCCAGGTCTATCCCCTGTGCGTGGGGGCCGAGCGGGTGATCCAGGCGCAGGAGGTGGCGAAGGCGGCGGCCCGGCTTGGCACGCGGACGGTGGCCCATGGCTGCACGGCGGCGGGGAACGACCAGGTGCGCTTCGAGGTGGCGCTGCGGACGCTCGATCCGGGTCTGCACGATCCTGGCGCCGGTGCGCGACGAGCCCCGGCCGCGGGCCGAGCAGGTGGCCTATCTGGAGGAGCGCGGACTGCCGGTGCCCGCCTTCGGCGCGGCGTACTCGATCAACCGCGGCCTCTGGGGCGTGACGATCGGCGGCAAGGAGACGCTGGACACGGTCTCCTCGATCCCCGAGTACGCCTGGGTGCTCACCGAAGCGGCTTTTGCCATTCCACTCTCGCCGTCCCGCCACACGGTGTCGTTCGAGGCCGGGGTGCCGTCCGCGTGGGACGGCGAGGCGCTCTCGCCGGTCGAGCTGATCGAGCGGGTGGAGGAGGCGGCGCGCGGGTACGGCATCGGCCGGGGGATCCACCTGGGAGAGACGATCCTGGGGATCAAGGGGCGCGTGGCCTTCGAGGCGCCGGCCGCGGAGGTGCTGCTCACGGCGCACCGGGAGCTCGAGAAGCTGGTCCTCACCGGGCCGGCAGATCCGGATGAAGGAGACGGTCTCGGCCGTCTACGGCGACCTGGTGCACGAGGGGCAGCATCTCGATCCGGTCTGCCGGGACATCGAGGCCCTGCTTCTCTCGTCGCAGGGGCGGGTCACGGGCGAGGTCCATCTCCTCTTCCAGACCGGCCAGGTGTTCGTGGAAGGGGTCTCTTCGCCGTACTCGCTGCGGGAGGCCTCCAAGGGGGTCTACGGCGAGGCCACGGGGGAGTGGACGGCGGCGGACGCGCGGGGTTTCTCGCGGATCGTGGCCTTGCCGGGCGAGCTGTGGGCGCGGATGGCTGGAGCGGCCGGAGCGGGAGGTGACGTCATGAAGACGGTGCTGCTCGACAAGATCGCGTCGGTCACCCGGGCCTGCCAGCTCAAGCGGGAGGTGCGGGTGAGCCCGGACATCCCCTGCGAAGAGGGGGTGGTGGTGGCCGTGCGGGTGAAGAACGACAAGAGCACCTACAGCCAGCTCGAGCTGCCGAGCGGGCGCATGGCCCAGGTGAAGAAGGGGGACGTGGTGGCGGGCGCCCTCGGGCACCGGCACGCGCTCTTCGGCTACTCGGGCCATCTGCCGGAGCGGCTGGCGCCGGGGGACACCATCCACCTGCTCAACATGGGCGGGGTGCTGGGAATCTGCGACTCGGTGAACCCGGACCTGGGACCGCCGTTCGAGTGCGAGGTGCTGGGCGCGGTGCTCCACTTCCCCTATCTCGGCGAGCGGATCGGCGTCGCGGCGCGGATCGGCGGCGAGTCGCTCGACCTCGCGGCGCCCATGGTGCGCGGCGGGGGTGCCGGTCGTGGCCCTGGTCGGCTCGTGCATGAACTGCGGCAAGACGGCCGCGGCCTGCACCCTGGTGCGCCAGCTCAGCCACCAGGGTTGGACGATCGACGGCCTGAAGGCCACCGGCGTCTCCCTGCGGCGGGACGTGCTGGCCATGGAGGACGCGGGGGCGCGCTCGACGGCCATCTTCACCGACCTGGGCGTGGTCTCCTCGACCCCGGCCAACGCGCCGGCGGTGACGCGGACGCTGGTCTCCCGCCTCGCCACGGCGCGGCCGGACGCCATCGTGGCCGAGCTGGGCGACGGGCTCCTCGGGGCCTACGGGGTGGCGGCGATTCTGGACGATCCCGAGATCCGCGCCGCCTTCACGGCGGTGGTGCTGGCGGCGAACGACCCGGTGGCGGCGTGGGGCGGGGTGCGGATGCTGCGCGAGACGTTCGGCATCGAGCCGGTGGCGGTGACGGGGCCGGCCACGGACAACATCGCGGGCACGCGGATCATCGAGGAGGCCGTGGGCGTGCCGGCGATCAACGCGCGGACGGACGGCGAGCGGCTGGCCGCGCTGGTGCGGGAGAAGCTCGGGCTTCGGGTGCCGTCGGGTGAGGCGGTGGTGCGGTGATCGAGCTCCACGGTTCCGACCCTGGTCCTCGGCGGCTCGGGCTACGTGGCCGGGGAGCTGCTGCGGCTGCTCGCCGACCATCCCCATCTCCGGCCGTTCGCGGCGCTCTCGGAGAGCCAGGCGGGGGGCGCGGTCGAGGCCGCGTTCCCCCACCTGGCGGGGTGCTATCCCGGTCTCGCCTTTTCGGGACGGGAGGATCTGCCGCGCCTGATCGGGGAGCAGATCCAGAGCACGAGACTCTGGCCGTGCTCTGCGCCGCACCCCATGGCGCGGCGGCGCCGCTGCTGGACGGCATCCTCACGGAGGCGGAGAAGGCGGGGACGGCGGTCAAGATCGTGGATATCTCGGCCGATTTCCGTTTCGCGGACGGCGCGGCCTACGAGAAGGTCTACGGCCATGCTCACGGCGCTCCGGGCCGGCTGGCCGAGTTCCGCTGCGCCCTGCCGGAGCACCTCGACGAGACGCCGGACGGGCCACGTGGGCCACCCCGGCTGCTTCGTGACGGCGACGCTGCTGGCGGCCGTGCCGCTCTTGAAGCTGGGGCTCGTCGAGCCGCGGCTCTCGGTGGTGGCGGTCACGGGCAGCACGGGCGCGGGGCGCACGCCCACGGCCACCACGCACCACCCGGCGCGGCGGAGCAACGTGTTCGCCTACAACCCGCTCAAGCACCGGCACGAGCCGGAGATGCGGGCGCTGGCCTCGGCGGCGTCGGGAGTGGAGGCGGTGATCCATTTCATTCCCCAGTCCGGGCCGTTCGCGCGGGGGATCTACGCCACGCTCCAGGGGCGGCTCGTGAAGCCCATGGAGACCGGGGAGGTCCGTGAGGCCCTGGCCGGTTTTTACGCGAAAGCGCCGTTCGTGGATATCCTCCCGGAGCCGCCGCGCCTTCAGGACGTGGTCGGCACCAACCGAGCCCGCCTCTCCGTGGCCGCGGACGGGGATCACCTGGTGGTCTTCTCCGCCATCGACAATCTCGTCAAGGGCGCCGCGGGCGGGGCGATCCAATGGATGAACCGGCTCCTCGGCCTGCCGGAAACGGCGGGGCTGAGGGTGCCCGGATTGGGATGGCTGTGAGCCCTCACCCCCCGGCCCCCTCTCCCGCCCCCTCCGCCCTCCCGCCCCGGGAGAGGGGGAGAAAAGCAAAATCTCTCTTCCTTCCCCTCTCCCGGTGAGGGGGGAGGGAGGGGGCGGGAGAGGGGGCCAGGGGGTGAGGGTCCGGGGTGGGGGAACTGAGGACAAGGAGATGACGATGACCGAAACCGCGATGACTGAGACGACCGCCCTTCAGGCCGAGCTGGACGAGGCCCGCTGGCTGCTGCCGGTCTACGCCCATACGCCCGTCGAGCCCGTGCGGGGCGAGGGGGCGATCCTGGAGACCCGCGACGGCCGGCGGCTGATCGATTTCTACGGCGGCCACGCGGTGGCGCTCCTCGGCTACCGGCATCCCGCGGCTGGTCGCGGCGCTCGCCGGGCAGGCGGAGGATCTGTTCTTCCAGAGCAACTCCGTGCCGCTCGGCGTGCGCGCCCGGGCCGGCGAGCGCCTCGTGCGCTTCGGGCCGGAGGGGCTCACGCGGGCCTTCCTGGTCAACAGCGGCGCCGAGGCCAACGAGAACGCCCTGCGGCTGGCCTTCCGCCACACGGAAGCGGACGCGGGTCATCGCCGTCGAGGGGGCCTTCCATGGCCGCACGGCGGGCGCCGCGGCCCTC
Source organism: Thermoanaerobaculaceae bacterium (assembly GCA_963785165.1). Taxonomy (GTDB): domain Bacteria; phylum Acidobacteriota; class Thermoanaerobaculia; order Multivoradales; family UBA5704; genus DATARR01. Next base: position 4,970,106 of record CAWAUI010000004.1, read on the forward strand.
ACCTGGAAGTCGGAGACGTGGTACGCCTTCCCGCGGACGCCGTTCGACGTCACCTTCGTGCCGCGCGGAGACGTGGACGCCCTGGAGGCGGCCCTGACGCCGGACGTGGCCGCGATGATCCTGGAGCCCATCCAGGGGCAGGCGGGCGCCGTGGACCTGGGCGCCGACTATCTCAAGGCCGCCCGGGAGCTGACGCGGAAGGCCGGCGCGCTGCTCATCTTCGACGAGGTCCAGTGCGGCATGGGCCGGACGGGCCATCCCTTCGCGGCCCAGGCCTACGGCGTGACGCCGGACGTGCTGACCACCGCCAAGGGGCTCGCCGGCGGCTTCCCGGCCGGGGCGCTGCTGGCGAGCGACGAGGCCGCGGCCGGGCTCAAGCACGGCGACCTGGGCACCACGTTCGGCGGCGGCCCGCTCGCCTGCGCGCTCATCGAGACGGTGATCGACGTCCATCGAGACCGAGGGGCTGATGGACCGCGTGCAGGTACTCTCCCGGCAGATCCGCGAGACCTGCCAGGTGGGGCCGGTGACGGGCGTCCAGGGCGTACGGCTTCCTGCTCGGCCTGCGCACGACGCGGCCGGCCCGGGAGGTGGTGGACGAGCTGCTGGATCACGGGATCATGGCGGGCACGAGCGGCGATCCCCACATCGTCCGCCTGCTGCCGCCCCTGGTGCTGGAGGCCGCGCACGTGGAGACCCTGGCAACGGCTCTCTCGGAGATCCGGGCGTGAAGGGGTTCCTCGACCTCGCGGACCTCTCCCGCGAGGAGGTCGTGGACCTGCTGGAGCTGGCCGGGTGGCTGGAGCGGCATCCGGAGCCGGAGGCGCTCAAGGGGAAGATCCTGGCGCTGCTGTTCTTCAACCCGTCGCTGCGCACCCTGGCCTCGTTCCAGGCCGGGATGTCGCGGCTGGGCGGCAGCTCGTTCGTGATCTCGCCGGGGCAGGGGACGTGGATCCTGGAGACCCGCGACGGCGTGGTGATGGACGGCGCCGCGGCCGAGCACGTGAAGGAGGCCATCCCCGTGCTCGCGAGCTACGCGGACGCCCTGGGCATCCGCTCCTTCGCGGGCGGCACGGACCTGGCGGCGGACCTCGCGGACTCGACGTTCCACTCCATGGCGGAGGTCTGCCCCGTGCCGCTGGTCAACATGGAGTCCGCCGTGAACCACCCCTGCCAGGCGCTGGGGGACTGGAAGACGATGGACGACCTCGGCATCCCCCAGAAGGCGAAATTCGTCCTCTCCTGGGCCTGGCATCCCAAGCCGCTGCCCCTCGCCGTGCCCGCGGCGGCCGTCCACATGGCGGCCCTGCGGGGGATGGACGTGACCGTGCTGCGCCCCGAGGGGTTCGCCCTGCCGGAGCCGGTCATGGCAAGAGCGCGGCAAGCGGCCGTCCGCTCTCCGGCGGCTCGGTGCGGGAGACCGGCGACCGCGCCGAGGCTCTCGAAGGGGCGCACGTGGTCTACGCCAAGTCGTGGACCTCGCCGGTGCACTACGGCAATCCGGAGGCGGAAGCGGCTTTCCGGGCGCCTCTGCGCGACTGGTGCGTGGGGGACGACTGGTTCGCCTCCGCCGCGCCGGACTGCCGGTTCATGCACTGCCTGCCGGTGCGGCGCAACGTGGTGGTGAAGGATTCGGTGCTCGACGGGCCGCGCAGCGTGGTCGTCCACGAGGCCCGCAACCGTATGTGGGCGCAGATGGCGGTGCTGTACCGCCTCATGCGGGGCTGAAGAGGAGGAGCGAGATGAAAGACGTCGGCCAGCGGACCGCCGAAGCGGCGGCCTTGAAGCACGCGGTGCCCTACATCCGGATCTTCAAGGGGAAGACCTTCGTCATCAAGGCGGGAGGCGGCGCCCTGGAGCGCGAGGCCACGCTCAAGGCCTTCCTGGAGCAGGTGGAGGTGTTCCACCAGGTGGGCATCCGCGTCGTCGTCGTCCACGGCGGCGGCACCGCAGTCGAGCGAGCTCTCGCAAGGCCCTGGGGGCCGAGGCCCGCTTCGTCGAGGGGCGGCGCGTGACGGACGAGAAGGCCCTGGAGGTGGCGGCCATGGTGCTCAACGGCGCCGTCAACACCCAGATCCTGGCGGCGTGCCGCAAGCAGGGGCTGCCCGCCGTGGGCGTCTCCGGGGTGGACGCCGGGCTCATCCAGGCCCGCAAGCGGCCGCCGGTCCGCGTGGGCGAGGAGATCGTGGACTACGGCTTCGTGGGCGACGTGGTCGCCATCGATCCCAAGGTTCTCAACGACCTGCATGGACTCAGGATACGTGCCCGTGGTGAGCCCCCTCTCGGCCGCCGCGGACGGCACGGTGCTCAACATCAACGCCGACACGGTGGCCTCAGCCCTGGCCGTGGCGCTCAAGGCGCGAGAAGCTCCTCTTCCTGACCGGCGCGGCGGGCATCCTGGAGCGGCCGGACGATCCGGGCTCGCTGGTCTCCTACACCGATCTCGCGGGGCTGCGCCGCCTGCGGGACGAGGGCGGGCTGGTCAAGGGGATGCTGCCCAAGACCTCCGCCATCGAGGTCGCCATCCAGGGCGGCGTCCGGCGGGTGCACATCCTCTCCCACGACCTGCCGGACGGCCTGCTCGCCGAGGTGTTCACCAACGAGGGCGTGGGCACGCTGGTGGTCGAGGACATCAAGGCCCTGACGGCGGCCGAGCAGGCCGCCGGGCACGTCGTCACCGGTGGGAGCGTCCTGAGATGCTGCCCGAGCGCGAGATCCTGGCCCTCCACCGGGCGATCACGGCCATCCGCTCCGTCTCCGGCGAGGAGGCGGCGCTCGCCGGCTTCCTGGGCGACCTGCTGCGGCGCAACGGCGTGGCCGTCCAGCGGCTCGGCAACAGCCTGCTCGCCACGATCGGCCGGGGGCCGGTGCTGCTGCTCGACACGCACCTCGACACCGTGCCGCCGGTGCCGGGCTGGACCCGCGATCCGTGGGACGTGGAATCGATCGGCGGCAAGGTCTACGGCCTGGGCTCGAACGACGCCAAGGCCTCGGTGGCGGCCATGGTCGCGGCCTTCCTCGCCTTCGGGGAGGCGGACCTGCCGTTCACCCTCGCCCTGGCACTGGCCGAAGCCGAGGAGACGCGGGGCACCGGCACGGAGGCCGTGCTGGCCGAGCTGGCCCGCCGCGGGCACGCCGCCGGTGGCGGCCGTGGTGGGCGAGCCCACGGGGCTCGACGTGGCCGTGGCCCAGAAGGGGCTGATGATCCTGGAGCTGGTGGCGCGCGGCACCGCCTGCCACGCCGCCCACGCCGCCGCCCTGGGCGCCAAGAACGCCGCGCGCCTCCTGGCCCACGACCTCGTGGCCCTGGAGCGGGTGGACTTCGGCCCGGCCCACCCCCGGCTCGGCCCGATCACTCTGGAGCCCACGCAGGTGCACGGCCGGCACGGCCCGCAACATCGTGCCCGGCGAGGCCAAGGCGGTGCTCGACGTGCGGACCACCCCTTCCCTGGGCCGCCGCGAGATCGTCGAGCGGATCGAGCGGGCGGTCACGAGCGAGGTCCGCGTGCTCTCCGACCGGCTGGTCCCCCGGGAGACCTCCGAGTCCGAGCCGCTCGTGGAAGCCGCCCGCCGCGCCCGGCCCGAGGCCCGCCTCTACGGCTCGGCCACGCTCTCCGACCTCGTCTTCATGGAGGGCATCCCGGCCTTCAAGTGCGGCCCCGGGCGGACGGAGCGCTCCCACACGCCGGACGAATTCGTGCTGGAGGAGGAGATCCTGGACGGCGCCCGCTTCTATACCCGCTTCGTGCGCGCCTTCGCCGAGATGCGGGCGGAGCGCGCGGAGGAGGCAGCGGCATGAGCCGTCTCTGGGACAAGGGCGAGCCGCTGGACGGCCGCATCCTGCGCTACACCGCGGGGGAGGACTACGTCCTGGACGGCCGCCTCGTCCCCTACGACGTCCGCGCCTCCATCGCCCACGCCGCCATGCTCCAGGAGGCAGGGCTCCTCTCGACGGAGGACCTCGCGGCGATCCGGTCCGGTCTCGAAGACCTGGGACGGGAGCACGGGGATGGGATCTGGTCGATCACCCTCGAAGACGAGGACGTCCACACCGCTCTCGAGACCCGCCTGACGGAGAGGATCGGCGAGGCCGGAGCCCGCCTCCACCTCGGCCGCTCCCGGAACGACCAGGTGCTCGCCGCTCTCCGGCTCTACCTGCGGGACGCCGTGGCGGATCTGGCCGCCGGAGCGCGGGCCGTGGCCGCGGCGCTGGACGGCCTGGGCGAGCGAGAGGCGGAGACCGTTCTCCCTGGCTATACCCATCTCCAGCAGGCCATGCCCAGCTCCGTGCCGCTCTGGGCCGGCGGGTTCGCCGCCGAGCTGCGGGACGACGCCTTGGGGGTCGAGGCCTGCTCGCGCCGCATCGAGAAGAACCCCCTGGGCTCGGCCGCGGGCTACGGCGTCCCCCTCCTCCCCATCGACCGGGAATCGACCCGCCGTTCCCTGGGCTTTGGCGAGGTCCACGAGCCGGTCACCGCCGTCCAGCTCTCGCGGGGGAAGGCCGAGGCGCAGGTGCTCTTCGAGGCCGCCCTCCTGATGCAGGATCTCGGGCGCCTCGCCACGGACCTCGTCCTTTTCGCCACCGCTGAGTTCGGCTTCGTGAGCCTGCCGCCGTCCATGACCACGGGCTCCTCGATCATGCCCCAGAAGCGCAATCCGGACGTCTTCGAGCTCGTCCGCGGCCGCACGGCCACGGCCCAGGCCTGCCTCGTCGAAGCCCTGGCCGTCACCGCCAAGCTCCCCTCGGGCTACCACCGGGACCTCCAGCTTCTGAAAGCGCCCCTCTTCCGGGGAATCGACCTCGCCCGCGAGACCCTCGCCATCCTCGCCGCCGCCCTCCCCCAGGTGCGCTTCCACCCCGAGCGCATCCGCCTCGAACCCGGCCTCAAGGCCGCCGAGGACGCCTACCGGCTGGTGCTGGAGGAGGGGATTCCGTTCCGCGAGGCGTACCGGCGGGTGGGGGCGGGCTACAAGGCGGAGGAGTAGGGGGATCACCATGGAATCGACGCCCGAAGACCTCGAGTTGACCGACGAAGATCTGATCGGAGTCGGACTCACTGCGGAAGAGATCGCTTCATCTCCGGAGATCGGTGCTTGGGCCGAGGATGGTGAAACTGAAACCGGTGCAGAGTACGTGGAGAAACTCCGGCGCGGTACCATGCCGACGCTCGGACATGAATGCTCGGGCTAGCTCAAAGAAACCTCCTCAGCAATGCAACCGACGCACCTGGAATCACCTGACGGGCGCTGGATCCGCCGGCTCTTTTTCGCGCTGGTCCTGCTCTACCTCGTCCCCCTGTGGACCGTCCACTACCTGCCGACGGTGGACGGGCCGTGCCATACGTACAACGCCTGGGTGATCCGGAGCTACTCCGAGGTCCCCCTGTTCCAGAAGACTTACGAGATCAACACGCGCCCCTACCCGAACTGGATGGGGCACGGAGTCACGGCGCTTCTCATGTTCGTGGTGCCGCCGCTGGTGGCCGAGAAGCTGATGGTGACGCTCTACGTGGTGCTTCTCCTCTCGGGCGTCTGGTACCTCGCCGGCAGCGTGGCGGCCGGGCAGCGCTGGCCTGCGTTCCTGGCCTTCCCATTCGTGTACAACGCGATGTTCCAGTACGGCTTCTACAACTTCTCCCTGGGGTTCGCGCTGTTCCCGTGGATCGTGGGGTTCTGGTGGCGGCGGCGAGAGCGGGTCGATCTTCGCTATGCGTTGGGAATGAACCTGCTCCTCGCGCTCTGCTTCCTCTCGCACATCGTCGCATTCGTCGTGGCCATGATCAGTATCGCCGTCCTGTGGGTGGCGACACTCCGGCCCGGCAACTGGCGGCGGCACCTGCTGCACGTCGTGGCGCTCGCGCCCCAGCTCATCCCGCCGTTCTGGTACCTGGTCGGGAGGAGCGCCGCCGAGACCGTGCTGCCGACACGCCTGACGCGGTCCTTCCTGGTCCAATATCTCCTCGAGCTCCGTGTGCTCGCCGTGGGAGATCCCCAGCGTTCCTCCGCCATCGCGCTCGCCGTCATCTTCCTGGGGCTCGCGGCGGTCACCGTGTGGTGGATGAACTTTCGTGGCTCCGGCGATCCGGGTAAATCGCGGCCGGTATTCCGGGAGGCGGACGCGTTCCCGCTGCTGGCCCTCGTCCTGACGCTGGTCTACCTCTTCAGCCCCGACGGCATGGGCGGAGGGGGACTGCTCAAGCCGCGGCTCAGCCTCTTCCCCTTCCTGGTCCTGATCCCCTGGCTCGCTCCGCCGCTTTCCAGGAAGGCACGGGGGTTGTGCGCCGCCGGGCTGGCCCTGATGTTTCTGCTGAACCTGGGCTATGTCTTCGTGATCTACCAGGTGACCAGCCGCACCATGGCGACCTACCTCGTGGGGCTCGCCCCGGTCCGGCCGAACACCCGGCTCCTGCCGCTCTTTTTCCGGCGCGAGTCGCCCGTCCTCGGCCACGCGTCCGGCTACGCGGCCCTGGAAAAGAACCTCATCGACTGGAACAACTTCGAGGCCACGGGCGACCACTTCCCCACGATCTTCCGCGCCTCCGCGCCGCCGCCGCCGTACGAGGCGATCGAGCGCCGGCCGGGCGGGCTCGACATGGGGATCTGGAAGGACCGGGCGGACTACGTCTACACCTGGGGACTGCCCCAGGGGCACCCGTTCGTCGGGCGCCTCGCCGAGCACTACAACCTGATCTCGGTGGTGAACGACGGCGCGCTCTGGGAGCTGAGGGAGTGAACGAAGTCCTTTTGGAAGGGGCCTGGCTCCGCCGTCTCTTCTTTGGACTGGTCCTGCTCTACGCAATCCCCCCCTGGACCGTCCACTACCTCCCCACGGTGGACGGGCCCTGCCACACGTACAACGCCTGGATCATCCGAAGCTACTCCGATGTCCCCCTGTTCCAGAAGTACTACGAGATCAACACGAAGCCCTACCCGAACTGGACGGGGCACGGCATCATGGCGCTCCTCATGTTCGTGGTGCCGCCGCTGGTGGCCGAGAAGCTGCTGGTGACGCTCTACGTGCTGGCCTTCCTCTCGGGTGCCTGGTACCTGGCGGGAGCGATCACCCCGGACAACCGCTGGCTCGCCTTCCTGGCCTTCCCGTTCGTCTACAACTACATGTTCCAGTTCGGCTTCTACAATTTCTCGATCGGGCTGGGGCTGTTCCTATGGACCGTGGGCTACTGGTGGCGGCGGCGGGAGAGGGTGGATCTCCGCTATGGGATCGGGATCAACCTGCTCCTCTGGCTCTGCTACTTCTCACACATCGTGGCCTTCGTGACGGCCCTGATGGCCACCGCCGTGCTCTGGCTGGCAATTTTTCCCCGTGAGAGTTGGCGGCGTCACCTGTGGCACGTTCCGGTGCTGCTGCCCCAGATCGTCCTGCCGGTCTGGTACTTCGCCGTCAAGGGGACCGAGTCCGTGCTGCCGGCGAAAAAGCCCCTCCTCGTGCTTGCCCGCTATCTCCTGGACCTCAAAGTCCTCGTGATCGGCGAGGGGCAGCAGTGGTTCGCTCTGGTGATCGCCCTGATCTTTTTGATCTTCACGATCGGAACGCTTTGGTGGGTGAACCTGCGCGGCTCGGGCGAAACGGGGGACCTCCAACCCAGAATCCGCCGGCCGGCCGACGCCTTCCTGATTCTGGCCCTCGTCTTCGTGGCGCTCTACTTCCTGAGCCCGGACGGCATGGGCGGCGGCAGCCTGCTGAAACCCCGGCTCAGCATGCTCCCCTATTTGATTCTTCTCCCCTGGCTCGCGCCGCCGCTCACCCGGCGGGCCCGGGGGTTGTGCGTGGCCGGGTTTGCTCTCATGGCCCTGCTGAACCTCGGGTACGTCACCCTGCTCTACCAGGTGATGACGGGGACCGTGGAGAGGTACCTCGCCGGGCTCGCGCCGGTCCGGCCGAACACCCGGGTGCTGCCCCTGCTGTTCCACCGCGACTCGCCCGCCCTCGGCCATGCCATCGGCTACGCGGCCCTGGAGAAAAACCTCATCGACTGGGACAACTTCGAGGCCACGGGCTCGCACTTCCCCGCGGTCTTCCGAGCTTCCGCGCCGCCACCTCCCTATGAAGACATCGAGTACCACCCGGGCGATCTCTCCGTCGAGACGTGGAAGGACCGGGCGGACTACATCTACACTTGGCGGATGCCTAAGGGACACCCTCTCGTCCCGCGACTCGCTGAGCACTACAACCTGATCTCGGTAGTGGAGGGCGGCGCGCTGTGGGAGCTACGCCGGTGAGCGAAACCCGAGAGGAAGACCGCTGGCTTCGCCGACTATTCTTCGCGCTGGCCCTCGTCTACGTCCTCCCCTTCTGGACCGTGCACTACCTGCCCACAGTGGACGGACCCTGCCACACCTACAACGCTTGGATAATCCGGAGCTACGCCGAGTCCCCCCTGTTTCAGCGGTACTACGAAATCAACACGGCGCCGAACCCGAATTGGATCAGCCAGGGGACGATGGCGCTCCTCATGTTCATCGTCCAGCCTCTGGTGGCGGAGAAGCTGTTCGCAAGCCTTTACGTGCTGGTCTTCCTCTCTGGCGTCTGGTACCTGGCCGGGGCCGTGAGCCTGGACGGCCGCTGGCTCGCCTTCCTCGCCTTCCCGTTCGTCCACAACCACTTGTTCCAGTTCGGCTTCTACAACTTCTCAATGGGTCTGGCGCTGTTTCCCTGGACGCTGGGCTTCTGGTGGCGGCACCGGGAGAGAGTCGATCTGCGCTACGTAGCAGGGATGAACATGCTCCTCGGGCTCTGCTACTTCTCGCACATCCTGCCGTTCGCCCTCTCCCTGCTGGCCGTGGCCGTGCTCTGGCTTGCCACGCTTTCAGGCGACAACTGGCGCCGGCACCTGTGGCACATCCCGGCGCTCCTGCCGCAGATCTTCCTGCCCCTCTGGTACTTCGCGGCCCATGGACAAACGCCCGATCCGTCTCACTGGCCCTGGCTCCGGCGACTTCGCTACTTCTCGCAGCTCCAGGTGCTCTTCACCTTCGACCAGGCCCAGCGTCGGCTGGCCATGGCACTGGCGGCGACTTTCTTCGTGCTCCTCCTGCTCACGCTTTGGAGGCGGAGACCCGGCTCGCGGAAGGCCGGCGCCTTCCTGATCCTGGCCGCCTTCTTCACCCTGCTCTACTTCTTCAGCCCCGAGGGAATGTCGGGCGGAACGATGCTCAAGAACCGGCTGAGCCTCTACCCCTGGCTGGTCCTGATCCCGTGGCTCTCGCCGGGGCTCGGGGTCCGGGCTCGCCGGGCCACCATCGCAGTGCTCACCGCTGTCCTCCTGCTGAATGCGGGGTACCTGGTTTACTGGTACCAGACGCTCAGCCATGAGATGGAGCGCTACCTCGCCGGGCTTGCCCCGGTCCGGCCCGACACCCGGGTCCTGCCGCTCTTTTTCGGGCACGATTCGCCCGCCCGGAAGGTCAACGTGCTGGCGCACGCCGTGGGCTACGCGGCTCTGGAGAAAGGCCTGATCGACTGGGACAACTACGAGGCCACGTCCAACCACTTCCCTACGCGCTTCCGCGCTTCCGCGCCGCCGCCCAATCCCTGGGAAGTCGAGGGCCGGCCGGAGCACCAGCGCATGAGGCTATGGAAGGACCGCGCGGACTACGTCTACACCTGGAAGTTGCAGCACCATCATCCGATGATCCTCCGGCTGAGCAGGTTCTACAGCCTGGTCTCGGTCGAAAACGACGGGGCACTCTGGGAGCGGAATCGTCCCGGCGTAGAATCTGCTCCTCCCCAAGCTCACTGAGGCGACCGCCGGACCGCGGAGCATCTGGCCCGAATAGGAGCCGTGGGGCGCCGCCGAGGTCAAAAGAAGGCCTGCCTCCATACGAATCCGAAGACGAGGAGACCCAGACCATGACCCGCACCGCTCTCTTGACCGCCGCCCTCGTGGCCCTCGCCGCGTGCGGCGGGGAGAAGAAGGACCCCAATCTCCTCGTGGCCTCGGGGCACGTGGAGGCCACCGACGTGCGGCTCTCCACCAAGGTCGCGGGCCGGCTGCAGGACTTCAGCCTCGCGGAGGGGGACACCGTTACGGCCGGGCAGGAGATCGCCCACGTGGACACCACGGACGTGGACCTCGCCGTGGCCCAGGCCCAGGCCGAGCGGCAGGCGGCGGAGGCGGAGGTGGCGCTCCGGGTGGCCGGCTCCCGCAAGGAAGACATCGCCGCCGGAGCCGCCCAGGTCACCCAGGCCGAGGCCGATCTCGCGGGCTCCCAGAAGGACTTGGACCGCATGCAGGGCCTCCTCGACAGGGGCTCCGGCACACCCAAGTCCCGGGACGACGCCCGCACGCGCCGCGACGTGGCGGCGGCCCGGCTCAAGCAGGCGCGGGAGACCCTGACCCGCCTCAAGAACGGCAGCCGCCCCGAGGAGATCGCCACCGCCCGTGCCCGCGTCGGCGTCTCCGACGCCCGTATCGCCCAGTTGGAGCAGCAGCGGGTGGACGCCACCGTCGTGAGCCCCACGGCGGGCGTGGTGACGGAGAAAATCGCCGAGCCCGGCGAGCTTCTCCAGCCAGGAGCCCCCCTCTGCGTGATCACCAATCTGGCCGACGCCTGGCTCACCGTCTACATCGGCGAGCCGGACCTGGGGCGCATCCGCATCGGCCAGAAGGCCACGGTGGTCACGGACGACGGCCAGACCCGCGAGGGGAAGATCACCTTCGTGGCCTCCAAGGCCGAGTTCACCCCCCGGAACGTGCAGACCCGGGACGAGCGCGTGAAGCTCGTCTACAAGGTCAAGGTCGGCCTGGACAACCGAGACGGCCTGTTCAAGCCCGGCATGCCCGCCGAGGCTCGGTTCCAGGCAGCAGCCCCCGTGGGGAAACCCGCGTCATGAGCTCCGACATCATGGTCCAGGTCCAGGGCCTGACCCGCCGCTACGGCAAGGTCGTGGCCGCCGAGGACGTCTCCTTCGAGGTCCGCCGGGGCGAGATGTTCGGCCTCATCGGGCCGGACGGCGCCGGCAAGACCACGACGCTGCGGGTCATCCTCGGCCTCCTCGCGCCGAGCGCCGGCACCGTGCGCACCTGCGGCCTGGAGCCCGTGCGCCAAGGCGCCGAGCTGTCGAAGCGGATCGGCTACCTCTCCCAGCGCTTCTCGCTCTACGGCGACCTGACGGTGGACGAAAACATCTCCTTCTTCGCCTCCGTCCACGGCGTCAAGGGTTGGAAGCCGCGGCGGGACGAGCTGCTGGACCTGCTCCGCATGACTCCCTTCCGCGGCCGGCTGGCGGATCGCCTTTCGGGCGGCATGAAGCAGAAGCTCGCCCTCGCCTGCACTCTCATCCACACCCCGGAGTTGCTGGTGCTGGACGAGCCCACGACGGGCGTCGATCCCGTCTCCCGCCGGGACTTCTGGAAGATCCTGGCCCAGCTCCAGCGCGACGGCCTGACCCTCCTCGCGACCACCCCCTACCTGGACGAGGCCGAGCGCTGCCAGCGCATCGCCCTCATGGACCAGGGACGCCTGCTGACGGTGGACGCGCCCGCTCACCTCAAGGCGGAGGCCGGAGCCGCCATCGTCGAGGTTCTGGCCACGCCCAAGCGCTCGGCCGCGGACCGTCTGCGCGAGCTGCCGGAGGTGGCGGACGTCCAGTCCTTCGGCGAGCGGCTGCATGCCACGCTCAAGGGGGTCGGCCGGGCGGATGGGGAGGCCGCGGCCGACGCGAATCGCCGCCGACCTCAAGGCCCAGGGGATCGAGGTGGGATTCGCCCGCGCCGTGCTGCCGACGCTCGAAGACGTCTTCATTTCCCGAATAGAGGCTCGTATCGAGGAGAGGGTGCAATGAACCGTTCTTCCGTCGTGTCCTTGCTGTCCTTGCTGTCCTTGGTGTCCTTGATTCCACCACCGCTCGCCGCACAATCCGGCGTCCGCCTGACCCTCGACGAGGCCGTGGAGCGCGCCCGGACCAACTCGCCACGCCTGGAATCGCTCTCGGCCCTGGAGCAGGCCGCGGACGCGGCCGCCCGGGGGGCTCGCGCGGAGCGCCTTCCCCTGGTGGACCTCGCGGCCGGTTACACGCGGAATTCGGACGTGGATGAATTTCGGATCACCCTGCCGGGTCTGGGGACGCGGACACTCTTCCCAAATCTGCCGAACAACTACCGGCTCCACGCGGGAGCCGCGCTGCCGCTTTACACCGGAGGACGCGTCGAGAGCGTCATCGCCGCCGCCGGCCACCAGAAGGAGGCCGCGGCGCTGGACCGCACCGGCGCCTTGAACGACCTCCTGCTGGAGACCCGGACGGCCTACTGGGGCCTGGTCACCGCCCGGGAGAGCGAACGGGTGCTGCGCGAGGCCGTGGCCTCCTACGAGGGGCACCTCAAGGACGCCCGCAACCGCTTCGACGTGGGCGTCGCCGCTTCCAACGAGGTGCTCTCCGTGCAGGTGGAGCGCGACCGGGCCGAGCTCGCCCGCCTCCAGGCCGAAAACATGGCCGGCGTGGTGAACGCGAGCCTCATCCGCCTGACCGGGCTGCCTCCGGGCACCCAAATCGAGCCGGCCGAGCCGCTTGATGGAGCCATGACCGGGGCTGGAGAAACCGAGGCGGGAGAGACCGAGACGCTCGTGACGGCGGCGCTGGAGGCCCGGCCCGAGGTGCAGGCTCTGAAGGCGCGGGCCCAGGCGGCCCGCGTGGCGGTGGAGATTCAGAAATCCGCCTCGCGCCCCCAGGCCAACCTCGCGGTGGGGTACGACTACGCCAATCCGAACCCCCGGATCTTCCCGCAGACGGACTCGTTCCGGGGCACCTGGAGCGCCGGGGTGATTGTTTCCCTGCGCGCTTTCGACGGCGGCCGCGTGGCCGCCGCAGCGGCTCAGGCGTCGGCCCAGGCGGACGCCCTGGAGCGGCAGGTCGAGGATCTCGAGAGCCGCCTCCGCCTGGAGGTCACCTCGCGGGCGCTCGACCTCCGCACCGCCCAGGCCGCCGTGGCCGTGGCCGCCCGCAACCTGGAGGCCGCGCGGGAGAACCTGCGCGTGGCCCGCGACCGCTACCAGGAAGGCGTCGTCCCATCCTCCGAGCTGCTGGACGCCGAGACCAATCTGTTGCGGGCCGGCCTCGACCAGACCTCGGTCGCCACCCAGGTGCGGATCGCCCTCGCCAACCTCGACCGCGCGGTCGGGCGATAGCCATGGCCGGACCGGCGCTCGAAGCCATCCATCTCGTCAAGCGCTTCGGCGCCTTCACGGCGGTGGACGACGTGTCGTTCGACGTCCGCGAAGGAGAGGTCTTCGGCCTCCTGGGGAGCAACGGCGCGGGCAAGTCCACCGTCATCCGGCTCTTCTGTGCGGCCTGCTCGCGCCCACCTCGGGCACCGGGCGGGTGCTCGGCATCGACGTCGCCAAGGACCCCGAGGGAGTGCGCCGCCGCATCGGCTACATGACGCAACGCTTCAGCCTCTACGACGAGCTGACCGTGCGGCAGAACCTCAACTTCTTCTCCGGCGTCTACGGCCTGCGCGGCAAGGAGAGGGCGGACCGCCTGGCCTGGGCCATCGACACGGCGGGCCTCTCCGGCAAGGAGGACCTCGTCACCCGCTCGCTCCCCGGCGGCTGGAAGCAGCGCCTGGCCCTGGCCTGCGCCGTGCTCCACCGCCCCCGGCTGGTCTTCCTCGACGAGCCCACGGGCGGCGTCGATCCCATCTCCCGCCGCCGTTTCTGGGGATTGATCGACGACATGGCGTCCGGCGGGGTGACGTTGATCGTGACCACCCACTACCTGGACGAGGCCGAGCGCTGCGACCGCATCGCCCTCCTGCACGCGGGGCGGCTCGTGGCCCTGGGCTCCGTGGCCGAGCTGAAAGAGGTCTTCGCCGGCCGCGCCGTGCTGGAGGTCGTCGCGCCCCGCTTCCTCGAAGCCCAGGAGCGCCTGGAGAAAGAAGACTGGGTCTACGAGGCCTCCCTCTTCGGCGACCGGCTCCACGTGGTGGTGGCCGACGCCGAGGACGGGCGCCGCCGCATCCTCGACCTGCTCGAAGGCGACGGCAACGGCCCGGCCACGGTCGAGCGGATCGTGCCTTCGCTGGAGGACGTCTTCATCCACTCCATCGAGGCGCGGACGCGGCAGCGCGCGGGCCGTGAACCTCGGAAAAGTCTGGGCCGTGGCTTGGAAGGAGCTGCTCCAGTCCGCCCGCGATCCCCTGAGCCTGGGCATGCTCCTGGGCGTGCCCCGCATGATGCTCCTGCTCTACGGCTACGCCGTGAACTTCGACGTGCGCCACGTGGCCCTGGCCGTGCAGGACCACGACAAGAGCGCGGCCAGCCGCGAGCTGGTCGCCTCCTTCGTCAACTCCACCTACTTCGACCTCGTGGCCGCCCTGCCGGCCGGGGCGGACCTGGAGGGCGTCACCGAGCGGCGGCAGGCGCGGGCCATCCTGGTGATCCCCGAAGGGGCAGGCCGCGACCTGGCCGCGGGGGCGACGGTGCAGCTCCAGCTCCTTCTCGACGGCGCCGACGCCAACACGGCGACCACCGTCCTGGGCTACGCCTCGGCCCTCGTCTCGGCGGCGAACACTGTCCGAATAGCGGAAGCAGGCGGCCGCCTGCAAGTGGCGCCGATCGACTTCGAGCCCCGCGTCTGGTACAACCCGGAGCTGCAAGTCCACCCAGCTTCCTGGTGCCCGGCCTGATCGGCTTCATCCTGATGCTCACGGCCGTCCTCTCGACCGCCCTCTCCGTGGTGCGCGAGAAGGAGCGCGGGCACCATGGAGCAGCTGCGGGTGACCTCGCTCAAGCCCGGCGAGCTGATCGTGGGCAAGACCCTCCCCTACCTGGGGATCTCGCTCATCGCCACCGTCCTGATCCTGTCGGCGGCGCGGGTCCTCTTCGGCGTCGAGGTCTCGGGCCCCTACCTCCACCTCTTCGCGGCCACGCTCGTCTACCTCATCGGCGCCCTGGGGCTGGGGCTGCTCGTCTCGTCCGTCGCCGACACCCAGGCCATGGCCTTCCAGGTCGGCGCGCTCGTCTCCATGCTGCCGGCCATCTTCCTCTCGGGCTTCATCTTCCCCATCCGCTCCATGCCCAGGGTCCTGCAGATCGTCACCTACGCGGTGCCGGCCCGCTACTTCAACGTCGTCCTGCGCGGGGTCATCCTCAAGGGGGCCGGGCTGGAGTCCTACCCGAAAGACATGGCCTTCCTCGTTCTCTACGCCCTGGTCGTCCTCGGGCTGGCCTACGTCCGGCTCTCGCGGAAGGAGATCTGACGTGCACGCCCTCCTCGCGGTGATCATCAAGGAGTTCCTCCAGCTTCGGCAGGACAAGAAAATGATTCCGGCCATGATCATCGGCCCGCTCGTCCAGCTTCTCGCCCTGGGCTACGCGGCCAACCTGGACGTGACCCGCGTCCCCATGGTGCTGGTGGATCAGGACCGCACGCCCGAGAGCCGCGCCCTGGTCGAGCGCTTCACCGGCTCGGGCACCTTCGACCTCGTGGGCGCGGAGGACACGGTGGAGACGATCGAGCCCTGGCTGGTCGAGGGCCGCGCGCAGATCGCGCTGGTGGTCGGCACGGGCTTCGGCGAGGCCATGGCCGCCGGCCGCGCCCCCAGCGTGCAGGTCATCGCCGACGGCACGGACGCCAACTCGTCGGGCCTCGGTCTCGCCTACGCCTCCCGGATCCTCGCCCAGGCCGGGGCGGACGCGGTGCGCCTCCCGTCTGGCGAATCGTCCGGCGCCGTCTCCCGCCGTGGGACGCTACGAGCTGGTCCCCCGGGTCTGGTACAACCCCGATCTCAAGAGCCGCTGGTTCTACGTACCGGCCGTGCTCGCCATGGTGCTGATGCTGGTCACCATGATCCTCCCCTCCATGGCCGTGGTGCGGGAGAAGGAGATCGGCACCCTGGAGCAGCTCAGCGTCACGCCGCTACGCTCCTGGCAGCTCATCCTGGGCAAGCTGACGCCGTTCGTGGTGGTGGGAATGCTGGACATGCTGCTGATCACGGCCCTGGTCCGGTTCCTCTTCCATGTCCCCCTGCGCGGCTCGCTCCTGCTCCTCGCCTTCCTCACCTTCCTCTTCCTGCTCACCACGCTGGGCCTGGGCCTCCTGGTCTCCACGATCGTGCGCACCCAGCAGCAGGCCATGGGGCTCTGCGTTTTCGTCCTCATGGTCCCCATGATCTACCTCTCGGGCTTGATCTTCCCGGTGGAGAACATGCCGCGGGGCTTCCAGATCGCGAGCCGCGTCATCCCCGTCCGCTACTACGCGAACATCCTGCGGGGCATCTTCCTCAAGGGCTCCGGCATCAACGTGCTCTGGCCGGAGGCGCTGTCTCTGCTGGCGATCGGGGTGACGGTGCTGACGCTCGCGTCCCTGCGGTTCCGCAAGAGCCTGGAGTGAGCCTTCTGAGGGATTAAAAGGCCAGGGTAAAGACTCCGAACTCTCCGTTGTAAGCAAAGAGGCATTGACTCAGAACATCCCTTCCGAGCAGTGCATGGAATCCTTGGCTGGACAAGAGTTGGGAAGCGACCACAGGCATTGTCTTGATGAAAAGGGGCAATCCGTTGGGTGCAGGGATGAACAATCCCACGTCGAACTGGTCAGCCTGTTGAGGTGTCGCTCCTGTCGAGGGTGTATTGAGACTGACGACACCGGTAGGTGTGAGATTCAGCTCCGTAAGGATGGACGGATCGAGGCAGGTACAGCTTGCGCCCGTATCTACGAGGGCACGGATGGGCATCAGTTGCGGGATGGATTGGCCCGCTGCCTTCAGGGCGGCCGCTCGTGGCTGGCTCACCCCCACGGATGCGTTGAGGGTTGGCCCTTCGGCGCTGATCTGGAGCGTAAAGTGGGGCATGGAAGCTAGGAAGCCCGTCTTATACACGGATCGGTGAACCGCGAGATGAACTGGGCCTGCTCCAAGGCGTGAATCTGCTTGACAAAAAACGGCTTCAAGCCAAATTGAGAGTACCCAGCCTTGATCGCGTCCTCATAGCTGGTAAAGATGTCCACGACTTCCTCGCCATGAATCAGGACGAACTTACCCTCGTCCGCCTTCAGCTCCGGAAGCCTTTCCTGGTAGATCGCCAGCTCTTTCTCTAGCGCCATGGGGCTCCTCGTTTCGACGGCTGCAGCGCTTCAGATCGCCGACAGTCGACATATATTATACATAGTCATCAGGGCCCCTAGTCCTCCGCCAGCACGATCACCCAATCTTCTTTCCCCAGAGCCACCTTGGCTGACTTCTTCGGATTCACCGCCACCCCGTAGGCTTTGGAAGCGTCCTTGGCCTGCGAGTTGATGCGGTAGCCGATGGCCGTCTGGCCGCGCCGGCGGGCCGCTTCGACGACGGTGTAGAAATTCACCTCGCGGCCCAGCTCCACGTAGTCGCCGGCCGGCTTCAGGTAGATCTCCGAGCCCTCGGGGGCGAACATGTCCACGAAGACGGCGTTCAGGGCCGGATTCTCCGACACCTGCGAGAGCATGAGGCTGGTCAGCTTGTTGCTGACGATGAAGTCGTCCGCCTGCGTCACCTCGGCCAGCTCGCGGTTCCGGACGTCCAGCATCTCGCTGACGATGCGGAAGTCGTGGCCACCCTTTTCCGCCATGTCGCGCAGGTGGAGGAGAGTGATCAGCGTCCGTGCGTCGGCCTCCTGCTCCTCCATCACGTCCGAGTAGCAGAGCAGGATGATCTGGTCGTAGTCCGAGACCCCAAGGCCGTTGAGGGCCCGGCGGTCCGTGGTGTCCGACTCGATGCAGGTGACCTTCTGGTTCTTCAGGTCGCCGCACTCCCGCTCCACCTCGTTCTTCGCGCCTTCCGAGTCCGCCACCACGGTCAGGATCGATCCGGGCGCCACGTAGTTGTCCATCTCCTGCGCGATCGCCACACCCCGGCCGTTCCAGCCCAGGATGAGCGTGCGCTCCGGCCGCCGGGTCTGGACGATTCCCTCCCGGATGGCTCCGTCGTCGACCCCGAGGCGCGACGGCAGCGTCGCCCACGGCTCCAGGCTCTCGGAGACCTTCACGGTGTCGTCGTCCTCCGAGATGGCGATGACCTGGTCCCCGGCCTCGATCCGTGTGCTCATGGGTGGATTCAGGCGGATGTCTCCATTCTTCTGCCGCAGCCCCATCAGACAGGAATCCTCGTAGGCAAGGATCGCCTCGCCGAAGGTCCGGCCCACGAGCTTCGGCTCCTCCGTGAAGTAGATCTCGTCACCGCCGAAGTCGAGAAGCTCCGTGTACACCACCGACAGGCCCGACTGCCGGGAGGTCTGCACGATGATCCGGGAGATCAGGTCCCCCGTGGCGATGAGCTGCACCTCTTCGCGGCCCACCATGCGGGCCACTTCGAGGTTCCGGGGATCGGCGATCTCGGCCACGATGTGGTAGGGCTCCGGCCGCCGGTTCGGGTTGTTGGTGAGGGCCAGGATCGTCTTGATGACCTCGGGGTCCGGATTTTTCGTTTCCGGCGCCAGGATGATGATCGACCGGCTTTCGCGGGGGTTGGCGATCTCCAGATCCTGCAGATCGAGCGGGCTGCCCGTGCGGCAGATGATCTTGGTGTTCTTCGTGTCCTCGACCTGGGCCCGGATCTCGTCCTCCATCTCCACCTTGTCCTTCTCGGCGAGGATGACGATGCGCGGCTTCTTGCGGTTTTCGTTGGCGAGCACCAGCTCCGAGAGCACGGTGAAGACCTTGGGCGACCAGCCGAGGATCAGCGTATGGTCGCTCTCCACCACGAACGACCGCCCCTTGCGCAGCTCCTCGAGCTTCCCTTCGAGGCCGGTGTTGATGACGCCGATCAGGGCGCTGACGATGAAGATGCCCCCCAGCGTCACCCCCAGCATGGGGAGGCGGAACGGCCAGCCCGCGTCGCCCCCCATGGTGCCCGAGTCGAGCGTACGCATGAGGCTCAGCCAGGACGCCTCCAGAAAGCCCGCCGGAGCCCCGTCTCCCGGATCGACGCGGAAGATGACGAGAATCAGGGCGAAGAAGACGATCAGAACGATCGAAGCGAGCCCCAGATAACCGATCAGGGCGATCGCTCCCCGGGACATGCTGTTGTCGAAGGCATAGCGCAGACGAGCCGCGAATCCGGTGCGGGCCATGAAAGTCTCCTTGATGGTGAGGCCGATAAACGATACCACAGCGGCAGCGGCCCGCCAGGAGCCCACGGCTACTCGCGGTTTGCAATCTCCCCCACCACCGCCCACGCTCCCATCACGTCCAGCCGCTGGCTGGCATAGTCCGCCGCGAGGAGGGGATCGCTGAGGAAGGGATGAAACTTCTCGATCCGCTTGTTCGCGACCGAGGCCGCGAGGACGAGCGGATCGGGAGGCTCCTGGCTCGCAAGGAGCGTCATTTCCCGCCGGACCTCCTCGGGGCCGGCATTGGGAAAAAGGAGCGCCAGCCCCTCGGTGGCCACCCGGAAGCCCCGGTCGCTCAGCCAGACCACGAGGGTGTCCAACACCCGGTCGCCCCGCCAGCAGAACAGGATCGACCCTCCCGCGTCCGCCAGGAGGCGGTGGTCCGCCAAGCCCAGCCGCGAGAAGTGAGCCCGCCCTTCGGCCAGCAGGTCCCGGGCCGTGGCATCCAGAAAGGCCGGGATGGCCGCGGACCGGTAGACCTCCAGCATCTCCTGCCGGACCCGGTCGTGCACGAGTGCGCCGCGCCCGCCTTCGAAAGCGGGCAGCCTCCCGCCCTGGGCCGGCTTGAGATCCACCGTCTTGCGCCCTTCGTCCACCTCCAACACCAGCCAGCGGCGGCCACCGAAGATCAGGTAGAGCCCGGGGAAAAGGGGGTAGGAGATCGGCAGCGTCCCCAGGTTGCGGCCGCCGCTGGTCAGGCGGTACTCCTCCGCGGTCTGGAAAGCCGTGTAGAAGCTGTAGTGGTTGACGATCTTTTCTCCCGCGAGGTCCAGCACGAGCTCGCCCGTGTGGAGCTGGCGGACCAGCTCGCGGCTCCCGAGGCTCCGCAGCAGCTCGGCAAAGCGGGTGGAGTCGACGGCACGGAAGGGGCCGTCCCGGCACAGGGCCCGCCAGGCCTGGTCGGCCCGTACGCCTCCGGACTGCGCGATCAGGGAAAGCACCTGCTGCACGAGAGTCGAGAGATGGAGGGCCGCGGGCTCCGGCGGCTCGCACCAGCCGGAGACCAGGAGCTGGATCGCCGCGATCGTTTCCACGAGCTTCGCGCGCAGCATGCCGTGCGGTGGCGTGCGCTGGTCGATCTCCTGCTCCTGGACGTAGGCGCGCAGGACCGCCGCTCCACCCTGCCGGCCGGAGCGCCCCAGGCGCTGCCGGAGGCTGGCGACGGAAGGGGGAGCCCCGATCTGCGCAACACTCTCGATGGCCCCGACGTCGATCCCCAGCTCCAGCGTCGTCGTGCACACGGCGCTGGCCGGCCGTGCACGGTCCTTGATCGCCGCTTCGGACTCCTGCCGCAGCTCGCGGGAGAGGCTGCCGTGGTGGGGCCAGAACTCGTTCGAGATGCCTTGGACCTCGCAATGGCGGCGCAGCAGGTCCGCGAACAGCTCCACGTCCTTCCGGGAGTTGGCGAAGATCAAATGGTGCCCGCCGCGCAGCCGGGCGAAGAGGTGCCGGCTGATCTCCAGGACGTCACCGGTCACGAAGTCCTCAATGGACACTTCCTGGCCGGCAGCCTCCAGGGCCTTGGCCTGAGCGGCCGAGAGGCGCGGCGGCGTCTCGAGACAGCCACGGACCTGGATCTTCAGCTCCTGGCCGCCCGCCGCCGAGACGATCCTCCGGACGGCGTCACCGCCTCCCGGACGCAGAAACTCGCAAGCGAGAGACAGGTCCCCCAGGGTTGCGGACAGCGCGATCCTGGGTACCCTGCGCCGGACCGCCAGCTCGACGCGATGCAGGAGCGACTGGAGCTGCCGGCCACGCTCGGTGCCGAGAAACGCGTGCAGCTCGTCGATCACGACATAGGCGAGCCGCTCGAAGAGGGTCCGCACCTTCGGACCCTGAAGGACGAAGAGGGCTTCCAGGGACTCCGGGGTGATGATCAGCACGCCCTCGGGGCGCTGGAGGAGCTTCCGCTTCTGGGAGACGGCCACGTCGCCATGCCAGCGGGCCACCGGCACGTCCAGATCCTCGCAGAGCAGCTCCAGCCGGTCGAACTGATCGTTGATCAGGGCCTTGAGAGGGCTGACGTAGAGAGCCCGCACGCTCCCGCCCGGGTCCTCCGCCAGGGTCGTGAGAATCGGCAGGAAGGCCGCCTCGGTCTTGCCGGTGGCCGTGGCGGCGGAGATCACCACGTCCGAATCTCCGGCGAGGACCGGCGCCACCGCCGTCTCCTGGACGTCCCGGAGAGCCTCCCACCCCTGGCGCCAGAGCCATCTCTGGATCTTCGGGTGCAGGAGGTCGAACGCGGAGGAAATTTCCGTCATGACTACAGGGTGAACGACGCCAGCTCGTCGTCCTCTCCGCCGTCTCTGCCCTCCTCGGGACGGGCCTCGGCCGGAGTCGCCGGCCCCTCCTCTCGAACCGGCTCGAGATCAGGGTTCACGTCCGGCGCGACGTCCACCGCGCCCAGCAGGCCGGTCCAGGAGGCTCCGGGGTTCTGCTCCAGCACGGCCAGCAGCTCCAGGAAGGCTCGAATGGTGCTGCGCGGTGTTCGGAAGTAGGCCTCCCCCACCCGCTTCGAGCAGTGTTCCATGAAGGCCACGAGCGCCTCGTCGGGGAGCAGGTACTTCTCGGGCTCGCCCCCGGCCTGGACGTGCCGGAGGTTGCGCAGCAGCACGTACAGCTCCTCCGGGCTCAGGTTGGCCAGATGGAGCACCGGCCCCGTGAAGTCCTTCCTCCCCTCGACCGCGAACCGGTTCTGGGCGAGCCGGGAGCGCAGCGCCTCGTAGCTGTAGAGCCCGCGGCGGGTGTCCATCAGAAGCTCGGGGGTGCCGCCCAGCAGGAATCCGAGCCCCACGCTCACCCCTTGCAGGCTGTCGTTCAGGATGCGCAGGATCTGCTCGTAGTTGCTGCCGCGGGCCTGGCTGTTCGCCAGCTTGTAGAGGTTGACCAGCTCGTCGAGACAGAGGAGCAGGCCTCCGTAGCCCGCGAGCCGCACGAAGCGGGAGAACAGCTTGAGCTGGTCGTAGAGGTTGTCGTCGTCGACGATGGTCCGCACGCCCAGGGCCTTGCGGGCGTCCGTCTTGGTGGAAAACTCGCCCCGCAGCCAGCGGACGGCGTCCGACTTGAGCTGATCGTTCCCCTGGTCGTGTCCCCGCCAGTAGGCGGCGACCACCTCGGCGAAGTCATAGCCGCCCGTCATCTCCGACAGGCTCCCGAGCCGGTCCTGGAGGACGCCTTCCACCGCGGCGCCGCTCTCGCGGGCCTGCTGCAAGGCCGAGGTGACGAAGCGCTCCACGACGCTCGCCACCGCGCCGCCGTCCGGCTTCGTGCGCGTGGCAAGATTCGCCATCAGCTCCGCATAGAGAGACCGGGCCTGGCCTCCCGTGGCATGCAGCCGGCGGTCCGGGTTGAGGTCGGCCTGGGAGGCCACCAGCCCCTTCTCCAGCGCAATGGAGCGGACGAGGAACAGAAAGAACGTCTTGCCCGACCCGAATTCGCCGATGACGAACCGGAGAGCCGAGCCGCCGTCCGCGATGCGGTCCAGGTCCCGCAGCAGCGCCTGGACCTCCTCGGCCCGGCCGACCTGGATGTACTGGTGTCCCCTGCGCGGCACAACACCGGCGCGCAGGGATTGGAGGATCGCGTCGCGGTCGCGCGGGCGGATCTGCTTGTCGGTCATGCCAACATCTCCTCGAGCACCTGGCTGTCGATCTCGAGCGTTTCATCCCCCTCGACGAGAGGGGCTCCGCAACGCTCGAAAGCTGATTCGTTGATGATTTCCAAGGCCCCGTCGGGCATCAGCCCAAGCTCCCCGGCCAGCTTCTCCAGCTCCATCCGCTCCCAGGAGGCCTTCTCCGCCAGGCGACGCAGGAAAGCCGAATGGGGCGGGTCGAGCCCCGCGAGAGGCGGCGGACCCGCCACGGGACCGGCTGGCGGCGAAACGGCCGCGCGAACGGGCTTCTCTTCCTCCTCGCTGAAGATCCCTTCGAGGACTCCGGCGATGGCCTCCGTTTCCGCGAGCTTGGCCTGGACCTTCCTCGGGTCCAGGGTGATCCCGCTCGCCGGCCGTGCCGCCTTCGGCGGCGGGATCGGGAACCCCGCGGGCGCCGGACCGGCGGGGCGTACCGTCACCGGCTCGGTGGCTGCCGGCAGCGGCGGCGCCTCGGCGCTCGCCAGGGCGTGGACGTCGGAGTAGACAGCCTGCGCCTCCAGCCCCAACAGGGGATAGATGCGCGACAGGAGCTTCAGCTCCTCGGCGCCGACGTGCCCGTCCGCGCCCGCCACCGTGACCAGGAACTGTCCGATCTCACGGCGTTGCGGCTCGCCCAGAGGCTCGATCTTCTTCTTGAGCCCCGTCAGCCCGGGGGGTGAAGCCACCAGCCAGCGCAGGTGGGCCTTGAGCCGCGCGCGCTCCGCCGGAGACAGATGGAGGGCGTTTTCGAGGTGGGCGAGCAGGTGGCGCTCCTCGGTCTCGCTGACCGCTCCGTCCGCGGCCGACACCGTGACGGCCAGATGCAGCAGCACGGCCGCGGCGTGGTAGGCGGCTCCCGGCTCCGGGCCCCCCTCCGAGGCCAGCCGGAAGAGCACTGACGGTCCACTGCCAGGAGGAGGGCCGCCGAAGCGGACGTCCGGCTCCAGCCCATACCCGCGCTGCTCCAGGAATCCGGCCAGCAGCTCGGCGTCGCGCCGTGAGAGCTTCCCCTCGACCTTGCAGGGCCACCGCTCCCCGAGGTCCTCACCGTTCACCAGGGCGATTCCGCCACCGGCGAGCACGCCATCGATCCAGGCCACGAACCGCCGGACCTCATCACTCTCTCGCCCCCGGGCCAGCTCCGGGGGGAGCAGGGCCACCGCTGCCAGGCTGCGGCTCTCTCCAGTGCGTCCCAGCCAGCGGCTGTAAACGTCGAGAGCCTTCTGGGTACGGTCCACGATATCCTGCAGCCTGCGAAGGGGGCCCGCAAGCCCCGTGACGTCCGGAAGGCTGCTCAACGTCACGGAGACAGATCCGGAAAAGGAAGGGCTGGCAGGACGGTACTCGGCCGAGATCCGGGTCTTGTTCGGCTTCACCTTGAGCCCGCCGCCATTGAACGCTTGCACGTAGCGGATCTTGAACAGCTCCTCGAACTCGTCCGGACAGCGGCGGGCCGGCGTGCGCAGGCGGACCTCCGGGGAGCAGGCCGCCCACGTATAGGCCCAGTCCGGAGGGATCGGCTTCTCCTCCGCCGCGAAGGAGCCCAGGGCGAGCTTCACCGAGAGAGGAACATACCAATCATTCTGCGTCCGCGGCGGCGGGAGCGTCGACGGATCGATCGGGCAATGGAGGAGGCAGGCCACGTCAAGAAAGGACTTCGCGTAACCCCGGAACGAGTGGTTGCCGCCATAGATCTCGAGGAGACGCTCGACTTCCGCGAGCAATCCGCCGATCTCAGCCTTGGCCTTCTCTGAAGTCTGGGCGTCCACCAGGACCCGCCGCTCGATCCCGTAAAAGAAGAGGAACACGTACCCGATGTAGGCGGCCGGGTCCCTGCGCCCCTGCGCGAGCCAGTGGAGGTACGCCGCCCGGCTCGCCGGATCGATCCGGGTGTAGGAGGGCCAGTAGCCCATGAGCTGCCCACTGTGGTCGGGACGGGTCCAGCTCACCTTCCGGCGGGGATCGAGAAGGGCCGGCTCGACGTCCCCACGATAGCCGCTGACCGGCCGAAGCCCGGACCCGAAGTACACCATGCCGTCGATCTTGCGCCCGGCAATCGAAACAGGCCGGCCCGCGGGCACCCAGAAGCGATCACTCTCGTGCTTTCGCATTGCCGATCATGGTCTCCAAGAACACCTCCGGGCACGAGAAGGGGTTAATTGATCCTACCTCAGCGCGCCAAAGCTGTCGAGCAAAGGCGCAACCAGGATGCGCAACCCAATCCTCTCCCACCGCGTAGTGTCAGCCGAGCCTGGACGTCTCCGGGCTGACCAGAAAGAGAGGAACCACCATGAGGCGACTTTTCGCCCTGTTGCTCGTTTTGCTCCCCCTGCCCGCCGCGGCTCTGGAAGTGCGCGTCCATCCCAAGGACTTCGTCTACGCCTACGAGGTCGATGTCACCCGTGGCCTCTATACCGTTGTTCTCCAGAACGTCGCCGTGGTCCAAAAGGAAGGCGATCCCGTCACCTTGGAGTCCATCGAGATCCAGGCCCTCTCCGGGGGGCAGCCCCTCCAGACCTTGATCGTCCCGGCGGCAGACCTCGAAAAGAGCGCCCAGCGCATGAGCGCCATGGAGGCGCAGGGCATCGTCAAGCTCTACGACTTCTACTTTCAGACGAGCCGGTATCTCGCGGGGCTGCATCTCGCCGCCAACCGGACCCTGGAACCCGGCACGGCCCTGGTGGTTTTCGGCAAGCCTCTTCTCCTCAGCGGCCTCCCCGCGGACGGCCTCGCCATCCTCGCTCATGGGAAGGACGCCTCGGGGAAGTCCGTCGAAGCACGGACGGCTCTGAAGGTCGAGGTCCACCAGTCCCCCAACGACTACCTCTTCCCCATGGCGGGGACCTGGTACGTTGCCGTGGCGCCCAACCTCCACGTGCCTCACCGGTGGGTGACCAACGAAGAGTTCGGCTTAGACCTCGTCGCCACCGGAGGGGACGGCAGGTTCCACAAGGGAGACGGCAGCCGGCTCGACGACTACTACGCCTTCGGCAAGGACATCCGCGCCGTCGCCGACGGCACCGTCGTCGAGGTCTCAGCGGACGCGACCGAGGCCAACGACCGGCTCCAACGGCCGGGCGAGAGCTCGGCGGATTTCGAGAAGCGAACCGTGATAGCCCAGAATGAGCTGCTCGCGAAGAGCTACAAGGCGCCGCTCGGCAACTACGTCATCCTCCGCCACGCCGGGGGCGAATACTCCCACTATGCCCACCTGAAGCAGGGAAGCGTCCGGGTGAAGGCTGGCGACACCGTCACCCGCGGCCAAGTCATCGCCCAACTCGGCCACTCCGGCAACTCCACGGAGCCCCACCTCCACTTTCAGCTCACGGACGGCCCGGACCCGTTGTACTCACGGAGCGTCCCGATCACCTTCAAGGACATCTTCGTGGAGGGATTGGGCTACGAGGGACGGCCCCTTCAGAGCGGATGGGTGGTGACGGCGAAGTGAGACTGGCAGCCCTCTGCGGTACAGTATGGGGATGACGACCTCGGGGGTAGACAGGCTATGAACGACCAACCCGCGATCCACTCGAACCCCAACATCCTGGGAGGCACCCCGGTCTTCGTCGGCACCCGGGTGCCCGTTCAAACCCTCCTGGACTACCTGGAGGGAGGGGAATCTCTCGACACCTTCCTGGACCACTTCCCGAGCGTGGACCGGGAGCAGGCCGTGGCCCTGCTGTGCCGTTGAGCGAAGCCGCAGATGGTGACGGCGGCGGCTAACTCGGCGATACCGGCAATACCGATCAGACGGTCTTCCGGTCGAAGGCTCCATTGACTACCTCAAAGACTGCTTCAGGGTGCTTCTCAACTACGCGCAGGAGCACTCGAGCGCTTCCTTCCGGTTTCCGCCTGCCCTGCTCCCAGTTCCGAAGTGTGCCGACGCTGATCCCCATCAGAGCGGCAAATCTCGACTGGCTCAAGCCATGCCTCTCACGCAGACGGCGGATGTCCGGTTCTTCGAAGCGGAAGATCCTCAACGGGTTTCGCTCTCCTCGAAGGATTGCGCCCCCTTCGCGTACGCTTTCGATCAACTCTTCGAAAAGCTCGTCTTTCATGGGAACTCCTTTTCCACGATCTCTCGGAGCCTCTGACGCTGTGGGGCAGAGAGATCCGTCTGCTCGTTTTTGGGGAAGGCGAAGAGCATGAGGATCGTATGAGACGAGGCATGCCAGAAATAGATCACGCGCGCTCCACCCCGCTTTCCCCGGCCCGGCAGACTCCAACGCAACTTCCGCAACCCGCCTGAACCACGGATTACGCTCCCGGTGGTTGGCTGGTCCATGAGCTCCAGTTGGAGCAGCCGGTAAGCATCGTCCGAGAGGAGATCTACGATCCTTGAGGTGAAGGACTTCGACTCGACGATGACCACACCACAATCATACGCCAGTGACGCAGCGGATTCAAAACCCCACCCAAAACTCCGCCCCCCCACCCTCGCCCGGACCCAGGCGGAACTCGAAGCCGTGGGCCGAGAGAATCTCCTGAACCAGGGTCAAGCCCAGGCCGCGGCCGTTCCTCTTGGTCGAGAAGAAGGGGGTGAAGAGGAGCGGCTGCACGTCCGACGGGATCCCCGGGCCGCTGTCCTGGATCGCCAAATAAGGCCGCTTCCCTTCCAAGCCTAGGCGGACCGCCAAGCGGCCGTCTTCTCCCATCGACTCCACGGCGTTCTTGAGGACATTCACCAGAACCTGCTCGATCTGATTGCGGTCTAAATCGATGGGCGGCAGGGATTGGGATTCCTGCCACTCGACGCGGATGCGGCGGCGGTCGAGGTCCGGACGCAGGAGGAGAAGGATCTCGTCCAGGAGCCGGCGGAGGTCGGTCGGTCGGCGGTCCGGGGGCGGGAGGCGGACGACTTCAGCGAAGCCGTTCATGAAGGCGCGGAGGTTTTCGAGCCTCGTGATGGCGACCGTGATGGCCTGGAGGAAGTCGTCCCGATCCTCCCCACCGAGCTGGTCCGAATAGCCGCGGAAGGAGTCGAGGAGCGAGCCCACGGCTCCCACCGAGTTGTTGATTTCGTGGGACATCATGCGGATCAGCTTGCCGTAGGCCGCCCGCTCCGAGGCCCGCAGCTCCTCGGTCAGCTCTTCCAGCAGCAGGAAGCTGCGCGAAAAACCGCGATCGAAAAACTCGGCCCGCGAGGCCTTGATCCGGCGGCCTCCCTGAAGGGAGAGCACCTCGGAGCCCCCCAGGGGGATCGCCGCCAACACCGTGGCGGAAATCACCTGCAGGAAAGGTTCGGCCGCCGGGTTGACGGAGTCCACCTTGCCGTCGAAGTCCAGGGTCACGATGCCGGCCGGCGAGGCGGCGAGGATCTTTTCGAGAAAGTAATGCTGCTCCTGGAGCCTGAGCCGCTCTTCGCGCAGGCGGTCGATCATCCGGTTGTAGATGCGGATGAGGGCGTCCATCTCCGGCTGGCCCACCTCGCGGAACTGGGAGGTGAAGTCGCGCTCGCCGATCAGCTCGGCCCCCGTGCGGATGAGGTCCAAGGGGACGAAAAAGGCCCGGACGAGGAAGAAGCCGAGGACGATCGAGAGGACGAACAGGCCCTCGACGGCGAGCAGCCACCAGGGGTTCTTCCGGAGGACGACGAACGAAATCGCCGCCAGCACGGCGTGAATCAGCACCAGGTAGACGATGATTTTGGCGCGGAGGCTCAATGCGGCTCCAGCCCGTACTTTTCGAACCGCCGATAAAGCGCCGCCCGGGAGAGCCCCAGGGCCTCGGCGACCTTGGTGACGTTCCCCTCGTAGTGCCGCATGCACTTGACGATCATGGCCTTTTCCATCTCGTCGAGCGTCATCGCGCCCGGGCTCGGGAGGGCGCTCGCTCCGGACGGCCCTCGCGCCTCGCGCTCTTCGAGGCCGGAGAGGGCCACGAGGTCCGCCGCGTCCAGCCGGTCACCGTCGAGCACCAGGACGGCCCGTTCGATCGTCTGCTTGAGCTGGCGGATGTTCCCCGGCCAGGGCTGATCCTGGAGCCAGGAGAGGGCGCGGTCGGTGATCTGGATCGGCCCCCGGCGGTAGGCGCGGGCGGAAGCGTCGAGCAGGTGGCGGGCCAGCAGAGGCACGTCCCCCCGGCGCTCGCGCAGGGCCGGCAGGCGCACGGCAATCAAGTTCAGACGGTAGAGGAGGTCCTCGCGGAACTGCCCCTTCTCCACCATTTCGGAGAGATCACGGTTGGTGGCCGAGACCACCCGCACGTCCACGGTGCGCGGGTGGCTCGATCCCAGGACTTCGTAGGAACGGTCCTGGAGCACCCGCAGCAGCTTCACCTGGGCGGCGGGGTCGATCTCGCCGATCTCATCCAGAAAGATCGTCCCCCGGTCGGACAGCTCGAAGCGCCCCTTGCGGTCCGCCCGGGCGTCGGTGAAGGCGCCTTTGACGTGGCCGAACATCTCGCTCTCGAAGAGGGTGGAGGAGATGCCGCCCAGGTTGACCTTGACGAACGGGCCGTCCTTCCTCCGGCTGTTGGCGTGGAGGGCCTCGGCGATGAGCTCCTTGCCCGTGCCGCTTTCGCCGGTGATGAGCACCGAGGCGTCCGTGGGTGCCACGCGGCCCACGAGCTCCAGGATCTTGAGGAAGCGCGGATCACCGCCCACCAGCGCGCGAAAATCGAACCGGCGGTCGAGCTCCTCGCGGCTGAGGGAGGGGCCGCGGTCGGGCTGCGAGGCGAGCGACAAGGCTGTCTCCACGGACTGGAGGAGCTGGGCGTTGTTCCACGGCTTGGTGATGAAGTCCGCGGCCCCGGCTTTCATCCCCTCGACGGCGAGCGTGATCGAGCCCCAGGCCGTGATGAGGATCACCGGCATGCGGGGTCTCAGCCGGCGGACCTCCCCCAGCAGCTCCAGCCCCTCTTCGCCCGTGGTGGCGCGGGAGAAGTTCATGTCCAGCAGCACGAGGTCGAAGTCCTGCTCGCGCAGACAGGCGAGGGCCTCCTCCCGCGACCGGGCGCCCCGGTTGGGGTGCCCGTGGCGCTTGAGGAGGAGGCCCAGGGAAGCGACCACCGACGGATCGTCGTCGACGATCAGGATCATCGCGACGGAGAGGGCGAAGGCAAGAGCGTCATTCGTACCTCAGGGCCTCGGCGGGAGGCACCCGGGCGGCCACGGTGCTGGGATAGAAGGCGCATAGCATCGAGAGCAGGTACATGGAGCCCGCGGCGACGAGCAGGCCGCCCACGAAGATCCGGGTGCTGATGAAGCCGGCCAGGTCGAGAACCGGGATCTGGATTACCAGGATGGTCCCCAGGATCACTCCCAGGGTGGTCAACAGGAGCTGCTCCAGGAGGATCTGCCGGTGGACCGCCTGGCGGGAAGCCCCGGTGGCCCGGCGCAGGCCGATCTCGCGGGTCCGCTGGAGAAGATTCTGCCACAGCACCCCCAGCAGACCGAGGCCGACCATGAGGAGCAGGAAGAAGGCTACGACGCCTCCTACGGCCAGGGGCGCGATCTTCAGCCGAAACGAGGATTCCCGGGCCTGCGCGAGCGGCTTGACGCGGAACGACCAGTCCGGCGCCACGCGCTGAGCCCGCTCCGTGAGCCGCTCCTCGAAATCGGCCGGCGTGCCGGGGCGGAGCTTGATGAGCAGCACCCGTGCCGGCCGGTCCGCCCGCCTGCGTTCGGTCCGACCCGCTTGTACCTCAGGTAGTAGGGGGTGACGCCTTCGAGAGCTCGCCACCCTGGCGGAAATCCCGGATCACGCCGATCACCCGCCGCTCGGGCCTCTCTTCCTTCGGGTCTGGCTTGGTGAATGTCTTGCCCACCGGATCCTCGCCGGGAAACGCCTCTCGCGCCAGGTCTTCGTCGATCACGACCGGTTTCCAGGCAAGGGCGGCGTCCGAGGGCTGGAACCACCGGCCGCGGACGACTTCGAGTGACATCGCCTTGTCGAAGTCCTGCGTGACCTCGTTGAAATCCATTTCCATCTTATGGCCGTTGACCTTGGCGCCATCCCCGTAGCGGCCGAATCCAAAGGGCGACGTCATGGCTCCTCCCACGGCCTCCACCTCGGCGAGCCCGCGCACCTCCTGGAGCACCCGCGCGAGCTGCTCCGTCTGCGCCTGGGTGAAGGAATCGTCATTCATCTGCTTCATGTCGACGTCCATCTGCCAGACGTTCCGCCACTGGTAGCCCAAGGGACGCCGGTAGTTGTCGAGGAAATACATCCCCAGTGTGGCCACGGCGAAGGTCACCAGGAACGAGAAGAAAATCTCCACGATCAGCAGAGCATTGGTGCGCTTGCGGTTCCACACCAGCTTCATGAGGTGTCGCATCATACGGTCCTCCCACGGAGCGCCTGCACGGGGTGAACGCGGGACATGCGCCACGCGGGATACACCCCCGAGAACAGGCCGAAGAACAGGGCGAGGGCCAGGCCGTAGCCGAAGACCCGGAGGTTCAGGTGGAGCTGCGCGTAGGGGATCAGCCCGCTCGCGTTGATGCCGGCCAGCACGGCCACCGCCAGCACGAGGCCGAGAAGCCCGCCGAGAAGCGTCAGCACCACGTTCTCGACCACGAACTGCCCGACCAGAGTCCGCGACGAGGCGCCGAACGCCTTGCGCACGCCGATCTCCGAGGCCCGGTCGAGAATGCGGCTCAGGTTGATGTTCACCAGGTTGACGGTGGGGAGCACCATGAACAGGACCGCGAGCAGGACCAGGACGCCGAACAGCCGGTCCGGATGGCTGTCCCCCAACTCATTGCCGCCGAAAAGGACGCGGGACACCGTTTCGAACAGCGTGTCGGCCCCGCCGCCGATCTTCTGGAAAATCTTGCGGTCGGGGATGTAGGGCTCGGCCTCCTTGAGCCGGGACGCCACCTCGGCCTTGATGGCCGGGAAGTCGGCCCGGCTCCGGGCCAGGATCGCCATCATGTACGGCCCCGTGAACTCCGTCCGGTAGGTCGCGGACTTCGTGGTGCCGATGGGGACCCAGACGTCCGCGAACGGGAACACACGGAGGATCGGCACGTCCTTCACCACGCCCACCACCCGGAAGCTCTGGTTGTCCGCCCGCAGCGTCCGTCCCAGGGCCGGCTCGCCGCCGAAGTAGCGGCGGCGGGTCGTCTCGTTGATCACCGCCACGAACCGGCCGTTCTTGTTGTCCTCCTCCGAGAACGGCCCCCCTTCGAGGAACTCGAAATCCAGGATCCGCCAGAACGCCCCGTCCGTGCGACTTGAGCAGCGACTCGATCTTCCGGCCGTCCACGTAGGAGACCACCGTCGTCGGCACCGAGTAGATCGAGACCTCTTCCACCGCCGGGGTCTCCTGGGGGAGCCCGCCCACGGCGCGCTGCGCCAGCCCGTAGCCGGCGAAGCCCGTGTAGGCGTTGGTCTCACTGCGCAGGCCCACCTGGTAGATCCCCAGCGTGCGGTCCCCCCGCGTCTCCGGGGCCTGGGGCGCGAAAACGTGGTCGAGCATCGCCGAGGCCACCATCAACACCAACAGGGTGACGCTGATCCCGAACAGGCTGATGAAGGTGTAGAACTTCCGCCGGCCCAGAACCTTGAACGCGACCTTCAAATAGTTTTTGAGCATCGCTGGCGTCCTTTCCTACTGCACCTGGCGGCCGTCGAACAGGCGCACCACCCGGTGCGTCTTGTCGGCCATGCGCGGATCATGGGTGACCATGACGATCGTGGCCCCCTCCTTCTGGTTCAGGTCTTCCAGGATGCCCATGATCTCGTCGCCCATCTGGCTGTCGAGGTTCCCCGTGGGCTCGTCCGCGAGCAGCAGCCCCGGCCGGCCCACGATGGCGCGGGCAATGGCCACCCGCTGCTGCTGGCCGCCCGAGAGCTGGGTGGGGAAATGCTGGGTCCGCGAGGAGAGCCCCACGCGGTCGAGGGCCGCGAGCGCCGCCTTGCGCCGCTCCTTGTTCGACATCTTGCGGTAGAGCAGCGGAATCTCCACGTTGTCCACCACCGAAAGGTCGGAGACCAGATGGAATTGCTGGAAAATAAAGCCGATCCGCTCATTGCGCAGGCGGGCGAGATCGCGGTCGCCATAGCGCTCGATCGCCTTGCCGCCGATCGCCACCTTCCCCGCGCTCGGCTCGTCGAGCAGCCCCATCAGGTTGAGCAGCGTGCTCTTGCCGCAGCCCGAGGGGCCCATGATCGAAATGAATTCTCCCGCTCCGACCTCCAGGTTGATGTTGTCGAGCGCCGTCGTCTCGACCCGGTCGGTGCGGTATTTCTTGCTGACCTGCTCGTAGATGGATCATAAGGGTTTCCTCCCTGACCTATTTGAAATTCACCTGTTCCAGGTGCTGGTAATCCTTCATGTCGGAGAGGATGACCTCCTCCCCGAGATCGAGGCCGTCGGCGACCTCGAAGTAGTCGTAGCCCGAAAGCCCGAAGCGCACCGGCCGGCGCACCGCGTGGTCGCCCTGCACCACGAACACGCTCTCGGTGGACCCGCCCTGCGCGAACGGCCCCTTGCGCAGGCGCAGCGCATTGGCCCGGGCGTCCGTCACCACCAGAACGTCCACCCGCAGGTTGTTGCGCAGCTTGGGATTCCGGGCGTCGTCCAGGTCCACCCGGAATTTCACGGCGCCGTTCTCGATGGTGGGATCGATCGGCCGCGAGCCGGCCCGTGAGCGGCTGGCCGTCCAGGATCACCCGCACCGTCTGGCCGCCATGGAGGCTCGAGGAATGAACGTCCGAAACCGTGGCCTCCACCCGGAACGAATCGAGATCCGCGATGCGGGCGATCACCTCGCCGCGCTGCACCGTGGCCCCTTCCTGGGGGACCACCCAGGTGAGCACGCCCGGCCGGTCCGAGCGCGTCGTGGCGAGGTCGAGCAGCCGCCGGGCGTCGTCGCGCTCCCGGCGCAGAGTCGAGAGGTCGAGCTCCACGCCCGCCAGCTGGGCCGCCGTCGAGCGCTTGGCTCCCTCGACGGACGCCTGAAGCTGATCGAGCTCGATCTGGGCCTTGCGCGCATCCACCTCGGACGCCTTGAGCGTCAGCTCCGAAACCAGGCCGTCCTTGCGCAGCTTGCGGTTCTGCTCGGCGCGATAAGCCGCGGCCTCGGCGTCGAGCTTCTGGCGGTCGATCTGCCCGCGCAGCTCGCTCAGGCTCTTTTCCAGGTTGATCCGGAGCTGCTCCTGCTCGTTGGCCTTGCGGGCGAGCTGGTCCTCCACCTTTTCAAGGTCCAGTCGGGAAGAAGACGTGTCCAGCTTCAGGATCTCGTCCCCCGCCCGCACCAGATCGCCCGGCCGCTTCAAAATCTTTTCAATCCGCGCCTCGACGGGGCTGGAGATCACCCCTTCGAACGCGGGCACCACCGTCCCGGAGGCCTCCACGATCCCCTCGACCGGCCCCCGCTCCACCTTCCCCGTCCGCACCTGCTCGCGGGCCACGCCCGGCCGCAGCCATCCCGGCAGCATCACCAGGACCGTCACGCCAAGCGCCAGGGTCCCGCCAATCCAAGCCGCCCGGCGCCCCAGGCGGCGGTATCGATAACTGGCATCCAGCTCCTGATCCATGTTCGGCTCCCTCTCGGTCGGGAGCCTGTAGGGGCAAGGGGGATG
Source organism: Thermoanaerobaculaceae bacterium (assembly GCA_963785165.1). Taxonomy (GTDB): domain Bacteria; phylum Acidobacteriota; class Thermoanaerobaculia; order Multivoradales; family UBA5704; genus DATARR01. The sequence goes on from CAWAUI010000004.1 coordinate 5,004,366, forward strand.
CCAGATCTAAATCATTGACCTATATTGATTTGGAACCAGAAGGGAGGGCCGTTGAGCGTCCGGGTATGGACGACGGTGTCCGGAAACGGACGTTTTCGTAGAGACGTTCCCATCCCGCCCACGATACCCTTACGGACACCACGGGGAGGAAAACATGAGCATTCCTGAAGACCTGGACACCTTTTTCGCATCCAACTCGGCCCGCATCCAGGCCGAGCTGTTCGATTTCCTGCGCATCCCGAGCGTGAGCACCCGCCCCGAATACCGGGAGGATGTGCGGCGCGCCGCCGAGTGGCTTGCGGACTCCATGCGCTCGGCGGGGCTCACGGCGGAGATCCACCCCACGGCCGGACACCCGATCGTCCTCGGGGAATGGCGGGGGGCCGCTCCAGGCGCTCCCACAGTGCTGATCTACGGCCACTACGACGTGCAGCCCGTCGAGCCGCTCGACCTCTGGGCCTCGCCACCGTTCGAACCCACCGTGCGCGACGGCCGCATCTACGCCCGTGGCTCGACGGACGACAAGGGTCAGCTCTTCCTCCACGTGAAGGCCCTGGAGGCCCACCTCGCCGTGCGGGGCAAGTTGCCCGTGAACGTAATCGTCGTGGCCGAAGGCGAGGAGGAGGTCGGCAGCCCGAATCTCGTACCCTTCGTCGAAGGCCGCTTGGACCGGCTGCGCTGCGACGCCGTCGTGATCTCCGACTCCAACCTGTTCGCCCCCGGCGTGCCGGCCCTCCTCTCCTCCCTGCGCGGCATGGCCTACTTCCAGATCGACGTCCAGGGTCCGGCGACCGACCTGCACTCGGGGAGCTACGGCGGCGCCGTGGTGAACCCCGCCATGGCGCTCGCCCGCATCCTGGCGACCTTCCACGACGCGGACGGCCACGTGGCCATTCCCGGCTTCTACGACCAGGTTCGCGAATGGCCCCCAGAGATCCGCCGGCAGATCGCAGGCCTCCCTTTCGACGAAGAGGGTTTCCGGAAGGAAACCGGCGCACCGGCCTTGAACGGCGAGGCGGGCCGCACGACCCTCGAACGCCTCTGGACGCGGCCCACCTGCGAGGTCCACGGCCTCCTCAGCGGCTACACGGGAGAGGGGGCCAAGACCGTCCTTCCCGCACGCGCCATGGCCAAGGTCAGCTGCCGTCTCGTCCCGGACCAGGATCCGAACGAGATCCACCGCCTGTTCCGCGCCCACGTGGCCAGCGTGGCTCCTGAGGGAGTGCGGGTGGACGTCACCGTCGTCCTCGGCGGCCCCGCCTGGCGGGCCGATTTGAGCGGCCCCCTCTTCGAAGCCGCCAAGCGCGCCCTCCTGGCCACCTTCGGACGCGAGCCCGTGATCATCGGAGACGGCGGCTCCATCCCCATCGTCAACGACTTCGAGCGCCTCCTCAAAGCCCCCGTCCTCCTCATGGGCTTCGGCCTTCCCGGAGAGAACGCCCACGCCCCCAACGAGTGGCTCGACGTGGAAACCTTCGAGAAAGGCCTGCGGACGGTGGCGGTGCTATGGGAAGAATTGACTCCGTAGAGCCGCTTCCCTCTAGGCTTCGATACACCCGTCGAATGGCCACGTTCGTGCGCATGGTGGCCTCCGGAAGGGGTCGAGTGGGGGGATTCTATACACAATTTTTTCGCCGCCTGGTGTACAGCGGCGAAAACCGGAGGGTGTGCGGGAGCCGCCGGGGGGTCGGCGGCGGAGCACGACCGGTCGTGCGCGGAGGCCGTACACACGGTGGCGGAAAAATTGTGTACCGCGGCAGCGGCGCGCGGGTCGGCGGCTCGTGCCGTACACAATTTTTGCCGCTACGGGTGTACCGCGGCGGAAGCCGTACACCCGTTACGGGCGAAAATGTGTACGGCGGCGTGCCTTCAGGCTCGGTGGGTCAGGCCTTCTTGCCGAAGATGGCGGCGGTGGGGACGTCCAGGCCGTCGGCGATCGTGAGCAGCGTGTCGGAGGATTGCGATTGCAGCCAAGGCGGTCGCGGCCATGGAAACGGCGTGCCCTTCGTAGAGACGTCCCGCCGTCCCCGTGGCGAGGGCCAATCCAATCCAACTCGTCTTCCTCATCGCGTTCCTCCCGCCAGCTCCGAGGTGCACTGGGGGCACCGGCTGGCCTTGAGGGGGATCGTGGAGCAGCAAAACGGGCACTCCTTCACCACCGGCTCGGCGGCCGGCTCCTCGTGGCGGCGCAGCCGGTTGATCTGCCGCACGAGCAAGAACACGGCGAAGGCCACGATGAGGAAGGTGAGGATGGAGTTGAAGAAGAGGCCGTAGTTGATCGTCGGCGCCCCGGCCTCCTTGGCCTGGGCCAGGCTGGCGTACTTCTCGCCGTTCAGGCTGAGGTAGAGGTTGGTGAAGTCGACGCCGCCGAGCAACATGCCGATGGGCGGCATGAGGACGTCGTCCACCAGGGAGCTGACGATCTTGCCGAAGGCTCCGCCGAGGATGACGCCGACGGCGAGGTCGACGACGTTGCCACGGGCCGCGAACTCTTTGAATTCCTTGAGCATTTCGATCCCCTCCCTTCCGTCCAGTTCTTGAAGGAGTGTACCAAACGGGCTACTTCACCTCCACGACGGATTCGATCTTGTCGCCGAGCCGGATCTGGTCCATGACCTCGGCACCGGCCACCACCTGCCCGAAGACGGTGTAGCCGCCGTCGAGATGGGGCTGGGGCGAGAGGGTGAGGAAGAACTGGCTGCCGCCCGTATCGGGGCCGGCGAGGGCCATGCCCACGGCGCCGCGGTCGTAGCGCAGGCGGTTGATCTCGTCGCGGATGCTGTAGCCGGGGCCGCCGGTGCCGTCTCCCCGCGGGTCGCCGCCCTGGGCCACGAAGTCGGGGACCACGCGGTGGAAGAGGATGCCGTTGAAGTAGCCCTGGCCTGCCAGGTTCAAGAAGTTGAGGCAGGTCAGGGGTGCCTCGGGGCAGGCGAGGCGCACGGTGACCGTGCCGCGCCGGGTGCGGATCTCGACGGTGCGGGGGTGGCGCGTGCGCTGGACGATCTCGCGGTAGATGTCCAGCCCCCGGTTCTGCCCGGCCGGTTCGAGGGGCGGCACGGGGCGGTCCAGCTTGCCCAGGCTTTCGCCGGCTTCGCGGCGCAGCACGTAGGGGCCGGACTTCGCCCCCTTCTCAAGCACGGCCACGGCGGCGCCCCGTTCCAGGGGCTCGGCCTGGGCGCGCGCGAGGACGGCCCGGACGCCCGCAAGACCTTCTTCGACCGATTCTTCCTTATAGATGGCCCCGAGTGCCGCGGCCAGATCCTCCAGGGGCACTTGGGGGTGATCGGCCAGCCAGCCGAAGGCGGTGCCGCTCACGGTGGAGTCCGGGTCCTTCAAGGCCTTGCGGGCGACGTCCACGAGGGCGGATACCTCTTGAGGCTTCGGGTCCGCCACCAGCAGGGCACCGAGGGCGGCGGCGCGCACCCGGACGCTGGGGTCGGCATTCAGGCGCTCCAGCAGCTCCCGGCCGGCGGGGAGCCCCAGGGCGCCCGCGGCTTCGGCGGCCTTGGCTTTCAAGGCCTCGTCCGGAGAGGCCGCGAAGGATGCCGCGAGCTCGGCGGCCCGCGGGTGCTTGCCGGCCGCCAGGGCGACGAGGGCGATCCCCCGCTCCCAGGGCTCTCCACGAGCGGCCCTCTCGGCGAGCGCTTCGCCGATCTCGGGCACGGGGACGGCCCAGACGCCCACGGCTTCCAGGGCACTGGCGCGCACGCCGGGGCGGGGATCGTCCATCAGCTTCCGCAGGCGAGGCGCCCAGTCCGCCGGAGCGGGAGCCTTCCCTCCCGCGATGAGGGCCCGGCTGGAGCGCAGCGCCTGGATGAGCGGACCCGTGTCGCTGGTCGTACCACCGGAATCGTCATCCAGAAGAGGGCGGAGTGCGGCCAGATCCTCGGCGCCGCCGACGATTCCCAGCGCCCGGGCGGCCCAGGCGCGGATGCGCGGCTCGGGGTCGGCCAGGAGGTTGCGCAGGGTGGGGAGGGCCTTGGGGAACGGATCGCGCGACAGGGCGTAGGCGGCGCGGAGATGGAGGGCGGGGTCGGGCAGGGTCAGGCCCCGCTCGGCCAGGGCCACGATGGTCTCCTCCTTGAAGCGGAAGAGGTAAGGGATCAACCGCGCCCAGCGCTCCTGCTCGGAGACGGAGAGGAGGGCCTCCATCACGTCCACCACCGGCGCCTTGAGCTTGCCGAGCGCCTCGACGGCCAGCGCGCCCGTCTCGCGGTCGGGATCGCGCACGGCCGCGAAGAGAGCCGTCTGGGCCTCCGGATCTTCCAGCTCTCCCAAGCCGAACGCGGCGGCCCGGCGGACGGCCGGGTCCTCGTCGATCAACAGGCCTTCGAGCACCGTGCGGCCCCGGCGGTCCGGAATCCGCCCCAGGGACACCGCCAGGTTCTCGCGAAGGGAGGCATCCCCCTTCAAGGCCTGCTGCACGGCGAAGTCGTCATAGCTCTGCTGATCCACCAGGAGGAGGAGCAGGGCGCGCTCTTCCAGGTTCGGCACCACGAGCGTCGGCAGGTCCGCGTGCGCTGTTGGCCTTCGGGAGGCACAGGCGCCTAGTAGAAGAGTGAGGGAGACGAGCAGGAAGATTCGTTCCTTGGTCAACATGAGACAGCGATGCTAGCACCCGCCCGGACGGGCAAGCTCCCACCCGCGAGGGCGGGGCGGATTCGCGGTTCCGAAGGTATATTTCCCCCGTGCCGACCGAGACTGGACACCGCCTCCGCTTCGAGAACGTCCGCCGCCGCTTTGGCCGGCTGTCGGTGCTCCAGGGTGTATCCGGCACGGTGGAGCCGGGGGGCCTGCTGCTGGTCACCGGACCCAACGGCTCGGGCAAGAGCACGCTGCTGCGCTGCCTCGCCGGCTTGCTTTCTCCCGACGGCGGCACCATCAGCTATTGTGAGAACGGCTCCGATCTGGACGTCACCGAGCGGCGCCTCCGCGTGGGGGTCGTGGCCCCGGACCTCGCCTTCTACACGGAGCTCACCGTGGAGGAGAACCTGGCCTTCTTCGCCAAGCTGCGGCGGGTGTCGCCCGAGAGCGGCCTCGGGCGTCCTGGCACGTATGGAGCTGCCGCTCGACCGGATGGCAGGAGCCCTGTCGTCCGGCATGCGGCAGCGTCTTCGATGGGCCTGGGCGCTCCTCCACTCCCCCCGGCTCCTGCTTCTCGACGAGCCGTTCCAGAACTTCGACGCCCCCGGCGAGCGGGTCGCCCGCGAGCTGCTCGGCGAGCACCTGGCCGGCGGCGGCCTCGCCGTGGTGGCCAACCCCTTCCACCTGGACTTCGATCATGTCGACCACCTCGATCTCGGCCGCTGACGCGAGAACGTGGGCCGCTGAAGCGGTCGCCGTGTTCGTCAAGGAGTGGCGGTGCGAGTTCCGCACCCGCTACGCCCTGAACACGCTGGCTCTCTTCGCCTTCACCACGCTGGTGGTGGTGAGCTTCAGCCTGGGTCCGCTCGGCGTGTCGAAGTCGCAGGGGACGGCCGTGCTGCCGGTGCTCCTGTGGATCATCCTTCTCTTCTCGGTGGCGGCGGGCCTGCCGCGCACCTTCGTGCAGGAGGAGGAGGGACAGACGGCCATGGCCCTGCGCCTGTCGGCCACGCCGTCGGCGCTCTTCTGCGGCAAGCTGCTCTACGGGCTGACCCTGGTGCTGGCGCTGGAGGTGCTGGTCACCCCCGCCTACCTGATCATGACCAGCCTGGAGGTGGCCTCGCCGGGGATGCTCGCCCTGGTGTTGGCCACCGGAGGGTACGGCCTCGCCACCGGCAGCACACTGGTGGCCTCGATCATCGCCCAGGCACGCAGCAAGGGGACGCTCTTTTCCGTGCTTTCTTTCCCCGTGCTGCTCCCCCTGCTGGTGATCGCCGTGGACCTGACGCAACGGGCCGTCCTGGGGGATCCGGTCGGAGTGGCCCTGCCAGTGCTGCTTCTGTATGATGCCTCGGTAACCGTTGCCGGACTGATGCTCTTTCCAGTGGTGTGGAACCCATGAAGACCCTGCTCGCGTGGCTGCTGTGGCTCTGGATGGCTCTCGTAATCGTGGGCGCGTTCTTCTACGCCCCCGTGGCCGAGCACTTCCGGGTCCCGGGATCGAGCCGCATCCTGTTCTTCCACGTCCCCATGGCCTGGTCGTCGTTCCTCGGCTTCATCGCCGCCGCGGTCTGGAGCGTCATGTACCTCGCGCGCCGCAACCCGGCGCACGACCGGGCGGCCGCCGTGGCCGTGCAGCTCGGGCTGCTGTTCGGCGTGCTCGCCACGGTCACCGGCGCCATGTGGGCCCGCATCGAGTGGGGCGCCTGGTGGAACTGGGATCCGCGGCAGACCTCGATCCTGGCGTCGCTGCTCTTTTACGCCGCCTACCTGGCGCTTCGCCAGTCGGTGGACGAGCCGGAGAAGCGCGCCCGCCTGGCCGCCGCCTACGCGGTGCTCGGGCTGGTGGTGACGCCGTTCCTGTTCTGGATCGTGCCCCGGATCACCTTTTCGCTCCACCCCGAGCCGGTGGTGAACGCCGCCGGCAAGGTGGACATGGACCCGCGCATTCAGCACGTGTTGTACGCGAGCGGCCTGGGATTCGCCGCGCTGTTTTTCTGGGTCCATAATCTACAGCGTCGGCTTCAGGCCCAGGCCGAGCTGAAATTGTCGAGCTGGGAGTAACGTTTATGGACACGTCCCTTGCCTGGGTCGCCGCCGTCAACCTCGTCATCTGGACGGGGCTGTTCCTCTACCTGCTCCGCCTCGGCAAGAGGCTGCGGGAGATCGAGAAGAAATCATGAAGAAAAACCGCATCTACATGTTCGGTGGCGTCCTGCTGCTGGCTTTCGCCGGCTTCTCGTTCACGGCGTTCAAGGACTCCATGACACCCTATGTCTCCTATGAGCGGGCCCGCGAGGGCGACCGCATCGTGCAGGTGGCCGGCGCTCTGGAGAAGGGGAGCTCCTCCTATGAGGATACGCAGGAGGCGCTCTTCTTCACCCTCAAGGACCCGAAGGACGGCGAAACCCTGCGGGTGCGCTACAAGGGCCTGAAGCCGGCCAACTTCGAGGACGCCGTGAGCATCGTGGCCATCGGCCGCTATGACACGGGCTCCAAGGAGCTCCATGCTGAAAAGCTCCTCGTGAAGTGCCCCAGCAAGTACCAGGGCGCCGAGGTCAAGACGTACAGCTAGGCCCTCCGGCCCGGTTGTGAGCCCGGTTGTACGGGCGGCCCCTCGCCGCCCGAAGGAGATTTCCGGTGGACTACCTCTCTCACATCTACCTGCCCGGGGCCCTCGCCCTGTGGTGCGCGGTCCTGTTCGCCCTCTGCGCCTTCTGGGGCTACGCGCGAGCCTTGGCGGGCGACGCGGGCTCCCTCACCTTCGCCCGGCGCTGCTACGGGTTCTTCGCCCTGTCGCTGGTGCTGGCTTCGGTGGTGCTGTCGCTGCTCCTGATGATCCGGGACTTCCGGGTGGAGTACGTCTACCAGTACTCGGGGCTCGACCTGCCGGGCTACTACCAGTTCGCCGCCTTCTGGGCCGGCCAGAAGGGGAGCTTCCTGATCTGGCTCTTCTGGGGCACCCTGCTCGGGCCTGCTGGTCCGCCGCACGGCGGGCAAGGACGAGCCCGCGGTGATGCTCTTCTACACCCTGTCGCAGGTGGTGCTGCTGCTCCTCCTGGTGCGGGAGAACCCGTTCGTCATGCTCGGCAAGTCGCCGATGGACGGCGTGGGCTTGAATCCCCTGCTCCAGGACAACTGGATGGTGATCCACCCGCCGATCATGTTCATCGGCTACGCCTCGACGGCCATTCCCTTCGCCTTCGCCATGGCCTCGCTCGCCCGCCGGAAGTACGACGGCTGGGCGGCGCGCGCCTTCCCGTGGGCCCTCGGCGGCTTCCTGGTGCTCGGCACGGCGATCCTGATGGGGGGTTACTGGGCCTACAAGACCCTGGGCTGGGGCGGCTATTGGGGCTGGGACCCGGTGGAGAACGCCTCGCTCATCCCCTGGATCTTCGGCACGGTGATGATCCACGGCCTGCACATGGAGCGCTCCCAGGGGCGCTACCGCCGGGCCAACTACGTCTTCGCCTATCTGACCTACATGTCGGTGCTGTACGGCACCTTCCTGACCCGCTCGGGCGTGCTGGCGGACTTCTCCGTCCACAGCTTCGTGGACCTCGGCCTCTCGCGCCACCTGCTCGCCATCATGGCGCTCTTCGGCCTGACCGGCCTCTACCTCATCGTCACCCGCTGGCGGCAGGTGCCGACCCGGCCGAACGAGGATCCGTTCTTCTCCCGCGGCACGTTCATGGTGCTCGCCACGATCACGCTGCTGGTGGCCGCCATCGTCATCACGGCCGGCACCTCGGCGCCGATCCTGACCAGCGTGCTGCCCGACAAGGCGCAGGTGGGGCCGAGCTTCTACAACACCGTGAACCTGCCGATCGCCATGCTGCTGGCCTTCCTGCTGTCGCTCGTCCCCTACCTCGCGTGGAGGGGGAATCCGCCGGCCGAGGTCGCCCGCAAGATCGCCGGGCCCCTGGTGTTCAGCCTGATCGTGGTGGCCGGCGCGGCCGTGTGGAAGGTCCACAACGTCTTCCACCTGGTGCTCATTCTGCTCGCGTCCCTGGCGCTCGCCACCAACCTCCAGAAGACCATCGGCAAGATGCGGGGGCCGAGCGGTTTGCGGGCGGCCGGGGGCTACCTCGCTCACGTGGGCGTCGGGATCATCCTGCTCGGCATCATTGCCTCGTCCGCGTATGACCAGAGCGCCAAGATCACCCTGGTTCAGGGCGTGCCCAAGGAGCTCGACGGCATGACGCTCACCTTCAAGCGCTTCGTCCCCCGGCAAGGCCGCGAGAAGGAGCACATGGAGATCGAGGTCGCACGCAAGGGCGACAAGCCCTTCCTGGTCCGCCCCAAGCTCTTCGTGAACGACCGGACCAAGCAGGTGATGGCGAACCCGGACATCAAGGTCTCGCCGCTCCAGGACTTCTACGTCTCCCCCATCGACTTCGATCCGGGCCAGTTGCGTCTGCAGCTCGCCGCGGGCGAGGCCGGCCGGATGGGCGACATGGAGGTCCGTTTCACGGGCTTCGACTTCCAAGTCCAGGGCAACGCACTGGCCGCCATGGCGGCGGGCCAGCCGATGACCATCGGCGCTGTCCTGGACGTCACCCGCAACGGCCAGACCGCCAGCCTGAAGCCCCTCTACCGGCTCAACCCGGTGACCGGTGGCGTGGAGACCCCGCCCATGCCGCTGCCCGGCGGCGGCGAGATCGTCGTGGCCGGCATCAACCCGGCCGACGGCGCCGTACAGCTGGAGGTCGTGGGAGTGGCCAACGCGCCCAAGCTCGCCGTGGACGTGACGAGGAAGCCCCTCATCCAGCTCGTCTGGGGCGGCCTCTACGTCGTGCTGCTCGGTGGGATTCTGGCGACCGTGCAGCGCTACCGCGAGGTGCGGATCCGCGAGGCGGCAGGGCAGCTCTAGGGGCGGACGACCTGAGAAGGATACTCGTGAAAACGAAGCCGTCCGTCCATACCCAGGACGGCTGCGTTCTCAGCCAGGACGGATTCCAAGGAGCTCTCTTCGATCTCCCGGTCAATTTCCTGCCGGTAGTCGTGGTAGTAGCTGACCGCGTCCTCAATGGCGAACGGCGCGATATGGGGATATAGGCCGAGGATGCTTCCCAGCGAGTCGCCGCTCCGGACGTACTCCGCGATGGTGCTGACGGGAATCCGGCTGTCCTTGATGCGAGGACGCCCACCGCAGACTCCTGCCGTGCGGACGATGTAGGGATGGTCGCCGGGGGTGGGCTCTAGCTTTCGAACGGCAGAATGGCGCATCGCTTGGTTCCCGAAGGGGAAATATAGCACGCCGCCCGGGTACTAGGCCCCCACCGCCAGCCGGTCGGCCAGGGTATGGGGAAGCCCGGCCCGGTTGATCCGGCGCTGGGCCTCGGCGATGGGGTAGGCGAGGCGGTACCAGCGCACGATGTGGCGGTCGCTGTCGTAGGTCATGTAGGAGGCCCGGGGATCTCGGTCGCGGGGCTGGCCGATCGATCCCGGGTTGACCAGGTAGCGGCCGCCCGGATCGAGCTTGATCCGGCCGCTCGGTCCACGCAGGGCCCGCACCCCCAGCGTCCTCCCCTCCAGCCAGAAGATCGACGGGATGTGGGTGTGGCCGAAGAAGGTCACGGGATTGTTGAAGCGCGAGAAGATCTCCCAGGCGTCCACGTCGGAAAACACGTAGGTGTCTTCGTCGAGCGGCGAGCCGTGGCAGATGGCGAGCCTCCGGCTCGACCTGGATGGGTCCCTTGGGCAGATCGCGTACGTAGCGGAGGTTCCCGGGGGTGAGCCGGCCGGTGGTCCACTGGGCGGCGGTGAGCGCCGTCTGGTTGAAGTTCGCGCCGGAGTCGATCCCTGCCACGACCTTGTCGTGGTTCCCCCGGACGGTCCAGAGCCGGGGGCCGAGGGCGCGCACGGCGTCGACCACCTGGTTGGGGGCGCCGCCGTAGCCCACGAGGTCCCCCAGAACGAGCACGGCGTCGAAGCGCTTGCGCCGGGCCCGCCGCAGGACGGCCTCGAAGGCGTCCCAGTTGGCGTGCATGTCGGAGAGGATCAGATAGCGCACTATGGATTCCCAATCAGTTATTGCTTGCCAATCGATGACTTCGCGATCAATTACTTCCCAATCAGCAGGGCGATTCTCGCCGCGACTTCCTCCGGCCGCTCCCTGGGGGCCACGTCCATCGTCCTGTCCGCCCGGCGGTAGGCCGGGAGCCGCTCGCGGTAGAGGGCGAGGGCCTGCGTCTCATCCTTGAACAGCGGCCGGTCCGCCTTACCCCGGGAACCGATGCGCGCCGCCAGGGTGGCGAAGGCCGGGTTGAGCCAGACCGACAGGCCGTTCGAGTGGATCAGCCGGAAGTTCCCCTCGAACACCATCGTACCGCCCCCCGTAGCCACCACAACGTCCGGCAGGGCCAGAGTCCCTCGCAGGGCCTCGGCTTCCATCTGCCGGAAGGCGGGCTCACCTTGCCGCTCGAAGATCTCCCGCACCGTCATACCCGCCTGCCGCTCGATCTCCTGGTCGAGATCGACGAACGGCACGCCGAGCCTCTGCGCCAGGAGCCGGCCGACCGTGGTCTTGCCCGACCCCATGAAGCCGGTCAGGTAGACGCGCATCGGCGGACACTCGCCTCCAGCAGCAGGCGGCAGCTCGCCCCGATATTGTTTCCCCTACCGGCAGGTCCCCTACAGACCGCTCCCAGCACGGCCGCGGCGTCGGCGCCCGCGTCCAGCACGGCCCCCAGATTGCCGGCGCCAATGCCGCCGATGGCCACCAGGGGCTTGCGCGAAGGACCGAGCAGGGCCCGGGCCCGCCGCACGAATTCGAGCCCCACCACCGGGCCGGGCCGCTCCTTGCCGGTGGTTGGAAAGACCGGCCCCACGGCGATCACGTCCACCTCGGGGTCCTCGTCCGCCGCCCGGAGCTGCTCTTCGTCATGGGTCGAGAGGCCGATCCGTACTCCGTGCCCCACCAACCTCCGGGCCGCGGCCGGCGGCAGGTCCGCCTGGCCGAGGTGAAGGCCCGCCACGGGGAAGAGCGCGGCGAGGTCCGCCCGGTCGTCCACCCAGAGCTCGGCGCCGCTCCCCTCGAGGGCTCGGCAACAGGCTTCGAGATTACGGTACCACTGTTCGCCGGAGAGTTTCTTGCCACGCACCTGAATCCAGCGGATGCCCGCCGCCGCCATCTCGGCCACCGCCTCCGGCAGAGGCCGGGGGGCGAGCGCTTCGGCGTCGGCGATGGCGTAGACCGTCCCCGTCATTTCCCCGGTTCGCCGCGCGACTCCCGCTGGAGGAAGCGCTCCATGAAACGGGTGGAGAGGCGGCCGGCGATGAAATCGGGGTCGCGGAGGATGCGCTTGTGGAGGGGGATCGAGGTGTGGATCCCCTCGACGACGAAGAAGTCGAGGGCCCGGCACATGCGGGCGATCGCCTGGTCGCGGCTGCGGTCGTGCACGATCAGCTTGGCGACCAGCGAGTCGTAGTGCGGCGGAATGACGTAGTCCTCGTAGCCGTGGGTGTCCACCCGCGTGCCGGGTCCGCCGGGCAGGTGGAAGGTCTTGAGCGGGCCGGGGCTGGGCGCGAACGTCGTCGGGTTCTCGGCGTTGACGCGGCACTCGATGGCATGCCCGCGCGGCTTCAGGCCATTTGGGATTTGCAGCCGCTCACCGGCCGCCACCTCGATCTGAAGCTTGACGAGGTCGATCCCCGTCACCATCTCCGTCACCGGGTGCTCGACCTGGATGCGGGTGTTCATCTCCATGAAGTAGAAGCGGCCGTCGGCGTCGAGCAGGAACTCGATGGTGCCCGCGTTCTCGTAACCCACGGCCTCGCACAGGCGTACCGCCGCGTCGCCCATCTCGGCGCGCAGCTCAGGGGTGAGGGCGGGAGAAGGAGACTCCTCGATGAGCTTCTGGTGCCGGCGCTGGATGGAGCACTCGCGCTCGCCCAGGTGGACGGCCCGGCCGTGCTGGTCGCCGAAGACCTGGAACTCGATGTGCCGGGGCTCCAGCAGGTACTTCTCCAGGTAGACCGAGCCGTCGCCGAAGGCCCGCTCGGCCTCCTCGCGGGCGGCCAGGAACTGACCCGCCAGATCCTCCTCGGCGTGGACGATGCGCATGCCGCGCCCGCCGCCGCCGGCCGAGGCCTTGAGGATCACCGGGTAGCCCACCTCGGCGGCGAAACGCGTGGCCTCTTCCGCGTCCTGAAGCGGCTCCTCGCTGCCGGGGAGCACGGGCACGCCCGCGGCCTTCGCCGTCTGCCGGGCCTTGGCCTTGTCGCCCATCATCCGGATGACCTCCGGGCGCGGGCCGATCCAGGCCAGCTTGCACTCCTCCAGCACCTCGGCGAAGTGGGCGTTCTCGGCCAGGAAGCCGTAGCCGGGGTGGACCGCGTCCGCCCCCGTGATCTCGGCAGCCGAGATGATGGCGGAAATGTTCAGGTAGCTCTGCTTGGACGGCGGCGGGCCGATGCAGACGTCCTCGTCCGCGTAGGTCACGTGCAGGCTGTCGCGGTCGGCCGTGCTGTACACGGCGACCGTCTGGATCCCCAGCTCCTTGCAGGCCTGGATGATCCGCAGGGCGATCTCGCCCCGGTTGGCGATCAGGATCTTCTTGAACATCGGCGCGCTCGCGGCTCTAGCTGGTCTCGATGGCGACTAGCTGGTCTTGATGGCGAATAACGGCTCGCCGAACTCGACCGCCTGCGCGTTCTGCGGGTAGATCTCGGTGACCACCCCGTCCACGTCGGACTCGATCTCGTTCATCAGCTTCATCGCTTCGATGATGCAGAGCACCTGCCCCTTCTTCACCCGCGCGCCGACCTCGGCGAACGGCGGCGCATCCGGCGAAGGCGGGCGGTAGAAGGTGCCGACGATCGGCGAGGTGATGACGTGCGTGCCCGGCGGTGGTCCCGCGGGCGCGGCCGGAGGGGCGGGAGGCGCCGCCTGCACCGGGGCCGCGGAGGCCACGGGCTGCGGCGCGGGATCGGGCCGCGGGTGGTGCGGACGCGGCGGGTGCGGCCGGAGCCGGCGCCGCCTGCTGGCCGTCGATCTTCAACCGGAACCCCGAGCGCTCGAGCTCCATGCCCTGGAGCCGGTTGTGCGCGACCAGCTCGATCAGCTCTTTGATCTGTTCAAATGTCAGCAAAATGGACGCCCCCTTCAAAATCTCCTGGCGGTTTGCAGGGGCGGCCCACAGGACGCCCGGCAGAATCAGGAGAGATCCGCCTCCAGCAGCAGTCGTGCCCGCCGAAGCTCGAACCGGGCCCTCCCGTAGTTCCCTTCGGGACCCAGCACGAGAAGCAGATAATAGTCCGAGGCGACGGAGCTTACCATCAGCGTCAAGCGATCCGTCGTCACGGAAAGCTGCTGGACCTCCCCCACGTCCATTTCCCGGTGGTTCTCGGTGATGGAGCGCGCCTGGGCCACGAGCTCGGCCGCCAGGACCTCCAGGTCCAGGTTCGGGTCCGAGCTGACCGACTCGACGGGCATGCCGTCCTTCGCCACCAGCGAAAGTGCCAGGGCCCCTTCGATCCGGTTGCTGATGCGGCTCAACTGGTCAAGAAACATGGAGCTGGCCTCCCCGCAGGCGCCTCAGATATTGGGTGAGCAGCCAGGCCTTGCGCGCCCGGAAGCCTCCGTCTCGCCGCCCTCCTCGCCCGGCTCGTAGCCGGCCAGGAGGTCACGCCCGCTGACCGGGCGCCGCTCGGCCCGCCGGGCGGCCAGCCTCTCCAGCCCCACCAGGGCCTCGGCGTTGTCCGGCTCCCGGCTCAGAACCTCGCGGAAGATCCGCTCGGCCTCGCCCAGGTGTCCCTGAGAAAGGTAGATCTCGCCGAGCGTGGCCGTGGCGGCCGGGCTGGCCGCGGGCTCGGGAGCAGGCTCAAGAGGAGGCTCGGAAGCAAAAACCGGCTCGGGGATGGGGGCCGGCTCAAAATCGTAGACCGGTTCGGCTTCTGCCACGATCGGCTCCGGCTCGAAGGCAAACACGGGCGCCGGCTCTTCCTGAACAGGTTCGGGCTCCGGCTCGGGAGCAATCTCCGGTTCGGGAATGGTCTCCGGCTCCGGCACCAGACCGAGATCGACAAGGAAGATCCCCCCGGTCGTCAGGCTTTGCAGATACCTTCGCCGGCTGTCGCGGGTGGCGAGGCCCGGGAAGACCACGTCTTCGGGCTCCGGCTCCTCCGCGGGCTCCATGGCCCGGGGCGCAACGGGAATCGCGGCGGGCTCAATCACCGAAGGCGGAGGCGGTGCCGTGGCCGCCGGAACGTCCAGCTCGAACACGTCGGCCGAAGCTCGACGGGGTGCCGGCAGACCGAGATCGAAGACGTCGTCGGCCGGAGGTGAAGAGGCGGCCTGCGCCGTGTACGAAAACGGACTGTCCGGCGCCTGGAACGGGTCCGGAGCCTGGGCCTGCGGGGGTTGTTCCATCGTGCGGAGCCTCCGGCGCAGATCTTCGATTTCGGGGTCGCTGTCGTTCAGAAGTGTGTAGAGGTCGAGCCGTTCGCGGGCCCGGTCCGCCTCGCCGGTGTCTAAGTAAGCCCGCACCAGCAGCTTGTTGGCCACCATCTGGGTGGCATCCTGCTTGACCACGCGCTCCAGCACCGCGCGCGCCGGCTCGGGCTCGCCGAGCTCCAGGTGGCAGCGCCCCTTGGCCACCAGGGCCGAGAGGTAGCCGGGGTGCTCCCGGAGCCCCCGGTCCAGCACGTCGAGCGCCTCTTTGACCCGCCCCTGGTGGCGGTACTCCTCCGCGAGCTGAAGGAAGATGCGGGAGGAAGGGTCGGCTTCCCACCGGTTGCGCAGTTGGGTCAGGCGGTCGGGGAACGCTCCGTCACTCATCGGGAGACACCTCGGGCAGGGTTCGGACGTGCGGACGGAGCGGAAGCGTCAGCGGCGACAACAAGATGCGCGGCATTATAGCAGGGCTGATAGGAATCGCAGGGCTGGGAGAGCAGGGACTTCCCCGCGGCTCGATCGGAGCCGCGGGGAGGGAGCCAAGGGGCTAGGGAATCAAGCTGGCTGAGCGAATGATGCTCACGTCGGTCGAACCTTCGAGGAAGGCGCCCCCGCTACTCGAGGGAGTTCGGGCGGATATTCTGAAGCTCCGAGCCGTCCCCACGAGATCTGCCGTTCGAATCGTCAGGGTCTTCGTGGCCTGGCCTTTTACGTCCGTAGTTTCCGACGTGGAATTCCCGAAGTCCCCGAGCTCCGACTGGAACGTCACCAAGGCCCCCACGACCGGCAGTCCGCGAGAATTCACCACGGTTGCCGTGACAATGATCGGCTTCGGATTCGCATCGTCCTCGCGAACCGAAGCCGGATTGACCGTAACGTTGATCGCCGTGGCGCCATCGGTGATGATCATTACCATCGCGGTGGCATCGGCGCTCGATCCAACGATCGCGGTGATCGTCGCCGTCCCTTCCCGACTCCCCGCGTCCAGCGTCGCGGTCGCCGTACCGTTGGCCCCGATGGTCAGGTTGGCCGGACTGATAGTGCCCAGCGTGGTGGTCAGAGTGACTCGCTCTCCACGTGCCACCGGCGTGCCGTCCGCATTGCGTGCGACGACCGTGATCTCCGCCTCGGCGCCGAGGACCACGGTGCTGGGTGTCACACTTACGAGCACCGTCGGCCGGTCCCCCTCAGCCTGCCCAACCTGTACGGTCGTCATCACCATGACGTCGCCACTCCCGGTCCTGGCGGTGATCATGGCCGCTCCCAGGCGCCCGTCACCCCGGAAGGTCGCCGTGGCCCGCCCGCCGTCGCCCGTCGTCACCATGGAATCGATCGTCCCCCGGTCGGTGGACAGCCGGATCTCGGTGCCCGGATTCAGGGGATTGCCGTCGGGCTTGCGGCCTACGACCGTGATGGTCGAGCTGCCGTTCAAGCCAATCTGGGAGGGATTGGCGCTGATCGTCAGGACCGTGCCATTGGGGGCCACCGGCGAAGCCTTGTCGCAGCTCAGCACCGGGAGAAGAAACAGTACGGCGAGCAGGGATTTGGTAACTCTGGAAGTCATAGCGCCTCAGTATACGGAGCGGGGCTGCCGTCCGTCCAGACGGCAGCCCCGGGGAAAGAGGAAAGTCAGGCGGCGGGCGCTAGGGGACCGTCACCGGCAGGACGATCTCGTCCGAGCCGCCGGCGTTGGCCACCCGCAGCCTCACGGCGAAGGTGCCCGCGTTCGGGTAGCTGAACTGCGGGTTGCGCAGGTTGCTGTCGAACGAGCCGTCGTTGGTGAAGTCCCACTGCCACGACGTCGGGGCGTTGGTCGACTGGTCCGTAAACTGGATCCGGTGCGTCGCGGGGTCCACCGTGAAGAAGCTGAAGGCCGCGACCGGCGGATCCGGAACCGGCGGCGGCTCCTCCACGCAGGCACCGTTCGGCGGCACGAGCAGGAAGCCGTTGCGGAAGGTCACGGAGCACCGGGAGTCGAGGTCCCGCACGGTGATGTCGATCGCCGTGGGGATGCTCTGCGTGCCGGCGTTGCCGACGCCGCAGGGCTGGGTGTTGAAGGTGAAGCCCGCGGGCGCGTTGGGCACCGTGACCCGCAGAGAGGTCGAGGTGGAGCCTCCCTGCACCGTCGCGGAGCTGCCGGTGGTGGCGTTGCCGAACAGCACCTCGGTGTTGCCGGGGTTGAAGTTCCGGCCCGAGAGGGTGAGCGTCGAGCCCACCGCGCCGCTGCCCGGGCTCACCCCGGTGACGGCCGGCAACGGCAGGACGTAGTTGAAGCCGATGCCGGCGGTGTCGCCGTCGCCCGTCTCGATGTTGACGACGCTGATCTCGTCGACGGCGATGAGACCGTTCGCGGGGCAGGTGGCCGGCAGCGGCGCCGGCGAGGTGAGGACGACGATCTGGCGGCCGGAGACGGACACCACCTGCTGGGCCACGTTGACGTCGGCGTCCGCGAAGTGGAACGACACGGTGAGCGGCTCGTCGAAGCCGCTCCCCTGGATGAGCACGCGGGTGCCGCCGGAAGACGGCCCGGAGGCCTGGCTGATGGCGGTGATCTGAACGTTGGTGCCGTACTTGAACTGTTGCGCGCGGACGGTGCTGAAGCCCGTGTTGACGTTGCGCACCAGGACGTCGACCACCTGGTTGGTGAGGTTCTGCCCGAAGCCGTTGGCGGCCGGGGTGCGGACGACGATGCGGGTGGGCGTAACGGAGAGGATCTCGGCCTGGATGCCGTCGAAGTTCGTGGCGGTGGTGCCAGAGCCGAAGAGAACCTGGACAGGCTCCACGAAGCCCTGGCCGACGATGGTCACGGTGGTGCCGCCGTCGTTGCCGCCCGAGGTCGGATCGAGCGAGAAGACCTGGGGCTCCTGGACGCCCCCGCCGCCCGCGGCGTAGGTGAAGCCGCGGGAGATGGTGTCGGTCCGCGTGGTCGCCTCGTTGACGTTGATGGTGACCTCGACGTTGACGGTGGCCGACTCCCCCACTCCCACGGGCACGCCCGCCGCCGCCGCGGACGGCGTGACGGCGATGATGCGGGTGGGATTGACGGAGCGTACGGTGGCCGCGGCGCCGTTGAAGGTCACCCGCACGGGGGTCTCGAAACCGCCGCCCAGGATGGTGACCTGCTCGCCGCCGGCCGGGGTGCCGACGCTGGGCGAGACCGAGGAGACGAAGAACGTGGCCGGCTGGCCGATGCGGACGCTGGTCGAGCCGGCGGCCGCGACGTTGTTGAGGATCGCCGAGGCCCGCACGGTGGCGACCCCCTGCTCCGCGCCCGGGAAGAGCACGGCCTGGGCCCGGCCGTTGATCAGGTCGAGCTCCAGGGTCTGCGGGCCGCCCACGGTGCCAAACCCGCCGGTCGAGGTGGTCAGCGTCACCTTGGTGAGGTCCGGCGGCGGCTGGCCGTTGTCGGTGCGGCGCACGTCAACCGTGATGTTGCTGG
This sequence comes from Thermoanaerobaculaceae bacterium, assembly GCA_963785165.1. Taxonomy (GTDB): domain Bacteria; phylum Acidobacteriota; class Thermoanaerobaculia; order Multivoradales; family UBA5704; genus DATARR01. The sequence goes on from CAWAUI010000004.1 coordinate 5,022,788, forward strand.
AGCCGTCACTGCCGGCCAGGATCTCTCCCGGGTTGGCCGTCACCGTCACGGTGTAGCCGATCGTGGGATCGGGCGGCTTGGGGGTCACCGGCGTGCCACCCCCGCCCGAAGGCTCGGTCGGGGACGAGGTGCAGCCCACCGCCGCCGCCAAGGCCATCACGGCCGCCAGGGCGAGCAAGGGCAAGTAGAAACGGGTCAAGTTCCTGATCGATCGCATGACAATGCTCCTGCAAAGCTCAAGGCCGGATTTCGGTGGTGAACCGGGCCGGATCCGAAACGATTTCATCCCCAGACAGGGTGCGGCCGAAGAAGCGCACGGAGACGTCCAGCACGACCACCGCGGTGCCCGTCTCGCTGTCCCGGCCCAGGTCGCGCAGGTCCTTGAGCGGCTGGCTCAGGATCTGGTCGCTGGTCAGGACCGGCAAGCCGGTCAGGGTGAAGCTGCCGTTGGGTGTCACGAGGCCGAAAATCCCTTGCACCAACGGCGGCGGCACCCGGGTACCGGTGTCGCGGCGCGCAAAGCGCACCTCCACCGTCCGCAGCTCGATGGACTGCAGCTCGCTCGTGGAGCCGGTCGGGTCCTTGGTGATGTTGCGCAAGGTGAGGGTACCAATCGAGATCGGCACCGCCGATTCGCTCAAATCCACCGCGACGGGCAGAAGGTCGAAGTTGGAAACCGTCAGCAGGACGGCGCCTTCGCTGCGGTCGGTGCTGGACCGGCAACCTCCCAGGGTCAGCGGCAGCAAGGCGAGCGCGAGGACGGGCAAGAAGATCGTTCGAAGGTTCTTCATGGGATGGTCCGCTCCCAACAGTTAGATCTTGATCACACGCGGCGTGATGAAGATCAAAAGCTCTTCGTTCTCATCGCTGCGCGACTTGTTCTTGAACAGGTGTCCGATGATCGGGATGTTGGCGAGGCCCGGCACCCGGTTTTCGGCGTTGTTGGCGGAGACGCGGTAGATGCCGCCGATGACGGCCGTGCCGCCGTCGCTCACCACGAGACGCGTGCGGGCGTCCTTGGTGGCGATCGGGGCGTTGGCGGCACCCGGCACCAGGAAGGCGAGCTGCGGCTCGCGCTTGGAGATGTCGATGTCCATCAGCACCGTCCCCTCGGCCGTCACCTGGGGGGTGACGTCGAGCCGCAGGGTGGCGTTGACGAACTGCACCGTGACGGTGTTGTTGAGCGACCGTCTGGATGGGGATCTGGAGGCCGCTCTGGATCGACGCCCGCTGGTTGTTGAGGGTCGCGACCTTGGGGGCCGACAGGATCGTGATCAGGCCCTCGTTCTCGGCCGCCTGCAGGGCGACGTCGAGGGTGAAGGTGTTGAGCACGTTGCCCAGCCGCAGGTTGAGCTGGCCGTTGTTGCCGCCCACGGGCAGGTTGACGTCGCCGCCGCCCCTGACGTTGTTGGGGAAGATCAGGCCGGTGGTGTTGCCGTGGGCCGCGTCGGCCAGGGCGTCGAAGCCCCAGTCGATGCCGAAGGTGCGGGTGAAGCGCTTGGTGGTCTCGACGATCCGCGCCTCGATCATGACCTGCGGCTCGGGGGAGTCGAGCAGGTCGATGACCGAGATGCACCGCGTCCATGTTGGTCGGCAGCTCCTTGATGATGAGGGTGTTCGTCCGCCCGTCGACGACCACGCTGGCCGCGCTGCGAGAGGATGCCGGACGTGCCGGTCTTGAGCAGCCGGGCGACGTCCGCGGCCGTAGGCGTAGCTCAGACCGCTGGTAGACCGTGCGCAGGGGGATGGCGAGGGCCTTGGCCGCCGCGAGCTGCTGGCGCTCGCTGGGCCTCCCGCTGGAGCACGTTGGTGGGCGCGATGCGCATGACGTTGCCGTCGAGCTCGTAGTCCAGGCCGTTGATCTTGAGGATCTGCTCCAGCGCCTGGTCCCAGGGGACGTTCTCCAGCTCGGCCGTGACCTGGCCGGTGACGCCGGGCTGGACGATGATGTTCAGGCCGCTGATCTGGGCGAACGTGCGCAGCACGTCGGTCACGTCGGCGTTGGTGACCTTGAGGTCGATCGGCTCACCGGCGTAGGTGCGCTCCCTCTCGCCCTTCTGGGGCTCGAAGCTGCTCTGGAGCGGCGAGGCCGCCGACTGGTTGGCCGGCGTGACGTCCACGGGCGCCGTTCCCGACCGGGGAGCACCCGGCTGGGAGCCGCCCGCCGACGGGGGAGCCGGGGCCACCTTGCGCGGCGTGATCTTCACCTCGGCCGGCGGCGGAGGCGCCGCCGCGGCCGCCGGCATGGGGGCGGCGTCCTCGGCTTCGATGCCCGAGCTGCTCCCCGCAGAGGCCGACTGGGCCAGCGCGAGGTCGGAAGGCTGGGCGGCAACCGGCTGAGGAGCCGGCCGGGGCGCCGGAGGCGGAGGCGTCGCCGAGGCCACCTTGGCCACCGGTACGGGCGCCGGCGACTCCAGGTCCGCCTCCGTGGGGAGGCCACCCGGATCCGAGGTGCCGGCCGGCAGGCTCTCCCCCGTCTGGAAGGAAACCACCAGGGCGTCCTGGGTGCGCTCGATCACGGGCACCGAATCCTGGCTCAGGTCGAAGACCACCCGGGCGACCGGCCGCGGCGCGGGCTTGAACTGGGCCACCCGCACGCGCTCGACGATGCCGCCGCCCACCGCCAGGTTGCTGCGCGGGCTGCGGTTGATCACCCCTTCGAGGTCGATGACGAAGCGCCGGGGCTCCGACAGCACGAAGGTCGAATACGGGAACTCGCCGTCGCCCGCGATGCGGATCACCGAGCCGCTCTCGGAGGCCAGCACCTCGATCCCGTCGAGCTGCGTGGCTTCGACGCCCGCCGGAGCCGGCGCCACCATGGGCTGGTCCGGCGTGCCGCCCGCCCGCGTTCCCGAATACATACCCGGCTCAGCGCCCGGTCCCTCGGCAGCCCGGGCGGACGTGCCCGCGTCTCCCGAGCCCGCGGGGGTGTCGCTCGGCCGAGCGGCTCGAAGGCCAGCTCGGCCTTGGCCCCTGTCCTCGACGGGCATGAGCTGAATGCGCAGCTTCGAGCCGTCAGCCGTGATCGAATGCTCCACCTCCTGGCGGGTCGCGATCACCAGCCGGGTCATCGGCCGGCTTCCCTCGTCGCTCTTCTGAACGGCGAGCGAGGAGACCAGCCCGTCACTCCGGAGCCAGGTCGGTGAGGCGCGCTCCGGGTACGGCGTTGGGCAGCTCGACCACCACCCGCCCCTCGGTATTGCGGAAGCTGGTCCACACCAGGGGGGCGCTCGCTTCCAGGTCGACGAAGACCTCCGGTGCACCTTCCCGCAGGTCCAAAGAACGGATCTCGGCGGTCGAGGACGCCGGCGCGGATTGGGCTCCAACCGGCGCCTTGGACGCCGCCGGGGAAGCCTCGACCACGCGAGCCGGCTTGGAGGCGGTACAGCCGATCCCCACCGCCACCGTCAATACCGCCACCGAAGCGGCCCAAGGCCGCCAACCGGCGCTCCGTCTTCTCATGACCACATCTCCCATGGCACTCGCCTCCCTTACGGGCGTAAAGCACCGGAACCCCTCAAGAGGGGCTCAGGCTCTTGACCACCTCGCGAAACGGCTTCAAGGCGGTCGGATCCTGCACGATCTGTTTGAAGACCACCTCGTTGTGATTGATGCTCACCACGTCACCGTCGTAGAGCTGGTCCCCTTCTTTCAGCAGATAGCTCTTCTTCTGATTCGCGGCCACCACCTGGGCCACGAAGCCCTTGGACGTCCGGAAGATCCCCGTGCAGGTCGATCTCGTCGATCAGCAGCCCCGGAATGCCCTCGGGCCGCGGGCCCCGGAACTCGGCGCGGTCCGGCGCCGACCAGCAGCGACTTGAAAGGATCGCGCCGGTTGCCCGGGTCGTAGGAGAAGCCGCTCCCCGGAGAGCACCTCCTCCTCGCCTTGCGAGGATCTCGTCGATGTTGCCGAGGTCCGGCCCCGTCTCCTCACCGGCCGCCGCGTCCGGGGGCGGCTGCTGGGGCGGCTGCGCGAGCGCCTGCCAGGCGGTCCCCAGCGAAACCGCCAGGGCGAGGATCAGGATCGCGGGCTTGGCGCAAACGCCACATCACTTGGGTCCTCTCCGGATGGTTTCCGCCGGCCCCTTCGACTTTTTGCCCTTGCCCTTCGAGGCGGGGCCGGCGTCTTCATCCTCCGCCGGGGCCGGCTCTGGCTCCTTGTAGACGAAGGTCTTGGCCGCGAAGCTGGCGGCGATCGTGTTCGCCTCGCCGCCCTTCTTCCTGGCCGCTCCCGACCGGGCGGAGATCTCCAGGTTGTCGATGTTGATGATCCGCGAGAAGCGGCTGATGCGGTCGAAGAACAGCGCGAGGTTGTGGTACGTCCCCTCGAGCTCGATCCGCGATCGGCCACTCGCTGAAGAACTCCTGGTCGGCGAAGCCGCCCGGGGTGAAGCGCTTGAGGGCGAAATCCCCCTGCTCGGTCAGCGAACGGATCCGCCGCATCAGGTCGGGCGTGTTGCGCCGGGCCGGCAGGATGCGCAGCAGCTTGTCGAGCTCCAGCTCCAGCTGGCGCACTTCCTCGCGGAACTTCGGCAGCTCCTGGCGGGCCGCCCGCCCTTCCTGGATCTTGTTCTGGAGCTCGGCGAGCTTCGCCTCCTCCGCCACGATACTCGTCGTTCATCGGCTGCAACACCCGCCAGTAGGCGAGCGCGAACAGCACCAGACCCGCCACCAGCCCCGCGGCGAGGCCGATGTACCAGGGTTTGCCTTCGAGTCCCGTCTTGACCGCCACCGGGCCAGCCCTCCTAACCTGACGTCCCCGCGGCGGTGTCCGCCGCGGCTGGATCCCCGGCCGGCGCGCCGTCCGCGCCCTCGGTGCCGGGCTCCTTCGGTTTGGCGAAGGAGTAGCTGAAGTTGATGATGAACCGGTAGACGCCGCCGCCTGCTCCTGCGTCGTCCCCTTCAGGGTCGGCTCGTCGAACTCCGGGACCTTGTCCAGGTTCTCGATGAAATTGGCCACCGCGTTGGTGTTGAAGGCCCGGCCCTCGATCTGGATCGTGCTGCCGGACACCCGTCATCTGTCGAGCCACAGCAGCTCCGGCAGGGCGCGCGAAACGTAGTCCATCACCCGCACCGGACCGCGCTGGTTCGCCTTGAGGTCGTTGATGATGCCGATCTTGCGCTCCAGCTCGGCCTTCTTCGCCTTGTAGTCCTCGACCTCCTTGATCACCGCCTCCAGCGCCTCGACCTCGTCCTGGGCCCTTCGATCTCCACCTTCTTGGCCTCGATCTTCTGGCTCTGCAACCACCAGGCGCCGCCGAACACCGCCGCCCACAGAAGGATGCCGAGCAGCAGCATCCACTGGCCGACTGTCCTGCCCCTCGAGCTTCAGGGCCGCCGGAACCTTCGCCTTACGGACCGCCGCCGGGCGCTTGCCCTCCGACGAGGAGGTTGATCTTGATCATCGGGCTAGTCCCCCACCTTGCGGATGCCGAGCCCCACGGCGACGGCCATCATCGGCGCGATCGACCGCAGCCAAGTCGCCGTCGAAGTCGCTTTCCTTGAACTGGATGTTGCGCAGCGGGTTCATCAGCTCCGTGGGCACCTCGAACCGGTCGCGCAGCACCTGCAGCAGGTTCGGCGTCAGGGCGCAGCCGCCCGAGAGCACCAGCTCGTCCACCGGACCCTCCGAGGAGGTCGCCGAGAAGAAGTCGAACGTCTTGCGGATCTCCGACGCCATCTCCGCCGACACCGCGTCGAGCACCGTCCGGGCGTCCGCCGGCGAGTACCGGTCCACCGACTCCCCCTGCTTGAGCGCCTCGGCCTGCTGGAAGGAGAGGTTGAACTCGCGCTGCAGCGCCTCCGTGAACTGGTTGCCGCCAAAGGAGATGTCGCGCCAGAAGACCGTCCGCTCCGCGCGCCAGGATGTTGATGTTGGTCACCCCGGCGCCCATGTTGATCAGTGCCACGACCTTGCGCGGGTCGAGCTCGTAGTTGACCTCGTAGGCGTTCTGCACCGCGAACACGTCGACGTCCACGATGCGTCGGCGTCTTGCCGGTCTGGCTGATCACCGACACGTAGTCGTTCACCTTGTCGCGCTTGACCGCCACCAGCAGGACCTCCATGTTGTCCCGCCCCGGCTCGCCCTCGGAGAGCACCACGTAGTCCAGGCGCACGTCGTTGATGTCGAAGGGGATGTACTGCTCCGCCTCCCACTGGATGGACTCCGCCAGCTCCTCCTGCGGCATCGCGGGGAGCTGGATCTTCTTGATGATCACCGAGTGCCCGGACAGCGAGGTCGCGTAGCTCGTGCTCTTGACCTTGGTCTGGTCGTTCAGGCGATGGATCGCGTCCACCACCAGGGACGAGTCCATGATCGAGCCGTCGACGATCGCTTCCGGGGACAAGCGGCTCGACGCCCGAGGCGCTGCAAGAGGAAACTCCCCCTTGCGCTCCTTCAGCTCCACCAGCTTGATGGCCGAGCTGCCGATGTCGAGACCCACGACACCCTTCTTCGCACGGGAGAAGAGCACGGCGTTTCAAGCTCCCCTGAAAGCCCAACGTTCAAGGCAACTTACCGGCGGTTACTTAAAGCTTCGCTGCAAGCTACCAGGAATTGACACACCTGTCAAGACGCCAATGCATCTATGGCTATATTGACCAGTGCAGGAACTCTACACCCTGAAAACACGCGTTGCAAGCCGCCCCGGCTTCATTTTCCCCAGATTCCATCGGGGTTTGAGAGGCGCCAGGGGTGGCCGGACAGGCCGATCGATAGCTCTGTAACTAAGGAATGTATTGCTGGGACGCGACACCCCCAGGGGTTGGGGTGTGAGGGGGGTGCGAGTCAGCGATGGGTCAGATGCCGGTCAGGAGGAAGTCGATGGCGGCGATGATTTCGAAACGATGTTGCTCAACCAAGGCAACCGGGGAGCCCAACTCGCTCCTTGGGACTCCCGCCAACAGGGGTGTCAGCATGACGAGGCGCTCTTCATCGATCTCCAGGACAGGCATCAATGGCTGCACCCGGCGCCTGACCTCAGAAGCCGGGCTGAGCGGAACGACCAGCCGGGTATCCAGATCACTCAGCAGGTCGTTCTGGACGTCCAGGAGATAAGGGATGGAGGAATGGGTCTGGGGATTCCTGTTCCTGTAGACCATGAACTGGGGCATCAAAAGCCCCGTAGGCCAGCGCTGAAATCGCCGTGCCGCGCGACGAATTCGTTGTAGGCCTCGATCGCCTCTCGATTCTCACGGAGCCAGGCCTCGCGCTTCCGGCGGCGCTCCACGGCCGCAACCTCCTCTCGGGTCCCTGCCGGATCGGCGCCATGCTCACGTGCCTTCCATTCCATGGAGAAAGTATACCTCCTGCTACCGGCACCCTCCCGTGGGCTCGCCACGACGCACCGGTGGGCGCCGGCGGAGGCCCGGCGCGAGCGGCCGGGGCCGAGGCGGACCTCGGGGAGATTCCGGAGGACTGAGAGGGGGCGGGGCAGGCCAAAGACATCAAGGACCCAAGGGACGTCAAGGACCTCACAAGGGATCGCCTCCCGGTCCTTCTCGGGTCCTTGACGTCCTTTTCGTCCCTGGCCTTCCGGCCCCTAACCGGCGATCGCCGCGAGCAGCTCGTCCAACGGCGCCCCCTGGACGAGCGGCTCGATCTCGCGCCGGATCAAGGCCGCGCCGGACAGCGCCAGCTCCGCTGCCGAAGGGTGCCAGCTCACCGGTGGCAGCAGGCCCACGTAGTGAGGCCGGCCGCTCGATTCGCCGATCACCTCCAGGCGGCAGGGGAGCGGCGGCTCCCGGCGGAAGGCGGTGCGGGCCGCCAGAAGCCGGTCAGCACAGGTGCGCAGAAGCTCCACCGGCAGACCGGTGGACGAGGCCTCGCGCATGGCGGCCTCCACGCGCTGCCGCCAGGTCTCCTCGGCGTGGACGACCTGCCACAGCCTCCAGCCCCCCCACCCCGTTTCCGCCAGAGCGATGCAGCGCCGTGCCGACAGCCGGCTGAAGCCGGAGGCATGACGCTGGGCCCAGTGGACCAGCTCCTGCTTGGCGCCGTCCAGATCCTCGAATTCGTGCCGCGGTGCCGAGTGGAAGTGCCAGGAGCCCACGCGCAGATGCCAGGAGCCGTCCCGGCCTCGGCGCGGCACGGCGCCGGGAACGCTCGCGGAGTGCAGAAGGATCCGCCCCTCGATGGGCGGCCAGACCCGGCCGCTGGGGGCTTCGCTGTCGGGCAGGCGGGGGGAGCGCGGCTCCCCATCCCGTGGGCGCGGGGAGGTCTCGTCCTGGAGCACCGGCGCGGCGCGGCGATGATCTTCAGAGGTCTGACCTTCAGCGGCCCGAAGCTCCATGGCCCGGAGCCAGGCGAGCAGGGCGGCCGGCTCGTCGGTCTCGCCGGGGCCGGCCGCCAGCGCTTTTTCCCTCACCAGCTCGCGGACGCGGTCGAGCGCCAGGCGGACGGCGAGCACGAAGGCTTCCCGGATCCCCCGGTTCTCCGTGGCCACCGATTCGACCAGAGCGAGGCCGGAGAGGTCGAGAGCGCCGTCCAGGGCCGCGAGCGGCAGGGCCTCCGGCCGGTCACGGTGGTTCGCCTGCACGACCACGCCCGGCCGGGGGGAGGGGCGGGCGTCCAGCAGCTCCCGCAGGCCGCGCAGGTGCGCCGCGGCCTCGGGCAGGTTCTCGGGCGTGCCGTTGGTGACGAAGACGACGGCGTCCGCGCCGGCCAGCAGGGCATGGCGGCGTGCCGACAGCTCCTCCTGGCCGGGAACGCTCAGGATCTGGCAATGGATGGGAATCCCTTCGAAGCTGCCCCCCACGTACTCCAGCCAGTCGAAGAACTGCGTGCGCCCCGCCGCCTCCCCCGGGGAGAAGACGGAACGCGCCATGCCGTCCGCGAGCGCCCGGAGGCTGGTCGTCTTGCCCGAGCGCGGCGGGCCGTCATAGACCAGGCGGACGACGAGGGCGTCGCGTTCCGGGGTCAGCCGGGCCAAGGCGCCAGATCCGAGGGGTAGGCCGGGGCCAGCCGCCGCAGGGCGGATTGGATCACCGGAATACCGGTTCGAGCGGGGTCGGCGAGGAGCATCAACAGACGCCTGGGCTGGGTGAAGCGGAGGAACAACAGGAGGTCCCCGAAGGTCAACACCACCTCCTCGGGAGCGGAGCGCAGGCCGAGCCCGGCGAGCAGGGCCAGCTCCGCGCGCGCCAGCTCGAGGCAGGCCTGGCTGGCGGCGGCAGGGTCGAACGCCCCGGCGGCGGGAAAGTGCTCTTCCACCGGCAGGCCGGTCAAGAAATCGATCAGGGCGAGGCCCGCCAGGCCGTCGAGCTCGCGGGCGAGAGATTGGACCAGGGTCCGGGCGGAGGAAGGGGAAACGGTCCGGGCGGCGCCGTTCGAACAGCTCGTCCTTGCGCCGCATGGCTTCCAGGAGGATGAAGGTGAGCGGCGCGTTGATCGAGCGCCGAGGCGACTCCGCCACCGGATGGGTCTCGACGTCGGCGACGTCCCAGCCCAGGATGGCGAGGGCCGCCTCCTCCCCGCCCAGATCGTCGAGCACCGCGTCACAGAGGTCGCCCTCGACGAAAAAAAGCACGCCCTGGCGCCCCTCCGCGCGCACGGCGAGGGCGCAGGTCTCCCGTTCGATGGCGATCATCTGAACGAAAGCCGTCGGAGCCACGTCGTGCAGATGGCCCCGGACAGGCCGGCGAGCTGGCGGGCTCAGCCGGGCCTCCACCGTCACCGCAGGGCCGAGACGTGCTTGTTGACCGCCGACCGCATGATCGCGAGGTTGGTTCCCTCGCGGTCGGCGGCCAGGTACAGAAACACGTCGGGCGAGATCATCTTGATCATGTGGATCTGATCCGACAGGGTGAGGAGCATGTCCTCCAGGCTGGACTTGAGGTTGAGCGCCCGCATGATCTTGAGCTTCTGCTTCACGAGCTCACTGTTGTAGGCACTGGCGACGCTCAAGTCGAAATCCGACCGGAGGCTTTTCGCGCCGAGCGTGAGGCCCGACTCCATGTCCACGAGCGCGGCGGCGATGAACCCGGACATGTCCGCCGCGATCTTCTCGAGAGTTTCAACGATCTGCTTTTCGCTGGCCATGCGCTGTCTCCGTTTTCTCTTCTTTAAATGGCAAGGTCTTTTTCGGCTTCGGCCATGCCGCTGCTGCCGTCCGCGAGACAGCAGCCGACGGCTCCGCCGCTTTCCATCAGACGGTCCATGCTCGCTTCGGTATTCATCGCGCCCCCCCGCCCGTATAAACCTAGCGAAATATTTTCATGCGGCGTTCGAGCCGGGATCTTACGCCGAGAACTGCGAGAAAAGCAATAGCCAGGCGCGTTGAAGTGCGTTCCATGAATCAATTCAAAGAGAATTGAACCTCGTGAGCTATTGAATCAACGCGCCCGCCGCCTGGTCTCGAGAAGGACCGAGAGACCTACTCTTTCGGGAGCGGCGGCGGCCCCGCCGGAATGTACGGCTTGTAGGTGACTCCCTTGGTGTTCTCCTCGAACTCGCGGCGGATCTCGGCGCGGGTCTCCGGCTTCTCGAAGAGGTCGACCATCGTGGCGGCGAGGATCTTGGCGGCGAAGGTCATCCCCTTGTGGCCGATGGACATGCCGCCGCAGGCGACCACGGGCCAGGCGTGCCAGGGCGCGGCGAGGGGCGCGGTGGTGACCGAGAAGTGGAGCATGGGGACGTTCCAGCTCACGTCGGCCACGTCGGTCGAGCCGCCGTCCGGCGGGCCGGGGTTCTCGTCGAGGGGCTGGATGGCGCCCGCGAGCCCCTTGGGCTCGACGCCGGTGTCGCGCTGGATGGCCTTGGCGAACTCCTGCTCCTCCTCGGTGTACTGGATCGGGCCGAGCCAGTTCAGGTTCGTCTGCAGGAGGCGCGCGCCGGCGCGGTTGACCAGCATCTCGTAGTCGCCGGACTGGACGCGGACGGTGCTCTCGACGCCGGCGGCGAGCGCCGCGCCCTCGGCGATCTTCTTGACCCGCTCCAGCAGCTCGTCCACCGAGGCGTGCCGGGTGTCGCGCACCCAGGCCCAGACCGCGGCGTGGTCGGGCACCACGTTGGGCACGTCGCCGCCGTCCTGTGATCACGTAGTGCATGCGGACGCTGGGCCGCACGTGCTCGCGCATCAGGTTGAGGCCGTGGGTGAAGAGCTCCAGGCCGTCGAGCGCGCTGCGGCCGTTCCAGGGGTCGAAGGCGGCGTGCGCCGTCTTGCCGCGGAATTCGACGACGAAGTCGACCAGGGCCTGGGTGCTCTTGGTGTCGGCCTGAATCTCGTCCGCCGGGTGCCAGGCGAGGACCACGTCGACGTCCTTGAACAGGCCCTCGCGGATCATGTAGAGCTTGCCGCCCACCGACTCCTCGGCCGGCGTGCCGTAGAAGCGCACGGTGCCGTGGAGCTTGCCGGCGGCGAGCAGCTCCTTGACGGCCACGGCGGCGCCCAGGCTGGCGGCGCCGAAGAGGTTGTGGCCGCAGCCGTGCCCGGGGGCGCCGGCCTCCAGCGGCTCCTTGGTCCGGCTGCGCCTTCTGGGAGATGCCGGGCAGGGCGTCGTACTCGCCGAGGATGCCGATGACCGGCTTCCCCTCGCCGTAGGTCGCGACGAACGCCGTGGGCATCCCCGCCACGCCGCGCTCGACCTTGAAGCCCTGCGCCTCGGCGTAGTCGGCCAGCAGCTTCGAGGAGCGCTTCTCCTTGAGCGCCGTCTCGGCGAACGCCCACACCTGGTTCGCCAGGTTCACCAGCTCGGGCCGGTGGCTCTCCACCGAAGCCGAGGTGGCTTCCTTCTTGGGATTGGAGCTCGGATTGGGCTTCACGGCAGGCTTGGCCGCCGCCCGGGCGAGGGCCGGCAGGGCCAGGACGCAGACGGCGAGAACGCAGACGGCAAGGACGAACGCGGAGCGGCGGATCATGGGCGGCCTCCTAAGGACGGGACGGGGAAAATCAGTGCGGGGATGATAGCCGACCGGCGGGTCCCCTTTTCAGGAACAATCGGGCACAATCCCCTCCCGAACGCCTCAAGGAGGACTCGATGAGCGACTCCCTCGCCGCCGCAGGGCCGGACCGCCTGGTTTCGAAGCAGCAGGAACGGAAGGTCATCTTCGCCTCCTCCCTGGGCACGGTCTTCGAGTGGTACGACTTCTATCTCTACGCCACCCTGGCGCCGTTCTTCGCCTCCCTGTTCTTCCCTTCGGGCAATGACACGGCGGCGCTCCTCTCCTCCTTCGCCACCTACGCGGCGGGCTTCCTGGTGCGGCCGTTCGGAGCGCTGGTCTTCGGGCGGCTGGGCGACCTCGTGGGGCGCAAACACACGTTCCTGATGACCATTGTGGTCATGGGCGCCTCCACGTTCGCGGTGGGGCTGCTGCCGACCTACGAGAAGATCGGCCTCGCGGCCCCCGTGCTCCTGGTCACCCTGCGCCTCCTCCAGGGGTTGGCCCTGGGCGGCGAGTACGGAGGCGCCGCGACCTACGTGGCCGAGCATGCGCCGGACCGGGAGCGGGGGTATGCCACGAGTTGGATCCAGACCACGGCGACTCTGGGCTTCTTCCTCTCCCTGCTGGTGATCGGCGTCAGCCGGGTTCAGCTGGACGCGGACGCCTTCAAGAGCTGGGGGTGGCGCATTCCGTTCCTGCTGTCGGTCGTGCTGCTGCTCTTTTCGGTCTACATCCGGCTCCGGCTCCAGGAGTCGCCGGTGTTCCAGCGCATGAAGGCAGGGGGGAAGGGCTCGAAGTCGCCGCTCAAGGACAGCTTCCTTTGTTATCCCAACAACAATTACGCCCTCCTCGCCCTGCTCGGGGCCACGGCGGGGCAGGGCGTGGTCTGGTACACGGGGCAGTTCTACGCCCTGTTCTTCCTCACCATCACCCTCAAGGCGGACTACGTGACGGCCTACACCCTGGTCGGGGTGTCGCTCCTCATCGGCACGCCGTTCTTCGTCGTCTTCGGCCGTCTGTCGGACCGCATCGGGCGGCTCAAGATCATCCTCGCCGGCTGCCTGCTGGCCGCCGTCACGTACATCCCTCTGTTCAAGGGCCTCACCCACGCGGTCAACCCGGCCCTGGAGAGCTTCCAGCAGGCCAACCCGATCACCGTGGCGGCGTCGGACTGCCACTTCCACGTCTTCGTGTTGCCGGGCACGGTGTTCAGCGACTGCGACCGGGTGAGGGACTTCCTGACCAAGTCGGGGCTGTCGTTCGAATCCGTTCCTGGCGAGGGAGTCCTGACGCGGATCGGCGGCGAGGAGATCCAGGGGTGGGACGAGGCGCGGTACAAGGAGACGCTGGCGGCGAAGGGTTACCCGGCGGAGGCGGACCGGAGCCGGATCAACTGGCTCCTGGCGCTCGGCATCCTGGTCCTCCTGGTGCTCTACGTGACCATGGTCTACGGGCCGATCGCCGCGTTCCTGGTGGAGCTGTTCCCCGCGCGCATCCGCTACACCTCCATGTCGCTCCCCTACCACATCGGCAACGGCTGGTTCGGCGGCATGCTGCCGCTCCTCGCCACGGCCCTGGTGGCCCGGGCCGGCAACATCTACTCCGGCCTCTGGTACCCCATCGGGGTGGCGCTGATGACCTTCGTGGTCGGGGCGGTGTTCCTGCGGGAGACGAAGGACCGGTCGATCCAGGATTGAACCCTCACCCCCGGCCCCTCTCCCGCCCCCTATAGGTTTCAAAGTGATCAATAGGTAACGTTCAGGTGGGTTGTCCTGATCCCTCTCCCGCACGGCGACTTCCCGGGCGTGCCTTCACCGCGCCCCCGGGGTCGCCTATCGCCCTGACAGGGCGGTATTTGAAAAGCCTGGGGTGTCAACCCCAGGGAGAGGCCACCAAAATTTTCCCAAGCCCTGGAAGGCCGATATATAGATGTCGTCGTCAGGATTAGCGGCCCGAAGCGCTCGCCGCGCAACTCTATCGGACGGCACGAGGCGCCGGCTTCACGATCAGATCGGGTACCGACTGCCTGATCGCCGCCTGTGCGATCCGGCACGGGATTCCTGTTCTGCACTACGACCGCGACTTCAAGTTCCTGGCCCTGATCTCTTCTCTGGCCCAAAGGCAAATCTCACTCTAAGGCCGTCTCATAAAGGCCGCCGCCTCGCCAGGGATTTCAATCCTTGGCGAGGGAAGGGGCCGGACATTTACCTCCTCTGGCTGACCGTGCTCGTAGGCCCAGCGGGTCAGGACACCCCTTCGATTAACCTCAGAATGTAGTTCCGGTTCCGGCGCCAACGCGAGCCCGGCAGGCAGGGAATCCTACTCATAGAGCCCAGGGTGCAACCCCGGCGGGGGGTTGCCTTCAACGTTGCAGTCGTGATGCAATGCGCGCTCATGACACGCAACGAATACGAGCATTACCGCCAGCGCCTCGACGAGCAGCTTCGGGCGGGTATCGAGCTTCTCAAGACCGCCCATTCTCAGCAGATCCATGCCCTCGACCTGGTTTGGAGGATGGAACGGGGCGAGGAGCCCGGGATCTTGGCGCCCCCTGCTTCCGCGCAAACACCCGCGCCGGCCGTCTCCGCGCCGGCACCAGCCCCTGCCCGCCGACGGCCCCACAATCGCAATCTCGTCGCGGAGATCGAAGAGCTTCTCCCGAGCCTTCCGCCGGTGTTCAACCGCAACGACGTCCAGAAAGCGCTCGGTGCCGAGGCTGATCGAAGCTCTCTCTTCCGGGCTTTGCGCCAACTGGCCCGGGAGGGAATCCTCGTCCAGCAGTCCATCGGAGGCGGCCGAATCCCCACCGTCTACAGGCGAGCGAATCCCTGAGGCCGCCACCTCCTTCTGCAACACAAAGGAGTGCTCGCGCTATGCGCGGGAGCCCGTTTGCATCACAAAGGACCGCTGTTGGGGCTCCCGGAAGCCTCTCCGCAACACAAGGAAGCCTCTCCGCAACACAAGGGAGCCTTCCCGCAACGCAAGGGAGCGCTCCCGCACCATTCGCGAAGAGATCTGCCTCATTCGGCCCTCCTCCTGAATGAGGCGGGAGCCGCCCTGCATCATTCAGAGGCAGCGCCGAACGTTGCAGGAGCGCTCCTTAATGATGCACGAGCGCGGCTGAATGGTGCAGCCCGAAACCTGAATGATGCGGGAGGAGATCCGAATGATGCAGAGGCGTCGAGTCGTGTTGCAGCGACGCGGCCGAATGCTGCGGGAGCAGGGGTGAATGATGCGGCTCTACCTCCGGGAGGCGCGTGAGGAGCGCCGAAGGATGCAGAGCCCGGGACGCGCGTCCCAGGACCACGCCGAATGATGCGGACTCCGGTCTGGGAGGCGCAGGACGCAGGGCGAACGATGCAGGAGCGGCTCCGAGCGGGCCGAGCAGGCGGCGGAATGTTGCGGACTCCGGGGCGCGCGGCTCGGGAAGGCCGCCGGATAGGGCGTGGACATGGGCACTCACCCTGCCCCGCGGGGCCGCAACTACGCACATGTCGCTCGACGGGAGAAACTAATCGTCAGGTGTCAGCACCTCCTCAGAGAACTGTCTCGCCTCGAGACGCGCGGATCTGACCATGTCATCCCACACATTCCCGGGGATCTGATGTCGTCGGCGGGGTTGGCGGCCTGAAGCGCACTCTGCCGGCCCTCCGGGACTTGGAGCGGAAGGGAGGTGGCGCCTGTTCCTGGGGTTGTCACCCCAGGCTGATCAAATTCCGCCCTGCCAGGGGCGGTCGCATCCATGGTTCGCTCTTCGCCTATCGAACCCACCCGCGGCGTATAAGTTCTAAGGATCGGAGGCCGAATATCAGCGAAATTCTGCGCGGGACGTAACCTCGCGAGTCCTTCTTCCTCTAATCACCTGGAACCTGTTTCTGGGCTCGCAAGCCTAGCCCGCCCCGCCCTCCGGCCGTGCCCGCCCGGGCGCGGCCGGAGGCTCTCGTCCAAGCCCCTACAGGCAGGGGCTCCAGTAGCCGATCGAACCGCTGCGGGCGGAGTAGGCGCTGCAGCCCGAGGTGTTGCAGGCCCGCACGCGGAAGTACTTCGTGCCGGAGCCGCCGTTGTAGTCAAGGTAGGTGTCTGGCCCCGCATAGACCGTCCACGCGCTGGTGAACGCGGTGGAATAGGACATCTGGACCTCGTAGGAGGTGGCGCCCGCCGAGCTGTTCCAGCTCATGGTCGCCCAGCCGTAGCAATAGTCCGGAGTCGCCGTGAACGACGTGGGCGTGGCCGGCGCGCTCCCTCCCGGCGGTGTGCCGGCGAAGTAGACGTCGTGGGCGCATTGCAGGGCGCTGATGTCGTCGGTGTCGAGCGACCGGCCGGGGGTGCCGATGTAGTAGGCGTTCATCGTCGGAGTCCCGGTGGTCAGCTCGGTGTGGTGGATGCCCAGCGTATGGCCGATCTCGTGCGCCATCACGGCCTCGATGTCGTAGTCCGAGCCGTTGGTCTGCCACGTGTAGTTGGAGTTGAACGTGACGTCGGTCTCCACGATGACCTGGCCGGACTGGAGGGTCAGCGCGGTGAGCGCGAGGCAGGAGCCGGTGCAGCCGTTGCCGTTGGCCCAGAGGACCGTGTTCTGGCCGTCCGTGGACCAGCCGGCGCCGGTCGTGCCGGCATAGGACAGCGAGTGGTCGGCGTTCGCGACGTTGGTCCAGGAGGCCAGGGCGTTCTGGAGCGGGGTCGCCGCGCCCGAGCCCTGGCCCGCGGTGTTGAGATACCAGGAGATGCTGCTGCTGCCCCAGTGCGTGAAGCCGCCCGGGTCCGAGCACTGGACGAGATTGCCGGCCGACACCGTGCCGACCGTCGTGTTCTGGATCATGCGGTAGGCCGAAGCCGGCAGGGTGGCTGCGGCCACCAGCGCGGCGGCGGCCAGGATGAGGGGAAGTCTCGTCTTGACGTTCATCAGCGCACCTCCTGCCGCTTCACGGCGTTGCGCAGATCGTTCACAAGATCGCCGAGGGCGAGGCCCTGGGCTCCACCGGGCGCGTCGCTGCGGCCGGCGCGGTCCGGGACCAGCGCATGCCGGGTCGCCTGGCTGACCGCCCGCAGCTCTCCCTCCTTCATCGTGATCTCGAACGCGCCCTGGCTGTGGTCGGAAACGGTGAGCGCCCGCCGGCCTCCCGGCAGCGTCTCCGGATTGAGGAAGAGGACGTAGGAACGGCCGGGGACCAGCTCGGCCCCGCCGACGATCAGGGTCGTGAGATCGCCGACCCTGCCGCCGAGGAGCGTGACGGTGACCTCGCGCTCCCGCTTCCCCTTGAACGTCTCATCCGGAGCGATCCTCACCTCGGTGAGAATGAAGGTCTTGTCCTCATTCCAGTGGGAGACCGCGTCGATCACCCTGCCCGCGATCACCCGCTGATTGCTCGCCACCAGCTCGTCCAGCCCCTCGCGGATCAGGGTCGTCGCACCGACCGGCGCCGCGGTCCCAGCGGTGATCCACGTTGCGATGGCAAACAGGAAGAGCTGTCGGATCGTTCCTCGACTCAACTGCATACATGCCTCCTGGGAAGCTTCCCAAGTTGGCCCTGGGCCACAACGGTCCGGGCCGGCGTGGAAGACATTGAAACCACACTCTCATCCACTCCACCCAAGGAAGGGGCCTGTGTGCGCTTGAAGCGACGCGCTACGGCCCGTTACTCTTCCAGGTGAGGCAGGATCGCGAAGCGTGACAGCGATTGCGCGAATTGGCGAGGAAGGGGGAAGGACGGGGCCGCGAAGCCCCGTCCTCGTTCTGTCCGGCGTCAATCACCTGACAAGAGCCTTCTAATGGGTGGAACCTAGTCCCGGCGGCACGCTGACCGCAGGGTCGTGCACGAGCGCGGACAACGCGCTCATTACCACCAAGACTTGCGCCCTGAGGCCTCCGTGAGCTTCACAACCGGCGACACCTACGTGATCTCGATCTCGGTGAGCCGGACCAGCACAGGCGTGAGCCCCCTCTTCCTCGGTGTCCGGTTGTACTGATCCCTCTCCCGCACGGCGACTTCCCGGGCGTGCCTTCACTGCACCCCCGGGGTCGCCTATCGCCCTGACAGGGCGGTATTTGAAAAGCCTGGGGTGTCAACCCCAGGGAAGGCCACCCAAATTTTCCCAAGCCCTGGAAGGCCGATATGTAGATGTCGTCGGCAGGATTAGCGGCCCGAAGCGCTCCGAAGCCGCCCGCCCATCGCCAACAGACGGGAAGCGACGTCTTAGGAGCCTCCGCCGTGCAAGGGCAGCACCCCTTCGACCGTCCCAAGCGAACCAAGAAATCCCCCGCCCCCTTTGCTTCACGCGGCAAGCAAAGCCGTACGCCTGGAGCCCTACACCCTGTACGGCTGGTTCGTCGCAACCTTTCGAGAAGCATCCGAAAAGCTCCGAGCCGGGGGATCGGGCGGCGAGATTTCCGACCCGAAGCTTCCCGCCGGCCTTGCCGTTCGTAGCGGTATAGCCGCAACCGCGGCAAATTGATCGAGACGAGCTCCCTCGCGGCGAGGGAATGGGTGAGGTGTGTGCGGTCGGCCTATTTTCTCCCCGAAAGCGCAGGCCAAGGAGCGCGATCACCACGATCCTTCTCCGATTCTCTCTCCAACAGGCCGTTGAAAGTCCTCAATGGGCGCCGATGGCCCAGGGCCGGAGGCCGAAGTGGAGTTCCGCCGGACTGTCTTCTTCCTAATTGGGTTGCACCTATTTGGCTGGGCCTGGCCAAGCCAAAGGCCGACCCGCCGAGAGGATCTGACCCTGATGGCGTGCATAGGGAGTAGCCCGAGGCGAACAGGAGGAAGCGCTTGACGTACTGCCGAGATACTGCCACTATACCGCCATAGCGCTACGTGTCGAGACGAGCGTAGAAAGGACTCCATGACAAAGCTCTCGAAAACCTCTGTCCAGCTACCACCGGAAATCCTAGAATGGTTGGACCGCTGGCCAGGAGGACTGACCAGAAGCGAAGCTCTCCGGCTTGCCCTAGAACGCACTCGGTATCTGTACTCTCAAATGAAAGATGTTGAAGAGGTCGCCCTGTGTTACAAGCCCATCCTGGCACCCGCTCTGGAAGAATTCCGGTGCGAGAATTTTCGCACAGTGGCCCGAGCACTTCCTGCGATCGTTGGGAGCTACATCCAAGAGAAGGATAATCATCAATCCGGATGGAAAGACGAATGTACCGGACGCGATCTCGATACTGGTGATCTATACAAGAAGCTAGAGGCAATGCATCCGATTGAACGCATATATTTGCTGGATTGCATCGTGGACCGACGAGACTGGCCTAATGTGCCCCAACTCGCCGATTGAGTTTAGCGCTCGCGCTACAAAGGTGTTAGGAGGAGTGGGCTCCTCGCCTTTGCACCTCAGGCCGCCCAAGGGACCAACCTGCTGCCGGTTTGGCATCGGCTCACAGGCATTGCTAGGCTAAGCTGGTCCTAATTGCCCAATCATGCCAGAGAAAAGGATATACCATGGACAATTCGGCGGAAAAGAATTTCCCGAGCGTGCAGAATCTACTAATAAACATTGCCCTATACGATAAGCAAGACGTTACTTACTTTCCAGATGAAGTAGTTCGGGAGCTTGAGTTCTTCCAGGGATCGATCGATGCATATTGCATAGAATGCAAAAAACTAAGCGTCTTTAGAAGCGAAGCTCTTCCTCCGGTCAAGACCCTCCCTGTCTTCGATCCCAACCAAATCCGAACGCCACCTCCAAAGCGCTTAAGTGGCCAGGAGATTCGGGAAAGTCTCGAAGAAAAGTGTGTTCAGGTTGACAGAGTTTTCTCGATCTCTCTGAGTTGTACAAGAGTGACCGCTCATCGAATCTGGTTCTTTTTCCGAATTTTCAAAGGAAACTTGATCAAGGTAGGCCAACATCCATCGCTTGCTGATTTTCACCTTCAGAATCTTGATAAATACGACCAGATTCTCCCGCAGGAGGCAAGGCGAGAGTTTGGAACAGCAATTGGACTTCACGCACATGGAGTAGGTGTGGGCTCCTTTGTTTATCTTAGGAGAATTTTTGAAGGTCTTATTGAAGAGGCTCACGAAAAAGCACGTTTGCGTCCGGAGTGGGATGAAGATCGCTATTGTAAATGCAGGATGAACGAGAAGGTCGTACTACTGAAGGGCTTTCTGCCTGAGGCATTGATTGAAAATGCCGCTATTTATTCTACCTTGAGCAAGGGTGTTCATTCCCTGAGTGAAAAGGAGTGCAAAGAATACTTTGAAACTTTGAAAATAGGCATCGAATACATTCTTGATGAGCTACTTGAGCGGCGAAGTAAGGAAAAACGAGCGGCAAAATTGAAGGAAGAGGTGGCGAGGATTAGGCAATCTGAATGATATACTCCCTGGAACTGTTTCTCCAGAAAGCAGACGGTGGCGGCTCGCTAGGACGTCCCGGACGGCGGCTCCCTTCGCGCTCCCGCCTCCAGGGGCCACGCAGTTCTTAGGACACCGCGCCCCTGAAGGCCGGCCCATCTTCCGATACCAAAGCCTCAGCGCTTCTTCTCTCCGTCCTTTACCAGGAGGGGGGCGCATGCAAGTGCGGTATGGAAGCCGCGGGGGCCTCTCTAATCGCCTGGAACCTGTTTTGGCTGGCGGCGGGGTCAAGGAGGGCCTCGTCGAAAGACTCACAGACTGGCCGGGAGTGCACTGCGCGCAAGCGCTTCTGACGGGCGAGTCCGTGAGTGGCTACTGGTTCGACGAAACCCAGGCGTACGCGGCCCGCCGCCGCGGCGAGGAGCTCGACCGGATGCGCTTCGCGACGCTCGAAACCCTTACACTGTCTCCCTTACCCTGCTGGAAGCATCTAGCTGAAGAAAAGCAGCGGAAGCTCGTCACCGATCTGATCGCCGAAATCGAGGCCCAAGCCAGGAACCTGTTTTGGCTGGCTGGGACCTCGCTTCTCTCCCTTCCTCCAATCACCTGGCACCTAACGCCGCCGCCGCCGGATCTGCACATCGCCCAGGATTCGATGACACGCCCTTCTCACTGAACGTCCATACAGACAGACCGGCCCTGCACACCTTGAAGGCGTGTAAGGATCTGGGCGCCCCGATGACCAAGTTCTCAGTCCTTTGCTTCCTTATTGACACGGCGCCTTCGAGACCGTGGATGTTTCTCGTCATCACCCGCGGTCGCGGCTGCGACGTGCTCCTATCCCCTCCGTCAACCGTTGCTGCACGAAAGGGGGGATATGCGGCTGGGCGAAGTGTGCATTCATCTCCTCCACGGTAGCCCGCGCGGCACCTTCTTCTCCTGCCGCCTGCTGTGTCGCCGCAAGGCAGCGGAATGCCATACCAAGCGTTATGTTATCCAGTCCTACATCCGCCGTTGGCCATGCCTGGGGGTTGCCGATTTTAGTAGTCCCGACTGCGGTGGCTAGCAAAGCCATCGCCGCGCGGTAGTCGGGGGGCTGGCAGTTCACCCGCTGGCGCCGGCTATCCACGACCTTGAACTCCTGCGCTGCGCACATGCCGAATACGAGCCGAGGATAGACCGCCAACGGGTGTTCGCCATGACGCTCAAGCAGATTCTCAAGGGCTCGACTGCCACTATCCAAGGAGCCGCAACGCGACCCCAACAGGTAGAACAGCCGCCCCTGTTGGTCGCCGAGCAGCAAGTCGGCAAGATCGTCCTCCTGGCGGTCCACTGGCGAAGTCACACGCAGGCGCACCACGTTGGAAGCCACGATCGAACCATCGAGCCCCTGATATACCGCCCGTACCTGATAAGTGCCGGGCTGGTCGAAGTAGAGACCATCTCGGCCGTAACCTACATAAGCGCTATCGTAAATCGCTGGAGTCTCTGCATCGAGTACCTGCGGCTGCAGCGTGGCGAGAGCGCGGACGAACGGCCGATAGATGCTGAGTCGGCCTCCCGGACGTTCAATCACCAATTGCATGAAACCGTCATTGGGGTGTAGACGAGCGTTGACCAGTCGGCGTACAGGGCCAGCGAGACTGAGTCTCAATTCCAGCACTACAGGCTCACCAAGGTAGTAGCTCTTTGCCGACCGCAATCTCAGCTCAAGGCCAGAGCGGTCCTCAACCGGGTCGGCGAAGTCCAGCGGGTCGGCGTCGGCCGCACTGGTCCCAAAATTGCTACCGCCCATTATGACGTTGTTGCGGAAACCGTGCCGAAGGTGCTCCAGTTCCAGGCGATCGAACTCAAATGGAAAGGCCTTCCAAAACGCCGTTGCGCCGTCGCCCGCCAACGATTGGAAAGAATCCGGCTCGTTCATCCACGAGAGTGCCCCTGGCCGATCGGCCTGCGGCGGGTTCATGTTGTGCTTCTGATTGGAGTGGAAGAGGTTAAAGCAGTGTCCAAGTTCGTGGACATAGGTGCGCAGTTGCGCGCGTTCGTTTTCCGCCCCTCCGGTACCCAGCTTTTGGTGGAAGACCGCGCACCCTTGCCTATGGCGACCAGTGTCCTGGAAGTTTAGGCTCGGCTCGCTGAAGACGTCGTTGTCGAACATCACGCCGCGGAAGTTGCTGACATGAGCGGTGGCCGATAGCAGCCAGACTCGCCACCCCGGCTCGTTTTTGAAGCCACCGAAGTGGCGGATCATGGAGGCGTGCAACTCGCGATTGCTCCAGACCGAGTCGGCGTCGGCCTCAATGACCGGCACTATGTCGGTTCCGCCGGTGTTGACCAGTTCGATCCCAGCCTCGGCGTATGCCGACTCGACGGTGAGCACCCGGTTAACGCCACCATGGTCAAGGCGCGCGGTGTCGTACGAGCTAAACGATGTGACTCCTTTCACCACGTCGCGCTCCAAATCAACACGGCGGAAGAACTCCGACTCGAAGTTGCACCCTATCTGCACATCAGCGATGCCCTGCAACAGCTCAAAATGCACCACCGCTGGCGCTGGCGGCTGCGACACGGGGAGTCGTTGGAGATTGACTTTGACGCCCGCTTGGCCGCTTTGGAAGCTGTAGTTACCCTCCCCCGCGATGGTCAACTGGCTACCCGTCTCTGTGAGGCTCGGCATCACCACTACGAAGGTGCCGATGTACCGAGTAGTGGATCCGCTGATCTTGAAGAGATCACCGCTCAGTTGCGTCAGAGGGCGCAGGCCGTCGACATCGACTCGCAGCTCCATCTCTAGACTCGGGGTACGGCCCCTGTATCGACCGCTAATCAGCCGCAAAGGCATAACCATCGCCTCCTAGGGTATTGATGCTAGCGCCACCATTGGAAGTTGAGCTGTCCATCGCCCTGCTTAGAAGTTGAACCCTAGGCCAGCGAAGACGACCTCAGCGTTGCCATCGCGGAATGGCCGGCGCAAATTGCTCGGAGCTACCGCCGGGTTGACGAGACGGTCGCCACGGCGCAATGTATTGACGCGTACCATTGCATAGCCGACGTTGACAGACACGCCCCTCCAGATCGCGTAGCCGACTCCTGCCCCGAGGCCAAACTCAGGCGTAATCACCGGCCCAGCGAAGAGCCTGAAACGCTCACCGAAGGTAGGATTTTCGCTCTTGGGGTCAAAACCGACGGGGTGATAGTTGACAACTGCAAGGCTCATCGCCCCGCGTAATGGATCGGTAATCAGCTTGCCGCCGTCGAGCTTGACCCGTTTATCCCCTGAAGTCTCAAGCATCAGTGAGCTGATCAGCCCAAGGGTACGACGCGTCGGCAGTGCATTCTCGTAGGTCGAGTCCTTTTTCAGTTGCTGCGGCTTGGCATTGGAGACCAGTCCGAGGTAAGCGCTCTCCACCGCTGCCTCCTTTACGAAGTCAGGTTGGGCTCCCGGCGCACAGGTAGCAATGACGCCGACCACGGTAGCGTAGGCGTGGGACAAACGCTTACGAATCAGACAGCGTCTGCGATTGTCGCGCTCCCCTTGGCAGGAGCTCACTGTGTCACCTGGGAGGGGCGGGATTGGCAGAGGACAGGTGGCAATCCTGCCACTCTCTGCCAAGCAGTGCTGAAGATCGTCTTCCCCTACCGCCGGTGGCCCCTTCTCCAGGCAGGCGGTCGTATCGCGGAGCACATCCCTAAGGCAGGGCGTCAGCACCTCGGCGCATGCCGAGCCGCGCGCAGCGCGCAACGGCAGTTCGGCGGCGAGCTGCTCGGCAGCGAGGTCAAGCTTCTTGAGGTCGAGGGGGGCAAGCCTGTTGACGAAGTCGGTAATCCCGATTGAAGCACGACGTCGAGGCAGCGGCACCTCACTTACGTGTACGAACAGAACCTCGATTCCGGCATCAGCCGCGGTATTGATGCGGATGAATCGTGACAGCAGGGCGGTAGGGTCGATCTTGCTGAAAAAAGCGGGCAACTTCTCCAGAAAAGGGTCCGGGACCGGCGTAGTCAGGTAAAATGACCCCCTTTCATCGGCGCGGTTCGTGGTGGCAAAGACGTCGTAGACCTTAGTCAGACCCGGCAATCGTTGCGCAAATTCTGCGCCGACATCCGTCACCTTGACCAAGGCGCAGCCACCGGCTGGGTCGTCCACGATCATCTGGGCGTTTGCGTCGTCGCCTTGCAGCGAGCCATGGACGAGGAACTGCACGATCTCGCCGTCGGCGACTCGCCGCTCCGAGACTAGTGCCAGCCGGTAATAGTTCTTCGCAAAGTCGAAAGCGTGGATGCTTGCCGCCGCCGAGTCGCTAGAGCGTGGCCGAAGAGCCGCCATGACGTTGCCTTGCAGACAATCCCAGTTACCTTCCAGGTACAACTTCGCCCATTTGTCGAGCGTGCCATTGGGCACTTCGATCTCTTGCACCACCGGCTTGGAAGGCAAGCTCGGAATTGACACGCCCTGAGCTTCTAACGGCATGGCAACAAGCGCCAACACCACTGCAAGCAGTCCACCCAAACACTGCGTTCGTGTCTGCCAAATCCAGCGCTTCTCGCATCGCATCGTGGAGCCTCCTATGTCATGTCTCATAAGACTACCCAGATATTAGACGGACAGAATCTCGTATTTCCCCACAAGCACCACCCGGCGGTACCCAACGCAGCGAGAGGGCCCTTTTCTCTATCTACGAAATCGTATTACCGGTGCCGGAACACCAGCAGATTGCAATCCCCCACAAGATCTTGCCAACCTTCAGGTCAGGCATCGGAATGGCCTCAACTAAGTCGTACCCCTTCTGCGCCCACAAGCCTAGCTCATTCCTGAAAAAATTGATGCGCTTAATCTCACCTTCAGTGCCGAAATGGAGACATATAGATCTTAATTCATAGGTTCTGTTGGTTCTTTATGCGGCGGGGACGGCACTGCTGAAGTGGTAGCTTCCAACCTCGAAGCCAAGCCCATCAATGGAAGTACTCTGATCCCTCCAAGCCAGCCCTTCAGGCCGCCAGGACTGTGGGCCTGTCAACCCAGGGCATCGGCCTACCGGCCGAAGCCCTGGGCTTCTATGTGGGCACCGGTTGTCAAGTCCCGAGTAGGTTTTTTCTTCCATCCCCCCATTTTTCGTCGCCACCCAGCCAAACTGAGCAGGCGACGGAATTCTCTTCCTCTCTCCGATCTGGGGCTTGCTGAAGAAGGCGGAGCTCCACGCTCCCGCCAGCTTCTATCCGTGCCGGTCTTGCGCCGGGCACCCTATGCACCATTCGCTTACGAGCGATTCAAGCAAGCCTGCTGGAGCGGCCCCTTCTAGAATGGCGGTGCCCCTTGAGGGACCCAGCCCAGGGACGGGCACGCTCCACCAGTTCGAAGTCTTCCTCTTCGTTCTGCAAAAACAATATTCTTAGCTCGTCTTCAAGATCGCCCCTTCGGGCACCACGCCGAATTCAAGGAAGCGCCACAGAGCCACCAGGAGTTTGCGCGCCACGGCCACGATTCCAGCCCGACGCGATCGTCGTTGCCCGGGGCCGTACCGCTCTCGGAACCAGAGACTCAACTGGCTTTCCGGCTGCCAGCGCAACCACGACCAGGCAATCTCGATCGACATCGTGCGCAGCCGCACGTTGCCCGCCTTGCTGATCCCTTGCTCGCGATCCGACGAACCGCTCTGGTACGGCATCGGCACCAGACCCGCCAGAGCGCCCACCTCTCGACGGTTGCGGAACTGGCGCCAACCGAAAAATTCGTACACGAACACCCAGGCGCTGGTCAGGCCGATCCCCTTCAACGTCGCCAACTTCTGGATCTGCTGCAAGGAAGCACTGGAGGCCGCGGCCACCTCCTCCTGTTTCTGCCTTGTCAACTCCCGGATCTGGCTCTCGACCAGTTCCAACCGCTTCCATTCCCGCTTCAGCCGCTCCCGCAATTTCGCCGGCACGGCGCTGCCGTCCCACAAGGTCAGACTCTCCAAGCACTCGCCGAAATCCGAGCCCAACTTCAGAAAAATTCCATGACACACCAACAACGACTGAATTCGGTTCCGGTGCAGCGTCCGCTCCTTCTTCAACTCCTCCCAGTCTCGATGCAACTGACGCTCGGCTTCTTGCTCGACGCTGGGCACCCGCACCACCCTAAACACCCGCCCCTCCTCGCCAAGATCGTGCCGAATCAACATCGTCAGCAACTTCTGGGCATCCAGACGATCCGTCTTCGCCCGCCGCGACCGACGATTCACCTCGATGCTCGAGGAGTCCACCACCAAGTTCTCAACCCCACGCGAGAGCAAGAACCGGTGCAGCCAGAACCCGTCTCGACCCGCCTCGTAGCAACTCACCACCCGCGCTCCTTCGGGAAGGCCCCAGCGCTGACGCGCTCGCTCGATTTCCTGCTCGACTCCGCGCAGGTCGTCGGCCGCCAAGGTCCGCAACCGCGGCTTCTCGCCTCGTCCTACGGTAAAGGCCAATTTCCACTCCGTGCTCCCCAACTCGAACGACAGGTACAAAACCTCCGGAACTCCCTTAAACTCTCGCTGGCGGGTCGTCTGGCTCATTCTGGGTAACTCCTTTCGGGAAAAAAGGTGTCCAGAACTTACAACCAAACGCCCGCCTCTCGCCACCCCCAACCCACCTGCATAGCATCTCGAATCTCGCGACCCTTCGGGCCGCAAAACAGGCCGCACGAGGCCCTTGGGGCCTATTTACAAATTCTTGCGGCTTCGCCTGTCGGATAAGCCGCCGTCGGCCCTTCGGGACTCGGGAGAGGGGAGGCGGCTGGGTTCCCGGGGTTGAACACCCCGGGCTGTTCAAATTCGGCGTCTTCGGGGCGCCCAGCAGCACCGGCGACCTATCCTTTCTTCAAAGGTCCCACGATCTTGTAGGCGTTGAGGAGGACGCCGGAGGGCGTGGCGGTCGTGCTGACGAGCTGGAAGGTGCACGCCGGAGTATCTTCCTCGAAAAAGCGCTTGCCGGTGCCCAGCAGGACCGGGTAGATGGCCAGGATGACTTCGTCCGCGAGGCCCTGCTCGAGCAGCGTCGAGGTCAGCGTGGAGCTGCCGGAGAGAACCAGATCCGGGCCGGCCTGGGACTTGAGGTTGCGAACGCTCTCGACGAGGTCGGGGCCGAGGCTTTCGTAGGGGTCCCATTCGAGGCTTTCCGAACGGTGGGTGAAGACGAATTTGGTTGCCGCGTTGAGGCGGTCGGCCATGGGGCTGCTCGGCGCCTTGGGCCAGAAGCCCGACCAGAGATCGTAGGTGCGGCGGCCCAGCAGCAGATCGTAGCGCTCGCCGTAGGCGGCGAGCATGGCGTCCCGGCCGGCGGGGGTGCGATAGGGCGCGGACCAGTCGCTGTAGGGGAAATCGTTGTCATCGGCGGAGTGTTGGATCACGCCGTCCAGCGAAATGTGTTCGATGATCCTGAGCTTTCTCATCTGGGGTTGCGGCATGGTGGCTCCTTTGAGGGACTTCAGGCGGGGCTCCGTACCCCAAACCTTCTACAGAAAGACGAACGGCAGGGCCGGAATCCTACACTCAGGCCCGGCGAAGATTGGCATCGGGGACGCGACGCGATAGCCATAGGAGATAGGCGCCAACGACAACATCCACCGAGGCGCACCATACGGGGTACCAACCAGGAACCCCTGGGTTTGTGACCAACCGGCTGTGGATCAAGTCGTACAGCCCGTGAAGCATCCAGAAGGCACCGACCACGACCGCGGAATGACGGACGCTCAAAAAAGTGAAGACCAGGCCAGCGACCAGGAACGGAATCCCGTAGAGCACTTCCTTGACGCCCACGGCCGGCTCACCGACTCGTAGCGCGAACAGTGCGTACAAGCTGGGCAGAACGAGCAGGCCCATGGAATACAACCAACGCTGCCCACGAATGAGTCGCGCCAGGGCAATGGTGAGAACACCGACCGCGGCACCCAGGAGGGCTTCGATCACGATTCTCTCCTTTGAATCCGTCGGGCTCTAGAACATGTACGCCAGCGCGAACGCCACCTGCGCGCCCATCATCATCAGATACATGTGTTTCCAGGAGGGGTGGTTCTCCGTCGTGGTGAGCGACTTGGGGTCGCGGAGGATCAGCCAGACCGTGTAGGCGCCCCAGACGGTGAAGAGGGCTCCGAAGGCGGTCAGGATCGTCGCGTTGCCCGTGAGAATGGCATGCTGGGGGTTCTGGGGGTCGCGAATCAGGGTTCCCAGGGGTATGAAGAGCCAGGGGATGATGAAGAAGGGGGCGATGATCCAGGCGGCTTTCTTGACGCCGTAGATGATCGGCAGGGTCCGGCAGCCGCCGGCGAGGTCGCCTTCGATGTCGGCGAAGTCCTTGGTGGAGGCGGCGCCGATGAGGAAGAGGCCGATGACGCCGCCGATGTACCAGGGCTCCGTGAACCAGACCTGCGCCACCATGGCCCAGCCCGCCACCTTGAGCAGAATGCCCCGGGGGATGGCGATGGTGTAGTTGGCGAGCATGCCCCGCGCCTTGGTGCGCCCCAGCTCCGGCGCTGAATAAATGAAGGTGAAGATGAGGCCCGCGAGGTAGATGAAGAAGGTCGCGTGCTGGGAGATCGGTGCCGTGAGCTTCTCGTGAAGCGTATGGTACGGATAGGGCACCACCAGCCAGGTGGGAAAGAGCGCCAGGGCGTAGAGAGATCCAGGAGAAGATCCAGGCCTCGCGGATCGACAGGGCGCCGGTGACCAGCGGCCGGTTGGGCTTGTTGAGGCGGTCGATCTCCAGGTCGTAGATCTGATTGATGGCGTTCGAGGCCGCGTTCATGAAGCTGGCGCAGAGCGAGCCCAGGACGACCGTCCAGATCACCGTCGCCGTCAAGCTGCGGGAGGGGTCGGGGTTGTGCACCGAGCCGAAGGCGCAGACGGCGCCCGAGACGATGCCCAGGAGCGGCGGCAGGAGCGTGAACGGACGCGCGAGCTGCGAGTAGAGCTGGAGCTTGGAGGCGGGTGGCGTCATGCGGGACCTCTAGTGGACTGCCCTCAGAAGAGCAGAGGAGCAAAGGCGGCCGCGATGAGGGCGCCGACCAGGGTGTTGAGAAAATTGAGCGCCTCGTTGTCCAGCAACTGGCGCTTCTCCAGGGCCGCTCCCACCACGCTCTCGAAGGTGGTGCCCAGGAAGGCGGCGACCACCACGATGGGCACGCCGAGCCAGGGGTACAGCCCCACGGCGGCTCCGAGGACGCGCGATGATCAGCGAGGCGAAGATACCCGCCAGGGTGCCTTCGAGCGAGACCGCGCCCTCGGTGCCGCGCGGCACGGGGCGGAAGGTGGTGATGAGGAAGGTCCGGCGGCCGAGGAGCTGGCCGATTTCGCTGGAGGCGGTGTCGGCCACGGCCGTGGCGAACGCGCCCGCGAAGGCGAGGCCGAAGACGACGGGGTGAGGCGTCAGCGCCACGAACAGCGCGCAGGCCGTGGCCACGCCGGCGTTGGCGAAGGCGTGCCGGGCGCCCCGGCGCCCCTTGTTCTCCTGGGCCAGCTTGGCGGCGGCCTTCCTCTTGTAGCCGAACTTGGTGCAGGCGCTGCCGATGACGAAGAAGGCCAGGAGCAGCATGTACCCCCGCCAGTCCAGGAAGGCATAGATGAGGAAGCCCACCAGGAAGCCGCCGATGACGCCGGAGCGGTCCACCGTGCGCAGCCGCGTAGGCCGTGCCGGCGAGCGCCGCGTTGACCAGCAGCGGCCACCAGGAGCCGCAGGGTGAGGCCCTCCTGGTCCAGAAATCCACCCCAGTGCCCTTCCGTGAGGACGAGGCCGAGGAGGAACAGGCCGGAGACCAGGGGGACGCCGATGTTGTCGTCCAGCCCCTGGGGGAGCGACTCCAGGGCCGCGGCGAGCACGGCGGTGGCGAAGCAGACGGCGAAGGCGAAGCCCAGGGTGTAGACCCCGGAAATTATGGAAATCGATTCGCGGGGCGTCCAGATCAGCAGCGCGGTGGCGGCGGCGGTGCCGAAGACCACGTAGGCGATCGAGCCCTCCCAGCTCTTCCTGGGGTTCCAGGAGAGCTTGTGCCGGCCGATGGACATGCCCACGAGGGAGGCCATGCCGTCGCCGAACGCCAGGATCCCCCAGGCCGCCGCCGCCACCTCCAGCCTCTGGTAGAAGGCGAGGATGAGGAGCAGCACGGCCAGCGGGTAGAGGATGATGCCGATGGAGGCGCCGGACTGGTGCTCGGCGTCGCGCCAGAGCTTGCGCCCGCCCACGCGCGGCAGCACGAAGACGTTGGAGACGAGCGCCGACGGCGGCGAGGATGGCCGCATAGAACGGCCCCAGGTAGTGGAGGGAGAAGGCGATCAGGCCCACCCCCATGTGGACGACCTTGCGGGCGATCTCGCCCCGGGTCAGCGCCACTGGCCTGTTTCCTTGAGCCAGGCGACGGAGGTGGCCAGCCCCTCGGCGAGCGGGCGCGCGTGGTAGCCCAGCTCTTTTTCGGCGTGCGCCGAGCTGTAGGCCCAGTCGTGCTTGTAGACGTCCACCAGGTCCGGCGTGAGCTGCGGCGTGGTGCCGCGCAAGCCGCGCCCAGGCCTTCTGCACGGCGCCGGCCGCCTTGGCGACGCCGTCCGGAAAGCGCAGGGTGGGGATCTTGGCGCCGGTCAGCCGGCCGACCAGGCTGTAGAACTCGCCCTGGGTGACGTTCTCGCCGCCCAGCATCGCAGCGGCCTGCCAGGCTTGGGCTTCTCCAGGGCCAGGGCCACGCCGTTGGCCACGTCGTCGACGTAGACGTAGTTCCAGCGCCGCTCGGGCTTGCCGAGGAGGCCCGGCAGGCGGCCGTGGACGAGGTCGAGGACGTGCCGCACGACGATGTTCCCCTCGGTCATCTCGCCCGGGCCGTAGATGACGCCGGGGTAGACCACGTCGAGCGGCGCACCGGCCGCGATGGCCTTGCGGGCCGCGCGGTCGGCGAGGGCCTTGGTGCGCTCGTAGTCGTTGATCCAGACGCGATCTTTCACCTCGGCCGTCTCGTCGAGCTGGCCGCCCGGCCCCTTCTCCGTGGGCCCGAGGGCCATGAAGCTGGAGACGTAGACCATGCGCTCGACCGCGCCCGCGGCGGCGGACTCGGCGGCGGCGAGGACGTTCTCCAGCCCGCCGACGTTGATGCGGTCGAAGTGCTCGCTGGGCGCCAGGATCTTGACCAGCGCCGCCGCGTGGATCACGGCGTCGCAGCCCGCGATGGCCTTGACGAGGCTGGCGCGGTCGGTGACGTCCCCCTCGGCGAATTCAAGACGCGGGGTTTCGGGAAACCGCTCGCGGGACGAGCCCCGGCGCACCAGCAGGCGCAGCGTGTGCCGGGGGGCGAGCTCGGCGACGATGCGGCGCCCGAGGAAGCCGGTACCGCCGGTGATCAGGATTTTCATGGACGCGGAATCTTACTCCACGCGTCTTCCAGAGATCCGAGAGGGCGTCGTCCAGCGTCCGCTCGCGGCTCCCAGCCGAGAGCGCGCAGGCGGCCGGCGTCTCCGCAAAGGCAGGGGAGGTCGAACGGCCGGGCGCTCGAAGACCCCCTCTTTCACGTCCACCTGGCCTTCGAGGCCCGCGATGGCCAGGAGGCGCCGGAGCACGTCGCCCATGCGGGTCGCCGTGCCGCTCGCCAGGTTGTAGACGCCGCCCTGCTCCCCCTTCTCGGCCAGCAGCCGGTAGGCGGCGGCGCCGTCGTCCACGTGGACGAAGTCGCGCGCGGCCGAGAGGTTGCCCACCGCGCAGCACCGGCTCCTGCTCGCCGCGGCGGATGGCGGCGAGCTGCGGCGGCGAAGGCGGGGCAGGGCGAACTTCGGCGGCCTGCTCGGGGCCGACGAGGTTGAAGGAGCGGACGACCACCGCGCCGCCGGGCCACGGCCAGCCGCTCGGCGGCGGCCTTGGTGAGGGCGTAGGGGGTCTGCGGGTCGACCACCCGGCGATCCTCCGGAATCGGCTGCTCGCCCTCGGGGACGGCGCCGTAGACCTCGCCGCTCGAAGCGATCACCACCGGCCGGCCGTCGGCCGCATCGCAGCACGTTCTCCGTGCCCAGCCACGTTGACCCGGAAGTAGTCGGGCATGAGCCGCCAATCCCACGAATCGCCGACGTGGGAGAGCCCCGCGAGGTTCACGATGGCGTCCGGATTGGCCGCCCGCACGGCCCGCTCCAGGGCGGCGCGCGTCCGTGCACGTCGGCCTCGTAGAGGTCGACCTCTTTCGAACACCGGGGGCCGACGTCGAGATAGGTACCGCTCACCCGGTCGCCCTGCCCGAGCAGGAGGCGGGCGAGCCGCGAGCCGACGAAGCCGGCGATCCCGGTGATCAGGACGTGCATGGGCGTGCCCGCTTAGCCCCGCCGCCTTCTGCGCCAATGTCTCGCCGCCAGTAGTCGAGGAGGTCGCGCGACCGTCTGCTCGAACGGGATCCTGCGGCTCCCAGCCGGTGTCGGCCCGGAACTTCGAGCTGTCGCCGATCAGGATCTCGACGTCCGACGGGCGCAGGCGGTCGGGATCGACCTCGATCTTCACCTCGACCGTCGACATGGCGAGAGCACAGGTCGAGCATGGCGCGGATGGTGATCCCCGAGCCGGTGGCGATGTTGTAGACCTCGCCCGGCTTGGCCTTGGTGACCGCCAGCCAGTAGGCGCGCACCATGTCGCGCACGTCGGTGAAGTCGCGGATGGCGTCGAGGTTGCCGACCCGGATCACCGGCTCCTGGAGCCCCGCCTCGATCGCCGCCACCTGGCTGCAGAAGTTCGAGGTGACGAACACCTGGCCGCGCCGCGGCCCGGTGTGGTTGAAGCCGCGGGTGCGGATGGCCTGGAGGCCGTAGCTCTGGAAGTACTGGTAGCCGAGGTAGTCCTGCGCCACCTTGGAGACCGCGTACGGGCGAGAGCGGCCGCAGCGGGTTGGTCTCCTTGATCGGCATCTCGTCGGGCAGCACCAGGCCGTACTCCTCGCTGGAGCAGGCGATCTGGATGACCGGATCGAGCTTCAGGGCGCGCACGGCCTCGAAGAGGTTGGTCTGCCCGGTGACGTTGGTCGTCAGGGTCTCGTTCGGCGCCGTTCCAGGACGACGGCACGAAGCTCTGCGCGGCCAGGTGGAAGATGTAGTCCGGCCGCGTGATCTCCGAGCGCGCGCGTGCATGGAGGTGTAGTCGCGCAGGTCGGACTCGACCAGCTGGATCGCCTTCTGGTCGCAGGTGCTCGATGTTGTCCATGCGGCTGCGCCAGCGGTAGGTGCCGAAGACCTCCACGTCCGGGTGCTCGGCCAGCAGGTATTCCGCCAGGTGGGAGCCGGCGAAGCCGGTGATTCCGGTGATTAAAGCTCTCATCTGACGTCCTCCCTTTCCGCATGGCCAGCAGCTCGGCGCAGCCCCTGCCGCCAAGGCTCCACGCGGCCGGCCGGCGATCTGCTTCGAAGCGTGTCACGTCCAGCACCGACTAGGCCGGGCCGGGGGGCCGGCCGGGGAAACTCGGCGGTGGTGACCGGGTTCACCTCGACCGGCACGCCGGCCTGCGGACCACAGGCGGGCGATCTCGGTGGCGAAAGCGTACCAGGAGACCGGCTCCCGGTTGCGGTAGTGGACGACGCCGTGGCTCCGAGCCGCGCCCGGCTCGCGGCCAGGTCGAGCAGCGCCTCGGCCAGGAACGGCGTGTAGGTGGGGCAGCCCACCTGGTCGTCCACCACCCGCAGCGGCACCTTGCCGGCCTCGATCAGCCGCACCATGGTGGCCACGAAGTTGGGGCCGCCGGGGCCGAACAGCCAGCTCGTCCGCACCACGAGCGCGCGATCGTAGCTCGAGCGCCCGCCGCTCGCCGTCGAGCTTGCTCTGGCCGTAGACCGAGAGCGGCGCCGTCGGCCGCGTCCTCGCGGTAGGGCTCGCGGGCGGTGCCGTCGAAGACGTAGTCGGTCGAGACGTGGATGCAGCCGGGCGCCCGCGGACTCGGCCGCGGCGGCGACGTTGCCGACCGCCTTCGCCGTTGATCGCGAACGCCCGCTCCACCTCGCTCTCGCAGGCGTCGACCTTGGTGTAGGCGGCGCAGTTGACCACCACCTCGGGGCGGAAGGTCTCGGACCTCGCCCAGAAGGCCGGCCGCGGTCGGTGACGTCGGCCTGCTCGCGCGACAGGCCGAGGGCGTCCCAGCCGCGGGACCGGGCTTCCTGGACCACCGCCTGGCCCAGCATGCCGGCCCCACCGAAGACCAGACACCTCAAGTGATCCCCTTCACTAGGTGATCCCGACCTCGGAGTTGTCGCCCAGCATGAAGCGGTAGGCCTTGGGCTTCTGGTCCGTCTTCACGATGCTTCACGTTGCGGCCGATCAGCGAGCCGTCGATGCGCAGCGGGGATGTCGCGGATCTCGCTAGTCGGCGAGGACGATCGAGTTCTCGATCTCGCAGCTGCACCAGCGTGCAGCGCTCGCCGATCGAGGTGTAGGGGCCGACGAAGGCGTTCTCCAGCCGGGCGCCGTCGCCGATCACCACCGGCCCGCGCACCAGCGAGTCGATCAGCTCGACCCCCTCGCCGATCTGCACCCGCCCCTCGATGCGGCTCCCCTGGCCGATCGCCCTCGAGGCCGCCGTGCGCCGTGCTCGGCGCATCGAGCGCTTCGAGGACGATGCGGTTGGCCTCCAGCATGTCCTCCAGCTTGCCGGTGTCCTTCCACCAGCCGCGGACGATGTGCGGGTGGACGTCGAGGCCGCGGTCGATCAGGTCCTGGATGGCGTCGGTGATCTCCAGCTCGCCGCGCGGCGGACGGCTTGATCCGGTGGACCGACTCGAAGATGGTGGCGTCGAACATGTAGACGCCGACCAGCGCCAGGTTGCTCTTCGGCTCCTTGGGCTTCTCGACCAGGCGCCGGACCTTGCCTTCGTCGGTCAGCTCGGCGACGCCGAACTGCTCGGGGTTCGGCACCTCGGCGAGCAGGATCTCGGAGTTGCAGCCCAGGGCGCGGAACTCGTCCACCAGGCTGGTGATGCCGCCGGCGATCAGGTTGTCGCCCAGGTACATGACGAACGGCGAGCCGGCCAGGAACTCCTCGGCGATCATGACCGCGTGAGCGAGGCCGCAGCGGGGCCTCCTGCTCGATGTAGGTGACGCGGGCGCCGAAGCGCGAGCCGTCGCCCACGGCG
Organism: Thermoanaerobaculaceae bacterium; assembly: GCA_963785165.1. Taxonomy (GTDB): domain Bacteria; phylum Acidobacteriota; class Thermoanaerobaculia; order Multivoradales; family UBA5704; genus DATARR01. Next base: position 5,058,050 of record CAWAUI010000004.1, read on the forward strand.
GCGCGGATCTCGCTGCCGGGTGTCGCCCACGATGATGCCGATCTCGGTGATGCCGGCGGCGACGATCGACTCGATGGCGTAGAAGAGCACCGGCTTGTTGGCCACCGGCACCAGCTGCTTGGCGGAGGTGTAGGTGAGGGGGCGCAGGCGCGTGCCCTTGCCCCCGGAGAGGATCAGGCCCTTCATCAAGCGCCTCTTACGGGATCAAACGTCAAGGTTCGACCGTCGAGCTGCGGCTGTTCAGGTCGAGGAACGTGCCGACGTTCTTGAGAGCTGAGCGAGAAGCGGATGTCCTTGTCGCGGGTGCGCGGGCCCGTCGCCGGCGCGGAAGTCGCGCAGCTCCAGGCGCAGGCCGTAGCACTGGCCGGTGTAGGTGGCGACGTAGCGCTGCTGCTGGAGGAGCTGCTCTTCGAAGTCGTAGTTGATCTGCGCCTTCGACCCGCAGGTGGAGCGGCGAGATGCCGAAGGCGCCGTTCAGCCGCACCTGATTGCTCACGCTCTCCCCGGTGCTCGGCTGGGTGCGGGTGAACCAGGTGGCTCCCAGGTAGTCTGCCGCTCGCCGAAGCCGTAGTTGCCCGTGAAGCCGGTCGAGGTGATCTCGCCGAACAGGGTGTCGTAGTCGGCTTCCAGCTTGAGGCTGATGCCGCTCGGCCGGGTTGAAGCGGAGCAGCGCCTCGAGCGGCCCCGCCGTGGTGCTGGTCGCGCCGTTCGGACGCTGGAGCGGCTGGCGTGGCGTCGAAGCTGTAGTGGCGGGCGATCTCGAACAGGAAGATTTCGCGGGCGCGGCGCCGTCCGGCGCCTCCGGCTTGGCCAGCATCGCGGTTGATCGAGCGCGACGCGTCCACGGTTGGTCGAGCGCAGGGTGTCCACCTCGTCGAACAGCGGGAACCGTCGAGGTCGCTCGTCGAATCTCGTCCGAGGTAGTTGTAGGTCCAGCGCGGCTCGATGACGTGCTTGAAGCGGGCGAAGCTCGCCGACCTTCTTGTCGAAGATGCGGGAGAACGAGGGGCCGACGACCTCGGCGCTGGCCGACCGGGAAGCGGTCCGCGACTCGCGGTCTCGCCGGTGAACGTCCGTCTGGCCGGCCGTTCAGGCTGTCGCCGTACTAGGTCAGCCGCTCGCCGCCGGTGACCGACAGCGACAGCCAGGGGAAGGTGCGGATCGGCAGCGTGAGCTGCGGGAACAGGTCGACGCGGCCGTAGGTCCCGCTGTAGGCTCCGCGGCCGGTCGAGGTCGAGGTAGGTCGCCGAGCCCTGAGCACTGCAGGTAGAGCGGCGTGCGGCCGAGGCGGGTCGAGCGCAGGCGGTACTCGATCTCGGGCAGCTTGCCGCTGCTCGATCGACCGGTCGACGGTCGATGAACGTCTCCCGGTCGTTGAGCTAGGACGTTGAGCAGGTGCGGTCCCCAGTTGCCGGTGACGAAGGCGCGGCTGTCGATGAAGCGCAGGGTGTTGCGGTCGAAATCGCGCTCGAAGTCGCGGAAGAAGTTGAAGTCCGAGAAGTCCTGGTAGTTGCACGACGCCGCGCATGCCCAGCGGCAGGTCGTTCGGTGGCGTGGTTCCACTCGACCTTCCAGCGCCACTCTCGGTCGAGGCTCGGGGTCGCGGATCGTAGTAGCCGATGCAGGTCGCCCTTGGTCCCCTCGGTCGGCCGGTAGCGGAACTCGTTGCCGAGGCCCAGGATAGCCCTCGGAGTAGGTGTCGACGTGGAACGTGGTGTCGTAGCTCCGGCCGAGCGTCTGGAAGTAGGCGAGGCCGAGCGAGGCGCCGCGGCGGTCCGAGTAGCCGATGTTCGGGATCAGGAAGCCCGAGGTGCGGTCGCTCTTGACCGGCCAGAGGATGTAGGGGGTGTAGAAGACCGGCAGCTTCTTGGCCCGCATGGAGGCGTAGCGGACGTGGGCGTAGCCGTCGACCTCGACCCGCGCCTCGCCGAGCCGGAAGCTCCAGTCCGGCACCTCCTGGCTGCAGGAGGTGAAGATGCCGTCGTCCACCGGTAGGTGTCGTCGCCGATCTTCGCGACTTCCGTGCCGCGTGAAGTAGTAGTCGGGGGAGACCTGGCCGGTGGCCTCGGTGAGCGTGCCGGTCTTGGTGTCCAGGTCGAACACCAGCCGTGTCGCCGGTCAGCCGGCGCGGCCCCTGGTCCAGGATGACGTTGCCCGTGGCGGTGACGATCTTGGTCTCGAGGTCGATCTCGGCCTGGTCGGCCTGCAGGTCGACGTCCTGGTAGTGGATCTGGACCGCGCCGGTGAGCACGGCGTAGTCGTCCCGCTTGTACTCCAGGTCGACGGCGCTGCCGGCGGCGCTGCCGCCGCCCTGCTCGTCGGGGAACTTGAGCTGGAACGTCGCAGGCGCGTCCGGCGCCCGGCGCCGGCGGCGGAGCGGCCGGCGGGCGGGCGCCGCGGCGCCCGGCGCAGGCGGTGGCCGGCGGCCGGCGGGGCCGTGGCCGGCGAGGCCGGGCGCTGGGCCGGCGGAGCGCGGCTCCTGCGACCGACGCCGCCTGGCCGGCGGCGCCCAGGCAGAGCGCCAGCAGCCGACGGACAGGGGACAGAAGGTCAGCAGAGCGTTCGTCGACCATGAGCGCTGCGTGCTAGTCTATGCGCTCGACGATCATCGCGGTAGCCTCGCCGCCGCCGATGCAGATGGCGGCGCAGCCGAGGCGGCCGCCGCGCTCGCGCAGAGCGTGGAGCAGGGTGACCAGGATGCGCGCGCCGGAGGAGCCGATCGGGTGGCCGAGCGCCACCGCGCCGCCGCGCACGTTGACCCGCTCCGGCGGCGAGCTCCGAGGTCGCGCAGGAAGGCCATCGCGACCACGGCGAACGCCTCGTTGACCTCCCAGAGGTCGATGTCGGCGGCCTTGAGGCCGGCCCGTTCCAGCACGCCGCGGGCGGCGCCCACCGGCGCGGTGGTGAACCACTCCGGCTTCTGGGCGAGCGAGGCAGTGGGCCACGATGCGGGCGAGCGGCCGGAGGCCGAGCCGCGCCGCGTCGGACGCCGTGGTGAGCACCAGGGCGGCGGCGCCGTCGTTGATCTTGCTGGCGTTGGCGGCGGTCACCGTGCCGTCCTTCTGGAAGGCCGGCTTGAGCGAGCCCATGCGGGCGAGGTCGGCCTTGAACGGCTCCTCGTCGCGGTCGACGGTCAGCGGGTCGCCCTTCTTCTGCGGGATCTCGACCGGGCACGATCTCCTCGGCGAACAGCCCCTTCTCGGTGGCCTCGCGGGCGCGGCGGTAGCTCTCCAGGGCGAAGGCGTCCTGCTCCTCGCGGCTGAAGCTGTACTCGGTGGCGCAGAGCCTCGGCGCAGTTGCCCATGTGGACGTCGCCGTAGGGGTCCCACAGGCCGTCGTGGATCATCGAGTCGATGAGCTTGCCATGCCCCAGGCGCAGGCCGTCGCGGACGCCGGGCGGCGAGATAGGGGGCCTGGCTCATGCTCTCCATGCCGCCGGCGACCACGCATCTCGAAGTCGCCGCAGCGCAGGTCGTTGGCGGCGATCATCACCGCCCGCATGCCGGAGCCGCAGACCTTGTTCAGGGTGAGCGCGCCGGTCGACGACCGGGCAGCCGGCGCCGAGCGCCGCCTGGCGGGCCGGGGCCTGGCCCTGGCCGGCGGCCAGCACGCAGCCCATGTTGACCTGCTGGATCTCTTCGGGGGTGAGGCCCGCGCGCTCGATGGCGGCCGCGAGGGCGCGCGCGCTCCGAGGGCATGCGCGGGAAGGCCGGCAGAGCGCGCCCTGGAACGCCCCGATGGGCGTGCGCACCGCGCTCAGAATGACGACGTCGTCCATGACCTCTCCTGTAAACCAACCGGGGTCTGGTTTGCCGATATCGGGGAATTGGCCAACGCCCTGGAGGGCGGCTGGCGGAACGGGCAGTGAATCGTAGCACATCCGGTACAATGCGCCCCGGACGGTCATGCATGCGCTCCCTGGGTATCGATTTCGGCGAGAAACGGATCGGCCTCGCCATCTCGGATCCCGGCGGCCGGTTCGCCGTGCCGCTCACCACCCTGGAGCGGCGCAACGACCGCTCGGCTCTGCGGCAGATCGCCGAGATCGCCCGCGAGGAGGGGGTCGGCCGGCTGGTGTTGGGCGAGCCCATGGGGCTGGACGGCCGGCGGGGAGAAGCCTCCCTGCGGGTGCGCCGCTTCGGTGAGCGCCTGGGCGAGCTGACGAAGCTCCCCCTGGCCTGGGTCGACGAGGCCCTGACCACGGTCGAGGCCCACGAGCGGCTGCGCGCGGCGGGCGTGGACCCGCGCAAGGAGCCGGCCCGGATCGACGCGCTGGCCGCGCAGATCCTGCTGCAGGAGGCCCTGGACCGGGACAACCCGGACGGGCCGCCAAACGTATAGAGGGAGGCATGGTGGCACGAGGGAAAACAAAGCCGCGTGGAAAATCCGGCGGCGGGTGGCGGCGGGTGGCCCTCGGCCTCTTCATCCTCCTGCTCCTGGCCCTGGTGCCGGTCGGCCGCATGGCCTGGTCCTGGTGGCGGCTCCAGCGCCCCTACCAGGGGTATGAAGGAACCGAAAAGCTGGTCTCCGTCGCCCCCGGCACGGCGGCCGGGCAGGTTCTCCAGATCCTGGAGAAAGAAGGCGTGCTCGCCGATGCCAAGCTCGCCCGCACCTACCTCATCTACGTCCTGCGCGACCCCAGGATCCAGGCGGGCGAGTACCGCTTCCGCGGCCCCCTGACCACGGCCCAGGTGCTCAGGATGCTGGTCGAGGGGCGGATCGTCACCCGCTCCGTCACCATCATCGAAGGGCTCACTCTGGAAGAGATCGCGAGCCAGCTCGCCAAGGCGAAGTTCGGCCGCCGCGAGGTGTTCTTGGACCTCATGCGCTCGCCCGAGCTGATCGCGAGCCTCGACCCCGACGCGCCCGACCTCGAGGGGTACCTCTTCCCGGAGACCTACACGCTTCGCCTCCGCGGTCCGCGAGCGCGAGATCGTGCGAAACCCTGGTGCGCACGTTCCGCCGGCGCTTCGAGAAGGACGTGCGCCCCTTGATGACCGGCAACCCGCACCGTGCGCGCAGGTGGTGACCCTGGCCTCCATCGTCGAGAAGGAGGCCCAGGCCCCCACCGAGAGGCCGCTCATCGCCGCCGTCTACCGCAACCGGCTGGACCAGCGGATCGGGCTCGGCGCGGACCCCACCGTGATCTACGCCCTCAAGCGCCTGGGGCGCTGGAACGGCAACATCCGCAAGCGAAGACCTGCGCATGGAGTCCCCCTACAACACCTACCGCTACGCCGGCCTGCCGCCGGGCCCCATCTGCTCGCCGGGGCTCGCCAGCCTCGAGGCCGCCGCCCAGCCGGCCGACGCCCCCTACCTCTACTTCGTCAGCCGCAACGACGGCACCCACGTCTTCGCCGAGACCCTCGCGGAGCACAACCGCAACGTCGAGCTCTGGCAGCGCCGGTACTGGCGGGACCGCCGGGCTCGGGAACGCCAGCAGGCCGAAGGCAACGGCCGGTAGCTACACTTTTTGATTGACAGTTCCCCACCGCTGGTGTATCAAGCGACGAGGAACCGAGTCCCAAACAGTGGAGGCCTGCTATGAACATCCCGGAGGAGTTTGGGAAGTATCTGCTTCTCAAAAAGTTGACCGAAGACCCGCTCGGAGAAACGTTCCGGGCCGGCAGAGTGGGCGACACCGGCAGCCATGGAGCAGGTCGTCCTGCTCCGGGTCTTCAACGGCAAGGGGCTTGACGGCGAGCGCCTCTGGGCCAAAGTCTCCGGCCGCGGCGCCGTCCAGCAGGCCCTGAAGAGCCCCAACATCGGCAGCGGCGTCGATCTCGGGCGCGTACGCAGCTTTCCTTACGCGGCCTACGACTACATTTCGGGCAAGAACCTGGCGACGGTCTTCGCCCAGTCGGCCCGGCAACTCTCCCCGATCCCCACCGACCATGCCCTGCTGGTCGCCGAGCGCATCTCGCTCGCCCTGGCCGCCGCCTACGAGACGCCGGGTGCAGGACGAACGGATCCTCCACGGCTTCCTGGTGCCCCAGCTGGTGATGATCTCGAACGAGGGCGAGACCCGCCTCTTGGGCTTCGAAGCCGCCCCGGGCCTGCGCGACCTCACGGCCGGCTCCTGGCACGAGCGAGTCGCTGCGCCCCTACCTTTCGCCCGAGACCTTGGCCGGCGCGCCCGTGGACAAGTCGGACGACGTCTACTCTCTGGGCGCCCTGCTCTACGAGCTGCTGACCAGCGAGCGGTTGCCCGCTTCCGGCGACATGGCAGCGGCTTGCCGGGGCCATCGACGCCGCCGTCATCGCCAACGAGGGAACGCCCCTGCCGGCGCCCGTGGCCGCGCTGCTCAAGAAGAGCCTGGTGCCCCGCGAGCAGCGGATCGCCGACGCCGTCACCTGGCACAAGACGCTGTCGAAGCTGATGATCGACGGCCACTTCAGCCCGACCACCTTCAACCTCGCCTTCTTCATGCACAACCTCTTCCGCGACGAGATCGAGCGGGAGAGCCAGGAGATCCAGGCCGAGAAAAGGCTGGAGCTGCCCAAGAAGCAGGCTCCGGCCGCCGCGGCCACCCTTGCCATGGCCGTGCCGGCCGCCGTCACCGCGGCGGCGGCTTCCGGCGTGGACATGCGCGACGCCACCGGCGTGCGCCAGGGGACCCTTCCCGGCACCCGCGTGCCGGCGGCCCAGGCCGCCCCCGCCTCGAAGACCGGGCTGTGGATCGGCATCGCCGCCGCCGTGCTGCTCGCCGCGGCCGGCGGCGCCTACTGGTTCCTGTTCGCCCGCCCGGCGGGCACGCAGACGGCCGAGGCCACCCCGGCGCCCGCCGCGGCCCTTCCGGGCGCGCTGCCCGGAGGTGCTCCCGCGGTCACCGACCCCGCCCAGGCCGCGCCCTCGCCCGAGGAGATCCAGGCCCAGATCCAGCAGATGTTCGAGGCCCGGCAGAAGGAGATGGAGTCCAAGCTCCAGACCCAATATGACGACCGCATCAAGGAGCTCCAGCAGCAGCTCCAGGACAGCCGCCGGGCCGCCGCCTCCGAGCCGGTTCGTTCGGCGCCGGCCGAGCCGGCCCCGGCTCCGGCCGAGGTGCGCAAGCCCGAGCCGCCGAGCCCCTCGGTCGCCGAGACCCGCAAGCCCGAGCCCGCCCCGGCCCAGGCCGTGCCCGCCCCCGCGCCGGCGCAGGTGGAGCGGGAGGAGAAGCCCGCGCCCGTCCAGGCCGCCCCCGCCGCCGCGGCTCCCGCGCCGCGCCAGCAGCAGGTCCAGACCGGCGACCTCGTGCAGCCCGGCCCCGGCGTCACGGCCCCGAAGATGACCTCCAAGCTCGATCCGCGCTATCCCCCGGCCGCCCAGCGCATGAAGCGGGCCGCGCAGGTGGACATCAAGGTGCTGGTGGACGAGAAGGGGCGCGTGCTCGACGCCGAGCGCATCGGCGCCAAGGCCGGCTTCGGCTTCGACGAAGCCGCCCTCGACGCCGCCCGCCGGGCCACCTTCCAGCCCGCCGTCAAGGAGGGCGTACGGGTGAAGATGTGGACCACCCTGCGGGTGAACTTCAAGGGGCTGTAGAAGAAGAAGGATCAGAAAACAAAAAGGGCACCCCGAGGGGTGCCCTTTTTTCATTCCCGAGAGGGAAGGGATTCTTACAGGTCGGCCGCCTTGAGGCTCGCCGCCAGCTGCTGAATGCAGGGCTTCATGACCTTGTCGAACATCCGGTTGTCGTCCACGCCGCCGCCGACGCCGAAGACGGAGACCTTGATGCTGGCCTCTTCCTGGCTGCGCCTCGTCCGCCCAGACGATCTCGCCGGTGCTGGTGTCGATCAGGCGGGCGTTGAGCGCCGCCACGAACTTGCGCTTGCCGGCGTAGACGCCGCCGCCGCCGCCGCTCACGTCGGTGTTGCCGTACTCGGTCACGGCGCCGGTCAGCAGGTAGTTGACGCCCAGGAGCTTGCCCATGCGCACGGCCGTCTTCGGGTCGACGTCACCGGACAGCGACAGGTTCTTCTCCTGCATCATGGCCTCGAGCTGCTCGCGCTCGACGACGCGGAACTTGCCGCTCTTGACCAGCTCGGTGACGAAGACGTCCTGGGCCGCCTCGGCGCCGCCCTTGTACCACCACTGGTTGTCTGCCTTGTTCTTGAACTCCAGCACGGCGATCCGCGGCTTGTCGCTCGACCCGGCCGAGACCAGGCCGGGGGCGGCGAAGAGGGCAAGCAGCAGGGCTGCGCAAAGGGCGAGAGAGGAAACACGCTTCATGGTCGAACCTCCTTCAGGGGGATGAAGCAAAACGGGCTCTGCCTCTATTCTACCCCGGAGAACGCTTCGTCGCCATCCATCCCCTCACCCGCGTCCCGTTCTTGCGCGTCGACCACGCAGAGCGCCGTCATGTTGACGATGTCCCGCACCTCGAGGCCGCTCTGCAGCACGTGGACCGGTTTGGCCATGCCCAGCAGCACCGGCCCGATCGCCTCGGCCCCGGCCAGCCGCCAGATCAGCTTGTAGGCGATGTTGGCCGACTGGAGCTCCGGGAAGATCAGCACGTTCGCCGCGTGTTTGAGGCGGCTCCACGGGTAGCTCTCCTCCAGGATCTGCTCGAAGACCGCCGTGTCCGCCTGCATCTCGCCGTCGATCTCCAGGTCCGGGTCGCGGGCGATGACGATCTCCACCGCCTCGCGCACCTTGCGGGCCGAGGGGTGCTTGTTGGAGCCGAAGTTCGAGAAGGAGAGCATGGCCACCCGCGGCACCACGCCGAACCGGCGGGCGAACGCCACCGTCAGCAGGGCCGTCTCGGCCAGATCCTCCGGCGTGGGGTCGATGTTGACCGTGGTGTCGGCCAGGAAGAACAGGCGGTCCTGGAGGATCAGCACGTAGGTGCCCGAGACCCGCCGGACGCCCTTGCGTGTGCCCACGATCTCCAGGGCCGGCCGGATGGTGTCGGGGTAGGACTGGGTGAGCCCCGAGATCAGGCCGTCGGCGTCTCCCGCCTCCACCATCATGGTGCCGAAGTAGTTGCGCAGGCGCATCCGCTTGCGGGCGTCGGAGAGGGTGATGCCGTCCCGCCGCCTCTTCTCATGGAAGAGCCGGGCGTAGTCCTCGAATTTTTCCGAGGTCTCGTTGTGGAGGATGGTCACCCGGTCCTCCGGCAGGTCGAGCTCGCGCAGCCGCTCGGCGATCACCTCGCGGCGGGCGAGCAGGATGGGGTGGGCGATCCCCTCGTCCACCAGCACCTTGGCGGCGCGCAGGATCTGCTCGTGCTCGCCCTCCGGGAAGACCACCCGCCGGGGCGAGCGCCGGGCCTGGTCGAGGATGCCGTGCATCAGCTCCAGCCGCCGGGAGATCAGCGTCTCCAGGCGCCGCTGGTAGGCCTCGAAGTCCGTGATCGGCACCCGCGCCACTCCGCTCTCCATGGCCGCCCGTGCCACGGCCGGCGGCACGCGCAGCAGCACCCGGTAGTCGAACGGCTTGGGGATCAGGTACTCGCGGCCGAAGCGCAGCGACTCCAGGCCGTAGGCCCGCAGCACGGCGTCCGGCACGTCCTCGCGGGCCAGCTCGGCCAGGGCCTTGACCGCCGCCAGCTTCATCGGCTCGTTGATGTCCGTGGCCCGCACGTCGAGAGCCCCGCGGAAGAGGAACGGGAACCCGAGGACGTTGTTGACCTGGTTCGGGTAGTCGCTCCGCCCCGTCGCCACGATGGCGTCCTCGCGGGCCCCCCGGGCCTCTTCATAGGAGATCTCGGGATCGGGGTTCGCCATGGCGAAGACGATCGGGTCGCGCGCCATGGAACGCACCATGTCCGCCGTCATGACGCCCGCCGCCGAGAGGCCGATGAAGACGTCCGCCCCCACCAGGGCCTCGGCCAGGGTGCGCGCCGCCGTATCGGAGACGAGCTGCTCCTTGTAGGGGTCCATGTCCTCCATCCGGCCGCGCCAGATCACCCCCTTGCGGTCGCAGAGGATGACGTTCTCCCGGCGGGCCCCCAGTTGGAGGTAGAGGCGGGCGCAGGACTGGGCCGCCGCCCCCGCCCCGGAGAAGACGATGCGCACGTCCCCGATCTTCTTGCCGGCCACCTCCAGGGCGTTGAGCAGGGCCGCGCCCGAGATGATGGCCGTGCCGTGCTGGTCGTCGTGGAAGACCGGGATGTTCATCTCGGCCTTCAGTCGCTGCTCGATCTCGAAGCAGTCGGGCGCGCGGATGTCCTCCAGGTTGATCCCGCCGAACGTCGGCTCCAGGAGCTTGACCGTGCGGATGATCTCCTCTTTGTCCGTGCTCGCGATCTCGATGTCGAACACGTCGATGTCCGCGAAGCGCTTGAAGAGGACCCCCTTCCCCTCCATCACCGGCTTGCCGGCGAGGGCCCCGATGTTCCCCAGCCCCAGCACCGCCGTGCCGTTGCTGATCACCCCCACCAGGTTCCCCTTGGCGGTGTACTCGTAGGCGAGCAGCGGGTCGCGCTCGATCTCCTTGCAGGGATCGGCGACTCCGGGGGTGTAGGCCAGCGAGAGGTCCCGCTGGGTGGCGGTGGGCTTGGTGGGGACGACCTGGATCTTGCCCTTCCTGCCACTGGAGTGGTAGGCGAGCGCGTCTTCACGGCTGATCTTTTTGGAGCTCATGGCGGGGCGCCTCGATGTCAAAGGTGGGAGAGGGTGTCGGGATGATTGGGGATGAGATGAGGCGATCTTACTACCACCGGGCACCACCCTGGGGCCGCGGGGGATCGGAGCGGTTAAGCTTGCCGCCATGATCGTGACTCCGGAAGACGGCAAATTTCGTTTGATCACCCAGCCCGGCCACGCCCACTTCGCCGCGGAGCTCCTCTCCCTGTGGCGCGCCGGCGGGCTGCCGGAGCACCCCCGCAGGGCCGACCTCCTGTTCGCCGCCCGCGAGCACGACAACGGCTGGCGCGAGGCCGACGCCGCTCCCCGCTGGGACGCCGAACGGGGCCGGCCCCACGACTTCCTCTCCCTGCCCGTCCGGGACCGCATCGAGATCTGGGAGCGTGGAACCTGCCGGTTCGCCACCGAGCGCCCCTACGCCGCCCTCCTCGTCACCCGCCACGCCCTCCAGCTCTTCGGCGGCCGGCGGGGCGAGGAGGAATGGGCCTCGCTGCTCGCCTTCCTCACCGATTTCGAGAGCTCCTTGATGGCCGAGTCCGGCGTCTCGCGGAAAGACCTCGAGACCGACTCCCGGTGGATTGATCTCGCGGATCTCGTCTCGCTCGCGGGCTGCGGTGGCTGGCAAGATCCCGTGGAACAATCCCCTATGGAACATCACGGGTGGCGGATCGAGCCTCGGGATATGGATGGCCGGGTCCGGTCCGTGGCCCTCGACCCGTTCCCCCTGGCCGGTGCCACCACCTTCCGCGTCCCCTGCCGCCGGATCCCCAACCGCGCCTACCGCGGCGACGCCGATCTCGGCGGCGAGCTGGCGGCGGCCCGTTGGGGAGAGATGACGGTGAGGCTGGAGCCCAAGGCTCCCCTTCAGGCCTAACCCGGCCTAACCCCTAACCCTGGGCCCGGTCGCCATCCTCCGGCGGTTGGGCTTCGGGCCGGCCGGGCTCGGAACGGTGAGCCTCTGACCGGTTGCCCTCGGGCCGCTGGGCTCCCGAGAGCACCATCTGCTCGAAGATGCGGCGATAGAGGAGCAGCAGGTCACTGAACACCTGGCTGAAGGCCTGGTCCGTGCCCTCGGAGAGCACGGTGTTGCCGTTCAGGGGGGGTAGGTAGAACGCCTCGCCGTCCGCTTCCGCCAACGCGGCTCCCCGGGCCGGGGCCGGCACGCCGCCGTCCTGGCCCCCCAGGTCCGCGGCCTGCCGGTCCACCAGGTAGAGGGTGTAGAAGAACTCGAAATAACCGACTTTCAGGGCGGTCAGAACCTTCTCCAGCGAGTCGAGCTTCGGCAACTCCTTGCCGTTCTCGTACTTGGAAAGCTGGCTCTTCCCGATCCCCGCCTCACGGGCGACACGGGCCTGGCTCTTGCCTCGCAGCTCGCGCAGGAGTCCGAGCGTCCGGCCCAAATTGGCGAACATGGCCATGCACGGAATCTATCGGGTGGACGGCACGCAATGCAAGCACAAGTAGTTGAATCCACGACACTTACGGACCCGGATCATTACCATTTATGACTACGGGAAGCGACCTTCCGGGACGGCTTCGGCGTGAGTCGTAGCCTGTGTCCGCCATTTCTTCTCCAATCTGAGTTTCTCACGGCGCGCGGAAGTTTCTTTCTCCCTTGACAGGGAGAAGGGTAATGAGGCAGGGACTCGGGAGGAGGGAGCCTGGGAGGAAACTTCCTACGCCTTGGCCTTGCGCGGCCGTCCCGGTCCGCCCTTCCGGCGCGGCGCGGGCTCCGGCGCCGCGGAGGGCTTCACGGTTGCCTCGGTTGCCGAAGTGGACCTCCCCGGTGCCGCCGAGGCCTCGGATGCCGTGGACGCACCCTCTTCCGGGCTCTTGGGCAGCACCCGGAACAGCACCATCAGGTCGCCCACTTCGATCGCCCCCTGGGCCACGGGGCGGGGCTGGCCGAAGGTCATGTGGACGAAGGATTCGACCTTGCTCACCACGTCCTTGACCTGCTCCGGCCAATTGTCGTCCGCCGCCGGCTCGCCGGCCTCGCGGCGCTTCTCGGCCTCCACCTGGTCGTAGCGCCGGAAGAACTCCTGCCGGCTGACGCCCAAGCTGGCCAGCAGCTTGCCGAGCGAGGCGAGCGTCGCCTTCTGGTGGCTGTTCTCGATCCGCGAGAGCTGGCCGCGGCCGAGCTTGGCCAGCTGACCGAGCTCCTGCAGGGTCAAACCTTTTTCTCTGCGCAGGCGGCGCAGGGTCTCACCGATCAGGTCGAAGGTTCCCACAAGTGGGAACATATCCGGGGAGCTATCGCACCTGCAAGCGTAAGTCCTTTCCCATGAACCGCTTAGCCAAAGGTGGCCGTTCCCTTGCGGGGTCCTTTTATTTTCGTTCAGGCGGCTTTTGTGAGGATTTCGTGCCGCTCTGGATACGGAAAAGTCGCTCCACAGAAAATCAAGAGAATCTTGCCGGCCGATTTTCAAGTCTGGGGATAGACGGCGCGGGACGGCGAGGAGGGGGGCCGTCAGGCGAGCTTTGCGTGCTACCCTGTCCTCGCGATGGAAGCGCAGCCACGGATCCCTTCCGTGCCCGAAGACGCGATGCGGCCCGCGATCCGGGTCCTGATGCCCTCCCCGATCGGTCCCCTGGGCGTCGAGATCCTCGGCACCGCCATCACCCGCCTGACGATCGAGCCTGCCGAGCCCGAGCGCCCCTCGTACACGCCCCTCCACCAGATCGACGGACCGGATTTCCTGGACGAGATCTTCGGCCGGCTCGCCGAGTACTTCGCCGGCGCCCGGCGCAAGCTGGACCTCGACTTCGACCTTGCCGCCTCCGGCATCAGCCTGTTCTCCCGGCGCGTGCTCAAGGAGGTGGCCAAGGTCCCCTACGGCCGCACCCGCACCTGCCGCGAGCTGGCCGAAGCCTGCGGCCGCCATGACGGCTGCCCGGAGGTTCTGGCGGCTCTGATGGAGAACCCCCTCCCGGTCGTGATTCCCTGCCACCGCATTCTCGGAGACTGCGCGCAGGACGGCGGCCTCGACAACTACGTGGGCGACCCCGTGGGCAACTACGTGGACAACTACGTGGGTGGCGGCCGTTCCAAGCGGTGGCTCCTCGAGATGGAGCACCAGGGGCTGGACCCGCTGTAAACCTCGGCACCCTCTCCCCTCACCACCCCTCTCTCATCCAAACCACCCTCACCGCGCGTAAACTGGCATGAGCGCCCGCCCATGCCAATCTCCACGCTGACCCTTCACCCCTCCGAAGAGCTGCTGCTCGCCGTCGCCTCCGGACAGGCCGACCTCCCTCACCGGGTGCTGGTCGAGGGTCATCTGGACGCCTGCGCCTCCTGCCGCGCTCTCGTGCGGGAGATCCATGCGCTCGGCGGCGACTTGGAAGACCTGCCGGAGATGCCCATTCCGCCCGGCCTCTGGGAGAGCCTCAAGGCCAGGATCGACGCGCTTCCCCGGCAGTCCCCGTCCCGCGGCGCCCTCGCCGGCATCCCCCTGCCACCCGGGGCCCTGCGGGAGCTCTATGGCGTGCAGGAGGTCCGCTGGCTCGGAATCCCCCGCGCGCTGACCGGCGGCGCCCGCTTCGGCTCTCTGGTGCGCGATCCCGTCACGGGCAGCGCCCTGCTCGTGGGCCACATGCCGCCTCACCGGGTCTTCCCCGAACACGTCCACCCCGGCCCCGAGGACGTCCTGGTCCTCGCCGGCGGCTACGCGGACTCCTACGGCACCTTCGAGGCCGGCGCCTTCGCCTCCTATGCCCCAGGCTCCCGGCACCGCCCCCTCACCGAGCCGGACGAGGAGTGCTGGATCCTGTTCCGCCTCGAAAAGCCCAATCTGTTCACGGGCTGGCGCGGCTGGCTTCAGCGGCTGTTTCAGTAGGGCGGGAGGGAGGGGGCGGGAGAGGGGCCGGGGGTGAGGGCCTCGAACCTGAACAGAAACCTTGACATAAACTAGACAACGCCGCTACCCTCTACTCCATGAGGAACGCCACCGACCGATCTACCCAGAGATTTACCCAGAGGTCTACCCAGAAAGAGGGCGTCGTCATCGTCGGAGCCGGACCCGGCGGGCTGGCCGCCGCCATCCTCCTGGCCGGAGCGGGCCTCCGCGTCACCGTCCTGGAGCGCCAGCCGAGCGTCGGTGGACGCACCTCGACGCTGGAGGCGGACGGCTTCCGGTTCGACCTCGGCCCCACGTTCTTCCTCTATCCCCGGGTGCTGGAAGAGATCTTCGAGTCCGTGGGCTACGACCTCCACCGCGAGGTCTCCCTGGTGCGGCTCGACCCCCAGTACCAGCTGATCTTCGGTGGCGGCGGCGAGCTTCTGGCCACCCCGAACCTGGGCGAGATGGACCGCCAGGTCACCGCCCTGTCGCCTCAGGACCGGGGCGCCGTCCAGGCCTTCCTGAGCGACAACCGGGAGAAGTTCGAGCGCTTCCGCCCCTGCATCGAAACGCCGTTCCTGGGCTGGAGCGACGTCCTGAAGCCCCACGTGATGAAGCTCCTCCCCAGCATCCGCCCGTGGCGCTCGCTGGACGACGAGCTCGGCGCCTACTTCAACGACCCGCGCGTGCGGCTGGCCTTCTCCTTCCAGTCCAAGTACCTGGGCATGTCGCCGTTCCAGTGCCCGAGCCTGTTCTCCATCCTCTCCTTCCTGGAGTACGAGTACGGCGTCTACCACCCGATCGGCGGCTGCGGCGCGCTCACCCAGGCCATGGCCCGCGTGGCCCAGGAGCTGGGCGTCGACGTCCGCACCGGCGAGCCCGTCCGCGAGATCCTTTTCGAGGGCCGCAAGGCGGTCGCCGCCCGCACCGACGCCGGCACCTACCGCTCGGACGCCCTGGTGATCAACGCCGACTTCGCCCGCGCCATGACGCGCCTGGTGCCCGACCGCCTGCGCCGCCGCTGGACGGACGAGCGCATCGCCAGCAAGAAATTCTCCTGCTCGACCTTCATGCTCTACCTCGGCATCGACGGCCGCTACGACCACGTCCCCCACCACACGATCTACATCGCCAAGGATTACGTACAGAACCTCGACGACATCGAGCGCCTGCACGTCCTCTCCGAGGATCCGTCCTTCTACGTGCAGAACGCCTGCGTGACCGACCCCACCCTGGCGCCCCGGGGCCAGAGCACGCTCTACGTGCTCGTCCCCGTCACCCACCAGCACCCGAACGTGGACTGGACCCCCGAGCGCGCGCCCGCTACCGCAACCTGGCCCTGGAGCGCCTCGCCCGCGTGGGCATCGAGGACGTCGAGCGCCGTATCCGCTTCGAGAAGATCGTCACCCCGCCCGACTGGGACCAGTCGTTCGAGATCCACCAGGGAGCCACCTTCAACCTCGCCCACAACCTCGGCCAGATGCTCCACCTCCGCCCGCACAACCGCTTCGAGGATCTGGACGGCGTCTACCTCGTGGGCGGCGGCACCCATCCCGGCAGCGGCCTGCCCGTCATCTTCGAGTCCGCCCTGATCACCTCGAAGCTGATGATGGAGGATCTGGGGGTGCGCTCCCTGCCCGCGGCCGTACGGAAATCGAGAGAGATGGAGACTCTGGCGGAGGCGGTGTAGAGGATATGGAGCGGTTCAGCCCGGCCGACCTCACCCCAACCCCTCTCCTAAAGGAGAGGGGCTTCAAGGCAGGTCTTGCTCCCTTCTCCTTTAGGAGAAGGGCCGGGGATGAGGTCGCGGAGGCACAACCGCTCCAGGACCGCCTCCGCATCCTCCGCGCCCTCCGCCACCTCCTCGCCGCCCACCCGGCCCCGCTCCTCGAGGCCGTCCGGGGCGAAACAAACCGGCCCGACTCCGAGATCCTCACCTCGGAGATCCTCCCCCTGGCCGAGGCCTGCCGTTTCCTGGAGCGCGAAGCCCCGCGCATCCTCGCCACCCGGCGGCTGGGCGCGGAGGGGCGGCCGGCGTGGCTCACGGGCGTCGAGTCCGAGGTGCGGCGCGAGCCGTTGGGAACGGTCCTGGTGATCGGCCCCTCGAACTACCCTCTCTTCCTCCCGGGCGTCCAGACCCTCCAGGCCCTGGCCGCCGGCAACACCGTGCTCTGGAAACCGGGCGTGGGCGGGCTCGCCGCCGCGCGCGCCTTCGCCACCCTGGCCCGCCACGCGGGGCTGCCCGCCGGGCTCCTCACCCTCCTCTCCGAAGACCCCCAGGCGGCCCGGGACGCCATCGCCGCCGGAGTGGACAAGGTCCTCCTCACCGGCTCCTCGGCCACGGGGCGGGACGTGCTCTCCGAGCTCGCCTCCACCCTGACGCCCGCGACCCTGGAGCTGTCCGGCCAGGATCCTCTCTTCGTGCTCCCCGGCGCGGATCTCGACCGGGTGGCCCGCGCCCTCCGCTTCGGCCTGACCCTGAACCACGGCACCACCTGCATCGCCCCCCGCCGCGTCTTCGTCGCCCGCGAGCTGGCGGCCGGCCTTTCCGAGAGGATTACGGGATTGCCCGAGATCCCGATCCTCCCCTTCGCCTCCCTGGAAGAGGCCCTCGCGGACGCCGCCCGCAACCCCTACGCCCTGGGAGCCTCCATCTTCGGACCCGAAGAGGACGCCTTCGCCCTGGCCGGCCGGGTCCGCGCGGGCGTCGTGGTGATCAACGACGTCATCGTCCCCACCGCCGACCCCCGCCTCCCCTTCGGCGGCCGGGGCGAGAGCGGCTACGGCGTGACCCGTGGAGCGGAAGGCCTCCTCGACCTGACCGTACCCAAAGTAGTTGCCGTGAGACGGGGACGGCGCCTGCCCCATCTCGAAGATCCCCATCCGGCCGACGCGGACCTCTTCCGCGCCTACATGAGGCTGGTGCACGGGGGAGGGCCAGGAGCAAGAGTGCGGGGGGCGGTGGAGCTGGCGAAAGCCCTCTTGATTCGGAGGCACCGTGCCTCCGCGACCTCACCCCCGGCCCCTCTCCTGAAGGAGAGGGGAGACCAGCAAGATCCGCACGATCAGCAGTATCAGCAAACTCAAAGCCCTTCTCCTTTAGGAGAGGGGTTGGGGTGAGGTCGCAGGCCGTGGCGGCCCGCCAGAAAGACATCGTCATGCCCAATCCCCCCGCCCCCATCGGAGTCATCGGCTCCGGCCTCGCCGGCCTCGCCGCGGCCGTCACCCTGGCCGCACGCGGCTACCGGGTCATCCTCTTCGAGCGCAACCCCTGGCTCGGCGGCAAGGCGGCCGTGCTCGCGGAACGCGGCTTCCGCTTCGACATGGGGCCGACCATCCTGACCCTCCCCTCCGTGCTGCGGCCGCATCTTCGCCGAGGCCGGGCGCGACCTGCGACGACGAGCTCGACCTCGTTCCCCTCGATCCGCAGTGGCGCTGCTTCTTCGACGACGGCTCCACCCTCGACCTCACCGCCGACCCCGCGCGCATGGCGGCCACCCTCGACGCCTTCGCCCCGCGGTCCGGCGCGGCCGAGGGCTACCGCCGGTTCCTCCAGCTCTCCGAGCGCCTGCACGACATCTCCGAGCGCTTCTTCTTCTGGCGCTCGATCGGCTCCATCGCGCGACATGTTCGACGCCGGCACCACCTTCAAGGCCTCCGTGCTGGGCGACGTCCTGGCCATGCGCATCGGCCGCACCGTCGCCGGCACCGTGCGGAGCCACGTCCCCGAGCCGCGCGTCGCCCAGATGCTCGACCACTTCACCCAGTACGTCGGCTCCTCCCCGGACGCCTCGCCCGCCGTGCTCTGCGGCATCGCCCACATGCAGACCCAGGAAGGCATCTGGTACCCCCTCGGCGGCACCCGCGCCGTGCCCGAGGCCCTCGCACCGCCTGGCCAGCGAACTCGGCGTCGAGATCCGCACCGGCACCGGCGTCCGGCGCATCCTCACCGACGGCGGCGCGCGTCTCCGGCGTCGAGACGGCGAAGGACGGGAGGATCGAACGCGTCCCCCTCGCCGCCGTCGTCTCCAACTGCGACACCGTGCGCACCCACCGCGAGCTGCTCGACGGAACGCGGGCGGCCCGGCGCTTCGAGAAGCGCCGCAGCTACGAGCCCGCCTGCTCCGGCGTCGTCCTCTACCTGGGGCTCGACCGCGCCTACGACCACCTCCTCCACCACAACTTCGTCTTCTCGCGCGACCCGGACGAGGAGTTCGACGCCATCTACCGCCAGGGCGAGCCCGCCGCCGGACCCGACCTGCTACGTCTGCGCCCCCGCCGCCACCGAGCCCGCCGTCGCCCCCGCGGGCGGCGAGGCCCTCTACGTCCTCGTCCACACGCCCTACCTGCGCCCGCACCACGACTGGACGACGATGCTCCCCGCCTACCGCGAGGTCATCCTCGACAAGCTCGCGAGGACCGCCGGCCTGGAGGACCTCGAAAGCGGATCGTCTTCGAATCCGCCCTCACCCCGCAGGACATCCACGACCGCTACCACGTGCTGAACGGCGCGATCTACGGGCTCGCCAGCCACGGCCGCCTGCTCGGCGCCTTCAAGCCCGGCCAACCGCAGCCGCGACGTGCAGGGCCTCTACCTCGCCGGCGGCGCCGCCCACCCCGGTCCCGGCATGCCGATGGTGCTGATGTCCGGCTGGATCGCGGCGGATGCGCTGGATAAGGATGGGGTTGTGGAGAGGAGCGCTCCCGCCGGCCTCCGCCAGAGCGCCTAGATGGAGGCCCCGAAAGGGCCTCAGTTCGGCTCGTCGAGGACCGCGGCGACCGAAGCGGCGACGGCGGCCTTCTCCAGCCAGCGCTCCAGCCGTTCCGGGTCTTTCTGGGCCAGGATGCGCTCGCGGACGGCGTCCGGCACCGCCAGGCCGCGAACCCGAAGCACCGTCAGCACGGCGCGCGCCGCCTCTTCGGCGCGCCCCTCTGTACGCCCTTCGTTAGCCCCTCGGTACGCCCCTCGGTGCGCCCCTCGGTGCGCCCCTCGGTGCGCCCCTCGGCACGTCCCTGCGCGACGTACTTCTTCGCGAAATCGCTCTGGTATTCGTAGCCCTTCATCATCGCCTCCAACGCGCGGCGAGCCGCCTCGTTCAAGGAATTGTATACGAGGTCGTAGTAGAACCTGGCCCTGTCGTCGTCGAGCCCCTGGATCGCGGGCAGCACCGCGGCGGCGATCGTCGCTCCCTGCTCGGTCTCGCCGTGCGCCATCGCGGAGAGCACTCCGAGCTCGGGCCGGCGGGCCGCTTCCCCGAGGTCCGTCACCACCGGAACGGCGGTGCGGCGAAGCACGGGCGGGCGCAGGACGAAGCCGGGAATGCCGGTCTCGATCGGTTCCGCGCACCACCCGGCGACGACCGGGTCCGGCGCGACGACGAGGAGAGCCGCCGGGCAGCCGTGGATGGCCCGCGAGACCGTCACATAGGCGGGCCAGCTGAGGCGCTTCTGGGGGTCGATCGCCAGTTGGACCTCGACGATGATCACCCGGACGGGGATGTCGCCGTCGAGCAGGAGGACGACGACGTCGGCGCGGTATTCGGCGGGCTGGATCTCGGTCAGGTCGGCCGAGGCGATGCGGGCTTCGGTGTAGGCCGGAAGCGAGACGCCGAGCACCTCGACCAGGATCTCGGCGGCGAGCGACGGGCGGTTCTTGAAGAGATCCACCAGGATCTCGTGGGCCATGGAGGGCATGGCCGGCGATCGTCGCACGAGGCAAGGGAAGGGATCAACCGCCAGCGCGCGCCCCACGCCGCCGGGCGGGCGAAAAACCCTCCGGCCGGGCGGCGCGGCAGAATCTCAGGATCAGCAAGAATCTTCAAAGCAGAACAAGCTGTACCGCGAGATTCGGGCACACCCGAGCTCCCAACACGGAAAGGAGGCAATCCCATGAAGCGCCTCATCCCCCTCCTGGGAATGATCGCCGCCGTCGTCACCATCCTCACCTTGCCCGTTGTTCCCGCCGAAGCGGCCCCTCCGGGCTGCATCTGTGGCGGCTCCGAGTACACCCCGCAGGATTGGGCCCAGGGCAGCACCTGTGCCCAGGCCACGACGA
Source organism: Thermoanaerobaculaceae bacterium (assembly GCA_963785165.1). Lineage (GTDB taxonomy): Bacteria > Acidobacteriota > Thermoanaerobaculia > Multivoradales > UBA5704 > DATARR01. The sequence goes on from CAWAUI010000004.1 coordinate 5,078,513, forward strand.
ACCTCCGGAATCAGGCTTACGCCTACATCGACTGCCCGGACGGCAGTTGCGGCCGTGCCCTGATCCTGACCGCCGGCTGCCACTGGGACACCTACAACGGCGCCTGGCAGGTGGACGGCTACGTTCGCTATCAGTGCTGGTGGTGTGAAAACTAGCCAGTACTCCTTCACAGCGGAAGCGACCGGTTTCCGTAGGGGCGGTCCGCAGGATGCCGTAGGCACCCTGCGTGGCCGCCCTGGGAGGGGGAAACAGGGCGGCCCCAAGGGCCGTTTAGCCTCTCCAGGCTGATCAGGTTCCAGTGCCGGCATGGGACGTTGTGCCATGGCGATCACTACAGCAAGACCCTGGCGCCGACTCCCACCGCCACTCAGTAGCTGGATCTGCACCGGTTCAGTGGACAGCTTAACTCTACTTCCTCAGGAGATTGTGCCTTGCTCTCGAACGTTTACCCTAGCCGCTCCCGCCCGGGCATAAATGCGCATTAATGCCCGGGCGGAGGGACGGCTAGGGTAAACAGCTCTGACGCGCGGAAACTAAGACAGACGCGATCATCTGGTTCCTATCGTGATCTTTGACTCGGGCTGCCAAAAGAGCAGCTCCTATGGAACCTCTACTCCTTGACAAGCGGGGGGGGCCTCATAAGGGTTGGGCGCCCGTTCCTGTACGGTTAGTTCATTCAATTTCCTCGAGACCCAGACGGGAGGGTCCAGCGAAAGTAGCTGTATTGAAAGGATTTAATCTTCCCTTGGGCAAGGGGCAGCCCCTGGCTGTAAGCATGCCCAGAGTTGCGTTCTCCCAGGGTTCGCCGGGATGGCGCTCAATCCAAAGCGGAGCTTTGGCTCCCGGCGGAGACTCGGGGCCGGCAGGGATGCCGGCGGTCCCAGGGAGGCGCTACGCCGACAGCCCTAAGGTTGGCGCATAGCAGCCTTAGCTGGCGCGTACTATCGATAGCTGGCGCGTAGTGCCGATATATTGATGCATAGCATAGGCAGATGATGCGTATTATCCCCAGATGGCGCATAGCATCGCCAGGCGACGCGTACTTTCGATAGTATGCGCCAAAATATCGCAGAGTGACGCATACTATCCACGGGCGATGCATACTATTGGCAGATGGCGCGTACTATGCCTGGATGATGCATACTATCGAGAGGTGGCGCGTAGTATGGAGACGTCGTGGCGCCGGGAGGATCGCATGGCGACAGAGCTTTCCGTGCAACAGATGCTGGGCAATCTCGAGGCGCAGATCGATCTCCATCGCGAGAAGGAGGCCCATCACGCCCACGAAGAGGCGGTTCACCGGGAACAACGGGCCCTTCACGCGGCGGAGCTCGAGGCGCTGACGCGGCACTACGAGGCATTGAAGAGCTCGGCCGAAGCGGCCGCGCCGCTGGCGGTACGGCACGTTCCCCTTCAGCCGAAGGAACCGCCTCGGGAAACGCTCCCCTCCGGCAAGTCGGTCGTCTGGTCGCGCCTGGTGGAGCGCGTCGTGGAGGAGATCCCGGAAGGCGAGGCCTTCAGCCCGGCCGACGTCACGGCCGCCGTGAACCGGCGCTTCCAGGGCCTTCCCAAGGAGGCCAATTCGCGGGTGACGTCCACCATCTTGCGCCGGATGGCCGCCGCGGGCGAGGTTCGCCGGGTCCAGAAGGGGAAGTCCCACCGGGAGGCGACGTATGTCCGGGCCTGAGCGGCGTGCGGCGCCCTGCCGGATCTCGCCACGCGAAGCGTTGAAGAGATCCGCAGGCCGTTTCAGCCGCGAGCAGGGACCCGCCACGTAGCCCCCGCTGGTACGCCGCCTTCCGATCCCGGCCCCGCGTGCTAGCATTCCAGCGGAAAAACACCCCTCTCGGGAGTTGGAGGACCATGGCGAACGCACTGCTCTTCGGTCTCTACATCTTCGTGTTGGCCGGGTTTCTGGGCCACTACGTCATCCACAAGGTACCGCCGCTGCTGCATACGCCGCTGATGGCGGGTACCAACGCCATCTCGGGCATCTCGCTGGTGGGCTCGCTGGTGGCGGCCGGGGGCGGGTACGGCACGCTTTCGACCGTGCTCGGGTTCATCGCCGTGGTCTGCGCCACCATCAACACGGTGGGCGGCTTCCTGATCACCGACCGCATGCTGCGGATGTTCAAGAAGAAAAAGCCGGGGGAGCGGTCATGAACGTGAGTCCCTGGCTGCTGCTCTGCTACCTCATCGCGTCGGTCTGCTTCATCATGGCCCTTCAGGGGCTCTCTTCCCCCACCCATGCCCGGCGCGGCAACCTCCTGGGCTCGTTCGGCATGCTGGTGGCGGTGCTCGGGACGCTGGTGTTCAACGACATCCTGACGTTCCGGTGGATCGCCATCGGCCTCATCATCGGCTCGGCCATCGGCGCCGCCATGTCGGTGTGGATCCCGATGACCAAGATGCCGGAGCGGATCGCGCTCTCGCATGCCTTCGGCGGCCTGGCGGCGGCGCTGGTGGGGGTCTCGGAGTACCACCACGAGCTCCACGCGGGCACCCTGGACCGGTTCACCATGGGCGCCCTGGGGCTGGAGGTGTTCCTCGGCTTCCTCACGTTCACGGGGAGCCTCATGGCGTTCGGCAAGCTCCAGGGGTTCATCTCCGGGGCGCCTCTCACGTACAAGGGGCAGAACGCCGCGAACGTCAGCATGTTCTTCGGCGCCCTGGTGCTGCTGTCGTGGGTGGTCTACGACCCGAGCCAGCAGGTGGTCTTCCTGGTGGTGGGGGCGCTCGGCTTGGTGGTGGGCGTGCTGGCGGTGCTCCCCATTGGCGGCGCGGACATGCCGGTGGTGATTTCGCTCCTCAACTCCTACGCCGGCCTGGCCGCGGCGGCCACGGGCTTCGCGCTCCACAACTACGTGCTGATCATTGCCGGCGCGCTCGACGGCACGTCGGGCTTCCTGCTGTCGATGAAGATGAGCAAGGCGATGAACCGGTCGTTCGCCAACGTGCTGTTCGGGGCGTTCGGCGGCGCGTCGGAGGCGGCCGGCGCGGTGGCTCCGCACGGACGTCAAGTACAACCTGGCCTCGGTGGAGGACGCCGTGGGCGTGCTGACGGCGGCCCAGTCGGTGATCGTGGTGCCGGGGTACGGCATGGCGGTGTCGCAGGCCCAGCACGCGGTGCGCGAGCTGGCCCAGGCCTTGGAGGCCAACGGGGCCACGGTGAAGTACGCCATCCATCCCGTGGCGGGCCGCATGCCGGGGCACATGAACGTGCTCTTGGCCGAGGCGAACGTGCCCTACGACCAGCTCTACGATCTGGACGACATCAACGACGAGTTCGCCCGCACGGACGTGGCCCTGGTGGTGGGCGCCAACGACGTGGTGAACCCGGCGGCGAAGACCAATCCGGCCAGCCCGATCTATGGCATGCCGGTGTTCAACGCGGAAGAGACGAAGGCCACCATCGTGCTCAAGCGCAGCATGAACACGGGCTTCGCGGGGATCGAGAACGACCTCTTCATCAAGCCCAATACCATGATGGTGCTGGGGGACGCGAAGAAGACCCTGCGCGAATTCATCGCCGGGGTGAAGGAGGAGGCGGCCTGATCCTTTCAGGGGGCGGTTTTGCCCCTGCGACCTCACCCTCCGGCTCCCTCTCCTAAAGGAGAGGGAGAGAAAAGCAAACTCGACGAGTCTCAAAGCCCCTCTCCTTTAGGAGAGGGGTTGGGGTGAGGTCGGCGCGGCAGCCCCCCTCGCCCACCCCGCGGGGTGTCTCGGCCGGGCCCCCCATCCGCTACAGTGGACGCTGATGAGCGTCAAGACCTCCCAGCGATTCGCCCGCGTGGCGTTCGCGCTGACCGTCCTCGGCCTCGCCGCGGGTGGAGCAGTGTGGCTGTTGGGCTACCCCCACGCCGCCGACCATCTCTGGCAGGCGACCATCGTCCTCGTCCTGATCCCGCTGGTGCTCGACGTGGCGGCCAGCCTTTTCCACGGCGAGCTCGGGGTGGACGCCATCGCCCTGTTGGCCATGATCGGGGCGCTGGCGTTCGGCGAGAACCTGGCGGGCGCCGTGGTGGCGCTGATGCTCTCAGGCGGCGAGATGCTGGAAATCTATGCCGGCTCGCGGGCGCGCAAGGAGCTGTCGAGCCTGGTGGAGCGCGCGCCCCGGGTGGTCCACCGCTACGACCGAATCGGTGAAGAAGACCGGCTCGTGGACCCCGCCATCGAAGAGGTCCGCCCGGGCGACCGTCTGCTGGTCAAGCCGGGCGAGATCGTGCCGGTGGACGGTGTCGTTCTCGGTCCGAACGCGGTGCTGGACGAGTCGGCCCTGACCGGTGAGTCCGTGCCGGTGGAGCGGCGGCCCGGGGACCGGGTGCCGAGCGGCGGGGTCAACGCGGGCGGGCCGTTCGACCTGCGGGCGGTGGCGACGGCGGAAGGGAGCACCTACGCGGCCATCGTCCGGCTGGTGCAGGAGGCGGAAGCCTCCAAGGCGCCGTTCGTTCGCCTGGCGGACCGCTACTCGCTGGTGCTCTTCCCCGTGACCCTGATCATGGCCGGCGCCGCCTGGTGGCTCTCGGGAGAGCCGGTCCGCGCCCTGGCGGTGCTGGTGGTGGCGACACCGTGCCCGCTGATCCTGGCCGCGCCCGTGGCCTTCGTGGCCGGCATCTCCCGGGCGGCCCACCGGGGCGTCATCATCAAAGGCGGCGCCGCCATCGAAGGGCTCGCCCGCGTCCGCACGCTGCTGCTGGACAAGACGGGGACGCTGACCCTCGGCATCCCCACCGTTCACCGGATCGAAACCTTTGACTCCGTCGAGCCGGACGAGATCCTGCGCCTGGCGGCCTCGCTCGACCAGGTCTCGCCGCACGTGATGGCCGCGGCCCTGGTGACCGCCGCCCGGGAAAAGGGGCTCGCCCTCACCTTCCCCACCGAGGTCAAAGAGCAATTCGGCTCGGGGATCGAGGGGGAGGTGGACGGCCGGCGGGTGGCCCTGGGCAAGGCGAGTTGGGTGAGCGAATCGACGGGATTGGACGGTCCGCTCTCCCAACGCCTGGAGGAGCTTCGGCGTACCGTGGCCGCCGAAGGGCAGTCCAACGTCTTCGTAGCCGTGGACGGCAAGCCGGCCGGCGCCATCGTGCTGGCCGACCCGGTCCGCGAGGATTCCGCCGCCACGCTGGGCGAGATCCGGAAGATGGGGATTGCGCGGATCGTCATGGTGACGGGCGATCACCGCTCCGTGGCCGAGCGGGTCGGCATGGAGTTGGGGGTCGACGAAGTGCTGGCCGAGTGCTCACCCGCTGACAAGGTGGAGGCCGTGAAGGCGGAGAGCGCCCGGGGCCCCACGGTGATGGTGGGCGACGGTGTCAACGATGCGCCCGCGCTGGCCGCGGCCACCGTGGGCGTCGCCATGGGAGCCCGCGGAGCCACCGCCTCCTCCGAGGCGGCCGACGCCGTCCTGATGCTCGACCGCCTGGACCGGCTGGTGGATGCCCTCTCCATTTCCCGCCGCTCCCGCTCCATAGCCCTCCAGAGCGTGCTCGCCGGCATGGGCCTCTCGCTCGCCGCCATGGTCGTGGCCGCTTTCGGATTCCTGCCGCCCCTGGCGGGCGCGCTTTTTCAGGAGGTGATCGACGTGGCGGTGATCTTGAACGCGCTGCGGGCGCTGGGGCCGGGGCGGGGGGGCGGTAAACTCAAAGCATGACGATCCGCACCGCCCGTCCTGAAGACGCCCCGGCCATCGCCGTACTCGCCACCCAACTCGGATATCCCACGAGTCCCGAGCAGGCCGAGGCCCGACTTGGCGACGTGCTGAACCGGCCCGATGGCGCCGTCCTCGTCGCGGAGGGTGAGGAGGGGGCGCCGATCGGCTGGACGCATGTGGTCGGCGCCCACCGGGTCGAGAACGATCCCTTCGCCGAGATCGTCGCCATGGTCGTCGACGAGGGCCATCGGAGCCAGGGGATCGGTGCGGCCCTGGTCGAGGCGGCGGTGGACTGGGCTTCCCGGAATGGCTTCAGGACCGTCCGCGTGCGCAGCAATGTGGTCAGGGAACGGACCCATGCCTTTTATGAGCGGCTGGGGTTCGGCCGGACGAAGGCGCAGGTGGTGTTCGTATGGCCGGCGAAGGGATCTTGCTTAGAGCTGGCTGGAGATCTGGTGGGATCGCTGGAGGGACCTGGCGATCTTTCGACCAATAAGAGCTACTTCAAAGACTTCGGGCGGAAAAGGAAATCTCTCTAGCACCTGATTCCTGAGCCCGGAGGGCGTCCTACCCCTAGCCCAGGGTGGAACCCTGGGTAAACCGGAGCCGTCCTCAACCTCCACAAGCCCCGCAAGGGTGGCCGCGCCTCTTCCGCCCCAGGGTTCCACCCTGGGCATCTAGGGGTAGGACGCCCTCCGGGCTCAGGGCTCAGGGCTCAGGAACGATGACGGAGGCAACGGCCTGATTCTTGTCTCTACCGCCGCAGGTCGAGCCGGGCGCCCGGATCGGTGCGGAGCTTCTCGAGGAAGGCGGCGACCTCGCGGGCGAGCTTGGCGGTGGCGTGCTCGCGCTCGGCGGCCTTCTGGAAGAAGAGCATGGCGGCGATCGCCTCGCGGGGGACGTCCTGGGCGCCGAAGATCTTGGCCATTTCGAGCGACAGCTTCTTGACCTCGGCCGTGTACCCCTCGCGGGCGTAGAGGGCCGTCAGCTCGATGGTCACCAGGGCGGAGTCGTAGGCGATGCCGCGCCGGGTGAGCTCCTGCCGCAGCTCCTGGAAGATCTCGATGGCGGCTTCCGTGCGGCCGAGGCCGGCGGCGATGCGCCCTTCGGCCCAGCGCACGCGCAGCAGGTTGATCGGGTGGTTCCCCTGCTCGCGGCAAAGGTCCGCGACTTCCTGGAGCATGGTCTGCGCCGGCTCGTAGGCCTCGACCGTGGTGAGGTTCCACAGAAGGTTGTGGCGCACGCAGAGGAACAGGCGGGGATCGCGCGCGGCGTCCACCAGGGGCTCGGCCTGCCGGAGCAGCTCGATGGCGTGCTGGGGCTCTTCCATCTCAGCCAGGGCGAGCGCCTTCTTGACCAGGGCCCGGCCCGCGAGGTGGACGTCCTGGTACTGCGGACGGCCGCCCTCCCCATGTAGGAGGACGAGGTGGTCGAGCACCGTGAAGGCTTCCTCGAAGCGCCGCTGAGCGATGCGCAGGGAGGCCTTGAGGTCGAGGAGCACCGGCTCGTAGCCAAGGACGTCCCCAATGCCGGCCTGGCCGGCTTCCCACCAGGCGTCGGCGATGGAGAAGGATTCGTCGGCGTTGCGCAGGTCGCCCAGGACGCGGCGGGCATTGCCGTCGTGCGCCCAGGCGAAGCCCCTCAGCTGGTAGAGCCAGCAGGAGCGGGCGGGATCTTCTTCCTTGAGGAGATCGGAGACGAGGACGGCCAGCTCCGCCGCCTCGACGGCGCGGTCGAGGTCGATGGTCGTCAACTGGTAGCTCTCCTGGCAGAGGAGCTCGCAGAGCCCCCAGCTGACGAAGCGGCGATGGGAGCGGACCAGGTGATATTGATCCTGGAACCGGAACCGCTTGAGCTCAGCCCAAAGCTCCGGCGCCTGAAGCCGCGAATCCGCCAGAGCCGTTGTCAGTTCGTCCATGATGAGTTTCCTTCTCGAGCCCATCCATCTTGCAAAAAAGATCAGCTCCTATGACGCCCTGGGTCACACGCCGCCGCTGGGGTCCATCTGGCCGCCATTGTCGCCGGTGCCGCCGGTGCCGCCGCCACCGCCGCCCGTGAGAGTGTTCCCCGAGGGGGGAGCCGGGGCGGGAGTGCCGCTCGGGTCCATCTGGCCGCCGTTCTTGGTGGCGAAAGAACCGGCCGGAGCAGAGCCCGCGCCGCCTTCGCGCATATTGGCAAGCAATTCCCACACCATGTCGAAGAAGCCCGCCGCCGAGACGGACCGGCCCACGGGCGCCCAGCTCCGGGCCGGAGTCTTGGCCTCGAGCAGGGCAGGGATGAGGAAGGTTCCCAAGAGGATCGTAATCACGGTGGCCCGGCGCAATGAAGAGGGCATGGCTACGTCTCCTTTTTTCCTTTTCTTGCGGCTTTGTTCGCGCTCAATGTTCTGTTTGGTTGGCCGCGTAATTCCTTGCCCGCAGCGCCATCCACATAGAGCAGGAAGCGTGCCAGCCTTCTCCTTCCCTGGAGAAAGGCGGATTGTTCGTCCTTTGTCTATGACGCCTTGGAAAACAGTCCGGGAAGGCTTTGCAAGCAGCCATGTTTTTTCTACACCCGTCGATGGAGGGCGCCGCTTGCCTCCGCCTTTCAGCAGAGGCGAGAATAGGGCATCTCTCTCGCACCGGCGTCTTGCACGGGCCCGTCTTGCACGAGATCGATGGGTTGCAGTAGAGTCCCCGGCTTGTGACGACTTTCACAAAGTCCCTTGAACCCGGGACGGTGCTCATGTATGGTCGCCGGATCGGCGTCTAGGGGGGCGGTTCTTCATGCAGATCTTCCACCGCAGCACCAATACGATCGCGAAGGTCAGCATCTTCGGCTCGATCTTCTTCCTGGCGTTCTTCGCCTGGATTTTCTCGGCGCTGCTGCGCTCGTCGTACTCGACGCGCCAGGGCGTGGTCCTGAAGCAGCCGGTGCCGTTCAGCCACGACCACCACGTGGCGGGGCTGGGGATCGACTGCCGCTACTGCCACACCTCGGTCGAGACGTCTGCCTTCGCCGGCATTCCGCCGACCGAGACGTGCATGAACTGCCACCGCCAGATCTGGACCAACGCCGACATGCTGGAGCCGGTGCGCGCGAGCTACCGCGACAACGTGCCGATCGAGTGGACGCGGGTGCACGACCTGCCGGACTTCGTCTACTTCAACCACTCGGTGCACGTGGCGAAGGGGATCGGCTGCGCGACCTGCCACGGCCAGGTGGACAAGATGCCGCTGATGTACCAGGAGGCGTCGCTCCAGATGGAGTGGTGCCTGGCGTGCCACCGGGATCCGGCCCAGAACGTCCGTCCCCGCGAGGAGGTGTTCAACCTCAACTGGGACCCGTCGGACCCGGAGAGCTACAGGAAGTACATGCAGCCGCTGCCGGCGGCGGCCTCCAACCCGGAGTGGACGCCGTCCAAACAGGACGTGCAGGCCCTCCAGGCGAAGCTGGCCAAGGACTACAAGCTTCAATCCCTCATGAGCTGCTCGACGTGCCACCGCTAGGGTGTGGCCGGGGCGGGAAAGACAACGAGAGCGAGCGAACCGATGGACAGCGTGATGGACAGCCCAAACCGCAAAGGCAAGTGCGGCGCCCAGGCGGCGGCCCCGGCCGGTCCGGAACGGCTCGACGTCGGGGATCTGCGGCAGCAGCTCGCGGAGAAGAAGGGGCCGGAATTCTGGCGGAGCCTGGACGAGCTCGCCGAGACCCCCGAGTTCGGAGAGATGCTCCACCGCGAGTTCCCCCGCCATGCCTCGGAATGGCCGGAAGGCTTTTCCCGGCGGCGGTTCCTGCAGCTCTCGAGCGCCTCGCTGGCGCTCGCCGGCCTGACCGGCTGCACCCGCCAGCCGATCGAGAAGATCGTCCCCTACGTCCGCCAGCCCGAGCAGATCATCCCCGGCAAGCCCCTGTTCTTCGCCACCGCCCTGACCCTGGGCGGCTACGCGACCGGCGTGCTGGCCGAGAGCCACACGGGGCGGCCGACCAAGATCGAGGGGAACCCCGACCACCCGGCGAGCCTGGGGGCGACGGACGTGTTCGCCCAGGCCTCCATCCTCACGCTTTACGACCCGGACCGCTCGCAGACCCTTCTGCACAACGGCCGGCCGGGCACCTGGGGCGGCTTCGTGGGCGAGATGACGGCCACCCTGCGCTCCCTCCAGCCGCTGGGCGGCGAGGGGCTGCGCATTCTCACCGGCACGGTGACGTCGCCGACGCTCGCCGCCCAGGTGCAGGCCCTGCTCACCGCCTTCCCGCGCGCCCGCTGGCACCGCTGGGAGCCCGCCGCGCCGCACCAGGCGCGGGCCGCGGCACGCCGCGCCTTCGGCACGCCGCTCGAGACGGTCTACGACTTCACCCAGGCGGACGTGGTGGTGTCCGTTGACTCGGACACCCTCTGCCAGGGGCCGGCCGGCGTGCGCTACTCCCACGACTTCGCCGCCCGGCGGCGGGTACGCACGGGCACCCAGGCCATGAACCGGCTCTACGCCGTGGAGAGCGTGCCGACGAACAGCTCGACGATCGCCGACCACCGCTTGCAGCTCCCGCCGGACCAGCTCGAAGCCTTCCTGCTCGCCCTGGCCCAGGCGGTCGGCGTGCCCGGGGTGGCCGGCGCCAACCTCACGGATCCCAAGGCCCAGAAGTGGGTGCAGGCCGTGTCCGCAGACCTCCGCGCCCATGCCGGGCGCTCGGTGGTGGCGGCGGACGAGTACCTCTCGACCGCGGCCCAGGTGCTGGTGCACGGCATCAACCAGGCGCTCGGCAACGTCGGCCGCACGGTCAATTTCATCGCGCCGGTGGAGGCCGACCCGGTCGACCACGTGCAGTCCATCCGTGAGCTGGTGGCGGACATGAGCGCCGGCCGGGTGGATACGCTGCTGATGCTCGACGGCGTCAACCCGGTCTACACGGCGCCCGCGGACCTGCGCTTCGCCGACGCCCTCCAGAAGGTGCGGCTGCGGGTCCACCACGGCCTCTACCAGGACGAGACGTCGGGCTACTGCCAGTGGCACGTCAACGCCGCCCATGAGCTCGAGAGCTGGAGCGACGCCAGGTCGTACGACGGGACGGTGTCGATCCTCCAGCCCTTGATCGATCCGCTCTTCGAAGGGCGCACGGCGCACGAGGTGTTGTCGGCCCTGGCGAACCGGCCGGACTCCACGAGCTACGACGTCGTCCGGGAGTATTGGGCCAAATATGGGGCAACTCTGCTCACCGGGCCGGACGGCAGCTTCGATTCCGGCTGGCGGCGGGCTCTGAACTCCGGAATTGTTCCCGCCGGGGTCCCACCGGTGGCTCCCACGGCAACGGTCAGCGGCGGCGCGGTGGCGCAGGCGGCGGCCGAGATCTCCGCCGCGCTGGCCGCCCGCAAGAGCGGCACGGGGCGGGTGACCCTCCTGTTCCGCCCCGACCCCACGGTCTGGGACGGCCGTTTTTCCTCCAACGCCTGGCTCCAGGAGCTGCCCAAGCCGATCACCAAGCTCGCGTGGGACAACGCCCTGCTGCTCTCGCCGCGCACGGCGGAGCGGCTGAAGGTGAGCTACTACGAGACGGTGACGCTGGCGGCCGGTGGCCGGGAGCTCAAGGACGTGGCGGTCTGGATTCTCCCCGGCATGGCGGACGACACCGCGCAGCTCTCGCTCGGCTACGGCCGTACCACCGCCGGCAAGGGGACGGGCCGGGGCTTCAACGCCTACGCCCTGCGCACCTCGAATTCCCTGTGGACCCTCCCGGACGTCGAGGTGCGCCCCCAGGGCGGCCGTTACGAGATGGCCTGCACGCAGAACCACCACCTGATCGGCCAGGAGGTCAACGAGGACGCCGAGGCCACCGAGGCCGCCAAGCGGCGCCACGTCATCCGCACCGGCACCCTGGAGGAATTCCGGGCCAATCCCAACTTCCTCCTGGAGGAGCGCGAGAAGCCGGCGGACGACATGACCATGTTCCCGCCCCACAAGTACGAGGGGCACGCCTGGGGGATGGCCATCGACCTCGGCCTCTGCACCGGCTGCAGCTCGTGCGTGGTGGCCTGCCAGTCGGAGAACAACATCCCGGTGGTGGGCAAGGAGCAGGTGCTGGCGCGGCCGCGAGATGCACTGGCTGCGCATCGACCGCTACTTCGAGGGCGACCTCGACGAGCCCATGATCCACCACCAGCCGCTCCCCTGCATGCACTGCGAGAACGCGCCGTGCGAGGTGGTCTGCCCGGTGGCCGCCACCGTGCACAGCGACGAGGGGTTGAACGACATGGTCTACAACCGGTGCGTGGGCACCCGGTACTGCTCGAACAACTGCCCCTACAAGGTGCGGCGCTTCAACTTCCTGCGCTACGCCCCGATGGACGACCCGCTCCTCGCCATGGCCATGAACCCGGACGTGACGGTGCGCATGCGCGGCGTCATGGAGAAGTGCACCTACTGCGTGCAGCGCATCGAGCAGGCCAAGATCGAGTCCAAGGTGGACGGCCGGCCCATGGCGGCCAACCGGGTGAAGACCGCCTGCCAGCAGGCCTGCCCCACCGGCGCCATCATCTTCGGCGACCAGAACGGCGAGGACTGGGAGGTCACCCAGTGGAAGAACGACCCGCTCTACCTACGGCCTGCTGGAGGAGCTCAACACGCGCCCGCGCACCACCTACCTGGCCAAGCTGCGCAACCCCAACCCCGCGCTGGAACCCGCGCCCGCAGAGGACCGCGAAAGGATCTGAGCATGGCCACGCTTGAGAAGCCGTACAAGCCGCCGGTCGTGGCCCCGGGCCACAACACCGCGTCGGTCACCGACAAGATCAGCGAGGTGGTGCTGCCGCAAGACCCCCCGCTGGTGGTACCTGGGCTTCGCCGTCTCCTTCTCGCTGCTCATGGTGTTCCTCATCTCGGTGACCTACCTGTTCGCCAAGGGCGTCGGGATCTGGGGCATCAACCGGCCGGTGGGCTGGGGCTTCGACATCATCAACTTCGTCTGGTGGATCGGCATCGGCCACGCCGGCACGCTGATCTCGGCCATCCTGCTGCTCCTGCGCCAGGAGTGGCGGACGTCGATCAACCGCTTCGCCGAGGCCATGACGCTCTTCGCCGTGGCCTGCGCGGGCATGTACCCGGTGCTCCACCTGGGGCGGCCGTGGCTCGCCTACTGGCTGTTCCCCTACCCGAACACCATGGGGCTCTGGCCGCAGTTCCGCAGCCCGCTGATCTGGGACGTGTTCGCGGTCTCGACCTACGCCACGGTGTCGCTGCTGTTCTGGTACGTCGGCCTGATCCCCGACCTCGCCACGCTGCGCGACCGCACGAAGAACCGCTTCTGGCAGATCGTCTACGGCTTCGGCGCCATGGGCTGGCGCGGCTCGGCGGCCCACTGGCACAACTACGAGACGGCCTACCTGCTGCTCGCCGGCCTGGCGACGCCGCTGGTCATTTCGGTGCACACGGTGGTGTCCTTCGACTTCGCCGATCGGCATCATCCCGGGCTGGCACGCGACGATCTTCCCGCCCTACTTCGTGGCCGGGCGCCATCTACGCCGGCTTCGCCATGGTGCTGACGCTCGCGATTCCGCTGCGCGTACGTGTTCAGCCTCCAGGACTTCATCACCGACGCGCCACCTGCAGAACATGGGCAAGGTGATGCTGGCGACCGGCCTGATCGTGGTCTACGGCTACTTCATGGAGCTGTTCTTCGGCTGGTACAGCGGCAACGCACTACGAGCGCTTCATGCTGGCCAACCGCGCCATCGGCCCGTACCGCTACCACTGGTACGCGCTGATCCTGTGCAACGCCGTCGTGCCGCAGCTCCTGTGGATCCGGAAGGTGCGGACGTCGCCGCTCTGGCTCTTCATCATCTCGATGTTCGTCAACGTCGGCATGTGGCTCGAGCGCTTCATCATCATCGTGACCAGCCTCCACCGCGACTTCCTGCCGGCCTCCTGGGGCATGTACAGCGGGACGATCTGGGACTGGAGCGACCTTCATCGGCACGATGGGCCTGTTCCTGACGCTGCTCTTCCTCTTCATCCGCTTCCTGCCGATGATCTCGATCTTCGAGATGCGCACGATCGTCCCCGGCGGCCAGCGGGGCGGCGAGTACACGGAGGTCCCGCGATGACACGACGCCCAGCACGACCGCGATCTACGGCGTGATGGCCGAGTTCCAGTCGTCCGAGGACGCTGATCGCGGCCGCCACACCAGGCCCGCGAGGCCGGGTACAAGCACATGGACGCCTTCACGCCCGTACCCGATCGAGGAGGTCTCCGAGGCGCTCGGGCACCACCGCTCCAAGCTGCCGCCGATCGTGCTCACCGGCGGCATCCTGGGCGCCCTCGGCGGCTACGCCCTCCAGTACTGGTCGCAGGTGATCGAGTACCCGATGAACATCGGCGGCCGGCCGTTCCACTCGTGGCCGGCGTTCATCGTGCCGACCTTCGAGATGACCATCCTGGTCGCGGCCCTGTCGGCCATGCTCGGCATGTTCTTCCTGAACGGCCTGCCGCAGCCGTACCACCCGGTGTTCAACGTGCCGCGCTTCGCCCTGGCGTCGCGCGACCGCTACTTCCTGCTGATCGAGGCGCGCGACCCGAAGTTCGACCGCGACCGAGACGCCGCGCTTCCTCTCCGGACCTGCACGCGAGCGAGGTGACCGAAGTTGCGCACTGAGACGCGGATCCTCTGTCCGGGCGGCGCTCGCCTGCCTTCTCCTGGTGGCCGGCGGCTGCCGGCAGAACATGCACAACCAGAACAAGGTCGAAGCCGCCTGCGGGCGAGCGCGTTCTTCGAGGACGGCCGGGCGGCGCGGCTGCTGCCGGCGCACACCGTGGCCCGGGGCGACCTGCGCGAAGGGCCGGCCTACAGCGGGCTCGGCGCCAACGGGCAGGCGGTGGCCGAGATGCCGTTCCCGGTGACCCGCGAGGTTCTCCTGCGCGGCCAGGAGCGCTTCAACATCTTCTGCGCCCCCTGCCACGACCGGACGGGCTCCGGCCAGGGGATGATCGTGCGGCGCGGCTACAAGCAGCCGACCTCGTTCCACGACCCGCGCCTGCGCGGCTCCCAGGTGGGCTATTTCGTGAACGTCATGACCGAGGGTTTCGGCGTCATGCCGAGCTACGCGCCGCAGGTGCCGGTGGCCGACCGCTGGGCCATCGCCGCCTACATCCGCACCCTCCAGTACAGCCAGAACGCCCGGCTGGCCGACCTCGCCCAGGCGGGCGTGCCGGCCGAGCGGATGCGGCAGATCGAGGCGGACCTGTCCGGACCGCGTCCCGAACCGAGAAAGGTGCCAGAGTGAACAGAGAGAACCTCAGCCACGGGGTCAGCCACGGGGACGCCGCCAGCCGGTTCGCCGCCCCGGCCGCGGTGGACCGCATCCAGAAGCTCGGTCTCCTGGTGGGCGCCGTGGGCGCCGTGCTCTGCGCGATCGGCTACTTCGTGTCGCCGGACTACTTCTTCCGCGCCTGGCTGGTCGGCTGGGTCTACTGGATGGGGATCACGCTCGGGTGCTTCGCGCTCTTCATGCTGCACCACCTGACGCGGGGCGACTGGGGTCTCGTCATCCGGCGCGTCATGGAGGCGGCGTCGCGCACGCTCCCCTGGCTCGCCCTGCTCGCGCTGCCGATCCTCGTGGACGTGGCGTTCACCAAGACCCTCTACCTCTGGTCCCGGCCGGAGGTGGTGGCGGCCGACGAGATCCTCCAGGCCAAGGCCGCCTACCTGAACCCGGCGGCCTACTTCGTGCGGTTCGTCCTCTACTTCGCCATCTGGGGCGGCTTCGCCTTCGTGCTCAACCGCATGTCGCTCAAGCAGGACACGTCGAACGATCCGTTCCTCACCCGGCGCATGCAGCTCATCGCGGCCTTCGGCCTCGCCGCCTACTGCCTGGCGGTGACCTTCGCCTCGGTCGACTGGCTGATGTCGCTCGACCCGCACTGGTACTCGACCATCTACGGCGTCTACCTCATGGGCAGCCAGGGCTTGGCGGCGCTCGCCTTCATCATCGCCTTCGCCCTCTTCCTGTCGCGCCACGAGCCGATGGCCGGGGTGATCCAGCCGCGGCACTTCCACGACTGGGGCAAGCTCTTCCTGGCCTTCGTGATGCTCTGGGCCTACTTCTCCTTCTCCCAGTTCCTCATCACCTGGGCGGGCAACCTGCCGGAGGAGATCCCGTGGTTCCTCACCCGCATGCGCGGGGCGTGGGGGTACGTGGCGCTCGCGATCGTGGTCTTCCACTTCGCGCTGCCGTTCGTGCTGCTCCTGTCACGGGACCTGAAGCGCAACGGCCGGCGGCTCGTGGTGGTGGCCCTGTTGATGCTCGTGATGCGCTGGGTGGACCTCATCTGGCAGGTCGAGCCGGGGTTCATCCACGGGCACGGCCAGGTCCAGAACCTCGCCCACTACTGGCTCTATCTGGCGGCCCCGGCCGCCATCGGCGGGATCTGGGTCTTCTTCTTCGTCGGCGAGCTCAAGAAGCGGCCGCTCCTGCCGGTCAACGATCCCTATCTCGCGGAGGCGATCGAAGCCCATGGCCACCATTGATTCGAAACTTGATTCGAAAGAGGCCCCCCTGGCCACCCGGCACGGGGTGGAGACCGGGGAGATCGACCGCGAGATCGGCCTCAAGGGGATCGTCTGGTCGGTCGCCGTGCTCGTGATCGTCGCCCTCGTGGTGCACTTCCTGATCTGGGGGCTGCTGCGCGGCTTCGGCAACCTCGACGACCGGCGGGACGTGCGGCTTTCCCCGATCGAGTCCGCCAGCCCGCAGCCCGCGGAGTTCCCGGAGCCCCGCCTGCAGACGAACCAGGAGCTGGACCTCCAGGCGGTTCACGACGAAGAGAACCTCCGCCTCCAGCACGCCGGGTGGGTGAACCGGCAGCAGGGCGTGCTGCGGGTGCCCGTGGACGTGGCGATCGAGGTGATCGCGAAACGGGGCGTCGCGCCGCTGGCCCCACCCCAGGCTCCCGTATCTCCGGCACCGGCAGGAGCACCCCAGAACGGAGCACCCCAAAATTGAACGGACTGCTCGCCCGCACGGCCATACTGGCGTTCTCGGGGGTTCTGCTGGCCTCCACCGCGCAGACGGCGCAGACGGCACAGGCCGCCACTCCGGCCGCTCCGCCGGCGGGCGAGGCCGGCGGCGCCCTCGTGCCGAGCAGCGCCATGCCGGAGCCGCTCAAGGCCGTGGGCTACGACCAGCACCTCGGCGAGCAGGTGCCGCTCGACCTCGCCTTCCGCGACGAGACGGGCCGGCCGGTCAAGCTGGGCGACTATTTCGGCCGCCGGCCGGTGGTGCTGGTGTTCGCCTACTACCGACTGCCCCATGCTCTGCGACCTGGTGCTCCAGGGGGTGACCGGCAGCCTCAAGTCCCTCACCTTCGACGCCGGCAAGCAATTCGAGGTGGTGGTGGTGAGCATCGACCCCAAGGAGACCACGCAGCTCGCCGCCAAGACCAAGGCCGGGAACGTCTCCCGCTACGGCCGGGCGGGGACCGAGAAGGGCTGGCACTTCCTCACCGGCGGGCAGGATCCCATCCTGGAGCTCACCCAGGCGGCGGGCTTCCGCTACTCCTATGACAAGGAGCGCGACCAGTTCGCTCACGCCGCGGGCATGATGGTCCTGACCCCCGGCGGGCGGATCTCCCGCTATCTCTTCGGCATCGACTTCGCGCCGCGCGACGTTCGCCTGGCGTTGATCGAATCGGCGGAGGGGAAGATCGGCAACCTGGCCGACCAGATCCTCCTCTATTGCTTTCATTACGATCCGGTATACGGCAGATACAGCGCCATGACGATGAACATCCTGCGCCTCGCGGCGGCGGCCACCGTGCTCGGCCTCGGGCTCCTGATCGTGCTCCTCAAGCGGCGCGACCGCCCGGAGCCCCGTCCCGTGGGAGCGGCCTGACATGAACCAGCAGTTCCCTCTCTTCCCTGAAGCCGCGTCGAGCTACGCGGGCGACGTCGACCTCCTCTTCCTCATCTGGTCGGTGGTCAGCGTCTTCTTCACCGTGCTCATCGCCGGGCTGATCCTCTACTTCATGGCCCGCTACCGGCGGCGCAACTCCGAAGACGTCGGCGAGAACGAGCGCGAGGCCCTGTGGCTGGAGATCGCCTGGTCGGTGATCCCGCTGATCATCATGCTCGGCATGTTCGTCTGGGGAACCCAGGTCTTCTTCAAGATCTACCGCGCCCCCAAGGACGCCGTGCGCTACAGCGGCGTCGGCAAGCGGTGGATGTGGAAGTTCCAGCATCCCGACGGGCCAGCGCGAGATCAACACGCTGCACGTGCCCACGGGGCTGCCGATCCGGATCGACCTGCAATCCGAGGACGTCATCCACAGCTTCTTCGTGCCCGCCTTCCGGGTGAAGCAGGACGCCGTTCCGGGCCGGGACACCTCGGTCTGGTTCGAGGCCACCAAGCCCGGCACGTACCACCTGTTCTGCGCCGAGTACTGCGGCGGCGAGCACTCGCGGATGATCGGCAGCGTCATCGTCCTGGAGCCCCGGGAGTACGAGTCCTGGCTCGCGGGCGCCACGGCCGGCCAGAGCATGGCGGCCTCGGGCGCCGCGCTCTTCGAGTCGCTCGCCTGCGTCACCTGCCATCGCGCAGGCACCGCGGACGCGCCCGGCAGCATCGCCGGCGGGCGGATCGCCCGCGGCCCCAGCCTCGAAGGGCTCTACAACAGCCAGGTCAAGCTGGCGGACGGCCGCACGGTGCTCGCCGACGACGAGTATCTCCGGGAGTCGATCCTGAACCCCCACGCCAAGCTGGTCGCGGGGTGGGCTCCGGTCATGCCCACGTTCCAGGGGCAGCTCACCGAGGAGCAGCTCTCGCAGCTCATCGCCTACGTCCGGTCCCTGGGCGGCACGGCCGCCGCCAAGGCCACGGCGCCAGCTTCCCCCGTCGCGGCCCCCGCCGGCACGGGACCGACCGAGACCGGATCGAAATAGGACGGACACCGAAATCATGGATACCACGGCAGTCGCAACCCCGCCCCCGGCCGTTCCCACGGCGGAGACCGGCTTCGAGCGGCCCAACTACCTCAACGCCGCCTACGGCCTGAGGTCCTGGCTCCTCACCCGGGACCACAAGAGGATCGCCATCCTCTACCTGATCTCGGTCACGGTCTTCTTCGCCCTGGGCAGCCTGTTCGCCCTGATGATCCGCCTCGAGCTGCTGACGCCCGAGGGCGACCTCATGCAGCCGGACACCTACAACCGGATGTTCACCATGCACGGCATCGTCATGGTGTTCTTCTTCCTCATCCCGGCGATCCCGGCCGTGCTCGGCAACTTCCTCGTGCCGCTGATGATCGGGGCCAAGGATCTGGCCTTCCCGCGGCTCAACCTGGCGAGCTGGTACGTCTACAACCTGGGGGGCATCTTCACCCTCTGGGCCATCGTCCACGGCGGCGTCGACACGGGCTGGACCTTCTACACCCCGCTGTCGCACGAACTACTCCAACACCTACGTCATCTCGACCGGTCTGGGCGTCTTCATCAACGGCTTCTCGTCGATCTTCACGGGCCTGAACTTCATCGTCACCATCCACCGGATGCGCGCGCCGGGCCTCACCTGGTTCCGGCTGCCGCTGTTCATCTGGTCCCACTACGCGACCAGCCTGATCATCGTGCTGGGCACGCCGGTGGTCGCCATCACCATCCTGCTCGTGGCGCTCGAGCGGCTGCTCCACCTGGGGATCTTCGATCCGCGGCTGGGCGGCGACCCGATCCTCTTCCAGCACCTGTTCTGGTTCTACTCCCACCCGGCGGTGTACATCATGATCCTGCCGGCCATGGGCGTCGTCAGCGAGCTGGTGGCCGCCTTCGCGCGCAAACGCGTGTTCGGCTACAAGGTGGTGGCCTTCGCCAGCGTCGGCATCGCGGTCCTCGGCTTCCTGGTCTGGGGACACCACATGTTCGTCTCCGGCCAGTCGATCTACGCCTCGACCATCTTCTCGGTGCTCTCCATGCTGGTGGCGGTCCCCTCGGCGGTGAAGGTGTTCAACTGGACGGCCACCCTGTACGAAGGATCGATCTCGTACCAGACGCCCGATGCTCTACGCCCTGGGCTTCATCGGCCTGTTCACGCTCGGCGGCCTCACCGGGGTGATGATCGCCACCCTGGGCATCGACGTCCACGTGCACGACACGTACTTCATCGTGGCCCACTTCCACTACATCATGGTGGGCGGCACGCTCCTGGGCTACCTGGGCGGCCTCCACTACTGGTGGCCCAAGATCACCGGCCGGCTCTACCCGGCGTTCCTCTCGCGGCTGGCGGCGCTCCTGGTGTTCGTCGGGTTCAACCTGACGTTCTTCCCCCAGTTCATCCTGGGCTACCTCGGCATGCCGCGCCGCTACTGGTCCTACCCCCCCGAGTTCCAGGTGCTCAACGTGCTCTCCACCGCGGGCGCCTCGATCCTCGGCGTCGGCGTGATCCTGCCGCTCTGCTACTTCATCTGGTCGATGCGGTACGGCGCCAAGAGCGGCGACAACCCTTGGGGCGCCGTGGGCCTGGAGTGGGACACCACGTCGCCGCCGCCGACGGAGAACTTCCTCACCATTCCGGTCGTGACCCATGGCCCGTACGAGTACAACCGGGAAGAGGTCCACAACCGCCTGACTCCCACGGAGGCCCGCGTTGGCTAGCATCTCGGCGGAACCGCACGCTCACGCGGCGCACGGGCATGGGCAGGACGTCCAGCACCATCACCCGTCGCTCCAGCACCAGTTCGACACGCTCGAGCAGCAGAAGGAGTCCTCGACGCTCGGGATGTGGCTCTTCCTGGTCACCGAGGTCATGTTCTTCGGCGGCCTGTTCACCGCCTACGTGATCTACCGGCGGTGGTACCCGGAGGCCTTCCTGCTCGCCAGCAACACGCTGGACGTGCTGTGGGGCGGCATCAACACGGCCGTGCTCATCTGCAGCAGCTTGACCATGGCGCTCGCCATCTGGGCGGCGCAGGTCAACTGGCGCAAGGGGATCGTCCTCTTCCTCATCGCCACCATGGTTCTGGGCGGCGTCTTCCTGGGGATCAAGACGGTCGAATACAAGGAGAAGCTCACCCATCACCACGTGCCCGGGCCGCACTTCCGCTTCGAGGAAGAGCATCCGACCGAGCACATCCGGGAGCTCGCCGCCCGCGATCCGCAGCTCGAGCGGCACACCCAGATCTTCTTCTCGCTCTACTTCATCATGACCGGCCTGCACGCCACCCACATGGTCATCGGCATGATCATCCTGGGTGTCCTCGCCTGGTACGCCTGGAAGGGAAAGTACGACTCCTCGTACCACAATCCGCTGGAGATGACGGGGCTCTACTGGCACTTCGTCGACATCGTCTGGATCTTCCTCTTCCCGCTCCTCTACCTGCTCGGCGCCCACGCAACTTGACGGAGAGACCGCCATGTCCGAACACGTTTCCTCTCCCAAGATGTACTTCGCGGTCTTCGCCGCCCTCCTGGTCCTCACGTTCGCGACGTGGATGGTGGCCCAGTACGACTTCGGCTGGGCCAACGACGTGGTGGCCATGGCGATCGCCGTCACCAAGGCGCTCCTGGTCATCCTGTTCTTCATGCACGTCCGCCACAGCACGCGCATGACGGCCATCACGGCCTTCGCCGGCTTCTTCTGGCTGGCGATCCTGATCCTGATTACCTTGAACGACTACTCCACGCGCTACTCGCCGCAGCACCCGGAGGGGGCTTTCATGGAGGTCCAGGGGAAGTAGGGACGGGGCTCCCTCTCCTTACTTCAAGCGGAAAATAACCGTCACCCGGGTGCCGTCTTCGGGCAGCACCCCGGGGCGGACCCGGAACCGGGTGGTCTTCTTCTCGTAATCCCTCACCGTATAGCGGGCGTTGCCGATCTTGCTCCCCGGGCAGGAGTAGAGGCAGACCACACATCCGGAGTGCCACTTGGCGATGTTCGCGCGGTGGCCGCCGAAGCGCATGTCGAAGCCTTTGCCGCCGGGGTCCTGCAGGATCTGGTCGAGCCGAAGCGGCTCCTTCTTCCCGGGCACCCGGACGAGGATCTCGACCGGCGGCCCCTGGATGACCTGGTCCGGCGCCTTGGAATCGGCATCCTTCCGGTCCTCCCACACCGCCATCCCCAGGGCGTTGCCGGGCTTCGCCCCCAGCTTCTCCAGCGCGTCCAGCACCTCCGTGTCCGTCACCTCCGCCCGGAACAACGACGCCATGGCCGCGCCGCCGTCCTTCCAGACGATCAGGTGATACCCCGGCATGCCCATCCCCAGCAGCTCGCGCTCGAACGCCGCCCGGGTGACGACGGCGGGGAATTCGATGGCACGGCCGGCGACGCGCAGGGCGGAGGGAGTGGCCGGGATGGGCTGGGCGAGGGCGAGCAGTACGAGGACCAGGGTTTTCATGGCGTAGATTCCCAGGGAGCAGCTCTTCAGCGCAAGGATGATACAGTGAGCCACTTTTTTAAGACGGCTGCAGTCAAGCAGACCCTCTATTGTGAAAGGGATGGGCACCCATGAAAAGGCGCTCGCTGGACAGGAAACTCTCGCTTGCCAAGGAAACGATCCGCAACTTGATGAGCAACGAGCTGCGCTTCGTGGCCGGCGGAGACGATTGCACCGACAAGCCCAGCCGGGGTGACCTGAGTGCGTGCGACTGCTCGACCAGCGCCACCGCCAGCGACACCTGTGGCGCCTGTTCAACCACTCAATGGTAGAAGACTTCCCGGGCGTCGAGCCCAGGCGCTCGATGCCCGGAATTTGATGAATTCACCGAGCGGGGACTGGCATGGAGGTCAACGACGTTCTGGCCGCCTACGTCGAGGACTATTTCGAGATCCTGTCCGGCCTCTCCTACGGCGACCTCGAGCGCCGGCAACACGGGTTTCACGCCAGCCTCGCCTTTGGCGCCGCGGGTATCGCCTATGCCTGCTGGCACACGGCCCTGGTGCTCGAAGAGCCCGAGCTGCTGGACGAGGCCGAGCGCTGGCTCGCCGCGACTCAGGGGCGCGAGCAGGACAGATTGTCCTTTCTGGTGCCCCTGTCCGAGCTGAAGGAGCGGCCCGCGAGCCACTTCCTGTTCGGTGAGGCTGGGCTGGTGTTCGTGCGGGCTCTGGTCTCCCACGCGCGGCAGGACGAAGCGGCGCGAGTCACCGCGATCACGCGGTTCGCGGAGTTGAGTCGGGCGTCGCGGGAAGGCTCCCCGGAAGCTCTACAACGGTGGGGCCGGCTGCCTCGTTGGCACTGCCATCCTCCTGGCGTACACGGGTGATGCCCGGCTTCGGGAGCCTCGGTGAGGCGCTGGCAAGCGATCTCGCCGGACGGGCGGTCCCCGGTGAGGAAGGAACGTTTCTCTGGCCCGAGCTCCAGGGGCTCGGCCTCTCCCACGGCAGCTCAGGGCCCTATCTTGCTTTGCTCCTCCAGTCAGTCGCCGCCGGATCGCCACTGCCGGAGTGGTACGCCCCGTCGGTCGAGAAGCTGCTCCGCCTGGCGCTCGCCACCCCTTCCCGGCTCTGCCGGCGCGCATCGCAGCACGCGATGCTCTGCAATGGCTTCGCCGGCCTCGCTTTGCTGAGCGCAAAGGCCTATGGGGTGCTGGGCGGACAGGGGCTTCTCGAAGGGGCACGGCAGGCTGGCCTTCTCGCGCTCGCTACGACCTCCGGCAAGCCCGATCTCTGCTGCGGCAGAGCTGGGGCCGCCTATGGCTGCCTCGCGTTGTCGCGCGTGGATCCGGAGGGCCCGTGGAAGACGAAGGCCACGGATCTCGCGCTCTCGACGCTCCTCTGCGAGCGCGAGGAGTGGCGCAAGGCCGGCCTCTATGGTGGCGAGGCCGCCATCCCATGCCTCGCCTCGAGCCTCCTCACCGGGATCGCCACCGGCCTCCCGGCGCTAGACCTGCCGGAGCTGCCGCCATCTGGGATATCGTAGCCACGTAAAAATCATGAAAGCCAACCGCACCCTGCTCGACCTCTTCCTCGAGATCCAGTCGCTCGACCGCATCCCCCGCTCGGGTTACGTGCTGCGCGGTGTGGCCGAGCCGGAGAGCGTAACCGAGCACGTCTGGCACGTCCTCTTCCTGGTCTGGACGCTGGGAGCGAGGATCGAGGGGATGGACGTGGGGCGGGCGGTCGAGATCGCCCTGGTGCACGACCTTGCGGAGCTGAGGATCGGCGACCTGCCGCGCACCTCGTCGCACTACTTCCCCGAGGGAGCCAAAAAGGCAGCCGAGGCCGCGGCCATGGCGGACGTTCTGGCACCCCTGCCGCCGCGGGCCCTCGCTCTTTACGACGAATACCAGCAGGGCACGAGCCCCGAGGCCCGGCTCGTCAAAGCCTGCGACAAGCTGCAGCTCATGCTCAAGGTGGCGGTCTACGAACGCTGGGGCACCGGCGCGCTCGCCGAGTTCTGGGACAATCCGGACAACTTTCCGGATGGCGGCTTCCCCGCCGTCAAGGATCTCTTCGAAGAGCTGCGGGCGCGGCGCAACGCCGAAGTCCGCGTCTGATCCGAATCCACCTGTCCTGCCGCCTTTTGCGACGGCTTGGATACTTCTCCGTACGCCACCGTAATTACGGCGGGCCGTTGCAAAAGCATCCACGCCGGGGAGAACGCGGCGAGCCGCCGCAAAGACGCCAGCTCGTCGCAAAAGGTTCCAGCCCGCCGTGTTTACGGTAGACCGCCGCAAAAGGATCCAGGCTGCCGTAAAGGATCTGGCACGTGGCACAACGCGGCAGGCTGCCGAGTTGACGGCGGCGCGCTGCAAACTCGGCAGGGCGCCGTAAAAGTATCCAGCTCGCCGGGTTTTGCGGCGAGCCGCCGTAAAGGCTCTGAGCCGGCGTCTTCTAGCGCTCGTCGACTCCAATGCCCCGCCGCGACATCAACCGCCGCAGCCGGTCGTAGAGGTTCTGGCCAAGGAGAGACTGGGCGGTCTCGCTGATGTCGCGCATCACCACCCGCAGATCCTCCGAGCCGCTCCAGTGCTTCCGGGCATAGGGCTCGAGGTCGCCGCCGAAGGCCTGGGAGAGCACCGCCGTGGCGAGGACGAGGTCGTCCAGGAAGCCGGCACCGCCCAGGATGGCCTCGGGCAGGAGATCGATCGGCAACACGAAGTAGGCGAGCGCGCCGCCGATCATGGCCCGGGTGGAGGCCGGGACGTTCTTGTCCAGCGCCAGCCGGGCGAGGAGGATGAAGACATCCGGCACGAGGAGCAGCGCCCGTACCGCGCCCTCCGTGAGCTTGGCGCCGCGCTTCCCCTCGCGCTTCTCGATGGCATGCAGGATCTTCTCGCGCAGCCGGTCGTAGAAGCTCAACAGGCCGCTGCTGGGCAGGTTCGCGCCGCCCTTGAAAGCCTCTTCGGCGTCCCGCTCGGCCTGGTCGGAATCAAAGCTCTCAAAATCCTCTGAAAGCTCGTCGGTGTCGTCGTCTGGATTTCTCTTCTTGGGCATGGTGGTCTCCGGGCACAGTCTATCTTTTCCTGGAAGGGTTCAATAGGCGTGCCAGGCCGCCGGCAGGCCGCGGCGGCACTGCCTTCGGAGATACGGTGTTCAGCGAGGTCCCGGCGGACGTGCGGCTAAAACAAGACCGGTGCGCACGGCCAGCCGCCGTCTCGCAACCTGAGCCCGGCAGGGCGTCCTACTCGTAGCCCAGGGTGCAACCCTGGGATGGGGAGATGAGGCGAGAGATGGAGAGTTGTTTGGCGATCCCCCGTTCACCCAGGGTTACACCCTGGGCTACGAGTAGGACGCCCTCCGGGCTCGCATGCAGCCCAAAACCGACTGAGCCTCGACGGAGTCGCGGGCAAGGGTGGGTGGAGGGTAAAGGCCATGACCGCTACAATCCAGCCATGGAGCCCATCAATCTCTACGAGCTGGAAGCGATCGCCCGCGAAAGGCTCTCGCAGAACGCTTTCGACTATTACGCGAGCGGTGCACAGGACGAGGTGACGCTGCGGGAGAACCGCGCGGCGTACGACCGGCTGACGCTGGCGTTCCGGGTGCTGGTGGACGTCTCTCGCCGTGAAATGGCGACGACGGTGCTCGGCCAGCCCATCTCGATGCCCCTGGTGGTGGCCCCGACGGCGTTCCACCGGATGGCCACCCCCGAGGGGGAGCTCGCAACGGTGCGGGCCGCCGGAGGGGCGGGCACGGTGATGATCCTCTCTACCCTGTCGAACACGCGGGTCGAGGACGTGGTGGCCGCCGCGTCGGGTCCCGTGTGGTTCCAGCTCTACGTGTACCGCGACCGCCAGGCCACGGAAGGGTTGGTGCGGCGCGCGGAGGCCGCGGGCTGCCGGGCGCTGGTGCTCACGGTGGACGCGCCTCTGCTCGGAAGGCGGGAGCGGGACGTGCGGAACCGCTTCCGCCTGCCGCCGGGGCTCGCCGTGGCCAACATGCTGCCGGAAGGGTACGGTGAAGTGCCGCCTCCCGTGGCCGGCGTGGCTGACTCGGGGCTTGCCGTGTATTTCGCGTCGCTGCTCAACCCGGCCATGACGTGGCAGGACCTCGCATGGCTCCGGTCGATCACCCACCTGCCCGTGGTGGTGAAGGGGATCGTGCGGCCGGACGACGCGCTCCGGGCGGCCGACGCGGGCGCCGCCGGCATCGTGGTGTCGAACCATGGCGGGCGTCAGCTCGACACTTCGCCGGCCACCATCGACGTGCTGCCGGAGATCGCCGACGCCGTAGCGGCACGGGGCCACG
Organism: Thermoanaerobaculaceae bacterium; assembly: GCA_963785165.1. Taxonomy (GTDB): domain Bacteria; phylum Acidobacteriota; class Thermoanaerobaculia; order Multivoradales; family UBA5704; genus DATARR01. Next base: position 5,104,802 of record CAWAUI010000004.1, read on the forward strand.
GAATGGAAATCTTCGCGGACGGCGGCGTCCGGCGCGGGACGGACGTATTGAAGGCCCTGGCTCTCGGCGCCCGCGCGGTGCTGGTGGGCCGGCCCATCCTCTGGGGGCTCGCGGCGGACGGCGAAGCCGGCGCGGCCTGGGTCCTGCGTTTCCTGAGAGAGGAGCTGGACTTGGCGATGGCGCTGGCCGGCGTGCCCACGCTGGCGGCGGCGACCCGCGACCTGGTGCGGCGTCCCCAACCTTAGCTCCTGGCTTCCGCGCCCGCTAGACGGGGTCGCTGTGCACGAACACCTTGGAACGGGGCAGCTCGCCCTCAATGGCGCGGAGCACCCGGACGGTGAGGGCGTGGGCCTCCTCGAAAGAGGTGGATCGAGGGATCTCCAGGTGCAGCTCGACGAAACGCTGGCCGCCGCTGCGCCGGGTCTTCAAGTCGTGCATCCCCACCACCTCGGGCGCGAAGGTGGCAACGGTCGCGCGGACACGGGCGAGGTCTTCCGGCGGCAGCCCCCGGTCCGAGAGGTCGCCCATGGCTTCGAGCGCCAGGGTGGCCCCGGTGTAGAAGACGTAGCCCGCCACGGCGAGGGCCACCAGCGGGTCGGCCTGGGTCCAGCCCGTGAAGCGCACGATCAACAGGGCGCCCAAGGCGGCGCCGTTGACCCACAGGTCGGTGGCGTAGTGGAGGCTGTCCGCCTTCAAGGCCGGGCTGCCGCTGCGCTCCGCGGCCCAGGCCAGCATACGGGCCACCCCCACGCTCACCACCATGGAAATGGCGAGCACGGCCATGCCCCAGCCCATCTCCCGAGGCTCGTTTCCCTGGACCAGGTGGCGCACGCCCGAAACGACGAGGCTGGCTGCGGCCCCCACGAGGAAAATCCCCTGCCCCAGGGCCGCCAGGTTCTCGAACTTGCCGTGGCCGTAGGCGTGGTCCTCATCCGGCGGGCGGGCGCTCCGGCGGAGCACCAGGAAGTTGGCGCCGGAGACGAAAAGGTCGATGGCCGAGTCGAGGGCCGCCGACACCAGGGCCAGCGAGCCCGTGAGCCAGGCGGCGCCCGCCTTCAGGGCGACCAGGAACGCCGCGGCCGCCACCGCCACCAGGGGCGTCCGGCTCGGCGTGAGCCGTGGGGATACCGGGATCGGCCGGCGGTCAGGAGGGGTATTTGGCAAGCAGCGCCTTGGCGTTGACGAGCGTCCTCGCCTGCTCCACGGCGAGCTCGGGCGTGGGCTGCCGGGTGAGCAGTCGGCGCAGGATCTCGCGCCCCTCGGCGGCCTTCGCGGGGTGGTGTTCGAGCAGGGCCTCGGCCAGGAAGAGGTGATTGTCCCAGTTGTCCGGCCCCAGGGCCACGGCCCTCCGCAGCTCGGAGACGGCCTTGTCGCGGTCCACCCAGCCGGTGACGAACGGCACCTTGGGCGCCAGAGTGTGGAGGCGCCCCAGAATCCGGTGGCCGCCGCCGTCCTCGTAGCGCTCGTCGAGGGCGATCAGGATCTCGGAAGCGCGGCGGACCTGGTCTCCCACCCCCTGGCGCGCGGCGGCCAGGCGGCCGAAGACGTCCCCCCAAAGTCCCCAATGCACGGCGGTCCATAGATAGAGAGGCTTGGCCTCGGGCACGGCCGCAACGGCCTTGGCCGCCTGGGCCGGGGTCATGGCGTCGAGCTTCTCGCGGCTGCCGGCGGTCTTCCTGGCCAACCGGTTGAGAGCGGCATCGGCCACCTCCTTGCCCCGGGCGAAGGCCTGCTGCTTGCCGTCTTTGCCCGGAGCCGCGAAATCGCCCTTGTAATAGAGGGCGCGCAGGAGCTTCCAGGATCCCTCCAGCCGGTCCGGCTGCTCCTTGACCGCCTTCTCATAGGCGGCGACGGCCTCGTTGATGGGACCGGGCTGGGCGCGGTCCCCCTGGTGGCCGTCCGCGCGGCGGGCCCAGGCGGCGTCCCCGAGAGCGATGAGAGCGACGGGATCCTGCTGGGCGGCGAGAAGGGTAGGGAGGAGCAAAACGGCAAGGACCGGGAGGACGGGAAGGGCGCGCATGGCGGCGATTTTACAGCCCTTCGCGCTGCCGCTATCATCGGACCCTTGATTTCTCCCCCTCTTCCCGCGCCCCGCTTCCTGTCGCTCCGCGACCCGGTGCACGGCTTCATCCGTGCCGACGCGCTGGAGACGGCGCTGGTCAACAGCCGGGCCGTTCAGCGCCTGCGCTTCATCCACCAGCTCGGCTTCACCTACCTCGTCTTCCCGGGCGCCGAGCACAGCCGGTTCGGCCACGTGCTGGGGGCCATGCACCTGGCGGGGCGGGTCTATGACGCCCTGTGCACCAAGAGCGAGGGGCTGCTGCCGCCTGGGCCCCGCAGCCCCGAACGCCGCCTGGCACGGGTGGCTGCCCTCCTCCACGACCTGGGCCATGCCCCCTTCAGCCACTCGGCGGAGGACCTCTTCGAGGGCGGCATCGACCACGAGGAGATGACCCGCCGGCTGCTCCACGCACCCGAGATCGGGGAAATCTTCGAGCACCACGGCGACGGCATCGGCCCGGCCGACGTGGAGCGCCTGCTCCAGGGGGGGAACACTCCCACCGAGCGGCTGCTCGCCAAGACCGTCTCGGGAGAGCTGGACGTGGACAAGATGGACTACCTCCTGAGGGACAGCCTCTTCTGCGGCGTGCGCTACGGCACCTACGACCTCGAAAGGCTGCTGGACACCATCCTGCCCATCGAGGACCCGGAGACGGGCGAGTGGGGCGTGGGGGTCGAGGAGGGGGGCGTCCACGCGCTCGAAGCCCTGGTGATGGCCCGCTACTACATGTTCACCCAGGTCTACTTCAACGTCACCGGCAAGGCCCTGGAGCTGCATCTCAACGAATGGCTGCGGGAGCAGGGGGTGCGCTGGGCCGCGGAGCCCGAGGCCTTCCTGGCCCAGGACGACGTCTCCGTCTGGTCCGCCCTCCGCACGTCGGACAGCCCGCACGCCCGCGCCCTGGTGGAGCGCCGCCACTTCCCCGTGGCCTTCGAGACCCGCGAGCACCTGCCGCGCGAGGAGAAGCAGCGTTTCGAGGCCCTCCTTCCCGAGCTGCGGGAGCGCTTCGGCCCCGGGAGCCTCCTGGTCTCCAATTCCGCCAAGGACCCGCACCGCATGGGCCGCAGCCGCGTCCTCGTGCGCCGCTTCGACGGCTCGCTGGAGCCCATGGAGAGCGCCAGCCAGTTCATCCGCCATCTTTCGAGGATTGACCGGTACCGGGTGTATACGCCCCCGGGGCTGAAGGAGGAGGTGGGCGCGGCGCTTCGGGAACGATGGGAGGCGGGCTCAGGAGCCTGAAAAAACTTCATCGGCGGAGGAGGCCACAGCGGCGCGGCACAGCCAGTGGTCCAGCTGATCGGCGTCCTGGCAGATCAAGATCTGCTGACGTTGCGTGGGCTTTACGGCGATGCCCCGCGCCTCGAGGAACCTGAGGATGGCTTCGGCCGTTCCTTCTGCCCGCCCTTCCGTTTTCCCCTTGGCTTCCGCTGCCGCTTCCCGCTGCCGGATCTCCGGATTTCCCTTGGCGACCAAGGCTCCAACGACAGCGTTGTCAGCTGCCGCGGCATCCAGGAGAGCCGCCACGGACAACGGCGCCACAAGACAGGGATCCTCGATCCGCTCGTCCAGCTCCAGCCGGCGCCAGCTCTCCGTCTCGTGGGACCATTCGCTCACCCGCTGGCGGCCCTTGACCCACACCGAGAAGATCCGTCTCACGCCGCGGCGGGACATCCGGCGGGCCTTCTCCGTCACCAGCTTCTGGTTCTGCTCCGACACCACTTCGAAGGCGATCTCCTCGAGGTAGCGCGCGCCGGTCTCCGGATCGACGCCCAGCCTGTAGATCGATGAGTCGGTGGCGAAATCCGATTCCTCATCGTGACGGGTGAGGAGATCCGAGGCGGCCTGGAAGCCCGGGGCCGCGTGTGCCCGGACGAGGTAGTCCAACTGGACGTGCTGGGTGGCATGGGGAGGATGGGCCGGCGAGGCGACCACCCGCTGCCCTCCGATGATCTCGTCGCGCGTGATCTCTGGCTTGACCAGATGGTCGTCAACCCGCGGAAACGCACTCCGGCCCGGCAGGCGCATCGCGGAGGACGCGTCCCGGGAACCGGGCGCTTTGAGCCGATAAGCCGGGCGGTTTTCGTCCATCCTGGACATCATACCACTCCGGAACCCGCCACTTCCGCCAGCCGCGATAACTGGGCCAAGGCCGTCCGCCAGCGCGTCCGGTAGCTCTCCCAGATGGTCAGCCCAACCGACAGCGGCAGGCGCTGGAAGCCTCCCTGGAGGACGTCGATCTCGCTTCCACCCGGAGTGGAATGGAGACGGAGGATCAATTTGATCGGAGCGGGCCAGCCAGCGTCCAGGCGCTCGAAGGTGAGGCCCCAGAGGTTGGGCGGGTCGATCTCCACCGTTTTCCCCCGCTCGCGCCAGGGGCCGGCCGGGGGATCGACCCGCGGAGTGGTGCCACGCAGGAGGAGCGAGCCCTGCGGGCCAGGCTCGACCTCGGCCTCGTCGGCCAGCCAGAGGGCCAGCTTTTCCGGCTCGACCAGCCAGCGCCAGGCCTCTTCCCGGGGGAGGGCGAGCGCCTGGCGGCGGCGGAGCTGGACGCCGGGGATGTCCCCTTCACGGATGGCTTCCACGGTTTTTCCTCAGTCTAAAAGGTTGCGCAACGCGGCCAGGGGGTCCGGATGGCGGAAGGCGTAGCCCATCTCCATCAACCGGTGCGGCACGGCCCGCTGCCCCTGGAGCAGCATGTCCGACATCTCGCCCAGCACGAGGCGGAGGGCGAACCCCGGCGCGGGCGCCAGGGCCGGCCGGTGCAGGGCCTTGCCGAGGGCGCGGCTGAAGTCACGGTTGGTCAGCGGGCTGGGGGCGGTGAGGTTGAAGGGGCCGCGGGCGTCCTCGTGCTCCAGGAGGAAGCGGATGGCGCCCACCTCGTCCTCGATGTGGATCCAGGGGACCCACTGCCGGCCGCTCGCCCAGGGGGCCGCCCGCCATCAGCTTGAAGGGCAGGGCCATCTTCGGCAGGGCGCCCCCCTTGCCGCTCAGCACGATGCCGGTGCGCAGGAGGGCACGGCGCACTCCCAGGGACTCGGCCTCTGCCGTGGAAGCCTCCCACTCGACGCAGACGTCCGCCAGGAAATCGTGGCCCGGAGGCGTGGACTCGGTCGACCACCTCGTCGCCGCACGGGCCGTAGTAGCCCACGGCCGAGCCCTGGAGCAGCACCCGCGGCTTTTCCGGCGCCTGGCGGATGGCGGCCAGGACGGCCTTGCCGGAATCCACGCGGCTCTCCCGGATGCGCCGCTTCTTGGCGTCGCTCCACCGGCCCGAGGCGATGCTGTCGCCCGCCAGGTGGACGATGGCGGTGTCGCCGTCGATCAGCGACGCCCAGCCCGTGGCCGTCTTGCCGTCCCACTGGACGGCCCTGATGTTTGGAGGGAAATTGGGGGAAGCTTGGCCTTGGCCTTGGCGGGGTCATCGCGGGTCAGGATGACCACGTCATGCCCCGAGCTCCCCAGATCGCGCGCCACCTCGCTCCCGATCAGCCCCGACCCACCGGTGATCACGACCTTCATGGCCTTCCCCTCCCCGCGCGGCGATGACGGAAGCGGAGATGCCCGCGTCACACCGCGCCTTCACGAGAACCGATGCTATACCGCTGCCAGCTCTTCCTCCAGAAGCTGCCGCTGGTGCAGCTCGGCATAGAGGCCGCCGGAGGCGATGAGCTGGGAGTGGGTGCCGCGCTCGGAGATGCGGCCGTGGTCGAGCACCACGATCAGGTCCGCGTCCTTGACGGTCGAGATGCGGTGCGAGACCAGAAACACCGTGCGCCCGTGGAAGACCTGGCGCAGGTTCCGCAGGATCTCCTCCTCCGTCTGGGTGTCCACGGCGGAGAGGCAGTCGTCGAGCAGCAGGATGCGGGGCTCCCGGAGCAGCGCGCGGGCGAGGGCCACCCGCTGCTTCTGGCCGCCGGAGAGAGTGAGCCCCCGCTCTCCCACCACCGTGTCCAGCCCATTGGGGAAGGCCGCGAGATCCGCCGCCAAGCCGGCCAGCCGCGCCGCCTCGGCCACCTGCTCACGCGACGCCTCCGGGCGGCCGAAGGCGATGTTCTCGAGGATGGTGTCCGAGAACAGGAACGTCTCCTGGGGCACCATCCCCATGGCCGAGCGCAGGCGCGCGAGCGGCAGCCGGCGGACGTCCGTGCCGTCCACGAACAGGGTGCCTTCCGGCGGATCGGCCAGTCTTGGGATCAGGGAGAGCAGCGTGCTCTTGCCCGAGCCCGTGCGCCCCACCACCGCCACGGTCTGCCCGGCGGCGACCTGAAGGTCGATTCCAGCGAGCACCGGCGCGGCGGTTTCGCCGTAGGAAAAGCTCAGGCTCCGGAACGAAACGTCCCCTTGAAGGCTTCCGGGATCGACCATCGGGCCTTCGTCCTGGATCGCCGGCTTCCTGTCCAGCACCTCGCGGATGCGGGCCAGCGAGGCCAGGCCCCTCTGGGTGAGGTTGACCACCCAGCCCAGGGCGATGACCGGCCAGATCAGCTTGGTGAGGAAGAGGTTGAAGGAGACCATTTGCCCCACCGAGATATGGCCGCGGATCACCAGCAGGCCGCCGTACCAGAGCACCGCCGCGAAGCCGATGCCGATCAGCATCTGGAGCAGGGGATGGAGCGCCATGGCCCAGGTGGCGAGCCGGCGGTTGCCGTTCACGTACTCCTGGTTGACCTTGCGAAACTCCTCCTCCTCCCGGGCCTCCTGGGCGTATGCGCGCACCACCCGCACGCCGGACAGGCTCTCCTGGGCCCGGGTGGAGATGTCCGAGAACCGCCCCTGGACCCCCGAGAAGTGGCCGTGGATACGGCGGCCGAACTGGATGGTGGCGACGACCACCAGGGGCGTCGCGGCCAAGGCCACGGCGGTGAGGCGGACGTCGACCCGCAGCATGAAGAAGAGGCAGCCGATTCCCGTCATCAAGGTCCCGGCGCCGTACATGAGGGCCGGCCCGCAGACCATCCGCACCGCCTGGAGGTCGTTGGTGGCGCGGGCCATGAGGTCGCCCGTGGAATGGTCCTGAAAGAAGGCGGGGGCCTGTTTTTCGAGCGCACCGAAGTAGGCGTTGCGCAACTCGAATTCGACGTCGCGGCTCATCGAGACCATGATCATGCGCTGGAGATAGCTGAAGACGCCTTGGACCAGGACGAGGCCGATGATGAGCCCGGCATAGCCCAGGAGGTCCCCGAACGGCACCCCGCGGCGCACCGCGTCGATGGCCCGCCCCACGAGCAGTGGAGCCATGAGGCCGGTCAAGACCGAGGCCAGAATGGCGGCCAGCCCGTAGGCGATCCGCCGCCGGTGGGGGCGGAGATAGGGCCAGAGGTAGGAAAGTCTTCGCAAGAGAGGCTTCCTTATCGCCGCGTCAAGGCCATCAACCGATGGGCGAGGCCGGCGAAGAGGGCGATCAGCGCGATGATACCGACCACGATCCAGATCCGGTGCCCCTCGACGCCCGTCATCCAGAGGACGTAGGCGGGGCCGATCAGCAAGGTCACCAGGAACCAGAACCGGGATCCCCAGCTCATGCGCGGCGGCGGATCGGGCTGGGGGGACGGCTCGGTCATTTCATCTCCTGTTCCGTGACGGTCATCGGAGACATCGCGGCCAGCACCGCCCCGGCCCCTGCGGGGTGCAGCGGCGCGCGCCGGCCGTCCATCTCCATGACTCCTTCGAAGCGCAGGATGGGCCGGCCTTCGATCTCGTACTTGGCCTCGTAGTTGGTGCGCGCCCCGTCGTCCCACGGGCGGTTCCGGCGGGAGAGGCGAAGCCCAGGGTAGCCGGAGAGGAGGTCGTAGACCAGCTCGCCGTAGTCCAGGAAGTCCGTGGCGAAGTTGAGGCGCCCGCCCTCCCGGAGCAGGCTCAGCACGAGGTCGACCGTCTCCGGATCGAACAGCCGCCGCTTGTGGTGGCGGCTCTTCGGCCAGGGGTCGGGGAAGTAGACGTGGAGCGCCGAGGCGAAGCCCGCCGGCAGCACGGAGGAGATCAGGTACTGGGCCTCCCCCCGCAGGGCCATCCAGTTGGCCAGCTTCCGCCGCCGCGCCCGCTCCACGAAGAGGCCCAGGTACTCGCCCGCGACCTCGATGCCGAGAAAACGGCGGTCCGGGTTCTCCTGGGCGCTGCGCAGCAGGTAGCGCCCCTTGCCGAAGCCGATCTCGACCTCCCACTCGCCGTTTCCCGGCACCAGCTCGTCGAGCGGCAGGGGCGCGGGCAGGCCGGCGAGAGGGCGGTCTCCGGCCAGGGTGGAGATCTGGACGGGCTGGATCAAAGGAGATCCTCGCGGCCGCGGGAGGCCAGCTCGGTCACCAGCTTCTTGACCTCCTGGGAGCGCGACTTCGGGCAGCACCAGGACCGCGTCTCCCGTGCGCACCACCACCAGATCCTCGACCCCCACGACGGCGATCAGACCCGCGTCGGAGAAGAGGAGGTTGCCGTGGGCATCCACGGCCAGCCGGTCACCGCGCCCCTTGTTGCCGTCCTGATCCGACGGCAGAACCTCGTCCAGGGCCTCCCAGGAGCCGAGGTCGCTCCAGCCGCAGTCGAGCGGCAGGGTCGAGATGTCCTCCAGCTTCTCCATGACCGCGTAGTCGATGGAGTCTGCCGGCAGGTGGCGGTAGAGGTCACCCAGGCGCTCCGGGGCGGCCGCGATCTCCTCCAGCCCCCGGGAAAGCTCCGGCTGAAGGCGTTCCAGGATGGAAAGCAGCGTGGCGCCGCGGAAGACGAAGATCCCCGCGTTCCAGAGGTAGTTGCCGGCGGCCACGAAGCGGGCCGCGTTTTCCGCCGTGGGCTTCTCCACGAAGCGCCGCACCGGGCGTACGCCTTCCGGCCCCGGCTCGGGCTCCAACTCCAGGTAGCCATACCCCGTCTCAGCCCAGCGCGGCACGACCCCGAGGGTCATCACCCGGTCTTCCTGCTCCACCACACGCCCGGCCCGTTCCAGGGTCTCCCGGAAAGCGGCGGGATCGCCCACCCGGTGGTCGGCGGGGAGCACGGCCACCACGCCCCGGCGGGCTTCCTCCGGCATGGAGCGGATCGACCAGCCGATGGCCGGGGCCGTGTTCCTCCCCTCGGGCTCGGCCAGCACCTGCTCCGGCGGCACCTCCGGGAAGCTCCTCACGCACCCGGCCGGCCAGGGCCTCCGTGGTGCACACCCACACGTTCCCGGGCTCGACGAGCGGGCGCAGCCGCTCCAGGGTGTCCCGCAACAGGCTCCGCTCGCCTTCGAGAGCCAGGAGCTGCTTGGGGTTGCTCTTGCGCGACAACGGCCAGAACCGGGTGCCGCTCCCCCCCGCCAGGATCAACGCCCGCAAGACCGGACCTCCTCGAAATATTCGCTCTGTCCCATGGCGGGCGGAGTATATCCGCCCCGGCGTGAGCCCGGCTGCCCCGCTTTGGCCTCCCCGCGACACTATGGCAAAGATCATCCATTCCCGTGTCAAAACTTTGAAGTTTTTATGGAGGCGGAGATGAAAATGCTTAAATATAGATTTGCAGCGACGGTCATCGCCCTTACCCTTCTCGTCGCTCTGGTCCCCCCAGCATCCCACGCCGCTCCCTGGGGATGGGCTCCGGCCTCTCCGGCAGGCCTGTTCGAGCGAATTGGAGACTGGTGGAATCAGGCTCTTCGGGGAGCGGAGCGCGCCACGCACCCACAGGCCGCGGCGGCGCGGCCGAAGATCGGCTGCGGGATCGATCCCAACGGCCAGCCGCTGTGCAACCCGGGGACCGGAACGGGCTCGGGGCTGACGGCTACGGCGCCGGCGGCGAATCCCGAGGGTTAGGCCAGGTAAGGCAGGGCGCCCTCAATAGGCGCCCTGGGCCGTCTCCCGGCTAATCGTCTCCCGGCTGGTCGTCCCCCAGCTAATCGTCTCCGAGCTCCATGCCCATCACGTGGAAGCCCGAGTCCACGTAGACGGTCTCGCCGGTGATGCCGCTGGCGAGAGGGGAGAGGAGGAAGAGGCCGAGGTTCCCCACCTCCTCGTGGGTGACGTTGCGCCCGAGGGGTGCGATGCCGGAGACCTTGTTGTACATCTTCATGAAGCCGGGGATGGAGCGCGCCGCCACGGTGCGCACCGGGCCCGCGGAGACGGCGTTCACTCGCACGCCCTTCTTGCCCATCTCGTACGCCAGATAACGGACGGAGGCTTCGAGGGCGCTTTTGGCGATGCCCATGACGTTGTACTTGGGCACCACCTTCTCGGCGGCGTAGTAGGTGAGGGTGACGAGGGCGCCGCCTTCCGGAAGGAGAGGCTCGGCCTCGCGGGCCACGGCCACCAGCGAATAGGCGGAGATGTCGAGCGCCGTCCGCCAGTCCTCGCGGGTCGTCTCGATGTAGCGCCCGTCCATGGCCGCCCGGGGGGCGAAGCCGATCGAGTGGACGACGAAGTCCAGGCCGCCCCAGGCCTCCTTCAAACCTCCGAAGGTCGTCTTGAGATCCTCGTCGTTGGTGACGTCGCACTGGAAGAGGTGCGTCCCCGGCCAGTCGCGGGTGAGCTTCTCGAGATCCTCCCGAAGCCGCTCCCCCTGATAGCTGAAGGCGAGCTCCGCCCCCGCCTCATGCAACCGCTCGGCGATGGCCCAGCCGAGGCTCCGTGAATTGGCGACGCCCATGACGAGTCCACGCTTGCCCTGCAGGTCGATTGGGATCATGGGACGGTATCTTATCCGCTCTGCCGTTTGTTACGCTCCCCCATCCCCATGAACCTCTTCGCCCTCACCCGCACCCTCATCGACATCGACTCCACGACCGGCCGCGAGCGGGAGGTCGGCGACTTCCTTTTTCAGCATCTGGAGGACCTCGCCAGCCGGACGGGCGGCGCCGCCGAGCGCATGCCCGTGGTGGACGGCCGCTTCAACGTTTTCGCCTCCTGGGGGGAGCCGGTCGTGGTGCTCTCGACCCACATCGACACGGTGCCGCCGTTCTTCCCCTCGTCGGAGGACGAGGAGCACGTCCACGGCCGGGGGGCGTGCGACACCAAGGGCGGGATCGCGGCCATGATCCACGCCATCGAGGAGCTGCTTGCGGAGGGCCGGCGGGGGTTCGGCCTGCTGCTCGTGGTGGGTGAGGAGACGGACAGCGTAGGCGCCCAGGTGGCGAACCGCTATCCGAGGGAATCCCGAGGATCCCGATGGCTGATCAACGGCGAGCCCACCGAGAACCGGCTGGCCCTGGGCTCGAAGGGGATGCTCTATCTCTCCCTGGAGGCCGAAGGCCGGGCGGCTCACTCCGCCTATCCGGAGCTGGGCGACTCGGCCATCGACAAGCTGCTGGACGTGCTGGCGCGGCTCAAGGCCCTGCCGCTCCCGGAAGATCCCGTTCTGGGAGATACGACGCTCAACGTCGGCACGGTCTCCGGAGGCCGGGCCGCCAACGTGGTGGCGGATCAGGCGCGCGCCGAGGTCACGCTGCGGACCGTGGGCGACACTTCTGAGTTGCGGCGACGGCTCGCCGCGGCGGTGCACGCCTCGCCCGGGGTCCGGATCGCGGAGATCCGCGAGACGCCGGCCTTGCATCTGGGCTCGGTCCCCGGTTTCGAGACGAGCATCGTCAAGTACACCACCGACATCCCTCGGCTGGGGGCGTGGGGGGAGCCCTTCCTTCTGGGACCGGGCAGCATCCACGTCGCCCACACGCCGGAGGAGCGGGTTTCGAAACGGGATCTGACCGAGGCCGTGCGCCTCTACAAGGAGATGGTCCGCCGGCTCCTGGACCGGTAGACTGGAAGCCGCTTATGGAAAAGCCTATGGGGAAGAGGATCGAGGTCGGCATTCTGGGGGCCACCGGCACGGTGGGGCAGCGGTTCCTGCAACTGCTGGAGAACCATCCCTGGTTTGAGGCGACGTGGCTCGGGGCGAGCGACCGGAGCGCCGGCAAGCGCTACCGGGAGGCCACCTCCTGGCAGCTCGAAGGGCAGCCGCCCGCGGACGCGGCGGAGCGCACCGTCGAGGAGTGCGTGCCGGGCAAGGGGCCGAAGCTGGTCTTCTCCTCCATGTCCGGCAGCCTGGCAGGCGAGATCGAGCGCGACTTCGCCGCCGCCGGCCACGTCGTGGTCTCCAACTCGAGCCACTACCGGATGGCGACAGACGTTCCCCTGCTGGTGCCCGAGATCAATCCCGGACACCTGGGGCTCCTGGACGTCCAGCGCAAGGAACGGGGCTGGAAAGGCGCCATCGTCACCAACCCCAACTGCGCGGCGGTGGTGATGGTCATCCCCCTGGCTGCTCTCAAGTCCTTCGGCATCCGCAAGGTGATGGTCACCACCTTCCAGGCCGTCTCGGGCGCCGGCTACCCCGGCGTGCCGTCGCTCGACATCCTCGGCAACGTCATCCCCTACATCGGAGGCGATGAAGAGAAGAAGGTCGAGATCCGAGCCGCAGAAGATCCTGGGGGATCTGGACGGCAACGGCATCCGCCCCCTGCCGTTCACCATCAGCGCGAGCTGCAACCGGGTGCCCTCGATCGACGGCCACCTGGTGCAGATGAGCGTGGAGTTCGAGCGCCGGCCCGAGCGGGAAGAGATCCTCGAGGCCCTGGCCGCTTTCTCGGGCGTGCCCCAGGAGCGGAACCTCCCCTCGGCGCCCAAGCGGGTGATCCACCTGCATGGAGGCCCCGGACCGGCCGCAGCCGCAGGAAGGACGCCGGCCTGGAGAAGGGGCATGGCCACCTCGGTGGGGCGGCTGCGCGAGTGCAACCTCTTGCACTGGAAATTCGCCGCCCTCTCCCACAACGTCCTGCGCGGAGCCGCCGGGGCCGCCGTGCTCAACGCCGAGCTGATGCGGAGTGAGGGCTTCCTTTGATTCCCCCTCTCCCGGTTGGGGGGAGCGCGGCGGGAGAGGGGGCCAGGGGGTGAGAGCTCGATGATCTCGATGAAATTCGGCGGCAGCTCGGTCGACACCGCCGCGTCGATCGTGCGTGTGGCAAGCATCGTCCGGGATTTCCTGGGCCGCCAGCCGGTGGTCGTGGTCTCGGCCATGGCCAAGACCACCCGCCGCCTGCTCGAAGCCGCCGACGCCGCGGCTGCCGGGGAGCGCGAGGCCGCGCTTACGGTGTTCGACGAGATCGAGACCTACCACCGGCGGGAGTCGCACGGCCTCGTGCCGCCGGCCGGCCGGTCCGTCCCTCGACGCGGCCCTCGACCCTTTCTTCAACGGCCTGAGGACGCAGCTCGACGAGATCCACGCCGCCCGCACGCTGACGCCCCGGGCCGCCGACGCCGTGGCCAGCTTCGGGGAGCTGCTCGCCAGCACCATCCTCTCCTTCGGCCCTGAGCCACAACGGCGTCGACTCCGCCTGGGTGGACTGCCGGCGGGTGATGGTGACGGACGACGACTTCACCCGCGCCCAGCCGCTCTACGGCCCCACGGACGCGCGGCTCCGCGAGGCCCTCCTCCCTCTCCTGCGCGCCGGGCGGGTGCCCGTGCTCGGAGGCTACGTGGGCGGCCACCCTCCAGGGAGTCACGACCACCCTGGGCAAGGAAGGGTCGGACTTCTCGGCCGCCATCGTGGGCGCCGCCCTGGGAGCCGAGGAGGTCCTGATCTGGACGGACGTGGACGGCATGCGCACGGCCGACCCGCGCCTCTACCCGGGCGCACGGCGCGTGCGCACGCTCTCCTTCGCGGAGGCGCTGGAGCTTTCCTGCTCGGGGTCCAAGAAGCCCCACTACGGCACGCTCGGGCCGGCGAGCCGGGCCAACGTGCCCATCCGCATCCTCGACTCCCGGAACCCAACCCCGGAGAGACTGGAGGGGACGGTGATCGGCCGGCGCAATCCGGCGGCGTCCGCCCGACGGTCAAGTCCATCGCCTGCCGCACCAACGCCCACCTGATCTCCATGCGGACGGCCGACGGGGCTGGCGATCGCGAGGGCCTGCTCGGCAACGTCTTCGACGTCTGCCACCGGTTCCGGCCGGCGCTCCAGGTTCTGGAAACCCGGGGGGATGGCGCCGATCTCGCCCTGAGCCACGAGGACCGGCTCTCCGAGATCCACTCGGCCTTGATGTCCGCCGTGGGGCAGCTCGGCGGAGCTGTGGGTGACCCGGGGCCGCACGGTGGTCTCCCTGGTCTCCGAGGACTTCGCCACCCATCCGGACCTCGTCGAGCGGGCCCTGGAAGCGGGCCGGGGGTTCGACCCGCGGCTCCTCCTCTCCGGCGTGGCCGCGCCCACGGTCCGGCTCCTGGCCGAGGAAGACCAGCTTCCCGAGCTCATGGCCCGCCTGCACGACGAGCTCCTGCCGGGTGGAGTGGACGAGGTGGTCGAATGAGCCGGCTTGCCTTGTTGGGCTACGGCCGCATGGGCAAGCTCGTGGAACAGCTCGCCCCGGAGCACGGCTTCGAGGTCGCGCTCCGCCTCCGGGGGGAGTCCAACGCCAACGGCTCCGGCATCACCGTCGAGACTTTTCATGGGATCGACGTGGCCATCGACTTCTCGGTCGCCTCCGCCGTGCCGGCCAACGCCGAGCGGATGGCCGCCCTGGGCATCCCCCTGGTCGTCGGCACCACCGGCTGGGGGAGCGAGCTGGCGCGGGTGCGCGAGGCCGTCGAGCGGCATGGCGCCGGGCTCCTCCACGGCGCCAACTTCTCGGTCGGGCGTCCAGGTCTTCTACCGGCTGGCCGAGGCCGCGGGCCGCCTGCTCTCCGGCGAGACGGCCTACGACGCCTGGGCCTACGAGATCCACCACAAGATGAAGAAGGACGCCCCCTCGGGCACCCTGCTCCAGATCCTCAAGGTGATGGAGGGAGCCGGGTACGGCCGGAGGATCGACGTGGCCAGCAACCGGGCCGGGGCCATTCCCGGCACCCACCAGGTCGGTTTCGACTCCGAGGCTGACACCATCCTCCTGGAGCACCGGGCCCGGAGCCGCGCCGGGTTCGCCCATGGCGCCCTGCGCGCCGCCCGCTGGATGATCGGCCGCCGAGGCTTCTACGAATTCAGCCAAGTCTGGGAAGAGATCGTCGCGGAAAAAACTTAGAATGGAGAACGCGCGCTCCCCTTCCGGGCGCGTACGGAGAATCCCATGTTCCAAGGTTGCGGCACCGCGCTCGTCACCCCGTTCCGCGCCGACCTGTCGCTCGACGAAGAGGCCCTGCGCCGCCTGGTGCGCCGGCAGATCGAGGCCGGCATCCACTTCCTGGTCCCCTGCGGCACCACGGGCGAGAACCCGACGCTGACCCGCGAGGAGCATCTGCGGGTCGTCGAGATCACCCTGGAAGAGGCCAACGGCCGCGTCCCCGTGCTGGCCGGCAGCGGCGGCAACGACACCCGCGAGGTCGTCGAGCTGGCCCGCGACCTCGAAGGCGCTCGGGCGCGGACGGCCTGCTGGTCGTCACCCCGTTCTACAACAAGCCCACGCCCGAGGGGCTCTTCGCAGCACTACCGCGCCGTCGCCCGCGCCACCCGGCTGCCCATCGTGGTCTACAACGTGCCCGGCCGCACGGCCCTGAACGTCGAGCCCGCGACCCTGGCGCGCCTGGCCGAGATCGAGACCGTGGTGGGGGTCAAGGAGGCCTCGGGCAACATCTCCCAGATCGCGGCGATCTTCCAGGCCGTCCCGGAGAGCTTCGCCGTGCTCTCGGGCGACGACGCCGTCACCCTGCCGGTCATCGCGCTCGGCGGCGTCGGGGTCATCTCGGTGGCTCGCAACGAGGTTCCCTTCGCCATGGCGCGGCTGACCTCGCTCTGCCTGGAAGGCGACTTCCCCGGCCGCGCGGGAGATGCACCGCCGCCTCCACGCGCTGATGGAGATCAACTTCATCGAGTCCAACCCCGGCCCGGTCAAGGCCGCGCATGGCCATGATGGGTCTGATCGAGCCGGTCTGCCGCCTGCCCGCCGTGACGCCTCGGCCGGAGAGCCTCAAGAAGATCGAGAAGGTGCTTCTCGAGCTCGGCCTGATCCCCGAGAGCCCCGAGAACCCCGAAGTCGACGAGACCGCTCGCGGAGATCCGCCTTGCCGGTTGAGATCGCTGGACGTCGCCCGCCGGGAGATCGAGCGGCTGTATCGCCGAGCCTCCGGCGGCCTACACGGCGGAGCGACCAGCTCTACTTCGCAGCGCTTCAAGGCGGCGCTCAACCGGGGCGAGATCCGCGCCGCCGAGCCGGATGCCGCCTCGCCCACGGGCTGGCGGGTGAACCCCTGGGTCAAGCAGGGGCATCCTGCTCGGCTTCCGCATGGGCAAGGTCGTGGACATGACGGTGGGCGACCCGAGCCGGGCGATCCGCCTCCCCTTCTTCGACAAGGACACCTATCCGCCCGCGCCCCATCGGACCTCGACGCCGGCGTCCGCATCGTGCCCGGCGGCTCGTCGATCCGCGACGGCGTCTACCTGGGCCGGGGCGTGATCTGCATGCCGCCCATGTACGTCAACGTCGGCGCCTGGGTGGACGACGGCACGCTCGTCGACTCCCACGCCCTGGTGGGGAGCTGCGCCCAGGTCGGCAAGCGCGTCCACCTCTCCGCCGCCGCCCAGCTCGGCGGCGTGCTGGAGCCGGTCGGGGCCTCGCCGGTGATCGTGGAGGACGACGTCCTGATCGGCGGCAACTGCGGCGTCTACGAGGGCACCGTCGTCAAGCGCCGCGCCGTCCTCGGAGCCGGCATCATCCTCACCCGCTCCACCCCCGTCTACGACCTCGTCCACGAAACGATCCACCGCGCCACGGACGACCTGCCCCTGGTGATCCCCGAGGAAGCCGTGGTCGTCCCGGGCTCCCGGGCCGTCTCAAAGGGAATGGGCAAGGACTGGGGGCTGTCGCTCTACACGCCGGTGATCGTCAAGTACCGCGACGCTTCGACGGACGAGCGGGTGCAGTTGGAGGACTGGTTGCGGTAAGAGCCCGCAGCAGCAACACCTGCGTCGCCGCCGAAGGCGACCCCACCTCCGCCCGCAGAATCATCTTCACCTTGCTCTCCAGAGCCACGGCGAGCCCGCTTTCCGGCTCGAAGGGGAAGGTGAGGAAGCCTGCGCCGCCCGCACCGTCCACCTTGACCGGCACGAGGTTGGGGTGGCGGCCGATGAGGCCCCAGAAAAGGGAGCCGCTCGGCGTCTCCGGAGCTTCCCAGCAGTCGTCCACGATCACCAGGAGCGGGCGGCGCCCGGCGATCTCGATCAGGGAGTGGCGAAGGGTGGAGCGTTCGTGGCCCGTGGGCATGTACCCCGTCCCCTCGTGCGGGAACTCGAGCAGGACCACCGCGGGCTCGCCATTCTTCAAGGAGGAGAGCACCCGGGCGATGATGGTGGGATCAAAACGTCCACGATGGGGAGGGAGCTCGAAGACCCGGGCGCCGAGCTTCTGATCCAAGAGATCGCGGTCTCCTGGCCGGCCATCCGCCTGGACCGCCACGGCCCGCCCCTCGCCCACGACCAGCTCCAGAGCCAGGCAGCGCGCCTGCGCCGTGCCACAGGTGACGATCGGCAGGGACGACGGCAACTCGGGCCGCACGCCTCGCCGCTGCCATTGACGCCAGGCCTGGCGCAGATCGGCCAGCCCCTCGACGGGGGAGTAGAGGAAGGCGCGGCTGCGCTCGTCCTCCCCGAGACCCGACAGGGCGGCGGCCATCGTGGGCAGAGGCACGGCCTTCCCCCGGCCGTCCGTGATCTGCCCGATGGTGGCGTTGAAGGGCTTGCCCCTGGCCTCCGCCGTCTGGAGGGGGAGGAAGTTGGCGGGTTGGTGCGCCCGCCGGCCCAACTGCGAGAGAGTTGCCCAGAGAGCGGGGCACCCAGCCTCGATCACCTTATCCGCGTCGAGGACCGGATCGAGGCTCACTTCTCCTCCCCGGCCTCGGCGCGGATCTTCGCCACCACCGAATCCAGGGTGTCCAGCGCCTTCGAGCTGCCATCCCGAAGCTGCCCCTGGAGGCGTTCGAGGTCGGCGTCCAGCTTCTCCCAATGCTCTTTCGCCCCGGCGCTGGCATCGCGATAGGAGCGTTCGAGCCCCTTCCGGATCTCGGCCACTTCCTGGCGAACCTGCTCCAGGTTGCGCTCGCCCGCGACCTCGGTTCTCCGGGCGAGGAGGCGGGTCCGCGCCTGCGCCAGCTCGGACTGGCGCTCGACGGCGTTCGAGCCGACTTTGAAGGCCGTCAAGTCACTCCAAAGGGTCCCCAGCTCACCTCCGGCGCGCCGGTAGGCGGCCCAGGCCATGAGGAGCGCCAGGACCGCAAGAATCAGGGCCAGCCGGCCCGCGCAACCGCCACTGCTCTTCTTCTGTCCCCAGGCCATTGGAAAAGTCCTCCGGCGGTGATCTTACAGGCAGAGCGCCGGCCGGCCGGTCCGTCAGCAGCAGCTCGTGGCCGCCCGGCAGACGGTGAAGGAACAGTGGCAGTTGGTCCTGTCGATCGTCAGGGCTCCACCCTCCGCCTTGGACATCTCCAGATCCTCCAGCATCCGGAGCGTTTCCTTGCTGAGCGTCATCTTCTGGGCCTTCTTCTTCATTCGGGTCTCCTGGAAATCGAGCGACCGGCCGCTCAATACACAGGGTGCATCGGGGCCCCCATTGCTGGATTGCGCCAGATCGACTAAGATTTGTCGGAAATCCCGTACTCATAATCTGAGTCCAGCGGGAAGAGATTTCGACAGGAGGACTTCCCAGATGGCCACCGCGACCGTCGAGACTTTGCAGTTCCAGGCCGAGACCAAGCAGCTGCTCGACCTGATGATCCACTCGCTGTACTCGAACAAGGAGATCTTCCTCCGCGAGCTGATCTCCAACGCCTCCGACGCCCTCGACCGCCTGCGCTTCGAGGCCCTCACCCGGCCCGAGCTGCTCGGAAGGGGACGAGAAGCTGGAGATCCGCCTCGAAGCCGACCGCAAGAACCGCACGCTGACCATCCACGACAACGGCATCGGCATGAGCCGCGACGAGGTGATCGCCAACATCGGCACGATCGCCAAGTCCGGCACCCGCGAGCTGGTCGAGCGCATCAAGAAGGGCGAGTCGCAGCAGTCGATCGCCGAGCTGATCGGCCAGTTCGGCGTCGGCTTCTACTCCTCCTTCATGGCCGCCGAACGCGTGGTGCTCACCACCCGCCGGGCCGGCGAGACGTCGGCCGTCGCGCTGGGAGTCGACGGGCGACGGCACCTACACCGATCGAGGACAGCCGAGAAGGCCGGCCGCGGCACGACGATCACCCTCCACCTCAAGCCCGAGGACCGCGACAACGGCATGGACGACTTCTCGCGACCGCTGGGTGGTCAGCCGCATCGTCCGCCGCTACTCGGACTTCGTGAGCTACCCGATCATCCTCAAGGCCGAGAAGGACCCCGAGATCGAGGATCTCGCCAAGGAGAAGGAGACCGGCGAGAAGCCCAAGATGCCGCTCGAGGAGAAGGTCCTCAACTCCATGAAGCCGATCTGGACCCGGCCGCCAGCCGAGGTCACGCCAGGAGCGAGTACAAGGAGTTCTACCGCCACATCTCGCACGACTGGACCGAGCCGCTCAAGGTGATCCCCTACAAGGCCGAGGGGCGGATCGAGTACCAGGCGCTGCTCTTCATCCCCACCCAGGCGCCGTACGACCTTTATTACGTGGCCTCGAAGCCCGGCCTCCAGCTCTACGTCAAGCGCATCCAGATCATGGAGAAGTGCGAGGATCTGCTGCCGCAGTACCTGCGCTTCGTGCGCGGCGTGGTCGACTCGCCGGACCTCGCGCTCAACGTCTCGCGCGAGATGCTGCAGCAGGACCGCCACATCACCCTGATCCGCAAGGGCCTGACCAAGAAGGTGCTCGACATCGCTCGACGAGATGAAGGAGAAGGACGGACGAGACCTACCTCAAGTTCTGGAGCGAGTTCGGCCGCGCCATCAAGGAAGGCACCTGCGCCGGACTACGAGAACAAGGAGCGGCTCCTCGAGCTGCTGGTCTTCGAGTCCTCGAACGACCCCGAGAAGCTCACCACGCTCAAGGCCTACGTGGAGCGGATGAAGGAGGGGCAGAACGAGATCTACTACCTGACCGGCGAGTCGCGCTCCCAGGTGGAGAACTCGCCGCACCTCGAGGCCTTCAAGGAGAAGGGGTACGAGGTGCTCTACCTGGTCGACACCGGTCGACGAGCTGCTCACCCAGTCGCTCAACGAGTACGGCGGCAAGAAGCTCAAGTCGGTCGGCAAGGGCACGGTCAACGCTCGGCGAGCGAGGAGGAGAAGAAGCAGACCGAGGAGGAGCTGAAGGCGAAGGAGGAGGAGATGAAGCCGCTCCTCGACCTCGCTCCAGCAGAAGCTCGACGACCAACGTCAAGCAGGTGCGCCTCACCAACCGGCTCACCACCTCGCCGGTCTGCCTGGTGGGCGCCGAGCACGACTACAGCCCGCAGCTCGAGAAGCTCCTCCAGAAGGGCAAGGGCGGCGGCCCCAAGCAGCGCCGCATCATGGAGCTCAACCCCAAGCACGACGATCCTCGCCAAGCTGACGCGAGCGCTTCGAGAAGGACAAGGACGACCCGCTGCCTCGACGACTACGCCCAGCTGCTCTTCGGCTACGGCCTCATCGCCGAAGGCGGCGAGCTGCCCGACCCGGTGCGGTTCAACCGCGCCGTGGCGGATTTGATGACGCGGATCTGAGCCAATTTGCATTCAGAGAGGGCCGGGAGACTCCGGCCCTCTCCGCGAAGCAGCTCCCCGAGTAAGATAGGGTTCCTGGCATGCCTGGAGACCCGATGCCCCAAGAGACTCCCACAGCCCTCCGTTTCACCCGGATACGGCTCGAAAACTGGCGAAACTTCCGTCATGCCGAGGTCGATCTCCAGGGGCGGGTCTTCCTTGTGGGTCCCAACGCCGTAGGAAAGTCCAATTTCCTCGACGCTTTCCGCTTCCTTCACGACATCGCCAGGCACCTCGGCTTCGAGCAGGCGGTACTGCACCGAGGAGGAATCTCCAGACTGAGGAACTGGTCGGCTCCGGAGGATTCCGACGTTGCCGTCGCGGTCTGGATCGGCACGGACGACCAGCCCAGCCTTTGGAATTACGAGGTCAGGTTTCGCGAAGATGCCGCCGGACGGCCTCTCCTTTTGGCCGAACGAGTGCTGCGAGAGGATTCCGAGATCCTGGCCCGACCTGACGAGGAGGATCGGCAGGATCCTGTACGGCTGACCCAAACGGCTCTCGAACAGAGCAGCTTCAACAAGCCTTTTCGGGAGATCGCAGAACTTCCTGTCCACGGTTTTCTACCTCCATATCGTCCCCCAACTCGTCCGCGAGCCGGATCGCTCTGCAGGCAGAACCGCGGACCCATACGGTGGAGATTTCCTGGAACAGATGGCGGATCTCCCGCCGGATCTGCTTCAGAAGCGGCTGGACTGGGTTACCAGAGTTCTGCAAGCGGCCGTGCCTCAGATCGAGGCGCTCAAGCTCGAACGCAACGGTCGCAGGCAGGCTCACCTTCTGGCGCAGTACAGGGCCAGCGGTCGATGGCAGACGGAGGCCGACTTCTCAGACGGCACCCTCCGACTTATTGGGTTGCTCTGGTCGTACCTGGTTCAGCCCTCGGGACCGCTGATCCTGGAAGAACCCGAGCTCTCCCTGCATCCAGAAGTCGTCCGCCGCCTCCCCCAGCTCTTTGCTCAGATGGAGAGCCAGGATGGCCAGCAGGTTCTGTTAAGCACCCACTCTCCCGAGCTTCCTCTTGGACGAGGGGATTGGGTTGGACGAGGTCTTTCTCCTGATTCCAAATCAGAGTGACACGGAAGTCCATGCCGCGGTCTCTTTCGACGAAATCGTGGCGCTGCTCGAAGGCGGTGTTCCTCTCCCCGATGCGGTCCTGCCCAGGACCCAGCCTCAAGGGGTCGAGCAGTTCGCCCGCCGTCTTGACCGCTGATGCTCTACCCCAAAACCTTGACTTGCGTCGTCGAGGGCCCTCTCGACCAAGTGGCGGTCCGACGCTTGGCGAACGACACAGGACTCCAGTTGGGACAGATCCACGTAAAGAAGGGCAGGGACCAGATCGAGAGCCATTTAGGTGGCTACAACAACGCCGCACGGCAAAACCCTTGGCTGGTGCTCGTAGATCTCGACCGCGATGAGTGCGCGCCGAGCCTCTATCGGCGCTGGTTGCCCGATCCGGCGCAGCTCATGCACTTCCGAGTGGCAATCCACTCCATTGAGGCTTGGTTGCTAGCGGACCAGGAACGAATCGCGGAATTCATGGACATTGAACCGGCTCTGGTCCCACCGCTCCCTGAGAAAGAGCTCACACCCAAGCGGACCCTCGTAAATCTTGCCAGGCGATCTCACAGCCCCAAAATTCGTCAAGATCTGGTACCCAGTCCTGGGAGCAGAAGGGAGGTCGGACCGAACTACCTCTCTCGGATGGCTGATTTTGTCGAGTACCACTGGCGCCCCGAAATTGCCGCCGAACACTCAGACAGCCTCAGGCGCTGCCGCCTGCGACTACTAGAGCTGGCGGCTCGCTCCGGCTGACCGGCACCGTCCCGAACCGCCGTTCCCGCCGGCAGAGCTCCCGCACGGCCTCTGTCAGGTCCACGCGTCCGAAATCCGGCCACATGCGGTCGGTGAAAACCAGCTCGGCGTAGGCGCATTCCCAGAGAAGGAAATCGGACAGACGCTTCTCGCCGCCGGTCCTGATGAGGAGATCCACGTCCGGCACGGGATGGCCGTCGTCATGAGGTGGATCGGCCAGGAGGCGGGCGAAGGTTTCGCGGGAGAGGCTTCCGTGCCCTCTCAAACGGTCGGCAGCGCGGAGGATGGCGTCGCGGGCGGAGTAGTCCACGGCGATGCGGAGGTTGAAGCGGGCGGCCTGGGCCGTCCTCGCCTCGGCGTCCTCGATCACCCGCACCAGGGCCGGGGAAAGCCGGTCGCGGCGGCCGATGACGGAGATGCGGATGCCGTTCTCGGCACACTTGCCGGCCTCGGCCGTGAGGTAGCTCCGGAAGAGGCGCATGAGAGCGCGGACCTCCATGTCCGGCCGGCGCCAGTTGTCCGAGGAGAAGGCGAAGAGGGTCAGCGTGCCGATCCCCAGGTCCCCCGCCGCCTCCACGGCCCGCCGGACGGCCTCGACGCCCTCGATGTGGCCGGCCGTGCGCGGACGGCCTCGCGAAGTGGCCCAGCGGCCGTTGCCGTCCATGATGATGGCGACGTGGAGCCCCGGCGAGGGGATAAAAGCGGGTGCGAGACGGAGCGCTGCGCTCATGGATTCCCTCTTCAGCAAATGACTTTACGGAACAAAGTTCAAGGACGCGACGAATTCCGGCCTCACCCCTCGCGGGTGGCCTGGATGATCGCTTCCATGTGGTTCAGGTAGCGCTCCAAGGCCCGGCGGCCGGGAAGCGTCAGCCGGTAGTCCGTCTTCGGCACGCGACCCTCGAAGTACTTCTCGCAGGCCACGTAGCCAGCCTCTTCCAGCTTGCGCGCGTGGACGCTCAGGTTGCCGTCCGTCGTCTTGAGGAGCCGCTTCAGGTCGTTGAAGCTCAGATGGTCGTTGACCGCCAGGGCGCTGACGATGCCCAGCCGCATCCGCTCGTGGATCAGGCGGTCGAGGTCGAGCGCCGTCTGCGGGCTGGGGCCGGCGCCGTTCGTGCCTTCCAGCTCGACGGCGTCCTCAGGTTCCTCGCGTTTCAAGGCCATGCCCTCAGCCACCGTGCCTCCAGGCGATCAGGGTGCCGAACACGATGTGCAGCCCGCCGAAGCCCGCGGCCAGCAAAGCGTCTCCCCAGGCCGCCGGCGCCAGCAGGGTCACGGCGCCCAGCCCCATGAAGGCGAGGCCCATGACCGGCACCGCGCGCACGGAGAAGGCGCCGCCGGTGACCACGCCCGTGCCATAAAGGAGGAGCCAGAGCCCCGGCAGCACGTCCACGGTGCCGGCGGTGAAGAGGACCGGCGTCAGCAGGGCGCCCGCGATGAGCGGCGGGAAAAGCCCGAGCGCGAACCGCCGTCCGGGTCGGGAGAAGAGAGACTGGTGAGACCGGCGCGCCTTCCAGACGATGGCGCCGGTGGTGAGGAGAAAGGCCAGCAACGCGTCCCACAGCCAGACCACGAGCCATCCCCAGGCCGTGCTCTGACGGGAGGCCACGTAGGCCGCCGCCAGCGCCGTCACCCCGGTTGCCACTTCGCCGATGCCGGAGACCGCCGTGAAGCAGGCGGCGCCTTCCATGGTCTCGCGGATGAACCGCAGGTGATCCATGGCCCGCAGATGCAGAGCCGGAGGAGGGACGAGGCGCGGCCGCGCGGGCTGGGGATCGGTCACGGTTTCAATGTACGACGGCGATCCGTATCCGTCAAGCACTTTTCAGCGCAAAGTTGGACAGGGATCTCGGTTCGCAATCCCGCCCCGGGCGGGGCCGCGGATCGCGAATCTCCCTCTTCGCAAAAATTCCCTGTTCCCGCGGCCCATCTCCGCTGTCCAATCTCTTCGATGAGCACCGCCGTCCTCGCCCTGCCCTTGTCCGGCCCCTTGCTTCCCGAGTCGCTTACTCTTTGGGCTGATATTCTCTGGGCGTACCTTTCGAGGCATCTTTCCCGACTCTCTTTTCTCATGGATCTGGACCGTCTCACCGACGAGGAGCTGATCGAGCGGGCCCGCACGGAGGCCGCCGGGCAGGAGGCCTGCCTGGCCGCTCTCTACCGGCGGTACTACACGAAGGTGGCCGGCTGGTGCCTGCGCATCTCGGGCGACCGCCAGGGTGCGGCGGACCTGGCACAGGAAGTCTTCCTGCGGGTCCACGAGCGGCTCGGCTCGTTCCGTGGGGACAGCCGCTTCGCGACCTGGCTCTACACCGTGACCCGGAGCGTGGCCATCAACCGCGGCACCACCGCCCGCCGCCGGCAGATGGACGCGCTGGATGAAGAAGGGGCGCCCGAGCCCGTCGAGCCCTCGCCGGGAGCGGACGAGATGGCGGAGAAAAGCCAGATCCTCGCGGCTCTCCGCGGCGCCATGGCGCGCGACCTGGAGCCGCTCGAAGCGCGCGTGCTCTACCTCCACTACGCGGACGGCGTGCCGCTCGCGGCCATCACCTCGATGCTCAATCTGAACAACAAATCGGGCGCCAAGGCCTACATCGTGAGCGGCGGGCGTAAGCTCAAGCGCCGCTTCGGCAAGTGGCTGGCCCGCCAATCCGCCGGAGGAACCCTGTAATGCAACCCCTTGAGGATTGGCTGCGCGCGGCCTACACGGAAGCCGAAGCCGGCTGCCCGCCCCACGAGGCGTACCTGGCCGAGGAGATGGAGCGGCTGAGCCCGGAAGAGCGGCGGCGGCTCGAAGAGCACGCGGAGGGCTGCCCGGCCTGCGCCGCCGAGCGGGACCTCGCCCGGATGTTCGACGCCGGCTCCGAGGT
The DNA here is from genome assembly GCA_963785165.1 of Thermoanaerobaculaceae bacterium. GTDB lineage: Bacteria > Acidobacteriota > Thermoanaerobaculia > Multivoradales > UBA5704 > DATARR01. The sequence goes on from CAWAUI010000004.1 coordinate 5,130,131, forward strand.
CGAAGGGGTGCTCCCGGAGGACGTCGCCTTCGTCGTCTCCCAGCTCGAAACGGCCTCGCCCGTGCGGCCCGCCGCCCAGCCGTGGAAGGACAACGTGGTGCCGTTCCGCATCCCCGCTCCCAAGACCGCCCAACCGGCAACTGCCCGGCCGGCAATTGCCCAGCCGCTACCAGCTCGTCGGTCCGGCCTCTGGCGGATTGCCGCGGTGGCGGTTCTGGCGCTGGGTGCCGGATTGATGTTCCAGCTGTCCCGTCCCCCCGGGGCTCCGCCCCTGCCGGTGCCGGGAACGGGAACCACCTTCCGCGGCGGGGAAGTGGAAGCGACCTCGCCCATGGGCGAGGTCGCCGGGATCCCCTCGGAGCTGCGGTGGGAGCCGCGGCCGGGGGCGGCCTCCTACCGGGTTCGGCTCTCCACGGTGGACGACACCGTGCTCTGGGAGACCGCCGTGCCCGCTCCTCCCGCCCGTCTGCCGGCCGAGGTTACCGGTCAGCTCCACCGGGCGGTGGCCTACCTCTGGACCGTGGAAGCCCTCGACGCCTCGGGAGCGCGAATGGCCGTCTCGGAACCGGTCCGGTTCCGGGCACGGCCCGAGGGCTCCGTGCCGTGAGGGAACAGGCCGGCTGTAATGTTGTTGTAAGGATGAGAGAGCTACCGTGGTCTGGGGAAGGTTCTTCCTTCCCTGATCCGGAGGTGCCGTCATGACCCGCAAACGTTTCCTGTTGATCCTCACCGCCTTTTCCCTCCTCTTCGCCGCGGGTTTGCCGGCGCTTGCCCGCAATGGCAGTGATGACGGAGGCGGAGGCGGTGGCGGCGACGATGACGGGGGGAACGGAAATGGCGGCAACCGGGCCCTGGTCCTGCGGGTGAACGATGCCATCGCCGTCCCTGGGGGCACCGCGGTCGTCGTTCTGCGCACCTACGCGCCGCGACCGGTGCGGCAGGGGCAGATGGTGGTCCGCGTCGTCCGCCGGCCCAGGCCGCAGAAGGCTCTCGGCATCACCCTGGACGACCTCACCCAGCCCGTCCGGCCGCTCACCCTGCTGAGCGCCGTGGTCTACAGCCAGCGCAACGACTCCACGAGCCAAGCCAATCTGACGGGCCAGCCGGACAGCCAGACCGCCATGGTCAAGTTCGCCTCCCCGTCCGGCACGGTCAACGCGTCCGACGGTCCCCTGGCGGTCTTCCGCTTCCGCGTCGATCCCTCGGTCCAGCCGGGGCAGACGTTCGACCTGTCGATCGACCCGGCCCTGACCGGCATCACCGACGCGAGCGGCCAGCCGGTCACCCTGGAGCCCCGGAACGCCACGCTCACCGTGCGGGCCCCTTCCGCCCCCTACCTGATGGAAGCGGACGGCGACAAGGCGCAGCCGGGCGAGCTCGCCGAGCTGTCGGTGAACACCTACGAGCCGTTCCTCACCAGCGGCGGCCGGATCACCCTGACGTGGGATCCCGCGGTCGCCGGCGGCACCCCGAACGTGCTCATGGATCCGCGCTACGGCAAGGCCACGTTCACCGTGAACACCTCGAAGCCGGGCCGGATGGTGGTGGACTTCAAGTCTCCCGACACGTCCTATAACAGCACGCCGGGATCGATCGTCTCCATCTCCATGCGGATCCTGGCCTCGGCTTCGATCGGCGACTCCACGCCTTTCCGGTTCGATCCCGCCGGGACCTACATGCTCAACCGGAAGGGGAAGAAGATCCCGATCCGGATGGAAAATGGCGCGATCGAGGTCCGGTAGACCGGACCCTCACCTCCCCGGCCCTCAATAATTTCCCATTCTTTGGCCGCCCCCTCCCTCCCGCCCCCACCGGGAGAGGAGGGAGACAGCAAGCCACGCCAGAAGCCCTAGAGCGACCGCGATCCAGATCACCCAAGCCGTCCGCCGCGGCACCACCGGCGGCGCCTCCCCAACCAGCACGTACCCTGCCCAAAGAGAAGGCCGGTTCCAACGCGGGTCGGCCCGCAGCCGCCGCTTCGCCTCTCTTAGGGCCTCAGCGGGAGCGAGGCCCCGGCCGAGCTCGAAGTAGAGCTGCTCCATGAAGGCGGCGGTCTCGGCGTCGCCCACATCCCAGAGCGTTGCCACCACGGCCCGGGAGCCCGCGGCCAGGAAGGCGCCGGTGAGCGAGGCGAGGGCCTGGCCGTCCTCCCCTCCTCCTTCCGACAAAGCCGTACGGCAGGCCGCCAGCACGGTCAGGTCCGAACGGCCATCCAGCGTGGCGATCTCCTCGGGGGTGAGAAGGCCGTCGTCTTCTCCGGTGGCGCTCAGCAGGATGGCGGCGCCCCGGCCGGGCCGCTCGTCGATCACCGTGTGGGTGGCGAGGTGGATCACCCGCGCCCCACGCGCGAGGGCCTCGCGGAAGGCCTTCTTCGTGGCGCGGTCGCCCGTGATCTCCGCCGTCCGCCCACCCAGGAGCCGGGCCGCGGCCGCGATCTCCTTCGCGGCGGAGGGCAGCGGTGCCAAGCCGAAACGTTCCACCAGCAGCTCTCGCGGCGTCGGCCGGCCCTGATCGCGGCGGGTCAGGCGGGGGTCTCCGAATCCCAGCAGCCGCAAGTCGGGAGATCCAGACGGCCCCTCCAAAGCCGCCAGCGCGGAGGCGCTGGGCAGATAACGGACCGCCGTGCGCTCGACCAGCGGCTCGCCTTCGACTTCGAGAATCTCGAAGGGCAGATACCGCAGGGCACCGTCGGGAGCGATCCGGAGAGCCTCAGAAATCGGCCCGGCAGGTCCCAAGAGCGTCTTTGACAGGGATTTGACCGCTTCCGGCGCTGGCGAGGAGCCATGGGAGAGCGCTCGGTGGACCCGGGCGACGGCGTCCAGCACCGGCCCGCGGGGTCCGAGGTCGTGGAACCGGATCCCCTCCGGCCGGATCACCCAGAGGTAGAGGTTCTTTTCGCCCAGAAAGTACTCCAGCACGGTCCCCTTTCCCGCCAGCTTCCGAAGAACCGCGGAGCCGAGGGGCGCCCCGGAGCGACGGCCGGACCCCAGCACGTCCAGTAGATCGCGGGCCTTGGCACGCTGGACCACTTCCAGACCCCGATCGCCCCAGCCCTTCCCGGGTTCCTTGCGGTCCAACTCGCCCAGCGTTTCCACCAGGGCGGCGTAGACGGCGCGCTTGTCACCGAAGTACCCGGCTCGCCGGGGTCGGGTGATGCCGGCCCGCACCCGCTCGATCTCGGCGAGAGCGCCTTCAAAATGCGCCCGAGCCCCCACCAGGTTCCCCCGGGCGCGCGCGATCCGGCCCAGCCCTTCCCGGGCGGACCATTTCCCCTCGGCCGAGCCGCTCGCCTCGGCCACCACCAGGCACCGGCGGTAGACGGCTTCCGCCTCGTCCAGCCGGCTCTGCTCCAGGAGAAGCCGGCCCAGGTAGAAGAGATCCTGCACCTCCTCCGTGCGGTCCCCGCTCTCATCGGCCAGCCGCAACGCTTCGCGGAAGGCACCTTCGGCGTCCTTGGGCTGCTCCAGGTTGAGATGGAAGGCGAGCCCGAGATTCAGCCAGGCGTTGGAGAGGCCCGCCGTGTCCCCGGATTCCTCGTAGAAGCCGGTCGCCTCCCGGAAGGCCTCGGTGGCTCGAACGGGATCGCCCAGGTTGCGGTAGAGGACGCCGGTGTTGACCAGCAGAGCGGCACGCTGGCCCGCGTCCATCTCTTCGCTCTCCGCGAGAAGCCCCCGGTACAGGTCCAGGGCTTCGCGATGGGCGCCCACCTTCTCCAGCACCACCCCCTGGTTCAGACGGGCGGCACGGATCTGTTCCAGGGCCCATGGCTCAGTCCGGTGCCGGACGGCCAAGGCCTCCGCCTCCACCTGGAGCGACAAGGCCGCCGAGTACCGGCCGGCCGCCAGGGCGAGCGTGCCCAGGTTCGAGAGGTTGATGGCCTGCGCCTCGACGTCGCCGATCCCCCGGTTGATCGCCAACGCCTCCCGAAAGCTCCGCTCGGCCTCCGCCGTCTCCCCCAGCACCTGGAGCACCAATCCCAAATTGTTCAACGTGTGGCTGATGGTCTCGCGGTCCCCCTCGGCCCGGACCAGCGCCAGGGCCTTCCGGCAGTCCGGCAGCGCCTGCCGGTAATCCCCGAGGTCCATGAGGATCAGGCAGGCATTGGTGAGCGCCGTGCCCGCGACCGCCGGATCGGACTCTCCCGTCGCCGTGGCCACGGCGTGGTACTCCCGAAGAGCCTCCTCCAGGTGGCCGGCCGTATGGAGATCGATGGCCCGGTCGATCGACTGCCCGGTCAGGGGTAGGCTGGTGAGGAGGAGGACCGCGAAGGTGCTTCGTAGCATTGAAACACCAGGATATCCCCCTTCGTAGGATGAACCAGGGAGCGAAGGAGGCTCCCCGGCCATGATCAAGCTTCTCCTCTGGATTCTCCTCTTCGTCATCAGTTGGCCACTGGCTCTTCTGGTGCTGATCCTCTACCCGTTCGTCTGGCTGCTCTCTCTGCCGTTCCGGCTGGTGGGGATCACCCTGGAGGCGGTCTTCGCGTTCCTCAAGCCGATCCTCTTCCTGCCCGCCCGCCTGCTCGGCGGGCCCCGGACGGCGTGAAGCCGTAACAACCCTCACCAGCGGCTGGCGAGGCTGTTCAGCCGCTGGCGACCCTGTTTATCCCGTGGCGAGGCTGTTCATGCCGTGGCGACCCTCGCCCGCGCGTGGCGAGGCTGTTTATGCCGTGGCGACCCTCGCCAAGCCGTGGCGACCCTGTTTACGTCGTGGCGAGGCTCGCCAGGAGAAAAAGCGCCCTCTCCAGAGGACAGGGAGCAGGTCATCGACATCGCGGTTCCGCTTCGTCAGCGGTAGAACGCGCTCCCAACCCCTGAAACGTTCCGCCTCCCCATCCGTCTTCTCCTTAGGATGCTGACGGCTTTCGAGGACACCGCCCAGAGGTACCGGCGCCGGGTCTACTCGTTCGCCCGCTATTTTCTCTCCAACCGGGAGGAGGCGGAGGACGTGACCCAGGAGGTGCTGCTCCGGCTGTGGCGGCATCGGGAGGGGGTGGACGAGGAGCGCCTCGGAGCTTGGCTGCTGCGGGTCACCCGCAACGCCTGCTACGACCTGCTGCGCAAGCGCCGGTCCGAGGGGACGCTCAACACCGCCGCGAGCCTCGACGACGACGAAGCGCGGGGAGTCGAGAGCGCCGAGCCCAACCCCCTGGCGCGGGCCGAGGCCACGGACTTCCGGCGGCGGCTGCTCGATGCCCTGACGGATCTCGGCGAGCCGTACAAGAGCATCGTCATCCTGCGCGAGGTCCAGGGCCTCCCGCACCGGGAGATTGGAGAGGCGCTCGGCATCCCCGAGGTCACTGTGCGGGTCCATCTCCACCGGGGACGCAAGAAGCTACGGGAACGCCTGAATCAGGGAAACGCTCGAGAGGTAGCACAGACATGAACGGAACCAGCCACGACCCCAACTGCGACGAGGTGCTCGACTGGATCGAGCCCTACCTGGACGGCGACCTGCCCGAGGACGAGACCGCGCGGGTGCGGGCTCACCTCGCGGGGTGCCCCGCCTGCGCCGCCGAGCGCGATCTCGCGGCGCGGATCCAGAGCGAGCTCCCGGTCGCTCCCCCAGCTCGACTGCCCACCGGAGATCCTGGAACGAGTCCATCGGCAAGGCCGGGGCGTGGTCGTTCCCTTCCCGGCACGACGGATTGCGCCCCGCCTCGCCTCCCGGTTGACCGCCGCCGCGGCCGTCCTGGCCCTGGCCGTCGGAGGCGGCGCCCTGTTCCTACGAAGCCAGCGGCCGGCCGACCCGAGCCCGGAGCAGATCGCCCAGGCCACGGCCGAGGCCAAGCTCGCCCTGGCCTACCTCGGCCGGGCGACCCGCCGGGCGAGCACCGACCTGCGGGACGAGGTGATCGCCAAGCGGCTGATCGCACCCGCCACCCGGGTCCGCAAGGAGCTTTGAGATGAGACTTCAGATGAGAACGATCGTGCTCACAATCCCCCTTCTGCTCCTGCTGGCGGCCACCGCCGGCCAAGCCCAGGAGCTCAAGTCCCAGCCCGGCTATGTCCCGATCGAGCAGCTCAACCTTTTCCCGGCGGACAAGGCAAGCACCGAGATCAACATCGAAGGCGCCCTGCTCAGTCTGATCGCGGCGGGTGCCAAACGGGGCGAGCCCGAGTTCGCGTCCATGATCGGAGGGCTCAAGGCCATCACCGTCCGGGTCTTTCCCCTGACGGACAAGGATGACGCGCCGCTCCGGGCCCGCATCGGCAAGGCCGTCTCCTGGCTGGAGGGCCGGGGGTGGAAGTCCACTCTTCGCGTCAAGGAAAAGGGCGAGGAGACCTACATCTACCTCAAGGAGACCGAGGGCAAGATCTCCGGCCTCACCCTGTTCTCGCTGACGCCGGGGGACGAAGCCGTCGTCATCAACATCGTCGGCCGAATCGACCCTGCCCAGCTCGGCCGGCTGAGCCAGACCCTCGACCTTCCCCCCATCAAACAGGGAGATACCAGGCAGGGGAAGGACAAGAAATCCCAGAAGCCCGAATAAGGGCGGGACCACTGTTTTTTAATGAGGAGGCGTATCGTGAAACGAAGCGTCCTGTTCCTTTCCTTGTTTTCCCTGTCCTCCCTGCTCGCGGGCTGCGCCGGCGGTGGCTCTCCGTCCGTCGACACGGTCCGCTGGGAGATTCAGCGCCGGTTCCCCGAGGCCCGCTTCGAGCCGGAGGAGCACTTCCACCTGGGCCGAGTGAAGATGGGGCTGCTGCGAGGGCTCGTCCGCATGGTCCCCGGCAAGGTGGACGGCCAGGAGTTCCTCTCCCGCATCCACGGCGTGGAGGTCGCGAGCTACAACGTCCACTCCCTCCCCGACCTCGACCGCCTGGGCGATGAGACCCGTTTCGAGTCGCAGCTCGCCCGGGCCGGCTGGAGCCTCGCCATCCGCACGCGGGAGGAGAACGAACGAGTCTGGATGTTCGTCCGCGCCGCCGAAGACGGCGGTATGCGGAACCTCTTCGTGGTCAACCTCGAATCCGACGAGCTCACCCTCGTCCGCATCGACGGCCGGATCGACCAGGCCCTGGCCCAGGCGATAGCCGCCCATCCGAAGAAGGCGGTGGCGACGATGAAGGGGGAAGGCGAAGGAGAGACCGAGCCGCGGACCGCGGAGCCGGCGGGACCCTAGAGCTCGCGGGTTGAGCAGGCCAGCGCGACCGACCGCCAGCCGCAGCTCCTCATAAAGAGAGATACCGAGCGAGGCCTCCAGCGTGTACATGCCATGAACCGATAATGCGATCGAAAGATCATTGTAGAGGCTTGAGAAGACATCCTCGACAGCATCGAACTCTTGACCATACGCCGCCTTTAACTCCAGCTTCAGTCGAAACAAGCGATCCAGCGTGTGGAGCTCGCCTGGCAGGAGTTCGGTAAGTTTCGCTCGATAAGGCAGGCGGCTGCTTTCGACCAGCGTGATGAAAGCCGCCTGTCGTACCTCGTCCTCGGCGACAGGCAAGAGGTGGCGGTACGCGATTTCTGCGGATCCGCCGCCACCGACCGCCAAAGAAAATCCCTTCACCACTGACGCTGGCGTTTTCGACGCGACTGAAGCGGCGGCCTTGAAGCTCAGCTCCCCATAAACCGTCCCTTCTGGGGGAGAAGCGCTCTCCGCTGCCCGGAAAAGCTGGGCCGCCTCGTTTCTGGCGAGCAAGCGCGCTTGAAGCTTCACCTCACCGTGGCACTCAACTTCGTGGTCGGTCAACTCGATCCGGGGCGTACCATCCAGTCCGACATCCTTGAGCGCGTAACGCCCGCTCCCTGCCGGCAGCGCCAACTCCGCCAGAGTCGAGGTGACCAGTTTTAGGTCGGAATCATCCAGAAAATCTCCCAATATGAGCTTCGCCATGCCCTTCTCCTCACGGTCTCAGGACCGGTAGTTTGTCGCGAGCCGAGGGTTCTCGGCGAGACAGCCCGACGAAGCGAGCATACTCCTTTACCTCGTCACCGAAGTTGGGCTCCTGCGGCTCGTCCGCGGGCAGGGCACGCGGAACGGGCAACCCGGCCACCGACTCGACGAATATGGGAGCGGGCGAAGGGGAGGTGGGCTCGACGCACCAGTCCGGCTGGACGCCGTTGTCGAAAAGGGCGGTGGCGATGTCGCCGGAGACCGTAGCCAGCGGATGAATCGTGCCTTATAGATCGGGAAATCAAGCCGGAGATGGGCTGAGACGCTATGGACCCCAATGGACCCCTGGAAACCAGCCCCTTCGAAAAAGGACCTGGGCGGTGAAGGCCCTCGGAGCCCCGCCTTTGCTGAAATCGATTTCATCTCCCTACCTGCTCATCCGTCCTCTGCTTTTGTCCCCTTTTCCACCCCCTCCTGTACCCACTCTTTTGTAAGCAACCTGGTCACCTACCAGGCCTGCAAAGAGCGGGCTTGCGTCTCTTGGAGGGACTGTCATGAATCGACGGATGCGGATTGTGGCCGGGATGGCGGGGGGGCTTGTGCTGCTGGGGACCATGGCCCAGGCGCAGGGGCGGATCAAGGTCGGAGACGAGTTGCAGTATCGGGCCGCCACGCCGGCTGCCTACCCCTTGGGAGGGCCGGGCCGTCCAGTGTCCTGGTCGGAGACGGTCGTGTCTCCGGGGGCGACGTTCCTCCGGATCCACTTCCAGAAATTCAACCTGCCGGACGGCGACTACGTCACCGTGTCCAGCCCGGACGGGACGGACTTCTGGACGTACACGGGCAAGGGTCCCCGGGGCACGGGCGATTTCTGGTCGTTCGTCGTCGAGGCTGACACGGCCGTCGTCGAGCTCCACAGCGGCGGCCAGGCCAAGGCGCGCGGACGCCACGGCCTCGTGATCGACCGCATCGCCCACGGCACCGCTCCGGTCTGGGACGATGGCAGCCCGATCGAGAAAGTGATCTGCGGCACCGACGGCCGGCGGGACGCGGCCTGCTACACCACCATCAACACGCGGCCGGTGGCCCGCCTGTCGTTCCAGAGCGGCGGTTCGAGCTATGTCTGCACCGGCTGGCTGGTGGCCGGTTCGAACAGCAGCACGATGCTGACCAACAACCACTGCGTGGCCACCCAGGCCGAAGTGAGCACGGTCCAGGCGCGGTTCAACTACCAGCGCACCGCCTGCGGCGGCACGACCACGGCGGCGACCACGACCTACGCCGGCGGCACCTTCCTGAAGACGCACTCGGGCCTCGACTACACGATCCTCACCCTCCAGGGCAACCCGGAGGCCACCTGGGGCGAGTACACGGCCACCACCAAGACCCCCGCGGTCGGACTGGCGATCAACTTCCCGCAGCACCCGGGCGGCGGCCTGAAGCGGGTTGGCTACTGGGCGGACTCGGCCCAGACTCAGCGCTGCAGCGTGGCCACGGCGAACGCCAACTACGGCGGCGCGACCGCCAACAGCCAGATGGGCTATGGCTGCGACAGCGAGGGCGGTTCCTCCGGCTCGCCCGTCATGGACGCCGGCACGGGCCGCATCATCGGCCTCCACCACTTCGGCGGCGTCTCTTCCAGCCCCTGCCTGAACAGCGCCACGCAGATGAAGAACGTCTGCTCCAACGCTGGCGCGCTGCTGAGCTGCGCCACGAACTGACCTCACCCCAACCCCTCTCCTAAAGGAGAGGGGTTTTAGAACGGGTTTTTCTTGCTTGTCTCTCCCTCTCCTTTAGGAGAGGGAGCCGGAGGGTGAGGTCACACCTGCGGCCCCATCCCCATCCCAGGATCATCCCACCCCGGCCGGCACCAGGCGTTCTCGCGGCCCGGCACCTTCTCCAGCCCCGCCGCCTCCAGCCGTTCGCCCACCCGGTCCAGAAAGCGGTGCTGGCCCTTGACCACCGCCAAGTTGAGGAACAGCTCGCGGCCGACGTTGTTCTTCTCGACCACGAAACGGAGCGCCTCGGTTCCCGGCCGGGGGTTGCAGGCGAGCACCCGGGCGAAGGGCACCCGGCGCGGCCGGAAGGTGTGGAGCGGCTGGTAGGCGAAGGAGTCGGCGTCCAGCGACACCGCCGGGCGGCCTGCCGTCCACCAGATCTTGATCAGGGTCACCCAGAAGAGGAGGCTGTAGGCGAACATCACGCCGAAGGCCCGGCCCCAGGCGTCCCGGTCGCCCCCTTCGAGGAAGAACATGAGCGCGCCGACCGCCACGACCACGGCGATCCCCCACACCAGCGCCCGGCGGCTGGTGCTCCGAACCCAGGGACGGAAAGGGAAGGTGTCACCGGTCATCGCGGTCATCGCGGTCATCGCGGTCATCGTCTTTGGAAATCCGTTCTGTCTCAATCATGGAGCCTGATTCCCTGTTCTGGCGATCCACCTCTGGCATGTCCCACCTTCCCGCAATAAACTCCAGGGGTGGCGAAGCGCAAGCAAGATCAACTCGCCCTTTTCGACTTCGGCCCGGAGCCCGAGCAGGCCGGCGTGGGTGCGGCCTCCCAGTCCGAGGAGGTCGAGGCGCTGGGCCGCTCGTTGCCGGGCGGAGTCTATCTCGGCGGCTCGACGTGGTCTTTCCCTGGATGGGCCGGCCTCGTCTACGACCGCACGTATTCGCAATCACGGCTGGCACACGAAGGGCTCGCCGCCTATGCGCGGCACCCGCTCCTGCGGGCCGTGGGAGTGGACCGTACCGCCTACGCGCCCGCGGAGGCCATGGAGCTGGCGGCGTACCGGGAGGCGGTGCCGCCCCAGTTCCAGTTCCTGGTGAAGGCGCATGACGCCTGCACCCTCTCCCGCTTTCCGGAGCATGCCCGCTATGGCGCCGCGCGCGGGCAGGAGAACACCCTCTTCCTGGATCCCAAATACGCCACGGAACAGGTCGTCGCCCCCTTCGTGGAGGGGATGGGCGCCGGCGCCGGAGCGCTGCTCTTCCAGTTCGCCCCCCAGAGCCTGGGACCGCCCGCCCGCTTCGCCGAGCGTCTCCAGGCCTTCCTCGCCGCCCTGCCTCGAGGCCCCATCTACGCCGTCGAGCTGCGCAACCGCGAGGTGATCACGGCGGAGTACGGGGCGGCTCTCGCCTCCGTGGGCGCCTGCCACTGCCACAACGTCCATCCCCGCATGCCCGACGTCCGCGCCCAGGCCCGTCTCGCCGGCACGGACAAGGCCCCCATGACGGTGATCCGCTGGCTCCTCGGCCCCGGCATGACCTACGAGGACGCCGGCCGCCGCTACGCCCCCTTCAACCGCATGGCCGCCCCCGATCCCGCCAACCGCCAGGCCGTGGCCGACCTCGCCCGGGAAGCCCTCGCCGGGAGTCGCCCCTTTCTCTGCACGATCAACAACAACGCCGAGGGGAGCGGACCGCTGTCGGCGGTGGAGCTGGCGCGGGAGATCGTGGGCCGGGATTCCGAAGTTTAGATCCCCCCAAGGGGCGGTACCGATCCCGCCCATTGGCATGTGGGAAAGCGCTCAAGAGAGAAGCATGATCATTCCGTAGAACAGAAAGTACCCACAGAAAGGAGAAGATCATGGAAACTTTGACGGCCCAAGATCTGCGGCCCACCAACAGCGAGCTGCGGGAAGCTGCTCTCAAGGCGCTCCAGGGACGTGTCAGTGAGGACGAGGTGCGCAAGTTCCTGGAGAAGGCGAACGGCGAAGGGAGCCCCCCCGCGATTGGTGCGGAGGGTTCCGTAAACCTCCTCGTCTGGGGCAAGTGCAAGTGTTATCCGGACGGCATGCCGTGGCAGTACGACAACACCATCTGGGGAGGCCCTGCCTACAGCGGCAACGGAGTGGGCTTCATGTACACGGCCTATAACACCTGGGAGGCCTTCTTCAACAACGTCACTGGATGCCATGCTCAGGGAATCGCCACGGCGGGCGGCGTCCTCCAGATCAACTGGTTCAACGCGAGCGGCCTGCCCGTGGGCCAGTTCAACGGTGCGGTGGGTGGCATCGGAGTGTTCGAGGCCGGCGGCGAAGGGAAGTGGCAGAGGAAGTGACCTGTGGCTTCGGGGGCGACCGCCTAATACTCGGGCGTCTGCGAGCTGCTCCGGATCACGATCTCCTCCAGCCGGGCCTCCGGCGGGAGCCGGAGGGCGAAACGCACCGTTTCCGCCACGGTCTCCGGGCGGAGGAACCACTCCTTGCCGGGGGCGCCCGGGGTGGAGCCGGCGAAGGAGGTGTCGGTGGCGCCGGGGCGCAGCTCCATCACCCTCAGCTCGGGGTTCTCCTGCTGGAGGGTGCGCGTGAGGGCTCTCAAGGCGAACTTGGAGGCGGTGTAGGGGCCGCCGGTGGGGAAGGTTCGCGTCGAGACGTCCGAGGAGATCATGAAGACCTGCCCCCGGGCCGCCTTGAGCTGGGGGAGGAAGGCGGTGGTGACGGCCCAGGTGCCCAGGACGTTCACCCGGAAGGTCTGCTCGATCTCACCGGGCGAAAACTCTTCGAGCCGCTTGAAGATGCCGATGCCGGCATTGTTGACCAAGGCGTCCAGCCGGCCGAAGCGGGAGAGGACGGCGTCGCGAAAGGCCCAGACGCTTCCTGAATCTCCAACGTCGAGCGGATGGGCGAAGGCCGTTCCGGGCAGGCTCGACGCCAGGGCCTCGATGGCTCCGAGATCCCGTGCCCCGAGCGCCACGGCGTATCCCTCCTCGGCGAGGATCCGTGCGAAAACGGCTCCCAGGCCTCGGGAAGCTCCGGTGACGGCGGCGACTTTGATGCTTTCCAAGACGTTGATCTCCTTGCTAACGGCCGAGCAGGCTTACAGCCCAACCCGCAAAGGCGAGCCATGCGTCGGTCTCCGACAACAGGAGCCGGAGAGGTTGCGAAGCGATCAGGGCCAAGCCGCCCCACAGGGTGACAGGGTGGATACGGCCACGGGAGGCGACGTCCCAGGCGGCCATCGGCACCAAGAACAGGTCGACCAACACGTCGGCCATGCTGAAGCCCGGCACGGGCAGCTGGGTCATCATGAACGCGAAGGGCCAGCGCACGACGGCCGCGCCCACGAGATCGATGGAAGCGAGCAGCATGTAGCGTTTGTGGCTCTGAATGTCGCGGCGCTTCCCGAGCGCCAGCGCCACGAAGATCCCAAACAGGGCGATGTCGACCAGGGGGACCGCCAGGAACTGCAGAGGCGGTATCGGGACGTCCATGAACCCGGTGGGACGGCGCGCGGCGATGAGTGCGCCGGCGGTTCCCAACACGATCACTCCGGCAGCCAGGCCCGCACCGAGCCAGCCGAGGCGCCGGTGCACGGCGACGCGCCTCGCAGCGACCAGAGCCGTTTGGACGACGAGCAGCAGAAACCACGCAAAGAAGACGGCGCCATGAAAATAGAAGAACGGCTCGGGCGCGCCGTGGGCGTGGGCCCACTCCTGGAACCACGGCCTGAGAAAAAACGTTCGGGAAAACCCGAGCAACACCGCAACCAGGAGGGCAACGGTAAGGGCCACATGGAAGCGGCGCCCGGAGGGCCATGGATTGCGTAAGCTGTTCATTCTCTTGACGTTAATAGTCTACGCCCGTTCTCGGGAGCCGTCAACGCCGCAGCCGCCCCCACATCCCGTTCCACCATGCCTTCAGACGCCTTGGCGGTCTGGGCGTGGCCTGCTCGAATTCCTCCAGAGCCGCCGCCATCGGCGCGTCGTGGTAGCGCTGCCGAAGGGCGTGGAGGTGATCCATGACGAAGAGGTAGAGGTCCGTCTCCGTTCTCCCCGGGAACTCCTCCAGGATGCCGCTCCGGCGGATCACCTCGATCATTGGAAGGTAGACGTGATCCCGCCAGGAGGCCACCTCCTCGCGCCACGGCAGGTCGATCCCCCTCTCGGTCCCCTTGTAGTAGCCATGCACGCGGATGTGGTCGAGCAAGCGCTCGTAGCCGTCGGGCACGGTGACACGGTAGTCGTCCGGGGTCTCCGCTTCGAGGCCGGTGGCTTCCAGGAAGGCAGCCATGCCGCTCCGGAGGAGCACGTCCGCGAGCGACACGCCCGGCTCCAGCGGCACGGGGGTCAGGAACTCCGTGACATGGGCCTCAATGGTGGGAGCGCCCAGGGACTTGGCCACGGAGACGCGGTGGTGGCCGTCCACCACGAAGTAGGCCTGGTCCACCTGGTAGAGCTCGACGGGCGGGAACCCCACGGGGCCCTCGGCCAGGTCGAGCAGCCGGTCCCAGCGGTCGCGCAGGGCCTCGTCCCGAGGAAGGAAGGCGCGGTTGAACTCCCCCGGACGGCCGAGGGTGCCCACGATGCGGCCGAGCGGGACCTGCTGAATCCCCCGGTCCACGAGATGGCGCAGGCGCAGCTCCCGGCGCACCGTCTCGAACGGCAACAGATCCGTGGGACGGCCCGCCAGGACCGCCAGCAGATCACCCATCACCCCCGCGCGGCGCGCGGACTCGAACCCGGAGGACATGCTTCTACAATATCCCCATGAACGCCATGGCCCGCCGTACCCCGATCCTCCTCCTTCTCGCCGCCCTGGCCCTGGGATGCGCCACCGCGCCTCCCCCGGCCCCGCCGGCCTCCGTTCCCGCCGCCGAAGCACCGGCTTCTCAGGCCGCCTCCGCCCAAGGAGCCGAAGGAGCCAAGGGAGCAGCCGCCCCGGACTGGGCACGAGGGGCCGTGTTCTACGAGGTCTTCGTGCGGAGCTTCGCGGACTCGAACGGCGACGGCATCGGCGACTTCAAGGGGCTGACGGCGAAGCTGGACTACCTGAACGACGGCGATCCAGCCACGGACGGCGACCTCGGGGTCGACGCGCTCTGGCTCATGCCGGTGTTCGACTCCCCCAGCTACCACGGGTACGACGTGGTGAGCTACGAGAAGATCGAGCCCGACTACGGCACCGGGGAGGACTTCGACCGCTTCCTGGCCGAGGCGCACCGCCGGGGGATCAAGGTCATCGTGGACTTCGTGATGAACCACTCCAGCGCGCAGAACCCCTGGTTCGCCGACTCGGCCTCCTCCCCCACCTCCGCCCACCGCGACTGGTACATCTGGCGGGCCGACGATCCCGGCTGGGTCCAGCCCTGGGAGAATGGCGGACCCACCTGGCACGAGAAGAACGGGGCGTTCTACTACGGCCTCTTCTGGGGCGGCATGCCGGACCTCAACTTCAGCACCCCCGCCGTACGCGAGGAAATCAAACGGCTGGCCGCCCACTGGCTTGCGAAAGGGGTGGACGGCTTCCGGCTCGACGCCACCCGGCACCTGTTCGCCAACGGGCCGGGGAAGCTCCAGAACAACCAGCCGGAGACCCACCAATTTCTCGGGGAATTCTGGGCCAGCGTCCGCCAAGCCTCGCCGCGCGCCGTGCTGGTGGGAGAGAACTGGACGACCACGGAGGAGATCGCACCCTATTTCAACGATCTCCCGATGAATTTCAACTTCCCGCTCGCCGAGGAGATCCTGGGAGCCCTGGAGGCCGGAGAGGCGGCCGGCATCGGCGCCAAGCTGGAGGAGATGGCCGAGCTCTATCCCGCCGGCGCCCTCGACGCGCCGTTCCTCACCAACCACGACCAGAAGCGGCTCGCCACCCAGCTCGGCAACGACCCGGCGAAGATGAGGACCGCCGCCGCCATCCTGCTCACCCTCCCCGGCGTGCCGTTCCTCTACTACGGCGAAGAGGTCGGAATGCAGAACGGCGAGGGCGGCGCGGACGAATTCAAACGCACCCCCATGCCCTGGGACGGCTCGCCCGGCGGCGGCTTCACCACCGGCAAGCCCTGGTTCGGCTTCGCGCCGGGCCGCGAGACGGCCAACGTGGCCACCCAGACGGCCGATCCCGGCTCCATCCTCTCGGACTACCGGAGCCTCATCCGCCTGCGGCACGCCCATCCGGCCCTGGGGAAGGGGACGCTGACCCTCCTCTCCCCCGGCAACCGGAGCACCCCCGTGCTGGCGTTCCTCCGCGAGGCCGGGGGCGAAACGGTGCTGGTGGTGCACACCGTCACCGCGGCCCCGGCGACGGTGGGGCCGTACGCCGTGGCCGGCGCCAAGCTCGAACGGATCTTCGGATCGGGCGAGGCGAAAGGTGACGCGGAGGGCTGGACGGTGGAGCTGCCGGCCGGGGGGAGTGGGGTCTGGAAGGTGCGGCCTTAGGGCTGCCTCAGGGCGTAGCGCCCCCTGGGACCGCCGGCATCCCTACCGGCAACTAACTCCGTTTTTTAGGTTAGTCAGGCCGGCAGGGATGCCGGCGGTCCCAGGGAAAAGCCCCTCCTATTCGGAGGAGCCCGAAGAGCCAGACGAGCCCGAAGAAGACCCACCCGAGCCGCTCTTCGACTCGCTCGAAGAGGAAGACGAAGAGGACGAGGAGGACGAATCGGACTTCTCGGACTTGCCTTCGGATTTCCCCTCGGACTTGCCGGAATCGTCTCCCCCCTTGGACTCCGACTTGGAGCTCGAGCCGCCGCCGCCCTTCTTGCCGGCGTAATCGGTCACGTACCAGCCGGTCCCCTTGAACTGGACCGCCGGCGCGGAGAACAGCTTCTTGATCTCGCCCCCACCGCACTGGGGGCAGGTGGCGAGAGGCGCATCTCCCATCCGCTGGAGCAACTCCGTCCTCTTGCCACAGCTCAGACACTCGTATTCGTACAACGGCATTTGGGATTCACTCCTACTTAGGCGCTGAATTTGTCGCCTTGCGTCTTGAAACGGATCTTGATCGCGCCCGTACCCTCGTCCCGCCGCTGCGGCTCCGGCGCGGGCATGGCGGTCGCCACGGGCACCGACGTGCGGATGAGCTGGAGGATCTGGAAGGCGTAGAGCACCTTGGCGTTCTCCGCCGCGCTGTGAGGCCCCTGGGTACAGATGTCGAAGAGGCTCCGCTTGCCGTCCACCAGGCTCAGGACTTTGTACTCGTCTCCGTCGAGGGCGAGCTCGATCAGCTGCTCCGTCTTATAACAAGGTTCGAGCACGGTCTCTTTCCGCCCCAGGCGGGTGACCAGGGCCTTGGCGTCCGGCGCCCGCTTGATCCCCTGGAGGATCACCTGGCGCATGGGGAGCTGGATGCGCACCGAGTCCGGCTCGCGGAACTCGCCGATGCTGAAGATGACGCTCCCCTCCTGCCAGTAGAACAGGCTCCAGACGACGGCCTCGATCTGCTTGCGGATGGCCCGGTAGACCTCGGCGGGCGACAGCAGCCCGCGCTCGATCAGCAGGATGCCGTAGCGCTTGCGGGTCCGCTCGCGCTCGCGCATGGTCTCCAGGAAGACGTCGGGCGACAGCACGCCGCTCCTCTGGAGATAGGCGCCCAGGCTGTCCGCGCGGTCCGTGGAGGTGGCGTGGACGACGTTCCCTTCCTTGATGTAGACCTGTTTGACGATACCGTCGCGGCTGGCCTCGATGACTCCCGGCACCTGGAAACGGTCGATGGTGTAGAGGATCTCCGGCAGCGCCGTCTGCGACAGGTCGCCGCGGTACTGAAAGCTGTTCTCGACGGTCGCCAAGGGGAAGGCTCCTTCTTAGGGATCGCGCTCCGGTGCAATCGGGGTAAGACAGGCAAGTATACTCAATTCTCCCATGGCTCCTCCCCAGATCTCGCATCTCCTCCCCCCCGATCTCGCCTGGCAGCGGATCTCCGAGCGCCTCCACCCCTTGCCCGAGGAAGTGGCGGGGCGCCGAGGGGCGGCCGGCCGGGTGCTGGCGCGGGACCTGGCGGCCACGGTGGACGTGCCGGGGGCCGACGTCTCCGCCATGGACGGCTACGCCGTCTCCGGGGAAATCCAGCCCGGCGAGCGCCGCCCCGTGGCCGGCCGGATCGCCGCCGGAGACGCACCCGGCTACGAGCTCGCGCCGCCGGCCGTGGTCCGCATCATGACCGGCGCGCCCGTTGCCGCGCGGGGCGGACCGCGTGATCCCCATCGAGTCCACCGACGGCGGCCGGGAAGAAGCGGTCTTCCAGGCCGGCACCGCTCCGGGGGAGCACGTCCGGCGGCGTGGCGAGATCATGAGCCGTGGCGAGACCCTGCTCGCCGCGGGCTCCCGGGTCACCCCCGGCGCCCTCTCTCTCCTCGCCACCCACGGCTACACCACCCTGCCGGTGCACCGGGCTCCTTCCGTGGCCGTGATCACCACCGGCGACGAGGTGGTGCCGCCGGAAGCCGTTCCCGGCCCTGGCCAGCTCCGCGACTCCCACACGGACTTCCTGCTCTCCGCCGGCGCCACCCTGGGGCTCCGCTTCGAGTCCCTGGGCATCGCCCCGGACCGCGTGGACGTGCTGCGCGCGCGGGTCGAGCAGGGTCTCCGTTCGGACGTGCTGCTCCTCTGCGGCGGCGTCTCCATGGGCGAGCTCGACCTGGTGGAAGGCGTGCTCGCCGACTTCGGCTGCGAGGTGCTGTTCGACTCCGTGGCCATCCAGCCCGGCAAGCCGCTCGTCTTCGCCGTCCACCCGGGCGGATGGGTCTTCGGCCTGCCGGGCAACCCGGCCTCGGTGATGGTGAGCTTCTGGCTCTTCGTCCGCCCCGCCCTCAAGGTGCTCCTGGGGATCGAGGACTCCTGGTGGGGCTCCGCCGTCACCGGCCGGCTCGCCGCCCCCCTCCCCGGCGCCGGCAACCGCGACCGCTTCCTCGCCGCCACCCTCGAGACCCGGGACCGCGAGATCCTCGCCACCCCCTTCCCTCCCAAGGGCTCCCACGACCTCGGCGCCTACGCCCACGGCACCGGGCTTGTGCGCGTGCCGGCCGGAGCGGCGCCCGCCCAGGCGGGAGCGGCGTGCGAGGTGATGGTGTTGATGGGGTAGGCGGGCCTTGGGTGGGCCGCCGCCCCCCAATCTCCACAAGCCCCGTCGGGGCGTCCCCTCGATTTGGCGCCGCGTCTTCGCCACCCAGGGTTTCACCCTGGGCTACAAGTAGGACGCCCTCCGGGCTCGCGGCCGAGCTTCGTTGAAAATTCTCTACCGCCAGACTGCGATCTCCTCCAACCCCTTCCGCCGAAGGTCCGGCACCTCGGCGTCGTGCGCCGGATAGCCCACGGGAAAGAGGATGAAGGGCTTCTCGTTGGCGGGGCGGTCCAGGATACGCGAGAGGAAGGCCATGGGGCTCGGGGTGTGGGTGAGCGTGGCGAGGCCCATGCGGTGGAGGGCGGCGAGGAAGAGACCGCAGGCGATCCCCACGCTCTCTTTCGGGTAGTAGCTCTTGCGCCTCTCCCCGTCCGGGCCGAAGCCGTAGGTCTCCTCGAAGACCACCACGAGCCAGGGGACCGTCTCCAGGAACGGCTTCTCCCAGGAGGTGCCAAGGGGCTCCAGGGCCTCCCGCCACTCGGGAGGCATGCGGCCGCCCACGTAGCTCTCGTGCTCCTCGGCCTCGGCGGCGACGCGGATCTCACGCTTGACGGCCGGGTCGCTCACCGCCACGAACTTCCAGGGCTGGCGGTGGGCGCCCGAGGGGGCGGTCGAGGCGGTGCGGATGGCGAGCTCGATCAACTCGCGGGGGACCGGGTCGGCCGAGAAGAAGCGCACGGACCGGCGGCGGTCCATCTCCTCGTAGAAATCCTGGGCGCGGCGGAGCATCTCCTCCTCCGGCAGGCGCTCGGGGCGGAAGGGGAGGAAGGAAGGGCTCAAGCGCCCTCCCCCGCAAGCTCCTTCACCGACTTCCGGATCAAATCCCAGAGCGCCTGGATGTGCCCGCGCTCCGTGCGCAGGTTGCCGATGGCGACGCGCAGGGTGTAGCGGCCGTTGAGGCCCGTGTGGGAGAGGAAGAACGGACCCGCGGCGTTGATCCGCGCGAGGAGCCGCTCGTTGAAGCGGTCCGGCTCCGCGGCTGACTGCGGGGGACGGGCACGGAAACAGACCGTGCTGAACGGCACGGGGGCGGCCAGCTCGAAGCCGGGAATCCGCCTCGATCCACCCGGCCAGCTCGCGGGCCATGGCGCAATGCCCGCGGATGCGCTCGCGCAGCCCCTCGGCGCCGAAGGCGCGGATCACCATCCAGAGCTTGAGCGAGCGGAAGCGGCGGCCGAGCTGGAAGCCGAAGTCCATGAGGTTGGTCACCTCGGAGGCCTCGCTGCGTGCGCAGGTACTCGGGCACCAGCGAGAAGGCGGCCTTGAGCAGGCCGGGGTCGCGAACGAAGAGGAGGGAGCAGTCGACCGGGGTGAACAGCCACTTGTGGGGATTGAACACCAGCGAATCCGCCCGCTCGATCCCCGGCATGAGGGCCCGGTACTCGGGGCAGATGGCGGCCGCGCCGGCATAGGCGGCGTCCACGTGGAGCCAGATCCCCTCGCGGGCGCAGAGGTCCGCGATCTCGGGAACGGGGTCGATGCTGGTGGTCGAGGTGGTACCCACGGTGGCGACGACCGCCATGGGCAGGCGCCCGGCGGCGCGGTCGCGGGCCACGGCCTCTTCGAGCGCGGGGACGGACATGCGGAAGTCGCCGTCGCTCGCGATGCGGCGGACGTTGTCCGTGCCCAGGCCGAGCACGATGGCGGCCTTGTCGACCGACGAGTGGGCCTGGTCGCTGCAATAGACGGTCAGCGGCGGCTCGGCCGGAGAGCCCCTTCGCGCGCACGTCGAGCCCCGGCATACGGTGCGCGGGCGGCGGCCAGGGCCACCAGGGTGCTGGTCGAGGCGGTGTCGTTGAGGTGGCCGCGCACAGTCCCGGGGAGGCTCCATCATCTGCGCGAGCCAGTCGCAGACCCGCTCTTCGAGCTCGGTCTGGCGCGGGCCCCGTGCGCCAGAGCATGGCGTTGTTGTTGAGCGCGGCGGCCAGGGTCTCGCCGAGGATGCCGGGGCCGGAGCCGGTGATGCCGAAGTAGGCCAGGAAGCCGGGGTGGTTCCAGTGGGTGATGTTGGGCTCGATGACCCGCAGGTAGTCGTCGAGGATGGTCTCGATGGACTCGGCCTCCTCCGGCGCGGCGGCCGGCAGGACGCGGCGCACGTCGCCCGGGGAGACGGCGGGGAGCACGGGCCGGTCGCCCACGCCTTCCAGGTAGTCGGCCACCAGGTCGGCGACCCGGTGCATGGCGGAACGGAATTCTTCCGGGGGGAGATCGGGGGACGGATCGGTGGCCATGGAGGGGATTCTATCCCCTGAGCCCTCCTCTCCCGTGGGGGAGAGGAGGGAGCAACGCGGGTGAGGGCTCTTACTTGGCGGCGGTCTTCGAACCGGCGCGGCGCAGCTCGTCGTCGATGATCGGGCTGATCTGCTCGAACGGCACGGCGCCGTTGATGAACCGGCCGTTGACGAAGAGGGCCGGGGTGCCGCTGACGCCCGCCGCGGAGCCGTCCTTGATGTCGGCCTGGATGGTGGCGGCGTGCTTGCCCGAGTCGAGGCACTGGTTGAACTGCTCGGCGTTGACGCCCAGGCCGGCGGCCTTGGCCTTCAGCTGGTCGACGCCCAGGGACTGCTGGTCGGCGAACATGGCGTCGTGCAGCTCCCAGAACTTGTTCTGGTCGGCGGCGCACAGCGAAGCCTCGGCGGCCTTCCCGGCCTGCTGGTGGAACGACAGGGGGAACTGGCGGAAGACGATGCGGACCTTGTCGCCGTACTTGTCCTGCACCTGCTTGATCGTGGGGTTCACGCGCGAGCAGAACGGGCACTGGAAGTCGGAGAACTCGACGATGGTGACGGGAGCGGTCGCCGGTCCACCCTTGGCCGGGCCGTTGGCCGCCACCTGGACCCGCATGGGCTCCATCTTGATCTCGACTTTGTACTTCTCCTCGAGCTTGGCGAAGAACTCGCCGCGGGCCTTCTGCTGCCCCTGCTGCTCCAGGTAGGACTTGATCTGGGCCGCGACCTGGTCCTTCGGACGGGGGATCTGGGCCTTGTTCTGCTCGTAGAAGGCGTCGACCTCGGCGTCGCTCACCGCGGCGGGCTTGATCTCGGCGAGGACGGCCTCCTTGGCGACGCCCCGCGAGGCGGCCTCGGCTTCCAGGAGCTTGTCCTGCACGGCCTGGTCGAGCGAGCCTTCGATGAGGTCGTGGACCTGCTTCTGGTACTCGCGCTCGATGGCTTTGAACTGCTCGGCGGCGCTCTGGCGGACGTCGGCCTCGGTGATGGGCTTGCCGTTGACGACGGCGAGCACCTCGCTCGAGCCGGCCATCTTGGCATCCATCTTCTTGTCCTGCGCCGAACAGGCCGGCAGGGTGACGCCCAGGGCGCAGACCAGGACCAGCACGCCCGGGATCAGGTTTTTACGGCGAAATACGTTCATGGGTCAGACTCCTTTGTTCGATGAGACGGTGGGGAGGATCGCAGCTCGAAACAGTTCTCCAAGGGGACTCATTCCAAAAATGGGATCGTATTTTAGCACAACGGTCCGGAGGCCCCTCGTTGCCGAGTCGTCATGAGCCGCCCCTACCTTGTATGTGAGGCTCACCCCAGATGGCGTGACACGAGTCCTTCCAGGATGCGTTCGGCGGCGATCCCTCGCAAGCGCCATGCCGGGGCCTCCAGCAGCGCCTCGGCCAGCGCCAGCCGGGCGGCGCGGGATCCTTCGGCGCCTTCCAACGAGCGCAGCACGGCCGCCGCCGCCACGGCCCAGGGACGGCCGGAGCGCGGGTCCTCCCAACCGCCGGCCCCCGCCAGGGCGGCCGCCGCGGACAGGAGATAGATCGGCGCGCCGCTGGCCGAGAAAGCGGCCATGGCGGCCGAGAAGGCTTTCGCCAGCGGCTCCACCGTCGCGGCGTCGACCGGCTCGGCGGCGCCCAGGAAGACCGCGAGCGAGCGGCTGCGCAGGGTGGGCAGAAGGTCGAGCCGCGACGGCGCCAGCAGGAAGAAGTTGCGCGGCGCCGACATGTGGGGCTCTTCGAGCGACTTGAGGAGGGCGTTGGCGGCTTCGCCCGGTCAGGCTCTCGGCGCTCGCCACCACGAAGACCTGGCCACGCGCCTCGAACGGCGAGACCTGGGCCGTGCGCAGCATTTCGCGGGTGGCGTCCACGGAGGTCGAGGCCTTGAGGTCGCGCTCCAGCACCTGGAAGTCGGGGTGGAAGTGGGACTCGCCGGCCTTGGCGCTGCCGCCCGAGGCGTCCGTGCCGGGCCACACGATGCGCCGGCAGTGCCTGCAGACCCCGCACGGCCGGGCGTCGGGCGCGGCCTCGCAGAGGAGGGCGCGGGCGAGGGTGAGGGCGGCACTCTGGCGCGCCTCGGCGCCGCCGCCGTCCAGGATCACCGACGGGTAGAGCCGCCCCTGCCGGGCGGAGCCCAGGGCCGCCGGGAGGTTCATTCGCTCCCTTTCAGTTCGCTTCCTTTCAGAAGGTCCGCCAGCGCCTCCCGCACCCGCTCCTCGGTCTCCTGAAACGGGCCGGCGGAGGAGATGACGCGGAAGCGTCCGTCCCCCCGGGTCTCCCGGGACATGCTGAGGAAGCCCTGGCGCACCCGCTCGTAGAACTCCAGCCCCTCGGCGTCCAGCCGGTCGGCCGTGCCCCGCTCCTGCCGCGACGGGGAGTGCCCGCGCGCCCGCGCCTTGTCCGCCGGCAGGTCGAAGAGGAGCGTGCGGTCCGGCCGCCGGCCCCCGGTCGCCAGGCGGTCCACCTGGTCGATGACCTCGAGCGGCACGCCCCGCCCCCACCCCTGGTAGGCCCGGGTGGAATCGGTGAAGCGGTCGCAGAGCACGTGCCGGCCCGCCGCGAGCGCCGGCTCGATGACCTCCAGCAGGTGCTGGCGGCGGCTCGCGAACACCAGGAGCAGCTCGACGACGCCGTCCACGGCCCCCCAGCGGGAGTCGAGGAAGAGGCCGCGCACGGCGTCTCCCAGCGGCGTGCCGCCGGGCTCGTGAGTCACCAGGTGGGGGACCTCCCGCTCCGTGAGCCAGGCCGACACCCGCCGCAGGTGGCTCGACTTCCCGCTGCCGTCGAGACCTTCGAAGGTGACGAACAGGGAGGGCCGGTTGGGGGCTTCCACGCCATATGGCGCGAAAGTTACCACGCCGATCCCCGAAACCGGATACGATAGAGGGCCGGGCGGGGACTCCCCGCCCCGAGGGGAGCGGACAGGCCGGAGATTTGCAAGGGATCGGCCTGATTCAACAGACGTACCTTTAACCTTCATCAGATCGTGGAGGAGCATTCAATGGCCGAGAAGAAATCGACTGCCAAGAAGTCCGCAGGGGCCGCGGGCGCCCCGAAAGCCAACAGTGGGTTCATGGCTCCGCTGACGCCCGACGCGGCGCTCGCGGAGATCGTGGGCAAAGACCCGATTCCGCGGACCGAGGTCACAAAAAGGGTTTGGGATTACATCCGCAAGAACAATCTCCAGGACCCCAACGACAAGCGGACCATCCGCGCGGACGCGAAGCTGAAGGCGGTCTTCGACGGCAAGGACTCGGTCACGATGTTCGAGCTGACCAAGCTGGTCAACGCCCACCTGAAGAAGGGCTGACCGGGGGCGGCTCCACCCGGAGCCTCCTTGCGGGGGCGCAGGCCGCTGCGTCCCCGCGCTGCCCTTTCTCCCCGGACGGCCGCCCCGCTTTGCCTTCCTCCCGGCACTCCTTCGGGTAAACTCCGCCTGCCCGCTTCGATCAGGTCAATCGACCAGGTCATTGGCCAGGTCATTCGTCCGGGGTCAGGACAACCGAGAGAGGTCAGTCATGGAAACCGTCGGCACCCCTTTGCAATGGGGTTTCTTCTTCGCCCTGGTCCTGGGGATGCTGGTGCTCGACCTGGGGGTCTTCAACCGCAAGGCGCACCGGGTGGGCCTGCGCGAGGCGGTCTTCTGGAGCGTCGTCTGGACGCTCGTGGCCCTCGCCTTCAACGCCTGGGTCTACTACCGCTTCGGCCGCCAGTCCGGGCCTGGAGTTCCTGACCGGCTACGTCATCGAGCGCTCCCTGTCGTTCGACAACATCTTCGTCTTCATCGTCATCTTCAACTACTTCGCGGTGCCCGCGGAGTACCAGCACCGGGTGCTCTTCTGGGGCATCCTGGGCGCCCTGATCTCGCGCGGCCTCTTCATCGCCATGGGCACCGCCCTGATCACCCGCTTCGAGTGGCTGATCCTGGTCTTCGGGGCTTTCCTCGTCTACACCGGCGTCAAGATCTTCCGGGAGAAGGAGACCGAGATCCATCCGGAAAAGAACCCGGTGGTCCGCCTCTTCCAGCGCTTCGTGCCGCTCTCCGGCCGCTACCACGGCAAGCACTTCTTCGTCCACGAGGACGGCCGGCTCAAGGCGACGCCCCTGATGCTGGTGCTGGTGGTGGTGGAGGCGACGGACGTGGTGTTCGCCGTGGACTCGATCCCGGCGGTCTTCGGGGTCACCACCGACCCGTTCATCGTCTTCACCTCCAACATCTTCGCCATCCTCGGCCTGCGCGCCCTGTACTTCCTGCTCGCCGGGCTGATGCACAAGTTCCACTACCTGAGCTACGGCCTGGGGCTGGTGCTCGTGTTCGTGGGCGCGAAGATGCTGACCCACAAGTGGATCGAGATCCCCACCGAGATCTCGCTCGGCATCGTCCTGGGCATCCTGGCCCTGGCGATCCTTGTCTCGCTTCTCCGGCCCGTGGTCCCCGAAGAGAGGGTCCACGACCCCACGAGCAACACGCTGGAAGCCAAAGAGTAGTAGGATCAGGCCCTAAAAAACCTCGATCGGAGTCATGCGTCCATGGTGAAGGTCTTCGTTCCACGCGAGAGGCGTCCAAAGGAAACCCGCGTCGCCGCCACCCCGGAAACGGTGAAGCGGATGATCAAGCTGGGGCTCGAGGTCACGGTCGAGCGCGGAGCGGGGGAAGGCTCCCTGTTCTCCGATGCCGCCTTCGAGGCCGCCGGCGCCCGGTTGATCCCCGATCCGGTTGATCCCACCGGCGTTGCCGGGGCTTGGGAGACGGCGGACGTGGTGCTCAAGGTCACGCCGCCCGGCGTCTTCGAAGGGTTGCCGGGGCATGAGGCCGAGGGGCTGAAGCCCGGCGCGGTGCTGATCGGCTTCCTCGCGCCGCACCGCAACCTGGACATGGTTCGGCTGCTGGCGGCGGGCAACGTCACCTCGTTCGCCATGGAGCTGGTGCCGCGGGTCACCCGCGCCCAGACGATGGACGCCCTCTCGTCCCAGGCCTCCATCGCGGGCTACAAGGCCGTGCTCCTCACCGCCTGGCGGCTGCCCAAGTACATGCCGCTCCTGATGACGGCGGCGGGCACCATCAAGCCGGCGCGCGTGGTGGTCATGGGTGCCGGCGTGGCGGGCCTCCAGGCCATCGCCACCGCCAAACGCCTGGGCGCCGTGGTCGAGGTCTCGGACGTCCGGCCGGCCGTCAAGGAGCAGGTCGAGTCGCTGGGCGGCCGTTTCATCGAGCTGCCCCGCCGCGGAAAGTGGAGAGGGTCAGGGGGGGTACGCCCGCGAGATGGGCGAGGACTTCCTGCGCCGCCAGCGCGAGATCGTGAAGCGCCACCTGGCCGCGGCCGATGCCGTCATCACCACCGCCCTGGTGCCGGGCCGGCCCGCGCCGCTCCTGGTCACCGCGGACATGGTCGGTGCCATGCGCCCCGGCTCGGTGATCGTGGACCTCGCCGTCGAGCAGGGCGGCAACGTCGAGCTCTCGCGGGCGGACGAGGAGGTCGTGGAGAACGGCGTCCTGATCCTGGGGCCGTCCAACCTGGCGGCCGCCATGCCCCACGACGCGAGCCTCCTCTATGCCCGCAACGTCTTCGCCCTCCTCCAGATCCTCCTCGACAAGGAGGGAAACCTGGCGCCCGACCTCGCGGACGAGGTCGTCGCCGGCACCCTCCTGACCCACGGCGGCGCCGTGGTCCACAAGCCCACCGCCGACCGGCTGGCCCCGGAGGATGTCCCCGCCTAGAGCGGTTCCCGCTTGGTCCCCTGGACATCCCCAGGCATCCACGGCGTGGAGTCCCGATTCCACCGGCTCAGTGCACTGGTGGAGCATAGAGATTCCCATCTCTGCAAGGGGTTGCCGTCCAGCGCCCAGAGAGGCCGTGCAGGTAGATGCTGATGGCAGAGGACACCCGCCGCGCCCCGAGGTCCCGGGCCGCGGAGCCGAACCCGTCTCTCCTTCTGGAGGACGACGCCAAGGGTGCGGATTCACTGCTTGCCCAGCTCAGCCGGGTCAGCTCGGCGCTCGACCGCGAGCGCAACGAGGCTCCCGCCCTGGAAGCCGAGGCTCCTCGCCATGCCGACCGAGGCCCGGGAGGAACGGCTGCGCCGGGATTCCCGTTTCCACAACTGGGGGCTCTGCGAGCTGCTCCTCGCACGGAGCGTCGAAGAGAGCACGGAGGCCGCCGAGGCCGGCCGGCTGGCCGATCTCGTCCTGGCCGGGGCGGACCTGTTGGACCGGTCCCTCCACGCCCCGCCCGTGGTGGAGGATCTGAAGGCCCGCGCCTGGGCGGCGGCCGGCGAGGCCTGCCTGCGGCAGGGCGATCTCCCCATGGCGGAAGAGGCCTTGCGCGCCGCCGCCGGCTGCCTGGCCCAGGGCACCGGAGACCTCCTCGTGGAGGGGCGCCTCCTGGAGTTCGAGGCTGCCGTGCGGCGCCACGAGGGCCGGACCGGCGAGGCGGCCGCTCTCCTCAAGATGGCGGCCTCGCGGTACCGCGAGATCGGTGAGAGCGACCTCCTCGCCAAGGCCCAGGCCGCGCGGCAGGCGATTCTGGGGACGTGGAACGCCGCCGTGCCCTCCCGTCCCGCTTGACGTATGCTGCCGTCTTTCCCGGAGACCCGCCGAATGAAGACGCTCCTGCCGTTCCTCGTGACCCTCCTTACGGTCCTGTTGCCGCTTTCTGCCTGGGGCGCCTCGGTGCCGGCTCCGTCCGGCACGGGCGGTGCCGTGGCCTCGGGCGATCCCCTGGCCACGGCGGCGGGCCTCGAGATCCTGCGGTCGGGAGGCAACGCGGTGGATGCGGCCGTGGCCACGGCCCTCGCGCTCGCCGTGGTCTATCCCGAGGCGGGCAACCTGGGCGGCGGCGGCTTCGCCGTGGTGCGCATGGGCGGCGACTTCTCGACGCTCGACTTCCGCGAGACTGCGCCGGCCCGGGCCACGCGGACCATGTACCTCGACGCCCAAGGCAAGCCGGTGGAGAATGCCTCGCTGGTGGGCCCACTGGCAGCAGGCGTGCCGGGCTCCCCCGCCGGCCTCCATGAGCTTCAGCGCCGCTTCGGCCGGCTGCCGTGGCACAAAGTGGTGGCACCCGCCCGCAGCCTCGCGGCCAACGGCTTTCGCGTCAGCCGCTATCTCCACGATCTGCTGGGCAAGGAAGAGACCCGCAAGCTCCTCCTGCGCTTCCCCGAGACCGCCCAGGTGCTGGCTCCCTCAAGGTGAGCCTCCCGCCATCGGCAGCATCCTCAAGCTTCCGGACCTCGCGGCCACCCTCGACCTCTACGCCGAGAAGGGGCCCGAGGGGATCACCGGGGGGCCGGTGGCCGCCGCCGTCGTGGCGGCGTCGGAGGCCCATGGCGGCGTGCTCACCGCCGGGGACCTCACGGCCTACAAGCCGGCGTGGCGCACACCCCTCACTTTCCAGGCCTTCGGCTGGAACCTCGCCGCCATGCCGCTTCCCTCCTCGGGCGGCGTCATCCTGGGGCAGAGCCTGGGCCTTCTCGAACGGCTCGGCTGGGGCAAGCTCCCCCGTTTCGGCGCGGACCGCGACCACCTGCTGGCCGAGACCCTGCGCCTCTCCTTCGCCGACCGCTTCCTGCTGGCCGACCCGGCCACCACCCAAGCCTCCGAGGCGCAGCTCCTGGCCCCGGACTGGCTGGACCGCCGGGCCAAGCAGATCGATCCCCAACACGCCCGGCCCTCCAATCAGGTGAAACCGTGGCCCGGGGACAAGGTGGCGGTGCCGGCCGGCAGCGGCGAGACGACCCACCTCTCCACCGTGGACCGGGACGGCAACCTGGTGGCCCTCACCACCACCCTGAACGGCCTGTTCGGCTGCGGCCTCTGGGTGCCGGGGGCGGGCTTCTTCCTCAACAACGAGATGGACGACTTCGCCACCGCCCCCGGCAAGCCCAACCTCTTCGGGCTCATCCAGGGCGAGGCCAATGCCGTGGCTCCGGGCAAGCGGATGCTCTCGTCCATGAGCCCGGTGATCGCCTGGAAGGGGAAGGAAGCCTACGCGCTCGGCGGGCGCGGCGGCTCGCGCATCCCCACCAACACGCTCCAGGTGCTGCTCAACCTGCTGGTGGACGGCGACCCTCTTCAAGCCGCCCTCGACCGCCCGCGCCTCCACCACCAGTGGCTCCCTGACCGGCTGGACGTGGAGCCCGACACCCTCTCGCCCGAGACCCGGGCCGAGCTCGAGCGCCGGGGCCACAAGGTCGAGGTCACCACGACCTCCGCCAAGGTCCACGCCGTCCACCTGCTGCCGGATGGCCGTGTCGAAGCCGCCTCCGACCCCCGGGGCTCGGGAGCCGGAGGAGTGGTCGACGTCAACTAATTGAGCCCGGCGAAACGGACACCTCCGTCCGGTTGGCCGTACAGGTTCCGCCCACCCAACCCGGCCGCTCCGAGGAAGACCCCCTCGGCACGGGGCTTGCCCATGCCAGGAGCCATGGCGCAGAGATTCCGTGCGGCGCTCCTGGCCGCCCTGTTGTTCCCTCAGGCCTCGTACGCCCAGGCACCCGAGACCTTCTCGGCGAGCCTGACCGTGCGCGAGCGGGAAATCCTCGTCGAACTGCCTGAAGGGATCGATGGCGGCGCTCTCGACCCTCGAGACTTCCTGGTGCTGGTGGACGGCGTCCCCCGCGAGGTCACAAGGGCCGAGCCCGCCTCGGAGTGGACGATCCTCCTCTACGTGGACCAGATCCTCGCCCGGCCGGGCACGGTCTTCTACTCCACGCTCGCGCTCGCCCACCGTGTCCGCGACCTGGCCCGGACCGGCACCGTCGAGGTGGCCGTGGCCGATTCGGATCCCCGGACCCTCCTCGCCGCCACCCGGGACGAGAAGCGTATCGCGCTGGCACTGACGGACCTTTCCGGCGCGGCCCGCGTTGAGAGAGACGTTCAGGATGCCCGGGCATCGGGGCCCGCCAAGCCCGCCCTCGAGCAGTCCCGGAGACAGCTCGACAAGCTCCTGGCCTTCCTCGCCTCTCGCCGTCCCACCGGCCCCCATGCGGTCTTCCTGATCGCCGACGGACCGGACTTGACACCCGAGGAGACCGCTCTCCTGGAGCGGCAGGACGATCCCGCGGCGCCCCCCGCCTCCGTCTTCCACCGCGCCTCCCGGCTGCTCTCCGCCTACGGCTGGGTCACCGTCACCGTCCCCATGAGAAAAGAGGGGGTCGGGATCTCCATCGCGCCCCAGAACGGCCTCGAAAGGATCCGGCAGTCCGCCGCGCCATCGGATCACCAGAACAGCGTGCCGCCGATTCGGCCGGGCCTTCCTCCAAACAAGACGACACTCGCCTGGACGGGGGTGATCGACCTCGCCGTCGAGCCCAGGACGGCCGCGCTGCGGATCCTCTCCAGAGCCTCGGGGGGAACGGTCCTCGGCTTCGAGCAGCAGATCGAGCCCACCCTCTCTGCCCTGTCCCGAAGATGGCGCCTCTGGGTCTCCGAGACGGACAACCCCGTGGACGGCCGGCTCCGCACCGTCGAGGTCCGGCTCCCCGACCAGATGCACGTCGGGGCGATGTTCTATCCGATTCCCGTGAAGCTCTCCGGCGGGGCCAGGAAGCAGGCGCGGCCCCAGGCGTGGATGCGCTCCTCCACCCCGGTGGAAATCGCCGAGGCGCGCCTCGAAGACCTTCTGGCGGGCCGCGGCGTCTCCGGCGGCGGCCTCCCCTTGACGGCCGCCGCTTCCAGGGCAGAGCTGAGGATCGAGCTCGCACCGATTCAGAACACGGAATCGGCGCCGCCCGGACCCCTCCGCGTCTCCTGGGCCTTCCCCCGTGGTGAGGGGGGTGAGGGGATTACAGAGGGAAATACCGAGGGAAATACCGCCGTCCACCACGAGACCTTCTCCGGGGAGGGCTTGGGACAGGGGCTCCGGCGGACGCTGAGGATCGAGCCACCGGCCGGGGCCCGGCAAGTCGCCGTCGTCGTCGAGGCGCTGGGACCGGAGCGGTGGGCGGGGACGGTCCTGGAGATCCCTTAAATTAAACGGCGGCCCGCAGATCCTCGGTGTCGAGCATCGAGCGAATCGTCTCCGCCAGGAGCTGCGGAGGGAACGGCTTCTGCAGACAGAGGGGGGCTTCCAGGCCGCCATCGGACAGGCGCTCGTCGTTGTAGCCGGACATGAAGAGGACGCGGACGGAAGGGCGCTCGGAGCGCAGGCGCTGGGCCAGCTCCGGCCCCTTCATCTCGGGCATCGTGACGTCGCTCAGCAACAGGTGCACCGTGCCCCGATGCAGGCGCGAGATGACCAGCGCCTCCTCTCCCGAGCCGGCCTGGAGCACCCGGTAGCCCTTGCTGACCAGGATCTGGTGGAGCACCGCCCGCACCTCGTCCTCGTCCTCGACCAGAAGGATCGTCTCCGAGCCCCGGTCGGACAGCCGGGCGGCGGCCCCCGTCCGCACGGTCTCGGCCTCGCGGGTGACCGGCAGGTAGATCGAGAAAGTGGCCCCCTCCCCCGGCGCGCTGTTGACGAAGATGTGCCCCCCGCTCTGGCGCACGATGCCGTAGGCCGTCGAAAGCCCCAGGCCCGTCCCCTCGCCCTTGGTGCTGAAGAACGGCTCGAAGACCCGTGCCTGGGTGGCGGTGTCCATGCCGACGCCCGAATCGGATACGGTCAACAGCACGTAGGAGCCCGGCGGCACGTCCGAATGGCGGACCGGCTCGCCGGTCTCTCCAGCGGGAACCTGAGCGGGAATGGTCCGCAGGATCAGGCGTCCCCCGGTGGGCATGGCGTGGCGGGCGTTGACCACCAGATTGACGATCACCTGCTCCATCTGCCCCGGGTCGACCTTCACCTTCCCGAGCTCCGGGTGGAGCTCGGTGGACAGGTGGATGTCCTCGCCCAGGAGGCGCCGCAGCATCTTCTCCAGCCCCGAGACGACGCCGTTGACGTTCAGCACCCTGGTCTCCATGGGCTGGCGGCGGGCGAAGGCGAGGAGCTGCTTGGTGAGGGCGGCGGCGCGCTGGCCGGCCTCCTTGATGCCGGTCAGGTTGCGCGCCAGGAACGCGTCCTCGGCATGGCGCTCCAGCAGCAGGTCGCTGTAGCCGAAGATGGCAAGCAGGCAGTTGTTGAAGTCGTGCGCGACGCCGGCCGACAGGCGGCCGATGGCCTCCATCTTCGCCGAGTGCAGAAGCTGGCGCTGGAGCATCTTGTTCTCGGCTTCATCGCTCTTCCTCCGGGCGATGTCGCGGATGGCCACCACCGAGACCTCCTCGCCCTGGAAGACGTACCGCTTGCCCGCGATCTCGATGTCCACGGTGCCGCCGCCGCGGGTGAACCCGATGCTTTCCCGGGGCACGCCTTCGAGATCCACCTCGCCGGAGACCAGATCCGTGAGCCGCAGGCCCAGGATCTCCGCCGGCGGGTAGCCAAAGATCCCAAGAAGCGCCTGGTTGACCTCCAGGATGACGCCGTTGCGGACGATGGCGATCCCTTCGAGAGTGGCCTCGAACAGCGTGCGGAAACGCTCCTCACTCCGGCGAATCGCCTCCTCGGCGGCCTTGCGCTGCGCGATCTCCGCCTGTGCCTTCTCGTACAGGCGGACGTTCTCCACCATGGGCGCGATCTGGTTGGCGACCGTGGACAATAGCTGGATGTCGATGGCCGGGAAGAAGTCGTCCGGGTCGCGCCGGCCGATCAGCCAGACGCCGATCGGCCGCCCCTGGACGGCGAGGGGGATGATCAGCCGCACCCAGGAGCGGCCCAACCCGGAAGGGTCCCCCGGCGGCAGGTACCGGCCGCTCCTCTCCTGCATCCCCAGCAGCTCCTCCATCGCGAGGCTCCGGCTCGCCAGGCGGCACGGCCTGCTGATAGAGCGCGTCCTGGCGCCCGTCTTCGAAGAGGTAGAGGGCCGACTGGCGGATGAGCAGGGCCGGCAGGATCTCCTCCGCGAGCACTCCGGCGAGCACGTCGCGGTCGAAGGCCGTGGGGATGCGCTCGGAGACCAGGCCGATGACCTCGTCGGCCGAGTGCTTGATGCCGAACACGTGCCGGTCCACCCAATGCTGAAAGCGGTCCCGCAGGAAGGGGGTCACCGCCACGTAGAACAGCGAGACGAGGAAAACCGTGGCCAGGAAGTCGCCCCGAATGTTGTCCCATCGGCCGCTCAGGCCAAAGAAGACCATGGTGTAGGAGACGAAGACCAGCGCGGAGAAGGTGTAGATGCCGAGCACCCGGTCGGCCCGGAACTCCAGGCTCCCCAGGTGGTGCTTGTAGATGGCATAGATATACGCCATCGGCAGAATGGGGACCGAGATGGACGAAATGCCGCTCATGTACGGCAGGAACCAGTTCAGGTCCTGCCCCGCCAGCACCAGGTGCTTGATCCAGACCACGAAGACGCCGTGGAAGACCAGGAACGGCACCAGACCGAGCGTCACGCCGAAGATCATCACTCGGGCCGCGATCTTGGTCGCGGCCCCGACCGGCAGGACCAGGCGGAGGAGGAGAAGGCCCACCGAGAGCGCAAAGGCGGCCAGCGTGTACCAGATGAACAGATAGGCGTAGCGCTGCAGCAGGAGCAGGGCGTCGAGCCCCGCGAGCACCACGGCCAAGCCATAGAGAGCAAAGAGGACCAGGCGGCGCAAGCGCCGGGGCAGGAGCTCGCTGGGCAGAATCAGGTGAAGATGGACCGACAGCGGCAGGAAGAACCAGATGACGGCATGGAAGACGTGCGAAGCCAGCGCGGCCTGTTGCGCCAGACCCGCGGCGATCCAGAGGGCCGTGTTGTAGCTGAACAGCACCAGGACCAGCCATCGCTCGTCCCGCGGGCGCAGGAAGATCACGGCGATGGTTCCCATCAGCCAGAAGATCAGCGGCGCCATCATCGTGAAGAAGACTTGCGCCAGATCCAGGCGCTGGCCCTTGACCTTCACGTTCATGGACAGGGGCTTCCCATCCCGGATCAACTCGAAGTGGGCGACGCCGTCGCCGCCGAACAGCCTGCGGATCGAGAGGCTGCGGTCGTGGATGAAGTCGGCGAGATGTACGCCCTCGATCGAGACTACCTGGTCCCCCGACTTGAGGCAGGTCTCGGCCGGTTCCGGGCACGTGGAAGAGGACGTCAACACCCGCCAGTCGGTGAGGCTCAGAGTGAAACCAAAATCAGGATGAACGCCCGCGTAGGGGTGGTAGATACAAGGCAGGAGAACGAGCAGACAGACGAGGACCAGGAAAAGGTCCGTTTTCTTCTGGAAAGAGAAGTGCCGGGCACCCATGTTCGCCCTCTGAATACGACTGAATCCGAGTTGGCTGGGCTCTTTATAGCAGGCTTCCGCCTCCCCGGTCCACCCGGCCCGGGCACCCGCGGGCCCTGCGAAGCGGACGGATGATTCGCAGGGACCCGCGCGGACACGGACGGCTCAGGCAGCCACCGCCTCTCAAGCCTTCGTCAACAGCAGGCCACCGGCTCCGGGGCCATCGTCAATAGGCGGCCACTCGGCCCATCCATTGGTTCCGGCCGCCGCCAGGGCGGGTTTCTCCAGGCAGCTCACCCGGCGCAATGCATCGAACAGACGGTTCTCCTGACCGGACACGAACTTTGCGTAGAACTCGCTAATTAACATAAACCCTCCCTTTGGGCAACGTTAGGATTTGTTTGGAACCCTTCTTGTTCCGAAAGGTGGGGGGCCACGGGCCGAGCCCACCGAGACCACAAGGCTTCTCTCCGTCAGCTTCCACGGTCGCGGAAGC
Organism: Thermoanaerobaculaceae bacterium; assembly: GCA_963785165.1. Classification (GTDB taxonomy): domain Bacteria; phylum Acidobacteriota; class Thermoanaerobaculia; order Multivoradales; family UBA5704; genus DATARR01. The sequence continues at coordinate 5,164,717 of CAWAUI010000004.1, forward strand.
GTCAACTGAATGCTCAGCGCATGTCGGTACGACGTGAGCATCGTCGGACAACCCTTTCCCGGCGTCCTCAAGGGGCCCTGAAGAATGCCGTCAGTATAGTCCTGTCATACCATGGAGGTGCCCAAGCACTTCCTTTTCGAATCCTTTTCAAGGCAGCGCAAGCGCCGCCGGCTGTTCTACCCCTACCAGCTCCAGAAGCCGGTGAAGCGGCGTCAGATGCAGATCGACCAGCCGCGCGATCCACTCCGGCTCCCGCAGAGGTATCGCGGCAAACAGATCCTGCGCCTCCCGCGAGAGCTCCAGCAACTTGAACGTGCAATAACTGACGGCGCCGCTCCGGAAAAGAATCTTCTGCGCGGCGGCCAGCGCCGAGGGCTCCTCGACAGAGGCCGACAGCCGAAGGAACTCCTCACGCTCCGGATGAGGCGCCGTCATCGCATACAAAATCGGCAGGTTGTTGGAACGCCGGTTCCAGTCCGCGCGGGCCGGGGTGTCCAAGGCGTCCGTGACGTCGTCGCTCACCTGAATCAGAAACCCCAGAATCCTCCCCAGGCGCGCGAGCTGGCCGGCCACCGCGGAGGACGCCCCACCGAGCAGAGCCCCCATTCGCAGGGCCTCGCTGAAAAGAGGCGGGGTCTTCGACGCGACCACCTTCCAGTATTCTTCCTCGCTCTGGAGCTCCCGGGCGTCCAACCCCTGCCCAAAGCAGGTCGCGAGGGACATTCCCGCGAAACCCGCCTGGAGATCGGAACGGATCTCGCGGGGAACCTCGGGTGAGTCCAGCAACAGGTGGCCGGCGGACTGGAAAGCCAGCGCAAAGTTCGAGACCGGACCCGCCCCCAGGACCCTGTGATCCCCCCGAGGGTCTTCGTCCAGCATGTCGTCCACCAGGTGGATGCTGATGACGGAGCAGAAAATGGCGGCGGCGGCAGGCAAGGCCGCGGTCTCGGAACCGCCGACGGCCCGGCAGGCGGCGACCGGATACTCCCACACGGAAGTCTCGTGAGGCACGGGCCGCTCGACCAGAGCGAGCATCTGCGGCCAGCAGGCAATCCCGGGAAGGTCACGGACCTGACGCTTCATTTCAACGAATCTCATAGCGTGTGCTCCAATAAATCTTTCTGGGCATCCGCCTGGAAACCGGGGCCCGGGAAGCGCCCAAAAAAGCTCCCGGACCCCGCCTCGACCTCAAGGGTGGCACGGCAATCTTAAGAAGCAGATTGCGTGCCGGTCCGAGCCCTGGCTAGACGCCCGTCGAGCCGGCGTTGGACGAATGGGCATCCATGGGCGGCCATACCGCCCAGTCCCCCATGGTGCCGGCCTCGTCCAACATCGCCCTGTGGTCCTCGACCTGGCTCAGGCTGCGGAGGGCCTCGAACAGGTGGCCCTCTTCATTCGCGGAAACAAACTTCGAGTGGAAATCATGGATATGCATTGGCGTAATTCCCCCTGGGAAGAGCGGTGCCCTTCCTTAGCTGGTTTAATTTAGAACAACAGATGAGTTGCGCTGAGACAGCAGCGACGATGGACACGTCACAGGCACGCGTCACGTAAGACAGGCAGGCATGCGTCAGTTCCCCCGAAAAAGCAACAAGTAAAAGATTCCGGCCACAGACTTCAGAGAGCGCGCGCTTCCGTGAGAATAGGTGCAGGGCACCCACGAAAAGGTGACAAATGTTTTGGGATTTTTTAGAACCGTGCCGCGCTCATGGCACCGAAGGCGCCGCGCCGAGCGGCTCGAGGACGCCGGAACGGTCCTCGGCGGACTCGCCGGCCCTGAGGAGCCGGGCCAGCTCCAGGCCCGGAAGAGGCCTCAGGAAGAAGTACCCCTGCGCGTAGTCGATGCCCAGAAGCCGAAGCACCTCAGCATCTTCCGCCGTCTCGACGGCCTCCATCACCGTCAACGTGCCGGCCCGCGCCGCCATCTCCGCCGTGCTCTGCACGATGATCTGCTTGAACGGATCGTGCGCCAAGCCGCGGCAGAAGGTCCCAGAAATCTTGAGAAAATCTGGATGTAAATCTTGGAATAGGTTTAGATTCGAGGATCCTTCACCAAAGTCGTCGAGCGCGATCCGGAATCCACGCTCGCGCAATCTCTGAAGCGTGGAGGCGAAGGCACTGGGGTTCACGATGGTCTGCTGCTCCGTGAGCTCCAGGACGATGTCCTTCTCCTCCATCCCGGCCGAGTGGACCTCGTCGCACAGGCGCATCGCGAACTCGGGATTGGTGAGCGAGCGCGGCTGCACGTTCAGGAACGTGGTCACCGTATTGCCGAGATGGACCACCTCCGTCAGGGCGGCCCGGACGCAGATCATGTCCGCCTCGAAGAGCATCTCCTTCTGGGCGGCGTAGGCGAGGAAGACCGCGGGGCTGCCCAGCACGGAACGGGCCGGGCCGCGCGCGAGGCTTTCAACGCCGAAAACCTCGAACTTCGGCGAGCCGTCCCGCAGCTTGACCACCGGCTGGAGCACGGCGCGGATGGGGTTGGCGGCCATGAACTCCTCGAGCAGCTCGACGTGCTGCACCTCGCCCTCCCCCTCGGGCGCGGCGCCGGGCGCGATCTGGGCGGCACGGCGGTCGAGCAGGAAGCTGCGCAGCCGCGAGAGCCCCTCGGACTTCTCGAGCACCGCCGTGACCCCCAGGACCGAGCACAGGTCGCGGACCGCCTGATCGACGTAGCCACTCAGCACGTACACGGCCGTATCGGGGAAGTTGGCGGTGACGAAGCGGACGAGGCGCATGCCGTCCAGCCCGCCGAGCTGCGAGACGGACAGGTCCGTGATCACCACGTCGAAGCGGAAGCAGCGAAGCAGGGCCTCGGCGGCCTCGATCTCGCGGCATGTGGTCAACTCCAGCCCCGGCAGGCTCAGGCACGCCGCCAGGGTGTCCACCACGATCGATTCGTCATCGAGAATCAGTACGCGCAGCAAAGCTCGATCTCCTCCCACCCAGAGCGCAGGGCTCCGTGCCCGGCGTCACCGGCGGCGAGGGAATTGGGGTGTCCGTCCGAGTTCCCCTTGAAAAAAATTCTTAGCCGACCACGTATAACGTGTGCTGGAGGGTAGCTTGAGGGACATGGGAAGTCAACCGCCCTGGACGGTCCGCCCCGCCCGCAGAAACCACAGCTCGAACCGCGGCGCCTGCTCCAGCTCCAGCGCCTCCCGGACCGCCCGCGAATACAAGGCCCCCTGGGGTGCGTAGACGGCCGAGCGGGCCGCGATGTCCTCGTCGGACTCCACCTCGTCCGTCTTGTAGTCCGCGACCACGATCCGGCCGTCCTCGGGATCGCGATAAAGGAGGTCGATCGCTCCGGAGACGACTCCCACCGGCGAATGATCCCCCTCGCCCGGCGGCAGGAGCACGGGCAGCTCACGGGCGAGGACGTGGTCTTTCAAGGTCCGGAGACGGTTGAGAAGGGGGCCGTCGGCCAGAATCTCCAGGAGGGATTCGGCCACCGGGAGGGCACGGCCCAGCTCGTCCCCTTCGACCAGGGCGGCCAGGTAGGCGGGCAGGAGCGACCTTTGGCGTCCCCTCTCTTTCTGCAGATCGGCGGCGAGGTCCCAGTCTTCCAGCGCGCGGTGGATGGCTCCTCCGGCGGCCATGGCGGCCGCGCGGTCCACGATGGGCCGCTGGGCCGGCCTCTCGGTCAGGCTCTCGGCCTGCTGCTCGCGCAGGAGAGCGTGGGCTTCCTCGGACGCCGCACCGCTGAAGGGACGGGCCATGCGCGTTCCAGCCCGCTCCCGTTCGGCGCGAAGGCCGGCGGAGACGAGGGCGATCTCCTCGGGCCCCGGCAGCGACGGGCGCTCGGGCTCGGCGGCCAGCCGGACCGCGCCTTCGGGACGGTGGGCCAGGAGCTTCCAGAGCGCCCCCGTGGGGTCCGGGAAGGCCCAGGGACGGTCGGCATCCCTCCCCAGAGCCTCTCCTTCTTCCCAGAGCCCGCGCAGGCCCGGTGGATCGGGCCGCGCCAGAAGCAGCTCCATGTGCGTGCGGGCCTGCTCGGCGGTCTTCGGCGAGATCTCCCCGGGCCAGACGCCGGCCAGCACCAGGCGGTCCTTGGCGCGGGTCATGGCCACGTAGAGGAGGCGCACGCGCTCGGCGGACTCGACCTCGCGGCGCGCGGCTTCCACCCGGTCGAAATTGAGCGTCGGCGCGCCGAAGAGCCGGTACTCGAACGCCCTCGGCCAGCCGGCCTGCCTCGGCCCGGGGGAGCCGGTCGCTCATGGAAGCCTTGTGGAGCTGCACGAGGTAGACATGCTCGAAGTCGAGCCCCTTGGCGCCGTGGATGGTGAGCACCTGCACGGCGTCCTCGGTCCCCTCCTTGGGACGCCCCTCCTCGGCCTCGCGCGACTCGGCCACGCTCCGCCGCAGGGCGCGCAGGATGGCCGTCACGTCCCCGCCGCCGTCCTCGATGGCTCCGAGGAGCTGGCGGAAGAAGCGGTCGAGGTTGGCGAGCCGGTAGGGGCCGAGATAGCGGGCGGCCTCCGTGGCCTCGATCAGGAAAAGCCGGCGCAGCCGCTCGAGGAAGATGTCCGCCGGCTCCGTCTCGAACGAGCTGCGCAGGACGGCCAGGTTCTCCACGGCGGCCAGCAGGTTCTTCTCCCAGCCGCGGACCCGCTCGATCCCCGGCACGTTGCGCGGCACGGACCGCGCCGCACCCTCGATCGCCTCGCGCAGCCCTCCCAGCGCCTCGGCCGTGGGCGCCGTCAGCTCCGTCATCCGCCGGGGAAACTGCCGGTTCCAGAGGGGGATCAGCGCCGCGTCGGGCACGCCGACCAGCGCCGAGCGGAGCACGGTGAGGAGCGCCAGGTGATCGCCGGGATCGAGCACGCAGCGCACCAGGGCCGCGGCCTCGATGACCTCGCGGCGCCGGTAGTACTGCTTGTCGCGCCCCACGGCGAACGGGACCCGCGCCCGCCGCAGCGCTTCGAGATAGAGGTCCAGGTCGCCCGTGCTGCGCAGCAGGATGGCGATCTCCCGCCAGGCCACGCCGTGGTCCTCGTGGAGCGAGCGCGCGTCCGCGGCCAGGGCGGCGGCCTCGAGCGCGCCGCGTCCACGGACAGAGTGCGCCACGCCGACCGTTCTCCGCGATCCCCCTCGGGGCTCCAGGAGACCCAGTGCTCGACCGGCGACCACCCCGCCCCCTCGGTTCCGCCGCCGGAAGCCGGGGTCCTCCTGCCGCCGCTCGCACGGCAGCAGCGGCTCGAACGGCGGCTGGACGCCCGCGCGCTCCACGCATGACCGGCTCGATCACCCGCGCGACCTCGTCCAGCATCGCCGGCACCGAGCGGAAGTTTTCGAGCAGCGACATGACCTCGCCGCCCGCCGCGCGCACGAGCCCCACGAAGTCGTCGTACGCCCGCGAGGTCGGCGCTGCGCCAGCCGTAGATGGACTGCTTGGGATCGCCCACCAGGAAGAGCCCGGGGCGGTCTGCCACCGCACCGTCCAGGGCGATCCAGCGGAGGATCTCGCACTGGGTGCGGTCGGTGTCCTGGAACTCGTCCACCAGGAGCTGATCGATCCGCCGCCGCACCTGCCGCCTCACCTCGGCGTTGCCGGCGAGGAGCGACTCGGCGCCCTGGAGCAGGAAGTCGAAGGTGGCGATGCCGTTCCGCCGCAGCTCCTCCTCGACGCGGGCCAGCAGGGGGCGCAGCGCCTGGCGGCCATGGTCCAGCAGGCCGGGGTCCACGCGCGCAAAGTGCTGGAGGATCTGCTCGAGACTGGCGGACGCGGCGGACAGCTCGGCCCGCACGTCCCCGAACAGCCCGGCCTCGGTGTCGTTGAGCCGCGAGCGGTTCCACTCGTGGAGATGCTTGACGAGGTTCTCCGGCAGGGCCTGGACCGCCGCCTCCCTCAGCGAATCCAAATCTTCCGTTTCCCCTTCAAGACGGCCCCCTTCGAGACGGCCAAGAAGGACTCTCAGCCCCTCTTCGATCTTCTGGGCGTTCTTGGCCCGCGAGCCCCGCACCCGGAAGGCGATCAGGCGGTGGACGTCCTGACACGCCTTGTGCAGCCGGTCGCGGAAGGCCGCCACGGCCTCGGGGCCGAACGGGTCGATCTCCAGAGCGGCGGAAGGGAGCCCGTACCGCAGGAGGTCCAGCAGAGCCTCCACGACCTCCTGCGGTCCATACCCCTGGGCGACCAAAGCCAGCAGGTGGGGATCGCCGGGCTCGCCGTACGACTCGCGCAGGGAATCCTCCACCGTCTCGCGCACGGCCGCCTCCACGAGCGTGCCGTCGGCGTCGATCGTCAGGTCCGGATGAACCCCCGCTTCCAGCGGATGGTCCGCCAGCAGCCCCAGGCAGAAGGCGTGGATGGTACGCACGGAAAGGTGGTCGAGCGTGCCCAGGAGAGCCCGCGCCCGGATCGTCGTCTCCGCGGGCGGCGGCAGCACCGAGGCTTCGAGCCAACTCGGCGCCTCGCCCCCGGCGGACAGCACCGCCAGCTCGCGCGCGGCCCGCCCCGCCATCTCCGCCGCCGCGGCCTCGGTGAAGGTGATCGCCACCACGCGCCCCAGCACCTCCGCCGCGATCCGGTCGGGAGTCGCCTCCTCGCGCCGTCCGAAGGAAGGCTTGGCGGCCAGGCGCTGCACGGCCAGGTCCCACCCCTGCCCCAGGCTCCAGGCGAGCAGCCGGCCGATCAGCGTCGTCGTCTTCCCCGTGCCCGCCCCGGCCTGGAGCACCAGCGGCCGGTCGAACCGGGTCTGGGCGGCCCGGCGGGCTTCGCGGTCGGCCTGGCGAAGCGCGTTCACCGTCTCCCTCTCCCCCCTCCCGTCCGGGGGGTGAGGCTCCCGCAACCGCCACACCCGCAGCAAGGCCTCCTCCTCCGTGCCGATCCCCGAAGAATCCTCCGTCCACGCGGCCAGCCGCAGCCGCGAGCCCGAGTCGCCCCGCAGGCAGGCCTCGGCCACCGAGCAGTACGAGCAGCGCACGGGCTCGTTGCGCCCGTCCGGCTCCACCAGCGCGCGGGAAGAAGCTCCCCTCCTCCCAGGCCGCGAGCACGGCCTCGGACGCGGCGGCGAAGGCGGCCACGAAGTCCTCGTCCGCATGGGTCACGGAGACCTCGCGGGCGTCCGCCTCGACGCCCGGCCGCAGGTAGAGGTAGCGCCCCATCGAATGCCCCTCGGAGCCCAGGACGTAGGCCACGGCCTGGAGATTGGTGCCGGCGCGCACGCGGTTCAGAAAGTCCCGGCGGCGCGTCTCGGCCCGGCGCGCGGTGGAAATCGGCCGGCCCGTCTTGTAGTCCGTCCACACCACCAGCCCACCGCCCCCCTGGTCCACGCGGTCGGCCTGGAACAGCACGCGGTGCAGCCGCCCCGGGGCCTCGCCCACGTCCAGCTCCCCCTCGTGCTCGGTGGCCAGCACGTCGACCGTCCCCAATCCCCAGTCCACCTCGCGCGCCGTGTCCAGCATCGGCCGGGCCCGCTCGGCGAGGGCGTAGGCGAGGCCGGTCAGGCGGATCCCCTCGTCCGCCAGCAGGCGCACGGCCTCGTCGCGCAGAATCCTCGTGAGGTCGTCCTCGCCGGGCCAGGCCACCGCGAACGGCGGGCCTCCCGCACGGACGTCCGGGCCGGCGGCGACTCGGAGGCCGAGCGATGCGCTCCAGCATCGCGTGCACCACGTTGCCCAGCAGCACCGCGTTCACTCCCGGCAACGCGCCCAGCGGGTCCGGCGTCGGCTCGAGCCGCAGCAGGCGCACGAGAAAGAGCTGCCACGGGCACGCCGCCAGGTTCTCGAGCTGGGTGACGTACAGCTCCCGCAACCGGGGCTCCCCCTCGACCCCCGGCAGCCGGCCGATGAAGCCGAAGTAGGGGCCGAGCCCCGCGCGCGCCGCCCGCCCCTCGGGCGTCCGCAGGTCCGGGTCCAGCTCGTCGAGCACCGCGACGCGGGCCGCCGCCAGCCGGGCCGGCGGCAGGTCGTACGGCGCATGCTGGAGATCGAAACGCCCCTCCTCGATCGCCAGCGGCAGCACCCGCCCGAACCAGCGGCGCGGCGCGTGGAGACCGGCCATCACCGCGTGCTCGGCCGCCGTGCGCACCCCCGGCAGGGGTCCGGCCGCGGGCAACGCCCACAGAGGCGGCGCCTTCTCGATCCGCAGGCTCCCCCGCAGCCGCTCCGCGAGCGGCGAGGGCGAGACCGGCTTGCCGTCGTCGTCCGCCGTCTGCCACGAGAGGGTCACGTTCGGGCTCGCCGCCAGGAGCTGCGCGAAGAGGTAGCGCTCCTCGTCGAACCCCGAGCGCTTCACCGGCACGTCCGGCAGCACGCGCCTCAGAATCCGCCGCAGGTCGTCCGTCAGCAGGGGATCTTCGCGAATGCCGCGCGGAAAGACGTCGCGGTTGAGCCCCATCAGGAAGAGATGGTCGAACGTCCGCGCCCGGGCCTCCACCACGGAGAGCACCTGCACGCCTCCGCCTTTCCCCCCAAGGTCGGACGCGCCCGCGTCCTCGAGCACGTCCTCCAGCAGAAGCCGCACCTCCGCGCGGCTCAGCCGCAGCCGCGCCGGCACCTCCTGCTCCAGGGCGTCCAGGGCGGCCACCACCGGCGGAGCCTCTTCCGAATCCGCCCGCCAGCAAAGGTCCTCGTCCAGCAGGGCGTCCGATACAGGCCAGGTGGATTTCGAACGGCGCTTCCTCCGGCCATTCCGCCAGCCGGTCGCGCGTCCGGCCGGCGGCCCGCACCGCCACGCGCAGGAGCGCTCCCGAGACCCGGCGGCGGCGCGCGTGCACCTCGTTACGCCGCTGCGAGCCGTCCCCCTCCTCCTCGGCCTCCGCCTCGTCGTCCCCGTCGTCCCTACCCGCCGTCTTGAGCCCCTGGCGGATGGGCAGGGGATAGGTGTTGTTGCGGAGCACCTCCTCCACCGGCACCTCGGCCACGTCGCGCAACCGCCCCGCCCCCAGCGAGTAGAAGGCCAGCCGCAGATCCACCCGGCTCCCCGCCGCGTCGAGCGACATGGGAGGCAACGCCGCCAGCGCATCCAGCCACCGGTCGCTCGGCACCGCCTCCCCCTGGCGCAGCAGCTCCAGCAACGCCCGAATCCGCCGCCCCGCCGGCGTCAGCGCCCCCCGCTCCCCCACGCCGGAAAAAGGAATCCCCAACCGGTGGAAATGCCGCCGCAAAGCCAGCCGGAAAGGGTCGAGGCTCCGGGCCACCACCCCAATCCCCTCCGGCCGCGCGCCGCCATCCAAAAGGCTCCGAACCCGCCCCGCCAGCTCCCGAACCTCCGCCTCAATCCCCACCGCCTCAAAAGCCCCCAGCCCCAAAGAAGCCCCATCCCCGACCTGGGCTCCGCCTCGCCCGTCCCTGAAGTCCTCTGTCCCTCCTGTCCTTTCTGTCCTTCCAAGCTAGCCACCGAAGAAACCCGCTCCAAAAACCGGTCCGAGAACGACCGCTCCACCCCGCCACCCTCGGGTTTTGGAGGATGGTCCAGGATCAGCCACGCCCCCTGCTTCTTGAGCAGCGCCTCCAGAAAGTCCGTGGCCACTCCCGTGGCATCGGCGAAGCCGTGGATCAGCATCGCCTCCGCGGGCAGGCCGCGCCCCTCCGCCACCAGCTCCGCCGCCCGCCGCAACAGGGTCGAGGCGCGCCCGAGCCCCATCTCGCCCATCCACTCTTCCGTCCGGGCGGCGGCGCGCACCAGGGCGCGGGCGCGGTCCACCTCGGCCCGGCTGGCCACCAGCGGACCATCGCTCGCCAGCGCCTCCTCCGCGGCCTCGGCATGCACCGGCTCCAGCCCCGCGTCGAGCAGGTCGCGCACCGTCCCCGTGACCGCCGCGAACCCGTCCGCCAGATCCTCCAGCCCCCGCCGCAGCACCGGCTCCGCCTTGGCCGCCCGCTGGGCCAGCACCTCGAACAGCGTCTCCCCCCGGGGGATCACCTCCCCGGCCCGCTCCACCACCTCGGAAGCCAGGCCGAACAGCGTCTGGATCGACACCCCCGCCACCGACCGTCCCCGCCGCCGCACCAGCGCCGAGGCCAGATGAAGCCGCAGGCTGCGCGAAGGCACCACGATCCGCACCGGCCGCCCCAGCCGCGAAGGATCGCGCCGGATCTCCACCAGCAGCGCATCCAGGCGCTCCAGGAGCAGACCCTCGGCGGCCACCGGGCCGGAGGCGATCAGAATGCGCCCGCCAGGAGGGCGAGGCGGTTCCGCGGGGACGTCAAAGAGGCTCAGCTGCAACGGCACGGTCTCCATTCTACTTGGCCCAGGCCAGCCGGTTTCGTCCCGACCGCGAACCCCCTCGAGTCCGCCCGCCGAGCCGCCCTTTCCAACTTCACTTCCACTCGTTCCACTCCAAAAGCATTGAGATCCGGGCCCGATCCACTGGAATCCGGATCCAATTCCACTGGATCCGAGTCCAGATCCACTGATTTCGGCCGCCGAAACGAGAGTTTCTGGCCTAGATCCAGTGGATTCCAGGTCGGGACCACTGGAATCCGGTCCCGATCCAGTGGATTCCGTCGCTGATCCAGTGGAATCGATTCCCGATATTCCCTGAAGGCCCGCGACGTTCCCTATCAGCACCGCTCTTGACAATAACGCACCAGCATCAGACAATCAAGCCGTTGCACCCGTAACAGCCCGACAGACTGGTGATGGAGGGGCGAGCCTCGGCTCGCGCGCTTCTCGCGTCGTCTTGCGGGTAGGTTCATTGACAACTGAAGCAAATCCAGGCAAGGGGCCGTCCGGCCCACGGCCCTTGGCCTGTCCTGCCTTCCGCTCCGGGCAGGCTTGCCCTGTCGGGAGAGTTCCTGGATATTCTGGGGACTTCCCGCCGGTTGGTCTCACCTGGCCGCTTGGAGTCCTCGACCAGCGTAAGGTCTCTAGTCAGAAGGCCCTTCGTCTCGCCCGTATCTGCAATTCGCCGGCAGGAATGGCTCCCTCTTTGAGCCTGAAGATCTATAGCTTCATTTCTCCTTTTCTACTTTCTCGCCTGGAGATCATGCTCCGTGCATCCGGAGTCGCCTCTGCTGTATACTTATTGAACAAATCGTAGGCATCGAGGCTGAACAATGCGGCAAATCGCGATCCTCAAATTCCGTAGTAAAGCAATTCGACCTATACTGCGTCGTTGTCCAGTTTGGCCTCCCGGAAATCCTCTCGAGCATGGCAGAGGCCATCAGAATAATTGCAGACGAGTTCAGCTAGGCCTTTCAGGTCAGCCCTGAGAGGAAGATCGTGAGGAGATCAACGTGGCAGACGCTGACAGACCTAAGGATTTTTTCATTTCGTACGCCCATGAGGATCGGGGACTGGCGACTAAGTTTGCCGATCTCCTCCGAGAACAAGGTTGTAGCCCCTGGCTAGATGTTTGGAACCTTCGGCCGGGCGATGATTGGAAGGACGAGATTCAAGAAGCGATAGATCGCTCGAAGTCGATTGTCGTGCTAGTAACACCCAATAGTCTCCGATCACCTTGGGTAAACAGAGAACTCAACCGTTTCGCTGACGAACACGGCTCATCCGGCAGTTCTCGATTTCTGCCGGTAGTCATCGGCAATCCCACTCTACCGAGCAAATGGTCTGAACTTGTCACGTGCAGGGCTGAAAGTCCTCGTGACATAGGACAGGCCGCTCAGCAGTTAGCGAAACTTCTTAAGCACTGGCCCCCTAAGGCTGGGGGAACTCAAAAGCAATCGATCGATGCAGACGAGCTCGCCGAAGAGATGCTCAATGAATTCTCCATGTCGAGAAAGGCCATTTCTGCGATTCCGTGCAAGGTAACGAGCGGTAATGCCAAGGTTGTGGCCAGCGGCACAGCCATCTCGTTTAATGGCGCTCCGATCGAAATCGAGATAGGAGCAGACTCTCCTTTGGCTATTCGGTTGATCTTTGAAGAGAGCCAATCGGGATTGAACTCGCCGGAAATTAGGGCTCACGCTCCAGATCAGAACACACTTGAGCTGACGCTCCGGAATTTTGACAACCCTATAGGGACAGGAACTACGAAGCCGCTTAGGGTAGCTACTATCAGCGGCCGAGAGGCTTATTTGCATTTCCGAGTTTTCGCCCTCCCAGGAAGCTCTGACAAAACGGTACACTTCTCGATTTTCGTCATCGGCGGAGTCGAGGAGGGTGAACATGATTAGCGACAAGACTCACGTGAATATCCCTCGGGAATTAGAAGAGGGTGCTGTAATTCACACAAACCTGACTCAAGCGATCATCATCACGACCGATGATAAGGTGAGACTTTGCCTAAGCCGACATTTCTATCTACTACAAGGCAAGACCCAATGGGCTACACCAGCCGGTATTTTGATCACACTGTTTGCGACCTTAGGAACGGCCGATTTTAAACCCACCCTCGGGCGCCCCGCGGCATTCTGGGAGGCATTCTTCTCACTAGGCGCTCTTGCGGCGGCGGCCTGGCTCTGCATCTCACTGGCTCGTTCGATCCGCTGCTGGAAGCGCGGCTCACTCGATGGCTTGGTAGCCATGCTAAAGGCCGAAGACGTCCGAGAGAAACGGCCAGAATCGATTCCTGCAGCAAATGTTGCGACATTGCAATAAATGATAAGCTCAGCCGCAATCGCTGGCAGATAAAATCTCTGGAGAGAGTCTACCCAGGATAGGTGTAGAGCGCCCTCCAGACTCCTGGAGTGGTTCGACGAGGGTAATCTATCGGGCCGGGCGCGGGTGCGCGATCTAAGGTTGGGCGCGCAAAATTTTATGGAAGTCGATGAGGATCTGATAAAAGAGGTGTACGCCCGCTTCGGGCTTGCCTACTATATGAGCGAGTGCCTGCACAGGGAACTGGCGAACGACTTCGCGATGCTGTCATTTTCTGATCCAGCCCATATCACCAGACCCAGAGTAGAAGAAAAGTTGGCACAAGCTTTCTCGATGACTTTTGGCCAGCTCGTGCAGGATTTGGAACCTCTACTGCCGGACAATATCATCCAAAAGCTGGATTCCGCCTTGCAGAAGAGAAATTTCCTTGCCCACCACTTCTGGTATGAGCGCTCACATCTGATGTTCTCGAACGAAGGGCTGGCCACTATGGCGGAGGAACTGATTGATTGCTACATGTGCTTCCAAGAGCTTAATCGTGAGGTCACCTCCCACTGTAGACCTCATATCCACGCACTTGGCCTTACAGAGGATCACCTCAACGAGGCGTTTTCCGAGGTGTTGCAGGGTATTCCGTCTGATCCACTTCCGAGCAGACCTATTCCTCGTAAAAATCAGCGGATACAGATTATCAGGGCGTGGGATATACCTTCAGATACGCACGGAAGGGGCCTCGTCTTCGAGTCGTCAGACGGCCTTCTTTGGCAGCTCTGTGATGTTGGGCTAGGTTGGTTTCTGAGAGAGGAGCCTGAGCCGCAGTGGACAGTGAACCCCGATTTGGCCGCATACCTTCCGGTAGTCATGCCTGCCCGGCCCAGTATACGCTCTCCCTGGAATTTCGATCTACCCCTCGGAAGGGGAGCTATTCTGAGGGTTCGTCCTCCAAAGCAGGACAGAATGTTCCGGTGGTCAATCGTGAGGAGCCAAGCGCCCAACCCCGCTGCTCCAGTGGACCGAAAGGCTTCGCCTTCCGGCAGCTGAGCGGGCCAGAACAGGGTAGAGTCGAGGACCGGCGCGGTGTCTTTAGGTCGAAGGAATTGCTGTTGCCGACGGCTTTCGCCTTGATGCCGGTGCCTCAGTCTCGACCGCCAATCCGCCAATCAGGTGCCAGCCGACTCGAGAAAGTTAGGTGCAGATGCACCCGCAAAGTCGGCCCGGCCAGGTTCTCAAACTCGGCAATGCGGCCTGAAGCCCGCTTCGAAGCCAGGGACACGGCTTCCGACAGGCGCTCCCGATCGTCTCTACACCCGATTCGGGGGAGGAAATCGACGGCCGGGACACACCTTCACCGTTGCCCTCACGGGAGGGGCATCGAAGAGATCACAAACGGCACCCGACCGGCTACGCGGCCACGAACTGAAGCGCGGGCGGGAAGCTCCCAGCCGGGAACTTCACCGTCCGGTCTCCGCTTCGAAGCTTCTCGGCGGCTTCGCGGAAAGCGCCTGAAAACCAGCGGTACATGTCGTAGAGCTCCCGGCGGACCACTTTGCTCGCGGCATGGAACAAGGGGGCGGGTGACTTCTTGGGTCGCTTGGGACGGCGGAACGGGTGCTGCCCGCGGACGGCGGAGGCTCCCAAAGCCTGGCTTCCCGTGGCCTGTCTGTGGAGAGTCGCTTGGAGCTCGATGTCGGTGATCAGGCCGGCGATCAGCTTGCGCCGCTGTTCCTCTTGGAGGTGCCTCCAGCATGGCAGGGGGGAGAGGGTCAAGGTTTCGAGCGTGGCGTACCGCATCCGGTCGAAGTCCTCTCCCCGGCGGCGAGCCGCCAATTGCTGGGTCTCGTCGAACCAATAACCCTGGCGGGCTTCACCGGTCAGGAGCGAGTGGGCGCAATGCACACCCGGCCAATCCAGGACCTTTTCCACCAATCCCTCCTTGACTCCGTGCGCCAGGCAATAGCGCAGCCGCTCCACCTGCGCGGCCTCTTCGGAACTGATGACGATGGCCTGATACCGCCGGGACCAGATCTTGTCGCGCCAGCCCACCAAGCGCCCAATCTTGCGGGCCAGGTTGGAATTGACGTAGCCCATGAAGCGGGACAGCTGAAGGGCGTCGTCGACGTCCAGCAAGAGGTGGAAGTGGTTGGAGGCGAACGTGTAGCCACAGACGCGGATCGGGTACATCCGCTGGGCCCGGCCCAGGACGCCGACGACGATGTCGTTGACGGCCGGGTTCGGGCGAAGGAGGAAACGGCTGTGGAGGGTCCGGCAAGTGACCTCGACGAGGGCGCCGCCTTCGGGGACGAAACGGAGTCTTCTCATGCCCCCAATAGACGTAAAAATTTTGGTAATTATGGAGAATCCGCTCTGGGCTTGAGTTTGCGAGGGGGGTAAACGGCTCGCTTCGACATTTTTAAAACAGTAGTGGCACCTCGAGCGCCTCGCGACGGGGCGCGCCGAGCGAAACACTTGGCAACACCTGGCACCTCGGCATGGGCATCGTCAACATCGAGGAGCACGCGGATCATCGCGGATGATAGGCTCCGGGAACGATGCGTTGCGCTCGGTGAGAGGCTGGGGCTCTATAAGGACTATCCCGTTTCCAAGGGGTGCACTTCGCCCTATCTCCCGATCTGGATTGGGAGCGTCGTGGGAAAGAAGGGTGGGTAGATACTCATGAAAGCCGCTCTGCCCTCGTGGGCGATAAAAACAGCCGGGCCTGAAGATCTTGGCGACGTGCGCGCCGCGCGGGGCCAAGGCACTCTGCAAATCAAGTGGGCCGACTCCAAGGTGCTGCGGGACTGGGCGCGCCAGAGGGATTGGTCCATGCCCTGGCTCGGCGTCCAGGAAGCGTTCCTGACCAGAATGCTCGAAGACGAGGCGAGCTTCGCTCTGGCCCTCAAGGACGGCCTCGTCGAAATTCATCTTCCCAAAACGGAGCATACGATCTCGGCCGAAGCGTTGAGGGCGCTCGACGAGTCGTATGCAGAGCGGTCGGAGTCCGGGCGGCCGACGGGTTTCAGATATCTGGTCGAGAGCCTGCGGGAGATCCGGCGTGCCGTGGAAGCAGGCATCGTGGTGAACGTAGAAGGCGCCCCGCCGCTACGAACGTGGCAGGGCTTCTACACCTGGGCCCACGAGCGTTACCACATGCTGGAGGAAGGCTCCGACGAATGGATCGGTGCCGACCCGTAACGGTTGCCCCGCCCAACGGCGAAGGACCAGCGGTCCTGATGGAAAAGAAAAAGGAATGTAAGGAGACACCATGAGCTCAGAAGAGCACGATCTCAATACACTGCGCGCACTGAACTCGAAGTTCATTCACAATTTCGTCACCAACGACGTTGCCGCCCACAGCGCGATCATCCATCCCGAATTCAGAACGGTCACCTCCTCGGGAGGGCACATGGATCGCGCGGCATATCTGGAGGAATGGGCCACGGGGTTCGATCCTGACGTGATCCCTTATTGGGACATGCGGGATGAACGCATCACAATTTTCGGCGACATGGCGCTGGTCACCGCCACGACCCGGTACGTTCGCGTGCGGGACGGTGTCGAGACGGTGGGCATGACCTGCTATACCGACACCTATGTTCGAACCGCCGGCTCCTGGCTCTGTGTCCTCGCTCAACTGACACCCGTGGCGAGCGAGAACTATCCGAGTGACGACACCATCGTGGTGCGCTACCTCAGAGGCCAGCTCGTGGACTGAGGACCTCCATCTCCTGCTCCTTGTACTGCAACAGATACAGCCGGTAATAGATCCCCCGCAGGGCCAGCAGCTCCTGGTGGGTGCCGTACTCGCGGACCTCTCCTTTGTGGAGGACGAGGATGCGGTCGGCCTTCTGGATGGTGGAGAGGCGGTGGGCGATGACCACGCTGGTGCGCCCTTCGAGGAGGCGGTCGAGGGCCTTCTGGATGAGCTGCTCGGTCTCGGTGTCGATCGAGGAGGTGGCCTCGTCCAGGATCAGGATGCTGGGGTTGAAGGCCAGGGCGCGGGCGAAGGCGATGAGCTGCTTCTGCCCCACCGAAAGCCCCGCTCCCCGCTCGCGGACCGGGGTGTCGAACCCGGCCGGCAGGCGCTCGATGAAGGGGAGGGCGTGCACCTCCCCCGCCGCCCAGCGGACGCGCTCCTCGGTGATGGACTCCTCGCCCAGCCGGATGTTGGCGCCGATGGTGCCGGCGAAGAGGAAGACGTCCTGGAGCACCATGGCGACGCTCCGGCGCAGGCGCGGGAGGTCCCACTGGCGCACGTCCACGCCGTCCACCCGCACGGCCCCGCCCTCGACGTCGTAGAAACGGAGGAGGAGGTTGGCGAGGGTGCTCTTGCCGGCTCCCGTATGGCCGACCACGGCGAGCGTCTCGCCCGGGTGCACCCGGAAGGAGATCCCCTTGAGCACGGGCTCGCCCGCCTTGTAGGAGAACCGGACACCGTCGAACTCGATGTCCCCCCGGACTTCCTGCGGCCGGTAGGCCCCCTCGGGAGTGGAGATGGTCACGGGCTCGTCGAGCAGCTTGAAGATCCGCTCGGAGCTGGCCATGGCCCCCTGGAGGATGTTGTATTTCTCCGACAGGTCGGAGAGCGGCTGGTAGAAGCGCTGGGCATATTGGAGGAAGGCCACCAGGGCGCCGATGGTGACGACGCCCGCCATGACCCGCCCGCCGCCGACGGTGATCAGAAGGCCCGTGCCGAGGGCGGTGATCAGCTCGACGCCGGGGAAGAAGACGGCGTAGTAGAAGATCGACCGGACGTTGGCCTCGCGATGGGAGTCGTTGATTTCGGAGAACTCGCGGTAGGCCCGCTCCTCGCGGTTGAAGAGCTGCACCACCGCCATGCCCGTGACGTGCTCCTGGAGAAAGGCGTTGATGCGGGCGATGCGCACCCGCACCTCGCGGAAGCTCTGGCGCACCCGGGACTTGAACCAGGAGGTGAGCAGGAGCAGGAGGGGCACGATGGAGAAGGCCACCAGGGCCAGCCGCCAGTCGAGCCAGAAGAGGACGCCCACGATGCCGGTGAGCAGCATGATGTCGCCAAAGATGGAGACGATGCCCGCGGTGAACATCTCGTTCAGGGCGTCGACGTCGGTGGTCACCCGGGTCACGAGGCGGCCGATGGGGTT
Source organism: Thermoanaerobaculaceae bacterium (assembly GCA_963785165.1). GTDB lineage: Bacteria > Acidobacteriota > Thermoanaerobaculia > Multivoradales > UBA5704 > DATARR01. The sequence continues at coordinate 5,182,345 of CAWAUI010000004.1, forward strand.
GCCGTCGTAGTAGGAGAGGGGGAGGCGCTGCAGGTGCCCGAAGACCTGCCGGCGCAGGTCGCTCATGATGTACTGCCCCATCATCTGAAGGATGTAGCCCTGGGCGTAGGCCGCCACGAAGAGGAAGGCGAGGCTCAGGAAGAAGAGGCCCGCGATGACCGCCACGCCCTGGGGGGCCACCTCGGCCGCCACGATCCCCCGGGCCAGGAGGTGGTCCCGCACCCAGACGCTCGGAGTCGAGAGCTGGGTGTCGATCCCAGGAGGCCCAGGAGGCGCTCCCGCGGGCGCCACGGCCGGACGGATGAACAGGTCGAGCGCCACGGCCGTGAGGAGCGGCCCGGTGAGCTGGAACAGGGAGGAGGCGAAGATGAGCGCCAGCGCTCCGAAGGCCATGCGCCGGTAGGGACGCACGTAGCCCAGCAGGCGCCGCATGAGGCGGGCGTCGTAGGCCTTGCCCAATACCTCTTCGTCGTGATGTCCGGCCGGCTCGCTCATCGGGCTACGATAGCAAAGCTCCGAAGGCTCATCGCTCCTGACCTACGGACTCATACCCTTTCATCTATTCCCTCAATGGTGTAGACTCCCGCCAGTTTTCGCCGATCATCTCTGAGCGCAGGAGTCTGTGGTCATGCCGCCGACATTGAATCAGCTGTTGAAGACCATGGTGGAGCAGGGAGGGTCCGACCTCCACGTGACCACCAACTCGCCGCCGCAGGTGCGGGTGGACGGCCATCTGCGGCCGCTCAATTTGCCGCCGATGACGCCGTCGGAGACCAAGCAGCTCGCCTATTCGATCCTGACCGACAACCAGAAGCACCGGTTGGAGGAGCACCTGGAGATCGACCTTTCCTTCGGGATCAAGGGACTCGCCCGGTTCCGCGCCAACATCTTCCACCAACGCGGTGCGATCGCCGCGGTGTTCCGGCAGATTCCCTACGAGATCAAGGGGTTCCGCGAGCTCGGGCTGCCCACGGTGATCGAGCGCATGTGCGAGAAGCCGCGCGGTTTGATCCTGGTGACCGGCCCCACGGGCTCGGGCAAGTCGACGACGCTGGCCGCCATGATCGACAAGATCAACCGCGAGCGCTCCGAGCACATCCTCACCATCGAGGATCCGGTCGAGTACCTGCACAGCCACAAGAAGTGCATCGTCAACCAGCGCGAGATCCACGCGGACACGCACGGTTTCGCCGAGTCGTTGCGCTCGGCCCTGCGGCAGGATCCGGACGTGGTGCTGATCGGCGAGATGCGCGACCTGGAGACGGTGGAGGCGGCTCTGCGCATCGCCGAGACGGGCCACTTGACCTTCGCCACCCTGCACACCAACTCGGCGGCGCAGACGATCAACCGCATCATCGACGTCTTCCCGGCCCACCAGCAGGGGCAGATCCGCGCTCAGCTCTCTCTGGTGCTGGAGGGGATCATCTGCCAGACGCTGCTGCCCAAGACCAACGGCAAGGGACGGGCCATGGCGATGGAGATCCTGATCCCCACCCCCGCCATCCGCAACCTGATCCGTGAGGACAAGGTGCACCAGATCTACGGCATGATGCAGACGGGCCAGGCCAAGCACGGCATGCAGACGTTCAACCAGGCCTTGGCGGCCCTGTACTTCAAGCGCATGATCACGCTGGAAACGGCGATCGCCCGCTCGTCCTACCCGGACGAGCTGCAAGAGATCATCAACCGTGGCCCGGCAAGTTTGAACCCCGCGCTGACGGCGTAGGGGGAGGAGCTCGAGGATGCCCAGTTTCGTTTGGAAGGGGAAGAACCGCACCGGCCAGGTCCAGGAAGGCCAGCTCCTGGCCGACACGCGGGACGCGGCCGTGGCGGTGCTGCGGCGCCAGCAGATCCAGATCACCAGCATCAAGGAGAAGGGGCGGGAGATCAAGCTCATGCCGCGCCTGCCCAGCGGCGTGGGCGCCAAGCGGATCGCCATCTTCACCCGCCAGTTCTCGGTCATGCTGGACGCCGGCCTGCCGCTCGTCCAGTGCATGGAGATCCTCGGCGAGCAGGAGGAGAACCGCACCTTCCAGACGATCATCAACCAGGTGAGGAGCGACGTCGAAGCCGGCGCCACCCTGGCCGACTCCATGAGGAAGCACCCCAAGGCCTTCGACAACCTCTACACCAACATGGTGGCGGCAGGCGAGGCGGGCGGTATCCTCGACATCATCCTCCAGCGCCTCTCGGTGTACATCGAGAAGGCGGTCAAGCTGAACAGCCAGGTCAAGGCGGCCCTGATCTACCCGGTGTCGATCATCCTCATCGCGGCCCTGGTGGTGTTCATCATCCTTTGGAAGGTGATCCCGGTGTTCGCCCAGCTCTTTTCGGGCCTCGGCGGCGAGATGCCTCTCCTGACCCGTATCGTGATCAGCGCCAGCAACTTCGTGGCCGACTACTTCATTTTCATCGCCCTGGTCATCGCCTTCGGCATCGTGGCGATCAACCGCTGGCACAAGACGCCGCACGGCAAGCGCATTCTGGACAATCTCCTGCTGCGCATCCCGATCATCGGCATGCTGCTCCGGAAGATCGCCGTGGCCCGCTTCTGCCGCACGCTGGCGACCCTGACGGCCTCGGGCGTGCCGATCCTCGACGGCCTGGAGATCACGGCCAAGACGGCCGGCAACGCCGTCATCGAGGACGCCGTCATGGCCGTGCGCAAGAGCGTCGAGGAAGGCAAGACGATCAGCGACCCCCTGGGGCAGACCAAGGTGTTCCCCGCCATGGTGGTGCAGATGATCAACGTCGGCGAGCAGACGGGCGCCTTGGACCAGATGCTCTCGAAGATCGCCGACTTCTACGAGGAAGAGGTGGACACCGCCGTGGCCGGCCTGATGAAGCTGATCGAGCCGCTCATGATCACCATCCTCGGCGGCGTCATCGGCACGATCGTAACGGCCATGTATCTGCCCCTCTACTCGATCCTGACCAAGATCGGGTAGGGTGAGGAGACCTGTTTTGCCGGCAGGGGCGGCCACACGGGGCCGCCCCCACGTTTCCCACGGTCCCATGACCTCTCTCTCCAGTCAGCTCCGCTGGTACATCGCCATCCGCGTGGTGGCGATCGTCAGCGTGCTGCTCCCCTTCGGCCTGTTCCAGCTCTGGATGCTGCCGGCGGCGCCGCAGTCGGCCGATCCGGGCACCATGGGGCCGCCCGCGCCGAAGTTGCCCGCTCCGGCGGTGGTCGTCCCCGCCCCGGAGCCCGAGGTTCTGCCGCGCCACGTCGCCTCCATCCTGGGCGTCGCCACGTTCGGCGCCACACTCCTCTACATCGCCCTGATGCGCGTGCTTCGCCGCTCGCCGACCGCCCAGGCCTACATTCAGTTTTTCGGCGACCTGGTGCTGATCACCGTGCTGGTCTACTACCTGGGCGGCGCCACGAGCCCATTCTCGCTGCTCTACCTGATCGTCATCGCCGTGGCCTCGACCCTGCTGCGCCGGCGCGCGGGCGTGACGGTGGCGAGCCTCGCCTTCCTCCTCTACGGGGGGATGATCGCGATCATGCTCTATGGCGTGCTCCAGCCGGCGAACCCCAGCCAGGAGGTGACGTTCGATTGGCGGCTGGGCTACAACCTCGCCGTCCACGGCTTCGGCTTCTACGCCGTGGCCCTGCTCACCAACTACCTGGCCCACAGCGTCACCCGGGTCGAGCGCGAGCTGGAAGAGAAGAGCGGGCACCTGGCCGACCTCCAGCTCGTGCACCGCGACGTCATCCAGTCGATCACCAGCGGTATCCTCACCACCGACCTCGCGGGCACGGTGACCAGCGCCAATCTGGCGGGCCTGGAGATCCTGGGCCGTACGGAGGAAGAGCTGGTGGGCGCGCCGATCCACCAGACGGGCTTCTTCAACCCCGAGCAGTGGGAGGAGGCGATCGCCGCGAGCGCGCAGACCGGCCGCATGCGCTCCGAGGTGGAGATGACGAGCGGCCACGGAGAGACCCGCTTCGTGGGCTTCTCGGTCTCCCGGCTGACCGACTCCTTCGGCAACCAGCGGGGCTACATCATCATCTTCCAGGATCTCACCCGCTGGCGGCGCATGCAGGAGGAGCTGCGCATGAAAGACCGCATGGTGGCCGTGGGCGAGCTCGCGGCGGGCCTGGCTCACGAGATCGGCAACCCGCTCGCGGCCATTTCCGGCTCGGTCCAGATGCTCTCCAGCTCCATCGACGGCAACCCGGCCCAGCGCAAGCTGATGGAGATCCTGCTCAAGGAGAGCCACCGGCTGGACCGCACCATCAAGGGCTTCCTGCGTTTCGCCCGGCCGCGCGAGCGCTCCAGCGTGTCCTTCGACATCGCCCGCCTGCTGGCCGAAAACGTCGAGCTGCTTCGCAACAGCGAGGAGGTCTCCGGCCACCACCACCTGCAGGTGGATCTCGATCCTCCTTCGGCCCGGCTGTTCGCCGACCCCGACCAGGTGAGCCAGATCTTCTGGAACCTGGCGCGCAACTCCCTGCGGGCCATGCCCGACGGCGGCACCCTGCGCGTCGTGGGCCAGCTCGGCGGGGAGTGGTACCGCATCCAGGTGATCGACTCCGGCCGCGGCATGACCGAGGAGCAACGCACCAACCTTTTCCACCCCTTTCAATCCTTTTTCGACGGAGGCACCGGTATCGGCATGGCCATCGTCTACCGGATCGTGCAGGACCACGGCGGCCGCCTGCGGGTCGACAGCCGCCCGGGCGCCGGCACCACCATCACCGTCGAGCTGCCCACGGCAGGGGCGAGCGTCACCCTGGTCTCGGCGGAGGCCCCCGCGTGAGCCCCCGCCTCCTCCTCGTCGACGACGAGGCGAGCCTGGTCGACTTCCTCTCTCTGCTCTTCCAGAGTGAGGGGTACGACGTGACCACGGCCCGCTCGGTCGAGGAAGCCCGCCGTTGCCTGGACCGCGGCAGCTTCGATCTCGTCCTGTGCGACATCCTGATGCCGGACGGCAACGGCCTCGACCTCCTGCGGCAGATCAAGTCCGCGGGCGATGCCAGCCCGCCCGTCATCATGATGACCGCCTACACGTCGACCAAGTCGGCCATCGAGGCCATGAAGCTCGGTGCGGCCGACTACGTCTCCAAGCCCTTCGACGTCGAGGAGCTGAAGATCGTGGTCCAGAAGGCCCTGGAGCGGGCCGAGCTGGCGGACGAGAACATCTACCTGCGCCGGGAGCTGGAGCAGAAGTACACCTTCAACAACATCATCGGCAAGAGCGGCCGCATGCAGGCGATCTTCTCGCTGATCGACCGCATCGCCCGCACCAGCTCGACCGTCCTCATCCACGGCGAGAGCGGCACCGGCAAGGAGCTGATCGCCCGCGCCATCCACTTCGCGAGCCCGCGCTCCGCGCGCCGCTTCCTCTCCCTCAACTGCGGCGCCATGCCCGAGAACCTGCTCGAAAGCGAGCTTTTCGGCCACGAGCGGGGCGCCTTCACCGGCGCCGTGCGCGAAAAGAAGGGGCTCTTCCAGGAGGCCGACCGGGGCACGCTGTTCCTCGACGAGATCGGCGAGATGACCCCCACCATGCAGGTCAAGCTCCTGCGCGCGCTGCAGGAGAAGGTCATCCGCAAGGTGGGCGGCACCGACGAGGAGCCGGTCGACGTGCGGATCATCGCCGCCACCAACCAGGATCTCGAATCCCGTATCCAGACGGGCGACTTCCGCGAGGATCTCTACTACCGGATCAACGTTCTGCCCATCCACCTGCCGCCCCTGCGCCAGCGGCGGGAGGACGTCCCCCTGCTGGTCGACTTCTTCCTCCAGAAGTACAGCAAGCAGATGGACGTGCCCCTGCGCCAGATCTCGATCGAGGCCATGCACATCCTGGAGAGCTACGACTGGCCGGGCAACGTGCGGGAGCTCGAAAACCTGATCGAGCGCGTCCTCGCCCTCTCCCATGCCGAGACGGTCACCACCCGCGACCTGCCGGTCAACCTCCTCACCAACCGGCGGACCAACCCCGACCTCATCCAGCTCCCTGAGGAGGGGCTGGACCTGGAGGCCTACCTGGAATCCATCCGCACGCAGCTCATGATCCAGGCCCTGGAGCGCACCGACGGCGTCCAGACCCAGGCGGCGGAGCTTTTGGGGATGAGCTTCCGCTCGTTCCGGTACTACGCGAAGAAGGCGGGGCTCAAGGGCGGAGATTAGCGAGATCCGACGGGGACCGCATTACTTCGCATTACTTCCGCGTCCCCCGCCGAGCCCGCTCGATCAGGCGGGCGGAATCCTTCATGCACTCCATCATCTTCTCCTGAAGTGCTTCGCCCCGGTCGCCGAGGGTGCGGGCGTGGGCGAGCACGGAGCGGGCCCGGTCCTCTTCGCCGTGGGCGAGGAGCGCCATTCCGAGGTGGGTCAAGGTCGTGGGCGAGGGGCCCAGCTCGCTCGACTTGGAGAGGAAGTCGATGGCCCGGTCGAACTCCTTGCGCTTGTAGTGCACCCAGCCCAGGGCGGCCAGGGGGAACTGCTTGATCTCGTCGGGAGCGAGGTCGACGGAGCGGCGGGCGTAATCGAGGGCCTCGTCGAGGTCTTCCTCCATCTCCGCCAGGTTGTAGGCCATCTCGTAGTAGGCGATGGACTTGGTGAAGTTGGAGCTCCCCTCGTCGAGCAGCCGCTCACCGATGCGGTTGCCTTCGCGGAATTTCCCCTGGCTGCGCAGGGCCTCGATCAAGGCCGCGTAGGCCGTGGCCTTGAGCGTCTCGCCGGGATTCAGGTCCAGCACCTTGCGGGCCACCGCCTCGATCTCCTGGTTGCGGTTCATGTGCAGGCACAGGAGGGCGTAGGACATGAGGAGCGTCGGGTTCTCCGGGTCGAGCGCCAGGGCCCGGCGGTAGCAGGAGTGCGCCTGCTTCAGGTTGTCGCGGGCGCGCATCTCCTCGCCCTTGCGGAACCAGCCCGCGGCCTCGCCGTCCACCTCCGGCAGCGGCGTGCCGGCGTGGCCCGAGAGGTAGCGCACGAGATCCTGGTACTGGAGCTTCTTGGGGTTGAGCCGCTGAGCCTGACGGAAGGAATCCAGAGCCTTCCGGGTCCAGTGGCGGTCGAGGTAGGCGAGGCCCAGCAGGTGGTGGGCTTCCTCGAAGGCCGGATCGTGCCGCACCGCCTCCTGGAGATAGTGGACGGCGAGCGACAACTTGCCCATTTCGTAGTAGCAGCTCCCCAGCAGGAACAAGGCCTGCGGCACCGGATCGACCTCGACCGCCCGCTCCAGGAAGAGCACGGCCTTGGCGAGGTTCCCCTTGCCGGCGTAGACGGCGCCCAGGCTGAAATGGGGCAGGAAGCTGTCGGGGTAGACGGCGACCGCCCGCTTCAGGTACTCCTCGGCCCGGCTGTGGTCGCCCCGCTCGTAGTGGATGACACCGCTGTAGACCAGGCCCTCGTAGTGGTCGGGCTTGACCTCCAGAACACGCGCGAAGTAGGTCAGCGCCTGCTCGCTGTTGGCCTCGTTGAAGTGGGTCTCGCCCAGGAAGTAGGCCAGCTCGTAGTTGCCCCGGTCGAGCTTGTAGGCGGACTCCAGGGCCACCACGGCGCGCTCGATGTCAAAGGCGAAGAGCGCGTATTCCGCGTCCTCCAGGTGCTGGAGGAAGAGCTTCCGCTTGTCGCCGTGATAGAGGCCGGCGATGCGCTCCTTGGTGGCGAGGAACCGCTCACGCTTCTCCAGGGCCAGGAGCTGGTAGTCCATCTTGGACTCCCAGAGGTCGCTCCACTCTTCCCAGGCGATGTACTTTTTGTGCTCCAGAAGCTCGCGCAGGGCGGAGAGGCCGGTCTGGTTGATGAGCATGTTCTTTTCCTGCTTGTGCAGGGCACCCAGGAGCTGGCGGACGGTCTCCGCCGTCCGCTTGACCGCCTCCTCCAGGATGGAGATCCGCTCCAGAAGGTGCTCGTCGAAGGAAAAGCTCTCCTCCACGGACTCCTCGTAGGAGTCCTCGTCACCCTGCATGGAGCCCGAAAGCACCAGCAGCTTCTGGTGGCAGCGGACGCAGAATTCGTGGTCGTCCTGGTTGGGGGCGCCACAGACTTGGCAATACATCCTTTTTTCGTCTTCCTCCAGGCGGCCGGGCCGGGTTCAGCCCTGGCCGTATTCGTAGAAGCCGCGGCCCGACTTGCGGCCGAGCCGGCCGGCGTCCACCATCTTGACCAGCAGCGGGCAGGGACGGTACTTGGGATCGCCGAACCCCTGCTGGAGAACGCGCAGGATGTCCAGGCAGACGTCGAGCCCGATCAGGTCGGCCAGCGCGAGCGGCCCCATGGGGTGATTCATCCCCAGCTTCATAACCTCGTCGATGGCTTCCGGCTTCCCGACGCCCTCGTAGAGGCAAAAAATAGCCTCGTTGATCATTGGCATGAGCACGCGGTTGGAGACGAAGCCCGGCGCGTCATGCACCTCGACGGGGGTCTTGCCCATGCGCCGGGAGGCCGCCTCCACGGCGGCCCAGGTCTCCTGGCTGGTGGCGAGGCCGCGGATCACCTCGATGAGCTGCATGACCGGCACGGGGTTCATGAAGTGCATGCCGATCACCTTCTCCGGCCGCTTTGTGGCGGCGGCCAGCCGGGTGATGGAGATCGAGCTGGTGTTGGTGGCGAGGATCGCCTCCGGTTGGCACACCCGGTCGAGCTCGGCGAGGACGTTCTGCTTGACCTCCAACCGCTCGACCACGGCCTCCACCACGAGGTCGGCCTTCTCGAGCGCCCCGAGGTCGCCCCCCGTCGAAAGCCGGGCGAGCGCCTGGTCGCGGTCCTCGGCGGCCAGCTTCCCCTTGCTCACGAGGCGTTCATAGCCCTTGGCGATCTGCGCCTTGCCGCGCTCGAGCGCCTGCGGCACCGCGTCCACCAGCACCACCTGATATCCGCTCTGGGCGGCGACCTGGGCGATGCCATGCCCCATGGTCCCCGCGCCGACGACTCCTATGGTTTCGATCGACTGCATGTTCCTGGCCCCTCCCGCGCCTTGTAAAATAAACAGACGGAAGGCGAGCCTATGGGATCGGCAGGCAGAGGGTCAAGGAAGGACAGAATGCATAAATGCTATGCTAATACTTTGATAAGACGCGGGGGCGAGCCATGCCAGAAACCGATTTCGATTGGAACCGTTCCTATGTGCTTCCCGCGGACCTGATTTTCCGCCTCACGCCCGCGGGAAACCTCCAGGTGGACTCCGGGCCGGGCGAGCCCACCACCGAAGTGCCGAGGGAGTGGGTGCCCCTGGTTCTGGTCTTCGCGCGGGCCGGAACGGCCGAAGCGGCCTACGAAACGGCGACCGAGGACTGGGAGGTCGAGCGGGAGACGCTCCAGCAGCTCCTCCAGGCCTGGATCGCCCAAGGGCTGCTGCGGCCTTCGGACAACGACCCGCAGCCGGCGCCCTCGCGGCTCGCCCTCTTTAGGCAGGCCTCGGAGGGCGGCGCCGGTCTCCGCCGGCCGCTCGTCTCCCATTTCCCCCTGCAACGCCCCCTGGAGCTGTATCCGGGGCTCGACACGCGCGAGATCCATGACCGGGAGGATCGCGGACGATTCCCCTGGGTCGCCGTGCTCGAAGAGGCTTTCCCGGTGATCCAGGCCGAATTCGACCGGCTCGTGGCGGGCGGCCCCGGCTTCTCGCCCGTCTACCGCGCCCAGACCAGCACGGGAGAATGGGCCGCCTCCTATCTCTGGGTCTTCGGCAAGCAGGTCGAAGAGACCTGCCGCCGGTGTCCGGAAACGGCCCGCATCCTGAGCAGGGTCCCCGGGGTGGCGGAGTTTGGCACCAGCATGTACTCGGGTCTCGCCCCCCACAGCTTCATCGCCCCGCACTACGGCTACACCAACGCCAAGCTGCGCTGCCAGTTGCCGCTCCGGGTTCCGTTCCCGGACCGCTGCCGGCTCAAGGTCGGCGCGCACGAGATCGAGCAGCGGGAGGGAAGGTGCATCGTGTTCGACGACTCCTTCCTCCACTCGGCCTGGAACGACGGCGGCGAGCCCCGCTTCGTCCTCGTCTTCGACTTTTTCCATCCAGACCTGAGGCCCGAGGAGGTGCAGTACCTCGCGCGCCTCGCCAGAGAGCGGGAGCTGTCCAAGGGGCACCTCCTTCAGACGGAAGCCGAGCCGGTGGACTGGGCCAAATAGCGGAGGCTTACGGTGCCAAGCCCTCCGTCAGGCTCGGCGGCGCGTCGTCCAGAAACGCCTTGAGATCCCGGAGCGCCCGTTGCTCCAGCGGATGCTTGTTCGCCTGGTAGCAGCCGAAGCGGTACCGGAGGAACCTCTCTTCCCAGGGAACGTGCGGCTCCAGGGCCGCCAGCGACGCGGCGCACAGGTCCGGGGCGTTGATCACGCGGGTGATCTCGGCTCTGAGGGTCAGCCGCTGCTGCTCGAACATGTCGATGGCAAACGGCTCTCCCAGCGCCTGCCAGAGCTGCCGGCCCAGCGCGTGGTCCTCCCGAGCCAGATGGAGCGAGAGCGGCAGGGTTCTGCGAACGAGCCGCCGGTAGACCCAGGGATCCTTGCGGTAGCCGGCGAGGCCGGCCATCAGGTGGTCGCCGGCCTCCCGGACGCGGCCGGCCGCGGCATGCCAGCGGGCAAGGAGGAGGTCGCCCTCGATCGGCTGCTGGCGGGCCAGCTGCGCGGCGACCGCCGGCGCCCGGGGGTCGGCGGCGTCCGCCAAGCAGGTGCCGACGATCAGCAGATCCTCGTGGCCGCGCGGAGGCTCCGGCTGGCTGAACCAGTGCGAGCAGGTCTGGACCATGTCGTCCCGCAGGGAGGCATACCGTGCCGCGATGCGCCGGCGGGCCGCCGGATCGCCCTCGGGCTCGGGATCGGGGAACGGCACCTCCCAGTAAGCGGAACGCGCCACCCTCATCTCGTGAACCCGGGACCAGTCCAGCGTTCCGCCACGGGTGGTGGGGCGGTCCTCGCCCCGCTTCCTCGCCAGGCCGAGAAGATCCTCCATGTCGAACAGGCCGAAGCGGCCGAGGTTCCTGGCGAAGCCGAATTCGAGGATGGGCCGGTCGTCCGTATTGATCAAGTCATTATTGATCAAGTCGTTGACGGCGTCCTTTCGGGGCTCGCGCATGGCGCGGGAGAACGCGCCGGACGCCGCGTAGCCGGAATAGAAGCCTTCGGCGCCCTCGACACCCCAGATGCGGGCCATGGCGGTACGGTAGGGCTCCTGGACCATGCGCGCGCGGATGAGGCCGAGGTCGTGTACCAGGGGCTCGCGGCTCGCCATGAGCAGCAGGTCGGAGCGGTGCACGCGCCAGCTCTCGATGGACGGAAAGACCTCTCCCAGGGTGGCATAGGCCGTCCGCACGGCCCGCGCGTCGATCTCGTACCCCTGGAGCCACTGGAGGAAGAGCCCGCCGGGCCGCAGGCGCTGCTTCACGGCGCGGTAGAAGTCGACGCTGAACAGGCTCGCGATGCCGGCCCGGTAGGGGTTCGAGGGCTCGGAGAACATGACGTCGTAGGTGCCGTCCGTGGTGAGCAGAAACTCCCGCCCGTCGCCGATCACCAGGTGCACCTTGGGGTTCTCGAGCACGTTCCGGTTGATCGGAGAGAGCTTGCGGGCGACGTGCTCGATGACCGGCTCGAGCTCGACGACGTCCACCCGCTCGATCGAGGGGACCTGGGCGAGCCAGCCCGCCGTGCTCCCCGTGCCCAGGCCGATGACCAGCGCCCGCCGCGGGTTGGGATGGACGGCGGTGCCCAGCAGGCCGCTCATCACCTGGGTCGGGGCGTCGCTCAGAGCGGTGCCGTCGGACTTGCCGTTGACGATGAAGGCGTACTCGTCCGAGAGGTCGAGCGCCACGCTGCTCTCGACGCCGTCGGCCTCCCAGTTGATCCGCCGGCGCACCTCCTCCACCCGGTTGCGGATGTCGTTGGGCCCCTCCCAGCCCGCCACCGGCTCGCGGCCGGCGCCGATCGCCGTATGCCGCCAGTACACCGACGGCCCGGGAGCCAGGGCGAAGCAGAGCCCCACCCCTCCCGCCAGCAGCGGCGCCGCGGCGGCCCGCCAGGATGAACCCGTAGCGCGCAGGCCGGCGGCCACCGCCACGGCAGCGAGAACCAGCAACAGGAAAACCACCAGGCGCCACACGCCCGTTGCCGTCAACAGGGGGATGAGGCCGAAGCCCCCCGCGATCGATCCCACGATGGCTCCAAGAGTGTTGGCCGCGTAGGCCACGCCCACCTCGCGTCCCACCTCCCGCCGGCCGGCACCGAGGAGCGCGATCAGCAGCGGGAACTGGTACCCGGCCACGATGGCGGCCGGCAGCACCGCCAGGACCGTGATCACCGTCCACACCCCCACCAGGGGGAGGAAACCCGCGCCGCCGATGGGCCGCAGCAGGGCGGCGGCCACCGCCACCCGGTCTCCCAAGGCGAAGGGGAGGGCCATGAACAAGGCCTCCAGGGAGCAGGTGAGGGCGAAGGCCAGCATCGTGGGGCGCCGCCGGCCTTCCCCCGCGCCGTAGAGGAGGCCGCCCAGCCCGATCCCCAGAAGAGCCACGGCCAGGATCAGCCCGAAGGTATACGAGGAGCCCCCCAGGAGCGGCCCCAGCATGCGGTACCAGACCAGCTCCATCAACAGAAAGGCGAAGCCCACCACTCCTGCCGCCACCGGCACAAGGAGCCCGCCGCGCGCTTCGCCGTCCGAGCCCGCCCGTGGCTCGCCCGTGTCCACGTCCGCGGTGCCTTCCACCGGCAGCTGACGGGCCATGCTCCGGGCCACCAGCACCACCAGGAGATTGAGCAGCGCCGCGATCCAGACCGTCTTGCGGATGCCCAGTTTTTCCAGGGCAAAGAAGGTGGTGGCCAGGGTCCCCAGGACGGCGCCCAGGGTGTTCACGGCGTAGAGCAGGCCCACCACGCGGCGGCCGGCGTCGGCCACCCGTTCGACCGAGCGGGCGACCGCCGGCAGGGTCCCGCCCATGAGGAACGTGGGGACCGCCAGCACCAGCGTGGCGAGCAGCAGGCGGACTCCTGTGCTCACCCCGAGCCCGAGCCGCGCGCTTCCTCCCAGGCTCACGTACACCCACTCGACGAGCTCCACGAGCCACGGGGACAGGCCGGCCGTGACCGCGATGCCGGCCTCCAACTTGGCGTAGAAGGCGAGCGGCGAAGGATGCCGGTCCACCCGCCGGCCCAGGATCAGCCCGCCGAAGCCCAGGCCGGCCATGAAGATGGCGAGCACCGCGGCCGAAGCCGCCGTCGAAGCGCCGAAGATGAGCCGGAACATCCGGAGCCACGCCGTCTGGTAGACCAGGGCGCAGAGGCCGGACGCGAAGAGAAGAAGAGCCACCTTCCCGACCGCGGAGCGCATGCGGAAAACTCCCTTTGGGCGAAAAATGCCGGAAATGCCGGAGGGAAATCTATCAGAGATTATGAATACGTTCGCCGGCTACGCCAGTTGCGCCCGGTTGCGCCCAGTTGCGCCTGCTAGGCCAGCTCGAACCAGGGCTCGCGCCGGCCGAACTTGGTGGAGAGCGCCGCGCCCACGCCGATCAGGGTGGCCATCGTCCAGGCGAGGACGCCGAACCAGGGGAGGAACTTGACGGCTCCCAGCACCAGGAGTCCCACGGTGGCCGCGTTGAGCGGGCGGAACCGGCGCTTCAGGACGTTCCGGCAGACCCAGTCCCCCAGCGCGTAGAAGACCGCCACCAGGCCCCAGAGCTTGAGCACCATGGCCAGGAGGACCACCAGCACCAGGAGGGGCACGCCGATCACGCCGCCGGCAAAGGCGCTGAAGAAGAGGCCGGTGAGCACCAGGCAGACGATCCCCGTGAGGCCCACGAAGAAGCTGCGGAAAGGCTCGCGCCGCACGCCGTCCGCGGTCTCCATGACCTGCCGGCCGCTCGAAGCGAAGAAAAGGAGGAGGAGAACCGCCCACGAGGCCACCAGCGCGAGCTTGGCGCCCAGCACCAGCCGGGAGGCGAAGCCCAGGCCGATCGACGGCCCTTCGAGCAGGGTCAGCCAAGCGCTGGAGGCATTGGGGTAGGAGACCATGCGGCCTCCCGTGTGGGCGCCGTGGGCGGCACGAATCGTCCCCCCCACCACGAACACGTCCCCGCTCACCCGCGCCGTGGGGGCGAGCCGCACATTCCCCCGCATCACCACGATGTCCCCCGTGACCCGGCCGGAAACGTCGACCGAACCGTCCAGGGCCGCCACGTCGGACAGGGCCTCGCCCGCGATGACGACGTCCCGCCCCACGGCCACCATCTGGTGGGCGACGCTCCCCTCCTCGATGCGCAGGGCGGCTTCAGGATGCTGTTGGGCAAGGGACGGGCCGGCCAGCACCAGCGGCAGGATGACGAACAGGAATTTCACGGCGCTACGCAAGACCTCCCACTAACTCTCAGTGCCTTTGCCCCTCGGGGAGGTGACAGCCGCCGGGCGCCGGCGGCGGATCAGAGAGATCAGCAGAAGGTTCAGGCAGAGCACCAGGAAACCGAAGGCCCCGAGGCTGGCCGGCGAGGAGACGACCTCCGCCACCACGAGCCCCACACCCTTCCAGGAGGCGGCCAGCAGGCCGGCCCCGGCGAGCAGGGCGGCCTGGAACATGCCCCCCACCGCGAGCAGCGCCGACAGGCCCGAGGGATTGGCGGACGGGCCGGCCACCACCAGGGCCGCCGCGAGGCCGCCCAGCAGAGCGGCCACCGCCGCCGGAAAGCGCCAGGCGCGAGGGGCGCGAGCCTCCCAGCCGGCCGGCGGGAGCGACGACATCACCGTGTCCCGGAACCCCGGCCGCACGGCCACGGACGTGCGCTTCAAGAGGCTTTCCAGAGCCGCGAGCTCTTCTCGCTCCTGCCGGCAGCCGGCGCAGGAGGAGAGGTGCTCGTTCAGGAGGGTCCGCTCCTCACCCGCGAGCAGGCCGTCGGCATCCAGGTTCAACCATTCGCGGTACGTGCTGTGATCCGGCCTGTTCATGACTCCGTCCCTTCGCGTCTTCAATCACTCAAAAAGTCCTGAAGCTTCTCTTTGAGCATCTGGCGCCCGCGGAAGAGCTTGTTCTTGACCGTCCCCAGGGGCATCCCCTTGATCCTCGCGATCTCCTCGTAGGGAAGCTCGCCGAAGTGGCGCAGCAGGATCAGCTCCCGGTACTCCCAGGGGAGAGCTTCGATGGCTTCCTGAATCGCCTCTCCCCGCTCCTGGTTGCGCAGGTCGCCGTAGGGCCCGCGCTCGGGAGCCGGCAGATCCCAGTCCCGCCCCTCTCCCTCGTCGTCTTCCTGCCGGAGCGAAACCACCTTGAGCCGCCGCCGGCGGATCTGGTCGATCGCCGCGTTCTGCGCCACCCGGAACAGCCAGGTCGAGAACTTGTACTGCGGGTCGTACCGATCCAGAACCTGGTACACCTTGACGAGGACTTCCTGCGTCAGGTCGTGCGCGTCGTCGGCATTGCGCAGCAGCCGGAACAAATAGTTGACGAGGCGGCCCTGGTAACGGTCGATCAGGTCGCCGAAGCGCTCCCGGTCTCCCTTGAGGACCGCCGCAACCAGATCTTCGTCGGTCGGCTGCTCCGTTCCCCTCGTCATGGGTGGATACGCAAGCTCAAGGCCAAGGTTTCAGCGGAACCGCACGGGCACGAGGAGACGGGCTACCGGCTCCCGCGCCCATGGAGCCATTTCCCCAGGAGGAAAAAGACGGCGCCTCCGGCAGCCACGGCCAGCTCCAGGCGGATCTGGTCGTAGGCCATGCCGAAGATCAGGGCGCTGCCGACGACGACAAGCCCGAGAACCTGCAGGAACCAGCCGAGACTGGAGGACATCGATGGGCGAATCCTAGAGAGGCGGCTGGGCGGCGCCGGTGGGGGGCAGGTCGTCGCGGGTCGCGATGACGCCCTGGGCCTTGCCGGTGAGCAGCGCCAGCACGTCTTTCTCAATGCCGTTCGGGGAGGTCTCCACCACGCGCCCCACCTCGTGGCCGCCGCGGCGCACCACGAAGGTCGGCAGATAGAGGACGCCCCCCTCCTGGACCGCCGCCGCCGGTTCCTTCTTCTCCCGGTCCACGCCCACGTAGTGGATCGTGAAGGGGACGAGGCCGCCGGCCGCGTCGAGCGCCTTCCAGAAACGCGGCACCTCGCGGCGGCTGTCGTCGCACCAGGTGCCAAGGTAGACCGTCAGCTCGGCCCCCGGCTCGACCGACGCCAGGGCCTGCGACGCCCCGGCATCCGCGTGGGCTTCGATTCCGGCCTCCACCCAGGAGGTGTTGGCGGCCTCGACCTCCTCCCGCGTCACGGCTCCCACCAGCACGCTCTCCTCCTGGCTCTCCTCCTTGCCTTCTCCCGCGGCCGGCCGCGCGCCGGCGCAGGCGGACGAGGCGAGAATCGCGGCGGCGCAGAGCATCGGCACAAAGACTCGGTATTTCATGGACGAAGAGTTTATCCCAAACGGCACCCCGAGATGGATGGGTCTCCCCCGCGAGTCTGCCCGCGTTGACCCACCCCGCCCGCCGCCGGTAACCTTCCTCCCGCATCCACGTAGAGACATCAGCCGAGTCCCCGGCCATGGCCGCGGCGGGAACACCCTGTGACAGGGGGCGGAAGAGAAAGAACGCGGCCTTTGGGAGCCTATTCGTGAAACGCAAGATCCTTTGGATCGCCCTAGCCGCCGTCCTGATCGCCGGGATCGGCGGATTCGCCTACTCGCGCCGGGGGCCGAAGCCGACCGAGGTCCAGGTCGCCAAGGTCGGGCGCGAGGACCTCCAGGCCAAGGTCACCGCCAACGGCAAGGTCCAGGCCCAGAAGAAGGTCGACATCTCGGCCACCATCCCGGGCCAGATCACCCACCTCGCCGTCAAGGAGGGCGACCAGGTCAAGAAGGGCCAGTTCCTGCTCCAGATCGACGCCGATCAACCCCCGCGCCGCGGCGCGCAGCACCGAGTTCTCGATGCAGGCCCTGCGCGACGAGCGTCGACTCCGCCCGCGCCACCCTCGACCAGGCCGCGCACCGACCTCCGGCGCGCGCGAGGAGAACTTCCAGGCCGGGATCATCCCCGACGCCGACCTCGAGCGCGCACGCACCGGCGGTCCGCACCGCGGAGGCCGACGGTGCAGGCGGCCGAGCGCCGGGTCGAGCAGGCCGGCGCCAGCCTCGAAGGAGCGCGCGACACGCTCGCCAAGACCACCGTCCGCTCGCCCATGGACGGCGATCGTCACCGCCCGGCGGGTCGAGGAGGGCGAGGTCGCCGTGATCGGCGTCCAGAACAGCCCGGGCACCGTGCTCCTCACGATCTCCGACATGTCGGTCGTCGAGACCGAGATGGAGGTGGACGAGACCTCGATTCCCGCGGTCAAGCGTCGGCCAGGAGGCGCGGGTGCGGCATCGACGCCTACCCCAACCGGACCTTCGACGGCGTCGTGACCGAGGTCGGCAGCAGCCCGATCCTGGTCGCCGGCGCGCCGACCGAGGCGATCAAGTTCAAGGTCAAGGTCCAGCTCAAGGACCCGCCGGACGGCGATCAAGCCCGGCCTCTCGGTGCAGGCCGACATCCTCACCGGCTTCCGCGCCAAGGCGCTGGCGGTCCCGATCCAGGCCCTGGTGCGTGCGCGACATCGAGCGCAAGCCCGGCGAGACGCCCGCGCCCGGGCGCCCCGCGCGACGAGGAGGGGGTCTACCTCATGGACGACGGCAAGGCGCGCTTCCAGCCCGTGCAAGACCGGCCTGCTCGGCGAGCTGTCGCTCGAGGTGGTGGACGGCCTCGAGGGCGGCGAGACGCGTGATCACCGGCCCGTTCAAGGCGCTGCGGACGCTCAAGCCCGGGCGACGCCGTGCGGGTCGAGAAGCCCAAGAAGAGGACGCGGCGGCGCGGCCGCCGCGAGCTGACGATGACGCTGGCGGAGCTCGCTCCGCGAGGCCGCTGCGGCGCCATCCGCGCCCACGCCCTGCGGAGCTTCCTGACCCTGCTCGGCATCATCATCGGGGTGGCCACGCTGGTGGGCGTGGTCTCGGTGATCTCCGGGCTCAACGTCGTACGTCCGCGAGCAAGCTCATCCAGCTCTCGCCCGACGTCTTCGTGGTCACCAAGTTCGGGATCATCCGCAGCCGCGAGGAGTTCCTCGACGCGCTGAAGCGGCCCGACATCGACCTGCGACGACTTCGAGCGGCTGCGCGGCAGCTGCTCCGCAAGGCCGAGCAGGTCGCGCGCCCAGGTCCAGGGCACCGGCGGCCGTGAAGTTCGGCGACCGCCGCCTGGCCGACGTCCACGTGCACGGCACCACCGCCAACTACGGCGCGCTGATGAACCTCGACCTCGCGGCCGGCCGCTACTTCTCGGACGGCGAGGACGCGCACGCGCGCAGGCGGTGGCCGTGATCGGCTGGGACGTCAAGGACGAGCTCTTCCCGCAGCCTCGACCCGATCGGCCGCGAGATCCTGCGTCGGCGGCGCGCCCTACCGCGTGATCGGCCTCGCTGGCCAAGCAGGGCCGCACGCTCGGCCAGAGCCGGACAACCACGGTGATGCGTCCCGATCCAGGCCTTCCGGCGGCAGTTCGGCAGCCGCGACTCGCTCGACATCCTGATCCAGGCCCGCGGCGGCGTGACCGGGGTCGAGGCCTCGGTCGACGAGGTGCGCGCGCGTGCTGCGCGCGCTGCGCCACACCGACTTCCGCGCCCCCGATCCGTTCGGCGTCGTCACCGCCGAGAGCCTGCAGGAGCTCTGGCGGCAGATCTCGGCCGCGGCCTTCATCCTCACCCTGCTGATCGCCTCGGTGTCGCTCGGGCGTCGGCGGGATCGTGATCATGAACATCATGCTGGTCGGCGGTGGTCGAGCGCACGCGGGAGATCGGCGTGCGCCTGGCGGTCGGCGCCCGCAAGCGCGACATCCGCCGCCAGTTCCTGCTCGAGGCGGCGCTGCTCTCGCTGGCGGGCGGCGTCGTCGGCGTGCGGCGGTCGGCGCCCTGATCGCCCTCGGCGTCGAGCGCGTGCTCGAGCTTCCCGGCCCAGCGTCACGCCCGGCATCGTCGGCCATGGGCCTCGCTGCTCTCGACCGTCGTGGGCGTCGCCGCCGGCTACTGGCCGGCGCGCGGCGCCTCGAACCTGCCCGTGGTCGACGCGCTGAGGGCCGAGTGATGAGCCGCTGCGACCGCATCGGCGGCTGCTGGGTCGAGAACGTGCGCTTCGCCCTGGCGGCCATGCGCGAGCAGAAGCTGCGCAGCTTCCTGACCCTGCTCGGGGTGATGGCCGGCGTCGCCACCGTCATCATGATGGTCAGCTTCGTGGTCGGCTTCGACCACCAGGTCACCGCGGCGTTCACCGCGTTCGGCACCCACCTCGTGCAGTTCCAGAAGTACGAGCCGCGCTTCGGCGGCCCCGACGGCGTCGCCCGAGGAGCGAGCGCAACCGGCGCGACCTCACGATCGAGGACGCGCAGGCCCTGAAGCGCCTGTCGACGCTGGCCGCCGCGGTCTCGCAGGAGCGCTACCTCTTCCGCGGCACCGTCGACGTGCGGGCCGGGCCGCGAGGAGGCCAACGGGCCCGACGGTCCTCGGCACGAACCCCGACTACACCGAGGCCAACATCCACTTCGTCGCAGGACGGCCGCTTCCTCACCGACGCCGACGTCCGCCACGCCGCCCGCGTCGCGGTGATCGGGCCGCGACGTGGCCGACGCGCTCTTCCCGCACCGGGATCCCGATCGGCCGAGACGATCACGCGTCAACGGCCGCGCCTACCAGGTGATCGGGGTCTTCGAGAAGCAAGGGCTCGCTTCCTGGGCGGCAGCAACGACAACTTCGTGGCCATCCCGATCACCGACCTTCGACGAGCAGTTCCCCGAGGTGAAGAACGGCGGCGGCGACACCATCCACATCGCCACCGTGCCGAAGCGCGCCGGAGGACGTGCGACGCCCTGATCGAGGAGGAGACGGCCATCCTGCGCGCGCGCCGCGGGCTGCGTCCCGACCAGGAGAACGACTTCGCGATCTTCACGAGCCATCGGCCAGCTCGAGCAAGTTCCGGCAGATCACGGGCGGCGTCGCCGCGGCCATGCTCGTGATCGCCGGCATCGCGCTGCTGGTGGGCGGCGTCGGCGTCATGAACATCATGCTGGTGAACGTCACCCAGCGCACGCGCGAGATCGGCGTGCGCAAGGCGCTCGGCGCGACCGCGCCGCGACATCGCCGCCCAGTTCCTGGTCGAGGCGGTGACCCTCACCGGCGTCGGCGGCGCGCTCGGCATCGGCGTCGGGCTCGGCGCCGCGCTCGCTCGCGCGGGTGGCCTTCGACTTCCAGGCCGCGGCCCCGCTCGTGGTCGGTCGCTGCTGGGCTTCGGCGTCTCGACCGTCGGTCGGCCTCGTCTTCGGCCTGTGGCCGGCGCTGAAGGCCGCCCGGCAGGACCCGATCGAAGCGCTGCGCTACGAGTAGGGCGCCCGGCCTCAAAAGCGGAGTAAGTCAGGCCGGCAGGGATGCCGGCGGTCCCAGGGGCGCCCCGGCGGGCGCGAGCGCCGCCGTGGCAGCGCCCCCTCGTACCGCGGCACCACCACTTCTTCCCGTGGCAGCGCCCCCTCTTGCCGCGGCAGCTCCCTCCGTTGGTACGTCAGCCCCCTCTCTTGCCGCGCCATTCCCCTCTCTTCCCGCGGCAGCGCCCTCTGGTGGGATGGCGTTCCCCCCTCTTACCGCGCCATTCGGCAAGAGAGGGGGCGTCTCTCCCAAGGCTGGGCGGACCCGCGGCAAGGGAGGGGAGCACCCGGGGAAGAGAGGGGAGAGCCGCACCAACGGGGGGAGCTGCCGCGGCAAGGCGGGGCGGACCCGTACCAACGGAGGGGGCTGCCCGGGTAAGAGAGGGGAGCACCATCCCATCAGTGGGGGTTGCCGCGGGAAGGCGGGTAGCTGCCGCGGCAAGAGGGGGCGCTGGCGCAAAAAGGCGGGGAGGTGCCGCGGCAAGAGAGGGGAGAGGCGCGGGGGCGCGGTGACCGTTCCACTTGTACCGGGCCGTGACACCGGCGGGGGCTTCGCTTACGGGAACACTGCCTTAGAGCGCCCGGAACGTGAACCGCGCCACCGGAGCCGGAGCCGCGCCGTTCGGGGCGCCATCCACCCGCACCCCATAGTCCCCCGCGGTGAGGAGCGACGTGGGCAGGCTGACGGCCAGCGAGTCGGTTTCGTTCGGCACCAGGCCGCCGCTCTTCCAGACCTCGGTACCGCCTTCGCGGAGAATCGTCACCCGGTAGGACTCATACTCCGGGGCGTCCAGCTCCAGCGAGAGCACGACCCAACCGGGGGTCAGACGGACTTGGTGGGTGGGATCCGCCCCCCCGGCGCTCCGCTCGGGGCTCAGGGAAAGGATGGGCGTGTTGGCCTGGGGTTGCCGGGCCTGGGCGAGATCTTTCTCCAGGGCGGTGCGGGCGGTCCGTTCCTGGGCCAGCTCGCCTTCGAGCCTTTGGCGCTCCGCCTCGGCGGCGCCGGACCGGTCTTCGACGGCCGGAGGCACCACGGACGGGACCACCGGGACCCGATCGATCCGCTCGCGCGCGGCCAGGGCCTCACGGGTCCGGTCCAGCTCACGGCCCAGCCGGCCGAATTCGCGGTAAGCCAGGAGGCCCGGCAGGAGCAGGACCATGAAGAGGGCCGTCACGGCGAGGCCGGCCTGACGCGAGCGGCCGAGGCGACCGAGGCGGGCCAGGGCGACGAAGAAGCCGGCCTGGCGGACGGCGGCGAGGCGGGCGGCGTCCTCGGCGGCGGCGCGCTTGAAGCCCCGCGACATCGTCTCGGCACGGCCCAGCCCGTCCAGGCATTCCTGACAGGAGAAGTAATGCTCTTCAAAGCGGTCCGCCTCCTCGGGCGTCAGCTTGCCCTGAAGGTAACGGTCCGCGACGTGGTCGTTTTCGATTTGCTCGTGATCCATCAGTCCACTCCCCAACCACGCTCTGCCACGCGCGGCCCCATCATCTCACCCTGGAGCTTTCCAGCAGATCTTTGAACCGCTGGCGGGCGCGGAAGAGGACGCGGTTGAAGTGGAGGCTCGACAGGTCGAGGTCGGCGCAGATCCGCTCCTTGTCCTCCTCGGCAATATAGAAGCGGTAGAGGATCTGGCGGTCGCGGTCGGTCTCGAAGCTCACCGATCAGGCGGCGCACGAGGGCGGATTCCTCCTGGCGCACGGCCTGCTGGTGAGGGTCGGCCGCGGGATCGGCCACGGTTTCCAGGCCGTCGACCTCCCCCTCGGTCTTGCGCCGGACCCCCTTGCGGTAGCCGCCGATGAAGAGGTTCTTGGCGGTGCGGTGGAGGAAGCCGGCCAGCCGCTCCGGCTCTTCGAGGCCCCGCTCGCGCAGCCGCTCGAGAACCACCCGGAAGGTCTCCTGGTGGAGATCGTCGGCGAGGGCCGGATCGCCGGCCATGCGGCGCAACATGTAGAGCAGCCCCCGGCTGTAGCGATTGAACAGCTCGGTCTCGGCCACCGCATCGCAATGATTGCCACGGTCGCCGCCATGGATACGGTGGACCAGATCCGCGGCGACCTCGGGCTCGGTTCGCTCCAGCAAGGTCAGGGCGCCTTTCTCCCTAGGGAGAAGCCGGGCGGGGAGGTGAGGGCTCCGCGCCCAGAGCCTTCAGATCGATCGGCCGGTTGGCCGGCCGCACCGCCTCGGCCGCCGCCAGCCGGCCGCGGAGCGCCTTGCGCTGCTCGCGGGCCAGGGCGGCGTCACCCCGCAGGGCCAGGACGCGGCGAGGGGAGAGGGTCTCCACCCGCCATCCGTTGCCCAGCTTGCGGGTGGCCTTCAGGATCTCCCGGGCGTCGGCCTCGGTGTCCCACTCCGTCCACCAGACGAGCAGGCGCCGCCCGGCCTTCTCGTAAACCGCGAAACGGTCGCCGCCCCAGCCCGCGGCGGCAAGGTCCGAGGAGGCCCGGTTCCGGGAGGTCCCCCGCAGCAGCGTGCGGATCGTGGCCTCCCCCACCTCGCCGTCGGAGACCTTGGCCCAGCCGGGGAGCACGTCCGCGAGGCCGGGCCAGGCGAGGGCGACGGGGTCGTCCCGCCGGCCGTACCACTTCTCCGGGTGGAGGATCTGCTCGGAGGAGCGCGGCGGATCGGACGCGAAAGCGAGGTCGAGCAGCTTCTGGCCGCCGGTGCGCCGCACGTCCAGGCAGAAGGCGAAGCCCTGGACGTAGCTGAAGAGAAGCGAGTCGCGGATCCAGGCCGGCGCCTTGGACAGCTCTTCGCCTCCCGGCAGGTCGGCCATGCCGGAGCCGAGAGCCTGGTCGCTGAAGGCCCGGCTCAACCCCTCGCCCATGCCGGGGACGGTTTCCACGTTCTGCCCGGCGACGTAGCTCATCATGGTCAGCGTGGCGTCCCCCTCGGCCAGGGCCGCACGGGCGGTGGCGGCGTCGGACATGGGATCGGCGTTGTCGAAGCTTTTCAGGTCGAAATACTGGTCCTGGAGGGCATGGGTCAGCTCGTGGACGATGATGACGTCCTCCGGGTCCCCTTCCTGCTTCTGTTGGCCGGGGACCGGCCCGTCACTCACCCGGCGGACCAGCGCCATGTAGTCCAGATCCGGATCGTAAAAGCCCGCCACCTGAGTCGCCAGCAGGTCGGGGAGATAGTTGCCGAGACTCATGTCCTCCGGGATCAGGCCGAACGCCTTGGCGCCGGCCTCGATGGCCCGGACCTGCTCGGGGGAGACGTCCTTGGCCACGGACTCCGCCATCTTCCGGCGCAGCTCCGGCTCGGCCAGGGTGCCGGCGGGGACCGGCCGCTTGCTCTTCAGCCCCCGGAGCTTCTCCGCCGCTTCGAGGAGGCTCCTGAAAGTGGCGCGCGCTTTCCGGAGGCAGCGGGGTGACTCCTTCCGGCAGGCCCTTCGGAGGCTCGGGCGCGGCGGCCGTCTCCGCCCCGGCGAGGCCGGGAAACAGGAGGCAAACGGCGAGGGCGAAAGTTCTGGTCGGGTTGGACACGGACGGATTATAGAATCCACGTCATGGATTCGAACTGGCGCCCTCTGCTTCATGGTCCTCAGGCCGATCAGGCCCTCCAAACCGTCCGGGAGATCGCGGACGCCCTGCCCGCCGCAAGCGACGTCGAAGAATTC
Source organism: Thermoanaerobaculaceae bacterium (assembly GCA_963785165.1). Lineage (GTDB taxonomy): Bacteria > Acidobacteriota > Thermoanaerobaculia > Multivoradales > UBA5704 > DATARR01. Next base: position 5,206,316 of record CAWAUI010000004.1, read on the forward strand.
CGGCAGGCCTCTCTCGCCGGCGGCCGCACGGGCGAAGCCCTGTTCTATGCCTACCTCGCCCTGCACACCGGAGAGGAGGCCGCGGCCGAGCACGCCTCAGAGGCTCCTCGACCAGTCCGCGGAAGCCCTGGCGAGCACCCCCATGTCCCCCTCGCTCTACGCGGGCTTCCCCGGTGTCGCCTGGACCCTGGAGCACGTCCAGAGGCGGCTCTTCGAGGCCGAAGAAGAAGCCGGCGCGGAGGGAGAGGAGAATGAGGATCCCTTTCTGGAGATCGACGAGGCTCTCAACGCGCCGCTCGGCCGTTCGCCCTGGGCGGGAGAGTACGACCTGATCAGCGGCCTCGCCGGTCTCGGCGTCTACGCCCTGGAGCGCCTCCCCCGCCCGTCGGCCGCCACCATGCTGGAACAGATCGTCGACCGCCTCGCCGAGCTGGCGGAGCGCAGGGAGGAAGGGGTCGCCTGGTTCACGCCGCCCGAGCGGCTGCCCGACTGGCAGCGGGAGATCCACACCGGCGGTTATTACAACCTGGGGGTGGCCCATGGCCTGCCCGGGGTGCTTCCCATTCTGGCCGGGGCCTGCGCGGCCGGCGTGGCGGCGGACCGGGCGCGCCCCCTGCTGGACGACGCCGTGCGCTGGCTGCTCGGCCGCCGGCTGGATTCCGGGTTCGACTCCTGCTTCGACACGAGCTACATGCCCTCGGAGAAGCTCGAACCCTTCCCGGCTCGCCTGGTGCTACGGCGATCCTGGCATCGCCGCCACGCTGCTGGCCACCGCCCGCGCCGTCGGCGAGCCGGACTGGGAGAAGGAGGCGATCGCCATCGGCCTCCATTCCGCCGCCCGGCCCGAAGCCACGGCCCTCATCCGCGACGCCGGCCTTTGCCACGGCTCCGCCGGTCTCGGCCATCTCTTCAACCGCCTGTATCAGGCCACGGGCGAGGAACGCTTCGCCGAGGCGGCGCGGCACTGGCTCCTGCACGTGATGAGCTTCCAGGTCCGGGGCGAAGGCGTGGCGGGCTACCGGGCCTGGGAAGTGAACCCCGAGACCAAGGAGCCCGGCTGGCGGCCGGATGCCGGCTTCCTGGAAGGCGCCACGGGCATCGGCCTGGCCCTGCTGGGAGCCGTCTCCAACGTGGACCCTGCCTGGGACCGGGTGCTCCTGCTCTCCGTGCGCACGCCCGGGGAGGTTTGAGGGATCCCCATGCCACGCATCACCAAGGTCTACACCCGCACGGGAGACGACGGCACGACCGGCCTCGGCGGCGGGCAGCGCGTTCCCAAGGATTCAGCCCGCATCGAGGCTTTCGGCACGGTGGACGAGCTGAGCTCGGCGATCGGGGTGGCCGTGGCGCTCGGGCTCCAGCCGCGGCTGGCCGAGACGCTGGCCCGCATCCAGAACGAGCTGTTCAACCTGGGGTCCGACCTCTGCATCCTGGAGGAAGACAAGGCCGCGATGCCCGTGCCGGTGGTGGAAGAGAGGAACGTGGACGCCCTCGAACGGCTGATGGACGAGCTGTCGGAGGAGCTCGCCCCGCTCGAAAACTTCATCCTCCCCGGAGGCTCGCCGGGCGCGGCCCAGCTCCACGTGGCCCGCACCGTCTGCCGCCGGGCCGAGCGGCTGGCCATCGCGCTGGCCCGCCTGGAGCCGGTGGGCCCCTTCGTCGTCCGCTACCTCAACCGGCTCTCGGACGCGCTCTTCGTCATGTCCCGCTACGAGAACCTGAAGCAGCGGGATCCCGGACGTCCTGTGGGACAGCCGGACTTGACGATAAGGTTCTGAGAATCATTATGCGGCCAAGCATTATGCGAGTCTGCATAATGTCTCTCCCGCCGCCGCCTCAGGACGCCTGGTTGGCGCGCGTTTTGTATCCCTCCTGAGGAGCCCGCGGGACGGCTCTCTGCCGCTTCGCGCACCCTGAAGAATTCACGGAGGAAACGCGCATGTCGTCCTCGTTCGGTATTTATCTCGTAGGCTTCATCATCCTGATCATCGGCCTCGCCTTGGGCGCCCACCTCGCCGGCATGCCCTCGATGTGGATCGCCGTCGGCGTGATCTGTCTCATCGGCATCGGCATCCTCAGCGCCGTCAAGAAGACCAAGAGCACCGCCGGTGCTCCCGGCGCCGGGCCCGGCAGTACCAAATACTGACAAACGCGCGAGAGAGTTATGTAAAATCATCGGGCCTTGACCCGCCTCTCTCGCGCCTCCGCGCTGTTCCGTTCGGCCCTCGGGTTCGACCGGCTGGCGCTGTATTCGATCGACCACCCCCGCCGCGTCATCGCCGGCTTCGCCCTCCTGGTGCTGCTGGCCGCGCCCGGCATCCTGCGGCTTCAGCTCCGCACGGACGGCCACGCCCTCGTGCCGCCGGACGATCCCGCCGTGCGTTTCGACGCCGAGGTGCGCAAGCACTTCGGCCTGCGGGACCCCGTCGTGGTGGTGCTCGAGACCGGGCGGCCGGACGGCATCTTCAACCCCGGGACGCTGCGCCGCCTGCGCGACCTGGCGGTGGCCCTGGCGAAGGTCCCGGGCGTGCCGCCGGGAGGCGTTACGAGCCTGGCCACGGAGAAGCGCGACCGGGTCTACCCCGGCACGCTCGATTTCCGGCCGTTCCTGGACGAGATCCCCGAGACGCCGCTCCAGATGGAGATTTTCCGGGGGGACCTGGAGGCGATCGAGATCCTCCGGGGCACCCTGGTCTCCAAGGACCGTAGCGCCGTGGCCGTGCTCGTGGGGGCTCCCAACGTATTGGATGGGGCGGAAGGAGCCAATGCCGCGGCGGCCGACCGGGTGTCCCTCTATCAGCGGATCGAGGCGGTGGCCCGCCGGTTCGGGGCCCCCGGAAACCGCGTCCTGGTGGTGGGTGCGCCTGTGGCCGAGTCGCTGCTCGGCACGCACATCCTGGAAGACCTGGCGGTGCTGCTGCCGCTCTCAATGGCCATCATCGGTTTCGTCCTCTGGCTGGGGTGCCGCCGGATCACGGGGGTGCTCCTGGGGATGGTGCAGCTCGCGGCGGCCCAGGCGTTCACGTTCGGGGTCATGGGCTGGCTGGGCATTCCAGCCTATCTCACCACGGCCGTGCTGCCGGTGATCCTGACCACCCTGGCCCTGGCGGACGAGATTCACCTCTTTTGGCGCTACCAGCAGCTTCTCGAAGAGGACAGAAACGCGGACGCCCGGCATCCGGAAGCCGTGCGGACCCTGCTCGGGCAGATGGCCCGGCCGATCGTGCTGGCGACGATCACCACCATCATCGGCTTCCTCTCCTTCGTCTCCTCGCCCCTGGCGGCGGTGCGGAGCTTCGGGGCGTTCGCGGCCCTGGGGCTGCTCTTCTGCCTCTTCTGGTCGCTCATGGTGGGGCCGGCCAGCCTCGCGCTGCTGCCGCCGCGGGTCCTGCGGCGGCCTGGAGCGAAGGAGAGCGGCCCGTCGGACCGGTTCCGCGGCCTGTTCGTGCCCCTGTTCCGCGCGCCCGGGCGTACCCTGGCCGTCCTCGCGGCAGCGACCCTGCTGGCGAGCCTGGGGATCTTCCGTCTCCAGGTGCAGGATTCCTGGCTCAGCGGGTTCGCCCCGGGGAGCCCCTTCCGCACCGGGACCGAGCGGGTCAACCAGCTCTTCAACGGCACCCACCTGCTGCTCGTCCATCTCGACCTCTCCGGCTGGAAAGGGACGCTGAGCGAGGTCTACGAGGGCACGCCCGGGCCGCTCGTGGAGCCCAGCGCCCTCAACGCCATCGGCGGGATGGAGGCCTTCCTGAAGCGCCAGCCGAGGGTGGGGGGAGTGCTCGGCCCCTACGCGCAGATGACGACCGTCTCCTTCCTGCGCTTCGCCCGCGACCCGCAGCGGATGAGCATCCCGGACTCGGCGGCCCAGGTGGCGAAGCTGGTCGGCGACTTCGACGACGTGCGGGGCAAGGAGCGCCGCCGCGAGGTGATCGACGACGCCCGCCGCCGGGGTGTGGTCACCCTGTTCCTGAAGGACCCCGACTACCGCCAGGTGGCGAAGCTGATGGCGGATACCCGGCGCTACGCCCGGGAGCACCTGGAGCCGCTCGGCATCCGGATCGGCTTCGCGGGGGACATCGCCGTGAGCCAGGCCATGATCCCGGCCATCGTCCGCACGCAGGTCTTCTCCCTGCCGCTGGCCCTGCTCGGCTCCTGGCTGATCGTGACCCTCCTCTACCGCTCGTGGAAGGTGGGGCTCCTGATCGCCCTCCCCTCCTCCGTGGCGGTGGCCTGGATGCTGGGCGCCATGGGGTGGACGGGGATTCCCCTGGGTGTGGCCACGGCCATGTTCTGCTCGATCACGCTGGGGGTGGGGATCGACTACGGCATCCACTTCTACGAGGTCTTCCTGCGCCTGCGGGGAGACGGGGTGAGGGACGCCTCCCTGGCGGCGATTGCCGAGGCCGGTCCGGCCATCGTGGCGGACACGGTGGCCATCGCCCTGGGCTTCGGCGTGCTGGTCATCTCCCAGGTCCCCTCGAACGCCCGCCTGGGCTTCCTCGTGGCCGGCGCCTTGACCGTGGCCTGCGCCCTGACGCTCGTGGGGCTGGGAATCCTGCTGGACCGCGACCAGGGCCGGTGAGCAGGTTGATCAGCCGCACGAACCGCGACACGGGATCGTCACCGCGTTCTTCTCCCCTCGTTGTCCCGCAGATCCTCCGGCGAGCACTACTACTACTAGAAGCCGCTAATACTAATTTAGGAGGAATCCATGTTTAAAAAGTTGAGTTGTGCGGTCTTGGTGCTCGCCGTGATCGCGTGCGCCGCTCCGGCGTTCGCCGACCCGGCCGTCATCAAGGGTCTCGACATCTGGTACACCCCGGCGGGTGGAGCCAGTGTCACGGTCAACATCCCCGGCGGGTTTTTCTGCTCGGGCAACTCGCTGCCACAAACGAGGACGATCTCGCTCAAGGGCCGTCCCCTGGTGACCAACCCGGTCAACCACATCACTCCCGGTGACACGGTGGTGAACCGGCCGGCGGACATCCCCTTCAACCAGAACGGTGGTCTGCAGGGGACGGGAAACCTCAAGATCCACGCACTGGACCTGGTGAGCGTCGCGTCGTTCACGGTGGCCTGCCCCGGTGGCTTGACCGAGGTCTACAACACCGAGGTGAGCCTGAACGGGCCGCAGGGCCTGGGCACGATCACCATCCGCAAGGCCGCGATCCCCGACCGTTTCGGGAAGTTTGACGCCAGCTTCCCGGTCGCCGGCAAGGTCCGGTTCCGCAACGCCGCCAACGGCGTCGCCACGGCCCCCCTGCCGGACAACCAGACCATCACCACCCTGGACGCCTGCTGGAGCCACGATCCAGGCGCGGGCGCCGTGGTCTGCGCCCCTCCGGTGACGATCGACGTCGACGGCAGCCGGACCATCACCGCCGCCGACCCCACCATGCCGTATTGCACCTCCAACTTCTTCCCGGGCTGGACGTACGTCGGCGGCGTGGTCGTCCAGTGCCCGGTGGCTCACACGGGTCCGCACCCGAAGACCTGCGGCGCTCCTGGCTCGGGCTGCCCGGAGGATCCCCAGCCGAATCCCTGCACCACGGAGATCGTCAGCTACCTGAACGCGCACAAGGTCTCGGACGGCTTCGTGCTGGACAACACGGCGGCGCTCAACGCCCAGTTCACGTTGAGCCAGCAGGACACCCGGTCCGCGGCCGCGACCGACGTGGCAGTCGATACCTCGGGTACGGTCTCCGGCACTTCGACCACGGTTGAGCGGGTCGCCGTCACCGAGGCGGACCTCGGCTCTACGCGCGTCATTCACTGCATCCAGGCCCAGGGCACCGCCATCCTGACCAGCGGCAACTGAGCCCCCCTCTCCTCGGAGCGGGCGCGCGCGCCCGCTCCGAGCCCTTTCGTCTCTTCCCGCCGGCGCGAACCCTCCCGGTGTGGTAAAAATCGTCTCCTTCAACCATGACGAGACGAGACAAAGCAGAGCGCATCGCCAGAATCCTCGACGAGCTGTTCCCCACGGTCGACATCCCCCTCTCTCACGTCGACCCGTTCACTCTCCTGGTGGCCGTCGTCCTCTCGGCCCAGACCACGGACAAGCTGGTCAACGAGGTCACCCCTGCTCTCTTCGCCCGCGCCGGTACGCCCGAGGCGATGGCGGCGCTGCCGGTCGAGGAGATCCGCAATTTGATCCGCCGGATCGGCCTCTCCGGCACCAAGGCGAAGAACCTGAAGCGCCTCTCGGAGCTGCTGGTGAGCGGGCACGGCGGCCAGGTGCCGAGGACGCTCCAAGAGCTGGAGGCCCTCCCCGGCGTGGGCCACAAGACCGCCTCCGTGGTGCTCACCCAGGCCTTCGGCCAAGCCGGCCTTCCCCGTGGACACCCACATCCACCGCCTGGCGGCCCGCTGGGGCCTGTCGAACGGCAAGAACGTGGAGACCACGGAGAAGGATCTGAAGCGCCTCTTCCCCGAGGAAGCCTGGGCCAGGCTCCACCTCCAGATCATCTACTTCGGCCGCCGCCACTGCCCGGCGCTCTACCACGACCTCGACGCCTGCCCGATCTGCTCCTGGGCGGCGAGCAAGAAGCGGAAAGAGGAAGAGCGGCGGCGGAACGTGGGGTTGCGGAGGCGGCTTCCGCCGCCCTGACCCCTCAGCCCTGTCCCTTCTCCCGCCGCCCTCCAACCCCACGGGGCGGTCTCCCGCAACCCTTTCGCGCGTGGTGAGGCGCGGAAGCCCCGGTCACAATCCTTTCCAGGTTCGTTGTTTCCTGCGGAGCGGGCTGCTCCGAGAGAGGGACTTGCCATGGAAAGAGAACGGGGGACCCGTACGCCCGGAGCCGCTCAGCCATCCCTGGAGGGCAGGATCGTCCACCAGCGCCGCCGACCCTCGCAGATCGCGGCGGCCGGTTCGGCGGCCCACTTCGAAGACACCCCCTGGAGTGACCGCTTCGCCCTGCGCACGCAGGGGATGACCAGCTCGACCATCCGGGAGTTGCTCAAGCTGACGGCCGACCCGGAGATCATTTCCTTCGCGGGCGGGCTGCCCGCACCCGAGGTCTTTCCCTTGAAGGAGATTGCGGCCGCCGCCGGCCGGGTGATGGAGGAGCACGGCCCGGCCGCGCTCCAGTACGGCCCCACCGAGGGCTATCTCCCCCTGCGCGAGCTCCTGGTGCGGCACATGGGGCGCTACGGCATCGAGGTCACGCCGGCCCACGTGCTCATCACCTCGGGGGCGCAGCAGGCTCTGGACCTCATCGGCAAGCTGTTCATCAACTCGGGCGACCGCATCCTCACCGAGCAGCCCACCTATCTGGGGGCGATCCAAGCGTTCACGGCGTACCAGGCCCGTTACCTCACCGTGCCCATCGACGGCGACGGGATGCGGATGGACCTCCTGGAAGACGGCCTGCGGTCGGGCCCCAAGTTCCTCTACGTGCTCCCCAACTTCCAGAACCCGGGCGGCGTCACCCTGAGCCTGGAGCGCCGCCGCCGGCTGGTGGAGCTCGCCAGCCACTACGGCGTCCCCATCCTGGAAGACGACCCCTACGGCCAGCTCCGGTATGAGGGCGAGCACCTGCCGCCGCTGGTGAAGATCGACGCCGAATTCCACGGTTGCAGCCAGGGCGAGCGCCCGTTCCGCGGCGGCGTGATCTATCTGGGGACCCTGTCGAAAGTCCTCGCCCCGGGCCTGCGGATCGGCTGGGTGGTGGCGCCCGAGGAAGTCATGGCGCGGCTCGTCCAGATGAAGCAGGGGGCGGACCTCCACACCAGCACCTTCGGCCAGATGGTGGCCTACGAGACCGCCCGCGGCGGCTTCATGGACCAGCACGTGAAGAAGATCCGCCAGGTCTACGGCGAGCGGCGCGACGCCATGCTCGCCGCCCTCGACCGCCACTTTCCGCCGTCGGTCCAGTGGACCCGGCCCCAGGGCGGCCTCTTCCTCTGGGCCACCCTGCCGGCGGGATTCGACTCGGCGGCGCTCCTCCAGGATGCCCTGAAGGAGAAAGTGGCCTTCGTGCCCGGCAACGCGTTCCATCCCTCGGGCGGTGGCGAGAGGACGATGCGCCTCAATTTCTCCTACGCCACCCCCGAGGTGATCGAGGAGGGGATCCGCCGGCTGGGCGGGGTCATCGTTCGTCGTCTGGCCTGTTAGAGGCCTTCTTCTTCTTCGCGGGCGGCTCCTGCGGCAGGGGCTTCCGGGGGAGAGGCTCCGGCCGCATGGCGGCATCGTAGAGGAAGGCGGCCATGAGCACGGAGGCCTGCATCATGTCCTCCCGGCGGACGTGGTCGTAGGTGTCCAGGTTCGTGTGATGCGTCCGGGTCTCGTAGTCCATCTCGTCCTGGATGAACTGGAAACCCGGCAGCCCGATGCGGTCGAAGGGGACGTGGTCCGTGCCGCCCGTGGTGTTCATCGTCACCTGGGTGGCTCCGAGGTCGGCGAAGGGAGCGAGCCAGGACTGGAAGATGGGCCCCACGGCGCCGTTCTCCTCCGTATAGATCCCCCGCACCTTGCCCGTGCCGTTGTCGAGGTTGAAGTAGGCCGCCACCTTGGCATGCTCGGGCTTGAGCTTGAGCGGCCAGGTGTCCGTGCGGTACCGCGCCGGCAGATCCTTCTGCTCGGGATCCGTGTTCTCCGGGCGGGTGGCGAAGTGCTGCTCCATGTAGGCGAGGGAGCCCAGGTACCCCTGCTCTTCGCCCGTCCAGAGCACGAAGCGCAGCGTCCGCCGGGGCTTGACCCCCAGGGCCTTGAGGATGCGGGCCGCCTCCATCACCACGGCGCTGCCGGCCCCGTTGTCGGTGGCGCCGGTGCCCGCGTGCCAGGAGTCGAGGTGGGCGCCGGCCATGACCAGCTCGTCCTTCTTGTCCGTGCCGGGGATCTCGGCCACGGTGTTGTAGGCCTCAAGGTCGTCCTCGTGGAACCGGGCCGCCACGCCGACCTCCAGCTCCACCTTCTGGCCGTCTTCGATCAAGCGGAGGATCTGGTTGTAAGGCTCGGCGGCCATCACCAGCGCCGGCACGCCCACGCTCTCGCCGGGCACATGGGAGCCGCCCCCGGAGACCCGCACGATGCCGTTGAGCCGGGCGCTCACCTCGACCATCGCCAGGGCCTTCTCCTTCTCCATGAATTCGTTGACCTTGGTGAGCAGGCGGTAGCGCTCGATGCCGCGCTTGCGCCAGTCGTGCTCCTCCCCGGGGATCTCGTACTCGCCCAGCTTCGAGAGCGTGTCCGGGGTGTAGCGCCGGAACGCGGGATCCTCGGGCTCCTCGAAGTCCGCCGGAGCGTCCACGAAGACGATTTTCCCGGCGACCTTCCCCTTGAGATCCTCCAGATCCTTCTCGGCCTTGATCTCCGCCTGCAGCACCTCACCCCGCACCGGGCCCGGGGTCGCCGGGGTCCAGGCCTTGGGCCAGGCGATGATCGGCACCTCCCGGGGGGCGACCATCCGGACCTCGCAGGCGGAGAACGACCAGCCGCGGCCGAAGGGATAGCCCTCCAGGTGGGCGTTCGCCAGGCCCCAGGTCTCGAATTGCCGGCGGGTCCAGTCGTTGGCCTGCTTGAGCTGGGGCGAGCCGGTGAGGCGCGGGCCGATGACGTCCGCCAGGTGGAACAGCGTGTCCATCACCTGGGAACGGTGAAAGCCCTCCTCCCGGATGCGGGTCATCATCGAGAGGTCTACCGGTTCCTCGGCCCGGACCGCGGGGGGAAGCAGGGCCGGCGCGAGAAGGAACAGGCCAAGAAGGAGCTTGCGGGGCATTGCTGGCGTCTCCTGTCAGGAAAAAGAAAGCATGGAGGGCATGGATTGGCGAAGGGAGTCTAAACCCCGACGCCCCTGGGCTGCTAGGATCTTCAGGAACAGATTCTTCAGGAAACGACCATCCCCCTTTCGAGGTACTCCATGATCCGACGCGGTCTCCTTCTGGCCTTTCTCGTCGCGGCTCCCCTCGCCGCCGCTCCCGCGGCTCCCCCGAATGCCTCAGACAGCGATCCCCGGCCGCTGAAAGCAGACGACCTCTTCGCTCTCAAGTCCGTCGGTGATCCCCAGGTCAGCCCGGACGGCCTCTGGGTGGCCTATACCGTCCGGTCGCTCGACGCCAAGCTGGATTCGTCGAACACCGACGTCTACATGGTCCCCTTCGCGGGCGGCCCGGCCGTGCAGCTCACCGCCTCCCCCAAGGGAGAGAGCCAGCCGCGCTTCAGCCCGGACGGCCGGTACCTCGCCTTTCTTTCAGGACGCGACGGCAAGAAGGCCCAGGTCTGGCTTCTGGACCGCCGGGGCGGCGAGGCCGTCAAGCTGACGGATTACAAGGCCGACGTCTCGGAGATCGTCTGGTCGCCCGACGGCAAGCGCCTGGCTCTCGTGGTGGGCGACGTGGATCCGGATGATGAGGATACCGAGGACGAGGAAAAGGCCGAGGCCGGCAAGGACGGGCCGCCGAAGACGCCCAAGCCCATCGTGCTCCACCGCCTCCAGTTCAAGCGCGACGGCGAGGGCTACCTGCGCGAGTTGCGCCAGCACGTCTACGTCTTCGAGGTCGAAGCCAAGAAGAGCACCCAGATCACCTTCGGCCGTTACGACGACGCCGAGCCGGCCTGGTCGCCCGACGGGCGCTTCCTCGCCTTCACCAGCAACCGCACCCAGGAGCCGGACTCCAACGACAACAGCGACGTCTACGTCGTCGAGGCCAAGGCGGACCAGAAACCCCGCGCCGTCACCAGCTCGCCCGGTACGGACAATCAACCCTTTTTCAGCCCGGACGGCAAGTGGATCGCCTACGTGGCCGGCGGCGACCCCAAGGACATCTGGTACGCCACCAACCACGTGGCCGTGGTTGCCGCGGCGGGAGGCGAGCCCAAGGCCCTGACCCGCGAGCTCGACCGCAACGCCGGCAAGCCCCGTTTCTCGCGTGATGGCAAGTCCATCTACTTCATCGTGGAGGACGGCGGCAACCAGCACCTCGTCCGCGTCCCGGCGGCGGGCGGAGCCGTGGAACGGGTCGTCGCGGGCGAACGGGCGGTGCAGACGTACGCCCTCGGCCCCAAGGACGAGACTGTGGTACTGGAAAGCACGCCGAGCCGCCCCTACGAGGTCTCGGTGGCCGAAGGGGACTCCCTGCGGCACCTCACCACGGTCAACGACGAGCTCCTGAAGGGGATCCGCCTCGGCGAGGTCCGGCGCCTCCCGTCCACGAGCAAGGACGGCACCAAGGTCGATGCCTTCCTCACCCTGCCGCCGGGCACGAGCGCGCCGGGTGGAAAATCTACGAAGCGCCTGCCCACCATCCTCCGCATCCACGGCGGCCCCACGGCCCAGTACGACACCTCCTTCAACGCCGAGTGGCAGATGCTGGCCGCCCAGGGCTACGCCGTGGTCGGCGCCAACCCCCGCGGCTCCACCGGCTACGGCCGTGACTTCAGCCATGCCATTTGGGCCGACTGGGGGAACAAGGACTACGACGATGTCATGGCCGCCGTCGATCAGGCCGTTGCTATCGGCGTTGCCGATCCCGACCGCCTCGGCGTGGGCGGCTGGAGCTACGGTGGCATCCTCACCGACCACATCATCGTGAAGACCAACCGCTTCAGGGCCGCCATCTCCGGGGCCAGCGAGGTCAACTACCTCGCCAACTACGGCACGGACCACTATCAGAAGGAATGGGAAGGCGAGCTCGGCCTCCCCTGGGAGAACACCGAGGGGTGGATGCGCATCTCCCCCTTCTTCCAGGTCGCCAAGGTGACCACGCCCACCCTCATCCTCTGCGGCGAGGAGGACGTCAACGTCCCCCTCCTCAACTCCGAGCAGCTCTTCCAGGCCCTCCGCCGCCTCGGCCTGGACACCGAGCTGGTCATCTATCCCGGGCAGAACCACGGCATCGTGAAGCCCAGCTATCAGAAGGACCGGATGGAGCGCTACATCGCCTGGTACGACAAGTACGTGAAGGGCGGCGAGGCCGCGAAAAAGACGGCGGCGGCCGGGGCTCCGTAAACATTGGTGATTCCATGGAAGACGCTGAGACGCGATTGACCCGCTGTTTCCATTGCGGCGGGACCGATCTTGAAGAACGGGAGATCGAGGAGCTGATCTCGGCGGCCTCGTACGTCGTCCGCTGTAAGGTTGTGGCTACGGTCTGCCGCCAATGTGGGGAGCGCTACTTTGATCCGCGGACGGTACGCGGTTTCGAGAAGATCCGCGGTTTCCCGACCATGGCGTCCTTTCGCGAAAGCCTTGGTGCTGAGACTTATCCTGGGAACACCATCGTCGAGATGCGCGAGGAGGAGCGATCCTAGTACGACATCCCCGAAGCGAGTTCCTGGTTTCTGAGCCCGGAGGGCGCCAGACTCCTAGCCCAGGCCGTGAGCCCTGGGCGGCAACGAAGCGCCAGATCAGGTGGACCAGCTCCTTGAGGAGTAGTCTCAACCATGGTACCCCTGCCGCCCCTGACGGGGCTCATGGACAAAGGGAGGGGCGCTCTTGGTCCCAGGGCTCACGCCCTGGGCTAGGAGTCTGACGCCCTCCGGGCTCAGAAACCAGGAACCCGCTCGCCGTTTATGAGAGAGTCCCCCTAGATGTACAACCAGTTCTACGGCTTCCGAGAGCCGCCGTTCAACATCACGCCGGACCCGCGGTTCCTGTTCTTCAGCGATCGCCACCGGGAGGCGTACAACCACGTCCTGTTCGGCATTCGGGAGCGCAAGGGGTTCATCCAGATCACGGGCGAGGTCGGCGCGGGCAAGACCACCCTCTGCCGGGCACTGCTCGAAGAGCTGGGGCCGGACTACGTCACCGCGCTGATCCTCAATCCCTGCCTCAACCCCACGCAGCTCCTGCGGGCCATCCTCACCGAATTCGGCATGAAGCCCGGCAAGACCGACCGCGTGTCCTGCCTGAGCATGCTCAACCGTTTCCTCCTGGATCAGCTCGAGGCGGGGCGGGACGTGGTGCTGCTCATCGACGAGGCCCAGGATCTGGACTCGGACCTCCTCGAGCAGGTGCGGCTCCTTTCGAACCTCGAGACCGACCAGCGCAAGCTCCTCCAGATCGTCCTCTTAGGCCAGCCGGAGCTGCGCGAGAAGCTCAACGACCGCAGCCTGCGCCAGCTTCGCCAGCGGATCACCGTCCGGTATCACCTCACGCCCCTGTCGCGGGTGGAGATGGCCCGTTACATTCAGCACCGCCTCCAGGTGGTGGGCGCCAACGGCCGCCCCGCGTTCACGCCGTGGGCGCTGCGCATGATCTACCGCTATACGAAGGGGATTCCGCGCCTCGTCAACGCCGTCTGTGACAAGGCGCTGCTGGCCGGCTTCGTGGAGAGCACGGATCTCCTCACCTGGCGCCAGATCCGCCGGGCCATCCGTGAGCTGGAAGGGGATTTCACATGAGCCTGATCAGCGAGGCGTTGAAGAAGGCGCGGCAGGAAGCCGCGCGCCAGGACTCCCTCCGCCAGGGAGTCCCCTACGCCGTGGGCACCGTGGACCCGCCGCGGCGCAATCCCCTGATGCCGCTCTTCGCGGGACTGGGAGCCGGCTGCCTCCTCGCCGGGCTGCTCTTCGGAGTGGCCTGGATCGCGGGACTGGGACCGTTCGCCAAAAACGTTCCGGAGACCCAGGTGGCGCAGGCTCCAGCGGTGCCCGAGCCTTCCGCGATGCCCGGAGAGCCCACACTCACGGCGCCGGAGCCGGTCCTCTCCGAAGCGGCTCCTCCCGCTCCGGCTCCGCCGCCCGTCGCGGCCACGCCGGTTCCCGAGGAGCAACCGGAGCCGGCCGAGACGCGACCGGTTCCGACCGTCGAGCCCCCCGCCGTCGTGCAGGTCACGCCGCCCCCGGCTCCGGTGGAAGAACGTCCCGCGGCCCCCATCCCCGCTCCCACGCCGAGCCTCCAGATCCAGCCAACGCGGCCCGCGCCGCCCCCGGAGAGGCTCCGAGGGGCTGGAGGAGGGAAAGGTCTACGTGGGAGAGGTGCCGGTGCCCGGAGGCGGCTCCCTCAAGCTGAACGGCATCGCCTTCTCCCAGGACCAGCCCGTCGCCGTGCTCGACGGCCGTGTCGTGGGACCGGGCGAAGTCATCCAGGGCTTCACGGTGGTCGACATCCAGTCGAACCGCGTAAAGCTGCAAGGCCACGGCACGACCGTTTTCGTCACGACCAAGTAGCCGCCCCGTGCCCCGCGTATCGTTGACTCCGGCTTCGGGTGGCTCATCACGATGGGAGAAGCGACATGAAGAAGCCAGCAAAGAACACGATTTGCCTTTGGTACGATGGCGACGCCGAGGACGCGGCGCGGTTCTACGCCAAGACCTTCCCCGATTCATCCGTTGACGCGGTGCACCACGCACCGGGAGACTTTCCGTCCGGGAAGAAAGGGAACGTGTTGACGGTCGAGTTCACCGTGCTGGGGATTCCCTGCCTCGGGCTCAATGGCGGACCCGCATTCAAGCACACAGAAGCCTTCTCGTTTCAGGTCGCAACCGAGGATCAAGCCGAAACCGATCGTTACTGGAACGCGATCGTCGGCAACGGCGGCCAGGAGAGTGATTGCGGCTGGTGCAAGGACAAATGGGGATTGTCCTGGCAGATTACACCGGTGGCTTTGACGGAAGGGTTCACCGATCCCGATCCCGCCGTCGCCAAGCGCGTGTTCGATGCGATGATGCAGATGCAAAAGATCGACGTCGCCACGATCGAGGCGGCGCGCCGCGGTTGAGGTTGCACCTTGGAAGCCTCGGAAGCTCAAGAGGATCAGGACGCGCAGTCGGCGCCGGTGAGCTGATAGAGCCGACCGCCCCTACCTTGACGCCGCGCTAGGCTAGACTCTCGCACTTTTAGTCTAAATTCCTTGACGGCTAGATTAGTTCGTGTAGAATCTAGTCTAAAGAATAGTGCACCGATCAAGGAGGCTAACCAATGCACCCAACAGAGCCGAGCCGAGCCGAGGCGCTTGCCACCATAACCCCGGAGAAGCTGGAGGAGATGGCGCGGCCCGCGCCCCGCGCCTCGCATCCGGGGCTGCGCGACTTTCTGGAGATCCCCTACGACCAGCTGGAGGAGATGAACCTCGAGGCCAAGGAGGAGCGGCTGGCCCGGCGGCCCGCCGACGTGGTCCGCGAACAGCGGATGCGCTATCTCAACGACGAGAAGCGGATCAAGGCGGTCACCGTGTGCTTCACCGACCTCGAAGGCCGGCTGCACATGTTGGACTATGACAAGAAGTTCCTGCTCAAGTCGGCGGACAATCTGACCTTCGACGGCTCGTCGATCCGCGGCTTCTCGCGGCAGCAGGAGTCGGACCTGCGGCTGGCGATCGACTGGCCGGCCTTCTACTGGCTGCCGTCGGACATTTTCGGCGCCGGCAAGGTACTGGCCTTCGGCGAGGTCCGCGAGCGCGACGGCAGCCCGTACAGCGCCGACATGCGGGCCCTGCTCAAGGCGTACGCCGACAAGCTGTACGCCCAGGACGGCATGGTGGCCCACGCCGCCAACGAGATCGAGGGCTTCCTCTTCCGTGGCCGCGACGCCGAGCGCACCTACCACGAGACCGGCCGCTTCGACTTCCTCTCCACCGGTGGCTATTACCACTCGCTGCCGGGCGACGCCCTGCGGCAGTTCATCGACACCGCCGCCGAGGTGCAGCGGGCCATGGGCTTCGCCAACGAGAAGGACCACCCGGAGGTGGCGCCCTCTCAGTTCGAGATGAACTACAGCTACACCGAGGCCTCGGTGGCCGCCGACCAGGTGCAACTCTACAAGCTGCTCTCCCGGCAGGTCGCGGCGCGTCTGGGGATGACGGCGAGCTTCCTGCCCAAGCCGGTGACCGGCATCAACGGTTCGGGCATGCACACCAACCTCTCGTTGACCCGCCAGTCGACCAATCTGTTCTACGAGAAGGACGGCAAGGACGGTCTCTCGGCCGCCGGCTGGGACTTCATCGGCCGCATCCTGGCCAGTGCCACGGACGTCTGCCTGGTGCTCAACTCGAGCGTCAACTCGTACCGCCGCCTCGACCCCCACTTCGAGGCGCCCAACCAGATCAAGGCCTCGGCCATCGACCGCGGCTCCATGGTGCGCATCCCCTTCGGCAACGAGCGCTCGGCCCGCGTCGAGGTGCGCTCCATCGCTCCCGACGCCAACCCGTACATGGCGATCTACACCCTGCTCAAGACCGGGCTCGAAGGCCCCCAGAGCGAGGAGGACGGAGACAAGCGGCCGCGCACCCGCTTCCTGCCGGACAACATCTACGACGCCATCCGGCTGTTCAAAGGGAGCCGGTTCATGCAGGAGGTGTTGGGGGAAGAGGTCCACGCCAAGCTCGCCGAGATCAAGCTCGCCCAGGCCGAACGCTGCCCCAAGGCCCTCGGCACTCTCATCAAGTCCTCCGAGGTGCAGTACCACCACGAGGTCACGAACCAGTTCCTCTGGTCGCAGTTCTAACCTAAAGCGGTCCCAGGATCTCGCTTCTCATACGGTGGGAGGATCTCCTCCCGCCGTCCGTCTTTCTCCGCCCTGGAGAATGACTAGAGAACTTTCAGAGCCACCAGGATCAGGATCAGCACGAAGATGCCCAGGCAAATCCGGGCGGCGGTCATCAGGTGGGTACTGCCTGCCGGACGGGTGCCCTTGAGACGAATACCGGAGAGGGCGACCAAGACGATGATGGCGACAACGATGCCGAGAATTGCAATCCAGCTCATGGCGCAAGTATGTCACAGCGGCCCGAGGCAACAGACAAGACGCCTTCCCAACTCATCAACGAAAGGATTGCCGAGTTGGGTGACTGGAGAGAGGATTCCAGGAAATCCCATCCTTTAACATGTTGGCCTGACAGCTGAGCTTCTCTATTCGCAAGGATCAAGGCCGCCTGGGCTCGCCCACTCGCAGGCGCGAATGCCCTCGACATCGCGAGCCTGACGTATAGTGGTTTGTATGATGATCGAAGTCGGACGCGTTTGCGGGCTTGTGCGGTATCCCGTCAAGTCGATGGCCGGCATCACGATGGAGTCGGCATTTCTCGGGTGGCACGGTCTCGCTGGTGACCGGCGTTTCGCCTTCCGGCGCTTGGGAGATGACAACGGCTTCCCGTGGCTTACCGCGAGCCGCGTCCCGGAAGCTCCTTCTGTACCACCCTGCCGGTCTCGACGAGAGCACTGGCGAGCCCCTGCCAACTCACGTACGCACACCGGCTGGAACGCTCGTGGAGCTTCGCAGCGAAGAGCTCCGGAGTGAGATCGCCGACCGGTTTGGGAGTGGCGTGGAATTGATGAAATTCAAGCATGGGATCTTCGATGACGGCACGGTCTCGGTGATCAGCCTGGCGACCCTTGCCGGCATCGGTGAGGAGGCGGGAGTGAGTCTCGATCGCAGGCGCTTCCGAGCCAACATCCTGATGGAGACGAGGGACCGCACGCCGTTTCTCGAGGATGGGTGGCTTGGCGGGACCCTGGTGTTCGGCACCTTCGGCACCAGCGAGCCAAGGCCAGCCGTGAGCGTTACGGTGCGCGACGAGCGATGCGTGGTCATCAACCTCGATCCGGATACGGGCACGCAAGACAAGCGGGTGGTGAAAACCGTCGTCCGGCTGAACAAGAACCACGCGGGCGTCTATGGCACGGTGGTGCAAACCGGCACCATCCGCGTTGGCGACCCGGTGAGCCTCGTCTTGGACGCGCGGCGCTGAAAGAAAGGGAAGAATTCAGGAGCGGTCCCGGAACTGGGGCGGCACCGCTCCCGGTGGGATCAGTCGATAATCGGATCACATTCGATGGTGCCGCACATGCCACCGTGGCCTTCGCAAGAGAGGTTCTGCCAAGCTTCGTCGACCGTAGCACCGCGGCTATTCACAGAATAACCGATCTCGCAGCATTCGACATAGCACCCCCAGTCAGTGGGAGCGGCGCGAGCCACGTCGAGACCGGTGAGCGAATAGGTGAGGACGGAAGCCAACCCGAGCATGCGAAGCCATTTCATGGTTTCATCTCCGGCGAAAGGAGTAGGGCGAAATGCCTTACAACTCCTAGGGTGCGGAGGGAGCTCGTCCGCGAGCCGATCGCTTTCAATTGATCGCTTTCAAATGGTCGCTTTCAAATAAAAAAGCGGCCGGGGAAACCCGGCCGCTCGAAAGGAAAGCAAAGGAGCGAACAGCGGTGAGGTTTACGGCAGGACGCGGAGCAACCCCCACATACCGGCGTCGAGGCGGGGACCCGCGTAGGACCGGTAGAAGTAGTCGCCCGTGACGTTGAAGGCACCGCCGGCGCCGTCGAGGACGTAGGCGTCGAAGTGGTCGGTCGGGCCATGGCCGCCCCGGGTGCCCATCACCGGCGAGCTGGGGTTGTTGCCGATCTGGGTCGAGCTCGCCACGTAGGGCATCTCGAGCCAGGGGTGGCCGTACAGCTCGAAGGTGTGGGACTGGGTGTGGCCGGACGGGTGGACGACACGCAGGCGCAGGCTCTCGCCTGCATGCGCCTCGAACACCGGAGTCTCGGGATCGCCACCCACATACGAGTTGTGGAAGATCTGGTCGAACGCGGTGAACTGGCGGGTCCGGAAGTAGGGGCCATTGCCGGTGATCGGCGTCTCGGGACCCCAGCCGCCGCGGAACCAGACCGGCTCGGTACGGTAGTTGATCGCCTTTTGGCCGGAGTTCTCCGGGTCGTCGTCGATGTTCAGGTTGGGTACCGGAACATGGTTGCCGTACTGCATGTTGACGTCGTCCTGGAAGACGAGCGCGAACTCGCGGAACGGCTTGAAGCCCCGTGTGTCACCGGTCACCATGGCCGAGGCCTTGGTGGTCTTGCCGTCCTGGTCCAGGTCGAGCGTCCAGGAGGCGCTGGCCGGCTCGATGATCAGGGCACCCATCAGCCCCTTGTTGCTGTGCTTGATGGGATCGGAGGAGGTCAGGCCGGTGGCGCCGAACTCGATGGGGGTGACGGTCGTGTTGGTGACGTCGCCGGCGTACCAGTAGTAGGTCCGGGTCTCGCCGACCATCACCGTCTGCCGGCCGAACTGGCTGGGGTTGAGGCCCACGTTCGAGCCGTCGGCGCGCTGCACGTCGTAGTACACGAGCTGCGGATGGAGGCTCACCTCCATCGAAGGCTCGACGTCGTTCTGGTTGAAGCCGTCGACGATCATGCTGACGCCGCTGTAGCCCTGGTCGTCGGAGTACTTGCCGATCAGGTTGGTGAGCCCCACCTTGAGGCATTCACCCGCCCGGGCCCGCAGGATGAGCGGCTCCCGGCGGACGGTCTGCTTGAGCCGCGGACGGGCCGGCGAGCCCACGAAGGTGAGGTCGCCCACTTCCACGAACATGATGGCCGTGGGATCGAAAAGGGGGCCCGTGAAGGTGCCGGCCGGGCCGGACACCGAGTCCGTCCGCGCGTTGTAAACGAGGCCGTCGACGGGACCGGGATCGTCCTGCAGAACCTCCCTGGCCCAAACGGCGGCAAGGTTGAAGGAGCGGATGGTGCGCCCCGCCGGGCAGGCGACGCGGATGGTGTCGTCCGGCGCGGGCTCGACCGGCGCGGGGGACCGGGTATCCGTGGTGGGCGAGGAAGAAGTGAACTGGGTCGTGGTCACCGAACCCGAGTCGACGTCCGCACCCGGGACCTTCTCGGCTCGGGCCTGGGTGCCGCTCAAGGTCTCGAACGTGGAGTCCGGCGTCGGCGACTTGCCGGCGGAGTTGTAGGTCGTCAGCGGCCTCAGCGCGTACTTGGTGGTCGTGGGGGCCGCGCCGCTGTTGCGGTAGATCCGCAGGATGCCCCAGGCACCCGCCCACTGCGATTCGACGGAGGCGCTGGGCTTGTAGAGGAAGTCCGCGAACCGGCCGTCATACAGGCTGGGCACGCGGGGAATCTCGATGTCGAACCACTCGGAGATGCCGGTCATCTGGGAGTTGCGGTAGCCCGAGTTGACGTCGTCCGGCTCATGAAGCCACTTGAGGCCATGGATGGTGAAGTTGTGCGGCTCCTCGTGCGCTCCCACGAGCGTCCGGATCTTGACCTGGTCGCCTTCGAAGGCGCGCAGCAGGGGGGTGAACGGGTCACCGTCGAAAAGCCCGGCCGTCAACCGCGGGTAGAAGGCGGGTTGCGTATTGAAGTCCGTGTCGGCACGGTCGGTGCGCGACTGGTAGGCATAGGAGAGGTCGCCGGCCAGGCCGGGCGTCTGGGTGTCGGGAGAGCCGGGCGTGCGGACGCGCAGGCCGAGGGGCTCGTTACGGTAGTTCACCGCCACCATGCCGATGTCGGCGGCCGACACGGCCTCGGGGCAAGGCGCCGGCAAAGAGGCCGTGCTCCCCTCGGGGACCGGGCACTCGGCCGCCTTCTCGTACAGCTTGGGCAGCCCGACCTCTTCCCGGGCGGGCGGATTGACGGCGCGGGCCACGTCGATCCAGCCCACCTCGTGGTTGGTGCTGGGGCATGACGGACCGCCCGGCTCGTACATCGGCTGGAAGTCGCCGAACTCGATCATGAATTCGCGGTAGTTGTCGGCGCGGGCCAGGCTCTGGACGACCGCCTGCCAGCTGGTGGGACCGCCGTCCTGCGCGAGCGCGGGGCCGCCGTTGGTGCTGAGCTGGGTGCCCGTCTCGTTGTGGAACCAGGTCGTGCCGGTGGGCTCGACGATCAGGCCGGCGTAGAGGCCCGCCTGCTGGTGGGTGGAAGGACCGAAGTGGTCGTGGGTGAAGACGGTGCGCAGGGTGCGCTTGCTGTTGTCCAGGTTGGTGATCGGATCGGCCCACCAGCGCTGGACGGTGGTCTGGGCACCGAGGTACTCGTTGTGCCCGTCACAGTCGGAGTCGTTGCCGCCGTTGAAGAACGGGTGGACCTTGGCGACGGGGCACCGGGTCCGGTCGCTGGTCAGCGCGGCCGGCGCTCCCGGAACGTTGCAGCCGTTGTAGGCGCGGATGGCGTCGATGCGCTCCTGCACCTCTTCCGGGCGAAGGAGCCGTCCTCGTAGTTCCAGCCGTTGCCGCCGCCGTCGGAGGCGAGGCACGTCGAACTTCACCAGGTGGATGTGCTGGCCCAGGATGTCGGTGGGCGTGCGCACCTGGAAGTCGTCCAGCCTCGTACTCGTTGGGCACCAGGTTGGCGTACCAGTACTCGATGCACTCGCCGCTGTTGGCGCGGAAGAAGAACGGCTCCGGCGGCCGGGAACCGGACGTGTAGTTCGCCACGTCGTTCCACAGGGAGATCATGCGCGTCTGCGGGAAGTGCCAGCCCGCCTTGTTGTAGCATGGCGTCGATCTGGATGTCCGCCGCCTTGTAGTAGCGCATGTCGGTGATGGCGTTGCCGGCGTCGTCGAGCAGGGGTCGGCGAACGGCGCGCCGCGCACGGGCGGGGTGGCCGTTGACCTTGAAGGTGCCGCGTGCCGCCCGTGGGCTTGGGGGTGGTGAAGCCGCCTGCCGTAGCATGGAAATTCATCGCCACCTGCTCGACCGGCTCGCCGAGCTCGTTCAGCCACTGCACGTTGGCGGAGGTGACCGTCTTGTCGCATGTTGAAGCCGGGTCTGCGGAAGCTGGTCGCGCCGCCGTTGAGCACGACGTGGCGCGGCAGGCCGCCGTCGTCGGTGCCGTCGCCGGGGTTGACGGCGAAGTCCATGGGCGGGTGCGGCGGACGCCGGCCGGCGAGGCCGGGCACGAAGAACGGATAGCCGGGGTTGGTGGTCACCGGGGTCGGCAGCACCGACCTGGCCGGCGACGATCTGGCACCGGCGCCGGGAACCGGCGCCATCGGCAGGACGGGGATCGGCACGAGGCCCGGGAATCGGCGTGCCGGCGAGGATCTCGTCGTCCGGCAGCGCCCGCGAGCCCGCGGCCGGCCGGCCGTTGGTGTCGAGCCGGGTGCCGAGTCTCCAGCACGTCGTGCACGCGCCAGAGCGACCACATGCCCTGGGCGAAGTGCGGATAGAAATGGCAGTGGAAGATCGAGTCGCCCACCGTCTTGTTGCGGTTGCCGCTGCCGTCGTAGGCGATCTCGTAGGTGTAGCCCGCGCCCTGGCCGATCGACTGGCTGTCGCGGTAGGTGGACTTGTCGCTGTCCGGCGTGTGCAGCCACTGGTGGGCGTGCAGGTGGAAGATGTGATGGTCGTCGCTGCCCGCGTGCGAGGTTGCGGAACTTCACGTGGTCGTCAGGTAGCTGTGGTAGACGTTCGACGGATCGTCCGGATAGAACGCCCGGTCGCCTTGGACCCGGAGTCGGTGTAGCAGCCGCGTGTTGCCGGCCTCGATCTGCGCCGTTGGTGCACGGGGCGTTGGCCGGCACGTCGACCACCATGGCGGGGTCGCCCAGCGCCCAGGAGCTGAGGAAGAACTCCTCGTACTTGCACTCCGCGCAGTCGCGGGCCGGGCCCACGCCGACCCGGTTGGCGAGGATCTCCGCGCCCGCGCCGCCGGTGCCGTAGTTGATCGCGAAGGCGTCGCGCACGCTGTGCAGGGTGTGGAAGAACTGGTCGGTCTCGAACTGCGGGAACGCCTGCACCGCTCCCACCTCGTCGTGGAAGATGATGGTGAACTCGCGGAACGGCTGCGTGCGGTTGGGATAGGTGTTGGTCGTCGCCGCGCTCAGCAGGTATCCCGCCGTCCGGCGCTCCGGAGATGATCGCGGTCAGATCCGCATGGACGAGCTCGTTGCCGTTCTTCATCTGGAGGATCGGCAGGTTCGCGTACCGGTGGCCGGTCGGATAGGTCTTGCTGTAATTGATGGCCGGGAAGCTATCCACCGCGGGATTGTGCACGTCGGTCCGCGTGAGCTCGATGTCGTCGCGGGTCACCTGGCTGCGGTACCACACCGAGCCCGCGGGCTCCACGTTGACGGCGCCGAAGAGGCCCGACGAAATACTGCCCGAATCTCCCTCACCGCCGAGCATGGCGCCGGCGCTGTAGAAGACGTAGGTCCCTTCCTTGGGCGCATACAGCCAGTATTCGACGACTCCGCCGGGGGCCACGATGCCGCCCGCCGGATTGTTGCCGACGTTCGATCCCATGTCGCGGATGGAATTGACCGCCTCGAGGCCGACCACGTGAATGGAGGCGCCGCGGGTGGCCGGCTGCTCGTCCTTGCTGTTCGGCACGGGCGAGACCAGGAGGTTCGTAAACTTGATGTGAAGGCAGTCCCCGACGTTGACGCGCAGGACCAGCGGCCGGGGCCGCTTGTCGCGGCGCAGCGTCACCTGGCCGGCGGTCAACGCGTAGGTGACGCCGGGGTCCGGCAAGCCGTCCGCGTCGGCCGACGGGACCACGTCGCGGCGCAGGGCGTACATCATCCCCTGCGGCTCCATGGCGCCGAAACGGTTCCAGACCCACGGCTGGTCGAGGGCGACCACGTCGGCATAGGTCTGATTGCTGCAGCCTGCGGGTAGCGTGCCCTGGGCCTGTGCGGCCGGAGGCGTGCCCAGCAGCGGCACGAGGGCCGCCACCGTCCATAGACATGCGAGAAGACAACGTCGGAAGTCCATTGCTTTCCTCCTTGATCTGCCCCGGAGCCCTGAAGAGGGTTCCCGGAAACTGGCTGTGGCCGGTACTGCGTAGAGGCAGAATAGGGAGGCGAACCTTACGGCGGGATTACAGAGAAAAACTCTTTGAAGATTTATTCCACTTCCACCCATCCACCCTCGGGATCCAGGCGCTTCCCCTGGCGGTCGACCTTGAGGACGTAGGCGCCCCGGGCGCCGAGGCGGCGGGCGGGGCCGTAGGTCAAGGGCGGCACGTAGCCCGTGCGCAGGAGGCGGAGGGATTCGAGCTGGTCGACGAGCTTTTCGCGGCCGACGTCACGGCCGGCACGCTTGAGCGCCTCAATCAGGGCCTCGGCGGCGGCGAGCGCGGAGAGTTGGGCCGAGAGGCTGTCCTGGGGAAGCTTGTAGCCGGAGGCGAGGGATCGATAGGCTGCCGCCGCCCGGGGGTCCAGGTCTCCGGCCAGCGTGGGCAGGGCGAGGAAGACCCGGCCGTCGAAGCCGGCGGGAGCGCCGAACAGGGAATCGTCCGCCGCCGTGCCCGTGGCCAGGAAACGAGGGTGCCAGCCGAGCCTGTCCGCGGCCTGGAGAAGGGCCATGGCCTCCGTGCCCGAGCCGAGGAAGAACACGGGATCCAGCTTGGCATCCGCCAGGCGCTTCAGGTCGTCCGGCGATCCCGGCGATCCCAGGCGCACGGTCAAGGGCGGCGGCCACCCGGCCGCCCCGGCCGCCTTGGTGAGGGCCTCAACGGCCCGGTCCAGGTCAGCGCCCGGCGGGGCCACGATCGCCGTCTGCGGCGTCTCCGGCCAGCGGTTGCGGACGAACCGCACCAGGGCCTGTCCTTGAATCTCCACTCCGGGGAGGAGATAGAAGACGTAGCGGTTCAAGGGAAACGTCTCCCGCGGGTGGAGGGTGAACGGGCCGACCACGGGGATTTCTTTCGACTGAAACAGCGAGGCCATCTCCTCGTCCGCCCCGGCGAAGAAGGGGGCAAGGCCGGCGAAGACCTCCTCGCGGTCCAGGAAATCGGCCGCCCAGGCCCGCCGCTGGTCCGCCGCCTGCGGCGCCTCGAAAAAGCGCGGCTCGACGCGGCGGCCGTAGATCCCCCCGTCCTTGTTCAGGGTGTCGAACCGGGCCGTGAGGACCGCGCGGACCGCCTGCCCCATGCCGCTCAAGGGTCCGGCGGGGGGGAGCACGACGCCCACCTTGAGGGCCGTGTCCGTCACTCCGGGATCGCTTTTCGTACCGAGTTGCTGGAGATAGGCCACCAGGTCTTCCATGTCCCGGAGGGTCATGCGGAAGCGCGGCATGGCCACGTGCAGCGGGTTGCCCGCCGGATCGATCCCCAGCGAGATCGCCCGCTTGAGCAGCCGGACGTCGTACGCCGGATGCTTGCGTCCGCTCGGCAGGGTGGCGCCGTAAGGCTTGGTGAGGCTCGTCCAGGTGAGGTCCGAGGGGGCGACTCCGCCTTCGGGGCGACCCTTGCCGTCGCGCCCGTGGCACCCGCCGCAGGGCACGGCCGTGGCCGGCACCTCGACGCTCGAATCGCTCATCACGGCCGTGATCTCGGCCCCCGAAGGGCTGGTGCCCTCGAGGTAGATCTGCCGACCGCGCTCGAGCTGCTGTTGTTCGGAGATCGCCAGGAGACGGCGGCGCCCCCGCCTGGAGCAGGGCGGGGGCGAGGAGAAGCAGGAGGAGGAGCCTAGCCCTCACCCTTGTCGTCCACCACGCTGTCCACGATCGGCAGGACGTCTTCGGGCTTGGCGAGAGCGAAGGCCTTCTTCCACAGGCCCGTGCGGTCGTTGCCGATGAGGAACAGGGTCTGGTGGTTCGAGGGGTCGTCCACCCACTGGCCGAGCTTGCGCAGGATGGCCTCGACGTCCTCCTTGGAGCCGGTCAGCAGGTACCAGCCGGGCTTGGCGTGAAAGCGCGCCGCGTACTCCTTGAGCTTGGCCGGAGTGTCGTTGACGGGATCGACGGTGATCGAGATCAGGCGCACGTCCTTGCCCACCCGGTCGCCCAGGTGCTCCTGGATCTTGGCCATGGTGCCGCTCATCACCGGGCAGGCGCCGGTGCAGGAGGTGAACATGGCGTTGATGACCACGGTCTTCCCCTCGATGAGGTCGGAGTAGAGGCGCATCTCCTGGCCGTCCTGATTGATCAGCTTGCCGTCGCCAAAGTAGTTGTGCGCGGGCGAGGCCTTGGGCTCCTCGCTCCAGGCGGGCGTCAAGGACAACAGGGACACCAGGGACAGCAGGGACAAGAAAACGGAAAAGGCAGTTTTCTTCATGGGCGGGACTCCTTGTTTGCGTTCACGTCCGCCGGGGCGGCCATTTCGCCGATCAGCTCGGCCAGCTTGGCCGGCGCCGCGAGGCCGTAGGCCCGGGTCCACTGGTGCCGGGCGTCGTTGCCGAGCAGCACCAGGGGCGAGTGATCGGAGATGTTGGCGGTATAGACGCCGAGCGACTTGAGCAGGCGGGTGATCTCCTCCCGGTCGCCGGTGACCAGGGTCCAGCCGGGGCTCGCCCCGAACTTCTGACCCCAGGCCTTCATGCGCTCCGGGGTGTCGGTCGAGGGATCGACGGAGACGGAGATCAGGTGCACGTCCCGCCCGGCGCGGTCGCCCAGCAGCTTCTGGAGCTTGGCGAAGTTGGCGCCCATGGGCGGGCAGATGGTGGTGCAGGTGGTGAAGACGAAGTTGACGGCCACCACCTTGTCCTTGACCAGGTCGGTGTAGAAGCGCCTCGGCGTGCCGTCCTGATCGAGCACCGGTACGTCGGGAATGTCGAGATGGGAAAGGGCCTCGACCTCCGGCTTGTCCGCCGGGGGAGCGTCGGCCATGTGCTGGTGATGCTCGTGCTGGGCCTTGACGGGGACGGCCCAGAGCAGAATCAGAGCGGCCAGGATAGGGGCGGCCAGGATAGGGGCGGCCAGGATCGGGAATTTGATCTTCATGAGCGGACGCATCAGTGAGAGCCTTCCTTCGCTTCCGCGGTCTTGGGTGCTTCCGCCGTCAACACCAGAAAAGGCGACTTCTGGACCGGCAGGCCGGCGGAGGCCACCTCCACGAACACGAAGTAGACGCCGGCCTCGGGCGGCGTGAAGTGGATCTCGTAGAGCCCGTCCGCCACCTCCGGCGCCCAGTGCCGCTGCTGCCAGATGCCGGGGGAAAGAAACGTCAGCACCCGCACGTCCTCGAGGCCGGTGCGCGGCGCGCCGTCCGCCGGGTTGCTGAGCTTGAAGCGGACCGTCACGTCCTCGCCGACGTTCACGACGCTCTTGGCGGACTGCGGCTCGACGTTCAGGGGGGGCTTGCGGGCCTGGGCCAGGACCGGGTTCTCGGCGAGCTTCAAGGGGAAGCACTGGAAGGTCTTGGGCGAATCGATGAACAGGGCCAGCTCGTAGTCGCCCGCGCCGGCCATGGTGGCCGTGGTCTCGTAGACCCCGGGGCGCACCTCGCGCAGCGTGCGGTCCACCACCAGCACGGCCCGCGGCTGCTTGCCGTAGTTCTGGAAGTGCCCCATGGGGGCGGCCATGCCTTCCTTGTAGTAATAGATGGCCTTGTCTTCCGGGTTGGCCACCAGCACGGCCGCGTCGCCGGGCGCCTGGATCATGCCGTCCGCCGGCGTCTCCAGCGGCATCCGGCCGGGCGGGTGCTGGCCGCCGGGGAAGTCCACCACCGGCACCGCCGTGCCCTTCTCGCCCACCGTCTTCAAGGGGATCATGAGCACCGTCTCGCTCCCCTGGTGGCGCACGTAGGCGAGCTCGTCGCTGAAGGCCACCTGGTCGGGCCCCTTCTCGACATCCGCCGTCTGCACCAGCCGGTTGCTCGCCACGTCCACGATGTGGACCACGTCCTTCTCCGTCTGCACCACGAAGGCGAGCAGGCCGCCCGGCGCGAAGCGGAGGCGGCCGATGCCGGGGGACGCCGCGATCCGGGCCCTGGGCGTGGCACTGGTGCCGTCCACGGCGGCGATGACGCCGTCTCCGGCGACCGACACGTACGCGGCCTTGGCCAGGGTGGACCATGCGATGGAGACCGGCTTCTTGCCCACCGGGAACGTCGCGCACCTTGGCGAGCTTGGCCACGTCGATCACCGAGACCGTGCCGTCCGCCTCGTTGGTCACGAAGGCGAACCGGTTGTCGTCGCTCAAGGCGAGGTCATGGCCACCCCGGCCGGTGGGGATCTCCGCCACCTTGGCGAGCTTGCGGGCGTCGATCACCGAGACGCCCGAAGGCTTGCCCGGCCCTTCGCCGTCCCAGGCCACCCAGAGGTACTGGCCGTCCGGCTGAAGGCCGATGCGGCGGGGCCGGGCGCCGGCGTCGATCTCCGTCTTCACCTTCCAGGTCGTGGTGTCCACCACGGCCACCTGGTTGGAGTCGGGCATGGAGACGAACAGCGTCTCTCCCGAAGGCGAAATCACCCAGTCCGAGCCGGGGCTCTTCAGGAACACCATGGTCAGCAGCTTGCTGCTGCCGTAGCCGAACAGGGGATCCACGACCGAGATCGTGGCGTCCTCGTTCAGGGCCAGCACGTAGTAGACGTTCAGGTCCATGGCCGGCCGGGAGAGGATCGAGCCGCCCACGAACGCCTCCACCTTCTTCTTGCAATTGGCGTCGGGCTCGGCGCCCGGCTTCGACAGCTTGTCGATCCAACCGCCGGGGTAGAGGCCACTCAGCGGGTTGCCCGTCAGCTTGTCGGTCACCTCGAGGGTCACCCGGGCATTCTGCCCTTCCAGGACCGGCCCCGGGCTGCCGTCCGCCGGCACGACGGAAAGCTCGATCGAAATGCCCTGCTGGACGGCATTCTGCGGCACGACCGCGGGCTTCGCCACCTCCTGCGCCCGGGCCGTGCCAGTAAAGGCCAGCACCACCGCCACGAAGGCGGCCAGACGCCGGCTCGAAGACTTGGGATGACTGCTCATGCGCTTCGCTCCCTTCCGTTTGCCTGACTCCTGGCGCAGGATAGGGAGAAGCATCTTACAACGGGATTACAGAAGACTCGGTCGCCAGATCTACCTCGTCCTAAAGACCTCGACCGGGTCGCTCACCAGGCAATCCTTCGGAGGCCCCATGAGCTCGTCCCCCGTCTGCAGGCGTTCTTTATTCTTACAAGCCAGAACGTAGATCTTGAAGTACTCTTCCGCTCCATTGAGCGGTTCGCCGAGATGGATCAGCCCGGAGAACGTTCCGTCCTTCCGAACGCCGCTGATGACAGGCTGAATCCAGGTCTTTGGGCTCACCAACACGGGCTCGACGGCAAAGAAGGGACTGTATCCTCTTGGCACCTGTCCTTCGGCGCGGAGCTTGTTGCAATATTTTACCGACAGTGGGCACAGGGGATCGTCACCCTCGCCGATCTTCTGCCTGTCGGTGGGAAAGAGGACTTTCGGTTCCTCGCCGCGACCTTGGGCGCTGCTTTCTGCAATGAACGCAGGGCTGCACGCCCCGAGGAGCGACAAAAGCAAGACGCTTCCACAGACCTGGATTCTAAAAGACTTCCACATGGACATTGAAGGCCTCCTTCCTTTCATTCAGTTTTTGGGAACGTGACGTGGACCGGGCCGAGCCAACGGATGGGCCGGCCCTCGTGGTCAGTCTTGAGAAGCTCAGGGATCTGGGTTTCTTCCCTGCCAATGAAGTCGGCAACCTCCCCGAGCCCCACGTAGACTTGGAAACGGTCGGGCCCTCCGTAATCAACGGGGAGGCTCACCTCTTCGTCTCGCAATGCCGGAATCGTTCTCTGTGGCTGCTGAACATAGTACACCCCGTTGCTCTCCGCTTGGATCACGGCTCTAGGGTAAAGGCCTGATTGGCAAACTTGCAGTTGGACCGCAGCCGAGGGCTGAACGATCGCGTGTTCCTGGGGATCGATAATTCCCCCGATCGGGCCACAACGAAAAAGAAGAAAATTTTGAAACCCGTCGGCCAAGAGCAGCTCAGCATTCTGAATACCTCCACTCCTCCGGCTCACCTCGTTCTGGATCAGGGGAGACAGTTCGGAAAGCCCCACCATCCTGGGCTCTGCGGTGGCGTCCTCGTCCTTGCAGTGGAGGGCATTCAGGATGGCGCCCGTGAAAATACCATTCAGACTCTCGCCTGACAGGGAGATCCCGCCGAGGCCCGTCGCGAAAAACACTGCATAGCCCGGGCGGCCCGTAAGAGATTTTGCCATGGCTTCTTGCCAATATGGCCTTGCCCCGCGGGACTTCAGAGACCATGAACCCTTCTCTTGACCTGTCGGCGAAGGAAGTCCAACGGGAGCGGCTCTCACTCGGCATGTGTCAAGAAACAGCGCGATCCGACCCTTGGAGCCTCGCGTGGCCTCCAGGATCTCGGTCGCACTGACGGCGGTCTGGTGTGAGTCAGGAATAGAATCCTTTGCCATGACGTAGCTCTGACCTTCAACGGAGTAGCCGTGGGTAGCTATAAAGACGTAGAGAATCCCTTCACTCTTTACCTTGGCCGCTTGGACCCTCAATGTAGACTCGATGACCTTCTTCGTCGGAGAGCCAATCGCCTTGCTCATGCTGTCGTACAGTTTGCTCGACGCCCCACTGGGATTCCCGGACAGAAGTAAACGCACGTTTTCCTCGGAAACGAGATTGTGCTCGATCAGGGAGTTGGCGAGATCCAGGGCGTCATTGACGGTATAGGCCAACTCGGAGTTGGGGGTGTGGTCGAACTTTCCGACACCGATGAAGAGTGCCGCCGACTGCGAAGGAGATGGAGCGGAAAGGTACGGCAGCGATGGCGTGGGAGCCCCAGGGACATTCCCGCACAACGACGCCAGGCTCGGCGGATCAAGATCGCTTTCATTGCGATCACCGCAACCAGCCGCGAGAAGCGCCAAGGTCAATCCTAGCCAGAGGCTGTGTAACGTAATCATGGATTCCTTCTTTCGCCGTGTCTTCCCATGCCCGGCGTCCGGGCGCCGTCCTACAGGAATAGACACGGAAACCTCAGGGAGGTGTCGAGCGCCGGTTGGCGACCGGGCGGACTGAGAATCCCGACCAGCGGTCATGGAGCAGTGTTACGGCGCGGCCGTCAAGGTCCCGGGTGGTGAGCGAGACCTCGGTCCAGTAGCGGCCTGCCAGAGGACATTCCGTTCTCTCTCGGGTTCGGAACACTCCTGGTCCCATCCAAGGCAGGTGTTCCAGGACTAGAGAACGCCGCAGGCCGTTCGGTTGGATCAAGACGGCGTGAGCGGTCAGTGGGTATTCGGTAAGCTCCTGGAAAGGAGAACCGTCATCACCGGTGACCCGGTAGGTGAGGAAGACCCAATCGTGCTGCCGGAGGAGTTGTCCGCTCGCCGGCTCCAGGAGGCCGCCTCGGGGGAGGAACTGTTGCGAGAGGATTCGCACCCGGGTTCCAGGAGATTTTCGGAAGTTCCAGCGGCCCGGTGCGGGCCGCCGGACGATCAGCGTTTTCAGGACGCTGCCCAGCCGAATCTCCTCCACCCCCGCTACGCCGAGAGTCAGCGGGTGACGGAGGTCACTGGGAGCGAAGACCTCCACCGCCGCTCCCGGCTCGTCATTGAAGAGGTCGAACACTACGGATTCGAGATAGGGCGGCAGGATGAGAGATTCTGTTTCTTGGCTCCTCCTGCCGGCGGCACCGGCGAGCAGGAATGCGAGAACCAGTCCCTGTAGAATCGCCGGGCGAAGGGCTTTCATCGTGCGCTCCGGCACCGTGGGGGCCATCGAGCTCCATCACGCATGCCGCCGGGCTCGCGAGGAGCGCTGCTTGTAGGCGCGCAGACAGTCGACGGTCAAGGCGCCGCCGCCAGGATAGGTTCCGCTGGAAACGAGGTTGATCTCGAAGGCGACAATTTTTGAGAGGTCGAGCTTGGAATCGTTGATCCTGACACCTGCGCCATAGCCGAGGTGGAAATCCCGAAAGGGGGCGTGGATCGTCACCGGCCTTGTCGAAGGAGTGAGGAAATCGACCGGGGCGTCATACCACCACAGCTCATCCGCCCCGTGTTTGTGCGCATCCTGCGACCTCGTGACGTCCGTCAGGGTGATGCGAAACTGGGAGTTGACCGCTGACTCCGTCCGCACCTCCAGGGCCAGTCCCTCGTACTCATGGAGATCTTGGAGGGATTCGAATTCCCTGCGAATGCTCAGCCAGTTGCCCCAGTCCAGGTGTGGAGGAAGGGTGTAGGCGATCCTAAGCGCCTGCTTGGCTTGGCTGACGACGGGAACGTGGCGAAGCTGCACCCTGGCTTTCTCATAATAGATCCCGTAACCCTTCCATGGAATTACGGTTTCCCCATAGTAGGAGCTGTAAACCCGAGGCGGCGCCGGGGCGTCAAAGTGATCGAGGTGCAAGTATCGATACCTTGGCGCCGCTGGACTGGAATGAGCCCCTAGGAGAAGCAAAAGAAGGATCATGCCCAGCAGGCGACAGCGGAAGAGGGTGGAGACTTGGAGAGACGCTATTTTATCCATACAGCCTACCTCCTTTTCTGTGGCACGGATTGAAACAGTTTTTTCTCCACGGACCAGACGACGGGGGTGGGGCTTCGGGTCGCCGACCGCTCCCAACCGCCGGTGATCGAGAGGAGCTCCTCCAGGGGAGTCGTTCCCCTAGGACCCCGGGCCCGGACGCCCTCTGAGTCAAGAACCCAAGGATTTGGGATGCGCTCGTCGCTTGTGAGCAGGAAGTAGGTGTCCACTCCGTAGGGCGGGCTCACGCGAAAGACCCCATCACGGCCCAGGGGGATCTCCGCGGGGGCTCCAGGCGGCACGGGAAAGCGGTTCTGATCCGGGGTCGCCGGGTTCGGGTAGAGCAGGATGCTTCTACCGTCACTGTCGATGAGGAAAACGTAGAAATAGCGCGGATCGACGTGAGCCGGGGGGCGCCCTCCTTTGGCGCGGAGGACGAGGTGGTGGGGCTCTCCTCCGAAAAGGGTTTTATTCTCGACCAACTCGCCGTCGTCTTCGCCCTGGCGGACGGCGATCTCGTAGGCCGAGGCGGCGCCGGGCGGCGTTTCGAGGTGGAGCCAGGCATGGATCTGCCTCAATCGCAGCAAGGCTTTCTCCAACTCGGCGCCGGTGTCAGGGCCGAGAGGACGCCACGCCGTCCGCACCGGCAGGCTGGTTCGCTGCTGATCCGTCTCCGCGACGCCCGGCCGCAGCCAGGCATATTCGACGCCTCCTGCCGCCAAGCGGCCGGCCAGGACGTAGTCAGCCTCTTCCGGGTCGACGGCTTTCTCGATCCCGGAATGGCTGGTGTTGGCTCCCACGGCAATGGCGCCCGGCTGGCTGGCGGGAGAGGGGAGCTGGACGAAGAAAGCAGGAGGTTTCTTTCCGGCGGAGCTCGCCAGAATTTTCGCCAGGATCGCGGCAGCGTCCGTCCCCGGTCCCAGGGTGTCCACTCGCTGAGCCGCCAGGAGGCTCCCACCCCGGGCCGCGCCAACGCAGCATATGCGTAGGCGCCTGTTGGGTGGGGTCTTCGATCCACCGGATGCCCTTTTTCGGCGCCTCTCGGGCCAGCTCCCGCGCCAGCGCCACGGCAGCCTTTGCGTCTCCGGCTTCAGGCATCCAGACCTTCAGCGGTCCGCCGGGCGGAGCCGTCCACTGCACGAGCTCGACGAGGGCACCCACTTTGAGAGACCTGATATATGCGGGCTGGACCTGGCCTTGCGACCGGCTGAAGCCGTCGACTTTCGTAATGCGGACTCGCACTTCCGGGTTCGACCCGCGGAGGCGGAGCTCGCTTCCTTCGGTCAGGCCATGGGCCAGGCCGCCCTGGAGGAGGACGGTGCCATCCTCTTCGACGCTCTCCACGGCCACCACCGGCCTGCCGGTCTGCACGCCGGCACGCCGGCCCAGAAGGGGTAACCGGCGCATCCTGGGAAGGCCTGCAAGAACAGGCTCCTGGAACCGTTTCTCGGCCTGAAGCCGCGCCCGGGCACGGAGAAAAGTCTCTTCCGCCGGCTCGCCACCGTTCAGGGAATCCCGCATGGCCCGTATCAAGGCCAGGGAAAAGGCGCCGTGAGGCCGGCCATACTCGTCGACAGCCTCATAGGCCAGGTCGTAGTCCTGAGACGCCGACAGCACCAGGGCTCCCAGGTCCTCCGGGCGGGGTCCGGGGGGCGAGCTGTCTTTCAGGTCGCGGCGATCGGGCCCGACGCTTCGAAAGAGGGTGGCGTCGAGAAGGCCACGAACGCCGGAGCCGCTGTGGCAACTGTCGAGCACGATCGTGAGGCCGGCTCTTCGCTCGAGGATGCGATTGAAAAGGGCTCGCAGCTCTTTGTCCCGAATGTCCGGTTTTCCCCCAAGCGCGTCCGCCGGCACGATCGTTTCGTCCATATGGTCCGGCTCGTCGGAGCGCGAGTTGAGGACTTGCGAGCCGTGCCCGGAGAAATAGAAAAGAAGGACGTCACCCTTTTTCGCGGGAGCTTCCAGGTGATTTTGGATCGATTGGAGGATCGCCTCGCGTGTCGCCTCCTGATCGGTGAGGACGAGGACGTCCGGATCTTCGAAACCGTACCGGGCGAGGAGCATCTCCCGCATTGCCGTCACGTCGTTGACGGCGCCTTCCAGGTTGCGAATCCCGCGTGGCGCTGAGGGGTTGCCGGCCGCCGCGTAGTCGTTGATGCCAATCAGGAGGGCACGCCGCCGTGCCGTGGCGGCCGGTCTGGCAGATGCCGGTGCTTGGGAATCCGATGCGAAAGCGCTCGGCGGAGATGCTTCTCGAGGCTCAGGAGGCTGCGGGTCAGCCATGCCGCAGCAGGCTAGAAGACCCAGGCAGACGGCAAAACCGAGGCTTCGCGGGCGAACGATCCGAGTCATCATCGGCTCCCTTCTCGAACAGGCCGGCCTGGCAGACCGGTCTGATCTTCAAGACACGCCGGAGAGGAGGATGTGTCCGCGTAGCGGAGGGTGTCGTGGGTCAGGAGTCCTGGAGCTGGACGGTATAGGTGGCCAGAAGCTCCGCCTTGCCGGACCGCACGCCGTAGATTTCGAGCCGTTGGCGGTCGCCGGCCTCGAGGAAGGAACGAGGAACCAAGATTTCAAAGCTGTCGCCGTCGCGCCGCAGCCCGGCGGCGTTCCAAACCCCCTGCTCCCGGGTGCCGCTCAAAGCCAGGATCCGGAGGCGGTATTCGGGATAGGAAGCCCGGTAGGCCACGTTCAATTCCAGGAGGTAGGGGTCCGCGTGAGAGCGCAGGAGGATGGGGGCCTCCTCTCCGGCCGCGTCCCGTTCGCCGTCCGGCAGCAGCAACCGCCGCTCCGGGTTGACGAGCGGCTCACTGATTTTCTGTTGGAGCGTCTGAAATTCCATCCGGGTTTGAAGCGCGAGCGCTCCCAGCACGAGGGCGAGCCCGAAGGCTGCCGCCGACGCCAAGCGCAGCCCCCAGAGCGGCGCCGTGAAAAAGGCCCTGAAAAGAGTTCCAAGGCCAGACCCGCGGCTCGTTTTCACTGCTGCTACGCCCGGCGTTTCGGCCAGGCGTGCCTGGATGGCTTTCCAATCCTCTTCCAGCATCTCGTCGGAAAGGTAGTCAGGATCGCCCGGACGGCTCTCTTCGGGGGAGGGGAAGGGCAGCACCAGAGCCCGGGCGATCTCTGGATGGAAAGAAAGGTACTCCTGGACCCGCGCCGCTTCCTCGCTGCCAAGCCCGTTGCGGGAGTAGGAGAGGAACTGTTCTTCCGTGGGCGGCTCGCCGAGCTTGCGGCGGCCTTCCGCGATCAGCTTCCGATAAGCGGCTCCCCAATCAGATCTCTTGATCACGGTTGACCTCCAAGGTGACTGTCCGGGGTTACGGCGGGCCAGTCGAGCCCTTCCGGTTCTTCCTTGAGCCGTTTGCGCAGACGGTTCCTCGCGTCATTCAGGCGGCTTCTGACGGCGTCCATGGTGATGCCTTCCACTTTCTGAATCTCGCGGTATTTGAGCCCGCCAAGCAAAAGCAGGAGACATCTTCGGATGATGTCAGGAAGCTCCTCAATGGCCGTGCGCAGCCGCCTGGATCGGCGTTCACGTTCTTCCCGCTCGATCAGATCGTCTTCCGGAGTGGGGGGGACTTGGCCGCTCCAGAGATCCTGGGCCACAGACTCAGACAGAGGCGGCAGCGACTCCGACTCCAGGGAAACCTTGAGGGCGAATCGCTTGAGGGTCTTCTGGTCCCGAATCGTGTTCGCGGCAAAGTTGCGCGCTGTCTTCTTGAGGAAGGACCAGGCACTTCCCTCGCGAAAATTTCCCATGCTTGAATAGACACGGATGAAAACATCTTGTGCCATCTCCCGAGCG
Organism: Thermoanaerobaculaceae bacterium; assembly: GCA_963785165.1. GTDB lineage: Bacteria > Acidobacteriota > Thermoanaerobaculia > Multivoradales > UBA5704 > DATARR01. The sequence goes on from CAWAUI010000004.1 coordinate 5,241,958, forward strand.
TCTTCAAAAGGAAAGCCTAGACGAACGAGATAACCGACAACGTCGCGGTAATGGCGCCTGTATAGGATCTCCACTTCGTCCGGGGGCTTCACTTGAGTGTCCTCATACTCCTATAGACACGGACCAGGAAAGCTTGTGTCGCCGGTCCCGGCCGAGGGGGCCGGGCATGGTAGAATTTACGAAATCTTATCCTTTTTCGCCGCCTCTCTGTCGCTAAGATCCTCGGGTGGAAACACAGTTTTTCCGGAGGAGCGCCCGTGATGCACCCTGCCTTCAAGCCTGGAGCCGTGATTGCCGCCACCGCCGTCCTCGGCGCCGCGCTGACGGCTGCCCTGCCGCCGAAGGACGCCCGCCGGGCCTGCCTGGGCGAGAGCCTTCAGGACGCCGTGGCTTGGCGCTGGGTCGAGCCCCGCTTGTCGGGCGGGTTCCAGTGGCGCCGGAACCCCTCTGGACACTCCGGCGAGCCGGAGGTGTCTATGGTCAGTGAGAGCTGCGACGCCGCCGGCCGCCGGCACGTCAAGGCGCTCAGAACCCTTCTGCACGCTGACGGGAGCGACGAGGCCGTGGAGAGGATGGAATCCCTGACCACCGAGGCACCGGCGGACGCCCGCCTGCTGAGCGACCTGGCCGCCGCCTACCTGGTGCGCGCCCGGCGCACCGGCCGGCCGGACGACCTGCTACGCTCGCTGGACACCGCAGAGCGGGCCGTCACCAGGGACCCGGGTCTACCGGAGGCACGCTTCAACCTGGCTCTGGCTCAGGAGGCTCTCGCGCTGCCCGCCGCCTGGGAAGAGGCTTGGCGCCGGACCCCCGGCTCCCTCTGGGCTCGCGAGGCGGAGGAGCACCGCGGCAGGCTCGCGAGCGAGTCGGCCCGGGCCGCGGCCACGGTCTGGCCGCTGAACCGGCTGCGGCTCGCCGAGATCGTCCGGACCGGGGACCGGCAGAGCCTGCGGGCCCTTCTCCGGCCGTTTCCCGCGGCCGCCCAGCGGTATCTAGAAAATGACGTGCTCCCTGCCTGGGCACGCGCGTTGTCTGAAGGTCAGCTGGAGGAGGCCCGGCGTCACCGGGTTCTGGCTGAGGCCGTGGCCGCCGAGCTGACGGGTCTGACCGGCGACTCCTATCTGGCGGACGCCGTGCGTGGGATGGTTGAAGCCGCCGGCTCGCCCAGGGAGCCGGCGGTGTTCCTCGCCTTCCAGCAAGGACATCGGGCCTTTGGCGAGGCCCGTGCTTTCCAGCAGAAGCAAGACTGGCAACGGGCGGAGGAACGTTACCGGCAGGCGAGCCGTTTTTTTGCGCAGGCCGGCAGTCCGCTGCGGGTGGGAGCGGACCTCGGCCTGGCCGTGGCGTTCTTTCAGTCGGAAAGGGTTCCTCAGGCGCTCGCCCGGCTGGAGGCCCTCGAAAAGGAAACCCGCAAGCATGGGTACGGGGTTCTCCTGGGACGCGTGCTGTGGGCTCGCGCCGTCTGCCTTGCCTTTCAGGGCCGCCTCCTGGAGGCTCTCCCCGCCTATGACGAGGCCATCCAGGCCCTCCGGCAGGCGGGTGATTTCGAGGGCGCCGCCAGCGTCCGGGTTCGCAAGGCGGGATACTTCCGCGTCCTCGGGGAGAGCGAGCTGGCCTGGCGGGAGCTCTTCCAGGCTTTGCCGGACCTTCCCCGCCTCGTTGAAGTCCAGGATCAGCATTACTTCCTCGGAGAGGTGGCGCAGGCGGCTCTCGCTCTCGGCCATGCCCAGATCGCCCTGTCCTACCAGAACCAGGCCGTCAGCCGAATCGAAAGGGCGATGAGGACCGCCAGCCTGGAAGGGCGGAATCAGGAAATGGCGGGACTGCGCCTCAACCTGGCGGTCAGCCTGCGCGCCCGCGCCGGGATCCGCGCCCATACGGGGAGATACGAAGAGGCGCAGCAGGATCTCGACACGGCCCTGGGCCTGGCCCGGGGGCTTGCGGACGAGAATGTACGGCGCGCGCTGGTGGCAGGAATCCTGGCAACTCAAGGAACGGCATGGCTGAAATCCGATCCTCCGCGGGCGGCCGAGGCCCTCACGGAGGCGCTCCTGTCTTCCCCGGCCGATGAAAATCGTGCCTTCCGGGCGTTCCTCCATTTCCAGCTCGCGCTCGCCCACCAGATGCTGAAGCAGAGGCAAGAGGCGAAGGATCAACTGCTGGCGGGTACGACGGAGCTGCGAATCGAGGAGAAGACGATGCTCGCCAGCCGGAGGCCCGGAGCGGGGGAATCTCTGTGGGCGGCTTTTTTCTCTCGCCCCCAGGGCGCTTACCGGCTGCTGATCCAGTTTTTGATGGAAGAAGGCCGCGAAGCCGAAGCCTTCACCTACGCGGAGAAGGCTCGCGCCTACGAGCCTCTGGACCTCGTGCTCAAGCTCGCCTTCGCGCCGCCGGCATTCCGGAGGCTGAGTGAAAAGGGTGAGCCCTTGGACCTTGCGAAGATCCAGGCAAATCTCCCGGCCGACACGTTCCTGATCGAATTTTGCGTGCTGGAAGACCGCCTGTTCGTCTGGGTGGTCTGGCACGAGGGGTTCAAGCCCCTGACGCTGCCGGTGAGCCGTGAGGCCCTGGAGCAGTGGACCGGCGCGCTCCAGGCCGCGGCACGGGAGCGCAACGTGGAAGCTTTCGAGGCGGGCCTGACCGCGCCGTTTCCTGACGTCGTCACCGAACCCCTGGCGCTGATCCGCAAGGTTTCCAGGCTGGGCGAGGCGCGCGTCGTCTTCGTCCTCGACGGACCCCTGCAGGGCTTGCCGTTGGCGGCGCTCCGCGACCGCACCATGGGCCGGCACGTGGTGGAAGACTTTCCGGTCGCCGTCGCGCCGAGCGCCACGCTCTACGTCTACTCCCGGCTCCGCGACGCGGCAATCCCTCGAGAGTCCTCTCCGTCAGCTCTGCTGGCCGGCGATCCCGCGTTTGCTCCTTCGCCTCTGACTCGGCGCGTCGAGCGCCTCCCGAGCGCCGGCAAGGAAGCACAGCGGATTGCTCAGTTTTATCCTGGAGCGAAGATCCTCATCGGCGGGCAGGCCACGGCTGAGAATTTCCTCGCGCGGGCCGGGCAGAGCGAGGTGGTGCACTTCGCCGGACATTCTTTTGTCAATCCCAGGTTTCCCCATCTCTCCTTTCTGCTGCTGGCTCCCTCTCAAAACCGCCCGGGAGAGCTTTTCGCGCAGGAGATGGTGAGCCGGTTGAAATTGGAAAAGACACGCCTGGTGATCTTTTCGTCCTGCAGCTCCGCCGGCGGACATGCCATCGGGCCGGAGGGGCTCGCAGCCCTCGCGCGCCCGGTGATCGCGGCCGGATCGCCGGCTGTGGTGGGGAGCCTCTGGAAAGTGGAAACCCAGGCCACCGAAGAGCTTCTGGTGCGGTTTCATCAATTTTATTCCGGAGGGGAAGACGCTGCCCAGGCGTTGCGCCACGCCCAGTTGAGCCTCCAGCGGGGCCCCGTCCTCGCCTGGGCGCCTTTCCAGGTGATTGGCTACGCCGGTCCGCCGTCCCCGCAATGATGAAAGGAGGGTTTTACCATGACCTTCGTTTTGCGCATCTTTTTTATGGGCTTGATCGCCTTCGTGCCCAGCCGGGACGGCAAGGAGCTGACCGTCCTGCTGGTCGAGACCCGGCCGGGCTACGTCGCATCGGACGGCTCGCTGATTCCGCCTCACCAGCCGATGCTGCTGGCACGGGCCGCGAAATGCTGGGGGCACTGCGGAATCGGCAATTTCACTCACGCCGGCTTCTTCTTCGCGAAAGTAGGCGAGGCCGGTGCCAACCGACTCCTGTCGGCTGCCCTGAGCCACGGCGCGGCGTGGGAACTCGACGGCTCCGATCTGTCGATCGTCGACGCGCAGCCTTCCCGCGCGGCTTTGAGCCTCCAGACCGAGGACTCAGCGGAACGGAAGGCTTTCGGTTGGATCGCCGACCTGGGCCAGATCATCCCATCTACAGGTACCGTCGATCCTGACGTGCTGGCATGCCGGCCGCAGAAGGGACTGGTTACCAGCCGCCTGCGGTTGAAGTCCGGGAAGGTTTGGACGTACCGCTTTATTCATTTGGCCGATAAGGTCTTGCCTGTCAAGTTCAGGACGTTGCAAGGCACGGATGAGAAAGAGGGCTTCTCCCGACCGATCGCCGACTGGGTGGCGGCCGAGATCGAGATCTCTGGAGATTCCGTCGAGATCGTAGAAAACCGTTTCGGTTGCGGAGAGATCCGGACGATCCGCCTAGCCCCCGAGAACGGGCTGGTCGAGCTCGCTTTGATGAACATCCCGCCGCCCCCCCCTCAGAGCTTTGATGGATCTCACCGAGAGCACGAGCCGGCCGCGCACTTCGAGATGTACTACGACTTGGCCCAGACGCCGCCTCCCTCGGATCGGCGACCGGTGCCGCATGTCCCGGCTCAACAGTCCTCATTGCCACCCGAGCCTGAGAAAAGGATTCCTTCCAAGCTCCTCGACGCTCTCACGCTGGGGGATCCGAAGGGTTTCTACGAGCGGATTCTTTGTCCGCCTGCCCGGTTGTCCGACGGCGCAATCCCTTAGGGGTGAGGCTACTCCGGCGGCGCGCAGACTTCCGGCGAAGGGCCGAGGACCGACCAGGTGAACCGGCAGACGGCGTCCAGGATCCGCACGACCTGGGGGGAGCAGGTGACGTAGTTGCCGCCCGTGACGAAGGTCTTCACCCTCTGCTTGCCATACCAGGTGAGGCCGTAGGTTGCCACGTAGTCGGGCGCGGGGCTGCCGCAGCCGCCCCGCTGCTGGCCGACCTGGCCGGCTGCCAGGGCCTGGTTGAGAGCCATGAGCTGGCTCTGGGCCGCGATCCCTCGGGCCACGCGGCGGGCGTTGCCCGTGGCCGCCGTGTAGGCCATGAGGGTGTACCCGCCCTGGTGAATGAAGACGTCGGTCTGGAAGGGCTGGCCGGTGAAGTCCGTCCCCTCGGAATGGAGCTGGATCAGGGGCTTCATGTTCAGCTTGGTGACGTCGATCGACTGGGCCTGGACCGTGGCGGTCGTTGCGGCCAGGGCAACCAGGAGGGACACGGTGCAGCCGATGATCTTCATGCAGGTCCTCCTCGATCAGGATTGGACCGGGACCTGCTCGTCCCGGGCCTCAACGGTGATCGCGGGCATCGCGGCCATCGCGGCCACCGCAGCGCCGGCCTCATCCAGCAACGCCCGGGCCGAGAGGGGCCCTCCCACGGCGGCGCGCACCCAGGCGTCGGGCGTGAGCAGGCCCAGACGGGTGATGCGCTCGACCTCGGCGCCGAAATCCCCTTCCTGGAGCTTGCGGGCGATCTGAAAGGCCAGGACGTGCCCGATGGCGTAGTCCGGCAGGTAGAGGCCGTAGACGATCATGTGGGAGTAGATGGCCAGGATCTCCGAATCCTGCACCCCGAACACGGGGGCGAAGTACCGGTTCCAGACCTCGCGGGCGATGGCGAGCACCGCCTCGCGCAGCTCGGCCGGGGTGGCGTCCGGGTGCTGGTACATCCAGCTCCAGACCCCCATGTCCACCAGCGACACGCCGGCGATCTCGTAGGTGTTCCAGAGGATGGCGAGCGCTTCCGCCCGCTGCGCCTCCTCGCCTTCGGATCCCAGGCCCAGCATCTCCAGGTCGCGGTGCTGGAAGATGAAGGCGAACGCCTCGGTACACGCGTTGTTGGGCACGCCGGCCAGCGCCCAGTGGTCGATCCCCTGGAGCGAGAAGACCTGCTCGACGTTGTGGCCAAGCTCGTGCATCGCCACGTTGTACCCCTTGTAGTCCATGCCGCCCCGGGGGACCCGCGTCCGCAGGCGGGCCTTGTCCTGCCGCCGCATGGCGGGCACGGCGTGGCCGGCGCCCCGCGCCGGGTCGACCTCCATGCGCTCGGAGAGCCACTTCGCCCGCTCCGGGGTAAAGCCCAGGTGCGCCAGCAGGTCCGGCAGGCCGGCCGCGAAGGCCGCGAGGTCGGGGTAGCGGGCGCGCACCGCCACGTCCAGCTCCGCCTCCGGAAAGTCGCCGCGCGATTTGAACCCCGGGTACCAGATGTCGAACGCCTCCAGAGGGCGGCCGAGCCGGCTCTCGATGAGCCGGCCGAGGTCCGCCACCTCGGGAGAGGTCAGCACCGAGACGAGCAGGGCCTCGACCTCCGGCTCCGGAATCTGGCGGTCGCGCTCGAACCGGCGAGCGATGAACGTGGGCTCGGCCGGGCTGTAGGGGTCGGCCTTGCGGACGGAGTGGAAGATCTCGAGAAGCGAGGCGTAGCGGGTGTCCGGCTCGCGTGCGGCGAGGGACCCGGCGTCGCCTCCCCCTAGGGTTTGGACGGTGCCGGTCTCCGGGTCCCACAAGAGATCGGGGTTGTCGATCACCGCCGCCGGAATCTCCTGGCGGACGATCCGTTCCATGACCCGCAGGATCAGCCGCTGGCGGGCAAGTCCGGCCGGGCCAGGGTCGGCGTAGTAGGAGGCCAGCTCGTCGCGCAGCCCCCAGTGGCTGATGAGCCGCAGGCCCTCGGGGAAAGGACGCTCACCGTCCTTATCGCCGTTCTTGCCAATAATTCGGTCCAGCCGGAGGTTGTAGCCGGAGATGTACTGCTCGGCCACCGTCGAGACGCGCGTCATCTCCTGCTGCACGGCGGCGGGCACGCGGGCGGCGAAGCGGTCCATCATCCGCGAGCGCGCCCAGGTCTCACGGTCCCAGGCCGGCCCCTCGGCCAGCCGTTCCGCCAGGGTGTGGAGCGGGAAGTTGAGCAGGGCGAGGAAGGCCACCTTGGTCTGGAAGAGGTCCTCTTCCACGTGCGCCCCGAGGTCGAGCTCCGCGAACAGGCGGTCCGCCGCCGTGAGCGGGCCGGTGTCCACGTCGATCGGCCAGGTCAGATCGCGGCGCATCTCGTGGATATGGCCGTAGATCGACTCGAAGGTCCCCTCCAGGCGCTGGAACGTGGCGGTCAGCTCACCGGCGTCGGCGACGAAATGGGCGTCACAGAAGTCGGAGAACGCCTGGGCGTCGCCATCCTCGGGCCACCAGCGCTGGGCGGCCTGCTGGACGCCCCGGCGGATGCGGGCTTCCTGCCCGGGGCCGAACCGGGTGAGCAGGCGATCGAGGGTCGGAGCGGTGTCGAAAGAAGTCATCGCCCCGATTCTACCTTGTAAGCCCTACCTTGTAAGATGCGGCCCACGGATTGACCCCGACCGGCTGCGCCGGGGAGAGGAGCGGGCATGGAGCGGAAAATGGGCGGCCTTCCGGCTCTCCGAGATCGACGGGCAGAGACGCCGGGAGGGTGGCGACTCCTGGCTGGAGTTCCTGAAGGTGCCGTCCCTGCGGACCGGCCTCTACGTCCTCCCCGCGGGCTCGGTGGACACCCAGAGCCCCCACACCGAGGACGAGGTCTACTACGTCGTCCGCGGCCGGGGCCGCTTCACGGCGGACGGCGACGACATGGCCGTCGAGACGGGCGCCGTGCTATTCGTGGCCGCCCACGCCGAGCACCGGTTCCATGCCATCGAGGAGGATCTGGAGATCCTCGTCTTCTTCGCCCGGAGGTGAGGCCTACACCGCCGGCTTGAGCGCCTCGCCCACCAGCTTGTCGTCGATCACCAGCCGGTGCGGCCCGCCCTCGCCGTTGAGGGGTTTGACCTCCTCGCGCGAGAAGGGGTCGAACTCGAACGGCTTGATGATCTTGCCGTAGACCGATTTGAGCGCCCGGGCGCCGATGCGGCTGCTCTTCGAGGCCTCCTCGGCGATCTTCTGCACGGCGCCCTCCGTGACGTCCAGCTCGATGCCGTACTTCTGGAAGAAATTCTGGGACGTGCGCATCACCCCTTCCGCCGGCTCGCTGAAGATGCGGGCGAGCGTGCTGGCGGTCAGATCCTCCAGGATGACGGCGTTGTCGAAGCGCGACAGGAACTGCGGCTGCATGCCGTACTCGAAGAGGTCTTCCTGGCGGAAGTGGTGGCGCAGGGTGAAGTACTCGCGGATGGTGATCTTGCCGTTGACGTAGGTCGTCGTCGTGGGGAGCTTGATGCCGCTCTTGGGGGAGATGACCCGCTGGAAGACCTGGTCGTAAAGGGTCTCGAACGCCCCGGCGCAGAGGAAGAGCATCTTGCCGGTGTCGATCCAGGCGCTGGTGGCCTCGAGGAGGCCGTCCTGGTTGGGGGCGGTGATGCGGTGCGGCACCCGCTCGCCCTCGATCAGGGTGAGCACGGCCTGCTGGATGTTGATGCCGGTCACGTAGGGCTTGCCGCCGATGAGGCCCGAGACCTTGTCGATCTCGTCGATGCAGACGGTGGCGCGCTCCATGGCGCGGCCGATCTGCTCCGCCGTGGCGCCGTTGCCCAGCACCTGCCGGGTGCGCTCCTCCAGCCGGCTGAAGAGGCGGCTGGTGTCCACGGCTCCCTCTTCGGTCGCCAGGGTGTTGGCGTTCATGATCAGGACGACCCGGTACTCCGAGAACTCCTCGTGGGCGTTGTAGAGCGCCTCGATCCCCCGCATGATGGTCGTCTTGCCCGTCCCCGAGTTGCCGATCAGCAGGAGGTTGCCGTACTTCTCCCCCTGGAGGTGCTTGAAGATGGCCACGGAGACGTAGCGCAGCGTCTCCTCCTGGCCGATGACGCTCTGGGACAGGTTGTCGTGAATCTCAACGGGCTTCATGGACATGGGTATGGATTCCTCTGCTCTCGTACGTCTGAACGTTCCGCCCCAAGGGGGAACGGTATTGTATCTACGGATGAGGCGGGGCGGACATCACCCTCCATCCCTCCTAAGCCGCTCGGCGGGGGCGGGCATTCCCGGGGAGGCTTCCTGGACGGGCACCTTGCCATCCTCCTCTCCCTCGGACAGACTTCCGGCGTGAAGAAATCCGCCCCGCTGGACCTCGAACGCCTACTCAACCCGGAACAGGTCGCCGCCGTCACCCACGGTGAAGGGCCGCAGCTCGTCCTCGCCGGCGCCGGCTCGGGCAAGACCCGGGTCATCACCTACCGGATCTACTGGCTGGTCGAAAACCTCGGGGTCGACCCGGGCACCATCGCCGCCATGACCTTCACCAACAAGGCGGCGGGCGAGATGCGCGAACGGGTGGAGGATCTCCTGGGGATCCACCCCCTGCCGACCTCGGTCGGAACGTTCCACCGCTACGGCCTCATCCTGCTCCGCCGTTACGGCGAGCGGGTGGGGTTGCGGCGCGACTTCCACATCCTGGACACCTCGGACCAGCTCGGGCTCATCAAGGAGGCCCTGGGGGCCGAGGGGCTCTCGGAGACCGCCTTCTCTCCCCGTTCCGTGCTCGGGCAGATCAGCGCCGCCAAGAACCGGCTGCTCGACGCCGCCGCCTACGAGGCGCAGGCCCAGAATTTCTTCGAGAAGAAGGTGGCCGCCCTCTACCGGCGTTACCAGGGTCTGCTCGGGCAGGCGTCCGGGGTCGATTTCGACGACCTGATCGCGCTCTCGGTCAAGCTCCTCTCGACCGACCAGGACGTGCGGGAGCGGATCCGTTCCCGCACCCGTTTCCTCCTGGTGGACGAGTACCAGGACACCAACCACGCCCAGCTCCGGCTCGTCCAGGAGCTGTCCGGCCCGAACGGCAACCTGACCGCCGTGGGCGACGAGGACCAGGGGATCTACCGCTGGCGCGGCGCCGACCTCAACAACATCCTGGAGTTCGAGAAGACCTTCCCCGGCGCGGTGGTGCGCAAGCTGGAGCGGAACTACCGCTCGACGCAGACCATCCTCGACATCTCGGGCGCCCTGATCGCCAACAACGTCAACCGCCGGGGCAAGCGCCTGTGGACGGACTCGGGCGCCGGCCCCAAGGCCGAGCTCTACAAGGCGAGCGACGAGGGGGACGAGGCCACCTGGATCATCCGCACCCTCCAGCGCATGCGGGGCACCTTCAAGCTGGGGGACATGGCGGTCCTGGTCCGCACCAACGCGCAGACGCGGGCGATTGAAGACGAGCTGCTGTCGCGGGAGATCCCCTACTCGCTGGTCGGCGGCGTCCGCTTCTACGACCGGGCCGAGATCAAGGACCTGGTGGCCTACCTGCGGGTGCTGCGCAACCCGCGGGACAACTTCTCGCTCCTGCGGATCGTCAACCAGCCGCCGCGCGGCATCGGCAAATCGACCCTCGAATTGCTGCGCGACCGCGCCGTGCAGCTCGGCCAGCCGCTCTGGGACGTGATCTATCTCGACGACCTGGGGAACCTGCCGGCCCGGAGCGCCACGGCTCTGCGCAAGTTCCGCGACCTGATCGTGGGCCTCCAGCACGCCGCCGCCGACCTGCCCCTGCCGGCCCTGCTCGACCGCCTGCTCGAGGCCACGGCCTACACCGAGCCTCTACAAGCAGGACGACCCGGACGACCTGGCGCGGCTCGAAAACATCCGCGAGTTCCTCTCCGCCGCCCAGGAGTTCACGGAGTCGAACAGCTACAACGCGGCCGACGACCAGGATCTGCTGACGGCATTCCTCGACCACATCGCGCTGGTGACGGACCTGGACACCCTGGAGGCCGAAAAAGGGGTCTCCCTGATGACCTTCCACAGCGCCAAGGGGCTGGAGTTCCGGGTCGTGGTGGTCGCCGGGCTGGAAGACGGCCTCCTCCCCCACTTCAACTCCCAGGGCGCGCGGGAAGACGTCGAAGAGGAGCGCCGTCTCCTCTACGTGGGCATGACCCGTTCCCGCGAGCGGCTGTTCCTCACCTGCTGCCGCCGCCGCCGGATCGCCGGCCGCTACCAGGACCAGGCCGAGTCGCCGTTCCTCGCCGAGCTGCCGGACCAGCTCATGGACGTCTCCGTGAGCCCGGACCTCTTCACGGCCGAGCGCTACGACCAGCGCACGCAGAGCGTGTACTCGTTCTTCGGCGGCGGCCAGGGGCGTCCGGCCGCGGCTCCGACGATGCCTCAGCGGTCCGCCTCCATGCCGGTGTCCCAGCCCTCGGGTTCTTCCTACGGCCGCCCTTCTCCGAGGCAAATGCCGGAGCCCGCGCCCTCCGCGCCGCGCCGCACGATCAGACGCGGCAGCCGCGTTCGCCACCCCACCCTAGGGAGCGGCGTCGTGCTGGAGATGGACGGGGATGGCGATGAGGCGCGCCTCACGGTCTTCTTCGAGAAGTCCGGGAAGCGCAAGCTGGTGGCGAAGTTCGCGAATCTGGAGCTGCTGTAGCCTGGTCAGAGGGTCGGCTCGATCCTCTCCAGGTTCTCGATCTCATCGAAGTCCCCGTCGAAGCTACAGATCCCTCTCGCGCCGTGGTATTGAACCACCGCGGCATGCAGGGCGTCACGTGCCGACAGGTTCTTGTAGCGATCCAGAAGATCTCTGGTCAGATCCAGGATATCGGCCGTGATCGGGATGACGATTGGAACGATCCGTCTTGCCAGATCGTAGACCCGCCCTCCTTCAGGCCATCGCTGGATGGCTCGATACCGGTGCAGAATTTCTTGAAGAACCTCGGCGTCTAGAGCGGCTTCGATCTCTCCGCGAGCCACCCGCTCAAGAAAACGGGCGCTCGGCGCCTTGTGGGGATGCTCGGCGCCCGCCGCATACATGAAGATGTTGGCATCGATCAGGAGCAAGGAAGAAGATCCTTGGGCCGAGGGACAGACTCCCGCTTCATCTCACCCGGTTCGCCCACTGGCAGGCTCATACCGGCAAGCTCTCGTGCCGCCGCCAGCCGAGCATCCGCGGAGACCAGCCCATACTGGATTTCGCAAGCCTTCCGTACGAGATCTCCCAGGCTGGTGCTCCGATGCTCCGCGAGCCGTGTAAGCCGATCGTGAAGATCCGGAGGGAAAAGAATCGTCGTCTTCCTGGTCAACTCCATATACACCTCCACATGTAGATTCTGAGGGCTCGGAGCTGGAGGGTCAAGAATCCTCCCTGGGAGCGCCGGCATCCCTGCCGGCCTTGGGTCCGTCAGGACCACCGTCGGTAGCCCTGGATCAATCCAGGGCGGGGGGGATGAGGCTAGGCTCCGACGCATCTTTTGCGGCCCGAAGGGTCGCGAGATTTCAGCGCAGGGCTTCGGCCGGTAGGCCGATGCCCTGGGGGGGAACGCAAAAAAGCAACGCGGCCTGAAGGGCCGCCAGAGTTCTGTTTGTCGGCGCCGGCTCGATTTCGCCTAGGTTCTCGCGGCCCTTCAGGCCGCAGGACTGTAGAGGCCTTTGACCCAGGGCATCGGCCTACCGGCCGAAGCCCTGGGCTGAAATCTCGCGACCCTTCGGGCCGCAAAGACCGCTAACGCCAACAGGTCAATCCTGCCTAATCTTTGAGTCGGCTTTAGCCGGCTTCTTCAACGTAGCCCGGGCATTGATGCCCGGGCGGGGGCGCGACGGTAGTTACCCCCTACCCCCAGGCCCCCAACGCCTGCCGCACGCTGACGACCTGCCCGAGGTGGTAGGCGTTGTGGTCGGCCACCAGCATGGCTTCGCGAAGGACCGTCTGGCCGTCTCCCCAGGGGATCTTCGCGTAGAGATCCGTCTTCTCGTCGGCGACCAGGTCCCGCATCTCCTGGAGCTCGCGCCGGAGCGCCTCGACGCAGCGGTCCCAGGCGGCGTCATCCGGCGGCGCTTCCGTCTCCGGCCAATATCCTGCAGGCCAGTCGGGGGAGACGTGATCTTTGTTGCGGCTGAACTCCAGGATGTCCCACTGGGCGATCCGCAGGTGCTCCAGGAGCTGCCAGACGGTATGGGGCAGCCCCGGAGCCTTCTTGCCCCGGAGATCCGGCGCGAGCCCATCGATCGCCTTGTCCAGGTCCAGATGGGCGCCGCGGCCCCGCAGCAGCTCCTGGAGGTGGTCGCGCAGGCTTCTGTCCTTATCGTCCATCACGCCCTCCATCAGGCTCCCACCACCTCATCGACCAGAACCCGGCTTCCCTGAACAGCCACTCTTTGCAGGTAGAGCTTGACGCCCACCAGCCCGCCCAGCTCTTCGCCGCCACCGGCGCGGCCGGGGCCGCCGTGGAGCGTCTGCGGCAGGGCGGCTCCCGAGCCCGGGGCATCCCCGGCGGAGGACTCGGAGCCGATGTAGATGCGGCCCGTGCCGCCGCCGCCCCGGCTGACGAAGTCTCCGGCCCAGCCGGCGTCGTCCGTGTAGGCGGAGGTCACCAGCGTGCCGCCGCCCAGGGCCACGATCTCCGCCGCTTCAGCGGCCGTGCCGTCGTACGGAAGGAGCGTGGCCACGGGCGCGAAGACTTCCCGGTCGTGGACGGCACCGGCCCCTCGGGCGTCGTCACTGCGCAGGAGCGTGGGCTGGACGAAGAAGCCCTTCCCCTCGGGGGCTCCCACACCCTCCGCGCGCTCACCGGAGCCGTGGACGATGCGGGCCGACTGCGCCAGCTCGCCGATGCCGCGAAGCGTGTCCTCGAGCTGCTGGGCCGTGGCGACGGGTCCCATCTTGACGGACGGGTCCACGGGGTTCCCCACCACGACCCCGCTCAGCCGGGAGATCAGAGCCTCCTGGACGGCGTCGATGCGGTCCTTCGGGACCAGGATGCGGCGCACGGCCGTGCACTTCTGGCCGGTCTTCTGGGTCATCTCGCGCGTCACGTCCTTGAGGAACAGGTTGAAGGTGGCCGAGCCGTCCGCCACGCCGGGAGCCAGCACGGCGGCGTTCAGGCTGTCGGCCTCCACGTTCACCCGGGTGTTGGCGGCCAGCAGGTTCGCCCGCGAGCGCAGGGTGAGGGCCGTGTCCGCCGAGCCCGTGAAGGCCAGCACGTCCTGGGGGCCGAGCCGGTCGAGCAGATCGCCCGTCGAGCCCACGATGAGTTGCAGGGCGCCTTGGGGAAGGATTCCCGCCTCCACGATCAGCTCGATGCAGCGCTCCGTGACCATGGCGGTCGCCGTGGCCGGCTTGGTGATCACCGGCATGCCGGCGAGGAGCGCGCAGGCCGCCTTCTCCGCGAAACCCCAGGCCGGGAAGTTGAAGGCGTTGACGTGGACGGCGACGCCGGGGCGCGGCACCAGGATGTGCCGGCCATAGAACCCCTCGGTCTTCGCAAGCTGAACGCCCTCGCCCTCGGGGAGGTACGTGCGGTCGCCCAGCCCCCGGCCGAGGCTGAAGTAGTAGGCCAGGGTGCCGGAGGCGCCGTCGACGTCGAACGAGCCGTCCGCGCGGGTGGTGCCGGTGTTGCGGGCCGAAAGGTCGAGAAGCTCGTCACGGTGGTCCCGCAGAACCTTGGAGAGATCCTTGAGGAGCATGGAACGCTGGGAGAACGTCAACGCGCGCAGGGCCGGACCGCCCTGCTCGCGGGCGTAGTCGAGAACGGCCCCAAAATCGATCCCCTCGCTCGAAGCGCGGGCGATCTCCTCCTCGGTCGAAGGGTCCACCAAGGTCACGAAGCCCGACTTCGCCTCATGCCAGCTTCCACGAACATAGCTCCTCAGCGTCTTCATCTCTCTCCTTCTCCGGAATGGCCCCGGCACTGAACGGTTGGCCGGGAATGGATAGATCCTATAACGCTTGAGTCTTCCCCCTGAGGAAGAACGGTGGGCGAGTGACGCTAAAGAGGGGGAGTAGCGGCCGAAGCTTCGTCCGTCATTCCCTCTTCTTATTCACGGCTCCTCTTTCTTCGTCGGGTGCGAACGAAGGGAGGGAACTAGCACGAAGGCAGGGGAATACCGCGGGAGAGAGGGGTCGTGTCCTGACTCGTCCTAACTCAGTGTTGGTGATAGAGCGGGGCGGAGCCCTCCGATCCGCCTGGGACTAGCGAAGCCTTGCGGCCTCAAACCGACGAGATCTCCGAAGTCCTGTCATCCTGATGGGAGCCTCGGCGACCTGAAGGATCTGGGAGGGAGGCAAGCTCCCCTCTACCCAGATCCTTCCCGCTCGCGAGGCTCGCCCTCAGGATGACGGGGACTGGGAGGCTGGAGCATCAAAGCGATCAGGGAAAACTCAGCTCGTTTGTCCAGAAGTGGCCCAGATCAGACGTCTAGTCGTCTGATTGAGCCGACTTCTGGACAAAAGAGACGCGTTTTTCGATACCTTTTCCTCGCTATGCAGCTTTCACCTTCTGAGCAGGAAACGCCGAAGAGATAAGAGTATCCAGTTCGTGATCGACTTTCGCGAGAGCCTGCGCAAGCTTGGGAGTTGGAGCATCGATATTTTGCCCTTCGACGGCGGCGAGGGCTGGCCGGAAAACCCGCGCTTCCAAGCGCGCGTAGAGACGGGCAACTTTCCAGCCGTAGGGAGTCACCACGTAGCGTTGGGTTCCTTCTCGCCGATGCACCAACCCCTTGCGGCAAAGCCGTCTGAGATCGTATGTGGCTTGCTGTGTGGTGTAGGCCCTCATGGTCAATCCCAGAAGATCGGCTACGGATCGCCGCAGATCCTGATTCCGAAAACCGTTGATCAGGTGGGTGAAGAGGCTGAGGGTCAGCATCAAGGCCATCACCCGCGGATTGCCAAAACGAAGGCCCGGCGCTTTTTGACCGTCCTCACTGACGGTAGGCTGCACCACTCGCTGGATGCCGTCGGCCGAGAGACCACAGTTCTGGCTCACTCGTTCGACTTCCAGAAGTCGTCGGTTGATCTGGCGTCCGATCTGTTGCAGATAGCCAAAGTTCGACAATCCTTTGTTGACGTTGAAGTCCTTGGGATTGCGGAAGGTCCCTTCCGTGCGCAAGGCACGACCCTCCTTAAAGTATTGTTTGAGATCGAAGCTTTTGTACTCGATGTGCAGACTCGGCAAGACCCCGTTTTGGATCACCCGGGTTCGGAAAGTCCCCGGAGTACTGGACACGATCTTCCGATCGAAGACCAATTGCACACGGTCAGGGCGACCCAGATCCAGGTTGTCCCGCAGAACTTCCTCGAAAAATTCGCGGCCCCGGGCCGGGCGATCGAAGACTTGCGTCAAGCTCGTCTCCATCTGCCAGATCGACAGTTGCCAGGTGTAGCCCGCCGCCCGGTCATCGCTCGTCAAGGGCATCGGCAACCGCTCCAGCCATCGCCCCAGGAAAGACTCAATCTGCTGCGGCCCCAGAGAATCACAAACCTGCTGCAACACTTGGGGATCGGCACACTCGAGAAAGCCATTGTCCAGTGCGGTGTAGCCAATCCCCTGTTTGTCCAATTGCCGTTTGGCCCACTCGTGGCCGTTCAAGCACACCTTCAAGGCCCACGGTGCGTAGCTGCACACCTTCACGAACGCAGGACCGAATTCCTCGTCATCGACATAGAAGTAGTAGTGATTCACGTACACGGCCTTATCCCGCGTGTACTCAAACCAACCCCGCCCCTTCTCCGGCATCGACTTGCCCGAGAAGGTCTTCGCCTTCTCCTGCGCGACGCCGATAAAGACCACCTCTCCCCGCACGCCGCGCTCTCGACGCAACTGATTGGCACGGTCGTCCTTGCGTTCCCCCGACTTGAACTGAATCAGCGGAACCTCTTTTTCCGCAGCAAACGCCTTCACCCTGTCGCGGAACTTGGACGTGATCTGCCCCAGAACCGCCGGCGATGGAATCGGCTTGCCCAAGTGCTCGCGCATGAACAGGGTCAGCCCTCCCGATGTCGCCAAAGACGGGATATACCCGTTCAAGTACAGCCGATCAACGCACTCCACTTCCAGGGTCACGTGGCCTTCCAGGATCTCCGTTATGGTAGCCATGACGGTATCTTAACTCCGCCATCCTCACCTATCAACCCGCCACCACTTCGCCCAAGCGTCGCACCCTCCCGATACTCCCCTCGTCGGTTTGAGGCCGAAGGCTTCGCTAGAGGGTGAGTCGCGCATTAGCAACGGCAGCTATTGACGGAGATGCATGCCACCAGATTGCTTACGCAAGCGCAGCTCCATTCACAAGTTACGCTCTGGTTGCACCCAACACAGGAACCACAAGTGTTAGTGTCTGCTGGCTGAGTACAGGCGGTTGCGCAGTTTGTCTGAAGCGCGGTAGCTCCTGCTACCCAGCGCAGCCCAGAAACGTCTAGAGTCCTTAGCGTCTCTTTCGCCAGAACCAGCTTCCTCAGCTTCTTCTTCATAAATGTCTCCCCTGGGTAGGTGCCAGGAAATCACTCCCAGCCTGTGCATTCTAGCTCATCCTCAAGTGCTGGCAGGGAACTCTGAGTCGTGGCCTAACTCACCGTTAGCCCCAAGGGCGAGGATCTGAGGTAGCGTCTCTCTAGGAGAGAGCCGCCCTCCCGACCTCACTGGACTGTTGACCCGCCGAGCAGGTAAAGCTCGTCGCCTACTTAGAGCCCGAGAAGTACGAATTTAGGGTTGGCAGTGGGGGCTCTTGATCCAAGTGCGCCAACGAACTGCGCGAACATGAGGCAGAAGGCGAGCTGCGAGTCCTGTTGATGTCGCTTTTGGGGAGCGGCGGAGCCGCTCCCCTCCCACCACCCATACTGAGAGCTTGTGAATTAATTGGCTGAGGCGTTAAAGACCTATTGAAAACAAAGGACTTAGAGTCACGAAAACGGCCTCTAGGCCGATTTTTTCACAACCTCTGAGTTTAGGGCACGACCGCCCGCGGAAGGGCTAGCTCGCGGCCTCCTCCTCGATCGCCGGTAGCTCCTCAGCGTCTTCATCATTCTCCTTCTCCGGTCGGCCCCGGTCCATGCGCGTGGGGGCAGGCAGATCCTATAACGCCTGTTTCTTCTTCTGGAGCCTTCTCCCCGTTGGCAATGCAACACAAGATGCAACAAAAAACGGTCGAATCCTCATTCACCGGCCTCTTTGCAACAACTCGCGAGCCCTTTGGAACACCTGGAGACCTCATTTCAACACGTAGAGAGGTCTTTGCCACAACTCCCGGGCCCGAGTTGTAGCACCAGCCCCGGCGGGACCCTTCGGGGGCGCCGTGCTAGCTCGCCGCCTCCTCCTCGATCGCCGCCCGTTCCTCCGGGTGCTCTTCGAGCCAGCTCTCGGCCAAGGCCCGATGCTCGGGATTGAGGGACATCAGGTAGAGGCGAGCCTGGTGCAGGTCGTCGATCTCCTGGAGATCCCAGCGTTCGAGCACGCCCGTCAGAAACCCCGCGGCGGCGAGCTTCGCCTTCCGGGGGTCCAGCTCCTCGCCGAAAGGCAGGGAGACCTCGGCCAGCAGCTCGCTCCGGCGCCCCCAGTCGTAGACCTGGAGCCGCCTGGCGTAGTCGTCCACCATCCTCTTCATCTCGGGGTTGAGCTTTTCGTAGAGCATTACGCATCCTTTCCGGACAGGCCGGCCTTGCGCAGGGCCTCGCGGAGCCCGGTCCGCGCCTGGCGAAGCCCCGGTCTCAGGGCGAGAGCGGCCCTGAACTGCACCGCCGAGCCGGCCCAGTCTCCCTCGGCCGCCAGGGACCTCCCCAGGGCCACGTGGGCCACGTAGTTGCCCTGGGTCACGGCCAGGGCGTGCCGGAACAGGGTAACGCTGCCGGACCAGCAGCGCACCTGCCGCCAGGTCGCAATCGAAAAGGCGAGGAGAACCAGGACCGTGGCACCGGCCAGGGTGGTCCGCCAACGCCGGCTCGCGCAGAGCGGCGGCAACCCCCAGCAGACCGCGAAGACAAGGCCGATCGAGGGGATGTAGGTGTAACGGTCCGCCATGGCCTGGCTGCCGACCTGGACGATGCCGATCACCGGCACCAGAGTCCCCAGGAACCAGAGCCAGCCCGCCAGGACGCTCGGCGCCCTGCGGACTGCTCCAAAGGCAAGAACCGTGAGGACCAGCAAAAGAATTGCCGCGCCGGTCACTTTCCAGACCGGGATCTCGATCGGGATGGGATAGAAGACCGCCAGATTCCGGGGCAGGGCGGTCTTGCCGAGGTAGGCCGCGTACGAGACCACGGCGTTCGCGATCCGCAGGCGCCAGGGCAGCACCTCCAGGGACACGAGGCTGGTCGTCTGGAACTGGAGCGTCACCACGCTCGCCACCGCCGACAGCACGAAAAGCGGAACTTTCTCCACCGCCAGCCGCCTGAGCCGGCCCGTCCAGCCAGGCTCGCCGATGTGCAGACGCTCCAGGGGCCAGACGTCGAGCAGCAGCAGGGCGAAGGGGAGGGTCACCACCATCGGTTTCGCCAGAAGGCCCAGGGCCATGGCCAGGACCACGGGGAGATATCGCTTCGGCGAGGGGTCGCGGACGTAGCGGGCGTAGCAACCCATCGCCAGGATCCAGAAGAAGGCGCTCAGCACGTCCTTCCGTTCAGCCACCCAGGCCACGGACTCCACGCGGAGGGGGTGGACGGCGAAGAGCGCCGCCGCCGCCGCGCTCCGCCAGGGGTTCCCCGTCATCCGCCGCAGGACCTCGAAGAGCAGGAGGGCGTTGGCGAGATGCAGGAGGAGGCTCGTTCCATGATGCCCGGCCGGGTTCAGACCGAACAGCTCGCAGTCCAGCATGTGGGAGACCATCGTCAGCGGGTGCCAGTTGTTGGCCACGTTGGCGGTCAGCACCCAGGCGAACCCCTCGCCGGTGAGACCCCTCTGAACCATGCGGTTGCCCGTCACGTAGAGACCGTCGTCCACGCTGACGAAGCCGTTGCCGAGCGACGGCAGGAACGCGGCAAGCGTCAAGAGCGCGAGGGCTCCGGCCAGGAGAATCCGATGGCGCATGGGGGAGGCTAGTCCGACTCGCGGTGCAGCCCTTCTTCGGCGGCCCGGCGCAGAAGGAGGGCGCGGCGCTTCTCAACCGCTTCGATCCACAGCGGGACGAAGGCCACGAGGTCGCGCAGGACGGTGTCGATCTCCGAGATCTGGGCGGCGATGCGGCGGCTGAACGCCGCGTGGCACCGGATCAGGTCGCGCACCCCCTGCTCCTGCTCCGCGTGCGAGGCGCCGACCCCCGCCTTGATCCCCTCCATGGCTTCCGAGGCCGCCTCGTGGAAGTCGAGCAGCAGGCGGCACCGGTGGGGGATCTCGAAGGCATGCCGGTCGAGGATCTCCATCTCGTAGAAGCGCACTCCCCGCAGGGCCAGGACTTCCTTGAGCTTGGGAGTGAGACCCGAGAGAAGCACCTTGAGGAAGTCCCCCGTGGGCTCCCAGGAGGCCGGGGTGGGCACCGTCTCCTCCCGCCGCACGGCCACGGCGACGGACGCCAGGCGCTTCTGCCGGTCCCCGTCCAGCTCGTCCAGGTACTCGCCCAGCCGGATCAGGGTGGCGTGGAGCCACTCCGCCTCCTCAATGTCCCGGGGGAAGCGGCGTGACAGGAAGTAGTCCGCGTCATGCAGGCTGCGCGGATCGGCGGCCATGATCTCGCCGAACGTGTCGTGCAGGAAGGAGTGGATCTGGCCGATCGAGACGCAGAGGAGCTTCCTCACCTCCATGATCTGCCCGGCCGGCACGTCGTCTGAGAAGCGGTCGAGCCCCCGCAGCACGTGGGTGTCGAGCATGGAGAGGGCCATCTCGGCGCTCTGCCGGGCCTCCTCCAGCCGCGGAATGCGCGAGGCGGTCTCCAACAGGGGGGCAAGCTGCGTACGGACCAGGGAGGCGACCTGCCGGACCTTCCCCCAGATGTCCAGCAGCCGCTCCGGCGAGCAGTGCAGCAGGGCGTAGTTGCTTTCGAGGACCCCTTCGATCAGCCGGATGCAGCCCAGGAAGGAGCGGATCCGGGGATTCTGGTAGTTGATCCTCTCGAGCGACCAGTCCAAGGCCGTGACCCCCTCGGGCAGGGGGACTTTCTGGTTGCCGACCAGGATGATTTGCGGGGGCTTCGCGGTCATGGGACGACTCCGAGCCGAACGCTACCACCGAGCGGGAGCGGAAGGGAGGGGGGTAAGCGTACACTGTCTCCTCATTGCCGCCCGGGTGGACGGCCAGCTCAAGCTCCAGCGAGCCCGGATTTTCCAGGGCGACCGGGCGCCCATCCGCCACAACTTCGACCAGATCGAGGTCCGGGGGCGGCTCAACGCCAAGCACCTGCGCTCCGAGGTCTCGCTCTCGTTCCGGCAGTCCCAGCTCGGCGAGGTGGCTTTTGACGGGATCCAGATCGAAGGGGACCTCGACTTCCAGATCGCCCGCATCGCGGGGGACGTCTTCTGCCAGTCCCTCGAGGGAGAGAGGGCGGAAGTCCGGGGTGCTCTCCGCATGGCGGGGCTCTCGGTGGGCGGCCACGTGGACCTCTGCGGCCTCCGGGTCGGGGGAGAAGTGGACGCGAGCAATTCGGTAATCGGCGGCGACTTCCTCTGCCAGCCCATCCATGGATTCCGGCCCGAGGTGACCGGCGGAATGTCGCTTTTCGGCGCCCGGGTCGGCGGGCAGGTGGGCCTGCGAGGCCTGTGCGTCAGCCGGGACGAAGAGCCCAAAATTGGGCTCAACCTCGGGAGCACAGAGATCCGGGAAGACCTCCGCTGCTCGACGGCGGACGGCTGGCGCACGGAGATCCATGGCCCTATGAGTCTCGCCGGCGCGAAGATCGGGGGAGTCGCCCACTTCGGCGGCGCGCTCGTCGGCTGCGCGCCCTGCGCGGACGGGTTCGTCCACTACCTGGCGTTTCACGGCGCCGAGATCGGGCGGGGACTGCGCATCTGCCCGGACGGCGGATTCCGCCCCGAGATCCGCGGTGGAATCTTCGGCACCTCGGCCCGCATCTCTCACGTGCTCGTCATCGACCGGGCCCTGATCGAGGGCGACGTCGATCTCCAGCGCGCGGTCGTCAACGGCCGCATGCTGTGCGCGTTCGACGAGGAGCTCTACGCCGCCCGTCCCGACGCCTCCGGCCGGGAGGTTCCGGGCCACGTGGAGGTGAGGGGGCGCGTCGACCTGTCAGGCGCCCAGGTCCAGGAGCTCGTCCTGGACGGCCGTCTCTTCGAGGGCTCCGACCCGCCCTCGGCGCGCGTTGGTTGGCGGCGCGAATTCTTTCAACGCATGGTCTCCGGCCGGCAGGAGCCCGCGGAAGAAGAGCCCCGGCTCAAGCTGGACCGGGCCCGGCTGTCCAAGCTCTCCATCCGGCACCGCCTCCCGGACAGCCTGAGCGCCGACGGCATGACCTTCGACGATCTGGACCTGCCTCATTGCGGCAGCGAGTGCGAGCACACCGAGCTGCTGCGGCGCACCCGGCCCTTCAAGCGCAGCACCTACCTGGCCGTCGAGAGCTGGCTGAACAACAAGGGGCTGGACGAAGCGGCGCGGCGGGTCTATCTCCAGATGAGCGACCGCGACCTGGTGACCGGCCACTCCTCCTTCCTCAGCCGCTGGCTGAAGTGGCTTTTCCTGGGCGCCACCATCGGCTACGGCGTTCGCCCGAAGAGGCTCATCGCGCTCTTTCTGGCCGCTTTCGTCATCTCGTGCTGGGTCTTTTCGCAGCCGGGCGCGCTGGTGAGCTACACCGAGAGGCCCGCAACCTCGCCGGAATTTCTGCCTCTGGGGGCGGGCAGTACCTGGATGACCCTGGGAGTGGCCCTGCGCTGCCACTTCCCCATGCTCCTCTTCCTGGGAGAGCCGAACTACATGCCCTCCCCCAAGATGATCCCAGGGCTCGGGCTGCGCTTCGACGCCTACGCCCTCTTGATCTCCGTCATCAGCTGGATCCTGGTCCCCCTCTTCCTCGCCGGCCTGACCGGCATCGTGCGGAAGAGGCAGTAGGGAAAAAAAAAGAGCCCCCAGGGGAGAAGACCAGAGAGGAGGGGGGCTTCACCCGGAAGTGACCGCCCCCTCCAAAACGTTTCAGCCTCCTCGAACAACAGAGAGGAGGATGCCGCCGAAGGTCTCGACATGGAACCGGATCGCGGACTTCACATCGGCCAAGGCTTCTTCGTAGGTATCGCCTTGGCCGACGACGACTCCATTGATGCCCAAGGGATAGGCCAGGTATCCATCTGGGTGTTTTTCCACAAGGATCTTGATCGGCATCATATCGATTTTACTCCGGTCGCCTTCTCAGCCCTTTGCCTTCCTGGACCCTTTCGCAGAGACGCTTTCCTTCTTCCCAACCTGAACGTCTTCCACGTAGGCCCGCAGCACCTCGGCCATGCCCCAGGACTCCGTGTCCGCTTCGGCCAGCCGGGGGATCAAGGACTCGATGAGAGAGAGGGCCTTTTTGCGGCCGGCTGTACCCTGAACTCGCACCAGAGCGGTGAGGTAGGGGCCAAGCAGCGGCGTCCAGGCCGAACGATCGAATCCTTCTTCGAACGCCGCCAACGCCTTCGTGACGCTCCCCTTCGCGAGCAAGGGAAATGGCAGGCTCAACGCGAAGATCCGGGAAGGATCCGCGCTCTCATAAAACGCCTCCTGAAAAGCTTTCTGAACCCGCTTGGCCTGGGGGCTCAACCGCTTGGCCTCCTCGGGATCGCCGAGCCGCGTCTCGATCTCGGCCAGGATGGACAGGGCGTTGTACCAGAGCGCGTTCAGCTCTACACCCTCGATTTTTTCCAGCTTTCCCCGGTCCACCGCGTGGACGGCCTTGCGCAGAGCCGGCAGCAGCGTCTGGCGAACGAAGGCCTCGTCCCCGGTGGCCTGGAGATACTTCCAGGCGGCCACGAACAGCCACAGAGAAGCGTTGACCGGCCCCGGAGTCTTTGCGGCGGCCCGCAGGATCTTCTTCGCGTCGTCGAGCCGCCCGGTGACCAGGCAGAGGCCCGGAAGCGCGATCAGGACCTCGCGGCTCGGCCCGCCCCGCAACATGGAACCGTCCACCGCCAAAGCGAGGGACCGGGCGATGCCGTCCTGCACGGGCAGGGCCTTGACGATCTTCTCGCGCCGCTTCCGCTCCTTTTCGAACAGGGCGAAGGCGTCCCGCCCCTCCACGCTCTGCGTCGAGATGACGATGCCCAGCCGGTCTCCGACCGCCATTTCGCGGCCAAGGACTCCTGGAGTCCAGAGATCTTCCTGGAAGTCGAAGCCCCGGCGGCGGTCCCGCTCGTACTCGAAGCGGTACCACCACTGCGGGTTGTGCCGGAAATCCGCGCCCGACACCTGCACGAACAGCTCCGGGATTTCGGGATAGGGACGAAGGCTCAAAACACCGTCCGTAAACGGCGCTTCCTGCTGAATCGCCGGGTTGGCGGCGGCCAGCTCGTTCAGGTCGCGAGCGGCAAGGAACGGCCGCAGCGACAGGATGAACGGCGCGGGCGCCTCCAGCACCTCGTAGAGCACGAGCGTGGTGTTCTCCCCATCCACGGCGGCCACGGTCTTGCGCAGCTTGACGCCGCCGGCCTCGAACTCGAAGACCGGAAACAGATCCTTGCGGAACGACGTCAGATGCTCGTAACCCTTGGGGGCCACGGTACCCGGAAACTGATTGCAGGAGAAGCTCGAAGCTGTCGCCCTCCACGTGAAGGGTTTCATCCAAACGGGAAAGCAGGACCATGCGCCGCCCCGGCGGCTGGGTGGCGGCCACGAGCAGGCCATGGTGACGCCGGCTGTGGGCCCCGGCCACCGTGGTGCCGGCCCAACCTCCCACACCGTTCGTCTCCAGCCACTCCAGGCCACGGGCCCGTTCAAAGTCCTGCGTGATGTCGCGATCGATCTCAATCATGGGTGATTCTCCTTCCGGCAAATAGCGCCGGCCAACTTGAGGGGGCGGAGTGTAGCAGGAGAGAAAAAACGGCAAGACGAACGGGCCGCCGGGCGTCGCCGGCGGCCGGAGGGATCACATGGGGCCCGGAATCTCCGCGGCCGCCCCGCCCTTCGCCTGCACTTCCAGCGCCGCCACGTTCTGGTAACCCCGGGGGAGCTTGTTGCCGCGCAGGGCGCGGTTGCCGGCGAACCCCGGGGTCACGTGGTCAGGACTTCCTCCGAGCCTGTCGCGCAGTCTTGCGCACAGCCTGCTTCGGAATCTTCTCGGCAGGTGCCTGCTTCGCTGTGCTCGACGTTGCTGGCTGCCGCGTGTCTGACTTTTTCTTCATAGGCGGTTTCGCACTCTGCTTAAGGTCTGCCTCGGTCAGCACCTCGCACCACTCGTTTGCATGTTGCCGCTGAGCATCAACGAGCCATTGCGGAGGTGATGGCGGATAGGGCTGTAGCACTCGCTCGCCGAACGCAAACCAGACGACGGCGCGCTCGCCCACATACTGCCGGAGCAGGTCTTCGCGAACGTACAGGACGTCTCCATCGAGTCCGTCGACGCCTCTGAGCGTGATCGTGGCCCGAGTTCCGTCGGCAAGGAATTGGTCAAAGCTCTGTGGTGCGCTGCGGAGGTCGAACTGGGTAGAGAAGCAGCGAGATGGCACTCGTGCGCTACCCGCACGGTTCATCTCGCTATGGTAGCTCTCCCAAACGTAGTCGTGCGCAAGGATCTCGACCTCCAGGTTGTCTGTGCCCGCGCGAACGTATTCTCGATACGCATGCTCCGGCCCGGATTCGGCAAGCACTTCGGTGGCGAATCTCGGGTGCCAGGGGATCTCGCCGGCGAATGTGTAGTAATCACTCGGGACGTCACGAGCTGCCCATGGTCGTATGCCAGCGTTGAGAGCAGCCACCAGTCGCGGTGCGCTCTGCTTGGGTATCACCAACGCAGAGATGAAGGCCCATGCCTCACGCCCGAGGACTCTGTCCTCTGCCTTAACAAAGCCGTGAACGGCAACCCAAGGCCCCTCGTGCTCGCCGATTTTCTGCCGCACGAGGAGTGTGCGGGGCACGGACGTCGGGCTCTCTCGAACCCAGCGCTCGTGGCTCTCGATGGACGGAGAAAGCCATGCCAACGGGCCAGCCACCTCCCCCTCGACGGGCGGTTGTTCGGGGAACGAGGGATCGATGTCAACGTTGGAGAACGGCCGATTGCCGCACGGGAAGAGCCCCTGTGCTTCGAGCAGCCCGGCGTATGTGAAGAAGCCGATCCAGCCGTACTTCTTCCCATAACGTTCTGCGCGAGGCCGATGCCCACGGCTTTCAGACCGAAAAGCATCATCCGCGATGGCACGATCCAGCGTTTCGAAAGTCGCAGCTCTCCAGCCGAGCGACCACACGACGCCGCGCACGTGGGCAACGGCCGCCTGATGCCCCTGATGATTCATGTTGTATTTGGAGCGATCCTGGAAGAGGCGCCCCAGCGTGTGGTTCTTGAAGTCCATGTGGAGCGTCTGCCTCACTTCGTCGGCCCGTGGGTCGCCTTCCGCAATGGGTGACAACGGTGCGGGCGTGCCGACCGACCAGATGCTGCGCAAACGCTCGGAAAGTGCAGGCGCGTAGAATCTCTCGGCGAACGCGATAATACCCCGCACGTAGAGGCGCGCAAGGTAGTGATTGGTTGGCGCGGTCGCCGACGAGTTCACGAGCGAATTCGCAAGCCGATCGAGAAGTTGCGTCAGGAGAACCTCGAAGTCGGCGTCTGCCTGCTGGTGGCTCATCACAACGCCGTAGGAGGCCGCGAGCATGCGTTCACCGACGTAGGCGTCGTTCACGGTTAGCGAGTCTATGGTCAGCTCAAAGAGCCCTTCGGGGTCGACTCGACCGAACCAGTAGAGTACGCGAGTCGCTTGGTCCCGCAGCCGTCGAACCGTGCTCGTAAGCGTCCACATGACCCAACGCGCACGAAGCCGATCGCCCGCGCGTGTTTCCCACTGTCGCCACCGCCGCTCCAGGTGTTCCAAGTCGCGGAGCACTTCGTCTTGCTCCCTTCGAAGCCACTCCGTCCAGCGCAGGTCGCGGTCCGCGACGCTCATCGGCCGCAGCACTCGGTCGAGTGCCTCTGCGTTGAGCGGATGTTCTCCCGTTCCTCGTACCTCCCAGAGCTGCTCAAGAAGCCCGGTGTCTCCTTGACGTACAAGGTCAAGCACGGCGTCGACCGTTGCCGCGTCGAAATAGGCCGCTTCGAGCCTTGCAGCGGTGCGCAATGCACGAGAGCGCAGTGGCTCATCAACCAACTGCCAGAGTTGCTTCGAGTGGAATCGCCGAGGGATCTGCCCAACCAACGAATACACGACATCGCCGGCGAGCGGATGCCGGTCGTTGGAGTCACCCGCCAACAACGCCGTCGTGGATGGCTCTCGGATCCATGTCTCGAAGCCGACCTGCCCGTACCTTGCGAGTAGCGCGTTGGCGATGATGTGCCCTCCCAGCCGGTCGTAAACAGGTACGTACGAGCCGTTTCCGGTGGACGGCATCCGCAGCAAGACTCCCTCTTGTTCGAGCGCACGCACGAGGCTCTGGTCCCACGGTCTCTGTGCGTCACCGATCGCCTGACGCAACTCGTCGATATCGAGGGAACGACTGCGCGAATCCCAGAGCTTGTTGGCAATGGCCGCGAGAGCCGTGCGAACGTCTTGTGCGAAGTACCGGTTCGTTCTAGGCGACAGATCGGCGATCTGATCGCCTACTTGATAGAGATAGCGGTCAAACACTGCTGTCAGAGAGCCCGGCATCGCGTCGATACCGACTACCTTCTGCCGCATCGGGTTCGTCACCTCGCAGAAGAGCCGCAGGGTCAACGGGTGCTGGAGGAATCCGGGCAGCGAGGCATCAGTCGCGTCGATCTTCCAGTAGCGAAAGTGCTCGCGGATCGCCTCGACCGTTTCCGCCCCATAGCCCTTGATCTCGACGCGTCGAGTTCCACCGGGCAGCGCCTCGTCCACAAATTCATGTCGCAACGTACAGACCAACAGGACGTAGGGGTACCTGGCGAGCGTCGTCTCCAACTCGGCGAGCATGGGCTTCCATGCGCGTGGATCTTCCGATTCGTTGAGCCCATCTATGACCACCGGCAACCGGTGGCGAGCGCGCTGTCCGGCAGCGTCCACGGCCGCGAGAAGAGATTCCATGCTTTGAACTGGCTGAGCCGCGATCGACACCCGTCGCGCCAAGTCGTCGAGCGTGTGGTTCGCGTGCAGGTCACGACCATGCAGCAGCACACCGTGAGGGCGCGCGTCCGTGCCTACGGTGAGCTGCGCCGAAAGTTGGGTCTTACCGCAGCCTGCTGGAGCGCAGACCGCGACGACACGGGACGAAAATGCAGCCTCGACATCGGTGAGCAATCGCAATGTATCGCGACATCCCGCGACGGCGTTCGTTGCATACAGACCGGCCCGGTGGTTTCCAGAACGGAGTCGTCGGGGGGCCGTGGCGACATCAGGCGCAAGGACGCGCGGATGCGCGGCGAGGTCGTCGCGAAGCAAGTCGAGATCGCCATCGTGGATCCCAACAGCGACTCGATCGAGCGCATCAGCAGACTGCCTCGACATATCGACAACAGTCGCCACTAGGGGCGCAAGGGCTATGGGCACCGTTGGCGCGCCCTCCACGAGTTGCACCATCGAGCGCAGGTCTACGGCGAGCACGCGGAGTTCGTCCCAGGAGCCCGACTCCCCGAGCATGCGGCGCAGCTTGCGCTCAGCATCGACGACGTGGTGGACTTCAGGCTGCCACCTCGCTCGAATCGGGGCGACCGACTGCTCATGCCGTTCCCGTAGGATCTCTGGCGTCAATACAAGCTCGCCGAAGTAGGTGCCGCGCAGAACGGTGGCTTGTCCCACGAGGAGGTTGTCGATCTCGTCCGCCGTCCAGAGATGCAACGTCATCTTTGAGGAGATGCCCCTGAACCATTCTTGGTCGGCGCTGGTCAGCGGGCGACGCGTCCACAAGACCCAGTCCGTTAGACCAGGAACATGGGTTTCCGTCTTGCGAACTCCTTCCTCGATTTTGGCTCGCCTGGTTGCCCCCAGTTCGCCGCTTGCCGGAAGTTCGTACCACTTGCACTGCCATCCCCACCAACGGTCAGGGTCCCCAAGAGCGTTACAACGTCGATCCAGCATCAGGTGAAACTCGACGCCAGGCTGGTTCGCAAGGGAGCGAAGCACGCCGTAACTCCCGAAATTATGACGAACGACGCCCCTGCAGAGGAGCTCGAAATTCTTTTCGGCGCTCCCTGGCAACTTGGCGAAGGCGTCCCAGTTCAATGCTGGCATGGCGGCTCCATGCTCAACGACCTCTCCCGTAACCGGTGTCGGGATGGTTGTGGGCGGAGTAGACCTCGATGCGCGCGCCGCGATCGAACATGACCTTGAGAAAGGCAGAGATATCGATTTCTTCTGTTGTGAGGACGATTTTGCTGCCCTCCACTTTCACGGTGACTTCGTAGGCGAACTGCTCAAGCTCTATCGGGCCGAACCAAGCGACGTTGAGTCGCCCGAGGAGATCGAGCATCTCCGTTCCGTATCGTTCCGAGGGGCTGCCGAGTACGAGCGTTCCTTTATCCTGGTCTTCCGCGACCTGTTTCGTGAGCGCGTCGATGATCTCCTTTGCCTTCGTCGCCTCGGTTGCGTCCTCGAAGTGGCCGATCATCACCAGATTCGCAGAGTGTTCGGAGCCGTGCTGGTACCAAATCTTCATGTGTCGTTCTCCGCAAGGTTGTGAGCAAGTCGGTCGAGCGCGCTCAGCACGCCCTCTGCACCGATCGGCACGCCGGTCGCGTGGTACGAACTCGGCTTCAGCACGCCCGCCGCGTCGATGTGCGCATAGGCGCGAAGACCTCGCTCTGCCGTGACTGGGTCGCAGGTAGGGAACCCCTCCGCGCTTCCCTCGTTGATGCAGAGCCTCACGCTCCCTCGATAAGCCTCGACCCACCCTCGCAGGCCCTGCAACGTGGCGTCGTCGACCCGTGAGCATCTGCGGGTCGCCATCTGCGGAAGCAGCAGCAGCTCGCAGCTCCCGAGGTCGGCGGCGATAGCGACCGCTTCATCGAGGTCGGGCAATGTGTGCTCGTTCACGACGAAGTTGACGCCGAAGCTTGCGATGGTTCGCACGAGCTTCATGCGCGCGAGAAGGTCATGGAAGGAGCGCCGCCGGATGGACTCGTAGGTATGGCCGGTCCCATCCATGCTCACGCGGATAAAGTGGATGCTGCCACGAAGCCCGTCGGCCATGGCTTCGTCAATGTGGTGCCCGTGCGTGGTGAACGTGATAGAGAGTTGCGTCTCGCGCGCCGCGTGCTGGCACACCTCGACAAAGCGAGGGTAGAGCGTCGGCTCGCCCCCGCCAAAGCCCACTCCAAGAGTGCCACCTGCATCAAGTTCAGCTAGCCAGCTAGTGACAACTTCATAGCGAAGCTCGTGGCGGGACTTTGGCGCGTAACAATGAGCACACGCCAAATCGCACTGGTTCGTAAGCGCTATCGAGACCTGACGGGGCGCCCGTGAGTACAGTGAGGTCGGAACAGGGATCTCGTCGATGAGGACATTCAGGCCGGTGGTGCGGTTGAATACGTGGAGCCCCGCTGGACCACACCGCAATTTCCAATGGTCAGCCTGATGGCTGTTCGTCGAGGATTGCACTACCGTACGACTCCTACGGTCAATTTGTACGTCTTCCAATCCCATTGTGTCGATCCATAGCCCACGCCGTAAATGGTGACGCTACGAACTCTGTGCCGCACCTGCTCACATGGGACCCGGGATCTCCGCCGCCGCCCCGCCCTTCGCCTGCACTTCCAGCGCCGCCACGTTCTGGTAACCCCGGGGGAGCTTGTTGCCGCGCAGGGCGCGGTTGCCGGCGAATTCCTTCCAGTCGGAAGGCTTGAGATTCAGATAGCGCTTGCCGGAGTGGACGAGGAGGTGGGCTCCTTCGGACATCACCGCGAGAGCGGTCAGCGACTCGGGCTCGCCCTTGGAGGGGAGGTTCAGGATCTTCACGCCCTTGCCCCGGGGAAGCAGCGGCAGGTCTTTGATGGGGAAGATCAGCAGGCGGCCGCCGTCGCTCGCCGCGGCGAGGAGCTCGGTGTCGACTCCGCGAACCCGGATGGGCGGCAGCACCTTGGCGCCGTCCGGCACGGTGATCACGGCCTTGCCCGCGCGCTGCCGGGTCTGGAGATCGCCCAATTTGGCCAGAAAGCCATAGCCCGCGCTCGTCGCCAGCAGATAGAGATCGTCGTCGCCGCCGATCATGACACCCACGAAGGTGGCGCCCGGCGGCGGCTGAACGTGGCTCGAGAGCGGCTCGCCCTGGCCGCGGGCGGAGGGGAGCGAGTGAGCGGCCATGGAGTAGGTCCGCCCCGTCGAATCGAGGAAGACCGCCGACTGGTTGCTCCGCCCCCGAGCCGCCATGAGGAAGGCGTCGCTCGCCTTGTACGGACAGCTCCTTGGGATCGAGCTCATGCCCCTTGCCGGCCCGGATCCACCCCTTCTCCGAGAGCACCACGGTGACGGGCTCGGTGGGGATCAGCGCCGTCTCGTCCATGGCCTGGGCGGCCTTGCGCTCCACGATGGGCGAGCGGCGGGCGTCGCCGAACTTCTCCGCGTCGGCGGTCAGCTCGTCGCGCACCTTGCGGCGCAGGCGGGTGTCGGAGCTGAGAATCTTCGCCAGCGCATCCCGCTCCTTGACCAGATCGGTCTGCTCGGAGCGGATCTCCATCTCTTCGAGCTTGGCGAGGTGCCGCAGCTTCAGCTCCAGGATGGCCTCGGCCTGGGCATCGCTCAGGTGGAAGCGCTCCATGAGCTTCGGCTTGGGCCGCTCCTCGGTGCGGATGATGCGGATCACCTCGTCGATGTTGAGGTAGGCGATCAGATAGCCGTCGAGAATGTGGAGCCGCGTCAAAACCTTGTCATAGCGGAACTGGAGGCGCCGCCGCACGGTTTCGATGCGGAACTTGAGCCAATCGCTGAGCAGCTCCCGCAAGGCGAACTGCCGCGGCCGGCCGTCGAGGCCGATCATGGTCAGGTTCACCCGGTAGGTGCGTTCGAGGTCCGTGGTGGCGAAGAGATGGGCCATCAGGCCCTCGATATCCACGCGGTTCGAGCGCGGAGTGATCACCAGCCGCGTCGGGTTTTCGTGATCGGATTCGTCCCGCAGATCCTCCACCATGGGGAGCTTCTTGGCCTGCATCTGGTTGGCGATCTGGCCGAGGATCTTGTTCCCCGAAACCTGGAACGGCAGGGCGGTGATGACGACGTCGCCCTCTTCCATCTCAAAGGCGGCCCGCAGGCGGAGCGATCCGGAACCGGTCTCGTAGATCTTCCGGATTTCGGCCCGGGGCGTGATGATCTCCGCGTCATTGGGAAAATCGGGACCCTGGATGGATTCGTAGATCTCATCGTCCGAGATCTTGGGATCGTCGAGCAGCTTGATGCACGCCCCCACGACCTCGCCCACGTTGTGCGGCGGAATGTCGGTCGCCATGCCCACGGCGATGCCCGAGGCCCCGTTCAGGAGCACGTGCGGCAGCCGCGCCGGCATGAGCTTGGGCTCCTCGAGCGTGCCGTCGAAATTCGGGCCCCATTCCACCGTTCCCTGTTCCAGCTCGGAAAGGAGGGACTGGGCGAACGCCGTCATCCGCGCCTCGGTGTAGCGCATGGCGGCGAACGACTTGGGATCGTCCTGCGAGCCCCAGTTCCCCTGGCCGTCGACCAGCGGATACCGCAGGCTGAACGGCTGCGCCATGAGCACCATGGCCTCATAGCAGGCCGTGTCGCCGTGCGGATGGTATTTGCCGAGCACGTCGCCCACGGTGCGGGCCGACTTCTTGAATTTCGCGCGTGGCCGAAAGGCCCAGCTCGGACATCGCGTAGATGATCCGCCGCTGAACCGGCTTCAGGCCG
Organism: Thermoanaerobaculaceae bacterium; assembly: GCA_963785165.1. Taxonomy (GTDB): domain Bacteria; phylum Acidobacteriota; class Thermoanaerobaculia; order Multivoradales; family UBA5704; genus DATARR01. The sequence goes on from CAWAUI010000004.1 coordinate 5,274,298, forward strand.
TCCGCGAGGCTCGGCAGGGCGCGGTCGAGGATGACGTACATCGAGTAGTCGAGGTACGCCTTCTCCGTGAACTCCGCGAGCGATTGCTTTTCGACGTCGGCGTAGGGAATACGGGGCGGCGTGGCGCCGCCATTGCCGGATTTTCTTTTGGAGGTTCTGGGCATGGATCTCTACACTTCCACGTCGGCCCGGTTCCCCTCGACCATCAGCCATTCCTTGCGGTCGCCCGCGCGGGCCTTGGCGAGGAGGCGGTCGAGGGTTTTTACCGGGTCATTCTCGCCTTCCAGAACGAGCTGGACGAGGCGGCGGGTCTCGGGGGCCATGGTGGTCTCGCGGAGCTGGAGCGGGATTCATCTCGCCCAGGCCCTTGAAGCGCTGCACGTTGGGTTTGCCCTTCTTGCCTTCGGCCTCGATGCGGTCGAGGACGCCCTTCTTTTCCCGTTCGTCGAGGGCGTAGAAGACCTCCTTGCCGACGTCGATCCGGTAGAGGGGGGGCATTGCCACGTGGATGCGCCCGTCCTCGACCAGCTTGCGGAAATGTCGCAGGAACAGGGCACAGAGCAGGGTCGCGATGTGGGCGCCGTCCGAGTCCGCGTCGGCCAGAATGCAGACCTTGCCGTAGCGCAGGCCGTCGACGTTGCTCGAGCCCGGGTCCACGCCGAGGGCCACCGCGATGTCGTGCACCTCCTGCGAGCCCAGAACCTCGGTGGGGTCCACCTCCCAGGTGTTGAGGATCTTGCCTCGCAGCGGGAGGATCGCCTGGAACTCCTTGCTCCGGGCCTGCTTGGCCGAGCCGCCGGCCGAGTCGCCTTCGACGAGGAAGATCTCGGTGAGGCCCAGATCCTGGCTCGTGCAGTCGGCGAGCTTGCCGGGCAGGGCCGGACCGCGAGGTCACCGTCTTCCGCTTGACCTGCTTGCCCGCACGCAGGCGGGTCTGGGCGCTGTCGATGGCCAGGCGGGCGATCCGCTCGGCGTCCGCGGTGTGGTGGTTGAGCCAGAGGCCGAAGGAGTCCTTGGCGACGCCGGCCACGAAGGCCGCGGCCTCGCGGGAGGAGAGGCGCTCCTTGGTCTGGCCGGTGAACTGCGGGTCCTTCATGCGGACCGACAGCACGTAGCTGCAGCGGGCCCACACGTCCTCCGGCGCGAGCTTGATGCCGCGCGGCAGCAGGTCGCGGAACTCGCAGAACTCGCGGATGGCGTCGGTCAGCCCGGCCCGGAAGCCGTTGACGTGCGTGCCACCCTGGGTCGTAGGGATGAGGTTGACGTAGCTCTCGCCCACCCCGTCCGAGGCCTCTTCCTCTTCGCCCAGCCAGCAGACGGCCCAGTCCACCTCTTCGTCCTTGCCGCGGAAGTGTGCCGATGAACGGCTCATCCGGCACCGTCTGGCACCCTTCGAGCTCGTCCGACCAGGTAGTCCTTGAGGCCGTCCTCGTAGTACCAGTCCTCGTTGTCTTCCGGGTGCTCCTCGTGGATGAAACGGATGTGGAGCTTCGGGGAGAGCACCGCCTTGGCGCGCAGGGCGTGCTTGATCTTCTGTGACGCTGAACTTGGGCGAGTCGAAGAACTTGGGGTCGGGCCAGAAGCGGACGGTGGTGCCGGTGTTGCGCTGGCCGACCGTGTCCACCACCTCGAGGTGCGAGGTCTTGTCGCCGTCCGCGAAGGCCATGTGGTGCACCTGCCCGCCGCGCTTGACCCAGACCTCCAGCTTGGACGAGAGGGCGTTGACCACCGAGACGCCCACGCCGTGGAGGCCGCCCGAGAAGCGGTAGCTCTTGTCCGAGAACTTGGCGCCGGAGTGCAGCCGGGTGAGGATCACCTCGACCCCGGGCACCTTCTCGCCCTTGTGGAGGTCGACCGGCATGCCGCGGCCGTTGTCGGACACCGAGAGGGAGCCGTCGTCGTGCAGGGTGAGGACGATCTCGTTGCAGTGGCCGGCGATGGCCTCGTCGGCCGCGTTGTCGATCACCTCCTGGGCGAGGTGGTCCGGCCGGTCGGTGAACGTGTACATGCCGGGGCGCTTGCGCACCGGCTCCAGTCCGGTCAGGACTTCGATGGAGGAGGCGTCGTAGGCCATAGGTCTTATAGGTCAGAAACAATCCGGTCATCCCGGCTCGAAACGGTTCAACTCAGGCGGCGCCATGATAGCCGACGCGGATGCGCAACCCCGGCAAGACGCCGGAACCCGTGCCGTCTCACGTCCGGAATTCTCGCTTGACGCGATCGGACTCCGGTGGTACTCTACGCAGTAACGAGGCGTAACGCAAGCCTCCCTTCCGGTTTTCAAGTCTCATCAACCGTTCGCCGCTCGAAAAAGGAGGAGAAGGATGAAGATCCGACTGACTGCCGCTGCCCTGTGTTTGCTCGCCCTGCCCGCTCTTGCCCAGGACAAGCCGAAGGAGCCCGCCGCCGCCGACCACGGCATGGCCATGGGTGCCGCCGAGATGGAGGCCATGAAGAAGGCCATGAGCCCTGGCGAGCCGCACAAGCGCCTGGCCCGCATGGTCGGTGACTGGACCTACACCAACAAGATGTGGATGGCTCCCGGCCAGCCGCCGATGGACATCGACCGGCACCATGCACGCCGAGACGATCCTCGGCGGCCGCTACGTCCAGACCACCTGGAAGGGCAACATGATGGGCATGGCCTTCGAGGGTCACGGCACGGAGGGCTACGACAACATCGCCAAGCAGCACGTCAGCTCCTGGGTGGACAACATGGGAACCGGCATCATGTATTCGACCGGTACCTGTGACGACAGCGGCAACAAGTGCTCCATCGAAGGGCGACATGATGGATCCCATGACCGGCAAGGCGTCCTACATGCGCTCGGAGGTCACCTGGATGGACGCCAACACCTTCAAGAACGAGATGTACGGGCCGGGACCGGACGGCAAGGAGTTCAAGAGGATGGAGATCGTGGCGAAGCGGAAGTAGCCTCCGGCTCGCCAAGCTCAAACGTCCGCGCCAGCGAGTCCGTCACCGCGAGGCCGGCGAGCGTCGGGCGCAGAGCCGCGTCCTCCAGTCTCAGCAGTCCCTCCCCCGCGAGCCGCTCGATGAGCGGCTCGTTCCGTTTCAGCAGATCCACGCCATATCGATCTCTGAGCTGATCGAGATCAACCCCATCCGTCGTCCGCAAACCAAGCATCAGCGCTTCAAGGGCAAGGTCCGCCCGCGGTCAGCTCCTCACTATCCGCAATGGGTTTCTCTCCCGCCTCAATCCTCGTCTCGTACGGCTTCAATTTCCGCTCGTTCCACCAGCGCTTCGTGCCGGAGAAGGAGTGCGCGGAGGGGCCCAGACCGAGATAGGGGACGTGGTGCCAATATTTCTGGTTGTGCCGTGACCGGTGCCCCGGCGACCTCGCGAAGTTCGAAACCTCGTAGCCGGGGAAGCCGTGATCGCGAAGAAATTGATGGGTAAAGAGGAACAGGTCCGCCTGGGATTCCTCCGGCAATTCGCTCATCTTTCCCCGTTCCAGCCGAAACCCGAAAGGCGTCCCCTCGTGAATCGTCAGCTGATAGCAGGAGAGGTGGTCCGGCTGCAACTCGACCGCCTCTTCCAAAGTACTTCGCCAGATCTCGAACGGCTGGTCCGGCAAACCGTAGATCAGATCAATCGAAATCGTATCGAAGCCAGCCGCGCGGGCGATCTCGACGCTGCGCCGGGCGTCGTCAGGAGTGTGCCGCCGGCCCAGAAACCTCAAAGCGTCCCCATTGAAGGATTGAATCCCCAGGGACAGGAAGCGAACGCCGAGATCCCGCCAAGCCTTGACGCTTTCCGGAGTGACGTCCTCGGGATTGGCCTCGAAGAAGACCCAGGCGTCCTCGCGAATCGAAAGGTCGCGCCGGGCCGCTTCCAGGATGCGCGCGAGATCGTCCGGAGTCAGCGCCGATGGCGTCCCACCACCGAAGTAGATCGTGTCAAGTGAATCGAAAACTAAGCGTTCTGGAGACCACAAAGAGATTTCGGAGAGGAGATGCTCGACGAAACGCCTCCTCCGCTCCGGCCCGCCGGTCAGGACCGCGAAGTCGCAGTAAGGGCAGATGGCGGAGCAGAAGGGGATGTGGAGGTAGAGGCCGGGGTGAAGAAGCTTCGAGTAACTCAGATCCGGCCCTTCCAGTAATCGGGATTCCGGCGCTGATGCATCACCGCGTAAACGACAATGACATCTGAGTCCAATGCATAAACGATGTCGTATTTAAAATACTGAAACTTACGCTTCCGGAAGTCTTCGAATATCTTCCGGCCCGTCAAGGGACGTTCGCGTATTATCTCGAGCGCCTTATGGAATTCTGCCAGGAACGCTTTACCTAAACCCTGTTTGTCAGCCTCAAGATAACGGACGGCCTCCTCAAGGTCAGCCTTCGCTCCGGCAAGGAGAACAGGCCGCTTCAAGCAAGTTCCGAACGAATCGCCGCGATAATTTCTTCCGCATCATAGACCTGAGATCGGCCTTCCTTGAATTCGCGATGCCGACGCTGGATCTCCTCCCTCCATAGCCGGTCATGCTCAGGGTCGACCTTCTGGTCTCCGTCGAAACTTCGAAGGTATCGAGATCGAGAGGACGATTCCTCCCGGGGGTCCAGGGTCTGACGCTTCAGGGCTTCACGCTTGAGGTCTTCGAAAGGCATAACAGGCTTCCTCTCCTAGCTCCATTTTACACCCGATTCTGCCGGCAGCAGGGTGTTTTTGAGCTGCTCGGGCAAGATCTATGAAGCTCATTTCAGATCCTACCCTTCCAATACCCTGGCCTTCGACTTTGATGCGCTACGGCAACGACGACGATTTCGTCGGCCTCGTTCCTGTAGATGACGCTATAACGGTAATCGTTCAGATGTGCAACACGCAAACGTCTTGAAATCTTTGGTCCAGATTCAGGATGGCGACCAAGTCGGTCCATTAGTAATTCCAAGTCTTCAATGAGTTGGTTCCCAAACCCGGGACGGTCCGCGTTGAGGAACTTAGCCGCGTCCTGAAGCTCTCCTTCGGCGATCGGGAGAAGCCGGTATGGCTTCATCGAATTGCGGCACGGATCCTCCGGAGCGCCTCTGCACCCGGGACCGCCTCCACCTTCCCATCAAGAAAGTCCTGGTATCGGCGTTCCGCTTCTTCCGCCCAGAGCCGTTCGACCTTGGGATCAAAGCCTCCCTCTGCCCAGTTATCGGGAGGTAGATCGCTGTCGTCATATTTAAGATTTTTTAATGCCATGGCAATTCCTCTGGCGACAATTCTACACCACTTCCACCTGAGGCTCCCCATACGTCTTCATCAGAGGCTTGTCCCGCCCAAGCCTCTCTTCGGCGGCATGGACGAGATCAGCCAGTCCCAGACGCTTGACGGCGCTGACGGCGACGGCTTTGAAGCGGCGGGCGAGGGCGTCGGATTCGTAGGGCTCCAGAAGGTCGGTTTTGTTGAGGACGAGGAGGCGCGGGGCCTCGTTGAGGTGGAGCTCTTCCAGGAGGCTCTCGACGGATTCGAGCTTCTGCTCCAGGCGCGGATCGGCGGCGTCGATGACATGGAGGAGGAGGTCCGCGTCGGCCAGCTCTTCCAGGGTGGCCCGGAAGGCGGCCACGAGGTCCGGAGGGAGGTCCGCGATGAAGCCCACGGTGTCGGTGACCACCACCTCGCCTTCGCGCGGAAAGCGCAGGCGGCGGCTGGTGGGATCGAGGGTCATGAAGAGCTTGTCCGCGGCTTCGACCTCGCTGCCGGTCATGGCGTTCAGGAGCGTGCTCTTGCCGGCGTTGGTGTAGCCGATGATCGAGAGGACGGGCACGCCTTCTTCACGGCGGCGGCGCCTCCGGAGATCGCGCTGGCGGGAAAGGTTTTCGACCTGCTTTTCGAGCGCGCGGATGCGGTCGCGGATGCGCCGGCGGCCGATTTCGACCACGGTCTCGCCCGGGCCCCGGCCACCGATGCCGCCGGCCAGGCGGGAGAGGCCGGCGTCTTTTTCCGTCAGGCGCGGCAGGGAGTACTTGAGCTGGGCGAGCTCGACCTGGAGCTTGCCGTCCCGGCTCCGGGCGCGCTGGGCGAAGACGTCCAGGATGAGCTGCGTGCGATCGATCGCTTTCAGCCCCGTCGCGTCCTCGAAGGCGCGCGCCTGGGCGGGTTTCAGATCGATGTCGAAGATGGCGACCGTGGCCCGGTTGCGCATGGCTTCGAGCACGATTTCCTGAAGCTTGCCGGAGCCCACCACGGTGCGCGGATGGACCTGCTGGCGCTTCTGGCGCAGGGTGCCCGCGACGGCCACGCCGGCCGAGCGCACCAGCTCCAGCATCTCCTCGAAATGCTCGTCCTCGGGGACGATGCCGATGACGAGCGCCCGCTCCTTTTCGGTCTCGCCGGCATCGCTGGTGATACGGGCGAACTCCGCCTCCAACGCGCGCATCGTGGCGTCGACGTCGAAATTCGAGCTGGTGGACGTCGGGCGCCTGAATCTTTTCGAAAGGCTCGTGCCCGCCTTCGCCGTCGGGCCCAAGAGGCGCCAGGTGCGCAAGGTCGATGCGGCCCGGCAGGCCGTCCGCGAGGACTTCGATGGCGGCCACCAGGTCCAGGCGCAGCAAGGCGAGGTCGTTCAGGTCGTCGCGGGTGAGCGGCTCGCCCTTCAAATGGGTGTGGACCAGCCGCAGCCCGCGGAACCGGCCGACGCCGCCCCGGAGGCGCCCGATGTCGGGCAGGGTCAGGCTGTGGGCGTCTCCCACGATCACGTTGCGGATGATGCCGTCGCGCCCGAGGAGGACACCGACCTGCCGGTTGAGCCGGCGCGAGGTTTCGGTGAGGTGCCGGGCAAGCTCGGGGGAAACGACCTGCCGCGGGTCCACACGGCGGCGGTAGGTGCGCTCCAGGGCGCGGACTTCGGAAGCCTTGATGCCGCGGACGTCGCCGTCGATCTGTGAAATAGCAAGTTCTCCTTCGGATCAGTTGAGCGCCGGAGGCGAGTAGTACTCATCCGTCGAAAGGGGCTCGATCCCCATTCCCATCAACGTCAGGAGCAGGTCTTCTCTTACCACCGGGTCCTCGGCTTCGAGGAGGGCCTGCTTTTCGGCCGGACGGAAGGGGAGAGCTACGGAAAGGCCGTTCAGGAGCGAGATGCCGGGCACGCTCGAAAGGAGGTCGTAATCGAACTCCAATTCGTGCTTCTCGCCGAAGGCGCGCAGGGAACGCATGATCTGCGCGGGGTTCAGGACGACTTGAAGCTCGTCCAGGTCGCGTTCGAAGCCGGAGTAGTCGGCCTCGACCCGGCGGTAGCCCCGATGCATGGGCAGCTCGCGCTGAACGCGGAAACGGCAGACGCCGCGCAGGAGGACGAGGTAGCGGCCATCCTCCTGGCGCTCGCAGTCGTCGATGCGGCCGAGGCAGCCCACGCGGTAAAGCTCCGGAGTATCCGGCTCCTGGGCGGCTTCCACCCAGTTGTCCTGCCGGGGGACCAGGGGTTGGATCATGCCGATGTGACGCCCGCCTTCCAGAGCGTCGGCCACCATGTTGCGGTAGCGGGGCTCGAAGACGTTGAGCGGCAGAAGGTTGCCCGGCAACAGCAGGGAGCCGGTCAACGGAAAAACGGGGACGTGGTTGGGCGGTTCGGGAGTGTCAGCCATCGTCATGAAAACAGGAGGCGGGCGGGCGGCCATTCCCTGGGTGCCCCCACCTCCCCGGCCCTCCTCTCCCGGTGAGGGCGGGGAGGGTCATGGCGGCCGAAGGCCGGGGAGGAGAGGGTAGGGTGAGGGCTCTTACCGCCGAGCCCGCATCAGGTAATACAGCAGGGTCATCAGCGTCGAGATCACGGCCGCCACGTAGGTCATCGCGGCCGCGTTCAGCACCTTGTCCATCCCCTCCCGTTCCTGGGGGAGGACGATGCCATTCTCCACGGCCAGCTTCTTGGCCCGTGCCGTGGCGTCGAACTCCACCGGCAGCGTCACGATCTGGAACAGCAGCACGGCCGAGAACAGCAGGGCGCCGACGTAGATCAGGCTCGGCGAGTGGAACATCGCACCGGCGATCATCACGATGTAGCCGCCGGTGGAGCCGATGTTGGCCGTCGGCACCAGGGCGGAGCGCAACCACATGGGTTTGTAGTCCTGCGCATGCTGAATCGCGTGCCCGGCCTCATGGCAGGCGACGCCCACGGCCGCCACGGAGTTGGACGCATAGGTGGCCTCGGAGAGCGCCAGCGTCTTGTTCGTTGGGTTGTAGTGGTCCGACAGGAAGCCGTGCGTCGGCACCACCTGGACGTCGGTGATGCCCGCGCCGCGCAGCATCTCCTGGGCCGCCTGGGCCCCGGTCAATCCCCGCAACGTCCGCACCTTGGAGTACTTCTTGAAGGTGGAACGGGTGCGCCAGCTCGCCCAGAGCGACAGGGCCAGAGCGGGGATGATGAAGAGGAAGTAGGTGTTGTCGAAGTACATGGTTTGGTCCCTTTCCGCAAGGTAGAACAGGCGGCGCCGGCTTCTCATTTCCGCCTTGATACAGTTCCCAACCGAAGGAGGACACCATGGTACAAGGGAACGGCCAGGGAAAAAACCAGGGAAAAATCGCCCTCGTCACCGGCGGCAGCCGGGGGATCGGGCGGGGGATCACGGAGGCGCTGTTGGGAGAGGGTTGGCGGGTCCGCTTCTGCAGCCACAAACCGGAATCCGTGGAGAAGGCGGAGCGGGAGCTGCGGGAGCGCTTCGGGGACCGGGTCTCCGGCCGGTCCGTGGACGTTCGCAGCCAGGAGGAGGTGGACGCCTTCGTCGACGAAGCGCTGAAGGCCGAGGGGCGGGTCGACTGCCTGGTCAACAACGCCGGCCTGGGGACTTTCGGCGCCGTGGACGAGCTGACGGGCGATCAGTGGCGTGAGGTGATCGAGACCAATCTTTCGGGAAGCTTCTACTTTCTCCACGCCGTGGCTCCGGCCATGAAGCGGCAGGGCTCGGGGTGGATCTTCAACATCGCCTCGCTGGCGGGCAAGAACCCCTTCGCGGGTGGCGCGGCCTACAACGCCAGCAAGTTCGGGGTCATCGGCCTGTCAGAGGCGGCCATGCTCGACCTGCGCCCACATGGGGTGCGGGTGGCGGCCCTCCTCCCCGGCAGCGTGGACACCGGCTTCTCCCACCGGCGGGAAGGGCAGGATCGGAGCTGGATGCTGAAGCCGGAGGATCTAGGCTCCATGGTGCTCCATCTTCTCTCCTACCCGGCCCACGCCCTGCCGAGCCTGGTGGAGATGCGGCCGGCGAAGCCGCCGAAATGACTCCTCATCCCTGTCCCTTCTCCCGGTCGGGGGGTATGGGCCGGCCGAAGGACGGGGAGGAGAAGGGCTAGGGATGAGGGGCCGGAATACCGTTCCCCTCCGTACCGGTTGGAACGACTACAACCAGGGAGGTTCTCACATCGCCAGTCGTTCATATGACGGGAAGGCATTTGACACGTGGACGGGACGGGGCGTACAGTGCCTTGTCTGAGGGGAAAAGTTAGAATGCGAGGCTTACGCAACGGCATTCCACTGATCGCAACGGTCGCAGTCATCGCCCTTCTCGGGCAGGCGAGCGTCCTTCAGGCGGAAGTGCGCCGCTCCGGCGTCGGTGGCCGGGTGCTCGGCGAAGCGGCTCCCCTGGCCGCGGCCCAAATCTACGCCTACCAGCTGGCCGATCTCAGTCTCCGCAAGGTGAAGACGGACGGTGAGGGCAATTTCCTCTTCCAGGATCTCCCCGCGGGCCTCTACAAGTTCATCGCCCACAAGGCCGGGTTCATGCCGGCCGTCATCATGCTGACCCGCACGACGGCGCAGGCCTACCAGTTCCTCGACGTCCAGTTGGCCCAACGCCAGGCGGGCACTGGCCCGGGCAGCAAGGAGCAGGAAGACGACTTCTGGTCGATCCGTGCCCGGGTGCCCGCCGACGTGCTGCGCGAGATCGAGAACGGCGAGTCCCAGATCAATCTGGCGTCCTTCTATCCAACCCCTTCTGCCGGTGTTACCGGTGTCTCCCTTCCGGCCAGCTTCCAGACCGAGATGCAGGCGCTCACGGGCGTCGACCAGATCGGCACGGGGACCGGCAGCAGCCAGCTCTCCGGAGCCGGCCTCGGGTTGAAGGGGCAGGTCGGGCAGGTGCAGGTGGGGCTCCAGGGCCGGTTCTCGCAGCTGAGCTCCAGCTCGCTGCAGAGCTCCGGGGAGCCGTCCCCGGCGGGGCAGGCGAGCAGCCTCTCGATCGACCTCAGCCGCGGACCCGGCAGCCGGGTGAGCATCCTGTCGTTCAACAACCGGCTGGACAACAACGCCCGCAGCGAGTCCGGCGACGGACCGGGGCCGGTCGACTTCGAGCACTACCAGGTGAGCTGGTCCCAGGGCGTGGGCGCGAACGGCCGTTCTGATTTCACCGCCCACTACACGGCCGAGAACAACTTCCACCGCCAGGGTGCGATCGACCCGCTGGCCATTCCGGAGGCTTCGCAGAGCTGGCGGATCGAAGGGGCCTACACAGTCGACTTCAGCGACCGCAACACGCTCCAGTCGGGCCTGCGGTACCGCGAGCGCCAGTTCGGCCTCGGCAGTGCCGGCAACATCGACCGGCCGGGCAAGGCCTACGAGCGCCAGGCGCTGTCGAGCATCGACCTGTTCAGCCGCGGCGGCGTCCGCGTGCAGCCCGCGGTGCTCATGGAGTACGGCCTCTACAGCACGCTCTCGGACGGCACCCTGGCGCTGACGCCCCAAGGCGGTGTGGTGCTCCAGCTCGGCTCCAACTGGCAGCTCGAAACGAGCGCCGCCCGCCGGGTCTACGCCGACGCCCCCGCCGTTCCCGACTTCCTCCCCACCCTCTTCGAGCAGCGCGACCTCTGCGAGCAGGGGAGCGACTCCTGCTACGAGGTCAACCTCTCGCGCAAGGACGGGGACGACAACACGCTGAGCCTGGGCGCGGTCCACCGCACGGTGGGCGACACGTTGCGGCTCTACTTCAGCGACGATTTCTTCGACCGGCTGGAGAGCCTCTACCTGGTGCGCGGCGACGAGCTGCCGGAGGTCCGGTTCGGCTTCCGCAAGAAGATCTCCCCCCAGGTGGTCACGACACTCGACACCAGCGTGGCCTCGGGCGGCGGCGGCACGTTTTTCGCCGCCAACGGCCAGCCCTACGAGAACCAGGTGCGCTACCTGGTGACCTCGCTCGACACGCAGCTCCTCTCCAGCTCGACGGGGATCTTCGTGGTGTTCCACCATCTGGAGCAGCAGCTCGACTCGATCAGCGTCCCGGGACGGACCGACGCCCAGATGGAGCTGGAACGGCTGCAGCTCGTGCTGAACCAGAACCTGAACATCCTGCTCGACCTCGCGTCGGACTGGACGGTGCAGCTCAACATGGAGCTCAGCCGGGGAGGCACCTTCTCCTCCGGCGCACCGATCGCGGACGACCGGGTCCGCCGCCGGATTCTCGGCGGCATCGCCGTCAAATTCTAGATCCTCTCGGCGTTCCTGCCTGTCGGGGATTTCATCCCGGCTTTCCTGCGGCCTGTCCCGGCTCCTCCGCTGTCTCGTCACGGAATCGATCGCCCAACCGCTTGAATCCAAATTTCCGGAGGGCATCCGCTTTTCTGGACTACAATCCTGAAAAGCCTGGCAATTCGGGGGTTTAGGGGCGGTTCAAAATGCCGTGCCCATGGCATGAAAAGTGCTTTTGACCCCTTGCGACCGGGAGTCTTCACTTTCCATGACGCGAGCTCGCATCCTCAGACTGGCGCTCTCCCTGACGCTCGCGTTCCTTGCGGTCGGGCTGGGGGGGCTGAGCGTATACCGCAAGGTCCAGAGCTTCCAGCTCCTGGGCTTCGAGGCGGTGCCGAGCGGCGGCGGCGTGGAAGTGCGCTCCGTGGAGCGGCCCGAGACCGGGCTCCGCCCGGGCGACCAGATCCTCCAGGTCAACGCCGGTGACGTTCCGACCCACGGCGAGCTCGTCGAGCGCATCCGGGAGCGGGCCGAGAGCGAGCTGACCGTCATCCGCGGGGACTCGCTCCTGCAGGTCCACTACCGGCGGCTCCCGTTCTCTCCCGACATCCCGTACCTGCTCCTCTGCCTGATCGGCGCGGTCTACCTCGCCATCGGCCTCTACACGCTGCTCCGCCACGGAACCGGCCAGGGCTTCCTGTTCTACCTCTGGTGCCTCGCCTCGGCGATGGCCTACCTGTTGACGCCGACGCCGCCGGTGGATCTGGGATACGCCTCGATCTACCTGTTCGACACCGTGGCCTACCTCCTGCTGCCGGCGCTCACGGTGCACCTGTTCCTGGTCTTCCCCGCGGCTCTGCCGAGGGAGAGCCGGCTGCGGCGCCTGATCCCCTTCCTGTACCTGCCCGCGGCGGCGCTGATCACTCTCTATCTCGACCTGATGCTCACCAACGGGCGTTGGGTGTTCGGCCGGTCGACGCCGGAGCGGGTCGCCCTGCTGGACCGGGTCTCGCTGGTCTACTTCCTCGTTCTTTCGGCTCTCGCCGTGGGAGTCCTGTTCTGGCGCCTGCGCCGCCGGGATTCGTCCATGGGCTGGGAGCAGCGGCGGCAGATGCAGTGGATGGCCTGGGGCGTGGCCGCCGGGCTACGTGCCGTTCCTGGCTTTCTACTACGCTGCCGTACGCGCTCCAGCTCGCACATCCCGGCGCTGTTGGCCTCGGCCGCCGTGCTGCCTCTGGCGCTGGTGCCGCTGACCTTCGCCTACGCCATCCTGCGCTACAAGCTGTGGGACATCGAGGTCATCGCCCGCGACACGATCTCGTGGACGCTGACGCTGCTCCTGGGCATCGTCGGCTTCTCGCTGGTCAACCTCGGGATCAACCGCGGCGTGGCCGAGGAGCTGTCGTTCGCCCGCACGCTGCTGTCGTTCCTCTCGGGCCTGGGGATCGCCGGCCTGCTGGTGCCGACCCGCGGAGTGATCTCCTCGGCCCTGGAGCGGGTGCATTACCGCGGTGCGTTCGGCAAGCGCCGGGCGCTCTGGCGGGCTTCGGCCGCGAGCTGCTCCACGAGCGCGACCTCGGCCGGCTGTGCGGCTCGCTCCTCCAGCGGGTCGAGGACGGAGTGGATCTCGAAAAGACGAACCTCTACCTCGCGCAGGGCTCCATGCTCCGCCGGGTGCGGGCGGAGGGCCCGGAAGAGGGCGCGCCGGAGCGGATCCCCTCCGACTTCCTGGGCGAAGGTTTCTGGCAGCGCGACGTCGACCGGCTGTCCGGGGTGGCCATGCCGGGCGAGCCCCTGTCGGTGCCCACGCGGCTGTTCGTGGCCGGCTACCGCTACGCCTTCCCGCTCACGGTGCGGGGCCGGGGCGTCGGCGCCATCGTCACCAGCTTCAAGCGCGAGGACCACACGCCGCTCAACAGCGAGGACGTGGACCTGGTCCGCCACCTGCTCAACCAGGCGGCGCTCGCGATCGAGAACGCCCAGCTCATGGGCCAGCTCCAGCGTTCAGCTCGAAGAGGTCCAGCAGCTCCAGCACTACATCGGAGGGGATCTTCGAGTCCTCGCCCGCCGGCATCGCGGTGCTCGACGGCGAGCGCCGGATCGTCTCGGCCAACGCGGCCTTCGCGGCCCTGGTGAGCCAGGACCGGCGAATCGGTCGTCGGGCCGAAGCCTGGAGACGGTGCTGCCGGTCCGCCCCCTGCCGGCGCCCGGTGAGGGGATGGTCGAGGCGAGCTGGCACGATCCCGCCGGTTCCGAACGGTACCTCCAGCTCTCGCTGGCCTCTTTCGAGAAGGGGCTCTACGTGCTGGTGGCCCTCGACGTCTCCGAGCGGGTGGCCATGGAGAACGCCCTGCGGGAGAAGGACCGCCTGGCGGCCCTCGGCATGCTGGCGGCCGGCGTGGCCCATGAGGTGAACACGCCGATCACCGGCATTTCGAGCTACGCCCAGATGCTGCTCGAAGAGACGGCGCCCGAGCCGATCCGCACTACGAAATCCTGAAGAAGGTGGAGCGCCAGACCTTCCGGGCGGCGCGCATCGTCAACAACCTCCTGGAGTTCGCCCGCAAGCGGCAGAACGAGACGCAAGCCCGTGACCCTGGCGCCGCTGCTCACGGAGTGCGCTCGACCTCCTCGGCGACCGGCTCGGCAAGCGCCGTATCGAGCTCGACTGGGCGCCTCCGCGAGGAAAAGGTCCAGGTGATGGGCTGCGACGGCGAGCTGCAGCAGGTGTTCACCAACCTGATCGTGAACGCCATGGATGCCATGAGCGCCTTGCCGGAAGCGACGGCCGGCGGCCGGCTGACGGTGGGGATCCACGCTGAAGGGGAACGGGTCACGGTGCGGGTGTGCGACACCGGCCCCGGCATTGCGCCCGACAAGCTCGAGACGATCTTCCAGCCCTTCTACTCGACCAAGCTCAACCGCGGCGGCACCGGCCTGGGCCTGTCGATCAGCTATGAGATCGTGCGCCGGCACGGGGGCAGACCTGCGCGTGGTGAGCCAGCCGGGAGAGGGCGCCTGCTTCCTGGTGGAGCTGCCGCGGTATTCTCCTTCTCCCGTGGCGCCCGTATGAACATCCTGATCGTCGACGACGAGGAGGTCCTCCAGGACGTCTTGACGGTGCTCATCCGCAAGGATGGGCACACGGCGCTGGTCGGCCGGCACCGGCGAGGAGGGCCTCGCCATCCTCGACCGCGAGGAGGTCGACCTGGTTCTCCTCGACCTGATGCTCCCCGGCATGCACGGCATGGAGGTGCTGCGCGAGATCCGCCGGCGCGATCCGGACCAGGTGGTGGTGGTCATCACCGCCTTCTCCTCGATCGAGAGCGCCATCGAGGCGATGCGCGAGGGGGCGTTCCACTACATCCCCAAGCCGTTCAAGAACGAGGAGGTGCTGCTCACCGTCCGCAAGGGGCTGGAGCAGCGGCGCCTCACGACCGAGAACCGCTCGCTGCGCGAGCAGCTCCGCCAGCGTTTCGGCTTCGACAACATCATCGGCAAGAGCAAGCCGATGCAGCAGGTCTACGAGCTGATCCAGCTCGCGGCCCCGTCCAAGAGCAACATCCTGATCCTGGGCGAGAGCGGCACGGGCAAGGAGCTGGTGGCCAAGGCCATCCACCACCACTCGCGCCGGGCCGAGGGGCCGTTCGTCACCGTCAACTCGGGCTCGATGCCGGCCGACCTCCTGGAGAGCAACCTGTTCGGCCACGTGCGCGGGCGCCTTCACCGGCGCGGTCGCCAGCAAGAAGGGGCTCTTCGAGCTGGCCAACGACGGCTCGATCTTCTTCGACGAGATCGGCAACATCCCGCTCGACACCCAGTCCAAGCTCCTGCGGGTGATCCAGGAGAGGGAGTTCATGCGCCTGGGCGGGCTCGACACCATCCGCGTGGACGTGCGGATCATCGCCGCCACCAACGCCGACCTGGAAGCCGCCGTCCAGCAGGGGACGTTCCGCGAGGATCTCTTCTACCGGCTGAACGTCATCACGGTGACGCTGCCGCCGCTGCGCAAGCGCACGGAGGACATGCCGCTGCTGGCCCAGCACTTCCTCGCCTACTACGCGCGGGAGAACGAGAAGGCGATCCGCGAGATCTCCCCGCGCGCCATGGAGCTGCTGCTCGACTACTCCTGGCCGGGCAACGTCCGCGAGCTCGAAAACGTCATCGAGCGGGCCGTCGTGCTCTCCACGGGCGAGGTTCTCATCGAGGACCTGCTGCCCGCTTCCGTGCGCAGCCAGCGCGGCGAGTATTCTCCTCATACCGGCGCTCGATACCGGCGCCGGCCTGCCGCACCACCCCGTGCTGCCGCCGAACGGCTTCGCTTTCAAGGACGCCGTCAGCGAGTACGAGCGGCAGATCATCATCCGCGCCCTCCAGTCCTGCGGCGGCGTGCAGAAGCGGGCCGCGGAGCTGTTGCAGGTCAAGCCCACCACGCTCCACGAGATGATGAAGACGGCTCAACATCTCGTCCGAGAGCCTCGTAACCTCGTGATCCCCCTCCGTCCGCCCTGCTACTGGTAGGAAAGGCCTATCCTCATGGTCCGCAAGACCTCGATTCTGACGCTCGCGCTCGCCTTCACGGCGGCGCTTTCCATCGCCATCGCCGACACCGAGGGGCCTCAGGCCCCGCCGGCTCCCGCGCTGATGGCGCCTCTCTCCCGCGGCGAGACGCTCGACCTGCCGCAGCCGCTGGACGGGAAAATCCCCCGTCCCGACTCCTTCCTCGGCTACCCGCTGGGCGCCCGGTTCACCTCCTGGGACCGCATCGTGGCCTACCTCGAAGCCCTGGACGCGGCCTCCGACCGGGTGACGATGTGGGAGTACGGCAAGACGTATGAAGGCCGGCCCCTGAAGCTCCTCGCCCTCTCGACTCCCGCCAACCTGGAGCGGCTGGAGGAGATCCGGGGGAACGTCCAGCGCCTGGCCGACCCCGTCGGGCTGGCGGCGGGCGAGCGGGACCGGATCGTCCGCAAAACTCCTCTCGTCGTGTGGCTCGCCTACGGTGTTCACGGCAACGAGTCCTCCTCCGCCGAGGCCGCCCTGGGCACCGCCTACCTGCTGGCCGCGGCGCAGGGCGAGACGGCCGCGCTGCTGGAGAACGTCGTGGTGCTCATCGACCCGCTCCAGAACCCGGACGGGCGCGAGCGCTACGTCAACGGCTACAAGCAGCGCCGGGGCGACGAGGCCAACCCGCGCCGGGCCGCGGCCGAGCACTACGAGACTTGGCCGGGCGGCCGGCAGAACCACTACATGATCGACCTCAACCGCGACTGGGCCTGGGCGAGCCAGCAGGAGACCCGCCAGCGGATCGCGGCCTACCGCTCCTGGGAGCCGCAGGTGTACGTGGACTTCCATGAGATGTCGAGCGAGTCGTCCTACTTCTTCCCGCCGGCGGCCGAGCCGATCCATCCGCAGATCGACCGCCGCGTCCTCTCCTGGCTCGACACCTTCGGCCGCGCCAACGCCGACGCCTTCGACCGCCAGGGGTGGATCTACTTCAAGGGAGAGAATTACGACCTCTTCTACCCTGGCTACGGCGACTCCTACCCGAGCCTGCGCGGCGCCGTGGGCATGACCTATGAGATGGCGGGCGGCGGCCGGGCCGGCCAGGCGATCGCGCTCACGGACGGCAGCGTGCTCACCCTCGCCGACCGCGTGGCCCGGCACCTGACGACCTCGCTCACCACCGTGCGCACGGCGTCGCGCAACAGCCGCAAGATGCTCGAAGACTTCGTGGCCAACCGCGCCAAGGCCGCCGCCGAGCCGGTCCGCACCTACCTCTGGGAGGCCGACCAGCAGGAGGCGCGTAGCCTGGCCGAGCCTCCTGGGCTTCCACGGTGTCCGCGTCCGCCAGCTCACGCAGCCGGTGGAGATCCAGGCCCGCAGCCTGAGCAGGAACCCAGGAGAGCCCCAGAACCGCCGCTTCCCCGCCGGCACCTACGCCGTTTCCACGGCCCAGCCGCTGGGCAACCTCATCGAGGCGCTCCTGGAGATCGACTCGCCCATGGGCAAGCCCTTCCTCGACCGGCAGCGCCAGCGCCTGGAGCAGAACCTCGACCCGGAGTTCTACGACATCACGGCCTGGTCGCTGCCGCTGGCCTTCAACCTCCGCACCTGGGCCGCCACGGGCGAGCTGGCGGGGGGCAAGCCGCTGGCCGAGTCGGCGGGTGGCGGAATCCGGGGGGATGAAAGAGACGGTGAGCTGGGCTGGTTGGTGCCGCCCCAGGGCCTCGGCTCCTACCGGCTGGCCGCCGCGCTGTTGAAACGGAAGATCCACTTCCGGGTGTCCCAGTCGGCCTTTACCGCGGGCGGCACGGCTTATCCGGCCGGCACCTTGTTCGTCTCCCGCCTGGCCAATCCGGACGGCGTCCGCGCGATCGTTGGGGACCTGCTTCAGGAAACCTCGCTGACGGCGCAGGCCGTCGCCTCGTCCTACGAAATCCAGGGTACCTCCCTGGGATCGAGCGACATGGCGTCCGTGCGCCCCGTGCGCGTGGGCCTCGTGGGTGGCGAAGGGGTGGACGCCACCTCCTTCGGCTTCCTCTGGTACCTGCTCGACCAGGACATCGGCGTGGACTACGACCGGCTCGACCTGGGGCAGCTCCGGCAGGTGCCGCTGGCCGACTTCGACGTGCTCGTGCTCCCCGGCGGCAACTACGACGACCGCATCGGCGACAAGCTCAAGGAGTCCCTGGACGCCTGGGTGAAGGCCGGCGGGATGCTCGTGGCCGTGAGCGACGCCGTCAACTGGCTTCAGGACAAGGAGATGACCTCGATCAAGCGCTGGCAGCCGCCGAAGAAGGACGCCGGCGAGCAGCCCGCCGACGAGGATCTCGAGGACCCCGAGCATCCGGAGTCCGACGTGGAAAAGCGGCTCGCCGAGCGGCCCATCTTCACTCCCGGAGCCGTGCTGGCCACCCGCATGCAGCCCCAGCACCCGCTCACCCTCGGCCTCACGTCGCCGCCCAACGTGCTGTTCGAGGGCTCGACCGTGCTCAAGCCCACGGGCGATCCCCGGCAGGACGTGCTCGTGGCCATGGACGACGCCCCGGTCGTCGCCGGCTTCGCCTGGCCCGAGGCCGAGCAGCGCCTCGCCGGCGCCCTGCTGGTGGGGATGGAGACGAAGGGCCAGGGCAGCATCGTCCTCTTCGCCCAGGATCCCGCCTACCGGCTTTTCTGGCGGGCCACGACGCCGATCCTCCTGAACGCGCTGCTCTACGGGCCGAGCACCGGCCTGGGGGCGCGGTAGGAAACCCATGCCGGCCGGTGGTGAATCGACCCCGCAGCGCGCGCGCCACGTGGAGCCCATCACCGTCCGCTGGGGCGATCTGGACTCGATGGGCCACGTCAACAACGCCAAGTACTTCACCTACTGCGAGTCGGCCCGCATGAGCTACTTCGCCGCGGTGCGCATGACGGAGCATCGCGAAGGCGAGCGCCACGGGCCGGCCCTGGCCGCCGCCAACCTCAACTTCCGCCAGCAGGTGCGGTGGCCCTCCGAGCTCGAAGTGTCGACCCGCGTCTCCGAGATCGGCCGCAGCAGCTTCAAGATGGAGTACGAGCTGTTCCACCGCGGCACCGACGACCGGGTGGCGGACGGCACCGGCATCATCGTCTGGGTGGACTACGGCACGGGGAAGTCCATTCCCCTCCCGGCGGGCCTCAAGGACGAGATCCGCCGGTTCGAAGGGATGGAATCAACGGAGGCCTCATGAATCAGATCGCGTCAGTTTTTTTCGGCATGGCTCTCGCCGCTTTCCCCGTCCTCGCGGAAACGCCACCCTGCCACCCCCTCGGCGGGCTCGACGAAGTCCTCAAACCCGGTAAGATCCTCCTCCTGGGCGAGACGCACGGCACGGCGGAGAGCCCGGCGTTCGTCGCGGACCTCGCCTGCCATGCCGCCCAGACGGGCCGGCCGGTCACGGTGGCCCTCGAGGTCAACCGCGCCGAGACTCCACGGGTGGAGGCCTACCTCGCTTCCAAAGGCCTTCCAGAGGACCGCGCCACCCTCGTCCAGGGAGACTTCTGGAGCAACCAGGTGCGCGACGGCCGGAGCAGCGAGGCCATGGCCGGCCTCGTCGAGAGCCTCCGGAGGCTGCGCCAGCAGGGAGCGTCCCTCAAGGTCGAGCTGATCGATCCCGGTCCCGGAGAATACAAGGATGGGCCGGATCGCGACCGCCGGATGGCGGCGAACCTCGAAGCGGCCGTGGAACGCTCGCCCGGAGACGTCTTCGTGTCCCTGACGGGCAACCTCCACAATCTCCTCGTCCGCGGCTGGTCCAACAACCCGGACTACCCGTGGATGGGCTACCTTCTCCGGCAGAAGTACGCCGACCGAATCGTCTCCCTGGTCGACGCCTCGACCGGCGGCTCGGCTTGGCTTTGTTTCGGCCCTGGCGAATGCGGCCCTCAGAAGCTGGGAGGACGAGGGGGCACCGGCTCTCCGCGGATCATTCTCCATCCCCGCGACGAGAGCGGTTACGACGGCACCTACTTCATCGGCGCCATAACGGCCTCGCCTCCTGCCGTGCCCCTTACGGAGAAATCGCCCGCACCACGCCCGTGAGCCGCCCTGCGTCTACGGATACCGCTTCGTCACCCGCCACCCTTCAGGAAGCCGCTCGTACACCGTCCGGTCATGGAGACGGAAGGTCCCGGAGATCCAGATTTCGATCCAGTGCGGGATGATCCGGAAGCCGGACCAGTGCGGAGGTCTGGGGATCGGCCGGCCGAGGTGCCGTGCTTCCAGCTTGGCCACCTCCGCCAACAGGTGGGCCTTCCCCGGCAAGGGCTGGCTTTGTTGGGAAGCCCACGCTCCCAGCTGGCTTGTGCGCGGCCGGGTGGCGAAGTAGGCGTCCGCCTCTTCATCCCGTACCCGTTCGGCCGTGCCCAGCACCACCACCTGCTTGCCCAGCTCACGCCAGTAGAAGCTCAGGCTGATCCGCGGGTTGCCGAGGATCTCCCGCCCCTTGCGGCTCTCGTAGTTGGTGTAGAAGACGAAGCCCCGCTCGTCGAACCCCTTGAGCAGAACCGTCCGCGACGACGGCTGCCCCTCGGGGTCCACCGTCGAGACCACCATGGCGTTGGGGTCTGCCATCCCGGTGGCTTCGGCCTCGGACAAGACTTCGCGGAAGCGCTCGAACGGCTCCTTGAAGGGGACGATCGTCTCAGCCATGGTGGGTAGATTCTAGCGAAGCCTTCGGCCCCAAACCGACGAGATCTGCGGAGTCTTGTCATCCTGACGGGAGCCTCGGCGACGCCCTCGCGTGTGAGGTCGCGCTTCGCCGGACTATCGCGGTCACTCCCTTCCAGGCAGAACAACCTCGAAACCTATTGCTCGACGATCAATGGGAAAGGTCTGCTACTGCGAGTCCTTCGCGCTTGGCTGCTTCGACCTGCCGGCGATCCGCCGAAACGAAAAGGTCCGGCTGATAGGCGAGAGCGCTCCCGACGTGAAGAGCATCGAGCGTCCGCAGGGGATACTGTTCGAGGCAGCGGATCGCCTGCTCAAAGGCTTCCTGGGAGAGGTCACAGAGATCGGCGTCGGAGAGGTCGGCCTGAACGGCGGATTTGAGACTCCGATAGTCCTCGGAGGAAAGTTTGCCCTCACGCACCAGCCGGCACAGAGTCGAGATCAGCTCGGGTACGACGAGGGAGCTGACCCCCAAGGCATCCGCCGAAGCGAGAGGCCCCTCACCTGCTCCGACCCTTCCTCCACCACATAGCGCTTGGTCAACGCGGAGGTGTCGAAAAAGACCCTCATCGCTTCTCGTCACGGTCAGCCAAGACCTCGTCGCTGAGACTCAGGCTCCCTAGAGAAAGCTGGACCTGTGGCGGCTTCTTCCAGGCGGGGACCGCCGGCTTGACCGGGACGATGTCCGCGACCGGCCGGCCGTTGCGGTACACGCGGACGGTCTCACCGTCTTCGACAGCGTCGAAAAAGGTCTTAGCGTGGTTTCTCAACTCGGTGAAGGTGGTCTCGCGCATGCCGCCATTCTCTCAGACCTGAACGGCTCCTGTCCATCGATCTGTACAGAATGTTTAATCCCTCCTCCCAAATAGGAGGTGCCTTCGGCCCGACCAGACCCAGAGTCTTAGAGCGGATTGGAGAGATCCTTCCCCGGCGCCGAAGCGCCAAAGATTGGCTCAGCGGCTGCTTTGACCATATCTTCCGACACCAGCGTCTGCGTGATTCCAAGTGTTCGCCCTATTGCTTTGGTAGTTCTCATCGCCATAGATTTGATGGTCCGAGTAAAGTCATTCCGGAGTTCTCTGCGGAGAATCAAGGCTTGGCGCACCTTCCCCTGACTATCTCGGCGGATCAACGAGGTCCGCAAGAAAATCAACAACCTCAATAATTGTTTTATAATGCGCCTTGATCTGCGATAAGCTCGTACCAACAGATCCGCCATGAGCTATCTGATGCCGGAGAGCAACAAGACTGTTAACGCTGTCTCTTCTCTCATCGATCAAGTAGCCCATAAGGGAAACCCTCCAATCTATATGGAACGCACCAAAAAGGTTGGCTATCTTTTCGGCATTGGGATTGGTCCAACGTTCGAGTTGCCGCTCAACAAATGCCATTACTCCCGGCGAGCTTCGTCGCTCCACATAATCAAGAACCAAAGCGACAATGGCGTTTTCGAAGAATCCAGACACGAGGACACATAGGTATTTCGCATAGTCCGCTTGAAGCTCCAGATCAATGGAGGACGGAATACGACCAAAAGTTGCGTCAAGCCGCTTCCGCAGACGGGAGACCTCTGCTCGCCCGTTCATGCCACGCTTGCAAACGCTTCCCTAGCGACCCGGAGTCGGGTTTTGACGCTTTCTTCATCTGCTGTTGCGCGACTGGCGGCTGCGAGAAAATCCTTCCTAGCCAAGAGTTCAGTATATGCGGCTTTTAATTGTTCCGGGCTTTCTATTGGCCCCTTTGCTAAGCGTGCCGCGACCCCCACCATTACCGAGTCAAGGACAGCAGCGTTCACGGCATTCCTTAAACGGAAGGCGCGAGAGCCAATATAGTCGTGAATAGCTGCAACCGTGGACTCGAAGAGCGCGCGAAGCTCGACCTCACTATGCTTCTCAAGCGCGCGATTCGCCGCCATATAGCGATTCAAGAAATTTTTCATCGGCCGCGCATAGCTTCCGGCATGATAGTGAAGAGCGAAGAAACGGAGAATGAGTTCTAGATCCTTTAACCTCGCGCTTTTGTTGCCATACAAAACTCGCCATTGCGCATTGAGATTCAACTTACTTAGAAGAGCAGCAAACTGTCCGTGGTAAAGAGCGACACGTATCTCTTGAGGCTGCAAGAAGGTACCACCTGAGTTCAGCCGCTCGAAAATCAGGTATATGCTACTCTGATCTTCCGTGGGTTCATCCTGTCGAACAATTGTCGCGTGAATGATGCTATCATCAAGTCGTCGGCGATCGTCTGCATGTAGCGTTGCGTAAGTCTTACCGCTCCATTTTTCTTGGACGTTGTCCAGCGCATACTCCTTACCCTGGAAGATGCCTCCATAAAAATTCTCCAAGGTCTTTAGACGCTGCTGCCCGTCGAGCACTAAGTGCTTGCCGTTGGACTCCTTTACTAAAAAAATGCCCGGAACAGGTAAGCCCAAGAGTAATGACTCCAGAAAGTGGTCGGCTTGAGGTTTCTTCCAAACAAACTCTCTTTGGAATCCAACAGTTGATTGACCTGGCTCTGGATCCAATCTGAATAGGGGGACGACTATGTCGCCTTGCGACATTCGCTTGACTAACCCATCAACTGGGTAGTCAGCTCCGTAAGAGGTAATAGAGTATGTAGTTGGTAGGACTTCGTTCAGTTCGTCGAGGTCGTCTACAAACTCTTCCTCGGGGGCAGTTTGAACTACATCATTCATCATGACTTATCGCTCGCTTGGCGTCGGTTTGGTTGATACACTGTTAACACTTTAGGACGTGCACGCCCCCAAGACCATCTGCGGACCCTAGTATTACGAGTCATTTCTGGCGAATGACATCCTAGCTCGGCGGCCCGACTCACGCGAGCCCCAGGCATAAAGTATCCAGGCCGGCGGGGACGCCGGCGCTCCCAGGGACTTACTTCACTCCAAGCAACTCGACTTCAAAAATCAGCGTCGCGTTCGGCGGGATCACCCCGCCGGCACCGCGGGCGCCGTAGCCGAGGTCGGCCGGAATGGTGAGCTTGCGCTTGCCGCCGACTTTCATGCCGGCGACGCCTTCGTCCCAGCCGCGGATGACGTGGCCGGCTCCGAGGGGGAAGGAGAAGGGGCGTCCGCGGTCTTTGCTGGAGTCGAACTTGGTGCCGTTCTCGAGCCAGCCGGTGTAGTGGACGTCAACGGTCTTGCCGGTCTGGGCTTCCTGGCCCTCGCCGGTTTCGAGGTCGGTGTATTTGAGGCCGGAGGATGTGGTGATTTCGTCTGACATGGCGAAAGCTTATCGCACTCCCAGCAGCTCGAACTCATAGACGAGGACGGCGTTCGGCGGTACGACGCCACCCACCCCCTCTTTGCCGAAGCCGAGCCCGGGAGGGATGACGAGCTTGCGCTTGCCGCCGACCCTCATGCCGGCGAGGCCCTCGTCCCACCCCTTGAGAGCGTCGCCCGCGCCCAGGCGGAAGGTCAACGGGCGGTTGTGGTCGCGGCTGGAGTCGAAGCGGGCGCCTCCTTCCAGCCAGCCGACGTAGTGGACTTCGACGATCTTGCCATTGGCGGCCTCGTCCCCCTCGCCGACCCGGAGATCGACGTAGCGGACGCCGGAGGGGGTGACCACCTCCCGCCCCTCCTGAGGGTCCTGGGGATTCCGGACACTCCGGACATTGGCCGGGCCGGGGCGGTCCTGAGCCCGGACCGGACCCAGGGCGGCGAGGACGGGCAGAGCGAGCGGTCCCAGGAACGCCAGAAGGGGGAGCGCCAGAAAAGCACGGGGACGAAAAGCACGGGGACAGGTGTTCAGGTGCATGGGTCGATCCTCTCGTGGAAGTCGACAGCCCTGGTTCAAGGAAGATTCGATTGTACGCCAACCGGGCGCCGGACGATCCTCCCCCCCTTGACCACGGCGGACACCGGGTTGATGCCGTAGTGGTAGACGAGGTGGAGGAGGTTGGGCGCGTCGAGGAGAACGAGGTCGGCCCGCTTGCCGGTCTCGATCGAGCCGATCTCGGCCCCGAGGCCCAGGCAGCAGGCAGAATTGAGGGTGGCCGCCGTCAGGCTCTCCTCAATG
This sequence comes from Thermoanaerobaculaceae bacterium, assembly GCA_963785165.1. GTDB lineage: Bacteria > Acidobacteriota > Thermoanaerobaculia > Multivoradales > UBA5704 > DATARR01. The sequence continues at coordinate 5,298,928 of CAWAUI010000004.1, forward strand.
GTGAGCCCCAGCTCGAAGACGGCGAGGACGACCACCATGGGCATGGATTCCGTGTGCGAGGAGCCGGGGTTGCAGTCGGTGGCCAGCGCCACGGGCACGCCGGCTTCGACGAGCCGCCGGGCCGGGGCGTATTTGTGCTTCATGAGAAAGAAGCTGGTGCCCGGAAGAAGCACGGCGGTGACCCCGGAGCCCGCCAGGGCCTCGATCCCCTGGGGAGAGACGGCGATGAGGTGGTCCGCCGAGAACGCACCCAGCTCGCCGGCCAGCTGGGCACCGCCCGAGTCCACGAATTCATCGGCGTGGAGGCGGGGGGAGAGGCCGTGGCGGACGCCTGCTTCGAGCACCCGGCGGGACTCGGCGGGGGTGAAGACCCCCTCCTCGCAGAAGACGTCGCAGAAGCGGGCGAGGCCCGCCTCGGCCGTGGCCGGCACGATCTCCTCACAGATGAGGTCCAGGAAGCGGTCCCGGTCCTGCCGGTGCTCGGGCGGAATCTCGTGGGCCGCCATGAGGGTCGGCACGAGGTCCACGGGGTGGCTCGCGGAGGCGCGGCGGATGGCCCGGAGCTGCTTGAGCTCGGAGTCGAGCGTGAGGCCGTAGCCGCTCTTGGCCTCGGCGGTGGTGGTGCCCCAGGCAAGCATCTGGTCCATGCGGCGCTGGACGTTGGCGGCCAGCTCTTCTTCGCTGGCCCGGCGGGTGGCGGCCACGGTGGAGAGAATGCCGCCGCCGGCCGCCGCGATCTCCTGGTAGGTCTTGCCCGCGAGGCGCGCCGCGAACTCCTCTTCGCGGCTGCCGGCCCAGGGGAGATGGGTGTGGGGATCGACGAACCCCGGGATCAGCGTGCCGCCCCGGCCATCCAGCCGCTGCGCGCCGTCGAGCTCGCCGAACAGGCGCCGCCGCTCTTCGGGATCGCCCACGAAGGCGATGCGCCCCTCCCGGCAGACCACCTCGGCTCCACGCATCCGCCGCACCCGCCGCTGATCCGCGCCGCGAAGGGCCGAGGAGCCCTCGGGAGTGGCCACCTCGGACAGGTTGTGGATCAGGAGGTCGGGGGCGCCTGGAGTGACGGGAGACATGGTCGGGGATTCTGAACCGTCTGGTCCCAAATCCCAAATCGACAAACCTGAATAAGCCCTCACCTCCCCGGCCCTCCTCTCCCGATGAGGGCGGGAGGGTTATGGCCGGCCGAAGGCCGGGGAGGAGAGGGCAGGGTGAGGGTTCATTCGTCGGGCCCTGCTTTGAGCACGGCGAGGAAGGCCTCTTGGGGGATCTCGACCGAGCCCACCATCTTCATCCGCTTCTTGCCTTCCTTCTGCTTTTCCAGGAGCTTCCGCTTGCGCGAAATGTCGCCGCCGTAGCACTTCGCGATGACGTCCTTGCGATAGGCGTTGATCGTCGAGCGGGCGATGACGTTGCCGCCGATGGCGCCCTGGATGGCGATCTTGAAGTTCTGCCGGGGGATGGTGTCGGCGAGCCGCTCGCAGTAGTGGAGCGCGCGGGGCCGGGCCTTGTCGCGGTGGACGAGCTGAGAAAGGGCGTCCACCTTGTCGCCGTTGACCAGGATGTCCACCTTGACGAGGTCGGTCTGGCGGTAGTCGATCAGGTCGTAGTCGAACGAGCCGTAGCCCTGGGTGACCGTCTTCAGGCGATCGTAGAAGTCGAAGAGGATCTCGCCCAGCGGCAGCTCGGAGATCACCTGGACGCGTCCCACGGCCAGATAGTCGAACGTGGTGTTGGCCCCGCGCCGTTCGCGGCAGATGTCCATGACCACGCCGAGATAGCGCTCGGGAATCATGATCGAAGCCTTGATGAAGGGCTCGCGGATGAAGTCGATGCTCCCCGGATCCGGGAACAGGGACGGGTTGTCCACCGTGATCAATTCACCGTTGGTGAGCATCACCTCGTACTGCACCGAGGGGGCGGAGAGGAGGAGCGAGAGGTTGTGCTCGCGCTCCAGGCGCTCCTGAACGATTTCCAGGTGCAAAAGCCCGAGGAAGCCGCAGCGGAAACCGAAGCCCAGGGCGGTCGACGAGTCTTTCTGAAAGGTCAGCGAGGCGTCGTTGAGCTTGAGCTTGTCGAGCGCCTTGGCGAGGTTTTCGTAGTCGTCGGAAGCAATCGGGATAGATCGAAGAAAAGACGACCGGCTTCGCCTCCTTGTAGCCCGGCAGCGGCGCGGGCGCCGGGCGGTCCACCTCGGTGATGGTGTCGCCGACGTTGATCTCGGAGACCGCCTTGACGCCGGCGATGATGTAGCCCACGGAGCCCGGCTCCAGAGACGCCGTCTTGACCCGCTTGAGCTGCAGCAGGCCGACCTCCTCGATCTCGTACTCCTTGGCCGTGTGCATGAGGAGGATCTTCTGGCCGGCGCGCAAGGTTCCTTCCTTGACCCGGCAGATGAGGACGACGCCGCGGTAGATGTCGTACTGGGCGTCGAAGATCAAGGCGCGCAGAGGCGACTCCGCCTCCCCCTTGGGGGCCGGCAGCTTGGTGACGATGGCTTCCAGGACGTCGTCGATCCCAATTCCCTGCTTGGCCGAGCAGAGCACGGCCTCGAAGGGATCGAGCCCCAGGTCGGCGTCGATCTCCTCGCGGATCCTCTCGACGTCGGCCGAGGGGAGGTCGATCTTGTTGATGACGGGGACGATCTCCAGGTCGTACTCCAGGGCCAGGTAGAGGTTGGCCACGGTCTGGGCCTCGACTCCCTGGGAGGCGTCGACCAGGAGCAGAGCGCCTTCGCAGGACATGAGCGACCGCCGAACCTCGTGGGAAAAGTCCACGTGCCCGGGGGTGTCGATGAGGTTCAGCCGGTAGGTCTTGCCGTCCCGGGCGGTATAGCGAAGGGTGATGGTGTTGCTCTTGATGGTGATGCCGCGCTCGCGCTCGATGTCCATCGAGTCGAGGATCTGGTCGCGGAAATCCCGGTCCTCCACCCCGCCGCAGCGCTGGATCAGGCGGTCGGCCAGGGTAGACTTGCCGTGGTCGATGTGGGCGATGATGCAGAAGTTACGGATGTCTTCCAAAGGGAGTCTTCCTCTTCGCGGTCTCAAAAAAGGTGCCGCAGCCAGGTGATCCTACAACGTGCGGACCGGGACTGGTCTTCCCGGCCCGTTGGAGAGCTTGGACCTATAGTTTCTCGGTCTCGAAACATAGTTTCAAGCCCTTGAAACTATGTATTGAAGCGCAGAAACTATGTTTCATGGGCCTCAAACAGTACAAAAAGCTGGAGAAACATAGTTTCTCGGCTTCAACACATAGTTTCTCGGCTTCAATACATAGCTCTGGCGGCGAAAAACAATGGCGATGGCGCTAAAAACATTGGAGAAACGTCCGTGAAGTCGCGGCCTGGCCGTACCGTCTACTCGACAGAGTCTCCTGTTTCGAGGAAAAAAGAGCCGGTCCCCGGGGGGCTCGGCGAAAGCGAGCCGCCGTTCCGGCAGTCGCCCCGGGTACGCCTGGACCGTTCGGGACGCGGGGGAAAGACCGTCACCATTGCCGGGCCGCTGATCTTGACGCGGGAGGAGGCGGAAGCCCTGCTGTCGTCCTGGAAGAAGCTGTGCGGGAGCGGCGGGGCACTCAAGGCGGGGAAGACCCGGGAGGGCGTCCCCGCCTTCGAGCTGGAGGTCCAGGGCGACCATGCCGAACGGCTGGTCGCCGAGCTTCTCCAGGCGGGATACAAGGCGAAGCGGTCCGGCGGCTGATGCGCTCTAGAGCTTGAAGACCATCTTGATCATGTCGTGCTGGCTGCCGTCGGGGTCCGTCCCGTAGCCCGGGATGGTATAGCCGTCGAAGCCGAGGTCGCTCAGCGTCTTGACGGCGTCGGCCTCGAAGTCGGAGATCAGCATGCAGGTCAGATGGCGCAGGCCGTCGAGACGGGCCGTGTCGATGAAGTTGTTGACCAGCAGGGTGCCCAGGCCGGCGCCGCGGTACTCGGGGTCGATGAGCCACTTGACGCGGCCCACGAGGCGCAGGGGGCTTCCCGAACGGCGGTGCAGGGTGGCGTCGGCCACGATCCGCGTGCCGTCGAAGGCGAGCAGCGGCAGGACCTTCGAGTAGTCCAGCTCGCGCCCCCAGCTCTCGACCAGGGAGCGGTTGTCGATCCGGTCCCAGGCGAAACGGCGGACCTCCGGGGCCAGATGCAGGAAAAATTCGTACAGCGCATCGACGTCATTCGACGTGAACGGACGGATGAGCAGGCGGCGCCCATCGCGGAGCACGGCTTCTTGTGGGTAGCGAATCGACATGTCCCTCCTCCGGAAAAAAGACCAAGGGCGAGCCTAGCACGCCGGGGCGGAACGGGCGAGAACCGGCGGCTCGGCACACCTCTTGCTAGAAGTCAGGCCAAGCCGCCGAGCAGTCAGGCCCGCGGTTCCCAAGGAGACTACGACGGTGTTCAAGCTTCAGGATGAAACAACGGAATCGGCGCTCTGCGTGGGGATCATCGCCGCCCTGATCTGGGGCCTGGGACTGAGCTTCTACGGCTTTCACCAGGGTCCGGGACAGCTCTCCTGGACGGTCTGGGGAGCCCAGCTGCTCGGCGGCATCCTGGCCTGCCTCATCGTCCCTCTCGTCTTCGTCCGCGGCCGGGCCTGGGTACTGGAGCGGGTGCAGACGCACGAAGCGACGCCGCGCTGACCTTTCTTTTCTCAATTCCCGGAATCGCCAATCCCGGGAACCACGGTAGACTCTAGGCCATGGCAGACCCGGCGTGGGAGGAGCTCTCCCGGACGCTACGCAGCAGTGCGCCCTATAAGGCCCTCGCCGGGGGGCTTGGGGATGTGGTGCGCCTGCCGGTGCCGGCGGCGGCCTGGATCGGCGAGCTGCTGGCCCGGGACTTCGGCCGCCCCCTGCTGGTGCTGGTGCCCCGCGAGGCGGACGCCCTGATGTGGATCGAGTCGGCGCGGCTCTTTGGGCGCGAGGAGGGGGTGGTCTACTTTCCGGCACCCTCGCTGACTCCCTATCAGGAGGCCGAGACCTCCCTGATGGTGCGCGCCCAGGAGTCCGTGGCCCTCGACTGCGTCACCTCCGGGCGGATGACCACGGTGGTGGCGACCCCGCGGGCGCTCTTCCGGCGGCTCCCCACTCCCGAAGATCTGCGCACGGCGATCCGGACCGTCAAGCCCGGCGAGGACCACCCCATCGACACGCTGGTGGGGCACCTGGTCCGCTACGGCTTCCGGCGCACGGACCTGGTCTACGAGGTGGGGGACTTCGCCGTGCGCGGTGGCATCGTCGACTTCTTCCCTCCCGGCGAGGATGCGCCCGTGCGGCTCGACCTCTTCGGCGACACGGTGGAGTCGATCCGCTGGTTCGATGCCCAGTCGCAACGCTCCGAAGACACGCTGGACTCCGTCCGCATCCTCCCCCTTTCCCTGTTCCCGGCGGGCGCGGACGAGGCGGGGCTGCTCGCGGACCTCCTTTCCGGCGGCCAGACGGACGACCCGGACTGGGGGCCGGAGGCCGCCGAGCTGCTGGAGGGCCTGCGGAACCGGGGCGAGTTCCCCGGCTGGGAGAACTACCTGCCGCTCTTGGCGAGCCGCACCATGAGCCTCGCCGAGATCCTGCCGATGCCGGTGGTGTTCGCCATCGATCCGCCCGCCCTGGAGGCGGAGGTGGCCCACCACGACGAGCGCCTTCAGGGGGATTTCGCGGCGCGGCGCGAGCACGGGCGCCTGGCCGTGCCGCCCGAGCTGCTGGAGCAGCCGGCCTCCGAGGTGCGGGAGCTGCTGGAGACCGCCGCCGTCCGCCTGCGCGACCTCGTGATGAGCACGTCCGTGGGGACGGACGGGGGCGGCATCGATTTCCGAGGGACTTTGACCGACCTGTTCCACGGCCAGCTCCCCCGCTTCCCCCAGGAGGTGGAGACGGCCCGGGCCCGCGGCGAACGGTGCCTCGTGGTGGTCTCGCCAACCCACCGGCGGCGGATCGAGGAGCTGCTGGAAGGGCGCGAGGTGCGGATCGGCCGGGGCGGCGTCGAGCTGGTGACCGGCGAGCTCGGCGCGCGGCTTCCGCCTGCCGCCGGCGGGCGTGGTGGTCTACGGCGAGCAGCAGCTCCTCCCGCAGGCCAAGCTCCAGAGGCGGCCGGGCGCGCTCGCGCTTCGGGCCGTTCCTCTCCGGCCTGCGCGACCTCAAGGTGGGCGATTTCGTGGTGCACGCGGACCATGGCATCGGCCAGTTCGTGGCCCTGCGGTCCGTGGGGCCGAGCGGCGACGGCGCGGGGGGCTTGCCGCCGGTGGTGCGCGACATGGCCTCCGCCGCCACGGCGGCCGAGACGGAGGTCATGGAGATCTCCTACTCGGGCGGCAAACGCCTCCTCCTGCCGCTTTCGCGCATCGACCAGGTGCAGAAGTACAGCGGCATCGAGGGGGTGGCGCCACGCCTCGACCAACTCGGCGGCACCTCCTGGAACCGCACCAAGGCCAAGGTCAAGAAGGGGATGCGCGACATGGCGGGCGAGCTGCTGAAGCTCTACGCCGAACGCCAGGTGGCGCGCGCCCCGGCCCTGCCGCCGGACACCGACATGCTCCACCAGTTCGAGGCCGCCTTCCCTTACGAGGAGACGGCGGACCAGCTCGAGGCCATCGCCACCATCCGCGAAGACCTCCAGCGCGAGCGCCCCATGGACCGCCTGCTGTGCGGCGACGTGGGCTACGGCAAGACCGAGGTGGCCATGCGCGCCGCCTTCAAGACCGTGGACGGCGGCTACCAGGTGGCCGTGCTGGCGCCCACGACGATTCTCGCCGACCAGCACCTGGAGACGTTCCGAAAGCGTTTCGCCGGCTTCCCCATCAACGTCGAGATGGTGTCGCGCTTCCGCTCGCCCCAGGAAATGCGGGAGCTGCAAAAACGGCTGTCGGACGGCAAGGTCGACATCCTGATCGGTACGCACCGGCTGCTGTCGAAAGACATTCAGCTCCCCAAATTGGGATTGATGATCGTGGACGAGGAGCAGCGCTTCGGCGTGGCCCAGAAGGAGCGGCTCAAACAGCTCAAGAAAAACGTCCACGTGCTGGCCATGTCCGCGACGCCGGTGCCGCGCACGCTCCAGCTCTCGCTCGCCAACGTGCGCGACCTCTCGGTGATCGAAACGCCGCCGCGCGACCGCATGGCGGTCGAAACGGCGATCCTCCCCTACCGGGACAACCTGGTGCGGGAGGCGATCGAGGCCGAGCTCGAACGGGGCGGCCAGGTCTATTACGTCTACAACCGGGTGGAATCGATCGAGGACCGGCTGGCGAAATTGCGCGAGATCGTTCCCGGCATCCGGGTGACCGTGGGGCACGGCCAGCTCGACGAGGAAGAGCTTTCGCGGCGCATGCACGCCTTCACCCGCGGCGATTTCGACGTTCTGCTGGCGACCACGATCATCGAAAACGGCATCGACATTCCGAACGTCAACACCATGATCGTCCACCGGGCGGACCGCTTCGGCCTGGCCCAGCTCTACCAGCTCCGCGGCCGGGTGGGGCGGAGCAACCAGCTCGCCTACTGCTACTTCCTGGTGCCCGAGGACCGGGTGCTCTCCGAGCAGGCGAGGAAGCGCCTGGCGGCGCTCCGCGAGTTCTCGGACCTGGGCGCCGGCTTCCGCATCGCGGCGCGGGATCTCGAGATCCGCGGCGCCGGCAACCTGCTGGGCGGCGAGCAGAGCGGCCACATCGGCTCCGTGGGGATCGAGACCTATCTCAAATTGCTCGAGGAGACGGTGCGCGAGCTGCGGGGCGAGAGCGTCGAGGAGGCGCCCGTCGGTGGCCCTCGACCTGCCGGTGCCGATGTCGATCCCCCAGGATTACGTGGACGACGCCAACCTGCGGATGGAGCTGTACCGGAAGATCGCCGAGTCCCCCGAGCGGGAAATGATGGCCGAGCTCGCCGACCGCTTCGGCCCGCCGCCGCCGCCGGTCGAGACGCTGGTGGAGGTGGCGGCCCTCAAGCGGCTGGCCGAGTCGCTGCGCGTGCAGTCGATCTCCGCCAAGAGCGGCGAATTGATCATCCGGCTGCGGCGCGACGCGCGGATCGACGTCGAGAGGCTGATCGAAATGGTTTCCAACCTGCCGGGCGCAAGCTTCAGCCCGACGGGCGTCCTGACGCTCCCCGGCGGGGGTGGCCGCCAGATGGTGGCGACGGCCCGGCAGACGCTGGAGTCGCTGTCCGACGAGTCTCAAGGAGCCGTCCAATGACGAGCCCAGTATCCGCGGGAAGACGCGCGGGAAGACTGGCGCCCGCGCTGTTGTTGCTCCTTGCGGCCTGCCAGCGCTCGGCGCCGCCTCCGGCGTCCGACGCCGTGGCGCGGATCGGAGAGACCGAGGTGCGCTACGCGGAATTCGAAAGCTACCTGGCGCAGACCGTGGGCAATGCCAGCGAACGGGGAGCAGGGGGCGGCATGCTGGGGAGCGACGTGCTGTCGGAGCTGTTCGACCAGTTCCTCGAGGAGAGGCTCCTCGGGAAGCTGGCGGTGGAGCGCGGGCTCGCCCGGGGCTCGAAGCCTTCGCGGCCTTCGCGCCATGCCATCGATGCCCTGCTCGCCGACGGCCTCCGCCAGGAGCCCGGCCCCGGCGAGGTCGCGCCGGTACTACCAGGCCCACGCGGGCGAATTCGCGCGCCCCGAGCGGGTCAAGGTGCGGCAGATCCTGGCCGAGGACCGGGCGGCGGCCGAGAAAGCCCTCCAGGCGATCGCCGGCGGCGAGCCCTTCGAGGCCGTGGCCCGGCGGATGTCCCGCGATCCCAGCGCCGCCTCCGGCGGTTACCAGGGGGAGCTGGCGCGGGCAGACCTGCCGCCGGTCTTCGCCGAGGTCATCTTCACCCTGAAGCCGGGCGAGGTGAGCCGCATGGTGCCGGCCGACTACGGCGTCCACATCTTCCAGGTGATCGAACGGCAGCCGGCGGCGGTGGTGCCGCTGGCCGAGGCGCGGGGGGAGATCCTGGACCGGATGCGCCAGGAGCGGGCCGACCGGCTCCTCCGGTCGCTGGTCCAGGACGCCCGGCGCCGTTACAATGTCTCGGTTTACGAGCGCAATCTGCCCTTCGGATACGAAGGGTCCTACAAGGAATCCCATGCGAAAAGTACTGGCTAGCCTGCTGCTCCTCCTGATCCTCGCCCCGGCCCTCCGCGCCGAGGTGATCAACCGCGTGGTCCTGCGGGTCAACGACCGCATCGCGACGCTTTACGAGTACCAACAGCGCCGCGAGGAGATGGGCCGCGAGATCCTGCGCCGCGAGCAGGACGCCGAGGAACGCCAACGCCTCCTCACCCAGGCCGGCGAGGTCGTGTACGCGAACATGTTCCAGGAGCTGCTCCTGGACTCGCGCGCCGACCAGCTCGGCGTGGAGATCGGCGAGGCCCAGGTGGACGCCGCCATCGACCGGCTCAAGGAGGGGTACAACATCAAGACCGACCAGGAGTTCCAGGCCGCCCTGGCACAGTCCGGCATGACCGAGCAGCAGCTCCGCGGCCCAGCTCCGCAACACCCTGCGCATTCAGGAGGTGCGGGGCCGCGAGGTGCAGAGCCGGGTCAACCTGGACGAGGAAGACCTGCGGCGCTACTACCGGAAGAACCTGGAGCAGTTCCGCCAGCCCGAGCAGGTGCAGCTCCGCGAGGTGGTGGTGCTCGAGGAGGGCGGCGCCCCGGCCGACGAGCGCGCCCGCATCGCGGCCGAGATCCGCAGCCCAGGTGACCGGCGGCACCTCGCTCGCCGACGCCGTCAAGGACTACGCAGGCCGGGGCGCCACCAGCAACGTGATCGAGCTCGGCTGGGTCTCGCCCGGCGACCTCGACACGAACCTGGAGACGGCGGTCTGGAAGCTCGCCACGGGCTCCGTTTCCGATCCGGTCGAGGCGCGCGGCGGCCTCCATCTGGCGCAGGTGATCGACCGCCGCGAGTCGCGCGTCCCGCCATTCTCGGAGGTCGCCGAGGCCGATCCGCAGGCCCGCGAGCAGGACCGCGTGTTCCGCGAAGAGATCGCCAAGTACATGGTGGAGCTGGAGAAGAAGTCGCTGATCGTGGCCGAGTCCGCCCGAGGAGGCGGCCGGCTTCCGGCGCCAACTCGCGGAGGCGGCGAGCGAGGATGCCGAAGGCCTGGCCGGCGCCGCCAACGCCGCGGCCGCGGAAGCTCCGCCGGCTTCCGAGCCCCCTCGGTGACGCCACCGCCGGACACCACCCCGCGCCCGGGCACGCTGCCGACGCCCAAGCCGGTCGACGCCACGGTGCCGGAAATCCCACCGCCGGGGATCTGACCTCACTCTCACTCGAAGCGTCGGAAAAGCGCCCGCCGGACCTCCTCCGGCGGGCGTTTTCTTTCTCCTTTCAATTCTGCCTTTCAATCCTGCGGGAAAGCCTCTTCCGCCTGCCTTTCGCGCTTTTCCGCTCCTCGCCCGGGCCCAGCGTGGCTCGCAGTGGAAAAAAATGGACAAAAGTGGAGCGCACTGCTAGGATTCCGCCTCAGACTGCCGCATTGCGGGGGCGGGTTCTATGTTCCGCGGAAGCGCTCCAACCAAGATCGACGACAAAGGCCGACTGAAGATCCCGACCGACTTCCGCCGGGTCCTGGAGGAGCGTTACGGCCCGGACCTGTTCGTGACGTCCGTCGCTGGGCGACTCGGCACTGCTCTACCCGCTGCCGGTCTGGGAGGAGATCGAGGCAGCGCCTGTCGGCCATGCCGTCGACCGACCGCACCAAGATGCGCTACCTGGAACGGGTGAGCTACTACGGGCAGCAGGTGCGGCTCGACGTCCAGGGCCGGATCCTCATCCCCCAGATCCTGCGCGAGAGCGCCGGCATGAACGGCGACGTGGTGGTGAGCGGCCAGCTCGACCACCTGGTGGTCTGGAATCACGAGCGCTTCGTGCCGCGGCTCGCAGGAACAGCCCTTCACGGACGAGGACTTCCGTGCCCTCAGCGCGCAGGGAATCTGAGCGGGACGCCGGGCGGAGGAGGCAGACCGGGCCGTTGGACGCCGCAGCACTGTGCCCGTCCTGGTCGCGGAGACCCTCGGAGCTGCTGGCGTCCGGAGCGCGGCGGGCTTTTCGTCGACGCGACCGCTCGGCCTGGGCGGGCATGCCGAGGCGCTGCTCGAGGCCTCGCCGGAGGCCCGGCTCGTCGGCGTCGACCGCGACCCGCAGGCGCTCGAGCGCGCCGGGCGGCGCCTGGCGCGCGTTCGGCGACCGGGTGCGCCTGGTGCACGCGAGACTTCCATCGACCTCGGAGGAGGCCCTCGCCGGCCTCGGCGATCGAGAACCGGTGGGCGTCGCGGGCATCCTGGCCGATCTCGGCGTTTCGTCGTTGCAGCTCGACACGCCGGAGCGGGGCTTCAGCTTCCGGTTCGACGGGCCGCTCGACATGCGGATGGGAATCGCGCGACCTGACGGCGGCGGACCTGGTCAACGAGACCTCGGAGGGAGAGTTGGAAAGGATCATCAGGGAGTACGGCGAGGAGCGGCAGGCGCGGCGGATCGCCCGGGCGATCGCCAGCGCGCGGCAGCAGAAGCCCATCGAGACCACCGGCGCAGCTCAAGCGCCTGATCGACCGGGCCAAGAGGCACCGGCCGCGGCCGAGCGCGAGGAGAAGATCGATCCCGGCGACGCGCGTGTTCCAGGCCCTGCGCATCGAGGTCAACGAGGAGCTGGCCGGGCCTGGAGGGCTTCCTCCAGCAGGCGATCGACCTGCTGGATGCCGACGGCCGGCTGGTGGTCATCTCCTACCACAGCCTGGAAGACCGCATCGTCAAGAACACGCCTGCGCGACCCTGGCCGCGGGCGAGATCGACCAGGTCACCGGCCGCTCGCGCTCCGAGAGCCAGCTCATCGAGGTGCTGACCAGGAAGCCGGTGCGGCCGACCGAGGCCGAGGTGGCGGCCAACCCCCGTTCCCGCTCGGCCCGCCTGCGGGCCGCCGCAAGCTTCCGGAGGTCAAGATCCTGAGGGTCGATCGACGTTGAGGAACGCCTACGCCTTCACGCGGCCGGTGGTCAACACCTACCTCGTGCGCGAGCGCGACCGGCGCCGCCAGCGCGAGCTGGCGCTGGTGCTGGTGGTCGTCGTCTGCCTGGGCGGCGGCTCTCCTGGCCTACACCTGGATCCACCTCGAAGTGCTGCGCACCGGCTACAACATCGACAAGCTGGAGCAGCGAGCTCGCCGAGCTGACGCGCGCCGAGCGGCAGCTCCGCCTGGAAGCGGCCTACCTCGCGAGCCCCTCGCAGATCGAGCGGCGGGCGGCCAAGGAGCTCGGCATGCAGCCGCCCGCGCTGGAGCAGGTGGTGTTCTGGGAGGAGCTGCCGTGAAGCGCCTGGCCGTCGATCGTCCGGCCTGCGGCGCCGCTGTGGGTGCTGCTGATCGCGGGCCGCCTCTACGACCTCCAGGTGGTGCGCTACGACCACTACGCCGGCAAGGCCGAGCGCCAGCAGCAGCGGGTGGTGACGCTCGATCCGCCGCGCGGCACGATCTACGACGCCCGCGGGCGCGAGCTCGCCGTCTCCGTCCAGGTCGACTCGGCCTACGCCGTGCCGCCGGAGATCGAGGACCCGGCCGGCACGGCGCGCAAGCTCGCCGCGGTGGTGCCCGGCCTCGACGTCGAAGAAGCTCACCCGCCAGCTGGCGGGCGACCGCGAGTTCGTCTGGGTGGCGCGCAAGCTCGACCCGCCCGTGGCCGCCCGCGGTGCGCGCCTTGAAGCTGCCGGGGCTCTACTTCCTCCAGGAGAGCAAGCGCTACTACCCGATGCGCGAGCTGGCGGCCCAGGTGCTCGGCTACGTGGGCACCGACAACCACGGCCTCGCCGGCCTCGAGCTGCTCTACGACCGCGAGATCACCGGCAAGCCCGGGCGTGCGCACGGTGCTGCGCGACGCCCGGCGCGGCACGGTGGTCTCGCCCGACCTCTCGTTCGCCGAGCCGGAGCCGGGGCAGCGACCTCCACCTGACGCTCGACGCCGCGATCCAGCACATCGTGGAGCGCGAGCTGGCGAAGGCCGTCGAGGAGCGCGGGGCGAAGCGCGGCAGCGCCGTCTTCCTCGATCCGCACGACGGGCGCCGTGCTCGCCATGGCCTCCTATCCGTCGTTCGATCCCAACCGACTTCGGCCGACTACCCGGCGGAGCGCTGGCGCAACCGGGCGATCACCGACGTCTACGAGCCGGGCTCGACGTTCAAGATGATCACCGCGGCCGCGGCGCCTCGAGTCCGGCGTGGTCAAGGTCGACGACGTCTTCGACTGCGAGATGGGCGGCATCACCGTCTGGAAGGCGATCCGGATCCGCGACCACAAGCCGTTCGGCCTGCTGACCTTCGCCCAGGTGCTCGCCAAGTCGAGCAACGTGGGCGTCATCAAGGCCGCCCTGCGCTCGGCGACGAGCGGCTTTACCGCACCATCCGCGGCTTCGGCTTCGGCCGCCCCACCGGGCATCGACCTGCCGGGCGAGAGCGGCGGCATCCTCCACCCGCTGGAGCGCTGGGGTCCGCTCGGCAAGGCCTACGTCTCCTTCGGCCAGGGGATCTCGGTGACGCCGCTCCAGCTCGTGGCGGCCACGGCGGCGGTGGCCAACGACGGCGACGCTCCTGCAAGCCCCACGTCGTCGCGGCGGTCGGCCGCGGGAGGCGAAGGTGCCGCACGAGCCACGCCGGCCGCCGGTGGTGGCCGGGCGGTCCGCTCGGCCGACGACCGCGCCGCTACGCTGCTGCTCTGATCGAAGGGTGGTGACGCGGCGGCACCGGCAAGAGCGCCGCGGTGCCGGCTACCGGGTGGCGGGCAAGACCGGCACGGCGCAGATCCCGGTGCGCGGCGGCTACTCGCGCAGCGGCTACCTGCCGAGCTTCGTCGGCTTCGCGCCGGCGGACCGGCCGGTGATCGTCGGCGCTGGTGGCCGATCGCCGAGCCGCAGGGGCTTCGCCTACCACGGCGGCCAGGTGGCGGCGCCGGTCTTCGGCGCCATCGCGCGGCAGGTGCTGCTCTACCTCGGCGTCCGCCCGGAGCGGGAGCGCCCCGCCGTGCTGGCCGGGCGAGACCGTGATGGCGCGCCTCGCCCGGCGATGGCGCCAGACGCCTGCCGTGCCGGCGGCTGTCCGACGGTGAGCCTGACCGACGTGGACGACGGCGACGACGCGGCGATCGGCACCGACCTCGAAGCCGTGGCGCCGTCTCCGCCACGCCCGCCAACCTCTGGAGGCCGCTCGCATGCGCCTCTCTGAGCTGATCGCACGGCCTGCCGGTCTCAGGCGGAATTCGCGGGTGATCCCGAGGTCACCGGCGTGGCCCACGACTCGCGGGCGGTCGAGCCCGGGCGACCTCTTCGTGGCCCGGGTCGGCCAGCGCTTCGACGGCCGCGCCTTCGCGCGCGGCGGCGGTGGCGCGGGGCGCCGTGGCCGTGCTCGGACCGGCCTGCCGACACGCCGGTCTGGACGTGCCCTGGCTCGTCACCGCCGATCCCGCGGGCGCTCCTCGGCCCGCTCGCGGCCCGCGCCTACGGCCACCCGGACCGCGAGCTGGTGCTCGCCGGCGTCACCGGGACGAACGGCAAGTCGACCGTGGCCACCCTGCTCGCGGCGGTGCTTCGACGCCGCCGGACGGCCGGCCGGCTTCGTGGGGACCTGGGCTACCGCTTCGGCGACCGCTCGTCCCGGGCGGCCACACCACCCCCGAGGCCTCGGACCTGTTCCGCACTCTGCGGCGAGATGCGCCGACGCCGGCGCCGAGGCGGTCGCCATGGAGGTCTCCTCCCACGCGCTGGCCATGGGCCGGGTCGACGGCGCCGCGTTCGACGTCGCCGTGTTCACCAACCTGACCCGCGACCACCTGGACTTACCACCCGGACATGGAGGACTACTTCGCGGCCAAGCGCCGGCTCTTCGGCATGCTCAAGCCCGGCGCGGCGGCCGGCGGTCAACGTGGACGATCCCTATGGCCGCCGGCTGGCGGCCGAGCTGCCGGACGCGCTGACCTTCGGCGAGCAGGGGCGACGTTGCGGCCCGCGCCCGGCAACATCGAGCTGTCCACCACGGGCGTCGCGCGGACATTCTGACGACGCCGCGCGGCGACCTGCCGTTCGCCTCGCCGCTCCTCGGCCGCTACAACCTCTCGAACCTGCTGGCCGCGGCGGCCGCGGCGGAGACGCTGGAGCTGCCGCACGAGGCCGTGGCCGCGGCCTTCGCCGGCCAGCAGGCCCGTGCCGGGGCGGATGGAGCCGGTCGAGCGCGGCCAGCCGTTCGCCGTCTTCATCGACTACGCCCACACCGATGCCGCGCTCGACGCCGCTCTGCGCTCGGTGCGCGAGATGGTGGACGTCGAGAAGGTGGCGGTGGTGTTCGGCTGCGGCGGCGACCGCGACGCCGGCAAGCGCCCGCTGATGGGCAAGGTGGCCGGCGAGCTGGCGGACCTGGTGATCGCCACCTCGGACAACCCGCGCAGCGAGGACCCGCTGGCGATCCTCGCCGCCGTGGAGGAAGGGCTCAAGGCCGAGCGGCAACCCGCGCTACCGGCTGGTGCCGGACCGCCGCGAGGCCATTCGCGAAGCCATTCGCGCGGTCACCGCCGCCGGGCCGGGCTGGGCCGTGATGGTGGCGGGCAAGGGGCACGAAAACGAGCAGATCGTGGGGGACCGGAAACTGCCGTTCTCCGACCTGGAGGAGACCGGCAAGGCTTTGGAGGAGCGCTTTGGCTCGGCTGTCAGTCGCTGAGGCGGCAGAGGCGGTCGGCGGCCGGGTGACGGCCGGCGACCCGACTGCCTGGATCGACGGCGGCGTCGATCGATTCGCGCGCGGTCCGCGGCGGCGAGGTGTTCTTCGCCTTCTCCGGCGAGCGCACGGACGGCCACCGCTTCGTCCCCGCCGCCCTGGCGCGTGGCGCGGCTGCGGCGGTCGTTCAGGAGGATCTCGGAAGCGTCCGCACGGCGCCTTGATCCGCGTGGACGACACCTTCCAGGCCCTTCACGATCTCGCCCGCTTCGCGCGGACCCGGGTGCCGGAAAAGCTCGTGGGGATCACCGGCTCGGCGGGCAAGACCACCACCAAGGAGCTGCTGGCGGCGCATGCTGGCCTCTAGCTTCCGGACCCACTGGACGCCGGGCAACCTCAACAACCTCTACGGCTTCCCGCTCTCGCTCTTGAACGTGCCGGACGGCACCGAGTGGATGGTGGCCGAGATGGGCATGTCCACCCCCGGCGAGCTGAGGCAGCTCTCGCTCCTGGGGCGGCCGGACGTCGCCGTCTTCACCGTCGTGCGCCCCGTTCACCTGGAGTTCTTCGACAGCGTGCAGGCGATCGCCGAGGCCAAGTCCGAGATCCTCGCGGGCCTCGCGCCGGACGGCTTCATCGTGGCCAACGCCGACGACCCCGAGGTCGTGCGGATCGCGCAAGCGGCCACGGCGCCCGGACCGTCTGGTACGGGGTGAATTCCGAGACGGCGGATGTCAAAGCGCGCGATCTCCGGCCGGAGCCGGCGCTTGGACCGGACCTTGCCGTCGGCAGCCGCTTCACGCTCGAAGCCGGGGGCCCCGGCGGACATTCGATCGAAATCCGACTCCCCCTGCACGGCCTCTACAACGTCGAGAACTGCCTCGCGGCCGCGGCCTGCGCCTGGGCCCTGGGCCTGTCGCTCGACGAGATCGCGGCGGCGGTGCGCGGGGTCGAGCCCGCCTCCATGCGTGGCGTGGTCCATCGCGCCGAAGGGGGGTTCCTCCTGATCGACGACTCCTACAACTCCAACCCCGACGCCCTCGGCAAGGCCCTGGCGAGCGCCGCCGCCTACCCCGCGGAGCGCCGGGTGGCCGTGCTGGGCGACATGCGCGAGCTGGGCCCCGAGGGGCCGCGCTTCCACCGCGAGTCGGGCGAACGGGCGGCAGCCCTCGGCTTCTCGCCCGTGGCCGGTGTGGGCGAGCTCTCCCGCGAGCTGGTGGCGGGTGCCCGAGAGGCGGGCGCCGAGGGTGTCTGGCTGCCGGACGCCGAGGCCGCGGCCGAGTGGGCGGCGGGCGCGGTCCGGCGCGGCGACGCGGTGCTGGTCAAGGGCTCGCGCGGGGTCGGGCTCGACCGGGTGGTCCGGAAGCTCCTCGGCACGGCGGACGGAGGGGGCCACTGATGCTCTACCACCTCCTCTATCCGCTCCGCGAGCTGGTCCCGGCGTTCAACGTCTTCCGCTACATCACGTTCCGGATGGCGGCGGCCATCGTCACTGGGGCTCATCCTCTCCTGGCTGCTGGGGCCGTGGTTCATCCGCCAGCTCCGCCGGCTGTCGGTGGGGCAGAACATCCGCGACGTCGGCCCGCAGGCTCACCAGGTGAAGGCCGGCACGCCCACCATGGGCGGCCTGCTGATCCTGTTCGCCACCGTGGTCCCCACCCTGCTGCTGGGCGGACCTCAAAAACGTCTACGTCTGGATCGTGGTCCTGGTCACCGTGGCCTTCGGCGCCATCGGCTTCGCGGACGACTACTTGAAGGTGCGCAACCGGCGCAACCTCGGCCTCACGGCCCGCGGCAAGCTCTGGCTCCAGATCCTGGCCGGCACGGCGCTCGGCGTGGCCCTGCTCTTCCTGCCGGGGTTCAACCCCACGCTGACCTTCCCGTTCATCAAGCGGCTGGTGCTCGACCTGGGCTACCTCTACATCCCGTTCGTGGCCTTCATCCTGGTGGGCTCGTCGAACGCCGTGAACCTGACGGACGGCCTGGACGGCCTGGCCATCGGCGCCACCACCGTGGCCGCGGCCACCTACGCCATCTTCACCTACATCGCGGGCAACCGGGTGATCGCCCAGTACCTTCAGGTCTCCTACGTGCCGGGCGTGGGCGAGGTGGCGGTGTTCTGCGGCGCCCTGGTGGGCGCGGGGATCGGCTTCCTCTGGTTCAACTCCCACCCGGCCGAGGTGTTCATGGGCGACGTCGGCTCGCTCGCCTTGGGCGCCGCCATCGGCTCGGTCGCCGTGCTGGCCAAGCAGGAGATCCTGCTGGCGCTGGTGGGCGGCCTGTTCGTGCTGGAGGCGCTGTCGGTCATCATCCAGGTCACGTCCTTCAAGCTGCGGGGCAAGCGGGTCTTCCGCATGTCACCGCTCCACCATCACTTCGAGCTTTCAGGCTGGGCGGAGCCCAAGGTCATCGTGCGCTTCTGGATCCTGTCGATCCTCTTCGCGCTGCTGTCCCTCTCCACCCTGAAGTTGCGATGAACGCGGCCTGGGCTGATTTCCGGCGGGTGCTGGTGTACGGGCTGGGCCTCTCCGGCCGGGCCGCGGCGCGCCTGCTGGCCGAGCGCGGGGTCACGGTCCTGGCCGTGGACGACAAGGCGGTCGAGGTGAACGGCGACCTGGCCGGCAAAATCGAGCTGCTGCCGGGTGGCGGCTCCCAGGCGCTCCCTTCCGGCATCGACGCCGTCGTGGTGTCGCCCGGCGTGCCGCTCGACCGGCCGATCCTGGAAGACGCCCGCCGCCAGGGCGTGCCCGTCCTCGCCGAGGTGGAATTGGCCTTCCCCCTCTTGGGCGGCCCCGTGCTGGCGATCACTGGCAGCAATGGCAAGAGCACGGTGACGGCCATGACAGGGGAGATGGTGCGCGCCGCCGGCTTGCCCGCGGAGGTCTGCGGCAACATCGGCGAGCCGCTGGCCGACAAGGTGGACGGCGCTCCGGGCCGCGTGTTCGTGGTGGAGCTGTCGAGCTTCCAGATCGAGGGGATCGACACCTTCAAGCCCCGGGCCGCGGCGCTCCTCAACCTCTCGGAAGACCACCTCGACCGCTACGGCACCGTGGCCGCCTACGGCGCCGCCAAGAAGCGCCTGTTCCGCGACATGGACCCGGACGGCGTGGCCGTGCTGAACGCCGACGACCCGGAGACGGTGAACGTCGAGACCCGCGCCCGCCGCCGCTTCTTCTCCCGCCTCCGCACGGTGGCCGACGGCTGCTGGGCCGACCCCGGCGGCCGGGTGGTCGAGGTTGCTCCGGGAGACGAGGCCCCGGAGGAAATCGAGCTGTTCCACGCCTCGGACGTGCCGCTCGCCGGTGTCCAGAACCTCGAGAACGCCATGGCGGCGGCCCTCCTGGCCAGGGCCGTGGGTGTCGAGCCGGAGGCCATCCGCGCCGCCCTGCGCGGCTTCCGGGGCCTGCCGCACCGCCTCCAGAAGGTGGGCGAGCGGGGCGGCGTCTTCTTCTACGACGACTCCAAGGGGACCAATCCCGGGGCTACGCTCAAGGCCATCGAGGGGTTCGCGGACGGCACCGTCCACCTCATCCTCGGCGGCCGCAACAAAGGTGCGGACCTGGCGGTGCTGACCCCCATGGTGAGCCGCAAGGCCCGCCGTGCCTACCTCATCGGCGAGGCCGCGGGCGAATTCGAGCAGGCCCTGGGCGGCGCCGTCCCCTTCGAAATGGCGGGGACGATGGAAGAGGCCGTCCGCTCCGCCGCGGCCCGGGCCCGGCCGGGCGAGACCGTCGTGCTCTCCCCCGCGTGCGCGAGCTTCGACCAGTTCCGCAGCTTCGTCCACCGCGGCCAGGTGTTCCAGGAGCTGGTTTCAAAAGTCACGGGAGGCTCGCATGGCGAAGAAGCTCGCCTTTGACAAGGTGCTTTTCACCATCGTGGTCCTGCTGATGTTCTTCGGCCTGGTCATGGTGTATTCGGCGAGCGCGGCGTTCTCCCCGGGGGGCGGCATCAGCCACTTCCTCGTCAAGCAGTCCGTGGCCGCCGGCCTGGGGCTCCTGCTCATGGCCTGGCTGATGCACGTGGACTACCGGATCCTGCGCTCGCCCACCGTGATCTATTCGCTGCTCGGCGGCTGCCTGGTGCTCCTGGTGGGAGTGCTCTTCTCGCCCCAGCTCAACGGCACGCGCCGGTGGTTCTTCGTGGGCGGCATCTCGGTCCAGCCCTCGGAGCTCGCGAAGCTCGCCCTCATCCCGTTTCTCGCCTACCAGATCGACAAGAAGGAAGAGCGGGTCAACGATCTTTCCTTCCTGGTGACGACCGGGTTCTTCACGGCGCTCACGGCGGCCCTGATCCTGATGGAGCCCGACATGGGCACGGCCGTGCTCCTGGGCGCCACGTTTTTCCTGATGATCTTCCTCGCCGGCCTTTCCTGGCGCTACATCGTGGCCGCGCTCGCCGTGGTGCCGCCTCTCCTGCTCTCCCTGGTGATGATGGAACCCTACCGGCGCCAGCGGCTGTTCGCCTTCCTGGACCCGGAGAAGGACCCCCTGGGCACCGGCTTCCAGGCGCTCCAGTCGCTGATCGCCGTGGGCTCGGGCGGGTTCTTCGGCCTGGGGCCGGGCAAGAGCGTGCAGAAGCTCTTCTTCCTCCCCCACCCGGAGTCGGACTTCATCTTCTCCATCGTGGCCGAGGAGCTGGGCATGATTGGTGCTCTCGCCGTGGTGGGGGCTTTCGCGGTGCTCGCGTGGCGCGGCCTCCGGGCCGGGGCCAAGGCGCCGGACGCCTTCGGCCGCTACCTGGGCTGGGGATTGACGGGCGTCCTCGTGATGCAGGCGCTGATCAACGTCAGCGTCACCATCGCGCTGATGCCCACCAAGGGGATCCCCCTCCCCTTCATCTCCTACGGAGGATCGTCGCTGGTGGTGACCCTGTGCATCTGCGGCGTCCTCTTGAACATCTCACAGCACAGCTGATTGTCGAATCGGGACAACGATGAAATGGCACCCAAGGCTCCCACTCCCCTGCACGTCCTGCTCGCCGGCGGCGGCACGGGCGGCCACGTCTTCCCCGCGCTCGCCGTGGGCGAGGAGTTGCTGGCCCGGGGGTGGCGCGTGAGCTTCACGGGCTCCACGTCCGGGCTGGAGGAGCGCTTGGTCTCCCAGAAGGGGCTGCCGTTTTTCCCGCTGCCGGCCCGGCCGCTGGTGGGCCGCGGCCCGATCGGCCAGGCGCGGGCGCTGATGACCCTCGCCGGCTCCGGCCGGGCGGCCGCGAAGCTGATCCGCGAGATCGGCGCCCACGTGGTGCTCGGCACGGGCGGCTACGTCTCGGCGCCCGCCGTGCTCGGCGCACGCCTGGCCCGGAAACCCGTGCTGCTGCTGGAGCCCAACGGCCGGGCGGGCGTCGCCAACCGCTGGCTCTCGCGCTGGGCCACCGCCGCCGCCGTGGGCTACCGGGAGACGATCGCGGACTTGAAGTGCCCGTGCTTCGTGACCGGCGTGCCCGTGCGCTCCGCCTTCTTCTCCGTCCCCCCGGAGCCTCCGCCGGGCCCGCCGCGCCTGCTGGTGCTCGGCGGCAGCCAGGGCGCGCAGCAGATCAACCAGGCCATGCCCGAAGCGGCGGCCCGGCTGCTCGAGAAGATGCCCGATCTCCAGATCCTCCACCAGGCGGGCGCGCGCAACCTCGACGAGACGAAGACGGCCTATGGATCGTTGAGGAACGTCGAGGTCGTCCCCTTCCTCGACGACGTGGCCGGCGCCATGGCGGCCAGCCACCTGCTGGTCTCCCGCGCCGGGGCCATCACGCTCGCCGAGATCTGCGCCGCCGGCCGGGCCTCGCTCCTGGTCCCCTTGGCCATCGCCCAGGCCCACCAGGTGGACAACGCCCGCCTGCTCGTGGAGGCCGGCGGCGCCGAGATGATCCGCTCGGACGAATTCTCCGCCGCGAAGCTGGCCGCGCGCCTCGAAGAGCTGCTGGCCGCCGGTGCCCGCGATCGCCTGTCCGCGATGGGCCGTGCGGCCCGCTCCCTGGCCCGCCCGCGGGCGGTGGCCGACATCGCCGACCGGGTCGAAGAGCTGGGAGGGGTGGTCTGATGTTCAACCAGTTCACGGACCTCAACCGCATCCACTTCATGGGCATCGGCGGCGCCGGCATGAGCGGCATCGCCGAGATCCTCCTGGAGTACGACCTCGAGGTGAGCGGCTGCGATCTCGCCTTCGGTGAGGCCACGGAGCGGCTCACGGAGCTGGGCGCCAAGATCGAGAAGGGGCACTCGCCGGACCACCTCGAAGGGGTCGATCTGCTGGTCATCTCCTCGGCCGTGGCCGAGGAGAACACCGAGGTCAAGGAGGCCCGCCGCCGGGGGATCACGGTCGTCCGCCGGGCCGAGATGCTCGGCGAGCTGATGCGCCTGAAGTACGGCATCGGCATCGCCGGCACCCACGGCAAGACCACCACCACCTCGCTCGTGGGGACCGTGCTGACCGAGGCGAAGCTCGATCCCACCGTGATCGTGGGCGGCCGCCTGCGCCTCCTCGGCACCGGCGCCCGCCTGGGCAAGAGCGAGTACCTGGTGGCCGAGGCCGACGAGTTCGACCGCAGCTTCCTGCGCCTGACTCCGGTGATCGCCGTCATCACCAACATCGACCGCGATCACCTGGACACCTACGGCACCCTGGAGGCCATCGAGGACGCCTTCGTGGAGTTCGCCAACCGCGTCCCCTTCTTCGGCCGGCTCATCGTCTGCCTGGACGATCCGAACGTGCAGAAGATCCTGCCGCGGGTCGCCGACCGCCGCATCATCACCTACGGCTTCTCGCCCCAGGCCGACCTCTCGGCCTACGACCTGGAGACCCACGCGGGCGGCAGCCGTTTTGGCGTGCGCCTGCGGGGCGACCGCCAGCTGGGCCGCGTGGACCTCGGCCGCGTCGAGCTGCCCTCTTCCCGGCCGGCACAACGTGATGAACGCCCTGGCCGCCGTGGGCGTGGGGCTGTCGCTGCGCATCGATTTCGACACCATCTGCCGCGCCCTCTCCGGCTTCAAGGGCGTCCACCGCCGGTTCGAGCACCTCGGCACCTGGCACGGCGCCGCCGTGGTGGACGACTACGCCCACCACCCCACGGAGGTGGACGCCACCCTCCAGGCGGCCCGCCAGTCGTTCGCGGGCGGCCGGGTGTTCGCCGTCTTCCAGCCGCATCTGTTCTCCCGCACCCAGGACCAGGCCGAGGCCTTCGGCCGCTCGCTCCTGGGGGCGGACATGGCGGTGGTGACCGACGTCTACCCCTCGCGAGAGAAGCCCATCCCGGGCGTCACGGGCGAGCTGGTGGTCGAAGCCGCCCGCCGCGGCGGGCACCGGAACGTTCACTACTGCCCGGCCTGGAAAGACGCCCCGGGGCTTCTGCGCGGCCTGGAGGGAGAGGCCGGGGCCGGCCCCGGGGACGTCGTGATCACCCTCGGCGCGGGCGACGTGAACCGGCTGGCCGAAACGCTGGCGCAAGAGGAGCCGGGGTGATGGAGACGACGGTCTCGGTCATGCCGCCTGGTGGGGGTGGGCGCGTCCTCGACTTCCGCCGCCGCGGCACGCCGCCCCGGCGCAAGCGCAGGAGCCTCCTGTGGACACTGGGCAAGCCCCTGGCCATGGCGCTGGTGCTGGTGGGCCTGCCCGCGGGGCTCGTCGCCTGGGTGCTCACCGCGCCCCGGTTCGGCTTGAGCGACGTCGAGGTGACCCAAGGAGTCGAGAGGGCCGGCACCGCCCGCCGGGTTTCGGACGAGGCGGTGCGCCAGGCCCTGGCGCCGCTCCAGGGCGAGAACCTGGTGCGCCTCTCCCTGGCCGAGGCGGCCGCCCTGGTGGAGCGCAACCCGTGGATCGCGTCGGTCGAGATGGCCAAGGAGCTGCCCGGCCGGCTGCGCGTCAAGGTCGTGGAGCGCCGGCCGGTCGCCCTGCTGCAAGCGGACGGCGGTCTCGTCTACGCCGATTCCGAGGGGAACGCCATCGCCCCGGTGAGCACACCCGAGGAACGGGAGGCCGCCCGCCGCGACAAGCTGCTGGTGGTGAGCTTCTCCCAACGTCCTCACGGGGAGGGGATCAGCGCCGCCTTGGGCGTAGCGGCCGAGCTCGGCCGGGCACAGCCCACCTGGGCGGGGCAATTGTCGCGGATTGAAGTCTTGGGAGAAGAGGATTTCCGGCTGCACACGGACGCGCTGCCCTTTCCGCTGCTGGTGCGGAGCGGGCAGGTCAAACCCAAGGTCGAGCGGTTGGTGGAGCTGCTTCCCGAGCTCTCCCGCCGTTACGTGCGAATCGAGGCCGTCGACCTGCGCTTTTCGCGCAGGATCGTCGTCCAGCCGGCGCAGTCGAGCCCGCCTCCGGGCGGGACCGGAGCTTGAAGCTTACAAACTATTGAGAGGGTCAGGCATGGCCAAAACAGAACCTTACT
Organism: Thermoanaerobaculaceae bacterium; assembly: GCA_963785165.1. Taxonomy (GTDB): domain Bacteria; phylum Acidobacteriota; class Thermoanaerobaculia; order Multivoradales; family UBA5704; genus DATARR01. The sequence goes on from CAWAUI010000004.1 coordinate 5,322,949, forward strand.
TCGTGGGTATCGACATCGGGTCCTCCAAGGTTGGAGTGCTCATCGGCCAGCGCGACGACAAAGGCGGGATTGAAGTCGTAGGCAAAGGCCTGGCTCCCAACCGCGGTACGCGCAAGGGGAACATCGTCAACGTCGAGGCCACGGTCGAAGCGCTCAAGGCGGCGAGCGAAGAGGCCGAGGTCATGGCGGGCGTCGAGATCTCCCGCGCCTACGTGGGCATCGCCGGTGCGGACATCCGCAGCGTCAACTCCCGCGGCATGGTCTCCGTGGCCCGCAAGGACCGCGAGATCACCCGCCAGGACATCCAGCGCGTCCTGGAAGCCGCCCAGTCGGCGGCCCTCCCTTCGGACCGCGAGATCCTTCACGCCATTCCTCAGGAATTCATCGTCGACGAGCAGGGCGGCATCGACGAGCCCCTGGGCATGCTGGGTACCCGCCTGGAAGTCATGGTCCACCTGGTGACCGGCAACGTCACCCGCTCGCGCACCCTGCTGACCAGCGTCAACCGCGCCGGCATCGAGGTCGTCCAGATGGTCTTCGAGCCGCTCGCCACCGCCGAGGCCGTCCTCTCCCCCGACGAGCGCGAGCTCGGCTCGCTGCTGGTCGACATCGGCGCCGGCACCACCGAATACGCCCTCTTCGCCGAAGGCGAGATCCAGTACAGCGCCGTCGCCCCCATCGGCGCCGGCCACTTCACCAACGACCTCGCCATGGTTCTCCGCACGCCGTTCGCCGAGGCCGAGCGCATCAAGGTCAAGCAGGGGTGCTGCCTGCCCAGCATGGTCACCGAGGAAGAAGGGATCGCCGTTCCCACGGTGGCCGGCGGCACCTCGCGGATCGTGCCCAAGCGGGAGCTCTGTGAGATCCTTTCGCCGCGCGCCGAGGAGCTGTTCACCCTCATCCGGGAAGACCTCCTCAAGCACTCCTCGGACGAGGGGCTGCGTGGCGGCGTCATCCTCACCGGCGGCGGCGCCCAGCTCGACGGCCTGCTCGAGCTCGCCGAGCAGATCTTCGACGCCGGCGTGCGCTACGGCCTGCCGCGCGGCTTGGGCGGCCTCGTGGACGTGATCAGCAGCCCCACGTGGGCGACCGCGTCGGGCCTCCTCCTCTACGCCCGTACGGCTGAAGAGAGCCAGAGCAAGACACAGAAAAAGTCCGGCTTCAGCGTGCGCGGGATGGTGGGCAGCCTGCGCGGAATGTTCTCGGATCTACTTTGACCAGACGGACTGATTTGCCTCGACGGACTGAAAAACCCAGAAAAGGGGGTACGGATATGATTCTTTTCGACGACCAGGACTCTCCCGCGGCCATTAAGGAGAAGCTGCTCCGGGTCCAGGAGGCCCTGGAGTCCACTCCCGCCAAGATCAAGGTCATCGGCGTGGGCGGCGGCGGCGGCAACGCCGTCAACCGCATGATCGACGCCCAGCTCCGGGGCATCGAGTTCATCGCCGCCAACACCGACCTCCAGGCGCTCGCCAAGTGCCGTGCGCCCATCAAGCTCCAGATCGGCCGCATGCTCACCAAGGGCCTGGGTGCCGGCGCCGATCCGGACACCGGCCGCAAGGCCGCCCTCGAGGACACCGACAAGATCCTCGAGACCCTGGAAGGCGCGGACATGGTCTTCTTGACCGCCGGCCTGGGCGGCGGCACCGGCACGGGTGCCGTGCCCGTCATCGCCTCGCTCGCGGCCGAGATCGGCGCCCTGACCGTGGCCGTGGTCACCAAGCCCTTCGGCTTCGAAGGCCGCCGCCGGCTCCAGTATGCCGAGCGCGGCGTCGAGGAGCTCCGGAACGCCGTCGACACCCTGATCACCATTCCCAACGAACGGCTGCTCAACTTCGTCGAGCGCGGCACCCCCCTCTTCGAGGCCTTCCGCATCGCCGACGACGTCCTGCGCCAAGCCGTCCAGGGCATCAGCGACCTCATCACCATTCCCGGCGAGGTCAACGTCGACTTCGCCGACGTGCGCACCATCATGACCGGCATGGGCATGGCCCTCATGGGCACCGGCATCGCCAAGGGCGAGCACCGCGCCCTCGAAGCCGCCCAGCGCGCCATTTCCTCACCGCTCCTGGAGGAAACCTCCATCCAGGGCGCCCGCGGCGTGCTCATCAACATCTCGGGCGGCCACGACCTCACCCTCCACGAGGTCGCCGAGGCCGCGCGCATCATCTCCGACTCCGTCGACCCCGACGCCAACATCATCTCCGGCATGGTGATCGACCCCACGCTCGAAGAGGCCATGAAGGTCACCGTCATCGCCACCGGCTTCGACCGCAGCCAGGACGACCGCCCGCGCATGCCCGTGACGCCGATCTCCATCAACCGCCCCATGGCCGTTCAGGCTCCCGGCCTGGCCTCCCTGCCGGTGCGGGAACGGGAAGAGCGGGACGAGGACAAGGCCCCCGTCGACGTGCCGTTCTACCGCAAGGCCATCGCGCAGCTCGCGCGGCGACGACCCGAACGGCTTCGGACCCAACTGGTCGAACGTGGATGACTACGACATCCCGACCGTGCTGAGGAAGCAGATGGACTAGAGAGGAGCGGAGGAGCAGCGCAGGCAGGCTGCTCCTCCCGGAACGAGGGCGATCAGAACGCGCAGGTGCTGTGGCTGGCGCAGTAGGTGCCGCCCTGGTTGACCCAGACGCCGCCAATGCACTTCTGGTTCTGCTTCGTGACCTTGGCAGGCGGGTAAGAGCCGCAGCAGAGGATGTTGGCGATGATCGTCCGCGTCGTACCGTTCACGCAGGCCGCCGCGGCCGGCGAGATCGTCGCTATCACGGTGAGAAGCAGTGCCACCGCCAGAATCGCGGGACGAACGACGGACAGACGGGCATTCATCTTGGACATGGACATTCCTCCGGACAACGGGTCGTGAGCACGGTATGTTCCGTGCCGTCACACCAATACAGGAAATTGGCGAGAAGGAGTATGCATGAGCCCTTTACTACGAGTCAATGCTGTGATCCTCTTTCTGCTCCTCGCCTTCTGCACCGGACCTGCGGCCGCCCTGGACACGGTCTACCTCGTCCGCCATGCCGAGAAGGCGGGTTGGCCCTCCGACCGTGACCTGGACTCTTTCCAGCCCCTTTCCCCCGCGGGAGCGGCACGCGCCGACGCCCTGGCCCTCCGCCTGAAGACCGCCGGCATCGGCCACGTCTACACCAGCCGCACCACCCGCACCCTCCAGACTGGCGTCCCCCTGGCCCTTGCCACGAACGTCCCCGTCACCGCGGACGACGCCTCGACGAAACCGGACGCCATGGACGCCTTCCTCGCCGGCCTCCGCGAGAAGCACGCCATGGACAAGGCCGTCCTGATCGTGGGCCACTCCAACACCCTCCCCGAGCTCCTCGTCCACCTGGGAGCCAAGCCGGAATGCTTCCAGAGCCTGGGGATCACCGGCCAGCCCGGCAGCCAGCTCATCGAGGGCTACGAGGGCGTATGGACGGTGGACTTGAAGAAACCGGGGTGCGAGGGGATGGGGCGGGACGCGATGACGTTGCCTCAATGAGCAGAGCGGGCTTTTCGAATGTGAAATGGAAGCCCGTCCCGCGGCACTTACAATTGAAATGGCCGGCTGCGTCTCCAATCTCCTCGGCTTCCTGCCCTACATAGCCGTCGCAATCGCGCTGATTGGCGTCGCTCTCCGAGAATCACGGAATCGGTCGAACCAGGAGGACATCGCTCGCCGGGGTGTCGAGGTCGAGGCCGAGATCCTCGGCCATTTCGAAGCTGGAACGCCCCTGGGCCAGCCCCTGCCCCCGACGATCGCCTCGTGGGATCCGCTCGAGCTCGAGCTCCGCTACGTTTTCGAGGGACGGGAGATCGTCAGCCGGGGCCGGGTCTCCGTCAAGAACTTTTTCCATACGCGTGGGATGAAGACTCTAACCATCAAGGTATCCCCCGAGCAGCCGGAGCAGTGGACGGCCCTCGACTGAGCCTCCGCCCGGGCATTTATGCCCGGGCGGAGGCGCGGCTAAGCTGAACGTTTCGAAAGGCAAAATCTTGCAAGGGCGAATTAATTGGCCAGCAACGCCTCCAACCGCTTGAGCCGGGCCTCCTGCTGCTCCAACTTGGCCTTCTGCTCGGCCACCTGAGCCTGCAGCTCAGCTTCCCGTTCGTGCTGCTTTTGGAGCTCGTTGAGGAGCATCGCGTTGATCAGGTGGTAGCGGACCGTGACGGCCTGACCCTTGTCGTTGTACTGCACCAGCTCCGGGTAGACCTTCGCCACTTCTTCGGCGATGAGGCCGTACTGGAGCAGGTGGGTCCCGTCGTCAACCCCGGCTTTGTAATGGAACGTGACCGGGCGGAGCTTCATGAGGGCCTGGCTCGCCTGGCCCATGTCCTCGACATCTTCCTTGAAACGGACCGACGAGGTCAGCGTGCCCAGCTGGCCGTTGCTGTCGATGAACACCTGCGTGCCGCCCGAGACGGTCACTCCGTCTACGCCGGCCAGGAAGGTCGCCGTCTGGCTGGTCCCGATGCGGATGGTGTTGGACTCATTGCCCGGCGCGATGTTGCCGATGTGAATGTTGTTGCTGCCGTTGGTGACGTTCCGGCCGGCCTGAAAGCCGAGGCCGATGTTGCCGGTGCCCCTGCCGAGGCCCAGAGCGCCCGCGCCGACGGCCGTGTTGTTGAGCGCGGTCGTGTTGGAGAACAGGGCCTGGAATCCCAGGGCCGTGTTGGAGGCGCCCGTCGTATTCGAGTTGAGCGCGCTGACGCCGACCGCCGTGTTGGCGTTCCCGCTCGTGTTGCTGGGCATGGTTCCGGAACCGATCGCCGTGTTGACGTCTCCTATCGTGTTGGAGACGAGGGCGAACGAGCCCAAGGCCGTGTTGGAGTTCCCCGTCGTATTGGCATTGCAGGCGAAGGCGCCGACGGAAGAGTTGTCCGATCCGGTGGTGTTGGAGGCCAGGCTGAACTCTCCCAGGGCGGTATTGCGATTCCCCGTCGAGACTCCGGGATTGCCCGCACCGGTGCCCAGGGACAGGCAGCCGAACTGAGCTTGGACAGCGGATGAGCCCAGGAAGGACAGAGCAAGAAGAACGAGAGTGGGACCGATGTCTCGAATCTTGGGCGTGCTGATCATGGCGAGCCTCCAGTTATGCCAGCCTGCCGGGATGGCGGGTTGTGCTTTCAGCCATAAGTATATTCTGCAGAGCAGGCCTGAGCCGGCAGCGGTCCCGCGCTTCTCTCCTCTTTTCCCGCCGTGAGGCTCCAGCCTCCCAGTCCCATCAGGATGGCAGGACTCCGGAGATCTCGCCGGTTTGAGCCGCAGGCTTCACTAGCACGACATCCCCGAAGTACCTGCAATCATGGCATTGAGGCGTCCCACCGCCTCCAGCACCTGATAGAGCCCGAACTTCGGCATCCTCATATACCCGTACCAGGCCGCCGCGGCCAGCGTGCCCTCGTTCAGCCACTCGCGCAGCCAGTATTCGGCGTGGACGAGGTCACGCTGCTTCAAGCCCGGGCCGTTCTCGATGGCCCAGCGGCGGTTGTAGCTCTCGTGGACGCCCACGGGGTCGGAGAGGACGAGGGGCAGGCCCAGGGCGGAGAAGAAGGTCATCTCGCTGGGCTTGGTCCAGAGAATGTCCGTCTCGGCCAGCAAGGCGTTGAAGCTCGGGAAGTAATCCTCCATCCCCCGGGCGCAGAAGACGTCCACGCCGTTTCGCAGCCGGTGCTCCAGACCGGCTTCATGGATCCACTGGTGGAACTTGGCGGCGATCTGGGACCTCACCCCCGCGACGAGGCAGACGCGGAGACGGTCCTCTTCGATCATCGGGCGGATGCCCTTGAGGAAGGGCCTCGCGAGGTCGGCCTGGGCACCGGCTCCGCCTACGGAGAAGGTGAGGAGGGGGGGCCGGCCTTCCTGGTCCTCGGGAAGGTCGCCCAGGAAGTGGTGGATCTCGCCCCGGGCCTGCTCGCGGAAGACCCCCTTGCGGTCCAGGCGCACGAGGCGGCCGAGAAGGTTCTTCTTGAGGGCGGTGAGGTCCGGCCCTCCCACGAGCTCATGGGGGAGGGGAAAACCCGTAAATTTGATCCGTTCGCGGGCGATGCCATAGGCGCGCAGGCGGTGGACGGCCCGGTAGCTCGGCGTGAGGTAAACGATCCGCGAATCCCCGGGCCGGAGAGGCACCCAGGCGCGGTTGATGTCCACGTCCGTCACCACGCAGTAGACGCGATCGCAACCGTGGTGATCGGCGCTCAGGGCCGGCACGAAAAAGGTTGTGATGAGCGGGGCGCCGGTGGTCTTTACGAGGTCCACGAGCCCCCGGCCCAGCCCCTTTTCGATCAGCCGCCGGAGCGAGCGCGCCTGGAAGTTGGGGGCGGAAAGGTCCCGTTGCGGATGGAGATGGGGGATGTCCGTGAGCGATTCCAGGAGCGAGCGCAGGGGGGCGCCCAGAATGGGGATCTGCGACGCCCGGGAGGTGATCTCGTAGAAACGGCGGGACGCCTGCCAGAGGCGCAGCTCGTCGGGAGCCACGAGGGGCGGCTTGTCCACCTGGAGAATGTCCGTCCCCAGGGCAGAGGCCAGGGCATGGGCCGCCCGCATGTGGCCGTAGCCCATCTCGACGGAGGCAATGATTGGGACCGCGGGGGACGGAATCACGACAGGAGCGTAGCGTAGCCAACGAACTGGAGCAGGGGGTACTGAACGACCAGAAGCCTGGCGGCGGTTCCGGCCAGGGTGCCCACGAGCATGCCGGCGGCCACGTCCAGGGGATAGTGGGCCCCGAGGTAGACGCGGGAGAGGGCGATGCCCGCCGCGAGCACGAGGATCAGCGCGCCCAGGGGCTGGCCCGCGAAGGCCACGGCCACGGCGAAGGCCACGGAGGTGTGGCCCGAAGGGAACGAGAAGGCGTCCGGGTTCTCCGCCAGGGCCGCGAAGCCGCCCAGACCGGAGTCCGGCCGTGGCCGGCAGCAGGCGCGCTTGAGGAGCTGCGAGACCGCCAGGGCAAATCCCGCGGCGGTGCCGATCAGGGCGAAGTGGCGCGATCCCCCGGGACCGGAGAAGCTCAGGGCCAATCCCAAGACGATCCAGCTCGCCGGATCTCCCAGGTGGGTGAGCGAGCGCATGAGGCGCGTCATGGCGCGCGACTCCCAGCGCCGCACGGTGAGGAGCAGGCGTTGGTCGATGGAGACGACCCGCTTCCAGACGCCTTCCATCAGGCAGCCTCCTCGAGCAGATCCACCGTGGGCGACGTCTCGACGGGGGTCAACCGGCTGCCGGGGCCCACGAGCAGGCGGTTGCCACGCCAGCAGATCGTCCGCCGGAAGAGCCCCACTCCCCAGATCCCGGCCATCATCAGATCCTTGACCGGAATCCAGGCGACAGCCCGGAGCGGCAGGGCCTCACCCCGGAGCTGCCGGGAAAGGAGGGCGTCCAAGGCCACCTTGAGAGCGACCCCGGCCAGCGCGGCGCCGGCCAGGGGGCCGTCCGCCGCGAAGGCGAGCGCGAGGAGGAAGGGGACGGGGTTGAGGAGAGGCTCGCCGAAATAGGCCGGGGAGAGCCGGCGGCGCATCTGCGACCAGCGCAGGTGGCGCTCGGCGAACTGGGCCACGGTCCGCCGCTCGTGGAGGGCCGGCAGGGCATGGCCCGAGAGCGCCACGCGCAAGCCGGCGCGGGCGAAGGCGCGGCCCAGCACGTAGTCCTCGGCGAGCACGTCCTTGACCGCCTCGAAGCCGCCCAGGGATTCGAGATCCCGGCGGCGGAAGAGCATGGACTTGCCGACCACGCACGGGTGGCCTCCCAGGTGGGCGGAGACGACCGAGGCGGCCACGAAGGAGTTGAAGTGAAGGTTGTCGAACAGGGCGCCCAGGCTCGCCTCGCCCGTACCGGCGAGGACGGAGGAGACCAGCCCGGCCCGGGAATCGGCCATCTCGGCGGCCATCGCCCGCAGGTAGCCGGGCCGGGCGCGGACGTTGGAGTCCGAGATGAGCAGGTGCTCATGGCGGGCGTGCCGCACCATGGAGGCCAGGTTGGTCACCTTCGGGTTGTACCCGAGGGGCGCCGCGCCGCGGACCAAGGTGACGGGCACGTGGGGAAAAGCCGCCATGAGCCGTTCGGCCACCGCCACGGCCGGGTCGCGCGGGTCCTCGACGCCCAGGATCAGCTCGAATTCCGGATACTCCTGTCCGGCCAGGGAAGCCAGATTCTCGAACAGCCCGTCGTCCAAACCCTTGAGCGGCTTCAGGACGGAGATCGCCGGCAAGACCGTGGCGATCCCGGGACGGCGGCGGCGGACTCGCTCCCGGATCAGAAAGGCCAGCGTGGCCCCGCCGGCCGCCAGGGTAAGCGCCAGAGAGATCGCCGCGAGGGCGGTCAGCGAGAGGATGGCGAGGGCGTTCAAGGGTTCTGTTCCTTCCGTTGGCAGAATCCCACGCCCGGGTTACGCCCGCGTCACAAGGGGGTCAGGACTGTGCTACAAAACGCTCCCATGTTCCTCGCCGCCGCCGTTCAGCTCACGTCCACCTCCGACGAGGAGGCCAACTGGGAGAGCGCCCGGTCGCTGATCGAGCGCGCCGCCGGCCATGGTGCCCGCTTCGTGGCCACCCCCGAGAACACCAACTACCTGGGCCCGCACGAGGAGAAGGTGCGGCGCGCCGAGCCGCTGGACGGCAAGACGTGCACCCGGTTCGCCGGGCTGGCCCGCGAGCTGGGCATCCACCTCCTGCTGGGCTCGTTCAACGAGGCGAGCGGCGAGGCCGGGCGGTGCTACAACACCAGCGTCTTCTTCTCGCCCGAGGGGGAGATCCTCGGCACCTACAGGAAGATCCACCTGTTCGACGTGGACGTGCCCAACGGCGTGCGCTTCGCCGAGTCGGCCACCTGCAAGCCGGGCGAGGCCACGGCGGTGGTGGCGACGCCTCTGGGGCGGTTCGGCCTCACCATCTGCTACGACCTGCGTTTCGGGGAGCTGTACCGCAAGCTGGTGGACGACGGCGCGGAGATCGTGATGATCCCTTCCGCCTTCACCCTCGCCACGGGCAAGGACCACTGGGAGCCGCTCATCCGCGCCCGCGCCATCGAGACCCAGTGCTGGGTGATCGCCCCGGCCCAGCACGGCCGGCACGACGACGGCGGCCTCGCCCACACCTGGGGGCACGCCATGATCGTGGACCCCTGGGGAATTCCGGTCGCCACGGCTCCGGACGGTCCCGGGCTCGCCCTGGCCGAGATCGACCTGGACCGGGTGGCAAAGGTGCGGCAGGCGATCCCGGTGGCGCGGCACCGGCGTCTGTAGAGGGGCGGCCCCCTCCCGAAGACCCCTCAACCCTAGCCCTTCTCCCATCGCCCTCCCCCCGACCGGGAGAAGGGAACCTATCGGAGAGGGTGGAGCTTTGTGGGGTGCGCTGTGCGCACCACGACAGATGCTTCTGGTGCGCAAAGGGCACCCTGCAGGCAAGACCGGTTCTGGAGCGTCCCCTTCTCCCGGTAGGGGGGTATGGCCGGCCGAAGGACGGGGAGGAGAAGGGACAGGGATGAGGGGCGGGAGGGGATCTAGTAGAATCTCCTTCGTCACTTCCCCCTTAGGAGACGGTTTTGAACCTAGAGAATCGCAAGATCCTTGTGCTCGGAGGGTACGGCCTGGTGGGCGTAGCCGTGTGCCGGGAGCTTCTTGTCCGCAAGCCGCGCGAGATCCAGATCCACAGCCTCCGCATCGAGGAATCGGAAAAGGCGGCCGGCGAGCTGCGGTCCGAGGCGGGCTCGACGGTCCTCACGACCTCGGCCGGCAACATCTTCGGCCTCCTCCAGAACGGCTCCAAGCGCGACCGTATCCGCGCCGAGCTGCGCCGGCTGGATGAGGACGACCTGGGCGGCTTCGTCCTCTATGACCTCCTCAAGACGTCGCGGCCGGACGTGATCATCGACTGCGTGAACACGGCCACCGGCATCGCCTACGGCAACATCTTCCGCTCCGCCGAGGAGGTGCTGCGCCAGATCGAGGGTGGCCACGTCGACGCCGAGGCCGCCGAGCAGCTCCTGGATGCCCTCTACATGCCGCGGCTGATCCGCCACATCCAGGTGATGTACCGGGGGATGATCGACGCCGGCACCCGCGCCTACGTCAAGGTCGGCACCACGGGCACGGGCGGCATGGGGCTCAACATCCCCTACACCCACTCCGAGGAACGGCCGAGCCGGGTGCTCCTGTCGAAGAGCGCGCTCGCGGGCGCCCAGTCCATGCTCCTCTTCCTCATGGCCCGCACCCCGGGGGCTCCCATGATCAAGGAGATCAAGCCCGGCGCGGTGATCGCCTGGAAGAAGATGGACTACGGCCCCATCGTCCGCGGCGGCAAGCCTCTTCAGATGATGGACGCCCGCCCTCTGGCCCTGGGGGAGACCTTCTCGACCTCCGATCCGGCTGCTGCCCGTGTCCGTGACGAGCCCTACCAGAACGTCTACATCGACACCGGCGAGAACGGCGTCTTCAGCCTGGAAGAGTTCGCCACCGTCACCAGCCACGAGCAAATGGAGTTCGTGACCCCGGAGGAGATCGCCCGCTACCTGGTCTTCGAGGTCGAGGGGCGCGGCTCGGGCTACGACATCGTCAACGCCCTGGACTCGGCTGTGCTGGGCCCCACCTACCGCGCGGGCATCCTGCGGCACTGGGCGCTGGAGCGGCTCAACGAGATGGAGAAAGAGCACGGCGTCCACAGCGTGGCCTTCGAAATGCTGGGTCCGCCCCGCAACTCCAAGCTCCTCTTCGAGGCCCACCTGCTGCGCCTCGCCTTCCCCAACATGGACGCGGTCCGCCGCTCGACGCCCGAAGACGTGCGGGACGCCCTGGACCGCCTGGTGCGGGAGGATCCCGAGGCCGCCAACCGGGTCGTCTCCGTGGGCATCCCCATCCTGCTCGATTCCGGAGAGGTTCTCCGGGGCGTCCAGGTGATCGTGCCCCCAGACGCCGACAACGTGCCCGTCACCCCCGAAAATCTCGAAGAATGGGTGCGGGACGGCTGGGTCGACCTCCGTCTCGCCAACTGCGCCAAGTGGATCGAACGCTTCCAGAAGATCCACGAAGAGACCGAAGCCCTGCCCGAAGGAGACTCCTCCAGCCGCTTCCTCCGCAACCGCCGCTTCTGGCACAAGGTGGACGTGATCCAGCCCGGCAAGGTGGTGGGGTGGATTCTGGGATCGGAGGAGGGGGGCTCGCGGATCAAGCGGTAAGGAACTTCCACAGCTGTAATCATCCTGCCCTTGGCAGACCCTTCGCACGTTCCTTGCGCGCCTCCGAAGGCCGGGGATAGAATCCGGAGGTGCTCCCCTGTCGCGGAGCACCTTGCAGCGTCTTGCGAAGGGGAGAAGATGTCTCAGCAAACGAAAGATCTCGTCGAAGAACCGGCCGCCGTCGCGGCCTCGCCGAGTCCGGCCCGCCTTTCCTGGCAGGGGAAGGATTATGAGCTGCCGGTCACGGAAGGCTCCGAGGGGGAGGTCGGCCTCGACATAACCCAACTCCGCGCCCAGAGCGGAGCGATCACGCTCGATCCCGGTTACGGCAATACGGGCGCCTGCGAGAGCGCGATCACTTTCATCGACGGCGAGGCGGGCATTCTGCGCTACCGCGGCTACCCCATCGAGGAGATCGCGGGCAAGGCGAGCTTCACCGAGATCTGCTACCTGCTGATCTACGGCGACCTGCCGAACGCCCGAGGAGCTCAAGGCGTTCGAGGACCGCCTGACGTACCACACCATGATCCACGAGGACATGAAGAAGTTCTTCGACGGCTTCCCGTCGAGCGCCCATCCCATGGCGATGCTGTCCTCGATGGTCGTGTCCCTGTCCACCTACTACCCGGAAGACGGCCGCGGCCGCGATCTCGATCTCACGATGGCGCGGCTGCTGGCCAAGGGGCCGACCATCGCCGCGGCTTCGTACAAGAAGAACATCGGCCAGCCGTTCGTCTATCCGCGCAACGACCTGTCCTACTGCTCGAACTTCCTGCACATGATGTTCTCGGTGCCGGCGGAGCCGTACCAGGTCCGGCCGGTGCTCGACCGGGCGCTCAACCTGCTGCTCATCCTCCACGCCGACCACGAGCAGAACTGCAGCACCTCGACGGTGCGCATGGTGGGGAGCAGCCAGGCGAACCTCTTCGCCTCCATCTCGGCGGGCATCTGCGCCCTCTGGGGGCCGCTCCACGGCGGTGCCAACCAGGCCGTGATCGAGATGCTCGAGCGTATTCAGGCCGACGGCGGCGACTACAAGAAGTACGTCGACATGGCCAAGGACAAGACCTCGGGCTTCCGGCTCATGGGCTTCGGCCACCGGGTCTACAAGAACTTCGATCCGCGGGCGAAGATCCTGAAGGCGATGGTCGACGAGGTGCTGGACGAGATCGGCGTCGAGGACCCGCTGCTGGAAATCGCCAAGCGGCTCGAAGAGGTGGCGCTCCACGACGAGTTCTTCATCGCACGCAAGCTCTACCCGAACGTCGACTTCTACAGCGGCATCATCTACCGGGCGATGCGGATTCCCACCAACATGTTCACGGTCCTCTTCGCCCTGGGCCGCATGCCGGGTTGGATCGCGCACTGGAAGGAGATGCTGGAGGATCCGACCACCCGCATCAACCGGCCGCGCCAGATCTACACCGGCCCCACGGCCCGGCCTTTCCTGCCGCTCGACCGGCGGTAACCTCACCCCGGCCCTCTCCTGAAGGGAGGGAGTAAAGCAAGGCAACGACCTTCGAGCCCCTCTCCTTCAGGAGAGGGGTTGGGGTGAGGTCAGCTCTTCCGGTGGAACGTGCGGTGGATCCAGTCGTGCGACTTCTCGCGGAAGTGCTCGATCTTGCGCCAGGCGCGAGGCCAGCGGGTGAGCAGGCGGCGCAGGCCGCGGTAGACGAATTCGTTGTCGAGGGAGAGCAGGGCGGCGCCGATGAGGATGGTGGCGATCCCCTGGATGCCCGGGAGCACCAGGCCGGCCACCCCGATGAGGATCAGCAGCCAGCCTGTGATGAAGATGCCGACTCGAACGCCCATCGAGAAGGGAGGGCGAGGCTCGACCCGGATCTCCAGCGGCATCAGCTCCCGGGAGGGTGACGGCTCGGTGCCTGCGATTTCAGGTGGAAGCTCGTAACTCTTCAAGCTGAACATACCCTCCCGGTTGTGCAGATTCTGTACCCATCGCGTTGAGTTGACAAACAGGACTATTCCGGTTCAGAATGTTTGCGTTATTTGAGACACAATCTCAATAAGGATTCCACGGAAGACAGCCCCATGGAGAAAGCCCGCAATTCCCGCGAGAAGGAGCAGTTCCTCCAGTTCCTGCGCAGCCGCGGCCAGCGCGTCACGGGCGAGCGGCTGGCGCTGTTCGACGAGATCTTCTCCCAACACGGCCATATTGACGCCGAAGAGTTGCTCGGTGCCATGAAGGCGCGGAGTCTCAAGATCTCGCGGGCCACCGTGTACCGCAACCTGGACCTGCTGGTGGAGTGCGGCTTGGCCCGCAAGCAGCGGCTGGGGAGCCGGGGCTTCCTGTACGAGCACGTTCATCCGGGGCAGCAGCACGACCACCTCGTGTGCACGGGCTGCGGGCGGGTGGTCGAGTTCGTGAGCCCGGGGATCGCGGCCCTCCAGGCGGAGATCTGCCGGGCGCATGGCTTCGTGACCACCCGCCACACTCTTCAGATTGCCGGCCTGTGCAACGCCTGCGCGCAGGCCTCCGCGGCGCTTGCCGCGGCTCCAACGTCTGCTTCCGGGAAAACCCTTCATGCGTGAAGCGGGAGATCTGCCCGCATGTCCCGTTCCCTCTGGAGAGGCCTGCTGCTCCGAGGCCACCGCGTGAAGCTCGCCTTTCTGGTCACCGTGTTGCTCACCGCCTGCGCCGGCTCTTCCACCGTCGAGCGCCGGGTGATGCTCATGGGGACCTCGCTCGACATCACCGTCGAGGCAGCCACCCGAGAGGCGGGGCTCGAAGCCAGTGAGCGGGCGATCACGGCGCTCGAAAGCGCCGAGGCCCGGCTCTCTACCTGGCGCGCCGGCACCGAGCTGTCGCGCCTGAATCAGGCTCCCGTGGGAGAGCGGCAGGCCTTGTCTCCGGCCCTGAACGCGGATCTCGCGGCGGCGTTGCAGTGCGCGCGGGAGACGGAGGGCGCTTTCAATCCAGCGGTGGGTTCTCTCGTCCGTGCATGGGGGCTGCGGGAAGGCGGACGCTTGCCCGGTCCCGAGCAGAGGCTCGGGGCGGTGGCCGACAGCCGTTTCCAGAGCCTGATCCTGGAAGGCGGCGCCGCAGTCCGAAGGCGGCCGGGGTTGATCCTGGAAGAGGGGGGCTTTGGCAAGGGCGCCGGCCTTGGTGATGCGCTCGAGGCTCTGTCGAACCTGGGAATCCAGCGGGCCTCGCTCGATCTAGGCGGCCAGGTCGCGGTGCTCGGGGAGGGCTGGCTCGTGCCGGTCGCTGACCCGCGCGACCGGGACCGCCGGGCCGCCGCGCTCGCGATTGACGGCGGCTCGGTCTCGACCTCCGGCAACAGCGAGCGCGGCATCGAGGTGCAGGGGCGCAGGCTCGGCCACATCCTCGACCCGCGGACGGGCGAGCCGGCCCCCGACTTCGGCAGCGTGACCGTGTGGACGGCCGATCCGCTGTGGGCGGACTGCCTGTCCACGGGCCTCTACGTGCTGGGGCCCGAGCGGGCCCTGGCGTGGGCGGCGGTCCATCCCGGCGTCGAGGTGCTGGTGCTCCGGCCGGAAGGCAGCCGCCTGCGTGCCCTGGCGACCCCAGGCCTTCGGGGGCGGATCGAGGGACTGGATCCGAGGATGGAGATCGATTTCGGAGATTGAAAGGAGACTTCTGCATGGTCTTGTCCTGGAGGAGGCTGGGGGCGGCCTGGTGCCCTCTTTTGCTGGCGGTGGCCCTCTCCCCCGCCAGCTTCGCGCAGCCGGGCTCGCCGGAGGAGCGGATGCGCGATCTCGAACGGCAGGTCGAGCAGCTCAAGGCGGATATCGCCGCCCTGAAGGCCGCTGGAGGCGCGGCGGGGGACACGGACCGCCTCGCCGAGATCGAGCGGCGCCTGGAGGTGCTGGCGGGTGAGATCGAGACGATGAAGATCGGCGAGGCCGCGGTGGCCGCCGACCAGAGCGAGCACGGGTTCGGGCCGGCGGCCTCCAAGATCTACCGGACGGACCGCGGCCTGTCGGTCGGCGGATATGGCGAGCTGCTCTACCAGAACTTCGACGGCGCGCGCGACGACGGCACCGCGTCGGGCCGGACCGATACGTTCGACCTCCTGCGCGGAGTCCTCTACTTCGGCTACAAGTGGAACGACCGCTGGCTGCTCAACACCGAGATCGAGTACGAGCACGCGGGAGGCGAGGTCTCGGTGGAGTTCGCCTATGTCGATTACCTCTGGCGTCCCGAGGCGGTCTTGCGCGCCGGCCTGCTCCTGGTACCCATGGGCTTCATCAACGAGCTGCACGAGCCCACGGTCTTCCTGGGTGCCAACCGGCCGGACGTCGAGCGCCTGATCATCCCCACCACCTGGCGCGAGAACGGCTTCGGCCTGTTCGGCGAGGCGGGGCCCGTCTCCTACCGCACGTACGTCGTCAACGGCTTCCGAGGGGCGGGCTTCACCGCCGCCGGCCTGCGCGGCGGGCGGCAGAAGGGCAACCAAGCCAAGGCGGAGGACTTCGCCTGGGTCGGGCGCCTGGACTTCACGGGCGTGCCCGGCCTGCTGGTCGGCGGCTCGGCTTATGTGGGCGGCTCGGGTCAGGATCTCGAGACCTCGCAGGGCGAGGGGATCTCCATCGGCACGTCCCTGATCGAAGGGCACCTCGAGTGGCGGTGGCGGGGGCTCGAATTCCGCGCCCTGGGCGTTCAGGCCGAGCTCGATGACGTCGCGGAGCTGAACAGGGCCCTGGGGCTCACGGGCAACCAGTCGGTCGGCGAGAAGCTGGAGGGCTACTACCTCCAACTCGGCTACGACGTGCTGGCGGGCCGCGGCGACAGGGCCCTGATCCCCTACGCGCGCTGGGAGACCTACAACACCCAGGACGAGGTGCCGGCCGGCTTCCGGGCCAATCCGGCCAACGACGTCGAGGTACTGACCCTGGGGCTCGCCTTCAAGCCGATCGAACAGCTCATCCTCAAGATCGATCATCAGAATTACGACAACGCGGCGGGGACCGGAGTCGATCAGCTCAATGTCTTGCTGGGGTATGTTTTCTAGGAAAGCCGCGCTCTTCGCGCTGCTGCTGCCCGGCCTGGCCGCTCCGTGCGCGGCCAAGGTGTTCGTGACCGTCGACGAGGCGTTGAAGCTCGCTTTCCCCGGCGGCCAGGTCGAACGCCGCGCCGCCTTTCTGACGGCGGCGCAAGTGAAGCGAGCCCGGGCTCTCGCGGGCGCGGAGGTGCCGGGCGCCCTGGTGAGCTATTACGTGGCTGCCCGAGGCGGCCAGCCGGCCGGTACCGCCTACTTCGACACCCACAGGGTGCGCACCCTGCCGGAGACGCTGATGATCGTCGTCGATCCGCAAGGCAAGGTGGGACGGATCGAGGTGATCTCCTTCCGCGAGCCGGAGGAGTACAGGCCCCGGGGGGCCTGGTATCAGCAGTTCCTGGGCCGGGGGCTCGACGCCGACCTCCAGATCAAGCGGGGGATCCATCCCGTAACGGGCGCCACCCTGACGGCCCGGGCAACGACGGACGCCGTCCGCCGGGTCTTGGCGCTCCATCAGGTCATCTTGGGAAGCGGGGAAAACCGGCCATGAGCCGTTTCGAGGCCTGGATGCTCCACCTCTCGAACCTCCTGGTGGGCGGCACGGGGCTGGTCTACACCTGGATGGTCTTCCTGGCCGAGCCGGCCGACCCGTACGCGGTGGTCAACCACCCTCTCCAGCCCCAGGTGCAGCACCTCCACATCCTGTTCGCGCCGCTGCTGGTCTTCACGGCCGGCCTGATCTGGCGGCGGCACGTCTGGTCGCAATGGAAGCGGGGGACCGAGGACCGCAGGCGCAGCGGCCTGTCGATGATCTTCCTGCTGGTGCCCATGGTCGTGTCGGGTTCCTTGATCCAGACGGCGACCGGCGACGAATGGCGGCGGATCTGGGTCTGGATCCACCTCGCCACGTCTGGCCTCTGGTTGCTGGGGTACCTCGTGCACCAGGCGCCGGTGATCCGGCGGTGGCTGGCGGCTACCGCCGGCTCACGTCCGACCAGCGGTAGTCCACCAGGAGCGGAGCGCCGGCTCCGCTTCCCAGAAACCAGCGCACCGACGGCCGCGGCCGCAGGGACCCCAGGCGGAGCTGCCCCTCGCGGGGACCAATGATGAACAGCGAGGCCGCGAGCCCCTGGGCGTCGACGGCCATCTCCGACACCGTCGCGGTGGCCAGCACACCCTGAGCCCGCCGGCCCGTCCGCTGGTTGACCAACAGGGCCTGAGAGGAGACCGCCAGGGCGCGGTCGCGCAGGTAGATCCGGTCCGGAGGCTCGTCCGCGGACAGCAGGGGGGCCAGCTCCACGGGCCAGCCCCTGCCCATGGGACCCGCGCCGGCCGCCTTCTGGACGGTCCCGATGCGGACGAAGACGTTGGCGGCGCCCTCCTTCTTGAGGATCTCGACGGCGCGGTCCACGGCGAGCCCCTCCGCGAAGCCTCTCAGGTCCAGTCCGCTCCCCTCGGTCAGAGCCGCGGTGTCCTTCCCCAGCAACAGCCGCTCGCACCCCGCGAGGCCCACCGCCGGCTCGATCTGATCGGGCGAGGGGGGCTCGGAAGGGTCCACCCAAATCTCATACAGCTTTCGGCCCAGGGGGCCGTGTGCTCCCTCGGACCAGAAGCAGAAGTCGCGGGCGCGGGTGAGCACCGAGAGGAGGCGCGGATCCACGGGTTGAGGACCCTTGCCCGCCGCGGCGTTCAGGACCGCAAGCCCGCCGCCCGGGGCGCTCGTCAGCCTCTCGAGCTCCGCCACCTCGGCCAGCGCTTTCCGGATGGCCTCCTGGGCAGCTTCCTTCAGCAGGCCCCGAACCTCGATCTCCACCGGGTGGCCGAAGGCTTCAGACGTGAGGCGGAGGGGAGCGGCGGGAGGTGCCGCGGGCGTGGCCAGGGCCAGTACGAGCAGAAGCGGCAGCATGGACGGGATGATAGCCCCTTTACGAAAGCCCCTCTGGAGGATCGGCGAGGAAGCTGTCGAGAACCGCCTTGAAAACCGCCCGCAGCTCGGCCCCGTCGTAGCGGGCCGGGAAGCTGGCCCGTTCCGCCAGGAGCTGGTCGCGCAGGAGGCCTTCGAAGGCGCCCATCAGGGCCGAGCGGACCGCTTCGGGGTGGAGATCCTGCCGGAGGCTGCCGGCGCCGCGCATCTGGAGCAGCACCCCATCCAGCACCCCCAGCACCTGCTGGAAACCGCGGGTGAGGAGCACTTGGTGCCCGTGCTTGCGGATGCGCCTCGCCTCCAGAAGCATGAGGGTGCGGATCTCCCGGTCCCGCTCCAGGGAGGAGATCATCAGCTCCGTCAACCCCCGAAGCCGTTCGAGGGGGGAGCTGGAGGCTTCCTGGACCTGGAGAAGGCCTGGGGCCATCCGTTGCCAGGCTTGGTCGTAGATGGCCTCGAGCAGGCCTTCCTTGCTGCCGAAGTGCTTGATGAGCTGGGACTCGCTCGTCCCGGCCTTGCGGGCGATGGCCGAGGTCGTGGTGTTCTCGTACCCGTCTTCGGCGAACAGCTCCCGGCCGGCCCGCAGGATCCGGTCGTGGGAGGACAGATCGGCGTGCCCCTCGCCCTCCCTGACAGATTGATTCTTCCTCATAAGCTAAGGAATCCTAGTATGCGCGGCCGACGGGCGCAACAGAGGTAGCACCACTATTGACGGCGCAGCCATGCGGGTGTCACAATATGAGAGAAATCGAAAAGACAAGAACCTCAATCCCCTCGGGAACGCCTGAGACCCTCCCGGGGCTCAGGCGCTCCCTCTTTTTTGCCAGGAAGGGGTCAGGACGGGGTGAGACGGACCCGTGCGAAGCGCCGTTTGCCGACCTTGAAGAGGTAGGGCTCGGGCCGGGGGGGCAGCTCCAGCAACGGGTCGTTCGCCCGTTCGCCGTCGATCGCCACCGCCCCCTGCTGGATCAACCGCCGGGCCTCGCCATTGCTGGGAGCGAGATCGGCGGCCGTGAGCAGCTTGGTCAGCGTCCACGCGCCGGGCAGGTCTTTTTCAGGCACGTCTTCGGGCACTCCGCCGCCCGCGAACACGGACTCGAACTCCGCCTCGGCGCCGCGGGCGGCCTCGTCGCCGTGGAACTGCGCCACGAGGCGCCGGGCGAGCTCCTGCTTGACCCCTTTGGGATGGAGCCCTCCCGCTTCCACCTGGGCCCGCCGGTTCGCGATCTCGGCCTGCGGGAGGTCGGTCAGGAGGAGGTACCAGTCCCACATCAAAGAGTCGGGGACGGACATGGTCTTGCCGTAGATCTCGCGGGGCGAATCCTCCACGGCGATGGCGTTGCCCAAGCTCTTCGACATCTTCTCGTGGCCGTCCAGGCCGACGAGCAGGGGGACCGTGAGCACCACCTGGGGCTCCAGCCCCTCTTCCTTCATCAGGTCGCGGCCCACCAGCAGGTTGAAGATCTGGTCGTGCCCCCCCAGCTCGACGTCGGCCTTGAGGAAGACCGAGTCGTACCCCTGGGCGAGCGGGTAGAGGAGCTCGTGGAGATGGATCGGCCGCCCTTCCTGGAAGCGGACCTTGAAGTCCTCGCGCTCCATCATGCGGGCCAGCGTGTAGCGCCCCGCGAGGCGGATGAGGCCGTGGGAGCCCAGGGCGCCCAGCCAGCGGTCGTTGTCGTCGACCACGGTCGCCGCCTCGTCGAGCAGGTGGAACACCTGGCGCTGGTAGGTGAGGGCGTTGGCCTGCACCTCTTCCGAGGTGAGCTGCGGGCGGGTGGCCTTCTTGCCGGTGGGGTCGCCGATGCGGGCGGTGAAGCCGCCGATGAGGAAGATCACGCGGTGGCCGAGCTGCTGGAAGTGGCCCATCTTGCGGATCAGCACCGTGTGGCCGAAGTGGAGGTCCGGAGACGACGGGTCGAAGCCCGCCTTCACCGTCAGCGGCTGGCCGGTCTTTCTCGACCGTTCCAGCTTGGCGCGGAGCTGAGCCGGGTCCACCAGGTCCACGGCTCCGCGCTGGAGCAGCTCCATCTGTTCTTCGACCGGAGGGAACTGGAAGGAGGACATTTAGAAGTTGATGTATTCGAGCTCGGGTTTGAAGGCGTGGGGCGCCAGGACGCCGCTGCGCAGCGCCGGCTGTTTGAGCCGCAGGTTGAGGTAGGCGCCGAAGACGGCGCCGAACATCTTGTAGCGCGCGCGGAACCCCTGGACCAGGCCGCGCTTCTTTTCCTTCACCAGGTGCTTGAGGTTGTACATGACCGTGATGGTCCTGCGGCACCCGAGCTGCTCGCAGGCCCAGTTCAAGGCCGTCTCGATGGCGAACCCCTCGCGGTGGCTCTCCGGGACCGCCTCGAAGATCTCCCGCCGGAGGCAGCGGATGCCCGAAAGCAGCGGCCCGGTGCGCTCCTGGATGGCGTTGATCGCCGAGCCCCGGTGGCGGATCCCCACGTTCATGCCGGACCGGCCCGAGAGGACCGGCTCGATCAGCCGGGCGAGGAGGTCACCCGTGAGGTTCAGGATGTCGCCGTCCACGAAGAGCAGGATCTCGGCGTCCGCATGGGCCACGCCGATGGCCATGGCCCGCCCCTTCCCCTGGTTCTTCCGCAGGCGGATGGTGCGCAGGCCCATGGAGCGGGCAATGTCGACGGTCCGGTCGGTCGAGCCGTCGGAGACGACGAGGATCTCGTCGATCGCGGGGGTCGCCTTGAGCACCGAGAGGACCTCGGTCAAGGTGGCCTCTTCGTTATAAGCCGGCACGATGGCCGCGACACGCACTTCTTCCGGGAAAGTTTTCATTTCAGCCCTCCGGCCTCAACCGGTGTGCAAAAATGTGGCCCGGGGCTCACCAGGGCTCCCGGCAGCAGCTCTCCCTCGGCGATCACGCGGGCGTCCCCGCCCAGAGACCAGCTTCCCCGCGCCGGATCGCCGTCCACTTCCAGCTCGAATCCTCCCCAGGTCCGCACGCGCAGGGGGAGCCGGGCGAGGCCGGTCTCGATCCCCATCGCGGCGCTCGCCAGGACGCCGGTGCCGCAGGAGAGGGTCTCGTCCTCGACGCCGCGTTCGAACGTACGGATGTCCATACGCCCGGGTTCGGGAAAGCGGACGAAGCTCACGTTCGTCCCCGGGGGACCGAAGGCGGCGTGGCGGCGGATCTCGGCACCCAGCTCGCGGACGGGCGCCTGTTCCAGCTCGGGCCAGGAGAGGACGAAGTGAGGCACGCCGATGGTGATCCGGTGCCCCGCGTGAGTCTCCCCTCCGGCTTCGACGCTCAGGGGCTGCGGCGGCTCGGCCGGAGCGGGGAGCTCGACGGCGATCCGGGTGTCGTCGATCCGCCGGGCCGTGAAGGCGCCCGCCGCCGTCCGTACGGCCACGGACTCCCCGGCCAGGCCGAGGTGGAAGGCGAGCTGCGCGGCACACCGGGTGCCGTTCAGGCAGAGGTCGGCCGGCAGGCCGTCGGCGTTGAAATAGTCCATGGTGACGCCGAGGTCCGCACGCCGCAGCACGAACAGGCCGTCCGCCCCGAGCGAGACGCCGCGCCGGCACCAGGCGCGGATCGTCTCCGGAGAGGGGGTCTCGAAGGGCTCCGCCAGGGCGAGAAAGTCGTTGCCGCTGCCGGAGACCTTGTAGAAATGGGTCATGGCACCGCCGCCCGGACCTCGGCTCCGGGCGCGCTTTCGTTGCCCGTCTGGTCCACCGCCGTCACGCGGTACGAGTACGTCTGGCCGGACCCCACGGTGGTGTCGACGTGCTCGGCGGACTCGACCGGCTGGGCCGTGATGCGCTCGAACTGGCCGCTCTCGCCCAGGCGGCGGTAGACGACGTAGCCGCCGATGTCCTCCGCCTCGCTCGCCTGCCAGACCAGCCGCACCCGGCCGGCTTCCGCCAGGGCCACCAGCTCGGCCGGAGCGGGAGGCGGGAAGCGGTCCTGGTAGATCACCTCGTGGTCGCTCGCGATGCCGCTCTCGACCTTCGGGTCCGGACCCGCGATGGCGGTCACCGTGTAGATGTAGCTCTTGCCGAAGCGGGCGGTGTCGTCGAGCCAGGTGCGCTCCTGCGCCCCGGCGGTGTGGACGGAACGGCCGTAGGCCCGCTCGGTGGATTCGCGGCGGTAGACGTTGTACCCCGCCGAGGCCGCCTCCACGGGCGACCACTCGACCAGGACGCCGTCGGCACGCGAGGTGACGGTGACCCTCTCGGGGGCGGTGGGAGGCGTCTTCGGCACCACAACGGCGACGTTCGAAAACTCGGACCGGTCCGCCCTCCTTGCCGACGGTGCGCACGGCGAAGTACTGCGCGTGGGGCACCTGGGGAGCGGCCGCCGGGGGGGGCGGCGTGGGAGCGGCCTCGGCCGCCGGCAGCGGCAGCAGGAGGTTGATGCGCTGCCCCTCCGTGGCGCTCGCGAGGTCGGCGCCCTCCAGCTTCTGGAGGAGCTTGGCCGCGGCGCCGAACGCCCGCGCGTCGAGCGGGGTCGCCTTGCCGTCCGAAGAGGCCGTCCGCGTGACCTGGTAGATCTCGACGGCCGTGATCCCTCCGAGGGCCGTGCCGGCCGGCGTCACCTGCGGATAGCCGAGGCTGAGGAGAAGCCGGGGCCCCTGCTGCACCACCGCCAAGTCCTGCGTGGTGGCCGGGACGGCCCGCAGCGGCGGCAGCGGCGGCCCCTGCTTGCCGCAACCCAGGGTGCCGAGGAGCATGGCGATGGCGAGGAATGTAGGGGCGGCCCCATGGGGCCGCCCTGTCTTTGGGCTAGAGGACATAGCGGGAAAGGTCCTGGTCCTTGACGATGCCGGAGAGCACGCCCCGTACGTACTCGCCGTCCACCTTCACGGCCACCCCGGACATGTCGGGGGCCTCGAAGGAGACCTCGTCGAGCAGGCGCTCCATGAGAGTCGAGAGCCGGCGGGCGCCGATGTTCTCGGTCGAAGAGTTGACCTCCACGGCGAGCCGGGCGATCTCGGCGACGCCGTCCTGGGTGAACTCGAGGTTGACCCCCTCGGTGGAGAGGAGGGCGGAGTACTGCTTGGTCAGGGCCGATTCGGGCTCGGTCAGGATGCGCACGAAGTCGTTCTCGGTGAGCGCGTCGAGCTCGACGCGGATCGGGAAGCGGCCCTGAAGCTCGGGGATCAGGTCCGACGGCTTGCTGACGTGGAACGCGCCGGCCGCGATGAAGAGGATGTGGTCCGTCTTCACCATGCCGTGCTTGGTCGAGACGTTCGTCCCCTCGACGATGGGGAGGAGGTCGCGCTGCACCCCCTCGCGCGAGATGTCGGGGCCGCGCCCCCCTTCGCGCCCGGCGATCTTGTCGATCTCGTCGAGGAAGATGAGGCCGGCCTGCTCGACCCTCTGGCGTGCCTCGCGGGAGACCTGGGTGCGGTCGATCAGCTTCTCCGCTTCCTGCTGGAGGATGATCTCGCGCGCCTCGGCCACCGTGAACTGCTGCTTCTTCTTTCTTCCGAAGAGGCCCGGGAGCATCTCCTTGATGTTCATCCCCACCTCCTCGACGCCCTGGGGGGTGAACATCTCGAAGCTCGGCGTGCTGGATTCGTCGACCTCGACCTCGACGTGGCGATGGTCGAGCGCGCCCGCGCGGAGCTTGTCGCGGAACTTCTCCCGGGTGGCGGTGAGCTCGTCCTCGTTGTCTTCGTCGTGGCGCAGGTAGGCGTTGATCGGCCGCGGCGGCACGAGGAGCTGGAGCAGGCGGTCCTCGGCGCGGGCCGCGGCGGCCTCGCGCACCGCCTCGCGCTTCTCTTCCTTGACCATGGTGACGGCGATCTCGACCAGGTCGCGCACCATCGACTCGACGTCCCGGCCGACGTAGCCCACCTCGGTGAACTTGCTGGCCTCCACCTTGAGGAAGGGGGCCTTGGCGAGCCGGGCCAGCCGGCGGGCGATCTCGGTCTTGCCGACGCCGGTGGGACCGATCATCAGGATGTTCTTGGGCGCGATCTCCTCGGCCATCTCGGCCGGGAGCTGCTGGCGGCGCCAGCGGTTGCGCAGGGCGATGGCGACGGCGCGCTTGGCCTGCCGCTGCCCGACCACGTATTTGTCGAGCTCGGACACGATCTGCTTCGGCGTCATGTTCTCGAGCGCGAGGCCGGGGAGAGCCTCGCTGGAAATCTGATTGGACATGTCGTTTCCCTACAGTTCCTCGAGAGTGAGGCGGTCGTTGGTGAAGATGCAGATCTCGCCGGCGATCTTCATCGCCTCGCGCACGATCTCGGCAGCGGTCATCTGGGTGTGGCGCATCAGGGCGCGCGCGGCCGAGAGCGCGTAGTTGGCGCCCGAGCCGATGGCGAGCACGGGCTCGTCGTCGTCCGGCTGCATCAGCTCGCCCGTACCCGAGATGAAGAAGCTCTTGTCTTTGTCGGCGACCAGGATCATCGCCTGGAGCTGGCGCAAGGCCCGCTCCGTCCGCCAGTCCTTGGCCAGCTCGACGGCCGCCCGTTCCAGGTTGCCGTTGAACTCTTCCAGCTTCTCTTCGAGCCGGCCGAAGAGCGCCAGGGCATCCGCCCCGCCGCCCGCGAAACCCACCAGCACCTTCCCCTTGCCGGCGCGCCGCACCTTCTTCGCGCCGCCCTTGACGATGGTGCTCTGATTCATCGTGACCTGCCCGTCGCTCGCCATGCAGACCTTGCCTTCCCGGCGCACGAGGAGGACGGTGGTCGACTGAAAAGTATCCATGGGACCGGGATTGTATATCAGGGAGAGGAGAGGGCTTCCAGGAAGGCCGCGGGGTCGTCCGGGGTGACCACCAGGCGCGTCTCCCCCAGGTCCACCAGCACGGCGTTGCGCAGGTCGCTGGCGTAGAGGTCGAGCTCGCCCAGCCGGTGCGACTCGAACCCGCCGGTGCCGGCGGAGACGCCGCCCGCGCTCGTCAGGGTCTCGAGATGGGCGATCTCGTCGCCCGTCAGCCGCCGCCCTTCGGCCCCGGCGGCGGCGAAGCTCTCGCGCCGGCGGCGCATCTGCACGGTCAGCTTGCCGCCCGCCACCTCCAGCCAGAACGGGTCGAGGTCGCCGCTCATCCGCCAGGCCGTCCAGGGGATCATGGCCACGGCGAGCGCCAGGAGGCCGGGGCCGATCCGCCCGGCCGTCAGGGTCAAGCCCGCCCACGATGAGCATCAGCAGCGTGAGCCCCAGAAGCAGGTTCCGCAGCCGCCTGCGGCCTCGCAGGATCGCTCCTCCCGGCGTGCACGGGAACTGCCGTTCGGCCGCTTTCTCCGTTCGCTCAATCATTCGGCGCCCTTCCGGGCCCGGGGATGGGCGTCGCGGTAGACGGAGAGCAGCCGGTCGACCTCCAGGTGGGTGTACTTCTGGGTCGTCGAGAGCGAGCTGTGCCCCAAAAGCTCCTGGATGGCCCGCAGGTCCGCGCCGTTCTCCAGCAGGTGGGTGGCGAAGGTGTGGCGCAGCGTATGGGGATGGACCCCCCGGGCCACGGCCGCGGTGTCCACCCAGCGGTCGATCACCCGCCGCACCGAGCGGTCCGTCAGGCGGCCGCCCACGTGGTTGAGGAAGACCGGCTCGCCGTCTTTCACGGGATCGCGGACGCCTTCCCACACCTCCAGCCACCGGCGCAGGGCGTCGCCGGCCGGCCGGCCGAAGGGGACCATCCGCTCCTTGCTCCCCTTGCCCATCACCCGCAGCACCCGCGCCGGGAGGTCGATGTCCGGCCAGTCCAGCCCCACCAGCTCCGAAACGCGCAGGCCCGCGGCGTAGAGAAGCTCCAGGATCGCCCGGTCCCGCCGCTCCAGGGGCGCGTCGCCCCCGGGTGCCTCGATCAGGTCCTCGACCTCGCCGGGGCGCAGGTGCCGAGGGAGGGTCTTGGGCACCTTCGGCGTCTTCACCCCCTGGGCCGGGTTGGCGGCCAACACCCCTTCCAGGCAGGCGAAGCGGAAGAGGCTCCGCACGGCCGAGAGGGCCCGCCCCTGGCTGCGTTTGCCCAGCCCCTGGCGGGTGAGCGCCGCGAGGAACGAGCGCACGGCGAGGGCGTCGACGTCTTGAGGGCGCACGGCCTCCGGGTCCTTGCCCAGAAAGTCGCGGGACAGGAACTCGTGGAAGGTGACGAGGTCGTGCTCATAGGCGCGGAGAGTCTGCGGCGAGAGCTGCCGCTCGCCTTGGATGTGCTCCAGGAAGCTGTGGATCAGGCGGCGCATACGAGGACGCCGCTGTTCTCGGCCCAGACGGTTAGAGCCGCCTGGGCGCGCTCCACATAGGCGGCCCGGCGGTCGGCTTTCTTGATCCGCCCCTCGAGATCCTCGAACAGGCCGTAGTTGATGTTGGCCGGCTGGAAATGCTTCGGAGTCCGACTCCGTGAGGTGCCGGGCGAGAGCGCCCAGGGCCGTGGTCGGCGGGAACGGCTCAGGGCTACGGTTTTCCCGTCCCATCGCCCTTTCCATGGAAATATAGAGGCCGATCGCGAGGCCCGTCGCCGCCGATTCCAGGTATCCCTCGACGCCCGTGATCTGCCCGGCGAGGCGCACCCGGGGAGCCGTCTTCAGCCGGTAGTGCTTGTCGAGATGGGTGGGCGCGTTGATGAAGGTGTTCCGGTGGATCTGGCCGAAGCGGACGAACTTGGCGTTTTCGAGCCCCGGGATCGTCGTCAACACCCGCTGCTGATCGCCCCACTTCATGCGCGACTGGAAGCCCACGAGGTTGAGCTGGCTCTTGGCGAGGTTCTCCTGCCGGAGCTGGACCACGGCCCAGGGGCGCCGTCCGTCCGGGGTGCGCAGTCCCACGGGCTTCATGGGGCCGTAGCGCAGGGTGTCCACCCCGCGCCGGGCGAGCTCCTCGATGGGCAGGCACCCCTCGAAGAACACCGCCTTCTCGAACTCGTGCGGCGCCACCACCTCGGCCTCCGTGACCGCCTGGTGGAAGGCGAGGTATTCCTCCTGGTTCATGGGCGCGTTGAGGTAGTCCTCGCCGTCTCCCTTGCCGTAGCGGGACTGCCAGAAGAGCTTCGTGAGATCGAGGCTGTCGGCTTCCACGATGGGTGCGATGGCGTCGTAGAAGTAGAGGTACTCGCTGCCCAGGAGCCCCTGGAGGCGGGCCGACATGGCCTCGGAGGTCAGGGGGCCGGTGGCGATGACGACTTCGCCCTCAGGGATCTCGGTGACCTCTTCGCGCCGCAGCTCGATCCGGGGATGGCCGGCGATCGCCTCCGTCACCAGGGCGGCGAAGCGGTCGCGGTCCAGGGCCAGGGCGCTGCCGGCCGGCACGGAAGCCCGCCGGGCCATGCCGATGATGAGCGAGCCGAACGATTCCATCTCCCGCTTGAGCAGCCCCGCGGCATGGAACGGATCGTCGCTCCGCAGCGAGTTGCTGCAGACCAGCTCCGCCAGGTCGCCCGATTTGTGGGCGGGAGTCCCCTTGCCCGGCCGCATCTCGTGGAGCACCACCGGCACGCCGCGCTCCGCCAGCTGCCAGGCGCATTCCGAGCCGGCGAGTCCGCCGCCGATGATGTGGACGGGTGAGGGCATGCCGGGCATTATAGGCTGGTTGCTATGGTGGCCCGAGGCCGCCCTCCAGGATCTCCGCGTAGAACCGCTCGCGCACGCCGTCCGCGTTCATCTTGCACATCGGTACCATCTCACCCTTGTAGGGAAGGCGGAAGACGCAGGCGGCCAGCCGGTCCTGCCCCACGGGGGTGTGCAGCTCCGCCGGGCTCATGAAGTGGTGGCTCGTGAGGGTGAAGCCGTCGACCCGCAGGCGGCCCCGGAGGCTGTCGAGGAGGAGGCGGGGGAGCGAAAGGCCGGCCTCGTTGCGCATCCGGGCGTCCGCCCAGCGCCGGGCGCGGCCCAGGAGCCACCCCGGAGCGGTGCGGATCATTCCCAGGGCACGCGCCATTTTTTCCAAGGGGTCGTCATCCCGGAAAGCCGCCCCGCCCAGGCCGCTCGCGAAGAACTCCTGGACGATGGCCTCGTCCTCGGGCACCGGCCGGAAGGCCTGGAAGAGACGGGCTCGCTCGCCGGGGCGTTCCAGGGCGAGCAGGGGGACGAAGCGCGTGCATTCCGTGTGGCCAAGGTGGAGCGGCCCCGTGCTCTCCAGGGCAAGCCCGAAACCGGCCGTTCCCCGGCCGATCTCGCGCCAGAGCTCTTCCGCCGTCACCCCCTGCTGGCTCTTCCGCGTTCGCCCCACCTGGGCGAGCGGCTGGAAGCTGACCAGGCTGAAGGCGTCGCGGTTCTCCACCAGCCAGCGCACCACGCCGGCGATCTGGGAGAGGTTGTCGCGGGTCACCGTGAGCGTCATGGCGGCCCGCAGCGGCCGCCCCGTCCGCCGGCGCGCCTCGCGCACCATGGCCGCGAATTCGTCGCGCAGCGGCATCAGCTCCAACTCCGACCGGGGGACCCGGTAGGCCGCCCCGTCCCGGCCGCGCTGAGTGATGTCGACGTGGATCGAGACCTCGGTCAGGCCCCCCTCCGTCATCAGCCGCTCCAGCAGGCCCGGCTGGCGGCGGAAGTTGTCGCCGTGGGTCATCACCATGGGGATGACGCCGATCGAGCGGGCGTAGCGGAGGATCTCGGTCAGCTCCTCGACGGGCCTGAGCGTCACCTCGCCGTCCGTGACCTGGACGTTGCTCTTGGGGCCCAGCCAGCGGCGGAGGTCGTCGAGCTGGCGCAGGATGGCCGCGGTCGGCAGGGCCGGGATCTGGTTGGCCTCCTGGCCGAGATAGCAGCCGGTGCAGGAGAAGTCGCAGCGGGGCTGGATGCCCACCGTCGCGCCGCAGCCGGTCGCCTTCTGCCCCAACCCCTGCCCGGGCAGCCGGAGGGCGGGATCGAGCTCCGCCCACCGCTCCGTGAGGATCCTGCTCTTCTCGTCCGTCGCCGGATTCCGGAAGAGCTCCAGAGCCCTCCTGAGTGATCTGGGCTGGCCGGTCATCCGCTCTCCTCCAAGAAGCGTCTAGGAAGCGTCGTTGAGCTTCCAATCGTAGTCGCCGTAGTCGAGCTTGACCCGGTTGGCCGCGGCCTCGATCTGCTTGCGCTTGTCGGGGGAGACGTAGCGGATGAGGAACTCCTTGCGCCCGCCGCCCCACTTGTCGAAGTCCTCTCCGAACCAGTCCATGATCTTGGTGGTGTGCACCACGAGGTCGCTGCCGTCCTTCTCCAGGCGCACCCCGTTGGGGCCGTTGAGGAACTTGCGGGCCTGGTCGTCGAGCTGCTGGCTGACCTGGGCGCCGGTATAGGGCTCCGGGCGGATGGGCGGGCAGCTTTTCGCGGCGCAGTTGATGGCGAAGTGGATCCGCGGGTCCTTGAACCCATCCCGGATCTTGGTGTTCTCGACGTCGTTGAGAGAGATGGCGCCCTTCTTCGTCTGCACCGAGGCTTTCTTGAAGACGTTCAGGCGGATGATGGGGTCGGTCGAGAGATCCTTGATCGACTCGACCGGGTACCCCTCCACCACGGCCGACACCACGGAGATGTTGTAGAGGTTGATCCAGTAGGCGAGCTGGTCCGGCCGCGAGAGGGCCTGGACGTCCACCGTGGCCATCTGCCGGCGCAGGTCGTCGAGGGCCTTCTTGTCCTGGGCCTTCAAGGCCTTGTAGTTCATTCCCTTGGCGGGATCGTAGTGCTTGGAGAGGATCTCGCCCCAGGCCTTGTAGTCCGGGGGCGCCGCGGCGCGGGCCGGGACCGCCGCCGCCAGCAGGCCGAGCAGGATCAGGGTGAGATTCGTCTTCTTCATGGTCATGCCTCTTCTACGCGGGGGACCGCCGGAGCGGATGAGCCCGCCGGCGGCAGAACCTTCAGATTGGCAAGATACCGCAGGAGGGCCAGGCCTCCCCGGCCCGCCTCCACCGCCGTGCCGTCGGACGAGCCGTCGTCCACCACGAAGACCCGTCCCACCGCGCGCGGCGCCGTACACAATTTCTCTCCCGCGAGGTGTAGAGATCGCCCCGCGTTACACCAAGATTGCGCGGAAGTGTGTACGGCGCGGGCCGCTGCACCCCGCGCGGCTCCCGCCGTACACCTTTTCTCCGGCGCGAGGTGTAAATTCTCCCGGCAAGCCCCTACGTCTTCTGCCGCTAGGCCCTGTTTTTCGCCCGCGCACCGGTGGGGTTCCGCCGCCGTACACCTTGCGGCGGAGAAAATGTGTAGAGATTCCGGCTCTGGCTCTCCGGCTCCTATCCCGGCTCCGCCAGCCGCAGCCCGATCACTCCGAGAACGATCAACCCGATCGAGATCAGCCGCAGGGCGCTCTTCGGCTCGTCGAGGAAGAAGATCCCCACGAGGGCCGTGCCGACGGCGCCGATCCCCACCCAGACGGCGTAGCTGCTGCTGGCCGGCAGGTCGCGCATGCCAAGACTGAGAAGATAGAAGCTCGCTCCCATCAGCCCCAGCGTCAGGAGGCTGGGGCCGAGCCGGGTGAAGCCCTGGGTCTGCTTGAGGGTGGAGGCCCAGGCGACCTCCAGGAGACCGGCGATGATCAAGTAGACCCAACTCATGGAGCTTCGCCCTCCTCCCACTTGAATTCACTTTCATCCTGGGGATTGATCCGCCACGCCAGCCGGTAGAGCGGCGCCGGCCTCAGGCTCGCCTCGATGGCCGTGCGCACCTCCCGGGCCGAGGGGAGGAGATGGGGGGCGGCTGCCCGGCGGGGCCGTTCGAGGAAGGAGTCGAGATTGAAGTCCTCGCCTTCCTGCTGGGCGCTTTCGACGTAGAAGAGGACGGGGTCCGGCGACAGCCAGCGCCCTTCGAGCGCGCGCAGGCCCTCCCACAAGCCCGGGCTCGGCACGGCGAAGGTCCCCTCTTCCCCTGGAACGAAGCCCTCGGCCTCCAGGGGCTTCCCCGGCAGCTTCACCGTCAGGCGGGCGGGGAAGGGGTCGTAAACGAGATGGGAGACCTCGTCCGGAGACCAGGCGCCGCCGGAAGGGACGGTCAGAACCTCCACCACGCCGCCCATGGAGTCGTCCAGCCGCTCGACGAGCTTCTCCTCCTCGGGCGTCAGGTCTTGCAGGCTCTTCGCCTCGCCTTCGCTCAGGCTCTTCCCGAAGAGCGTGCCGAGGCAGGCGCGGGCGCGGTCCGGATGGCCATCAAGATAGCTGTAGAGAGCCTCGCCCGCCGCCAGGTATTCCGCGAGGGCTTCCGTCCACGTCTCGATCGTTTTCGCCGTGTCCTCCAACTGCCTGCGGCTGGCGCGGTTGGAGACTCCGGGCACGAGCGAGAGCTCGGCGACGCCCCGTTCGGGATCGACGGTGTAGGTGACGTAGACCGAGGTGTCGCGGAAGAAGGCCTCCAGACCCTTGGGCTCCGCGAAGACGGCGGAGCGGCGGGCCGACCGGAGGTTTCCGAGCTGCTTTTCCCAGGAGAACCGCTCGGCGGCCGGCTCGGCGGCGGCGAACCGCGCGCTCCAGGCGTCGGCGCCGTCGAGGATCTCCCGGCGGGCCTCGGCGAGCCGGCGGTCGAGCACGGGATTGGCTTCCGAGGGATCGGCGATGCGGACGGTGCTGGTGGCGACGACGGCGCCGTTGGTCAGGAACCGCAGCCGCAGGTCTTCGCGAATGGGGGGATCGAAGCAGGAGGAGAGGAAGAGCAGGGCGCTCCCGGCAAGGACCAGATGGACGGGTCTCATGCCGGAATTATGACCTGCTTTGCCGTGGCGACCTCACCCCCGACCCCTCTCCTAGAGGAGAGGGGCTTGAAGCTTGTTTTCTCCCCTCTCCTCTAGGAGAGGGGCCGGGGGTGAGGTCAGGCCAGGGCTTCGACCTCAGCCGGGCTCGGGGCGTCTTCGGCGTCCTCAATGTGGCCGCACCCCTCGGTATTGCAGACGTACTGGGTGCCGGCCTTCTTGGTCACCTTCTCCAGGAGGAAGGCGGCGCCGCAGTCCGGGCACTCGCGGGCGACGGGCTTCTTCCAGAGGGAGAACTTGCAGTCCGGATAGCGGTTGCACGACCAGAAGGTCTTGCCGCGGTGCGAGCGCTTCTCCACGATCTCGCCCTTGCCGCACTCGGGGCAGGCGACGCCGGTAGGGATGGGCGCCATCGGCTTGGGGCCGGTCTTGCGGATCCCCTTGCACTCCGGGTAGCCGGTGCAGCCGTAGAAGGTGCCGAAGCGGCTGCGCTTCAAGGCCATGGGCTTGCCGCAGATCTCGCAGGGCGGGATCTCCTCCTGCGGCCCCGGCCTCCGAGGCGGAGGGCGCGGGCTCCTCGAGATTGCGGGTGTACTTGCACTCCGGGTAGTTGCTGCACGCCACGAACGGGCCGTAGCGGCCGAAGCGCAGGATCAGCGGCGAGCCGTCCTCGGGGCACTTTTCGTCGAGCGGCACGCCGTCGCGCTTGACGTTGGGCATCTGCTCGCCCGCCGTCTCCAGATCCTTGGAGAACTTCTGGTCGAAGTCGGCAACGGCCTGCTTCCATTCGAGCCGCCCCTCCTCGATCTCGTCGAGCTGACCCTCCAGGGCGGCGGTATACCCCTCGTTCAGAATGTCGTGGAACCCCTTCTGGAGCATGCCGTTGACCAGCCGGCCGAGCGCCGTGGGGCGGAAGCGCCCTTCGAGGCGTTCGACGTAGTCGCGGTCGGTGAGCATCGAGAGGATGGTGGCGTAGGTCGAGGGGCGGCCGATGCCGTTCTCTTCGAGCGCCTTGACCAGCGTGGCCTCGCTGTACTGGGCCGGCGGCTGGGTGAACTTCTGCTCGGAGAGGATCCGCACCTTCTCCAGCGTCTCGCCCTCCTGGAGCGGCGGCAGCACGCCCTCGGCGTCTTCGGCCGGAGCGGCGGCGTCCTCGTCCGGGGTCTCGCGGTAGACGGCGAGGAAGCCCGGGCGCCGCAGCACCTTGCCGGAGGCGCGCAGCACGTAGCGGCCGTTCTCGATGTCCGCCTGGGTGACGTCGAAGACGGCGGGCTGCATCTGGGAGGCGATGAAGCGGTCCCAGATCAGCTTGTAGAGCTTCCACTCGTCGTCCTTGAGGAAGCCCTTGACCGCGTCCGGCGGCAGGTCGAAGGTGGTGGGGCGGATCGCCTCGTGGGCGTCCTGCGCCCCCGACTTCGAGGGGTAGACGTTGGGCTTCTCGGGCAGGGCGTCGGCGCCGTAGGTGGCGCCGATGAATTCGCGCACCGCCTTGGAGCGCCTCGTCCGCCACGCGGGGCGAGTCGGTACGCATGTAGGTGATGAGGCCGATCGAGCCGCGGTCGCCGACCTCGCGCCCTTCATAGAGCCCCTGGGCCAGGCCCATGGTGCGCTTGACCGAGAAGCCGTACCGCCGCGCCGCCTCCTGCTGGAGCCGGCTGGTGATGAACGGCGGCGCCGGCCGCTGGCGCGATTCCTTGCGCTCGACCTTGCCGACGACGAACTTGCCGCCCTCGAGGTCGCGGACGATCCGCGCCGCGTCTTCGCCGTTGCCGACCTCGGCCTTCTTGCCGTCCACCCGGTGGAGCCGGGCGTTGAACGGCGGCGGCACCTTCCCCTTGAGGTCGGCGCCCAGGTTCCAGTACTCCTCGGCCACGAAGACGTCGATCTCACCCTGGCGGTCGCACACCATCTTGAGCGCCACGGACTGGACGCGGCCGGCGGAGAGCCCCTGCTTGACCTTCTCCCAGAGAAGGGGAGAGAGCCGGAAGCCCATCATGCGGTCGAGAACGCGCCGCGCCTGCTGGGCGTCCACCTTCTTGAGGTCGATCGTGCGCGGGTTCTCCAGGGCCTTGAGCACGGCCCGCTTGGTGATCTCGTTGAAGGTCACCCGCCGCACGTCCTTGGCGCCCTTCAGGATCTCGGCGATGTGCCAGGCGATGGCCTCCCCCTCGCGGTCCGGGTCGGGGGCGAGGTAGATGGTCTCGGCATCCTTGGCCGCATCCCGGAGCTTCTTGACCACGTCCTTCTTGGCGGCCAGCACCTCGTAGTGGGGCTCGTAGTCCGGGCCGATCCCCATGTCCTTCTTGACGAGGTCGCGGACGTGCCCGACCGAAGCCTCGACGGCGTACTGCCGGCCGAGGAACTTCTTCAAGGTCCGGGTCTTGGCGGGACTTTCGACGATGAGCAGATTCTTTGCCATAGCGCGTCTCTAACGCCCGGAGGCGTCAACATTATTTCTGGGGGGCCACCCGGGACAGGGCGGGCACACTACCACCGGGTCGCTTGGAGCCGCAAGGGGAAGGGGTCCGGCCGCCATGCGCCGTTGCCTCGAACACCGTCCGGGGCAACGGCCTGGACGTCTTTGGCGCCGCCGAGGCTACTCGGCGATCTCGGTGATGGCGCAGGCCGCGAAGGAGGTGCAGCCGCACTGGACCGCCGACCGCGAGGTGTAGTACCCGTACGGCGGATAGCTCGCATAGGAGAACGATTCCGAGTAGCAGGTCCCGGAGCCCGACACCGAAGCGTAGGCGCTGCAGTCCACGATGATGTCGCTCGGCTTCGAGCAGATCTGCGTCTGCGAGGTGGTGACGCCACCGCTGGTGACGCTCGCCTGGGCCCGGGCATAGGCGTTGCCGGGGCAGTAGGGCGAGTAGTTGTGGATTACGCTGAAGTGGGCCGACGAGCTGGCCCAGGCGCCGGAATTGAGCGCCCCCGCGCTGGCCGCGGCGGTGTACGAGACGTAGGAGTTGCACGCCGGCGGCGGCAACGCCTTGGTTTCATGCCGGGCCGCCTGGCGCAGCTCGGCCAGGGCGTCCAGGTGCTTGGCAAGGGTCTCGAAGCGCTCCGGGGTCGGATCGACGCGGTAATACTCGGCCACCTTGACGAGCTCCCGCTCCATCTCCTGGGCGGCCCACACCATCCCCTCGGGGCCGCGGGCGATCGTCACCAGGGCACCGTCCGCGTCCCGCCGCTGCCAGACCCCTTCCGCCACCTGCTTCCACGGCTTGGCCCCAGGGCCGGCAACCCGGCTCTCCTGCGCCTCGGCCTGCTGACCCGCCCAACACAAAAAGACGACGGCTGCCAAAATCTTCACAATCTTTGTCATGGATCCCTCCTTCAGCGGTTCCTGGGTTTCGACCTGGCGGAGACGAGTCTTCCCCCTCTGCCCAGGCCGGACAGCGATTGCGGCCATGCGGCGATCCCGCAACGCGCAGTGCTGTGTAAAGAGGAGGGTGCATCCCGGGGGCGGTTACGAGACAGATCGCCCAAGGTGAGCGTCTTATTGAGCAGAGCTTCGTTTGGCCCAGTATCGAGGACGCCTCTTGTCGTGGGCGATCGCCAGAATGAAGATTCGGCCTTCCTCCAAACGGTAGACGACGCCGTAGGGAAAGGGACGGACTCTCAGGCAACGTGTGCTTCCGAGGACGATGGGACCGGATCGTGGATGGTGCCGAATTCGCAGGATCGCGTTCTCGACCGTCGCGAGAAATGCTTCATCAAGTCCCTCGGCACGGGCCTCGTAGAAATCAGCGCCTTCGAAGAGCCCGTTTCGCCAACGGGTGCCAGGAGGCTCGGATCACCTGCGGCGGGCCCGAGCTTCTCTGAAAACTTCGTCTGAGTCCTGAACCTCAACGTCACCCCGGCGAATCTCCTGATATCGCGCCTCCGCTTCCTCAGCCCAGAGCTGGCCCGTTACGGTCTCGCCCGGGACGCTCAGGCTGGAAAGGAGTGTCTGGGCTAAACGGGCTCGGCCTTGCTCCGGGAGTTGAAGGGCTGCCGCTTCGAGGTCTTTCAGGCTCTGCATAGGCTTCAAGGATACCACTGGCGTCTCACCGTTTTCTCGCCCACCCGGCGTAGAGCACGCTCCGGTCCCCGCTCTCCCGCATCTCCAGCCTGCGGAAGGCTTCGAGATAGCCGATCTCTCCCCGTTTCCTCGCCCGCAGGGCGCGGAGGGCCTGGACCGGATTCGCGCCGGGCGCGAGGCCGGTGTGTCCCTGATTCTCAAGACCATGGGCGGCCATCCTGGAGAGCAGCTCGCTGGGCTTGATGAAGCTTTTCCAGGCGTGGAGATTCGGGGGCATCAGGCTCGTCGAGTCCCAGTCCTGGAGGATTTTGATCATGATGAGCCAGCTTCGAAAGGTCCGGTTGAGGGTGTCGTAGAGGAAGACGCCGCCCGGGCTCAGGACGCGGGCGATTTCGCCGAGAACCTTGTCGAGGTCTTCCACGTGCTCCAGGGTGTCGCAGCAGTAGACGATCTCGAAGGCGCCGTCCGGAAAGGGGAGGCTCTCGCCCACGCCCTGGCCGTATTCGATGGCGAGCCCCTCCTGGCTGGCATGGGCCCGGGCGGCTTCGAGCGACTTGGCGGAAGGGTCGATGCCCGTCACGGCGCAGCCCAGCCGGACGAATTCCTCGGCGAGCAGGCCGCCCCCGCAGCCGACGTCGAGGGTCCGGCGCCCCTGGAGATCCATGCCAAGCTCGCCGGTCAGGATCCGCCGCATGTAACCGAAGCGGGCGGGGTTGAGACCTTGCAGGGTGCTGAGGACGCCGGATTCGTCCCACCAGGACCCGGCAAGGGTGTCGTAGAGGTGGTTGTCGACGGGCATGGAGGTCTCTCCCGTTTTATAATGGCACCATGACCAAGGCAGAGATTCAGCGGCAAGTCATGGAGCTACCCGAAGGAGACAGGTTGGAGGTGGCAGATGCGATCTGGGCCAGCCTGGACGATCCGGATTCTCATCCGCTGCCATCATGGCAGAGGGAATTGTTGGATGAGCGCTCGCCAGTTCCGAAGCTGAAATGGGCAGGGACTGGGACGAAGTTAAAGCCGAGATCTGGCCAACCCGGTGATCCGAGCCCGGCTCAGCTCCGTGGCAGAGCGGGACATCCTGGCGGCTCAGCGGCAAACCAGCCTTCATACTGGGCGTCGTCCACCACGCCCGTCACCCTGGCCGCAACTCGGATGCGCCGATCCTGACGAACACCTAATCCTCCGCCAGCGCCTCCATCGGTGAAATCCGGGCCGCCCGTTGCGAGGGCATCAGGCTCGCGGTCAGGGAGACGGCTCCCAGGAGGGCGGCGGTGGCGGCCAGGGTGGCCAAGCTGAGGGTGGGGACCTCGAAGAGGACCGCCTTCATGGCCTGTCCCGTCAGCCAGGCTCCGATCAGGCCGAGGATCGTGCCGCCCGCCAGGAGGCGCAGCGAGAGGGTGACGAACTGGGCCCGCACCTGCTCGGGGCGGGCTCCCAGGGCCATCCGCATCCCGATCTCGCGGCGGCGCTGGGCCACGGCGTAGCTCAGCACTCCGTAGGTGCCGATGGCGGTGAGGAGGAGGGCGATGCCCGAGAAGAGGCCCGCCAGCAGGGCCGGCGAGCGGCGGGCGACGAGGCTGCCGGCGAGGCGGGTCTCCATGGTCTGGAGATCCGTGACCGGCAACTCGGGGTCGATCTCGCGGACGGTGCTCCGCAGGGTGGCCGCCAGAGTTTCCGGCCGCTGGCTCGTGCGGGCCACCACGTAGATCTGGTGGTCGGCCCGGTGGCCGTAGGGATAGTAGATGGCGCCCTGGGCCTGGTCTTCCACCAGCCCCGCCTGCTTGACCGCGCCGACGACGCCGACGATGGTGTAGGCATCTTCCTTGTTCCCCGCCTCACCCCCTTCGAAGACGCGCCTTCCGATTGCGCCGCCTTGAGGCCCGCCGGCAGGAAAATAATGACGGGCGAAGTCCTCGTCCACCACGCAGACCCGGTCCAGGCGGCGGGAGTCGGCCGCCACGAGGAAGCGTCCTTCCTTCAGGGTGAAGCCCAGGGCGTTGAAGTAGTCGCCACCGACGCTGTAGGAGTAGTGCCCGCGGAGGGACTCCCCCGGCGGCGGCTGGTACCCCTCGACGGTGGCCGCGCTCTTGTTGCTCATGCCGCTCAGGGGCACGTTGCTGGCCACGCCCACGGCGAGCACGCCGGGCTGGCGGGCGAGCCCGGTCTCGATCCGCTCGGTGACCGCGAGGAGGGCCGCCCGGTCCGGATAGCCCTTCCCCGGCAGGGTGATCTGGCCGCTCAGGACGTTCGCGGGCTTGAATCCGGGCGGCACGGCCAGGATCTTCCGGAGGCTGAGCCCCAGCAGGCCCGACCCCGCGAGCAGCACGAAGGCGAGGGCGATCTGGGCCACGATGAAACCGTGGCGCAGGGCCTGGGCTGCCCGGCCCGCCGTGCCGCCGCGGGACTCGGACTGGAGCGCTCCGGTCGCGTACCCCCGCAGGCTGAACCAGGCGATGGGCACCCCCATGGCGAGGCCCAGGAGGACCGCGCCGGCCAGAGCAGCCAGGGCCACGCGCAGGTCGAAGGCGATGTGGGCGCCCAGCGGCAGGCGGTCCGCGCCCAGCCAGGCCAGGAGGCGGATGCCGCCGGCCCCGACGGCGAAGCCGAGGATCCCTCCCACGAGCGCCAGAAGGGTGGTCTCCACCATCACTTCGTGGACTACGTGCCGCCGGCTCGCGCCGAGGGCCTGCCGGACGGCCAGCTCCTTCAGGCGTCCGCTGGCGCGGATGAGGAGGAGGTTCATGAGATTGACGGCGCCGATGAGGAGCAGGAAGAGCGCGCCGGCCTGGGTGAGCAGGAGCGTGGGGCGGATGGCCGCGACGTGGTCGGCGTGGAGGGGGACCACCAGGGAGCGGAAGCCGGCCTCGGCCATCGCCCGGGCCTGAGGATCGTCCGCCTCCACGGCGGCGTTGTGGGCGTCGATCTGCGCCTGCGCTTCTTCGAGAGTGGCGCCCGGCCGCAGGCGGGCGATCATGTCGGAATTGCCCGAGTGCCGCTCGCCGGGCGCGTGCTCCGCCGGGTCGGACGACAGGGGGAAGTAGAGCCGCGCCTTGGAGGAGAGGAAGCTGAAAGCCGGCGGCAGGACGCCGACCACGGTCCGCGCCTGGCCGTTGACCCGCAGCCGCCGCCCGACGACGCCGGGATCGGCACCGAGGCTCTGCCGCCAGTAGGCGTCGGTGACGATCACCACGGCGTCGGCTTCATAGGAGGTCTCCGCTTCCGTGAACGCCCGCCCCATCACCGGGCCGAGCCCCAGGGTGGCGAAGAAGTCCGGAGACACCCGGAGGATCGGTTCCAGCTCCGTAGTGCCGGGCTCGCCCACGACGGCGGTGCCGTCCCGGTAGGCGGCCAGGGAGGAGAAGGCGGAGATGCGCCCCCGGCGCTCGTAGTAGTTGGTCAGCGAGCAGCCGTCGTTGGGCACGCCGGCCTTGGGATAGGTGTTGTACACGCTCACCAGCCGGCCGGCGTCGGGGAAGGGGAGCGGACGCAGCAGAACGGAGTCGACCACGGCGAAGAGGGCGAGGTTGGCGCCCAGGCAGAGCGCCAGGGTGGCCAGCGCGGTGGCCGTGAAGCCGGGCGACTTCCCCATCCGGCGCAGGGCATGGCGCACGTTCTGGCGCAGCTCGTCGAAGAGTTGAAGGCCGCGCGCTTCGCGGCAGTCGGTCTTGACGTTGTCCACGCTGCCGAATTCCATGCGGGCGCGGCGGGCGGCCTCGGCCGGCGGCAGGCCGGAGCGCACGAGGTCCTCGGTGTAGAGCTCGACGTGGAAGCGCAGCTCCTCGTTCATGCCCTCTTCGAAGGAACGGCGGCGCAAAAAGGGCTGAAGCAGGCGGGTGGCCATGTCACACCTCCTCCGGCGTGGCCTTGAGGGCCGTGGCGATGGCGTCCGCCATGCGGTTCCAGTCCGCCATCTCCTCCCGCAGGCGGCGGCGCCCCGCGGGGGTCAAGGTGTAGAACTTGGCCTTGCGGTTGTTCTCGCTCTGCCCCCATTCGGCGGCGATGAGCCCCTGATGCTCCAGCCGGTAGAGCGCCGGATAGAGGGACCCCTGCGGCATCTCCAGCGCCTCCCCGGAGATCTGGCGGATGCGCAACAGCACGCCGTAGCCGTGCAGGGGCTGCAGGGACACGGCCTTCAGGATCAGCATGTCGAGAGTTCCGGGAAGCAGGTCGGCGGTCTTGCCCATGTCGTCTTCTCCTAGCTTGACTAGGAGTGTGTGGCACGTCTCTCCTAGTCTGTCAAGGGGAAGGCCATGATCTCCCTTGTACGGAGCGGAGGGTGTCATCGCCTCTCTTCCCGCGCCCGAACGGTGG
Organism: Thermoanaerobaculaceae bacterium; assembly: GCA_963785165.1. Taxonomy (GTDB): domain Bacteria; phylum Acidobacteriota; class Thermoanaerobaculia; order Multivoradales; family UBA5704; genus DATARR01. Next base: position 5,362,923 of record CAWAUI010000004.1, read on the forward strand.
AAGGAATCATGAGAAACTACGCCGTCCGTTCGAAGGAGACCGTCCCGCCATGAGCAAGACCGCCGTACTGGAGCCACGTTTCGTGGAAATCATCGCCTCGGAGGTGGGTTGCCGGCCGAATCAGGTCCAGGCCGCCGCCGAGCTTTTCGCCGAGGGGGCCACCGTCCCCTTCGTAGCCCGTTACCGCAAGGAGGTCACGGGCGGCCTCGAAGACCTGCAGCTCGAAAACCTCTTCAAGCGCCGGGAGTACTTCCTGGAGCTGGCCGAGCGGCGGGACGCCATCCTGGAGAGCATCCGGGAACAGGGGAAGCTGACCGACGAGCTGGAGGCCGCCATCCGCGGGGCCGAGACCAAGCAGCTGCTGGAGGATCTCTACCTCCCCTACAAGCCCAAGCGGCGGACCCGCGCCCAGATCGCCCGCGAGAAGGGCCTGGAGCCGCTGGCGGACGCCCTGGTCGCCCGGGCGGGGTCGCGCGACCTGCCGGAGGAGCTCGCGCGTCCTTATATAGATACCGGCAAGGGTGTGGACGACGCGGAGGCGGCCCTGGCCGGCGCGCGGGACATCCTGGCCGAGCGCCTCGCCGAGAACGCCGCCGAGCGGGCCGAGCTGCGCCGCGTGCTGGCGGTCGAGGGCGGCCTGCGCGTGCGGGTGCTGCCGGACAAGGAGAAGGACCCCGAGGCCGCCACCTACCGCGACTACTTCGAGCACGACGAGCCGGGGAAGGACATCCCCTCCCACCGGCTGCTCGCCATTCTGCGCGGCGAGCGCGAGGGCTTCCTGATCTCCGATCTGCGGGTGGACGACGAGCGCGAGGTCGAGCGCCTGGGCCGCTCCTGGGGCCTCCCCCTGGAGACCCCCTGCGGCCGGCAGATCGCCGAGGCCACGGCGGACGGCTACAAGCGGCTGCTGCGTCCGTCGATCACCAACGAGGTCCGTTCCGAGATGCGCGAGCGCGCCGAGAACCAGGCCATCGCCGTGTTCCGGGCCAACCTGGAGGCCCTGCTGCTCCAGGCCCCTCTCGGCCTGGTGGCGGTCATGGGGCTCGACCCGGGCTTCCGCACCGGCTGCAAGCTGGCCGTGGTGGACGGCACGGGCCGGGTGGTCGCGACCGACGTCATCCACCCCACCCAGCCGCAGATGGACGAGGCCGGCTCCGCCCGCACGGTGATCTCTCTGATCAAGAAGCACGGCGTCCAGGCCGTGGCCGTGGGCAACGGCACGGCCAGCCGCGAGACGGAAGCCTTCGCCCGCAAGGCCGTCCTGGAGGCGGGGCTGGACAAGGTGGTGGTCGCCATCGTCCCCGAGACGGGCGCCTCCGTGTACTCGGCCTCGGCCGTGGCCCGCGAGGAGCTGCCCACGCTCGACGTCACCCTGCGGGGCGCGGTTTCGATCGCCCGCCGGCTCCAGGACCCCCTGGCCGAGCTGGTCAAGATCGAGCCGCGCTCGCTGGGCGTCGGCCAGTACCAGCACGACGTGGACCAGAAGTCGCTGGAGCGCGAGCTGGACACGGCCGTCGAGGGCACCGTCAACCGCGTGGGCGTCGAGCTGAACACGGCCTCCGCCCCGCTGCTGCGGCGGGTCTCGGGCCTCACCGAGCGCACGGCGAACGCCATCGTCGCACCATCGCGACACGAACGGGCCGTTCCGCTCCCGCAAGGCGCTCCTCAAGGTCGCCGGCTTCGGCCCCAAGACCTTCGAGCTGTCCGCCGGCTTCCTGCGCATCCGCGAGGGCGAGAACCCGCTCGACCGCACGGCCGTCCACCCCGAGCGCTACGAGGTGGTGGAGAAGATGGCGCAGGCCCTGGCCGTGCCGGTCTCCAACCTGGTCGGCAACACGGACCTGGTAGGCAAGCTCGACTTCAGCCGCTTCGCCGACGCCGAGCACAACGTCGGCAAGTTCACCCTGGAGGACATCCGCAACGAGCTGATCCGGCCCGGCCGCGACCCGCGCCCCGAGTTCAAGACTCCCGAGTGGCGCGCGGACGTCACCAGCGTCAAGGATCTCCAGCACGGGATGGTGCTCGAAGGGCGGGTCTCGAACGTCACCAACTTCGGCGCCTTCGTGGACATCGGGGTCCACCGCGACGGGCTCGTCCACGTCTCCGAGCTGACCCACCGCTGGGTGGCGGACCCGCGCGAAGCCGTCAAGGTGGGGCAGATCGTCAAGGTGAAGGTGATGGAGGTGGACTACCAGCGCGAGCGCATCGGCCTCTCCATCAAGGCCCTCCAGCAGCCGCCCGCCGAAGGCCGGCAGTCCACCGGCAGCGCCGGCCGGGGAGGCCGCCCTGACCGGGCCATCCCCACGGGCGGCGGCAAGGGAGCCCGCCCCCCGGCGAAGCCCGCGCCCAAACCGGCGGCGTCGATGGAGGATCTGATGAAGAAGTTCAACCGGCCGGGGCGGTAGGCCCATTGGCCCGGGTGTTATCATTTTGGAGCAGCGACCAGCATGGCTTTGATGGATGAGATTCGAAGCAAGGTCGCCAGTGGGAAGTACGAATTTTCCAAGCATGCCCTGGATCAGTCGATCCTTCGGGATGTTCGGGTCCAGGAAATCCGAGAGGCTGTCGGGAATGGCGATGTCATCGAAGATTACCCGGAGGACAAGTATGGTCCGAGTTGCCTCATCCTTGGCTTCACGACGATGGGCCGCCCGCTCCATATTCAGTGCAGCTATCCGTCCCGCCCCTTGATCAAGATCATTACTTTGTACGAGCCGGATCCTGAGGTTTGGCTCGATCAAAGGACGCGAAGGAGCCGGCGTGGCAGACCATAGAGAAGAGAATCTGATTGAGCAGGACGTCACCTATACCCTTGAAATGAACGGTCGTTTCTTCGTCATCGAGAACGTGCCCGCTCGGGTGGACGCGGAGACGGGTGAGCAGTTCTTTTCTCCTGAAACCGTCGAACGCCTTCAAGCGATCCTTCGGGGCAGCGAGAAGCCCGTGCGAGTCATAGAGGCTCCGGTCTTCGATTACGCCGCTTAGAAGACTCCGGCCCGGCAACTTCCGGTTCGCCAAACAGAGTCGCGCTCCAGCCCTACCGGCGCATCTCCGCGATCAGGCGCGGCGAGGTCTCTCGTTCCCAGGGGCGGCGGTCGTAGTCGCCCCAGAGGTGGGTCGGGCGGAGGCCGGCGGTGCGGGCGCGATGCCGAAGCTCGGCCATGGACCAGAGGCGGCCCCGGAAGGTGGCGGTGGTGGCGAGCTCGCCGTCCATGCGGTACTCGAACCGGGTGACGCAGAGGCGGGTTCCAGGATCACACCGGCTGACTTCCCGCACCTTGAGGGGACCCTGGGAGTGCTCACTGATCAGCCCGCCGGGTTTGCCCGCGGCCCGGCGCCCCCCGGGGGTCATCCAGGCGGCGTCGAGGAGGAACCGGCCGCCCGGCGCGAGGTGGGCGGCCACCGTTTCGAAGACATGCTGCCGGTCTTCATCCTCCATCAGGTGGACGAAGGGATCGTCTACCGCAGCGATCAGGTCGAAACGAGCCGTCAGCGAGAGGCGGCGCATGTCCGCTACGAAGAAGGAGACGCGGGAATCGTCCGCGAAACGGCCCCGGGCCGTGGCGGCAAGCTCGGGGGAGAGGTCGAAGGCCACCACGCGGGCGGCGCTCCGGGCCAGGAAGGCCGTGGCCCGGCCCGTACCCGCCCCCAGCTCGAGCACCCGGCAGCCTTCGGGCGCCGAAGCGGCCCAGGTCCAGAAGTCCCCGTCCCCCCGGCCAGCCAGCTCCGCCTCGAAGAAGGGGAGGATGCGCCGGTAGTAATCCTGAACCTCGCCCATATTGATGTTCTCCATGAGATACCGCGGAGTGCAAGGCCAGCGCCAGAAACACAAAAGCCCGGATGTCTCATCCGGGCTTTCGGTCCCTCAAGAACTTCAAAAGAAAAAGAAAGAAACTCGTGCGCCTTCGACTTCGAGGTTCCCTGGGTCCGCTTTCGCGTTTCAGGTCTCCCTTTGTTGATGAGGAGTGTAGGACAGCGTGCTCTCAAGAGTCCTCAAATACTGGCTCAAACCTCATCAAAAGATCTCAAAGATCTCGATATTTCTCGAGGGCCGGGCCTCTTCGGGTCCTCTTTCACCGCCCGTCTGGCGCTTTTTCGAGGGCCTTGTCCAGGGAGACTCGCGCTGCGGTCAGGTTGGGATCGATCTCCAGCGCGCGGCGCCAGCAGGGGATCGCTTCGCCGATTCGGCCCAGAGCGGCGCGCACCTCGCCCAGATGGTGCCAGGCGACCTGGAGGTTGGAGCGGGCGGCGACCGCGCGGAGGAGATGCTCTTCGGCCTCGGCCAGCCGTCCGCGGGCGGCCAGGAGGCGGCCGAGGTTGTACTCGGCGTCGGCCCGCCCGGATCCTGACGCCACGACCCGCTCGAGGATCTCGATCGCCTCGTCCATCTTTCCCTGGCCGGTGCGGGCGAGGGCGAGCCACTCCAGGGCCTGGAGATCTTCCGGCGAGCGTTCGAGGACGGTCCTGAGAGTGCGCTCCGCCTCCACGAACCGGCGGCGCCGGATCTGCCCCTGGGCCAGGTCGAGCCACGGCTCGCGGGCCGAGGGCTTGGTGGTCTCCAGCATCCGGGCCAGGTAGTCCACCGCCTCGGCCGTGCTCGCCATTCGCACGACGGCGGTGGCGCGGTAGACCTCGCCCAGGGGGCCGGGGGCATCCCGAGGATCGAGGAGGTGGACGCCGGTGAGCACGGGGTCGCTTTCGGCCCGGGGAGCAAGGAGCTCCGGCCCACCCGGGGACCGCCGGATGAGGTGGTCCGTCATCACCACGTGGACCACGTCCTCGGTCCGCCGCTTCGGCATGTGGCAGGAGGCGCAGTCTCCCTCCTGGTCGGGGTGGGCCGGGATCGGTAGCTGGTGGCACGTGAGGCAGGCGGCCCGGTAGTGCGCGACTCGTTCCTTCTCGGGGATCTTCCGGTGCGGGTCGTGGCAGGTGAGGCAGGAGAGCGCCCCGCCGCTCTCCCGGAAGCAGCGGCTCTGGCGCAGGCGGTACGGGTGATGGTTGATCTCGAAGCGGTCGGAGGCGGCCCGCCCCTCCTCCACGTCCACCTGCACGAGGTAGTCCGCGGGCGGCTCGCCGGGGCGGTAGGAAAAGTCACTCCGGCCGAACCGGCGCAGGCCGGGCAGGGCCACGGAAGGTTGGAGGTGGCAACCCATGCACACCTCGTCACGACGGGCAGGAGGGAGACGGCCGGGATTGAAGACGCTGCTTTGGATCTCCTCCTTGTCGCCGATCCCTCCGAGAGCAAGCCCGACGTGCAGGGCGGCCGGCCCATGGCAGCGCTGGCAGCCGATCCCTTCCGGCAGCCGCTCCGGGAAGACCTGAAGAGCGCCGTAGGCGTCGGCGCCGGCGGGAACGTCGGGATAGGACGTGTGGCAGAAGACGCATTCGCGGCGGACCCGGCGCAGCACGCCGTCATGGTCGGGCCGGTCGAACCCGGGGGCCATCCCCCAACTCCGCGTCTGCGTGTACCAGGCAAGGGGGAGTTGGAAGAGCTCGCCGGCCCCGGTCCGGTAGAGGTAGGTGCGGGCATGGTCCCCCGAGCCCAGGATCCAGTCCACCTCCTGCTCGAAAACGTTGACGGGCGTTCCCCCGGCACCGGTTTGCCACCGCCGGAAAACCAGCCGATCGCCTCGGCGGACCATCTGGAAGCTCTGCCCGGACGGCGCGTGCACGAACGGCGGCGCCGTGAAGCTCTCGACGTCCGACTCCCGCCGGGGGAGGGCAAAGGCCCGGGCCATTCCCTTCGCGCGGTAGGACTCCGCGATCCCGGTGTGGCAGAGAGCGCACGCCCGCTCGTCGACGTAACCCGGAGCCGCCCCGGTGGTGACGGGAAAGCCGAGCCCGGCAAGATCCTGCGCAATGGGTGGAACCGGAGGGGAGGACGGAGGTCCCGGAGCCTGCCCGGCGAGCAGGAGGAAGAGGAAGCCCACGAGGGTGGCCTGTCGAAGGCGCTTCAGGAGCACGGCTGTCTAGAATAGCCCCTCTTCTGCCTCCAGAAATCACAAAGGCCCGGGTGGATTGCTCCACCCGGGCCCCGTGTCCCCCCAAAGAGACTTCAGAAAATCAAAAAAAGAACTGCTCTACTCCGTACTGCTCGAGGTGCCCTCGTTCGCTTGCGCTTCCTTGGGTGCCTCTCGTTGATTGGAGAATAGGGCATGCCCTGGCGGGTGTCCTCAAATACTGGGTCAAAGTTCATCAAAAGATCTCAAACGGCTCTATCTATTGGAGATTTCTCCCGTGGGGAGCGGGCAGATCTCCTGGAAGGAAGGGCTCGAAAGGGTATTCCTACCGGTTGGGGGCCTTCACCTCCGACAGATCGAGGAGCTGCCGCCAGTGCCGGACCGTCAAGATCAAGATCGACGGGTCCTCGATCCGATAGATAACGCGATGGCTACGATAGGTGATCTCCCGGACATCGGGCCGAGTAGCTCGGGGAGGACACGGCCACTCTCAGGAAACTCCGCGAGACGCGCTACAGACTCGAAGATTCCCTCGGCCCAGCTCTTCGCGACTCCGGGCCGATCCCTGGCAATGTACTGTGTTTCCCTGCGGACTTTAGCAATCGCGAGGGGTGACCAGATGACCTTCATCGCTCGAGGGCGGACAGAACTTGCTCCAACGCCAGCTCATGCGGAACTCCCTGGCCCGAAGCAATCTGCTGCTCCGCGGTATAGATATCGCGGAGTGTCTCCAACTCCTCAAGGAGGTTTTCGAAATCGACGACATCGATGACCACGGCGCTGCTGCGACCTTCCTCCGTCAAGACCAGAAGCTCTTCGCGTGGCGCGAAGCTCTCCGAGAAGCCCGGCGGGATTGGCCTGGAACTCTGAAAGGGATCGAATGTCTTCATCGAGCCGGAGCCTGTTCATTGGGTTGGCCTCCTGGAGAGCCAGTCTAGCGTACATGTTGAGGCCTTCCTATGCCGTGAAAGGTACGCCGCCGCAGGCTGAAACTTGCTAGCATCGCCCCATGATGAGGAATGGCTCTCCCGCTCTGCTCGTGCTCTTGTCGCTTTCAATGTCTTCCGCGGGCTTCCTCCAGGCGCAGGCTCCCAAGAAACCGGGGGGCCCCCCGGGTCCCCAGGCAGTGCTTCAGGACCGGGTCCTGGCCGTGGTGGACGAGGATCCGATCCTCGAATCGGACGTGGCCCGGGTCATCAAGCTCGGCCTGGAGCAGCCCAGGTCCGGTGAGGCGGAGCCCACGTTTCGCAAAAGGGTGCTCGACTCTCTCATCGAGGAGCGGCTGCGGTTCCACCAGATCGACCGCTTCGGCTTCGAGCAGGTGCCGGTGGACGAGATCGAGCGCAACGTGGCGAAGATCCGCGCCCGTTTCCCGGACGAGGCCGCGTTTCAGAAGGCTCTGAAGGAGGTCCGGCTCGATCCCAAGAAGCTCCGCCAGCTCGTGGCCCGCCAGCTCCTGGTCTTCACTTATGTGGACGAGCGCCTCGGCCCCCGCGTCTTCGTGAGCCTGGACGACATCAACCGCTACTATCGTACGGTGCTGGTCCCCGAGATGCAGCGCCAGGGCAAGCAGCCGCCGGCTCCAGAGGAAGTGCGCGAGGACGTCCGCGAGGTCTTGAAGCAGCAGAAGCTCACGGAAGAAGTCGTGAAGTGGACGGAGGAGCTGCGGCGGGACGCCGACGTGGTGATCTATCCCGCCCAGCCGGCCGGGCGGCCGCTGCCGCCGGTGGTGAAGAAGATCGAGAAGAAGAAACCTTCACCCCCCTGACCTCCGGCAGGTGACCTTCTTATAACCTTCCCGCCCCGACACGATGCCCGAGGAGAGAAAGATGTCCGAGCCCAACCGTCCCACCCTGAGGCCGTTCGGAAAGAGCCCGGCCTGCTGGTCCGCCAGGATGAACCGTTCAATGGCGGACCCACGCCCGCCCGGCTCCTCGGGAGCTTCCTCACTCCCAACGAGCTGTTTTTCGTCCGCAATCACGGTGGCGTCCCCGAGGTCGACCCGGCCTCGTACCGGCTCACCGTGGACGGTCTGGTGGAGCGCCCGCTCTCGTTGTCGCTCGAAGACCTGGGGCGCCTCCCCCGGTCCTCGGTCACGGCGACCCTCCAGTGCGCCGGCAACCGCCGGTTGGAGATGATGGCCTATCAGCCGATCAAAAACGAGCTCCCATGGGGTACGGAGGCGGTGAGCAACGCCGAGTGGTCCGGCGTGCCTCTGCGCGAGGTGCTGGCCGCGGCGGGAGCCGACCCCGAAAGGCAGTCGAAGGCACGTCATGCCGCCTTCCTGGGGCTCGACGACACCGAGCGGCACGGCCACCGGTTCAACTTCGGCGGCTCGATCCCGCTCGCCAAGGCCATCCACCCCGAGGTGCTGTTGGCCGACACCATGAACGGAAAACCGCTGCCGCCGGTCCACGGCGCGCCGTTGCGGGTGGTGGTGCCGGGCTACATCGGCGCCCGGAGCGTCAAGTGGTTGTCTCGCATCACGCTCCAGGAGACCCCGTCCGACAACTACTTTCAGGCCACGGCTTACCGGTTGTTCCCGCCGCACTTCGGGCCGGACAACGTGGTGTGGGAGCAGGGCCTGATGCTGGGGGAGGCGCCCATCAACTCGGTGATCCTGTCGCCCACCGAGGAGGAGGTGGTGCCGGCGGGACGAGTCGTGGTCCGCGGCTGGGCGCTCGCGGGCGGCGACCGTCAGGTGGCACGGGTGGACGTCTCAGCCGACGGCGGCAAGACCTGGACGGTGGCCGATTTCGGCACCGGGGAGGGGGATTACGCGTGGCGGCTCTGGGAGGCCGCGCTCGAGCTGGAGCCGGGTGACCACGAGATCGCCTGCCGCGCCTGGGATACCGCCGCCCAGACGCAGCCCGAGAACGCGTCGCAGGTTTGGAACTTCAAGGGGTACGCGAACAACGCGTGGCATCGCGTGCGCGTGCTGTGCAGTCAGGGGAGGTGAGGGTTCAGTACAGCTCCGCGTACATCCCCTGCCCGGAGACGACGCGCCGGACGTAGTCGCGCGTCGTCCGTCCCCCGATCTTGGTGAAGAGCTCCTCGGGCTCCAGGCTGAAGCACTGGTTCCGCCAGGTCATGGCCTGGGCTTCGCCCGCCGCGTAGGCCGCGACGGCCGGCACCTGGGCGCCCCCGAAGTCCCTGTGGAGCGCGCTCAGGTAGGAGGCGGCCAGGGCGATGGAAACCTCGGGGCGGGAGAGGTTCTCGATCGACATTTTGCCCAGGTTGAGCTGCGCGGCCAGGCGGCGTGCCGTGGGGGGCGGAAGCCGGGTCAGGCCGCGCATGGCCGTGGGATGGAGGGCGGTGGTGTCGAACCGGCTCTCGACCCGCAGGAGCGAGATCAGGAGCAGGGGATCGATGCCACGCATTCGCCCCTGGGCGATGACGTGGCTCTGGTACGGGAAGGGGTAGAGAAGCCGGCGGAAGGCCTCGGGCTGGAGTGCCAGGGGGAGGCGTTCGGGGAGCTCGGGAGCGCAGGGCCTCGGCCACCGTGATCGAATGGGAGATCTCGCCCCCGCGCGCGAGCAGCAGGCCGCCGGTGAAGGCGAGGGACGGGTTCGAGAGCGGGAAGTGGTCGCGCACGGCCGGCGCTCCGTCCTGCCAGAGGCCCAGGGCCAGCAGCATGTCCTCCGACCGGTTGAGCGCGTGCTTCCACAGGGGCCAGCGCCGGACCGGCACCTCGGCAAGCCGCAGGTAGGGGGCGGCGCTCCGGTCGGAGGCGAGCATCTGCTCCAGCTTGTGCTGGGCGGCCTGGCCGGTGGGATCGTCCTCCAGCAGCAGCCAGGCGCCGTAGACGTCCGTGGCGATGGGAGACGCCGCGAGCCGCCGGCCCTCGCTGGCCGCCGCGCGGGCGAGCGCCGGCGTGGCGAGGCGTGCCCGGATGGACCGGGAGAGCGGGTGGTAGGGGTCGGCACGGAGAACCTCGACGTAGCGGAGCACGGCGCCGCGGCTGTCGTTGTCGAGCTCGGCAAGCCGGCCGCTCCAGTAGGACGCCTCCAGCCGGTCGTCGCGCGTGCCGAGGGCGGCCTGGCCGAGCCAGGAACGGGCGCGGTCGCGCCGGCCCCGGACGATGTCCGAGGAGGCGAGGAACAAGGCGGCCCGGGCCGCCTCGCCGCTCCACTCCTGCCGGGCCGTGAGCCGTTGATAGAAGGAAAGAGCCACCGCCTCGGCGCCGCTGCGCCAATCGATGCGCAGGGCCGAGGCCAGGGCCGGCGCGGCCCACGCCGTGCCCGCGGGCTCGGCCTGGTACGCCGCGCGAAAACGCGAGGAAGCGGACGGCCAGGCTCCGCGGAGCTCGTGGGCCAAACCCTCCTGGTAGAAGGCGCGGGCCTGATCGGCGGGCGTCCGAGCCAGGGTGGCGAGCCTGGCGAAGGCCAGGGAGGCCTCGCCGAAGCGCTGCTCGGCCATCATCGAAAGGCCGGTCATGAGCTGGGTGTCGTAGGCGTCGCGCCCCGAGAGGACGGAGTCGCCCGGGCCCCGGGCCTGGAGAAGGTGGCGCAGCGCCAGCCCGGATTCGCCGTGGAAGTGGAAGGTGATGCCCATGAGCATGGGCACCCGGCCCCGCTCCGCCTCCGAGACCATGGCGGCCAGCCGCTCGGCGGCGGCGAGCGCCGTCTCGTCCGACCGGTCCTCTTCAATCAGCTTCACGTACAGTCCACGGGCAAGGTCGCGGTAGCCGCCGCGCAAGGCGCAGTCCCCCTGGGCGAGTTGGATCCCCCGGCGCTGCGGCGCGGCCATGGCTTCAGCCTTGAGGCCGCGCAGCAGCCGGCATTCGCCGCCTTCGGAGAGGGTGTGGCCGAGGAGCCGGACGGCTTCCGGGATGAGGGGGGAGCTGGGATCTCCGGCAGCCACCGTGGCCACCAGCCCCGCCGCCACCTCGGGGTGACCCATCTTGTCGCGCTCCACGGCCAGGCGGTACCGGCCATAGAGCCTGAGGGCCGGCGTCTCCCCCATGGCGGCGGCGAAGGCCTCGCCGGCCTCTTCAATACGCCCCAGGACTTCCAGGAGATGGCCGCGCAGGTAGCCGAGCCCCATCTGCCGCGAGGCGTCCGGACGTTCGGCGATCTCCTCTTCCACGCGCATCAGAGCCTGCCGTTGCTTACCGGCAAGCTGGAGCTCGACCAGCTCCGGACGTGGATCGGCGATGGTGGCGGCGAGGACGAGAGTGAAAGTGCCGAGCATCCCTGGGCGGGAGCCCGCGCGGTACGAAGTCCGGGTGTTTCCTTGAATCAGGAGCCCATGGGAGACGACCAGCGCGCGACTCGCGCGCCGAGCTTCTGCAATTTCAATTCCATTCCCTCGTACCCCCGGTCCAGGTGGTAGATGCGGTCCACCACCGTCTCGCCTTCGGCCGCCACGCCGGCGAGCACGAGGCAGGCGGAAGCCCGGAGGTCGGTCGCCATGACCCCCGCGCCGGTGAGCCGCGAAGGGCCGTGCACCGTGGCCTTGCCGCCGTCCACCCGGATGTCGGCACCCATCCGCATCAGCTCGGGGGCATGCTGGAAGCGGTTTTCGAAGACGGTTTCGCTGATCGTGGAAATTCCGCGGGCGGAGGTCATGAGCGCCATGTACTGCGCCTGGAGGTCGGTGGGGAAGCCCGGGTGGGGGGTGGTCGCCATGTCGCTCGCCCGCAGCGCGCCCTCGGCGCAGACGCGGATGCCGGCGGGCGTGGTCTCCACGAAGGCGCCGATCTCGGCCAGTTTGTCCAGCAGGGGCGCCAGATCGGCGGGGTTCGCCCCTTCGAGGATCACGTCACCGCCGGGTCAGCGCGGCGCCGATCAGATAGGTGCCGCCCTCGATGCGGTCGGGGATGATGGTGTGCTCGGCGGCGCCCAGCTCGTCCACGCCTTCGATCGTCACCGTCTCTGCGCCGGCCCCGGAAATGTGCGCGCCCATGGCGTTCAGCAGATCCGCCAGGTCCACCACCTCGGGCTCGCGGGCGCAGTTCTCCAGCACCGTGGTGCCCTTGGCGAGGGCGGCGGCCATCAACACGTTCTCCGTGCCCGTGACCGTGGGCATGTCGAAGCGGAAGCGGGTGCCGGTGAGCCGGGCGGCGCGGGCCTCCACGTAGCCGTGCGAGATCTCCACCTCGGCGCCCATGGCCGTCAGGGCCTTGAGATGCTGGTCGATCGGCCGCACGCCGATGGCGCAGCCGCCGGGGAGCGACACGCGGGCATGCCCTTCCTTGGCGAGCAGCGGTCCGAGGGAGAGGACGCTCGCGCGCATGGTCTTCACCAGGTCGTAAGGGGCGTCGTGATCGGGGTTGGGCCGCTCCCGGCGGAGGGTGAGGACGCCGCCGGTCTCCTCCGAGCCGATCCCCAGGTGATCGAGCAGCTTGAGCATCGTCTGGATGTCCCGCACCCCCGGCACGCGCCGAAGCGTCAGCGCCTGGTCCGTGAGCAGCGAGGCCGTCAGCGCCGGCAGGGCGGCGTTCTTGGCGCCGCTCGCCTGGACGCGGCCAACGAGGCGGGTCGGTCCTACGATGTGGAACTTGTCCATGAAACCCTCTTTCCCCTCAGGTCTTCACCCGGAGCACCAGGACCCGGGGGATCCCGGCATAGTCCTGCCGCACGCGCGCGACGCCGAGGCCGGCGGCCTCGGCGTGCCCGCGGGCTGCTTCGAGCTGTCCGCGTCCGATTTCGACGATCAATGCTACCCCCGAACGCAGCTCCTTGCACCGGGAAAAGAGCCGCGCCAGGATCGAGTCCCCCGAGCCGGGCGGGAAGAGTGCCAGCTGAGGCTCGAAATTGCAAACCTCGATGGACATCTCCGGGATCTCCGAGCGGTCCACGTACGGTGGGTTGCTGACCACCAGGTCGAACCGGGAGAGGTCGAGCCCGTCCGTCAGGTCCGTCCGCACCAGCGACACCCGCTCCGCCGCGCCCAGCCGCCGGGCGTTCCCCTTCGCCACGGCCAGGGCGCCCGGCGACAGGTCGGTCGTCACCGCCCGCGAACCCGGGATCTCCAGCGCCAGGGTCACCGCGAGGCACCCGGAGCCGGCACCCACGTCAAGGATCCTGGGGGACGGAGGAAGCGATTCCTTGAGCGCCTCCTCGACCACGTGCTCGGTCTCCGGCCGTGGGATGAGGACGCGGGAGTCCACATAGAACGGCCGGCCGAAGAACTCCCGCTCGTTGAAGAGGTAGGAAACGGGCTCGCCGGTCAGCCGCCGGGCCAGCAGATCGCGGAACCGCCGCTCGGCCTCCCCCGCCACCGGGGCCTCCCGATGGGCCAGCAGGCGCGCCTCGGAAACGCCCAGGACGTGCCCCAGGAGCAGCGCCGCCTCCCGGGTGGAGGCGCCGAACGGGGTCGCTTTGAGAAGGGGACGGGCTTCGGCGAGGAGATCCGCGATGGCGGGCACGGCGGTAGTGTAAACGCCCCGGCACCGTGATTCCGGGAACCCTTCTCCGCTTTCGGCGTTTAAGGTGGATGGAGACCGAGACATCCTGATGACCCTACCGCTGCTGGAACAACCGCTGGAACAACCGAGCGACGCCGAGCTGATGGCCCGGGTGCGGGAGGGAGATCGGGACGCCTTCGCGGATCTGGTGGACCGTCACAAAGACGCGGTGGTGAGCTACCTCACCCGCCTGGCGGGCAGCCGGGACCGCGCCGAGGATCTGGCCCAGGAGACCTTCCTCCGGCTGTTCCGCTCCACCGGCGGCTACACCGAGCAAGGGTACCTGCGGGCCTTCCTCTACCGCATCGCCACCAACCTCCTGCGCTCCGAGGAGCGGCGGGACCGGCGGTTCCGGTTCCTGATGCCGTTCCTCCCCCGCGAGGAGCACGCCGAGCCGGCGGCGCCGTCCGGCCTGCTGCGCCGGGAAGCTCACCCGGGAGGTGGCGGCGGCGGTGGCCAAGCTCCCTCTGCGGTACCGGGTCCCGCTCGTGCTTCATGAGATCGAGGGGTGGTCCTATGTGGAGATCGCCCAGGAAACCGGGTGCCGGGAAGGCACCGTCAAATCCCGCGTCCACCGCGGACGCCTGCAACTGAAAGCCAGGCTGGAGCCCTACTGGAAGGGGGAAACATCATGGAAGACCACCGGTTAGGGGACCTTTTGCGCGACCTGCCCCGCGAGCAGGCCCGGACGGGCTTCACCGCTCGCGTTCTCGAACGCCTCGATGCACCCGAACGGGCGCTCCGGCCTCGCCGGCAGCCCTTTCGCCTCGCGCTGGCCGGGGCGGCGGCGATCCTCTTCTTCGCGATCATTACGGTGATGGGGACCGGGTTTTTGATGGACCGCCGGACCGAATCGCTCGCCGACGCCGAAGCCCAGAGGATGCTCCGGGAGATCCGTGCCGAGCACGGGCGCCTGGAGGAGGAGGTCCAGAATCTGTCCCAGCCTCCCGTGGTGTACATCGGAGGCAACGAAGACGTCGATCTCGTTCTCGATCTTGGCAAGGTCCGCGGGTCCGAAGGCGCCACGCCCGCCGCCTACCATACCGAGACGTTCTGAAAAACCTTACCCAAGGGAGACATTGAACATGAACCGCAAGATTTTTCGCGCCACCGCCTGGGGCCTCGCCCTCGGTCTGGTGGCCCTGACCGGAGCCGCCCGCGCCGAGGAAGACAAGGAAGTCCGGAAGGTCGAGAAGCGCAAGGTCGTCATCGTCGACAAGGACGGCAAGCGCCAGGTCTTCGAAGGCGACGGCCCCATGATGCGCCGCGGCTACCTGGGCGTCGGCCTCACCGATCTCACACCGGAGCTGAGGACCCACTTCGGCGCTCCGGAAGGCCAGGGAGCCATGGTCTCCAAGGTCGAGCCCGGCAGCCCCGCCGACAAGGCCGGCATCCGCGTGGGCGACGTCCTCACCTCCATCGACGGCCAGGGCGTCGAGTCGAGCTGGGACGTCATGGCCAAGGTCCGCCACATCGACGACGGCCAGCAGGTGCCGATCGAAGTCTGGCGCAACGGCAAGGCCCAGAACCTCAACGCCACCATCGTCGAAAAAGAGCGACCCGAGCTTCGACATGGCCCCCTTCTTCTTCAAGGGGGGCGAAGACGGCAAGGCCATGGCCTTCCACTGGGACGCCGAGGACATGAAGGACATGCCCGGCATGATCAAGATCGAAGGGCCGGACGGCGAGCGTATCCGCCGCATCGTGTCCCCCCGCGAGGTCGAGCTGGAGAAGAAGCTGAAGGAGCTGGAGAAGCGGATCGACGAGCTCGAGAAGCAGCTTAGGAAGAAGTAGGGCGGACCCTCACCCCCCGGCCCCCTCTCCCGGGGAGGGCGGGAGGGAGGGGGCGGGAGAGGGGGCCGGGGGGTGAGGGCTCAGAACGCCATCAGCTCCCGGGCCGCCGCCACCACCTTCCCCTTGTCCGGCATCAACACCTTCTCCAGGTTCTTGGCGTACGGCACCGGCCGGTCCGGGAAGGTCACGCGGCGAATCGGCGCGTCCAGCCAGGGGAACGCCGCGTCGGCCAGGCGGGCGGCCACTTCGGCTCCGAAGCCCAGGGTGAACGGGGCTTCGTGGACGATGAGCGCCCGGCCCGTCCGCTTGACCGAGGCGAGCACCGTCTCCTCGTCGTAGGGGACGAGCGTGCGCAGGTCGATCACCTCGGCCTCGACGCCCGACTTCGCCAGCTCGTCCGCCGCTTCCAGGCAGATCCAGGTGGTGGCGCCGTAGCCGATCAGCGTCAGGTGCTTGCCCGGCCGCATCACCTTGGCCTCGCCGATTCTGGCCACGGCGTCGCCGTCCGGCAGGACGCTTCTTGATGCGCCGGTAAAGGAACTTGTGCTCGAAGAGCATGACCGGGTTGGGATCGCGGATGGCCGCCTTGAGGAGCCCCATGGCGTCCGACGCCGTGGCCGGGCAGATGACCTTGATTCCCGCCGTCTGCGCGAACCACCCCTCGGGGTTCTGCGAGTGGAACGGCCCGGCCCCCACGCCGCCACCGGTGGGGAGGCGGACCACGATCGGGCACGGCACCTGCCAGCGGTAGTAGAGCTTGGCCGCCACGTTGACGAGCTGGTTGAAGCCGCAGGAGATGAAGTCACCGAACTGCATCTCGACCACCGGCCGGTAGCCCAGCAGGGCGGCGCCGATGGCGATGCCGATCGTGCCGCTCTCGGCGATCGGCGTGTCCAGCACCCGGTGCGGCCAGCGCGAGTGGAGCCCCTTGGTGGTGCGGAAGGCGCCTTCGAAGACGCCGATGTCCTGCCCCATCACCACCACGGACGAGTCGCGCTCCATCTCCTCCAGCATCGCCTGGTTGATGGCATCTACATAGGTGGTCTCGCCCTTGGACCGGCTGGTCTGGATGGCGGTGCTTTCCGAGACCCGCCGCGGCGGATCGGGCGCGAACACCGGCCGCCAGGCGACCGTCCTCGGCCGGCGGCGGCGCGTCGATGGCGTTGGTGATGGCCTTCTCGACCATCTCGGCGATCCGCGCCTCCAGCCGCTCGCGGATCTCCGGGCGTCGAGCACCCCCTCCTCCTCCAGCCGGCGGGCATAGGCCGGCACGGGGTCGGCGGCGCGGTAGGCCGCCAGCTCGTCCGGCGGCACCACCTTGAGCGAGTCGTCCCCCTCGCTGTGCCCGCGCATGCGGCCGAGCATGGCTTCGAGGAGCGTGGGGCCCTGGCCGGCGCGCGCCCGGGCCACGGCGCGGCCGAGCGCCTCGGCCATGGCGTCCGGATCGTTGCCGTCCACCGTCTCCGCCGCGATGCCGTAGCCCAGGCCGCGGTCGGAGAGCCGCTCCGCCGCGTACTGGAGCCGGGCCGGCGTCGAGAAGGCGTACCGGTTGTTCTCGATCACCAGCACCAGCGGCAGCTTCCACACGGCGGCCATGTTGAGCCCCTCGTGGAAGTCGCCGGTCGAGGTGGCCCCGTCGCCGATGAAGTTCATGGCCACCCGGTCGCTCCCCGACTGGCGGAAGGCGAAGGCGCAGCCCGCCGCCACCGGGATCATGGCCCCCAGGTGGCTGATCATCCCCACGTGCAGAATGCCGTGCTCCGGCGCCAGGTAGCCGTAGTGGAACGAGCGCTCGACCCCCTGCGAAAACCCCTCGCCTTTGCCCAGGAGCTGGCAGGCCAGGCGGTGCATCACCTCGTCGGGATCGGGCCGCATGTCGTGCCGTTGGGCTGGCCGAAGCCGAAGCCGGGAAAGGCGCGCGCCGGATCGAGATAGACGGCCAGGATGGCCCCGAGGTCGCGGTGCAGCGTGCACAGCGCGTCGCCCGGCCCGAGCGCCAGGCCGGCGGGGATGGTGGTGGCCTCGTTGCCCACCTCGCTGTACCACTTGGAGACCCGGCCGGTCAGCAGCAGGGCCTCGAACCGGGAATCGAAGATCCCGGGTGAGCTTCATGAAGGCGTAACGGAGAAGCCGCTCGCGAGAGCTCGCGGGAGCGGCCGTCAGGGGTTCGGGAGAGTGGATGGTCATGGCGATTGGACTCTATCAAGGGTCGGTTGAATCGCGCCGGCTTGCCCGATCGACCTCACCCTCCGGCTCCCTCTCCTAAAGGAGAGGGAGAGACCAGAAAGACAACATTCTTAAAGCCCCTCTCCTTCAGGAGAGGGGTTGGGGTGAGGTCGCCCCGGCAAGGACGGCCCCTACCGCTTCATCCCCCCCACCTGCTTCTCCAGCCGTTTCCGGTGGCGGTTCTCGGGGTCCATCTGGATCAGGATCTTGAGCGCCAGCTCGGCCATGGCCGCGTCGCCCTTCTCGATGAAGGCGTCCACTTGCTGGACCCCCTGCTCGATGGCCTGCTGGCGCCGGGCGATCGTCTCCATCCGCTCGGCTTCGGCGAACATGGCCGCGGAACGCGGGTTGCCGGGCTGCGCTTCCCCCATCTCGCGGGCGACTTCGCTCGCGGCGAGCCAGTTGTGGTCCTCGATCGCCTGGCGGTAGCGCCGTTCGAACACCGCCGTCTGCTCCTCCCGCTGGATGGCCATGCGCGCCTCGGCCCACTGCTCGCGGTAGAAATCGAGCGTCACACGCGGCACGTCCAGCTTCGCCAGCGCTTCGAGCTCCTCCTTGGCCTCCATCACCCGGTGGGCGGCCAGCAGCTCCTCGAAGCGGCGCCGGCGCTGCTCGATCTCCTTGTTTTCCTGGTTTTCGCGCTCCGCCGCCTCCAGCTCGTGGCTGAACGCCTCGGCCCGCTGCCCCGTGGGGTCGTTGCGGGCGACCGACTCCAGCTCCCGCCGCGCGGTCTTGAAGTCGCGCTTCTCCAGGGCCGCCCGGCCGGCGGAGAGAGACGTCTCGGCCCGCTTGACCTTCTCGGCCTCCTCGGCCAGCACCTGGAGCCACCCCTCGTAGTCGCCCTTCTTGGGATGGTCGGGCTGGATCTCCAGGAGCGTCTCGAGCGCGAAGCTCGCCAGGGGAAGCTGCTTCTTCTGGAGATAGTTGACGAGCACCTGCTCCGTCTCCGCCACGCGGAGGGCCAGCGCCTGGCGCTCCTTCGACTGGCTCTCGTCCGCCCGCGCCCGCGATTCCCGCTCGCGGGCCTGGACTGCCTGTTCCCGGGACTGGGCCAGCCTCTCCTTGAGCCGGTCGAGCCCCTGGGCCCGGGGAGCGGAAGCCTCGACCTGGGCCAGCAGCCTCTCCGCCTCGTCGAACCGGCCGGCCCCGAGGGCCACCTCCACGCGGGAAAAGTCCGCCGCGTTCTCCTGCACCCGCTTGGAGGCCCGCTCGATCTGCGCCAGAAGGTCCACGCGCTCGGCGCGCGACAGCTCGCTGGAGCTGCGCTGGCGTACCGCCCCCGCGGCGGCTGTTGTCCCCGCCGGTGCCCCCGCCGGCCCCATGGCCTTGGCCGCCTCCATCGTCGACAACGGGATCTCCCGCGTCTCGGCGGCGTTGAGCGACTGGTCTACCCGGTCCAGCGCCAGGATGAAGGCCCGGGCATCCGTGAACCGCAGCTCCCGGTCGCGCTCCAACGCCCGGCGGACCACCCGGTCCAGCTCGATGGGCACCTCGATCCCCGGCCGCCGGCCGCGCAGGGGGAGCGGGTCCTCCGAGAGACGCTTGAAGACGAAACCGTGCTGGTTCTCCGACTCGAACGGCGGCAGCCCCACGATCATCTCGTAGAGCACCAGGGCGAACGAATAGAGGTCGCTCCGATGGTCGAGCGCCACCCCGGCGGGCACCCCGGCCTGCTCGGGCGAGCAGTACTGGAGCTTGCCCATGAACATCCCCACCTGGGTGATCTCGGAGCTGGCGTCGGCCTCCAGCGTCCGGGCGAGGCCCAGGTCGATGATCTTCATCCGCAGGTTCCCGGCCTTGTCCTCCGTGATCATCAGATTGTCGGGAGACAGGTCCCGGTGGATTACGCCCGTGGCATGCACGGCCTCCAGCCCCGTCAGCGCCTGAACGCCGAGGCGGACGGCGGTCCGCACCGGGAACGGCCCCTCGCGGCGGATGCGGTCCCCCACGTCCTGCCCCTGGATGTGCTCCCAGACCATGTAGAAGCTGCCGTCCGGCAGCGTCGAGAAGTCGTAGAGGATGGCGACGTTGGGGTGCTTGATCTGGGTGGCGAGCCGTGCCTCCCGCATGAACCGCTTCTGGGCCGAAGGGTCGGTCGCGAGGTCCTGGCGCAGGATCTTGATGACCCGCAACTCCTGCAGGTGGACGTGGCGGACCAGGTACACCTCTCCCATGCCGCCGCTGCCGAGGCGCTGCACGATCTCGTACTTGCCGTCTAGGATGGACCCCGGCTCCCGCAGATTCACGGCCACACCTCCCCGTAGTGGTGAGCCGCCTATTGTAACCGCGAACGGGCGGGGGCAGGAGGCGGTTAGTTGAGCCGGTGCTTGTGGAAGTTGTGATTCCGTTCTCAGATCCACTGGATCCATGGCGCGATCCACTGGTTCTGCTCCAGAAACTCTCATTCCGGCCCAAAACTCTCGCCATTCGGCCGCCGCTGCAGTGATTTCGAGATTGAAATCCACTGGATCCAGCGCCGAAACACGAGAATCCAGCCGACATCCACTGGATTCGGGTTCCTATCGTCGAGATTCTGGCGCCGATCCAGTGGTTTTGAGATTCGAGACGGCGGCTCCGGAAACTCTCGCAACTCCCGCCCCCGCCGCGCGTATATCCCCTCCTCACGCCGCTCATGCCGCGATGCGGTAGGATAGCGGGGCCACAGTGGGAGGAGGAAACGGATGAGCAACGGCTATGAGCAGGCGAAGGCGCAGCGGAACATCCTGGAGCGGATCGGCGACAAGATCCCCGGGTACCGGGGGTTTCAAGACCGCGAGCTGCGGCGTGACGTCGACAAGACGCTGCGCGAGCATCTGGCGTCGGAGCTGGGACGGCTGAAGGCCGCCGTGCGGGACCGGGCGCGGAGCTATACCGACGCCGGGAAGATCGGCGTGCTTTCCGCCTTCGACCGGCTGGACCGGCAGATCGACGGCCTGTCGCAGGCGATCCGGTTCGCCGACTACGGGGCGTCGGGGCTGTTCGACCCGGTGAAGATCGGCGAGGCCGAGCTCGAGCGGCTCTACCAGTTCGACCTGTCCATCGTGAACGACCTGGCGCAGGTCGAGGGCGAGATCGCCAACCTGCCGGCGCCCGGGGGGGATGACCCCGCCGCGGCCCTGGAGCGGGCGCTCCAGTTGGTGCGCGGCCTGGACGCCAAGTGGCGCCAGCGCGAGCAGGTCATCAGCAGCGTGGCGCAAGGCGGCACGGACCTCATCGGCGTCTGAAGCGAATTGCCTGAAGCAAGAGCTAGGAGAGACTGACAAATGGACGTGATCCAATATCAGGACCCCACCGGCGACACCATGGTGTCGCGTTGGCCGGCCAACGGCACGGCCGCCATCCGCCTCGGCAGCCAGCTCATCGTCGAGGAGAGCCAGCAGGCGGTGTTCTTCCGCGACGGCAAGGCGCTGGACACCTTCGGCCCGGGCCGGCACACGCTGGCGACGATGAACGTCCCCATCCTGGCGAGCGTCTTCGGCATCCCGTTCGGCGGGACGTCGCCGTTCCAGGCGGCCGTGTTCTTCGTCTCCACCAAGACGTTCCTGGACTTGAAGTGGGGGACCAAGGAGCCGGTGATCTTCCGCGACGCGGACCTCGCGATGGTGCGCTTGCGCGCCTTCGGCAAGTTCGCGGTGCGGATCTCGAACGCCCAGGTGTTCGTCAACACGGTGGTGGGCAGCCGGGGCCTCTATACGACGCAAGGGGTGGAGGACTACTTCCGCGACGTCATCGTGGCCCGCCTGACGGACGTGCTGGGCGAGAACCTGACCTCGATCTTCGACTTGGCGAAGCTCTATGACGAGCTGGCCATGGGCCTCAAGGCGCGGGTGGCCGACGACTTCACCAAGTACGGCATCGAGCTGGTCGACCTCTACATGGGCGCCATCACGCCGCCCGAGGAGGTCCAGAAGGTCATCGACGAGCGCAGCGGCATGGGCGCCATCGGCGACATGAACGCCTACATGAAGTTCAAGACCGCCCGGGCGATCGGCGACGCCGCCGCCAATCCAGGGGGCGAGGCCGGCAGCACCGTGGGCGCCGGCCTGGGGATCGGCATGGGCGCCGGCCTCGGCGCCATGCTTCCGGGCATGATGCGCGAGGCCATGCAAGGCGGAGCGGCCCCGGTGGCGGCTCCCGCCGCGGCTGCCCCGGCGGCTGCCGCAGCTCCGGCGGCGAGCCCGATGGCCGAGAAGCTCCGCCAGCTCAAAGGCCTGCTGGACGAGGGGTTGATCTCCCAGGAGGAGTTCAACGCCAAGCGGCAGAAGATGCTGGACGACATGTAAACGGTTTCAGTTTCACGGGGCGGTTTGTTCAAAAACCGCCCCGCCCGCCTTCTCTCTTCCCGCCATTCCTACATTCCGCTATCCTTCGGCAATTGCATTTACCGAGGCAGTGGTTTGATTGCTGAATAGATTCAAAATTCCGTACCCGGTTTTTCGGAATGCGTTCATCGCGCTCCTTCTGGGAGCCCTGTCTCTGGCCGCCGGCTGCGGCAAGGGAAAAGAGGCGGGGAATCCCAACCTGGTGCTGGTGACCCTGGACACGGTGCGGGCCGACCACCTGGGCTGCTACGGGGACCGTGACGCCGTGACCCCGTCGCTGGACCGGCTGGCGGCGGAAGGCCTGCGCTTCTCCAGCGCCTCGTCCGCCGTGCCGCTGACGCTGCCGTCCCACGCGAGCATCCTTTCCGGCCTGCTGCCGCCTCACCACGGGCTGCGCAACAACGGCCTCGGCGCCTATCCGGAAGGGACGGGGACGCTCGCCACCTTGTTGGCCGGGCAGGGGTACCGGACGGGCGCGTTCATCGGCGCCTTCGTGCTCGACCACCGGTTCGGGCTCAACCAGGGGTTCGAGACGTATGACGACGAGATCCCCCGCGATCCCCATGCCGGCGTCACCCTGGAGGCCGAGCGGCCGGGCCGGGACGTGATGGACCGCGCCCTCGCGTGGTTGGGCCTCGAGGACGAGCGGCCGTTCTTCCTCTGGGTCCATCTCTATGACGCCCATGCTCCCTACGCGCCGCCGGCTGCCTGGGCCGCGCGCCACCCCGGCAAGCCGTACGACGGCGAGATCTCGGAGGTGGACGAGCAGGTGGGCCGCCTGCTGGAGGCCTTGGAGAAGCAGGGGCTGGCGGGGGAGACCGTGGTGGCCGTGGCCGCCGACCATGGCGAGGGGCTGGGCGAGCATGGCGAGATCACCCATGGCCTCCTGCTCTATGAGCCCACGATCCACGTGCCTCTGCTGGTGCGCGCCCCGGGCCGGTTGAAGCCCCGGGTGGTGGACACCCCGGTGAGCCTGGTGGACCTGGCGCCGACGCTCGCGGGGCTGCTGGGCAAGACCCTGCCGGCGCCCGCCGGCCGGAAGCTCGACGGGCGGGACCTCTCGAAAGCCCTGCTGGATGGCGATGAGCCGCCCGCCACGGAGGTCTACGCCGAGAGCCAGTATCCGGCGATCTTCGGCTGGAGCCCGCTGGCGGCGCTTCGGCGGCGGGACCTCAAGTACATTTCGGCGCCCAACCCGGAGCTGTACGACCTGAGCCGCGACCCCGGCGAGACGGTGAACCTGGTCGCCCGGAAGGCGGAGCCGGCGAGCGGCTTCGCCTCGCGGATCGCGGCCATCGAGGCCGGCGCCGTGGCAACTCCCCTGGGCTCGGCGCCGGACGCGGAGACCCGGGCGCGCCTGGCCAGCCTCGGCTACGCCGCCGGTACGGCCGCGCCCAAAGCTCAGACCTCCAAAAGCTCGTCCCCCGATCCCAAGACCATGGTGGACCTCTTCCAGCGCTTCGAGCGGGCGAACGCCGATCTCCAGGACGGCAAGCTCGACGTGGCCCTGGGCTCGCTGGAGACGCTGGTGGCGGCCGATCCGGAAAACCCGGTGTTCCGCGGCAAGCTGGCCGCGGCGTGGCGCGACCGGGGGAATTTCGAGAAGGCCGTGCCCCTCTACCGGCGGGCCGCCGAGACGGTGCCCACGGACCCCGAGGCCTGGTACAACCTGGCCGCCGCGCTCCAGGAAACGGGCCGGCTGGGCGAGGCGCGCGAGGCCATCGAGAGCGCCCTGCGGCTCGACGGCACCCGGCCGGAGGCGCACAATACGCTGGGAATCATCGAGCTGGGCGAGGGGAAGCTGGAGGCGGCGCGGCTGGAGTTCGAGACGGCCACGCGGCTCGACCCGAGAAACGCCCTGGCCATGAACAATCTGGGCAATGCGCTCCGCGCCCTGGGCCGGGGAGGGGAGGCCGAGCAGGCCTATCTCCGTTCGGTTTCTTTGGCTCCCCGGTACGCGGAGCCGCTCAACGGCCTGGGCACCCTGGAGGTGGAGCGCGACAAGCCGCAGGCCGCGCTGCCGTATTTCGAGCGCGCCCTGGCCCTGGCGCCGAGCTATCACGAGGTGCGGCTCAACCGGGCCATCGCGTACGACATGGCAGGGGATCTGGCGGCCGCCGGCAACGCCTACCGGGACTTCCTCGCCTCCACGGAGGGGAATCCCGGCTTCGCCGAGCAGCGCCGCGCCGCCCAGCAGCTCCTGGCCCGGGTCGCCGGCCGGGCGGCGGCGGGGAGATGAAACCAGACTCGGTCTTTACCGTCTTTGTTGGAGCGTTTTTCCGGACTGCTTTGACAGGAAAAGTTGATTCACTGCGATCCAGAAGGAGACATGTCATGAACGTAAGGAGCTTGAATCCTAAACGAATGTGGGCAGCCGTCATGCTGCTCGCGCTGGTGCTGGGCCTCGCCCTGGCGCCGTCGGCCCAGGCCCAGACCTCGGCCGGCAACCTGGTCGGCCGTGTCCAGGACAAGGAGGGGACCGTCCTGCCGGGCGTCACCGTCACCGCGACCCAGAAGGACACGGGCGTCACCCGCAGCACGGTGACCGAGAGCGACGGCACGTTCCGGTTGCCGTCCCTCCCCATCGGCGTCTACACGGTGACGGTAGAGCTCGACGGCTTCGCGACCGTGACCATCGACGAAGTGCGGATGAGCGTCGCCTCCCAGCGCGAGATCAACGTCGACATGAGCGCCTCGACGGTGGAAGAGTCGATCACCGTGGTGGACGAGGCGCCGCTGGTGCAGACCACGCCGTCCATCGGCACCGTGGTCTCCGAGCAGCAGCTCGAGAACTTGCCGCTCAACGGCCGGCAGTTCGCCAACCTGGCGATCCTCGCCCCGGGCACGGCGCTTTCCTACAACTCCGACCCCACCAAGCCGGGCCAGCTCACGGTGGCGCTCAACGGCGGCATCGGCCGCAACGTCAACTTCCTGATCGACGGCGGCGACAACACCGACGACACGATCGGCGGCGCGCTGCAGAACTTCAACCTGGAGAGCGTGGCGGAGTTCAACATCCAGACCCAGCAGTACAAGGCCGAGTACGGCCGTTCGACAGGCGGCGTGCTGACCGTGGTCACCAAGACCGGCACCAACAACTTCGCCGGCAGCGCCTGGGGCTTCTTCCGCGACGACAGCCTCAACTCGAAGACCGAGTCGGAGAACCTGGCCGGCGTCGACAAGCAGCCCTACGAGCGCAAGCAGTACGGCCTGGCGCTGGGCGGCCCCATCGTCCGCGACCGCGCCCATTTCTTCGCCACCTATGAGAAGACCGAGCGCGACGACCAGCTACAACGTGGACACCGACCCGGACGGCACAGGCCCCCAGGCGCCGACCTTCCCCCAGTTCCAGGGCACGTCGGTCTCCCTCCCGTTCGAGGACGAGCTGCTGACCGCCAAGGGGACCGTCAACATTTCGCCCAAGCAGTACCTCCAGGTTCGCTACGGCTATCAGAAGAACTCGGACAAGTACGGTGCGAGCGCGCTTTCCGCCCCGGACTCCCTGGGCACGGTGGCCAACGAGTACGAGTCGCTGCTCGCCGGCCACAGCTTCCAGATCGGCACCGACAGCTTGAATGAGTTCGTCTTCCAGTACACCAAGTTCGAGAACGCCATCACGGCCGACTCGCGGGCCCCGTACCTCTACTTCCCCTCGGGCGTCCACAGCGGCCAGAACGTCAACACGCCGCAGGCCACCAACCAGACCAAGTACCAGTTCAAGGACGACTTCAGCTTCACCCGCACCCTCGGGGGGCGGTCGCAACAACTTCAAGGTCGGCGCCAACTGGATTCACGAGCCCGACGCTGGGCGGCGACTTCTCGACCGGCACCACGGGGCAGTACAACTTCAAGGACAACGACCCGGCTCGCCGGTGATCGAGATCACCTTCTTCGGCGGCTTCGCCGGCAACGAGACCCCCGTCGACCAGTACAGCGTCTATGCCCAGGACGACCTCCTGGTCTCCGACCGGCTGACCGTGAACGCCGGCCTGCGCTACGACTACTGGGACGGCTTCGACCTCGACCAGACGAGCAACCCGATCTGGCAGGCGCTCTCCACCCAGACCCGCTACGGCGAGTCCTACCTGCGGGACTTCCAGGGCGGCAAGGGCGGCCGGCTCGAGAACGACGACGACAACTTCGGGCCGCGCCTCGGCTTCACCTAGGACCTGAAGGGCGACGGCCGGCGCCTGGTGCGCGGCGGCTACGGCCGCTACTACGACTTCCCGTACACCAACGCCACCCTGCTCTTCCCGGCCACGGCCGTGCAGTCCAACTACGGCGTGGTCTACAACGTCCGCAACCCCGACGGCATCCGCAACGCCGACGGCTCGTTCTTCCGCCCGGGCCAGACGCTGCCGCCCAACGGCATCGCGGGCGCGGAAGTGCCGCCGCCGAACGAGGTCGCCTCGCCCACGCAGGCGACGCCCTACTCCGACCAGCTCTCGCTGGGCCTCTCCTGGCAGGCGACCGACTGGCTGGGCCTGAACTTCGAGGCGGTCTCCATCCAGTACCGCGACATTCCGTTCCGCTTCCGGGCCAACCCCATCGACCCGGCCACGGGTGCACGGCGCTTCCCGGACTTCGGCAACTTCCGCCTCTGGTATGGCAAGGGTGAGGCCGACTACCAGGGCGCCAACCTGAGCTTCCGCGCCCGCGCCACCTCCAAGCTCGAGCTCCAGGGCTTCTACACCTACTCCAAGGCCGAGGGGAACGTGCTGGCGGGGGCGGACGAGTTCCGCCTCACCAACGTCGCCCACCAGCCTGGCCTGCGCATCGGCCGCGACGTCTCGTTCAACACCCTCGACCCGCTCTGCGGCGCCTGCACCGGGCCGCTCAACACCGATGCCCGGCACCGGTTCACCCTCTCCGCCGTCTACCAGGGCCCGTGGGGGATCAACGCCTCCGGCATGTACCGCTACCGGTCGGCGCTCCCCTACACCGTCTACACGACCAACGACCTCAACAACGACGGCTTCGGGTTCGACCTGCTGCCCGGCGGCAAGGTCAACTCCGCCCGCGGCGACTCCTTCTCGCAGCTCGACCTGCGGCTCTCCAAGCAGCTTCAACTTCGGCCCCGTCGGCCTCGAGCTGATCGCCGAGATGTTCAACGTCTTCAACGAGGAGAACCCGGCCGGCCACACGCTGATCTTCGACGACGCCGGCAATCCGATCGGCGCCGAGCCGACGTTCTACTCGGGCGACCCGCTCCAGGGCGAGCAGCGCCTGACCCAGGTCGGCGTCCGGGTCAGCTTCTAACCGCTCCTCGTATCCCGCGGAAAGAGGGGGCGCTTCGGCGCCCCCTTTTTTTTCTGGAACTGGAGCGCTATCTTCACGCTGCGGCACCCTTTATTTCGAGCGAGCCCCGTTCCGTTGGACAGGTGTGTGTACACGTGTTTGATGTCTACTATTCAAGAAGGAGAAGAGCTATGAAAATGAGTCGATGGGCAGTCCGCCCGGTCGCGTTGCTGGCGCTGTTGGCGCTGGCGCTGGGCTTTGCCCTGGCGCCGGCCGCCCAGGCCCAGACGTCGGCCGGCAACCTGGTGGGTAAGGTCCAGGACAAGGAGGGCACGGCCCTTCCCGGCGTCACCGTCACCGCGACCCAGAAGGACACCGGCGTCACCCGCAGCACCGTCTCCGAGAGCGACGGCACGTTCCGGCTGCCGTCCCTTCCCATTGGCCTCTACACCGTGACGGTCGAGCTCGACGGCTTCGCCACCGTCACCATCGACGAAGTCCGCATGAGCGTCGCTTCCCAGCGCGAGATCAACGTCGACATGAGCGCGTCCACGGTGGAGGAGTCGATCACCGTGGTCGACGAGGCGCCGCTGGTGCAGACCACGCCGTCCATCGGCACCGTGGTCTCCGAGCAGCAGCTCGAGAACCTGCCGCTCAACGGCCGGCAGTTCGCCAACCTGGCGGTCCTCGCCCCGGGCACGGCGCTCTCCTACAACTCCGACCCCACGAAGCCGGGCCAGCTCACGGTGGCCTTGAACGGCGGCATCGGCCGCAACGTCAATTACCTGATCGACGGCGGTGACAACACCGACGACACGATCGGCGGCGCGCTCCAGAACTTCAACCTGGAGAGCGTGGCGGAGTTCAACATCCAGACCCAGCAGTACAAGGCCGAGTACGGCCGTTCGACAGGCGGCGTGCTGACCGTGGTCACCAAGACCGGCACCAACAACCTCGCCGGCAGCGCCTGGGGCTTCTTCCGCGACGACAGCCTCAACTCGAAGACCGAGTCGGAGAATCTGGCCGGCATCGACAAGCAGCCCTACGAGCGCAAGCAGTACGGCCTCGCCCTCGGCGGCCCCTTCGTCAAGGACCGCGCCCACTACTTCGCGACCTACGAGAAGACCGAGCGGGAGACCAGCTACACGGTCGACACCGATCCCGACGGCCCCGGCCGTCCGGGGCAGCCGACCTTCCCGGCCTTCCAGGGAACGTCCGTTGCGATCCCCTTCGAGGACGAGCTGCTGACCGCCAAGGGCACCGTCAACATTTCGCCCAAGCAGTACCTCCAGGTGCGCTACGGCTTCCAGAAGAACACCGACAAGTACGGCGCGAGCGCGCTGGCCACCCCCGACTCCCTGGGCACGGTGACCAACAAGTACCAGTCGATCCTCGCCGGCCACAGCTTCCAGATCGGCACGGACAGCCTGAACGAGTTCGTCTTCCAGTACACCACCTTCGAGAACGCCATCACGGCCGACTCGACCGCCCCGTACCTCTACTTCCCGTCGGGCGCCCACACGGGCCAGAACATCAACACCCCGCAGACGACGGAGCAGACGAAGTACCAGTTCAAGGACGACTTCAGCTTCTCCCGCACCCTCGGCGGCCGCGCCAACAACTTCAAGGTGGGCGTCAACTACATCCATGAGCCGACCCTGCGGGCCTCGGCCACGACCGGCACCACCGGCCAGTACTCCTTCGCCACCAACGACCCGAGCTCGCCCGTGGTCGACATCACGTTCTTCGGCGGCTTCTCCGGTCTCTCGACGCCCGTCGACCAGTACAGCGTCTACGCCCAGGACGACCTCCTGGTCTCCGACCGGCTGACCATCAACGTCGGCCTGCGCTACGACTACTGGGACGGCTACGACCTCAACCAGAGCACCAATCCGATCCAGCAGGCGCTCTCGTCGCAGACCCGTTACAACGAGTACTACCTTCAGGACTTCAAGAACGGCGGCGCCGCCCAGCTCGAGAACGACGACGACAACTTCGGCCCCCGCCTCGGCTTCACCTGGGACTTGAAGGGTGACGGCCGGAACCTGGTGCGCGGCGGCTACGGCCGCTACTACGACTTCCCCTACACCAACGCCACCATCCTCTTCCCGTCCGGCGCCGTGCAGTCGAGCTTCGGCGTGGTCTACAACGTCCACAACAACGCCGGCATCCGCAACGCCGACGGCACCCTGTTCCGGCCGGGCCAGCCGCTGCCGGCGAACCAGCTCCCCGGCGCCGCCATCAACCCGCCGAACGAGGTCGCCTCGCCGACCCTCGCCACCCCCTACTCCGAGCAGATCTCGCTCGGTTACTCCTGGCAG
Organism: Thermoanaerobaculaceae bacterium; assembly: GCA_963785165.1. Classification (GTDB taxonomy): domain Bacteria; phylum Acidobacteriota; class Thermoanaerobaculia; order Multivoradales; family UBA5704; genus DATARR01. Next base: position 5,392,195 of record CAWAUI010000004.1, read on the forward strand.
GCCACCGACTGGCTGGGCCTGAACTTCGAGGTCAGCTCGATCGACTACCGGGACATTCCGTTCCGCTTCCGGGCCAACCCCTTCGACCCGGCCACCGGCCGCCGCCGGTTCCCGGAGTTCGGCAACTTCCGCATCTGGTACGGCAACGGCAAGGCGGACTATGACGGTGCCAACATCAGCTTCCGCGCCCGCGCCACCTCGAAGCTGGAGCTCCAGGGCTTCTACACCTACTCCAAGGTCGAAGGGAACGTCCTGGCCGGTGCCGACGAGTTCCGTCTGACCAACGTCGCCTATCAACCCGGCCTGCGCATCGGCCGCGACGTCTCCTTCAACACCTTCGACCCGCTCTGCGGCGCCTGCTCCGGCCCTCTCAACACGGACGCCAAGCACCGCTTCACCCTCTCCGCCGTCTACCAGGGCCCGTGGGGGATCAACGCCTCCGGCATGTACCGCTTCCGGTCGGCGACCCCCTACACCGTCTACACCACGAACGACCTCAACCGTGACGGCAACCGGCTCGACCTGCTGCCGGGCGGCTCGGTCAACACCGAGCGCGGCGACTCGTTCTCGCAGCTCGACGTCCGGCTCAGCAAGGAATTCAAATTCGGCCCCGTCGGCCTCGAGCTGATCGCCGAGGTGTTCAACGTCTTCAACGAGGAGAACCCGGCCGGCTTCACGCTCCTCTTCGACGCCGCCGGCAACCCGATCGGCGCCGAGCCGAGCTTCTACTCGGGCGACCCGCTCCAGGGCGAGCAGCGCCTGGCCCAGGTCGGCCTGCGCGTCCGGTTCTAGGCTCTTTCTAGTTGCCGGCCCGGTCCGGCTTGGCGGAGCCCACGCGGGGGCGCTTCGGCGCCCCCGTTTCCTTTTCCAGGGGTTTTTCCACGGGCCTTGGAAAGGGATCGAACCCCCACCGCGCCTTCTCGAAGGAGAACGACCAGCGGCCGGGCACCGGGCTGCTCAGGAACGGCGAGGCCAGCCGGGGATAGCCATCCGCCTCCAGGGCCTTGCCCGCCACCGCCGCGCTCCGTCCGGGCACGAAGGTCAGCCGCGTGCCGTCTCCCGCGGTGAAGCGGACCTCCCCTTCCACCACCTGGAGCCGGGCCGCGCCCGCCACCTTCTTCTTCCAGGCCGCGAAATCGCCGTCTTCCGCCTGGCGCCCCGCCTGGAGCCCCACGCTCGCCGGCTGGCGCCGGGGCACGGCCACCCAGGAGCCGGCGAGGTCGCGCTGCCGCTTCTTGCCGGCGCCGTAGTAGGCGGGGAACTTTTCCACCGCCGGGGCCACGTCCCAGCCCCCCTCGGTCACCAGGGCCACGTAGGTGTCGCCGCAGCGCGAGAACAGAACCTCTCCCATCACCTCGGGGTCCGACCAGGGGGGCGAGAGGAACGCGTGGCCAAGGCCCGCCCCCGGCGTGTCCAGCCGGGCCACGGCGAGGTTGCGGCTCGCCACGGCCTGATCGAGCGTATTGAGCTCGCCGGCGTCGTCACTCTTGGGCGTCTTCGTGCGGCTCCAGAGGTAGAGCGGCGCGAACTCCGGGTGCTCGGCGTAGAGCGTGGCCACGATCTCCTGGCCGCCGGAAACGCGCAAGGCCATGCCGCCCACCGACTGCGACACGCCCAGGATGTAGTCCGGCGTGGCATAGGCGTACAGGGCCGCGTTCACGTCCCGGCGCTTGGCGGGGTCGATCTTCCGCCGCTCCAGGATCTCGTACGGCTTCTGCTTCCGGCGGTCCGTCAGCAGGCGCACGACTCCCTCGGGGATCTGGTAGCGGCTCACCGGCAGCTCGGGCCGGTCCATGAAGTTGATCTCCTCCGGGTTCCCCATGCCCGCGGCCAGCCACGCCCAAGCTTCCCACGGGCTGCTCTGGCGGCTGAGCGCCCACACCGCCGAGGTGCGGCTCTTGGCCCCCGCGGGGTACCCCCCCACCTGTTCCTGCGCCCAGGAGGCAAACAGCACGTCGAGCTGGCGCCTGGCCAGCTCGCGCACGGAAGCCTGGGGCGCGTGGTCGGCGAGTTGGAGGAGGCCGGTCACCGACAGCGCCAGATAGACGGGGCTCTCGGCCTCGTACCAGCCGTCCCGGTCATGGGCCTGGAGGAACGCCTCCGCGAACGCGCCCCAGCCCTTCGCGGCCGGCGAGTCCGGCGTTCCCGCCACCGCCTGGGCCACCAGGCTGCGGGACATGGTGATCATCCGCTGGTTCTCCGTGTCGCCGAAACCCCACGGATCCTGAACCAGCCCGTCGCCGGGCGGCGGCGCGCCGCTCGAGCCCAGGGTCTTGCGGAGGCGGTCGAGGAGAGGAGGAGGGAGGGCTTCGGGATATTGGAGGACCAGCCTCTGGAGCGGCAGCTGCGAGCGGGCGCATTCGTTGGTGTGCCACCGGGCACAGGAGCCGAGCACGCCCTCGACCCACTTGGCCACGTCGACCCTGAGCGCGGTAACCTCGGGGGCGTCAGGCCGGCCTTCCGCCGCCAGGGCCGCGGCGGCCAGGGCGCCGGAGGCCAGGGGCTGCCGGCCGATCCACTCGAAGTTTCCCTTCATGCGCCGGATCTGGGCCAGCTCCATCTCCAGGTAGCGTGTCTCGCGTTCCGAGAGTTTCTTCCAGGGCTTGGCGGGGGCGTCGGCGTGCCCCTCACCCAGGGTGGCGGCGAGCAGCAGAAGAGCCAGCAAGGCACGAATCGTGCCGGATCGGCCTGTGGGAGGAGGAGAACTCGTTGGATACTTCATGAGAGACCTTCCTTGCAGGATCAGGGCCGGATCTTGCAAACAGTTTTTCCGGTAACCGTGGGTACGGCGATCACCGGCGCCAAGGGGCGCCTCAGGAGGTCTACGGTGGACTGGGGAAACCTGTTGAAGCTGCTGCTGGCCGTCGCGGCCGTGGCCTTGATCCTTTCGGGTGTCGTGCTGTTCTGGGCCTTCCGGGCGCTGCGCCGCATTCGAGTGCCCGCCAACGCCGACTTTTTCACCACGGTGCGCGCGGTGCCCCTGTCCCTCATGGTCGGCCTCGACCTGCTCGATCTGGCTCTCGACTCGTTCTCGGCGCCCATCATCTGGGTCATCCTCAACCGCTATGGGCTCCAGGCGCTGCGCAACGTCGCCTCCTTCGAGGCCCTGATCCCGATCACCGGCCCCATCCCGACCATGAGCTTGGCGTGGATCGCCGCGCGGCTCTTCAACCTCGGCCAGCCCTATGACCCGGACGTCATCGAGACCCGCCGGGTCGAGCCGGACCGCTACGCCCCGCGCCTGCGCTGACGATGGCCCGGATGCCGCTGACCGCATGAAGACACTCATCATCATCAACCCCAACGCCGGCAGTGTGGACGAGGTGGCCCATCTGCGGGAAACGTTGGAGCGCCGGCCCGAAACGGACGTGCGGATCACGGAGAAGGCGGGCGACGCCGAGGCCCTGGCCCGGGAGGGCGTCCTGTCCGGCGCCGGGCTGGTGGTGGCCGCGGGCGGTGACGGCACCCTGAACGAGGTCGTGAACGGACTGGCGGAGGACTTCGGGCGCGCCCGCCTGGGCCTGCTGCCGCTGGGCACCGGCAACGACTTCGCCCGTTCGATCAACGTCCCGGCGGATCTCGACGCGGCGCTCGCCATCCTCGAGGCGGACCGGGTCCAGGCTCTGGACGTGGCCCGGGCCACGTTGGCGACTCCCGGAGATTCGTGCCGCTACTTCATCAACATGGCGGCCGGCGGCTTCAGCGGCGTGGTCAGCGAGAAGGCGAGCGAGGCCAAGGAGCGCTGGGGTCCCCTCGCCTACCTGCGCGGCGCCCTCGGCACCCTGCCGGAGCTGCAGGGGTTCAAGACCCGCTTCGTCGTCAACGGTTGTGAAGTGCTGGAGCTGGACACCTACAACGTCATCCTCTCGAACGGCCGTTTCGTGGCCGCGGGCATCCCCATCGCGCCCCAATCCATTCTGGACGACGGCCTCCTCGACCTCATGATCGCCCCGGCGGCCACCATCCCGCAGCTGGCCATTCTGGCCCCCCAGGTTCTGCTGGGCCGGCACACGGAGAGCGACCTTCTCTTGTTCCGCAAGGTCACCCGCGTCGAGATCGAGTCCGATCCCCCCATGGCGTTCAACGTGGACGGCGAGCTCATCGGCAACGCCCCCGCCTGTTTCGAGGTGCTGCCGCGGGCCTTGAAGGTGGTCGTAGGCCCGGAGGATCAGGCGGGATAAGATTCGGGGCATGGCCACCGAATCCAGCGAATCGATCGAATCCAGACTGCACGACCTCGGCATCGTCCTGCCCGCTCCCCTCCAGACCCCTCCGGGCGTCCGCCTCCCCTTCGCCTCCGTGCGGGTGCGGGGAAACCGGGCCTACGTCTCCGGGCACGTGCCGCTCCAAGTGGACGGCTCCGTGGCCACCCCGCTGGGCAAGATCGGCCAGGATCTGACGCTGGAGCAGGGAGCGCACGCCGCCCGCCTCGCGGGCCTCGCCATGATCGCCAGCCTCCACCGCGAGCTGGGCGGCCTGGACCGGATCACCGCCTGGCTGCGCCTGTTCGGCATGGCCAACATGGCCCCCGGTTTCACCCAGACCTCAGCCGTCATCAACGGCTGTTCGGAGCTGCTCCTCGAGGTCTTCGGACCCGACCGCGGCGCTCACGCGAGGTCCGCCATCGGGGTGGCCGAGCTCCCCTTCAACGTCCCCGTGGAAGTCGAGGCCGAGGTGGAGATCAGGGCGTAGGAAGGCGGTAAAATCAGGCCCAAGGAGCACTCCCCCCGTGACCTCGTCCATGCCGAATACGCTGCGCGAGTGGCTGAACGAGGGCACGCCGGCCGCGGGAGTCAGCAGGCCGTAGGGTTGCAGATAGGCGTCGGTGCCCAGTCCATGTTCCCCACGCACGAGGTGGTGAGCGGCTTATAGCAGTTTCTATAGGTGGTGCTCACCTGGGCCACGTACTGCTTGGTCACCGTGCCGTTGCACTGCGTGATGTTCTGGTAGAGCCGGGTCACGCACGTGTGCCGCTGCAACTGGTAAAGCTTCATGGCATTGGGCGCCGGGTTGAACCAGCAGGAGTTGCCCAGGTTGAGGACCCCCTCGGAAACCGTTTCGGCATACGTCGGACCCGTGGTCGGACATGCTGACGCGGGAGCCCCGAAAGCCACCAGGGCTCCCAAGGCGAAGACGGCGGCCAGGCAAAGAATCGGCTTGCGCATGTTTCCCTTCCTCTCTCTCTGGTCAGACTGCGTTTGAGGCGGCGCGGCGGACGCCGCGCTGCCCTGCACTGAACAGAGTGCCCGGAGATGGGGTTGCGAGACAAGCGCAGGCCCGGAAAGGGACGCAGCCGGCCTACGGTCACCGCGCATACGCCGACCCGGGCAGCCGTTTGACCCACCCTTCGATTTCCAGCTCGAGGAGAGCCGCCAGAACCTGGTCGATGGCGGCGTCCAGGCGGATGGCAATCTCTTCCGCCACCCGCGAGCCACCCGGCGGGACCTCGGAGAGGACCTGGCCGGGGAAGCCGGTGGGCGGCTCCGGTCCGGCGGCGGCGATGGGGAAGGGAATCCGCGATGCGGTGCCGTGGGGAAGGAGCATCTCCAGGAGGTCCGCCGGGTGCTGGGCGAGATGGGCCCCTTCCCGGATCAGGGCATTGGCTCCGAGCGAGCCTTCATCGAAGATCCTCCCGGGGATGGCCCAGACTTCCCGCCCCAGGTCGAGAGCGTGGTGGGCGGTGATCAGGGAGCCCGACCGGATGGCGGCCTGCACCACGAGGGTGCCGGCGGTGAGGGCCGCGATCGACCGGTTGCGCAGGGGAAAATGCCAGGCCCGGGGGAGCATGGCGCAGGGGAGCTCGCTCAGAACGGCGCCCCGGGCGGCGATCTCATCGGCCAGGCGGCCGTGCCCGCGGGGGTAGTCCACGCCCAGGCCGCAGCCGAGCACGGCGACCGTCCGGCCGTTCGGGGCCGCCATGGCGCCCCGGTGGGCCACGGTGTCGATCCCCTTCGCGAAGCCGGAGACCACGGTGACCCCGGCCCCGGCGAGGGTGCGGGCAAAGAGGTCGGCCGCCTCCTCGCCATAGGCGTCGGGCTTGCGGGAGCCGACGATGGCCACGGCCGGACCGGCCGGCACTTCCCCGCGTACATAGAGAACGGGCGGCGGCGGAGAGAGCTGGCGCAGGCCGGGCGGGTAGTCCTCGTCTTCCAGGGTCACGATGCGGCCGCCCAGCCGCTCGGCCTCCGCGGTCTCGCGGGCCGCAAGGTCGGCGGCGGTTGCCGTCGCGGCCAGGGCGCGCCGCATCTGGCGCTTGGGCACGCCGGCCGCGGCGGCCAGGAGGTCGGGCGGCGAGTCCCGGCCGAGCCAGCGGTCCAGCTCTTCGGCCAGCCGGTAGACGGCAGGGCGGGAGATCTCGGTAGAGGCGTTCAAGGCGATCAACAGCTCGCGTCGGGAAGGGGTGGTCATAGGGTTCCGGGTCTCCTTGTTCGGCTCACCTCCCATAAGACGGAAAAACCGCCTCGAATCGCTCAACTTTTTTTCGGAGCCCGGTTTTCGCCTCCAAGACAGGGCCGCGCGGGGTCTCAGAAGGCGGGCAGCCCCTCCGGCACGCGTTGTGTATACTTCCCCCTCGGAAAACAGGCGATGCCGCCCACTCTTTCATCCCCCCGGTCCGCAGAGGTCCGGAGACTACGCTGAGGTCTCTCTCGATGCGTTCGAGCGCCGCTGCCGTCTGCCTCCTCGCCGTCCTCCTTCCGTTGGCCGCGTGCAGCGGCCACCAGCAGCCGAACCAGGCCCATGCTCAGCTCGCCTTCGGGGTCGACATGGCCCGCCGGGGCCTCTGGAACGAGGCGCTTTTCCGCTTCCAGGAGGCGGAGAAGCTCGATCCCGGCAACTCCCGCGTTCAGAGCAACCTGGGAGTCGCCTTCGAGGCCGCCGGGCAGTTCGACAAGGCGTTGGAGTACTACCAGAAGGCCTTGAGGCTCTCTCCGGAGGACAAGGAGATCCGGGCCAACTACTCACGGTTCGTCGAGTTCTACCAGGGCTTCAAGGGGGAGAAGACGGCCAAGCCGGAAGAAGGCAAGCCCGCCGGAGCTCCTCCGCCGCCTACGCCCCCGGCGCCGCCTCTGGGAGAACCGTCCACCCCTGTGGACGCACCGCCCCCGCCGGCGGACAGTCGCTCCGTACGCTGAGCCGAGCTTGAAGGATTCGAAGGAGATCTTGCATGATGAACCGCAACCGCCCCCTCCTCTTCGCGACCCTCCTCACGCTCGCCGCGCTGCCCGCCTTCGCCGGGGTGGAGGTCAAGCTGACGCTGCCCCAGCGTGCGAAGCTCGACCTCCAGGGCCGCAAGTCGCTGGCCGTCGCGCCGTTCCTGGTGGTGAGCCAGGAGGGCGCCGAGAAGATCAAAGGCCGCGACATCGACGTGCAGAAAGAGTTCAACCGCTACCTGCTCAAGGTTCTGAGGCGGGAGACCGAGCTCAAGGTGATCGAGCCGGGGCCGGTGGACTTCCCGACCTACGACCTGGAGCAGCTCTCCCGGCAGGCCGACTTCTGGCGCGCCCTGGGGGAGAGGGTCCAAGCAGACCTGATTCTGACCGGCGGTCTCGATTTCGACATTCAGGACCGCTCCGGCTACCGCACGGAGGAGTACGTCTCCCCCTACAACGGCCGCACCTATCTCCGGCAGGTGCTGGTCGAGCAGACCGGCTTCCAGTACGACATCCTGATGCAGGTCTACGACGGCAAGACGGGGGCCTTGCTCTACCAGGACAACTTCAAGGACTTCCAGAGCTTCGAGGGTGAGAACACCGACCCGCTGGCCGGCATGTTCGAGAACCTGCTCTCGCTCGAGGACCGGATCGTCAACGTGTTCACGCAGAAAGAGGTCGAGGCCAGCCGCATCCTGTTCACGCAGTAAGAAAAGGAGATCTCCTTTGACCCGCTCATCGCATCGCCCGATCCTGGCGGGCCTTTTGGCATTGGGCTCGCTGCTGCTCGCCCTGCCGTCGCCCGCCGGGGCCCAGTACGGCCCCACCTTCTCCGGCGACCAGTTCGGCAAGAACAAGATCCAGTACCGGGACTTCAAGTGGCAGATCTACCACTCGCCCCACTTCGACCTCTACTACTACAAGGATGAGGAGGCGCAGCTCCAGAAGGTGGTCTCCTTCGCCGAGAGCGCCTACGACCAGCTCTCGCGGGAGTTCAACTTCCAGATCAAGGACCCCGTCCCGCTGATCTTCTACGCCACCCACTCGGCGTTCGAGCAGAACAACATCATCCTGAACTTCATCCCGGAGGGTGTCGGCGCCTTCGCCAGCCCGGCCCGCTTCCGCATGGTGCTGCCGATCGACCTGCCGGACGCGGAGCTGATGCAGCTCATGCTCCACGAGCTGACCCACATCTTCCAGTACCAGATGCTGTTCCAGGGGAGCCTCGCCAAGGCCGTGGCCACCAGTCCGCCCACCTGGTTCATGGAGGGCATGGCGAGCTACATGGCCAAGGACGAGACCGAGCGCGACAAGATGTACCTGCGCGACGCGGTGGTCAACGACCGGATTCCTTCCGTCGGCCCGGGGCGACGTCAACGGCTTCTTCGCCTACCGCTTCGGCCACGCGGTGTTCGACTTCATCGAGGAGCGCTGGGGCAAGGAAGGCTTCCTCGACTTCATCTACGAGGTGCGCAACACCATCGGCTCGCGGGTGGACCGGGCGATCAAGCGGGCGTTCAAGCTGGAGCCCGAGGATTTCGACCTGGAGTTCCGCAAGTGGCTGCGCAAGAAGTACCTGCCGCAGCTCATCGAGACCGGCGAGCCGTCGGACTTCGGCAAGGTCTTCCGCATCGAGAACGAGCGCTCCGGCAGCCAGTCGACCTCGCCGGTATCCTCGCCCTCGGGCGACCTGGTGGCTGCCCTGACCGTCTACAAGGGCGACGTGGACGTCGTCCTCTTCGACACCAAGAACCGCCGGCTGATCCGCAACCTCACCCGCGGCTTCTCGAACGAATACCAGTACCTGGTGGCCCAGGAGCTCGCTCTCGGCCGCAAGAGGGGGCGCGACCTCTCCTTCTCGCCCGACGGCAACACCATCGCCGTGTTCGCCAAGCGCGAGAAGGGGCGCAGCCTGCTCCTGATCGACGTCTTGAACAGCGGCCTGCGCGAGATCATCGACATGGACGACCTCGAGCAGCAGTCCGCGCCGGCCTTCTCGCCCGGACGGCAAGACGGTCGCCTTCTCCGGCTGGCGGGGCGGCCAGTTCGACATCTTCCTCCTCGACCTCGCGAGCCGCACGATCACCAACCAGACCAACGACGAGCTCTACGACGGCGCGCCCGCCTACTCGCCGGACGGCAAGTCGCTGGTGTTCGTGTCGGCCGTGGGCAGCACGGGCTTCGCCAAGCTCTTCCGGCTGGATTTCGACAAGCCGGGCAGCCGGTTCGCGGTGACCACCGGCGAGTCGAACGAGAACGACCCCATCTACTCGCCCGACGGCAAGCGGCTCTACTTCACGTCTGACCGCAAGGGCCCGGAGAACATCTTCGGCCTCGACCTGGCGACGGGGCAGCTCCGGCAGCACACCAACGTGGTGACCGGCGCCTTCTGGCCCACCGTGCTGCGCGACCCCGAAGGGGGCGAGCGGCTGGTCTATGACGGGTTCTGGAAGGGGAGCTTCGACCTCTACGTCACCGAGACCGGCGAGCCGGTGGGCGATCCGGAAACGGTCGCGCTGCCGGACGTAGCCGTGGCGGCCCAGGAGCTGCCGCGCTTCGAGCCCGACATCCAGGTGACCCTCGACGACGCCAACAAGGACAAGTACCGTGGCCGCAAGTTCTTCCTGGAGAACGCCGAAACCTACATCGGCGTCAACAGTGACCAGAGCTACCTGGGCCAGATCCTGCTCACCTTCTCGGACTACCTGGGCGACCGCAGGATCTTCGCCAACCTGCGCTCGATCGACAGCTTCTCGAACTTCAACGTCCTCTACGCCGACTTCTCCCACCGCTGGCAGTGGCAGGCGCAGATCTTCGACGACCGCACTTTCTACGCCACGGGCGACCCCATCCAGGACCGCCTCGACCGCGGACGCGTCGCGGACCAGACCTCCGGGGCCATCGGCTCGGTCATCTTCCCGTTCACGTTCTACCAGCGCGCCGAGATCGGGGCCGGCTACATCTACCGCAAGATCGCCTTGCCGTTCCAGAACACCGATGGGTTCGTCGACTTCTTCGAGGCCTCCGACGATTTCCCGCTGGTGCAGGGCGCCCTGGTGGGAGACTCGGCCCTGTTCGCCAACTACGGCGGGATCTCCGGCCGCCGCTGGCGCCTCGGCCTGCTCTACGCCCCGGACATCGAAGAGGGCGGCACGCTGGTGGAGTCCGGCACGCTCGACTTCCGGCAGTACTTCCAGGTGACCCAGCGGAGCAACCTCGCGTTCCGTGCCTTCGCGGGCGCGGCGGACGGCAACCGGCCGAGCCCGTTCTACTTCGGCGGCCTGGACACCTTGCGCGGCGTCAACTTCCGTTCGCTGGTCGGCGACCGGGCGTTCTATGCCAACCTGGAGTACCGCTTCCCGCTGATCGACGTCATAGCCACCCCGATCGGGGCTTTCGGGGGGGTCCGCGGCGTCCTGTTCTTCGACGTCGGCGGGGCCTGGTTCAACGACTTCGAGAGCTTCGACTTCTACGATGAGGACTCCAAGCGGCTGAGGGACGGCGTCGCCTCCTACGGTTGGGGCCTCACAACCCGCCTCTACGGCCTGGACTTCAACTGGGACTTCGCGAAGCTCTACAAGCCGCCGGTCGGGCTGGAGGACGAAGGCTTCCGCACGGAGTTCTGGATCGGCACGCGCTTCTGACGAGCCGTTGACGAGGGGACCGGGAGCCTTTTCGAAGGTGCCCCGGTCCCTTTCCTTGTTCCCCGAGCCGGTGGGGGGATACAATCCTCTCTATATATGCTGATCCAAGTGCTTGGCGGCTATGGCGGCGAAAGCCTGGACTGCCGTATGACCTGTCTTCTGGTCAACGGCTCCATCGCGCTCGACGCGGGGTCCCTGTCCCAGGCCCTGTCGATCGACCGGCAGGTGGGGGTGCGTTCGATCCTCCTCTCCCACTCCCACATGGACCACACCAATTCGCTGCCGTTCTTCATCGAGAACGTCTACGGCAAGGGCGAAGGGGCGATCGACATCTACGCCTCCTCGGCCACCATCTACGCCCTGCGCAAGTATCTGTTCAATAACGCCACCTGGCCGGACTTCACCCGCCTGCCGAACCACCTGGTGCCGGCCATGCGCTTCCATGAGCTGGAAAACGAGGTGCCGGTGGTCATCGACGGCGTCAAGTTCACGCCCATCCCGGTCGATCACCTGGTCCCCACCCACGGCTTCCTGATCGAGGCGAACGGCGCCGCCGTCCTCTGGTCGAGCGACACCGGGCCGACCCAGCGCTTCTGGGAGATCGCCAACCGCACGCCGAACTTGAAGGCCCTCTGCATCGACACGAGCTTCGACAACTCCCTTCAGCAGGTGGCCGACGTCTCTCTGCATCTGACTCCGAGGACGCTGGAGGTGGAGCTGCGCAAGCTGCAGAAGAAGGTGCCCATCCTCATCCACCACCTGAAGCCGCCCTGTGTGCAGCGGATTCAGGAAGAGGTGCGCCAGCTCCGCAACCCGGACCTGGAGTTTTTGGAGCAGGGGAAGGAATACAAGTTCTAGGGACCCGGGGGGACGGCACCCCCAAATGTGGTACCTTTTCTTCCGGCGGTCCCATCCTTGCAGAACCCATTGTTCAGAGGTCACCTCAGAGGTCACCTCAGAGGCCATCCCGATACCACGGGCCAACAGGGCGTCTTCGATTTCCTCGCTCCCGACCCTCCTCCGGCGCCGCGTCTGGCCGGTCCTCCCCTGCGGGTGGGAGTCCTGGGTTCCGGCAGCGGCGGCAACGCCGTCGTCGTGGAGAGTGGCAAGCACCGCCTGCTCGTGGACGCCGGTTTTTCCTGCCGCGAGCTGGTCAAGCGGATGGCGCGCCTGGACTTCGATCCTGCCACCCTGGGGGGATTGCTGATCACCCACGAGCACCAGGACCACCGCAAGGGGGCTCAGCGCTTGTGCCGCCGCTTCAAGCTCCCCGTGTTCGGCACCGCCGGCACCCTGGAGGGCTGCGGCCTGCACGGCGCGGCCGTGCCCCAGGCGTACCGCATCCGCTCGGGCGAGCCGTTCGAGGTGGCGGGTTTCGTCGTCGAGCCGTTCCTGATCCCCCATGACGCGGCCGAGCCCGTGGGCTTCGTGATCCAGGATCCGTGCGGCCGGCGCGTCGGGCTCGTGGCGGACGCCGGCTGCCGCACCAGCCTCGCCTGGGGGCGGTTGAAGGATCTCGACGTCCTGATCCTGGAGACCAACCACGATCTCGACATGCTCCGCAACGGACCGTATCCTTGGAGCCTGAAACAGCGGGTGGCCGGCCGCCACGGCCACCTGTCGAACCGGGAGGCCGCCGAAGGCCTCCCCGAGCTGATCGGCGACCGGCTGCGCTGGGTGGCCCTCTACCACCTCTCCCGTACCAACAACCTGCCCGCCCTGGCCGCCGCCGCCGTGGGCGAGGCGCTGGACCGGGAGGGCTGTTCCGCACAGCTGGCCATTACCGAGCAGGACCATCCGACCCCCTGGCTGGAGGTGACCTGAGTGAAAGCACGAGTGACGGTCTATCCGCGACGCGAGATCCTGGACCCGCAGGGCAAGGCCATCCGCGACGCATTGAACCGAGTGGGCTTCCCCGGCGTCCTTGACGTGCGGGCGGGCAAGAGCTTCGAGATCTCCCTGGGGTCTTCGGACCCCGAGGCTGCTAATCGCGAGCTGCGCGAGATGTGCGAGAAGCTCCTCGCCAACACCGTGGTCGAGGATTACGCGGTGGAGATCCTCGGCGGTGACAGAGAAGGCGCCCAGCCATGAAGTGCGGCGTCGTCGTCTTCCCGGGCAGCAACTGCGACCACGACGTCTACCATGTCTTGAAGCACGTCCTGGAGCAGGACACCACCTTCCTCTGGCACCAGGACGACACGGTCCAGGGGTGTGACCTGGTCGTGCTCCCCGGCGGCTTCTCCTACGGCGACTACCTGCGGGCCGGCGCGCTCGCCTCGCTCTCGCCGGTCATGGGCGCCGTCAAACGGCACGCCGAGGCCGGCGGCCTGGTGCTGGGCGTCTGCAACGGCTTCCAGATCCTTCTCGAGGCGGGGCTTCTGCCGGGCGCCATGCGGCGCAACGAGAACCTCCGGTTTCTCTGCCAGGACGTCTACCTCCGGGTCGAGCGCACGGATCTGCCGTTCACGCGCAACCTGAGCGAGGGGCAGATCCTGCGCATCCCCATCGCCCACGCCGAGGGGAACTACGAGGACTCGGCCCAGAACCTCGACGCTCTGGAGGCCCATCGCCAGGTCGTCTTCCGCTACGTGGCGCCGGACGGCTCGCGCGCCGACGCCGACCCGCAGTGGAACCCCAACGGCGCGGCGCGGGGGATCGCGGGGATCACCAACGCGGGCGGCAACGTCCTCGGCATGATGCCCCACCCGGAGCGCTGCTCCGAGCCGATCCTGGGCAACACCGACGGCCTCGCGATCCTGGCCTCCGCCGTGGGTGCTCTGGCTGGAGCTTCACGATGAAGGTGGCCCAGGGACCCCAGGAGCCGGCCGTCAACGCGGAGACCGCCCGTTCGATCGGCCTCACCGAGGAAGAATTCGAGCGGCTGAAGAAGATCCTGGGCCGCGATCCCAACTGGACCGAGCTCGGCATCACCTCGGCCCTCTGGAGCGAGCACTGCTCCTACAAGTCCTCCAAGATCTACCTCCGGGAGTTTCCCACCGAGGGGCCGCACGTGCTCCAGGGCCCGGGCGAGAACGCCGGCGTGGTGGACGTCGGCCACGGCTGGGTGGCGGTGTTCAAGATGGAGTCGCACAACCACCCCAGCTTCATCGAGCCCTACCAGGGGTCGATGACGGGCGTGGGCGGCATCCTGCGCGACATCTTCACCATGGGCGCGCGCCCCATCGCCTGCATGGACGCCCTCCGTTTCGGCGAGATCGACGCGCCCCGCATGCGCTTCCTGATCGACGGCGTGGTGCGCGGCATCGGCGACTACGGCAACTGCGTGGGCATCCCCACCGTGGGCGGCGAGACGGGGTTCCACCGCTGCTACAACGGCAACATCCTGGTCAACGCCTTCGCCCTCGGAGTCGCCCGGCGCGACGAGATCTTCCACGCCCGGGCGAGCGGCGCCGGCAACCCCATTCTCTACGTGGGGAGCCGCACCGGGCGCGACGGTATTCACGGCGCCACCATGGCCTCCGAGTCGTTCGACAAGGAGAGCGAGCAGAAGCGGCCGACGGTGCAGGTGGGCGACCCCTTCACCGAGAAGATCCTTCTCGAAGCCTGCCTCGAAGCCATGCGCACCGGCGCCATCGTGGCCATTCAGGACATGGGCGCCGCCGGCCTCACCAGCTCCACCTTCGAGATGGCCGGCCGCGGTGGCGTGGGCCTCCGGCTCGATCTCGACAACGTCCCCCTGCGCCAGCCCGGCATCACCCCCTACGAGATGATGCTCTCCGAGTCCCAGGAGCGCATGGTGCTGGTGGCGAAGAAGGGGCGCGAGGAGGAGCTGGAGAAGGTCTTCCGCCGCTGGGGCCTGGAAGTCGCCAACATCGGCGAGGTCACCGCGACCGGCCGCGCCCTGCTCGTGTGGCATGGCGAGACGGCGGCCGACATCCCCATCCTGCCGCTCACCGAGGAGGCGCCCGTCTACAACCGCCCGGTCGAGGAGCCTTCGGACCTCGCCCGGCGCTGGGAGGCGCCCGAGGTGCCGCAGCCGGAAGACCTCCGGGGCACCCTGGAGAGCCTGCTCGCGACCCCCGAGTTCTCCAGCAAGGGGTGGATCTGGCGGCAGTACGACCACACCGTGCGCACCAACACCGTCCAGGGGCCGGGCGGCGACGCGGCCGTGCTGCTCCTCAAGGGCACCCCCGCCGCCCTCGCCATGACCTGCGACGTGAACCCGGTCTACTGTTACTACGACCCCCGCCGGGGCGGCGCGCAGGCCGTGGCGGAGGCCGTGCGCAACCTGGCCTGCGTGGGCGCCGAGCCCGTCGGTCTCACGGACTGCCTCAACTTCGGCAACCCGGAGCGCCCCGAGGTCTCCTGGCAGTTCCGCGAGGCCGTGCGCGGCATGTCCGACGCCTGCCGCGCGCTCGCCGTGCCCGTCATCTCCGGCAACGTCTCCTTCTACAACGAGACCGAGGGGAAGCTCGATCTACCCGACCCCGGCCGTGGCCATGGTGGGCGTTGTTCCCAATCTCGCGGGCCTCCCCTCCTCCTCGTTCGAGAACGAAGGGGACCGCATCGTGCTCCTGGGGGAGGACCGTTCCGAATTCGGCGGTGCCGCCTACCTGCGGCTCCTCCATGGCATCGAACAGGGCCGGCCTCCCGCGGTGGATCTGGACGCCGAGCTGCGGCTCGCGAAGCTCCTGCGCGCGCTCATCGCCCGCAACCTGCTCCGCACCGCGCACGACCTCTCCGAAGGCGGCCTGCTCATGGCCCTCACCGAGGCCTGCTTCGGCCGCAAGCTCCTGGGCGCCCGGGTCGAGGTGCCGCTCCAGGGGGCGGACCTCTTCTCGGAGACGCAAGGCCGGGCGCTCCTCGCCTGCTCCGCCGCCTCGCTCGACCTGGTTCTCCGGTCGGCCGAGCAGGCCGGTGTGCCGGCGCGCGAGATCGGCGAGGTGGGCGGTGCGGACCTCCAGGTGCGCACCGGCGGCGACACCCTGAAGGCTCCCGTCGCCGGTCTCCACGGGATCTGGTCGACGGCCCTGCCGAAGGCGTTGGGATTGTAGGGACGAGATATTGCAGTAGAGGGATCTTATGTGTGGAATCTTCGGCGTCGACGGCTGCGATGACGCGGCCAACCTGACCTACCTCGGCCTCTATGCCCTCCAGCACCGCGGGCAGGAGAGCGCCGGCATCGTCTCCTGGGACGGCGCCCAGCTCCATCTGGAGCGGGGCATGGGACACGTCTCCGACATCTTCAAGGAGAAGGTGATCGAGCAACTGCCCGGCCGCCGGGCCCTCGGCCACACCCGCTACTCCACGGCGGGCTCGAGCGTGGTCGCCAACGCCCAGCCGATCGTGGTCAAGACCTCCATGGGCCCCGTCGGCATCGTCCACAACGGCAACCTGGTCAATCCCAACGAGATCCGCGAGCGCCTGGAGCTGGACGGCTCGATCTTCCAGACCACCAGCGACACCGAGGTCATCCTCCACCTCATGGCGCGCAACCCGCGGCCGGACCTCGTCGAGTCCTTCATGGTGGCCCTGGGCGAGGTGCGCGGCGCCTATTCGCTCATCCTCATCACCGACCAGTGCCTCATCGCGGCGCGCGACCCCAACGGCTTCCGGCCGCTCGTCCTGGGAGACCTGGACGGCCGCGCGTGCTTCGCCTCCGAGAGCTGCGCCTTCGACCTCCTGGGCGCCCGCATGGTGCGCGAGATCGAGCCCGGCGAGGTTCTCGTGTCCCGCGGCGGCACCATCGAGAACATCGAGAGCTACCACGTGCCGCAGCCCGTGGAGCCGACCCGCTGCATCTTCGAGCACGTCTACTTCGCCCGGCCCGACAGCCGCCTCTTCGGCGACTCGGTGGCCCAGACCCGCCTCCGCATGGGGGCGCGGCTCGCCCGTGAGGCCCCTGCGCCGGCGGACATCGTGGTCCCCGTGCCCGACAGCGGCCTCTACGCCGCCATGGGCTACAGCCGCGAGTCGGGCCTCCCCCTGGAGTTCGGCCTCACCCGCAACCACTACGTGGGCCGTACCTTCATCGAGCCCAAGCAGTCCATCCGGAATTTCGGGGTGAAGATCAAGCTCAACCCCGTCCGTGAGCTGCTGGAAGGCCGGCGCGTGGTGCTGGTCGACGACTCCATCGTCCGCGGCACCACCTCGCGCAAGATCGTCCGCATGGTGCGCGACGAAGGCGGCGCCGCCGAGGTCCACCTCCGCATCTCGGCGCCTCCCACCGAATGGCCCTGCCACTACGGCATCGACACCCCTCTCCGCGACGACCTCATCGCCGCCCGCAAATCCATCGAGGAAATCCGCCAGTTCATCGAAGCCGACAGCCTGGCCTACCTCTCCCTCGACGGCATGCTCGGCTCCGTCACCGGCCCGCGGGACAGCTACTGCACAGCTTGTTGGACGGGGGACTACCGAGTTGAGGTTGCCCCTGGGGATAGGCGGCAGGCGGAGCTGTTCCCGATTCGGGCGGAGGGGGAGTAGGATTAGCCCATGGAACCAGCCGATACTTCCAGGGTGTTTGAGGTAAGGCATGCCGAGCAATTTTTCCAGGCACGCCTTACCAACCCGATTCTTGGCTTGTTCAAGGACATACCAGAGCTGTTGGGGCATCTACTATCGAGGCTCGGGCCCAACGGTGTCCGCTTGACTGATTTCAAATTCGAACCAGCAGGCGACAGTCTTGGGGACATGCATCTGAAGCTCTCAGTACGAGCCCGTTGTGTAGTCCGGCTATATCTGGATAGAATAGAGGTTGAATCTGCGCCTCTTACAGCTTCAGATGACGACGTCATCGTCGGTGTTATAGATGCACTTGCTGGATATTCACCAGAAGCGACCTTTGAATCTTACCTTGTGAGACAGGGGCTTCATGGTCATGTGGCTGAAGTTCCTGCCGCGACGTTTCTCTCCCGGTTCGCAGCGTCAGCGCCGGTCGCCTTTGGCCCTCTCGTAGGTTCGGGAGCTGTCTTCTACTATGGATCAGGCGCTGAGACGTTTGCGGCTTCGGTAACAATCGATCTCTCCAGACTTTTTGGAGAGGGGATATTCTTCCAGGTAAGCTCCATCTACAACGCCTCAGTTGTTGGTATCGATGCCGTCTTCCCATTGTCTGAACAGAAGCTGCACGGCTTGTTCAACGAAGTAGGGCTCCGGCTTTGAGTTTGACGAATATGGCTTTTAGTGAGGGTACCCTGGGCCGGTTTGCTGGAGAAATCAGCGGCCTTGGAAGGCCCGCGTCAATACGTGAGCTACGGAACGAGAGTGGGCCATCGGTTTTTATCACCGCAGAATGGGCGCCTGGATTACCAGTGGTTCGGCAGAAGCCTCGCTGCTCACACGAAGCGATCCAGGCTTTCAACGAACTGGGCGGTGCTGAGGTATACACCTTTCCTTATTTAGCACTTATCCGGGCTGCTCTTAGAGATGGTGAAGTTAGTTCTGCTAAAAAGCTGCTGGATATTGCTGTCAGTCAGGATCGGGCGGAATTGGAGGAGCTTACGAGATTGCGGCAACTCCTGGGTCCTGCCAAGGTCAGGAGAAGCTCGATTAAGGGTGTAGATAGAGCCCCTGAGTTCAGGTGGTTGACTGTGCATGGCGCAAAGTATGAAGGACAATGGGTTGCCGTTTCAGGCGATCATCTAGTCGCGCATGCGCAGCGGCTGAAGGATCTCCTTTCAGAGCTCAAGGCGCATCCCTTGGAACGCCAGCCGCTCATTCACAAGATCTCTTGAACCAGCCCATGCTGACGCTGGGAGGAGATGTCTTCGCGTGCGGGCGCTGTAGGTATTTCGATCATTCCCCTAACCGGCGGGAGCCTACAGCCAAAATTTTCTTGGAGATTGAGCTCGTGGAGGAGCACTATCCCATCCTCGCTCAACTCGATACGGGAGCCGCGTATTCGGTTCTCGATCGAGAGGTAGCGGAAGCCTCGCAACTTTTCCAGGCTGACGGCGATGTGGTTAAGATGCGGACTAATGCTGGAGAGATTTCAGGGAGTCTGGTCAAAGTCCCCGTCCGACTCATTGCCGAGAGCGGCGAGTCAATCGACCTGGAGGGGACGTTCTTCGTTTCTGAGGACTGGTCTGCCGGAAACTTCATCGGCTACTCTGGTTTCTTGGACTCCATTCGAAGCGCCATTGATCCAAGTGCGAATCACTTCTATTTTGGCGAACTGCACGAGCGCACCTAGCGTCGTGAATGGAAACTGCCCCGACTCCGTCCGCACCTACCTCCTGGCCCTCCAGGACCGCATCTGCGCGGCCATCGAGGCCACCGAAGCGGAGGGTGACGGAACAGAGCGTTTCCAGGAGGATCTCTGGGAGCGGCCCGAGGGCGGCGGCGGGCGGTCGCGCATCCTCTCCGGCGGCGCCGTGTTCGAGCAGGCCGGCGTGGGTTTCTCCCACGTCTTCGGTCCAGGATTGCCGCCGTCCGCCACCCTTCAGCGGCCGGAGCTGGCGGGTCGGAGCTTTCAGGCGCTGGGGGTCTCACTCGTCTTCCATCCTCGGAACCCCTACGCGCCTACCACGCACATGAACGTGCGCTTCTTCATCGCGGAGAAAGAGGGGCATGAGCCGGCTTGGTGGTTCGGCGGCGGGTTCGACCTCACGCCCTACTATGGCTTCGAGGAAGACTGCATCCACTGGCACCGCACGGCCCGGGAGGCGTGCGAGCCGTTCGGCTCCGAGGTCTACCCGCGCTACAAGAAGTGGTGCGACGAGTACTTCTTCCTCCGCCACCGGAGCGAGCCGCGGGGAATCGGCGGCCTCTTCTTCGACGATCTCTCCGAGGGGGGCTTCGAGCGCAGCTTCGCCGTGCTTCAGAGCGTCGGCGACCACTTCCTGCCGGCTTACCTGCCCATCCTGCAACGTCGTAAAGACATGCCCTATGGGGATCGCGAGCGCGACTTCCAGCTCTATCGCCGGGGCCGGTACGTCGAATTCAACCTGGTCTGGGACCGCGGCACGCTCTTCGGCCTCCAGTCCGGCGGGCGGACGGAGTCGATCCTCATGTCCCTCCCCCCGCTCGTGCGCTGGCGCTACAACTGGCGACCCGAGCCGGGCACGCCCGAGGCCCGGCTCTATGAGGAATTCTTGCGCCCCCGGGACTGGGCGTCCTAGGGATTCTTCTCGAACCGGATGTCCCGCGCCCGGCCCGCGCCGCGGCCGTTCTGGATCACCGCCAGCGAGCACCCCGGCGAGCCGGGCTTCGCGTATTCGGCGAAGACGGCATCTACCTTCGTGGCGAGATCCTTTGGGCCAACGGGCTGCGCCGCCCAGGCATGCTCTCCACAGGAGAACGCCACGGCGGCGAGAAGAAGCGAGAACAGGGCGGTTCGGGCTCTCATGAAGGGTCTCCAGTGATGGAACCAACTACGGAGAGAGACGCCTGAGGTTGCGGTATCTTTCACGAATGCAGCCTCTCCAAGCCCCCTCCCTCGCCGAGATTCGCGCCGCCCGCGAGCGTCTGGCCGGCGTCATCGTGCGCACGCCCCTGGTTCGCCTAAACGCCGAAGGCCTGTCCGCGGAAGTCTGGCTCAAGCTGGAGAACCTGCAGCCCATCGGCTCCTTCAAGCTGCGCGGCGCCGCCAACGCCATGCGCCTGGCGGGCCCCGAGAAGCTGCGGCACGGCGTCTACACGCCAAGCGCCGGCAACATGGCGCAGGGGGTGGCCTGGAGCGCCCGGGAGATCGGCGTGCCCGCCACCGTCATCGTCCCCGACCACGCGCCCGCCACCAAGATCGCCGCCATCGAGCGCCTGAGCGGCAAGGTCATGAAAGTCCCCTTCGAGCGCTGGTGGCAAACCATGGAAGAACACTCCTTCCCGGGGCAGGACGGCCTCTTCATCCACCCCGTGGCGGACCGCGCGGTCATGGCCGGCAACGGCACCATTGCGCTGGAGATCCTCGAAGACCTGCCGGACGTGGACACCGTCCTCGTCCCCATCGGCGGAGGCGGGCTCTCCTCCGGCATCGCCGCCGCCCTGGCCGCCCTCCGTCCCGAAGCACGCGTCTTCGGCTGCGAGGTGGATGTCGCCGCGCCGCTTACGGCCTCCCTCGCCGCCGGTGGACGCCAGACCATCGAATACCGCCCCAGCTTCGTGGACGGCATCGGCGGCAAGTGCATCCTCCCCGAGATGTGGCCCATCGTCAGCTCGCTCCTGGCCGGAGCCCGCGCCGTCTCCTTGGAACAGATCGCCGCCGCCGTCCGCCTCCTCGTGGAACGCCACCGCGTCGTCGCCGAAGGAGCCGGCGCCGCCTCCGTGGCCGCCGCGCTCGCGGGAGTCCCGGAAGCCCGCAAGGTCGTCTGCATCGTCTCCGGAGGCAACCTCGACCTCGCCAAGCTCTGCACCATCCTGCAAGGCCAAGTCCCCTGAGGCTTGGCGAAGCCCCCCTGGGACCGCCGGCATCCCTGCCGGCCCACCAACTTTGCCTTTTTTGTTTCTCCCGCCCTACCCCTCCGCCAGCTTGACCCGCTTGCCGTTGATGACGGCGCAGATCTCCAGGCTCCCGCCGAGAGCCTCCACATACCGGCGAACCGTGGAGATCCGGTGATCCTCCCGGCGCTCCATTTTCGACAACTGCGACTGGGTGACGTCGACCCGCTGCGCCAGCTCCCCCTGAGTGAGGCCAGCCGCCTCCCGCAACGCCCGCAGATCCATCTCCAGCAGCTCGCGTTCGACCTCCTGATCAATCTGGCGCAGCTCCTCGGCCGTGAATTTCTGCGCTCTGATGTCGGACCACTTCTTGGCTGCCATTTTGACCTCCACCCTTGACCTCCGCTTCAACGGAGGCTCTTGCAGGTACCGCTCCCAGATCCCCTCCGCCTTCGGGATCATCCATCCGTAGAACCGGTCGTCCCCCGTCTTGTCGCCTCCCAGGATCAGGAGAGCCTGACGCTTGGGATCGAAGGCGTAGACGATCCGCAACGGGCGTCCCGAGCTCTGAACGCGCAACTCGCGCAACGCGTACCGGCTTCCTCCGAGGGCCGAGCAGTAGGGGAACCCCAGCGCGAGCCCTTTGGCTTCGAGAAGCCCCACCCCGCGAGCGACGGCTCGTGCATCGGCACTGCTGAGACCCAGAAACCACTCCTCGAACTCGTCGGTGCCGAGCACCTCGACCATGATTATGCCTCCAACGGACTATTCCGTCAAGGGACTAGGGAAGCCCACTCAGCGGCACTTGAAGTGAAGTCAGGAGACAGCGGTTCCCGACGGGCGAGATATTCTGAAAGAAGCGTATCCTGAAGGTACGACTCTGGTCAAAGGAGATGGGAGAGGGAATGATCTGGAGCAGTTTGCAAATGCGAAGTGACCGAGCGGGCAGAGCAGAAGGCCGCGCGTGGTGATCGTCACAAGCCCCTAGGGTCGGCAGAGACACTTCGAGACGCCAAGCCTGCCGAGGATATATGCCGGCCAGGGCTTTGAGAAACTTGGTCCTTCTTTGAGATCTAGCGAAGCCTTCGGCCTCAAACCGACGAGACCTGCGATCTGCGAAGTCCTGTCATCCTGATGGGAGCCTCGGCGACCTGAAGGATCTGGGGGGAGGCAAGCTTCCCTCCCCCCAGATCCTTCCCGCTCGCGGGGCTCGCCCTCAGGATGACGAGACTGGAACATCACAGCCTTCAGGGAAAACTCAGCTCGTTTGTCCAGAAGTCGGGCCTATCAGACGGCTAGTCAATTGAATCCGGTCGTCATGTATTCTTCATAGGCCATTTTTATTTTCTCCTGCACTGCCAGAATCTGCGCCTTAATATCGCCCGTAGATTGAGGGGTCACGAATTGCAAGGGGATGACCGAATCAATTGTGACTTCGACTTGATAAAGCGCATTGCCGAGATACGACGAGGCTACATCGACTATCACCCCCTCGAAGGTCAGAGTCACATCTTTGTTGGCAAATCGCCTTAACTTGTCAAGTTGCCGGTGCGCCTCAACCAGACGGACGTACTCATCGGGCATTTTCAAGTACCATCGGTAGTAACCAGAGCGTACCTTTTGGCTTGGGACTACGAAAACGTATCGGTCGGGCTCGCCAGTCGCCCCTTTTTTGTATTGGTAATCGATTTTAATTTGTAGTCCTGAGATTGTGCGCTTTCCCAGCAAGCGGGCGCAGATCAAATCTCGCCGTGTTGCTTCGTCCAAGGCTGAGAGGCTTCCAAGAAACGTCAGCACGGACTCTGAGGTCTCTGGTCAACCAGAAGCCCGCAAGAGTTTACAGACAGGATTTTCCCCATCCTCATTGCAAATTTTGATGATCTTATCCTTGCACGATAAGGCCTGGCCGGTTGCCGTTGCTGGCAACGAAGTGGCGAGCAAGGTCGCCAGAGCCAGACACCTTAGGAGAACTTTCACAGCCATTATTGGCCTCCTGATTTAGGAGGTTCAAAAAGAATGGCGGTCACTCGTGAGCCGCGCTCAGAACGCTCCTGGACAATGAGGGTTCTATCTTTTGTAGCCTGAACAACTAAGACAGGTTCTCCAGAGCGATCCCATACAGTCAGTGTATTGTCGTAGTGAACGTAGGCGTAACCATCAAAATCTACTCCGCGAAAATCAAGCCTGCCGCTGGCTTGCAACTCAAGATGGCCGCCCCCAGGCAGGTGCAGTCGTGAATCTGTAACTAGTTCGGGAAGCCGAATGCGGAGAACATTGCCTGTCACAATGTCTCCGGGGCTGATGGTCACGCGCGTCTCCACCACCTTAGGTCCTGAATACGAGTTAGACCCTGAGTACGAGTTAGACCCTGAATACGAGCCGACACGCGATCCCTCCGAGAAGAAGCTAATGAGGGCAACTGCGCCCAACACAAGCAGCAATCCCCCAATAGGGATATCAAGTCCAATAGAAAATGGGCCAAAGGAGATTAGGTCAAAGGAGAGCCCAATTCCTGCATGAGTGACAGCTGGCACAAAGACTAGCAAGCATGTCAGAACACATGTAAGGCACCAACGCCGCTTTCGCATGCTCAATCTCCCTTAGGCCACCAGCCAAGCTGGCATACCAGTTTGTTCCCTCGCCTCCTCCCATTACATTAACGAAATCCATCGCGAGCTTTGACAATGTCGAGACAGTCTGGTTCGCTTCAGCAACTCAGGGATCATTCCGGGGAGCTCTTCCGTGAGGGCCTCGTCGTTCGACGCCGTTACTCGGGGCCACCCGGACATCGACCTCCGGAACTCATCCTGCGGGGACGCGATAAACCGTTGGCGACATTTAGAATAAGCATAACACGCGCTCGTAGGCGTGAGGCCCTACCGGCCTCCATCCAGCTTCCCTCCCGGAGCCGCACCTTTCTTCTATAGAGGTTCTCTTCTCCCGCCCACCTCCGGTCGGGAGCGGTGGCGACCTCGGGAAGGAGGACGCATGAAGCGTCGAAGCGGCTGGCGTGGCCTAGTCTTAGCTTTGTCTTGGATGCTCGCGACCCTGCCGGCGATGGCCGGGGAGCGCGCAGCAGGAGGGGCCGGGAAGAGCAGGTTCGGGGAGGTGTGGGCAACGGTCGTGCGATGGGTGGTGCCGGCGGGGTGGTGGGAGAAGTTAGGGCCAGGGATGGATCCGAATGGTCTTACAAGAGAAGCGTCACCTCGAGAGCTAGACCATCTCGGGCCGGAGATGGACCCGGACGGTTAGGAGCCGGTTCCGGTGCCGGTGGGCGCCCGTGGTCTCGCCGGCACTGATTTTCCCGGTGTCACGAAAAGGCCGTCCCGGGAGACTTATCTGGATAGGCCCCTTGAATCCTGAGAAACGGACCGCTTGAGCGACATCCATATCAACCGGGAGCTCCTGCGCGCGTTGGAGCGGGGCGAGTTGTCCGAACGAACGCTGGCGGAGATCGAGCTCCAGCACTTGGAGAGTCTCTGTCCGATCTGCCGTGAGGAGATCCGAGCCTGGCAGGAGGAGCGGAGAGCCGCGGCCGCGGGTCAGATGCATGCCTTCCTGGCGCTCCCGACCGTGTTGGCCCGGCACGCTCCCGACTTTGAAAAGCGGCGGCTTACGGCCGAACGGGACCTGCAGGCACTCCTTGCCTTGCCTCCGGCGGAGCGCTCCTCGCGAATCGAGCGAGCCCGGAGCCGGTACCGAGGAACGGTTTTGGCCGAACGGCTCATCCGGGAGAGCCGGCGGCGGACTCCAGGCGATCCACGGCATGGGTACCATCTCGCCGATCTCGCTCGCCTTATCCTCCTCCGCTCGCCCGGCCATTCGGACACGATCCATCTCCTGGCTCTGGCCTCGGCCCAGATGGCAAACGCCCGCCGGGCTGAGGGCGATCTGCGAGAAGCGGACCGGCATTTCGTCTATGTGCGCCACCTTGTCAGCCGTGAAGGCGTGACCGATCTCCAGGTGCTGGGCTGGATCGACCACTTAGAGGGCTCTCTGCGGAAGGACCAGCGCCGGTTTCCTCAGGCCGAGGCGCTCCTTTCCCGGGCTGCGATGCTCTTCCGGATCAGTGGCGACGCTGTCGAGGTCGCCCGGATCCTTCTCAAGCTGGGGGCCGTTCACTTCCAGCAGGGTCGTCTCAACAAGGCGGTCGAAGTTACCCGGACCGCCCTGAGCAAGCTCTCGCCCGAAACGGAGCCGCGCCTCTATCTCAACGGCCGGCACAACTTGGCGCTCTATCTTGCCGAGTCGGGGCAGTTCGAGCCGGCTGCGACCCTGGTGGCCAAGGACGAGGATCTCTATCGCCGGTTCCCGGAGCCGTGGACGCAGCTCCGGCTTTCGTGGCTGCGGGGGAAGATCGCGACCGGGTTGGGCGATGCGGCGGCGGCCGAGCGATTCTTCCTGGAGACCCGGCAGGGATTTCTGGCCCAGGGGATCGGGTACGACGTGGCCATGGTGTCGCTGGACCTCTCCGTCCTCTATCTGAAGGACGGGAGGACGGCGGAAGTCCTGCGGATCGCGGAGGAGACGGTCGCGCTGTTCGAGGCGCAGGACGTCCATCGGGAGGCTCTGGCCGCGTTGCGGCTTTTCCTGGAGGCTGCGCAACGCGAGGAGGTCACGGCGGAGCTCGTCCTGGAGATCGGCGCTCGGCTGGAGGCGGCGCGGCGCCAGGGTGCGGAAGGGGCAGACGGCCCATCCTATGGATAAAACGGCCCAAC
The DNA here is from genome assembly GCA_963785165.1 of Thermoanaerobaculaceae bacterium. Lineage (GTDB taxonomy): Bacteria > Acidobacteriota > Thermoanaerobaculia > Multivoradales > UBA5704 > DATARR01. The sequence continues at coordinate 5,418,046 of CAWAUI010000004.1, forward strand.
TTATCCATAGGACGGCCCAACTTATCCATAGGACGGCCCGAAATATCGATACGGCGGCTCAGCTATCGATAAGTTGGCCTGCCTATCCTTAGGACGAGCCAGCTATCCTTATTTTGCCTCAGCTATCGATAGGGCGAGCCGTTTTATGGATAAATCGGGCCAGCTATGCTTATGACGGCTCAGCTATGGATACAACGGCTCAGCTATCGATACGACGGGCCAAACTATGGATACGACGGCTCAGCTATCCTTACGACGGCTCAGCTATGGATAGGATGGCTTGCCTATCGATACAACGGGTCAGCTATCGATAGGATGAGCCAACTTATCGATACGACGGGTCAACTCATGGGGGGGATGATCTGGCAAAGCCGTCAGTCGAACACGTCCCCCATGTGCTCCAGGAACGACTTCTTGCCGGTGACGAAGAGGGACTCTCCGGCCTTCCTTTCGAGGACGGGGCGCAGGAAGGTGGCCGTCTGCAGGGAGACGATGCAGAAGAGAAAGAGCCAGAGCACGAGCGCTCCTCGCGCGCCGATCGCCCGGAGCGACTGCCCCAGGAATCTCCAGGCGAGGCTCAAGGCGAGGAGCCAGAGGAAGAAGTGGAGGAAGACGGCCGAGCCGAGATGGCGGCTGCTCACCGAGAAGAGCCAGTTGACGGGCAGGAGCGCGAGGAGGATCAAGGCCAGAGTCCCCGCGAACCCGGCCACCACGACCGGGAAGGTCCGGCGGCTCCATTCGGCACCACCTACCGCCGAGAACACGTAGAGGCTCGGCAGGCAGAGCACCAGCGCGAAAAGAATGATCAACGGCGTCTTGAGCGCCGTCACCGCGATTTGATCCCCTCCCTGGAAGAAGCCCGCCGCGGCGCCATAGAGCCCATAGCAAAAGATGGAGCCTGCCAGGAGCCGCCACGGCGAAGCGCTGCCGCCACCGCGCACCCGTTCGAGCAGCCCGAGAGGGCGGGTCAAGAGCTCGTTGAACGTCCCCAGAAGCCCCTGGGGAGCGCGGGATTCCAGGGGAGAGGAAAGGGACGGACGGGCTGGCAACGCGGGGGGCATGACTTCCATTTCCATAGAGGGCTCCTCTCCTGCTCAAGGACAGGGTCAAAGAAGGTGAGGCAGGATGTCGGTGAAGATAAATTCGTAAACGTTGCCGTCGAGAGCATCCGTCCGCAGGAAGACGACCGGCATGTAGACGCTCCCGATGAACGGCCGCAGCACCCAGGCCACCTCGCCTCCCACCAGGGCAAAGGCAAGGATCCAGACCGCATAGACCGTCCTCAGCGTTCGGATCGGAGCCTCGAAGCGCCGCATCGCCTTCCACAGCGCCACCGTCCCCGCGAGGCCGCAGCCGCCCACGAACGCCGTATGCAACAGGTAGAGAAGATTGTGAGCCGTCCGCTCCTGAACGGTGGGGAGCCGGCGCGCAGAGAGTAAAGAACCATGCCACGGGTGCCAGAGACGCCAGCAGCAGGCTCGCCACCGCAAGCGCCAGAAATGTGAGCACAGCCACTTGGCCGAACCGTAACGGCAGCCCCAAAAGCATCGCCGCCATCCAGGCGAACGCAACGGTGAGAGCCGAGGTGAGGAGGAGGACGAGCGGCAGCTTCACCGCGCTGTAGAGCGCCAGCTCCGGCCCATGCCAATACCCCAGGACCGCCCCATACGTGGCCGAGCAGACCGTCATCCCCAGGCACAGGCGCAACCAGAGCCGCAGAAGGTTCCGCCCCGCGGCCACCTCCTCCAGAAAGGCGTCCGCCCCTCGCAACAAATCCCAGCCCGTGACCGCATCGGCGGTAGTAGTTCCGTCCATGGTTGCCTTGGACGGTATACGGGCGGTGGGGGCGGAGTGTCACGGCGCCGCTATGCGAGGGTCCGTGCGGGAAGCGTTGTTGATTGGTTGATTGAGGTGGGGCGAAGAGTCAGCCACAAATCAGGGCATGATCTCACGGCTCAAGGCCGCGGCTTCGGGCGCGTGTTATAGCCGCGCTCGCCGTAAGGCTCAAGGCGTTCGAGCCAGAGATCTTCAAGCACCTTTAGCTCCCTCTTGACGTCGTAACCCGGCTCGTTCCGCGGAGGAAGGGTATCGAGGATCTCGAACACGAAGGCTTCCTCCCCGAGCGCATTCCAGTCGCTCTGGAGCTCGCGATTCCGGTGACCTCCCGCCCTGAGCTCCACGCGGTTGCGGTTCAGGATCGCCGGCAGATTGACGCTCGATCCTACCAGCGATCGGTCGCCTTGCTTGTTCCAGACCCGATAGACACCCACGGGTATCTCGGATTCCTTGTACTCTCGCTTGAGTGTGCGTTGATCCATTGGGTCAGCTCCCTTAACGTTGAAAAGTTGGCTGCCGAGCTTGCTGTGTTGGTTTCGCGCCGCATACCAGCCAAAAGGCCCCTACAAGAACGAGGTCACCGGCGATAAGCGCGGGAGCGACACTCGCCGCGTGGCCGATGGGGAACAGAACGGCACCCAACGCGAGGGCCAGAGAGGTTCTGAGATCGACCTTGGCACGCAAGAGCCCGATAGCCAACAGGAGGAGCCCAATAGGAAACAAGAGGCCTGGCACGAGGGTCGTCCAACGCAGGAGGAGGTGATCCTGAAGCAGCTCGACGGCCATTGCCTGATTCGCGCTCTTGAGAACCAACCAGGCACGGAAGAGCACCTGCATGCTGGCACCCGCGAAGCAGCCTACGAAGGCACACGCGCTCCCGGTATTCACGAGAGGGCGGTCGTTCAATGATAAGGACCCGGGCAACAGAAGGAGCCCCGCACCCAAACAGACGAAAGCCAGCCAGAGAAGGACGGTCCAAAGAAAGCTACTCCCCATGACCTGGGCAACGTCTCCGCCGAGCAGTAGCAGTGATCCTGCCATCAACAATGCCGTTACCAGAGTTGATCGCTGCGTTATTGGGTTCATGTCTCGATGGCCTCCCAATGATCGGGTTCAGATCGCGGGTTCAGATCGAAAGGACTCGGCCTCATTCTAGCAGCATGGCCTGGAAGCCTCGAGAAACTGATCTTTATCGAAGAACGGCCAGCCCAAGGCCGCGGCAAGCTGCGCTCCCAGCGTGGACTTGCCGCTTGCAGGGAGACCGGTGATCGCGATGAGTTGGGGCTTCAAGGGTCCAACTATAGCAGCCAGTAGCAGCCAGTGAGAGTTGGGCGCCCCGAGCCCTTCCCGGGCTGGCGCTTACGGGCCTGGCCTTCGTGGGGCCGATTTCGCGCGTCTTCTACTGAGTGGTCATTTGCCCAGGCGCTGAACGCCGAGGTAACGATGGGTCGGCATGGTCCGTCCAGAAGGGGAGAAGTATGCGAGTTAGAAAGCTCCAGTGGTTTAGTACCGCCGTCCTTGTGGCCTTGATGACGGCTTCCGTCGCTCACGCCGCGGATGGCGTGAGGACGGAGGTGCAATCCGCGCAGGTTGAGAATCTCATCGGCGAGATCCTGGGATCGAATCTCGCGACTCCCGAATATACGGATTACGGACAAGGCCTTCACTCGCTGTACGTACCCCTCGACTCCAGCCAGCGTGAGAGGTTGAGCGCTCTCCTCGGCAAAGGCGCTGGGGACAAGGCGGTGGCCTATTATTTTCTGGCTGGAGGGCAATCCCTGACGCCTCCGAGCAATCCCACGACGCTCATTCATGCGGCGCTCTCAAACACCCAGCTCGGCTACAACTACTGGGTAGTCGTGGTGAACCTCGGCTCCAACGTGACGAAAAACACGACCTTCAAGCTCACGGGCCCCGGGCGTACGTTCAACCGCACGGCCCCGCTTCTCTATCGGGCGAACGGCATCTGGACGTATTGGTACTCGATCCCCGGAGTCGGCGCGCCGGGTTTCTACCACTTTGCGTCAACCGTAGCCGGCGCGGGGACATTTACTATTCATACCTTCGCGGTGAACCCTTAAAACGTTTTTTGACTGGAATCGGGTGCAGAGGGGGCGGAGCCGTGCTCCGGGCCTCTCTGCCCTGCTCTAGTGTTCCTTCACGGCAAAAGTGAAGGCTTGGCGCAGCGCTCTTTGCGGCCCGAAGGGTTGCGAGATTCGAGCCCAGGGCTTCGGCCGGTAGGCCGATGCCCTGGGTTGACAGGCCCCGCAGTCCAGGCGGCCTGAAAGGCTGCGAGAAACCCCTCCCTGGATCGAAACGGCACCGCCACAAAAAACTCTGGCGGCCTTTCAGGCCGCTTGCTGTTTGCGTTTTCTCCCCAGGGCATCGGCCTACCGGCCGAAGCCCTGGGCTCGAATCTCGCGACCCTTCGGGCCGCACAAACCGCAGGCGACCTCAGCAGATGGCGAGAAAAGCAAGTCTGGCCGGCAAGGATGCCGGCGCTCCCAGCGGCGCTACGCCAACGCGCCAATCCTGCCTTGACAGACCCTAGTCCTGGACGGCGCCTTCCCGCCGTTGCGCCACGTGCCAGAGGACTCCGCAGGGATCGATGAGGTATGCAACGCGTAGCCCCCAAGGTTGCATCGCCGGTGCTTTGGGGGGCTGCACGCCGAATTGGTTGGCCAGGTCGAGGGTCTGGATGTGGGCCCACCATGCATCGAGATCATCGACCATGAGTTGCATCATGAAGTTCTCGGCCCACTCTTTCTGATAATAGCGCTGCAGGATGAAGCCACCCGAGCCGGCTTTGAAGATTGCCACCTCGCCTTCGACAAGCTTTTCGAAGCCAAGCGCTTCGTAAAACCGCTTCGATGCATCGAAGTCCTTTGTGGGTATGAAGGGTCTGGCCAGCTCCGTCCCCGTGGGAATGCGGCTCATATTGGCTTCTCCTTTTCTATCTGCAACAGAGGGGCGAGGAAATCCCCGCCCCCCTGAAGAGGTATGGCTACGGCTTCTGCCGCCGGTCCGGATCCGCCGGGCGCTTGGGGTAGGACTTGGGATCGGACTGGATCTTCTTCATCACCTCGGCGACGCCTCTTTCGAGCTGGGGGTCTTTGCCGTTCGAGGACGGACTGGACGTCGTTGGGGACTTCGATGTCGGGGTCGACGCCGTGGCCTTCGATGATCCATTCTCCCTGGAGGGAGACGGAGCCGGCTTCGGGGACGAAGATCTGGCCGCCGTCGATCATCGGGCCGTGGCCGGAGATGCCGACGACGCCTCCCCAGGTGCGGGTGCCGATGAGCGGACCGAGGCCCTTCTCGCGGAACATGTAGGGGAAGATGTCGCCGTCCGAGCCGGAGCCTTCATTGATCAGGCAGGCCATGTGGCCGTTGAAGGTCACCTGCGGGTAGGGAGTGGGCTCTTCGTTGGTGCGGCCGTAGTCCACCGCCAGGGGCTTGCGGCTCAGGCGCTCCAGGAGGGTCTGGGAGATGAAGCCGCCGCCGTTGTTGCGGACGTCCACGATGAGGCCTTCCTTGCGGACCTGGCCGAAGTACTGCTTGATGAACTCGCGCATGCCGTCGCCGCCCATGTCGGGAATGTGGATGTAGCCGATGCGGCCTTGGCTCAGCTTGTCCACGCTTTCGCGGCTGCGGGTGATCCAGTCGAGATAGATCAGGTTCGTTTCGGTGTCGATGGGCCGGAAGGTGATCTCCCGCGAGCCGTCCAGGGTGGGCTTGGAATTCACGGTGAGGCGTACGGGGCGGTCGGCCTTGTAACGGAGGAGGCGGTAGGGGTTGTCGTTGGCCGCGAGGTCGACGCCGTCGATGGCGAGGACGTAGTCCCCTTCCTTGGCGTCCACGCCGACCTCGGTGAGGGGGGCGCGGTAGAGGTCTTCCTCGTTCTGGCCCTTGAAGATCTCCGCGATCTTGTAGCGGCCGGCTTTCTTGTCGAGCTCGAAGCGGGCGCCGGGGAGGGCCACGCGGGGCCGGGCCGGCGGGGTGAAGTCGCCGCCTTCCACGTAGGCATGGGAGTTGTTGAGCTCGGCGATCATCTCACCGATGACGTAGTTCAAGTCGGAGCGGTGGCCGACGTAGGCGACGAGGGGCTCGATACTGCTTGCGGAGCGCTTCCCAGTCGTAACCATTCATGTTTTCGACGTAGAAGAAGTCGCGGTAGCGGCGCCAGGCTTCGCGGAAGATCTCGGCCCACTCTTCGGCGGGGACGCGGTCCACCACCAGGCCGCCGGTGCCCACGGCCTTCTTGGAGTCCTTGCCGGCGGCGTTGGCGTCGTAGAGGTTGAACTGCCCTTCCTGGATGACCAGGGCTTTTTCGCCGTTGGCGGAGAGGAGGTAGCCGTTGACGTTCTCGGCGAGAGGGGTGCTCTTGCGGTCCTTGAAGGTGAAGACGTTGAGGACCGGCTGGGAGGCGGGCTCGCCGAAGCTGTTGGCCGAGAATTTGACGTAGAGGAGGCGCCCGTCGGCGGCGGAGAGGCCGCCGTAGTTGTCGAAGGGAACGGGGATGCGGACGACGCGGCCGGCGAGACCGTCGAAATCGATCTTGACCGGTTTGGGGGCGACCGGTTTGGGGGCGTCTTCCTTGTCTTTATCCTTTTTCTCGTCCTTTTTCTCGTCGGCCTTGCCGTCCTTCTTCTCGTCGTCGAGGGTGACCTTGTCTTCCTCGGGCGGAAGAGGGTTCTCGACGTCCTTGCGCAGGGCGAGGGCATAGATGCCGTCGTTGCGGTCCAGGGCCCAGTTGAAGTCGATGGCGTCGAAGTTGGGCACGAAGGCGCGGCCGGAAATGTAATAGAGGTATTTGCCCTGGGGATCCCAGACAGGCTCTCGCTCGTTGAAGTCCTCGCCGGTGACGCGGTGGAGCTTGCCGTCGTCCGCGCTCCAGATCCAAATGGAGCGGAAGCTGTTGGCGTCCATCATGCTGAAGGCGAGGTGGCCGCCGCCGGGCGCCCACTGGTAGTCGCGGATTTCGCCGCGGGGGTTGGAGGCCACCTGGACGAGCTTCTTGTCGGCCAGGGTGACGACGTAGAGGCGGCGGTCCTTGTCCGAAAAAGCGATCTTCTTGCCGTCCGGCGACCACTCGGGGGCGTAGCGCATGGCCTTGCCGCCCTGGGTGATTTGTTCGGGTTTCCCCTGACCGAGAGCATCGGTCAGATAAAGCTCTTCCTCGCCCGAGGCGTCGGAGATGAAGGCGATCTTCTTGCCGTCCGGCGACCAGCGGGCCCACTTGTCATGGGCTCCGGAGGTGCGGGTGAGGTTGCGGGTGACGCCTTTTTCGATGGGCGCGTTGAAGACGTCGCCGCGGGCCACGAACAGGGCTCGTTCGCCCTTGGGGGAGAGGGCCGCGTCCTCGATGCGGTCGGCCACGGCGACCTGCGAGGGGCGGCTGTCGACCTGGTCGCTGGGCACCTGGATGGCGAGGCGGCGCGAGGCTCCCGTGGAGGTGTCGAGGACGTTGAGCTCGCCGTCCATTTCATAGACGATCTGCCCGGCCTCGTCGCCGGCGGGCCAGCGGACGTCCCACTGGGTGGATTTCGTGATCTGGGTGGTGGCGCCGGAGGCGACGTCGTAGGAATAGAGATTGAGGGTGCCGGTGCGGTCCGAGTTGAAAAAGATCTTGTCGCCGATCCACATGGGGTCGCGCTCGGTACGCTCGGAATTGGTGATGTTCTTCGCCTCGTGGGTGGCGGGGTCGAAGATCCAGAGATCCTGGGCCCAGCCGCCCTGGTAGCGCTTCCAGGTGCGGAACTCGCGCGCGAACGGGGTGTAGACGACCTTCTTGCCGTCCGGCGAGAGGTCGGCGCCGCCGCTGATGGGCATGGGGAGGGGCTCGCCCAAACCGCCCGCGACGGGCACGGTGTAGATGCGGCTGTCGGAGAGGTCCCAGGCGTCCCGCAGGGAGCGGAAGAAGACGGACTTGCCGTCCGCCGTCCAGCCGTAGACCTGGTTGTCGTAGCCCCAGCGCGGGTTCAGCGGTCCGCGGGCGGGGTAGAACGTGAGCTGCTTCGGCACGCCGCCGGCCACGGGGATGACGTAGACCTGCTCGTCACCGTCGTACTGGCCGGTGAAGGCGATCCACTGGCCGTCCGGTGAGAACCGGGCGAACAGCTCGAGCCCGGGATGGGCGGTGATGCGGGTGGCCGTGCCGCCCTTGGACGACGCGGTCCAGAGGTCACCGGCATAGGTGAACACGACCTTGTCGCCATGGACGTCCGGATAGCGGAGCAATTTGGTCTGGGCGGAAGCGGTCCCGGCGGCGAGCCCGAGGGCCGCCGCAAGGAACAGGACAATCTTTGAGACGCGGTGCATAGAGATCTCCCCTGCGTTCAATTGGGAACGTCGCAGGAGAATCTACGCAGGGGGGAGGTGGGAGTTGCAGGGGAGCGACGGCGGCGGGGTTTCCCTGGGACCGCCGGCATCCTTGCCGGCCTCCGGGTTCACTCGCCCGGAAATCCCACCTGGCGTTCCTTCTGAAGCGTGCCTTCCGCTTCCTTGATCTTGTGGAGCAGGTCGCTGCGCTCCTCGACGACTTCGAGGGAGATGCCGGAGAGGAGGAGGAGGCGGGTGCCGCTGCCGTGGCGTTCGGAGAGGGCGAGGCCGATGACGGACTCCGTGCGGACCCACACTTCGCGGTTTGAGCTTTCGGTCACCTGGAGCCAGGGCATCGGTCTCTCCTAGAAGAGGAAGGGAACCACCCGCTTCGTGCGGCTGGCGTACTGGACGTACTCGGGATAGCGCCGGCGGACGAGCGACTCCTCGAAAACCATGCGCAGGAAGAGCATCGCCGTCACCACCAGCCCCAAGGCCACGCTCACGGGGGCGAGGTGGGTGGCGATGCCGGACCAGACGAAGAGGAGGATGGCGGAGTAGATGGGGTGGCGCACGAAGCGGTAGGGGCCGGTCGTGACCAGGCCCCCCGCCGTGGGGTTGGCCGCGTAGTGGAAGCTGCGGAAGCCGAAGGTGAGCCGCGCCCAGATCATCAGGAGGAAGGCGGCGGCCTGGAGGCCGAGGGCGACCGGGCCCACGGCCAGGAGGCTCCGCGTGTAGACCAGGCCCACGATGGCCAGGACCAGGACGGCGAACACCGGGGGCGAGAGTCTCCTGCCGTGCTTTTCGGCGAAAGAGTCGGCGAAAGAGTCGGCGAAAGAGTCCGCGGCCGGGTCTGGAATCAAAGGGCCACTCCCGGGTTTTCGTCGCTGGCGGAGCCGAGGCGGTGGAGCTCTTCGAGAACCTCGGAGAAGAGGTCGAAGAGCTTCTCGAGCTGCTCGACATCCTTGATGACGCCGGGCACCTGGAAGTAGAGGGCGTCCACACCCTCGGGGTAGTGCTTGTGGAAGAGCCCCTCGTCATCGCGCAATTCGAGCCGGATCTTGGGCTGCTCCTCGATCAGCTGGCGGACCCTGGGGCTGGCGAAGAGGGCGCGGATCTTGGCCTCGTCGTTCCCCTGGATGATGAAGTCCTCGTCGAACTGGGCCGAGTGCCCCACTTCGATGTCCTGCATCCCGATCATCTTGCCGAGGTCGCTGAACGGCGTCTTGCGGTAAATCCGGAGGCGCAGCTCGTCACGGCTGACGAAGGGCGCCCGGATGCGGGTGAAGGTCTGGTGGCTGTGCCCCGCCGAGACCGTGTAGGTGTCCAGTGTGATCGTCCAGCTCTTGAAATGAGCCTGGACCTTGTCGCCCTTCCAGAAGCCGCCGTCGACGAAGTCGGCGCCGATTTGGGCGCACAGCTCCTTCCAGACATCCTCGCGGCTGGGACCGAAGACACCTCCAAAAAAGTCCATTCCGTGACCTCCTCAACCCGTTCCGGACCGCGGCAATTAGACCACGGATGAGGGTTGCCGCAGGGTGACAATTCTTGACAGAAGCGCGTGCGAATTTTTAGCAGGCAAAGAATAAGGCCGCAACAGGCGTTTCAGCGGCTCCTGAAGTACGTCTGTCGGACAGTCGCGGGGACACTTGCGTACTGTGTCAGTGACAGTGTCTGACACCCCCTTCTCGTCACGATCTCGAAATTGGGTGTCCCGGTTTGCCCACTCTCGGCGCACTACTTACAAATGCCTCTCTGAATCCCTTGGAATTTCTTCAAGGGCGGCTCCGCCCATTACCCGATGCCGTCGATGCCGCCAACCTCGAACACTTCCCCCGAACGCGCCCAGCGGATGGGAAGATTCCCGTTCCCGGCTCCGGCTTCCGCCAGGGAGACTTCGGGGTCGAGGGTGGGCCAGACGTGGGTGAGCGCCAGCTCGCGGACGCCGGCCTGGCGGGCGGTCTCGCCGGCCTGCCGGGCCGTGAGGTGGACGGGCGCGCCCTGGGCGGCCTCTTGGTAGCAGGCCTCGCAGAGCAGCAGGTCGACGCCCTGGGCGAGCCCGGCGAGGTCGGCCTTCGGCCCCGTGTCGGCTGAGAAGGCGAGGGTTCCCTCGGGGGTCTCGATCCGCATCCCGAGGGTATGGATGGGGTGGTCCATGCGCAGGAAACGGAAGCGCGCACCGGCGATTTCGGCCGGCTCGCCCACGTCGACCGTGTGAAAGTCAAAGGCCCGCCCCAGCTCCTCGGAGCCGCCGTCCCCCAGGAAAGAGGCCAGGGTTTCGCGGACTCCCGGCGGACAGTACACGGGAAGCCGGAAGCCGGTGAGGAAGCCATAACGGATGGCCACGTGGAGCGGTAGGACGTCCGAGCAGTGGTCGGCGTGGCCGTGGCTCAGCACCAGGGCGTCGATTTTGGTGAAGTCGACGGTCCGCTGGAGCTCCGCGAACGTGCCGGTGCCGGCGTCGATCCAGATCTTCGCGCCGCCGTGCTCCAGGAGAAAGCCGGTGCTGGGATTGCCGGGGGCCGGATAGCCGCCGGAGCTGCCGAGAATTCGTAAACGCATGCCGCACCTCCGGGCGGGAGGATAGCGCAAGCCCTCACCTCCCCGGCCCTCCTCTCCCTGCCTTCCGCCCACCCGGCCTGGGAGAGGAGGGAGAAGGAACTTCGTAGGGTGCGCTGTGCGCACCTTCAGCGACGGTTCATGGTGCGCACAGCGCACCCTACGGTCTCCACCCATTCTGCGGCGTCTCCCCTCTCCCGGTGTGCGGGGGGAGGGAGGGGGCGGGAGAGGGGCCGGGGGTGAGGGTCCGAAATGAAATTCCTGCAAACCTCACTTCCCCCTAGGACGGGCGCCTGGATCTGGCATCCCCTATGCACAAATCCCTGGGCAAGCCGTAGCAGTAGCTGACACCCGAAAGGGAGGGACACCATGCAGTTCCGAAGCTCATCGCAGCATCGGCAGGAAAGTCAGGCAGGTCCCGGCCGCCACGCCGTCGTGGTGGGGGGAAGCATTGGAGGCATGCTCGCGGCACGCGTGCTCTCCGACCATTTCGACCGCATCACCCTGATCGAGCGCGACCGCCTGCCGGAGGGGACGGCCAACCGTCCCGGAGTGCCGCAGGCCCGCCACCTCCACTTCTTCCTGAAACGGGGGTTGATGGCGATCGAGGAGCTCTTCCCCGGGGTGAAGCCCGATCTCCTGGCCGCCGGCAGCCATCTGCTGGACCAGGGGAAGGATTTCCGCATTCTCTACCGTTCGGGCTGGTCGCCCAAGGTGGCGTGCGATCTCGAGATCTGCGCGTTCACCCGGCCTCTGCTCGAAGCGAGCATACGGCAGCACCTTCTGAAGGACCCCCGGATCTCCATGGTCCAGGGCTGCGAGGTGGAGGCCCTGGTGCTCGACGAGAGCGGCGAGCGGGTTTCCGGCATTCGCCTGCGGCGGCGTTCCTCCGCGGAGAATGAAGAGGCCGGGGAGGAGATGACGCTCCACGCCGACTTCGTGGTGGACGTGAGCGGCCGCGGCTCCAAGGCGCCCGAGTGGCTCCAGGCCCTGGGCTACGAGGCGCCGGAAGAAGAGGTCGTGGACGCCTTCTGGGGCTATGCCACGCGGATCTACGAACCGGTCGAAGGGTTCTCGGCGGACTGGAAGAGCCTGTTCCTGCTCAACCGCCCGCCGTACCAGCCGCGGGCCGGCATCATCCAGCCCATCGAGGGGAACCGCTGGATCGTGACGCTCGCCGGGGTCATGCACGACTACCCGCCCACGGACGAGGAAGGGTTCCTCAAGTTCGCCAAGAGCCTGTCGTCGCCGGAGGCTCTACCGGGCGATCGAGACGGCGCGTCCGCTCTCGAAGATCTGGGGCTACCGGCAGACGGCGAACCGGCTGCGCCATTACGAGAAGCTCTCCCGCATGCCCCAGGGCTTCGTGACGATGGGCGACGCGGTGTGCGCCTTCAACCCCGTCTACGCCCTGGGCATGACGGTGACCTGCCTCGCCGCCCTCGAGCTGCGCGACTGCCTGCGCAAGGGGCACGGCCGGGTGGAGACCCTGGGGTTCCAGAAGCGGCTCGCCAAGCTGGTGGCCGGCTCCTGGGCGCTGACCACGGGCGAGGACATGCGCTGGCCCGAGACCCAGGGCGGCACGGTCACCGCCAAGGTCAAGTTCATGCACTGGTATCTCGAGCAGGTGATCCAGCTGATCCCCCAGAGCGAGGAGGTCTTCCGCCGCTTCCAGGAGGTCAACCACATGCTCAAGTCGCCCGCGGCCCTGTTCCACCCCAAAGTCCTGGGGCCGGTGCTGCGGCTGGCGTTCGGCGGCCAGAAGGTGCCCGTGGCAAAGGTCAAGGAGGTCCCGGCCCGCGAGCGCACGGCGACCTCGACGTCCACGGTGGCCATCCGCCACTGATTCGAAAAGTCCCCAGGGGGTGCCGGCCGGTCGAGGGGGGACGGCCGGCACCCCGCCTCCCGTGCGGCCGCCCCCCAGGAGGGTACAGGGGGCGAAGTTCTGCGATAGGCTCTAGCCTGCCGTATGAAATCGAACTACCAGCTTCTGAAGCTCTGGTTCCTGGCTACGTTGCCGCTCACCAAGGACGCGATTCACGTCTACATCGGCTTCATCTGCCTGTTGACGGCGTTGATCGTGTTCCGGCGGCGGCTTTCGTCGTACTGGGCGCTGGTGCCGGGCCTCCTGGTCTCCGTGGCCATGGAGGTCTTCGACCTGCGGGACGGCTACGGCTGGGCCGCGAGCGTCCACGACCTCATCAACACGAACCTGCTGCCGTTCGTGCTCGTCACCCTCGCCAAGCTCCAGACGTTCAACTTCTAGCACCCTCACTCGAAGCAAGCCGGCCCGCCCCGGAGGGTGGCGCGGACCGCGGGGGGCCGGCGTCATAGTCGAGGGCGAGGAGAAACGCCCTTGAAGAGCTCACCGCTGCCACTGGACCGGGAAGACATCCTTCAGATCCCCCAGGAGAACCCCGAGGTGCTGGTCGCCGGGGCCGGCCCGGTGGGGCTGTTCTCGGCCTTGACGCTGGCCGGGCAGGAAGTGGCCGTGCAGATCGTGGAGCAGGAGCGGCGCCCGGCGGCCCGCAGCTATGCCCTGGCTCTGCATCCCCATTCCCTCCGGCTGCTGGCGGGGGCCGGGGTGGCGGGCGACGTTCTGGACCTCGCCCACCGGGTGGAAACGATGTCCTTTTATGAGGGGCACGAGCGCCAGGCGACGCTGGACTTCTCCGGGCTTCCTGGAGAGCTCGCTTTCGTGGCCGTGCTCCCCCAGCAGACTCTGGAAGGGGCCCTGGCGAGCCGGCTGTCCCAGGTGGGGGTGCCGGTGCTCTGGAGCCACCGCTTGACGGGCCTGCGAGTGGGGCGCGGTCCGGCCCTGGCCACGGTGGAGCGGCTGGGCGCGGCCGGCGCCGTGGTGGACCGGGCCGACGTTCACCCCCGGTACGTTCTGGGTGCGGACGGCCACCGCTCCGCCGTCCGGCAGGCGCTGGGGGCGAGCTTCGAGGAAACCGGGCCGTCCGAGCTGTTCGCCGTCTTCGAGCTGATCGGCGACGAGGGCGAGGACACGGAAGCCCGGGTCGTCTTCAGAGAGGGCACGGCCGGCGTGTTCTGGCCCCTGGGAGGGCGGCGCTACCGTTGGAGCTTCCAGGTGGAGGAATGGGAGGGTTTCGAGGAGCCCCGCTTCAAGAGCCGGCACTTTCCGGGGATCGGGCCGGGGATCGGGCCGGGGCTTGGACCGGAGCTCGGCGACGACCCGTTCCACTATCTCGTCCGCGACAGGTTGGCCGGGCTGCTGGCGGAAATGGCCCCCTGGTTCAAGGCGGAGCCGGGCGAGATCCTGTGGTCCCAGGCGGTCCGGTTCGAGCGGCGCCTCGCCAGCCGCTTCGGTCTCGGCAACGCCTGGCTCCTGGGCGACGCCGCCCACCTGGCCAGCCCGGTCGGCTCCCAGAGCATGAACGTGGGGTTGCGCGAGGCGCACGACCTCAGCCGGCGGCTGGGGGCGATCCTGCGCGAGGACTATCCGGAAAATCTCCTGGATCGCTATGAGGAGGACCGCCGCCGCGAGTGGCGCCGGCTCCTGGGGCAGTCGGGCACGCCCGAGCCCGCGGGGACCGCGACGGCCTGGGTCCGGAAGAACGCGGCCCGGATCCTCCCCTGCGTCCCGGCCTCGGGCGCCGACTTGGCGCTGCTTCTGGGGCAGATCGGGCTGGGATTCGAGCCGGATTAGTCTAGGGCCAGAGACTAGGGAGAGAGCGCGGCCCGCGCCGCCAGAACCTGCCGCACCGCATCCTCCGGCGTCCGGCCGAGCGCCGTCAGATGCCCCATCTTCCGTCCGGGCCGGGCCTGGCCTTGCCGTAGAGGTGGAGCTTGACGTCGGGGAAGCGGGCGGCGGCGGCCCAGTCGGGCTCGCCGTCCTCCCAGAGGTCGCCCAGCAGATTGGCCATGGCGGCCGGGCGCAGCAGCTCGGTCGAGCCCAGGGCAGGCCGCAGATGGCCCGGAGCTGCTGCTCGAACTGGCTGGTGACGCAGGCGTCGAAGGTCAGGTGGCCGGAGTTGTGGGGCCGGGGCGCGAGCTCGTTGACCAGCAGGCGGCCGTCCCGGGTGAGGAAGATCTCGACGCAGAGGACGCCCACGACCTCGAGCGCCTCCAGGATGCCGCGGGCGATCTCGACCGCGTCCTTCTCGACGGCGGCCGGCACGGCGGCCGGGGCGATCGAGACGTCCAGGATGTGGCGGTGGTGCCGGTTCTCGATCACGCCGAAGTGGGCGAAGGCGCCGTCGAGCCCGCGCGCGGCGACCACGGAGACCTCGCGCTCGAAGTCGACGAACGCCTCCAGCACGCACTCCTGGCCGCCCACGGCCTCCCAGGCCGCGGCCGCCTCCTCCGGCGCAGGGATCGCGGGGATCTTCACCTGCCCCTTGCCGTCGTAGCCCCAGCCGGCCGTCTTGAGCACCGCCGGGGTGCCGAGCCGGGCCAGCCCGGCTTCGAGGTCCGCCAGGCGAGCGGACGGCCGCGAAGGGCGCCACGGGGAAGCCCGCGCCGGACGAGGAACGTCTTCTCGCGCAGGCGGTGCTGGGTGGTGTGGAGCACCGGGCCCGCCGGCCGCACCGGCGCGAACCCGGCGGCGGCTTCGCGTGGCCGCGGCTGAGACGTTCTCGAACTCGAAGGTGACCACGTCCACGCCGCGGGCGAACTCGCGGACCGCGTCCAGGTCGTCGTAGGCGGCCTGGATCTCCAGGTCGGCCACCTGGCCGGTGGGGGTGTCGTCGTCCGGCGAGAGGGTATGGACGCGGTAGCCCATGCGCCGGGCGGCGATGGCGAACATGCGGCCGAGCTGGCCGCTGCCCAGGACGCCGATGGTGGACCCGGGCAGGATGGAGCCGGACGGCTGGCTCATCCAGGCAGCGTCTCGTCCAGCACGCGGCGGGTCTGCTCCTCGACGAACGCCGCGAAGCTTCTCGCGCAGCTCCGGCCGGGTGCGGGCCAGGAATGCGGACGGCGAGCAGCGCGGCGTTGGTGGCGCCGGCCTTGCCGATGGCCAGCGTCCCGACCGGCACGCCCGACGGGCATCTGGACGATCGAGAGCAGCGAGTCGAGACCGTTCAGGGCCTGGCTCTGGACCGGCACGCCGAGCACGGGCAGCAGGGTCTGGGCGGCCACCATGCCCGGCAGGTGGGCGGCGCCGCCGGCGCCGGCGATGATCACCTCGAGGCCCCGGTCCTCGGCGCCCTGGCGAATTCGGCCATCCAGTCCGGCGTGC
The DNA here is from genome assembly GCA_963785165.1 of Thermoanaerobaculaceae bacterium. GTDB lineage: Bacteria > Acidobacteriota > Thermoanaerobaculia > Multivoradales > UBA5704 > DATARR01. Next base: position 5,433,965 of record CAWAUI010000004.1, read on the forward strand.
GGTGGGCCGAGACGACGCGGCACTCGTGGGGCACGCCGAACCGGGTGAGCATCTCGTCGGCGTGGCGCATGGTCTCCCAGTCGGACTTGCTCCCCATGATGACGCTCACCAGGGGGCGAGTCCTCGGGCGGTCATGTTGGGATTCCTGAAGAAGGTGACGGGTGCTCGAAATCGGCGGGTCCGGAGTATAATCCCGGCGTTCACAGACCGCATTCGCGGGCGGAAGCTTAGCATAGAGGGTCGGCAGCGGTCTGGCCGTCATGGGCCTGTCACAGGATGGTCGCAGCATGCCCACGAGAGGCCTGCCCTCCTCGCTTACAATCCGCCTGAAATCTTGCGCACGCCAATTACAAGGAGGGCTTCATATATGGTGCGTGTCTGTCTCAACCGCTCTCGGCGTCTGGGTCTGTGCCTTGTCCGCCCTGCTCGTCCTGTTCGGGCTGGCCGGCTCGGCGTTCGGCCCAGACCGACGTGACCACCAGCCGTATCTCCGGCACCGTGGAGGACGCCGACGGGCGCTCCTCTGCCGGGCGTGACCGTGACGGCTACCAACAAGGAGACCGGTCTCCAGCAGGTCGCCGTCACCGACGAGCAGCGGCTTCTACCGCATCCTCAACCTGCCGACCGGCACCTACGACGTCGACGGCCATGCTCGACGGCTTCGCCACGGCCACGGCGCCGAGAACGTCCGCCTGCTCCTCGGCTCGACGCCGACGGTGAACTTCAACCTGCAGAGCTCGACCGTGTCCGAGACCATCACCGTCACCGCGCGAGGTGCCGGTGGTCGAGGTCACCAACACCCAGGTCGGCACCACCATCCAGCAAGAGCAGATCGAGAGCGATCCCGAGCGCCGGCCGCGACTTCAAGCAGCTCGTGCTGCTGACCCCGGAGACCCGCCTCGACTCCGAGCGCGGCAACCTGTCGCTCTCCGGCGAGCGCGGCATCAACACCAACGTCACCGTCGACGGCGTGGACTACAACAACGCCTTCTTCGGCGGCACCGTGGGCGGCGCCGAGGGCCGCGCGCCGCTGTCCATCTCCCAGGAGTCGATCAAGGAGTTCTCGGTCGTCACCAACGGCGCCTCGGTCGAGTTCGGCCGCTCGGGCGGCGGCTTCGTCAACGTCATCACCAAGAGCGGCACCAACAACCTGCACGGCTCGCTCTTCTACTACAACCAGCCGCAGAGCCTGATCTCCGACTTCCGGCCGTCGGACACCGAGCCGCGAGCCGCCGACCAGGAGAAGGAGCAGTACGGCGGCTCGCTCGGCGGCTCGCATCGTCAAGGACAAGCTGTTCTACTTCCTGTCCTACGACAACCAGGACCAGGAGCGTCACGGTGCCGATCGACGGCGCCAGACCTCGACGCCGACAGTCTTCGCCCGGTATCCGGTCGCTCGCCTCGCCGCCGAGCCTACGTCCAGACCCGCGACGGCTCCGTGGCCTTCGGCCGCCTCGACTACCAGGCTCCACCTGCGCACCGCTTCATGATGCGCGGCAACTTCACCGACTACGAGGGCATCAACGGCACCTCGGACGCGCCAGACCCGCACCGAGAGCTACAACGGCATCGAGGGTCTCGACTCCGAAGGCCTACGTCGGCTCCTGGTCCGGCCAGTTCGGCGCCAACTTGCTGAACGACCTCAACCTCAACTACATCAATGAAGACACCCCGCGCGAGGACAAGGGGCTCAACCTCCCCGAGATCCAGGTCGGCGGCCTCCGCTTCGGGGAGGTCAGCTTCCTGCCCATCCAGACCGACACCACCGAGCGCAAGGCGTTCGGCGACACGCTCACCTACCTGCGTCGACCGAGCACGTCTTCAAGGGCGGCGTCGAGTACAACGAGACCAGCGATCGACCAGGTCTTCCGCGGCAACTGGCGCGGCGTCTTCATCTTCAACAACAACGGCCGACTTCCTCGCCGGCCGCTGGCGCGAGTACCGCCAGTTCGGCGGCCTGGGCGGCCTCACCTCGGACGGAGGCCGGCCGCGCCGCCTTCGGCCAGAAGGAGACCGCCTTCTTCCTGCAGGACCAGTGGTTCGTCCGCGCCGAACCTCACCCTCTCGGCCGGCGTCCGCTTCGAGTCGCTGGACAACCCGAACGACCCGATCCTCAACCCCAACGACCGCAACGCCAGACGGCACGCTTCAACCTGACCGGCGAGATCCCGGACTGTCCGAACAACCAGATCTCGCCCCGCTTCGGCCTCTCCTGGGCCCCGGACGAGAAGACGGCCGTCCGCTTCTCGCGTCGGCCGCTACTGGAGCCGCACCCCGGCCCTGCTTCTGGGCCCAGCTCTTCACCTCGAACGGCCTGCGCGGCACGCAGTACATCATCTTCGCCCGCGCGACTCCGCCGGCAACGTGACCGGCGCCCCGACCGATCCGCTGGCTCCGGGCTGGGGCACCGGCTTGGACTCCCGTCGGCGTCGAGCGCATCGACTTCACCCGGGTTCCGACCGTCCGCGGCCCCGGACGTCTTCACCGTCGATCCGGACTTCGAGAACCCCTACACCGACCGCGTCACCCTGGGCGCCGAGCGCGAGATCTTCCCCAAGACCTCGCTCGGCCTCGACTTCACCTACGCCGAGGGCAACCAGCTCCAGCGCCTGACCGACATCAACCGCGTGTACGACGGCACGGTCTCGGCGGCCAACGGCCTGCCGCGCTACAGCTCGACCCGCCGCTTCTCCTTCTACGGCCGCATCATCACGGACGTCTCGGACGGCGAGTCCGAGTACAAGTCGGTGACCGCCACCCTGCAGCGCCGCTACGCCGACAACTACAGCCTCTACGGCGCGGTGACCTGGTCGAAGGACAAGGACAACGACTCCAACGAGCGCAACTTCTCCGGCATCCAGGCCGAGGACTTCAACAACCTCGACAACAACTGGGGCTACTCGAACCGCGACCAGGAGTGGAAGGTCGTCCTCAACGGCGTGTGGGACACCCCGCTGGTGGGGCATCGGCCTCTCCGGCTCCTTCCGCTACTACCACCGGCTCGCCGCTACACCGCGACCATCGGCACCGACGTCAACGACGACGGCGATGACCGGCACCGACCGGCCGACGTCAACGGCGTGCACTTCGGCCGCAACAGCGACCGCCAGCCGGACTTCTACACGACCTCGACCTGCGGCTGTCGAAGAGCTTCGAGATCGGACCCGGCGACATGGCGCTGTTCGCCGAGTGCTTCAACTGCACGGACCGCACCAACAAGGCGATCAGTGGCGAACAACCAGATCTGGGGCACCGGTCAGACACCGCGTGCCACGTTCGGCGTCGAGGACACTCTGTTCGCCACCACCGGCCCCTTTGGTCCCCGCACCATCCAGCTCGGCCTGCGGTTCGACTTCTAAAAGACGGATCTCAGCTTCGGCTGTGACAAAGGGAGGCGGAAACGCCTCCCTTTTTTATTTTTACGCTATTCTTCTAGAAGCATGAGCCGCCCTGTTCGGCTGTGACAATCAGCGGGACAGTTGCCTCGCCCACTGTGCCACCTGCCCCTCCACCCGCGACTACACCACCAGCACCATCACCGGCAGACAGGCCACGGGCCGCAACGGCTGCTACGAGGACCACATCGCGGATGGCGGATATCTCGGGCTATCCCGTCCTAGGAGGAGATATCGGCAGCTATGGGGAGATGCCCGCGCCATATCCCGGGATATCGGGCGCCATGGGGAGATGCCGGCGGATATCTCGGGCTGTCCCGCCCTAGGAGGAGATATCGCCGGCCATGGGGAGATGCCCGCGCCATATCCCGGGATATCGGGCGCCATGGGGAGATGCCGGCGGATATCCCGGGCTGTCCCGTCCTAGGGCGACAGACTCCTTGACTCCAAGGACAACTGCCCCAACCTTTCCCAGCCAGGTGAGCTGCGACGGGACTTCCTTTCAACTGGCCCGGGCATTTGTGCCGGGATGGGGGCCGTGGGCGGTGATAGCCTGATGCCCATGGCCATCGACGACCAACTGCCCGCCTGGCAAGAATCCGACAGCAGCCGCTTCATCGACTTCGGCCGGTTCTTCGTTCCGGACCGGGAGGAGCAGATCGCGGCCTTCCTGGACATCCTGCCGGACCCGGGCGACGGCTTGATCGTGGAGCTCTGCTGCGGCGAGGGGCTGCTCTCGCAGGCGATCCTCGAACGGTTCCCGCGGGCCCGCGTGCTGGCCCTGGACCTCTCCCCCGCCATGTTGGAGGCGGCCCGCGCCAGAGTGGCAGGCCACGCCGGCCGGTTCGAGGCCCGGAGGTTCGACCTGGCGGACCGTTCCTGGCGGAGCTTCCCGGAGCCGGTCCACGCGTTCGTCAGCTCGCTCGCCATTCATCACCTCGACGGCGCGGGGAAACGGCAGCTGTTCCGGGACCTGGCCGCCGCGCTCGCCCCCGGCGGCGCCGTGGTGATCGCCGACCTCGTCGAGCCCGCCACGCCCGCGGCCCGCGCCCTCGCGGCGAAGGCCTGGGACGAGTCCGTACGCCGGCGCTCGCTGGATTTGGCGGGTAACCTCGAGCCCTATGAGGAGTTCCTCCGCCAGCGCTGGAACCTGTGGGCGGAGACCGAGCCGGACCCCATCGACCTCCCCTCCCCGCTCTTCGACCAGCTCCGCTGGCTGGAGGAGGCCGGCCTTTCCGGCGTGGACGTTTACTGGATGAAGGCGGGGCACGCGGTCTTTGGAGGGATTGGGGGGAATGGCTCCCGCCGAAAACCGCTGGTTCCGGAATTGCATTGACGTTCGGGCGTGAGAGGAGTCACTCGTGCGCCCGCAGGTTTCGGTCCCGCTCTTCGCGGAGGAGCCGGCTGGCGGCGTGCCCATCGCCTGGCGAGCTATGCCCTTCTGCCGGGCGGCGTCCTGGCGACCGCCCTCAGTCCCCAAGCTCCTATTGACAAGGTGGAGCCGGCCGCTATCGTTAAAAGCGTGGACGCGAGTATTCCTCCCGACCAACCTCCCAGTAGCCGTTTTCCCTTTTCAGAGCCGTTTTCCGCAACCATTCCCGGCTGCGGTGTCACCCCTCCCGGGCTGACGTACTAACCGATCATGGAAACGGAGCCCGCGGCGGCCATGAAGCCCCTGCGGATCGGCCTCTGCTACGACCTCAAGCCGGACTACCTGGCGGAGGGCTTCGCGCCCGAGGACGTCATGGAGCTCGACGACGAGGAGACCATCGCCTCCCTCGCCGCGGCCCTGGAGGCGAACGGCCACCAGGTCGAGCGCGTGGGACGCGGCATCGCGCTGGCCCGGCGGCTGGCGGCGGGGGGACGGTGGGATCTCGTGTTCAACATCGCCGAGGGGGTGAAGGGGCGCTCCCGGGAGGCCCACGTGCCCGCGGTGTGCGAGCTGTTTGAGCAGCCGTACACTTTTTCAGACCCTCTCGCCTGCGCCGTGACCCTCGACAAGCCGCTCGCCAAGCGGCTGGTGAGGGATGGCGGCGTGCCCACCCCGGCTTTCGCCATCGTCGAGTCCGTAGGAGCAGGCGGACTCCCTCGATCTCGAGCCGCCTTTTTTCATCAAGCCCGTGGCCGAGGGGAGCAGCAAGGGGGTCACGGACCGCTCGCGGGTGGCGACCCGGGAGGTGCTGGGTCCGGCCGTGGCCGAGCTGCTCGAGACCTTCCGCCAGCCCGTGCTCGTGGAATGTTATCTGCCGGGGCGGGAGGTGACGGTGGGAATCGTGGGCAACGGAGCCGAGGCGCGGGCGGTGGGGGTGATGGAGATCGCCTTCAACGACGGCACGGACGGCGACTACACGGCGCTCAACAAGCAGGACTACGAGACCCGCGTCCGCTACCGCCTCCTGGACGGCGAGCCGATGGCCGAGAAGGCCCGCGAGCGGGCGCTGGCGGTGTTCCACCTGCTTTCCTGCCGCGACGTGGCCCGGGTCGACTTCCGCTGCGACGCCGCGGGCGATCCGCAATTCCTGGAGGTCAACCCGCTGCCGGGCCTCCATCCCGCGTACTCGGACCTCCCCATCCTGTCCACCCTGGCCGGGATCTCCTACCCCGATCTCGTGGGGCGCATCGTGGAGGCTGCGGCCCGCCGGTGGGGCCTGTGGAGCTGAACCGAATCGGCCGCGTCGTCATTCTTCACAATTCTGTAGGCGAAGGGGACGATCCGTCGACCTCGGACGTCCTCGACCAGGTGGAGCTGGTCGCAGCCGGCCTCGCGGAGCTGGGAATCCCCTGTCAGCCGATTCCCGTGCCGGACTGGAAACCCTGGCTCCAACTCTCCGCGGAGCCTGGGCTGGTCGTCTTCAACCTCATGGAAGCGCCTCCCGGTGTGCCGTACCTCCAGCCGGCGGCCGCGGCGGCCCTGGAGCTGATGGGCGTTCCCTTCACCGGCTCGACCGCGAACGTCCTCTGGACGACCACGGACAAGCTGGTGACGCGGGCTTTGCTGGCCGCCGAAGGCCTGCCGGTAGCCCCCGGCGGTCGTTTGGGCCTCGGACCTGCTCGACCGGGTTCCAGGGCCGTGGATTCTGAAACCTGCCTGAGAAGACGCCTCCCTGGGATTGGAGGGCGACCCCGTCTGCACCACGCGTGAGGCGGCTCTCGTCCGCGCCCGGGATCTCACGGAACGCTTCCCTGGCCAGGCCGTGGTGGCCGAGACCTATCTGCCGGGCCGCGAGCTGAACGTCTCCCTCCTGGCCGGGGAGGTGCTGCCGGTGGCCGAGATCGTCTTCGACGGCTTCCCCGAGGGCATGTCCCGCGTCGTGGGCTACGAGGCCAAGTGGCACGAGGATTCCTTCGCCTACATCCACACCGTGCGGTGCTTCCCGGACGACTCCGCTCTTCTGGACAGCGTCCGAGAGATCGCGCGGACCGCTTGGAGGGTCTGTGGATTGCGGGGCTATGCCCGGGTCGATCTGCGGCTGGACGCGACCGGCAATCCTTGCATCCTCGAAGTCAACGCCAATCCCTGCCTTGCCGCGGATGCCGGTTTCATGGCCGCCGGGGCCAAGGCGGGCCTTACGCCGGGCGGCGTGGTCCGCAAGATCCTGGAGGACGTATGACGCCTATCCGCCGCGGTCTGAACCCCGCGGACCGGGAGCCCCTCGAAGAGCTGATCCGCGCCACGGACTTCTTCAACCCCGAAGAGATCGAGGTTGCCCTGGAGCTGGTGGACGACCGGCTGGCCAACGGCGAAGCGAGCCACTACCGGTTCCTCGTAGCGGAGCTGGACGGTGCCGTCGCGGGCTATGCCTGCTGGGGGCCGATTCCCGGAACCGTCGCCTCCGCCGACCTCTACTGGATCGTGGTCCACCCGAGGTTCCAAGGGAAAAAGATCGGCGCCGCTCTGCTCGGTGCCGCCGAGGAGCAGATGGCCGCCGAAGGCCGCACCCGCGTCTACGTGGAGACCTCCACCCGCCCGCAGTACCGTCCGACTCGGGCCTTCTACGCTGCCTGTGGATATCAGCTCGCGGCGGAGCTGGCGGATTTCTATGCTCCGGGGGATGGGAAGGCGGTATTCCTGAAGGTGATGTGAGCCCACCACAATGCGGTCCCGCAGGGACCACCGTCAGTAGCCCTGGACTTCAGTCCAGGGCCGGCCCGGAGCCCGTCTGTCGCGACGCGATCGGAGCCGTACCGGCCAACCCCTCACCCCACCCGCGCCAGGAACCGCTCCAGCGCCCGGCAGAAAAGCGCCGGGGCCTCGGCCTGGGGGAGGGCTCCGGCGCCTTCGAAGATGTCGATCTCGGCGTCGGGGAGGCGGCGGAGCCAGAGGTCCGCGTTCTCGACCGGCGGGTTTTTCGACTGCCGGCCCCAGGCGATCCAGACAGGCGGCCGCAGGCTCTCCAGCTCCTCGGAGGCGTCGAGCCAGAGGTCTCCCCGCAGGTAGGCGGCGAGAGCGGCGCGGGCCTGGGGGGTGTGGCTCGCCCGGTAGTGGTGCTCCAGGAGGGCCGCGTCCACCCGCTCGGGGGCGGCGTAGACCTCGCGGCGGAGGTGGTGCTCCAACGCCGCCCGGCTGGTCAGCAGGTCGATCACGGGTGCGTCCACGAGGGGGAGGCTGAGGAGAGTCGAGAGGAAGGGGTTGACTCTTCCGCGGCCCGGATCGTCACCATCTTCCTCCAGGCCCAGGGGAGACACCAGGGCCAGCGCGCGCACCCGGCCAGGGTGGTCCTTGGCGGCCTGCACGGCGTAGGCCGCCGAGAGCCCGGCCGCCACCACCACGGCCTTCTCGCGTACCACGCCGGCCAGGAAGTCCTCGATCAGGTTGAGATAGCGGTCGGGCCGCTGGAGGCCGGAGCCGCCCCGGGTGCGCCCCCAGCCCGGAAGGTCCGGGACGTAGACGCAGTGGCGCTCGGCCAGGATCTCGGCCACCGCCCGCCACTGCCCCGACTCGTAGCCGGGGCCGAAGGAGTGGAGCAAGAGGATGGGCGGCCCGCTTCCCAGCTCCTGGAAGACCACCTCGTTCCAGCGCCCCGCGTAGCGGTGAGCCCGGCCCCAACGTGGGGGCGCCGGGGGCTCGGCGCGGCGGCGCAGCAGGGCGGCGGCGGCCACCGGAAGGCCCACGGCCGCGCCCGCGAGGAGAAGACGCGTAGCGATCCGCCGGCCGCGGTGGCTGGGGAGCGATCTGCCCGTGCCTCTCGACCTGCCTTTCGACATGGTTTCGAGGATATCACTGGTCGAGTCGTGGACGTGGTTGTGGGAGCCTCGGGGGGTGACGGTATAATCCCGGGGAGACAAGGAGCCCCATGCCCGTTCGACCCATCGTCCGCCTCGGCCACCCCGCTCTGCGCAGCCCGGCGCAGCCTCTCGTCCCGGCTCGCATCACGGATCCGGAGATCCAGACCCTGATCGACGACATGGTCGAGACCATGAACGACGCCCGCGGCGTGGGCCTCGCGGCGCCGCAGCTCGGCGAAGAGGTGCAGATCTTCGTCTACCAGGCCGCGGGTCCGCCGGAGATCCCGCTCCGGGTGGTGGTCAACCCCCTGATCACCCCCCAGGCCCGGGAGATGGCCTACGACTGGGAAGGGTGCCTCTCGATCCCCGACCTGCGGGGGCTCGTGCCGCGCCACCCCACGGTGCGCGTCCAGGGGCTGGACCGCGAAGGCCGGCCGCTCGACTACGTGGCCTCGGGGTTCGAGGCCCGCATCGTCCAGCATGAATACGATCATCTGAACGGGGTGGTCTTCCTGGACCGGATGCGCGACCTGCGCTCGCTCGCCTACTTCGACGAGTGGGAGCTCTATCTCGTGGATCGGGCTCACCACGACCTCGACGAAACCGCGGTCGGCTAAAGCGCGAGCCTTCGAGCGGATCATGGGGCGAGAGCTCGCCGTCCTCTGGGCGGGACGCCACCAGCGCTCCAACTGGGAAGACCTTTGTGAGTCCTACCGCAAGCGGATCGCCCGTCTGGCGACGGTGCGCGACGTGCCCGTGCGCGCCCGGGCCGCGGCGGACGACCCGCAGCGCATGAAGGCCGAGGGGCAGGCGCTGCTCGCGGCGCTCCCCCCCTCGGCCTGGAGCATCGCTCTGGACAGCCGGGGCGAAATGCTGACCTCCGAGCTGTTTGCCGAACGCCTTGCGCGTCTTAAGGAGGAGTGGCCGCATCCCGTGGCCTTCCTGATCGGCTCGGACCTCGGGCTCGACCGGCCGGTTCTGGATGCGTCCCGTGCGGTGCTCTCCCTGGGGCCCCTCACCCTCACCCACGAGTTGGCACGTGTCGTGCTGTACGAACAGCTCTTCCGCGCGCTCTCGATCGAGGCTGGAATGAGCTATCATCGCGAGCCCTTGTGATTTCGAAGGACGCCGAAAGGCTGCCGGAAGGCTGTATCATGGGGAACTTTTTTTCCAGGTGTCTGTGAAAGGAGAAGCAAGCGTGGCCAAGACAGAGAAGGCCAAGCCGGCCGTCGAGTTGCCTCAGGACCGTTACGACGCTCTGAAGCAAAGACTGCAGACCCAGAGGGACGAGATCATTGCCATGTACAAGCAGGATCTCCGGGCGGGGCAGGAATCCGCGGACGACGGTACGGAGGACATCGTGGACCGCGCCAACAATCACTACAACCGGGAGCTGATGTTCTCCCTGTCGGACAACGAGCGTACGACGCTGCTCCAGATCGAGAACGCCCTCAAGCGGATGGACGAGGGGAGCTACGGCCGGTGCGCGAACTGCGGGCAGACCGTCAACATCCTGCGGCTCGAGGCGGTGCCTTGGGCGCGCTTCTGCATCGACTGCCAGGAGCTGGCCGAGAAGGGGCTTCTGGAGGTCGAGCCCGTCTAGATCGGCAGCCCCGCCCGGGCATTTATGCCCGGGCGGAGTTTCGAATCTCCATGGCCGATCCCGTCGACACCTTCCTCGCCAAGCTGAGCAAGCGCGAGCCGCTTCCCCAGGTCTGCCTGGTGCACGGCGACCTCGTGCTGGCCGAACCGGCCGCGCACCGCATCGCCGAGATGCTCGCCAAGACCGCAGGGATGGCGGCCTCCGCGGTCGAAAACCACCGCCACCCGGCCTCCCTCGGGCCTCTCCTCCAGGATCTCCGTACTTATTCGCTCTTCGCGTCCGGCAAGGTCGTGCTGGCTCTGGATTCGGCCGTGCTGGCGGACCGCAACGCCTCGGGCGACCTGATCGACGACGCGGCGGAGGTGGTGCCGGTGACGGGAGACCGCTCGCTGTCCGGCAGGGAGCGGCAGGCGGCTTCGCGACTCCTCCAGGCGCTCCACCTCTTCGACATCAACCCTTATGCGGGCGAGGCCGAGCGCGTCCTCACCGGCCTCCCGGCCTGGGTGCTCGAAGGGGGGAAGGCGCGCCGGAACGGCGGGCGCGCGCGGACCAAGAAGCAGGTGGAAGAGCTGCGCTCCGGGCTGGCGAGCCTCCTCGAAGCCGCCCGGCGGGAGGAAATCCAGGGTACGGGTCAGGGCGATCTCTCCGAGCCTCGCGGAAGTCGTGCGGGGCGGGCTGCCGCCTGGGCACTTCCTGGTGCTGGCCGAGGGCGCCGTGGCGGCGGACCACCCCGTCGTCCGCCTGCTGGACGAGCATGGCGCCGTGCTGGCCCTGGGGCGGGTGGAGTCCGACCGGGGCGGCTGGCAGGGTCTCGAGCCGCTGGCCCAGGAGCTGGAGCGGCAGACGGGCGTGGCGATCACCGGTGACGCCCTGGCGGAGCTGGCCCGCCGGACGCTGCGCCAGGAGAACGACGGCCGGGGGCGGGGGACGGGCGGCGTCGAGGCCGATTCCACGGCCCGGCTGGCCGGAGAGTACCGGAAGCTCGCCAATCTGCTCGGGACGGAGGGAGCCAGGATCGACCGCAAGCTGGTCGAGCAGACGGTGGAGGACCGCGGGGAGGAGGACGTCTGGCAGCTCCTGGACGCCATCTCGGCCGGCCGGGGAGGCGAGGCCCTGGACCGCCTGAGCCGGCTGCTCTCCTCCGCCGAGGATCCCCTGGCGGCCCGGCTCTCCTTCTTCTCCCTGCTCGGCTCGTTCTGCCGCCAGCTCGTGGCGGTGCGCGGCATGATGAAGGTGGCGCGGGTGAGTGCCAACGAGGCCAACTTCGGCCGGTTCAAGAACAGCCACGCGCCGGCCCTGCAGTCCGAGATTCCCACGGGAGGCAAGAACCCGCTGGCCGGCCTCCATCCCTTCAGGCTCCACAAGGCGTACCTCGCGGCCTGCCGCATGCCCGAGCCGTTCCTCGCGAAGCTCCCCTCCGACCTGCTGGAGACCGAGCTGCAGATCAAGGGCGAGAGCGGCGAGGCCGACGTGGCCCTGGCCCGCCTCGTGACCCGCCTGAGCCAGGCGGGGCGGCGAAACTAAGGTTTTCTTATCCCCGGCCGGGAAGACCGCGGGGGAAGCCGTTCTCCAGGCGCAGGCGCCTGAAATCCTCCAGCACGGAAGCTTTTTCGGACCGCTTGAGAGAGGCGGTGTCGATCTCCACGTCCCACGCCCCGGCGTCCCAGGCCCGTTCCAGCAGGGGCCGGAGCACGTCCTCGGTGTCGGGTGTGAAGAGGACGCTCGTGGCGATCCCTTCGGCGGAGAGGGTCTCCACCGTCCGCATCAGGGGCTCGGGGTCCGCTCCGGCCGGGATCATCATCCGCACGGTGACGGAGTGCCGCCGGTCGAGGTCCACCAGCAGGTCGATCTCCCGGAGGATGCGCGGCGTGGCCGTGGTGAGGGAGACTTCGAGCCCCTCTTCCTTGACCAGGGTCGCCAAAGGACCGGCCTCCCGGCCTGCCGCCGGCTCATAGGGCGCCGTGAGGCTGCCCAAGGCGACCGGTTCGTGCCGGCGGACGGCTTTGCGGAGCCGGCGCCCGGCGGACGCCTCGGAGTCGGGGTGCAAAGCCGGAGCTAGAGCAAAGAGGAGCGGAAGGGCGGCCTGGGGAATCATGTTGCGCCTGTTTTACGCTACGGAGCGGAAGCTGTCAACCCCCTTCCTTGCTCCTCGTTTCAAAATACAATCCTTGGTATGCCTGAATTGCCCGAGGTCGAAGTCCTCCGCCGGAGCCTCCTGCCCCACCTGGTGGGAGACCGGATCGAGCGTGTGGTGGTGTCCAATCCCGCCCTCCGGGAGCCCGTCGACGTGGCACGCCTGCGCAAGGCGTCCCAGGGGCGCGAGGTCACGGGTCTCCGCCGCCGTTCCAAGTACCTGCTGATCGATCTGGAAGGAGGGTGGACGGTGGTCGTCCATCTGGGCATGAGCGGCCGGCTGACGCTGGCCCCCGGGGACGCGCCGCCGGAGAACCACGAGCATGTGGCCTTCCATCTGCGCTCGGGCCGGCGGCTGCGGCTGCGCGACCCTCGGCGGTTCGGCCTGGTCTTCGCCGTGCGCACGGCGGAGATGGCGGCGGACCCTCACTTCGCCCATCTCGGCCCGGAGCCCCTGGAAGGCGAGCTCTCCGGCGCCACGCTGGCGCGCGCGGCCGAGGGGCGGCGGGGGCCGGTCAAGCCTTTCCTCATGGACGCCGCCGTGGTGGTGGGGGTGGGAAACATCTACGCGTCCGAGACGCTGCACCGGGCCGGAGTCCACCCCACAAGATCCGTGGCCAGGATCTCGCCCGCGCGTTGGGAGAAGGTGGCCGCGTCCACCATGGAGGTGCTCCGGCAGGCCATCACCCAGGGGGGGACGACGCTCAACGACTTCGCCGACGGCGAGGGGAACAGCGGCTACTTCCAGGTGTCGCTCTCGGTCTACGACCGCGAGGGGGAGCCGTGCCGGGCGTGCGGCCGGCCGGTGAAGCGGATCGTCCAGTCGAACCGGAGCACGTATTACTGCCCCGGCTGCCAGAGGTGACAGGATCGCCCCGGGCGCGGATAGAATGCTCCGCGATTTCCCCCCTTGAATTGTCCCCCCAAAATGAGCCCTCTGAACGGAGCCCCCGAATGATCGAGACCGTGCCCCAGCTGGATCCGCTCCTGTCCGACCTCAAGATCCGGCCCTGCGTGCTCGGGGTCGCGGGGGGCACCGGGTCGGGCAAGACCACGGTGGCCCGCGCCATCGTGGAAGCCGTGGGAGCGGACCGCATCACCCTGATCGAACAGGACAGCTATTACCTCGACGTCGACTGGCGCAACGAGGGCGAGCTGCTGCACCACAACTTCGACCATCCGGCGGCCCTGGACAACGAGCTGCTGGCGTCGCATCTCGCGGCCCTCAAGGCCGGGCACCCCGTCGAGGTGCCGATCTACGACTTCGTGCGCCACCGCCGCACGGCCCGCACCAAGCGGGTGACGCCGCAGCCGGTGATCATCCTCGAAGGGATCCTCATCTTCGTGGAGCCCAACCTCCGCGACCTCCTGGACTTCAAGATCTACGTGGACACCGACGCCGACCTGCGGCTGATCCGCCGGCTCGGGCGGGACATGTCCGAGCGCGGCCGGACGGTGCAGGACGTGCTGCGCCAGTACCTGGAGACCGTCCGCCCCATGCACCTGGAGTTCGTGGAGCCGTCGAAGCGCTACGCCGACATCATCATCCCCGAGGGGGGAGAGAACCGGGTGGCGCTGGAGATGGTGGTGGCCCACGTCCAGCAGCTCCTGGGGGGGAAGTGACGCCGTGCCGTACGTGCTGCGGGTGACCGCCCGCTTCGAAGCGGCCCACCACCTGACCTCCTACAAGGGAGCACCCGAGGCGGTCCACGGCCACTCCTGGCGGGTGGAGGCGGCGCTCGCCGCTCCGGACCTCGACGCCGAGGGGATGGCCTTCGACTTCGTCGAGGTGCAGGCGGCCCTGCGGGAGCTCGCGGCCCGGCTCGACCACCGGCACGTCAACACCGTCCCGCCGTTCGACCGCCTGAGCCCCACGACCGAGCGGATCGCGGCCTGGTTCTTCGACGGCCTGGCCGCGCGGCTGCCGGCGGCTCCGCTCCTGGAGGTCACCGTGTGGGAGGGGCCGGACTGCTCCGCCACGTACCGCCCCTGAAGCTTTCCGGAAGGCCCCGGCCTTGACAGGGATCGGCCCCGGCGGCTAGCGTCCCGTCACCCATGAAAATAAACCACAGCCTCCTGCCGATCGCCCTCGTCGCCGTTTCGCTCGCCGCCGGCTGCGGCGGCCAGCAGAACCCCGTGGCCCGGGTGGAGGCCGGAGCCCGCCAGGTGAGCCTGCCGTTCTCCCAGGTCCGCCCCCTGCGCCTCACCTGGACGCCCATCCTGGCCCTGGACGCCGAGGCGCCGACCGTCTTCGTCCACCTGCTCGACGCCGACGGCAAGGTGGTCCGCACGTTCGACCACCCCTTCCCGCAGCGGTGGCGCGAGGGCGCGCCGGTCTCCTACGACCTCAACCTCTACCAGTCGGCCATGGCGCCGCCGCTCCCCGCGGGCAAATACCAGCTGACCCTCGGCCTCTATGGCAAGGACGGCAAGCGCTGGGCCCTGGACGGCCTGGGCGAGCCCACCGCCGGGCGCAACGAGTACAACGCCGCCACCGTGGACGTGCCCGCCGGCGGACTCCAAGCCGCGCTTCACCTTCTCGGCGAACTGGCTGCCGGTCGAGCCGGGCGGCGACCGCCAGGTGCTCGCGCGGCGCTGGATGGCCAACCGCGCGGCCATCCGCCTGCTCGACCAGCCCGGGCCGGGGACCGTGTGGATGAAGATCCTCGTTCCGCCCAGCGACCTGCCGGACGCCCAGCTGATCCTCGACAAGGGGGCCACGGCGCCCTCGGTGATGGTGACGGCGAGCTGCGGAACCAATGGCGCCAATGACGCCGGCGGGGGCTCGGAGACGAACCTGACCGGCCAGGGCGTCCACGAAGTCGAGCTGCCTCTCGACGCGCCCCCGGCGGGCGGCTTCTGCCGCGTGCTCCTGTCCTCCAACTTCCTGCTGGAGCCGGCGGCGCCCGATCCCCGGAACCGCAAGCGGTCGGTGTCGCTGGAGAGCATCGCCTGGGCTCCGGGCGTCCCGGCGGCTCCCTGAGAGAGGCAGCATGAAACGGGCAGACTCCCCGATCCTCCGGCCCGAGCAGGAGGCCTACCTGGAGCGGCTCCTGCCGCCCCGGGACGCCCTGCTCCGGGAGATGGAGGAGCAGAGCTTTCGGGACAAGGTCCCGATCTCCGACCCCGAGGTCGGGCGGTTCCTCTCCATCCTGGCCCGCTCGACCGGTGCCCGCCGGATCCTGGAGATCGGTACCGCCATCGGCTACGGCGCCCTCTGCCTCGCCCGCGGCGCACCGGAGGCCCGGGTCACCTCGATCGACAAGGACCCGGAACGGCTCGCCACCGCCCGCCGGTACCTGGAGCGGGCCGGCGTGGCCGACCGGGTAGAGCTGATCGAGGGCGCCGCCCTGGACGTGCTCCAAAACCTGGAAGGGCCGTTCGACCTGGCCTACGTGGACGCCGTCAAGACGGAATACCGGCGCTATCTCGACCAGATCGTCCCCAAGCTCCGGGTGGGGGGCGTCGTGGTCTGCGACAACCTCCTCTGGGGCGGCGCCGTGGCCGTGCCGCCGGACGAGGACGACCGGGACGGCGACGCCCTGCGCGCCTTCAACGGCTACCTCATGATGCACCCCCAGCTTCAGGCCGTCGTCCTCCCCCTGGGCGACGGGCTCGGCGTGGCCACCAAGGTCAAGCCGACGATCCTGGAAATGGGCGGACCGTACTGAGGCCCCTCACCCTGCCCTCTCCTCTCCGGAGATGCCGCAGAATGGGCGGAGACCCGTAGGGTGCGCTGTGCGCACCATGAACCGTCTCTGAAGGTGCGCACAGCGCACCCTACGACGCTCCTTTTCCCTCTTCTCCTGGTGAGGGCTTACAGCCGCACCGCCTCCAGCCGCCGCAGCAGCTCCCGGGCGGTGGCGGGCCGGCGGCCGGGCGAGCGGTGCAGGGCCTCGCGGAAGAATTCGCCCAGGACGGCGGGATGCTCCGGGCAGGCCAGGGCGAAGTCGGGCACCCCGCTCGACTGGATGCGCTCCACCACCTGCTGATCCGTGCCGAGGAACACCTTGCGCCCCAGCAGCCCCTCGTAGAGCACCAGGGAAAGGCCCCAAAGGTCGAAGGTCTCGTCCGCCGGGTCCCCCGCCAGGGCCTCGGGGGAGAGGTAGGAGAGGGTGCCGGCGAAACGGCGCCGGGGCGGCAGGTCCGAATCCCCCAGCTCGGTCCACACGGCAGCCGCCGGGATCAGGTCTTCCAGGGAATCCAGGTCGGTGTCATCGTCGCCATCGTCGCCATCGCCCGCCGTCTCTCCTTCGAGCTGGGCCAGCGCCTCTTCCCGCCGCAGGTCGAACATGAGGCGGGCGATGCCGAAGTCCATCAGCTTGGGGACGCCGTCGCGGGTGTAGCCGATGTTGCTCGGCTTCAAGTCGCGGTGGAGGATCGACTCCTCATGGAGCTGCGCGAGGGCGCCGGCCATGGCAAGGCCCAGATCCACGGCCTCGCGCGGAGCGAGCGTGTTCCCGCGGGCGAGGCGCTGGGCGAGCGTCCCCCCCTCCAGCAGCTCCATCACCAGCATCGGCGCCCCCCGCCAGGTCTCCATGCCGAAGATGGGGGCGAGGTGCGGATGGGCGACCGCCGCCGCCGTGCGCGCCTCGTGCCGCAGCCGGATCGCATCGGCCGAGGAGACCTGCCGCAGGGTCTTGATCGCCACGTGCCGGCCGAGCACCAAGTCGGCGCCCCGGTAGACGATGCCCATGCCGCCCACGCCGATCCGTTGCTCGAACCGGAACTTGCCGGGCAGCACGTAGGGTACGCGCGAGGTCTCCAGACGCTTGCTGCAGGAGCTGCAGAAGACGGTGTAGGAAGGATGGACGGCGCCGCACTTGGCGCACTCCTTGGCGAGCTCCAGGACCGGGGCGGCGCCGGCGCCCGGGGCGGGCCCCGGCAGGAGAAGAGAGGGTGTCGGGTCGTCCTCGTCCAGCCCGCGCGGATCGCGGGCCGGCAGGCGGGGCGCCGGCGTCACCGTCGACGTCAGGCTGCTCTCCAGCTCCAGCTCGAGGACCCAGGCGGCGCTGCTGGCGATGGCGTGGAGGAGCTGGCGGTCTTCCCGGAGGAAAGAGAGGCGGCTCTTCTTCTCGCCGAGCCCGAGGAGGCCCAGCAGGGAGCCGTCCCGCGAGAGGACCGGCACGATCAGCCGGAAGCCGCTTTCGGCCAGCCAGCGGCGATCCTTCTCCGGCAGCTTGAGCAGGGGAGAGTGGGGGTTCTCCAGGTCCACCTCCAGGGCGGCGCTGGTGCTCGCCACGAGGTGGGCCAGGGGAGACGAGCCGTCCAGCTTGCGCGCCCGGCTCCGGGGATCGGAAATCATGCCGGACCGGGGGTCGAGCACCAGCAGGGCCGTCCCATCGAGATGAAGGGCGAGGTCGACCTCCCGCGTGAGGAGCTGGGCCAGCTCGTCGGCGTGGCGGATGGAACGGATGCGGTCCACCAGCAAGGAAAGGATCTGGCGGGCGTCGTACTGCTCGCGGAAGAACCGGCGGTCCACGGCGTCGAGGAGCGGTTTGCGGTAGCGCAAGGCGGCGATGCCCACCGCCGCGGCCGAGACCAGGAGCAGCAGGCGGCCGCCGGAGAAGACCGCGGCGAGCGACTGCCCGCGGCGAAAATAGAGGTAGACGGCGATCCCGGCCAGCGGCACCGCCACCAGCGTGAGTACCGTGTAGCGGGCGAGGAGGTACTGGAACGCCCGCCGCGCCATGAGCCGCACGTCGAGCACGCGGTGCACGAGCACCGCGTAGGGCACCGTGATCGGCAGGCTCAGCGCCGGCAGAAGGGTCCCCAGGAGGATCTCCCCCTTGAGCCCCGGCCTCCGGCCGAGGAGACGGGCGTACGCCCCCGGGATCAAGAGCTCGAACAGGATCATCGCGATCATGGGCCCGAAGCTCAGAGCGAGGACCAGCAGGAAGGCGCGGGCACGCCGCTGGTCGTCCCGCTGGGCAGTGTGGGCCCTCCACAGCAGGACCGCGAACGCTCCCGTGGCAAGGGCCAGCGCCACGGCGTAATAGAGGCCCTGCCCCCTCTGGGGCGCGAAGAGGCCGAGCGCCTCGGCGAGAGCGAAGCCGCCCGGGACCTGCCGTGCCGCGTAGAGCAGAAGATTCAAGACGAACAGAGCCAGACCCGCCGCCGCGCAGAGGCCGATGATCTGCTGGGTCCGGCGGCGGCCGGCCAGGGACGACATCGGGGCGGGGAAGTCGCGCACGAACCGCCAGAGGAAGAACGCCATGAAGGCGTCCAGCTCCAGGGCGTCCGCCAGGGAGAACAGGCCGAGGCCGGGATCGCCGTGGGCGAAGAGCCGGAGTGGCTTGTTGGCCCAGGCCGTGCTGGTGGCCAGGAAGAAGGCGCCGAGGTTCACGGCCCGCCGGTCCCCCCGCCCGCCGAAGAGCAACAGGGCACCGGTGCCGCCGAAGGCGGTGATGAGCAGCCCGTGGAGCACGTAGGGGAAGCCGCGGTCCAGGCCGGCCTCCGCCCCCCAGGTGGCCCAGAACGCGACCAGCCCCATCGCCAGCTTGAAAGCAGCCAGCGGCGGGACCAGCCGCGTCGGAAGAGAACGGATCAACACGCCATACGCCGAGTCGGGGAGCGGATCAGCTCAGCAGGGGAGGCTTCGGGGGGCAGAACTCCGTTTCCGAGGTGTCCTGCACCACGGAAGCCGAGTCATAGACATCCTGGGGGGAAATGGCGGTGGCGCCCGCCGTGGTGGCCTTGAGAGCGGCCAAGCTGCCGATCGCGCGGATCCGGTCGAGCACCTGAAACGCCTGGCTCTCCCACTCCTGGTCCACGATCTGGGGAGTGATCGCGTTGAAATACCACCGCCGCAGCTCCATCGCCGCGTCCTGCGAGACCCGGAGGGTTCCGGCTCCCTGCCCGAACGCGATCCAGATCTGGGCCATGATCCCCTCTTGACTGTACGCCATGTTTCCTCCTTGGGCACGATGCCGCCCGGACGTAGAACCGCCGTCACACCAGAACTACGGGGGCGCCGGACCGATCAGAGGAAAGCAACAGTCACAAAAGATTTTCTGCGGATATTTTAGTTGCGGGCCGGATGAGGCGTCAAGCTCAGGCCGCCAGCCGGGGACGCAGGGCCGTGAGCTTCTCCCGAAGCTCGCGGGCGCTGGCGGGCCGGCGCGTGATCGTCTTGTGGAGCGCCGCGCGGAAAAAGTCGCCGAGCAGCGGGTCGTGCTCCGGGCAAGCCTGCGAGAAGTCGGGCACGCGGCCGTGGCGGATCCGGTTCATCAGCGACTGCATGTCCCCCCCGGCGAAGATCTTCCTCCCCAGCAGGCACTCGTAGAGCACGATCGCCAGTCCCCAGAGGTCGAACGACGTGTCCGCCGGCTCGCCGGTCAGAGCCTCGGGTGACAGGTAGGCCAGGGTGCCCACGAGCTGCTTCGACGCCGTCACTTCGGTGAGGGCGGGGTTCCACACCGAGGTCGGCGGCAGCTGCACGGAGTCCTCCCCCGGATCTGCCCCCGTGGGCACTTCCAGGTCGCGGCGCAGGTCGAACATGACGCGGGCGATGCCGAAGTCCATCAGCTTGGGCACGCCGTCCCGGGTGTAGCCGATGTTGCTGGGCTTGACGTCGCGGTGGAGGATGTCCGAGGCGTGGAGGTGCTCCAGGGCCTCGGCCATGGAAATGCCCAGCTCCACGGTCTCGGCCGCGTCCAGGGGACCCTTTTCGATCCGCTGGGTGAGGGTCCCCCCTTCGAGCAACTCCATCACCAGCATGGGCGTGCCCTGCCAGGTCTCCATGCCGTACACCGGCGCGAGGTGGCGGTGCGAGACCGCCGCGGCCGTGCGCGCCTCCCGCCGCAGCCGCATGGCGTCTTCCGGGGAGACGCGGCGCAGCGTCTTGACCGCCACCGCCCGGCCCAGAGACAGGTCGCTCCCCCGGTACACCACCCCCATGCCGCCGGTGCCGATCCGCCGCTCGAAACGGAACTTGCCGGGCAGCACGTAGGGCACGTGGGAGGGCTCCAGCCGCCGGCTGCAGTGGCTGCAGAACACCGTATACGTGGGGAAGAGCTTGCCGCAGTTGGGGCACTCCTTGGCCAGCTCCGCCCCGGCGCCCGACTCGCTGGGGGGCACGCCGGGCGCCGGCTCCGGGCTTTGGGGGGAGGAGGTGGAGCCCATGGAGCGGCTCAGCTCGATCTCCAGCACCCAGGCGGCGCTGTTGGCGATGGCCCTCAGGAGCTGCCGGTCCTCGCGGAAGAACGGCTGGCCGCTCTTCTTCTCGCCCAGCCCGATCAGGCCGAGGAGGGAGCCGTCCCGCGCCAGAATGGGTACCAGCAGCCGGAAGGCGCTGTCCACCAGCCAGTGGCGCTCGGTTTCCGGCAGCTTGTGCAGGGGCGAGCGGGGATCCTCCAAATCCACGGACAGGGGATCGCTGGCGCTCGCGATCAGGCTCGCGAGGTGAGAGGAGGAGTCGAGCCGCCGCCGGTTCTTGGGATCGGCCATCAGGCCGGACCGGGGGTCGAAGGCCAGGAGCGCCACGCTCTCCGGGTGGAGGGCAAGATCGGCCTCGCGGCAGAGCAGGTTCGCGAGGTCGCCCACCCCGTGCGTCGCGCGGATCCTCTCCACCAGCATCGTCAGCGTCTGGCGAGCGTCATACTGCTCGCGGAAGAAGTGGCGGTCGATCGAGTCGAGGAGCGTCTTGCGGTAGCGTAGCGCCGCAATGCCCACCGCGGCGGACGCGGCGAGAAGTAGCAGGGGCTTGCCCGAAAAGATCTCCTCGAGGCGCCTTTCGCGGTTCTGGTAGAGGTAGTAGGCAAGCGCCAGCAGGGGCACCAGGGCGAGGCCGATGGCCGAATAGCGGGCCAGGGCGTACTGGAGCGCCTTGCGGGCGATCAGCCTGACGTTGAGAACGTGGGCCACGAGCACCGAGTAGGCCGTGGTACCGAGGGCGAGGCCCAGGCAGGGGAAGATAAGGACCGCTCCCAGAATGCCGCGTCGTTCTCCTATGTCCAGCCACTCTTTATAGGGTGAAATTACCGCCTCCAGGACGATCTCCAGGAAGAGGGGGATCAGGCCCACTACAAGCCCGGCTACGAACAGCCGGGCTCGACGCCCCTCCTCCCCCACGGCCTTCCAGGTTCTCCATAGGAGGGTGAGGAAGGCGAAGATCACCAGCAGCAGCAGAGGTCCGTAGAATTCGTAACTGGGTTTGGTATAGGCCAGATTCGCGGGAGTCAACGGAGGCACAGCCCGCAGCCAGGCCTTGGCAAAAACGATCGCCTGCCAGACGAACCCGGCTACACCGGCCATCAGCGCTACTCGACCGCCCCAGGTCAGGAACCTCTGGACTTTAAAAGACGAGACGCTATGGGGAAACTCCTGGGCAAACGTCCAGAAGACCCATGGCAAAAAAGCGTCCGGCGGCAAAGCGTAGAGGATGAGCGCAGGCCAAGCGATCCCAGGAGGGCCGGCCTGAACGATCGCAAAGAGAGGCCTATAGGCGAAAGCGGATGCCAGAATGAAGAAGAAGGAGCCGAGGGTGACGGCCCGTCGGTCGCCGGAGCCTGAGCTGAGGAGGGACAGCCCAGCCGCGGCGAAGCAGAGGAGGACGATGCAGCGGAAAAGCGCCGACGTCACCGTATCCTCTCCTGCCTGAAGTGGGACCGCCGGATTCCAGGCAAACCCCACCACTCCTCCCAGAAGCTTCAGGGCGGTCAGCGCCAACAGCAAGCGAATCCAGGGACTACTTTTCAAGGCGCAGGCCGCCCTCCTTACGGTTACTCCCGGTCAGGACACCAGGGACAGGGCGTCTTCGCTCTCGACGGCGAGGGCGTGCTCCTTAGAACGCTCTTTTCAATAGTGCCGTCACTCTGCTCCTGCCGCAAGCTTACCGATCTCTTTGAACTGTGCGAGGAAAGCTTTGCCCTCCCTGCCCCAAACCTGCGTGGGCTCGTATTCTCCGCCTCTTTATTCTTTTTTACCGTGTCAATCCAGCCGTAGTAGCGTTCTTGGAACCAGATACAAGCCTCATCGCTTACTTGCAGTTCGCCACATCCCTGGGCAAAGGAGTACACCATCTGCACCATCAAGTCCTTCTTGTCTTCCATGACATCCCTCCGGATTCTGTAGATACAGCACTTTAGCGGTTCGTACCACGACCCCTCAGGGCATTACGGCTTCAAACATAGAATGTTTTCGAGCTGAAGGATTGTAACAACGAAAAGGCCCGGAAGCGATCGCTTCCGGGCCTTTGTCGCCATCACGCTGGAGAGAGGCTCAGTACTTGACGCTGCAGCCGTACGGCTTGGTCGCCGACGGGTCGGGGTTCTTGCCGGCCTTCTCGGCCTTGAGGCCGCCGCCCACGTAGTTCACCCTCGCAACCTTGGCCTTGCCGCCACGGGGATCGTCGTCGATGGCGCCGTTGTAGGCGATCTTGCCGCTGGCGTCGATGATGAACATGTGCGGCGTGGTCTTGGCGTCGTAGGCGTGCCCCACGGTGCCGGTCTCGTCATAGAGGACCGGGTAGTTGACGCCGGTCTTCTGGTTGTAGGCCAGGTGCTCGGCCGGCTTCAGGAAGTCCTGGTGGCCCGGGTTGGTGCTGTTGATGCCGAGCCACACCACCTCGCCATACTGCTTGTGAAGCTCCGACATGGTCTTTTCCTGGGCGTGGCGGTCCGAGAAGGGGCACTTCGGGTTCACCCACTCGAGCACCACGGTCTTCCCCTTGAAGTCGTCGAGCGCGTAGGTCTTGCCGTCGATCCCCTTGAGCTTGAAGCCGGGGGCTTTTTCGCCCACGGCGCCCGTGGCGAGGGCGGGCAGGGCCGCGAGCGACAGCGCGGCGAGTCCGAGGAGAGAGGTGCGGATGGTTTTGCTCAGCATGTTTCAACCTCCTGACGTCGGGTTGGAGAGGGGCTCCCCCGTCTCCCCCCAGGGGACGTCTCCTGGAGGGACGGGAGCCCGATGTTTGGATCGACGTTTGGAGTCGACGTTTAGATCGACGTAGCGGTTCAGGTGGGCCATCCAGAGGGCCGCGGCGGCGCAGAGGGCGAGGCCGAGGACAAGGGCGAGCCGAAGGGTCGGGCCGGTTCCTTCCCTCGACCGGAGCCAGGCGAAGAGGGCGAGGCCCAGCAGGGAAAGCTCGATCCACGCGACGCCTTCGGGGCGCACCTGGCGGGAAAGCGTGTAGAGCTGCCAGAACACTCCCACGGCGGCCAGGAAGCCCAGGCCCTCCCGCAGGCGCGGCCGCCACGGGCCGGGCTCGGTGTTGGCCTCGTTGGCCCCGTTGGCTCCAGCTGCCCGGCGGGCCAGCCCGGGCGCCGCCATGAGGAGGAGGTACGGAAAGGCCAGGCCGAAGCCGAGAACGGAGTAGACCGCGCACACCGTCGCCGGGCCGCCCGCCAGGGCATAGCCGACCGGCTCCTGAAGCAGCGGCACGGGCCAGGCGAGGGCCAGCAGCGCCGTGAAGACGCCGGTGAGCAGGTGGCGGCCCGTGCCGGTCCGGGCCGTCTCCCGGGCCAGAGGGATCTCCAGCAGGCCCCACAGGTTCAAGGCCAGGAGCGCCGAAGCCACGGCCAGCAGGGCTCCCAGGGCCGGCTCCTGGAGCTGAGGTCCCCAGCCGGTGGCCTGCCAGGAAAAGGCCGTCCCACGGGAGGCGATGGCGAGGCCGGCGAGCCCCCAGCAGGCGCCCACCACCCCGGTGGCCGCCGCCGCGGCCCCTTCGCGGGCACCGGCCGCGGCGCCCTCGAGCGCCAGGGTCTCCCCTACCAGCAGGGCGAGGACGTTGGGGGCCAGGTTGAGCAGCAGCCCCCCCAGGAACACCCCGAGCAGCAGCCGGGCGAGGAGGAGGGGAGACCGCTCCGGCGCCTTGGGCCGGGAGGGGGCCGCCGGGCCTCCGCCACCTGCACCGGGTGCCGGACCGCGAGGTCGAAGCTCTCGCCGTCCTTGGCGAGCTGGGTCGCCGTCCAGCCGATCTCGACGTCCTTGGGCAGAGGCTTGCTCACGTCCCGCCGCTTCATGGGCACGTGGAAGACCACGCCGCCCGGGAACGAACCCACCCGCGGCTTGCCGGCGTCGAACAGCTCGCCGGCCTCCAGGAAGAGGTCCGTCTTGCCGGGCTGCAACTGGACGTTCAGCAGCCGCACCTCGAAATCGGGCTCGGGCCGCCCCACGTCCAGCACCGTGCTGACCTTGACGTCCGGCATCTCGGAGAGCGTCTTCGGCAGCAGGGCCAGCGCCTCGTCCAGCAGGAGGGACGCGTCCGGATCGCCGAGGGTGGGGAACCCCACCTTCTGATCCATCGTGAGCGTGTACCGGTAGGGGATGCAGTCCACCTCGCAAACCAGGTAGTCCAGCTCCGCGGTGATCCGGAAGAGCTCGCCGCCCGGCTTGCGGTCCTCGGGCGCCGGCGGCAGGATCGAGCCGGGCTCGATGACGGCCAGCACGGGATACACCACGTGGTCCTCGTAGCCGAAGGCCACCAGCCCGCCCGGCAGCTCGTAGCGGCTCGGCCGGGGCCAGAGCAGCTCCGGCTTGCCCAGGATCCGCTCCGGCTGAAAGGTCACGGAGGGGGGGAACCCGGCGTCGCCGCTGTTCTTCCAGTACACGTGCCAGCCGGGCGAGACGCGGAATTCCAATCCCAGGATCAGCTCGCCGGTCTGTGGCGCCACCACCCAGGAAGAGAGGAGGCGCACCTGGGACTGGGGATTCTTCGCCCACTCGCTCGCCGTGCCCCGGGCGGGGGCCGGGGCGAGCAGGACCGCCGCGACGGCGGCCAGGACGAATGCGGTTTGGGTGGATTTCATGGGACGATGAACCCCTGCGCCGAAGCCCAACCCGGCCCGGAGCGGCTAATATTCCTCGGTCGGGCCTCGGACGGACAGCCTTTACAGCGAAGTTACCGGCCTCGCCCAGATCCCAGGCAGACTCCATGCGCGTCCACTTTACCAACCTCGGCTGCAAATTGAACCAGGCCGAGATCGAGCGCCTGGCCCGCGACTTCACCGCCGCCGGGCACCAGGTGGTGGCCTCGCTCGGAGAAGCGGACCTCCACGTGGTCAACTCCTGCACGGTGACTCACGTGGCGGCCCGCGCCTCGCGCAAGGCGGCCGGCCGGGGCCGCCGGGCGGCGGATGCCCTCCCTGGGAGCGCCGGCATCCCTGCCGGCCCACTCATCAAAAACGGAGTTAGTCAGGCCGGCAAGGATGCCG
Organism: Thermoanaerobaculaceae bacterium; assembly: GCA_963785165.1. Taxonomy (GTDB): domain Bacteria; phylum Acidobacteriota; class Thermoanaerobaculia; order Multivoradales; family UBA5704; genus DATARR01. The sequence continues at coordinate 5,459,473 of CAWAUI010000004.1, forward strand.
GCGCTCCCAGGGGCGCTACGCCAGGGCCGCGGATCCTTCGCACGGTCTTGACCGGCTGCTATGTCTCCGGGCAGCCCGAGGAGGCGGCCCGGCTCGCGGGGGTCGATCTCGTGGTGCCGAACGACGGCAAGGAGCAGCTTCTGGCCCGGGTCCATGAGGCTTTCCCTGATTGCGTTCCCGAGCCCGAGATCCCCGTCCCCTTCGTCCCCCTCCCGTTCGGCAACACCCGCGCCCTGGTCAAGGTGGAGGACGGCTGCAACATGCGCTGCTCCTTCTGCATCATCCCCTTCACCCGCGGCGAGCAGCGGAGCCGGCCCCTGCCGGAGGTGGTCGAGGACGTCCGGTCGCTCGTCCGCCAGGGCTACCGGGAGATCGTGGTCACCGGCGTCCAGATCTCCGCCTGGCGCTGGCAGGGCGAGCGCCTGGCCGGGCTCGTGCGGAGCCTGCTGGCCGAGACGGAGGTCCCTCGCCTGCGCCTCACCTCGATCGCCCCCTGGGATCTGGACGAGGGCCTTCTCGATCTCTGGCGGGACGGCCGCCTCTGCCGCCACCTCCACCTCTCTCTCCAGAGCGGCTCGACGGCCACCCTTCGCCGCATGCGCCGGCCCTACACGGCGGAGTCCTATCTTGGTCTCCTCGACCAGGTCCGCGCCGCCGTCCCCGGTGTCGCCGTCACCACCGACGTCATCGCGGGCTTCCCCGGCGAGACGGACGCCGAATTCGCCGAAAGCCTCGCCACCGTGGAAGCCGCCCGCTTCGCCAAGATCCACGCCTTCCCCTACTCGCCCCGCCCAGGCACCGAGGCCGAGCGCCTGCCCGGCCACGTCCCGCCGGAGATCAAGAAGGAGCGTATGGAGAGGCTGCTCGCCTTGGCCGCCCGCGCCGAGCGCGATTTCCAGGCCGCCCACCTCGGCACCCGCCAGACAGTGCTCTGGGAGCGCCCCCGGGACGGCATGGGCCAGGGGCTCACGGACAACTACCTCCGCGTCCTCTGCCCCGGCGGCGCCCCCCTCTGGAACCGCTTCAGCGGGGTCGAGGTCACCGGCATCGGGGAAGAGGGATTGGTCGGCAGGATCCTTTCCTGAGCCCCTTCTCTCTCCTGCCGCATGCTGAAATTCAATCCTCAGCTCTGTGATAGAAGGATGGAACCCAGGTTTTTCCGGAGGATCTCCATGCGCCGATTCCTGCCTGTTTTCTCCGCCGCGCTGCTTCTCGCCTCGTCGGTAACCGCCCAGACGCCTCGGACGAAGGGCTGCAAGGATTTCGATTCCTATCTCCAGAAGGCCACCGAGGCCCTTCCCGGACCGGAGGCGCCGGGCTCCGAGGCGTTCGCGCGGTTCCGCAAGGCGGCGGCCAGCGCGGTGGGTGCCAAGGAGGACGATCCGCGGTTCGCCTCCTGCCTGTTGCGGCGCTACGTGCTCGCCCGCTATGGCGACCGGATGGTCAAGGATCTCCAGGAAATGATCCACTTCCAGACGTTCGAGAAGGAAGGCCAGGAGAACTGGAACCTCCCCGAATTCGTGAAGCAGCGGGAGTGGCTGGAGAAGCGGGCCCAGGGCCTGGGTCTGGGATTCAAGAGCTACGACGGGCGGGTGGACGAGATCACCCTGCCCGGCCCCAAGCCGATCCTGGCCCTTCTGACCCACGGCGACGTCCAGGGAGTCGAGGGGCAACAGTGGTCCTCGCCACCCTTCGAAGGGAAGCTCGTGAACGGCAGGATCATCGGCCGCGGCACGGAGGACGACAAGGGGCCCATCGTGGCCATCCTCTACGTCCTCGCGGCTCTGCGGGACGCGGGCCAGCCGCTCGACTCGACCCTGAAGCTGCTGGTGGCCAACGGCGAGGAGTCGAGCTGGGCCGAGATCCCCTATTACCTGGAGCGGGCGCCGACGCCGGAGCGGACGATCGGGGTCGACGCCGCCTACCCGGTGACCCACTCGCAGAAGGGGTACGGCGTCCTCACCTTCCGGGCGGAGCCCCTGCCGGCAGGTGCCCCGCCTCGCCCCGGCGCTTGGCGGGTGGTCAAGATGAGCGGCGGCAGCGGCCTGTCCATCATCCCCGAGCGAGGCGAAGCCCTCGTGCAGAAGACGGGGCAGGACGCCGTCGCGGCCCTGGACGAGCTGACCCGGCTGGCGGCCGCCTGGGCCAAGGCCAACCCGCCCGCGAAGCTCGCCGTCAGCCAGGAGGGCGACTCCCTGAAGATCGCGGCCGAGGGGCATGGCGGCCACTCTTCCGCGCCGGCCTCCGGGCACAACGCCCTCGGAGACCTCACCGCCTTCCTGGCCACCCTCGACCTTCAGATGGACCCCTGGGGCGCCCTCGCCGCCTTCACCGGCAACGCCGTGGGCACCGAAACGAACGCGCGCTCGCTGGGCCTCGGCTACCGCGACAGCGTCATGGGAGACCTCACCTCCAACCTCTCCTTCCTGAGGGAGGACAAAGGTGTGCCCATCGCCCAGATCAACATCCGGTACCCGCGGGGGATTGGCAAGGACCTCATGGAGAAGCAGCTCACCGGCCGCGCCGCCGCCTTCACGCGGCAGACGGGGGCTCCCCTCGCCACCGACGTCACCCTGTCGAGCGAGCCGCACCTCTCACCGGCCGAGGGGCCACTCGTCTCCAGCCTGCTCGCCGCCTGGGAGGAGGTGACCGGCACGCCCGGCAAGCCCGTCGCCATCGGCGGCGGCACCCAGGCCCGCCTCTTCCCCGGCGGCGTCGACTTCGGCCCCGCCGAGGACATGGTGCTCTACCGGGGGCACGGCACGGACGAGTACATGACCCCGGAGGAGCTGCACCGCGTCGCGGAGCTGACGATGGCGGCGGTGCTCAAGCTGGCGGGGCGCCCTACTTCTTGAACCGCACCCGCACCCCCTGAGCCAGCTGCTCGGGGGTCATCTTCTCCATCGACTTGAGGTCGTACTCCCAAATGAGGGTATGGCCTTCCTTGCGGGTGGCGTTGTGCTCCAGCACCTCGAAGGGGGTGTCGATCTTGACGGCGAAGCGGAGGCCCTTGAAGGCTTCCTCGATCTGCTTCTTCGCCTCGGGAGACATGTCGACCTCGGCGGCTTGGGCTTTCGAATCGGCGGCGGGGTTGACGGCTTGGCTGGTCAGCAGGAGGGTCTTCCCCTCGTCCGTGATCTTGAGGCCCGCGAACGGCTCGTCGAACGGGTTCTTCGTTCCCGGAGGGCCGCCCTCGTCTCCCTCCTTCTTGGGGAGCTTGATCTGGCCGAGCTTGGAGACGTTGTCGAAACTGAAGGCAAAGTTGGCGAGGATCTTGAGGCCGTCTTCCTTGAAGGAGGTGTCCAGGAGCTTCACGCCGGGCGGCAGGCTCTTCTGGACCTCGGCCGGATCGGGCTTCTCGGAGGTCTCGGTCGTGCGGGAGGCGAGGAACTCCTTCTTGGCCTTCTCGAGATCGGCCGCGGAGACCTCGCCCGTCTGCCCCGCCATCTCGCGCTGCATGCGGGTCATGAAGACCACCATGGGCTCCATGTCGACCTTCATCGAGAAGCCGGCCTTGCCCGAGAGATCCTTCTGGAGCGTGATCGTCTGCTCGATGTCGAAACACCCGGCGGTCGCCAGCAGGCAGACCGCCAGGACCATCGTCGTGACCTTCTTTTTCATGGGGACGCCCTCCTTCCGAGTCTGAAGAGAGCTTATCCCGTTCGGCATCAGTCCATTCGGGATCAGTTGCCGCCGCCGTCGTCCTGCTGCGGAGCCGGAGCGGACGCCGCCCGCATCTCTTGCGCAGTCTGAACACAGGTTTTCGCCTCCTCACTCTTGGGCTTGAGCCCGAGAGCATGCGAGCAGGAGGTGAAGCCGGCTTTCGGGTTCCCCATCGCCAGGTAGACCTGGCCAAGGGCAAGATAGCCGTCATAGTTCGGTTGGTATCCCACCGACTTCGACAGCTCATCCACCGCTTTCGCGTACAGCTTGGCCTGCTTGCCGGGATCCGTTTCGCCGTCGGCCTTCTTCTTCGCCCTGAGGCCGCGGCCATAGGACTCCATGGCCTTCTGCTCGGGTCCCTTGTAGTAGCTGCCGATGATTTCCGTCTGAGGGGCGGCGTGCAGGGACGGCGTCATCAGGAGGGACAGGATCAACAAGGTGGGTCTCTTCATTGCTTCTCCTTGGATTGGGTCATTGAAGTAATACGCGAATTTATGGCCAAAGTTGGTTAGACGGACGGAAGTGGCCAAAGCAGGAGAAACGTTTCAGCAGATTCTGGGGGAGCGCCCGGGGGTGCAGAGGGGAATTCCCGTCTTCGCCCCCCTGTTGAACCTCCCGTCCAGCAGAAAGCCTTGCCAGAACCGCCCTTGATCGGCTAGGCTTTCGGGTTCTTGGAAACCGCCTGAACAGACAAGGATCACGACCGTGAAGAAAGATATCCATCCCGCGATGAACATGGTGACTGTGGTGTGCGCCTGCGGCAACACCTTCGAGACCCATTCGACCAAGGATGAGGTCCGCCTGGAGATCTGCAGCGCGTGCCACCCGTTCTTCTCCGGCAAGCAGAAGCTGATCGACACCGCCGGACGTGTCGAGCGCTTCCAGCGCCGCTACGGCCAGGCCCGCACGGCCTAGGGCCGCTCGTCCCCGGCAATCCCTTGCCGGGCCGGGGCAGAGACTCTTCAGTATGAGATCCGGAACGAGCCCTGAGGGCGAGTTGCTGGTCGGCGGACAGGCCCTGATCGAGGGAGTCATGATGCGCTCCCCCGGCGCCTTTGGCGTTGCCGTCCGCCGGCCCGACGGCTCCATGGCCTTCCAGCGCGGCAAGGTCCAGAGCCTCGCGAAACGCTACCCGTTCCTGAAGCTGCCCCTGCTGCGGGGCATCGCCGTGCTGTTCCAGTCGCTCGCCATCGGCATCCGAGCCCTGAACTTCTCGGCCGAGCAGGCCATGGACGGCATCGACTCCCAGGAAAACGCGGAGACGGAGCCGAAGAAGGAAGCCAAGACCTCCAACTGGGCCATCGCCAGCTCGATGGTGTTCGGCGTCGGGGCCGGCATCCTGATCTTCATCCTCCTCCCCCTGTGGCTGACGCACCTTTCGGAGAAGTACGTCTTCGGCGGATCGCTGTCGGGCCTGAGCTTCAACCTTCTGGACGGCGGGCTGCGGGCCGTGCTCTTCCTCGGCTACATCCTGGCCATCTCACGGATGAAAGACATCCACCGGGTGTTCCAGTACCACGGGGCGGAGCACAAGGTGGTCTTCGTGTGGGAGAAGGCGCTCCCTTTGACGGTCGAGAACGCGCGGGTCCAGAGCCGGCTCCACCCGCGCTGCGGCACGAGCTTCCTCTTGTTCGTGCTGCTCTTGACCATCGTGGTGTTCGCGTTCATCCCCAAGACGGCGCCGTTCGTGGTCAAGTTCGGGGGACGGCTGCTGTTGATGCCGGTGATCACGGGACTCTCCTACGAGGTGCTCCGCTTCACGGCCAAATACCGGGCGGCGCCACTCTTCGCGCTGCTGGTGGCCCCGGGGCTCGCGCTCCAGCGGATCACCACCCAGGAACCGACGAATGACATGTTGGAGGTCGCCATCGCCGCGCTCGAAGAGGCGTTGCGGGAGGACGGCATCCTGGAAGAGGCCGCATGATCGAAAAACTCGCAGAGCTCGAAAAGACCCATCAGGAGCTGACCCAGCGCCTGTCCGATCCCGCCATCTTCGGAGACCCGAAGATCTACCGGGAGGTGAACAAGACGCTGTCGGACATCGATCCGGCCGTCCGCCTCTACCGGGAGTACGTCAAGATCCAGAAGCAGCGGGAGGAGAACGAGGAGCTGCTCTCGGGCCTCCCCAAGGACGACGACCTCTTCGACCTGGCCCAGGACGAGAAGCAGCAGCTCGCCGCCCAGGCCGCTGAGCTCGAGGAGCGCCTGCGGGTGGAGCTGACGCCCAAGGATCCCAACGACGAGCGCAACGTGGTCCTGGAGATCCGCGCCGGTACGGGCGGTGACGAGGCCTCCCTCTTCGCCGCCGAGCTGTTCCGCATGTACAGCCGCTACGCCGAGCAGCAGCATTGGCGCGTGGAGGTCATCGACCTCTCGGAGTCCGAGGTGGGTGGCATCAAGGAGGTCTCGGCCATCGTGGAAGGCCGGGGGGCCTACAGCCGCCTCAAGTTCGAGGGCGGCGTCCACCGGGTGCAGCGGGTCCCTTCCACCGAATCCGCGGGCCGCATCCACACCTCCGCCGTGACGGTGGCCGTGCTCCCCGAGGCCGACGACGTGGAGGTCGAAGTCGACGAGAAGGACATCCGCGTGGACCGCTTCTGCGCCTCCGGCCCCGGCGGCCAGGGCGTGAACACGACCTACTCGGCCGTGCGCCTCACCCACATGCCCAGCGGCATCGTGGTCTCCTGCCAGGACGAACGGAGCCAGATCAAGAACAAGGCCAAGGCGCTGCGCGTGCTCAAGGCCCGGCTCTACGAGATGGAACGCGAGAAGGCGGACGCCGCCGTGACCGAGGAGCGCCGCCGCATGGTGGGCTCGGGCGACCGCTCGGAGAAGATCCGCACCTACAACTTCCCCCAGAGCCGGGTGACCGACCACCGGATCGGCCTTTCGATCCACCAGCTCCCCACGATTCTGGAAGGGCATCTCGATCCCCTCATCGAGCCGCTGGTCAGTCATTTCCAGGCGCAGAAAATGGAAGAGCAGGCCCGGGCGCACTGACGCGCGGGCCTTCGCCATGGATCTCCACCGCGAAGCCCTCGTCATCGACGGGCATACCGACGTCCCCACCCGGCTGTGGGAGACCCCGGCAGACCTCTCCAAACGCCGGACCGACCGCCACATCGACCTGCCGCGCCTGAGAGAGGGCGGAGTGGACGGCGTGGTCTTCGCCCTCTACATCCCCGCCTCACTCGACGCCGCGAAAGGCTGGGAGCATGCCAAGGAGCTCTACCGGATCTCCACCGAAGCCCTGATCCCAGGCGAGCTCGTCCAGGTCGCCTCGGCGGAGGATCTGGAGAAGGCCTCCCGGAAGGGCGAGGTTGCCGTTCTCTTCGGCCTGGAGAACGGCCGGCCGCTGACCGTGCCCGGTGCGCTCGACGACTGCGTCAAGATGGGGGTGCGCTACGTCACCCTCACCCACTGGGCGAGCCACGAGTGGTGCGACGCCTCCACGGACGCGCCTGTCCATAACGGCCTGTCGAGCGAAGGGGAAGGGATCGTCTGGCGCATGAGCCGCCAGGGCATCCTGCCCGACGTGTCGCACGTCTCCGACCGGGCCGTCCTCCACGTGCTGGACGTTTCGCCCGGCCCGGTCCTCGCGAGCCACAGCTCCTCCCGGGCCCTCTGCGACCATCCCCGCAATCTCTCCGACGACCTCGTCCGCGAGATCGCCCGGAAAGGCGGCCTCGTCATGGCCAACTCTTACCCCGCCTTCGTCTCCCCCGCGGCCTCCAAGGCGGACGCCGAGCGCGGCAAGGAGCTGAAGCCCGTCCTCCAGGAGACCGAAGAGGAGTACCTCCGGAACCCCCAGAGACTGTGGAAAGAACGAGCCCGCCTCTTCGAAGACCGCCCCCTCCCCAAGGTCCCCCTCTCCCTCTTCGTGGACCACATCGTCCGCCTCATCGAGCTGGGAGGCGAAGAGCACGTCGGCCTCGGCACCGACTTCGACGGTATCCCCGACACCCTGGAAGACCTGGAAGACATCTCCAAGCTCCCCAACCTCACCGCCGCCCTGCTCGACCGGGGTGTGGACAAGGCCGGGGTGAAGCTGATCCTGGGCGGCAACTTCCTGCGGGTGCTGCGGGAGGGGGAGCGGGTGGCGGGGTAAGGAATCTGAAGCTACAGACTGTTGTCTGGCGAAGCCTGCGGCCTCAAACCGGCGAGATCTACTAAGTCCTGTCATCCTGATGGGAGCCTCGGCCAAGCGCAACCTCACCCGCGGAGGGTGAGGCCCACCGGATTCCCACCACTGCTTCGCGTTGTGTATCTTGTCTCTCGATGAAAACGCCGTATCGGCTCGCCTTCCTGTTCCTTTTCGCCGCTCCACTCGCCGCCCAGGGCCCTTCGGCGGACTGGCGCACGGTCACGACGCCGCACTTCCGGGTGCACTACACGGCGCCGGCCGAGGCGTGGGCACGGCGGGCGGCGGAGCGGCTGGAGTCTATCCGCGAGCGGGTGGTGGCGGAGGTGGGGTATGAGCCTCCGGAGGTGGTGGACGTGCTGGTGTCCGATCCGGTGGCGGACGCGAACGGCATGGCCCTGCCTTTCCTCGGCTGGCCGCGGATGGTGCTGTGGACCAGCCCGCCGGGGCCGGATTCGGTGATCGGCCACTACAGCGACTGGTCGGAGCTCCTCATCGTCCACGAGGAGACCCATCTCGTGCACCTGCTGCGGCCGCCGCGCAATCCGCTCCGGCGGCTGCTCACGGGCCTGCTTCCCTTGAGCACCCTCACCCTCAAGTCGCCTCGGTGGGTGACGGAGGGGTACGCCACGGTGGTCGAGGGGCGGCTCACGGGTTCGGGGCGGCCCAACGGCGATCTGCGGGCCGCCATCCTCCGGCGCTGGGCCCAGGGGGGAAAGCTCCCGGGCTACGGCGCGCTGGCCGCGGACGGCGGCACGTGGCGGGGGCAGTCCATGGCCTATCTGGTGGGCTCCGCGTACCTCGAATGGCTGGAGGAGCGGCAGGGGCCGGGAAGCCTCCGCAAGCTCTGGGCACGGATGACGGCGCGCACCGCGAGGAGCTTCGACGACGCCTTCCGTGGAGTCTTCGGGGAGTCTCCGGCGAATCTCTACGACCGTTTCCGGGCCGAGCTGACGTGGCGGGCGATCGAGGCGGAACGGCGCGCGGGTCCGGAACGAGGGGAGGGGGAGCTTTGGCAGGACCTCTCTTGGGACACGGGCGATCCGGCCCTGTCACCGGACGGCAAGCGCCTGGTGCTCGCCCTGCGCTCCCGGGACCGGCCGACCCGGCTCGCCATCTGGTCCACGGAACCCGACGAGGAGGCCGAGCGGAAATGGCGCGAGCGCCGGGACGAGATCGCGAAAGCTGATCCGGAGGACGTGCCGGCTGAGCGCACCAAGCCGTTGCCCCGCAAGGTCCTCTACAGCCTGACCGGCGCGGACGGCCCCGAGCCGACCATGCCCCGCTTTCTGCCGGACGGCAAATCCATCCTCTTCGTGCGCTGGGAGCCGGACTCGGAGGGTTTTCTTCATCCTGACCTCTTCGTCTGGACGTTCGAGAGCGGCGCAGGTACCAGAAAACTCCGGCGAATTACGCGCAACGCCGACCTGCGCGACCCCGATCCGGCGCCGGACGGCCGCTGGGCGGTGGCCATCCGCAACCGGCATGGCCTTTCCCAGATCGTGCGGGTGGATCTGGAGACGGGCGAGGTGAGCGCCGTGACGGAGCCTTCGGTGGAGGAGGTCTACGACCGGCCCCGCGTGTCTCCGGACGGCCGGCGGATCGCGTACGCGTGGCATGGCGAGGGTTCCTGGCGGCTCGTTCTGCGGAACCTCGACGGAACCGGGCCCGTCGAGCTGGCTCCGCCCCCGGGAAGCACCGTCTCCGCCCCGGCCTGGAGCACGGACGGCCGCACCGTCTACGCAGTGGTGGGGATGGGCGGCTTCGTGGATCTCCATGCCTTTCCCGCGGAAGACCCGGCCGGCGTGCCGGTGCCCCTGACGCGCACCCAGGGAGCGGCCCTGGCGCCGGTGCCGGCGCCGGACGGCTCGGCCCTCTTCTTCCTCGCGATGGAGCCGGACGGCCTGGATCTCCGGCGCCTGGCGTTGCCGGCGCAGGTGGCGGCCCGGCCTCCGGACCTTCCCGCGGGGCTCGCTCCGGCCGTGCGGCCTCCCGAGCCGGGGCCGGCGGCGCCGTTCGCCCGCGCCGAGGTGGAACCGGGGCGGCCGTACCGGTGGGGGCGCCAGGAGCTGTTCCCCCTCCTGGGCGGCAGCGCTTCCTCCTCCGGCGGCGTCTTGGAGCTCGGCCTGCGCGGTGGCGACGTGGTGGGGCGGCTCGATTGGCTGATCTTCGGCTCGCTGGGAGACGGCGGATGGCCGGAGGGAGGAGCCGTCGCCGGCACCTGGCGCGGGTGGCCCGTGGAGATGGGGGTGCACCTGTTCCAATCCTCCGAAAGGCCCTCTGAGGACGATGATGCATCGCCTTCCATCCTGGACCTGGACCGCCGGGGAATCGAGCTGTCCGCCCTCCGCGACCGGCAGTGGAGCGGCGGCGCTCTCTCCCTCGCGGGCCGGGTTCTCTGGAACGAGATCGAGCCGGAGGGGACCCCGGAAAGTTTGGACCAGCGCGTCTTCTCCCTCGCCGGTGCCTGGGGCGGCGTCCGCCGGGTGGGTCCGCACGGGGTGATCCGGCCCGGTCTTGCAGGGCATTATGAAGTGGGCGATACCGAGACTGGCGACACCCAGGGAAGCGGCGGCTGGAGCCGCTTCGGGGGCACGGCCCGCCTGGGAGTGGCCTACAAGGACACGGGGCTCACCGTCTCCTGGCGGCGGGACTCGTCGCGGGACCTCGACCGGAGCTTCGACCGGTTCCAGCTCGGCGGTTCGCGGGTCTCCCTCCTGCCAGAGACGGCTCTCGCGAGCCGCATCGCCGTGCCGGGCCTGCCGGTGGGCACGTTGACGGGCGCGGAGCACGAGGGGGAGCGGGCGGAGCTGACTTTCGACTTCCTGCCGGCGCCTCTGTTCTACGAGCGCCACCGCCTGTGGGACGAGGGTCAATCCCGCGGCGACTGGCTCTCCCTGGCCGGCCTCGAATACCGGTTCGACCTCGATCCCCTGCCGATCGGCCGTCTGCCCGGTCTCGATTTAAGAGTAGGCGTGGCGCGAGTCCTCGACGATCCTTTTGGCGATCTGGAGGACGACGTGAGATGGTGGCTGATCACGGTATGGCATCCGTAGAATCCAAAAACCCAATGTCCGACGCCCTGCTCATCCTCCGCCTCTCCGGCGACTTCTATACGAAGGCGCGCCGGACCCGCATGCGCTTCTTCAAGCGCCTGGTCGAGAACCTGGAGGTGGCGCTCCGGCTCCACGGCATCCCCTACCGGTTGGAGCCGACCTGGAGCCGGCTCTACCTGGAGACTCCCGAGGCCCATGCCGCGGAAGCCGCCGAGGTGCTGGCCCGGGTGTTCGGCGTGCAGTCGGTGTCCCGGGTCGAGCGGCGCCCTTGGGAGACGCTGGAGGACGTGGTGGCGGCCGGGGTGGAGATCTTCGGCCCGGCGGTCCAGGGCCGGAGCTTCGCCGTGCGGGCCAGCCGGCGAGGCGAGCGCCACCTCATCGGCTTCGACTCTTCCCGGGCGGAGATCGCCCTCGGCCGCGCCCTGCTCGACGCCGGGGCGGCGCGGGTCAACCTCTCCGAACCGGACGTGGCGGCTTACGTGGAGCTGGAGCCGGGCTCGGCCCACTACTTCTTCGACAAGATGCGGGGGCACGGCGGCCTGCCCATCGGCGTCGAGGGGCGGGCCATGGCCCTGGTCTCGGGCGGCTTCGACTCGGCCGTGGCGAGCTGGCTGCTGCTCAAGCGCGGGGTGCAGCTCGACTATGTCTTCTGCAACCTGGGCGGCGCGGCCCACCGGCTCGGGGTGCTCAAGGTGATGAAGAGCCTCACCGAGCGCTGGAGCTACGGCTCGTCGCCCCGCCTGCATGAAATCGACCTCTCGCCGCTCCTCCCCCTGCTGCGGGAGAAGGTGAAACCCACCCACTGGCAGATCGTGCTCAAGCGGCTGATCCTGCGGGCCGGCGCGGCGGTGGCCCACCGGGGCGGCCGGCTGGGTGTGGTGACGGGCGATGCCATCGGCCAGGTCTCCTCGCAGACGCTGCAGAACCTGGCCGTGATCTCCCAGGCCGTGCCGGCCATGCCGATTCTGCGTCCCCTCCTGGGCTTCAACAAGGAGGAGATCATGGACCTCGCCCGGCGGATCGGCATCTTCGAGCTGTCGGCGGCCGTGGCCGAGTACTGCGACCTGATGCCGATGAAGCCCGCCACCCGCGCCGCCCTGAGCGACGTGCTGCGCGACGAGGAGGCGTTCGGCCCGGACGTCGTGAACGCCCTGGTGGACGCGCGCACGGTGTTCGACCTCCGGCACGTGGAGCTGGACGATTTCGATCCCCGCCTGCCGGAGGTGGACCAGGTGCCCGCCGGAGCCATGGTGATCGACCTCCGCACCGGGCCGGCCTTCCGGAGCTGGCACTGGCCCGGGGCGGTCCACCTGGACCTCCCCCAGGCCCTGGCCGCCTACCGCTCCTTCGCCCGCGACCGCGCCTACGTGGTGGTCTGCGAAGTGGGGCTGAAGAGCGCGCATCTGGTGGAAAAGATGCGGGAGACGGGCCTCGAAGCCTTTCAGCTCCGGGGCGGGCTCAAGAGCTTGATGGCCCAGGCCGCCGAGGTTGGGAACGAGGAGAGCCTGGCGGCGGCCCTGCTGGCGCCGGCGGTTCGAGACTAGGGGCCCTCACCCCCGGCCCCGGTGGGGGCGGGAGAAGAGGGCTGGGGTGATGAGAGGGCCTTCGCTTGCCGCGCCTTCCCTTGCACTTCACCCCACGACAACCTTATTCTCAGACGTATCTTCATTTCGGAGGCGCGATCGGGCGCGTTCGCTGGAGATTGTTCATCCCAGAACCGTGAACGCCATGGGATCACCAACAAGATCCGTACTCCCCAGGGACCCCTCCGCGATGCCGGTTCGCGAAACCGAGCAGTGGTTTCGCATCCTGGCCGAATCCACCTCGACGGCCATCTTCGTCTACCAGACGGACCGGACTCTCTACACCAATCCGGCCTGCGCGGCCCTCACCGGCTATAGCGAGGAGGAGCTGCTCCACCAGCGCCCCTGGGACCTGGCGGCTCCCGAAATCCGGGACCTGCTGAAGGACCGGGCGGCGGCCCGCCTGCGGGGGGAGTCGGCGCCGGACCGTTACGAGATTCCCATCTTGACCAAGGACGGCCACGAGAGGTGGATCGACATGACCTCGGCCGTGATCCTGCTCGAGGACGGCGAGCCCGCCGCCCTCGCCACGGCCGTGGACATCACCGACCGCAAGCTGAGCGAGGAGCGGCTGCGGGCGATCGTCGAAGGGACGTCCTCGAGCACGGGAACGGACTTCCTGCGCTCCCTCGTCCGCCACCTGGCGAGGGCTCTCGGCATGGAGTACGCCTTCGTCTCCGAGGTGGTCGACGAAGCCGTCACGCGCATGCGCATGCTGGCCCTCTGGGAGATCGACGGCTACAGCGAGCCCTTCGAGTACGACCTCCGCGGCACGCCGGGCGAGCACGTGGTGGGGCGCCAGCCGGGTTACCACCGCGCGGACGTCTGGCGCCTCTTCCCCGAGGACCGCTGGATCGTCCAGACCCGCATCGAGAGCTACATCGGCGTGCCCCTCTACGACCGCGGGGGCCGGCGCTGGGCCACATGGCCGTCATGAGCACGCAGCCGCTGGCCGAGAAAGGGCACGGCGATGTCCATCCTCCAGATCTTCGCCGCCCGCGCCGCGGCCGAGATCGAGCGCAAGCTGGCCGAGGAGGCCCTGGCCAAGGAGAAGGAGCTGCGCGCAGGTGACGCTCGCCTCGATCGGCGACGGCGTCATCCGCACCGACGCCGACGGGGTCATCGACTACCTGAACCCGGTCGCCGAGCGGCTGACCGGCTGGAGCGTGGCCGAGGCCTGCGGGCCAGCCGGTGGCCCGGGTCTTCAACGTCATCGACGAGGCGACCGGCAAACCCATGCCCAGCGCCGTCGAGCGCTGCCTGGCCGAGGGGCGGATCATCGAGCACTCGGGCTATTCGCTCCTCGTCCAGCACGACGGCCGGGAGTGCGCCATCCGCGACTCGGTGGCCCCCATTCTCGACGGCCAGGGGCACGTCACCGGCACCGTCCTCGTGTTCAAGGACGTCACCCAGCTCCGCGGCATGGAGCGCGAGATGATCTACCTCGCGCGCCACGATCCGCTCACCGGCCTGATCAACCGCCGGGAGTTCGAGAAGCGCCTCCAGCACTGCCTCGACACCGCCTACGAAGACAACCGGGAGCACGCCCTCTTCTACCTCGACCTCGACGAGTTCAAGGTGGTCAACGACACCTGCGGCCACCTGGCGGGCGACGAGCTGCTCAAGCAGGTCACCGACCCTCCTGCGCTCGCTCATGCGCAAGAGCGACACCTTGGCCCGCCTGGGCGGCGACGAGTTCGGCGTGCTGCTCGAAGACGCCCCGCTCGACCACGCCCGCGAGCTCGGCGACCGCCTGCGCAGCGCCGTGCGCCAGTACCGCTTCGGCTGGCAGGAGCGCATCTTCGAGGTCGGCGTCTCGATCGGCCTCGTGCCCATCACCGCCGACAGCGGCGACATGGCCCACGTGCTCTCCGCCGCCGACGCCGCCTGCTACGTGGCCAAGGAGAGCGGGCGCAACCGGATGCACGAGTACCAGCCGGACGACACCGCGCTCGCCGAGCGCTACGGCGAGATGCAGTGGATCTACAAGCATCCACAAGGCGTTCGCCGAGCACCGGTTCTGCTGTACCGGCAGGGAATCCACGCCGCTCCACGGCGACGGCACCGAGCCACCGCTGTGCGAGATCTTCATCCGCATGATCGAAGAGGACGGCAGCCTGGCAACCCCTGCGGCCTTCATTCCGGCGGCCGAGCGCTACCACCTCATCGCCTCGATCGACCGCTGGGTGATCCACGCCGCCTTCATGGCCCTCGCCTGCGGCACCCTCTCGCACGGCGACACCACGCGCTTCGCCATCAACCTCTCGGGCCAGTCGGTGGGCGACGACGCCTTCCTCGACTACGTGCTCGGCGAGATCGAGGCCACCGGCATCGCCCCGGAGCGGATCTTCTTCGAGATCACCGAGACGGCCGCCGTGGGCAACCTCGCCAAGGCCATGCACTTCATCCGGGTGCTCAAGGAGATGGGCTTCCGCTTCGTGCTCGACGACTTCGGCAGCGGCCTCTCCTCCTTCGCCTACCTCAAGAACCTTCAGGTGGACTTCCTGAAGATCGACGGCGGCTTCGTGCGCGACATGACCAGCAGCTCCGTGCAACGGGCCCTGGTCGAGTCCATCCACCAGATCGGCCAGGTCATGGGGATCCGCACCATCGCCGAGTCGGTCGAGGACCCCGCCACCCTGGAAGCCCTCCGCGAGATCGGCGTCGACTATGCCCAGGGGTACGGCCTGTCCATGCCGGAGCCTTTGATTTAGTTACAGCCGGCGCCGAGCCGGCATCGTGGCGCCGCCGCAAAGATGACATCGACATCTTCGCCGTGCCCACCGCGGGAGAGGGGAAACCGATTCTTCTGGCCGGCAGCCCGAAGCGCGACCTCGAGGGGAGTTGGCGCCCCAACGAGGGGTCTGTCAAGGCAGAAAAGACCGGTTCTCCGTAGGGGCGGCCCCGCAGGGTGCCTACGGCATCCTGTCCGGCCATGTGAGACTCCTCTCGTGAGATGGGGTTGGCATCGCCACCCTCCCCGCCAGGGATTGAAATCCCTGGCTACCGACGGTGGTCCCTGGCGGGACCGCAGGTCTACGCCCAGGCACGCAATTTCCTAAGCCGCCGGCTTGGCCAGGAAATGCTGTTCCAGATCAGGAAGCCGCCCAGGATGAACATTGAGAGGGTCCGCCAGTTGATCCATCGAAAGCGCCCCCTCATAGAAGCGGCCGAACGCTAGTCGCAGATATTTGGCGCTCAGGCAGTCCGGATCACCGTCGTCGGAAAGGGCTACGTTCTGCCGCTCATCTTTTCCGCCCCGTAGGGGCACAGGCATAAAGCCTGGCGCTTTAGCGCCAGGTACGCCACCCCCCATTTCAAAAGCCCCAGAGGGGCGAAGGCAGTCATCATCGCACCGGTCGCTGCCTACGTCCCTACGGGACTTTAGAGGAAGGGGGGAGGCTCCAACCTGGCGCTGAAGCGCCAGGCTCCATGCCCTTTGCCCCTCTGGGGCGCAGTCAGGCAGGCTCAAAGATATTGGCGCTTCAGGGAAACTTTGTGATTCATGAAGGGGAGCCAAGTCCGCCGCAAACCGGCGGCAGAAGTTCTCAATCCTCTTGGCTTCTCCGGTGAGCGAACGAATATAACCGTCGTCGACCTTCGTCACGCCGTTCGTAGCGAAGAGGATGTGCGCCAACTCATGCAACAGCGTAAAGACCTGGCGCGTGGCAGGAAGGCTGTTGTTGATGTACAGGACCGGGTACTCCGCGTCGTACAGGCAGAATCCTGAGACGTCATCCTGTTTGAGCGCGTCTTTGAAGACGAATACCCCTTTCTCTTCAATCGCCGAGCGCCATCGCTTGAAAGCTTCTGCCGGCCCCCGCCAATCTCTGGCCTGGGTCTCAAAGCTAATTCCAAGGTGTCGTCGAACTTCTTCGGCAACCTGAGCGCTTGATCGGCCCCGGACGTTGATGTCCCAGAAAATCAACGACCGTGCAGGGTTGGCCCCGCCATTGAGCTCGTAGAGAGAAATCTGGAACGAGCGAGCCTGCCGGATCTTGAACCTCGTATCCGCGCTCAACTCCTCCAACTCGAAATCAGGAAGGGTCCTGAACGAGTGCTCCGGATCCGGCTCGTCCGGAGGCTCCGGGAAGAAGAAGATCGCGATAGGGCGCCGGTAGATCTTGTAGGCCAGCGTCTCGAGCTGAGGGTAGGTCGGCGCCGCCGTACCCGACTCCCAGGCCGCGATGACTTCCGCCGGCTTGCCAAGAGCCTCGGCAACGTCTTCAATCCTTTTCCCGGTTCGCTCTCTGGCCCAGATCAAGAGAAGGGGGTTAATGGCTGTAACGGCTTGTCCCATATGGCGCACTCTTTACCGGTTACGAGTATACCTCTCGGCCATGCTCGCCGGTCTTTGCGGCCCAACGGGTCGCGAGAGTCCAGCCCAGGGCTGAGGCCGAAGGCCGATGCCCTGGGTTATCAGGCCCTCAGCCCTGCGGCCTGAAGGGCCGCGAGAACCATGGCTGATCGAATCGGCTCCAATCCCCATTCCTAGGCTTCGCCAGAGAAATATTTCTTGCCGAATTCAAACCTCTCAAGCTGCACAAAATCCTCAAACATCTGCCTTTGGTCTTCCGGCCAGAATGCCTTGTTTTGGGCAACGAACTCTCGCAAAAGACCTCCAAAATATGACCATAGGATATCCTTGTCTAAGAGGCTAAATGTGATTCGCACCAGATCATCGGGCAATAATTTAAGAGCACGTTTTGCCGCAGGACCTCCATGCCAAGCCCTTGAATTTGCCTGAGAAAAGAGAGCTTTCAGATAAGACGGCGATAGATCTGCCGGTATAGCACTCTGCACTCTAATTACAGCAGGAGTAACAGCATTTACTTCTTCGTACTGATTCTGGTACATAATTCCTATAACATCCAGAAAAAATGCTTTCCTCAAGCCCGGCTCGACACTCTCAAGCAACTCAAGGGGCACCATCGTCATGAAGCTTGCTTTAGATTCGGCATCCCCCGAAAGAGTTACTCTTCGAAGAACCTGCTCTACAGAGACCAACCGATTCCCTTCTAGCTCATCACTGGCCAGAAGAGACATGAGAGCAGTCATGGCTCCCTTCTCCTGCGAACCTTTTAAAAGTGTGTCGAGTACGTACGCACGATCATTTTCGCTCAGAAGTCCAAGCTTAAGCGGCAACGCCTCTAATGCTTGACTCTGTAAAGCCGATTTCAGAACTGACTTGGCCTCTTCGCTGGGCTCTGTCGGGCTTGGCAACTCACTGCGAAGTTCGGCAGCCGAGAGAGCGACAAGCCGCCCACCACCACCATAGCTCTGTTGGAAGCGGTGAGCAACAATCTGTGCCTGTATGGTTCCACTTTCAACGAGAGCATAGAGTTGATCGCGTCGAGCTTTCAACTCAACCGAAGTAAAGCGATTCCCTTTCGGATGCCGTGGATCGTAGGCTCCAATCTCCTGATGGCAATCGAGACATAAAGGGATTGCATTCTCGTCATTGTTAGAGCCACCGTCAGCCTCAGCTTTAATGTGGGCCGCCTCGATATTTGTTCCACATTGCTTATAGCAAAGGCAGCAGATCCGCGCAGAACGGACAAATATTCTGGCTTTTACATCGGGCGAAAAGGGCATGGACGTTCTTCCTGGGCTTAAAGCCAGCCTGACAAACAATGCGGCAATGGCACAGAATACAAAAAGGCTGAGAGGCGCACAGCCACTCCCTGCCCTACCGCCCCACCATCCCCACCACCCGCGCCACCACATCCTCCGGCCTGAACCCAAACTCCCGCTGAAGATCCTTATAGGGCGCCGACGCTCCGAAGCGCTCGATCGCGTGGATCTCGCCGTCCAGTCCCACCCACTTGTCCCAGCCGAAGGAGCCGGCGGCTTCGACGGCGAGGCGCTTGCGGAGGGTGTTGGGGAGGACGGATTCGCGGTAGTCCTTGGGCTGGGCTTCGAAGAGCTCCCAGGAGGGCATGCTGACGACGCGGGCGCGGATTCCCTTTTCGGCGAGCTGTTTGGCGGCTTCCAGGGTGACCCAGACTTCGGAGCCGGTGGCCATGAGGATGATCTCCGGGTCGCCGTCCGCGGGGTCGTGGAGGACGTAGGCGCCGCGGTGGACTCCTTCGCGGGCCTTGTCGGCGGTCTCCTGGAGGATGGGGAGGTTCTGCCGGGTGAGGGCCAGGGCGACGGGGCCGTGGCGGTGCTCGATGGCGATGCGCCAGGCTTCGGCGGTCTCGTTGGCGTCCGCCGGGCGGAGCACGGTGAGGTTGGGGATCGAGCGCAGCGCCAGCGAGCTGGCTGATGGGCTGGTGGGTGGGGCCGTCTTCGCCCAGGAAGATGGAGTCGTGGGTGTAGACGTAGATGGCCTGGAGCTTCATCAGGGCCGCGAGGCGGACGGGCGGGCGCATGTAGTCCGAGAAGATGAGGAAGGTGCCGCCGTAGGGGATCCAGAGCTTGGAGAGGGCGATGCCGTTCATGACGGAGCCCATGCCGTGCTCGCGGACGCCGAAGCGGAGGTAGAGGCCCTCCGCCTTGGCGGGATCAACCGCCGGCTCGACGCTCCCCTTCGAAGTCGGCCCGCCCTTTGATGGCGGTGTTGTTCGAGGGGGTCAGGTCCGCCGAGCCGCCCACGAGCTGCGGGAGCTTGGCGGCGATGGCGTTGAGCACCTGGCCGGAGGCGGCGCGGGTGGCGATGGGCTTGTCCGCCGGGTTGAAGGTGGGGAGGGCGTCCTGCCAGCCGTCCGGGAGCTTGCCGGAGAGGCGCTGGTCGAGCTCGGCGCCGGCGTCGGAGTGGGCCTTGCGG
Organism: Thermoanaerobaculaceae bacterium; assembly: GCA_963785165.1. Classification (GTDB taxonomy): domain Bacteria; phylum Acidobacteriota; class Thermoanaerobaculia; order Multivoradales; family UBA5704; genus DATARR01. Next base: position 5,478,685 of record CAWAUI010000004.1, read on the forward strand.
TAGCGATCCACCAGGCCTTTCCATTCTTCTTCCTGCTGGCCGCCCCGCTTTTTGGCTTCGTCGAAGGGGGCCTGGGCCTCGGCGGGGACGAGGAAGGTGGGCTCGAGCGGCCAGCCGAGGTTCTTCTTGGCGGCTACGACCTCGTCTTTGCCGAGGGGCTCGCCGTGGGCCTTGGAGGTGCCCTGCTTGGCGGGGCTGCCGTAGCCGATGACGGTCTTGACGACGACGAAGGTGGGGCGCTCGTCTTCGGCCTCGGCGGTCTTCATGGCCGCTTCGAGGGCGGCGAGGTCGTTGCCGTCCTCCACGTGGAGAACCCGCCAGCCGTAGGCCTCGAAGCGCTTGCCCACGTCCTCGGTGAAGGAGAGGGAGGTGGGGCCGTCGATGGAGATCTCGTTGGCGTCGTAGAAGACCTTGAGGGCGCTGAGCTTCAGGTGGCCGGCGAGGGAGCAGGCCTCGTGGGAGATCCCCTCCATCATGTCGCCGTCGCTCACGAAGGCCCAGACGCGGTAGTCGAAGAGGGGGAAGCCGTCGCGGTTGAAGCGCTGGGCGGAGAGGCACTGGGCGATGGCCATGCCCACGGCGTTGCCGATGCCCTGGCCGAGGGGGCCGGTGGTGGTCTCGACGCCTTTCGTCAGCTCGTGCTCGGGATGGCCCGGGGTGAGCGAGCCCCACTGGCGGAAGTGCTGGATCTCTTCCATGGACAGGCCGTAGCCCGCGAGGTGAAGCAGGGAGTACAGAAGCGCCGAAGCATGTCCGCAGGAGAGGACGAAGCGGTCGCGGTTGGGCCAGTCCGGATTCGCCGGATTGTGGCGCAGGAAGCGGGTCCAGAGCAGGTACGCCATGGGCGCCTGCCCCATGGGAGCGCCGGGATGGCCGGACTGGGCCTTCTCGACCATGTCCACGGACAGGAATCGAGATGGTGTTGTATGGCGAGCTGATCGGCGTCCTGCGTTCCTGCTGTTTCGGCCATGGCGTTTGCGCTCCCTCCGCGATAGGCGCCCCTGCGTGGGGGCCGGAGGGTAGTCTATCGCGGGGGGGCCGGGCTGGTGCGGGTAGGACCTCCCCCCCGCCGCGGCGCCCCCGCCTGGGCATAAATGCCCAGGCTAGGCAAAACAGCCGGGTAAACCCGACTGCTGGAGTCCCCTTCAGGGGGCTTTTTTCGACTAGCCCGGGCATTTATGCCCGGGCGGGGGGCGCCGCCAGGTTGAACGTTTCGAGAGCAAGCCACACGCTGACAAAGTCCGCTACCGGTTCGCCAGGATGACGTTGTAGCGCGAGCGGAAGCGGTCGGAGGCCAACAGGGTCTCGACCACCTGATCGATCTCGCCCGCTCTCAGGAGCCGCAGGTCGGCGTCCCACTGGCGGCGGTCGATCCGGTCGGAGGCGACGCCCAGGAAATTCTTGTACATGGCCAGCAGGCGCTGCTCGTTGCAGACGCCCTGGCGTTCGTAGACGCGGATCCGGCTCTCGTCGCTGTCGGCGATCCCGACGGCCGCCCGCACCAGGGCGTCATAGCCACCGCGCTGGATGGCAGTGATGGTGCCGTTCGCCCCAGCGTCCGGCTCGCGCATCAGGATTCCGCGGTAGAGCACCGTGGTCAGCTCGCGGGCCCGCTGGGCGCTCCAGCCCTGCTGCACCACGCGGACCTCGGAATTCGCGGGGCCAACCACGATCTGGAAGCTCCCCGAGCGCAGGTTGGAGGGGACCCAGGTGTCGGCGATCCGGTACTGGATGGTTTCCACGCGATTGCGGTCCCAGTCCCGATCGCGGTCCTGATCGCGGTCGCGGGAACCATCCCGGGAGTCATCCCTGCCGTCGCGGGAGCGCACGATCTCGAGGTCCGCCGTCGAGTTCTCCTCGTTGGAGCGGGTGATGCGGATGCCGCCTCTCGACAGGTCCGAGAATTCGGTCTCCGGATAGTACGGTCCGCGGCTCGAGCCCGTGGGCAGGGCGGTCATGATCAACCGAATCCGTAACCCTTCGGGGACGGAAAGCGTCTCGCCGTCTCGCACGGAGGCGACGTCACGCCGGGTGGTGATGTCACGGACCACGATCCGAACTTCTCCGATGTTGGGGTTTCTCGGTCCGGACCGCTGAGCCAAAACAGGCTGAGCCAGGATGGGACAGGCCAGTGCCACCAGGGCGGTGGACACAAGGGTTCTGTAGAGAGTTTTCATGTTCGTCTCCCTTCGTTGTTGTCGTTGCCAAGGGTGAGATGGGAGAGGACGGCCCGGCGGGCCGTCCTCACGATTTGCGCGGGTCTTAGTACCGGACGCCGGCCAGGTTGTTGTACGTGCGGAAGCGGTCCGACTGCACGATGCGCGAGACCACGTCCGCGACGCGGCCGTCGGCCAGCAGGTTCAGGTCGGTCTGCCACTGCCGGGCGTCGGCCTGGTCGCGGTTGATCCCCAAGAGGATCTGGTACAGCGAGGCCAGGCGCTGATCCGGAGGCGTGGCGGCCAGGCGGATGCGGCTCTCGTCGCTGCCGGCGATCCCCACGGCGGCCTTCACCAGGGCGTCGTAGCCACCGGTGCGGATGGAGTCGATCGTCCCGCGGGCGCCCGAATCCGGGTCGCGCAGCAGGATGCCCTGGTAGAGCAGGCGCGTCAGCTGCTCGGCGCGGTCGTAGACCGAGCCTGAAGTCGAGGTGCCCGTGCCGGTCGTGCCGCCCGTGGATGAACCCGAGGCGGTCGAGGCCGGCACCACGCGGATGGTGAAGCTGCCCGTGCGCAGGTTGGCCGGCACCCAGGTGTCCGTGATCTGGTAGCGGATCGTCTCCGTGCGGCTGCCGCTCTTCACGCTGGAGAGCAGGAGGTCGGCCGTGGAGTTCTCCGCGTTCGAGCGGGTGATGGTCACCCCACCCTTGTTGAGGGCGTCGGAGAACGTCGTCGCCGGGTAGAGCGGGCCGCGGGCCGAGCCCGTGGGCAGGGCCGACATGATCAGCCGCACCCGGGTGCCCGCCGTCAGCTCGATGGTGCCGCCCGGCTCGACCGAGGCGATGTCCTGCTTGGTGCTGATGTCCTTGATCACCACTTCCACGGCGCCGATGTTGGGCTTGTTCCCCTGGGCGAAGGCGGTTGCCGCCAGGGCCAGGCCGATCAAAAAGGTCAAAAGGGTTCGCTGTGCGATCCTCATCATGGTCATCTCCATTCCAGTAGCAACTTCGTTGAACGGGCTCTCACCCCGCGGTATCCATCCCAGGTACTTGCAAGCGGGATGCCGTATAGTCTCATCATCATGACCACCTGGATGATCTACGGCGCCAACGGTTATACCGGGGAGCTGGTGGCCCGGGAGGCGGTCCGCAAGGGGCTCTCCCCAATCCTCGCCGGCCGCAACGCGGAATCGGTGGGGCGGCTCGCTCGGGAGCTGGGCCTCGAAAGCCGCGCCTTCCCCCTGGACGATCCCCAGGCCGCTGCGGCCGGGCTCAACGGCGTCAAGGCCGTGCTCCACTGCGCGGGCCCGTTCGTCCACACCAGCCCGCCCATGGTGGCGGCCTGCCTCGCGGCCGGCGCGAGCTACCTGGACATCACGGGGGAGATCGCGGTGTTCGAACGGGTGCTGGCCCAGGGCGCCGCCGCCCGCAAGGCCGGAGTGGTCCTCCTCCCCGGCGTGGGGTTCGACGTGGTGCCCTCCGACTGCCTGGCCGCCCGCGTGGCCGCCGCCCTGCCGGACGCCACCGAGCTCACTCTCGCCTTCTACACGGAAGGCGGGAGCACCAGCCGGGGGACTCTCAAGACCATGATCGAGAGCCTCCCCCACGCCGGGGCCATCCGCAAGGACGGCCGCATCGTGCCCGTGCCGGTCGCCTGGGACGCCCGCGAGATCGACTTCGGAGGTCCCGGGGGGCGGCCCGGCAAGCGCTGGGCCATGACCATCCCCTGGGGAGACGTCTCCACCGCCTTCCACTCGACCGGCATCCCCAACATCCGGGTCTACTCCGGGACGTCCCCGAAATCGATCCGCAGGATGAGGCGGCTGGCACTGTTTCTCCCCTTGGCGGGCCTCAAGCCCGTGAAGCGCTTCGCCCAGCGCTGGGTGGAGAAGAAGATCACGGGCCCCACGCCCGAGCAGCGGAAGACGGCCCGGGTCTATCTCTGGGGCGAGGCCAAGAACGCCGCCGGCCGCCGGGCGACCTCCACCATCGAGACCCCCGAGGGCTACCGCTTCACGGCTGAATCCTCCGTGGTGTGCGTCGAGCGGCTGCTGGCCGGCGGCATCGCCCCCGGCGCCTGGACTCCCTCGCGGGCCTTCGGGGCCGATTTCGTCCTCGGCCTCCCCGGCGTATTGGCGGGCGAGGTCCGCGTCGAGCCGGCCTGATTGATCTCCCTGGATTAAGATACCCACCCTTGCCATGACCCCTATGATGGAAGACATCCCGAAACGACGCATCCAGAAAGTCCTGATCGCCAATCGTGGCGAGATCGCCGTGCGCATTCTGCGCGGCCTGCCGCGAGATGGGGATCCGCTCCGCCGTCATCTACTCCGAGCCCGACCGCCTGGGCCTGCCCGTGCTCCTGGCCGACGAGGCGTATCCCATCGGTCCCGCGCCGTCCCGCGAGAGCTATCTCGGGGCGAGGCCATCGTGGCGCTCGCCAGGAGATCGGCGCCGACGCCATCCACCCCGGCTACGGGTTCCTTTCGGAGCGCGCCGGCTTCGCCCGCCTTTGCCGCGACGCCGGCGTCACCTTCATCGGCCCGTCGCCCGAGGCCATCGACTCCATGGGCTCCAAGGTCGAATGCCGCCGGATCATGATGGCGGCCGGCGTGCCCGTGGTGCCGGGCGGCAAGGATCCGCTGCCCGACCTCGAATCCGCCCACGCCGCCGCCGAGGCCATCGGCTACCCGGTGATGCTCAAGGCCGCGGCCGGCGGCGGCGGCAAGGGGATGCGGATGATCCCCTCCGAGGCCGAGCTGGCCGGCTCCTACCGGGCCGCCCGCTCCGAGGCCGCCGCCAGCTTCGGCGACGACTCGGTGTACCTGGAGAAGTTCATCGTCGATCCCCGGCACGTGGAGATCCAGGTGCTGGGCGACCTCTACGGCAAGGTGGTCTCCCTGGGCGAGCGCGAGTGCTCGCTCCAGCGCCGCCACCAGAAGGTGGTGGAGGAGGCGCCGTCGCCGGTGGTCTCCCCCGACCTGCGCCGGCGCATGGGCGAGGCCGCCGTCAAGGCCGCCTCCGCCGTGGGCTACAGCAACGCCGGCACCTGCGAGTTCCTGCTCGCCAAGGACGGCAACTTCTACTTCCTGGAGATGAACACCCGCCTCCAGGTGGAGCACCCGGTGACCGAGCTGGTCACCGGCATCGACCTCGTGGAGGCGCAGGTGCGCATCGCGGAAGGGGAGCCCCTGGGGCCGGAATTCGACGGCATCGAGCCGCGCGGGCACGCCGTGGAGGTCCGCCTCTACGCCGAAGACCCCTTCAAGCGCTTCGCACCGTCGCCGGGCACCATCGAGATGCTCCGCTGGCCCGACGGCCCCGGCGTCCGCGTGGACAGCGGCGTCTACGAAGGCTCGGAGATCTCCATCCACTACGACCCCATGGTGGCCAAGCTGATCGTCTGGGCCGCGGACCGGGAGAAGGCCTTGAACCGCCTGGACCGTGCCCTCTCCGACCTGCGCATCGAGGGGATCCGCACCACGGCCCCGCTGTTTCAGGCCTTGCTCGCCGACGCCGACTTCCGCTCGGGCAACCTGGACATCGGCATGCTCGACCGCAAGCTGGCGGCCGGCGAGCTGCAAGCCGCCTCAGGACTCCGGCAGCCCGGTGCTGGACGACCTGCCGCTGATCGCCGCCGCCCTGGCCCACTATGAGATCGCTCACCGTACCGCTTCGGCGGGGCATTCGGCTCCGGGCACCTCCCGCCGCTCCCGCTGGGGCGCCGCGGGCCGCCACGGCGCCATGAGGGGTGGATCATGGAGCTAGTCGTCCGCCGGAACGAGCGCGAGGAGCGGGTCACCGTCCGCCGGCAGGACGGCGGCTTCGAGATCACCCTCGGGGACCGCACCTACCAAGTGAACGCCGCCATCGCCCGGCCCGGCCTCTACAGCCTGCGGCTCGACGGCATCCAGCACGAAGTGGCCGTCCGCCGGCAGCACGACGACACCTACTGGGTGAGCACCGCCCACGGCGCCGGCCCCGTGGAAGTGGCGGACCCCTTGAGCCACCTCGCCGCCCAGACCCACGGCGGCCAGGGAAGCCGCCGCCGGCAGACCGTGAAGGCCTACATGCCGGGCCGGGTCGTCACCCTGCTTGTCGAGGAAGGCCAGGAAGTCACCTCCGGCCAAGGCATCCTCGTCCTCGAAGCCATGAAGATGGAAAACGAGATCCGCGCCGAGCATGAGGGCACGGTGACGAAGATCCACGTCCAGCCCGGCCAGGCGGTGGATCTGGGAAATCCGCTGTTCGAATTGGAGTGAGGGTCGGCCAGGGCGGCTTCAGAGCACCGCCTCCCAGGTAATCGCTTCAATTGTCAAAGAGCCCGGCTCCGGCCTTCAAAACCTGGGCGGCCTGGCCTCTTCTTTTGAATCTCGCTGCCACTCGTACGGCTGGAGAAACAGACGAAGGGCGGCGCGGATTCAGTGGATCAAGATTGCGAAGGTCACGATCTGGGGATTCCACCACTGGATCAGAACCAGAATCCAGTGGATCCGGCCGCGGAGAGGACTGCATCCGGCTGAGATCCACTGGTTCCCGCGCCAGGTCCACTGAAAGTTGGAGTCGATTCCAGTCGATCCAAGACGAAAAAAGCGGCACCACATGACGATTGAGAAAGACTCTTGACAAATAGGTCGGAGCGATGCACAATGGCGTTGCTTCACGAGGGAGTCGATGGTTCCGCCGCGAGGGTCTCTCGCGGCCCGCGAAGGGGATTTCGCGGTCCAATCGGCCAGTCCGCGGTTTGTGGGAGGGAAGGGTCTCTCCCGCCGCTTCTGGATAAACGCTGCTTTCTAAAAAGGAGAAAGACATGGCAGCGAAGGGTTTTTCGTTCGCAGAGAAGTACAGTCGTTGGGCGGTTGCGGCTTCCAATCTGAGGGAGCATCTGGCGGATTTCCCGCATGTCGCCGGGGATCTGGCGGAGATGGACGGGATGATTGCCGAGGCCCGGACGCTGGAGAGCCGGCAGGAGGAGCTCCGGGGTCTGGCCCGGGAGGTCGGCGCTCAGCTCCGGGATCTCACGAGTGAGGCGGAGAAGCTCCGGTCCCGTCTGCGGTCTCACCTGCAGGCGAAGTTCGGGCCGACGAGCGAGTCTCTGTTGAAGTTCGGGTTCCGCCCGCGCCGCACGCCTCGCCGCACCCGCAGCACGGAGCCGGTTCCCGAGCCGAGTGGGCCTGGGGCGATTCCGGTTCCTGACGTGACCGGCGAGAAGTGAGCCGGTAGGTCAAGGTTGGTAGGTAGGGGGCGGCCTCTTGGGGCCGCCCCTGTTTTTTTGAGCACCAGATTTTGGAGTTGGTTTTGCAGGTTCTTTGAAAACTGAATCTTTGCCCGGGGTCCGAAGCGGGACGGTCCCCCGGGTATCTCTTTATCCTCGCTCCCCGGCCGGGACGCGGCTGGCCTCAGCGATCTCCCAGAGCCGGCTGGGCTTCAGGGGGATCTCCAGGATCTCCAGGCCGGGGATGGCGAGGGCGTTCTCGACGGCCTGGGCGAAGAGGGCTCCGACGGGGATGGCTCCGGCTTCGCCCGCTCCCTTGGTGCCGAGGGCGTTCAAGGGGCGAGGCGGTCTCTTCGTGGCCGACTTCGACGCGCGGCACGTCGAGGGCCGTGGGGAGGAGGAAGTCCATGAAGGAGGCGTTCAGGAGCTGGCCGTTGTCGTCGTAGACGAGCTGCTCGTAGAAGGCGTTGCCGATCCCCTGGGCCACGCCGCCGTGGACCTGGCCGTCCACGAGCATGGGGTTGATGACGACGCCGCAGTCGTGGACCACGACGTATTTCTGGATCTCGACGCCGAAGGTCTCGGGGTCCACCTCGAGGATGCAGGCGTGGCAGCCGCTGGCGGTGGCGCCGCGGTGGGGGCCGAAGTAGCGGGTGGCCTCCAGGCCGGGCTCGGTGCCGGGCTTGACGGCGCCGCGCATGGGGTTGGCGATCTTCGCCAGCTCGCCGAGGGAGATCGACCGGTCCGGGTGCCCATGGACCCGCGCCTTGCCGTCCGCCAGCTCGATAAGCTCTTCGATGACCTCCAAGCGCTCGGCGGCGAGGCGGATGGCCTTTTCGCGGACGGCCTTGGCGGCTTCGTGGGTGGCGTTGCCGGCCACGACGGCGCCGCGGCTGGCGAAGGTGCCGGTGCCCCAGTGGAACTGGTCGCTGTCGCCGGTGACCACGTCGACGTCCTCCACGGCCACGCCGAGCTGCTCGGCGGCGACCTGGGCGAGGACGGTGAAGTGCCCCTGCCCCTGGGTGCCGATGCCGGTGACGACGGTGACCTTGCCGCTGGCCTGCACCTGGACGCGGGCGCCTTCGAAGGGGCCGATGCCGGTGCCTTCGACGTAGGCGACGACGCCGATGCCCACGGAGCGCCCTTCGGCGCGCAGGCGCGGCTGCTCCTCGCGGACGAATTTCTCGTAGCCGATCATGTCCAGGGTCTTGTCGAGGACGGGCGCGTAGTTGCCGCTGTCGTAATAGAGCGGCGCGAAGTCCTGGTAGATGATCACGTGGTCGTGGGGGAACTCGTCGGGCGTGAGGAAGTTGCGGCGGCGGATCTCGATGCCGTCGATGCCCAGCTCGCGGGCGGCGAGGTCGATCAGGCGCTCGATGACGAAGACGCCGTGCTGGCGGCCGGCGCCGCGGTAGGGGGTGACGATGGTCTTGTTGGTGAAGACGGCCCGGAACTCGCTCTGGTAGTTGGGGATGCGGTACGGGCCCATGAGCGTGCACTGGCTGTTGAGCGGCACGGTGAGGCCGTAGGGGTCGTAGGCGCCGGTGTCGTGGAGGAAGGAGTCCTTGACGCCCAGGATGCGGCCGTCTTTGGTCAAGGCGATCTCGGCGTCGTGGATCTGGCCGCGTTCCTGGGTGGTGGCGATGAAGTTCTCGGAGCGGTCCTCGATCCACTTGACGGGCACGTCGAGCCGGAGGGCGAGCCAGGGGATGAGCACCTCTTCCGGATAGAACATCATGATCTTGGGGCCGAAGCCGCCGCCGATGAACGGGGTCACGAGGCGCACCTGGTGCTCGGAGAGGCCCAGCATGGCGGCGAGGCCGTTGCGCACGGGGATGGGCGCCTGGGTGGTGTCCCACACGGTGAGCCGCTGGGCGCGGGAGTCCCACTGGGCGACGACGCCGCGGTTCTCGATGGCCGCCGCGGCGCCGCGGTCGTAGTCGAAGCGGCGGCGGATCACCACGTCGGCCGTGGCCTTGGCGGCCTCGTAGTCCCCCTTCTTCTGCGGCACGTAGGCGGCCATGTTGGAGTCCAGGTCCTCGTGGACCAGGGAGGCGCCGGGCTCCAGGGCCTTTTCGAGGTCCACCACGGCCGGCAGCGGGTCGTAGTCGACCTCGATGTCCACCAGGGCGTCCTCGGCCACGTAGCGGGAGACGGCCACCACCAGGGCGATGGGCTCGCCCAGGTGGCGCACCTTGCCCTTGGCGAGCGGCACCTGGGTGCGCTCGTGAAAGACCATCCCCTCGACGGGCGGCGGCGGCACGAGGAGCGGCCCGTGCTGCCAGTAGTCCCCGAGATCCTCGGCGGTGTAGACGGCGATCACCCCCTCATGCTGCCGGGCCCGGGAGACGTCGACGCCGCCCAGCCGCGCATGGGCGTGAGGGCTCCGCACGAAGGCCACGTGCACCATGCCGGGCAGCTCGACGTCGTCGATGAAGAGCGCCCGCCCGGTGAGCAGGCGGGGGTCTTCGTTGCGCTTGGTGCGGGTGCCGATGGGTGTCGCCATTACGGGTTCTCCGAGCTGGGTGATACGTGCCAGCAGAAACAAAAGCCTCGACTTACGCGTCCTGATGCCCTAAGCTATGCTTGACTGCAATGCTGGATATCCGGCTGCCGTCAATCTGCTAGGCCCGCTAAGGGGCCTTCTTTACTTCTCCTCCACGAACGCCACGACTCGCGAGAACGCCGCCTCGCCGCCCTTGAAGCGGAAGGGGAAGCAGCCGAGCCAGACGCGCTGGTCGAGCACCTCGTCGATCTGCCCGCCCACGTTCTCGGCGTGGAAGACGCCGTGGGGGAAGAGCTTGACGTGCATGCACTGGTAGTCCTCGGGCCAGGGGAACGCCTCGTGGAGCGACATGCCGATGGCGGCCTCGACTTCCGGGATCAGGTCCGGCCGCGCCTTGCGCACGTTGGTGTTCCACGGGTGGTCGGCGGCGATGCAGTCCACGGCCAGCCAGCGGATGCCGCGGTCGAGCACCCAGTCGACGAACCGGCTCTGCGGGCCGGGGTGCTTCAGGAAGGCGCGCGGCAGGTCCGGCATCATCCTGGTTGTGGACCTTGTACCAGTCCTCGTTGTAAAAATGGTGATAGCCGGTGTGGATGACCAGGATGTCGCCGCGCTCGATGGTGATGCCGGTCTTCTTCTCCCACTCTTCGAAATGCTCGGGGCCGTAGATCTGATAGTCGCCGATGCCGAATTGCGAGAGGTCTACGATGCAGGCCGGGCCGACCAGCTTGTCGAGCGGAATGCCCGCGATGTCCGGACCCGGATCGTAGAAGTGGATGGGCGAATCGAGGTGGGTGGCGATGTGGTTGGTGGTCGAGATGAACTGCGCGTTGACGCCTTCGAAAGCCAGGCGCTTGACCCACTTGACCGTCGGCCCTTCGTAGAAGGCGAACGAGGGCGAATCGACGCTGAAGTTCTGTGAGAGGTCGAGAACCTTCACCTTGCTCATATCGTAGGGGACGTACAGACGCTTCCTCCTTTCGATCAGATTGCATAGTGTTCGGCAAAAGCGATCAGCGCCTCCTCGAAGACCGCCATGGGCGGGCGCACCAGCCCGGCGCCCACCTGGCCGACGCCGGCCTCGCGGTGGGCGATGCCGGTGTTGACGCGCGGCGTGATGCCCAGCTCGACCACCTTGCGCAGGTCGATGCCCACGGGCGTGCCGCGGAAGCCGAGGGCGGGGATGGTGAACTGGCCGTGCTCGGCGGCGGTGATCTCGTACATCTCCAGCGTGGCGTTGACGGCGTCCTGCGGCGTGCCGCCGATGAAGGTGACGATGGCCGGGCGCCGCCGCCATGGCGAAGGCGCCGATGCCGGCGGTCTCGGTGATGGTGCTGTCGCCGATGTCCGGGTTGGCGTCGGCGCTCGAAAAGCCGGGGAAATAGAGGCCGTCCGGCACCTGCGGCGGGAGCGGTGAACCAGCGGTCGCCCAGGCCGCTGACGCGGATGCCGAAGTCCGTGCCGTTGCGCGCCATGGTGGTGACGAGCGTGCTGCCTTCGACGCCGTGGGCCGCGTCGGCCATGGCCTTGCAGGCGGCCATGACCGGGTTGAGCACGGAGAGCGCGTTGTCGCCCAGGAACGTGAGGATCTCCGCCTGCAGGGACTTCTCCGGTGCCGACGTCGGGCGATGGCCGGCGCCAGCAGCTTGAGGAAGAGGAGCGAGCCGGCCTTGTTGCGGTTGTGCCCCTCGTCGCCCATGTGCAGCGCCTCGGCGATCAGGGCCCGCAGGTCGATGCCGCCCGCAGCTCGAGCGCGTCGCGCCAGGACGGCCGCGAACCGTCGTTCATCCAGCGCAGCTTGTCGAGCACCTCGGCGCTGAAGGCGCCGTAGCGCAGCACCTTGCCGTAGCCCTCGTTGAGGTTGGAGAAGGTGCGGTTGCCGTGGGTCTCGTCCTCGACCACGTAGACCTGCATGGAGGGCGAGGTGACGCCGGCCATGGGCCCGACGGCGCCGTGGTGGTGGCAGGGCTCGAAGGCGATCTCGCCGCTGTTCGACGCAGCGCCACGGCGCCGGCTTCGTCCCGGGCCAGCCCTTCGAAGAGCAGGGCGCCGATCACGGCGCCGCGCAGCGGGCCGGACATCCGCTCCCAGTCGATCGGCGGCCCGGCGTGGAGCAGGAGGCCGTCGCGCAGGCCGGGGATGACGTCGCCGCGCCCGGGCGAGCCCGGTGAGCATGGGCCGGGCGGCGATCATGCGCTCGACGGCGGTGCGGTTGGCCTGGTCGATGTCATCATTTTCATCCTCGCGAGGAGGTTGGCCAGCTTCTCGTTGCCGCCCGCCGGAGGGCGCCAGTCCACCTGGACGGCGGGGACACCCTGGGCGGCGAGGCTGTCGTAGAAGGATTCCAGTCCGACGTTGATCACGGCCAGGGCGGAGCCGGAGCGTTTCCAGGGGCACCGGGTTTTCGATGGCTTCCCCGGACGTCCCCGAGCTCGTTGCCCAGCGAGGTTCACCAACTCGTCCACCGTGCGGCAGACGCGGGCTCCGGCCCGGCTCAGCGTGGCGATCTGCTCCGAAAGGTTTTGCGGATCTTCGTCGGTGCCGACACGACGACCGCGAAAATGGCGAGATCGTGGCGTTCGGACAGGACACGGACGATCACCGGCGCCAGCTCGCCGGCGGGATCGGCGTGGGCGCCGTCGCCGAGGACGACGTCGAGGAGGATCAGTCTCCGACCTCGGGGTCGGCCGCTTCCTGCCGCAGGCGGCGCAGGCGCAGATCCTGATCGATCATCGGGTGGAGGCGGCCGACGGTGAATTCGTCCGCGCCGAGATCGAGGATCGCGTGCCCCTGGCTTCGCGAAGGGTTCCAATCGATGGAAGGAAGGACGGCAGAAAGGCTCGAGATACGCTTCGTACGCCAGGGTGCCGCCCGAGAAGAGGCCGCGGAGAAATCCGCCCGGGCCCGATCTCCAGAATCCCTCCCAGAGCCATCCTCCGACAGCCGGACCGCCAGCTCGGCCGCCTCGCTCAGGCTGGCCGCGAAGTGAAGGTTGCCGAGATCGCGGATGGAGAGAGGCGCGCCGAGGAAGTCGACCACGACCGGTTTCCCCGTCGCCCGGGCCGCGGACAGCAGCTGGGCGGCCACGGCGGGCGCGGGCGGTTTCGAGATCAGGACGATCACGCGCGTCTCCGGATCGCGCCCGAGCAGGTCGAGCGCCTGGAGCGCGGTGATGCCGCCGACCTCTTCGCGACAGGTCGCGCCCGCCGGTGCCGATCGCCTGCGAGATGCCGGAGCCCAGGGCATGGATGTGGCTCATGACGGCCTGGAGGCCGGTGCCCGAGGCGCCGACGAGGCCGATCGGCCCCCGGCGGACGCGGTTGGCGAAAGCCGAGGCCGACGCCGCCGAGCACGGCCGTGCCGCAGTCCGGCCCCATCACCAGGAGGCCTCGCGCGAGGGCCTTCCGCTTGAGGGCGGCCTCGTCGGCCAGCGGAGACGTTGTCGCTGTAGAGAAAGACGTTGCGGTCCGCGGCCAGCGCTTCCCGGGCCACCGCGGCGGCGTGGCGGCCGGGGACCGAGATCAGCACCCAGCGCGCTTCCGGCAGGAGCTTGAGGGCGGCGGCGAGGCTGCGGGGGCGGTAGTCCTCGTCCGCCTCCGGCCCGGCGGACCTGAAGCAGGGCATCGACCCGGGACAGGGCCTCGCCCGCCGCGCCGTCGCTTTCCGCCTTGACGGCGATCAGCAGGTCGTCGAGGACCGGCCTCGGAGTCCATCCACAACCCGCTCGCCTCCAGCAGGTCGCGGTTGGCCGGCGTGGCCATGACGACGCCCGCGTCGAGCACCCCCGGCAGCGCGGCGAGCGCGCGCTGGAGCTGCATGAGGACGACCGAGTCGTAGTAGGCGCCAGGGCGGACGGCGTGGCGGACGGCCTCCCCGCTCATGACCCCACCACCCGCTCCAGGTCGATGGCGAAGGCGAGGAGGTCCTCGTCATCCCCCAGGCCGCCAGCGACCTGGAGCCCCAGGGGCAGGCCGCCGGCGTTGCGGCCGGCGGGCAGGCAGACGGCGGGCAGTCATGGCCTGCGTCCAGGGGAGGTTCATCACCGGATCGCCGGTGGCGTCGAGCCCGCGCGGAGCCGGCCCCAGGGCCGGCGGCGAGATCCAGAGGTCGAAGCGGTAGTCGTCCATCCGGCGGGTGAGGACGTCCAGCAGACGGTCGCGGCCCAGGCGGTCCTCTTCGAGCTGGGTGTCCGGGATCCCCCGGCCCCGGCGGATCAGCTCGACCGTCCGCGGCTCGTAGAGGTCGGCGTGGCGAGGGAACCAGTCCGCGTGGACCCGCGCCGCCTCGGCGGCCACGATGCGGTGGTGGCGCTGCGCGATTTCCTCGAAGTCGGCCAGAGCGGGCACGATGGCAATCTCGTAGCCCGCGACGGTCAGCCGGTCGCAGACCGACCAGAAATGGTCCTGGGCTTCGGGAGAGGCGCGCTCCAGATAAGGACCCTCCGGCACGCCCAGCCGGGGCCGGCGCTCGGGGTCTTCGGGCCGCCAGCGAGAGCAGAGAAGGCTGGCCACGGCGCGGGCCGCGCCGGCGTCCTGGGTGAAGAGGCCCACGTGGTCGAGCGAGGGAGCGAGGGGGATGACGCCGTCCGTGGCGACCCGCCCGTAGGTGGGCTTGAAGCCGACGACTCCGCAGTAGGCGGCGGGGCGGAGGATCGAGCCGATCGTCTGGGTGCCGAGCGCCAGCGGGCAGAGGCCGGCCGCGACGGCGGCGGCCGAGCCGCTGCTCGATCCCCCGGGTGTGTGCTCGGGGTTTCTGGGGTTGCGGGTCGGCCCCGGGGCGAAGAAGGCGAATTCGGTGGAGACGGTCTTGCCCAGGATCAGGGCGCCGGCCTCGCGGAGCGCCGTCACGCAGGAGGCTTCGGGACCCGCGAACAGCTCCGGCGGCAGGCGGCTGCCGGCGCGGGTCTCGAAGCCGTCCACGCGGAAGACGTCCTTGACGCCCACGGGCACGCCAAAAAGCGGCGGCCGTTTCGTGGGGTCGGGCCAGCGGGCGTGGAGGGCCGCTTCCTCGCGGCGGAGACGCTCGAACCGCCCTTCTTCGGGGAGAAAGGCCAGCACCTCGGGCTCACGCTCGGCGAAGCGGGCCTCCAGAAGATCAAGCTTGTTCATTCCGCCTTTGCGCGGCCAGCTTCACCGCGTCCACGATGTGCTGGTAGCCGGTGCAGCGGCAGAGATTGCCGGAGATGGCGTGGCGAATCTCATCTTCGGAGGGGTCGGGGTTCTCCTCCAGGAAGGGGACCAGCGTCATGAGGAAGCCGGGCGTGCAGAAGCCGCACTGGAGGCCGTGGCACTCCCAGAACGCCTGCTGGAGGGGGTGGAGCCGGTCCGGCCCCGGGGCGAGCGACTCGACGGTGGTGACCGCGTGGCCGTCCGCCTGCACGGCGAGCATGATGCAGGAGCGCGCGGGCTCGCCGTCGAAGAGGACCGTGCAGGCACCGCACACGCCGTGCTCGCAGCCGACGTGGGTGCCCGTCAGGCCCAGGTCGTGGCGCAGGAAGTCCGAAAGCAGCGTCCGCGGCTCGACCTCGCGGTCGTAGGCGCGGCCGTTGACCGTCGTGGAGATCTTGTACAAGTCACTCATCTCGAAGCCCTTTCCACGGCCTTGCGCAAGGCCCGGCCGGTGAGCACGCGGGCCAGGTGGCGCTTGAAGCCGGCGGTGGCGTGGACGTCCTCCGCCGGAGAGATTTCCTCCCGCGAGGCCTTGTCCGCCGCCGCCTGGATGGCCGCCGGGGTGATTTCGCCGCCCACCAGCAGGCGCGGCCGCCTCCCGGGCGTCCACCGGGGCGCCGCCGACGCTCAGGTAGACCAGCCGGGCGTTGGCGCAGCGGCCGGCCTCGTCGAGCGTCACCAGGGCCGCGATCCCCACCTGGGCGTAGTCGCCGAGGCGGCGGGAAACCTCCAGGAACGCCCAGCCCGTGCGGGGAGGGAGCGGGGGAATGCGGACCTCGGTGAGGATCTCGTCCGGTTCCAGGGCCGTCGCGAACAGGCCCGCGAAGAAGCTGGAGGCCTCCACCCAGCGGTCCCCGCCCGCGCGTTGAAGGCGGAAGCGGGCCTGGAGGGCCACGGCGACGGCGGGAAGCTCGGCGGCGGGATCGGCGTGGGCCAGGCTGCCGCCGATCGTGCCCCGGTTGCGGATCTGGGGGTGGGCGATGAACGGCATGGCCTCGTGAAGGAGAGGGGCTGACCTCGGCCACCAGGGAGTCCCGTTCCAGCCGCCGCTGGCGCGTCAGGGCACCGATCCGGAGGCCGCCCTCTTCGTCATCGCGCCGGATGAAGTCCAGGTCCGTCAGCTTGTTGATGTCGACCAGGAGAGCGGGCTCGGCCAGCCGGAAATTCATCACCGGGATCAGGCTCTGCCCGCCGGCCAGCAGCTTGGCGTCGCCTCCCCGGCGGGCGAGAAGGTCGAGGGCGGCTTCGAGCGAGCCGGGCGCCTGGTACTCGAACGGAGCGGGCTTCATCGGCGGGCGTCCCCCTTTCGAGGCTTGAATCGGGGATTCTATCCCGCGCGGGCGGTGGTACTCTCGAATCCTACAACCCGGATGTCATGGATTACGTCGGTACCAGCATCGGAGCCATTCGCATCGAGTCGCGCCTCGGCCAGGGGGGGATGGGCGAGGTCTACCTGGGCTTCGATCCGCGCCTGGAGCGCCGGGTGGCGGTCAAGACGATCCGGCCGGAGAAGCGCCTCTCTCCGCAGCTCAAGGCCCGCTTCCTGCGCGAGGCCCGGCTGCTGTCGAAGCTCGGCCACCCCTCGATCTGCCAGGTCTACGACCTGATCGAGACGCCGGACGCGGACTTCCTGGTCCTCGAGTACGTCCAGGGGACCACCCTGCGCAGGCTGGCCGAGAGAGGCCTCCCCTTCGGGCGCAAGATCCGGCTGGCTTTGAAAGAAAAATGCCTGTTTCTTTCAAAGCCTCCGGAGCTTTGAAAGCTCCCTTTCTAAGTGCCCCGAGCTTTGAAAGGAAAGAGCCGTTTTCTTTCAAAGCCCGAGAAGCTTTGAAAGCCCCCTTTCCAAGCTCTGAGAGCTTTGAAAGAATCAGTCCGCTTTCTTTCAAAGCTAGAGAACCGCTGCCATGAACCCAACTGACTTTCGCGTCCCCAGCGCTGGCCGAATCGTCCAGGCGCCGGGTGGCTATGATGCCTTCATTCCGGCTCCGCTGCCGCCAGACTTGGCGTACGACTCCAGTCTGGTCCGCCTGCTCTCTCGTGCCGATGCCGCACTGAGCGAGCTTTCCGGCCTCGGCCGGCAGCTCCCCAATCCCCATCTGCTGATTGCCCCCTACGTTCGGCGTGAGGCGGTGCTCTCCTCGCGGATCGAGGGCACCCGGGCGAGCCTGTCGGACCTGTTGCTCGACGAGGCTGACGGAGAGCGGCCGGAAGATGCTGATGTGCGGGAGGTCCGCAACTACGTGGATGCACTCGAATATGGCCTCGAACGTCTACAGGATTTGCCCCTGTCCTTGCGACTCGTCCGCGAGCTTCATGAGCGGCTGATGCAGGGAGTCCGTGGTGACCGGGCCACTCCGGGCGAGTTTCGCCGCTCCCAGAACTGGATCGGCCCGGCGGGCAGCACGCCAGCGACTGCACCCTACGTTCCACCTCCTCCTGCAGAGATGATGGACTGCCTGGCCAACTGGGAGGAGTTCCTGCACGACCGGGACAGGTTCCCGGACCTGATCCAGTGCGCGGTGGTACACGAGCAGTTCGAGGCCATCCACCCCTTCCTGGACGGTAATGGACGGCTGGGGCGACTCCTCGTCACTCTCTTCCTCGTGGAGCGCGGGCGCCTCTCGCAGCCCCTGCTCTACCTTTCGGAATACATCGAGGCCCGCCGGCAGGAGTATTACGACTCCCTTCAGAGAGTGAGGACCGAAGGGGACTGGCACGGCTGGCTTGGCTTTTTCCTGGTTGGAGTCGAAGAGACGGCGCGGGCGGCGATCCGGCAGGCGAGCCGCCTGATGGACCTTCGCGAATCGTACCGCCAGCGTCTGAGCCGTAAACCGAACGCTCTGAAGCTGTTGGACGAGCTCTTCGTCAATCCCTATCTGACGGCTTCTCGTGCGGCCCGGGTTTTGGAGGTAACCGCCCCCACCGCCCGGCAGGCCATTGCCCTCTTACAGGCCGAAGGGGTGCTCGGGGAGGTGACCGGCCGGAGTTGGGGACGGATCTACCTCGCCCGGCCCATCCTCCAGGCGATCGAGGACCGCGCCTGACGATTCTTCGGCTTGGCGAAAGGTCTCCAGGGCCAGGCTGATGACTTCGTCTCCCGCGGTCTTGATCGAGCCCAGGTGGCCGGCGCCTGGGATGACCCGGTGCCTGGCGTTCGCGGTGGACGCCAGGGCGAGGGTGTCTTGCGGGCGCACCCCCTGGTCGAGCTCGCCGCTCACGTAGGTGACGGCTTTGAGGGACGTCGAGCCCGCGTGCCGGCGGATGTCCAGGAACCGGTAGGCGGACCGGAACGCCGTGCGGAAGAGCAGGTAGAACGGCCGTCCCGCGGGCGCCGAGCGCCACGACCACTCCAGGAGGTGCGGGGCCACGTCCTCGAACAGGGCGCCGGAGACGAGGCTCGTCCGGCTGAGGACCGGATGGGCCCAGTAGCCGCCGGCGCTGACGCCCCAGACGTGGAGAGGAAGGCCGCCCGCCCGCTCGCGCAGGTACCGAAGGCCCGCCTCCACGTTCCAGTCGAAAAATCCGGACGGGGAGCCGCTGCCGCCGAAGCCTGCGAAATCGAGGGTCAGGGCGTGGTAGCCCGCGGCTCGCAACGCCTCGATCCGCCCGCGCAGATGGAAATAGGCCTTTCCCCAGATGAGCCAGGGGTGGAGCAGGAGGACGGCCCCCCGGACATGGCCCGGAGCCGGAAACCAGGTCGCCGTCAGGCCGCCCCGTCCCTGCAGCCGGGGCACCGTGACGTCCTCGAAGGGCGCCAGCCTTTCCGGGGTCTTCGGCGGCTCGACTCGCGGCAACCTGGGTGAAAGGGCGAGGAACAGGCTCATGGCGAGCCGCTCCTGCCCTTCGGATGGACGGGGAGGGACGGACCCGTTGAATGACAAGAGCTACCCCCCTCCAGAGCTTGAGCGAACAACAGGCTCGCTCCTGGAGAGGGTTAGGCTCGGGAGGGGGGCGGGGCGTTACGAGACGTCAAGTGTATACAAGTGACTTGGATATGCTGCTCCCTTGGGATGAACATGACCAGCACATGAAACCTGTAAAAAAGTCTCTGAAAACAAAGGGGTTACTCCAGAGAAGCGCCTACGTAAGCCGTCCTGCGCACATGACCATGACATAAGGTCAGGCCCAATAAGGTACATACCGGGCGTGCTTCTTGGAGCGGTTCTCGGGGTCGTGCGGCTTGATGAGCCCAGCCGCAATAGTCTCCCCGATAATCCGGGAAGCGATGGTGTAGTTCTGGGGGTTGATGGAGAACCGGGCCCTCAAGCTCGCGTTCGTCATCTGCCGGTTCGACACATATTGCAAGCCTGCGTGCTGATAGCAAGCCCGAATTCGGTCGGCTTTGCTCATCTCTGACAGCTTCTTGTAGGCAAAGAGCACGACCTTTGTGTGTTGGTGAGTTACCTGAAAGTCAGGTGCCGGAAGCTGATAGACCTCGACCCAGTGGATGACTTTGTCAATGCCACTGCCACGTTCCTCACAGACATTGATCCGCCGCATGAAGGAGGCGACACGGTCGTTTCGCGATTGTGGCGGAGCGTCCAGAAACCTCTGCGTGTCTATGAGGGGAACTCCAGGATTTGTGATTTCCATCCTGTCCGAGAAGATCTCCACGAGGGGCCCCGTGCCGGTTAACGTAAAGTCTTGGTGGATGAGCAGGTTGGCCACCAACTCGCGGATGGCAATCTCTGGATACATCCGTGCTTCTACACGGAGAGCTTGGCCGATCACCTCATTTTGGGGAACAAAGATATTGATGAAGTCAATGAGCCCTGGAAAACCTGGAGCGTAGCCCTTTCGACCAACCTGTTCTCGGAGGGTTTCCACTCGGTTGACACCGTTGTAGACGACGACTCGGACGGCCTTCCGCCGGAGAGGCTCAAAATAATGAAGATCCTTGGCGAACAGGACTGCTCCCAAGTTGGTGATGTCGTAGAATTCGCCCCCCTTTGGGATGACGAACTTCTCGGCCGCAAGGCGAGACAGGATGCCGTTACGGTTTTCAGGTAGGGATTGTCCGGTCAGATCGAAGTAGGAAGAATAGTCGAGAACGGACAAAGCGTCCGTGCCTGGAACGAGGCTCGCTGCTACTCCTTCTTCAAAGGGTACTTTGGGAGAGAAAGAAGCCCAGAGAACACGCTCCTTCTCGGGAAAATCCCTGAGTTTTTTCTTGTAGCTTCCGATCCTGATCCACTCACTGTCCCTGAATCGAACAGGAGTGTGATTCGCGGGTGGTACCTCGAAGATCACGACAGGAATCCGGCCAAGCGTGAGCTCATGGATTCGAAAGTTGATCCTCGGTGTCAAGAGACGAGTCAGCCAACTCTCCAGCTCTTCATTCCCGATCTTCGTAGTACGCGGCTTGAACGAAGTGCCTACGAGCTCATGGGTAGCGTCCGTTACACCCCAGACTATGAAGCCGGCTTCCTTGCCGTGTAACGCGGCGGAATTGGAGATCGCCGATAGGTATTCTCCGATATCCTCAGGTGCATCGTTGTCCTTTTTGAACTCCACCCATTCCGTCTCATGGGGCAGATCAACAAGGCGGAGGAGGAGCCCTTGGAGGTTTTTTCCACTCATGGGCTCAATTGAGATTCGACTACACTCCGATCGTAAACGCCAGTGCCAGCAGGGTCTGCTGCTCCATGGTGTGAGCCTTGGCGGAGCCCGTGGAGGGGCTGCCCGAGGCCGAGCGCTTGACGGAGCGGATGGGCCGGCGCAGCAGCCGCTCGATCCGCGGCTGGACGAAGAAGAGGGCTCCCATGTTGGCCGGCTCTTCCTGCACCCAGACGACGTCGCGGACGTTGGGGTGGCGCGCCATCTCGGCCGCGATCTCCTTCTCGGGGAATGGATAGAGCTGGTCGAGGAAGACCACTGCCGAAACGGTGTCCTTCCTCTTCTCCCGCTCGCGCTTGAGCTCGTGGCCGATCTTGCCGGTGCAGAAGATCACCCGCTGGGCGTCCTGGATGGCCGGGTCCGAGACCACGCGCTGGAAACCGTCGCGCGCCAGGTCTTCCACGGTGGACGAGGACTCCTTGCTGCGCAGCATGCTCTTGGGGGTCATCACGATGAGCGGCTTGCGCCAGGGCGAGATCGCCTGCCGCCGCAGCATGTGGAAGTACTGCGCCGCCGTCGAGGGTTGGCAGACCTGGATGTTGTCCTCGCCGCAAAGCTGGAGGTAGCGCTCCAGCCGGGCGCTCGAATGCTCCGGACCCTGCCCTTCGTAACCGTGGGGGAGAAGCATGACGACGCCCGAGAGCAGCCCCCACTTGTCCTCGCCCGCGGTGACGAACTGGTCGATGATGATCTGCGCGCCGTTCGCGAAGTCGCCGAACTGCGCCTCCCAGCACACCAGCCCTTCCGGGAAGTCGCGGCTGAAGCCGTATTCGAAGCCCAGGACGGCGGCCTCGGACAGGAACGAGTCGTAGACCTCGAAGCGGGCCTGGTCCGGGGATACGTTCTCGAGGGGCGTGTGCTCGCTGCCGTCCTCGACGTCGATCAGCACCGAGTGGCGCTGGTTGAAGGTGCCGCGCCGGCTGTCCTGCCCCGAGAGGCGGACGGGGATGCCGGCCTTGACCAGCGAGCCGAAGGCCAGCGCCTCGGCCATGCCGTAGTCGATCGGCCGCTTGCCCGTCCCCATCTCCGCCCGCTGGGCGAGCAGGGCCTGGATCTTCTTGTGGACGTGGAAGCCCTCGGGCGCCGTGGTGAGCGGCCCCGTGAGCGCCGCGGTCTCTTCCGGCGTCAGCCCCGTCTTGACCTCGTACTCCGGCAGCCAGCAGCCGCCCGGGTAGCGGTCCCAATAGGCCGGCAGGGTGCGCAGGGTGGGCTTCTTCTCGATCGCCCCGGCCTCCTTGTGGGCGGCGTCGAGCTCGGCGCGGATGGCCTCCTCCCGGCGCTTGGCCTCTTCCTCGGAGAGGCCGATGGCCTTGGAGTAGAGCCGCCAGATCGGGGGATGGACCTGCGATCTTCTTGTAGAGCAGCGGCTGGGTGATGGTCGGGTCGTCCACCTCGCTGTGGCCGTGGCGGCGGTAGCCGATCAGGTCCACCACCACGTCGCTCTTGAAGGCGTAGCGGTAGTCGACGGCCATCTGCGCCACCCGCGCCACCGCGTCGGGGTCTTCGCCGTTGACGTGGAAGATGGGGATCGGCAGCCGCCGGGCCACGTCCGAGGCGAAGCGCGAGGAGTGGAGCGCCTTGGGCTCGGTGGTGAAACCGATCAGGTTGTTGACGATCACGTGCACCGTGCCGCCCACGCGGTAACCGTGCAGGTCGGCGAAGTTCAGCGTCTCGGCGAGGACCCCCTGGCCCGCGAAGGCGGCGTCGCCGTGGAGGATGATCGGGAAGACCTTCTCGTGGGCCTTCTCGTCCCCCATCCGCACCTGCTTGGCCCGCACCCGGCCGACGGCCACGGGATCGACGGCCTCCAGGTGGCTCGGGTTCGAAACCAGGTGGATGTTCACCGTGTGCCCGTTGCGCCCTTCGTGGTCGCCGGTGGCACCCATGTGGTACTTGACGTCGCCGCCGCCCAGGATGCTCCGGGGATCGACGTCCTCGAAGCCGGCGAGGATCTCGGCGGCGCCGCGGCGCACGGTGTGGACCATCACGTTCAGCCGGCCGCGGTGGCTCATGGCGAGCACGACCTGGCTGGTGAAGTGGGCGGCGGCGGTCTCCAGCATCTGGTCGAGGCACGGCAGGAGCGCCTCCACGCCTTCGATCGAAAACCGCTTGGTGCCCAGGTAGCGGGACTGGAGGAACTGCTCGAAGGTGTCGGCCCGGGTCAGCAGCTCCAGGATGCGGTCCCGGTCGAAGCGCGGGGCCTCGGCCTCCATGCGCTCCTGAATCCAGCGCCGGCGCTCGGCGTCGTGAATGTGCATGAACTCGACGCCGATGGTGCCGCAGTAATAGCGGCTGGCGTACTCCGGCGGTCGCCGGATCGCTGTCCTCGAGCCCGGGGTGCTTCTCGGGCTCGATCCGGTTCATCGGGTCGAGGTCCGCCAGCAGGAAGCCCAGCCGGCGGTAAGCGTTCAAAGTCTTCTCGTCCAGGGCGGCGGGGCGCTCGGGCGTAACGGTAGCCGTGGGAAGAATCGTCGTTGCCATAACCCAAGGAGAATAACGCAACTGGCATTATGTCGGAGGCAACGTCGGAGGCACGGCAGAGGCAATGAAGGAGGGGCGGCCCGAAGAAGCCGGGCCACCCCCTGTTTTGGCGAGAAATGCTACTGGCAGTTGAACGTCGTCGAGTCCTGGATCAGGCGGAACGCCTGGCCCAGCGGGTTCGTGTAGGTCTTGGTCTTGCCCGTCCGGGTGTCCTTCACCGTCAGGTCCACGCGCACGCTGGTCATGCCGCTCAGGAAGACGATGAAGCGGTTCTCCTGGCTGCAGCGGTTGAGGAGCTTGGCCGTCAGCTCCACGTTGCCGGGCTCGTTGGGGGCGAAGTAGAAGACGCCGCTCTCGTCCGCCACCCCCGTGGCCCGGGCCGTGCCGCCACCGTTGCGCCGCTGCCAGGTGGCCGTGACCTGGAACCTGCCGCCCGCGAGACACAGGGAGGTGGCGCCCGGGAGGCAGGCCGAGGTCGCTTCGAGGGCGCCGAGGTCGCAGCGGGCGCCCGCCGGCCGGCCGGTGCCGCGCTGGTCCTGTGCCTCGCACGCCTCACCTCCGGAGCCCACGGAGGCCATGCTGCCGGCGTTCAGGGCCGGGCTGTTGGTGAGCAGCGCATGGGTCGGGGTCGGGCCGCCGTTGAAGCCCAGGGCACTGAGCAGGGGATTGATGGGCGCCGCCTGCGTGCCCACCAGGTCGTGCTTGGCCGCCGAGGGGCCGTTGCAGCGGGTGACGTTGCCGAGCAGGATGTAGGCGGAGTCCAGCGAGCCCGCGCAGTCCGGTCCGGCGGGGGCGGTGTTGCCCGCGAGGATCGAGTTCGTGATCCTCGGCGCGTAGCCGATGAACGCCGCACTCTCGGCGTAGATGCCGCCGCCCTGGAGGGCCGCGGAGTTGTTGACCACCGTGACGTTGTTGAGGAACGCCCGGGAGTCGGCGAACACGTAGAGGCCGCCGCCGAAATCCGTCTCGGAGCGGTTGCCCGAGATCGTCACGTTCGAAAGCTCCGCGCGCCCGCCGATGGCGATGCCGCCGCCCCCCCCTTGGGCCGAGTTCTGCGAGATCGTGCTGTCCGTGACGGTGAGGACGGACCCGTCGCCGTCCGTCAGGATGGCGCCGCCGAAGCCCGCGCCGCCCGCTGCCCACGAAGGACGTGTTCCCCTCGATCACGCTGCGGGCGATCGTCAGGTCACCCTCGTTGCGGATGGCGCCGCCGGCCCCCGGGGAGCGGCCGTTGAACAGGGTCACGTCGCGGATCTCCGCCGTGACCCCGGCGGGAACCTGGAAGATGCGGTCGATGCCGCCGCCGTTGATGCCGGTGCGGCCGGCGCCGTCGCCGATCAGCACCAGGTCGCCGGTGATGTTCAGGTCACCCGCGCCGCCCGCGCCCTCGTTGCCGGCCCGCGACAGCACGTAGGTGCCGGCGTGGAGCAGGATGACGTCCTCGCCCGGCCTCGCGTTGGCGGCCAGCACGGCTTCCCGCAGGGAGCAGTCGGCGTTACAGGCGCCGTCCGCCGTATCGGTCGTCTTGGTGGGGGTGAAGACCGCCGCTCTCGCGGTCTCCCCGATCCCGGTGAGCGTCACCAGCGCCGACAGGGCGATGGCGACGCGGAAGGTCTTTTCCATCTTGGCTTTCATTTCGTCTCCTTCAATCGTCTTCGTCGATCGTCCTCGAATGACGGTTCTTGAGTCTCCGGTCACGGATCCCGGGATTCCGTTGGGAGCTGCCTGCTTTCAGACGCCGAGGCTCGAGCTGCTCATCTCTCTCGATGCGTTTCTGACATTTTTTACGTCCGAGGAGGAAGCGGCGTCCAAATCCCTTCGGAGACCCCGCCGGAATACCCGGTGCTAAACTGCCGGGCGGTCCGCCCTTGCGGCCCTTTCGATCTTTGGAGCCCGAGAATGACGCGACGATTCGCGAAGCCTTTTTCCCTTCTGCTCGCTCTTTTCCTTGTCCTGCCGCTGCTGACCGTTCCGGTGAATCCGGCCGCCGCCGCGCAGTCGGCGGCCCCGTCTCCGCTCGCCCTCCAGCCCGCTTCCACGGGCGGCGTGGCCACGGTCGAGCGGGCGCTGGCCCAGCTCTCCACCTACCGGCGGCTGCTGGTGGTGGGCGCCCATCCGGACGACGAGGACACTTCCTTGATCGCCTTGGTCGCCCGCGGCATGGGCGGCGAGTCGGCCTATCTTTCCTTGAGCCGCGGCGAGGGGGGGCAGAACCTGATCGGTCCCGAGCTGGGCGTGGGGCTGGGCCTCATCCGCAGCCGCGAGCTGCTGGCGGCCCGCTCGGTGGACGGCGGGCGGCAGTTCTTCACCCGCGCCTACGACTTCGGCTACACCCGCTCGCTCGACGAGACCCTGCGCCTCTGGCCCAAGGACGTGCTGGTGGAAGACGCCGTGCGCGTCATCCGCCGCTTCAAGCCGCAGGTCATCGTCTCCGTCTTCCCCGGCATCCCGCATCCCAACCACGGGCAGCACCAGGCCGCTGGCGTCACCGCCTACGCCGCCTTCCCGCTGGCCGGCGATGTCAAGGCCCTCCCCCAGCTCCTGGGCGAGGGTCTCGCCCCCTGGACTCCCCAGGCCCTCTACCGCTCGACCCGCTTCGAGCCGGACGGCGCCAAGACCACGACCGTGACGCTCGCCCTTGAGCGGCATCGATCCGCTGGCCGGCAAGTCCATCTTCCAGCTCGCCATGGCCAGCCGCAGCATGCACCGCTCGCAGGACATGGGGCAGATCCAGCGCCTCGGCCCCCAGGAGTCGCGGGTGGGCTGGGTGGACGGCACCGCCGGCAAGGAAGGTAAGGATCTGTTCGACGGGATCGACACCCGCCTCTCCGGCCATGGTGGCCACGGTCGCCGACGCCGGACGGCGGAAGACGGCCGAGGATCGCCTGGCGGCCGCTCAAGCCGCCGCCGAGAAGGCCCGCGCCAGCCTCGTCCCCGGCAAGCTGGGCGACACCGTTCCGGCCTTCCTGGAGATCCTCCGCAATCTCCGGGATGCGCGAGGCTCTCTGGCCGAAGGGGATCGGCCGGCCGGAGAGCTGATCGACGAGAAGATCGACGTCGCCGAGGCCGGCCTCGCCGCCGCCGCGGGGATCGCCGTGGACGCCACCACGGCCCGTGAGGAGGCGGTGGACGGCGAGGTGCTCACCGTTCAGGCCTCGCTTTGGAACAGCGGCGTCCGCTCCGTTTCCGGTGCCTCCGTCTCCTTGGAGCCCGCTCCCGAGTGGGGCGGCGAGCCTCTGACCGGTGGCGAGGCCAAGGAGCTGGCGGCCGGCGCCCTCGGCACCTGGGAGGTCAAGCCCACGGTGCCGGCCACGGCGCCCGCCACCATCCCCTACTTCCTTCGCAAGCCGCTCACCGGGGGGCTCTACGACTGGTCCGCGGCCACGCCCGCCGAGCGCGGCGAGCCGTTCGGGCCGCCGGTCCTGACGGCCCGGTTCCGCTTCACCCTCGACGGCGTGCCGGTCGAGCTGGAGCGCGAGGTCGTCTACCTCCTCCGCGACCAGGCCTTGGGCGAGGTCCGCCGGCCGCTCCGCGTGGTGCCCGCCGTGGAAGTGGCGGTGGCGGACGACCTCCTCGTCTGGCCCGTCGCCAGCCGCGAGCCCCGGCGCCTGCACGTGACGCTCACCTCCCACGCGGCCACCCCCGTCTCCGGCCAGCTGGAGGTCACGGGCTGGCCGTCCGCGGTCGCCCCGGTGCCGTTCAGCCTCTCGGCCGCGGACGAGCCGGCGGACCTGGAGCTGACGCTCACCCCGCCCAAGGACTTCAAGCCGGGCCGCGACACGGTGGAGCTGGCGGCGGTCCTGCCGGACGGCCGGCGCTTCAGCCTCGCCGTGCCGGAGGTGGACTACGCCCACATCCGCCCCACGCCCCGGCCCCGGCGCCGCCCGTATCGCCGTCCAGGCCACGGACCTGCGCTGGCCGCCGCTCAAGCGGGTCGGCTACGTGCGCGGCGCCTCGGACCGGGTCCCCGAGTTCCTCCGCCAGGCCGGCGTGCCCATCGAGCTGCTGGGCGCCGATCAGCTCGAAGCGGGGAATCTCACTCCCTACGACGCCATCATCATCGGCAGCCGCGCTTACGAGACCGACCGCGCCCTCGCCCGGGCCAACCACCGCGTGCTCGACTACGCGAGAGAACGGCGGCCTCGTCATCGTCCAGTACCAGCAGTACCCGTTCATCGACGGCAAGTTCGCGCCCTTCCCCCTGGAGATCGCCCGGCCGCACGACCGCATCACGGACGAGACGGCGCCCGTGACGCTGCTCGACCCCGCGCATCCCGTCTTCAACGTCCCCAACAAGATCGGGCCTGAGGATTGGAACGGCTGGATCCAGGAGCGCGGCCTCTACTTCGCCCGCACCTGGGACCCGGCCTACACGCCGCTGCTCTCCATGAAGGACCCGGACACGGCGGACCTCCAGGGTGGCCTGCTGGTGGCTCGGCTCGGCAAGGGGACGTACGTCTACACGGGGCTGGCGTTCTTCCGGCAGCTCCCGGCGGGAGTGCCGGGGGGATACCGGCTGTTCGCGAACTTGTTGGCGTTGAAGTGAGGAGAACGCGTCAGTCGCCGCCCTCCAGGATCTCGCGGATCTTGGCCGCCAGCTCCCGGCCGCTGAAGGGCTTTTTGAGGAGATGGGCGGTCTTGCTCGCGATGTGGGTCCCCTCGGTCAGGCCGGCCGGATAACCGGTCGCGAAGAGCACCTGCATTTCGGGGCGCTTGAAGGCCAGCCGCTCGGCCAGCTCCACGCCGGTCATGCCGTCCATCAGGATGTCGGTGATCATGAGATGGATCGGTCCGGGGTGGGTCTGGCTGATCTGGATCGCCTCCAGGGCGTCGGCGGCTGACAGCACGGAGTAGCCGCGGCCGGCCAGGATCTGCACCAGCGGGCTGCGGACGTTCTCCTCGTCCTCGACGATCAGCAGGGTCTCCCAGTTCGCTCCCTGGTTCTCGCGGCCGGAGCCTTCCGCCGTGGCGGCCTGCTCGGCGCTGGGGAGGAAGATGTGGAAGCGGGCACCGCTCCCGGGCTCGCTGTCGGCCACGATCTGGCCGCCGCTCTGGGCCACGATGCCGTAGGCCGTGGAGAGGCCGAGGCCGGTGATCTCCATCCCCCCCTTGGTGCTGAAAAACGGCTCGAAGGCGTGCCGGCGCACGTCTTCCGGCATGCCGGGACCGGAATCGGACACCTTGAGCAGGACGAAGCGCCCCGGGGTGGCGACCAGCGGGTGGCTGCCGGGGCCCGGGTCCACGTCGACGTTCGCGGTCTCCAGGCTCAGCCGGCCGCCGTCGGGCATGGCGTCGCGGGCGTTCGAGACGAGGTTCATGACCACCTGCTCGAACTGCTCGGGGTCCACGGACACCCGGTCGAGCTCGGCATGGAGGTCCATGCGCAGCTCGATCTCGTTGCCGAGGAACCTGCGGATGCGGTCTTCCAGCCCGGTCAGCACGTGGTTGAGCTGCACGAGCCGGGGGTGGAGCACCTGCCGGCCGCTGAAGGCGAGGAGCTGGCGGGCGAGGGCCGCGCCCCGCTGGCCCACCTTCTCCACCTCCCGCAGGTGCTTGCGGGCCGCGTCGTCCGGGGAAAGGCGGGCGAGCGCCAGCTCGGTCTCGCAGGCGATGGCGGTGAGCAGATTGTTGAAGACGTGGGCGATGCCGCCCGCGAGCCGGCCCATGGCGTCCATGCTCTGCGCGATGGCCGGCACCTCCTCGCCATAGCGCAGCAGCCGGCGGGTCTCCGCAAGGCGGACGGTGTTCCTGGCTTCCTCGGGCGGCAGGTCTTCCACCGCCCTCACGACCGGGTTGATGCTGTTTTGTGTACGCATAGGGATCTCTTTCCTTGGATCCCGCACGGGGCGGGCAGCTGATATGAGGAGCGGCTGGTACTCCTCAAGCTCGCCGCTCGTGCTCCAGGAGATATGCAGCTTTTGATCCAGGTCAACCGGTCCAGGTCAAGCCGATCCAGGTCAACCGGTCCAGGTCTGGCTTTTTCAGGAGAGATTGGCCCACCGGTGCA
The DNA here is from genome assembly GCA_963785165.1 of Thermoanaerobaculaceae bacterium. GTDB lineage: Bacteria > Acidobacteriota > Thermoanaerobaculia > Multivoradales > UBA5704 > DATARR01. Next base: position 5,507,833 of record CAWAUI010000004.1, read on the forward strand.
GGCGGGCCATCGAGCGGAGGGTCAGCTTGCGGACGCTGGAGGAGGAGTAGCCGAGCCGCTCGGCAATTTCTTCCGTGGAGAGCCCGAGGCCAAAGCGGAGCCAGAGAGCCGCCTGGTGTTTTTTGCCCAGCCCCCGCATGAGGCTCTGGAGGTCGAGCAGAATCTCGTCCCGCTCCTGCGCGGGGGGCTGGGGCGGGGCGAGCCCTTCGAGGTCCGGCGGGTCCACGGCCTGAATGCGGTCTCCCCGTTGCCGGCGCCAGTAATGCGAGCACTTGTAGCCGACCGTGCCGAGCAGCCAGGACTCCATGTGCTGGATCGTCTCCCACTTGCGCACGGCGTCCAGGAGCGCTTCCTGGAGGATGTCTTCGGCGTCTTCCGGGGGAATGTCGTAGCCGCGCAGGATGCGCTTGACGCGCGGGCGGATCCTCTCCAGGAACCGTTCGATGGGCTCGCGGTCGGTGCCGGGAATGGAAAGGTGGTTGGCGCGGGTCACTCACCCGCACTTTATCACCGAATTCGGAAATCCGCGGCGCGTCTCTAGAACATGCCGAGCTGCAAGCGTGCCGCTTCCGACATCATGGACGGGTTCCAGGCCGGATCCCAGACCAGCTCGACGTCGGCGGAGGTAACGCCGGAAACGCTCTCCACCTTGGCCTTGACCTCGCCGGGAAGGGTGCCCGCCACGGGGCAGCCGGGAGCGGTGAGGGTCATCTTCAAGTCCACGTGGCCGCCTTCCTGGACGTCGACGTCGTAGATCAGGCCGAGCTCGTAGATGTTGACCGGGATCTCGGGATCGAAGATCGTCTTCAGAGCCTCGACGATGCCGTTCTCGATGTCTGCGGATCTCGAGTTGCGGGATCGCGGACGGTGATCGGGACTTCAGTGGCTCAGTGGCTTCGGCCGGGCTTTCCATGGCGCTCGTCTTCCTTATTCGGTGGAGACCGGCTGGCCTTTGTCGTCGAGCGCGGCGAGCAGGGTGTGCCAGGCGAGCGTGGCGCACTTGACCCGCATCGGGAACTCGCGGACGCCGGAAAACACGGCCAGCTTGCCGAGCCCGTCCGCGCCTTCGCCCTCGCCGGTGGTGACCAGGCCGTGAAAATCGTGGAACAGCGCCCGGGCCTCTTCGACCGTACGGCCCTTGAGCGCCTCGGTCATCAGCGAGGCCGAGGCGGTGGAGATGGCGCAGCCCGAGCCCTGGAAGGCGATGTCCTCGATCCGGCCGTCCTCCAGGTCGAGCAGGACGGTCACCTTGTCGCCGCAGAGCGGGTTGTAGCCTTCGGCCTGGCGGTTGGCCGACGGCCAGGGCCCCGAAGTTCCGCGGCCGCCGGTTGTGGTCGAGGATGACCTCCTGGTAGAGCTCGCGCAGACGCTCGTCTCATCCGGTCGTTCATCCGGTCCTCACCGAAGATCTCCCGCGCCCGGTGCAGGCGCGGCCACCAGGGCCTCGACCTCGTCCGGCGTGTTGTAGAGGCCGAAGCGAGGCCCGGGCGGTGGCCGGCACGCCGAAGCGCTCCATCACCGGCTGGGCGCAGTGGTGGCCGGCGCGGATGGCGATGCCCTGCCTGGTCGAGGATGGTGCCGACGTCGTGCGGGATGGACGCCGTCGAGCGTGAAGGAGAGCACCGCCGCCTTCTCGCGGGCCGTGCCCGACCAGCCGGACGCCGGGGACCTCCGCAGAGCCGCCCGGTGGCGAGGGCCAGCAGCTCCGACTCCCAGGCCGCGACGTTTTCGAGCCCGAGCGCGCTCACGTAGTCGAGGGCCGCGGCGAGGCCGATGGCGCCCTCGATGAACGGCGTGCCGGCCTCGAACCGGTGGGGCGGCGGCGGCGTAGGTCGCCTTGTCGAACGAGACGGTGCGGATCATGCCGCCGCCGCCCTGCCAGGGCGGCATCGCGGCCAGCAGCTCGGAGCGCCCCCAGAGCACGCCGATGCCGGTCGGCCCGTAGACCTTGTGGCCGGAGAAGGCGTAGAAGTCGCAGCCCAGGGCCTGGACGTCGACCGCCAGGTGGGGCGCCGCCTGGGCGCCGTCCACCAGCACCACGGCGCCCGCGCGCGTGGGCCAGCTCGGCCATCTCGCGCGACGGGGTTGACCGTGCCCAGGGCGTTCGAGACGTGGGCGACCGCCACGAGGCGGGTGCGGCGGAGAGAGCAGGCGCTCGAATTCGTCCAGCCGGACGTCGCCGCGGTCGTCGATCGGCGCCACCTCGAGGTGGGCGCCCCTGCTCCTCGCACAGCATCTGCCAGGGGACGATGTTCGAGTGGTGCTCCAGGCCCGTGATCAGGATCTCGTCGCCCGGCCCCACGTTCTTGCGCCCCCAGCTCGCGGCCACGAGGTTGATCGCCTCGGTGGTGCCGCGCACGAAGACGATCTCCTCGGCGCTCCGGGCGTTCAGAAACCGGCGGACGGTCTCCCGCGCCTGCTCGCGGGCCTCCGTCGCCCGCTGGGAGAGGGTGTGGACGCCGCGGTCGACGTTGGCGTAGTACTCCGCGTAACACCGGCGGATGGCGTCGATCACCGCCTGCGGCTTCTGGGTGGAGGCGGCGTTGTCCAGGTAGACCAAGGGCCGGCCGTGGACCTGCGTGCGCCAGGATGGGGAAGTCGCTCCGCACCCGCGCCAGATCATAGGCCGGCGCGGAGGTCTTGTCGGGATGGATGGCTGCCGCGGCGCTCGCCATAGTAATTCCTACACCGCCTGCCGGACCACGTCGCCCTTGGGCAGGCGGGCGAACAGGAACTCTTCCAGATCCTGGCGCACGGGCTCGACCTTGATGCGCTCCACGATGTCGCTCGCGAAGGCGTAGGTCAGCAGGCTGCGGGCCGCCTCGGCGCCGATGCCGCGCGAGCGCAGGTAGAAGACCGCGTCCTCGTCGAGCTGGCCGACGGTCGAGCCGTGGGTGCACTTGACGTCGTCGGCGTAGATCTCGAGCTGCGGGTTGGAGTTCGCCATCGCGTCGCGGGAGAGCAGGAGGTTCCGGTTGGACTGCTTGGCGTCCGTCTTCTGGGCGCCCTGGTGGACGTGGATCAGGCCGTTGAAGACCGAGCGCGCCTTGCCGTCGAGGACCCCCTTGTACAGCTCGTGGCTGGCGCAGTGCGGCTTCGCGTGCTCGACCCGCATGTGGTTGTCGACGAGCTGGCTGCCCTTCGAGCAGGTAGAGGCCGTTCAGGATGCAGTCGATCCCCTCGCCGTCGAGCACGGCGTTGACGTCGTTGCGCACCAGCCCGCCGCCGAGCGAGATCGAGTGCGAGCGTCGGCACGCTGCTCCGGTCCGCCTGCACCTGGAAGGTCGCCATGTGGAAGGCCTCGGTGCTCTCCCGCTGCACCTTGTAGTGGTCGACCACCGAGTCGGCCCCCGCCACCATCTCGGTGACCGGGCAGGTGAAATAGGCGCCCGTGCCCGCGTAGGTCTCGACCAGGGTGAGCTGGCTGTTCTCGCCCGCCACGAAGAGGTTGCGCGGGAACGACACCGTGGCCCGCCCTGCCGTCTCCGGTGGAGAGGAACAGCAGGTGGACCGGCTCCTCGACCACCGCGCCGCGCGGGACCCAGACGAACGCGCCGTCGCGCAGGAACGCCGTGTTCAGGGCCACGAAGGGATGGTTCTCGTACCGGGCGAACTGCCCGAGCCAGGGCTCGACCTGCTCCGGCATGCGTCACCAGGGCCTCGGCGAGGCTCGCCACCACGACGCCCGCGGGGAGCTTGTCCACGGTCGGAGAGGCGGGAGGAGAAGCGGCCGTCGACGAACACCAGCCGGGCCGCCGCGTCGAACACCAGGGCAGGCGATCCGTGCCGGATCGATCCCGTCGGGATCGCTCTCCGGGCGCGCGAACGTGCCGCGGGCGATCGGCGCCACGTTGGTCAAGCGCCACTCCTCCTGCCGGGTGGTGGGGAAGCCCAGGGCCGCGAAGCGCTCGATGGCCAAGCGGCGCATCGCGTGCACCGCGGCGCGGCCCGCCCAGGCGGCAGCTCGGCCAGGAACCGCTCGTGCTCGGCCAGCAAAGCCGGCAGTACCGCCGGTGGCACCGGCCGCGACGCATCTCGGACTGCCGTGCGCCATCATCAGGCACCCACCGTTTGCACTGTCTGCGGGGTTCGCTCCGGCGCCATGTTCTCGAGCCAGGCGTAGCCCTTCTCCTCCAGCTCCAGGGCCAGCTCCTTGCCGCCCGAGCGGACGATCCGGCCGTCGACCAGCACGTGCACGAAGTCGGGCACGATGTAGTCGAGCAGCCGCTGGTAGTGGGTGATCACCAGGAACGCAGCGGTCCGGCCCGCGCAGGGCGTTGACCCCCTCGGCGACGATGCGCAGGGCGTCGATGTCGAGCCCCGAGTCGGTCTCGTCCAGGATCGCCAGCCGCGGCTCCAGCACGGCCATCTGGAAGATCTCGTTGCGCTTCTTCTCGCCGCCCGAGAAGCCTTCGTTGACCGGCCGGTTGAGGAGGCTCTCGTCCATCTGCACCAGCTTCATCTTCTGGCGCACCAGCTTGAGGAAGTCCACGGCGTCCATCTCCGTCAGCCCGCGGTGCTTGCGCACGGCGTTGAGCGCCGCCTTGAGGAAGTAGGTGTTGCTCACCCCGGGGATCTCGACCGGGTACTGGAAGGCCATGAACACGCCCTTCGCGCGCCCGCTCCTCCGGGTCCATGTCCAGCAGGTCCTTGCCGTCGAAGAGCACCTGCCCGGCCGTCACCTCATAGGCCTCCTGGCCGGCCAGCACCCGGGCCAGCGTGCTCTTGCCGGAGCCGTTCGGACCCATGATGGCGTGCACCTCGCCGGTCGGAATGGTCGAGGTCGATCCCCCGCAGGATCTCGTTGCCTTCCACCGAGGCGTGCAGGTTCTTGATCTCAAGCATATGTAGGTCCCGTTCTGGATTTTTGGATTGTGGATTGCGGAGGCCGGTTTAGCCGACGCTCCCTTCCAGGTTCACGGCCAGCAGCTTCTGGGCCTCGACCGCGAACTCCATCGGCAGCTCGCGGAAGACCTCCTTGCAGAAGCCGTTGACGATCATCGACACGGCGTCCTCGGTCGCGATGCCCCGCTGGTTGCAGTAGAAGATCTGGTCCTCGCCGATCTTCGAGGTCGTCGCCTCGTGCTCCATGCGGGCCGTGGGGTTCTGCACGTCGATGTACGGGAAGGTGTGGGCGCCGCACTGGTCGCCGATCAGCATCGAGTCGCACTGCGAGAAGTTGCGGGCGCCGTCCGCCCCCTTGCAGGATCTTCACCAGGCCGCGGTAGGTGTTCTGCCCGTGGCCGGCCGAGATCCCCTTCGACACGATGGTGCTCTTGGTGTTCTTGCCGATGTGGATCATCTTGGTGCCGGTGTCGGCCTGCTGGCAGCCCTTGGTCAGCGCCACCGAGTAGAACTCGCCGACCGAGTCGTCGCCCTTCAGGATCACGCTCGGGTACTTCCAGGTGATGGCCGAGCCGGTCTCCACCTGCGTCCAGGAGATCTTGGCGTTCGCGCCGTCGCACTTGCCGCGCTTGGTGACGAAGTTGTAGATGCCGCCCTTGCCGTTCTCGTCGCCCGGGTACCAGTTCTGGACCGTCGAGTACTTGATGGTGGCGTCTTCCAGGGCCACCAGCTCGACCACCGCCGCGTGGAGCTGGTTCTCGTCGCGCATCGGCGCCGTGCAGCCCTCGAGGTAGCTGACGTAGGCGCCCTCGTCCGCGATGATCAGCGTGCGCTCGAACTGCCCGGTGTTGCTGGCGTTGATCCGGAAGTAGGTCGACAGCTCCATCGGGCAGCGCACGCCCTTCGGGATGTAGACGAACGAGCCGTCGGAGAACACCGCCGAGTTGAGCGTGGCGAAGAAGTTGTCCGTGTAGGGCACCACCGAGCCCAGGTACTTCTGCACCAGGTCCGGGTGGTTCCTGCACCGCCTCGGAGAAGGAGCAGAAGATGATCCCCATCTCGGCCAGCTTCTCCTTGAAGGTGGTGGCCACCGAGACGCTGTCGAACACCGCGTCCACCGCCACGCCGGCCAGCAGCTCCCGCTCGTGGAGCGGGATGCCCAGCTTCTCGTAGGTCTCCAGGATCTCCGGATCGACCTCGTCCAGGCTCTTCGGCCCGGAGCCCTTGGGCTTGGGGGCCGCGTAGTAGGCGATCGACTGGTAGTCGATCGGCGGGTAGTGGACGTTCGCCCACTTCGGCTCCGCCATGGTGAGCCAGTGGCGGTAGGCCTTGAGGCGCCACTCCAGCATCCACTCCGGCTCTTCCTTCTTGGCCGAGATCAGCCGGATGACGTCCTCGTTCAAGCCGGGCGGGAACGATCTCCTGCTCGACGTCGGTGATGAAGCCGAACTGGTATTCCTGCGTCGCGAAATGCTCGATGGTCTCGGTCGGGGTCTGCATGATGTCTCCCAAATTCTGCTATCTGCCAAATTCTGCTATCTGAAGGTCCCTTGAGGACCGGACGGTTTCAAGCTTCCTGGAGCTGGGGGACGACCGGGTACAGGCCCCGGCCCAGGGTGACCAGCTCCTGCCTCTTCGGATGGGCCATCTCGGCGAGCGAGATCCCTTCGAGCGCCCGGCGGACCGCCTCGTTGATGCGGTGCCAGTTGCCGCGCACCGGACAGACGGCCTCGTGGGTGCAGTCGCTCTCGACGCTGATGCACTCCGTGATGGCGATCGGCCCCTCGAGAGCGGCCACGATCTCGGCCATGGAGATCTCCTCCGGCGAACGCGACAGGCTGTACCCGCCCTTGACGCCCCGGTGGGAAGCCAGAAGGCCTTCCTTGGCCAGAAGCTTCAGGATCTTGCTCACCATGGGCAGCGGCAGCCGCGCCTCGGCGGACAGCTCCGGAGCGTTGTACGTGCGCTCCGCATGAGCCCCCAGGTGGGTGAGGAGGACGATCCCGTAGTCTGTCTGCTTGGTGATGCGAATCATGTCAGCCTGCGTCTCCCAGTTCCTTCTTCGTCTCGATCTCTAGAAACAGTACCGAATCGGTACGAATTCCATCGAATCATAGCAGGGAGGGGGGGATTGTCAACGGGCGTCTTCGGGTCCAACCGCCAAGCGGGAAAACCCGGCCCGGGATCGCTGAGATCCCGGGCCGTGGCCTCAGAGCTGGCCGAGGAATGCCGAATTTCGTCCGCCGAATCCACTGAATCCACGCCAGATTCCAGTCGATCCAAATCCGTTTCCAGTGGATCTGGAGAAAATTCCAGTCGATCCACCCCGGAAACGTTCATTTCTGGCGCCGAACCCACTGCATCCAGATCCGAATTCAGTGGATCTGGATTGGAAACGAATGCAAACGGGCTCGATCCACTGGATTCGCGTTTCGGATTCACTGCATCAGGATTGGAAATTGGAGATCCGCGCGCCAAACTTCAAGCGTAGGGACCTGGACAGAATCCTTCTGCACCAGTTGACAAACCGGGGCCGGGCGACGATGCTCCGCCCACGGAGGCATGACCATGGAACCGCTCGGCCCGATTTACCCCGACAAGATCGACTATCCCGCCATTCTCCAGGACGCCCTGCGGGACGCCGTGCGGCGGGTCCTGGAGCAGGTGGCCGAGTTCGGGCTGCCCGGCGAGCATCACCTCTTCATCGGGTTCCGCACCGACTACCCCGGCGTCCAGGTGCCGCGCGTGCTGCGCAATCAGCATCCCAAGGAGGTGACGATCATCCTTCAGCACCAGTACTGGGGGTTGAACGTCACGGCGGAGTCGTTCTCCGTGGTCCTGGCCTTCGGCGGCTCGAAGCAGCAGCTCATCGTGCCCTTCGCCGCCCTGACGGCCTTCGCCGATCCGTCCGCCGACTTCGGCCTGCGCTTCGACGGTACCTCGGAGCCCACCGGGACCGCTTCGGAACAGGCGGCACCGGATGCGGGGTTGGAGCCCGAGTCCGATGAGCCCGCTCCTCCGGCGGGGGTCATCCGGTTCCCCTCGCGGCCCCGCTGAGCCGTCCTGCCAAAGTGGCACGGGCGTCCTCCCCGGGGGAGCCCACAGCGGTTCTCTTCAGGGAAACGGCAAGGTGGCATCCGCATTGCTCTTCCCATTCAGCATGCGAAACTTCAAGATCCCTTCCCTCCTGCCTGCGCTCCTCTGTGGAGCCCTCCTTGCCGCCGGCTGCAAGGGTGGCGAGGACCGGGAAGCGCAGTCCCAGCCTGAGCAGCCGGCGCAGGTCGCCCAGGAAACTTCCCAGACCAACGAGCTCCGGCCCGAGCCGCAGGCCGTGGAGATCGAGGAGGCGACCCCGGCCCCGGCCTCCCCGGTGCTCGATTCGCAGGAAGTTGCCCTGCGTGAACGCGAGCTGGCAATCCGCGAGGCCGAGCTCGACGCCCGGGAGCGCCGCCTGCGCCAGCCGGCCCCGGCTCCGCGCGCTCCCCGGCCGGCGCCGGCTCCCGTGCCTCGGGAACCGGAAATTACCGAGCCGGAAAGTACAGAACCGGAGATGACGGAGCCAGACTATCGCGAGCCGGAATTTGAGCCCGAGCCCGCCCCGGAGGAGCCCCGCTATTCCGAGGTGACCGTACCGGCCGGCACCCAGTTCGACGTCGAGGTGACCTCGCATCTCGCGAGCAACACCAGCGCGCCGGGCCAGTCGTTCCGGGTGCGCGTGGCCCAGGACGTGAGGGCGGACGGCGAGGTGGCCATCCCGGCGGGCTCCGAGATCCTGGGCGAGGTCGTCCAGGCCGTGCCCCTGCGCAAGGTGGGCGGCCAGGCGAAGCTCGAGCTGCGCTTCACGGACCTGGTCCTCCCCTCGGGTACCACGGTGCCGATCGACGCCTCGTTCGTCCAGCAGGGGCGCAACGAGACGGGCCGTGACGCCGCGGCCATCGGCGGCGGCGCGGCGGCCGGGGCCATCCTCGGGCGCGTGGTCAAGAAGGGCGACCGTTCCAAGGGGACGCTGATCGGGGCCATTCTCGGCGCGGCGGCAGGCGCGGTCATCGCGTCGAGGACGCCGGGCGAGGAGGTCGTCATCCCCGAAGGCACCGTGCTGGGGGTGAAGCTGGACGGCTCCGTCCAGGTCAGGGTCCGCGACCGCTAGCCCCTCACCTCCCCGGCCCTCCTCTCCCAGCCCACCCCCCAGCCGCCAGGGAGAGGTGGGAGGAAGACAGGATAGGATTCCTTTTTCCCCTCCTCTCCCCGGTGGGCGGGCGGAGGGATGGGAGAGGAGGGGTAGGGGTGGTGAGGGGCCGGGGAATCTCCCCTGCTCTCGCGCCCGTTCTATCGTTCATGACTGAACCAGTGACTGAACCCCGCCGGCCGGCCCGCCAAGGCCTTTATGGCGGTCTTGTCTCCTCCCGGCCGAGGAAACCTGCCGAGCCGGCGGCCAAAAGCGCGAAAAAGCCGCTGAAGCCGCGCACCATCTTCAACGACGCCGCCGAGCTGGTGAAGGCGCGCAAGGGGCGGCTGCTGCTGGGCCTCCTGCTGATGACCTTCAACCGGCTCTCGGGGCTGGTGCTCCCCGGCACCACCAAGTACCTGCTGGACGACGTGATCGGCAAGGGGAACCGCGCGATGCTGCTGCCGATCGTGTTCGCGGCGGGTGCGGCCACGGTCGTCCAGGCCGTCACCTCCTTCTCGCTGGCCCAGATCCTCGGCAAGGCGGCCCAGCGGTCCATCACGGAGATGCGGCGCCAGTTGCAGCAGCACGTCTCGCGCCTCTCGGTGAGCTATTTCGAGCAGACCAAGGCGGGCGCCCTGCTCTCGCGCGTCATGAACGACGCCGAGGGGATCCGCAACCTCGTGGGCACCGGCCTGGTGGACCTCGTGGGCGGCATGGTGACGGCGGCCCTGGCGCTCGGCATCCTCTTCTATCTCAACGCCAAGCTGACGTTCATCGCGCTCGGCGTGCTGTCGCTCTTCGTCTTCATCATGCAGTACGCCTTCCGCACCCTGCGCCCCCTCTTCCGCGAACGCTCCAAGATCAACGCCGAGCTGTCGGGGCGTCTCACGGAATCGTTCTCGGGGGTGCGGGTGGTCAAGGCCTACCAGGCCGAGCAGCGCGAGGCGTTGGTATTCACCAAGGGGGCGCACCGGCTCTACCGCAACGTCGCCGGCACCATGACGGGGTTCTCGGCCATCGGCGCCGCCTCGACGCTGCTGCTCGGGGCGATCGGCGTCAGCATCATGCTGGTGGGAGCGCAGGACGTGCTGGCGAACCGGATGACGGTGGGCGACTTCTTCGCCTTCACTCTCTATCTCGGCATGCTGGTGGGCCCGATGGTGCAGATCGTCAACATCGGCAGCCAGTTCACGGAGGCGTTCGCGGGTCTCGAGCGCATCCGCGAGATCCGCAACGAGGTCACGGAGGACGACGGCGAGGTTGCCCGCCACCCCCTGAGCCGGGTGGAGGGGAAGATCGAGCTCCGCGACGTCTGGTTCGAGTACCAGTCCGACACCCCCGTGCTGAAGGGCGTCTCGTTCACGGCCGCTCCAGGCACTTCGACGGCACTCGTAGGCCCCTCGGGATCGGGCAAGAGCACGCTGATCGGCCTGGTGGCCGCTTTTCATCGTCCAACCAAAGGCCAGATCCTGGTGGACGGCCACGACCTGGCCGAGGTGCGGCTGGGCGACTACCGCTCGAATCTCGGCGTCGTGTTCCAGGACAACTTCCTGTTCGACGGTACGGTGCTCGAAAACATCGCCTACGCCGACCCGCACGCCTCGGACGAGGAGGTGCTGCGCGCCGCCCGCATCGCCCACTGCGACGACTTCGTGGCCCGGCTGCCGGAGGGCTACGGCACCATCGTGGGCGAGCGGGGGGTCAAGCTCTCGGGCGGCGAGCGCCAGCGGGTGGCGATCGCCCGGGCCATCCTGGCCGACCCCCGCATTCTGATCCTCGACGAGGCCACCTCTTCGCTCGACAGCGAGAGCGAGGCCCTGATCCAGGAAGGGCTGACCGAGCTGATGAAGGGGCGGACGACGTTCATCATCGCCCACCGGCTGTCGACCGTCCGCAGGGCCGACACGATCCTGGTGCTCGAAGGGGGGCAGATCGTGGAGCGCGGCCGGCACCAAGAGCTGCTTACCCTGGGCGGCCGCTACAGCGACCTCTACAACCGGCAGTACAACCTGGAGTCGAACCTCTTCCGCAATCCGGGCGAGGCGGTCGTGGAGGAAGAGGAGGCCAAGCCCCAGGCCTCCGGCGATGCGGCGGTGGGGGCGGCCGGCCGGCTCCCCCTCATCCCCGTCTGAAGGAGCCGAGGCCTCACCGTGCCCGGCCCGAGCCCGTCTATTGCCACCCCGCTCTCTTCCGGTCTATCCTGTAGCGCTTCGGGATACCTCCCGCTTCTGTCCTCTAGAGAAAACGAATGCCGGAACCCCTGCAACCCAAGGCTGAAGCCTCGTCCGTGGCCTGGCGCTGGCGCGACCGCGCCGCCGGGGATGCCGCGGCGCGCCTTCGCGAGGCGGCGGCCAACCGGCGCAAGGGCGCGGCCGGCGGATTGATCGGCCTCACGGTGGCGGCGGTTCTGTTTTTCGGCTTCCACCGGCCGGTGATGGCGGGGGCCGTGGCCGGGATCGCGGTGTTGATCGCGCTGCTGGCGCTGGCGTCTCCCCTCGGGTTGTACAAGGGGTTGACGCGGGCGCTGGACGCCTTCGCCCACGGCCTGGGCATGACCGTGACGTGGGTGGCGATGCCGATCCTCTTCTACCTGGTGTTCCTGCCCGTCGGCCTCGTGCTGCGGGCGCGGGGGAAGCTGGCGATCTCGAAGGGCGCGGATCCGCGCCAGACTTCCTACTGGAAATCGACCGACCGCGAGCGGACCCTCGAGTCCTACCGCAAGCAGTTCTGAGCCTTGAAGCTCCTCGGCATCAGCTGCTACTACCACGACTCGGCCGCCTGCCTGGTCGACGAGGGGCGCATCGTCGCCGCCGCCCAGGAAGAGCGCTTCACCCGCAAGAAGCACGACGAGGGCTTCCCCTACAACGCCGTGCGCTACTGCCTGGCCGAGGGCGGGGTGGGCAAGGCGTCGAGCTCGACGGGGTGGTGTTCTACGACAAGCCGCTCCTCAAGTTCCACCGCATCCTGGAGACCTACCTGTCGGTGGCGCCCGCGGCCTGCGCTCGTACGTCAGGCGATGCCGCTGTGGCTGCGGGAGAAGCTGTGGATTCCGCCCCACATCGAGGAGGCGCTGGAGCAGTGCGGCGTGGGCGAGCCCAAGGACATCTTCTTCACCGAGCACCACGAGTCGCACGCGGCGAGCGCCTTCTACCCCTCCCCTTCGAGGAGGCGGCGGTGCTCACCCTCGACGGCGTCGGCGAGTGGGCCACCACCACGATCGGCGTCGGCGAGGGGCACCGGCTGAAGCTGATCCGCGAGATCGACTTCCCGCACTCGCTGGGCCTGCTCTACTCGGCGTTCACCTACTTCACCGGCTTCAAGGTGAACTCCGGCGAGTACAAGCTGATGGGCCTCGCCCCCTACGGCGAGGGGCAGCTACACGGACGCCATCAAGCGCGAGCTCGATCGACGTGCGCGACGACGGCTCGTTCCGCCTGAACATGGACTACTTCGGCTACCTCGACGGCCTGGAGATGACCAACGACCGGTTCGCCGCGCTGTTCGGCGGGCCGGCGCGCAAGCCCGAGTCGCCGATCACCCAGCGCGAGATGGACCTCGCGCGGTCGATCCAGGAGGTCACCGAGGAGATCGTCCTGAAGCTCGCCCGCCACGCCCGGGAGATCACCGGCAAGCGGAACCTCTGCCTGGCCGGCGGCGTGGCGCTCAACTGCGTGGCCAACGGCGTCCTGCTGCGCGAGGGGATCTTCGACGACCTCTGGATCCAGCCCGCGGCCGGCGATGCCGGCGGCGCGCTCGGGCGCGCCGCTCGCCGTCTGGCACAACGCCATGGGCAAGCCGCGGACGGTGACGGTGGGACCGGCGGCAAGCCGCGGGACGCCATGCGGGGCGCGCTGCTCGGGCCGGAGTTCACGCGCGACCAGATCCGGGCGTACCTCGACGCCCACAGGCTATCCCCTACGAGGAGCTCTCCGACGCGGACTGGGCGCCGCGCGATCGCCCGGCTGATCGCCGGGGAGAACGTCGTCGGCCTCTGCCAGGGGCGGATGGAGTTCGGCCCGCGGGCGCTCGGCGGCCGCTCGATCGTCGGCGACGCGCGCTCGCCGAAGATGCAGTCGGTGATGAACCTGAAGATCAAGTACCGGGAGAGCTTCCGGCCGTTCGCCCCCAGCGTCCTGGAGGAGCGGGTCGGCGGACTACTTCGAGCTCGACCGGCCGTCGCCCTACATGCTGCTGGTGGCGGACGTGGTCGAGAAGCGGCGCATCCCGAAGCAGGGGGACGAGCAGGGCGCTGGCGCTGCTCGAGTGGGTCAACCGGCCGCGCTCGGACATCCCCGCCGTCACCCACGTCGACTACTCGGCGCGCATCCAGACCGTCAGCCGCGAGGACGAACCCGCGCTACCATGCGCTCATCTCCGGAGTTCGAGAAGCTCACCGGCTACGGGGTGATCGTCAACACCAGCTTCAACGTGCGCGGCGAGCCGATCGTCTGCACCCCGGAGGACGCCTACCGCTGCTTCATGCGGACGGAGATGGACTACCTGGTGCTCGGGCCCTTCCTCCTCGAGAAGAAGGCGCAGCCCGCAGCTCGAGGAGGCGGGGGACTGGCGGCAGGAGTTCCAGCTAGACTAGGACTCGAATAGAGCGCTAGGAGACGTCATGCGCAAGCTCGGCTACCTCGGCTCGCTCCTCGGCGAGATCGTCCAGTTCGCCAGGCAGAACAAGGTGTACTGGATCGTGCCCTTGGTGCTGATCCTCGGTCTGGTCGTCCTGCTGGTGGTCACCAGCCAGGCGACGGCGCCGTTCATCTACACGCTGTTCTAGACCCTCGGCGAGGGCGCACTTGCCGTACCGGGGGGGTTAGGCCACAATAGCCGGACGATGCGCCGTTTCAAGCCGCTTCATGGAATCCTGATCGTCCTCGCCGTCATGGGGGCCGTCTGGGGGGCACAGGCCGCCCTGGACAGCCGATTGAATCCTTCCGGGTTCATCCAGATCTCACCGGACCGGCAGGGCGTTGTAAAGATTGGGCTGGCGGACCTGAAGCCCAGAGAGGTCCGCTTCTACCGCTTCCTCAACTCGGGCAACCAGGAGGTCCACTTCCTCGTCGGCCGCGACAGCGCAGGGAGACGTGCAGGTCGCCTTCGACGCCAACGAGACCTGCGCCAAGCTCGAGCGGGGCTTCCGGCACGAGGGCGACTGGCTGGTGTGCAACAAGTGCGACAAGTCGCTTCCGCCTGGCGCGAGGTCAACGCCGGGGGCGGCGGCTGCAAGCCGGTGCCGTTGAAGCACCGAATCGAAGGAGACCAGCTGGTCCTCGCCGAGGCCGACATCCTCCAGGGCTGGCGGCTGTTCCGCTGAGCCGGCCCTCGGCAAAGACAAACTGGCAGAGACAACTCGACGTGGAATCAGAGCTTTGACGGCCCAGCCCGCGATGGTGTATCGTCGCGCGGTCCGGAAAGGGTAGCCATGTGCGCAGCCGACTTCGTGCTTTACGAGGAGGAGTTCAAGCATCTGGAGGAGGCCCTGCGCCGTCTGCGGCAGGAGGCCAACGCCAAGGCTGTCTTCCTGATCGACAAGAACGGCCAGCAGATCGCCTCGGCCGGTGAGATCGAGCAGTTCGACACCACCTCGCTCGCCTCGCTGACGGCGGGCAACGTGGCCGCCACCGACGGTCTCGCCAAGCTGATCGGCGAGCGGGAGTTCTCGGTGCTGTTCCACGAGGGCCAGCAGGACCACATCCACATCTCCATCGTCGCCAAGCGGGCCATCCTGGTGGTCATCTTCGACGACCGGTCGTCCCTCGGGCTGGTCCGCCTGCGGGTCAAGCGCGCCAGCGTCGATCTGGAGAAGATCTTCGAGATGATGGTGCAGAAGAGCGAAAGAGGAGCGCAGGAGTCGGTCCACGCGAGCCCCTTCTCCGAGATCACCGACGACGACATCGACGCGCTCTTCGGCGAGTAGCCGCGGAGGCGGACCGGCGCGTGCGGAGGAGCGGCATTCCTGGACGCTCCCGGCGGCTGAGTCCCGGGTGACGGAGCGAGCAGATGACTTTCATCAACTACGCCAGCAAGGAGATCAACTGCAAGATCGTCTACTACGGCCCCGGCCTGTGTGGCAAGACGACGAATCTGCAGTACATCTACAACAAGACCGCCCCCGAGTCGAAGGGCAAGATGATCTCGCTGGCCACCGAGGCCGACCGCACGCTGTTCTTCGACTTCCTGCCGCTCGACCTCGGGAGCATCCGCGGTTTCACCACCCGCTTCCACCTCTACACCGTGCCCGGCCAGGTGTTCTACGACGCCAGCCGCAAGCTGATCCTCAAGGGGGTCGACGGCGTGATCTTCGTCGCCGACAGCCAGGACGAGCGGATGGAGGCGAACATCGAGTCGATCCGCAACCTGGAGGCAGAACCTGAAGGAGCACGGGTTCGACCTGGCGACGATCCCCTACGCCCTGCAGTTCAACAAGCGGGACCTTCCCGGCGTCGTGCCGGTCGACGAGATGTACCGCATCCTCAACTACAAGCGGGAGCCGACGTTCGAGGCGGTCGCGACCACCGGCGTCGGCGTCTTCGACACCCTGAAGTCGGTCGCCAAACAGATCCTGATCGAGCTCAAGAAACGCTGAGTCGAGGAGCAGCCGAGAGGATCCATGGCCAAGGCCAAGCCCCAGCCCCAGACGCAGCCCGCCGCCCCGCCGAAGACGCCGCCCCGCCGCGGTCTCCAGCCCTGCTCATGCAGACGATCCGGGCCTCGACGCCTTTGCCGAGGGGCTGGCCGCCCTCCAGCGGCAGGACTGGCAGGAGGCGGCCGAGCTCCTCGAGCAGGCCGCCGAGCGGCGACCGGCCGGAGCTGCGCGACCAGGCCCGCCAGCTCCTCGCCAGTCGCCCGCCAGAAGGCCCGAGCGGAGCAGGCGGCGGCGGATGACGATCCCTTCCTCGCGGGCGGTCTACGAGAAGAACCGGGGCAGACCTCGCCGCGGCCCTGGAGCTCTGCCGCAAGGGCGGACGCGACCAGAAGGACGAGCGCTTCGCCTATCTGGCCGCGTCCATCCATGCCGTCGAGGGCCGGATCGACGAAGCCGCGCAGGGCGCTGACCCGGGCGGTCGAGCTGAATCCCAAGAATCGCGTCCATGCCTTCCACGACCCCGACTTCGCCGAGCTCCGCCAGGACCGGGACCACCGTCCACCTCTTCGGCCTCTCCTGACCGGCGCGCCCCGCGGGCAAGCGGCGGCTCGGCGCTCGTCGCGATCGGCGGCGGCACCGGGCTGTCCGCCCTGCTGCGCGGCCTCAAGCACCACGTCGGCACGGAGCGGCTGCGCCAGCTCACCGGCGTGGTCACCGTCACCGACGACGGCGGCTCCTCCGGCCGGCTGCGCGAGGAGCTCGGCGTCCTGCCGCCGGGCGACATCCGCAACTGCATCGCGGCCCTGGCCGACGACGAGGACCTCCTCACCCGGCTCTTCCAGTACCGCTTCCCCAACGGCGGCGGCCTGCTGGGGCACTCCTTCGGCAACCTGTTCCTGACCGCGCTCACCGGCATCACCGGCGACTTCCACCAGGCGATCCTCACCGCCGAGTCGGTGCTCTCGGTGCGCGGCAAGATCTTCCCGGCCACCCTCCACGGACGTGCGGCTGCGCGGGCCGCGGCGTCTCGGGCCGGGTCTACGAGGGGGAGTCGGCGGTGGGACTGTCGGGCGAGGAGCTGTCGGCGGTGGAGCTCGACCCGCCGGCGCCCCCGGCGTTCCCGCAGGCCGCGCCGGCGCCTGGAGACGGCGGACCTGATCCTCCTCGGGCCCGGGCTCGCTCTACACGTCGATCCTGCCCAACCTGCTGATTCCCGGCATCCGCCAGGCGGTCGCGCCAGGCGCAAGGCGCGCGACGGTCCTGCTGCTCAACCTGATGACCCAGCCGGGCGAGACGGACGGCATGATGGGGCTCGACCACCTGCGGGCCATCGAGCGCCACGCCGGCCGGGGCTGGTCGACGCCGTGCTGGTGAGCTCGGCGCCGATCCCCGAGCCACCTGCTCGCGCCACTACGCCGAGACCGGCTCCGAGCCGGTGCGCGGTCGAGCGGGCGCGTGCTGGAAGCGCATGGGCGTCCAGGTGGTCGAAGCCGACCTCCTGGCCGCCGACGGCGACCTGATCCGCCACGATTCCGAGAAGCTGGCGCGGGCGGTGCTGCGAGCTCGCCGGCGGCGCGAACGGGCCGGACGGCCGCCTGAGGAGACTCATGCAGCTCAGCCCCGCGATCGCGGTCGTGCTCGCCGCCGGCAAGGGGACGCGCATGCGCTCCGCCCTGCCCAAGGTGCTCCACCAGGCGGCCGGCCGGCCGCTGCTCGCCTGGGTGATCGACGCGGCCCGCGCCGCCGGCTGCGGGCGCATCCTGGTCGTCGTCGGCCACGGCGCCGAGCAGGTGCAGCGAGGAGATCCAGGGCGCCGACTCGACTGGGTCCTCCAGGCCGAGCAGCGCGGCACCGGCCACGCCCTGGCCCAGGCTGAGGCCGCAGGTGCCGGCGGCGCGGCGACCCTCCTCGTCCTCTCCGGCGACGTGCCGCTGCTCACCCCGGCGACGATCGACCGGCTGGCCGCGCGAGGCCGAGGCCGGCTGGGGCGTCCATGGCGGTCGCCGAGCTGGCCGAGCCCGGCTCGCTCGGCCGGGTGCTGCGCGGACGACGGACGGCGAGTTCCGGACCGGATCGTCGAGGCGCGCGACGCGACCCCCGAAGTGCTGGCCGTGCGGCGGATCAACGCCGGCCTCTACGCCCTGCCGGCGCCGGAGATCTTCGACTACCTGCGCGAGCCTCAAGCACCGACAACGCCCAGGGCGAGCTCTACCTGACCGACGCCGTCGACCAGCGCCGCCGCGCGACGGCCGGCCCGTGCGGCTGGTCCCCCTGGACGACCCGGACGAGGCGCTGGGCGTCAACGACCGCGCCGAGCTGGCGCCGCGTCCACCGGCTGCTCATCGACCGCCACCTGGAGGCCCTGATGGACGCGGGCGTGACCATCCTGGAGCCGGCCCGCACCGTCGTCGAGCCGGGGATCGCGGTCGGCGCGGACACGGTGATCCACCCCGGACGTCTCCCTGCTGGGCGAGACCCCGTCGGCGCCGGCTGCACGATCCACCAGGGTGCCTGGCTGCGCGACACGCACGGTGGGCGACGGCGTCACCATCGAGCCCTACAGCGTGCTCGACGGCGCCGAGGTCGGCGACGGCTGCCGGGTGGGCCCGTTCGCCCGCCTGCGCCCGGCCGCCCGCTTGCGGAACGGAGCCCGGGTGGGCAACTTCGTCGAGGTCAAGAACTCCGAGCTGGGCGCGGGCGCCAAGGTGAGCCACCTCGCCTACGTGGGCGATGCCACGGTGGGCGAGGGCGCCAACCTCGGCGCCGGCGTCGTCACCTGCAACTACGACGGCGTGAGCAAGAACCGCGACCGAGATCGGCGCCGGCGCCTTCATCGGCAGCGACACCATGCTGGTGGCGCCGGTAAAGGTGGGAGACGGCGCCACCACCGCGGCGGGCTCCGTCATCACCAAGAACGTCCCCGACGGCGCGCTGGCGGTGGGCCGGGTGCGGCAGAAGAACCTGGAAGGCCGGGCCGGCGGCCTGCAGCGCCGTCGCGATCCGAAGCAGCCAAGAGGAGACTCCTGAACATGTGTGGAATCGTGGGTTACGTGGGGCAGCCGCGAGGTCGTTCCCCTCTTGATGGACGGCCTGCGGCGGCTGGAGTACCGGGGCTACGACTCGGCCGGCGTGGTCGTCGTGCAGGACGGCGAGCTGCAGACCGCCAAGGCCGAGGGCAAGCTCGACCGCCTCAAGGAGAAGCTCGAGAAGCACCCCGCTGGCCGGCCGCTACGGCCTCGGCCACACCCGCTGGGCCACCCATGGGCCGCCGAGCGAGCGCAACGCCCACCCGATGGTCGACTCCGCGGCGGCGCCTGGCGCTCATCCACAACGGCATCATCGAGAACTTCCTGCCGCTCAAGAAGCGGCTGATCGCCGAGGGCTGGACCTTCAGCTCCGACACCGACACCGAGGTGGTGGCGAACCTGATCTCCTCCTACCTCGACAGGCCGGACCTGCGGGACGCCGTGGCCCGCGCCGTCACGGAGCTGGAGGGGATGTACGCCTTCGCCGTGGTCACGCACCGACGACGCGAAGGGCCAGGAGATCGTGGCCGCCCGCCAGGGGCCGCCGCTCGTCATCGGCCTCGGCGGAGGGCGAGCAGTTCCTGGCCTCCGACCCGGCGGCCCTCCTCGTCCACACCAAGGACGTGATCTTCCTGGAGAACGGCGACATCGCGCGCCTCACCCCGGCCGGCGTCGAGGTCTGGGACCGCGACGGGCAAGACCGGTCGAGCGCCCCGTCCAGCGCCTGAACTGGGATCCGATCCAGGCCGAGAAGGGCGGCTACAAGCACTTCATGCTCAAGGAGATCCACGAGCAGCCCCAGGCCGTGCAGGACACCTTCGGCGGCCGCGTGGACTTCGAGACGCGCCGAGATCCTGTTCGACGCCGTGAAGCTGACCCGAGGAGCGAGATCGCGACGATCGACCGCATCCACCTGCTGGCCTGCGGCACCTCCTGGCACTCCGGCGCTGGTCGGCAAGTTCCTGATCGAGGAGATCGCCCGCATCCCGGTCGAGGTCGACTACGGCTCCGAGTACCGCTACCGCGACCCGATCGTCTCCGACCGCGTGCTGGCCGTCGGCATCTCGCAGTCGGGCGAGACGGCGGACACCCTGTCCGCCATGGAGGCGGCGCGCGAGCGCGGGGCCCACCTCTTCGCCATCTGCAACGTCGTGGGCAGCCAGGCGACCCGCATCAGCGACGGGGTGATCTACACCCACGCCGGCCCGGAGATCGGCGTGGCCTCCACCAAGGCCTTCACCACGCAGCTCGTGGCCCTCTACCTCCTCGCCCTCTACCTGCGCCGAGCGCCGGTTCGGCAAGATCGAACGGCACTACCTGGACGACCTGGCCCGCCTGCCGCAGGCGATCGACGAGGTCATCCGGCGCCAGGAGCAGCACATGGACGAGCTGGCCCGGCAAGTACCACCGGTCCGCAGAACTTCCTCTACCTGGGCCGCGGCATCAACTACCCGATCGCCCTCGAAGGCGCGCTCAAGCTCAAGGAGATCTCCTACATCCACGCCGAGGGCTACCCGGCGGGCGAGATGAAGCACGGCCCCATCGCCCTCATCGACGAGAACATGCCGGTCGTGGCCATCGCCACCGGCGACCAGGTCTCCGAGAAGGTCAAGAGCAACATGCAGGAGGTCAACGCGCGCGACGGCATCGTGATCGCCGTGACCGACCGCGACCCGGAAGAGCTCGGAGGCATCTGCGACGAGGTCATCGAGGTCCCCTCGATCTCGCCGCTGCCTCCAGCCGATCGTCAACGTGATCCCGCTCCAGCTCCTCGCCTACTTCATCGGCGTGCGGCGAGGGGCGGACGTGGACCAGCCGCGGAATCTGGCGAAGAGTGTGACGGTGGAGTAGGAGATGACAGCGAGCCCGGAGGGCGTCCTACTCCTAGGGCCCCTCCTGGCTAGCCCTGGCCGGACGGCTCGATCAGCCCAGGGCCAATCGACCCCTCAAGCCGTCAAATGCCCCGTCCCTGAATCCCCCATCTCCACCTTCCCTTCCGGGAAGTACTCCTTCCACCGGCGGGACACCGTGGCCGCCGTTTCCTCGTCCGCGAAGAGCTCTTCGGGATACCAGGGCTTCATGCGGGCGTCGATCAGGACGGGAGGCTTGTAGGAGACGTGGTGGCGGATCAGCTCGGTGCCGGCGGCGTGGAGGTCGGCGGCGGGCTCGAAGCGGGTGAAGGTGGTCCAGAGGAAGTTGATGGGGCTGGCGGCGGCGCGGCGGGGCTCGTCCGTCAAGACCACGAGGGGCCAGCCGGCGAAGGCGGGGTGGGCGGCGAAGCGGGCGGCGGCGCCGGGATCGGATTCGTAGGACGGGCCGCCCACGATGAGGCAGCCGGGGACGAAGACGTGGACGTCCGTGAGGCCGTGGGGCAGCTCGGGCGCGGTGAAGACGCGCGGGAGCTCGCGGACGGGGTCGCCCAGTCCGAGCCAGACGCCTTTGGAGCCTTCGTTCACCACGGGGCCGGTGTAGTCCAGCGTGTCCATGGAGAGGTTCGAGAAGACGTAGAGGTCGGTCTCCGGGTGGGTCCGCTCCAGGATGTGGGTGAGGGTGGCCGGGAAGTCCTTGAGGTCGACGGGCTGGTCGGTCACGAAGAGGAACTTGGTCAGCGAGAGCTGGCCTTCGCCCAGGATGCGGAAGGCGGAGGCCATGGCCTCGCGCTTGTAGCGCTGCTTGACGACGGCCCCGGCGAGTGAGTGGTAGCCCGTTTCCCCATACGACCAGAGCTGCTCGACGGCGGGCATGACCAGGGGGAAGAGGGGCGAGAGCAGCTCCTGGAGGAGGTCGCCGATGAAGAAGTCTTCCTGCCGGGGTTTGCCGACGACGGTGGCGGGATAGATGGCGTCCTTGCGGCGGGCGATCGTCTCGATCTCGAAGACCGGGTAGTCGTGCTGGAGCGAGTAGTAGCCGTAGTGATCCCCGAAAGGGCCTTCCGGACGCCGGACCCGGGGCGGCACCTTGCCGATCAGCGCGAATTCGGCCGAGGCCACGAGCGGGTGGGCGCTCGGGCCGGGGGAGACGAGCTTGAGGCGCTCGCCCGCGATCAGGGAGGCGAGCATCAGCTCGGGCACGTTCTCGGGCAGGGGCGCGATGGCCGCGAGGATGAGGGCCGGCGGGCCGCCCAGGAAGACGGTGACGGGCAGGGCCTGGCCCCGGGCTTCGGCCACGGCGTAGTGATAGCCGCCGCCCTTGCCGATCTGCCAGTGCATGCCCGTGGTCCGTTGATCGTGGACGTGGAGGCGGTACATGCCGAGGTTGTGCCCCTTGCCGTCCGGATGCTCGGTGTAGACGAGGGGCAGGGTGACGAACGGGCCGCCGTCCTCGGGCCAGGTGGTGAGGACGGGCATGCGGTCCAGCCGGACGTCCGAGGTGACGACTTCGGTGACCGGTCCGGAGCGGCGGCGGGAGGAGCCGATGGAGAGCGCCTCGCGGGCCAGGTCGCGGGCGCCCCAGAGCTTGCCGGGCGTGGGCGGCAGGAGGGTTTCCGCGAGGTGGACGATCCGTCGGATCAGGCGGAGAGGGCGGGTGCCGAAGGCCATCTCCGCCCGCCGGGCCGTGCCGAAGAGGTTGGTGGCGAGGGGGAAGTCCGAGCCCTTGACGTTGGTGAACAACAGGGCCGGCCCGCCCGCCGCGATGACCCGGCGGTGGATCTCCGACGCCTCCAGCCGGGCGTCCACGGGCGCCTCCACGGTGACGAGGTCGCCGTCGCGGCGGAGCTGGTCCAGGAAGGCGCGGAGGTCGGGATAGGTCGGATCGGCCATGGCGGGGAGGAGTCTATCTCCGACTCTCCCCGCCGAGGTGGAGGACCGCCGAAGCGGCCCGCCACCGCTCAAGTCACGGCAAAGCTACGGGCAGGGGGCGACGGCGCAACCACTCGTGCCAAACCTTTCGACGTCGACGGACTTCGAGGTGCCGCCCGTGCGGCTGGCGCTGTCGGTCACCGTCAATGCCAGGGTGTTGGTAGTGTAGTTATAGTTGACACCGGGGCAGATTGTCCGGGAGTAGCTGCTCCCCGTGCTGACGGACGCGCCGTTCCAGGTCCACTGATACGTGTACGGCGAGCTGCCGGCGCTGACAGAGGAGGTCCAGGTGGTCGTTACGCATACGTCCACGGCGATGTAGTTGGTACCGTTGATCGTGGGGACGGGGTTCGATGGCGGCGCCGGGCAACTGCTTGGGTTCGAGGCCGACATGGAGTACGAGGAGGGGTTGAGCGAGCCGCTCGTCATGCTGGCGTAGGACGACGATTCACAGGCGGGCACACCCGTCCGGCTGGCGTACGCGGTGGCGCTGACGTTGGCACCGCTGCGGGGGCCGTCGGTCACGGTCTGCGTCGAAGGCGCGCCCGCGACCGTGGTCTTGGCGTAGGCGTAGGCGTAGACCTCGCCGGTGAAGCCGCAGTTGCCGGTGAAGCTCGCGCTGGCATTGCCCCAAGTGCCCTGGGAGGAGGTCAGGTAGGACGCGTCCGCCTGGTAGGCGAAGCTCAAGGTGCAGCTCACCTTGTCGATGCCGGTCAGGCCGCTCGCCTCGCTCCGCCGCGCCAGCTCGATCATTTTCTGCGTGTTCGAGATCTCCTTGCGGTGGTTGAGGATGGCCTTGCGCAGGTCCGCCGTGGGATCCGCCGCGTAGGCGGCACGGAGCGTACGGAGCTGCTTTTGCAGATCCTGAAGCTTCCACTGGAACCCGGGGACGCCGAAGACGAAGCTCTCGACCTGGCCCACTCTCAGCTCGCGCTGCAGGACGCCGTCCTTCACAATCGTCCAGCCCTCCTGTTGCATCCGCGCCAGGGTGTCGGAGTCTTGCGCGGCGCTGGGGCCGGGAATGCCGAGGAGGACGGCGAGGATGAGCACGAGAGCGGTCAGCAGGCAGTGTCTTTTCATATCGATCGGTCTCCTTCAAGGAGGCAGGCTTCGCCCAAGCCCCTATGGCAGGGCGCAAATTCGCACGGTGCAACAAAAATCAACTCTTCTTTGGGAAGAAAGCTCGGCAATGCTATGCCGGATCGCCGACGAGTGTCAATCCAATTCGTAATCTCTCTTTAGCTGATGACCTTGGAGGGACGGACTTGGGTTCCGGTAAGCTTCCCCCGCACAGAAGCCCGGAACCGAGGAGGAGATCCCGTGCCCCAGCCCCTGCCGCGCCCGTTGCCGAAGCAGCGCCCCGCCTTCCGTTCGAGCCGCCGCCGGACGGGGAGGGTCCGCCGGATCCTGCTCGTGCTCGCGGTACTGGTCGTGGTGCTGGCGTTGGCGGCGGGATTGGGGTGGTACTGGCTGCGGGGGCGCCTGGAGGCCAGCCTGCCGCAGCTCGACGGCGAGCGGGCGGTGGCGGGGCTCTCGGCGCCGGTGGAGATCGAGCGGGACGGCCTCGGCGTGCCCACCATCCATGCCGGCTCGCGGGAGGATGCGGCCCGTGCCCTGGGGTTCCTGCATGCCCAGGACCGGTTCTTCCAGATGGATCTGCTGAGGCGCCAGGCGGCGGGCGAGCTGGCGGAGGTCTTCGGCTCGGCGGCCGTCGACACGGACAAGCAGCACCGCGTCCACCGGTTCCGGGACGTGGCCCGCCGCGTGGTGGCCCAGGCGGCGCCCGCGGAACGGGCCGTGCTGGAGGCCTATACGGCGGGGGTGAACGCGGGCCTCTCCAGCCTCGGGTCCAAGCCTTTCGAATACCTGCTGCTGCGCGTGGACCCCGCGCCGTGGCGGATGGAAGACTCCATCCTCGCCGTCCACGCCATGTTCTTCGAGCTGAACGACGAAGATGGGGGAGATGAATCGGATCTCGGCGTGATGCACGACAAGCTGCCGCCCGAGATGTTCGAGCTTCTGGCGCCCAAGGGCACGGAGTGGGACGCGCCGGTGGTGGGCCAGCCGTTCGTGACGCCGCCGATCCCCGGGCCGGAGGTGTTCAATCTGAGGCGGGGTATGGCCCTGCCGGCGAAGGCTGCCGCCTTCCGACCTCACCCCAACCCCTCTCCTGAAGGAGAGGGGCTTGAAGAGGGATTTTCTCCCCTCTCCTTCAGGAGAGGGGCCGGGGGTGAGGTCGCTTCGGCAGCCGGCAGCAACAACTGGGCCGTAGACGGCGCCCATACGGTAGACGGCCGGGCGCTCCTCGCGGACGACATGCACCTGGGGCTCCGGCTGCCCAACACCTGGTACCGGGCCTCGATCCTCCGTCCGGATCCCCGGGGCGGCACCTTGCGGATGACGGGGGTCACCCTGCCCGGCACGCCCTTCCTGGCCGTGGGGAGCAACGGCCACGTGGCCTGGGGGTTCACCAACTCCTACGGCGACTGGACGGACCTCGTGGTGCTGGAGCGGACGGACGCGCGGGACCCGGACCTCTACCGAACGCCCGAGGGACCGAAGCGCCTGAAGAAGATCACCGAGCGCATCCGCGTGAAGGGAGGAGCCGAGGCCACGCTGGAGGTGAAGGAATCGATCTGGGGGCCGGTGATCGACACGGACTTCCAGGGCCGGCAGCGCGCGCTGGCGTGGACGGCCCACTTCCCCGAAGCCGTGAACCTGAAGGTCGAGGGGCTCGAGACCGCGCGCACCCTGGAAGAGGCGATGGCGGCGGCGAACGGCGCCGGCATTCCGCCGCAGAACTTCGTGGTGGCCGATTCGACGGGGCGGATCGGCTGGACGATCATGGGCCAGATGCCGCGCCGCCTGGGCTTCGACGGCCGCGTGCCCACTTCCTGGGCGGATGGAACGAACCGGTGGGTGGGCTGGCTGGCCCCGGATGAAGTTCCGCGGGTGGTCGATCCGCCCTCGGGGCGCATCTGGACGGCCAACGCGCGGGTGGTGGACGGCGCCATGCTGGCCCGCCTGGGCGACGGCGGGTATGACCTGGGCGCCCGGGCGCAACAGATCCGCGACGGCCTGATGAGGCTGGAGCGCGCCACGCCGCGGGACCTGCTGGCCATTCAGCTCGACGACCGGGCCGTGTTCCTGGAGCGTTGGCGCCCGGTGCTGCTGGCCGCCCTGACGCCCGAGGCCCTGGCCGCCGATCCGCGGCGGCGCGAGCTGAAGCGGCGGGTTGAGGTCACGTGGACGGGGCACGCGTCCGTCGACTCCGCCGCCTACCGCATGGTGAAACGCTTCCGGGCCAATCTTCAGAACCGGGTCTTCACGGCTCTCACCGGACAGGGGGACAAGCCCAAGGCGGAGCGCTTCGGGCCGACGCCCCAGTTCGACGGACCGCTCTGGCGGATCGTCCAGGAGCGCCCGATGCACCTGCTCGACCCGGCCTTCAAGAGCTGGAACGAGCTCCTCCTGGCCGCGGTGGACGACGTCTTCGCCGAGGCTCGACGTGCTGGGAGCTCCCGAGGTCACCGGCCGCACTTGGGGCGAGCGCAACACCGTGCGCATCCGCCATCCTCTGAGCCAGGCGGTGCCCGTGCTGAGCCGCTGGCTGGACATGCCGCCCCGCCAACTCCCGGGGGACGAGAACATGCCCCGCGTCCAGGGTCCCGCCTTCGGCGCCTCCGAGCGGATGGTGGTCTCGCCCGGCCGCGAGGAGGCGGGCTTCTTCCACATGCCGGGGGGGCAGAGCGGTCATCCGCTCTCGCCTTACTACCGGAAAGGTCACGCGGCCTGGGAGAAGGGGGAGCCGACGCCGTTCCTTCCGGGCCCGGCCGTCCACCGGCTGCGGCTCACGCCGGGGCGCTGAGGCTCGATATAATCCGCCTCCAGAATCCGTAAGCTCTTCGGGCAACACTTTGGGAGGAATCGATGTCGCAGAACACCGTCCACGTGCTCGCCACCTTCCTGGCCGAGATGGGCAAGGAAGATGACATGGAGCAGGCCTTGCTGGAGATGGTCGAACCGACCCGGCGCGAGGCCGGCTGCATCCGCTACGACTTGCTGCGCTGCCTCAAGGGCGAGAACTACACGGAATTCGTGTTCGTGGAGGAGTGGGAGTCGGAGGCCGCGCTCGCGGCCCACGCGCAGACGCCGCACTTCCAGGCCCTGCGGGGACGGGTCAAGAACCTGATGGGCTCGCTCCCCCGGGTGATCCGGTACCGGCAGGTGGGGTAACCCTCACCGCGGACGCCCGCTACGGAGGCGGGGTCGCCGGAGTCTCCTCCGCCACCGGCTGATCCCCTTCCTCCCCCTCGGGGGCCTGCTCTCCTTCCGTCTCGCCGCCGAAGATCTTCGTCAGGCGGTTCTTGAGCCAGCCGCCGAATTTGACGCCGAACTCGCGCTGGGTCTCCTCGAAGCGGGGCTCGTGCTCGAGGTTGCAGACACCTTTGGGGGTCTGGCCGGGGAGGAAGTATTCGTCCACTTTGCCGGGACAGATGGGGCGGGCGCGGAGGCCGCTGTCGCGGCAGATGGTGGCTCGTTCCAGCCCTTCGGGCTTGACGAGCTCGGCTTCGGGGGCGTCGCGCAGGGCGGTCTTCATGTAACGGCCCCAGATGGGGAGGGCCGCCCGGGAGCCGGAGAGGGTGGTGGCGCCGGGGTTGTCGCGGCCGACCCAGACGACGGTGACGCGGTCGGGGCGGTAGCCGGCAAACCAGCTGTCCCGGGCCTCGTTGGTGGTGCCGGTCTTGCCGGCGACGGGGCCGGGAACGCCGTAGCGCAGGACGCCCCGGGCGGTGCCGCGGTTGACCACGCCTTCGAGCACGGAGGTGGTGATGAAGGCGATCTGGGCGGAGAGGACGCGCTCGGGCTTTTTGACGTCGTTCTCGGAGAGGGGCTTCCCCTCGGCGTCCTGGGCGATGGCAATGCCGTGGATCACCGGGCGGATGCCGCCGGCCGCGAGGGTGGAGTAGACGATGGCGATCTCGCGCGGCGTGACCTCGGCGGAGCCCAGGGCCATGGCCGGGACCTCGTCGATCTTGGACTCGATCCCCAGGCGATGGGCGGTGGCGGCCACCTTGTCGAGCCCCACGTCCATGGCCAGG
This sequence comes from Thermoanaerobaculaceae bacterium, assembly GCA_963785165.1. Classification (GTDB taxonomy): domain Bacteria; phylum Acidobacteriota; class Thermoanaerobaculia; order Multivoradales; family UBA5704; genus DATARR01. Next base: position 5,535,366 of record CAWAUI010000004.1, read on the forward strand.
CGGATCAGCGGGACGTTGCGGCTCTGCTCCAGGGCGGTGCGGGCGGTGATCGGGCCGCGGAAGGCGCCGTCGGCGTTCTTGGGGGTCCAGCGGCTGCCGCCGGTTTTCAGGGTGAGCGGCTCGTCTTTCAGGATGGAGGCGGCGGAGAACTTGCCGCTCTCGAGCGCGGTGACGAGGACGATGGGCTTGAAGGCGCTCCCCGCCTGGCGGTGGGCCAGGGCGACGCGGTCGAACTCGCTCTTGGCGAAGTCCCGGCCGCCGACGTAGGAGAGGATGGCCCCGGTGCGGGGATCGACGGAGAGGAGCGCCGCTTCCAGCGGATCCGCGGTGTTTGCGGCGTGCCGCCCCCGGCGATCCAACTGGTCCAGGACTTCGTGCACGGCCTCCTCGGCGGCGGTCTGGTCGCGCAGGGAGAGGGTGGCGAAGAGGTGGATGCCGCGGCTCCCCAGCCGGCGCAGGCCGAAGCGCTCGCGGGCCTCATTGGCCATGGCCTCGGCGAAGTGGGGGGCGGGCCGGCCGCCGAGCCTCAGGGGGGAGGTTTCGAGCGGCGTGGCGAGGGCGCGCTCCAGGCGGTCGGCGTCGATCCAGTCCAGCTCGGCCATGCGGCGCAGCACCTCGTCGCGCCGTTCGCGGGCGCGGCCGGGGTGGGCCAGCGGGGAGTAGAAGGCCGGGGACTTGATCATGCCGGCGATGACGGCGGCTTCCTCCAGGGTCAGCTCGGAGGCGTCCTTGCCGAAGTAGGCGCGGGCGGCGGTGCCGAGGCCGTAGTACTGGAGGCCGTGCCCGCCCCCCAGGTAGATGCCGTTCAAGTACCCCTGGAGGATGCTGCGCTTGCTGTGGTGGACCTCGACGGCGACGGCGATGACGGCCTCGCGGACCTTGCGGAAGAGACTGCGCTCGGAGGTCAGGAAGACGTTCTTGACCAGCTGCTGGGTGAGGGTGCTGCCGCCCTGGGCGACCTCGCCCCGGCGCAGGTTGACCCAGAGGGCGCGCAGGATGCCGGTGGGCGAGACACCGGGGTGCCAATAGAAGGCGTCGTCTTCCGCGGCGAGCACGGTGCGCACGACCTCCTCGGGCAAGTCGGCCACGCGCACGGGCCACTTCTCGCGCGATTCGTCCTCATAGTAGGTGGCGAGCACGGGAGCTTCCAGTGCAACGCGCTCCACGGGCTGGCCGTCCACCCGGATCTCGGAGACCTCGCGGCGGTGGAGCTGGATCAACAGGAGCTGGCCGGGGACCGATCCCTCGGGAGTCCGGTGGCGCCGCAGGTGCACGGCAAGGCCGTCGTCCAGGATCTTGAAACGGCCCGGGGGGATGGCCTCGCCGTCGTAAGAGCTGTAGCCCAGCGCTTCGACCTCGGCGGCCAGCGCGGCGGAGGCTGGTCTCGTCCCCCACCCGGATCTCGGCCGGCGCGCCGTACAGCCGGGTCGGGGCGTTGCCGGGTCCCGCGCCGATATCCCCAAAGGCCTTCAGATAGGGGAAGAGGAGCCAGACGATGACGGCCAGGAAGAGGCCCACGGCTCCGCCCAGGGCGTAGAGAAGTCGGCGCAGGCGCGGATGGGTGCGGAGCAGCCGGCGCCAGGCGGCCAGGCGCGGCCAGCGACGCCGACGCTTTTCCGGCATCTCCGGAACGGGAGCGGGGGGCGGCGGGGAAGCCGGAGGTTGAGTCATCGGGGCGACCATGATGCCATGATCTGCCCCATGCCGATCTACCGACTTCTCCTCTCCTACCGCGGCACCGCCTACGCGGGGTGGCAACGGCAGGAGAACGCCTTCACGGTGCAGCAGGCCGTGGAGGAGGCCCTGGAGCGTCTGCTGGAAGAACCGGTACGGATCACGGGAGCCAGCCGTACGGACGCCGGGGTGCATGCGCGCGGCCAAACGGCCCATCTGGAGCTGGCGCGGCCGTTCTCGGAACGAGGGCTCGTCCACGGCACGAACCGGTTCTTGCCAGAGGACGTGCGGGTGTTGGCGGCCGCCGCCATGCCGGACGGGTTCCACGCCCGCAAGCACGCCTGGGGGAAGGAGTACCTCTACCGGTTGAGCCGGGCCCGGGTCGTCTCACCCCTGGACTCCCTCTTCGTGGTGCCCGTTCCGGCGGCGTTGGACCTGGAGACAATGGCCCTCGCCACGGCCAGCCTGCCGGGCCGGCATGACTTTTCAGCCTTCGCGCTCGCCGGGGGCTCGCACAAACAGCCGTTCCGGCGTATCTTCTCGGCGCATTGGGAAGAGGAGGGGGAGGAGATCCGCCTGCGCGTGCTGGGCGAAGGGTTCCTGCGCGGCATGGTTCGTGCTCTGGTGGGAACCCTGGTCGAAGTCGGTACCGGGAAGCGGTCTCCCGAAAGTTTTACCGCGCTGCTCGGCGGCAGGCCGCGATCCGAAGCCGGTCCCACGGCTCCGGCTCATGGGTTGTCGCTGGAGCGGGTCTTCTATCCTCTTGAATGGAAAGCCGAAGGCGATCCGGAATTGCCTGTGATACCTTAGGGATCTCGAACCATGGCAGATTTGTCCAAACTCGCGGACCCGGGGACTCCCAGAAGAGCTGCTGGTCCGCCGGATCGACCTGGACCGGCTGCCGCGGCACGTGGCCGTCATCATGGACGGCAACGGCCGCTGGGCCAAGGGGCGCGGCCTCCCGCGGGTCGAAGGGCACCGGGCCGGCGTGGCCTCGGTCCGCGAGGCGGTGGAGACCTCGGCCCGCCTGGGCCTGGAGGTGCTCACGCTCTACGCCTTCTCGGTCGAGAACTGGAAGCGCCCCCGCTTCGAGGTCTGGACCCTGATGAACCTGCTCAAGGAGTACGTCCGGAAGGAGCGGGAGGCCCTGGCCGAGAACGACATCCGCTTCAACGTGCTCGGCCGCTGGCGGGAGCTGGACCCCTCGGTGGTCCGCGAGCTGGAGGCCACCCTGGAGGCGACCCGCCACTGCCGGGGGATGCACTTCAACATCGCCCTCAACTACTCGGGCCGCTGCGAGATCGTGGACGCCTGCCGGCGCATCGTGGCCGACTGGGCGGCGGGCAAGCGGGCCGACATCGATGAAGAAACCCTGGGCCGCTACCTCTACACCTCCGGGCAGCCCGATCCCGACCTGATGATCCGCACCTCGGGCGAGCTGCGCGTCTCGAACTTCCTGCTCTGGCAGATCGCCTACTCCGAGATCTGGGTGACGCAACACCCTGTGGCCCGACTTCAAACGCCGGGACCTCTACGAGGCCATCCTCGATTTCCAGCGCCGCGAGCGCCGCTACGGCGGTGTCCAGCAGCCCGAACGCGCCGAGGACGACGTCTTCGCCTCGGGCCGCATGCCCGGCTAAAGGCCGCCGCCCCTCCTCCCCGCGCTCGCGTCATGAAACGCCTTCTGACCGCCGCCGTCGCGACTCCGCTCGTCCTGGCCGCGGTGTTCATGCTGCCGGGCTGGTGGTTTTTCGCCTTCATAACCCTCGCCATCGATTGGGCGGCCTATGAATATCTGCTGATCGTGCGCCCGCGCGCTCCCCATGCGCCGCTGCGGCTCCTGCTGGTCCTGGCCCCCCTGGCGGCCTACGCCATCAGCTTCGCCCTGTCGGACGACACGGCGCTGCCGGCCTTGCGGCTCCACCTGCTGGCGGGTGCCCTGGTGATCTCGGTGGGCCTGGGCACCCTGCTGCTGTTCAGCCGCACGCCACTCGAAGAGACGATTCCGGCCCTGGGCATCCTGGGCTTTGGCATCCCCTACTTCGCGCTTCCCATCGCCGCCGTCTACACCCTGCGGCAGATCGATCCCTGGGTGGTCTTCCTGCTGCTCGCCATCGTCTGGCTGGGGGACACGGCGGCCTACTACGTGGGCTCGCGGATCGGCAAGCACAAGCTGGCGCCGGTGATCAGCCCGAAGAAAAGCTGGGAGGGCGCTGCGGCGAGCTTCGCCATCGCCATGATCTCGGCCGGCGATCTGGAGCCAGGTGCGGCTCGGGCGGATGGAGATCGGGATCCTCGTGGCCGCGGCCCTGACCTCCGTGGCGGCGCAGATCGGCGACCTCGTGGAATCCATGATCAAGCGCGGCTCCGGGATCAAGGATTCCGGCAGCATTCTCCCCGGGCACGGCGGCGTCCTCGACCGCCTGGACGCCCTGCTCTTCGGCGCCCCCGTGCTGCTGTTCGTTCTCTGGGTGCTCCAGGCGAACGTGCTGCCGTAACCTGGGCGGTCCAACCCCATGCCCGCTCCCCACGTCGCCGTCTTCGGAGCCGGAGCCTTCGGCGGCTGGACCGCTCTGCATCTCCTGAGGCGCGGAGCCCGCGTCACCCTGGTGGACGCCTGGGGTCCGGGCCACTCCCGGTCCAGCTCCGGGGGCGAGACGCGGATCATCCGCGGCGCCTACGGTCCGGACCGCATCTACGTCGAATGGGTGGCCCGCTCCTTCGAGCTATGGCGGGAGGCCGAGAGCCGCTGGCGCCGCCGGCTCTATCACCCCACCGGAATGCTCTGGATGTGCGGTGAAGAGGGTTCGGACGATTACGTTCGCGACTCGGTCCCTCATCTGAACGGCGTGGGTTTGCCCATCGCCGAGGTCTCCATCCGGGAAGCCCAGGAGCGGTTCCCCCAGATCGGTTTCGCGGGAGTCCGCACAACCTTCATCGAGAAAGAGGCCGGCTATCTCCTGGCCCGGCGTGCCTGCCAGGCGGTGGCGGCGGCGGTAAAGGACGAGGGTGGGGACGTTCGCCTCGCGGCGGTGGCGCCTGGCCCCTGCCGCGAAGGAACCATGGATCGTCTGGAGCTGGCGGACGGCTCGGTCTTGAAGGCGGACCTCTACGTCTTCGCCTGCGGCCCCTGGCTGGGGAGCCTGTTTCCGGAGGCCGTCGGCGAGCGCTTCCTCCGTGTCACCCGCCAGGAGGTCTTCTACTTCGCGACCCCGCCCGGCGATCCGCGGTTCAACGAGGGACTCTGCCCGACCTGGGTCGATCTCAGCGCGCGGATCTTCTACGGCATCCCCGGCAACGAGCAGCGCGGCTTCAAGCTGGCGGACGACACCCGGGGCGAGCCCATCGATCCCACGACGGCCGAACGCCTTCTCACCCCAGCCCTGCTGGCGGAGGCCCGCGAGGTGCTGGCCCGCCGCTTCCCCGCGCTCGCCGGCGCGCCGCTCGTCGAATCCCGCGTCTGCCAATACGAGAACAGCCCGGACGGCCACCTGCTCTTCGACCGCCACCCCCACGCCGGCAACGTCTGGCTCCTGGGCGGCGGCTCCGGCCACGGCTTCAAGCTGAGCCCCGCCCTGGGCGAATACGCGGCCGGAGTCATCCTGGAAGATGGATCTCCCAACGCCCTTTTCAAGTTGGACCGGCCGGGTCACGGGGAGGCGTTTCAGACGCAGTTCGGGCACTGATCCAGGGTGCTACCATGGTCCAGGAGGCATAAGCCCATGGCTGTCCACGACCGCATCCGCAAGCTGACCTACGACGACTACGCCCAGATACCGGCCGACGGCCAGCGCCACGAAATCATCGACGGAGAGCACTACGTGTCGGCTGCGCCATTCATCTCGCATCAAAGGGTCGTCGCGAAGGTTTTCCGAGCGCTCGACGGCTTCGTGTTCCGCCAGGCGCTGGGAGAAGTCTTCCTGTCTCCTTCGGACGTAGTCCTCTCTTGGAACGACGTGGTCCAGCCGGATCTCTTCTTCATCTCGAAGGCGCGGGCGGAGGTCGTGACCGACAAGAACGTCCAGGGGGCTCCGGACCTTGTGATTGAAATCATCTCCGAGAGCACCCGCCGACTGGACGAGACCGTCAAGCTGAACCTCTATGACCGGTTCGGGGTGTCGGAATACTGGATCTTCGATCCCTTCAGAAAAACCGCTCGGGTCCATCGGCAAACCCTCCAGGGCCTCCGTTTGATCGAAGAGCTCACCTTGGGGGATGGAGACGTGCTGACGACGTCTCTGCTGCCCGGTCTCGAAATCCCTCTTTCGGAGATCTTCGAATGAGACTGCGCGCCTGCATCCTGCTGCTCGCCATTCTTTTCTTCCCCGGCCTCCTCGGCGCCAGCGCGAAATCCGACCTCGCGGCCATCATCGCGGACTACGAAAAGGTCCAGCTCGAACAGAACCCTCTCCTGCGGATCCAGCAAGGGCTCGAGGTCACCAAGCTCCCGGACATCTCCTACGAGGGCGACGCGAAGGAAGTGGCGCGTCTGCGCACCTTCCGCGAACGGCTGGCGAAGGTGGATCCCAAGGGGCTGACTCATGAGGAGTGGATCTCCAAGGAAATCCTCGACCTCCAGCTTGGCGACGCCATCGCGCTCCATGACCACTACTGGGCGAGCTTCCAGGTGACGCCCTACAACTCTGCGCTCCGGGGATTCCAGCAGGTTTTCACCGGCTTCCCCTTCAAGACCGTCCAGGACCGCGAGCGCTATCTCGACCTCCTCAAGCAGTACGCCCGGGTCGCGGATCAGCTGCGGACGAACCTTGAAATCCAGCGTTCCAAGGGCATCCTGATCCCTAAAGCGGAGATCGACCCGGTGGTGGCGCTGGTCCGGTCCTTCGTGCGCAAACCGGAGGAGAGCGCCTTCGCCGTCAGCTCCCAGCGGCTGGAAAAGTTCTATCCGGAAGGCGCTCAGGCCTTCCAGAGACAGGTTCTGAAGCTCGTCGAGACCACCGTCAACCCGGCCCTGGAGACCTTGGCCGGCGTCGTCGACTCGGCGGCCTACCGGGCTCAGGCTCCGGAGCGGGTCGGCATGGGCCAGTATCCCGGTGGGCCGGAGGCTTACCGGCTCTTCGTGCGCGCCTACATCAGCTTGGACGTCACGCCGGAGGAGGTCCACCAGCGCGGCCTGGACGAAGTCGCCCGGCTGAACGGACGGCTGGAGGAAATCCGCAAGCAGGTCGGCTTCGAGGGAGACCTGGAGGCGTTCCGCCAGTTCCTGAAGACCGATCCGCGCTTCTTCGCCAAGGCCCCCGAGGAAGTGGCTGGCCGGTTGATGGCGCCCATTCATCGCGTCGAGCCCCGGATCAAAGACTTCTTCCTCCGCTCTCCGAAGGCGGCTTACGGGGTGGAACGGCTGGAGCCCGCGCTCGAAGGCTCGATGACCTACGGCTACTACCGGCAGCCGACTCCCGGCCAGCCGGACGGCGCGTACCTCTTCAACGGCTCACGCCTGGAAGAGCGCTCCATGCTTCCGGCGGCGGCCTTGATCTTCCACGAGCTCATCCCCGGGCACCATTTCCAGGTCTCCCTCGGACTGGAAAACAAGGATCTGCCGGCGTTCCGGAGAAATTCCAACCCCACGGCCTTCGTCGAGGGTTGGGCCATGTACGCCTCGGGCCTTGGAGAGGAGATGGGGGGCTACGCCGATCCCTATGAGCTCGCGGGCTGGCTCTCCAACGACCTCTTCCTCTCCTCCCGTCTCGTCGTGGACACCGGCATGAACGCTCTGGGCTGGACGCGCGAACAGGCCATCGAGTACATGAAGCGGAACACTTTCGAATCCGACACCCAGATCGGCACCGAGACGCTCCGCTACTCGGTGGACATCCCCGGCCAGGCGCTGGCCTACAAGATGGGGTCCGGCAAGATCTGGGAGCTGCGCCGGAAGGCCGAGCGGGAGCTGGGCCCGAAGTTTGACCTCCGCCGGTTCCACGACGCCGTCATCGGCAGCGGTGCCCTGCCCCTCAGCGTGCTCGAAAAGCATGTGGACTGGTGGATTGGGGAGGAGAAGAAGCGGGACTGACCCTTCCTTTTGAAGTCGCCTTTTCTCGTCACCTCCCCGTCACCCCCGTGCTACGATCGGGGCTCTTGAATACGCACATCCTGTCCGGGTCCGAAGGGGCGCCGGAGACATGGAGGGAGGCTCGTATGGTTCGGAAGCTTCAACCGATCCTTTGGCTCATGATTTTGATCTTCGCGGCGGGCGGCGCCGTTTTCGCGCAGGGGACGACGGGATCGGTCTCCGGTGTCGTCCGCGGAACCGACGGCGGGGCTCTGGCCGGCGTCACGGTGACCATCACCGGCCCTCTTCTGCCGGCCGGTAAGACGACCGCGACGGACGACAAGGGCGCTTTCAACTTCCTGCGGCTGCCGCCCGGCGACTATGAGGTCACCGCCGAGCTTTCGGATCTGGGTAACGTCAAGCGGGGCGTCGTCGTCGCCCTCGACAAGGACACCCAGGTGGACCTGGCGCTCAATCCGACGCTTCAGGGCGAGATCTCGGTGACCACGGTGCTGCCGACGATCGACGTCAAGTCGAGCGACGTGCAGGCCAACTACACCAGCGAGGAGATCGAGGACCTGCCGGTGTCGCGCACCTACAAGGGGCTGTTCCAGCTCGCCCCGGGTGTCGCGGAGAACGGCCGGCTCTCGCCCAACGCCGGCGCGTCGCGGATGGACAACACCTATCTGATCGACGGCATCAACGTGACCAACCCCCACTATGGCGACATCCTGCCCGACGTCACGGAGCTCGACATCGCCGAGGTGAGCATCAAGCGCGGCGGCATCTCCGCCGAGTACGGCCGCTCGGCCGGCATGGTGGTCAACGCCATCACCAAGTCGGGGACGAACAACCTGGTCGGCCAGCTCCGCCTGGAGTACCAGCCGGCCAACTTCGTGTCCGACAGCAAGAGCTCGTCGATCCAGAACACCACGGACCGCGACCTTCTCGCCGGCTCCCTCGGCGGGCCGATCCTGCGCGACAAGCTCTGGTTCTACGGCTCGGCCAACCTGCCCAAGGTGACGACCACCGACCGCCGGAACAACCTGGGCGCGGTGCCGGATCAGGAGCGTCGAAACGACGAGCTCTTCGGCAAGCTGACGGCGAACCCGGGACAGAGCCATCTGCTCAACCTCTCGGCGCGCACCCGCGACACCGACACCAAGAACGCCAATATCGGCGCCAACAGCAGCCCCTCGGTCGCGACCACGGATTCGACGGACTACCTGCTGGGCACCTTCTCCTGGGTGTGGAACATCACGGGCAACAGCTTGACCGAGCTCAAGTTGAATCACAACGAAGAGGACAACTCGAGCGTCCCGATCCATGACCTCGGCTACCGGCCCACCTTCAACGCCGCCCGTCCGGACCTCGTGGGGCAGTTCACCACGGCGACGGGTCTCATCCTGGGCGGCGCCAACTTTGCCGGGCCAGAGCGTGGGTGCCAACGGCCTCTTCAACTCCCAGGATTTCGAGCGCGACGAAGCGCGGTTCATCTACCAGCAGTTCGCGTCCCTCGGCGATACCCGCCATGACATCCGGGCGGGGGTCACCTACGACCACAGCGAGGAAAAGCTCGACCGCGTGGCGAATGGTTGGGGAACGATCACCTTCGTGCCCGCGACGGCGACGACGGGACCCCGGCTCTCCGCCTCCTACGTCTCGACCCAGCCGCCGCACACCGGCCGCGCCGACACCTACGGCGTCTTCCTTCAGGACCAGGTCGCGATCGGCGACCGGCTCACGATCACCGGCGGCCTGCTGGTCAACCGGGACGAGTACTTCGGCGAGGGCCTGGGATCCACGCCCGGAACCAAGACCAAGGTCAAGATCCTGACCTTCGACTGGGACCAGCAGATCCAGCCGCGCCTCGGCATCTCCTTCGTCCCCAGCGTGGCGCGGGGCGACAAGCTCTACGCCAACGCCGGCCGCTACTACAACACCGAGAACAAGTCGCTCACCCGGGCCGCCTCGCCGACCCGCATCTTTACCAACCGCGCCACGTTCGACTTGAACGGCACCCTGATCTCGGACGTGCCCGCGGCCAACACCCAGAACAAGAAGATCGATCCGGGTCTCGACCCCATCTACACCGACGAGTACCTCGTGGGCTACGCCCGGCCGCTCGGCACCGCCTGGTCCGCCGAGGTCTGGGGCATGTACCGCGAGGTCAACGACATCTTCGAGGACGTGAGCGCCGACGGCCTGGGCAACGGCCCGTTCCGCGTCTCCCAGCTTCCGGACGCCTACCGTGAGTACACCGCCGCCACCTTGCAGCTCAACCGCCGGCCGGTGGACGACCGCTTCAAGCGCCTGTCCATCAACGCCAGCTACACCTGGAGCCGCCTCGAGGGGAACTGGGACATCGACTACGACCAGTCGCTGTTCTACAACTCGTCGATCCTCCAGGACGGCCCGGGCGTGCTCATCAACCAGAACCGCGACGGCCTTCTGCGCGGCGACCGTACCCACCTGGCCAAGCTGTTCGCCACCATCGAGCCCATCGACCGGCTGCGGGTCGGCGCCTATGCCCGCTTTCAGAGCGGCGGCGCCTGGGAAGCCCGGGCCCAACCGGCGACCAACGTCTCCTCCGGCTACCACTATTACCTGGAGAAGGCGGGCTCGCGGCGGATGGACGACTGGTTCAACCTCGACCTCCTCACCTCCTACGAGCTTCCGGTTCGGCGACTTCGGCCTGGAGGTCGAGGCCCGGGTGACCAACGTGCTCGACGAGCAGGTGGAGCTTCTGGTGGACGACCGGTACCTCTTGAACCGGCCGTTCAGCGCCACCAACCCGAGCCAGAACCCGTCGCTCAGCCAGCCGTCCAACAATCCGAACTTCGGCAAGGGGACCCTGTTCTCCTCGCCGCGGGCGTTCGTGCTGTCGGCGATCTTCCGGTTCCGCTAAACGGTCCCTGAAGTCCTTGGAGAGGAGGGTGGTAACGTTCGAGTCATGGAGATCCGTGACTTCGCCCGGACCATCCTCCTCACCGAAGACGTCGATCTCAAGCTCGCGCCGCCACCGGGCGAGCTGACCGACGAGCATCCCGGCCCGCCCGAGCGCCTCCTGGAGCCGGGCCGGCCGCCGGGCCTGCGGTTTGCCACCCGCATCGAGGTCCCCTCCATCGCCGGGTTCCACGACCCTGCCCAGCGCCCGCGTATCCTCCACGCTCTCGCGAACCACGAATTCCAGGCCGCCGAGCTGTTCGCCTGGGCTCTCCTGGCCTTCCCGGAGGCCCCTTCGGAGTTTCGGCGCGGCCTCCTCAAGATTCTGGACGACGAGCAGCGGCATACCCGCATGTACATCGCGAGGCTGGAAGACGCCGGGGCGCGCTTCGGGGACTTCCCCGTGAACGGCTATTTCTGGGGAAAGGCCGCCGGCATCACCTCGCCTCTGGGTTTCCTCTGCGCCATGTCCCTGACCTTCGAGAACGCCAACCTCGACCACACGGTGGACTACGCCGAGGCGGCCCGGAAGGCTGGGGACGCGAAGACGGCGGCCGTAATCGAACGGGTCCATCTGGACGAGATCGAGCATGTCCGCTTCGGCTGGACGTGGCTCCAGGTGTTCAAGAAGGAAGACGAATCCGCCTGGGATGCCTACCGCGGGAACCTCACCTGGCCGCTCCGACCCGCCAAGGCACGGGGCCGGACGTTCCATCGCGAAGGCCGCGAGGCGGCGGGATTGGATGGGGAGTTCATTCGGCGGATCGAACAGAGCGAGCCGTGAGGCGCATCCTCGCCAACCTCCTCGGCGAGGACGATCTCGCCCATGCCTCGGACCCCATCGCCGCCGCCGCACCACGCCGCCTCGAACCGTGCTGGAGACCGCATCCGGATGGCCACGCTCCTGCGCGTCTTCGCGCAGCGAGGGGGACCGGCTCTGGTTGCCCGGCCCCGTCGAGTCTCTCCCTGGGACCGCCGGCATCCCTGCCGGCCTGACTAACTCTGTTTTTCCGGCTTTCATCCTGGAAACCGGTCCGCTCGACCGTCTCCCTCCCGCCGAGGAGGTTCTCGCCTGGTGTGAGACTCCCGAGGCCGCGGCGCACCGGCGGAGACCTCGCGTCCGTTCGGTCGCGATCGCCTGAGCGCACCACTTCACGATCTCCTCTGGCAGCCTTGCCGACTCCCCTCGCCCGCCGTCGTCGCCGCCGTCCATCACCGCGCTTTCCATCTCCAGGTCGCCCGGGAGATCGGCTGCGCCCTGCCCGGCGCGCGGATGGTGGAGTCGCTGGCCGAATTGGATCGGCTTTCCCTGCCGCGAAGTTGGGTCCTCAAAGCGCCTCTGTCTGCCTCTGGCCGGGATCGCTATATCGAACGGGACGGGCACGGACAGGCACGGACCGAAACAAAAGCGAGGCGGACCGTGGAGCGCCTCTTTGAACGTCATGGCGCTCTCTTGTTCGAGCCGTGGATGGACCGGGTGGCAGACTATGGCGTCTCCGCCCTCCTAACCCACGATGAGCTGCGCGTCGTCGGCATCCACGGCCAGCGGGTGGACCGCAAAGGCCAGTTCGCGGGGATCGACCTCCAGCCTGACCTGGACGGAGGGGGATCGGAATCGTCTCCTGGAGACCACCGATGCCGTAGCGACGTCACTGCGTCGTGCCGGCTACGTGGGGCCTTTCGGGATCGACGCTTGGCGCTACAGGCGGGAGGATGGGGTGGTCGTCCTGAATCCGCTGGGAGAGATCAATGCCCGCATGACGTTCGGGCTGGTTGCTTGGGCCAGCCAAGGTAGGACCGGTTCCTATCTATTTGTGCGGATCATCCTCGAAAGGATTCTTCTGCGTGATCTCGCCTGTGGGAAGCTCATAGTAGGCCACGCCGTTTCTAGAGTACGCGTTGGGTACGCCGAGTCTCCGGCTCTCCTCTTGGGCAGCTTGAACTGCGCGATCGCCGATTCTCTGCAACTCGGCCGCCAGTTCGTAGGTCTCAAGGCTCAGCGACTTTTCTTCGCTCATTGGATATCCTCCCTAAAGATGCCGAAGGCTTTTTCGTTCAGGATCTTGTAAAGGTTCTTCTCTCCGAGAGCGGCCAGTAGGAACGTGACATCAGAGTTATAGAACAAGAACCAAAGATCGGCCTCGTCCCTGTAGATGCTCCAGAAGTTTTCTTTACTGCGGAGAAAGCGCCGCGCAATATCGCTGACAGGAACGTCATGCCCTCCCTTTTGGACGCGCTCTCTTACTCGATTTATGCATGCTTGGGCCGATTCCAGAAATACAAAGACGATGGTTATGCCATAGCCCACCGCTCGGGCTTGATCCAAGATTCTCTGCATGCTCTTGCCGGATAGCGTGGACTCGATGACCAGGTTGCCGCCCGATTGAAGGGCCTGCTGAAGCTTGCTGGAAAACTGCCGGCCGGCCTCGATCTTGGCCAGCTGGGGTTGCGCCGGAGAGATCTTGAACGCAAGGTCGTCGGCGCTCAGGAATTCCGCGGGATATTCCGCCAGATAATCCCGGGCGAAGGTGGTCTTGCCCGCGCCGTTGGGTCCTCCGATGACGATCAACCGCTTGGACATGATCGTTCAGGCTCCTCCTAAAATCCCCAGAATCTCCCGCCCGTACTTCTGAACGATCGCCGGCCCGATTCCCTGCACGTTCAGGAGGTCGGCCTCGGATTCGGGGCGGGCGGCGGCGAGGGCGTGGACGGCGCGGTCGGTGAGGATGCGGAAGGCGGGCACCTTGCGGCGGGCGGCTTCGGCGCGGCGCCAGACCTTCAGGGCCTCGACGACCTGGGGTGAGACCAGATCCGGAGCGGCTTCCGGCCCCAGGCTCCCCTGAGCCGCGAGCTTCTTCCGGATGGCCGGCGGCTCGCCCTTGTCAGGACGCTGCTTGCGGTCCCTCTTCTTGCGGGTGCGCGCCACCTCTTCGGCCATCTCGATGCGGGCGAGGATCGGCGGCATCGCCCCGGTAGCCCTCGGGCGTCAGGGTGGCCCGCTGGAAGTGGATGGTGCGGCCTTCCTTCTCGAACTCGGCTTCGGCAATCTTGAGCAGGCCGGCGCGGGCGAGGCCGCCCAAGAGGCGCTCGAAGGATTTGCGGTCCGAGACCCCTTCGGGACAGGCGTCACGATAGAGCTGCCCGGTGGACTGGCCGTCGCGGCTCCGCAGGGATTCGAGCACCCGGGCGACGAGGTCCCGCTCCAACGCGTTGGGCGGCCGGAACCGGCGGACGCCGCACTCTTCGGGGGCGCAGACGTCGCAGATGCCGCAGGGCTCGCCCGAGTCCTCCTGGTCGCCGAAGTGGCGCACGAGGTGGAGCATGCGGCAGCCGTGGGACTCGGCGTAGCGCACCATCTGGTCGAGCTGTTCGAGCTTGTGGTCGCGCTGGGCCATATAAGGCCGGTGCCAGCCGGCGGCTCCCCGGGCCACGTTGCCGTCCGCGTCGATCAGGGCGCCGCCGTGGATCCAGAGCTTCTCCAGGGCGCGCTCGAAGACCTCCTCGTCCATCCCCAGGCGCTTGCGGATCTGGCCGTCCACCTGCGGCTCGCCCTTGAGGCTGCGGAAGATCTTCTCGAGCACGGTCGGCTTCGGGGTAGTCGCGGCCATGGAAGAACTCGTGGTTGCGGCGGTCGACGTAGGAGTAGAGCAGGATGGCCCGCGAGAGCTTGCCGTCGCGGCCGGCGCGGCCGATCTCCTGGTAGTAGCCCTCGACGCTCCCGGGCAGGCCGGTGTGGATGACGGTGCGGACGTCCGGCTTGTCGACGCCCATGCCGAAGGCGATGGTGGCCACGATGACCTCCAGCTTGCCGCCCAGGAACGCCGACTGGACGCGGTCGCGGGCCTGCGTGGTCATGCCCGCGTGATAGGCGGCGGCGGGGAAGCGCTGCCCCCAGGGCCTCGCCCAGGGCGTCGGCCTCCTTGCGCGTGGGGGCATAGACGATGGCCGGGCGGCGCGCCGGGTCGGCGAGGATGCGGCGCACCGCGTCCGCGCGCGCTCGGAGGGGAGCATCTCGACGACCTCGACGGCGATGTTGGTGCGCCGGAAGCCGTGGATGAAACGGTTCTCCGCGGCGAGCCCGAGCTGCTGCGGCGATGTCGTCCTGCACCAGCGGCGTCGCGGTGGCGGTGAGGGCGATGACCGGCGCCGGCCGCAGCAGCGGGAGGCGCTGGCCGAGCAGCCGGTAGTCGGGCCGGAAGTCGTGCCCCCATTGGGAGATGCAGTGCGCCTCGTCGACCGCGATGAGCACCGGCTTGCGCTTGGCGAGCATCTCCGGGAAGCCGGGCACGGACAGGCGCTCGGGGGCGATGAAGAGGAAGTCGAGCCGCCCGGCGAGATAGTCGACGCAGACCTGCCGGGACGCCGACGCGGTCGCGCCCGGAGTGGATGCGCTCGGCCCGCAGGCCCAGCTCGCGGAGCTTGGCGACCTGGTCTTCCATGAGCGCGATGAGCGGCGAGACGACCAGCGTGGTGCCGCCCCGCGCGAGGCCGGGAAGCTGGTAGCAGAGCGACTTGCCGGCGCCCGGTGGGCATGACGAGCAGCACGTCCTTCGCGTCCATCACGGCCCGGCAGACCGCCTCCTGGTAGGGGCGGAAGGAGGGGAGGCGGAAGGTCTGGTGGAGGAGGTCTTCGAGGGTCGGACCCTCACCCCCCGGCCCCCTCTCCCGCCCCCTCAGCCCTCCCGCCCCGGGAGAGGGGGAGAGGTTTGTCTGATCTTGTCTTTCTCCCCCTCTCCCGGGGAGGGCGGAAGGGAGGGGGCGGGAGAGGGGGCCGGGGGGTGAGGGCTCGGGGGCGGCAGCCCCCGTCATCCGAGCGCCATTCCCATTCCCCACCACCTCCCGCACGTACTCCTCGATCTCCCGCAGGAACGTGCGCCAGGTCCGCCTTGCCGCGCTGGATCTGCTGGAGCTGGGCCTCCCACTGGCCGGTCATGGCCGGGCTCTTGACGTGGGGGTGGACGACCTCGATCAGCCGGATCCCCTTGTCGGTGGCCTCCAGGGTCTTGCCCTGGCGCACGATGTACTCGCGGCGGAGCAGGGTCTCGATGATCTCGGCGCGGGTGGCGGGCGTGCCGAGGCCGGACTCCTTCATGGCCTCGGAGAGCTCCTTGTCGTCCAGCGTCTTGCCGGCGGTCTCCATGGCCGTCAGCAGGGTGGCCTCGGTGAAGCGCTTGGGCGGACGGGTCTTCTTGGCCACGGCCTCGCGCTTCGAGCACCTCCTGGCGCTGCCCCTGGGCGAGGCCCGGGGGCAGGGTCTGGTTCTCCTCGGGAGACTGGGGCTCGGAGACTTCGTCCTCCTTCTCCTTGCCGTCCTTCTTCTTCTCCTTCTTCCGGTCGATGTCCAGCACCTTCCAGCCCACCTGGTCGATCAGCGGTGCCGGTGCTGTGGAAGCGGTCCACGAGCGGCTCGCCGACGCCGGAGGGCGGAGGGTTGGAGATGGCGGTGATCACGGTGGTCACGGACCAGACGTGCTCGTCGTGCCAGGCGGAGAGCAGGCGGCGGCAGATCAGGTCGTAGATGCGCTTCTCGTCCTCGTCGAGACCGGCGCCGCCGGCGGCGAGGTCGTTCGGTGGGAATGATGGCGTGGTGGTCGGTGACCTTGGCGTCGTCCACGAAGCGCTTGCCCAAGCGGGCGCTCGCCGGTGCCGGGGGCCAGCCGGTCCTCGTAGGGGCCCTGGATGACGCGCACGATCTCGCTCAGGGTCGCGGCGACATCCGCCGAGAGGTGGCGGCTGTCGGTGCGCGGGTAGCTGATGAGCTTCTTCTGCTCGTAGAGCGCCTGGGCCAATCCCAAGGTCTTCTTGGCGCTGAAGCCGTAGAGGCGGTTGGCGTGGCGCTGCAGCTCCGTGAGGTCGTAGAGCAGCGGCGGCGGCATCCGCTTGGTTTCGGAGCGGATGGACTCGACGGCCGCCTGCCCCGCGCGGGCGCGCTGGACGATGCCGGCCGCTTCCTCGAGATCGGCGCCGTCCTTGCCGGGCTCGGCCTTGATCCGCTTCGCTTCCGGGTTGGGAACCGCGCCGCGGAACCAGGTCCCCTTGTAACTCGCCTCCGAGGGGCCCGCGGGCGAGAACGTGGCCACGACCTCCAGGTAGTCCTCGGGCACGAAGGCGCGGATGGCCAGCTCGCGCTCCACCACCATGGCGAGGGTGGGCGTCTGGACGCGGCCGACGGACAGCTCCTCGTCGAAGTCGAGGGTGTAGGCGCGGGAGAGGTTCATCCCCACCAGCCAGTCGGCCCGGCTGCGCCCGCGGGCGGCGTCGGCCAGGGGGTCGAGGTCATGGCCGTCGCGCAGCTTTTCGAAGCCCTTGCGGATGGCGTCCGGCGTGAGCGAGGAGATCCACAGGCGCTGGACGGGCTTGCGGCAGCCGGCGGCCTCGTAGATGTAGCGGAAGATCAGCTCGCCTTCGCGCCCGGCGTCCGTGGCGCAGACGACCCGCTCGACCTCGGGGGAGCTGAGGATTCTCCGCACGACGTCGAACTGGTCTTTCGTCTGGTCGGAGACCACGAGCGGCCATTCGCGCGGCAGCAGCGGCAGGTGGTCCCGCCGCCACTTGCGCCACTCGGGGTTGATCTCGTGCGGCTGGGCGAGGGTGACGAGGTGGCCGATGGCCCAGGTGACGACGTAGCCGTTGCCGGCGAGGAAGCCTTCGCCCCGCTGGCTCGCGCCGAGCACACGGGCGATGTCCCGGGCAACGGCGGGCTTCTCGGCGAGGATGGCGGTGACTGAGGCGGACGAGGGCATCTTCAGGAAAGGCTCAGAGTACCGCAAGCCGCTCTGATCTTACGTCAATTCGCGACCGGCGGGAGACCGTGCCCTGGAGAGAGCCCCTGACGTGAAGCCGCCCTGCCACCGGCCTCCTCGAGGGGAGCAGGCCGGTGGCAGGGCGTGTACTACGAAAGCGCCTTTGCACAATCCAAGGACTTCAAGAGAAATTACGATGCTGTCTACTAGGTGTGACCGCCCGTTGAAACCGGGACAATCGAAACCGGGACAAGCACCTGCCCCGGCCCCGCTCCCGTGACGACACCGCCGTCCACGACCAGCACACCGTTGACCAGGACATACGGGATTCCTATCCATAAGTTGGGCCATCCTAAGGATAGCTGGGACGTTTTATCGATAGGCAGCCCGATGTATCCATAAGCTGGCCCGTCGTATTGATAGCTGAGCCGTCATAAGGATAGGCAGGCCGTTTTATCCATAGACAACCCAGCTATCGATAAGTTGGCTCGTCCTATCGATAGCTGAACCGATGTAAGCATAGCTGGGCCGATGTATCGATAAAACGGGCCGTCGTATGGATAGCTGAGCCGATGTATCGATAGCTGGCTCAGCTATCCATAGGATGAGCCAACTTATCGATAGAACGGGGCGTTTTATGGATACGACGGGACGCTTGAGGCTTCCCCTGACTGCACGTGCCAGAGATCGGCGTAGAGGCCGCCGCGGGCGACGAGATCGTCATGATGGCCTTCTTCCGCCACTTCACCGTCGCGCAGGACGAGGATGCGGTCGGCGTGGCGGATCGTCGAGAGGCGGTGGGCGATGATCAGGGCCGTGCGGCCGGCGGTCAAGGTGCGCAGGTTCTCCTGGATGGCCCTTTCGGTCTCGGTGTCCACGGAGCTGGTGGCCTCGTCGAGGATCAGCATGGGCGCGTCCTTGACGATGGCGCGGGCGATCGACAGGCGCTGGCGCTGGCCGCCCGAGAGCTTGACGCCCCGCTCTCCCACCAGGGTGTCGTACCCGGAGGGGAGGCCGGCCACGAAGTCGTGGAGCTGGGCGAGCTTCGCCGCCTGGATGACCGCTTCGAGCGGCACGTCGCTCGAATAGGCGATGTTCTCCCGGATGGTGCCGTGGAAGAGGTAGACGTCCTGGCTCACCAGGGCGATGTTGTGCCGCAGATCGGCCAGGGAGAGGTTCCGGACGTCGTGGCCGTCGAGCCGCACGGCGCCGCCGGTGACGTCGTAGAAGCGCAGGAGGAGCTTGATCAGCGTCGACTTGCCGGCGCCCGTGGGGCCGGCGATCCCCAGGGTCTCGCCGGGGGCGATGCGGAAGCTCAAGCCGTGCAGCACCGGCGCGTCCCGGCCGCGGGCGTAGCGGAACTCCACGCGGTCGAAGACCACCTCGCCCTGGGCGCGTCCCCCCATGGAATCAAACCGCTCGGGGCGCTCCGGGTCCTGGATGGCCGGTGCGGTGTCCAGCAGGCCGAAGGCGCGGCGGGCGCTGGCCCGGGCGCGCTCGAAGTCGTCCACCGTGGTCCCCAGGCGGGTCAAGGGCCAGAGGAGCCGCTCGGTCATCATGGCGAAGAGCACCAGCTCGCCCACCGTGATGATCCCCGAGCCGTTCAGGATCCAGTAGCTCCCCACCAGCAATACCCCGGCAAACCCGGCCACGATGGCCATGCGGATGAGCGGCACGTAGACCGCCGACAGCCGGATGGCGTGGGCGTTGGCCCGCCGGTACTCGGCCGAAGCCTGGCGCACCCGCTCCGTCTCGAACGCTTCCGCGGTGAAGCTCTTGATGACGTGGATGCCGGCGAGGTTGTTCTCCAGCCGGCTGGCGAGGCCGCCCACCCCTTCGCGGACCCGCCGGTAGCGGGGCTGGATG
Organism: Thermoanaerobaculaceae bacterium; assembly: GCA_963785165.1. GTDB lineage: Bacteria > Acidobacteriota > Thermoanaerobaculia > Multivoradales > UBA5704 > DATARR01. The sequence goes on from CAWAUI010000004.1 coordinate 5,554,602, forward strand.
CGGCGCTGGTAGAGCAGGCTCCCCCAGAGGATCACCGGCATGGGGGCCACGGCCACCAGCGAGAGCTGCCAGGAGATGGGGAACATCACGGCGAAGGCGAAGACGAAGAGCACCCCGAGCTGCACGCAGCTCGTTGAAGCCGGTGTTCAGGAACCGTTCGAGCTGGTTCACGTCGTCGTTCATCATGGCGAGGATCTCGCCCAGGCGGTGCTCCTCGAAGAACGCGATCTCCCGCGACTGGATGCGGTTGTAGACGTCCATCCGGAGATCGTGCTGCACCTGCTGGGCGAGGTTCATGAAGCCGAGCTGGAACAGCCACTGGAAGAGGCTCTCGAAGAAGAAGATGACGACCGAGAGCCCCGAGAGCACCACCGCCATGCTCCAGGGGTCGCTGGTGCCGGCGAGCGAGGCGATCCACTCCGGTGGCTTGCCGCGGAGCGAGTCGATGACCCAGCCGACCAGGAGCGGCGGCATGAGGTCGAGAACCTTGTTGGCCACGCTGGCGCCCGTGGCCAGGGCCATGCGCCGGCGGTAGGCGCGCAGGTAGCCGAACAGGCGGGTCATGGGCCGCCGGGCTTCCGGGAGACGAGCTTCGGGGAGCCGCGCTTCAGAGGGACGAACCGGCCCGGTCATGCCGGCTTGCGGCCGAGCTTCTCCTCGTTGAACCGCCGGGTACCGCCGCGGGGCACCGAGAGGGTCTGCCAGGTCTCCGAAGCGAAGTGCTTGGCCAGGAACACCATCTGGCCGACGTGGTAGCCGTAGTGGGTGAGCTGGCGGTTGATGGCTTTGATGACACTGTGCGGCTCGGCCCGGATCAGCACGGTCATCCCCAGATCCTCCTCGTCCAGGGCGGTCAAGGCCTGGAACAGGCAGCGCCACCCTTCTTCCCAGCGGTCCAGAAGCGCCTCGCGGGTCGTGCCGGTGGTCACCTCGAACTCGGAATCGCGGTCGCGGTTGGGCTTCTCGCCGTCGGACTCGAGGAAATCCGTCCACCGCGAGCGCATGTTGCCCGCCATGTGCTGGATCAGCACCGCGAGACTGTTGGATTCGGGGTCGAGAGCCGCGAAGAGGTCTTCGTCGCGCACCTGGGCCAGGGCGCGGTCGCCCAGTTGCTTGAGCTTGCGGAACTGGTCGACAACGTCTGTCAGATAGAGAGACGCCGGAGAGTCGTCCACGAGAGCCTCCAATTGTTCTCCAAAATACAAGAAGCGGGCCGGAGGACCGGCGCGCCGAAAAACAGGGTATCACCGTTCGGGAGGCGGCTTGGGAATGGAAACGGACCCCCGGTCCGGCCACGCGAGGAGGGGGCCAGCGTGACCGGACCGGAGCCCGGGCTGCTGTCCGGCAAGGCCGGACGGCAGCCTTTCAGCTTGACGCTTGGCACACCTTATCGCAAAGTATTAATTAGTTCTGTGAAGTGCGTCACAGTCTGCTCGAGGCGGGGCGGGATATAATCCATCGGCTCCATACAAGAACGGCGGAAGGGAGAGGAATCGTCTCGATGCGAGCGTTTTTGCTAGAAGATGACGCCGCGCAGCAGCGGACTCCCTCGGAAACCCAGGAAGTCCTCCGGCTCACCCGCTTCCTGCTCGACCGCGCGGGGGAGGGCGCCTTCTGGGCGGACTCCGAGGGGCGTTTCTTCTACGTCAACGAGGCGGCCTGCAGCCTGATGGGCTACACCCGCGAGGAGCTCCTCGCGATGACGGTGCCCGACTGCCTCCCTCCAGGGCTCACGGAGTTCTTCCCGGAGATGGCCAGGAAGACCCGCGAGGAGGGTCCCCAGACCTTCGAAGTGGCCCACATCCGCAAAGGGGGCGAGATCTTCCCCGGCGAGGTCACCTTGAGCTGCCTGGAGCACCAGGGGCGCGAGTACTACTGTGCCTTCACGCGCGACATCTCGGAGCGCAAGCGGGCCGAGGCCGCCATCAAGGCGTCGGAGGAGCGCTACCACGGCCTCTTCGAAGGCGTGCCCGTGGGGCTGTACCGAACCACGCCCGAGGGGCGGATGCTGGAGGCCAACTCCACCCTGGTGCGCATTCTGGGCTTCCCTACTCTCGAAACCCTGGTGCAGGCCGACGTCGGCAGCATCTACGTGGACCGCGAGGACCGGCAACGCTGGCAGCGCTCCATGGGGCTGGGCTCGGTGCAGAGCTTCGAGGCGCGGGTGAGGCGCTTCAACGACGGCCTCATCATCTGGGTGCGGTTCACGGTGCGGGCCATCCGCGGCGAGGGGGGGCGGATCCTCCACTACGAGGGCGCCTTGGAAGACGTGACCGACCGCCGGAGCGCCGAGGAGGCCCTGCGGGCCAGCGAGGAGCGCTTCCGCTCCCTGGTGCAGAACGCCTCCGACCTCGTTTCGATCCTCGACGCCGACGGTGTGGTGCGCTATGAGAGCCCTTCGCACCAGCGGGTCCTCGGCCTTTTCCCCGAAGAGCACGCCGGCCGCAACGTGCTCGACCTCGTCCACCCGGAAGACCGCGAGGTGGTCGCCGCCGCCCTGCGGAGTCTGGTCGAGCACCCGGAGGAGATCCTCACCTTCGAGTACCGGCTGGGCCACCGGGACGGCTCCTGGCGAACCCTCGAATCGGCGGCCTCGAACCTGCTGCGCCAGGCCGCCGTGGCCGGCATCGTGCTCAACTCGCACGACATCACCGACCGCAAGCGGGCCGAGGAGAAGCTGATCCACGACGCCCTGCACGACGAGCTGACCGGCCTGCCCAACCGTGCCTTGTTCATGGACCGGCTGGTCCAGTCGATCGAGCGCTCGCGGCGGGAGCCGGAGCGGCTGACGGCCGTGCTCTTCCTCGACCTGGACCGATTCAAGATCGTCAACGACAGCCTCGGCCACCTGGTGGGCGACGAGCTGCTGATCCAGATCGCCGCGGCGCTCGCTTCGGCCCTGCGCCCCTCGGACACCATCGCCCGCGTGGGCGGCGACGAGTTCGCCCTGCTCCTCGAAGGGGGGCGCGACGTGAGCGACGCCGTGCGGGTGGCCGAGCGCATCCACGAACGCCTCTCGGTCCCCATCAACCTGGGTGGCCACGAGGTGTTCGTCACGGCGTCCATCGGCATCGCCGTCCACACCCCGGAGTACGAGCGGCCGGAGGATCTGCTGCGCGACGCGGACACGGCCATGTACCGGGCCAAGGGGTCGGGCCGGGCGTGCCACGTGGTGTTCAACCGGGTGATGCACCGGTTCGTCATGGCCCGCCTTCAGCTCGAATCCGACCTTCGGCGAGCCATCGACCGCGGCCAGCTCCGCGTCCACTACCAGCCGTTCGTGGATCTCGCGCGCGACGAGGTGGTGGGGTTCGAGGCCCTGCTGCGCTGGCACCACCCGCGGCGCGGCATGCTGCTGCCGGAAGAGTTCCTTTCCGTGGCCGAGGAGACGGGGCTCGTGGTGCCCATCGGCCGGTTCGTCCTGGCCGAGGGGTGCCGGCAGCTCCGTGAGCTGCAGCGCAAGCACCCGGAGATGGGGCCGCTCAAGCTGAGCGTCAACCTCTCGAACAAGCAGTTCTTCCAGGCCGACCTCTTCGACCAGATCGAGCAGGCTCTGAAAGACTCGGGCCTCGACCCTTCCTGCCTGGGGCTGGAGATCACGGAAGGGGTCATCATCCGCAACGCCGACTCGGCCTCCAGCCGCTTCTCACGGCTGAAGAGCATGGGCGTGCAGCTCTACATGGATGATTTCGGCAAAGGGTACTCCTCACTCAGCTACCTCCACCGCTTCCCCATGGACATCCTGAAGATCGACCGTTCCTTCGTCTCCCGTATCGAGGAGGCGGAGGGGAACCTGGCGATCGTCCGGGCCATCATCACCCTCGCCCACCAGCTCGGCATGGAGGTGGTCGCCGAGGGGATTCAGACGGAAGAGCAGAAGGACCGCCTCCGCTTCCTCGGCTGTGAATACGGGCAGGGCTTCCTGTTCTCCGAGCCCTTGCCGGCGGACCGGGCCGAGGAGCTCCTCCTGCAAAAAGAAAAAGCCCCGCCGTGAGGCGGGGCCCGGAACCTTCGCGGAAAACCGAAAGATCGGTTACTGGAGGGTCAGGATGACCACGGCCGACCTGCTGTCGGTGACCTGGCCCTCGGTGGTGATCCGGCTCGGGTCGATCCCGTGCCGCGTTACCAGGTAGTTCTTCACCGCCTGGGCACGCTGCTCCGCGACCCGCTGGTTGCCCGCCGGCGTACCGGTCGCGCCTTCGGCGTAACCGATGATTTGCGCCGTCGCGCCGGCTTCCTGCTTCATCCGCAGGGCCACCTCGTCGAGCTTGGCCTTACAGATGTTGGTCAGCCGCGCGCTGCCCGGCGTGAACTCACACGTCACCCGCTCCTGGGGCTTCGGCTCGGGAGCCGGCGGCGGGGGCGGGGGGGTCGGCTCAGGGGTCGGCTCGGGCATCGGCGCCGGCGGAGGCGGCGGCTCGGGAGCCGGGGGCGGCGGAGGCGGCTCAGGCTCGGGCCGCTGGAAGAGCCGCGGGAAATAGGTCAGGCCCACCAGGCCGCCGATCGGGCAGTGCTCGTCGATCGAATCGAGCTGGGCGAGGTCGGTGCGCAGGGCGAAGTTGAACGCCCAGTTGCCGCCGCCGAGCCAAACACGGCCGCCCGTGGTGAGGTCATAGGAGTCTTCGAGCAGAGCGTCGTCGCTCGTGTTGAAGGTGCCCGTGACTTCGGTGATCCAGTCGAAGTTTTCCGTCACCTGGCCGACGTAGCCCAGGCCGCCGGTCGCAACCTGGCGCCCGAACCCGTTCGGCAGATCGCCGAGGTCGGCGTAGCCCAGGTTGACCACCCACTTGTTGAGGCGCCAGTCGAGGCCGACGCCGAAGCCGGTGTCTTCCGAAGCCACGTCCTCATCGCCCGTCGGCAGCTCGGCGAACAGATTGAGGGCGAGCGTGGTCGGATCGCCGGCCGCGCCGAGCGAGCCGGAACTTCGTCCCCACGCGGATGTTGCCGATACCGCTTTCGTCGTTGATTCCGGGGAGGTCGTACTTGTAGTCCTCGTACGGAGCCATGACGCTGACTTCCCAGCGGTCGGTCAGGCCATAGCCGACGCTCGCGCTCAGGCGGTTCCAGTCGACGCTCTGGTTGTCCTCGGGGATGTCCAGGTCGAGCAACCGGTCCCAGTTGTTGTAATAAAGTCCAAAAGACCACCCGCCCCTGGGCAAGGTATCGCCCGTCAGCAAGGTGAACAGCCCGGTCTCTCCCGTGACGCTGGCGGCGTTCGCCTGCTCCGCCGCGGACGCCAGGGTGGGCACGAGGCACAGCAGCGCTATCATGCCTAGTTGTTTCAGTTTCATGCATTCTCCTCCGGCTGTAAGCCAATTCCACGAGGGTTTCGTGGTCACCCTCGGCACTTCTTTGACTGCTGCGAAATCACCTCTGAAAGCTGCTTCCCGGCCAGGAAGCCTCGCCACGCGCATGACTCAGCGGTACGACTTGACCGAGATCCGCGCTTCTACCCCACCGTCCCCTTTCAAAGCCTGTGCCACAATCCCGGAGAGAAAGAACCTGTACTTCCGGAGCCTGAAGGATGACTCGAAGCCGAGGCCGGCGTCGGGGATGTAAGAACCGAAATCGGTGTAAACGTCACGGTCCAAGTCCGATCGTACCGATTCCCGTATATAAGATCCAGTACCAGTTCTCGAAGTCCAGCCGCAGGAAGCTCCGGTGGCTTTCGAGGAACCAGGGAAAGAAGTACTCCCACGTTGTCAGAAGTTGCTCGATCCCGCGCATGCGTTCGGTCAACCCTTTGAGGTTCTCGCGCCCGTCGAGGCGGAACACCTCGGATGAGGGGATGGCGTAGAAGTCGATGGGCTCGGGCCTCGGCGGCAGGGTCTCTGGATCCGTGTCGCCGACGTAGGGGAAGGTGCCGCCCCGGATGCGGCCGATCAGGAAGGTCCGCCTGCTGACGTCCAACCGCTTCAGGGCTTCGAGCCTCGAGCTTGACGTAGTCGAAGTCTCCGAAACCGAAATCGAAGCCGTAGGTGAGTGCGGCCGTGAAGGTGGCGTCGCCCGGCCCGAACTCGCGGAAGGCGGAGAACAGCCGCTCGGTGCGGGCCCGGGTCTCACCCGCGATGGCGCTCGACCGCCCCTCGTCCGGAGTGCCGAGCTGGTAGCCCAGGCGGACGAACGGGTTCGTGCGGTCGCGGCGGACGAAGAACTCGCTATTGGCGTCCGCACTCTTGTTGCTGCTGATGCGGTCGATCTCGATCAGCCCGAAGGTGCGGCTGTTGTAGCTGTGCGGCCACTGGAGGAGGAGCAGGGTGCCGCGCACGCGGTCGAAGTCGTCGGTGACGTTTTCGTCGATGTCGTCGAACTCGATGGCGTCGAAGACGGTGAACTGGGTCGTCCGCTTGTAGCCGTAGTAGCGGTAACGCAGGAAGGCGGTGATGTCGCCCTTGATGAAGTTGTACTTGACCTGCCCCTCGAAGAACGTCTTGTTGATCAGCCGGTTGACCCTGAGGTCGAGCTCGCCTTCGGGAAAGTAGAAGTCCAGCCGCGGCAGGACGCGGTCCTCGGACGGGCGCGGGCGGGAGCGTCGACGTCCCCCGTACCGGCCTCGGTGCCCTCAGGGGGCGGCGTTTCCTGCTGCGCACCGGCCGGCAGAACGGGTAGAGACACGACCAACAAGGAGAAGAGGAGAGGACGACCCCAAGATGTCATGGCGGGCATTCTAGCCCAGCCGGTCCTCACGTCTTCGGCGCGGGCTGCTCAGTTGTTCAGGATCCAGGTCAGTTGTTCAGGATCTGGGCGATGCGGTCCAGGAAGGCCTTGCTCTGGTTCGGGCCGAGGGCGGCGGAGACCACCTTCTCTTCGCGCGCGCACGAGGTCGAGCACGGCTTCGACGCCCCGGCCGGAGTCCATCTCGGCCTTGCTCATGCGGAAGGGGACGTCGAGGTCACCCTGCCGGGCGTGGCCGTCGAGGAGCGAGCGGGCCTGCTGGTGGACCGTGTCCACGACCGCCGCCAGCTCGGTGGGCGACAGGGTGCGCAGCCGGTCGGTGCGCAACCGGCTCAGGTCTTCGTTGAGCCCCACGAGCCCCGAGGTGATGAGGCCGTAGAGCAGCTTGCAGGCCTCGAAGGGGCTCATGTCGAGACCGATGGCGATCTCCTCGATGGTGCGGCGCTCGTCGATCTTGCAGATCAGACCCCACTCCTGGGGTGTCAGCGAGACCGAGGTGGTCGTGGCATGCTGGGTGAAGACGGGGACCAGCCGGGTCGAGGGGATGCGCTTCGAGAGGATCTGCCACTCGTCGATCCGCCGCGCCGCTTCCATGAGCAGGTTGGTGTTCGACTTCTGGATGGTGGTGACCTCGGTCTCCTGGCCGAGAGTGAAGACGAACTCCCCTTCGGGCCAGATGGCGAGCTCGTACATCGCCTCTTCGCCGGAGAGGTCGCCGGCGTGGGCATGGACGATCTGGCCGCCGCGGAGGTAGATCTCTCCTGTGTTGTCCCCGTTCCGGCGGAGCGAGAACACACCCGTCTTGCCGGAGACGGACACCAATTGAATGATGTCGGGTAGCGGCAGCTCTTTTAGCGACCCTTGGAAGGCCATAGGTAAATAGACGGCGTCAAAAGTTCATGTTCCCACGATCGGGGCAGGGGCCGATGGTAGCACAGCGCAAAATTGCGCTCCAGCTTGTCCATTCTACTTGGCCTGCTTGGAAGAAGCGCGTGTCTGCTCGGCCAGCCGGTCGAGCCGCAGCCGCTGGGCGCAGCAGATGGCGAGGGCCAGGGCGTCGGTCGCGTCGCTCGCCCACCCTTCGCCGCGGGCCGCGAGCAGGAGGCGGACCATGCGGGCGACCTGGTCCTTGTCGGCCCGCCCGTTGCCGGTGACGGCGGACTTGACCTCGGCCGGGCTGTACTCGCGGATCTCGATGCCGCGGCCGGCGAGCACCGCCAGCAGGGCGCCGCGCGCCTGGGCCAGCACGATCAGCGAGTGCGCGTTCATGCCGTGGAAGGGGGTTTCGAGCACGGCGAGATCGGGCTGCCGGGCGGTGATCATCTCGTCCAGCCGGCCGGCCATGTGGGCCAGCCGGCGCGGCAGGTCGAGGGTCTTGGAGCAGGAGAACCGGCCGGCGTCCAGCGGTACGAGCGCGGAGCCGTTCTTCTCGATCAGGCCGAAGCCGGTATGAAGGCTGCCGGGATCGAGCCCGAGGATCAGCACGGCGGTTGTCCCCCTGGCAGGCTCAGCGAGACTGCGCCTCCAGCACCTTTTCGTCGACGTCTTCGGCAAGATTGAGATTGCCCCAGACCTTCTGGGCGTCGTCGTGGTCCTCCAGGGCCTCCAGCAGGCGCAGCACCTGGTTGACCTTGCCGGGCGGCACGTCGACCGTGGTCTGGGGGATCATGGCCAACTCCCGGGCCGCCAGGGGCACGCCCCGGCGCTCGAGCTCCTCCTGGGTGTTGAGGAATTCCTCCATGGTCGTGAAGATCTCGTAGACGTCCTCCTCGATGGAGACGTCGTCGGCTCCGAGGTCCAGGGCAAGCTCCATGAACGCCTCTTCATCCAGGGCGTCCTTGCCGTCCCGGGCGATGGCGAAATAGCCCCGGCGGTGGAACATCCAGGCCACGCATCCGGCCTCGCCCAAGCTGCCGCCGTTCCTGTGGAAGAGATTGCGGACCTCGCCGGCCGTCCGGTTCCGGTTGTCGGTGGCCGCCTCGACCAGGATGGCGACGCCGGCCGGCCCGTACCCCTCGTAGATGACCTCCTCGTAGACCTCGGCTTCGAGCTCGCCGGTGCCCTTCTTGATGGCCCGCTCGATGTTGTCGCCCGGCACGCTGTTGGAACGTGCTTCCAGGACGGCGGCACGCAGGCGCGCATTCCCCTTGGCGTCACCCCCACCGAGCCGGGCCGACACGGTGATCTCCTTGAGAATCTTGGAGAACAGCTTGCCCCGGCGCAGGTCGGTCGTCGCCTTCTTGTGCTTGATCGTGCTCCACTTGCTATGGCCTGACATTGGGACGCTCCTGACGGCAGATTCCAGAAGGGACATGATTTTACAGGACTTCCCGTTCCGCGGGTAGCCCGCGGGGGTGGCGAATCTGGCGTTAAACCCCTCAAAAATCAGGCCCTTCCGATTGACTGGGGAGGGTGGGAGTGCTACAAACGCTGGCTGGAATTACTTCTGGAGACCGGTATGCCCTCGATCCTCGTCGTCGAGCAAGAACCGCACTACGTGGAAAGGATCAACGCGGCTTTGAGCGCCGAGGGGTGGCGGGTGCGCGTGGTGCCGGGGGTGGAACAGGCTCTCCAGGCGGCGGCGGCGGAAGCTCCCGACCTGGTGATGGCGGACACGGATCTGCCGGGCTTCGAGGTGCTGGTCTTCTCCTTCTCCCGTGAGGCCGGCGGCCCAGGTCTTCTGGGATTGGCTCTCGCCGAGGGCGGCGTGGGCTCGGACCGGGCCGACAGCCGTCTCACCAAACCCTTCACCGATCAACAGGTGGTGCTCGCGGCCCGCCAGGCGCTGCTCGCCAAACGCCAGCCCGCCGCGGCCCCGGCCACCGAGCAGAAGCTGACCTCCCTCGACATCTTCGGCGACGTTCTGGCAGAGGTGGAGAACGTTCCGTCGTCCTCACCGGCGCCGGCCGCGCGTCCGGCGGCGCCGCCGGTGCCCCGGCCCGCGCCGCCGGCCGGTGACGAGATGCAGCGGCGGCTGGAGAAGACCCTCTCCGGCATGCTGGGCCCCGAGCCCAAGCCGCGCCCGCCGGCGCCGCCAGCCGGTGCTCCGGTATCTGCTCCGGCATCGTCGCCGGCTGCTTCCCCGGCGCCGCCCCGGCGTACCGAGACGGGAGTGGGCGACGTCGACGCCCTGCTCAGCAAGACGCTTTCGAACTTGGAGCTCGGCCGCACCAAGCCCGGCACGCGCCCGCCGACGCCGGCGGCTCCGGCGGCAGCCACGCCTCCTGCCACAGCCGTTCCTCCGCCTCGTCCGGCGGCTCCGGCCGCGCCCGCGGCGCCCGTGCCGGAAGGAACCGGCGTGCGCAGACGGGTTGGAGACTTCGATTTCTCGGAGCTCGAGGAGCTCGCCCGGCCTACCCGCCCGAGCCCGCCGGCTCCGCCGCGCCCGGCGGTTCCCGCTCCCGCGCCGCCGCCGGCCGTCTCGGCTGCCCCGCCGCCGGTCATCCCGGCTATCGCTCCCGCGGCCCCTGTCGCTCCCGAGCCCGCACCGCCCAAGCGTCCGGCTCCGGCTCCTCCGGCTCCCATCTCTCCGGCCCCGATTGCTCCGGCTCCACCACCACCGGCCCCGGTGGCGACGGTCGCTCCGGCAGCGCCCGCCTTGGATCCCGCCTTGGACATCGCGGTCACCCAGCGCATCCCCACCTTCAAGGAAGAGGCGGTGCGCCAGCCCGGAGAGAACTTCGGCCAGTACACGCTGCTCGAGAAGATCGCGGCCGGCGGCATGGCCGAGGTTTGGAAAGCGCGCATGAGGGGGGTCGAGGGCTTCCAGAAGACGGTGGCCATCAAGCGCATCCTTCCCCACATGACGGACAACTCCGAGTTCGTGGGGATGTTCATCGACGAGGCCAAGCTCGCCGCCCAGCTCACGCACCCCAACATCGTCCATATCTACGACCTGGGAAAGCTGGGGCGCGACTACTACATCGCCATGGAGTACGTGGAGGGGAAGGATCTGCGGTCGCTGCTCAACGCGGCGCGCCGCAAGGGGATGCCCCTGCCGATCGGCCTCAGCCTCCTGGTGGCGGCCCGGGTCGCCAGCGCCCTCGACTACGCCCACCGCAAGCGGGATTTCGAGGACCGGGAGATGGGCCTGGTGCACCGGGACGTCTCGCCCCAGAACGTGCTCCTCACCTACGAAGGGGACGTCAAGCTCTGCGACTTCGGCATCGCCAAGGCCGTCTCCAAGGCGAGCCAGACGCTCATGGGCGCTCTCAAGGGGAAGCTCCAGTACATGTCCCCCGAACAGGCCTGGGGCCGGGCGGTGGACGGCCGCTCCGACCTCTTCTCCCTGGGCGCGGTGCTCTTCGAGATGGTGACCGGCGAGCGCCAGTTCTCGGGCGACAGCGAGATGTCCGTCCTCGAATCGGTCCGCCAGGGGCAGATCCGCACGCCGCGCCAGATCGACCCCTCGATTCCCCGCGAGGTGGACGAGATCGTCGCCCGCGCCCTGGCGTTCGACCCCCAGGACCGCTTCCAGAGCGCCGGAGAGATGAAGCAGCGGCTGGAGGCGGTGCTGGCCTCGCTGGCGCCCTCGCTCGGCCCCACGGATCTCGCCGCCTACATCCGCCGGGTCGTGGAGCCCGCGCCTGCCGAAGGCGCGGTTCCGCCGCCAGCACCCCTTCCGTCTCCGGCTCCGCCGGTGGCCTGGGCGCCGGAACCGGTGGCCACGCCGCCCGCGCCGGCCGCGCCAATGGCTCCGCCCGCGCCGGTGCCGGTCTGGCCGGAGCCGCAGGAATCTCAGGTCCAGGCGGTCCCCCCCCTGGTCGCCGAGGTCGCCTATGAGGAGGAGAGCGGCAAGAAGAGCCGCACTCTGCTCTATGTGGCCATCGCCGCGGCGCTCGTGATCGCCGTCCTGACCTTCTTCTTCCTGAGCCGCCGCAAAGAGGCCGGTCCGGTGGCGGCTCCGCCCGCGGCCACGGAAACACCCGCGGTGCCTCCTGCCGCCGCCGCCACGGAAGCCCCGCCGGGAACGGCTCCCCCTCCTGCCGGCATGTCCTCCGACCTTCAGGCGATCGTGGACCAGCAGCTCTCCGCCAAAGAAGAGGAGATGCGGAAGAGGAATGAGGACAAGCTGAAGGAGCTGGAAAAGCAGCTCGCGGCCTCGAAGGCCGCGGCTCCCGCGCCTGCTCCCGCGGCCGCCGCCGTGCCAACCCCCGAGACCGCTCCGGAACCCTCGCCCACACCCCGGCAGGCGGTCCCGGAGCCTCCTCCGGCCCCGGCTCCGGCCCCTCAGCGTGAGCGCGACCCCGAGCCCGTCCGGACCGAGGAGAAGCCCGCCGCACCGGAACCAGCTCGGGCTCGCGAGCCCGAGCCGCAGCCTTCCGCGGCCGCTCGCCCCAAGGCCGGGGAGCCCGTGGAAGCGGGCGGCAACGCGACGCCACCTCAACTTGTCAGCTTTCCGAAACCAGAGTATCCTCCGATGGCCCGGAACCTGCGGGTAGAAGGAATTGTCGTGGTGGCGGTTCTGGTCGACGAAAACGGCCAGGTCCAGGACGCGAGGGTGGAAGAACCGATCCGGCAGAAAGTCGGCCTCAACGAGGCGGCCGTGAAGTCAGCCCGCGCCGCCCGTTACCGGCCGGCCACCAAGGATGGAGTCCGGGTCAAGATGTGGACCCGCCTCCGGATACCTTTCAAGCTATGACCTGTCGATAAACCGAGGGAGACGATGAGCCTTACCGACCAGCAGAGAAAGTTCTACGAGAACACGCTCGCCGTGACCCGGCAGGAAATGGACGAGCTCGATCGCCTGATCGAGGAAGAGCTGGCCAAGGTCAAGGACCGGCTGGCCGAGCTGCAGAACGCCAAGAAGGCTTCGCGCCAGATGTACGACGCGGCCTGCATGCGCCTTGGGATCCAGAACGATCTCGAGGCCGAAGAGGGGAACGGTTCCGACGTCTGATCCGAACGGCGTGGCCCAGGAGACCCCCTCCTGATCCCGTCTCCTTTTCATGGCCTGGTTCCGCAAAACAAAGCAGCCGAAGCCGATCCGCGCGGACCGGCAGCGCAGCACCGTGCCCGAAGGGCTCTGGGTCAAGTGCGAGGGCTGCAAGGAAATCGTCTACTCCAGGGATCTGGACCGCAACCTCAAGGTGTGCCCGAAGTGCGGGTACCACTTCCGGATTGACGCCCGCACCCGCATCTCCCTCCTGCTCGACGATCCCGATCCGCGCGAGCTGTTCGCCGGCATCGCGCCCGTCGATCCGCTCAATTTCCGCGACAGCAAGCGCTACCGCGACCGGCTGAAGACCTACCAGCAGGCCGTGGGCGAACGCGACGCGGTCATCGTGGTGCAGGGCGCGGTCGAGGAGATCCCCGTCATGCTGGCCGTCATGGAGTACCGCTTCATGGGCGGCTCCATGGGCTCGGTCGTGGGAGAGAAGATCGCCCGCGCCGCCGAGCGGGCTTTGGAGCGCAAGTGGCCACTGGTGGTGGTCTCGGCCTCCGGCGGCGCCCGCATGCAGGAAGGCGTGCTTTCTCTCATGCAGATGGCGAAGATCTCGGCCGCCCTGGCCCGCCTGCGCGCGGCCCGGCTCCCCTACGTCTCCGTGCTGACCGACCCCACGACCGGCGGCGTCACCGCCTCCTTCGCCATGCTGGGCGACTTGAACATCGCCGAGCCGGGCGCCCTGATCGGCTTCGCCGGTCCGCGCGTCATCGAGCAGACCATCCGCCAGAGCCTCCCCGAAGGGTTCCAGCGCAGCGAGTTCCTCCTGGAGCACGGCTTCCTGGACCTCGTGGTGCACCGCTCCGAGATGAAGGAGACGCTCGCCCGGTGCCTGCGGCACCTGACGTAGAACCGTACCCTCGCTCGAACCCAAACGCACAGGTCGAGCTTCAATCTCTCGCCAGCATAATACCGTATATGCTACCATCGGCTGTGCGGGTGGTGTTGGATACCAATGTGCTCGTGTCAGCGTTTCGCTCTCGCGAGGGCGTGGCTTTCCGGCTTGTCTCGCTGTTAGAAGAAGGGCGATTCGAGATCTGCGTCTCGGTGCCGCTGGTTCTTGAATATGAAGTTGTACTGCATCGCGCGACGAACCTGGGAGAGGAGGAAGTCCTCTCCATCGTCCGTTATCTGTGCTCAGTCGCGCACCGGCAGAAGATCTTCTTCCTCTGGCGACCGAGCCTGCCCGATCCCAAGGACGACATGGTTCTGGAGCTTGCCGTTGCCTCTCGGGCCAAGTATGTCGTTACCTTCAATGAAAAGCACTTCGCGGCGGTCGGGAGGTTTGGGATTCAGGCCTTGACGCCCAAAGCGTTCCTCGATGTCATCGGAGGTTGACTATGGCGACTCTCAGCATCCGCCTTCCGGACTCGCTCCACCGGCAACTCAAGGGCCTCGCGGAGAAGGAGAGGGTCTCGATCAATCAGCTCATCAGTACGGCAGTGGCGGAGAAGATGTCAGCGCTGATGACGGAGGAATACCTGGAAACCCTGGCCCGACAGGGGGACCGGGAAGCCTTCGTCCGCATTCTCGCCAAGGTTCCTTCCGTGCCACCGGATCCGTGGGATCGTTGGGCTGAGGAGACTCCTTCAAAGTGAATTCGGCTTCTCGGAAGGGCAAAGCCAGTGCTTGGTCCTGACGAGATCCTCTCCCGCCTCGAAACCCTGGGCATCAAACTCGGCCTGGAGCGCTCGCGCGCCCTGCTGGCCGCCATGGGCGATCCCCAGCTCCGGTTCCCCTCCGTCCTCATCGCCGGCACCAACGGCAAGGGCTCGACCTCGGCGCTCCTGGCCGCCATGGCCCAGGCTGCCGGATACCGGACGGGGCTCTATACGTCCCCTCACCTCGAAAACGTCGAGGAACGGCTGAGGATCGACGGCCGGGAGATCGATTCCGGCCGTTTCGCGCATTTGCTCGCCGATCTGGTCGATCTCGCCGAGCGGGAAACCGGCTCTCCGCCTACGTACTTCGAAGCGGTGACCCTGGCCGCCTTCCGCTGGTTCGCCGAGGAGAAGGTCGATCTCGCCATCGTGGAGGTCGGTCTCGGCGGCCGCCTGGACGCCACGAACCTCGCCGATCCCATCCTCTCCGTCATCACGCCCATCGGCTTCGATCACCAGGAGTACCTGGGGAACACGCTCGCCTCGATCGCCCGCGAGAAGGCCGGGATTCTCCGTTCTGCCCGTCCCGCCGTCGTCTGGATCGAAGAGCCCGAGGCCCAGGAGTCGGTGCGGGAAGCCGCCACCGAGATCGGGGCGGATCTGCATTTCGCGACTCGGGAGGTGAGAATCGAGGAGATCGTTTTCGAGGGCTGGACAGGCCAGCGGGTCCGCCTCTCGACACCGGTCCGGCAGTATGACCTTCGGCTGGCCCTCCTGGGCGAGCATCAGGCGAAGAATCTGGCCCTTGCCGTGCGGGCCGCCGAGATGCTGGCCGGCCTGGGATTCGACCGGATCGACGCCCAGGCGATCGCGGAGGGCGCCGCCGCCTGCCGCTGGCCGGGCCGGCTTGAGATGATCGAGCTGAAAGCCGGCCGCCGGGTCCTCCTCGACGCTGCCCACAACCCGGCAGGGGCCACGGTTTTGGCAGAGTTCCTGGACCACCTCGGCCGCCCCGTCGATCTCCTCTTCGGCGTCCTGGCGGACAAGGCCTACGCGGAAATGCTCGGTCTGCTGGCGTCCCGATCGGACCGCATCGTCCTCACGACTCCGGCAAGCCCCAGGGCCAAGGCACCAGAGGAGCTGGCGTCTCTCTTAGGGGACCGCGCCGGCGTCTTCATCGAGCCGGATCCCGCCCAGGCGCTGGAAACGGCGCTGGCGCTCGGTGGAGAGATCCTGGTCGTCTGCGGGTCGATCTTTCTGGTGGGGGAGATTCGGAAGGAATTGCAAAATCCCGTCAACTACAGAGGGTTGATCCACGCGCTGGATGCTGATGGAGCCGGCCAGTGGGGCTGGGAGTGGGATGACTCGTCAGGGGAATTGAGGTTTCGGCGGACCGGACCCGATCCATCCCCTGCCGACAGGTAAAGCCCCTACATCAACGCGTCATAGAGCGGGAACCGCTCGCACAGCTCCCGCACCCGGCCGCGCACGCCCTGGTGGACTCCGGCGTCCTCCGGGGCGCGCAGGACTTCCGCGATGAAGTCGCCCACGAGGTCCATCTCGGGCTCCTTCATCCCCCGCGTGGTGAGGGCCGGGGTGCCGAGGCGGATTCCCGAGGCCACGAGCGGCGGGTTGGGGTCGTAGGGAATGGTGTTCTTGTTGACCGTGAGGCCGGCGGCTTCGAGCGACTTCTCGGCCACCTTGCCGGTCAGGCCCGCCTTGGAGACGTCGAGCAGGAAAAGGTGGTTGTCCGTGCCTCCGGAGACGATGCGGAGGCCATGTCCCGTGAGCCGGGCGGCCAAGGCCTTGGCGTTGGCCGTGATCTGGCGCTGGTAGGTCCGGAAATCGTCCGACAGCGCTTCCTTGAGGGCCACGGCCTTGGCGGCGATGATGTGCATGAGCGGACCGCCCTGGAGGCCGGGGAAGACGGCGCGGTCGAGATCCTTCGCGAATTCCTCCTTGCACATCACCATGCCGGCCCGGGGGCCGCGCAGCGTCTTGTGCGTGGTGGTGGTCACGAAGTGGCAGTGGGGGATGGGCGAGGGATGGAGCCCCGCCGCCACCAGGCCCGCGATGTGGGCGATGTCCGCCATGAGGAGCGAGCCCGCCTTGTCCGCGATCTGGCGGAAACGCTCGAAGTCGATGACGCGGCTGTAGGCGGAGGCGCCGCAGATGATGAGCTTCGGCCGCTCCTCCAGCGCCAGGCGCTCGACCTCCGCGTAGTCGATCCTCTCCGTCTCGCGGTCCACCCCGTAGGAGACCACCTTGAAGTCCCGGCCCGAGTAGGAGAGCCGGTGGCCGTGGGTGAGGTGGCCGCCGCTCGACAGGTCCATGCCCATCAGCTTGTCACCGGGTTTCAGGAAGCCGAAGTAGACCGCCATGTTGGCCGAGGTGCCGCTGTGGGGCTGGACGTTGACGTGCTCGGCTCCGAACAGCTCCTTGGCCCGCTCGATGGCCAGCCGCTCGACCACGTCCACGACCTCGCAGCCGCCGTAGTAGCGCCGGCCGGGATACCCCTCGGCATACTTGTTCGTCATCACGCTGCCGGCCGCTTCCAGCACGGCGCGGCTGACGAAGTTCTCGGAGGCGATCAGCTCGAGGCCGAAGTTCTGGCGGGCGCGCTCGTCGGCAATGGCCTGGTAGACGTCAGGATCGACGGCTTTGAGCGAACGGTAGTCGGACATCAGGAGGCTCCTCGGCATGAAGAGAAGAGGTCAGGAGCCGGAGGCGAGAGGCCTCGCTTCCGGCGGTCTGGCAAGATCTGGACAAGGCTGATGGAAGGGGGACGTGCGGTTTCAACCGGCCTGCGGCTCCTCCGGACCGGACTCGCCGCCATTTCCTTCCGGGGCGGGAGCGGCCTTCTTCGCCGGGGCTTTCTTGGCTGGAGCTTTCTTCTTCGCGCCCTCGGAAGGAACTTCGGCAGGCCCGTGACCCTGGGCCGCCTCGGCGGGGGCGGGCGGAGCTTTCTTGACGGAGCGCTTGGAACCCGCCGGCCGTTCGGTCCGGTGCTGCATCTCCTCCTGGTTGCGCCTCTTGAGTCGCTTGATCCGGCGGTGACGCCGGCGGCTGAGCTGTCGGTCTTTCTCTCTCATGTCCTCTCCTTGGACGACGCGCCCGGCCCCTCCCAATCGATTGTTTCAGCGTCTACGGGCGGTCCAGCTTGCCCCACGCGCCGCCTGGATGTCAAGAAAACAGGAGACTTCCGGTTGCGGAAGCCTGCTCACAGCGGGATTCACTACGGATTCATCACGGAATTCATAAGGGAATATTGCCGTGCTTTTTGGGCGGCATGCTCGCCCGCTTGGCCCCGAGCTGCCGCAAGGCCCGCACGATCTCGGGCCGCGTCCTCCTGGGCTCGATGATGGCGTCCACGAACCCGCGCTCGGCGGCGATGTAGGGATTGGAAAACTTGGCCCGGTACTCGGCCACCTTCTCGGCCCGCACCCGCGGTGCCTCCGCTCCCGCCTGGTCGAGCTCCCTCTTATAAAGGATGTTGACCGCCCCTTCCGGCCCCATGACGGCGATCTCGGCCGTGGGGTAGGCGAAGTTGACGTCCGTGCGCAGGTGCTTGCTCGACATGACGCAGTAGGCGCCGCCGTAGGCCTTGCGGGTGATCACGGTGATCTTGGGCACCGTGGCCTCGGCGTAGGCATAGAGGAGCTTCGCCCCGTGCTTGATGATGCCGCCGTACTCCTGATTGGTGCCCGGCAGGAAGCCCGGCACGTCCTCGAAGGTGACCAGGGGGATGTTGAACGCGTCGCAGAAGCGCACGAATCGCGCCCCCTTGAGCGAGGCGTCGATGTCGAGCACACCGGCCAGGTAGGCCGGCTGGTTGGCCACGATGCCCACGCTCCGGCCACCGATGCGGGCGAAGCCCACCACGATGTTGCGGGCGTACTGGGCATGGACCTCCATGAACTTGCCGTCGTCCACGACGCCGGCGATGAGTTGCTTGATGTCGTAGGGCTTGTTCGGGTCCTCGGGAATCAGGGTGTTGAGCGCCTCGGACTCCCGGTTGGGGTCGTCCTCGCTTTCCGCGCCACCCGCGGGCGGCGGCGGATCGTCGAGGTTGTTGCTGGGGAGATAGGAGAGCAGCTCGCGGATGCCGGCCAGGCACGCGGCGTCGTTGGGCACGGTGAAGTGGCTGACGCCGCTCTTGGCCGCATGGGTCGAGGCGCCGCCCAGCTCCTCCTTGGTGACCTCCTCGTGGGTGACGGTCTTGATGACCTCCGGCCCGGTCACGAACATGTAGCTCGTGTCCTCGACCATGAAGATGAAGTCCGTGATGGCCGGCGAATAGACGGCGCCGCCCGCGCAGGGGCCGAGGATGGCGCTGATCTGCGGCACGACCCCGGAGGAGAGGGTGTTGCGCAGGAAGATGTCCGCGTAGCCGCCGAGGGAGGCCACGCCTTCCTGAATGCGGGCGCCGCCCGAGTCGTTCAAGCCGATGATGGGCGCGCCGTTCTCCACCGCGAGGTCCATGACCTTGCAGATCTTGGCCGCGTTGGTCTCGGAGAGCGAGCCGCCGAAGACGGTGAAGTCCTGGGCGAAGACGTAGACCAGCCGGTGGTCCACCGTGCCGTAGCCGCAGACCACGCCGTCGCCGGGGATGGAGACCTTCTCCATGCCGAAGTCCCGGCACCGGTGGGTGACCAGGGCGTCGATCTCCACGAAGGAGCCGGCGTCGAGGAGCAGCTCGATCCGCTCGCGGGCGGTCAGCTTGCCCGCCGCGTGCTGTTTGTCGATGCGGTCCTGCCCGCCGCCCAGCTCGGCCGCCGTCAGGCGCCGCTTCAGCTCCTCGATCTGTTCCGCTTTTGCCATCGCGGGGCGGATCTTATCAGACCCTCACCCCCCGGCCCCTTCTCCCGCCCGCTCCCTCCCGCCCTCCCCGGGAGAGGGGGCCGGGGGGTGAGGGTTCGTTACCTGCTACAATCCCCTGCGGTGGTAACGTTTTCATAACGTCCCCCCTCTCCTTCAGGAGGTCTCAGATGAAAAGGCACGCAAGCCTGTTTCTCCTGGCCCTGGTCCTGGCGGTCCCGGCCATGGCCGCCCACACGCCAAACCCCCAATTCGTCACCGTTGCCGGCAGTCTCCAGCAGGATCTGGGCTGCCCCAACGTCTGGATGGCCGACTGCACCCAAACCCATCTCACCTTCGACGCCGACGACGACGTCTGGCAGGGGACCTTCACCGTCTCCGCCGGCAACTGGGAGTACAAGGCGCCGCTCAACAATTCGTGGGATGAGAACTACGGCGCCAACGCCCAGCCGAACGGCGGCAACATCGCCTTGAACCTCGCCTCGGCCGCCGGCGTCAAGTTCTACTACTCCCACGAGACCCACTGGATCACCAGCAACAAGAACGCGGTGATCGCCATCGCCCCCGGCAGCTTCCAGCACGAGCTGGGCTGCCCCGGCGACTGGCAGCCGGACTGCCTCCGCTCCTGGCTGCAGGACCCGGACGGCGACGGCACCTATACCTTCTCCACCCGCTCGCATCCCGGCCGGCAGCTATGAGACCAAGGTCGCCATCGACGAGAGCTGGGACGAGAACTACGGCCGGGCGGCGCCTCGGGCGGGGCCAACATCCCCTTCACCGTGGCCGCGGACTGCGCCGAGACCGTCTTCTCCTACGACGCCGCGACCCACGTGCTCACGATCTCGGCGGGCGCGGGCGGCGGCGGCGCGCAGCCGTCGAGCGTCACCATCGCCGGCAGCCTCCAGTCCGAGCTCGGCTGCTCCGGACGACTGGCAGCCCGACTGCGCCGCGACCCATCTCGACGTTCGACGCCGACCGACGGCGTCTGGCAGGGCACCTTCAACGTCCCGGCCGGCAGCTGGGAGTACAAGGCGCCGCTCAACGACTCGCTGGGACGAGAACTACGGCGCCAACGCCACGCCCAACGGCGCCGAACATTCCGCTGAGCCTCGCCGCGCCCGGCGACGTCAAGTTCTACTACGACCACGACACCCACTGGGTGACCAGACAACCGGAACGCGGTCATCGCCGTCGCCCCCGGCAGCTTCCAGTCCGAGCTGGGCTGCCCGGGCGACTGGCAGCCGGACTGCCTGCGCTCCTGGCTCCAGGACCCCGACGGCGACGGCATCTACACCTTCTCGACCACGTCGCATCCCCGCCGGCAGCTACGAGACCAAGGTCGCGATCAACGAGAGCTGGGACGAGAACTACGGCGCGGGCGGCGCGCCCGGCGGCGCCAACATCTCCTTCACCGTGCCGCAGGCCTGCACCGAGATCTTCTTCTCGCTACGACGCCGCCACCCACGTGCTCACCGTGAGCGCCAGCGGCGCCCCCACGGGCAACATCGCCCGCGCCCAGGCCTACTGGGTGACCGCGGACACCATCGCCTGGAACCCGGGCGCGGTCTCCGCCGGCTGGGACGTCACCCTCCACTACGACGCCGACGGCGACCTGACCCTCGAGCCCGACGGGCGTCTCCGGCGGCATCGACGATCCCGCTGACCTGGGACCCGGCGGGCCTCTCCGCCGCCGTCCAGGAGAAGTTCCCGCACCTCGCCGGCTTCAGCGCCTTCCACGTGCCGGCGAGCCGCCTGGCCGAGGTGCGCCGAGGCCCTGAAGGGGCAGATCGCCGTCGACGCCAAGGACACCGACGGCAGCCCTCGTCGACGCCACCGGCCTCCAGATCCAGGGCGTGCTCGACGACCTCTACACCTACAACGGCGCCGCTCGGCGTCGACGTTCTCCGGCAAGACGCCGACCCTCCGCGTCTGGGCGCCCACGGCCCGCACCGTCAAGCTCCGCCTCTACGCGGACTCGAACCCGGCCACCGTGCCCGACCGTCCAGACCATGACCTCGAACCCGGCCACCGGCGTCTGGAGCGTCACCGGCAACGCCAGCTGGTACGGCCGCTACTACGCTCTACGAGGTCGAGCGTCTTCGTCCGCTCGACCGGCCAGGTCGAGACCAACCTCGTCACCGACCCGTACTCGGTCTCGCCTCTCCACAAACAGCCAGCGCAGCCAGATCGTCGATCTGGCCGACGCCGCGCTCAAGCCCAGCGGCTGGGATTCCTACGGCAAGCCGCGGCTCGACGCGCCGGAGGACATCGTCCTCTACGAGCTCCACGTCCGCGACTTCAGCGCCAACGACCCCACCGTGCCGGCGAACCTCAAGGGCACCTTCAAGGCCTTCACCCTGCCGACTCCAACGGCATGCGCCACCTGCTCACCCTGCCGCGCGCCGGCCTGACCCACGTCCACCTGCTGCCGGCCTTCGACATCGCCACCATCAACGAGGACAAGTCGCCAGTGGCAGACCCCGGCGGGCGACCTGGCGAGCTTCCCGCCCGACTCCGAGGAGCAGCAGGCGCGCGGTCCGCGCGGTGGCCGACGCAGGACGCCTTCAACTGGGGCTACGACCCCTGGCACTACACCGTGCCCGAGGGGAGCTACTCCACCAACCCCGACGGCCCGACCCGCATCCGCGAGTTCCGCGAGATGGTCAAGGCGCTCAACACGCATCGGCCTGCGCGTGGTGATGGACGTCGTCTACAACCACACCAACGCCTCGGGCCAGAACGACCAGCTCGGTGCTCGACCGCATCGTGCCCGGCTACTACCACCGCCTGAACGCCGACGGCAACGTCGAGACCAGCACCTGCTGCCAGAACACCGCCACCGAACTCAACATGATGGAAAAGCTGCTGGTCGACTCGGTGGTCACCTGGGCCAAGCACTACAAGGTGGACGGCTTCCGCTTCGACCTCATGGGCCACCACATGAAGCGCAACATGCTCAAGCTGCGCGCGAGCCCTGGACGCCCTGACCGTGGCCAACGACGGCGTGGACGGCACGCAAGGTCTACCTCTACGGCGAGGGCTGGAACTTCGGCGAGGTGGCCAACAACGCCCGCGGCGTCAACGCCACCCAGGCCAACATGGCCGGCACCGGCATCGGCACCTTCAACGACCGCCTGCGCGACGGCGTGCGCGGCGGCGGACCGTTCAGCGGCCTCCAGGAGCAGGGCTTCCTCACCGGCCTCTACTACGACCCCAACGACACCAACCAGGGCTCGCCGGCCGACCAGCTCGACCGCCTCCTCCAGCGAGACCGACTGGATCCGCGTCGGCCTGGCCGGCAACCTGGCCGACGTACCAGCTCGAGGACCGCAACGGCAACCTCGTGCGCGGCCCGCCAGATCGACTACAACGGCCAGCCGGCCGGCTACACCGCGCGACCCGCAGGAGGTCATCACCTACATCGAGGCCCACGACAACGAGACGCTGTTCGACGCCATCCAGCTCAAGGCCGCCCGCCGCCGACACCATGGCCGACCGCGTGCGCATGCAGAACCTCGGCATGAGCCTCGTCGCCTTCGGCCAGGGCATCCCCTTCTTCCACGCCGGCGTCGAGCTGCTGCGCTCGAAGTCGCTCGACCGCAACAGCTACAACTCCGGCGACTGGTTCAACAAGCTCGACTTCACCTACGCCGACCAACAACTGGGGCGTCGGCCTGCCGCCGGCGCCGGACAACCAGACCAACTGGGGCGTCATGCAGCCGCTGCTGGCCAACCCGGCCCTGAAGCCCGACCGCGGCGACATCCTCAAGGCCTACATCCACTTCCTCGAGGTCCTGGCCATCCGCCGGAGCACCCCGCTCTTCCGGCTGCGCACGGGTGACGACGTCAAGCAGAAGGTCCGCTTCTACAACACCGGCCCGAACCAGATCCCCGGCCTCATCGTCATGAGCGTCGAGGACCCGGCCGGCACCGTCGACCGCGACCATGACCGCCTCGTCGTCGTCTTCAACGCCAACGACCAGACCCAGAACGTCACCGTCTCCCCCCTCGTGGGCAAGCGCCTGACGCTCCACCCCCTCCAGATCTTCTCCCTCGACACCGTCGAGCGGGCCTCCAGCTTCAACCGTACGACCGGCACCTTCTCCGTGCCCGGCCGCACCGCCGCCGTCTTCTGGTCCAACCGCTGAGCGGTAAGAACCCGGTCCGGGATCGCTGAGATCCCGGGCCGACCCGTGCGCGGCAGAAACTCACCGGTCGGCGCGGGCCACCGACCGGTGCGCGGCAGAAACTCACCCATGCGCATGAGCCGCCGACCGGTCGGCGGCAAAAACTCACCGGTCGGCACGGGCCGCCGACCGGTGTGCGGCAGAAACTCACCGGTGCGCATGAGCCGCCGACCGGTGCGCGGCAGAAACTCACCGGTCGGCACGGGCCGCCGACCGGTGTGCGGCAGAAACTCACCGGTGCGCACGGGCCGCCGACCGGTGCGCGGCAGAAACTCACCGGTCGGCACGAGCCACCGACCGGTGCGCGGCGGAAACTCACCGGTGCGCATGAGCGGCTGACCGGCGTGCGGCAGAAACTCACCGGTGCGCGCGAGCCGCCGACCGGTCGGCGGCAGAATCCCGCTTCCCAGGGAAGGCTGAAAAAGGCCGGCAGGGACGGGTCGCGCCCTCCCCCCTGCCGGTACGTCAGTTGTCAATGAACCCTGATCGTCCAGAGGGGCCTCTCGGAGGCCAGCCTCTTGACGTCGTCGAACATATTGCCTATGATAGTCGCATATTCCTTGACTGACAAGGGAGAAGACCACCCGCGAGAACCCTCCTGGAGAGGAGGCGGGGAGGTCGCGGTGTTCATTGACAATTGATTGACCAAGCCCCTCCGCGCACGGCCCCGCGGAGGGCTTGGCCCACCTTGATCGCCGAACCGAGGGCCGGCAGGGCATCACCCTAAAGGGCGGGATTTGAAGAGCCTGGGGTGCCAACCCCAGGGGGAATGGCCACCCAAATTGCTAAGCCCTGGAGGGCCGGCCCGCGCGCACGTTATGGTGGTGGCGTTAGAGACGCAGAGGCGGATGGAGATCCTGCCGACGGAGATGGCGAGGCGGGGAACTACAGAAGATTATCAGGGGAAGTTTAGGGTGAGTTAAGGAGGAGCATTCATGAAGACCCAGATTTGAAGCTGGCAATAACGCTGCAGATGTCGAAAATTCTCATTTAGACTAAACAAGGAACAACAACACCATGGCAGAAAACGAACAATACCCCTTTGAATGGGATGGTAAGTGGCGGCTTGCCGCGGGAGGGGAGTGGATTTCTGGGGTTCTGCGCTCAAATACACCGTCCGCATTTGAGCTTGATCTACGCGGCTCGTTCTCTGAAGATTTCGGTTTATTCTCAGAGGACAGCCCGCGCGGTTCTCCATGGAATAGCAAGAAATGGGGACCTGCTCAGCGCTGAAGTGTTCGGTGAACGTAGCTTTAGAAGGTCAGGCTTCGGGATTCAGAAAACCTATGCCATTCCAAGAATCATAAAGGGAGCTCACCTTGCCAATCTAGATCCCGAAATTTATTCTCTCGAGTTCAGGCTAACCTACATAGAAGACTGGGCAGGTATTACCTTTTCATTCGATGACAGCTTTGAAGATTTACCTTCCGGTCGAAGCTATAATTTGACCTACAAAGAACCTGCACCCGTCACCCTAGGAGGGGGGAGCGCAGCACGGTGGCAGCTGAGCCTTGCGGCAAGGTAGGCGCCGTTGAAATCAATCTGATCTACTGGGACGAATTATATCGCTACCTAGCCCCTTTGCCAGGGAGGCCAAGTTTCGCCATTTTTGCGGCCTTCGAATAGATTCGAGATTTCCCGAGCGCTTTTCGGTGCTGGCCAAATTGGCCGGCCTAGTGCAGGCTTTCATTTCTTTTGCCACTTCGCGAAGAAACTCCTTCGTCTACCTCGCCGGATATCGGTCGATAAACAGTTTGAGCTCTCCTTAAGAAATAGGTATACTGGCCGCCTCGATTTCCTTCCTCTTGGTAAACCAGCGGCAGACCAACCTGAGAGGCTGCTTATCCCTTCCGAGATGCTCTTCAGTTTGAACGATATAATCGCTAGCGATCCGCACATTCTGCAATGCTGGCATGATCTATGGCCCCAGCTCAACAGTGTCGTACAACTTTACCTGGGAGCTATGAGGCTGAGTATCAAAGTTGCGCGAGATCTACGAAGAGCACAGGTTCCGTGAGTCTTGTCCGAGGCAGTCTCGAGGGCTTTCACCGGCTCTATGGTACTAAGAGGCTCATTTCGAGATCGAAGTAAAGGCTAGTCGAGCCGTCAGGAAGCCCATGGAGCGAGAAAAACGACAATCTTGACTTGTGCTCCAGAAAGGCAGAGTCGAGATTTTCTTCAGACAGCCTTACAGCACAGTAATGGAGCCTAGCTGCTTCGCCTACGCCTAAAGGAGCAGATCCAACAGGCTGCCCAGGTCCTGCCTACCCTTGCGGATAACGCAAAGTCCTTCGTGACTCGAGTTGCGAACACGCGGAATTTCTTAAGCCATTCTGAGCCTGGGCTGGCGAAGAGATCCTCTAAGGGCTGGGATCTGTACGAAGATTCGATACGATTGGCTTTGATTCTGGAAATTCTTATCCTTCAGAAATTGGGTCTTAACCAAGATCTCCTTCATAGCTTGTTTGAACGAAGCCGAGATAGGCGGGCGCGACGTCGAACAATCCCCTTTCTTTTGGAGGCGGAGTAACATGGGAGGTGACCCCAGCCTATCGAGGTGGCCCACTTGGCGATTTGAAACGGATGCGCTATCGTAAACACATGTCAAAGGCTCTTGTATATGTCGAAACGTCGATACCGAGCTTTTACCATACGACCCGTCCAGGAGCGGCAGCGATGGCGCGGCGTGATTGGACGAGGAAATGGTGGGCCATAGCTCAGGAGGACTACTTACTGGTAAGTAGCGATCCGGTCTTGGATGAGCTACGGAAAGGAGACTATCCGAGCAAAGCGGCTGCCCTGAGCTTGGCTCAAGAGCTTCGGCTCCTGGAAATGGCACCTCCCGTGGCCGAAATCGTTGATGCCTACATCCAACACCGGCTCATGCCAGAAGACCCCGCAGGAGACGCGCTTCATCTGGCGCTGGCTTCCTACCACAAGTGCGAGTTTCTGGTAACATGGAACTGTAGGCACTTGGCGAATGCCAACAAGTATGGGCACATACGCCGAGTGAACAGCCTCCTCGGTCTGTACGTTCCGGTTTTGGCGACGCCCTTGGAGTTATTAGGTGAGCATTATGAATAAGAATCTTGAACCGCTCTCAACGAACAATAGTGACGGAGAACTTTCTCGCATTCGCGAGGCTCGTCACAGTATCTCGGAACAGTTCGGGCACGATCCGTATCGTCTGGTGGCCTACTACATAGAGCTGCAGAAGGAGCATCCGGAAAAGATGTTTTCGGCCCCGGACGCTGGAGTCGCTTTGAAGGGCAGAGGCGAGTAGCCAAGGACCCGCGAGACGACTGCCGGCGGCGAGCCAGTTTGCGCCCCGTAGGGGCACAGGCATAAAGCCTGGCGCTTCAGCGCCAGGTTGGGACGCCCCCTATTCACGAAGTCCCGTAGGGACGCAGGCGGCTTTTCGGCGCCGTTGTTGTCTGCCTGCGCCCCTACGGGGCTTCCTGGGATTGGGGGGGCTGTTTCCTGGCGCTGAAGCGCCAGGCTTTATGCCTGTGCCCCTACGGGGCGTGGCGCGGGACATCCGGCGTGCTCAACGAATCGCTTCAGAAATCGGAGACGCCCCATGACCAAACCCAAGGCAGCCCCCAGGCTCATCCCCTTCGACGCCGCCCGGTACCTCACCGATGACGAGGCCGTTGCCGAGTACATGAACGCGGTTCTTGAGGCAAAGGACCCCGACCTTCTCGTTTTGGCGCTTGGGGACGTTGCCCGCGCTCGGTGCATGGCCCAGATCGCCAAGGTTTGCGCCCCGTAGGGGCACAGGCATAAAGCCTGGCGCTTCAGCGCCAGGTTGGGACGCCCCCCGTTTACCGAAGTCCCGTAGGGACGCAGGCGGCTTTTCGGCGCCGTTGTTGTCTGCCTGCGCCCCTACGGGGCTTCCTGGGATTGGGTGGCTGTTTCCTGGCGCTGAAGCGCCAGGCTTTATGCCTGTGCCCCTACGGGGCGTGGCGCGGGACATCCGGCGTGCTCTGATTTTCGGGCGCCCGTCTTCACACGCATCGTTTGCTATGGATTCTTTGTGCGGGGAGATCCAAGAGGTTGCCTTGGGCGCGTTCCAATGTCCCCTCCGAGAGAGACGCCCCGCCGTTTGAGGACCCGGAAAGGGCCCGGTTGAGGACTGGGGCGTCTCTACGGACCCGTTATGCCGAGGCCCAAGATGAGCTTACGGGGGCGTTTCCTCGATATCCCCGTAACCTCAATGCTTGCACAGGGCAACACCGTCCCGTAGAGACGGCCCAGTCCTCAACCGACCCCTTTCCGGGTGCACCGTCGGCGGGCCGTCTCCTCGAAGGGCAGATCGTGACGATCCTCCTCACCCTCATGAAGACCCCGAGATGTATGGAAGGGTATGAGTAGGTAGGTTTGGATGTCACGATAATAAGGGGCAGTGTAAACAGCCTCATCAACCCTCGAAATCCCGCAAGAGATCCTCCGACAGCGGCGCGTCGAAGTCATCTGGCACCGTGAAGGACCCGGCGCAAAGGCCGAACGGACGCGGACCGACTTGAGCAGGAGAAAGAGGATTTATCTCGGCGATCGGGCGGCCGCCACGGATCAAGACAAAGCGTTCTCCAGCTTCGAGCCGGTTCAAAAGGCCTTCGGGATCTCGTTGGAGCTCTTGCAGACTGACGGTGCTCATAGGAGGCATTCTAGCGAGTCCCCTATCGCGCAGGCGGGAGCCGAATCGTCTAGACTCATCGATCTTGACCAACCACGACACACCTACGCCGGAGATCCGCCTCCCTCCCTCCGCCTCCGAGATCGCCTCCTGGATCCTCGCCGGCATCGCCCTCTTCCTTGTCCTCCAGCTCCACGTGCTGGCGGCTCTGGTCGGCGGGCTCGCCGTTTACGAGATCGTCCACATCGTGGCGCGCCGGCTGCACTTCATCCGCGGCCGCCGCGAGACGGGCAAATTCGTCGCCGTGGGCCTCCTCGCGGTATTCATCGTCGCGGCGCTGACCCTCTCCATCGTCGGCGTCATCGCCTTTTTCCGCAGCGAGCAGGGGAACCTCCCAGCGCTGATCGGCAAGATGGCCGACATCATCGAGACCTCGAGGGAACATCTCCCTGCCTGGCTCGCCCGGGAGCTCCCCACCAATGCCGACGAGCTCAAGAACGACCTGGTGGTGTGGCTCCGTGAGCACGCGGGGAAGCTCCAGAGTATTGGCGCCGACTTCGGACGGGCCTTCGTCCATGCCCTGATCGGCATGATCATCGGCGCCATCGTCTCGCTCCACGAAGTCCGGCCGACCACCACCCGGGCGCCGCTGGCGGATGCGCTGGCCGCGCGGGCCGACCGTTTGGGTGATGCGTTCCGGCGGATCGTGTTCGCCCAGGTGCGCATCTCGGCGCTCAACACGGCGCTCACCTCCATCTACCTGCTCGTGGTGCTGCCGCTCCTCGGCGTCCGGCTGCCGTTCACCAAGACGCTGATCGTCATCACGTTTCTCGCCGGGTTGCTGCCGGTGGTCGGCAATCTGATCTCGAACACGATCATCTTCATCGTCAGCCTCTCCCACTCCCTCGGCGTGGCGGTGGGCGCGCTGGGCTTCCTGATCGTGATTCACAAGCTGGAGTACTTCGTGAACGCGCGGATCGTGGGCACCGAGATCAAGGCGCGTGCCTGGGAGCTGCTGCTGGCGATGCTGGTCATGGAGTCGGCCTTCGGCATCGCCGGCCTGATCGCGGCGCCGATCTATTACGCCTATCTCAAGGTTGAGCTCGCCGACCGCGGGCTGATCTGAAGCCGGTAGGCCTCCGTCGGACTGCCTCAAGTCGTCTTCAGAAACTCGACCGTGGGCGGCAATCCTTCATCCAAGCTCCGGGGATGCCAGTCGAGCTCGGCCTGGGCGCGGGCGTCGTGGAAGGCCCAGTGGCGGCCGAGGCTGTTGAGCTGCTCGGCGGAGAAGGGCGGACGGAAGCCCCTCATCTTGTAATACGGGGTGGAGAGGCCGAGAGCCAGCCGGGCGGCTCCCACGGGGAGGTTGAGGCGCGGAGCTGCAATGCCTCCGAGGGCGCAGACGCGGTCCACGAGGCTCCGCAGGGTGGTGACGTCGCCGGTCATGAGGTAGCCGCGCCCCACCGGGGCTTTTTCCATCACCTTGACCATCCCCTCGACCAGATCTTCGAGATAGATCCAGGAGGTCTTCTTGTCCGCTCCCACCAGAAGGGGGAAGCGGCCCTTGAGGAAGCCTCGGAGGATGGAGTTGGCGCCTTCCTTCTTCCCCGGCGGGCCGTAGACCAAGCTGGGGAAGACGGTGTTCACCCGCAGGCCCTTCTTGGCCCATTCCTGAATCGCACGCTCGCCCGAGTGCTTGGTGGCGCTGTAGAGCGTAGGGAACGGCTGCTGAACGGGGGCCTCTTCGCCCACCACCGAACCGTCTTCGGGGCTGCCGCCCCAATACGCCATGGAAGAGACGGAGAGGAAGCGCCCCACCCCGAGCTTGTAGGCCAGGGAGGCGACGTTCTCGCTCCCCTGGAGGTTGGCCGCCCGCATGCGCTCCGGGGGGCCGGTGAGGTCCAGGTCCGCCGCGGCGTGGATCACCCAGTCGGCGCCGGACATCGCCTCCCGCATGGAGATGCGCTCGGCCACGTCGCCCACGAACGTGGCGATCCCCAGGGCCTGGAGCTGCTTCAAGGTTTCCGGGTTGCTGGTGGACCGCACCAGGGCGCGCACCTCATGGCCGGACCCGGCGAGGCGCTGCGCCAGGGAGCGGCCGATGTAGCCGGTGGCGCCGGTTAAGAAGATCCGCATGATGGGGTACTTTGTCAGATTCCGCCTTGCTCTCGAACGTTTACCCTAGCCGCGCTCCCGCCCGGGCATAAATGCCCGCGCTAGGCAAAAGAAGCCGGCTAAAGCCGACTCCAAAATCGGGGACAAGTTGAGTCCCCTTCAGGGGGCTTCTTCAACTTAGACCGGGCATTTATGCCCGGGCGGGGGGTCGCGGCGGCAAGGGCCCCCTCCATGGGAATCCCCCATATACCGCTTTTGTTATAGCTCTCGGGACAGGCTTCGGGAGTTGAACCCGTCCCGGAGTCTCTACTCCAACAACTTCTTCAGCTCCCTCTCCTCCCCCCGCGTCGGTCCCTCCCCGGTGCGGGGCTTTTTGTGGGGGCGGTCGGTCACGGGCCGGAATTCGTAGATCCGGTTGGTGTCGTCGGCGAAGCGGAGCACGAAGTTGGCCGGTCGCGCGTCCGCCCAGGTCTTCTCGATGGAGAACCCGACCTGGGGGTAGCGGGAGACGTGGACCCAGCGGATGCGCCGCTTCGCCAGGTTGGCCACCCAGGCGTCGGCCGAGAAATCCACCCGCGGCTGGCACTGGGGATAGGCGATGGCCAGGGGGCGGTCGGCCTGGTTGACGTTGACGTAGCGCACGTCCCGCTCCAGGCGAGGCCCCATGGCCGGGTACATGAAGTAGTTGTTGGGCGAGTGGACCGTTGCCACGGCGCCGGTGCCCGCGTGGCGGTCGAGCCAGTTCCAGCCGGCAGCCTGGTAGCGCACGGTGGTTTGATGAGCGGCGTACTCCGTGGCCAGAGCGCGCCCGCGGTCGCCGACGCGGAATTCGACGAGAACGGGAGCGCCCACGAGGATCGCGACAATCGCCGCGAGGGCCAGAGCCCGGGCCGTTCGAGGCTGCCGCGGGCGGGGCACGAGGGCCAGCGCCACCACCGCCAGATCCACCAGGGCCATGGTCAAACGCACGCCGGTGGGCATGCGGGGGTTGAGCTGCAGGAGCCCCTGGAGAAGGAGGGCGAGGGTGATCCCCTCCATCCAGCGGTCCGGAATGCGCCGCTTCTCGCCGAGGGCCACGGCGCCGGCCCAGGCGAGGCCGATGGCCGGGATCAGGTAGCGAATGTTCGCGTACACGTGCCCGGCCTTGGCGAAGGGGACGGCCAGCCAGAAGGCCAGCTCGGCGCCGATCTGGAGGATCACCAGGAGGCTCACGCGCCAATTCTCGCGGCCCAGGCCGAACGGCAGGACCAACGCCGCCAGCAGCAGGAGCAGGACCGGCGGCCCCACCCCCAGCTCCACCTGCTGGGCGTGGTCGATCCCCAGGAAGGCCTCCAGAAGCTGACCCTCGCCGAACATCTTCGCGCTCTGGTCGATCACCGAGTTCTTGCGCGGGAACGTGGGCTTGTTGGCGTTCTCCTTGCCGCTCGCCGTCTGCTCGCAGGCCAGGGCCAGCGGGTCGCCATAGCTGGCGGGAAGACTCGCGGGGAGACTCGCGGGGAGGAGCACGTTGCGGACGTAGAAGAAGCTCCCCAGGAGGGAGGCCACAAGGACGGCGGCGAGAATCTGGGGAATGCGCTTCCCCCACGGGCGGCGGGCCAGCAGGACCGCCGCGCCGGCCAGCGCCAGGGCGTAGGGAATGCCCAGCACCTTGGCCCCGGCGGCCAGGCCGAGGCCGGCGCCGATGAGCAAGGAGTGGCTCCAGCGTGGTTCCTTCACCCAGCGCAGGGCGAACAGGCTGGCGGAGACGAGGGCCGAGCCTACGAAGAGGTCCACGTACTGGGTGGCCGCGAAGCGGACGATGGTCGGCGTGAGCAACACCAGGAACGTGGCGAGCGGCCAATGGCGGCGGGCGCCCAGCTCGCGGGCCACGGCTCCCACGGCCAGGCCGAGCAGGAGCCAGTGGGGGAGCGCGGCCAGGTTGACCCAGAATTCGCTGTGCGACGGGGCCATCCACCACCAGTACCAGACGGCCCCGTTGGCGGGCGCGTAGCCGTAGTAGTTGACGGGGACGTTGCCGAAGACGGGGTTCAGGTTGCCGTCCCGCAGCCAGGTGGCCGTGAGCAGCAGGTGGTACATGAGGCTGTCCCACGCGAGCGGCGGCCGCGCGAGCCCGCGCAGGGCCTCGCTTCCCACCGCGTGCAGGGTGACCAGGGCGAGCGCGGGATGCCCGCGAAGAACCTCCCACGAGCGCCGGACTATGGCGTGGGCGGGCTCCAGAAGCCCGGTCCGCCGAGGGAACAGGAGAAGGATCACGAGCCCGGCCTGGACCGCCAGGGCGTAGCCAATCCTCAGCACGCCGAAACCGCCGAGCAGGAGGCCGATGCCCACCGCCTGGGCCGTGGCCAGAAGGAGGGAGGCGATGGCGAGCGCCAGCGGATCGCGGCGGGCTTCCTCGCCCAGCAGGCGCAGGGCGGCGAGGTAGCCGCCGGAGACGAGGAGGCCCACGGCGGCCAGCGTCAGCAGGACGCCCAGAAGGTCGATCCAGAACATGGGCGGGATTGTTAGCACAGCCCCCGGCGGGGTGCTAGCATGCGCGCCCGTGCACGGCGACGACCCTTCCTATTTCGAGCGCGAGTACTTCCAGCTCCACCCGGGCAAGGTGAAGTACCTGGAATACCTCGTGGGCCTGCTGCGGACCCACGGTGTGCCCGCCGCAGGCCGGGTGCTGGACGTGGGCGCAGGGTACGGCTTCTTCCTGGAAGCGGCGGAGCGGAGCGGCTACGAGATGCACGGCATCGAGCTTTCCGAGCACGCGGCGGCCGAGGCCCGCAAGCGGGCGCGGGGCGAGGTCTTCGTGCAGGGCGCCGAGGCCCCCTTCCCGTTCCCGGACGGCCATTTTGACGCGATCACGATGTTCGACGTCATCGAGCACCTCCCCCACTATGAGGTGGCCCTGGCGAGCTGCCAACGGTGCCTCAAGCCGGGGGGGAAGCTGTTCGTCATCACCTTGAACGCCCACAGCGCCGCCCGTCCCCTCTTGGGCAAGCGCTGGGCCTGGTACCAGGACCCCACCCACGTCCACATGTTCACAGGGCGGATGCTGCGCGAAGGGTTCGCGGCGGCGGGGCTGGAGACCGAGGTCCTGAAGACCGAATCCAATTTCTGCTCGGTGGGCGAGGGGACGAAGTTCCTGAAGCCCCTGCGGGTGATCGGCCGGGTGGTGCACACCCGGGCGTTCGGGGATTCGCTATTGGCGGTGGCGCGGCAACGTTCCCGAGATCAGCCCTAGCGTCGACTCCACCACCGCCGCCATCGGCCCGGCATCGGCGAGACCCCGTCCGGCCAGTCCAAACGCGGTGCCGTGGTCCACGGAGGTGCGCAGGAAGGGGAGGCCGAGCGTCCAGTTGGTGGCGAGGCCGAAGGAGGCCGTCTTGACGGCGATCAGCCCCTGGTCGTGGTAGAGGGCCAGCACCCAGTCGAACTCCCCCCGGTGGCCGGCACGGGCGAAGAGGGAGTCGGCGCTCTCGGGGCCGTGGACGTCCAGGCCGCGCTCGCGGGCGGCCTTCACGGCGGGAATGAGCACGAGCTGTTCCTCATCCCCCAACAGTCCGTTTTCTCCCGCGTGAGGGTTCAGGCCGGCCAGGGCGATCTTGCCGCCCGCGTGGCGGTGGAGGCAGTCGAGAGCCTCGCCCACCGCCTCGCCCGTGATGCCGTCCAGCGCCTTGCGCAGGGGAAGGTGGACGTTGAGCAGGGCCACCTGGAGGTCCGGAGCGAGGAAGGCCATCAGGTAATCGCGGCCATAGCGCTCCAGGCCGCAGATCTCCGCCAGGTAGTCCGTGTGCCCCACGAAGCCGGGGAGGTGCTGGTGCGCGATCGACTCCTTGCTCACGGGCGCCGTCACCAGCGCGTCGCCCACTCCGGAACGGACGAGGGCGATGCCGGCGTCGAGGGCCGCCATGGCGCCGGCCGCGTCCGCGGGACCCGAATGGCCGAGAGAGAGCGTACGAGCGTGGCCCACCGGGTCGACGACGGGAATCCCGTCCTCGGGGATCTCCTCGCGAGACGCCGGAGAGGCCACGTAGCGCAGGCGGTCCCAGGGAAACGAGGGGAGCGAAGGCTGAAGGGCTTCTAGAGCGGCGCGCTCGGCCACCAATATTGGGTAAAAAGCGGGGCGCCAGCCGGCGGGCTCCGGGGTCTCGAGCAGGAGCTTGAGGAGGATTTCCGGGCCGATCCCGGCGGGGTCGCCCTGGGTGAAGACGAGGAGGGGGCGGCTCACCGGTCCTCTTCACCCGTCCGCTTGACCCGCCGTTTCAACTCGTCTTCCTTGAACATGTAGCGGATCACGTGCTTCTGGATGAGCAGGTTGGGGCCGACGTGGCGGTTGAGCTTGATGGCGCCCTTGTCGTACCACTCGATCCAGCCGCGGAGCTCCTCGCCGTCGTTCAAGATCACCACCATGGGCGTCTTGGCCGCCATCTGCTTGAGGTAGTAGAACTCCTCGGCGTTGGTCTGCTCGGGGGGCGACTGCTTGCGGCGGACGCTGCGGGCGGCGGGTAGCTCCTTCTTGAGCTCGTTCATGTCCGGGCGTATCAGTTTGCGGTTGGCCATTTTGGGTCCCATGGGATCGGTGATGCCTACGCTGTCGCTGGCGCCGCAGACCGGTTGTCCGGGTTCCGGCTCGCCTTGTAGTGCTCGTCCTCGTAGGCCAGGCAGCAGAGAAGCCGCCCGCACTGGCCCGAGATCTTGGAAGGGTTGAGGCTCAGGTTCTGGCGCTTGGCCATCTGGATGGAGATCGGCCGGAAGTCCTTGAGCCAGGTGGAGCAGCAGAGGGTGCGGCCGCAGATGCCGATGCCGCCCACCAGGCCGGCTTCGTCGCGCGCGCCCACCTGCACCATCTTCACCCGCACGGAGAACCGGCTCGACAGGTCGCGCACGAGCTGGCGGAAGTCCACCCGGCCGTCCGAGGTGAAGTAGAACGTGGCTTTCTTGCCACTCAAGGAGAAATCGACCAGGGAGACCTTCATGTCCAGGCTGAGGGCGCGGGAGCGCTCCTGGGCGAAGAGCTTGGCGGTGTGCTCGGTCTGGCACTGCCGGTCGTAGGCGGCGAAGTCGTTCGTCGTCCGCCGCGCGCAGGACGGGGCGGGCGCTCGACTTCTGGCAGGGCTTGAAGACGGGCATGGGCGACTGCTCGACGTGCCCGAATGCCGGTCCAGACTCCAGGTCCACGACCACCTTCTCCCCCCTGGCGTAGATCTGCCCCCCGGTGGAGCAGAGAGTGAGATTGGTCTCTTCGCGAAAACGAACGCCGACGAAGGTTTCTTCGACCGCCGTCGACATGCCCTTGAAAGAGCAACCGCTGCATCCACTCATGGTGACATCCAGTCCATGTACGACAGCGGCCTGAACCTATGCAGGATAGGTACCAGGCCGCGAATGGTTAGATCGAACCCAGCGTCAACAACGCGTAAGCACCTGTATCATCGAACCGCTTGCATCGACGATCTTCCGATGTCCCGGCGGTAGATCTTGCCCGGCCAGTCGACCTCGCCGACCGCCGCGTAGGCACGGTCGAGGGCGCCAGGAAGGTCCGGGCCGAGCGCGCAGACGGAGAGCACCCGGCCGCCCGCGCTGACCAGCTCGCCGCCAAGCATGTCCGTGCCGGCGTGGAAGATCTCGACCCCCGGCAGGGCGGCCGCGCGGTCGAGGCCGCGGATGGGCTCGCCCTGAAGCGGCCGGCCGGGGTAGCCGGGGCTCGCCAGGACGACGCAGGCCGCCACCTCGCGGCGGAAAGAAAGTCGGCGATTATTGGGAAGATGATTGAAGTGGCCGGCGGCTCCCGAGGCCAGGATGGGGAGGAGGTCGTCTTCCAGCCGCATCATCAGCACCTGGGCCTCGGGATCGCCAAAGCGGGCGTTGAACTCCAGCACCCGCGGCCCCTCGGGGGTGAGGATCAGGCCGGCGTAGAGCACGCCGGTGAACGGGCGCCCCTCGGCGGCCATGCCGGCCACGGCCGGGCGCAGGACCGTTTCCACCGCCTCGGCGGCGGCCTCGGCGGAGAGCCCACCCGCCGGGCTGTGCGCGCCCATGCCGCCGGTGTTGGGGCCGGTGTCGCCGTCGCCGATCCGCTTGTAGTCCCGGGCCGTGGCGAGGGGGAGCACGCGCTCGCCGTCGCACAGGGCCATGAAAGAGACCTCCTCGCCCGTGAGGAAGGCCTCCACCAACACCCGGTCGGCGCTGGCGCCGAACCGGCGCTCCTCGAACAGCTCGCGGAGCCCCTCCTCCAGCTCGGCTTCGTTCTGGACGATGAGCACGCCCTTGCCGGCGGCCAGGCCGTCCGCCTTGAGCACCACGGGGAAGCCGAAGCGGCGGGCCTCCGTTCGCGCCGTGGCCGCGTCGTGCACGATGGCGAAAGGGGCGGTGGGGATGCCGTGCCGCTCCATGAGCTGCTTGGCGAAGACCTTGCTCCCTTCGATCTCGGCGGCGCGCCGGGTGGGGCCGAAGACGGCGAGGCCGCGGCCGGCCAGCTCGTCCGCGATCCCCAGGGTGAGCGGCAGCTCGGGGCCGACCACCGTGAGGTCGATCTTCATCTCTGGGCGAAGTCGGCCAGCCGGTGAATCTCCTCGGCGGCCAGGGGTACCCGGTCGGCCACGGCGGCGATTCCGGGGTTGCCGGGAGCGCAGTACAGCTCGGTCAGGAGCGGGCTCTGCTTGCAGCTTCCAGCACAGGGCGTGCTCGCGGGCACCGCCGCCGATGACCAATACTTTCATAAGAGCACTTTCATGGGCTCCTCCTCCGTTCCGCCACGTCCAGGGCCGTCACCGCGAGGACGTCGACGACGTCCTCGGCCGAGCAGCCGCGAGAAAGGTCGTTCACCGGCCGGGCGAGCCCCTGGAGCAGGGGGCCCACCGCCCGCGCCCCGGCGAGCCGCTCGGTCAGCTTGTAGGAAATGTTGCCCGCGTCGAGGTCCGGAAAGACGAGCACGTTGGCCTGGCCCGCCACCGGGCTCCCCGGCGCCTTGCGCTGGCCACGGCCGGCACCAGGGCGGCATCGGCCTGGAGCTCGCCGTCCACCGCGAAATCCACCCGCCGCTCGCGCAGGAGGGCGAGCGCGGCGCGCACCTTGTCCACCCGCCGGTGGCGGGCGCTCCCGAGGGTGGAAAACGACAGCAGGGCCACCCGGGGCTCCTCGCCCAGCAGCACGCGGCAGCTCGCCGCGGCGGCCTCGGCGATGTCCGCGAGCTCCGCGGGACCGGGGTCCGGCACCACGCCGCAGTCGCTGTAGATGAGCCCACGCCCCCCGCGATCCTCCGGGAGCACCATCAGGAAACAGGAGGAAACCACCCTGAGGCCGGGCCGGGAGCCGATCACCCGCAGGGCCGCCCGCAGGGTGTCCGCCGTGGTGGCGAGGGCACCCATCACCGCGCCGTCCGCTTTGCCGGAGGCCACGAGCAGCGCCGCGTAATGGAGGGGATCGAGGGCCAGCTTCGGCGCAAGGCTCACGTCGCCCCCCCGCGCGGCCAACCGATCGGCCAGCAGGGCCGTCAGCTCCGGCAGGTCGGGATCGTCCGCGGGGTTGAGGTGTCCTGGCCCTACCAGCAGGGCCTTGCAGTAGCCGAGGGCGGTGGCGCGCCCGGCGGCTTCGATGACCCGGGAGTCTTCCCCCTCGGCGAGCACGACCGTGGCAGGCACCGGCTCGGCGGCGGCCCGCGCTCTCAGACGTTCGAGTGGATTTCGCTCCTCGGACACGTGGAGCGGACTCTAGCAGGGGTCAGCCCTTGAGGACCATCTCGCCCGTGGGCTGGGGCACGCCGCCCCTGGGCTCCACGGTCACGGCCCAGACCTGGATGTCCTTCACGTCCGCCACCTTGTCGACCCGCAGGGTGCCGGTGCCGCGGGGGTCCACGGAGAACGTGCCGGCCGAAACGGACTTGCCGTCCGCGATGAACCAGAGCTGGTAGGTCTTGTCCGGCGCCAGGGCGGGCAGGTTGAAGGCGTAGAACAGGGCGTCCCGCGTCTGCGGATTCACATAGGTCTGGCCGGCGGCGCCCGGGGTGGGGCCCAGCCCCGCGAGCACGACCGAATTGACATGGGGTGCGGCGAGGATCTGAAGAGCCTGGGCCGCGCGCCGGGCCTCGAACCGGGCCGCGGCCACGTCGCCGCCCAGCTCTTCCAGGCGGCGCGCCATGAGGGCGTTCTCGCCGCTCAGCCGGCGGAGCTCGCCGCGCATCCGGACCTGGCCGGCCACGCTCCAGACCCCCAGTAGAAGCAGGGCCGCGGCGGCGAAAGGAAGCCAGCGAGGAAGGCTCCGCGCGGGCATTTGCGCGGGCATGGTTGCCGAAGCCCCTCCCGCCAGGCGCAGAACGCGGGCGCGGGTGATCTCCGAGGGCTGGACCGGCGAAACGGATTCGGCCAGGGATTCGAGATCCCGCTGCCAGAGGTCGAGCTGGCGCCGGCACTCCTCACAGCCATCCGCCCGGTGCTCCTCGAGCTCGCGAAGATCCTCGCCGTCCAGCGCACCCAGCGCGTAGGCGGGAAGGAGGTCTTCGATACGTTCGGAGTGCGGGCTGGCCATGGCTCAAGCGCTCAGGGCCTGCCGGAGCTTGTTCATGCCCAGCAGGATCCGGGATTTTACGGTGCCGAGCGGCGCTTCGAGGCGCTCGGCGATCTGCGTGTGGGTCAGCCCCTCGAAGAAGGCCAGCTCGATGCAGCGCCGCTGGTCCGGCGAGAGCACTCCCAGGGCCGTGGCCACCTGGCGGCGGCGTTCCACGGTCTCCAACCGTTCCGTGCCGAGCGGTGGCTCCGCGAAGCTGGCCTCCTCCCCGGCAGCCTCCTCCCGGCGCCGCGACGACTCCCGGCGGCGGATGCGGTCGAGGGCCCGCGAACGGGCCAGCATCAGGATCCAGCCGCGCGGCGAAGAGCGGCTGCCGTCGTAGCGTTCGGCCTGGGTCCAGACCTGGAGGAAGACCTCTTGCAACACCTCTTCGGCCTCGCTACGCCGGCCGAGGATTCGGTAGAGCAGGCCCAGGGCCGTGGATGCATACACCTCGAACAGGCGCGTGAAAGCGGCGCCGTCCCGGGCGGCAACCCGGCTCATGAGCTTGAGATCCTCCGCGTCCCTCGGGTCCATGAATTGAAGTACGGCTTGCTCCTATCGCCCTGGAACCTCGAAAGTCAGCGAGGCCCAGAAACTCTCCCAATCAGCCCCCGTTTCCTTGGCGGCCGGCACCATGTGGACCGCCTTGACCAGCCAGACTCCCGGGCGGTCCAACGGAAGCCGGACCCGGCCGTCGCGTGTCCGAGCGCGCCGAGAGCCCCGGCTCGGGCCGGTCCTTCTGCAAGGCCATCACCAGCGCGCCCGCCAAAGGTTTGCCGTTGAAGGAGAGGCGCACCGGCAGCAAACCTTTCGCTTGAAGAGTATAAGGATTCACCTCCGGCACGAGCTCCAGCGGCAGGCCCAGCTTGCGGTCGAAGCCCTTCCCGTCGCCACCACCCACGGCGAGCAGCGACTTGGCGCACCGCGAATAGATCTCTTTGGCCGGAGCACCGGTCTGACCGCGCTTGGCCCGCAGGGCGCTGACCGCCTCCAGCCCCTCCAGCTTCAGGTACTCCTCGAACTTCGGGCCTTCGAGCTCGACCGACGCGTGGTCGCTGTCGTAGACAAGGAGCTGGAGGCCCGGGTTGTTGAACGCCACGAAGCCCGCCGGCTCGCCGTTGGGGATTCCGGCGACGGGAACTTCGCCGGAAGCCCCCACGGCCGCGAAGCGCTCGATGCGCTCAGGATTGCGGGGCACCGGGTCGCCCCGGAACCCCTCGCCGACCCTGAGCCGCACGGACACGCGCTGCCCCGGCACCGGCGTGAACGCCGAGGGCTCGATCCAGAAATCGTGCGCCCGGGCGGCGGCGGCCAGGAGCACCATCAGGAGCAGCGCGAGACCGAGTGGCTTCAGAGTCGTCATGGATCAACCTTTTCTCGTCTGTTCTCTCACGGTCTTACGGCAGAACGCCGACGCCGTTCGGACCGTTGGGCGAGCCGGGCAGCGGCGCCTTCAGGTACGGGAAGGTGGAGTCGAACTGGCTCGCGTCCTGGAGCACCCCGTCCGTGTAGGGAAGAGTACCCGAAGGCGCGTCCGCGGGGTTGCAGAAGACGCCGGGGAACGCATGGCAGAGCACGCCCATGGCGACCCGCAGCTCGGCGTCCGTGACGTCGTCACCGGGGCGCCGGCCGTTGGGGAAGCCGGCGTTGTCTCCCGCGAGCACGCCGAGGTTGTTCTGCTGGGCGGCGGACACCGCCGGAATCGAGGTGTTCAGGCGCATCATCTCGTGCGGCTGGCCGTCCGACAGGAAATTCAGTCCCTGAATGCCGGTGGCGAACGCCGCGACCAGGTCGGTGCGCGGGAAGTTGTTGGGAGCCCTGACTCCGGCCGATCCGAACAGGATCTCGATGATCTCGGGCAGAGTCGGGTTGGTGATGTACGTGGCGAGCGCCGCGTCCCCCCGCGGCGAGGCGGCGTTGAACAGGTTCTTGTCCTTGAGGCCGATGACCACCTCGTTGACCAGCGGCATGCCGAGCCGGGAGACCTGGACGTAGTTGCCGCTCTCGGTCGTCGGGTTCATGTACGTGGGATCGGCCCTCAGCACGCGGTTGCGCGGCAGGGCGGCCGTCTGCCAGCCGGCGATCACCGGGCTGTTGGCGTTTCTGCGCAGGCACTCCACCGGCACCTCGATGGCGAAGGTGGTGATGTTCTTCTCTTCGAGCGGGTTCGGCTCGGCGTCACGGGCGCCGAGCGGGTTCAGGTTGACCAGGTCGAAGATCTCGCCGACGTTGACGGCGAAAGACTCCTTGCGCTGGCCGACGAACACCCGTCCCTGGGCGTTGGGGTTGCCCGTGCAGCCGCCCGGGATGTTGAAATCCTCAATGAAGTTGGCGGCATAGGAGGCGTAGTCCGGGATCGACTTCTGGCCGACGTTGTCGGCCGGCTTGCCGAAGCGGGCGGCACCGCCGCTGGGATTGGTCGCGAAGCTCACCCGCACGGCCGGCGTTGCCGACGGGTCCCTTGATCACCCACATCGTGTAGCTCTCCAGCACGTTCAGGGTCGCCGACCGGCTGCCGCCCGCTCCGGAGATCGGGCCGATGTTGTAGAGGGGGACGGAGACCTGCTGCCCGCCGACCGGGACCTTCAGGTCCGCGAGACGAGGCGCCACCCGGAACTGGAAGGTGAGGTCCTCGACTCCGTCGCCCGTGTTGTCGATGTGGATGCGGTAGAACGCGTCGGCATCCAGGGAGAAGTAGTTGGGGCCGCCCCAGGCGTCCTGGAAGGGCTGGTAGTTGGCGATCAGGGTGACGTACCCCTCGCGGCCGAGCTCATAGCTGTTGAACATGTACAGGTCGGTGCCGTCCACCTTGGGCATCTCGGTGATGCCGGGGGCTTCACGGTGGCTGGACGCCTGGGCGGGCACGAAGCCGGCCAGGACCGTCAGGGCCAACAGGATCATGACAAGACGATTCCTCACGTTTCTCCTCCTAGTTCTCTTCTGCGGGTAATACGTTGAAACGGCTCAGGGAGGTCGCGGGGGAGTCGGTTCCCGGGCTCCAACTCCTGCTTCCCCCTTATGGCCGGGATTACGCAACCAATGGGGGTGGCGGATGATCTCTCCGCCAATGTTTTCTTGAGCGGCGGATTTTGGCGGCGGGTGGGTCGGGCGGTTTTCGTAACGGCAGGCAGATAGAATGCCCGCCATGAGCATGACCGATCCCCGCAATGCCAGCTCCCTCCGTCCCGACGGCCGTGCCGCCGACGCCCTTCGCCCCTTACGCATCCAGACCGGCGTCCTCAAATTCGCCGAGGGCTCGGCCCTGATCGAGCTCGGCGACACCCGCGTGCTGGTGGCGGCCAGCGTCGAGAACCGCGTCCCCCCGTTCAAGAAGGACAGCGGCGAGGGCTGGCTGACGGCCGAGTACTCGATGCTCCCCCGCGCCACCCACACCCGCAGCACCCGCGAGGTCAACCAGGGCAAACCGTCCGGGAGGACGGCCGAGATCCAGCGCCTGATCGGCCGCAGCCTGCGGGCCGCCGTGGACCTCAAAGCCATGCCCGAGCGCACCATCACCTTCGACTGCGACGTGCTCCAGGCCGACGGCGGCACCCGCACCGCGGCCATCACGGGCGCCTACGTGGCGGCGGTGCTCGCCCTCGGACGCCTCCTGATGACCCGGGAGATCACGGCCTGGCCCATCCGCGACCAGGTCGCCGCCGTCTCCGTGGGGCTGGTGCGCGGAACGCCCCTGCTGGACCTCGAATACGTCGAGGACCAGGTCGCCGAGGTGGACATGAACGTGGTGGCCACGGCCGGGGGCTCCCTGATCGAGATCCAGGGCACGGGCGAGCGCCGGAGCTTCCGGCGCGAGGAGATGGATGCGCTGGTGGACCTGGCCTTCGGGGGGATCAGAGCGCTGGTGGCGGCCCAGGACGCGGCCTTGGCCTCCACCATGGAAGAGGTGTCGGCCGTGCTCTCCCGAGACCGGCGGAAGCCGGCGCCCCCCAAGGCCGAGAAGGACCTCTGGGGGCGGCCGTAACCGGGCTGTCTGGAGAAGCTAGAGGATGGTGCCCTTGAGCGGGACTTCGAGGAACGGCACCTTGGGGCTGTCGGTGCGGATGGTGATCTTGCCGTCGAATGCGCCCTTGGGGAGATCCGGGTTCAGGGTGAGCTGAACCTGGTACTCGCGCCCTTCGTTCAGGGACTGGAGCTTGACGTCGATCCCCTTGATGTTCTCTTCCACGCCGGTGACCTTGATCGGCTCGGTCGCGAAGTTGCGCACGTTGAGCACCTTCTGCGTGGCTTCCTTGACCTCGATCGCGCCGAAGTCGGCCACCTGCGGGGTGACGGCCACCACCGGCCGCACGAAGCCGGTGATCGGGATCTGCACGACCTTCTGCTTCGGGTGGTTGGTGCGGACGGTCACGTATTCGGCCAGCGGACCGACCTTGGCGTCGTTGGCGAGCTTCATCTCGACCCGCCACTGCTTGCCCTTCGATGTCCGGGAGCCGCTCCTCGGGCTTGGCCTCGCGGAAGCTCACCTTGAGGAAGGGCCACGGCGAGTCGACGCCGACCACGTCCATGGGCGAGCCGTCGGTGGCCCAGAGGGTCTGGGTGATGTCCCCCTCGACCTTCTCGCCCTGCACGGTGACGTAGCGCGCGTAGCCGGGCTTGACGGAGATGTAGGGCTCCACCTTGGCCCGCACCGTCAGCTCGATCTGCGGCGTGTCGGGGTCGTTGGTGAAGACGCTCAGCCCCTTGGAGATCGGACCGCCGAACGTGCTGGTGTCGACCACGGCGTGGACCTTGCCCGTCTTGCCGGGCTCGATGGTCTTGTCGAACTCGGCGACCGTGCAGCCGCAGGCCGGCTGGATGTTGAGGATCTCCAGGACCGCGTTCCCGTCGTTGCGGATCAGGAAGTCGTGGACGATCTTCTCTCCCTTGGGGACCGTACCCACGTCCTTGACCGCTTCGACGGCGACGGCCTTGGGCTTGCCTTGGGCGGAGAGGGTTGGCGCGACCAATGCGACCAATAATGCGGCGCACAGTGCCAGAATGGCGGTCTTGATGTGGCGTTGCATGCGGCCTGCTCCTTCTGCGAGGTGGATGAAAGCTCCGGAAATGCTACACTCCAGGTTCGAAAACGAGAAATCCCGCCCGTGACATCTCCTAAGCTCGACATCTATTGCCTGGCGATCGGCGGTACGGGAATGGCTCCTCTTGCTTGCCTGCTGCAAGAGCAGGGCCACCGTGTCCGGGGGACCGACGGACCCCTCTATCCGCCCATGAGCACGCTGCTCGCGAACGCCGGAATCCAGCCCCTGGTGGGCTACGACCCGGCCCACCTCGAGCCCCGGCCGGACCAGGTCCCTGACTTGGTCATCATC
Organism: Thermoanaerobaculaceae bacterium; assembly: GCA_963785165.1. Lineage (GTDB taxonomy): Bacteria > Acidobacteriota > Thermoanaerobaculia > Multivoradales > UBA5704 > DATARR01. Next base: position 5,598,440 of record CAWAUI010000004.1, read on the forward strand.
GGCAATGCGATCCACCGCAACAACCCGGAGGCCGTGGAGGCCGAGCGCCGGGGCCTGCCGATCGTCTCGATGCCCCAGGCCCTGGCGCGCTTCTTCCTGGACCACCACCGTTCCCTGGTGGTGTCCGGAACCCACGGCAAGACCACCACCACGGCCATGGCGGCCTGGATCTACACCGCCTGCGGACGGGATCCCGGCTACCTGATCGGCGGCGCCCCGCGCGACCTTCCCGCAAGCTTCCACGACGGCGGCGGCGACCGCTTCATCATCGAGGGGGACGAGTACAACGCGGCCTACTTCGACCGCGGCCCCAAGTTCCTCCACTACCAGCCCGAGACGCTGCTGCTGACCAGCGCCGAGTACGACCACGCCGACCTGTACGCCACACCGGAAGCGCTCTGGGACGCGTACTCGAAGCTCATCGCGCTGCTGCCGGCAGACGGCTTCCTCGTGGCCTGCGGCGACACGCCCAAGGTCCGCGAGCTGGCCGCGCTGGCGCGCTGCCGCGTCCTGTTCTATGGCCTGGAGGAGGGTAACGATCTCCATCCGCTGGGGGAGATCGAGGGCTTGGCGGAGGCCAGCCGCTTCCGGGTGCTGGACGAGGGTGAGGAGATCGAGGTCACCCTGCCTCTGGCGGGCGGCCACAACGTCTCGAACGCCCTTGCGGTGTGGGCCGCCGCCCGCCGGGACGGCATCCCGGCGGCGGATGTCGCGGCGGCCTTCGCGCGCTTCAACGGCGTCAAGCGGCGCCTGGAGGAGCTCGGCACCTTCCGGGGGGTGACGGTGGTCGACGATTTCGCCCACCACCCCACGGCCGTCGAAAAGACCCTGGCCGCCCTGCGCCAGCGCTATCCCGGCCGCCGGGTGGTCGCCTTGTTCGAGCCGCGGAGCCTGACCGCCGGCCGCCGTTTCTTCTACGAACCCTACCGGCAGGCGTTCGCGGGCGCCGACCGGGTGCTCTTCGCGCCGACCTTCCACACCGGCCGCCTCGCCCCCGAGGAACGCCTGGACTTCGGCGCCCTGGCGGACGAGCTGACGGAGCGGGGCGTGCCCACGACCCTCACCGCCGACAGCGCCGAGCTGCTGCGGCTCGCCCTCGAAGAAGCCCGGGAGGGGAGCGTGCTGGTGACGATGTCCTCGGGCTCCTTCGACGGCATGCCCCACCGGCTGGCGGAAGCGCTCAAGAACCTCTGAGACGGTTTTCGAGCAGGGGTGGGATCGCCGGCAGCAGCAGAGCCTCCCGCATCACCCCGAGGGCGGCCGCCTCCGGCACCAACCCGACCACCTCCGTCTCCAACACCCGCGTCCCCAGAGCCTCCGCCTCCCGCCGCACCCGCTCCAGCGCCACCAGGAGGGACGTACGGCGGAAGTCCACCAGGTTCATGCTCACCTGGGCGCGGCCCCGGCTGGCGAGGTAGACCCCCATCGCCCGCACCGCCGGCAGGCCGCCTCCGGACTCCCGGACCTTCCTGGCGACGGCGCGGGCCAGGGCCACGTCCGGGCTTTCCAGCACGGCGTTGAAGGCGATGAGGAAGAAGCGGGCGCCGATGACGGTGACTCCCGCCGTGGGATGCACCCGGGCCGGACCGAAGTCGGGCGCCCAGGCGGGATCGGCGATCCGGGCGGGGAAGCCCTCGAAGCCGCCGCGGCGGACGTCCGCCAGGGCCGTCCTGCCGGGGTGCCGTGGCCGCTCTCTCATAGAGATACACCGGGAGATCGAAGCGCCGCGCGACCTCCGCTCCCAGCCGCTCGGCCGCCGCGGCCGCCACGGCCATGGGCGTCTCCCCCAGGGGCACGAACGGGACCACGTCCACCGCTCCCACCCGGGGGTGGACTCCCTGGTGATGCCGGAGGTCGATGCCGGCGAGGGCGGCCTCGTACAAGTCGAGGAGCGCCGCGTGAAGCCCGGCCGCCTCTCCGGCCAGGGTCAGCACCGTGCGGTTGTGGTCGGGGTCGGACGAGACGTCGAGCAGCCGGACGCCCGGCGCCGAGGAGACCGCGGCCACCAGCCGCGCCACGACCTCGGGCCGGCGCCCCTCGCTGACGTTGGGTACGCATTCGAGCGGCAACACGGCCGGCAAGTATAGACCGGGGGGCGGCGAGACCCGTGGGCGGCTTGGACGCCGGGGCGATCCTTTGCTACGATACGGGCCGGTTTTTCACATTCAGCTTCAAATACCCTCCGATGCCTCAGATGAGCTATTCCGGAAACCCCTCCGTTTCATCCGACGTCAGGCAGCGCATCCTGACCACGTTCGATCAGACCCTCGAGCTGGCCCGCGAGGGCAACCGGCAGGAAGCGCTCCTGGGCTGTGATTTCGTGCTGCGCATGGACCCGCAGTTCCAGCCCGCCCAGGTCCTCCAGGAGCGGCTCCGGTCCGGCGACGGCCCGGTGCGGGTGGACGATCTCAAAGACGCCCCCAAGCCGGCAGCCGGCTCGCCGCCGGACGACCCCTTCGCGGACCTCGACAGCCTGGGCCTCGACCTGCCCGACCTGCTGCCCGGCGACGCCCCGAGAGGGGAGATTCAATCCCTGTTCGACCAGCGCCGCTTCCCGGAGCTGATGGCCACGGCCCAGCGGGAGGCGGCCACGGTCAATTCCGACCTGGAGCTCCAGCGGCTGGTCAGCCAGGCCCAGGAGCTGATGGAGGCGGAGCCTTACGTCCTCAAGTTCCTGACCTCGGCCCGGCAGGCGGTTCAGGCCGGGCAAGGGGAGGAGGCGGGCCGGCTGCTCGACAAGGCCCGTTCGCTCGACCCCGGCCATCCCGGCATCGCCGAGATCGAGCAGGCCCGGTCGGCCCTGGGAGCAGCGGCGCCGCCGTTCGCGCTCCCCTCGCCCTTGCAGACCACGGCCATGCCCGCGAGCCTTGCCTTCGGAGGCGGAGACTCCGAGAGCGACCGGCGCATCCAGGAATTGCTCGCCGAAGGGCAGGCCGCCTTCGACTCCGGCGATCCCCAGGGTGCGATCGACGCCTGGTCGAGGATCTTCCTGATCGACATCGATCACCGGGAGGCCTCCCGCCGGATCGAGGGGGCCCGCAAGCTCAAGGCCGAGAGCGAGCGCCAGGTCGAGGAGATCTATCACGACGGCCTCGGCCGGCTGGAGGCCGGCGACGTGGCGGGGGCCCGGCAGGCGTTCCAGCGGGTGCTGGAGATCCAGCCGGGTTACTACGCGGCCCGCGAATACCTCCAGCAGCTCGACGCCGGAGTCGTGCCGGCCCCCCGTCCCACGGCCTCCAGGGCGGTCGCGGAGCCGGTGATGGCCGTGCCGTCGGACGTCGAGGTCTCGGGCCGCGGCGGCGGTCCGGACCTCAAGGAAGAGATCCTGGTTCCGCCCGATCCCGGCGAGGCGGCGGCACCCGCTCCCGAGCGGCGGGCACCGCGGCGGACCGTCGCCGTCCGTGACGGCCGCCGTGCCCGCCGGCTGTTCATGCTGGTCGGCGGCGCCGTGCTGCTGATCGCTCTCGCGGGCGGGTGGTTCGCCTGGCAGAACTGGGACCGGCTCTTCCCCAATTCGGAGGATGAAACGGCCCTTCCCAAGCTCTCCCAGGATCCCATCGCCAAGGCGGAGCGGCTCCACAAGGCGGGCAAGACGGCCATCGCCCTCAAGCAGCTTCAGAAGCTGCCGCCGACGGATCCCAACTACGCCCGCGCCCAGAAGCTGCTGGCCCAGTGGGGAGGCGCGGGGTCCGCCGCCGGAGCCCCGGCCGCGGCCCGCCCGGCACCCGCCGCCAATCCGGTTCTCAGCCGCCGCGACCTCCTGATGGCCGCGGCCCGCCAGGCTTATTCAGAGCGGCGGTACCTGCGGGCCGTCCACCGGCTGGAGCAGGCCTCGGCGCTCGGCAAGCTGGCGCCCGAAGAGGCCAAGATGCTCGCGGAGGCCCAGGCGGTTCTCGAGCCCATGGCCACGCAGATCACCGCCTTTCGCGACCACGAATGGGAGTACGTCCTGCCGGAGCTCTGGCGCATGCACAACGCCGATCCGGGCAACCGCGACGTTACCGAGATGATCGTCGACTGCTACTACAATCTGGCCGTCCGGGACCTGCAGCGGGCCGACGCCAAATCGGCGGCGGCGAACTTCCAGGAAGCCCTGAACATTGAGAAAGACGACGAGAGCGTGAAGCGGCACCTCGTCTTCGCCCAGACCTACGAAGAGCGCCCCAAGGACCTGTTGTACAAGATTTACGTCAAATACCTGCAGTACCGATGATGCGACGTCCGGACAAGCCCAAAGAAGCGGAAGAGCCGCTGCTCTTCGATCTCCCCCTGGCCGGCCCCGGCCTTGGCGAACCGGCCGAGCCCGTTCTCGATCCGCCCCGCAAGGCTCCCCAGTCCGTCCAGCCTCCGCGCAAGGCGCGGCCGGTACCGGTGCCGGACCCCGAGCCCATGGACGAGGGGCCCGGCTCAGACGCCGAGCCTTCCCCCGCCAGTGAGTTTCCGGGCCGCGGCCCCCGTTTGGCGGCCGGCGGAGCGGACGTGCTGGTCCACGCGGCGATCGCCGTCGCCGCCCTGCTGGGCGTGCGCGCCCTGGGCGTCCGTCCAGGCCTCGCCGTCTGGCCGGCGTTCGTCCTCTTCCTCCTGTCGTTCTCGTTCCTCTTCACGGTGCTGCCGCTGGCTTTCTGGGGCCACACGCTGGGCATGGCCTGGGCGGGGATCACCTCCCGCAACCGGGACGGCGAGCCGCTGACGTTCGACCAGACGGTGCGGCGCTGGCTGGGGGGAATCCTGACGGCGGCGGCCCTCGGCCTGCCGCTCCTGGTGACGGGCGACCGGCGGTCGTTGACGGACGTGCTCAGCGGCTCCGCCAGCTATCCTGGAGAAGGCCCGGCCTGACCGGCGGTCTCTCCAGTCCCTGCCCGCTGCGCCCGCCACACCCCGAGCCCCATCCACAGATTGCCGGCCGCCGTCGCCAGGGCGAAGGTCTCCAGGGGGAATCCCCCCGGCCAGAGCGCCGCCACGCCGCCGATCTGGTACAGGATGCCGCAGGCTCGAAAGGGCTCGAACGCGAGCCCGCCCAACATGTAGAAGGAGTGGCCCAGCAGGAGCAGCCAGAGCCCGGGGAGGGCCCAGGCCATGTCCTGCCAGACCAGCAGGGCGGAGAGGATCAGCGCGACCAGGGAGAGGTTCCCCTGGAGGCGCAGCACCCAGGCCGCCAGCGTACCGCTCGAAGCACCGCTTGGCGATTGGCGGCCCGACTTTCGGATCCCCAGGAATTCGATCGCTCCGCCCAGCAGGATCACCCCGGACCAAGTGAAGAGGACGCCGGAAGCACCGGCCAGACGCATCGCCGTGGGTGTCGCGAGTGCCGCTCCGGGAAGGAGCGCCGACCACGCAAACCAGGAGATGGGATTCTGAAGAAAGGGGCGGCTGGCGGCACGGAAGCGTTCCCGGACCGGCTCCAGGTCGTCAGGGCCGGTCCGGGAGGACGCGAAGAGCGGATCGTATTCGGTCACTCAAAGCAATCAGGTCAAGGCCATCAGGCTACGCGCGCTCCGTGCTTGGCGAGGAGATGCTTCTGGACCTCGGCGCTCTGGAGCGCCTTCTGGCGGGCGGCGAAGGCGGCCTCGCCCACCGCGGACATGGCGCGAGCCTCGGCGAGCAACCGGTCCATGGCGGCAGGATCGATCTCCTCGATCCGCTTGGCCTGCTCGGTGAGCAGGGTGAGGCGGTTGTCCACCATCTGGGCGAAGCCGCCGTCCACGAAGAGGATGTGGTTCCCCTCGGGGCTCTCCACCCGCAGCTCCCCGATCCCCATGCGGTAGAGCAGGGGAGCACGGTCGTGCAGGATGCCGACCTCGCCGTCGTGGGCCGGGAAGGCCACGAAGGTCGCCTCGGTCTCCAGCACGGCCCTCTCCGGCGTGATGACGCTGCAATGGAAGGTTTTTGCCGTGGCCATGGCTCAATTCCCCTAGCCTTTCGCCAGGCGCTCCGCCTGGGCCGCAGCCTCCTCGATCGTGCCGACGTACATGAACGCCTGATCCGGCAGGTGGTCCCACTTGCCGTCGCACAGCTCGTCGAAGGAGCGGATGGTGTCCTCGCGCGAGCAGTAGACGCCCGGGAAGCCGGTGAACTGCTCGGCCACGTAGAACGGCTGCGAAAGGAAGCGCTCGATCTTGCTGGCGCGGCGGACGATGACCTTGTCCTCTTCCGACAGCTCGTCGACGCCGAGGATGGCGATGATGTCCTGGAGGTCCTTGTAGCGCTGGAGGATCTGCTGCACCCGCCGGGCCACCCGGTAGTGGTCGCTCGCCGATGTACTCGGGCGCGATGATGCGGCTGCTGGAGGCGAGCGGATCGACGGCGGGGTAGATGCCCTTCTCGGAGATGCTGCGCTCCAGGTTCACCGTGCTGTCCAGGTGGGTGAACGCCGTGGCCGGCGCCGGGTCGGTGTAGTCGTCGGCCGGCACGTAGATGGCCTGGATCGAGGTCACGGCGCCGTGGGTGGTCGAGGTGATGCGCTCCTGGAGCTCGCCCATCTCGGTGCCCAGCGTCGGCTGGTAGCCCACGGCGGACGGCATGCGGCCGAGGAGCGCCGACACTTCGGAGCCCGCCTGCGAGAAGCGGAAGATGTTGTCGACGAAGAGCAGCGTGTCGACGCCGGTCTGGTCGCGGAAGTACTCGGCCATGGTGAGCGCCGAGAGCGCCACGCGCAGGCGGGCGCCGGGCGGCTCGTTCATCTGGCCGAACACCATCACGGTCTGGTCGATGACGCTCTTGCCGGTGTCGCCGATCTTGGCTTCCTGCATTTCCAGCCAGAGGTCGTTCCCCTCGCGGGTGCGCTCGCCGACGCCGGCGAAGCAGGAGTAGCCGCTGTGGAAGCGGGCGAGGCGGGCGATCAGCTCCTGGATGATGACGGTCTTGCCGACGCCGGCGCCGCCGAACAGGCCGGCCTTGCCGCCGCGCACCAGGGGGCAGAGGAGGTCGATGACCTTGATGCCGGTCTCGAACAGCTCGGTCTTCGAGGAGAGCTCGTCGAATTCCGGCGGCGCGTGGTGGATGGGGCGCCGTTCCTGGGTCGTCGCCGGCCCGAGCCCGTCGATCGTCTCGCCGACCATGTTGAAGACCCGTCCCAGGGTCTCCGTGCCCACGGGCACCGTGACCGGCGAGCCGGTGTCGAGGATGTCGACGCCGCGCTGGAGCCCGTCGGTCGAGCCCAGGGCGATGGCGCGCACGCGGCCGCCGCCGAGGTGCTGGGCGACCTCGCACCAGAGGGTGTCGAGGGTCGTCTGGCCGAGCACCGTCCGGGGTACCTCGACCCGCAGGGCGTTGTAGATGCCCGGCAGGTTCTCCTCGGAGAAATGGGCGTCCAGGGTGGAGCCGATGACCTGGGTCACTTTGCCGTAGTTGCCGTTTTCCATGGCGATTTCCAATCTCTTGAAGGGCTCAATATTGTAGCGAGCCTAGGACAGGGCGTTCGCGCCGCCCACGATGTCCAGAAGCTCCATGGTGATCTGTGTCTGCCGGGCGCGGTTGTACTCCCGCGTCAGGGCCTTGATCATGTCGCCCGCGGCGTCCGTCGCCGCCTTCATGGCGACCATGCGGGCGACCTGCTCGGAAACCGTCGCGTCGTTGAACGCCTGGAAGAGGCGCACCCGCACGACCGCGGGGAGCAGCTCGTCGAGGAGCTGCCGCGGGTCGGGGGAGAACTCGTATTCGACTGGCGCGGCCGCCGCGGAACCGGCCTTTTCGCCCGCCACCGCGTCGGGCGCGAGCGGCAGGAGCTGCACCACCACCGGGCGCTGCTGGCCGGCGGAGAGGAACTTCATGTAGGCCACGTGGACGGAGGCGATCTCGCCCCGGATGAAGCGGTCCATCAGGCCGTTGGCGATCCGCTCGACCTGCTCGAAGCGCGGCTTGTCGCCGATCCCCGAGGTCTGCTCGGCCACGGTCCGGCGCAGGAAGCGGAAGTAGGCGATCCCCTTCTTGCCCACCATGTGGACGTCGGTGGTGATCCCCTGCGCCGCCTGCTGGTCGAGGTGGCCGAGGGCCGCGCGCAGCACGTTGCCGTTGTAGCCGCCCGCGAGCCCGCGGTCGCTGGTGAGCACCACGAGGGCCGAGCGCGGCACGTCGTCGTGGGTCTTGAGCAGCGGGTGCTCGACGCTGCCGGCCGCCCGCGAGAGGTCGGCCACCAGCTCGGCGAGCTTCTCGGTGTACGGCCGGGTCGCCACGGCCCGGTTGAACGCCGCCTGGAAGCGGGCGGTCGCGATGAGCTGCATGGTGCGCGTGATCTTGCGGATGTTGCGCACCGCCTTGCGCCGCTTGACGAGGACTCTGCGATTGGCCATCGCTTCAGCTCACTTCCATTGGGTCTTGAAGTCGCGGATCACCTTGGTGATCCGGTCGGCCAGATCGTTCGGCAGGTCGCGCGTACGGTCCAGCTCCTCGATGATTTCTGGGTGCTCGTCACGGAAGTGCTTGAGCAGCGCCGCCTCGAACCGCAGCACGTCGCGCGGCGGCACGTCGTCGAGCAGGCCGCGGGTGCCGGCGAAGATCGACAGGATCTCTTCGTTGACGTTGTACGGCTGGTACTGGGGCTGCTTGAGCAGCTCCACCATGCGCAGGCCGCGGTCGAGCTGGCGCTGGGTCGAGGTGTCGAGCTCGGTGCCGAGCTGGGCGAAGGCTTCGAGCTCGCGGAAGGCCGCGAGGTCGAGGCGGAGCGAGCCCGAGACCTTCTTCATCGCCTTGCGCTGGGCGTTGCCGCCCACCCGCGAGACGCTGATGCCGACGTTGACCGCCGGCCGTACGCCGGCGAAGAAGAGGTCCGGCTCGAGGTAGATCTGGCCGTCGGTGATCGAGATCACGTTGGTCGGAATGTACGCCGAGACCTCGCCTTCGAGCGTCTCGATCACCGGCAGAGCCGTCATCGAGCCGCCGGTGTCGGGGAAGCGGTGCACCCGGTACTTGTCGGCGTCCGGCAGGGTGGCGAGCCAGGCCTCGGCCTTGTGCTTGCCGTGCGGCCGGTGGAACGTGCCGTCGAGGTCGTCCGGGCGGTGATCGGCCGGCGCCGCGAGCCCCTGGGGGTGCTTGTAGACGAGAGAACGGTCGCGGCTGTCCGCCGGCGTGTCCTTGGGCACCACGGCGAACTCATCGCGCAGCTTGACGCTGCGCTCCAGAAGGCGCGAGTGGAGGTAGAAGACGTCGCCCGGGTACGCCTCGCGGCCCGGCGGCCGGCGCAGGAGGAGCGAGAGCTGGCGGTAGGACTGCGCCTGCTTCGACAGGTCGTCGTAGACGCAGAGGGTGGCCTTCCCCTCCTGGTACATGAAGTACTCGGCCATGGCCGCGCCCGAGTAGGGGGCGATGTACTGGAGCGGCGCCGGGTCGGAAGAACCGGCCGAGATGACGATCGTGTAGTCCATGGCGCCGACCTCGCGCAGCCGGTCCACCAGGCCCGCGACGGTCGACTCCTTCTGGCCGATGGCCACGTAGACGCAGATCACGTCGCCGCCCCGCTGGTTGACGATGGTGTCGATCGCGATGGCGGTCTTGCCCGTCTTGCGGTCGCCGATGATCAGCTCGCGCTGGCCGCGGCCGATGGGGATCATGCTGTCGATGGCCTTGATGCCCGTCTGGAGCGGCTCGGTGACGGGCTGGCGCTCGGCGATGCCGGGGGCCTTGAACTCCAGCGGCCGGCGGTGCGGCGTCTCGATGACGCCCTTGCCGTCCAGCGGCCGGCCGAGAGGATCGACCACGCGGCCGACCAGCGCCGGGCCGCAGGGCACCGAGAGCAGCTCGCCCGAGCGGCGCACCTCGTCCCCTTCCTTGATGCCCAGGTAGTCGCCGAGAACGACCGCGCCGACCGAGCTCTCTTCAAGGTTGAAGACCTGCCCCTGGGCGCCGTTGGAGAACTCCAGGCGCTCCCCCGCCATGGCCCCGGTGAGGCCATAGATGCGGGCGATACCGTCGCCCACCTCCAGCACCTTGCCCACCTCGCTGAGGTCGACCTCGGTGCGGTACTTCCGGATCTCTTCTTCGATGACCGACGCGATTTCGTCGACTTTGAATCTCATGAAAGCTCCTTGGCCCGCTTACTCGCCAATCTTACTCGGCAACATTACTCAGAAACGTAGGCTCCGCCGCGATAGATCTCGCTCGAAGCCCGCGCCAGCAACGCGTCGCCCAAATCCTTCAGCCGGGACGCCACGCTGGCGTCGAATTTCTTGCCCGCGACCTCGACCACCAGGCCGCCGATCAGGGACGGGTCGATCCGCTCGACCAGCGCCGGCTGCTTGCCGGTGGCGGCGGCCATGGTGTCCTTGAGCCGCGCGCGCTGCGCGTCGTCCAGGGGCACCGCGGTCCGCACGTGGACGTCCACCCAGCCCCGCCGGTCACGGTGGGCGATGCGGTAGGCCTCGGCGACGGCGCGCAGCTGCCCCAGCCGCCCCTTGCGGTTGATCACCTGCAGCGAATCGACCAGCAGGTCGCTCGCGTTCCCCCGGAAGAGGCTCTCGATCACCCGGGTGCGCCCTTCCTCGTCCACCATCTGGCTCGCCAGGAAGTGGCTGACCTTGGGAGTGCGGTCGAGAAGGTCCACCAGCTCCTTGAGCTCCTCGAGCAGGGCATCGCCCGCGCCCTGCTCCTCGGCGAGCCCGAGCATGGCTTCGGCGTAGAGGCGGCCGACGGCCAGGTCGCGATCGTCCACGTTCGCCATGGTCAGTTCCGTCCGGCCCGGTCGATTCCGATGTCATTGATACCGGCAATGGCGTCGGCGATCAGGCGGTTGTGGTCCTGGGCCGAAAGCTCCCGGCCGATGACCTGCGCCGCGAGCTGGGTGGCAAGCTTCGCGGAGAGGGTGTACAGCTCCTTGGTGGCGGTGTCGGTGGCGATCTGGATCTCGCGCTTGGCGCGTTCGATCGTCTTGTCCGCTTCGGCCCGGGCGTCCGCCTCGATGCGGCGCTTGACCGCCTCGGCGTCGCGCCGGCCCTCGTCGACGATCGCCGTGGCCTCGCCGCGCGCGGAGGCCAGCCGGGCCTCGTACTCACGCAGGCGGGCTTCGGCCTCGTCGCGGTCCTTCTTCGCCTTGGCGAGCGCGTCGTGGATGAAGCTCTCGCGGGTCTGGAGGGTGTTGAGGATCGGCCCCCAGGCGAACTTGCCCAGCACGAAGACCACCAGGAGGAAGATCACCAGGGTCCAGATCGCGTTGCCGACGTCGCCCGCGAACAGGTTGTTCTCCCCTCCTCCGCCATGCTCCTGGGCGAAGGCCGGAGCCGCGAGGGCCAGAGTCAGAAGTGCCGCCAGAAATCTCTTCATGGTTGCTTGTCCCAGGTCAATCCATCGTCAGTCTAAAGAATCAGGTCGAACAGAATCGGGCCGAACGCCCCTCCCCGACCTCGGAGAGGGGCCGGAAGCCATGCCGCTCTTAGCCGACGTTGAGCGCCAGCAGGCAGACGATGACCGCGAACAGGGTGGCGCCCTCGATGAGCGCCGCGGTGATGATCATGGCCGTGCTGATCTGGCCGGCCGCCTCGGGCTGGCGCGCCATGGACTCGACGGCGCTGCCGCCGATACGGCCGATGCCGGCCGCGCCGCCCATGATCACCAGGCCCGCGCCGATGGCGCCGCCCAGGTGGGCCGCACCCACGGAGGTCAGGAAGTAGGAGGCCTCGCCACCACCCTCGGCGGCCACGCCGCCCTCCTGCGCATGGGCAGGGACGGAGACGAACATCAGGATGGTGCCCAGGACCATCATCATCAGCGCGAGCTTGGCGGTTCTCTTGCTCATTGGAAACGATTCCTTTCGGTTTTTGACCGCCGTGCGGGGCCGGCCGTCCCTCGTCTTCTCGCCATCGCAGTCACGCCTCACGGCCCGAGTACCCCGCGCGGTCCGGGCATGGCGAATGATCTCTTTCAAAAAAAACGGTCAACCAAAAAAGCGGTCGACAGTTAGTGGGCACCCTCGTGATGGAGCTCGTCGTGCCCGCCATGGTGGAACACCACGGACTGGCCGATGAACAGCGTCGTCAGGAAGGTGAAGATGAACGCCTGGAGGAACGCCACGAACAGCTCCAGCAGGGTGATGGCGACGCTCCCCAGCACGACCGGGATGGCGATGCCGAACCCGCCCGCGTACCCCATCGAGGCGCCCGCGCTCAGAATGAACCCGAGCAGCACGGCGAGCAGGATGTGGCCGGCCAGCATGTTGGCAAACAGACGGACGGTGAGGGCGAAGATCTTCGCGATGACGCCCACGATCTCGACCGGCACCAGCACCGGCGCCAGCCACAGCGGCCCCGGGCAGAAGTGCGCCAGGTAGTGCTTGCCGCCCAGCCGCAGGCCGTTGAACACCATGAGCACCAGCGTGCAGAGGGCGAGCGATGCCGTCACCCAGACGTTCCCCGTGGGCGTGCCACCCAGGTGGAGCCCGAAGAGCGAGCTGACCGCCGAGATCGGCAGCAGCCCCAGCAGGTTGCAGGTCAGGATGAAGAAGAACACGCTCCAGATGTACTTGATGAAGCGGTCCGTGTGCTCCTGGAGGTTGGGCTGGGCGATCTCCTTCCTCAGGTACTCGCAGATCGCCTCGAAGAAGTTGGCGGAGCCCGTGGGCACCAGCCGGTCGACCTCGCCCGCCCCCCGGCGGCGCTTGACCAGCGCCGGCACGAAGAGGATCAGCAGCAGCCCGGCCACGATCATCATGGCGGTCTGGTTGGTGAGCACGGAGATCTTCCCTTCCGGCGTGAGGAATCCCCAGTCCGCCGGCTTCTGGATGATCGGGTGCTGGACCACGTGCTCCAGCGGGTTCTCTGCCATCAGGAAAGCGAGCATCATCTTCGAATCTCCAGGTCTCTCTCGAATCGATCTCTCAAAAGCCCTTGACCGCGTACCAGGTGTCGACCGACAACAGCGCCACGTAGCTGATCGCGATCCAGAGCAGCAGCGGCTTCAGCCCGAACCACCCCGAGAAGGCCGCCGCCGCACCCAGCGCCAGCACCACGGCGAACCGCAACCCCATCGACGCGAGCATCGCCTGCAGCCTCGCGGCCGGGTTCAGCGCCTTGCCGCGGCCGAGCGCCACCGGGATTCCGCCCAGGGCCGACGCGGCCCAGCCCACCACACAGCCCGCGATCATCGAGGAGAGGCCCTCGGCCCCTCCCAGCCTCCGGGTCGGCACGAAACCGAGCGCCGCCGCCACGACCACCGCGGCCAGTGCCCACGCCAGAAACCGCAGGTACTCGGCGGCCGGCGTGCGGGCGTTGCTCATGGCTTCGGGCTACCCCCGTCTCGTTCGCTTCGATCGTTTCGATCGCCGCCGGCTTCGTTCTTGAAAGCTTGCAGCGCCTGCCGGATCAGGTTGTAAAGGCCGCCCACCAACCCCACCGACCCCCAGCCCACGATCCCCCATGGGCTGGAGCCGAAGTGGTGGTCCCACCAGTAACCGAGCCCCACACCTCCCGCCACCGCTGCCGCCAGCTCGATCCCGAGCCCGGACAACTTCGTCCAGCTGGTTCCTGCTGTCGGCTTGACGGGCATCTCGAATTCGGCGCGGCGGAGCATAGCAACTTCGCCCGGCAGGTTCAAGGCGCTTGTGCCACTTTTCACAAGCGGGAGGCTAACATGCTTGTGCCATTTGTCACAAGCTCGCGCGCAAAAGGGCGCAGGGGTCAGTCGCGGAGAACCGGCAGCAGAGGCGCCACGCAGGAGGGGAGATCGAGCGGGATCGAGATCCGGTGGATCAGGACCTCCCGCTGGCGGTTGACCATCTGCTCGAGCGTGGTGGCGTTGAGGATGCGCTCGATGGCCATCTTCACTTCCAGGAAGGTCTCGCGGATCACGCAGTGCTCGGTCCCCACGTCGATGGTGCAGGGGAGGGCCAGGATCTGGTCGATCGCCGAGGTCTGCCCCTCGAGCGTCACCAGGATGTCCCGCAGCGTGATCTTCTCCGCCGGCCGGCCGAGCAGGTGCCCGCCCTGGGGTCCGCGGTTCGAATGGATCAGCCGGTCCTTGGAGAGGAGCGCCAGGATCTGCCGCAGGTAGGGCTCGGGGATCCCCTGGTGCTGGGCGATCTCGTGGCTGGTCACCGGGCCGTGCTCGGCGTGCATGCCGATATAGAGCATCGCGCGGATGCCGTATTCGCCCTTGGTGGAGATCTTCATTTCGGCTAAAAGTCTAGCATACGGCCCGCCCACTGCCGGCCCGCCCGTCCGGCCCTTTCGGCCGCCACCATCTCCGGCAAGGAGGCCAGGCCGCGCAGGTCGCCGCCGCCCGACGTGCGGGTCAGGTGGAGGGCCAGCATGCCGGCTCCCACCGCTCCCTCGACGTCCTCCAGCCGCCCGTCCCCCACGTGGAGCGCCGCGGCCGGCTCCACGCCGAGGCCTCGGCAAGCGCCTGCCGGAAGATCCGTGGGTCGGGTTTCTCGACCCCCGCCTTCGAGGAGTAGACGATGGCGTCGAAAGACTCGGCCAGCCCGGTCTGCGCCAGCAGCCCCGGGAGGCGGTGGTCCCAGTTGCTGACGACTCCCAGCCGCAGCCCTTGGCTCCGCAACGCGGACAGCGCAACGGGCACGTCCGGGTAGACCTCCCACGCCTCGGCGGTGCCGAAGCGGTGGAACAGCTCCGACACGGCGAACGGCGAGGGCGGCGGCGCCCCCAGGTGCTCGTGGATCCGCTCCAGGAACCGGCGCCACCAGCCGCGCTCGCCTTCCGGATGGGCGGTGAACCGGTCCCTCCCCGGCTCGGCGCTGCAGGCCATCTCCTGCCAGACGACCGCGATCAGCCGCAGCGCCTCCTCGGGGGTCACCGCGGCGCCGTGCCGCGTCAGCGCCGTGGAATAGATTTCGCCCAGGCGGGGGCTGTGGATCAGGGTGTGGGTGACGTCGAAGGTGACTGCCTGGATCATCTCGTCACACAGTCAGGCTTCAGGACCCGCCGCCGCCCGCCAGGGAAAAATCACCAGAGCCCCGAGCAACAGGAGGTGGACCGCCCCGCCCCCGGCAAAGCCCGAGAACAGGAGCGCCAGCCAACCGGAAAAGGCAGTCAGCGCCAGGACGGCACGGGCGAACGGCGAGCGCACGAGGCTCAACCCTTCCACGCCTTCACCGGGTTGGAGAGCACGCCCACCCCCGAGACCTCCACCTCCACCCGGTCGCCGTCCACCAGCGGCCCGACGCCCGCCGGCGTGCCGGTGAGCAGCAGGTCCCCCGGCTCCAGGGTCATCATCCGCGAGCTGTAGAGGAGCAGGTCGAGAATGCCGAAGGCCATGTCCCGCGCGTGCCCCCGCTGGCGCTCGGCGCCGTTGACGCGCGTCCGCACCTCGAGGTCTTCCAGATCGGCCTCCACAAGAATCCCGGGGCCCACCGGGCAGAAGGTGTCGAATCCCTTGGCGCGGGCGAACACGGAGTCCTTGCGCTGGAGGTCGCGGGCGGTGACGTCGTTGGCGCAGGTGATCCCCAGCACGGCGCTCCGTGCCTCGTCCGGGGTGGCTCCCCGGGTCAGCCGGCGCCGCAGCACCACCGCGATCTCACCCTCGTGCTCCACCCGCCGGCTTTCCGGCGGCAGCACGATGGCCTCATCCGGACCGATCAACGCCGAGGGTGCCTTGAGGAACAGCAACGGCTCCTCCGGCATGGGATTGTTCAGCTCCTTGGCGTGCTCCACGTAGTTGCGCCCCACGCAGACGATCTTGCCCGGCCGGACCGGCGCCAGCAGCCTCACCGAGTCGCGGGAGACCTCCCGGCCGTACGTCCAGCTCTCGGGAAGCGTTTCGAAAGGATCGGAGGAGAGGATGCGCAGGACCGGGGCCGCGGGGGACTCGCCAACGGCCCAGGAACCTTCGGGAGCGATGCGGTAGAGGAGCATGGGCGGGATTCTAGGCGAAGCGAGGCCACCCGGGGAGGCCCCACGCGCGCCTACTCGCCGTCGGGATTGCCGGGGGGCAACACGTCTCTGGGGGCCGACGGGCTCGCCAGGCCGCTCCCGCCGCCATTGTCGAGACCGCTGGCGCCGCCCAGAAGGCCGCCGCCCACGTTGACGCCACTGCTGTTCCCCGAGGGAGAGCCCAGGTAGCCGAAGCTGGTGGGAATGCCCTGCGTCGACTCGGTCGACACGCCCTGCTGCACCGAATAGTTCTGCTGCTTTTCGGCCAGGGCCAGGGCCCGCTCGGCCAGCTCGTAGAACTTGTCGTTCCCCGCAGGCTTGGCGCCGCCTTCGTCCGGCACCGGCAGATCGTTGGGCGACATGCCGAGAGCGATGACGTTCTTGCTGATCCGGACGCCGTAGCCCTGGGCCGGGTCTTCGGCCTGGATGGTGTCGATCTCGTCCCGCTGCAAGCCGATCCAGTTGCCCGTCTCCGAGAGGAGCAGGACCATGTTGGCGTCCCAGCTCGCCTGCTGGGGCTGATAGGCCGTGTCGATCACGGTGCCGTTCGTCAGCGTCACGTGGAAGACCTCCGCGGACGCGGGCAGGGCGCAGAAGACGGCGCATAGAGCAAGGACGAGCAGACAGCGCTTCATGGAAAAGCCTCCCGCGGTAAGGCCCGCGAAAACCGACCTCATCGATAAGCTCCTATAAGATTAGCACCGAATCCGTCAACCAGCGCAAGTCCGCATCTGTTCACGGAGTTGTTCTCGAAGTTGTTCTCGAAGTTGTTCTCGAAACAACCCCGCTCCGCCATGGGCCGGATGGCGGAGAGCCGGGGCCTCGACGCCCAGCGCTTCGAGGGCGGCGAGAGACGTGCGCCCCACGGCCAGCACCCGCGCGGAGCCGATTTCCGCCAGCAGCCGCTCCAGCACGTGCAGGTTCCCCGCCACCAGGCTCCGCTCGGGCGTGCGGTTGCTGAGCGGCCCCCGGGCGCCATACGGATGCCAGGGAAAGACGTTCCACACCAGAGCCCCCCGGACCTCGCCTCCCAGCGCGCTCCAGACCACGCTGCCGGAAGGCTCCAGCCACAAGGCCGGGTTCCTGCTGGTGGCCTGGAAGGGCGGCCCGGCCCAAGGGAGGCGGCGGTCCGCCGGCCCCACGAGCTGCCGTTCACTGGTGAAGGCGATCCCCGAAAACCGTCCGCCCCGGAAGCCCAAGGCCTCGCCAAAAAGCACCAGCCGGGGAGTGCCCACCCGCTCCAGGTAGAGCTCGAGGTTCTCCCGCCGCCGCCGGGCCGCCGCCGGGCCGTCGAGCTCGGGGAAGGCCTCTTTATAAGGATTCACGACCCCGGGAGCGGTGCCCCGAGGCCCCTGATAGAGCAGGCGCAGAACCGGCGAGAGATCCATCAGGAGGAGATTCCGTGCACGGCGGCAACTCTATCCGACTCGAAATCTTCACGAAAGCGTCGCGCTTTTGCCCGTTCGCAGCACCCCTTTATTTAGCTGGTCATCTTTTCAAGGAGGTCTGACGATGCGTGTACGTGTTCTCGGAACCGTAGCAATCGCCCTCTGCCTCGCGAGCTCCGCGTTCGCGGCCGACCGGGTCATCCAGAACGGCATTGACACCTGGAGGACCACGGAGGACGGGTCCACCTACATCGACTTCGCGAAGACTCCGCTTCCCGCCGGCTTCTTCTGCGCCGGCTCCGCGCCCTTCACCGGCCGGGTCGCCCTGCGGGGAGAGCCCATCGCGACCGACGTCCCCAAGGCCCTCGGCATGGCGGACACCATCGTTCAGCGCCTCGACGACGCCGCCTTCAACAAGCGCGGCCAGGCCGTGACGCGGATCCAGTTCCGCGCCCTCTCGCTCAAGGGCTTGGCGCCCATCGACACCGAGTGCGGCCAGTTCAACGTCTCGGCCAGCCTGGACGGCGGCGTCCAGCCGATCACCCGCATGGTGATCTCGCGCGAAAACGAGAAGGGCGGCCAGTTCACCGCGCCCCTCTCGCTCAACGTCAGGATGAGCTTCCAGCCCGTGGGCCAGGTGGCCAGCGAGCCGCTCGAGTTTCCCGTGGCCGTCCGCTTCCCCGGCACGGTCCGCGTCCCCTGGCTGACCAAGACCGCCGCCGCCATCCCCGCCGGCTTCGTGCGCGTGGACACGGACGGTGACCAGGTTCCCGACACCTTCCTCCCCGGCACCTCGAACTTCACCGCCGGGCAGGCTCCTCGTTCGGCGCAGGAGAAGTACCAGCAAGGCGGCACCACGATCTGCCACGACGGCGACGGCCACCTGCACTGCTTCTACCTCTGCGACGGCTGCCAGATTCCGTAAGAGCAGCCCCGTTCCTGCCCTTCCTCGGAGGTGGCCTCCGGGGAAGGGGTTTCGATCAACGCCTGTTCCATATCCATCACTATAGATGGATGCACTCTGAAAGGGAGGAGACCGCTCAGGCCGGCAGCAGCCAGTAGACGGTGCCTCCCAGGATCGCGGCGATCGGCAGGGTCAAAACCCAGGACAGGAGAATCTGGCTCACGACCTTGGGATTGGTCTGCTTGGAGATCAGGCCGACGCCGAAGAGCGAGCCGACCGAGACGTGCGTCGTGGAAACCGGCAGACCCTGCCGGCTGGCGAAGATCACCAGCACCGCGGTGGCGAAGTTGGCCGACACGCCCTGGCCGGCGTTCAAGCGGGTGATCTTCTGGCTCATGGTGATCGCCACCTTCTTCGCGTTGAGCAAACCGCCGATCGCCATGCCGGCGGCGACGGCCGCCATGCCCAGCCGGATCCCCAGGGCCTGGATCACCAGCAGCAGCGCGACGATCTTGGGGGTGTCGTTGAGGCCGCGTGCGAAGCTCACACTGCCGGCGCTGAGGAAGTGGGCCGAGTCGAGCACCCGCTGAACGGTCACTCCCATCATCCTGCCGTTGTATTGCTGACGGCAATCCCTTTCATACCCGACGGCAATCTCCGGCAACGGCTCGTGAGCCGAGAGGAAGGACGTGCCGGACGAGCCGATGGCAACCAGTTGCTCCTTCTCGCCGATGCAGACGCACCAGTCTTTCGTGACGCCGGATTGGATTCGAATGGCGCGGGCCGCCGCGTAGAGGAGGGCTCCCAGCACGACCGCGATCAGGGGACTGATCAGAAGGGGGAGGAAGAACGAGCCGCCCAGCTTGGCGAAATTCACCTGCGTGCCGACCGCCATGATTCCGGTTCCGACCAGCGCCCCGGTCAAGGCGTGCGTCGTCGAGATGGGGAACCCGGTGAGAGTGGCGAGCATCACGGTCAAGCCGCCGGCGAGCGCAACCGAGAGCAGGAAGTTGGGAGAAGCGATGACGCCGTCGGGCACCAGCCCTTTGCCGGAGAAATTCTTGACCAGCCCCTCGGCCAGGAAGATCGAGCTGATCGAGCCGGCAAGGGTCGTGGCGGTCGCCCACCAGATGGCGGTCTTGTAGCTCGTCGTCTGACTGCCAAAGAGGGTGGCCACCCCTTTGAAGTTGTCATTTGCGCCGTTCGAGTAGGCCAGAAAGCAGGTAGCGATGAAAAGAGTCACGAAAAGGGCCATCTGGGAGCGTCTCAGGCAAAACAGAAACACTTCTTGACCAGCGAAGACGGAGGGCAGCCCGTCTGGCACCGTCCGCCCTGCTCAGGGTCTGGGCAGATGGCATTGCACTGGGCGTCCGTCGTGCAGGTAACGTTGGTGCATCCGAATCCAACCGTGGGACAGGCAGGACAATTGATTTTCGTGCTGCCGCACTGCACGTACCCGGCCTGGCTGGGGCAGGAGGCGTTGATCCCGGTGCAGGTGCCTGAGCCGCTCGAGCAGCTCACCGTCGAACCATTGCTACAGGTGGCCTGGGCCGTACAGGACAGGAAGATCGGCTCCGGCACCCCAAGGGCACCTAGCTGGCCGTTGGCGGTGCACTCCGCCGGAGCGAGGGCCAGCGGCAGGAAAGAGGCTTCCTCCTGAGCCGCGACGGCGCTGGACGCGTTGGCTGCCAGAACGAGGGCCAAGACGACTGCCTGCACGAAGCTGCGATAAGACATGTCACTCTCCTTTGTCATAGGGCTGCGATCCAGTGGGACAAGGAAGGTGGCCCCGAAGGACCGCCCCCGATCCTGCTATGCGCGGGAGACGGAGGAGCGCCTGTACCTTCCCCTGGTCTGGGGCGCTCCTCCGTCCATCACGCCGCGGCGTGCTCAGGGATCTTGTGAAGCTCATCGCGCAACTTCCGCTCCGCGTGCCAGAGATCGTGGGCCGTCTGCATGCGAAGCCAGATGCCGGCCCCATTACCGCAAAACCGCCCAAGGCGCACCGCCATCTCCGGCGAGACGGCCGAACGTTCGGCAAGGATCGAATGCAGCATTTGACGGGAGACACCGAGTTGCCGCGCCGCTTCGGAGACGGTGAGGTTGAGCGCGGGGAGCACGTCCAGGCGCAGAATCGCCCCGGGGTGCGTGGGCTCCATCTTGGATGGTTGCTTCGCAGAATACTCAGACATTGCCTGCTCCTCAGTGATACTGCTCAAGGTCTACGCGTAGGGCATCGCCGTCTTCCCATTCAAACGTGATACGCCACGGGCCGTTGACCGCGAGTGCGAAGCGGGTGGGCTTACCTTGAAGCTGGTGAAGTCTCCACCCCGGCATGTTCAGCTCTCGCAAGTCCTGCGCCTCATTGAGTGCCGTCAGCCGCCCTCGCACGCGGTCGAGCAGGTCGGCTCTCACTCCTTTTGGATCGTCCTCGTTCCAGAGCTGCGCAAGCCCCTTGTGCTGGAAGCTCCGGATCATCTTCTCTAGCGTAAGCTGACCTGGCGAACGTGTCAAGCGTAGCTTTACAGCCCAGGCGGTCGGTGGAAGGATCTGCTCCAGCGTGAAGCGGGACCTTTCCGAGTTGGAGCGGAAGCACACGCCGAAGCTCGGCACAGGCCGATGATCTCATCCCCTGCTCCACTCCAAGCGAAGTGCTCGGACCATGTCTGACGTCGCGGATCAAAAAGCCGAACCATTTCGCCTGTAACGAAATCGACGGCGGCAATCCGGTTGCTCTTGTGCCCGTTGCAGGCTGGGCATGCCAGCCAGAGGTTGCCTTCCTCGGTCAGGCCTCCGAAGGACTCCGGAATGATGTGATCGATCTCGAAATCGGTGCCGACGAGAAAGGTCGAGGTGCGACAATAACCACACCGGTGACCTGCCTGGGCAGCGACCCGTTCGCGGAGAGCTTTGGGAATGTAGTCCCGGCTCATCCGCCGAGCGCCAACCTGGAAAACAGGCTTCGGAGGTCATGGCCTCTGTTCTCGAGCAGCGAAGCGGAATGGCTGCGCACCAGGATCACGCGCTCGTATTGCTGCTCGAGCCGGGCAAGCTCTTCGACCTCGGCCTCCGACAGGCCTGCCCCTCGCTGCTTGCGATGAAGCTCCTCCATCCGTTCAGAATCCGGCTGCGGCATCCGGGTCTGGGCGGCATTCCACAGGGCGGAATCGTCAAGGAGCTCCAGATTCGAAATCTCTGCAACGAACGCCGGAGTCGTGGCCAGTGCAGCGCTCAGACGGTCGTTGCGACCGTCCTCAGTCCCTCGATTCTCCAGCAGCGCTGAAGCCGACTCGTAGATTTCCCTAGGCGTGATCGCTGGCGCACCGGCGCTCGCGGCCTTCGAAGCCGCCAGGCTGCCAATGGCACGGAAACGGTCGAGCACCTCGTCGGTGACCCGAGGAGTGACCGCGTCGAAGTACCAGCGGCGCAGCTCCAGCGCCGCTTCCGGAGATACCCCGATCGCACCAGCGCCCTGTCCGAAAGCGATCCAGACCTGGGCCATGATCTCTTCTTGGGTACGGGCCATGGGACGCCATCCTTCTTGCCAGCCCACGGTTGGGCCGGTCCTGTGATGAGGATACCTCAAGGAGGAGATGGTGCGCCCTAGAGGATTCGAACCTCTGACCTACAGCTTCGGAGGCTGTCGCTCTATCCAGCTGAGCTAAGGGCGCTTTGAGAAGAAAAGCGCGATGATCAAGAACCGTTGGCCTGCCTGGAGGGATTCGAACCCCCGACCCGCGGCTTAGAAGGCCGCCGCTCTATCCAACTGAGCTACAGGCAGCCGTTGTGCGCGTGGCCCGGAGCGACTCCCGGCCAGGGCCGAAGGGTCGCCGTCGGTATCGGGGCGCCCAGATTTGAACTGGGGACCCCCTGCGCCCAAGGCAGGTGCGCTACCAGGCTGCGCTACGCCCCGACGGAAAACGCGCAGGCGAGAGAATATAAGGCACCCGCCGGGGGGAGTCAAATTCGTCCCTCCCGGCGGGGCCTCAGAGGCCTACCAGGTGTACGTCACCGACCCCAGCGCCCGGCGGCTCAGGAGGTCGCCGCCGTAGGACTGGAAGTGCTCCTCGTCGAGGAGGTTGCTGACGTCCAGGCCGACCTGCCAGTGGTCCGTGATGTCGAAGGTGGCGCCCAGGTCGACCAGGTCGTAGGAGGGGACGTCGCCCACGAAGATGCCGGCCGCCCACGGGAAGCTCGTCCGTCCACCGGTACTTGAGCGAGCCGGCGAAACGGTTGCCGGTGTAGCTCAGGCCCGCGGAGAACTTGTTCTCGGGCGCGTTGGGCAGCAGCTTGTCGCCCTGGAACTGGCTCTTCACGTCGAAGTCGAACCAGGAGTAGCTGAAGTCGAAGAGCCACTTGTCGTTGAAGTAGTAGTTGAGCCCCACGTCCACGCCCTGGGTGTCCACCTCGCCGGCGTTGGTGTAGGAGGCCAGGGCGATGATGGGCTGCCCGTTCGGCAGGTTCGAGAGCAGGGCGAACAGGCTCGCCGGCAGGTTGGCCCGCAGGGCGCCCAGGACGGTGGCCTGCGCCTGCGCCGACAGGGTGGACGGCGGCGCGTAGGCGCGGAAGCTCGGGTTGACCCGCACCACCTGGCCGTTGACGACCGAGACGTTGCCCAGCAGGTCGGTGACGAAGTTCTCGATGTTGCTCTGGTAGTAGTCGATGGTCAGGTAGGCCTTGCGCCCCAGGATGGCGTTGTAGCCGAGCTCGTAGCTCTTGATCTTCTCGACGTCCAGGTCCTTGTTGCCCAGGGCCAGGACCGGGATGCGCGAGAAGCCGAGCGAGGTGCCGCCGAGGAGCGGCCGGAGCGCGGTCTCGATGGCCGAGAGGTTGAGGGCCGAGATCGTCGTGCCGGGCACGATGGTCGGCGCCTGGAGGAAGAACTCGGAGTAGTTGGCGACCTGGAAGGCCTCGTTGTAGGTGAGGCGGAAGGTGTGGTTCGGCGTGGCGGACCACACCAGCGAGCCCTTGGGCGAGACCTCCGTGTCGTGGAGGGTGCTCTTGTCGACCCGGGCGGCGACCACGGCCTTGAAGCTGTCCGTGAAGTTGTACTCGACCTGGCCGAAGACGGCCTCCTGGTGCTCGTCCTTGGCTTCGGACATCAGGGTCTGGACCCCGGCGGCGTTGGCCGTGTCGACCTTCTGCTGGTGGAAGGCGACGCCGCCCACCAGGAAGCCGCGGTCGCCCGCGAAGCCGACGTTGCCCTGAATCTCGCCGTGCAGGTTGGAGGAGTCCTCGAACAGCCGGCCGCCCGAGGCCAGGGCGATCTGGTCCTTGGCCTTGCGCTGGTCGTAGTAGCCGAGGAAGTTCAGGTGGGTGGTGTTGAAGTTGAGCCGCCCCCAGGGGCGCTGGACGTCGGTGACCTGGACGCGGCCGATGCCGGTGAGGAAGGTCGGGCCCGACAGGTCGGCGGTGCCGCCCTCGATCGTGAGCACCGAGGTCTCGCCGAAGTACTTGTCGAGCCGCAGGCCGCCGAAGCCGACCTTGACGTCGTCCTCGGCCAGCGCCGACGGCCTCGCGGGGGAGGCAGTTGGAGTCGCCCGAGCCCGCGCAGAAACGGTCGTAGTCCGGCTTGACGCGCCGCGAGACCGTGAAGTCGTCACCCGACAGATAGCCGCCGACGACCTTGCCGTAGAAGCCGCCGCCCAGGCCGCCGGCCCAGCGGAAGTCGCCGCGGCGGGTGTTGAGCTCTCCCGCGGTCAGGCGGATCTTGCCCCCTTCGCTCCCCCGGGGCGCCCGGGTGGTCATGTTGAGGACGCCGCTGAAGGCGTTGGCGCCATAGAGCGCGGAGCCGGGGCCGCGGACCAGCTCGACGCTGGCCAGCTCATCCAGGGGGAACGAGACCGCCGCCCACTCCTGGGAGCCGAGGAACGGCACCGCGGGGTCGCGGCCGTCGATGAGGGTCAGGACGCGGCGGTTGAGCGAGCTGTTGAAGCCGCGGGTGTTGAAGTTGATGTCGTAGAGGCCGCTCTGGGTGAAGTCGACGCCCGGCGTGAACTCCAGCAGCTTGGGCAGCTGGCCGGAGGCCGCTTCCAGCTCGATGTCCTGGATCGACACCACGTTGACCGAAGCCGGGGCCTCCGTGATCCGCTCTTCGCGGCGCGACACCGAGGTCACCGTGATGGTCTCGGCGAAGCTGACGTCCCAGTCCACTTTCTTGTCCACTGTCCGCGAGCCCCCCGCCTCCACGGCCACGTTGGCCTCGGACGCCGAGTGGTCGAGGAGCGAAAACTCGACCGTGTAGGTGCCGGGGGCTACGCCGTCCATCCGGTAGGCGCCGTCCGAGCCGGTGAGCACCGGCTGGCCGGAGCCCTGGAGCTGGACCGAAACCCCGCTGAGCGGGGTGCCGTCCTCCCGCGTAACCTTGCCTTCGATACGGCCGGTCCCTTGAGCCAGCACCGAGCCGGCGCTGAGCACGAGAGCCAGGGCGAACACGAGAATCCTCTTGCCGTCCATGTGAACCTCCACCGAGAAAGGCGGCGGGTGTCCGCTCGCCGGAGAAAGCACGGAGAATGGGAAATCCGCGTCCTTGTACAATTCCAGTGAAAGGGAAGTCAAGGCGCACAGCGGCATGAGGCTCCCGGAAATCGCGCCCGGAGCCGTGCGGCGGGACGTGGTAGCCTGCCCGCAACGGCCTTGAGGAGGCGCTCCTTGGACCCTCTGACCCTTCAACCCTTCCCGCGTCCCGCCTACAGCCGGGCCTTGTTGCTGCCCGGTCCCCTGCCGCCCCTGTCCCATTTCGGAGTCACCCTGCTCCGCCACGCGGTGGGCACCGGCCTGCGCTACTCCCTCTATCACCTGGGGATGCCCCTGCCGGAGGCGCCGCCGGTGAAAATCGTGCGCCTGCGGCTCTATTTCGACGCCCGCGAGCTGCGCACGCTCCTCACCAACGCTCCCGGCGGGCCGGAGGTCGTGGCGGCCCTGCTCGAGCCCGGCGAGACGGGCGCGCGGCCCGCCGTTCCCCGGAACCTGGCCGCCGCCCTCTCTTTCCACCGCGTTCGTCTCCTGCCGTTCCGGCTTCCCGCCCACCGGCCGGCGGGCCTGAACGGCCGGGAGACCCCGGAGGATCTCTGGCGCCGGTTCCGCCAGCGCCTCACCCGGGTGCTCGCCCGCACCAACGACGCCCTGCTGGCGGACCTCATCTCCGCCCTCGACCGCCAGGCCCTGCGGGCACGGGGTGAGGACGTGCCGCCCGTGCTGAGCAAGGGAGCCTGGGCCTTGCGCACCCGGGGGCGGGGGGACCTGCGCCGTTTCGGTTCGCCGGACCTCAGGGTCCCCTGCTGGTCCGAGTCGCCCGGTCTGGCCGCCGCCGCCCGCCACGCCCTGGAGCCCCATGCCATTCCGGGGCACGACCGCTACCGCGGCCGTTTCCGCGAAGCCTGGCGCGCCGCCCTGGGCCAACTGGCCCCGCTCTACCGTGCCCTCGCGCGCGACGCCGCCGGCCGGGGGCATCTCTCGGATCCCGACGACGCCTTCTTCCTGCCACTGGACACGGCCGGGGACCTGGCCGCCGCCGCCAGGCCCGCCTGGATCGAAGGCGCCGTGCGCAACAACCGCGCCGAGCACGACAGCCTGCGCAAAGCCGCCGAGCCGCTGGACCTCATGAGCGAGAAGCAGGAGATGACGCCCACCGGGGGGGAACGGCCCGAGTGGGCCTGGGCGCCGTTGCTACCGTTGCCGTGAAGGGGAATCAAGGACGGCAAGGACCAAGGACACAAGGGACACGCCAGGAAAAGTGCTGTTCGTCCTTGACAGTCCTTGCGAGTCCTTTATGTCCTTTCTCGCAGGGTGAGGGCCTTCACCACCGCGAACGGCCCCCAGATCGCCAAGTACACCCACGGCATCAAGGGCACGCCCAGGAACTGGGGAACGTAGGAGAGCAGGATCAACCCTGAAAGGGCGAGCCACGCCGCGTCCTTCCTGAGCGCCGCCCAGGGGAGCACCCAGAGGAGGTACCAGGGGTAGACCGTGGCCGAGAGCAGGAGCAGCCGGCCGAACAGGCGCCCCGTACCGGCCACGGGGTCGCGCTCGCGCAGGGAGAAGAGGACGGCCAGGCCCGCTCCCGCCGCCAGCACCAGCTTGGCCAGGAACCGGGGATAGAGATAGGGATATACCGGGTTCCAGGCTTCCCACACCCCCGTCCACACCTTCAGCCCGTCGAGCCCCCGGGCCAGGGCCGGCGCCAGGCCCACGGTGTCGATCAGCCGCCACAGGGGCTCGTAGAGGGGGCCGTTGAACTCCCAGGAGACGCCGTAGGTGATCAGCCCCGGCGGGATGCCGGTGGCCCCGAGGACCGGCAGGAAGGCGAGCGTGACGAGGCTGCCGGCCATTGCCAGGAATCGCCAGGGCCGCCCGCTGTGGCGCGCCCACAAGGGGAAGGCCGCGAGCGGCACGAGCTTGGCCAGGACGCCCGCCGCCGCCAGCGTGGCCGCGGCACCCACCCGATGAGACCTGGGCAGATGCCGGGGAAGCAGCCAAAGCACGGCCCCCACCATGGCCGCCACGCCCAGCGCGTCCACATGGCCCATGCCGGCCACCTCCAGCGCCACCAGGGGATTCCAGGCGTACCAGGCCACCCGGCCCTCGGGCAGGCCCAGGGCGCGGGCCAGCCGCAGCAGGAGCCAGCAGGCGAGCAGGTCCGCCCCGGTGGCCAGAAGCTTCCAGGCGAGCACCGGAAACGGCAGCCGGCTCGCTATACTGAAGGCCGCCATGGCGAGAGGGGGATAGACCGTGGGAACGTTCCGGTGGGGCAGGCGCTGCCAGGCCTCGTCGCGCAGAGAGGAAAGCTCCGCGGCTTCCGGGGCCAGGGCGTAGGGATTGCGCCCGGTCGCCGCGACCTTGCCATCCCAGAGGTACCTCGACATGTCAGCGGACAACGCGGGAGGGAGCGCCAGCAGGGGGAGCCGCATCAACAACGCACCCAGGAGGATGGCCGCGGCCGGCGAGGTGGGCAGGAGCTCCAGCCGCCGCGCCACGAATGGAAGCACGAGGATCGCGGCCCCCAGAAGGGCCAGCGCCGGGATCAGATGATGAGCGAGATCGAAGAGCAGCAGCAGGCCGCAACTCGCGGCCACCAGCGGCAGCGAGAGCGCCAGTCCGGGCATCGCTGATGGCGGGCTTCCCTTGGGCTCCGGCCCTTCTGGCACTCTATTACTCCGCTTTGGGGGTGCTCTCTCTGTTCGGGCTCCACCGGCTCTGGCTGGTGGCGCTCTACCTGCGCACCCGGCGAGACCGGGTGCCGCCGCCGGAGCTGCCGGCGAGCCCCGAGGGCTGGCCCGTGGTCACGGTGCAATTGCCACTCTACAACGAGATGTACGTGGCCGAGCGGCTCATCGACGCCGTCTGCGCTCTCGACTACCCCGCGGGCCGGCTGGAGATCCAGGTCCTCGACGACTCCACGGACGAGACCTCCGAGATCGTGGCCCGCGTGGCCGCCGCCTGGCAGGCCCGGGGGGTCGACGTCCGGCACCTCCGCCGCGCGGACCGCGCGGGCTTCAAGGCCGGCGCCCTGGAGGCCGGGCTCGCCCGGGCGCGCGGCGAGCTGTTGGCCATTTTCGACGCCGACTTCGTGCCCGCTCCGGACTTCCTCCGGCGGTCCGTCCCCTACTTCGCCGATCCCGGGATCGGCATGGTGCAGGGGAGCTGGGCCCACATCAACCGCGGCTACTCCCTGCTCACCCGCATCGAGGCCATCCTGCTGGACGGCCATTTCATGATCGAGCACACGGCGCGCAACCGCACCGGCTGCTTCTTCAACTTCAACGGCACGGCCGGCGTCTGGCGCCGCCAGGCCATCGAGACGGCGGGCGGCTGGGAGCATGACACGCTGACCGAGGACCTCGACCTCTCCTACCGCTCGCAGCTCCAGGGGTGGAAGTTCCTCTACCTGCCGGACCTCGCCGTTCCCTCCGAGCTGCCGGTGGACGCGGCCGGTTTCAAGAGCCAGCAATACCGGTGGGCCAAGGGAGCCGTGCAGACGGGGCGCAAGCTGCTGGGGCGCATTCTCCGGGCGCCTCTCCCCTCGCGGGTCAAGCTCGAAGCCCTGGTCCACCTCACCAACAACTTGAGCTATCCGCTCATGGTGGTGCTGGCCGTCCTCATCTTCCCGGCCATGGTGCTCCGCCGGGGGACCTCGGCGCACATGCTGCTGCTGGTGGACCTCCCCCTGTTCCTCTCGGCCACGCTCTCCGTGCTGATCTTCTACCTGATGAGCCAGCGGGCCGTTGGCACGGGCTGGCGGCGGGAGATCCGCTACCTGCCAGCCCTCATGGGGGTGGGCATCGGGCTCTCGATCAGCAACGCCCGGGCGGTGCTCTCCGGGCTCTTCCGGCGGGGCGGCACCTTCCACCGGACGCCCAAGTACCGCATCGAACGGGCCGGCCAGAGCTGGGCCGCCAAGCGGTACCGGGCCGGCACGGACCCGACCCGGCCCGTCGAGGCCGTCCTCGCCCTCTACTTTCTGGGCTGCACCGTCTACGCGCTGCTCGCGGGGATGTGGGCGTCCATCCCCTTCCTCTACCTCTTCGTCCAGGGGTACGGCTACATGGCCGTCCTCAGCTACCTCCCCTCCTGGCGGGAGCGGCGGGTGGCCCGCGGTGCCCTGGCCGGCGCAACGGACGGCCGCAACGGCTAAAATAAGACCATGGCTTCTCCGGAGCGCTATTCCAGCCCGCACGTGGCCTTGAGGCCGGCGGCGCCCAGGGATGCCGATCTACTCCGCCAGTGGCGCTCGGAGACGAGCGTGCGCCGGTATCAGCCCTTGAACGAGCTGCCCACCGCCCAGCTGCGGGCGGACGTCGCCAGCCAGCGCATGGCCGACCTCTACCGGGGGCGGGGCGAGAAGTTCCAGTGGATCGTCCAGGTGGATTCCCAGCCGGCGGGCTGGATCACGCTGGTGGTCAGCAACTGGGAGCACGGCCTGGCCGAGGTGGGCTACGCCCTCTCGACCGCCTTCCAGAACCGGGGCGTGATGAGCGAGGCCCTGAGCATCCTCCTCGAGGACGTCTTCCAGAACACCCTGCTGGAGCGCCTCGAGGCCCGCTGCGCCGTGGAGAACATGGGCTCCCAGCGCGTCCTGGAGAAGAGCGGCTTCAGCCAGGAGGGGCGGCTGCGCGGCTACTTCAAGCTGCGGGGGCGGCGGATGGACAACTTCCTCTACTCCCTCCTCCGGGAAGAGTTCCTGGCCCGCCAGATCCTGCACCGCTGAGTCTCCCCACCTGCCTGCGCCCGCGGCCCCACCCTTCGACGGGGCGCCTTTTGCTTCCGCCCGCCGTACAACAGAGTCGGGAGGTTCTGGGGCCATGCGGAAAAAGACGAGAGAAGGATTGGAAATGATCGCCCTCCTGGCGGTCGCGAGCCTGGTGGCCGCGTTCTCCCTGTCGCAGGGAGCGGGGCCGGCGCCGACCGCCGAGCAGAAGGGGCGCATCGAGCGGGGCGGGCAGACCTACCGCGTCTATTGCGGCAGCTGCCACGGCGTCACGGCGGTGGGCGACGGCCCCATGGCGGAGGCGCTCAAGGTCCGGCCCACGGACCTGACACGGATCAGCGAGCGCAACGGCGGCACTTTCTCCCAGAGCGGGGTGGCCGCCGCCATCGACGGCCGGCTCGAGATCCGCAGCCACGGCCCGAGCACCATGCCCGTCTGGGGCCTGAGCTTCCAGGAGGCGGGCCGGGATTCGGACCAGGAGAAGGACGTCCAGGAGAAGATCAAGGATCTCGTCGCCTACCTGGAGTCGATCCAGAAGTAGGCCGGCTCGGTCCCTTACCGGCGGGCGATCTCCGCCAACCCCTCCAGCAGGCGGTCGATCTCCTCGCGGGTGTTGTACATCACGACTCCGGACCGGATCAGGCCCCCCCGCTCCGCCAGACCCAGCACCTCGACGGGGCGGGCGGCGTAGAAATTGCCGTCCCACACCTGCACTCCCCGTTCCCCCAGGGCGCGGGCGGCGGCGTTCGGGTGGACGCCGTCGAGGGTGATCGAGACCGTGGGCGCCCGCTGCTTGGAGAGGTCCGAAAAGCCCGGGCCATGGACGGTGACGCCCGGAATCCGCCCGGCGTTCTCGTGGTAGTAGGCCCCCAGGCCGTGCTCGTAGGCGCCGATCTGGCGCATGGCCGAGACGACCCGCTCGCGCAACGTGCCACCCGATCCCCAGGAGGCGATGTACTCGATGGCCGCCTTCACCCCCACCAGGGCGGCGTGGTTCAGGGTGCCCGTCTCGATCCGGAAAGGCGCCTCCTCGTCCTGCGTGCTCAGCCGGTCCGTGCGGAGCGCCTCCAGCAAGCCGGGCCGGGTGTACAGGAGCCCCACGTGCGGCCCGTAGTACTTGTAGGCCGAGCAGAGGAGGAAATCCGGGTCGAGCGCCGTGACGTCCACCGCGAAGTGGGCGGCGTAGTGCACGGCGTCCAGCAGGAGCCACGCCCCCACCTCCCGGGTGAGCCGCCGGGCGAGCGCCACGGCCTCGGTGTTGACCGTGCCCAGGGCGTTCGAAGCCAGGCCCATCGCCACGAGCCGGGTACGCTCGGTGACCTGCCGGGGAAGATCCTCCAGGTCCAGCGTGCCGTCGCTCCGCAGGGCGATCTCGCGGATCACGATCCCCCGCTCCCGCAGGCTGAGCCACGGCCCGCGGTTCGCCTCGTGGTCGAGCTGGGTGATGACGATCTCGTCCCCCGGCTCCAGCGCCCGCGCCAGGGCGTGGCTCAGGGCGTAGGTGAGGGTCGTCATGTTCTGGCCGAAGGAGATGCTTCGCCAGTCCGGCGTGCCCAGAAAAGCCGCCGCGGCCTCCCGGACCTCGTGGAGGATGCGGTCGGTCTCCCGCGAGACGGGGAACTCGCCGTGCGTG
Source organism: Thermoanaerobaculaceae bacterium (assembly GCA_963785165.1). Lineage (GTDB taxonomy): Bacteria > Acidobacteriota > Thermoanaerobaculia > Multivoradales > UBA5704 > DATARR01. Next base: position 5,629,380 of record CAWAUI010000004.1, read on the forward strand.
TTGGCGTTGGAGGCTCCGGTAATAGGCCGACATGGCCTCGATGACCGGCTCCGGCACCTGCGTGCCGGCGGGGCCGTCCAGAAAGGCGATGGGCTGATCGTTGAACGTCCGTGCCAAGGAAGGGAAGTCCCGCCGGCAGCGCTGGCAGGAGTCGGTGGTATACGTCGATCCGGTGTGCATGGCGGGTACTCTACCGGAGCCCGGGCCCTCCATCTTGCGCTACCATCCCAACGACCGTCCTGAACCCGCTTTATGAAACACTCCCGCTCGCCCCGCGATCATTGGGCGTCGCTGCTCCCCGTCGGCGGCGCCGTCCTGGCCCTTACCGTGGCGTATCGCTTTCCGGCGATGGCGCCCGCGGAGCCCATGCCGGCGGGGTTGCTGGTGACCTTCCTGCTGTCGGGAGCGGCTCTCGCCTGCCACCGGCCGGCGGTGGGAAGCGTCACGCTGGGGCTGAGCGCCATGATTCTGCCGGCCGCCTTCGCGCTGTCCGGCGCCGCGCCGGCCGCGACCCTGGCGGCGGCGGTGTTCCTGGTCTCGGAGATCGGCCTGCGTCTTCTGCGCCGGCTCGGGTCGTTCCAGGCGCCGGAGCGCCGGAGCTTCTTCCCGCGCGTGCTGGAGATCCTCGGCCGCACCGCCCTCGCCACCCTGGGCGCCGGTGGCATCTGGACCTGGCTGGATGGCCCAGGCATTCGCTGGCACCCCGTGGCCGTCCTGGCCCTGGCGGGCCTGGTCTACTTCCTCCTCTGGATCGGCCTGGAGATCGCCGACCGCAAGATCCGCCGGCCCGAGGCCCCCCTGCGCTTCGGGCAGATCCTCCTCCCGCTCTCCCTCGACGCGGGCGGCTGGATCGCCGGCGCGGGCCTCCTGTTCGTCGGCAGCAACGTCCAGGGTGCGGGCTGGCCCCTCGCGGGGTTTCTCGCCGCCTGCTTCGCGGGCCTGACCATTGAGGCGGCCCGCCACGGCCTTCTCCGCGAAAAAGCCCAGAACCGCGCCCGCGACCTCGAGACCCTCCGGCGGGCGGGGAACCGCATGAGCACGCCGGGCGAGGAGATGGCCAGCATGGTGGACCGCTTCCGCATCGAGTGCTCGCGGGTGGTGCCGACCTTCTTCTGGTTCCAGTTCGAGGCCCTGGCTCCGGGCAGCGAGCTCAAGAGCTGGTGGTGGGGCCCTGGCTCCGAGGCCCTCGAAGAGGGCGTCCCCGAGCCGGACCGCTACCCGCCGGCCTTGCCCGGCTTCCACAAGCGCACCCCCTGGCAGATCCTGGAGCGCCAGCTCCGCTCCCGCCCGGACGGCACCGCCCTCGGCCGCATCCGCCTCTGGTGCGACCCGCGCCGCATCGACTCCCGGCACATCGAGCTGCTCGACCGGCTCCTGCCGCAGATGACCGCCTCCATCCAGCGCCTCCTCCTCGACCGCGAGGCCAAGGAAGACCCCCTGACCGGCGTCGCCATGCGCCGCGTCCTCGAAAGGCGCCTCCTGGACTCCTACCAGCGCTGCTGCGAATCCGGCGGCGCCATGTCCGTCATCCTCTGCGACCTGGACCACTTCAAGAAGATCAACGACACCTGGGGGCACCCCACCGGCGACGCCGCCCTGGTCGCCGTCGCCGGAGTCCTCAAGGGAATGCGCCGCGAAGGCGACCTCTGCTGCCGGTACGGCGGCGAGGAATTCGTCCTGCTGACGGAGGGCACGGCCGGCGAGGACGCCCTGGCCATCGCCGAGCGCCTCCGCAAAGCCGTGGAAGCCCTGGAATTCGAAGCCGAGGGCCAGCGCGTCCCCCTCCACCTGAGCGCCGGAGTCGCCTCCTTCCCCGAGCTCTACATCAAGACCGCCGCCGAGCTCATCCTCTTCGCCGACGAGGCCCTCTACGAAGCCAAGCGCCGGGGCCGCAACCGCTGCCTACTGGACATCGGCCAAGGCCGGTACCTGGATGTCGACGGAAATCTGCTGACGACCGAGGAGTCCCAGCCGGCGGCGGAGGCGCCGCGGATTTTCGCGTAGGCGTGCCCATCGCCAAGCCTTCTTCGTACGACGCCCAAAGTTCGTATGGGTTGCTCAGCCGGTCCGGCCAGGAGATCCATGTCCTCTGTAGAGGGCGTTTTTTCTCTGGAACACCCTCGCCAAGCGCGAAACAGGGTCGCCAGCCACTGAACAGCCTCGCCAGCCGCTGGAGAGGGTGTTTTGCCAAAAAAATAGCCTCGCCAGCGGCTGAGCAGGGTCGCCAGTGCGTGGAGAGGGTCGCCAGCCGCTGAGCAGGGTCTTCTGGAGAAAAAACGCCCTCTCCAGGAGCAAACAGCCTTCCCTGCGTCTGGCCTCGGAGCCCGGTGTTGGCGCCATACCCATGGCCCCGGGTGTGAACCGATGTGAACCCGGGACCGGACCGCCCCAAACCTCCACAAGCCCCGCAAGGGGCGGCAGGTTGTCGGTAGAGACGAATCAGGCTGATTCGCTAGCTTTGCCAGGACGCCGGAAAGGCAGGGTCGCGGCCGGGCGGGAAAGGCGGACCTGGAGGCTCCAGGAACTCGATCTGCTTCCGGATCAGATCAAGGTCATCTTCGTTGAGACCGGCGGGGAACTTCATCTCGGCTACCTTCCTATCCGTCAGAAAGAAGCGGAGGATTTGGCCATTGGGATCTGGTGGTGGGGCCTGCGAAACGGGAACGGGCAGAATGACAGAGGCTATGGGAACCTCTTCTTGCTTCAGAGTTTCCTCTGGCTCTTGTATCGAGGATTCGGACCTCTCTTCAAGGAAGACCCCATCGGCCGCGAGGATGCCTGCATACTCCCCCGATGCCATGAAGATCCGTGCCACCTCGTGCTTTGCCGCTTCGGTCACGCCGTGCTCAGGTAGCTTTTGGGCAAAGTAGCGAGGTATGGCCCCTTCAGGGCGGTATCTGTATGAACAAGATCCTGGAAGAGTGGCGGGATCAAAAAGGCTCTCTGGAGTCCTTCCTTGGAGACTGCCGTAGAAATGTGGCGGGCAAGTTCTGTAAGTCGATACCCTTCGGCACTCTTCTCAAGAAGTCCGAAGTGCATTAAGGCCGCAATTTTGCGACCGGCAATGCCACTTGAACCGTTTGAATGACCCAGTGCCTGAGCAATCGTATCTCGATCGCTTTTCTCGGAGCCGTTAGTCTTCAACAGCTTGCGCAATGCGCCGACCGCTTCACGCAGGTCGAGGGCAGGGTAGGCGCGGCTCCGATTTTTGGCGTTCACTGAAGGATGATCCTCTCCTTAACTATGGCATAGCTTGACTAGATAGGGAAGAGTTAAGTAGCCGTGGATCTCCGGATCTCGCCCTCACTCCAGGCCATAGCCGTTGTTTGACCCCAGTCGAACTTCTTCAGCTTGATAAAAGACGGCAGGGCCGGTATCATAGCTAGAAGTAGTCCCCGAGAAGTAATCGTGTCCAACCGAGTAGCTTGGGGAGACAATGGCCCGGATCAGCTCCAATCGGCGTAAAGCCATCCTGAGGGACGTGAGGGAACTCCAGCGCACTCTTTTCGAGAAGCGGGTAGAGCTGTGGGCTGGGTCTCCTCCTTCAGATCTGGTAGATCTGATCGACCTTCGGATCGTCATTACGAAGCTTTTGGGGGTCTGCTACTCCGAGCCCGAGGAGATCCCGCCACAACCAGGTCATAGCAGGATTGCTGGGTACATCGACCGGGATAAGGGGGAGATCGCGGTGGTAAGGCGTCTCAAGCCCGAAGTCCAAAGGTTCACGGCGGCTCATGAGATCGGTCACTGGATTCTTCATCCAGGAACAAAGTACTTTCGAGACGCTCCGATGGATGGGAGCGAGCATGATCAAGAAAGGCCTATCGAGGAACGAGAGGCAGACCTTTTTGCCTCTGCCCTCCTGATGCCTCCTAAGCTCGTCCGTAAAGAATTTCGGCGCCACTTTGGGGCAGAGGCCCTTACTTCGCCAATTGACCAGTATCAGGCGGCACTCCTAAGTCATGGACAGAGGAGAACGAAGCCCTTAAAGCCTTCCGAGTTGCACACAACGCGTCAGATCTCCATGCTGGCTTCTCAGTGCCTCTCCATGTGGAGTCCTGGCTATCCTTCTTTAGCGGAGCTTTTCAGAGTCTCTCCGGCAGCAATGGCAATCCAACTCGAGGAGCTCGGGCTTGTGCCAAAGACTCCTAATCCTGCGGCAGAGACCAAGGCGGCAGGAGCTCGCTGTGACGTATTTATTTCTTACTGCACGGAAGATCGCGCTCTTGTACAGCCAATTCTAGTAGAGCTTAGGGCGCGCCAACTCAATTGTTGGTCTGACGAATCCCTGATGGGAGGAGAGGAGTGGATTCATCGTATCCAGGCTGCAATGAGGAATAGTCGGACAGCAGCTGTATTACTTGGGCGACAGGGTTTTAGAGGGTTTCAAGTAAAGGAGGTAGCTTATCTAATAAACCTTAAGCGTCCGATAATTCCTGTCTTGCTTCCGGGCTGGAAAGGGGAATTGCCGTTGCCGCTTGCGGATTGTCAAGCGGTCGATTTGCGCAAAAACAATCAAGAAGCTCTGGAGAAGCTCATTCAAGGGATCATCAATGGCAGCAAAGCCAAGAACAATTCCAATTAGGAACGCTCGGATTTCTCAGGCCACCGCCTCCTCCTCCTCCCCCGCCATCACAAACACCCGGTCCCCCAACTTGGGCCGCACCGGCGCGCCTCCCGTGAAGTCTCCGAACGCCGGCAGCAGCCCGATCCGGTCCCCGAAGAGGAAGCACGGCAGCTTCTCCCTCTGTCTTGCCAGACCCCTCAGCGTCAGGGCGGGATGGATATGCCCGGCGAGGACGTAGCCCTGCTCCTCCTCGGCGGGGTGGTGCCGGAAGGCGAAGGGGGGTTCGAGGTAGGGCTCGTCGCAGCAGTGGAAGCGCCATTCGGCGGGGGGATCTCCGGCTCCGCGGTCGTGATTGCCTCGGACGAGGACGATCTCCAAGTCCTGATGACGGTCTCTCCAGGCCGAGATTGTGGCTAGGGTTCGGCTGGCCCTTCCGGACTTTGCGTGGAAGAAATCCCCCAGGAGGAGAAGCCGACTCGCTTCCGTCTTCTCAATGGCCGAGGTCAGCCGGGAAAGGGTCTCCGTGGTACCAGATCTCCGTCTGCGAGCGGGTGTTGGTGAAAACGAGGGCGGTCCGCCCCTCTTCGACGGCCTCGACCACGCGGGGGAGGAGGCGCAGCCCCAGATGCCCGGCCGGCGTGGATGAGGCCGCTCTCCCCCGCGAGGTAGGCGTCCCAGACCTCGCGCTGGAAGCCGAACGAAGACCACCCCCGGGCCGCGAACCAGGCTTCGAGGCGGGCGAGAGGCGTCACGGCACCAGTCGCGGCTTTTCGATCCCCAGCAGGTCCGCCACCCGCCCCGCGACCTCGGGGTTGCTGACCCGGCCGCCCAGCTCTTTCGGGATTCCGGAGCCCAAGGCCATGTAGACGGCATGCATGTCCGGGTGGATGTTGAGGTAGCCGTGCATGCCGAGGGCGCTGGAGGGTATCGAGGCCTTGCCTTCCTCGAGGAGGCTGCCGTGGGCGCTGTAGCCCTCGTTGAGGAACAGGATGAGGTCGCCGCTGTTGGGGTTGTCGAGGCCCAAGGCGGCCTCGCGGGTCTCCTGCCGGGTGAGAACGCGCTCCACGGGCTTCTCGCCGTCCACGAGCCAGTCGGTGAAGAGGGTCCGCAGGGTGGGGAGGAGGTCGGCGTGGCCGGGGGCGTAGACGTGGACGATGCCGCCGCCGTTCACCGCGTGGACCTGGGTGCCGTTCTCCACGATCTTCCCCTGGGCGTTGATGGCCAGGAAGCCGTTCTCGCGCAAGATCACGTTGGGGTCGACCTGCGTGTGGGTGGGGGTCATGCCGTGGTCGCTCACCACGACGACCGCCGTGGTGCTGAGGTCGACCGACGCCAGCAGGCGGGCGAGCTCGCGGTCCACGTCCTGCCAGACGCGGAGGCGCGCCGCCGCGAATTCCTCCTGCTTCGCCGGGGAGTAGCCCGGCTGGCGCGGATTGGTGAGGGTGAGCTGGTGCCCGGCCTCGTCGATCACCGGGACGTAGCCCATGAGCAGGTCCCAGCCGGGCTGCTTCACGGCGGCGATCAGGCTGTCGCCGAAGAAGCGGGTGAAGCGGCCGGACTGCTCGAGCCAGGTCCCGAGGTCGATCCCGGGCCTGCCGGCCCAGGTTTCGCTCAGGGCGCGGTCGTCCGGAGGGCCGGGCCAGACGAGCCCCCGCAGGGCGTTCTGGAAGTCCGGAGGATAGGCCTTGACGGGGTAGATGCCGCCGAAATAGACGCGGGTGCTCTTGAGGTCCGGCTCCATGGCCAGGAGCTTGACCGGGCAGACGGTGGGGCGAGGCTCGGACGCCAAGGGGCGGATCTCGCAGGGCCGGTCTTCCCATTTGCCCACGGTCAGGGGCTCGCCGAGATCAGGGTTGCCGTTCCCCCGGACCTGGGCGATCAGGAGGCCGTCGTAATTGACCGTGTGGTCGTCCGTGCCGTCCACGGCCAGCAGGTCGAAGGCCTGGAAGCCTGCCCGGTCGCTGCCGATCTTCGCCTGGGTGCGGTAGAGGGGGGAAAAGCTCTTGATTCCCAGGGCGCCGCCGAGCGCCTCGGCCCGGTTCCAGCTCGCCCGCCCGAGGTCGAGGAGCTCGCTCCGGCGGTCCGCGTCGTTGACGTAGAGCATCCCCCAGTCGGCCGTGCGGCGCGGACCGTTGCCGTCCGCTCCCGGCCAGGTGGTGACGCCCACCTTGATCCCCTGCCGTTTCGCGGCTTCCCAGAGCGTCTCCGTGGCAATGGGAGCGGCGAAGCCGCTCGCCGTTTCCAGCAGGGGCGTGCCCGCGGGATGGAAGACGTTGGCGACGATCCCCGTCTGATCGGGCGTATAGCCGGTCGCGAGGCTGATGTGGTTGACCGAAGTGAGAGGAGGATCGACGGGGATGAGCCGGTCCGCGACCTGCCCCTCCTCGAAGAACCGGGAGAATCCGCCCGCCTCGAGAGCCCCCGCCTTGTACAGGCGGTGAAGCTCGTCGGCCGCCGCGCCATCCAGGCTCAGCAGAACGACCCGGCGAGCCGCCTTGGCCGCCGGCGCGGCCTGGGGAGCCGCTTTCGGAGCCATCAGGGGCGCGGGAGCCGGGGGCGGAGGGGCGCTCTGGCAGGAGGCGAGAAAGAGGGAAGTCAGGATCCAGAGGACCAGGAGGCGGATTTTCATGCCCCCTATCCTATGCCCGATACCAACCCCCCTACTCCTCCTCCACGCCCATGAAGCCGTGGATGGTCTGCACGTAGCCGTTCTCGGCGAGCTGCGCCCCCATCTCCTCGTACAGCTCCGGCTCCTCGGGAGCCCAGGTCGCCAGGCCGTCCACGTAGCGGGTGTACATGGAGAACGCGGCCGCGATCAGCACCGTGTCATGGATCGCCTTGTCGTCGGCACCCGCCTTGCGCGCCCGCGCCACGTCCGCGGCGGTCACCAGCCGGCCATCCTCCCGCACCTTCCTGGCGATCTCCAGCAGCGCCTGCAGCTTCTCGCCGACGGGCGCCCGTGGACCGTCTTCCAGGACCGTGTCGACCACCGCGCAGGCGTTCCCCAGCAGGTGCCGGGCGGTCGACGCGTGCAGGTTCTGGCAGAAGTTGCACCCGTTCCCCGCCGAGACGTAGGCCGCGATGGTCTCCCGCTCGCCCGGGCTCAGCGGCGAGGGTCCCCGCAGCAGAGCGTCAGCCAGGCCGTTCAGGTGCTTCTCGGTTTCCGGATAGGCAACCATCGGTCCCAGGATGCCCGGAAGGCCCTCGGGAAGGTAGATGTGGGGCATCGCGTCCTCCAAATGCAGACAAATGCAGACAAATGCAGAGAGTTTCCAAGGGTACTCCCAAGGCCGCACTTTTCGCAATGACGATAGGAAGAGGGGAGACGGACGGGAGAGCCCGGCTTTCAAGGCGATGCGGCCGCGAAGTCCCGCAGCCGCACCGGCACCCGCCGTGCGCCCCAGGTGCCCGGAACGGGCTGGAACACCCCGGCGCAGGCGGTGCCGCAGCGGGCGCAGGCCCCTTCCGGAGTGAGATTCCAATCCGTCAGCACGAACCAGTCGCGGCCGATCAGGCGCTCGCCGCAGGCGTGGCAGAAGGTGCTTCCGCCCTCCTCGTCGTGGACGTTGCCCGTGTAGGCGTAGCGAATGCCGTTGCCCAGGGCGATGCGGCGGGCGCGCCGGAGTGTCTCGGGCGGAGTGGGGAGCTGGTCCAGCATCTTGTAGTCCGGATGGAAGGCCGTGAAGTGGATCGGCACGTCCGGCCCCAGGGTGTCCACGATCCAGCGGGTCATCCGGTCGAGCTCCGCGTCCGAGTCGTTCTCCCCGGGAATGAGGAGGGTCGTGATCTCGAACCAGACCTCCGTTTCGTGCTTCAAATAGGCGAGGGTGTCGAGCACGGGACCCAGCTCGCCGCCGCAGACGTTGCGGTAGAAATTCTCCGTGAACCCCTTGAGGTCCACGTTGGCCGCGTCCATGAAGCGGAAGAATTCCTCGCGCGGCTCGGGGCAGATCTCCCCCGCCGTGACCGCCACGGCCCGGATCCCCGCCTCGTGGCAGGCCTGCGCCACGTCGACGGCGTACTCGAGGAAGATCACCGGATCGTTGTAGGTGAAGGCGACGCTCGCGCAGCCGAGCCGCCGGGCGGCGCGGGCGATGACTTCCGGCGTGGCCTGGTCGGCCAGGGTGTCGATCTCCCGCGACTTGCTGATGTCCCAGTTCTGGCAGAACTTGCAGGCCAGGTTGCAGCCGGCCGTGCCGAAGGAGAGCACGGGCGTGCCGGGCAGGAAGTGGTTCAGGGGCTTCTTCTCGATGGGATCGACGCAGAACCCACTCGACCGCCCCCAGGTCGTCAGCACGATCTGATCGTCCTGCCGGGCCCGCACGAAGCACAACCCCCGCTGCCCTTCGAGCAGCTTGCAGAACCGCGGGCAAAGATCGCACTGAATACGCCCGTTGCCGAGCGCGTGCCAGTACTTCGTGGGAACGGTGTCGCCGGTCTTCGTGCCAGTCATTGCGCCGGTCAGGGGTACGTCTGCCATCCGAAGCATCCTCCAGAAAGGAAAACACTTCCGTGGCGGGGGAGGATTCCCTGTTCTGGCTCCGCGCTCAGCCCAGCAAGCCGCCGGCCTCCCCCATCATCGCCTTGCGGACCAGGGGGACCGGCGGGCCGCCGTAGGAGAGAAACCGGTCGTGGAGCTCCCGCCACGCCTCGCGGCCGCCCCGGCCGGCGGTCCAATCCTCCCGCAGCTTCCGCACCATCAGCTTGCCCAGCGTGTAGTTGAGGAATCCCGGATCGAACGTCCCCCGGGCCGCCTGCTGCCGGGCGTTGGCGGGGTCCTGGAAGGCCTGCTCGCGGAACATCCTCTCGGCCTCCTCAATCGTCAGGCTCCCCGTGTGCATCTCCAGCGCCACGATGTACCGCACGTTCCGCAGGAGGGCATTCTGAAGCTGGCCGATGTGGAGGCCGGGGTCGCCCTCTCCGAAGCCCGCCTCCCAGATCATCTCCTCCGAGTAGTGGGCCCACCCCTCGGCGAAGCCGTAACCCACGAACAGGCGCCCCAGCTCCGACTCCGCCCGGTTGGAGTGTAGAAATTGCAAGAAGTGCCCGGGCCAAACCTCGTGAGCCGTGATGAAGAGGAGGTCCGCCTCGCTGGGGACGTACTGGGCCTGCTCCTCCGGCGTCCACGACGGATCCGGAGGGGAGATGTAGTAGATGGACGGCAGATGGCGGTCGAAGGGTCCCGGGATGTCGATGAACGCCGAGTTCCACCGCTGGTAGGGCGGTGCCTCCTTCACCTGCGCCTCCTCCGTGCCGGGAATGGACACCAGCCCGTGCTCTTCCACGAACCGGCGGAGCCCCGCGAGCTGCCGCCGGGCTCCCTCCACCGGGCCGCCCTCGGGCTTCCGGGCTCCCACCCGCGCGAAGCACTCCTCAATGGCCACCTCGATGGACAATTCGGGCGCGTAGGCGGCGCAGGCCTCGCGCAGGGCGTCGAGATTCCTCGCCAGCTCGCGCCGGCCCGCCGCTTCCAGCTCCGCCAGGGGCACGTCCACGCGCTCCGTCTCCCACAGCATGCGCGCGAAGAGGTCCGCTCCGAGACGAAAATTTTCCGCGTCCGGACCCGCGTCCACTCCCTCGGACGGGATCTGCTCGTGGAACCAGGCGCCCAACTCCTTCATCGCGCTGGTGGCGGCCCCGTTGGCCTCCTGGAATTCTGCCTGGAGACCGGCGTCGTCCACCGTGGCGAACAGCCCCGGCACGTCCGACTCGTAGTAGGTCGCCAAGCCACCGAACGTCATCTTTCCCAGCTCGGCGAACGTCTTCGGCATGGGCGTGCGCAGGTTGGCCCGCACCTGCCCGGCGGCCTTGGGAATGGCGCGGGCATAGTCCGTATACGCCCGCATCCTCTGCTCCAGGGGCGCGTACTCGCGGGTGAGGTAGAGGCTGGGATCGAGGACGCCCGCGTAGAAGATGGGATTGCGCCGGTGCCACTCGACCGTTTCCAGCCAGAAGAGGTCGGAGTCCACGATGGCGGCCAGGGCCTCGCGCTCGAAGGCCCGCCGCTCGTCCAGCGTCGCGGGGTCGAATTCCGCCGCCATCGCCTTCCTGGCTTTCAGCCGGGCGATTTCCGCCTCCACCGCCTCCGGGCTCCAGTCCGGCAGGCGTCCGTCGAATTCGTGCCGCCCCGCGTTGGCCGCGAAGCTCGGGTGTGCTTCGAAGTATTCTTCCAGGAAGGACTGAACGAAATGGTCCCATCCCCCGGCCATCACCGCGACGTCGACACCCTGCGTACCCTTGGTCTCCGCGTCCATGGCGGGGAGTCTACTTCAATGAATTCGTAACACGTTCTGTCATGGACGGGTGGTAGCGTACCCACCGCGTGAAACCTCGAAAGGAGAACGGAAATGTCCGTTGTCGACATCCTCAATTCGCAGCTCGGTCCGGACGGCATCGCGGCCATCGGCCGCCAGCTCGGCCTCGATCCCGCGACCACCCAGAAGGCGGTCGCCGATGCCGTACCCCTGCTCACCGGAGCCCTGGCCCGCAACGCCTCGCGCCCCGAGGGCGCCCAGGCTCTCAGCCAGGCCCTCAACGCCCACGACGGCAGCATCCTCGACCAGCTCTCCGGCTATCTGAGCAATTCCGGGATGGCCGCGAGCGCGGGTGAGGCCATCCTCGGCCACGTCCTCGGCGGACGCCGCGACGCCGCCGCCGAGAACCTCGGCCGGGCGAGCGGTATCGACGGCGGCACGGCGGCCAAGCTCCTCGCCATCCTCGCTCCCCTGATCATGGGCGCCCTTGGCCGCTCCCGCCAGCAGGGTGGCGGGTTCGACGCCGGCATCCTCGGCAACATCCTCAACTCCGAGCACCAGAAGGCCGCGGCAGCAGCCCCCTCTGGCATGGGCGGCCTCGCCAGCATGCTCGACATGGACGGCGACGGCAATCCCATGGACGACATCGCCCGCATCGGCGGCGGCCTCCTGGGCGGCCTGTTCGGCGACAAGCGCTGAGCGGCTCCCCTTCCTGCGGTACGATCGCTTCCATCCCGCCGCCGGACCGGCGGCGGGATCCCTGGAGGAATCCCATGGCTGAAACAGCCGAAGCTCCGACGCAGACTTACGCCAACCATCGCAAATTCGTACCGGGCTACCACTTCGTTGCCTTCGGCATCCTGGTGATCAACTTCATCTGGACGCTGTACCGCTTGTTCTGGGGGCTGCCGGGCGTGCCGGTCTTCGACCGCCTCCTCTCCGTCCTCCTCGCGGTCGCCTTCGTGCTGATCGCCCTCTACGCCCGCACCTTCCCCCTGAAGGCCCAGGACCGGGTGATCCGCCTCGAGGAGCAGATGAGGCTGCAGAGGCTTCTGCCGCCGGATCTCCAGCCCCGCATCGGTGAGCTCCGCGGCAGCCAATTCATCGCCCTCCGCTTCGCGAGCGATGACGAGTTGCCCGAGCTGACCCGGACGGTGCTGGACAAGGGGATCCGGAATTCGAGCGAAATCAAGAAGCTGATCCGCAACTGGCGGGCGGATCATTTCCGGATGTAGGATCGTTGGAGTGAATACTTCGGCGATTGAGATCGGAAACGATCTTTGGAAGGCCCTCTGGAGAAAGCCAGAGATCTTTTCAGCGATGGCTGGAGTCCCGGGGGAAAGAGCTTCGGTGAATCGAACCGCCCTCGCATCGGTTTTAGTTTTGTCGGCTGTCATGGCGATAGCCGCCCAGGCCCAGCGGCGGGAAGGAATGTACCGGGAACAGCTCGCCAAGGAACGCGCCGAGTCTCCAGCGAAGCCTTGACCGATGGTGTTCACGAAGAAACGACTGATCCTCGGCGTGCTCGCCGTCCTCCTGCTGGTCTTCTTCTACCGGCTCTTCGCCGTCTATACCGTCCGTTCCGGAGAGTGCCGTCCGCGGCCGGTCGACCCAACTCTTCGCCTGCTGACGCGCACCGAGAACGGCACGCTCGTCAGCTTTCCCGAACGGGTCGGCTTCCCGCCGCAGCGCCGGCCCCTCATCGTGATGACCTACAACATCGCCGGCCACGATGAGCTCATCGACGACGACCACGTGCGGGACATCGCCGAGGCGATCCAGCGCCTCCATCCGGACATCGTGGCCTTGCAGGAAGTGCACCGCAAAACGTGGCAGGCGCGTTTTCACGATCAGCTCGCGGAAGCTCGAGGCGCGCACCGGCCTCCACGGCTACTTCGCCCCAAGCTACGTCCGGTGGGGAGGGGAATTCGGCAACGCCATCCTCACCCGCGGCCGGATCGTGCACGCAAAAGTGCATCCCTTGCCTTGTATCGGAGAGCCGAGGGCGCTTCTCGAGGCGACGATCCAGATTGACGGCGCGACGATCAACGTCTTCGCCACCCATCTCACCACGTGGGGGCGCCTCAACTCGAAGATCCGTGGGGAGCAGCTGACTTGCCTCGGCCTGGAGGTCCGCGCCAGCCGCCACCCCTACATCCTTGCCGGAGATTTCAACACGGGTCCGGATTCGCCGGAGATGGAGGCGTTCCAACACGAAAACGTCGCGCAGCTCGCCTCGAAGTCGATCGGTCCCACGTTTCCGCACTGGAACGAGCAGATCGATTACATCTTCGCCGACCACGGCTGGCAGGTCCGTGCCTCACGCACCTGGCCGATCAAGATCTCGGATCATTTGCCGGTGACGGCGGAGCTGATGTGGGGTGGCGACCTCACCCCAACCCCTCTCCTAAAGGAGAGGGGCTTTGAGTGAGTCGAATTAGTCCTTCTCTCCCTCTCCTTCAGGAGAGGGAGCCGGAGGGTGAGGTTACATCCCCGCCTTCTTCATTCCCATCTCGCGAAGCGCGATCTTCTTCGAGACCTTGCCCCCCTTCACACTGTCGTAGTTGACGGTGACCTCACCGTCCCCCTGGACCAGGAAGAAGAGCGTGCGGGTGGAGAAGCCTTCGACGCCGGGGACCATGAGGCGCTCGGGGCGGTGCTCCTGGACCTCGATCTTGTCGAGGAAGGCGTTGTCCACGAGGCCGGAGGAGATCACCTTGCCGCCGCTGACGGTGGCGACGTCCTGGCGGTGGAGCTTGTTGTTGACGGCCACGGCGGTCATCGAGGGGATTCCGCGGTCGTTGAGCACGGGGACGTAGATCTTCCAGAGGCCGCCGCCCAGCTCCTTCACCGTCGGCTCACCGATCGAGAGGCGGGGGAGGTGGTAGGCGTTGAAGAGGACGAAGGCGTTGCTGCGGTGCGTCTCGTCTTCCAGCGCCCAGCCCTCGGGCACACGGCCGACGTCGCGCTTGAAGCCGCCGACCTCGATGGGGCCGTACTGGGGGTGGTTGTAAGGTTTCCAGTCCACCCACTGCCGGCCCATGGAGAGCAGGTCGTTGAACTTCATCATCTCGGCCGGGGTGACGTCGCCGTTCTTGTCGAAATCGGCCGGCGGATTGTACATCTCGTTGGTGAAGGCCAGGGCGCCCAGGGTGCTGTAGAAGTGGTCGGTCGTGCCGCCGTGGACGGTATACAGGTCCTTCCAGGAGATGAGGTAGCGGTAGCCGGGGAGGAGCTTCTCGCCTTCCTTGCCCAGGAGGTCGTAGACCTTGAGATCCTGGGCCGGATACGGCGGATCGGCCTTGGCGCCGGGGCCGCGGAGGATCATCTGGCCGTTGTTGTGGTAGCTCTGGATGACGGCCACGTTGAGGTGATTCAAGCGCCCAGGTGGCGATGGACCGGGTCTCGGGGATGGCGAGGGGGTACTTGCCCGCGCCGGCCTGCACGTACTCCGGCTCCCAGGAGAAGCCCCAGGTACGGTTGGGGTCGACGTAGCCGATGGTGTCTTCGTTCACCAGGCCGTCGCCGTCGTTGTCGAAGCCCTCCTTGCCGAGCTCGATCCAGTCGCCCAGCTCGCCAGCCTCGACTTCTACCAGGAGGCGCGGGTCCTTGGGGTCGAGCCGGTGGGTGCCCTGGCCCATGGGGACCTTCTTGCGCATGTCGGTGATGTAGCCGTCGCCGTCCACGTCGTCGAAGCCGTCCTCGTCGTACTTGCCGTCGCGGTCGTCATCCACCGGCACCATCACGGTGCGGGGGAAGTCGGCGTCCGACGGCCCCTTGAACCACAGGGTCCGGCCGTCGGCATTGACCACCGGCAGGATGTAGAAGACCGAGCGGTCCATCATCTCGGTCACCCGCGGCAGCTGGCCGTAGCTCTTCAGGAGGTAGTCCACCGTGTAGAGCGCGGCCTCGCCGCCCTGGACCTCGTTGGCGTGGGTGTTGCCGTCGATGTACATGGCGGGCTTCGAAGCTTCGGGACCCGTGACGGGGTTGTTGATGGTGATCATCCAGAGGTCGCGCCCCTGAATGGTCTTGCCGATGCTCTCGAGCTTCGTCCACTTGGGGTAGGCGGCGGCGTACCCCTTGAGCAGGGCGGCCATCTCTTCATAGGTGTGCAGCCGGTTGAACGCCGCCTCGGGCGCCTTGCCCTCGGGCTTGATGGGTTCCGCGGCCCGCAGGGTCTGGGAGGTGGCCGCGAGGAGCGCCAGGGCTCCAACGATCAGATTGCGCGGTCTCATGGTGTTCAGGCTCCCTTCCGGACGGTGGTGGTTTTCTGGTCGGCCCCGGCGTTGTCGGTGATCACGTTGACGACGATCTCCGCGCCCGGCTGGGCCTTGACGAGCCACTCGCCCGTCACGGTGCCGGTGGTGCCTTCCAGGCGGTCGGCGGTGGCAAAGGGATAGCCGGTCACCAGCTCCACGGCCTTGCCCGTCTCGATCGTCAGGCGCACGGGGATGTGGACCCGGGCGCGCTCGGCCTGCTTGGTGTGGGTGGCGAGGTACCCCTTGTTGCCGGCCACGGCCTTGACCCGGTAGATCCCGGCGCCCAGGGGGGTGACGTCGAGCGACAGGATCTCGACCTTGGCGAGCTTGCCCGCGAGGTCGAGCACCGTCTCCGTGTGGGCCGCGAGGGCCGGCTTCAGCACGGCCATGGGCGGATTGACCTCGGCCAGCGGATCGAGACCGCCGACCTCGGCCTTGGTGCCGTCGGGCAGGGTGACGCCCTTCCAGGGGGTGAAGGCGCCCGGCGAATTGGCCTCGATCCAGGTGAGCACCTCGCGGTCGCGGGCCCCGGCCTCACCGGGCTTGCCGGCCGCCGCTCCGCCTCCACCACCGCCCATCGACTTGATGCGCTCCACCATTCCCTTGGGATCGCTCTGGCCGCCCTTCATGAAGCCCATCACCATCTTGGCGTTGAACTGGGCCGGCACCTTGTTCTCTTTCAGGAAGGCGTCGATCTTCTCCTCGCCCAGGGCCAGGAAGTCGGCGGTGCTCATGGCGGCCACCTTGTCGAGCGTCAGGGCGTCCTCGGCCTTGGCGTCGGCCTTCTTCTCGGCCTTGGGAATCCCCCAGACGTCGAGCTCCAGGGCCATGGCGCCATACTGGTAGTAGAGCCACGGCGTGAAGCCCCCCTTGCCGTACTGGGCGGCCGGCCGGTCGTCGGAGAGGCCGGCCTTCTTCAGGCGCTCCTTGTAGGCCTCCGCGAACTTGTCCAGATAGGCCTGGTCGGCCGGGTCCACCTTGGTGGCCGCGCCGGCGCCGAGGAACTGCTGGAGCTGCTCCTTGGTGATGCCGTTCTGCCGGACGAATGGGAAGTCCTTCGCGACCTCCCAGATCTCGTCGATGGTGTACTCCGTTTCCGGGTCGAAGCCCAAGGCCTTGGCCGCCTGGGGCGGCACCTTGAACTTCTGGGTGCCGAGGTCGCCGCCGCCGCCCAGGCTCTGGGGCGCGGCCAGGAGGTTGTTGGCCGGGCCGAAGACCACGGCCAGGGCCACGTTCCTGCGGCTGAACAGGAAGTCGAGAAGCGCCTTGGTCTCGGGCGCGTAGCTCGACCACGGGCCGCCCTCGACGGAGTAGGGGAAGGCGTGGGGGAAGTTCCGGTCCGGCCAGACGCCGTCCGGGCCGTCCTCGTTGTACTCGCCGTCGCCGTCGTCGTCCTTCCCTTCGGTGACCACGCGGAACGCGCCGGAGCGCTGCTCCATGGAGTCGGACTTGACCAGCACCCGGGGATCGGTCGCGTCGGCCAGCCAGCCGCCCGCGGGGTCGGAGATCCGCATGCGGGTGATGGCGCCGTCGCCGTTCAGGTCGTCCGGGCCGTCCTCGCCCACCATGCCGTCCACGTCATGGTCCACCTTCTGGCCGTTGCCGCCGCGGCGGTGGCGGAGGGTGCCGAACAGCGTGTCGTGGGCATCGGGGTTCAAGGCCGGCGCCACGTAGAAAATGGTCGAGGCCAGGAGCTTCGAGGCCGGGCTGCCGGCCGGGGCCTTCACCAGCGTCTGCAGGAGGTCGAGAGCCGCCTCGGTGCCAGCGTTGTGGAAGCCGGCGATATTCGCCCCGACGAACACGGCCGGCCGGTTGTCGGCCTCTTCGGAGGCGCTGACGGGACCGGCGACGCGGACCACGTAGATCGAGCGGCCACCGGCCGACTTGCCGATGGTGATCAGCTTCACCTCCCGCGGGCTTTCCTTGCCCCAGGCCTGGAGCTGGCGCTCGACGTCGGCGAAGGAGTGATAGTCCTGCGGGCTCACGGCGGCGGCCGCGGGAGCAGCCAGGGCGCCAAGGCCCAGGACGGCGACGGCCGCGGCGGTCCGCAAGCCGGAGAGCGTTCGTTTCACGGGCACCTCCTGGAAACAGTCACGTGGGAAACGTCATTGGGGAGCGGATACACCGGTCTCCTGAATTTATACGACCGGGTGGGAAGGGAGTTTCAGCCCCTCTCCTTCAAACTTGGTACGCCCCTTGCTTTAAGCAGGGAACTGACGGGCGCTCGAATCAGGGCGCCCACTAAAGTCGCATACAACCAAGGGAGAACCAAGATGAAGGCTTCAAAGCTTCTGGCATTACTTTTCGCGGGGCTGCTGCCCCTCGCCGTCGCCTGTAAGACCAACGACAAGGCGGAGATGGACGATAAGGACGACACCGCGACCGCCGCCACCGAGACAGGAAGTCGCCGGCGTCGATCAGCCCAACGACCTCATCCCCGTCGAAGCCCAGACCATGGTGGACGACGTGACCATCGGCAAGAAGGTCGGCACCGACGGCATGATCGCCGCCGAGGACCAGGGCGATGACTTCGCCCCCGGCGACAAGGTCTACGTCACCATGAAGGTCGGCGACGCTCCGGCCGGTTCCGAGGTGAAGCTCGCGTGGTACGGCCCGGGCGAGACCAAGATTTCGGACGACGCCAAGACCGTTGTCACGGGTGAGCAGTACATGACCTTCGAAGCCGACACCGCTTCCTGGGCCAAGGGCGACTACCGCGCCGAGGTCTGGATCGGCGACGAGAAGGTCAACACGCAGCAGTTTCAGCTCGTCGACGCGGCCAACGCCGGCAAGTAATCTTCCGGCAAGTAACCTGTCGGCTTGAACCCTTTTCCATAGTAGTCAGTAACCGTTTTCTCCCCAGGCACCGGCGGTACGGGGCGTTCCCGTACCGCCGGTGCTGTTTTTATATGGGATCAAAATTTCACCCTCGCCAGGTACGTCCCCCCAATTATTCGTAAACCTGAGCCCGGAGGGCGTCCTACTGCTAGCCCAGGGTGCAACCCTGGGTGGGGGAGGCGAGGCCTGATCGTAGGCAACCATCGCGCCGTCAATCGCGGAATCAATTGCGTAGGGCGTGATCAATTGCGCCCATTTAGGCGGGGCGTCTCTCGTTTCCCAGGGTTGCACCCTGGGCTAGCAGTAGGACGCCCTCCGGGCTCACGTTTCAGCAGGGTTCAGTCGAGGCCCTCTCGCTTCGGAGACGGGAGCCGGAGGATGAGGTCACAAAAAAGGGGCGGGGATTTCTCCCCGCCCTTTCTTTCATCGTGACGATGTATCGTTTACCGCGGCGGATCCTGATCGCCGTCCGCGGGCGGCTTTACGTCGACTTCCGGAACCTTTACGGTCCGCTTCTCGGTCTTCACGTCCACGCCGGTGGGAACGTTGACCTCCTTGTCCTTCATTTTCACGTCCACGTCCGGAGCGTCGACGTCATACTTCGGAACCTGGCCGCCCTTGACCTGGACGTCCACGTCCGGAGCCTCACCTTCCTGGGTCTGCCGAACGCGGCAGCCGGTCGTCGAAACGGTCAGCAGAGCGGCGGTCAGCAGCAGGGGCAGCGCCGCCTTCCTTTTTGAAATCCGTGTCATGGCAAATCTCCTTGGTGATATAGGCTAACGTGTCGTTTGTTTGCTTCCTCGTACGGAAGGATGAAAATGCAAAGCCCGTTCCACTTCCTCTTCCGAAGAGTTTTTCTTGCCCTCTCGGCAATATTCCTGGTCCTGGCCGGCTGTGCCCATCTTCGGCCGACTCCGATCCCTTTGCGAACCATTGAGTATCCCGCCTCAGGCTCGGACCGCCCCCGCACGCTCGTGGTGCTCCTGCCGGGGCGCCGCGACAGCCCTGAAGATTTTGGCCGGTACGATTTTCCGAAGCTGGCCGCACGGGCGGGAGCCCGGGTCGACATGGTGGCCGTGGATGCCCACCTGGGCTATTACTACAAACGAACCATCGTGGACCGCCTCCAGGAGGACGTGATCGCTCCGGCCCGCAAGCGCTATGACCACGTCTGGCTCGCCGGCATCTCCCTGGGCGGAACGGGCTCGATCCTCTACACCCTCCAACACCCCGAGAACGTGGACGGCATCCTTCTGCTTGCTCCCTTCCTGGGAGAGAAAAAGATGATCGAAGAGGTGGCGGGGGCCGGCGGGCTGGGCGCCTGGCAGCCGCCAGCGCCCGCTCACAGCCATCGCGCCGGACGATTTCCAGCGAGCGATGTGGGTCTGGCTGAAAGGCGGGGTCAAGGGGCGGATCCCTCTCTACCTCGGCTACGGCCGGAGCGACCGCTTCGCCGAGCCCAACGGCATTCTCGGCAAGGAGCTGCCGGCGGAGAGGGTTTTCGTCGTCCCCGGCGGCCATGGCTGGAAAGCCTGGCGCGCCGCGTGGGAGAAGTTTCTGGAGACGGGCGCGCTGACGAAACCTTAGCTCCGCGCCCGGTGGCGCGGGGCATCCAGAGGTGACGTAGTCCAGCTCCCGCCCCTCGCGCACGGCCCGCAGCATCATGCCGCCGCGCTGCATGTCGCCGGCTCCCGCGAAATCGCGGGGAAAAAGGAGCCGGTCGCCGAAGATCGGCAGGAGCAGATCCACGTACTTGCCGGTCGCCACGCTCCCCAGCAGCACGACCCGCGCGCCGGGCGCCAGCTCGCGGAGCTTCTCGGCGTGGGCCTTCAGCGGCTCACAGTAGGAAGGGTTCTTGAGATCCACCGGCGTCTTGCGGAGCTTCCTCATCCGGTACGGGGTGATCCGCCAGCTCGGCGGCACCAGCCCGTAACCGGGGGCGATCACCAGAACGCCGTCGTCCTCCGTCCCCAGGACCAGCTCCGGAGGCGGCACCGCGAAGTGGCGGGCGTAGGTGATCTTGCCCCGGAAGTAGAGGGAGCTCATGAAGGCGAAGGCCTCCCCCACCGGCACGCCCTCCGGGCTCCGGTAGCGCTGGGCAGCCTCAAACCCGGCGCGCGGCGACGTGAGCTGAGCCGCCCGCACGCCGTCCGCGTTGGCGGGAGAAAGAAGGAAGATGCGCGGCTCGGGGTTCCCGGTTTCCATGTCCGGGAAGGATAACGGACCAGGAATCTTCCCTATTCCAGCTACGCCCCTCAGCCTGGGTAGCGCTCGGGGTCCTCGCCGTAGGTGTTCTCGTACTCCATGTTGCCGTCCTTCTTGTGGACCTTGATCTGGCCAAGCTCCGCGCTCTTGGCAAGCTCCTTGGCGAGCTCGACAGCTTCTTCCTTGGTATCGAGCTCCCGGCGAAACGCCGCTCTCTCCTGGGAGACCACCCAGCGCTCACCCGATGAGTTGGGGACCACGTGGTACACGATTCGTTCCTTGGTTGCTTGAGCCATGGTGGCTTACCTCCTTTTCGGCAAGGAGGTGTGGCGAATTATGTGCCAGGAGTAGCTTGAGGTGGGGAAGCGCGATAGGAATTGCCCCACTGACCTGGAACAGTCCAGCCCTCTTATGCGGGTGGTAAGGGACAGTTTCCAGCACCCATGGCCGAACCAATCGTGGTGATCTCATCTTCGATCGCAAGAAGGTCGGCCTTGAGGCTGAGCAGCTCCTTACTAATTCCCGAGCTGGTGACTTGAATCGCCTCCAAGCTTGCCTTCACGGCCGAAAGATCTGTCTCTGCGCGCCTTAACTCTGCCTTCGAACGACTAAGAAATTCAAACTGCTCGGGACACTCTCCGCCTTTCCTTAGACAAAATTTCAGTGCCTTCTCGTCGTTCTCCACAAATCCAGCAGCGACATCACGCTCTCTTTCGCGTCGATCTCTAACGGCCATGGTCGTAGCGATCTCCGCTGAAAGCTTGATGAACTCTGCTTCAACCGTTCGAATTTGGCTTATAAAAAGATTCCGATCCCTACGCCGTATCGTTAATTCCTCTGTGAGCTGTCCACAGTCGAGTTGCTCTAAGACCGGCAGCAATTTCATAGGATCTCCCAGGTTCCGAGTGGCCACGAGGGCTGCCAGTTCTTTGTGCGGTTCGTTTATCATCAGGTCTCCTTACAGGAGAACAACATGTTCCCTTCTCCATAAAGACGGACAGGCTCTACTGTTTCCCGAGCCACCCTGGAATCCGCCAAGTGGTCGGTCGGAGAACTTGGCCATTAGGGGATGCTGATCCTCCTCTGCTGCCGAGCGCTCTGCCACCTCCGCGACGCACTCAACCTCCCTCGCAGAGCGTTCTACCGCACCCGCGGAACGTAAATCCTGGTCCCCGGAACGCTCGACCCGGCTCGCGACGCGTTCAACCTGGGTCGTGGAACGCTCCTCCTCGGCCACGACCTGCCCATCCTCCTCCGCGGAACGCTCGACCTCCCTCGCGGCCCTCCCCTTTTTCGTCTACGATAGAGTGATCGCTTATGGGAACTGAATCGAGAAGTAACATGCGGCCCGAGGTGAGGCACGTCGCGGACTCCCTGAGGACAGCCATCAAGGTCCTCGGCTACAGCGTCCGGGATGTCGAGAAACACCTCGGCTACAGCCTCGGTTATCTGAGCCGGGTGTTCTCGGGAGCCATCGAGCTCAAGTTCGAGCACATCGTGGACGTCGCGAACGCCCTGGAGATGGCCCCCGAAGAGATCCTGGCGTTTATCTATCCCCAGCTCAAGGATCCCCCCAGCCAGGCCGCCTTGGAGCTTTGGCAGCGGGTCGGCGGCAAGGCGCCCATCGGCACGTTCCGCAGCCGCAAGATGTCGGACGAGGAGGCCGCTGACGAGAGGATGGAGAGAAGCCTGCGCCGCGCGCTCGGCCGGGTCTTGGGCGACATCGCGAGGACCGTGAACCAGCAGGTGCTCGTGGAAATCGCCGACTTTCCCGTGGAGGAAGAGGACGGGGAGGACTGAGGCGAGGCTAAAAGGAAAAAGGTAGGGGGCTTTTCGCCTTCCCTACCTTTGTAACGCGCCACCTTGCGGTGGGCGGATATCTTTGAGGTTGGTTGCGGGGACAGGATTTGAACCTGCGACCTTTGGGTTATGAGCCCAACGAGCTACCAGACTGCTCCACCCCGCGTCAGAGTTTTCGGCCGCCTCCTGAGAGGCGAAGCCGGATACTCTCACAAGAACCGTCCGGGCGTCAACTGTATTCCCGGAGGCCTTCGAAGAGGGGTTCTATTCGATGTACCCGAGCGACCGCAGCCGCGCCTCGGCCTCACGGGCTTTGCGGACACTCTCGGTGCCGGCACCCTGGCCCTCGGCCTTGCCGATCCAGCCGGAGAGAGCGTCGCGGAGGCGGAAGTAGGCGCGGCGCTCGCGGCGGAGGACGTCGGCGGTCTCGGCGGGATCGGCTTTGAGGTCATAGAGAGTGGTGGTGCCGGCGTCCAGATCCTGGATCAGCTTGTAGCGGCCGTCCGAGGCGCTGCGGAAGGTGCCCTGGAGGGCGTACTGGAGATGGGAGGGATCTTGTTCCTTCGCCTCCTCCTTCTCCAGGACCGGCCGCAGGCTCCGCCCCTCGAAGACGTAGCCGCCGGTGCCGATCCCCAGGTAGTCGAGGATGGTGGGGACGAGGTCGAGGTTCTGGACGGGTGCGGAGATCGTGCGGGCGTCCATGCCCGGGATCTTCAGGAGCATCGGCACGCGGATCGAGTTGTCGAACACCGTCCGGCAGTGCTTGATGTGGCCGTGCTCCAGGAACTCCTCGCCGTGGTCGGAGGCGAAGACGATGAGGGAGTTCTCCATCAATCCCGAGGTCCGGAGCGACTCCAGGAGAGCGGCGAAGTTTTCGTCGAAGAAGGAGATCTCGTCGTCGTAGAGATCCTGGAGGTACTTCAAGTCCCCCGGGGTGAAGCCGGGGTGCTCCTTCCCCTTGTAGATCCAGTTGCCGATGGGGTTGGGGTCGCCGATGCGCACCCACTTCTTGTCCGGCCGGCCGGAGGCGAACTTGTGGCGCCACCCCTTGGGCGGCTGGTAGGGGCCGTGCGGGTCGATGTAGTGAAGGTAGAGGAAGAGCGGCTTGTCGCCCTGGACGAGGAAGGGCGCGGCCTGGCGGTTGACGCAGGCGGCGGACTTCCAGACGCAGTCTTCCTGGAACACGTCGAAGCCCCGGCCGTAGCCGGCGGTGGGGTTGAAGCGGCTGGGGGTGTTGCGCACCACGGCGCTGGCCGAGACGGCGACGGTGCGGAAGCCCTGGGTGTGGAGGATCTCGGCGAGCGAGGGGATCCCTTCCGGAATGCCCAGGGCCTGGTTGGGCTGGCCGAGGAAGGCGGCGGGCCAGCGCGAGGTCAGGATGGAGTTGGCCGACGGGAACGTGCAGGAGGCCTGGCTGCGGGCGTCGGCGAACTTGACGGCCTCCTTGGCGAAGGCGTCCACGTTGGGGCTGGTGGGCCGGGTGTAGCCATAGGTGCCCAGGCGGTCGGCCCGCAGGGTGTCGACGAGGATGAAGATGACGTTCTTGGGGCGCGCCGGTTTCCTGCAGGAAAGGAACAGTCCGGAGGAGAGGGCGAGCGCCGCCACGGCAAGGCAGGTAAAGAGGCTGGGGATACTGATGCGTCTCATGGCTCGCCTCCATTGTCTCCGATCTGGTCGGTCTGTTCGATCCCGCACCCACCGATCCCCTGGCGAAGACCAGGGCGGCGGCGAAGCCCGGCGATGCGAGGGCCGCGAAGGTGCGTGTCAAACGGGGGGGACGTCTCCGGCACGGGGCGGGAGCTTAGCATCGGGAAACGAAATCAAAATCGTTGAAAGGTCACTTTCAGGCATCAGGCTTGCTACGATTTATCATTGAATTCTTGCGGTCGCCCCGGCTCTCTTGAATCGTGATCCTGAAAAGCTTGAGCCGATGGGGGTTTTACGGCTAACCTTGCCTCGGGAGATGAGCGAAAAACTGCCCGTAGGAGGAGAGGATGTTCTGCATCGAAGAGATCGTCGCCCGCGAGATCCTGGATTCGCGGGGGAATCCGACCCTCGAGGTCGATTGCGTGCTCGACGGCGGCGTCGGCGGCCGGGCGGCAGTGCCGTCCGGGGCCTCGACGGGAAGCCGCGAGGCGCTGGAGCTGCGGGACGGCGGCAAGCGCTACGGCGGCAAGGGCGTGCGCAAGGCCGCCGCCAACGTCCAGGAAGAGATCGCGCCCCGGCTGCGGGGGATGGACGCGCGGGACCAGGCGCGCATCGACCGCACCCTGATGGATCTCGACGGCACTCCGGACAAGGGGCGCCTGGGGGCCAACGCGCTTCTCGGAGTCTCGCTCGCCGTGGCCCGTGCCGCCGCCGAGGCGAGCGGCCTGCCGCTCTACGCCTACGTGGGCGGCCCCGCCGCCACCGTGCTGCCGGTGCCGCTGCTCAACGTGCTCAACGGCGGCGCCCACGCGGACAACACCGTGGACGTGCAGGAGTTCATGCTGGTGCCCATCGGCTTCGACCGCTTCTCGGAGGCCCTGCGGGCGGGCACCGAGGTCTACCACACGCTCAAGAAGGTTCTGAAGGACGAGAAGCTCGCGACCGGCGTAGGCGACGAGGGCGGCTTCGCGCCGAACCTCAAAAGCAACCGCCAGGCCCTGGAGCTGCTCATGCGGGCCATCGAGAAGGCGGGCTACACCCCCGGCAAGCAGATCGCCCTGGCCCTCGACGTGGCCGCCAGCGAGCTGGTGGAGAAAAAGGGGAAGAAGGCGCGGTACGCACTGGCGGGCGAGGGGCGGACGGGCCTCTCCAGCTCGGACCTCATCGCCCTCTACCGCGAATGGATCGACGCCTTCCCCCTGGTCTCCATCGAAGACGGCCTCGCCGAGGACGACTGGGAGGGGTGGAAGGAGCTGACCGCCGAGCTCGGCTCGCGCGTACAGATCGTGGGGGACGACCTGTTCGTCACCAACCCCGGCATTCTCGCCAAGGGGATCGACGCCGGCATCGCCAACGCGCTGCTCGTCAAGGTCAACCAGATCGGCACTCTCACCGAGACCCTGGAAGCGGTAGAGATGGCCAAGACCCACGCCTATTCGAACGTCATGAGCCACCGCTCGGGCGAGACGGAGGACACCACCATCGCCGACCTCGCCGTCGCCACCCGCTGCGGGCAGATCAAGACGGGCGCCCCCTGCCGCAGCGACCGTGTCGCCAAGTACAACCGCCTGCTGCGGATTGAAGAGGAGCTGGAAGGCGTGGCCACCTATCCCGGGGCCAAGGCCTTTCCCCGCTGGTCTCCGTGAATCCGGTTGAAACGCCCGCCCGGAGCGATTCGTTCCGCCCGGTCCTGGGCGCGACCGTCCTATTGGTCTTCGCGCTGCTCGCGATCGCCGCCTTGAAGAGCTCCCGGGATCTCGAGGCGGCGCACGCGCGGGAGCGTCTGCTGGAGAATAGGATTGCCCACACCCGGGCCCAGAGCGAACGGTTGCGCGTGCGGATCGACCGCCTGCGCCATGATCCCGGCATGCTCGAACGGCTGGCCCGGGAGGATCTGGGCATGGTGCGCCCGGGCGACGTGATCCTCGAGCTGCCCGGGGACGCCCCGCTTCCGGCGCCGGCGCCCGCGCCGGCACCCGCTCCGTCTACTGCTCCGCCGGCTCCACTCGTTCCCGCCCAGGCCCAGCCTGTGGTGCCCGCGAGCCTGCCAGCCGCCGCTCCCCCCGGGCAAGGGTGATCTTGAGGGCCGGCGGGGTGATGAGCGTGGTCACGATCACCATCACCACCACCGCGGCGAAGACCGGCGGCGGGATGACCCGCTCGCCGTGCAGCATGAGCTGAGCGCCGATCCCCGCGAAGATCAGGCCGACCTCGCCCCGGGGGACCATTCCGACGGCCACCGAGAGGCGGTCGAGCCCCCGCTCCAGCACGCCGCCCGCGCAGATCATCTTGCCCAAGATGGCCGCGAGGGAGAGCAGCGCCGCGAACCCCAGCACCGCCACCTGGCCGAAGCTCGACAGGTCGACCCGCACACCCATGAGCACGAAGAAGACCGGCACCAGGAACCCCGCGATGGGGTGGATCAGCTCCTCGATGGTGTGCTTGGTGTTCTCGAGGTCCCGGTACTGCACGCCGTCCAGAATGAGCCCGGCCGCGAAGGCGCCCACGATGGTGGCGAGGCCTATGCGGTCGGCCAGGTAGGAGAAGAGGAAACAGGCGGCGAGCGCCAGGACGAGGAGCATCCCCTGGATCTTGAACACCCCCGCCAGCCGGAAGACGTGCCTGGAAAGCCAGCCGCCGATCAGGATCGAGCCGACCAGGAAGGCCGCCGCCTTGCCGACGATGACGAGAGCGTCCATGGCGTCGAGGGTGCCGCCCGAATTGGCGGCGCTGATCGTCCCCACCACCACCGACAGGATCACCAGGCCGAGCACGTCGTCGATCACGGCGGCGCCCAGGATGATCTTCGACTCCCGGGCCGTCAGCTTGCCGAGATCCTTGAGGACGCGGGCCGTGATGCCGACGCTGGTGGCGCAGAGCGTGGCGCCGATGAAGAGGTGGGCCAGCGTCTCCTCCTCGGGGAGCAGCCAGGCCGAGACTCCCCAGCCCAGGAAGAAGGGCGCGATCACTCCCAGGATGGCGACCAGCAGGCTCGACCATCCCACGGAGAGCATCTCCCCCACGTTGGATTCGAGGCCCACCTGGAAGAGGAGCAGGATGACGCCGAGCTGGGCCAGGATCTCCAGCCCCGGGGAGGTCCGCAGGAAGTCCAGGCCGGTGAACCCCAGAAGGCCGAGGTTCCCCAGCACCATGCCGAAGATCAGCTCGCCGAGCACCGCCGGCTGGCCGAGCCGTTCGAAGACCTCGCCGCCCAGCTTCGCGGCCACGAGGACGATCACCAGCCCGAGCAGAACCGGCACCACGGGTCCACCGTGGCTTTGATGGACGTCGGCGGCAAGGAAGGCGGTCAGGGTGATGTCTGGCATGCCCGCCATGGTACCCAATCGCCACGTCTTCGGTCGTCCTCCCGAAAACAACAGCTGAAAAACAACAGCGCCCCGCCGGAGAGGTCTCCGGCGGGGCGCGATATCAAAAGCGGAAGCGGCTCAGGAAAGCTTGACGACGTTCTTGGCCTGGAGCCCCTTGGGGCCCTCGACCACGTCGAAGCTCACACGGTCGCCCTCGCTCAGGGTACGGAACCCTTCGGCGATGATCGAGGCGTGGTGGACGAAGACGTCCGCGCCGCGCTCCCGCACGATGAACCCATAACCCTTGGCGTCGTTGAACCACTTCACGGTACCTTGCTCAGGCATTGCTCTGCTCCTTGCAACAATGAAACAGGTTGTGTTTGTTCACCGCGCGATGGGCGCGGCATCCTCCACCCCACACAGGGGGTAAATCCCTCAATCAAAAGCGATGGACCTGTGCTTGCTGCTCTCCCTGATCTGGTGCGTTCGCTTCTATGCTGCGAAGAAGTCTTCGGCTCTCGCGCGTCGCCTCCCGTAGGTGCCTGAAGGTTCTCGTTTATTTAGAAACGGTGCGCGCTCTGAACCGGTTGCTGCGGGGAATCGTGGCGGGGCAATCTCGTGAACCGCTTTCCAACCTTTTCCTGTGCGCTACTGTGAATTTCGGGCACTATGGCACCTCTTCGGGAATAAATCAAGAGGCAAGGCGATTCAACGATTCCCTCCCCGGTCCGGGGATCGGCCGGCAAGAGGAGAGGCGGGGTAAGATCTCCCCATGTCGACGCGCATACCCCGCCAGCTCGATCCCGCCGAAGTCCGGGTCCTGGGGTCCCTCCTCGAGAAGGAGCAGACCAACCCCGAGACCGTCCCCATGACCGTCAACGCCCTGATCGCGGCGTGCAACCAGAAGACCAACCGCGAGCCGGTGATGCAGCTCTCCGAGACCGAGGTGGTCGAGGCGCTCGACCGCCTGCGGCAGGACGTGCTCGCCTGGCGCACCGAGGGCGCGCGCACCGAGCGCTGGCAGCAGAGCGTGGTGCGGCGCTGGGGGCTCGACCGGGCCGGCAAGGCCCTGATGACGCTCCTCCTCCTGCGCGGCCCCCAGACTCCGGGCGAGCTGCGCACCCGGAGCGACCGCCTTCACTCCTTCGCCTCTCTGGAAGAAGTCGAGGAGGCCCTGCGCCGCTTGGCGGGCATCGACGAGCCGCTGGTCCTGGAGCTTCCCCGCCGGCCTGGGCAGAAAGAGACCCGCTGGACCCATCTGGTGGGCGAGGCAGCCCCCGCCGCCGAGGAGCCCGAAGAGGTGATTCCCGAGATCGATCCCGCCGTTCCGTCCCGCCCGTCCCTGGGGTCTCGGGTGGAGCGCCTGGAGGAGGTCGTGGCGCAGCTCGCCTCGGATCTCGCGGACCTGAAACGGCAGCTGGGGATCGAGGACTGATGCCCGTGGCAGCGGAGCAGCGGCGGCTGCGCTAGACTAGCCCGCGCTTCTCAATCGATCCAATTCAAGAAGGAGGGCTTGATGTACCACAAGCTTTCGACGTCGTTGCTCGCCGAATTCATCGGTACCTTCGCGCTGATCTTCATCGGCGCCGGGGCCGGGGCCCTGGGCATCGGGGGACTGGTTGGCGTGGCCTTGGCCCACGGCCTCGTCGTCCTCGGGTTCGCTTACTCCTACGGGCACATCTCAGGCACCCACATCAACCCGGCGGTGACGCTGGGCGTCTGGGCGGCCGGCAAGATCGACGCCGGCCGGGCGTTCTCCTACATCGTCTTCCAGATCGCGGGCGGCATCGTCGGCGCGCTCGCCCTGCGCTGGGTGCTGGGCGGCACCGAGACCGGCCTGGGCCGGACGGCCCTCGCGAACGGCCTCTCCGTGGGCAACGCGACGATTACGATCACTCCCTTCATCGGCCTGGTTCTGGAGGCGATTCTGACCTTCTTCCTGGTCAACGCCGTCATGAACGCCGGCATCAGCGGCAAGGCCACCATCCCCGGCGGCCTCGCCATCGGCCTGACCCTGACCTTCTGCATCCTGATGGGCGGCCCCCTGACCGGCGGCAGCCTGAACCCGGCGCGCAGCATCGGCCCGGCGGTGGCGACCGGCAACTTCGAGAACCTCTGGCTCTACCTGGTCGGCCAGGCGCTCGGCGGCGGCCTCGCGGGCCTGCTCTACAAGACGGTGTTCGAGGAGCACGACCACCCGCATCCGCGGAAGAAGTAGGGCTCGCGGTCCACACCCTCCTCTCCGCAGGGGAGGAGGGAAGCTGGTTTGACGGTTATAATGAGCGGTTATGAGTCAGCCGCTGACGATCGACCCACCCCCAGTCCACATGGACAAATACGGTGTCCTTCGGGTTGGAGGGACTCGGGTCACGTTGGACCTCGTCGTCTTCGCCTTTCAACAAGGCTCCACAGCCGAGGAAATCGCCCAGCAGTACACCAGCCTGGACCTCGCGGACATTTATGGCTTGATCTCCTACTATCTTCGGCACCGCGCCGAGATCGATCTCTACCTTGAGAAAAGAGAGCGAGAGGGGGAGGAGCTCAGGCGCCAGGTAGAGGCCAGGTTCGATCCTCAAGGTATCCGCGAGAGACTCCTGGCTCGCCGGGCTCAGCAAAAGAGCTAAGAGTCTTTGCGATCCGCCAATCCCTCCCGATTGGTGAGGTCATAGAGGATCTCCTTTTCCTCGTAGACTGCAGCAACGAAGGGGAATGGGAAGGCCAGGTCCGCTATCTACCGCTACGGTGAGGGTTTTTCCGGCAAAACGTCCGGCCACCAGCTTCCCGGAACGTTCACCGGCCACGGGCAGGTCTGCTGAATCTTCAGCTCTCGCATCATGGGGTGATCGGACCGCAGGTTGAAGCCGAAGTCGGTCCTCTTCGTCGGCCCGCCACAACGGTACTGGGGATTGCCGAAGGCGATGGCCACGAGCAGCACGATCTCCGTCACCATGCAGGCCCAGATCCCCTTCGAGACCCAGCCCGATCTTCGAGTCCGATCGAGCGCGCCCGCCCACAGCACCACCGGCAGGACGGCGGCATGGAGCAGGATCAGCCCCTGCCACATCATCAGCGTCGTAGGGGACAGGCCGAACACCACCACGGCGGCCAGGAAGCTGAACCGGGCATACCCCTTGAGCCACTCCCGGTCCGACACGGCGGGCGCCGTGAGCTTCGCCCGCCAATTCCGGCGAACCCCGCGCCAGAGACGGACGTTGGCGAAGAACGGCAGGAGAACCGTCCCGGCGAGCACGGTCCGGGAGAAGACATTTAGGCCCGGACCCAACCACCGGTCGGAGCCCAGGAGGGTGGAGAAATCGAAGTCCGCCATCCGCTCCGAGATGGCGAGCGACGCGTAACGGAACCAGTACAGGAGCCCGCGGACGAGCGGGAAGACGAGGACCAGGCCTCGCCCCAGGAACCCCTTGCTGGCCTCGGTGACGAGGGCCGGATGGGTGGTGACCTCGATCGCCCAGGGGATCAGCGGCAGGGACGCCAGCACTCCCCCGAAGATCGCTCCTCCCCAATGCACCCGGTAGTACCGCCGCAGCCAGAGCAGGAGAGAAGCCACGGCCAGGAGCAGGAAAGAGGCATGGATCTGGAACGCCAGCGCCAGCCCGGAAGCGTGCAGGAACGACGGCCAGAACCGCCCCCGCTCCCGCTGGGTGAGGCAGCTCCAGAGGTGGACGGCGCCAAAGAGGAAGAGGTAGCTCGGGTTCCAGAGGAACGAGGCGAAGTAGAGCTGCCAGGGGTTGAGCCAATAGAGCAGGGCCAGGAGCACACGTTCGCGCGGGGAGAGGATGCGCTTGAGTGTGCCGTCGAGGATCCAGTACGCCAGGACGTGAAAGAGAAGGATGACGGCGCTGGGTGCCCGGTGATCCCGCCAGACCAGGAGCGGCAGCCCCACGAGCACGCTGGTGATGCCGCCGGGAGCCTTGCCGCCGGTCGACATGGGATTGCCGTAGGAGATCCACTTCCCCTCGGCCGCCAGCAGCCACCCCCGGGCCAGAAGGTTGAGCTGATCGCCACCCACCTGGCTTCGGACCAACATCAAGACCGCGAGGGCCAGCCCCAGGGCGAACAGGCACCAGACGGCGCGGGCGGCGGTGGCGGGAGAGAGGCGCGCGGAGCTCATGCGAAGGCGCAGGGTAGCGAAAAGGACGGCGGGAAAGATACTCTTTTCCCTTCATGCAAGAGAAAGGGGCGAGCCACCGGCTCGTCTGGGCGGCGGTCACGGCCGCCTACGTGATCCTCGCGCTGATCTACCTGCGGCCGATCTGGCGTGTGGGCGGGGATCACCTCGCCCCGAGCCTAGAGGACCCGCTCTTCAATCTCTACGTCCTCAAATGGAGCGCCCACCAGATCGGGATGGGGCTGCCCGACCTGTGGAACGCCAACCTGTTCCATCCCACCCGGGGAGCGTTCGTGCTCTCGGACCACCTCCTGGGTCCGGCGGCCCAGCTCGCCCTGTTCCAGCTCGTCGTGCCGAACGCCATCGCCGGCTACAACTTCCTGCTGTTCACCTCCTTCGTGGCGAGCGCGCTGGCGGTCTGCTGGGTGTTCCGCCGCGCCGGCCTCTCGTGGGTGGCGGCCGCGCTGGCGGGCTGGATGTTCGCCTTCTCCCCCTTTCGGATCTCCCAGCTCACGCACATCCAGGTTCTGATCGCCCAGTGGTTTCCCCTGACCCTCTGGTTCTGGGACCGGTTGCTGGCCGAAAGGACGCTCAAGAACGGCGGCTTGTTCCTCCTCTTCTACATTCTCCACGTCACGGGCGGGTGCTACCTCGCCTACATGATCCATTTCCCCATGCTGGCGCTCCTCGGCCATCGCCTATGGGTCCAGCGTGGGGAGATCCTCTCCGCCCGCTCCCTGCGGCTCCTCGTGCCGGTGGGGCTTCTCGCGGGCTCGGTCACGCTGGCGGTCTTCCTCCCCTACGTGAAGCTGTCCGGCTCTCTGGGCGCGGCGCGTTCGGACGAGGAGATCCACCAGTTCGGAGCCCGGCCGGCGAGCTACCTGAGCCCGGCACGCGAAGGCCTCTACTTCAATCCCATGAGGGCCTTCCTGCGCTCGATCCTGGGAAACTGGTCCAAAAACTTTCTCCGCTCCGAGAACTCCTTGTTCGCCGGCTTCTTGCCCTCCCTTCTCTTCCTGGTTGGAGTGGCTGCCGCCTGGCGCCAACGGACGGGACCACCGGATCTCTGGGGGCGGGGGCTCGCCCTCTCCGGCCTGCTCTGTTTCGCGTTGACCTTCCCCGCGGTCTACGCGCCGCTGATGCGGATCATCCCGGGCCTCTCCGGCATGCGAGTACCGGCGCGGTTCTACGCCTTCGTGTCGCTGGCTCTCCTGTACTTCGCGGCACGAGGAGTGGATTTTCTGAGGGAAAGGATCGCTACTGCGCGGGCGCGCGGGGCTTTCGCGACGGTCCTTGCGGCGGTGCTGGCCGTCGAGCTCACCCCGCAGCCGCTCAAGTGGCTCCCCTTGCCGCGCGAGGAAAATTTTCCGGAGGTCTACCGCTGGATCGCCCGCGAGCCGAGCGTCAAGGCCGTCCTCGAGCTCCCCATCTACCAGGACGCCCGGGAGACCCGGTATCTCTACTATTCGACGCTTCATTGGAAGCCCATCGCCAACGGCTTCAGCGGCTACGAGCCGCCGAGCCACCAGCGGCTCACCGCACGGATCCGCTTCCTGCCGGATCCGGCCGGGCTCGGCCTGATGCGGGAGCTTCTGGATCTCCCACATGGTGGTCCACGCCCGGAGCGCCAACCGCCGTGAGGCGCTCCGGAAATGGGAAGAACGGTATGCGGCCGGACCGGACCGCCAGGTCGAGCGGGTTTACCGGTCCAAGTCCTCGGCCGTCTTCCGGCTGCTCGACGCGCCGGCCAGCTCCAGCAACCCGAAGCGGGCCGGTTTGTGAAAGTCGGCCGGCTGGGTCAGGGTGGGAGACCAGGCGCTGAATTCCGCCTCGGTGTCCGCGGGGGCGGGGGTCCGAGGCCTCTCGATCCGGTAGAAGTTGGCGCGCCAGACCGGCGGTAGCGCCTCTCCTGGCGACAGGAGGCCCTGCCAGGGGATCGCCAGGGCGGCCCACCAGTCCTGCCGTTCCCGTCCGGGCCCGGCAGCCCAGCGCAACCCGGGGCAGCTCCACGACGGATCGGCCGTCATATCCCTCCGCTCCGAGGTGGGGTTATGGATGACGGCGTCGAACACGGTTCCGCGCGGGCTCACCTCGAATTCGAAGTAGCTCTTGGGGTCTTCCGCCCCTGGCGCGAGAAAGACCTCCACCGCCTCCTCCTCGTAGAGGGGATCGTCGCGCCGCTCGAAGGTGCCCCAGGCGTCGCGGTCCTCGCAGTCGAAACGGACGTAGAGAACCTCGGCGTCCCAGCAGACCCGCAGCCGGGTCTGTTGCACGGCGGGACCCCCACCGCCGGCCAGCACGAACCTCGAGAGCGCCTGGACCCGGCCCCAGGGCCAGGATGCGGGATCGGCCTCCGGAGTCCAGTGAAGAGGAGTAGGGGGTACGAACCATCGGGGGATCGGCGTGCTCATCAACCTCATCCTACGACGGCCCGGTGTACACTCTCGCCGACCGGGCATTTCTCCCATGGCCAAGCCTTTTCTCACCGACGAGTCGAAGGCCGCGCTCGCCGAAGCGGTGCGCGCGGTCGAGGCCTGCAGCAGCGCCGAGCTGGTGGTGGCGGTGCGGCCGCGGGCCGGCTCCTGGCTGCACGCGGATCTGATCTGGGGCCTCCTGGCGGGTTGGACGGTTCTCGGCGTTCTCCTCTACTCACGGTGGGAGTTCGAGCTGGTCTGGTTCCTGTTCGATCCGCTGCTCGCCGGGCTCCTGGCCGGGCTGGCCGCCTCCCGGAGCGACGTCCTGCGGCGTCTCCTCACGCGGCCGGCGACCCGCCGGCGCCGGGTCGAGACGGCGGCCCGGTCAACCTTCGTCGAACGGCGCATCCATGGCACCACGGGCCGGACGGGAATCCTCCTCTATGTTTCCGTGCTCGAACGGGAGGCCGCTTTCGTGGTGGACGTGGGCGTCGAATCGCTGGCGGCCACGGATGCCTGGA
Organism: Thermoanaerobaculaceae bacterium; assembly: GCA_963785165.1. Lineage (GTDB taxonomy): Bacteria > Acidobacteriota > Thermoanaerobaculia > Multivoradales > UBA5704 > DATARR01. Next base: position 5,663,325 of record CAWAUI010000004.1, read on the forward strand.
AGACGGCGGCCGGCGAGATCGAGGCAGCCGTCCGCCGGGGCGCGGACGGCACGGCCGTCGCGGCGCGGCTCAAGGAGCTGACGGCGATCCTCAGCCCCGCCCTGGAGCGGAGCGCCGACGACGTCGACGAGCTTCCGAACGAGGTCTGCTCGCCGTGAGAGAGCCCCTCCTCCGCCGTCCGCGGCTCGCCTGGCTGGTCCTGCTCGCCGTGGGCCTGCTTCTCCTACCCGCCCTCGCTTCTGCTCGTCCAGGGGGTGGCGAGAGCTACTCCGGCGGAGGCAGCGGTGGAGGAGGCGGGAGCGACGGCGACGGCGGGTTCGTCTTCCTCCTGATCCGGCTCTGGATCGAATTCGTCATCGCCTACCCCCAGATCGGCGTGCCGGCGACGATCGTGATCGCAGCCGTCCTGTACATCCGCCACAAGCGGAAGGGCAAAGCGGGCGTCCAGGCCTGGGACTCGGCGCCGCCCAAAGCACCACCGCCGCCCCGAGCCGCGCGCGACCTCGACGCCGCCCGCGGCACCGATCCCGGGTTCTCGGTGGTGCTCTTCGAGGATTTCGCCTACGCGCTTTTCGCGAAGGCCCACCAAGCCCGCTCCAACGCGCGGGATCTCGAGGGGCTTTCCCCCTACCTGGGTCCTGACGCCAGGAGCCACCTCGCCCAGCGCCGCCCGGTGGGCGCGCCGGTGTCGGGCGTCGTGGTCGGCGCCATGCGCGTGGTGGACCTGTCCATCCCTCCGTCCGCGGCTTCCCCCTCGGGAGCCCCTGCCCAGGTACTGGTCTCTCTGGAGTTCGAGGCCAACATGACCGTGGGCATGGCCGGCGCGGAGCACACCCACTACGTGCAGGAGCGCTGGCGCCTGGCCCGCGACGTGGGGGTCGCCAGCAAGCCCGCGGCCCTGGTGCGGTCGTTCAACTGCCCCAACTGCGGCGCGCCGTTCAGCTCTCAGGGCGGCGACCGTTGCGAGTACTGCGGCGAGGTCGTGTCCGGCGGGCGGTTCGACTGGAGCGTCGTGGCGATCGAGCTGGTCCGCATTGAGGAGCGCCCTCCGGCCCTCACCTCGAACGTACAGGAAGTGGGGAGCAACTGGCCCACGATCTTCCACCCCGCGCTGAACGCCCGTTGGGCGGAGCTGGCGCGGGAGGATCCCACGGTGACCCAGGAGGCGCTGGACGCCCGGCTGCGCCTGATCTACGGCGAGCTCAACGCCGCCTGGTCCCGCCGCGACCTGGGGGGCGCCCGGCCTTTCGTGTCCGACGGGCTCTTCGACTACCTGAAGTACTGGGTCACCGCCTACGAGCGGCAGGGCCTGCGCAACGTCCTCGAAGGGATGCGGATCGTCGAGTGGAAGACGGTCAAGGTCCTCCGCGACCGTACCTACGACTCGTTGACCGTACGCCTGTGGGGCTCGGGCCGGGACTACACCGTCCGCCAGACCACGGGCGACGTGGTCTCCGGAGATCCCAAGCGGGACCGCTTCTACTCCGAATACTGGACGCTGATCCGCGGCGCCGCCGTCAAGGGAGCGCCGCGGGGGGACAAGAGCTGCCCCAACTGCGGCGCTCCACTCGACGTCAACATGGCCGGCCAGTGCGAGCACTGCGGCGCCAAGATCACCAGCGGCGAGTTCGACTGGGTCCTCTCGAAGATCGAGCAGGACGACTCGTACACCGGCTAGCCCGGCTGCCAGGGCGGCCCCATAGGGCCGCCCCTACGATCCGGTTGCGCACTCGCCGTCGTGGTCCTTCTGGGCTCCGGCGGCGCGGCGCGTGCAGTCGTTGCCGTAGGTCTTGCCGTCACAGCCGCAGACCGGCTTGTACTCCTTGGTGCAGATCTCCGGGCGCTCGGCGCAGGTGCCCTGGAGGTCGGCCCCCTGGCAGTGGCCGGCGGGAAGGTCACAAAACTGCCCGTCCGGACACAACTGGCCCCGCAGGCCACCGCAGACCTGCTCATGGTTCTGAGCGCACGCCGCCAGGGCGAGCATCAGGACGATCGGCAGACAAAAGAGTTTCCTCGTTCCGGTCATGGGTCCTCCCTTCTCTCAGGAGATCTTGAGATCGTCGAGCGTCTTGCCCGAGGCGAGCACCTCGCCGACCCAGGCCGGCCGCTTCCCCCGGCCCGTCCAGGTCAGCTTGGGATCGTCCGGATGACGGTATTTCGGAGGCACGATGCCGCCGCTCTTCCCCCGCTCCTGCCGCAGGACGTCTTCGAGCGACAGGCCGAGACTTCCTGCCAGTTCACGCATCTGGGCGAGGACCCGCTCCCGCTCGGTCTCGCGGCGGGTCACGATTTCCGCCTCAATGTCCTGGGCCAGCAACTGAAGCTCTTCCACCGAGAGCTTCGAAAGGTCGATGTTGTTGCTGCTGCTCTTCGCCATGGGCTCTCCCTCCTGAGGATCCTTAAAAACAAGGCTGAAGTATATCCGGGCCGAGCAGATCTCCGGGCCCGTCCGTCTATCAGAGGGCCAGCCCCTTCAGGGAGATTTCATCCGGGATGAAGTGGACCCGTCTGAGCCCGTTTATCCGGCCGCAGCGCCAGCGGCGGCGCCACCGCCGCTTCGCCTTCTGGAACCATCTGCACCGGCTGGTTCGGGAGAGCCGGCGATGGCTGAAGTCGGTGTGGAGACACTAACGGAGACTCGCCATCTCCTGGCGAGAGTCGCCAGCCGCCGGCGAGATTCGCCACCCTTTGGCGAGGGTTTCCAAGCTGTGGCGAGACTCGCCGTTCTCTGGAGAGACTCGCCGTTCTCTGGAGAGGGTCGCCATGCGCTGGCGAGGCTCCCCCCGCCTGTTGAGATCAAGCCAAGACTTACTTTCCCATTTCTTATAGATTGTGCTTGACAGGATATCAAGCCCTGGGTACTATAGCTCCGTCGACAGTCGATGCTGTCGCAGAAGCCATTGTAACCCTCCCGTGGCGGATATCCCGCGCGGGCTTACCGAAAGGAGAACGAAAGTGAGAAACGAGAACACGTTTGGAGACAAGGTCAGTAACTGGCGGGTCGTCAACACCAACCTGGAGCCGCATCTCCCGGAAATGCCGCACCTGCGGCCGCTTCACGCCGAAATGGGTGGGCTGATCACCGAGGCCGAGGCACACGACGCCGAGCATGAGACCGCCCGAGGCCGCCTGCGCGAGCTCTCCGCCAGGAAGAGGGACATCGAACGCCGCGGTCAAACCCTCCGCAGCCGGCTGGCCGCGCACCTCAAGGGGACCTTCGGCTACACCAGCAAGCAACTCGTCCAGTTCGGCCTGAATCCCCTGAAGACGACCGGGCGCAAGCGGAAACAGCCCGCCGAGCCCCCGGCGCCGCCGCCGACCGCCGCCCAGTAGCCCAAGCCAGCAAGACCGATAAAGTCGAGGGGGCGGCGTGCCGCCTCCTCCGTTGCTTCCAGCCGTCTAGTTGTTGAGGTACTTACCGATATGGACGGTGTAGTAGCCCGCCTCTTGGAGCCAGACGGGGAGGGTGTTGGAGTGATCGAGATGCTGATACCCGCCGTTGGGCTGCTAGAGTAGACCTCGATCATGAAGGACTCGGAAACCGCCAAAGAGGTCGACAAGCAGCGCCGCCGGGCTGAAAAGCGGGGGATGGGCGAGATCCAGCGCCACATCTTCCTCTGCTGCGATCCCACCAAGGCCAAGTGCTGCAGCCGCAAGCGCTCTCAGGAGGCGTGGAAGTTCCTGCGCAAGCGCCTCAAGGAGCTCGGCCTCTCGAAGAACGGCGGCGTCTACGCGACCCGCGCCAATTGCCTGGACATCTGTACGGGCGGCCCCATCGCCGTCGTCTACCCCGAGGGCACCTGGTACGGCCACTGCGATCCGCCGGCGCTGGAGCGCATCCTCCAGGAGCACCTCCTCGGAGGCACGGTCGTCCAGGATCTCCTGATCATGGAACGGCCCCTGGGAACGATTGGCTAGAGTTAAAATCCCACCCATGGTGCAGATCGGACCCCACCGCATTGATCCTCCTCTCTGGCTGGCGCCCATGGCCGGAGTGACGGATCGCGACTTTCGCCTGCTGATCCGGCGGGTTGGCGGCGTGGGAGTCGTGTCAATGGAGTTCGTCTCCTCGAAGGCGATCGTCAACGGCAACAAGCGGACCCGCGAGCTGATGCACTTCAGCGAAGAGGAGCGGCCTCTCGCCATCCAGATCTACGGCTCGGACGTTGCCACCATGCGCGAGGCGGCCCTGGTGGTCGAGGAGCTGGGGGCCGACATCTGCGACATCAACATGGGCTGCCCGGCCAACAAGGTGCTCAAGGGGTGCGCCGGCGCCGCCCTCATGGGCGACCCGAAGCTCGCGGAGTCGATCATCCGGAGCGTGCGGGACGCGATCTCCATCCCCCTCACCGTCAAGTTCCGCCTGGGGCTCGACGACAACCGCCGCAACTACCTGGAGCTGGGGCGGATCTGCGAGGGGAGCGGCGTGGCCGCCGTCGCCATGCACGCCCGCACGGCCCGGCAGATGTTCGCGGGCGAGGCTGACTGGACGCACCTGGCCCGCTTGAAGGAGATGCTCTCGATCCCCGTCATCGGCAACGGCGACGTGCGCGAGCCCGAGGACGCCCTGCGGATGATGGCCGAGACCGGCTGCGACGGCGTCATGGTGGGCCGCGGCGCCACCAAGAACCCCTGGCTCTTCCTCCAGATCGCCGCCCGCATGGACGGCAGCCTGATAAGCGAGCCGACCCTCGCCGACCGGCGCGGCCTGATCCTGGAACATTTCCGGATGGTGGCCGAACGCGAGAATTCCCTGTTCGCCCTCCACAAGCTGCGCAAGTTCACGGGCTGGTACACGCACGGCCTGCCCAACGGCCGCAAGCTCCGGCAGGCGATCAACCAGATCCCCGACGTCCCGTCGTTCCTCGCCACGGTCGAGTCGTTCCTGGACGAGCAGCTCGTCGAGAAGGCCGCAGCCTAGTGCCGGAGCACGCGGTCGACCTGGAGGCTTCTCCAGAGGAAGCTCTCGCCGCCGTCCGCAAGGCCGCCGAGGACTGGGGCGCGGAGCTCCAGGAAGAAGGGCGGCAGCTTCGTCTCCCGGTCGTGGCCGGAATTCGGAGAGGGCTGGTAACGGGTACGGTCGAGATCCAGCCGACGGCGTCCGGCTCGCACGTGGTCTTCCGGCCGGAGACGTCGCTCTACTACGTCCAGATTTCCGCGGTGGTGATCCTGCTTCTGGCTGCCGGCGGTGGCGTCCTCACCTTCCTCTGGCCGTTCTTCCCTCAGCTCATGCCCGTGGCGCCGTTCGGGGCTCTCCTCGCCCTGGGCGGCTGGTTCCTGGTCGTCTCCCGCCTGCGCACGAGCGGGCCCGATGAGTTCCTCGCGGTGGTGGCAGGGGTGGCAGGGAATGTCTAAAGACGGCATCCGGTTTATACTGGTGCAGCAGTACGGTTCTTTGGCAACTTGGGGGTGTACCGGTTTCGACGGGGGACAAAGCGGTGCAGAGGTCGCGTGTCGAGCTTCCGCTCGTAACACTGGAAATTTTAACTGCGAACGATAACTTCGCCCTCGCGGCCTAAAAAGGGCTCGTGACGTCCCGATGGTGAGCCTTGATTCGCGGCGCTCACCGGGACGACGCTAAAGCGGATCAATGGATGCGAAGGCCTCGCGGCGCATCCTGATATAAAGCGAGGCTGGCTGCCGTGCCAGGTTGGCCTTCTTCCAGAGCACGGTGGCGAGACTTAGAATAGAGGGACACACACGTAGAAGCTTCTGTGACGCGTTTCTCGGACGTGGGTTCGACTCCCACCACCTCCACCAAGCCTTCCTTCCTCTCCGATTTCTATTCAATCTTCTCTTCAAAAAAGGCCGCGGCGATGCTTCGCTCGTAGGGCGGCTCCAGCACGCCAACCTCTGTGATGATGGCCGTGATCAGCTCCGCCGGCGTCACGTCGAAGGCGAAGTTGAGCACGGGCGTGTCCTCGGGCGCCACCCGGGTGCCGAACACCTCGGTGACCTCGACCGCCTGGCGCTCTTCGATGGGGATCTGCGCACCCGTCGGCGTGGCCCGGTCGAGGGTCGAAAGCGGCGCCGCCACGTAGAAGGGCACCTTGTGGCGGTGGGCCAGGACAGCCACCGTGTAGGTGCCGATCTTGTTGGCCGTGTCACCGTTGGCGGCGATGCGGTCCGCTCCTACCACGATCCGGTCGACCAGACCCTGAGCCATGAGCGCCCCGGCGCTGTTGTCGGTCACCAGGCGGAAGGGGATGCCGAGCTTTTTGAGCTCCCAGGCGGTCAGGCGGGCTCCCTGGAGCAGGGGGCGAGTCTCATCCACCCAGACCTGCCCCACCTTGCCGTCGCGCCAGGCGGAGGTGATCACCCCGAGCGCCGTGCCGTAGCCCGCCGTGGCCAGCGAGCCCGTGTTGCAATGGGTGAGCACCCTCGATCCCTGGGCAAAGAGAGCCGCGCCATGCTCGCCGATCCGGCGGTTGATCCGCACGTCCTCGGCGTGGAGCTCGTCAGCGCCCAGGCCAGCAGCGCCGCCGTGGCCTCCTCGGGTCCGCGCGCCGCGTTCTCTTCGAAGACTTTCCGCCCCCGCGCCAGGGCCCAGCGCAAGTTGACCGCCGTCGGCCGCGTGCTCCCCAGGAGCTCCAAGACCTCCTCGAACCGCTCAGCCAGCTTTCGGGGATCTCGGACGGTCCGCAGCCCCAACACCAAGCCATAGGCCGCGGCCACCCCGATCGCCGGTGCACCCCGGACGGCCAGGCGCCGGATGGCGTCCGCCACGTGCTCGGGCGTCTCGCAGTCCATCCAGACCTCCTCCACGGGCAGGCGGGTCTGGTCGAGCAGGAGCAGGCCAGGCCCCTCCCAACGCATGGGCGAAAAGGATTCGGCGGGACTTGTCGAGACGGGACTTGTCGAGGAAGTCTCTTGGCTCATCCGCGGCATCTTATCTCTTCGTCTGGCGACCGCTGATAGACTTCCCCGCGTGAAAGGCGATCCCAGAAACCTCGGCTTCTCGACCCGTGCCGTCCACGCCGGCCAGAAACCCGATCCGCGCACCGGATCGGTCAGCGTGCCCATTTACCAGACCTCCACCTACGTGCAGAACCGTCTCGGCGAGGGCGCCGAGTATGAGTACGCCCGGTCCCAGAACCCCACCCGCAGCGCCCTGGAAGAGCAGGTCGCGCAGCTCGAACGCGGCCACGCGGGGCATGCGTTCGCCTCGGGCATGGCGGCCATCTCGTGCCTGATGACGGCGGTCAAGGCCGGCGACCACGTGGTGGTTTCGGAGAACGTCTACGGCGGCACCTACCGCTATTTCACCCGAGTGCTGGAGCGCTACGGGCTCTCCTTCTCCTGGGTGGACACCACGGACCTGGCGGCCGTCGAGGCTTCGCTCCGGCCCGAGACGCGGATGGTCTACGTCGAAACGCCGACCAACCCGTCGATGGACATCACGGACATCGCCGCCGTCTCGGAGCTGGCCCATGCCCACGGAGCACGGGTGGCCGTGGACAACACCTTCCTCTCCCCCTACCTCCAGCGCCCGCTGGAGCTGGGGGCGGACTTCGTGGTCCACTCCGCCACCAAGTTCCTCAACGGCCACAGCGACTCGATCGGCGGCGCGCTGATCTCCACGACCCAGGAGGACAAGGAGTGGTTCACCTTGGTCCAGAAGTCGGCGGGCGCGATCCTCTCCCCCTTCGACTGCTTCCTGGTGATGCGGGGGATCAAGACGCTGGCCGTGCGCATGGAACGCCACGAGAGCAACGCCCGGCGCATCGTCGACTACCTGGTGGCCCATCCCAAGGTGGAAAGCGTCCTCTACCCGGGGCTGCCGGAGCACCCGGGGCATGAGATCCAGAAGCGGCAGGCCTCGGGCTTCGGCTCCATGGTCACCATCGAGATGGGGAGCTATGAGGCGGCCAAGGCCCTGCTCGACGCCATGCGCGTGATGAGCCTCGCCGAGAGCCTGGGGGGAGTCGAGAGCCTGATCTCCCACCCGGCCACCATGACTCACGCCTCCATTCCGCGGGAACGGCAGGTCCGGCTCGGGCTGACCCAGGGGATGGTGCGGATCTCGGTGGGAATCGAAGACGTGGAAGACCTGCTGGCCGACCTCGATCAGGGGCTCGCCGCCGCCTGATCGGGTCGTGCCCAGTTCCTGGGCTTAGTCCTCGTCGGCATCCACGGCCGCGTAGGCAAGGTCCTCTTCTTCCTCGTCCTCGTCGGCGAACACGGCGTCCTTGTCGACGCTCTCGGCGATCCAGGCGAGGAAATTCGGCTCGCCGTGGGAGGCGCTGAAGGAGAGGATCTCCGGCAGCTCGTAGCTGTGCAGCTCGCGGATGGTGGCCGCGACCCCTTCGAGCTCCCCCTCCAGCGTCTTGACGATCAGCAACAGCTCGCCGTCCTTGCAGATCTTCCCCTTCCAGCGGTAGATGGAGCGGATCCCGGGGACGACGTTGACGCACGCGGCCTGGCGCCGCGCGACGATCTCGCGTGCGATGAGATAGGCCTGCTCTTCGGTTCCTACGGTGGTGACGACGACGATCGCACGCATGAAAAGGACGTTACTGCACTCCCTCAAAGGGAGTCAATTGGGGGGCAATCGGGAGTCAATGGGGCGTCCACACCCGCTCACCCGGGTCGTACTCGAGCACGCGCACCCGGCTCGTCCGGCTGGTCACCCGCACCGCCGTCAGAAGTCTCCGGCCGTCGGTCAGGTAGAGCGACCCAGGCGTCGCCGTCCCGATCGGGCCGAAGGAAGCGAGATCCGACTGGTTGAAACGGATGGGATCGTTGAGGTTGGTCATGGGCCGGCCCGAGCTCGGGTCCCGCGGCGGTGGCCCCGGCGGAAAGCCGAAGCCGACGCCCCGTCCCAGGTGGGCCATGCGGCGCGGCGGCTTCACCTGCGGGTCAACGCCGCGGTCGATGTCGCGGGTCAGGACACCGTCTCCATCGCCGTCCCGGTAGAGGGTGAAGGTGATGGTGCCGTCCGGAGCCGTGCGGAACTTCACCGCCACGTTGGCGCTGTGGCGGATGGCGTAGGCCCGGGTGAGCCGCAGGGTCGCCACCAATTCCTGAGCCGCGAGCCTCAACCTCAGGTCGGCGGAAGTGCGGAGCAGGGGCGGCGCGCCGAGGCTCAAAGCCAGGCCCATCACCGCGAGAGAGACGACGAGGTCCACGATCTGGAATCCTTTCTGACTCATGGGAATCTCCTGAGGAGAAGCCGGTTCCGGCAGGGTGGGCGGTGCAGGTCTTGCCCGCCCCCCTGCCGGAGCCGGTCATCCGTTCAGCGGGAGTCCTTTCGGCTGGATCGGACCTTCTCGCGGAGGGTCGTCTCCCCGGCCGTGGTCACGTAGGGCTTGAGGAGTTGGTAGGTCTTCTCGCCGATCCCCTGGACCAGCATCAGATCCTCGGCCTTCTTGAAGGGGCCGTTCTGCTTTCGGTAGTCGATGATGCGCTGGGCGACGCTGGGACCGACCCGCGGCAGCAGGGCGAGCTGGGAGGCGTCGGCGCTGTTGACGTTGACCTTCCTGCCCGAATCGGGCGCCTTGGTTTCCGCGGCGATGGCGGGGATGCCGGGGATGCCGGCGAGGACCAAAGACAGGACGGCACCGGCGATGGCACGGCGGGTGGACAGAGCTTTCCTCATGGATTCGTTCCTTTCAATCGTGATTCGTTGACGTTCGGGCTTCGACAAACCGCTTCTCTTTTCCCTTTCCGTGTTGTTGATTCCGCCGTTCTCGATCGCACCTCCTCTCCCGTGGTTGACGGCAGACCGGAGAGATCAAGCTCCCTGCCAAGCGGATGAAGCGCCGTAAGCCACTGAAAAGAAAAGAAAACGATCTCTACCGCGGGACAGCGGCGGCGCAAGGGAACTGGCGGGAAAGAGGGATGGAGCGAAGCGCCGGAGGGAGGCCGCCAAGTCAAGTAATCTGGCGGCCCGCCAGATTTCTTGCGGCGTTTTTTGCGGGTCGTGGGGCTTTCGGGTACAGTAACCGCGCCATGGCGGAAGAACGGTCGATCCTGCGCGAGTACCTCGAGGCGTTCATCATCGCCGCTGTCTTTCTGATCTTCACGCAGAACTTCGTCATCCAGACCTTCTACATCCCGAGCGGCTCCATGGAGGACACCCTCCTCATCGGAGACCACCTCTTCGTGAACCGGTTCATCTACGGCCCCAACGAAGCCGGAGGCGGCCCGCTGCCGTTCCGCTCCGTGCAGCGGGGCGACATCGTGGTTTTCCGTTCGCCGGAGAACCCCAAGCTCGACCTGGTCAAGCGTTGCGTCGCCGTGGCGGGCGACACCGTCCGCGTCATCGACGGCCAGCTCTTCTTGAACGGCCGGGCGGCGAACGACGCCACCTTCGCGCTGCACAAGAACCCCGACAACGACCTCGGCGTCTACGGCGACCCGCGAGTCCAGCTCCGGGACAACTATGGTCCCTACGTGGTGCCCGCCGGCCACTATTTTTGTATGGGCGACAACCGCGACAACTCGTACGACTCACGCTTCTGGGGGCCGCTGCCCGCCCACCTCGTCAAGGGGCGGGCGCTCTTCATCTACTGGTCCTACGGGGGTAAGACTTCGAGCGGCCAATGGGAAGGGCTGGGCGCGAAGCTGCGGGACCTGGGCGAGACGGCGGTCGGGTTCTTCTCCAAGACCCGCTGGGAGAGGACCTTCCGCGTCATCCGCTAAGCCGTCCCCCCATGCAATCCGAGAAATCGCTGCTCCGGGAGTACCTGGAGGCCCTGCTGATCGCGGTCATCTTCGCGACCTTCGCCCGCACGTGGGTGGTGCAGGCGTTCAAGATCCCCTCCGGCTCCATGGAGCAGAACCTGTTGATCGGCGACCACATCCTGGTCAACAAGTTCATCTACGGCCCCACCATCTCACCGCTCGAAGAGGCCGTGCTGCCGGTGCGCAAGCCGCACCGGGGGGACGTCGTGGTCTTCAAGTACCCGGAGGACGCCAGCCGCGACTTCATCAAGCGCTGCATGGGGCTGCCGGGCGACACGATGAGGATGATCGACAAGGATCTCTTCATCAACGGCCGGCTGGTCCACGACGAGACGGTCACCTACTACGCCGACCAGTCGACCTACCCCGGCGACCTCTCCTTCCACCCCCGGCGGGTGCGCGACAACTTCGGCCCCAAGACGGTGCCACCCGGCAGCTACTTCTGCATGGGCGACAACCGCGACAATTCGAACGACTCCCGCTACTGGGGGCCGGTGCCCGAGGGCAACCTCAAGGGCCGGGCCTTCATGGTCTACTGGTCGTTCGCGAGCGACGAGATCTACCTGGAAGCCCCGGGCTACGGCGAGCGCATCCGCCAGATCGGCCGGGTCGCCCTCAACTTCTTCACCCGCACCCGGTGGGACCGAACCTTTCGCATCGTGCGGTAAACTACCCGCAACATTTCTGGACGGAGGGTTTGTCTCATGCCACGCAGATCTCAACGGGGCGAAGGAAACCTCGGGTGTATCCTCTGGTTGCTGGCGCTCGGTCTCGCCATCCTGATCGCCTGGAAGGCCGTGCCGGTGAAGCTCCAGAGCACGGAGCTGTACGACTACATGGATGAGCTCGCCAAGTTCTCGGCCGGCCACGTGCGTCCGGAGAAGATGAAAAGACAGCTCCTCGACCGCGCCGCCCAGCTCCAGATTCCGCTGCAGAAAGAGGACGTCCGCATCGAGAGGAACGGGGACCGCATCTACATGGAGGTCTCGTACACGATCCCGGTAGAGTTCCCCGGCTACACCTACCAGTGGAACTTCCACCAGAAGATCGACCGGCCGATCTTCATCGTCTGACGCGGGCCCGGCTGACGGTCCTCGGGGGCGGCTTCGCCCCCGGGGTGCTGATGGGCGTCCACCTCGCCGGGCTGATTTTCTTCCTGAACCCCGCGCTCCCCTTCGCACCTGGTCCGGTGCTGCGCGGCGTTGGGATCTACGGCTCCCTGCTGGGTGCCGTGAGCCTCCTCCTTCACCTGCCCATCACCTGGGGGCGCACGCGACGCGCCCGCCGGATGCTCCCGTGGACTCTGACGGTCGCGCTGGCCCTGTCCGCCCTGCTCGACTGGACCCATGCCTCCTACTACTCCTGGTTCCTGCCTCCCGGCATCAACGACCGGCTGATCAAGACGGCGCTCTGGCTCACCCTGGGCGCCCTGATCTCGTTCTACACCGCCCTGCTGCACTCCCTGCAACGGCGGCGGTATGGCACCCGGAGCCGCCTGGCCTACGGAGCCATCGCGTTGCTCTCGGTCTACGCCATGGTCGAAAGACGGGAGGCCTACCGGCCCCCGAGAGCGGCCTCGCCCCGGCCCGCGGCCGTCGAGGCGGGGCAGAGGCCCCGCCTGTGGGTGGTGGGGATCGACTCGGCCACCCTCGACGCCATCCTTCCCCTCGCCGGCCAGGGCCGGCTGCCGTTCTTCTCCACCCTGCTCCAAGGCGGTGCTTACGGCCGGCTGGAGACGCTGTCGCCGACTCGGCGTGACGCCGTCTGGACCACCCTGGCGACCGGTAAACACCCCTTCAAGCATGGCGTTCTGGGCCGGCGGCCCTATTCGGCCGGCTTCCTGGCACCGGGTGCCGAGCTCTTCCTGCTGCCCTCCGGGATCTCCTTCCGGCACTGGGGGACCCTGGGGAACCAGCCCCTTCCTTGGTGGCCTCCCCGGCAGGCCCTGGCGCTCTGGGAGATCCTGCCGCGGCTCGGCGTCGCCTCCGGGGTGGTGGGATGGCCGGAGATGGCTCCGGGATCGAACGGGGACACCTTTGCGCTCCCGGAGGCCTCCTTCTCCGCAGAATCCGGATACGGAGCGGTCCCGCCCAGGATCTCCAGCCGCTTCGGCCCGGACGCTCCCCGATGGATCTCGGACGCGGTCGGTGCCGACCTCCGCCGCCACGCGAGCACCTTGGCGCTGGCGGATCAGAATCCCCAGGCCTCCGCGGTCTTCGTCCTCCTTCCGGGCCTTCGCGAGGTCTCGCGGCGCACGTTCGGGGGGTTTTCGGCCGTGCAGTTCGAGGGTGAGCACCGGGGCGGGGCGGCCCGTACCGCGGCAGAGCGGCTGACCGCCTATTACACGGTCCTCGACTCCCTGCTGGCGGAAATCTGGGCACGGGAGGAGGGGCCTCACCTCCTCGCGGTGGTCTCGGCCTACGGCGTGTATCCCCAGGGAGGGTGGCGCCGGCTTTGGGGCCAGATGGCGCCGGGCAAGGCGCTTGGAGGAGAGTTCCTGGAAGCGCCCGATGGCGTGCTTCTGCTCTACGGGGAGGGCGTTCGCCCCGGAGAGCTGCTCACCGGCGTGCGGATCGTGGATCTCGCCCCCACGCTGCTTTACGGGCTGGGCTTTCCCGTGGCGCGGGACATGGATGGCAAGGTGCTGACCTCCGCGTTCGACCCGGGGTTCCTGGCGCGGAATCCCGTGACGTTTTTTCCGTCCTACGAGGGATTGGCGAAAGTTACGCCTTGATTGTGTTGGCCGCTGCGCCGGCCACCCGCTTTGAGCCGGCTCCAACCGAGACACCCTCGCGGCTCATGGCGCAACGCCCCTCGAAGGTGGCACCGTCTTCAACAACCAGGGAAGGGGTGTCGATCTCGGCAAAGACTTTGCCGCTCGGCGAGATCTGGATCTTGCGCGAGGCACGGATGATGCCGCGGACCGTGCCGGAGACGAAGATCTGGCCGGCGTAAAGCTCGCCTTCGATCTCCCCGGATTCGCCCACGATCAGGTCACCTTCCGAGCGCACGGTCCCCGTGAGCTTGCCGTCCACCCGGAACGAGGCCTCGAAACGGAGCTCGCCCTCCAGGTGGCTGCCGCTGTCGAGGAAGCCGTTGAGGTCGCTCTGCTTGCCGTCCGACTTGAAGATCATCGAAGGTCTCCCCGCTCCACGAGCACGTCGTAAAGCCGCATCAGCTCCTCTTCCGAGTGGAAGTGGATCCGCATGTGCCCCCCCTTGCCCTGGCGCCGGATCTCGACTCGGGTCTGCAGGCGGCGGGTGAGCCGTTCTTCGGCGGCTGCGGTGTGGACCTCGGTGGGACGGTCCGGTTTCCTCTGTGCTTTCGGGCTGTCCTGGGGGCCGGCGGCCAGCCGCTCGAGGTCCCGCGCCGACAACCCCTCGCGCACGGCGCGGTCCGCCAAGTTGATCTGGGCTTCGTGGTCGCCGAGAGCCAGGAGGGGACGGGCCTGCCCCGCCGTCAGCCGCCCTTCCCGCAAAAGGTCCAGCACCTCGTCGGGGAGACGGAGGAGGCGCAGGGCGTTGGTTACCGTGGTGCGGGCCTTGCCCACGCGCGCCGCCACTTCTTCCTGCGAGAGGCCGAACTTCTCCTGGAGGGCGGCGTAGGCCTCGGCCTCTTCAATGGGGTTGAGGTCGCTGCGCTGAAGGTTCTCGACCAGGGCGAGCTCCAGCAGCTCGCGGTCGTCCGCCACCTCGCGGATGACCACCGGCACGTTCTCGAGACCGGCCTTGCGCGCGGCCCGCCAGCGGCGCTCGCCGGCGATGATGGCCCAGCCGTCTCCCTCCGGCGCGACCACCAGGGGCTGAATGATCCCCTGGGCTCGGATGGACTCCGCCAGCTCCGTGATGGCAGCGTCGTCAAAGTACGTGCGCGGCTGGAAACGGTTCGGATGCAGCCGGTCGATGGGCAGCGTGCGGGCCGCCTCCTCGGGTTTCTTCTCTTCAACCTTCTCGATCAGGGCGTCGAGGCCGCGCCCCAGCCCTCGTTTCTTCGGGTTCAAGCTGCCGCCCTCCGGAGGATTTCGCGCGCCAGCGCCAGGTAGGCTTCGGCGCCACGCGACTTGATGTCGTACTGGAAGATCGGCAGACCGTGGCTCGGCGCCTCCGCCAAGCGGATGTTGCGCGGCACCACGGTGTCGAAGACCTTGCAGGCGAAGTGGGAGCGGATGTCCTCGGCCACGTCCTTGGACAGATTGGTGCGGTCGTCGTACATCGTGAGAAGGATACCGGTGATGTCCAGACGGGGGTTCAGCCCGCCCTGAATGCGCTGGATTGTGGAAACCAGATCACTGATCCCTTCCAGCGCGTAGTACTCACATTGAAGCGGGACCAGAACACCGTCCGCGGCCGTCAGCGCGTTGACAGTGAGGTGGCCGAGCGAGGGCGGGCAGTCGAGGAGGATGGCATCGTAACGGTCTCTCACCTGGGCGAGCACGCCCTTCATCCTCTGTTCCCAGCCCGGCTCTCCCACCAGCTCGACCTCCAGCCCCACGAGGTCCCGCTGCGAAGGAACGAGGTCCAGATTGGGAAAGCCCGAAGGCCGTATCGCCTCCTCCAGGCGAACCTCGCCGGCCAGCGCGTGGTAGAGGTGCGGATCGGCAGCCCGCAAACCCAGCCCGCGCGTGGCGTTCCCCTGCGGATCGCAGTCGACCAGCAGGACACGACGCTCCAGGGCGCCCAACCCGGCGCTCAGATTGATGGCGGTGGTGGTCTTGCCGACCCCACCTTTCTGATTCGCAATCGCGAGGATCATGCTCGATGCTCGATCGGTGCTCCCGCGGGCTCAGCGAGCGAGGCGCCGGAACGCCTCAATGCGCCGCCTCTCGCTCCCCGCGAGCTTGACGCTTCCGCAGGGGACGAGCCCCGGCGGCAGGTCGGGATTGATTTCGCCCACCCAAAGAAGGATTCGACCCTCCGGAGCGAGGCGGTCCGCGAGCGCTTCCCACGTCTCGACGTCGAGACGGAGGGCTCGCGAGGTGATTACGTCGATGCTTTCCGGCAGGCCGGCAGGCAACGGAACCTCGACTCTAACATTGAGGCAACGGGCGGGCAAAGACGCCTTGCGGGCCGCGGAAGAGAGGAACGCCCACTTGCGTTCCCGGGCCTCCACCAGAGTCATCGCCAACCTGGGCCGAACAGCGGCGAGCACCAGCCCCGGAAACCCCGCACCGGAGCCGAGATCGAGCCCGACCCGGGCGCTTTCAGGGAAAAGTGGCAAGGCCGCCAGCGATTCGCCGAAATGCCGCGCCAAGATCTCACCCTCCGTTCCTCGCCCGATCAGGTTCGTCCGGCGGTTCCAGCGGGCCAACTCCCGTAGTGTGCAAAGAGTGCGTCGACGACCGGACGATCAAGGGATTCCGGCGAGAGAGGAGCGACGGACGCCGCGAACCGGGACCGGGAAAAGGGAGGGAGCTCGAAGGCCATGGCGGGATTGTTTCACGTGAAACAAAAAACCCTCCCCGGACCGGGGAGGGTTTCACGTGAAACATCGGCGGGCTGCCGCTTCAGACAGGCCGGATCGTCACGCGCTTGAAGTACCCGTCGCCCTCGCTCTCGGTGACGACTCCGGGGTCGTCCGCCAGAGTGACGTGGATGATCCGCCGGTCGGCAGGGTTCATGGGCTCCAGCACCCGGGGGCGTTCGCGGCGGCGAACTTCCTCGGCCACGCGCTGGGCAAGGCTCCGCAGGCGCTCCTCGCGGATCTCGTGGAAGTTGTCGCAGTCCACCCGCACCGGGACGGCTTCTCCCGAGAGAGTCCGGATCATCCGGGGCAGCAGGTGCTCGACGGCGTTGATCAGCTCGCCGTCGTCGGCAAAGCACCAGTCGACGTCGGCGCCCGAGAGGTCGATCTCCAGGCGCTCTTCACCCTGGAAGACCTGGGGAACGAGGTCGAGGCCGGAGATACGGACCAGCAGCTCCGCCGCCTTGGCTGCGGCTTCCGCCGCCGGGCCGCTCGCGGCCGGGAAACGGTCGGAAACCCGCCGGGGGGTCTCGGGGAGGGTGACGAGGCTGGCCTCGCCTGGCGGGGAAGGCGGAGAGCCCGCTTCCCGCGGGGGCCGGCTGAGCCGCGCCTCCTCGCGGCGGCGGCGGGGGCGCTCGCCGGAGTCTCGCCGGGGACCCCGGTCCCCCCGCCCTCCCCTCTCCTCCCGGCGAGGCTCCCGGGGCGCCAGGTTGCCACGGCTGTCGTCCCGGTTGTCATTCCGGGTGCTGTCGCGGCCGTCCTGGCGCGGAGCGCCGGGTGGCTGCGGTGGCCGTTCTTCCAGCGGCGCCGCGGGCCGGGCCTGAACGGGCGCGGAGGGAGCGGCAGATGCGGAGGGCGAACGAAGAAACGCCGACGGGGGCGGGGGAGGTGACGTGCGTCCCCCGGGAACGAGGGACAACGGCGCCGGCGTCTCCCGGCGCGGGTTGTCCGGGTCCACCTCGATCACCACCTTGCGGCGGGATTTGAGGAACCCGTGCCTCTTCTCCAGGCCCTGGTACGCCACGTAACCAGGATCGAGGTTGAAGTAATTGGCGGCCTGGATGACCGCCTGCTGCAGCGTGTCGCCGGAAAAGAAGCGTCTCTTGGGGTCGTTCATAGAGGTCGTCTCTTGCGGGAAGTCCGTCTCGTCAGCCATCACGCCTCCTTCGCCTTGAGGCGGTTGTAAACCTGGAGCTGGATGATGGTCAAGACGTTGTTGGTGAGCCAGTAGAGCACCAGGCCGCTCGGGAAGCCCAGGAACAGGAACGTCATGAAAATCGGCATCAGCTGGAACATGCGCCGCTGCATGGGGTCGCCCGCCTGGGGTCCCATACGCACCTGAAGGAACTGGGAGAGGCCCATGACGATCGGCAGCACGTAATAGGGGTCCGCCACCGACAGATCCTTGATCCACAGGAGCCAGGGCGCCTTGCGCAGGTCCACCGCCGTCGAGAGCAGGCTGTAGAAGGCGAACAGGATGGGCATCTGAAGCAGCAGCGGGAAGCAACCGCTCGCGGGGTTCACCCCGGCCACCTTGTAGACGGCCATGACCTCCTCGTTCATCTTGCGCTGCATCTCCAGGTTGGGCTTCCCCTGCTTGTCCTTGAGCTTCGTCCGGTAGCGGTCCCGGATCGCCTGGACCTTGGGGTTCAGCTCCTGCATCTTGCGCATCGAGGTGGTGCTCTTGTGCGTGACCGGCAGGAGCACCAGCTTGATGAGGATGGTCATCAGGATGATGGCCCAGCCGTAGTTGGCCACCACGTTGTCGTGGATCCAGTGCAGGCCGGCGAGGAGCGGGCGGGACAGGAAGCCGAAGTACCCCAGCTCGACCGTCTTCTCCAGGCCGAAGGGGAGCGAGCCCAGGCGGTCGTAGCTCCTTGGAGCCCCAGTAGGAGACCAGGGACATGTGGTCGCCCGCCGGCCGCAGGACCAGGACGAGCTCCCGGGCCATCGCCTTCTGCTCCTTGGTCAGCTCGTCCTTGGGGGGCACGGGGAGGAACCGCGCGCCACCGGGGCCGGCCTGGACGAGCACGGGCTCGAAGAACGCGCGGTCGATCTCGCCCTGCGGGATCTGCGCCGAAAGGAAGTAGGTGTCCTCCAGGGCGGCCCAGCGCAGGCCCCGCCCGGTCGTCTCGACAGCTCCCTCGGTCTTCTCCGGCACGTGGCGGGTGATCTCGTCGCCCGACTTGTGGAGGCCCATCCGCCGCTCGAAGCGGCTCTTCATCTCTTCCGCCGTGGGATTGCGGATGCCCGGGCCCAGGTAGACGCCCCAATCCGAGCGGCCGGGCACCTTGATCTCGACTTCCAGGAGCCCCTTCTCGTTGAGCGCGAACCGCTTCTCGGCAACTCCCTGGGGGCCGCTGTAGCGGAACCGCACCGAGCGGCCGTCCGCGCCCTTCTCAGCCTGGAAGAGCGCGTCGTCGAGCGGATGGGGAGCGGTGCCCTTGCCCGCCGTCAGAGCGTAGGGATAGGGACCGCCGGCCCGGCCGCGCACCAGGTCCAGGATGCCGCTTCCGCCCTTGCGGCTGGCCTTCTCGGGAACCTCCAGGGTGAGGAGCTGGGCGCCGCGGTTGGTGAGCACGGCTCGGGTCTGGCCGTCCCGCAGCTCGACGCGCTGCTCGGCCGTGGCAGCGACCGGCGGGGTGGCAGTAACGGCCGGAGCAGGTCCGGGCGCGGCCGGGGCGGTGGTGGCCGCGCCAGGCACGGCCGGAGCCCCCGGATTCGCCGGGGCGGCCGTCTGGGCCTTCTCGTTGGCGGGAGGCGGCACCTCCGGCGACGGCTTGGGCGGCGGAAAGATCGTGTACCAGAGAAGGATCACGATCAGGGAGAGCAGAAAAGCGATGAGCAACCGGCGAGTGTCCACGAGGGGTTGGGTTCCTTTAGTTGTCTTCCAGATAGCTGTCTTCTAGGTTGTCTTCTAGAAAAGCGTCGTTACGGCAGGTCGATCCCGCCCGGATGAAAGGGTTGGCAACGCAGCAGGCGTCCGGTGGCGAGGAGGCTGCCGCGCCAGAAGCCGTGCTTGAGGAGAGCGAGCCGCGCGTATTCGGAGCAGGTCGGCGAGAACCGGCAGGCGCGGGGCAAAAGAGGGGAAAGGCGTCGCTTGTAGAGCGCGAGCAGGAAGACCAGGAAGCGTGTCATTCCCGGGCCTCCCGAGCCTCTCTGCGTTCGCGCAGGCCGGAGAAGAGTCTGAGCAGCTCTTCCTTGAGCGCTGGAAATTCGCTCTTTCCAGCCTCCGGCTTCAGGTGAACCACCAGGTCCAGGGCGGGGAGCTGACCGCGGTCCTGCCATCGCCGGTAGATCTCTCGGATCCTGCGCTTGAGCCGTTGGCGCACCACCGCCATGCCGACCTTGCGGCTGGCGGTGATCCCGATACGGGGGTGGCCGAGCTGGTTCGGAACGAAATGGATGATGGCCAAGGATCCATGCCGCCGGCGTCCCGTCCGGTAGCACCTGAGGTAGTCCGTCCGCCGCCGCAGCCTCTCCTCGGGGGACAGGCGCTCGCCCACCGTGCCGGGACGCGAGCCCGGCGGGCGCACCTGGCCCGGCATCAGACGCTCAGACGCTTGCGTCCCTTGCTGCGCCGCCGCGCAATCACCGCGCGGCCATTCTTGGTGCGCATCCGAACCAGGAAGCCGTGCGTCCGCTTGCGCCGACGGTTGTTGGGCTGAAAAGTCCGTTTCACTTGGAACCGCCTTCTTCGAAGTTGAGGTCATGGATCGCGGGACTCGAGGCCCATTCAGGGACCGCCCGCTCAAAGCATACGAAACACGTAATTTAGCGCCCCGGGGACCGCGGCGTCAAGAACGGCCCGCCCCAGGGTTATGAAAATGGCGGAGAGGGTGGGATTCGAACCCACGGACCGGTTGCCCGGTCAACGGTTTTCGAGACCGTCCCATTCGACCACTCTGGCACCTCTCCGGTTGTTACTGGATCATGGCGGAGAGAGTGGGATTCGAACCCACGGTAGAGTTTCCCCTACACACGCTTTCCAAGCGTGCTCCTTAAGCCACTCGGACATCTCTCCTGGATCTTTCAAAGAGCTCCTACAGTCCCGCGGGCCGCCGGCGCAACGACGCGAAGAAACCGCGCAGCAGCGCGGCGCTCTCGCCTTCGAGCACCCCCGCCATCACCTCCAGCCGGTGGTTCAGCCGCGGGTCCCGGACCAGATCGCCCAAGGTGCCGCAGTAGCCGGCCTTCGGATCGGGCGCCCCGTACACCAGCCGATCGACGCGGCTGTTGACCAGAGCGCCGGCGCACATGGCGCACGGCTCCAGGGTCACGTACATCGTGCATCCCAGAAGCCGCCACCCGGCGGTCCGCCTCGCCGCCTCCTGGATCGCCAGGATCTCGGCGTGAGCCAACGGGTCGCCGTCCGTCTCGCGGCGGTTGTGGCCCCGGCCGACGATCTCGCCGTCCCGCACCACCACCGCCCCGATCGGCACCTCGCCGATTTCGGCGGCGCGCCTCGCCTCGGCCAGGGCTTCCGTCATCCAGACCTCGTCTTCCGGTCTTTCCAATGGCTGGCCCCCGCCGAAACGGACGCGTATCTTACCCGAGAACGGAAATCCAGCAAAATTCCCGGACCGCGGAGTGTTCGACCCGGGGCACGGAACGTTCGACCTGTCCCGTGGAGCGCTCGACCTGCTTCACGGAATGCTCATCCTCGCCTGTGACGCGTTCGACCTCCTCCGCGGAACGTTCATCCTCCCTCGCGGAACGCTCCGCGGGACAGGTCGAGCGCGTCAGGGAAGAAATTTTGTGTTCCGCGGCGCGGGTCAAACGCTCCGCGGGTCGGGTTGCACCGGGCCGCGTATCCCGAAGCCATGACGGATCCCTTGAAGCAATGCCGGGAATACCCGCCCGGTCCCATTCGTTATCCACCTCCCGGACCTGACCGGCCCGGGAGCCTCGTTCTTTACTTCCCCGACCTCAGGACATAGCATGAGGTTCTCTTGCAGTGGCCCACGAAGGGTTCGGGTCCTGTGCATCGGCCAACTCCGAACCTCGTCAGGCCCGGAAGGGAGCAGCGATAAGGTGTTCGGCCGAGTGCCGCAGACTCAACCGGAACCCTTCGTTGACCACTGCCTGCCATCACCCATGACGTATCAGGTTCTCGCCCGCAAGTGGCGCCCTCAGAATTTCTCCAGCCTCGTCGGCCAGGAGCCGATCGTCACGGCTTTGCGCAACGCCTTGACGGAGGGGCGCATCGCCCAGGCCTACCTCTTCTCCGGCATCCGCGGCGTCGGCAAGACCACCGCGGCGCGCGTGCTCGCCAAGGCGCTCAACTGTGAGCGCGGCCCCGCGGCCGACCCTTGCAACGAGTGCCGGGCCTGTATCGACATCACGCGCGGCTCGGACTTGGACGTCATCGAGGTCGACGCCGCCACCTATTCCAAGGTCGAGCAGGTGCGCGACCTGACGGAGAGCCTGCGCTACGGCCCGGCCCACAACCGCTACAAGGTGGTGGTGCTCGACGAGATCCACCGCCTCTCGCGCCAGGCCTTCGACGCCCTGCTGAAGATCGTCGAGGAGCCGCCGCCGCACCTGGTCTTCATCTTCGCCACCACGGAGATCGACGCCGTGCCGGCGACCGTCCTCTCCCGCTGCCAGGAGTTCCACTTCCGGCGCGTGCCGTCCCTGGACCTCGCCGCCCACCTGCGCAACGATCTGCGACGGCGGAGGCGATCACGGCCAGCGAAACGGCCCTGCGCCTGATCGCCCGCGCCGGCGAGGGGAGCGTGCGCGACTCGGTGGCGCTGCTCGACCAGCTCGCGACCTTCGGCTCGGGGACGATCGCGGACGAGGACGCCGTGCGCCTGCTGGGCGGGCTCGACACGGCGCTTTTCCATACCCTCCTCCAGGGGATCCTGGCGGGCGACCCGCCGGTGGTGGGCGCCGCCGTCCGCCGGGTGGAAGACGAAGGCTGGGACCCGCGCCACGTCTACGGCCAGTTCCTCGCCTTCGCCCGCGACGCGCTGCACCTCGCCATGGGCGGCTCGCCCGAGCAGGTGGACCTGCCCGGCGAGGAGGCGCAGGCCTTGGCGGTGATGGCCAAGGCGAGCGGCTATGAGAACCTCCTCCGGCTGTTGAACCTTCTGCTGACGAGCGAGCCCCTGGTGCGGCGGAGCGATTCCGGAGCCCTGGCGGTGGAGATCGCCTGGCTGCGGGCAGCCGAGCTGCCCAAGCTGACGCGGATCGAGGAGCTTCTCTCCGGCGGCGGCGCGGTGGCGGGCCCGATCTCGCCCCGGGCGGCGGCTCCGGTATCCCCTCCGATGCCATCTTCCCCGACGGTACCGCCGCCCGTCCGCAGGACCGCTCCGGAGCCGCCGCCGGCCGGCCCGCCGCCAGCACCACGATCCGCGCCTCCGCCACCCGCGGCGGCGCCGGCCGCCCCGAGGCGTCCGAGCGATCCCGTCCGCGCCTTCCTGGAGGAGGTCAGCAAGCGCCGGCCGCCGCTCGCCGGCTACCTCGAATCCGCCGAGGATCTCCGCTTTGAGGACGGGCTGCTTCTCGTCACGGTCCCGCCGGGAGATACTTACCTGGACACCCGCCTCCGGCAGGAGTCGAACCGGCAGGTGATGGAGGAGTCGCTGGCCTCCGTCTGGGGGTCCGGCAGCTCCTGGCGCCTCGTCGCGGGGACCAGCGTCCCCAAGGCGGCCGTCTCGGAAGCGCGGCCCGCGGGTGTCCAGCAGGTGGAGCAGATTCCGGCCGTGCAGGCCGTGCTTGGAGATCTTTCCCGGCAGCCGGATCGAAGCCGTCGAAGAGCAGAGCAGCTATACGGAGGACTGAAACGCTATGAGCAGCATGCAGAAGCTGATGAAGCAGGCCCAGGAGATGCAGGAGCGCCTCCAGCGCGAGCTCAACGAACTGGTCGTGGAGTCGAGTGTCGGCGGCGGCATGGTCACGGTCAAGATGAGCGGCCACAAGCAGCTCGTGGGGTGCAAGATCGACCCCGAGGCCATGGACCCCAACGATCCCTCGATGCTGGAAGACCTGATCGTCGCCGCCGTCAACGAGGCAGGCCGCAAGATCGAGGAGACCATGCAGGGAAAGATGGGCTCCATGGCGGCAAGCATGCCGGGCCTTTTCTGATCCGGGAATCGCTGGCTCGAGATGGCCGAACCCCTGGCCCGGCTCGTCGGCGAGCTCGCCCGCCTGCCGGGCATCGGCCCCAAGACCGCGACGCGTCTCGCCCATTACCTCCTCAAGGTTCCGGCCTCCGAGGCCGAGGCGCTGGCGGAAGCCATCGTCGAGGTCAAGCGGAAGCTTTTCCACTGCTCCGTCTGCAATTCCATCACCGCCGTCGACCCATGCCGCTACTGCTCGGACGAGCGGCGCGACCGCGCGCGGATCTGCGTGGTCGAGGAGCCCTTCAACCTCGAGCCCGATCGAGCGCACGGGCGAGTACCAGGGGCTCTACCACGTGCTGATGGGCGCCCTCTCGCCCCACCGCGGGATCGGGCCGGACCGGCTGGCCATCCCCGGCCTCCTGGAACGGCTGGAGGGGATCGAGGAGGTGATCCTCGCCACCAATCCCAACGTCGAGGGGGAGGCGACGGCCCTCTACCTCGCCCGGCTGCTCAAGCCGCGGGGCGTGCGGGTCACCCGCCTCGCCTTCGGCATGCCGGTCGGTGGCGACATCGAGTACACGGACGAGGTGACGCTGGGCCGCTCGCTCGCCGGCCGGCGGGAGATGTGAGCTTCGGCGATCCCCTTGGCGATCTCCTTCCCGAGATCCTCACCCCGCCTCCCGGGCCGCGCTCCCGCGAGCTGTCCGAGGCCCTGCGCGATCTGGAGGCCCCCGGCGTCAACACCCTCTTCGGCGGCAATCCCTCCATCCTTTGGGAAGAAGCCCAGGGCGCCAACGTCCGGGACGTCGACGGCAATATCTATATAGACCTCACCTCCGGCTTCGGCGTCGCCTCCATCGGGCACCGCCATCCGCGGGTCGTGGCAGCCGTCCGTGAGCAGGCCGGCCGCCTCCTCCATGGGCTTGGGGACGTCCACGCCCATCCCCTGCGGGTGGAGCTCGCCCGCCGCCTGGTGGAGATCGCCCCGGTCGACGACCCGCAGGTCTTCTTCGCCATCTCCGGCGCCGAGGCCGTCGAGATCGCCCTCAAGACCGCCCTGGGCTCCACCGGCCGGCCTGGAGTGATCGCCTTCGAGCCCTCCTACCACGGCATGACCCTGGGAGCGCTCGCCGTCACCTCCCGCGAAGAGTTCCGAGCCCCCTTCGCCGCCCACCTCCACGGCCACGTCCGCCGCCTCCCCTACGGCTGCGGCCTGGAGGAGATCGAGGACGCTCTCGCGCAAGGAGACATCGGCGTCCGTCCTCGTCGAGCCCATCGTCGGCCGCGAGGGGGTCCTCATCCCCCCCGCCGGCTGGCTCGACCGGGATCGCGGACCTCTGCCGCCGGCACGGAGCCCTGCTGATCGCGGACGAGATCTTCACCGGCTTCGGCCGCACCGGCCGCCTCTTCGCGGTCGAGCACGAAGGCGTCCGTCCCGACATCCTCTGCTGCGGCAAGGCCTTGGGAGGAGGGCTGCCCATCGCCGCCGTCCTGGCCCGCCGGGAGCTTTTCCGTGCCTGGGAGACCCCGGGAGAAGCGCGCCACACCGCGACCTTCCTCGCCAACCCCCTCGCCTGCGCCGCCGCCTTGGCCGTCCTGGACGTAATCCGGGACGAGGATCTCCCCGCGAGAGCCACCCGTCTGGGAGTAGCTCTGGGAGAACGCCTGTCGTCATGGCCGGACCATTATCCAGACATCGAGGAGGTTCGTGGCCGCGGCCTCCTCTGGGGAATCGCCTTCCATACGGGAGAGCAGGCCAAGAAGTGGATGCTGGACGCCTGGTCCCGGGGCACCCTCCTGCTAGCGGGGGGACCGGAAGGACGGGTGGCGCAGATCGTGCCGCCGTTGACGGTGCGGGAGGAGCAGTTGGAGGGAGCGGTTGGGATTGTGGAGCATTCATTACGCTCCCTTCCCGCCATATCGAATCGAGGTATAATTCGCTCATGATCAGGCGAAAGCTCGATAAGCAGGCAGACAGCGGCTTGGCCACGGCGCACGACGTTGCAGCCTACATCTTGCAGAAGAAGGGTGAGATGACGGCCATGAAGCTGCAGAAGCTGGCGTACTACTCCCAGGCCTGGTCCCTGGTCTGGGACGAGGAGCCGCTCTTCAAAGACCGCATTGAGGCCTGGGCCAATGGACCGGTCATCACCTCTCTTTACAGTGAGCATCGTGGCCAGTTCAAGGTCGCCTCGTGGCCAAAGGGTGATCCCACGAACCTCACGCAGACTCAAAGGGATAGCGTGGACGCCGTCTTGAAGTACTACGGCGACCGGTCTTCTCAGTGGCTCAGCGACCTGACTCACCGGGAAGACCCCTGGCTCGATGCCCGGAAGGGACTCGGACCCGGCGAGCGCGGATCGAAAGAGATCTCCCTTGCGAGCATGGCGGAGTACTACGCGAGCCTGGCCTGAGCCAGGCCCTTCTGCATGCCCAAGCGCCCCAAGCACGTGAGCACGTCCTGAAAATCCTCTGGTGGGATCCTGCTCACACGGTCTGTCCTTCTCTCAAGAAGCACACCTGAGGGCAGCCGCCCTTACAATCCCCCAATGATCCCTACCCCCCGCTTCAAGGTCGCCTTCATCGGCAGCCATGGCGTGGGGAAGACGACGCTCTGTTATGGGCTCGCCGCGCGGCTCAAGCGGCGGGACGTGGGGGTGGAGGTGGTGCACGAGGTGGCGCGGCGGTGTCCTCTCCCCATCAACGAGGAGACGTCGGTCGCGGCGCAGTCGTGGATCCTCCACACGCAGATCGCCGAGGAGCTGGTGGCCCAGGCGCGCTATCCGGTGGTGGTCTGCGACCGGAGCGTGCTCGACAACTACGTCTACCTCCTTCTGGCCGCCGGACGCCAGGAGGCTCCCGAGGGGCTCATCGCGCTCTGGATCCAGGGATACGACCTCCTGGTCCACGTGCCCATCGTCGAGGATCTGAGCCCGGACGGCGTGCGGGCGCCGGACCCGGGGTTCCAACATGCCGTCGAGGAACGCCTGGCGCAGGAGCTCGCGGCCCGGGGCCTCCCCGTGCTCGAGCTGAGCCCCGGCGAGCGCTCCGGCTGGCTCGACGCGGTCGAACGGGCGGTCTGGGAGCGCCTGCGGCCGGCCCAGCTTCCGCTCCCTTCAATCTAGAAAGACCGGGGCCACGACCATGCCATCCTTCGAAGGCCTGCTCCTCGTTCTTCTCCTCCTGCTCCTGGGAGCCGGGTCGCTCGGGCTTTGGGCCACCCTGCGGCAGCCCTCGGGCAGCCCGACCCAGCAGGCGCTCGGCCAAGGGCACTTCGGCGAAGCCCTGGAAAATGCCCGCACCGACGCCCGGGCGAGCCGGGACGAGCTGTACGCCGCGGCCGTGGCCGCCAAGCATCTCCTGGAGCTCGACCGCGCCCGCGATCTGCTCGACCGGGTCCTTGCCCGGGATTCCAGGGACGGCGAGGCCTGGTTGGAGCGCGGGCTGGTGGCGGCCTACGCCGGGGACTTCGGGGGGGCGGACTCGGCCTTCGCCCGGGTGGAGACCCTGCGGTCGGACCTCCTCGAATCGCTCACCCTCCACCGCGCCTGGCTGGCTTTGCGCCGGGGGGATGCCGGCAAGGCGCGCCACCTGTTCAGTGAAGTCGAGGCGCCGCTCGAAAACAAGCTCCGGTCCGACCTGGGGAGCGGCGAGCCGCTGTTCGCCGAGTGGTTCCTGCAGGCCGCCGCGCTCTGGCGGGCGTTCGGCGAAGAGGACCGCGCAGGGTGGGCCCGCCGGGAGGGGCGGGCCTCTGCCCCCGAGAGCCAGCTCGCCTCCGTCATCGCCACCCCGCCGGACGCAGAGGCCCGTCCTCCAGTACAATAGGTGCATCTTGGGACTCGAGAACGTTCTTCGCCGGTGGGAGTCTTTCTCCCATTTCACGGACGAGCAGCTCGCGCAGCTCGCGGGATGCGCCGTGCGCAACCGCTTCCCCAAGGGGTCGTTCATCGTCCGCGAGGGCGAGGAGACGCAGGACGCCTACCTCATCGAACGCGGCGGCGTGCGCATTCAGAGGAAGACGCCCTACGGCCACTTCAGTCTGGCGGCCCTGGAGGCGGGGACTCTGTTCGGCGAGACTTCCTTCGTGGACGGCGTCCCCCGCTCGGGAGACGCAGTGACCACGGGCGACACGGATCTGATCACCCTCGACCATGCCGCGCTCACCGCCCTGATGGAGGGGGACCAGCGTTTCAAGCTCGCCCTCTACTGGGCGTTCTGGAAGAGCCTCTCCTCGAAGCTCCGGCAGACCAACGCCAACCTCACCCAGTTCTTTTCCGGCGGTGGCAAGCCCGCGATCATCCCGGTGGCCGCGAAGGGCGAGCCCCCGGCCGAGGTGCACGTGGACCTGGCCTCCAAGCGCAAGCTGTTCCAGGAGCAGAAGCTGTCGAGCCTGGAGATCAACTTCCTCACCACGCTGTCGAAAGAGCGCAAGTACGGCCCGAGCCAGATCATCTTCCACGAGGGGGAGCTGGGCAACGAGATGTTCGTGGTGCTCGAAGGGCGGGTGATGATCAGCAAGTACATCCCCGGCGCCGGCGAGGAGGCCCTGGCCTTCCTGGAGCGCGGGGACTACTTCGGCGAGATGGCCCTGATCGACCATGAGTCGCGGTCGGCGGACGCCAAGGCCCACGAGGGAGGGGCCGTGGTGCTGGCCATCTCCCGCGAGGTGCTGGAGGGGATCCTCGACATCCACAAGATCTCCTCGATCCGGCTGCTGACGATCCTCAGCAACCTGGTGGCGAGCCGGCTGCGGGAGCTGGATGACAAGATCATCGGCTGGTTCATCATCGCCGGGGGGTCCGGGATCTCCTGGCCGGTGCCGCCTCCCCCGCAGTAGCCGTCCGCACCGCCTTCAGAACCTTTCCCACCAAAGAAGACAGCGGCAGGCTGGCCCGGCCGGCCTCGTCGAACCATCCCGAAGTGATCTCTGGATTCCCTTTCAGATCGGCCAGGTGGACGTCGACCTCCAGCTCCCGGTAGGTAATCCCGTGCTTCACACCGCCGGTCCTCTCCCCCAGCGACCAGCGGCCACCGTAGCGCGTGGCGAGGACGCTCTCCGGATCACCGTTCTGAGGCACGCCGTCCACTTCCAGCGTCACCCAGGGAAGCTCCCAGGTGCCGGCGAGGAGCGTGCTGTCGTCGGGCCGGCGAAAGAGAAGAACGCCTTCGCCGTTCTCCACGACGGCGACCAGGAGGCGATGGCGCTCTCCGCCCCGCTTGACCTTGGGAATGGGGTAGCTCTCGGGGTCTCCTGCCAGAGCGGCGCGGCAGCCCCGGCGGAGCGGACAGAGGAGGCACTTGGGGCGGCGCGGCGAGCAGAGAGTGGCGCCGAGCTCCATCAAGGCCTGGTTGCTGTCGCCCGGCCTCCGGGAATCGAGGAGGTCCGCCGCCGCCGCGAGGAGACGGCGACGCGCCGGGCCTGAGCGAGGGTCTTCTTCCAGAGCCAGGCAGCGGGAGAGAACCCGCTCGACGTTGCCGTCCATCACGGGGGTGACCACGCTGAACGCGATGCTCGCGACCGCCGCCGCCGTGTAGGCGCCGATGCCGGGCAGGGCGAGCAGGCCCTCCAGAGTCGAGGGGAAGGCGCCTGCCTCCGCGATACGCCGGGCGGCCGCGTGGAGCTGGCGTGCCCGCCGGTAGTAGCCCAGGCCGGACCATAGGGCGAGGACTTCCTCGACGTCCGCCGCGCCCAGACCGGCCACCGTGGGAAAGCGTTCCAGGAAGCGGTTGTAAAAAGGGAGCACCGTCTCGACCCGCGTCTGCTGAAGCATGACCTCGGAGAGCCAGATCTTGTAGGGATCGCTCGTCCGGCGCCAGGGGAGGTCACGCCGGTGCTGGTCGAACCAGTCCAGGAGGTCGTTCAGGAGAGGGGCGTCCCGCCGCATCGCGTCATTCTAACCGGCCAGACATGGCCAATTTGGCAGAGGCGAATGTGGATGAGCCGAGGGGGATCCGAGGACAAATCCCCAGACAAGCCAAAAAGAAAAATCTCCTGCCTGGGTAGGCAGGAGCTTCCTCCTCCCTTTCGGGAGGAGGTTTTCGGGGGGGAGGCCCCATCTCTCCGGGTTGGCTATTTTGGCTGTACCCCTGTGGTTAGGGGAGTTTGGCTGGCTCAAAGAGGGTGAGATCTCGCGATCTCAAATGCTTAGGTGGGACTTGGTTGGTAGGTTGGAACCTCCCCCTCAGCGTTTCCTGCTTCTACTCTTTGCAACAGCCGTGCCCGATTTTCTGTTCCCTCTCTTCAGGGAAGTGTTCAGGGTCATTTCCGGGGGGCTGATTTTCACAGTGCCCCTTGGGCTTCATGAAAAGAGGAAACGAACGAGGTGTCCGGTTCCCCTCACTGTCCGTTCCTTTTTGCAAACCTGGCGCCTGCTCCAAAAAAGAAAAGGCCCCCGGCACCTTGCGGCGGCGGGGGCTCAGGGGGGAGGGTTCCGTGCTTCTTGGGTTGGGGATTGGCTGGATCTACCCCTGCTCAGGGGAAAAAAGGCGGGAGCTTTCAAGGAAGAGACCCTCGCTTGCAGTCTCCTTTTGAGGATGGATATGGTGTTGGCTGGCTGGAACCTTCCCCCTCGTAACAGCTACTGATATGTGCCTCTAACTAAAGCAAATACCATGCCTGTCTTGTCGAAAGACTCCAAGAGCCTTTGATATCGCTGTTTGAGCGCCCTCGGCTCATCCCCCGGAAGGGCGGCTTCCTTTCGCCTCCGTTTCGTTCGTACAAAGGGTTCTCCGATACAGGGGCATTTCTACATGCAGAGGAACCGGCGCGTCTTGCCCCTGGGATGGTGTCATTCTGGCCGAGTCGGTCAATTCGGCGGAGCCAGTGCCGGACGGGCGGCGCGGGGCCGCGGCTGACAGTACAATCGGCTCATGAAAAAGCTCCTCCTGATTTTCCTTTCCCTGGTCCTCGTGGCGGTCTTCGCGACCGTGGCCGGTATCCGAGCGGGCCACAAGGGAGGATCGGGCGCGGGCACCGGGGACGCCGGCACGGTTCTCGTCTGGCGGGTCGCCGGCACGGTTCTCGAACAGGAGGCGCCACGGCTCCCCTTCAGCGAGGGCGTCGAGCCCGGCAGCATCGCGAAGCTCTACCCGGCCTTCCGCTCCGCCGTGCGGGACAAAGGAATCAAGGGCTTGGCCGTCTACCTCCAGAGTGCCGACTTCGGCCTCGCCAAGGCACAGGAGCTGCGGCGGCAGATGATGGCCCTTCGCCATGCCGGCAAGTGGGTCGAGTGCTATCTCGAAACGGCGGGCGAAGGGTCCAACGGCACGCTCGACTACTATCTGGCCACGGCCTGCGAGCGGATCCACCTCGCCCCGGCGGGCGACGTGAATCTCCTGGGGTTGAACGCCGAGGGGCGCTTCCTGCGCGGCACCCTGGAAAAGCTGAAGATCCAGCCCGAGTTCAACCGCGTGGGGCGCTACAAGAGCGCCGTCGAGGCCTACACCGAAAACCGGTACACGCCCGACTCGGAAGAAGCCCTCGCGGCGGTGCTCGACGGCTTCTACTCGCAGATCGTCGCGGCCATCGCGGAAGCGCGCAAGAAAAGCGGCGCCGAGGTCCGTACTCTGATCGACGGCGCTCCCTACTCGGCCCGGGAAGCCAAGGCTCTCGGGCTGGTCGACCAGCTCTCCTATCCAGACCAGTTTCGTGAGCACCTGGAGAAACGCCTCGGGGGGAAGCCCGGCTACGTGGCCATCGAGGACTACCAGCCCACACCGGTCCTGGCCACCCGGCACGTGGCGGTGATCTTCGCCCTCGGCACCATCGTCCGTGGCTCCGGCGGCACGGCGCCCTGGACCGAAGAGACCTTCATGGGCTCGGACGACATGGCGTCCCTCCTGGGCGACATCGCCAAGGACGACTCCGTCTCCTCCGTCGTGCTGCGCATCGACAGCCCCGGAGGCTCCGCCCTCGCTTCGGATTTCATCCTGCGCCAGGTCGAGCAGCTCAAGAAGAAGAAGCCGGTCATCGTCTCCATGAGCGACCTCGCGGCCTCGGGCGGCTACTACATCGCCGCCAAGGCCACGCGGATCGTGGCTGAGCCCGCCACTCTGACCGGCTCCATCGGCGTGTTCGGCGGCAAATTCGTCACCCGCGCCTTCGAGGAGGAGATCCTCGGCGTCGGCCACGACTCCCTGAAACGCGGCGCCAACGCGGACATCTACTCATCCCTCCAACTCTACACACCGGAGCAGGACGCCAGCGTCCAGCGGCTCATGGACCGCACCTACGCAGCCTTCGTGGGCCACGTGGCCACCGGCCGCAAGATGACCCCCCAAGCTGTCGAGGGGGTGGCGAGCGGCCGGGTCTGGACCGGCGCCGCGGCCCGGAAGATCGGCCTCGTGGACGAGCTTGGAGGCCTCGACCGGGCCATCGAGATCGCCCGCCGGGAAGCGAAGATCGGGGCCGCAGAGACCGTGGCGATCGACTTCTATCCCGCTCCTGCGTCGTGGCTCGATCTCTTCTTCCAGGAGCGTGAGCCGCGCCTTCCAGCAGCCCTCACGGATGTCGTCAAGACCCTCGAAACCAGTGCTCCGCGCCTTCTTCAATTACCTCCTGAAATGGCGCGGCTGGCTCGTCCTTTTTGATGGTTAACTATTGACAACACTATGTTTAGGTCACCTTACCGGACACCAGTACGGAGGGGCTTGCGGCGCTGTTCGGCTGTGCTATGATGAGTTTCGTCGTAGTCAACTAAGCCGCTTCGGAAACACTCCTCCCAGAGAGTAGAGATTTCCACAGATTGTGGAAATCGTGTGGAAAATTACTTTCGTAGCGCAGTTCGAGGTCTCATGTCTCAATCCCTCTGGTCTCTCCTTCAGACGGCAGTTGCAGCAGCAACTCGATCCCGAGGAGTTCACGACCTGGTTCCGGCCCCTGAAGGTGCGGGACGAGGATGGCGACCGCCTCGTTCTGGTGGCTCCGAACTCCCGTTTTCTCCATACCTTGGAAGAGAGCTACCGGCGGACCGTGGACCGGGCCGTTGCCGGCCTGGGCGGTCCCGGTTTCGAGGTTCTCTTCTCGCTGGAAGACGGACGAGATCCCCTCGGACGAGCTCCGATCACGCCCTCCAGCCTGAACCCGAAGTACATGTTCGCCAACTTCGTGGTCGGCAAGTCCAACGAGTTCGCCCACGCCGCCGCCAAGGCGGTGGCGGAGAACCCGTCCCACAGCTACAACCCGCTCTTCCTCTATGGCGGCGTCGGTCTGGGCAAGACCCACCTGCTGCACGCCATCGGGCACGAGATCCTGCGCAACCAGCCCGCAATCTGCGCGTCCTCTACCTGGTCGCCGAGCAGTTCGTCAACGAGCTCATCAACTCCATCCGCTTCGACCGCATGCCGGCAGTTCCGCGAGCGCTACCGCACGATCGACGTCCTGATGATCGACGACGTGCAGTTCATCGCCAACAAGGAGCGGACGCAGGAGGAGTTCTTCCACACCTTCAACACGCTCTACACGAGCCAGAAGCAGATCATCCTCTCCTCCGACTCCTCGCCACGGAACATTCCGACGCTGGAGGAGCGGCTGCGCAGCCGGTTCGAGTGGGGCCTGATCGCCGACATCCAGCCGCCCGACCTGGAGACCAAGGTGGCGATCCTCCAGCGCAAGGCCTCACCTGAAGGCGTCCAGCTGCCCGACGAGGTCGCGGAGTTCATCGCCCAGCAGGTGCAAGTCGAACATCCGCGAGCTCGAAGGCCTGCTCACCCGGGTCATCGCCTTCTCCTCACTCGACCGGCAAGCCGTTGTCGCCGGCCCTGGCCCGCGAGACGCTCAAGGACATCCTGCCCGAGGAAGGGAAGAAGCCCAACGCCGAACGAGATCATCAAGTTCGTGGCCCGCCACTACGACCTCAAGGTGTCCGAGATCAAGAGCAAGAGCAACTCGCGCCAGATCGTCTTCCCCCGCCAGGTCGCGATGTACCTGTGCAAGAAGCTCACGGAGCTCTCCTACCCGGACATCGGCAAGCTCTTCAACGACAAGCACCACTCGACGGTCATGTACTCCGTCGACAAGGTTCAGAAGAAGCGCGACGGACCCGACTCGACCGGACCTCCAGAGTTCGAGCAGCACTTCTGATCACGGCCCGCTCTCCCCGAGCACCTCTCCCTCGTGCCGTGAGAGGGGACACCCGCTGCTGGAAAGCCTGTGGAGAGCGCTCCGGAAAGCTGTGGAGCGATCTGCGGAATTTTTCGGCCCGGCCCGAGTTTTCCCCACCTCTCCGCAGACCTGTCCACAGGTTCTGCACAGCTCCGGTGCAGGAACCTAAACTTCCACGGTTCAGTGACTTAGGCCCGTTTTCCTCGTTTCCGCAGCACCTATGTACGACGACGTTACTATGCTATATTCAGGTGTCTTCTAGACGGAGAAGAGTGAATGGAAATCCGCGTCAACCGCAGTGAGTTCCTGGGCGAGCTGGCCCCCATGCAGGGCATCGTCGAGCGCAAGACGACCATCCCGGTCCTCTCGCACCTGCTGCTGACGGTCCGCGAGGACAGGCTCCACCTGGCCGCGACCGACCTCGACGTCTCGCTGACCTCGTGGTGCGAGGCCGACGTCAAGCGCGAGGGCGGCATCGCCGTCCAGGCCAAGAAGCTCATGGAGATCATCCGCTCGCTGACCGGCGACGAGGTCCTGCTGGTCCAGGAGGAGCCGCGGGTGCTCACCATCCGGGCCGGCAAGTCGCGCTTCAAGATCCACGGCCTCGTCGCCGGACGACTTCCCCACCCTGCCCCTCCGTCGAGGAGGGGCGCCGCGTCGAGATCCCGTTCATGGACTTCCGGCGAATGGTCGCCAAGATCCTCTTCGCCGTCTCCGCCGAGGAGTCGCGCTTCCAGCTGAACGGCGCCCTTTTGAAGCTCAAGGACGGCTCGCTGGAGATGGTGGCGACCGACGGCCACCGGCTCGCTCTCGTCGAAGGAGGCCTGGAGGGCGCCGGCAACGAGGACTCCGTGCTGGTGCCCCGAAAGGCGCTTCAGGAGCTGCAGCGCTTCGAGGGCGAGGGCAAGCTGACCTACGGCCGCGGCGAGCACCACCTCTCGTTCGGCCTCGGCCGGCGCGAGCTGATCTGCCGCATCCTGGAAGGGACCTTCCCCGACTACGAGCGGGTGATCGCCAAGGACAACGACAAGAAGGTGCTCTTCGACCGCAAGCACCTGGTGGACGCCGTCCAGCGCGCTGCGCTGATGACCGGCGACCGCGCCCGCGCCGTGCGCCTCCAGTTCACCTCCGACCAGGTGGTGATCTCGGCCGTCAACTCGGACCTCGGGGAGGCGGTCGAGGAGGTGGCCTGCGACTACGACGGACCCGAGTTCCGGGTGGGGATCAACCCCGACTACCTCACTCAGTTCCTGGCCGCCGTCGAGACCGAGAAGATCCGCCTGGAGCTAAAGGACGAGAACACCCAGTGCGTCGGCTACCCCATGGACGGGCCTGACACCCGCTACCTCTGCGTGATCATGCCGATGCGGATCTGAGGCTGCTCCGGCTGCTGAACCATCTCACCGCCCGCGACTTCCGCAACCTGGAGCCGCTCTCCTGGTGGCCCGCCCTGGGGTCGCATCTCCTTCTGGGCGGCAACGGCGCGGGCAAGACGAGCCTCCTGGAGGCGATCTACGTCCTCGCCACCACCCGCAGCTTCCGCGCCAGCCAGATCGCCGACTGTGCCCGCCACGGCGCCGGCTCCTTCCACATCCAGGGAGAGATCGAGACGGACCGCCGGGCCACCCTGGAGGTGGGCTGGATGGAGGGGCAGCGGGTCCGCGCCCTCAACGGCAAGGTCACTCCCCTCTCGGAGCACCTGGCGGTGCTCCCGGTGGTGGCCTGGACGGCGGCGGCCGAGGCCGAGGTGCTGGTGGGCGCCCCCAAGGCCCGCCGGCGCTTCATGGACCGCGGAGTCGTGGGGATCCGCCCGACCGCCCTGGAGCTTCTCGGCCGCTACCGGGAGGCCCTGCGGCAGAAGCGGGGGCTCCTGCTCGGCAAGGGCTCAGGTCTCGAGATCTGGAACGAGATGCTGGCCGCCACGGCCGCGGACGTGATCTCTCAACGCCACCGCTACGTCGAGCTGCTGAAAGACGCGCTCGCCAGGGTCCTCGAAGCCTCCGGCTTCCCCTTCCCGGTCATCGAGCTTCGCTATCGCCCCTCGCCGGCCGAGGGGCTGGAAGGCCAGGAGGTCATCGCCAAGGCTCTCGACCGGGCAGCCGACCGCGAGCGCCGCCGGCAGATGCCCCTGCTGGGACCCCATCGGGACGAGATCGAGATTCTGTGGGCGGGGCACGAGATCCGGCGCGTGGCCTCGGCGGGGGAGCGCAAGGCCCTCTCCCTGATGCTGTTGGCTGCCCATGGCCGGGTCATGGAGGAGTCGGGCAGACCGCCTCTCTACCTCCTGGACGACATGGACGCCGAGCTCGCACCACAGACCGTGGCGTCCGTCTGGGGCGTCTTCCGCGAAGCGGGCCAGGTGGTCGTGACGTCCAACCGGCCGCAGGTCTGGCTGACGCTGGACGTGGGGACTCTCTGGGAGATGGAACGGGGCGAGATACGCCTCCTTTCGGAGTAGCGGCCCCCTGCGGAAAAATTCAGGCCTAAGCTCTTCATTTTTCAGAGTTAAACGGGCTCGAAACCCGCTTCGATTCGTGCTATAATTTGTGCATTCTCGGACCCCTTCATCCTGCGGGGTCCTCAGCAAGCCCAGGGATAGAGTGGAGATCTCGTTTTGACGAATCCAGAACCGACCTACACGGCTGAAAACATCCAGGTCTTGAAGGGCCTCGAAGCCGTCCGCAAGCGCCCCGGCATGTACATCGGGGATACGGACGACGCCTCCGGCCTGCACCATATGGTCTTCGAGGTCGTCGACAACTCGGTCGACGAGGCCCAGGCCGGCTACTGCTCGCGGATCGACGTCACCATTCATACCGACAACTCGGTCACGGTGTCGGACGACGGCCGCGGCATCCCGGTAGACCTTCACAAGGAGGAGGGGCGCTCGGCGGCCGAGGTCATCATGACCGAGCTGCACTCCGGCGGTAAGTTCGACAAGAACTCCTACAAGGTGTCCGGCGGACTCCACGGCGTCGGCGTCTCGGTGGTCAACGCCCTCTCGGAGACCCTGGAGCTCGAGATCAAGCGCGACGGCCAGGTCTGGTTTCAGACCTACCACAGGGGCCTGCCGCAGGGGCCGATCCAGCCGGTCGGACCGAGCGACCGCACGGGGACCAAGGTCCGGTTCTGGCCCGATCCCGACATCTTCGCCATCCTCGAGTTCAATTACGAGACGCTGGCCCAGCGCCTTCGCGAGCAGTCTTTCCTCAACCGGGGGATCCACGTCCACCTCACGGATGAACGCACGGACAAGGAAGCCGACTTTGCCTACTCGGGCGGCATCTCTTCCTTCGTCGAGCACCTGAACCGCAACAAGACGGCGCTCCATCCGAAGCCGATCCACCTGATGGACGTGCGCGACGACGGCACCGGCCCGGAGGCGGTGGAGGTGGCCCTGCAGTGGAACGACGGCTACCAGGAGCTGATCTACGCCTTCACCAACACGATCAGCAACCGCGATGGCGGCACCCACCTTTCCGGCTTCAAGGCGGCGCTCACCCGCGCCATCAACGCCTACGCGGCTTCGAGCGGCTTGTCCAAGAACCTGAAGGAGAACCTCACGGGTGAGGACGTGCGCGAGGGGCTCACGGCAGTGATCTCGGTGCGCATCAAGGACCCCAAGTTCTCCTCCCAGACCAAGGACAAGCTCGTCTCGTCCGACATCAAGGGCTGGGTCGAGCAGGTCGTCTTCGAGCGGCTCTCCACCTACATGGAGGAGAACCCTCGGGAGGCCCGGCGGATCGTCGAGAAGTGTGTCGAGGCGGCGCATGCCCGCGAGGCCGCGCGCAAAGCCCGGGACCTGACGCGGAGAAAGGGCGCACTCGACGCCTCGAACCTTCCCGGCAAGTTGGCCGACTGCTCGGAGCGCAACCCCGAGCACGCCGAGCTTTTCCTGGTCGAGGGCGATTCTGCCGGCGGCTCGGCCAAGCAGGGGCGCGACCGGAAGTTCCAGGCGATCCTGCCGCTCAAGGGAAAGATCCTGAACGTCGAGAAGGCGCGCTTCGACAAGATGCTCTCCTCCGACGAGATCAAGGTCATCATCACCGCGCTCGGCACCAGCATCGGCAAGGACGACTTCGACATCGCGAAGCTCCGGTACCACAAGCTGATCATCATGTGCGACGCCGACGTCGACGGCAGCCACATCCGGACGCTGATCCTGACCTTCTTCTATCGCCAGATGGGGGAGATCATCCGCCGCGGCCATCTCTACATCGCGCAGCCGCCTCTCTACAAGGTTTCGCATGGCAAGAGCGAGGCCTATCTGAAAGACGACCGCGAGTATCAGGCCTTTCTGGTGGACCGCATCAAGGACGCCTGGACGCTCGAGATCGTGCACGGTGACGGCCCCAATGGGAATGGCGGGAACGGCGACGGTGGTGCGCTCACCGGCGCACGACTAGCCTTCTTCCTGGAGAAGATGGCCGGTTTCAACCAGAACCTCGACCGGCTCGTATCGCGCGGCTATCCGTCGGATGCCATCAAGTTGGCGCTCCAGAGCGGCATCAAGGACAAAACGTCCCTCATGGACCCTGAGAAGGTCGAGCAGGTGGCCCATCTCATCGAAGCCTCGGGTTTCCACGAGGTCCAGGTGGGTGAGGATGAGGAGCATGGAACGCGCTACGTCCGCTTCCTTTCGAAGCGCGACGGCGTCGAGCGAGAGATCCGCGTCGACTGGAACCTGGTCACCGGCGCTGAGTACCGCGCCATGGCAAACAACCAACTCGGCCTCGACGCGATCTCCGGCACGAGCTTCACGCTCGCCAAGGGCGAGAACGTCACCCTCCACGACACCCTCGAAGAAGCGCTCGGAACCCTTTACGACGGCGCCAAAAAGGGCCTCTCGATCCAGCGCTACAAGGGTTTGGGCGAGATGAACCCGACCCAGCTCTGGGAGACCACCATGGACCCCACCAAGCGCCGTCTCCTGAGAGTGCACGTGGAGGACGACGTGGACGCGGACAACATCTTCACCGTCCTCATGGGCGACGAGGTGGAGCCGCGGCGGGCGTTCATTCAGGCCAACGCGCTGGATGTGCGGAACCTGGACGTATAAAGACCAATGCCCAGGATCAGAGGTATACCAGGATCTTATCGCTTTTTCTTCTACAGCTTCGATTGCAACGAGCCAAAGCATGTTCACGTTCAGCGAGAGAGGATGACCTGCAAGTTCTGGCTGGAACCACTGGATCTTTCTTCAAGCCATGGTTTTTCAGCCCATGAATTGATGGTCATCCGCAGACTGATCGGGTCCAACTTGGAAAGAATCAAAGAGGCATGGCATGAGCATTGCGGTTAGTATCGACCCCAGAGTCAAGGAGGTCTCCGTGACGGATGACCTCATCACCTTTGACCTTGTTGACGGTCGGAAAGTGAGCGTCCCTCTTGCATGGTCTTGGCGTTTGTCTGAGGCAACGCCAACACAGAGGGCAAACTTCGAGATCATCGGCGATGGACAAGGTGTGCACTGGCCTGAAGTCGACGAGGATCTCAGCGCTCAAGGAATGTTGACAGGTATACCTGCGAGAAGACCGGAAAAGTTGAACGGATACGGTGCAATTAGAAACCGTGGATAAGCTATGAGCGATAACAACGACGAGATCCTCCCCTTCGAGCAGCCGATCCCGGTCGGCATCGAAGACGAGATGAAGCGCAGCTATCTCGATTACGCGATGAGCGTGATCATCGGCCGCGCGCTGCCGGACGTGCGCGACGGCTTGAAGCCGGTGCACCGGCGTGTGCTGTATGGCATGTGGGAGAGCGGCAACCGCTCCGACCGGGCTTATAAGAAGTCCGCCCGCATCGTCGGCGACGTCATGGGTAAATATCACCCCCATGGCGACTCGGCGATCTATGACACGGTGGTGCGCATGGCCCAGGATTTTGCCATGCGCTATCCGCTCGTGGACGGCCAGGGCAACTTTGGCTCGCTCGACGGCGACAACCCGGCGGCCATGCGGTATACCGAGGTCCGCCTGACCAAGCTCGCCGAGGAGATGATCCGTGAGGACATCGACAAGGAGACGGTGGACTGGGGGCCGAACTACGACGGCTCGGAGACCGAGCCGCTCGTGCTGCCGGCGCGGGTTCCCAACCTCCTGGTCAACGGCGCCACCGGTATCGCGGTCGGCATGGCGACGAACATCCCGCCCCACAACCTGAGCGAGGTGATCGATGCGCTGATGATGCTGATCGAAAACCCGGAGGTCACGGTCAAGGAGCTGATGACGGCCGTTCCCGGCCCGGACTTCCCCACGGCGGGATTCATCCACGGTCTCGAAGGGATCCGCTCGGCCTATACCACCGGCCGCGGCATCATTCAGCTTCGCGCAAGGGCCGGGATCGAGACGCACGCGAAGACCGAGCGGCAAACGATCATCATCACCGAGATTCCCTATCAGGTCAACAAGGCGCGGATGATCGAACGCATCGCCGAGCTGATCCGCGAGAAGAAGATCGAAGGGATTTCGGACCTGCGCGACGAGTCGGACCGCGAGGGCATCCGCATCGTAATCGAGGTGAAACGGGACGCGGTGGCCGAGATCATTTTGAACTCGCTGTACAAGATGACTCAGATGCAGACCACCTTCGGCATCATCCTGCTGGCGATCGTCGACAACCAGCCGAAGGTGATGACGCTCAAGGAGCTGCTCTACCACTTCCTCAACCACCGGAAGACGGTCATCATCCGGCGCACCCGGTACGATCTGCGGAAAGCCG
Organism: Thermoanaerobaculaceae bacterium; assembly: GCA_963785165.1. Taxonomy (GTDB): domain Bacteria; phylum Acidobacteriota; class Thermoanaerobaculia; order Multivoradales; family UBA5704; genus DATARR01. The sequence continues at coordinate 5,703,366 of CAWAUI010000004.1, forward strand.
AGGAGCGCGCCCATATCCTGGAAGGCATCCTCAAGGCTCTCGATCATCTGGACGAGGTGATCGCGACGATCCGCGCCAGCCAGACGCCCGCCGAGGCCCGGGAGAACCTGATGAGCCGTTTTGCGTTCTCCGAGGTGCAGGCGCAGGCGATCCTCGACATGCGGCTCCAGCGCCTGACGGGCCTGGAGCGCGACAAGGTGGTCGAGGAGTACCGGGAGCTGATGGTGCTGATCGAGCGGCTGCGGTCGATCCTCGGCTCGGACCAACTGGTGCTGGAAGAGATCAAGCGCGAGCTTGCCGATCTCAAGCTGACCTACGGCGACAAGCGCCGCACCGAGATCATCCCCGAGACGCACGACATCTCGATCGAGGACATGATCGCGGACGAGCCGATGGTGATCACCGTCACCCAGTCGGGCTACATCAAGCGCTCGCCGCTCTCGCTCTACCGGGCACAGGCGCGCGGCGGCAAGGGGCGTACCGGCATGGTGACCAAGGACGACGACTTCGTCGAGCACCTGTACGTTGCCACGGCCCACAGCTACATCCTGGTGTTCACCGAGAGCGGCCGGGTGCACTGGCTCAAGGTTCACGAGATCCCGGAGACGGGGCCGGCGGCCAAGGGGCAAGGCGATCGTCAACCTGCTCAACCTCGAATCGACGGAGCGCCTGGCGACGACGGTCGCGGTGCGCGCGTTCGGCGACGACCGCTATCTCGTCTTCGCCACGGCAAACGGAACGGTGAAGAAGACCGAGCTGTCGGCCTACTCCAACCCGCGGGTCGGCGGCATCATCGGCATCAACATCGACGAGGGGGACCACCTGCTCGCCGTGCGCGAGACCGATGGCGGCAAGGACATCCTTTTCGCCACCCGAAAGGGCTTCTGCATCCGCTTCCCCGAGAGTGACGTCCGCTCGATAGGCCGTGCGACGTACGGGGTCAAAGGGATCACGCTCCGCAAGGGCGACGCCGTCGTGGCCATGGAGGAGCTGGACCCTCAGGGCCAGGTCTTGACGGTGACGGAGCGCGGCTACGGCAAGCGCACGCCGGTCGAGGACTACCGCCTGCAGGGGCGCGGCGGCCAGGGGATCATCAACCTCAAGGTGACGCCGAAGACGGGCGAGGTCGTGGGAGTCCGGTACGTCACTCCGGACGAGGGGCTGATGCTGATCACCCAGGAGGGGATGATCATCCGCCTCAACGTCTCGGGCGTCCGCGAGGTCGGCCGCTCGGCCCAGGGGGTCAAGCTGATGAACCTGGATGCCGAGGACCGCATCGTGGCGGTCGCCAAGCTGGCCGAGAAGGACGAGGAGACCGAGATCGAGCTGGCCAAGAGCGACGGCGGCCCCATGGCGTCGGAGCTCGAGCTCGAAGCGCCGGAGCCGGACGAATCGGAGGACCTCGAGATCCTGGAGGGCATGGACTTCGAGGAGGGTGGCGAAGACGAGGACGATGACGGCGGCGGTGGCGACGGTGGACCGGACGAGACGGTGAACTGAAAGACCGTTCCCCTCGCGGGGTGCTAACCTGAACCGGAGGAGGAGCTAAGAGATGCTGTTTTTTCTGGACACCGCTGAAATCAAGGAGATCGAGACCGGCCTCGAGTGGGGCATGGTCGATGGCATTACCACCAACCCGTCGCTGATCGCCAAGTCGGGCCGGCCGTACCTCGCGACGGTCCAGGAGATCGCGCGGCTGGTGCCGGGGCCGGTCTCCGGCGAGGTGCTGGCCACGGAGTACGAGGAGATCCTCACCCAGGGCCGGCGGCTGGCGGGCCTGGCGGAGAACGTGGTGGTGAAGGTGCCGCTCACGCCGGCCGGCCTGCGCGCGGTCGCGGCCTTCAAGAAGGAGGGCATCCGCACCAACGTGACGCTCTGCTTCTCGGCCGCCCAGGCGCTGCTCGCGGCCAAGGCCGGCGCCGCCTACATCTCGCCCTTCGTCGGCCGGTTGGACGACGTCGCCGAGGACGGGATGGAGCTGATCGACAAGGTGGTGACGATCTACCGCAACTACGGCTTCGACACCCAGGTGTTGGTCGCCTCGGTGCGGCACCCGGTCCACATCGTCCAGTCCGCCCTTCTGGGAGCGGACGTGGCCACCATCCCCTTCAAGGTTCTCGAGCAGCTCTACAAGCACCCGCTCACCGACATCGGCCTGGACCGCTTTCTCGCCGACTGGAAGAAGACGGGCAAGAGCTTCGAAGAGCCGTAGGCCTTCTTGGAACCGGAGCAACCCTCACCAAGGGCACCGCTGGGCCCCGGGCGGCTGTACCGTTTCGCCTGGGGCCTGTACCTGTTCCTGGCCTTGGCCGGGATCCTCTGGATCGGCGTCCGGCAAGGGCGGATCTCCCTTGCGCTATTCGTCGACCCGGTGCACTGGTGGCTCGACCTCGGTCTGGGCATTGGCGCGGGCTTGCTCCTCCTGGGCATCTGGTGGGCGGCGGAACGCGTTGTTCCCCTGGCCAAGGAGTTGGAGGCGCAGCTCGCCGGCATGCTCGGACCGATCACCCCCTCGGAGGCGGTGGGGCTCGCGCTGCTCTCCGGGTTCGCCGAGGAGCTGTTCTTCCGCGGAGCCGTCCAGGGGACGCTCGGGTGGGCGGCGGCCACGATTCTGTTCGGCCTGCTGCACAGCGGGCCGGGCCGGGCGTTCCGGCTGTGGACGGTGTTCGCCCTCCTCGCCGGCCTGGTTCTCGGGGGGTTGATGGCGTGGCGCGGAAACCTTCTCGGGCCGGTGTTGGGGCACTTCGTGGTGAACGCCGTCAACCTGCGGCGCCTCGCCAGCCGGGCGGGGGACTCTGCTAGACTGCGCGAGGGCGAAGCCCAGAACGAAAAGGAGATCTGAAGGGATGGGAAGCGACTCACGGGACGTGCTCGCCCGGATTGATGCGGAAAAAGAGAAGTATCTCGAGGAGCTGAAGGACTACATTCGCATCCCCTCGATCTCCACCGATCCGGACTACAAGGCAGAAGTGCTCCGCGGGGCGGAGTTCCTGGTGGGCAAGATGCGCGAGGCGGGCTTGACCGCCGAGCGGATCGAGACCGCCGGGCATCCGCTCGTCTATGGCGAGTGGCTGGGGGCGCCGGGCAAGCCGACGGTGCTCTTCTACGGTCATTACGACGTGCAGCCGGTCGACCCGATCGAGCTCTGGCGCAACCCGCCGTTCGAGCCGACGGTCGAAGGCGACAAGCTCGTGGCGCGCGGCGCCACGGACGACAAGGGACAGTCCTACACCCACGTCAAGGCCGTGCGGCGCAATGCTCGCCGAGCGCGGCAGCCTGCCGGTGAACGTCAAGTTCCTGGTCGAGGGTGAGGAGGAGGCGGGCGGCGAGGCGATCGACCTCTACGTCCGCGAGGACGGCGGCAAGCGCCTCGCGGCCGACTGCGTCGTCATCTCGGACACCTCGCTCTACGCGCCCGGCCAGCCGTCGTTGATCTACGGCTTGAAGGGTCTCGTGCTACATGGAGATCAAGGTCACCGGCCCCAACCGCGACCTCCACTCCGGCACCTTCGGCGGCGCGGTGTGCGAATCCGCTCAACGCCCTCTGCCACATCGTCGACCAGTTGCGGGACCCGCGAGACGGGGAAGATCCTGATCCCCGGCTTCTACGACGACGTGCGCCCGCTGGAGGCCTGGGAGCGCGACGAGTTCGGCCAAGCTTCCCTTCGACGAGGACGCCTACCGTCGGACCTGGGCGTGCCGGAGCTGTTCGGCGAGGAGGGTTACACCACCCGCGAGCGCACCTGGGGCCGGCCGACCTGCGACGTCAACGGCATCTTCGGCGGCTACATGGGCAAGGGAGCCAAGACGGTGCTCCCCTCCTGGGGCGGCGCCAAGGTTTCGATGCGCCTGGTGCCCGACCAGGACCCGAAGAAGATCGCGCAGCTGTTCACCGACTACGTCCAATCGGTCGCGCCGCAAGGGCGTCACGGTCGAGGTGACGAGCCTCCATGGCGCCGACCCGGTGGTGGTCGAGGCGAAAGGGCCCGATCGTCGACGCCGCCCTGGACGCCATGCAGGAGATCTGGGGCGCGCGGCCGGTGCGCATCCGCGAGGGCGGCTCGATCCCCATCGTCTCGACCTTCGCTTCGGTGCTCGGGTGGCCCGGTGCTGCTGCTGGGCTTCGGCCTGAACGACGACGGCCTGCACTCTCCGAACGAGAAGTTCAACATCAGCCACTTCTACAACGGGATTCGCTCCGTGGCGCGGCTGCTGGATCGCCTGGGCGATCTATGAGGAGCAAGGACAATCTGGAAAAGGAGATCAAGTTTCCCGGAGCGGAGCTCGAGAAGCTGCGGGAGCGGCTGATCGAGCTGGAGGCCGAGCGGGTCGGGCCTCCGGCTTTCGAGGACAACTGGATCCTCGACCGCGGCGGCGAGCTGATCTTCTCGGGCCGCATCCTGCGTCTGCGCACCGACGGCGGCCGGGCCCGGCTGACCTTCAAGGGGCCGATGCGCCTGGAGGGGAACCTCAAGGTCCGCGAGGAGCGCGAGGTCGACATCGAGAGCGCCGAGGAAGGGCGGGCGCTGCTGGAAAACCTGGGCTTCGAGGTCGTCCGCCGCTACCAGAAGATGCGCGAGGAGTGGCAGCTCGGCGGAGTGACGATCGCGCTCGACCACACGCCGATCGGCGATTTCGCCGAGTTCGAGGGCGACGGGGCCGAGACGGTGGCCAAGCGCTGCGGCTTCGATCTCCAGAAGGCCGAGCAGCGCTCCTATCTCCGTCTCTACGAGGACTATCTCAAGATTCATCCGGATGCCCCGCCCGAGATGGTGTTCCGGTAGGAACTTCCGCTTTCAGATCCCGCGGTGAGGCATGCAGGGTAGGCGAATCCGCGCGCTGGTGCTCGCCGCGGGGCTCGGCACCCGGCTGCGCCCGCTGACCGAGCACACCCCGAAGCCGTTGCTGCCGGTGCTGGGCGTGCCGATTCTGGGCCACACCCTCGCCCAGCTCGCGGCCGTCGGGTGCGAGGCGGTGGCGGTCAACCTCCACTACCTCGGCGACCAGATCCGGCAGCGCTTCGGCGACTCGCTCGCCGGCATGCCGATCACCTGGTCCGACGAGCCCGAGCTGCTCGGCACCCTCGGAGCGCTTCATCCGCTCGGGATTTCTTCGCACCGGCCGACCTCGTCCTTCTGGTCAACGGCGACAGCCTCTGCCGCTGGCCGTTGCGGAAGCTGGTCCGGCGCCATATGGCGAGCGGCGCCCGCTCGACTCTCCTGCTCACCTCGCGCCCCGATCCGGCCTCCTTTGGTGGCGGTGTGGGGATCGACCGCCAAGGGCGGATCCTCTCTTTCTGGCCCGGAGACGACGGGCGGGGAGAGATCGCGCGGAGGCACGTCTTCGCCGGAGCCCATGTCTTCTCCCCGGATCTTCTTTCGGGTCTCTCCCCTGGCAAGGCGGACATCGTACGCGACCTCTACGTGCCCATGCTCAACCGCGGCGAGAGGATCGAGTCGGTCGTCGATGCGGGGAGATGGCACGATACGGGGACGCCCCAACGGTTTCTGGACGCCGTGCTCGATTGGGCTCGCGCGGACTGGCCGGAGCGAATCTGGCGCCGGTCCTGGATCTCGCAGGAAGCGAGCCTGGGACCGGGTGCCAAGGTGCGCGAATCGTCGGTCGAGCCCGGGGCCAGGATCGGCGAGGGAGCCAGGGTCGAGCGGACGATCCTCCTGCCGGGCGCGCGCATCGGCAAAGGGAGTGTGGTGCGGGAGTGCATCCTGGGCTCCGGAGCCTCGGTTCCTCCCGGCGCCTGGGTGGAGCGGCGGATCATCATGCCGCAATTCACGGGCTTCACACCGGGGCTCGACGATTCGGTCGTAGGCGGAGCCATCTATACGCCTTTCAAGGAAGGTTGAAGGAAATGCGCCGATCCAACCCATTCCGCCTTCTTGTCTTCGATTGGGACGGCACCCTGATGGATTCCATCGGGACCATCGTGGCCTGCACCCAAGCCACCATCCGCGAGCTGGAGCTCGGAGAGCTGCCGGAGCAGACGATCCGGGGCACCATCGGCCTCGGGCTCAAGGAGACCATCGACATCCTGAGCCCGGGCTGCGACGAGGATCTCTACCGCCAGATCCTGGAGTCCTACCGGAAGCACTGGCATTCCACCTACCGCGACCTGCCTCTCCTCTTTGGCGGGGCGGGCGAGATGCTGCGCGATCTGGCCGCCGAGGGCTATCTCCTGGCGGTCGCCACCGGCAAGAGCCGCCGGGGTCTCGACTATGCTCTCGAGCAGACGGGTCTGGGTCCCCTCTTCCACGCCACCCGGACGGCGGACGAGGCCTTCTCGAAGCCGCACCCGCAGATGCTGCTGGAGATCCTGGACGAGATGGGAGTGGGGGCGCGGGACGCGGTGATGATCGGCGACACGACCTACGACCTGGAGATGGCGAGGAGCGCGCGGACGCCTTCGGTGGGGGTCTGCTCCGGCAGCCATGGCCGCGAGGAGCTGGAACGTTTCGGCCCGCTCGCCTGCCTCGACGGTGTCGCCGAGCTGGCGCCGTGGCTGGCGAAGCGGGCCGAAACGGTGACGGCGTAAGCCGCCGCTACTTCTTCTTCCAGTCCGCCACCATGGACTCCAGGTCCTTGACCTGCTGGGGATTGGGGGCCGGTTGGGCGGTCTTGGCGGCGGCCAGGGCCTTCTCGCCATAGCTCACCGCGCCTTTGGCATCGTTCTTCTTGCTCAGCAGCAGGGCCTTGGCGCGGAGGTTGGCGAAGCTCTCCTGCTGGGCGATCGAGGCGTCGATCCACCGTCCGGCTTCGTCCAGGCAGGTGTTGTTCTGGATGCAGTAGTTGGCCGCTTGAAGCGGCCAGCGGACGACGTCGTTGGCCTTGGCCGTCACGAGCTTTGTCGTGTCCACGTCAACGGTGAACGGCACCTTGAGCTTCTCCCAGTGGAGCACGACCTTCGTGGAGGTGTCGGTCACGTCCTCGAAGTCGAAGGCCATCCGCTCCCGGAGCTCGGCCGCCTGGGGCTTCGCCTGAATGCGCAGGGCGTCGTCTTCCTGTTTGTAATTGAAGGCGCCCCACTCGTTGGCGTCCTTGCTGAAGATGACGGTCCAATCTCCCTCCGTGGGGATGGTCTGGAGGCCGTAGATGCCGGCGGGAAGCTCTTGTCCCCCGATCTTCACCGGCGTACTGAACGTGATGGTGGTGTTCTCGTTGGCGCCGGTGCGCCAAACCTCCCCGTAGGGTACGAGCGCGCCCCAGATTTTCCGGTCTTTCACTCCTGGGCGGCTGTACTGGATGGAGATCTTGGTCACGCCGACCATCTGCGAAACGGTGGCGTTGGGGCTGGGCCGGGGCAGGTCCAGCTGTTGCTGGGCGAAAGCGGCGTCGGTGAGGCAGACCGCCAGCAGGGCGGCCACCGGCGCGGCGGCGCGGAGTCGAAGCGTCTTCATCTCGGTCCTCCTTTGAGTCAACGGAAAGCTGTCGGAACGGCCCTGGAATCTACCAGAGAGAGCCTGCCCTGGAGGTAATGGAATTGTAAAAGCGCCTTCAAGCGTCTTCCTCACGCTTCACCCTCGAGCGGCCTTCATCGCCTCGGCGCGGCGCCGGGATTCGGCCGAAGCTTGAAGCGCCTTCTCCTCGCTCCACTGCCCGGCAGGCTCGACCCACCCCTGGAGGTTGCGGTGAACCAGGTCGGCGATGACGCGGATGTGATCCGGCCGGTCGTTGAGCGCGGGGATGTAGCCGATAGCGCTCGCCCCCGGCGTGCAGGAAGATTTCGCGGTTCTGCTCGTCGATCTCCTCGATCGTCTCCAGGCAGTCGGCGGAGAAGCCGGGGCAGACCACGTCGAGCTGCCCGGAGGCCGGCCTGGGCGAGGGCCGTGATGGTCTTGTCGGTGTAGGGCTTCAGCCACTCCTCCTTGCCGAAGAGCGACTGGAAAGAGACCTCGCCAGCGTTTCAGGGGGCAAGCCGCAGCTCCTCCGCGGCAAGGCGGGCGAGCTTGTGGCACTCGCAGAAGTAGGGATCGCCCGACAGGAAATAGCGCTGCGGGATGCCATGGAAGGAGAAGAGGAGCTTCTCCGGCGGCCCCTCGCCGCTCCCAGGCCTCGCGAATGCTGGCCGCGAGCGCCCGGATGTAGGCGGGATCGTCGTGGTAGTGGTGGATGGTGCGGATCTCCGGCACCCACCGCCAGGTCATGAGCTCGGCGGCCACGGCATCGACCGTCGAGCCGGTCGTCACCGCCGCGTACTGGGGATAGAGGGGGAGGACGAGGAGCCGGCGGCACCCCTTCCCCGCCAGCTCGCGCAGCGCCGCCCGGATCGACGGATTGCCGTAGCGCATGCCGACCGCGACATGGACGGGGGTGCCGATCTCCCGCTCGCAGCAGCTGCTGGAGAGCCGCCGCCTGGCGGTTGGTGATGGCCAGGAGAGGCGAGCCCTCCGGAGTCCAGACCTTCTTGTAGAGAGCCGCCGACTTGGCGGGCCGCGTGGGGAGGATGAACAGGTGCAGGATCAGCCACCAGAGCGGGCGCGACATCTCGATGACCCGGGGGTCGAGCAGGAACTCGCGGAGGTAGCGGCGCAGCGCCGGCGCATCCGGCGCGTCGGGAGTCCCCAGGTTGGCCAGGAGGACGCCCACCGCCGGACTCTCTCCGTGTTGGAATTCGGGCCGGCCGAAGTACTTCATGCGCGCAGTCTATCCGAGCAGCCCGGTCTATCCGAGCAGCCCGAAGACCTCGCCCACCTGCTCCCAGCCGATCCGCATCAGGAACGTGTTGTTCCGGCCGTAGGATTTGCTGCCCAGGATGAAGAAGCCCGGCTCGGGGTTGGTGAGGGTGTCGGCCCCATGGCTGGTCTGGGCCAGGCAGTCGCCGCTTCCCGGCGCCGAGCAGGGCGGCCGAGAGCTTGATGGGGCCGCACGTCGCGTAGCACTCGTGGACCTGGAGCTGGCGGTAGAGGCCTTGGTCGCCGACGGCGCCGGTCAGGGAGAGGATGCGGTCCACCGTCACGGTCTCCGAGCCCTCGCCGTTCCTCAGCACGACCTCGAAGCGGCCGTTGGGCTTCGCGATCTCCTCGACGGCCACGCCCCGGCGGACCTCGACGGCGGGAGAAGCCCCTCCGGCGAGGGCCGCTGCGTCGGCCGCCAGCCGGGCACGTTCGGGAAGGGGGTCGCCGTCATGGGTCCCCCAGCCCGGCTCGGGATTGCGCAACGCCCAGATCACGCGCGTGCCCGGCGTATCGTCCCCAAGCTGGGCAAGAGCGCGCACCGCCGTCTGCGCCGAATGGCCCGCGCCCGCCAGGAGCACGGTCTTGCCGGCCCAGTCCGCCTTCCTTGGAGAAATCAGGGATGTCGCGCCGGATTTCCTGGCGAAAACGAGCGCTCGCCGGGAGCCGGGATGCCACCATCCCCAAGGCGTGTTGGGATGGCCCCAGGTGCCCGTCGCATCGATGACGACGTCCGCCGTCTCGGTCCACTCCCTGCCGCTCTTCTCTGTCAGCAAAAGGCGGAACGGGCGGCGCCCGCGCTCGGCCGTGGCGATCTCCTCGTGCTTCAATAACCCTTGCCGGCCCACCGAGAGCACCCGGGTTCCAAGCCGAAGGTTGGGTGCGATCTCGGGCAGGGACGCCAGCGGCTCGAACAGTTTCTCGGCGAGCTCCTGGCCGGTCGGGCAGTCGGCGCCGCCCGGCACCTCGCGGCCGGCGGCTTCCAGGTGCCGGCGCATGCGGGGCGAGACGTTCATCTCCCAGGGCGTGAACAGTCGGACGTGGCCCCAGGCGCGGACGTTGCCGGCTACGGAAGGCGCTGCCTCGTAGAGAGTGAACGGAAAGCCGGCGTCCGGCGGCGGCGAGAGCGGCTTCGAGGCCCGTGGGGCCGGCGCCAAGGATGGCGATGCGGGGCTTGGCGTCACGACATTTCAAGTCTCCTCAGAAGCGGGAAGCCGCCCGTTCGCGGGCGGGCAGGATTTCCAGACAGGTGGTCCACCAGCCGGTCCGAATCGTCTCGACGAACTCCTCGGGCAGGCTCTCGCTCCGCATCTCGGCGGCCAGGCTCTCGAAGTCGTAGACCAGCGGGCAACAGCGTCGACCTCGAGGCCGTCCTCCCGCGCCTCCAGCAGGGCGTACCAGACGTGGGTGTTGCCGTCGTTGGCCGGCCGGCCGATCACGCCCACGTTGACCACGTCGCGCCCGGAGGGGAGGCGGCGATGCCAGTGGAGGCCGGTGTGGGTGCAGAGCACGCCGTCGCACCGCTGCTGGTCGAGCAGCACCTCCAGGAACGGCACCGGCGAGGTGCTATGGAAAAGGAACTCGTTGACCCGGCGCGGCGAGCCGTGGACGAGGAGCAGCTCGCGGTCTCCCACCCGCACGCGCCGCCGTTCGGGGAGCGTGCCCATCCAGGCCTTGAAGCCGGGCGAGCAGTTCCGCTCGGTGTAGCCGTAGGAGATCCCGGCGAAGTGGTTGTCCCGCGGGTCGGTGTAGCCGCAGTTGCAGTCCTCGCGGCCCGAGGCGAGCGATTCCTCGTAGTTGCCCTGGATGGCGAGCACGCCGCCCTGGGCCGAGGAGCGGCCGGACCTTCTTCGGGATTGGGACCGAACCCGCCCAGGTCGCCCAGGCAGTAGATGGCCTCGGCGCCACGGCGGGTGGCGTCCTCCAGCAGCGCGGCGAGCGCCCAGATGGTTGTTGTAGATGCCGCCGAAGACCGCGATCCGGGAGTAGGGACCCTCGACGGGAGTCGGATCCTCGAGGGCGGCCGTGTAGGAGCGCACGGCCTCGGTCCGCTCGTCCGGGGACAGCGTGACTCCGCTTTGGGCGGCGGCCTTGCGGAAGTCGTCCGAGCGGCACGAGCGTTCTCGCCCCAGGTGGCCAGGCCGCGGTGGATCGTCAGCTTCGACATGCCTGTCACGCGCCTCGGATCTGGCTCAGGTCCGGCAGCTCACGCCGTAGACGTGGCAGGTCCAGCAGGCGGGGTGGTCGAGGGAGAACGGACCGAGCGTGTCCGCCAGGGTCTCGCCCATCTTCGCCGTCGGCTCGTTGACCAGGATCGGGCAGACCCAGACGCCCTGGTCCGTCACCATGCGGCAGGCGCTGCACTGGAGGTGGTCCCAGCCTCCTCCGGGAGCTTCGCCGCCGCGCAGCCGCTGCCAGCTCTCGTAGGCGCCGCCGCGCCCGGCCTCGGCGCCGATCTGGAAGACCGGCAGGATCTTGAGGCGCGGCCGCTCGATCCCCATGCGAGCGCAGCAGCTCGAAGAAGCTGCTCCTTGCCCGCGTCGCTGGCCGCCTCCCGGCAGACCTCGGTGACGGTGATCACCGGGCTCAGGCCGGCCACGTTCAGGTTGCGGATGCCGGCGAGGATGCGCTCGAAGGTCCCCGCGCCGCGGATGGGGTCGTTGCTCTCGGCGTCGTAGCCGTCGAGCGAGACGCGCAGGTCGAGCGAATACTCCGAACGGTCCGCCAGAGCCTTCAGCCGCGCGCAGCGGTCCGGCGCGAGCAGGAGGCCGTTGGTCAGCACGTTGGCCGGACCCGACGGCCAGCGTCGCTTCCAGGATCGCTTCCATCTCCGGGTTCAGGAACGGCTCGCCGCCCGTGAAGTAGTACTCGCGAACCCCGAGCACCGGCAGCCTCGTCGAGGTAGCGCTCGGACCTCGGCCAGAGTCAGGAATTCGTGGGTGTGGTTGGTCGGCGAGCAGGAGACGAAGCAGTGGGTGCAGGCCAGGTTGCACACCGTCCCCCCCACCTGGAACCAGAGGGTGTCGAGGGACTTCAAGGAGACCTGGGGCGCGCTCATACCCTCAGCAGCAGCTTCCTGGTTCGCAGCAGGGCTTGGCTTCCGTGGTGACCTGGTAGTCCTGCCCCTTGCTCTCGCGCGGATGGCGCAGCGCCGTGCGCGAGCAGTCGAAGGGCTGGGCGGCTTCGAGGGGGACCTCTTCGAGCGGCTCGATGAATTCGAAGGAGGAGCGGTAGGGCTCCCGCTGGTAGAGGCGGAACGTCTTGTCGCACACGGCGTAGCGCTCGCCGCGGCGCATGCGGTGGTTGTCATCGTCCACCACTTCCCGGAACGGCCCCTTGTAGATCACGGCCTGCCGGCGTTCCAGGCAGATCCCGGCCTTTCCCTTGAAAGCCTCCACCGTGACCGACCGGAATTCGATGCCGCCGACCGTCCGCCAGGGCTCGCGCTGCCGTTCGAGGATGCGGATGCCGTGGAACCCGGCGGCCTCGAAGGCTTCCAGGAATCCGGTTTCGGTCATCGCTCCCGAGATGCAGCCGCTCCACAGCTCCGGGTCCTGCTGCAGCTCGGCCGGCACGAGCTCGTCGCTCACGATGTCCGAGATCACCGCCCGGCCGCCGGTGCGCAGCACCCGGTACAGCTCCTGGAAGAGCCTCGGCTTCTCCTGCCCATCCACGAGGTTCAGCACGCAGTTGGAGACCACCACGTCCACGGAATCGCCGGCGATGAGCGGCCGGGTGCGGCGCAGCTCGTCCGCCAGGGAGGTGGCGCGCAGCAGCCCTTCGGCGCTCGCGGCCGGCTCCCGCGCCAGCGCCTGGTCCAGGAGATCGAAATCCAGGCCGAGATCCTGGATGCGGCCGCGGCGGAACTCCACGTTGGCGAACCCGAGCCGGCCGGCCACCACCGGCGCGTTGCGGCGGGCGACCTCCAGCATCTCGTCCGTCATGTCCACCCCGATCACGCGTCCCGTGGGGCCCACCACCTGGGCCGCGATGAAGCAGATCTTGCCGGTGCCGCTGCCGAGGTCGAGAACCGTCTCCCCCGCCCGCAGGTGGCGGCTCGGGTCGCCGCAGCCGTAGTCCCGTTCGAGCACCTCGCCGGGGATCACCGCGAGATACCGCGGGTCGTAATCGACCGGGCAGCACAGGTCGGCCACCCGTTCCTGCGCCCCCTGGCGGTAGCGGTCCTTCACGACGCTTTCCACTTCGATCAAGCCCATCCAGGTCTCCTCCTGAAATGCTCAACGGAGAGCGCGCCCGAAGACGGGACGCCCTCCAGGTTCTGCCACGGATTGGGGGATCAGAAAGAGGCGGGGACGGGAGGAGAGCGGCCGGCCCGGTGCGGGACCAGGACGAAGCCGGAGAAGCCAACCGGCGCATGCAGGGGGCGCCGGAGCGCGGAGAGCGCCTCCCGAAGGAGTCCGGCGAGGGCTCGCCACCGCTCGTCCGCACGGGCCAGCCAGCGCTCCAGGTCGGCGGGCCGGTCCAGGTCTTCCAGGGGATCGAGGAGCGTCACGGAACGTCCCAGGGCGCGCAGGGCGCCGAGCAGGCTACGGAGCGTGTCGCGCCGGCACCAGCGTGCCGCCCGCGCCAGGCCGGGGATCGGCCGGCCGGCGGCGAGGAGGTAAAGGCCGCCGTCGGGGCTCGGCCCGAGGACGACCCGGTCGGGATCGCCCTTCAGAAGAGCCAGAGCCTGACCGAGATGACGGGAGCCGAGCCCGGGCACGTCGGTCCCTACGACCAGCAGGGGACCCGGGCCGCGCTCGAACGCATCGAGCATAGCCCCCTCCAGGCGCGAGCCGAAGTCCGTCCCCTCCTGGGGCACGTTGAGGACGCCGGCAGGCAGCGCGAGCCGGGAAGGAGAGCAAACCTCCAGGCGGCAGCCCAAGGTCCGCCCCGCTTCCAGGGCCGTGTCGAGGCAGCCCCGCCGCAGCCCGAGCTTCCAGCCCGCTGAGCCCAGGGGGGAGCAGGGCTCTCCGGGCGCTCTCGCGGGCGGCGCCAAGAGTGAAGACGAGCAGGGTAGGCGTGTGCATTCTGAGTTGTCGCAGTGGTAGTCGCGTCAAACAAGTCCCAAGAACCTATACGGTTTCCGTCCGAAACCGGATGAGGCCAGTGTACAGGAGCACGGGAGGCCCCAGGAGGCGCTTTCCAGGGCTTGCGTTATGATCGGCCCGTCTTGAGACGCTTTCTGCTCTTCGCCCTGCCCCTCGTCGTCCTCACCATGGCTCTTTTCCGGTTCGCGGAAGAGGCGCTCGGGATGGCTCCCGATCCGGCCCGGCTCTCCCTCTCGGCGGCCGTGGAGCTTCCCGGCTGGGTGGTGCTGGCCACCTGGTTCCTGGAGGCCGTGGCCCTCACCGCCCTCTTCCTGATGATCCAGGGCCGCGGGGGGCGCTGGACCACCGGCCTGCTGACGGGCTGGATCGCCTGGGTCTTCCGGGGGCCGCTCCTGGTGGTGACCGTCGCCGGCCTGGCCGGGCTGCCTCCCGGTCCGTGGTGGACGCTGGCTCTCTCGTGGTGGGTTCTCTACACTCTCTGCGGCCTGGTGCTGGGCGGCGTGGCCTCGGCGGCAGGGCTCCAGTCCTACTGACGGAGAGTCGCCGTGAAGATCGCAGCCGTTGGAAGCGCCCTTCCGCCCCACTACTACGATCAGGAGACGTTGCTCGCGGCGCTTCGGCAGCGCTGGTCGGAACGCTTCTTCAACCTCGACCGCCTGGAGCGCCTGCACAAGAACGTCCTCGTGGGCGGCCGGCACCTGGCGCTCCCGATCGAAGAGTACGAAGGCCTCACCACCTGGGGGAAGGCGAACGACGCCTGGATCCGGGTGGCCCAGGACGTGGGCGCCGCCGCCGTGCTCGACGCCCTCGAGCGGGCCGGCCTCTCCACCTCCGACGTGGACGCCCTCATCTTCGTCACCGTGACGGGAGTGGCCACCCCCTCGATCGACGCGCGCCTGATGAACCGGCTGGGGCTGCCGTCGCGGGTCAAGCGGATGCCCATCTTCGGCCTCGGCTGCGTGGCCGGCGCCGCGGGGATCGCCCGGGCCGCGGACTACGTCCGGGGCTATCCGGACCAGGTGGCCGTGCTTCTCTCCGTCGAGCTCTGCTCGCTGACGCTCCAGCCGGAAGACCTCTCGATCCCCAATCTCATCGCCTCGGGGCTCTTCGGCGACGGCGCCGCCGCCGTGGTGGTGACCGGGGAGAATCGTCCGGCCGAGGGCCCCCGGATCGTCGACAGCCGGTCGGTCTTCTATCCCGACTCCGAGGAGGTCATGGGGTGGGACATCTCCGAGACCGGCTTCAAGATCGTCCTCTCCTCGGACGTCCCCGTGGTGGCCCGCGAGAAGCTGCGGCCGGACGTGGACTCCTTCCTCGCCGAGCACGGGCTGACGCGGGCCGACATCGCCTCCTGGGTCTGCCATCCCGGCGGCCCCAAGGTTCTCGAAGCCATGCACGAGTCGCTGGAGCTGCCGCCCGGCGCCCTGGACGTGACCTGGCGAAGCTTGCAGGAGGTAGGGAACCTCTCCTCGACCTCCGTCCTCCTGGTTCTCGCCGAGACCCTGGAGAATCACCGCCCTCCTCCCGGCAGCTACGGCATGCTGATCGCCATGGGACCGGGGTTCTGCTCGGAGCTGGTGCTCCTGCGGTGGTGAGGGACCTGCTGACACCGCCCTCATCCTCCTGGTCGCCGCGCGGCCGGCTCGTGGAGATTCGGATCGCCAAGCGCAACCTGCGGAGCCTTCTCGCCCGGGGAGGAGTGGAAGCGGCGCCCGGGCATTACCCCTGGATGGTGCTTCTCCATACGCTCTTCCTGGCCGCCTGTGTTCTGGAGGTCTGGCTCCTCGACCGGCCGTTCCTGCCCGCCCTGGGGATTCCGATGCTCGTGCTGGCGATTCTGGCGGCGGGCCTCCGGTACTGGGTCATCCGGACGCTCGACGGACGGTGGACCACCCGGATCGTGGTGTTGCCGGGCGTACCGCCCGTGACCGGCGGGCCGTACCGTTTCCTCCGGCACCCCAATTACCTCGCGGTCATCACGGAGATGTTCGCCTTGCCCCTAATCCATACGGCGTGGATCACGGCGGTCGTCTTCAGCTTGCTGAACGCCGTCCTCCTGTGGGTCCGCATCGGGGCTGAGGAGGAGGCTTTGTCGCGGATGACCGACTACGAGGCGGCCTTCAAGGGACAGTCCCGCTTGGTGCCCGGGGCTGGAAAAGGACGGGATGAGCGAGGCGGACATCCTCGACGGCATCGCCGAGGTGGCCCGGCTTCACCTGGGTTGGGACGGCCCTCTCGCCGTGGACATGCGCCTGGTCGAGGATCTGAGGCTCGACTCGATCCGCCTGCTGACCTTGGCGATGGAGGTCGAGAATCGTTTTTGCATCCTCCTGGACGAGTTGGACGAGGGCGCCGTCGAGACCGTCGGCGACCTGGTCTCCATCGTCAGGAGGAAGCTCGGTGGCTGAGAATGGCTGAAGACGTCGTGGGCTGGCTCGAAGAGGCGGGTCGCCATCCCCAGGGCGGGCTGCGCCTGCTCGACCGCGCCGAACGGGAGACGTGGTTCGGCTGGGGCGAGGTGCGCGAGCGGGCAAAGGCGGTCGCCGGAGGCCTGGCCGCCCTGGGAATCCGCCCGGGGGACCGGGTCGCCCTGGTATTTCCTACCGGCATCGAATTCTTCGAAGGACTTTTTGGGACGATCCTGGCCGGAGCCGTGCCGGTTCCCCTCTATCCCCCGGTCCGGTTGGGCCGGATGGGCGAGTACCTGGAGCGCACCACCCGGATGCTCGAACGCTCCGGGGCCCGCCTGGTCCTGGCCGACGCGCGGGTCCGGCGCATCCTGGGCCAGGCCGTCGCCGCCGCGAAGCCGGAGCTGGGCTGCCTGACGGTCGGCGACCTCCCCCGGTCGGCGATGGAGCCGGTCCGGGTCGCCCCCTCCGATCTCGCCCTGATTCAGTTCTCCTCCGGCACCACGGTGGACCCCAAGCCGGTCGCCTTGAGCCACCGCGCCGTGGCCGCCCAGGTCAAGATCTTGAACGGCTTCTGGCGCGACACCGAGGAGCTGCGCCATAGCTGCGTCTCCTGGCTCCCCCTCTACCACGACATGGGGTTGATCGGCTGCGTCTTCCCCGCCATCGCCCGCGACGCCACGCTGACTCTGATCGGCCCCGAGCTGTTCGTGGCCCGGCCGGCACTCTGGCTGCGGGCGTTGTCGAGATACCGCGCTACGATCTCGCCCGCTCCGAACTTCGCCTACAGCCTGTGCGTGACCCGTGTCTCCGACGCCGAAATGGACGAGATGGAAGGAGGGCATGGACCTCTCCGGCTGGCGGACCGCGCTGAACGGCGCCGAGTCGGTGGCCCCCTCGGTGCTGCGCGCCTTCTGCGACCGTTTCGCCCGCTGGGGATTCCGGCCGGAGGCGTTGACCCCCGTCTACGGCCTTTCCGAGGCCGCCCTGGCCGTCACCTTCTCGGACCTCGACCGGCCGTTCCGGACCGGGCGCTTCGACCGGGAGGTGCTCTCTCGGGACGGCTTGGCTCGCGAGGACGAGACGGCCGGGAGATCGTCTCCGTGGGCCGCCCCGTCCCGGGGTTCCGGCTGCGGATCGTCGACCCCCTGGGAAACGAGCTGCCGGGGGGACGGGTGGGACGGGTGTGGATCGAAGGGCCGTCGCTCATGGATGGTTATCTCGGCGATCCCGACGCCACGGCCCGCGCCCTGCGGGACGGTTGGCTCGACACCGGCGACCTTGGCTTCCTCGATGGCGGCGAGCTGTTCCTGACCGGCCGGGCCAAGGACGTGGTCATCCTGCGCGGCCGCAACTACGCACCGGACGAGATCGAGCGGGCCGTCGACGGCCTTCCCGGCGTGCGAGACGGCTGCGTGGTGGCCGCGAGCTGGCTGCCGGAAGACGCTCCGGGCGAGACGCTGGCCGTCTTCGCGGAGACTTCGCGAACCGCAACCCCGCCTCAGATCGCGGCCCTGCCCGGGGCCAGCCGCGAAGCCGTGCTCGGCGCCACGGGGCTCGCCGTGGACGAGGTCGTCCTGCTCAAGCCGGGCACGCTCCCCCGCACGTCCTCCGGCAAGCTCCGGAGGGCCGAGACCCTGCGCCTCCACCTGGCGGGCGAGCTGGCGCCGCCCGAGCCGGTGACGCCGCTGCGGATCGCAGGCGCCATGGCCCGGTCCAGCCTCGCCTATGCCGGCATGCGCCTGAAGCGGAGGAAGGCAGGGTGATGGGTCTCCCCGATCTCCAGACAGACCTTGTGGTGGTCGGCGGCGGCCCGGCGGGGCTCGCCACGGCCATCCGCGCCCGGCTCGCGGGGATGGCCGTGACCGTCCTCGACCGTTCCCGCCCTCCCATCGACAAGGCCTGCGGCGAAGGGTTGATGCCGGACGCCGTGGCGCGCCTGCGGGAGATCGGCGTCGAGCCCCGGGGCCTCCCCTTCCGGGGGATCCGCTACTTCGACGGACGCCGTTCTGGCGGAGGGCGTGTTCCCGCAAGCCGGGGGGCTGGGAGTGCGGCGGACCGAGCTGCACGGCGCCTTCGTCCGGCGGGCCGAGGAGGTGGGAGTGGACCTTCGCTGGGGCGTCAAGGCCTCGGGGCTCGGATCGGACGGAGTGGAGACGCGAGCAGGGGACCTTCGCGGCGCGCTGGATCGTGGGCGCGGACGGCCTGCGCTCCCAGGTCCGCGGCTGGGCGGGGCTCGACCGGGCAGCTGGAGCCTTCCGCCGCTTCGGCGTCCGGCGCCACTTCGCCATGCCCCCCTGGAGCGACTTCGTCGAGGTCTACTGGGGACCGGAATGCGAGGCCTACGTGACTCCCGTGGCTCCGGACCAGGTGGGGATCGCGTTCCTCTGGAGCCGGCGGCAAGGCCGGCTTCGACGATCTCCTGGAGCGCTTTCCGCCCTTGCAGGCCCGTATCGCCGAGCGCCCCCGCCTCGTCGCGGGACCGCGGGACCGGCCCGCTCCACCAGCGCGTGCGGGCCGTCCGGCGCGGCAACGTGGCCCTGGTGGGCGACGCCGCCGGGTACCTCGACGCCATCACCGGCGAGGGGCTCGCGGTGGCGCTCCACGAATCGGCGGCTCTGGTCGAGGCGATCGTGGCCGGCGATCTGACGCCGTACGAAAAGGCCCACCGGCGCATCAACCGCCTCCCCAACTCCATGACCGGCGTGGTGCTGGCCCTGGAGCGGCGCCCCGGTTTGCGCAGCCCGCGCCATCCGCGCGCTCGCCGCCGAGCCGGCGCTCTTCTCGCGCCTCCTGGGCATCCACGCCCGTACGCTGCCCCCGCGCGATTTGGGGATGGACGGCGTCCTTCGCCTTGCCTGGCGCCTCGCGGCGGCTTAGCAGAACGCTCCGTCGTATCCATAAAACGGCCCGTCCTATCGATACGTCAGCTCGTCCTATGGATAGCTGAGCCAGCTATCCATAAAACGGCTCAGCTATCCATACGACGGCCCGTTGTATCGATACAACGTCCCAGCGATGCTTATGACGGCTCAGCTATCGATAGGACGAGCCAACGTATCGGTAGGACGGGCTGTCTATGGATAAAACGGCCCGCCTATCCTTACGACGGCTCAGCTATCGATACGACGGGCCAACAGATGGATGAAACGGGCTGCCTATCCATAGGACGGGCTGCCTATCGATACAACGTCCCAGCCATCCTTAGGTTGAGCCAACTTATGGACGCCGGAGATCACGGTTTCCCTGCTCTGGCACCCGCGGCTTGATGCCGAGCCGGCTCACCGCTGTCTACGCGGTGAGCCGCTGACGGGATCGGTCTCCCCGCCCGGACTACAACTTCGAGGCCGATTGGTTTGGCGGGGGATTGCCAAGCCGGCGTCCGTTGTGTATTCTTCATCGCGCATTAGTTTAAGTGCGATTGATCGCCGGTCAGGCACTGGCGGTCAGCCGCGAAACAAACTCTCTCGAAAGGAGCCCGAAGTTGGAACACTTCCACAGAGGCAGTAAAGTCGCCGTGTGTGCAATCACCCTGATGCTGGCCGTGTCGGTCTCAGCTTTTGCGGTCTGTCCAGCCCCCACGTGGTCACAGTTCGCCGAAAACAATGACTCAGGGTCCGGCACACGAGTCGCTGCCAGCTACTACTACACAAACGTCTCCGGAGTCTGCGACAACGATCCTGACGTGGATTACGTCTTCGTCTACAAGGGAAACTTCTACAACTGCGACCCGGACAAGATCCGTTACGACAACGGCGGCTGGATCAACAACTCGGATTTCAAGATCAGCCGCGTGGTGTTGAGCGATGACGACGTCCACCTTTGCATGGGAGACAACACTCTGTACTGGTTCTATGGGAACAACCCTGGGAACGTCCTTAGCGGACTGAAGCTTTATAAGCTGCCCTAAAGCCGCAGCCGGGGCCCGCTCGTCTGAACGGGCCCGGCTTCGCCAAGTCTACTTCTCGCCTTGGAAGTTGTACTCTCCCAGCTCCCCGCTGCCGGCGCCGGCGTCCAGCGCATGGAATGTGCCCCCCATGCGATTGCGCTGGTTCGGGACTTCGGCGCCCACGTTTCCCACCCAGGCCTGGGTGACATCCCCTGCCCCTCTGGTGTTCTTTCGGATAAAGGCGATGCGGCCGGTCGCCGGGCAGTAGTAGCCGATCACCGGGTCGCTGGTGTAGATCGTCCCCCGGATGGGCTTGCACTGCGTGGCAGCCGGGCTTTGCGTGATCTTCAGAGGGCCCGCTGTCTGGTTGCCGAGGATGGACCAGGTGCCGGTGACGCTCGCGGGGGGAGCGGCGGCGGCCATGCCGGCCCACAAGAAGCCGATCATTCCAAGGGCGGTCGCGAGAGAGTGCCTGAGGTTCGATCTCATGGTCTTTCTCCTTATCGTGGTTCGAACGTTCTTCTCAGGCATTCGAGGCGGGCAGGCATTTTCTGACAGACAGTTTTCTGACAGACGAGCGGCCCGCCCCCGGCACCGGCAAGGTTGAGCTCAAGGACGGAGCGGCCGGGCCGACGATCTTCGAGGGCACCATGGAGACTCACCGCCCGCATCGGAACTCACGAGTCTCTCGGCGAGGCGTGCAATGAAGTCGATCACGTCGAAGGCTGGATCGTGGCTCGCGGCGTCGGCCGCTTGTACGTCTACACCCTTCGCACCATGATCGCCGCCAAAGCGGACCTCCCCAATGGCCTGGCCGGCGTGGCTCCCGCCAACCGGATGGCGGGAGTGATCATCAAGGCCCCGTAAACTGCGGCGGGGGCGGCCCACCTCTCTCGCTTCAACGTCACCAGCACCGGTTCGGTGATGAGGTTGAGCTGACCGAGCGGAACGATCAGCTCGCGCAAAGAGCGGTAGCTCGCGACGGCGAGTGTCTCGATCATCGATTCGAAAACCCTGGCCGTTCGATCTATGGGCGGGGAGCGTCGAAGGTGTAGTCCTCTTGCGGCGTGCAGTAGACCTGTCCACCGTCGTCGCCCGTGCAGGCGCCTTCACCGCCGCGAAGGGTGCCCTTCATCCGTTTTGGATCTTTACCGTCGAGCGTGACGACGACGCTTTCGAGCCCGTTCCAGGAGCTCAGCATTTCGGTGTTGACCTGGCCGTTGGCCGGGCAGAGGAAGTAGAGGTCGACCGCGCCCTGGACATCCAGCTTCACCGCGACGAAGGACGCCTTTTCCTTCTCGCACCAGAGGCGGCGGGCCTCGGACTTGTCCTTCACTTCCGCCCAGCTCGTGAGAGGCGGCTCCTTCTCGGCGAGGACGATCCAGGTGAATTGGTTCTCGCCCTTGCCTTCGGTGTAGGTGTAGGAAAACCGGGGCGAGAAGCTGACTTGTTCGATCACGGGCTCGTGGGTCTTTTCGTTCCACCCGGTCTGGCGGGAGATGGTGCCCTGGCCGCCCGCGGTTCCGATCTCCTGCGCGGCGAGGGGTGTGGACAACAGGCAGAACGCGAGAAGGACAGCAGGTTTCGGCATCAGCTCTCTCCTCTTCGAAACGAGAACGAAGCCGCGAAAGGCGCGGCCAGCTCAGGATATCCCAGCCGGTACGCGCCTTCCCAATGCGGCGCGGAGCCGGCAGCCTTTCGTTGCCTACGCGGTGTTCTCGCGGTCGCGGCAACGAACGTCTGGTTGGGCGGGGCCGGTCCCTCGATCGCGAACAGCTCGGGCGTATGGTTCGCGAAGCCGTGATCCCTCGGAAAAAGAAGGAGTCGAGGTTGCCGCTCGCGGCCAGCACGGCGGCACCGGTCACCTTGCCATCGCCAAAAACGAGAGCAAGCTCTGGTCGGTGGGGGACGAGAACAACTTCTCGATGTACAAGATGGAGCTCGACGGGACGGCGGTCAGCGATGCCACGGCCGGGCCGGCCAGCGGGGTGACGCCCATTTCCAACGCCTCGTTCGAGGGGGTCACGTACGCGCCACCCCTGCCGGGGATCAGTGACGATCACTACATCTATCTGGTGGACGAGAATTCGAATTCGGTGGTGCCGGTCAACTACAACACCAACAAATACAGCAAGCCCATCCCCCTCTCGGGCATGGCGGGTTACTCCTCAATTCTTTGCACGGGCAGCACCCTCCAGACGGTGCAGCAGGCCTTCAACCAGGCGGGCAACAGCGGGCTCGAGGGGATCACCTGGAACAGCGACCTGTCGAGATTCTACCTGCTCAAGGAGAAGAGCCCGGGCCTGCTCATCCAGGTGTCGGCGGACCTCAAGACCATCCAGGCCTGCCAGACGCTGACCTACAACAACGCGGATTACGCGGACGTCTCCTACGATTCGACCCGCCACAAATATTGGATCGTGAGCGACGAGGGGAAGTCCGTGGCGCTCTACGACTGGAAGCCTCGGCGAGCATGGTGCAGCAATGGAACCTTGGCTACGACAACGGCGAGGGTGTGGCCTTCAACCCGGCCACGAGCCAACTCTCCATCGTGTCCGACAACGGCGGCAGTCAGGCGTCGTACCTCTACGTTTACAAGGTTCAGTGAGACGGGAGACGCCGGGGCGGTCTCGCCGGTTGGACCCCCGCGGTGTCTTCGAGGCCCGCTATCTGGCCTTACTGGAGACGGAGATCGTCAGGAGACCGGCACCGTCCAGGTGAGCAGCCCTGTTTCTGGACGGCGGTGAAAAGCCGCCGTCCAGGCCGGGCAACCCCAAAATCAGCTAGAGTGCCTCCGGTTTCCGTACTGAAAGACGAGAGGAGGCCTGAGATGAAAAGACGGATGGGTTGGACCCTGCTTTGCGGACTGCTGGCGCTCGGAAGCCAGGCCGTGGCCCAGGGCCTGGGAGACGGCCGTGGCGTCGACCACGTCGCCGCGCTCGTGCGGGCCGAGAACTTTGACGGCGCGGCGAGCGTGCTGACCGATCAGCTCGGGTTTGCGGCCACTCCGGCTCTGCTGTCGCCTCTGGGA
Source organism: Thermoanaerobaculaceae bacterium (assembly GCA_963785165.1). GTDB lineage: Bacteria > Acidobacteriota > Thermoanaerobaculia > Multivoradales > UBA5704 > DATARR01. The sequence continues at coordinate 5,726,429 of CAWAUI010000004.1, forward strand.
GCGAAGAACCGCCTGATCTGGTTCAATGACCTCTCCTACCTGGAGGTGGCGACGTTCACGGAGCGCAACGATTTCACCGCGCCGTTCCTGGACTTCCTCGACCACCATGAAGGCGGCAAGTTCTATGGCACGGAGGTGGTCAACGCCTCCCAGGCGATCAACTTCCTCACCGGCGCCGGCTACCCCAACGTCGGTCCGATTCCCGCGCCCCCGCTGACCATTGAATCCACCGGTGAGGTCGTCGGGCTCAGCCCTCTCTGGGCCTCCATCGTCCTCACGGCGCGGGTCGCCCCCGACAACTCGAATTTCTTCCTGGACTACGACGAGGCCCAGGTGCAGCAGATGTTCACGCAGTTTCCCGTCCTGGCGCCACGGCCTCACCCCAACACGGCCCAGAAGATCGACACCCTCTGGCTGGTGGTTTCAGACCTGGACGCGGCGATCGATTTCTATGAGGGCCTCGGCCTGGGCGTCCATTCCAAGCACAAGAAGATCCATTACCTGGGCGGCCGCGGCGCGGAGGTCCGGTTCCACAACGCCACGCTGGCTCTTCTGGAGCCGGATGGCCCGGGCATCGTGGCGGACTTCGCGGCGGAGCGCGGGGAAGGCATTCTCGGCGCCAGCATCCAGGCCGGCAATCTGCGGACCGCCCGGACCCTGGTCAACGGCAACACCGGCCTGAACCTCCAGAGCTTCAAGTACAAGGGGCGCGACCGTTTCCTCATTCCGGCCTCCCTCACCCATGGCTTCCTGATCGAGCTGGTCGAGTAGCCCCAAAGGACGCCACCATGGCAACGGAGCCAAGGGCGGAGCGGCTGGGCTCGCTCGACGTCTTCCGGGGCGCGACCGTAGCGGCCATGATCCTGGTGAACAACGCCGGGGATTGGGACAAGACCTACGGCCCGCTTCTCCACGCCGAGTGGCATGGCTGGACGCCGACCGACCTCATCTTTCCGTTTTTCCTTTTCATCGTCGGCGTCGCCATTCCCTACGCCTTCGCCGGGCGCCTCCAGCGGTCCGGCGGCGATTTCAGCCGCCTCCATGGGCAGATCGCCAAGCGGGCCTTGATCCTCTTCGCCCTGGGCCTGTTTTTGAGCTGGTTCCCGTTCTATACCGTGGACTGGTCCGCCGCCCGCATTCCCGGCGTGCTGCAACGCATCGCGGTCGTCTACGTCGTGGCCGCCCTCGCCTGGCTCCACCTCGGTGCAAGGTCCCGGGCCCTCCTGGCGGCGGCTCTCCTGACAGGTTCCTGGCTGGCGATGATCCTCCGTACCCGTACCCGGGTATGGCGCCGGGGACCTGAGCCCGGGAGGGAACGTCTCAGGCTGGATCGATCACCTCATTCTGGGCTCGCACACCTGGCGGAAGGCACCCGGGCCTGGAGATCCGGAAGGGATTTTCAGCACGTTGCCCGCCATCGCCACCGCCCTGGCGGGCCTGTTCACGGGAGACTGGTTGCGGTCGGCCCGAACCCCGCGAGAGAAACTGTGGGGGCTGCTCCTTTGGGGAGCCGCCCTGGTCATCGCCGGGCTCGTTCTTCATCCATGGTTTCCAATCAACAAAAACCTCTGGACCAGCACCTACGTGCTGTTCACCGCCGGCCTGGCGTTGCTGCTGCTCGCCGGGATCTACGGCCTCGTTGATTGGAAGAATTGGGATGGATGGGCTAGGCCCTTCTCCATCTTCGGCACCAACGCCATCTTTGCCTTTTTCGGCAGCACGCTTCTGGCGAAGATCCTGATCCTCACCCACCTGCAACCGTGGCTTTTCCAGCGCCTGTTCGGCTCCTGGCTGCCGGACTACGTCGCCTCGCTCGCCTATGCCCTCGCGTACGTAGCCCTCTGGTTGGGATTGACGGGACTCCTGTACCGGCGGCGGATCTTCCTCAAGATCTAATTCTTGGCCACGCGCGAGCCGTCGGCAGAGGTCACCCGCCAGATGGCATTCCCCACGTCGTCCGCCACCAGCAGCGCGCCGCGCTTGTCGAGCACCACGCCCACGGGCCGTCCCATGGCATCCCCGTTCTCCTTCACGAAGCCGGTCAGCACGTCGGCCGGCTCGCCGGTGGGCATGCCGCCCGAGAAGGGCGCGAAGATCACCTTGTAGCCGCTGCGAGGCTTGCGGTTCCAGGAACCAGGCCCACGGGATTGCGCAGCCCGGAGGCGAAGACGCGGTGGGGCCGGCAGGGACCTGAAGGTCGATCTCCAAGGCAAGCGGCTGGTATCCGAGGGCTTTCTGTAATCCTCCCGTAAGGTTCGCCTCTTTACTCTCCCTCCACGCAGTACCGATCACCAGCCATTTTCCGGGAGTTCCTGGGGGGCTCCGGGGCAGAGCAAAAAGAGGCGAACGATGGTTTTCCGGCGTTGTCTTCTCGCAGGTCTCTGGATGGCGGCAGCCTTGATGCTGCTGCTCGGCGCGCCACCGGCCGCGCAGGCCCAGGGCGTGCTCCCTTCCGGTTGTAACTGTCAGGTTTAAGCCCTTGCCACATGTAACCAATCAGAAAATCTACTTCGGTGGCCAATCTAGGCCTCAGTAAAGGAGTCTCTGTGAAGCCAAGGCGTCTTTTTGTTGTCCTCTGCCTTCTGGTGGTAATGATCACTGGTGCTCGTATCGGCTCTGCCCAGGAAGGGCGCCCACTAGAACCCAAATGGCTGAGGCAGATGTATGCGGAGGGGTGGCAGAAGGTCCAGGAAGGTGTTCTGCAGAGGGATAGGGGAGAAGGTTTTGAGACTTTCAGTTATGGAGCGGAGGGCCTGCAGTCAGTTATCCAGGGTTATGAACAGCAGGTCCGCTTTCTGGAGGACAGGTATGCCGCGTCGCCTTCAGAAGACCTCGCGAATGCCCTTGAGAAATTGGATCGCAGGATCGATAAATTATACGAAGGCCTCAGTGCTGCCCCCTTCGCCGAATCGTTCGATGCAGAGGCACTGGTGACCTGTACGGACATTGATCCCTATGGGGGGACCGCTTCTGCCAGCGCCATGGAGGCACCGCGGGGCGTCACGGCAATAGCTAGCATCTATTACCATAGTAATTGTGGCTACGCTGCCGATATATTTGCAGTGGCTCATGCAGAGGCGAGTGATGGGAATGGGTTAACGTCTCAGACTGATGCTGATCCCCAACAAGGAACCTGGATCGACGGCACAGCCACCGCAAGCATGGGCGGCTTGTCTGCTTGTTATTCCTATGCTCAAGTCCAAGTCATCTTAAATGGGGAGGCGGTCTACGAAAAATTTGACGACCACTACGGATGTCCTACCGAGGTTGAGGCTTCGGTCACCGGACCGGCCCAGGTCACGACTGATTACTACGGCGTATCATGCGCGGATGTGACCTGGACAGCCAGTGCCAATGGCGGAAGTGAGGACTTTACCTATACCTGGTACATCGGTGAAGCACTAGAAGGCACAGGTTCTACGTTGACCAAGACGTACTGCAACGAGAACGCGACGATAGCGGTTCGGGTTGTTGCCCAGGACAGTGCCGGCTGGAGCGGTGACGCGACCTTCACGACGGTCATCAATCACATCGATCCTATCGTGGCCTCGGCCAGTGGTCCGACCTCAGTGACCACGGATTACTACATCAACTCCGGCTGCGCGGACGTGACCTGGACCGCCAGCGCGACTGGCGGGCACCCCGGTGGCCATACCTACAGTTGGTACATCGGTACGGACCCAACCGTACAGGGTACTGGCAGCACCTTCACCAAGAGCTACTGCAACACCAGCCAGTCCGTAACGATGAAGGTGGTCGCTGGCGATTCCGACGGGCATACCGACGATGAAACCTTCACGACAACCATTCAGCACATAGGCCCCATTGTGGCTTCGGCCAGTGGCCCGGCCTCGGTGATCACGGATTACTACACCAACTCTGGCTGCGCGAACGTGACCTGGACCGCCAGCGCGACTGGCGGGCACGCTGGCGGCTATACCTATAGTTGGTACATCGGCACCGATCCGACTGTCCAGGGCACTGGCAGCACCTTCACCAAGAGCTACTGCAACACCAGCCAGTCCGTAACGATGAAGGTGGTCGCTGGCGATTCCGACGGGCATACCGACGATGAAACCTTCACGACAACCATTCAGCACATAGGCCCCATTGTGGCCTCGGCCAGTGGTCCGACCTCGGTGACCACGGATTACTACATCAACTCCGGCTGCGCGGACGTGACCTGGACCGCCAGCGCGACTGGCGGGCACCCCGGTGGCCATACCTACAGTTGGTACATCGGTACGGACCCAACCGTACAGGGTACTGGCAGCACCTTCACGAAGAGCTACTGCAACACCAGCCAGTCCGCAACGGTGAAGGTGGTCGCTGGCGATTCCGACGGGCATACCGACGCTGAAACCTTCACGACAGTCATTCAGAACATAGGCCCCATTGTGGCTTCGGCCAGTGGTCCGACCTCGGTGACCACGGATTACTACACCAACTCTGGTTGCGCGAACGTGACCTGGACCGCCAGCGCGACTGGCGGGCACCCTGGCGGCTATACCTATAGTTGGTACATCGGCACCGATCCGACTGTCCAGGGCACTGGCAGCACGTTCACCAAGACCTACTGTAATACCAGCCAGTCCGTGACGGTGAAGGTGGGCGCTAGCGATTCCGACGGGCACACCGGCGATGCCCCTTTTGTGACCAGTATAATCAACAAGGGAAGGATCACGGCAAGAGTCAGCGGCCCGACCTCGGTCACCACGAACAGCTCGTCACCCTGCGCGACGGTGACCTGGACGGCCAGCGCCACCAGCACCGGGCATTCTGGCTTTACCTACAAGTGGTACATCGGCACAGCCTTACAAGCATCCGGCGCCACGTTTTCCAAGCAGTACTGCAGCACCAGCCAATCCGTTACGGTGAAGGTTGTTGCCCTCGCCTCGGACGGGCACGAGGACCCTGACACGCTTACGACGACAATTACCCACACCCTTCCCCCAACGGCTTCGATCAGCGGTCCAGCCTCGGTTCAACTCACGACTTCCACAGAGTGCAAAAGTATCACTTGGACCGCGGGCGCCACGGGAGGAACGTCCGGCTATACCTACAGCTGGTACATTGGCACGAGCACGACCGTTCAAGGGACTGCTGCTACGCTGACCAAGTCGTACTGCGGCCCGCAAACCATCAACGTCAAAGTGGTTGTCCGCGACTCCGCCGCACAGACCGATGATGCTACGTTTACGACTAGGCTTTCAGTCCCCACTCCCCCGACAGCCTCGATCAGCGGTCCAGCTACGGTTCAACTCGCGACTTCCACAGAGTGCAAAAGCATCACTTGGACCGCGGGCGCCACGGGAGGAACGCCCGGCTATACCTACAGCTGGTACCTTGGCACGAGCACGACCGTTCAAGGGACTGCTGCCACGCTGACCAAGTCGTACTGCGGCCCGCAAACCATCAACGTCAAAGTGGTTGTCCGCGATTCCGCCGCACAGACCGATGATGCTACGTTTACGACTACGCTTTCAGCCCCCACTCTAACCGCATCGATCAGTGGTCAAGACTACGTCGATATCTATGGTGCGACGGCGTGCGCTGATCTCACTTGGTCCGCCAACGTCAGCGGAGGAACTCCTGCCTACACCTATAGCTGGACGATCGGCACGAGCACGACCGTGCTGAGCACCACGAGCACGCTGACGAAGAGGGTCTGCACCTCGCAGACTCTCAACGTGAAGCTCACTGCCCGAGATTCGGCGGCCCGGACCGCAAACGCAACCTTCACTACCACTGTCGTCAAAGACAGCACGTGCTTCGCGAACTGTCCGTAAAAAATAAGAGGCGGTCGGCCCCCCCGACCGCCTCTTCCTTTCTCTGCCTCTGACTTGGCGGCGGGCCTGGCCGCCCGCAGTTCGATTTACCTCATGGAGGACTGACGAATGCTCGCAATGCATTCCAAGAAGCGGTGTGCTCGCCGTTGCGCGCTGACCGCTCTGATTCTCGGTGCGATCATGATTCTGCCGCAGGCCGTGCAGGCCCAGACCTGTGCCCGCACGCTCACGGCCGACGTGGTCGCCTTTGACCAGGTTTTCTTCTGGAACCGCCTCGGTGCGTTTCAGCCTCAGGGCATGATGTACGCCCTGCGGCGGGACGTGGTGCCGATCAGTGGTTCCAGCCTCTCTCCCGGCAACGTTCAGTTGCGGCCGGACAAGCGTCCGCGCCCCATCGTGTTGCGCATGAACGTGGGTGACTGCCTGCGGATCAGCTTTCAGAATCTGCTGAGCCCGACCCGGCGCGACGATGACCAGTCCAACACCCGCCAGGCATCGATCCATGCCATGGGTATGCAACTGGCCGTCTCAAGCCTGGACGACGGCACTTACGTGGGCTCGCGACCAAGTGGGCTGGTCGACGTCGGCCAGTCGATCGTCTACACGCTCTACGCCGAGCGTGAGGGCGAGCACGTGATCAACAGCGCCGGCGCACTGGTCGGCGGTGAAGGAGACGGCGGCCACACCAACTCCGGCCTGTTCGGCGCCATCGTCGTCGAGCCCACGGGTGCGCGCTGGTACCGCAGCCAGGTCACCCGCCAGGAGCTTGATTACGCCACCACGGGCACGACTTCCTACGGGCAGCCGGTCCTCAACTACGAGGCCGTCTACCCGGCTGGTCATGCCCGTGCGGGAACGCCGGTGCTCAACATGCTGAACGGCACCGAGATCATCCATACCGACCTGAACGCGGTGATCACCGGATCGGCACCCAACAACCCGGGCACGGCTCGTTCGGCCGGCTGGTTCGCGCCGGGCACCTTCCCTCTCAACCTCTATACCTATCCGGAACGCGAGCAGCCGTTCCGCGAGTTCACCGTGATTTATCACGATGAAACCGGCGCCGTACAGGCGTTTCCCGAGTTCGAGCAGGACCAGCTCGCCCACACTCTGCACAGCGGCCGCGACGCCTTCGCCATCAACTACGGCTCGGCGGGCGTAGGAGCCGAGGTCCTCGCCAACCGCTTCGGCGTCGGACCGATGGCGAACTGCACGGAATGCAAGTTCGAGGAGTTCTTCCTGAGCCTCCTGGGCGGTCGGTGATCCGGCGATGGTCGTGGACCGTCCGGCCAACGTGGGCTGCGGTCCCCAGACCGCGAGCCCGAACACGATCGGCCAGGAGCCCAATCTTTCCGATTACGCCGACCAGCTCCGCGGCGGCACCTCCTGCGTGCCCCTGCCGGGGGCCAAGGCCACCAAGGCGTTCTTCCCGGACGATCCGTCCAACGTGCTATCACGGTTATCTGAACGATCACACCCGGTTCCGGGTGCTCCACGGGGGCTCCAAGGAGCACCACATCCATCACCTGCACGCGCACCAGTGGCTCTACACGGCCGACAGCGACAAGTCGAGCTATCTGGACAGCCAGGCCATCGGACCCGGCTCGTCGTTCACCGCCGAGATCACTTACGCCGGCGGGGGAAACGTGAACAAGACGGTGGGTGATTCGATCTTCCATTGCCACTTCTATCCCCACTTCGCGCAGGGAATGTGGGAGCTCTGGCGGGTCCATGACGTCTTCGAAGGCGGAACGCTGCTCGACGCGGAAGGCCGGCCCGCCGCGGGAGCCAACCGTGCCCTGCCGGACGGCGAGATCGCCAGCGGCACGCCGATTCCGGCCCTCGTGCCGTTGCCCGGCAAGCCCATGCCTCCCATGCCGGGCGCGGCGGTCCAGATCGCACAGGGCCAGGCGCAGGTCACAGGCACCGGCAACCCCGGATTTCCGTTCTTCGTTCCTGCCGTGGCCGGGCACCGTCCTCCCAAACCGCCGCTTGGACACCCTCGACGACGGCGGCCTGCCGCGGCACCGGATCAACGGCGGCACCTTCGATGAAGCGCACACCCGGCTGGACTTCCACAAGGAGCTCCTGACGGCTGTGGCCGAGCCGATCCCGGAGGACGGCACTGCCGCTGAAAAGGCCGCCATGCTCTTCCACGAGCAGGCTTTCCAGAACAGTTGCGAGCCGAACGGCTTCTGCAGCCTTCAGACGCAGTTTCCGACCAACGGCAAGCCGCGCGTGGCCGGCGCGCCCTACGCCGAGCCCTGTCTCGACGCCGCGGCCGCGGCCAACCCCCGGATCATCAAGGCCGCCGACATCGAGGACGACGTCAAGCTCAACAAAGCCGGCTGGCATTTCCCCCAGCAGCGCTTCAGCGCCCTTTGGGAGGACGTGGACGACTACCTGGGCCTCGGCGGCGGTGCCAAGAGGCCGCCGGAGCCGCTCTTCTTCCGCGCCAACAGCGGCACCTGCATCAACTATTGGCTCACCAATCTGGCGCCCAAGGAGTACCAGCTCGACGACTTCCAGGTGCGCACTCCCACCGACGTCCTGGGCCAGCACATCCACTTGGTGAAGTTCGACGTCCTGGCCTCGGATGGCGCCGGAAACGGTTTCAACTATGAAGACGGCTCCTTCAGCCCCGGCGAGGTGCAGGAGCGCATCGAGGCCATCCGCGCCGCCAACGGCTGCTCGGCGGCCGACGCTCGGGACGGCACGTTCACGTGTCCCGTCGCCAAGCCGCATCCCTTCTTCGGCGCCGGCCCGGACAAGGACGGCGATGGCGAGGGGGACTGGATCGGCGCTCAGACCACGATCCAGCGCTGGTGGGCCGACCCGGTGCGTGACAACAACGGCAACGACCGCACCTTGCGCACCGTCTTCACCCACGATCACTTCAGCCCTTCGACCCATCAGCAGGCGGGCCTCTACGCCGGCCTGGTGATCGAGCCCCCCGGCTCGAGCTGGTATCACAACGAGACCGGGGCCGTGCTCGGCGGCCGGCACGACGGCGGCCCTACGACCTGGCAGGCGGTCATCAGCGCTGCAGGCGAGCCCTCCTACCGCGAGTTCCTTCTGGAGTTTGGCGACTTCCAACTCGCCTACGAAGCCGGCAGCAACGGCTTCCCCGACCCGCAGAAGGCGATCAACCCGCCGGGCCGGGAAGAGGTGGGCCTTCCCGACCTTCTCCTGCGTCCCCAGGAATGCCCGGACAACGGCTTCCCGCCTCCGTGCCCGGAGCTGCGTCTCGGCCGACGAGCCTGGCACCATGTCGGTCAACTACCGGAACGAGCCGCTCGCTTTGCGGGTGCGCGATCCGCAAACCAACTCCCAGGCCGCGAGTCAGGCGGGGGACCTCTCCTTTGCCTTCGCCTCGATCGCGCGCCAGGATACGGCCCTCAACAGCCAGCCCGGTTTCTACCCGCCGCTGACCGGTGACGTAGGGAGCTACGACCCGTACACGCCTTTGCTGCGGGCCTATGAGAACGACCGGGTGCAGATCCGCGTCCTCGTGGGAGCCCACGAAGAAGGGCACAACTTCAGCATCCATGGCGTCAAATGGCTGTTCGAGCCGTCGGAGCCCAACTCGGGTTACCGCAGCAGCCAGATGATGGGCATCTCCGAGCACTTCGAGTTCATCATCCCGCAGCTCGTCAAGAAGCCGTCCGGGGATGCCGTTGACCGGCTCTGGATGGCAGGCTCTTCGACCGACGACCTGTGGAATGGCCTCTGGGGCATCCTGCGGGCGTACACCGGCCGCCGGCCCGATCTGATGGCGTTGCCGGACAACCCCAATGGCCGGTCAGGGATCGATCCTGGCGCGGTGGGTGCCTACGATTTCTCGTGCCCCAAGTCAGCACCGGTGCGCGCCTTCGACGTGACCGCCGTAACGGCCGCGAATGCCCTGCCCAACGGCCGGCTCGTCTACAACAGCCGCGCGGACGGCGCCTTCGGGCCTCTGTGGGATCCGACCTCGATCCTCTATGTCCGCTCGGGCGACCTCGACACCGCGGGCAAGCTCAAGCCGGGTTACAACCTTCGGCCCGAACCGCTGATCCTGCGCGCCAAGGCGGGCGAATGCATCAAGCTCACGCTGCGCAACAAGCTGCCCTCGACACTGGCGGACCTCGACGGCTACAACACCCTGCCCATGATCGCCGAGGGGTTCAACACCAACGACATACGGCCGTCGAGCTACGTCGGCCTGCACCCGCAGCTCCTCTACTTCGACGTCAGCCGCTTCGATGGGGCCAACGTCGGCAGCAACGGCAATCAGCTCGTGGCACCGGGGCATTTCACCACGTACGAGTGGTATGCCGGCAACGTGACGATCAATCCCGACGGCACGGTCACCGCGACTCCGATCGAGTTCGGCGCGACCAACCTTCAGTCTTCCGATCGCATCGAGCATGCGAGCAAGGGGGCGATCGGTGCGCTGATCATCGAGCCGCCGAGCGCGATCATCTCGGAGTACGACCCCTACCGGCGGGCGGTCGCCACCATCAGCGGCGGCACAGAAGGCAGCTTCCGTGAATTCGTGCTGCTTTTACAAAACGACGTGAACCTGAGGACCGACAGCTCGCTCGGCCAGCTCTGCTTCCCCGCATACCCAGGTCCCGCCGTCGCGGCGCAAGGCTGGCCGGTGGAGAACCTCGGCTGCATGGAGGACCCGGAGGACTCGGGCCAGAAAGCGATCAACTACCGGACCGAGCCGCTGTGGAAACGCATGCAGCACGCGCCCGGCACGCAATTCGCGGACACCGACGACTTTGGCGACTGGTGGGACGTCCTCACCAACGCCAAGGTCGGCGCCGAGGCTCAGACGCCGATCTTCACGGCCGCCCCGGGCCAACTGGTCCGTTTCCGGTTGCTCATGCCCGGCGGCCACTCGCGCAACATGGTCTTCTCTCTCGCCGGGCACGTGTGGGACAAGGAGCCTTACGTGCAGAATTCGACCCGGCTCGGCCGCAATAACAGTTTCTCTTTCTGGGAGGGCGCGCATATGGGCTTCGGGCCCTCCAACCACTTCGACCTCCTGCTCCGGAACGGAGCCGGTGGGAAGCTCTCCGTTCCCGGCGACTACCTGTTCCGGGACCAGACCGGGCCGGGTATCGACAACGGCCTCTGGGGCATCCTGCGCGTGCAGTAGGGCAGGATCGTTTGGCCGTTTTCAAGAGCCTCCCGTATCCTCCGGGGTACGGGAGGTCTCCCTCCCGCCGGGAGCTGCAAACTCTTTCAAGTTCCCGTACTTCGGTCTCGTAAAGGAGACCAAACAAGGCTAGCGTGCGCAACGTCAAGGTGCTCAAAGGATCCGTAGCTTTGGCCTCAGCCTCCGGCTCCTTCCCGGCAGGTGTACCATACGCGTCACCATGCCCAAGCCAGCGGTGGACGCCCCTTCCGCCCCCAGTGCCCGCGCCGCTCACGCTGTCCGAATCGGCGCCATGCGCCGGGTCCGGGGCGATCTTTATGAGCTGCGGGAGACTCCGGCCGATCCCCGCCTGTGGAACAAGGACCTCGCTCCTACGCGCGTCGAGCAGCGGACGTGGAGCACTTACAACATGGCGTCGCTGTGGGTGGGGCTTTCGGTCTGCATCCCCACCTACATGCTGGCTGCGGGGTTGATCCAGGGGGGGATGAGCTGGTGGCAGGCCCTGCTCACGATCCTCCTGGGCAACGCGATCGTGCTCATCCCCATGGTGCTCATCGCCCATCCGGGGACCCGGTATGGAATCCCGTTCCCCGTCCTCGCCCGGGCCTCGTTCGGCACCCGCGGTGCCAACGTGCCGGCGGTTTTGCGCGGGCTGGTGGCCTGCGGATGGTTCGGCATCCAGACCTGGATCGGCGGCCAGGCGATCCACACCATGCTGCGGACGGCGTTTCCCGGCTGGGAACGGGTGCCGGGCGCGGTCTGGATCGCGTTTTTCGCTTTCTGGCTGATGAACATGTACGTCGTCGTCCGCGGCAGCAACGCCATCAAGCGCCTGGAGTCGTGGGCCGCGCCCTTCCTCATCGTGGCCGGGCTCGCCCTCCTCGCCTGGGCCGCCCAGCGGGCCGGCGGGCTGGGGCCGATGCTGGCCCAGCCGAGCAAATTCAAGACGACGGGAGAATTCCTGAAGTTCTTCGTGCCGTCCCTCACCGCCATGGTGGGCTTCTGGGCGACGCTGGCGCTCAACATCCCCGACCTGTCGCGCTACGCGAAAGATCAGAAGGCGCAGGTCCGGGGGCAGCTCTACGGGCTGCCCACCACCATGACCCTCTTCTCTTTCATCGGCGTGGCCGTGACCTCCGCCTCCGTGCTGATCTTCGGCGAGGCGATCTGGGACCCGGTGGTCCTGCTCTCGCGGCTCGGCCATCCCCTGGTGATCCTGATCTCGCTCTTCGCGCTGCTCATCGCCACGCTCACCACCAACGTGGCCGCCAACGTGGTGGGGCCGGCCAACGACTTCGCGAACTTCTGGCCGTCGCGCATCACCTTCGCCATCGGCGGCGTGCTCACGGGCATCCTGGGGATCGCCATGATGCCCTGGCGCCTCCTTTCGGACTACGGCACCTACATCTTCGGCTGGCTGGTGGGCTATTCAGGCTTCCTCGGGCCGCTCGCGGGCATCTTCATCGCGGACTACTGGCTGATCCGCAAGGCGCGCCTGTCGCTGGCGGACCTCTATGATTCGAACGGCATCTACGGCCGCTGGAATCCCAAGGCCCTGATCGCGCTCGTGGCGGGAATCGCCGTGGCGCTGATCGGCCTGGTCAATCCGCGCTTCGCCGTCCTCTACGACTATTCCTGGTTCGTGGGCTTCGGGGTGGCGTTCGCGCTCTACTGGGCGCTGATGCGGGGCACGCCGCTGGTGGATCTGGATGGGGTGAACGAGGGCTGAAAAGTCCTCATGGGACCTCGCGGGATATCATTCCCTCCGTGGTCCCGCCCCTTCGCTACCTGATCGACAGCCGCCTCTTCCGCCGCCTCTGCGTCCCGGGGGACCCCGCCGCGCTCGCCGGCTTCCGCGAGTCGGCGGCCCGCCACGGCCTCACGCCGGCCGGAGGCCTGCCACCCATGGAGATGACGCCTTTCGGGTTCCTCGCCGCCATCGGCGTCCCACCTCCTCCCTATGAGGTGTTCCGCCTGCCTGCCAAGGTGAGCCGCATCACCAAAGAGAACGTAACGCTCACGACCCTCCTGGCGCAAAGAGCCCGGGACTACTACGCCCAGACGCCGGAAGCTCAAGACGGAGAACCTCCGGGAGCACGCCGCCAAGCTGCGGGAAACGCTGGACCCGGCGGCTCACGAGCTGTTCGACCTGTGCGTGACCCGCTTCGCCGCCCGCGAGAACCTTGGCGAGATCCTCCATGGCCACCTCGCCTTCGACTTCCTCTACCGGTTCCGGTTTCCGGAGCAACTGCGCGAGGACATCTTCGACTTTCTCGCCGCCAGCCTGTTCGCCGCCGGGGAGACGGTGTCCGGCCTGTCCAAGGTGCGCATCGTCAAGGCGCTCTGGGACCGGTACTACGAGCGGCTCCTCAAGAGAAATCCCGGCGCCCGGGCCGACGTCCAGGCTCTCGACCGCGAGATCGGCCCCAAGACCTTTCAGGATTTCCTCGATTGGGAAGCTCTGCACCACGCCGTCCTGGGGTACGGGGATGAGCGCAAGCGGGTGCGCCCGGTGACCGCGTTCGTCCCGGAGGCCGAGGCCACGGTGAGGGCACGCTGCAGCGCCTACAAGAGCGCGCTCCGCATCTTCCTCGACCAGGTCAACCGCGAGGAGCTCGCCACCTCCCTCAAGCCCGCCCTCCAGGCCTGGAAACCGGGAGCCGTGGCGCCTTGCAACGAAGACGGAACGTTCGATTCCGTGATCCAGACGGGCGACCTGCCCGTGTACTGACGTCACCGGGCTCCTTCAGGCCCGGCCGTTCGCCTCGGCCGCCAGGAGCTTGAGGTCATTGGTTGCCATCAGAACCTGGAGCGCGGCGGACGAAGGTTGGCCATAACTTGTGAGCTTTCTTGAAGATATGGCTCCAGGCGGGCCGGCTCCGCAGAGTGCGCTATCATTCTCTAGCCATCCGGCAACCCATTTCAAGCTTTCGGGAGAGCTGCCCCTTGCCTGAGCCAAAGACAGAGTCCAAGACCAAGGCGTTCCGTTCCGTCGTCGACTTGTTTCAGCACCGGGTCCAGGAGAGCACCGGGGCCGAGGCCATGTCCGGCCGTTACGGAGGGCAGTGGCGCTCCATGACCTGGGGCGAGGCCGGCCGGCGGGTGCGCTCCATCGGCTGCGGGCTGCTGAGCCTGGGCTTTCAGAAGGGGGAGCGGGGAGCCATTCTCGCCACCAGCAGCCCGGAGTGGGTGCTGGCCGACCTCGGCATCCTCTCGGCCGGCGGGGCCACCTCGACGATCTACACCTCGAACACGGCCGAGGAGAGCGCCTACATCCTGGCCGACTCCGGGGCCCGCGTCTGCTTCGTCGAAAACCCGGCCCAGGAGGCCAAGCTCCGCGAGGTGAGGGACCGGATCGGCGATGTCATGAAGCTGATCCTCATGGACGGCTCCCCCGTGGAAGGAGATGGCTGGACGGTCACCCTCGCGGAGCTCGAAAGCCAGGGCGCCGCCTGGGACGCCACCCACCCCGGTGGCTTCGACGACGTGGCCTCGTCCGTGGCGCCGGGAGATCTCGCCACCCTGATCTACACCTCCGGCACCACGGGCAAGCCCAAGGGGGTCATGCTGACCCATGGCAACTGGCTCTTCGAAGCCGAGTCCATCATCGACACCGGGGTGCTGCGGGCCGACGACAAGCAGCTCCTCTTCCTTCCCCTGGCCCACTCCTTCGCCAAGGTGCTCGAGATCGGCTTCATCTCGGTCGGCGTGGCCACTGCCATCGACGGCGTGGTGGACGACCTGGTGGCGAACCTGGCCGCCGTCCGCCCGACCGTGATGGCGGGCGTGCCGCGGGTCTACGAGAAGGTGTACAACCGCATCGTCTCGGGCGCCAAGGAAGGGAGCCCGCTCAAGTACAAGATCTTCCAGTGGGCGCTCGCCGTGGGCTCCGAGGTCTCGAAGCTGCGCCAGAAGGGGCGCCAGCCCTCGGGGCTGCTCGCCCTCAAGCACCGGCTGGCCGACCGGCTCGTCTACTCCAAGCTCAAGGCGCGCCTGGGAGGGAGGTTGCGCGTCCTGGTCTCGGGCGGCGCGCCGCTCGCGCGCACCATCGGCGAGTTTTTCCACGCCTGCGACATCCTGATCCTCGAAGCCTACGGCCTGACCGAGACCTCGGCCGGCAGCACCGCCAACCGCCCCGAGAGCTACAAGTTCGGCACGGTGGGCCTTGCCTTGAGAGGGGTTGAGATCCGGACCGCGGAAGACGGCGAGATCCTCATCCGCGGCGGCAACATCATGAGCGGCTACTACAACCTCCCCGAGGCCTCGGCGGAGGCGCTGGACGGCGAGGGCTGGCTCCACACGGGGGACGTCGGGGTGATCGACGCGGACGGCTTCCTCACCATCACCGACCGCAAGAAGGACATCCTGGTGACCGCCGGTGGGAAGAACATCGCTCCCCAGAACATCGAAAACCAGCTCAAGGCGAGGTGCCCCTACGTCTCCCAGGCCGTGATGCTCGGCGACCGCCGCCCCTTCTGCGTGGCCCTTCTCACCATCAACGAGGAGGCCGTGGGCAAGTGGGCGAAAGAGAAGGGGATCGCCTACCAGGATTACGCCGATCTCGCCGCCCGCCCCGAGGTGCGCCAGCTCCTGCAGGAGGGCCTGGACGACGTCAACGCCTCCCTCGCCTCCT
The DNA here is from genome assembly GCA_963785165.1 of Thermoanaerobaculaceae bacterium. GTDB lineage: Bacteria > Acidobacteriota > Thermoanaerobaculia > Multivoradales > UBA5704 > DATARR01. The sequence goes on from CAWAUI010000004.1 coordinate 5,742,000, forward strand.
ACGAGCGCATCAAGGCCTTCCACGTGCTGGACCACGACCTCTCCCAGGCCACCGGCGAGCTGACGCCCAAGATGAGCGTCAAGCGCAAGGTGGTGGAGGCTCACAACCAGGAGATCCTGGAAGGGTTCTACCGGGACACGATGGCGCGGCTCTAGAGCCGGCTCAGGCCTGGCGCATGAAGTGCCACCGGAGGTCGCCTTCCAGGCGGGCGTAGACCTCGGGGTGGATCTTGTGGCCGAAGCGTTGGAGGAGAACGCTCAGGGACTCGCCCCGGGCGGCCGCTTCGATCACGTCGGCGGCGTCGCTGCCGGCCTTGCTGATGTAGGTCTGCCAGACCGCCTGGCGCGCGGAGACCGAGCCCATGGAGACGTTGGGCATGCGGGTGACCCCCTTGCGCAGCAGGGCGAGCTTTTCCTTGAGGCTCCGCTCGCCGTCCAGCGGCTCGCGCTGCCAGGGCGTGTAGGGCTTGGGCACCAGCACGTTGACGCCCAAGTGGACGTTGCCGATCTGCCCGCGCTTCGGCAGCTCGTCCAGCATGATCGCCTTGGCCTCGGCCGCGAGGTCCAGGATCCCCTGGACGTCCTCCATCGTCTCGCCCGGCAGGCCGACGATGAAGTAGAGCTTGAGCTGCGTGAAGCCGTGGCGGAAGATCAGGCGGATCTTCTCCAGCAGGAAGGAGTTGGGGATCGGTTTCCCCATCTTCACCCGCAGCGAGTCCGTGCCCGTTTCGGGGGCCAGTGTGATCGAGCGGTCTCCCGAGGCGTGGAGGGCGGCCAGCACCCCCTCGGTCACCGCCGGGATGCGGATCGACGAGACCGCCGTGCGGAAGCCGAGCTCGTTGGCCTCGCGGAGGATCTTCTCGATGTCCGGGTGGTCGCCCACGGCGGTGGCGACGAAGCCGAGCTGGTCGGTGACCGAGCGGGCGCGGTCGAGCGCGGCCAGGATGTACTCGGTGGGGTGCCAGCGGAAGCGCCCCATGCCGAAGGTGGCCCAGCAGTATTTGCACTTCTCCGGGCAGCCGCGCGACATCTCGATCAGGAACTTCTCCGAGAACTCCGTGTTCGGGGTGACGATGGCGGTCGTGGGCAGGAATCCCGGCGCCTTCATCTGCTCCTCGGAGAGCTCCAGCTTGTTGAGCTTGGGCAGCTCGTCCTCTCCTTCAGGCTGATGGAAGGCGGGCACGTAGAATCCGTCGTGGCCAGCGAGGCGTTCGATGATCGCTTCGCGGGCCCCCTCTTCTTCGAGGGCGGCGAGGAGGTTCGGCAGGACGTTCTCGGCCGCACCGAGGGCGAAGACGTCGACGAATTCCGACATCGGCAGCGGGTTGATCGAGGCGCAGGAGCCGCCCATGAGGATCACCGGGTCCCACGGCTGCCGGTCGCGGCGGCGCAGGGGGATGCGCGCCCGGTCGAGCATCTGGAGCAGGTTGACGTAGTCCTCTTCGAACGAGACCGAGAACGCGAGGCAGCGGAAGTCGTCCAGGGGACGCCGGCTCTCGACGGAAAGCGGCATGCCGAAGCCGTCGGTGAAAAAGCGCTCGCTGGACCAGTCGGGCCGCTGGTGGACCAGCTCATGGACCCGCTGGAACCCGAGGCTGGACATGCCCACGTGGTAGGTGTTCGCGTACACGAGCCCCAGCTTGTGCCGGCCATGCGGCGAAAACATCTCCACCGGCCGCTCGGCGGCCAGGATGGGAGTCCAGTCGTGGGGGCTTTTCGGCTTCATCGGACCTGACAGTCTACGGCACTCCTGTGAACAGCTGGAGATAGGGGGTTGTTCCCCCGCGTCGCACTAGTCGCTCTCCATTTGATCCGGTCCCCCCCGCCACTCCAGCAGCCCCAGCGCCGGCAGGCCGATCAACAGCACGGAGGCGTAGTGGATCCCCCGGTAGAGGAGAGTGCCGGCGGCGGCGGTGACCTCGTCCACGCCCAGGGCCTTGAAGGAGGCCATCATGGTGATCTCGGTGGCGCCGAGGCCTCCGGGAGCGCCGGAGAGCGTGCCCGCGCCGGTGCCCACGGCCACCACGGCGACGACCACGAAGGGGTTCACCGGGGCGCCGATGGCGTGGAGCATGGCCCACTGGGCGGCGGCGTTGACGAGGAAGTAGGCCACCCCCAGAACGGTTGCCGGCAGCCGGAGCGAGGCGACGCCCAGGAGCCGCACGAACACGCCCACCGCCTCGTGCCCATGGGCGAGCATTTTCCGGAGCCGCCCCTCGGCACGCTCCGCCCGGCGGGCCAGGTAGCGCACGAGCGGGCTCTGCTCGAACGGACCCTGGCGGCGGCCCCAGGCCAGCAGTAGCCCGCCGCTCACGACCAGCGCCACGAGTGCCAGCGTGCCGAAACCGGAGTAGCCCAGGGCGTAGGCGGTGACGATGAGGGTGACCCAGGTGCAGACGGTCATGACGGCGTGGTGCGCCACCTGGTCGTAGAGCACGATGCCGTAGAGGAACCCGAAGGGACGCCGGTTGGCGCGGGCGAAATAGCGCGCCCGCATCATCCCCCCGATCACCCGGGCCGTGGGCGTGATGAGGTTGAGCGCGGCGGAGGCCATGAGGACGAAGAAGCCGAGGACGGCGCCCGAGCGCGTCCCCATCACCCGCCGCATGGCGAGCCGGAACCGCCAATCCCAGAGCCCGTAGCGGGCCAGCAGGCAGGCGGCGCCAAGGACCAGGTAGCGGGTCCGCGCCTCGGCGACCCGCTCGGCCAGGCGGTGCCATTCGAAATCGCCGTGGGCCAGGAAACGCCAGGTGAAGTACAGAGTCAGGGCGGCGACCGCCCCCTTGAGCAGCCGGAGACCCCAGACGCGAAGGCGGGATTCCTGGACGGGCGGCTCTTCGGTGCTCATTCGGGCGGTTTCTCTCGGAGGGGCCGCTTAGGATACCTTAGGCCCTCACCCAAGGGAGGCTTGAATGCCGGACAGCAAGATCACCGTGATGAAGAACGGCCCCTTCCGCCTGGAAGGGGAGAACCTGCAGATCCTCGATCCCACGGGCCAGGCCTTCGGCCTCGGCGGGCGCACCGTCGTCTCGCTCTGCCGCTGCGGAGCCTCGGCCAACAAGCCGTTCTGCGACGGCAGCCACAACCACCACGGCTTCCAGGACGAGCCGGTGGCGCGGGAGCTGCCGCCGAAGAAGGTGTAAGAGGTCTCCTACTCCCCCACCGCGTGCATCGGCCGGATGTCCACCGGCAGGTCCGCCAGCCGGCCGATGGCCTCGCGGATGGGCGGGGTGGCCTTGCCGTACTTGTCGAGGAACTGCCTTGGTCCCCGCGTAGTCGCCGGCCGCCTGGAGCATCAGCATGTCGTGGAGCAGGTCGCGGATGGCGCCGGGGAACTTCTCGGAGACGGCGCGGAAGCGGCCGTTCGTCGACCCGCAGGGCGCCTTTCTCCAGCAGGTAGTTGAACTGGGCCACCACGCCCTGGCCGTGGGCCTCGTCGACGCCGAAGCGGGCTGAGCGGAAGAGGCCGGCCACGTAGGTGGGCTCCAGGGAGCTGGCGGAGCGAGGCCGGCATGTCTCCCTGCTCGATCAAGGCGAGGATGTTGTAGACGCCCATGACGTCGGCCTTGGCCTCTTCCAGGGTCGCGAAGAGCTCCTTGAGCTCCAGGCGCACCTCGGTCTTGCGGCCGTCCACGGTGATGGTGCCCGGCCCCAGGCCGTGCGACAGCTCGTGGTGGAGCACCTCGTTGAAGTAGGCGTCGAACGACACGTCCTTGACCTGCGCCGGGTCGAGCACGCGCTCGGCGATGGGGACGAGGATGCGGTCGTACTTGGCCTTCATGACGTTGCGCAGCAGCACCTTCTTGGAGCCCTTGGCCTCGCGCACCCGCTCGTCGTTGGGCAGGTTGAAGGCGAGCCGTCTGCACGCCGGCCCGGGTGTCGCCCGCGCTGTAGACGGTGTCGACGACGCGGATCGGGCTCTCGGTGCCGCGGGTGAGGTTCTTGTGCTCGTCGGGGATCGGCAGGTTGCGCTCCAGCCAGGGGAGCCGCTCCTTGTAGCGCGCGAGGGCGGTGGACTCCGCGGGGAGGTTGACGGTGACGAACGCCTCGAAGGCGGCCTTGAAGCCGAAGAGCTCGTCCTCGTAGGTCTCGTAGGGGCCGATGGTGACCTCGACCGGCGCGTCGAGGTCCATCCAGGCGATGTCGCGAGGCGTAGTAGTCGTCGCTCTCGAAGGCGGCGGCGCGCGAGCTCCAGGAACTTCTTGAGCGAGGCGTTGCTGGTGAGGGCGGCGGCCTCGCGCAGGAGCTTCGCGGCGGGCTCGAGCCACTCGGCGTACTCCTGGGAGTAGGGGACGGCGGTGAGCCCGCGGTCCGGGCTCGCGGCGGATCACGGGTGACGGTCGAGGAGAATTTCTCCTTGTCACCCGGGTGCTTGGCGATCCAGGCCTCGAATTCGGCCTTGGTCATGTCCTCGGGGTAGTACCCGGCGCCCGGCGGGTGGGCCTTGTCGCCGAGGAAGGGCTTGCGCTCCGTCGAGCCGGTCCCAGGGGCCGAAGTTGATGGTGAAGTAGTCGCGGACGGCGGCGGCGTGCTCCCCGCCGTAGCCTTCGAGCTGCTCGCGCAGCGTCCGGGTTGCCGGCCCAGGCCTGGCGCAGGAAGATCTCGTTCATCAGCCGGGCGGCCTCGACCAGCTTGTCGAGCACCTGGCGGTCCTCGGCGGTGAGGGCCGAGAGGTCGGCCGGTAGTGGAAACGGGTGCGAACTGGGCGACGCGCTTGTCGATGTCAGGCACGATTTTCAGATCCTCTCCAGCCGGGCCGGCCGTTGTTCCGGTGGCCTGGGCCTTCTTTCCGTCCATATTGCCGTCCGTGGCGTCCGGCGCCTGGCAGGCCAGCGCCGCGAGGGCCACGAGACCGATCGTCATGAGGCGCATGGCTTCTCCTTTGAGTCGGGTTCATGCCCGTGGTGTTCATCCACGCAGGATGGCACAGCGTTTCCATCTGAGCCAGTCGGTTGCCACGTCCGCTTTCGTCGGATCGTAGAGTACAGGTTGCTCGTAAGGCTTCGGCATGCCACACGGCACCGGATTCTTTCAAGTCCCAAATCGAATCTCCGCGGCCGCGAGGTCCATCGCAGACCGGGAACGGTCATTTCGGCTCTCCTCCTCGCGCAAGGAGGCCGCGCGGCCATCTCCAGGTACTTCTCGCCCTCGACCAGATAGGTGTGGCGGGGATCGACGGCGAAGACGAGGACGATCTCCGGGCGCGGGTCGTCTTCCTCGAGGTGCTGCGCAGGGAGGTCGGAAGCTCGCCGGCCTGATAGACCCAGGACTCCAGCGAGAGGGTGCGGGTCTCGACGGCCGAAGGGGCGCCTGGCTTGCCGGGATCCCAGGCGGGGACCCTCTTCTGGCTGTAGCGCAGGATCGGCGGCGGCCCCAGGAGGATCAGCGCCCGGCCGCGCTCGGTCAGGCTGCCGCGGGAGCCGCCCTCGCCGTAGAGGCGGTCGGCGGCTTCGACCCGTTCGTAGAAGATCTTCGACAGCTCGTTGCCGGGGACGTTGGGGTCCGGGTCACGGCGGCGCCAGAAGTCCTCGATGAAGTCGACGGTCTCGCGGGTGGTGCGGAGACGCCGGTACTTGCGCTGCTCCTCGGGCAGCATGAGCCAGCGGGTGGGACCCTGGTCGAGGCCCACGCCGCTCGTGCTCGTGCTGCGCACGGGGACGGACCGGCAGGCCACGGCGAGCCCCGCGAGCAGGGGCAGGGCGGCGGCGAGCCGCCAGCGCGCCTTTTTTCCACCAATCATCCCACCCATCATCTCGACCGGCCGCCTCCCTTCTCGAGGTAGGGCCTGCGCTCGCCCGGACGGAGGCCCGGGGTCAGTTCACGTCGTCGACTCCGGTCGGATTCGGAGCCTCTTGAATGGTGCCGTGGGCTTTCTCGTACCGGTCCATGTTGGCGCTCAGGGCGCGGATGATGCGCTTGAGATGGCCCGGGCTGGTGATGATGCGGGCGGTGACGACGCCCTGCGGCGGAGCCAGGTTGATGAAGTCGAGGATGAACTCCTCGCGCGTGTGGGTGATGCGCAGGAGGTTGGAGTATCGACCTTTGAGCTCGTCGTCGCTGATCTTGACGTTGAGGCCCGCTTCGGGCTCTTCCATGAGGATCTCCCTGTCGTGATTTGGGCGATGCTACCCCAAATGGGGCGCGAGGGGTCGGGCGCGGAGGTAGACGGCGAGGTCCCCCACGTTGGTGCCGGTGGGTCCGGTTTCGAGAAGCGCCCCGGGTACGGCGGCCAGGGCCGTCCGCGAGTCGTGCCGCGCCAGGGCGGCGTCGGGTCCACGGCGGCCAGGGCTGCCGCCGTCATTCTTCGGGCAAGGTCGTGGAGGTTGTCCATTCCACTCCCCCTTCGGTCTCCCACCGGTGCTCCGGGAAGTAGACACCGACCCCGCCATGCCGATGCGGGGCCTTGACCGTGAAGGAGATGGCGCGGCGCTGGTAGTCGTAGGGAGCGCCTTCCTTGGAGTGCACCGCCACGTCCACCACGTACTCTCCGGGGGCGAAGCGCAGGGCCGGGCAGGCGAGGCGCACCGTGGCTTCGCCCGCGAAACGGCCGGGGACGTAGCCCCGCGATATCCGTGTTGGTGCCCCAGACCTCGAAGCCCCGAGGCGTGGCAACCGCCACGCCGAAGACGAAGTCGGTCCAAGGGCTGGGCAGCCTGGGCGCGGATCTCGAAGACCAGGTCTTCGCCGGACTCGAAGTGGTAGCGCTCTTCGTCGCCGGATAGAAGGCGGAGGCGAGGTGATCTCGGCCTCCCGCGAGCCCCAGCGCAGCGCCTCGGCGACCTCGCCGCCGGCCTGCTGCACGCTCCTGCTTGGCCGTGCGGTGCTCTTCGCCTTCCTTCTCCGCCACCTCCTGGCGGTAGGCGTCGATCACCCGGCGGGGCTCGCCCACCAGGCGCTGACGGCCGTTCTCCACCCAGAGCACGCGGTCGCAGACGCCCTCCACCAAGTCCAGCGAGTGGCTCACCAGCAGGAGCGTCTTGCCCTCGGCCAGGAACTCCTCGATGCGCCGCAGGCAGCGGTGGGCGAAAGCCTCGTCGCCCACGGCGAGCACCTCGTCGACCAGCAGGACGTCGGGGTCGGTGTGGATGGCCACGGCGAAGCCCAGGCGCACGTACATGCCGGAGGAGTAGTTCTTGACCGGCTCCTCCATGAAGTCGCCGAGGCCGGAGAACTCCACGATCTCGTCGTACTTGCGCTCGATCTGCTTGCGGGTCAGGCCGAGCACGGCGCCGTTGATGAAGACGTTCTCCCGGCCCGAGATCTCGGGGTGGAAGCCGGCGCCCAGCTCGATCAGGGCGGCCACGCGGCCGGCGACCGTGATGCGGCCGGAGGTGGGCTTGAGCATGCCGGCGACCAGCTTGAGCAGGGTGGATTTGCCCGAGCCGTTGCCGCCGATGATGCCGAACGCCTCGCCCCGGCCGACGGTGAAGTCGACGTCCTCCAGGGCGGCGATGGCCTCCTCGGGCTTCAGATCCCCGGGTCATGCTGCGCCCCGACGAGAGCGCTCTTGAGCGTCCGCAGGCGGTCGCCCGGCAGGGTGCGGCGGTAGAGCTTGCCGAGCGTGCTCGACGCGGATGGCCTCCCCGGCGGGAGCCGTCTCGGGAGTACCCTTGGAGCCCGCGGTGTCTGCGATCATGCCGCCTCCACCAGCGTCTCCCGCAGCCGGTCGAACAACCCCGCCCCCATCACCCAGGAGACGAAGCTCACCAGGGCCATCTGCAACCACAGCGAGGCCTCGGGGAGCTGGCCGCGGAAGAGCACGTCCTGGTAGGCCAGGGTGAACGGCGTGAAGGGGTTGAGCCGCACGGCCCACCACACCGGGGCGAGGTGCCGGATGGTGTCGAGCGAGAAGAGGATCGGGGTCATGAAGAACATCAGCGTGAGGAGGTTGGCCAGCAGGTCCCGCACGTCCTTGAAATGCACCGTGAGCGCGGACGTCCCCAGGGCCAGCCCCGCCACCATGGGCAGGTGGAGCAGCAGCACGCCCGGCAGGGCGAAGCACCGCGAGGCCGCCCACCGGGTAGCCGAGAAGCCGGCCCGCCACCAGCGGCCACGACCACGATGGGGAGCGCGAACAGCAGGTGGACGAGGTTCTGGAGCACCGCCACCATGGGCAGCAGCTCGGCCGGGAACACGGCCTTGCGGATGAGCCCCGAGTTGGCGAGGAGCGACATCGATCCTTCGAGAGCCGACGCCGAGACCCAGATCCAGGGGAAGAGCCCGCTCACCAGGAACAGGGCGTAGGGGCTCATGGCCCCCCGCGCCTCGGGCTTGAACACGATGCTGAAGACGAACGTGTAGACCGACAGCAGCATCAGCGGGTTGGCCAGCGACCAGAAGAAGCCGAGCACGGAGCCGCGGTAGCGCGCCTTGAGCTCCCGGGAGGTCAGGGTCGCGAGGAGCCCGCGGTAGCGGAAGATCTGGTAGGCGACCCGGAACATAACGAAGGGCAAATCTATCACCCCTCTTGCTAGACTGCCGGCCATGCCCGCGTGGCCGACTGGAGTCCCCTGGACCTTCTGCCCGGCCTCTGGGTCGGGCTGCTGGCGGCGTGCCTCCTCGCGGTGCTGCGGCGGTGGCTCGATTCCGTGCCGTGGCGGGTGCTGGCCGTCTTCGCGGCCCTGCTCCTGGCTCTCTTCGGCTCCGTGCTCTTCGGCGGCAAGGTGCTCCTGCCACTCGACAGCCTGCGGGGCGAGGTGCCCTTTCGGAGCCTCCCGCCCACGGAGCCGCACGGCAACTTCCTTCAGGGCGACCTGATCCAACTCGTGACCCCGTCGCTCGCCGCCGTGCGCGAAGCCTGGGCGGAGGGGCGTTGGCCCCTCTGGAACCCCCGGGTGGGGCCAGGGATGCCCCTTCTGGCCGACCCGCAGGCGCAGGCGCTCCAGCCGCTCGCGGTCCTCGGTTTCCCCTTGCCGCTGGTGCAGGCCGCCGGGGTGACGGCGGCCCTGCGGGTGTTCGTGGCATTGGTCTTCGGCTTCCTCTGGCTCCGGCGCCAGGGCCTCTCCATGGCCCCGTCGCTGGCCGGCTCGCTCGCCTACGGGCTCGGCGGCTTCCTGCTCCTCTGGCTGGGCTGGCCGATCGCCAACACGGCGGCGCTTCTGCCTCTGGTGCTCTATGGAGTTGCCCGGGTCGATCAGTGCCATGGGCGCCGGGATGGTGTGTTGCTTGGCGCGGGAGTCCTTGCTCTCCTTCTTGGAGGGCATCCGGAGACGATCGTCTACGCGTTGGTTCTCGTCCTTCTCTTTCTCCTGGACAAGCTCCGCCTCCGGCCGTGCGGGATGAGGAAACCACTGTCGATCCAGACCGGGATCGCCTTCGTGGTCGCCGGAGCTCTGGCGGCGCCGGCCCTTCTGCCCACGGCCGAATACCTGCCTCAAACCCTACGCGCGGCGCGACTCCCCTCCCCTCCCCACCCCACCTCAAAGGGAGAGGAGAGAGAAGGGCAAGACGGCACCGTCACGTTCCCCCTCTCCCGGTGGGGGGATGGCGGGAGAGGGGGCCAGGGGGTGAGGGTCCGGGCGGGGGGAAGCCTCGCCCTCCACTGGCTCCCCCTCGCCACTCCCAATGCCTACGGCAACAGCCGGTTCATCCACTACTGGGGGCTCTCCAACACCAACGAGGACGCCGGCGGCTTCGAGGGTACGGCCGTGCTGCTGGCGGCCCTGTTGAGCGTGGGCGCGCGGAAACGATTCCCGCAGGAAGGCCTGGCTCTGGGGATCGCCGTCCTCTGCCTGTTGCTGATCGCCCCCCTTCCCTGGGGAGCACCCGTGGGGAGCCGGCGCCTTTTGCTGCCGCTGTCGCTCTGTCTGGCCTACCTCGGGGCCTGCTCCCTGGAGCGTTTTCGTCTGGGGGAGGTCCGCCGTTGGCCCCTTCTGATCGCGGCCCTCGGGCTGGGTCTGGTGATCGCCTGGGGCTACCTCGCCCATCCCGATCCCGCGGACGCGGCCCGGATGGCGGTGTTCCGCTTCGGCTGGCTCCGCTGGCAGCTCCGGTTCCTGGGCCTCGCCACCCTGCTGCTGCTGATCGCGGCCTCCTGGCAGCGGCGCGGCCGTTCGCTCGCCGTGGCGGGAGTGGCGTTCCTCGCCGCGGCCGAGTTGCTCATGATCCACGGCCCCGCGAATCCGCCCATGCCGCGCCGGCTGGCGTTCCCCGCCACCGGCCCTGTTCGATTTCTCCAGGCCCACCTAGAGCCCGGGTACCGGATGGCGGCCCTGGGCGTGGCGTTCCCACCCAACCTCGCCTCGCTCTATGGGCTGACGGACGCGCGGATCTACAACCCCATGGCTCCCGTGGCCTGGGTCGAGGCCACGGCTCCGGTCACCGTGGCCTGGCACGGTGAGCATCCGGAATTCGGCCGGCCCGGCCATCCCCTCTATGCCCGCCTTGGCGTTCGTTACCTGCTGGCCGCTCCGGACGCGGCGCTTCCGCCGCCTCTCCAACGCGTTTATGCGGACCCGGATGGCACCGTCTGGGAGGTGCCCGGCGCTTTGGCTCAGCCCGGCTCGGGTCTCTATCGACCACCGGCCTTTCTTTGGGGTCTCGCCATCGCTTCTCTGGGGCTTGCAGTGGGCACGGCCGTGTTCGTGCCCAGGCCGAAGCGGCTCAGCTCTTAGGCCGCCGGGGCCGCCGCTCCGGCGTGGCGTTCCAGGGATCCTGGGGCCAGGAATGCCTGGGGTAGCGACCCTGAAGCTCTTTGCGGACCTGCGGGTAGGTGTTCTCCCAGAAGCTCCGGAGATCGAGGGTCACCTGCTGGGGCCGGCCATTGGGAGCCAGGAGATGGAGAAGCACCGGCACCCTTCCGCCGGCCACCCGCGGCGTCTCGGCCAAACCGAACAGCTCCTGGATGCGGGCCGCGAGCACCGGCGGCTGGCCCGGCTCGTAGAGGATCTTGATGAGGCTGCCGCTCGGCACCTCCAACCGTTCCGGGGTCTCGCGGCGCACGGCTTCGAGCTGCTCGTAGGAAAGGGCATCCTGGAGAACTTCGAGGAGGGGCGCGCGTCTCAGCTCGGCGAAGGATTTGCGACCGGCCGCCAGGGCGGGTAGGAGGCCGCGAATGTCGGGCTCGCCGAATCGCGGAAGGCCCAGCTCCGGCCGCCAGTCCGCCAGGCAGCGGACGCGGGCCAGGAAGGAGGCGACCTCCGGAGCGTCCAGGGGCAGCGCGCGGTCGAGCAGGCCGGAGGCCGCTTCGGCCAGAACCCTCGCCGTTTCGGCGGCTTCCGGCGGCGGCACTTCCGCCTCGGCAACGACGAGGTCTTCGTAGCGGGTGCGCTTCCAGGCCGCCACCCTTTCCCGGGCGAAGTCGAATTCCAGCTCGACCGTGATGCGCAGAAGATGAGGCGCCAGCCACTCCGGCTCTACGGCGGAAGCCTTCCGCACCAGGGCTTCCGAGAGGGCGCCGCCCCGGCCGGCGTCGAGGTCCACGCAGAGAAAGAGGTCCGCTTCCAGCACGCTGCTTTCCTCGGCGAGCCGCACGCCCCGGCCGCCCACCATGAGGCCGCGCGGGCTCCGGGGCTCGCGCCGGCGGGCGAGGCGGTCCGGATAGGCGGCGAGCAGGGCGCGGAGGAGGGGCTCGTCCCCCTCCACCCGCTCTCCGGGTTTCCCCAGGTCCCGCCGGGCCAGATCGGCGAGCTGATCCCGGGCACGGAGGATGAACCGGGCTGCGCCGGTATTCAGATCGAATTCGGGAGCTCCCCGCCTCTCAAAGGTCTCCAGGGCGTCCAGCCGGTCGAGGAGGTCGGAGCGCGAAGCACGGCGGGGACCGGCCCCGCGGATCCCCCGAGGGAATGGATCGCGCTCGGAGAGGATCGCGGCCAGCAGGGCCGCTTCACGGGTGCGGCCGGCCCGGTGCCCCTCCACCAGCAGACGGGCGAGCCGGGGGTGGACGGGCAGGCGGGCCATGGCGCCGCCGAGCGAGGTGACGCCATGGCCCTGTTGTCCATCCACGGCTCCGAGCCGGCGGAGCAGGAGCAGAGCGGTGGCGAGGGCCTCGGGGTCCGGTCGCTCGAACCAGCCGAAGGCTTCGAGGTCGGGCTCGCCCCAGGAGAGGAGCTGGAGAGCGGAGCCGGCGAGGTCCACGCGGGCGATCTCCGGCGTTTCGCGCTCGGGGAGCGTGGGGTGCTCGTAAGCGGGCCAGAGCCGCAGGCAGAGGCCCGGCGCCTGGCGGCCCGCGCGGCCGGTCCGCTGGTCCGCCGAGGCGCGGCTCACCCGGCCCAGCTCCAGGCGGTTGAGCCCCGTCGAGGGATCGAAACGGAGCCGGCGCACCAGCCCGGAGTCCACCACCGCCGTGACGCCGTCGATGGTGATCGAGGTCTCGGCCACGTTGGTGGCCAGCACGACCTTGCGGCGTTCGCCGGGAAGGAGCACGGCGTCCTGGCTTTCGGCCGGGAGGTCGCCATAGAGCGGGAGCACGGCGAGGTCTCGCTCGGCGGCGAGGCCGGCCAGCGCCTCGGTGCTCCTCTGGATCTCCGCCACGCCGGGCAGGAAGACGAGAACGTCCCCCGGGGTCCCGTCGAGCACCCGGCGGACGCCCGCCGCGATCCGGGCCGGCAAGAGGCGCACAATATTTCCCTCAATTCCCTCAATAGTCCTGTCCACATAAAGAATCTCAACCGGATGGAGCCGCCCCCGGCTCTCGAGGGTGGGGCACCCACCCAGGAAGGCCGTGATCGGGCCGGGGTCGAGGGTGGCGGACATGGCCACGAGCACGAGGTCCGGCCGCGCGTCCCGCTGGACCCGCCGGGCCATGGCGAGGGAGAGGTCGGTCTGGAGGCTCCGCTCGTGGATCTCGTCGAAGATCACGGCGCCCACCTCTTCGAGGAATGGGTCGGCCTGGAGCATCTGGACGAGGATCCCCTCGGTGACCACGAGGATCTTCGTCTCCGGCCCGGCCCGCCGTCTCGAAGCGGACCTGGTAGCCGACTGGGCCGCCCAAGGCCCATCCGTGCTCCTCCGCCATGCGCCGGGCGGCGGCGCGGGCCGCGATCCGCCGCGGCTCCAGCATCACGATCCGCCGGCCGCCGCCGAGCCCCGCCGCCAGCAGGGCGGGCGGCACGCGGGTGGTCTTGCCCGCGCCCGTGGGGGCGATGAGCACGGCCGAAGGCCCGGTCTCCTGCCCGGCGATCGCGGCGATCAGCTCGGGCAGGACTTCGTCGATGGGGAGGGAGGCGGCCAAGACCCGGGGGCCGTCAGAAGTCGGGGTCCGGCTCGTGGACCTCGTCGGCGTAGGGGAGCACGCGGAACCCTTCGAGGGCCGCCGCCAGCCGCAGCGGGCCGTCGACGGAGACGAAGTCCGCCTTCTGGGTGCGCTCCCGGCACCAGATCAGGGCGGCGGCCAGCTCCCAGGCCCCCGCCACGCTCAGCTTGTGAAGGGAGAGGATGCGCAGGGCGCGGGCGCGGACCTCTTCACCCGGCTGGATCTCGAAGGCCCTCGCCCGGAGATGGTCGAGAATCGAACGGGCCTTGAACAGGTCCGCCTCGGAGATCCGCTCTCGCCGCCAAGCGCCCAGGAGCACGCTGGAGCACTCCAGGGGCGCCCCCCACCAGAGCGCCATCTCCGGATCGCGCCGAAGAAGGGTTTCCAGCTTTCCGGAAGCGGGTTCGAGCACCGCCAGAGCGACCAGGGAGGAGCTGTCCCAGAACCTCAGACCGCCTCCCGCAGCTCCCACTCCTCCGCCTCGTCGAGGTCGCGGCGGAGGGGCTCTCCCTGACGATGTTTTTCCCCCTGAAGATACTGGGCCCGGGGGAGTTGCCAGAACGACTCGTCGAGGGTCTTCTCCGGCGCCTTCACCAGGCCCGCCCGGACCAACTCCTGGGTGGCCGCGGCGGGAGTGGCCGAGGACAGGGGGACAAGCCGGGCGATGGGCCGGCTGTGCTCGGTGACGATCACTTCTTCACCCGCCTTCACGCGCACGAGGGTCTCGGAAAGCATCGCCTTCAGCTCGGCAATTCCCATGGTTTTCATGAAAGCACTCTAGCCCGGCGGCGATGACCAGTCAAGTCAATATGACCAGTTGAGTCATAATGATCGCTCCCGTCAGGCCGCAGGCGGTTTCGAGGCGATCGACAGGAACAGCTCGTGGACCACCTCCTTGAGCTCGATCGTGTAGTGGGCGAGATCTCGCATCGACTGCTCCAGCTGCTCCGTGGTGGGGCGGACGAGGCCGCCCCCCGGTCGCGGCCGGACCTTGTGGGTCATGCGCTCGTCGAGGCTCTGGAGCTTCTGGTAGGTCTCCTTGAGGCGTTGCGGGTCCATCAGCGTTTCTCCTTCAGGTGAAAGGTGAAATCGGTCAACCGTTCGATCTCCTGGGGCGTCAGCCGGCGGCGGAAGCCGGGCATGGGGCCATGCCCCTCGGCGATGCGCTGCCGCACGGCCGCGCGGTCGCCCCGGCTCACCATGGGCGAGTCGAGGAGGTTGAGCCGGGGGTAGGTGCGGAGCCCCCGGGCAACTCCCTGCCCGTTGTCACCGTGGCAGCGCGCGCAGTCGCGCTCGTAGAGCTCGGGCGCCGTGAGGCCCCCGCGGGCACACCCTCCCGAGGACAGCAGGAAGGGGAGTGCCAATAGCGGGAGCAGCGGGAGCAGCCGGAGTGGCCGGAGCTTCAAGGAGCCTCAGAGCTTGGCGGGATCCCGGGGATCCCGGCGATGGACCATGGTGGCCGTGGCCTGGTCGCGCGGGCGGACGACGATCTCGTCGATGTTGACGTGGGACGGGCGGGTGGCCGCCCAGACGATGCAGTCGGCGACGTCCTCGCCGGTCAGGGGATCGAGCCCGCGGTAGACCCCCTTGGCCCGCTCGGCGTCACCATCGAAGCGAACCAGGGAGAACTCCGTCTCGGCGAGCCCCGGGGCCACCTCGGTCACCCGGATGGGCTCGCCCAGCAGCTCCAGGCGGAGCGTGCGGGTCAACGCCCGCACGGCGTGCTTGCTCCCCGTGTAGCCCGCCCCGCCCACGTAGGTCTCGAACCCGGCGATCGAGCCGACGTTGATCACGTGGCCGTCGCCCGACGCCCGGAGGGCCGGCAGCAGGGCGCGGGTCACCCGCATCACGCCCAGGACGTTGGTCTCCCACATCCACCGCCAGTCCTCGTCGCGGGCGGTCTCGACGCGGTCGACTCCCTGGGCGCCGCCGGCGTTGTTGACCAGCAGGTGGACCTGGGAGGGAAGCCGGGCAACGAAGGCCGCTACGCTCTCCGCGTCCGTCACGTCGAGGGGGAGGGCGGTAGCCCCGATCGGCGCGGCCACCTCTTGCAGCCGGTCCAGCCGCCGGGCACCCACGAAGACGCGGAATCCGGCCCCGGCCAGCGCGCGCGCCGTGGCCGCGCCGATGCCGGACGAGGCGCCCGTGACGACGGCAGTTTTTTCAGGATTCATGTCTCAGACCTCCGCCGAGGGGCACAGCTCGGCCACGGGGCAGATGGCGCATTCGGGCTTGCGCGCCTTGCAGATCGTCCGGCCGTGCTCCTGCATCAAAGGGCCGAAGCGCGTCCAGACGTCGCGGGGGATCAAGGGGAGCAGGTCGCGCTCGATCTTCTCGGCGTCGGTCTCGCCGGTCATCCCCAGCCGGCGGGAGAGGCGCTGGACGTGGGTGTCCACCACGATCCCCTCCGCCAGGCCGAAGGCGTGGCCCAGCACCACGTTGGCCGTCTTGCGGCCCACCCCGGGGAGCGCCGTCAGGGCGTCCATCTCCGCCGGCACCTTCCCTTCGTGGTCCGCCATCAAGGCGATGCCGAGGTTCTTAACGGCGCGGGCCTTGTTGCGGTAGAAGCCGGTCTGGCGCACCAGCTCCTCGAGCTCGGCCAGGTCCGCCTCGGCGTAGTCGCGGGCCGTGGGGTAGCGCCGGAAGAGGGCGGGGGTGACCTCGTTGACCTTCTTGTCCGTGCACTGGGCGGCGAGAACGGTGGCCACCAGGAGCTGGAGGGGCGACTCGAAGTCGAGGGCGAGCCGCGTATTGGGATGGCGCTGCTCCAGCCGGACCAGGATCTCGGCCACGCGCTCTTTCTTCTTCTTGAGGCTCTCTCGAGGCATCAGCGCGGAACCTCCTTCCCCAAGGTAATCTCGCGGGCCTGGAGCACCACCTTGCGCTCGTTCTCGAAGCTCAGCTTGGCGATCCCCTCGTCCCAGGAGAACCACTCGGCCCCGGAGACTTCCTGGACGTCGAAGTCCGCGGCGTCGCCGCTCACGTAGGAGAGCAGGAAGTAGTCAACCCGCTTGTGCACCCGCCGGCTCCCCTTCTCCACGAACCAATATTCGACTCCGGGGAGGGGCGCCACGACCCGGCCGGTCACGCCCGTCTCCTCCTGTACCTCGCGCAGGGCCGCCTGCTCGGGCGTCTCCCCCTTCTCGATGTGACCCTTGGGAAGCTGCCAGCGGCGCCCTTCCTGGGTCGAGATCAAGAGGATCCGGGAGCCCTCCACGACCAGGCCGCCGGCCGACCGGTGGTGCTCCGTCTTCATGGGATCGCGGTCATTTGTCTGCGGTTTGTCTGCGGTCAGTTGGCCGACTCGTTCGCCGTTGCCGCCGGCCGGCATCCAGGACGGCAGGGCCGCGGGATCGATCCCCACCGACCGCAAGGCCGCGTCCCACACGCGCTCGGGATCGGGCGCGAAGATCAGGTCGCTCGTGACCGGCGCCGTGAGCCAGTCGTTGCGGAGAATCTCCTCCATGAGCTGCCCCTCGCCCCAGCCCGCGTAGCCCAGCAGCAGGCGGAACTGGCCCGGCGGCGCCTCGGCCAGCCGGGAGAGGTCGCCGATGTGCTGCGTCAGCGCCAAGCCCGGAGCGATCTCGGTGGCCGTGTCCTCGGGGTCGTTCTCGTCGAGCACGGGAGAGAAAAGCACCGTCCCGAGCTGCGGCTGTACCGGGCCGCCGAAGTAGGCGACCTCCTCCTCGCCACCCTCCCAGCCGACGTCCATTCCCTTGAGGATCTCGGCCACCTTGATTCCCGTTGGGCGGTTGACGATGAAACCGAAGCTCCCCTCGTCCTCATGGTGGAGAAGCAGCACCACGCTCCGGTGGAAGAACGGGTCGAGCACCTGGGGCATGGCCATCAGCAGGACCGGGGTCATGAGATCGGAGCCGCTCACGGACATGGCGCCATCTTACCCCGGTCTGGGAGAAATCCCGCCGAGCTGATATCTTTGATTTCAACCGCGCGGGGGGTCACCCCGTTCTGGCGCTCCCCGCGCCGCAGTCGCCGCAGTGATTGAAGATCCGAGGAGACCGATCCCATGAAAGATAGCTTTGGAAGCCGCGCGACCCTGCAGGTGGCCGGCCGCGAGGTTCGCCTGGCCCGCCTGGACGCCCTGGAGAAGCGGGGCTGGAACGTCCAACGCCTCCCCTATGCCCTGCGCATCCTGCTCGAAAACCTGCTGCGCCGGGAGGACGGCTCCGTGGTCACCGCGGACGACATCGAGGCCCTGGCCCGCTGGGACCCCAAGGCCCTCCCGTCGCGGGAGATCGCCTTCATGCCGGCCCGCGTCCTGCTCCAGGACTTCACCGGCGTCCCCGCCGTGGTCGATCTCGCCGCCATGCGCGACGCCATGGTCGCCATGGGCGGCGACCCCCGCAAGATCAACCCGCTCCAGCCCGTCGAGCTGGTGATCGACCACTCCGTCCAGGTGGACGAATACGGCACCGCCGCCGCCTTCCTGATCAACGCCGAAAAGGAATTCGAGCGCAACCGCGAGCGCTACGCCTTCCTGCGCTGGGGGCAGACGGCGTTCAGCAACTTCAAGGTGGTGCCGCCCGACACCGGCATCGTCCACCAGGTCAACCTCGAATACCTGGCCCGGGTGGTCATGGAAGGGGAGCTTCTTGGAGGCGAGAAGCGGGAGGTCTACGCCTACCCCGACACCCTGGTGGGCACCGACTCCCACACCACCATGGTCAACGGCCTGGGCGTGCTCGGCTGGGGCGTGGGCGGCATCGAGGCCGAGGCGGCCATGCTCGGCCAGCCCGTCTCCATGCTGATCCCCCAGGTGGTGGGCTTCCGCCTCGCCGGCGGGCTGCCCGAGGGGACCACGGCCACCGACCTCGTGCTCACGGTCACCGAGATGCTCCGAAAGAAGGGCGTCGTGGGCAAGTTCGTCGAGTTCTTCGGCCCCGGCCTCGCCACCCTGCCGCTCGCCGACCGGGCCACCATCGGCAACATGGCGCCCGAGTACGGCGCCACCTGCGGCATCTTCCCGGTGGACCAGATCGCGCTCGACTACCTCGCCTTCTCCGGCCGCTCGCCCGAGCAGGTGGCTCTGGTCGAGGCCTACATGAAGGAGCAGGGGCTCTTCCACGCGGCCGACAGCCCGGAGGCAGTCTACTCGGACACCCTGGAGCTCGATCTCTCCACGGTCGAGCCGAGCCTCGCCGGCCCCCGCCGGCCGCAGGACCGCGTGCGCCTCTCGGACGTCAAGACCCTCCTTCCTCGAGGAGCTGGAGGCCATGACCGCCCAGTCCCGCACGGGCAAGGTGCGGGCCTCGGCTCCCGGCCTCCAGGCGGTGGGCGGCACCGCCGCGGGCTTGGCTGTCGCCGAGGCCATGGCCGCCGTCGCGGTGGAAGACCAAGCCGCCGGCGAGCTGCAGAACGGCTCGGTGGTGATCGCCGCCATCACGAGCTGCACCAACACCTCGAACCCGTCCGTGATGATCGCCGCCGGCCTGCTGGCCAAGAAGGCGGTCGAGAGGGGGCTGTCCACCAAGCCTTGGGTCAAGACCAGCCTCGCCCCCGGCTCCAAGGTGGTCACCGAGTACTACCGCGAGGCCGGGCTCACCCCATACCTCGACGCCCTGCGGTTCAACCTCGTGGGCTACGGCTGCACCACCTGCATCGGCAACAGCGGCCCCCTGCTCCCCGGCCATCTCCAAGACCATCGAGGAGAAGGATCTGGTGGCCGTCGCCGTGCTCTCGGGCAACCGCAACTTCGAGGGTCGCATCAACGCCGACGTGCGGGCCAACTACCTGGCCTCGCCCCCGCTGGTGGTGGCCTACGCGCTCGCCGGTCGCATCGACGTCGACTGGCAGACCGAGCCCCTCGGCAACGGCAAGGACGGCCAGCCCGTCTTCCTCCGCGACCTCTGGCCCACCCGGCTGGAAGTCGAGGAGACCATCCAGCGCGCCGTGCGCTCCTCCATGTTCCGCGAGCAGTACCAGGACGTCTACGCGGGCGACGAGCATTGGAACGGCCTCGACGTGCCCGAGGGCGACACCTATGCCTGGGATCCGGAGTCCACCTACGTCCGCCAGCCCCCCTACTTCGTGGACATGCCGGCCGAGCCCGCGCCCGTCGAGGACGTCCACGGCGCCCGCGTCCTCGCCGTCTTCGCCGACAGCATCACCACCGACCACATCTCGCCCGCCGGTTCCATCAAGGTGGCCAGCCCCGCCGGCAAGTACCTGGTCGACCACGGCGTGGCCCCCAAGGACTTCAACTCCTACGGCGCCCGCCGGGGCAACCACGAGGTCATGATGCGGGGCACCTTCGCCAACATCCGCATCCGCAACAAGATGGTCCCCGAGATCGAAGGCGGCTTCACCGTCCACCTGCCGGACGGCGAGCCGCTGTCCATCTACGACGCCGCCATGAAGTACAAGGCGGAAGGCGTGCCCACCGTCGTCTTCGCCGGCAAGGAGTACGGCACCGGCTCCTCCCGCGACTGGGCGGCCAAGGGCCCCCTCCTCCAGGGCGTCCGCGCCGTCGTCGCCGAGACCTTCGAGCGCATCCACCGGAGCAACCTGGTCGGCATGGGCATCGCCCCCCTCGAATTCATCGGCGGCGACACCGTGGCGAGCCTGGGCCTGACCGGCCAGGAAGTGGTCGAGATCACCGGCCTCGCCGCGGGCGTCGAAAACGGCTTCAAGGACGGCCGCTACATGACCGTCCGTGCCACCGCCGAGGACGGCAAGGTCACCGAATTCAAGGCCCGTCTCCGCCTGGATACGCCCCAGGAGGTGCAGTACTACCGCCACGGCGGCATCCTGCATTACGTCCTGCGGCAGCTTCTGCGGGATTGATCCGAACTACGCCGTCCGCTTCCGCAGCCACCTGGCCAGGAAGGGGACGGCGGCAAGCCCCAGGAGGACGGCGAACCAGAGGGTGGCGGCGCGGGTCACCAGGGTCACCGAGCCCGCGTCCGCCGTATCCAGCCCCTGCCCGTGGAGGAGCGCAGTGAGGGCTCCTTCGGCCGCGCCCAGGCCGCCGGGAAGCATGGAGAGCGCGCCCAGGAAGGTCGAGCCGGTGTAGTTGAAGATGGAGAGCAGCAGGCCCGCCTTGGGCGCGTACTCCCGCACCACCAGGAAGAACCCCACCCCCTCCGCTCCCCAGGCCAGCACCGAGATCCCCACGGCGGCCAGGAGCAGCCCGGGCGACAGCAGGGACCGCAGCCGTTCGTACAGCTCCAGCAGGCCCGGCACCCGGGGACCCACCAGGGGCAGCCGGCCCATCAGCCGGAAGATCCATTCCGCCAGCCCGCGCCAGGTGAGCGCCGCCACCGCGACGGTCACCCCCGCGAGACCGGCCGCCGCGATCCACGGGCCTCCTGGAAAGGGGAGGGCACCCACGGAGATCAGCAGCAGCACGCCCAGGAGGTCCGTCACCCGCTCGGCCAGCACGGCCGGCACCACCCTGAGGGCCGGCCCGCCTCCCAACTCCCTCACCAGCCAGGCCTTGCCGAGCTCGCCCGCCTTGCCCGGAGTCACCGAGAGCAGAAACCCGGCGAGGAACACCCCCAGGCTGCGCGACCGCGGTAGGCGCACCTCCAGCCGGCGGAGGTAGACCTCCCAGCGCGCAAAGCGCAGTGTGTAGTTCACCAGGGAGAGGGAGAGCACGGGCACCAGCAGGCGGAGGTCGAAAACCCGGAGGCTGCGGGCCAGCTCCCGCGGGTTCGCCGAGAGGGCCAGCCCCACCACCACCAGGACACCCAGGCCCAGCGGCACCAGCAACCGGCGGCCGAGCCGCTCCAGGCCCGTGCCGCCGGTTTCGGCCTCAGCCGGCGTGGATGCCGGGCTCAGGCCGCCTTCTCTTCTTCCTGCACCGCCTCGGGATACTGCTCGAAGAGGCGCATCCATTTGCTGGTCCGCTTGTACTCCTCGATCCGCCGCTTCCCCACCGTGGGGTACCAGGCGTAGTCATGGTAGAAGTACGAGCCGAACACAAAGAAGTAGACCAGCGGCGTCCGGAACAACAGCTTCTGGAGGCCATGGAGCGGGCCGAACCACACGAGGTCGCCAAAGCGGGAGACCGCGTTGTCTCCCACCGAAAATTTGAAGTTCCACTTCGAAACGTCCTCGCCCACCACCTCGATGTCCCGCGGGTCGCCCACGCCCAGCCCCGCCTCATGCGCCAGCCGGATGTACTTGATCGACATCGGGTCGAACCCCATCAGCTTCGCCGCCACGGCGTCGATCGCCACCTGGTCGCCCGAGGCCATCATGAAGTCCTTCTCCACGGGGATCATCGTCCGCGGCCCCGGGCCGTTGCCGCAGGTGGTGCCGTCCTTCACCGCGAAAATCCCCGAGTGGATCTCCTTCTGAATCGTCAGCAGGTCCACCAGCGTCTCGTGGATCCACGAGTGCGTGTAGTGCCGCCGGGTGTTCAGAAGGCCGCCGAAGGCGTTCTTCATCGCCCCCGTGGTCGTGGTGTAGATGTGGCACTTCACCGTGGGCAGGTGGACGACGTTCTTCCCCAGGAAGAACTCGGGGATGGTGATCCCTTCGGGGTAGATCTTCGGCAGCACCAGCATCTTTCCCTTGGGCCGGTAGGTGATCCACTTCAAGTCGTCGGCGAAGCAGTTGTAGCGCACCGGCACGTGGTACTTGTCGAGCACGGGGAGGTACCGGTTGAGCCGCTCGCCCTTCTTGGGATCGGTCACCACGGTGTTGTTCTGCACGCAGACCTGGTCCGTGTAGCCGTCGGCGTTCAGTTTCTGGATGGTCCCCTCGAGCTGCCAGGGGGTGGTGTTCGCCCCGGGGAAGGGGAAGTGCCAGGAGATGTTGTCCTTGAGGATGGTGGTCGCGCCGGGAGCCAGGTGGCGCTTGACCTCGCCCAGCTCCATGGTGCGCCCCACGTCCTCCAGGACGGTCTCGGGCTTGGTCTTGAGAACGGCAACGCGCGCTTTGGCCATATGTGAAGTGCTCCGGATTGGGGGGGTACTGGAAGCCGCGCTGCGGCGCGGGACCCGCCATTATAGCGGCTCCCCCC
Source organism: Thermoanaerobaculaceae bacterium (assembly GCA_963785165.1). Classification (GTDB taxonomy): domain Bacteria; phylum Acidobacteriota; class Thermoanaerobaculia; order Multivoradales; family UBA5704; genus DATARR01. The sequence goes on from CAWAUI010000004.1 coordinate 5,764,180, forward strand.
TCTGACTGCGCCTCGTTCTCGTTGCGTACTCGTTCCCAAGGGAGGATTTATGTTGCTTCATGGCTAGCCCCTCCTAGAGGCCCAGGGTGCAACCCTGGGAAACCGAAGCCCGCCCTCCTCTTCTACCCACGGTTTCACCCTGGGCTAGGAGGGGGCTAGGAGTAGGACGCCCTCCGGGCTCACTATACTCCCCCGCATGACGACCTCCCCCGCCGAAGCCTACCGCCACCGCCGCGACGCCTTTGCCGCCGAGGAAGCGCGTCTCACCGGCATCTCGTTTCGGTTCTCCGTTTTCCGCGGTGCTCTCTTCGTCACCTTCATCGCCTGCCTCGGCGTCGTCCTCGCCAAGGGTGGACGCCCCGGGTGGGAATGGTGGGCCGGGGCGGGGTTCTGGCTGGTGGCGTTCCTGGCCGTTTTGCCGTACCACGACCGGGTCATCCAGAAGCAGCGGCGGCAGAGGGAGCTCAAGACGGTCAATGAGGAGGGACTGCTTCGGCTGGCCCGGAATTGGGGAGCTCTGACGGTTCCATCCCTGCCGGAACCGGACGATACCGAGCGGCCGATCGCGCGCGACCTGAACCTCTTCGGGCGTGCTTCCGTGGCTCATCTGCTCGGCACCGTCCATACGCCGCCGGGCAAGGCGGCCTTCATGGCCTGGCTGCTTCACCCGGCTGCACCCGAGGAGATCGCCCGCCGGCAGGAAGCCGTCGCCGAGCTGGCTCCCGAGATCGACCTGCGCCAACGGCTCGAGGTGAGCGCCCGGCCGATGGAGAAGGCGTCGGGCGACGTCGAGTCGTTCCTGCGCTGGGCCGAGGGCGAGCCCTGGCTTCTGCGGCGTCCGGCGCTGACCTGGCTGGCCCGCCTGCTCGCCGTCCTGACCGTGGCGGCTCTCTTCAGCGCCATCCTGGGCCTCCTACCCTGGGGCGTCTTCGCCAGCTTCTTCACGGTCAACATGGCGCTCGGCTACCTCTTCGCCAAGAGGACGTTCGCGACCTTCGACCTGGCCGAAGCCCGTGAGGAAGATTTCCAGCGCTATGCCGAGGCCCTGGAGACGATCGCCGGCCCAACGTACAAGGCGGAAGGTTTGAGACGGTTGACCGGTGAGGATCTGTCTTTGAAAGACCGGCCCGCCCATGCCTGGATGCGTCTCCTCCATCGCCGGGTCGAGCTGTCGGACGTCCGCCACTCTTCGTATCTCCATCTGCTTCTCCAAGGCCTCCTGTTCTGGGACTTCCACGTCCTGCTTCTGCTCGAAAAGTGGCAGCGGGACGCGGGGCCGAAGGCACGGGGGTGGCTGACGGCGCTCGGACGGTTCGAAGCGCTCTCGACCCTGGCGGTTCTCGGGTTCGATCACCCGGAATGGACCTTCCCTACGGTCGCCGTGGGAGAGGACCGGATCGCGGCGCGCGGGCTCGGCCATCCTCTGATCACGGACGCCCACCGGGTGACCAACGACGTCGAGATCGGTCCCCAGGGGACGTTCCTCCTCGTGACCGGGTCGAACATGTCCGGCAAGAGCACCTTGCTACGCTCGATCGGAGTCAACGCCGTGCTGGCCCAGATGGGTGCGCCCGTCTGCGCCGCCTCGTTGCGGATGCCGCCGGTCATCCTGGCCACGAGCATCCTGGTGGAGGACTCGCTGGCCGAGGGAGTCTCGTTCTTCATGGCCGAGCTCAAGAGGATCCAGGGGATCGTCCAGGAGTCGGATCGGATGCATGCCCAAGGACGGGTCCTGCTCTATCTCCTGGACGAGGTGCTGAGAGGCACGAACAGCTACGAGCGGCAGGTGGCGGTACGGCGGGTTGTATTGCATCTTCTGAAGCGGGGGGCGATCGGCGCCGTCTCGACCCACGACCTTCAACTCGCCGAGGTGGAGGATCTCCAGCCCTCGGCCATCGCCGTCCACTTCCGCGAGACCCTCCATCCCGGCGGCGACCCGCCCATGACCTTCGACTACCAGATGAGGCCGGGGGTGGCGACGACGGTCAACGCCCTCAAGCTGATGGAGCTGGTGGGTTTGCGGCCGGACGATCTCTGAATTCGGCCCTCGGAGCGGAACGGAAGGCCCTCGGACCGGGACGGCTCGTTCGTTCCACCCGGCGAGCCGGCCACGGACCGGAACGGACGGCCTGCGGACCGGAACGGGTCCCCGGCCGAGCGGAGCGAAGAGGTCGCGGATCGGAACGAGAGGCCTTTCCCGCGGACCGAGAACCCCGTTGACCGGAACGAGCCTTCCGTGGACCCGAATGGGAGGCTCGCCGGAGCAAGCGGGGCGTCCGTTCCGCTCCACCGTCCTCCCGCCGGCCGGAACGACCGGCCTGTAAGGTGGAAAAGGCCTCCCGCCGGAGAGGAAGATCCTTCTACCGGCCCAAATGCACCGTCAACAGGCAACCACGGGTTATCCTAGCAACGGAGGTGGAGATGAACTCTGCAATCCAGGAGAAGATCGAGGCTCTTCGAGACCTTTGCCTCAAGCACCGGGTCGAGCGGCTGGATCTCTTCGGCTCCGCCAACCGTGATGACTTCGATCCGGCGACGAGCGACCTCGACTTTCTGGTGGAGTTTGAGCCGATACCCCCCGCGGAGCACGCGGACAGCTTCTTCGGTCTGCTGGAGGATCTCGAGCACCTGTTCGGGAGGCGTATTGATCTTCTGGAACCCGAACCGATGTTGCCGCTGTTGTAAGTGAACTCCAGAGAGCGCTGAAAAGAGCTTGACTTGGCGCCTAGTCCCCACCGTTATACCAGGGGAAGCGCCATGATGTCCGCCAAGGAGTGTCGCCGATGCCCAGAGCTAGCGAGTTCTGCGACTACCTGATGGACCGCCTCGCCCCGCTCGGCGAGCCATCCTACAAATTCATGTTCGGCGGCTTCGGTATCTACGTCGACGGCCTGATGACCGGCATCGTGGTGGACGACGTCTTGCTGATGCGGGCGGATGAGGAGAACCGGCCGGACTATGAGGCCCGGGGAATCGGACCGTTCCATCCCTATCCCGACAAAATGACTTCGACGATGCCCTACTACACCGTGCCGGACGACGTCTTCGAGGATCAGGACCTGTTCGTGGAGTGGGCGGGCCGGTCCCGGGAGGCGGCGCTCCGCGCCCAGGCGGCCAAGGAAGCGAAGGGGAAAAAGAAGGAAAAACGGAGCGGGGGCGCCACCCGGAAGTAGCGCCCCTTGAAGCCTCGGGCCTAGTGCGTGGCCTCCGCCGGGATCCGCATGCCGTAGAACGACCGCCAGACGAAGACCGTGGAGATCAGGAAGAACACGGCCGACAGGCCCACGCGCAGGGTCGGGTCCATCTCGATCGCCAGCTCCACGGCCAGCAGGCCGAACAGGGTGGTGAACTTGATGATCGGGTTCATGGCCACCGAGGAGGTGTCCTTGAACGGATCGCCCACCGTGTCGCCGACGACCGTGGCGGCGTGCAGCGGCGTGCCCTTCTCCTTGAGCTCGACCTCGACGATCTTCTTGGCGTTGTCCCAGGCGCCGCCGGCGTTGGCCATGAAGATGGCCTGGTAGAGGCCGAAGATGGCGATCGAGATCAGGTAGCCGATGAAGAAGTACGGCTCGAGGCAGGCGAACGCCAGGGTGCGTGAAGAACACCGTCAGGAAGATGTTGAACATGCCCTTCTGGGCGTAGGTGGTGCAGATCTCCACGACCCGCTTGCTGTCTTCGATCGAGGCCTTCTCGGCGCCCGACGTCGAGCTTGATGTTCTTCTTGATGAACTCGACGGCGCGGTAGGCGCCGGTGGAGACCGCCTGGCTGGAGGCGCCGGTGAACCAGTAGATGATCGCGCCGCCGGTGATCAGGCCGAGCAGGAACGGCGGATGGAGCAGCGAGAGGTTCTGGACGAGCTCCGGCTTCAGGCCTTCGGTGAGCACCACGATGATCGAGAAGATCAGCGTCGTCGCGCCGACCACGGCGGTGCCGATGAGCACCGGCTTGGCCGTGGCCTTGAAGGTGTTGCCGGCGCCGTCGTTGTCTTCGAGGTAGTGCTTGGCGCTCTCGAAGTCGGGCGTGAAGCCGAAGTCCTTCTTGATCTCGGCCGCTGATGTTCGGCAGCGTCTCGATGGTCGACAGCTCGAACACCGACTGGGCGTTGTCGGTCACCGGGCCGTAGGAGTCGACGGCGATCGTCACCGGGCCCATGCCGAGGAAGCCGAACGCCACGAGGCCGAAGGCGAACACGGCAGGGGCGATCATCAGCTCGCCGAGGCCCAGCGTGCTGACGCCGTAGGCGACGCCCATCAGGGCGACGATGCCAGGCCCATCCAGTAGGCGCTGAAGTTGCCGGCGATCAGGCCGGACAGGATGTTGAGCGACGCGCCGCCCTCGCGGGAGGCGGTCACCACTTCCTTGACGTGGGCCGGACTCGGTCGAGGTGAAGACCTTGACGAACTCGGGAATGACCGCGCCGGCGAGCGTGCCGCAGGTGATGATCGTCGAGAGCTTCCACCAGAGCGTGGTGTCGCCGTCCAAGTCCGGGATCAGCAGGTAGGAGGCGGCATAGGTGACGACGATCGAGATCATCGAGGTCAGCCAGACCAGCGAGGTCAGCGGCGCCTCGAAGTTCATCGTCGTCGGCGTTGCCGTAGCTGCGCCTTGGCGATGGCCTCGTTGATCACGTAGGAGACGCCGCTGGTGATGACCATCATGACGCGCATGACGAAGATCCAGACCAGCAGCTGGACCTGGATCGTCCGGAAGTTGGGGCCCGCGCCGCCTCGCTGACCGCGAGGAGGATGAAGGTGATCAGCGCGACGCCGGTGACGCCGTAGGTCTCGAAGCCGTCCGCCGTCGGGCCGACCGAGTCGCCCGCGTTGTCGCCCGTGCAGTCGGCGATCACGCCGGGGTTGCGGGCGTCGTCTTCCTTGATGTTGAAGACGATCTTCATCAGGTCGGAGCCGATGTCGGCGATCTTGGTGAAGATGCCGCCCGCGATGCGCAGCGCCGCGGCGCCCAGCGACTCGCCGATGGCGAAGCCGATGAAGCAGGGACCGGCGTAGTCGCGCGGCACGAAGAGGAGGATCGCGAGCATCATGCAACAGCTCGACGCTGATCAGCAGCATGCCGATGCTGATGCCGGCCTTGAGCGGGAATGGCATAGGTCGGGAACGGCTTGCCGCCGAGGCTGGCGAAAGCGGAGCGCGAGTTGGCGAAGGTGTTGACCCGGATGCCGAACCAGGCGACGCCGTAGCTGCCGGCGATGCCGACCAGGCTGAAGGCGAGGATCGTCAGCACCTTGGTGAGGGTGAAGTCGCGCAGCGCCGCCGAAGTAGATGACCATCACGATGCCGATGAAGAGCCTCAAGCAGCAGGATGAACTTGCCCTGGGTGACCAGGTAGGTCTTGCAGGTCTCGTAGATCAGCTCGGAGATCTCCCGCATCGAGCGGTGTACGGGCAGGTTCTTGAGCTGCACGTACATGAAGAAGCCGAAGAGGAGACCCAGCGACGCAGACGACGAGACCGCCCAGAAGCAGGTTGTGCCCGTTGATCCCGAGAAAGTCCTGACTCGCCAGGTCGGGCAGAATCAGATCGGCTTCGCTCGCCAAGGCGGGGTTCGCGGCAAGGAGCGCCCAGAGGGCCATCAACCCCAGGATGGGGAGCCCGGACCGGGCAAGGAGCTTGAGTTTCGACATAGTTCCTCCAAAAATCCCTTGAAATGGACAATTCACAGCGCAAACCGTGGCTCACGGCTCTCGGCGAGAGCCGGGCCGATCACGTCGCGCTTAAAGGGTGGACCCCTGGGTTACCGCCGGTCGGCACCCCGGCTCCGAAGAGACAGGTGCGGCAGCCCCTGACCGACCGGATAAATCCGGGGGAAGGTATCACAAATGGTGGCGGATCGAGAGTGGGGGCGGCCCCATGGGGCCGCCCCTACGGATGCTCGGCAATGAACCGCCGGTAGGCGTCCCAGGCGGGTTTGGCCGTGCCGTTCGTCCGCCAGAGCCCCCAGGAGAAGCCGGTCTCGGGGGGGCCGTCCTGGAGCTCGTAGAAGAAGATCTTGTCGACCCAGTCGCGGCTCGGCCGGCCGGTGAGCCAGTCGCCCAGGAGCCCGCCGGAGTAGTCCGCCTGACGGGTTTCCGTGACGCGGTTCGACTCCCAGCCGGTCTCGGTGAGCCAGAAGGGCTTGCGGCCGAGCCAGCCGGTGCTCTGGAGCACCTCCTTGACCGAGGGCGTCACGGCGTCCCAAAGGGAGGGGCGGCTGCCGAAGATCGTGGCATCTTCCAGCTTGTCGGTGACGTCGCCGTTGCCGTCGCCGTCATAGAGGTGGTGGGTGATGAAGTCCATCCGGTCGCCCGCTTCGAGCAGGCTCTGCCGGAGCCAGTCGTACCAGTCGGCGCCGCCGGTGGTCAGGTGGGCGAGGTCCGGCCCCCCGACCTGGGCGGCGGGGTTGCCGGTGTGGATGGCGTCGGCCCCGGTCTTCAGGATGACGTCGATGTACTGCTGGCGGCTGCCGGACCAGAAACGGGGCAGGTTGGGCTCGTTCCACATCCCCCAATGCTGGATGGTCTTCTTGTAGCGCTTGGCGGCGCGGAAGCAGAAACGCCGCCAGTCGTCCGGGTTGCGGGGCACGCCGGTGAGGGCGGGGCCGTCCGTGGCCCAGGCCGGCGTATAGGCGACGGTGGCGTAGACCTTGAGCCCGCGCCGGTTGGCCTCGGCGGCCAGGGCGTCGTAGAGCCGCCAGTCGTACCTCCCCCGGACCGGCTCGGCCCAGGCCCAGATGAAGTCGATTCGCACCCAGCTGACCTTCGCGGCCTTGAGACGGTCGAAGGCCGCCTTCATCTCCGCCCCCTGGGGAGCGTGGACGTTGACGCCATAGGGCGAAGCCGTGTTATCGGCCGGAGGAGCGGCGGACGCGGCGCGCGAGGCCGCGAGGAACAGGACGAGGAGGAGGGAAAGAAGCTTCAATCGTTGCTGCATGGTTTCGGCTCGCTTTGCATTGAGCATCATCTATACTAGCGCAGCCGGCCAGGAATTTACAGCGAGGTTTGCCATTTCGACGCTCCCGGCGGGAGGATCGAGGGATGCAGTTTCGTGAGCTCACCGAGCGCTATCAGCTTCAGAAAATCCTGAAGTCGACCCGGTTTGGGTCCGTCTTGCGGGCGACTGACAGCCAGACCGGGGGCACCGTCGCGGTCAAGCTGATCACGGTGGGCGACTCGCCCGGGCTGGCCGCAGCGCCGGCGTTCACGATGCTCGCGGGGGTGCTCACGGGGCTGGGGCATCCCAACGTCCCGGCCGTCTTCGACTCGGGTTTCACCACGGACGGCAGCGCCTTCCTCGTCCAGGAGCTGCTGGAGGGAAAGGGGCTCGACGCGGCGGCAGGCTCTCCCCCGGTCCGTGTCCTCATGCAGATCGGCCAGACGCTCAACGGCCTGGAGGCGCTGGCCGGGCGCGGGCTCGCCCACCACAATCTCTCGCCGGACAACGTGTTCCTCGTCTCCGGCGAGGATCAAGTGCCGCAGGTGAAGCTCCTGGGGCTCGGCACCGCGCTTTTCCGTCCTCGAGGAGCCGCATCGACGGAGAACGCCCGGTTCCTGGCCCCCGAATTGACCTCGGGATTGGCCTCGGGCGGACCGGCGGACGGCCGGGCCGACCTCTATTCGCTGGCTCTCGTGGCGTGCCACGCCCTGGGCGCCACGGTCGGCTTCGGCGACTCGCCGGTCGTCCAGTTGCCGCTGGCGGTGAGCTTCGAGCTCGAGAGCGACGAGGCCCTGCGGCAGGTGCTGGAACGCTCCTTGCGGGCCAATCCCGCCGAGCGCCCGGCGGCCGCGGAGATCCGCGAGGCCCTGCGGCGGGCCTTGGGCAATGCGTTCGCCGCGGCACCCAAGCCGGCGGTGCCTGTCCAGGCGGTATCTGTGCAGGCAGTAGCTGTCCCGGCGGTATCTGTCCAGGCCGCGGCGCCTCCGCCGGCTCCCGTCGTTCCGGCACCGGCCCCCGTGCTGGAGCTCGTCTCCAATCCCCTTCCCGCCCTGGATTTGCCACCCTCACCGGCGCCGGCTCCAGCCCCCCCGGCGGCCCCGGAGCCGGAAGGCGAGCTTCTCTCGGCGTTGGACGACGAGGTCCTCAATGCCCTCCTCGCCGTGCCGGACCCGCCTTCCCGGCCCCCGCAGGCGCCGGGTGGAGGACGGGGCGGCGGGCCGTCCAAAGGGGGACGGACAGGCCAGAAGGGTTCGGCCGCCAGGACATCAGGAGGCGAGCAGCGTCCCGCTGCTCCTGCCTCGGCCTCGGGAGGGCTGGCCGCGCTCCTGCGCAAGCCGGTGGTGGTGGGAGCGGTCGCCGGGATCCTGGTGCTCGGCGGTCTCATGGCGTTCCTGCTGCTGCGGGAATCCAAGCCGGAGGCGGTCGCGGCTCCGTCCCCCCCCGCCGACCTCCCCAAGCCCCCCACCGAGCCGCCCACCGCACGGCTGGAAGAGGCCAAGCTCCTCTTCGGTCAGGGCGACGACAGCGGTGCCCGCCGGGTGCTGCGCTCGATCGCCTTCGGCGAGCAGGGGCTCCTCTCCGCCCACGGGTGCCGCGAGCTGTCCGCCCTCGAACAGACGCTGGCGCTGACCGCCTTCGAACGGCTCCCTTCCGACCTCGCGAGCGGCCTCAAGAACGGCGACATGGACGTGCTCCAGAGCGCCGTCGACGCCGGCAGGGGCCAGGAATCGGCGCTGGCGCCGGAGGTCCGCGCGGATCTCGACCGGGCGCGGGGCGCGGTCGAGGCCTATGCCCAGGCCTGGGTGGCCTCCGGCAAGGAAGAGCACGTCCAGGTGCTGGAGCGCTTCGCGGCCTTGAAGGCCCTGCTGCCCAAGGCGAGCGATCCCGACGGCCTGCGCGACAAGGCGGCCCAGGCGCTGGAGTCCCAGGCCGACGCCCTGATCGCCCAGGCGAAATACCCGGAGGCCCTCGCCAAGCTGGGGCCGGTCGAGACGGGCTGGCCCGACCGCCCCGGCCTCGAGGACCGGCTGGCCCGCTACCAGGCTTTCCAGCGCAATCAGAAGGCGCAGGAGACCCTGCTCGCCGCCCTGCCCGGCATCGAGCGCCGAAAGAAGCCGTGGGACGGGCTCGAAGCGCTGAAGGGCGTCGAGCCGACTCCCAACCTGGCGCCCCGCTTCGCCGAGGCCCGGGCGCGTCTGGAGAGCCTGCTCAACCGGCTCGACAGCCAGCCCCCGAAGGTCGTGCTGCGCGACGGCTACCTGCTGGACTACTCCCGCGGCACCGTCGTCGAGCTGAGCTTCCGCGCCACCGACGACTACGAGGTGAGGAGCGTCAAGGTGCTGGCCCGCTCCGAAGGCGGCAAGTTCCGCGAGATGCCGCTCGAAAAGGAACGCGCCGGCTATTACACGGTGAAGATCAGCCCCGCTTTCCACCAGAACGGCACGGTCGACCTTTACGCGGTGGCGACCGACCTCTCCGGCCACGAGGGGCTCGTGGGCAGCCGCGACAAGCCCTTGCAGCTCAAGCGCAGGCAGGGATTCGAGCGGTTGATCCGATAGGCGCCTTCCTCTACGGCAGCGCCACCCCCCGCGCATCCGGCGACAGGGTCACCGCCTGCGGCAGGTGGCGCCCTTCGAGCCAGACGATCTTCTGGGACTTGAGCTCGGCCCGGAGCTTCGCCACGGCCTGTTCCATTTTGGCAGGGTTGGAGACGTCCTCGACGGTTTCCCCGCCGGTGCTCCAGGCCTTGGCCGCGGTGGCGGACGGTCCGTACAGGCTCCAGACGAACAGCGGCACGTGGATCGATTCCAGGTAGGCCCGCACGGTGGCGGGGCGGTAGTGGCTGACGTCCTGGACGCGGTCGCCGCCCAGGACCAGCACCACGGCCCGGCGGTGATTCTCCGCCGTGGCCTGGAGCCCGGCAACCGCGACGGCGTCGGCGATGCGGCGCTCCTGGCTCCGGCTCTCGATCAGGCGGGTGTTGGCGAGGAACCAGAACAGGCCGCCATCGTCCGCGGAGAGTGCGTTCGACAGGTTGAACAGCTCGGCGGGCACCTTGGAGCTCCGGAAAGAGCTGGCCGAAAGGGAGACGAACCGCACCTTGTCCTCTTTCTCCAGGAGCATGCGCCGGCGAAAAAGGGGACCCAGGGTCGGACGCTGGGCCCGGGGGATGATCTTGTCCAGGACTTCGTTGCCACCCGGGACCCGCACCACCAGGACCTTGCCCGGCCCGTCCTCCACGGCGGCCACGGACACCGGCCGCCCTCCGGCGAAAAACCAGCCGTTCATTCCCCCGGGCCCCGGGAGGGTGGCGCCCGGGCTCGAGTGGACCGGCACGGCGGTCAGCTCGGTGGAGATCTCGCTGCCGTACTCCCCGCCGTAGACCACGTCTTTGCGGGCGGTGAGGCCCGGGGGGAACCAGAGCTCGGCCGTGAGCACGTGGAGGGACTTGAGGTCCCGCGGAGGCAGCTCGGCCCGGCCTTCGGCGTCCACCTTCAGGGGCTCGCCATCCAGGGTGAGCTCGATGGCCGCCGGCTTGACCCCGCTCACGATCTGCCAGGTCAGGAGGGCGGCCCTGGGTGCGCCGTCCTCCCCCGGCTCCAGCACGATCCCCACCTCGGCCTGCGGGCGCGGCAGGTTGAGCCACTGGCTGGCGCGCGCGATCTCCTGCCCCTCGGCGTCCAGGGCACGGGCCACCAGCTCGCGCGGGCGCAGGTCTCGGCCCAGGTCGACCTGGGAGGTCCAGGGCGGCTGTTCGAGGCGGCCGGCCGGCGCGCCGTCGAGAGTGAATTCCACGGCCGCCACGGGACCGCTGACGGTGACCTCGATGGGGTAGACGCCGGTGATGAGCCCGAGGAGCAAGGTGACGAAGGCGATCATCCGGCGATTCTCCTTTCGGAAAGAGCCCTTAGGGTGTCCCGCTGCCCACCAGCTCCAGGCCGGCCGCCGCGGGCGTCAAGGTGATGGACTGCGGCAGGTGGCGGCCGTCCACCAGGACGATCCTCTGCGAGCGCAGCTCTTCGCGGATCTTGACCACCGAGTCCACCACGTTGGCGACGAAGGTGGCGTCCACGGCTCCGGCCCAGGCGGACGTGGCGGAGCCGGGAGCGGGCTTTTCCAGATACCAGACGAACAGCGGCACGCGCAGCGCGGCGAGGAAGCGCTGGACGGTGGCGGGGTCGTAGCCGCTGTCGTCTTCCTCGTTGCCGTTGAGCACGAGGAGCACGGCGCGACGCCGGTTCTCCTTGACCGCCTCGAGGCCGGCCACGGCCACCGTGTCGGCGATGCGGCGCTTGGACTTGGGCTGGAGCCGCTCGCCGGGCGCTTCCGTGCGGACGACGCGCTGGACCAGCTGGGGAAGGGAGCCCTGCTGCATGTCGAACGGAGGGGAGATCTCGAACAGGTCCGTGGCCTCATCCCCCGCCTGGAACCGCTGGGTGAAGGGGAACAGGAAGCGGACCCGGTCCTCGGCGCCGACTTTCAGGGACTTGAGGCTCCCCTTGCCCTTGCGGCCCAGCCGGGCGGCTTCGGTGACGTTCGGCGAGCGGACCACGTAGAGCGTGGCCGGCCCCTCCTCGACGGCCACGACGCTCAAGGCCTCGCCTCCCGCCGCGAGCCAGCCGGCGAGCTTCTCGGGCGGCGGCACCTCCCCCTGGCGGGCCCGTACCGGCACTCCCGTCAGCTCCGTCGAGACCTCGCTGCCGTACTCGCCCCCGTAGGCGAGGTCCCGGCGCACCGAGCGCAGGGGGGTGAACTCGACGTCCGCCGTCACCACGTGGATCGTCTTGAGGTCGTGGGGTGGCAGGGTGGCACGCCCCTGGGCGTCGAGCGGCACGGGCAGGCCGTCGAACGTCAAGGTGACCGAGCGGGGTTGCTGGCCCTGGAGGTTCGCCCAGGTGACCCGGGCCGAGCGGGGAGGAGTGCCCTCTCCGGCTCCTTCGAGGAGGACGTCGGCTTTGACCAGCGAATGCGGGAGGTTCACCCACTCGCGGGTTTCCGCGACCAGTCCACCATCCCCGTCGAGGGCCCGGGCGGTGACCTCGTGCGGCAGCAGGGCCGGGCCAAAGTCCACCGGGAACTTCCACGGCGGCCCCTGGAAGATCCCGGCGCTCTTGCCGTCAACCAGGATCTCAACGGCGGCGACCTGTTCGCCGACGGACAGCTCGATGGGGTAGCGCCCCGTGATCAGCCCGAAGAAGAGCGAGAGGAAAGCGATGGTCATCGATCCGGCCCCTCGAAAAAAGAACCTTCCTGCCGGATCGATTCTAGGTCATAAGAACAGGGAAACGGCGAGATAGGCCGCGGCGGAAATCGCCGCCGAGATGGGAATGGTCAGGATCCAGGCCCAGACGATGCGGCCGGCGACCCCCCACTTGACGGCGGACAGCCCGCGGGTCGAGCCGACGCCGATGATCGCGCCGGTGATGGTGTGGGTGGTCGACACCGGGATGCCGCCGAGGGTCGCGCCGACCAGGGTGATGGCGCCGGCGGTCTCGGCGCAGAAGCCGCCGACGGGCTGGAGCTTGGTGATCTTGGTGCCCATGGTCTTGACGATGCGCCAGCCGCCGAACAGGGTGCCGAGGGCGATGGCGGCGTGGCTGATGAGGACGACCCAGAGCGGAACCTCGAACACCTTCAGGACGCCCGAGGTCACGAGGAGCCCGGTGATGATCCCCATGGTCTTCTGCGCGTCGTTGCCGCCGTGGCCGAGGCTGTAGGCGGCGGCGGAGAGGAGCTGCAGGCCGCGGAATCGCCGGTCCACCTTCGAGGGGCGCCAGCGGCGGACGATCCAGGTCACCATCACCATCAGGAAGAAGCCGGCGATCATGCCGATCATCGGCGCGAGGACGATGAAGAGCAGCGTCTTCGTCCATCCCGAGATGAGGATCGCGCCGAAGCCCGACCTTGGCCACCGCCGCCCCCGCGTAGCCGCCGATCAGCGCGTGCGAGGAGGAGACCGGCAGGCCGAAGTACCAGGTGATGAGGTTCCAGGCGATGGCGCCCAGCAAGCCCGCCAGGATGACCTCCTGGGTCACCACCGAGAGGTCGATCATCCCCTTGCCGATGGTCTTCGCCACGTGGGTGCCGAGCACGAAGGCGGCCACGAAGTTGAAGAACGCCGCCCAGGCGACCGCCTTCTGCGGCGACAGGACGCGGGTCGAGACCACCGTGGCGATGGAGTTCGCCGCGTCGTGGAACCCGTTCAGGAAATCGAACGAGAGGGCGACCAGGATGATGAAGAAGATCAGGCCGGTGGAGGTGGTCAAGGGCGCCTCCTCAGGCGTTCTTGACGATGACGTTGCCGACGATGTGGGTGAAGTCCTTGAACTGGTCGCAAGCGTTCTCCAGCCCGTCGTAGATCTCTTTCCACTTCATGATCTCGAGGGGATCGCGGCCGTTGGCCCGGAACAGGTCGGCGATGACCGTGTTGTAGAGGACGTCGGCGTCGTTCTCGAGGTCCGAGACGCGGACGACGGCTTCCTGGATCTTCTGCTCGTTCGCGAGGTTCCAGATCAGCTCCGTGATGCGCTCGATCTCGATCCCCATCTCGACCAGGATCCTGGCGAACTGGCGCAGCCCGTCCGGCGAATCGCCAAGCTCGAAGTTGACCAGGTGCTGGGCCACGCCTTCGAGGTAGTCGAGGACGTCGTCGAGGTCGGTCGCGAGCGAGCGGATGTCCTCCCGGTCGAACGGGGTGATGAAGCTGGAGTTGAGAGCGTCGAAAATCTGGCGGGTGATGCTGTCGCCCTCGTGCTCGATGTCACGCAGCTCGACCATCTTGATCCGCCGCGCCTCGAGGTCCGCCAGGTGGGCGAACTCGGCAAAGCTGCGCGTAGCCTGAAGGAGGTTCGCCGTATCCTTGGCGAACAGCTCGTGGAACTGCTCCTCCTTCGGCATGAACCAGCGGATGAGGGCGTCAACCTTCGCCATCCAACTCCCTCCCAAGGGATGTTACAGGGGTGTGACGTTCTTGTGACGACTCGGGCAGGGCGGATGGTAGCACTGTTGGAATCGGATGGCACAAGGCCCCCGGGCGAGGATCGTATCGGCTACGGTATACTCAGATGCCGAAAGCGAGGCGCAAGTGGTCACCAAGAATTTGCTCAAGGCCGAGATCGACAAAGTTCCTGAAGAGGATTCAGTCGAGTGGCTAGCCCGGATCGCGGAGGCCTATGGCAGCATGGCGGATGCGCCTATTGAGCAAGAAGATCTAGGAAGCTTCGAAGTCCGTCAGCCTCTCGAAGAACCCTTGTAGGTGAGTGCTTTCTTATCCTCGCCCCCGCCCGGGCATAAATGCCTGGGCTACGTTGAAGAAGCCCCCTAAAGGGGACTCAATGATCTCTCTGATGTTTGGAGTCGGCTTTAGCCGGCTTCTTTTGCTTAGCCCAGGCATTTATGCCAGGGCGGGGGCGGCTCAACCCGGTCCGGCCCGCAGCTCCAGCCCCGCCACCAGCACCGTCGGCGCTCCGATCATCCCGTCCAGGGGCTGGAACGTCAGGTCCCGGGCCACTCCCGCGATTCCTCGAAGGAAGGTGCCGATGCCGCCGCAGAGCCAGGCGCCGGCCACGGGAGCGCTGGCGCGGCCGGACTGGACGGCGAAGCCGCAGACGGGGAGGGCGAAGCGGTCCGAGGTGAAGTCGAAGCGGCCGGGTCCCGTGGCGTCGATCAGGTAGTAGCCCTGGGCGACCGCGCCCAGGAGGGTGGCGACCGAGGCCCGGGGATCCGGCTTGAGATAGAGATGCGTGGGGCCGGGAACCGGCAGGTCGCGCCAGCCGGGACGGCGGGTGCATCCCGAGGGCTCGCCATGGGCCGCACCCTCCTGCCACCAGGCGAGGAGCGGCTGGCGGAAGATCCCCTCCTCGACCAGCACCACCTCGCGGGTGGGCACCCCCTCGCCGTCCACGGCGGACTCGAAGGCCCCGCCCGGGAAGCGGCCGTTGTCGATGAGCGTCACGCGGTCGCTGCCGAACCGGCCGCGGGCTCCGGTCGAGCGTGGGCCTGGACCGGGACCCACCAGCAGGGGCAGGAGGCCGGCCAGCAGGCGTGATGCCACGGCGGGAGCGAGCAGCATCTCTCCCGTATCCCGCTGCGGTGGCGCACCCGAGGCCGTGACGGCGAGCCGGTCCGCCAGCCGGCGGGCCAGGGCCGTGGGGTGAAAGCGGTGAGGCTCGCGGGCGGCCACGTAAAGGGAGGCGGCGGCGGCCGGCCGGCCGGGGCCCGCGGCTTCGATGTACAGGGTCGAGATGCGGTTGCGGGAGCGCGCGGAAAGTCCCCGGCTGTTGGCGAGCTCGGACTCGCTGGAGCCGTCCTCCAGCACGGCCCGCAGCACCCGCGACCGGGGCAGCTCGGTTTCCAGCTCGCGGCCCAGGCTCTCCAGCAGCTTCAGCCCCTCGCGCTCTCCGATCAGGGGGGTGTCGAGATCCGAGGGCGGATTCCACGCCGGAGAGGCCTGCGGCTCGGGGAGCTCCAGGGCATGGCCGGGGACGGGCTCGGGCCAGGCGCCGCCGGGCTCCGGATCACCGGTGGCGGCGGCGAAGAAGGACGCCCGCCGGTTGCCTGCGCGCACCGCCCAGGCCCGCTCCTGGCTGGTGGACGAGGCCTCGGTGACGGGCGTCCGCTCCAGGCGGCGGGAGCGCCCCCGCTTGACGTACACCTCGGCGTCCGTCAGGTGGCGCTTCAGCAGAGCGCGGAGGATCTCATCCAAGACTCCGCCGACATTGCTCACGAGATCTCCACCCCTTCCAGCCGCAGCGGTGGAGCGGTGGCCCACACCGGAAGCTTTTGCCCGCCCTTGGCGCACCACCCGGCACCCGCCGGGCGGGTCTCGCTTCCCACCGCCACCACCCGTGTCAGCAGGTCGGCCACTCGGCCCCGAAGAGCGCACGGCCCCACGGTCTCGGCGAGGGCCCCGCGCCGGAAACGCCGGCCATAGGGAAAATGGAGGGTGAATTCACCCGAGAGCGGGTCGAGGGCGCCGCGGCTGGCCTCGGGCAGATAGAGCCCCTCCTCGGTGCCGGTGAGCAGCTCGGCCTCGGCCGCCTCGCCGGGAAGGACCTCGAGATGGCTGGACCGCGGCCCGGGCGGCAGGTGGCGGGTGCCCCGGCGGCCCGCTCCCGGCATCAGCACCGGCGAGGTGCGGGCCCACAAGGCGTCCGCGAGCGGCTGCTCGACGACGCCGCCGCGCAGGAGCCAGCGGCGCACCACGGAGGCGCCCTCGTCGTCCGTGGCGCGGCGCACGCCCTCGGGAGCCGCCCCGGGGTCGTCCAGCACGTCCAGGCAGGCCGCCCCCATGGCGACCCCCACCGCCGACTCGGGGTTCCCCCCCTGGGCCAGGGTGTCGGCTTCCAGGGCATGGGCCACGGCTTCGTGAAGCAGCACGGCCACGGCCGCCGGACCGAGCACGGCGGGGCCGCGGAACGGCGCGGGCGGCCCGGCCTGCCGGGCGCGGAAGAGGGCCACCACGGCGGCCGCCGTCTCCGCGATGGTGCCGGCATCCAAACGGGGCAGAAGCACGCCGTAGCGCCCCCAGGAGGCCTCGACCGAGCAACTGTAGAAGGCCTCGCTTTCGGCCCCCGCCACCAGGCGCGGACCCACCACCTGAATCCAACGCCGGTGCCGGCGCACGGCCAGCCTGAGGGGGAAACCCACGTGGTGGGCCCGCACGGCGCGCGCGAAGGCGCCCGGGAAATCGAGCAGCTCGGGCGGAGCTGCTTGAGCCAGGCCGGTCGCGCTCATCGCCTCGAAGGGGGGCATGTCCAGCGAAGGCTCGGGGTAGCTGGCGGCGGAAAACGCCCGTGCGACCTGCCGCAGGGCCTCGGCGAAGGCCCGGGGCTCGACGGCGTCCCGGGACGCGAGCCAGGTGCGCCCCTCGCGGACCAGGCGCACGGCAAAGCCCTCTTCGCGCCAGACCCGGAGCCCCCCCGGATCGCCCTCGGGAGCCAGCTCGACCTCCTCCCGCCGCTCGAAGAAGGCGTCCACCACGTCGTCCGGCTGCTCGGCGATCTGGGAGAGGGTGCGGGCGACGGCTGCGGTATCGAGGCGGGCAAACGGCATGGGACGCGGATTGTACCCCCGAACCCTCACCCCCCTGGCCGGGCCGGGGGGTGAGGGTTCGGCACGAGCCCGCTTCCCTTGGGAATTCTCCGGAACGCTCCTGCCGTTCGGTATAATCAACCCTTACGCCTGACGAACCGCGGGCCCTGGACGCCAATGACATGACACACTTCACCGACATCCTGACCAATATCCTCGCCTTCGTGTTCGCGCTGGGCGTGATCATCGTCGTCCACGAGGCCGGCCACCTGATGGTGGCCAAGGCCTTTGGCGTCCGTGTTCTGACGTTCTCCGTGGGCTTCGGCCGGCGCCTCTGGGGGTTCAAGCGGGGGGAGACCGAGTACCGGCTCTCGCTGGTCCCCCTGGGCGGCTACGTCCGGCTGGGGGGCGAGAACCCCGACGAGGTCTCGGACGACCCGCGGGAGTTCCTGAACAAGCCGCGCTGGCAGCGGATCCTGGTCTATCTCGCCGGGCCGGCGATGAACGTGATCCTCGCCATCGTGCTCTTCGCCGCCCTCTTCATGGTGGGGATCGAGGTGATGAACCTGCCGGACGCGCCGGCCGTGATCGGCGGGGTGGAGCCGAGCTCCTCGGCCGCTCAGGCGGGGCTCAAGCGGGGCGACCTCATCCTCTCCGCCCAGGGCGAGCCGATCGACAACTGGCAGGACATGGGGCTCGTTCTCATGGGCTCGCCGGGGAAGGCCATACCGCTCACCGTGCGGCGCGAGGGCGAGACCGTCGCGGCGAGCGTGACCCCGGGGCGCGTGCCGAAGTACGACGTGGGCGACTTCGCGGGCCTGCTCCCCAGCCTGCGGCCGCAGATCATCCAGGTGGTCGCCGGGCAGCCCGCCCAGGCCGCCGGCTTCCGGCCGGGCGACGAGGTGCGCGCCGTGGACGGCCGGCCGGTGATGGACAGCCAGGCCTTCGTGGACGCCATCTCCAAGCGTCCGGGCCAGCGCACGGAGGTGCAGGTGGTGCGCGACGGCAAGCCGCTGTCGCTCTTCGTGACGCCCGCGAACCAGGGCGGCGCGGGCAAGATCGGCGTGCAGATCGGCTTCTACCAGCGCTACGGCCCGGCCCGCGCCCTGGTCGAGAGCGTCCGCTACAACGTCCAGATCGTCAGAGACACCTTCACGATCCTGAGCAAGATCTTCTCGCGCGAGCTGTCCGCCAAGGGCGCCCTCGCCGGCCCGATCGAGATCGCGGCCCAGAGCGGCGCCGCGGTGCGCAGCGGCTTCAAGCACCTGCTCCACCTGATGGGCTTCATCAGCATCAGCATCGCGATCATGAACCTGATGCCGATCCCCATCCTGGACGGCGGCCAGATCTTCATCCTCCTGGTCGAGGGGGTGATCCGGCGCGACCTGTCGCTGCGCCTGAAGGAGGTCATCAGCCAGATCGGCTTCGTCATGATCCTCTTGCTGATGTTCGTGGTGATATGGTTCGATCTGGCCAAGAACCTTCCAGCGAGCCTGCTTCCCGGGTCCTGACCCGGAGCGGTGGAGGAGAACGAGCGATGCCCGGACCGGTTTCGATCGGCGACGTAGCCCCGAACTTCGACCTCAGCTCGACCGAGGACGCCCTTCTGATGTTGAAGGACGAGGTCGTCCGCACGGCCGTGCTGGTCTATTTCTTCGCCGACCCCGCGAGCGACCGCGTGCACCGCGACCTGGACGCCCTGAGCCGCCGGGTCGAGAGCCTGCGCAAGGGGGCCGTGCGGGTGCTGGGCGTCTCCCCGGCCAAGCTGGACGACTTGAAGAAGCTCCAGATGGAACGCAAGATCCTCTTCCCCCTGCTACACGACGACCGCAACTTCTCGGCCGCCTACGGCGTCGTCCCTCCCGAGGAAGGCCGGCCCGCCGATCCCGCATTGGTGGTGGTGGGCCGCCGCCAGGACGTGAAGTGGCTGGCGAATCCCGTCGCTTCCGTGGCGGAAGCTCTGCCCCAGGTGGAGGCGCTGCTCAAGAACCTCCCCTCGCCCACCCAGAGCTACTCCAAGAAGGTGATCAACGGGGGTATCGACTGGTGGGTGAAGCGGCGCGGGCTGCGCGTCTAGGAGCTGTAGGGTGCGCTCTGCGCACCAGGAAAGTTGGCGGTGCGCACAGCGCACCCTACCTCCGCGGCTTCCGCAGTCCCCGCAACGTTTCCAGATCCCTGCGGTGCCCCTCCATGTCGTCCCCGGTCTCGGTCTCGATGACCATGGGCACGGCCTGGAGGCGCGGGTCGTGGAGAAAACGGGCGAAGGCGGCGAGGCCGATCTCCCCTTCGCCGATGTGAGCATGGCGGTCCCGCCGCGAGCCGAACGGGCGCAAGGAATCGTTGAGGTGCAGGCAGCCCAGGGTCTCCAGGCCGAGCCGCTCCTCGATCTCGGCCAGAAAATCCTCATACCCCGCTCTCTCGTGCAGGGCATAGCCCGCGGCGAAGGCGTGGCAGGTGTCGATGCAGACGCCCACCCGGTGTGGGGCCGAGACCCGTTGGCGGATCCCTTCCAGGTGTTCCAGGCGGTGCCCCAGGCAGGAGCCCTGGCCGGCGGTGTTCTCCAGCAGCACGCGGACGCCGGCCGCCTCGGCCGTCTCGGGAAGCGCCGAAAGGACCACGTCCAGCGAAGCCGCCACGGCGTCCAGCCCCGCCTCCTCGCCGGCTCCGAGATGGGCGCCGGGGTGGAGCACCAGCCCTTCGACCCCCAGGCGGGCGCAGCGGGTGAGCTCGTCGGCGAGCGCCTCCCGCGAGCGCTTGAGCAGCGCCGGGTCGGTGGCGCAGAGGTTGATCAGGTAGCTCGCGTGGGCCCTCACCGGCCCCACCCGGCTGGCGGCGTGGGCGGTGCGAAAGGCGGCGGCCTCCTCGTCCCCCACCTCGCGGCCCTGCCACTGATTGCCGTTCTTGACGAAGATCTGGATGGCGGTGCATCCCAGCGACGTGGCCCGTTCGATCGCGGTCGGCATGCCACCGGCCACGGAGACGTGGGCCCCCAGGGGAGGCAGCTTCTTCGGCACGGGCGGGATTGTAGTTGGGTAGACTGCCAGTTTGGTAGACTGCCCGGCATGCTGTCGAGGCTTTTCCGCGGCGTGGGTTTCCTGGCCTACGCCGCCGTCGTCCTGGTGGTCTTTGGCCTCGCGGCCTACACGTCCTTCAGTCTCTTCGTGCGGAGCGGCGTGACGACCGTTCCTTCGGTGGTCGGCATGACGCGCAGCGACGCGGCGGCCGTGCTGGCCGATCAGGGGCTCACGGCGCGGAGCTCCGAGGGGGACGGGCGGTACGACGACAAGGTGCCGGCGGGGAAGATCGCCCGCCAGAACCCGGACCCCCGCACCCTGGTCAAGCGGGGCCGGCCGGTGACCGTGGTGCTCTCCAAGGGACCCCAGCGGGCCGAGGTGCCGGAGCTTTACGGCAAGAGCCTGCCGGCCGCGCAGGCGGCCATCTCGGGCGCCGGGCTGGGGCTCGGGCGCATCCTGGGCGCCTTCGCCTCCAACCGCGAGGCCGCGGGCTCGGTGCTGGAGCAGGACCCCGATCCCGGTGCCTCGGTGGCACCGGCCTCCGGGGTGGACCTGCTGCTGGCCATGCAGCTCGCCGGGAGACCGCTACGTCATGCCCGACCTCGTCTACCGCGACTACGAGCTGGTGCGGCCGTACTTCGAGCGGCTGGGCTTCAAGTTCGGCAACGTCAAGTTCGAACGCTATGAAGGGGTGTCGGCCGGCGTGATCCTCCGCCAGTTCCCCCTGCCCGGCCACCCGGTCTCCCGCGACGACTCGATCTCCCTGGTGGTGGCCACGGTGGACACGGTCCCCGCGGCGCCGGTCCGGTAAGGCCCCGAACCATGCTCCTGGCTCCTTCCATTCTTTCCGCCGACCTGGCCGATCTGGCCGGTGCCGTCGACCTCTGCGAGCGGGGCGGCGCCGACCTGATTCACTTCGACGTCATGGACGGGCATTTCGTGCCCAACCTCACCTTCGGCATCCCGGTGCTCAAGGCCGTGTACAAACGCACCCGGCTGCCGATCGACGTCCACCTCATGGTGTCCAATCCCGACCGCCTGCTGGATGACTACCTGGAGGCCGGAGCGGCCCGGGTGGCCATCCACTGGGAGGCGGCCCCCCACCTCGACCGGCAGATGGAGCGCATCCGCAAGGCCGGCGCGAAGGCGGGGGTGGCGCTCAACCCCTCGACGCCGGCCGAGGTGCTCACCGACGTCCTGCCGCGGCTGGACTTCGTGCTCGTGATGTCGGTCAACCCGGGCTTCTCCGGACAGGCCTTCATCCCCCAGGCTCTCGACAAGACACGGCGTCTGAAGCGCATGATCGAAATAAGCGGCCTGCCCGTCGAGATTGAAATGGACGGCGGCATCGACCGCGATAACATTGGCCGGGTGGTGGCCGCCGGGGTGGAGATTTGCGTGGCAGGTTCCGCGATCTTCTCCGCCGGCGACCCACTGGCCAGGATGTCCGAGTTGCGCGAGCGCGCTCGGCCGGAGACCGTATGAAGAAATTTCTCCTGTTGGCGTTGATGGCAGGGATGACCCTGGGAGCCGGCTGCAAGGGCGGCGTGGCGGACGATCCCGTTCTGCGGCTCTCGGCCGAGGAGTCGCTCGCCCAGGGCAAGAACCTACTGACGAAGGAGAAGTGGGACAAGGCACGCCCCTACTTCACCCACGCCTTCGAGGTGGAGCCCAACTCCGCCATCGGCCGGGAAGCCCTGCTGCTCGCCGCCGACACCTACTACCTCTCGGCCGGCACGGCCAACTTCGTCCAGGCCGAGGCCAAGTACCGCGACTTCCTCAACCGCTTCCCCACCAGCGACCAGGCGGCCTACGTGCAGTTCCAGATCGCCAACAGCCTCGCCAAGAGGATGGAGAAGCCGGACCGCGACCAGAACGTGACCCGCAAGGCCCTGGAGGCCTACGAAGAGCTGAGCCGCCTGTACCCCACGAGCGAGTACGCCGCCCAGTCCCAGGAGCAGATGAACGCCGTGCTGGCCAACCTGGCCGAGCACGAGTTCCAGATCGGTCGCTTCTACCTGCGCTACGGCGTGCCGATCGCGGCGGCGGAGCGGTTCGACTTCCTGCTCAACACCTACCCCCAGTACAAGGAGCGCGACAAGGTCATCTACAACATGGGGGTGGCGTACATCGAGAGCTTCAAGCCGGTGGAGGCCCAGCAGGCGTTCGAGCGCCTCAAGAAGGAGTATCCGGAAAGCCGGTTCATTCAGGACATTCCGGCCCAGAAACAGGAAATCCCCACTGAGAAAGCAGGAAAATGAGGCGTATCACCCCCTTCCTCCTCCCCCTCCTCCTCCTGGGCGCCGGCTGCGCGGGCACCGGCCTGCGGCGGGACGACACCCAGCAGCAGGAGGCCCAGGCGCTCAAGGCGCGCATTCTCGAGATGCAGCGGGAAGCGGCCATGAATCAGGTCGAGCTGGCCCAGTTGCGCCAGCGGGTGGCGGAGCTCGAAGCGGGCCGGCCCGGCGGCACGCGGCCGGCCGCTCCGGCCCCCGCGGCCTCGGCCCCCGCCCGGCCGGCCTCGCCTCCGGCGACAACGGCTCCCGCGCCGGCGGCTCAGCCGCGCCGCGAGTCCGCGCCGGCGATGCCGGTGGTCGTGCCGGAGATCGAGGAGGTGGACATCGACCTGCCGCCGAGCGAGGCGCCGCCGCCCCCCCGGCGGGCGCCGCCGCCCGCCGTGCAGCCCGCCCCGCCGGCGGCCACCCCCACGCCCCGGCAGACGGCTCCGGCGCCCGCTCCGCCCGCTCCGTCCAAGACTCCGGAAGGCGACGCCGTTCCCGAGACTCTCTCGCCCGGCAACCAGGTGCTCTACGACCGGGGTTATACCTTGTACTACCAGGGGCAGTACGTGGACGCCGAGGCGAGCTTCCAGCGCTTCCTCCAGGCCAATCCCACGAGCGAGCTGGCCGACAACGCCCAGTACTGGATCGGTGAGTGCCGCTACGCCCGCAACGACGTCAAGGGGGCTCTCTCGGCCTTCCGCGAGACGGTCGAGCGTTTTCCCAAGGGGAACAAGGTGGCCGACGCCATGCTCAAGACCGGGCAGTGCCTGGAGGCGATGGGCGACGTCGAGGGCGCCCGCGTGACCTACCGCGAGGTGGCCCGCCGCTTCCCGGGCACGGTGGCGGCGGCGGCGGCCGACGAGCGCCGTGGCAAGCTGCCTTGAGGACCTCACCCAACCGGGGGTGAGGTCCCCCAAAGCTCAAGCAGAACCTGAGCGCCAGGCCGGTAAAGCTTGACACTTGCTGGCGAACGTTCTATTTTAAGGCATAGAGACTCGACTATAGTTTTCCCTTCCTGCCCGCAGGAGGTCCTTGATGAGAGTGCGGCGTTCCAGTTTCGTGCTCGCGATGCTCTTGGCCGGTACCACGGCCACGGTCGCGGGTTTCTCGGCGGACCGTCCGCCCAGGGACCTCCATTTCGTCGACGGTCACTGGACCGCGTGGAACCCTCCCGCGCCGCCCGAAGGCGAGCAGGTGCATATCGTCGTCCGCGGGGACACGTTGTGGGATCTGGCCAAGAAGTACTACGGCGACCCCTACCTGTGGCCACAGATCTGGGAGAAGAACCAGTACGTGCTGGACGCCCACTGGATCTATCCGGGCGACCCGCTGCTGCTCGGGCTCCAGGTGGCGCCGGCGGACAATCTGGCGCAGGGCGGCGGGCCGGAAGGCGGACCGGGCGGGGTGCCCGGTGAGGAGCCGTGGGTGGAGCCGCCGCCGGGCGCGTTGACCGCCGACCAGGCCGCCGGCTCTCCGGTGCCTCTGGGCGCCGAGACGGACATCTACTGCCAGGGCTACATTGGAGAGCTCGACGAGACGTTCCCCTTCAAGGTCGTCGCCTCCGAGTACGACGCCCTGAGCCTCCGTGGCCACGCCACCGTCGCCAAGGTGGGCGAGACCATGAAGCGGCCCGAGGATCCCCTGAAGGCCCCGGACTCGCTGGGTCCCCGGGGCACCGTGAAGATCGGCCTGACCACGGGCGACATCCTCTACGTCGACGGCGGCCGGGCGGCCGGCATGTCGGCCGGGCACCACCTTCATGGCCATCGAGCCCGGCCAGCCGGTCATCCATCCCCATCTCGGGCAGGTGGTGGGCCGGTACTACCGCTACCTCGGCCGCGTCCGTATCCTCTCCGTCCAGGAGACGACGGCCATCGCCGAGATCGTGCAGACCTGCGATCCCATCGAGATCGGCTCGCTGCTCCAGCCCTTCGAGCCGGAACCCGTTCCCCTCGGGCGCAGCACCGGCATGCGGCCGGCCAACTACCCCGCCGCGGACGAGAAGCTGGCGAGCGCCCCGTCGATCGTCTACGTCCGGGACAACATCCTGGCGCTGGGCGCGGACCACGTCGTGCACGTGGACGTGGGGGAGGACGTTGCCACCCCGGGCGACGTCTACACCATCTACCGCGAGAACCGGCCGGGGCTGCCGCCGGTCGTCATCGGCGAGCTCGCCGTGCTCTCCGTCCACAAGCGGTTCTCGGTCGCGAAGATCCTCGAGTCGCGCTACCCCGTTCACCTCGGGGACCGTCTCGATCTGAAATAGATGGCGTCTATCCATCCACGGGAGCCCGGGGGTCCGGGCCCCTGTGGTAATCTGTCAGCTTACGCTTTCTTCACCGAGGACATTGCTCTTGGCCGAACAGACTCTCAATGGACGCCTGTTTCTGATCGTCGACGAGCTCGTACGCCGAGGCGTGACGCTGGAACAGGCCAGACGGGAGTTCGAGCGGCAATTCATCGTGGCTTCCCTTAAATCCAATCGGGGAAACTTCTGCCGCTCCGCCCGCTCCCTCGGCGTTCACCGGAACACTCTGCGCAACAAGGTCTCGGATCTGGGCATCGGAATCGAGGACTACGACCTCACCGGCCGCCGGCAACCCCGGCGCCGAAGCCGGCCCGGCAATGGCACGTCGGCACCCGACACGACGATCTGAAGACCTCGGCCTGAAAGACTTCGCCCCGACCTGAACGTCCTCGCCGGAGGACGTTGGCATCAGTTTCGCAATAGAAATCAGCCGTAAAGCTTTCGGCGTACCCTGGCCGTCTCGGCCGGGGTACGCGCGTTTTCGTGTAATGACATGCGGCCGCGAGCCCTTCCGCCTTGGCGGAGAGATGTCTGGGGCTCGCGGTGAGCAAGAGAGGAAAAGCCGGCCGATGAAGCGAAGCCGACACCGAATTTCCCTGGCCGTCCTGGCGACGGTCCTGAGTTTCGTCATATCCCTGGACTCTGCTCCGTCCAGTACCGCCACCACGACCACTCCCTACCAGCAGCCCTCCCCCCAGGACGACGACGCGGAGCTCAAAGACCTTGCCCACTGGATGGCGACCGGCAGCCGTTCCGGGTCCCGCGGCTTCCAGGCCATCCGCAGCGAAGACTTCGATGCCGCCCTGGCGGCGGCCACGACGGAGGCCAAGGACGCCGCCCTGCCGGTCTCCCGCGAGCTGTCCCTGTTCGACCCCGGTCCGGACCCGGAGATTCAACGCCGGTTCCTGCACGGCCTGCCCTATGGAACTGCCATTTCGCTCGCGGCGGAACGCCACCGGGTGGACGGGCTCCTCCTGGCTGCCATTGTGGCAGTCGAGTCGGGCTTCACGCCCGAGGCCGTCTCTCCCCGGGGGGCGACGGGGCTGATGCAGGTGCGCCCCGCCATCGGCCGGGCCTTTGGCGGCGCCGACCTGCGCGACCCTTACTCCAACGTCGACGTGGGGAGCCGCTACGTCAGCAGCTTGATGAAGGATTACAAAGGCGACGTCGAGCTGGCGCTCGCCGCCTACAACGCCGGCCCGGCGGCCGTGGCCCGGTACGGCGGCGTGCCGCCCTACCGGGAGACCCGGGCCTATGTCCGAAAAGTGATGGCCCGCTACGAGGAGTACAGCCGGCGCGCCAAGGAGGCGCACTCAGGCGCCAGAGCGGCGCGGGTGCTGTAGGAAAAGCGCCGGTTCAGGAATTCCGCGCGCCCGTCTTCTCGGGGATCCGCTCCGGCTGCTCCCCGTCTTCCTCTCCCGCCTTGAGCCCCTTCTTGAAATTGCGAATCCCTTCGCCGAGGCCCTTGCCGATATGGGGAATGCGGCTGGCGCCGAACAGCACGATGATGATGAGAAAAATGATGACGAGCTCTGGAACACCGAGGGAAGGCATAACGGTTCATCTCCCGGGGCAGTCTTCGCCCCTTTAGGATCATCAGTCTAGCAGATCAGTGTCCGGGAGGCCTCAGGGCGGGACTCCAGGCCTCGGCGAGGCGTGGGGCCAGGGCCTCGCCCTCGGGCACGCGGGAGAAATGGTCCACGAACCGTGCCAACGTCGGAGGAATGAGCGGCAGGTGCCGGTTCGCCCCGCGCCGGGCGAACGAGGCATAGGTGCCCACGGCCTTCAGCGTACGCTGGGCCGCGGCCCGGTGGTATTTCGCATCTCCCCGAAGAGTACCCAGGAGCTCCGCCTCGATCTCGGGAGGCGGGAACAGCGTGTCGTTGAACAGCGAGGCCGCGTCATAGAACGGCGGGCCCAGGCGCAGATCCTGGTGGTCCAGAACGGCAAGCCCGCTCCCTCCATCCGCCCGCATCAGGTTGCGCACCATGAAGTCGCGGTGGCAGGGCACCGGCTCTTCGCCGCCGAGGGTCTCACAGAGCCGGCCGAGCGCCGTCCGCAGATCCGCGGCCAGGGCCGGATCGCTCACCAGCCCCTGGGGCTCCAGGAACAGATCCCAGGTCTGCCGCAGCTCCCGGGCGAGCGCCTCGCCGTCCAGCCTGGGGTTCAAGTCCGTCAGCGGCTCTGGAGGCAGAAGGGCGATGCGGCCGGCGATCTCCAGGGCCTGTCCGAAGAGGGGGGCCAGCTCGCTCCAGGGCCGTTCCCGGCCCCAGTCGCCAAGGGTCTGCGGCCCCAGGTCTTCGACCAGCATCCACCCCGCCTCGCAGTCGCTCGCGAGCACCCGCGGCACCCGCACGCCGATCCCTTCCAGAATCGCGGTCGTCCGGAGGAAACGCGGGCAGGTGCCCTGAATCTCGGGCGGGTAGGTGGCGAAGATGGCACTCCTACCGTCCTCGAGGACGGCGCGGTAATAACGGCGGGGCGAGACGTCTCCGGGCAGAGCCTCGATGGCGCGCGGCACGAAGCCTGCCGAGGCGAGCCATGAGATCGGTTCGCTAGTGCCGGCCGGGACGCTGATCGGCTCAGTCATCGTGCCACCAAGGCCTCCGGAAAACCTGCTGAAAATCCAAGGCAGGGGCCGCCTAGCGTACCATGGTGGGACACGGTCAAAAGGCCCGTGGAATGGGGGATCGGTGAGGGTTGTTGCACCCGGCGGAGCGGTTTGACACCCCGTAGGACGCGGAGGATAATCCTCGGCGGCTCCGCTCGCGGATCCCGGAGGATTCAGACGCTGGACGACAAGCTCCATCTCTTGCTGCGCGACCTGCGCCGCGCCCTTTCCGACGCCATATCGGAGTCGTCGGAGATCAACCGCACTTTGCGCAAAATCCGGGAGGAGGGTTACTCCCTCTACATGCTGGTGGACTGCAAGCGCGACATCAACGATCCGGAGCCCATGGCCCTGGCCGGAACGCCCCGGCGTTCCTCCGGAGAGCCGGTCTTCCAGATCGACGTCCGCGACCTCTCGTTCCTGCGGTCGATCGGCATCGACCCGACACGCCGCCTGCGCCGGCGCCGGGTTGTTCGCCATGATTCTCTCGACGACTGACCTCAAGCCGGACCTTCTGGGACTCTCGCGAGCGCGCCTCGCCGAGGCCCTGGCTCCCATCCCCGCGATCAGCGAGCGCCCCTTCCGCGTCGAGCAGATCTACCGCGCCCTCTATGAGCGGGCGGTGCGCGACTTCCCGGAGATGACGGACCTCTCGAAGGATCTGCGGACCGAGCTCGCCGAGAGCTTCCGCGTGGGCCTGCCCGAAACCTCCTCGCGCCACATCTCGGAGGACGGCACGGGCAAGTACCTCTTCCGGCTCGCCGACGGCGCCACCGTCGAGGCCGTCGACATCCCGGACCGGACCCGCCGCACGTTCTGCATCTCCAGCCAGGCCGGCTGCGCCCTCGCCTGTTCCTTCTGCGTCACCGGCTACTGGGGCGCGGGCCGGAACCTCACCGCGGGCGAGATCGTCGGCCAGGTGCTGGCCATCCGCGCCGACCGCGGCCTGCCCATGGAGGGGCTGAACATCGTCTTCATGGGCATGGGCGAGCCGCTCCTGAACCTGGAGAACGTCCGGGAGGCGATCGACATCCTCACGGAGTGGATCTCGCCCCACCGCATCACGGTCTCGACCGTGGGGATTCTGCCCGGCCTGGAAGAGATGGCCCGCTGGGAGCGCCGGCCGAACCTCGCCATCTCTCTCCACGCGGCGGACGACGCCCTGCGCGGCCGGATCATGCCGGTGAACCGCACCTACCCCCTTGCGGAGCTGATGGCCGCCCTGCGCCGCTATCCCCTGGAGAAGGGGCGCAAGCTCACCTTCGAGTACATCCTGATCCGCGACGTCAACGACAGCGACCGCGACGCCGACCGGCTCTCACGGCTGCTCAACGGCCTGCGGGCCAAGGTCAACCTGATCCCGGTCAATCCCGATCCCGTCCTGGGCGACTCCATGGTCCCCCCAACGGACGAGCGGGTCGAAGCCTTCAAGAACCGCCTCCGCCAGCGCGGCTGGATCGCCACCGTCCGCCGCCGCCGGGGGGACGACGTGAGCGCCGCCTGCGGCCAGCTCCGGGCGTTCGGGCGGGAGGCGCGGGGGTTCAGGGGGAACCCGCAGGCACCCGCCAGATGAACCCGATGTCCCGCCCCGCCGCCCGCCCTTCTTTCCGGTAGCTCCAGAGCTTCTCCTCGTCGCACCGCGTACAGCGGGGCAGGACGACCACCTGGCCCACGCCGGCCCTGGCGAGCTGGTGCCGGGCGGCGGCGGGAAGATCGAGATGGGGTTTCCCTGCCGGGCCGGGCAGGGCCACCTCCGGGCTGCTCGCCGCCACGACCTTCTCCGCCACGTCCTCATCCACCTCGTAACAGCAGGCGCCGATGGCGGGGCCCACCCAGGCGGTCCAGCCGGCGGGGGAGCCCTTCATCTTCTCCAGGGCGGCAGGGATGACTCCGCCGACGATCCCCCGCCAGCCGGCGTGGATCGCGGCGAGTCCCTCCGGACCGGCGACCAGGACGGGGACGCAGTCGGCGGTGATGACGGAGAGGGCGAGGCCCGCCTCGTCCGTGAACAGGGCATCTCCTTCTCCGCAGCCGCCGGGGCGGGCCGGCAGCACGACCGCGGAGTGGATCTGTTTCGCCCAGGCGAGCGGTGGTGCTTCAGGCTCGATCGCTCTGAGCACCTCCTCGCGCTCGTTCGTGGCGCCGTGCCGCCCACGGCCGGTGAAGCGGACCTCAACGTCCCCCAGACGAACGTCCCCCAGGCTGGCTTTCCAGACCCAGGTTTCGCCTTCACGGACAGGCCCCTGGAGGAACGGCACCGTCATCGCGATGCCCTCTTCTTGGATGTCCTCGATTTGATAACGGGCGCGATCTCCTCCGCCACGGCTTCGGCCAGGATCTTCTGCCCGGCGGCGTTCGGATGGATGCCGTCGTCGATCTTGAGAGACGGATCGCGGAGGATCTCGCCCAGCGTGTCCTCGACCACCGGGACGCCGTATTCATCCCCCAGCCGCTCGTAGATCTCCTGGTACCGGCCTCCGAACGGGACGTCGAGCTCGACCAGGACGGGCACCACCCGGGCCGCCATGAGCCGGTCGAGGATGCCGCGCAGAGACGTCTCCGTCTGCTCGGGCGGGACCCGGCGGAGGAAGTCGTTCCCACCCAGCTCCACGATCACCAGCCAGGGGTCTTCCTCGAGAACCTCGTCGATCCGGGCCAAGCCGTCCGCCGCCGTGTTGCCGGAGACTCCGGCGTTGACCACTTCTTCCCCGCCGAAACGGGCCGCCAGCAGATCGGGATAGGCCTCGCCCGGGTTGGACCCCACCCCCGAGGCGATGGAGTCGCCGAGGACCACGATCGTGCGGCCGGTGGAGTCGAGGTTGGGGGCGGCCGGCCCACAGGCGAGCCCGCAGGCGGTGAGAACGAGAAGGAGGTGGATTTTCCGCATGGTGTCGCGGGATTGTACGATCCTCCCATGACAAAACGTTTGCCCTTCCTCGCCTTGCCGTCCGGCCTCTGTGACAGGATGATCACGTTGGTGGGAAGGAGGCCTTTGACATGCCGGACCCGGGACCGCTCTCTCCAGAGCTCCTCCAGAGGATGGACGCGTGGTGGCGCGCGGCCAACTACCTCTCGGTGGGGCAGATCTACCTCTACAACAATCCTCTCCTCAAGCAGCCGCTCACGATCGGGCACGTCAAGCCCCGGCTCCTCGGCCACTGGGGGACGACCCCTGGCCTCAACTTCCTCTGGGTCCACCTGAACCGGCTCATCCGCGAGCGGGACCTGAACATGATCTACATCACCGGCCCGGGGCATGGGGGGCCGGGGATCGTGGCCAACGCCTACCTCGAAGGGACCTACAGCGAGATCTACCCGAACGTCTCCGAAGACGAGGAGGGGCTCGAGAACCTCTTCAAGCAGTTCTCGTTCCCCGGCGGCATCCCGAGCCACGCGGCGCCCGAGACCCCGGGCTCGATCCACGAGGGGGGCGAGCTCGGCTACGCCCTCTCCCATGCCTACGGCGCGGCGTTCGACAACCCGGACCTCATCGTGGCCTGCGTCATCGGCGACGGCGAGGCCGAGACGGGGCCGCTCGCCACGAGCTGGCACTCCAACAAATTCCTGAACCCGGTCCACGACGGCGCCGTGCTCCCCATCCTTCACCTGAACGGCTACAAGATCGCGGGGCCCACCGTGCTGGCGCGCATCCCCCACGAGGAGCTGGATTGGCTCCTCCGAGGGTACGGCCACACTCCCTACTACGTCGAAGGAGACGACCCCGAAGCCATGCACCAGCGCATGGCGGCGGTGATGGACGAAGCCTTCGACGAGATCCGGCGCATCCAGGCCGACGCCCGGGAGAACGGCTTCCGCGAGCGTCCAAGGTGGCCGATGATCGTCCTGCGTTCGCCCAAAGGCTGGACCGGCCCGCGGGAGGTGGACGGCAAGCCGGTCGAAGGCACTTGGCGTGCCCATCAGGTGCCGCTGGCGGAGATGGCCGCGAACCCCGGCCATGTGACGATGCTGGAGGACTGGATGCGGGGTTACCGTCCTGGCGAGCTGTTCGACGAGACCGGCCGTTTGCGCTCCGAGATCGCCAGCCTGTCCCCCAAGGGAGCACGGCGGATGAGCGCCAACCCCCACGCCAACGGCGGCGTGCTGCTGCGCGACCTGCGGCTGCCGGATTTCCGGTCCTATGCGGTGGACGTGCCCAAGCCCGGCGCCGTCCAGGCTGAGGCCACCCGGGTGCAGGGCGCCTTCCTGCGCGACGTGCTGCGGCGCAACGCCGGGACCCGCAACTTCCGCCTGTTCAGCCCGGACGAGACGGCCTCCAACCGCTGGAACGCCGTGTTCGAGGCCACGGACCGCGACTCGACGGCGGAGATCCTGCCCACGGACGACCACGTGGCACCCGACGGGCGGGTGATGGAGATGCTTTCCGAGCACCAGTGCCAGGGGTGGCTCGAAGGCTACCTCCTCACCGGCCGGCACGGCTTCTTCTCCTGCTACGAGGCGTTCATCCACATCGTGGACTCGATGTTCAACCAGCACGCCAAGTGGCTCAAGGTCACCAACGAGATCCCCTGGCGGCGCCCCATCGCCTCGCTCAACTACATGCTGACCTCCCACGTCTGGCGGCAGGACCACAACGGCTTCAGCCACCAGGACCCGGGCTTCATCGACCACGTGGTCAACAAGAAGGCCGAGGTGGTGCGGGTTTACCTGCCGCCGGACGCCAACTGCCTGCTCTCGGTGACGGACCACTGCCTGAGGAGCCGCCAGTACGTCAACGTGGTCGTCTGCGGCAAGCAGCCCGCGCCCCAGTGGCTGGACATGGACGCGGCGGTCAAGCACTGCACGGCCGGCATCGGCATCTGGGGCTGGGCCAGCAACGATCATCGAGGGGAGCAGGGCGGAGAGCCCGACGTGGTGATGGCCTGCGCGGGCGACGTGCCCACGCTGGAGACCTTGGCCGCCGTGGACCTGATGCGCCGGGAGCTGCCGGACTTGAAGGTGCGGGTGGTCAACGTGGTGGACCTGATGACCCTGCAGCCGGCCAGCGAGCATCCCCACGGCCTCTCGGACAAGGAGTTCGACAGCCTCTTCACCGTGGACAAGCCGGTCATCTTCGCCTTCCACGGCTACCCCTGGCTGATCCACCGCCTTACCTACCGGCGAACCAACCACCGCAATCTCCACGTGCGCGGCTTCAAGGAAGAGGGCACCACCACCACCCCGTTCGACATGGTGGTGCGCAACGACCTCGACCGCTTCCACCTGGTGGCGGACGTGATCGACCGCGTCCCCCAGCTCGGCCCCCGGGCCGCCTACCTGAAACAGGCTCTGCGCGACAAGCTCATCGACCACAAGGAGTACATCGAGGAGCATGGGGACGACATGCCGGAGATTCGCGACTGGTGTTGGGGCGGTTCCGCCGGGGCGACCTCACCCCAACCCCTCTCCTAAAGGAGAGGGGCTTTGAGTTAGCCGGGTTTGTCTTTTTCTCCTGAAACGATGCGGAACGAGTCTCGGGCGATCAACAGCTCTTCGTTGGTCGGGACGACGTAGACGCGGGAACGGGCACCGTCGGGGGAGATCTCCGCCTCGGTCCCCTGGGCGGCGGCGTTGCG
This sequence comes from Thermoanaerobaculaceae bacterium, assembly GCA_963785165.1. Lineage (GTDB taxonomy): Bacteria > Acidobacteriota > Thermoanaerobaculia > Multivoradales > UBA5704 > DATARR01. The sequence goes on from CAWAUI010000004.1 coordinate 5,796,935, forward strand.
GTCCGGGTCGAGCTTGAGCCCCAAGGCGTCGAGACCCTGAAGGGCACGGGCGCGGATGGCGGGAGCGTTCTCGCCGATGCCGCCAGCGAAGACGAGAGCGTCCACCTCGCCCAGGACACCCAAATAGGCGGCGATGTATTTCTTCAAGCGATAGCAGAAGACTTCGATAGCTAGTCGAGCCCGCTCGTTCCCCTTCTCTTCGGCTTCGAGCAGGGTGCGCATGTCCGAAGAGAGCCCCGACAGCCCCAGAAGACCGCTTTGCTTGTTCATCAGGGAGTTGGCCTCGGCCGCGTTCAGCTCATCGCGGCTCATGAGGAAAAGGAGCGCCGCCGGGTCCAGATCGCCGCTCCGCGTGCCCATCACTAGCCCCTCGAGCGGAGTGAAGCCCATGGAGGTGTCGATCGACTTGCCGGCACGGACGGCGCAAAGGGAGGCGCCGTTGCCAAGATGGCAGGTGATCAGCCGCAGGCCGGGATCGTCAAAATCCCGTCCCAGCAAGTCGGCGGTCCGTTCCGAGACGAAGCGGTGCGAGGTTCCGTGAAACCCGAACCGGCGGACGCCGTGGCGCTGGTACGAGCTATAGGGCAGGGCGTAGAGATAAGCCTCGGGCGGCATGGTCTGATGGAACGAGGTGTCGAAGACGGCGACCTGGGGTATATCGGGCAGCACGGCAAGGGCGGCGCGGTAGCCCTGGAGGTTGGCCGGATTGTGCAGAGGGGCAAGGGCTATACAGGCCTCAATCCCCTCGATGACGTCGTCGTCGATGAGCACCGAGTCGTTGAAACGCTCGCCGCCATGGACGACCCGGTGTCCCACGGCGCCGATTTCCTCCTTGTGAGGGAGGACGCCGGTCTCGGCATCGGTCAGCACGGCAAGGGCGCGTTCGACGGCCGTCTTGTGCTGAAACGTACCGACGGCATCACGAAGGGGCTTCTTCCCCTCGGCCTCGTAGTGGAGAACGGCCGTACCGCCCGCGTCCTCCACGAGCCCCTTGGCGAGAGTCCAGTCGCCGTCGCTCCGGATCCTGTCCTCATCGGTCTCGATGAGCTGGAACTTGAGGGTCGAGCTGCCGCAGTTGAGGACCAGGATCTTCATCGAGGTTGATCGTATAGGAAGCGGTGTACGCTCGACCGACCTCACCCCAACCCCTCTTCTAAAGGAGAGGGGTTGGGGTGAGGTCGCCCCGGCAAGCCGCGTGCTATCGTCAGGTCTCCCTCAACCTAGGAGGACCGTCCATGGAATCCGTAGCCCAGCCCGTCCTCGCCCGCAGCCGGGCGGAGGGGGCCGCCGTGGTGCCGTGGTATCTGACCGCCATGCTCGCGGGCTCGACCAGCATCATCCTCGGCCTGCTGTGGGACATCTCGTGGCACATGACGATCGGCCGGGACACGTTCTGGACTCCGGCCCACATGGCGATCTATCTCGGCGGGGTCCTGGCGGGCCTCTCGTGCGGATGGCTCGCCGTCCGCACGACTTTCGCCGGTACCGAGGCGGAGCGGGGGGCGGCGGTGCGGTTCTGGGGATTCCGGGCGCCTCTCGGGGCCTGGGTGGCCATCTGGGGCGCCATCGCGATGCTCACCTCGGCGCCGTTCGACGACTGGTGGCACAACGCCTACGGGCTCGACGTGGAGATCCTCTCTCCCCCGCACACGGTGCTCGGGGCCGGCATGATCGCCATCCAGATCGGGGCCATGATGCTCGCCCTCGCCCTCCAGAACCGGGCGGCGGACGGCGGCGAGGTGCGCCGGCTCGGGCTCGCCCACCTCTACGCGGCGGGCATCGTGATGCTGATGCTCGCCACGCTGATGACCGAGTACAGCTATCCGAACCGGCGGCACGGGGCGCTCTTCTACCAAGTCATGGCGGCCGTGCTGCCGTTCTTTCTGGTGGCGGTGGCGCGCTCGTCGCGGCGGCGCTGGGCGGCCACCACGGCCTCGGCCTTCTACATGCTGATCACGTGCGCCATGGTGTGGATCCTGCCGCTCTTCCCGGCTAGCCCCAAGCTCGGGCCGATCAACATGCCCATGGATCACCTGGCGCCGCCGCTCTTCCCCATGCTGCTGGTGGTGCCGGCGCTCGCCATTGACGTCATCCTCCAGCGGGGGCAGCGCCGCGAGGGGAAGCGGGCCGGCTGGCTGGCCGCGGCGGCGATGGGCGCGGCGTTCCTCGCCCTCTTTCTCGCGGCCCACTGGTTCCTCGCCGGCTTCCAGCTCTCGCCCGCCTCGCGCAACTGGTTCTTCGCGGGCGACACCTTCTGGGCGTACTTCTCCCGGCCCGGGCCGCACCAATACGAGTTCTGGAACCAGGACGGGGACCGGCTGACTCCGCGGGCCGCGGGCATCGCCCTGCTCTGGGCCTTCGCATCGACCCGGCTCGGCCTCTGGTGGGGGCAGTGGATGGCGAAGGTGAAGCGCTGATGTCCCTTCGTCTTTCGTCCCTGCCCGTCCGTGCCCCGTCCGTGTTCGTCCTCCTCACTCTTCTCTGGGCCTCCCCTTCCTTGGCCCACGTGGGGAGCCCCAACGTGTTCTTCGACGGCGACGCCGGCCCCTACCCCGTGCGGGTGATCGTCCGGCCGCCGGAGGTGATCCCGGGGCTGGCCGAGGTCACCGTGCGGGTTCGGGACGGCCGGGAGGCCCGCTCCGTGACGGTGCAGCCCATCCAGTGGCAGGCGGGCCCCAAGGGCGCTCCGCCGCCGGACGTGGCCCAGCCCGTTCCCGGCGCCCCGGCCACTTGGGCGGCACAGCTCTGGCTGATGACCGCGTCCTCCTACAGCGTCCGCGTCCAGGTGGAGGGGCCTGCCGGAGGCGGGCACGTCCTGGTCCCCATCACGGCGGTGCCGAGCCGGGTGCTGGGAATGGGCCGGGGGCTCGGCGTGGTGCTGGCCTGCCTGGGGCTGTTCCTGTTCGCGGGGGCGGTCTCCATCGTCGGCGCGGCCGTGCGCGAGAGCGTGCTCCCGCCGGGTGAGGTGCCCGACGCCAAGCGCCGGAACCGTGCCCGTGTCATCACCCTCCTCACCGCCCTCTTTCTCGCCTGGGTCCTCTGGGGTGGCAAGGGCTGGTGGGACCGCGTGGACGGTGACGTGAAGAACCGCCTGTTCAAACCCTTCCACGTCACTTCCACGGTGCGTATGAGCGGCGCCCGTCCCCTCCTGCGCGTGGCGATCGACGACCCGCGCCACCAGGATTCGTCGCCGTTGATGCCGGACCACGGCAAGCTCATGCACCTCTTCCTCGTGCGCGAGCCCGGCCTGGACGCCTTCGCCCACGTCCACCCCCGACCGGTCTCGCCCGGAGATCCGCGGAGCGCTTTCGAGAGCTTGCTGCCAACCCTGCCCCCTGGAACCTACCGGCTCTACGCGGACGTGGTCCACGAGAGCGGCTTCCCGCAGACGCTGGTGGACAAGGTCGTGATCCCCCGCTCCCTGGCCAAGGGACCGCCCTTCGATCCCGACGACTCCTGGCAGGTCTCGCCGCCGGCCGGAAAGCTTTCGGGCGCCCAGGCGAGCCCCGTCCAGTGGGGTGGAAGCCTGATCTGGCACCGGGAGCCCCTGACGGCGGGGCGCGAGACCGACCTGCGCTTCGAGCTTCGGGGAGCGGACGGCCGCCCCGCGTCCATCGAGCCCTACATGGGGATGCAGGGGCACGCCGTGATCACCCGGGACGACGGCCAGGTCTTCGTCCACCTCCATCCCATGGGGAGCATCAACATGGCCGCCCAGCAGCTCTTCGAGAAGGAGGACCGGGAGGCCGGGGCGCCTGGGATGGCCGGGATGGACCACTCCATGCACAGGCGAGCCGGCGCGGCGAGCACCGTCTCCTTCCCCTACGCGTTCCCCAGGCCCGGCCGGTACCGGCTCTGGGTACAGGTCAAGAGCGGGGGGAGAGTACGGACGGGGGTGTTCGACGCGGAGGTGGCGGGGGAGCGCTAGTGGCTGCCCCGGGATCCCTGGTCAGATCGCTAGCCCCGGGATATCTGGCGACATCCCAGGACCAACCAATTCACTTCGCGGCGGCGTTTCCGCCCAGTACTGCCGCCAAAACCGCCGTGGCCCGGTCGATCTCCCGGGCGTACCCCTCGATGACGCCGGAGACGATGCCGACCTGCTCCGTGGCCTCCTGCCAGTTGCGCTGCTCCAGGGCTTCGCGGATGCCGGGGAGCGTCTTGACGCCGTAGCCGGTGTAGAAGCCCGGGGCGTAGATCTGGTGGGTGTACCAGGGGCGGCGCGGCAGCCCCTCCTTGCGGGTGAGCGCGCGCTCGGTCTTGCAGGAGGATCTGGTCGAGCCGGCCCTGGACCTCGGGGGCCGGCACCTTGCCGCCGGCCGTGGCCGCGGACCAGGCCTTGCCGTAGGCGGCGGCGCTCTTCTTCAAGGCCGCGACGGCGTTCTGGAGCGGGGCGAAGTTGAGGTAGGGGACGGGGTCCAGCCGCTTCGGCGGGAACCAGGTCTTGGTGGGGTCGTCGACGTTCTGGAAGACCTTGTCGTCCAGCCGGCGGTTGCGCTCCTCGGTCTCCTTGCGCAGGTCTTCCGGCAGCTTCATGACCTCGTCGGCGTAGCGCGCGATGGTGGCCGCCGAGCGCTCGAACTCGAAGGGGAGGACGTCCGCGTTGGCGAGGCGCATCACGGTGCGGCCGTTGGTCTTGGCGAGCGTCACCCCGTACTCGAACGTGGGGTCCATGAAGCGCACGAAGTGGTCGAAGGAGTCGTAGATGGAGTGGTACTGGCCGTACTCGTCCTCGCCGCCGTAGTCGATGTTGAGCGCGGCGATCCCCAGGTGCTGGAGGAACGGCGTGTAGTCCGACCCGGAGCCCAGGGGGTTGAGGCGGAAGCTGCCGCCGGCCCGCATCTCCTGGACGGCGTCGGGCGGCGCGCCGAAGAGCACGCCGGCAGCCATGGCGCGCTCGCCCACCGAGACACCCTTTTCGGGATCGGTGACGTCGCGGGCGATCTGGTTGACGAAGACCTCCAGGGAGTGGGAGCCGCCGGCGCTCGAAGAAGCCGCGGGAGTTGCTGTCGGAGTTGATGTAGACCACGGCCTTCTCGCGCAGCTCGTCCGCGTGGGTCTCGGCCCACTCGGTGGAGCCGAGCAGCCCCTGCTCCTCGCCGTCCCAGCCGGCGTAGACGATGGTGCGCTTGGGCCGCCAGCCCGTCTTGGCCAGCTCGCCCAGGGCGCGGGCCTCTTCCAGCACGGCCACCATGCCGCTTATGGGGTCGGCGGCGCCGTTGACCCAGGCGTCGTGGTGGTTGCCGCGGACGATCCACTGATCCGGCCGCTCGGAGCCCGGCAGCATGGCGATGACGTCGTAGGCGGGCACCAGCTTCCAGTCGAATTCCAGCTCGAGGTGGACCTTGGCCGGCCCGGGGCCGATGCGGTAGGGAATGGGCAGGGCGCCGCGCCAGCCGTCCGGCGCCATCGGGCCCGGCGAGCTGCCGCAGCAGCGGGAGCGCGTCGCCGTAGGAGATGGGGAGCACGGGGATCTTGGTGAGGGTGGTCGCGTCTTTGATATCCAGCCGCTTGGCGTTCTCGGTGGCGCCCACGCCGGGGGTCAGCGGGTCGCCGGGGTAGAGCGGCATGTCGGCCACGGAGCCGCGCTGGGCGCTCCACTCGGAGCGCCAGCCGCCCTTGGGGTAGACGTCGCCCTGGAAGTAGCCGTCCTCGTGCGGGTCGGAGTAGATGATGCAGCCGATGGCGCCGTGCTCGGCGGCCACCTTGGGCTTGATGCCGCGCCAGGAGCCGACGTAGCGGGCGATGACGATCTTGCCCTTGACGTCGATGCCGCGCCGCTCCAGCTCTTCGTAGTCGGCGGGGACGCCGAAGTTGACGTAGACCAGCTCGGCCGTGACGTCGCCGTCGATCGAGTAGGCGTTGTAGACGGGGAGCTGCTCGGCCGTCTGGCCGGAGGTCGAGTCCTCCGGCAGGGCGGGCTCGGCGAGCCGGGCCGTGTAGGCCATCGGCGCCACCATCTCCAGGACGCGCACCTTGGGCGTGGGGAAGAGCACCTTGGAACTCCTCGAGCTTGGTCTCGAAGCCCCAGGAACGGAACAGGCCGGCCATGAATTCGGCGTTCGCCTTGCCGTAGGGCGAGCCCAGGTGGTGGGGGTGGGCGGTCAGGCGCTTCATCCACTCGCGCAGGTTGGCGGCGTTCAGGGAGGCGTCGAAGCGGGCCTCCAGGGCGCGCTGCTCGGTGGCACGGACCTCGCTGAAGCCCAGGAGAGGGCCGGAAGGCCCGGCGGGGGCCGCCGGCGCCCAGCCGGCCAGGGCAAGGCTCAGAACCATGGCCGGGAGAAGGGTGAACCGCGAGCGTCTCGACCCACTTAAATCTCTGAAACCGCTGAATTTTCTGACTTTTCTGAATCTTGTGGACATGGGGGGCGGGTCTCCTGCGGCAGGTTGGAGTTTCGTGGCATTCTACGTCCCGAATGGCTGGAGCCGGGAGAACTACGAACGCGATGGGGAGAAAGTTTGCAAGAAAGGCCCCCTGGGCCAGCCTTTCGCAGGAAAGCCTGCTGTGGGCCGTGGGACTCTTTTGCGCATTCATCGGCGCCTTCCTGCTGGTGGCGCCTCACCACTTTCACAACGCGCCCTACGAGTCCCTCCTGCCGTTCGCGGTCCTCTGGGGGACGCTGGCCCTCGGCTCGGGCGTGGGCCTGCTGGGAGTCACCATCCTGCGCCCGCCGTTCTGGCTGGGCCTCGCCATTCACGGGCTGGCCGGCCTGACCCTGCTGGCGCTTTCGGCGAGCTTTGCCGCGGTGGGAGCCGTGACGGGGACGGTCGCCTACACGGTGCTGGGGCTCGGGACGATCCTGGCCGGATGGATGCGCCGGAGCCGGCCCGGCGAAGACGGGTCTCCGGGCGACCTGTTCGCCCTGCTCATGGGCTTCATCGCCACCGCCATGGGCTTCCTGGCCCTGGCCGTCCCCCGCCTCTTCGACAAGCCTTTCTATGGTCCCTACGAGGCGATGCGCCCGGTGCTCGGGCTGGCCTTTCTCTTGACCGGCCCGCTGCTGTGCCACGTCCAGCTCGCCCGCGTCCCCAAACGGCAGGCCTGGATGGTCCACGTCTTCTGCGGCGTGGCCTATGTGACCTTCGGGGTCTTCATGTCCCTGCCGGGGCGGATCTGGACGGGGCTGGCCCTCTATTGGGGGGGCGGCGCCGTCATTGCACTCCTGCCGTGGGTACGCCCTCGCCTCGCCGAGCTGGACCCCGCGGCCTTGCGCACCCGGCTTGCTCTGACGCTCGCCATCTCGACCTCGGTCGCCTTGATCCTGGCCACCGCGGTGGCCACCGCCCAGGAGGAGAAGTTGGCGGAGGAGCAGGCGCGCGAGACCCAGAGGGTCGAGGCGCACGCCATCGCCCAGAACGTGGCGGACTACATCGAGATGAACGGAGCCCGGACCTTCGCGCTGGCCACGCTCGCGGGGCGCCTCCCCCTGACCCGGGAAAGCCAGCGCGAGATGCTCCGGGCCTCCCGGAGGAGCTATCCGGACGTGACGGCGTTCCGCACGGTCGCGGCTGACGGCGGGGTGATCGCCGGAGCGGGCGCCGTGCCCCTGCCGCCCGCCATCCTGCGCAAGCTCGTCGACGACATGCGGGCCAACCCCCGGCAACGCGTCCAGCTGATTCCCGCCACGGTCGACGGGTACCGCCTGCTCCTGCTGTGGGCACCCATCCAGGACCTGGCGGGTGGCCAGGAAACGATCCGGGGGATCCTGGTGTCGGCCTTCGACTCCAAGTCGCTGGCAATGCGGATCGGCCGCCAGGGATCGAGGGTCTCCCTGTTCGACGGCCGTGGCCAGCCGATCGCCGACAGCGACGGGGCGGGACGTGCGGTCGCCAAGCTGCCGGACGGCTGGGACCGGGACGTCCGGGCCGGACGCGAGGTCGTGCGGGAGGACGGCATCGCGGGCTTCGCCGTAGTGCCCACGCTCGACTGGGTGGTGGCCGTGGAGCGGCCGCGAACCGATGCCTTGGCCGGGGTGCGCCAGGGCCGCGACCTCGCTTTCGGCATTCTCCTGCTGGTCATCCCCCTGGCGGTCCTGGGCGGCATCTTCGCCGCGCGCCGCATCGCCCGCCCGCTGGGCGACCTTTCCAGCGCCGTGGACGAGCTGACGGCGGGCAACCTCGCGGCCCCTCTGGGCGCCGCGAGCGGCATCACCGAGGTGGCCCGCCTCGCCGGGGCCTTCCAGGAGATGCGCGACCGCCTCGCCGAGCGCACCCGCGAGAGCGAGCGCCTGGCGGCCGAGCTGCGCGCCCGCGCCGAAGCGCTCGCCGAGACCGACCGCCGCAAGGACGAGTTCCTCGCCATGCTGGCCCATGAGCTGCGCAACCCCCTGGGCGCCATCGCCAACGCGTCCTACCTGATGGAGCGCATGGACTTCGCGGACCCGGTCATGGAGCGCTCGGTCGCCATCATCCGGCGGCAGATCCGCCACCTGGTCCGCATGGTGGACGACCTGCTGGACGTCTCCCGCATCACCCGCGGCAAGGTGGAGCTTCAGCGGGAGCCGCTCGACCTGATGGAGGTGGTGCGGCACGCCGTCGAGGCCCTGCGCCCCCTGGCCGACGGCAAGCAGCAGCGGCTCTCCCTGGAGCTGCCGGCCGGGCCGGTCCCCCTCCACGGCGACGCCACCCGCCTGGAGCAAGTGTTCTCGAATCTGCTGCGCAACGCCGTCAAGTTCACGGAAGACGGCGGCTCGATCGCGGTTCTGGCCCGCGAGGACGGCCACGCCGAGGCGGTCGTGCTGGTGCGCGACGACGGCATCGGCATCTCCCCCGCCCTCCTCCCTCACGTGTTCGACCTCTTCGCCCAGGGCGAGCAGGCGCTCGACCGCACCGGGGCCGGCCTGGGGATCGGCCTGACCCTGGTGCGGAGCCTGGTGGAGATGCACGGTGGCCGGGTGGAGGCCCGCAGCGGCGGGCCGGGCCAGGGGAGCGAGCTCGAGGTGCGGCTGCCGCTGGCCCCTCACCCCCCGGCCCCCTCTCCCGGCCCTCCACCCACCCTTCCGGGGAGAGGGGGAGAAGCTCGCGGGTAGGGTGCGCTGTGCGCACCACGACAGACGTTCAGGTGCGCATAGCGCACCCTGCGGGCAAGACCGGTTCTGGGTACGCCAGGGAGGAGAGGAAGCTTTGACGGCAGGGGTGAAGCTCCCGGTGGCAGGGCAGTGCCACCGGGTTTACAGCGTCGTCCAGAGCGTGGAGCCAAACAACCAGGAGGAGATGCGCGTGAGAAAGCCTCAGAACGAATCTCGCTTAGGAATACGCACCTAAGGGGATGCTGGATGCATTCAGCGCGGTTGAAAATCCTGCGCAGGCTTGTCCCTGGAAATTACAGAATCGGCACGTCCCGCTTTTGGGTGTATCCTGCACTCAGGATCGTAGACGCAGCCTGCGGCATCCGCCGTCAGAAGGTGGCTTATTCCCCAGATCGGGCAAGGATCTGGGGAATGCCTTTCGAGTTGCCTTCCGTCCGGTTGCGTGAGTGTCTTTGGAACTCTCAACGGACTTCAGGAGGATCGCATGTCGAAGCACGCGAATGATGTTGTCGATCAGGTTACGGATGTAACCAGCCCAGTGGATTTATCCGGCCTCAGCCGCCGCAAGTTCCTCGGTGGTGTTGGCGGAGCCGCCGCCGCCGTGGCTGCGTCGAGTGTGGTCGGTATGAGCACGCTGGCGAATGCAGCTCCCGCGCCAACTCTGGAAAGCGCCCTCGGCGAGCCGGTCCGGCAGACCGCGGCCGACATCCGGCGCCGGGCCGCCTGGACCATGCGCAAGACCATGGGCGACTACTGGTGGTCACAGGGCACTGCCAATCACCTCACCAATGGTGACGAGGCCCGCTATCCGAACAAAATCGCGAATTACAGCAAGAGCATGCCGCACAACCAGTACGGCGAGGTCGACCTCGCGGCCTACCAGACCCTGGTTCATGCGGTCGAAACCGGCAAAGCAGCGGACTACGACGCGATCGCGGTGGGTCCCGGCGGCCGTAAGCAGACGAGCCCCCAGTGCGGGTTGGCTTTCGACATGGAAGGGGTCGACAGCCATGCAGTGTCGGTGCCCCCTCCGCCCACGTTCTCCAGCCGGGAGCAGGCGGGCGAGATGGTCGAGCAGTACTGGCAGGCGCTGCTTCGCGACACCAACTTCGTGGACTACGCGGCGTCGCCTGTCGCCGCGGAAGCCATTGTGGACCTGAATGCCTTTGGCCTCGACTTCAAGGGACCCAAGCGGGCCGGCCAGGTTACGCCTCAGACTCTCTTCCGCGACGTTGCGCCCGGCACGGCCATCGGACCGTACATCTCGCAGTTCATGTGGCTCAACACGCCCTTCGGCGTGGAATACGTCGAGCGCAAGATGTGGACGACGGCCGCCGGGTCGGACCATATGCAGAGCTTCGCCGATTGGCTGGCCGTGCAGAGGGGGTTCGTCCCGGGGCATGACGTCTTCGCCGGCACGCGCCGCTACGTCGTCAACGGCCGGGACCTCTCCCAGTGGGTACACATCGACGTGCTGTTCCAGGCTTACTTCAACGCCTGCCTGATCCTGATCACCCCTCCTGACGGCTCGGACGTCGGCGGAGGCCTCGGAGTGCCATTCAATCCCGGCAATCCCTACCGGGAGAGCACGAACCAGGATGGCTTCTGCACGTTCGGCCCTCCCGCCGCGAAGGCCCTGATGTGCGAAGTCGCCTCCCGCTGCCTGAAGGCCACGTGGCACAAGAAGTGGCAGGTCCACCGGCGCCTGCGGCCGGAGGCGTTCGCGGGCCGTGTCGAAGTGACGACGCATCAGGCTCCCGGCCGCTATGAGGGGCAGATCAACTCGAGCCTGTTCGGCGCCCGGGTGATGGATCAGATCGAGGCCTACAACGGCGGTACGCTTCTGCTCCCCATGGCGTTCCCCGAAGGCTCGCCGACGCACCCGTCCTACACCGCCGGCCATGCCACGGTGGCGGGCGCCTGCGTCACGATCCTCAAGGCGCTGTTCGACACCGAAGGGCGGGCCATCGAGAACCCGGTCATTCCCACGGCGGATGGTTCCGCGCTGGTGCCTTACACCGGGCCGGAGCTCACCGTCGAAGGGGAGCTCAACAAGCTGGCCTCGAACATCGCGACCGGCCGTAACATCGCCGGCGTCCACTGGCGCAGCGACACTCACGCTTCCTTGAGGATCGGGCAGAAAGTTGCCATCAGCATCCTGCAGGAGCAGTCGCTGATCCACAACGAGGTGAATCCCGCGTACATCTTCCGCGGCTTCGACTCTGAGAAGATCGAAGTGAAGAACGGCAAGGTGACGATCACCAAGGACTCCGTGTCCTAGTAGCTCTCCGCATTCCCGAAGAGCCCACGGCCGTCCGGAGCGATCCGGACGGCCGTTTTCGTTTCAGGCCTCGAACTTGACGCCCGGATCGGTCTGGGCGCGCTTCAGGAGCTCGGCCACCTTCACGACCAGCTCCAGGCTCGCCGCCTCGGCGGCCATGGCCTGTTGCAGGAAGGCCAGGGCGGCCAGCGCAGGGTGCCCTGCTTCCCCCTCCCAGCGTGGCCACGCAGGGTGCCTACGGCATCCTACGGACCGCCCCTACAGAACCGGTCGTTTCCGCTGTGAAGAAGTACTAGGGCTCCTTCACAACAGAATTGACCCTGTGGCGTAGCGCCCCTGGGAGCGCCGGCATCCCTGCCGGCCTTGTCTTTGCGGCCCGAAGGGTCGCGAGATTTCAGCCCAGGGCTGAGGCCGAAGGCCGATGCCCTGGGTCAACAGGCCTCTACAGTCCTGCGGCCTGAAGGGCCGCGAGAACCTGGGCGAATCGAGCCGACTCCGACTCAAAAGATCTCTGGCGACCTTTCAGGCCGCGTTGCTTTTTTGCGTTGTCTCCCCAGGGCATCGGCCTACCGGCCGAAGCCCTGGGCTGAAATCTCACGACCCTTCGGGCCGCAAAGACAAGGCCGACCCAGCTCGTCTTGACGAATAGGCTTGCGTGCTTCATGCCGCGCGCCGTCTCCCCCACGGCCGTCCGGAGCGATCCGGACGGCCGTTTTCGTTTTCAGGCCTCGAACTTGACGGCTGGATCGGTCTGGGCGCGCTTCAGGAACTCGGCTACCTTCACGACCAGCTCAAGGCTCGCCGCCTCGGCGGCCATGGCCTGTTGCAGGAAGGCCAGGGCGGCCAGCGCCTCCCGGTGGATCTGCCGCGAGGCGAAGACCGGCGCGATCTCTCCGGCCAGCCGTTTCAGGTCCGCCGTCCGCCCCTGCCGGGCGTAGAGGCTGGCGATCTCCAGAGAGACCAGGGCCGTGTCATAGGGGATCCCCTCGGCCAGGAACCCATCCCGGGCCGCGAGGAGGAGCTTCTCGGCGCGGGCCGCGTTGCCTTGGCCGTTGGCGATCTTGCCCCGCACCCAGTGCCGCCGGTTCTGAACCCAGGGCTCCCCGAAGTCGCGGTAGAGGGGGCGGGTTTCCTGGTAGAGCTTCCGGGCCTCCTGAGCGCGGCCCGAGTCGGCGAGATAGTTGGTGAGGTTGTGCCGGGCGCAGAGCAGCAGGCGAGGTTCCTGCTCCGCGTCGATCAGCTCCAGGGCCTGGTACAGCACGGAGATGCCCTGTTCAAGTTGCCCGGCGTGGTAGTGGATGGTCGCCATGTTCACCAGGGAGCGGCCGGCCCGGTGCCGGTCGCCGGACCTGACGAAGATCGACACCGCCTTGCGGCAGGAACTCCAGGGCTTCCTCGAACTTCCGCTGATCCCGCCGGAACGAGCCGAGGAAGTCGAAGAGGATCGCGCGTTCGAGGGAGTCTCCCGTACCCTTCTCCAGGCAGGCGAAGGCTTCCGTGAAGGCCTCCCCGGCGCCGCGCAGGTCCGAGCGGGACCGGCGGGCGTTGCCCACGCAGGCCCAGGCGCGGGCACGCAGATCCTCGATCAGCTCCGCTCCGTAGCGGGAGGCGTTCCAGGCGCTCCGAGAGCCCGAGGGCGAGCCGGGCCAGGTCTTCCGCGAAGCAGGCGTCGCGGGTCACCGTCTCGCGGCTTCGTTCGATCAGCAGCTCGAACAGCCCCCAGGACTGGAACCGCGGCTCGGCCCGCAGAATCTCGGCCCAGCGCTCGGCGGGCCGGCTCATCAGCTCCACGAAGAGGTCCGGGGCTTCGTCCCGCTCGGCCTCCACGGCCAGGGCCCAGCTCTCGCCCTGCCCCTGGACACGGTCCAGGACCGTGCCATAGCGGGAGACCTTCCGGAGAGGCGGCGGGGCCGGGAAGGAAGAAGAGGTGGGAGCGGCAGCGGGTGCAGCGGGCCAGGTGAAAGAGCACGTCCTTGTACCGCTCGTCCGTCGCCAACAGGAATTCCGCCAGGAGATCGTCATGCGGGTGGATCTTCAAGACCATCCTCCTCTCTCAGGAATGCGGGCTAAATCGCCCCTCTCCATATTAGTGTTGCCGCACACCGCGAAATGGTGACAACGAATGTGACGGAAATCAGAAAAGAGGCGCCGGTGCCTGGAACCGGCGCGGAAGAAAGGGAGAGGGCTATTGGCGGCCGTTGGGGTCCATGTCGCTTCCCGCGTCATCGGAGGGGAGGCCGGAGAGGAGAGCACCGGTCAGCTTGTGGCCGTTGGGGTCCATGTCGCTGCCTTCTTTCGCCAGGACCCCGGGCGGAAGGGCCGGGGCGGGGTGGAGGTGGGACGCGATCCAGCTCCAGGCGGCGGCGAAGAGGCTGGCGCGCGGCGGGGCGGACCCGCCAAAGGCGGGTGCGGCGTGGCCGGCGGCCGCGGTGAACAGGGTGAGGGCGAGGACGGCGATGCCGAGGCGGTAGATGCGTTTCATGGGCAAGACTCTCTTTCCGGCGGCGCCCAGGCCCGCGGTCTCCATGAACGCGGCGGAGCCGCCAGGAGGAAGAGTCGCACAGGCGGGTGAGGGGCTGAAAAAGCTCCCTACCCCATTGTTTCGCCACCTTGACCCATAGTTATGAAGCCGAGAAACTATGTTGAAAAGACGTTTGGCATTGTTTCTCGCGGCTGAAACTATGTATTGAAGCCGGAGAACTATGTATTGAAGCCGGAGAACTATGTAAACCGGGCCCGGAACATAGTTTGAACCGCGAGCAACTATGTTTCCCGGCTTACATACAATGAGTCTGCGCCGATTCCGACGGCCGCCCGGAGCGATCCGGGTGGCCGTTTTCGTTTTCAGGCCTCGAGTTTGCCGGGGCTTCCCGGAGGGGACACCAGGGTCCGGGCGGCGGCGCCTTCTACAGCTCCACCACTTCGAACCCCTCGAACACCGGGTGCCCGGCCAGGGTCCCCTGGGGTGAGCGGGCGTCGGAGTGGGCCTTGCGGAAGGCCTCGGACTCGGTCCAGGCCACGAAGGCGGCCTGCGAGGCCCAGGTGGAGTGGGAGACGAAGAGGGTGGTCCCCTCCTGGGCCGTCCCCCGGAGGAGGCTGAAGGTCTTGAAGCCGGGGACCTCGTGGAGATAGGAGTCTCCGGTTCCTCCAGATCTCCTCGAAGACCTCCTCGTGACCCTGCGTTGACGCGGAAGCGGTTCATCGCGATGTACATCGGTATCCTCTCAGTCTCTCAGTCGTCCAGCAGACCCTTTTCCCTCATCCAGTCCTTGTTGAGCTTCGAGAGGTAGCGCTCGCCCGAGTCGGGGAAGAGGGTGACGACCAGGGCGTCCTCGCCCAGCGACTCCGCGAGCGATTGCGCGATTCGGCGGGCTCCCGCCGCGGCGGCGCCGCCCGAGGAGCCGGTGAAGATCGACTCCTTCCGCGCCAGCTCCAGCGTCGCCCGGTAGGCCGTCTTGTCGTCGATGGTGATGATCTCGTCGATGTAGTCCCACCAGACGGTCGTGGGCATGAAGTCCTCGCCGATGCCGTCGATCAGGTACTGGTGGATCTGTCTCGGCGGGCGGCAGCTCGCGGTGCTTGAGGTAGTGGGTGTAGACGCTGCCGACCGTGTCGACGCCGATCACGCGGACGTCCGGGTTCTGCTCCTTGAGGAACTTGGCCGTGCCGCTGATCGTGCCGCCGGTGCCGACGCCGGCCACCCAGTGGGTGACCTTGCCGTCGGTCTGGCGCCAGATCTCCGGGCCGGTCGTGCGGTAGTGCGCCTCGGGGTTCGCCTGGTTGTAGTACTGATAGGGCAGATAGGCCCCCTCCTCGTCGCGGATGCGCTCGGCCACCTTGTAGTAGGAGCGCGGATCGTCCGCCTCGACGTTGGTCGGGCAGGTGATGACGTCGCCCCCATGGCCTCCAGCAGCGCGATCTTCTCCTTGGGGATCTTGTCGGCGCAGGTGCAGATCAGCTTGTAGCCCTGCAGGTTCGCCACCATGGCGAGCCCCAGCGCCGGTGTTGCCCGAGGTGGGCTCGACGATGGTGCCGCCCGGCTTCAGGAGGCCGGCCTTCTCGCCCGCCTCGATCATGGCGATGCCGATGCGGTCCTTGACGCTGCCGCCCGGGTTGAAGGACTCGACCTTGGCCGCCAGCGTCGCGGGCCCGGTGTGGAACCGGCCGAGCTTGACCAGGGGGGTGTTCCCCAGGGTTTCCAGGATGTTTTCGTAGATTTCCATCCAGATCTCCAATCAGGGTTCGAGAGGGCGAAAGCGGCGGGATGCTAGCACAACCCCCGGCCCCGCCGGACGAAGCTGGCCCCGGCTTTGCAAAATGCGGTTGCGTGCGCCGGAGTCAACCGGTCGCAGTCAAACCATCCAAGAGGAGACACCATGGACGAGAAATACGGCACCGGCGTGGGAGACGTGGCACCAACGGCAACGATTGAGCAGGCGCACGATACGGCTCAGGACAAGGTCCATCCGGTGGGCAGCGGCGTGGGCGCCGCGGCCGGAGCGGCTACGGGCGCGGCGATCGGCACCGCCGTCGGCGGCCCGGTGGGCACCCTGGTGGGAGCGGCGGTCGGCGCGGTGGCCGGCGGCCTCGTCGGCCACGGCATCGCCAAGGGGGTCAACCCCACGGAAGAGGACACCTACTGGCGCGAGAATTACAAGACCCGCCCCTACGCGGACGCCAACCGCGGCTACGACGACTACCGCCCGGCCTACCAGTACGGCTGGGAGTCCCGCGCCCAGTCCGGCAACCGCCGCTGGGAAGACGCCGAGTCCGATCTCGAGCGTGGCTGGGACAAGGCCAAGGGCGCTTCGAGCCAGACCTGGAACGAGGCCAAGCACGCCACCCGCGATGCCTGGCACCGGGTTGAGCGCGCGGTTCCCGGCGACGCCGACCGCGACGGGCGGTAAAGGCGGCCCCTCCGCCCTGCGACCTCACCCTCCGGCTCCCTCTCCTAAAGGAGAGGGAGAGACCAGCAAGACCAACCTGTCTTCAAAGCTTTCTTTAAGCCCCTCTCCTTTAGGAGAGGGGTTGGGGTGAGGTTCCCTCTCCCAGGAAGGGCGGGCGGCGGGTCGGGAGAGGGCAGGGTGAGGGTCTACCCCTCCCAATCCCAGAAATAATCCTTGTTCGTCAACGCCGGCTCCTCCTCCTGGACGGTTTCCTCCAGGAGGTGGGCCTGCGCCTCTTCGGGCGTCATCTCGCCACGGATTACGGCCAGCTGCTCTTCCAGTTCCTGGGTCTCGCGCTCCCAGTATTCCGGCGTGCCGAAGTGGGGCCAGCCGGCGGGGAAGGCGGGATCATGCCAGCGGCGGGCGATCCAGGCGGCGTAGTGGATGATGCGGAGGGCGCGCAGGGGCTCGACCAGCGCGAGGGTGGCGCGGTCGAAATCCCGGAACTGGATGTACCCCTCCAGGAACTTCTCGCGCAGGTTCTGGGTGTAGGCGTCGCGGCCGGGCAGGGCCAGCCAGAGGTCCTGGACGGCGGGGCCGATCACCATGTCGTCGAAGTCCAGCACGTTCAGGAGGCCGTCCCGGAACAGGATGTTCCCCAGGTGAAGGTCGCCGTGGATGCGGTGGACGGGCACTCCCTCCATCCGCCGGTCGGCGATGGCGGCAATGGCCAGGGCCGTGTCCGCGTAGCGGTCCTGAAGGTGGGCGGGGAGCACCTGGTGCTCTTCCAGCCAGTCCAGGTTGTGGCGGACGTAGGTGTCGGCGTCGATCTTCAGCCGGTGCTCGGCCTTGCCCGCGGCGCCGACGTTGTGCATGCGCCCCACCAGCATGCCCAGGCGGCGGGCCGTGGGCTCGTCGAGCTCGTCCGGCGCGCGGCCGCCCCGGCGGTCGGAAAGGCTGTAGAAAATGCCGTCGATGGTCCGCAGGGTGCCGCCCCCGGGAAAGTCCCGCATGGTGCAGACGGGGATCTCCTCCGCGGATGAGGTCGGCGAGGAACTGGTGCTCCTCCAGGATCTGCACTTCGTTCCATCGCCCGGGCCGGTAGAACTTGGCCACCACGCGGCTCCGGTCCGCCAGCTCCACCTCGTAGACCCGGTTCTCGAAGGAGTTGAGGGGATAGCAGACCGGGTTGCACTCCAGGCCGCCCGCCTCCACGGCCTTGAGGACCCTTTCGGGCGTCAGGGTGAGGAAGAGGTCGGTTCCGTTGGTGAGAGATTCCTGCATGGAGCCAATGTAGCATGGGGCACGGAGAGGGGGCCGGGAGGGTTCGATGCGAGAATAGCCCCTATGACCGACGAACCCCCAGTGCCCCCCGAATTCACCGAGCTCGGCCAGTTCGAGATCGACGCGCGGTCCGTGCGGATGCTGGAGTATGGCTACTGCGCGGAAAAGGAAGTCGTCGTCCTCGGCCGGGTCGATCCCCGGGGCGACGGAACCGGTTGCCGTGGGGATGCTGCGGCCGGTGCGCCGGAGCGTGGTCACGGAGATCGAGCGCAAGCTGCGCCGGCCGGTGCGCCCCGTTCAGCTCAATGGGTGGGAGATCCGCCGCGCGCTCGACGAGGGGTACGGCCTCGCGGGCCTCGGGAAGGACGGCGGCTCGACCCTCGTCCTCGGCCCGGTGCACGACTTCTCCTTCGAGCGCGACGACGACGTCACGCGCCTGCTCGACGAGATCCTCGGCCGCGCCGTGGACTTGAAGGCGAGCGACGTCCACATCGAGACCTATGAGCGGGACGTGGACGTGCGCTTCCGCGTCGACGGCGTGATGCGGCAGGTCGCCACCCCGCTTTCCATCGACAACGTCCAGCCCGCCATCGCCCGCCTCAAGGTTCTCTCGGGGCTCGACATCGCCGAGAAGCGCCGCTCCCAGGACGGCCGCATCCAGGCCCTCTTCCGGGACGTCGAGACCCCCAAGGGGCGGGCCGTGGACTTCCGCCTTTCGGTGGTCCCCGGCCCCGCGGGGGAGGATGCCGTCTTGCGCATTCTCGACAGCTCGGCCCCCCTGCCGCTCGCGAAGCTCGGCCTCGGGGAGCAGGCCTTGGGCCTCTTCGAGCGCCTGATCGGCAATCCGGAAGGGATGATCCTGGTCACCGGCCCCACGGGCAGCGGCAAGACCACCACCCTCTACGCCGCGCTCGAACGGATCAACTCCCCCGAGAACAAGATCCTCACCGTCGAGGACCCCATCGAGTACCGCTTCCCCAAGACCAACCAGAAGCAGGTCTCCGCCGTGATGGGCTTCGCCGACTACGCCCGCGCCTTCATGCGCCAGAACCCGGACGTGATCCTCATCGGCGAGATCCGCGACGAGGAGACCGCCTCGGCCGCCGTGCGCGCGGCGCAGACCGGCCACCTCGTCCTCTCCACCCTCCACACCAACGACGCCGTGGCCACCGTGACCCGCATGCGCACGCTGGGAGTGGACTCCGGCCTGATCGCCTCCTGCCTCCTGGGCGCCGTCTCCCAGAGGCTGGTCCGCCGCCTCTGCCCCAACTGCCGCGTGGAGGCGCCGCCGGCCGAACGGGAGGCCCGCCGGCTGGGCCTGGAGGGCACGGGCAATTTCTACAAGCCCCAGCCCTCCCCCGGCTGCGAGATCTGCGGCGGCTTCGGCTACAAGGGGCGCCAGGGGATCTACGAGCTTTTCGTGCTGGATCCGGACCTCGCCGACCTGATCGCCGACGGCGCCCCCCTCCACCGCATCCGCGCCGCCGCCCTCGAACGGGGGATGCAGAGCCTGCTCGACAACGCCCTCGACAAGGCGCGCGCCGGCATCACCTCCCTGGAGGAGATCCTGCGGACGGTGCCCTACAGGATGATGGAGCACGTTTTGAGAGAGAAATAATGAGAGTCATCGACCAGAAGATCATGAACCGCCTCTTCGAGGTCACCGACGACCTGGAGATCGACCGCGAAGGGCTCGAAGTCCCCCTCCTCATGGAAGGCGAAGGGAAGGTCGCCCGCACGAAGAAGGGGAAGATCGAGATCACCCTGCCGGACACGGAGGATCTCGGGCCGTTCCTGGAGTCCCTGCCGGAGAGGCTGAAGGGGCTGGGTTGACGAGGGATTCCGGCTCTGCCGGGCCGCGAGCCCGGAGGGCGTCCTACTCATAGCCCAGGGTGGAACCCTGGGTGGATCGGCCGGCATGCTCTCTCTTTGATCGCCATCAAGACCGTCTCCGCATTGCCTCCTCCCGGAGGCCTATCCTCGCGCGAGAACCTCATCGAGATCCTCTAACGTCTCCTGGCAAGCGGCAATACCGCTCTCGGCCAAAGCGTCGAGGAGCTCGGCGCGTCCCCTCCGTGCCGGCCCCTACTCATACCGCGTGGCTCAATTCCTTCTCCTTCTCCGGCACCTCTTCCCGCAGCCGCAAGGTCAGGAAGGTGCCGCACAGCATGAGGACGGAGGCGGCCCAGAAGGGAAAACCGAAATTCTTCTGGAAGAGAGCGCCGGCCGCCAGACGGTGCCGATCATCCGGGCGACGCCTCCGAAGGACTGCTGGACGCCCGAGGATCTGACCGGTCTCGGAACGGTGGAGAGCGTCTGGAGACGAGAGCGGTGGTGGCAGGGAAGAGCAGGGCCGTACCCACCGGCACGAAGCAGGGCGACCAGGGCAAGCAGGACAAAACGGACCGGGAGCGGCGCGTCGAGAACGCCCGGAATCGGGATGCAGCCGAGGCCTACCATCAGCGAGAAGGCTCCAAGGCGCGTCACCCCCACCTCACCGAAGCGGCGCACCGCCGGCCCCAGAAGCAGCGCCCGCATGACCAGGCCGATACCCCGCCGACGTAGATGAAGAAGTAGCCGATGGTCTCCTCGGTGACGCCGAAGTGCGTCTTGAGGTAGAGCGCCAGCACGCCGTTCATCCCCATGAAGGCCATCATGCCGATGGTGTAGATCCAGATCAGCGAGTTCACCGGGCGAGCTGGGGTGGGTCAGCACCTCGATGAAAGATGCGCCGCCAGGCGCGTACGCGGCGGGGCCGCCGTACCGGTGCTCGTCCTGTGCCGCTGCGACTCGGGCAGCCACTTCCAGGCGAAGAGGACGTTCGAGCAGGCAGAGGCCGGCGGCCAGGAAGCCCGGCGCCTGCCGGCGCCGAGGCTGGCCGCGAGCGAGCCCAGCAGCCGGCCCGATCATGACGCCCGCGCTGGTGGCGGCGGTCAGCCAGCCCAGGGCCTTGGCCCGCTCCTCGGGCGGCACCGCGTCGGCAACATAGGCCTGCACGACGCCGGTGATGCCGCCGCCGCGCGCCCCTGCACGAGCCGGGAGGCGAAGAGCAGCCAGAGGCTGTTGCGCCAGGCCGAACAGCACGTAGGCGATGCGCCGAGCCCAGACAGGCCGATGAGGATCATGCGGCCGCCGGCCGTAGCGGTCGGAGGTGCGGCCCCAGAGCGGCGCCATGACGAGCTGGCCGCGAACGCGTAGGTGGCGACCAGCGCGCCCGACCAGCCAGGGCGTTGGCCCCCAGCTCGGTGGCGTAGAACGGCAGCAGCGGCAGCACCATCGTGAAGCCGATCATGTCCACGAAGACGGTGGCCATGAGGACGCTGAGCTGCTTGAGGGAGCTGGACTCCATTTGATCTCCGTCAGGCATCCGTCAGCGGGCCTCTCCCCGCCCCCAGAGCAGGAAGGCCGCGGCGCTCGCGGTCATGAGAAGGACACCGTAGGCCGCCGCCATCCCGAGGTCCTGCAGGCGCAGGCTCGACAGGATCTCGATGGAGATGGGGCGGGTTTCGAAGGTGTAGAGCACGATGGAGACGACGAAGTCCCCGAGAGCGGTGATGAAGGCGAGCCCGGCGCCGGCCGCGAGGGCCGGGCGGAGCAGGGGGAGGGTCACCTGGCGAGCCGGCGCAGGCGGCCGGCGCCGAGGGACGCGGCGGCCTCTTCGAGCGCCGGATCGAGCTGGCGCAGGCCGGCGAGCGACGGCCCGGCCGGTGAGCGGCAGGTTGCGCACCAGGTAGGCGAGCGGCAGGATCCACGGCGTGCCGATGAGGACGAAGCGGCCGATCCACGGCTGGTGGACGCTGAAGGTGGTGGCCAGGGCCACCGCGAAGACGGTGCCGGGGACGGCCCAGGGGACCGCGATCAACCCTTCGAGCAGGCCGCCGCGACGCGGTCGCGCCGGGCCACGGCCAGGCGCGCGGCGGCGAGCCCGAGCGCCAGGGCGGCGAGCGGTGGCGGCGGCGGCCATCCAGAGCGAGTTGACGACGGGGCGCAGGCGCTCGGCGTCGGTGAACGAGGGCCGTCCAGTTCGCCAGGTTGAGCACGGGCGGGAAGGGCTCGGCCGTCCAGGTGAACGGCGGGCACCAGGGAGACCAGCATCAGCACCATGTGCGGCAGGAGCAGCAGGGCGGCCAGGAGCCAGCCGAAGAGGCCGGCGAGGCCCCGGGCGAGCGGGCTCGCCAGTCGGCGCCGGGCCGGTGCGATGCCGCGCACGCCGGTGCCCACGGCCTCGTTCCGGTCCACGCGCCGCAAGGCGCCCAATCCCAAGAGGGCGAGGACGGCGAGCATCACCGTCTCCACCTGGGCGAGGCCGACGGTCGCCGTTCAAGCTTGCGAGGCCACGATCTGGGTGGTCATCACCCGGAAGCCGCCGCCGAAGAGGTAGGGGGCGGAGAACGAGGCGAGCGCCGTCATGAACGTGAGGAGCGCCGCGCCCGCGAGGGCCGGGCGGAGCAGCGGCAGCGTGACCGCGGAAGAGCGTGCGCGTGCGGCCGGCGCCGAGCGAGGCCGCGGCTTCGAGCAGGGCCGCGTCGAGCCGCGAGAGGCCGGCGCGGGTGAAGAGGTAGAAGTAGACGTACATCGAGTAGGCGTGCACGAGCAGGATCGCCCCCGGCCCGACCAGCCGCCACGGCGGCTCGGCGAGCCCCAGGAGCGTCTGCACGGCGCGCGACACGAAGCCGCTCTCGCCGTAGAGGAAGAGGAAGGCGATGACGCCCGACCAGCGGCGGCAGGGCCACGGGCAGGGCCACGATGGCGCCGAGCACGCGGCGGCCGGGAAACTCGGTGCGCTCGAAGAGAAACGCCAGCGGCATCGCCCACGAGCCCGGCCAGCGACGACCGAGGCGACCGAGATCCAGAGGCTCCGCCAGAGGGCCATCCACTCGTCGCGCCGGCTGAAGAACTCGCCGGAAGTGGCCCAGGGTCCACTTCCCCGGTCCGCCCAGGGCCTCGAGCAGGGTCATGAGCAGCGGATAGCCCACCAGCCAGGCGAGGATGGCGGCAATGGCGAGCGCGGGGAGAGAGGGGGGCGTTTCACGGGGTTCTGGTACGGCAGGGGGGTGTCAAGGTTCTGTAAAACTCAACGATCCTTGGGAAACGCCCGCGGCGCCGGCCCGCGCCCGTTCGGGGCCACCCACACCGAATCCCCCACCGCCGCGGCGCCGGACGGCGCCAGCACCTCGACCTCGCCGCCCTCCGCGAGCTCGACGTGGAAGTAGGTCACCGGCCCGCGCGAAGCGCCGCTCGATGACGCGGCCGGCGAGGGCGCCCGTCCCGGGTGCGCGAGCGATCGGGCCGCACGAAGCTCCAGCGACTCGCCGGGCGGCGACTCACCCGGAGCCGTCCGGCCCGGCTCGCCGGGCTGAGCGTCTCGCCAGCGTCTTTCGGCGGCCCGGCAGCACGCTCGCGCGGCCCACGAAGGTGGCCACGAAGCGGGTCGCCGGGCGCTCGTAGAGATCCTCCGGGCGTCCCCACCTGGTGGAGGACGCCGCCCTGGAGCACCGCCACCCGGTCGCCCAGGTGGAAGGCCTCTTCCTGCTCGTGGGTGACGAGGACGGTGGTGATGCCCACGCGCTGGATGGCGCGCCGAAGCTCGCGGCGGGTGCGCTCGCGCAGCGTCGGGTCGAGGTTCGAGAGGGGCTCGTCCAGCAGCAGCACGCGCGGCTCCGGGGCGAGCGCCCGGGCGAGGGCCACGCGCTGCTGCTGGCCGCCCGAGATCTCGCCCACCCGCCGGTCCGCGAAGCCGGGAAGCTCGACCAGGGCCAGGGCCTCGGCCACCCGGCGCGCGGTCTCCGCCTTGCCGTCTCGTGCCCCGGGACGCGAGACCGAAGGCGACGTTCTCGCCCACGGTCAGGTGGGGGAACAGGGCGTAGTGCTGGAAGACCATGCCGAAGTTGCGCCGCTCGGGGGGCAGGCCGGTGACGTCTTCATCCTCCGACCAGGATGCGGCCGCGGTCCGGCGTCTCGAAGCCCGCGATGAGCCGCAGCGCCGTGGTCTTGCCGCTGCCGCTGAGGGCCCAGGAGGGCGAGGATCTCGCCCTTCTCCACGGCGAGGGTGAGGCCGCGGAGGACGGGCTGAGACGCCGAAGCTCTTGTCGAGGCGGTCGAGGATCAGGAAGGGGGTGGTCACCTCACCCTCCGGCTCCCTCTCCTAAAGGAGAGGGAGAGATAAGCAAAGAGCCCCTCTCCTTTAGGAGAGGGGTTGGGGTGAGGTCGTCCCCTCATTTCGCGCTCTGACTCCTGACCGTGCGGTCCCAGGTCGCCATCCACTCCTGGCCGTTCTTCGCGATCAGGTTCCAGTCCACGTCGGCGCGGCTTCAGGTCGCTCCAGCACCTCCCTGCGCCCAGTCGGGGAGGCTGCTCGGGCGGCAGGTCGGTGCGGGCCGGGAGGCGGAAGGCGTCGCGGGCGGCCAGCTCCTGGGCCTCGATGCTGCCGACGTAGTCGATGAAGGCCTTGGCCTGCCTCGGGATGGCGGGCGCCCTTGACGAGGCCGAGCGAGTCGTCGATCACCGGCGCGCCGCTGGCGGCGAAGTGGTAGCCCAGCGGGGCGCCGCGCTTGGCCTGCCAGAGCAGGTCGGTGAGCTCCCAGACGGTGATGAGCCCTTCGCGGCGGTTGAGCTTCTCGATCATGAGCGCCGGGTTCTGGACGTACTCCTTGGTCTGGGCGTCGAGGCGGCGGAGCCAGTCCGAAGCCCCGTTCGGGATTGCCGGTCTCCTGCACCGAGCGGGCGAGGATCATGCCGAAGAGCGTGCGCATGGTGCCGCTCGCCAGCGGATCGCGGATCAGGATCTTCCCCTTCCACTTGGGATCGAGCAGGTCGTCCCAGTCGCGCGGCGCCTCCTCCGCGCTTTACCGGCCTGGGTGTTGTAGACCAGCACCGGCGCCGTGCGGTAGGAGGCGAAGTAGAGGTCGCCCGCGCCCCGGCTCGATCGCCGGAATGGCGTCGGCCCACTCCGGACGGTAGGGCGCGAGCAGGCCCTCGGCGGCACCGCGGACGAAGATCTGCTGCGGGCCGCCGAACCAGACGTCGGCCTGCGGGATTGGCGGCCTCGGAGCGGACGCGGTCGTAGACGTCCTGCGAGCCCATGTCGAGCCAGCGGACGTCGACCTCGGGGTTCTTGGCCTCGAAGCTCTTCTCCATCAGGGTCAGCAGGTCCCGCCCGTGGGGCGAGTAGACCACCAGGGGCGTGCGGCCGTCGCCGCCGCAGCCGGCAAGGGCCAGCGCAAAAGCCAGGGCGGGAAGGAAGCGAAGGGTGTTTTTCATGGTTTGGCGAATCTTATCTGGTTTCCAAAGAGGGTCGGGAAGGTGAGGGCCTACAGCTCCGTCTCCTCCAACTCTCCCAGGTACAACGCGTTCCAGAGCAGCTTGAACATCCGGTGCGGCTGGGCGCGGTGCTGGGGCCGGAAGCCGATCAGGACGATCCGCCCCTTCCCCACCTTGTACTCCACCACGGCGGCTTTGCCTTCCAGCTTGTCGCCGCCCTTCAGATAGCCGCTGACCAGGATGTCCTCCGCGTCGGCCGGATAGCTGGCCACCACCTTCCGCTCGACGCGGGCATCCGTCGGGCTGGTCTGGAAGGCCGGAGAGTCCGCGAAGTAGGCCACTTCCTCCCGCTCCAGACCGAAGCTCAAGGGATGGGTGGGGTCGAAGAGGACGCGGAGCATGGAGCCGGGGGCGTGGAACTGCTCTTCGGAGACCTTGTCGAGCACGTTGCGCACGGGCAGGTTGAAGAGGTCGGCGGCATAGCCCGTGGAGGCGTCCAGGGCCACCAGGGTGCCGCCTTCTTCCACCCACTTCTTGAGCTTGGCGCCGCCCTCCCCGATGCCGCCCGCGTAGGGCGGCGGTAGAGGTTCCCAGTACCGCTTGGCCTCGGCCGAGGCCGGCTCGCCCTTGTCGAGAATGGCGGGCTCGACCGACGGCAGCAGCACCACGTCCACCTTGGTGCGGAAGGAGCCGTCCTTCAGGTTCTCGTTCGCCAGGCTCTCGTAGCGCGAAGCCGTATTTCTCCAGGAGGAAGCGCGTCCAACCCTCGTCCATGCTGGCCACCCAGGGCTTGTAGAGCCCGACGCGCACGGGCTTCACCCGGAACGCCGGGCCGGTGGGCGCCTGGGCCAGCGGCGTGATGGGGAGGTGGATCTCCTGGGAGAGCTTGGAGAGGTCGTCGGGCGTCATTTCCCCGGTGGGGACGTAGAAATCGCCCAATCTTGATTGCCTCCTGGCGGGGCCTGCTTCAGCCAGTACACCTTCTTCCCCTGGGCGAGCAGCCGGTTCAGGGCCGTCACCGCGGAGTCGGCGCGGTGGGAGATGAGGTAGCCGCCGGCTCCCTTCGCCACCGTTCCGCCCGGCCAGGCCGGAGCGGTGATCGGCTGGCGGGCCGGGGTGGCCGGCGAACGGCTCGCCGGCTTCCACGACCTCGACGCCCATGGAGAGGGGGAGCGACCAGGCGGTCACGTCGTACGGCGGGCAGGACCGGCCCGCCCGGCGTAGGGGACGATCTCCGGATAGCGCTGCGGGCGGAGCATGGTGAGCAGGAACTCCCGGTAGGGCTGGGCGGCGGGGATGACGTAGGTCCCCGCCGGAAAGACGTCCCGGCCCAGCGGTGAAGGCGGCCGGCGCCTGCTCGCACCCGCACGCCGTGGCGCAGCAGCAGGTCCACCAGCAGGGCCGCGGCCACCGGATCGCGCTGGTCCGGCGGGATCAGGAAGGCGTACGGCGCCTCCTGCGCCGCCCCGCTCCGTGGCCTCGCGGGCCATGCGGTAGACGTTCCCGAGCAGGCTCTCGCGGTAGCGCGCGCGCCGACTCCAGGAAGCGCGCGGGTGGCGATCAGCTCGTACTCGACGATGTCGCGCAGGCGCCACCAGCCGCCCGGCCAGGGGGAGGGGAAGTTCGACTGCCGCTTGTACTCGGGCAGCCCCTTGACGCCGCCGCGCAGCTCGCCCGGCTCGACGTAGACGGGCGTCGCGATGTCGGCGCTCGCCACCTCGGTCAGCAGGCCGGTGACGTTCTTCCACCAGGCCGTGTTGCGGGTGCCGCCGGGCCAGTAGCTGTCGAAGATCATGTCGCTGCCCACGCCCAGCTTGCCCGCCTCCTCCAGGCGCATGCTCATCAGGGTGCCCAGCAGGTCGGCCTGGCGGAAGATCAGCGAGTGGACCTCGGGAGCCAGCGGGATCGGCCTGGGGCGGCACGAACATGCGCGGCCC
Organism: Thermoanaerobaculaceae bacterium; assembly: GCA_963785165.1. Classification (GTDB taxonomy): domain Bacteria; phylum Acidobacteriota; class Thermoanaerobaculia; order Multivoradales; family UBA5704; genus DATARR01. The sequence continues at coordinate 5,823,612 of CAWAUI010000004.1, forward strand.
GGTGGCGCCCATCTGGTGCTCGTCCAGGAAGATCTGGGGGAACCAGCGGTGGTAGAGCACCTGGTTGACCGCCTGCGACTCCTTCTGGGTGAGCATGTAGTAGTCGCGGTTGTCGTCGTGCCCGACGTAGTAGGTGGTAGAGCCAGGGCATGGGGCCGCCCTCGTAGGGGGTGCCCAGGTACTTGTCGTACCAGTCGACGATCATCACCTGGCCGTCCGGGTTGATGGAGGGCATGAGGAGAAGGATGACGCCGTCGAGCCAGGAGAGCATCGCCGGGTCCTGGGTGGTGGCCACGTCGTGGACGAATTCCAGGGCCATCTGGGTCGAGCCCACCTCGTTCGAGTGGATCGAGCAGGTGACGAGCGCGATGGTCTTGCCCTGGGCCACCAGAGCGCGGGCCTCCTCCTCGGAGAGGCCGTCCGGATGGGCGAGGCGCCGGGCGATCTCTCGGTAGCGGTCGAGGTTCTTCTGGTTCTCCGCCGAGGTCAGCACCACGACCATCATGTCGTTGCCCTGGGTGGACTTGCCCGCGGACTCGATGGAGATGCGGTCCGAGGCGGCGTCGAGCGTCTTCAGGTACTCGACCACCTTGGGCCAGGGGGCGAGCTTGCTGGTCGGCCCCCACGCGGTGCCCCAGGAAGCTTTCGGGAGTCGGAACGCCGGCCGCGCGGGTGGCGGAAGGGGAGAGGGTCAGCAGGGCCAGGGACAGCAAAACGGCGAGCAGAGAGCTGCGGGGCATCGGTGGGACCTCCAGGGCCGGGGTCGTGAATTCTGGCCGGGGAGCATATCGCAGGGGCTCCGCGGGAATCTTTTACAATCTGTTGCTCCCGGGCATGGCAGCCCGCCGGCTTCTGTTATAACCGCTGCGGAATCTTTCGCAGCGCCATGTTGGGCAAGGTTGGGCACATGACATTCAAAACCTTCAAAGCGACCCTCGTCCTCGGCCTGGTCTTCCTCATGGCGCCCAGCGCCTACCCGCAGACCCGGCCTCTGGAGGAGGATTTCCAGTACCGCTGGCAGCTCCGCAACTTCGTGGGCAGCCTGGCGGGCCTGTTCCTGCCCAACAAGGGGGAGGGCTCCCTGACCTTCAAGAAGGACGGGGCCGGCCACCTCACCAGCGAGCTCACCATCACGTCGGACTCCGCCCAGGGCGAATACTTCCGCTACGGCTCGGAGATCGACACCCGGACTCTGCAGCCGATCCGGGCCTGGAGCGCCTACTCCTGGCGCGGCGAGACCAAGACCAAGTCGTCGCCCATCGAGCAGCAGGGCGTGCTCGACGTGGCTTCGGGCATCTACTCGATCCGCCAGGATCCGCCGGACAAGTCGCGGCGCATGGAGATCTGGTCCGACGGCAAAATCTATCCGGTCGTCGTCATTCCCCTGGGTGTCGAGGCTCGTAAATTGCAGGGCAAGGCCATCAGCGTGCGGCGGTACTCGATCCGCGGCATCGAGGTTCCCAACCGCCGCAAATGGAAGGGCAAGCTCGACCTCTGGCTCACCCGCGACGGGCAGGCCACCCCGGTCGAGATCCAGATCTCCCGCAATCTGGCGGATGTCCGCATGGAGCTCAAGGGCTTGCAATGAAAGAGGAGAGAGCTATGAATCGTTCCAGAAGCGCGTGGGTTTTCGTTGCGGTTGGACTTCTTCTGGCCCTGGCCGCCTGCGGCCCCCGGGTGCAGAAGGCGACCACCAGTGACGACAAGATGGTGAAGGACGGCGCCATGGCCGGTGAGCCATGAAAGACGATATGAAGAAGGACGAGATGAAGAAGGACGGCATGGAGATGAAGTCCGCCATGGCGGTGGGCGCCACGGCCACCCTGCAAGGCGGGCGCGGACATGTCCGGCTTCTCCGGCACGGTCACCTTCACTCCCTCGGGCTACGGCCTGCACATCGTGGCCGACCTCAAGGGCGCGCCTCCCGGCAAGCACGGCCTCCATCTTCATGAGAACGGCCAGTGCGAGCACGGCAGCGACCCGTCCGGCAAGCACTTCACCTCGGCCGGCGGCCACTTCAATCCCACGGGCGCGCCCCACGCCTGCCCGCCCACCGATCCTCGCCACGCGGGTGACTTCGGCAACATCGAGGTGGGCGCGGACGGCACGGGCCACCTGGACCTGACCGCCGGCGGCCTCTCGCTCGCCGGCGCCACCGGTGTGGCCGGCAAGGCCGTCATCCTCCATGTCGGCGCCGACGACTGCACGACCCAGCCCACCGGCAACTCCGGCGACCGTCTGGCCTGCGGCGTCATCGAGTCGACCGGCATGAACGACCACGGCCGGTGATCCTCACTTGAGTCGAGCAGCTCTTGGAACCCGGCGGCTCTCTCGGAGCGCTCCTTGTGAGCGGGGCCGCCGTTGCCTTTTCCGCCTCCCTCTCCTCACGCCCCATCGATCCGCCGGCGATTCCCGGCGCGATGGGACCCAGCGTCGCCGCTGCCGGCGGGGACGTCCTCCTGACCTGGCTGGAGCCGCAGGCGGGCGGGCACCGGCTGCGCTTCTCCCGTCTCACCGGTGACCGCTGGTCGGCGCCGGTGACGATCGCCGCCGGCCCCCGCTTCTTCGCCAACTGGGCCGACTTCCCGGGCGTCATCCAGGCGCCGGACGGCGCGCTCGTGGCCCACTGGCTGGAGACGAGCGGCGAGGAGAAGTACGCCTACGGCGTGAAGCTCGCCCGCTCCACCGACCGGGGCGCCACCTGGGCTCCCGCCGGCTCCCTCCACCCGACCGGGCGGCGGTCGAGCACGGCTTCGTCTCCTGGGTTCCCGAGAAGGACGGCGTCCGCGGCTTCTGGCTCGACGGCCGGGAGATGGGCGGCAAGGGCGAGGAGGACGGGGCCATGACGCTCTACACGGCCCGTGTCCTCGGGAGCCGGAACGGCAAGGCCTCCGGCGAGGAGAAGATCGACGCCCGGGTCTGCTCCTGCTGCCAGACGGATGCCGCCCTCACGGACTCCGGGCCGGTGGTGGTCTACCGCGACCGCTCCGGCGAGGAGGTGAGGGACATCTTCGTCATCCGTAGGACGTCCCGGGGCTGGAGCCGGCCCGTACGCGTCCATGCCGACAACTGGAAGATTCCCGGCTGCCCGGTCAACGGACCGGCCATCGCCGCCTCGGGCCGGCACGTGGCCGTGGCCTGGTTCACCTCCGCGCCTCCCAATCCCCGTGTCTACGTGGCGTTCTCGGAAGACGGCGGCGCCTCCTTCGGCCCGGCCGCGTCTGGTGGACGGCGACAAGCCGGTCGGGCGGGTGGACCTGGTCCTTGATGGCAAGGGCGATGCTCTCGTGAGCTGGCTCGCCGCGGAAGGAGCAGGGCGCGAGCGTGCGCCTGCGCCGGGTCTCTCCCAAGGGAAGCTCGGCCACGCCCCTGCCCATCGCCGCCACCAGCGCGGCCCGCAACAGCGGGTTCCCCCGGCATGGTGCTGAACGGCGGCCGGCTGGTTCTCGCCTGGGTGGAGGATGGGGACGTGCCGAAGCTGCGGGCGGCGGCGGTGCCGGCTGCGGCGATTCGCTTCTGAGCCCGGAGCCCTGTGCCAGAGCGACCTCACCCCAACCCCTCTCCTAAAGGAGAGGGGCTTTAAATTAAGTTGCCGGTCTCCCCTCCTTTAGGAGAGGGGCCGGGGGTGAGGTTCCTACACCACCTCCACCCACTCCAGCTCCACCTCCGGATCCTGGAGGATCCGGCGCGCGATGCGCTGGAACGTCTCCCCCGCGTCCGTGACGCAGAAGTGGTGGGCGGCGGGGTGCGTGGCTTCGAGGTGCGCGCTCGGTGAGGCCGCCGGCCACCATCTCGGCCACCACCTCGGCGGAGTCGACCAGGGTGACGTCCGGCCCGGCCACGCGCTGAAGCACGGGGACGAGGAGCGGGTAGTGCGTGCAGCCGAGCACCAGGGTGTCGACCCCGGCCTCCAGCAGGGGCCGGAGATAGCGGCGCGCCACCTCCTCGGTCACCGGGTCGTCGTGCCAGCCCTCTTCCACCAGCGGCACGAACAGCGGGCAGGCCTGGGAGAGGATCTCCAGGTCCGGCCGGATGGCCGCGCAGGGCCTGCGGATAGGCGTCGGAGCGCACCGTGGCCTCGGTCGCGATGACGCCCGACCCGCCCTCTCGAGACCGCCGCGGCCTTGCGGGCACCCGGCTCGATCACCCCGAAGGTGGGCACCTCGTGCATGTCGATGTTCGGAAGCGCCAGCGCCGAGGCCGTGTTGCAGGCCACCACCACGGCCTTGACGCCGCGGCTCGGTCAGGAAGTCGATGTTGCGCCGCGTATAGCGCGTCACCGTGTCGGGCGACTTGCTGCCGTAGGGGAGGCGCGCCGTGTCCCCCAGGTAGAGGATCGACTCTCCCGGCAGGCGCCGGCGCAGGGCCGACGACCACCGTCAGCCCGCCTACACCCGAGTCGAAGACTCCGATGGCGTCGATCATTGGGCGGGGGGCGTAGGCGGAGGCGTGGCCGCGGAACGGTCCGGCACCAGCGGCCGGGAGAGGTCCAGGTGCCCCGAGAACGTCTCCCGCTGGGCGCCGTTCCACAGCAGCACGACCCGGCGGGCCTGGGGAACGTTGAGGACGATCGAGTCGACCAGGCTGTAGACCCGCTGGATCTCCTCCGTGGAGCCGCCCGGCGGCGGGTCCGGGTGCTCCGCCCAGGTCAGGTCCACGTAGGCCGTACCGTCCCGGCCCAGCTGGACGGCGCCCAGGGTGACCCCTTCCGGGAAGGGCCGGAAGAGCCCCGGCGCCTTGGGACCCGCGAGCAGCGCCTCCACCACCTTGCGGATGCGGTCCTTGGGCGCCCCGGTCACCTGGAGATCGCGGGGCTCGACCCGCAGCTCGGCGTCGTCGGCGGGGAAGTAGAGGCTGAACCCCACCCGCTCGCCGGCCTGGACCGCCTCCTCGGGCGCTCCCGCGCCCCGCCGTCCACCCGGCTGGCCGGAGATCCACCACCACACCCCGGCCCCCACGAGCAGCGCCAGCGCGAAGCCCAGGATGAAGCTCGCCGCCCGGCGGCTCATCGGGCGCGGCCCACCTTCGGCGGAGACGGCGGCTTGGCCGGCGGCGGGCCGGAGGGTGCCGCCGGTGTCTGGGGCGGTGCTGGGAAGGCTGCGGGACCGCCGCGTCCGGCTGGCTGCCGAGTGTCGTGGGCTCCGGCGTGTTCTCGACCTGGGCCTTGTAGCGGGCCGACGGCGAGCGTCAGGGCGTCCACGAGCTGGCCGCGGTAGGCCGCGTCCTGGAGCTTCTTCTCCTCGTCCGGATTGCTGATGAAGCCGAGCTCCACCAGCACGGCCGGCATGGTGGCGCCCATCAGCACGCGGAACGGCGCCTGCTTGACCCCGCGGTCCCGGAGCTGCAGCGTCTGGTTCAGCTCGCCCTGGATCAGGTTGGCGAAGCGCTGGCTCTCGGCCATGTGGTGCGACTGCGCGAGGTCCCAGAGGATCAGCTCCAGATCCTGCCCCTCGGCCCGGGGTCCCCGGCGCGGCGTTCTCCGCCAGCGGCGGCGCGGGCCGCCCGCGAGTCGGTCGCCTGGGGGCTCAGGAAGTAGGTCTCCGTGCCGAAGGCGCCCGAGCCGAGCGAGGAATTGAGGTGGATCGAGATGAACAGGTCGGCCTTGTTCTGGTTGGCGATCGCCGTGCGCAGGTCGTGCTGGACGACGGTGTCCTCGTTGCGGGTGAGCACCGACCGCACGCCGAGCCGCTGGGCCAGCCGGCCCGCCAGCTCGCGGGCGATCTGGAGCGTCAGCTCCTTCTCCTGGATGCCGCTGGGGCCGATGGCGCCCGTCTCCGTGCCGCCATGGCCAGGGTCGATCACGATCGTGCGGATGCCCGGCGCACCTTCCCTCGGGGCCGACGGCAGCGCGGGCCCCGCCACGGAGGACGTCGGGTGCACGTCGATCACCAGCCGGAACGGGTTCTCCAGCACGTAGCTCTCGGCCTGCACGCCCGGGGCGAGCTGGATGCGGATCCTGCTGCGGATCGACCGTCACGCTCTGCACCAGCGGGTCCTGGATCTCCTTGGGCGCGGGGCGGAGTCAGCCGGTCGGCGATCATCTCCACCACCACGGCTCCCGGCTGCCGGCGGTTGATCTGGTAGCGGGGCTCCTCCGTGAACTGGAGCACCACCGTCGTCGTCCCCTGGAGGTGGACCACGTCGAGCGACACCGGAGATCTCGCGGTCGCCGCGCCGGGCGATGGTCAGCCGCGGACGTCTCGGGGTGCCACTCGAAGGCGTAGCCCAGAATGTCGCCGTAGGTCTTTTTGAGGAAGTCCACCGGCACCTGGAGGCCGCCTTCGCCCCCGACCGGCGGCTGGGAGAGCGAGACGATGCTGTCGCCCACGGTGATGATGGCGTTGCCGGGGCCGATCACGACGTCCCGGTCCACGATCCGCAGGGTGACGCTCTCCCCCGACTCGTCGCTCGTGATCTCGCCGCCGATGGCGTCCACCAGCGGCGCCAGGCCGAACAGGGGGCCGTTGGGCCCCACCGTCACCGGCACGGCGATCTCCTTGCCTTCGAGCGTCACCGAGCCGCGGGCGTTGCCCGCCGCGGGCGGCGGAGGGGGCCGGAGGGCGTTCGCCCTGGGCCGCGAGGAACACCGGAACCATTACCGCGAGGAGACACGCGAGGAGAGAGAGGGCGAGCAGAGAGGCCCGAATACGGCGGTCTTTCACGCCGGAGAGGATACCACCGACTCCCGGCGGTGCCCCTCCCCTACAACTCGCGCGCGGAGTGTGGTAAACCCTGGGTCGCCGCCGCTTTCACGGCACACGAACCAAGGAGAGGAACGCGATGGAGATTCTGCAGTTTCGGGTGGTGGTCCGCACGAGCAACTTCGAGCGTGCGCTGAAATTCTACGGCCAGGCGCTGGCCCTGCCGAAGCTGCGGAGCTGGGACGGCGACGGCATGCGGGTGGCGCTTCTCCAGGCCGGCGCGGGCGTGCTGGAGCTCCAGGGGCCGCCGGCGAGCGCGGACCCGCGCCTCACCGAGGAGCGCTTCAACCCCCAGGGACCCCTCACCAAAACCCGCATCGTCTTCCTGGTCCCCTCGGCCCAGAAGGCCGAAGAGGAGCTGCGCTTCCGCGAGCGGAACATCCCGGGCGGCCTGCGCAAGGACGACGACGGCGCCCTGATGTTCGAGACCCACGACCCGGACGGCATCAAGGTGGCCTTCAAGGAGCCGATCGACGCCTGAGCCGGCTCATAGGAGAGCCTCGATCTCCGCCAGGCAGCGGTCGATCTCCTCCTCCGTGTTGTAGAAGTGGGCGGAGATGCGGAAGCGGCCGGCGCGGGCGGCGGCGATGACGTCCTTGGCGGCCAGGCGCCGCACGAGGTCCGAGGGCTCCAGCTTGGGGTGGGTGGCCGTGATGATGCCGGAGACCTCCCCCGGCTCGCGGGAGCTGACCACGGTGAAGCCCAGGTCCGCCAGCCCGCGGGCGGCGCGGTCCGCCAAAGCCAAAATCCGCTTCTCCACCGCCTCGGGACCGGCTTCGAAGATCAGGTCGAGCGAGCCGCCCAGGGCGGCCATCCCGTAGATGTTGAGCGTGCCGCTCTCGAAGCGCTTGGCGCCGTCGGCCCAGGTGATCTCGTAGTCCGTCCATCCGAGTTGGTCCCGCATGGAGCGCCAGCCGGAGCGGACGGGGCGCAGGCGCTCGATCACCCGGTCGGAGACGTAGAGCAGGCCCAGCCCCTCCGGGCCGAGCAGCCACTTGTGAGTGGAGGCCGCGGCCACGTCCACAAGGTCGCGCTCGACGTCCAGCCGCAGGGCGCCCAGCCCCTGGATGACGTCCACCACGAAGAGCACCCCCCGCTCCCGGCAGGCGCGGCCCAGACGAGCGAGGTCGGAGCGGAAGCCGCTCGCGTACTGCACCCAGGAGAGGGCCAGCATGCGGGTGCGGCCGTCTACCAGCGCCAGCAGCTCCTCGGGGTCGATGCGTCCGTCGCGCTCTTCGGCCTGCCGGTACTCGACCCCGCGGTCCGCGAGGCTCATCCAGGGATAGACGTTCGAGGGAAACTCCAGGGCGGCGCCCACCACGTTCTCCCCCGGCTGCCAATCCAGCCCCTCGGCCACCATGGAAAGGGCGGTCGAGGTGTTCTCCACGAAGGCCACCTCATGGCTCCGGGCCGCCCCCAGCAGCCGGGCGGCCATGTCCCGCACCCGCTCCCCCTCCCGCATGCGCTCGGGCCAGGCCTGGTCGCCGGTCCGGGACGATCCCTCGGCGAACTCCGCCATGCGCCGGGCGGACCGGCGAGGGAGAGCGCTCATGCCCGCGTGGTTCAGGTAGGCGCGGATCTCGGTGATGGGGAAGTCTTCACGGAAGCGCAGCAGGGGATCCGTCATGGTGAGAAGTCTAGTACCGGCGACCTCACCCCACCCCTCTCCTTCAGGAGAGGGCCGGAGAGTGAGGTCGCGGGCCGGGGCCTTTGCGGTTCCCGGACGAGGCCTTACGGGAAGATCCCCAGATCCTGGTAGCAGATGGCGATCTTGTTGATGGCGTCCACGAAGGCGGCGGTGCGGAGGTCGATCTCGTTGTTGTAGACGCTGCGGATCTCGCGCAGGTTGTGGAAGGCGGTCACCATGGTGTCTTCGAGGCCGGACCGGACGAACTCAGCCTCATCTGCTCCTTGGGAGGCTCTGGCTACCTCGTCTTCGGAGAAGAGATTCCCGCCGGACTTTTCTTCAACCAGGCTCAGGATACGCTGGTACGCCTGCTCTTCATGGCGCTTTCCAATACGGCCAAAGCGGACATGGGAAAGATTCTTGAGCCACTCGAAGTAGGAGACGACGACGCCGCCCGCGTTGGCGTAGTGGTCGGGGATGATGAGCACGCCGCGCTGGTTGAGAGCCTCGCTGGCCTCGCTCGTGGTGGGGCCGTTGGCGCCCTCGACGATGATCTTGGCCTTGATGCGGGAGGCGTTCTCGGCGGTGATCTGGCTTTCGAGGGCCGCCGGCACGAGGATGTCGCAATCGAGCTCCAGCCCCTCGGACCGGTGTGCCAGGTTGGTGGCGCCGGGGAAATTGAGGAGGGAGCCGGTCTCTTTGCGGTGGGCCACGACCTGGTCGAGGTCGAGGCCATTGGGGTTGGAGATGGCCCCTTCGTACTCGGTGATGCCGACCAGGATGGCGCCGGCTTCCACGAGGAAATCGGCGGTGTGGTAGCCGACGTTGCCGAGGCCCTGGACGACGAAGCGCTTGCCGGCGATGCCGGGCGCGAGCCCCATGGCCTTCATGTCTTCGGCAACGTCGCACACTTCCCGGGTGGCGAAGGCAAGGCCGCGGCCGGTGGCCTCGGCGCGGCCCCGGATGCCGCCCTGGGCGATGGGCTTGCCGGTGACGCAGGCGGTGCCGTCAATGCCGGGCGACAGGGCCGTGAAGGTGTCCACGATCCAGGCCATTTCCCGGGCGCCGGTGCCGAAGTCGGGGGCGGGGACGTCGATGCCCGCGCCGATGAAGTTCTTCTTGACCAGCTCGAAGGTGTAGCGCCGGGTGATGCGCTCGAGCTCGTCGCGGCTGTAGGCGGTGTGATCGATCTTGATGCCGCCCTTGGCGCCGCCGAAAGGGACGTCCACCACGGCGCACTTGTAGGTCATGAGGGCGGCGAGCGCCATCACCTCATCTTCGTTGACTCCCAGGCTGTAGCGGATGCCACCCTTGGTGGGGAGCTTGTGGTGGCTGTGCTCGGCCCGCCAGGCGTGGATGACCTCGATGGTCTGGTCGTCCCTCTCCAGGGGGAAAGTGAAATGGTAGACGCTGTTGCAGGTCTTGATGATCCGGAGCAGATTGGGGTCGTGCTTGGTGAGGGCGGCGGCCCGGTCGAAGTTCCGGTTGACCTGCTCAAAGAAGCTCACTTCATGGTTTGCCATGCGGATGGGTTCCTGTGGGGTTTCGCCCGAAAGTCCTAAATTGAAGCCCGGGGCGCCGGGGAGTGATAACATTCTTGATCGGCTGCCGCAACCCCTGGCCCTGTTTTCTGGCCGCCGCGTCCTGCAAAACCGCCTCGCGTTTTGATCCCCCCAAGCACCGTGCTCATTGCCTTAGGGATAGCGGCCGCCATCTTCCTGGTGCTGGTGGTGGTGCGCCTGCTGGTGATCAGCCGCCTGGGGAAGCTGGCGGAGCGGACGGCGACGGGATTGGACGATCTCGCCGTGTCCCTGGCGCGGCGGGCGCAGCCGTTGATCCTGGGCGTGCTCTCGCTGTACGCGGGGAGCCTCCATCTGAGGCTGCCCGCCGCGGACGCCACGACGGTCAAGACCGTGGCCACGGTGGCCCTCTATCTCCAGCTCGCGTTGTGGGCGTCGGTGGTGATCGACTTCTGGCTCGACCGCCAGCGGCGGCGGCTGGAGCAGGACGCCACGTCCGTGGCCCTGGGCGGGGTGCTGCGGTTCGTGGCGAAGCTGATCCTCTGGTCGGTGCTGCTGATGATGGCGCTCGACAACCTGGGGGTGGACGTCACGGCGCTGGTGGCGGGCCTGGGGGTGGGCGGCATCGCGGTGGCCTTGGCGCTCCAGAACGTGCTGGGGGATCTGCTGGCGTCGCTTTCGATCGTGCTGGACAAGCCGTTCGTGCTCGGAGACACGATCACGGTGGACGATCTCACGGGGAAGGTGGAACACATCGGCCTCAAGACCACGCGGCTGCGGAGCGTGGGCGGCGAGCAGCTCATCCTCTCGAACGGCGAGCTGTTGAAGAGCCGCATCCGCAACTGGGCGCGGCTCACCGAGCGCCGGGTGGTGCTCGCCTTCGGCGTCTCCCAGGACACCCCGGCCGCCGCCGTGGAGCGCATTCCCGGGGTCGTCCGGCAGCTCGTGGAGACGCAGGACCTCACCCGCTTCGACCGTGCCCACTTCAAGGGCTTCGGCGCCTCATCGCTGGATTTCGAGATGGTTTACTGGATCCTGACGCCGGACTACAACGCCTTCATGGACCGGCAACAGGCGGTGAACCTGGGGTTGCTGCGGGTGCTCGAAAAGGAAGGGGTCGGGCTGGCTTCGCCGGCGGCGCGGGTGGTGGTGGAGGCTTCGGCTCCCTCTCTTGAAAGAGAGGGAGAGGCCGTCGAGTAAAAACTGACAGAGCGTCGGGGGTAGGCGACGGTGCCTAGCGCCCGGCCGGCTCGACGTCGTCCGCCGTGGTGATGGGGGACGAAGGAGCCGCCGGGGCTTCGGAATCGACCTCGAAGCCCAGGAGACCGAAGATCTTCTTCACGTAGTTCTGGGTCTCGCGGTAGGGAGGAATGCCGCCGAAGCGGTCCACCGCGCCCTCTCCGGCGTTGTAGGCGGCGAGGATCTTCTGGACGTCGCCGCCGAAGCGCTCCGTCAGCCACTTGAGGTACTTCACTCCCGCTTCCAGGTTCGTGGAAGGATCGAACAGATCTTTCTTCTTCTTCACCCCGAAGCGCTTGGCCGTCGCCGGCAGGAGCTGCATGAGGCCGCAGGCGCCCTTGCGGGAGACGGCGCGCGGGTTGAACGCCGATTCCACGTGGATCAAGGCCGCCACGAGCTGCGGATTCACGGAGTGGCGGACGGCGACGTCATAGATGAGCTGCCCGTAGGGGGACCGCGGAGCGCCCATCGCCGAATTCACCTCGGCCATGAGGTCGGCCGCCTTGCGGAGCTTCTCCAGGTTGCTGAGGGGAGGAGGCGCCGGGGCGGCGGTTGCCACAGGCTTGGGGGGAGGCGGCGGCGCGGGCGCAGGGGCCGCGAGCGGCTTCGGGGCTTCGGCAACCGCCGGAGCCTCGGCCGCGGGTTTCGTTGCGCCCGCGGGCTCGCTTTTTGCTACCTCAATCGAGGGTGGCTGAACGTTTTGAGGAACAGGCGCGTTCGGAGCCGGCACGAGGCCGGTCAGGGAGGACAGGCTAAAGGCGAAAGCGCTGAAACAGAATGGGCTTGATCGCCTACCGAGTGAGCGTATCCACGAACGCATCGGGGTTCCAACGGTGGGTGCTTCTCTCGTCACACTTGCCTCCCGTCTGGTTTTACTCATACTGACGAGCAGGCTTCCTGCTCCTCACCTTGGGTGCTGCCGGCTTGGGCGAGGCGATAGATACAAAATCTTGAATGCGGCTGTCAACTCTTCCGCCGGATGCCCGCCCCTCGTCGTTGCCCGGTAACGGAGGGCGTGTTAGCGTTCATGGTGAGATGCGGATGCGATCCAAAAATTTGCGCAGATCCAATTATCCGCGCCGGCGGCGCCCACGGGGTCTCTTCTGGACGATCCTGGGCCTGTTCACGCTGGGCGCGGTGGCCTCCGCCCTGGCGGGCCTCCGGCGTTGGACGCCGGAGGAGCTGCGGCCCGAGCCGCCCCGCCCCGCCGGACCGCCACCCGAGCCTCCCGAGTCCGAGCCCACCTCTCCCACGGGTGAGGCGCTATGGATTGCCGGGCCCGCGGGCAACCTCTATATAAGGGATGGCGGCGAGGGAGCGTCTCCGGACGCGGTGCCCGTCCTCTTCCTCCACAGCTTGGCGGGCAACGGCGGCCAGTGGGCGCTCCAGCTCGACCATCTGCGCCGGCACCGCCGGGCCGTCGCTCTCGACCTGCGCGGCCACGGTGAGTCCGACCCGGCTGAAGACGGCGACTATTCGATCGCGGCCATGGCGGGCGACGTGGCCGCCGCCGCCGACCAGCTCGGCCTGCGGCGCTTCCTCCTCGTGGGGCACAGCCTTGGCGCGCTGGTGGCCATCGAGTACGCCGGCAGCCATCCCGAACGGGTGGCCGGGCTCCTGCTGGTTGATCCCAACGGCGACATGAGCAGCGTTCCGGACTCGGAATACCGCTCCTTCCTGGACACCCTGAAGGCCGATCCCCTGGCCGAGCTGGAGTCTTACTTCCGCCAACTCGTGGTGGGCGGCGACCCCGAGGCGGCCCGCTGGGTGCTGGAAGACCTGCGCGTCACCCACGAGGACGCCGTCAACGGCGCCATCGAGGACTCCATGCAGTACGAGCCTCTCCCCGCCCTCGACCGCTACCCGGGGCCGAAGCTCTCCATCATCTCGGACATGAACCGGCTCCCCTACAGCCTCCACAACCTCCGCAAGGACCTCCCCTTCCACCTCATGACCGGCACCGGCCACTGGGTGATGATGGACCGGCCGGAGGCCTTCAATCATCTGTTGGAGGAATTCGTGGAACGGGTGGAAGGCTAGAGCACAGCTCCCCTGAATCGTCCTGGTTTCTGAGCCCGGAGGGCGTCAGATCGTAGCCCAGGCCGTGAGCCCTGGGCGGTGTTGGCGGCACCGTCCTCTCCCCCCTTTCGGAGTACCCTGTAAGAAATCACTTGGAGGTGCGTTCCATGGGCGAAGGAGAAAGGAGGGCAGGAGGCGTGCAAGCCGCAGCGTATGACAGACCACCGCTCGAGAGCCCCCCGGCAGGAGCCTTGGAATCGCTCTTCCGGGAGCATCATGGAGCGGTTTACCGCGCCGCGTACCGGATAACGGGGAACGCAATGGACGCGGAAGACGTACTACAGACCGTATTCACTCGACTTCTGCGGCGAGAGGAGCAGCCGGATCTCAGAGAGAGCGCGGGGAGTTATCTCCACCGGGCAGCCGTCAACGCGGCTCTCGATCTGATGCGGCGGCGCAAGCGGGCTCGCAGGGTTGACCTCGACGAGGTGGGAGAGACCCTGGTGGACGTTTCGGACATCGGTCCGGAGCGTTCCCGGGGGAACCAGGAGCTGAAGGGCCGGCTGCGAGAGGCGATGTCCCACCTCTCCCCCCGCCAGGCCGAGATCTTCACGCTCCGTTACCTCGAAGGGCTGGGCAACCTGGAGATCGCGAAGATGATGGGCGCCTCCCAGACCTCCATCGCCGTTCTACTGCACCGTGCGCGGCACCGGCTCCAGAAAGAGCTCGGGTCGCTTCAAGGAGAACTGTCATGAGCTTGTTCAAGAAGAACGACGACCTTCTCGACGCGGCGATCGGCCAGGTGGCCAATGAGCCCGTCGATCCCCGGCAGGTCGAGGCCGCGGCGGCCCGTGTGTGGGCCCGCCTGCAGGCCGAGGGTGCCGAGTCCGCTCCGGCGGCGGCCCCGGTGGCCGCCCCGGTCACCGGCAGCCTGCATGGCTGCGAGGATTTCCGTACTCTGATCCCCGCGTATCTGCGGGGTGAGCTGTCCCCGGCGCGCGCCCTGCTCGTCGAGGACCATACGCGTTCCTGCATCCCCTGCCGCCGGGCGCTCAAGGAGGCCCGCGAGGGACATACCGTGAAGGTGACGCCGGTGGCCAAGCCGTCCTGGACGCGCGACCGCCGGGTGTGGATGCCGCTGGCCGCCATGCTGGCCATCGCCCTGGGCTTCGGCCTGTTCGTGGTCATCCAGGAGATGCTCGCGGGCGGCACCAAGATGGCCCGCATCGAGTCCGTCGAAGGCACCCTTTACCGGGTGGCGGGCGACTCCAGCCGGCCGATGAGGATCGGCGAGACGATCGACGAGCACGAGGGTGTGCGCACGGCCAAGGGCTCGACGGCCCTGGTGCGCATGGAAGACGGCTCGATGATCGAGATGGGCGAGCGTGCCGGTTTCGCGCTCGACGCCAGCCGCAAGGGGAACGTGATCGAGCTCGAGCGGGGCCGGATCATCGTCCAGGCCGCCAAGCAGCGGAACCGCCACCTCTACGTGCAGACCCGCGACGCCCTGGTGTCGGTGGTGGGCACCATCTTCTCCGTGAACTCCGGCACCAAGGGTTCGCGCGTGTCGGTGGTCGAGGGCGAGGTCCACGTGGAGCAGGGGAAGAAGGAGAGCATCCTTCACCCCGGCGACCAGGTGACGACACACACGAGCGTCGAGAAGGTGTCGGTGCGCGACGAGGTGGCCTGGAGCCGCAACGCCAAGCAATATGACGCGCTGCTCGCCGAGCTGGCGGCCCTGGGCAAGGAGATCGACGCCCGGGTGGAGCGGCCCGGCCTGCGCTATTCGACCCGGCTGCTCGACCTCGCCCCCGAGGGGACGACGATCTGGATCGCGCTGCCGAACCTGTCGAAGAGCCTGACCGAGACGCAGCGCATTCTCGACCAGAAGATCGCCGAGAGCCCGTCGCTGGCTCAGTGGTGGGGCGAGATGCTGCGCTCGAACGGCAACGACCAGAAGTTCCACGACATGATCGCGAAGCTCGGCGCCCTGGGTGCCAACCTGGGTGACGAGGTCGCGGTGGCGATGAACGCCCGGGACAGCCATGAGGGTCAGAACGGCGGCGACCACGCCCCGGTGCTCTTGGCCGAGGTGACGAACGAGGCTTCGTTCCGCGCCGCGGTGGAGCAGGAGCTGGCAAATCATGAGGGCACTGGTCATCACGCCGTGCGCTTCATCGACGACCCGGCCGCGGCCGCCGGCGACAGCGACGCCCTTCTGGTGTGGCTGCACGACGGCCTGATGGTGGCCTCGCCTTCTGCCGAGGAGATCCGCAAGGTGGCGGCGGGCGGCAACGGCGGCTTCAAGTCCAGCACGTTCTACAGCCGGATCGCCCAGGACTACCGGGACGGCGCCGGCTGGCTGTTCGCGGCCGACCTCGGAACGCTGGTCCGGGCCGGACAGGCGGACGAGTCTTCGGAGTCGCGGCAGACGGCGGAAAAGATGGGGATTCTCGACGTGGAGCACTTCATCATCGACCGCCGGGAGATCGAAGGGCGGGCCGAGACCCGTGCCGCCCTGACGTTCACGCAGGCACGGCGGGGTGTGGCCGCCTGGGTGGCCGCTCCGGCGCCGATGGGGAGCTTGAGCTTCTTCTCTCCTGACGCAAACCTTGCGGCGGCGTTCGTCGTAAAGAGCCCTGTGACGATCCTGGACGAGCTGCTGGCCATGAACCCCGAGTTCGCCCGTGAGCTGGCCGAGGCGCAGACCCAGCATGGGTTCGACATCCGCAACGACCTCGCGGCGCCGTTCGGCGGCGAGATCGCGGTGGCCCTGGACGGACCGGTTCTGCCCTCGCCCTCCTGGAAGATGGTGGCCGAGGTGTACGACCCGGCGCGCCTCCAGCAGACGCTGGGGCGGGCCGTGGACCACGTCAACGCCGAGGTCCGCAAGGAAGGCAAGGCCGGAGTGACGCTCACCAGTGAGCAGGCCGGCGGCCGCACCTACTACGCCATTCAGGGGACCGACCCCAAGATCGAGCTTCCACTACGTGTTCGAGGACGGCTACCTGGTGGCCGGACCGAGCCGGGCGCTCCTCGAGCGGGCCATCCAGCTGCGGGATTCCGATGTGACGCTCGCCACCACGGCCAAGTTCCGCGACCTGCTGGGTCCGGACGGCCAGGTGAACGTCTCGGCCCTGGTCTACCAGAACCTGGCTCCGCTCGCGAAGTCGGCCTCCAAGGTGATCCCCCAGGGAGCCGGCAAAGGCACGGGTCCGGCGAAGCTCACGGCCTGGCTGGCGGCGCAGGGCCCCACGCTCTACTACGCCTACGCGGAGCCGGACCGGATCGTGTTCGCCGGCAGCAACCAGAACCCCCTGGGCCTGAACCTCGGTACGCTCGCCGGCATGGGCGGGTTGGCCGGGCTGATGGACCAGGCGCACGACGCGGCCGCTGCGGCTGAGCAGCAGGCGGACGCCAACTAAACTAGCCCCTCCTGGGCCCTGGAGCAGCGAAAATGTCCGACTCGACCACACCCGTCATCGAGCTCCAGGGCCTTGCGGTCCAGTTCGGGGGGCGTCCGATCCTCAAAGGGTTGAACGCCTCCCTCACCGGCCGGTGCATCGGCCTCCTGGGCCCCAACGGCGCCGGCAAGACGACGCTGCTCCATACCCTCTTGGGATTCCATGCTCCCTCCGCGGGCACGGCGCGCATCTTCGGTCACGACATCCAGACCGAGGCGCGCGTCATCCGCGGGCTCATGGGCTACATGCCCGAGAGCGACGCCTTCATCGGCGGCATGACCGCGGTGCGGTTCGTGCGGTTGATGGGGGAGCTCTCGGGCCTTCCTTCCGAGCGCGCCCTGGAACGCTCCCACGAGACGCTTTTCTACGTGGGGTTGGGCGAGGCCCGCTACCGTAACGTGGACAATTATTCACTCGGCATGAAGCAACTGGCCAAGCTTGCCCAGGCGCTGGTGCACGGGCCGCGGCTCCTCTTTCTGGACGAGCCGACCAACGGCCTCGACCCGGCGGCCCGGGAGCGCATGCTCCGGCTGATCCGGGACATCCGCGACACGGGCGAGGTCAACATCATCCTGTCCTCCCATCTGCTGCGCGACGTCGAGGAGTGCTGCGAAGAAGTGCTGGTCCTCAAGGGCGGCTCCATCGCCACCTACTGCAACCTCGAAGAGGAGCGGCGGGCCAACCGCAAGTTCCTGGAGATCGAGGTGCGCGGAGGCGAAGAAGGATCGTTCGCCTCCGCCGTCGAGGCCCTGGGGTGCGAGATGGCCGTGGGCAATACCCTTGGCAATAACCCGGGTACCAAGCAGAAGATCAAGGTCGTATTGCCGGAAGGGATCGAAGTCCGCGACCTCTACCGGCTCGCCGCCGAGCGGCAGATTCAGATCCGCCGGCTCGACTACAAGAAGGACTCCTTGCAGGACATCTTCCTCAAGGCCATGGAGACGGAGGTCCGCGACAATGGCCGTGTATGAGCGCAACTACGGACGCTACAAGGGGCCGCTCACCCCCGTGGGGTCGCGCTTCCTGATCCTCCCGCGCTACGCGTTCCGGGAGGTCTTCCAGAGCAAGTTTTTCGTCGCCTTTTTCACGCTCTGCTTCGGGCTGCCGTTCGCGGGGCTGTTGATGATCTACCTGCACCACAACCTGGCGGCC
Source organism: Thermoanaerobaculaceae bacterium (assembly GCA_963785165.1). GTDB lineage: Bacteria > Acidobacteriota > Thermoanaerobaculia > Multivoradales > UBA5704 > DATARR01. The sequence continues at coordinate 5,841,334 of CAWAUI010000004.1, forward strand.
CTCAAGTTCCTGAACCTGCCGCTGGAGCAGCTCAAGGACCAGTTGCCGATCAACGCCAACTTCTTCCGGATCGGCCTGGAGTGGCAAAGCGCCCTGGCCTTCGTCCTGGCCATGGCCGTGGGGCCGGCGCTGATCGCCCCGGACCTGCGGAACAACGGGCTTCCCCTCTACCTTTCGCGGCCGTTCACGAGAACGGAGTACGTGCTGGGCAAGATGGCGGTGCTGATCACCTTGATGTCGGTGATCACCTGGATTCCGGGCATGCTGCTCTTCTTCTTCCAGTCGTATCTCGACGGCGCCGGCTGGCTGGGCGAGAACCTGCAGACCGGCATGGCCATCTTCGTGGGGAGCTGGGTGTGGATCCTGCTTCTCTCGCTGGTGACGCTCGCCATCTCGGCCTGGGTGAAGTGGAAGCCCGTGGCGCGGGTGACCTTGCTGATCGTCTTCTTCGTGCTCTCGGGCTTCGCGCGGGCGCTCAACGAGGCGCTCGACACCTGGTGGGGCTGGTTCGCCTCGATCTGGGCCGCCATGCAGAACGTCCGGGCCTCGCTCTTCGGCTATGCGATCGACTCGGACCTCGCCATGCCGGTCTGGGCCGCCTGGCTGTCGCTCGCCATGGCCTGCGCGCTGTGCCTCTGGCTCCTCTCCCGCCGTATCCGGGCGTATGAGGTGGTGAGATGATTGCCCCCATGGAAAACACGGGCCTGCAGACCGTATCCACCACGGCGGCGGTGTCCGCCGTAGCCACCGACCGCCGGGTCGTCTTCGAGAACGTCTCCAAGTTCTACGGCGACGTTCTGGGGGTCAACCGGGTGAACCTGTCGATCCCGCCGGGCATCACCGGGCTCGTGGGTCCGAACGGCTCGGGCAAGACCACCCTCATGAACCTCATGGTGGGGTTGATCCGCCCGTCGCGCGGCAAGATGAGCGTGCTGGGCATCACTCCGGACCGCCCCGAGGAGCTGTTCCGCCACGTCGGCTACGCCGCGCAGTACGACTCCTTCCCGCCGGGTCTGACGGGCTACCAGTTCGTCGAGTCCTACCTGCGGGTGCATGGCTTCCCGGCCAAGGAGGCGGACACGCTGACCTGGAAGGCCCTGGAGCGGGTGAGCCTGGTGGAGGCGGCGGGGCGCCGGGTGGCGGGCTACAGCAAGGGGATGCGCCAGAGGGTGCGGCTCGCCCAGGCGCTTTCCCACCAGCCGTCCGTCCTGGTGCTGGACGAGCCCCTGAACGGCCTCGATCCCATGGCCCGGGCCGACGTGATCTCGCTCTTCCGTGAGCTGGCGGACGGCGGCCTCCACGTCATCGTCTCCAGCCACATCCTCCACGAGGTCGACCTGATCTCGGACCAGGTGGTGCTCATCAACGGCGGCTACATCGTGGCCGAGGGGGACATCGGCGAGGTGCGCGACGAGATGGAGGAGGAGCACCCGGCTCAGATCCTCATCCGTTGCGACCGGCCGTCGCTCCTGGCCTCGCGGGTTTTCGAGCAGGACCACGTGGTCGAGGCGAGCCTCGGCGTGGACCGCAAGAGTGTGCTCATCCGGACGCGCGACGCCGACCGGTTCCACCTCGCGCTCAACGAGATCGTGCTGGAAACCGGCCTGGCCGTGGAGTCCGTGGCTCCGGCCGACGCCGACGTCCAGGCGGTCTACCAATATCTGATCGGCTCGAACGGAGAGAAGTCGTGAGCGACATCGTGACAGCTCGGCAACCCCGACCACCGCGGCCACCGGAGGCCATCCCTGGGGGCACTGGCGGCGCCAGGTTCTGGCGATCATGAGGCTGGAGCTTCGCAAGGGCTACCGCCGGTCCTGGGGCCTGTACCTGCTGGCCCTGGCGCCGGTCTTCATCCTCACCATGCGCCTGCTGTTTTCGAGCCACATCGAGCCGGGTGACGTCGCGGGAGCGACGCAGTTTTTCGCCGGGATCTTCCAGTCCTTCATCATCCGGGTCGTGGTCTTTCTCGCTTGCGTGGCGGTGTTCGGCAACCTGATCCGCCGCGAGCTGCTCGACCGCAGCCTCCACTACTACTTCCTCTCACCCGTGCGGCGGGAGGTGTTGATCGCGGCCAAGTTCCTGACCGGGCTGCTGGTGACCTTCCTCGTGTTCGGCGTGACGACGGTGGTCTCGTTCTTCCTGACCTACGCGCCCCACGAGTCCACGGCCGTCCGGAGCTTCCTCTTCAGCGGACCGGGCCTGGGGCACCTGGGTGCCTACCTGCTGGTGACGTTCCTGGCCTGCGTGGGCTATGGCTCCGTGTTCCTCGCCCTGGGGTTCTTCTTCAAGAGCCCGGCGATTCCGGCTCTGGCGGTCTTCGGGTGGGAGGCGATCCTCTTCCTGCTGCCCCCTCTGCTCAAGAAGGCGAGCGTCTACTACTACCTGCAGTCGCTCTGCCCGATCCCGATCTCGGAAGGCCCGCTCGCCATGCTGGCCGACGCGCCCTCGCCGTGGATCGCCATTCCGGGCCTGCTCGTCCTGGCGCTGGCGCTGGTCGCCCTGTCCGCCTGGAAGATCCGGGGGATGGAGATCAGCTACGACGAGTCGTAACCTCACCCCGGCCCTCTCCTGAAGGAGAGGGAGAACCGCAAATCAAAGCCCCTCTCCTTTAGGAGAGGGGTTGGGGTGAGGTCGCAGGCCGCGATCGTCTCCCCTTGGCCTTGCCCGCCTTTTCCGGTACCCTCCGCGCTCCACCGGACTTCCCCTGCCATGACTCCGCACGAGCGCATCCGCAACTTCTCCATCATCGCCCACATCGACCACGGGAAGTCCACCCTGGCCGACCGCATCCTGGAGACCACCCATGCCGTCTCGGAGCGGGAGATGATGGACCAGCTCCTGGACGACATGGACCTGGAACGGGAACGGGGGATCACCATCAAGGCCCGGGCGGTGCGCCTGTTCTATCCCGCGAAGAACGGCGAGACCTATCAGCTCAACCTCATCGACACGCCGGGCCACGTGGACTTCGCCTACGAAGTCTCGCGCAGCCTCGCCGCCTGCGAGGGGGCGCTTCTGGTGGTGGACGCCGCCCAGGGGGTGGAGGCACAGACGCTCGCCAACGCCTACCTGGCGGTCAACGGCAACCTCCATCTGATCCCCGTGATCAACAAGATCGACCTTCCGGCGGCCGACCCGGACCGGGTGAAGGAGCAGATCGAGAACGTCGTCGGCATCGACGCCCACGACGCCGTGCTCACCTCGGCCAAGGCCGGCATCGGCATCGAGGACGTGCTGGAGCGGGTGGTCTCCGAGCTTCCCGCTCCCCAGGGAGATCCCGAGGCTCCCCTCAAGGCCCTGCTGTTCGACTCCTGGTACGACCCCTACCGCGGGGTCGCCTGCATGGTGCGGGTCGTGGACGGCATTCTGCGCAAGGGCGACCGGATCCAGCTCATGGCCTCGGGCCGGTCGTACGAGGTGAACGAGCTGGGGATCTTCAATCCCAAGCCATCGCCGGTCGGGGAGCTGTCGGTGGGCGAGGTGGGCTTCTTCTACGCCGGCATCAAGGACCTGATCCAGGCGCAGATCGGCGACACGGTGACCCATGCGTCGCGCCCCACGGCGCAGCCATACCCGGGTTTCCAGGAGGTCAAGCCCGTGGTCTTCGCCGGCCTCTACCCGGTCTCGGCGGACGACTACGAAGGGCTGCGGGACGCGGTCGAGAAGCTGCGGCTCAACGACGCCTCGTTTTCCTTCGAGCCGGAAAGCTCGGGCGCCCTGGGCTTCGGTTTCCGCTGCGGCTTCCTGGGGCTGCTGCACATGGAGATCATCCAGGCACGGCTGGAGCGCGAGTTCAATCTGGACCTCATCACCACCGCGCCGGGCGTGCGCTACGTGGCCCACACCTCGGACGGCCGGTCGCAGGAGATCGAGAGCCCTTCCAAGCTGCCGGACCCGGGCCGGCTGGAGTTTCTGGAGGAGCCGTACATCACCGCCACCATCATCACCCGCTCGGAGTACGTGGGCGCCATCCTGGGCTTGGCCGAGGAGCGGCGGGGCGAGCAGAAGAGCCTCCAGTACCTGACGACGGACCGGGTGCTCATCCAGTATGACTTCCCCCTGGCCGAGGTCATCCACGACTTCTACGACCGGCTGAAGTCCATCTCCCGGGGCTACGCCTCCTTCGACTATCAGATGAGCGGCTACCGGCGGAGCGAGCTCGCCAAGCTGGACATTTTGGTCAACGGCGAGCCGGTGGACGCCCTGTCGCTCATCGTCCATCGCGAGAAGGCCTATGCCCGGGGCAAGAGCCTGGTCGAGAAGATGAAGGAGCTGATCCCCCGGCAGCTCTTCGAGGTCGTGCTCCAGGCAGCCATCGGCTCGCGCATCATCGCCCGCGAGAGCATCCGCGCGATCAGCAAGAACGTCATCGCCAAGTGCTACGGCGGGGACATCAGCCGCAAGCGCAAGCTGATCGAGAAGCAGAAGGAAGGCAAGAAGCGCATGAAGCGGGTGGGCCGGGTCGACATCCCTCAGGAGGCCTTCCTGGCCGTGCTGCGGGTGGACTGAGAAGCTGCAACCTCTTTTATCTCCAAGATTTACACCCGCTCTTTTCGAGAGGTGGTCACAGATTGTGACCACCTCCCATTTTAGCCGCAACGAAAGTTGAGCGATTCGAGGGCGATTTTCCGTCTTATGGAGGGCCAAAGCCGCGCGTGGGGTATGCCCGCTCCAGTGCGCGCCGGTATCAAGGGAGAGGAAATGGCCCGAAAACGAACGGAGGAGATGGAGTTGCTCGCGGTGCACTCCATCGAACGCTCGATCCTTTGGATTCGAGGACAGAGGGTGATGCTGGACACCGACCTGGCGGAGCTTTACGGCGTCCCCACCAAGGCCCTGAACCAGGCCGTGAAGAGAAACCAGGAGCGCTTCCCGCCCGACTTCATGTTCCGGCTCACCCGCCGGGAGAAGGCAAAGGTGGTCACAGATTGTGACCACCTCTCGCGGCTCAAGTTCTCAACGGGCCTGCCCTATGCCTTCTCGGAATACGGCGCCATCATGCTGGCGAGCGTCCTGAACAGCCAGACGGCCATCGTGGCGAGCCTTCAGATCGTCCGTACCTTCGTAAGGCTCAGGAAAATCCTGTCTTCCCACGTGGAGCTTGCCCGCCGTCTGGAGGAGCTCGAGAAACGGCACGACCAGGATCTCACCCAGGTCTTCGCCGTCCTGCGCGAGATCCTGGCAGAGGGAGGGCCTCTCGAGCGCAAGAGGATCGGCTTTGGAGAGGAGTGAGACTGGAGGAGGGCAACCTCTTCCGGCCGCGTATCAAGGTTGGCGAGGCGTGACCTTTGGCCGTGACTCGGCTATCCTCAGCTCCGAGCATCAAAACAACCCCAAGGAGAGACTCATGATTCGTAAAACCTTCGCGTGCCTGCTGATCGCTGGTCTGGCGGGCGCCGCGGTGCAGGCCCAGACGGCGGAAGAGCTGATCGAGAAGAACCTCAAGGCGACCGGCGGCCGGGAGAAGATCGAGGCCGTCAAGTCGTTCCGCATGACCGGCAAGATGGTGGCGCCGCAGGGGATGGAGATCCCCATGGTCATGGAGTACAAGGAGCCCGACAAGATCCGCACCGAGGCCACGATCCAGGGGATGACCATGATCCAGGCCCTGAATGGCAAGGACGGCTGGATGGTGGCGCCCTTCATGGGCAAGAAAGATCCCGAGAAGATGTCGGCCGACGACGTCAAGCAGGCCGAAGAGCAGATGGACAGCTTCGACATGCTGACCAAGTACAAGGAGAAGGGGCACACCATCGAGTACGCCGGCAAGGAGGACATCGAGGGCACCCCCGCCTACAAGCTCAAGGTGACCAAGAAGAGCGGCGACGTCAGCTACCTCTTCCTGGACTCCGAGAGCTACCTGCTGGTCAAGACGAACGGCAAGACCGCCGTCCAGGGCCAGGTGGTGGAGACCGACACGACCCTTGGGGACTACAAGCCGGTGGAGGGAGTCCTCTATCCCCACTCGATCGAGACGCAGCTCAAGGGGATGCCCGGCAAGATGTCGCTGACCTTCTCCAAGGTCGAGGTCAATCCGGCCCTCGACGATTCCCGCTTCGCCATGCCGGCCGTGGAGAAGAAGGAAGCTGCAACTCCGCCGAAGCCGTAGCCCGGCCGCAGCAGCGGACGATGGGGGTGCCTGCCGTGAGCGAGCCCCCCTCGCAATTCCTCCAGCTCTTTCGCTTCGTTTTCTTTGAAGGGAGACGTGTATGCCTCGGACATTCAAGGCGATCCTTTGCGTGGCAGCTGCGGCCCTGGCGGTCCTTCCCGCGCGGGCTGAGGTCGAGATCGATTCCAGCACTTTCGGCGGGATCGAGGCCCGCTCCATCGGCCCGGCCAACATGAGCGGTCGGATCTCGGCCCTCGACGCCGTGGGCCCCGATCCGCTCACGATCTACATCGGTGCGGCGAGTGGCGGCGTCTGGAAGTCGACCGACGGGGGCCTGACCACGAGCCCCATTTTCGACGACCACGTGCAGTCGATCGGCGCCATCGCCATCGATCCGAAGAACCCCAAGACCGTCTGGGTGGGCACGGGCGAGTCGTGGACGCGCAACAGCATCTCGGTCGGCGACGGCCTCTACAAGTCGGCGGACGGCGGCGACTCCTGGCAGCGCGTGGGCCTGGAGCATTCCGAGCGGATCGCCCGCGTCCAGGTGAGCCCGGCCGACGGCAACACGGTCTGGGCCTGCGCCACGGGCCACCTGTGGAACAGCCACGAGGAACGCGGCGTCTTCAAGACGACCGATGGCGGCAAGACCTGGAAGAAGGTGCTGTACGTGGACGCCGACACCGGCTGCTCCGACCTGGCGGTCGATCCCCAGGACCCCTCGATTCTCTATGCCGGCATGTGGCAGTTCCGCCGCACGCCGCACTCGTTCTCGTCCGGCGGCAAGGGGAGCGGCTTCTACAAGTCGACGGATGGCGGCGACACCTGGCGGCAAGTGAAGACCGGCCTGCCCGAGGGGCAGAAAGGCCGGATCGCCGTGGCCGTGGCCCCCTCGCGGCCGAGCGTGCTCTACGCCCTGGTCGAGTCCGCCGACACGGCGCTCTTCCGGTCGGACGACACCGGCGAGAGCTGGCGGCAGGTCAACTCCTCGTTCAACGTGCAGGTGCGGCCGTTCTACTTCGCACGCCTGGCGGTCGATCCCAAGGACCACAACACCGTCTACAAGCCGGGACTGATGCTGACGGTGAGCCGGGACGGCGGCAAGTCCTTCAACTCCGCGTTCGGGTTCAACTACGGGGCGGGTCCCCACAGTGACCACCACGCGCTCTGGATCAATCCGGAGAATCCCAGCGAGCTTCTTCTGGGTACGGACGGCGGGGTCTACATGTCGTACAGCCAGGGGCGGCAGTGGCGGCACCTGAAGTCGCTGCCGGTGTCGCAGTTCTACCACGTGAGCCATGACATGGCCCGGCCCTACCGCGTCTACGGCGGCCTTCAGGACAATGGCACGTGGTCCGGCCCGTCGGCGGGTCTGGGCGGCACCATCCAGAACCGTGACTGGTGGAACATCGGCGGCGGCGACGGCTTCTGGGCCTTCACCGATCCTCGGGACGCGGATCTGGTGTTCGTCGAGTACCAGGGCGGTGAGATCTCGCGCCGGCGGATCTCGACCGGTGAGGAGAAGGTGCATCAAGCCGCTGCCGGGTGCGGGCGAGCCGGACTACCGGTTCAACTGGAACACGCCGATTCACATGAGCCCCAACGAGCCGGGGACGATGTACATGGGAGCGCAGTTCCTCTTCCGTTCGCGGGATGGGGGAGACTCCTGGCAGCGCATCTCTCCGGACCTGACGACCAACGATCCAAAGAAGCAGCAGCAGAAAAGCTCGGGCGGCCTCTCGGTCGACAACTCGTCGGCCGAGAACCACACCACGATCTATGCCATCAGCGAGTCGCCCAGAAACGGCCAGGTGATCTGGGTGGGGACGGACGACGGCAACCTTCAGGTGACCCGGGACGGCGGCGCCAAGTGGACCAACGTGGCGGCCAACGTGCCCGGCCTGCCCAAGGGGACCTGGGTGTCGAGCGTGGAGGCCGGACGCTTCGAGGAGGGGACGGCGTTCGCCACCTTCGACGGCCACGCGACGGGCGACATGAAGACCTACGTCTACCGGACGGCCGACTTCGGCCAGACCTGGCAGCCGCTTACGACGGACCGATGTCAGCGATGTCGAGCTACGCGCACGTGGTCAAGCAGGATCTGGTGAACCCGGACCTCCTGTTCGTGGGCACGGAGTTCGGCCTCTTCATCTCCGTGGACGGCGGCAGCCGCTGGGCCCGCTTCACGGGAAAGCTCCCCCAGGTGGCCGTGCGCGACCTGGCGATCCACCCCCGGGAGGGTGACCTGCTCATCGCCACTCACGGCCGGGGCGTCTACATCGTGGACGACCTCTCGCCGTTGCGGAAGCTGACCCGCGAGGCCCTGGAATCGGATGTGGCGATGCTTCCCTCGCGGACGGCGTTCATGGCCATTCCCGCGAGCGTGCAGGACTTTCCGGGTGACGACGAGTTCGTGGCGTTCAATCCCGAGGAGTCGGCCACCATCACCTACTACTTGAAGAAGCGGCACCTCCTGGGGGACCTCAAGGTGGAGGTCTACGACTCCAGTGGCAAGCTCCTCTCGACCCTGCCGGGGGGCAAGCGGCGGGGCATCAACCGTGTGGCTTGGCCGATGCGCCTGGCGCCCCCCAAGCTGCCGCCCGCGAACTCGCTGGTGATCGGCTCGCAGTTCACCATGCTCGGACCGCGGGTGCTTCCAGGCTCCTACACGGTGAAGCTGATCCAGGGAGACAAGACGTACACCAGTCAGGTGGAGATCCTGCCCGACCCCCGTTCCACGCATTCGCCGGAGGACCGGGCCGCTCAGAACGAGACGGTGACGGCTCTCTACGGCATGTTGGGCCGTCTCACCTACCTGGCCGACAGCGTCAAGAGCCTGGAGGACGGCGCACGTGAGCGTGCCGGCAAGCTGCCTCCCGCCGATCGCCTGCGCCGCCAGCTCGACTCACTGGCGGGGACTTTGGAGAGCTTCCGTTCCACGCTGGTCGCCACCGGCCCGGGCGGCTGGCTTTCGGGGGATGAGCAGCTTCGCGAGAAGATCGCCAAGGTCTACGGCGGCGTCAACGGCTACGACGGCCGGCCGACCCAGGCGCAGGCCGGCCAGGTGAAGGTGCTGGGCGACCAGCTCGAGAAGGCCGAGGCCCGCCTGGAGGCTTTGAAGAATGGAGAGGTGGCTGCCGCCAACCGGGAGCTCGAGAAGCGCAAGCTCGATCCCCTGAAAGCCAGAAGCCTGGAGGAGTGGGAGAAGGAGGACGGAAAGCGCGCGGCGTACCTGCCGGCCTTCCTGCCGTTCCCCTTCCTCTTCGCTCTGAATTGAGCCGACGGATTGACCCCAGAAATTGACCCCAAAAGCAAACGGGAGGGAGCCTTTCGGCTTCCCTCCCGATCTGCTCTGCTCTTCTTGGAATCGATCAGGCGAGTGATGCTGGGGGTAAAGCTAGGCCAAACCCTGGCGGCGCTCTTCCAACAGCTTGCGCATGATCTTCTTACGCGCCTGGACGGCTTTGCGCTTGCGTTTCACCGAGGGCTTCTCGAAGTGCTGCCGCTTCCGCAACTCGGTCAAAATCCCCGACTTCTCAACCTTGCGCTTGAACCGGCGCAATGCGTTCTCGAAGCTCTCTTCCTCGCGCACGTGCACAACAGGCATGCGAACTCACCTCTTTCCTTTTCCAGATGGAATCGCCCCCGTTCGCACGGAGGCGTAGCGGGTGAATTTGACGCACTTCAGGGGCGAAGTCAAGCCGCGCGTCCCGGAGGCGCCGGTGCGGCGGGGGGAGCCTTGGGATCGAGGGGATCGAGCGCGTCGAAGTCCAGCAGGTAGACCGTGGTGCGGCCCGCTTCCTTGTGGAACCAGACGGCGGCGGCGGCGCCGCTCGCGTCCTTGGGATAGAACCAGCCGATGACGCCCCGGTCCGGATACTGGCGGACGTTGTGCAGGTTGGGCTGGCCCAAGAGGCTCCGGACCTCGTCCGGCTCCATGCCTTCCTTGACCTTGGCGAAGGCCTGCCGGGTCAGGTACTGCCGGGCCTGGGCGCGGGTGAGCTCCTCGCGCAGGCGCGGGTTGCCGGGGTCCACCGCCAGGGCTTCCTTGTAGATCTCGATCGCGCGCTGGTAGTCGCCCCCCTGTTCGATGAACTGGTGGGCGAGCACGATCTCCTCGTCGCTCTTCATGCGGATCGCCGCCTGCTGCCGCTCGCTCGCGGGCTCGCCTTGGACGGGTGGATCGGCGTTGATGATCTCGACGAGACGGCGGTTGAATTCGAGGGCGAGGTCCGCGGTTTCCCGGGCGAGCTTGGGATCGGCCCCCTCCGTGGCAAGTGCCGCCCGCCGCCGGTCGAGGTCCTGCTTGGTCGCCTGGAGCCAGCTCCATTCCGCGCCGGCCGCCTGCGAGTGGGCGCCCGGCTCCGCCGCTCCTCCCTCCCCGCCGGGCTTGCCGGAGGGGCCGCACGCCAAGGCTCCGGCCATTCCGGTGAGGAGCATTATGAGGAGAGGACCGAGGAGAGGATCTCGGAAGAACGGATTGCGATGCATCGACGATCTCCTATGCTTCTCGCCCGGCGACCGTACCACAGGGCCGGAAAAGCCGGCAAGCGCGCAGCTAACCCCTTGTTCCAGAGGGATTTTCTTGACACCATGAGTCGGCTAAAGAATAATCAGGCCTCCTTCAGATGGCATCAGGACGGCCGCGGAGAGCAACGGATGTCCCTTTCGGAAAGAGTCCAACAGGTCAACGGCGAGATCAGCGCCACTGTCGAGCGGGCGGTTGAGCGGGCAATCAACGAGCTCCGCGAGGCGGTTTCACGTCAGCTGCACACGAGCAACGAGGAGATCCAGCGCCAGATCGGCGAGCTGGCCCCCGTGCTGCCGGCCTCCTATCTGTCCCCCGAAGCCTTCGCCCACGATTTTGCCCATGACCTCGCTCATACGGAGCGCGAGGCGGGAACGAGCGCCCGGCGGGACGCCCAGCGCGGCCTGCGCGATGGCGTCGCCGCCCTCGACCGCGCCCGTTCCCAGGCCGAGATCTTGTCCGTCCTCCTCAAAGAGTCGGCGCACCATGCCTCCCGCGCGGCCTTGCTGCTGATTCGTGGTGGCGAGCTGCGGGGCTGGGGGAGTGAAGGTTTCGGCGAGGCGGGCGAGGCCATCCGCAATCTCACGCTCACGCCGCAGGCATCGCAAGATAACGGCTGGGGCCGGCTCCTCGCGGGCGAGGGTGCCGTGCGGCTGGCGGCCGGCGACTGCGCCGATCTGTGCAGCCGGGTCGAGAGCCCGCTGCCCCAGGAAGGCGTCCTCGTGCCCTTGGTGTTGCGCGACCGGCTCGCCGCCGCCCTCTATGCCGATCGCACGGGGGACTCCGGGCTTGCCGCCGAGGCGCTCCAGGTTCTCGCCTACGTGGCGTCCCAGGCCATCGAGACGCTCCCCTTCCGCGAGCGCGCCGCGACGTCCACTCTGACCTTGACGGGCGAGGAGGCCCCGGCCGCGCAGAGCAGCGCTCCGGTCGCTCCAGCACCGGCAGCCGAGCCGCCCGAAGCTGAAATCACGGAAGCGAGGTCGAGGCCGAGCCGGAGTATGCCCCCAGCGCGCCCTGGACCGCCGAGGACGAGCAGTCCGCCGTGGCGGCCGAGCCGGAGCCCGCCGACGAGGCTCTCGCGGCGCCGGATACGCCCGTGAATCCCTGGGAGGCTTCGCCCCGCTATACCGAGGAGCTGCAGGTGGCGTCGATCGCCGCCGCCGCGGCGGCGGCGACTTCCGGGAGCGGGGCAAGCACCGCGGCAAGCACCGTGGAGCCGGAGGAGGCGCCGCGCTATCCCCGCTCCGTGGAGCCGGAGGCCACCGCCCCCGTGCGTTTCCCCGACCCGAGCCCGGAGGCCACCGTGCTGCTCCAGCGCTCGGCCGTCCAGCAGGCGGCCGAAGCCGCGGATGCCGCGGATGCCGCCGCCGCGGCTCCTCCGCCGGCTCCGCAGCCTCTCCGGCCGGTGCCGGTGCCCCCGATGTCCACGACGCCCACATCGTCCACCACGCCCGGCCTCCCTGCTGCCGGCGACGAGCCCGCTCCGGCTCTCCCCGGCACCCCCGAGGTCCGGCCGCCGAGCGGCGTCGACGGCCCCGGCTGGGCCTTCGCCACCACCCGCGTACCCGTCTCCCCCTCCGATGAGACCATGCACGAGGAGGCCCGCCGTCTGGCCCGGCTCCTCGTTTCCGAGATCAAGCTGTACAACGAGGAACAGGTCGAGGAAGGGCGCCGCAACCGCGACGTCTACGAGCGGTTGAAGGAAGACATCGACCGCTCCCGGCAGATGTATGAGGAACGGGTCGACCCGCGGATTCTCCGCTCGACCGATTATTTTTACCAGGAGCTGGTGCGGATCCTGGCCGCTGGCGATTCCAGGGCCCTGGGCATCTGACATCCGCCGTGTTGCAAGGCTCCGGAGAATCCGGGGCCGCCGTTGGAGCACCGTGAGAAGTAAAAAGCCGATCCGCCATCGCGCCGGTCTCGTCCTGCTGGTTCCTCTCCTCCTGGGCTCCGCCACGTCTCAACCTCCGCGCCACGGCCTCGCCGGCGCCTTGCCCGGCCACACGGACCGGGCCTCCCTCGCCTACGCCGAGGCCGCCGGCGCCGTGCGCCGCAACGATTGCGCCGCCGCCTACAAGGCCCTGGCGCCGGTGCTCTCCGACCGGGGGGAAGGGCTCGGAGGCCGCCTTCGCTCAGCTGCTCCTCGGTTTCTATGCCCACTCCTGCGAGCAGGTGGCCTACGCGGAAAGCCGGCTGTTCGCGGCGGCCGACCCGGACGGACCTCTGGAAGACTGGCGGCTGTACATTTTGAGCGACAGCGCGGCGGCGCGCGGCCACGTGCTTCTCGCCCAGAACTCGCTCGCGCGCCTCCTGGGGGACTACCCCGGCTCGGTGCTGCGCCCGCGCGCCCTGCTCAAGGCGGCTTCGATCGCCTGGAGCCGGGGTGATTCCCGGCGCGCCCTCGACCTCGTGCAGGCCGGCCGGAGCGAGGAGCTGCGGGGCGGCGAAGCGGCCCAGCTCGAAGCCCTGGCCTGGGAGATCGGCAACCGGCTGGGCGACCGCGAGGTGCAGGCCGAGGCCGCCCGCCGGCTGCTGGTGAGCTTTCCCGCCAAGGCCTCCGAGCTCAAGGTGGTGGAGATCTTCCGGGACGCCAATGGGACCTTGAGCTGGCCGGCCATCCTGACGGGCGACCAGCTCAAGCGCCGGGCCAAGGCCCTGCTGGACCTGAAGTTGGACGCCAACGCCCTCGCCGCCCTCGACTCCGCAAGCCTGGCCGCCCGCGACCTCGAATGGTACCTGCTCAAGGCCCAGGCTCTGACCCGTGCCCACCGCGGCAGCGACGCCCTCGAGCTGCTCGCCGGCAAGGAGGCCAACGAGGCCCGCCAGTCGGCGGGCCTCGCCTGGGCCCGCGCCATGGCGGCGGATGACGCCGCCACCGCCCAGCGCGGGCGGGCCAACCTGGGGTCGGCGGAGCGGCGCCAGTTGCGCCTGCTCTCCCAGGAGTACCTGGAGAAGGTGGCCCGGAGCGGCGCCGACCCGGCGCTCGCCGCCAAGGCCCTGAAGTCGCTCTACGCCGACTACCGCGAGGACGACCAGTTCGACCGCGCCATGGAGGCTCTGCGCCGCCTGCGCCGCATCGATCCCAAGGACACCACGGGCGCCAACAACCTCTGGCAGGTGGGCTGGCAGGAGTTCGGCCGCCGGAACTTCTCGGGCGCCATCGGCTACTGGACGGAGCTGTACTCCCTCTACCCCGAGGAATCGAGCGCCCGCCGCGGCCGGTACTGGACGGCCCGCTCGTTCGACGCCCTGGGGGAGAGCGAGCGCGCCCAGCAGATCTACAACGAGATCGCCCAGGCCGACACCTCCGACTTCTACCGCCGCAACGCCTCGAACCGCATCCAGGGCAAGCCCGCGGTCGTTCTCGCGCGGCCGCGGCGGCGAGTGCCAAGGAGCCCTGGCCCGCCGACCCGGCGCTCGAAAGGGCACGGCTCCTGACCGACCTCGGGCTGGACGACCTCGCCCTTTCCGAGGTGGAGCTGGTCCGCGAGAAGGCCGAGACCCGGTCGCTCCGCGCGCTCGAAGCCGTCGTGCTCGCCCACAAGGGGGACCGCCGCAAGAGCGTGCTGGTGATCCGCGACGCCTTCCCTTCCCTCGGCGGCCCCTTCCAGGCCACCGTGCCGGACGAGGCCCGCCGGCTCTACTACCCGCTCGACTACCAGGAACCCATCCGCACCTGGGCGGCGCAGAACCGCGTGCCCGCCTACCTGGTGTTCGGCATCATCCGCCAGGAGAGCGCCTTCGACACCAACGCCCAGAGCTGGGCCGGCGCCCGCGGCCTGATGCAGCTCATGCCGGCCACGGCCCGCGAGCTGGCGGTGAAGAACGGCCTCGCCTACTCGCACGACAAGCTCTCCGACCCCGCGTTCAACGTGCGGCTCGGCACCACCTACCTGCGGCAGGTGCTCAGCATGTTCGACGACAACCTGGAGCTTTCGCTCGCGGGGTACAACGGCGGCCCCTACCGCATCAAGCGGCTGTGGAACGAGTCCGGGGGCACCGAGCTCGACCGCTTCCTCGAAGGGCTGGGGATCGAAGAGTCGAAGACGTACGTCAAGCGCATCCTGGTCCTCTCGGACAGCTACCGGCAGCTCTACCCACAGGCCGGGTGAGAGAGATCGCCCGCCATGGCTGGGGCGCGGTTCTTTGCGCCCTCCTCGTCCTCCTGGTCGCCTGCGGCCAGGAGGGGCCGCCGGCTCATGACGGGCCCATCGTCCTCGTCACCTTCGATTCCCTGCGGGCGGACGCCGTCGGCGGGCTCGGAGGCCTCGCGGGGGATCCGGGCTCCCCGAAGCTGACACCCAACCTCGACGCCCTGATCCGGGAGGCGGACTGGTCCGGCCGGGCCATCGCCTCGTCGAGCTGGGGCCTCCCCTCCATGGCCTCGCTCTTCACGGGCCTGCGCCCCTGGCAGCACCAGGTTCTCCGTCCGGAAGACCGCCTGGCTCCCGAGCTCCCCACGCTGGCGGAAGCCCTCCAGGCTCACGGCTACGAGACCCTGGGCTTCTCGGGCGAGCCCATGTACTCCCAGGAAGCCGGGTTCGGGCAAGGGTTCGAGCTGCTGACGAAGCTCGGCAAGGGAACGGAGGCGGGCCAGAAGCTCCGGAGCGCCACCGGACGCCGCTTCGTGTGGGCCCATTTTTCCGAGCCCCAGGCGCCCTACTTCCAGCGGCCCAACCTTGCCGCGCGCCTGGGCCTCCAGGGGTTGGGCCTGCCCAACCGGGTGCTGCCGCACCAGTTGGCCCCCTTCTTCGATCCCGCGGTGCCCCTGCCGCCGGAGCTGGCGAAGCGCTTCCGCACCATGTACCGCCTCAACGTGGCCTGGGCGGACGACCGGCTGGGACGCCTTCTCGGCGAGCTGAAGGCCAGCGGCCAGTGGGACCGCACGCTCCTCGTGGTGACCTCGACCCACGGCGAGGAATTCGGGGAGAAGGGGCAGATCCTGAACGGCGGCAACCTCGGGCGGCAGCTCCTGGAGGTGCCGCTGGTGATCAAGCTGCCCAAGGGCTTCCTCCAGGAGGGCCGCCGGATCGCCGTCCCACCCGGCCAACGGGTGGCCACCGCGCGGTTGTGGGCCACCCTGGTGGAAGCGGTGGGGGGCGAGGCGCCGCCGGCCCAGGCGCCGAGCCTGTTCCGCCCCGCTCCGGCAGCCGTGCTGAGCGAGCTGTACCTGACCAACGGCACCAACCGGTTCTCGCTCGTCAGAGGGGGACGACCAGCTGCTCTGGGAAGCCCGCTTCGCTCCGCCGGAGCCGGAGTACTACCGCGCCCGGCTGGCCCTCATGAGCCGCGGCAACGCCCGCATCGCCCGCGCCGAGCTCTCGGAGCCGCCGGGCCGAATCTTCCGCCGGCTCCGCGAGGGGTTCCTCGGTACGGCACCGTTGACCGGGGAAGGGGAGCCCCGGCTCGCCCTGGAGCGCTGGGAGGGGCCGGGCAGCCGGCCCGTCTCCGGCCCGGAGGGTGCGCGGAAGAAGGCCGAGATGGCCCGGATGCTCCTGCGCGCCTGGAATGATTTCCTTCCCGCCGAGCTGACCCCGGGACAGGAAGCCCGCGAGTGGTATACTGCGATTCCGCCCTGAAGGGGGCTCTCCCCGGGTCCATAGCTCAGCGGTGAGAGCATCCGGCTCATAACCGGCTGGTCCCTGGTTCGAATCCAGGTGGACCCACTTCGGAAGCGTTCCGAGCCATGAAATACCATGTTGTAGTTCCCTGCCGGAATGTAATGACTTGCTTTGGAGAGGAGCGGACGTCCCATCCATGAATCAAACACTCCAGAACATCCTGGAGCTGCAGGCGGCGCTCAGCGGACTTCGCGAGGCCGAGCAGCGATTGAACGGAATCCCCGACTGGATGCGCGAGCTGCACGAGGAGCACGAGCGGCGAAAGTCGGAGATCGAGACCACCGAAGCCAGCGCTGAAGAGGCGGCCAAGCTTCGGAGGGCGGCGGAAACCACCGTTCAAGACGCCCAGGAAAAGCTCAAGAAGTACCAGCAGCAAATCAACCAGGTCAGCACCCAGCGCGAGTACGGCGCCCTCCTTCAGGAAATCGACACCGTCAAAGGGCAGATCACCTCTCAGGAAGAACAGGCCTTCTCTTCCATGGAGCGGCATGAGCAGGCCCAGAAGGATCTGGAGGCCCTGCGCGCGAGCTTCCAGGACATCAAAGACCGCTACGCGACCGAGATGACCCGCTGGGAGGCGGAGAAGCCCGGCATCGCCCGCCAGGTCGAAGGTTTCCAGGCACGGATCGCCGACGCTGCAAGACGGCCCTGCCTCGCCCCCTGGTCTCCCAGTTCGAACGCATTCTCGACCGCTATCCCTCGGGAGCCGTGGCGGGCGTGCGGCTCATCGACCGGCCGGGCCAGAAGCAGCGCGAGTGGCACTGCAGCGCCTGCAACTACCGCGTGCGCCCGCAGGTCGTGGTGGAGATCCGCAATGGCGACGAGCTGGTCCAGTGCGAGTCGTGCAAGCGCATCCTGTACTTCGAGGAAGTGCAGGCCTGAGGCCGTGAGCGAGCCGGGCCTGCCCGAGCGCCTCGCCCGGATCCATGCCCGCATCGAGGAAGCCTGCCGGCGCTCCGGCCGGCCCGGCGGCGGGAAGGGAGGAGTGGTTCTCCTCGGAGCGAGCAAGACCCAACCCGCCGCCGCGCTCGCCGAAGCCTGGGAGGCGGGTCTCCGGGTCTTCGGCGAAAACCGCGTCCAGGAAGGCGCTGGCGAAGAGCCGCGAGCTGCCGCCCGAGATCGTCTCGGGGATCGATTGGCACCTCATCGGCCCCCTCCAGTCCAACAAGGTCCGCGCCGCCCTGGACCTCTTCCGCACCATCCACTCCATCGACCGCCTCCGCGATCGCCGAGGCCGTGGACCGCGAGGCCGGATCTCGCGGGATTGCCGTCAACGGCTTCCTCGAGGTGAACGTGGGCGCCGAGGAGAGCAAGCACGGTTTCCTTCCCAACGGCTTGGCCGAGGCCGTCCGCCCCCTCGCGGATCTCCGGAACTTGCGGATCGTGGGCCTCATGGCCATCCCTCCCCAGGGCGATTCCCCCGAGGAGTCCCGCCCCTGGTTCCGCCGCCTCCGCGAGCTGCGCGACGAGCTGGCCGCCCGTCCTGAATGGCCGGAGTGGCCCGGGCTCCTCTCCATGGGGATGAGCGACGACTTCGAAGTGGCCGTCGAGGAAGGCGCCACCCACGTGCGGGTGGGCACGGCGCTGTTCGGCCCTCGCAGAACCTCACCCTCCGGCCCCCTCTCCTAAAGGAGAGGGAGAGTCCAGCAAGGCGAGCTTTCTTCAAGCCCCTCTCCTTCAGGAGAGGGGTTGGGGTGAGGTCGCTTCGGTGCATGCTAGGATAGCTATGCCTTTCCGAAGCTGAGACTGGGAATTTGCTGGGAGGAGTTTTCGCATGGCCATCACCCCGCTCGAAATCCAGAAGATGCGCTTCTCGCAGAAGATGCGGGGCTACGACCCGACCGAGGTCGAAGGCTTCCTCACCCTGCTCGCCGAGGATCTCGCCGCCCGTATGGCCCAGAGCGAGAAGCTGGAGCGGGAGAACCGCTACTACCGCCAGCGCCTCGAAGAGACCGAGCACCGCGAGCACCAACTCCAGCAGACCCTTCTCCGCGCCCAGAAGGTGTCGGACGACATCACCGCCAACGCCCGGCGCGAGGCCGAGCTGACGGTCAAGGAAGCGGAAATCGCGGCCGACAAGATCGTCCAGCAGGCCATCGAGCAGTCCACCCGCTTCGAGGCCAAGATCACCGACCTGCGCACCTCCCGGCGCGAGCTGCAGCTCAAGTTCAAGAACACGCTGGACCTCTTCCAGCGCATCCTCGAAGCGGAAATGGAGGATGAGCGCAACACCGCCACCATCCTCACCCTCCCACGCAAGCGGCGGGAAGCCGGGGCTTGAATCTTCCCGGCTTGATTCTCCCCGAAGGCACGCGCCGCCTCTTCCCTCATTACGGCGAAGGCGGTCTCGAAGGCGGCGGCTCGCTTCTGATCGCCCGCCTGCTCGAAGACGGCGACGCCGCCGATCTCGCCTGGCTGCTCCAACGGTTCCCCGAGGCCGAAATCGCGGACTGGCTCGCACGCCACGGCGGGCGCCTCCTCTCCGCCCGCAGCCGGGCGTTCTGGGAAGACGTTCTAGGGCGCCCCGCGGGACCGGCCCCTCCGGAGGCACAAGCGCTTTGGCCCCTTTGACGATCTCTCATCCCGAATCGCTCTCTCCCCGCTCCCAGGAGCTGTTGAGCCGCCTTGGCTCCCGGCCTTGGGCGGAGGACTTCTACCTGGCCGGCTCGGCCGCCCTCGCCCTCTACGCGGGGCACCGCCCGGTGACCGACCTCGACCTCATGGGCAACGCCAACCGGCTCACCAGCCCCGAGCGCCGCGATCTCCTCCAGGACCTCCTCGCCACCGTGCCAGACACCGGTGTCGAAACGGCCCGCGACGGCTACCTGTTCGTCCGCGCCAACGGCGTCGGCCTTCGCCTCTTCTACTACCCCTATCCCCTCGTCAACCCTTTCGAAGACTTCTCCGGCCTCGCCGTGGCCTCCGCCGTGGATCTGGGGCTGATGAAGCTCGGCGCCATCATCAGCCGCGGCACCCGCCGCGACTTCGTGGACCTCTACCTCCTCTGCCGCCGTCTTCCTCTGGAGACCCTGCTCGCCCTTGCGGAGGACAAGTTCGGCCACGTCCGCGACTTTCCCCTCCAGGCCTTGAAAGGCCTCGCCGACCTCTCCCAGACCGAAGGCGAGCCCATGCCGCGCCTCGCCGTACCCCTCGAATGGAGCGAGGTCGAGACCTGGCTCAAGACCGAAGTGCGGGATTTGGGCCGGGCGCGGGCAGGATTGTAAGACCCTCACCCTACCCGCTTCACCAATCCAGCCTCGGCGGAGATCGCGCACTGGTATTACGAGAATATCGGGGCCTTCGAAGCCGGCCTGGGGCAGGTCTGAGCCATGACGGACGAACGGGCGCGCCGGTGGTCCTGGGGGACGACACTCCTATGCACCGGTTGAGGACTGGAGCGTCTTCTACGACCGTTGGTGCCAAGGCCCAAGCTGCGGGTTACGGGGGCGCTGCCTCAACATCCCCGTAACCCAACCGTTTGCAACGGCAACACCGTTGCGTAGAGACGGCCCAGTCCTCAACCGACGCCCTTTCCGGGTGCACCGTCGTCGGGCCGTCTCCTCGAAGCGCAGATCGGGACGATCCTCCTCACCCTCATGAAGACCCCGAGATGTGTGGAATGACATGGCATGAATACCCCGGCTGCGCGAACCTCCTGACCCCACGATGTATCCATGCTACGCGCCACCTATCGATACTATGCGTCACCTAAGCATGCTACGCGCCATCCGCCGACAGTATGCGTCAATTATCCATGCTATGCGTCATTTAGCGATAGTATACGCCATCTAAGGATGCAATGGCGCATAGCATCGTTACTACGCGTCACCCATGGACGCTATGCGCCAATTGAGGATGCTACGCGTCACCTGTCGATGCTATGCGTCATCTAGCGTTGCTATGCGCCAACCATCGATAGTACGCGCCATTTAAGGCTGCTATGCGCCAGAGCGTAGCGCCTCCCTGGGACCGCCGGCATCCCTGCCGGCCTCAAGCCAAGAATCGCCGCAGACGCCTGCGTTCTGTGCGGCCCAACGGGTCGCGAGCTCCTCAGCCCAGGACACTACGCATCGCCCTGCAAGGGGCGATGCATTGGCTGATGGCGGTAGCGTTATAGTAGGGGCTGATGCAGAGAATCAACTTCGTGTACTGGCAAGAAGCCGATGCTTGGCTCGGGTATCTCCAGGAATTCCCGGACTACTGGACTCAGGGTGAGACCTTGGAGGATCTTAGGGAACACCTTCGGGATCTGTATAAGGATGTCGGCGGATCCAAGATTCCAAAACCCCCAACTGGGAGCCCTGAGGAGCCACGTTAGCGACCCCTTCTAGCCTTTGAGCTGCTAACCTACCTAATAAAGCCCCCAGCGGAACCTTACTTGAGAATTGGTCTGACAAGCATTTGCTGCCACCCATGAACAATTCGAGGTTGACTAGTAAATAATTTATATGTAGAATTGCCGAAATTGTCTGAAGACTGACTACACCGAACAGGAAGGCCCATATGGACGTAGCGCTTGTCAAACTAGCAACCGATTTGGTAATGCAGTACCTCAAGCGACGATCAGGGCTCTCTGATCATGATGGCACAGCTCAAATCGCCATAGCTGTAGAGCGCCACTTAAACGAAGCTCTTAAATGGAGCCAGCGGCTCCAGTTCTATGGCATGTGGAAGGCGGAAGACACCGAGGCCGCAACAATTCCACTTCGACTCTCTCTTGAGCCACGGCATTTTCGAGGCTATGATTCGCAAGAGCAGAGAACAGAGCTTGACCTTCTTCGAGACGATCGTAATTACGTATTACTTGGCGCTCCTGGGGCCGGAAAAACAACGACGCTAAAACGGATAACTCAAACGCTGCTCTTGAGAGACTCGGTCGGCCAGGGCGATTCGTATGAGTTTCCGATCGTAATTCGGCTTCGCGAATGCGACTTCCGCTCAAGTTTTTTAGAAGTTATTGCGAGCACCATTGGCATTCCGGTGACCCGTCGCGTGGAAGAAGTAGAGGTCGACTATGGAGCCCCTAAAGAGCGCCGAACGACATTTTGGGTCGGCAGTTCGCCGCTTGAGCAAGCCATTGTTGATGTTTTGAATGAAAGTCGTGCTGTCCTTATACTTGATGGATTAGACGAAGTTCCGATGAGTTCTCAAGCAGCTATGCGGCGAGACTTGACTAGACTCGCTCTTAATACTAAGGGCAGTAAGATAATAGTTTCATGCCGAAGTGGTGAGTACACTGCGGTAGTTGAAGGATTTGATTTAATGGAAATTTGCCCACTTCGCCCATCAGAGATCGCGGCTATCGCCGCGCTCTGGTTACCGGAGCCAACTCCGTTCCTAGATCTTCTCGCCGATCTACCATACCATGATGTCGCCGATCGGCCACTATTGCTAACGCAGCTATTGTTCTTGTACAAGAGGTACGGGTTTCTACCGGAGCAACCAAGCCATGTCTGCCAAAAATTTGTGATTCTCTTGTTGCAAGAGTGGGATGCCGAACGAGGGGTAATTCGAGAATCTAGGTACTCTCGGTTTGATCCAGATAGAAAAAAGGCATTCCTAGCTGCCATTGCCTATTACCTCACCTATAAAGTGAGGAAAAGAATTTTTTCTGAGAAAGATCTTATGGCTGCATACCACAATGTGCACGATCGCTTTGGACTACCCCCTGGCGAAGCCCGTCAAGTAGTTTCAGAGATTGAGTCGCACTCGGGAATCATTGCCGCTGCTGGCGCAGCCGCTTATGAGTTTGAGCATCTTTCGATTCAGGAATTTCTCTGTGCGGACTATCTTATTCGAGAACCGCACGCAGAGCACCTTGTTGATTATATGGTTGCCTATCCTGCTCCGGTTGCGATCTCAATTGCGCTATCGTCTAATCCGAGCAGTTCTTTTGCGGCGTTGTTTCTCCGAAGCAAGAATCCAGCCCTTAACGGCGTACATGGGCTTTTAGCGCGTGTTATCGTTGAGAGGCCCACTTTCGGCACTTTGCCGGCGCTCGGCGTGGCCATTATGAAGCTTTACCATGATGTCGCCGAGAATTCAAGCGAGGCCGAACACCTCTTAGATAAAATGACGCAAACAGCGGCCGTTGCCGAGTCGATATCAGCTGCATTGCCTCTCTACCAACTGTCGAAAAAAGAACACCTTACTGAGTACGGTTTCATTAGATTAAATCGTATTCGCGTTCTAAGCGACAGCCGTGGTTTTAGAACTCCCGACGTAGTTTCTCTTCCTTGTGGAGTCGTAAAAAAATTGGCCGAACAAGGAAGCAGGCCCGCGCAATCAATACTGGCCGCACTTTGCCGCACTTAAAGAAAACTAACTTGGGGTCCGCACGTTATGAACGGCCGCCGTTAAATTTTAGGAGAACAGATCGGCACGCCCAGCACCAGCCTGTGCAGGCGCCAAAGTTCGGATTTTCTAAGAAAAGCCTGTGCCCGGTGGCAAGCTCTTGATGAGCGAGTCCAATGAGAGGGCATGAAGTAATATCCTCCCCATGGCGCTCCTCATCACCCAAGAACCCCCCGACAACCCGGACGCCATCCTCCTGATCTCCGAGCTCGAGAACCATCTGGCCTCCCGCTACCCCGCCGAGAGCCGGCATGGGTTCAGCGTCGAGAAGCTGGTGGCCGAGGGCGTGCCGTTCTTCCTGATCCGGACGGAGGAGGGTGCGCCCGCGGGTTGCGGCGGCGTCAAGCTGGTGGATGGCGAGTACGGCGAGCTCAAGCGGATGTACGTTCGGCCCGAGTTTCGCGGATCGGGGTTCGCGAAGAGGATCTTGGATCACCTGGCCGCCTACGCCCAGGCCCACGGCATCAACCTGCTGCGGCTGGAGACGGGGATTCACCAACAGGAGGCGATCGGGCTTTACGAGGGGTGGGGCTTCCGGCGGATTCCACCGTTCGGCCCCTATACGGACGATCCTCTCAGCCGGTGCTACGAGAAGCGGCTCGCCTAGAGTTGCGTCCCCAGAATTGAGTTTCGGCGAGCCCGGCAGGGCCCTGGGTGCAACCCTGGGCGGAGGAGGCGCGGCTCCGCCAGAGAGATGGACTCTCTCCCCGGAGGAGGTGTCCTCCCAGGTCCACGGCGGAGTGGCCCAGGGAATCGGCAACGCCTTCTACGAGCAGCTCGTCTACGACGACAACGGCCGTTCGGACGAGGGGGCTCAGCGGTAATCCCTGCGGTAATACCGGTCCCGGTCCGCTGACATCGAGCCGTCGATCGAGAGGGCGCCGCTCCCCTTGACGAGGATGACGATGGCCAGGCCGATCGCGAGGAGGTGGTATTCGATCCCCTCGCCCTTCTGGGTCCCCATCCAGTTCATGAAGAAGCCGTTGGGGAGGTGGACCATGAAGATGGCTCCCGTCATGACGCAGAGGATGCCGAAGGCCCCCACCCGTCCGAGGAAGCCGGAGATCAGCGCCACCGAGCCGAAGAACTCGGCGAGGATCACCAGGAGGACGGCCACGGCGGGCAGTCCCATGCCGGTCATTCCCTGGAGCGTACCGGCGAAGCCGGCGCCTCCGAACCACCCCAGCAGCTTCTGGGCGCCGTGGGGGAACATCACGAGCCCCAGGGTCAGCCGCACGATCAGGCTTCCCACGTCGCCGTCCGTCTGCATCAGCTTCTTGAGCATCGGCATCCTCTCCTTGTCGGGGTCCCTATTGTGGTGAATATTGGGGTGAGTATTGGGGTGAGTATTGGGGTGAGTACTGTGGTGTGGGGGCTATTGTGACGGGCCGCCGACCCGGATCCGCGCGTCCACGGCGACGGCGCTCGTCCGGTCCGGCCCGGCGAGGAACGGGTTCAGGTCCAGCTCGCTGATGCGCGGGTGGCGCTGGGCGAGTTGGGCGAGGCGCAGCAGGATCTCGGTGAGCAGGTCCAGGTCGGCGCCGGGCTCGCCGCGCACGCCCTGAAGCAGCTTGAAGCCGCGGATGCCCAGGATGACCTCGCGGGCCTCCTCGGCGTCGAGGGGGGTGATGGCGAAGCGGACATCCTGGAACACTTCGACGTACTTGCCGCCGAGGCCGAACATGAGGAGCGGCCCGAAGCGGGGGTCGGTGGTGATGCCGAAGATGACCTCGTGGCCGCCGCGGGCCATCTCCTGGACGAGGAAGCCCTCGGGGGAGAGGCGGTGTGCCATGTCCTCCGCGGCCCGGGCGAGCTCCGCCTCGTCCCGGAGGTCGACGCGGACGGCGCCCACGTCGCTCTTGTGGACGAGGTTCGGGGCCACGGCCTTGAGCACGACCGGGTAGCCGATCTCCTCGGCCGCGGCCAGGGCCTCCTCGCGGCTGCCGGCGAGCCGCCACTTCGCGAGCGGAATGCCGTAGAGGCCGAGCACCCGGAACGCCGCGGCCGGCTCGAGATAGGCGCCGTCGGGCACCGACTCCAGGATGGCCGCGACCTCCCGGTCGTCCGTGGCGAATTCGGGCGCGGGAACGTCCGTGGGCCGCCGGCGCCAGGCGGCGTAGCGGGCAAGCTGGGACATCACGCGTGCCGCCGGCTCCGGGAAGTGGTAGACGGGCGGCAGGTCGTGCGCCGTCTTCACCCGGTCGTAGAACTCCTCGGTGGCCATCATCACGGCGAGCACCGGCTTGGTCCGTTCCCGGGCCACGGCGCCGACCGCCTCCAGCACGTCGATCGGATTGGTGAGGATGGGGGTGACGTTGATCACCATGGCCATGTCCACCCCGGGATCGTCGAGCACGGCGGCGAGGGTCTTCCCGTAGTGCTCGGCGGTGGCCGAGGCGATCATGTCGACCGGGTTGCCGACGCTCGCCTCGGGCGGCAGGAAGGTCCGCAGGGCCGCCCGCGTGCCGTCGGCCAGCTCGGCCATGGGCAGCCCCAGGTTGACGCAGGCGTCGGTCGCCATGATGCCCGGCCCGCCGGCGTTGGTGACGATGGCCGTCCGCGAGCCGCCGGGGAGGGGGCAGCGCGCCAGCGCGCGGGCCAGGTCGAACAGCTCCTCGATGGTGTTGGCGCGCAGCACGCCGCACTGGTCCAGGAAGGCCGAGACGGTGACGTCCGTGCCCGCGATGGCCCCGGTGTGGCTGGTGGCCGCCCGTGCGCCCTCGGCCGTGCGGCCGGACTTGACCACCAGGATCGGCTTCTTGCGCGACACGCGCTTGGCGATCTCGGTGAAGCGCCGGGGGTTGCCGAACGATTCGAGGTACATGGCGATCACCCGGGTCTCGGGGTCGTCCTCCCAGTGCTCCAGCAGGTCGTTGCCGGAGACGTCCGCCTTGTTGCCCATGGAGACGAACTGGGTCAGGCCGATCCCCAGGTCCTGGGCGACGTTCAGGATCGCCACCCCCAGGGCCCCGGACTGGCTGACGAAGCCGATCGCCCCCCGGCGCGCGGGGGTGGGCGAGAAGGTGCCGTCGAGCCGGATTTCGGGGTCGGTGTTGATGACGCCCATGCAGTTGGGGCCGATCATGCGGACGCCGGCGGCGCGGACCGTCTCGCGCAGCCGCCGCTCCAGGGCGGCGCCTTCCTCGCCGGTCTCGGAGAAGCCGGCGGTGATGACCACCAGCCCCTGGACGCCCTTGGCGATGCACTCCTCGACGGCCCCCTGCACGAGGGCGCGGGGCACCATGACCACGGCCAGGTCCACCGGGTCGGGGATGGCCGCGACCGTGGGGTAGCACTTGAGGGAGTGGATCGCCTGGGCGCTCGGGTTGACCGGGAAGATGGCGCCGCTGAATTCGTTGGCAACCAGGTTGTGCAGCAGGCCGGAAGCCCATCGAGTCGCGGCGGCGCGAGGCGCCGATCACCGCGATGGTGCGGGGGGAGAAGATAGGGTCCAGGGCTCTCGCCGTCATGTCGCACACTCTTTTCTGAGGCGGGCGCCGGTTCGGGCGCCAGCACGAGGAGCCGTTCCGGCGCGAGCCGGACGGTGAAAGGGAGCCGCTCCTGGCAGACGTCGCCGTCCACCTGGGCCGGGGCGCCGGGCGGACCCTCGAAGGCCACCTCGCGGACGCGGCGGATGGTGACGTCTGGCCGCCGGCCGTGGCGGGACCGGAAGAGGTCCAGGAAGAACGACAGGGTGGCGGCCCGCCCGCGTGCCGTGGAAGGCCACCAGCTCGAACCGGCCGTCGTCCGGCCGGGCGTCCGGCGCGAGCCGGAAGGCGCCGCGCGTAGTAGGGCGATGTTCGACACCGCCGCGAAAGAGGCCGTGAGCCGCTCGCCGTCCGCGGTGATCTCGGAGGGCCGGGATAACGGTAGCGCCACCACTCGGCCAACCCCTGGCAGGCGATGGCCGCCCGGCCGAACCGCCACTTGAGCCGCGTGTCGAGCGAGGCGAGCAGGCTGGCGTCGAGCCCGGCCGAGACCATCATGAGGAAGGGGTGGGCCCCGGCGAGCCCGACGTCGAGCGGCCGGGCCGGCAGCCGGGCGAGCGCGGCGGCGGCCGCCACGGGATCGGCGGGGCAGGCCCAGCGCCCGCGCGAGCAGGTTGACCGTGCCGCCCGGCGAGGACGCCGAAGGCCGCCGGCGTGCCCAGGAGCCCGGCCGCGACCTCGCGCATGGTGCCGTCGCCGCCAAAGGCGAAGACCACCTCGGCCGACTCGCCGCGTGCTCGCGGGCGAGCTCGATGGCCTGGCCGGCGAAGGTGGTGGGCACGGGCTCCACCGCAAAGCCTCCGGCGCGCAGGTTGGCGAGGATGGCGTCCAGCACCCGGGCGTGCCGCTGGCGCCCCGACCGGGGGTTGTAGATCAGGGCGGCGCGGCGCATTGCGAAGGAGGTCCGGCCGAACCGGTCAGAACAGGGTTCCCATGGTTCCCGGGCGGAGAGTGGTAGCCGAGGTGCTGGTAGGCGCGGCGGGTGGCGACCCGGCC
This sequence comes from Thermoanaerobaculaceae bacterium, assembly GCA_963785165.1. Lineage (GTDB taxonomy): Bacteria > Acidobacteriota > Thermoanaerobaculia > Multivoradales > UBA5704 > DATARR01. Next base: position 5,868,433 of record CAWAUI010000004.1, read on the forward strand.
GCGGGGGGTCCGCTGGAGGAATCCCTCCTGGATCAGGTAGGGCTCGTAGAGGTCCTCGAGCGTGCCGCGAGTCCTCGCCCACGGCCACGGCCAGGGCCTTGAGGCCCGCGGGGCCGCCGTCGTAGTGCTCGATCAGCGTGCTCGAGGATCTTGCGGTCCAGATCGTCGAAACCGTGCTCGTCCACTTCGAGGAGGGTCAGGGCGCGGCGGGCCGCTTCGAGGTCGATGGACTTCGCCCGCTCCACCTGGGCGAAGTCGCGGACCCGGCGCAGCAGCCGGTTGGCCACGCGGGGGGTGCCGCGGCTGCGGCGCGCGATCTCCTCGGCCCCGGTCTGCTCGATGGGCACGCCCAGCAGCTGGGCCGAGCGCTGGATGATCTCGCGTCAGCTCCTCCGGGCGGTAGAAGTCGAGGCGGTGGACGATGCCGAAGCGGGCCCGCAGCGGCGGGCTGATGAGCCCGGCGCGGGTGGTCGCCCCCACCAGGGTGAAGCGGGGCAGCTCGATCTTCACCGTCCGTGCCGCCGGCCCCTGGCCGATGACGAGGTCGAGCCGGAAGTCTTCCAGGGCCGGGTAGAGGATCTCCTCGACCGTGGGGCCCAGCCGGTGGATCTCGTCGATGAACAGCACCTCGCCGGGATCGAGGTTGGTGAGGATGGCCGCGAGGTCGCCGGCCCGCTCCAGCACCGGCCCGGCGGTGATGCGCAGAGGGCGCGCCCATTTCGCCGGCGATGATGTTGGCGAGGGTCGTCTTGCCCAGGCCCGGGGGGCCGAAGAGGAGGACGTGGTCGAGGGACTCCCGGCGCTCGCGGGCGGCGCGGATGAAGACGCGCAGGTTCTCGATGACCTTCTTCTGCCCGATGTACTCGTCCAGCCGCTGCGGGCGCAGCGACAGCTCGACCCCCAGGTCTTCGGGTCCGGGGACGCCGGAGAGGAGGCGGTCATCGACGGCGGTCATGGCGCCATTCTAGCGGAGGGCGAGGAGCCTGGGCGGCAGAATGCCAGGCAAGGACGTCAAGGACCGCAAGGACGACAGAGACGGCATTCGAGATCCTTGTCGTCCCTTGTGTCTTTGGTGCCCTTGTTTCTGTCTTCCGCGGTGAGGCCGCCTCAAGCCCGCGACAAGCGGTTGAGGCTCGCCCGGAGCAGCTCGTTGAAGGCGGCCTCGGGCTTCTCGCGGCGGGAGTCGGCGACCGCCCGCTCGGCCTGGCTCGCCTTGTAGCCAAGGTTGACGAGGGCCGAGACGACGTCCTGATCGGCCGCCGCGGGTCCGCTCTCGGCGGTCAGCTCGGCGGGAAGGCCGGCCGCCAGCTCCCGCATCTTCTCGCGCAGCTCGAGCACCATCCGCTCGGCCGTCTTCTTGCCCACGCCGGGGATGGTGGCGAGCCGGCCCGAGGTCGCCCGAGGCGATGGCGGCCAGCAGATCTTCCGGCGGCATGCCCGAGAGGACCACCCGGGCGAGCCGCGGCCCGATCCCCGAGACGGCGATCAGCCGCTCGAAGAGGAGCTTCTCGCGCTCGGTCCAGAAGCCGAAGAGCGCGATGCCGTCCTCCCGCATGTGGGTGTGGATGAAGAGGCGGACCTTCTCCTCCGGCCGCTTCTCGACCTCGTACCAGGTGGAGAGGGGGATGTTGACGTCATAGCCCACGCCCTGGACGTCCAGCAGGAGGCGCTCCGGACTGGACCGGATCAGGGTGCCCTGGAGATAACCGATCATCGTGGGGGATTGTATACGGCGGGGAAGACTGTAGGGGCGGCCCTGCGCGGCCGCCCCTGGGGGAAGAAACCCGTCTAGCTCTCCTCGGGGGAGCGATGCCGAGCTGGTCGAGGAACTGGCGGTCGTACTCGACTCCCAGCTCCCGGCGGCGCTGCTCGATCAGGGCGGCCTGGAGGCGCGAGAGCTTCTGCTGGAGCAGGCTCGAACGGGTCTGCTCGCGGTTGGCGGCGAACTGCTTCGGGTCCCAGGCCTTGCGGTCCGTGACCTGGAACAGCACTGCGCCCTGGCCGTCCGCCACCGGGCCGCCGATCTGCCCCTTGGGCAGCGCCAGGGCCGCCTTGGCCAGCTCGGGGTTGAAGCCGATCCCCGGGATCGTCCCCTGGCCGCCGAACTCCTCGGTCTCGCGGATCTGGAGGCCGAGCTCGGCCGCCACCTGGTCGAGGGTCTTCCCCTGGGCGATCTGGCGCTTGGCCTCTTCCAGCTTCCGCAGGGTGATCTGCTGCAGCTTCTGCGAGGTGACCGCCGCCTGCACCTGCGGCTGGACCTCGGCCAGAGCCGGGGTCCTGGGCTCCAGGACGTCCTTGACGTAGAGGACGGCCCAACCCTGGGGCACCTGGATGGCGTCCGACACCTCGCCCTTCTTGAGCGCGAAGGCGGACTTGCTGAACTCGCCGCCGAGGCCGATGCCCGGCACCGGCGACTGCGCGGTGATCTTGCCCGTCTCGGCGAAGGTGACGCCGGGGTTCTTCTGCGACACCGCGCGCAGGGCTTCCGCGTTGGCGGGCTTGTCCTTGGCGAGCTGGCCGGCGATCTCCCGGGCCTTGGACTCGGTGAGCTGAGTCGCCCGCTCGGCGGCGAGGCGGGCGCGGATCTGGTCCTTGGCCGCCTCGAACGGCAGGGTGCCGCCGGGGCGCTTCTCGGTGACCTCGATCAGGTGGTAGCCGAAGGAGGACTTGACCGGGCCCACGAGCTGGCCCGGCTGGGCGCCGAAGGCCGCGTCCTCGAACTCCTTGACCATGCGGTTGCGGCCGAAGAAGCCGAGGTCGCCGCCGGTGTCCTTGTTCGAAGCGTCGTCCGAGAACTCCTTGGCCACGGCCGTGAAGTCGCCGCCGCCCGCGAGCCGCGCCTTGGCCTGCTCGATGCGGGCCTTGGCCTGGTCGTCCGTGCGCTGGTCGTTGACCATGACCAGGACGTGGCGGGCGCGCACCTGCTCTTCCTGGGTGAAGTCGGCCTTGTGGGCGTCGTACCAGGCGCGCAGGTCCTGGTCGGTCAGGCTGACCTGGCTCGCGAGCAGGGAGCCGCTCGCCAGGAGGTAGGCCACCTCGCGCTGCTCGGGCAGGCGGTACTCCTGCTTGTGGGCGTCGAACCAGGCCTGGAGCTCGGCCGGCTGGGCCTGGACCTCCGCCACGAAACGGGCGCGGGGGAGCTGGAGATAGCGGATCTTGGCCCGCTCCACCTGCTCGCGGTAGGCCCGCTCGATCTCCTCGTTGCTGACGTAGAGGTTGGCGTTCAGGGCGTCCATCAGCTTCTTGAGCAGGAGCTCCTGCCGGACTTCGTCCTCGAAGGCGGCGGTGCTGAGCTGGTTGCTCTGGAGGATCTGCTTGTACCGCTCCTCGCCGATGAAGTTGCCCTTGTCGTCCTGGAAGACCTGCTCTTTCAGGATGCGCTCGCGCAGCTCGGCGTCGGAGACGGTGAGGCCCAGCCGGCGCGCTTCGCCGAGCAGGATCTTCTGGTTGACCGCCCGGTCCAGGGCCTGCCTGGGCAGCTGCATCTGCTTCGCGAGCTCGGGCGTGAGCTGGTCGCCGTAGATCTGCCGGTAGAGGTTCGCCAGCTGCTTGTGCTCGCGCTGGAACTCGGCGATCGACACGGTCTCGCGGCCGACCTTGGCCGCCGTGGCGAGCGTGCCCCCGTTGCCCATGCCCGAGCCGAAGTCCGCGGCCAGCGCCAGGACGAACAGGGCGATGATCACCCAGAGGATCCAGGCGAGGTTCTTGAGGTTATCCCGAAATACCTTCAACATAGACGTACTCCTTCCGTTCACCCAGGAGGGGACCCGACACTCTAGCAGCGCCGTGCCGGCCGCACAACCCTGTGTTATATTGACGGTCCTACATGAAAGGGAGCTCAGGTGCCTGCCCAGCCGAAGGCTGCCCGTTCGGGCAAGGATTGGTACAGCGTCTCGGTGGAGACCCTCAAGGGGGGGATTCTGCTCTTGGTGACTCTGGCCCTTCTGGGTCTGGGCTTCCTGGGCTGGCGTGCCTACGACCAGCGGTCGGTGGAGCGCCATGCCGCGGCGGTGATCGAGGAGGCCGGCGGCCTGCTGGGGAGGCTGAGCGGCGACAAGCGGGCCGCGAGCTACGCCGGCGAGCTCGGCGGCGCCCGGCAGAGCCTGCAAGAAGCCCAGGCCCGCTTCTCCACCCGGGACTTCCGGGAGGCCCTGAATCACGGCCAGCGCAGCCGCGACATGCTGCTGTCGCTCCAGGAACAGATGTCGCCCCGCGGCGCGGGCCAGGCCCATTTCCTGTCTCTCCAGGGCGAGGTCGAGTACCGGCACGCGGACGGCGGCGGCGGCGACTGGCAGGAGGCGCGCATCCGGACCCCCCTTCAGGCCGGCGACTACGTGCGCACCTCCGACGGCGGCTCGGCCGAGATCATGTTCGCCGACGGCACGCTCTACACGGTGCGCCCCAATACCCAGTTCATCGTGGCGCCCGCCCGCCAGGGAGACGGCCTGGCCGAGCAGTCGATCGAGATGGAATACGGCTGGGTCAACCTGAGCACCTCGCCCAAATCCGCCAGCAACGTCAAGACGCCCGGCGCCGTGGCGAGGGTCCGGCAGGACTCCGAAGGCTTCGTGGCGGTCGACAAGGGGACGAGCCAGGGGCGCTTCGGCGCCTACCGCGGCGGCATGGATCTGGCCTCCAAAGGGGGGCTCACGCGCGAGGTCAAGGCGCTCCAGGAGGTGGTGCAGACGGGCGACCTGCTCTCCGAGCCCAAGCCGCTGCCGGGGCGCCCCGAGCTGGTCGAGCCGGCGGACAACCGGGCGCTCGACCTGGAGCAGACGCGGCGGCTCGTCCTCGCCTGGGCCCCGGTCACCGGCGCGTCCCGCTACGCCCTCCAGGTCTCCCGCAACCACCTGTTCGTCGACAACGTCATCGAAGCGGGCAACCGCGCCAAGACGCGGGCCACCCTCGGGCTGCGCGGCGAAGGGGCGTTCCAGTGGCGCGTCGCCGCCTACGGGCCGGACGGCCTCCAGGGCCCCTGGAGCGAGCCGCGCCGGTTCCGCGTCGCCTCCTCCCGCACCGCCAGCGGCGAAAAGAAAGACACCACTCCCCCCGAGCTCGACCTCGACGACGTCAAGACCTACGGTAGTATCTTCATCGTCGCCGGGAAGAGTGAGCCGGGCGCGCGGGTGGAGGTCAACGGCGAGCAGGTCAAGACCGGCATGGACGGCACGCTTCAAAAAGACCGTTCAGCTGACCAAGGAAGGTTGGAACTTCATCGAGATCAACGCCCGCGATGCGTGGGGGAACGAAACCGTCCGCCGGCACCGCGTATTCGTCGAAAATTCCTGAGAAACCTGATAAAAGGTGACTGCGGTCGCCTCGAAACCCGTAAACTCCCCGCCGCCGGCCGCATTCCGCGGCGGGCTTTCCACGAGAAGGACAAGTAAGGCAGATGCCCCTCGCCTCGCTGCTACGCTACTTTTCCAAAGACCTCGCCATCGACCTCGGCACCGCCAACACCCTGGTGTTCGCCAGCGGCCAGGGCATCGTCGTCCGTGAGCCCTCCGTCGTCGTCATCAACAAGATCACCAACCGGATCGAGGCCGTCGGCAGCGAGGCCAAGGAGATGCTGGGCCGCACGCCGGGCAACATCGAGTCGATCCGGCCCATGAAGGACGGCGTGATCGCCGACTTCGAGGTCACCGAGCGGATGCTCGAGTACTTCATCAAGAAGGCGCACGGGCGCAAGATGTACGTCCATCCGCGCATCGTCATCGGCGTCCCCTCGGAGATCACGCAGGTCGAAAAGCGGGCCGTGCGCGACTCGGCCATGCGGGCCGGCGCCTCGGAGGTCTTCCTGGTCGAGCAGGCCATGATGGCCGCCATCGGCGCCGGGCTGCCGATCACCGAGCCCTCGGGCAACATGATCGTGGACATCGGCGGCGGCACCACCGACGTGGCGGTGATCTCGCTCGCCGGCACCGTCTACAGCCGTTCGGTGCGCATCGCCGGCAACGAGATGGACGTGGCCATCATCCAGTACCTGAAGCGCAAGTACAACCTGCTGATCGGCGAGCGCACGGCCGAGCAGATCAAGATCCAGCTCGGCTCGGCCTACCCGCTGAAGGAAGAGCTCAGGATGGAGATCAAGGGGCGCGACCTGGTCGAGGGCGTCCCCAAGACCCTCACCATTTCCGACGAGGAGATCCGCGAGGCCCTGGCCGAGCCGGTCGCCACCATCGTCGAGGCGGTGCGCATGGCCCTCGAGCGCACGCCTCCCGAGCTGTCGGCCGACATCATGGACAAGGGCATCGTGCTCTCGGGCGGCGGCGCGCTGCTGCGCAACCTCGACCAGCGCCTGCGCGACGAGACCGGCCTGCCGGTCGTGCTCGCCGAGGATCCGCTGGCCTCGGTGGTGCTCGGCACCGGCCGCGTGCTGTCGGACATCGACCTGCTGCGCAAGGTCTCCATCCGCTAATCCGGCCGGGCTCCGGATCGATCGAGCCGGATCGCGTGGACGAGCGCCGCACCGGCTGGGTGCTGATCGTCGTGCTGGCGGGGCAGCTCGTGTTCCTGGCGATCCAGGGCGCCCGGGCGGGCGACGACCCGGCTCGAGGCGCCTGGGGCTGCGCCTGCTCGGCCCCATGGCCCGCGCGCGTGGCCTGCGGTCGCCTCGAGCGGCATCGGCCGAGGCCCGGGAGGGGATGAAGCATGCGCGGCACCCTGCTCGACGAGAACCGGCGCCTGCGCCGCGAGGTCGAGGATCTGCGCCTGCGCCTGCTCCGGCTCACCGACGTCGAGGGGGAGATGCCGCGCCTGGGCGGCCGCCGTGCGCTACTCCACCCCGCCCGCCGGGCGCATCCGGGCCGTCGACGTCGTCTACGTCGACCATGCCTCCTGGCTGCGCACGCTGGTGCTCTACACCGGGGCCGTCCGAGGCGCGGAACAACCAGCCGGTGCTCTCGCCCGGCGGCCTGGTCGGCCGGGTGGTCGCTGGTGTCCGGACCGCTACGCCAAGGTGCAGCTCGATCACCGACCGCGCCGGCGGCGGTCGGCGGCATGGTTCTGCGCACCCGCCGGCAGGGCGTGGTGCGCGGCGGCGGCCGGCGGAGCGGCGGCCTCGAGCTCGACTACGTGCCGCTCCAGGCCGACGTGCGGCCGGGCGACCGCGTGGTGACCGCCGGCATCGACGGCGTCTACCCGCGCGGCATCCCGATCGGCACCGTGGTGCCCGTCGAGCAGGGCGGGCAGCTCTTCCACCGCATCCAGCTCGCGCCGGCCGTCGACTTCGGCGCGCTCGACCAGGTCTACCTGCTGGACTACGACGCCGGTGCCCGCAGAAGGTCAAGGAGGGCCGGCGCCGGTGGAACGTCCTTAAGCTCCTCGCCGCCATCGTCGCTGACCGTGCTCGTCCACTTCGTGGGCATGAGCCTGTGCCCTCAGTTCGCGCCAGGTGATCGACGTCTTCCTGGTGCTGGTGGTGCTCCACGGCCTGCGGGGCAGCTCGCTCTCGGCGCTGTTCGTCGGCCTGCTCGTCGGCCTCGCTCCACGACACCCTCACCGGCGGCCTGTTCGGCCTGTTCGGTTTCGCTGATACCATCGTGGGCTACGGCACGGCCCGGCTGGCGCAGCGGCTGGTCATCCAGCGGGCGACCGGCGTCCTGGCGGTGGTGAGCTTCGCGTCCGTGCTGCAGCAGGCCCTCGTCGATCGGGCTGGCCTTCCTGCTGCTGCCGGCTCCGGAGCTGCCGAGCCCCCTCTGGGCGGTGGTGCGGGCGGGGGCGTGCGGGCTGCTCGGCATGTTGGTCTACATCGCGACGAGCCGCTGGCGCCGGAGCTCCGAAGCCCGCCGGCGCGGCCGCATGAGCCGGCTCCGCCTCGGCTGAGTAATGACTGAATCGCTGATGACGAATATGAGGCCTTGAGGCAATCGATGCAGGTGGTCCGTGAGCATCGAGACGATCTGGTCAGCCGCGTGCGCGTGCTGACCGTCGTGGTCATCCGGCCTGCTGGTGGCCATCGCCACCGGCTTCTGGTTCGTCCAGCTCGTCCAGGGCGACTACTACCGCGAGCTGGCCGAGAACAACCGGCTGCGCAAGCTGCCGATCAAGGCGCCCCGCGGCCTGATCTACGACCGCAACGGGCGCCTGCTGGTCGAGAACGTCCCGAGCTACAACCTGATGCTCGACCGCAGCCGGCAGCGACGAACCTGGCGCACAGCCTCTGGCTTCGCCGCCGGCGTCCTCGGCCGGCCGGTCGCCGACCTCCAGGCGATCCTCGACCGCTACCGCGGCGATCCCCGAGCTTCAAGCCGGTGCTCCTGGCCGAGAACCTCACCCTCTCCCAGGTGGCGCGCTTCGGCGTCGCGGGCCTCGAGTACCCGGAGTTCGAGGTCGAGGTGCAGCACCTGCGCCTCTACCGCCACCGCGAGCAGACCGCCCACGTGCTCGGCTACCTCGGCGAGGTCACGCAGGAGGAGATCGCGCGCCTCGAACGGCGCCTATCAGCCGGGCGACCTGGTGGGCAAGAAGGGGATCGAGCAGACCTACGACACCGAAGCTGCGCGGCGAGGACGGCGAGCGGGTGGTGGTGGTCGACAGCCGCGGCGAGCTGCTGCGAGGAGTACGGCGGGCGGCCGCCGGTCCCGGGCAAGAACCTCACGCTGACCATCGACCTCGACCTGCAGCAGGAGGCCGCGCGCTGGCTCGAGGGCCCGGAGAAGGTCGGCGCCGTGGTGGCCATGGATCCGCAGGAACGGCGAGATCCTGGCCCTGGTCTCCTCCCCCTCCTACAACCCGAACCTGTTCGCCCGGCGGCTCCAGACGGACGACTGGCAGGCCCTGATCGAGGACCCCCACCACCCGCTGCAGAACCGGGCGATCCAGAACACCTACTCGCCGGGCTCGATCTTCAAGATCGATCATGGCGACGGCCGGGTCTGACCGAGGGGGTCTTCGACGAGCACACGACGGTCTTCTGCGCCGGCGCCAGGTCCTTCTACGGCCGCCGCTTCCGCTGCTGGCAAGCGGGGCGGGCACGGCACGGTCGACGCTCCACCGGCGCTCAAGCACTCCTGCGACGTCTACTTCTACACCCTCGGCCAGAGGCTGGGGATCGAGCGGATCGCCCGCTACGCCCGGATGTTCGGCCTCGGGCTCGCCCACCGGCATCGACATCCAGGGCGAGAAGCGCGGGCTGGTGCCGGACGCGGCGTGGAGCCAGAAGGTGCGCAAGCAGCCCTGGTACCCGGGCGAGACCATCTCGGTCTCGATCGGCCAGGGGCCGGTGCTCATGACCCCTCTGCAGATGGCCGAGATGACGGCCATGGTCGCCAACGGCGGCTACCGGGTCACGCCCCACCTGGTCAAGGACGCCAAGCTGCCGCCGCCCGAGCACGTGCCGCTCGACGCGCGAGGCCCTGCGCGTGGTGCGCGAGCGGCATGTGGGCGGTGGTCAACGAGCCGGGCGGCACCGGCTACGGCTCGGCCCGGGTGCCCGGGCGTCGAGATCGCCGGCAAGACCGGCACCGTGCAGGTCATCGCGCCAGGCGCAGCGCACCGACGCCCGAGTCTCTGCCCTTCAAGTTCCGCGACCACGCCTGGTTCACCTCCTTCGCCCCGGCCGAGAACCCGGAGCTCGTGGTGGTGGTCTTCGCCGAGCACGGCGGCGCGGGCTCCAGGGTGGCGGCACCCATCGCGCAGGCCATCTATGCAAAGTATTTCGAGATCGATCTCGAGCATCACCGCCGCTCCCTGAGGAGCGGCCGCGGCTGCGGCTGCTCTCCTCGATCGACGGCGGGCTGATCGCTCTCGGCCCTGCTGCTCGCCGCCATCGGCCTCGCCACGGTGCACAGCGCCAGCTCCGAGCTGCCGGTCGACTACCTGCCGCGCCAGGCCGCCTGGGTGGCCATCGGCCTCGTCCTGCTCGTGATCGTCGCATGAGCATCGACTACCACGTGCTGCTCGACTTCTCGGTCGTGCTCTACGGCCTGGGGCTCGCTTCGCTGGTCGCCGTGCTCTTCTTCGGCGTGGAGCGCGGCGGCGCGGCCAACTGGTTGCAGATCGGCCCGTGGCAGTTCCAGCCGTCGGAGTTCGCCAAGCTGGCGACCGCCCTGTTCCTGGCCCGCTACCTCGCCGAGCCTCAACCTGCGCGTCCTCGACCTGCGCGCAGATCGCCACCGCCGTCGCGCATCGTGGCCGTGCCCATGGTGCTGGTCGCCGTCGAGCCGGACATGGGCGGCGCCGCCATGTTCACGCCGCTCGCTCGCCGGCATGCTGCTGGTCGCCGGCGTCCGCCTGCGCCTGCCTGGTGACGGCGGCGCTGATCGCCCTGGTCCTGGGCGCCGGCGTCTGGACGTTCGGCATGAAGGGCTACCAGCGCCAGCGGGTGCTCACCTTCCTGTCGCCCGAGAGCGATCCGCTGGGAGCGGGCTACCAGGTGCGCCAGAGCAAGATCGCGGTCGGCTCGGGCGAGCTGGTGGGCAAGGGCTACATGCAGGGCACCCAGAGCCAGCTCCGCTTCCTGCCGGCGCGCCACACCGACTTCATCCTGGCGGTGCTCGCCGAGGAGTGGGGCTTCCTGGGGGTGGCCGCCGTGCTCGGGCTCTACGTCCTCTACATGTCGAGCGCGGCGCGCATCGCCATGCGGGCGCGCGACCGCGCCGGCATCCTGCTGGTGGTCGGGCTGCTCTCGGTCACCTGCTTCCACGTGCTCTACAACAGCGCCATGGTGGTCGGCTTCGTGCCGATCACCGGCATCCCCCTGCCGTTCCTCTCCTACGGCGGCTCGTTCACCATGGTCAACTTCATCTCGACCGGGATCATCCTCGGGGTCGACCTCCGACGGTACGTCAACCGGTAGCCAATCAGTATCTAGGGACCGCCATGACCTCAAGATGCTCATCGAGAGCGATCCGCACCAGACGCGGATCGCCGTCCTGGAAGACGACCGGCTGACCGAGATCTTCGTCGAGCGGCACCGCCACCGCGGCCTGGTGGGCAACGTCTACAAGGGGCGGGTGACCCGGGTGCTCCCCGGCATGCAGGCCGCGTTCGTCGACATCGGGCTGGAGCGCGACGCCTTCCTCTACGTGAGCGACGTGGCCGCGCGACGTCGAGGCGATGGAAGAGCTGGAGATCGACGAGCCGCGCGCCGACGAGCACGCCGGCCGCACCACGCAGCGGCTCCGCCGTCGATCGACGACCTGCTCAAGCCGGGCCAGGAGATCATCGTCCAGGTGGTCAAGGACCCGCTGCCCAACAAGGGGGCGCGGATCAGCACCCACGTCACCCTGCCCGGCCGCTACCTGGTGCTGCTCCCCACCGTGCGCCACTTCGGCGTCTCGCGCCGGATCGAGGACGAGACCGAGCGCGAGCGGCTGCTCGCCGTCCTCGACCAGCTCCCGGTGCGCGGCGGCGGCCTGATCGTGCGCACGGTCGGCGAGGGCAAGGGGCCGGAGGAGTTCGAGAGCGACCTCGCCTACCTCTCGCGGCTGTGGGAGAAGATCCGCCAGCGCGCCGGCAAGGTCTCGGCCCCCACCCTGCTCCACCAGGATCTCGACCTCGCCCTGCGGGTGGTGCGCGACCTCCTGCGGCCGGACTTCAGCCGTGCTCTGGGTGGACGGCGAGGAGACCTACGAGCGGATCGTCGAGTTCCTCGACCAGGTGCAGCCGGCGCTGGTCGGCAAGGTGCAAGCTGTTCCGCCAGGGGGCGACGCTCTTCGAGCAGTTCGGCATCGAGGAGCAGATCGAGGCGGCGCTCAAGAGCAAGGTGTGGCTCAAGTCGGGCGGCTACATCGTGATCAACCCCACCGAGGCGCTGGTCGCGATCGACGTCAACACCGGCCGCTTCGTGGGCCAGAGCAACCTCGAGGACACGGTGCTCCAGACCAACCTCGAGGCGGTGCAGGAGATCGTGCGCCAGATCCGCCTGCGCGACCTGGGCGGGATCATCGTCATCGACCTGATCGACATGATCGAGCAGGCCGCACCGCGAGCAGGTCTTCGCCAGCCTGGAGAGCGAGATCCGGAAGGACCGGGCGAAGACCAAGGTGCTCAACATCTCGGAGTTCGGCCTGGTCGAGATCACCCGGAAGCGCAGCCGGGCCAACCTGGAGCGCCTGCTCACCCAGCCCTGCCCCTACTGCTCGGGCCGCGGGCGGATCAAGTCGATCGCCACGATCTGCCTGAACCTGCGCAAGGAGCTGCTCCACCTGCGCGGCGCGGATCGGCCACGTCGGAGCTCCTGCTGCGCGTCCACCCCGAGGTCGCCCGCGCCCTCCAGCAGGAGGAGCGGGCGATCCTCGACGAGCTGGAGCGCTCGCTCGGCGTCGCGCATCCTCCTGCAGAGCGACCCCGAGCTGCACCACGAGCGCTTCGACGTCGTGGAGGTCTGAGCCGTCCGGGACCGAGCCCTTCTCGGTCCCGGGCTGGACCGGCGAGATCGACGCCGGCGCTCCGCCCCGCCGACCTCGACCCGCGAGCCGTCGCGCCGGCCTGACCGATCCCGGCGTCGGCCCTCAAGACCCTCCACTGGGGGCGCAACTACCTCTACGTCGCCCGCCTGGAGACCGCGGCGGGCCCGGTCGACGTGGTGGTCAAGCAGTTCCGCAACCGGGATGCCGCGCGACCGGCTGAAGCGCCGCTTCCAGGGGAGCAAGGCGGAGAAGAGCTGGCGGGTGGCCCACGCGCTCCTGGCCGCCGGGCCTCCGACCCCCGAGCCGCTGCTGCTGGATCGAGTCGGACGAGCGAGGCGGGGCCGTCCTTCTACGTCTGCCGCCACCTGGCGGACGTCCTCGAGGCGCGCTACCTCTTCCGCGCCGCCAATGCCGGGAGACGAGGCGGTAAGCTTCCCGCGGTCGACTTCCCGCGAGCAGTGGAATTGCTCGCCAAACATAAGGCCCAGGCCGCGGTAATGTCCGGTGGAACGGATGTCGTCGTGTCCATGACCAAGGGGTTTGTAGCGCCTTATGTCGTCAGCCTGGCTGAAATTCCGGATCTGGACTATGTTACCTACGATAAGAAGGCGGGCCTCCGCATAGGAGCCATGGCCACGCTGCAGCAGGTAGCAGACACTCCGGAAGTAAAAGAGAATTACCCGGCGCTGTGGAAATCAGCAGCCATAAACGGCACGCCCCAGACGCGCAATATGGGAACCGTTGTTGGTAATGTCATGCGCGCTTCCCCCTCAGGGGACTGCTGCTGCGCGATTCTTGCCATTGGCGGGACCGTTGTGCTGGAAGGCCCCAAGGGAAAACGGGAGGTCAGCATTGATGACTTTTTCCTGAAGTATAAAGAAACGGCGCGCAAGAGCGACGAGCTTGCTATTGAAGTTAAGCTGCCCCCCATGGCAAGCGGTTCCTCCAATGCCTTTGCACGCATGACCCGCACCACGCTGGACCTCTCAAAGGTCAATGTCGCCGTGCGCCTGGATATGTCAGATAAAATATGTAAGCAGGCCCGTGTTGCCATCGGCGCAGTGGCCCCGACCACTATTCGGCTGAAAAAAGTCGAAGCGCTCCTGAACGGCAACCAGATTACCGACGCAGTGCTCCAGAAGGTTGTTGAAGCAGTCCCCAGCGAAATCAAACCAATAGACGATGTGCGTTCCACGGCGGAGTATCGCCACGATGTGGCGGGCGTGATGGTCAAGCGCATAATTGTCGAGGCACGTGGCTAACGGTACTAAGGGACTAGTTCACAACAAAAACTTAAGGAGATATACATCATGAAAAAACGTGCAATAACTCTTTATATAAATGGGGAGGAGTATAATCTGAACATACCCGTTCATTATACCCTTCTTCAGGTCATCAGGGACCAGCTGAACCTGACTGACGTCAAATACGGTTGCGGCCGGGGCGAATGCGGCGCCTGCACCGTGCTGCTGGTGGAAGAAGGTGGCACGAAATGCAAACCTGTAGACGCAACCACAACATACTGTTCCACCGTAAAGGCAAAGAAGAAACCCGTTCTTGCTTGTATGGCTCTTGCCGCCACCATGGATAACAAACACATTACCACTGTTGCAGGTCTTTCCCAGGACGGCGAGCTGCATCCCGTTCAGAAGGCCTTTGTCGATGAAAGTGCTATTCAATGCGGCTTCTGCACGCCGGGCATGGTTCTCAAGGCTGTCTCCATTCTTGAGAAGAACCCAAAGCCCACGGAAGATGAAATTCGGCGTGGTCTGGAAGGCAATATCTGCCGCTGCACCGGATACGTTAAAATCGTCAAAGCTGTTCAGGTGGCCAGTAAAATAACAGCCGCCGGCAAGCTATAGGAAAGGAGGAACAGCATGGCAGAATCCGTTATTGGAAAACGAATCCCCAAAGTTGATTCCCGTGAAAAGGTAACCGGTCAGGCCGTCTATGCCGGCGATATTCGCATGTCCGGCATGTATTACGGCAAAGTTGTCAGGTGCTGGGAATATGCCCACGCCAGAGTAAAGAAGCTCGACTTCTCCGACGCGCTGAAGGTGCCTGGCGTCGTGAAAATCATCGGCCCCGATGATGTCACGAAAAGGCCCTACAACACGACGGTTATGAAACTGCTGGTGCCCGAGCTTTTCGGTGAAGTGTTCGGCGAAATCGCGGACCTGAACATCTTCAACAAAGTCGTGAAGCACCAGGGCGACGCCATCTGCGGCGTAATCGCAAGGACCGAAGAGGCAGCCGAGCGCGCAGCAGACAAGATCAAGGTCACCTATGAGCCCCTGCCCATTTTTATGACCGCCGAAACCTCGAAGGCCGAAGGCGAAAAGAAGAACGGGTACCTGTTCACGCCGCTCAAGCCCGGCAACCTTGCCTTTGATCTGCCCGAATCATTTTTCCCGGGCAAGCGCTATGGCTGGAACGACAAAAACGGCAAAACCGCCGAGCAGTTGTTGCGCCGAGTGCGACTACATTATCGAAGACACCTTCTACGTTCCCAAGCAGAAGCAGTGCCAGATGGAAAACCATTCCTACGTGGCCCACTATGATGAGCGCGGCCGGCTGAACATTTGGACCTCCACCCAGATGGCCAAGCCCGTGCAGGTGCTGATCGCCGAGCTGTTCGAGCTTCCTCTGACCCGCGTGCGCCTGGTGCAGACCACGGTCGGCGGCGGCTTCGGAGTTCGCCTAGGCATGATCGGCGAGCCCCATGTCTGCGCCATGGCCATGGCAGTGCCCGGCCACCCGGTGCGCATGGAGTTTCTGCGCGAGGAAGACTGGGTCGCCTCTGAAACCCGCTATCCCGGCCACATACTGGCTGAAGATGGGTTTCAAAAAGGACGGCACCCCGGTCGCGGTAGATGCTTTCTATCACGGCACGCAAAGGCGGCTATTATACCCATGGTTCCGGGCCGCCCTTCTGCGCAGCAGCGTTCCTGCACGGCATGTACAAGTGGCAGGCCCTGGGCATGCAGACTGGATGGCTATTTCACCAATGAAGTGCCCACCGGCGCATACCGCGGCTACGGCAACCCGCAGATCACCTTCTGCCAGGAGCAGATGGTCACGAAGATGTGCAAGGAGCTTGGCCTCGACGAGGTCGAGTGGCGCAAGAAGTGGCACAAGTCGATCGGCGACGAAACCTGGCTGAAGGGCGTGACCTATCGCTTCCGACGGCCGAACGACTGCCTTGACATGGCGGCCAAGGAGATCGGCTGGTATGAGAAGAAGAAGAAGTATGCCAAGCAGACCGGCGTCAAGCGTCGCGGCATCGGCCTTGCCGTCATGAACCACACCTCCGGCGCTTTCCCCATGCTGCTTGAGCATTCCGTTTGCACGGCAAAGCTCAACGAAGACTGCACGGTCGAGCTGATTCAGCAGATTTCCGATCTCGGCACCGGCGGCCACACCGTCATTACCCAGATGGCGGCTGAAACCCTCGGTTTCCCGATGGAGGACATTCATTGCGGTCCGGCGATTCCGATATGTGCGGATTCGACATCGGCGCTCATGCCAGCCGCACGATTTACTGCGCAGGCCCGGCAACTATTGAAGCCTGCGAAAGCGTGAAGAAGCAGCTGCTCGAGCGCGCTGCCCAGCTTCTGGAAGCCAACGTGGCCGATCTTGAGATGAAAGACAAGATCATCGCCGTTAAGGGCAATCCCCAGAAGTCGATCAGCGCCGTAAAGATCGCCAAGGAAGGCGTGTACAACTACATTGACGCGGCCACCGGCAAGACCATCGGCATCCCCGGGCCAGATCCAGGGCTACTCGAGCTTCTTTGCCAAGCACTGCTCACCGCCCTTCGGCGCCTGCTTCTCCGAAGTCGAAGTCGATATTGAGACCGGCGAAGTGAAAGTGCTTGAACCTGGTGAACGGCTCATGATATCGGCAAAGCCATCCATCCGCCTTCAGTTGAAGGGCAGCTGGAAGGCGGCGCGCAGCAGGGCCTCGGCTTTGTGCTCACCGAAGAGTATGCGTATGATGACAAGGGCCGCGTAATCAATAATGATTTTACTGATTACAAGATGCTCGGGCCCTCGGATATGCCCAATGCCAAGATCATTCTTGTTGAAACTGCTCCGGATCCCATCGGTCCGATGGGGGCCAAGAGCTGCGGTGAATCAGCGCTGATGGGGCCGATCGGCTCGGTTGCCAATGCTAGTTTACGGACGCCATCGGCATCCAGATGTATCCTACACAAGCGCCGATCACGGCGGGAAAAAGTACTGAAGGCCATCAAGGAGCAGGGCATCAAGAAGTAATGGCTTTCAAGAATAACAGTTAGAATATAAAGGGGAATGCCGCAGTTACTGGCATTCCCTTTTACCTTAATGTCTAACCAAAGATATTTGAAATTTTGCAATCGCATGAGCGACCCCCTCTGACTCCCCCTTGGAATAAAGGGGGAGAACTTTTCCCCTCCTTAATAAGGAGGGGTTAGGGGAGGTCGGATGAAAAACAGGAGGGTCTGAGAGCAACATTCTCAGATTAAGCCATGTAAGAATCTACGCAAAGATGTTTGAAATTTTTGTAACGCATTTTTACGCGCCTGTCGCGGTCTCAAGCCGCTCCTAAAGGTTAATAATTAATGCAGATAGAAGACACCATAGTCGTTATACGCGGAGGAGGAGACCTGGGCAGCGGTGTCGCCCACAAGCTGCACCGATGCGGGTTTAAGAGTGCTCATCCTGGAAGTGCGCATCCGCTGGTGGTGCGCCGGACCGTGGCCTTTGCCCAGGCAGTGATCGACGGGGAGACCGTTGTAGAAGAGGTGCGGGCGGTCAGGGTCCGGACCAAAGATGAAATAGAAACAATATGGCATCAGGGCGACATCCCCGTGATGGTTGATCCGGGAGGCAGATATTTTAAAAGAAATAAAGCCTGTCGCTGTTGTTGATGCCACGCTTGCCAAACGCAATACCGGCATGCGCCGGGACATGGCTCCGATCACGATTGCTCTGGGGCCCGGCTTTAAAGCGGGCAAACATGTGCACGTCGTGATTGAGACCAACCGCGGCCACAATCTCGGCCGCCTCTTATTTGAAGGTTCTGCCCTGCCCGACACCGGCGTGCCGGCTCCGGTTAAAGGCTATGGCGCAGAGCGGGTGCTCCGGTCGCCCTGCAGCGGCACAATCAGACATGTGCTGATATCGGGCGCAGGTGTAAAAACGGAGACATTATCTGCTATGTCGATGACCAGCCGGTTGCGGCCCCGTTTGACGGAGTGGTGCGCGGGCTTATCATGAACGGCCGGGAGGTAGTGAAAAACTTAAAGATCGGTGATGTTGATCCGCGGCCGGTGAAAGAATCCTGCTACACGATTTCAGACAAGGCCCGCGCCTTGGGCGGCTCGGTGCTGGAGGCTGTTTTATACTTGAAATGCCGGAAGGGAAAAACATAGACACTTACATGCAGATTAAGAGAGGAGGACTGACACGGCACTGCGTATCCAGCCCATCCGCAATGCCGTCTAACCAGTCTTTTCACTCTTTACGAAGGTATCCCTGGCAATGGTTTTGAATTGTTCTCCCTTTTCACTATTGCCAGGTTACCTTTTGATATATGATAATCGATATATAATTCAAGCAATAAAGAGGCTATCATGAAAAAGTTCGACTCCGTAGAGGAAATCAAAAAGGCAATGAAGAAGGAAAACTATATCTGCGATGACCCGCTCGCGTTCACGCTGTACCTGGCGATGCAGATGGAAAAGCCGCTGCTGCTTGAGGGCGAGCCCGGCGTGGGTAAAACCGAAATCGCCAAGGTGCTTGCCAGCGGTGCTCGGGCGCAAGCTCATCCGCCTGCAGTGCTATGAGGGCCTTGATGCCACCTCCACGATTTATGAGTGGAATTACGCCAAGCAGCTTTTAAAAATCAAAGCTGCTCGATATCAGCGGCGCCGCGGGCCATGTTGAAAATGTTTTTACCGAGGAATTTCTCATCCCCCGGCCACTGCTTCAGGCCGTGCGCGGCGAGGAAAAGGTGGTGCTCCTGATCGATGAGGTTGACCGGGCTGATGAGGAGTTCGAGGCCTTTCTGCTTGAAATACTTTCCGATTTCCAGGTCACCATACCGGAAATGGGCACGGTGAAGGCCAAGCACAAGCCCATTGTCATTATTACGTCCAACCGTGTTCGCGAGCTGCACGATGCGCTCAAGCGCCGCTGCCTGTATCATTTTATCGACTATCCGACCACCGAGCGCGAACGGGAGATCATACTGGCGAAAATCCCCAATATCGAAGCAACCCTTGCCAAAAAGATATCCCGCATCATGGCTACGCTTCGGGAGCAGGAGTTCTACAAGCGGCCCGGTGTTGCGGAAACGCTTGACTGGTCTCAGGCGCTCACCTTTCTTGATAAAGACGAGATAGACGAAGCTCACCATGGATATGACCTGCGGGCTGCCTGTTTAAATTCAAGGAAGATGTGAAAAAATTCAAGGACCTGTCAACCACGGTTCTGATAGAATGCAGAGACTAAGATCGAATGAAAGTTCTTCTCGTACCGGTTGAAGCGCAGACAGTCAACTCGAAGCGCAGAAAAAGAAGCAGGACAGCATCACTGTTGAGCAGCGCACGGAGTCCCTTATCAGCGCATTATCAAGTTTGCAAAACTGCTGCGCATAAATAAAATCCCGGTGCATACCTCAAATGAACGGGATGCGCATCAGCAGCCCTTGCCCATATCGATATTAACAGCCGCTTTGAGTTTTATATGGCGCTGCGGACCAATATGCTCATGAGCCAAAAGTACCGGGCGGCCTTTGATATCCTGTTTCTGCAGTTCTGGCGCACCGGGGTCGAGCATTCCCAAGCAATACGGCGGAAGCAATGAGGAGCCCGACGAAAAGGACTCCACCGTGACAGAAGGAGAACAAATCACCCGAGGATGAAGAGGACGGCAATCCCAAAAAGGATTCTAAAAAGCTGAGCAATCAGTACGAAGAGATCGCCGTGCCGACCTATTCGCTCGGACAGTCCCTGCGGGAGAAGGACTTTGAGCTGATCACGCCCTATGAGATTGCCCTGTTCGACGAGATTTTCCGCAACTTCAGGATTACGGTGAAAGAGAAGCTCGGGCGCCGGTTCAAGCCCAGCAAGAAGGGAAAAATGATCGATCTGCGCCGCTCGATCCGGCAGTCGACGCAGCGGGGCGGCGAGATCATGAATATACTCACCAAGGAAGCGCAAGCCCCGGGAGTCAAAGCTGGTGCTGCTCGCTGACGTGAGCGGCTCCATGGATATCTACAGCCGCTTTCTCATCAAATTCACCTACAGCCTCCAGAAATATTTGCGCGATACCGAAACCTTTGTCTTCGGCACCCAGCTCATGCGCATCAGCGATATACTCAGCAACCGTACGCTTGAATCGGCCATGACGATTCTGTCGAAAAGAGTGCAGTTCTGGTCGGGCGGCACGGATATCGGCGGCTGCTTTGAAGAGTTCAACAAGCACTATGGCGGCAAGCTCCGCAAGCGCAACCGCATACTGGTGATTTTGAGCGACGGCTGGGACAAGGGCGATGCCGAACTGTTGAAAAAACAGATGGTCCTTTTCAAGCGCGGCTTCCGCAAAATTATCTGGCTCAACCCGAATCTGAAATACGACCGCTATGAGCCTCTGTGCCTGGGCATGTCGACGGCCATGCCGTATGTGGATCATTTTCTGCCCTGCCATAATATGAAGACGCTTGAGCAGTTTATAGAGCTGCGTGAAACATATCTGAGAGGAATTTCGTATGGAATGATCCGTTTTATGAAGAGTCATGCGCCTGGGGAGGTGTTGAGGGCGCCCCCAAATTAGAAAGATCCGGGTGGTGAACTGCCCGGCCCTGGTGCGAGAGCATGCTGTCCGGCCCCGCAATTTCGGCGACATGAGTCCGAAGGGCTTGCCGATGGGTATGCCCTGCTTGATGATCCCGCCTGCGGCGATAAAATTGAACTATGGATCATGATCGAAGACGGCCGCGTTTTTGACATCCGCTTTAAATCAAACGGCTGCGCTTCGACCATTGCGGTCAACAGCATGCTCACGCGAGCTGGCGCTCGGGGAAAACCGTGGCCGAAGCAAAGCTTCTGAATAATGCCGATATAGAAAAAGCTTTTGAGGGGCGGCATTGAGCTGCAAGACCGGCTGCCCGCTCGCGGGCATTCAGGCCCTGCAGAAGGCGCTTGAGGAGTACGAAAAAAAGCAGGAGGCAGGAATTCTGCTGAAGAAAACCCAAATCAGGACTGTGTTTTGTTTTTCGTCATTACGAATGTACTGGAATCATGATTTCCGATGGATGTCGCAGTGACCTGGAGTTGGTCTGACCAGCCTGGAGTGAAGACTACGTCTTCGGGAAGCATGCATCTGTAAACGCTGAAGAAGCTTTCCCAGGAGACATCCATGGATATTTTTGAAGAAATTGTTGCGGCAAAAAAAGCCGGCACCCCGGTGGTGCTGGCGACCGTCATAGAGTCACTGGGCTCTGCTCCCCGCGAGGAGGGCGCCCGCATGCTCGTGCGGCCGGACGGCTCCACCGCGGGCACGATCGGCGGCGGCGCCATAGAAAAAAAGATTGTTGATGAAGCGCTGCAGCTCATGAGCGCGGCACTTCGCCCAAATTTATCCGCTACGAGCTGAAGGACATCGGCATGTCATGCGGCGGCGGCATGAGCGTATTTCTGGAGCCGCTTGCTTCCCGCGGCGCAGCTTATTATATTCGGCGCCGGCCACATCGGCAGCGCGCTTTCTCAAATCGGCAAGATGCTTGATTTCAACGTCACCGTGGTTGATAACCGGAGTGAGTTCGCAAACAAGGAGCGCCTGCCCTGGGCTGACGCAATCATTGCCGAGGACTACCAGAAGGTGCTGGAAAGCCTTGCCTGCTCTGATGAACACCTATATGATAATCGTGACCCACAAGCATGCCCATGATTTTGAAATCCTTGAGCAGCTTATCCATAAGCCGTTTCGCTATCTCGGCATGATCGGCAGCCGCAGCAAGGTTGCCAAGGCGTTTCAGCAGCTGCGGGATAAGGGGATCAGCGAAGACACGATTAAAAAGATATACTCTCCGGTCGGCATCAGCATCGGGGCCAGTACGCCGGCTGAAATTGCGGTCTCCATCGCAGCAGAGCTGGTGGCGGTGCGAAGCGGCGCCAAAGCAGCGAGCCTTACCCTCAGCAACCCACAGGAGAATCGGGTACAGGTCCTCTCAAGCAGGAACCTTTCAGCATGAACATAATCAGCCGGATAAACGACCTGCTTGCGCAGGCACAGCTGTTCTGTCTTGCCACGGTTATATCTTCAAACGACGCGGCAATCCCCCCCGGACATAAGGCAATAGTATTTTCCGACGGCGTGCTCGAGTACGGTACGGGGCGCGCTGATGTCGATGATCTGATATGCAGCCGGGGGCAGGCGTGTTTGAAGACTCAGAAAAAACAGACCTGCGAGATACGCCCCGGCCTGGACGGTCTTTTTGATATCATTTCCGCCCAGGCGCGCCTGGTCATCTGCGGGGCAGGCCACATCGCAATCCCGCTGGCCCGGTTCGCGCGCGAGGTCGGCTTCAGCGTGACCGTACTTGATGACCGGCCGGACTTTGCCGACCAGCAGCGTTTCCCCGGGTGTGAAGTCATTGCCGAAGATTTTATTCCGGCCCTGGCCGTATCTCCTTAACCGTTCTACATTTGTTGTTATCATCACCCGCGGGCACGAGCATGACACCGAGTGCCTGACAGAAATCATCCCGCATGAAACAGCGTATATCGGCCTGATCGGCAGCCGTCGCAGGGTGAGCTTTGTTCTTGAGCTGCTGGCGAAGAGGGGTTACCGGCGCGGCGGCTGGCGGATGTCTGCACACCGATCGGCATTCCCATTGGCGCTGAATCGCCGGAGGAGATCGCCCTCTCGATTGCAGCAGAGCTTGTCTGCGTGCGGCGCAAGGGCGTGGCCAGGCAAAGGCGTTGAGCAAAGCAGTACTGGCAAAAGCGAAATAGAAGCAGCATATACAAAATCTGGAACTCAGGAACTCAGACTTTTCATATAGTCGTTAGCATTCACGAAGGCACAGCTTAAGAAAAAAACTGCAAGTTTAAGGTGGACAGCTGTCAGCTTTCCCTGTGTTAAAGGTATCTGCAGTGAGGAACAGCATATGACCGATAAAAACATATTTGAGCAGCTGGCGGATTTTCAAAAACAGGGCATCCCGACATGCCTTGCGACCATTGTCAATGCAGCGGGCTCCACACCGCGTGAGATCGGCGCTAAAATGATTATCAGCGCGGATGGCAAGACCTGGGGCTCCGTGGGCGGCGGCTGCGGGGAGAACCAGGTCCGCAGCGCAGCGCTTCGCTGTCTGCTCACCGAGAAGAAGCCGGCGCTTATCGAGGCTGATCTCACCGATGATCTCGGCACCCGCGGGGGCGATGTGTGCGGCGGGAAGATGTTGATTTTCGTGGAACCCTACTTTTGATGATGAATGTCCATGAATATTGTCGATGCGTTTGATATAGAGCCTTCTCAGCACGAGCTTATTTGCCTGGTGGGGGCCGGGGGGAAAACAACCACCATGTTTGCTTTGGCGCAGGAATTAAAATCCCGCGGCAAGAGCGTTCTCGTCACCACCACCACCAATATATACTATCCTTCTGCAGGCGAGTGTGATGTAGTCATCATTGACGGCTCAGCGGATACCGGCATCCTGAAGCATGCGGAACCGGGAAGCATTATCTGCCTTGGCAGCGATATTATAAAAGAGCGGAAGCTCTCTGGGCTTGACCGGGAATGTATCGCGAAGCTGCACGAGGGAAAAAGATTTGACTGCATTCTGGTCGAGTGCGACGGCGCAAAGCATAAGCCCATAAGGCTCCTCCGCCTATGAGCCGGTTGTGCCAGCAACTGCAACGCGGGCCATCGGTGTGATCGGCATTGATGCTGTCGGAAATCCCATCACAGAGGATTATGTGCACCGCCTGGAACAGTTCTGCGACGTGGTGCAGCGCCGGCCGGGAGAAATGATTGATGAGGAAGCAGTGGTCGAGCTGATAGTGTCAGCGCAGGGCCTCTTCAAGGGCGTGCCGGATGGGTGCAAAAAATATGTGGTGCTGAATAAAGCGGAAGATGCCCGGCGCAGGATCAGTGCGGGAAACATACTTATCAGTCTTCTGCAACGGGACAGCATCCCGGTCACGAAATGCGTGATAGCCGCTATGGCCCGCAACAGAATATATCCATGACCCGTTAATAATTATGATTTCAGGTATTATCCTGGCGTCCGGTTTCTCAAAGCGCATGAAGCAGGAAAAGCTCCTGCTGCCGGTGGGACGCATTGCCCTGGTGGAGCGGGTTATGCAGGCTGCCCAGGCATCACGTCTTGACGAAGTCTATCCTGGTATATCAAAGGAGGAGATAGAAAAGATCGGGAGAAAATACGGGATAACAGCGGTGCATAACAGCCGGGCGGATGAAGGGCAGAGCGCTGCGATACAGCTGGGGATACATACGGCCCATCCGGAGACAGACGCGTTTATGTTCATGGTGGGAGACCAGCCTTTTCTGAAGTCCTTCCACCATAAATATATTAATAGACACCTTCCAGCAGGACCAACACTCAATCATAGTTCCCGTCTATAGCGGCATCCGGGGAAACCCGGTACTTTTCCCAGCTGTGCTGAAAAAAGACCTGCTTACCCTGGAGGGAGACCGGGGCGGCCGGGTGCTTATTGAGAGTATGCCGGAGAGGGTGAAGCTGGTTCACATTGATGAAGAGCTGGCAGGTGCTGATATTGATACCGCCGAGGACTACTGATAATTTAAAGCGCCAGTAGCGCCCCGCCGGTCCCACGCACAAAATTCACCGCTAACCACACTTCCTTACTTGAGCACCCCATTTTTCTTGCTCAGGCACTAGGTAAGTAAACAATTATATATGGATAGAAGTAATTAGAACCTCTCCGAGCCATTTTGTTCTAAAAGCTTTCAGCTACGAACAATGGCCGATACGGCAGCAGCTGAAAAGCTGTTGCTCTCTCCGTGTTTGGAAAGGAGAGAAAAGCGACGAGTTGATTTCAGGCCAGTACCCCAAACACGGTATTGGCTTTTTTATTTTCACACAACCGTCCTTATATTTTTGGCCGCTGGACTGGTCAAAGGGGAACATCATGAAAAAGCTGGTGCTCTGCGCTGCAATCCTCTTGCTTCTCTTCTTTGCAACCCGCGTCTCTGCCGGCCCCCTGGCAGACCAGAAGCTGATTGATTTTCTGCAGAAAAATGGCGCGCTGA